>CP054936.1:1828852-5531352 GCA_013364255.1 Streptomyces seoulensis | reverse complement strand
GATCCCCGGCGGTGCACGGTGTTCGTGCAGAGTCATGTGGACGAGCACGCGCGGCTGTCCTACCTGCTGGAGTGCGTGGCCACCGACGGCGAGATGCGGCGGATGATCCAGTACAAGGAGAAGGCCGCACGCGAACAGGCGCGCGGCGGGAGCGTACGGCTGTCGCTGCTGACGTATCCGGTGCTGATGGCGGCGGACATCCTGGCGTACGGAACGGACGAGGTGCCGGTCGGGGACGACCAGACGCAGCACGTGGAGCTGGCGCGGGACCTGGCCGTGCGGTTCAACCACCGCTACGGGCACACCTTCGTGGTGCCGAAGGCGACCTCGCCGAAGGTGGCGGCCCGGGTGATGAACCTCCAGGACCCCGCCTCCAAGATGGGGAAGTCCGACGACTCCGGGCCGGGCATCGTCTATCTGCTGGACGAGCCGGAGGTGACGCGCAAGAAGATCATGCGCGCGGTCACCGACAGCGGGCAGGACGTCGTCCACGACCGGGAGGGGCGGCCGGGGATCGCCAACCTGCTGGAGATCCTGGCCGCCTGCACCGGCGGGGACCCGGAGGAACTGGCCGGGGGCTACGCCTCGTACGGGGCGCTGAAGAAGGACACCGCGGAGGCGGTGATCGAGGCGCTGAGACCGGTGCGAGAACGACACCGGGAGCTGTGCGCGGACCCCGGCTTCGTGGCGGGGGTGCTGCGGGCGGGCGCGGAGAAGGCGCAGGAGAGGGCGCGGCCGACGGTCGACGCGGCGTACCGGGCGATCGGACTGCTGCCCGCCTGACCCGCCCGAGGGGGGGGTGGCGGGCGGGGGCGGTCGTCCTCGTCCCGCCGCCCGCCGGTGCGGGCCGGTGGGTCAGCTGTTGCCGGAGGCCAGCTCGCGGCTGCGGTCGCGGGCGGCCTCCAGCGCGGCGATGAGCGCGGCCCGCACCCCGTGGTTCTCCAGCTCGCGGATGGCGCTGATGGTCGTGCCGGCCGGCGAGGTGACGTTCTCGCGGAGCTTGACCGGGTGCTCGCCGCTGTCGCGGAGCATCACCGCCGCGCCGATGGCGGACTGGACGATCAGTTCGTGGGCCTTGTCGCGGGGCAGGCCGAGCAGGATGCCGGCGTCGGTCATGGCCTCGACCAGGTAGAAGAAGTAGGCCGGGCCCGAGCCGGACAGGGCAGTGCAGGCGTCCTGCTGGGACTCCGGGACGCGCAGCGTCTTGCCCACCGCGCCGAAGATCTCCTCGGTGTGGGCGAGGTGCGCGGGGGTGGCGTGGGTGCCGGCCGAGATGACGGACATCGCCTCGTCCACGAGGGCGGGCGTGTTCGTCATGACGCGGACGACCGGGGTGCCGGGGGCCAGGCGCTCCTCGAAGAACGCGGTCGGGACGCCGGCCGCACCGCTGATGACCAGCCGGTCGGCGGGGATGTGCGGGGCGAGCTCGTCGAGGAGGGTGCCCATGTCCTGCGGCTTGACGGTGAGGATCAGGGTGTCGGCGTTCTTCGCCGCCTCCGGGTTGGTGACCGGGGTGACGCCGTGCCGGGCGCGGAGCTCCTCGGCCCGCTCGGGGCGGCGGGCGGTGACCAGGAGGTCGGAGGCGGCCCAGCCGGCCCCGATCATTCCGCTGAGCAGGGCTTCGCCGATCTTGCCGGTGCCGAGGACTGCGACTTTCTGGCTCATGGGGCTCATCCTCGCACCGGCGGTGCGGCGGGCGGCGCGTTGTCCGGCAGGCGGAACGCCGGGGGCCGGGCGGTCGGGGCCGCGCGGTCAGGGCCGCGCGGTCAGGGCCGGGTGGTCGGGGCCGGGTGGTCAGGGGGTGACGGCGACGAGGAGGAGGACGTCGTAGGTCTCCTCCACGATGCCGTCGGGGAAGACCTTCAGCAGGTGCTCGCGTTCCTCGGCCAGGTAGGCGGTCCGCCGGTCCGGCGGGCAGACCAGGAAGATCGAGTGGCTGGCGATGTTGGCGAGGTGGGTGTCGAGGGGGACGCGGCGGCTCCAGCGGACCTGGCGGCGGGCGAAGTCGAGCCGGCCGGAGGGGTCGGCCCGGTCGGTGCGGGCGGCCCGCTGCGCCTCGGCGGGCGTGTCGACGCCGAAGGCGCGGCCGACGCGGCGGCCGGCCTCGGCGATCCAGTCGACGTCGACGGCGTCGGTGTTCCACCACAGGGCGAGCGCGCCGCCCGGGCGCAGCACGCGCAGTGCTTCGGGGACCGAGCGGGCGGGGTCGGTCCAGTGCCAGGCCTGGGCGTAGGTGAGCAGGTCGAGGGAGTCGTCGGCGAGGGGCAGGGCGTCACCGCTGCCGCGGACGAGGGGGAGAGCGGGGTGACCGCTGCGGAACTGGGCGGCCATGCCGTCGCCGGGTTCGACGGCCAGCACGTGGGCGCCGCGCTCGTGCAGCAGGGCGGTGGAGATGCCGGTACCGGCTCCGACGTCGGCGACGCGGGCGCCGGTCAGGGGGCGGCCGGCGAGTTCCTCGACCGCGTCGAAGAGGGCGGGCGGGTAGGAGGGGCGGTGGGCGGCGTACGCGGCGGCGGCCGCGTTGAAGGAGGCGGCGCGGGCGGCGTGCGCGGCGGCGGACTCCGGGGCGGGTGAGGGGGACGCGGTCATACGGCCATGATCGGGCGGCGGGCGACCGGATGGGGGGTGTTTTTCGTGCGGGGCGGCCTTGCACCGGGCGGGCGCAGCGCCGCGGGGTCAGGAGCGGCGGCGCTTCTTGGCGGGGTTGCCGGTGCGGCGGGTGGTGCGGCGGGCGTACTGCTCGCGGGCCTCCTCGTACTCGCGGCGGTGCAGCTTCTCGCCGGGGGCCTCGGTGAGGGAGCGGAAGAAGTAGGCGAGGAGGGAGCCGACGAAGCCGATGGCGAGCAGGCCGCGCAGGGACGCCTGGCGGTCGGGGTCGGGGCGCTTGGTGAAGCCGTCCCAGGTGTGGCGGAAGGCGAGCGCGCTGCACACGGCGAACATCACGACGACCAGGAGCGTGACGAAGGCGCCCGAGTTGGCGATCTGGAGGCCCTGGTAGGCGAAGCGGAGCACGAAACAGGCGGCAGCGGCGGCGACCAGCGAGCCGGCGGCGACGCCGGCGCGGCGCGGGGCGTAGCCGCCGGTGTGGCCGACCCAGGTGGTGCCGAAGAAACGCAGGGGTTCGGGCCGGGGGCCGCCGGTGGGGGCCGGGGTGCCCGCGGCCGCTTCCGGGGTGCCGTTGTCGTCGCTCACGGGACGATTATGGCGCGGGGCGGCCGCGGGGCCCGGTGCGGGCTCAGGAGCAGCGGGGGGCGATGTAGCCGTCGCTGCCGGTGTGGACGTAGGCGTCGGCGACGTACTGGCCGTTGCTGATGTTGTCCCAGATGTTGGAGGTGCCGTACGGGCCGGTGACCGTGGTGCCGGGGGTCTGGCAGTAGATCGGCACCTGGGCGCCTTCGTTCAGGACGCGGACGACGCCGTACCCGGTGCCGGGGCCGCTGCGGACGTTGACGCGGAAGCCGGGCGCCACCGCGTAGTAGCGGACGGTCGCTGCCGCGGCCTGGGCCGTGGCGGCGCGCGTCTCGTCGCCTTCGGCTCTTTCGGCGTGGTCGACGGACATGTTGTTCCTCCCCCGTTGCTCCCCCCGGCCTGCTGCCGTGGGGCCGTTTCGACTGCTGTGAAGCACGCCCTGGAACATCTGTGCGTGATTCGTACGGAAACGCTAGCAAGCCGCCTCGGTCCGGTTCGAGCCATCGACTAGGCTCCGTGCGTCGCGCGCGCGGCGGAACAGCACGGGGGTGGGCCATGACGCCACAGCGCAGCACCGGGACGGGCCTGGAAGCGGAGGTTCCGGAGTACGCCGGTCACTACCGCCTCGAGTCGTGTCTCGGCTCCGGCGGAATGGGCGTGGTGCATCTGGCCCGCAGTACCTCGGGGCTGCGGCTCGCGGTCAAGGTGGTGCACGCCGAGTTCGCCAGGGATCCCGAGTTCCGGGGGCGGTTCCGGCAGGAGGTGGCCGCCGCCCGCACGGTGAGCGGCGCCTTCACGGCGTCGGTGGTCGACGCCGATCCGGAGGCCGGCCGGCCGTGGATGGCGACGTTGTTCATTCCCGGTCCGACGCTGGCCGAGCAGGTGAAGCGGAACGGCCCGATGGCTCCGGCGCAGGTGCGCCGGCTGATGGCCGGGCTCGCCGAGGCGCTGCGCGACATCCACCGGGTGGGCGTGGTCCACCGGGACCTCAAGCCGAGCAACGTGCTGCTCGCCGAGGACGGGCCGAAGGTGATCGACTTCGGTATCTCCCGGCCCAAGGACAGCGAACTGCGCACCGAGACGGGGAAGTTGATCGGCACGCCGCCGTTCATGGCGCCCGAGCAGTTCCGCCGGCCGCGTGAGGTCGGGCCGGCGGCGGACGTCTTCGCGCTGGGGTCCGTGCTGGTGCACGCGGCGACGGGACGCGGGCCGTTCGATTCCGACAGCCCGTACATCGTCGCCTACCAGGTGGTGCACGACGAGCCCGATCTGACCGGTGTGCCGGAGGATCTCGCCCCGCTGGTGCTGCGCTGCCTGGCCAAGGACCCCGAGGACCGGCCGACGCCCGACGAGCTGATGCGCGAGCTGCGCTCGACGGCGGCCTCGTACGACACCCAGGCGTTCGTCCCGGACCGGACGGCGGACGACACCACAGGGCAGGAGCCGGGGCCGGGGCCGGGGCCGGGGCCGGGGCCGGAGACTGGTCGGGCCGCTGTCGGCGTGCGGCGGGAGCGGCGGGGTTTCGCCGGGTCGCCGCGCGGGCGGACGGCCGCGGCGGCGGGGGCGCTGGGGCTGCTGGTGGCCGGCGCGTTCGCCGCGGTCCAGTGGTCCGGGGACGGCGGCCCGGCGACCGCGAGCGCGCAGCCGCGCGTCACCGCCGCCGCGTTCGACGCGTGGGCGGTCAAGCCGGTGGCCGGGCGGCCGGCGGCGCCGCAGTGCGCGTACGGCGCGGGCACGCTGTTCTGCGCGCAGTCGGGGTCGGTCTACGCCCTCTCCCCGGCCGACGGCGCCGTGCGCTGGCGGCGGTCCGTGGCGCAGACCGGTACGGCCGCGCCGGTCCTCTCGGGCGGTCTGGTGCACGTGGCCACGGCGGACGGGCGGGAGCTGGCGGCGCTCGATCCCGCCACGGGCCGGACGCGCTCGGTGCGGAAGGCGCCCGCACAGGGCGGGTGGACCTTCGCGGGCGGCACCCTGCTGCTCGCCGGCGCCGACGGCACGGTCACCGGCGTGGACAGCGCCTCGGGCCGCACCCGGTGGAGCGGGCCGGTCCCCGGATACGGCACGCCGTCGCTGGTCTCGTTCCCGGGGGACGCGCTGGCCTACGCGACGAGCACCTCCGGGGACGGGGCGTGGACCCGGGTCGCCGCGGTGGTGCCCGGCACCGGGGCCGTCCGCTGGGAGGCGCGGCTGGCGGGCACGCTGCGGCCCGTGGGCGCCGAGGGCGGTTCGGTGTACTTCCTCGGCCTCGACCGGGTCTACGGGGACGCGCGGGCGGTCGTCCGGTACACCCCCGGGAGCAAGGCGGTACGCCGGGTGGCGCTGTCCGTGCCGCGGCAGGACCCGCAGGCCGGGGTGCGGGACGGCGTCGTCCAGCTGCTGGCGTCCGGCGGCACCCTGGAGGCCGTCGACGTGGCCGCGGGCAGGGAGCTGTGGCAGCTGGAGACGGCCGTGAGCCGCGGTTCGGCGCCGGTCTCGGACGGCCGGTGCGTGTATGTCACCGCCGCGGACGGGCGGCTGCTCGCCGTGGACGCGCGGACGGGCCGGCTCCTGGGACAGACTCCGCCCCGGCTGGGCGGTCTGGCGGGCGCCCTGGCCGCGCCCGTGCTCGCCGGCGGCCGGGTCTACGCCGGCGCCCCGGACGGCACCGTGTTCGCCGTCGACGGTGAGCGGCCGTCGGACTGGTGACACGGCCGCTCGGGGCCTCTCGGGCCGATGACGCGGCGGGGCCGCTCCCGGGTGGGAGCGGCCCCTGTGTTGCGTACGGGTCGTGTACGGGTCGCGCGGTGGTCAGCCGAGTTTGGAGACGTCGCGGACCGCGCCCTTGTCCGCGCTGGTGGCCATCGCGGCGTAGGCGCGCAGGGCGGCGGTGACCTTGCGGTCGCGGTTCTTCGGGGCGTACGCGCCGTTCAGGGCCTGCTCGCGGCGGGCCAGCTCCGCGTCGTCCACCAGGAGTTCGACGGAGCGGCCCGGGATGTCGATGCGGATGCGGTCGCCGTCCTCGACGAGCGCGATGGTTCCGCCGGAGGCCGCCTCGGGGGAGGCGTGGCCGATGGACAGGCCCGAGGTGCCGCCGGAGAAGCGGCCGTCGGTGATCAGCGCGCAGCTCTTGCCCAGGCCGCGGCCCTTCAGGTACGAGGTCGGGTAGAGCATCTCCTGCATGCCGGGGCCGCCCTTGGGGCCCTCGTAGCGGATGACGACGACGTCGCCCTCCTTGATCTGCTGGGTGAGGATCTTCTGGACGGCCTCCTCCTGCGACTCGCAGACGACGGCCGGGCCCTCGAAGGTCCAGATCGACTCGTCCACGCCGGCCGTCTTCACCACGCAGCCGTCGACGGCGAGGTTGCCCTTGAGGACCGCGAGGCCGCCGTCCTGGGAGTAGGCGTGTTCGAGGGAGCGGATGCAGCCGCCCTCGGCGTCGGTGTCCAGGGCCTCCCAGCGCTCGGACTGGGAGAACGCCTCGGCGGAGCGGACGCAGCCGGGGGCCGCGTGCCACAGCTCGACCGCCTCGGGCGAGGGGGAGCCGCCGCGCACGTCCCAGGTCTTGAGCCAGTCGGCCAGGGAGGGGCTGTGCACGGCGTGCACGTCCTCGTTGAGCAGGCCGGCCCGGTGCAGCTCGCCGAGGAGGGCGGGGATGCCGCCGGCGCGGTGCACGTCCTCCATGTAGTACGTGCGGTCCTTGGCGACGTTCGGGGCGACCTTGGCCAGGCAGGGCACGCGGCGCGAGACGGCGTCGATCTCGGTCAGGCCGAACGGGACGCCCGCCTCCTGGGCGGCGGCCAGCAGGTGCAGGATCGTGTTGGTGGAGCCGCCCATCGCGATGTCGAGGGCCATCGCGTTCTCGAACGCCGCGAAGGTGGCGACGTTGCGGGGCAGGACCGTCTCGTCGTCCTGCTCGTAGTAGCGGCGGGTGATGTCCATGACCGTGCGGGCCGCGTCCTCGTACAGGGCGCGGCGGGCGGTGTGGGTGGCGAGGACCGAGCCGTTGCCGGGCAGGGAGAGGCCGATGGCCTCGGTCAGGCAGTTCATCGAGTTGGCGGTGAACATGCCGGAACAGCTGCCGCAGGTCGGACAGGCGTTCTCCTCGATGCGGAGGATGTCCTCGTCGGAGATCTTGTCGTTGGCCGCGTCGGCGATGGCGTCGATCAGGTCCAGGGTGCGGACGGTGCCGTCGACCAGGGTGGCGCGGCCGGACTCCATGGGGCCGCCGGAGACGAAGACCGTGGGGATGTTCAGGCGCAGCGCGGCCATCAGCATGCCCGGGGTGATCTTGTCGCAGTTGGAGATGCAGACCAGGGCGTCGGCGCAGTGCGCCTCGACCATGTACTCGACGCTGTCGGCGATCAGGTCGCGCGAGGGCAGCGAGTAGAGCATGCCGCCGTGGCCCATGGCGATGCCGTCGTCGACGGCGATGGTGTTGAACTCGCGCGGGATGCCGCCCGCCTCGCGGACCGCCTCGCTGACGATCCGGCCGACCGGCGCGAGGTGGGTGTGGCCGGGGACGAACTCGGTGAAGCTGTTGGCGATGGCGATGATCGGCTTCCGGCCGATGTCCGCACCGGGTACACCGGAGGCGCGCATAAGGGCGCGGGCGCCCGCCATGTTGCGGCCGTGGGTGACTGTGCGGGACCTCAGCTCGGGCATCGTCGCTCGCTCCTTCGGAGAGTTCTGCCGGAGAGTTCTGCTCACGTGCGGCGCCGGGCCGGTGCCGGCCGTGGCGTCGCGGCAGAGTTCTGACTCAGTCGAGCGTACGCCGGTCATCCAGGGATCGGGACGGGGTGTCCGGAATACGGGACGCGTGTCTCGCGGGGGTCTCGTCTCTCGCGGGGGCCGGCCGGGGCGACGGTCAGCGTCGCGGTACGCGCACCGTGGAGGCCAGGTGGAGGCGGGTGAAGGCCAGTGCCTCGGCGAGGTCGGCCTCGCGCTCCGCGCTCGACATGGCGCGGCGGGTGTTGACCTCGATGACGACGTGGCCGTCGAAGCCGGAGCCGGCCAGGCCCGCCAGCAGCTCGGCGCAGGGCTGGTTGCCGCGCCCGGGCACGAGGTGCTCGTCCTTGGCCGAGCCCTTGCCGTCGGCGAGGTGGACGTGACCGAGGCGGTCGCCCATCCGGTCGACCATCGCCAGCGCGTCGGCGCGGGCGGTCGCCGCGTGGCTCAGGTCGATCGTGAAGTGGCGGTAGTCGTCCTTGGTGACGTCCCAGTCGGGGGCGTAGGCGAGCATCTCGCGGTCGCGGTAGCGCCAGGGGTACATGTTCTCGACGGCGAAGCGCACATCGGTCTCGTTCGCCATCCGCCAGACTCCGGTCACGAAGTCCCGGGCGTACTGGCGCTGCCAGCGGAACGGCGGGTGCACGACGACCGTGCTCGCGCCCAGCTTCTCGGCCGCCGCGCGGGCCCGCTGGAGCTTGACCCAGGGGTCGGTGGACCACACCCGCTGGGTGATCAGCAGACAGGGGGCGTGCACGGCGAGGACGGGTATCCCGTGGTAGTCGCTGAGTCTGCGCAGCGCGTCGATGTCCTGGCTGACGGGGTCGGTCCACACCATCACCTCGACGCCGTCGTATCCGAGGCGCGCGGCGATCTCGAAGGCCGTCGCCGTCGACTCCGGATAGACGGAAGCCGTCGACAGGGCGACCTTCGCATCCGGGACGCGGGCGGCTGGCTCTGCCATGGGGGACAGGTTACGGGGTGCGGAGTGCCCCTGCGGGGCGGCTTGGGGGGTTGTGGGGTTCGTCATGTGGAGGGCGTGGAGGGCGCCTCGGGGGGAGGTGGGTGGCGCGGCGCGGGCGGGTGCGGGTGCGGGTGCGTCGTGGCCGTTCGCGCAGTTCCCCGCGCCCCTTTTCGCAGGGCTGCGCCCTGCATCGGGGCGCGGGCCCCGTCAGGGGCGCGGGGAACTGCGCGACCAGCCCCCGCCGACCCGCACCCGCCCCCGAAACGGAAGCCCCCCACCCCCTCACGCGCCCCCGAGGAAACCCTTACGCGGAGCCCATGAGGTCCAGGCGCCGGAGGATCACGCCCTCCCGCAGTGCCCACGGGCAGATCTCCAGCCGCTCCACCCCGAACAGATCCATCGCCGCCTCGGCGACCAACGCCCCGGCCAGCAGCTGGGTGGCCCGCCCGTCGGACACCCCCGGCAGCTCCCCCCGCTCCTCCGCCGTCATCGCCGCGAGCCTCGGCACCCACGCCTCCAGCGACTCCCGCTTCAGTTCCCGCTGCACGTAGAGCCCCTCGGCGGAGCGCGCCGCCCCGGCGATCCGGGCGAGCTGCCGGAACGTCTTCGACGTGGCGACCACGTGATCGGGCGCCCCGAACCGGCTGAACTCGCCGACCGTCCGCGCGATCTCCGTACGGACGTGCCGCCGCAGCGCCCGGACGGCCTCGGGGTCGGGCGGGTCGCCGGGCAGCCAGCCCGCGGTGAGCCGCCCCGCGCCGAGCGGCAGCGACACCGCGGCGTCGGGTTCCTCGTCGATGCCGTAGGCGATCTCCAGCGAGCCGCCGCCGATGTCCAGGACCAGCAGCTTGCCCGCGGACCAGCCGAACCAGCGGCGGGCGGCGAGGAAGGTGAGGCGGGCCTCCTCCGCGCCGCTGAGCACCTGGAGCCGTACGCCGGTCTCCTCGCGCACGCGGGCCAGGACGTCGTCGGCGTTGCCGGCCTCGCGCACGGCGGAGGTGGCGAACGGGAGCAGATCCTCCACGCCCTTGTCCTCGGCGGCCTGGAGGGCGTCGCGCAGGACCGCGATCAGCCGGTCGACGCCCTCGGCGCCGATCGCGCCGTCCGCGTCGAGGAGTTGGGCGAGGCGCAGCTCCACCTTGTGCGAGTGCGCGGGCAGCGGGCGCGCGCCGGGGTGCGCGTCGACCACCAGCAGATGCACCGTGTTCGAACCCACGTCGAGGACACCGAGTCTCATGCGGGAAACGCTACTGCCACCTGGGCCGCCGTCCGCCCCGGTCGTCCGGATCGCGCATTCCGTCTCGCCCACCGGTCCCTGGTCCGCGGCGGGCCCGGCTCGGTCGCCCGGCGA
This sequence comes from Streptomyces seoulensis, assembly GCA_013364255.1. Lineage (GTDB taxonomy): Bacteria > Actinomycetota > Actinomycetes > Streptomycetales > Streptomycetaceae > Streptomyces > Streptomyces similanensis. The sequence continues at coordinate 5,521,144 of CP054936.1, read as the reverse complement.
CTTACCCTGGACGCGTGCCAAAGACGAAAAAGGCGAAGACCGATAAATCGGCGGACCCGGCGAAGGCGGTGCGGCCGGGCCGGAAGGGCTCGGCTGCGCCGGCCGACGAGAAGGGGCTCGACTTCGCGCGCGCGTGGGTGGAGTTCCCCGACCCGGCGGACGACGAGCAGGTCTTCCGCTGCGATCTGACGTGGCTGACCTCGCGCTGGAACTGCATCTTCGGCAGCGGCTGCCAGGGCATCCAGGAGGGTCGCGCGGAGGACGGGTGCTGCACGCTCGGCGCCCACTTCTCCGACGAGGAGGACGAGCAGCGGGTCGCCGGGCACGTGGCCCGGCTCACGCCGGACATCTGGCAGAACCACGCGGAGGGCACCCGTGACGGCTGGGTGTCCGAGGACGAGGAGGGCTCGCGCCAGACGCGTCCCTTCCAGGGGTCGTGCATCTTCCAGAACCGGCCGGGCTTCGCCGGCGGCATGGGCTGCTCGCTGCACATCCTGGCGCTGCGGGAGGGCCGGGAGCCGTTGGAGACCAAGCCGGACGTGTGCTGGCAGCTGCCGATCCGGCGGACCTTCGAGTGGATCGACCGCCCCGACGACACGCGGGTGCTCCAGATCTCGATCGGCGAGTACGACCGCCGGGGCTGGGGTCCGGGCGGGCACGACCTGCACTGGTGGTGCACCTCGGCGACGTCGGCGCACGGCGCGGGCGACCCGGTGTACGTCTCCTACCGGGCCGAGCTGACCGAGCTGATGGGCAAGGCCGGCTACGACCGGCTGGTGGAGCTGTGCGAGGAGCGGCTGGCGGCGCGGCTGCCGCTGCTGGCGGCGCACCCGGCGGACCCGACTCCGCCGTCGGCCTGACGCGCCTGGCCTGACCCGGCTGGCCTGACCCGCCTGGCCTGACGCTCCTGGCCTGACGCGCCTGCCCTGACCCGGCTGTTCTGCTTCTGCCGCTCCGACCCCGTCGTTCCGCCTGTGCCCCGTCCCGAGTCGTCCGGCTGTTCCTAGCTGGTCGACGGGGACGGGGCGCCGGTGTTCTCGGGGGGCGAGGGGGACGGGTCGGCCGAGGTGGTCGGGGAGGGCGCGGTGGGGCTCGGGGTGGGGGTGGCCGAGGTGGTCGGCGGGGGCTGGGACGGGTTCGGGGTCGCGGTCGCGGTGGGGGTCGGGCGCGGGTCGCCGGACGGTGTCGGGCCGGCCGGGGTGGCGGCGGGGACCGGTGCGGCGCCGTGGCCGTCGAGGGTGATCACCATGCGGGCCGGGGCGATCGTGACGCGGGCGCTCCAGTGGCCTGACGGTTCGCGCAGATGGTCGACGTAGATCCGCACGGTCACCGTCTCCCCCGGCTTCAGCGTCCCGGAGGAGCGGCTGAGGTGGAGCCAGGGGGCGTCGGTGGCCGCCGACCAGTGGACGGCGGCGGGGCCGGACGCGGTCAGGGTGACGAGGGTGGTGTCGCCCTCGCTCGCCGCCGCGACGGACAGGCGGCCGTCCTCGTGCGCGGCGCCGTCGGCTCCGGTGACGCTCACCGATACCTCCGGGCGGCCGCTCGCGCGCGGGCCGCCGCCGGGCCCCGGACCGGTGTCGGCGGTGTTCACGTAGCCGCCGCCCGGGACGGCGCCGGCCAGGGCGGCCGGATCGTTCGCCTCGCGCGCGGTCGCCGACGGCCCGCCCCGGCCCTCGCCGGTCGGGGTGCCCCGGTAGGCGGCCCACAGGGCCAGGACGGGGGCGGCGACCACGGTGGCGACGACGGTCGTGGTGACGGCACGCGCGCGCAGCCGGTCCCGGCGGGCGGCGCGGTCCTTGGGGTCCATGGGGAAGCCCCGCCGGTCGAAGCGCGGCACCGCGCTCCGCGCGCGCGGGGGGTGCGCCATGGCGACGCGCAGGGCCGTGCGGGGCGCGGTGAGCACGGGCAGCGCGGCCGGGGTGACGCTGGCGCCGGGCCACCGGCCGGGGACCGCGCGCTCGGCGGTACGGCGACAGCGCGGACAGTCGTCCACGTGCCGGACGAGTTCGCGCCGCAGCGCCGTGCTGAGCACGAAGCCGTCGGGTCCGGCGAGCACGGCCACGCCCGGACAGCCGCCCGACTCCACGACGGCGAGCGCGGCGCGGGTGCGCTCGACCTCGCAGGCGGCGGAGGCGAGCAGATCGCGGGCGGCGGCCGGGCTCATGCCGAGGACCGCGGCGACCTCGTGGCCGGTCAGGCGGTGGCGCACGGCCAGTTCCAGCGCCTCGCGCTGCTCCGGGGTGGTGCCGGCGGCCTCCGGCCAGGCCAGCAGGGACAGTTCGCGCCGCCGGGCCTCCTGGACGTCCCCGGGCACGGGCGCGCCGGTCCGGTCCGGGCGGCGCCGGTGGTCGCCGGGGCGGCCGGCGGCGTGCACGGCCTGCCGCTGCTGCCGGGCCGCGGCCAGCCGGCGCAGACACGCCCAGCGGGCCAGCGCGTAGAGCCAGGCCCTGCGCTCCGGCGCGCGCTCCGGGCCGCGCTGTGCGCGCCGTTCGGCGCACGCGAGCGCCTCGCCGAGGGCGGCCGTCGCCGCTTCGTGGTCGCACAGCACGGACATGCAGTAGGTGAACAGGCCGTCGAGATGGGGCTCGTAGCAGGCGGGCGGGTGTCCGGCCAGGGCGCGCGCGGCGGCGCGGTCGCGCGCCTCGCGGTGGGCCCGGTGCGCACCGGCCGTGCGGGTCGAGGTCTCCGGACTGCTGCTCATCACCCGTGCGACCGTAGGCGGCCGAGGTTCGTCCGTTCTCCCCCGTTGCGCACTTTTAATCCGTACGGGTGAAACGATCCCTCAAAAGAGGAGCGGCGTCTTCCGTATAAGCGGATGGGTTCATTCCGCGACTCTTCTGTTCGAGTGCGTTCGAATGTGGTGAACGGCGTTGTCAGTGGCGGCGGCTACGGTTTCCCCCATGGCTGCCCGTACCAAGACCACCAAGGACCGCCCGTCCTACCGCTGCACCGAGTGCGGCTGGCAGACGGCCAAGTGGCTCGGCCGCTGCCCCGAGTGCCAGGCCTGGGGCACGATCGAGGAGTACGGCGCGCCCGCGGTCCGCACCACGGCGCCCGGCCGGGTCACCACCTCCGCCGTGCCCATCGGCCAGGTGGACGGCCGGCAGGCCACCGCCCGCTCCACCGGCGTGCCCGAGCTGGACCGGGTGCTCGGCGGCGGACTCGTCCCCGGCGCGGTCGTCCTGCTCGCGGGCGAACCCGGCGTCGGCAAGTCCACGCTGCTGCTGGACGTGGCCGCCAAGGCAGCCAGCGACGAGCACCGCACGCTGTACGTCACGGGCGAGGAGTCCGCGAGCCAGGTCCGGCTGCGCGCCGACCGCATCGGCGCCCTCGACGACCACCTCTACCTCGCCGCCGAGACCGACCTCGCCGCCGTCCTCGGCCACCTGGACGCGGTCAAGCCCTCGCTGCTGATCATGGACTCGGTGCAGACGGTGGCCTCGCCCGAGATCGACGGCGCGCCCGGCGGCATGGCCCAGGTGCGCGAGGTCGCCGGCGCGCTGATCCGCGCCTCCAAGGAACGCGGCATGTCCACGCTGCTGGTGGGCCACGTCACCAAGGACGGCGCGATCGCCGGGCCGCGGCTGCTGGAGCACCTGGTGGACGTGGTGCTGCACTTCGAGGGCGACCGGCACGCGCGGCTGCGCCTGGTGCGCGGCGTCAAGAACCGCTACGGCGCGACGGACGAGGTCGGCTGCTTCGAACTGCACGACGAGGGCATCACGGGCCTGGCCGACCCCAGCGGCCTGTTCCTGACCCGGCGCGCCGAGCCGGTGCCCGGCACCTGCCTCACCGTCACCCTGGAGGGCCGCCGCCCGCTGGTCGCCGAGGTCCAGGCGCTCACCGTCGACTCCCAGATCCCCTCCCCGCGCCGCACCACCTCGGGCCTGGAGACCTCCCGCGTCTCGATGATGCTGGCCGTGCTGGAGCAGCGCGGCCGGATCAGCGCGCTGGGCAAGCGGGACATCTACTCGGCCACCGTCGGCGGCGTGAAGCTGTCCGAGCCGGCCGCCGACCTCGCCGTCGCCCTCGCCCTGGCCTCCGCCGCCAGCGACACCCCACTGCCGAAGAACCTGGTCGCGATCGGCGAGGTGGGCCTCGCGGGCGAGGTCAGACGGGTCACCGGCGTCCAGCGGCGGCTGTCGGAGGCGCACCGCCTGGGCTTCACGCACGCCCTCGTACCGGGCGACCCGGGCAAGGTCCCGGCGGGGATGAAGGTGCTGGAAGTGGCCGACATCGGGGACGCGCTGCGGGTGCTGCCCCGCTCCCGTCGCCGAGAGGCCCCACGGGAGCAGGAGGACCGCCGGTAGACTTTGCCCTGGTCTCGCCCGTCCGTACGAACCGTGTGTGCGAAACGGGGGCGCCTGAAGAACCCGCGACCGGAGGAGTGCAGTGGCAGCCAACGACCGGGCAGCAGCTCCCGGAAAGTCCGGTGGGAGTTCCGGCGCCGATCGCCTGATGCGCGCCTCGCTGAGCGCCGTGGCGCCCGGCACCGCCCTGCGGGACGGACTGGAGCGGGTGCTCCGCGGCAACACCGGCGGACTGATCGTGCTGGGCTCCGACAAGACGGTCGAGTCGATGTGCACGGGCGGTTTCGTCCTGGACGTCGAGTTCGCCGCGACGCGGCTGCGCGAGCTGTGCAAGCTGGACGGCGGCATCGTGCTGTCCTCGGACCTGTCGAAGATCCTGCGGGCCGGCGTGCAGCTGGTGCCCGACCCGACGATCCCCACCGAGGAGACCGGCACCCGGCACCGCACCGCGGACCGGGTCAGCAAGCAGGTCAACTACCCAGTGGTCTCCGTCTCCCAGTCGATGCGGCTGATCGCCCTCTACGTCGACGGCCAGCGCCGCGTCCTGGAGGACTCCGCGGCGATCCTCTCCCGCGCCAACCAGGCCCTGGCCACGCTGGAGCGGTACAAGCTGCGCCTGGACGAGGTGGCGGGCACGCTGTCGGCGCTGGAGATCGAGGACCTGGTGACGGTCCGGGACGTCTCGGCGGTCGCGCAGCGCCTGGAGATGGTGCGCCGCATCGCCACCGAGATCGCCGAGTACGTGGTGGAGCTGGGCACCGACGGACGCCTCCTCGCCCTCCAGCTGGACGAGTTGATCGCGGGCGTGGAGCCCGAGCGGGAACTCGTCGTCCGGGACTACGTCCCCGAGCCCACCGCCAAGCGCTCCCGCACGGTCGACGAGGCGCTCGCCGAACTCGACAAGCTCTCCCAGGCCGATCTGCTGGAGGTCTCCACCGTCGCCCGCGCGCTCGGCTACACCGGTTCGCCCGAGACCCTGGACTCGGCGGTCTCCCCGCGCGGCTTCCGGCTGCTGGCCAAGGTGCCGCGGCTGCCCGGCGCGATCATCGACCGGCTGGTCGAGCACTTCGGCGGCCTGCAGAAGCTGCTCGCGGCCAGTGTGGACGACCTCCAGACGGTGGACGGCGTCGGCGAGGCGCGGGCGCGGAGCGTGCGCGAGGGGCTGTCGCGGCTGGCGGAGTCGTCGATCCTGGAGCGGTACGTCTGACCCTGCGGGGCCGGTCCTGGTCCTGCGGGGCCGGTCCTGCGGGGGCCGGTGCTGCGGGGGCGGCCCAGGTGCCCGGCGGCCCCGCGATCGCCGCGTGGATGCCTCGCCCTGCGGCGGCGGCGCGGTCCGTGACCCTGCGGTTGCCCGCCCGGTATCCGGCCCTGTGGTCGGCCGCGCGGGGTCCGGTACCGCGGCGGCCGCGCGGTGTCCGGTCCTGCGGTGGCCGCGCGGTCTCCGGACGCGGCCGGAGGTCAGTCCGCCGACAGGACGAACGAGGTCTGCAGCTTGCCGTGGCCCGGCACCTTCGCCTGCACCAGGTAGGTGCCCGGCGCGGCCGTACCCGCCGGAGGCGTGGCGCACTGGGCGGCGCTCGGCTTGCGGTCCCAGCGCACGGTGTGGGTGATCGCGCTCTTCGCCGGCACCCGGAACAGCAGGCTCCCGGCCGTCTTCGGACAGTCGGCCGAGGACCAGTAGTCGTCGCTGCTGTTGGCCGGAGTGACCGTCAGCACGGCGGACTTGGGGCCGAGGTCGACCTTGCAGTCGTTGCCGGCGGTGCTCTTGGCGACCAGCTCGAAGGTGGGCGTCTCGCCGGGGCCGTAGGAGTTGCGCACGCTGCGCAGGCTCACCTGGACCGCGCCGGTGGCGCAGTCGGGCAGGGAGCTGCCGGCCGGCAGGACGGCGCCCGTGCCGCCGGACCCGTTGGCGCCGCCGCTGCCGGCGCCGCCGGTGTCCCCGCCGGTGTCGCCGCCGCTTCCGGAGCCGCCGCCGGAGCCGTCCGTGCCGCCGGAGGCCGACCCGGAACCCGTTCCGCTTCCGGACCCGGCGGAGTCACCGCCGCCCGACTCGTCGCGGCCGCCGGGGCGTTGGCTGATCGCGGGGCCCGACTCGGAGGGGCCGGGGGTGATGGTGGAGGGGCTGGGATTCTTGCCGTCGGACCCGCCGCCATTGTTCTGGTGCCCGCCACCGCCGCCCGATGTGGTGATCCAGACGATCAGCAGGGCCAGCAGGGCGACTCCGGACAGCATGAATACCCGCCGACGCCAGTAGATGGAGGCGGGAAGCGGCCCGATCGGATTGCGCAGAGATCCCACGGCCCAAACTGTACGAGAGATCGTCGACTTACCCCGCGCCACCCGCCGCGCCGACCACAACTTTTCCGGATCATCATTCCGGAAACCTCGCGCAACTCACCGTTCCCGGCGGCCGCGACGCCCTCCGATCGCACAGTGTGATCGTATGCGCGCTCGCGGTACGTTGGGTGACGAAGCGTCGAGCGCGGCGCGTGAAGTGTCCGCCACCGCCCGGGAGTTCCACCGCCGACTCCGGCGCGCCCCTTGGACTCGGCGCGCCTGACGGTGAGAACACGCGCGGACGGCGACGCGACGAAGCCGTCACGCCCCGCTACGGGGCCCGGCCCACGCAGGAGCGGTGCGCCTGCCGGGCGGCTCCGGGGCAAGACCCTTGCCGGGCGGACTCGGGGCGGAACCTCGACCCGGCGGCAGCCTCGGGCCGAACCCCGACCCGGCAGCGGCATCGGGCCGAACCCCGGCCCGGCGGTCGCGCCACCATCCGACCAGGGCACATCGCCCTCCCGCGCCCGCCCCTCCGGGCACCGCACCCGCGCCCCGCCCGGCAGCGTCCCCGCGCCCCGCCCGGCCGGGGCGACCCACCGCCTGGTGCCACCTCACGCGGGGGCGGGCCGTCACGTGGCAGGATCGGGAGGGTCATGACTGCGCCCACACTGCCCCCGCACAGCAGCCCCACTGCCCCGGCCCCCGCCACCGACGGCCCCGCCGACGCCTCCGGCGTCCCGCTCGGCGAGACCCTGCACACCCAGGTCATCACCTGGTTCGACGGCAACGCCCGAGACCTGCCCTGGCGGCGCGCCGACGCCGGCGCCTGGGGTGTGATGGTCAGCGAGTTCATGCTCCAGCAGACGCCCGTCAACCGCGTGCTGCCCGTCTACGAGCAGTGGCTCGCACGCTGGCCCCGCCCCGCCGACCTCGCCAAGGAGGCGCCCGGCGAAGCCGTCCGCGCCTGGGGCCGGCTCGGTTACCCGCGCCGCGCCCTGCGCCTGCACGGCGCCGCGGTCGCCATAACGGAACGGCACGGCGGCGACGTGCCGACCGAGCACGCGCAACTGCTCGCCCTGCCCGGCATCGGCGAGTACACCGCGGCGGCGGTCGCCTCCTTCGCCTACGGACAGCGGCACGCCGTGCTCGACACCAACGTCCGGCGCGTCCTGGCGCGCGCGGTCACCGGTGTGCAGTACCCGCCGAACGCCACCACCGCGGCCGAACGCCGGCTCGCCCGCACCCTGCTGCCCGAGGAGGAGGAGACCGCCGCCCGCTGGGCCGCCGCCTCCATGGAACTCGGCGCGCTGGTGTGCACGGCGAAGAACGAGTCCTGCCACCAGTGCCCGATCTCCGGGCACTGCGCCTGGCGGCTGGCCGGCAAGCCGGCGCACGACGGACCGCCGCGCCGGGGCCAGACCTACGCCGGTACGGACCGGCAGGTGCGCGGCAAGCTGCTCGCCGTGCTGCGGGAGGCCCACACGCCGGTGCCGCAGGCGATGCTCGACCGGGTGTGGCACGAGCCGGTCCAGCGGGCCCGCGCCCTGGACGGGCTGGTCGCCGACGGTCTGGTGGAGCCGCTGCCGGGCGCCCTGTACCGGCTGCCCCTCACCTGAACCTGACCCGACCGGCCCCGCTCCCGACGTTTCCGACATCTCAGACACCCTCGATTCCGAAGCCTCCGCACTCCCCGGCTCCGGTCGCCCGGCCCACGGCTGACGCCACGTCAGCACACAGGCGGGTGACAGCCTCACGGGTGGTGCGGAGGCTTTGTGTCACAGGATCACGTCTTCAGCAGGGGTGCAAATACCCATTAAATGGGGCGAATATGGACCGCCTCCTTACCCCTCCCCTTCGTCCGTTACACAACCGACGGACAGCCGAGGGCTGACCGAAGGCTGCTTCGGACAACGCCGTGACAACCCCTCCGTACCTTCAGTTGCGTGCCCGACGGGCACCGGACGGCTGCCGACCACAGCCCGTCCGCGGCACAGCTTGGTATCCGGCGGAACACCGGCCGGAAAACGGGGAGCGGAGGCGGTTGATCATGGCGCAGGGTGAGGTGCTCGAGTTCGAGGAGTACGTGCGTACCCGGCAGGACGCGCTGCTGCGCAGTGCGCGCCGGCTGGTACCGGACCCGATCGACGCCCAGGACCTGCTCCAGACGGCGCTGGTGCGGACGTACGGCCGCTGGGACGGCATCGCGGACAAGCGGCTCGCGGACGCCTACCTGCGCCGCGTCATGATCAACACGCGTACCGAATGGTGGCGGGCCCGGAAGCTGGAGGAGGTCCCCACCGAGCAGCTCCCGGACGCGTGCGTCGAGGACTCCACCGAGCAGCACGCCGACCGCGCGCTTCTTATGGACATCATGAAAGTTCTCGCTCCGAAGCAGCGCAGTGTCGTCGTGCTGCGACACTGGGAGCAGATGTCCACGGAGGAGACGGCCGCGGCCCTCGGCATGTCCGCGGGCACGGTCAAGAGCACGCTGCACCGGGCGCTCGCCCGGCTCCGCGAGGAGCTGGAGGCCCGCGACCTGGACGCACGCGCGCTGGAGCGTGAGGAGCGGGAGCGTTGCGCGGCCTGACCGGCGAGGCCGGTGCCGATCCGGAGCCCGGTGGGGCACGGGGCACCTTGCAGGCGGCGTTCACGGCGGTGGCCGTGCTCGCCGCCCTCGGCCTTTTGGTGTCCGCCTGCGGCACGGGCGGCACCGGCGCCCGTGACGAGGGCCCGGCCCACACGAGCAGCTCGGTGGCGGGCGCGGTGGCCTCCGCCTCCCCCGCCGCGAGCGACACGCCGCAGCCGGCGGTGGACCCGGTCCGGCTGATCAAGGACGACCCGAAGGTCTCGGCGACGGTCAAGCACGACCTCAAGCCGTGTTCCGCCGACGAGTACCCGGTCGACGTGTCCTACGGCAAGCTGACCGGCGGCTCCGTGGACGACATCGTCATCAATGTGCTGACCTGCGGGGACGCGGTCGGCGTCGGCGCGTATGTGTACCGTGAACGGGGCGACCGGTACGAGAACGTGTTCGGCGCCGAGGAACCCCCGGTCTACGCCGAGATCGACCGCGGCGACCTCGTGGTCACCAAACAGGTGTACGAGAAGGACGACCCGGTGGCGGATCCGTCCGGCGAGGATGTGATCACCTACCGCTGGTCGGGCACGGCGTTCACCAAGGCGTTCACCACCCGCAACGAGTACAGCAAGGCCGTCGGCGGGGGCGCGTCGCCGACGCCGGTCCCGGATCCGGACAACTGACCGCGGGACGATTTCCGGAGCGGTGTGAACCGACCAGGGCCGCCGATCCGATGCAGTGGTGGACGAGCCGTACGCCGCCGCGCGGAAGGAACGCGGCGCGCGGCCGGCGCGTCCACCCAGTGAGCGCACCCGCGCCGCACGGTGAGCGCACTGCGCGCCGCACCGTGAGCGCACCATTCGAAGCAGACGAGGACTGAGAGCACCGGGATGGCAGAGCAGACCCACGTCCTGTTCGTCGAGGACGACGACGTCATCCGCGAGGCCACGCAGCTCGCCCTGGAGCGGGACGGCTTCGCGGTCACCGCGATGCCCGACGGGCTGTCGGGTCTGGAGGCGTTCCGGGCGGACCGCCCCGACATCGCGCTGCTCGACGTGATGGTCCCCGGCCTCGACGGCGTCAGCCTGTGCCGCCGGATCCGCGACGAGTCGACGGTCCCGGTGATCATGCTGTCGGCGCGCGCCGACTCCATCGACGTAGTCCTCGGTCTGGAGGCCGGCGCCGACGACTACGTGACCAAGCCGTTCGACGGCGCCGTGCTGGTGGCCCGGATCCGCGCGGTGCTGCGCCGCTTCGGGCACGCCGGCGGCGCGCGGGCCGAGGCGGGTCCGGACGAGGTGGACGGCGGGGTGCTGACCTTCGGCGACCTGGAGGTGGACACCGACGGCATGGAGGTGCGCCGGGCCGGGCGGCCGGTGGCGCTCACCCCGACCGAGATGCGGCTGCTGCTGGAGTTCTCCACCGCGCCGGGCTCCGTCCTGTCCCGCGACAAGCTGCTGGAACGGGTGTGGGACTACGGCTGGGGCGGCGACACCCGGGTCGTCGACGTCCATGTGCAGCGGCTGCGCACGAAGATCGGCCAGGACCGCATCGAGACGGTCCGCGGCTTCGGCTACAAGCTGAAGGCCTGAGCGGGGCGGTCATGCGGGGGATCACGCGGCGTCTGCCGCCCAAGTGGCTGCCGGGGCGTCCCGGGCGGCCGAGCATCCGTACCGGGCTGCGCTGGAAGCTCAGTGCGGCCATCGCGCTGGTGGGCGCGCTGGTGGCGATCGCGCTGAGCCTGGTGGTGCACGACGCCGCCCGGGTGTCGATGCTCGACAACGCGCGCGACCTCGCCGACACCCGGCTCACGCTCGCCCAGCCGATCTACGAGCGGCCGGGCCGGCGGCCGGCCTCCTCCGTCTTCAAGGTCGACGACCCGCTGCTGCCGCCCGAGCTCCAGCGCAAGGTCCAGGAGGGCCGGCGGGCCACCTACGTCACCGACCGTCCGGGCGGCGCCCCCGACATCTGGGCGGCCATGCCGATCAAGGGCGGGCACGTGCTCTCCCTGCACACGCACTTCACCGACCGCAGCGCCAACATCCTCAGGGACCTCGACCAGGCCCTGGTGATCGGCTCCATCTCGGCCGTCCTGGGCGGCAGCGCCCTGGGGGTGCTCATCGGCGGGCAGCTCTCCGGCCGGCTGCGCAAGGCGGCGGCCGCCGCCAACCAGGTCGCCAAGGGCGAGCCGGACGTCCGGGTGCGGGACGCCATCGGCGGTGTCGTACGCGACGAGACGGACGATCTGGCCCGGGCGGTGGACGCGATGGCGGACGCGTTGCAGCAGCGGCTCGAGGCGGAGCGGCGGGTCACCGCCGACATCGCGCACGAGCTGCGCACCCCGGTGACCGGACTGCTGACCGCCGCCGAGCTGCTGCCGCCGGGCCGGCCGACGGAACTGGTCCTGGACCGGGCCAAGGCCATGCGCACGCTGGTGGAGGACGTCCTGGAGGTGGCCCGGCTCGACGGCGCCTCCGAGCGGGCCGAACTGCAGGACCTCCTGCTCGGCGAGTTCGTCGCCCGGCGGGTGGCGGCCAAGGACCCGGCCATCGAGGTGCGGGTGGTGCACGAGTCGATGGTCACCACCGATCCGCGACGGCTGGAGCGGGTGCTGTTCAACCTGCTCGCCAACGCCGCCCGGCACGGCAGACCGCCGATCGAGGTGACCGTGGAGGGCCGGGTGATCCGGGTGCGCGACCACGGGCCCGGTTTCCCGGAGAACCTGCTCGCCGAGGGGCCGAGCCGCTTCCGCACCGGCAGCGCGGACCGGGCCGGGCGCGGGCACGGCCTCGGCCTGACCATCGCGGCCGGTCAGGCGCGCGTCCTCGGCGCCCGGCTCACCTTCCGCAACGTACGTCCGGCCGGCGCCCCCGAGGGTGTGCCGGCCGAGGGCGCGGTCGCCGTCCTGTGGCTGCCGGAGCACGCCCCGACGAACACCGGCAGCTACCCGATGCTGCCGTAGCGGCAGGACAGCTGACCGAAGGGCCCCCGGCGGCGTCGCCGGGGGCCCTTCGGATGCGCGCGGAGGCGGCTCAGACCGTCTCGGCCATGCCTTCGAGGGCGGTGGCGCCGCCGTCCTTGGGCTTCGGCGCGGCCGGGCCCGTGCCCTTGAGCGGGACTTCCTTGACGAACAGCGCCAGGGCCAGCGCGATCACGCCGATCACCGAGCCCAGCAGGAACGCGGAGTGCGTACCGGAGGAGACGGCGTGCTGGTAGGCCTCGCGGGCCGCGGCCGGCAGCTTCTCCAGGCTCTTGGCGTCCAGCTGCGCGGACTGCTCGGTCATCTTGGAGCCCAGCGCGCCGGCCCGCTCGGCCATCACGTGCTGGACCCGGTTGTTGAACAGCGCGCCCATGATCGCCACGCCGAAGGACGAGCCGAGGGTGCGGAAGAGGGTGGTGGAGGAAGAGGCCACGCCCATGTCCTTCATCTCCACGCTGTTCTGCGCGACCAGCATGGTGATCTGCATCAGACAGCCCATGCCCGCGCCGAGCACCGCCATGTAGAGGCCGGAGGTGACCCGGGTGGTGTCGGTGTCCATGAGGGACAGCAGGTAGAGGCCGACGACCATCAGGACGCCGCCGGCGATCGGGAAGATCTTGTAGCGGCCGCTGTTGGTGGTGACCCGGCCCGCGATCATCGACACGACCAGCATCGCGCCCAGCATGGGCAGCAGCAGCAGACCGGAGTTGGTCGCGGAGGCGCCCTGCACCGCCTGCTGGTAGAGCGGCAGGAACAGCACCGCGCCGAACATCACGAAACCGGTGACGAAGCCGATCACCGACATCAGGGTGAAGTTGCGGCTGCGGAAGATGTGCAGCGGCACGATCGGCTCGGCGGCCCTGGTCTGCCAGAACACGAACGCGATCAGCGCGACCACGCCGATGGCGATCAGCTCCATGATCCGCGCGGAGGTCCACGCGTACTCCGAACCGCCCCAGGTGGTGACGAGCACGATCGAGCTGATGCCGACGGTGAGCAGGACGGCGCCCAGGTAGTCGACCCGCGCCTGCGAGCGCTTGTTGGGCAGGTGCAGCACGATGCTGATCGCGACGAGTGCCACCGCGCCGAGCGGCAGGTTGATGTAGAAGGCCCAGCGCCAGCCCCAGTTGTCGGTGATGGTGCCGCCGACCAGCGGGCCGCCGATCATCGCCAGCGCCATGACGCCGGCCATCATGCCCTGGTACTTGCCCCGCTCCCGGGGCGGGATCAGGTCGCCGATGATGGCCATGACGCCGACCATCAGACCGCCGGCGCCCAGACCCTGGACCGCGCGGAAGCCGATCAGCTGGCCCATGTCCTGCGCCATGCCGCTGAGCGCGGAGCCGAGCAGGAAGAGCACGATCGACGTCATGAAGGCGCCCTTGCGCCCGTACATGTCGCCGAGCTTGCCCCACAGCGGCGTGGCCGCGGCCGTGGCCAGGGTGTAGGCGGTCACCACCCACGACAGGTGCTGGAGGCCGCCCAGCTCGCCGACGATGGTCGGCATCGCGGTGCCCACGATCATGTTGTCGAGCATCGCGAGCATCATCGCGATCATGAGTGCGAGCAGGACGACCCGCACGCTCTTAGGCTGTTTCCCGTCCGGCGCGGTGTCCGTCCCGGCTATCGATGCGTCCGCCATCGTTCCCTACTCCCCCAGCTGGGCCTGGTACTTACTTGCCGCCCGGCAAGTCGTTACACTCCGGAAGGTAGAGGTTTACTAGCCGGGCGTCAAGTAAGTTTCCGCCGACCGGCCGGCAGGTAAGTTTTCGGTGAGAACGAGGAGCAAGAGGATGGGCGGCACGATGGACGGCACCAAGCAGCAGCGCCGCGGAAACACCCGCCAGCGCATCCAGGACGTGGCCCTCGAACTCTTCGCCGAGCAGGGCTACGAGAAGACCTCCCTGCGCGAGATCGCCGAGCGCCTCGATGTCACGAAGGCGGCGCTCTACTACCACTTCAAGACCAAGGAAGAGATCATCGTCAGTCTCTTCGCGGATCTGACGCAGCCGATCGAGGAACTGATCGAGTGGGGCCGGAGCCAGCCGCACACCCTGGCGACCAAGCAGGAGATCGTCCGCCGCTACGACGAGGCGCTCGGCGGCGCGGCCCCCTTGTTCCGCTTCATGCAGGAGAACCAGGCGACGGTGCGCGAACTGCGGATCGGCGAGACCTTCAAGGACCGGATGACCGGTCTGCGGGAGATCATCATCGACCCGGACTCCAGTCTGACGGACCAGGTCCGGTGCCTGAGCGCCCTCTTCACCCTGCACGCCGGCATGTTCGTGATGCGGGACCTCGAAGGCGACCCCGACGACAAGCGCAAGGCCGTCCTGGAGGTCGCCATCGATCTGGTCACCCAGGCGCACCGGGGCGCGCACGGGGCCTGAGGGCGCACACGGACGCGCGGGTCCCGACGGGCCGGACGGTCGCGCGAGTCCCGGTAGGCCCCGGAAACGCGGCCGCACCGCCGCCCGCTGGGGTCAGCGGACGGCGGTGCGGGGGGAAACGTTCAGCCGATCAGCCGGCCGACCGGTGCGTGAGCCGGCCGGCCACCGGCCGCGTTCCGTTCTCGGGCCGGTCGGGTCAGACCTTCACGCCGTGGGCGCGCAGGAAGACGACCGGGTTGACCGCGGAGCCGTAGTTCGGCGTGGTGCGGATCTCGAAGTGCAGGTGCGGGCCGGTGGTGTTGCCGGTGTTGCCGGACAGGGCTATGTGCTGACCGGTGGCGACGACCTGGCCGACCTTCACGTCGATGCGGGAGAGGTGGGCGTACTGGGAGTACGTGCCGTTGCCGTGCTTGACGACGATGGCGTTGCCGTACGCCGGACCGTCGCCGCCGCCGTTGGGGCCGGCCTTGACGACCGTGCCGCCGTGCGCGGCGACGACCTCGGTGCCGACCGGCACCGCGAAGTCCTGGCCGCTGTGCTTGTGCATCCAGTGGCTGCCGCCCTGGTCGAAGCTGGCGGTGAGGCTGTAGTGCTGCACCGGGTCGACCCAGGCGGCGGCCGACTTGGCGACGGCGGTGGTGGCGGTGGGGGCCGCCGCGGTCTCGGCGGCGGACGCTACTCCCGCGCCCATCGCGGCGGTGACTCCCAGGCCGGCGGCCAGGACGGCGGCACGGGTGCGGAGCTTGGCCGGACGGGCGGTACGGGACGTGGCGCGCTGGAACATCGAAACCTCTACGGGTGGGGGACAGATGAACCACCCGGAAGACCTGATGCCTTCGTCGGGCGGGCTCCACCTTGGTAACCCCACCGAACAGCCGCCCTCAAGCACCCCTACTACGACGAAACCTAGTAAGGGTGGATAGTGGCCCAGATCTCTTGACACTCCACCTAATTGGGACAAAAGCCCTGTAGAGACCCCATATGCCGCCATTCTAATGGGGTGAATGTCCGCTTTATCAGTTCCTGTCCCCAACTA
The DNA here is from genome assembly GCA_013364255.1 of Streptomyces seoulensis. Classification (GTDB taxonomy): domain Bacteria; phylum Actinomycetota; class Actinomycetes; order Streptomycetales; family Streptomycetaceae; genus Streptomyces; species Streptomyces similanensis. The sequence goes on along the minus strand of CP054936.1, from coordinate 5,505,570 downwards.
GGCGGCGTAGTACGGCACGGGGCGCTTGTGCCGCTTGTCACCACGGAGGGGGGTCGAACCCCCTCTTGCTGTGACGGGCTTCATGTGGTGCCCGTCTCAGCAGGGTTACCGACTGGTAATCGGACAGTTGCCCTCCCGCCACCCTGCGCGACGAGCATGCTCACCACACCCCGCATGTCCCGTACGCGAGAGGACCCCGCTTCCCATGACCACAGCCACCTGGGCGCGCCGCACCGGCATGACCGCCGTCGCCACCGTCGCCGTCACCGCGCTGGCCGCCCCCGTGGGCGCACAGGCGGCGACGGGCACCCCGGCCCCCGCCCCCGCGGCCGCCGCCCCGGCGAGCGCCGTCAAGGCCGTCGGCGCCGCGTCCGGGAAGGTCGGCTACGCCACCTGGCAGCAGGACTGCCAGGCCGTGATGGACCGGGCGCTGCCCTATCTGGAGCAGCGGATCGCGCACGCCCGGCCCGGCGAGAAGCAGGCCATCGTGCTGGACGTGGACAACACGGCCCTGGAGACCGACTTCGGCTTCAGCTTCCCGCAGCCGGCCAACAAGCCCGTGCTGACGGCCGCCCGGTACGCCCAGGAGCACGGGGTGGCGCTGTTCTTCGTGACCGCCCGCCCGGGCATCGTCGCGGCCCCCACCGAGTGGAACCTGGAGCACGACGGCTACCAGGTCACCGGGCTGCGGGTGCGCGGCCTGCTCGACCTCTTCAAGGACGTGGCCGCCTACAAGACGGCCCAGCGCACCGCCATCGAGAAGGACGGCTACACGATCATCGCGAACATCGGCAACAGCGCCACCGACCTCTCCGGCGGCCACGCCGAGCAGACCTTCAAGCTGCCCGACTACGACGGCCAGCTCTCCTGACACGGGAGAGCACGGGAAGGCACTGGTCACGCCGGAGACCACGGAAAAAGGGGCCTGCCCCGGGACCGAAGTCCCGGGGCAGGCCCCTTCTCGCTGTTCTCGGCCGGTCAGGCCGGGCGCAAGGCCGCTTACGCGTCCTTGCTCAGGTTCGGACCGGCACCGCCGGCCGCCTGCTCGATCGGAGGCACGTCCGGCAGCGCCGACTTCTCCTCACCGCGGAAGGTGAAGGTCTTGTCGTCGCCCTCGCCCTCGGTGTCCACGACCACGATGTGACCGGGACGCAGCTCGCCGAAGAGGATCTTCTCCGAGAGCGTGTCCTCGACCTCGCGCTGGATGGTCCGGCGCAGCGGCCGGGCGCCCAGGACGGGGTCGTAGCCCTTCTTGGCCAGCAGTTCCTTGGCGGACTGGGAGAGCTCCAGGCCCATGTCCCGGTCCTTGAGGCGCTCGTCCACCTTGCCGATCATCAGGTCGACGATCCGCAGGATGTCGGCCTGCGTGAGCTGCGGGAAGACGACCACGTCGTCCACACGGTTGAGGAACTCGGGCCGGAAGTGCTGCTTCAGTTCGTCCGAGACCTTGTTCTTCATGCGCTCGTAGTTGGTCTTCGTGTCGCCCGTGGCCGCGAAGCCCAGATTGAAGCCCTTGGAGATGTCCCGGGTGCCGAGGTTGGTCGTCATGATGATGACCGTGTTCTTGAAGTCCACGACCCGGCCCTGGGAGTCGGTCAGGCGACCGTCCTCCAGGATCTGCAGCAGCGAGTTGAAGATGTCCGGGTGGGCCTTCTCGACCTCGTCGAACAGGACGACCGAGAACGGCTTGCGGCGCACCTTCTCCGTCAGCTGGCCGCCCTCCTCGTAGCCCACGTAGCCGGGGGGCGAACCGAAGAGACGGGAGACCGTGTGCTTCTCGCTGAACTCCGACATGTCGAGGGAGATCAGCGCGTCCTCGTCGCCGAAGAGGAACTCCGCGAGCGCCTTGGACAGCTCGGTCTTACCGACACCGGACGGGCCGGCGAAGATGAACGAGCCACCGGGACGCTTGGGGTCCTTCAGACCGGCGCGGGTGCGGCGGATCGCCTTCGACAGCGCCTTGACGGCGTCGACCTGGCCGATGACCCGCTTGTGGAGCTCGTCCTCCATGCGCAGCAGGCGCGAGGACTCCTCCTCCGTGAGCTTGAAGACCGGGATGCCCGTCGCGGTCGCGAGGACCTCGGCGATCAGCTCGCCGTCGACCTCGGCGACGACGTCCATGTCGCCGGCCTTCCACTCCTTCTCCCGCTTGGCCTTGGCGGCCAGGAGCTGCTTCTCCTTGTCCCGCAGGGAGGCGGCCTTCTCGAAGTCCTGCGAGTCGATCGCGGACTCCTTGTCCCGGCGCACGCCGGCGATCTTCTCGTCGAACTCGCGCAGGTCCGGCGGCGCGGTCATCCGGCGGATGCGCATCCGGGAACCGGCCTCGTCGATCAGGTCGATCGCCTTGTCCGGCAGGAAGCGGTCCGAGATGTACCGGTCGGCCAGGGTGGCGGCCTGGACCAGCGCCTCGTCGGTGATCGAGACGCGGTGGTGCGCCTCGTACCGGTCGCGCAGGCCCTTGAGGATCTCGATGGTGTGCGGCAGGGACGGCTCGGCGACCTGGATGGGCTGGAAGCGGCGCTCAAGGGCCGCGTCCTTCTCCAGGTGCTTGCGGTACTCGTCCAGCGTGGTGGCGCCGATGGTCTGGAGCTCACCGCGGGCCAGCATCGGCTTCAGGATGGAGGCGGCGTCGATCGCGCCCTCGGCGGCGCCCGCACCGACCAGCGTGTGCAGCTCGTCGATGAACAGGATGATGTCGCCGCGGGTGCGGATCTCCTTGAGCACCTTCTTCAGGCGCTCCTCGAAGTCACCGCGGTAGCGGGAGCCGGCGACCAGGGCGCCGAGGTCGAGGGTGTAGAGGTGCTTGTCCTTGAGGGTCTCGGGCACCTCGCCCTTGACGATGGCCTGGGCCAGGCCCTCGACGACGGCGGTCTTGCCGACGCCGGGCTCGCCGATCAGCACCGGGTTGTTCTTGGTGCGGCGGGACAGCACCTGCATGACCCGCTCGATCTCCTTCTCGCGCCCGATCACCGGGTCGAGCTTGGACTCGCGAGCGGCCTGGGTGAGGTTCCGGCCGAACTGGTCGAGGACCAGGGACGTCGAGGGGGTGCCCTCGGCAGGGCCGCCGGCGGTGGCGGTCTCCTTGCCCTGGTAGCCGGAGAGCAGCTGGATCACCTGCTGCCGCACCCGGTTGAGATCGGCGCCCAGCTTGACCAGGACCTGGGCGGCGACGCCCTCGCCCTCGCGGATCAGGCCGAGCAGGATGTGCTCCGTGCCGATGTAGTTGTGGCCCAGCTGAAGGGCCTCGCGGAGCGACAGCTCCAGGACCTTCTTGGCACGGGGGGTGAAGGGGATGTGCCCGGACGGGGCCTGCTGGCCCTGGCCGATGATCTCCTCCACCTGCTGGCGGACCGCCTCGAGCGAAATCCCGAGGCTCTCAAGGGCCTTGGCGGCGACACCCTCACCCTCGTGGATCAGGCCCAGGAGGATGTGCTCGGTGCCGATGTAGTTGTGGTTGAGCATCCGGGCTTCTTCCTGAGCCAGGACGACAACCCGCCGCGCGCGGTCGGTGAACCTCTCGAACATCGTTAATCGCTCCTCAGAGCGGTCAGGCAGTGGGGGGAACTTCCCCTCCCTGTCCTTCCGCAGCTTAGTCCCGCAAGCGGGGACCGCTCATTCCAACTGCCGACACCCTCGATGGCCTCCTGACCCCGAACGCCGACATATGTCCCAACCCGATGGTGCGAGACGATGTTCCCGCAGGCCAGGCAGTTACCCCAGTCGCCAGTACGCCGATGGCGAACGTGAGACTCCTTTTCCCGGGTGCGTCCTGCGTGTCGCCCCCTCCCACTAGGCATCTCTTACCCGCTGGGACTGACACTCCATGCGGCGCACGCTGGTTCCGCCTCCGCTATGGGCGAACAACTTTGCGCCTCACCCGCACCGCGCGGCCGTCCCCGTTCGACACCATACGCGTACGCCGTGCCACCCAGCGTGACTTTCGCGCACTCCGGGGGGTTGCATCCGGCATGGTCGGCAGCCCCTCTCTTCCCTCTCTCCCCGGTACCCCCGCCGTCCCCTCCGTCCCCTTCCCGGTCCACGTTCCGCTCCCCCCGCCCCGCAGGCCGCTCGCGTCCGAGGACCGGGGCCGGCGCCGGGTCCGGCGCTGGTACGAGGACGGGCTGGGCTGGGCGACGGCGCCGGGGGCTCCGGTACGGCTGGTGCTGGGCGACCGTTTCGACGTGCTGGACATGCCGCTGGCGGCGGGTCTCGCGGCGCTGCGCCATCTGGGTCCGGCGTCCCCGGCGGCCGCGCAGGGCGACCGGATGCGGCTGCCCGTCGCGGTGGGCGGGGCGGAGGAGCTGCCCGGGCTGCTGGAGTGGCTGGAGTGGGGGGCGCTCGACCTCGGCCTGGTGGGCCTGGGCGCCGGCACGCTGATGGACGCGCCGCTGCTTCCCGGGACGCCGCTCGTGGGGGGACTCGGTCCGCGGGGGGCCGCCGTGTGGGTCCGGCCGCCGGTGCCCGGCCGCGAGGTGGAGTCCTCGCTGCCGGCGCTGTCGGCCCTGGGCGGCGCGGGGGACGCCCCCGACCTCGTCCGCCTGGTGACCACCGCGGCGACCGAGTGCCACCGTCTCCGCCTGCGCGGAACGGCCACCCGGCGACCGGTACGGCTATGACGCCCCGGCCCGGCCGGGGGCCGTCATGGGAGGGGGACGACGCCTTCCGGCCCTTCGGCGGGCCGGTGCCGGTCGTCGGGGCTTTTCACGTGGGCCTGGATCAGCCGTTGGCCGTTTCGTATGCCTCGCGGATGCTCGCGGGAACTCGGCCGCGGTCATTGACCTCCAGGCCGTTCTCCTTCGCCCAGGCGCGGATCTGCGCGGTGTCCTGGCTGCCGCCGGACGTGGCCCGCGCCTTTCGGCCGCCCGAAGCACGGCCACCGGTACGCCGGCCGTTCTTCAGGTAGGGCTCGAGAAGGCCACGGAGCTTGTCCGCATTGGCGGTGGTGAGATCGATCTCGTACGTCTTGCCGTCCAGCGCGAACGTCACGGTCTCGTCCGCCTCGCCGCCGTCGAGGTCATCGACAAGAAGGACCTGAACCTTCTGTGCCACCGGATTTCCTTTCATCGATAACGTGCGGGCCGGCGTGGGTCGGCTTCCGCCGTTTAGCCACTGCCCCTTGTTATATGCAGTACTGCACTACGCCGGAAAGCAAACCGCGTTTGCGGAAAAAACACAAACCCCTGGGGAAGACCCGACCCTCAACTGCGACCGGAAACATGCGCGTTTCGGACATAGGGCCCCTTCGGACCGCCGCCGGCGATCTACAGATGCAGAAGCATCCGACTGTTGCCCAGGGTGTTCGGTTTCACTCGTTCGAGGCCCAGGAACTCCGCGACGCCCTCGTCATAGGAACGCAGGAGCTCCGCGTAGACATCGGTGTCGACGGGCGTCTCACCGATCTCCACGAAGCCGTGCTTGCCGAAGAAGTCGACTTCGAAGGTCAGACAGAATACGCGGCGAACGCCGAGCCATCGCGCGGTCTGGAGCAACTTCTCCAGCACCCGGTGCCCGACGCCGGCGCCGCGCAGCCCCGTCTGCACGGCGAGTGTGCGCACTTCCGCCAGGTCTTCCCACATCACGTGCAGTGCGCCGCAGCCGACGACCTCGGCGTTGTCGTCCCGTTCGGCGACCCAGAACTCCTGGATGTCCTCGTAAAGCGTCACGGTCGCTTTGTCGAGCAGGATACGGTCACGGGCGTAGTCGTCCAGGAGTCGGCGTACGGCCGGCACATCGCCGGTCCGGGCCCGCCGTACGGTGATGGCTTTTGCGGAGACTTCGGAACGCTCTGCGGACATGAGCGGACGCTATCGCCCGGCGCCGCCGTGCGCCGAGCCGGGGTTCTGTCCGCCGGTTTCGGAGACGTCCGCGGCCGCGGCGGTATCCGGAAGTCCGCCCGCCGCGTTCTCTTCCCCGGCGGCTTCGGCGGCGGGCCGGGTGACGGCTTCCGTGGTGCCCTCGACGATCCTTACGGCGTCGCGCAGCGCCCGTCGCTGTTCCTCGCTCATCATGCCGAAGAAGGCGACGAGAGCGGCGGCGGCGTTGTCGCTCTGCGACCAGGCGTCGTTCATCAGTGCGGCGGCGTACGCGGCCCGAGTGGAGACCGCCTCATATCGATAGGCGCGGCCCTCCGCCTCGCGCCGCACCCAGCCCTTCTGATGGAGATTGTCCAAAACGGTCATCACCGTGGTGTACGCGATGGACCGTTCCTGTTGGAGGTCTTCCAGGACTTCTCGAACGGTCACCGGGCGGTTCCACTTCCACACCCGCGTCATGACCGAGTTCTCGAGTTCTCCCAAGGGACGAGGCACAACTCAGACCTTAGTAGGAAAACCGTCCCATCGCGTGCCGGACGGGCGTGGTCCGGGGGCGCGGTTCGGGGGCGCGGCGAGCACGCGCGCGCACCGCCGGGGCCGTACGAGCGGTCCGGCGGTGCGGGGCGAGGCGGTGGGGCGTCAGGCCTCGGTGGTGGAGGCGGCGGCGCCCTGGCCGGTCTGGGTGCGCGCGAGGGCGGCGTCCACGGCCGCGTCCTCCTTGGCCTTGGCGGCACCGCCCTGGGTCTTCACGATCACCCGGACCAGCGCGATGAAGAACACGGCCATGACGACCGGCGGAACGAGTGCGGCGACGTAGTCCATGGCTCCAGGGTAGCCACGCCTACCGGACAAACAGGGGCGGGGTGGTCCTGGGTGTCACACGGCGGCGAGCCGCCGCTGCGACCGCCCCGCGGGCGGGGACGGCTTGCGGCGCGGGAAGACCTCGCCCGGCGTGGGGACGGGACGGCGGCCGGGCCGCGGCGCGCCGGGGGCGGGCGCGGGTCCCTGCGGAGCGGGCGCCGGCCGGGCGGGAGCGGGCCCGGCGGGGCGCTCGGCGGGCTTCGGCGCGGGCTTCCGGGCGGGCTCGCCGCCCTGCCCGGCCCGGGCGGCGGGCAGCGCCGCGACGGGCGGCGGGACGGGGCGCAGCGGGCTGCGGGAGGCCGGGACCGAGGGGCCGCCGGTCCACGCGCCGCAGCGGCGCAGGAGGGCGGCGGCGGCGGGGTTGCCGCGCAGGGCGCGCAGGGCGGCGAGGTCGTCGGGGCCGGGCCGGTGGCCGGCGTCCAGCGCCTCGCCCAGAAGGGTGAAGTAGCCGGCGGCCGTGCCGGGCAGGGCGGCGCGGTAGCGGGCCAGGTCGGCCACCAGGAACGCGCGCAGCCTGGCGCCCTCGCGCAGCGCCTCGTCGAGCGACTCGGCGAGGCGGCGGCAGTCCTGCACGTCCTCGGCGCGGGCGGGACGCGGATGAAGGGCGGCGGCCAGGGCGCGGCGGAGCACGCGCAGCTCCTCCGCGCCGAAGGCGATGCCGCCGCGGGTTCCGTATGGCGTGGGCATGGGCCGACCATACGCGCTAATCAGACAAATTCGACATAAGCTGCGAATGTGGCGCGTGGCGATGACACGAGCGGTCCATCGCGCCCGCGGCCCGCACCCATGGGGTGGGTGCGGGCCGCGGGCGGGGCGGGCCGGCTCACATGCGGGTGACGTTGCGCTCGTAGACCAGGCGGAGGCCGATCAGGGTCAGCCAGGGCTCGTGTTCGTCGATGGCCGTGGACTCGCCGAGGACCATCGGGGCCAGGCCGCCGGTGGCGATCACGGTGACGTCGTCGGGGTCGTCGGCGAGTTCGCGGGCCATGCGGCTCACCACGCCGTCGACCTGGCCGGCGAACCCGTAGACGATGCCCGCCTGCATCGCCTCGACCGTGTTCTTGCCGATGACGCTGCGCGGCCGGGCCACCTCGATCTTGCGCAGCTGGGCGGCCTTGACGCCGAGCGCCTCGACGGAGATCTCGATGCCGGGCGCGATCACCCCGCCGACGTACTCCCCGCGCGCGGAGACCGCGTCGAAGGTGGTGGCCGTGCCGAAGTCCACGACGATCGCCGGGCCGCCGTACAGCTCGTTGGCGGCGACCGCGTTGATGATGCGGTCGGCGCCGACCTCCTTGGGGTTGTCGAACAGGATCGGCACGCCCGTCTTGACGCCCGGCTCGACCAGGACGGCCGGCACGTCGCCGTAGTAGCGGCGGGTCACCTCGCGCAGTTCGTGCAGCACCGACGGCACGGTGGCGCAGATCGCGATGCCGTCGATGCCGTCGCCGAGTTCGTCGCCGAGCAGCGGGTGCGTGCCCATCAGGCCCTGGAGCAGCACCGCCAGCTCGTCGGCGGTGCGGCGGGCGTCGGTGGAGATGCGCCAGTGCTCGACGATGTCCTCCCCGTCGAACAGCCCGAGGACGGTGTGCGTGTTGCCTACGTCGATCGTCAGGAGCATGGCCGCCCTACTCCGCTTCGCGCAGGTCCAGGCCGATGTCCAGGATCGGCGAGGAGTGGGTCAGGGAGCCCACGGCCAGGAAGTCGACGCCGGTCTCCGCGTACGCCCGGGCGTTGTCCAGGGCGAGCCGGCCCGACGCCTCCAGCAGCGCGCGGCCGTCGACGATGGCCACGGCCTCCTCGCACTCGCCGGGCGTGAAGTTGTCCAGCAGGATCAGGTCGGCGCCGGCGTCCACGACCTCGCGCAGCTGGTGCAGGGTGTCGACCTCGACCTCGATCGGCACCTCGGGGAAGGTCTCGCGCACGGCCTTGAAGGCCGCCGCGACGCCGCCGGCCGCGACCACGTGGTTGTCCTTGACCAGCGCCGCGTCCGACAGCGACATGCGGTGGTTGACGCCGCCGCCGCAGCGGACCGCGAACTTCTCCAGGGACCTCAGGCCCGGTGTGGTCTTGCGGGTGTCGCGCACCTTCGTCTTGGTGCCGTCCAGGACGTCCGCCCACGCGCGCGTGGCGGTGGCGATGCCGGACAGGCGGCACAGCAGGTTCAGCGCGCTGCGCTCGGCGGTCAGCAGGTCGCGGGTGCGGGTGGTGACCGACAGCAGCTTCTGTCCGGCCTCCACCGGGTCGCCGTCCTCGACGTGCCGCTCGACCTCGAACTCGTCGGTGCAGACCACCGAGAGGACGGCCTCGGCGACCCGGAGGCCGGCCACCACGCCGGCCTCGCGCGCGGTGAAGTCCCCGGTGGCCACGGCCTCCTCGGGGATGGTCGCGACGGTCGTCACGTCCTCCCCGTGGGCGAGGTCCTCCTGGATGGCGACGTTGGCGATGTCCTCGACCTCGATCGGGTCGAGTCCGGCGTCGGCCAGCAGTTCGGCGAGCGCGGGGTCGAGCCCGCACTCCGCGTACTCCTCGTCGGCTTCCGCGCCGCAGGCACAGCCGTCGCCGCAGCCGCCGGTGGGGGCGAGGGGAAGGTCGTCGGTGCTCACTTGGGTCACTGCTCCTGGGGACGGCGGGGCGCGGGGGCCTCGGGACGGGTCGGGGGGAAGTCCGCGGTGTCGGTGGTGTGCACGTCGGGCGTCCGGTCCGCGGTCAGCCGTACGACGATGTGGCGGCTCCAGTGCGCGTCGTCGCGCTCGGGACGGTCCTCGCGCCAGTGGCAGCCGCGGGTCTCCTCGCGCAGCCGGGCGGCGGCGACCAGGACGCGGGCCACGCACAGGAGGTTGGTGGCCTCCCAGGTGTCGACGCCGGGCTCGGCGGTCTTGCCGTCGTCGGCGAGCGCGCCGCGCGCTTCGGCGTAGAGCTGTTCGAGCCGGTCGGCGGCGGTGGCCAGGGACCCGGCGGAGCGCAGGACGCCGGCGCCCTCGGTCATGATCCGCTGGATCGCGAACCGGGTCTCCGGGGCGAGCAGCGGGTGCTCGGGCTGCCCGGCGCGGGGCGCGGGCCGCGGCACGCGCGCGTGGAGGCGGCCGGCGGCCTGTTCGCGCGCGATGTCGGCGACGATCCGCTCGGCGTAGACGAGCCCTTCGAGCAGGGAGTTGGAGGCGAGCCGGTTGGCGCCGTGCACGCCGGTGCAGGCGACCTCCCCGCACGCGTACAGGCCGGGCACGGTGGTGCGGCCGTGGGAGTCGGTGCGCACGCCGCCGGAGGCGTAGTGGGCGGCCGGGGCGACCGGGATCGGCTCGGTGACCGGGTCGATGCCGTGCGCCCGGCAGGCGGCCAGGATGGTCGGGAAGCGGTGCTCCCACATCTCGGCGCCGAAGTGCCGGGCGTCCAGGAACATGTGTTCGGCGCCCTGCTCCTGCATACGGCGCGTGATGCCCTTGGCGACGATGTCGCGCGGCGCCAGCTCGGCCAGTTCGTGCTGGCCCACCATGAAGCGCACGCCGTCGGCGTCCACCAGGTGGGCGCCCTCGCCGCGCACCGCCTCGGAGACCAGCGGCTGCTGCCCCTCGGCGTCCGGGCCGAGGAAGAGCACGGTCGGGTGGAACTGGACGAACTCCAGGTCGGAGACCTCCGCGCCCGCGCGCAGGGCGAGGGCGACGCCGTCACCGGTGGACACCGGCGGGTTGGTGGTCGCGGAGAACACCTGGCCCATGCCGCCGGTCGCCAGCACCACCACGGGCGCGCGCACCGCGCCCACGCCGTCGTGCTGGCCCTCGCCCATGACGTGCAGGGTCACCCCGGCGGTGCGGCCCTCGGCGTCGGTCAGCAGGTCGAGGACGAGCGCGTTCTCGATCGTGCGCAGCCCGCCCGCGCGGACGGCCGCCACCAGCGCCCGGGAGATCTCGGCGCCGGTCGCGTCGCCGCCCGCGTGGGCGATGCGGCGGCGATGGTGGCCGCCCTCACGGGTGAGCGCGATGGAGCCGGCGTCGTCGGTGTCGAAGTGGGCGCCGGTGGCGATCAGCCGCCGTACCGCGTCGGGACCCTCGGTGACGAGGATCCGTACCGCCTCCTCGTCGCACAGGCCCGCGCCCGCGACGAGGGTGTCGTCCAGGTGCTGTGCGGGGGTGTCGCCCTCGCCGAGGGCGGCGGCGATGCCGCCCTGCGCCCAGCGGGTGGAGCCGTCGTCCAGGCGGGCCTTGGTGACGACGACCGTGTCCAGGCCGTGCGCCGCGCAGCGCAGCGCGGCGGTGAGGCCGGCGACGCCGGAGCCGACGACCACGACGTCCGCGTCGATGGACCACCCGGGCGCGGGCGCGTGCAGTCGTATGCCTGTGCTGGTCACGAGGCGGCTCCGGGGGTTTCGTGGGTCGCGTGGGTCGCGTGCGGGGCGGGGGCGGCGTGCGGGGCGGAGGCGTCCGGCGTCGTCCGGGCTTCGGGAGTGTCCTGGGTGCGGTGGGCTTCCAGGGCGCCCGGCGTGCCGTGTGGCTCGGGGGTGTTCTGTGCCTCGTCGGCGGCCTGTGCCTCGTCGGCGGCGAAGGCGAGGGGCAGGTTGTCGATCAGCCGGGTCGCGCCGACCCGGGCGGCGACGGCGAGGACGGCCTCGCCGGTGAAGTCGTCGTCGATCTCGGTGAAGTCGGACGGGTCGACCAGGGCCAGGTAGTCCAGGACGAGCGGCGGGTCCAGGCGGACGGCCTCGTCCAGGACCAGCCGGGCGGCGGCGCGCACCCCGGCGGCCGCGCCGGGGACGGCCTTGGCGACGGCCGCGGCGTCGGCCGCCGCGCGGGACTCCCCGAGCGCGCTCAGCGCCTCGGCGCGCGCACGGGTGGCGGGCACCTCACGGGCCCGCGCGCGCAGCGCCTCCTGCGCGGCATGCCGGTCGCGGCCCGCGAACAGCGCCTGGGACAGGGCGAGCGCGGTGCGCCGCTCGGGTACGGAGAGGTAGCGGTTGCGGCTGGACAGGGCCAGACCGTCGTCCTCGCGCACGGTCGGCACGGCGACGATCTCCACGCCGAAGTTCAGGTCGCGCACCATGCGGCGGATCAGGGCGAGCTGCTGGGCGTCCTTCTGGCCGTAGAGGGCGGCGTCGGGGCGGGTGAGGTGCAGCAGCTTGCCGACGACGGTGAGCATGCCGTCGAAGTGGCCGGGCCGCGAGGCGCCCTCCAGGCGCTCCCCCATGGGGCCGGCGGTGATCCGCACCTGCGGCTCGCCGCCCGGGTAGACCTCGTCCGCCGAGGGCGCGAACACGACGTCGGCGCCCGCCCGTTCGGCGATCCTCAGGTCGGCGTCCAGGGTGCGCGGGTAGCGGTCCAGGTCCTCGCCCGCGCCGAACTGGAGCGGGTTGACGAAGACGGTGACGACGACCTCGCCGTCGGGGCCGGCGATCTCGCGGGCGGCCCGGATCAGGGTGGCGTGGCCCTCGTGCAGGGCGCCCATGGTCATCACGACGGCACGGCGGCCGCCGCGCACGCGCGCGTGCAGCTCGTCGGCGGTGCGCAGCAGGGCTGTGGTCATCGGACGTCTCCGTTCTCGGGCGCCGGTATCGCCGGGCGGCCCTGTGCCGCGTTCCCGGGCGCCGTCCGTGCCGTCGCGTACGCGGTCGGCGCGGGAGCGGCGGTACGGGTGCGGCCTGCGGTGCGGGTGGGGGCGGCGGCGCGGGTGGGGGCGGCGCCGGTGGGGCGGGCGGCTCCCGCGCGGGCGCCGGACCCTGCGGGGCGCTTCGTACGGACGCCGGCCTGTGCCGAGTGCCCCGTGCGGGTCATCGGGTACCCCCCTGCGCCTCGTCGGGGCCGTCGGCGTCCGGACCGTCGGCGTCGGGGCGGCCGGTCGTGCCGCCGGTCGTGCCGCCGCTCGCGCCGCCGCTCGCGCTGTCGGCGAGGACGACCAGCAGGTCTTCGGCCAGTTCGGGCTTGAGCAGGCCGTGGGCGAGGGCGCGGTCGGCGGTGGCGCGGGCCATCGCCAGGTAGCCGGCGAGGGTCTGCGGGGCGTACCGGCGCAGTTCGGCGACGTGCGCGGCGACCGTGCCCGCGTCGCCGCGCGCGACGGGACCGGTGAGGGCCGCGTCGCCGGAGCGCAGCGAGTTGTCCAGGGCGGCGCCGAGCAGCGGGCCGAGCATCCGGTCCGGGGCCTCGACGCCGGCCTCGCGCAGCAGCTCCATGGCCTGGGCGACCAGGGTGACCAGGTGGTTGGCGCCCAGGGCGAGGGCCGCGTGGTAGAGCGGGCGCCGGTCCTCGGCGACCCACTCCGGTTCGCCGCCCATCTCGATGACGAGGGCCTCGGCGGCCATCCGCAGTTCCTCGGGGGCGGTGACGCCGAAGGAGCAGCCGGCCAGCCGCTGCACGTCCACGGGGGTGCCGGTGAAGGTCATCGCCGGGTGCAGGGCCAGCGGCAGCGCGCCCGCGCGCAGGGCGGGGTCGAGCACCTTCGCGCCGAACCGCCCGGAGGTGTGCACGAGCAGCTGGCCGGGCCGTACCGCGCCGGTCTCGGCGAGGCCCGCCACGAGGCCGGGCAGCGCGTCGTCGGGGACGGTCAGCAGCACCAGCTCGGCGCGGTCCAGGACCTCGGCGGGCGGCACCAGGGGCACGTCCGGGAGCAGCAGTCCGGCGCGGCGCCGGGAGGCGTCGGAGACTCCCGAGACGGCGACCGGGCGGTGCCCGGCGAGCTGGAGGGACGCGGCGAGCGCGGGTCCCACCCGGCCGGCGCCGACGACGCCGACGGTGAGCCGTGCCGGACGGTCCCTGGGGTCTGGTTGCTGGCTGCTACTCACGCGAGGGTGGCCTTCCCGTTCCAGTCCGCTCCGGGTACCGGACGATTTCTCGTCATGTTAACGCTATCGGGTCGGCGGGCGTCCGGCCGTCCACAGGCCATGGGCCCGGCAGGGAGCTGCGGCGGTGAAAAGCGCGTGCCCGCGTGCGCCGGCGCGCGGGATGATCCGCGGTATGAGCGATACGGCGGAGCAGGAACCCGGACGGGACGAGCGGACGGCGGAGGAGCTGTCCGACGAGGAGCGGCGCAAGCGTCTGAGGGAACGGCGCATCGGCGCGTACCGGCGTGCGGAACGGGTGCTCTCGCGCCCCGGCTTCCTCGGCACGCTCCGGGAGCGGATCGCGCTGCTGGACCGCGCCGCGGACGTGTACGACCTCGACGAGGCGTCCGACATGTACGGGAGCGGCGTCGTCGGCGCCCTGGAGGAGAAGGTCGCCGGGCTGCTCGGCAAGGAGGCCGCCGCCTTCTTCCCGACCGGCACGATGGCCCAGCAGGTCGCCCTGCGCTGCTGGGCGGCCCGGACCGGGAACCCGGCCGTGGCGCTGCACGCCCTGTCCCATCCCGAAGTGCACGAACGGCAGGCGCTGAGCCAGGTCAGCGGGCTGCGCCCCATCCGGGTGACCGGCGAGCCCCGGCTGCCGACCGCCGCCGAGGTGCGCGGCCTGGACGAGCCGTTCGGGACGCTGATGCTGGAGCTGCCGCTGCGCGACGCGGGCTTCCTCCTGCCCTCCTGGGAGGAGCTGACCGAGGTCGTGGAGGCGGCGCGCGAGCGCGAGGCGGTGGTGCACTTCGACGGCGCGCGCCTGTGGGAGTCCACCGTGCGCTTCGGCCGTGAGCTGCCGGAGATCGCGGACCTGGCCGACAGCGTGTACGTGTCGTTCTACAAGTCCCTGGCCGGGTACGGCGGCGCGGCCCTGGCCGGTCCCGCGGAGCTGATCGAGGAGGCCAGGGCCTGGCGGCACCGGTACGGCGGCACGGTCTTCCAGCAGTTCCCGACGGCTCTGTCGGCGCTGATCGGGCTCGACGAGGAGCTGCCCCGGCTGCCGGACTACGTGCGGCACGCGCGCGTGGTGGCCGCCGCGCTGCGCGAGGGGTTCGCGGCGGCCGGCCTGCCCTGGGCCCGCGTGCACCCCGGGGTGCCGCACACCCACGAGTTCCAGCTCTGGCTCCCGTACGACCCGGACGTCGTCGCCGGGGCGGCGATCCGGACGGCCGAGGAGACCGGGACGATGCTGTTCGCCGGCGCCTGGGACGCCGCCGGCCCCGCACTCGCCCGGACCGAGGTGTCCGTACGCTCCGACGGTCTCCGGTGGACGGCGGACGACGTACGGACGGCGGTCGCCGAGTTCGCCGCCCGGCTGACGGAGGAGGCGGGGCGCGCGGACGGCGCGTAACGGGAGAGCCGGGGCGTGCGGTCAGCGCGAAAGGGGAGCACCGGGGCGCGTGCGAGTCCGGTGCGCGTGCGAGTGGCGTAGCCGCCCGCCGGAGCGCGGCGGCGGCGCGTGGGCCCGCTGGGCGTCAGCAGGTGGCGTGCGGGTGGGGGCGGGTCCGGCGGGACCACAGCCGCCGCAGCAGTCGCAGCGGTCGCGGCCGTCGGCGGGCGGGGCGGCCCGCCAGGACGGCCCGGAACCGCCGGTACTCGCCGAGTTCGCGCACCACCTGCCAGTCGTCGCGGCCCGGCGCGGGCGGGGCGGGCTCGCCGTGCAGCCGGGCGCGGTACACGTCGAGGGCGTACTGCTGCGTGATGCTCATGCCGAAGCCTCTTCCGGAAGGGGAGAACGGGCGCCCGCGGGGCGCGGGGCCGCGCGGGGACACGGGAGGGGAAGGGAGCCAGGGGCTCGCTTCCGCCGCCCCGGCCGTGCTCCCAGCCTGCGCCGGCCGCCCGGCCGGAGTCGTCCCGATTGACGGGGGCCGTCAATCGGGACGGCGTTGTCGGTGGCGGCGTGCACCATGGGTGCCATGAGCGTGCGCATCGACATCACGGGGCTGCGGCCGGACCAGGTCGCCGTCGTGCCCTCGCCCCTGGCCGAGCTGGGCATGGCGCTGCACACGCTGGCCGAGCCGCAGCACCATCCGGGGCTCCAGGGCTGGGTCACGGGCGTCACCGCCCGGCTCGAAGCGCACCTGGCGGACCGGATGTGCGAGGCCGACTTCCTGTGGCGGACGACGTTCTCCGACCTCTTCCTGCCGTACGCGGGCCTGCCCGGCGCGACCGCGCTGCCCGGCGCCACGCTCGCCGAGGAGCTCGACCTGCTCGACAAGCTGTCCGACGAGCAGTTCGTGGCCGCGGCCCTGGAGTTCACCTGCGCCCTGCCCTACAGCGACCCGGGTCCGGGCCCGCTCGCCGACGCGGCCCTGCGCCGCCGCGCCCTGGAACTGGCCGCCGCGCGCGGACCGCAGCAGGTGCGCTTCAGCGAGCGGCTGCTGACCGACCCGCCGCTGATCCGGGCCTGGCTGCGGCAGTTCCTCACGGACTGCGACGAGGCCTTCTTCGCGGAGACCTGGTCCCGGCTGCGCCACCAGCTCGCCGCCGACGCCCGGCACAAGACGGAGCTGCTGCGCCACAAGGGCCTGGCCGAGGCGCTGGCCGCGGTGTCGCCCGCGCTCTCGCTGGACGATGCGGCGCGCCGGATCACCGTCGACAAGCTCGGCGAGGGCCGTACGGCGACGGCGGACAGCGGTCTGCTGCTGGTGCCGACCAGTCTGGGCCGGCCCCATCTGATGGTCCTGCACCGCTACGGCTGGCACCCGGTGCTGCACTACCCGGTCGGGCCCGCGGTGCCGGCCGCCCCGCCCTCGCTCGACCAGCTCACCCTGCGCATGTCGGCCCTGTCCCATCCGGTGCGGATGCGCCTGTGCCGCAGCCTGGCCCGCAGCGCCTTCACCACCAGCGAGCTGACCCACGCGCACGGCATGTCCGCGCCCGAGATATCCCGGCACCTGAGCGTGCTGAAGAAGGCGGGGCTGGTCAGCACCCGGCGCCGGGGCCGGTACGTCTACCACCAGCTGGACGTGACGACGGTGGCCCGGCTGGGCAGCGACTTCCTGGAGAGCGTCCTGCGGTAGGCAGCGCGCGCCGCCTCGGTCGATCAGGCGATCAGGCGATCAGGCGATCAGTCGAAGCGGATGTGCCGGATGCCGACGCCCGCCTGCCGCAGCCGGGTCCGCAGCGCCCCCTCCGTGCTGGGCCGCAGGGTCAGTCCGGACAGGACCGCGATCCGCTCCGCGGTCCTCGGCACCGTCGAGTGGTCGGTCCACAGGTGCTCGGCGAACTCCGGCAGGGCGAGCTGCCGGAGGCAGTGGTCGAGCTGCCCCACGGCCCAGCTCTCCCGCGCCGGGCCGGGGCTCTTGCCGGCGACGTACTGGAGGAGGTGTCCGAAGCCGCGTTCGCGCAGCCGCCGCAGTACGGTCTCGCGCTGCGCGAGCAGGGTGAAGTGCCGTACGTCGTGGCCCTGTTCGCGCAGCCGTCCGACGGTCTCGGCGAAGTGGCCGGGGTCCGTGACGGTCATCGGGACGATCACCACGCCGTCGTGCCGGGAGAGGACCAGGTCCAGGACCTCCGCGACGCCCTGCCGCCAGGCGGTCAGCTCACGGAAGTCCCCGCGCAGGTGCGGCGGGAACATGCGGCGCAGGCCGAAGCCGGCGTGCTCGGGATCGCAGATGACGCTGCCCGGCAGCCGACGCCGGATCTCGTGCGCGGTCTGCGTCTTGCCGCCCCCGAAGGGACCGTTGATCCACAGCAGCATGCGGGCGACTGTAGACGCCGGCGCGGCCGGGCGTCCCGGCTTCGGCGCGGCCGGGCGTCCTGGCTTCGGCGCAGCCGGGTCTCCTGACCCCGGCACCGCCGGCCGTTCAGCCGCGGCCGCCGCCCGCGCGGACGATGCCCGTCTCGTAGGCGAGCACCACCACCTGCACCCGGTCGCGCAGTTCGAGCTTGGTCAGGATGCGGCCCACGTGCGTCTTCACGGTCGCCTCCGACAGCACCAGACGGGCGGCGATCTCGCCGTTCGACAGGCCCTGCGCGACCAGGGTCATGACCTCGCGCTCGCGTTCGGTGAGCCGTTGCAGCTCCTTGTGCTGCGGGGTCCGGTCGGTGGTGGGCAGCATCGGCGCGAACCGGTCGAGCAGACGGCGCGTGGTGGACGGCGCGACGACGGCGTCACCGCTGTGCACGGCGCGGATCGCGGTGAGCAGGTCGCCGGGCGGCACGTCCTTGAGCATGAAGCCGGAGGCGCCCGCCTTCAGCCCGGAGAAGGCGTACTCGTCGAGGTCGAAGGTGGTCAGGATCAGCACCTTGGGCGGATTCGGCCCGGCGCAGATGCGGCGGGTGGCCTCCACGCCGTCCAGCTTGGGCATGCGCACGTCCATCAGCACCACGTCGACGGCGGTCGCCGCCAGCACCTGGAGGGCCTCGACGCCGTCGCCCGCCTCGGCGACGACCTCCATGTCCGGCTGGGCGGCGAGCACCATCCCGAATCCGGTGCGCAGCAGCACCTGGTCGTCGACGAGCATCACGCGGATCGTCATCGGGGGTCCTCTTCCCTGTCCATGGTCCATGGGTTCCGTCGAGCGGGTGGCGGGCCGGGCGACCGGCCGCCCGGGGCATGCGGTGGGGGCGTGCGGTGGGGGCGTGACAGGTGTCAACAGGGGGCGTGCGGCGGCGGTCAGTGCGCCGGTTTGAGCGGCAGCAGGGCGCTGATGCGGAAGCCGCCGCCGGGGCGCGGTCCCGCGTCCAGCGTGCCGCCGACCATACCGACCCGTTCGCGCATGCCGATCAGGCCGTGCCCCTGCCCGTCGACGCCGCCGTCCTCGTACAGCTCGTGCGGGGCGCCCTTGCCGTCGTCCTCGACGAGCAGGCCGAGGCCGTCGTCGAAGTACACCAGCCGCACGCTCGCGCCCGCCTTCGGCCCGCCGTGCTTGCGGGTGTTGGTGAGCGCCTCCTGCACGATCCGGTACGCGGTCAGCTCGACCCCGCTGGGCAGCGGGCGCGGGGTGCCCTCGACCCGGAAGTCGACGGGCAGCCCGGACTTCCGGCACTGCTCGACCAGCTCCTCGATCTGCTCGACGTCGGGCTGCGGGACGTACTCGCCGCCCTCCTGGTGCTCGCCGGTGCGCAGCACGCCCAGCAGGCGGCGCATCTCGGCGAGCGCCTGACGGCCGGTGGAGGAGATCGTCTCCAGGGCCTTCTTCGCCTGGTCCGGCGAGGCGTCGAGGACGTAGGCGGCGCCGTCGGCCTGCACCACCATCACCGACACGTTGTGCGCGACCACGTCGTGCAGCTCACGCGCGATCCGGGCGCGCTCGGCGGCGACCGCGACCTGGGCCTGCGCCTCGCGCTCCTTCTCCAGCCGGGCCGCGCGCTCCTCCAGCTGGGCGAAGTAGGCGCGCCGGGTGCGCATCGAGTCGCCCAGCACCCAGGCCAGCGCGAACGGCACCGTCTGGAAGACGGCCAGCGCGATCTCGCCGAACGTGCTCGCCTTCTGCTCCGGCCAGCGGATCTGCGCCAGCGCCGCCGCGCACATCCCGCCGGCCAGCGCGAACCGGGAGGCCCAGCGGGCGCCGACCGCGGCGACCGTGTAGACGATCACCAGCATCGCGAAGTCGGCGGCCATCGTCTCGACGTCCAGGGCGAGTTGCGCGAGTCCGGCCGCCGCCGCGAGCAGCACCATCCGCTCCGGCGCCCGGCGGCGCAGCGCGACGGTCAGGCACAGGACGACGGAGATCGCGACGGCGGCGGCGAGCGATCCGTGGTGGTTCGGCGCCCCGTCGACGGCCGCCGCGCTCACGATGGAGAGCCCGAGCAGGACAAGGGCCCAGAAGCCGTCGACCCACATCGGGTGTCTGCGGAGGAAGTCATAGAGACGCTGCACGTAACCCAGAGTAGGGACACCCGATAGGTGCACGGGTCAACCGGAGGTCCGATCCCCGCCCACCCCTCGTACTCCGCAAGGTGGAGGCTGTGATCACTCGTCCGCCTACCCTGGCGACGTGGCGGACGACACGGTGGACGAGGGCGGGACGCGGCGGGCGGGCGGCGCGACGGCGCGGGTGTGGCGCGGCTGGCGGGAAGCGGCGCAGGACGCCTTGTACGGGCCCGCGGGCTTCTACCGGCGGCCCGAGGGACCGGCCGGGCACTTCCGCACCTCCGTCCACGCCTCGCCGCTGTTCGCGGTGGCGGTGGCGCGGCTGCTGTGCCGCGTGGACGGGGCGCTGGGGCGGCCGGCGGAGCTGGGCTTCGTGGACATGGCGGCCGGCCGGGGCGAGCTGGCGGCCGGGGTGCTCGGCGCGCTGCCCGCCGAGGTGGCCGCCCGCACGCGGGCGTACGCCGTCGAGATCGCCGGCCGGCCCGACGGCCTGGACGAGCGGATCGAGTGGCGGTCCGAGCCCCCGGAGGGCGTCACCGGACTGCTGTTCGCCAACGAGTGGCTGGACAACGTGCCCGTCGACGTCGCCGAGGTGGACGCGGCGGGCGTGCCCCGGCGGGTGCTCGTACGGCGCGACGGCGCCGAACGGCTCGGGGAGCCTGTCACCGGGGCGGCGGCCGACTGGCTGGCGCGGTGGTGGCCGCTGCCCGGCGAGCCGGGGCTGCGCGCGGAGATCGGGCTGCTCCGGGACACCGCCTGGGCCGGCGCCGTCTCCCGGCTGCGGCACGGCCTCGCGGTCGCCGTCGACTACGCCCACACGGCCGCGGCCCGGCCGCCCTTCGGGACGCTGACCGGCTTCCGGGAGGGGCGCGAGACGGCGCCCGTGCCGGACGGCGCCCGCGACATCACGGCGCACGTGGCCCTGGACGCGTGCGCCGCCCACGCTCCCGCGCCCGCGCACGCCCGCGTGCTCACCCAGCGCGCGGCACTGCACGCCCTGGGCATCACCGGCGTACGCCCCCCGCTCACGCTCGCCTCCACCGACCCCGCCCAGTACGTCCGCGCGCTGGCGAGCGCCGGGGAGGCCGCCGAGCTGACCGCGCCCGGCGGCCTCGGCGACTTCGGCTGGCTGCTCCAGCCGGCCGGACCGGAGGGGAACCCGGGCCGGCTGAAGCTGCCGGACCTGTTCCCGGAGGTACCGGGCCTCTCGTAGGGGCGGTCCGTGCTCATTCGGAGGACGTCCCTGCTCAGCCCCACTTGGCCCTATTTATCAATGTCCCCGACCACGAAGAACATCGACCCGAGGATCGCCACCATGTCCGCCACCAGCGTCCCCGGCAGCAGCTCGGTCAGCGCCTGGATGTTGTTGTACGACGCGGACCGCAGCTTCAGCCGGTACGGGGTCTTCTCGCCCTTGCTGACCAGGTAGTAGCCGTTGATGCCGAGCGGGTTCTCGGTCCACGCGTAGGTGTGCCCCTCGGGCGCCTTGAGGACCTTGGGCAGCCGCTGGTTGACCGGGCCCGGCGCCAGTCCGGCCAGCCGGTCCAGACACGCGTCGGCGAGGTCGAGCGCGTTGTGGGTCTGCTCCAGCAGGCACTCGAAGCGGGCCAGGCAGTCGCCCTCACCCCGCGTGACCACCTTCAGCACGTCCGCCAGCTCCCCGTACGCGAGGTACGGCTCGTCGCGCCGCAGGTCGAAGTCGACCCCGGAGGCGCGCGCGATCGGTCCGCTCACGCCGTAGGCGTGCACGGCCTGCGGCGAGAGCGCGCCCACGCCCCGCGTACGCCCCCGGAAGATCTCGTTGCCGAGCACCAGGTCGTCGAAGACGTCCATCCGGGAGCGCACCGCGGCGACCGCGGCCCGCGCGCGCGTGGACCACCCGGCCGGCAGGTCCTCCTTGAGCCCGCCGACCCGGTTGAACATGTAGTGCATCCGGCCGCCGGAGACCTCCTCCATCACGTTCTGGAGGACCTCCCGCTCCCGGAACGCGTAGAAGACCGGCGTGATGCCGCCCAGCTCCAGCGGATAGGAGCCGAGGAACATCAGGTGGTTGAGCACCCGGTTCAGCTCCGCGAGCAGCGTGCGCGTCCACACCGCGCGCTCGGGGACCTCCATGCCGAGCATCCGCTCCACGGCCAGGACCACGCCCAGCTCGTTGGAGAACGCGGAGAGCCAGTCGTGGCGGTTGGCCAGCATGATGATCTGCCGGTAGTCGCGCGCCTCGAACAGCTTCTCCGCGCCGCGGTGCATGTAGCCGATCACCGGCTCCGCGCGCCTGATGCGCTCCCCGTCCAGCAGCAGCTTCAGCCGCAGCACGCCGTGTGTGGAGGGGTGCTGAGGCCCGATGTTGAGCACCATGTCGGTGCTCTCCGCGGCGCCGCCGATCCCGACCATGGTCTCCGTCGTAGGAGTCATGGCCCCAGTTTCCCCTACGTACGCTTGCCCCATGGAAACGGGGAGCGTGGAAGAGGGCCGGGCGGAGGACCGGGCGGCGGGCCGGGCGGCGGGGGGCGAGCCGGTGTGGACCGCACTGCCGCCGGGCCTGCTGCGGATGCGGCGCCTGCTGCTGGTGGTGTGGCTGGGGCTGATCGCCGTGGCCGCGGGCGTGGCGCTCGCCATGACGGCCGGACCGCTCTGGTCGGCGTGCGCGCTGGCGCCGGTGGCGGCGGCGGCCTGGGGCTGGGTGCTGCTGGGCCGCAACTGGCGCTCCTGGCGGTACGCCGAGCGCGCCGACGACCTGCTGATCAGCCGGGGCGTGCTGTGGCACGAGGAGACCGTCGTGCCGTACGGGCGGATGCAGCTGGTCGAGGTGACCTCCGGGCCGGTCGAACGGCGGTTCGGGCTGGCCACCGTGCAACTGCACACGGCCGCCGCCGCGACCGACGCGACCATCCCCGGCCTGGACCCGGCCGAGGCGGAACGCCTGCGCGACCGGCTCACCGAGCTGGGCGAGGCCCGATCGGCGGGGCTGTGACGACGCCGGACGACGGAACGGCCGCGGGCGAGGTGCTCGCCGGGGAGCGCGCCGTGCAGGAGCCGGCCGGCGTGACCGAGCGGCGGCTGCACCCCGTGACACCGCTGCGGCGCGCCTGGGCGCCGGTCACCGTCCTCGCCGGCTGGGCCGTGCACGACCCCGACCAGACGCAGCGGCAGCTGACCCGGCTGACGACGACCACCCTGCTGCTCGGGCTCGCGGCGCTCGTCCTGGCCGCCGCGCTCTACGGCTTCCTGTCCTGGTGGTTCACGCACTACGCGGTCACCGGCGCCGAACTGCGCATCCGCACCGGCCTGTTGTTCCGCCGCACCGCGCACATCCGGCTGGAGCGCATCCAGGCCGTCGACGTCACCCGGCCGCTGCTCGCCCGGGTCGCGGGCGTGGCCAAGCTGAAGCTCGACGTCATAGGCGCCGACAAGAAGGACGAACTCGCCTTCCTCGGTGAGGCCGAGGCGTGCGCCCTGCGCGCCGAACTGCTCGCCCGCGCCGCCGGTTTCGCCCCCGACACGGCCCAGGAGGTGGGCGAGGCGCCCGCGCGGGAGCTGGTGCGCGTGCCCGCGCGCGTGATCGCGCTCTCACTGCTGCTGATCGGCGCGACCTGGGGCTCGCTGCTCACCGCCGTCGTGGTGCCGCCGCTGCTGTGGATCGCCACGCACAGCCTGTGGACGGTGCTCGCCGCCGCCGTGCCGCTGCTCGGCGGCGCCGTGACCAGCAGCGCGGGGCGCTTCCTCGGCGCCTACGACTGGACGGTGAGCGAGTCGCCCGACGGGCTGCGCATCGACCGGGGACTGCTGGACCGCACCCACGAGACGGTGCCGCCCGGCCGGGTGCAGACCGTGCGGATCGTGGAACCGCTGCTGTGGCGGCGGTTCGGCTGGGTCCGGGTCGAACTGGACGTGGCCGGCTCCTCGAACTCCGTGCTGCTCCCGGTCGCCCCGCGGCACATCGCCGAGGCGGTGGTCGCCCGGGTGCTGCCCGGCGTGACGGTGCCGCGGGCCGCCGACCTGGCCCGGCCGCCGCGGCGCGCCCGGTGGTGCGCGCCGGTGTGGTGGCGGGGGGACGGGATCGCCGTGACCGACACGGTGTTCGCCGCCCGGCACGGACTGCTGCGCCGGCGCCTCGCCCTGGTGCCGCACGCCAAGGTGCAGAGCGTACGGCTCACCCGAGGGCCGTGGCACCGGGTGTGGCGGGTCGCCGACGTGCACGTGGACACCGGGGCGAACAAGACGGTCACGGCGCGCCTGCGGGACGCCGACGAGGCGGCCCGGCTGCTCCGCGACCAGGCCGAGCGCTCCCGGACGGGACGCCGGCGGGCCCGGCCGGACCGCTGGATGACGGCCGAGGACGGCTCCGGCGCACCCGGGCGACGGTGAGGGGTACGGCGGGCAGGCGCCGTGGAAGCGGTGAGGGGCGCGGCCGTCGCAGGCCGCGCCCCTCACCACTGCCACCCGCGCACGGGCCGTGTCCGACTGTCCGGCAGTCCGGCAGTCCGGCTGTCCGGCTGTCAGGACGCGGCGCTGCGCAGGTTCTGTACGTCGATCTGCTCCGTCTCGTCGTGCGCCGTCAGGTCGATGACCTGGCCCACGGCCCGCGTCCCGGCGTCGGCCGGACGGTACTGCGACTCGGCCTCCGCCTTGTGCAGGGCGAGGGCCTCCTGACCCACGACGTCCGCCAGGTCCTCGTTCTGCACGGCTTCCAGGGCGGCGGGCTGAGCGCCGTTCTTCGTGCCGAAGAAGTCGAACCCGCCCTCGACCGAGGGCCGCCGCACGGGCGTGGGCGGTACGACGGCCACGGCGGTCGGCACGGTGAAGTGCCCGGCGGGCCGCTGCGCGGGCCGGCCGGCCGCCGGCTCGTGCCCGTCGGCGGCCTCGGGCCGCCCCTGGACCACGTCGGTCTCGTCGGCCTCGTCGCCCTCCCGCGCGGGGGATACATCGGTGGCGATGCCGTCCCTGGGGACCGGCGGGGCGGCCGGGGCTTCGGGGGCCGTGTCGGCGGACGGCGCGGCGGAGGCTTCGGAGGCATCGGGGGCCACGTCGGCGGACGGTTCGGTGCCGGGCTCGGGGCGCGGATCGGTGTCCGGCTCGGCGCTCGACTCGTCGGCCGGCTCGGTGGTCTCGTCGGCGACGGACTCGGCGGTCGCGTCGGTGCTCGCCTCGGCCGTCGCCTCGGTGTCCGCCGCGGCGACGGGCTCGGCGGCCGGCTCCTGCGCGGACTCGGTGGGCTCGGTGGGCCCGCCGTCCGCGCCGAGGCGCGCCAGTGCGGCCTGCGCCCGCAGGAACAGCTTGACCCCCTCAGGGGAGAACACGGCGGGAGCCACGCCCGCCGACGTCTCGCCCGCGGACGTCTCGCCTGCGGACTTCTCGGTCGCCGACGTCTCGGCCGTCGCGGCGACGGCGTTCGCGCCCTCCGGCGCGTCGGTCCGCGCCGTACCGGACGCGGCGGCCGCACCGGACGCCGCGGACGAGCCGGTCTTGGCGGACGGGACGAGCCCCGCGGGCGGGACGGGCACCGCGGACGCGGCAAGCGCCGCCGGCAGTGCCCGGGCGTCCGGCGCCGCCTCGATCTCCAGCAGCCGGCGCCCCTCCAGGGCGCTCGCCCGCTCGGTCTCCGCCGTGGCGTACCGCCGCAGCAGCGCCGCGTGCTCGTTGCGCAGGCCCGCGAGTTCGGTCCGCTTGGCCCGCAGCTTCTGTTCGAGCCGGCCGCGCAGCTCCCGCGACTCCTCCAGATCGGATTCGAGTTCGGCGACCCGTTCTTCGAAGCGCCACTCGTCGCTCGCCCGCGCGCGCGTGAGGTCGGCGACCTGCCGGCCCGCCTGGGCGTCCCAGCGGCGCATGATGATCGCTCCGCCGATCGCCGTCACCGCGGCCGCCGCCGCGAGGACCCGCAGCAGCGCGGGCGCGGTGAACACCCAGGGGCCCACGGCGCAGACGAGGGAGACGCCGGCGATCGCCGAGGGCGGCAACAGCCTGTGCAAAGGAGGGGAATGGCGGTGACGTCCACGTGGCATGGCCAGAAACTTACCGCGCGTAGGCGAAACATGGGTGCCCGGCCCGCAAAAAGACGGCCGTACCGAAATCTTCACCGGACATGAGGAGTTCCGCCCTCAGTACGCCCGCCACCCGTCCGAGTTCCGCCCGAGTTCCGGCGTCCTTTCCGCCGGCCACTTCCCTCAAGATCATTTTCAGCGTTCGCCCAGCCGCTGGCTCAGCCACTGCAGCGTCCCCGGGATCTCGCGCTTCCAGGTGTTGAAGTTGTGCCCGCCGCTGTCCAGGATGATCGACGAGATACGGGTCTTGTTCGTCGCCTTGACCGCGTCGATGAACTTCAGGGTGTTCTTGTAGTCCTTCTCGCCGTGCCTGCTGCTGGTGACGAGCAGTGAAGTGTCCGGAGCGGGCGCGTGCTTGATGCTCCACATCAGGTCGGCGCGATTCTCCAGATTCCGCCGGCCGTGGAAGAGATCACCCGTCGTGGGGTCGATCGGCGCCTTGAAGTACGGCGACAGTCCCGCCGCGGCGGCGTACACCTGAGGGTGGTGCATGGCGATTTTCAGCGCGCAGTAACCGCCGGTGGAGTCGCCGACGATGCCCCAGCCGCCCGGCTTCTTGCCGATCCGGTAGTGGGCGAGCAGGGCGTCGGGCAGGTCCTTGGCGAAGAAGGACTCGGTCTGCGGCCCGTCCGGGACGTCCACGCACTCCGTGTCGCGCGGCGGCGCCACGGTCGGCCGCAGCATCACCAGGATCATCGGCTGCATCCGGCCGCTCTTGGCCAGGCTCTGCGCCGTACGGGGGTAGTTGAGCTTGCTGATCAGCGCCTGGGCGGTGCCCGGGTAGCCGGTGAGGACGACGGTCGCCGGGAAGGCGCGCGTGCGGTACTGCGGCTGGAAGTACTCCGGCGGCAGGTACACGAACGCGGGCGAGGCGATGTGGGTCGTACGGCCCACGATGTCCACCTTCTGGATCTGCCCGGTCAGTTGCGGCCGCGACCC
Organism: Streptomyces seoulensis; assembly: GCA_013364255.1. Taxonomy (GTDB): domain Bacteria; phylum Actinomycetota; class Actinomycetes; order Streptomycetales; family Streptomycetaceae; genus Streptomyces; species Streptomyces similanensis. The sequence goes on along the minus strand of CP054936.1, from coordinate 5,479,287 downwards.
GTTCGTCGCCTGCACCTGCTGGGTGCCGACCACCTGGAGCGGTCCGCCCGTGCCGCCGCCCGCCGCGTGGTCTATGACGACGCCCTGGTCGGTCTCCTGCCCGAACAGGTCCGCCCAGCTGGCGTAGAAGCCGAAGGTCTGGTTGGCGAGGAGACCGACGCAGGCGAAGAGCGCCGTCTGGGTGGCCAGCAGGATGCCGACCCGCCCGCCGACGGCCAGCCAGTTGCGGCGGGCCAGCCGCGGCCACAGCCACACCGTGGCGATGAACAGCAGTACGGCGAACACGATCGCCAGTACCAGCACCTTCTTGCTCGTGAGACCCATGGGCGCTCTTTCCTGCCTGCTCTCCGCGCCCTGGGCCGCCCCCGCCTCTTGGCGCGGACTTGCCCCGAGCTTTCCCCGGCCTTTGAACCGGATTTCCGACGAGGAGTGAACCTCTCTCCCCTAGACACCGTCCTAGAGGGCGCAATGTCGCCGGATGCCCGATCGGCACCGGATTCAAGGTCTCTCGCAGAACTACGGGATGCGATGTCTGTCAGGGTAGATGGGGAAATGTCGGACGGGGTTCCGGGCCGCTCAGATCGGATGCGACGCATACTCCGCGGGCCCCGGCCGGAGGTCGTCCCCACGCTGATCGGCAGGGCCTGCGCGGTCGTCGGCCTCCTCGACATCGCCGCGGCCGTCTTCCCGCGCTTCCGGCACAGCCGGATGCACACCATGGTCGAGGTGCTGCCGGGGTCCTTCGGACCGTTCGTGGCGGCGCTCTCGCTCAGCGCGGGCGTCCTGCTGCTGCTCCTCGCGCACGGTCTGAGGCGGCGCAAGCGGCGGGCCTGGCGCGCCGCCGTGGTGCTGCTCCCGGCGGGCGCGGCGGCCGAGTTCGGCTACCGGCACTCCGTCATCGGCGTCGTCATCTCGCTCGCGCTGCTGGCGCCGCTGCTGATGCACCGCAAGGAGTTCTCGGCCCTGCCCGACCCGCGCAGCCGGTGGCGGGCGCTGACCAACTTCGTGCTGATGAGCGCCGGTTCGGTGGCGCTGGGCATGCTCATCGTCAGCACCCACCCGCACCGCGTGGTCGGCAACCCCGGTCTGGCCGACCGGCTCACCCACGTGCTCTACGGCCTGGTCGGCTTCGAGGGCCCGGTCGACTACCAGGGCAACACCTCCTGGACCGTCGCCTACTCCCTCGGCGCCCTCGGCTGGCTCACCGCGGTCACCACGGCGTACCTCGCCTTCCGCCCCGAACACCCGGCCGCCCGGCTGTCGGAGGAGGACGAGGGCCGGCTGCGCGACCTGCTGGCCAGGCACGGCCGCCGCGACTCGCTGGGCCACTTCGCGCTGCGCCGCGACAAGGCGGTCGTCTTCTCCCCCAGCGGCAAGGCCGCGGTGACCTACCGCGTCGTCTCCGGGGTGATGCTCGCCAGCGGCGACCCGATCGGCGACGTGGAGGCCTGGCCCGGCGCCATCGAACGCTTCATGGACGAGGCCAAGGCCCACTCCTGGACGCCCGCCGTCGTGGGCTGCTCTGAGACCGGCGGCGAGGTGTGGACCCGCGAGACCGGTCTGGACGCCCTGGAACTCGGTGACGAGGCGGTGGTCGACGTCGCGGATTTCTCGCTCGCCGGACGCGCGATGCGCAACGTCCGCCAGATGGTCAAGCGCATCGAACGGGCCGGCTACGAAACCCGCGTGCGGCGCATCCGTGACCTCGGCGACGCCGAGCTGGAGCGGGTCCGGCGGGCCGCCGAGGACTGGCGCGGCACCGACACCGAGCGCGGCTTCTCCATGGCGCTCGGCCGGATCGGCGACCCCTCCGACGGCGACTGCCTGATAGCGACCGCGCACAAGCGGGACGACGAGCCCGGCGAGTACGGCGACCTGAAGGCGATCATCCACTTCGTGCCCTGGGGGCCGGACGGCGCCTCCCTCGAGCTGATGCGGCGCGACCGCTCGGCCGACCCCGGCATGAACGAACTGCTGATCGTCGCCACGCTCCAGGCCGCGCCCAAGCTCGGCGTCGAGCGGATCTCGCTGAACTTCGCCATGTTCCGCTCCGCGCTGGCGCGCGGCGAGAAGATCGGTGCGGGGCCGGTGCTGCGGGCCTGGCGGGGGCTGCTGGTGTTCCTCTCCCGCTGGTTCCAGATCGAGTCGCTGTACAAGTTCAACGCCAAGTTCCAGCCCCGCTGGGAGCCGCGGTACATCGTCTACCGCGCCTCCTCGGACCTGCCGCGGATCGGCTTCGCCACGATGCAGGCGGAGGGCTTCGTCGACCTCGCCCTGCCGATGCCGCGCTTCCTGCGCCGCCGCCGTGCCGCCCGCACCGCGTGCCCGCACACGATCACCGAACGCGACGTCCGCGCGGCATAACCGCCCTTCCCGGCCCACGCGGAGCCCCCGACCCCTCGGCCCACGCGGGACGACCGCCCTCCCCGGCCCACGCGGGGCCACCGCCGCCTCGGCCCACGCGAGGTGACCGGCCCCCGCCTGCGCGGGACGACCGGCCCTCGCCCCGCGCGGGGCAACCGGCTCTCGGTCCCGCGCGGCGCGACCAGCGCCCCACCCCACCCAGGCCCCCGACGCCCCTCCGGCGCCGGGGGCGACCCGTACCCGGACGTCCTCCGGACCCGCCCCGCACCGACTGGGCGCACCCCGCCGTACGCCCCCGCCCGCGGCCGGCGTGCGCACGGTGGCCGAGCGGAGCGTCCGCGCCGCACGACCGGTGCCGAGCGCTCTCCCCTGCCGCCCCTCCGACGCCGCGGCTCCACCCGCTTCCCGCCCGTCTCCGGCCGGGGGCCAGCCGAGGTCCGGCCGGGCTCCGGCCGAGGGGCGGCCGAGGGGCGGCTCCGAGGCTCGCCGAGCTCCAGCCGACGGCTGGCTTCGAGGCTCGCCGGGGTCCGGCCGACAGCTGGCGGGGGCTCCGCCCGAGGGCCGGCTTCGGTGCTCGCCGAGCTCCGGCCGACGGCTGGCTTTGAGGCTCGCCGGGGTCCGGCCGACGGCTGGCCGGGGCTCCGCCCTGGGCCCGGCTTCGGGACTCGCCGGGGTGGCTGGAGTGCCGTCCTGCCGCTGGGCCGCGGGGCTCCTCGTTCCTCTGCTGGGCCTAGGCTGAACGTATGAGCAACCAGAGCGGGCGCGGCCGAGTGGCGGGCCTTCCGGCATGGGACCGCTGCGCGGTCATGGGAGTCGTGAACGTGACCCCCGACTCCTTCTCCGACGGCGGCCGCTGGTTCGACACGACCACCGCCGTCAAGCACGGTCTCGACCTGGTCGCGCAGGGCGCCGACCTGGTCGACGTCGGCGGCGAGTCCACCCGCCCCGGCGCCGCCCGCGTGGACGAGGCCGAGGAGCTGCGGCGGGTCGTCCCGGTGGTGCGCGGCCTGGCCGCCGAGGGCGTCACGGTCTCGGTCGACACCATGCGCGCCCGCGTCGCCGAGCAGGCCCTCGCCGTCGGCGCGGTCCTCGTCAACGACGTCAGCGGCGGTCTCGCCGACCCCGACATGATCCCGGTCGTCGCGGCCACCGGCGCCCCGTTCGTCGTCATGCACTGGCGCGGCTTCCTGGAGGGCGGCAACGTCAAGGGCGTCTACGCCGACGTCGTCTCCGAGGTCGCCGACGAGCTGCACGCGCGCGTGGAGGCCGTCCTGGCGGGCGGCGTCGCCCCGGACCGCGTCGTCGTCGACCCCGGACTCGGCTTCTCCAAGGACGCCGAGCACGACCTCGCCCTGCTGGCCCGCCTCGACAGTCTGCTGGACCTCGGCCACCCGGTGCTGGTCGCCGCCTCCCGCAAGCGGTTCCTCGGCCGGGTGCTGGCCGGCCCCGAGGGCGCGCCGCCGCCCGCGCGGGAGCGCGACGCCGCCACGGCCGCCGTCTCCGCGCTCGCGGCGCACGCCGGCGCGTGGGCGGTGCGCGTGCACGAGGTACGCGCCACCGCCGACGCCGTACGGGTCGCCCGTGCCGTCGAGCAGGCCCGCGCCGCCGCCCCGGCCGCCGCCGCGCCCACCGGTGACGGCGTCCGCGCCGCACAGCCGGCCGCCTCGCCCGAAGGAGCCCGGTGACCGCGCCGCACACGGATGTCGAGCAGGTCGAGGCAGCCAACACCGCCTACTACGAGGCACTGGAGCGGGGCGACTTCGAGGAACTGACCTCACTCTGGCTCACCCCCTCCGACCTGGGCGTCGACGAGGAGTACCACGATCCGGCCGACGCCGGCGTGATCTCCTGCGTGCACCCGGGCTGGCCGGCCCTGACCGGCCGCGGCGAGGTGCTGCGGTCGTACGCGCTGATCATGGCGAACACCGACTACATCCAGTTCTTCCTGACCGACGTGCACGTCTCCGTCACCGGTGACACGGCCCTGGTGACCTGCGCCGAGAACATCCTCAGCGGCGGCCCCGCGCCCGGCGACGGCGACGAGCTGGGACCGCTGGTCGGACAGCTCGTGGTCGCCACGAACGTGTTCCGGCGCACCCCGGCCGGCTGGAAGCTCTGGTCCCACCACGCCTCCCCGGTTCTGGCCGAAAACGACGCCGACGAGGACGACGACAGCCCCGCCTGAGCGGGTAGGGGGCCCTGGGGAAGGGCGGCGGAGCGCATGAGTGGCCGGAATCACGACTTCGGGTACCGGAGGGGCCGCCGCGCCGTGAGCAGACGGCTTCGCCAGGGGAAACACACGGTGAAACCTCCCCGCTCCGCCCGCCGTCGCCCGCCCCGCCGCCCGGCGCTGTCGGTGGCCGCGGGTAGATTCGTCCGAGACCGGTGTGCCGCCCGCACGCGGCAGGGACCGGCCGTCACCGACGACTGCAGGAGTGATTCGCGTGGATCGTGTCGCGCTGCGCGGCCTGAAGGCCCGCGGGCACCACGGAGTGTTCCCCAAGGAGCGTGAGGAGGGCCAGACGTTCCTCGTCGACCTCGTCCTGGGTGTGGACACCCGGCCGGCCGCCGCCGACGACGACCTGGCGAAGACCGTGCACTACGGCATCGTGGCCGAAGAGGTCGTGGCCGCGGTGGAGGGCGAGCCGGTGAACCTGATCGAGACGCTCGCCGAGCGCATCGCACAGGTCTGTCTGAAGCACGAGGGGGTGGAGCAGGTCGAGGTCTGCGTCCACAAACCGGACGCCCCGATCACCGTCCCCTTCGACGACGTGACCGTCACCATCACCCGGAGCCGAGTATGACCCGACCTTTCCTCCAGGGTCACAGCGACCCGACCGTCCAGCCGGTGCCCGCCTCGGTCGTCCAGCAGGTCGACGCCGCCGACACCACCCTCAGCAACCCGAAACGGGCCGTCGTCTCCCTCGGCTCCAACCTCGGCAACCGCCTGGAGACCCTCCAGGGCGCCATCGACGCCCTGGAGGACACGCCCGGCGTGCGCATCAAGGCGGTCTCCCCCGTCTACGAGACCGAGCCGTGGGGCGTCGATCCCGGCTCCCAGCCGTCGTACTTCAACGCCGTGGTGGTGCTGAAGACGACGCTGCCGCCGTCCTCCCTGCTGGAGCGGGCGCACGCCGTCGAGGAGGCGTTCAACCGGGTCCGGGACGAGCGCTGGGGCCCGCGCACCATCGACGTCGACATCGTCTCCTACGCCGACGTCGTCTCCGACGACCCCCGGCTGACGCTCCCGCACCCGCGCGCCCACGAACGCGCCTTCGTCCTCGCCCCGTGGCACGACGTGGACCCCGAGGCCCAGCTCCCGGGCCGCGGACCGGTCTCCGGCCTGCTGGCCTCCGTCACCCGTGCGGGCGTCGAACCGCGCGCGGACCTGGAACTCCGGCTGCCCGAGTAGTCGTTAAGGTCTAGACGACGTACGGCCGCGGCCGTACGTCCAGACGATGTTCGGCCGCGGCCGGACCCGGCGACCGGGTCCGGCCGGCGGCCGCCCACGCCCGACCACGGTCCGGGGGAGCTGAAGGGACACCGTGAAAGAGCTGCGCATCAGGGTGCTGGCCGGCGTGTTCGTCGTGGCCGGAGTGCTGTCCTGGGCGGGCGCCCGGCTGTGGAACTCGGTGGGGACGCTGCCCAGCGTGCCGGTGGCCGCGCCGATCGTCCTCGGCCTGATCGCCGTCGTCCTGCTGTCCACGGCGCTGTCGCTGCGCGCCCGGTTCAAGGCGCAGCGCGAACGGCGGCCCGGCGCCAAGGGCGTGGACCCGCTGATGGCGGCCCGCGCGGTCGTCTTCGGCCAGGCGAGCGCCCTGGTGGCCGCGCTGGTCGCCGGCATGTACGGCGGCACCGGCGTCTTCCTGCTGGAACTCCTCGACATCCCGGCCCGCCGCGACCAGGCCGTCTACGCGGCCTTCTCGGTCCTGGCCGGCATCGCGGTGATAGCGGCGGCCCTCTTCCTCGAACGGGTCTGCAAGCTCCCCGAGGACGACGACGAGGACCACGGCAACGCGGAACCGGCGGCCTGAGCGCGCCGCCGGCCGGGTGACCGCCCCGGCCCCGACGACCAGGGGCGGGGCGGGACACAGGCCCCCGGCGGGGGCCGGACGGCTCAGCGCGCCATGATCAGGCTCATCGCCTCGTTGCGCGTGGCGGCGTCGCGCAGCTGGCCGCGCACCGCCGAGGTGATGGTCTTCGCGCCGGGCTTGCGGATGCCGCGCATGGACATGCACATGTGCTCGCACTCCACGACCACGATCACGCCGCGCGGCTCCAGGATCTCCATCAGCGAGTCCGCGACCTGCGTGGTGAGACGTTCCTGCACCTGCGGACGGCGGGCGTAGACGTCCACCAGCCGGGCCAGCTTGGACAGACCGGTGATCTTCCCGCTGGCGGACGGGATGTATCCGACGTGGGCGACGCCGCGGAACGGCACGAGGTGGTGCTCGCAGGTGGAGAACACCTCGATGTCCTTCACCAGCACCATCTCGTCGTGCCCCAGGTCGAACGTCGTCGTCAGGACGTCCTCGGGCTTCTGCCACAGTCCCGCGAATATCTCCCGGTACGCCCGCGCCACCCGTGCCGGGGTGTCGAGCAGGCCCTCGCGGTCCGGGTCCTCGCCGACCGCGATGAGCAACTCGCGCACGGCGTTCTCGGCGCGCTTCTCGTCGAACTCGCCGATGGTGCCCTCGCCGTCCAGCGTCACGGGGTCGGTCATCTGAAGCCTCGTTCCTGTGTGTCTCATCAGCGGGCATGCGAAATGCCGCGCCCCCAAGGCTAGAACCAGGGGGGCGCGGCATCCATTCCGGGGCCGGAGGCGGCCAGGCTGCCTCCGGACGGCTCTCCGGTCAGCTCTCCGGACGGTCCTCCGGCGTCTGCTCCGTCGCCGGGGCGGACTCCGTCGCCGTCGACTTCACGGTGCTGATCGACGCCGTGGCGCCGTTCGCTCCGTTGGTCAGTGCGAGCTCCTTGGGGGAGAGCACCGGCGGGCGGGTGGAGGGGGTGCGGCGGGAGGAACCGGTCCAGGCCGGCCGCGGGGGACGCTTCACGATCGGCGCGAAGACCTCCGCGATCTCCTCCTTGCCCAGGGTCTCCTTCTCCAGGAGTGCCAGGACGAGGTTGTCGAGGACGTCGCGGTTCTCGACCAGGATCTCCCAGGCCTCGTTGTGCGCGTTCTCGATGAGCTTCTTGACTTCCTCGTCCACCAGCGCGGCGACCTCTTCCGAGTAGTCGCGCTGGTGGGCCATCTCGCGGCCGAGGAACGGCTCGGTGTTGTCGCCGCCGAACTTGATGGCGCCCAGACGCTCGGTCATGCCGTACTGGGTGACCATCGCGCGGGCCGTGGAGGTGGCCTTCTCGATGTCGTTGGCGGCGCCGGTGGTCGGGTCGTGGAAGACCAGTTCCTCCGCCGCCCGGCCGCCCAGCATGTAGGCGAGCTGGTCGAGCATCTCGTTGCGCGTGGTCGAGTACTTGTCCTCGTCCGGCAGGACCATCGTGTAGCCCAGGGCGCGGCCGCGGGACAGGATGGTGATCTTGTGGACCGGGTCGGAGTTCGGCGAGGCCGCCGCGACCAGGGCGTGTCCGCCCTCGTGGTACGCGGTGATCTTCTTCTCCTTGTCCGACATGATCCGGGTCCGCTTCTGCGGGCCCGCGACCACCCGGTCGATCGCCTCGTCCAGCATCTTGTTGTCGATCAGCTTCTGGTCGCTGCGGGCCGTGAGGAGCGCGGCCTCGTTCAGGACGTTGGACAGATCGGCGCCGGTGAAGCCGGGGGTGCGGCGGGCGACGGCGGCCAGGTCGACGTCGGGCGCGACCGGCTTGCCCTTCTGGTGGACCTTGAGGATCTCCAGACGGCCCTGCATGTCGGGACGGTCGACCGCGATCTGGCGGTCGAAGCGGCCCGGGCGCAGCAGCGCCGGGTCGAGGATGTCCGGCCGGTTGGTGGCGGCGATCAGGATGACGCCGCCCTTGACGTCGAAGCCGTCCATCTCGACGAGCAGCTGGTTCAGGGTCTGCTCGCGCTCGTCGTGACCGCCGCCGAGGCCGGCGCCGCGGTGGCGGCCGACCGCGTCGATCTCGTCGACGAAGACGATCGCCGGGGCGTTCGCCTTGGCCTGCTCGAACAGGTCGCGGACCCGGGAGGCGCCGACGCCGACGAACATCTCGACGAAGTCGGAACCGGAGATCGAGTAGAACGGCACGCCCGCCTCGCCCGCGACGGCGCGCGCGAGCAGGGTCTTGCCGGTGCCGGGCGGGCCGTAGAGCAGCACGCCCTTGGGGATCTTGGCGCCGACGGCCTGGAACTTGGCCGGCTCCTGGAGGAACTCCTTGATCTCGTGGAGCTCCTCGACGGCCTCGTCCGCGCCGGCGACGTCCGAGAACGTCGTCTTCGGGGTGTCCTTGGTGATGAGCTTGGCCTTGGACTTGCCGAAGTTCATGACCCGGGAGCCGCCGCCCTGCATCTGATTCATCAGGAACAGGAAGACGACGACGATGAGGACGAAGGGCAGCAGGGACAGCAGGACGCCGACGAACGCGTTCTGCTTGGTCGGCGAGACCGTGTAGCCCTTCGGGATCTGCTTGTCCTGGTACTTGGTCTGCAGCGTGTTGGCGATGGTCACGCCCTGATCGCCGATGTAGCTCGCCTGGATCTTCGAGCTGCCGTCGACCTTCTGCCCGTCCTTGAGCTCGACCTTGATGGTCTGCTCGTCGCCGGTGGTCAGCTTGGCCTGCAGGACCCGGTTGTCATTGATCGCCGCTACGACCTGGCCTGTGTCCACCGCCTTGTAGCCGCCGGACGAGCCGACGACCTGCATCAACACGACCACGGCAAGGACGGCCAGCACGATCCACATGACCGGCCCACGGAAGTATCGCTTCACGTCCATCCATACGGAGCGGTGCCGCCCCGTCCCTCCTGCCATAGTGAGTTTGATAAGACAGTTCTTCTGACGGTACCCCAGCATGGCGGCTGGTAGCCGCACAGGAGAGCCGGCGTCCCCGTCTGCATGCTCCAACGGCTCCGGGGCCGCCGGGGTTCCCGATCACCGTCACGGAGCCGGGACCGTCCGGGTCAGCCGCCGTAGACGTGGGGGGCGAGCGTACCGACGAACGGCAGGTTGCGGTATTTCTCGGCGTAGTCGAGGCCGTAGCCGACGACGAACTCGTTGGGGATGTCGAAGCCGACCCACTCCACGTCGATGGCGACCTTCGCGGCGTCCGGCTTGCGCAGCAGCGTGCACACCTTGAGGGAGGCCGGCTCGCGGGAGCCGAGGTTGGACAGCAGCCAGGACAGGGTCAGCCCGGAGTCGATGATGTCCTCGACGATCAGGACGTGCCGGCCCTTGATGTCGGTGTCGAGGTCCTTGAGGATCCGCACCACTCCGGAGGACTGGGTGCCGGCGCCGTAGGAGGACACCGCCATCCAGTCCATGGTGACGGGGGTGGACAGGGACCGGGCCAGGTCGGCCATGACCATGACCGCGCCCTTGAGCACGCCGACGATCAGCAGGTCCTTGCCCGCGTACTCCGCGTCGATCTTCGCGGCCAGCTCCGCCAGCTTCGCGTCGATCTCTTCCTTGGTGATGAGCACCTGCTGAAGGTCGGCACCCATGTCTTTCGCGTCCACCCGCATCACTTTCGGTCGGTCGTCCCACCGGCTGTTCCGGCCCTCCCCCTGCGGGGAGGCCGGCCGTCCGGCACCTCCCCGGAGGGGGAGACCGGGGCCTCCCCGAGAGGGAAGGATTCAGCCTTGCCGAATCACCAGTCTGCCACCCTGCCGCTGGGCGACGACTTTGCCCGGGAGGTTGATGACTCCCTGACCACGCCAACCGGTGATCAGCCGGTCGACTTCCTCGATGTGCCGGGCGAACAGGGAGCCCGCCGGGGCGCCGGCCTCGATGGCGGCCCGGCGCAGGATGCGGCGGCGCACGGCGGGCGGCAGGACGGACAGTTTGGCGCACTCCAGCCGGCCGGCGTCGTCGCGGACGGCGGCGTCGGCCTGCCCGGCCCAGGCGTCCAGGGCGTCGGCGTCGTCGCGGGAGAGCTGCGCGGTGCGGGCGAGGGCCTCCACGACGCCCTTGCCGAGGGCCTTCTCCAGCGCGGGCAGGCCCTCGTGGCGCAGTCGGGAGCGGGTGTAGGCGGGGTCCGCGTTGTGCGGGTCGTCCCAGACGGGCAGGGACTGGACCAGGCAGGCCGTGCGGGCGGTCTGGCGGTCCAGGTGCAGGAACGGGCGCCGGTAACGGCCGCCGGCCCCCGAGACCGCGGCCATTCCGGACAGGGAGCGGATGCCGGAGCCGCGGGCCAGCCCCAGCAGCACGGTCTCGGCCTGGTCGTCGCGGGTGTGGCCGAGCAGGACCGCGGCGGCACCGTGGCGTTCGGCGGCGGCGTCCAGGGCGGCGTAGCGGGCGTCGCGGGCGGCGGCCTCGGGGCCGCCCTCGCGGCCCACGCTGACGGCGACGGCGTCGACCGGGTCGAGGCCCAGTTCGCGCAGCCGCTGGGCGACCTCGCCGGCCCTGAGGTCGGAGCCGGTCTGGAGGCCGTGGTCGACGGTGACGCCACCGGCCCGGATGCCGAGCTTGGGGGCTTCGAAGGCGAGGGCGGAGGCGAGCGCCATGGAGTCGGCGCCGCCGGAACAGGCGACGAGCACCAGCGGGGCGGGCGGGTGCTCGTGGGGGGGTCGCGGGCCGGAGGCGGGGCGGGCGGCGGCGTCCCGGCCGCGGCCGGGGGTCGGCACGCCGCGCTGCGGCCGCCCGGCGGACCACTCGGCGCGCGGGGCGGGGGCGGCGTGGCGCACCTGCCCGCCGTACGCCTGCTGCGCCGCGTGCGCGGTCTGGAGCTCGGGGCGGGGCGGCCCGGCGCCGGGCGCGGTCTGCTCGTCGAGGATGTCGTTCAGGACGCGGCGTACCGCCAGGCGTATCGCCGCGACCGCAGGATGGGGACCCATGTCCGGTTCCCTTCACGGAGTATTCGGGGGGTGAGCCCGAGATCGGTCACTCAGAGTGTGTCGATGGTGACAGAAACGGGCCGTTCCCCGAGCATTGCACGCCTACCCATTGCCTACGGTCCCTCGGACGGGTGATTGGAGGGGCGTTCGCCTGCCGTCGGCCGGATTCGGTCCGCCCCGTCCGCACGTGAGTTCCTCACTCGCCCCTGCGGTGCACCCGTGCGACCCAGTCCGCCGGTTTGGCGATCTCGGTCTTGGTGGGGAGGGTGTTCGGGGAGGTCCACACGCGGTTGAAGCCGTCCATGCCGACCTCGTCGACGACCGCGCGGACGAACCGCTCGCCGTCGCGGTACTGGCGCAGCTTGGCGTCCAGGCCCAGCAGCTTGCGCAGGGCGCTGTCGAGCCGCGAGGCGCCCTTGGCGCGACGCTGCTGGAACTTCTCGCGGATCTCCGCCACGCTCGGCACGACGTCGGGGCCGACGCCGTCCATCACGTAGTCGGCGTGTCCCTCCAGCAGGGACATGACGGCGGTGAGCCGGCCCAGGATCTCCCGCTGGGCGGGCGTCTGCACCAGTTCGACCAGGGACCGGCCGCCGTCGTCCTCCTCGCCCTCGGGGCGGCCGCCGACCAGCGACTGGGCGGCGTCGCGGATGCGTTCGAGGAAGGCGGTGGGGTCGACGTCGGTCTCCGAGAGGAACGACTGGATCTCGCCCTCCAGGTGGTCGCGCAGCCAGGGCACCGCCGTGAACTGCGTGCGGTGCGTCTCCTCGTGCAGGCACACCCACAGCCGGAAGTCGTGCGGCTCGACGTCGAGTTCCCGCTCCACGTGGACGATGTTGGGGGCGACCAGCAGCAGCCGTCCGCCGCCGTTCTGCCCCGCGGGCAGTTCGCGGGTGGCCGGGGCGAAGGTCTCGTACTGGCCGAGGACGCGGGAGGCGAGGAAGGACAGCAGCACGCCCAGTTCCACGCCGGTGACCTTGCCGCCGACGGCGCCGAGGACGGCGTTGCCGGGGCCGCCGCCGCGCCGCTGCTGCATCTTGTCCAGCAGGGGTTTGAGCAGTTCCCGGAAGCCGGCGACGTTGGCCCGGACCCAGCCCGGCCGGTCGACCACGAGGACCGGGGTGTCGTGCGTCTCCTCGGAGCCCATGCGGGTGAAGGCACGGACGTGCTCCTCGGAGACCTTGGCGTGCCGGCGCAGTTCCGCGACGACCGCCCGGGCCTCGTCCCGGCTCACCTCCGGGCCGGGCCTGACCAGCCGGGTCGCGGTCGCCACCGCGAGGTTCCAGTCGACCATCCCGGGACTTGCGGCACCACCGATGCTCGTCATGCGTCAACGGTACGTGAGCGCCGCCACTTGGGGCAGGCCGTGGCGGAGGGCCGCCGCCCGGGACGCGGGCCGACGGGCGCCGTCACCCGGCCGGGCACCCGAGTGACGGGGCGCGCCCGCCGCCGCGCCGTGCGCAACACCTGCCCACGGCGGTACGCCACGCCGGCCGGGGCGGATACAGCCTTCGGCGGTACGGACAACCCCTCGGCGGTGCGGGCGGTCGCCCGGCGGAACGTGCGGCCCTTGGCCGGGCGGCTGGGGTCGAAAGGTTCCGCCCGGACAGAACAGCCGGGCCAGCAAGGTTCCGCCCTGGCGGGACGGCCGGGGCAGCAAGGTTCCGCCCGGGCAGGGCAGCCGGGGCAAAAGGATCCGCCCGGGCAGGGCAGCCGGGGCGGAAAGTTCCGTCCGGGCAGGGCAGTCGGGGCGGAAGGTTCCGTACGGGCGGAACGGCTGGGGCGGAAAGGTTCCGCCCCGGAGCGGGTCAGCGGCAGCCGCACGCCGTCAGGGCCGTCGCCGTCGTGTCCAGGGCGGACTGGGCCGCCTGGGGGTCCGTGGTGCCGTCGGTGAGGAAGGCGAAGACCAGCAGCCGGCCGTCGCGGTCCACCGCCGTCCCCGCCAGGGTGTTCACGCCCGTGAGGGTGCCGGTCTTGGCCCGGACGATCCCGGCCGCGCCGTCCGCCGCGTAGCGGTCGGCCAGGGTGCCGGTGAAGCCGGCCACCGGCAGGCCGGTGAGGACCGGGCGCAGTCCGGGCCGGGCCGGGTCGGCGGCGGTGCGCAGCAGGGCCGTCAGCAGGTTCGCGGTGAGCCGGTCGTCGCGGTCGAGGCCGCTGCCGTCGTGGAACCGCGCGCCCGCCAGCGGCAGGCCGAGCTTCTTCAGCCGGGCGGCGATCGCCCGGGCGCCGCCGGCGAAGTCGGCGTGCTCGCCGCTCGCCGCGGCGGTCTGCCGGGCCAGCGCCTCGGCGATGTCGTTGTCGCTGTTGGTGAGCATCCGTTCGACCACGTCGGACAGCGGCGGCGAGGACACGCTCGCCAGCGTCCGCGCGCGGCCGGTGGCCTTGGACGGGCCGGGGTCGGTGACCTTGACGCCGTGCCCGGCCAGGAACCGGCCGAAGGCGCGGGCGGCGTCCGCCGCCGGATCGTCGGCCCGGGGCGCGGGTCCGCTGGCCGAGCCGTCGGTGCGGGCCTCGTCGGCGGTCAGGGCCGTCACCCTGGCCACGTTGTCGTTGACGCCGATCGGGTGCAGGTCGGGGCCGGTGTACAGGGAGGTGTCGTACGAGAGCGTCACCTCGCGCAGTCCGCGCCGGGCGAGGGCGGCGGCCGTGCCGTCGGCGAGGGTGCGCAGGGAGGCCCAGCCGTGCGCGTCGGCGCGGGCGGTCAGGGTCGGGTCGCCGCCGCCCACCAGGACGACCTCGTGGGTGCCGGGCTCCAGCGCGGCGCGGGTGGTGAAGCGGTGGTCGGGGCCGAGGGCGGACAGCGCGGCAACCGCGGTGGCGATCTTGGTGACGGAGGCCGGGGTGAGCGCCTGGCCGGCGTCCTGGTCGTACAGCGTCCGGCCGGTGGCCGCGTCGACGACCGCCGCGGAGTGCCGGGAGCCGAGGGCGGCGTCGCCCAGCAACGGGTCCAGCACCGCGCCCAGGGGCTTCGCGCCGGACGCCGACTTCACCGTGGCGCCGGCCGCGTCGAGGCCCACCAGGACCGCCCCCGCGCTGGGCGCGGGCTTCGGTTCGCCGGCCCGGGCGGGGGACGTAGCGGACGTATCGGAACCGCGGCCGTGATCTGCGCCACCCGTCCGCCCCAGGGCGACTGCCCGGTCCCGCTCGGCCGTACGCTGACCGGTGGAGTCCCAGGGACCGGCGGCGGTCACCACACCGGCGGCCAGCGCCAGCCCGGCGGTGGCGGCGCCGGCGGTGTACTGCCAGGTTCTGGGCCGGGCCGGCCGTGACCCGGTGGGTCCGGCGAGCCGTGCGATCCTCGGCCCGGCGGACCGCGCCAGGCGCGCGAGCCCCGGCCCCGCGGTGCGTGCGGCCCGCGCCAGACGCGGCCGTGCGGCCCGTGCCAGGCGTTCCAGACGCGGTCGCGCCGCCCGCCAGCCCCTCAGCTCCGGCACGACCACCAGCCCCTTTCGCGATCACACACCTGCGTGAGGGACACTTAATCACCAGAACTATGTGCTGATCATGGAGGAGCCACCGGTGGAGTTCGACGTCACGATCGAGATTCCGAAGGGTTCGCGGAACAAGTACGAGGTGGACCACGAGACCGGTCGTATCCGCCTTGACCGTCGACTCTTCACTTCGACCAGCTACCCGGCCGACTACGGCTTCGTCGAGGACACCCTCGGCGAGGACGGCGACCCGCTGGACGCGCTGGTCATCCTGGACGAGCCGACCTTCCCGGGCTGCCTCATCAAGTGCCGCGCCATCGGCATGTTCCGGATGACGGACGAGGCCGGCGGCGACGACAAGCTGCTGTGCGTCCCGGCGTCCGACCCGCGGGTGGAGCACCTGCGCGACATCCACCACGTGTCGGAGTTCGACCGCCTGGAGATCCAGCACTTCTTCGAGGTCTACAAGGACCTGGAGCCCGGCAAGTCCGTCGAGGGCGCCAACTGGGTCGGCCGCACCGACGCCGAGGCGGAGATCGAGCGGTCCCGCAAGCGCTTCCAGGAGCAGGGCGGTCACTGACCGTTCGACGCCCGCGGGCCGCGTGCACCCCACCGGGGTGACGCGGCCCTTTGGCATGTCGGCGGGTGTTCCCGCGCATACTGAGGCATACGGAAGGTGTCGTTCAGGGAGCGTTGCCCAGTGACGGATGCGGAGGACCGCAAACCGCAGTCGGACGAGGCGAGGAGCGCGTTCAGACCTCCTTCGGGCTCGTCCACGACCCAGGCGACGCAGGTGATCCCGGTGCCCAAGTCGCTCCCGGCGCCCGTCCCGGTCGACAACGAGTCGTCCACGACGTCGGAGTTCGCGCTGCCCGAGGGGCTGGCCGCGCCCAAGGCGGGCGGCGGCGAGTCCGAGACCACCTCGGAGTTCGCCCTCCCGACCGGTCTGGAGGCGCCCGAGCCGCCGGTCACCGAGCCGGAGGGGTCGGCGTTCAGCACGCCCAGCACCTACACCGCCCGGCAGGCCCCGTCCGCCTTCACCCCGCCGGGCGGCGTCCCGGCGGTCAGCCTGACCAAGGACGTGCCCTGGCAGGACCGGATGCGCACCATGCTGCGCATGCCGGTCACCGAACGGCCCGCGCTCGAACAGGTGCACAAGGCGGAGGAGGGCGGCCCGGCCGTCCCGCGCGTCCTCGACCTGACCCTGCGCATCGGCGAGCTGCTGCTCGCCGGCGGCGAGGGCGCCGAGGACGTGGAGACCGCGATGTTCGCGGTGTGCCGCTCCTACGGCCTGGACCGCTGCGAGCCGAACGTCACCTTCACCCTGCTGTCCGTCTCCTACCAGCCGTCCCTGGTGGAGGACCCGGTCTCGGCCACCCGCGTGGTGCGCCGCCGCGGCACCGACTACACCCGTCTGGCGGCCGTCTACCGGCTCGTCGACGACCTGAGCGACCCCGAGACCCATGTCTCCCTGGAGGAGGCCTACCGGCGGCTCGCGGAGATCCGCCGCAACCGCCACCCCTACCCCGGCTGGGCGCTGACCTGCGCGGCCGGGCTGCTGGCCGGCGCGGCCTCCCTGCTCGTCGGCGGCGGCCCGCTGGTCTTCGCCGCGGCGGCGATCGGCGCGATGCTCGGCGACCGGCTGGCGTGGCTGTGCGCGGGACGCGGACTGCCGGAGTTCTACCAGTTCACGGTGGCCGCGATGCCGCCGGCCGCGATCGGCGTGGCGCTCACGGTGGCGGACGTCGACGTGAAGGCGTCCGCGGTGATCACCGGTGGACTCTTCGCGCTGCTGCCCGGGCGGGCGCTGGTGGCGGGCGTGCAGGACG
The DNA here is from genome assembly GCA_013364255.1 of Streptomyces seoulensis. Taxonomy (GTDB): domain Bacteria; phylum Actinomycetota; class Actinomycetes; order Streptomycetales; family Streptomycetaceae; genus Streptomyces; species Streptomyces similanensis. Next base: position 5,462,713 of record CP054936.1, on the reverse strand, counting down.
GGCTGACCGGCTTCTACATCACCGCCTCCGCGCGCCTGCTGGAGGTCATGTACTTCTTCGTCGGCATCGTCGTGGGCGTGCTGCTGGTCCTCTACTTCGGGGTGAAGCTGGGCGCCCAGCTCAACCCGGACGCGGCGCTCATCGGCAGCCAGCGGCCGGTGCTCCAGATCATCGCCTCGATGCTGCTGTCGCTGACCTTCGCCGTGCTGCTCCAGCAGGAGCGGTCCACCGTGCTGTGGGTGACGCTCAACGGCGGAGTGGCGTGGGTGGTGTACGGGGCGATGCACAACGTCGGCGACATCTCGCCGGTGGCCTCGACGGCGGTCGCGGCGGGTCTGGTGGGCCTGTTCGGGCAGCTGCTGTCCCGCTACCGGTTCGTCTCGGCGCTGCCCTACACCACCGCCGCGATCGGACCGCTGCTGCCGGGTTCGGCGACGTACTTCGGTCTGCTGTCGATCGCGCAGAACAACGTCGACAAGGGGCTGGTGTCGATGGCCAAGGCGGTGTCGCTCGCCATGGCCATCGCGATCGGCGTGAACCTCGGTTCGGAGATCTCGCGGATGTTCCTGCGGATCGGCTCCGCCGGGAAGCGGCGGGCGGCGAAGCGGACGAGGGGTTTCTGACCCGGTCCGCCCCGCCGGGAGGGTCCGGGGGACTCCGGGACGTCAGGGGGCGCGGTAGTAGCCCTGGTCCCGCGGGTCCGGCTGGTTCCGGTCGGGGTCGTACTCGCCGTACTGGTCGTGCTGCTGACCCTGCTGACCGTGCTGACTCTGCTGGCCGTGCTGGCCGGCGTAGGGCTGCTGCGGCTGCTGGTGCTGCTGCTGCCCGTAGGGCTGCTGCTGCTGCGGGTACTGCTCGCCGTAGTGCTGGTTCTGCTGCGGGTGGGGGTGGCCGTACCGCTGCTGTCCGTGCGGGGGGTTCTGGCCGTCGTGGGGGCCGGACTGCGGGCGGGGGGCGCCCTGCGCGGCCGGGTCGATGCGGCGCAGCTGGGTCGTCGCGTCGTCCGCGACCGGCTGCCCGTATCCCTGCTGCCCGTACCCTTGCTGACCGTATCCCTGCTGGTCGTAGCCCTGCTGACCGTGGGCCTGCTGCGCGTACGGCGACTGCTGGTACGGCGACCGCGGCGCGAGGGCCGGCTCCTCCCGGGCCGGGGCCTGCGGGTTCTTCTTCGCCTTGGAGCGGGCCCGGAGGAACTCGATGCCGATCGGCACCACCGAGACGAGGACGACCAGGATCAGGATCGCCTCGATGTTGTCCTTGACGAAGGCGATGTTGCCCAGCCAGGAGCCGAGCAGGGTGACGCCCGCGCCCCACAGGATGCCGCCGATGAGGTTGAAGACCAGGAACGAGCGGTACTTCATGCCGCTGACGCCCGCGATGATCGGCGTGAACGTGCGCACGATCGGCACGAAGCGGGCCAGGACCAGCGACTTGGGGCCGTACTGCTCGAAGAACTCGTGCGCCTTGGTGACGTTCTCCTGCTTGAACAGGCGCGAGTCCGGGCGGTTGAACAGGGACGGGCCGACCTTCTTGCCGAACATGTAGCCGGCCTGGTCGCCGAGGACGGCGGCGAGGCAGATCAGGACGATCGCGGCCCACAGCGGGAAGTCCAACTGGTGTGAGGTGATCAGCAGCCCGCAGGTGAACAGCAGGGAGTCGCCCGGCAGGAAGAAGCCGATCAGCAGGCCCGACTCGGCGAAGACGACGAGCAGCAGCCCCCAGATGCCGAAGGTGTCGAGGAGGTAGTTCGGATCAAGCCAGCTCGGGCCGAGGGCGAGCGTCGTCACGGTACCGGGCTCCTGAGGGGGTGAGGAAGGACGGCGGCGCTGCGGCCCCCGTGGTACTGCCGCACAACGTATCAACGGATGGTGTACGGCCCAGGTTCCGTCGCCCGCGCGGGGATGCGCTGTGCGCCGCCCGGGTCCACCCTGTGAGCCATGGGAATCGAGGAGTACGGCGGCGGCCAGGGCGCCGGCGCGGATGTGCTGGTCGTCACGACGAACGACCTGCCCGGCCACCGGGTCGAGCAGGTCATCGGCGAGGTCTTCGGGCTGACGGTCCGGTCCCGGCATCTGGGCAGCCAGATCGGCGCGGGCCTGAAGTCGATGATCGGCGGCGAGCTGAAGGGGCTCACCAAGACGCTGGTGGAGACCCGCAACCAGGCCATGGAACGGCTCATCGAGCAGGCCCGCGCCCGGGGCGCCAACGCGGTGCTGGCCTTCCGCTTCGACGTCACCGAGGCGGCGGACGTCGGCACGGAGGTCTGCGCGTACGGGACGGCGGTGGTCGTGACCCGGGAGTAGCCCGGGCCGGACAGATCGCGCGACGGACCAGGTAGCCGGGTCAGTCCTGCCGTGCCAGGGCCACCAGCTCGAACGCGGTCCGCCCGTCCAGCGACTCCCGGATGATGTCGGCGTGACCGGCGTGCCGGGCCGTCTCCCGGATCAGGTGCAGGCACAGCCAGCGCAGCGAGACCCGCTCGTCCGGCGGGAACCAGGGCTCGTCCGGCAGCGGGAAGGTGTCGTCGAGGCTGGGCGCCGACCGGATGTACGCCTCCGTGTCGGCGGCCACCTCCGCCCAGTACGCCAGCTGCCCCGCGACCGTGTCGTCCGCGTCGAGTTCGAAGCACTCGTGCCAGTTCGACGCGTCGCGCGCGATCGCGGGCGGCTCCTGCCGCGCCCGGGCAAGCCAGCCCTGCTCGACCTCCGCGACGTGCTTGAGCAGCCCGCCGAGGGACAGCTCGCTCGCGCTCGGCCGCGACCTCGCCTGCTCCTCGGTCAGCCCGAGCAGCGCCCGCCGGATGCCGCCGCGCTGCTCCGCCAGGAACGCCAGCAGCGCCCCGCGCTCGTCGCCCCGCTCCTCGGCTCCCACGTGAGTGACCATGACCGGCCCGCCTTCCGTCCGCGTCGGCGCCCTCTCGCCCCGACACCGACCACGCTACGAACCCTTACGGTCAGTTTCTGTCCGCAAGGGTCCGGGGTGCTCGGTGGTGTCGTCCTGGGCGCGACGGGAGGCCGGGGGCGTCAGAACGGGAAGCCGCTGCGGCCGTGCTGCACCGAGATCCACTTGATTGTGGTGAAGGCGTCCACGGTCGTCTCGCCGTTCAGCCGGCCGATGCCCGAGTGCTTCTCGCCGCCGAAGGGGACGAGCGGCTCGTCGTGGACGGTGCCGTCGTTCACGTGGAACATGCCGGTGTCGATCCGCTTGGCGAAGGCGACGCCGCGCTCGACGTCCGCCGTGTGCACGGCGCCGCTGAGGCCGTACGGGGTGTCGTTGACGAGGCGGACCGCCTCCTCCTCGCCGTCGAACGGGACGAGGAAAACGACCGGGCCGAAGACCTCCTGCCTCAGCAGCGCGGAGTCGGCGGGCAGGTCCGTCAGCACGGACGGCTCGACCAGGTTGTCGGTGACGGCGCCGCGCAGCAGGGCGGTGGCGCCCTCGGCGACCGCCTGTTCCACGGTGCCCGAGATCGCGTTCGCCTGGGTGGAGTTGATCACCGGGCCGATGACCGTCCCCGGGTCGCGCGGGTCGCCGGCCTTCAGCGTCCTGACCTTGGCGACGAACTTCTCGGTGAACTCCTCGGCGACGGAGCGGTCGACCAGCACCCGGTTCGCGGCCATGCAGACCTGGCCCTGGTGGACGTAGCGGCTGAAGACGGCCGCGTCGACCGCGTAGTCGAGGTCGGCGTCGTCCAGGACCACGATCGCGCTGTTGCCGCCCAGTTCCAGCACCGCGCGCTTGAAGTGGGCGGCGCAGACGGTGGCGACGTGCCGGCCGACGGTGTCGGAGCCGGTGAAGGAGATGACCTTGGGCACGGGGTGCTCGATGAAGGCGTCGCCGATCTCGGCGATGTCCGTGATGACGACGTTGAGCAGCCCGCCCGGCAGCCCCGCGTCCTCGAAGAGTTTGGCCACCAGGGAGCCGCCGGTGATCGGCGTGTTCTGGTGCGGCTTGAGCACCACGCCGTTGCCGAGCGCGAGCGCCGGGGCGACCGACTTGACGGACAGCAGGAAGGGGAAGTTGAAGGGGCTGATGACGCCCACGACGCCGACCGGGACGCGGTAGACGCGGTTCTCCTTGCCGTCGGTCGGCGAGGGCAGGATCTTCCCCTCGGGGGCCAGCGCCAGATGGACCGACTCGCGCAGGAACTCCTTGACCAGGTGCAGTTCGAAGGCGGCCTTGAGGTGGGTGCCGCCCAGCTCCGCGATGATCACCTCGGTGATCTCCTGCTCGCGCTCCTCGACCAGGCGCAGCGCCTTCTCGAACACCGCGCGGCGGGTGTAGGGGTTGGTGGCGGCCCACTGCTTCTGGGCGCGGGCGGCGCTCCGGTAGGCCTGATCGACCTCGTCGGCCGTGGCTATGGTGATCGAGGCCAGCTTCTCGCCGTCGTACGGGTTGAAGTCGATGATGTCCCAGGATCCGCTGCCGGGACGCCACTCGCCGTCGATGTACTGCTGGGCCAGGTCGGTGAAGTAGGACGACATGGTGATCCCTCTAATCCCAGGCTCGCGCTGTCTGATGGGACGTCATCGTACGCGTGGGACAGCGGAGTTGACGTGTCCGCGCGGGCGGAGCCGGAGGGCCGCGAGGGCGCCGGGGGGCTAGGAGAGCTGGAGAAGGCCGCGCAGCAGGTCACGGCTCTCGTCGGGGCCGGGGCTGTCGCTCTGGAGTTCCTTGAGCGCCCTCTCGTACTGGCCGACGTCCTCGGATTTGTCCAGGTAGAGCGCGCTGGTCAGCTGCTCCAGGTAGACGACGTCGGACAGGTCGGACTCGGGGAAGCTGAGGATGGTGAAGGCGCCGGACTCGCCCGCGTGCCCGCCGAAGCTGAACGGCATGACCTGGAGCCGCACGTTGGGCCGCTCGGAGATCTCGATCAGGTGCTGGAGCTGGCCGCGCATCACCTCGCGGTCGCCGTAGGGGCGGCGCAGGGCGGCCTCGTCCAGGACGATGTGCAGGTCCGGGGCGTTCTCGGCGACCAGGTGCTTCTGCCGCTCCAGGCGCAGCGCCACCCGCCGCTCCACGTCGGCCTCACTCGCGCCGCGCATGCCCCGCCGGACCACCGCGCGGGCGTACTCCTCGGTCTGCAACAGGCCGTGCACGAACTGGACTTCGTAGACGCGGATCAGCGACGCCGCGCCCTCCAGGCCCACATAGGTGGGGAACCAGCTCGGCAGGACGTCCGAGTAGCTGTGCCACCAGCCCGCGACGTTGGCCTCCTTGGCGAGCGAGAGGAGTGAGCTGCGCTCCGCCTCGTCCGTGATGCCGTACAGCGTCAACAGGTCCTCGACGTCACGGGTCTTGAAGCTCACCCGGCCCAGCTCCATCCGGCTGATCTTCGACTCCGAGGCGCGGATCGAGTATCCCGCCGCCTCCCGCGTGATCCCCCGCGATTCCCGCAGTCGCCTGAGTTGCGAGCCGAGCAGCATCCGCCGCACCACCGATCCGGGCTCTCCCGCGCTCACCTTCGCCAGCCTCCCCAACCGTCTTAAGGGCCGCAGTCTGCCACTAAATCACTTCGAGCTGTACTCGCGTGATTACGGAAACGGAAAGAGATCGCAGAAACCGTGCAGCCCACGGCAAGAAGGAGGCATGCGACGGACATGAGGATGGCGGAAAAAATGGCCAGCAAGCGGTACGGGAAGGCGCAATTCGGTCACGTGCACGTGCATCTGCCCTTGCATCTGCTGTGCGCATCCGAAACCATGGTCCCGCACCACCGCTGCATCGCAACGACCGCGGATTATCGGGAGTGCCTCGCATGGGGACGAATGGATCGACCATGCTCCAGCCGTTACGGCAGGGCCTTCCGCCGATGGACCTCGCGTCCGTGTCGGACGCCGCCTCCTGCGCCCTGCCCGCCCGCTACGAAGCCGTGCGCGAGGCCAGGCGGTTCACCCGGGTCACGCTCGACACGTGGGAGCTGGGCGACCGCTTCGACGACGTCTGCCTGGTGGTCTCCGAACTCGTCACCAACGCCCTGCGGCACGCGATGCCTGCCGTACCCGGGCCGCGGTCGTGCGAGCAGGCCCCGGCGGTGCGGCTGCACCTGATGCACTGGAGCGAACGGCTCGTGTGCGCCGTGCGCGACCCCAGCCAGGACAGCCCGGTCGCCCGCGAGGACACCGAGGACTTCTCCGCCGAGTCGGGCCGCGGCCTATTCCTCGTCGACTCCTTCAGCGACAGCTGGGGCTGGCACCCGCTGGCCGGCACGCTGGGCGGCAAGGTCGTCTGGGCGCTGTTCCGGCTCCGCCCCGCCGGCTGACGCCGCACGGTTCTCGCACGCCGTGGATCTACGCGCGTCACGCTCTGCGGCGCACCGGTCACCGAGTGTGCGGGAGTACTCGGGCGAACCGATTCTGCTCAGCCTCCGACGAGGTAGTCGAACTCCCCGTCCTTGACGCCCAGCAGCATCGCCTCGATCTCGGCGCGGGTGTAGACGAGCGCGGGCCCGTCCGGGAACCGCGAGTTCCGCACGGCCACGTCACCGCCCGGCAGCCGCGCGAACTCCACGCAGGAACCCTGTGAGTTGCTGTGTCTGCTCTTCTGCCAGGCCACTCCGTGCAGCTGTGTGGCCGCCATGCCGTTGTGCACGTCGCACTCCCCGTACACGCCCTCGACGTCGTGGTTCACAGGTCGCTCCCCGGTGGTGCACTGGCTGATGTGGCCATTGATGCATCGGTCAACTGACCCGGATCATAACCTTGTTCATGTGCAGCTGCATGAGCAGATGCACGTGCACGCGGAGTGCTTCGGCGGTTACAGCGTTGGCGAACGCTTTACCGAAGCGGTTTCCAGCGCCTGCCCCCGGACCCGACGACCATGCGCCCGCGGACTTCCGCCTCCCGCGCACACGCCGCGCGTACTAGGAAGAGACGCATGCGGCCCCTCACCTGTTCCGGCGTCGGCCGAGGAGTTGCGGAGCGGGACGTTCGGAAAGGCGGCGAAGCGCCGGGCGCGGGCGGCGGGAAGCGGTTTCCGGTCGGTGGAGCGCGCAAGCCGGCCGACGCGGACGCGAAGGGGGCGAACGCGCGGGGCGGCGGTGCGGTCCGTGGTTGCGCGGATGCATCTGCAACGGTCGGGGACGGTGGTCTCCGGCCACCGGGAAGCCTCCCACAGTCCCCCGCGCGTCCCGTACGGGGGGCACGGTGGACTCCGTCAACAAGAACACCTTCCGCGTTACCTGGGAGGGTGGTCTCGGCGAGGAGACGTCCACGCGGGCGGAGGGCGGGACGATACCCTCGGGCTCCCCACGGCGAGTCCCGGCTCCTGAGCGCTCCGGAGCCCGGTGGCGGGGCGGGCAACCGCGCCGCACCCTCGTACGTGATGATCCTTGAGCATCGTCACGACCCAAGGAACCACCTCATGCGCGCCATTGCGATCACCGTCACCGCCCTCGCCGCCGCCCTCCTGCTGACCGCCTGCGACAGCGGCGGCAGCGACGGCGACGACACCGGGAGCAAGAACACCGACACCACCGAGAACACCGAGAACACGGCCTGCCGGCTCGGCGCGGTCGGCCTCCAGGTCGGCCCCGCCAACGCCGCGCCCGCCGCCGGGGACACGGGCAACGTCCCGGTCACGCTCACCAACCAGGGCGCCGCATGCACCCTGGACGGCTTCCCCGGCCTCACCCTGGCCGCCGGGAGCGACACGGCGGCCGTGCCGCAGGACAAGACGGGGCAGGCGCAGAAACTGACCCTCGCCAAGGGGGACACCGCCTCCTTCACCCTCACCTACGTCCGAGGCAAGGCGGGCGACGCGAAGAGCCTGGCGGCGACCTCGCTGAAGATCGCGCTGCCGGGCGCGTCCGACGCCAAGAGCTACCCGTGGTCGTACGGCCCGGTGCAGGGCAAGAGCGACGCGGCGCACCCGGACGCGTCGGTGACGGCGTTCCAGCAGGCCGGGGACTGACGGACCGCCACGTCCCCGGACTCGGGCCACCGGACGGGCCCCCGGGCTCAGCTCAGCGGCCGGCGATGCCGCATCTGGGCCCGGTCCGCCGCCTGCGCGCCCTCCGTCCAGCCGGCCGCGTCGCTCACCCCGCGCAGCCGGGTGGTGGTCGTGTCCGGGAACATCCGGTCCAGCCGGTCGGCGACCGCCACGTCGCGGGTCGCCAGAACGGGGAGCAGGTCCTCGGTCACCTGGTGCTCGGCGACGGCCGCGAGGCGGCTGCCGATGCGGTGGGCGTAGGCGGCGAGGAAGGACTGCCGGAAGGTCTTGGTCCGCTTGCGCCCGCCCGCCCGCTGCGCGGCCTCGGCCCGGGTCATCGCGGTGGTGGCCTGGACGAGGAGCGAGGTGTACAGCAGTTCGACCACCTCGAGGTCGGCCTCGAAACCGACGACGGTGGAGAAGCCGAGGGGTTCGTTCCACACGGCCCGGCAGTGGTTGGCGGTGGCGACGGCGTCCAGCAGCACGGCCTTGGCCTGCTCGTACGGCGGCTCGACACCGATCCGGCAGGCGCCGGGCGCGTCCGGCGCCGGCCCGTGCGCGGCGATCAGCGCCTCGTCGATGCTGTGCCGCGCCATCAGCTCCTGCGCCTTGGCGCTCAGCGCCTCCGCCTCCTCCGGGAACCCGGTCGCCTCCGCCTTGGCGAGCAGCGCCCGGATCCGGCCGAGCGTCCGCGAGTCGCCCCGGGGCGCCGAGGGGCCCGGCGCGGCGAGGTCGTCCAGCGTTTCGAGGGTGGGCAGCCGCAGCAGCAGCCGGTACAGCTCCAGCACGGCGGTGGCGTACGAGAAGCGGTCGTCGGCGGGCGCCTCGTCGGCGGTCAGCTCGTCGAGCTGCGCGGCCCAGCGCGGGCCGCGCGGCCGGTCGTGCGGAGCCTGGGCGCGGATCAGGGCCGCCGCGAGCCGGAGGTGGAGGTCGTCGAGCTCCCGCCGGACGACGCGCGTGAGATCGCCGGGCTGCCAGCCCCGCTGCCAGGCCGCCGCGACCAACTCCACGCCGCGGCGGGCGAGTTCGGCGTCCGCCGTGGGATCGGCGGCGAGCATCGAGGCGCCGGCGTCGAGGGCGTCGTCGGTGGCGGCGTAGAGGGCGGCCGACAGGGCGCGGTCGACGGTGCTGGACGTGGTCACGGTCCGATCGTGCCATGCCCCGCCTCCCGCACTGTCCACACCCTGTGGACAACCGACGGCGGGACGGTCCATCGACGTACGGAAGCCCATCCGACACGGCAGTCAACCATCGGTTGACAGTCCCCGACTGTCAACCTACGGTTGCGGTATGACGAACCCCAGCATCAGGTCGTCCATCCGTCTCGACGACCTCATCTCGGCCATCAAGAACGTCCACCAACAGCCGCTGGAGCAGCTCCAGGACGCCGTTCTCGCCGGTGAGCACCTCGGCGAGGTCGCGGACCACCTCATCGGGCACTTCGTCGACCAGGCACGGCGCTCCGGCGCCTCCTGGACCGACATCGGCAGGAGCATGGGCGTCACCCGGCAGGCCGCGCAGAAGCGGTTCGTGCCCAAGGAGTCCCTCGACCTCGACCCCGGCCAGGGCTTCAGCCGCTACACGCCCCGCGCGCGCAAGGTGGTGATGGCCGCCAACGAGGCGGCCAAGGCCGCCCGGAACACCGAGGGCCTGCCCGTGCACCTGGTCCTCGGGCTGCTCACCGAACCGGAGGCACTGGCCGCCAAGGCCGTACAGGAGCAGGGCGTCCCCCTGGAGACGGTCCGCGAGGCCGCCACCGCCGTACTCCCGCCGGCCTCCCCGGACGCCCCCGAGCTGATCCCGTACGGCCCCGCCGCCAAGAAGGCCCTCGAACTCACCTTCCGGGAGGCCCTGCGCCTCGGCCACAACTACATCGGCACCGAACACATCCTGCTGGCCCTGCTGGAACTGGAGAACGGCGAGGGCGTCCTGAGCGGCGCCGGCCTCAGCAAGGACCGCACCGAGGAGTACGTCGTGGCGACCCTGGCGCGGTTCCTCGACACGACGGCGCGGCAGGACGACCGGCAGCCCGAAGGGGACCACGGCCCCGCCTGACCCCGGCCGCTCCCCCGGCGCACCCCCGCTGCCGGCCAGCCGCTGCCGGCCCCCACCGCCGGACCCCCGCGGCGCGTGCCCACCGTGCGGCCCGCCACGAGTATCAATGTCAGACCCCCCTGCGACACTCGACGGCATGACCGACCGGTGGGCGCTGGCGCCGGCCGAGGGCGGCGGCGCGGAGGTCGCCCCCCTCGGTCCGGACGGGCTGCCCGCGGGCCCGGTGCGCCGGGAGCCGGACCTGGCCGAGGCCGTCCGGAGCAGGCCGCACGTCACCCGCTGGGTGTGGCGGTCCACCGCCGAGGTCTATCCCCGGCTGCTCGCGGCCGGGGTGCGCGTGGAGCGGTGCTACGACATCGAAGACGCCGAGACCCTGCTGCTCGGCCACGAGGGACACCACGGCGAGCCCCGTTCGGCGGCCGCCGCGCTGGCCAGGCTGCGCGGCGGTCCCGTACCGCCCGACCCACCGCAGCGGCCGGCCGCACCGGGCGCGCAGTCCTCCCTGTTCGAACCCGAGGGCGTCCACCTGCCGCTGGCGGACCTGATCGCGGTCCACGCCGAGCAGCAGCGGCGGCACGAGAGGACCACGCACCCCGACCGCATGCGGCTGCTGACCGCGGCCGAGTCGGCGGGCATGCTGGTGGCGGCCGAGATGAACCGCGCGGGTCTGCCCTGGAGCGCGGACGTGCACCGCCGGGTGCTGCACGATCTGCTCGGCGAGCGCTACGCGGGCGGCGGCGAACCGCGGCGCCTGGCCGAACTGGCCGACGAGGTGTCCGTCGCCTTCGGCCGCCGGGTGCGGCCGGACCTGCCCGCCGACGTCGTCAGGGCCTTCGCCCGCGCCGGGATCAAGGTCCGCTCCACCCGCCGCTGGGAGATCCGGTCCATCGACCACCCGGCCGTGGCGCCCCTGCTCGAATACAAGAAGCTGTACCGGATCTGGGTGGCGCACGGCTGGTCGTGGCTCCAGGACTGGGTGCGCGAGGGGCGGTTCCGGCCGGAGTTCCTGGCGGGCGGCACCGTGACCGGCCGCTGGGTGACCAACGGCGGGGGCGCGCTCCAGATCCCCAAGGTCATCCGCCGGGCCGCGGTCGCCGACCCCGGCTGGCGCCTGGTGGTCGCCGACGCCGACCAGATGGAACCGCGCGTACTGGCGGCGATCTCCCGCGACCCCGGCCTGATGGAGGTGGCCGGCCGCACCTCCGACCTCTACCAGTCCGTCTCCGAGCGCGCCTTCTCCGGCGACCGCGCCCAGGCCAAACTGGCCGTGCTCGGCGCGGTCTACGGCCAGACCTCGGGCGACGGCCTGAAGAACCTGGCCGCCCTCAGACGCCGCTTCCCGCGCGCGGTGGCCTACGTCGACGAGGCCGCGCGGGCCGGGGAGGAGGGCCGGCTCGTACGGACCTGGCTGGGCCGGACCTGCCCGCCGGCCGCCGCGGACTCCGAGGACGCCGTCGAGGAGGCGGGCCTGCCGCAGGAGGACCCGGTCGAGCACTCCCCCGGCAGGACCGGCGACCGGGGAGGCGGCGACCGGGGCTGGATGCCGGGACACGTCTCCTCCGACGCCCGTGCCCGCGGCCGCTTCGCCCGCAACTTCGTCGTCCAGGGCAGCGCCGCCGACTGGGCCCTGCTGCTGCTCGCCGCGCTGCGCCGCACCTGCCGGGACATGGCGGCCGAACTGGTCTTCTTCCAGCACGACGAGGTGATCGTGCACTGCCCGAAGGAGGAGGCCGACACGATCGTCGAGGCGATCCGCGCGGCCTCCGAAGTGGCCGGCCGGCTGACGTTCGGCGACACCCCGGTGCGGTTCCCGTTCACGACGGCGGTGGTGGAGTGCTACGCGGACGCCAAGTGAGCGTCCCGGCCGACGCCGAGCCGCCACACCCCCGGCGGACCGGGTGGCAGACAGCAGGTGGAAGATCATCGTGAACGGAGTGGGGACCTGCCGGGCCGCCCGTCGCTGCCCGGTGCCGCCCGCCCCGCCCGATCCCGACCGAGGGGGAGAACCGACATGCGACCGCTGCGCTGTGCCGTGCTGGACGACTTCCAGAACGCCGCGACCGCCTTCGCCGACTGGTCGCCGCTGGGCGACCGGGTCGACGTGGTCACGTACGACGAGCACTTCGCGACCCAGGACGCGCTGGTGGCGGCGATCGCCGACGCCGACGTGGTCGTGACCCTGCGCGAGCGGGTGCCGTTCCCGGCCGCGCTCCTGAACCGCCTCCCGCGGCTGAAGCTGCTGATCGCCTCCGGCATGCGCAACTCAGTGATCGACTACGCCGCCGCACGCGCGAACGGCGTGACCGTGTGCGGCACGGAGAGCTCGGGGACCCCGCCGGTGGAACTCACCTGGGCCCTGCTGCTCGGTCTGGCCCGGGGGATCGTCCAGGAGAACGACGCGCTGCGCGCCGGCGGCCGCTGGCAGTCCACGGTGGGCGCCGACCTGCACGGCCGCCGCCTGGGCCTGCTGGGCCTGGGCAGGATCGGCGGCAAGGTGGCCGCGGTCGGCCTCGCCTTCGGCATGGAGGTCACGGCGTGGAGCCAGAACCTCACGGAGGAACGGGCGGCGGAGGTCGGAGTCACCCTGGCCCGCACCAAGGAGGACCTGCTGGCGTCCTCGGACTTCGTCTCGATCCACCTGGCCCTGAGCGACCGCACCCGGAACCTCCTCGGCGCCCGGGAACTGGCCCTCCTGAAGCCCACGGCCTACCTGGTCAACACCTCGCGCGCCGCGATCGTCGACCAGGACGCCCTGCTCACCGTCCTGCGCGAGGGCCGTATCGCCGGCGCGGGCCTCGACGTCTTCGACACCGAGCCCCTCCCCACCGACCACCCCCTGCGCACCGCCCCCCGCCTCCTGGCCACCCCCCACCTGGGCTACGTCTCCCGCGCCAACTACGAGCGCTACTACGGCCAGGCGGTGGAGGCCATCGGTGCCTGGCTCTCCGGCACCCCGATCCGCGTCCTGAGCTGACCCTTCTCCCCGGACCGGCGCGCGGGCTCAGCTCCCGGGCGAACAGCGCCCCGCCACCGCCTGGCGGTTCCTCAAGTCAGCGAGAGCGGTTCACCGCGCCATTCTCACGGTACGCAGGAAGCAACTCGTGCGTTTCCTGTTTCCAGTTCGCATTGGAAACAGGAAACACCTAACGCGTCGGCTTCGCCTGTGGGAAGCTCCTCAGCGTGAGGGCTGGGCCACTTCGTTCCCGCCCCGGCCGACCGCGCACAGCTCTCACCGGCGACAGATCTCGTCCCGAAGGCCATGGGAGTCACGAAGATGAACCACCATTTCGGTAGCGAGCTACGCCGCAGACGCACCGAACAGGAGATTGGCCTCAACGAGTTCTCCCGGATCATCTCCTACAGCAGAGGCCATCTCAGCAGGGTCGAACGAGGAATCGCGCCGGCCACCCGTAAATTCGCCGCCCTCTGCGACCAGTCACTGGGAGCACAAGGCGAATTGCTGGCGCTCGTCGACGACGCGACAGGGAAGAAAAGGCGCAGCAACATGAGGACTCTTTTCGGGCTTCCCCCCTTCCCCTCCCACTTTTCCGGACGCTCGGAGGAACTGAGGAAGATCGCCGACTATCTCACCGGCAGGACCGAAGGTTCTTTATGCGTGCTGAGCGGTATGCCCGGCTCGGGCAAGACCGGCCTCGGGCTCCGCGGCGCCTGGGACACCGCGGACCTCTTCCCCGACGGTTGCTTCTTCCTCGACGCCGGACAGGAATCGACGGACGTGGCGCGGGACCTCCTCCACTCGCTGCTCAGGCTGCTCGGCGTGCCGGAGACGCAGCTCCCGTCCCGGTCGGACGCTCTGGCCAATCTCTGGCGCAGCCGGCTTTCCGGTAAGCGTCTCCTGGTCATCCTCGACGACGTCCGGAGCGCGGCTCATGTCGCTCCGCTGCTGTCGGCCGAGCCGGGATTCAAGATCATCGTTACCAGCCGGACACGGCTGCGGGCTCTGGACGACGCGATCCGGCTGCCCGTCGACGTCCTCGACAGCGCAGCGGCCGACGCGCTGTTCCGTGCAATCGGAGGGGAACGGGCCGCACGGGCCGAGGACCGGACCGTCCGGGCGGTCGTCGACCACTGCGGCCGGCTGCCGCTGACCGTACGGATCGCCGCCGCTCGACTGCGCAGCGCGACGATGCTGACCGTTGACGAGCTGGAATCGAGGCTTTCGTACGAGACCCATCGGCTGGAGCTGTTGGACGACGGAGACCGCAGCGTCACGGCCGCCCTGACACTGTCGTGCGACGGGCTGACGGCGGAGCAGCGCCGTCTTCTCGCACTGCTCGCGCTGTATCCCGGGCCGGGCACCGACCTCCGCACCGTCGCGGCTCTGGCGAACGTCGTTCTGCCGCGTGTCTCTCTCCTCCTCGACGGACTCGCGGACGCCCACCTCATCACGTACGAGTCGACCCAGCGCATCACGGTGCACGGTCTCGTCCGCCAGTTCGCCAGGTCTCTGCTCCTCCCCCGCCTGGCGATCGAGGAGCAGCGGGCAGCCACCCGGCGTCTGCTCGAGAACGGTCTGCGCTTCGCCGTGGCCGCGGACAAGCTGCTCACTCCTCAGCGGTACCGGCCGCCTGTCCTTCTCGACGATTTCGCCACGGTGGCGGCTCCGTTCGACGACCGGGCGACAGGGCTCGTATGGCTCGAATCCGAGTGGCGCAGCCTCGTGGCCCTGTGCCACACGGCCGCCGAAAGCGACCTCTATTCCCTTTGCTGGCAGCTGGCCTTCGCATTGCGGGACTTCTTCTTCCTCACCAAACGGTGGGGGCCGTGGATCGAGACCCATGTGCGAGCCGTCGAATGTGCTCAGGCCGCAGGGTCTCGGGCGTGGCTCGCCATCAGCCTCAGCAATCTCGGTGTCGCCCACTCGGACCGGGGCGATCTGACCATGGCCGCCGACTATTTCAAGCAGTCACTGGTCCTTTACCAGGAACTGGAGGACGATCACGGCATCGTGAACGCCATCTCCAATTTGGCCTGGACCGAGCTGTACTTCGGCAATCACCAGCAGGCCATGGACGGTATGCGTACGGCTCTGTCTTACTACCGACGATTGGGAAACACGCGCAACGCGGCGATCGCTCTCCGGGGTGTCGCGCTGCTGGAAGCAGAGATGGAACTCTGCCCTGCCGCTGTCGAGCACGCCCGGGAAGCCCGTACAGAATTCCACGCCCTGGGGCTGGATCTGGACGTGGTGATGTCGGTGAACTGCGCCGCGTGGGCGTATTTCCGAGTGGGTGACCATCATGCTGCCCGGGCCTGCTACGAGGAGGCCCTGGCGCTGGCTGAAGGGTGCGACAGCCGATACGAGAAGGCGCGCGCGCTGACCGGGCTCGGCAACATCCACCAGGCCGCAGACCGACGGGAGGCAGCGGAGGAGTTGTGGCGGCAGGCCGACGGCCTCTACGGCGTACTCGAACCGATCATGCTCGGGGAAGCACGTGTCCGCCTCGCGTCCTGATCCGTCACAGCATCGTCCCGCAGCGGACCCCGAGGTGACCGCTGCGGAGATATTCACGGAACTCAAGGCGCTCCGGAAGGGCTTCGGCATCGACGACGTCGAAGCCCTGAACCGTGCCGGTTCCGCTCTCCGCCATGCCGCCGGCGTCACCGAGGACGAGGGAGCGGCGACAGCACGCTTAAGCATCAGAAGCTTCTTGCTGGAGTTGACCGCGAGCCTGCCCGCCGGGATGGCAGCGGTCGGCAGACAGGCGCTCGCCTTGGACGGTTCCGGCGCCCAACGGTTCGAACGACGGCTGAACAGCATCGCCGCACAGCTCGACAGGGACCCACGCAGCGCCCGTCGGCGCGTGGACGCGGTGCTTGAACGTCTCGCGGAGGAAGCAGTGGCGGCTGCCACGAGGCGTTGCCGACGATCCGACGACGTGACGCGGGAGGTGGATGACGGTATCCGCACACACCGTCATCCGCACGTTCCTCTCCCAGTGCCGGGGGCGACCGCCCGCCCCCACCGAGGCCGGCAAGGGGCCTGGCGCGGTATCTGCCGCAGGTCAGTCGGCCGAAGCCTGGAACGACGTCGGGAGACCGCTCTCATCGGTGTCCCCGCACACGGCCGAGGCTGCTTCCCTCACCACTCGCCGACGCTCGGGGTCACCGCCGACACAGTCGAGCAGCAACTCGGGATCGGCCGCGAGGATGTCCGCGGGCGAGGTGAGCCCCACCCGGGCCAGTCCGATGTAGACATGCCGGTGGAGCGGTGTCTTCACATGCCAGGCGACGGGAACGAGCCCGGCGACGATGCCCAGTTCGAGCTGATGGGGCAGGATGTCCGGCAGGCTGCCGAGGTCGGCGGCCGGATGGATCCGGTCAGCGATCTCGATGACCGTCCCGATCACATCGGCGGCCCGCTGGACCGCGTGCTGCACCGGGCCGGGGATGTCGGGCCTGGTGGTCTTTTCCTGGTCCGCGATCCTGCGTTCGATGTCGGCGAGTCTGATTCCCTCCGTCCACATCAAGCAGGCAAGACTCTGCCGTGCACGGCCGATGCCGGCGCCGTTCCTGGACCGCGGTCCCATGAGTTCGGAGAGCACCTCCGCGGCGGTCCCACGCCTCTTCAGCTCACCGGCGAGGCGGTCGTACTCACCGTACGGGCGCCTCTTCGGGAGCCGATGAAATCGGACGTCCTCCAGCTCGGACATGAGCTGCGCGGTACAGATCAGCGTGGCGCCGTTGATCCGGCCCTCGGGCACGGACCTCAGCGCCTGTGCCACCGCGGTGACGGAATCGACGCCGAGGCCGCTGCGCACCGTGAGACTGCCCAGCTCCGTCAGGACCAGCCCGTAGGGCAAAGCTTCCGCTCCGATCGGCGTCCCGACGAGGAATCCGCCGGTGATCAGCTCCTCCACCATCCGCCGGATGTCCGCGGTCGGGAACGGGTGAGCCGTTCCCCGGTGCCTGGACAGGTGTGCGGCGAAGGTCGCCGCCAGAAACCGTTCGACGTCCGGGCCCGAGCGGCTGCGGGCGAGAGCAGCGGGTTCGGCGAGTCCGGCGAGGATCACGGCGCGGATGTCGATGGCGGGGTGGAGCAGCGCGGACCCCACAGGTTCCGGGTCCCCCTGGACGTAGCGCTGCCACTTGTGATCGGCGTCGGCGCTGCCCCGGGCCAGGATGACGGCGCGTCCCAGCTTCTTGTCGTAGCCGGCACGTCCCGCCCGGCCCGCCATGTTCTTGTACTCGGAGACGGAGTACGGCTGCCCATCCGCCGAGGAGTGTTCCAGGTCGGTGATGACGACGGAATCGGCGGGCAGATTGACGCCCTGGGACAGCGTCGTCGTGGCCACGAGGACGCGCACCTCGCTCTCCGGGCTCCTGAAGGACTGCTCCACCATCTGCCGTTCTTCGGCTGTCAGGTCCGCGATGTGAAACGCCACCCCGTGCTTCAGGCAGGCACGCAGCAGGTCCGTGGTCCGGCCGCCGTCACCGCCGGACAGGGTGGCGAGCACGCTGCGGGCGGGAGGCAGGCCGAGGGTGCGGGCGAACTCGCCGGCAAGGCCGCGGGCCCGGCTGCGGGTGGACCGGAAGACGATCACCTGCTCTCCCTCCGCAACCAGTCTGCTCACCAGACGTGCCGTCAGCCGGTCGGTGGCGGCCGGTCCGACCGTCTCGGCCTCGGTGGCGATCTCGGGCTCCAGCAGCTGCCTGGTCGACTCACTGCCCGTCTGGTCCCGATGGCGATGGCGGCCGTCCGGACCCATCACACCTTCGAGCAGAGGAACGCCCCGGCACGTACCCGTGACGAGGTTCGCGCCAAGCCACCGGGCGAGTTCGCGCGGCTGACCGAGAACCGCGGACAGCCCCACGATCTGAGGCGTGTCGGTGCAGCCTTCCCGCACCCTCAGCCAGGTGAGCAAGGTCTCCAACAGGGGACCCCGCTCCGGCAGCATGAGGGACTGCATCTCGTCGATGACGAGGACGCCCACGTTCAGCAGTCCCGGGTTTCTGGGCAGCAGGCCGACGAACTTCTCATAGGTGAGGACGGCGAGTTCGTAGTCGCCTTTGACCAGGTCGGGCATGTGATCACGCAGCTCACCCGTGGCGCGGATCGTCCTGATCCCGAGCGGGTGGTAGTCCTCCCGGAACCTCTCATACTGTTCGTTGACCAGGGCGCGGGTGGACAGCAGGAATATCGCCTTCTTCCCCTGGGCCACGGCGCGCAGGGCACTCAGCTCGCCCACCATGGTCTTGCCGCTCGACGTCGGCGCGCTGACCAGGACGTTCATGCCTTCGAGGAGGGCGCCCCCGTTGACAGCGTCGAGCTGCAACTGGTTGAGCTTTCTGATCCGACTGCGCCATACGTCCAGGACCGGAGCTGGAATCCCGTACGGCGCGAGCGACGCGAAATCCGCGTTCACGGTGTCCGAACGGGTGGCGTCGGGGGTCTCCTGGTACCGCTCGCGCTTCCTGAAGACATCCAGGTGGAAATTCGAGAGGCTGCCACCCAGCGTGGGTTCCTGAATCTTCTGCAGCAGATGGCGCCCGTGGGAGCTGACGCTCATGGAGACATAGTGAGCGAGCTTGAGGATATACACCTTACCGTCGTCGACGGTATCGGCGTGCCCGAGCAGCCCTTTGATGAGGTAGTGAGTGAGCAGGCCGTGGCGCACATTCGGATCCTCGAAGGCTTCCTGATCCCGGCCGGAAGCGGCGATGACGACATATCCATGTCCCCGAAGCTCGGCCAGCTTCCTCGTCGCCGAAACGGACCCGTCGCGACTCGTGCAGTCGATCTGCGGAATGTTCAGGACTTTGTCCGCGGCGTTCCCGGAGAAACAGCAGTCCAGCACCAGGAGGAGACAGCGCGCCCGGATCGCCCGCGTCAGCCGGCCGAGTTCGTCCAGCGACAGAGCCCCTGCGTCCAGATCGTCCGGCAGGACATCACACGCGGCCAGGGCGCCGCCACGCATTCCGTGGCCGGAGAAGGTGATCACGACAAAGTCATCGTCCGTGCTGACCTCTGCCAGGTGACGCAGTTCCGTCACGAACCTCGACTTGGTGGCGTCACCGTCAAGGAGCAGAGTCGATTTACCGTCGCAGTTGTCGTTGAACAGGGCACTGAGCACGGTGGCATCCCGCTTCGCGAATCGCAGCCGGGTGAAGGAGGAATCATATGAGTCGATGCCGACGAAGAGACCACGAAATCTCATTCCGCCCCCTAAAAACCCAGCCCTCGATATCAGCACACTTTCGTGTGACGCCCTGAGGGCGCTGCGATATGGGTACGATACGGCAAGCCGACCGGGGAGGAAAGCGCATCACTCAGAAGCCGAACGGCCCGGACCCCAAGACGTTTCGGCCACTCCAGGGGGTCTTCCTGATGTCCCGAGGGGGGAATGATGGCGGAAAACTCACGCAGCACCGGCACAATGACCGGAAATAGCAATCTCGTTCGAATCAATCTCGCCGATGTCCGAAACCGAGAAAAGCGATGCCCGCAGCAGCTGGCGATGAAGATACGCCCCGGGGCGCCTCGCCCGCGTCGGTCCGCCGCCTCTTCCACGACTCCTCGTGCCCTGACCAAGTGGCCGCTGGTCCCGTTGAACAACGTGCTGGACCTCATGGAGTTCGGAGAGCATGCCTCGAAGGACGCCCTGGCCCAGTGGAGAGCCGCTTCCAAAGATCCGGTACACCCCGGACTCGACCAATGGACCGAGCACGCCCTCCGCAGTTACCTCACCGCGGCAGCGGCCGTACCGGCAGCGCCCGGAATGCCGCCTGGCGCTGCGTTGCGACCCGTTTCGCGCCTGTGGGCCCGTCAGCGGGGCCCCATGAAGCCCGGTGCCCCGGACGTGTACGAGGAGATGGTGGCCGACCGGCGTTACGCCGGGCACGGCGTACGCGAACTGCGCATCGTCCGCACGGGATCGGTGCAGGATCGCCCGCGGGACGAGGTGGAGATCGCGATGGCCGTGGGTGTTCTGGCCGGCGGCAGCCCCGTGCTGAGTTCCCGCTGGGACAAGAACCCGCTCACCCTCGGCCACTACGAACTCCCACGACTCGTACGCCTGGTGGAGATCGGCTGTGCCGACGCCTCCCACCGCATCCTCTTCGAAGGGACGAGCGAAGATGCCTACGCTCTCTACGGCGACCCGGTCGAGGCGGCTCTCGACCGGATAATCGGAGGCGACGCCTACCGGCCCGGTACGGACTGCGGTAGGTGCGACGCCGTCGCCGGCTGCCCCGCTGTTCCGTCCGTTCCGGGCCTCCTCGGCATCGGCCGATCAGACGCGCACCGCCGTTCCTGGTCGGTCACGACGGGACGCTCTTACCGCCGTTGCCCCGCCCGTGCCCACCTGGAGGACCTGCTCCTACCGAGGGACACCGCGGCGGAGGACAGTGAGGCGGTCGTACGCGGCAAGGCCGTCCACGCGTGGATCGAGAGCCTGCACCGCCGCATCCCACAGCGGCCCTGTACACCGGACGACGTGCCCGGTCCGCCGGAGGAGTGGCAGTACAAGAAGTGGTCGGTGACCGGGCTCCAGGCGCGGCTCGGCATCCAGATGATCGCTGACCACGCCCTCGTCTGCCCGCTGCGCGACCGCCCCGAAGACGCCGAGGTTCATCCGGAGGAGACGGCCGCCGCGTACGACCCCGATGCCAATGTCGTCGTCCTCGCCAAGACCGACCTGCTCTACCGCAAGAACGACCGATGGTTCGTGCGCGAGACGAAGACCGCCAGAGTCCCGGACGAGGGGAACCTGCTGGACCAGCATCCACAACTGGCCCTCGCCGTGCTGCTCGCCCACACGAAGGTCCTGCCAGGGAACGGCCACTGCCGGGTGGAGCTCGAACGGCTGACCGGTAGCGGACCAGTCGTCACCGAACTCGACGTCACAGCTGCGGATGTGGTGTCCGAGGCGCAGCGCGTCCTGGCCGAGTACGTCACTCCATGGCACGCCGACACTCGCTACCCGGCCAAGGCAGGTCAGGCGTGTGCGGACTGCCCGTTCACCCGGTGGTGCCCCGACGCGGCGGACGGGAACGGCGGATGACGCAGTGGCTGACCGGGCAACGGGACGACCCGGCCGAGCGAGCCCACCGTGTGGTGGCCGCGTCCCTGCGAGCCGCGTACGCGTGGACGGTCCGGCGGCAACGGCGGGATGCCATGCGAGAGGTCGCCCGGATGACGGGCGTCGTCATGGAGGCTCACGGGCCCGGCCGCGGGCCGGTGACTCCCTTGGAACTCGTCGATCGTCTGCGGCAGCGCCTCGGAAGGATGCCCGCCCTCGCCGCGAACATGGACGAGACCATCGCGCAGGCGGTGCTCCTGGACGGCGAAGACCGGCTCACCACGGACGCCTACGACCTCGCATGCGAATACGCCCTGCCGCTGGGCGAGCCGGCCGAGTCCGTCCCATGGATGCCGACCTGGACACGGATGCGCGCCGACCGCATCCGCGGCGAGACGTTCAAAGCTCTGATCGACAACCGGAACCAGGCGAGTTACGTGGCATCCCGGCGTTTCCTGATCGAGCATCCGGCAGCCGCCCTGTCGGAGCTGCGCCAACTGGTCAGCGAGACCGGGATGAGCCTCCCTCCGGGCGGATACACAGACATCCCGGCCGATCACGTCCACCGATCGCCCGGCGGAGAGCGGTGGTGGTGGCCCTGTGCCTTCTGTCGCTGGCCGATGTCGGTGACGAGGACGACCGTACGGTGTCGGTACGGCCCCCATGCCGCCGTCTATCAGCTGGCCGAGGGCAGGACGGCCAGGTCCCGGCCGAAGCTGAGCCGGGTCGACGAAGGCCGGCCGCGTCGCCTGGCCCTGCCGGTGGCCCGGCCGGCGGACGACTCCCGCTGTGTCGACTTCGGCGTCTGGCGATTCGTCGTGGTCCCCGGAGCGAGCGAACTCAGGATCGAGCGAGACCTGAAGGGCCTCGGTGCAACGGTCGAGCTCTGGCCAGACCTCGACCGCTACGACCTGCGCGTACAAGTCGGAGAACACGAGTTCCGGATCGACGTCAAGGAGTACCGCTCCGCGCACAGGCTGATCGCCGACCTCCGTGCCAGAACACCGGCCGCACGGATTCTCCTGCCGATGACACACGAACACCAACTGGGGACGCTGAGGACCGCCATGCCGTCGCTCCAGGTCACCACCGAGACGAAGTTCCTCACCGAGGTACGCCGAGCACGGAGTGCACGATGAACACGCGGACGCCCGACACCCAACAGGTGTTCCCACGCATCATGGGCGCCGCCGTCGGGCTGGCCGCCGCGTTCTTCCCCAGCGGGGACAGCGGAGGATTCAGACGGACGGTCACCCGCGAGGACGTCTTCTACGTGCTGGACGGCCACATCGCGGACTGGTCCGGCTGGGAGGATCTCTCCGAGACCGACGCACGCCGCTTCACCAAGCTGCTGCGTCGGCGCCCCAATCAGCTGGCCAACGCGGAGGCGGCCGGCAAGATCCTCGACGGTCTGCTCAGCGAACGCCGGATCCCTGGCTGCGCGCCGGTCGACGATCCTGATGTGGGTCCCGGGCAGATCACCGTCGACCCCGGCATGCCACTGCCCATCTACATCGACGGCTTCCTGCGTCAACTCGACGAGCTCCATGCAACGAAGATCCGTGTGCTCCCGACCGCCGAAGCCGGTCCGCACATGACCACGACGAGGATTCCCGGGGAGGGCGGTCGGCAACAGACGTTCGTCGACTTCCACTACGACATCTGCCCCCACCATCTCGACACCGGTCGCCCGATACCCGTAGTCCGCGATGCCCCGGCACTCGGCCGACGTCACGTCCCGTTCGCGGAGTTGAAGGAGATCGCCCGGCTCATCGACGAGGAGGAGCGGGAACAGGGGCGGAGCGCTCACCGCGAGGAAGCGGTGAATCGCTTCGAGCGGCAGATCCGCACGCGAGAGGGCGAGAGAGGCGAAGGACTGGATCTGACGGCCGGCGACCTCAACGAACTACTCGCCTATACCGGTTTCGGGAAGTCGGTCGTCCTGATCGAGACCTTCGCCTGCTGGGCTGTCCGCGCCGGGATTCCGGTGGCTTTCGTCCTGCCGACCAACGCGGACGTCGTCCGGGCCGTCCACGACATCGAACGTAGCCTGACGCTGTGCGGCGTGCGGTCGCCGAACGGTGTCGTGCCGCTGGTCTCCCCCCGGTCGCTCATCAAGGTGGCCGAGACCGCGGCGTCACGGAGCACCGACGGCGGCCCGTACGCAGACTGGATCTGGGAGCGGTTCGGTTACGGCTGCGCGCTGGCCGCGGTGGCGGGGGCGGACGAAGGCATCGACCGGTGGCAACCGGGCAACGAACCGTGTGCGAAGCTGCGTGCACCGTCCCCGAACCGGAAGAAGAACAAGACTGTCGCGTGTCCCTGGCGAACCTGCTGCGGACGCTACCGGGCGGTACGCCAAGCATGCACGGCCGACGTCATCGTCACCTCGCACGCGAATCTTCTCGTCGGTGTCCTCCAGGCACCCGTGGATGACGGCGCCGGCACGAACGACCGGCTGACCGTCGAAGAACTGCTGATGCGGCGGTGCCAGGTCATCGTCATCGATGAGGTGGACGTCTTCCAGAGCACAGCGATCGACCACGCCGGCCGTCATCTTGTGCTCGATCACGCGGGACGGACCAACACTCCCCTGCGCAAGTTCGACCAGGACTTCGCGACCGCGTTCGGACGGCTCCAGGACGAGGTCGACGCCAGTGTCCGCGACGCCTATTTCACTCTGCGCTATCTGTCCGAGACCTATGTGAGCCATCTGACCTACGAGCGCCTCGGCGCCACGCCCCCGGCCAAGGGACGGCGACCGCGCGGGCCCGGACGGTACTGGATGGTGCCCCAGGGCTGGGACAACTGGCTGACCGCCCGGCTTTTCCACCTGGAGAACGAGAAGGTAGAGCCCGGGCAGCTGAAGCGGTTCCGCTCCCTCTTCCTCGACGAGGCGACGTTCACGCCCCCCGAAGACGAGTCCAAGGCGTTCAAGGAGGCACGGCGGCATCTCGCCTCGGTGGTCACTGGCGGTTCCGGCGGTCTGTCCCTGCCATTGGCACGCAGCGCCCTCGAAAAACTCGTGGAGAACATGTCGGAGGAGGACAGGACCAAGGTCGTCAACCGCATGCTCCGCCGGGCCATCCTCGAACGCATCCGGAAGTTCCTGCATCAGCTGATGGCCAACAACGCCCAACTCGTCGACATCGGCGTCGAATCCGCCCAGGAGATCGCCGACGCGCTGAGCGCGTACGGCCGGTGGCGGGTGACGCCGACCGGTCCCCTGGGCCGACTGCTCTTCGCCTTCACCGAGTACTTCGACGACACCGGAGGCGCACCGGCCCGTCTCTCGACGGCGGCGTTCGGCGGTGATCCGCACACCTATACCGTGAGTCTCGGCGACACCACCGCCCTGAGTCACGCCGGCGTCCGCCGCATCGTGCTCGGGATGTCCGCCACCTCGTATTTCCCCAGTGCGCCGCACCACCACATCCACACCTTGCCGAAATGGTGGGTGGCGGACGACCAACCGAACGCCGTGCGCATCCTGTCCGCCCGGATCGATGACGAGAAAGGACGCGCTCGCCGGATCTCCGGCCTGGAGGGAGCCGAACGAGCAGCGGAGACACGGCGGATCGCCACGACGCTGTGGGACAGACGTCTGCGGGGGGAGCTGGAGTGGCTCCGGACCCACAAGAAGGGACGGGAACGCGTCCTCCTCGCCACGACGTCCTACGACAGCGCACGGCATGTGGCAGAAGGGCTGTCCGCGGCCGGAGTCGAACCGGCACGCATCTGCCTGGCGGTACGGCCGGGCGTCTACGCGGACGACCAGGAGACGGCCGTGGACGCCGGGCGCTGGCAGGAGCTGCCGGCCGACCGGCTGGAAAGCTTCCCCGCCATGACTGAGGCCCGCATCCTGATCGCTCCCCTGGCCAGGGTGCAGCGAGGCGTCAACATCATCGGCGAAGGCGACAAGTCAGCGCTGGGGTCGGTGTGGCTCATCGTCCGGCCGATCCCCCTGATCGACGAGCCGGCGGAACTCGTCGCGCACATCCAGGCACGGGCCCTGTCCAAGCACCCCGGGCCGTCCAGTGACCCCCAGGCCCTGCTGGCGGAGCGCCGCAAGGTGGCCGGCCAGTACCTTGACGAGATCATCCGCCGCCCGCCCTACTTCCAGGCCCAGCCGACCGACGTCAAGCTCGGCGTGGTGGCCGAGATTATGAACGGCGCCGTCCAGCTCATCGGACGGGCCCGGCGCGGCGGCACCGACGCGACGCTGCACCTGGTGGACGGTGCCATGCTCGACTCCGCGAACGGCACCGACCTGGCCACGCTCATCCTCCAGCTCAGGGACAAGTGGCACCACGACGGAGTACTGCACGCCATGCGGCAGTACTACGGCACGACGCTCGAAGCCTTCTTGTCCTACGCGGAGCGGTCCGCCGAGGAGGACATCCTGTGCTGATCACACTCGCCTACAGGGTCCCACGCCAGAATTTGGACTCGCTGCTCGGGACCATCACGGCCTACCCCCTCATCGAGGAGTTCGCGACGGCATGGGAGAGCCTGCCCAAACGGGAGAAGCAACGAGGGCCGCGCTATTCCGCCCTGGCCACAGGGCTCGCCGCCGCCACCGGTCAACCGGTCAGGCTGTTCGGGGAACACGAACTCGCCGAGGAGGAGCAGTCCAATGGCAGCCGGATGCTGCTCCTGACCAGCGACAGCGCCTTCGACGAACGGCTGCGCGTCGCCGTACGGGCCTGGGAAGGCCATGTCCGGGACGGCAAGGGAACCGCCGTTCTCGCCGGGCTCCTGCCCAAACCGGAACAGGCCCGTTCCTTCGCCGACTTCGTCAAGTACCGCTCCGGGCAGGTGCCCGTCATGCCGGGCTGGGTGTTCCGGACGGCGGAATGGCAGGTGATGCGGCAGCTGGCCACGAAGCCGCTTCTCGTGGACGGCCGGACGCCCGTCGCCCTGTCGATGGCCACCGACGGATCACTGTTGGCCTGGGACCCTCAGGACCTCCTGGTCAACCGTGCCGGGACGGCCTTCAGCATGCACAGGGTGACCGCGCGACTGACCACGCGGGTGGGATTCGAGGACCCCGTGCTCTGCTTCGACGCTCACCTGTCCAGGATCTCGCCCCAGGGGGACTGGTCGAAGAACGTGTGGATCGACCGCGGTCAGGACGACAGTCCCCTTCTGAGGCTGCCGCTGAGACGCCGCCACAACGAGGAGACCGGCACATGGCACAACCATCTCGACCCCGCCATCGCGAGGATTCTCCAAGCGTGCCAATTGTCCCCGCTGGACATGCCCGACAAGCTTCCCACTGTGCCCGGTGACATCAGGCCACAGCTGGCGAGCACCCGGTTCCACGCTCTGGGAAGCGGGCCCGGGCCCAGGTTCATGATGCGGCTGCACGAACACATCGTCGCCACCCTCCCCTCGCTGGTGCCCCTGCCCTACGAGGTGGACAAGGGCATCAGACTGGCGCCCCGCGTCACGAAATACTCGGCCGGCGGTCTCCCGGCGGCCGCGGTCGGACCGAGCGGTTTCCGGAAAGTTACTCTCGCCTGCGTCTACGCCACGCCGGCCGGGCGTGACCGGATGCTCGCCGAGATCACGGAGCTGGCAGGCAGGCCGGTGAACCCGGAACCCGGAGGACCCGCGACTCCCGTCAACGCCCGCCTGGACATCGTCGCCCGCCACTGCCCGGATCTCCTGGCTCACCACACGGTGAACCGCGCCGCCGCCCTCAAGTCGCTGGACCTGCCCTCTGCCACCGAGGGACTGACCGCCGCTTGGTTGGAAACCGAGTACCACCCTGACGCCGCCCCGCCCGAACTCGACGCCAAACCGCACCTGCGGCGCCTGCTCGGGCATCTCGGAGTACCGGCCCAGTTCCTCGCCACCGAGCCCACCCTCCTCCCGCCGAAGACCACCGCGCCCACCCCCGAGACCAAGAAGCACGCAGCCCGCGCTGCCCTGCGCGATCTGCTGCGCGCAGCGGGAGTCCTGGACCGCCGACTACTGGACGCCGTACGCGCGGGCGGACGACCGCACGGACTGACCAGAGAAGCACTGCTTGTCGGCATCCACGCCCGCAGACAGCAGACCGGAGCGGAAGGGAAGCCTCTGATCCTGACCATGGTGGCGCTTCACGTCGATCCCGCCGACCTGGCGAGCTGCAAGGTCCTGGTGTACAGCGACCGACGGCAGGCATGGGTTCGCGGTGCCGAGGGGACGGCGGACTTCCACGCCGGCGCCATCGGAACCACCCGCTTCGGCCGCACCGGGGAGAAGGCGGAGCTGACCCGGGCCGTGGTCGAGTCCAGACTCGGCGATCTGCATGCCGCTCTGGAGGCCCCTCAAGCCCAGGGGACGCGTGACCGGCACGACACGCCGATGGTGGTCTTCGTCGATACGCTGGAGACCCGGACGATCTGGCCCGGACTGCAGAACGCCCGCCTCGGTACCGGTCCCCTCCCCGGAGACTCCTTGCGCACCGAGGGCGCCGATGTCGCTGTCATCCGGCTGAACACCGAGATCAGCGAGATCGGACGCCCCGTCACCCGGCAGGAGAAGGCCAACATGCCGAGCGACCCGGGCAAGCCCGCCGCGCCGGACCGAAAGGTGTACCGCCTCAAGGACACCGACCAGCGCTGCTGGCTCTTCGCCGGCCGGTCCGCGTCGCTCAAGGCGAAGGGCGGCGACCGGGGGGCGTCCTACACACGATGGACCTTGCCGTTCGGGCTCGTCTCCCAACTCACCGTCCCGTGGCACTCGTACACGGGCAAGGAGATCGTGGTGGTGGAGAGCGGTTCCTGGGCCCCTGAGCAGCTGGCAGGGCTCACGGCGAGCCTGTGCGAGCAGGCCCTCGCCTGGGACGACCGCACCCAGATGCCCGTCCCGCTGCATCTTGCGACCGTCATCGACGAGGACCATCCCGACTACCGGGTCTCAGGGGACGAGAACTCGTGACGTGCCGACGACATCGGCCCGTCAGGCTCCGCCGTCGCCCACCGGCTTGAGGACGGCGGGCGGCAACTGGCCGAGCGGTGGCCGGACGTGCCTGGGCATCCCGGTCATCGCACGAAGTAGTTCGTCGATGCCTTCGAGGGTCAGCTCATCGACCTCGTAATGGTCCGTCGTCCATGGCTGGAGAATCCGGGGGATATTGCCCACCAGCTCGTTGGGCAGAACGACGGGCAGCACCTTGGGCGTCCACTCGTCACGGCCACTGTGGAGCAGCTCGTTGATGACCCGAGCCTCGCTCCGGATGCCGGGGTGCTCCAGGCCGTCGAACTTGCCTTCGAACGCCTCACGGCAGATCGGAGAGGCGAGAACGATGACGAAGTCAGCCATGTCGATCTGTTGGAACGCCCACACGTCCCAACCCTTGCGGGAAGCGGTCTCGTACTGATCCATGCACACGTCGACGCCGTTCCTCACCAAGAGGTCCCCAAACTTCCGGGCGTACTCCTTGTGCTGGGGGGTGTCGTGCGCGTAGCAGATGAAGGCCGAGGGTCCGCGCACCGCGCCCGGGCCCCCGGTGGCCGCGGAGAACGAAGGCGTGACGACTTCTGCGGGCACCGTGGGCGGGACGAGCGTCAGCCGGAAGTCGACCGGCGACTGCGTCGGCCAGTAGTCGAAGTAAGAGCCGGCCGCCAGGTCGTACCGGGCGGAGAACTCCACCCCCTGTTCGCGCTGTCCGGCAGGGGTGAGCAGGACGAGCCAGGCGGCGTATGAGCCGGACCGGACACCGGTATCACCGAGCGCCACATGCCGCCAGCGCACAGTGCTGCCGCCGACCCCGAACGCGTCCACCCTGTCGGTGGACGCCGGGAGGAGCACGTGCGCGGACACGCTGTCTCCACCCGGCACGAAGTTCAGGTACTGGTTGAGCACATAGGACCGCGGTACGTCCGTGGCCGTTCCCGAACGGGGCAGCGTGTCGACGACGACAGCCCGGTCGCCTTCCTCCACGGCGAAGGCGAACGTGACGTCGAACCAGGACATCTCGGGCAGGTCGGGTTCGAGCTCCAACTCGTAGTTGATCTTCACCATGTGGGCGTCGAAGCCGCCGAACATGCCCACGGGAGCGTCGATGGGATCGATCTGCCAGCGCCGCAGACGCACGACGCCGACCGCGACGCCGTTGGGCGCCGTATCCATCCTCCTGCCCCCCTCGCGGACGAAGCTGAGCTCGACGCGCACGTACTCCTGGTCCTGTGAATCCACTGGTGCACCTTCCGATGTCGCGCTGCGGTGGCGCCACACTAGAGGCGCGGCCATCACCCCACAGGCCACTGCGGATCACTGTCAGATTTCTGTCCCCTTCCGCTGCTCTCCGGGCGGAGCACGAGTACAGGCAGCCCGGGCAAGCGGTCTGCGCAGAAGTCGGCACGACAGGCCGGACAGACGAAAGGCCAGGTCACGTGTAACGTGACCTGGCCTTCAACAGAGCCGCTTTCGGGATTCGAACCCGAGACCTACGCATTACGAGTTGTTCGATGTTGCTCCGCAGGCATCCACGGGCGTCCGTGAGGAGGGCTTCGTGCCTGGTCACATGGGTGCACGGTCCCCGATGGACGGCTGCGGACGAGCACGGAACGCACGGCAACCGAGACCAGGACTGAGACCGTGCAGCCTCACGACCGCGCTGCGGGTGCGCAGGGGAAGCCGGTATGAGCTGCCCCTGTCACGCAACTGACGTGCATCGTCCAGGCACCTCCCATCAGCCACTCATGTCACGCGGCCAGCGCGCATCTGCTGCACTGCGCTGAACTCGTCAAAGTCGAGCACCGCGCGACGCAGCGCGCGCAGATCCTGAGTGGGCACGTCTACATACATCTCAGTTGCCTCTTCAGTGTCATCTTCGAAGATCGGTAGCACACCAAGCGGCTCGTATCGCGTGTGAATGAGATCAACATATGCACCGTAGTCAATCACGTACACGTCATAACGCTCACCAGGCTCGTCTTGCGCCGAATAACCGCGCTTCACTACGTGAAGCACGCGTGCATCGAATAGCGCCAAGAGCAGCGACGTACGAGTCGACTTTTGATTCACCATGAAACCGCGCGCACGCTTCTGCTTGATCACCTTGTCAATGATCCAGTAGAGCAACTGCTTGGCGTCGTCACGACTCAGGGCCATTTCCTTGTCTGCCTGATACCAAGCCCTGGCGGCCGCACGAACGTCAGCTACTGAGATTTTTCGATCAAGCGACCGCGTGGCGGCCCGAGAAGCGATATTGATTGCGTCTCGTGGTACACCCTCCGCTGCTCGAACAAGCTCATCAAAGGCCCGCTTGTCTGTGAACCCATGCCGGACAAGGTCGCCCTCTTCCTCCAACTCTCCGGGCACTTCGTCAGCGATCACGCCGTAGGTCAAGTGTTTGAAGAGCAGTCCCTGAAAAAAGGCGCGAGCCTTCTGCTCATTCTGCTCGAACACCATAAACTCATCAAGGTCAACGTTTGCGGTAACGTCGGCACCCAGCTCAATTCCGATAACCGTGCCTGACGGCAGGGTTTCCCTGAATCGAGTCTGCTGTTCGATAGCCGCGATCTTGACAGTGAACATCGGAAGTGGCAGCACACATCGAACAAGGAACTCAGCCAGATAGGGCTGCACATCCGCAGGCAAGCTGCTCCATTCATCGAGCAGTAGCCACACACGCCTTCCCGGAAGCGTCTCAGCGAGTTCCCGCAAAGCCAGAGCAACGTCTCTGAAATTAAGGGCTCGCCGCTCCTGTCCGCGTCGAGTCTGCCGAGTCAAATCCCGCTGCTCCTGCGCCGCTTCAGCTCCCCCCTTCACACCGAATGAGGGCGCCTTGGACAGTTGTAGAGATGCTTCTCCAATATCTTTACTCAGGTCCTTGTGCTCACCTTCCTGCGCCACCTCTACTTCACCGGAAACCCGAACACGAGAGAGGCAATCGAAAAGCGCGTCGAGTTTCTCTACGAACCCTTCATCAGCAATCAGCTGCTGATCTTCTAGCACCAACCTCAGAAGACCATCGTGGAACTGTGCAAGCAGATCGACGAGGAGTCGCGCGGCTCGCTCAGTCGGAGGAATCTCTTCACCGGCGAATAGCCCCTCGGGCGAACCCACGTTTCGGAGGTCCACATAGATCGGGATTCCACCGCTTTCCCCAATGAGAGTTTGAAGGTATCTTAGCGCATGCGTTTTTCCCGTACCACGTCGACCGTAAAGGACTTGATGATCTATAGATTCCAGGGCGACCGCAACACCTGAGTCCTCGAACGTGTTACGTAGATGCTCAGCCTGTCGCTGCTCCGCACGCTTCGGAATCAGGTTCAAGGCACGATTAATTGCAGTCATCCCAGCCATGGGGTCATATTACAGACGTAGATCTCCCAAGAAAGCCCCGAGGACGAGGTTTTTTACTGGCGGAGCTCTGGGTGGCGCGCTGGGGGCGTCGACTCTCCGTGTCGGCCTACAGGGAGGCGAGGCAAGGAAGACGAACGCTTGGGTATACACCCCGGTAGTCTGGCGTGCACCACGGTAGAACGGAGAGTGCTCCGCGGATGGGACCGAAGACGACCAAGGTCTACGAGACGCTTCGCGCACGGCTCGCCGCCGGCGAGTACGCCGCGGGGGAGAAGTTTCCTTCTGAGCGCACGCTGGTCGAAGACCTGGGCATCGGCCGGACAGCGCTTCGGCAAGTGCTCGCTCGTCTCGTCGCTGAAGGCGCGCTGGAGGTGCGGGGACGCAGTTCGTACCGGGTCCCGGGCGCGGTGAGCGTCGAGCGGCCGGCGGGGCTGGAGCCCTGGCGCATCCATGGTGAGCGCGACCTGTACGACAACCAGTGGGTCAAGTTGCAGCTCTGGGACGTGCAGCCGCCCGGTATGGAGACGTTCGAGCACCACGTGGTGAGGCTGCACCACGTGGCCGTCACCGCCGTTCTGGACGATCAGGACCGCGTGCTCATGATGTGGCGTTACCGCTTCGTCCCCCAGCAGTTCGGCTGGGAGCTCCCCGGCGGCATCGTTGACGAGGGCGAGGTTGCCGCGGACGCAGCGCTGCGCGAGGTAGTCGAAGAGACCGGCTGGCGGCCGAAGTCACTGGAGCACGTGGTGACGTACCAGCCGATGGTGGGCATGGTCGACTCGCCCCACGAGATCTTCGTAGGTCACGGGGCCGAGAAGGTCGGCGAGCCTACTGATCTTGAGGAAGCCGGGCACATCGAGTGGGTTCCCCTCGCCGACGTTCCCGGGCTGATGGCTCGCGGTGAGCTGATGGGGTCTGGGACCCTCGTTGCCCTGCTGCACATCCTGGCGAGTCGGCGTGGGCCGGGCGTCACAGCCGGGCGCTGAGAAGGTCGATGCGACGGCGCTGCCGCACCGAACCGGTGCGGCTCGCCAGTAGCCGCGCTTGGCGCAGGTGGGTGTTCGCGTCGTCGTATTCCGCTCGGGTGAGGTGTGCGTGGGCCAGGTCCGCGTGCATCCCCGCCCGTGCCCGGACGAACGTCGGGTCCACCACTTCCAGAGCGGCGTACAGGTCGGTCACAGCGTCATCATCACCCAGCAGGCTGAGGACGTTCCCGCGCCATCGGGTGAGGTGGGCGCCGTTCAAGAAGATGCTCAGCATGTCTGGGTCCCGATCCTCCGGTCCCGAGGGAATCTGGCCCATGGCGGCGTCCAGAGCCTGCCTGGCCTCGTCCGGCAAGCCGGCGTGCGCACACAGCTCTGCCTCAGCAGCGTGGAGCCACGCCCACAGCCGCGGCGAGCCACTGCGGCCAAGGACCCGCTGAGCGTCGCGGATCAGCTCCAGCCCCAGCGCCGGCCGGCCCGCCTCACACAGCACGTACGCCTGCTCCCCCATGGCGTGCGCGAGGTACATCGGCGCCTCTGCGTCGCGCGCGGCCCGCTTCGCCAGCTCGTAGTGTCGCCAAGCACGCTCGACCGCGCCCGCATCGATGGCCTGCCACGCCGCCAGCGTCGAGGCACCAGCTAGCGCCAGCGCCACCGGCCGGCGGGCGCTGGGGAGCACGGCGAAGTTCAGGGCGTCTTCGAGCGCGGACAGGTGGCCTGTCATCTGGTCGATCAGGTGGGCGGCGCCCAACTGACGATCCATCGTGCGAAGCAGCTCCGTTTGGTCGTTGAAGGCTTTGACCATGAGCTCGCTCACGCTGCTGGCCGAGTCGATCCGGCTGAGAAGATCGTCGTAGCCGTCCGTCACCGGCATCGAGACGACCGCCGGCGCGTCCCTCAGCTCGGCGTCTGTGACGCCGAGAAGCTGACGCAGGATCGCCGCGTAGTGGTCTGAGATCTTGCGCTTGCCGTTCTCCCACTCGGAGACGTACACCCGCAGACTCGCGGTGGATGCGACATCGGTGATGTGCCGCCGGGCGTACTGCTCGATCTCGCGAACCAGTCGCTCCTGAGACCAGCCGCGCGCCGTTCGCGCGCTTCGAAGTCCTGTGCTCACAGGCCACCGTCCGGCGATCGTTCCTGTCAACTGACCCTCCCAGCATGCCGCACGTCAGTGCAGGTCAACAGGGGTTAACTAGCCGAGAGTTAAGCCCTGTTGGCTACCGCTTCCCCCGCCTCGAACGGTCTCCTGGAGATGCACAGCGGAGGGCGACCGTCACTCGAATTGGCGAGACACCTTGACTCTGGTGCGCACCAGATGCAATCTACTGGTGCGCACCAGTCACGGTCTGACGGCCGGTCGCTGGTGCGCACCGAGCGAGCTTCAGCGGCTCGCTCGGTACAGGGCGGAGGACGCTGCAAGACCGCCCGGCAAGGCCAGGGGACAGGGCTTCGGCCCGACTGGCGAGGTGGCCCGGTGACCGCGAGCAACGGCCGGAGAGTGGGGCTTCAAGGCCCCCTTGCAGCGTTTTCCCCTTTCCGTCGATCGACAGGACATCTCCGATGTACCAGCGAATGCTTTGGGCGCCGCCGTGACGGACCGGCCGGCGGTGCCTGCGTGGTAGTTCGGTCCGTTCCTGGTGTCGCAGCGCTGACGCTGCGGCCGGCTGCCTCTCCCGTCCGTCCGGGCCGCGTCTCGCGAAGGCCGTACGGGCGGGAGTGCGGGGAGCCGGATGTTCCGACTTCAACGGCGAGCGGCCCCCGGGTGGCACCCCGGGGACCGCGTTCGGGCCGTTCCCCTGCGAGAGGAACCACGACCCATGAACGACATCGTCACTGTTCAGGACGCTGTTACGGCGTTCGCGGACTGGATCGAGCCGACGGCCGCTGAGCTGGAGGCGATCGAGGCGGAGATGCCCGTGATCCTCGCGGACGTTGACCTGCTCGACGCCCAGATCGTCACCCTGGACCGCACCCCGACCGAGCTGGACGCCCGCCGCATCCGGCGTGCGCGGCGCCGGGCGCTGGCCGCCCGAGTCGCGCTGCTCAACCACGCGGCCGGCGCGAGCATGCCGGGTGGTGCAGCATGAACGGAATCGTGACCACGCTCGCCGCTTCGGGCCCGCTCGCGTCGGGTTGGGCCGTGCACGGCATGGTGTTACGGCGCCGGCTGACGGACGCTCGCCGCGACCCGCTGTCGGGTCTGCCGACACGGGCCGCGTTCGAACGGCAGGCGACGCGGGTCCTGTCCCGTGGCCCGCATGCCGTACTCGTGCTCGACCTGGACGGCTTCAAGGCCCTGAACGACACCTTCGGGCACGCGGCCGGCGACGAAGCGATCCGCTCCACGGCCGCGAGCCTGAACGACGCACTCAGCGAGCGGCGCGGGAGCGTGGCCGCGCGGCTGGGCGGCGATGAGTTCGCCGCCCTCGTCCCCATGCCCGACCCGGTGGCGCTGCCGTGGCTGCTGCGGGGCCTACATGACGAGGTGACCGCTCCGTTCCCCTACCGAGGCCAATCCCTCGCCGTGGGCGCGTCGGTGGGTGCCTGCCTCACCGCTGAGCTTCCCTCTCCCTCGTTGTCGTTGGCGTTGCGGCGGGCGGATGAGGCCATGTACGCGGCCAAGCGAGGCGGGGGTGGGTGGCGGGTCGCGGACGGCCCCGCCCTGACCCACACCACGACCGCCGATCGCCGTACCGGGCGCCGCGGTACCGCCGGAAAAGAGGCGGCGTGATGGCGCGAACGTTCACGGCGCAGATGTCCGTGCGCCGGAGCCGGTGGCGGCTGTACGTGGCCCTGCTCAACACGTTCGAGCCGTGGCCCGAGCACTGCTTCGGCCGGGCGTTGCCGGTGCCGACGTTCACGGAGCGCGCGGACGCGCTCAGCGTGCTCGGGTTCGAGTCGGCGCCGGGTGCCGAGTGGTCCTGGATCGAGGACACCGAGACGCCCGACGACCCGGCGTCCGCGGTCGTGCTGATCGCCGCGCTCACGGTCCGTTCACGGACGGGGGCGAGCCGGTGAACGCCGCTTACGTCCGTTCAGCAGAGCGCGCCCTGTCGGCCGGTACGTGGCTAATCGTGGCCGGCGCGATGCTGTACTCGATCCTGACGGTCACCCCGCTCGCTGCGGCGCACACGCCGGACGAGTGGGACTGGACCGCGCCGATTCTGCCCCTCGTGGTCGATGCCGCCGTGGTCATTGTCGTCCGCCTGGACGCCGTCCTGGCTCGCCTCGGAGGGCACGGTGGCCGCTGGCCCATCACCCTGCGCTGGATGACCGGCGCGATGACCCTTGCGCTGAACGTCGCCGATTCCGCGCTGAAGAAGGATCTGGTCGGCGTGGCCGTACACGCGGTGGCGCCGCTGCTGCTGATCGTCACCGCAGAGACCGGGTTGGCCTACCGTCGCGCCATCGCCGCCGCCGTCACGGCACTTGAGGAACGGCAGCGCGCCGAGCGTGAGCGGGCCGAGGAGGCTCGTCGCGAGCGTGCGGAGGCCGCCCGTCGGCAGGCTCGCGAGGAGCGTGAGCACGCCGCGGCCCTGGCGCGTGAACAGCGTGAGCACGAAGCCCGGCTCGCCCGCGAGGCAGCCGAGCGGGAAGAACGGCGCCGGCGCGAGGAACGCGAGGAGCAAGCCGCCCGTGAGCGTGAGGAGCGGGCAGAGCGTGAACGCCATGAACGCGAGCGTGAACAGCGTGAGCGCGAGCGCGAGCGGGCCGAGCGTGAAACCGCCGAACGCCGCGAACGCGAGCGCCGTGAGCGCGGGGAACGTGAACGCCGTGAACGCCAGGCTCATGAGGAACAAGCCGAGCGTGAACGGGCCGCGCTGCTGGCGCGTGGCCCGGCTGCGGGCAAGCTCCCGGAGGACGAGGCGCGCGCGATCGTGGCCGCCGCGTTCGGCGCCGGGCTGCCGGTGCGGGCCGCGGCCGAGTTGTGCGGCTGGTCGGTGGGGTGGGTGTCCGCCCGCTACGCCGAGCACCGCGACCCGGCCGTCGGCGGTGCTGAGCTGGCCATCGTGAGCGGCTGATGGGCGCCATCCCGGTTTACCGGTGGCGGCTCGCCCCGGACGGGTTGGCCACCCGTCGCCAGCTGCGCGCGGCCGGTTTGCGGCCCGGCGGCCAGGACGTGGCAGCCCAGCTCGAACGTCCCCGGCGGCGGCGCGGCCCGCTGGTCGCCTACCTCTATCGCATCGAGGCTGCGAAGCCGGTACGGCCGATGACGGCCGCGAAGTGGGCGGCGCTGGCCAGGGCGAATGCCGCCCGCCGCAGGTGCCCGGAGTGCGGTCGGGATGCCGGATACGTCATCCCGCTCTCGCTCGGCGTGTGCACCCCGTGCGCCTTCCCGGACGACGGACAGGTTGCAGCCTGAGCCGCGCGTCCACCCCCATCTGCTTTCTGCTCCGACGAGGAGTTTCGCTGTGTCCAGTCGTACTCGTGCCCGCGGTGCAAAGGCCGCCGCGGGCGTCCACACCGTCCACATCCCGCGGCAGCGTGGCCGCCGCGGTGCTCAGCCGTTCGTGGTCGTCGTGCCCGAACGGCTCTCCCTCACCCGCGAAGCGCTGGGTGCGGTCGGCCGTGTGCTGTGGCGGTTCCGTGGCGCGCTCGCCCCGAGCACGCTCGCGGTGCTGGCCTGGCCGCTGACCGCCCTCTTGCACGCGATCGCCTGGTGGTCCGGGCTGCTGCTCGCCCCGCTCGCGGTCCTGCCTCTGCTGTGGCTGCTGGTCGTGCAGCGCCGTCGCCCCGCGCACGCCGCCGTTCTGGCCTGGCGAGCCGGGCTCGCCGCTCTGGCCGCCGGCGCCGGCGCGTGGGTGGCGCTGGCCGCCGGGTTCGGACCGCTCGCCGGGCCGCTGGCGCTGTTCTGGTTGCTCACGTGGCTCACCGCGCAGATTGCCTGGCTCATCGTCCGACGCACGCACTGACCGAAGGAGACAGGTCTCATGGCAAATAACGCATCCGCCAACCGCCAGGCCCGTCAGGGTCGGCCGGCGAGCCGCCCGCAGACGAACGCGAACAGCAACAAGAGCGACAAGTTCGCGAGCGCCGGCGCCGCCGCGGGCGGTTTCGTCGGCGGGTTGGGTAGTTCCTTCGCCCCGCCCATCAACATCAACGTCAACCGCACCGTCAACAACCACGGTGGCGGTTCGGGTGGCGTCGGTCGTCCGCACGCCGAAGCGCTGCTTCCTGCCCCGGAGTTCACTTCTCCGGCACAGGTGCGGAACTACTGCAACAGCCTGCGCGCCGCCGCGGTGACGCTGTCCATCGAGGTGGCAATGGGCTCGGAGATCCTCAAGGGCGTGCTGGCCGCGGTGCCGGACCCGCAGGGCCGCGCGTTCGGCTCCCGCCTGCGGGCACAGAAGGTGGCGCGCAAGATGCAGCGCTCCGCGGACGCGTTGCGGGATGCGGCGAAGAACGCCGCCGCTTGCTACGCGGTCTTCCAGCAGGAGTATGAGGAGGAGATCAACCGCGTGCGCCACCGTGCCCGCCGGCCGCAGGTCCCGCAGATCAACTGGGCTCAGCAGTAAGGGGGCTGGCAGATGGCTGAGCGTACGCAACAGCAGCAGCTCGCCGAGCTGCTGGAGATCCAGCGCCAGGGCGGCTCGGACGCGGGCGGGGTGGGCAAGTACCTGCTGCACCGGGCCAAGCCCCACCTGCCGCCGTGGCTCGGCTGGGCCGGTACCGGTCTGGCCGGCGCGGTGGGGCATTGGCGGTGGGCCGACAGCGCCGCCGCCGGCGTCGGACTCACCCTCGCCTCGGTCGCGCTGAGCGGGGCGGCATGGTGGGCCGGCAAGGGCACGAGCCAGCAGCGGCGCCTGCACTCGGCCATCACGGTGGCCGCCGGCTCCGCCTGGGCCACCGCCGCCTGTCTCGCGGGGCCGACCGCAGGTCCGATCGATGACCTGTACTTGATGGCCGGTCCGGCTCTCGCCCTGTCGTGGAACGTCCGCATGGTCCTGCGCCACAGCCCCGACACCGTCGCGGGCGAGAGCGGGGACAAGGGGCTGCTGGAGAAGGTGGGCCTGGCGCGAGCCCAGATCGGCGCGGCCAAGGTGGAGCCGAACCGGGTCACCGCGCCGGTCGCGCTGGAGGCGGGCGAGCAGACCAACGACGACGTGACCAAGGCCCTGGCCCGGATCGCGTCCGCGTTGGACCTGCCGACCTCCGCCGTCCGCTACACCCCCAACCCCGCCTCCGCCCGCCGCGGCGAGCTGGTCATCGTCCCCGAAGACATGCTCGCCGAAGTCGTGGAGTGGGAAGGGCCGTCGAACCTGGGCGGCTCGATCGCCGAGCCACTGAACGTGGGCCGCTACGACGACGGCGCCCCGCTCGACCTCTGGCTCCCGGGCGACCCGGAGGCGGGCCGCAACTCCACCCACCTGCTCATCGCGGGCGGCACCGGCTCCGGCAAGGGCGACGCTGCCCTGAACCTGCTGACGGAGATCCTTTCCCGCCGGGACGTGCTCGTGTGGTTCTCCGACCCGAAAGCGTTCCAGGACTTCGCCCCGCTACGGCCCGGCATGGACTGGTCGGCCGAGGGTGGTACCCAGACCGAAGTCCTGGTG
Organism: Streptomyces seoulensis; assembly: GCA_013364255.1. GTDB lineage: Bacteria > Actinomycetota > Actinomycetes > Streptomycetales > Streptomycetaceae > Streptomyces > Streptomyces similanensis. Next base: position 5,423,842 of record CP054936.1, on the reverse strand, counting down.
GCCGCGGTCGAGGCAGCGATTCCCGCGCGTACGCGCTGGCTGGGCGCCCACGGCTACCGGCAGTGGACTCCTGCCGCCGCACAGGTGCAGAACGACCCGGAGCACACCTGTCGGCCCGACGGCCGGCCCTGCGGCTGCCCCGGCATGCCATTCCTGGTCGCATGGTTCGAGGAAGCCGCCAACACCCTGCGGGCGCTGGGAGATGACGCGTTCACCGGGATCGCTCAGGAAGCCCGCTCTGCCGGTATCTCCCTGATCGTCTCCCTTCAGCGGCCGTCCTACGACCAGATGTCCACCAGCACCCGCGCCTCTCTGCCCTCCGTGGTGGCGCTGGGCTGCGACGCCCGTGACGAGGGGTTCGCACTGCCGGACGAGGTACTGGCCGCCGGCGCCCATCCGGGCGCGTGGGGCAACCGCCGGCCCGGCTACTGCTACGTCGTCTCCCCCGGCATCCCCGAGGAGCGCTACCCCTCCCCCGGCCGCACCCGCCGCTTCACACACCGCGCCGTGCCGGTCATGGAACTGCTCGCCACCTGGGCACAGCGCAACGGCGCCACCGCCGACCCCGTCACCGCCGGCGCCGCCACCGGCGTGGCCGGTACCGCCTACACCGGCCGCACGGCCGACGCCGACCAGCAGCCGGCCGCGCTCCGGGCCGTCGAGGAGGACGACATGGACCACGGCGGGCTGCTGGTGGACCCGGAAGACCAGCACATCGACCCCGAAGCGGACCTCCCCGAGGACGAGCCGGGCGACGACACCCCGCTGTTCGCTCCGGAACCCGGCCGCAAACCCTCCCCCGAAGAGGCCCGCCGGCTGTTCGCCCGCGCGCTGGAGGACTTCGAGCATGAGGGACAGATGATCGTCGGTCCGAAGGACTTCATGGACTGGTGCGAGCGGCACAACCTCTCCCGGCCGTGGGTGTCCGAGCGGCTGAAGGAGGCCGCCCTGGACGGCCGCCTGGAGCCGACCAACACCACCGGCCGGTGGCGCATCGTCCCCGCCCTGACGGCCGCCTGACACCTGACACCGTCACGCCCGCCTGACAGCCAAACCCCTAGGCCAATCCGCTGTCAGAGTCGCGTGACGCCCTCTTCGTGACACCCCTGACACCCGGCGCCTGCCGGCCCGCGCCCTTGCGCGCCGCGGGCCGGCAGGCGCTCCCGAAGGGAGCACCATGAACCGCTCCGAGCGGCCCGCCGCGGTCGAGATCCACCGCCCCCAGACCATCGCCTCCACCGTCCAGCCCGCACACGTTGCGCCCGTCCAGCCGGGCGCCGTGCCGGCGGTGGCGAGCATCGTCCTGCCGGACGGGCGGGTCGTCACCGGCTACGCCGTCCACCCCGCGCATCCCGAACCGGTCACCACGAAGCCGGCCGTCTCCCGCACGGCCGTGAACATCGCCCTCGGCGGGATCGGCTTCGGCGCGGTCTGCGGCGGGCTGTTCCTGCTGACCGCGTTCATCGCCGCCCTGACGGCCTTCATCACCCAGCTCATCATCCTGGCCGCCGTGATCTTCGGCGGCTGGATCGCCGTGCAGGTTCTCGGCGCGAGCGGCCACCGCGGCGGGACCACGGTCAACATCCGCAAGGCCGTCATCAAGCGCAACCACTTCCGCGGCTGACCAGGAGAGACGACATGTTCGACGAAGACTCCGAGTACTGCGACGAGTGCGCCTCCTACGGCTGCCCCGGTCACGAGATCTGCGCCAAGTGCGACGGCGACATCTGCAACGAGTGCGACGGATGCGACTGCCCGGACAGCCCCTGCCCCGGCTACTACAACCACTACTGAGCCACCAGGAGCCCCCATGTGGTCCACCCTCATCGCCGTGCTCGGCACCCTCGCCGGCGCCGCACTGGCGACCCTCACCCAACGCGCCACCGACCACGCCGCCCGCCGGGAGCGGCACCAGCAGGAGATCACCGCATCCCTGGTCGCGCTGCTGGAAGCCATCCTCCGCTACCGCGAGAACTACTGGCTCACGATCGCCCGCCTGCGGGACGGCAACCAGGAGAGCGACGACCACCGCGCCGCCCGCTACCGGCTCCGCACGCAGATCACCATCGCCCGAGACCGCCTCGCCCTCACCGCCCGCGGCACCCGCCTCGTGGACCTGGGCGAGAAAGCCGTCTGGGCCGCGATCGAGCTGGACGACATACCCCTCGGCCCCGTGGTGGGCGAGGTGTTCAGCCCCGATACCGAAGCCGCACTGGCCGCCGGCCGCGAACGCAGCCGCGACGCCCACACCGCCCTGCGCCAGGCAGGAAGCGACTACCTGCTGAGCCACTGACCGCGCCCTCCGGTTCTGATCGCTTCCCACGAAGGAGCACGTGTGATCCGCACGGCAATCGCAACCCGAGAGGGCACCGCTCTCGACAACGCCGACGCGGCCAAGGTGTACGTCCTCTCAGACGGCACCGTCGGCGCCGCCGTCATCGACGGCATCGGCCACGGCCCGCACACCTCGGCCACCTCACCCCTGCTCGCGGAGACCGCCGCCCGCTACACCGCCCACCGGGGCGCACTGGCCGGCATCCTCGCAGCCGGACTCCTCGTCGCCGACCGCGGACCGGACGGCGACGAGGCCGACGCCGTGGCCGTCACCGCACTCGCGGACGAGGCCGGCGCCCGGATCGCCTGGGTGGGCGACTGCCGCGCCTACGGCTGGAACGGTCAGCAGCTCACCCTGCACACCACCGACCAGACCATGGGCCAGTGGGTCCGCCTCTACGGCCCGCCCTTCGAAATCGCCGAAGAGTACGACGGCTGGGTCCGTGTGTCTCTTCACTCGGCCGCCGTCGCCACCACCCGCGAGATCGAGGTGAGTGACCCGCTGGTGATCCTCACCTCGGACGGCGTCCACGACCAGATCCCGGCCGAAGCGATCGAAGCCTTCGTCCGCCGGCACGCCGACGACCCGCAGGCCCTCGCCGACGCACTCGTCCACGCCGCCCGACCCGACCAGGACGGCTACCGCGACGACGCAACCGCCGTCGTCATCCGCCGCTAGGCACGGCCAAGGGCGGCCCCCGGCGTAAAGCCCGGCGTCCACGCGCTCGCATAATCGGCGACGCCCTTCCGGCGTCAGCGGGGCGTTGGGGTGCCCCGCCATATCGCCCCGTCACTGTGCTCGCTGTGAGTGCCCATCAGTTTCAGCGTGCACGCGCCCACTGACAGCGCCCGCCCTGTGGTCCCAACTCGATGTCCACGATGGCTATTTCGTGACGGAAGCGGACCGAAAACACGTCACGAAAACTGGGCCGGTCACGATATTGCCGTGACGGATAGACGGCTTGTTGCCGTCACGTTTTGCAGGAGGGGGAGGAACGTGGGGACAGCCGTCACGGAACCGGCGTGCGAGGGCTGCGGTGCACCGCTCGCCACGAGCACGGAGACAGCGACGCGGGGGCGGGGGCGCCCGGCCCGGTACTGCAACGACGCCTGCCGGTCCCGTGCGTACCGGGCCCGCAAGGCGGGGCGCCGGCGGGCGCTCCCGGCGATGGCGGCCGCGCACCTGGTCCTTGCCGACGCCCGGCGCCTGCCGCTGCCGGACGCGTCGGTGGACCTGATCGTCACCTCGCCGCCGTACTTCGCCCAACGTTCCTACGGCGGCGCCGGCGAGGACCTCGCGGGGCAGATCGGCTGCGAGTCCTCGCCGGAGGAGTACCTGGAGGCGATGTGGGCGTGCACCGCGGAATGGGCCCGCGTCCTCAAGCCGTCCGGGTCGATGTTCGTGCTGCTCGGCGACAAGTACCACGGGGCACCCAGCGGCGCCGTCCAGGGCGGCGCCTGCGGGGCTGGCTCTGAGCACGACCGTAAGCGCGGGCGCACCCAGTACGCCCCGAAGCGGCACAAGGTCACCACCAGCGTGCTGACCAAGTCGCTGTTCGGGATGCCCTGGCGCTACGCGATCGGCTGCGTCGACCAGCTCGGACTCGTGCATCGCGCCGAGATGATCTGGCACAAGCCCAACCCCATGCCCGAGTCCGTTGCCGACCGCGTCGTCCGCGCCCACGAGACAATCCACCACTTCACCCGCGCCCCGCAGTACTGGCACGATCCCGAGCACGCGCGCCTGCCGAGCGTGTGGACCGTGCCCACCACCCCGCTCAAGGTCCCCGCCGAGCTGGAGGACGCCCGGCACTTCGCTGCCATGCCCGAAGCCCTGCCCCGCCGCCTCATCCTCGGCTACGCCCCGCCCCTCGGGATCGTCCTGGACCCCTTCGGCGGCACCGGCACCACCGCGGCGGCCGCCAAGGCCCTCGGGCGCGTCGGCATCAGTGCGGACATCTCACCCGCGTACACCCAACTTGCTGCCTGGCGCAGCCAGACCCTCCCGGACACCGTTCGCCGCCGTGCCGCCACCCGCCGCTGACGCGGCACCAACCTCCCTAGACAGCACAGCTAGTGATCAGGCGATGGGCCAACCGGCGAAGCCATCCTCGGTCTGGTAGACCAGTTCAATGTTCAGCTCCGCAAGAAGTGCCTGAACATCAGGGGTGGGAGCACTGGGCAGCAATACGGCGACGCGCAGGCTCTCCTTGTCGGGGACGCTGCGGCGGTAGTCGGCAAGCTGCCCAATGGCCATCCGGACGTTGGCCCGGGTCGTCAGTCCCTTTGCCTCGTACAGGACGTGGTCCGTCGCGTCGTACAGGTCGGGCCTCAGAGTGCCAGGCTCACCTTCGATGGCGAACTCGAAGCCGTGCGTCTCGTGACCGGCCGCGGTCAGGTGCGCCGTAAAGGCGGTGACCAACTCGCCCTCACGCAGCAGGACCTTGCACTGACTGGCCTGGATGTCCGCAATGGTTTCCGTCGCGTTGTGCTGCTCAGCCTTCGTCACCTTCGCGCTGCCCTGCTTCGGCAGCACCACCGGCTCCGGAACCGGCACGACGGGGGCAGTGATCAGGCTTCCGGACTTGCTAGCAGGCTTCTGCCAGTCCGCGTCCGTCCACGCCGGCGTCGTTCCCGGTGCCGGCCGGAACCGGAAGACGAGGACGTTGCGCATTACCCCGTCCTTGTCGGGACTGCGGTGCACCTCGTATGACGTGATCTTGTCCACGATCATCTGCCCGATGTACCGCTGCTGCTTTGCGCCGCTATCGGGTGCCTTGCCGTCCGCGACGAACAGGTGGATCTCCCGGTTCTTGTCCTCCGCGGTCAGCAGGGACTTGTTACGGTCCGAGGGCTTCTGATCCCCCTTGGTGCCGGCGCCGGTGTACATGTACAGCGGCCCGAACTCGTCGTCCTCCGCGCGTCCGTCGAAGGTGTATCCATATTCCGCACCCGCGGACGGGTCGGAATATACGAACACCTTGCCCGCCTCGGCGGCCGGCTCGATTCCCTGAAACGTGCCACAGCCAAAAGCCGCTGCGATGGCATCGCGCGTCGTCACCATGCCCGGCACAAGTTCAACGGTCGTCAGCATGCGCTGACCATAACCGCCACCACTGACAACCCGCCGACCCGCTATGCGCCGGCGGCGGGCGAAAGGGCGGCCCCTCATTCCGCCAAGAACCCGGGGCCGCCCTCCACTCCACCCATCCAACTGAACAGTGGAGGTCTCCAGCATGACCTACGACCCCCGTTCCGCGGTGCTGTTCGCGGCACTGGACGCCGCCGCCCACGGCTGGCACGTCTTCCCCCTGCGCCCCGGCACCAAGCGGCCCGCCCTCCACGGGGAGGCCACCTGCCCCCGTACCGACGAGTGCGCCGGCGGGCACCGGAAGTGGGAGCAGCGCGCCACCACCGATCCCGGCCGTATCCGTGCCGCGTGGTCGCAGGCGCCGTTCAACGTCGGGATCGCCACCGGCCCATCGCAACTGGTGGTCATCGACTTGGACACGCCAGAGCACAAGGGAGGTTCGGACGCACCTGACGGCGCGGCAACCTTTGAAGCGCTCTGCGAGCGCGCCGGCCACGCCGTCCCCGACACCTACCGCACCCGGACCCCGAGCGGCGGAACACACCTGTACTTCACCGCCCCGGACGCAGCTCGGCTGACCAGCACCGCGGGCACCGTCGCGGACTCGGTGGACACCCGCGCTGTCGGCGGCTACGTCGTCGCCGCCGGCAGCATGCTCCCCACCGGCACGTACGAGGCCCTGAACAGCATCCCGGCCATCGTTCTCCCCACCTGGCTGCACGCCGTTCTGCAACCCGCCCCCACCGCTCCCTCGAAACCGCTCAGGCTCCCCGCGGTAGACGGGAGTCGCGCGGCCCTGGCTGCGCTTGAGGCGGAGTGCGCGGTGGTCGCCGCCTCTCCGGACGGGCTGCGCAACGTCACGCTGAACCGGTGCGCCTTCAAGGTGGGGCGGTTCGTCGCGTGGGGCGACCTCCCCCGGCAGGTGGCAGAAGACGCCTTCCAAGGGGCGGGAGAGGCCAGGGGACTGACCGCTGCCGAGTGCCGCGCCACGATCCGCAGCGCCTTGGACAGCTCCCTGCGCAAAGCCCGCCCCCGGGAGGCGGCATGAGCCCCCGCCCAACCTCCCCCTTGGAAGGCCAGCCCTTCACCCCCGCCGACCCTCATGTCGCCGAACCCGCCGTACCCGCGGTGGGCGTGGGCGAGCCGAAAGGCGCCGCCCGTCAGGGCGTCCCTTCTGCTGTTCGTCCTGACTCGCGCCGGGGAGACGACCGGTACCCGGCGGCATGGCTGCTCATCAGCGCGCCCAAGGGCGGCATGCCCACCGCGACCTCGCGGTGCCTGTGCGGGCGGGACCGCAGCGCCATCGACCGCCGTCGCGTACTGGTCCTGATCTCGGCCCACACCGCCCACCGCGACACCTGCCCGCTCCGCATCACCCCGGAAGGGAGGGTCGCCGCATGACCGACACCATCGACGGAGCCGCGCTGCTCGATGAGGTGGAAGCCTTCCACCGGCGCTTCAACGTCTTCCCGCATGAAGCCGCCTATGTCGCCGTCACCCTCTGGGATGCGCACGCCCACCTGCTCGACTGCTTCGACTCCACCCCGCGGCTCGCTTTCCTGTCCCCGGAACCGGGGTCGGGTAAGTCGCGGGCGCTGGAGATCGTGGAGACTCTGGTACCGCAGCCCATGACTGCGGTCAACGCGTCCGCCGCCGCCCTGTTCCGGTCCGTGTCCAACCCCAACGGCCGGCCGACGATCCTCTTCGATGAGATTGACACGATCTTCGGCCCGAAAGCGGGCGACAACGAGGAGTTGCGCGGGTTCCTCAACGCCGGCCATCGCCGGACCGGAGTCACCTACCGGTGCATCGGCGACGGCGGCAACCAGACCGTGCAGGCGTTCCCCTCGTACTGTGCTGTCGCGGTCGCCGGACTCGGCTCTCTCCCAGACACGATCATGACCCGCTCCGTCGTCATCCGGATGCGCCGCCGGGCAAGGAACGAGCGGGTAGAAGCCTTCCGCGCCCGCGTTCACGAGGCAGAGGGGCACAAGCTCCGTGACCGGCTCGCCCAATGGGCCGAGCACGCCCGGGAGTCCGTCATGGGCGCCTGGCCCGAGATGCCCGACGGCGTTTCCGACCGGCCGGCGGACGTGTGGGAACCCCTGCTCGCCATCGCCGACGCGGTCGGCGGCCACTGGCCGGACCGAGCACGCGCCGCGTGCGTCAGCCTGGTGACGGCGTCCAAGGCCAACGACAAAGGCAGTCTCGGGATCAGGCTGCTGACCGATCTGCGCGACCACGTCATGGTCGGTATCGACCGGCTTCCCACCGTCGCGATCCTCGACCGGCTCAATGCCCTGGACGACGCTCCGTGGGCCGACCTGCACGGCAAGCCGCTCGACAACCGGCGCCTTTCCCGGATGCTCGCCGAGTACATGACGGCGGACAACGAGCCCATCACCTCCCGCAACATTAAGACCGCCGGGAGTGTCCTGAAGGGCTACTACGCCGCCGATCTGCACGACGCCTGGGCGCGCTACTGCCCCCCTCCCCCCGAAAGTCCGCTACCTCCGCTACCCGGCACCGAAAACGTGGTCTGACCAGCACCGATGAGGTAGCGGCAAGCAGCCCTTCGAGCCGCTACCCCGCCGCTACTCATCCGCTACCGCTACCCGCTCCCGCTACCCCGAACAGGCCTCTGACCTGCGCGGTAGCGGCGGTAGCGGAAGTAGCGGCCCTCAGAGAGGCACCCCGAAGGACACCCCCGGAGGAGTCACCGAATGAGCACCGCCGTCGCCCCTGTCGACCGCCTTCTCTACACCCCGGAGGAAGCCGCCGAAGCGCTCAGCTTCGGTCGCTCCACCGTCTACGAGCTGATGGCGGCCGGGGAGCTGAAGTTCATCAAGCGGGGACGGTCCCGCCGCATCCGGCGAAGCGACCTCGAAGAGTTCGTCAACGCCCTCGAACCGCAGACCCACTGATCTGAACCCGCGCGGTATGACCCCGGACGTACTGCGCCCGGGGTCACACCGCGTCCGGAGGAGTGCATGAGCCCCCGCAAGGCCAACCTGGAGTCGTCCATCTACCTCGGGTCTGACGGCTGGTGGCACGGTCGCGTCACGATGGGCGTCAAGAACGACGGCAGCCCCGACCGGCGCCACCGCCGGGCAAAGTCGGAACCGGAAGTGCGCCGCAAGGTCCGCGAGCTGGAAGCGCTGCGCGACAAGGGCCGCGCCCCGAAGGCCGGCCGCAAGCCCACCATCGCACAGTGGATGGAGACCTACCTGACCGAGATTGCGAGCCTGAAACTCAAGCCGCGGTCGCTGGACGACTACTGGTCGAAGACCCGCAACGACATCATCCCTGGAGTGGGGCAGCACCGGCTCGACAAACTGGCCCCGGAGCACCTGGAGCGGATGTACCGCGCCATGCTGGACGAGGGTCACGCGCCCTCGCACGTGCTGAAGGTCCACCGCATCCTGTCGCGGGCACTCAAGATCGCCCATCGCCGCCGAATCATCAGCGAGAACGTGGCAACGCTGGTTGACCCGCCCACCGTCGATGAGACCGAGGCGAACCCCTTCACCACCGAGGAGGCCAAGGCGTTCCTGGAAGCCGCGGCGAAGAGGCCCACCTTCATGCGGTGGTGCGTCGGCGTCGGCATGGGCTTCCGGCAGGGCGAGACCCTGGGCCTGCGGTGGCCGTACGTCGATCTGGAGAACGAACTGTTCCACCCGCAGTGGCAGCTCCAGCGGCTCACCTGGCGCCACGGCTGCAAGGACCCGCACGCGTGCGGTGGCCGGCTCCACCGGTTCGAGCCGTGCCCGCCGAACTGCTCGACGCACAACGGCTACAAGCGCGGGTGCCCGAAGCCGTGCACGAAGCGCTGCACGCGGCACGCGAGCACCTGCCCGGAACGCAAGGGCGGCGGGCTCGTCTTCACCCGGCCCAAGACCAAGAAGAGCCGGAACCCTGTGCCGATCCCGCCCCCGTTCGTCCCCTACCTGGTCGAGCACAAGGAACAGCAGGACGCCCTGCGCGCGGCGACTGGCGACTCCTGGCAGGAGTGCGGCGCCGTCTTCACGCGGCCGGACGGACGGCCCATCGACCCGCGGGCCGACTGGGCGGAGTTCAAGGAGCTGCTGGCGGAAGCCGGGATCGATGATCGACGCCTGTACGACGGGAGCCGCCACACCGCCGGCACGATCCTGAACGAGCTGGGGGTGGACATGCCGACCATCATGGAGATCCTGCGGCACACCCAGATCAGCCAGACCCGGCGGTACGTGAAGGGCCGCTCACATCTGTCGAAGGACGCGATGCGCCGCATGGGCGACACCTTCATGCCCCGCCCGGAAGCCGCGTCTGAGACCAGAACTGAGACCGCCGACAGCCGCGCGGCCCGCGCACGGCGTCGTCGTCGGGTGCGCTGAACGACGAAAGACCAGCTAGGAACGTTCCTAGCTGGTCTTCGCAGTGGAGCCGCTTTCGGGATTCGAACCCGAGACCTACGCATTACGAGTGCGTTGCTCTGGCCATCTGAGCTAAAGCGGCGTGCTGAACGCACCGTGGTGCGAGCGGCAACGTCCGTAAGTCTACACAGTCTCCGAGGGTGCTACGTACCCGCCCCGGAGGGGGCTCCGGGGCGGGCGGTGGGGCTAGGAGCAGCGCTTCGCGGCCGGCGGCTGGGTGCCGCGGAGGAGGTAGGCGTCGATGGCGGAGTCGATGCAGCGGCTGCCGCGGCCGTAGGCGGTGTGGCCGTCGCCGTTGTAGGTGAGCAGGCGGCCGGAGGAGAGCTGGTGGGCCAGGGCCTGGGCCCAGCGGTAGGGAGTCGCCGGGTCGCGGGTGGTGCCGACCACGAGGATGGGGGCCGCGCCCTTCGCCTCGATGCGGTGCGGCTCGCCGGTGGCCCTGACCGGCCAGTACCCGCAGTTCAGGGCGGACCAGGCCAGGCCCTCGCCGAAGACCGGGGACGCCTTGCGGAAGGCCGGGAGCGCCTTCTTCACCTCCGCGGGCGAGGAGAAGGCCGCGGGCAGGTCCAGGCAGTTCACGGCCGCGTTGGCGTACATCAGGTTGCTGTAGCCGCCCTTGGAGTCGCGCTCGTAGTAGCTGTCGGACAGGGCCAGCAGGCCCGCGCCGTCGTTCTTCCTCATCGCCGCGTTCAGCGCGTCGCGCAGCTGCGGCCAGGCCGACTTGTCGTACATCGCCGCGATGACGCCGGTGGTGCCCAGCGCCTCACCGAGGCGGCGGCCGCTCGGATCGCCGGTCGGGACGGGGTGCGCGTCCAGCTTGTGGAAGAAGGCGGCCAGGTTCTCCCCGGCCCGCTGCGGTGTGGTGCCCGGGCCGCCGATCGGGCAGTCGCTCTGCCGCACGCAGTCCTTCGTGAACGACTGGAACGCCGCCTCGAAGCCGGTCGCCTGGTCGATGTTGATCCGGCGCGCGGACAGGGTGGGGTCCATCGCGCCGTCCAGGACGAGGCGGCCCACCCGGTCCGGGTACAGCCCGGCGTACGACGCGCCGAGGAACGTGCCGTACGACGCGCCGACGTAGTTCAGCCTGCGGTCCCCGAGGACGGCGCGCAGGACGTCCATGTCACGGGCCGCCTCCACCGTGGAGACGTGCCGCAGCAGCGTCGGCTCGTGGGCGCCGCAGCCCTCCGCGAACTTCTGGAACGCGGCGACCAGCGCGTCGGTCTCCTCGCGGTCGTCGGGCGTGACGTCCGTCTGCGTGTACGTGTCCATGGCCCGGTCGTCCAGGCACTCGACGGGCTCGCTGCGGGCCACGCCGCGCGGATCCATCGCCACCATGTCGTAGCGGGCGCGGATCTCGGCGGGGTAGCCCAGGGCGGCGTACTGCTGGAGGTAGCCGATGGCCGAGCCGCCCGGTCCGCCCGGGTTCACCAGCAACGAGCCCAGGCGCGAGCCCGGTCCCGTGGCCTTCTTGCGGGCCACCGCCAGCCGGACGTCGCCCGCCGACGGCTTGGCGTAGTCGAGCGGGGCCTTCATCGTGGCGCACTGGAAACCGGGGACCCCGCAGTCCCGCCAGGAGAGCTTCTGGTCGTAGTACGGCGCCAGGGCGGCCGGCGTGGCTCGCGGCAGCGCGGCCAGCACCGCCTCCGCCGCGGGGGTGGTCCGGTGCTGGGTGCTTCCGGAGGAGCAGGCCGAGACGAGCAGGACCGCGGCCGCGAGGAAGGAACCGGCCGTGCGGGCGGTCCGGGGGCGTCGGCTGCTGCGCGGAGGGCTGTCCGGACGAAGGGCGCGCCTGAGGTACATCCAGCGATCGTAACTCTCTGCGACCAATTCGCCGCGCTCCGCGCCTGGTCGGGCTCGTACGAGTGACGTCGTCAAGCGGGTGTGACGCGACGCGCACTCATCAGTCAGTGCCGGTCACGCCGTCATTTGGCCAGCGCCGGTCACGCCGGTCGTCAGCCTGCTCTCAGGGCCATCGTCATCGCCTCCACCGCCAGCAGCGGCGCCACATTGCGGTCGAGGGCGTCGCGGCAGGCGGCGATCGCCTCTATCCGGCGCAGGGTGGACTCCGGAGAGCTGCCCCGGGCGATGCGGTCCAGGGTGTCCTCGACGTCCCCGTTGGCGATCGCCAGGCGGGAACCGAGCTGGAGGGCGAGCACATCGCGGTAGAAGGCGGTGAGGTCGGTCAGGGCCAGGTCGAGACTGTCGCGCTGGGTGCGCGTGCGCCGGCGCTTCTGCTTGTCCTCCAGGTCCTTCATCACCCCCGCCGTGCCGCGCGGCAGCCGGCCGCCCTGCGCCGCGCCCAGCGCCGCCTTCAGCTCCTCGGTCTCCTTGGCGTCCGTCTCCTCGGCCAGCGCCTTCGCGTCGTCCGCCGCCGCGTCGACGAGCTGCTGGGCCGCCTTGAGGCAGCCGCCGATGTCGTCGAGGCGCAGCGGGAGCTTCAGGACGGCCGCCCGGCGTTCGCGCGCGGCCGGGTCGGTGGCCAGGCGGCGGGCCCGGTCGACGTGGCCCTGGGTGGCGCGGGCGGCGGCCGCCGCGACCGCGGGCTCGACGCCCTCACGGCGTACGAGCATGTCGGCCACGGCGTCCACGGACGGGGTGCTCAGGTTCAGGTGGCGGCAGCGGGAGCGGATCGTCGGCAGGACGTCTTCGAGGGAGGGGGCGCACAGCAGCCAGACGGTGCGCGGCGCCGGTTCCTCGACCGCCTTCAGGACGGCGTTGGCGGACTTCTCGTTCAGACGTTCGGCGTCCTCCACGAGGATCACCTGCCAACGGCCGTTCGCCGGGGAGGTGAAGGACTTGCGGACGGTGTCGCGCATGTCGTCGGCGAGGATCTGGGTGCCCACGGCGGCGACCGTGCTGACGTCGGCGTGGGTGCCGATCAGGGCCGTGTGGCAGCCGTCGCAGAAGCCGCAGCCGGGCGCACCGCCCAGGGCGCGGTCGGGGCTCACGCACTGGAGCGCCGCGGCGAAGGCCCGCGCCGTCTGCGCGACCCCGGCGCCGGGCGGCCCGGTGAACAGCCACGCGTGCGTCATCTTCGACGCCTCCGGCGGCGGGGCGGCGGAGGCGGCCGCCGTGACCAGGGCATCGGCGTCCCGGGCAGCGGCGCCCAGCTGCTCGCTGACCCTCTCCTGCCCGACGAGGTCGTCCCACACGCTCATGGGTCACGCCGCCCTTCCGTCATGTTTCGCGGTGCGGCATCCATTGTGCGGGGCCCCACTGACAACGCGGTCCGGCCCCCACCCCGGGCGGGGCGGGGGCCGGGCCCACCGTCGTCGCGCGGCCGCCCGGCGGTACGCGGGCGGCCGGCCGGTTCAGCGGCGGCGGCCGCCGCGCCTGCGGCCGTCCCCGCCGTCCGTCCCGTCGGTGCCGTCGGCGCCTCGGCTATCGCCGTACGCGCCGTGCTCCCCGTCGTCGCCGCGCGGTCCCAGCAACTCGTCCGCGAGCGTCGGGAGGTCGTCCAGCGGGGTCTCCTCGGCCCAGTCCGGGCGGGGGCGGGACCGGCGGCGCGCCGGTCCGTCCGGAGCGACCCGCGCCGGACCGTCCGGGCCGTCCGGGCCGATCCGGGGCAGCTCGCGGGTGCGGTCGTCGGAACCGTCGGGCCGGGCGGCCGCCGGCCGCTCGTCCCGGAAGTAGCCGGGCGGCACCCGGTCCGCGGGGTCGTCGCCGCGCCCCGGCACCGGCCCCTCGTCCCGCACCGGAGGCAGTACGGCCGTCTCGTCGGCCGCCCCGGTGACCGGCGGCAGCACGGCCGTCTCGTCCGCGGCGCCCGTGACCGGGGGCAGCACCGTCGTCTCGTCCGCGGCTCCCGCGGCGGCCGGCGGCACCGCGGGCTGCGGCAGCTCGGCCGTGCTCTCGGACTCGGACTCGGTCCCGGACGCGCCGGAACGGTTCTCGGTCCTGGACGCGCCGGCGCGGTCCTCGGCTCCGGAGCGGTCCGCGGGCGCGTCCGCCGCCCGGTCGTCGCGCACCGGCGGCAGCACCGCCGTCTCGTCCGCCGGGCCGCCCGAGGCGTTCGCCGGCGTCACGACCGGGGTCGCCACGGTCACCGCGTCCGACGGCGGCGTGGCGGCGGGCGGCGTCGGCCGGCCGGGGCCCGCCTGCGCGGCGGCCGCGGCCTGCTCGGCGGCCCGCCGGGCCTCCTCGGCCCGCAGCAGCGCCTCCTCCGCCTTGCGCTGCTTCTCCAGGCGCCGCGCCTCGGCCTCGGCGTGCAGCCGGGCCTCCTCCTCGGCCTGCCGCAGCCGCCGTTCCTCCTCGGCCTTGCGCCGGGCCTCGGCCTCCGCCCGGGCCTGCTCCTCGGCGAGCAGCCGGGCGCGCTCCTCCTCGGCGCGCCGGCGCGCGTCCTCGGCCCGCTGCCGGGCCTCCTCGGCCTGCCGTTCGGCCTCGCGGCGCTGGGCCTCCTCCAGCTCGCGCCGCTTGCGCTCCTCCTCCTCGGCGCGCAGCCGGGCGAGCTGCTCCTGGCGCTCCCGCTCCAGGCGCTCCTCCTCGGCCTTCTTCCGCGCCTCCTCCTCGGCGCGCAGCCGGGCCTCTTCCTCTGCCTTCTTCCGTGCCTCCTCCTGGGCCGCGATCTCGGCCTCGGACAGCGGCAGCACCTGGTCGAGCCGGTGCCGGACGACGGTGGTCACCGCTTCGGGCTCCTGACCGGCGTCGACCACGAGGTAGCGGCCGGGGTCGGCGGCGGCCAGAGCGAGGAAGCCGGAGCGCACGCGCGCGTGGAACTCGGCCGGCTCCGACTCCAGCCGGTCCGGCGCCTCGGTGAACCGCTCGCGGGCCGTCTCCGGGGAGACGTCGAGCAGGACCGTCAGATGCGGCACCAGGCCGTTCGTCGCCCAGCGCGAGATCCGCGCGATCTCGGTCGGGGACAGGTCGCGGCCCGCGCCCTGGTAGGCGACGGAGGAGTCGATGTAGCGGTCGGTGATCACCACGGCGCCGCGCTCCAGGGCGGGCCGTACGACCGTGTCGACGTGTTCGGCGCGGTCGGCGGCGTACAGCAGCGCCTCCGCGCGGTGCGACAGGCCCTGCGAGGACACGTCCAGCAGGATGGACCGCAGCCGCTTGCCGACGGGCGTGGCGCCCGGCTCGCGGGTGAGGACGACCTCGTGGCCCTTGGCGCGGATCCAGTCGGCGAGCGCCTCGGCCTGCGTGGACTTGCCCGCGCCGTCGCCGCCCTCCAGGGCGATGAAGAAGCCCGAGGCGGCGGGCGCCGTCACCGGGTCGTCGCCGCGCAGGGCGTCGACCAGGTCCTGCCGGAGCGGTACGCCGGAGCGGTCGTCGACCTTGGCGAGGACCAGCGCGGCCACCGGCAGCAGCAGCGCGCCGACCAGCATCAGCGTGAAGGCGGCGCCGCCGTGCGCGAACACGAACTTGCCGTTCTCCAGCCGGTGCGGGCCGATTCCGGCGGCGACCACCGGGGCGAGCACGGCGCCGAGGGCGATGAAGACCCGGACCACCGCGTGCAGGTGCTCGGTCATGCGCGGCCGGCGGTAGTCCTCGGCCTCCAGGTCGAGCAGGGTGTGCCCGGTGTTGGCGGCGACGCCCGCGCTCACGCCGGCCAGGGCCAGGAGCAGCAGGACGGTGGTGACGTCCGGGACCAGTCCGGCGGCGAGCAGGGCGACGCCGGTGAGGGCGATCGCCAGCGCCAGCAGCCGGCGCCGCGACAGCGTGACGAGCGCCTTGGGCGCCGTACGGATGCCGGCCGCGACGCCGCCGGTGACGGCGAGCACCGCGAGTCCGTAGAGGACCGGGCCGCCGCGCAGGTCGGCGGTGTGCAGCGCGCACACGGCGACCGCGGCGGCGATCGCCCCGGCGACGGCCGCGGAGGCGAGCACGAGCAGCGGGACGGCCCCGGTGCGGCCCTTGTCGACGCCGGCGCCGGTCTTCGGGCGGCGCAGTCCTTCGAGCGGCGAGCGCGCGCGCGGGGTGTGCGCGCCGGGCAGTTCCAGGTAGGTCAGCACGGCGAGGGAGGCGGCGAACAGTCCGGCCGCGACGTAGGAGGCGAGCGCCGCCTGGTGCTGGTCGAACCAGGCGAGCCCGGTGCCCAGCAGGTTGTTGAGCAGGGAGGCGACGACCAGGGCGGCGGCGGCCAGCGGGATCGCCAGGAAGTTCGTGCGCAGCGAGAGCCGGCGCAGGGCGTCCAGGTGGTCGGGCAGCGGGCGGACGGTGGCGCCCTCGGGCGGCGGGGCGGGCAGCAGCGCGGGGGCCGCGCTCTCCCGGCACACCGTCCACAGCCGCTCGGCGAGTCCGGTGACCAGGACGGTGACCAGCAGGAGGGTCAGCGCGTGGCCGGGGGTCCAGTCGATCCACAGCGGGGCGGCGATCAGCAGCAGGGCGCGTACGCCGTCGGCGCCGACCATGGTCCAGCGGCGGTCGAGCGGCCCCTCGGGGGCGGTGAGGGCGGTCAGCGGACCGAGGAGGACCGCTCCGAAGAGCACCGTCGCCACGATGCGCGCCGCGAAGACGGTCGCCACCGCGAACGCCGCGCCCCGGTAACCGCCGCCGAAGGAGCCCTCGGCGACCGCTGTCTGGAGGGTGAGGAGGACCAGCACCAGGAGGGCGAGGGTGTCGCCGATCCCGCCCACGAGCTGTGCGCTCCACAGCCGCTTCAGCTGCGGCCGGCGCAACAGCGCCCGGACGGCGCGCTCGCGGGAGTCCGCCACCAGCGCGTCGTCGGGGGCGGAGGCGGTGGTGGGGGCCGTTGGCTGCTCGGCTCGCATCATGCGTTCAGCCTATCGGGACGCACCGACAACACGTGGTGACCGCCCGAACGTGTGCACGCCCCGACACCAAAGTGATGCCGGGGCGTTCGTTCCGCGAACGAGACGTGAAGAACCGGGCCGGTCCGCTCCACTCGGCCTGTCCCCGCGCGGAGAACGCCCGCGCGCGGAGAACGCCTGCGCGGGGAGCACTCGCCCGGGAGCGCCCGCACGTACGGGGAGCGCCCGCACGAGGAGGGCCCGCGCGGGCGCGCGACGCGGCGCGCCCGGGTCGGTCGCGCGCCCCGGGTCGGTCGCGCGCCCCGGATCAGTCCTCCGCGGCCTTCGAGGACGCCGTCTTCTTGGCGGTCGTCGCCTTGGCCGCGGTCTTCTTGGCGGTGGCGGTGGTCGTCTTCTTGGCGGCGGTCTTCTTGGCGGCCGTCTTCTTCGCCGCCGTGGCCGTCGTCTTCTTGGCGGGCGCCTTCTTCGCGGTCTTCTTGGCCGGTCCCTTGGCGCGCTTCTCCGCGAGCAGCTCGAATCCGCGTTCGGGCGTGATCGTCTCGACGCTGTCGCCGGAGCGCAGGGTCGCGTTGGTCTCGCCGTCGGTGACGTACGGCCCGAAGCGGCCGTCCTTGACCACGACCGGCTTCGCGCTGACCGGGTCCTCGCCCAATTCCTTCAGCGGCGGCTTGGCCGCGGCCCGGCCCCGCTGCTTGGGCTGGGCGTAGATCGCCAGCGCCTCTTCCAGCGTGATCGTGAAGAGCTGGTCCTCGGACTGCAGCGACCGCGAGTCGGTGCCCTTCTTCAGATACGGGCCGTAGCGGCCGTTCTGCGCGGTGATCTCCTGGCCCTCGGCGTCGGCGCCGACCACGCGCGGCAGCGACATGAGCCGGAGCGCGTCCTCCAGGGTCACCGTGTCCAGGGCCATCGTCTTGAAGAGGGACGCCGTGCGCGGCTTGACCGCGTTCTTGCCCGTCTTCGGGGTGCCCTCGGGCAGGATCTCCGTGACGTACGGACCGTAGCGGCCGGCCTTGGCGACGATCGCGTGCCCGGACTGCGGGTCGGTGCCCAGTTCGAAGTCACCGCTGGGCTTGGCGAGGAGTTCCTCGGCCAGCTCCACGCTCAGCTCGTCCGGCGCCAGGTCGTCCGGGATGTCGGCGCGCTGGTGCTCCTCGGTGTCCTTCTCGCCGCGCTCGATGTACGGCCCGTAGCGGCCGACCCGCAGCACGATGCCGTTGCCGACCGGGAACGAGGACACCTCGCGGGCGTCGATGGCGCCGAGGTCGGTGACCAGTTCCTTGAGGCCGCCGAGGTGGTCGCCGTCGCCGTTGCCGGCGTCGGCGGCGCCGCCCTCACCGGTGCCTTCGCCGAAGTAGAACCGCTTCAGCCACGGCACGGCGCGGGCCTCGCCGCGTGCGATGCGGTCGAGGTCGTCCTCCATCCGGGCGGTGAAGTCGTAGTCGACGAGCCGGCCGAAGTGCTTCTCCAGAAGGTTCACCACGGCGAAGGACAGGAAGGACGGCACCAGGGCCGTGCCCTTCTTGAACACGTAGCCGCGGTCGAGGATCGTGCCGATGATCGACGCGTACGTCGACGGGCGGCCGATCTCGCGCTCCTCCAGTTCCTTGACCAGGCTGGCCTCGGTGTAGCGGGCCGGGGGCTTGGTGGCGTGCCCGTCGACCGTGATCTCCTCGGCGCCGAGCGCGTCGCCCTCGGCGACCTGCGGCAGCCGCCGCTCGCGGTCGTCCAGCTCGGCGTTCGGGTCGTCGGCGCCCTCGACGTACGCCTTCAGGAAACCGTGGAAGGTGATCGTCTTGCCGGAGGCGCTGAACTCGACGTCCCGGCCGTCGGCGGCCCGGCCGCCGATCTTGACCGTGACGGAGTTGCCGGTCGCGTCCTTCATCTGGGAGGCGACGGTCCGCTTCCAGATCAGCTCGTACAGCTTGAACTGGTCGCCGGTCAGGCCGGTCTCGGCGGGCGTGCGGAAGCGGTCGCCGGAGGGGCGGATCGCCTCGTGCGCCTCCTGCGCGTTCTTGACCTTGCCGGCGTACGTGCGCGGCTGCGGCGGCAGGTAGTCGGCGCCGTACAGCTGCGTGACCTGGGCGCGGGCGGCGGCGACCGCCGTCTCGCTCAGGGTGGTGGAGTCCGTACGCATGTACGTGATGTAGCCGTTCTCGTACAGCTTCTGCGCGACCTGCATGGTGGCCTTCGCGCCGAAGCCGAGCTTGCGGCTGGCCTCCTGCTGGAGCGTCGTCGTACGGAACGGGGCGTACGGCGAGCGGCGGTACGGCTTGGACTCGACGGACCGGACGGAGAAGGCGGTGTTCTCCAGGGCGGCGGCGAGCGCGCGGGCGTTCGCCTCGTCGAGGTGGAGGGTGTTCGCGGTCTTCAGCTGCCCCAGGGAGTCGAAGTCGCGGCCCTGCGCCACGCGCCGGCCGTCGACCGACTGGAGGCGGGCGACCAGCGACGACGGGTCCGACGGGTCGCCGGCCCGGCCGGTCGAGAAGGTGCCCGTCAGGTCCCAGTACTCGGCCGAGCGGAAGGCGATGCGCTCGCGCTCCCGTTCGACCACGAGCCGGGTGGCGACGGACTGCACACGGCCGGCCGACAGCCGCGGCATGACCTTCTTCCACAGCACCGGGGAGACCTCGTAGCCGTAGAGGCGGTCGAGGATCCGGCGGGTCTCCTGGGCGTCGACCAGCTTCTGGTTGAGCTGGCGCGGGTTGGCCACGGCCGCCCGGATCGCGTCCTTGGTGATCTCGTGGAAGACCATGCGCTTGACCGGGATCTTCGGCTTCAGCACTTCCTGGAGGTGCCAGGCGATGGCCTCGCCCTCGCGGTCCTCATCGGTGGCGAGGAAGAGCTCGTCGGAGTCCTTCAGCAGGTCCTTGAGCTTCTTGACCTGGGCCTTCTTGTCGGCGTTGACCACATAGATCGGCTGGAAGTCGTGTTCGACGTCCACACCGAGGCGGCGGACCTCGCCGGTGTACTTCTCGGGGACCTCCGCGGCGCCGTTCGGAAGGTCGCGGATGTGCCCGACGCTCGCTTCGACGACGTAGCCGGGGCCGAGATAGCCCTTGATCGTCTTCGCCTTGGCAGGCGACTCGACGATGACGAGTCGGCGGCCGCCCTGTGCGGTCTCGCTGGTCGGGGACAACTTCGCTCTTCTCTCCGGTCGACGCCTGGGTCTCGCTGGGTCTCCCCAGGCCTTGGTGGCACCCGGGGTCGGGTCGTGCTGACGCTGCGGAGTGTGACGGTACATCCCGCCCCCGTGTCAAACGGGAAAAGCCCGCAACGGCCACTCGAACGGTAACCCGACTACCGCCCTTCCTGCCGCCCGGACCGCTGACCGGCCCGTTCGGGCCGATGCGGAACGTACTGCGCCGGTTACCGGGGCCGCCGCGCTGCGACCGTTCTCACAGCGTCGTGAGACACCACGCGCCGGCGGCCAGGGACGCCAGCGCGGCCAGTGTCGCGAGGGCCGCCGAGGCCGTCCGGCCGACGCCGAGCGCGACCGGTTCGCGGTGCCGCGTCCGGTACGCCACCCACCCCAGCAAAGCCGCTCCGAACAGGGCGAACACCGCCCCCGTGAAGATCGCCGGACCGCTCTCCATGTACGTCCCCTCCCCGTTCCGGTCCCCCGGTCGGGCAGGCTGGCACCCATGGGCGACGGCGCGGCCAACCTCCGGTGAACGCCGGACGGCCGGACGCGCGCGGGCGCCCGGCGGGCCGTGTCCGGTCACCGGGCGGAACCGTTCGGGCACGTGCGCACATGACCGAAAAATGGTGGAAGACGGGCCTCGCCGACCCGCCGGTTCTCAGTTCCCCGGTTCGAGGAAGCCCTGTTCGACCAGGAGCCGGATCTGCGCGGGGGTGCGGTCGCGCAGCAGCACCGGGTCCTCGCCCACCAGCTGGGCGATGGCGTCCAGGATGCGGCCGGCGCTCAGCGTGCCGTCGCAGACGCCGGCGAAGCCCGCGCCGACCGTGTCCACCGTCGTGGCGCGCCGCATCCCGCGGTGCTGGCGCAGCACCACGTGCTCCGGGTCCTCGGCGCCGGGCAGCCCGACCTGCTCCTGCACGATCTCGCGGGCCAGCCGGAAGAACCCGTCGAGCAGCGCCGCGTCGTCGTGGTCGCGCAGATAGGCGATGCGGTCGAAGTGCGCGCGCACGGTCTCGCCGAGCGGCTGCTCGATGGGGTGCGGCCACTCCTCCACGGTGATCACGGGCTCGGCGGAGTCCGTCCGGCGCAGGGTGATCCAGCCGAAGCCGACCGCCTTCACCTTGCGCGCCTCGAACTCGTCGAGCCAGGCGTCGTACCGGGCCTGGTACTCCGCCGGGTCGTCGCGGTGGTCACCGGCGTCCCGGAGCCACAGCTCGGCGTACTGCGTGACGTCCTGCACCTCGCGCTGCACGATCCACGCGTCGCACCCGCGGGGCACCCACGACCTGAGCCGGTCCTGCCAGTCCTCCCCCTCCACGTGCTGCCAGTTGGCGAGGAACTGCGCGAACCCGCCCTCGTTCAGCCGCTCCCCCGACTGCTGAACGATCGTGCGGCACAGATCGTCCCCGCCCATGCCGCCGTCCCGGTACGTCAGCCGGGCGCCGGGCGAGATGACGAACGGCGGGTTGGACACGATCAGGTCGAACGTCTCGCCCTCGCGCACCGGTTCGAACAGCGAGCCCTGGCGCAGATCGGCGGCCGGGGCGCCGGACAGCGCGAGCGTGAGCGCGGTGATGTGCAGCGCGCGCGGGTTGACGTCCGTGGCGGTCACCCGCGTGGCGTGCCGGCCGGCGTGCAGCGCCTGGATGCCGGAACCGGCGCCGAGGTCGAGCGCGGAGCCGACGGGCGTACGGACCGTGATCCCGGCCAGGGTCGTGGAGGCGCCGCCGACGCCGAGGACGACGCCTTCCTCGCGGCTGCCGATCCCGCCGGCGCCGCCGACCGCGCACCCGAGGTCGGACACGATGAACCAGTCCTCGCCGTCGAGTCCGCCGTACGGCCGCACGTCCACCGTCGCGGCGAGCCCGTCCTGCCCGGCGCGCACCAGCCAGCCGGCCGCCAGGCAGTCCTCGACGGGCAGGACGTCCGCCACGCGCGCGTGCGACACGGGCTGTTGCAGCAGGAACAGCCGGACCAGCAGCTCCAGCGGGGTGTCGCCGCGGGTGGCCCGGAGCGCGGGCACGGTCTCGCTGCGGGCCAGCGCCGCGTACGCGGGCGCGCCGAGCAGTTCGAGCAGTCCGTCCGCGGTGAAGGAGACGGCGAGCAGGGCGTCCCGGAGCCGGGCGGCGACGTCCGGACGGTCGGCGGTGGGCAGGGCGGGCAGGCTGGAGTCACTCACGACCCCATTGTGTCGGCTCCCACCGACATCGCACGCGCGCGTGCCGCACCGGTGTCGGGCACGCGCGCGTGAACGGTCGTCGTACGGGTCGGGCGGGTCGTGCGGGTCGTACGGGTCGTACGGGTCGTACGGGTCGTACGGGTCGTACGGGTCGTACGGGTCAGCCGTTCGCCGGCGAGGCCGAGTCGGAAGCCGAGTCGGAGCCGGAGCCGGACGCCGAGTCGGCGGCGGAGCCGGATCCGGAGGCGGGGGCCGATGCCGTGGCGGAGGCGGACTTGCAGCTCGGCTGCTTGGCCATCGCCTGGCCGACGTCGCCCTCCTCCAGGTTCTTCAGCGCGTCGCTGCCGCTCCGGCTCAGCTTGTCCAGCTGGGTGGCGATGTCCTTGAGGCCGTCGGCGAACTTGGCCTGGTCCTTGGTGTTGAGCTTGTCCACCTGCTGCTTGAGCGTGGCGTAGGAGGCGCCGAGGTCGTTCAGCTCCTTGACCGCGTCCTGCTGCTTCTTCCGGCCGTTGTCCACGTCGGGCGCGCCGGCCTTGCTCACGGTGGCGCCGATCGCCTTGTAGGCGTCGGACATGTCCTGGAAGGCCTGGGCGTCGGTCTTCTGGACATCGGCCGGGCTGCTGTTGTCCGAGGTCTCCTTCTGGATCGCGGCGTTGGCGGCCTCGATCTTCTTCGCCTGCGGCTGCACCCCGTCGCACACCTGCTTGGCCCAGGTGTCGAGCGCGTCGTTCTTGTCGTCGGCGCCGCTGCTGCCGGAGCATCCCGTCAGTGCCAGTACCAGTACCGCACCGCCGGACAGCGCGGCCGCGAGCTTCTTGTTCACCGGATTGGTCCCTTCCATGGCTCTCGGCCCCGGAACATACACGCCATGGGGACGACGACCATGGTCCGAGCACCCCTTGTGTACCGGCTTGCAGCCATTTGCACCAAGCGAGAGAAGGCTCACGGGACCCGGTGAACCGGCCCGCGCACGAAAGCCGGCGGGGCGGACCGCACACGCGGCGGGCGGGCGACGCGTCGAACGCGCCGCCCGCCCGTGGTGCGGAGTCGGTATCCCGGTACCGCGGGGTACCGGTAGCCGGTAGCCGCTACGAGACCACCGCGGGGTCGGCCGGCTTGGCCACCCGCTCGGCGTCCTCCTCGTCCTCGTCCCCCACGGCGATCCCGCGCCGCTTGGAGACGTACACCGAGCCGACGATCACGAGCAGCGCGAGCGCCGCGATCAGGATCCGTACGCCGATGCTCTTGTGGTCGCCGTAGGAGAACTTGATGACCGCCGGCGCGATGAGCAGCGCCACCAGGTTCATCACCTTCAGCAGCGGGTTGATCGCGGGGCCCGCCGTGTCCTTGAAGGGGTCGCCGACCGTGTCCCCGATGACCGTGGCGGCGTGGGCCTCGCTGCCCTTGCCGCCGTGGTGGCCGTCCTCGACCAGCTTCTTGGCGTTGTCCCAGGCGCCGCCGGAGTTGGCGAGGAACACCGCCATCAGCGTGCCCGCGCCGATCGCGCCCGCGAGGTAGGCGCCGAGCGCGCCGACGCCGAGCGTGAACCCGATGAAGATGGGGGCCATCACGGCGAGCAGTCCGGGCGTGGCGAGTTCGCGCAGGGCGTCCTTGGTACAGATGTCGACGACCTTGCCGTACTCCGGCGTCTCGCTGTAGTCCATGATCCCGGGCTTCTCGCGGAACTGCCGCCGCACCTCGAAGACCACCGCGCCCGCCGACCGCGACACCGCGTTGATCGCCAGCCCGGAGAACAGGAAGACGACCGCCGCGCCGGCGATGAGGCCGACCAGGTTGTTGGGCTGTGAGATGTCCATGATCAGCGTCATCGGCGCGCCGGCCCCGGTGAGCTTCGCCCCGACGTCCTGCGCGCCGGTGGTGATCGCGTCGCGGTACGACCCGAACAGCGCCGACGCCGCCAGGACCGCGGTGGCGATGGCGATGCCCTTGGTGATGGCCTTGGTGGTGTTGCCGACCGCGTCCAGGTTGGTGAGCACCTGCGCGCCCGCGCCCTCGACGTCACCGGACATCTCGGCGATGCCCTGCGCGTTGTCGGAGACCGGGCCGAAGGTGTCCATGGCGACGATCACACCGACCGTGGTCAGCAGGCCGGTGCCGGCCAGCGCGACCGCGAACA
Organism: Streptomyces seoulensis; assembly: GCA_013364255.1. Classification (GTDB taxonomy): domain Bacteria; phylum Actinomycetota; class Actinomycetes; order Streptomycetales; family Streptomycetaceae; genus Streptomyces; species Streptomyces similanensis. The sequence goes on along the minus strand of CP054936.1, from coordinate 5,399,837 downwards.
GCGCCAGCATGATCGACGTACCGCCGAGCAGGAACGCCCCGTACACGCCGAGGCCGATCAGCAGGGCGGTGTAGACGGCCGACTCCAGGCCGATCGAGATACCGGCGAGGACGACGGTGGCCGGGCCGGTGAGGGAGGTCTTGCCGATGTCGCGGACCGGGCGCCGGGTGGTCTCGGTGAAGTAGCCGGTCAGCTGCTGGATCACGGCGGCGAGCAGGATGCCGATGGCCACCGCGACCAGGGCGAGGACACGCGGGTCGCCGTCCTTGCCGCGGATCGCCGCGTCGGTGACGCCGGTCAGGGCCGAGTACGACGACGGCAGGTAGGTGTAGACGGCCGCCGCGACGAAGGCCAGCGAGATCACCGCGGAGATGAAGAAGCCGCGGTTGATCGCGCTCATGCCGCTGCGGTCCGAGCGGCGCGGCGCCACGGCGAAGATGCCGATCATGGCGGTGAGCACGCCGATCGCGGGGACCAGCAGCGGGAAGGCGAGGCCGTCGTTGCCGAAGGCCGCCTTGCCGAGGATGAGCGCGGCCACCAGGGTGACGGCGTAGGACTCGAAGAGGTCGGCCGCCATGCCCGCGCAGTCGCCGACGTTGTCGCCCACGTTGTCGGCGATGGTCGCGGCATTGCGCGGATCGTCCTCCGGAATGCCCTGCTCGACCTTGCCGACCAGGTCGGCGCCGACGTCGGCGGCCTTGGTGAAGATGCCGCCGCCGACTCGCATGAACATCGCGATCAGCGCGGCGCCGAGGCCGAAGCCCTCCAGCACCTTCGGCGCGTCCGCCGCGTACACCAGCACCACACAGGAGGCGCCCAGCAGACCGAGCCCCACCGTGAACATGCCGACGACGCCGCCGGTACGGAAAGCGATCTTCATGGCTTTGTGCGAGACGGTGACGAGATCCTTTTCCGGCTCGCCCGCCGCGGGAGTCGCTTCCCTGGCCGCGGCGGCGACGCGCACATTGCTGCGCACGGCGAGCCACATGCCGATATAACCGGTGGCCGCCGAGAAGACGGCGCCGATCAGGAAGAACACCGATCGTCCGATGCGCTGATTCCAGTTGTCCGCGGGCAGCAGCGCGAGCAGGAAGAACACGACGACCGCGAAAACGCCGAGCGTGCGCAGTTGCCGGCCGAGGTAGGCGTTGGCGCCTTCCTGCACCGCTTCCGCGATCTTCTTCATGCTGTCGGTGCCTTCGCCCGCCGCGAGCACCTGGCGCACCAGGATTCCGGCGACCACGAGCGCGGCCAGCGCGACGGCCGCGATGGCCACCACGATGATCCGATTGTCGTGGGTCAGCACGGCGGCTGCGAGGGTTGTGGGCTGGCCAAACTGATGAGGGGTAGAAAGCCCCGCCATTCGTCCTCCTTGACGCTTGGGCTGAGCTCAAGATGTGGACGGATTGTAGGTACCGGAACCCGATCTAAACAGTGTGCGGTAAATGGAACCGGCCTCCACCCGCTCATCAGCAAATGATCGCCCGATGCTCGGGTGGCCCGAAAGCGGTAACGCCTCAAAACCATTGACCGCTGATCCATTATCAGGCTATCGATCGTGAATGAATTCACTAAATGATGGCAGGACTACCGTAGGCCTGGCATTTTTCACCGCTTCGGCGGAACGGATGCTTGATGGCGGCGGCGTGAGGCACGCGAGGAGAGCACGTCCACCGGCGCGGCTGGGCGGCGCCCGGCGCGGGGCAGTGCCCTGCCGGAAGCCTCACCCGCCTCACCGCGGCAGCCACGCTGTCTGCCGGAGCGGCGGGTGCGGGGAGGCAGCTGAGGCGCCGGGCGGAACGGTGCCTCAGCTGCCTCCCCGAGGGCACACGGCTGCGGCTACCGGTGGGGGCGGGTCGGCACAGCGATGGGCCGACGTGGCGACTGAGCGGTGGTCCACTCGGAGTGAGACCCCGACCCTTCGGCCCCGAGCCGGGCGCTCGAACAGCCGAAAAACGGCGGCGTTCTGCCCAGGCCGCTCCACCGGACGGCGGTGGAGCGCCGAGTCACTCGGCTGACGTCGCCGAATCGGTCAGCCGGCGTTACGGCACCCGGGTGACCCCGATACGCCGATGGGCCCCGCTGGAAGCGGGACCCATCGACTGAACAGCTCTGAAGACAGCCATCGGCTCAGGTGAGCACCACGGCCGGTGGAGTCGTCGGCCAGGTCATCTTGATCCGGCCCCCGCCCTCACCGCTCGTGACCTGCACGTCGTCGACGAGGCCGCTGATGACCGCGAGGCCCATCTCGTCCTCCTCGGCTTCCGCCTCGTCCACGGCCCCCGGGGCGTCCCCGGGATGGTGCGACGCGTGCGGAGCCTCGTCGCCGACCGCGATGGAGAACTGCTTCTCCTCCTCGGTCAGCGTCACCGTCACCGGCGCGGCGATGCCGCCGTTCCGGTGCAGCCCCACCGCACGGGAGCAGGCCTCGCCGACGGCGAGGCGGACCTCGTCGAGGACGGCCTCGTCGACTCCGGCCCTGCGCGCCACCGCTGCCGCCACCAGCCGGGCGGTCCTGACGTGCTCGGGCTGCGCGCTGAAGCGGAGTTCGACGGTGGCCATGCATCCCCCTAGGAGCTACGGGCGTGCTGTCGAGGGGCCGGGCCGCCGAAGAGCCCGGTCCCCCGCGTGTACTTCTTCCGCCCCGGACGACGGCCCGGGGCCGACGGTCAGTCGGTGGCCGCCACCGCTTCGTCGACCGAGGTGTGGATCGGGAACACCTTGGTCAGACCGGTGATGCGGAAGATCTTCAGAATGCGCTCCTGGTTGCAGACCAGGCGCAGCGAGCCCTCATGGGCACGCACTCGCTTCAGACCGCCGACCAGCACGCCGAGCCCGGTGGAGTCGAGGAAGTCCACGCCCTCCATGTCGACGACGAGGTGGAAATTCCCGTCGTTCACCAGCTCGACCAGCTGTTCGCGCAGCTTTGGCGCGGTATATACGTCGATTTCGCCACCGACCTCGACGACCGTACGATCGCCGACGGTACGGGTCGACAGGGACAGGTCCACGGATCCTCCAGCACCTTGCTATCGAGCGGTCGCCCCTCGGGCACCTCGGCTTGAAGCCCCCCGGGACGGTTCGCCAGCCGCGATGGCATTCAATCACTTACCGGCAGGCGTGCACGACGCCTTGGCTCCATTGTCCGTCACACCGGTGACACACTCGGTGCCAATGGCCAAGAATCACCGATCCGAAGGATCCCCGACGGACGCCGCGACCCGCCCGACGCCGGGCGCGGTCCTGGACCGGCTCGCCTCGGGGCCGAGCCGGGCTGCACGCATCACTCATACGGAGCACTTGCCCCCGCGGGCGGGTCGGCATGCCGTCTGGCCGGACCGGATTCGTCCGGAGGTCATCGCGGCCGTCCAGGCGTGCGGGATCGAGCACCCGTGGGCCCACCAGGCACGCGTCGCCGAGCACGCCCTCGACGGGGACTCGGTGGTCGTCGCCACGGGCACGGCGTCCGGCAAGTCCCTGGCGTATCTGGTGCCGGTGCTGTCCACGCTCCTGGACGGCTCCGAGGCCGCCAACGGCCGCGGCGCCACCACCCTCTACCTGGCGCCCACCAAGGCCCTGGCGGCCGACCAGCAGCGCGCCGTGCGGGAACTCGCCCGCCCCCTGGGCACCGCCGTGCGCCCCGCCGTGTACGACGGCGACACGCCGGTGGAAGAACGCGAATGGGTCCGTCAGTACGCCAACTACGTGCTGACCAACCCGGACATGCTGCACCGCGGGATCCTGCCCTCGCACCCGCGCTGGTCCTCCTTCCTGCGGGCCCTGAAGTACGTCGTCATCGACGAGTGCCACACCTACCGGGGCGTCTTCGGCTCTCATGTCGCCCAGGTCCTGCGCCGCCTGCGCCGGCTGTGCGCGCGTTATGGCGCCTCCCCCGTCTTCCTGCTGGCCTCGGCGACCGCGGCCGAGCCCTCGGCGGCGGCCGGACGCCTCACCGGGCTGCCCGTGGTGGAGGTGGCCGACGACGCCTCGCCCCGCGGTGAACTGGTGTTCGCCCTCTGGGAGCCCCCGCTCACCGAACTGCACGGCGAACGGGGCGCCCCGGTGCGCCGCACCGCCACCGCCGAGACCGCCGACCTGCTGACCGACCTCACCCTGCAAGGCGTCCGCTCGGTCGCCTTCGTGCGCTCCCGGCGCGGCGCCGAGCTGATCTCGGTGATCGCCCAGGAACGGCTGGCGGAGATCGACCGGCCGCTGGCCCGGCGTGTCGCGGCGTACCGGGGCGGCTACCTCCCCGAGGAGCGCCGCGCCCTGGAACGCGCCCTGCACTCCGGCGAGCTGCTGGGCCTGGCCGCCACCACCGCCCTGGAACTAGGCGTCGACGTCTCCGGCCTGGACGCCGTGGTGATCTCCGGGTACCCCGGCACCCGCGCTTCCCTGTGGCAGCAGGCGGGCCGGGCCGGCCGGGCCGGGCAGGGCGCCCTGGCGGTGCTGGTCGCCCGCGACGACCCGCTGGACACCTTCCTCGTCCACCACCCGGAGGCGCTGTTCGACCGGCCGGTCGAATCCACCGTCCTCGACCCCGACAACCCCTACGTCCTCGCCCCGCACCTGTGCGCGGCCGCCGCCGAGCTGCCCCTCACCGAGGAGGACGTGGACCTGTTCGGGCCGGCGTGCGCGGACCTGCTGCCCCAGCTGGAGGCCGCGAAGCTGCTGCGCCGCCGGACCAGGGCCTGGCACTGGACGCGCCGGGAGCGGGCAGCGGACCTGACGGACATCCGCGGTGAGGGCGGCCGGCCGGTGCAGATCGTGGAATCCGGCACCGGACGGCTGCTCGGCACGGTCGACGAGGCCGCCTCCCACACGGCGGTGCACGAGGGCGCGGTCCACCTGCACCAGGGCCGTACCTACCTGGTGCGCTCCCTCGACCTGGACGACTCGGTCGCCCTGGTCGAAGAAGCGAACCCGCCCTACACGACGGTCGCCCGCGACACGACGGCCATCTCCGTCCTGGAGACGGACGTCACCGTCCCCTGGGGCGACGGCCGCCTCTGCTACGGCTCCGTCGAGGTCACCAACCAGGTGGTCTCCTTCCTGCGCCGACGGGTCATCACCGGTGAAGTGCTGGGTGAGACGAAACTCGACCTCCCTCCTCGTACGCTGCGCACCCGCGCCGTGTGGTGGACGGTCACCGAGGACCAGCTCGACGAGGCCCGGATCAACCCGGAGATCCTCGGCGGCGCCCTGCACGCCGCCGAGCACGCGTCGATCGGCATGCTGCCCCTGTTCGCGACCTGCGACCGCTGGGACATCGGCGGTGTCTCCATCCCGCTGCACCCGGACACGCTGCTGCCCACGGTCTTCGTCTACGACGGCCACCCGGGCGGCGCGGGCTTCGCGGAACGCGCCTTCCGCACCGCCCGCTCCTGGCTCACCGCCACCCGCGAGGCCATCGCCTCCTGCGAGTGCGACGCCGGGTGCCCGTCCTGCATCCAGTCCCCCAAGTGCGGCAACGGCAACGACCCGCTCCACAAGAGAGGCGCCGTCCGCCTGCTGACGGTGCTGCTGAAGGGAGCCCCGGAGGAACCGGAGGAAGAGGCACCGGAGGAGGCACCGGCGGCTCCTTGACCCGCCCCGGTGAGGCCGGGAGCCGCCGGCCCCGCCCTCGCCCGGGCCCGCGCCGTGAACGGCCCGCGTTCCGACACCGCCGTCACATCGGAGGTGTCGCCCACGATCGCGCACCGCACGAGCCGGGTGTGCTGCGCCCGTGCCAGCCGGTCCGCCCTGGCGCAGGCGGCCGTACCGCCCTCGGACCAGTGGTCCGCCGCGGCCAGCGCCGCGAGGTCGGCGGCCCCGGCCGCGCGGTGCCGGGTGACCACGGCCTGCCCCAGTGCGAGGCCGACACCGAACACCACGCACAGCAGGGTGATCGCGCCCAGGCTCCACACAGTGGCCGAGCCGCGGTCGCGGGCCGCGAAGCGGTCCCTCATGAGGCCGCCTCCCCCGGCCGTGCCCCCACCGTCTCCTCCGCGTCCGCCACGGCCTGCTCCCGGATCGCGAAGGGCAGCGCCCCCAGCCCCGGCGGGGCGGCCGCCACGACCACCCGAACGTGTCCTTCGTCCCTGGTCACGGTGACCGTCGCCCCGTGCGGCGCGGCGCCCCGGACGGCCGCGACGACCGCGTCCTCCGGGTCCTGCCGCGCCGCAGCCCGCGCACCCACCCGGGCGGCGTCCACGCACTGGATCCGGGCGACCACGACCAGCAGCCCCCACACCAGCGCGGTCACCACCAGCACCAGCACGGGCAGGACCATGCCGGCCTCCGCCGTCACGAACCCCCGGTCGCCCCCTCGTCCGCGGCTGCGCTCACATCCGGGCACTGAGCGCCCGCTTCACGATGTTCTGCAACTCGGTCTTGACCTGTCCGCTGGTCACCACCTCGTACAGCAGCACGGCGAACGCCACCGCCGCGATGATGCCCATCGCGTACTCCGAGGTGACCATCCCCGCGTCCCGGCGCATCCGGCCCACCAGGGCACGCAGCCGTGCCCGCACCATCTCGTACATCAGAACCCCCGTGAGGTCTCGTTCCGTCGTTCCCGACGCGCCGCGCCCTTCGCGGCGGTCGTGTCCCGCGTTCCGTGCGGTGCGCGCCTCGCGCACCGCACGTCCCATGCCGCACGTCCCATGCCGTGCGTCTCATGCCGTGCGTCTCATGCCGTGCGAGCCTGCGCACGGCGTCCACTCGTGCGCGCCGTGCGCCTCCACCGCCGCCTCAGCCGCCACCTCCTCTCAGCGCCCCGCCCGCCAGGCCGATCACCACGGGCAGTACGCCGACCGCCACGAAGGCGGGCAGGAAGCACAGCCCCACCGGACCGGTGACCAGGACGGCCGCTCTGCGGGCCCGGACCGTGGCCGAACGCGACCGCTCGGCGCGGACGTCGGCCGCGAGGCGCGCCACCGGTCCGGCGGCGGGCAGGCCGGACTCACCGGCCCGCTCCAGCAGCCGCGCCAGCGCCGCGGCGCCCGGTATCGAGGCGAGCCGACGCCAGGCGTCCGCCGGCGCGCCGCCGAGCCGTACCTCCGCCGCGCCCCGGGCCAGCGCTTCCCCCACGGCTCCGCCCAGCGCCTCCCCGACCGCCTGGGCGGCGATCACGGGGCCGGCTCCGGCCGCGATGCAGGCGGCCAGCAGATCGGCGGCCAGGGGAAGATGGCGGGCGGCCTCGGCCGTGTCGAACTCCGCTTCGGGCCGGCCGAGGACCCGCTGCCGCCACCGCCACAGCCCGGCCGCGCAGGCCAGCCCGACGACGGTTCCGGTGAGCCCGCCGATCAGCACCCACCCGGCGCCGACGACTCCCGCGACCGGCAGCCACCGCCGCGCCGCCCGCGGGACGGGGAGCCGAAGCCCGGAGCGCTCCGCCCGTCGGGCCGCCCCCGGGTCCAGCAGCGAGAGCAGTCGCCGCCTGGCTCTGTGCTCCCGGCGCAGAGCCGTCGGCCCGCGCACCGCCGCCCAGAGGAGTACGGAGACCCCCACAATCATCCCCAGCCTGTGGACAACGTCCGCGCTCATGCCGCCTCCGCCCGTCGCACGATGCCCGACACCCACCACAGCCCGACGCCCTCCAGCGCCCCGCCGACGACGAGGCAGCCCAGGCCGGCTCCGGTGTGCAGCAGCACATGCAGCGGGTCGGCGCCCATCGCCGTGCCGAGCAGCAGCCCCAGGACCGGCAGGCCGGCCAGCATCACGGCGGTGGCCCGAGCGCCCGCCAACTGTGCGCGCAGATCGTTGCGTTGGTCGCGCTCCGCGCGCAGGGCCGCTTCGAGCCGGTCGAGTCCGGCCGCCAGGCCCGCGCCCTGGTCCACCGCCACCCGCCAGCAGGCGGCGAGCCCGCGCAGTCCCTCCGCACCCGGCCGCCGTGCGGCCACGGTCAACGCGCCGGGCACGTCCCCGCCGAACCTCGCCGCCGCCAGCACCGCCGCCCGGGCCTGGCCGAAACCGCCACAGTCCCGCGCGGCGCACAACAGCGCCTCACCGGGCTGCCGTCCGGCTCGCACCTCCCCGGCGAGCGCCCCGCACAGGGCGATCACCGCGTCCGTCCGCCGCTCCCGTGCCCGGCGCGCGGTCCGGGCCAGCCGGGTGCGGCGCAGCACCGGCACCGCGGCCGCTCCCGCGACCACCGGCAGCACGGACGCGCCCAGCACCGCCAGCAGCAGCCCGGCGACCGGCGCCCACCACTCCACCGCCGACCTGCCGCGCAACCGGTCCAGTTCGGCACGCACCCGGTCCCAGCCGGGCGGTCCCACACCCGCACCCGCGTCCGCACCGGTGCCCGCGAACAGCGACCTCGCCCGTCGAGCGGTGCAACGCCTCCCGCCGGCCAGCCATACGGCCACCCCGGCGCACAGCACCGCCGCCCCCGTCGTCGGCCCCATGGACCACTCACCCACTGCGCCCACCGTTTCCCTCCCCGTTCTCGGCGCGGAGCAGCCCCCGCAGCCGCTCCCAGCCCTGTTCCGCCACGAACGCGTCCGCGCCCCAGCGCAGCGCCGGCACGGTCCGCACCAGCCCCGAGGCGTCCCGTTCCAGCACGCGCACCTCGGCGATCCGCCGCCGTCCGGCGCGGTCCCGCACCAGATGCACCACCACGGACAGCGCGGCGGCCAGTTGGCTGTGCAACGCGGCCCGGTCCAGCCCGGCGGCGGTGCCCAGCGCCTCCAGCCGTGCGGGAACGTCCGCCGCCGCGTTGGCGTGCACCGTGCCGCAGCCGCCTTCGTGGCCGGTGTTCAGCGCGGCCAGCAGATGGACCACCTCGCCGCCGCGCACCTCGCCCACGACCAGCCGGTCCGGCCGCATGCGCAGCGCCTGCCGCACCAGGTCTTCGAGAGTGACCAGGCCCGCGCCCTCCTGGTTGGCGGGTCTGGTCTCCAGGCGGACGACGTGCGGGTGGTCGGGCCGAAGCTCCGCGGAGTCCTCCGCGAGCACGATCCGCTCACCCGGCCCGACCAGCCCCAGCAGCGCGCTGAGCAGCGTGGTCTTGCCGGTGCCGGTCCCGCCGCTGATGAGGAAGGACAGGCGGGCCTCGATCAGTGCCCGCAGCACCCGGTCCCCGCCCGGTGGCACCGTGCCCGCCGCCACCAGCTCGCCGAGCGTGAAAGCGCGTGGCCGGACGACCCGCAGGGACAGACAGGCGCAGCCGACCGCGACCGGGGGCAGCACCGCGTGCAACCGGGTGCCGTCGGGCAGCCGGGCGTCGACCCACGGCCGGGCGTCGTCCAGCCGCCGGCCGGCCACCGCGGCCAGACGCTGCGCCAGGCGCCGTACGGCCGCCGCGTCGGGGAAGGCTACGGGGACCCGCTCCAGTCCGCCGCCCCGGTCCACCCAGACCTGGTCCGGGCCCGAGACGAGGACGTCGGTCACGGACGGGTCGGCGAGCAGGGGCTCCAGCGGGCCGCTGCCGATCAGTTCCGAGCGCAGCCGCTCGGCCGCGCCGAGGACCTCCGCGTCCCCGAGCACCCGGCCCTGTTCGCGCAGCGCCTGCGCCACGCGCGCGGGTGTCGGCTCGGCCCCGCTGCGCGCGAGCCACTGCCGTACGCCGTCCAGCAGGTCGGCGGACATCCCGGGCCCGGAGGCCGCGCCGGGCGCGCCGACCGGTCCGGGCGGGCCGGCCGCTCCGGGCGCGCTTCGTGCGCCTGTCCGCGCGCCCGGCGCATCGGTGCGGCGCCGCTGCTCGGCCGCCGGCCTCATGCGGTACCCGCCTCGGTCAGCGCCCGCTCCCAGAAGGCGGTGCAGAACCGGGCCAGCGGACCGCGCGCGGTCGCGCCGGGCGGTGTCCGGCCCTCGCCGACGCGGCGCAGCCCGGACTCCACGGGCACCTCGCCCAGCAGTGGCAGACCGAGCAGCCGGGCCACCTCGCGAGCATCCAGACCGGGCGCGTACGGGCCCCGGACTGCCACCCGCAGGTCCCGCAGGACCATCCCGACGGCGGAGGCCACCCGTGCGGCGGCGGCCACGGCGCGCAGTTCGGCGGGGACGACGAGCAGCCCGACGTCGAGCTGCGTGAGCACCTCGGCGACCGCTTCGTCCACGCGCCGGGGCAGGTCGACCACCACCGCACCGCCGCGCCGGCGGGCCGCGGCAAGCACCGCGCGGACCGCCTGCGGCGGCACGGTGACGCAGTCGCCCCGGTCCCAGCTGAGCACCCGGAGGGAGTGCAGCTCGGGCAGCGACTCCTCCAGGGCGCCGCCGCCGACCCGGCCGCGCGAGGCGGCGAACGCCGGCCAGCGCAGTCCCTCAGCCGTCTCGCCGCCGAGCAGTACGTCGAGTCCGCCGCCCAGCGGGTCGGCGTCCACCAGAAGCGCGCGCAGGCCCTCCCGCGCGGCGGTGACGGCCAGCGCACAGGCCAGCGTCGACGCCCCGGCCCCGCCGCGGCCGCCGATGACACCGACGGTCAGAGCGGGCCGGCCGACGCCCTCGGCGACGTCGGCGATCCGGTCGACCAGCCATTGCTCGCCGTCGGGCAGCACCAACACGTGGTCGGCGCCGATCTCGACGGCCCGCCGCCAGACGCCGGGGTCGTCCTGATCCCGGCCGACCAGCACCACTCCGCGTCTGCGCGCGGCTCCGCGCACCCGCCGGGCGGCGTCGTCGCCGACCAGCACCAGCGGCGCGGCCTCCCAGCCGCCGCCGCGCTCGGGCACCGTGGGATGGACTTCCGGCGTCGCGCCCGCTGCCGCGCACAGGCGCAGCAGGTCGTCGAGCAACTCCGCGTCCTCGGTGACGATCAGTGGTCTGCCCTGCCGCCCCGCGGCGCTGGGCGGCGGGTCGTGTGTGACGGTTCCGGTCACGGGTGTGTCCCCCTTGGCTGCGTCCGGCACGAGACCCCTGCGGTCCCGCGCATCGGGAACATGTGAAGAACCGGCGAACGGCCTCCATATGGCGGCCGACGGAATCCGGTCATACGCGCCCGGCAAACGGAACCGGCCATGAACTCGGCCGTCGGCGGAGCGCGCAGGAATCACGGTGCAGCGTTCCGGGAAATGATGTGGATCTTGATCGAAATCTGTGGACAACTCGATGGTTGTGAAAATGGCCGTCACCCGTACCGGTGACTCATCCACCGACTCGGGTGCGACTTCCACAGAGCAGCGCTACAACTACTCACGGTCACGGACCACGGAGGCGGCGACAGCGGCCGTACGGCACGGCGGCGGCGGCACGCGGCCACGCGGGGAAGGGGCGAAACGCATCCGGACATGCGACGACCCCCGCCGGGGGGGAGAGCGGGGGTCGTCTCCACGGCCGACTCGGGGGGGGAGGAGTCGGACCGGGTTAGCACGGTCGCGAACGATCCGTGACTTCCATGGTGTACCCGAGAGCCCTCTCAGGCAAACCCACGCGCCCACCTTACGCCGAATGGGCTGCCCCTATGCTCAGGGTTGTGGAAAACCACTCCTTGCCCCGCACAGCGGCCTTCTTTGACCTGGACAAGACGGTCATTGCGAAGTCGAGCACGCTCACCTTCAGCAAGTCGTTCTACCAGGGCGGACTGATCAACCGCAGGGCCGTACTGCGCACCGCGTACGCCCAGTTCGTCTTCCTCGCCGGCGGCGCCGACCACGACCAGATGGAGCGGATGCGCGAGTACCTGTCCGCGCTGTGCCGCGGCTGGAACGTGCGGCAGGTCAAAGAGATCGTCGCCGAGACGCTGCACGACCTGATCGACCCGATCATCTACGACGAGGCCGCCTCCCTCATCGAGGAGCACCACCGCGCCGGACGCGACGTTGTCATCGTCTCCACGTCGGGCGCGGAGGTGGTCGAACCCATCGGTGAACTGCTGGGCGCCGACCGGGTGGTGGCCACCCGGATGGTGGTGGGTGAGGACGGCTGCTTCACCGGCGAGGTGGAGTACTACGCCTACGGCCCGACGAAGGCGGAGGCCGTCCGTGAGCTGGCCCGGTCCGAGGGGTACGACCTCGACCGGTGCTACGCCTACAGCGACTCCGTCACCGACGTGCCGATGCTGGAGTCGGTGGGCAACCCGCACGCCGTGAACCCGGACCGCGCGCTGCGCCGGGAGGCCGTCGCGCGCGAATGGCCGATCCTCGACTTCCACCGGCCCGTGCGGCTCAAGCAACGGCTGCCCGGGTTCTCGGTGCCGCCCCGACCGGCCCTCGTCGCGATGGCCGCGGTGGGAGCGGCGGCGGCGACGGCCGGGCTGGTCTGGTACGCGAGCCGGCGCCGGGGCGCGATCGCCTGACCGCCCGCGGCCCCCGGTAACAGGGACACGGAATTCCACCCGGGGCCCGGCCCGCCCGTTTAGTTCACGTTTGAACCTGAAAGTAAAGAAGTGTGACGAGGGGTTCCGCTTGCCCCTCGCTTGCAGTACAAAGGACTCAACGGCCCGCGAGACCGAAGGACATCCGAAAGGATCACCTTTAAAACGCATTTGGCCCCACGGACCGAAGCATGAACACCGGGCACCCACGCGACGTCGACCCGTCGATTACGGGCCAGCCGCACCAGGTGACGGGCAAAGATCCCGGCCTGATGGGCGACATTTCGAGGACGCTTGGTAACCGGGTGGTCATGCCGGCGGCGGTACGAGTATTCGTACCGCCGCAACCCTGTGCGCGGCCGTTCCGGGCGCAGCACCGACGCCCGATCCGCCGCGGCCCGCCCGGCGCCGTTCCCCTGCGCCGCCCGCGTCCTACGCCGCTCCGCGCTGCAGCGCCTCGCAGACCGCCGTCGACTCGCGTGCGCCCAGCTCGACCGCCTTGGCGCAGTGGGTGATCCAGGCCGCCATGCCGTCGGGGGTGCCGGAGACATAGCCGTCCAGAGCGGCCACATACGCGGCCCGGCCCAGCTCCGCGTGGCCGACCTCGGCCGGGCAGACCGACTTCGGGTCCAGGCCGCTGCCGACCAGGACGATGCGCTCGGCCGCCCGTGCGACCAGGCCGTTGTGGGAGACGAAGGGACGCAGCGCCAGCAGTTCGCCGTGCACGACGGCGGCCGTCACCAGAGCGGGCGCCGAACTGCCCGCGATGATCAGCTGCGACAGCCCCTCCAGTCGCCCGGAGACCTCGGCCGCACCCGGCGGCGCCAGCTCGACCAGCGGCTCGTCGACGGGCTCGCCCGCCTGGCGCGGCCGCCCGACGGCGGCGTCCTCGCGTCCCGCGGCGGCCACCAGGTGCAGCCGGGCCAGGACCCTGAGCGGCGACTGCCGCCAGATCGACAGCAGCTGGCCGGCCTCGGCCGTCAGCCGCAGGGCCGCGCCCAGGACCCGCGCCTCGGCGTCGCCGCTGAAGTCCGTGCGCCGGCGCACCTCCTCCAGGGCCCAGTCCGCGCCGGACAGCGCCGCGGAGCCGCGTGCGCCGCGCAGCGCCGCCTCCGAGGTGATCGCGTTGCTCCGGCGCCGCATGATCCGGTGCCCGTAGACCCGGTCCACTGCCTTGCGCACGGACTCCACGGACTCGGCCACACCGGGCAGGGAGCCCAGGGCCGCGAGCGGGTCGGCGGTCGCGCCTGTCGTACTCATGAGTCCGACCCTACGCACCCGTACGGCCCCTTCCCCGAAGGAGTGGTCTTCTTCACGCGAGGCACCACCCAGCGCTTGCGCCCCACTACGCTTGGTGAACATGAAAATTGCTTTCGTCGGGAAGGGCGGCAGCGGCAAGACCACTCTGTCCTCCCTCTTCGTCCGGCACCTCGCGGCGGCCGGCGCACCGGTCGTCGCCGTGGACGCGGACATCAACCAGCACCTGGGCTGCGCGCTGGGCCTGGAGGAGTCCGAGGCGACGGCGCTGCCCGCGATGGGCGACCGGCTGCCGCTGATCAAGGACTATCTGCGCGGCGACAACCCCCGTATCGCCTCCGCGGAGACGATGATCAAGACCACTCCGCCCGGTGAGGGCTCACGGCTGCTGCGCGTGAGCGAGGACAACCCGGTCTACGACGCCTGCGCCCGGGAGGTGGAACTCGACGGCGGCGCCGCGCGTTTGATGGTCACCGGCCCCTTCACGGACGCCGACCTGGGGGTCGCCTGTTACCACTCCAAGACCGGAGCGGTGGAGCTGTTCCTGAACCACCTGGTGGACAGCCGCGACGAGTACGTCGTGGTCGACATGACGGCCGGCTCCGACTCCTTCGCCTCCGGGATGTTCACCCGCTTCGACATCACGTTCCTCGTCGCCGAGCCGACCCGGAAGGGGGTCTCCGTCTACCGCCAGTACAAGGAGTACGCCCGGGACTTCGGCGTCGTGCTGAGGGTCGTCGGCAACAAGGTGCAGGGCCAGGACGACCTGGACTTCCTGCGCGCCGAGGTCGGCGAGGACCTGCTCGTGACCGTCGGGCACTCGGACTGGGTGCGCGCCATGGAGAAGGGCCGGCCGCCCCGGTTCGAGTTCCTGGACGACGCCGACCGCCGGGCCCTGCGCCTGCTCCAGGTGGCCGCCGACGCCACCTACGAGCTGCGCGACTGGGAGCGGTACACCCAGCAGATGGCCCACTTCCACCTGAAGAACGCCGCCTCCTGGGGCAACGAGCGGACGGGGGCCGATCTGGCGGCGCAGATCGACCCCGGATTCGTCCTGCGCGAGGGCGTCACCACCCCCGCCTGACGGCCCGCCCTACGGCTTGGGCGCCCCGGGAACTCCCTTGGGCGCCGGGGCCGGCCGGCCCGACAGGAAGGACGCCCACCCCTGCTTCGGGGCCTCGCCGACCTCCAGCCCGCGCAGCTTGGCGAGGGTCTGCGGGTCCTGGGCGTCCAGCCAGTCGGTGAGCTGGTGGAAGGAGACGCAGCGCACGTCGGGCTTGTTGCACACCTCCTTCACCACGTCCTCGACGGCGCGCATGTAGGTGCCGCCGTTCCAGGACTCGAAGTGGTTGCCGATGACCAGCGGCGCCCGGTTGCCGTCGTAGGCCCGGTAGAAGCCCTTGAGCAGGCCGTCGCGCATCTGGTCACCCCAGTAGCCGAACTTGTCGGGGTCGCCCTGGGTCAGGGTGCCCGACTGGTTGACCATGAAGTTGTAGTCCATGGTCAGCTGCTCGAAGGTGTGCCCGGGGAAGGGGACGAGCTGCATGGACAGGTCCCACAGCCCTTCCTTCTTCTTGGGCCACACCTGGTTGTCGACACCGCTGCTGTCGTAGCGGAAGCCCATCCGGCTCGCCGCCTTCATGAAGTTCTTCTGCCCCTCCAGGCAGGGAGTGCGGCCGCCGATCAGCTCCTTGTCGTAGTCGAAGGGCAGCGGCGACAGGTTCTTGAGGCCGCTGTTGGTCTTCCAGGTCTTCACGAACTGCTTGGCCTGGTCGATCTCGCTCTTCCACTCGTCGACCGACCACTGGCCGACCCCGCCGTCGGGGCCGCAGAAGTGGCCGTTGAAGTGGGTGCCGATCTCGTTGCCCTCCAGCCACGCCAGGCGCACCTGCTGGGCCGTGTCGGTGATGCCCTGGGCGTCGTTGAAGCCGATCTCCGAGCTGCCCTGCGCGTGCTGCGGGGGCCGGTACAGGTCGCGCTTGTCCTTCGGCAGCATGTACACGCCGCTGAGGAAGAACGTCATCTTGGCGTTGTTCTCCTTGGCGACCTCACGGAAGTGCGAGAACAGCTTCTGGCTGTCCTCGCCCGCGCCGTCCCAGGAGAACACGACGAACTGCGGGGGCTTCTCACCCGCCTTCAGCCGCTCCGGCTTGGGCAGGTACGGCTGGGCGCCGGTGTACGCGGTGGACCCGTCCCCGATCAGGCGGATGACGCTGCCGGGCGGCTGAACGACGGCCTTCTGCGGGCCGTGCAAGCCGTGCTGGGGAGCGTCGGTGCCGCTCGCACAACCGGCGAGCGACGAGGCACAGGCCGCGGCGGCGACGACGCCCACGGCGATCCTCTGGGTGGCGGCCATGTTCCGCCCACCTTCTTCCTTCTCTCGTCCAACGCCGAGACGGCGTGTGCTGGTGCTGGGCCGGCCGTCTGGTGCCGTGCCGACAGCGCCGCCAAGGTCGCACGGGAGCGAGAAGGAATTAGTACGACAAGCCGATAAAAAGCCCACATCACTCATTGAGGTGATGCATCACCTCATTTGCCACGAAAATCTATGCAAGGACTTTACGTGGCATTACTTTTACTTTGCCAAGCCTTGAATCGCTCGCTTCCGAAGGGAGGCCGGAGACATGTCGGCCTGCGCACCCGCTCACGCCACCGCTTCCGCCCGCGCACAGCACTCGCACCCGCCGCACAGCCCGCCTCCGTGGCGGCGCGGCTTCCGCCTCGCCGGCACCGACGTCTCGGCCGCCGTCGCGGTCTTCCTGATCGCCCTGCCACTGTCCCTCGGCATCGCCCTGGCCACCGGCGCCCCGCTCCAGGCCGGCCTGGTGGCCGCCGCCGTGGGCGGGATCGTCGCCGGACGGTTCGGCGGCTCACCGCTACAGGTCAGCGGCCCCGCCGCCGGACTCACCGTCGTCACCGCCGACCTGATCGGCCGCTACGGCTGGCGCACGACCTGCGCGATCACCGTCCTCGCCGGCTTCGCCCAGCTGGGCCTGGGCTGTCTGCGCGTGGCCCGGGCCGCACTCGCCGTCAGTCCCGCGGTGGTGCACGGCATGCTCGCCGGCATCGGCGTGACCATCGCCGTCGCCCAACTGCACATCGTCCTCGGCGGCAGCCCGCAGAGTTCCGTACTCGCCAACGTCCGCGCGCTGCCCTCCCAGTTGGCCGACCTGGACCCCGCCGCCCTCGCCGTGAGCGTGCTCACCCTCGCCCTGCTGCTGCTCTGGCCACGGCTTCCCGGCCGGGCCGGACAACTCCTGCGCAGAGCACCGGCTCCCCTGGTCGCCGTGGTCGGCGCCACCGCGGTCGCCTCCGCCACCGGACTGGTGCTGACCAAGGTCGACCTGCCGTCCTGGCGCAGCCACGCCCTGGCCGGCCTGCCCGAGGGGCCGGTGCTCGGACTCGTCACGGCCGTGCTCAGCACCACCCTGGTGTGCAGCGTGCAGTCACTGCTCGGCGCGGTCGCCGTGGACAAGCTGGTGGCCGGCCGCTCCGGACCGCTCCCCCGCCCCGGCCGCTCGGACCTGGACCGGGAACTGCTCGGCCAGGGCGCCGCCAACATCGTCTCCGGAGCCCTGGGCGGCCTGCCGGTCGCAGGCGTTGCGGTGCGCAGTTCGGCCAATGTCCGCGCGGGCGCCGTGAGCCGCGGCTCCACGATGCTGCACGGCGTTCTCGTGGTGATCGCCGCGCTGTTGCTGGTGCCGCTCCTGGAGCTGATCCCGCTCGCCTCGCTCGCCGCCCTGGTGATGGCCGTCGGCGTTCAGATGGTGTCCCTGCACCACATCCGCACGGTGACTCGCCACCGAGAGGTGCTGGTGTACGCCGTCACCACCCTCGGCGTGGTCGTCCTCGGCGTCCTGGAAGGCGTGGCTCTCGGGGTCGGCGTGGCCGTCGTCCTCGCCCTGCACCGCCTCGCCCACACCCGGATCACCCACGACGAGCGCAAGGGGATCCATCACGTGCACGTCCGGGGGCAACTGACGTTCCTCGCGGTGCCGCGGCTCAGTCGGGCCCTCCATCTGGTGCCCCAAGGAACCCGGGCAGTGGTCGAGTTGGGCGGCTCCTTCATGGACCACGCCGCGTACGAGTCCCTCCAGGACTGGCAGCGCTCGCACACCGCGCACGGCGGCTCCGTCGAGTTCACCGGACACCGGGCCGGAATCCGCACCGGCAGCTCCGGCAGCTCCTCAGTCAGGACGGCCACCTCCCCACCCCTACCCCCGACCGCCTCCGCCGCCTCCGTCCCCACGGCAGACGCCGGGTGCCACTGCCGGCCATGGACGCCATGGCGCAACCACCGCTGCGCGAACGTCACGGACCCGGACCCCACCCGCCCCGAGGTCATGCTCCGCGAACCGGGCCCCGAAAGAGCGTCCGCCTCCGGCTCCGCGCCCCCGCACAGCCCCGTGTCTGCTCACAACTCCGCTCACCGCACCGGGCGGGACCCGAGCAGACAGCAACTCGCGCGCGCCATCAGCGCCTTCCAGCGCAACACCGCGCCACATGTGCGGGACGAGCTGGCCCGGCTGGCACGGGAGGGTCAGCAGCCGTCGCAGCTCTTCCTCGCCTGCGCCGACTCCCGAGTGGTGACGTCGATGATCACGGCCAGCGGCCCCGGCGACCTCTTCGTCGTGCGGAACGTCGGCAACCTGGTGCCACCGCCGGGCGCAGGAAGCGGCGACGACTCGGTGGCGGCCGGGATCGAGTACGCGGTCGACGTGCTCGGGGTGCGTTCCATCACGGTGTGCGGCCACTCGGGTTGCGGAGCGATGCGGGCCCTGCTCGACTCCGGCCCCGACCCCGACCCCGAACCCGACCCCAGCCCTAGCCCTAACCCCAGCAATGGTCAGTCCTCGCTCGGGCGGTGGCTGCGGCATGGGCTTCCCAGTCTCGATCGGATGGCCGACCCTGATGTCCGCGAACCCGTACTGGACGGGAGACCGCCCGCCGACACGGTCGAGCGGCTGTGCCTCGCCAACGTCGTCCAGCAGTTGGAACACCTGCGCGCACACGACTCGGTCGCCCGGGCGCTGCGTGAAGGCGTACTGGAGCTGCACGGTCTGTACTTCCATGTGGCGGAGGCGCAGGCGTATCTGCTCTCGGACACGGAAGGCACGAAAGGCACAAAAGACGGGAAAGGCGGGGAATGCCGGGGAGGCGGGGAAGCCGTCTTCACCCCCGTGCAAGCGGCGGAGGACCTGCCGAGCCCGGCCTGACCCGCACTCCGGGCGACACGCGCCCCGCGGGCGTGGCCGACGCCGCTCCCCGGTGGGCCATGCTGAACCCGGACCATCCGCCATCCGTGGGATGGATTGAACAGTTCCGGCCACCGTAAAGCTCTCGCACGCCACCCGAGCTGTGCGAATACTCCACAACAGGTCTAAACCAATTTCTCGTCGACCCTTGTCATCGGACCCCCCGGTCTGATGAGCTGTGGCCTGGGACACAACGGACACCCTGGGAAAGGGAGATGTCGTGAGCAACGAAAGCCTGGCCAACCTCTTGAGGGAGGAGCGACGCTTCGCGCCGCCCGCTGACCTGGCCGCCAACGCCAACGTCACGGCAGAGGCGTACGAACAGGCCAAGGCTGACAGGCTCGGCTTCTGGGCCGAGCAGGCCCGCCGGCTGACCTGGGCCAAGGAGCCGACCGAGACCCTCGACTGGTCGAACCCGCCGTTCGCCAAGTGGTTCAAGGACGGCACGCTCAACGTGGCGTACAACTGCGTGGACCGGCATGTCGAGGCCGGGAACGGCGACCGGGTGGCGATCCACTTCGAGGGCGAGCCCGGCGACAGCCGCGCCATCACCTACGCCGAACTCAAGGACGAGGTGTCCAGGGCCGCCAACGCCCTGCTCGAACTGGGCGTGCGCAAGGGCGACCGGGTCGCGATCTACATGCCGATGATCCCGGAGACCGCGGTCGCGATGCTGGCCTGCGCCCGGATCGGCGCCGCGCACTCCGTCGTCTTCGGCGGCTTCTCCGCGGACGCGCTGGCCACCCGCATCCAGGACGCCGACGCCAAGGTCGTGATCACGGCCGACGGCGGCTACCGGCGGGGCAAGCCGTCCGCGCTCAAGCCCGCCGTGGACGAGGCGGTCGGCCGTGTGGAGGGCGTGCGCAACGTGCTCGTGGTCCGCCGCACCGGCCAGGACGTCGCCTGGGACGACAGCCGCGACCTGTGGTGGCACGAGGCGGTCGGCCGTCAGTCGGCCGAGCACACCCCGGAGGCGTTCGAGGCGGAGCACCCGCTGTTCATCCTCTACACCTCGGGCACCACGGGTAAGCCCAAGGGCATCCTGCACACCTCCGGCGGCTACCTCACCCAGGTCGCGTACACGCACTGGGCGGTCTTCGACCTCAAGCCGGAGACGGACGTGTACTGGTGCACCGCCGACGTCGGCTGGGTCACCGGCCACTCGTACATCGTGTACGGGCCGCTGGCCAACGGCGGGACGCAGGTCATGTACGAGGGCACGCCGGACACCCCGCACCAGGGCCGCTTCTGGGAGATCGTGCAGAAGTACGGCGTGACGATCCTGTACACGGCGCCGACCGCGATCCGTACGTTCATGAAGTGGGGCGAGGACATCCCCGCCAAGTTCGACCTGTCCTCCCTGCGCGTGCTCGGCTCGGTGGGCGAGCCGATCAACCCGGAGGCGTGGGTCTGGTACCGCAAGAACATCGGCGCGGACCGCACCCCGGTGGTCGACACCTGGTGGCAGACGGAGACCGGCGGCATGATGATCTCCCCGCTGCCGGGCGTGACCGAGGCCAAGCCCGGTTCGGCGCAGCGCGCGCTGCCCGGCATCAGCGCGACCGTCGTGGACGACGAGGCGAACGAGGTGCCCAACGGCGGCGGTGGCTATCTGGTGCTCACCGAGCCGTGGCCGTCGATGCTGCGCACCATCTGGGGTGACGACCAGCGGTTCATCGACACCTACTGGTCGCGCTTCGAGGGCCGCTACTTCGCGGGCGACGGCGCCAAGAAGGACGACGACGGCGACATCTGGCTGCTCGGCCGCGTCGACGACGTGATGCTGGTGTCCGGGCACAACATCTCCACCACCGAGGTCGAGTCCGCCCTCGTCTCCCACCCCGCGGTCGCCGAGGCCGCCGTGGTCGGCGCGGCGGACGAGACGACCGGGCAGGCGATCGTCGCCTTCGTGATCCTGCGCGGCACGGTCACGGAGACCGACGACCTGGTCGCGGAGCTGCGCAACCACGTGGGCAGCACACTCGGCCCGATCGCCAAGCCGAAGCGGATCCTGCCGGTGGCCGAGCTGCCGAAGACCCGCTCGGGCAAGATCATGCGCCGCCTGCTGCGCGACGTGGCCGAGAACCGGCAGCTCGGTGACGTCACCACGCTGACCGACTCCACGGTCATGAACCTCATCCAGTCCAAGCTGCCGGCGGCGCCCAGCGAGGACTGAGAGCGGCCCCGAAGGGGCACCCGGCGGCACAGACGTCAACGCAACGCAGACGTCACAGCGACGCAGACGTCACAGCGACGCAGACGTCACAGCGACGCGGACGTCACAGACGTCACCGCCCTCGGGTGCCCCTTCCCCCGCCCGTCCCGCACGCCCGGCGCGCTTTGGGTAGGGTGAACAGCACAACGACAACGTAAAAAGATCCTCTAGGTGCGCCGGGAAGTCTGGTCGGCATGTGATTCGTCCTGCCGCCGCCCGGAGGTTCCCGTGACCGCGCCCCGTTCTCGTTCCCGCTCCGCAACCGCCACCGCCGCCCGCAGGGCTTTCGGGCGCCTGTCCCTGCCCGAGCGGAACGTCGTCGCGGACGCGCTGCGCACCGAGACCGTCGGCGGCGTACTGCTGCTCCTCGCCGCGCTCGCCGCGCTCGTCTGGGCGAACATCCCGGCGCTGCACGCGAGCTACGAGAGCGTCGGCCACTTCCACCTCGGCCCCGGCGCCCTCGGCCTCCACCTGTCCGTGGAGCACTGGGCGGCCGACGGCCTCCTCGCGCTCTTCTTCTTCGTGGCCGGGATCGAACTCAAACGCGAACTGGTCGCGGGCGATCTCAAGGACCCCCGAGCGGCGGCGCTGCCGGTGATCGCCGCGCTGTGCGGCATGGCGGCGCCCGCGCTCGTCTACACCGTCACCAGCCTCACCGGGGGCGGCTCGCTCGGCGGCTGGGCCGTGCCGACCGCCACCGACATCGCCTTCGCCCTCGCGGTGCTCGCGGTCATCGGCACCTCACTGCCCGGCGCCCTGCGCGCCTTCCTGCTCACCCTCGCCGTCGTCGACGACCTGTTCGCCATCCTGATCATCGCGGTGTTCTTCACCGACCGCCTGAACTTCGCCGCCCTCGGGGGCGCGCTCGCCGGCCTGCTGCTCTTCTGGGTGCTGCTGCGCAAGGGCGTGCGCGGCTGGTACGTGTACGTGCCGCTCGGCCTGGTCGTGTGGGGGCTGATGTACAACAGCGGCGTCCACGCCACCATCGCGGGCGTCGCGATGGGCCTGATGCTGCGCTGCACCACCCGCGAGGGCGAGGAGCGCTCCCCGGGAGAGCGCGTCGAGCACCTCGTGCGCCCCCTGTCGGCGGGCCTGGCGGTGCCGCTGTTCGCTCTGTTCAGCGCGGGCGTGTCGCTGTCCGGCGGGGCGATGGCGGACGTGTTCGGCAGGCCCGAGACGCTCGGCGTCGTCCTCGGCCTCGTCGTCGGCAAGACGATCGGCGTCTTCGGCGGCACCTGGCTCACCGCACGGTTCACCAGAGCCTCCCTCAGCGACGACCTGGCCTGGGCCGACGTGTTCGCCGTGGCCACCCTCGCCGGGATCGGGTTCACCGTCTCCCTGCTCATCGGGGAGCTGGCCTTCGACGGCGACCCGACCCTCACGGACGAGGTCAAGGCCGCCGTCCTCACCGGCTCCGTCGTCGCGGCGGCGCTCGCCACGCTCCTGCTGAAGATGCGCAACGCCCACTACCGGAGGCTGTACGAGGCCGAGGAACGGGACGAGGACCACGACGGCATCCCGGACGTGTACGAGGAGGACGACCCCGCCTACCACCTCCGCATGGCCGACATCCTCGAACACCAGGCCGCCGAACACCGCAGGATCGCCGACGAGAAGACGGCCGAACGGGCCGCGCGGCGTGCCGAAGTGCCGGGCGGGGCAGGCGAGGAGAACGACAGTCCGGCATGATCTGACGGGACGGTACAAAAAACGGGACCGTCACCGGCCAGGCGGAGGTCGGGCACCGGCACGCGAAGGCGGCCGGCGCCGGACGGACGCCGGACGGAAGCACTACGCCCAGTCAGGCAGGAGAGGGAGACCGCGATGAGCGCACCCGACGGCAGCCCGGTCGGCGCCGAACGCAGCATCGGCCAGCTGTTCGCCTCGGCGACGACCGAATTGTCGGCGCTGGTGCACGACGAGATCGCACTGGCCAAGGCCCAGCTGAAGCAGGACGTCAAGCGAGGCGCGGTGAGCGGCGGCGCGTTCTCGGCGGCCGGGGCGGTGCTGGTGTTCTCGCTGCCGATGCTCAACTTCGCCCTCGCCTACGGCATTCGGACCTGGAGCGGCTGGAACCTCGCGGTCTGCTTCCTGCTGTCCTTCGCGGCCAACGTCCTGGTCGCCGGCTTGCTCGGCCTGATCGGCACGGTGTTCGCCAAGAAGGCCAAGAAGGGCAAGGGCCCGCAGAAGGTCGCCGCTTCGGTGAAGCAGACGGCCGGCGTACTGCAACTGGCCAAGCCGCACCCGCGCCCGGAAACTCCCGCTCTGGAGGACCGCACGCCCGCCGCCATCGAGGCTGTGGCACGCTCGTCCTCATGACGGACCCCGCCACCCCTTCGGCGCAGCCGACCTCGGTCGTACGGATGGACCTGCCCGGCGACCGGAAGGTGACGCACCGGGACGTCGCCGCCAACGGCGCCCGCTTCCACATCGCCGAGGTGGGTGACGGGCCGCTGGTGCTGCTGCTGCACGGCTTCCCGCAGTTCTGGTGGACCTGGCGGCACCAGCTGACCGCTCTCGCCGACGCGGGTTTCCGCGCCGTGGCGATGGACCTGCGCGGCGTGGGCGGCAGCGACCGCACCCCCCGTGGCTACGACCCGGCGGGCCTCGCCCTCGACGTCACCGGCGTGATCCGCTCCCTGGGCGAGCCGGACGCCGCCCTCGTCGGACACGACCTGGGCGGCTATCTGGCGTGGACGGCGGCCGCGATGCGCCCCAAGCTCGTCCGGCGGCTCGCCGTGGCCTCCATGCCGCACCCCCGGCGCTGGCGCTCGGCGATGCTCGCGGACATGCGGCAGTCGGCGGCGAGTTCCCACATCTGGGGGTTCCAGCGGCCGTGGCTCCCCGAACGCCGGCTCACCGCGGACGACGGCGCGCTGGTGGCCCGGCTCATCCGGGACTGGTCGGGGCCGCGGCTGCCGGACGACGAGGCGGTGGACGTCTACCGCCGGGCCATGTGCATCCCGTCGACCGCGCACTGCGCCATCGAGCCCTACCGCTGGCTGGTGCGCTCCCTGGCCCGGCCCGACGGCGTCCAGTTCTACCGCCGGATGAAACGCCCCGTGCGCGTGCCGACGCTGCATCTGCACGGCTCCCTGGACCCGGTCCAGCGCACCCGCAGCGCGGCCGGCTCCGGCGAGTACGTCGAGGCCCCCTACCGCTGGCGGCTCTTCGACGGCCTCGGGCACTTCCCGCACGAGGAGGACCCGGTGGCGTTCTCCACGGAACTGGTCAACTGGCTCAAGGACCCCGAGCCGGACCGGTGACGGTTCCGTAGCGGTCGGTGTCCGAACGTGAACGCCTGTCCCTCGAACGGCCACTTGCCCGGCGCATAAGCCAATTGGGTTGCCCGAAGGCGGTTATCGACCTTGGGGTGGGGGCAGACGTCCCGGTATGGGCTGGACGCACGACTACAGTGACGTAGCACGCACCCGCCGTTCGGCGAGCGGTCCGGGCTCCCCTCACCGGGATGTCCCGCAACTGACGGCTACGGACCCCCGGGTGGGCATTCCGCGCATTCTGCGCCGCCGCGCCCGCTGGGTCTCCGTACGCCTGCGTCACCCACGCGGCTGACCGGCCCACGCCGAGGCGCACACCCCTCACGGGCGCCCGGCGCACACCCCTCACGGGCGCCCGGCGCACACCCCTCACGGGCACTCAGCGCGCACGCGTCACGGGCACGCGACGCACACCCGCCGGTTCACATCGCGCAGCTGTCGCTGTCCACCTGCTGGGTCGCGCCGCGTCCGCTGAGGATGTCCTGCTGGATCTCGTCGGCGGTGAGCGCGTACCCGGTGTCGGCGTCGTCGAGCGACTTGGCGAACACCACGCCGTACACCTTGCCGTCGGTGGTGAGCAGCGGGCCGCCGGAGTTGCCCTGGCGGACGGTCGCGTAGAGCGAGTAGACGTCACGGCGGACGGTGCCGCGGTGGTAGATGTCCGGGCCGCTGGCCGGGATGCGCCCGCGCACGCGCGCGGCACGGACGTCGTAGGAACCGTTCTGCGGGAAGCCGGCGACGATCGCGCTGTCGCCGCTGTGCGCGTCGGCGCCGGTGAACTGCAGGGCGGGCGCCTTCAGGTCCGGCACGTCGAGCACGGCGATGTCGCGGCGCCAGTCGTACAGGACGACGGTGGCGTCGTACTTCCGGCCCTCGCCGCCTATCTGCACGGTGGGTTCGTCGACGCCGCCGACGACGTGCGCGTTGGTCATGACGCGGCGGTCGCCGAAGACGAAGCCGCTGCCCTCCAGCACCTTGCCGCAGCTGCGCGCGGTGCCCACGACCTTGACGACGGACCGTCGGGCGCGTTCGGCGACGGCGCTGTGCCGCAGGGCCGGGTCCGGGGGTCGTACGTCGGTGATGGGCTCGTTGGCGAACGGGCTGAAGACCTGCGGGAAGCCGTTCTGCGCGAGCACCGAGGTGAAGTCGGAGAACCAGGTGTTGGCCTGGGCGGGCATCACCCCGGAGACCCCGATCAGCACCTTGGAGTTGCGCACCTCCCTGCCGACGGTCGGTATCGTCGTGCCGCCCAGGAGCGAGCCGATCACCCAGGCGACGAGCAGCAGCGCGGCGACGTTGACGAAGGCGCCGCCGGTCGCGTCCAGGGCGCGGGCCGGGGACCAGGTGATGTGGACGCGCAGCTTGTTGCCTAGGTGCGTGGTCAGGGCCTGGCCGACCGAGGCGCAGACGATGACGACGACGACCGCGACGACGGCCGCGGTGGTGCTGACCGGTGTGTTGTCCGTCAGCGCGTCCCAGATCAGCGGCAGCGCGTACAGGGCGACGACGCCGCCGCCCAGGAAGCCGATCACCGACAGGACGCCGACGACGAATCCCTGGCGGTAACCGACGACCGCGAACCACACGGCGGCGACCAGCAGCAGGATGTCCAGCACGTTCACCGTGTCGAGCCTCGCCTCATCGTCTTTCGGTCACCGGTCACCGCGGGCCGGCCGGGACCGGCGGAGCGTTTTCGGGCGCGTCCGGTCGCGTCCGGTCCGGACGGCACGGAACACCCTGTCATGACCGCCAGTCGAGTGGGACCTGCTTGTCCCGGTCCCAGGGCAGCTCCCAGCCCGCGTAGTGCAGCAGCCGGTCGATGATCCCGGCGGTGAAGCCCCATACGAGGGCCGATTCGACCAGGAATGCCGGGCCCCGGTGGCCGCTGGGGTGGACGGTCGTCGCGCGGTTGTCCGGGTTGGTGAGATCGGCCACGGGGACGGTGAAGACGCGGGCGGTCTCGGCGGGGTCGACGACGTCCACCGGGGTGGGCGTGTGCCACCAGCCGAGCACGGGCGTGACGACGAAGCCGCTGACCGGGATGTAGAGCCGGGGCAGCGCGCCGAACAGCTGTACGCCCTTCGGGTCGAGCCCGGTCTCCTCCTCGGCCTCGCGCAGCGCGGCCCGCAGCGGACCCTCGCCCCGCGGATCGCCGTCCTCGGGGTCGAGCGCGCCGCCGGGGAAGGAGGGCTGCCCGGCGTGCGAGCGCAGCGAGGTGGCCCGCTCCATGAGCAGCAGTTCGGGTCCGCGCGCGCCCTCACCGAACAGGACGAGGACGGCGGACGGGCGTCCGGCGCCGTTCTCCGGCGGCAGGAAACGGCTCAGCTGGACGGGCCGCACCGTCTCGGCGACGCGCACCACCGGCGCGAGCCACTCCGGCAGCCCCGCCGCGCTGAGCACCACCGACCCGACCGGCCCCGCCGAGCCATCCGTTCCCGCCGCGCCGCCCGGCGTCCCCGCGCCGTTCCGCGCCGCCGGTCCGCCCTGTGTGCCGCCCGCCGTCCCGCTCGTCCGCGTCATCGCCACCCCCGTCCCGTTCTCGTCCTCGTCACGTCCACGCTGTGGTGCCGTCACCGTCCTGCCGTGTCCAACGCCCGGCGCCGCCGGGTTCGTTCCGCCGGGGTCACCCGTTCGCCCTGAGCGGCGGGGCCGGGGTGCCGCCCGCGTCCAGATAGGACTGCGGGGGCTTGAGGCGCTGGCCCGGGAAGCCGCCCTTCTCGTACTTGAGCAGCTTCTTCGCCTTCTCCGGGTCGGTCTCGCCCTCGCCGTACGCCGGGCACAGCGGGGCGATCGGACAGGCCCCGCAGGCGGGCTTGCGGGCGTGACAGATCCGGCGGCCATGGAAGATCACATGATGCGACAGCATGGTCCAGTCGCTCTTCGGGAACAGCGCGCCGACGGCCGCCTCGATCTTCCCGGGGTCGGTCTCCTCGGTCCACCGCCAGCGCCGCACCAGCCGCTGGAAGTGCGTGTCCACGGTGATGCCGGGGCGGCCGAAGGCGTTGCCGAGGACCACGAAGGCGGTCTTGCGGCCGACGCCGGGCAGCTTGACCAGGTCTTCGAGCCGCCCCGGCACCTCGCCGCCGAACTCCTCCGCCAGCGCCTTGGACAGGCCCATGACGGACTTGGTCTTGGCCCGGAAGAAGCCGCAGGGCCGCAGGATCTCCTCGACGTCCTCCGGGTTGGCCGCGGCCAGGTCCTCGGGGGTGGGGTAGCGGGCGAACAGCGCGGGCGTCGTCTGGTTCACCCGGAGGTCCGTGGTCTGGGCGGACAGGACCGTGGCGACCAGCAGCTGGAAGGGGTTCTCGAAGTCCAGTTCCGGGTGGGCGTACGGGTAGACCTCGGCCAGTTCGCGGTCGATCCGGCGGGCGCGGCGGACCAGGGCGGTGCGCGACTCGTCCTTCGGGGGCTTGGGCGCGACGGTCTTGGCGGGCGCGGCCTTCCGCACGGCGGCGGTGGCCTTCTCGGTCACGACGGTCGCCTTCTTCGCCGGCCGCGCCGCTTTCGTCACCTTCGCCGACTGAGTCACTTTCGCCGTCTTCGCCGTCTTAGCCGTCTTCGCCGCCTTAGCCGGTTTGGCCGATTGCGCCCGCTGCGCCGGTTGCGCCGGCTTCCCGGACTTCCCCGCCCCCCTCGGCTCGCTCGGCTCGCTCGCCCTCGCCGCTTCCGAGCCGTCCTCGGGCCCCTGTTCGCCCACGGCGGAATCCTGTCGTACGACCACTCGTCCAGCCCCCTCGGCCTGTGCTCTCACCGGCGATTTGGACACCCGGCCAGCCTACGGCCCGGTACCGACATCCGCCCCGGACCCCGAAGATCGGCGCCCGATCGGACCCCTGCCGCGTACCC
Organism: Streptomyces seoulensis; assembly: GCA_013364255.1. Taxonomy (GTDB): domain Bacteria; phylum Actinomycetota; class Actinomycetes; order Streptomycetales; family Streptomycetaceae; genus Streptomyces; species Streptomyces similanensis. The sequence continues at coordinate 5,371,751 of CP054936.1, read as the reverse complement.
CAGGACACCTGTACGGCATCCTTGTGACAGATCACACTGTTTGGACCGTCCGGCAAAATGGGGAACACGGACCCCTGGCACCAGGGGTTCAAGATCCTCTGAGCAGGTCGACAAGGAGAGAACTCGTGGACGACGTTCTGCGGCGCAATCCGCTCTTCGCGGCGCTCGACGACGAGCAGGCCGCGGAGCTTCGCGCCTCCATGACGGAGGTGACCCTCGCACGCGGCGACTCGCTGTTCCACGAGGGCGACCCGGGCGACCGGCTCTACGTGGTCACCGAGGGCAAGGTCAAGCTGCACCGCACGTCCCCCGACGGCCGCGAGAACATGCTGGCCGTCGTAGGCCCCGGCGAGCTGATCGGCGAGCTGTCGCTCTTCGACCCGGGCCCGCGCACCGCCACGGCGACCGCGCTGACCGAGGTCAAGCTGCTGGCCCTGGGCCACGGCGACCTCCAGCCCTGGCTGAACGTGCGGCCCGAGGTGGCCGGCGCCCTGCTGCGCGCCGTGGCCCGGCGCCTGCGCAAGACCAACGACCAGATGTCCGACCTGGTCTTCTCCGACGTGCCGGGCCGAGTGGCCCGCGCCCTGCTGGACCTCTCCCGCCGCTTCGGCGTGCAGTCCGAAGAGGGCATCCACGTCGTGCACGACCTGACGCAGGAGGAGCTGGCCCAGCTGGTCGGCGCGTCCCGCGAGACGGTCAACAAGGCGCTCGCCGACTTCGCCCAGCGCGGCTGGCTGCGGCTGGAGGCCCGCGCGGTCATCCTGCTGGACGTCGAGCGGCTGGCCAAGAGGTCCCGCTGATCCCGGCCCCGCCAGGGGGACCCGGCTCGGAAGGCGCCGTACCGCACCGGGGCCTCACCCCTGAGGGATACATCGCCCGCGAAGGATCCCTCGCGCGCGTGCCCGACGCGTTCCATCCCGTCGTCGCGGCCGCGAGGGCCCGGCTGCCGGAGGTCTACGGGACGCGGCTGCACAGCGCCTACCTCTACGGGTCGATCCCGCGCGGCACGGCGCGCGTGGGACGCAGCGACCTGGACCTGCTGGTCGCGCTGCGGGCGGAGCCGACGGACGCCGACCGGCGGACGGCCCGGGCACTCGGCACGGCGCTCGACGCGGAGTTCACCCAGATCGACGGCGTCGGCACGCTGCTGTACGGCCGGGACCGGCTGCTCAGCGACCTGGAGCGGTACGACCTGGGCTGGTTCGTCGCCTGCCTGTGCACGCCCCTGCTCGGCGACGACCTCGCCGCGCGCCTGCCCCGCTACCGCCCCGACGACCCGCCGCTCGCCCGCGAGACCAACGGGGACCTGGACCGGTGCCTGCCCCGCTGGCGGGAGCGGATCGCGGCGGCCGAGGACACCGAAGCGGCGCGCCGGCCGCTGGTGCGGTTCATGTCGCGCCACCTCGTCCGCACCGGATTCACCCTGGTCATGGCCCGCTGGCGGGGCTGGACCAGCGACCTGCACGAGATGGCCGACGCGTTCGGCGCCCACTACCCCGCGCGGGCCGCGCAGCTGCGCACGGCGGCCCGGTACGGCTACGACCCGGTCGGCGACCTCGCGGTGCTGCGCTCCTACGTCGACGACCTCGGCCCCTGGCTCGCCGGGGAGTACGCGCGCGTGCACGGCGTCAAGGCGCCCAGACCCACGCCGTAGGGGCCGGGTAACCCCAGGGACGGGGGAACGCCCGCCAGGAGGGCGCGGGGCTCTAGATGAGCCCGTGCTCCTCCAGGTACTCCAGTTGCGCCCGGACCGACAGTTCCGCCGCCGGCCACAGGGAGCGGTCCACGTCGGCGTACACGTGGGCGACGACGTCGGCCGGTATGCGGTGGCCGTCCTCGACGGCCGTCTCGACCTGGGCCAGCCGGTGGGCGCGGTGGGCCAGGTAGAACTCGACCGCGCCCTGGGCGTCTTCCAGGACCGGCCCGTGGCCCGGCAGCACCGTGTGCACGCCGTCGTCGACGGTCAGGCTCCGCAGCCGGCGCAGCGAGTCCAGGTAGTCGCCGAGGCGGCCGTCCGGGTGCGCCACGACGGTCGTGCCGCGGCCCAGGATCGTGTCGCCGGTGACGACGGCCCGGTCGGCCGGGAGGTGGAAGCAGAGCGAGTCCGCGGTGTGGCCCGGGGTCGGCACGACCCGCAGCTCCAGGCCGCCCACCTCGATCACGTCCCCCGCGCCCAGGCCCTCGTCGCCCAGCCGCAGGGCCGGATCGAGGGCCCGCACGCGGGTGCGGGTCAGTTCGGCGAAGCGGGCGGCGCCCTCGGCGTGGTCGGGGTGGCCGTGGGTCAGCAGGGTCAGCGCGACACGCTTGCCGGCCTGTTCAGCGGTGGCGATTACGGCGCTCAGATGGCCTTCGTCCAGCGGCCCCGGATCGATCACGACCGCCCGTTCGGAGCCGGGTTCGGACACGATCCACGTGTTGGTGCCGTCCAGGGTCATGGCGGAGGCGTTGGGCGCGAGCACGTTGACCGCCCGCGCGGTGGCGGGGCCGGAGAGGACGCCGCCCCGGGGCTGCCCGGGGAGCGCTGCTGCGTCCGTCATGCGCGGGGACCTTCCTGGACGTCGGCGGGGATGTGCAGGGTGAACTCGGCGTGGCCCGGCCAGGACAGCACGACCCCGCCGTCCGCCAGGCGGGCCCGTGCGATGACGGGGGTCAGATCGCGGGCCGGCGCCGCCGCGAGGGCCTCGGCGGGGCTGCCGTAGGGGAGGATCTGGCGCAGGGTGGCGAGGGTGGGCGGCATCATCAGCAGCTCGCCCCGTTCGTAGCCGCCGACCGCGTCCTCGGGGCGGATCCACACCGTGCGGTCGGCCTCCGTGGAGGCGTTCCGGGTGCGCTGCCCCTCGGGCAGGGCGGCCACGAAGAACCAGGTGTCGTAGCGGCGCGGCTCGAACTCGGGGGTGATCCACCGCGTCCAGGCGCCCAGCAGGTCCGAGCGCAGGGTCAGGCCCCGGCGGTCGAGGAACTCGGCGAAGGACAGCTCACGGGCGACCAGGGCGGCGCGGTCGGCCTCCCAGTCCGCGCCCGTGGTGTCGCCGACGACCGCGTCCGGGCCGGGCCCGGCGAGCAGGACGCCCGCCTCCTCGTACGTCTCCCGCACGGCCGCGCAGACGATCGCCTGGGCCGCCGTCTCCTCCAGCCCGAGCCGGTCGGCCCACCACGCGCGCGTGGGGCCCGCCCAGCGGATCGCGCGGTCGTCGTCGCGCGGGTCGACGCCGCCGCCCGGATACGCGTACGCGCCCCCGGCGAAGGCCATGGAGGCGCGTCTGCGCAGCATGTGCACGGCGGGACCGGCGTCGGTGTCCCGCAGGAGCATGACGGTGGCCGCGCGCCGGGGCGTCACCGGGGTGAGGGTGCCGTCCGCGAGCGCGCGGATGCGGTCCGGCCAGTCCGGGGGGAACCACTGCCCATTCGCCATGGCCGGAGGCTATCCGGTGGCGCGCGAATGTTCGAGAGGCGCCCGAGGCCGGTGGGCCTGAGGCGCCGCCATGGGACATGCCTCGGGCCCGCTGTACACCCTTCACGGCGCCGGTACGCCCGTCAGGTCACCGGCACGGCCCTCACTACGCCGGTACGGCCCTTCAGGGCACCGATACGGCGCTCAGCGACGCTCAACAGCTCCCAGTGGCTCTCAGCGGGCTCAGCGGCGTTCAGCGGCCCTTACGGAACCAGCTCGACCTGGATCTCGACCTCCACCGGGGCGTCCAGCGGCAGCACCGCCACGCCGACCGCGCTGCGCGCGTGCACGCCCTTGTCGCCCAGCACCTCGCCCAGCAGCTCGCTGGCGCCGTTGACGACGCCCGGCTGGCCGGTGAAGTCCGCGGCCGAGGCGACGAAGCCCACGACCTTCACCACGCGTGCGACGCGGTCCAGGTCGCCCGCGACGGACTTGACGGCCGCCAGCGCGTTCAGCGCGCAGGTGCGGGCCAGGTCCTTGGCCTCCTCCGGGGTGACCTCCAGACCCACCTTGCCGGTGACCGGGAGCTTGCCGTCCACCATCGGCAGCTGGCCGGAGGTGTAGACGTACGGCCCGGACCGCACGGCCGGCTGGTAGGCGGCCAGCGGCGGCACGACCTCGGGCAGGGTCAGACCGAGTTCGGCGAGCTTCGCCTCGACCGCGCTCACGCCTGCTTCTCCCGCTTCAGGTAGGCCACCAGCTGCTCGGGGTTCGGGCCGGGCACGACCTGGACGAGCTCCCAGCCGTCCTCGCCCCAGGTGTCCAGGATCTGCTTCGTGGCATGGACGAGCAGCGGCACGGTTGCGTATTCCCACTTGGTCATGGGGCGACTGTAGCCGCTGATCGGGGCCCCGCAGGCGGCGGCCACGACCGCGGTTGTCCACAGCCTCCCGCGTGACCCGAGCGCCGAATGGTTAGGCTCGAAGACGTGAGCAGGCTCCAGGTCGTCAGCGGCAAGGGCGGGACCGGAAAGACCACGGTCGCCGCCGCCCTCGCGCTGGCCCTGGCCACGGAGGGGAAGCGGACGCTCCTCATCGAGGTCGAGGGTCGGCAGGGCATCGCACAGCTCTTCGAAACGGAGGCGCTGCCGTACGAGGAACGGAAGATCGCCGTCGCACCCGGGGGCGGGGAGGTGTACGCACTCGCCATAGACCCCGAACTGGCGCTGCTGGACTACCTCCAGATGTTCTACAAGCTGGGCAGCGCCGGCCGGGCCCTGAAGAAGCTCGGCGCCATCGACTTCGCCACCACCATCGCGCCGGGCGTCAGGGACGTCCTGCTGACCGGCAAGGCGTGCGAGGCGGTGCGCCGCAAGGACAAGGCCGGGCGGTTCGCCTACGACTACGTCGTCATGGACGCGCCCCCGACCGGCCGCATCACCCGCTTCCTCAACGTCAACGACGAGGTGGCCGGGCTGGCCAAGATCGGCCCGATACACAATCAGGCGCAGGCGGTCATGCGGGTGCTCAAGTCGGCCGAGACGGCCGTGCACCTGGTGACGCTGCTGGAGGAGATGCCCGTCCAGGAGACCGTGGACGGCATCGCCGAACTGCGCGCCGCGCGGCTGCCGGTGGGCCGCGTGGTGGTGAACATGGTGCGGCCGCGGGTGCTGGACGCGGCCGGTCTGGAACTCGTACGGGCCGCACCGCGGACCGCCCTGGCCAAGTCGCTGTCCTCGGCCGGACTCGGCGGCGCGCGGCGCGGCGGCAACGCCGAGCGGCTGGTGGACCCGCTGCTGGTCCAGGCCGAGGAGTACGCCGAGCGGTACGCGCTGGAGCAGGAGCAGCGCTCGGCCCTGGGTGAGCTGGGCCTGCCGCTGCACGAACTGCCACTGCTCGCCGAGGGCATGGACCTGGCGGGCCTGTACGAACTGGCGAGCGAGCTGCGGAAGCAGGGGATGTCATGAGCCCGGACCCCGCGCGGGAGACCGAAGGTTCCTCCGGCCGGCCCCACGAGGGCGCCCGGCGGCTCGCGCACACGCGCGTGCTCGACGTCGATCCGCTGCTCGACGACCCGAGGACGCGGATCGTGGTGTGCTGCGGCTCGGGCGGGGTCGGCAAGACGACCACGGCGGCGGCGCTCGGGCTGCGGGCCGCCGAGCGCGGCCGCAAGGTGGTCGTCCTGACCATCGACCCGGCCCGGCGCCTGGCCCAGTCCATGGGCATCGACTCGCTCGACAACGTCCCGCGCCGGGTGAAGGGCACCGAGGCGGACGGCGAGCTGTACGCCATGATGCTCGACATGAAGCGCACCTTCGACGAGGTCGTGGAGGCGCACGCGGACCCGGAGCGGGCCGCCGCGATCCTGTCGAACCCCTTCTACCAGTCGCTCTCGGCGGGCTTCGCGGGCACGCAGGAGTACATGGCGATGGAGAAGCTGGGCCAGCTGCGCGCCCGGGACGAGTGGGACCTCATCGTCGTCGACACACCGCCCTCGCGCTCGGCCCTGGACTTCCTGGACGCGCCCAAGCGGCTCGGCTCCTTCCTCGACGGACGGCTGATCCGGCTGCTGACCGCGCCGGCGAAGCTGGGCGGACGCGCGGGGATGAAGTTCCTGAACGTCGGGATGTCGATGATGACCGGCACGCTCGGCAAGCTGCTGGGCGGCCAGCTCCTCAAGGACGTCCAGACGTTCGTGGCCGCGATGGACACCACCTTCGGCGGCTTCCGCACCCGCGCGGACGCCACGTACAAGCTGCTCCAGGCGCCCGGGACGGCGTTCCTGGTGGTGGCGGCGCCGGAGCGGGACGCGCTGCGCGAGGCGGCGTACTTCGTGGAGCGGCTGGCCGCGGAGAAGATGCCGCTGGCCGGCCTGGTGCTCAACCGCGTCCACGGCAGCGGCGCCGGCCAGCTGTCGGCCGAACGGGCGATCGCGGCCGCGGAAAATCTTGAGGACTCCCGCATTGTCGATCAGGGGGACGGGAAAGCTGAGTCTCGTAACTCTCCCGAAACACAGGGCAGTTCGCACCCGGTCGAGCCGGCCGACGCCTCCCCCGGCGCTTCGGACGGCACGTCGGCCGACGCCTCGGACGGCACCTCAGCCGGCTCCCCCTCCGGTTCCGCCGCCGAGCAGGCCGACGCCGTCGACCAGGTGACCGCTGGTCTGCTGCGGCTGCACGCCGAGCGCATGCAGCTGCTCTCGCGCGAGCGGCGCACGCGTGACCGCTTCACCGCCCGGCATCCCGAGGTGGCGGTGGCCGAAGTGGCCGCGCTGCCCGGCGACGTGCACGACCTCGCGGGGCTGCGGGACATCGGAAACCGGCTCGCGGACAACCGGCGCGAGCTGCCGGAACCGGAACCCGGCGCCTGACGGCGCGCGGCACAGGGCGCGCGGGACACACGGCGCGGGGCGCACGGCCCGGGGCGCACACGGGGTGCGGCTCGCGCGGGCGTAGCCGCCCGGCGCGCGCGGCGCGCGAAGTCCCGGAGGCGCCCTCGGGCGCCCTCAGCCCACCGCCGCGTAGTCCTCGTACACCTGGTCGTCGTCGAGGGACACCAGGCCCGTCCCGCGCTCGTACTCCGAACGCGCCGTCTCCAGCAGCCGGCGCCACGAGGTGACGGTCGGCCGCCGGCGCAGCAGGGCGCGGCGCTCGCGCTCCGTCATGCCTCCCCACACGCCGAACTCGACGCGGTTGTCGAGCGCGTCGGCGAGGCACTCGGTGCGTACCGGGCAGCCGGTGCACACCGCCTTGGCCCTGTTCTGCGCTGCTCCCTGAACGAACAGTTCATCCGGATCGGTAGTGCGGCAGGCCGCCTGCGCACTCCAGTCGGTTACCCAGCCCATACCGGCGCCGTCCTCTCCCGAATCGAGGCTCCCCCACGGCGGCAGCGGCATATTCACCGCCGCCAGTTGAGGACGTTACGGAAGGTGGGCACAGCGCAACACCCCCAGCGGGCCCAATCTTGAATGGTCCGAACGGACTATGGGTGGGGCGCAGATCACCCGGGGGAGTGAGGCGACGACATCTGCGGCATTCCCGGCACACTGGGACAGTTCCGTTGCGCCACAACGGACGCCGGATGCCACACGAGGCGATTTCGGGCGCGCGTCTCCCGCGCCCGCACCGTCCCGCCGCATCACCCCGGCCGCACCGCCCGACCCGCTTCCACCCGCCTGGAGCACCGGCCGGCGAAAAAACCGGGGCCGCTCCGGAACGTTTCGAGGTCGCCGGACGTATTGATTCATGGCCGTACCGCTGTGACAGTCGAGAGCAGCTTAGGCCAAGGCATATACGCGTGTCCGGCGAATGAGAACGTAGGCTGCCCCCATGCCAAAGAAGCGCTCGGGCGGTGGTCTGTCGCCAACCCAGCAGGCCGCCAAGTTCCTCGGTGTCAGTGTGCTCGCGGGTGCGGTCCTGGCCGGCATCGCCCTGCCCGCCGCCGGCGCGCTGGGGCTGGCCGCCAAGGGATCGGTCCAGGGGTTCGACGACATCCCGGCCAACCTCAGGCGCCCGCCGCTCAGCCAGCGCACCACCATCCTGGACGCCCAGGGCCGGCAGCTCGCCCAGGTGTACTCGCGCGACCGCACGGTGGTGGAGCTGAAGGACATCTCGCCGTACATGCAGAAGGCGCTCGTCGCGATCGAGGACTCGCGCTTCTACCAGCACGGCGCGATCGACCTGAAGGGCGTGCTGCGCGCCCTCAACAAGAACGCGCAGAGCGGCGGCGTCGCCCAGGGCGCGTCCACGCTCACCCAGCAGTACGTGAAGAACGTCTTCGTGGAGGAGGCCGGCGACGACCCGACGAAGGTCGCCGAGGCCACCCAGCAGACGCTCGGCCGCAAGATCAAGGAACTGAAGTACGCCATCCAGGTCGAACAGGACCTGGGCAAGAAGAAGATCCTCGAGAACTACCTGAACATCACCTTCTTCGGCGAGCAGGCCTACGGCGTCGAGGCCGCCGCCCAGCGCTACTTCTCCACGCACGCCAAGGACCTGACCCTGCCCCAGGCCGCGCTGCTGGCCGGCATCGTGCAGTCGCCGAGCCGCTACGACCCGGTCAACGACGAGGCGGAGGCCACCAAGCGGCGCAACACCGTGCTGCAGCGGATGGCCGAGGTCGGCGACGTCTCCCAGGCGGAGGCCGACAAGGCCAAGAAGGCGCCGCTGGCGCTGAAGGTGACCCAGCCGCGCAACGGCTGCATCACCGCCGTCAAGGACTCCAGCTTCTTCTGCAAGTACGTCGAGCAGGTCTTCCTCACCGACCCGGTGTTCGGCAAGACCCGCGCGCAGCGGGCCAAGATCTGGAACCAGGGCGGCCTGACCATCCGCACCACCCTGGACCCGCAGGCCCAGGCCTCGGTGCAGGACTCGCTCAAGCAGCACATCAACCAGTCGGACTCCGTCGCGGCGGCGTCCGTCCTGATCCAGCCGGGCACCGGCAAGGTCCTGGCGATGGGCCAGTCCAAGCCGTACGGCTACGGCAAGAACGAGACCGAGATCAACTACTCGGTCGGCAGCGATCTGGGCGGCTCGAACTTCGGCTTCCCGACCGGTTCGACGTTCAAGCCGTTCGTGGCGGCGGCGGCGCTGGAGCAGGGCAAGCCGGCCACGCAGGAGTACCCGTCCCCGTACAAGATGCCGTACCCGAGCCCGGTCCAGGCGTGCGACGGCAAGCGGTGGGCGAACACCGAGCACGCGGACGTGGAGAACGAGAGCACCTCCGAGCACGGCCCGTACGCCCTGAAGGAGGCCATGGCGAAGTCGGTCAACACCTACTTCGTGCAGATGATCTCCGACATCGGCCTGTGCCCGGTCGTCTCCATGACCGACAAGCTGCACGTGGTGCAGGGCAACGGCGAGAAGCTGCCGCAGGTGCCCGCGATCGCGCTCGGCTCCAAGGGCATCTCGCCGCTGACGATGGCGTCCGCGTACGCCGCCTTCGCCTCCCGCGGCACGTACTGCACGCCGGTGGCCATCGAGTCGATCACCCAGAAGATCGGCGACCAGGAGAAGTCGCTCGCGGTGCCGAGGACGACCTGCACCCGCGCGATGTCCGAGAAGACAGCGGACACCGTCAACTCCCTGCTCAAGGGCGTGATCGACTCCGGTACGGGCCAGCAGGCCGGTCTCTCCGACCGCGACAACGCCGGTAAGACGGGTACGACGGACGAGCGCAAGAACGCCTGGTTCGTCGGCTACACCCCGAACCTGTCCGGCGCGGTCTGGGTGGGCAGCGCCACCCAGAAGGTCAAGATGACCGACATCCGCATCGGCGGCGTCTACCACGACCTCGTCTACGGCGCCGACGTCCCCGGTCCGATCTGGCGCGACGCGATGACCGGCGCGCTGACCGGCAAGCCGGCCCCGTCCTTCAACCTCGTCGACATCCCGGACGGCGGTGACAAGGGCAGGGACAAGGACAAGGGAAAAGGAAACGGCCGGGGAAGGGGGGACAACGGCGGCGACCACGGTGACGACGGCGGCCTCATCGGCGGCCTCTTCGGCGCGCTGACCGGCGGCGGCGCGGGCGGCAACGGAACGGGTGGCAACGGCCCGAACCCGACGTTCTCCGTCCCGGGCAACGTGATCCAGGGCCAGACCGGCGGAGGCCGGGGGAACGGACACGGGGGACGGCACGGCTGAGGCGACGCCGCCTTCGGCGTAAGGCGGCGCGATCTCGACAGTCAGCGTGAAAGGGGCGCCCGACGGGCGCCCCTTTCACGTACGCGGCGTGCGACCGTGCGCAGCGTGCGTACCGGGCCGGGTGGCGCTGCGCGTCAGCCGGCCAGCAGCTTCTTGACCGCGGCGGCCACGCGGCCGCCCTCGGCCAGCCCGGCCACCTTCGGGTTCACGATCTTCATGACCGCGCCCATCGCCCGCGGCCCCTCGGCGCCGGCCGCCCTGGCCTCCTCGACGGCCTGGGCGACGATGGCGTTCAGCTCCTCGTCGGACAGCGGCTTGGGCAGGTACGCGGCGAGCAGCTCGCCCTCGGCCTTCTCCCGCTCGGCCGACTCCGGGCGACCACCCTGCGCGAAGGCCTCGGCCGCCTCACGGCGCTTCTTGGCCTCCTTAGTGATCACCTTGAGGACCTCGTCGTCGGAGAGCTCGCGCTTCTCCTTGCCCGCGACCTCCTCCTTGGTGATCGCGGTGAGCGTCAGCCGGAGGGTCGAGGAGCGCAGCTCGTCGCGCTCCCGGATCGCGGCGTTGAGGTCTTCCTGAAGCTTCGACTTGAGCGTGGTCATGGCTCCGATTGTCGCAGGAACGGGAGCGCCGCCGCGCACCCATTTATGCCGCCCCGCCGGGGATTCGCGACGGCCGCCCCGCCGGCGCTTCGCGACCACCGCTCCTCACGGGGTTCCCCGCGGACCGGTCGTGGCGCAGGCCCGCGGGCCGGCACCCACGTGGATCAACGCGCCCATGTGCCCGTCCCCGTGGGCGGTTTCCGCCGCGCGGCATGGTCCTGAGACCATGGACACATGCGCGCGCGATACGGAGTTCCCCTGGGCATCACGGCGGTCGCGACCGCCGGTCTTCTCTACTCGGCGGGCTTCGAGGTCCGTTCCTTCCGCCTGCGACGGGTGACGGTCCCGGTCCTGCCCCCCGGCATGCGCCCCCTGCGCGTCCTCCAGGTCTCCGACATCCACATGGTCGGCGGCCAGCGCAAGAAGCAGCGCTGGCTGCGCTCGCTGGCCGGGCTGCGCCCCGACTTCGTGATCAACACGGGCGACAACCTCTCGGACCCTGAGGGCGTGCCGGAGACGCTGGACGCGCTCGGCCCACTGATGGAGTTCCCGGGCGCGTACGTCTTCGGGTCCAACGACTACTACGGCCCCAAGCCGCGCAACCCCGCCCGCTACCTGCTGGAGAAGACGAGCGGCCGGCACGGGCTGAACGGCAACAAGCCCGTGGCCGGCGCGATCCACAACCCCTGGGAGGAGCTGCGCGACGGCTTCGACGCGGCGGGCTGGCTCAACCTGACCAACACCCGCGGCACCCTGAAGGTCGAGGGCGTCTCGGTGGAGCTGACGGGCCTTGACGACCCGCACATCAAGCGGGACCGCTACGCGAAGGTGGCCGGCGGCCCGTCCGGCACGGCCGACCTCTCGCTGGGCGTGGTCCACGCCCCGTACCTGCGCGTCCTGGACGCCTTCACGGCCGACGGCTACCCCCTGATCCTGGCCGGCCACACCCACGGCGGCCAGCTCTGCGTCCCCTTCTACGGCGCGCTGGTCACCAACTGCGACATCGACACCGACCGGGTCAAGGGCCTGTCCAGCCACACCGCCGAGGACCGCACCTCCTACCTGCACGTCTCCGCGGGCTGCGGCACCAACCGCTACACCCCGGTCCGCTTCGCCTGCCCCCCGGAGGCGACGCTGCTGACGCTGGTGGGGCGGGAGTAGGTGGTGGGGCGGAGGTAGCCGGTGGGGGGGCCGGGAGTAGCCGGTGGGGTGGAAGTAGCTGGTGGGGCGGGGGGGCGCGAGCACCGGGCACGACGCAGTCGGCACCCCACCCGCGCAACCTCCGCCACCTCCGCCACCTCCGCCACCTCCGCCACCTCCGCCACCCCGCCGTATCACCCGCACAGCCCACCCGAATCGCCCGTTGTGCCCAGTCTTCCTACCGTGAGGGCATGACCGCCGCCCCGATACCCCCCACGCCCCCACCTGGGCCGATATCCCCGGCAGCAGCCTCCGCCTCCTCCCCCGCGCTCCCGGCGGACCCGGCGCCCGCGACGACCTACGAGGATGCCCTCCCCGAGGTCCCCGCGACGGCCCTGATCACCCCTGTCCCCTCCCCCATCCCGTTCCTCCGGGACATACCGGATCTCCCCGCGATTCCCGGGATCAGCGTGCTGACGCCGTCCTTCGTCCCGGCGGCGGCCGTGGTGACGCCGGTGCGCCGGCCCTGGGCGGCGGCGTACCGCCTCCTGGTCGCCGCGGCGGCAGCGGCCGCGGTGGTCGCGGAGACGCTGACCGGCCCCCCGCTCCATGTGCTCAGCCACTTCGCGATCCAGGCGAACATCCTCCTCGCCCTGGTCCTCGCCGCCTCGGCCCGCAGGGCCTGGACCGCGCGCCGCCCGCTGCCGGCGACCCTGACGGGAGCGGCAGTGCTCTACGTCACCATCGCCGCGCTGGTCGACCACCTGCTCCTGGCGGGAACCACTCCGCCGTTCTCGATCACGGGAAACCCGGGCAGCCACCCCCTGTGGCAGTCGACGGCCGCCCACCTCATCCATACGGCGATCCCACTCGCCGCCCTCCTGGACTGGCTCCTGCTGACCGTCCCGGCCCGCCCGCACCTGCGCCAGGCCGCCCCGTGGCTGCTCTACCCCCTGGCGTACCTGGCCTTCATCCTGACCCGAGGAGAAGTCCTCTCTCCTGCCACGGGCGACCACTACCTCTACCCCTTCCTGGACGTCGCCCGGCACGGCTACAAACACGTCCTGGGCAACGCCCTCCTGGTCGGCCTCTCCTGCTACGCCCTCGCCCTCCTCCTGATCGCCACCGACCAGGCCCGCCCGAACCCGGTCCGCCACCGCCGCTCCACAACCGGATTTCGCCTCCGGCCCCCAGTGGGCTAAAGTAAACGTCGTCGCCGCAACAAGCAGTGACATCGGGGTGTAGCGCAGCTTGGCAGCGCGCTTCGTTCGGGACGAAGAGGTCGTGGGTTCAAATCCCGCCACCCCGACAGCTGTAAGACCAGGTCAGGGGCCTGATCCGCTTTGCGGGTCGGGCCCCTGAGCGGTTTTCCGGGCACCCTCCCCCGCAGGCAGGACCGGCCCGTCACGCAGAGGCATTGATCGCACGCGGCGCGATGTGACGCAGGCTGCCTCTATGAACGTCCGGATCCGGCATCGGCGGGGGTGCCGACCGACGGAGGGTCGCTGACTGAAGCTCGGCAACCTCAACCGCTAGGCCGCCTGACGCACCCTCGCGACTCATGACGACATGGCTGACCTACAGCATGTCGGCACCTATGCGTGGTGGCGCCCACCATTATCAGATGAGTAGCCATCTTGCATCTTAAATCCTCGATTACAAGGAAAATTCTATGGTTAGTTAGGTGTGTTGTCTTTTTTCATGCTTGAGTGCGTTGCGTAGCAAGTCGCCTGCTTGTGAAGGAAGTTCTCCTTGAGCATCACTGTCGACTCGTCGCGCCTCTCTCTCGTGCGCGAGGAATCCACCTACCTGGCAATCTGCACCAGCCAGGGCGGTCGGACCGTCTACACGACGCGTATCCCGCTCGCCGACCTCTCGGTCATCCTCACCATCCCTGACCCGGCCAAGCCGGATCCGGACAACCGCAAGGTGGACATCAATCACGCCAAGGGCTTCGGCCAGTACCTCACCGACAACCCGGGCTGGGTGGCTCCGGCACTCCTCATCCGTGACACCGGTGGCTGCCGTTTCGAGCCGATCAGCGAAGACGGATCGGTCGGCTACCTCACCGTCCCGTGGTCCATCGGTGGCATCGGCCGCCTGATCACGATCGACGGCCAGCACCGCATCCTCGGTGTCCACCTGGAAAAGAAGCGCATCACAGACGAGGTCTCACGCATCGACCGGGAGATCCACCGCGCCAACGAGGTCAAGAAGGTGAAGCTGGAGCAGGACCGCAAGGCCCTGATCGATCGAATGCAGCGGCTCAAGGACGAGTTCGTCGGTATCGACATCTACGTGGAGCCCGACGGCGTCAAGGGCCAGCAGATGTTCGTCGATGTCGCGGACAACGCCAAGGGCATCTCCGGTGCCGTCCGGGCCCGCTTCGACACCTCACGCATCGCCAACCGCACACTCAGCGACATCGTCACCCACCCCCTCTTCCTCGGCAAGATTGACATCGAGCGGGACCGGATGACCCTGGCCAACCGCAATCTGATGGGCGCCAAGCATGTCGCCGACATCACGCGGGCCGTCATCGCCGGACCCGGTGGCCGGGTCAGTAAAAAGGTCGAGTCGCTGACCGACAACGAGGTCATCGAAAGCGTCCGCGGCTTCCTGGACGTCATCTCCATCGCGTTCACCGTGCTGGCGGAGATCACCGAGGAGGACGTGGACAACTACGACCCCTCGCTCTCCGAGAAGAAGAAGAACGAGCCGCCGGCTCCCCCCACCAAGTCCATGAGGCTGCGCGATTCATCGCTCCTGGGCTCGGTCGGCATGCTCCGCGTCCTGGGCGGCGTCTACCGCAACCTGCGGGAGGCTGGAGCCGAAGACGGTGACATCCAGGAGTTCTTCAAGCGACTCGACCGTCACATGACCGCTCCGGTCACCGAGGACAGCATCTGGCGGACCACGGACGCGAACGAGGACTTCGAGCCCCACGCCTTCGCTCCGATCATGCGTCAGCAGAACGTCGTACACCTGACCAAGGTGATTACCGACTGGTACAGGAAGGCTCCTGCCGTCATCTGATACGCCGGCACTCAGACGCATTTCGCGGCAACCAGTGAGCGCCGTGGCTCAGAGGCGCCCTTGACCAAGGTCCACGAGGGCGGTTCCGTAAAGGCGTCGGGGTGTCGTAGTCGGGGGTCGCCTTCGTGGACAGGTCGGTGGGCAGTGCGTGGTGTCTCATGGGCGGCATCAGGAGGGCACCGGCCGTTCCCCCGGTCGCCGGGACCCCCGTATGAGACTCCGGCGCGGGTTCACGATCGCCGTCGTCGCCGCGGGCGGCGCTGTGAGCACCATGCTCGTCGGGCTCGTCACGAACGCCGTGTCCGATGAGTCGCGGTGGCCCGGTTGGCTGGGGTGGTTACGGGAGCACGCCTGGTTCTCGTTCATCGTGCTGGGCGTGACGACGGCGGGGCTGACGGCCCTGCTCGCCGGACTCTCCGAGGCGCGGCCTCCCACCCCGTCGGGGCCACCGGATGACGGAACGGGGCCGCCGGATGCCGCCCGGGTGCTGCGTTCGCTGCCGCGCGACACGGCCGCGTTCACCGACCGTACCGCGGAGCTGGAGCAGTTGATGAGGTCGGTACGGGTCTCCCAGGAGCGCGGCGAAGGGCTGCCGGTCCATGTGATCGACGGCATGCCCGGTGTCGGGAAGACCACCTTCGCCGTACACGCCGGCCACCTGCTCTCGGAACGGTTCCCCGACGGGCAGCTCTTCGTGAATCTCAACGGGCACACGCCGGGTCGTGCTCCCGTACAGGCGGGCGAGGCTCTCGCCTCGCTTCTCGCGGCGGCCGGCGTGCCGACGCAGCGGATTCCCGTCGGTGACGACGTCGGCGCGGTCACGGAGGCCAGGGCCGCCATGTGGCGGAGCAGGCTCGCGGACAAGAAGGCGCTGCTGATCCTCGACAACGCGGCCGGCTACCGGCAGCTGGAGCCGCTGCTCCCCGGTGGAAGCGGGTGCCTGGTGCTCGTGACCAGCCGTAAGCGGCTGGTGGCGAACGAGGAGGTGGTCATGTCGGTGGACGCGCTGCCGCCGGATCACGCCGTCGACCTCTTCGTGCGGCTCAGCGGGCGGCCGGCCGACGCCCTCGGCCGGGACGTGGTGGGCGAGTTGGTGGGGCTGTGCGGATGTCTGCCGCTGGCGGTGTCGCTGCTCGCGGCACGGCTGCGGCATCATCCGTCCTGGAGCGCCGAGGACCTGCGCGGACGGCTGGTGGTGGCGCGGGACCGACTGGGCGAGCTGCGCGCCGGGGAACGCGCCGTCACCGCGACGTTCGATCTCTCCTACCGGGACCTCGCGCCGGAGCGGCAGCGCTTCTTCCGACAACTCGGGTTCTTCCCCGGCACCGATCTCGACCCGCACGTGGGCGCGGCGCTTGGCGAGGTCCCGGTCGTGGTGGCCCGTCGGCACCTCGAGGCGCTCTACGACGACCACTTGATCGACGAGCACCCGGGGAGTCGCTACCGGCTGCACGATCTCCTGCGCGACTACGCTCGCGGTCTCGCCGCCGAGGGAGACAGCATGGACCACGTACAGGCCGTCCGGCGCTTGGGCACCTACTACCTGGCCGCCGTCGCCGTCGCGAACGGACACATCGTGCGCAGCGGAGCCGCGGTGCCACCGGCTCCGGACGACGCCGCACGGGTGCAGACGCCGCTCCTGGAGTCGCGGGCGGACGCCCTGAGCTGGCTGGAGACCGAGCGGGCCAATGTCCTGGCCTGCGTCCGGCGGGCGAACGGCCTCTCCCTGTACGACCTCGTGGTCCGGCTCGCCGCGGCCATGGCGCCCTTCCTGCGCCAGGCCGGCCCCTGGGACCAGGCCGTCGGGCTCCATCGCACCGCCGCCGAGGCCGCCCAGCGCACCGGCGACCAGCGTGCGCGGGGCGATGCCCTCGCCGAGCTGGGTGTCGTACGCCGCTTCATGGCCGCCTATCCCCAGGCGATCGAGGTCCTGAACGACGCCGTGACCGCGTACGAAGCGGTCGACGACCGGCGTGGCAAGGCGGACGCACTCAATCAGCTCGGCATCGTCTGGTACCTGACCGCGGACAACGAGGACGCGGCCCGCGCCCAGACCGAGGCCCTCGCCCTCTACCGTGAGCTGGGGAACCGGCTCGGGCAGGCGAACGCGCTCGCGGATCTCGGTATGACACACCGACAGATGAGCCGGTTCGACGCCGCGGTGGAGGCCCAGAGCGAGGCTCTTTCGATCTATCGGGAACTCGGTGACCGGTACGGCGAGGCGAATTCCCTGCGTGACCTCGGCGTCGTGCACTGCTTCATGGGCGCGTACGACCTGGCCGCGCGACACCACCGAGAAGCCTTCGACATCTACCTGGAGCTGGACGACCGGGTTCATCAGGCGTACGCGATGAACGAGTCGGGCGTCGTCCAGCGGTTGACCGGAGACATCGAGGGAGCGCGCACGGCACACACCCGGGCCCTGACCGTCTTCACCGAGCTCGGTGAACGGTTCGGCCGCGCGAACAGCGTCCGTCACCTGGGCATCGCGGAGCGGATGACCGGGGACGCGGCAGGGGCGATCCGGCTTCTGGTGGAGGCCCTGGACGCCTACCGTGAGCTGGGCAGCCGCGGGGGTGAGGCCGCCTCGCTGGGCGAGCTGGGCGTGGCGCGCGGTGTCGCCGGTGAGCGCGACGGCGCGATCGAGGCGTTCCAACGCGCCCTGGAGATCCTGCGGGACCTGGGCGACCGGTGCGGCGAGGCGGAGGTGCTGAACCACTGGGGGCTGCTGCTCCACACCTCCGGTGAGCAGACGGCCGCCCGTCGGCACTTCGGCCGGGCGCTCGCGCTCGCGCGGGACGTCCGCTGCCCATTGGAGGAGGCGCGGGCGCTGGAGGGCATCGGCCGCTGTGACTGGACGGTTGACGGGCCTGGTCACGGGGTGGGCGCCCTGCGATCCGCCGTGACCGTGTACCGGCGATTGGGAGTGGCCGCGGCCGTGGACGACATCGAACGGTTGCTGGTGCCAAGGTCCGGTTGACGCCGACGGCGTGGCCGAAATCGCCGTGCCGGGTGCGGGGTGGGAGATGCTACGTTTCGGCCGTTCTGTCGCTTCAGCCCCGTCGCACCGTGCCGCCTCCGGCACGTACTTCACGAGGAGCGTTGAATGCCGTCACCCGCGTCCGCCACCGAGCCACCCAGCATCACCATCGCGCCCGTCGACCCGGCGCCCGCGGAGCCGGCGGCGCCCGGCACCGCCGTCCTGGACCGTGTGGCCGCCCGGGTCCGGCAGCGGCTGGAGGCCGAGGAGGGCGCGACGGGCCGGGCCGGTGACGGAGCCCACGCGGCCTCGCTCATCCGGCCATGGCCTCTGTAGAACACCTCCGCTCGATGACGGAATCCGAAAGCCCCGCCCCTTTCCGGACGTTCATCCTCAAGGTCGCCAACCGCTGCAACATCGACTGCGACTACTGCTTCGTCTTCAACTCCAAGGACCAGGCCGCTCGGCGCCTGCCGGCCCGCATGGGCCTCGCCGTGGCCCGGGCCGCTGCCCGGCGGATCGGTGAACACGCCACCGCGCACCGCCTTCGGACCCTTCACGTCGTCCTGCACGGCGGGGAGCCGCTCCTCGCCGGTGTCGGGCACATGGCCGGTCTGCTGGAGACCGTCCAGGACCACGCGCCGACGGAGACCCGGGTCCTGTTCGAACTTCAGACCAACGGAACACTTCTGTCCGACGCATGGCTGGATCTCTTCGAACGGTACGAGGTCGCGGTCGGTGTCAGCCTCGACGGACCGCCGCGTGCGAACGACCGGCACCGGCTGACCCACGCCGGCCGGTCGAGCGCCGCCTCCGCCGTGCGCGGCATCGAACTCCTGCGGTCGCGGCCGCACTTGTTCGCGGGGCTGCTCGCCGTCGTGGACCTGGCCAACGACCCCGTGGAGGTCCACGACTACCTGGCGGCCTTCGCACCACCCGTGATCGACTTCGGCCTGCCGCACGCGACCCACGACGACCCGCCCCACCGCATCGATCCGAGCGTGCCCGAGTACGGGCTGTGGATGAGCAGGGTGTACGACGCCTGGCTCGCCCGTCCCGGGTACCGGCACAGCGTCCGCATGCTGGAGGACATCGTGGCCCTCAGCTCCGGCGTACGCGGCTCGGTGGAGACGCTCGGCCTGGCCCCGCCGACGAGCGTCGTGATCGAGTCCGACGGCTCCATCGAAGCCGTGGACACCCTGAGGTCGGTCGAGGAGGGCGCCTCCCGGCTCGGGCTCGACGTCCTCCGCCACTCCTTCGACGAGGCCCTGTCGCATCCGAAGCTGCTGTACCGGCAGCGCGGCAAGGAAGCACTCGCGGAGCAGTGCCGCGCCTGCCCGCTCGTGGACGTGTGCGGCGGCGGTTACCTCCCTCATCGCTTCGGCGAAGCCCACGGCTACCAGAACCCGTCTGTCTACTGTGGGGACTTGGAGTACCTCATCCGACGCGTCCAGAATTCCTTGCGGCAGCACGGCTGGGAACGAAGCGACCGAGGAAACGACAGGAGGCGCCGATGAGCGTGACGATCCGCCCCGCGGAGAAGCGGGACGTCCCGGCCGTGGCCGAGCTGATCGAGGAGATCGAGCGGTTCTATGGCGCGAGCGACACCGGTATCCAGCCACTGGAGGAACGCCGCGCCCAGGTCGACGAGGCGCTGTTCGGCTCGCCGCCGATGGCCTCCGCGCTGCTCGTCGAGGACGAGACCGGGGACATCGTCGGACTCGCCGCCTACTCCTTCCTCTGGCCTGCGGCCGGCTCCTCGCACTCCCTGTTCCTCAAGGAGTTGTACGTCCGTGGCACGCTCCGACGGCAGGGCACCGGCGCCCGCCTCATGGACGAACTCCGGGCCGTCGCCGCGGCGCGCCCCGGGTGCAGCCGCGTGGAATGGATGACCGACCGCGACAACCCGGGGGCACGGGCCTTCTACAAGTCGCTCGGGTTCGCCGAGTTCGACGGGAAGATCGTCTACCGGCTCGACTCCGGCAGCGCCTGAGGGGGGAGGCGGCCGGTGGAGGCCGGGGCGAGGTGTTGACGGTTTCCCGTCGTACCTTCCTGCGCTGTGCGGCGGGCGCGACTACGCTCATCAGGCATGTCACACCCTGACGAACTGCTCGTCGACATCGCCGCGATGGTGGAGTCCCAGCACAGCAGTCGGATGTCTCTGACCGTGGTGGTTCCCGGTGCCGTGATCACCGGGCGGCTGGCCCCCGAGGCCATGTGGAAGCAACGCGTGGCGGAGGTCCTACGGGACTCCGACGATCTGAGGCGGTTCTCGACCGCCTTCACCGGGGTTGACCCCGGCGCCGGTGGCGAGGAAGCGTCGCCGCCGGCGGGTCGGCCCACGCATCTGCACTTCCATGTGGCCCGGATCCTCCAGGGCAGCTTCGGCATCCCCGACACCGGCGGCATGTACCGCGTGGCGCTGAGCGACATCAGCGCCTGGACCATCGGGGACATCGGCTACTCGGACCAGTGAGGCGGCGAGCGGCCGCGGCTCCGGTCGTCGGGATCGTCCCGGCGGCGTACGGGGGCGCGGTCGCCGACGCTCGGACCTGGTGTTTTTCAGCGGGTTTCGACCGAAACAGCGCTTCGCGCGGATCCGTGCTAGCGTTGAAGTAGTTGCAGTTTGGTACCCACAAAGCTGAGTGTGCGCCTGGTGTACGTAACCGGCGCACCTTTCTGTTTTCCGGCCTGTTCCGGATGGGTCGTTTCAGCAACGGGTGCTTCACACGGAGTGAGGCATCGAGTGACCCGCAGAGGAGAAAAACATGGCCACCGGTACCGTGAAGTGGTTCAACTCGGAAAAGGGCTTCGGCTTCATCCAGCAGGACGGCGGCGGCCCCGACGTCTTCGCCCACTACTCCAACATCGCCGCCCAGGGCTTCCGTGAGCTCCAGGAAGGCCAGCGGGTGAACTTCGACGTCACGCAGGGCCAGAAGGGCCCGCAGGCGGAGAACATCACCCCCGCGTGATGCAGATACTCCGGACGCCGTGACGAACGGCGTTCACTCGATCCGGGTCGGTACCTCCTCTTCAGGAGGGCCGGCCCGGATCTTTGTGTTTTCCGGGGCGCTCGCCTCGGCGGGTCACTGGTTCCAGCTCTCGTCGTACGGGTCGGCCGGTGTCGGGACCGGGCTCGCGGCCGTCACCGCCAGGTACGGGACGGGGCCGCCGTTCACCGGGTCCGTGGTGCGGCGGGGCGTGTAGGCGCCGGTGACCCGCAGCCAGGTGTCCGGCCTCAGCACCGGGGGGACGCGGCCGGTCAGGGCGATCTTGACGGGCCGGGCGTCGGCGGCGCAGCAGTTGAGCGCCATGCGGACGAGGTACGGCGTTCCGTCGCCGGCCAGGGCGACGAAGCCCGTGACCTGGACGCGCCGCCCGGCCAGGGAGCGGCCGTGGTCGTAGATCGCGCGGCTCGCGTAGTCGACCACGCTCAGGGGGAGCGGGTCGCCGGACGGGAGGGCCGCGTAGCCGTACGGCGGCTGGAGCGCGGTGCCGGAGCGGACGGCGCTGTACGAGCCGAGGGCGGGCGGGGCCACGAGGATCAGGGCGAAGAGGGGCAGGAGCAGGAGCCAGGAGACCGAGATTCGGGGGGAGGCGTGGTCGTGGCCTGGTGCTGAGTGGCCGGGGTCCGGGGGGTGGTGCTCGTTCGTTTCCTCGGGGGTGGGTCCTTGTTTGTCGTGCTTGCGTTCGAACCATAGGGTCATCAGGGCTGTCACGATCAGCACCGCTCCCGACACCAGCAGCAGCGGGCGGAGGCCCGCCTTGACGTAGCGCAGGTAGAGGTTGGTGGCACCCGCGTGCAGCAGGGCCGCGCCGAGCAGGAACAGTACGGCCGCCTGCGCCTGGCGGTTCACAGCAGCACCGCCCCGGTCAGCACCGATCCCAGTACGGCCAGGGCGAGTGTGGCGGGCGCGAAGCGCAGGGCGAAGCCGCGGCCGAAGGCACCCGCCTGAAGGGCGAACAGCTTCAGGTCGATCATCGGTCCGACGACCAGGAACACCAGCCGGGCCGTGAGCGAGAACTGCGTCAGCGACGCCGCGACGAACGCGTCCGCCTCCGAGCAGATCGACAGCAGCACCGCCAGCGCGGCGAGCGCCAGCACCGCGACCACCGGGTCACCGGCCGCCGCGCGCAGCCAGCTCGCGGGGGTGAGCGCCTTCAGTGTCGCGGCGGCCGTCGCGCCCACCACCAGGAAGCCGCCGGCGTGCATGACGTCGTGCCGTACCGAACCCCAGAACGCCGCGCCCCTGCTCCGGCCCTCGTGGGAGGCGTGGGCGGGTGGGCGCAGCCAGTCGGGGCGGCCCACGCGCTGCCACAGCCAGCCCATCGCGCACGCCACCAGCAGGCTCGCGGCGAAGCGGGCGAGGACCAGCCGCGGGTCGTGCGGGAAGGCGACGGCCGTGGCCGTCAGCACGATCGGGTTGATCGCGGGCGCGGACAGCAGGAAGGCGAGCGCCGCGGCCGGGGTGACGCCGCGTCTCACCAGGGCGCCGGCCACCGGCACGGAGGCGCACTCGCAGCCGGGGAGCACCGCGCCCGCCAGGCCGGCGACCGGGACGGCGAGGGCCGGGCGGGCCGGCAGCGCACGGGCGAAGAACGACGGCGGGACGAACACCGCGAGCGCCGCCGACAGCAGCACGCCGAGCACCAGGAACGGCAGCGCCTGCACCACCACGGCCACGAACACCGTCGTCCAGCTCTGCGTCACCGGCGCGGACAGCGCCCCGCGCAGCGGGCCCTGCACCACCACCATGACGAGCAGCAGGAGGGTCAGGACGACGGGGGAGGTGAGGTGCCAGCCGTCGGTCCGGTGCGGTGGGGCGGGGCGCGGGGCGGTTGGGTGGGGGTCGGCTACGGGTGGCTCGGCGGGGAGCGGTTCGGCTGCCTGCGGCACGGCTGGGCGGCTGGGGGCCACGGGGGTGTTACCTCCGGTGGGCTGCGTGCGCGGGTGCGCGGAGTTGGTTCTCTCGGATACGGCGGGGTGCGGGTGGTCGTTCAGTGGTGACTGGTTCTGGAACCAGGCGTCGGGGTGGGGCAGTCTTCTCCGTCGTGGGGAGCGTTCCGAATCAAGGTGGTGCGCCGGGCGGACCGGGGGCGCACATGGTGGTGTGCGGGGACGACGGGCTCGCGCACCGGCTGGCCGCCGAGCTGCGCGGTGTGTACGGCGAGCAGGTCACGCTGGTCGTGCCGCCCGCCGAGCACACGGCCCGGCCGCCGGTGGTCGGCCGGGTCCGGACGGCGTCGGCGCTGCTGGACCGGATGGTCAGCGCGGCCGTGAACCGGGCCGGGGGCAACGGCGGCGGCAACGGCAATGGCAACAGCAATGGCAATGGCAATGGCAATGGCGGGGGTGGCGGCAGCAGCGGTGGCGGTGGTGGGGACGGGCAGGTGCTGGAGGCCGGGGAGCTGACCGAGGCCGTGCTCGCCGAGGCGGGGGTGGAGCGGGCGACGGCGCTCGCGCTCGTGTACGAGGACGACGAGACCAACATCCGTGCCGCGCTCACCGCCCGCCGGCTCAACCCGCGGCTGCGGCTCGTCCTGCGCCTCTACAACCGGCGGCTGGGGCTGCACATCGAGGAACTCCTCGATCAGGCGGCCACGTTGGCCACCGGGGACGGGGACGTGCCGTCGGGCGGCGACGCGTCCACGACCGTGCTGTCCGACGCCGACACCGCCGCGCCCGCGCTGGCCGCGAGCGCGGTCGCCGGCACCAGCAAGGTGGTGCAGACCGACGGGCTGCTGCTGCGCGCGGTGGAACGGCCGCCGCCCGCACCGGGACAGGTCGCCGATCCCGGGCTGTGCACGCTGGCCCTGCTGTCGGCGACGAGCAGCGATCCGGCCGGGGCGGACGGCTCCGAGGACAGCGGTGATCAGCGGCCGCAGCTGCTGCCGGACGAGGCGGCGGTACGGGCGGCCACCGGGCGCGGGACGGTGGTGCTGGAGCAGGTGGCCTACGGCGGGCCGCCGCTGGCGTCCGGGCGCGGGGCGGGGGTCGTGTCCTCGCTCAACTCCTTGTTCTCACGGCGGTTGCGGTGGTCGCTGGCGGGGCTCGTGGGGTGTGTGTTCGCGCTGGCGGTGGCGTTGTGGGTGGTGACCGGGGTGCGGCCGGTGGGAGCTCTCTATCTGACGCTGCTGGATCTGTTCGCGATCGACGATCCCGCGCTGGGCGAGTCGTTGGGGCGGCAGATTCTGCAACTGCTGTCCGGGCTGGTGGGGTTGCTGTTGCTGCCGGTGCTGCTGGCGGCGGTGCTGGAGGCGCTGGGGACGTTCCGGTCGGCGTCCGCGCTGCGCAGGCCGCCGCGGGGGCTCGGTGGGCATGTGGTGCTGCTGGGGCTGGGGAAGATCGGGACCCGGGTGTTGACGCGGTTGCGGGAGCTGGGGATTCCGGTGGTGTGCGTGGAGTCGGGGCCGGAGGCGCGGGGGCTGGCCACGGCGCGGCGGTTGCGGGTGCCGGTGGTGCTGGGGGATGTGACGCAGGAGGGGGTGCTGGAGGCGGCGAAGATCCATCGTGCGGACGCGTTGCTGGCGGTGACCAGTTCGGACACGACGAATCTGGAGGCGGTGCTGTACGCGCGGTCCGTGCGGCCGGATCTGCGGGTGGTGCTGCGGCTGTACGACGACGACTTCGCGACGGCGGTGTACCGGACGCTGCGGGCGGCGCATCCTCGGGCGTTGACGCGGAGTCGGAGCGTGTCGCATCTGGCCGCGCCGGCGTTCGCCGGGGCGATGTTCGGGCGGCAGATCCTGGGGGCGATTCCGGTGGAGCGGCGGGTGTTGTTGTTCGCCTCGGTGGAGGTGGAGGGGCATCCGCAGCTGGAGGGGCGGACGGTGGCGGAGGCGTTTCGGGCGGGGTACTGGCGGGTGCTGGCGTTGGATACGGGGGTGTGGGGGCGGCGGGGGTCGGCTGCGCAGGAGGCGGCGGAGGACGTGGGGGCGGGTGGGGGTGGAGTGGGGTCCGGGCCGGTGTGGGATCCGCCCGAGACGTATGTGCTCCGCAAGGAGGACCGGGTGGTGTTGGCTGCGACTCGGCGGGGGTTGGCGGAGTTGTTGGGGCGGCGGGGGCGGGGGGCGGGGTAAGGGGTGCGGGGGGGGGTGGGCGGGGAGGGTTTCGCCCCCGCCGCCCTTACCTGTTCCCCTCCACAGAAGGGGCTTCGCCCCTTCGACCCCACCAGGGGCTCCGCCCCTGGACCCCGGCGGGGGCTTCGCCCCCTGCACCCCCAGGGCGGTTCGCGCCGCCGCTCCCTGCACGGCACCAGCGGGGGCTACGCCCCCCCCCGCGCCCCCGGGCCGGGCGCGGCCCCACCCGCCAGGCGCCCCGGCGGGGGCTACGCCCCCTGCGCCCCGGGGTGGTCGCTCCGGCGCAGCCCGTGATGCGTGGGGCGGGGTTCAGTCGTGGGGGCTGAGGTTGTTCGTTGCGAAGGTCAGTTCCTTGTGGACTTGTTTGATGCGTTCTTCGATGACCAGGGAGCCGTGGCCGGCGTCGTAGCGGTAGACCTCGTGGGGGGCCGCTCGGGAGGCGAGGCGTTTGACGTAGTTGTCGATCTGGCGGATGGGGCAGCGGGGGTCGTTGACGCCGGCCGAGATGTAGACCGGGGCCTTGACCTGGTCGACGTAGGTGAGCGGGGAGGACGCCTCGAAGCGTTCGGGGACTTCCTCGGGGGTGCCGCCCAGCAGGGTGCGGTCCAGGGCCTTCAGGGCCTCCATCTCGTCGTGGTAGGCCGTGACGTAGTCCGCGACCGGGACCGCGGCGATGCCCAGCGCCCACGCGTCGGGCTGGACGCCGAGGCCGAGCAGGGTGAGGTAGCCGCCCCAGGAGCCGCCGGTGAGGATCAGGCGCTCGGGGTCCGCGAGGCCCGAGGTGATCGCCCACTCGCGGACCGCCGCGATGTCCTCCAGCTCGATCAGACCCACCCGGTGCTTGAGCGCGTCCGTCCATTCCCGGCCGTAGCCGGTGGAGCCGCGGTAGTTGACGCGGACCACCGCGTAGCCGTGGTCGACCCAGGCGGCCGGGCCCGCGGCGAAGGCGTCGCTGTCGTGCCAGGTCGGGCCGCCGTGGATGTCGAAGACGGTCGGCAGCGGGCCGGTGGCGCCCGCCGGCTTCTGGACCAGGGCGTGGACGCGGCCGCCGGGGCCCTCCACCCACACGTCGTGCACCGGGACCGAGGCGGGGCACTTCATGCCGGGCGGGTCCAGGACCACGCCGCCGTTCGTCGAGCGGACCGCCGGCGGTTCGGCGGCCGAGGACCACAGGTACTCCACGCTGCCGTCCGGGCGGGCCGTCGCCCCGGACACCGTGCCCGGCGGGGTGTCGATCCGGGTGAGCGCGCGGGTCGCCGGGTCGTAGCGGAACAGCTCGCTGCGGGCCTCGAAGCTGTGCACGACGAGCAGCCCGGAGCCGTCCGGGTACCACTCGGCGCTGACGTCGCCGGGCAGCTCCAGCGCGAGGTCGCTCTCCTCGCCCGTCACCACGTCCCACACCAGCGGCTCCCAGCGGCCGCGCCGCTGGTGGCCGACGAGCAGCCGGGTGTCCCCGGTGACCGGGGCGAAGCCCAGCGCCTCCAGGCCCAGCTCGACCGTCCCGCCCTTGGTGTCGTCCAGCTCGGCCACCGTCGTGCCGTCCGGGCGCAGCACGCGCAGCGCGGAGTGCATCGCGTCGCCGTGCTCGGTGTGCTCGACGGCGATCAGCGTGCCGTCGTGGGACAGGTCGCCGACGCCCGCCGACTCGCGGTGGCGGTAGATCTCCACCGGCTCCGCGTCCGCGCCCACGTGCGCGAGGTGCAGGGTGGTGCCGTCCTCGTCCGTGGAGCGGCCCACCACCGCCGTCCGGCCGTCGCGGCCCAGGACCAGGCCCGCCGGGTAGGACGGGTCGAGGCCCGGCACGGCCGGTTCGTCCGGGCCGCCGGCGAACGGCTGGCGGCGCCAGACGCCGAACTCGTCGCCGTCCTTGTCGTCGAACCACCAGATCCACTCGCCGTCCGGGGAGAGCACGCCGTCCGTCGTGCCGTTCGGACGGTCCGTGACCTGGCGTTGGCCGCCGGTGGCCCGGTCCCACGCGTACAGCTCGTACGTCCCGGTCGCGTTGGACACGAACAGGGAGCGCTCCGGCGCGTCCTCGGCCCAGTCGGGCAGCGACACCCGTGGCGCCCGGAAGCGCTTCTCCCAGTCCGGCATGTCCTCGATCGGTCCCCGCGGACTCGGCCGGTCCACCGGGCCGGTCCCGTTGCTCTCAGTCATGGCCCCATAGTGCCTGGCCGGGCCGGCGACGCGCCGCCCCGCTCCCCAACCTGTGGACAACCGGCCAACCGGCCGTCGCCCGGGCGAGCTGCCTGTGGAAAACCGGGCCGGTCCCGGGCCGGCTGTGGAAAACTCCGACCCCGCGGCCGGGGCGGGTCCCGCGGGGCCGTACCGTGGGGGGCGTGTACCGGTTTCTGCTGACGCCCCGCTGGTGGGGCATCAACGTCTTCGCGCTGCTGGCCATCCCCTTCTGCGTGTTCATGGGGTCCTGGCAGCTGAGCCGGTTCGACGCGCGGGTGGACGAGCACCGGACGGCGACGAAGCAGGCCGCCTCGTACCGGACGGAGGCGCCGCGTCCGCTGGACGGGCTGCTGCCCGTCGACAAGCGGACCTCCGGCATGCAGACCACCGCGACCGGCCGGTACGGCCGGCAGCTGCTGGTGCCCGGCCGCGAGCTGGACGGAAAGTCCGGCTTCTACGTGCTGACGCTGCTGCGGACCGGCTCCGGCAAGGCGCTGCCCGTCGTGCGCGGCTGGCTGCCGGGGCCGGCGGACGCGGCGAAGGCGCCGGTCCCGCCCACCGGCGAGGTCACGGTCACCGGTGCGTTGCAGGCCTCCGAGACGCCCGGTGACAACGGCGTCAGCGCCCAGGGCGGGCTGCCGGCCGGGCAGACCGGCGCGATCAGCGCGGCCTCGCTCGTCAACCTGGTGCCGGACCGGGTGTACGACGCGTGGGTGACGCTCAACACGGCGGACTCCGGGATGAAGGCGGTGCCGGCGAAGGCGCCGGAGGGGTCGGGGCTCGACCTGAAGGCGTTCCAGAACCTCGGTTACACCGGTGAGTGGTTCGTCTTCGCCGGGTTCGTGGTCTTCATGTGGTTCCGGCTGGTGCGGCGCGAGGTGGAGGCCGCCCGGGACGCCGAGCTGGGGCTCGTCCCCGAGGAGCAGTCCCCCGCCGTCGTCGTCTGAGGCGGTCCCCCGCCGTCCGGTCCCCCACGGTCATCCGCTGAAACCGTCCGCTGAGGCCGTCCCCCGTCGCCGTCCGCTGAGGCCGTCCCCCGTCGCCGTCCGCTGAGGCCGTCCCCCGTCGTCGTCCGAGGCGGTCGGTCCCCGGAGCGTCGTCCGGGGATCGCGTCGGCGGTCGGGTGCGGTCGTGGGGCTACGGGGCCGGCAGCACTCCGGTGCGGTAGACCGTGCCGGCACAGGCGTCCGGGACCGTGGCCGCGGCCGTGGCCGAGCCGCCCTCCGGGGTGTGGGAGACCACGACGCTGCCCGTGTCCTCGCCGGCGTTCCCGGCGGCGAGCTGGGGGGCGGCGCCGGAGTCCGGGCCGGTGCTCGTGCCGTCCGTCGCGCCTTCGCCCTGGGTGGGCGACGGGTCGGGCGAGGGCGCGCCGGTCTCGGTGCCGCCGGAGCCGGTGCCGCCGCCGCTTCCGCCGCCGGGGCAGGTCTGGGAGGGCACCCAGGCGAACTTCACCTCGTACGCCCCGCCCGGTGCGAGGACCAGTCCGGGGGCCTCCGTGGCGGGGTCCGGCAGCCCGGTCGCCGGGTCGCCCGCGGTGTGCTGGACGACCTGGATCTTCGTGGCGTCGGCCGCGCCCTTGGCGAGCGCCGTCACCGCGCCGGAGCCGCCGACGGTACAGCTGCCGTCGGAGACGTTGGTGACGTGGAAGGTGCCGTAGACGACGCCGGCCGAGTTGGGGGCGCCGGCCGCGCCGGTGGCGGAGCCGAGCTGGGTGGCCGTGCACACGGGGGCGCCGGTGCCCGCGGACGCCGACGGGTCGGCCGTGCCCGCGGTGGCGCCGGCGCCGGGCGCGGTGCTCCGGTCGTGCGTGGGGTCGTTCTTCTTGCCGTCGGCGCCCGGGTCCCGGGTCCTGCCGTCGGCGCCGCCCGCGGTGCTCGACGCGCCGGCCTTGTTCTTGCCCGGGCCGGTGCCGCCCTGGGCCTGCGACGCCTGGCCCGCGATGGCCGGGTCGGCGTCGGAGCCGGTGGTGTGGGAGACGTGCAGCAGGGCGGGGACGGCGGTGCCGAGGAACAGGGCGGCGGCGGCCACGCCGACCACGGCCTGCCGCTTGCGGGCCCGCCGCGCCGGGACCGCGCGCCGCAGACGGTCCAGCGTGCCGTCGCGCGGCTCGACGTCCTCGACCGCCCGGTGCAGCATCCTGCGCAGTTCCAGCTCGTCCGAGTCGAACCCCTCGGGGCCCTGTTCGGCGGGGCTGTTCTTCACGGTTCCGTTCCCAGCGTGCGTCGGCGTGTTCGGTTGCTCCGGCCGCGTCGGCTCGTGCCACGCGTACGGTTCGTGGCGGTCGTGCGAGTCGCGCCCCTCGGCGTTCTCCCTCATGTCCGCGCCCCCATGGCGACCCGGAGCGCCGCGATGCCGCGCGAGCCGTACGCCTTGACCGAGCCGAGCGATATGCCGAGGGTCTCGGCGACCTGGGCCTCGGTCATGTCCGCGAAGTAGCGCAGCACCAGCACCTCGCGCTGGCGGCGCTGGAGGCCCTTCATCGCCTGGATCAGGGAGTCGCGCTCCAGCTGGTCGTAGGCGCCCTCCTCGGCGCTGGCCATGTCCGGCATCGGCTTGGACAGCAGCTTGAGGCCGAGGATGCGGCGGCGCAGCGCCGAGCGCGAGAGGTTGACGACCGTCTGGCGCAGGTAGGCGAGCGTCTTCTCGGGCTCGCGCACCCGTCTGCGGGCGGAGTGGACGCGGATGAACGCCTCCTGCACGACGTCCTCGCAGGAGGCGGTGTCGTCCAGGAGCAGCGCGGCCAGGCCGAGCAGCGAGCGGTAGTGGGCGCGGTAGGTCTCGGTGAGGTGGTCGACGGTGGTGCCGGCCGCCGCGGTCTCCTCGGCGGCGCCGTCACGCTGACTGGGTATGCGGGCGGGCCGCGCTGCGGGCATGGGGGCGATCACCGGCATGCCGCCGGGCGGACCCGGCATGCGGGGCATGCGCGGCCCGAGCGGCGTGCGGAGCGGGCGCGGGGCGGCGCCGCCGGCCGCCGCCGGGGACACCCCCGGCTCGAAGAGCCTGGGGGACAAGTCGAGTACCTCTGCCACGCCAGTTGGACACGCGCACCCCCTCGGGGGTTGTACGTGCCGGGTGTCACTTTCGCGCCGGGCGGCGCGGCCGGCCACGTCCCCGCGCCGGGCGGCACCTCGGACGGCGCCCCACATGCCCTCATGCGTCCCGCTCTTCCCCTGTGTCGTTGACTGACAGGGGCGCCCCGCGCCCCTCGGCGTCCCCAGGCCCCCGGAGGGCGACCGCAAAGACGCTCCCCGCCGTCCGCGTGGTTGCGGAGGGCGGGGGAGAAAATCTTCGGACGCCGAGGCAGCACGGTTCAAGTGGTGTTAACCATTGGCCAGACCACACGCTCTTACGAAGATCCTACAAAGGAACCGGCCGTTGGCCAGGGGTTTCCGGCCACGGCCGGCGCCCGGCGGACGACGGGTCAGGCCCGTCCCGCCGCCAGGGATTCCGCCGCCAGGAGTTCCGCGAGCTGGGCGGTGTTGAGGGCCGCGCCCTTGCGGAGGTTGTCGCCGCTGAGGAAGAGCTCCAGGGCGGTGGGGTCGTCCAGGGCGCGGCGTACCCGGCCCACCCAGGTCGGGTCGGTGCCCACCACGTCCGCCGGGGTGGGGAACTCGCCCGCGGCCGGGTCGTCGCACAGCACCACGCCGGGGGCGGTGGCGAGGATCTCGCGGGCGCGGTCCACCGTCACCTCGTCCTCGAAACGGGCGTGCACGGTGAGCGAGTGGGCGGTGATCACGGGGACGCGTACGCAGGTGACCGCGACGGGCAGCCGGGGCAGCCCGAGGACCTTGCGGGTCTCCTCGCGCACGTCCATCTCCTGCGAGGACCAGCCGTCCTCGCGCGGCGCGCCGGCCCACGGCACCACGTTCAGCGCGACCGGGTCCGTGAAGGGGCCGGTGGCGTCGCCGACCGCCCGGCGCACGTCGCCGGGCGCGGTGCCCAGCTCGGTGCCGGCGACCAGGGACAGCTGCCGGCGCAGTGTCTCCACGCCCGCCCGGCCCGCGCCGCTCACCGCCTGGTACGAGGAGACGACCAGTTCGCGCAGGCCGAACTCGGCGTGCAGCGCGCCCAGCGCCACGATCATGGTGAGCGTGGTGCAGCCGGGCCCGGCGACGATCCCGCGCGGGCGGCGGCGCAGCGCGTGCGCGTTGACCTCGGGCACCACGAGCGGCACCTC
Organism: Streptomyces seoulensis; assembly: GCA_013364255.1. Lineage (GTDB taxonomy): Bacteria > Actinomycetota > Actinomycetes > Streptomycetales > Streptomycetaceae > Streptomyces > Streptomyces similanensis. The sequence goes on along the minus strand of CP054936.1, from coordinate 5,340,527 downwards.
GGGGTCCGCGCGGAAGGCGCCGGAGCCGTCCACGACGACCGCGCCCTGGGCCGCCGCGACGGGCGCCCAGCGGGCGGCGACCTCGTCGGGAACGGCGAACAGGGCAATGTCCACCCCGGCCAGGGCCTCGTCGGAGAGCGCGACGACCTCGACCTGCTCGCCGCGCACGGCCAGCTTGCGGCCGGCCGAGCGCGGGGAGGCGATCAGCCGGATCTCGCCCCAGACGTCCGCGCGCTGGGACAGGATCCGGAGCAGGACCGTGCCGACGGTCCCGGTCGCTCCCACGACCGCGAGCGTCGGTCGGACGGTCATCGCGGCCCGCACCCGCGCCGGACGGTCATCGCCCGGTGCCGCCGTAGACGACGGCCTCGTCGCTCTCGGAGTCGAGCCCGAAGGCGGTGTGCACGGCGCGGACGGCCTCCGTCACGTCGTCCTTGCGGGTGACCACCGAGATGCGGATCTCGGAGGTCGAGATCAGCTCGATGTTCACGCCCGCGTCGGACAGCGCCGTGAAGAAGTCGGCCGTGACGCCCGGGTTGGTCTTCATGCCCGCGCCGACCAGCGAGATCTTGCCGATCTGGTCGTCGTAGCGCAGGGAGTCGAAGCCGATGCCGGATCGGTTCTTCTCCAGCGCGTCGATGGCCTTGCGGCCCTCGGCCTTGGGCAGCGTGAAGGAGATGTCCGTCAGGCCGGTGGCGGCGGCGGAGACGTTCTGCACGACCATGTCGATGTTGATCTCGGCATCGGCGATGGTGCGGAAGATGGAGGCGGCCTCGCCCGGCTTGTCGGGCACGCCGACGACCGTGATCTTGGCCTCGGAGGTGTCGTGCGCGACACCGGAGATGATGGCCTGCTCCACCTGCTTGTCCCCTTGCTCGATCGGCTCGCTGCTGACCCAGGTGCCCTGAAGTCCGCTGAAGGACGAGCGCACGTGGATCGGGATGTTGTACCGCCGGGCGTACTCCACGCAGCGGTGGAGCAGCACCTTGGACCCGGACGCGGCCAGTTCGAGCATGTCCTCGAACGAGATCCAGTCGATCTTCCGGGCCTTCTTCACCACCCGCGGGTCGGCGGTGAACACGCCGTCCACGTCGGTGTAGATCTCGCACACCTCGGCGTCGAGGGCGGCGGCGAGCGCCACGGCGGTGGTGTCGCTGCCACCGCGGCCGAGCGTGGTGATGTCCTTCTTGTCCTGGCTGACGCCCTGGAAACCGGCGACGATGGCGATGTTGCCCTCGTCCAGCGCGGTCCGGATCCGGCCCGGCGTGACGTCGATGATCCGGGCCTTGTTGTGCACCGAGTCGGTGATCACGCCCGCCTGGCTGCCGGTGAAGGACTGGGCCTCGTGACCCAGGTTTTTGATCGCCATGGCCAGCAGCGCCATGGAGATCCGCTCTCCGGCGGTCAGCAGCATGTCGAACTCACGCCCGGCAGGCATCGGGGATACCTGCTCGGCGAGATCGATCAGCTCGTCCGTCGTGTCGCCCATCGCGGAGACCACGACAACCACCTGGTTGCCGTTCTTCTTGGCTTCCACGATCCGCTTGGCGACGCGCTTGATGCCCTCGGCATCGGCTACGGAGGAGCCTCCGTACTTCTGCACGACAAGGCCCACGTGCGCTCCTCGCTCAGTCCGTGTGTATCGCAGCTGCGCATCTGCGCGTGCGGTCGGCTCAGTCTATCGAGCGTCCGAAATCGCCCCTTCGCGATGTCGCATCGTGAGATGCCGGACGTCCGATCACCAGGACGGCTCCTGCCCACGGGGCGGTACGTCACTCGGAACGTGGGCGGCGTCACAGCGCGCGGGAGCGCGGCGGACGCCTCACGACGCGCCGTGCAGCCCCAGCGGTCCGGCGATCTCCTCGGCCATCACCTGGCCGGCCTCGAACTCCAGCGTCTCGTCGCCCATGCCCTGGTCGGTGTCCAGGCCGTCCAGCTCCGCCAGGGGCTGGTTGAGGCGGACGTGGGCGACCAGGGACTGGAGCGCGCGCAGCGCCGCGGAGGCGGTGCCGCCCCAGTTGGAGAAGTAGGAGAACTGCCACCACCACAGGGCCTCGGTGGTGCGGCCGGCGCGGTAGTGGACCATGCCGTGGCGCAGGTCGGCGACCACGTCGGCGAGGTCGTCGGAGATCCGGGCGGGCACCGGGGCGCGGCGCGGCTCGTAGGGGTCGAAGACCTCGGAGTAGACGTCGATCGGCTCCAGCAGGCGGGCCAGGTTCTCGCGCAGGACGTCCACGTCCTGCTCGGGTCCGGGATCGGGCTCGTAGCGCTCGTCGGGGAGGATGTCCTCGTGCGCGCCGAGCCGGCCGCCGGCCAGCAGCAGCTGGGAGACCTCCAGCAGCAGGAAGGGCACCGCCGAGTCGGGCTCGTCGCCCTTGGCGACCTCCGTGACGGCGACCAGGAAGCTCTCGACCTGGTCGGCGATCTGGACGGCGAAGTCGTCCGGGTTCCGGCCGGTCGCGTGCAGCGTGGCGTCAGACATCTAGGAGTCGTCTCCCCTCGAAGGCGCGGCCGAGGGTGACCTCGTCCGCGTACTCCAGGTCGCCGCCCACCGGGAGGCCGCTGGCCAGGCGGGTGACCTTCAGGCCCATGGGCTTGATCATGCGGGCGAGGTACGTCGCGGTGGCCTCGCCCTCCAGGTTCGGGTCCGTGGCCAGGATCAGCTCGGTGACCGTGCCGTCCGCCAGCCGCGCCAGCAGCTCACGGATGCGCAGGTCGTCCGGGCCGACGCCCTCGATGGGGCTGATCGCGCCGCCGAGCACGTGGTAGCGGCCGCGGAACTCGCGGGTGCGCTCGACGGCGACGACGTCCTTGGGCTCCTCCACGACACAGATGACGGCCGGGTCGCGGCGGCTGTCGCGGCAGACGCCGCACAGCTCCTCCTGCGCCACGTTGCCGCACACCGCGCAGAAGCGGACCTTCGCCTTCACCTCCGTCAGGGCCTGGGCGAGCCGGCGCACGTCCGTCGGCTCCGCCTGGAGGATGTGGAAGGCGATCCGCTGCGCGCTCTTGGGACCGACGCCGGGCAGCCGCCCCAGCTCGTCGATGAGGTCCTGGACCACGCCTTCGTACACCGGGTCGCCGTCCTTCCTGTGGGTCGCTTCGGTGCTCGGTTCGGTGCTCGTTCGTACGGTAGTGGCCCGCGGGCGGCCTAGAAAGGCAGCCCGGGGATGCCGCTGCCGCCGCCGAGGCCCTGGGCCAGCGGGCCGAGCTTCTGCTGCTGGAGCGTCTGGGCGTTCTCGTTGGCCGCCTGGACCGCAGCGACGACCAGGTCGGCCAGCGTCTCGGTGTCTTCCGGGTCGACCGCCTTCGGGTCGATCTTCAGGGCGCGCAGCTCGCCGGCGCCGGTGACGGTGGCCCGCACCAGGCCGCCGCCCGCCTGCCCGTCGACCTCGGTCCGCGCCAGTTCCTCCTGGGCCCGCGCCAGGTCCTGCTGCATCTTCTGGGCCTGCTGGAGCAGCTGCTGCATGTTGGGCTGGCCACCACCGGGAATCACGATCGGCTCCTGCTTTCGTACGGCGTCCGCGCGGGGACGGTCTGGGAGATTCCCCGCTGGCACGAGCCTACGTGGTCCCGGCGGGCCGTGCCCCACCACTCTTTCGAGTGACATACCCGTGCGTCGTCCCCCATGATGCGGCCCTCTTTGGGGCGGAAAAGGCGTCCTTCCCGGCCGACGGCCGTCCGGCGGAGGGTAGGAAGGGGTCCGGCACGGCGGTGCGCGGCGCAGCGGCGCGTGCCGGCGACACGGTCCGTGATCAGTAGGGAGTGCCGGGTGGGTCAGCCGGAGATGCAGCCCGAGCGTCCGCCTCGGGACGGGCGGGGGGACGGGGCGGCCGGGCCGGGGCCGGGCGACCTGACCGGCCGGCCGTTCCCGCTGGGCGACTGGGGCGAGCCCGCGCAGCGGCTGGACGACCTGTACCGGTGGGTGGAGCGGGGCGCGTTGCAGACCGCGTCCTGGTACCTGGCCGAGCGGGTGTGGAAGCGGCGGGGCGCGCGGGCGCTGCGGTGCGGGGCCGCGGCGGGGGCGGTGGCCGGGGCGGCGCTGCCGCTGCTGGACCTGGCCGGGGTGCTGGACGGCGCGGCGCGCTGGGGGTACCTGGCGCTGCTGGTGTCGGTGGCCTGCGTCGGGGTGGACCGGTACTTCGGGGTGACCTCGGGGTGGATGCGGGACGTGGCGACCGCGCAGGCGGTGCAGCGGCGGTTGCAGCTGCTCCAGTTCGAGTGGGCCTCGGAGAACGTGCGGGAGGTGCTGGGCCCCACCGAGGGCACCGCCGGGGAGGCCGCCGAGCGGTGTCTCGGGGTGCTGCGGCGGTTCTCGGAGGACGTGACCGACCTGGTGCGCACGGAGACGGCGGACTGGATGGTGGAGTTCCGGGTCGGCGCGGCGCCGATGGGCCTGGCGTCGTCCCTGGCGGGCGCCGGCCGGCCGGAGCTGGGGGGCGCGCAGGGCCGGCTCGCGCTGCCGCCGGCGGGCACCCGCCCGAACATGCCCCGGCAGCGGCCGCCGGAGCCGAGGTGAACGCACGTCGGCCGGGGTGAGCGCCCCCGGCCGCGGTCACGCGCCGGTGTGCGCTCAGGCGCACAGCTTGAGGCCCTCCGGGGTCCAGCACGGCACGTGGCCGTGGGTGCGGACCACGTCCTGGCCGTCGCCGCGGGTGAGATAGGTGAGGAAGGCGGAGGCCAGCGAGTCGGCGGGCGGGCTGCCGTAGGTGTAGGCGTACTCGATCTCCCGGTACGGGTACGCGCTCGTGCCGTGTTCGAGCGCGTCCACGGAGGCCGGCTCGCCGTCCAGGTCGAGGCGGTGGACGCCCTTCGCGGCGGCCGCCAGGTTCAGCTCGCTGTACCCGATCGCGCCCTTCGTCCCGGCCACCTGCGCCAGCACCTGGTCGGTGGAGTCGAGTTCGCAGCGCACCACCGGGGCCGTGACGTCGTCCTTGTGGACGCAGTCCACCGAGGAGGCGGCGATCTCGCCGCGCCCGCCCAGCACCCGCCGCTGGAACACCTGCCGGGTGCCGGAGCCGGAGTCCCGGCCGACCAGGACGACCGGCAGGGCGGGGCCGCCCAGCTGCCGCCAGTTCGTGATCTCGCCCCGGAAGAGCCGCCGTACGTCGCCGGTGGACAGGTTCCTCAGGGGTACGGCGTCGTTGACCACCAGGGCGAACACGGAGACCGCCACCCGGTTCTCGCGCAGCTGGGGCAGGCCGCCCGGCTTGGGGCCGTCCGACAGGGCGACGACGGCCGGGGAGCCCTTCCCGGCCCGGGCGCCGGCCGCGGCGAGGTCGCGGATGCCGGCCGCCGAGCCGTGCGGGTCGACGGTGATCGTCGCGCCCGCGCAGTCGTGCGCGTACTTGCCCGCCGCCTCGCGCAGCACGGGCGCGAAGGCGGTCGAGCCGGTGAGGGTGAGCGTGCCCCGCTCGCAGCCCACGGGCGGCGGGTCGTCGTCGCGGACGACGACGATCGCGGCCAGCGTCACCACGCACACCGTCAGCAGGATCGTGATCGTCCGGGCGGCCCGGCTGAACAGGGGCGGCTTGTCGTCGGGCGTGGCGCTGCGGTTGGGGTGCACCTCGCCGTCGCGCAGTCCGCCGGTCAGCCGTATCCCGTAGCCGACGTCCCCGCCGGAGAGCAGGACCAGCAGCTTGAAGTGGTCGCCGCGGTTGAGCGGGACGCGCGGGATGCGCAGCCGGTTGCCCTCGTAGCCGAAGCCGCGCTCGGTGGTGAAGTGGTCCCTGAGGTGGTCGGCGTCGGTCGGCTGGGTGACCGACACCCCGCGGACGGTGCGGTCGGCGAAGACGGCGGTCAGGCCGTGGCGTTCGGGGCCGGTGTAGTCGTCGCGGGTGATGCCCTGCGAGCCGTCGTTCTCGATGCGCAGCAGCACCAGCGTGGCGTCCGCCATGCCCGGGGTCTCCTCGAACAGACCGAGCCGGCTGCCGGCCCGGCCCGAGCGGACGTCGTCGCCGATCGGGCTGTCCATCTGCACCCGGTACCCCACGCGTTTACGGCGCGGCACCCTGCGCTCGTACCAGAGCATGAGGCCGGAGGCGGCGATGCCGAGCACCGCCGTTCCCACGGCCACGACGTTCTCCGCGCTCAGCCACTCCATCTGGGTGCCCCCGCCCCTCCGGTCCCCCTGGCCGGATCGTGGGGGCCACCGTACGTCCGTGCGGACGGGCCGTCCGGTGCCGCACGGTGAAATACGGGGGAAGTTCAACCGACGTGTGTTTTACGGGACCTGATGAGGTGTCACTCCTTGGTGTACGTCACTTCGTCGCCGGACGAGAGGTTGGTGCGGCGCAGGCCGCCGTCCGGGAGGAGGGTGATCTCGCTGGCCGCGCCCGGAGCGCAGGACGTGCTGTCCCCGCCGGCCGTCACGGTGGACGGACCGATCTTCAACGGGCCCTGCTCGGTCGGCGGTTGGGTGAGCCGGGCCTCGAAGACGCAGTGGTAGGAGTCGCCCTCCTGGCCGGTGCCGTCGGCGACGAGCCGGAGCACGGTGTCGCCGACCCCGCCCTGACTGATCGTGAGCCGGCGGGGGTTGGGGCCGTACCGGTTCTCGACGCTGCCGAGCCAGGTGCCGAGGTAGCCGGACGGGACGACGCCGTCCGCCGGGGAGGACGGGGCGGGGGACGGGGTCGCCGGGTGCGAGCCGTCGGCGGCGTCGGAGCCCCCGGAGTTCCGGGAGTCGTCCGTCGCGGTCGGCGAGGAGCGGGGGCCGCCGGCCTTTGGGTCACCGGCCCCGTCCCGCATCAGGGCGTACACGGAACCGCCCGCGCCGAGCGCGACGACCAGGGCCACGGCTATGAGCGCCGCCGTGGCCCGGCCGTTGCCGCGGCGCGGCGGCGGGTACGGCGGCGGCACGGCGCCCGGCCCGCAGGGCAGGACGGGGCCGGCGGGGGCGTACCCGGAGGGAATGCCCAGGGGGCCGGCGGGAGGGCACGCGGGCGCGGGAGGTGTGGCCGGGGGCGCGGGAGGTGTGACCGGGGGCGCGGGGAGCAAGGCCGTACCGGACGGGCCGGCCGTCTCCACCGGATGCTCCGTGTCCAGCAGCCGTACCGCGTGGCGGCCCAACTGGGCGACCAGGGCGCTCGGCAGCCAAGGGTCGCGGAGGCGGCCGTCGGACACCGTGTCCCGCGCGCCCGTGCGGCCGATGATCTCCGCGAGGCCGGGCCGGGCGGCCGGGTCCTTGCGCAGGCAGGCGCGGACCAGGTCGGCGAGGCCCTCGGGCAGCGCGGCGAGGTCGGGCTCGCCCTCCGCGATGCGGTACATCAGCACGTGCGCCCCGCTGTCCGCGCCGCCGAAGGGCAGGGCGCCGGTCGCCGCGTAGGCGAGCACCGAGCCGAGGCAGAAGACGTCGCACGCGGGGCCGACCCGGTCGCCGCGCACCTGCTCGGGGGCCATGAAGCCGGGCGAGCCGATCAGCGCGCCGGTGCGGGTGAGCCCGCCGTCCGCGACGGTCTCCAGCGCCCGCGCGATGCCGAAGTCGATGACCCGCGGGCCGTCGAGGGTGACCAGCACGTTGGAGGGCTTGAGGTCGCGGTGGACCAGCCCGGCCGCGTGGATGTCCTGGAGCGCGGCGGCGAGTCCGGCCGCCAGGATCCGCACCGAGCGTTCGGGCAGCGCGCCGTGGTCGTGGCCGACGACCTGCTGGAGGCTGGGCCCGGCGACGTAACCGGTGGCCACCCACGGCACCTCGGCCTCGGTGTCCGCGTCCAGCACGGGCGCCGTCCAGTGCCCGCCGACGCGCCGCGCGGCCCGCACCTCCTGGCGGAACCGCGCCCGGAACTCCTCGCGCCGCTCCGGCTCGCACCGCACCAGCTTCACGGCGACGGTGCGCCCCCGGTCCGAGCGGGCCAGGTACACCTGCCCCATCCCGCCGGACCCGAGCCGCGCCAGCAGCCGGTACGCCCCGATCCGCCGCGGATCGTCCGCCCTCAGCTCCTCCATGGCGACCACGCCTCCCCCGGCATCCCCCGCACCGCCCCCGTGCGACGGACCGAGAATAGTGCGGCGGAGCGGAGCGGGGGCCGCGGTCGCGGGCCGGCGCACCCCGACAGGATGTCGCTAAAACCCGGCGTCCGCAGACAGGACGCCCATGCCGCGCCCACCGGCCGGCCGCCTACCCTCCCCGTATGACCCCTCAGTCCCCTCAGTCCTCCCAGCCGTCCGCGTCGCCCCGGCCGAACCCCGAAGCCGGCGCCGCCGTCAAGGCCGCCGACCGCGCGCACGTGTTCCACTCCTGGTCCGCGCAGGACCTCATCGACCCGCCGGCGGTGGCCGGCGCCGACGGGTCGTACTTCTGGGACTACGACGGCAGGCGGTATCTGGACTTCACCAGCGGGCTCGTCTTCACCAACATCGGCTACCAGCACCCCAAGGTCGTCGCGGCGATCCAGGAGCAGGCCGCCACCATGACCACGTTCGCGCCGGCGTTCGCCGTCGAGGCGCGCTCGGAGGCGGCGCGGCTGATCGCCGAGCGCACGCCCGGCGACCTGGACAAGATCTTCTTCACCAACGGCGGCGCGGACGCCGTCGAGCACGCGGTGCGGATGGCGCGGCTGCACACCGGGCGGCCCAAGGTGCTCACGGCGTACCGCTCGTACCACGGCGGCACCCAGCAGGCCGTGAACATGACCGGCGACCCGCGCCGCTGGGCCTCCGACAGCGGCTCGGCCGGGGTCGTCCGCTTCTGGGCGCCGTTCCTCTACCGCTCGCGCTTCTACGCCGAGACCGAGGAGCAGGAGTGCGCGCGGGCGCTGGAGCACCTGGAGACGACGATCGCCTTCGAGGGGCCGTCGACCGTCGCCGCGATCGTCCTGGAGACCGTTCCGGGCACGGCCGGCATCATGGTGCCGCCGCCGGGCTACCTCGCCGGGGTGCGGGAGCTGTGCGACAAGTACGGCATCGTCTTCGTCCTGGACGAGGTGATGGCCGGGTTCGGGCGGACCGGTGAGTGGTTCGCCGCCGGTCTGTCGGGCGTCGTACCGGACCTGATGACCTTCGCCAAGGGTGTGAACTCCGGGTACGTGCCGCTCGGCGGCGTCGCGATCTCGGGGGCGATCGCCGAGACGTTCGGCAAGCGGCCCTACCCGGGCGGCCTGACCTACTCCGGGCACCCGCTGGCGTGCGCCGCCGCCGTCGCGACGATCAACGTGATGGCCGAGGAGGGCGTCGTCGAGAACGCCGCCCGGCTCGGCGCCGAGGTCGTGGAGCCGGGGCTGCGCGCGCTGGCCGAGCGGCACCCGAGCGTCGGCGAGGTGCGCGGCGTCGGCATGTTCTGGGCGCTGGAGCTGGTGAAGGACCGCGAGACCCGCGAACCGCTGGTCCCCTACAACGCGGCCGGCGAGGCGAACGCGCCGATGGCCGCCTTCGCCGCCGCCGCGAAGGCGCACGGTCTGTGGCCGTTCGTGAACATGAACCGCACGCACGTCGTCCCGCCGTGCAACGTCACCGAGGCCGAGCTGAAGGAGGGCCTGACCGCGCTGGACGCGGCGCTGTCCGTGGCCGACGAGCACACCGTGTGACGAGCCGGTCGCGAGGAAAACCGAACGCGTAAGGTGGCGTGCTCGTAGAGACACATGTGCGAGACACATGGACGAGCACGCCGTTCGCGCGCGTAAGGGAGACGCTCCGACCATGCCCGGCATCAGCGGCCCAGGCGCCGTGACGCGCAGCACCCTGCGCCAGCAGATCGCGGACGCGCTGCGGGACGAGGTGCTGGCGGGGCGGCTGCAACCGGGGCAGGAGTTCACGGTCAAGGAGATCGCCGAGCAGTACGGGGTCTCCGCGACGCCGGTGCGCGAGGCGCTGGTCGACCTGTCCGCGCAGGGGCTGCTGGAGGCCGACCAGCACCGTGGCTTCAGGGTGCACGAGTTCTCGCCGGCCGACTTCCGGGAGATGATCGAGGCGCGCGGGCTGGTCGTGGACGGCATGTTCCGCACCCTGGCCGAGCGGATCGGCAGCGCCCGTCCGGCCGCCGGCGCCGACCCCGTACCGCCGCGTCCCCGCTCCCCGCTGGACCCCTGGACGGCGGCCACGCTCTCCGGGGTGCGCCGGCGCGGCGAGGAGGCGCAGCGCGCGGCCACCGCGGGCGATCTGAGCGTGCTGATCGGCTACGACCTGCGTTTCTGGCGGGAGCTGAGCGCCCTGTTCGGCAACGCCTACCTCGCCGACTTCCTGCACCGGCTGCGGGTGCGGTGCTGGGTGTGCGCGGTGCAGCACCTGCGCCGGCTGGACGATCTGCGCGGTCTGCTGTGGGCCGGCCACACCGAACTCGTGGACGCCCTGGCGCGGGGCGACCTGCCGGCCGCCCGGGCGGTCGTCGCCGCCCACCACGCGCACTCGCTGTCCCTGGTCGACCGGCTGGCCGGCGCGTGAGCGGGACCGCCCCGGACGCGGCCACCGCCGACGGGTCCGCGCCCGGTGAGCGGACCGTCGGCCTGTCCGTCGTCATCCCCGCCTACAACGAGGAGAGCCGGCTCGGTCCCTCGCTGGACGCCGTCACCGCCTATCTGCGCGCGCACGAGGACCGCTTCGGGGAGTGGGAGGTCGTCGTCGCCGACGACGGCTCCACCGACGGCACCGCCGGCCTCGTCACCGCCCGCCGCGACCCGCGCGTCCGGCTGGTCGCCGGGGACCGCAACCGCGGCAAGGGCGACGCGCTGCGGCGGGGCGTCGCCGCCAGCCGCGGCCGCCGGGTGCTGCTCACCGACGCCGACCTCGCCGCCCCCATCGAGGAACTGGCGCGGCTCGACGAGGCGATCGGCGCGCGCGGCGCCGCCGCGATCGGCTCCCGCTCGGTGCCCGGCGCGGCGATAGAGCGCCACCAGCACCGGGTGCGCGAACTGCTCGGCCAGGCCGGCAACCTGCTCATCCGCCAGGTCGCGGTGCCCGGGATACGCGACACCCAGTGCGGTTTCAAGCTGTTCGACGGCGAGCGCGCCCGCGCCGCCTTCGCCGCCTCCCGGCTCAACGGCTGGGGCATCGACGTGGAGGTGCTGCGCCACTTCCACCGGGCCGGCTGGCCGGTCGCCGAGGTGCCGGTGCGCTGGTCGCACCAGCCCGGCTCCAAGGTCGGCCCGCTCGCCTACGGCCGGGTCCTGGCCGAACTCGTCCGGCTGCGGGCGCGCTCCGCCCGGCCCGCCGATCTGCTCGCCGTCGCCCTGTTCGCGCTGCTGTCGGCGCTGCTGTACTCGGGGCGCCTCTTCGACCCGGCGCACCGCTACCTGACCGACTCGATGCAGGACCAGAACCAGTGGGAGTGGTTCTTCGCCGTCACCGCCGACAACATCGCCCACCTGCGCGATCCGCTCTTCACCGACCTCCAGAACTTCCCCGGCGGCGTGAACCTGATGGCCAACACGGCCATGCTGGGCCTGTCGGTGCCGTTCGCCCCGCTCACGCTGGCCTTCGGCCCCGCGCTCTCGCTGAGCGTGTGCATGGCGGTGGGCCTGGCCGCGACGGCCGCCGCCTGGTACTGGCTGATCGTGCGGCGGGTGACGGCGCACCGGGGCGCGGCCGTGGTCGGCGCGGCGCTGGCCGCGTTCGCCCCGCCGATGGTCAGCCACGCCAACGCGCACCCGAACTTCGTGGTCCTGTTCATGATCCCGCTGATCATCGACCGGGCGCTGCGGCTGTGCGCGGGCGACCGGGTGCGGCGGGACGGGATCGTGCTCGGGCTGATGGCGGCGTACCAGGTCTTCCTGGGCGAGGAGCCGCTGCTGCTCGCCGCGCTCGGCATGGCGCTGTTCGCCGCCGCGTACGGCGCCGTCCGCCCGGCCGTGGCGCGGGCGGCCTGGCGGCCGCTGCTGACCGGGCTGGTGATCGGCGGCGCGGTCTGCCTGCCGCTCGTCGCCTACCCGCTGTACTGGCAGTTCGCGGGCGCGCAGAGCTACGGCAGCGTCCCGCACGGCGACAACGCGGGCAACAGCCCGCTGGCGCTGCTCTCCTTCGCCGAGCGCTCCCTGCTGGCGGGCGACGCGCGGCGCGCCGACGCGCTGTCCCTGAACCCCACCGAGCAGAACGCCTTCTACGGCTGGCCGCTGTTCCTCGTCGCCTTCGCGATCACCGTGCGGATGTGGAAGAACGCCCTGGTCAAGGCGCTGGCGGTGACGGCGGTCTGCGCGGCCGCGCTGTCGCTGGGGCCGAAGGTCCGGCTGCCGATGACCGACACGGTCTACCCGGGCCCGTGGGCGCTGCTCGCCCACGCGCCGCTGTTCGAGTCGGTCATCGAGGGGCGGGTGGCGATGGTCTGCGCGCCCGCGCTGGGCATGCTCCTGGCGCTCGCCCTGGCCCGCCTGTCGGACACGCCCCGGATCGGCGCCCTGTACGGCGGGCTGCTCGCCGTGTCCCTCGCCCTGCTGCCGCTGGTGCCGGCCCCGCTGAAGGCGGTGGACCGGGCACCGGTGCCGGCCTTCGTCGCGGACGGCGGGTGGAAGCCGTACCTGCGGGACGGCGAGGCGCTGGTGCCGGTGCCGCTGCCCGACCCGGGCGCGGCGGAGGCGCTGCACTGGCAGACGGCGGCCCGGCTCGGATTCAAGCTCCCCGGCGGCTATTTCAACGGTCCCTGGGGACCCGACCGCGTCGGCATCTACGGCGCGGTGCCCCGGCAGACCTCCAGCATGCTGCGGGACGTGCGCTACACCGGGAGGGCGCCGCAGATCGGCGCGGCGTGGCGGCGGCAGGCGCGGGAGGACTTCGCGTACTGGCACGCGGGCGTCCTGGTGCTGGCGCCCCAGCCGAACGACGACCGGCTGCGCCGGGTCGTCACGGAGCTGGTGGGGCGCGACGGCACGTGGACCGGCGGGGTGTGGGTATGGGACCTGCACGAGGGGCGCTGAGGGAACCCGCACCGACTACGCTCTACACTCCCCCGACGGCCGCTCAGGACCGTCCCGCGACCCGTCCGCACGCACCCACTCCGCTACGCGAGGAGCCCTCCTTGGCCTGTGACCTGTGGCTGGTACCGCTCGTCGACGTGTTGTGCCACACGCCCGACAATCCGTTCGCCGAGGAACTGGCGCAGTACAACAAGGTGCTGGCGGAGAACGGGCTGCCGCCGGTGCCGGTGTACCAGTACATGCCGGGCCTGTCCGGGGACGTCGCGCCGGTGGCCGGCTTCGACTACGACGCGCTGCACTTCCTGCGCCGCGCCCACCTGCTCCAGCTGTGCGGCCTCCCGCTCGCCCCGGTGGACGAACTCGGCGGCGACTACGAGCAGTTGCTGGAGATGTTCGAGTCGACGGCCCAGCAGTCGCACCTGGTCTGGCACTACGACCACGCGGGCGCCTACGTCCCGCTGGACTTCGCGCACCCGCTGTCCAACGACGAACTCCTCGCGGGCGGCGGCCCGTTGGGCTCCTCGCAGGGGCTGCTGCGGGAGCTGGAGCAGGTCGCGCCGGCGCTCGGCATCGACCCGGCCAACCCGCCCGCTCCGCCGGCGCCCCCGCCGGCCCCCACGGAGCTGGAGCAGCCGGCCGCCCCCGCCCCCTACGACCCGAGCCCCTTCGCCCGTGAGCGCCACGTCTGGCTCGGCCTGCACGCGGCGGCGACGCGGAGCCTGGCGCAGGGGTCGATGATCGTCTTCAGCTGACGGCCGTCTGCGGCCGCGTCACGCCGCCGGCCGCGTTCCGCGCCGTTCCGCGCCGTTCCGGGAGCGCACGCGCGGCGGGGCGCCCGGCACGGGTGGTCCGTGCCGGGCGCCCCGCCGGTGCGCGCGTCGCCCCGCCGGGCGCGGGCGCGCTCAGAGGAACGAGTTGATCTCGATCGTCTCGTCGCGGCCCGGACCGACGCCGATCGCGGAGATCGGGGCGCCGGACATCTCCTCCAGCGCCTTGACGTAGCCCTGGGCGTTCTTCGGCAGGTCGGCGAAGGTCTTGGCCTTCGTGATGTCCTCCTGCCAGCCGGGGAGGTACTCGTAGACGGGCTTCGCGTGGTGGAAGTCGGTCTGCGAGTAGGGCAGCTCCTCGACGCGCTTGCCGTCGATCTCGTACGCGACGCAGACCGGGATCTGCTCCCAGCCGGTGAGCACGTCCAGCTTGGTGAGGAAGAAGTCGGTCAGGCCGTTGACGCGGGTGGCGTAGCGGGCGATCACCGCGTCGAACCAGCCGCAGCGGCGGTCGCGGCCGGTGGTCACGCCCCGCTCGCCGCCGATCCGGCGCAGCGCCTCGCCGTCCTCGTCCAGCAGCTCGGTCGGGAACGGGCCCGAGCCGACGCGGGTCGTGTACGCCTTGAGGATGCCGATGACCCGGCCGATCTTCGTCGGTCCCACGCCCGCGCCGGTGCAGGCGCCGCCCGCGGTCGGGTTGGACGAGGTCACGAACGGATACGTGCCGTGGTCGATGTCCAGCAGCGTGCCCTGGCCGCCCTCGAAGAGGACCACCTTGTCCTCCTCCAGCGCCTGGTTGAGGATCAGCACGGTGTCGGCGACGTAGGGCCGCAGCTGCTCGGCGTAGCCCAGCAGCTCCTCGACCACCTGGTCGGCGGCGATCGCGCGGCGGTTGTAGAGCTTGGTGAGGATCTGGTTCTTGGCGTCGAGCGCCGCCTCGACCTTCTGGGTCAGGATCGACTCGTCGTAGAGGTCCTGGACCCGGATGCCCACGCGGTTGATCTTGTCCGCGTAGGTCGGGCCGATGCCGCGCCCGGTCGTGCCGATCTTCCGCTTGCCGAGGAAGCGTTCCGTCACCTTGTCGACGGTGACGTTGTACGGCGTGATGATGTGAGCGTTTCCGCTGATCAGGAGCTTCGACGTGTCGACGCCGCGCTCGTTCAGACCGCTCAGCTCGGAGAGCAGGACCGACGGGTCGACCACGACGCCGTTGCCGATGACCGGCGTACATCCGGGAGAGAGGATTCCGGAAGGGAGGAGGTGCAGTGCATACTTCTGGTCGCCGACAACGACCGTGTGGCCGGCGTTGTTGCCGCCCTGATAACGCACTACATAGTCCACTGAGCCGCCGAGCAGGTCGGTGGCCTTTCCCTTGCCCTCGTCACCCCACTGAGCACCGAGCAGCACAAGTGCGGGCACGCGCGTACACCCCTTCCGGGCGGGGCATGTCCAAGGTCAGGGGCGTACGCGGGTTCACCGCCGCGTGCACCGCGCGACCGTCGTTGGCCGCACAACCGTCGGACCGGATGCCCCGGAATAGACGAAGCCCCTGGCGCAATAGCGCAAGGGGCTCTTGCACAAAGATGCTACCCGAGGAAGCGAGGCAGGACCGAGGTGGCGACATATCCGACGTCCGAACAGCTGCTGGTGGTCATCGACCCGGTCGCCCGGCGGACGGACGGGGAGTCCGTGCGGATCGCGAAGGACGTGCTCGGAGCGGGCGCGGCCGTGAAGGTGTGCCTGCCCGAGGACCCGGAGGAATTCGCCCGCGCCCTGGCGCGGCGCGGGGCGCGGCGGCCGGTGGTGATCGGGGACGACCGGGCGCTGCTGCGGGCGGTGACCGTGCTGCACCGGCGCCGGGAACTGGCCGGCTGCGCGCTGTCGGCGGTGCCGGTGGGCGGCGCGGTCTCGCTGGCCCGTTCGCTGGGCGTGCCCGCCGGTCCGGTGGCGGCGGCCCGGGCGGTCCTGGACGGCGCCGAACGCCGCCTCGACCTGCTGGTCGACGACAGCGACGGGGTGGTGCTGGGGGCGCTGCGGATCCCGCCGCTGCTCGCGCGGGACGCGGCGGGGGCGGTGGGCGGTCCGGGGGCGGGGCGCGACTGGCTGCGCACCTGCCAGTCGCTGGTGCGGACCCTGGTCGCCCGCCCCGCCCGGCCGGTCGCCGACGCCGTTCCGGCCGCGCCCGCGCGGCTGCGGGTGGAGGTGGACGGGGTGACGGTGGTGGACCTGGACCGGCCGGTGGCGGCGGTGTCGGTCGCCCCGGGCGGCGCGGGCCGGGCCGAGGTGGAGGTACGCCCGCTGTCCGGCCCCGGCGCCGAGGTGCCGCCGCTGCGGGCGCGGGGCCGCACGGTGACCGTCTCCGGCGCGGACTTCCGCTACCGCGCCGACGCGACGGTCTCCGGCCCGGTCCGCACCCGCACCTGGCGGGTCCGGGAGGGCGCCTGGGGCCTGGTGGTACCGGTGACCACGGCGGACCGCGCGGCAGCCGACAAGGCAGCGGGCTGACCCCGGCCGCCCCGCACCGCCCCGGCCCGGGCCCGGTCCCTCTCCTCGACCGACATCTGGGACGCGTGCCACGTGCGCTCTGCCATAACCGTCATGCTGCCTCCTCCCCTAGGCGCGCACCAGCTTGCCTAGGAGTGCGGCGGCGTACTCCGTCGGGTGGTGAGGGCCGCGTGGGGGGTTGGTGAGGGGCGGGTGCAGGGGGGCTATAGGCCGGATATAGCCAGCGAACACACGCTCGACCCATCCGAACGGATGGGGGAGACATGCCGGACGAAGCAACTCAGGTGGCGCTGGTGACCGGAGGGTCGCGCGGAATCGGCCGCGCGGTCGCCACCCGCCTCGCGCACGACGGGTTCGACGTCGCCATCTGCTACCGCTCCGACGAGAACGCCGCGGAGCAGGTCGCCAAGGAGATCAAGGCCGCGGGCCGCCGCGTGCTGACCCGCCGGGTGGACGTGGCCGACCGGGTCGGGGTACGGGCCTTCGTCACCGACGTCGAGTCGGGCCTCGGTCCGGTGACGGCGGTCGTGACGTCCGCCGGCATCACCCGGGACCGGCCGCTGGCCCTGATGCAGGACGACGAGTGGGACTCCGTCCTGCGCACCAACCTCGACGGCACCTACAACCTGCTGCGGTCCGTGGTGCGGTCGATGATCCGCCGCCGCACCGGCACCGTGGTGACGCTGTCCTCGGTGGCCGGCGTCGTCGGCAACGCGGGACAGACCAACTACTCGGCGTCCAAGGCCGGCATCATCGGCCTGACCCAGGCGCTGGCGAAGGAGTTCGGCCGCTACGGCGTGCGGGCCAACGCGGTCGCCCCCGGCTTCATCGACACCGAGATGGTCGCCGGAGTGCCCGAGTCGGTCGCCAAGGACGCGATGAGCCGCATCCCGCTCGCCCGCTTCGGCACCCCCGACGAGGTCGCCTCGCTGGTGTCCTACCTGGTCTCGCCGCAGGCCGCGTACATCACCGGCCAGGTGGTCCGGATCGACGGCGGCATGGCGCTGTGACGGAGTCCGGGGTCTGGTTCCGGCGCTACGCGCGTACCGCCTCGCCGCGGCTGCGGCTGGTGTGCTTCCCGCACGCGGGCGGCAACGCCCGGCTCTTCCACGGCTGGGCGGCCCGGCTGCCCGCCGACGTCGAGGTGCTCGCCGTGCGCTACCCGGGCCGCGTGGAGCGCATGGACGAGCCGTGCGTGGAGTCCATGGACGAGCTGGCGGACCGGATCTCCCGGGCCCTGGAACCCGAGCTGGACCGGCCGCTCGCCCTGTTCGGCCACAGCATGGGCGCCGCCGTGGCCTACGAGGTCGCGGCCCGCCTGGAGGACCGGCCGGCCGGCGGCGCCGGCCCGGCCCTGCTGATGCTCTCCGGCCGCTCGGCCCCGCACCGCACCGCGCCCACCGCGCTGCACCGGGCCGCGGACGACGTGCTGGTGGCCGGCGCGACCCGGCTGGGCACCCTCGGCGGCGACGCCTACGCCGTACCGGAGCTGCGCGAACTGCTGCTGCCGGTGCTGCGGGCGGACTACCGGCTCATCGAGACGTACCGGCGCGAGCGGCCGGCCGTGCTGCGGGCGCCGTTCGTGGTCTACGCGGGCGACCGCGACCCGGCGGTCAGCGGGCCGGGGATCGACGCCTGGGCGGAGCTGACCGAGGGCGGCCTGAGCGTGCGCTCCTTCCCCGGCGACCACTTCTACCTCGCGCCCCGCGAGGCGGAGCTGACCGCGGACATCGCTCAGCGGCTGGCGCGCCTGGCGACGGCACGGCCGGTCTGAACCGGCGACCCGCACACCCACAGGACGAGCAAGGACGAGCAAGGAGAGGAGCGGTGACATGGCGAGCAGCACGGCTTGGGCACCGAAGGAGATCGAGGCGGCGGACGGCGGCGGGCCCGAGGAGCTGCTGCGGCGCGTGGACGACCTGAGGGAGGGCCTGTCCGGCGCACTGGTACGGGAGAAGGCGCTGGTGTTCCGCGGCTTCGGCATCACCCCCGAGACCCTGGACCCGGTCCTGGACCGGCTGCTGCCCAACCGGCTGGCCTACGTGCACGGCAACTCCCCGCGCACCAAGGTCGGCGGCAACGTCTACACCTCGACCGAGTACCCGCAGGAATTCACCATCTCGATGCACAACGAGATGAGCTACGCCCACGCCTGGCCGACCCGGCTGGCGTTCTTCTGCCAGATCACCCCGGGCGGCGGCGGCGCCACCCCGGTGCTCGACGCGGCGCTCTGGCTCGCCTCGCTGGACCCGGAGGTGCGCTCCGCCTTCGCCGACGGGGTGCGCTACGTGCAGAACCTGCACGACGGCTACGGCCTCGGCAAGAGCTGGCAGGACACCTTCGAGACCTCCGACCGCGGTGAGGTGGAGGCGTTCTTGAAGGTCGCCGGCGCCGAGTGGGACTGGCGGCGCGACGGCAGCCTGCGCGTGGAGTCGCTGCGCCCGGCCACCACCGTGCACCCGGTCACCGGCGCCGAGGTGTGGTTCAACCAGGCCGACCAGTGGCATCCGGCCGGCCTCGGCGACGAGACCTCCAAGGAACTCGCCCAGATCCTCGGCGAGGACGAGCTGCCGCAGTCGGTGACCTTCGCGGACGGCAGCTCCATCCCGGCCGAGTACGTGCTCCAGGTCCGCGACCGCGGTCTGGACGCCGCGGTCGACGTCGACTGGCACGCCGGCGACCTGCTGCTCATCGACAACGTGCTGCTGGCGCACGGCCGGCGCCCCTACACCGGGGACCGGCGGGTGCTGGTGGCGATGTCCGACTGACGCCCCCGGCGCCCGCCGTCCGGCCTCCCGCGCGCAGCGCGCCACGGCCGGACCCCGCTCCGGACCCCGCTCCCGAAACTCCGCGACGACCAAGCGAGTTGCCCATGACCATCACCTCGGAAGAGACACCCGCCGGCTGGGCGGGGAGCGGAACCGTGCCGGGCCTGTGCCGGCCCGACGCCCCCGGCACCGGCACCGGCGTGCACGCCTACCTCACCGAGCACCGCGCCGAGCTGCGCGCCCTGCTCGCCCGGCGCGGGGCCCTGCTGCTGCGCGGCTTCGACGTGGGCGGCGTGGACGGCTTCGACCAGATCGTCCGCGTCTTCTCCGGCACGCCGCCGCTGACCTACGCCGAGCGCTCCTCGCCCCGCTCCACCATCAAGGGCCAGGTGTACACGTCGACGGACTACCCGCCGGCCGAGGAGATCTTCCTGCACAACGAGAACTCCTACCAGGCGGTGTGGCCGCGCACCCTGTACTTCTACTGCGTGGAGCCGCCCACCACCCAGGGCGCGACCCCGCTCGCCGACACCCGCCAGGTCCTCGCCTCGATCGACCCGGAGGTGCGCGCCGAGTTCGAGGCCCGCGGCTGGCAGGTGGTGCGCAACTTCCACCCCGGCTTCGGCGTGCCGTGGCAGGAGGCGTTCAACACCTCCGACCAGGACGCGGTGGCCGCGTACTGCGCCGAGCGCCGGATGCGGGCCGAGTGGCGGCCCGACGGCGGACTGCGCACCACGGCCGTCCGGGACGCGGTGCACCGGCACCCGGTCAGCGGGGAGCGGGTGTGGTTCAACCACGCCACGTTCTTCCACACCGGCACGCTGCCCCAGGAGGTGTCCGCCGGGCTGCGGGCGATCTTCGCCGCCGAGGACCTGCCCACCCACACCTTCTACGGCGACGGCGGCGCCATCCCCGACGACGTGCTGGACCATCTGCGCGGCTGTTACCGGGCGGCGTCCGTCCGCTTCGACTGGCAGCGCGACGACGTCCTGATCGTCGACAACATGCTGGCCGCGCACGCCCGCGAGCCCTTCACCGGGCCGCGCCGGATCGCGGTCGCCATGGCCGAGCCGTCCGACGCCTGATCCTCCGGCCGCCCCGGCCGGCCCGCCAGGGCGCCTGCGGTCCGCTTCGGCGCCTCCGGCCGCTGCGAGCCGCTTCGCGGCCGCTTCGAGCCGCTTCGGCCGCTCCGGCCGCTTCAGCTCCTTCGACTCCTTCGACGCGCAGTTGGGAAGAGAGATGCTCACCACCTACGGATCACGCATATCGGGACTCGCGGTGTACCGGCCCCACCGGCTGGTGGCCAACGAGGAGCTGTCCGCGCGGACCACGGTCTCCCCGGAGTGGATCGAGAGCCGCACCGGCATCAAGACCCGCCACCACGCCGACGAGGAGGAGACCATCGCCGCGATGGCGACGGCCGCCGGCGAGAAGGCCGTGGTGACGGCCGACATCGACCCGGGCGAGGTCGACCTCACGATCGTCGCCAGCGCCACCCGCCGGGTCCGCATGCCCGGCGTGGCCCCCGAGGTCGCCAGCCGCATCGGACTGCCCCACTCCGGCGCCTACGACCTGAACGCGGTCTGCGCCGGCTTCACCTACTCGCTGGCCATGGCCTCCAACGCGGTACGGCTCGGCGAGGCCCGGCACGTCCTGGTGATCGGCGCCGAGCGCACCAGCGAGTGGATCGACCCGAACGACCCCGACACCTTCGTCATCTTCGGCGACGGCGCGGGCGCCGCCGTGGTCTCCCGCTCCGACACGGCCGGCATCGGCCCGGCGGTGTGGGGCAGCGACGGCGCCCGGCACGAGGTGCTCGGCATCACCGAGAAGGCCGACGGCCGCGAGTACGTCACCATGAACGGCCCGCTGGTCTACAAGTGGTCCACGGCCACCATGCCGGACGTCGCGCACCGGGCGTGCGCCGCCGCCGGCATCACGCTGGAGGACATCGCCTGGTTCGTGCCGCACCAGGCCAACAAGCGGATCATCCACACCCTGACGGCCAACCTCGGCCTGCCGCAGGACCGCGTCGTCAACGACGTCGTCGACACCGGCAACACCTCCGCCGCCTCGGTGCCGCTGGCGCTCAACCGGCTCAAGGAGAGCGGCCGCGCCACCCCCGGCGAGAAGGTCCTGCTGCTCGGCTTCGGCGCCGGCCTGACCTACGCCGGCCAGGTCGTCGACATGCCCTGACCACCGCCCCGTACCAGCACCCGCACCCGCACCCGCACCCGCACCCGAGCGACCCCTCTCACAGAAACGGAAAGAGCCATGACCAGAGACGAAATGCTCGCCGAGATCATCAACCTCACCCTGCGCACCGCGCCCGACCTGGAGGCCGAGGTCACCCCCGACTCCAGCTTCGAGGAGCTGGGCATGGACTCCCTGACCCGGATCGACCTCCTGGCCGCCGTGGAAAAAGCATTCAGCCTTTCCGTCCCCGACGAGAAGGTCGGTGACCTGCTGAGGGTCAGCGACGTCGCGGACTTCCTCCTCGCGCACAAGGCGGGAGTCTGACCCATGGCACACACGGATCCCGAGGACGGCGGACTGCCCCTCTCGGTGGGCCAGGAAGGCCTGTGGCTGCTCCACCAACTGGCTCCCGACAGCTCCACCTACCACCTCGCCGGCGGGGTGCGGATGGAGCCGGTGCCGGATCCCGGGATCCTGGCACGCGCGGTCGACGCGGTCACCGAGCGGCACTCCATGCTCCGCTCGGTGTACACCGGCACCGAGGCCGGCCCGCGCCGCCGCGTCCTGCCGCCCGGCCGGACGGGCCGGCTCACGGTGCGCGAGGCGCCCGGCACCGACGACGAGGAGCTGCGCCGGCTGATCGACGCGGAGGTCGCCGCGCCGTTCGACCTCGGCGGCGAGGGCCCGTTCCGGGCCGTGCTGATCAACCGCGGCCCGGACGCGGTGGTCCTCGTCGTCACCCACCACATCGCCACCGACGCGCTCTCCCAGTGGCTGCTCTGGCGCGACCTGCTCACCGCCTTCGCGGCCGCCGCCGAGGGCGCGGACCCCGCGCTCAAGCCCCCGGTCACCGACTACGGGCACTTCGTGGCGGCCGAGCGCACCCTGCTGGAGTCCTCCCGCGGCGCCCGGCAGGCCGAGTTCTGGCAGGAGCAGTGCGCCGGCTCGCAGGCCGCGGAGTTCCCCACCGACCGGCCCCGGCCGCGGACCCCGTCGTACCAGGGCGCGAGCCTGGTGCGACGGCTGCCCGACGACCTCTCGGAGCGGATCCGGCGCACCGCCGCCGACCGGGAGGTCTCCCCGTTCGCCGTGGCGCTCGGCGCGCTCCAGGCCCTGGTGAACCGGTGGACCGGCATGCGGGACTTCCTCATCGCCTGCCCCGCCTCCGTGCGCCGCGGCGCGGCCCGCGAGGACGTCGGCTACTACGTCAACCCGGTGCTCGTGCGCGCGGAGGTCGGCAGGGCGGACACCCTGGGCGAGGTCATCGACCGCGCCGCCGACCGGCTCCGGCAGGCCACCGCGCGCGCCACCTACCCGTACCCGCTGGTCGCGCAGGCCGCCCCGTCCGGCGGGCCGCTGTACCGGATCTCCATGACGATGGTCGCCACCGACCGCTTCGGCGGCGGCTTCGCGGTCGCCGCCGCCGGGGTGCCGCTGCGGATCGCCGGGCACAGCTTCACCTACCTGGAGATCCCGCACCTGGAAGGCCAGTGCGACATCTCCCTGGAGGTGACCAGCGACGCCAACGGACTGAGCCTCGCCCTGCGCTACGACACCGCGCTGTTCGAACGGGACACGGTGGAGCGGCTGTTCGACCAGTACGTCCGGTTCCTCACCACGGCCGTCGAGGACGCCGGCCGGCCGGTCGGACGCGTCCCGCTGACCGGCGGCGACGACCGGCGGGCCCTGCTCGCCCTCGGCGCCGGTCCGGCCGCCGCGGGCACGACGGACGCGGCGGGCGCGGGCACGGCGGGCGCGGGCGCGGCGGGCGCGGCGGGCGCGGGCTCCGGACATCCCGGCGCCGCCTCATGACCGGGCGCGTGCTCCACGGCATCCTCGACGGCGTCGGCGACACGCCCCTGGTGGAACTCACCGGGCTGCTGCCGCGCCTGGGCTCCCGCGTCTTCGCCAAGCTGGAGTCCCACAACCCCGGCGGCAGCGTCAAGGACCGCTCCGCGCTCTCCATGCTGCTGGGCCGCATCCGCGGCGGCCACCTGGTGCCCGGCCGGTCCACCGTGGTGGAGTCCAGCTCCGGCAACCTCGCCATCGGCCTGGCGCAGATCTGCCGCTACTTCGGCATCGACCTCGTCTGCGTGGTCGACCCGAAGACCACCGAGCAGAACCTGGCCGTCCTGCGCGCCTACGGCGTCACGGTCGACATGGTCACCGAGGTCGACCCGGAGACGAAGGCGTACCTGCCGGCCCGGATCAAGCGGGTGCGCGAAC
The DNA here is from genome assembly GCA_013364255.1 of Streptomyces seoulensis. Classification (GTDB taxonomy): domain Bacteria; phylum Actinomycetota; class Actinomycetes; order Streptomycetales; family Streptomycetaceae; genus Streptomyces; species Streptomyces similanensis. Next base: position 5,317,229 of record CP054936.1, on the reverse strand, counting down.
TCCTCGCCACCCTGCCCGGCGCGTACTGGCCCAACCAGTACGCCAACCCGCTCAACCCGCTCGCCCACGAGCGGACCATGGCGGAGATCGCGCAGGCGCTCGACGGCCGCGTCGACTACCTGTTCTGCTCCACCGGCACCGGCGGCACCCTCACCGGCTGCGCCCGCCACATCCGCGCCCACGGCCTGTCCACCACCCTGGTGGGGGTGGACGCGCTGGGCAGCGTGCTGTTCGGCGGCGTCTCCGCGCCGCGGCTGCTGCCCGGGCACGGCGCCGCCGTCCGGCCCGCCCTGTTCGACCCGACGCTGGCCGACGAGGTGGTGCACGTCTCCGACCTGGAGTCCGTGGTGGCCTGCCGCACCCTCATCGCCCGCGAGGCCATCCTCGCGGGCGGCTCCTCGGGCGCGGTCACCGCCGCGCTCGGCAAGTTCGCGGCCCGCATCCCGGCCGGCCGCAACGTCGTCCTGGTCTTCCCCGACCGCGGCGACCGCTACCTCGACACGATCTACTCCGACGACTGGGTGCGCGCCCACTTCGGAGAGGTCTCCCACCTGTGGCAGGACCCCGAACTCCTGTGGCAGGACCCCGAACTCACACCGGCGGTGGGCACATGCTGATCATCACGCACGGGCAGGTGGACGGACTGCTGTCCGGACGCGAGAAGGAGGTCGTGGACCTCGTCGCGGCGGCCTACGAGCGGCACGAGGAGGGGCGTACGGTCCTGCCGCACTCCGTCTTCCTGCGCTTCCCGGACCGCCCCCGCGACCGCATCATCGGCCTGCCCGGCTACCTCGGCGCGCCCGCCGGGGACACCGCGGCGGACGGCGAGGTCGCCGGCATGAAGTGGATCTCGTCCTTCCCCGGCAACGTCGACGCCGGCCACGAGCGGGCCAGCGCCGCCATCCTGCTGAACTCGCTGGAGACCGGGCACCCCAAGGCCCTCATCGAGGGCTCCCTCATCTCCGCCCGGCGCACCGCCGCCTCCGCCGCGCTCGCCTCCCGCACCCTGCTGGACGGCCGCCGGCCCACCGGCGTCACTCTCATCGGCACCGGCGTCATCAACCGCGAGGTGCTGCGCTTCCTCTCCGTCGTCCACCCCCACCTCGGCTCGCTGGCCGTCTACGACACCGACCCCCGGCGCGCCGCCCGCTTCACCGCCGACCACGCCCGGCTGCTGCCCGGCGCCCGGGTACGGCACTGCGACAGCCTCGACGAGGCGCTCGCCGCGCACGACCTGGTGTCCTTCGCGACCACCGCCGCCACCCCGTACACCGGCCTCGACGCCTGCCCGCCCGGCGCCGTCGTCCTGCACGTGTCGCTGCGGGACCTCACCGTGCCCGCGATCCTCGGCGCCCACAACGTCGTCGACGACCCGGACCACGTGTGCCGCGAGAACACCTCGCCGCACCTGGCCGAGACGCACACCGGCGGACGCGGCTTCCTCCACGCCTCCCTCGGCGCACTGCTGAAGGGCGCCGCCGAGCCCGTGCCGCACGACGGGCGGCCCGTGGTGTTCTCCCCGTTCGGACTCGGCGTGCTGGACCTGGCGCTGGCCCGCTTCGTGCACGACGAGGCCCGCGCCCGCGGCGTCGGCACCACCGTGGACGGCTTCCTGCCCGGCCGCACGGCCTGAGGCTCCTGAAGTGGAACGCCCTCCCGCACCGCAGATCCGCACCTGATCAACACCTCTGGAGAAGAGATGTCTGTCCCGCTGCACGAACTGATCGCCCGCCAAGCCGCCCGTACCCCCCACGCCATCGCGGTCGACGACGCCCAGGGGACGATGACGTACGAGCAGCTGGACCGGCACGCGAACCGCGTCGCGCGACTGCTCGCGGACCGCGGCGCCGGCCCCGAGACGCGGGTCGCGGTCAGCCTGCCCCGCGGCCGCGACCTGCTCGCCGCGCTCCTCGGCGTGTGGCGGGCGGGCGCCGCCTACGTGCCGCTGGACGCCGCCCACCCCGCCGAGCGCACCGCGTGGATGATCCAGGACAGCGGCGCCCGCCTCGTGCTGGCCGTGCACGGCTCGGCGCCCGAGGACCCCGCCGACGCCGCGGTGCTGCTGCTGGACGACCCGGCCACCGGCCTGGCCGCGCTGCCCGGCACGCCCGCGGACCTGCCCGCCGCCGACCCGTCCGGCGCCGCCTACCTCACCTACACCTCCGGCTCCACCGGCCGCCCCAAGGGCGTGCTGGTCGAGCACGCCGGCATCGCCAACCGGGTCGCCTGGACGGTCGAGCGCCAGGGCCTCGGCCCGGCCGACCGCATGGTGCACAAGACCGTCCTCACCTTCGACGCCGCCGCCCTGGAACTCTTCGCACCCCTCGTCGCGGGCGGCGCCGTGGTGATGGCCCCGCAGGGCGCCGAGTCCGACCCCGCGCTCCTGGTGCGCACCCTCGCCGAGCGCCGCGTCACCGTCCTCCAGGGCGTGCCGTCCGTGCTGCGCCTGCTCGTCGAGGAGCCCGGCTGGCCCGACTGCGCCGACCTGCGGCTGGTCTTCTCCGCCGGCGAGGCCCTCGACGCCGAGCTGTGCCGCCGGCTGGCCGAGCCGACCGGCGCCACGGTGTGGAACACCTACGGGCCCACCGAGTGCTCCATCGACGTCACCGCCCAGCAGTTCGACCCGCAGCTGCACACCGAGGCCGTGCCCATCGGCCGGCCCCTGGACGGCGTCCGGGTCTACGTGCTGGACGACGAACTCGACCCGGTGCCGATCGGCGTCGTCGGCGAGATCTACGCCGCCGGCGCCGGACTCGCCCGCGGCTACGCCGGCCGCCCGGCGCAGACCGCGGAACGCTTCCTGCCCGACCCGCACAGCGGCGACGGCGCCCGCATGTACCGCACCGGCGACCTGGCCCGCTGGCGCTCCGACGGCACCCTCGCCTACCTGGGCCGCGTCGACCACCAGGTCAAGGTGAACGGGGTGCGCATCGAACCGGCCGAGGTCGAGGCCGCGCTCAACGCCCACCCCGACGTGCGGGGCGCGGTGGTCGGGGCGTACCCGTCCGTCGCCGGCGCCCGGCTGGTGGCCCACCTGGTGGCGGGCCGCCGCATCCCCCGCGACGAGCTGCGCAGCTTCCTGCGCCGCCGGCTGCCCGAGCCGATGATCCCGGCCCGGTTCATCGCCCTGGACGCCTTCCCGCTGACCGCCAACGGCAAGGTGGACCGCTCCGCCCTGCCCGACCCGGCCGCCGCGCCCGCCGCCGACGCCGGCGCCGGCGCCCCGGACCACGTGGCGCCCCGGACCCCCGCCGAGCGGCTCGTCGCCGACGTGTGGGAACAGCTCCTCCAGGTGGAGAACGTCGGCGTGCACGACGACTTCTTCGCCCTCGGCGGCTCCTCCCTGGTCCTGACCCGCCTCGCCGTCGCCCTCGCCAAGGCGTCCGGCGACGACGTCCAGCTGCGCGGCCTGTTCGGCGCCTCCACGGTGGAGGCGCAGGCCCGCCTCGTCGAGGAGTCGCGGCCCGCCGTGCCCGAGGTCGTCCCCGTGGACCGCGGCGCGCCGCTGCCGCTCTCCTTCGGCCAGCACCGCCTGTGGTTCCTGGACCGCATGCACCCCGGCAGCCCCGAATGGGTGGCCCCCCTCTTCCTGCGGCTGCCCGCCGGCACCACCGAGGACACCGTCCGCGCCGCCCTGGACACCCTGGAGCAGCGGCACGAGGCGCTGCGCACCCGCTACCTCCTCCAGGGCGAGGAGCCCCGGCAGACCGTGGTGGCCGCGCGGCCCGTCGAACTGCGCGTGGAGGACGCCGGCGAACCGGACCTGGAGCGTCTCTTCGGCGAGCAGTTCCACCGCGGCTTCGACCTGGCCGAGGGCCCGCTGTGGCGCGCCCTGCTGGTCCGCGTCCCGCTCGGCGGCCCTGTGCTGCTGGTCACCGTCCACCACATCGCCAGCGACGGCTGGTCCACGGTCGTCCTGGAGCGGGAGATCCGCGAGCTGTGCGCCGCCGCCCAGGCGGGCCGCGCACCCGAACTCCCCGCGCCGGCCGTGCAGTACGCCGACTACGCCGCCTGGCAGGCGGCCCGCTCCGACGACGCCGTCCTGGACCGCGAGCTGGAGTACTGGAAGACCGCCCTGCGCGGCATGCCCGAACTCCAGCTGCGCACCGACCGGCCCCGCCCGGCCCGCCGCGACGGCCGGGGCCAGGGCGTGCGCTTCTCCGTACCCGTCGGACTCGCCGACGCCCTCAGCGGCATCGGCCGACGGCACGGCGCCACCCCGTACGCCACGCTCCTCGCCGCGTTCGCCGCGCTGATCTCCCGCTACAGCGGCCAGGAGGACTTCGGCGTCGGCAGCCCCGTCACCGGCCGGCTGCGCCCGGAGATCCAGGACACCGTGGGCTTCTTCCTGAACTCGCTCGTCCTGCGCGCCGACCTGACCGGCGACCCCTCCTTCGCCCAGCTGCTCGACCGGACCAGGGAGACCGTGCTCTCCGGCTTCGCGCACCAGGAACTCCCCTTCGAGCGGCTGGTGGACGAACTCCAGCCGGTCCGCGACCTGTCCCGCACCCCCCTCTACCAGGTGGCCTTCGACCTCCAGGACGAGGGCGCCACCGCGGTGGCCGCCGACGGGGTGCTCATGGACGCCTTCCAGGGCGCCTGGCGGGTCGCCAAGACCGACCTCACGATGTTCGTCTGGCGGCACGCCGACGGCTCCCTGACCGGCGCCTTCGAGTACGCCTCCGCGCTCTTCGCGCACAGCACCGTGGAACGCATGGCCGACCACTTCGTCCGGCTCCTCCAGAGCGTCGCCGACGCCCCCGACACCCCGCTCTCCGCCCTCGACCTCACCACCGTCCACGAACACCGCCTGCTGCGGCTGTGGAACGACTCGGCGGCGGCGGTGCCGGATGTGTCCGTGCCCGAGCTGATCGCCCGCCAGGCGACCGAACGGCCGGACGCGGTCGCGGTCGCCTCGGGCGACACGACGCTGACGTACGCCGAGCTGGACGTCCGGGCCAACCGCCTGGCCCACACACTGCGCGAAGCGGGCGTGGGCGCGGAGTCCTCGGTGGCGGTCCTGCTCGACCGCTCGGTGGACCTCGTCGTAGCGCTGCTGGCGGTGTGGCGGGCCGGGGCGGGTTACGTCCCCATGGACCCGGTCCTGCCCGCCGGACGCATCGCGGGCATGGTCGCCGACGGCGGCGTACAGACCGCCCTCACGACCAAGGCATACGCCGACCGGTTCACCGTGCCCGTCGTACGGGTGGACGAGGACCACTCCCACCACCCCAACACCGCACCCGTCACGACGGTCGACCCGGACACCCTCGCCTACACCATCTTCACCAGCGGCTCCACCGGCCGCCCCAAGGGCGTCCAGGTCACCCACCGCAACCTCACCAACCACATCCACTGGGCCGCACAAGAACTCACCACGGCCGGAACCGGTGGCGCGCCCGTCTTCTCCTCCACCGCCTTCGACCTCGTCGTCCCCAACCTGTGGGCACCCCTCGTCACAGGCCAGCGCACCTGGCTGTTCCACGGCGAACTCACCGATCTGGGAACGGCTCTGGCAGCCGCGGGACCGTTCTCCTTCATCAAGCTCACCCCCGGGCATTTGGAGATCCTCTCCGGCCAGCTCACCGACACCCAGATCAGCACCCTCACCGGCAAGGTCGTCGTCGCCGGTGAAGCACTCCCCGGCTCCCTGGTCGAGCGCTGGCGGCAGATCCTCGGCGACGGACAGGTCATCAACGAATACGGGCCGACCGAGACCACCGTCGGCACCTGCACCTACCCGCTGACCGAACCCTTCGAGGGCGTCGTCCCCATCGGACGACCGCTGCCCAACATGGTCATGCGCATCCTCGACCACCACCTCCAGCCCGTCCCCGTCGGAGCAGTCGGCGAACTCCACGTCGGCGGCACCGGGGTAGCGAGAGGCTACGCGGGCGACCCCGCCCGCACCGCCGAACGCTTCCTCCCCGACCCCTACGGCCCCGCCAGCAGCCGCCTCTACCGCACCGGAGACCTCGCCCGCTGGCGCACCGACGGCAGCGTCGAATTCCTCGGCCGCATCGACAACCAAGTCAAAATCCGCGGCTACCGCATCGAACTCGGCGAGATCCGCGCCGCCCTCACCGCACACCCCTACGTCACCGACGCCGCCGTCATCGCCACCGACGACCAACGCCTCATCGCCTACGTCGTCGGCGCCGTACCGGATCTGAGCGACACCCTGCCCGAGTACATGATCCCCACCGCCTACCTCCAGCTCGACGCGCTCCCGCTCACGCCCAACGGCAAGCTCGACCACCGCGCCCTGCCCGATCCCGACGCCCTCCGCACCGACGCCCACACCGCGCCCCGCACTCCGACCGAGGAGCGCATCGCCGCGATCTGGCACGACCTGCTCGGCAAGGACGCCAGCACGCACGACAGCTTCTTCGAGCTGGGCGGGCACTCCATCCTCGCGGTGCGGCTGGTCGCGCGGCTGCAACAGGACTTCGACCTCGATCTGCCGATGCGGGTCGTCTTCGAGCGGCCCACCATCGCGCAGCTGGCCGTGGACATCGAGGACCGCGTCCGGGCCGAGATCGACGCCGAGCTGGCCGGCTCGTCCTGAGCGCCGGGCACCGACCACCGAGCGCGCGCCGAGCACCGAGCGCGCGGGCACCGAGCACGCCGTACCAGCCCTTCCCGAGCGTCTAGGCCACCGAACGAAGGACGTCTGCATGCGTCACCTGATCTCACTGACCGATCTGACCGACGACGAGCTGTACGCGTTGGTCGCCCGGGGGGCGGAGTTCGCCGCCGGGGCGGTCGCCGAGCCGCTGCGGGACGCGATCGTCGGCGTCTACTTCCGCCGCACCTCGACCCGTACCCGTACCGCCTTCACCAGCGGGGCGCTGCGGCTCGGCGCGCGGACGATCACCTTCGGACCCGACGACCTCCAGCTGAACACCGGGGAGAGCACCGAGGACACCGGCCGGGTGCTGTCCGGGATGCTGGACCTGCTGGTGGCCCGGACCGCGGACGCGACGGACGAACTGCGGTCCTGGGCCGCGGCCGGGCCGATGTCGGTGGTCAACGCGATGAGCGCGGAGGAGCACCCGACGCAGGGGCTCACCGATCTGACCACCCTGCACTGTCACTTCGGCCGGATCGAGGGGCTGCGGGTGCTGTACGTGGGCGAGGGCAACAACAGCGCGGCGGCGCTCGCGCTGGCCCTCACCCGCTACCCGGACACCGAGCTGGAGCTGCGCACCCCACCGGGTTACGGGCTGGCGCCCGACATCCTGGCCACCGCCGCCGAGCAGGCGGCGCGCAGCGGCGCGAAGCTGTCCGAGCAGCACGACATGGCCGCGCTGCCGGCCGGTTTCGACGCCGTGTACACCACCCGCTGGCAGACCACCGGCACCAGCAAGCCGACCGCCGACTGGCGGACCGTGTTCGCTCCGTTCCAGGTGACGGGTGCCCTGTGGGAGAGCAGCCCCGAGGCGGTGTTCCTGCACGACCTGCCCGCCCACCGGGGCGAGGAGGTCACCGCCGAGGTGCTGGACGGCCCGGCGAGCCTGGCGTTCACGCAGGCCACGCACAAGCTGCACAGCGCCATGGCGGTCCTGGAGTGGTGCCGGGCGGCCGGCCGTCCATGAGAAAGAGGCTGACGCCCGGCCCGGCCGAGGGCGGACACAAGCTGCCGTCGCTGCGCAGCTACCGCGACTTCCGGCTGCTGTGGACCGGCTCGGCGATGTCGGTGATGGCCGAGCGCTGCTCGGGCATGGCCTTCACCCTGCTGGTGCTGTGGCACACCGGGTCGAAGAGCGCCGCGGGTCTCGTGGGGTTCGCCGGACTGCTGCCGTCGCTGCTCGTGCAGTTGCCGGCGGGCGTCCTGGTGGACCGCATGAACCGGCGGCGGGTCATGATGACGTGCGTCGTGGTACGGATGATCGCCGTGGCCACGGTCGCCGCCTCCCTGGCGGGGGACCAGGTGCGGGTGTCGCACATCGCCGTGGTGGCGTTCGTGCAGAGCAGCATGACCGTCTTCTACCAGCTGTCCGAGCGGGCCATGGTGCGCGGTGTGGTGCCGCGCCAGCAGCTGAGCGCGGCGATGGCCACCAACGAGGCCCGCTCGCGCGGGGTCAACTTCATCGCCAACCCGACCAGCGGGGCGATGTTCGGTCTGTCGGCGTGGGTGCCGTTCCTGTCGAGCGTGGGGCTCTACCTCTTCTCGCTGATCACCCTGGTGCGGCTGCGCAAGGAGAACCAGCCGCCGCCGCGCAAGGGGCCCGGCGGACGGCGGCTGCGCGCCGAGGTCTCGGCCGGGCTGCGCTGGGTGTGGAGCAGGGCCTACTTCAGGACGGCGCTGCTGATCATCGCGGGCAGCAACCTGGTCTTCCAGGGGCTCATCCTGACGGTGGCCGTGGTGATCAGGGAGGACGGGGGCGCCGCGGGCACCATCGGTCTGATCATGGCGGCGGGCGGCATGGGCGGTCTGTGCGGAGCGCTGTCCGGCGGCTGGCTGAACCGGCGGCTGCCGATGCGGCACATCGTGGTCCTGGCGCACACCGCCTGGGCCGTGGTGATGCCCAGTGCGGTGTTTTTCCGGCAAGCGGTGGCACTTGGGGCGCTTTTCTACATAACATCGTTTATAGGAGCCACTGTTACCGTCTCCGGCATGTCTTATCAGGTGCGCATCACCCCCAACGACATGCAGGGGCGGGTCGGCAGCGTCGTCATGCTCCTGGTGTCGGGGGCGAGTTCGCTCGGCGCGCTCGGTACCGGATATCTGCTGGAGGCGGTCGGCAGCCGGCACACCCTCATGGGGCTCTCGGCCGTGATGGCCGTGCTGGCCCTGGTGGCGGCCGCCGTGTTCAGCAGGCCCGGAGCGGCCCGGGAGGACCGCGCGGACAGCACCGAACCTCCCGACGCGGCGCTGACACCCCCCGAGCCGGCCGTGCCGCCGGCGCTGGACCCGCCCGCACCGGCCTCCGTCGTGGACGGGACGCCGGCTGATCCCCTCACCACACTGGAAGCGCGGAGAACCGATGGATGACGCAGTCCGGCTGGAGTCGCTGACCAAGACCTACGGGTCCGGCGACAATGCGGTCAGCGCCTTGCGCGACGTAGAGCTGTCCTTTCCCAGAGGCGGCTTCACCGCGATCATGGGGCCCTCGGGCTCCGGCAAGTCCACCCTCTTACAGTGTGCGGCCGGTCTCGACCGGCCCACCTCCGGTCGGGTGTTCATCGACGGCCAGGACATCTCGGCGCTCAACGAGACCCAGCTGACCGAACTGCGCCGCGCCTCCACCGGCTTCATCTTCCAGTCGTTCAACCTGCTGCCGTCGCTGACCGCCGAGCAGAACGTGGGGCTGCCGATGCGGCTCGCGGGCCGCAAGCCGCCGCGCGGGGCGGTGCGCGAGGCGCTCGCCCAGGTCGGCCTTGAGCACAAGGCCGGCAGCAGGCCCAGCCAGCTCTCCGGCGGCCAGCAGCAGCGGGTGGCCATCGCCCGCGCCCTGGTGACCCGGCCCGCGGTGCTGTTCGCCGACGAGCCCACCGGCGCCCTCGACCTGACCACCGGCCGCGAACTGCTCTCCACCCTGCGCGAGCTGGCCGGTCCGGGCGAGGGCGACGGCCAGGTGACGACCACCATCGTCATGGTCACCCACGACCCGAACGTGGCCGCCTACGCGGACCGGGTGCTGTTCCTCGCCGACGGCGGTCTGGTCGGCGAACTCCAGCGGCCGACCGCCGAGGCCGTCGCCGCCCGCATGACCTACCTGGCGGTGTCCCCGTGATCGGCGTGGCCTTCCAGACCCTGCGGGCCCGCTGGGTCTCCTTCCTCGGCACGGTCGTCGCCCTGGTCCTCGGCGTGGCGCAGGTCGCGGCCATGGGACTGCTGCTGACGACCGCGTTCGACCTGCCCGACCGGCCGGTGGAGCGCTTCGCGGGCGCGTCCGCCGTGGTGATCCCCGACTCCCCGAACTGGGACCCGGCCCAGCACGACCTGGGCATCCGCTCCCCCCAGGCGGCCCGCGGACTCAGCCCCGAACTGCGCGACAAGGTCGCCGCGACCGGCGAGACCGTCGTGGACCGCGCCTTCTACGCGCAGCTGAGCGACGGCCCCAAGGACCAGGTGGGCCACCCGTGGGCGGTGGCCCGATTCGGCGGCTACCGGCTCACCTCCGGCGCCGCGCCCACCGGGGACGACCAGATCGTCGTCCCCTCCGACCAGGCCCGCACCGGCGCGAAGGTGACCGTGCTGACGGCGTCGGCCGTCCGGACGTACACCGTCAGCGGCACCGTCGCCCCGGTCGGCTACGAGGACGCCGTCTTCTTCTCCGACCAGGAGGCCGCCCGGCTGTCGCCGCGGATCGACGCGCTGGCCGCGCTCGGCCCGCCGGCGGCGGTCAAGGCCGCCGCCGGCGACCAGGCCGACGTGCTCACCGGCGCGGACCGGCACAAGGCCGACGCCAGCGAGGCCGAGGACCGCGAGACCCTGGACAACACCATCACCCTGGTGCCGGTGATGGCGAGCGTCGCCGGAACCACCGCCGTCTTCGTGGTGGCGTCCACCTTCGCCTTCGCCGTCGTCCAGCGCCGCCGGGAGGTCGCCCTGCTGCGCGCGGTCGGCGCGACGCCCCGGCAGGTGCGCAAGATGGTCCGCAACGAAGCCCTCCTGGTGGGCGGCGTCTCGTCCGCGGCCGGCGTCGTCCTCGGCCTGTTCGGGGCGCAGCTCCTGGCCGACATGCTGATCTCCATGGGCGTGTCGCCGAGCTGGTTCACCATCACCCCCTCGCTGCACTGGACCGTGCTGGCGCCGCTGGCCGGCGCCTTCCTGGTGGGGCTGCTGGTGTCGGTGGGCGGCGCGGCGGCCGCGGCCGGGCGGGCCGGCGCCGTCCAGCCGATCGAGGCGCTGCGGGAGGCCGCCGTCGACGACACCGGCGTCACCCCCGGCCGTGCCCTGCTCGGCGGGGCCGCGCTGGTCGGCGGCCTCGGCTGGACCGCGTGGATCGCCACCGGCTCCCCGGTGACGGTGCTCTCGCCGACCGTTTATGTGGTGTCGCTGATGGTGCCGGTGCTGGCGGCCGCGATCCTCGCGCCGATGGCCGTCGGACCGCTGACCCGGCTGCTGATGTGGCCGTGGCGCAACTCCGCCGGACCCACCGCCCTGCTGGTCCGGCAGAGCGCGCTCACCTCCCGCCGCCGCACCGCGGCCACCGTCGCGCCGGTGCTGCTCACCGTCGGCCTGGCGTTCTCCCTGCTCGCCGCGACCGACTCGCTGGGCGCGGCCCGCGACAGCGGCCTCCAGCACCAGGTGACGGCCCCGTACGCGCTCGCCCCCGACGGCACCCCCGGCATCAGCACCGAGGTGGTCGACCGGGTGGCGCGGGTCCCCGGCGTGAAGATCGCCGCCCCCCTGCTCACCACGATCTACGAGAAGGACGAGGACCGCTACGACGAGAACGACGGCATGGTGGTGGACACCGCGGCGCTGAAGCGGGCCATGAACCTGGAGGTCGTCGCCGGCTCCCTGGACGACCTGAACGACGACAGCATGGCCGTCGCCGACCTGTGGCACCTGGACGTCGGCTCCACCCAGACCCTGCTGATGGCCGACGGCAGCACCGTCCACCTCAAGGTCGCCGCCGTGTATAAGGCGCTGCGCGGCGAGGACGTGGCCTATCTGCCGCCCCGCTTCGCCCGCACCGCCCAGTACGCGCGCGACGGCCTCGCCCGCCGCGCCTACATCACCCTGGACCCGGGCACCGACCGCGCGGCGGCCGAGGCGGCCATCCGCAAGGCGGTCGCCGGCGCGGACGCCACCTTCCTGACCCGGGACGAACTGGTCGCCTCGGAGGCCGCCTACGCACGGCACCTGAACGAGGTGCGGCAGCGCTCCACCGCGCTGATCATCATGCTGTTCTGCTTCATCGCGATCCTCAACACGCTGCTCATGGCGACCGCCGACCGCCGCCGCGACCTGGCGGTGCTGCGCACCTCGGGCGCCACACCGCGCCAGGTCCTGCGGTTCTTCGTCGCCGAGTCGCTGCTGGTGTCGGCGATCGGCGTGGTGCTGGCGCTGGCCGCGGGCGCCGCCAACCTCGCCGGGCTGTGGGGGGCGCTGTACCAGCTGTTCGGCGCCACCCCGATCGTCGTGCCGTACACCGTCGTCCTGGGCGTCACGGTGGTCTCCACGCTGCTCGCGGTCGTCGGCACGGTGCTTCCGGTCGGCGCAGCCCTGCGCGCCCGCGCCGTGCAGCTGATCGGCGCCCGCGAGTAGCCCGCCGCGGGGCGGGCGGCGGCCCGCACCGCAGTCTTCCCGGACGCACAGTCCGCCCGGACCCCTCCAGCTCTCCCGGACCCACACGGCCCGGTCCCGACCCCCGCGGGACCGGGCCGTGTGCTGTCCGCGGCGGGCGCCGCGCCGTGTCCGCGGCCGCCCCCGGGCGCGGCCGCGGGGGCCCGCAGGTGCAAAAGAGAGCCCGTAAGAGCCCCGATATAGCTCGCCGTCCGACGCTGAGCGGGCATCCGACCACAGAAGGGGCACCGTCATGGCTGACGAGCAGACCGACCACCGCACCTACCGGGTCGTCCTGAACCACGAGGAGCAGTACTCGATCTGGGACGCGCACCGCGAACTCCCGGCCGGCTGGCACGCCGAGGGCACCGAGGGCCCGCGCGAGCACTGCCTCCAGCGGATCGAGGAACTCTGGACGGACCTCCGTCCGGCCAGCCTGCGCCGCCGCATGGACGAGACGGCCGCCTAGGCCCGCCGCCCGGGCACGGCACGAGGCGCGAGCGGCAGCGGGCGGCCCCGGCGGCCCGTCCCACCGGGTCCGGCCGCGCCGCGCGGCCGCCGTGCCGGCGCCGGCGCCGCACCGCGATCACCCAGCAGACAGCAGACAGCAGTCAGCACACGCAGCACGTCGTTCGAACGAAGGTCGGGAGGGGCGCTCAGCATGGCTACGGGCGAAGTTGGCACGGACGGACAGGTCGACAGCAGGCGCGAGGAACTGGTGCGGGCCCGGCTCGCCGGCGGCCGCGGCGGCCGGCGGGCCGCCGTCACCGCGATCGGCAGGGACGGCCCGCTGGCCCTCTCCCACGGGCAGCAGCAGATGTGGTTCCTCAGCCGGCTCGACCCGGACAGCTGGGAGTACAGCGTCCCGGTGGCGCTCCGGCTGCGCGGACCGGTCGACGCCGGCCTGCTGCGCCGCGGCTTCGAGGAGCTGGTGGCCCGCCACGAGATCCTGCGCACCCGCTACGGCCTCGACGGCGCCGACCCCGTCCAGCTGATCGACGCGCCCGGCCCGTTCGACCTGCCCGTCGACGACCTCACCGGCGGCGGCACGCCCGCCGAGCGGGAGCGGCGGGCCCGTGCGCTGGCCGAGGCGGAACCGGGCCGCCCCTTCGACCTGGCCGAGGGCGCGCCGCTGCGGGCCCGGCTGATCCGCGTCGACGCCGAGGACCACCTGCTGGTCGTCGTCTTCCACCACGTGGCCTGCGACGAATGGTCCGTCGGCCTGTTCCTGTCCGAACTCGCCGCGCTCTACGAGGCGTTCGGCCGGGGCGAGCCGTCACCGCTGGCCCCGCTGCCGGTCCAGTACGCCGACTACGCGGCCTGGCAGCGCCGCCGCCTCGACAGCGGCGCGCTCGACCACCAGCTCGACCACTGGCGCGAGCGCCTGGCCGGCCTCGACCCGCTGGAGGTGCCGGCCGACCGGCGCCGCCCCGCCACCCGCTCCTACGCCGGCGACGCCGTGCCCGTACACCTGCCCGCCCCGCTCGCCGCCCGGCTGCGGGATGTCGGCGCGGCGCACGGCGCGACCCTCTTCCACACCCTCCTCGCCGGCTACCAGGGTCTGCTGTCGCGCTACACCGGCCGCGACGACATCGCCGTCGGCACCGTGGTCTCCGGCCGCAACCGGCCCGAGCTGGAAGGGCTCATCGGCTACGGCATCAACACCCTGGTGCTGCGCGGCAGCTGGCAGGGCGACCCCACCTTCCGGGAGCTGGTCACCGGCGCCCGCGGATGCGTCCTGGACGCCTTCGACCACCAGGAGTTCCCCTTCGCCCGCCTGGTGGACGAGCTGGCCCCGGTCCGCGACCTGTCGCGCACCCCGCTGTGCCAGGTCGCGTTCACCATGCACCGCGAACGCGCCACCGGCTTCGCCCTGCCCGGCGTCGACGCCGAGGCCCTGACCGCGACCTCCCGCGTCTCCCGCTTCGACCTCACCCTCCAGCTGCGCGAGAGCGACGACGGCTCGGTAACCGGGACGCTGGAGTACAGCACCGCCCTGTACGACCGCGGCACCGTCGAGCGGATGGCCCGGCACCTGGTGCGCCTGCTGGAGTCGGCCGCCGCCGACCCCGACCGCCGCCTGTCCCGCCTGGACATGCTCGACGCCGCCGACCTCGCCGCCCTGCTGCCCGAGGTCCACACCTTCGACGCGCCCACCCGCTGCGTCCACGAACGGGTCGCCGAGCGGGCCGCCGCCACCCCCGACGCCGTCGCCGTCGTCTGCGGCGCCGAACGCCTCACCTACGCCGAGCTGAACACCCGCGCCAACCGGCTCGCCCACCACCTGCGCTCCCTCGGCGCCGGCCCCGGCCGCCTGGTCGGCGTCCTGCTCGACCGCGGACCGCACCTCGTGCCCACCCTGCTCGCCGTGCTGAAGTCCGGCGCCGGCTACCTCCCGCTGGACCCGCAGCACCCCGCCGACCGGATCGCGTACACGCTCCAGGACGCGGGCGCCGACCTCGTCGTCACCACCGTCGGCCACGCCGACCACCTGGGCGGCGCGATACCCGGCCGCCTCGTCGTCCTGGACGACCCCGGGCAGGCCGCCGAGCTGGCCGCCCGGCCCGCCGAGGACCCGCACTCCGGCGCCACCCCCGGCGACCTGATCTACGCCATCTACACCTCCGGCTCCACCGGCCGCCCCAAGGGCGTCGGCCTCAGCCACACCAACGTGCTGCGCCTGTTCAGCAACACCGAGCGGTACTACGGCTTCGGCGAGCACGACGTGTGGGCCCTCTTCCACTCGTACGCCTTCGACATGTCGGTGTGGGAGATCTGGGGCGCCCTGATGCACGGCGGACGGCTCGTCGTCGTACCGCCGGAGACCTCCCGGTCGCCCGAGGAGTTCCTGCGGCTGCTCGCCGCCGAGCGGGTCACCGTCCTCAACCAGACCCCGTCCGCCTTCCGCGGCCTGGTCGCCCTGGCCGCCGAGGACCACCCGCTGATCGGCGAACTCGCCCTGCGCGTCGTCTCCTTCGGCGGCGAACGGCTCGACGTGCCCGCCCTGCGGCCCTGGGTGGAGCGCCGCGGCCTGGACCGCACCGCCCTGACCAACCTGTACGGCATCACCGAGACCTGCGTGCACACCACGTTCCACCTGGTCACCGAGGCCGACCTGGACTCCGACACCGGCAACCCGATCGGCGTGCCGCTGCCCGACCTCCAGGTCCACCTGTTCGGCCCGCACGGCGAACTCGTCCCGGTCGGCGTGCCCGGCGAGATCCACGTCGGCGGCCCGGGCGTCGCCCTCATGTACCTGGGCCGGCCCGCCCTCACCGCCGAACGCTTCGTCCCCGACCCGTACGGCGTCCCCGGCACCCGCCTCTACCGCAGCGGCGACCTCGCCTCCCGGCGGCCGGACGGCAGCCTCGACTACCTGGGCCGCATCGACCACCAGGTCAAGATCCGCGGCCACCGCATCGAACTCGGCGAGATCAAGGCCGCGCTCACCACCCACCCGCGGGTCCGCGACGCCGTCGTGGTCGCCCGCGAGGACACCCCCGGCGACCGCCGCCTGATCGCCTACGTCGTGCCCACCGGCGACGCCGTGGCCGCGCCCAGCGAACTGCGCGCCCTGCTCGCCCGCAGCCTGCCCGCGTACATGATCCCGGCCGCGTTCCTCGTCGTCGGCCGCATCCCGCTCACCGTCAACGGCAAGCTGGACCAGGCCGCCCTGCCCGCCCCCGACCGCGGGGCGCTCGGCGTCGACGCCGTGCACGTCGCGCCGCGCACCCCGGCCGAGGAGGAGATGGTCGCCGTCTGGCGCGACGTCCTCGGCGTGGAGACCGTCGGCGTGGAGGACAACTTCTTCGACCTCGGCGGCGACTCGCTGCGCGCCGTCGCCCTCGTCGGCGCGCTGCGCGGCGGCGAGTACGACGTCACCGTCCGCGACGTCTTCGAGCACCGCACCCCCGCGGAACTCGTCGCCTTCGCCACCGGCCGCCCCGCCCCCGCCGCACCGCGCCCGCCCGTCGCCCCGTTCGCCCTGATCGCGGACGAGGACCGCGAGCGGCTGCCGGAGGGCCTGGCGGACGCCTATCCGCTGGCGCAGGTGCAGCTCGGCATGGTCGTGGAGATGCTCGCCGACGACGGCCGCAACCACTACCACAACTCCACCTGCTTCCGGATCCTGGACGACCACCCCCTGGACCCGGACGTCCTCCAGCGGACCGTGGACACCGTCCTCACCCGGCACGAGATCCTGCGCTCCTCCTTCGCCATCGAGGGCTACTCCGTCCCGCTCCAGCTGGTGCACCCGGCCGACGCCGTGACCACCGCCGTCACCGCACGGGACCTCACCGGCCTCGACCCGGACGCCGTCGAGCGGTCGCTGCGCGCCTACATGGCCGAGGAGCGCACCCACCTCTTCGACCTGACCCGCGCGCCCTTGGTCCGCTTCACCGGCCACGCCTGCGACGACGGCTCCTGGTGGCTGACCCTCACCGAGTGCCACGCCGTCCTGGAGGGCTGGAGCCACCACTCCCTTCTGATGGAGCTGGTCACCACCTACCACGCCCTGCGCACCGGCGAGCCCCTGCCCGAGACCGACGCGCCCGCCGTCCGGTACGCGGACTTCGTCGCCGCCGAACTGGAGTCGCTCGCCGCCGACGAGGACCGCGCCTACTGGCGGGACGTCCTCGACGAGCACGCGCCCTTCGAGATCCCCGGCGGCCTCGGCGACGACCCGACAAACACCCCGAGCGGCCTCAACCGGTCCTGGGTGCCGTACCACGACCTGGAGGCCGGCCTGCGCGCCCTCGCCACCCAGGCCAAGGCGCCCATCAAGAGCGTGCTGCACGCGGCGCACCTGAAGGTGATGAGCCAGCTCACCCCCGAGGAAGCCTTCTTCACCGGCCTCGTCACCAACGCCCGCCCGGAGGCGGCCGGCGCGGAGCGCGTCTACGGCGTCTACCTCAACCCGCTGCCCTTCGCCCACCGGCGCGACGCGCGCACCTGGCGGGACCTGGTCCGGCGGGTCTTCGACCAGGAGATCTCGGTCTGGCCGCACCGCCGTTTCCCGCTCGGCGCCATGCAGCGCGAACTCGGCGCGGGCGGACGCCTCGTCAACGTCCGGTTCAGCTACCAGAACTTCCGCCAGGTCGACCAAGACCTGGTCGACTACCCGGCCACGATCGACGACAGCCCCACCGAGTTCCCGCTCGGCGTCTCCACCCGGGCCGGCTTCATGGTGATCACGGCCCAGCGCCACTATCTCGGCCGCGCGGCGGTGGACCGGCTCGCGGCGATGTACCGGGCGGTGCTGGAATCCATGGCCGCCGACGTGGACGGCGACGCCCAGGAGGTCTTCCTCCCGGACGGCGAACGCGACCGCGTCCTGACGTCGTGGAACGACTCGGCGGCGGCGGTGCCGGACGTGTCCGTACCCGAGCTGATCGCCCGCCAGGCGGCCGAACGGCCCGACGCGGTCGCGGTCGCCTCGGGCGACACCACACTGACGTACGCCGAACTGGACCTCCGGGCCAACCGCCTGGCCCACACGCTGCGCGAAGCAGGTGTGGGCACGGAGTCCTCGGTGGCGGTCCTCCTGGACCGCTCTGTGGACCTTGTCGTGTCGCTGCTGGCGGTGTGGCGGGCCGGTGCGGGTTACGTCCCCATGGACCCCGTCCTGCCCGCCGGACGCATCGCGGGCATGGTCGCCGACGCGGGGGCGCGGGTGGCGGTGACCTCCCAGGCGTACGCCGACCGGTTCGCGGTGCCCGTCGTACGGGTGGACGAGGACCACTCCCACCAGCCGATCACGGCGCCCATGACGGGGGTCGACCCGGACTCCCTCGCCTACACCATCTTCACCAGCGGCTCCACCGGCCGCCCCAAGGGCGTCCAGGTCACCCACCGCAACCTCACCAACCACATCCACTGGGCCGCACAAGAACTCACCACGGCAGGAACCGGCGGCGCACCCGTCTTCTCCTCCACCGCATTCGACCTCGTCGTCCCCAACCTGTGGGCACCCCTCGTCACAGGCCAGCGCACCTGGCTGTTCCACGGCGAACTCACCGAACTCGGCACCTCACTCGCGGCCGCGGGACCGTTCTCCTTCATCAAGCTCACCCCCGGGCATTTGGAGATCCTCTCCGGACAGCTCACCGACACCCAGATCAGCGCCCTCACCGGCAAGGTCGTCGTCGCCGGTGAAGCACTTCCCGGCTCCCTCGTGGAGCGGTGGCGGCAGATCCTCGGCGACGGCCAGGTCATCAACGAGTACGGGCCGACCGAGACGACCGTCGGCACCTGCACCTACCCGCTGACCGAACCCTTCGAGGGCGTCGTCCCCATCGGACGACCGCTGCCCAACATGGTCATGCGCATCCTCGACCACCACCTCCAGCCCGTCCCCGTCGGAGCAGTCGGCGAACTCCACGTCGGCGGCACCGGAGTAGCCCGCGGCTACGCGGGCGACCCCGCCCGCACCGCCGAACGCTTCCTCCCCGACCCCTACGGCCCCGCCGGCAGCCGCCTCTACCGCACCGGAGACCTCGCCCGCTGGCGCACCGACGGCAGCGTCGAATTCCTCGGCCGCATCGACAACCAGGTCAAGATCCGCGGCTACCGCATCGAACTCGGCGAAATCCGCGCCGCCCTCACCGCACACCCCCAGGTCACCGACGCCGCCGTCATCGCCACCGACGACCAGCGCCTCATCGCCTACATCGTCGGCGACATCCCCGACCTCACCGACACCCTGCCCGACTACATGACCCCCACCACCTACATCCAGCTCGACGCACTCCCCCTCACCCCCAACGGCAAACTCGACCACCGCGCCCTGCCCTCCCCCGACGACACCGACACCGCCGACACCCGCACCGCACCCCGCAACCAGACCGAAGAACGCATCGCCGCCATCTGGAGCAAGGTCCTCGGCCTGGAAACCGTCGGCGTCGAAGACAGCTTCTTCGACCTCGGCGGACACTCCATCAAAGCCATCGCCCTCGTCGGCGCCCTGCGCGCCGAAGGCTTCCAAGCCGCCGTACGCGACGTCTTCCAGCACCGCACCATCGCCAACCTCGCCGCCAACCTCACCGGCGCCGAGGACACCGACACCGGTACCGAGGAGACCCTCGTCACCCCGTTCGCCCTGGTCGGGGACGAGGACCGGGAGCGGCTGCCGGAGGGCCTGGTGGACGCCTATCCGCTGGCGCAGGTGCAGCTCGGCATGCTGGTCGAGATGCTCGCCGACGACGGGCGGAACAAGTACCACAACACCACCACGTTCCGGATCAAGGACGGGCGGCCGTTCGACGTGGCCGCCCTGCGCCGCGCCGGTCAGGCCGTGGTGGACCGGCACGAGATGCTGCGGGCCTCCTTCGACCTGGAGACGTACGCGGTACCGCTCCAGCTCATCCACGCCTCGGCGGACCTCCCCGTGACGGTGCACGACCTGCGCGCCCTGAGCCCCGAGCAGCAGGCCGAGGCGCGCCGCAGGCACATCGTCACCGAACGCGCCACCGCCTTCGCACTCGACCGCGCTCCGCTGCTGCGGGTCTCCGCGCTGGTCGAGTCCGACGAGGCGTGGTGGCTGTCGGTCAGCGTCTGCCACCCGATCACGGAGGGCTGGAGCCACCGCAACCTCCTCAGCGACATCGTCGAGGGCTACCTGCGCCTGCGGGCCGGCGAGCGGCTGCGCGAGGTGGCCGTGCCCGAGGTCCGGTACGCGGACTTCGTGGCGGCCGAGCAGGCGTCGCTCGACTCGGACGAGGACCGCGCCTACTGGCAGGACGTGCTCACCGAGCACGCCAAGTTCGAACTCCCCACCGGCTGGGGCGCCCCGGAGCCCGGGGACCACGCCGTGACCACGCACGTGCCGCTCGGCGACCTCACCGCCTCGCTGCGGGCCGCCGCGCACACCACGGGCACCTCGCTGAAGGCGGTGCTGCTCGCGGCGCACCTGAAGGTGATGAGCCAGCTCACCGTGGAGGAGGCGTTCTGCACCGGCCTCGTCTCCAGCGGCCGCCCCGAGGTGGAGGGCGCGGAGCGCGTCTACGGCATGTACCTCAACACGGTGCCGTTCGCCCACCGGCGGGGCGCCCGCACCTGGGCCGCGCTCATCCGCCAGGTGTTCCAGCAGGAGACCGAACTCTGGCCGCACCGCCGCTTCCCGATGCCCGTCATGCAGCGGGAACTGGGCGACGGCGCCCGTCTCCTCGACGTCCGCTTCAGCTACCTCGACCTCTCCGACGCCCAGGCCGACAGCGACCTGGTCGACACCGAGTCCGGCGACGGCGAGGGCGCCACCGAGTTCGGCCTGGCGATCGCCGCCCGCGGCAGCGGGCTGCTGCTCACCACCGACCCGGCGGTCCTCGGCCGTACGGCGGCGGACCGGCTCGCGGCGATGTACCGGGCGGTCCTGGAGGCCATCGCCACGGACGTGGACGGCGACGCACGCGAGGCGTTCCTGCCGGACGGCGAGCTGGAGCACGTCCTCATGACGTGGAACGACTCGGCGGCGGCGGTGCCGGACGTGTCCGTACCCGAGCTGATCGCCCGCCAGGCGACCGAACGGCCCGACGCGGTCGCGGTCGCCTCGGGCGACACCACACTGACCTACGCCGAACTGGACGCCCGGGCCAACCGCCTGGCCCACACACTGCGCGAAGCGGGCGTGAGCACGGAGTCCTCCGTGGCGGTCCTCCTCGACCGCTCGGTGGATCTCGTCGTGGCGCTGCTGGCGGTGTGGCGGGCCGGTGCGGGCTACGTCCCGATGGACCCGGTCCTGCCCGCCGGACGCATCGCGGGCATGGTCGCCGACGGCGGCGTACAGACCGCCCTCACGACCAAGGCATACGCCGACCGGTTCACCGTGCCCGTCGTACGGGTGGACGAGGACCACTCCCACCACCCCGACACCGCACCCGTCACGACGGTCGACCCGGACACCCTCGCCTACACCATCTTCACCAGCGGCTCCACCGGCCGCCCCAAGGGCGTCCAGGTCACCCACCGCAACCTCACCAACCACATCCACTGGGCCGCACAAGAACTCACCACGGCCGGAACCGGCGGCGCACCCGTCTTCTCCTCCACCGCCTTCGACCTCGTCGTCCCCAACCTGTGGGCACCCCTCGTCACAGGCCAGCGCACCTGGCTGTTCCACGGCGAACTCACCGATCTCGGCACCTCACTCGCAGCCGCAGGACCGTTCTCCTTCATCAAGCTCACCCCCGGGCATTTGGAGATCCTCTCCGGCCAGCTCACCGACACCCAGATCAGCACCCTCACCGGCAAGGTCGTCGTCGCCGGTGAAGCACTCCCCGGCTCCCTGGTCGAGCGGTGGCGGCAGATCCTCGGCGACGGCCAGGTCATCAACGAATACGGCCCGACCGAAACCACCGTCGGCACCTGCACCTACCCGCTGACCGAACCCTTCGAGGGCGTCGTCCCCATCGGACGACCCCTGCCCAACATGGTCATGCGCATCCTCGACCACCACCTCCAGCCCGTCCCCGTCGGAGCAGTCGGCGAACTCCACGTCGGCGGCACCGGAGTGGCGAGGGGCTACGCAGGAGACCCGGCCCGCACCGCCGAACGCTTCCTCCCCGACCCCTACGGCCCCGCCGGCAGCCGCCTCTACCGCACCGGAGACCTCGCCCGCTGGCGCACCGACGGCAGCGTCGAATTCCTCGGCCGCATCGACAACCAGGTCAAGATCCGCGGCTACCGCATCGAACTCGGCGAAATCCGCGCCGCCCTCACCGCGAGCACAGAGGTCACCGACGCCGCCGTCATCGCCACCGACGACCAACGCCTCATCGCCTACATCGTCGGCGCCGTACCGGATCTGACCGACACCCTGCCCGACTACATGACCCCCACCACCTACATCCAACTCGACGCCCTCCCCCTCACCCCCAACGGCAAACTCGACCACCGCGCCCTCCCCACCCCCGACGAGACCGACACCGCCGACACCCACACCGCACCCCGCACCCCCACCGAAGAACGCATCGCCGCCATCTGGAGCAAGGTCCTCGGCCTCGAAACCGTCGGCGTCGAAGACAGCTTCTTCGACCTCGGCGGACACTCCATCAAAGCCATCGCCCTCGTCGGCGCCCTCCGCGCCGAAGGCTTCCAAGCCGCCGTACGCGACGTCTTCCAGCACCGCACCATCGCCAACCTCGCCGCCAACCTCACCGGCGCCGGTGAGCCGCTCGACGCGTTCCGTCCCGTGGAGCGGTTCGTGCTGGTCGGGGAGGAGGACCGGGGGAGGCTGCCGGACGGGCTGGTGGACGCCTACCCGGTCGCGCGGATGCAGCTCGGCATGCTGGTGGAGATGCTCGCCGACGACGGGCTGAACAAGTACCACAACACGGCCACCTTCCGGATCAACGACGGACGGCCGTTCGACGCGGAGGCCCTGCGCCGCGCGGCGCGGACCGTGGTGGAGCGGCACGAGATGCTGCGTACCGGCTTCGACCTGGAGAACTTCTCCGTGCCGTTGCAGCTGGTGCACCCGGCGGCCGAGCCGCAGGTGACCGTGCGGGATCTGCGGTCGGCGGACGCGGAGCGGTTCGCCGAGGCGCGCCAGGAGCACATCGCCGCCGAGCGGGCCGCGCTGTTCGACCTGGAGCGGCCGCCGCTGCTGCGGCTCGCCGCCCTGGTCGAGTCGGAGGAGGCGTGGCACCTGGGGTTCACCCACTGCCACGCCATCACGGAGGGCTGGAGCCAGCAGTCGCTGCTGCGGGAGGTCCTGGACCTCTACCAGGCGTACGCGGCCGGTGACGTGCCGCGGGAGCCGGAGGCGGTGGCGGTGCGCTACGCCGACTTCGTCGCGGCCGAGCGGGACTCGCTCGCCTCCGACGAGGACCGTTCCTACTGGCAGGGCGTCGTGGACCGGTACGCGCCGTGCCGGCTGCCGGAGGAGTGGGGCGCCGGGAACACCCGGCCGCGGGAGGACTTCAAGCTGTCCGTGGACTTCCGCGACATCGAACCGGCCCTGCGCGAGCTGGCCAGGTCCACCGACACCTCGTTCAAGGCGGTGCTGCTCGCCACGCACCTCAGGGTGCTGAGCACGGTCACCGGCGAGGCGGCCTTCCACACCGGTGTGGTCTACAGCGCGCGTCCCGAAGCGCCGGGCGCCGAGCGGGTGTTCGGCATGTATCTGAACACGCTGCCGTTCGGGCACGACCGGTCCGCGCGCACCTGGCGCGAGCTGGTGCGCCAGGTCTTCGACCGGGAGGCCGAGGTGTATCCGCACCGCCGGTACCCGCTGCCGGCCGTGCAGCAACTGGCGGGCGGCAAGCGGCTGTTCGACGTGATGTACCGCTACCAGGACTTCCACCAGACCGTCGGCAGCGCGGTGGACGTGCAGGCGGGCGCCGGGGACAGCTCCAACGAGTTCACGCTGTCCGTGGCCAACGTGCCGGGCCGGCTCGTCCTGCGCGCGGTCAGCACCGGGCTCGACCGGGCCAACGCGGAGCGGGTGGCGGGGATGTACCGGGCGGTCCTGGAGGCGATGGCCGCCGACCCGGACGGCGACGTGGACGCACCGCTGCTGTCCACGGCGGAGATGGCCCAGGTCCTGGGCGACTTCAACGACACCGATATGGAGTGGGAATGAGGCGCTACGTCCATGAGGTGTTCGAGGGGCAGGCCGCAGCCACTCCCGACGCCGTCGCGGTGCGGACGGGCGGGCACCGGCTCACCTACCGGCAGCTCGACGAGGCGGCCAACCGCGTCGCCCACCGGCTGCGGGAGGCCGGGGTGGGACCGGAGTCGGTGGTCGGCGTGCTGCTGCGCCGCGGGCCGGACACCCTGCCGGTACTGCTCGGCATCTGGAAGGCCGGCGGCTCCCACCTGCCGCTGGACACCGCGCTGCCGGCCGAGCGGCTGCGCTACATGCTGGAGACGGCGGGGGCGCGGCTGACGGTGACGGACGGCGGCGGGGCCGGGCTGCTCGGCGCCGGGCACCGGGGCGAGGTCCTGGACCTGGACCGGGAGCGCGAGCGGATCGCGGCCGGCCCGGCGACCCCGCCCGACCGGGCGGCGGACCGCGACCCGGACGATCCGGCGCGCACCCACCGGCTGGCGTACACCCTGTTCACGTCCGGTTCCACCGGGCGCCCCAAGGGGGTGCAGATCGGGCACTACGCGCTGCTCAACGTGCTGTTCTCGATGCGCCGCTGGCACCGTTCGCAGCCGGAGCACCGCTGGCTGGCGACCACCTCGCTCGCCTTCGACGTGTCCACGGCCGAGCTGTACCTGCCGCTGGTCACCGGCGGGCGGGTGGTGCTCGCCGACGACGAGGAGGCCCACGACCCGGCCGCGCAGCTGCGGCTCGTCGCCGCCGAGGGCGTCACCCACGTGCAGGCCACCCCGGCCGGGTGGAAGCTGCTGCTGGCCGCGGGGATGGACCGGCTGCCGGTCACCGCGGTCACCACCGGCGAGGAGTGCCCGCCCGACCTGGCCCGCGAACTGGTGGACCGCGTCGACCGGTTGAGCAATCTGTACGGGCCGACCGAGGCGACCGTCTGGTGCACCGGCGCCGATCTGACGCCGGACGACACGACGGTGCCGATCGGCCGGCCGCTGCCCAACTACCGCGCCTACGTGCTCGACGCGGCGCACCAGCCGGTGCCCGTGGGCGTGGTCGGCGAGCTGTACGTGGCGGGCGCGGGCATGGCCCGCGGCTACGCGGGCCGGCCGGCGCTCACCGCCGAGCGGTTCCTCCCGGAGCCGTACGGCGGGCCGCCGGGCTCCCGGATGTACCGCACCGGCGACCTGGCCCGGTTCCGCACCGACGGTCAGCTCGAATGCCTGGGGCGCGTGGACGCGCAGGTCAAGATCCGCGGCTTCCGCATCGAGCTGGGCGAGATCGAGGAGGTGCTGCGCGCCGGGGCGGACGTACGGGACGCCGCCGTGGTGGCCCGCGACGACGAGCAGGGCGAGAAGTGGCTGGTCGCGTACGTCGTGGGCACCGGCGGCACAGGCGGTGCGGACGGCGCGGACGGCGCGGACGGCACGGACGGCACGGACGGCACGGACGGCGGGAACGGCGCGGGGCCGGACCCGGCGGCGCTGCGCGACCGGCTGTCGGCGACCCTGCCGGCGTACATGGTGCCCGCGGCCTTCGTGCCGCTGGCGGCGCTGCCGCTGAACGCGGCCGGCAAGGTGGACCGGGCGGCGCTGCCCGCGCCCGGCCGCTCCGCCCTCGCCTCCGACCGCCCCTACGTGGCCCCGCGCACGGCCACCGAACAGCTGCTGGCCGACATCTGCGTCCAGGTGCTGGGGGTCAGCGGCGTCGGCGTGCGGGACCGGCTCCAGGACATGGGCGCCGACTCGATGCGGATCGTGCACGTGATGGCGGCCGCCCGGCGGGCCGGGCTGGACCTGACCCTGCGGATGCTGCTGGACAGCGACACCGTCGAGGACCTGGCCGAGGCCCTCGACGGCGCCCTGCCCGGCGGCGCCGCGCCGAACGGCGGCACGGACGGCACCACGGCGGAGGACGGGGCGATGACAGGAACGGCGTCGGCGACGGGGGTGGTGCGGACAGGGCCGGCCGAGGACCTGACCCGCACCATGGCCGCGCACCGGGTGCCGGGCGCAGCGGTGGCCCTGCTCAGGGACGGCCGGCTGGTGGGCGTACAGGCGCACGGGGTGCGGTCCGCTGACGGCGGTCTGCCGGTGACGCTGCACACCCGCTTCCAGGCCGGGTCCGTCAGCAAGCAGGTCACCGCGTTCGCGGCGCTGCGCCTGGTCGCCCGCGGCGACCTGGACCTGGACGCGGACCTGGACCGCTACCTGGCCGGGCGGCGCGCGCCGCGCACCCCGGCCGGCGCCCCGGTCACGCTGCGCCACCTGCTGTCGAACACGGCGGGCTTCTCCAGCGCCGCGGCCACCTGGTGGCGGCCCGGGGAGCCGATGCCGGATCTGGACGCCGTCCTGGACGACGTCACCGCCGAGGACGAGCCGGGGGTCCGGTTCCGCAAGGCGGGCAGCCAGTGGGCGCTGGCCGAACGGCTGCTCATGGACGTCACCGGCCGGGACTTCCCCGACCTGGTGGACGAACTGGTGTTCGCGCCGCTCGCCATGGCGGACAGCTCCTTCACGCCGCCGCCGGACGGGACCGGGGCGCGCGACGACTGGGCCTGGGGCCACGACCAGCACGGGCGGCCGCTGCTGGACGGCTTCCGGGTGCGGCCGGTACGGGCCGGCAGCGGCCTGTGGTCCACCGCCGCCGACGTCGCCCAGCTCGCCGTGGAGATCCGCCAGGCCCACCTGGGCTGCTCCGACCTGCTGCCCGCCGCGCTGGCCACGCAGATGCTCACCGAGACCTTCCCCGGCAGCTTCTACGGCCTGGGCACGGTCGTCGACGGGTCGCTGGGCGAGCCGGAGTTCGGGCACGGCGGACAGACCGCCGGGTTCCGCGCGCTGGTCTCGGTCCGGCTGCGGTCCGGCAGCGGCTGCGTGGTGCTGACCAACGGCGACGGCGGGAAGCACGTGCACAAGGCGGTCGCCGCGTCCCTGGGCCGCGACCTGGTCGTCGCCGACGACTGACCCGCCGCGGCGCCCCGCAGCCTGCCGCCGTGGCGTCCCGCCGCCTACCGCGGCGGCGTCACGGCCGGGAACCGGTGGTGTTACCGAACGGATAACGCGAGAATGGAGGCCCCGCATAGCTTCTACGCGAGCAGACGTTCATACATGCCAGACGGGGGGGGCGTCGCATGGACTTCCGAGTCCTCGGCCCAGTGGAAGCGCACAGGAACGGCTTACGGATCCCGCTCTCGGGCTCCAAGGTGCACACGGTGCTGGCGGCCCTGCTGCTCGCCAGGGGCCGCGTGGTGTCGGACAGCAGACTCAACTTCCTGCTCTGGGGCTGGAAACCGCCGGCCACCTCCGGAGCCCAGATCTACACGTACATGTCGCGGCTGCGGAAGCTGCTCGGTGACGAGGTGCGCATCGAGCGGCGACCGCCCGGCTACCTGTTCCAGGCCCCGCACAGCGCGGTGGACCTGCTGGAGTTCGAGCGGCTCGACCGGCTCGGCAGGGCCGCCCTGGCCCGCGAGCACCACCAGGAGGCGGGGCGGCTGCTCGCCGAGGCACTCGGGCACTGGCGCGGCGGTGCCCTCGCCAACGTCACCGAGCACCTGGCCGACGCGGAGCTGCCGCAGCTGGAAGAGGCGCGGATGCACGCCCTGGAGAGCCGGATCGAGGCCGATCTGGCGCTGGGCCGGCACGAGCAGCTCACCGCCGAACTCACCGGCATGGTCGCCCAGTACCCGCTGCGCGAGAAGCTGCGCGCCCAGCTGATGACCGCCCTCTACCGCAGCGGCCGGCAGAGCGACGCCCTCCAGAGCTACTACGAGGGCCGCTCGCTGCTCGCCGAGCAGCTGGGCATCGACCCGGGCGAGGCGCTGGGCTCAACCTACGCGGCGATCCTGGAGGGCACCCGCGGGCCCGGTCCCGGCGGCGCCACCCGGCCCGTGCCGCAGCCTGCGGCCGCCGGCTGCACCCCGAGCACCCTGCCGCCGGACGTGGACGGTTTCGTCGGCCGCGACGGCGACGTACGGGCGCTGCGCACCCAGCTGGCCGAGTCGGCGGCGGGGCGGGCGCCGGGCCGGCTGCTGGTCACCGGCATGGCGGGGGTCGGCAAGACGGCCCTGGCCGTGCACGTCGCGCACCTGGCCGCCGACGACTTCGGCGACGGGCGGCTCTTCGCCGAACTGTCGGAGGCGGACGGCCGGCCCCGCCGCCCGCGCGACGTCCTCGCCGACCTCCTGCGCGACCTCGGCGAACCCCTCGGCGAGCACCTCGGCGAGCACCTCGGGGAGACCGACGCCGGGCGGCCCGCCGCCGGGCCGGGCGCCGACCGCGCCACGTACGAGGACCTGGTCCGGCTGTGCCGGGCCCGCACCCGGGGCCGCCGGCTGCTGGTGGTGCTGGACGGCGCGGCCAAGGGGCGGCTGCTCGATCCGCTGCTGGCCGCCCTGCCGGACGCCGTGGTGCTGATCACCGGCCGCACCAGACTCACCCAGGTGACCGGCGCCCGCACCCTGGCGCTGGCGCCGCTCGCCGACGCGGCCGCCCTCGATCTGCTGGCCGCCGCGGCCGGCCGGGCCCGGCTGCTCGCCGAACCGGACGCCACGGACGACCTGATCGGGTACTGCGGCGGTCTGCCGCTGGCGCTGCGCATCGTCGGCAGTCGGCTCACCGCCCGCCCGTTCTGGCCGGTGGCCCGGCTCGCGCAGCGGCTGGCAGCGCCCGAGCTGCGGCTGCGCGAACTGTCCTTCGACGGCATGGACGTGGCCAGGGCGCTCCAGCCGTCGCTGCACGCCCTGCCGGCGGCGGCCCGCACGGTGCTGGCGCGGCTCGCCGGCATCGGCGCCGAGCCCTTCCACGCCCACCGGGCATCCGGCCGCCTCGGTCTGGACGAGGCGGCCGCGGAGCAGTGGCTGGAGGAACTCGTGGACGGCGCGCTGCTCGACCTGTGCGGCGTGGACCTGCGCGGGCGTCCCCTCTACCGCTTCCACGGGCTGGTGCAGCTGTTCGCCGCCGCGCAGCCCGTGCCGCCCCGTCTCTCCTCCTCGTCCCCCGCGGCCGGCTGACCGGCCCGCCGCGACCACCGCACACACACGGCGGCCGCGGGGCCTGTCCGGCCCCGCGGCCGCCGTACGTGTGCCGCTGTGGCGCTCAGTGCCAGCTCTCGTCGTCGGAGCCGTACGCCCGGGCGGTGCGCGGGTGGATCACACGGATGCTCGTCATTTCTTCGTCCCCCCATGGAGTGGAATGCCGAGGCACACGTTAGAGCAATGCGCTTTCCCCTCATTATCGTTCAGCCTTCCGGGAGCGGAGTCATCTCCTCCTCGACCGGAAATCGACCGGTGTTTTCCTGCCCGTCAGTTCGTACTCGTCAGTTCGTACTCGCCGGTTCGTACTCGTCGGTTCGTACCGGTCAGTTCGCACCGGGCAGTTCCGCGAGGGCGGTACGCGCCCGCCGCATCCACTCCTCCACACCGATACGCCCGAAGTCCGCCAATGCGCCCGCGAAATTGCGCCGGGCCTCGTCGGGGTCGTCGCATTTCCGGGCGGCCGTGCCGAGGGCGAGTTTGATACGGCCCTCGACGAGCGGGCTGTCCACCAGCGCGGCGACCTCCGTGGCCCGGCGCAGCGTGGCCCGGGCCTGCCGCCACCGTCCGGCGCCCATCCGGGCCTCGCCGAGGGCCAGCAGCCCGTGGGCCAGGCCGAGGGTGTCCATCTGGCCCCGCACGATGTGGATGACCCGCAGCAGGGCCTCCTCGGCGAGGTCGTACTCCTGGCGGGCCAGGTGCACCCGGGCGAGGCGGTGGGTGCCCAGCGCCAGGCTGCGGGCGCCGCCCTCGCCGATCGCGGCGGAGACCCGCACCGATTCCTCGCTCAGCCGCTGCGCCTCGTCGACATCCCCCTGGTCAAGGCGTATTTGCGCCATGTTGTTCAGTACATGGGCCTCCGAGGAGCGGTCGCCGACCTGTCGGAAGACGGCCAGCGCCGCCGTGCTGTGCCGCATCGCGGAGTCCAGCTCGCCGCGCATCTCGTCGATCATCGCCATGTTGCGCAGCACCAGTGCCCCGCCGTGCGCCTCGCCGGCCCGTTCGTGCAGCCGCAGTGCCCGGGTGAACAGGTGGTAGGCGGTGGTGAAGTCCCGCAGCCGCATCTCCAGGGCGCCCAGCACGTGCAGCATGGCCGCCTCGCCCCGCGTGTTGCCCGCGGCGCGCACCGCGGCCAGGGAGCGCTCGGCGCACTCGCGCCAGTCGTCGAGGTAGTTGCGGGTCTCGAACAGGACCAGGACGCACAGGGTGAGGTCCCACGCCAGCTCGTCCTGGCCCGCGGCGGCCGCCCGGCCGACGAGCGCCGCCAGCGGGAGCCGTTCGGCCTCCAGCCAGTCCAGCGGCCGGGCCAGCAGCCGGTCGGTCAGCTCCGGCGACAGCGGGAGCTGGGCGACGGAGCCGTGGATGATGCTGAAGTCGCCGCCGTAGGAGCGCCGGTGGGCCTCGGCCGCCAGGAACAGGTAGGTGCGGTGGACCCGGTCCAGGACGGCGGCCCGCTCGCGCGCGCTCTCCTCCTCGGCGCGCTCCCGGGCGAACAGCCGCAGCAGGTTCTGGAACCGGTAGCGGGTGTGGCCGGCCACGTCGGGGCCGACGACGTCGAGGAACTGGGCGTCGACCAGCTCCTCGATGAGGCGTTCGCCGGTGCGCAGGTCGGTGTCGAGCAGGACGGCCGCCACCCAGGAGGTGAAGTCCGGCACGTCCAGCAGGCCCAGTCTTCGGTAGAGCTGCGCGGCCTGCCCGGCGAGCCCCTGGTAGGTGAGCGCGAAGCTGGCTCTGACCTGCGAGGCGCCCTGGCTCAGCTCGTCCAGCCGGCTCCGTTCGTCGCTGAGCCGGCGCACCAGGTGGGCCACCGTCCAGTGCGGCTTGGAGGCGAGCCGGGCCCCGGCGATCCGCAGCGCCAGCGGCAGCAGGTCGCACAGCTCGGCCAGGGTGACGATGGCGCCCGGCTCGGCCGCGACGCGCTCCTCGCCCACGATCCGGCCCAGCAGCTCGACCGCCTCGTGCGGGGACAGCGGCCCGAGCCGCACCCAGGCCCGCGGCGGCCACGCCACCAGCTCGGGCAGCTGCTCGCGGCCGGTGACCAGCACGCAGCAGCCGGCGCCGCTGGGCAGCAGCGGGCGCACCTGGGCGTCGCTGCGAACGTTGTCGAGGACGACGAGCACCCGCCGGTCCGCGAGCAGGCTCCGGTAGAGCGCCGCCCGCTCCTCGGGGGCCGCCGGGATCTGGGCGGTGGGCACGGACAGGGACCGCAGGAAGCGGCCGAGGACCTCGTCGGCCGTGGTCGGTTCGAGGTGCTCGTCGTAGCCGTGCAGGTCGGCGAAGAGCTGGCCGTCGGGGAAGAGGTCCGCGACGCTGTGCCCCCAGTGCACCGCCAGGCTGGTCTTGCCGATGCCGGCGACGCCGGTGATCAGTCCGGTGGCCGGGCCGCCCGCGGCGCTGTCCGCGTCGAGCAGCCGGCCCAGCTGCGCCAGCTCCTCCTTGCGGCCGGCCAGCCTCGGCACGTCCGGCGGCAGTTCCAGCGGGTCGCCGACCGGCGTGGGCGGCGCGACCGGCTCGGTGTCCGGCTCGGGCGCCGACAGCGACGGCCGGTCCTGGAGGATGGCCTGGTGCAGCTCGGTGAGGGCCGGGCCGGGCTCGATGCCGAGTTCCTCCATCAGCCACCGCCGCCCCTCCTGGAAGGTCTCCAGCGCCTCGGCGCGCCGGCCGGAGCGGTACTGGGCGGTGATCAGCTGGTGGCGGGCGCGCTCGCGCAGCGGATGGCTGCGGACCATCGCCGCCAGGTCGGGCAGGGCCCGCTGGTGGTCGCCGAGCTGGAGCCGCACCTGCGTGGCGTTCTCGAAGGTGTTGAGCCGCAGTTCCTCCAGGCGCTGCGCCTCGTCCTCCACCCGGTGCCCGGTCACTCCGGCGAGCGGCCGGCCGCGCCACAGCCTGAGCGCCTCGGTGTAGGCGCGGGACGCCTCGGCCAGCCGTTCTCCGCGCACCGCCGCGTCGGCGCCGGCGACCAGGTCGGCGAACTCGGCGGTGTCCAGCGAGTGCCGGCCAAGGCGCAGCAGGTAGCCGGGATGCGCGGTGACGATGACCTCGTCGGGGCAGCCGGCGTTCTTGAACGTCTTGCGCAGCGCGGCGATGCAGATGGAGACCTGGGTGCGTGCCGTGGCGGGCGGGTGCTCGTTCCACACCGCCTCTATCAGCGAGTCCACCGACACCACATGCCCCGGCGCCAGCAGCAGAACGGTCAGGATGGTGCGGTGCCGGCGTCCGCCCAGGGGGACGGGGACCTCCCCGGCACGTACTTCGAGCGGTCCGAGAACGCGGAATTCCAGCCGCTTTTCCATGCTGCCCATGACCCCCGTGCTCCCCGGACGGCGGAAGCGGTAGTCCGATCGCCCCGATTGCCGTCAGAATCCGGACGGCCTGCCCCTGGCGCCAACAATACGACGACGAAAGTGGCTACTGAACAGTACTGCGCGGATGACCGACGGTAAGGGCAGCACATCCGGTCGAAAGGAGCCCCCGACCGAAAGGTGTCGGCACCGAATGTGAGCCCTGTTCAGTTTTTCGGCGGTGTCTTCCAGCCGAATTCGGGCCGCTTGCGGAAGAAACCCCGGGGCGCGCGGAACCCGCGGCCGAGGCATCCGGTCCGCGCTCAGCGCACCCGCACGTCCAGCCCCTCCAGCCCCCGGATCACGAAGTTCGGGCCGCGCCGCGGCTCGGCGGCCGGGGCGAGGGCCGGGGCTCGGTCCAGCAGGGCGGCCATGGAGGCGGCCAGCTCGATCCGGGCCAGCGGGGCGCCGATGCAGTAGTGGATGCCCGCGCTGAAGGAGATGTGCGGGTTGTCGCCGCGGGCCAGGTCCAGCCGCTCCGGGGCCGCGAAGACCTCCGGGTCGTGGTTGGCCGAGCCGAACAGCAGGGCGACCTCCGCGCCCCTGGGGATCACCGTGCCGTCGATCTCGATGTCCTCCAGCACCCACCGTTCGAACAGCTGGAGCGGCGTGTCGTAGCGCATCAGCTCCTCCACCGCCGTCGGGATCAGCGTGTGGTCGGCGCGCAGGGCGGCCAGCTGGTCCGGGTTGCGGAACAGCGCCCACCAGCCGTTGACCGTCGCGTTCACGGTGGCCTCGTGGCCGGCGTTCAGCAGCAGCACCGCGGTGGAGATCATCTCCTGTTCGGTGAGCCGGTCGCCCTCGTCGTGCGCCGCGATCAGCCCGGAGACCAGGTCGTCGCCCGGCCGGGCCCGGCGGGCCGCGATCAGCTCGCGCAGATAGCCGGAGAACTCCACCGACGCCCGCACCGCCCGCTCAGCCGTCTCCTCGGACGGGTTCAGCTCGTACATCCCGCAGATCGCCGCCGACCAGGGCCGCAGCAGCCGCCGGTCCTGCTCGGGGATGCCCAGCATCTCGGCGATCACCGCCACCGGCAGCGGTTCGGCGACGTCCGCCAGCAGATCGCCGCCGCCGGCCTCCACGAGCCGGGACACCAGCTCACCGGCGAGCGTCCGGACGTACGGCTTGAGGCGCTCCACCGTCCGCGGCGTGAACGCCTTGGACACCAGGCGCCGGATGCGGGTGTGGTCCGGCGGCTCCAGGTCGAGCATCCCGTGGTCGTTGAGGACGTGGAA
The DNA here is from genome assembly GCA_013364255.1 of Streptomyces seoulensis. Classification (GTDB taxonomy): domain Bacteria; phylum Actinomycetota; class Actinomycetes; order Streptomycetales; family Streptomycetaceae; genus Streptomyces; species Streptomyces similanensis. Next base: position 5,283,823 of record CP054936.1, on the reverse strand, counting down.
CGGCTCGTGCGCGGCCGGGGGCGGGGTGCGGCCGAACTCCTCGTGCGAGAACCGGTGCTGATAGGTGCGGCCCAGCCGCCGGTCCCGCAGCAGCGCCGAGACGTCCGCGTGGCGCGGGACCAGCCACTGGCCGGTGGGCTCGTAGCGCAGCACCCGGCCGCGGGCGCGCAGCTCGGCGTAGGCGGGGTAGGGGTCGGCGACGAACGCCGGGTCCCAGGGGTCGAACACGGAACGCGAGGGAGCAGCCATGCCCGGACGCTAGCCCGGCCCCCCACCGCTGACCAGGGGGTCGCTCGGCCGGGCTCAGCCGGGTGTGACCAGCCGGGCCTCGTAGGCGAAGACCGCGGCCTGGGTGCGGTCCCGCAGGCCCAGCTTCACCAGGACGCGGCTGACGTGGGTCTTGACGGTGGACTCGGCGACCACCAGCCGGTCCGCGATCTCCAGGTTCGACAGGCCCTGCGCGATCAGCACCAGCACCTCCGTCTCCCGCTCCGTCAGCTCCCCGTACGCCGACCGGGCGACGGCCGACGGCCGGTACGTCCCGGACAGCTGGGTGAACTCGGTGATCAGCCGCCGGGTGACCGAAGGGGCGAGCAGCGCTTCCCCCGCGGCCACCACCCGCACCCCGTCGGCGAGCTGGCGCGCCGAGGCGTCCTTGAGCAGGAACCCGGACGCGCCCGCCCGCAGCGCCTGGTACACGTACTCGTCGAGGTCGAACGTGGTCAGCACCAGCACCTTGGCCGCGCTGTCCGCCGCGACGATCTCCCGTGTCGCGTCGATGCCGTTCAGCTCGGGCATGCGGATGTCCATCAGCACGACGTCCGGGGCGAGTTCGCGCACCCGCTCCACCGCCTGGCGCCCGTTGACGGCCTCGCCGACGACCTCGATGCCGGGCATCGCGTTGAGCAGCACGGAGAAGCCCTCGCGCACCATCATCTGGTCGTCCGCGATGAGCACGCGGATCGCACCGGCCGTCATATCGCGCTCCCGGCGTCGTCCACGGCCCCGGACTCGACGGACCGGGCGGCGGGAGTGGTCGGGGCGGCCGGGGAGGTTGGGGCAGCTGGGGCGGCCGGGGCGGCCGGCAGGAACACGGTCACCTCGTAGCCGCCCTCCCGCGTCGGCCCCGCCGTCATCTCGCCGTTCAGCATCGACACCCGCTCCCGCATCCCGGTGAGGCCGTGCCCCGCCCCCGGCGAGGGCCGGCCCGTGGACGGCGCGGGCGGCGGGTCGTTGACGACGCGCAGCCCGAGGCCGCCGATGACGTAGCCGATCTCCACCCGGGCGTCCGCGCCGGGCGCGTGACGCAGCACGTTGCTCAGCGCCTCCTGCACGATCCGGTACGCCGACAGCTCGACGCCCTGCGGCAGTTCGCGCACCGCGCCGGTCACCGCCTTGGACACCGCCGGGCCGGCCTCGCGCACGTTGGCCAGCAGGGCGTCGAGGTCGGCGAGGGTGGGCTGCGGGGCGTCGGGCGCCGCGTAGTCCTCCGCGCGCACCACGCCGAGGACGCGGCGCAGCTCGGTCAGGGCGGCCACCGCGTTCTCCCGGATCGTGGCGAACGCCTTCTCCAGCTCGGGCGGCGGGTCCTGGACCCGGTAGGGGGCGGCCTCGGCCTGGATCGCGACCACGGACATGTGGTGGGCCACCACGTCGTGCAGCTCGCGGGCGATCGTGGTGCGCTCCTCCAGCAGCGTGCGCCGGGAGCGCTCGTGCTCGGTCTCCGTCTGCTGCGCGGTCACCGTCCGCTCGGCCTCCTGGTGCACGTGCCGGACGGTGACGACCAGCAGCACCAGCGCGGACAGCACCAGCATCGCGGTGGAGTCGTTGTCGTAGTAGTAACCGCCGAGGGCCTGGGCGGCGGCGGCGTAGCACGCGGTGACGCCCCACATCCAGGCCGCCGTGCGCGGCCGGGTGCGCACGGCCACGACGGTGAGGACCGTCAGGTGCGCCGCGAAGGCGGGCGGCGACCAGGGCCGGCTGCCGTCCACGCCGGGCAGCGCCGACGTGACCGCGGTCGCCGCCAGGACCAGCCAGAACGCCCCGACCGGACGGACCAGCGTGAGCAGCACCGGAACGAGCAGCGCCAGTCCGTACACCGGGGCCGTCAGGTCGTTCGCGGCGGCCGTCGCGGCGATGAGCGCGATCACCGCGCCCGTCCCGCCCACCAGCAGGTGCGGCGCCCAGGCCGCGTACTCCCGCAGCCGCCCGGGCAGCCACCCGGTCAACGCGCCGTCGGTGCCGCGGCGGGGCAGCGGCCGGTAGGCGAAGGCATCCTGGAACAGGCTCTGGCGCAGCCCGCGCAGGGCCTGCGCCGCCGCCCGGTACTCCGGGCTGCGCGGCTGGTACGGGGCGAACGCGTCGTCGGGCCGCGTCCGGGGCTGCGTCTGTGCCTGGGCCTGGGTGCGGGCCTGGGTCCGGGTCGTCTCGGTCACGGTGAAACGGTAGGCGGCGGCCGGGCCCGCGGTCGTCCTCAGTGAGGGGGTTCCGCGGGGTCCGTCTCAGGTACTACGGCGCCGCCGCCCCCCGGCGGACCGCCCCGCCACCGCGCTCAGCGGCCCGCCGGACGCACCAGCCCCGACTCGTACGCGTACACCGCCGCCTGGGTGCGGTCCCGCAGGCCCAGCTTCACCAGGATGCGGCCGACGTGGGTCTTCACCGTCTGCTCGGCGACGACGAGGCGTCCGGCGATCTCCGCGTTCGACAGGCCCTGCGCGATCAGCGTCAGCACCTCCGTCTCCCGCTCGGTGAGATCGCCGACGCGGGTCGCGCGCGCCGGGCGGGGCCCGCCGTTGATCCGGGCGAACTCGGCGATCAGCCTGCGGGTGATCCCCGGCGCCAGCAGGGCGTCGCCGGCCGCGACCACCCGGACCGCCTCGGCCAGCTGGTCGGCGGAGGCGTCCTTCAGGAGGAAGCCAGAGGCGCCGGCGCACAGCGCCTCGTACACGTACTCGTCGAGATCGAAGGTGGTGAGGACCAGCACCTTCGTGCCGGGGGTCCGGGCGGTGACGCGCCGCGTCGCCTCGATGCCGTTCAGCTCCGGCATGCGGATGTCCATGAGCACCACGTCCGGGGCGAGTTCGGCCGTCTTGGCGACGGCGTCGAGACCGTCCACGGCCTGCCCGACCACCTCGATGTCCGCCCGCGCGTCGAGCAGCACGGTGAATCCCTGCCGGACCATCTGCTGGTCGTCGGCGATGAGCACGCGGATGCCGCCGCTCGTCATGTCTCGTCCTCTCCTGGGGCGGGGTTCACTGTGGTGGGCTCTCCTGCGGTGGGCGCGGCGGGACCGGCCGGTGCGGCGCCGTCGCGCGGCAGGAACGCGGAGACCGCGAAGCCGCCCGCCTCGGTCCCGGCGGCGACGACGTGCCCGCCCAGCATGGCCGCCCGCTCCCGCATGCCGAGCAGCCCGTGCCCGACACCGGGAGAGGGCGAAGCGGGGTGCAGCGGCGGGGAGTTGACGACACTCAGCTCCAGCCCGTCGGCGCCGTGCGCGAGCGCCACCCGGACCGTCGAGCCCGGCGCGTGCCGCAGGGCGTTGCTCAGCGCCTCCTGCACGATCCGGTACGCCGACAGCTCCACGCCGGGCGGATACGGCCGGGGCCCGTCCCGTACGTCCCGTACGTCCAAGGTCACCGCGAGTCCGGCGGCGCGGGTGTTCTCCACCAGGGCGTCGAGGCGGCCGAGGGTGGGCTGCGGGGTGCGCGGCGCGGCCCCGGCGCCCAACTCGCCCAGACCGTGCGGGTCGTCGGGGTCGGCCGAGCGCAGCACGCCGAGGACCCGGCGGAGTTCGGCGAGCGCCTCCAGCGCGTTGCCGCGGATGCCGGCGAGGTTCTCCGTCAGCTCCTCGGAGGGGTCCCGGACCAGGTGCGCGGCCACCTGCGCCTGGATGGAGATGACCGACATGTGGTGGGCGACCACGTCGTGCAGCTCGCGGGCGATGCGGTTGCGTTCCTCCAGGAGGGTGCGGCGGGCCCGCTCCTCCGCGGTGAGCGTGGTCTGCCGTCCCAGCTCGGCACGGGCCTCGCGGCGGCCGCGCAGCGCGGCGCCGACCAGCACGGCGACCGCGTACATGACCGGCGGCGCACTCGACGGCTGCTCCCGCGCCGGGCCCGCGCAGCCGTCCAGGACCCAGGTCACCAGCACGGTCACGCACAGCGCCGTCACCGCGGCGCGGGTGCGCACCCGCAGGGCGAGCAGCAGCAGGACCAGCAGCTGGGCGATGAGCCCGGCCGCGCCCCAGGGCCAGGGGAAGCCGTGGTCGCGCCCCACGGCGTCCACCGCCACCGCCCCCAGCACCGCGGCGGTCGTCGAGAGCCACCAGGCCGGGACCGGCCGCAACAGGGCGAGCACCACCGCGCCGCTCTGGCCGAAGGCGACGGGCAGGGCGTACCCGGGCGGCACCCCGCCCGCGTCGTGGAGCTGCCCCATGGCGCCGGCCAGGACGCCGACCGCGATCAGGCACACCACGCCGTGCGGCAGCCAGCGCAGCCAGAGGGACGGGGGCAGCGGAGCGGCCCGCGCCGTCCACAGATCCTCGCGCAGCGCCCGCAGCACGCGCCGGACGCCCCCGCCCCTTCGCCTCACCCGTCCACCCTAGGGCCTCGCGTCCCGATCACCTCGGGCACGTCCAACAGGGCCGCCGGAGCGGGGCGTTACGGCACCCGACGGCTGCCCGGCGGCACGGACGGCATCGACGCGAGCGGACGGACAGACGGGCGGAGGCGCGAAGGCACGGATGCGCGAAGGCACGGAGGTACGGAGGCACGGAGGCGCGGAGGCGCGGGCCTCACCACGCCAGCTGGGCGATCTCCTCCGCGACCACCGCGCAGGCGTCCGCCGCCGGGTCGATCAGCGGGAAGTGGCCGACCTCCTCCAGCAGCGTCAGGCCCACCGGTTCGCCCGCCCGGGCCGCCGCGTCCGCGTACGCCTCCGCCACCGCCTGCGGCACCACCAGGTCCGCCCGGCCCTGCACCACCGTCGTCGCGATGCCGGTGGGCAGCAGCAGGGCCGGATCGGCGTACGGCCGACGGGCGGCGAACTCCTTCCCCCCACCGAGCAATTGGAGGGCCGCCCCGCCGCACACGTCCAGCTTGCCCGCAGTCTCGAAGTCGGCGATGGGCGCGAGGGCGACCACGCCGCGCAGCGGGGCCGGGCCGCCGGTGCGCCAGGGGGCGTCGGCGGGCAGGACGTGCCGGGCCGCCGCCCACAGGGCGAGGTGGCCGCCCGCCGAGTGCCCGGTGAGCACCGTGCGCCGTACGTCCGCCTGCGGGAGCGCCCGCTCGACCAGCGCGGGCAGCGCGTCCAGGGCGGCGGCCACGTCGTCGAAGGTGTCCGGCCAGCGGCCCGCGACCGGCGCCGCGCCGCCCTGACCGCCCGCCGCTCCGCGCCGGTACTCGACGTTGGCCACCGCGAAGCCGCGCCGCGCGAGGAAGTCCGCGAACGGGGTGACGTGCCGCCGGTCGTACGGGTCCCGCCACGCGCCGCCGTGCAGCACCACGACGAGCGGGGCCGAACCGGCGGGCGCCGGGCCGCCGGGGCCGCGCGGGGCGTAGAAGTCCACGACCTGGTCGGGGTGGTCGCCGTAGGCGGCGGTGCCGTCGGGCTCGACGGGCGCGTGCGAGAAGGCGGACGCCTCCTCGGCGGCGTCCCGCGCCGCCGGGTCGCCTGCGGCATCGCGGGGTACGGCGGCGTCCGGCATGGCTCCAACCTCTCAGCGGTGAAACGGCGTTGCGGCAAAACGGCGACGCAACGGAACCGGCGAACCGGGAGCGTGGCTCGGCGTCGGTTCAGCCGTTGGCGGGACGGTACCAGGCAGGTGACGTGCAGCGACACGCACGTACGCCCCCTGGACCGGAGCCCCCACCGAACCGACGCCCCGGCCGGAACGGGGGCGCGCCCCCGGCCGGAGCGGGGGCCGGACACGACACCGGACGACGGACCGGACACGACACCGGACGACGGACCGGACACGACGCCGGGCGAGACGCCGGAGCGGGGGTCAGGCAAGGCGCAGGCGCGCGGGCCGGAGCGGGAACCGGGCGGGCCGGACGAGCGCCGGGCGAGCGAGCCGGAACGGGGACCGGGCGGGCGGGCCGGACGAGTCGCCGGACGGGCGGGCCGGAGCGCGAGCCGGGCGAGACGGGCACGGCCCCGCCCCGGCCAGCACCGCCCCTTCCTGAACCGCCCGGCACCGCCGGGCCGGGTCCGGCACCGGGGCCGCCGGGCCCGGCCCCCGCGTCGTCAGAACTCCTCCAGCACCTCCGCCAGCACCCGCGCCGCCCGTTCCGCGTCCGCGAAGCCGACGTACAGGGGGGTGAAGCCGAAGCGGAGGACGTCCGGGGGACGGAAGTCGCCGACCACCCCGCGTTCGATCAGCCGCCGCATCACCTCGCCCGCGTCCGCGCAGCGCAGCGCCACCTGGCTGCCGCGTTCCGCGTGCGCCGCCGGGGTCAGCGACGTCACGCGCCCGGCGGGCACGTGCGCGGCCACGCACTCCAGGAAGAAGTCCGTCAGCGCCAGGGACTTGGCCCGCACCGCCTCGACCGACACCCCCTCCCACACGTCGAGCGCCGCCTCCAGGGCGAGCAGGGACAGGATGTCCGGGGTGCCCACCCGGCCGCGCACCGCGCCCTTGGCCGGCTCGTAGTCGGGCCGCATGCCGAACGGCTCGGCGTGCGAGTTCCAGCCCGGCAGCGGGGAGTCGAACCGCTCCTGGAGGTCGCCGCGCACGTACAGGAAGGCCGGTGAACCCGGCCCGCCGTTCAGGAACTTGTACGTGCAGCCGACCGCCAGCGCCACCCCGTGCTCGTCCAGACCGACCGGCAGCGCGCCCGCGCTGTGGCACAGGTCCCACACGGCGTACGCCCCCGCCGCGTGCACCGCCGCCGTGAGGGACGGCAGGTCGTGCAGGCGGCCGGTGCGGTAGTCGACGTGGTTGAGCAGGACGGCGGCAGTGCGCGCGGAGAGCGCCGCGGGCGCCTCGTGCGGCGCGACCGGCCGCACGGTGCAGCCCGTCAGCCGGGCCGCGGAGTGCGCGATGTAACCGTCGGTGGGGAAGGTCGCGGCGTCGACCAGGATCTCGTCCCGGCTCGCGCCGCCGTCCTCGCGGGCCATCCGCACCGCCGCCACCAGCGCCTTGAAGACGTTCACGCTCGTCGAGTCGCCGACCACGATCCGCCCCGGCGCGGCCCCGACCAGCGGGGCGATCCGGTCGCCGGTCCGCTCGGGCGCGGTCCACCAGCCGCTCTCGCTCCAGGACCGGATGCGCAGCTCGCCCCACTGCCGGCGCACCACGTCCGCGACCCGGTCCGGTACGCCCGCCGGGAGCGCGCCCAGCGAGTTGCCGTCCAGGTAGACGCCGTCGTCCAGGACGAACCGGTCGCGCAGCGGCGCGAGCGGATCGGCGGCGTCCAGCTCCGCCGCCCGGTCCGCCAGAGGTGAGGCCCCGGAGACCTCGGCCGGCTCCGTCAGCTCCGTGGGCTCAGACATGGGACCTCGCCGTCCACAGCTCGGGGAACACGGACTTCTGGGCCCGCTTCTCCAGCCAGGCCACGCCGGCCGAGCCGCCGGTGCCCGTCTTGGCGCCCATCGCGCGGCGGGTGGCGACGAGGTGGTCGTTGCGCCAGCGCCACACCAGTTCGGCGACGTCCGTCAGCGCCTCGCCGAGGCGGGCGAGTCCGTCGTCCGGGTCGCCGGCGTACAGCGCCGTCCAGACGGCCTCCACCTCCGGGGAGGGCTCGTAGCGCAGCGCCACGTCACGCCGCAGCACGGCCTCGGGTACGGCGTGCCCGTGCCGGGCGAGCAGCCGCAGCACCTCGTCGTACAGGCTCGGCTCGTGCAGCGCCTTCTCCAGCTCGGCGTGGACGCGCGGGGCGCCGCGGTGCGGGACGAGCATCGAGGCGGACTTGTCGCCGAGCAGGAACTCCAGGCGGCGGTACATCGCCGACTGGAATCCGGAGCCCTCGCCGAGCGCGCCGCGGTAGCTGTTGAACTGGGCCGGGGTGAGCTGGCCGAGCGGCCGCCAGGAGGCGTTCAGCGCCTCCAGCTCCCGGACCGAACGCTTCAGCGCGGCGATCGCCGTCGGCACGTCGTCCGTGCGCAGGGCGTGCGCGGCGGTCTCCCACTCGTGCACGATGACGGTGAACCACAGCTCCATGACCTGGGTCGTGACCAGGAAGACCATCTCTCCGGGATCGTCGGAGAGGGTGTGCTGGAGGTGGGTGAGCACGTCCGCCTTGACGTAGTCCTCGTACGGCGTCGTGCCCTCGAAGTCGAGATGCGGGGTCTCGGGCTCAGCGGCGGCCTCGACGGGCCTGGCGGTCGGTTGAGCCTGGTGCGACATCGCTGTCTCCTGCATGTACTCCGGGTGGCGGTCCGCCCCTGCCGATGCCGGCACGGGGGCCCCGGTCCCCACCCGCATCCTGCGCAGCCGGGGCGCGGAGCGCAAGGCAGACCGTCCGGCCGGCGCCCCAGTGGCAGACTTCTGCCATGACGACGCACAAGAACCTGCTCGGCGGCCCGGACCCGACGTACCTCCCCGAGGACGAGGCCGCCCACCGCCTGCTGGCCGAGGAGTCCCGGCCCGCCGCCGAGGTCGCGGCCCAGCACCCGACCTACTCGCCGGCCTGGGCGGAACTCGCCGAGGAGGCGTACGCGGGCGGCCGGGTCGTCGAGTCGTACGCGTACGCGCGCACCGGCTACCACCGCGGGCTCGACCAGCTGCGCCGGGCCGGCTGGAAGGGCCACGGCCCCATCCCCTGGGACCACCGCGCCAACCGCGGCTTCCTGCGCTGCCTGGCCGCCCTCGCCCGCGCCGCCACCGCGATCCAGGAAACGGAGGAGGCGACCCGCTGCCGCACCTTCCTCCGCGACAGCAGCGAGGAGGCTTACGCCGAGCTGAAGCCGTAACCCCACCCACGCCACCGCCCCACCCAGCCCGTCCGGCGTTTGAGGACGAGGCCGTCCAGGCCGACAGCGGGGGTCTGGGGGCGCGGCCCCCAGGGATGGGACGGGTAGGGGCGGCGGGGGCGAGGAAAAACCCGCCCCCTCACCGCCCCCGCCCCACCTCCAGCGGCGGACACGTCACCGACCCGTGCGTACGGCCCTCGGGCCGCCGACACGCACGCGACGGCCGCCGCACCGTAGCGAAGGCGAGCCCCGCCCCCACCACCAACACCCCCGCACAGATCGGCATCGCCCGCCGGAACGCCGCGTCGAAGGCGTCCGCCGACCGGTACGCCTCCGGCCCCATCCCGGCCAGCAACGGCAGCGCCGCCACCGCGATCAGCCCCGCCGCACGCGCGGCCGCGTTGTTGACCCCGCTGGCAAGCCCCGCGTGGGACGCGTCCACGGACGCGAGCACGGTCGCGGTCAGCGGCGCGACCAGCGTCACCATCCCCGCCCCCATCACCAGCAGCGCGGGCAGCACGTCCGTCGGATAGTGCGCGTCCTTCCCCACCCGCAGCATCAGCAGCATCGCCGCCGCGCACAGCAGCGGCCCCACAGTGAGCGGCGCCCGGGGGCCGATCCGGTCGGCGAGGGCGCCCGAGCGGGCCGAGAACAGCAGCATGAGCACGGTCGTCGGCAGCAGCGCGGTACCCGCCCGCAGCGGCGAGTACCCCGCCACCACCTGGAGCTGGAGCGCGGTCAGGAAGAAGAAGCCGCCGAACGCCGCGTACACGCACAGGGTGACCAGGTTGACCGCGGTGAACTGGCGCGAGGCGAAGATGTCCGGCGGCAGCATCGGGTCCGGGCGCCGCTTCTCCACCCGCCAGAAGACGACGCCCGCCGCCACCCCGGCGATCCCGGCCACCGCGACGGCCGGCGAGCCGCCGGGCGCCTCGATGAGGGCGTACGTCACCAGCGCCAGGGCGACCGCCCCCAGGGCCGCCCCGGCGACGTCGAACCGGCCGTGCGGCCCGCCGGCCGAGGACTCGGGCACGTGCCGGACCGCGACGGGCGCGCACAGCAGCGCCAGCGGGACGTTGAGCAGGAACACCCAGCGCCAGCCGGGACCGTCCACGAGCCAGCCGCCGAGGAACGGCCCGACCGCCGCCCCGATGCCGCCGAACCCCGACCACAGACCGACCGCCCGCGCCCGGTCGTCCGGGTGGAAGGACGCCTGGATCAGCGCCAGCGAGCCGGGGGTGAGCAGCGCGCCGCCGACGCCCTGGAGGGCGCGCGCGGCGATCAGCACGCCGGTGCCCGGGGCGAGGCCGCACAGTAGGGAGGCCGCCGCGAACCACACCACGCCGATCACGAAGATCTTCCGGCGGCCGTAGGCGTCGCCCAGCGAGCCGCCGAGCAGGATCAGCGCGGCCAGCGTCAGCATGTACGCGTTGACGGTCCACTGGAGGGCGGCCAGATCGGTGTCCAGGTCGCGGCCGATGCGCGGCAGGGCGACGTTCACGACGGTCGAGTCCAGCAGGACCATGCTGGAGCCGAGCACGGTGGTGAACAGGATCCATCGGCCGGCCGGGCTGGAGATCCTGACGTCGGGCGACTTCTGCGAAGGGACCGCCATGCGGCGATCCTCCCCCGCCGGCCGCCGCCGGGCCATCCGAGAACCGGCCGGAACCGCCGCCCGCGGCTCTCCCGGCCCGTTCGCACGGAGGACCCGGCACCGAAGAAGGCGCCGGGTCCGTCCGCTCGGAGTACCGCCTACTTGATGCGGGTGCCCGCCGAACGCAGGTGGCCGCACGCCTCGACCACCCGCGCCGACATGCCGGCCTCGGCCAGCTTGCCCCAGGTGCGCGGGTCGTACGTCTTCTTCGAGCCGACCTCGCCGTCGACCTTCAGGACGCCGTCGTAGTTCCTGAACATGTGGTCGACGACCGGACGCGTGAACGCGTACTGGGTGTCGGTGTCGATGTTCATCTTGACCACGCCGTTCTCCAGCGCGGTGCGGATCTCCTCCTCCGAGGAGCCGGAGCCGCCGTGGAAGACGAAGTCGAACGGCTGCGAGCCGGCCGGCCGGTCGTACTTCGCGGCCACGCCCTCGTTGAGCTCCTTCAGCAGCTCGGGACGGAGCACCACGTTGCCCGGCTTGTACACGCCGTGCACGTTGCCGAACGAGGCGGCCAGCAGGTAGCGGCCCTTCTCGCCCAGGCCCAGCGCCTCGGCGGTGCGCACCGCGTCGTCGACCGTGGTGTAGAGGGAGTCGTTGATCTCGTGCGAGACGCCGTCCTCCTCACCGCCGGTCGGGGTGATCTCGACCTCAAGGATGATCTTCGCGGCGCGGGCCTGCTCCAGCAGCTCCTGCGCGATCTGGAGGTTGTCGGCGAGGGTCTCGGCGGAGCCGTCCCACATGTGGGACTGGAACAGCGGGCTCAGACCGGCGTCGACGCGCTTCTTGGAGAGCGCGATCAGCGGACGCACGTACCCGTCGAGCTTGTCCTTGGGGCAGTGGTCGGTGTGCAGCGCGATGTTGACCGGGTACTTCTCGGCGACGATGTGCGCGAACTCGGCCAGGGCCACGGCGCCGGTGACCATGTCCTTGTCGTACTGGCCGCCCAAGAACTCGGCGCCACCCGTGGAGATCTGGACGATGCCGTCGCTCTCCGCCTCCGCGAATCCGCGCAGCGCCGCGTGCAGGGTCTGGGAGGACGTCACGTTGATGGCCGGGTAGGCGAACTTGCCTGCCTTCGCCCGGTCGAGCATCTCGTTGTAGACCTCGGGGGTTGCGATGGGCATCTGTCCGCTCCTTGTATGTGCGGGGTGCGTTCTGCGTGCTTACGGCCCTGACCTAGGGAGTGACGTCATCGTCGGCCCCATCTTCGCAGACATCGCCCGCCCTCACGGACACCCCGTCCAGCCTGTGGATAACGGGTCGCCTGTGGACGGCGGAGCGCGCCCCGCACTCCGCTCCGCGCGCCCCGCACCACCCCTCAACCCCGGCCGCCCGCCCGGCGGATCGAGCGGCCGGGCCGGCCGCCGGCCCGGCCGGGCGGAACGCTGCGGCTCAGTCGAGGCCCAGCTCGTCCTTCGAGAACGCGAACACGTAGGGCACCCCGGCGCCCGCCTGGATCTTCTCGGCCGCGCCCGTGGCCCGGTCGACGATCGTGGCGACCGCGACCACCTCGGCGCCCGCCTCCCGCACCGCCTCGACCGCGGTGAGCGGGGAGCCGCCGGTGGTGGACGTGTCCTCGACGACCAGGACCCGGCGGCCCCGGATCTCCGGCCCCTCCACGCGCCGCTGCATGCCGTGCGCCTTGGCGGCCTTGCGCACCACGAAGGCGTCCAGCTTCCGGCCGCGCGCGGCGGCGGCGTGCAGCATCGACGCCGCGACCGGGTCGGCGCCCATCGTCAGCCCGCCGACCGCGTCGAACTCGAACCCGGCCGTCAGGTCCAGCAGCACCTGGCCGACCAGCGGGGCCGCCTCGCCGTCCAGGGTGACCCGGCGCAGGTCCACGTAGTAGTCGGCTTCCAGACCCGACGACAGGGTCACCTTGCCGTGCACCACGGCCTTGTCCTTGATCTGCTGCAGCAGCTCGCCGCGAACGTCGCTCATGGCAGCCAGCTTAAGCGCGGCGCCAGGACCAGGTGGTCGTGGCCTCCAGCGGCTCCAGCGGCGTGACCAGGCGCGGATGGGTGTTCAGCCCGTTGGGCGGCCCGGTCTGCGGCTCCACGCACACGGCGGCCTCCTGCTCGTCGTAGACGACGACCCACTTCTCCGGACTGCGCACCGTCAGTTCGAGGCGCCCGGGCCACTCCACGGTGACGCCGACGCCGTCCGGCATCCCGAAGCAGTCGTCCCACGGACCCGGCGTCACCTCGATCCGGCGGCCGGTGGGCAGGTGGTCCTCGCCGCGCTCCTCCTGCCAGGCGGCCCGGAAGTCCAGCCGCGCGTCCGCGCCGGCCAGGTTCCGGTTGAACCACGGATGCCAGCCGATCTGCGCCGGGAAGGAGGACCCGTACGTCTCCACGGACATCGTCAGCGTCAGGGAGTCCTCGGTCAGGGCGACGACCTGGGTGATGCGGCCGGGGTAGGGCCACGGCTCGACGAGGTCGTACGTGATCACCGCCTCGTCCGCCGAGACCCGGGCGGTGCGCCAGGCGCCGTCGCGCGCGGTGCCGTGGATGGCGTGCGGCGGGGAGTTGAGCGGCATCCGGTGGACGGCGGCGCCGTCGCGGAACTCGCCGTTCCGGGTCCGTCCGCACCAGGGGACCATCGGGAAGCAGCCGAACCTGTCGCCCTGGCGCAGCAGCTCCAGACCGCCCACCCGGAGTCCGCCGACGCGGCCGCCGTTGCCCGGCTGAACGGTCGCTTCCGCGTCGCCCGCGGTCAGCGTGATGTCTTCGTCACTCACGTGACGAGGCTACTGGGCCGAAAGGGGCGGCCGGTGCGCGCCGGCGCCGGCCGGGGTGTCAGCGGCGGCGGCCGGAAGGCAGGACGACGGCGTCCGGGAGGTCAGCGGCGGCGGCGCAGCGCCCGGCCCACGACGATCGCCCCGGCCACCGCGAGGGCCGCGGCGGGCGCCGCCCAGCGCAGGGCGGAGCCGGCGGAGACGGTGAGCGGGGCGGGCACGGGCGCGTAACGGCCGCGCGGCGGCGCGTGGTCCACCTCCTCCGCGCTGCGGCCGATCATCGTGCGGCGCGCGTGCGCGGCCTCGGCGGGCGGTCCGGCGGCCTCGCCGAAACCCCCGGGCCCGACGGCCGCGGCCGCGCCACGCCTCCCGGCGCCCGCCTGCTCCTCCCCGTCGTAGGCCCCGTACCCGTCGTACTCGTCGGACTCGTCTTCATCGGAGCCGTCGGAGCCGTCGGAGCCGTCGGAGCCGTCGGAGTCATGGGAACCGTCGGGATCGTCGGAGCCGTCCTCGGCCGACGGGTCGAGGGAGGACGGCGGGACCTCGGTGTCGAAGACGGAGGCGCGTCCGACGGCGCGGTCGGCGGGCTCGGCGGGCTCGGTGGGTTCGGCCGGGGGCGGTACGGGGGCGTCGTCCGCGTCCGGCGCGGCCTCGAAGTCGCCCGTCGCGAGCGGGGCGAAGTCCTCGGTGGCGAGCTCCTCCGGGCTCTCCGGCGTCTCCGCCTCCGGTCCCGCACCGGAACCAGGCCCAGCATCGGCACCCGGCCCCGCGCCGTGGTCCGGCCCCGCGTCGGCGCCCGGCCCCGTGTCGGCGCCCGGCCCCGTGTCGGCGCCCGGCCCCGTGTCGGCGCCCGGCCCCGTGTCGGCGCCCGGCCCCGCGCCGGCGCCCGGCCCCGCGCCGGCGCCCGGCGCCGCGCCGGGGTCCGGCCCCGCGGCCAGGTTCCGCGCGAACCGGTCCAGCAACCGCACGGCCGCCGCCCGCACGGCCTCCGGGTCCAGCTCGGCGACCCGCCCGTCGCCCGACGCCGTGCCCCGCACGCCCAGCGCCGTACCCCCGTCGGTCTCCCGCGGGCGCAGCGTGAGCGCGAGCTTCACCGCGCCGGCGCCGCGCGACTCGCCCGCCTCGCCCTCGACGGCGTACGAGCCGTCCTCGCGGGCGTGGACGCGCAGCGCACCCCGGTAGGTGATGGAGGTGCCGCCGATCCGCAGCTTCAGCCGGCCGGCGACGGGCTCGGCGCCCGCGTCCTGCTGGAACCCGGGCAGCGCCCGGGCGACCCGGTCGGGGTCGGCGAGCACCGCCCGCAGTCGCGGGACCGGAACCGGAACGAACACCTCGTGCTCCATGTCAGCCGACATTACCCAGTGACGGCCCCGAATACCCTCCCCCGTCCCCCCGACCGCTCCCGTCCCCCACCCCGCCCGGCCCGCTAGCCCTCCACCCCCGGCCGGACCAGCCCCGTCTCGTACGCCACTACCACCGCCTGCGCGCGGCTGGCCAGGTGGAGTTTGGCCATCGTGCGGTTGAGGTGGGTCTTGACGGTGGCCTCGCTGATGAAGAGGCGGTCGGCCGCCTCGGCGTTGGTCAGGCCCCGGGCGACCAGCTGGAGCACCTCGACCTCGCGGCCGGTCAGCGCGCGCAGGTCCGCCGGGGGCTCCGCGGGCGCCGGCGGGACGTCCGCGCGCTCCGTGAACGCCTCCACCAGCCGCCGGGTGACCACCGGGGCGAACAGGGAGTCGCCGCCGTGCACGGCGGCGACCGCCGCCAGCAGCCGTTCCGGGCCCGCGTCCTTCAGGAGGAACCCGGCGGCCCCGGCCCGCAGCGCGCCGTACACGTACTCGTCGAGGTCGAACGTGGTGAGGATGAGGATGCGGGGCGCGGGGTCCGCCGCGTCGGCGAGGATGCGCCGGGTCGCCTCGATGCCCGTCAGCCCGGGCATGCGGATGTCCATGAGGATGACGTCCGGACGGGTGCGCGCGGCCAGGGCCACCGCCTCCGCGCCGTCCGCGGCCTCCGCGACGACCTCCATGCCGGGGGCGGCGCGCAGCAGCGCGACCAGTCCGCTGCGCACGAGGAACTGGTCGTCGACCACCAGCACTCTGATCATTCCGTGACGGCGTCTCCCCGGCGTGCGGCCTGCTCCGACGTCGGAAGGGTCAGCCGCACGCCGAATCCCCCCTCGCGCCGCGGGCCGACGGCGATCGTCCCGCCGTAGAGCTTGGCGCGCTCGCGCATGCCGATCAACCCGTGGCCGCCGGACCGGCGCATTCTGTCCGGATCCACCCCCTTCACCACTCCCATCCCCACCCCCTTCCCCCGCTCCCGGCCGCCGTCCCGGCCCTGCCCGCGGCCCTGCTCCCTGCCGTGCCGGGCGCCCGGGCCGCTCCCGTCGTCGGTGACCGACACCCGTATCTCGCCCGCGCCGTAGGCGAGTTCCACGGCGGCGCGACTGCCCGGGGCGTGCTTGAGCACGTTCGTCAGCGCCTCCTGGACCACCCGGTAGACGCACAGCTGCATCCCGGACGGCAGCGCGCGCGGCGCGCCGCGCACCCGCAGCTCGACCGGTACGCCGCCGGACCGGACCCGCTCGACCATCTCCTCCAGCCGGTCGAGGCCGGGCGTCGGCTCGTCCGCGGCGCCCTCCCGCGGGCCGTGCGGATCGTCCGCGCGCAGCAGTCCGAGCATGCGGCGCAGCTCGGTCAGCGCCTCGCCGCTCGCGCCGCCGATGGTGGTGAGCGCGGCGCGCGCGGTGGGCGCGTCGGAGTCGAAGACGAACCGGGCGAGGCCCACCTGGACGTTGATGACGGCCATGTGGTGGGCGACCACGTCGTGCAGTTCGCGCGCGATCCTGACCCGTTCCTCGGCGACCTCGCGCCGGGCCCGTTCGGCCTGCTCGGCGCGCAGCCGCACGGTCAGCTCGGCGCTCCTGCGGGCGAGGTGGCCGAACCACCACAGCGCCAGCGGGTAGCCGATCGCCTGGCCGACGACCGACGCCAGCATGTCGGAGTGGCTGTACACGCCGGCGTAGATCCACACGCCGCCCATCAGGGCCGCGCACCACGCGGTGGTCCGAGGGGGCCGGGTGCCGGCCACCATGTAGAGGGCGACCATGGCGGCCGGGGAGTTGACCACCGGCCAGTTGCCGAGGGCGATGTACAGGGACCACCACAGGTGGACGGAGAGCAGGACGGCGACCGGGGCCCGGGTGCACAGGGCGAGCGGCAGGTTGGTCAGGGCGACCAGCGCCCAGGCGTACGCGTCGAGCGGGGGCCACTTCTGCGCGCCGGCCTCCATGCCGAGCAGACACGCGACGGCCGTCGGCACCAGGGCCGTCAGGCCGTCGACCACGAGGGGGTGGATCCGCACCGCCGCAGCGTAGACCCGGTACGGGCCAGGCGGCGTCAACCTTTCGCGGTACCGCGGGAGTTTGCCGGGACCGGGCGGCTACCGCGCCGGTCGGCGGCGGTCTCCACCCGGCGCGGGATGCGCGGCCCGGCCGTCCGGCCGTACGTTCTCGGTGCGCCGGCCGAGCGGCGGGGCTCCGCGCCACCGGCCGGGGGGCCGCCGCGGGGGAGGCCCGGCGGTCCGTTCCGCTTCGGGGGAGGGACGGGCCGCCGGGCCGCGCACGGTGCTCCGGGTCCGGGCGGTACGGCCGCTCAGCCGGCGTAGCGGGGGTGGACCAGGGTCGACGGGGGCAGGCCGGAGATCCGGGTGCGGGCGGCGGCGCGGGCGTCCGCGGCGAGTGCGGCGGGGGTGAGCGTGCGAGGATGCGCGGCCCGCGGGTCCAGGGCGAGGCGGGGCGGGGTGCGGGCGGCCAGTACGAAGCCCCAGTCGCCCGGGGCGCTGCGGGCGCCCGTCGCCCGGTCGGGTCCGGCGGCGAACGGGGAGCCGCGGCCGTCCACCCGGTAGGGGGCGGTGCGCAGACCGGCGGCGCGGATCGTCGCCTCCACCGTCCAGAAGACGCCGGGCCGGGAGGCGACCGGCCCCGCGTGCACCGCCAGCCGGCCGCCGGGCGCCAGGGCGCGGCGGGCCAGGTCGTAGAACTCGCGCGAGTACAGCTTGGTGCTGGCCGTGATGCCCGGATCGGGCAGGTCCGCGATCACCACGTCGTACGCCGCCGGCTCCATCGTGCGCAGCCGGGCGAAGGCGTCGGCGGTGCGCACCCGGACGCGCCGGTCGTCGTACACGTGTCCGTTCAGCCGGGTCAGGGCCGGGTCGGTGCGGGCCAGGCGGACGACGGCCGGGTCGAGTTCGACGACGTCCACCCGCTCCACGCCCGGGTGGAGCAGCACCTCGCGGGCGGCCAGTCCGTCGCCGCCGCCGAGGATGAGCACCCGCGCGTGCGGGCCGGTCATCGCGGGCCGCACCAGCGCCTCGTGGTAGCGGCGCTCGTCCTGGCCGCCGACCCGCAGCCGCCCGTCGAGGAACAGGTCCAGCGGACGGCCGCCGGTGCCGCCGGTCAGGACGATCTCCTGGACGCCGGTCCGCAGCGCCACCCGCACGCCGTCGCCGTACACCGCCTGCCGGGCGGCCTGTTCGAAGGCGCCGACGCCGGCGGCGGCCGCGGCGAGCAGCCCGAGCACGGCGAGGTTGGCGGCGAGCAGCAGCCGGCGGCCGCGCGGGGTGAGGTCGCGCCGGAACAGGCCGAGGACGAGGGTGCCGCCGGCCAGCACGTTGACCGCGCCGGTGAGCAGCGCGCCGGTCAGCTGGCCGAGCAGCGGCAGCAGCAGGAAGGGGAAAGCGAGGCCGCCGACGAGCGCGCCGACGTAGTCGGCGGCGAACAGGTCGGCGACCGCGCCGCCCGCGTCCTGGCGCCGGATCCGCTGGATCAGCTCCATCAGCAGCGGCACCTCGGCGCCGATCAGCAGGCCGATGGCGAGCGAGAAGGCGACCAGCAGACAGCGCGGTCCGGCCGCCCACAGGCCGCCCCAGGCGCCGGTCCAGGCGAAGACGGCGTAGAGCGCCATGGCGCTGCACCCGCCGACCAGGGCGAGCGTCGCCTCGATCGCGCCGAAGCCGACGGCGGCGTGCCGGCGCAGCCGCTTGGCGCCGAGCGAGCCGATGCCCATCGCGAACACCATCACGGACAGCACGACGGACGCCTGGGTGACCGAGTCGCCCATCAGGTACGAGGCGAGGGCGACCAGTTCGAGTTCGTACACCAGTCCGCAGGCCGCGCAGACGAAGACGCCGGCGAGGACGAGGAACCGGCCGGTGCCCGGCCGGACGGGCAGCCGGGCGGGTGGCCGCTCGGGGCCGCTCCTCGGGGGCGCCGGGCGGGGCGGGGCCGGGGCGTGCGGTTCGATCACGACTGCGACGTTACGTCACGGGCGCGCCACGCTTCGTCACCCACACGTGTGGAAAACACGGCGTCCGCGCGTTCCGTGTTTGAACGTGTGAACGCGTGAGCGCGAGGGCGTGCGGGCGCGTGGCCGTGCGGGCGTGTGGCCGTGCGGGCGGGCGTGCGGCCGTGCGGGCCGGCTCAGTTGACGGGCAGGGGCACCGGCGCGGACCGGCGCGCCCCGACCCGGGTACGGGTCGCCACCAGCTGGCCGTCCTGCGGGTAGGCGTGCCAGGTGCGCCAGTGCACCTGGCCCTCCCGCCGCTGCGCCAGCATGGCGGTGAACGCGTGCGGACTGCCCGGGAAGACGCCGGCCAGGCCGTGCGGGTGGTCGCAGACCAGGGCCAGCAGTTCCTGGGCGCGCCCGGCGAACGAGCCCGGCGACAGTTCCTCGACCCGCGCGGCGAACTGGTACTCCCAGTCGCCGACCCGCTTGGCGACGCCGAGCGGAAGGGGCGTGCTGGACCCCTTGATGCACGCCACCGTCTCCGAGCAGACGCCCCGCTCCTCCTCAAGAAGCACCTGGTGGGAGGCGCCGAGAAGCCGCAACTGGAGCTTGGCGCCGGACAGTTCGAGGTCGAGTGCGGCCAGTGCGGGCAGCGGCTCGCGCCCCAGCGCCCAGGCCAGGTCGGCCGCGCGCGTGTCGGTGTAGGAGGTGTTCAGGGTCGTGAGCATGGATCGGCTCCGCTAGCACGCTTAAGAAAGGGGGTCCAGGAGGCCGGCGCACCCCGGACGACACGGGGGGACGGCCCGGTCAGCCCAGTTCAGAAGGGGTGTGAGCAGGACATCCAGGGGGCTGCGTCGGCACTTTAGAGGGAACCACGAACGGCGGTGCCGCCACAGCTTTTTTACCCAACTTCGTGCGGTTTCCATCCCTCAGAGGGCCTGTCAGCTCAACTGTTCAACTACGGCGTACGCCAGGGCGTACACAGCGGCGCACTTTTCGACGCGCACCGGGCCGGACATGGGGGTCACCCTTCCGCTTCCCCGGCGGGAACTCCGCTCCCCGGAAGAGGAGTTGTCGCTTCCCACAACCCCCACCGCCCTGACGGCCGCCCCACCGCCCCCGGCATCCGCCCCGCCGCCCCCGTCAGCTGCCCCCGCCGCAGCCGCCCCCGCACGACGACCCGCCGCCGCACGAGGAACCGCCCCCGCAGGAGCTGCCGCCGCCGCAGGAGGAATTCCCCCCGCAGGAGTGACCGCCCGAGTGGTGACCGTGGTGCCCTCCGGAGTGGTGGCCGCCGGACGACGAACCGCTGTCGCCCGAGGCCCACCACCCGGCGCCCCCGCCGCCCGCCGCGCTCCCGCTGCTGTAGGCCCGGGTCCGCCGCCCCTTCGCGGACCGGCGCCCGCGCCCGCTCCCCCGCGCGACGGCGCCCAGGAACACCATCGCGATCACCGCCAGGACTATCGCGAAGACCATGGCGTCACGCTCCTTCCGCTCCCCCGGGAGACCCCCGGGGACGCCCCCCGTGGGCGACACGCTCGCTGCGTGCCCCGGATATCCCCGGCCGCCGCCCGGGCCAAAGCACACTTGAGGAACTCCAGAGCTTCGGCGCAGGATGGCCGGCATGACCTCCAGCGCACGCCCGCTCCTCAACCGCCGGCTCGCCGAGTTCGGGACGACGATCTTCGCCGAGATGTCCGCCCTGGCCGCGGCCACCGGCGCGATCAACCTGGGCCAGGGCTTCCCCGACACCGACGGCCCCGAGGAGATCCGGGAGGCGGCGGTACGGGCGCTGCGCGAGGGGCGCGGCAACCAGTACCCGCCGGGCCCCGGCGTCCCCGAACTGCGCACGGCCGTCGCCGCGCACCAACTGCGCCGCTACGGCCTCTCCTACGACCCGGACACCGAGGTGCTGGTCACGGCGGGCGCCACCGAGGCGATCGCGGCCGCGCTGCTGGCCCTGGTGGAACCGGGCGACGAGGTGATCGCCCTGGAGCCGTACTACGACTCCTACGCGGCGTGCATCGCCATGGCGGGCGGCCGGCGGGTGCCGGTGACGCTGCGGCCGCACGCGGGCGCGTTCCGCCTCGACCTGGACGAGCTGCGCGCGGCCGTGACCGACCGGACCCGGCTGCTGCTGCTGAACACCCCGCACAACCCGACCGGCACGGTGCTCACCCGCGAGGAGCTGACGGCGATCGCCGCGCTGGCCGTCGAACGCGACCTGCTGGTGGTCACCGACGAGGTGTACGAACACCTGGTCTTCGACGACGCCGAGCACATCCCGCTGGCCACCCTGCCGGGCATGCGCGAGCGCACGGTGACGATCGGCTCGGCGGGCAAGACATTCTCCTTCACCGGCTGGAAGGTCGGCTGGATCACCGCGTCACCCGCCCTGGTCACGGCGGTCCGCTCGGCCAAGCAGTTCCTGACGTACGTGGCCTCGGGCCCGTTCCAGTACGCGGTGGCCGAGGCACTGGCACTGCCGGAGTCGCACTTCGCCGCCTTCCGAAAGGACATGCGGGCGCGCCGGGAGGTGCTGGCGGCCGGTCTGGCGCAGGCGGGCTTCGGGGTCTTCAAACCGGCGGGCACGTACTTCGTCACCACCGACATCCGCCCCCTGGGCGAGACCGACGGCTTCGCCTTCTGCCGTGCCCTGCCCGAGCGGGCGGGCGTGGTGGCCATCCCCAACGCCGTCTTCTACGACCACCGCGCCGAGGGCGCCCCCTACGTCCGCTTCGCCTTCTGCAAGCGGAAGGGTGTGTTGGACGAGGCGGTTGCCCGCCTCAAGCGATTGGCGGTCTGACAGGAAGCGCGAAAAGGGCGCCGCCGGTTCGCTCCGGGGTGCGGGACCTGCTCAAGCCCCGCTCCCGAAGCGACCATGGTTCACTCAGTGTCTTTGGGATGTCGCGGGGAGGCGTACACGAGGATCACGGTGGAAGTCTCCGCGCTGACGAGGTAGCGCACTCGACCACCGCTGGTGACCTCGTACTCCCACTGGTCCAGGTCGGAACCCTTCCACACTTTGGTGGCGTGCCTGCCGCGCAACTGATGCTGGCGATTCCAGTTGGCCCGGGTCAGGGGGTCGCTCCGGAGAGCGTCCAGGCAGCGATGCGCGCTCGGCAAGGCGACGCGGCACAGTTCCTCCCAGCCGGTCACCGCTTCGGTGGTCCCGAAGACGACGTTCCATCCGCCGAGGGGCGGAACGCTGACCCGATCTCCTTTCTTCGGGCTCACCCACGCACCTCGACCGGGCCGAGGTCATCACCATCGAGCGGACGCCCCGACTCCCTGAGCTGGTCGGGATCAGCGTTGATACGAGCCGTGGCGCGCCAAGAGATGATCGCGCGATGCACGGCCTCTCCCACCCCCAGCTCGGCGGCGTCCGACAGCGCTTCAAGGAGTTCGACGGTGAAGGCCCGCACCTCTTCCGCGTCCAGGTGCCGCACCCAGGGGAACACCTCGGGAAGCGCGAGAAGGAGCGACTTGACGCCGTCGTCCTGCTTCATCAGCGCCAGGAAGAGCCGTGAGGCGGTGGTCAGGTTCTCCTCGGCGTTCTCCGCCCGTACAGCCGTGGTCAGCACCATGTCCGGCGCGTCCCGATGTGTGACACGGAGACGCCCCAGGGCAGCCGCTCTGGCCGCGACACCCTTGGGATTGCGGGAGAGGTCGGTGAAGGAGACGGATTCCGTTTCTGCTTCCAGACGCACGGTAGTCATAATCAGAGTTTACTCAGATCGTGCTCTGATTTCCAGTGCGGGCCGGCACTCGGCGCGTGCCGGCCCCGGTGGGCCAGGTCGCGGTGGGCACGCGGAGAGCCCGGCACCCCGGTCGCCCTGTGGGGCGCGCGGGTGCCGGGCTCTCGTTCGTGCGGGGTGGCGGTGGGCCGGCGTGGACGCGGACTACTCCTCGCCGTCCTCCGGCTTGTCCGCCTCGTCGATCTCCTCCTCCAGGCCGAGCTGCTCGACCAGCCAGCGGTCGAACTCGAGCGCGGCCCGCACCCAGCTGACGGTGGAGGAGACGAAGTGCTCCAGGCTCACGCCCGTGCCGATCAGCATCTGCGCCTCACCGATGAGGCGGACGGCGCCGTCGTCATGGGTGTGGGTGTAGACCTTGGGCCACAGGGTGCGCCGGTTCCAGTCGTCGATGGCCTCCAGCAGCTGGGGCTTGTCGTCGATCTTGTGCGGCCGGTCGTAGAACGTCCGCACCGAGAAGACCTGCTGGTCGCCCTCGCCGCGGAACATGAAGTACGTGCGGAACTGCTCCCACGGCGCGACGAGGTCACCCTCCTCGTCGACGAGGTGCTTGAGCTCCATCTGGTCCAGGAGCTGCTTCACAAGGTCCTGATCCGGGACGACGGGGCCCGCCGGTCCTTGGGGCTGCGGCTCGGGCTGGCCCCCGAAGTTCGGAATCGAGGACGGGTCGATGCTCACCGTGTTTTTCCCTTCGTACGGATCCCGCCATCCTCCCCCATCCGGGGAGGGGCGTGGCAAGCCCCGGCGGCCCCTGTCAGCCCTGGGCTGACACGATCCGGTCACCCGGGCGGCCGCAGGCCGGGTACCCGCCCGGAGCCGGGCCTGACACGCCGCGCCGCACCGGGACCCGAACGGGCTACGGCCCCCTTCCCCGCGCAGCCGGGAAGGGAGCCGTGCCGCGGCCGTGGGAGCGGACGCTACAGCGTCTTGCCCGTGGCCGGGCCCACCAGCAGTCCTTCGCCGAACCGGTCCACCCGCACCGTGTCGCCGTCCTTGATCTCGCCGGACAGGATCTCCTTGGCGAGCCGGTCGCCGATGGCCGTCTGCACCAGGCGGCGCAGCGGACGGGCGCCATAGGCCGGGTCCATGCCCTCGTCGGCGAGCCAGGCCAGCGCCTCGGCCGTGACGTCCAGCGTCAGGCGCCGCTCCGCGAGCCGCTTGGCGAGGCGGCCGATGGCGAGCTCCGCGATCCGGCCCAGTTCGTCCTTGGTGAGCGCCGAGAAGACCACCAGGTCGTCCAGCCGGTTGAGGAACTCCGGCTTGAAGGAGGCGCGGACGACCTCCAGGACCTGCTCCTTCTTCTCCTCCTCGCTGGTGATCGGGTCGATCAGGAACTGGCTGCCCAGGTTGGAGGTGAGGATCAGGATCGTGTTGCGGAAGTCGACGGTGCGGCCCTGTCCGTCGGTCAGCCGGCCGTCGTCCAGCACCTGGAGCAGGATGTCGAAGACCTCCGGGTGGGCCTTCTCCACCTCGTCCAGCAGCACCACGCTGTACGGCCGCCGGCGCACCGCCTCGGTGAGCTGGCCGCCCTCCTCGTAGCCGACGTATCCGGGCGGGGCGCCGACCAGCCGGGCCACGCTGTGCTTCTCGCTGTACTCCGACATGTCGATGCGGACCATGGCCCGCTCGTCGTCGAACAGGAAGTCCGCCAGCGCCTTGGCCAGCTCCGTCTTGCCCACGCCCGTCGGGCCGAGGAAGAGGAAGGAGCCCGTGGGCCGGTCCGGGTCGGCGATGCCCGCGCGGGAGCGGCGCACCGCGTCGGAGACCGCGCGCACGGCCTCGCCCTGCCCGATCAGCCGCCGGCCGATCTCGTCCTCCATGCGCAGCAGCTTCTGCGTCTCGCCCTCCAGCAGCCGGCCGGCCGGGATGCCGGTCCAGGAGGCGACGACGTCGGCGATGTCGTCCGGGCCGACCTCCTCCTTGACCATGGTGTCCTTGGCGGCCTCCTCCTCGGCGCGCGAGGCGGCCTCCAGCTCCCTCTCCAGGTCCGGGATCTCCCCGTACAGCAGCTTGGAGGCGGTGTCGAAGTCGCCGTCGCGCTGGGCGCGTTCGGCCTGGCCGCGCCGGTCGTCCAGCTTCTCCTTCAGCTCGCCGACCCGGTTGAGGGACTGCTTCTCCTTCTCCCAGCGGGCGGTCAGACCGCGCAGCTCCTCCTCCTTGTCGGCGAGGTCGCGGCGCAGCTTGTCCAGCCGCTCGCGGGAAGCGGCGTCGGTCTCCTTGTCGAGGGCCAGCTCCTCCATCCGCAGCCGGTCCACGACGCGCTGGAGCTCGTCGATCTCGACCGGCGAGGAGTCGATCTCCATCCGGAGCCGGGAGGCGGCCTCGTCGACCAGGTCGATGGCCTTGTCGGGCAGGAAGCGCGAGGTGATGTAGCGGTCGGACAGGGTCGCGGCGGCCACCAGCGCGGAGTCGTTGATCTGCACCTTGTGGTGGGCCTCGTAGCGGCCCTTGAGCCCGCGCAGGATCGCGATGGAGTCCTCCACGCTGGGCTCGGCGACCAGCACCTGCTGGAAGCGCCGCTCCAGCGCGGGATCCTTCTCGATCCGCTCGCGGTACTCGTCCAGCGTGGTCGCGCCGACCATGCGCAGCTCGCCGCGGGCCAGCATCGGCTTGAGCATGTTGCCGGCGTCCATCGCGGAGTCGCCGCCGGCGCCCGCGCCGACGACCGTGTGCAGTTCGTCGATGAAGGTGATGATCTGCCCATCGGAGTCCTTGATCTCCGCCAGGACGGTCTTCAGCCGCTCCTCGAACTCGCCGCGGTACTTCGCACCCGCGACCATCGCCCCGAGGTCCAGGGAGACCAGCCGCTTGTCCTTCAGGGACTCGGGCACGTCGCCCTTGACGATCCGCTGGGCGAGCCCCTCGACGACGGCGGTCTTGCCGACGCCGGGCTCACCGATGAGGACCGGGTTGTTCTTCGTACGCCGCGACAGCACCTGCACGACCCGGCGGATCTCCTGGTCCCGGCCGATGACCGGGTCCAGCTTCCCCTCCCGCGCCGCCGCGGTGAAGTCGGTGCCGAACTTCTCCAGGGCCTTGTACTGGCCCTCGGGGTCGGGTGTGGTCACCCGGCGCCCTCCCCTCGCCTTCTGGAACGCCTCTTGCAGCTTCTTCGCACTGGCGCCCTGCCGCTCCAGCACCTCGCCGGCCGCGCCGCCCTTCGCGGCGATGCCGAGCAGCAGGTGCTCGGTGGACAGGTATTCGTCGCCCAGGTCCTTCGCCCGGCTCTGCGCGTCCGTGATGACGGCCAGCAGCTCACGGTTGGGCTGCGGCGGCGCCACGGTGGAGCCGGTCACGCTCGGCAGGGACGCGAGGACGCGCTCGGCGCCCGCGCGGACCGACGCCTGGTCGGCGTCCACGGCCGACAGCAGGTCGATGATGTTCTCGTTGTCCTGCCCCTCCAGCAGCCCGAGGAGCAGATGGGCCGGGGTCAGGTCGGGGTGTCCCCCGCTCACGGCCCGGTTGCCGGCCGCCTGAATCGCGTCCCGGCTCCTGTTGGTCAGCTCGGCGTCCACGGTCGCTTCTCTCCTCCTCGGCGTCGGCCCTCTGCCCTGTCCACGGGCACGCACCTGTCCACGGGCACGTCTTCCGTACTGACTCGGTCAACGTGCACAAAGTTGAGTCTATTCCACTCAAGGTGAATTCGGGAGGCCCGTTTCCCGGGGCACGCCGGATCGGACCCAGGGATCGGGTGCCCCCGCTCCGCCGCATTGCAGCTTCCTGCGGGCACGCGAAAGCGCGCCCGGTGCGGGCGCGGTCGGCGAACGGGAGGGCGGGGGGCGACACCAGGAAGTGACATGGGCGCGCGAGAAGTACCCGGAAGGGCTGTTTCCAGCCACAGCCCGGATCGGGCGACACCGCTGCGAAGGCACGCAAAACTGCAGCGGCGTCACCGTGTTCAGGTCACGGTGACGCCGCTGCGGGGGGGAAGCACCTGAGCGATCTGTTACGACGGGGGAATCGCGTCAGGCACTGCGGGGGGTGGCTGAGATGGTCCTGATGTCGGCG
Organism: Streptomyces seoulensis; assembly: GCA_013364255.1. GTDB lineage: Bacteria > Actinomycetota > Actinomycetes > Streptomycetales > Streptomycetaceae > Streptomyces > Streptomyces similanensis. The sequence goes on along the minus strand of CP054936.1, from coordinate 5,257,468 downwards.
GGCTCCGGCGCCACCTGCCGGTGGTCCCGCTGGTCGAGATTCACGAAGATCATTCCGTACCGGATGGCACACCGCACGGGCCGTGGGGCCCCGCGAGGCCGGCGCAGGCACCGGAAGGCCCGTACGTCTCCGTCCTCGTCCCGGGTGACGACGACCGGCTCACCGAAGACGGTCACCATCAACGAGTCACCGCTGTGGGGGATGGCGGTGACCAGGTCGATGAAGTGCCAGCCGGACCGGTAGGCGGTGGCCATCTCCCGCCGGAACGAGCGGTCGTCGGGTGGTGTGGTCATCAGTCAGCCCCACGTACTGTCGTCCGGGCGCTCCGAAGAAGCCGATGCGGCCGTGACGCTCTTCGCACCCTTGGGTGCGACCACTCCCCACGTGCTGTCCGCCCGGTTCACGTGCCCCTTCGCGCCAGACAGGCCAGCCAGTGCGCTGACGGCCATGACGGCAGAGCAGGCGGCAACAAGCACCGAGCGAAGCATTCTCTTGTGCATAGTCGGCTTCGTCCTCACTTGAAGGTCCCCTCTCCCCCGTCAGAAATAGACGATGGCTCATTCCGGCACGTCATGGCCACCCAAACGGTGCATCATGTTCCTGCATGTTCAGGACCCTGGGGGGTGTAGATTTCTTGACGAATCGGACCAACGTCACACATCCCCATGCGATGAGTGAGCTGTGTGACGAGGGAAGCCGTCTGTACGCCCAAGCGCTCCGCGCCGGACGCCTCGCCCGGGAGGCCGCCGAGCCGGCGCCCTGCCTGGTGGAATTCTCCCTGCTCCACCCCGATCCGGACGACCCGAACTGGCTGCGACCTGTGCCTCCGTCGGTCGCCCTGGCCCACCGGCTCAACCCCATCGAGCGGGAGATCGCCGACCGCAGGAGACTGTCGGTGGAGCTGGCCGAGGCCTTCGAGCCCTTCATGGCGCTCAGCACCCAGGTCACCGCGGCGACCCACTCCATCTCGGTGCTGGAGGGCCTGGACCGTATCAACGCGGCGCTGGACCTCGCCACGGCCGAGTGCCGCTCGGAGATGCTCACCGTGCAGCCCAGCGGCCGCCGCCTCGAACACATCCTCGTCCAGGGACTCGAACGGGACCGCCCGCTGATCGAACGCGGGGTGCGCATCCGCACCCTCTACCAGCACACCGCCCGCTACAGCCCGGAGACGATCGGCTACGTCTCGCAGTTCGCCGACGGCAAGGTGGAGTACCGCACCATCGACGAGCTGGTCGAACGCCTCATCATCTGCGACGAGACGGTCGCGTTCATTCCCACTCGCGACGACCGCCAGGTCGCCCTGGAACTGCGCCACCCCGGCCTCGTCCGCTACCTGATCAAGGTCTTCGAGTTCATGTGGGCCCGCGCCGTGCCGCTGAGCACCGGTGCCCCCTACGAGACCGCCCCCGACGGCATCACGGAGATCCAGCACTCCATCGCCAAGCTCCTCGTCGAGGGCCACGTCGACGAGGCCATCGCCCGCCGCCTGGGCATGAACGTGCGCACCTGCCGGGCCCACATCGCCAAGCTGGCGACCGCCCTCGGCAGCGGCAGCCGGGCCCAGCTCGGCTACCTCATCGCCCAGTCCGGCATCCTGAAACAACAGGACTGAACCCGATCGGAGAGACCCGGTGAGCCCGGCACCGCACACCGGGCACGGCCCGGAGGGCCCCTGCGCGGCGGGATCGGCGCCGCACGAGCGACGCCGCGAGGAGCTGCCACGGTGCTCCGCGACAAGGGCCGCCTCGACCGGACCATTGCGCGAGCAATGACCGACGCCGTCATCGCCGACCGCCTCGGCATGAACGTCCGCACCGCCCGCGAGCACATCGCCAAGCTCGCCGCCACCCTCGGCAGCGCCAGCCGGGCCCAACTCGGCTACCTCATCGCGCGGTCCGGGATCCTCGACCGGGACCGCTGACCGCGGCCGCACCGTCGGCGCCCGGCGGCCCGTCCAGCCCCGCCTGGGCGATCCGCACGCCCAGCTGCGTACGGCTGGCCGCGCCCAGCGTCTCCGACAGCCGGGCGATGTGCGCCCGGCAGGTGCGCACGCTGATGCCGAGCCGCTCGGCGATCACCGCGTCCTGGTGGCCCTCGGCCAGCAGCGCGGCGATGGACCGCTCCCGGTGCGAGATGCCCTCGATGCCGGTGTCGGGCAGCGGCGCGGTCAGCGGGATCGCCAGCCGCCACAGCCGTTCGAAGACCGTCACCAGGTACTCCACCAGCGCCGGGTGGCGCAGCTCCAGCGCCATGGTGCGATCCGCGTTGGCGGGGACGAAGGCGACCGTGCGGTCGAACAGGATCAGCCGGTCGATCACCTCGTCCAGCGTGCGCGCCTCGACCGCGTCGCCCATCAGCTCCAGATAGGTGAGCAGGCCCTGCCCGTGCCGGGCCACATGCGTGTACAGGTCGCGCATCCGCACGCCCCGGGCGCGCAGCGCCAGCGCCCTGGGCAGGCCCTCCGACAGCTCGTGCTCGCGCCGGATGCCGCCGGGCTGGACGGTCAGCACCTCCGTGCGGCACGCCTGGGTCGCCTCGTCCATCGCCGCCTGGATGCGGGACAGGCCGTCCAGGACGCGTATCGCGCTGCCCTCGCCGGCGGCGGCGGGCAGCCGCACCGGGCCGCCCAGGCCCGCGTACCGCTCGTAGGCGGCCACCGCCGAGCCGACCCGCCGGTGGCTCGCGCTGACCTCGTCGTACATCCCGCGCAGCAGCCGGGTCATGACCTCCTGCGGCGCGGTCGGCACCAGGAAGTCCATGTCGTCCGGGTCCGGGTGCAGCAGCGCGAGCTCCAGCAGGCAGGGCACCGGCTCGGCGTCCCGGCGCGGCACCCGGCCGCGGCGCACGGCCCGGGAGTACACCCGCTCGCCGGCGTCGCACAGTCGGTCAGCACCGTGTGGATGCTCCTGGGTCCCGTGCCCGGCCATGGCCCGTCACACCCCCGGTCTCCGCGTCTTTCCGCAGCGCAACTATGCGCGGCCCGGACCGGCTGTGCAACACGGCTTGCCCGGACCGGAGCGCCCATAACCACCGGTATCGACCGGTGTGTACGGGCCTCCGCCCGGCGCGCTGCAGGAACCTGCCCGGGAAAACCCGGACGGGTGCCCCGCCGGACGGAAGGCGGCCGCGCCGGCCGGCCACCGTAGGCCGGCGCGGGACTACTTGAGCCCGGCCGCCGCGCACGCCGTCTTGTACGACGCGGTGCAGATCTCGGAGGTCTTGTAGATGCCGTCGGCGACGACGGTGTCCTTGATGTTGGACTTGGTCAGGGCGACCACGGGCACCAGCTGGGCCGGGATGTTCTTGGCGGTCGGGCTGTTGACCTTGTCCCGGGTCAGCGAGTCGAACTGGATGTCCTTGCCCTGCACCTTGGCGACGGCCATCTCGGCGGCGTTCTCCGCCTCGGTCGGGTAGGACTTGTAGACGCTCATGTACTGCTCGTCGGCGAGGATGCGCTGCACGGCGTCGAGTTCGGCGTCCTGGCCGGTGATCGGCGGCAGCTTGGTGACGCCCGCGGCGTGCAGGGCCTTGATGACGCCGCCCGCCATGCCGTCGTTGGCGGCGTAGACGCCGGCGATGCCGTCCCGGCCGATCGCGGCGATCGCCTCGGTCATCTGCGCCTGGGCGATCTCCGGCTTCCAGTCCTTGGTGTCGTAGGACTTGGCGATCGTCACCTTGCCGGTCAGCTGGGCGAGGGCGCCCTCCTTGAACTGCTTGGCGTTCGGGTCGGTGGACGAGCCGTTCATCATGACGATCTTGGGGGAGCCGGTCGAACCCACCGCCTCCAGCAGCGAGCGGCCCTGCACCTCGCCGACCAGCTCGTTGTCGAAGGAGATGTACGCGTCGATGGGCCCCTCGGCGAGCCGGTCGTAGGCGATGACGGAGATGCCCGCGGTCCTGGCCTTCTTCACCTGCTCGGCGATGGCGTGCGCGTCGACGGCGTCCAGCACGATGACGTCCATCTTGTCGTCGATCATCTGCTGCATCTGCTCGGCCTGCTTGGTCGCGCTGGCCCCGGCGTTGGCGTACTCGACCACGCCCTGCTTGTCGGTCAGCTCGGCCACCTTGGTCTTGAAGATCGGGGCGTCGAACTTGTCGTAGCGGGTGTTCGCCGTCTCCGGCAGCAGCAGACCCACCTTCACGTCGTTGCCCTTGGACGGAGTCGCGCTGCTGCCGCCGTCCGAACCGCCGAGCGCCCCGCAGCCGGCCAGCGGGAGGGACAGCGTGGACGCGGCCACGGCTATGGCGATACGACGCATCGAGGTGCTCACTTCTGGTGCCTTCCGGACGAGGACGCAGCATTGCGACCCAGGTGACTGAAAAGCCAACGCGGCCCCCGGTACCGGCGTCAAGCCGTCCCGCTTAACGAGATGACAACACCCGTTCCGCTTGTGCTGTGAAAACCTCGCGGAGCCTCCCGCATTCCCCCTCCAAACCCCCTTTACGGACCCTCCATCAACTCCCCCGACGAGGACGCCCGCACGCCGGAGGGCCGGGAGACGTACGCCTCCCGGCCCTCCGGTCCGAACCCGCCGGACCTCAGTCCGGCTGCTGCCGCTTGGGCCGCCACACCACCAGCGCGCTGGTCTGCTGGACCTCCTGGTAGGGCACCAGGTCCCGCCGGTAGGAGGCGTGGACGGCCGCCTCGCGCTGCCGCATCGTGGCCGCCGCGCCCTCCAGGGCCGACTGCATCTCCGCGATGCGGGCCTGGAGCGCGACGACCTGGTTCTCCAGTTCGATGATGCGCTTGATGCCGGCCAGGTTGATGCCCTCGTCCTGCGACAACTGCTGCACCTGGCGGAGCAGTTCGATGTCGCGGGCCGAGTAGCGGCGGCCCCGGCCGGCGGTGCGGTCCGGGGACACCAGGCCCAGCCGGTCGTACTGGCGGAGGGTCTGCGGGTGCAGTCCGGACAGCTGCGCCGCCACGGAGATGACGTACACCGGTGTGTCTTCCGTCAGTTCGTACGGGTTACGACGGCGGCCGTCCATCTCCCTCATGCTCCCTTCGCGGCCTCGAACAGCTCCGCCCGCGGGTCCTCGCCCGCGGTCGCCTCGCGATACGCCTCCAGCGCGTCACGAGCCTTCCCCGACACGTCCTTCGGAACACTCACCTCGACGGTGACCAGCAGATCGCCCCGGGTGCCGTCCTTGCGGACCGCTCCCTTGCCGCGCGCCCGCATCGTCCGGCCGTTCGGCGTGCCCGGAGGCAGCTTCAGCGTCACCGGCGGCCCGCCGAGCGTGGGCACCCGCACCTCGCCGCCGAGCGCGGCCTCGTCGAACGTGACCGGCACGGTCACGGTGAGGTTGTCCTCCTTGCGGCCGAAGACCGGGTGCTCCCCGACGTGCACCACCACGTACAGGTCGCCCGCCGGGCCGCCGCGCTCACCCGGAGTGCCCTTGCCGCGCAGCCGGATGCGCTGCCCGTCCGACACCCCGGCCGGGATGCGGACCTGCATCGTCCGCGACGACTTGGCGCGCCCGGAGCCCTTGCAGACCTCGCACGGGTTCTCCGCGATCAGGCCGCGGCCCTTGCAGTCCGGGCACGGGTCGGTCAGCGAGAAACCGCCGCCCGATCCGCGCGCCACCTGCCCGGTGCCGACGCAGGTCGGGCACACCCGCGGCGTGCCGTTGGCGTCGCCGGTGCCCGAACACGCCTTGCACGGCGCCTGCGAGGACATCCGCAGCGGGACCGTGGCCCCTTCGATGGCCTCGGTGAAGCTCAGCGTGACCTCGGACTCGATGTCCTGGCCGCGCCGCGGCTGGGTCCGCGTGCCCGCGCCCGCGCCGCCCCGGTTGAACAGGCCGCCGAAGACGTCGCCGAGCCCGCCGCCGAAGCCGCCGCTCTGGCCGCCGCCACCGCCCTGGGCGCCCCCGAAGAGGTCGCCCAGGTCGAAGTTGAACGAACCGCCGCCGCCCGGACCCGGGCGGAAGCCGCCGCTGCCGAACAGGGCGCGGGCCTCGTCGTACTCCTTGCGCTTCTTGGGGTCGCCGAGGACGTCGTTCGCCTCGGAGATCTCCTTGAAACGTTCCTCCGCCTTGGCGTTGCCCTTGTTGGCGTCCGGGTGGAACTCGCGGGCGAGCTTCCGGTACGCCTTCTTGATCTCGGCCTCGGTGGCGTCCTTGGGGACGCCGAGGACCTTGTAGTAGTCCTTCTCGATGAAGTCCTTGGTGCTCATCCCCGACGTCCCTCCTCCCGTGCGTCGCGTGCGGGTGCGTCAGCCCTCGTCCGGGCCACCGCTGTCCTTGTCGTCGGCCGGCTCGGCGCCCTTCTCCGCACCGGCCTCGTCCGCGGACTTGACCGTCTGCGCACCGGGCTGCGGCTCGGCCACGGCCACCCGCGCGGGGCGGATGGTGCGCTCGCCGATCCGGTACCCGGGCTGAAGGATCGCCACGCACGTCGTCTCGGTGACGTCCGGCGCGTAGCTGTGCATCAGCGCCTCGTGGATCGTCGGGTCGAAGGGCTCGCCCTCCTTGCCGAACTGCTGGAGTCCCATCTTGGCGGCCACGGTCTCCAGCGACTCGCCGACGGACTTGAAACCGCCCACCAGTTCGCCGTGCTCCCGGGCGCGCCCGATGTCGTCGAGCACGGGCAGGAGCTCGGTCAGGAGGTTCGCCACGGCGATCTCCTTGACCGCGATCCGGTCCCGCTCGACCCGGCGCCGGTAGTTCTGGTACTCGGCCTGGAGCCGCTGGAGGTCCGCGGTGCGCTCGCCGAGCGCGGTGCGCACCTGGTCCAGCTGGGCCGTCAGGCCGGCCTTCTCGCTCGCGTCCCCGGCCGGGGCCGCCCCCTCCTCGGAGGAGGAGGCGGCCTTCGGCTCGGCGTCGTCAGGGGTGGCGCCGGAGGGGACGTCGGGCTTCTCGTCGAAACCCGGGGTCTCCTCCGTCACGCGGCACCGTCCTTGCGCTCGTCGTCCACGATCTCGGCGTCCACGACGTCGTCGTCGGCCTTCGCCTGGCCGGCGCCCGGCTCACCGGCGCCGCCGGCGGCCTGCGCGCCCTGGGCGTCGGCGTACATGGCCTGGCCCAGCTTCTGGGAGACGGCGGCGACCTTCTCCGTGGCGGTGCGGATCTCGGTGCTGTCCTCGCCCTTGAGCTTCTCCTTCAGCTCGGCGACGGCCTCCTCGACCTCGGTCTTGACCTCGCCCGGGACCTTGTCCTCGTTGTCCTTGAGGAACTTCTCGGTCTGGTAGACGAGCTGCTCGCCCTGGTTGCGGGTCTCGGCGGCCTCGCGGCGGGCGTGGTCCTCCTCCGCGTACTTCTCGGCCTCCTGGCGCATGCGGTCGACCTCGTCCTTCGGCAGCGAGGAGCCGCCGGTGACGGTCATCTTCTGCTCCTTGCCCGTGCCCAGGTCCTTCGCGGTCACGTGCATGATGCCGTTGGCGTCGATGTCGAAGGCGACCTCGATCTGCGGGACGCCGCGCGGCGCCGGCGGCAGACCGGTCAGCTCGAACATGCCGAGCTTCTTGTTGTAGGCCGCGATCTCGCGCTCGCCCTGGTAGACCTGGATCTGCACCGACGGCTGGTTGTCCTCGGCCGTGGTGAAGATCTCCGAGCGCTTGGTCGGGATCGTGGTGTTGCGCTCGATCAGCTTGGTCATGATGCCGCCCTTGGTCTCGATGCCGAGGGACAGCGGGGTGACGTCAAGGAGCAGGACGTCCTTGACCTCGCCCTTGAGGACACCGGCCTGCAGGGCGGCGCCGATGGCGACGACCTCGTCCGGGTTGACGCCCTTGTTGGCCTCGTTGCCGCCGGTCAGCTCCTTGACGAGCTCGGCGACGGCGGGCATGCGGGTCGAGCCGCCGACGAGGACGACGTGGTCGATCTCGTTGATCGAGATGCCGGCGTCCTTGATGACGTTGTGGAACGGCGTCTTGCAGCGCTCCAGCAGGTCCGCGGTCAGCTGCTGGAACTGGGCGCGGGTGAGCTTCTCGTCCAGGTGCAGCGGGCCCTCGGCGGACGCCGTGATGTAGGGCAGGTTGATCGAGGTCTCGGTGGACGAGGACAGCTCGATCTTGGCCTTCTCCGCCGCCTCGCGCAGGCGCTGGAGGGCCATCTTGTCCTTGGACAGGTCCACGCCGTGGCCGGACTGGAACTGCTTGACCAGGTAGTCGACGACGCGCTGGTCCCAGTCGTCGCCGCCGAGGTGGTTGTCGCCGTTGGTGGCCTTCACCTCGACCACGCCGTCGCCGATCTCCAGCAGCGAGACGTCGAAGGTGCCGCCGCCGAGGTCGAAGACGAGGATCGTCTGGTCGTCCTTGTCGAGGCCGTACGCCAGGGCGGCGGCCGTCGGCTCGTTGACGATGCGCAGGACGTTCAGACCGGCGATCTCGCCGGCCTCCTTGGTGGCCTGGCGCTCGGCGTCGTTGAAGTACGCCGGGACGGTGATGACCGCGTCGGTCACCTTCTCGCCCAGGTACGACTCGGCGTCCCGCTTCAGCTTCTGCAGCACGAAGGCGCTGATCTGCTGCGGGTTGAAGTCCTTGCCGTCCAGGTTGATCTTCCAGTCGGTGCCCATGTGGCGCTTGACCGACCGGATGGTCCTGTCGACGTTGGTGACGGCCTGGCGCTTGGCCACCTCGCCGACGAGCACCTCGCCGTTCTTGGCGAAGGCGACGACGGACGGCGTGGTCCTGGCGCCCTCGGCGTTGGTGATGACGGTGGGCTCGCCGCCTTCGAGAACGCTGACGACGGAGTTAGTCGTGCCCAGGTCGATGCCGACCGCACGTGCCATGGTGAATTCCTCCAGCTGACTTGAGTGGAACTGACTCAAGTGTGCCCCACACCCGGCAACGGGTCAAGAGACCTGAGTGGGGGTGGCTCAACTCTTATCCATCCCTTACGCGCAAGGACTCTCTGAGCTGCGACGACGCGGACTGCCGGGGTGGCGGAGCGGGCGCCTGACCACGGGAGGCGGGCGGGACGCGTACGCCGCGCACATCCGCGCCGGGACCGCGCGGGGCGCCCAGGGCGCTCGTTCCCCCGGGCGCCCTCCGGCCTCTGGTCGACGTCTCGGCTTCTGCCCGGCCACGGGAGCCGTATGCCTCGAAAAGGGGCATTCTGCTGGACGGCCGGGCGCCGGTGGGGGGAGCCGAGGGCGCGGGCAGGCCGGATCCGGTGGCGGCGCGGTGGGTTCCGGTGTCGCGGCCGCGGTGGGTTCCGGTGTCGCGGGCGGCGCGGGGGTCGCGGAGGCCGGCGGCGGGGCGGCCGAGGGTGGTGTGGCGGGTGAAGGTGGTGTGGCGGTGGGTGGCCGTGCCCGGCGGGCCGCCGGGGCGGCGCGGGCCGTAGACCCGTACCCGCAGCAGGCCGAGGACGGCGGCCAGCACCGCCCCCGCCGCCCACAGCGCACCGGTCGGCGCGAGCCATCCCGTGTGCACCAGCACCCCGACCAGCACCGTCGCGAAGGCGGCGACGCTCAGCAGCACCGTCGCGCCCGGCGGGGTGAGGCCGAGCCGGCGCAGCCGGTGCGCGAGGTGGTCGGGACCGCGCCGTCTGAGCGGCCGCCCGGCCAGCCGCCGGGAGAGCACGACCAGCACCGCGTCGGCGCTCGCCAGGGCGGTGAGCCCGAACAGCGCGGCCGCGGTGGGCCCGGCGTCGTACCCGGTGCGGACGAGCACCGCCGAGGCGGCGAGCACGAAGCCGGTGAACAGGGAGCCGCAGGCGCCGAAGGCGATCCGCGCGGGATGCCAGTTGTGCATCAGGAAGCCGGTGAGGGCCGCGGCCAGGATGCTGAGCAGCACCGCCAGGTCGTCCATCAGCTCCGCCGCCGCGCACGCGCCCGCGCCGAAGGCGGTCAGCACGCCGACGGTGCCGGCCAGCCCGTCGGCGTGGTCGAGTCCCCGGAAGGCCGCGGCGACACAGGCGATCCAGGCCACGGCGGCGAGGCCCGCGGGCACGCCGGTCTCGTCGTACGGCACCACGAAGGCCGCCGCCACGGCCGTGCCCACCAGCAGGATGCGGTTGCTGAGCCGCCACACGTCGGCGACCAGACCGAGGACGGCGACCCCGGCGCCGGCGGCGAGCAGCCGGCCCACGCCGGCGCCGAGCGGGGCGGCGCCCGTCCAGCCGCCCGCCGCCGCGACCAGGCAGGTACTGGCCACCACGGCCACGCCGCCCAGCAGCGGCACCGGTCGCACCCGGCGCCGGTCGACCAGGCCGAGCCGCAGCGCGGGCGCCCGGAACAGGGCCGAGAGCACGGCCGCGAGGAGGAGGGCGGTGGTGGCGGTGGCGATCCCGTAGAGCACGGTTCTTAAATTAGGGGTATATCGGGCGATTGGGTGTGAATAACACGATCGGAACAGAGTTCGATCCCGATACGTCCCTGCGAAGGCCGTACTTCAGGCATCCCTCGCGGCCGGACCCCCGGGCGGGTCGCGGGCGGGCCCGATCGCCACGTCAGGCGACCCTCAGCGACCCAGATCACCCCGCGCCCGGCTACATTGCGACGGAGGATGAGGGTAGTCTCAAACGGACTGCATAAGTTACCGCTTAGTAATTTCGAGGCCGCCTCACAGGAGCCCCAATGCAACTCGCCGCGATCATCGTGTCGCTGGTCCTGATCGTGGTCGGCGTGGCACTGTTCGGCCGCGCCGTCTGGCAGATCTACACCTCCATGCGGCTCGGCCAGTCCGTGCCCGCCGGTACCCGGACCAACGAGCCCGCACAGCGCACCCTCACCGTGGTCAAGGAGTTCCTCGGCCACACCCGGATGAACCGCTGGGGCGTCGTCGGCGTGGCGCACTGGTTCGTGGCGGTGGGCTTCTTCTCGCTGCTGCTGACGATCGTCAACGCCATCGGCCAGCTCTTCCAGGCCGACTGGCTGCTGCCGGTCATCGGCGAGTGGGCGCCGTACAACGTGTTCGTCGAGTTCATCGGCACGATGACGGTGCTCGGCATCCTGGTCCTGATCGCGATCCGCCAGCTGAGCAAGCCGGACAAGCCGGGCCGCAAGTCCCGCTTCGCCGGCTCAAACTTCGGCCAGGCGTACTTCGTCGAGTGCGTGATCCTCATCGTCGGCGTCTGCATCTTCATGCTGCACGCCCTGGAGGGCGCCCAGCACCACGTCGACGGCTACGAGGCGTCGTTCTTCATCTCGTACCCGGTGGTCTCCTGGCTGCGCGGCATGGACGCCTCCACGCTCCAGAACCTCACCTACTTCTTCGCCGGCCTGAAGATCGCGACCTCGTTCATCTGGATGATCACGGTCGCCCTGAAGACCGACATGGGCGTCGCCTGGCACCGCTTCCTCGCCTTCCCGAACATCTGGTTCAAGCGCGAGGCGGACGGCGGTACGGCCCTGGGCGCGCTCCAGCCGATGACGTCGGGCGGCAAGGCGATCGACTTCACCGACCCGGGCGACGACGACGTGTTCGGCGTCTCGCAGGTCGAGCACTTCTCCTGGAAGGGCCTGCTGGACTTCTCCACCTGCACCGAGTGCGGCCGCTGCCAGTCGCAGTGCCCCGCGTGGAACACCGGCAAGCCGCTCTCCCCGAAGCTGCTGATCATGTCGCTGCGCGACCACGCGCACGCCAAGGCCCCCTACCTGCTCGCCGGCGGCGGCAAGAGCGTGGAGGGCGAGGAGAAGGCGTCCGAGGAGGCCCTCAAGGACGTTCCGGCCGCCGCGCTGGCCGAGGCCGAGCGCCCGCTGATCGGCACCGCCGAGGAGAACGGCGTCATCGACCCCGACGTCCTGTGGTCCTGCACCACCTGCGGCGCCTGCGTCGAGCAGTGCCCGGTGGACATCGAGCACGTGGACCACATCGTGGACATGCGCCGCTACCAGGTGATGATCGAGTCGGCGTTCCCGTCCGAGGCGGGCACGATGCTCAAGAACCTGGAGAAGAAGGGCAACCCCTGGGGCCTGGCCAAGAAGCAGCGCCTGGAGTGGACCAAGGAGGTCGACTTCGAGGTCCCGGTGGTCGGCAAGGACATCGAGGACCTCACCGAGGTCGAGTACCTGTACTGGGTCGGCTGCGCGGGCGCCCTGGAGGACCGGGCCAAGAAGACCACGAAGGCCTTCGCGGAGCTGCTGCACATCGCGGGCGTGAAGTTCGCGATCATGGGCGGCGACGAGAAGTGCACCGGTGACTCCGCCCGCCGCCTGGGCAACGAGCCCCTGTTCCAGGAGCTCGGCATGGAGAACGTCATGTCCCTCAACGCCGCCTTCGGCGAGGAGATGGACGACGACGGCAAGGTCACCGACGAGTCGCGGAAGCCGAAGTCGGCGAAGAAGATCGTCGCGACCTGCCCGCACTGCCTCAACACGATCGGCAACGAGTACCCGCAGATCGGCGGCGACTACGAGGTCATCCACCACACCCAGCTGCTCCAGCACCTGGTGGACGAGGGCAAGCTCGTCCCGGTGACCCCGGTCGAGGGCATCATCACCTACCACGACCCGTGCTACCTGGGCCGTCACAACAAGATCTACACCCCGCCGCGCGAGATCATCGCCAGCGTCCCGGGCCTGCGCAACGAGGAGATGCACCGCCACAAGGAGCGCGGCTTCTGCTGCGGCGCCGGCGGCGCGCGGATGTGGATGGAGGAGCGGATCGGCAAGCGCATCAACAACGAGCGCGTCGACGAGGCCCTCTCCCTCAACCCGGACATCGTCTCCACCGCCTGCCCGTTCTGCCTGGTCATGCTCACCGACTCGGTCAACGGCAAGAAGAACGACGGCAAGGCCAAGGAGTCCATCCAGGTCGTGGACGTCGCCCAGCTGCTGCTGGACTCCGTCAAGACCCCGGTGGACGAGCCCCCGGCGGGCGAGGCGGACAGCGAGAGCGCCCCGGAGCCGCAGCCGGTGAAGTGACCGGCCGCTGAACGCCATGACGGCGCCCTCCGACCCGCGCGGGTCGGGGGGCGCCGTCATGTACGACGCGTTTCGTCTGCGCGGCGTCAGGTACGTCGTGCTCCGTCAGGTGCGTCGTGCTCCGTCGGGTAGGGCGTGCTCCGTCGGGTACGGCGCGCTCCGTCGGGTACGGCGCGCTCCGTCAGGTACGGCGCGCTCCGTCAGGTACGGCGCGCTCCGTCAGGTACGGCGCGCTCCGTCGGGTACGGCGCGCTCCGTCGGGTGCGGCGTGTCGTCGTCAGGCGCTCTTCGGGGCGGCCTGCTGCACCACCTCGAAGGACCACAGGGTCGAGCCGGAGGCCGCCGGCCTGGGCCGCTCGCCACCGCCCTCGCCGCCGCCCTGGTGCGCGGACTTCATCGGCCCCTCCATCCACGCCTGGAACGACTCCTCGTCGCGCCAGCGCGTGTACACGAGGTACTGGTCGGTGCCCTCCACGGGCCGCAGCAGCTCGAACCACTCGAACCCGTCGGAGTTCTCCACGGCGTGCGCACGGGAGGCGAAGCGCTTCTCCAGCGTCTCCCGCTGCTCGGCCGGCACGGTCAGCACGTTGATCTTCACTACGCTCATGACCCCATCCTGGACCATGGGCACGGGCCGAGTCCCGGAAGACGGCACGACGTACCGGACCGAGGGCGGCCGGTCACTCCTCGGTCCGCAGAGTCCATTCCGTCATCGGACCCCAATCCCGTTGCAGGAGCGCCCCTTCCACTGCCAGCAGGCCCGTCACATCCGGGACGGTGACCGTCTCATCGAACCGATGCCCGCGTTCGGCGAGCACCCGAACGCGCTCCCCACGTTCGTCGTAGACACCGAGTCGCCCGCCCACGTCTCCGAACCGCGCCGACAACCGTGTCCCAGGCGCCGGGCACTGGAACACCCGGGACGTCTTGCCCGTGGCCTTCGGCGGCAGCGGCTCAACGGACAGCGCGTCCGCGAACCGCATCTTCCACCGTCCCACCATGTTCATACCGCGAATAACGCGCACTTCTTCGCATTCTCCTGGCCCAATAAGGATGTGCGCTTTCCCCCGGAGTACACCCGATTCCCCCAGAGACTTCTCCGTGTAACGGCCGCCCGGAGATGTGACGCCGACGACCTTGAAGCCGATCCCGCTGCCGATCCAGCTCCATGCCTCGATCAGCGTCGGCCGCGCCCGCAATTCCTTCGGCACTTCCACGGTGCTCGATCGGTACCCGGAAAAGTAGTGCTCACGATCATTTTCGCTGAACACACCCACCCCCATCCCCTCGGCAGAGGAGAAACTACGCCGGAACAGAAATCCGTCGCAGACAGGCTAGAGGACCTGGAGACGGCCGGCGGATGAGACGGCGGCACTCCGGCCCACTGCCCCACCGGCCCCGCCCCCGTCCCAACTCTCGGCCGCCGGCCCCGAGAAGAGCCGGGCCGGTGCGAAACCCTGAGGAAACCCGGGGCTGGAGGGGCGCCGGCCCCTTAGGGGACGTCACAGGTCGGCAGCAAAGCCGGTCCCGGACGTCCGGAGCCGCCCTGCCGGTCCCCGGGACCAGGTACGTTCGACGACGTGGCTGGATTCAGGAACGGACGCGGGGGCCGCCGGGACGACCGCACCCCCCAAGGACAGCAGGCGCCGCAGGGGCCGTCGTACGGGCGTGGGCGGCCCGCGGGACCGTCGTACGGTCAGCCCGCCGGCCGCCCGGGCCCGGCGGGTCCCTCGTACGGCTACCCGTCGGCGCCGCAGCCGCCGTACCCGCAGCAGGGGCAGCCGTACGGATACCCGGGTCCCGGGCAGGCCGACGGCGGGCCGGAGTACTTCGACGGTGGCCACCCGGACGCCCAGGGCGGCACGTACGACCCGTACGCGGCGAACCAGCCGGGCCACACCCAGGCCTTCTCGATCGACGAGGCCGCCGGCTACACCCAGGGCTCGACGTACCAGGCCGGCTCGGCCGCCGCGCCCGCGGCGCCGATCGGCCCGCCGCTCCCCTGGAAGGAGCTGCTGAAGGGCGTCGTGCTGTCCCCGAATCAGACCTTCCTGCGGATGCGGGACTACACGATGTGGGTCCCGGCCCTCATCGTGACGTTCCTCTACGGCCTGCTGGCCGTCTTCGGCTTCGACGGCGCCCGCGCGGACGCCCTGCACGCCACCCTCTCCAGCGCGATCCCCATCGTCCTGATCACGGCCGTGGCCATGGTGATCAGCGCCTTCGTCCTGGGCGTGGTCACCCACACCCTGGCCCGCCAGCTGGGCGGCGACGGCGCGTGGCAGCCCACGGTGGGCCTGTCCATGCTGATCATGTCGCTCACGGACGCGCCGCGCCTGATCGTCGCGACGTTCGCCGGCGGCGACGCGGGCTTCGTCCAGCTGCTCGGCTGGGCCACCTGGATCGCGGGCGGCGCCCTGCTCACCCTGATGGTCAGCCGCTCCCACGACCTGCCCTGGCCGAAGGCCCTGGGCGCGTCGGCCATCCAGCTGATCGCCCTGCTGTCGATCGTGAAGCTGGGGACGTTCTAGCGGAACACGTGCGCAGGTAGGGGGAAGGGGCCCGGCTGATCAGCCGGGCCCCTTCCTCACGCATCTCAGATGTCGCCTGGCGCAACTCAGGCGTCGAGCACCTGCCCCGACCGCTTGACCACGGGCGGCTCGACGGACCACGGGAAGTTGATCCAGTCGTCGGTGCGCTTCCAGACGTACTCGCACTTCACCAGCGAGTGGGACTTCTCGTAGACGACGGCGCTGCGCACCTCGGCGACGGTGTCGAGGCAGAAGTCTCGGACCAGCTTGAGGGTCTTGCCGGTGTCGGCGACGTCGTCGGTGATCAGGACCTTCTTGTCGGAGAAGTCGATCACGTTGGGCACGGGCGCGAGCATGACGGGCATCTCCAGCGTCGTGCCGACGCCGGTGTAGAACTCCACGTTCACGAGGTGGATGTTCTTGCAGTCCAGGGCGTAGGCGAGCCCGCCGGCGACGAAGACGCCGCCGCGCGCGATGCTGAGGACGATGTCGGGCTCGTAGCCGTCGTCGGCGATGGTCTGCGCGAGTTCGCGCACCGCGGCGCCGAACCGCTCGTAGGTGAGGTTCTCTCGTACGTCGCTCATGTCGGTGGTGCCCCTCAGACCCGGGTCCGGTGGAAGTTCAGGAAGGACCGCGAGGCGGTGGGCCCGCGCTGTCCCTGGTAGCGGGAGCCGTAGCGCTCACTGCCGTACGGCTCCTCGGCGGGCGAGCTGAGCCGGAACATGCACAGCTGGCCGATCTTCATACCCGGCCAGAGCTTGATCGGCAGGGTGGCGAGGTTCGACAGCTCCAGCGTGACGTGCCCGGAGAAGCCGGGGTCGATGAAGCCGGCGGTGGAGTGCGTGACGAGCCCGAGCCGCCCGAGCGAGCTCTTGCCCTCCAGGCGGGAGGCGAGGTCGTCGGGGAGGGTGATGACCTCGTAGGTGCTGGCGAGGACGAACTCGCCGGGGTGCAGGATGAACGGCTCGTCCCCGTCCGGCTCCACCAGCCGGGTCAGGTCCGCCTGCTCGACGGAGGGGTCGATGTGGGGGTAGCGGTGGTTCTCGAACACCCGGAAGTAGCGGTCGAGCCGCACGTCGATGCTCGACGGCTGCACCATGGATTGGTCGAAGGGATCGATCCGTACCCGCCCGGATTCGATCTCGGCCCGGATGTCCTTGTCTGAGAGAAGCACGCCCCGAGGATACGCAAGGCGCGCGGAGCCCCCACAATCAGGACGACTCCACGCGCCGCGGTCGGGTACCGCTGTGCCGTTCTATCGCTTCTCCGGTGGCCCTCTAACGCCGCTCGAGGGTCACCGGCACCGCGCTGCGGAGCCGGGCGCATCGAGGGCACCGCACGAGCCGGCCGGGGCCGAGCCGCCCGGCCTGCTGCATCGGGAACGAAACGGTGCTGAACACGTGCCCTTCGGCACAGCGGACGACGGTGCGCTCCATCAAGCCCTCAAGTCCCTTCCCCAGAACCCCGTCCGGCCTTCTGCCGCTGGACGGCAAAAGCACACAGTACGGGATCAAAGCGACGGTCCTCCAGGCGGCACTCCGCCCCCTGGCCAACGCCCCGCCGGGCGCCAGGTTACGCCCCAACTCGCCCCGCCCGCAGCGCGGATGCCCTCCGGGCACACCCCTGAAACGCACGCCGGCCCCACGGCTTGGACACCGGGGGCCAGGGATGGGGTACAGTGAGCGAGCGCCGATCATCGACTCCGTCGACGGCTCACGCGGGTGTAGTTTAATGGTAGAACATCAGCTTCCCAAGCTGAGAGCGCGAGTTCGATTCTCGTCACCCGCTCCAGAGAGAAGGCCCAGGTCTGAGACCTGGGCCTTGTTTGCTGTCGGATCCAATCGGAGGGCCGCGCGCCCTTGGCGTCCACGTGACGCCGGCTTCCTGGACTGCGGTGCTGCGCCGACCGCTTGGGCCGGCCCTCGTCCGCCGACGGACCGGCTCCGGCCGATCGGGCTGGAGAGGTCGGTCGACCCGTAGCTGACAGGGCCGGGGAGCTGTGGTTGGCTGGCTCGTGAGATCCTGCGGTGGGCCGGGAAAGAGACGGGTCGTGGGCGAGTTGGAGTATCCCGGCGGAATGCGGGAGGACGGGCTGCCGGCGGTGCTGTCGGACCCGGCCCGGCTGGCGGCGCTGGAGGCCAGCGGGATGATCGGCAGCGCTCCCGAGCAGGTGTTCGATGACCTTGCACGGCTGGCGGTGTCGATCACGGGTGCGGCCATCTCGGCGATCACGTTCGTGGGGAAGACGCGTACCTACTGGAAGTCGGTGCCGCACCTGGCGTACGGGGGTGTGGAGAACTGGCAGAACGCGGTGGGTGACAGCTTCTGCTACTTCGCCGTCGGAGCGAACGGCCCGTTCGTCGTGGAGGACGCCGAGAAAGACCCCCGCACCGCCGGGCACCGGGCGATCGGCCCGTGGGGGGTCGGCGCCTGGGCCGGCTTCCCCATCGTCACCGCCGACGGACAGGCGATCGGGACGATGTGCGTCATCGACGCCAACCCCCGGCGGTGGGAGCAGCACGAGCTGGAGTCACTCGCCGTCCTGGCCCGGGCGGTGGCCAACGAGATCAACCTGCGGATCTCGCTGAGCGTCGCGCAGAGCGCACTGCACAGCGCGCGGAACGCGCTGGCCGTCTCGCGGGATCTGGCCCGGAGCCTCCAGGACAGCCTCCTGCCCCCGGTGCTGCGACCGGTTCCCGGCCTGGACGCCTCGGCCCGCTACCTGGCCGCCACCGGTGACGTGGAGGTGGTCGGCGACTTCTACGATCTCTTCCACGCCCGCGGGCCGTGGTGGACGGCCGTGCTGGGCGACGTCTGCGGCAAGGGCACCGAAGCGGCCAAGGTGACCGCCCTGGCCCGCTACACGCTGCGCGCGGACGCCGGCGACCACCTCTCGCCCGCCGCGGTGCTGGACCGGCTGAACACCGCCATGCTCGCCCAACGCGCTCCGCGCTACCTGACCGCCGTCCAGGCCACCTTCCGCACGACCCCCACCGGCGCGGCCGGACGGCTGTGCACGGCCGGGCATCCCCCGGCCCTCATCCGCCGCGCCGACGGCCGCGTCCAGGAGACCGGCGTCCCCGGCACCCTCCTCGGCGTCATGCCCACCGTCCGTCTCACCGACGTGCGGTTCAGGCTCGCCCCCGGCGAACTGCTGTTCCTCTACACCGACGGCGCCTGCGAAAGCCGCCCCGATCCGCGCAGCCCCCTGCCCCACCGGCCGATCTTCGACGAAGAGGCCCTCGCCCGGGCCCTCGCCGACACCCACGGCATGGACGCGGCCGCCACCAACGCTCACATCGCCGACGTCCTGGCCGGCCACCACGGAGGCTGGGCCAGCGACGACACCGCCCTGCTGTCCCTGCGCGTCCCCCCACGCCCCTGATCCCCGGACGGGCGACCAGCCGTGCGACTTCCGGCGCCGGACAGTGCATGAACGGCGTCATGACGGATAGAAGGCACCAGACATGCAGGAACGCCCGCCCGATGGTCTGTCGGTCCGGATCACCGAGGTCACCCGCCCCAACGCCTGCGTCCTGGCCCTGCTCGGCAGTACCGGAGCGTGGAACGTCACTGTCCTGGAGCAGGCGTTCCGGGACGCCGGAGCCACCGGCCGCCCGCTCGTGGTCGACCTCTCCGGACTGGACTTCGGCGACGAGGTCCTCCTCGGCTTCCTGCTCCACGCGTACACGACTCCCCGCGGGCTCGTCCTGCTCGGCCCCGTCACGGGCTCCTTCGCCCGGCGCCTGTACCGCACCGGAGTCGACGAACTCTTCAAAACGCAGCAGACGCTCGCCCTCGCCCTGGCCCAACTCCCCGAGTGACCCGGCTGACCCGGACGGGGCCCTCCCTCCCCTTCGTCCCGCACCACGACGGGCCCTCCTGGGCGCGGATCAAAGGATCGCCTGCTCCGCACCGCCCTAGTCGGGCCCGGCGTCCCGTGAACGCCGGGTCAGGCGGGGCGTCCACTGCGAGAGACGTCCGCGGTGGCCGTCGTCATGAGCCGTTCGGCCTCCTCCGCCGTGGCCGCGGGCGGCACGACGAGCAGGTCCCAGCGGCCCTGCCCGGGAGTGAGCAGGCAGACGGTGTCCTCGGCTCGCGGCGAACCCGGACGGCGCATGTGCACCTGCCAGTCGCCGACGGGCGTGCCGTCACCGGACAGCGACCACATCGCCCCGTTCACGAGGACGCTGGTGACGTGTCCCCAGCGGAGCGGCAACGCGGCGATCAGGCCGGGCAGTTCGGCGGTCAGGTCGTACGACCTCGGCCACCAGGCGCCGTCGATGCGCCGGACGGCGCCGCCCTGGCCGGGCTGCGCTCCCAGCCGCAGCCGGGCGGCAGGCGGGTGGAGCGAGGGGGCGGTGGTCATGAGGACTCCTGCGGTGAGGAAGGCGCGGGGCTCGCCGCGGCCGGGGGTCCGGCGGGCGCGTAACGGTCCGACGGGGTGGGGAAGGGCACGGTCTCGCCCGGATGTGTCCGGTCGACCTGTGGTCTGCTGGCCTCCAGCCAGGAGCGGAGCGAGTCGGCGGCCCGCGCGGGGTCGAGCGTGAGGTGCAGCCGGGTGCCCGTGCCCGACGGGAACGCCGGGTAGCTGCGCTGCTCGCCCCCGGCGAACAGCAGTCGCAGGGCGTCCGCGACGTCCCGGGCCGCCTCGGCGTCCAGGGAGACGATACGGACCTCGACCCTGCCATCGGCGGGCTGATCGTCCGACGTCTCCCCGATCGGCAGCGGGTACGGCGGTGGAGCGGATTCGGTGGTCATCGGGCGGAACCTGTCCCGGGCCGCGAAAGACGCTGGGCCCGTGTTGTCGCGCGGCTCATCCGTGATGTGCCGCGCGCCGAGGACGAGACCAGCCCGGTCACCGGAGTACGAAGGACCCTCGACCCTCCCCACCGTACTCCTGACTCCCCGCGGCGCAGCCGTTACCGATCGCGGGCGGCGTACGGTGGACCTACCGAGGGCACCACGCACTCCGGCCGTCACGCCGGGTCGTCCTCGGCGAACGACGGACTTCCGGGCCGTTCAAGTGGCCGGCGCGGAGACGGGTCGGCACCATGTCCCCTGCGATGGCTCTCTCCCGGCTGGACATCCACCGGCGCAACCGGGGGGAGCACACGCTCGTCACGCTCGCCGGGGACATCGGGCCGGCCACGACGCCGCTGTTGCGGGCCGCGCTGGAGCAGTGCCTGCTGGACGGCGTCACCGTGATCGACGTCGACCTGGCCGCGGTCGGCTCCTGCGACGACAGGGGCCTGGACGTCCTCCTCTCGGCGTCGCACCGTGCCGGGCGGATCCACTCCCGGCTGCGGCTGCACCATCCGTGCGCCCAGATCGTCCGGCTCCTCGACGCCGCCGACCCCGCTTCGCCGCTCTTGGCGGCCCCCGCGGCCCCCGTACCGCCCGGCGGCCCGTCGGACACCGCGGCCCGGACGCACGAGGGACCCGCCGGTCGACCGGACCAGCCAGCCCTCCAGGACGCGCTGACCTCCAAGGACTCACCGGCCCTCAGGGACGCGCCGGCCCTCAAGGACGCGATCCGGGTCCGCCGGCTGACCCGCCAGCAGGCCGAGGACCTGTGCGAGGACATCGCGGATCTGGCCGCCGAGTCCGTCGCGGGCACGCCCGGCGAGGCGTACCACGACCGTGGGGACTTCCTGCGCCGCCTCGCGGTCACCGCCCACCGCCCCGGTTTCGTGCTGCTGGTGGCCGAGACGACGGTGCTGGTCGGGTGTGCCTTCGGTTTCCCGGTGGGGCCGGACGGCGCGGGCCGCCGGGGGTTCGACGCGACGCTCCAGGGAATCGTCCAGCGGCTCACCTCCCGTGCGCGGTTCGTCGTGCTCACGCAGGTCGTCGCCCGTTCGCACGCCCAGAACCGTGAGATAGCCCGCCGCCTTCAGCAGCGGCTGCTGGCAGACCGGCACGTTCCGCTCGGAGTCGCCCTGCTCCATCCGGCCGACCGGACCGGCCAGTCCGCTTTCGCGTCCTGGGGCTGGCGGAACATGGGCGAGGTCGTCGGGCTGCCCGGCCCCGTCGCCCCCTGCGTGCTGGTCCTGCCCGCCGAAGGCCCGCTTCCGGCAGACCGCTGACCGACCGGAACGGAGACGAGCCCGCGGTCGTCGGGTCCGGACCGGCCCACGCCGCCCACGCGGCCCACACCGCCCACACCGCCCGGCCGTCTGCCGTACGTGCGCGGCTGCGGGTGCCGGTCGAGCGCCCCGCTCCCCGGCCACGCCGGGAGTAGCCTGGCAGGTACCGAGAGCTTTGCGGGCGTACGACGACGGCGCCGTTCCCGGCGAAGGACAGACACGGGCGCCGGGGGCGCCGCCCGGGACGGGATCGCACGATGGACGCCACCCAGCCGGCCGAGAGCCCGGCACCGGACGACGGACACACCTACCGGATGCCCTTGCCCCGGCTGCGCCTCACCCCGGACGGCAGCCACGGACCGCTGGACGGGGCGTGGTGGCCGCGCTGCGACGCGCTGGAGCTGGAGCTGCCCGCACTGGTCGGCTCCCTGGACCCGGGTGTCGGCACCGTCACCCGCGTCACGGTGGGGAATTCCGTGTGGCCCGATGCGCCGCGCGAGGTGATGGCGCCCGGGCAGGTGATCGAGGTGGCCCTGACCGACGGCGCCGCCGAGGCGCACGCCATCACCGTGGACTGCGGCACCGTCGGGTGCTGGGAACTGCTGGTGGTGCCCCCGGAGGAGCCGGCGGGAGCCGCTGCCCTGCTGCTGTCCGCGGCCGCCGACCCGGGGAACCCGTTGTCGGCCCCGCGCCTGCTGGCCCTCGCCGAGAGCGGCCTCGACGGACAGGCGGTGTGGGAGTCGGAGGGAGGAGCCGGACCCAGGTGAGCGGCCCGATCCGGCCGGTGCGGACTGCCGGCCGGTACGGGCGTCCGTGATCCCGTGAGTCTTTGATCCCGTGATCCCGTGATCCCGTGATCCCGTTACTCCGTTATTTCCGTGATGGAGCGATGACACCGACAGAACCTTCGTCGTCCCGGCCCGCCTCCCGGGTGGAGCGCACCACGGCGGGTGTGAGGCCGACGGCCGGGTGGCGCGGCGCGGACCGCTCCGAGAGCTTCGGGGAAGCCCTCCTGGGCGAGATCCTCGACCGCGCGCACGATCTGCCGCCCGATCGCATCGGGCCCCTGGTCGCCGACGTGCTGGGACGACTCGGCGGCCGCCGGCCGCAGGTGCTGCTCCAGGACTACGGCCAACTGCTGCTGGCGCCGCTGCCCGGTGAGGGCCTCATGGGCGGGGAGCCGCAGCCGATCGACGACTCCGAGGCGGGCCGGTGCTTTCTCGACGCCCAGTCCCTCGAACTGGCCGGGAACGACGGCGTGCGGGTCCATCTGCCGTTGCTGGACGGCGGTGACCAGGTCGGCGTCATGTCGGTGACGCTGGACAGCGTCGACGGCCACGACCGCCGGCTGCTGCACCGGATCGCCGGCCTGGCGGCCGACCTGCTGGTGACCAAGCACGGCTACTCCGACCTCTTCTTCGGAGTGCGGCGGCGCGCGCCGATGAGCGTCGCCGCCGAGATCCAGTGGGCCCTGCTGCCGCCCCTGGCCATGATCATGCCGCGCATCGCCGTGGCCGGAATCCTGGAACCCGCCTATGACGTGGCGGGTGACAGCTTCGACTACGCCCTCAACGGGGACGTCCTCCACCTGGCCATGATCGACGCGATGGGGCACGGCCTGGACGTGGCCACGACGGCTACCGTTGCCATCGGCGCCTGCCGCCACGCCCGCCGTGCCGGCATCGGGCTGCCGGAGATCTACTCCTTCATAGACCGCGCGGTGGCGGAGCAGTTCGGCCCCGAGCACTTCGCGACCGCTCAGATGATGCGGCTGGACACCACTACGGGGCACCTGCGATGGATGAACGAGATGCGCCTGGAGAGGGGGGACCGCCTCCTCTGTTTCACCGACGGACTGGTCGGGGAGCACGAGACGGGCGAAGAGCAGTTCGGGGAGGGTCAGTTGATCGAGTGGGTGAACCAGATGGAGAGAACCGGCCGCGGAATCCGGGCGGTGGCGCGTTCCCTGTCCCACACCCTCAAGCGGGCTCGGGGCGGACACACCACGGACGACGCGCCGCTGCTCCTGGTGGAGTGGCGCGGCTGACGACGACGCCGGGCGGTGGTGGGCAGGCGCGCCGCGCTTCATGTGCACCAGCGATTCCCACTGCCGGAGGCGCCGCGCAGCCGCAGCACCGGCACTCCGAGGCGCGAGCCGAGCCCCTGCCCGAGCCTCCTGTACGGACTCGTGCCCACAGCGTGCCCGTAAGATGCCCACAGCGTGCCCGTAAGAGGGGAGAACCACGGTGAAAAGCGGTGTGATCCAGCACGCCGAAAGACCGTCAACAGCCGCGTACGGGCAGGTCGAAGGTCACTTGCCCCGGCAAGCGCCGTCGCTTCCCAAGCTGAGAGCGCGAGTTCGATTCTCGTCACCCGCTCCAGATTGAAACCCCAGGTCACCGGCCTGGGGTTTGTTTGTCGTCTAGACCATTTTGGGGACGCGGAGGAGAGCAAGCTGCTCTGCGAGATCCTTCTCCCCGTATTCCAGGAACATCGGACGGACCGTGTGCAGGAGATCGCTTCGGTCCTCATCGGTGAGGTTCGCGAGGAAGGCGTAGACGAGCTGGGCGACAACCACCCACTGGGCCTGTGGATGCCGCTGCTGGACGTCCCGGACGATCTTCTCGACGTCGATGCCCGATGGCAGGCAGTCACCGCCAGAAGCCCTCAGTGCCCAACACGCCGCTGACGCAGGACACCGCGAACTATTCCGGCCGCCGCCGCTGACCAGAAAGCGACGTAACGTAGCCGACGATCGCCGGTTGGGCAAACCGGCGGTTCTCCGGACCATTGATGGTTCACCCGCCCACTCCCAGGCGGAGCTCCCGTACGCCCAAGGCCCGAGCCCGATCGGAGATCGTCGTCCTGCTCCGCTACACGGACTTCAAGCGCCGGCGTGAGACCAACACGTGGCACCACCTCGACGGGTGCCCGTACAGCAAGGAGGAGCAGAGCCGCGTCCTCAGTGCCTCTCTCGTCGAGTTCGAAGAGATGGAGTCACAGATCAAGCGATACCGGGAGTACCGGCGCACGATGGACGAAGCTCCGGATGTTCTGCAGCGCTTCCTCGCCCCGCTCATGGAGCGGCTCACCGAGAAGAGCCTCAGCAACGCCGTCGAGCTCATGAACGAGGCCGAGCGAGCCGAACTCGATCGCCTCCTCGGCGTCATCGACGCCAGCCTGATCCGCCGGGCAGGCCCTTGCCAGGAAGCCGACGGTGCGACTCCGGCCCACCCCGCCCAGGTTCGACCGGGCGGCGTCGGCGCACGTCGTCGACGACGGTGGCTGCCATGGTGTTCCAGCCTGCGCCGGCAGCGTTCAGGAGCGGCCGTTTCGGGCGTGATGGCGGACACACGCGCCCGTGCAGGACGGACGGTCGAGACTTTGGTGAGAGAGATGGGACGCGAGGGCCTGAAGCAGCGCGACGACCGTCATCTTGACGACAGGGTGTCCGGCTGCCCGGCGTGACGTGACGGTCCATGACGGTGTGGCCATGGGTGGAATCCCTCCTGGGACTGCCTGTCGGTCATCGGGGTGGCGACAGGTGCCGGCGGCCCGCCAGATCCGGGGATGGCGATCTGGCGGGCCGCCGGCCGTGACATCGCTTCTTGGCGGGTTCACAGCCCATGGCTCACATCTTCGCCTTCTCACCCGGCGCGCTGGGCTGCTCCGCACTGGCGGCGGCCTCGTCCTTCTCGGTACGCATCACCAGGAGCGTGATGAGACCGCCGACGGCGGCGATGGCAGCGGCCGCAGTGAACGCCGCGCTGAAGCCGTCGGTCAGGGCGGGCAGATCACCGAGTCGGCCGGCGCCCTGGGAGGTGGCCAGGGCGGTGAGAGCGGCCAGGCCGAGTGCCGAACCGACCTGATAGGTGGTGTTGACGATGCCGGAGGCCAGACCCGCCTGCTCGGCCGGGGCACCGGACATGGCCGCCATCATCGCCGGGATGTACGCCAGTGACATGCCGAGCGCGGCAACCAGCGAGGCGGGCAGCACGTCGACGACGAAGGAGCCGCTGGGCTCGACGGCCGACAGCCACACCAGGCCGGCCGCGAGGACGAGCAGGCCGCCGCCGATCAGCGGCTTGGCGCCGAGGCGGGCCAGCAGCCGCGCGGTGATGGCGGTCATGAAGACCATGAGGAGCACGGTCATCGGCAGCAGCGCCGCACCGGAGGCGAAAGCACCGTAGCCGAGGACCTGCTGCAGGTAGAGGTTGAGGAAGTACCACATGGGGATCCACGCGGCGCCCAGCAGAATCATGGCCAGGTTGGCCGAGCCGAGCCTCGGCACGCGCCAGATGCCCAGCGGCATCAGGGGCCGGCGCACGGTCTTCTGCAGAGCGAGGAAGAGCGCCAGCAGGGCGGCGGCTCCGACGAGTTCGAGCACGGTCGAGGTGGCTCCCCAGCCGATCTCGGGGGCGCGTACCACGGCGAAGACGGCGAGGGCGAGGCCTGCGGTGACCGCGACGGCGCCGAGCACGTCGATCGCTCCTCGGCGGGGTGCCACGGCGGGGAGCAGTCTGGTCGCGGCGAGGGTGGCGGCGCCGATCGGGATGTAGATGATGAACACACAGGGCCAGCTCAGCCATTCGGTGAAGACGCCGCCGAGGAAGACGCCCGCGGTGCCACCGGCCGGTGCCGCGGCGCCGTAGAGGGCCATGGCCTTGCCGAGTTCCTTCGGGTCGTGGGCGAACAGCGTCATGAGCAGGGTCATCGCGGCGGGGGCGATCAGCGCGCCACCGACACCCTGGACGGCACGGCCGGCGACTTCCACCCATGCCGTCTGAGCGGCTGCGGCGACGACCGACCCGCCGATGAGCACGGTCCAGCCGGCGGTGAACACCCGACGTGCGCCGAGCAGGTCGGACAGGCGGCCGCCGAGGAGCAGGAGACCGCCGAAGGCGATGACGTAGGCGTTGAACACCCATTGCAGGTCGCCCTGGGAGAAGCCGAGGTCCTTCTGCATCTCGGGGAGCGCGACCCCGATGATCGAGGTGTCCATGATCACCATGAACTGGGCGGTGGCGAGCACGGCGAGTGCCCACCAGCGCTTGGGACTGACGGATGGCATTGCCTTCCCCTCTCCGGATACGGAGCCTTATATACCCCCTGGGGGTACCTGTCGGGAAACTTAGCATACCCCCGTGGGGTATGTATCGCAGGACGGCAACAGCTTTCAGCTCTGCGTAGCCGGAGGCGCTGACGGGATGAGCGGGCCCTCACGAGAGCCCTGGCGGCAGCCCCCGATGGCGCGCGGGTTAGCTGCACTTGGGAACTGCCCATGGCGATCCCGGTCCACGGCGGATCACAGAGCGCCGAACCCATAGGGCTGCCGTCCGCAGGTCCGGCCCCAGTCCTCGCCCCGGCGTCGTGTCGCGCAGTTGTACGCCGTCGCTGCCGTGGCGGACGAAGCCGCGCACGAGGTCTCCCTCGTGAGTCATAAGGGGAGCTGACGGACAAGGAAGGGCGGGCCCAATGGCCCGCCCCTCGTCCGCGCTGCAGAGGAGATGCGGTTGTCAGCTCGCGGCCTCGAAGCCGCGCAGCCGCAGCGAGTTGCCGACGACGAAGACCGAGGAGAAGGCCATGGCCGCTCCGGCGATCATCGGGTTGAGCAGCCCGGCCGCGGCGAGCGGCAGGGCGGCGACGTTGTAGGCGAAGGCCCAGAACAGGTTGGACCTGATGGTGCCGAGGGTCTTGCGGGCGAGCCGGATGGCGTCGGCGGCGGCGCGCAGGTCGCCGCGGACGAGGGTGAGGTCGCCGGCCTCGATGGCGGCGTCGGTGCCGGTGCCCATGGCGAGGCCCAGGTCGGCCTGGGCGAGCGCGGCGGCGTCGTTGACCCCGTCGCCGACCATCGCCACCGAACGGCCCTCGTTCTGGTAGTGCTTGACGACGTCGACCTTGTCCTCGGGCATGACCTCGGCGATGACGTGTTCGGGAGCGATGCCGACCTCCGCGGCCACCGACTCGGCGACGGCCCTGTTGTCGCCGGTGAGGAGCATCGGGGTCAGGCCCAGGGCGCGCAGCCGGCCGATGGCCTCGGCGCTGGTGTCCTTGACGGCGTCGGCAATCTCCAGGACCGCCCTGGCCTCGCCGTCCCAGGCGACGGCGATCGCGGTGCGGCCCGCCGCCTCGGCATCGGCCTTGGCCCGCGCCAGCCCAGCGGGCAGCTCCATGGCCCACTCGGCGAGCAGCTTCTCGCGGCCCACGAGGACGGCGTGGCCGTCGACGACGCCCTGCACACCGAGCCCTGGGACGTTGGCGAAGTCCTCGGGTGCGGGCAGCGTGCCCAGCTTCTCCAGGGCTCCGTCGGCGACGGCGCGGGCGATCGGGTGCTCCGAGGCGTGCTCCAGGGCGCCCGCCAGCCGGAGCACGTCACCCTTCTCGATGCCATCGGCGGTGTGCACGGCGAGCAGGGTCATGCGGCCGGTGGTGACGGTGCCGGTCTTGTCGAGGACGATGGTGTCGACCTTGCGGGTGGACTCCAGCACCTCGGGGCCCTTGATGAGGATGCCGAGCTGGGCGCCGCGCCCGGTGCCGACCATCAGCGCGGTCGGCGTGGCCAGGCCCAGGGCACAGGGGCAGGCGATGATCAGGACCGCCACGGCGGCGGTGAACGCGGCCGTCAGCCCGGAGCCGTTGCCGATCCAGAAGCCGAGAGTGGCCAGCGCGAGGGCGATCACGACGGGCACGAAGACGCCGGAGATGCGGTCGGCGAGCCGCTGGGCGGCGGCCTTGCCGTTCTGCGCGTCCTCTACCAGCTTCGCCATCCGCGCCAGCTGGGTGTCGGCGCCGACCCGCGTCGCCTCGACCACCAGCCGGCCGCCCGCGTTCACGGTCGCACCGGTGACCGCGTCACAAACGCCGACCTCCACCGGCACCGACTCACCGGTGAGCATCGACGCGTCGACGGCCGACATGCCCTCGACGACCGTGCCATCGGTCGCGATCTTCTCGCCGGGACGGACCAGGAAACGGTCCCCGACCCTCAGCTCGGCGACCGGGATCCGCTCCTCGGCGCCGCCCCGCAGTACGGTCACGTCCTTGGCGCCGAGCTCCAGCAGGGCCTTCAGCGCGGCCCCCGCCTTACGCTTGGAACGGGCCTCGAAGTAGCGACCGGCCAGGATGAACGCGGTCACCCCGGCGGCGGCCTCCAGGTAGATGTTCCCGGCGCCGTCGCTGCGGGCGATGGTCAGCTCGAAGGGGTGCGTCATACCGGGGGTGCCCGCGGTGCCGAAGAACAGTGCCCACAGCGACCACAGGAACGCCGCCGACGTCCCCACCGAGATCAGCGTGTCCATGGTGGCCGCGCCGTGCCGGGCGTTGGTGAACGCCGCCTTGTGGAAGGGCCAGGCGGCGTAGGTCACCACGGGCGCCGCAAGGGTCAGCGACAGCCACTGCCAGTACTCGAACTGCAGCGCCGGCACCATCGCCATCGCGATGACCGGGGCGGCCAGCACCACGGCGGTGACCAGCCGCTGCCTCAGCGGCCGCAGCGCGTCGGCGGGCTCGGCACTCCCCGCGCCGCTCACGGGCTCGGCACGGACCGGCTCCGGTTCGCGGGCCGTGTACCCGGTGGCCTCGACGGTGGCGATCAGCTCCGGGACGGACACGTCGGCCGCGTAGCTGACCTTTGCCTTCTCCGTCGCGTAGTTGACGGTGGCGGTGACCCCTTCCATCCGGTTGAGCTTCTTCTCGATCCGGGCGGCACACGAAGCGCAGGTCATACCGCCGATGGCGAGTTCCACCTCGGCTGTGTCGGGGACGGTGGTAGCCATCACTACTCCTCGTGTTGGTCAGGACAGAACGAACGTGTGGAGAAGGAGGCCGGACCCGCGGGCGGGCCCGGCCGGTTGCGGGCCTCTCAGGCCGAGCGGCCGGTGAGCTCGTAGCCGGCGTCGTCGACGACCTTGGCCAACAGCACGTCGTCGGGCTCGTCCGCCGTGGTGACGGTGACCTGGCCGGTCTCCAGGTCGACCTCAACCGACAGGACGCCCTCCAGGGCTCCGATCTCCTTGGTGAGCGTGGCCTTGCAGTGCCCGCAGGTCATTCCGGAGACGTTGTAGACGGTGGCGGTGCCGACGGTGGCCGTCGCCGTGCCGGTGCTGGCGCCGGTGGAGCAGCTTCCGTCAGGGGTGCAGCAGGACATGGTTCCTCCTGGACAAGTCGATTAGGTACCCCCCAGGGGTACGTTCGGTCGCCTGCCTAGATATACCCCCCCGAGGTACCCTTGGCAAACGTTGGTTGACCACTTGTACATACCCCCCACGGGTATAGAGTCGGCGCTATCAGTCGGCAGAAGCAGCACTCCGAAAGAAGGAACTCGCCATGAACACCGGCCTGAAGATCACTGCTTTCGCAGCCACGCTCGCGGCCGCCTTCGGCACCGCCTACGGCGTCGGCGGGGCGGTCGGACCCGTCGCCGGGGACCCGGAGCCGGCGGCACACGCAGCGCACAACCGGTCAGCGCCATCCGGCCACGGCGACCACGCGGACAAACCCCCCGCGGGACTACAGATCTCCGAGGCGGGATACACCCTGGACCTCGAGACCCCCCACGTGACAGCTGGTGAAAGGAGCGAACTCCGCTTCGTCATCCGCGACCAGGACGGACGGCAGGTGACGTCCTACCGGCGCGAGCACGGCAAGGAACTCCACCTCATCCTCGCCTCACGCGATCTGCTCACCTACCGCCACCTGCACCCCACCCGGGCAGCAGACGGCACTTGGAGCACTCCCGTCGACCTGCCCGCCGCCGGCCCCTACCGCGTCTTCACCGACTTCACCCCCGCAGCCGAGGGCGCCACCAACCTCACTCTGGGCGCAGACCTCGCCGCCTCCGGCGCCTACAAGGCTCCAGTGCTCCCCGAACCCGCGGCCACCGCCACGACCGACGGCTACACCGTCACCCTGAACGGCGACCTGCGCCCCGGAAAGGCGAGCAAGTTGGCCCTCAGTGTCAGCCGTGACGGCCGTCCCGTCACCAACCTGGAGCCCTACCTCGGCGCTTACGGCCACCTCGTCGCCCTGCGCTCCGGCGACCTCGCCTACCTCCACGTCCACCCGAACGGCGAACCCGGCGACGGCACAACCGAGCCCGGCCCCGACGTCTCCTTCACCGCCACCGCGCCCAGCGACGGGACATACCGCCTCTTCCTCGACTTCCAGCACAACGGCACCGTGCGCACCGCGGCCTTCACCGTCCGCACCGGAACGACCGCCGGCCCCGCCGACGCGCCGGAGCCGACCACCGGCGCAGCACACACCGACAGCAACCACCCGCACTGACTCGCTGCGAGGAGGAGGAGGGGGGCAAGTCCGATGGCCGGCTACAGCAACGGGAAAAAGGACGTACTCAAACGACTGCGGCGGATCGAGGGGCAAGTCCGGGGACTGCAGCGAATGGTGGAGGACGACACCTACTGCATCGACGTCCTCACCCAGGTCTCCGCCACCACCCGAGCCCTGCAGTCCTTCGCCCTGCGGATGCTCGATGAGCACATGGACACTTGTGTACGCACCGCCGTTGCCGACGGCAGCGACAACGGCGACATCAAGCTGAAAGAAGCCAGCGACGCCATCGCCCGTCTCGTGCGCTCCTGACGAACAGCAGGAAATGAACTGGCCAAGAAGGCGAACGCAGTCGGAGTTTCCTTGGCCAAGGGCAGTAACGCCTCGCTCAGCAAGGAAGCGCTCTTCGCCCAACTGCAGGCGACCGGCGTGGAGGTGCGGCCGAAGACCGGCCCGTCCGGCACCCAACCGCCGCGGTAATCCCTGGCACCAGGCCACTGCTGCCGCCGAACGCATCCCCCACCACCTCACCCACGGCGAGGACGGGGTGGCCCAAGGGCCGCCGGCCGCGCTCGGCGCCACCCTCGACCTGCTGGTCGACGCCGTACTCACGGCCGTCGCCCATGCCGCGCACTGGCACCGGCTCCACCGGCATGCCCAGCAGCAGGCAACTGCCGAACAGACCCTGGTCCACCTACAGGCCGCGTCCGCGTACATCGCCGAACCGGTCCGGTCCCGGCACGGCGTACGACTCCAGGTGCCGTCGAAGCTCCCGGCGTCGAAGGCTGCCCATAGGTCTAACGCACGCATCGTGAGGCCACGTCGGCGAAATTTGCCGGAACTCGGCAGGGTTCAGCTAATTTCCTTGCCAGAAGCTGCTACTCACGACAGGCAACCAAGTGCGTATATTGGTCAGGCAGTCTTTGCGGAGTGAATTTTGTCCCGCCGATCGCGATGGCAGTTTGAGGCCATGGAATCTTGATGCTCGGCCGCAAAAAAGCACGTCATGTTTCGCCTTAGAAGGAGCCGCAGTCGTGACTTCCCGCTTGACGACAGACGACTGGTGGCTCATCGCAGCCGGCGTCACGGTCGTCTACATGGCCGCGATGTACTGGTGCATGCCGACGCAGAAGGCGAAGCTGCGCATGTTCATCGCCCCGCTGGCCGGTTGGCTCTATCTACTGCCCAACGTCGCCATAAAAGGCTATTCCGTCTCACACACCCTTTACATCTACAGTGGCGTTCTGGCGATGTTCGTCATCATGTTCGTGCCGGTCGCGAAAAGGGTCGCATCCGATATCGCCGAACAGGAGGAGAAGCCCTGGGTCAAGGTTCTTCCCAACACTTTTGCCTTGTCTTGGATGCTCGGGTCGGCCACAGCTTGCACCGCGGGAATGGTCTACCTTTGGCCGTTCCTTTCCTAGGTGGGACCGTACGTGGGCCCTCGGCAGTGAGCAGCCCGATGTCTTCCATGTCGGACGTAAGGATCGTCACCCGGCCGGGATGTTGCGGGGTGGTCGCGCACAGCGCGGGGTCGGGCGCGTGCTCGTGGCCGTGCGGCTCCGGCGCAGGCGGCGGAGCGACGGCGGATCGCGCGACGGCCTGGGGCACCGGCTCAGCACTCCGGCGGCGGTAGGAGTCGGGTGCGCCGAGCGACCGCTACAACCAACCGTCCTCCTCGAAGGTCTTGATCGTCGGCGCCCCGGCCCTGACCGCGGCGCCGACGACCAAGGGGAGGTACGCATGGGGGCGGGCATGGTGACGGGGCCGGTGACACGCGGGACGCGTGGCGTGCGGAGGCGCGGCGGGCCGGTGCTCACGGCGGTGGTACTGGCGGCCACCGCGGGCGGGCTGCTGAGTGCGGGCGCCGTGCCCGCCTCCGCCGCCACCGTGAGCTGCGCCTCACCCGTCTACAAGCGGCAGTTCTTCGCGAACACCACGTTCTCCGGCACGCCCCGGAAGACCGACTGCGACGCGCTGATCGACCAGAACTGGGGCGCCGGGGCGCCGGCCTCAGGGCTGCCGAAGGACGCCTTCGGCGTCCGGTGGACCGTCACCCGCGACTTCGGCTCCGGCGGTCCGTTCGCCCTGTCCGCGGCGGCACGTGACGGCATCCGCGTCTACCTCGACGGCGCCCGAAAGGTGGACCTCTGGAAGGACGTCTCCACCACCCGGAAGAAGACCGTCGACATCACCGTTCCGGCCGGCAGGCACACCCTCCGCGTCGACTTCGCCAACTGGACCGGGCCGGCGAACGTCGCCCTCTCCTACGCGCCGCGCACCTCCGCGGCCGTCGACAAGGTCAAGCCGCTCGTCCCCGGCGGCGCCTCCGTCTCGTACGCCGACGGCCGGGCGAAGCTGACCTGGTCCCGGAACCAGGAGATGGACCTCGCGGGCTACCGGGTCTACCGGCGGCTCAAGGGGACCGACTTCGGCGGCAAGCCGCTGGCGACGACGACTTCCGCCTCGTACACCGACGCCTCCCTGCCGCGCACCGGGGACGTCTACTACTACGAGGTGCGCGCCTACGACAAGGCCGGCAACGCATCCGCCGGCACCGCCGACAAGGCCGTCACCACCCTCGACCGGACGCCGCCCGCCGCACCCGCCGGGCTGAGCGCCACCAAGGCCGACGGAGCCGTGCGGACCCAGTGGCAGCCGGTCAAGGGAGCGACCTGGTACCGCCTCTACCGGGCGTCCTCCGCCGCGGGGCCCTTCGAGGCGGTCGCCGCCCGGCTGACGGACGGCTCGTACCGGGACACGCCCTCCTTCGACGTCACCAAGCGCTGGTACTACCGGGTCGTCGCGGGTGACGCGGCGGGCAACACGTCCGTGCCGTCGGCGACCGCCGACACGGGCGTCCCCGACGTCACCCCGCCCGGCCAGGTCACCGGGGTGCAGGCCGTCGGCGGTACGGCGGGCAACAACGTGCGCTGGACGGCGAACGCGGACGACACCGCGCACTACGAGGTGTGGACGCGGCGAAGCGGCCAGGAGGAGTTCACGGGCCCGCAGGTCGTCCTCGGCTCCTCGTGGCTGGACGCCGCCGCCCCGGTGGGCGGCGCCGTCGAGTACCGCGTGAACGCGGTGGACACGGCCGGCAACGTCTCCCCCGCCTCCGTGTCCACGGCGGCCGTCCGTCCCACCCCCGCCCCGGTGTCGGCGCCCCAGTCCGTCACCGCGGCACCGCGCGACGGCTCCACCCCCCTCACCTGGGCGTTCCCGGCCGACGCGTGGAAGTTCCACGTGTACCGGCGTACCGACCCGAACGGCGCCTGGACGCTCCTCGACGAAGATCCGACCGGGGCGAACAGGTTCGAGGACACCACCGCGCCCGCCGGGGTCGCGTACTACTACGTCGCCTCCGTCGACGCCGCCGGCGCGGACTCCGCGCCTTCGGCCACGGTCATGGCGGACCGGCTCACCCCGGCGACCGCCACGGCGCCGCAGGCCCCCGTCCTCTCCCTCAAGGCCCCGTACGCCGAGTGCACGGCCAACGACTGCTCCGGTCACGGTGGCGCCGGCCAGCCCGTCACGATCACGATGAGCCGTCCGGCCGGTGACAGCCGCGTCATCGGCGGCTACCGGTGGCGCGTCTTCGGTGGAGGCGCCGACTCGGGGTACCACCAGACCTCGGACAGCACGGTGGCGTGGACTCCGTCCCGGTCGGGTTTCTACGTGGCCGAGGTGGCGAGCGTGGACGTGTACGGACGTGTCGGCGCTGCCACGCAGATCGAGTTCAAGGTCGCCTGACCCGTTCCCTCCGCCCCTCCGGCCCTCCGCCCCTCGGCGTCTCGGACGCCGGGGGGCTCCTGGGAGACCGGCGGCTCAGGACACCCCGAGGAACCGCAGCACCGCCAGTACCCGGCGGTGGTCCGTGTCCGCCTTCGGGAGGTCGAGTTTGGCGAGGATGTTGTTGATGTGTTTGGCCACCGCGCTCTCGCTGACCACGAGTTGGTCGGCGATCCCGGCGTTGGAGCGGCCGCCCGCCATCAGTTCCAGGACCTCGCGTTCGCGGGGGGTGAGCCGGTCCAGGGGGTCGCTGTGGCGGCGTACCAGCAGCTGGGAGACCACCTGCGGGTCCAGTGCGGTGGCGCCGGCCGCCACCCGGCGCACGGTGTCGGCGAACTCCTCGACGTCCGCGACGCGTTGCTTGAGCAGGTAGCCGATGCCCGAGGTGTGGGCGGACAGGAGGTCGGCGGCGTAGCGCTCCTCCACGTACTGGGAGAGGAGCAGGACCGCCGTCCTCGGTGACTGCCGTTTGATGACCAGCGGCGTCACCGGCCTCCGCGACCACCTCGAACCCTGCCGTCTCCAGGACCTTGACCACGCCGATGCGCAGCAGCACGGAGTCCTCGGCGATCACGGCACGCACGGCAGCTCCACGGTCATCACGGTCGGCCCCCCGACGGGACTGTCGACCGTCAGGACCTCGGCCCTGGACGCCTCGGCGTGCTTCACCACGTTCCTCAGCGCCTCGGAGACGACGAAGTAGGCGACGGCCTCGGTCGTCGGCGACGGCCGCGACGGCAGGTCCGCCCGCACCCGTACCGGGAGGGGCGCCCTGGCCGCGACACCCGAGATCGCGGCGTCGAGGCCGCGGTCCTCCAGAACGGCCGGGTGCAGCCCGCGCACCAGGCCGCTCAGTTCCTCGATCGCCTCCTTCGCCTCCCGGTGCGCCTCGTCGAGCACACGGCGGGCGTCCTCCGGCAGGTCGTCGAGCGTCGCCCTGGCCAGTCCCAGGGTGACCGCCAAGGAGACCAGCCGCTGCTGAGCGCCGTCGTGCAAGTCCCGTTCGATACGGCGCCGTTCGGCGTCGACGGCGTCCACCAGGCCCGCCCTGCTCTCGGTCAGGTCGTCGACCCGGCGGGCCAACTGCTCCTCGCGGCTGGGGCCGAGCAGGACGGTCGCGACGCGGACGTCGAGCCGGGACAGGGCGCCGGAGAGCCACGCGGCCGCGTACAGCCCGGCGAGGCCGGCTGCCGTGACGCAGGCCGCCCACGTGGCGTATCCGGGGTGGTCGACGCGCCGGTCGAGGGGCACCAGCCAGATCCACCCGTAGACCGTGACGGCCGCGCCGGACACGGCCCACGTCAGGAGGGTGAGGGCCGCCGCCAGGGACAGCAACGGCCCCTTGAGCAGGTGGTAGTTGAGCTGTCGTCGTCCCGCCGGGGTCCGGAGCCACGTGAGCGGGCCGGGTCGCCGCCCCGCGTCGGGCGACGGGACGGCCACGCCGAGGCGGTTCAGGAAACGGCCGTGCTGCGCCCCGGTGAGCAGCGGTCCGGCCAGGACGACGGCGGCCGACGGGACGAGGACCGCGAGGAGAACGGCCCACATCGCGGCCGGCACGAACAGCGTCCAGGGCAGTGCCAGGACGAACAGCACACCGAACTGGATCAGGACACCCGTGGCGAGGAACGCGACCGGGCGCCCGATTCCCGGGAACGGCCGGGTGACCACGCGCCGCAAGCGGGCAGTCGCAGTTGTGTGCATGGGGAAGACGGTATGGGGCGAGATCGGGAGTGATCCATGGCGTGGGTATCCGCTCCGGGGGTGCAACTGGTGCCACCACGGAACGGACCTCCGCATTACTGACGGTGACCGCCGCGGGGAGAAGGCTTGAGGTCGTGAGGGAGATCCGGCAACGCGAGGAGACCGATCCGATGAGCGCACCGAGTGACCGCCGACCGCCTCCTGACGCCGCGCACCGGTCGG
Organism: Streptomyces seoulensis; assembly: GCA_013364255.1. Lineage (GTDB taxonomy): Bacteria > Actinomycetota > Actinomycetes > Streptomycetales > Streptomycetaceae > Streptomyces > Streptomyces similanensis. The sequence goes on along the minus strand of CP054936.1, from coordinate 5,221,037 downwards.
CCGGCGGCGGGACCCGCCCCTGGTACCGGGTGGAACGCGTCCTGGTCGGCTGCGGGCTCGGTCTGCTGCCCTGGATGGTCGTGCTGGCCGGCGGCCTGCCCGCCGTGGACGTCACCGGACGCCGGCACGCGGTTTGGATCGGCCTGGACGCCCTGGAGTGCCTGGGGCTGATCGCCACGGGGCTGCTGGCCGAACGCGGCCACCGTCTGTACCCGCTCACGGCCACCGCCACCGGGACGCTGCTGGTGGTCGACGCCTGGTTCGACACCATGACGGCGGCGCCGGGCGCGGAGCGCGTTTCCGCGGTGGCGATGGCGCTCGGTGCGGAGTTGCCGTTGGCGGTGGTGTGCGTCGTGCTGGCGGCGAAGGGACTCGCCCGCCTCATGCCTGTCCTGCCAGCCGTGCCCGTCTCCCCGGTCGTGCCGCGGGAGCCGCCGTCTCCCGGTCCGGCTGCCTGGCTCCGTGTGCTCCACCTGCCGGAAAGTCCCTCGTCGAGTGCCCGGTAGTACGTCATGATCCCTTCAGCGGTGCGCTCTCGGACGCGCGCGAGACCAGCACGCGCATGGAGAAGTACGGCGGGAACCGGGGGACTGTGAGCAAGAGACGCTACGTGGCGCGGGGTGTGCCGGGCGGATACCGGATCTGGGACAACCGGGGGCGCCGATGGTGGGGGGACCTCTACGAGTTGTGCCCTGACGATCTCCTGACCGAACTGAACGGCCGGGCGGACCGCACACGGATCACCGCGCTGATGAAGCGCTGCCGGGCGCAGAAGCGCTAGGCGTCGAGCTCATCCGGGGTGACGTACCTGATCGACCGGTTCGAGGGAGGACCAGAAGCGGTCGGTCGTACGGGGGCGCGGGATGTCCTTGCCGCGTGAGCCCTGACTCCGTGCGGGGGCTCCTGCTCCGCTGAGTGCCGAGTCCTGCGGGAGCACTCGCCCCGCGCCACCCCCGTCCCCGCACCGGCGGTCGCTCCGTATGCCGGAACCGTGCGCGGCGGCGACCGCCCCCGGCCCCGCCCCGCCTGCGCATAGGGTGGTGGTGGTCAGTCCGTCAGTGTGAGAGGTCTGTGATGCCCGAGCTTCCCTCGGACCCCGCCATCGCCCAGTTCGGCCCCCAGGGGCTGCGCCGCATCACCGTGCCGGCCTCGTACGGGACCGTGCCCGCCTCGGCGCGCGCGCACCTCGCGCAGGTCGGTGTGCCGCTGCACGTCGGGCCGTACTTCATCGCGGCGGACGACACCGACGGGCCCACCCTCGGGATGTACACCGGTCACCGCGGTGTCGCGCTGCAAGGGGACTGGGCGGAGTGGGTGCGGGTCGGCACCGACCGGCTGGCGCATCTGTGCGTGCGCACCGACGGCTCCGTGCAGGCCCTCTTCCTCGGCCGCGGCGAAGCCCCCCTGTTCGTCAGCTCGGACATCGCCGCCTTCACGCACTGCGCCGCCGCCCTGGACCGCGCCCTGCCGGTGATCGCCGCCTCCGACGGGCTCCCGTCCGCCGCCGAGGCGTTCGCCGCGCTGGTCCGGGAGATCCGGCGGATCGACCCGGAGGCCGTCGCCGACCGGGAGAACTGGTGGCCGCGGGTGCTCGACGACGTCCGCCACACCCTCAGCTTCCCCTTCTCGTCGGCCTTCGAGTACGTCGGCGCGGACGGCGCGAAGCAGATCGTCACCGCGCAGGCAAGCCCCGGCCGCCCGCACCCCGAGGAGCAGCTGTGGGGGCAGCTGTCCGCCGCCGGGGTGGAGCCCGAGCAGGTCCGCCGCGTCTACTGCGAACTCGAACCGTGCATGATGCCCGGCCACTACTGCGCCGCCTGGCTGCAAGCCGTCCTCCCGCACGCCGAGTTCACGCACAGCTTCGACTACGGCGACACCGCGGACTCCCGCGAGGAGGGCGTCAAGGAGCTCATCACCCACGCCGCGCGGCAGGACCGGCCGTGACGTGCCGCCCGGGCGCCGCCGCGAGCGGGGCGGGTGCGTGAACGCCGGCCCGGCACCGCACTGGTCGCGGCCCGCCGCCGGGCGGGAGCCCGCCGCGGCCGCGCTGCTCTCCTGGCTCGGCGACCCCCACGCCCCGAACCTCGCCGTGCTCACCGGCTCCGCGGGCAGCGGCAAGTCGAAGCTCCTCGCCTGGCTGATCGGCCACGGCACCCGCCCCGGCACCGTCGCCGAACGCCGCGTCCACGGCTTCGTGCCGCTGCCCGGCCAGAGCGCGACCACGGCCGCCTGGATGCTCGGCGACCAGTTGTCGATCGCCGCCCGCTCGCCGGGCGAGCTGGTGGCCGCGCTCGCCGCCGATCCGCGCCGCACCGTCATCGCGCTGCCCGAACTGCACGGTGCCGAACAGCCCGGCCCGCTCGTCGAACTCGTTCTGGGTATGGCCTCGTTGGAGCACGTCCGGGTTCTGGTGGAGGTACGGTCCGGCACGCCGTGGGCGCAGGCGCTCACCGCCGGCGCCTGCGCCCGCATGGACCTGGACGAACCGCGGTGGACCGACGAGGCCCGCCGCGCGGCCTGGTACGCCGACCACCCGGACGACCCGGGCGGCCCGGGCGGCCCGGACGGCCCGGACGACCGCACGGAGCCGGAGCAGGAGCAGGAGCAGGCGGCGCCGTTCGACCTGGACGATCCCGCCTCGGTGTGCGCCGCCGACCCCTGGAGCGTGACCACCGCGTACGAACGCTCCGCCGAGGGCCACGGCGGGCTGCGCGCCGCCTGGCTGCGGGCCGGGGCCGCCCTGACCCGCGAGCAGCCGGCCGCCGACCGCGCCCTGGTCCTCCTCGCCGCCCTCGGCGACGCCGCAGATCCCCGGCTGCCCGGCGTGCTGGAGGCCGTCGCCCGGGACGCCGACTGGAGCGTCGTGTGGCACCGGGTGCGCGGTGACGTCACCCCGCCGTGGCCCGGCCCGGTCCGCTCCCTCGCGACCGGTACCGGCCCGCTGGCCGGGCGGCTCGTCGTCGCCGACCACCAGGGCACGGTGCGCTTCCTCGACGCGGACGGCGCCCGCTCCGCCGGACGTCTGCCGCACTCCGTGCCCGGCGCCCGCGCCGTCGCCGAGCACGGCGACGGCGCCGTCAGCGTGCTGGACGAGCACGGCCTCCTGCACACCGGGCGCGCCGCCGACGCCGCCGGGCCCAAGGGGCTCGCCGCCCTCCTCGACGACGGCCCGTCCGCGCGCGAACGGCTCCTGGAGGCCGTACAGGAGTACGTGCGGCGGCGGCCGGAGCCGGTCACCGCGCTGACCGGCGCCGGGGACCGCGTCGTCCTCGGCGACGCGGCCGGCACCGTGCACGTGGTGGCCGCCGGCGCCGCGCCGCGCACCGCGCCACTGCACACGGGGCGCGTCACCGCGGTCGCCGGGACCGCGCTGCCCGTCTCCGCGCCCGGCGACACCGTCCTGCTGCTGTACACGGGCGGCGCCGACGGCACCGTACGCGCCTGGGCCCCGCACACCGGCCCCCTGTCCGAGCCGGTGGCCGCCCGCGACTGCGCGGTCAACGCGGTGGCGGTGACCACGGCCGCCGCCGGGCTCGTCCTCGCGATCGCCTGGGCCGACGGCCTCGTCGAACAACGCGTGCTGGACGACGACCGGTTGCGCACCTTCCGCCCCGGCGGTCAGGCCCACGCCCTCGCGTTCACGGCCGACGGCGACCTGGTGGTGGGAACGGACGAGGCGCTCGTGCGACTGCGGGGCCGGTGACGGACGAGGCGCTCGTGCGGCTGCGGGGCCGGTGACGGACGAGGCGCTCGTGCGGCTGCGGGGGCGGTGACGGCGCACCGCCGGGCGGCGGGCTTACGGTCCGGCCAACTCCGTTGGTACTACCATCGGTCGGGCCTCCTGTCACGAAACCGCGACGCGGTCGGGTGTCCTCTTGTGCTCCCGGCGGTCCGCGCAGTTGGCTGTGGGACGGGAGACGCGGTGGCTGACGGCGGACGGAGCGCGCGGCATGGGTCTGGTACTGCCGAGCATCATCGACGAGGCGCTCGACCTCATCGGGGTCAACTGGCCCAACGTCGACGAGGACGACTACTTCGAGATGGCGACGTCCATGCGGGACTTCGCCGACCAGTTCGAGGGCCACGGCGGCAACGCGGACAAGGCCGTGACGCGCATCCTCGACTCCTCCGAGGGCTGGGCCGTGGAGTCCATGCAGAAGCACTGGGCGCACGTGCGCACCAGTCACCTGGAGAAGGTCCCCGAGGTGGCGCGGCTGTTCGCGGACGCCTGCGACGGCGTCGGCCAGATCGTGCGCGGCATGAAGGTGAAGGCGGGCGTCGAGCTCGGGGTGCTCGCCGGCACCATCGTCGCCGAACTCGCCGCCGCGCCGCTGACCCTGGGCCTGTCCGCCGCGGCGGCGGCCGGTGAGATCGCGCTGATGCGCACCATCGTGAAGCGGCTCGTGGACGAGGCGGTCGACCAGATCGTCTCCGCCCTGGTCGCGAAGGTCACCGAGCCCGTCACCGCCAAACTCCAGGAAATGGTCTCGGACATGGTCCTCGACCTCGCCGAGGGCGCCTTCAACCCCGGTGAGAAGCCGGGCGGCATGAAGCTGGCCTCGGCGGGCGACGACGGGGCGTCCGGCAGCGGTGGCGGCGGCAAGAAGACGGTCATCGACCACGCCGAGTTCGAGGACGGCGCGGGCAAGGTGTCCGGCCAGGGCAGCGACATGGGCAGCCAGTCCGGCGTCCACCTCGGCAAGACGCGGCACTCCTTCGGCAAGGCCAAGGGCAAGGACGTCTTCACCAAGGCGTTCGACGGCATTCTCGAGGGCGCCATCGACGGCATGGAGAAGGCCGCCAAGAAGGTCTCCGACCACGTCACCGACACCATCCCGGACCGGGTGCGGGCCGCCTCCCGGCACCAGAAGCGCAAGGACCGCGGCGTCGGCGACGACGCCGACCGGGTCGAGGTGAAGAAGCCCAGGCGGGACGGCGACACGCCGATGTACCTGCTGAGCGACGACGGTTCGATCCGCCAGCTGCACCACGACGGGACCACCAGCCCCGTCCACCCGCACGACACCTCCGGCGTGAACGACGTACTCGGCGACAAGGCCTGGTACCCGTGGAACAACAAGAACGACAAGCAGCGCAAGGACAAGCCCGGCAACGGCGGCACGGTCGACTCCAAGAAGGTCGCGCCCGGCTCCACCGAACTGGCCCGCGCCACCCAGCTCGGCCGCTACGCCAACCGCTCCGAGCGCCCCGGCTCCTACGTCCCCGGCGGCAACTACGCCTCGGCGCTGTACGACGACGGCAACGGGAAGAGCTTCATCCTGGTCGGCGCCAGCGGCAAGGCGCACTCCGAACGCTCCCTCGGGCACCCGCTGATAAAGAAGGGCCACGAGGGCAACGTCAGCCGGCTCTACACGGAACGGGAGCCGTGCCAGAAGAATCCCAAGTGCGACAAGTACCTGGCGCGGGAGTTCCCGGACCATCTGAAGGTCACCCACAGCGCGAAGTACGACCAGTCCGAGAAGGGGCCGGACGGCAAGGAGCTGAGCAAGTACAAGAAGGACCGCGAGCACCGCGCGTACGTCCAGTGGCTGGAGGGCCAGTGGGCGCAGCACGGCGCGGCCGGCGGACGCACTGATACCGTGATGGACCTCTCGCCCTCGGACCGGAGGTTCACCCCGTAGGGGGCGGGTCGGCCGAGCATCCACGGCGCCCGCGGCGCCGCCGAGTCCGGAGTTGTGGAAGTGCTTTTCGACGTCACCCGCGGCGAACTCGTCGATCTCTTCGGCGAGGACCGGATCGCGACCGTGCCCACCGCCGCCTTCCCGGCCGCCGCGGCGGACACCGAGGGCGCCCGCCTCCTCCAGAACGTCGGCGTCCCCACCGGGACGCTCGACCTGCGCCGGCCCGACGAGGACGACGGCCTGCTGCCGCTCGTCCGGGACGTCGTGCGCGTCGAGGACTTCGAGGACGTCGAGGACTTCGAGGGCACGGCGGCGGACGCGGGTGACTGGCCGGTCGTCGGCTGGCTGCTCAACGCGCACCTCGCGCTCGACCCCGGCTCCGGCGGGGTGTACGCCTTCGACCCGGACGAGGAGAGCGTGCGGCGGCTGCACACGGACGTCTCCTCCCTCGTCCAGGTGACCCTCCGCTTCCAGCGGCTGCTCGACGCGTTCGTCTTCAGCGGCGACGAGGCCGACGAGGAGGCCGACTTCGAGCGCCTGGAGGGCGAGGTCGACCGGGTCCGCACGGAGACGGGCGACGTCGACCCGCTGCCCTTCGAGGACGACGAGACCGTCTGGTCGGTGGTGGGCGACGAGATCGCCATGGGCCAGCGCTTCACGGGCGACAGCCCCGGGGGCCGCTCGCTCTACGGGTGACCGAGCGGTGACCGAGCGGCCCCGGCGGGGTCAGAACAGGCCCTTGTACATCTGCCAGCCGGCGCCGATCCTCGCGCGGGCGCGGATCGAGCCCTTGCCGTCGCCGTCGGTGCGCCACAGGACGCCGGATGTGTCGCGGGCGACGAGGTCCGCCCTGCCGTCGCCGGTGATGTCGCCGACGCCGACGACGGCGTCGTACGACGCGCCCCAGCCGGTGGCCACCTTCACGCGGGCCTTGAAGACGCCGGCGCCGGTGCCGTCGTAGCGCCACAGGGTGTTGGAGCGGTCCTGGGCCAGGAGGTCGCCGCGGCCGTCGCCGTTCAGGTCGCCGGCGCCCACGATCTTCTTGTAGCCCGACCAGTTCCCCGCGAGCCGGACCCGCGCCGCCAGCTTGCCGGTGCCCGTGCCCTGGTAGAGGAACAGCTCGCCCGTCGAGGCGTTGCGCGCGATCAGGTCCGCGAGCCCGTCGCCCGTGACGTCCCCGGGCGAGGTCAGCACGTCGTACTGGTTCCAGCCCTTGCCCAGGGTGAGGTGCGGGGTGCTCGTGAGGAACGGCCGGCCGAGCATCGTGCGGTACACCCGCAGTTCGCCGTCGCCGAACCGGACGAGGACGTCGTTGCGGCGGTCGCCGTCGAGGTCGCCGAAGGGGATCAGCGTCACGGAGGAGGGCCAGCCCGAGGCCGGCATGCTCTTGCCGAGGCCGCCCGTCCCGTCGCCCGGCCGGTAGCTCACCTCGCCGGAGGAGGTGAGGGCCAGCAGGTCGCCCGTACCGTCGGGCGCCCAGGTGGCGCCGTTGGTGAAGTCACGCCGTACCGCGGCCCCTTCGGTCACCCGTACCGTCTGCGTCACCGTCGCCGCTGGGCCCGAGCCGTCGGCCGGGGTGGCCGTCAGCCGGAAGGTGTAGGCGCCGTTGGGCACCAGCGCGCCCTTGGTGTCGCGCTCGTCCCAGCGTGCCGTCAGGTCGCCGGACACCGCGCCGCCGGAGAGCGTACGGACCGTGGCGCCGGTGGTCTTGCTGGTGAGCGTGGCGGTCCAGGAGGCGGCGGGCTTGGAGAGCAGGCCGCGCCACTGCCACCACGGGCCGGTGGCCGGGCCGTTCTGCGAGGACTGGTCGCTCGCCTCGGACTCGACGACGCCCAGCGGCTGGGTGGCGACGCCGCTGGGCACCAGGTGGATGCGGTGGTCCGCGTCCACGTAGGCCACGGGCCCGCCGAACTTGTCCACGGTCCAGGTCACCCCCGGCAGGCTGGGGTCGCCGGGGACGAGGTCGCCGATCTTCCGGGTGGTCGGGGCGCCGCCGGCGAAGGCGGTGAGCAGGAGCGCCCCGGCCGCGGTGTCCTGCCGTACGAGGTAGCCGTCGCCGAGCAGCGCCTGCCCGCCCGGGACGGCGATGTTCTTCTTCGCCGTACGGTCCCAGACGCCGGCCTTCCCGGTCGGGCCGCACGCCCAGTAGATCCAGCGGCCCACCGCCTGGAGGTCCGAGGGGGTGCACGGGGCGTCGGTCGCGACGGTGTCGACGGTCTTGCCCGTCTTCAGGTCCTTCGCGGTGAGCACACCGGCGCCGGAGCCCGGCGTCCACAGCCTGGTGCCCCAGACGGAGGCGGCCGTCACCGGTCGGGTGACGACGGGCTCGCCACCGGAGGAGCCGCCGAGGTCGCCGACGTACTGCTTGGCCGGGGAGTCACCGTCGACGACGGCGTAGCGGCCGGTGACGTCGAGGATCGATCCGGTGGCCGAGGGCAGGTAGAAGACGGCGTCGCCGCTGAGGGACTGGACGTACGATCCGCTGCCGTCGGGGTTGGCGCCGGCGGTGAACGCCACCACCCGTCCGTCGCCGGTCGTGTACGGGCCGGTCCGGTGGCCGAGGCTCCAGGTCTGCCCGGCCGGCGCGTCCGGTGTTCCGTCGGCGGCGATCCGCCGGGTGGTGACGGAGGAGCCCAGGAAGCCGCTGTCGGCCTCGTCGGTGGCCAGCGTGCCGTTCTCCAGCGACAGCCGGTCGATCCGCGCCGCCACCGCCGGAACGGCGGTCAGCGCGGGCGCCGTCGGGGCGCCCGTCCCCGGGTCGGAGATCCCGCGCACCGCCCAGTGCCCGGCGTCGGCGCCGCCGACGGCCAGCAGGCCGCCCTCCGGCGCCGCGACCAGGGAGGTGTTCGCGTGCCGCAGCACGGTGACCGCCTCGCCGCCGGTGAGGGGGACGGCCATGAGGGGCTCGCCCGACTTGTCGGCGCCGTCGGACTCCAGGGGCGGCACGGAGCGGGCCACCACCAGCCAGCGTCCGGCGATGCCGACGGACGGGGTGCCCCGCTCGGTTCCGGGCAGGAGCACCGTGGTCTCGGGGGCGGACAGGTCGGCGCGGTCCAGGACGTGCGCCGCCGTGCCGCCCACCCCGTACCTCGTACGGAACCAGACCAGCCGGTCCGCGCTCAGGGCGACGGACGTCGGGGCGACGGGCACGGTCACGTCACCGGTGACCTTCGCGGCGGCCAGGTCCACCAGGACCAGGTGCCGCTCACCGTTCGCCAGCCCGTAGCTGATGACGGCGGTGCCGCTGTCGCCGCCCAGCACCTCGAAGTTCGACTTGATCCCGGCCGGCCAGCCCTCGACGAGGGTTCCCTCGGCGGGCGCGCCGTCGCCGTACAGCCACAGCACGCGGCTGCCGTCGTCGGTACTGGCCTGGCTCAGCACATGGCCGCCGTAGGCGCCCCAGTACATGCCGTGGGTGAGGGTGACCTCGGTGGAGGCGCCGGTGGACATGTCCTTGAGGACGACTGTCCCGGTGCGCGAAACGGCGTCGGCCACGATGTCGGACGACGCCCCCAGGTACGAGGGGATCGCGGACGGGGGCAGGTCGCCCAGCTCGGTCGTCGCGCCGGTGGCGTACGACGTCCACAGGTAGCCGGAACGGCCTTCCTGGAAGTGCAGGTAGCCGGTGGCTCCCGCGGAGTGGATGCGGTCGGCGCGCGGGGTGTAGCGGTCGGCCTGGAAGACCTTCTCCGCCGCGAAGGCGGTGCTCGCCACGGCGTTCCGGGAGTTCTGGACGTTCTGGGCGGGCTTGGCGCCCACAGCGGTCTCCGCGTCGGCGCCGACCGCGAGCGAGCCGGAACCGGCCGTCACGGTCAGGACGGCCAGCGCGGCGACGACACAACGGGCGGTGGTACGACGGGCCATCGTCGCCTCCTGGGCCTCTCAAGGAAAAGGCGTGACGGGATGGCGACGCCGGTCAGGCGTGCGTCGACGACTGCGAAAAGTGCCCGGCCCCCCGGCCGCCCCCCGTGCACAGCTGCCCGAATATAACAGCAAGCCCAGTAGTCTCAAGGCGAGTTGGGGACGGAGATCGCGCGGCGGGCCCGGGCCGGGTGACGGCCCGGGCCGGGCCGGAGTCCGCCGCGGGTCACTCCCCCTTCGGCTCCGCCAGGGTGTGGGCGACCAGGGCGTTGGCGTGACCGTGACCCATCGCGTGCTCCGTCTTCAGCCAGGCGACCAGCTCCATGTGCTTGACCAGCGGCGAGCTGCGGATCAGGGTCTTCCACTCCGCTATCGGGCGGCCGTACTTCTTCTCGATGGCGGGGAAGTAGCTGGCCGGGCCCTTGGGGGCGGAGGAGGTCGCGGTCATGGTGGTGGCCTTCCTGGTGTGGGCGCCCGGGCTCGGGGGGAGACGCCGCCCGGGCTTTCGCGGTGTCACGGGGTAGGACCGGAGGGCGTTCGAAAACTCATCGGCGGCCGGCGTCAGGCCGCCGATGTCTCCGTCGCCGGGGCCGGCCCGGAGGGCTGCGCCGACCGCGGCGGCCGGTGCGCGACGACCGGGCGGCGGCGGGTCGGCAGGCCGAGGGTGGGGTGGGCGACGCCCCAGGCCGCGCCCTTGCAGACCAGTTCCTTGTAGACGGCGGCGAAGCGGCCGGTCAGGGCGGCGCGGACGGCGCGGTCGTCGGCGGTGACGTACTGGATCAGGCCCTCCCGGCGGCCCAGCGAGACGCACTGGTTGAAGTAGCGCACCGACGCCTTCGGGAGCTTGCCGCCGGTCAGGCGGGCCGCGATGGCGTCGGCGGCCTGCCAGGCGGCGGGGACGCCCGAGGCGCACGACATCCGCAGCGGCTTGCCGCCGGGACCCGTCGCCCTGGCCGCGTCGCCGATGACGTACACGTCCGGGTGGGAGAGCGAGCGCATCGTGTCGTCGACCACGATCTGGCCCGTGTCGGCGAGTTCCAGGGTGGTCGCGCGGGCGATCGGGTGGACGGCGAAGCCGGTGGTCCACACGGTGACCGCGGCCGGCAGGACGGTCCCGTCGGCGGTGGTCACGTGGTCGGCCGCCACGGCGGCGACGTCGGTCTCCTCGTACACCGTGATGCCGAGCCCGTCGAGGACCGCGCGCAGGTGGCGGACGGCCTTGGGCGAGAGCCAGTCGCCGAGGCCGCCGCGCGCGGCGAGGGCGACGGACAGGTCCGGGCGGGTCTCGGCGATCTCGGTCGCGGCCTCCACGCCGGTGAGGCCGCCGCCGACCACGAGCACCTGTTCCCCGGCGCCCAGGGCGGCCAGGCGCTCGCGCAGCCGCAGCGCGCCGGCGCGGCTGGCGATCTCGTGGGCGTGCTCGGCGACGCCCGGGACGTCCTGGCCGTTCCAGCCGCTGCCGAGGGCGTAGACGAGGGTGTCGTACTCCAGCTCCTCGGTGGCCTCGGTGGCAGCGGGGGCAGCGGGGGCCTCGGTGGCCGTGTGGGGGGCGGTGACGGTGACCGTCCTGCGGTCGGCGTCGACGCCGGTGACCCTCGCGATCCGCAGGGCGACGCCGGTGCCCGCGAACATCTCGGTGAGGGGCCGGGGCCTGAGGTCCTGGCCGGCCGCCAGCTGGTGCATCCGGACGCGCTCGACGAAGTCGGGTTCGGCGTTGACGAGGGTGAGGGAGACGTCGTCGCCGCGCAGCCGCCTGGCGAGGCGGCCGGCGGCGCCGGCTCCGGTGTATCCGGCTCCGAGGACGATGATCCGGTGCTTCTGCATCTCCTGGCTCCTGTCTTGAGCGGGTTCGCCCCTTGAACCGGGCGGCCCGCCGTTTCCTGACAGGAGTGCGGTGTGAAGCAGGTCACATCGGCGCGGGAGGGGTCAGAACGCGCGGAACAGCGGCTCCCCGTGGTCGGCGGCCGCCCACCGGCGGGTCGCGCGGTCGAGCTTGTCGGGGTTGACCTGGCTGCGGAACGCGGCGATTCCCCCGGGTACGACCTCCAGGCAGATCACCCCGACGACCCGGCCGTCGACGACCGCCACCACGGCGGGGTCGCCGTTGGCGGTCGTGGCGTAGACCTCGGGGACGCCGCCGACCAGGGCCTGCTTGGCCTTGCCGGGCTTGAACAGGCCGCGCATGAACTTCGCGACCGCGAGGGCGCCTTCGAACGCCTTGGCGCGGGCCGGCACCTTGCCGCCGCCGTCGCCGACGGCGAACGCGTCCCGGGTGAGCAGCGCGACGAGCGGTTCGGTGCGGCCGCTGGTGGCCGCCGCGAGGAACTCCTCGACGATCCGCCGGGCGGCGGCCTCGTCGATCTCGGTACGCGTCCTGCCCTGCGCGACGTGCTTCTTGGCCCGGTGGAAGGTCTGCTGGCTGGCGGCCTCACTGATGTCGAGGACGGCGGCGATCTCCCGGTGCGGGTAGTCGAACGCCTCCCGCAGCACGTACACCGCCCGCTCGCCCGGCGAGAGGCGCTCCAGTACGGCCATGACCGCGTACGAGACCGACTCGCGCTGTTCGGCGCGGTCGGCGGGGCCGAGCATCGGGTCGCCGGCCAGCAGCGGTTCGGGCAGCCACTGGCCCACGTACGTCTCGCGCCGCGCGCGGGCTGAGGTGAGCTGGTTCAGGCACAGGTTGGTGAGGACCTTCGTCAGCCACGCCTCGGGCACCTCGACGCGGCCGACGTCCGCCGCCTGCCAGCGCAGAAAGGTTTCCTGCACGGCGTCCTCGGCCTCGCTCGCGGAGCCGAGGAGACGGTAGGCGAGGGCCGCCAGGCGGGGCCGGGACGCCTCGAACCGGTCGACGTCGTGCGCGGTCAGGGCCATGGCCCGGATCCTAGCGGTGCGCTGTTCGGGCGGTGTGGTGTTCCTCTCGGTACGGGTCCGGGGCGGGTGGCCGCGCCCTGGCCGCCGGGCGAGGGACGGTCGCCGTCGCGACGGGCGTCGTGGGAGGTCAGGGCGGTGCGGCCAGGCCCGCCCGGCGGTGACACTGCGGTGCGGGCGGAGCAATATCTGTGGTCGCGAGGTAAGAAATCAACGCGGCGCGCACAGAATATTCCCGGTCCGGTCGACGGAGCGTAATTAATCATCACGCACGGGCGAGGCGGACGTGTTAGTGTCGGTGCCAGTTGCAGTAGTGGTTGCCTGGACGTTTTTCCGACGGGCTGATCATCTCGGCGACCGGAGTCCGCACAGGGCGAACTCCGAGCACCGTCCCGAAGGAGAAAAACATGGCCAGCGGCACCGTGAAGTGGTTCAACTCGGAAAAGGGCTTCGGCTTCATCGAGCAGGACGGCGGCGGCCCCGACGTCTTCGCCCACTACTCGAACATCGCCACCCAGGGCTTCCGCGAGCTCCTTGAGGGCCAGAAGGTGACGTTCGACATCGGTCAGGGTCAGAAGGGCCCGACGGCCGAGAACATCGTCCCCGCCTGACGCTCATCGGCGCAGACGCGTACTTTCGCAGCTGGGGCCCGCACCGTGGGGTGCGGGCCCCAGCTCGCTGCGTTTCCGAGGGAGCGCGTGCGCCCGGACGGCGCCCCGGCAGCCGCCGGGCCGTTCCTCCGCTTTCCGTTCGGCGTTCCGCCGTTCTCCGTTCCACCGTTCGTCGTTTCTAGTTCCACCGTTCGTCTTTTCACTGCCTCATCGCTCTTCGGCCCGTTCTCGCGATTCTCTGCGCCGCTCGATTGGCTGCGGGAATTCCTTGATACGTGTCGCGGATACGTGTCGCATCAAGGAAGGTTCCGTATGAATCGTCATCGCACCCGCACCGGCCGCTCCTTCGCCGGCTCCGGCGGCACCGGCTCCGGCAACTCGGGCTCGGGCGGCTCCGGCTTCGGCCGCTCCGGCGGCTCGGGTCGCTCCGGCGGCTCCGGCGGCACGGGCGGCTCGGGCGGCAGCCGCTCCGGGGGGTCGCGCCGACCGCGCCGCACCCAGGGCTCCGGCGGCGGACGTCCGGCCGCGGCGCCGGCCGAGTTCGCGCTGCCGAAGACGGTCACGCCGGCCCTGCCCGCGGTCGCCTCGTTCGCCGAACTCGACCTGCCGGAACGGCTGCTGGCCGCCCTCGACCGGGAGGGCGTGACCGAGCCGTTCCCGATCCAGGCGGCCACCCTGCCCAACTCCCTGGCCGGCCGTGACGTGCTCGGCCGCGGCCGCACCGGGTCCGGCAAGACCCTCGCCTTCGGCCTCGCCCTCCTGGCCCGTACGGCCGGCCGGCGCGCCGAGCCCCGCCAGCCGCTCGCCCTCGTCCTGGTGCCGACCCGCGAGCTGGCCCAGCAGGTCACCGACGCGCTCACCCCGTACGCCCGCGCCGTCGGGCTGCGCGCGGCCACCGTGGTCGGCGGGATGTCCATCGGCCGGCAGGCCAGTGCGCTGCGCGGGGGCGCGGAGGTCGTCGTGGCGACGCCGGGCCGGCTCAAGGACCTCATCGACCGCGGCGACTGCCGGCTGGACGACGTCGAGACCACCGTGCTGGACGAGGCCGACCAGATGGCCGACATGGGCTTCATGCCCCAGGTCACCGCCCTGCTCGACCAGGTGAAGCCCGGCGGGCAGCGACTGCTGTTCTCCGCCACCCTGGACCGCAACATCGACCTGCTGGTGCGCCGCTACCTGAACGACCCGGTGGTGCACTCCGTCGACCCCTCGGCGGGCGCCGTCACCACGATGGAACACCACGTGCTCCACGTGCACGACACGGACAAGCACCAGACGACCACCGAGATCGCGGCGCGCGACGGCCGGGTGATCATGTTCCTGGACACCAAGCACGCGGTGGACCGGCTGACCAAGCACCTGCTGAAGAGCGGCGTCCGCGCGGCCGGACTGCACGGCGGCAAGTCCCAGCCGCAGCGCAACCGCACCCTCGCCCAGTTCAAGAGCGGGCAGGTGACGGTGCTGGTGGCGACCAACGTCGCGGCGCGCGGCATCCACGTCGACAACCTCGACCTGGTCGTCAACGTCGATCCGCCCATCGACCACAAGGACTACCTGCACCGCGGCGGCCGTACCGCCCGGGCCGGCGAGTCCGGCAGCGTGGTCACCCTGGTCACCCCCGACCAGCGCCGCGCCATGAGCCGGCTGATGGCCTCGGCCGGCATCACACCGCGGATCACCCCGGTGCGCGCGGGCGACAGCGAGCTGAACCGCATCACCGGCGCCCAGGCTCCGTCCGGCGTCCCGGTGATCATCGCGGAGCCGGTCACGGAACGCCCCCAGCGCCGTGCCAAGCCCTCCTCGGCCCGCGGTCGCCGCGGCGGCGCGGGGCGCAACCGGTCCACCGGTGACGCGGCCCGGCGCGGCGGACGGCGCGAGGGCGGCGTCAGCCCCGCCGCCTAGTCCGGCCGCCCGGGCCGGTTCCGGCACGTGCTCCGTTCCGGCCGTCGGCCGGTCGCGACAGGCGCCGGCCGCCGGCCGGCCCTCGCTCCCGGGCTTCCCCGCCCGCCCCGGATCTCCCCCCTTACTGCTGTCGTCCCCTTCCCCTCTCCCCCTGTGAGGCACCATGCGCTGTGTCATCGCCCGGTACCCGTTCGAGCTGACCAAGGACGGGGTGCTGGCCTCGATGAAGGGCGTCAAGCCAGAGGCCGTGACGGCCGAGTCCGTGACGATCGGCCGCCGCCGCTACCCCGTCAAGCAGGTGGGCGAGGTCATCACCCGGCAGGACCGCCGCGACTTCTCCGGCGGCGAGGTCATCCGGGCCATGACCCGCCTCGGCTTCACCTGCCACCCGCACCCCGACGCCGAGGCCGCCGCCGCACCCGCGCCGACGCCGCTCCAGACGGCGTCGGAACTGCTCGGCGGGCCGGGCGCCGCCGACGCCTGAGCCGCTCGGGGCCGGGGAGGCCCGCCGCCTCCCCGCCCGGCCCGATCGACGCATGGTGTTGAATTCCCCTCGGGGCCCTGGTGCCGTACGGCGCCGGGGCCCTGTGACGCGTCGGGGCAACGAGGTGACATGACAGCAGGCAATCCGCTCAGCGATCGGCTGGACGACGACGACTATCCCGCGTACACGATCGGCCGGGCCGCCGAGATGCTCGGCACCACGCCGGGCTTCCTGCGCGCCCTCGGCGAGGCCCGCCTGATCACTCCGCTCCGCTCCGAGGGCGGCCACCGCCGGTACTCCCGCTACCAGCTGCGCATCGCCGCCCGGGCCCGCGAACTCGTCGACAAGGGCACCCCGATCGAGGCCGCCTGCCGCATCGTCATCCTTGAGGACCAGCTGGAAGAGGCCCAGCGCATCAACGCGGAGTACCGCCGCGCCGCGGGCAGGCCGGCCGACGACGCGACCTCACCGTCCGGCGGCTGAGCACGGCGGGGCCTCACAGCAACTGAGTACGGCGGGGCCTCACGGCCTCTGCACAGGGCGGGTCCTCGGACCCGCCCTGTCCGCTGTCCTGCCCGCGCCTGCGCCACGTCCTCGTGACCCCCGTCTCCTCCCGGACCGCCCGGCAACCACGGGGGCGGCTGCTACCGTCTACCAACCTGTAGACGTTCATCCATAGGACAGACTGACTTCACGAGGATTCCACCTCTGCGTCCACGAGCGTTCCCGCGCAGCGCTCCCGCACCTGAGACCCGGCCCCGGAGATGCACCTGATGACGACTTCCTCCCCGCCCGCGCTTGCGCTCGACGGCGCGTCCATCGACGGCGGCCTCTACACCGACGTCACCGACTTCGCCCGCCACACGCACTGGCTGAACGGGACGGCGGCGGCGTACTCCTCCGTCGGCATGGGCGTCTTCGTGCTGATCCTGCTCGCCGCCTGGTGGCGGGCGCGGCGGGCGGGGAACGCGGCGATGACCACGGTGCTGGCCACGCCGTTCGCCGTGATCATCGCGTATGCCGCCAACACCGCGATCAAGGACGTCTTCCAGGAGCCGCGCCCCTGCCGTGCCCTCCCGCACGACTTCCTCATCGAGGCGTGCCCGCCGGTGGACGACTACGCCTTCCCCAGCAACCACACCACCGTCGCCTTCGCCTTCGTGGCGGCGCTGTTCCTGGTCAACCGGTGGCTGGGCTCGGTCGCGCTGCTCGCCGCCGTCGCGATGGGCGCCTCCCGGGTGTACGTCGGCGCCCACTACCCGCACGACGTGGGCGTCGGCGCCCTGGTCGGGACCGTGGTGTCGCTGATCGTGGTGCTCGCCGCCCGCCGGTTCTGCCGGCCGCTGGTGTCGCGGCTGGGCGACGGCGCGCTGCGCCCGCTGCTCACCGCGGCGCCGCGCGCCCAGCTCCCCGCGGCGCCGCCCGCCCGGCACACCGCCGCGCCGGCGCCCGACATGGACGCCATGGACCGCACGATGGAACTCGGCCGCATCCCGCGTCAGGCCGCCGGACACACCGCACCGCGCCCCGCGCAGCACCCCGAGTACGCGCAGCACCCCGAGTACGCGCAGCATCCCGAGTACGCGCAGCACCCGCAACACCCGCAGCCCCCGCAGTACGCCGAGGCCCCGCAGTACGCCGACGGACGGAACGCCGGGCGCGCGCCCGAGTGGCGGTAGGGCCGCAGGGCCGGGGCGGCGGGCGGGGCCTGGCTCAGTCCTCCCCGCCGGGCGGCCCGCCGCGCAGGGTGTGCGCCCTGAGCCGGCGGTCGCGGCGGACCAGGACCCAGGTGCCGGCCGTCACGAGAAGCGTCGCGGAGGCCAGCGGGACCAGGAAGGGCGTCAGCCCGACCGTCGCGGCGGTCACCTCCGTCACCGTCCCTCCCCGTCGGCGCGGTGCCGGGGCGTCCTCGGGTCCCGGGCGCCGGTGATGGCCGCCTCGATCGCGGACATACGGTCGGCCAGCAGCGCGAGGGCGTTGGTGGCGCGGGTGAGCGGGTCGTCGGCGGGGCCGCCGAGGGCCTGGGCGCGGGTGTGCGCGGCCTTCAGCTCGGCCCAGCGCCCGGCCTGCCCGGCGGTGAGCGTGCCGCGCAGTTCGGCGAGTTTCAGCAGGTTGGCCTCGGCGCCGGTGGTGAGGGTCTGGGCCTCGGCGGTGAAGTGGTCGTCGAGCACGGCGGCCAGTTCGGCGCCGTTCATGACGGGCCGGATCCGCTGGGCGATCCGGTTCATGGTGCGGTAGGAGCCCTGGAGGCGGAACGGCGGCTCGGTGCGGGTCGCGTCCGTCTGGGCGGCGGAGGCGATGTAGGCGGCGTTGACCGCGAGGACCGTCTCCCGCGCGGCCAGCAGATGGCGCAGTACGGCGGTGATCTGCTCCAGTTCGGCGGGGTCGTAGGGGTGGGTGAGGCGGTCGGCGCGGGCCGCCGGGTCGCCCTCGGCGAGGCGGACCAGCAGTTCCAGGTCGCCCCGGTCACGGCCGGCCAGCGGCGCGAGCACCGGGTGGGAGGTGAGCGCGTTCTCCAGGAAGCTGAGCGCGAAGGCGTCCTCCTTGCCGGTGAGGACGTCACCGAGGTTCCACACGTCGGCCCGGTTGGCGAGCATGTCGGGGACGCGGAAGCGGTCGCCGGACTCGGTGTAGGGGTTGCCGGTCATGCACACCGCGAAGCGCTTGCCGCGCAGGTCGTAGGTGCGCGGCGCGCCGTTCCACACGCCGTCGACGCGGCGGGTGGCGTCGCACAGCGGGATGAACTTCTGGAGCAGTTCCGGCGCGGTGTGCTGGATGTCGTCCAGGTGGAGCAGGGTGTTATTGCCGGCCGCCAGCGCGAAGTTGATCTTCTCGATCTCCTGGCGGGCGGTGGCGTTCGGGGCCTCGGCCGGGTCGAGCGAGGTGACCGCGTGCCCGAGGGCCGGGCCGCTGACCCGCACCATCATCAGGCCGAGGCGGTCGGCGACGTACTCCATCAGCGTCGTCTTGCCGTAGCCGGGCGGCGACAGGAGCAGCAGCAGGCCGCCGGTGTCGGTGCGCTTGGTCTCGCCCGCGGTGCCGATCTGGCGGGCCAGGCTGTCGCCGACCAGCGGCAGGTACACCTCGTCGACGAGGCGGTTGCGCACGAAGGACGCCATGGAGCGCGGCCGGTGCTCGTCCAGGCGCAGCCGGGCCCGTTCGGCGGCGACCAGGGCGGTGCGCCGGTGCAGGTGGGCGCGGAAGGCGGGCACGTCGTGCTCGGCGAAGCGGCGGGTGCGGGCCAGGAACTCGTCGATCCGCAGCGGGAGGGTGCGGCCGGTGACGCGCGGGTGGGCGCCGAGCAGGCCCTCGGCGACGGTGACCGGTGTGAGGTCGGAGTCGTGGCGGGGCAGGTCCGGGCAGAGTTCGGCGGCGACCGCCTCGGCGAGGTCGCCGGGTGTGAGGGGGGTGCCGGTGGCGTCCGCGTAGGCGGTCAGCCAGGCGGCGGCCAGCTGGTGGCGGGCGGCCAGGTCGTCCAGCGCGGCGAGATCGTCGTCGTAGGCCGAACCGCCCACCGTGCGGCGGAACTTGTCGAGCAGCGTGCGGGCGGCGGCGCTGACGACGAAGCCGCCGGGACCGGAGGTCAGCTCCTCGAAGAGGTACGCGGCGGCGGCGCCCGCGCGTCGGTCGGCCTCCTTCAGCCCGTCGGCACCCGCTAGCCCGTCGGCACCCGCGAGCCCGGCGGCACCCGCGAGCCCGATGGCGTCCGGCGCCGCCGGGAGGCCCCCGGTACTCGCCGTCCACGCCCCGATCGCCTCCGCCAGCTCCGTCTCCAGTGCCGCGACCGCGCTCGTCGTGCCCGGGCCGAACAGGTCGCGGGCGCGGGAGAGGGAGGTGGCCCGGCGCGTCCAGGCCGTGCGCGCCGCCGCGGTGGCGCCGTGGGACCAGAACAGATGGGCCGCCGCCCGGGCCGCGGGTTCGTGGCGTTCCGTGCCCGCCCGCTCGTACAGCGGCAGCAGCGCGGTCAGGACGAGCGTGGCGTCGTGGTCGTGGACGCCCCGCTCGTAGCCCTCGTCGTACGCCTCCTGCGCGGCCCGGCGGACCACGGCGGGCAGGTCGTCGGCGGCCGCCAGGGCCTCGGGGCCGACCTCCCGCAGCAGCCGGGCGGCCAGGTGCTCGGCGCGGTACACCTCGGGCGACTCGGAGGGCAGGGTCCGCTCGCGCAGCGCGCCGGCCGCCGTGAAGGCCGGGTCGGTCACCGGGGCGCGGTAGTCGGTGCCGGTGAGCGCGAAGGCGAGGCCGTCGCCGTCCGGGACGAGGGTGAGGTCGAGGGGCTGGGCGGTGACGGCGAAGCGGTGCGCGCCCAGGCGGATGGTACGGCCGCCGTCGGTGTACAGGTCGGTGCGGTCGCGCAGGGCGCGGCCGGCCTCCTGGCGGGCGGCCTTGAGCCGGCCGTCCAGCTCCTCCGCCCGTACCGGGTCACCGAGTTCGCGCAGTTCACCGGCGGTGCGGCGGACCTTGGCGACCATCGGGTCGGAGGCGAAGTAGGTGCTGACCGCGTCGGCGTCGGCGAGCGTGGCCGCGCGCCGGGCGACCGTCTGAAGGATGCGCGCGGCGGCGGCCGTGAGCTGTTCGGCGCGGCGGGCGCGGGCGTCCAGCAGGGTCTGCTTGCGGGCGGCGAAGGCGTCGTGGAGCTCGACGCGCTGGGCGGCCAGCTCACCGAGGAAGTCGTCGAACTCGGCGAACCGGGACTCCAGGTTCTCCAGCCGCACCAGCGCGCCGGAGAGCTGCTCGTCGCACGCCTCGGGGCTGTCGGCGGCCGCGAGGGCGCCGGTGACGGCCTGTCCGAGCAGCGCGAACTCGGCGGCGAACTCGGCCCGGCCCTCCCGTTCGGCCAGCTCACGGCGGCGGGCGCCGAGCAGGGCGCGGGCGCGGTTGACGCCGCCGAGCACCTCGGCGATCCGCTCCAGCACGGAGGTGCGGACGGTCGCGTCGCCGATGTCGAGCCCGGCGACGACCTCGGTGACCGTGCGCAGCGCGTCGGCCAGCTCGTCCAAGCGGGCGGTGACCGGTGCGGCGGCGGCCGCGGACTCGATCGCCCCGGCGTCGGCGACGAGCTGTTCGACCTCCGCGCGGTGCTCGGCGAAGGCGTCCTCGCGGGCGAGGTGGGCGACGGCGCGCTTGCCGAAGGCCGCCAGGTCGCCCGCCGCCTGGCCGGCGAGTTCGTCGATGCGGGCGGTGTCGGCGTGGCGCATCTCCTTCAGGTTCAGCAAGTGGCCCTGGGACGCGCGCAGTTCGGTGAGTCCGCCGACCCAGGCGGCGGCGCCGCGCGGGGCCTCGCCGCGCAGCCGGCGCACCACCGCGGCGAGCGCTCCGGCCGCCTCCTCCAGCGCGTCGGCGGCCTGCCGGGTGAGCGTCCGCACGGTGCGGAACTCGGCCAGCACCTGTTCGGCGGTGGCCCGTACGGCCGCCAGCGGGGTGCCCAGTTCGCCCAACTCGGCGTCGGTGAGCCAGTGGTGGGTGTCGGCGGTGCGGACGCAGGCGGCGGCCAGCGCCTCGTACACCTCCACGGTCGGCGTGGTCTCGGCGACGGCGCGGCTGATCGACAGGCAGTCGGAGATGCCGCGCACCAGGTCGGCGTTGCCGACGCGGGCGAGGGGTCCGGCGCCGGCGGTGGCGGCGGCGTGGGTGTCGGAGACGTACGGCGACGTCCACAGCTGGAGGGGGTGCACGCGGGCCGGTTCGGGGGCGGTGCCGGCGGGGTCGGCGCGCAGCGCCAGCAGCGCGCCGTCGTCGAACAGCGCCCAGCCGTGGCAGGTCAACGGGGTGGCGACCGCCTCGCGGAGGGTGTTGTACGACAGCAGCAGCGCGCGTCCCTCGGCGGGCGCGTGGAAGGCGTACAGCACGTCCTCGCCGTACGGCGAGCGCACCTCGCGCTCGAACGCCAGCCCGGTGGTGTCGAGTTCGTACGTCTTGTGGGCCCCCGTCGCCAGGCAGTAGCCGCCGGCGAAGACGATGCCCTGGTCCTCGGGCAGGCGGCGGCAGCCCTGGCCGATGCCGTCGAGGCGGACGACGGTGCGGGTGAGGGTGTTGAAGACGAGGTGGCGGTCGGCGTCCTCCTTGTAGGGGCGGACGCGCAGCAGGAGCAGCGGGCCGACGCGGGTGTACGCGATGTCGGCGTCGGCGAGCGCCTGGAGCGGCTCGTCCACCGGTTCGCTGTGGATGCCCTCGCCGGTCTCGGTGTCGTCCTCCGTCTTGACGGTCAGCGTGCCGCCGACGGTGGAGACGTGGATCTCGCCCTGGACGCAGACGTGCGGGTGCCGGCCGAGCCGGTGGTCCTCGCGGGTGGTCCGCGTCCAGGTGAAGTCGTGGGCGGGCGGCGGGACGTGGTCGCGGTCGCCGCGCGCGTCGAGGAAGACGGCGCGGCCGTCGGCGGTGAGGTCCCAGCGCAGCGCGCGGACGTCGTCGGCCTTGTCGCCGGTGCGGAAGACGGCCAGCAGCCGGCCCTCCAGCAGGTGCAGCCGCAGCAGCCGGGCCTGCCGGTAGTAGCGGTGCAGGGCGGCGAACTCCCGCTGGAAGGCGGGGTCGTCGAGCAGGCCGGGCACGGCGTCCTCGGGCAGCCGGTTCTGGTCGCGGTCGTAGAGCGCGAGGACGTCGCCGACCCGGACGTCCGGGCGGGCGCCGGTGTGGGCGCCGTTGTAGCCGAACAGCAGCCGGCCGCCGACGGCGACGACGTCGCGGGGCACGGAGGGGTGCTCGGTGCGCAGCCGGCCGGCGCCGGTGAGGTCGAGCCGGACCGCGCCGAACTCCGCCGCCCGACGGGCGTTCAACGCCTCGGCGCTGTGCGCGAGTTCGGCGGCCTGGGCGGTCAGCCGGTCGCGCAGCACCTCGTACGTGCCGTCGTCCACGGCGTCGTGCGAACCCGTCTGAAGGGCGGTGGCCATGGATCGTGCGTCCCTTCGCGAGGAGGTTGGGGAGGACCGCCGGTCGGGGTCCGGTACCGCTGCCGACCCCCGTGGCGGCAGCCGGACCGGACCCCGACCGGTCGGACCCGTACGGTCGGACCCGTACGGTCAGGCCCATACGGTCGGACCCGTACGGTCAGGCCCGTACGGTCAGAGCCGCCCGGTCAGAGCCGTACGGTCAGACGCGTGCGGCGCCGTTGACGGCGGTGAGCGAGGTCACCGGGGCGTCGGCGAGGCCGAGTTCGCCCGCGCGGTCCAGCAGCTGCTGGAACCGCCCGGCGTTGCCGCCGCCGCTCCGCATCAGCTTCATCAGCAGCGCGGAGACCGTCAGGTTCTGCACGTCCGCCGTGGAGACCGAGCCGAGGACGCGGCCGAGGTCGTCGGCGAGGCTCGCCGAACCGTCCAGGTAGGGCTGGGCCAGCGCCCGCGCGGTGGCGGAGTTCTCCACGAAGCCGTCGACGCCCTTGCCGAAGGAGACCGCGGACACCAGCCGGTCGAAGAAGACCGACTCGCCGCCGACGATGTCGATGTCGGCGTTCTCCAGGCCGGTCGCCAGGACGGTGGCCTGCGCCTCGGCGACCTGGCGCTGCACGTCGAGCCCGGCGAGCCGGATCTCCTTCTCCGCCTGGAGCCTGAGGCGGTACTCCTCGTGGCCGCGCGAGGCGTCGTCCAGGGCGGCCATCGCCGCCGCCTTCTCGGTCAGGCCGGCCGCCTCCGCCTTCAGCTTCTCGCCGATCGCGGTGGCCTCGGCGAGCGCCTTGGCCCGGGCGCCCTCGGCCTCCGCGCGCAGCTGCGCCCCGGTGCCCTCCGCCTCCGCGAGCATCCGGGCCTGGGTGCCCTCCGCCTCGGCGCGCAGCCGGGCCTGGGTCGCCTCGGCCTCGGCGCGGCCGGTCTTCTGGATGACCTCCGCCTCGGCGTCGCGGACCTGGACGGCGGCGAGTCCCTCGGCGGCGGACTCGGCCTGCACGCCCTCGGCCAGCCGCAGCTTGGCGCGGGCGTCCAGGTCGGCGGTCTTCAGCCGGGCCTCGGCGAGGGTGAGTTCCTCGGCGGCGCGGTGCCGGGCGGACTGCTCGGCGGCCTCCGCGGCCTTGATGTCCTTGACCAGCTTCTCCTGCGCCTCGGCCTCGGCGGCGATGATGAGGGACTGCCGGTCGCGCTCGGCCTGCTCCACGGCGCGGAGCTTCTTGATGGACTCCTCCTGCTCGGCCACCGTGCGGTCCACCGCGACCCGCTCGCGCACGACCTCGGCGATCTCCCGCTTCTCCGCCTCGACCTCCTTGTCGGCGGAGATCTTCGTCAGCTGGGTCTCCCGCTCGCGGGCGATGACCTCCAGCATCCGGTCCTTCTCGATGCGCTCGTTCTCCACCGCGATGACCCGCTCGCGGTTCTTGGCCGCGACCGCGACCTCGCGGGCCTGGTTCTCGCGCTGCACGCCGAGCTGCTCCTCGGTGCGCAGGAAGGCGCCCTGCGCGCGCAGCCGCTCCTCCTCCACCACGCGGGCGGTCTCGGCCTCCTCGCGGGCCCGGGAGGTCTCGATCTCCCGCTTCTGCTTGATCTCGGCGTCCGCCTGCCGGCGCTCCAGCTCCAGGATGGCCTCGCGCGCGTCGACGTTCTGCCGGGTGATCTCCTTCTCCTCGGTGCGCTGCGCCTCGTTGGTGCGCACGTGCTCGATCGCGGTCAGCTCGGTGATCTTGCGGATGCCCTGGGCGTCGAGGACGTTGGCCGGGTCGAGCTGGGTGAGCGGCGTCTGCTCCAGGTAGTCGATCGCCGCGTCCTCCAGGTGGTAGCCGTTGAGGTCGACACCGATCAACTCGATGATCTGGAAGCGGAGTTCCTCGCGCTTGGTGTAGAGGTCGGTGAAGTCCATCTGCTTGCCGACGGTCTTCAGCGCCTCGGAGAACTTCGCGTGGAACAGCGCCTGGAGCGTGGCCTGGTCGCTGGCGCGGGCGGTGCCGACGGCCTGGGCGACCTTGATGACGTCCTGGGCGGTCTTGTTGACCTTGACGAAGAACGAGATGCGGATGTCGGCGCGGATGTTGTCCCGGCAGATGAGGCCGTCGCGGCCGGAGCGGGTGATCTCGATCGCCTTGACCGAGATGTCCATCACCTCGGCCTTGTGCAGCACCGGCAGCACGACCTGCCCGGTGAAGGTCACGTCGACCCGGCGCGTCTTGGACACGATCAGGGCCTTGCCCTGGTCGACCTTGCGGTAGAGCCGGGAGAAGAGGAACAGCAGAAGGAGAACCAGTATCAGACAGGCAGCGGCGAGCGCGCCGAAGACATACATGGCATACGTCCTTGCGGTACAGAGGCTGTGATGGGCGCCGACGCGGTCGGCGCCGGTCCTCGGTCTGGGGTGCTCGCCGGAGTACACGACGCGGGCCCGATCACGGTTCCCGGTCCGGCCGCCGCTCCTGGGCGGACCTCCGCGGCGATCACCGGCGGCGCACCGGCCGCGGCATCGGCCCCCCTTCCCCCGCGCGGCCTCCGGCCGGCACCCGGCCGTCTGCCGGGGTCCGGCACCGGAGACCGTCCGTAGTGCTCCCCGCACGCCATGGTGCCCTGGTGCCGGACACTCGCGCATTGCCGGTTTCCGGCAGTGTTCCTGGGGGCCTCGATGCCGGTGAACGACCAAGGAAGCGGAGGTGGATCCTCAGCGCGCCGTCGCCTGCGGCGCGCGTGGGGGGCGTACGGCGGGTGTGTCCGGGCTTATGGCGGGTGCCTCCGTCCGTGCGGCAGGATGGGGTCATGCGCACCCGGCCGGTACTGATCTACGACGGCGACTGCGGCTTCTGCACGGCCTCGGCGACCTTCGCCGAGCGCCGCGTCCACCCGCGCTGCGACGTACGCCCGTGGCAGTCCCTGCACCTGGACGAGTACGGCGTGACGCCGGAACGGGCCCAGTACGAGGCGCTGTGGGTGACCCCGACGGGACGCGTCCACGGCGGCGCCCAGGCGGTCGCGAAGGCCCTGCTCAGCGCAGGCGGCCCGTGGTCCGTGCCGGGCGCGCTGCTCACCCTCCCGCCCCTGCGCTGGGCGGCCCACGCGGCGTACCGCCTCATCGCGGACAACCGCCACCGCCTCCCGGGCTCCACGGGGGCCTGCGCGGTGACGCCCCGGCGGTGAGCTGCAAGTCAGCTTTTGCGTACGACCATTGATCAGCAAAAGCTTTCTTCACGCAGTGCGTTCATTGGCTCACTCTGCGTGCGATACGGTCGCCTCGACAGCACGTCTTCAGCGGGCCATCCGTGGCGCGAAGAAGGCAGCCCCCGCGACGGCTGCAACCGTTCGCGAGGGCCTGGACCACTAGTGGATAGGCCCTCCACCGTGATGTATCGGCACCATATCGCGCCCGCGCGCGGCTTCACCCAGTTCTCGAACGACCTGCTTCGGCATCCCCGTCTCTCCTCCGGTGCCGTACGCCTGCTGACCTGGCAGCTCTCGCTTCCGCAGGGGGCACGCGAATCCCTGTCGCGCACCGCCGAACGCGCCCGTATCGGAGCGGCCGCCTTCACGCGTGCCAAGCGCCAGCTCAAGGAGGAGGGCTACGTGCACGAGCGCCGCGTCCAGGGACCCGGCGGTCTCTGGGTGACCCAACAGCTCGTCTCCAACGTCCCGTTGAGCGCCGCCGAGGCGGCCAAGCTCCTGGGGCGGGAACCGATCGGCCCGGCGGGTCCGTCGGACGTCGTACGGACCGTACGGGCGGCACCCGTTCCCGCCTGCGCGGACTCCGCGTCGCCGCAGCTCGCGCCGAGTCCCCGGAAACCGGCCGCCGGTGCGCCGACTCCTCGGCCCGCCGACGGTCATCCAGAGAAAGATCCTGAAGGAAACACCTCCCACCGACCCGCCGAGCCGAGACCGGAAGCGGAAGGCCTCGTGGCCGGGGCCCGCGTCCTCGTCGCCGCGTTCCCTCAGCTCTCCCCCGACCTGCGCCGCGTCCCCCGAGCCATGCACGGCGAACTGGTCCGGCTCACCACCCGCTGGCTCGCCGCCGGTCACACGGCCGGTGACATCCGCACCCACATCCTGCGCGGCCTGCCCGACGACGGCACGACCGTCCACCGCCCGGGCGGGCTCCTGCGGTATCTGCTCCGCGAAGTGCCACCCGTCGTCCCCGCCGCTCACCGCCCCCGCCTTCACCGGCCCCCTGCCGCACGGCTCGCCAGCCTGCGCGAGTGCGAGGGCGACCATGTGCAGGCCACCCTGTTCCGGCCACTCGGCGACGAGACGCGGTGCTCGCGGTGCCTCGGGGGTCGAGGAACATCCGTGTCAGATCGTGCGCTAAGCGTTCGTCGGCCCTGGTGGGCGGCTGACGGTGCGTCGGTCGCGGGGGCGGTCTGAAGTTTTTCCACGGATAACGCCCTATTATCTGGGGGATCTTGGTTCGTCACCTGCGGTGACGTTCTCCGGGCCGTGCGTGAAGCGGCTCTGTTATCCGTGGCAAGGGGGAAGTGGTGCCCACCGTCGTGCAACTGCCGGCCGGGAAGGTGTTGACGGTCCGCGCGGCGGCCGACGCCTTCCTCGACTCGCTCCGGAACCCGAACACCGTCCGCAGCTACTCGACCGGGGTCGGGAAGACGGCCGAGCGGATCGGGGAGTGCCGCCCGCTGGGGTCGGTTGCGGACGATGAGATCGGCGAGGCCCTGGAACTGCTGTGGGGTACGGCGGCGGTCAACACCTGGAACGCCCGCCGGGCGGCGGTTCTGTCGTGGCTGGGCTGGTGCGCGGAGTACGGCTACGACGGTCCGTCCGTGCCGGCCTGGACGAAGCGGCTGGCGGTGCCGGACTCGGAGACCCCGGCCCGCTCGAAGATGGCCGTGGACCGGCTCATCGCCCGCCGGGATGTCCATCTGCGGGAGAAGACGCTGTGGCGGATGCTCTACGAGACCTGCGCCCGTGCGGAGGAGATTCTCGGCGTGAACATCGAGGACCTGGACCTCGGCGCCCGCCGTTGCCCGGTGAAGGCCAAGGGCGCCCGGAGCAAGGCCCGCCGGCGCGGGCAGGCCCGGGAGGACTTCGTGCTGGAGACCGTCTACTGGGACGCGGGAACCGCCCGGCTCCTGCCCCGGCTGCTCAAGGGCCGTACCTGGGGCCCGGTGTTCGTCACCCACCGCCGCCCCGGCCCGGGAAAGGTCGTCAGCCCGCGCGATGTGTGCCCGGACACCGGGATGGCCCGTCTCTCCTACGGCCAGGCCCGCGCCCTCCTCGATGAGCACACCGCCGTTCACGGGCCGGGGACCGGCTGGGACCTGCACGAGTACCGCCATTCGGGGCTGACCGAACTCGGTGTACAAGGGGCCTCCCTGCTGATGCTGATGGCGAAGTCCCGACACAAGAAGCCGGAGAACGTCCGCCGCTACTTCAAGCCGTCGCACGAGGCGATCTCGGAGCTGACCAGCCTCCTCGCGCCCGGCGACGCCCGTCGCTGAGTCACCGGTCTGGGCGTTCCGCGCGAACGGGTTGGGAGTCGGCCGTTTCGTTGAGGGAGAAGGCGTTCTGCCGGGTAAGGAAGCGTCGACTGTCCTGCGGATCGTTCGCCTGTCGGGGTGGCCGGGATGGTGCTGCCGAAAGGCGTCCTCGCGTTCGAGGATCTACCGTCTCTCGTATGTACAGCACACATACCGTGGGTCTCAGCGACGCCCGTCGGATTATCGACGCGGGCATCGCTGAGGCGGACCGTATCGGTTCCCCCAGCAACATCGCCGTCGCCGACGCAGGCGGCAGCCTGGTCGCTCACGCGCGGATGGACGGGGCCCAGCTCGGCAGTATCGAGCACTCCGTCGACAAGGCGCACACGAGCGTTCTGTTCCGTTCTGCCACCGGCGATCTGGCCCGGGACTCCGAGCCGGGCGGGCAGTTCTGGGGCATGGCCCTGTCAGGGCTGGGACGGGTACTGGTCTTCGCGGGCGGGGTCCCGCTCAGGGTCGATGGAGAGGTGGTGGGCGCGGTCGGGGTCAGCGGCGGCTCACAGGAGCAGGACACCGCAGTGGCCAAGGCCGCGGCCGCAGCCTTGTAGACAAGCCGGCCGCGGGTACGGCGGCCGGGCGGGGTATCTGGGGGGTGCACGGAACAGGCCGGACACCATCACAGGAAGGCTCAACCACCATGGCGGGACCGATTCTGATCACCGGTGCGGGCAGCGGCTTCGGCAAGGAGGCTGCGCTGCGGCTCGCGGCGGCCGGGCACCGGGTGATCGCGGGCGTGGAGATCATCGCCCAGGTCAGCTCGGTGCGTGCCGAGGCACGGGAGCGCGGGGTCGAGCTGCGCGTCGAGAAATTGGACGTCACCGACCCGGGCGACCGGGAGAGGGCCTGGACCTGGGAGGTTGAGGTCCTCCTCAACAACGCCGGGGTCTCCGAGGGCGGTGCCACCGCCGACATCCCCGAGGAACGGCTCCGGCGGCAGTTCGAGGTCAACGTTTTCGGGCCCGTCCTGCTCACCCAGGGCATCGCCCGGCAGATGGCCGCCCGCCGCAGCGGGCGCATCATCTTCATGTCCTCGGTCGCCGGACTCACCGTCGACCCGTTCACCGGCGCGTACGCCGGATCGAAGCACGCGGTGGAGGCGTTCGCCGACGCGCTGGACCAGGAGCTGGCCGAGTTCGGCGTCACGGTCGCCACGATCAACCCCGGCCCGTTCCTGACCGGCTTCAACGACACCATGTTCGAAACGTGGAAGGAATGGCGCGACGACCCCGCCGAGCGTCTCTACGACTACGCCGAGCTGGCCTTCCCTCACGAGCAGTACGATCCCGAGCCGGTCTTCGAGCGCACGGTCCGCGTCCTGCTCGGCGAGGAGAGCCGCTACCGCAACCTGCTGCCCGAAGAGATGGAGCCACAGGCCCGCCAGCAAGTCGACGCCCTGTGGGACCGGAAGCTCAACGACGGCAGCCGCCCGGCCCTCGTGCAGAAGGCGTACGACATCAGTCCGGCCACACCGGTTCGGGACTGACTTCCCGCAGTCCCGAGCAGCCCGTCGACCGTCTTTCTGCACCCTCAAACCACAGGGACGACTCCAGCTGACGCTCACTCGTCGTCAGTGGCGTGCTTGTCGCGCAGGGGCCGCAGCCCGCCGGGCAGGTCGGGGAGCTGGAAGGAATACCGGCCCAGCACGTTGACGTGGTGGCGCACGAACGGCGAGAGGCGGGCGACGTCCTCGTCGCGGACGTCGAAGCCGTCCGCGCGGAGCCGGGTGACGGCGGCGTCCATGTACCGGGTGGTGAACAGCACGAGCGCGTTCAGGACCAGGCCGAGCGCGCCGATCTGGTCCTCCATGCCGTCCTGGTAGCGCTGGTAGAGCTGTCCGGCACGGCCGTGGAAGATCTTCCGGGCCAGTGCGTGGCGGCCTTCCTGGAGGTTGGCCTGCACCTTGATCTGGCGGCGGTAGCCGGGCTCGTCGGCCAGGCGCAGGATGTGCAGGGTCTTCGCGATCCGCCCGTAGTGCGCGATCGCCTCACCGAGCGGGGTGGGCCGCCCCTCCCGGGACAGCATCCGGATGACGTCGTAGGCGCGGACGGTCCCAGTGTGGATGGAGCCGATGATCCGCAGGATGTCCTCCCAGTGCCGCTCGATGCGGGCCAGGTCGACCCGGCCGCGGGCCGCGTCCTGGAAGGCCCCGTAGTCGGCCGTGCGGTCGATCCGCCACATCTTCTGGTCCGGCAGGTCCGCGAGCTGCGGGGCATAGGCGAACCCGGCCAGGGTCAGCAGCCCGAACACGATGTCGCTGTAGGAGGCGGTGTCGGTGACAATCATCTCCGGACGCTTGCCGCCGTCGCGGTCGTAGAGGACGTCCAGCACGTACAGCGAGTCGCGCGGGGTGCCGGCCACGACCCTCCCGCCCAGCCCGGCCGCCTGGTCGTTGATCATGTTCAGCCACGTGGCGCCGCCCCGGCGCCCGAAGTACTTCGGGTTCGGCCGCGCGTACACGCTGGGGACGGGGACGACGAACCGCATCCCGTCGACCGAGGCGACCAGCCCCCCGCCCCACGCCTGGGCGAGCGGGATGGACGCCTGGTGCTCGATGAGGGCCGCGTTCGCCGCCCGGTAGGTCGCCAGCCGCAGGTACGTCTGGTCCACGTGCGACAACCGGCCGTACTTCAGGGCGTCCGCGCCGCCCATCACCGGGGTGTAGCCGACGTTGCAGCCGTGGGCGACCAGCAGTCCGGCGATCGTGACGTGCAGGTCCTTCAGCCTCGCCTCGCCGCCGGTGACCGAGGTGAACGCCTGGTCGGCGCCGGTCCAGGACATCACCTCCAGCAGCACCTCCGGCAGGTCCACCCGGGGCAGCATCGCGTTCACCGCCGCGCGCAGGTCGAGCAGGGAGGCCGGTTCGGGCTCCGGCTCCAGGGCCGCGAAGTGCAGACGGCCGTCGTCGTCGAAGACGATCTGCGCGTTGTCCGGGACGCGGGCGGCGACCTCCCGGTAGGTGCCGTCCAGCAGCGCCGCCCGCGCCGCCAGGTGGGCGCCCGCCTCCCCGGGCAGGTTCAGCGAGGCCAGCACCGTCGGCCTCGCCTGCTGCCACGCCTCACCGGCCAGGAGCTTCGCCCGCGGGTCGCCCCACTTCGAGGAGTTGCGGGCGAAGACCTGCTTGCTGCGCAGCATCCGGTGCAGCTGCTCCAGCACGCAGAACGTGTACGCCTTCCAGTCCACCGTCCCGGGCTCCAGGTGCGGGGCGGACAGGACCAGGCGCCGCCAGGAGCCGGTGAGCAGGCCGGTGTGGATCTCGGCGGGGCCGACCTTCTTGCGGCCCATCAGCTCCGGCAGCGACAGCAACGCGGGCAGCACCGGCTCGCCCTCCGGGGTGGCGTCGAAGTCCACCACGGTGATCAGCAGCTTGAGGAACGGCCGCACGGTGCCGAACCGGTTGACCAGCATGGCCCGCCATGCCTCGTCCGCATCCGAGTCCAGGGGCGGGGTCAGCTCGAACAGCGCGGCGATCGCCGCGGCCAGCTCGTGGCGGGGCACCACCTGCTCGATCGCCGCCCACATCGCCTCCAGGCTCTCCACCTTCGGTGGGGCGATCTCCCCGGTGTCGGTGTCGACCTGCTCGCTGGTGGTGTCGAAAACGACCTGGAACGCGGTCGCCAGCTTCGCCGACGCCCGCTCCACCCGCGGCAGCGTCTTCAGCTTCTCCTTCGCGCTCTCCCGCTCCGCCCTCGCCAGCAGCTTCGTCGCGATCAGCACCTCCAGCAGGTCCAGCGCGTCGTCCACCGCCCGCGAGGTCAGGTAGACGGTGGTGGCCAGCAGCGTCGCCAGCCGGCGGGCGTCGGAGTGCCGGCGCAGCAGCGACGCCTTCCCGTCCACCCCGTACCGCGACAGCTCCGCCAGACGCCGGGGCGGTATCCCCGACACGTCGACGGCGCCCATCCCCAGTGCGGCGATCTCCGCCGCCCGCTCTAAGGCCCGCTTCATCTGCGGGCCCGAGACCCGCACCGGCCCCCGGCGCAGCCGGTCCAGCTCCGAGACCCGCTCACCGGACGGCACTGTCAGCAGCGAGTCCAGCACCGCCCGCTGCCCCACCCCGAGCATCCCGTACAGGGTGTCCCACAGCCGCTGGTTCGCCGCCTCCCGCACCGAGCCCACCAGCCGGGCCAGGCGGCTCACTCCCGGCAGCAGCACCCGGCCCTCGCGCAGCCACCCGGCCGCCGCGTCGAACAACGCCTTCGGCCCGTCCCCCGTCGTCCACGCCCGGGCGTCCAGCCACCCCGCCAGCTCTTCGCGGATCTCAGCGAAGTCCCGCCATCCCCCGGCCTCCTGGATCTCCCCGGCATGCGTACGGGCCGTACCGTCCCGCTCGCCGTACAGCTTCAGGCACGAGGCGTCCTCGATCTCCAACTGCCCGGCCAGGTACTCCGCCACCTCCGCTGGCACCTGCCGTGGGTCCGGCATGAACCGGCCCAGGAACCGCACGCTCGTGAGCTGGACCGCGTACCCGAGCCGGTTGTGCGACCGCCGCTTCGCCTGCACCGCCTCCCGGTCCGCGTCGTCCAGGAAGAAGTACCGCTCCAGCTCCGCCCGCGAGGGCACCTCATGGAACGCCCCGTACCGGGCCGCCTGCTCATCCGTCAGGAACTCGACCGCCACAACAACTCTCCGAAGATCGATAACAACGACCCACGAAGGCTCTGACGCTCAATCACCCCAGGTCAAAGCGCCAAACCACCCGACGAACCCTTAGCGCACGATCTGACACGGATGTTCCTCAGCCCCCGCCTCGGGCGCGGGCGCTCCACGGACGCACGAGACACATCCCCCCGTCCTTCCCTTCCCGTTACCTTTTCTTCCGGGTGAACGGCCGGGCGATGAGCGCCACCATGGAGTCGGGCTCTGCGTACCGTCACAGCACCAGGCCACGAACGGGGGAAGGAGGCGCAGCATGAGCGTCGAGCTGGAACTGAGGCTTCGAGGCCCGCACGCGGGTATGGACGCGCAGGAGTCCCTGCGCACGGTGCAGAGCGTGCTGTCGTTGCTGCGGGAGCTGGAGAACAGTGAGATCGAGCGGTCGAACCGGCACGGGACTCGCTGGTCCTTCAGCGACCTCCGGCTCGGCAGTGTCACCTGTGTCCTCGAACCACTCCGGATCGCCGAACACTCGGACTACCGAGTCGTGGAGCGGGTGCTGCGGACGGCCGTGTCCGGCCTGGGAGAAGCCGAGACGGCGGAACGGATCCCGACCGGCTGGACCGCCCGTGCGGCGACACTGGGGCAGCAGGTCGCCCGATCACTCGGAGCCTCCCCGGATGTGGGCATGTTCATCGCCGTACGCGCGGACGGCGTCGCGCTGCGCACGGCTGAGGTCACCCAGCGGGCCGCACTCAACCTGCGGGCCGCCACCCGTGCGCGCCTGCGCACGTTCGGTTCCCGGCGAGGGCGTCTGAGCGGTCTGTCGGAGGGGAAGCACCGTCGCCCCCGAGCGACGCTGCGTACCGAGGTGGGCGGCGAAGTGGTCGGTGTCCACTTCGACGACGATCTGGACACCGAGCTGCGGCGGGCATGGCGCCGCGACCGGGTGGAGGTCACGGGGGAGATTGTGGAGGCTCTGCGTGGGGGCAACTGACCGTCCCGAGTCGGTCCGTTCATCTGGCGTGCGCCGTCTTCGCCGGCACCGAGGTCTGCGTGTCGCGCAACTTCCGTGACTTCGCTCCCGGCGACACCTGTCGGGGCGTACTGCTTGGGACACCCTTCGAGTTCGGCGGTACGGGGCTCTTTCCTGCCTCGTCCGTCGAGTGACGGGCGGGTCAGGGCGGTGGGGTTCCAGTGGGAGGCGCCTCCCTCCAGGCGCGGTCCCAGGAGCGGAGGTCGTGGCGGTGGAGGGTCAGGGCGGCGGTGGCGTAGGCGGTGGCCGCGACGGCGGGGGGTGCGAGGAAGGCGAGGATCGCCCAGCCCAGGCTGCGGCTGCGGATCTGGTCCCAGGTCAGCGGTGGGGCGGTGACGCGGCCGTGGGTGTCGGTCCAGAGGTCGATCGTGGCGCCGGCGGGCAGGCCGGGAGTGACGTCCGTCTTCGTGGTGCGGGCCTGGCCGCCGGGGTCGGTGAAGCGGACCTCGACCGGGTAGCGGGTCCGCCTCGCCTCGGCCGAGCCCGGCTCGGGGTGGCGCGGGGCCGGCCGCAGCAGGACGGCGGTGGTCGGCGCGCGGGTGCGCTGCTGTGCGGCGGCCGTGGCCGTGTAGTGGCGGCAGGCGGCGTCGCCGGCCAGGAACATGGCGGCGGGCGCGGCTGCCAGGGCCGTCAGGAACAGGCCGAGCGCCAGCCACGCCCGGATCAGGTCGGTGCGGCGCCGCAGCGGGTTGCGGCGCAGCCGCCAGAGGGTGATGCGGGGGAGGTCGGCGGGGGGCGGCCCGTCGGGGCGCCGGTGGACGGTGCCGCTTCGGTCCTCCGGGGGCGGCTGGGGCCGGGGGATGCCGGCGGGCATCGGTTCTCTCCTCATCTCGGGCAAGGGAAGGGGCGGGTCCTGCTCGGGCCGGGGGGAGGGGGCCGGGCGCGGGAGCGGGGGCGCGCTCGGCCCCGGGGTGGGGACGGGTGGCTTCAGTGGGGGTGGTGGTCTCGGCGGGGGGCGGTGGACGGGTGGGTGTGGGCGGAGTGCAGGAGGGTCGCGGCGCCCCGTACGGCCGCGGTGTGCGGGGCCGGCACCGTCCGGAGCGGGGTGTGCAGGCGGCCGGTGAGGTGGTAGGTGATCTCCGGGCGCAGCGCGCCGCCGCCCGCCAGCAGCGCGCCGCGGTGCAGGGCGTCCAGGGTGAGCGACGTACGGTCCTGGCGCAGCATCGCCGTCACCATCACGGCGACCGCCTCGCCGATGTCGGCCGCCGACGCGGTGTCCAGGTCACCGGTGCCGAGCGCGGTGCGGCGCGCGTCGACCACCGCGCCGTCCGCCAGCAGCACCACCTCGGTGAGGTGCGCGCCGACGTCCACCACGAGCAGCGGCCGGCTCAGGTCCGCCCCCGCGCCCAGGGCGACGGCGCGGGCGCCGGGAACGGTCAGCACACCGCGCGGCCGCAGCACCTCCACCGCCGTACGGGCCCGGGCGCGGTAGGCGACCCCGTCCAGCACCGGAGCGGTCACCACCACCAGCGGACGTGTGAAGCGGGGCAGGCGGTGACCGAGCAGCCGCTCCAGCATCCGGGCGGTGCCCGGGGTGTCGATGATGGCGCCGCGCTGGATCGGGTACACCGCGCCCGTCCCGGGGAACGTCACCGTCGGCACGTCCAGGATCAGTCCCCGCCCGGCGATCCACGCCCGGGTGCGGGCGCTGCCCATGTCGAGGGCGACCCCGACGCAGTGCCGGCACAGCGGCCAGGGCCGGTGCCGTACGGCGGACACGGCCGCGTCGCGCCAGGTGGCGCGCGGACCGGGGGCCCCGGTCACCGGCCGGCCTCCCTGACCTGCTGGCAGCGGGCGCAGTAGCGGGCCTGCGGCACTATCTCCAGCCGCTCGCGCGCGATGGGCCGACGGCACAGGTGGCAGGCGCCGTAGCTGCCGTCGGCCAGGCGGGCGAGGGCGGCCTCGACGTCGGCCAGCACCATCCGGGCGGAGGCGGCGAGCGCGATCCGGACCTCGGCCTGCGCGGCGACCTGCTGCCGGAGCGGGTCGTCCGGGCGGGCGGTCACCGCGGTGGCGATCTGCCGCAACTGCTCCTGGCGGAACAGGCGCTGCTCGTGCAGGTTCTCGCGCAGCGCGGCGAGGTCCTCGGGCGTCAGGCGCGTGGCACGGTCGCGGTCGCGGTCGCCGATGGTCTGGTGGTTCACCGTTTCACCCCTCGGGCAGGGCGGGCAGCGGAGACGGGAGACGAGTGTCGGGGGGCCGGGGGGGGAGGGGGCGGGGTCGTCCGGGGCTCAGGGTGTGCGGCGCATGCAGGCCACGCAGTGGCCCGTGTACGGCAGGATCTCCAGGCGCTCGGCCGGGACCGGCTTGGCGCAGCCCAGGCAGGTCCCGTACGTGCCGTCCTCGATCCGGGCGAACGCCGCGTCGATCTCCTTGAGCACCCGCTGGATCGCGTCCTTCTGCGCGGACATCAGATGGTCGTCCGCGCTCTGCCCGGTCTCGGTGAGCGCCCGCAGCTGGACCAGCCGGGTGCCGCGCGCGTGTTCGAGGCGGCGGCGGGCCTCGTGAGCGGTCAGACGCTCGGGGCGGGAATCGGTCCGGGCGGCGTCGAGCGACATGGCGGTCCCTTCCGTAGGTCCTGCGCACGGCCCTGCGTGCACCTGCTGAGCCTGCTGAGCCTGCTGTTCCTGCTGTTCCTGCTGAGCCCTGTTGAGCCTGTTGATCCTGCTGTTCTCGTGGTGCGTGCCTCCAGCCTTGTCCACGCGGCGGCGCGAACCCATCGGTCGCAGACCCCATTTACGCCGGGTCGCACGATCCACTCGGTACGGACATGGGTAGGCCGCAGCCCGGGAAATGGGGGCCGGAGCCCATCGACCGGGCGGGGGACGGCGGGCAGGCTCGGAGGCGGACAGGGGCCGCGACTCGTCCGGGTGCGCGATGCCCGACAGTGGAGGCATGACAGCCCGGCACATGAGGAGGCGGAACCGCGGTGTCCCTGTTCTGGCGGATCTTCGGACTCAACGCCGTGGTGCTGGGTTCGGCCACCGCGCTGCTGCTGTGGGCGCCGGTGACCGTCTCCGTGCCGGTGGTGCTGACCGAGGCGGTCATCCTGGTCGGCGGCCTGGTCGTCATGCTCGTCGCCAACGCCGCCCTGCTCCGCTGGGGCCTGTCCCCGCTGGACCGGCTGACCCGGCTGATGACCACCGTCGACCTGCTGCGCCCCGGCCAGCGGCTGCCCGCGCACGGCGGCGGCGAGGTCGCCGACCTGATCCGCACGTTCAACGCGATGCTCGACCGGCTGGAGCAGGAGCGCGCCACCAGCAGCGCCCGCGTGCTGCTCGCCCAGGAGGCCGAACGGCGCCGTATCGCCCAGGAACTGCACGACGAGGTGGGGCAGAGCATGACCGCGATCCTGCTGGCCCTCAAACGGTCCGCCGACGCGGCCGACCCGCCGCTGCGTGACGAGCTGCACCAGGCGCAGGAGATCACCCGGGAGAGCCTGGACGAGGTACGGCGCCTGGTACGGCGGCTGCGTCCCGGCGTCCTCGACGACCTCGGCCTGATCGCCGCGCTGACCTCGCTCACCTCGGACTTCGCCACGCACACCGGGCTGCGGGTGGTGCGCCGCTTCGACGCCGACCTGCCCGCCCTGGACCCGGAGACGGAGCTGGTCCTCTACCGCGTCGCCCAGGAGAGCCTGACCAACGCGGCCCGGCACGCCGACGCCGAACGCGTCGAGGTCGCCCTCACCCGCGCCGACGGCGCCGTGGTGCTGGCCATCACCGACGACGGCCGCGGGATCAGGGCCGCCTGCGAGGGCGCCGGCATCCGCGGCATGCGCGAACGGGCCCTGCTCATCGGGGCCGCGCTCGACATCGCCGACGCGGCCGCATCGGTCACGTCGGTCACGTCGGTCGCCGGGTCCGTCCCGGGCGGGACGGGCGCGGTCGGCGCCACGGACGCGTCCGTGGCGGCGGCCGGCGCCGGTACGCCCGCCGACCCGAGCGCCGGCACCCGTGTCCGTCTCACCGCGCCCCTGCCCAGCAAGCCCAGGAAGCAGCCCTGACCATGCCGTCCACGTCCCACCCCACCCCGCCGCCCGCGTCCGGCGCCGCCCCGCGCACGATCCGCATCCTGCTCGCCGACGACCACGCCCTCGTACGGCGCGGGGTGCGGCTCATCCTCGACCAGGAACCGGACCTGGAGGTGGTCGCCGAGGCCGGGGACGGCGCGGAGGCCATCGAGATGGCCCGCACCCACGAGGTCGACCTCGCCGTGCTGGACATCGCGATGCCCCGCCTGACCGGTCTCCAGGCCACCCGCGAACTGGCCTCCCTCAAGCCCGACCTGCGCATCCTGATGCTGACGATGCACGACAACGAGCAGTACTTCTTCCAGGCGCTCAAGGCCGGGGCCTGCGGCTACGTGCTGAAGTCCGTCGCCGACCGGGACCTGGTCGCCGCCTGCCGGGCCGCGATGCGCGACGAGCCGTTCCTCTACCCCGGCGCCGTCACCGCGCTGATCCGCAACTACCTCGACCGCGTCCGGCACGGCGACGAGACCCCCGACCAGGTCCTCACCCCGCGCGAGGAGGAGGTCCTGAAGCTGGTGGCGGAGGGCCACTCCTCCAAGGAGATCGCCGAGATCCTCTACATCAGCGTCAAGACCGTCCAGCGGCACCGCGCCAACCTGCTGCACAAGCTCGGCCTGCGCGACCGCCTCGAACTCACCCGCTACGCCATCCGCGCCGGCCTCGTCGAACCCTGACCCGCCCGCGACCCATGTGTCCCACGCGACCCAGGTGAGAGGGGGAGGCGCATGCGCCCCGCGTACCGCCCCGCCCTCGTCCCCGCCCCTGTCCCCGTCCGCGGTACCCGGGCGTACGCCCTGCTCACGGCCGTCCTGCTGCTTCTGCTGACCCTGTTCGCCGTGTTCACCGTGTCCACGGCGAACGGCACGGGCACCAGCACCACGACCACGACCACCAGCACCAGCACCAGCACCACGAGCAACAGCGGCACCAGCACCGGCGGCACCAGCACCGGCGGCGGACCGCGCGCCGACGATCAGTGCCCCGCCGCCTGTGCCGCCCCGGCCGGCGTCCGGCTGGAGCGGCACGGCGAGCGGCCGGCGCCACCGGGCCGGCACACCGCCGCCGCCCCCGTCGACGCCCCCGCCGTACCCCCGCCCGCGCCCGCGCGCACCCCACCGGCCCGCGCGCCCGCGCACGCCTCCCTGAGCCATCCGGTCCCCGACCGCGACCGGGCCCCGCCCGCACTCTCCGGCGCCTGACGCGCACCCGCGCATCCCCATCCCCCTCTCCTCCCCCACCACCACCGCCCGTGTCCCGCACGGGCGCGCCGCCGGAGGCCCCGTTGATCCGCTCCGCCCGGGCGAGGGCGCTGTTCGCCCTCGCCGTCATCGCCGTGTCCC
Source organism: Streptomyces seoulensis (assembly GCA_013364255.1). Classification (GTDB taxonomy): domain Bacteria; phylum Actinomycetota; class Actinomycetes; order Streptomycetales; family Streptomycetaceae; genus Streptomyces; species Streptomyces similanensis. Next base: position 5,182,297 of record CP054936.1, on the reverse strand, counting down.
TGTACATCGCCGCCACCGTGCCGGTCCGCCTCGGGCTCGATCTGCGCGGCGGCACCCAGATCGTGCTGGAGACCCGTTCCACCCCGACCGCCGAGGTCGGCCGCGCGGCCACCGACCGCACGCTGGAGGTGCTGCGCGGGCGCGTCGACGCGCTCGGCGTCGCCGAACCCACCCTCGTCCGCTCCGGCGCCCACCGGATCATCGTCGAACTGCCCGGCGTGCAGGACCCGAAGCAGGCGGCCGAGGTGCTCGGCCGCACCGCGCAGCTCACCGTCCACCCGGTCCTCGGCCCCGCCGTCGCCGGGCAGGGGACGGCGGCGGAGAAGGAGGCGGCCGGGGAGCGGGTGCTGCCCGACGAGTCCGGGCAGCGGCTGCGCCTGGCCGCCACCGCGATGACCGGCGAGGACGTCAAGGGCGCCGGGGCCCGGTTCGACGCGGAGTCCGGCGCCGGCTGGCACGTCACCGTCGACTTCGACCGGGCGGGCCGCGAGCGGTGGGCGGAGCTGACCGGCCGGGCCGCCTGCCGTCCGGCGGGCGATCCCGCGCGCCGGGTGGCGATCGTGCTGGACGATCGGATCATCTCCGCCCCGCAGGTCGACCCGTCGGTGGCCTGCGGCACGGGCATCGCGGGCGGCTCCACGCAGATCACCGGCGCGTTCGACGACGGCGCAGCCCGCGAGCTGGCCCTGCTGATCAACGGCGGCGCGCTGCCCGTACCGGTCGAGACGGTCGAACAGCACACCGTGGGCCCGACCCTGGGCGCCCGCGCCATCACCGCCAGCGCCTGGGCCGCCGCCCTCGGCACCGCCCTGACCGCGCTGTTCATCATCGTGGTCTACCGGCTCATGGGCGCGCTCGCCGCGCTGGCCCTGCTCGCCTACGGCCTGATCTCCTACGCCGCCCTGGCCGCCCTCGGCGCCACGCTGACGCTGCCGGGGCTCGCCGGGTTCGTGCTGGCGATCGGCATGGCCGTGGACGCGAACGTCCTGGTGTTCGAGCGAGCGCGGGAGGAGCACGCCGCGCGCGTGCGTCCGACCACCCGCTCGGCGCTCACTGCCGGGTTCCGCAACGCCTTCAGCGCCATCGCCGACTCCAACGTCACCACGCTCATCGCGGCCGGCCTGCTGTTCTTCCTGGCATCCGGACCGGTGCGCGGCTTCGGCGTCACCCTCGGCATCGGCGTCGTCGCCTCCATGATCAGCGCCCTGGTCGTCACCCGCGTGCTCGCCGACTTCGCCGCCTCGCGCGCCTGGGTGCACCGGCGGCCCCGCCTCACCGGGATCGCCGCCACCGGCCGGGTCCGCGCCGCGCTGGCCCGCCGGGACCCGCGGCCGATGCGCCGGCCGCGCCGCTGGCTGGCCGCCTCCGCCGTCGTGCTGGTGCTCGCCGGCTCGGGCATCGCGGTGCGCGGCCTCGACCTCGGCCTGGAGTTCACCGGGGGCCGGCTGGTCCAGTACGACACCGCCACGGCCGTCGATCCCGAACGCGCCCGCGCGGCGCTCGCCGAGGCCGGCTTCCCGCGCGCCGTCGTGCAGGCCGCCGGGGACACCGGCCTGACCGTGCGCACCGGGGAGCTGATCGACGCCCGGACGGACACGCTCACCCGGACCGTCGGCGCGCTCGGCGGCGGCGCGGAGAAGGTCCGCGACGAGCTGATCGGCCCGAGCCTGGGCCAGGAGCTGCGGCGCAACGCGCTGATCTCGCTCGCCGTGGCCCTCGGCGCGCAGCTGCTGTACCTCGCGGCGCGCTTCCGCTGGCTGTTCGGCACGGCGGCGGTCGCCGCGCTCGCGCACGACGTGGTGATCCTCGTCGGCGTGTTCGCGTGGCTGGGCAAGCCGGTGGACGGCGTGTTCCTCGCCGCGCTGCTGACGGTGATCGGCTACTCGGTCAACGACTCGGTCGTCGTCTTCGACCGGGTCCGCGAGCTGGTCCGGCGGGACCGCCGGGCGCCGCTGGCCGACGCCGCCGACCGCGCGATCGCGCAGACGCTGCCGCGCACGGTCAACACCGGTATGGGAGCGGTCCTCATCCTCGCCTCGCTGGCCGTGCTCGGCGGCGATTCGCTCACCGACTTCGCCCTCGCCCTGCTGATCGGCCTGGCGATCGGCACGTACTCGTCGGTCCTGACCGCGGCTCCCCTCGCCGTCGAGCTGGACCGACTGCGGCACGCACGGCGGCGACGGAGTGCGCCCCGCGCGGCGTTCCCGCTCCGCTGAGACGAACGTCGCCCCGCGCGAGGCAACGCGCCGGGTGCCATATGGGTCCATACGGTTGTGCGCACGGAGGGCGGGGAACTGCTCCGAGGAGCCGAGCGGTGGTACGGCGGCGCAGGGAGCGGAAGGACAGGCCGGGGAGACAGCGTGAGACCGGGAGCACCGGAAGGGACACGGCGTGGACGTGGGACGGTGACCCGGTTCGCGCGGTTCGTCCTGCGCACCCTGCGGGGCGAGTGGCACGCCATGGTGGTCGATCCGGTGCGGCGGCTGGCGCGGCGCGGTCTTTCGGGGCTGCTGCTCGCCTTCGTGGCCGCCTTCGGGGTGATCTTCTTCCACGCGATCGCCCAGCACCCGCGGGGCGAGACCGTGGTCCGGCTCACCGGCGGCGTCCAGGCCGACCTGCCCCTGTGGCAGGCCCTGCTGCGCACCCCCGTCTCGCTCTACGTCCCCGCCCTCGACCTGCCGGTGTGGGCGGGCATCACCCAGCTGTTCCTGGCGTTCGCGCTGGCCGAACTGACCCTGGGCCGGCGCCGCACCCTGTTCATCTCCTACGCCACGACCCTGGCCGGCACCCTCACGGTGCGGGTGATGCTCGCGGCGGGGCCCGGCTGGTGGGGGTTCGGGCTGCCGCCGGAGATCGGCCACGTCCTCGACACGGGTCCGTCCGCGGCCGTCGTGGGCCTGTTCACCTACCTCGCCGTCGTCCGGCGGGCGCCCGTCGTCTTCTTCCTCACCGGCGGCTCGATGGTCGTCGAGTCCGTGCTCAAGCCCAACCTGGCCGGCCGCGAACACCTGATCGCGGTGGCCACGGCGCTGGTCCTGGCCCTGATCGACGAACGCGCCTGGCGCGTACTGCGCCGCCGCGGACTCGCGGCGCGCGCCGAGCGCGGGCCGGCCGGTGCGGGGGCGGCCGGGGCGGGGGCGGCCGGGGGGCGGCCCGGACGGCCCGCCGGCCCGACGGACGTGGCGCCCGCAGGCTCCCCGCCCACGACGGACCCGGCCCCGCCGGCCCCGGAACCCGCGCCCGCCCCCCGACCGGAACCGGCGACGACGGCGACGGCGACGGCGACGGCGGCACGTGTCCCACGGGCCGACCGCCCGGCGGCCGGACCCGGCCGGCCGGACCGGGTCACGTCCGGCACCGGACGCCCGGGCCGGACCACCGTCGGCGCCGACGCCGATACGGGCGCGGGCGCGGGACGTGAGGACCGCTCGCCGGTGAGCGCCGCTCGGTCCGAACGGTCCGAACGGTCCACAGCGGCCGTCCGCGCGGCCCTGCGTCCGGCGGCGAGCGCCGGACAGCCCGACGAGGCCGTACTCGCCACCGAGACGGCGCCTTCGCGCACCGTCGAGCCCCCGTCGCCGGACCTCGGCTGCTGCCTCGACGGCCGCCCCTCGGACGCCGCCCCGGCCGTCGAGCCCCAGCTGCTGCCCCGGCGATCGATCCTCAGACGCTGATCCGCCCGACCAGTCCGGCCGCTGCCCCGACCCTCACCCCTCCGACGCCGACCCGCCCGACGAGCCCGAGGCGCCGCCCCGCCCGACGAGCCCCCGGCGCCGCCCCGGCACCGCGCCCCGCCGTCGCCGCCCCGCCGTCGCGCCCCGCCGCCGTCAGGACTTCTCGTCGAAGCTGGCGAAGTACGCCGCCGCCATGTCCTGCGCGCCGTGTCCCTGGGCGGCCGCGCGGGCGAAGCGCTCGGCGCTCGCGGCGGCCACGTCGAGGCGGACGCCGCAGCTCTCCCCGGCCGCCACGATCAGCCGGGCGTCCTTCTCCGCCGTGGTCACGGCGAAGCTCGGCGGCAGCAGCTCGTCGTCGAGGATCAGGGCGGCCTTGGCGTGCAGGTAGCCCATGTCGAGCGGGCCGCCGGAGATGAGGTCGAAGAAGCCGCGCGGGTCCACGCCGAGCCCCTTGGCCAGCGCGAGCGCCTCGCCGGTGGCGGCGGTGGCCGCGAGGACCCAGCTGTTGGCGACCAGCTTGAGCCGGGTGGAGGTGGCCGCCGCCCCGTCCTCGCCGGTCCACACCGTACGGGCGCCGACCGCGTCGAACACCGGCGTCACCGCGTCCCGGCCGTCCGCCGGGCCCGCCGCCAGCACGGTCAGCTTCCCCGCCTCGGCGGGCTGCTTGGTGCCGAGCACCGGGGCGTCGTAGAAGAGCAGGCCATGCTCGCGGGCGAGGGCGGCCAGTTCCGGGACCGTGTCCAGGCCGGCCGTGGTCGACTGCGCCCACGCCGCGCCCGCACGCGCCGCCGGGGCGGCCTCGCGCATGACCTCCAGCACCGTGCCGCCGTCGTACAGCATCGTCAGGATCGCGTCGGCGTCGCGCACCGCCTCGGCGGCCGTGTCCACGACCTCGGCGCCGTCGGCGGCCAGCGGCTCCGCCTTGGCCCGGGTGCGGTTCCACACCCGGACGGCGTGCCCGGCCCCGACGAGGTTGCGGGCCATCGCAGCGCCCATGATCCCGGTGCCCAGGACACCCACGGTACGGGTCGTTTCGGTCATGCGTTCGCTTCCTTCCGGCTGTCCCCCGCGACGTCGACACGGCGAGTATCGGCGATCACCGCATCGGCCGACGGGACGTCAGGCGCCCTCGGAGCGGCGGGAGCGGGCGGACACGGCGGGACCGCAGGCCGCAGCACTAGGCCATCCAGAAGAAGACCGCCGTCATCCGCTTCTCCGCCAGCGTCCGGCCGAAGTAGCCGGTCGCGCTGTGCACCAGGTTGGCGTGGTAGAGCAGCAGCCGGTTGGCCTTGTGCGGCACCCGTACGTCCTCCTCGAAGGCGTCCGGCGCGACGAACCGGGTGCCCAGCGCCTCCACGAGGTTGGTGTGCGGGGCCTGGACGACGTTGCCGCCGAGCCGGCCGCCGGGCAGGGACTGGCGGTAGAAGCTGGTGCCGCAGTCCTTGGGGGCGGCCGGGTTGAGGTAGAGCACGGCCGCGTACCGGCACAGCGCGCGGGAGTCGGTGTGCGGGCGCGGCTCGCTCTCGCCCTCGCCGACGACCTGGACGCAGTTGTGGTTGAGGGTGCCGCCGCCGGGCGCCTGCTGCACCCACAGTTCCTTCGCCCCGGTGGCCTTGCGCACCAGCCGCTCCACCCGCGCCAGTTCGCCCGGCTCCAGACCGGGCATGGTGCGCAGGCCGGGCCAGGTCTGCGTGGTGTACGGATAGCCCTCGACCCAGTCGTCCCTGCTCAGCACCCGTTCCCGGACGGCGGCCGCGTCGGGCAGGACGTCGTCGATCACCCAGTAGTCACGGCCCTTGGTGGGCTTGCGGTAGGGCAGGACGGGCAGCGCGGTGGGCGCGCCGGGGGGCTGTGGGGGCATGCGGCCGAATGTAGGGCGGGCGCTCCCCACGCCTCTCCCACCCGGCGGTCAACATTGCGCCAACCTTCTTAACGAGCAGGCAAGTTCACCCGCCGCCGCTGGTCCGAACCGTGCGGTCCGGCCCGGTTTCGGCAGCGCCGGGATTTTACCTTCCCTAGAGACTCCGGCGGTTTTCCCGCCCGTACTGCTGTGCGTCCGATCCCGTCCACGCGGCGGGAACCACGGCCGGGCAGGAGGCACGGTGCGCTTTTCGCGGAACGCGACGGGAACTCTCTTCGTGACCGGAGCTCTGGGGCTGACCCTCGCCGCGCTCGCCTATCCGGGCATGCTGGGCTTCCAGAACGTCTCCGGCAACCCGTCCCGGATCATCGCCCAGACCCAGTGGGGGCCGCTGACGGAGGCGGACCGGGACTTCGTGGTGAAGGTGCGCGCGGCCGGGCTGTGGGAGTACCCGGTCGGCCGGATGGCCGTGAAGAAGGGCACCACCAAGGCGGTCGTCACCGCGGGCCGGCACCTGATCGACGGGCACGCGGCACTGGACGCCAGCTGCCGCCGGATCGCGCCCATGCTGAACATCACGCTGCCGAACGTGGCCAGCCCGCAGCAGCAGGGCTTCGTCGACACGCTCAGCGCCGACAGCGGCAAGCGGTTCGACAGCGACATGGCCAACATCCTGCGGGTGACGCACGGCTCGATCTTCAACACGATCGCGAAGATCCGCTCCACCACCGAGAACAGCCTGGTGCGGGCGCTGGCCAACCAGGCCAACGCCACCGTGCTCGACCACATCACGGTCATGGAGCAGACCGGGCTGGTCGACTTCGGCCAGGTGCTGTTCCAGCAGACGACGCCGCCGAAGCTGCCCGCCTCCGACCTCACCCCGCCGCCGCCCCCCGGCGGCCAGCCGCAGGTGGTGCTCACCCCGCCGCCCGGCGCCACCTCCCGCCCGCTGGACCTCGGCGGCCGGCCGGACGCCACCCCGGCGCCGAGCCCGACGGTGGGCTGAGCCGTCCGGCGCGACCGGCCGATCCGTACAACGGCGCTATGCCAGCCACACCGTGGTGTCCGGCTCCAGTCTGCGGGCGTCGTCCGGCAGCGGCGCGCTGCTCAGCAGCACCTCGCCGGGCGGCAGCGCCACGTCCGTCCCCGACAGGTTGGTCACACACCGCCAGCCCTCGGAGCGGGCGAACGCCAGCACCCCGTCCGGGGTGTCCTCCGCCCAGGTCAGCGACTCGCCCGCCAGCAGCTTGCGGCGCAGCCTGAGGGCCGTGCGGTACAGCTCCAGCGTCGAGCCCGCCACCCCCTCCTGCGCCTGTACGGAGTACGCCCCGAAGCCGGCCGGCTGCGGCAGCCAGGCCCCGCCCGACCCGAAGCCGTACGACGGGCCGGTCGTCGTCCACGGCAGCGGCACCCGGCAACCGTCCCTGCCCTTGCGGACCTGGCCGGTCTGCTCCCAGATCGGGTCCTGGAGGACCTCGGTGGGCAGGTCGGCGACCTCGGGCAGGCCCAGTTCCTCGCCCTGGTAGAGGTAGGCCGAGCCGGGCAGGGCCAGCATCAGCAAGGTGGCCGCGCGGGCCCGGCGCAGGCCCGCCGCCGGGTCGACGGCCGGGGCCCGGCCGCCGGACAGCAGCCAGGCGTCGCCGTCGGCGCCGGGCGGCAGCACCAGCCGGGAGGCGTGCCGGATCACGTCGTGGTTGGACAGCACCCAGGTGGCCGAGGCGCCGGCGGCGTGGGCGGTGGCCAGCGAGGCGGCGATGGTCCGGCGCAGTCCGTCCGCGTCCCAGCCGGCCTGCAGGTACTCGAAGTTGAACGCCTGGCCCAGTTCGTCCGGCCGGGCGTACAGCGCGCGCCGCTCATCGGGCACCCAGGCCTCGGCGACCGCGGTGCGCGGCGGGGAGTAGGCGTCGAAGATCTTGCGCCAGTCGCGGTAGATCTCGTGCACCTCGTCGCGGTCCCAGTACGGGTGGCTGCCCGGCGGCAGGTGCGGCAGCGCGTCCTCGCCGGTGACGCCGATGTCCCCGACGTCCCGCAGCGGCTCGTCGAGGTCCTTGACCAGGGCGTGCGCGACGTCGACGCGGAAGCCGTCCACGCCCCGGTCGGACCAGAACCGCAGGGTGGTGCGGAAGTCGGCGCGGACCTCCTCGTGACGCCAGTCGAAGTCGGGCTGCTCGGGCGCGAACAGGTGCAGGTACCACTGGCCGTCCGGCACCCGGGTCCAGGCGCTGCCGCCGAAGACGGACTGCCAGTCGGTGGGCGGGAGTTCGCCGTGCGCGCCGCGGCCGTCGCGGAAGACGTAGCGGGCGCGGGCGGCGGAGCCGGGACCGGCGCGCAGCGCCTCCTGGAACCAGCGGTGCCGGTGGGAGCTGTGGTTGGGGACGACGTCGACGATCACCTTCAGGCCCAGGCGGTGGGCCTCGGCGACCATCGCGCCGAAGTCGTCGAGCGTGCCCAGGCGCGGGTCGACGTCCCGGTAGTCGGCCACGTCGTAGCCGCCGTCGGCCAGCTCGGAGGGGTAGAACGGGCTGAGCCACACGGCGTCCACCCCGAGCCCGGCGAGATGGGCCAGACGCCGGGTGACGCCCCTGAGGTCCCCGAGCCCGTCGCCGTCGGCGTCGGCGAAGCTGCGCGGATACACCTGGTAGACGACGGCCTGGCGCCACCAGTCCGGGTTCCTGGACGACAGATCGGGCGGGGAGTCGGGCGCGGCGGTGCGGTCGGTCACGCGGTCTCCTCTTCGGTACGGCTCCTCGACGCGGCTTCGGCGCGGGCGGGACGGGGCAACAAAGAGAACCCTGTCCAACTCCCCGCGCACGCGAACCACGCCGAAGAGGGACCGAGGGGCGTACAGCGCGGGGTCGGGGAGCACGGGCCGCACGAGGGCGTACGCCGCCGGGCGCAGCGGGACGGCGCGCGCGGGGCCGCCGGGCGCGGGGCAGCCCGGCAGGGGTGCGGGGCGCGGGGCGGCCCGGCAGGGGTGCGGGGCGCGGGGCGTCAGCGCTCGACGGTGGCCAGGTACAGCTTCACGTACCGCTCCACGTCGACGTCCAGCGCCACGTCCACCAGGGGCTGTTCGCGGGCCTCGCCGTGCAGTTCGGCCTCGCCGGGGCGCGGGCGGCGGTCGACCACCGTCTGGCCGCGCGCCGGTCCTGGCGCGAGGTTCACCTCGACCGGCAGCAGCTCCGTGGTCAGCCCGGCCGGGTCGGCGACCGCGCAGACCGCGCCCGCGTCGCCGAGGCCGCCCGGCGGGTCCTCCTCGCCGGTGACCGGGTCGCGGTGGGCCAGCAGCCGGCCGGCCAGGACCGCGCCCGGCTCGCCGCTCGCCCGCAGCCGCCGTACGTCGTCCGCGGGGACGATCACCCGCTGGAACACGTCCAGGCCGTACATCGTGATCGGCACCCCCGCGGTGAGCAGGATCGCCGCCGCCTCCGGGTCGTGCCACACGTTGAACTCGGCCACCGCCGTGGCGTTCCCGGTGGCCACCGCGCCGCCCATGAACACGATCCGCTCGATGTTGCGCGTCACCTCCGGGTGGGTGCGCAGCAGCAGGGCGATGTTGGTCAGGGGCGCGGTCGGGATCAGGGTGACCGGGCGGGGCGCGGCCAGGATCTCCCGGCGCAGCAGCGTCACCGCGTCCACGTCGGCGGGCCGCCGGCCCGGCGCGGGCAGCCCGAGGTCGCCCATCCCGTCCCGGCCGTGCACGTGGTGGGCGGTGCGCACGGGTTCGAGCAGCGGCCGCTCGGCGCCCCGCGCGACCGGCACCTCGGGCGCGCCCGCCTGCTCCAGGACGGTGAGCGTGTTGCGCACCACCTGGTCCACGTCCGCGTTCCCGGCCACACAGGTGACCGCGCGTAGCTCCAGGCCCGGGTGGCGTACGGCGAACAGCAGGGCGAGCGCGTCGTCGACGCCGGTGTCGCAGTCGATGATCACAGGGGTGGGCAGACCGGTCACAGCGGGGCTCCTCGGAAACGGTGCGTCGTACCGACCCTAGAGCTCCCGCGGCCCGGACGCGGCCCGGGTGGCTCACCCGGACGGACCGGCTCGCTGGTGGGGTCGGCGGCTCGGTGGTGCCGTGGGAGGGACGCGCAGTCCAGGTCGTCCCGTTCGTCTGGAGGCAACCGCCATGCCCCGTTCCCCGGCCGCCGCCCGTGTCCTGCCCGCCGCCGTGTGCTGCGCGGCCGCCCTGCTGACCGCGACCGCCTGCACGGCCGGCGGCGGCCGGGACGCCGGCGCGGCCGCCACCGAGGCGGCGCCCAGCCGGCCGGCCGCGCCCGCCTCGCCCACCGGCGCCGCCATGCTCACCGCCGCGCAGGCGCAGGCCGCGCTGCTCACCGAGACCGACCTGGGGGCGCCCTGGGCGCCCACCGACGGGGCCGCCACCTGGCGGGACGGGGTGCTCAAGGCGCAGACCGACATCGCGGGCTGCGCGCGCCTGATGGACTCCCTCTACGCCGACGAGCCGCTCGGCACCCCCACCGGGACCCGTGCGGTGGTCGCCTACGACGACGCCGACGACCAGGCCCAGTTGCGCTACCAGGTGCTCTCGCTGCACGCGGCGGACGTGGACCGCTCCCTGGCCTGGCTGCGCACGCTGCCGCGCAGCTGCGCCCAGTTCACGGCCGAGACGACCGCGTCGGGCACGCAGGACGTACGGGTGAGCGACCTGGCGCTGCCCGCGGTCGGGGACGCCCGTCAGGGCCTGCGGATCACCTTCACCGGCGAGACGGACGAGGACGGGGACGCCGGCACGCTCACCCTGGACGTCGTCGCGGTGCGCGTCGGCGACGACGCGATCGTCGTCAGCGACGGGGCGCTCGGCGCGCTGCCGCCGGACGCCACCACCCAAGCGGTCACGCTCGGCGTGCGGCGCCTGACCGACGCCCGCCAGAAGGCCCGCGCCCAGGCGTGAACCCGGCGGGGCCCTGCGGGTTCCTGCGGGTTCCTGCGGGCCGGTCGTCAGGCGGTGAGGCGGTCCACGGCGTCCTTGGCCTCCTTGAGGCCGGCGCCCGTGACCTCGCGGTACGCCTTGATCGCCTCGATCTTCCGGCCGGCCCGGGCGAGGCCGGCCACCTCGTCCAGCCGGGAGTCCTGGTGGCGCGGGTCGAGGTGGTCGAGGATCAGGTCGAGCCGGTGCTCGATGCGCGCCAGGCGGCGGTCGTTCCGGGCCAGCCGGCTCCCCGCCAGACTGGCGAGCCCGGCCAGCAGGAGCAGGGCCGCGGCGCCGTACGTCACTATGTCCATGCCCCGATCCTAGGAACGCCGGACCGCGCGGAACCTCAGCCGCAGCTCATAACTCGCCCGCTCTCACCCCTGCGTCTGGAGCTGCCGCAGCTGGCGCCGCACGTGGTCCAGCGCACCGCGCCGCCGGCCCGGCACCCGGCCGCGCAACTCCGCGAGCACCGCGCCGAGTTCGCGAGCCCGGGCCGGGTCGCGGAGCGTTCCCCACTGGTGGTGCGCCCGGTCCACGGCGGCCTCGACCGCCGGGGCGTCGGCGGGCTGGCCCATGGCCAGACGGGTGGCGGCGACGGTCAGCCAGCCCCGGCAGCTGCCGGCGGCGTCGCCCGCGAACATCGCCAGGTCCGCGCGGACCTCGCTCCAGTGCAGCGCGTCCTCCGAGGCTGCGCCGTGCGTCCGTACGGCGGCCTGCTCCCAGCGCGCGGCGAGCGTGTCGGCGTCCCCGTGCCGCCCCGCCTCCACGAACGCGGCGATCGAGGCGTGCGGATCACCGCCCGGGGCCCGCTGCGCGACGATCGCGACACCGGTATCGGTGCTGGTGTTGGTGCCGGTACCGATGCTGGTGCCGGTACTGGTGTCGGTGCTGGTGCTGGTGCTGGTAGCGGTGCCCGGCGCACCCGGTGCCTGCCCCGGCACCGTGGGGTGACCGCTCGCGGCCTCCGCCACCAGCACCGAACCACTCCTCGCGCCTGGCACCGGCACGCTCCCCGGCCCCGCACCCGGCGCAGGCCCCGGCACCGACCCCATCCCCGCATCCGGCACGGGCACAGCCCCCGACACCGGCACGGTCTCCGGCCCTCTCGCCGTCTCCGGCACGGGCGCGGCCCCCGCCGCCACCGTCACCTGGCCGTACACCACCCCAGGCGCCGCATGTCCCGGTATCGGGCGGTGGGGTGTGAGGACGAGGCCCGGGCCGCTCTCCTCGCCCTCCTCGCCGGCCAGCCGCATCAACGCCTGCTCGTGCAGCTGGTCCGGCGGCGGCCGGTGCCCGCTGCGCAGGATCGTCGCCACCGCCTTCATGTACGCCGGCGCCGCCACCCTGCGCCGTACCGGCGGCGGCGCGACCCGCCCGTACAGGGCGACGTGCGCCCCCGCGTCCAGCGGCCGCTCGCACACCTGCCGCCAGCTCTCCGCGTCCGCGCGCAGATCGGCCACGACCGTCGTCGTGCCCTCCGCCCGCAGCCGGAGTTCCTCGCGCAGCCAGTGCCAGGGCAGGGCGGTGTAGCGGACCGTCGCGGCGGTGGTGCGGGCGAGCGCCAGATGGGGCAGGCGCTGCTTGCGGTCGAGCTGGAGCTGACCGGCGACGTACACGGTCAGCGGGCCGGGCGAGGCCGCCGCGGCGCGCAGCCGGGTCAGCACGGCCTGCGGCTCCAGCGGGTCGGCGAGTTCCACGACGCTCGCGGTCGGCGCGCCCGACAGCACGGCGGGCTCCACGGCGGCCAGCACCGGGAGCACGGAGGCGGCGTCCACCAGACGCCCCTTGCCCACGGGCGAGGCCGCGAGCAGCAGCACGGTTCCTGGCATGGTCCCCCCGCGTCGGTGTGCACCGTCGGTCGCGTACGTCAGCACCGTAACCGCTGTGACCGCCCCGCCGGGCGGCGGACCGGGAACGCGACCGCCGAAGACCCCGCGCGCGACGGCCCCGCGCGCCGCGCCCGCCCGCCGAGTTGCCGGGGCCCCGTCCCCGGTGTGCCCTGGTAGGCGGGGGCGGCGAGAGAGAGGAACCTCCCATGGCTCACTCGGCACCCGTGTCCGGCCGCACCACCGGCCGCACCACCGGCCGCGCCGGCACCGGGACCGGCAGCTGGCAGCGCCGGTCCCTCAACCTCTTCAGCGACCGCGCGCACACCGTCGGACGCTGGGCGGTACCGCTCGCCATCGGCCTCGTCTACGGCTACTGGGCCGCCGCCAACGCGCGGCACGGCGGACCGATCACCGCGGGGAACCTGGTGCTCGGCTTCGTGACCGTGATCGTGTTCACGGTCGTCATGGCGGCCGTGCTGTATCTGGCCCCCCGCCTGCCGCGCGAGTGGCACGCCTTCGCGTGGTTCCTGTTCTCCGGCGCGGCCTTCGGCTTCCTCGTCGGCCAGACCGGCCACTTCGACGCCCGCTGGCTGGTCGGCGTCTCCGCCGGGATCGGCGCGATCATTGGCCTGCTGGTCTTCTACTGGACCTACACGCACGAGGACGCGGAGGGCCACCGCATCAACTGACCCCGGCCGCCGGGCCGCCCCGCGGCACGCTCCGCACTCACCCGATCGCCCCTCCCGGCTCGCGCGCCCGCCGTCGGCGGCCTTCGCTGGGAGGGTGTCCCGACGCCTGCGCAGCGGCCTGGCGGCCGTGCTGATCACCCTCTCGTGCCTGCTGGTGCCGTTCGGCGCGCTGGCGGCGTGGGCGGCGTACGGCCTCGCCGACACCGGCCGCTACGTCACCACCATGGCGCCGCTCGCCGCCGACCCGGACGTACGGGACGCGATCGCGCAGACGGTCGGGGACGGCATCACGCACGAGATCGGCCACGAGATGGACGCCCGGGTGCTGCGCGGCACGGTCGCCCCGTTCGTGCACGACGCGGTCCGCTCCTTCACCCAGACCGCCGCCTTCCGCACCGCCTGGGACGAGGGCAACCGGGTCGCCCACGACGCCCTGCTGCGCGCCCTGCGCGACGAGCGCGACGCCCACGACCGGCCGGTCACCGTCGATCTCGCGCCCGTCACCGCCCAGGTGAAGGCCCGGCTCGCCGAGGACCACGTGCCGCTCGCCACCCGCATCCCGGTGGAACACACCGAGGTCGCCCTGCTCCCGGCCCAGCAGGTGGGCCGCCTGCGGAAGGGGTTCGACGTGCTCGAAGTCGCCGGCTTCTGGCTCCCCGTCTCGGCCGTCGCGTTCGCCGTCGCCGGCATCGCGCTGGCCGTGCACCGCCGCCGCGCGCTCACCGCGACCGCGCTGGGCACCGCCCTCGGCGGCGCGCTGCTCGCCCTCGCCCTCGCCGTGGGCCGCAGCCTGACCCTGGCCGACCTGCCCGACGAGGTCTCCCAGCCGGCCGCCGGCGCCGTCTACGACGCCCTCACGGCCACCCTGCGCGCCACGTCCTGGCTGCTGGTGGCCCTGGGCCTGACCGTGGCGGCGCTGACCTGGCTCAGCCGCCGCACGGTCCGCGCCCGCGGCCCGCGGCCCCGCTCCCGGCCGCTTCTGCGCCTGCCGCTCCGCCTCGGCCGGCGCAGGCGCGCGGAACCCGTGCCGCCGGACGCCCCCACCCCGCCCCAGGCCCCGCAACCACCGCGCGTCCGCGCCTGATCCCGCGCCGACCGGCCTCCCTCCTCGTCCCCGGACCTCCGGGAGGCTCCTGGCTCCCGCCGGACGCCCCCCGTAGGCTCGGGCCCCGTGACGGCGGCCTCCTCTCCCGAGACGCACCGGCGCGGCCGGCGCTTCAGGTCCTGGTGCGCGGGGCTGCTGTTCGCCGCGGTGAGCGTGGTCGTCGGCTGCCGGCTCGCCGACAGCGACGGCGTCACGCCCGTGCCGCAACTGCTCGCCTTCCTGCCGTGGCTGCTCGTCCCCACCGGCCTCGGCCTGGCCCTCGCCCTGCTGGGCCGCTGGTGGTTCGGCGCGGTGTGGGGCGTGGCGGTGCTCGGCCTGCTGGCCTGGTACATCGAGCCGTACGGCAAGGACCCGCGGCCGGCGGGCGTGATCGTCGCCGAGGTCCGGGTGCTCACCGCCAACGTCGAGTTCGGGCGCGGCGCACCGGCGCTGGTGGCGGTGATCCGCCGGGAGCGGCCGGACCTCGTCTTCGTCCAGGAGTGCGCGTACGGCTGCCAGGAACTGCTGCGGCGGGAGGTGGGCGCCGACTACCCCTACCGGCGGGCGGTGGCGGCGGCCGGTTCGAAGGGGTCGGTGATCCTCGCCGAGTACCCGCTGAAGGGGACGCCCGGTGTCGCCGGCACGATGGGCATGCCGGGCGCGGTGGCCGACGTACGGGGTCATGCCGTACGGCTGCAACTGGCGCATCCGATGCCGCCGTTGCCGCGCCAGGTCGCGCTCTGGCGCCGCGAACTCGGCCGGCTGCGCGCCTTCGCGGCGGCCGAGCCGGGCGTCCCGACCGTGCTGGCCGGCGACTTCAACGCCTCCCAGGACCACGCCGCGTTCCGCCGCGTCCTGGACACCGGTCTGTACGACGCGGCCCGCCTCGCCGGCGCGGACCGCACCCCGAGCTGGCCGTCGCGCACCGCCCCGGCGCTCGGCGCGCAGATCGACCACGTGCTGGTCACCCGGCACTTCACCGCCGCCCAGGCCCGCTTCCTGAGGGTGTCCGGCTCCGACCACCGCGCCCTGCTGGTCGAACTGACCCTGCACGCCCCGCAGGGCTGACCGGGGGACGGGCCGCGCCGGGTCGGGTCCGCCGCCGGGGGCCGCTAACCTTACGTGTCCGTCCTGGCCAGGGATCGACGGGAACAACTCACGCGAAGGGTTGCGCACATGGGCATTCTCACTCGCCTGCGGAACGCGTTCGGCCGGTCCCGCAAGGGGCGTACGGCCGAGGCGGAGGGTGCGGAACAGGTTCCGGCCCAGGAACAGGTTCCGGCCGCGGCGCAGCAGCCGGAGGCCCAGGCCCCGTCCCCGGACCCCGAGCCGGCCGCGGACCCGCAGGCCGCTCCCCAGGTCCCGGAGCCCCGCCCCGCCCCGCGCGAGGAACGCGACGAGGAACACGAGCTGGTAGCAGCCGCCTTCAACAAAATCACCCTCCCCCACCCCACCACCCCACCCCAAGAAGAATCCACCCCACCCTCGGCCCCCACCCCGGAACCCGACCCCACCCCGGAACCGGCCGCCTCGAAGCCCACCCCGGAGCCGAAAGCCGCCCCGGAACCCGCCTCGGAGCCCGAGCCGGGAACCGAGGCCGGCCAGCCCGCAGCGGAGCCGACCCCCGAACCCGCGGCCGCCGACGGCGAGATCGCCCCACAGGGGCCACCCGCACCCGACAACGCAACCCGCACGGGTGGTGCGGGTGGGAACGACTCCCCGGCCGAAGGCGAAGCCGAGGCCGAGACCGCCCACCCCCCGGCGGAGCCGACCCCCGAACCCGCGGCCGCCGACGGCGAGGCCGCCCCACAGGGGCCACCCGCACCCGACAACGCCCCCCGCACGGGCGGTGCGGGTGGGAACGACTCCCCGGCCGAAGGCGAAGCCGAGGCCGAGGCCGACCACCCCCCGGCGGAGCCGACCCCCACCCCCAAACCCGCAACCCCCCTCACCCGCGTCAAGTCCCGCGCCCCCCTCCTCACCACCGCCTACAAGGCGGCCACCCTCACCCTCAAGAAGAACGACCTCACCGGCGCCCGCGCCAGGACCTACCTTGTCCTGGACCGCTCGGCGTCCATGCGCCCGTACTACAAGGACGGCTCCGCCCAGTCCCTCGCCGAGCAGACCCTCGCCCTCGCCGCCCACCTGGACCCCGAGGCCACCGTCCACGTCGTCTTCTTCTCCACCGAGGTCGACGGCACCGCCACCCTCACCCTCGCCGACCACGAGAACCGGATCGACGAGGTCCACGCGAGCCTCGGCCACATGGGCCGTACGACGTACCACGCGGCGATCGAGGCGGTCCTCGCCCACCACGACGAGCACCACGCCGCGCACCCCGCCCTGGTGGTCTTCCAGACGGACGGCGCCCCCGACGCCAGGACCCCCGCCACCCAGGCCCTCACCGACGCGGCGAAGTCCCACCCCGCCGTCTTCTTCTCCTTCGTGGCCTTCGGCGAGCACGACAACAAGGCCTTCGACTACCTCCGCAAGCTGAAGACGGAGAACACCTCCTTCTTCCACGCCGGCCCGACCCCCCGCGAGCTGACGGACAAGGAGCTGTACGAGGGCATCCTGGCGGCCTGGCGCCCGTAACCGCCCGCCGTACCCACCCGCACCCACCCGCGCCCGCGCGCGCCCGCCCGCTTCCCGCCCCCTGGAACGGGAAGCGGGCTCCCCGCCCACGTCGGCTACGATTTCAAGGTTCACAGACGACCCAGAACCACGAGATCGTCACTCCGCGTAGCGACTTGGGAGCAGCCCGCGATGGCTCGACACCTCATCACCAGCGCCCTTCCGTACATCAACGGGATCAAGCACCTGGGCAACATGGTGGGGTCCATGCTCCCGGCGGACGTGTACGCGCGCTACCTGCGCCAGCGCGGCCACGACGTGCTGTACATCTGCGCCACCGACGAGCACGGCACCCCCGCGGAGCTCGCGGCGAAGGAACAGGGCATCCCGGTCGCCGAGTTCTGCGCCCAGGCGCACGACGCGCAGAAGGCGATCTACGACGGCTTCAGCCTGGCGTTCGACCACTTCGGCCGCAGCTCCTCGCGGCAGAACCACGAGATCACCCAGGAGATCGCCCGCGAGCTGAAGGCGAACGGCTTCATCGAGGAGCGCGCCATCCGCCAGGTGTACTCCAACGCCGACGGCCGTTTCCTGCCCGACCGCTACATCATCGGCACCTGCCCGCACTGCGGTTACGACAAGGCCCGCGGCGACCAGTGCGAGAACTGCACCCGGGTGCTGGACCCGACGGACCTGATCGAGCCGCGCTCCGCGATCAGCGGCAGCGCCGACCTGGAGATCCGCGAGACCAAGCACCTCTTCCTGCTCCAGTCGGCGCTGGCCGGCGAGGTCGAGGCGTGGGTGGACGAGCGCGCCGACGACTGGCCGGTGCTGGCGTCCTCCATCGCCCGCAAGTGGCTGACCGAGGGCCTGCACGACCGCGCGATCACCCGTGACCTGGACTGGGGCGTGCCGGTGCCGGCCGACACCTGGCCGGACCTGGCCGCCGAGGGCAAGGTCTTCTACGTCTGGTTCGACGCGCCGATCGAGTACATCGGCTCGACGAAGGAGTGGGCGGAGCAGGACCCGGAGCACCGCGACTGGCGTTCGTGGTGGTGGGAGTCGGACGCCGACGTCCGCTACACGCAGTTCATGGGCAAGGACAACGTCCCCTTCCACAGCGTGATGTTCCCGGCGACCCTGCTGGGCACCCGCGCCCCGTGGAAGAAGGTCGACGTCATCAAGGCGTTCAACTGGCTGAACTACTACGGCGGCAAGTTCTCCACCTCGCAGCGCCGCGGCGTCTTCACGCACGACGCGCTGGAGATCCTGCCCGCCGACTACTGGCGCTACTTCATGATGGCCAACGCCCCGGAGTCGGACGACTCGTCGTTCACCTGGGAGCACTTCACGGCCACCGTGAACAAGGACCTCGCCGACACCCTCGGCAACTTCGTCAACCGCGTGCTGTCCTTCTCCCGCAAGCGCTTCGGCGACGACGTCCCGCAGGGCGGCGAGCCGGGCCCGGCGGAGGCGAAGCTGGGCGCGGAGATCGCGCGGCTGCTCGCCGAGTACGAGGAGCAGATGGAGGCCATCCAGTTCCGCAAGGCGGCCGCCGCGCTGCGCGCCCTGTGGTCGGCGGGCAACTCCTACCTGGAGGAGAAGGCCCCCTGGCTGGAGATCAAGACCGACAAGGACGGCGCGGCCCTCACCCTGCGCACGGCGATGAACCTGATCCACCTGTACGCGGTGGTCTCCGAGCCGTTCATCCCGACGACGGCGAAGACGATGCGCTCCGCGTTCGACCTGGCCGACGACACGGCGGTCTGGGTCACTCCCGAGGAGGCGAACTCGCTGACCGCGGTGCCCGCCGGCACCCCGTTCACGGTGCCGCCGGTCCTCTTCGCCAAGCTCACCGACGACGACCTGGCGGCGTACAAGGAACGCTTCGGCGGCGAGCCGGCCTGACCGCTGCCCGCACCTGACGGCGAGAAGACGAAGTCCCGCACCGGACGGCGAGAAGACGAAGAGGGGCGGCCCCGCGGGGCCGCCCCTCTTCCGTACGCCGCGCGCGGCGCCGGGGACTACTTCGGCTGCGGCTTGCGCACCGTGAGGTGCAGCTCGCGCAGGCGCGACTCGTCCAGCTCGGTCGGCGCGCCCATCATCAGGTCCTGGGCGTTGCCGTTGAGCGGGAAGGCGATCGTCTCGCGGATGTTCGGCTCGTCGGCCAGCAGCATCACGATGCGGTCGACGCCGGGGGCGATGCCGCCGTGCGGCGGGGCGCCGAAGCGGAACGCGCGGAGCATGCCCGCGAACTCCCGCTCGACGGTCTCCGCGTCGTAGCCCGCGATCTCGAAGGCCTTGAGCATGATGTCCGGCTCGTGGTTCCGGATGGCGCCGCTGGACAGCTCCACGCCGTTGCAGACGATGTCGTACTGCCAGGCCAGGATGTCCAGCGGGTCCTGGTTCTCCAGGGCGTCCAGGCCGCCCTGCGGCATCGAGAACGGGTTGTGCGAGAAGTCGATCCGCCCCGTCTCCTCGTCCTTCTCGTACATCGGGAAGTCCACGATCCAGCAGAAGCGGAACACGTCCTCCTCGAACTGGCCGGCCCGCTTGGCCGCCTCGACGCGGACCGCGCCCATGATCTTGGAGACCTCGTCGAACTCGCCCGCGCCGAAGAACACCGCGTGGCCGGGCGCCAGGGACAGCCGCTTGGTCAGCTCAGCGACGTCGTCCTCGGTGAGGAACTTCGCGATCGGGCCGGTCAGCGAGCCGTCCTCGCCGACCCGCACCCAGGCCAGGCCCTTCGCGCCCTGGGAGACGGCGTAGTCGCCCAGCTGGTCGAAGAACTTGCGCGGCTGGTCCTGGACCGCCGGCACCGGCAGGGCGCGCACGTGCTTGCCGGCGAACGCCTTGAACTCCGAGCCCGCGAAGACGTCGGTGAGGTCCACCAGCTCCGGCTTGGCGCGCAGGTCCGGCTTGTCGGAGCCGTACTTGAGCATCGCCTCGCGGAACGGGATGCGCGGGAAGGGGGAGGTGACGTGGCGGCCGCCGCCGAACTCCTCGAACAGCTCGGTCATCAGCCGCTCGATCGGCTGGAAGACGTCCTCCTGCTCGACGAAGCTCATCTCGACGTCGAGCTGGTAGAACTCGCCCGGCGAGCGGTCGGCGCGGGCGTCCTCGTCGCGGAAGCAGGGCGCGATCTGGAAGTAGCGGTCGAAGCCGGAGACCATCAGCAGCTGCTTGAACTGCTGCGGGGCCTGCGGGAGCGCGTAGAAGCGGCCGGCGTGCAGCCGGGAGGGGACGACGAAGTCGCGGGCGCCCTCGGGGGAGGTCGCCGTCAGGATCGGCGTCGCCATCTCGTTGAAGCCGAGCGTGACCATCTTGTGCCGGATGGCGGAGATCACGGCCGTGCGCAGCATGATGTTGCGGTGCATGCGCTCACGGCGCAGGTCGAGGAAGCGGTACTCCAGGCGCCGCTCCTCGTTGACGCCGTCCTCGGCGTTGATCGTGAAGGGCAGCGGGCCGGCGGCGCCGAGCACCTCGACCTCGCCGACCTCGACCTCGACCTCGCCGGTGGGCAGGTCGGTGTTCACGTTCTCGGTTCCACGTGAAACAACCTGGCCGTCGACGCGGACGACGGTCTCCTTGGAGAGCTTGTCCAGGGCCTCGTAGGCGGGCGTGCCGGGACGGGCCACGAGCTGCGTGATGCCGTAGTGGTCGCGCAGATCGATGAAGAGGATGCCGCCCAGGTCGCGCCGATTGTGCAGCCAGCCGCTCAGCCGGACGTCGGCGCCGACGTCAGAGGCGCGGAGCTCGCCGCAGGTGTGGGACCTGTACCGATGCATCGTCGTTCATCGTCCTTCGTTCGTGGTGTGCCGGAGGTGCTCACTCCGGCGGGAACGGGCACACGGCCCGGACCCGTCAAGGGTACCGGCCGCCCCAAGATCGGCTCGCCCCCATTACCGCCCTCCGCGGCGTCCGTTTTCTCCCCTTTCGGTGGCAGTGTCCGATCACATCTTCTTACAGTGGGGCAATGCGCACTGGTGAGCCCCTGCCCGCCGTCGGGGACGTCCTCGCCGCCCTCGCGACCGGACTGTGGCACTGGGACACCTCCACCGGTCTGGTGGCGGTCGACGCCGAGGCGGCCCGGCTGCTCGGGCTGCCCGCGG
Source organism: Streptomyces seoulensis (assembly GCA_013364255.1). Classification (GTDB taxonomy): domain Bacteria; phylum Actinomycetota; class Actinomycetes; order Streptomycetales; family Streptomycetaceae; genus Streptomyces; species Streptomyces similanensis. The sequence continues at coordinate 5,161,547 of CP054936.1, read as the reverse complement.
AGGCGGTCACCCTGACGGAGGCCCAGGTGCGCGCCCGGCTCCACCCGGTCGACTGGAACGAGATCACCGGTGTGGTCCGGCTCGCCGCCTCCGAGGGCACCCTCGCCGAGGTGCGGGTGCGGATCATGGACGAGCAGGGCCGGATCATCCGCGTCGTGCGCAGCCGCTCCCGGCCCACCTTCGACGCGCGCAAGAAGGCGTACGAGCTGATCGGCACCCTCCAGGAGGTCGCCGAGCCCACTCCCGGCTCGCCGGCTGCCCGCAGCGCCGTCACCGGCGACTGGCGGCGCTCGCGGGAGGCGTTCCTGCTGGACGCGGGCCGGGCGCTGGCCGAGGCCCGGTCCACCGCCGAGGTGCTGCGGGTGGCCGCCGGCCTGTCGATGCCCGGCTTCTCGCCCGACGGCCTGGCCGTCTTCGGCGTGGAGGGCGACCGTCTCTCGGTCATCGGCCACCACGGGCAGCGCCCCGGCGACGAGGCGCCGTTCGTGCACATGGCGCTGGACACCGACTACCCGGCCGCCGAGGTGGTGCGCACCGGCCGGGCCGTGTACCTGTCCTCCCCGGAGGAGTACCGGGCCCGCTACCCGCTCACCTGGCCGCTGGCCGAGCACTTCCACCGCCGCTCGTGGGCGTATCTGCCGCTGACCGCCTCGGGCCGCACCATGGGCGCCTGGATGGCCGCCTTCACCTATCCGGTGGCCTTCACGCCCGACGAGCGCTCGGTGCTGACCACGGTGGCCCGGATGCTCGCCCAGGCCCTCTCCCGGGCCGGCACGGCCGAGACCGAGCGCGAGCTGAGCGAGGGCCTGCAACGCTCGATGATGCCCACGCTGGGCCCCGAGGTCCCCGGCATGGACCTGGCCGCCCGCTACGTCCCCACCGGCGGCGGTCTCCAGGTCGGCGGCGACTGGTACGACATGATCCCGCTGCCCGGCGGCACCTCGCGCAGCCGCGAGAAGTCGAGGCCGGGACGGTTCGCGCTGGTCATCGGCGACGTCCAGGGGCACGACGTGCGCGCCGCCGGGCTGATGGGCCAGCTGCGCATCGCCCTGCGCGCCTACGCCTCCGAGGGGCACCGCCCGGACGCGGTCCTCTCCCGCGCCTCCCGCTTCCTGCACGGCATCGTCAACGACGGCGCCCCCACCGACGACCCGGCCGACCTGCGCTTCGCCACCTGCCTGTACGCGGAGGTCGATCCGCGCACCGGGGTGCTGGAGGTGGCCCGCGCCGGGCACCCCGACCCGGTGATCCGGATGAAGGACGGGACGGTGCTGCAACGGCCCACCGCGGGCGGGCTGCCGCTCGGCGTCGACCCGGACCCCGACTACCCGACCACCCGGTTCACGCTGGAGGCGGGCGAGACGATGATGGTCTGCACCGACGGCCTGATCGAGACCGGCGGCCACGACCTGGACACCGGCTGGCAGCGCATCCGCGCCATCCTGGAACGGCACGAGGGCGACACCGAGGAGCTCGCCGACGCGCTCGTCCAGGGCGTCCACGGCCCCTCCTCGCACTACACCACGGGCCCGCTGGTGGACCGCCGCGAGGACGACATCGCCGTCCTGCTGCTGAGCCGCCGCTGCGAGGGCCACGGCGGCACGGTGAGCCTGCCCGAGGTGCGGCGCACCCTGCTGACGGTCGCGCAGGCCGAGCCCGAGCGGGTCGCGGTGGCCCGCCAGCAGCTGCGCCAGCTGCTGCACGACTGGTCGTCCGAGGAACAGGTGGACTCGGCGGTGCTGCTGGTGAGCGAGATGCTGACCAACGTGCTCGTGCACACCGACACCGACGCCCTGCTGCTGGCCGAGGTGAGCGGCGAGCGGGGCGAGCGGCGGATGCGGGTGGAGGTCACCGACGCCGGCGACGACCTCCCGCACAAGCGCCGGCCGGGCGAGCTGGCCTCCTCCGGGCGCGGTCTGATCCTGATCGAGCTCCTCGCCGACGCGTGGGGCGTCGAGCCGCGGGGCGTGGGCAAGAGCATCTGGTTCGAGCTGTACGAACCGCCGTGGGAGACGAAGCGGTAGCGGCGGGGGCGGGCGAGGAGCCGTGCCGCGCCAGGGCCTCTGGGCGGCGTACCGGTCCAGGCGGCATACCGGTCCAGAGGCGTACCGGTCTAGGCGGCGTACCGGTCGTAAACCTCGTGGGCGATGCCGAAGGCCGCCGCCGTCATCGGCACCGCCAGCAGCATCCCGACGATGCCCGCGACCGACGCCCCCGCGGCGATCGCCAGCAGCACCGCCGCCGGATGCATCTGCACGGTCCGGCTCTGGATCAGCGGCTGGAGCACATGCCCCTCCAGCAACTGCACGGCGACGACCACGCCGAGCACCCACAGCGCGACGACGAACCCGCGGTCGGCGAGCGCGACCAGCACGGACACCGCGCCGGAGATGAACGCCCCCAGGTAGGGGATGTACGCCCCCACGAACACCAGCGCGCCCAGTCCCAGGGCGCCGGGCACGTCCAGCAGGACCAGGCCCACGGTGATGCAGACGGCGTCGATGAACGCGATGATCGTGGTCCCGCGCATGAACCCCTCGACGGCGGCGAACGCCCGCCGGGCCATGCTCTCGACCGTGTCGGCGCTGCCGCCCGGGGAGAGCGCGCGCAGGGTGCGCCGGGCCCGCTCGGCGTCGCGCAGGAAGAAGAAGACCAGCAGCAGCGCCAGGACGGCCATGGCGAGGTACTCGGCGACGGCGCTGACCCCGCTGATGACGCCGGAGGCGGCGGTCCCGCCGAACTTGGACAGCAGATCCTTGCCGCGCCCGGCCAGGTCGGACAGCGAGGTGCCGGGCGTCCCCAGATGGGAGGAGAGCGATTTCGCCGCGTTCTCCAGGGAGTCGGCGATCTGCTGCCAGCTGTCGATCAGCGCGCGCACCACGACGTAGCCGGTGCCGCCGACGACGACGAGGACGGCGGCGCAGGTGATCCCGGCCGCCAGCGAGCGGTTGACCCTCGCCCGCACCAGCCGGCGGAACAGCGGCCGCAGCAGCGCGGTGCCCAGCAGCGCCAGCAGCACGGGGATCACGGCGGTGCGGAACACCACGCACAGCCGCACCACGATCCACACCACCCCGGACAGGAGCAGCACGACGGCGCACCAGGCGGCGAGACGCCGGACGGACTCGGGCAGCAGGGACACCCTCTCAGCGCACCACGCACCGGGCGGACTGTCCTGCGCGGACACTCCGCCCGGGTGACGCGGGTTCCGCCCGGGGGCGCGGACCCGGGCCGGGATCAGCCCTGGGGGCCGGTCTCCGTCATGCCGTGGACGGCCGGGACGGTGCCCAGGCGGCCCTTCTGGAAGTCCTCGAAGGCCTGCATCAGCTCGTCGCGGGTGTTCATGACGAACGGGCCGTAGTGGGCCATCGGCTCCCGGATCGGCCGGCCGCCGAGCAGGACGACCTCCAGGTCCGGCGTGCGGGAGTCCTGCTTGTCGTCCGCGCGGACGGTGACCGAGGAACCGGCTCCGAAGACCGCGGCCTGGCCGAGGTGGACCGGCCGGCGCTCGGCGCCCACCGTGCCGCGCCCGGCGAGGACGTAGGCGAGGCCGTTGAAGTCCTCGCGCCAGGGCAGGGTGACCTCCGCGCCCGGGGCGAGCGTCGCGTGCACCATCGTGATCGGCGTGTGGGTGGCACCCGGACCCTGGTGGCCGTCCAGCTCACCGGCGATGACGCGCAGCAGCGCGCCGCCGTCGGGGGAGGTGAGCAGCTGGACGCTGCCGCCGCGGATGTCCTGGTACTTCGGGGCCATCATCTTGTCCTTGGCCGGCAGGTTCACCCACAGCTGGAGGCCGTGGAAGAGGCCGCCGGACAGGACGAGGGACTCCGGCGGCGCCTCGATGTGCAGCAGGCCGGAACCGGCGGTCATCCACTGGGTGTCGCCGTTGGTGATGGTTCCGCCGCCGCCGTGGCTGTCCTGGTGATCGAAGATCCCGTCGATGATGTAGGTGACGGTCTCGAAGCCGCGGTGCGGATGCCACGGGGTTCCTTTCGGCTCCCCAGGCTGATACTCCACCTCACCCATCTGGTCCATCATGATGAACGGGTCGAGGTGCTGGTAGCTGATGCCGGCGAACGCCCGGCGCACCGGGAAGCCCTCGCCCTCGAAACCGCTCGGCGCGGTCGTGACGGCGAGCACGGGCCGGGCGACGGCATCGGCGGGCGCGGCCACACGGGGCAGCGCCAGCGGGTTCTCGACGGTCACTGCGGGCATGTCGGTACCTCCTCGGGGGGCGTGTCGGCCACTCTAGTTGAGCATTCAACTTCCTGCCAGCTCCAACAAGGGAAGCCCGGAGGCCATTCCCTCCGGGCTCCGGGCCCACAAGAACACGCGTACGCACCCGCACGGGCCGCGCGCACGGCCGTACGGCCCAGGCGTCAGCCGTACATCCGGCGCATCGCGAAGTCGACCATCTGCTCGACCGCCTTGGCGTCGAACACCATCCGGTGCTCGCCCTCCATGTCGAGCACGAAGCCGTACCCCGTGGGCAGCAGGTCGATCACCTCCGCGCCGGTGATCACGAAGTACTTGGACTCCTTGCCCGCGTACCGCCGCAGCTCCTTGAGCGAGGTGAACATCGGGATCACCGGCTGCTGGGTGTTGTGCAGCGCGAGGAAACCGGGCGTGTCACCGCGCGGGCAGTACACCTTCGAGGTGGCGAAGATCTGCTGGAAGTCCTCGGCGGCCAGCTGCCCGGTGGTGAACGCACGGACCGCGTCCGCGAGCGAGGGCGGGGACGGCTCGGGGTACAGCGGCTGCTGCTGTCCGTAGCCGCCCGCCATGCCCCCCGCCATACCGCCCGGCATCTGCTCCTGCGGCGGCGCGTACTGCTGCTGCGCCGCGCCCCCGTCCATCGGCTGGCCGTATCCGTACATGCGCCAAGCGTACCGACGCGCCCGCGGGCGCAGGGCGGGGACGGACGCTCCCGGCCGGCCCGCCCCTCGGGCCCCGGCGGTCACACCGGTCACACCCGCCGATAAGAGACGCGGTAAGAGACGCGTCACAGACGGACGGTCAGGGGTTGCGTCTTATTACCGACGGGTAGCATCATCGGAGCTACTAGTTGGTACGCGAACCAGACGCGAACCGGACGCGAGGAGACAGTGCCTCGCCGAGTCCTCGACGGGAGCCGTGGCCATGGGGCACTACAAGTCCAACCTCCGCGACATCGAGTTCAACCTCTTCGAGGTCCTCGGACGCGACAAGCTGTACGGCACCGGTCCGTTCGAGGAGATGGACACCGAGACCGCCAAGAGCATCCTGGAGGAGCTGGCCCGCCTCTCCGAGAACGAGCTGGCGGAGTCCTTCGCCGACGCCGACCGCAACCCGCCGGTGTTCGACCCCGAGACCAACACCGCCCCGGTGCCGGCCTCCTTCAAGAAGAGCTACCAGGCCTTCATGGACTCCGAGTACTGGCGGCTCGGCCTGCCCGAGGAGATCGGCGGCACCACCTCGCCGCGCTCCCTGATCTGGGCCTACGCCGAGCTGATCCTGGGCGCCAACCCGGCCGTGTGGATGTACTCCTCCGGCCCGGCCTTCGCCGGCATCCTCTTCGAGGAGGGCAACGAGGTCCAGAAGCACATCGCCAAGGTCGCCGTGGAGCGCCAGTGGGGCTCCACGATGGTGCTCACCGAGCCCGACGCGGGCTCCGACGTGGGCGCCGGCCGCACCAAGGCGGTCCAGCAGGAGGACGGCTCCTGGCACATCGAGGGCGTGAAGCGCTTCATCACCTCCGGTGAGCACGACATGTCGGAGAACATCCTCCACTACGTGCTCGCGCGTCCCGAGGGCGCCGGCCCCGGCACCAAGGGCCTGTCCCTCTTCCTCGTCCCGAAGTTCGAGTTCGACTTCGAGACCGGCGAGCTGGGCGAGCGCAACGGCGTCTACGCCACCAACGTCGAGCACAAGATGGGCCTGAAGGCCTCCAACACGTGCGAGATGACCTTCGGCGACCGCCACCCCGCCAAGGGCTGGCTGATCGGCGACAGGCACGACGGCATCCGCCAGATGTTCCGCATCATCGAGTTCGCCCGCATGATGGTCGGCACGAAGGCGATCTCCACGCTCTCCACCGGCTACCTGAACGCGCTGGAGTACGCCAAGGAGCGCGTCCAGGGCACCGACCTGGCCGACTTCATGGACAAGGCCGCGCCCAAGGTCACCATCACCCACCACCCCGACGTGCGCCGCTCGCTGATGACCCAGAAGGCGTACGCCGAGGGCATGCGCGCCCTGGTGATGTACACCGCCTCGGTCCAGGACGAGATCCAGCTCAAGGAGGCGAACGGCGAGGACGCCGCCGCCGAGCACGCCCTGAACGACCTGCTCCTGCCGATCGTCAAGGGCTACGGCTCCGAGAAGGCCTACGAGCAGCTCGCCCAGTCGCTCCAGACCTTCGGCGGCTCCGGGTTCCTCCAGGAGTACCCGATCGAGCAGTACATCCGCGACGCCAAGATCGACACCCTCTACGAGGGCACCACCGCGATCCAGGGCCAGGACTACTTCTTCCGGAAGATCGTCCGCAACCAGGGCGCCGCGCTGAACTCGCTCGCCGAGGACATCAAGAAGTTCCTCGCCCTGGCCACCGGCGGCGCCGAACTGGCCGGCGCCCGCGAGCACCTGGCCAAGGCCGCCGTCGAGCTGGAGGCCGTCGTCGGCGTCATGCTGACCGACCTCGCCGCCACCGAGCAGGACGTCAAGAGCATCTACAAGGTGGGCCTGAACACCACCCGCCTGCTGCTGGCCTCCGGTGACGTGGTCGTCGGCTACCTGCTGCTCAAGGGCGCGGCGATCGCCGCCGAGAAGCTGGAGACCGCCTCCGCCAAGGACAAGCCGTTCTACACGGGCAAGATCGCGGCGGCGAAGTTCTTCGCGGCCAACGTCCTGCCGGGCGTCACCCTGGCCCGCAAGCTGTCGGAGAAGGTCGACCTGGACCTGATGGAGCTGGACGAGGCCGCCTTCTAGTCCGTTCCGCACGAGGTCCCCACGAGGTCCGCACGAGGGTCCGCTCCCACACCGGGAGCGGACCCTCGTCCGTCGTTAAGGTGAACCCATGAGCACAAGCCGGCCCTTCGACCGCGGCCACACCGACGACCTGATGTCCTTCCTGACGGCCAGCCCGTCGCCCTACCACGCCGTGGCGAGCGCCGCCGCGCGGCTGGAGAAGGCGGGCTTCCGGCAGGTCGCCGAGACGGACGCCTGGGACGCCTCGACGGGCGGCAAGTACGTACTGCGCGGCGGCGCGATCATCGCCTGGTACGTCCCCGAGGGCGCCGCGCCGCACACCCCGTTCCGCATCGTCGGCGCGCACACCGACTCGCCCAACCTGCGCGTCAAGCCGCGGCCCGACACCGGGGCGCACGGCTGGCGCCAGGTCGCCGTGGAGATCTACGGCGGCCCGCTGATGAACTCCTGGCTCGACCGCGACCTCGGCCTGGCGGGCCGGCTCACCCTGCGCGACGGCTCGACCCGCCTGGTGAACGTCGACCGCCCGCTCCTGCGCGTCCCGCAGCTCGCCATCCACCTGGACCGCGCGGTCTCCACCGACGGCCTCAAGCTCGACAAGCAGCGCCACCTCCAGCCGGTGTGGGGCCTGGGCGACGACGTCCGCGACGGCGACCTGATCGCCTTCCTGGAGCAGGAGGCGGGCCTCACCGCGGGCGACGTGGCCGGCTGGGACCTGATGACGCACTCCGTGGAACCGCCCGCCTACCTCGGCCGCGACCGCGAACTGCTGGCCGGGCCACGCATGGACAACCTGCTGTCCGTGCACGCGGGCACGGCCGCCCTGGCCGCGGTGGCCGCCGGCGGCGCCGACCTGCCGTACATCCCGGTGCTGGCCGCCTTCGACCACGAGGAGAACGGCTCCCAGTCCGACACCGGCGCCGACGGACCGCTGCTCGGCGGCGTGCTGGAGCGCTCGGTGTTCGCCCGCGGCGGCTCCTACGAGGACCGGGCGCGCGCCTTCGCCGGCACCGTCTGCCTGTCCTCGGACACCGGCCACGCGGTGCACCCGAACTACGCCGAGCGCCACGACCCGACCCACCACCCGCGCGCGGGCGGCGGCCCCCTCCTCAAGGTCAACGTCAACAACCGCTACGCCACCGACGGTTCAGGCCGGGCGGTGTTCGCGGCGGCCTGCGAGAAGGCGGGCGTCCCCTTCCAGACCTTCGTGTCCAACAACTCCATGCCGTGCGGCACGACGATCGGCCCGATCACCGCGGCCCGGCACGGCATCCGGACCGTCGACATCGGCGTGGCCATCCTCTCCATGCACAGCGCACGCGAACTGTGCGCCGTGGACGACCCGTTCCTGCTGGCGAACGCGCTGGTGGCGTTCCTGGAGGGCTGAGCGGCCGCGGGCCCGGCCGGGCCCGCGCACCGGCCGCCGAAGGGCTGTGCGCGGCCGTGCGGGGCCGCCGCCGCATGTTCACCAGGCTTGCGGGTATCCGGAGTTGACCGGAAGGGACCGGACGGGCCGGAACCGCCGGACCTGACACCGGACTAGGAGGCGACACTCATGGGCCTCGGCGGGTGCATCATCCTCATCGCCGTGGGAGCCATCCTCACGTTCGCGACCGACTGGCACGTGCAGAGCGTCAACGTGCACCTGGTCGGAGTGATCCTCATGATCGTCGGCGTGATCGGAGTGACCACGTTCAGCAGCATCGCCCGGCGCCGCCGCGTGATGGTGCCCCCCACGACGACGGTCGTCGAAGAGGAGCGCCACCACCACGCGCGCGACGGCTACAGCGACGGCTACGGCCTCTGATCCACGTTTTTCACGCCTTCAGTACGTCGGACGGCGGTACGACGGGACGGTGTTCCCGGTCAGGCGTCCAGTCCGGCCAGGACCAGCGGCAGCCGGTCCGCGCCGGCGTCGGACAGCCGCACCGGGACGCCCCAGTCCTGCTGGTGCACGTGGCAGGCCGGGTACTCGTTGGCCGGGTCGTCGTCGCACGAGGCCGCCATCGCGGAGACGTGCAGGACGCCCTCGGGCACGGCCGGGTTCAGCTCCAGCGGGCGGGACAGGTCCGTCCCCGCGCCCTCGCCCGCCAGCAGCAGCTCGGGCGGGGTGGCGGAGACCAGCAGACGCGTCGACGGACCGTAGCGCGTGTCCAGCTTCTGGCCCGCCGGGGCCTGGAAGATCACGTCGAGGCGCAGCGCGCCGGGCGCCACCTCGGTGGCCGCCCGCCGCGTGCGATGGGCGACGGCCTCGACCCGCACCGCCTCCTGAGGCAGCCGCAGCCGGGTCAGCCGGTGCCGCGCCGACTCCACCACCACGATGTCCTCGCCGACGAGCACCGCGTCGCTGGGCTCGCGCAGATCGGTGGCGAGCGTGGTGACCTCGCCGCTCGCCGGGTCGTAGCGGCGCAGCGCGTGGTTGTACGTGTCGCTGACGGCGACCGAGCCGTCCGGCAGCGCGGTGACGCCCAACGGGTGCTGGAGCAGCGCCTGTCCGGCCGCGCCGTCCCGGTGGCCGAAGTCGAACAGCCCGGTGCCGACGGCGGTGCGGACGTGCCCGTCCGGGTCCACCCAGCGCAGGGCAGAGGTCTCGGAGTCGGCGACCCACAGCCGCTCGGGCGTGGCCGCGAGCCCGGAGGGCTGGGCGAACCACGCCTCGGCGCCGGGGCCGTCGACCAGCCCCTCGTTGGTCGTCCCGGCGGTGACGGACACCGTCGCGTCGGCCGGGTCGTACGCCCACAGCTGGTGCACGCCCGCCATGGCGATCCACACCCGGCCCCGCCACCAGGCGACGTCCCAGGGCGAGGACAGGCTCACCTCGCGCGCCGGGCCCGAGGCGGCCTCGCCCTGCATCCACTGGCGGCCGGTGCCGGCCAGGGTCGTGGTCAGGCCCGTCGCCGGGTCGAAGCGGCGCAGCGCGTGGTTGACCGTGTCGGCGACCACGACCGTGCCGTCGTCGAGCAGGGCGAGGCCCTGCGGCTCGTTGAAGGCCGCGTCCTCGGGGCCGCCGTCGGCGAACCCGCGCGCGCCGGAGCCGATCCGGCGCACCACGCTCTCGCCGTCCGCCGCCAGCTCCACCAGCTGGTGCCGGGTGGTGTCACTGACCAGGAAGCCCCCGGACGGCAGCAGGAGGGCCTTGCCCGGGAAGCGCAGGGTGGTGGGCTGCGGCTCCGGCGCCACGTACGGGCCGTCGCCGCGGCGCAGGGTGCCCTTGGCGGCGTGCTCGGCCTCCAGCTCCGCCACCAGCTTCCCGAGGGCGTGCGCGTGGCCCTCGCCGGCGTGCTGGGCGACGACGTAGCCCTCGGGGTCGATCACGACGAGCGTGGGCCAGGCCCGCACCGCGTACTGCTTCCAGGTGGCGAGTTCGGGGTCGTCGAGCACCGGGTGCTCCACGCCGTACCGCTCCACGGCGTCCACCACCGCCTGGTGCTCCGCCTCGTGCACGAACTTCGGCGAGTGCACACCGATGATCACCACGGTGTCCCGGTGCCTCTCCTCCAGCTCCCGCAGCTCGTCCAGGACGTGCAGGCAGTTGACACAGCAAAATGTCCAAAAATCCAAGATCAACGTGCGGCCTCGGAAGTCGGCGAGCTTGAGATGCTTGCCGCCGGTGTTGATCCATCCGCCCTTGCCGATCAGTTCGGGGGCGCGGACGCGGGCGCGGCGGGTGGTCGGGGCCGGGGACGATTCGCTCATGGATCAAGGGTGCCACCCGCCGCCGGCGACCGTCGCCGGGGCGGCGCTCAGCCTGTCGGCCCACCGGCCGCGTCGGCGGGCGCCCGCCGGGGAAACGGTGAGGGCATGAGACTCCTCGTACGCGACCGGATCCTCGGCATCGGTGACGACTACTGGATCGAGGACGAGCACGGCGCCAAGGTGTTCCTCGTCGACGGCAAGGCGATGCGGCTGCGGGACACCTTCGAGCTGAAGGACACCCGGGGCCGGGTGCTGATCGACATCCATCAGAAGATGCTGTCCCTGCGCGAGACGATGGTCATCGAGCGGGACGGCGAGGCCCTGGCGAAGGTCCGCCGCAAACGCCTCTCGCTGCTGCGCAACCACTACCGGGTGACGCTGGTGGACGGCACCGAGCTGGACGTCAGCGGCAAGATCCTCGACCGGGAGTTCGCCGTCGAGTACGACGGCGAACTGCTCGCGGTGATCTCCCGGCGCTGGCTGAGCCTGGTGGACACCTACGGCATCGACGTCGTACGCGACGACGCCGACCCGGCCCTGCTGATCGCGGTGGCCGTCTGCGTGATCCACCTGGCGGAGAAGGAACGGGACGAGCGGTAGCGCCGGGGCGGCGACGCCCGGGCGGGCTGCTGACGGGGCGCGGACCGGTCGGCCGGACGCGGGCTGCCGGCCAGGCACGGGCCGGTCGGCCGGACGGGCACGGGCGCCGGACGCGGGCTGCCGGACGGACTCGTGCTGCTCGGTCGGACGCAGGCCGCTCGGCCGGGCACGAGCCGTCGGACGCGCACGAGCCGCCGGACGGGGGCACGGGCTGCTCGGCCGGACACCGGCCGCCAGACGGACGCCGGCCGCCAGACGGACGCGGGCCGCCAGACGGGCACGAGCCGCAGGCCAGGCGCGGGCTACCCGGCCGGGCACGGGCTGCCGGGACGCTCGCCCGGACGCGGGACGCTCGGCCGGGCACGGGCTGCTCGGCCAGGCGCGGGCCGCAGGCCGGGCGCGGGCCGCCGGACCGGCGCGGGCCGCCGGACCGGCGTGGGGCGGTCAGTGGCGTGGGGATTCCAGGCCCAGTACCCGGTCCTTCAGGGCCGGGAACCGTTCGCGTGTCGCGGCGACCTCGGCCGGGTCGAACTCGACCGTGAGGACCTCCTCGTCGTGACCGGCCTCGGCCAGCACCTCGCCCCACGGATCGACCACGATCGAGTGACCGGCCTGGGGAACCCCGGCGTGGGCGCCGGCCGTTCCACAGGCGAGCACGAACGCCTGGTCCTCCACCGCCCGCGCCCGGGCCAGCAGCGTCCAGTGCGCGCGCCGCCGCTCGGGCCAGCCCGCCGGGACCACCAGGATCTCGGCCCCGGCGTCGACCAGGGAGCGGAAGAGTTCGGGGAAACGGAGGTCGTAACAGGTCGCCAGACCGAGCGTGGTGTCCGGCAGCGGGACCGTCACCGGTTCGCGCCCCGCCCCCATCAGCACGGCCTCGCCCCGGTCGAAGCCGAAGCGGTGGATCTTGCGGTAGGAGGCGACCAGGTCGCCCGCCGGGGAGATGACGAGGGAGGTGTTGTAGACGGTGCCCTCGGGCGCGCACTCGGGGATCGAGCCGGCGTGCAGCCACACGCCCGCGTCGCTCGCCGCCTTCGCCATCGCCTCGTACGTCGGCCCGTCCAGCGTCTCGGCCGCCGCCTGGAACGCGTCGAAGGCGAAGGCTCCGGTGGTCCACAGTTCGGGGAGCACGACGAGATCGGCTCCGGCCTGCTCGCGGACGAGCGCGGCGGCCCGCCGCCGGCGGGATTCGACCGATTCGCCCTCGTCCACGGCGATCTGGATCAGCGAGGCGCGCACACTACCACCGTCCTGGCATTCGAGTTGTCCACACGGGCCTACGATCGTCACACGAAAGCACTGCCGGGGTGCTTCACAGCAGCGTAACTTGGGGGTCCTCCCCGCTCGAAGCGGAGCGAGAGCGCGGGAGAATCGCCAGACACCCGCCGACCGCAGCCACCGCCCACTGGCAATGCCGCCGCCACCTGCCCGTGTACCGACCGCCGAGGGGTCCCGTTCCGTGAGTCTGCATCCCGTCCTCCAGCCCTACGCCGATGCCTGGACCCACTCCGTCGAGGCGATATCCGAGCTGGTGCAGCCGCTCGTGGAGGGCGAGTGGAACCGGCGGACCCCGTGCCCGGGCTGGTCGGTGCGGGACATCGTCTCGCATGTGATCGGCATGGACTGCGAGGCGCTGGGCGACCCGCGGCCCATCCACTCGCTGCCGCGCGACCTGTTCCACGTCACCAACGACCACCAGCGGTACATGGAGATGCAGGTCGACGTCCGCCGCCACCACACGGCGCCGGAGATGACCTCCGAGCTGGAGTACACGGTCATCCGCCGCAACCGCCAGCTGCGCAACGAGTCCCGGGACCCGGGCGCCAAGGTGCGCGGTCCGCTCGGCACGGAGATCACCCTGGAAGAGTCCATGCGCTACCGGGCGTTCGACATCTGGGTGCACGAGCAGGACCTGCGCGCCGCCCTCGGCCGCCCCGGCGACCTCGACTCGCCCGGCGCGCACGTCGCCCGGGACTATCTGCTCGACGCCCTGCCGCGGGTGGTCGCGGAGAAGGCGGACGCGCCGCGCAGTTCGGCGATCGTCTTCGACGTGCACGGCCCGGTGGAGTTCCTGCGGACGATCCGCGTCGACATCCAGGGCCGCGGCACCCTGGAGACGGCCCCGGCCCTCGGCCCGGCCGCCTCCCTCACCCTCGACTGGGAGACGTACGTCCGCCTCGCCTGCGGTCGCACCACCCCCGAAGCGGTCGCGGACCGCGTCAAGACGGACGGCGACCCGGACCTCTCCGCGGCCATCCTCCGCAACTTCACGGTGACGCAGTAACCCGGTCCGGCAGACGGCCGTTCCACCTCTGCTCCCGCGGAAACGGGCGGCCGCCCCGTGCCGTCACAGCTGCGGGCAGTCGTGCCGCTGGGGCGGCACGGGCGGGCGCGGCGGCACGTCGACTCACCGCCGAGCCCAGCGCGGCGCGGCGTCACGCGGGGACGTGCACCGTCTCCACCCGGCTGGCCACCAGCCGCTCACGCTCCCGCCGGGCCACCCGCCCGCGCAACCGCAGAATCTGCGAGACCCCCACCGCCTGCAGCACGAACACCGCCGAGAACGCGACCCGGTAGTCGTCCCCGGTGGCGTCCAGCAGCACCCCGATCGCGAACAACGTCGTCATCGAGGCGACGAAACCGCCCATGTTGGTGATCCCGGAGGCGGTTCCCTGACGCTCCGCCGGGTTCGCCGGCCGGGCGAAGTCGAACCCGATCATCGAGGCCGGCCCGCACGCTCCGAGGACCACGCACAGCACCACCAGCAGCCACATCGGCGCCCGCCCCCCGGGACACGCCAGCGTCGCCGCCCACGCGACGGCCGTCGCCGCCACCGTCCCCAGCGCCAGCGGCAGCCGCGCCGCGTGATGCCGGGCGACGATCTGCCCGTAGACGAGCCCGACGGCCATGTTCGACAGCACGACCAGCGTGAGCAGGTCGCCCGCGCTCCCCCGCGACAGCCCCTGCGCCTCCACCAGGAACGGCAGGCCCCACAGCAGCAGGAACACCATGGCCGGGAACTGCGTGGTGAAGTGCACCCACATCCCCAGCCGCGTCCCCGGCTCCCGCCAGGACGCGGCGATCTGCCGCCGCACGTACGCGGCGCCCCGATGCGACTGCGGCGCCGGCTCGAACCCCTCGGGGTGGTCCTTCAGGAACAGCGCCAGCAGCACCAGCACCACCGCACCGGCCACCGCGCTGCCGCCGAACGCCCAGGTCCAGCCCACCCCGTGCAGCAGCCGGGCCAGCACCAGCGTGGAGACCAGGTTGCCCGCCATGCCGACGAGTCCGGCGAGCTGCGCGACCAGCGGCCCGCGCCGGGCGGGGAACCACCGGGTGCCCAGCCGCAGCACGCTGATGAACGTCATCGCGTCGCCGCAGCCCAGCAGCGCGCGCGAGGCGAGCGCGCTGCCGTAGGTCGGGGAGAAGGCGAAACCGAGCTGTCCCGCCGTGAACAGGACGACGCCGATGCCCAGCACCTTCTTGGTGCCGAGCCGGTCGACCAGCAGGCCGACGGGTATCTGCATGCCCGCGTACACGAGCAGCTGGAGGATCGAGAACGTGGACAGCGCGGAGGCGTTGACGTGGAACCGGTCGGCGGCGTCGAGACCGGCGACGCCGAGCGAGGTGCGGAAGATGACGGCGACGAAGTAGACGGCGACGCCGATGCTCCACACGGCGACCGCGCGCCGTCCGCCGGGCGGGTCGCCGGGCAGCGTCACGGCGGCCGTGGGACGGCTGGTGGAGGAGCTCATCGGACCTCTCCCCGGGCCAGGTGGGAGAACCAGCTGACGTGTCCGTGCACGATGTCGACGGCGGCCTCGGCGTCGCCCTCGCGCAGTGCCGTGAGGATCGCCTCGTGCTCGGCGAGGGTCTTGGCGATCCGGTCGGGATGGGAGTGCATGACGGCGACGCCCATCCGCAGCTGCCGGTCGCGCAGCTGGTCGTAGAGGCGGGAGAGGATCTCGTTGCCGCCGCTGCGGACGATCTCGGCGTGGAAGCAGCGGTCGGTGACGGCGGCGGCGGCCAGATCACCGGCGGCGGCCTGCCGCTTCTGCTGTTCGAGCAGTTCCTCCAGCCGCCGCAGCAGACCGGCCGGAGCGGGCACGGCCTTGCGCACCGCGTGGCCCTCGACGAGCCGCCGGGTCTCGACGACGTCCGCGATCTCCTGCGCGGAGACCGGCAGGACGAGCGCTCCCTTCTTCGGGTAGAGCTTGAGCAGCCCCTCGACCTCGAGGCGGAGCAGCGCCTCGCGCACCGGGGTGCGCGACACCCCGACGGCCTCGGCCAGCTCGCCCTCGGTCAGCAGGGTGCCGCCCTCGTAGCGGCGGTCGAGCACGGCTTGCTTGACGTGGGTGTACACACGGTCGGCGGCCGGGGGCCGCTTCACGGACGAGATCATGTCCACAGCATAGATACAACACGTACACAAGACTCGCCCCGTCCAGCATGCGGACCGCGCGGACCACGGGGCACCCGTCCCCGGCAACCGCACAACCTTCTGTGCTAGTTACGAGTCAGACACGTGCGGCCCCACTTTGCTGGGTACTCAACTCTGCCGCACCGTAGGGGCATTCAACGTATTCGGGGTACCTCACTTGAAAACCGGCATCAAGGCCATCCGCCTCCGCAGAGCCACCGCCGTCGCCATGACCACCGGCGCCGTCCTCGCCACCGGTGCGCTCACCGCCCTGCCCGCGCAGGCCGTCACCGCGCCCTCGATCGTGGCCAAGGGCGGCTACGTGATGAACAACGCGAACAGCGCGTCGCTCTACACGAAGTCCGCGGACACCAAGCTGTCCACCGGCTCCACCACGAAGATCATGACCGCCAAGGTCGTGCTCGCGCAGAAGAACCTGAACCTCGACGCCAAGGTCACCATCCAGAAGGCGTACAGCGACTACGTCGTCAAGAACAACGCCTCCCAGGCCCACCTCATCGTGGGCGACAAGGTGACCGTGCGTCAGCTGCTGTACGGTCTGATGCTGCCCTCGGGCTGCGACGCCGCGTACGCGCTGGCCGACAAGTACGGCACCGGCTCGACCACCTCCGCGCGGGTGAAGTCGTTCATCGGCAAGATGAACACCGCCGCGAAGGACCTGAAGCTGACGAACACGCACTTCGACTCGTTCGACGGCATCGGCAACGGCAAGAACTACTCGACGCCGCGCGACCTGACGAAGATCGCCAGCAGCGCGATGAAGAGCGCCAACTTCCGCGCGATCGTGAAGACCAAGTCGTACACGGCCAAGACCGTCACCAAGACGGGCAGCACCCGCACGATGGCGACCTGGACCAACACGAACACGCTGCTGAGCAGCTACAAGGGCGCCATCGGCGTGAAGACGGGCTCCGGCCCCGAGGCCAAGTACTGCCTGGTCTTCGCCGCCACCCGCGGCAACAAGACCGTCATCGGCACGGTCCTGGCCTCCTCCTCCATCAACCAGCGCGCCACCGACGCCACCAAGCTCCTCAACTACGGCTTCGCCCGCCTGGGCTGAGCCCTCCGGCAGGACGAGGGGCCCGTCGCCGACCACCGGCGACGGGCCCCTTTTCCCTGCGGGGAACACGTTCCGCGACGACACCGCCATACACGCCGCCGGCCGTCCTCCGGACCGCTTCCGGTGATCTTCCCCCTCAATCGTGAACATCCCTGGGCGAACTGGCATATTCACTTTTCTTCGTTCTACCTTCCGCAGCGGAGGTGGTTCACGTGAACGAACCCAGCAAACAGCCCGAGTCGACCGGTCGCCACGAGGCGATCGACGTCAGCGACTTCGTCTACGCGGCGACCGGAGCCCGCGTACGACGGCTCACCATGCCGGACGGGGCCCATTGGTTCCCGGCCGTCGACGTCTGCAAGGAGCTTGGCCACACCAACTCTCGGCAGGCTCTCGCCGACCATGTCCCGGAGGGTCATCGAGAGATCCTCGAGACCGTAACTGGAGCTTACGGTCTCAGCATTCCCGCAGGTAGAGAGTGGCGTCGAGACCTGAATGTGCTCTCTCTGCAAGGTCTCGTCCTGCTCGTCAACGCCTGCACCAAGCCCGCCTGCGCGCCCTTCAAGCAGTGGGTCGCGGAGGTGATCGAGACCGTGCAGCGGGAGGGGTCCTACAGCCTGGAGGAGGCCGAGGTGCAGCCGGCCGGCCCGGGCGCCCCGATCGCCTACGCCATGCCGGAACAGGTCGCCGAGGCCATCGTCCGGCTGGAGGCGCACAACCTCCAGGTGGACGAGGACCTTGCAGTCGCACAGCGTGAAGCGCTCACGCTGCAGAAGGAGATGCTGGCCACCCAGCAGGCGACCCTGGCCACCCAGCAGGCCGCCCTCACCACCGAGCAGGCCGCGCTCGCCGCCCAGCAGGCCGCCCTCGTCGCCCAGCAGGCCATGGCGCAGGCCATGGAGCGCATCGCCGACCGGCTCGACGGCCTCGTCCTGGGCCGCCCCTCGCCCACCGGGACGTTCGGCGACCACGCCACCACGTAGTCCGTCCTCGCCGACTGGCGGCGCCGGCTGTCCGTGACGGAGGACGTCTGGACGGTGGCCGTGGTGATCGCGCCGGTCCTCGTCGAGCAGGGCGAGCTGCGGGTGCCGATCGAGTCCATCGCGGCCCGCACCGGACTGACCGTGCGCCGGGTCAACGACTGCCTCCGCATGCTGCGCAGGCACGCCTGCATCCGCTCCCGGGGCGCGGCGGAGAACGGGGCGCCCGTGTACGTGCTCCACCAGACCTGACCCACGGCCCGTCGGGGCCGGATCGGGAGCGAAAAAGGAGGGGGCGGTCGCAATCCGAAGTTGCGGCCGTCCCCTCCAGGTACGACAGGTTACGCGGGCCTCGGCGTCACGCCCAGGTGATCAGCCTCTTGGGCTGTTCCAGGATCGCCGCCACGTCCGCCAGCACCTTGGAGCCGAGCTCGCCGTCGACCAGGCGGTGGTCGAAGGAGAGGGCCAGGGTGGTGACCTGACGGGGCTTGACCTTGCCCTTGTGCACCCACGGCTGGGGCTTGATCGCGCCGACCGCGAGGATCGCGGACTCGCCCGGGTTGAGGATTGGCGTGCCGGTGTCGACGCCGAAGACGCCGACGTTGGTGATGGTCACCGTGCCGCCCTGCATCGCCGCCGGGGACGTCCTGCCCTCGCGGGCCGTCGCGACCAGTTCGCCGAGCGCCCCGGCGAGCCGCGGGAGCGTGAGGGCGTGGGCGTCCTTGATGTTCGGGACGATCAGGCCGCGCGGGGTGGCCGCGGCGATGCCCAGGTTGACGTAGTGCTTGCGCACGATCTCCTGGTTGGCCTCGTCCCAGGACGCGTTGACGTCCGGGTTGCGCTTGATCGCGACCAGCAGCGCCTTGGCGATCAGCAGGAGCGGGTTCACGCGCAGGCCGGTGAACTCCTTGTCCTGCTTCAGCTCCTCGACGAGCTTCATCGTCCGCGTCACGTCCACCGTCACGAACTCCGTGACGTGCGGCGCGGTGAACGCGGAGCCGACCATCGCCGCCGCCGTCGCCTTGCGGACGCCCTTCACGGGCACCCGCGTCTCACGGGCGCCGTCGTACACCGGCGCGGACGCCGGGGCCGTCACGGCCCGCTCCGGAGCCTGCGGCACGGCCGGCTCGGGCGTCTTGGGCGCGGGCACCGCCGCGGCCACCGCCGCGTGGACGTCCTCGCGGGTGATGATGCCGTCAGGACCGGACGGAACCACCGTGGTCAGGTCCACGCCCAGGTCCTTGGCGAGCTTGCGCACCGGCGGCTTCGCCAGCGGCCGGTCCCCGGCGGGCGCCGCGGCCGGCGTCCGGGGCGCAGCGCTCCCGTTCAGCTCCGTCTGGGGCGCCGCCGGGGCCGCGTCCGCCGGGGCGGCGGTCCCGGCGCCCTTGCGGGGGCGGCGCTTGGTGGCGGCGGTGGAGACGCCGTAGCCCACCAGGACCGGCTGGCGGCCCTCCGGCTTCGGCTCCTCGGCCGGCCGCGCTCCGGCCGCCGGGTCGGCCTCGGCCGGGGCCTCGACCCGCTGCGGCTCGGCCGCCGGGGCGCCGGCCATCGCGATCGCGATGATCGCCGTGCCCACGTCCACCGTGGTGCCCTCGGGGAAGCGCAGCTCGTGCACCACGCCGTCGTAGGGGATGGGCAGCTCGACGGCCGCCTTGGCCGTCTCGACCTCGCAGACGACCTGGCCGTCGGTGACGGTGTCACCGGGCTGGACGTACCACTTGAGGATCTCGGCCTCGGTCAGGCCCTCGCCGACATCCGGCATCTTGAACTCGCGTACGGACGCGTCGGTCATCGTCGTCACGACCCTCTCCTCAGTACGCCAGCGAGCGGTCGACGGCGTCGAGCACGCGGTCCAGGTCCGGCAGGTACTCCTCCTCCAGGCGCGCCGGCGGGTACGGCGCGTGGTAGCCGCCGACCCGGAGCACCGGGGCCTCCAGGTGGTAGAAGCAGCGCTCGGTGATGCGGGCGGCGATCTCCGCTCCGGAGCCGAAGAACACCGGCGCCTCGTGCACCACCACCAGGCGGCGGGTCTTCTCCACCGACGCCTGGATCGCGTCGAAGTCCAGCGGCGAGACCGAGCGCAGGTCCAGGACCTCCAGGGACTTGCCCTCCTCGGCGGCGGCCGCGGCGGCCTCCTGGCACAGCTTCACCATCGGGCCGTACGCCGCCAGGGTCAGGTCGGTTCCCTCGCGGACGACCTGCGCCTTGTGCAGCGGGGCGGGGATGGCCTCGGTGTCGACCTCGGCCTTGTCCCAGTAGCGCCGCTTGGGCTCGAAGTAGATCACCGGGTCGTCGCTCTGGATGGCCTGCTGCATCATCCAGTAGGCGTCCGAGGCGTTGGAAGGCGAGACCACCTTCAGGCCCGCCACGTGCGCGAACAGCGCCTCCGGGGACTCGGAGTGGTGCTCGACCGCGCCGATGCCGCCGCCGTAGGGGATGCGGATCACGACGGGCATCTTGACCTTGCCCAGCGAGCGGGCGTGCATCTTCGCCAGCTGCGTGACGATCTGGTCGTACGCCGGGAAGACGAAGCCGTCGAACTGGATCTCGACCACCGGGCGGTAGCCGCGCAGCGCGAGGCCGATCGCCGTGCCGACGATGCCGGACTCGGCGAGCGGGGTGTCGATCACCCGGCTCTCGCCGAAGTCCTTCTGCAGTCCGTCCGTCACCCGGAACACCCCGCCGAGCTTGCCGACGTCCTCGCCCATGACGAGGACCTTCGGGTCGTTCTCCAGGGCGTGGCGCAGCGATTCGTTGATCGCCTTGGCCAGGGCCATGTTTTTCACCGGCACAGCCTTCACCGACGCGGTCTTCACCGTCTCAGCCTCCGCAGCCATCCTCAGACCCCCTCGGCGTCCGTGAACGACGCCTGGTAGGCGGCGAACTGGGCGCGCTCCTCGTCGACGAGCGCGTGCCCGTCCGCGTACGCGTTCTCGAAGATGGCGAAGTGGTCCGGGTCGGGCATGGCGCGGACCGCTTCGCGCACTCGCCTGCCCAACGCCTCGCTCTCGGTCTCGAGTTCCGCGAAGAATCCCTCGTCCGCGTGGTGTGCGGCCTCCAGGTGGCGGCGCAGGCGCAGGATCGGGTCCTTCGCCTCCCACGCCTGCCGCTCCTCGTCGCCCCGGTAGCGGCTGGGGTCGTCGGAGGTGGTGTGGGCGCCCATGCGGTAGGTGTACGCCTCGACCAGGGTGGGGCCCTCGCCGGCGCGGGCGCGCTCCAGCGCCCACTTGGTGACCGCGAGGCAGGCCAGCACGTCGTTGCCGTCCACGCGGACGCCGGGGAAGCCGAAGCCCTGCGCGCGCTGGTAGAGCGGCACCCGGGTCTGCTTCTCGGTCGGCTCGGAGATCGCCCACTGGTTGTTCTGGCAGAAGAACACCACGGGGGCGTTGTAGACCGCGGAGAAGGTGAAGGCCTCCGCCACGTCGCCCTGGCTGGAGGCGCCGTCGCCGAAGTAGGCGATGACCGCGGAGTCGGCGCCGTCCTTGGCGATGCCCATCGCGTAGCCGGTGGCGTGCAGCGTCTGGGAGCCGATGACGATCGTGTAGAGGTGGAAGTTGTTGCCGTTGGGGTCCCAGCCGCCGTTGTTCACCCCGCGGAACATGCCGAGCAGGTTGGTCGGGTCGACCCCGCGGCACCAGGCCACGCCGTGCTCGCGGTAGGTCGGGAAGACGTAGTCGTCCTCGCGGGTGGCCCGGCCGGAGCCGATCTGCGCGGCCTCCTGGCCCAGCAGCGAGGCCCACAGTCCCAGCTCGCCCTGGCGCTGCAGGGCGGTGGCCTCGGCGTCGAAGCGGCGGGTGAGCACCATGTCGCGGTACAGGCCGCGCAGGTCGTCCGGGGTGACGTCGGCGACGTACGCGGCGTACTCGGCGTTCTCGGCGTTCTTGACGCGCTTCCCCTCGGGGGTCAGCAGCTGCACGAGCTGGGGCTCGGCGCCGGCGCCCTTCTTGGCAGTCGTGCGAGTGGTGCGCTTCGCACCGGTGGTGCCGGCTGCCTTCGTGCCGGACGTACCGGCCTTGCTCCCGGCGCTGCGTCGCGATGTGCGCGCGGCAGTGCTCTCCACGGTCACGTGTGCTCCTCCGTCGGTCCGGCCCCCGGGGTTGCCGGTGGGCCTGGGGGTCCCCCCCAGCTCGTCAGAGCTTGGGGGAGGCTCACCTGTTCTGGACCACGGACACGGGGTGGGTGCCGCTCGGCCGGGAACAGGCGTGACAGGTGCCCCGGCGAGCGCCCTGCAACAGTCACGTTACCCAGTGCTCCACATTTCTGTGAAACCCCACCTGACCTGCGTGTTTCCTTGGATTTCCAAGTATTTTCGCTCGGACGTCCAAGTACCTCGCCGGTCTGTCGGGGCAGCCGCTGGTCACAGCCTTGCAGGGGGCCGGAACACCGGCACGTTATCCCGGTCACCCCCGGGTCGGGAAGGGCCGGCGGGTGGCCGGAACGACCAGGCCCGGCGCGGGCCGGCGAGCACCGTCCGGGCGGGGGGCGCGGCGCGGGGCGCGGACGGGAACGGATCACCGCGGTGACGCCATGTGACCGATTGCGACTGCGGACGACAGTGTGTGACAACGCCCAGCTCACGGCCTCGGCCGGTGCCCTAACATCTGGCGCGTGCCGCGCTCATGTGTACCACCCCCCCTGCCCCACGCGCCCCCTCTGAACGCCTTACTGCGCCAGTACGGTGCCGGTTCCGCCCTCGCCTGCGAACCGGTCGACCAGGGCCTGCTGAACCGCGGCTACCGGCTGTGCACGACCCGCGGCCGCTATTTCCTCAAGCACCATTTCGACCCGGACACCGCCGACCCCGCGGCGATCGCCCGGCAGCACCGCGCCACCCAGTGCCTGGCCGCCCTCGGCGTCCCGGTGGCGCCCCCGCTGGCCGGCCGCGACGGCCGCACGGTCGCCGTCGTCGGCGGCCACGCCTACGCCCTGCACCCCTGGGTGGACGGCCGGCACCGGCACGGCGGCCAGCTCACCGCCGGCCAGTGCACCCGGCTCGGCGCCCTCCTGGGGGCCGTGCACGCCTGTCTGGAGCGGGTGATGCCGCCCCAGCGGCACACCCGTCCCGCCGCCGGCCCGCACCCCGTGGAGAGCGCCGACCCCGCCGACACCCTCACCCTGATCGACGACCTGCTCGGCCACGTCCGCCGTCACCGGCCCCCGGACGCCTTCGACGAGCTGGCCCGCCACCGCCTCCTGGAGCGCCGCGCACTGCTCGAACAGCACGCCGACCGGCGGCCGCCGCGCGGCGGCCCGACCGGCTGGGTGCACGGCGACTTCCACCCCTTCAACCTGCTCTACCAGGGCGACGCACCGGCCGCGATCGTCGACTGGGACCGGCTCGGCGTGCAGCCGCGCGCGGAGGAGGCCGTGCGCGCCGCCGCGATCTTCTTCGTCCGGCCGGCCGGCGCCCTGGACCTGCCCAAGATCAGGGCGTACGCGCGGGCGTACCGGCGCTCGGCCGGGGCCACGCCCGAGGAGCTCGCGGCGGCCGTGCACCGGGTGTGGTGGGAGCGGCTGAACGACTTCTGGATGCTGCGCTGGCACTACGAGCGCGGCGACACCCGCGCGGACCCGCAGTTCCCGGCCGCCTCCGCGCTCGTCGTGTGGTGGACGCGGGAGTACGACGCGGTGTGCGGGGCGTTCACGGAATGAGCCGGGCGTCCCCCGCGGGCGCCGCGACGCGCCGCGCACACGCCACGCGCGTGGCGTCCCGTGCAGGGGCCACGCGCGCGTGAAGGGGTGGTCGATCAGTCGTTGCCGTTGCCGGCCGGGTTCTCCGGGGCGCCGGAGTCGCCGCCGCCGCCGGCTCCGCCCGGGTCGGGCGACTGCGTGTCGCCGCCGCCCCCGCCGCCCGCGTCCGAGGAGGTCTGCGGGGCCGAGGGAGTCGTCTGCGTCTGGCTGCTCGGCGGGCTGGAGGGCTCGTCCGACGAGTCGTCCGTCGGCGTCTCGGACGGCGTCCACGAGGAGTGCGCCGACGGCGAGTAGCTGCCCCAGCCCGAACCGCCGTTCGATCCGTTGTTGTCCGGATCCGTCGACGTGTCCGAGGAGCGGCCGGTCGACTCGTCGCTCGACGTCGGACTGGGCTGCTTGCCCTCGGCGGACTGCGAGACGGCCGGCGACTTGCTGGTGTCCGGGTCCTTGCCGCCGCCACCGCCGTCGCCACCGCCGTGGTTCATCGCCAGTGCGACGCCCGCCGCGATGGCGATCACCGCCAGCACGGCGAGGATCCACAGCTTGCCGCGGCCGCCGCCCCGGTTCCCGTCGCCCTCGAAGCCGCCGTCGTCCCCGCTGCCGTACCCGGTGGGCAGGATGGGCTGCGGGATCTGCGTGGTGCCGGGGCCGGTGACGCCCTGATGCGGCATCGCGGTGGTGCCGGCGAAGCCCGCGGCGGCGGTGTGCCGGGTGTCGTTCGCCAGCACCGGGCCGGTGTTCCAGGTGCCGGTGTGACCGCCCTGGTCGTAGAGCATCTGGAGCGCGTACTGCACCATGCCGCGCATCTCTTCGGCCGTCTGGAACCGGTCGTCGGGCTCCTTGGCCAGCGAGCGCATCACCAGGCCGTCCAGCTCGGGCGGGCAGGCGCCGTCCGAGGTGGCCGACGGCGGCACCGGGATGTCCTGGACGTGCTGGTAGACCACCGACAGCGGAGTCTCGCCGGTGAACGGGGGCCGCAGCGCGAGCAGTTCGTACAGCAGGCAGCCGGTCGCGTACAGGTCGGAGCGGTGGTCGACGGCCTTGCCGAGCGCCTGCTCCGGGGAGAGGTACTGCGGGGTGCCCATGACCATGCCGGTCTGCGTCATCGTCGTGGACGCGCCGTGCAGGGCGCGGGCGATGCCGAAGTCCATCACCTTGACGGCGCCGTTGTCGGTGATGATGACGTTGGCCGGCTTGATGTCGCGGTGCACGATGCCGTGCTGGTGCGAGTAGGCGAGGGCCTCCAGCACTCCGGAGACGATGATCAGCGCCTGCTCGGGGCCCGGCGCCTCGGCGTTGAGCAGCAGGTCGCGGATGGTGCGGCCCTCGACCAGCTCCATCACGATGTAGGGCACGGACTGGCCGCCGACGAAGTCCTCGCCGGAGTCGTACACGGCGACGATCGCGTGGTGGTTGAGACCGGCCACCGACTGGGCCTCGCGGGTGAAGCGGGCCTTGGACACCGGGTCCTCGGCCAGATCGGCGCGCAGCAGCTTCACGGCAACGGTGCGTCCGAGGCGCACGTCCTCGGCCGCGAACACCTCGGCCATGCCGCCCCGGCCGAGCCGGTGGGTCAGCCGGTACCGGCCGTCGCCGACCAGTCCGCCGTTGCCCCACGCCTCCGGCGCGTCCGACATGCCGCCGCCACCCTCGGGGTCGGACGGGCCCTGGGCGCGCTGCGTCTGTGCCATCAGTCCTCGCCGTCGTTTCTGCCCGCGGTGCGCGGTGCTGTCACGGTCTCCGTCGGCCACGCTACAGGCTCGGCGCAAGCCGCCGGTCCAGGTTCGCCGCGGGGACCGGTCCGGGACGGACCGGCCATCAAACCCCGTGCGGCCCGAGTCGTGCAAATCCCGTGTCCCGGCCGTACGTCCGCTGTAACGCTTCCGCGACGCTTCTTTCGCGTACGGTCACGGAACGGGCACCGAGCTTGACGTGTCCGTGCCCTGGGGCAGACTTGGCCGGGAATAACACATTCGATCATCGGGATCCGGTCACGCTTTCCGGCCACCCGCCCGGCCGGCGGGCCCGGTCGACGGTCCGGTCGCCCGGCCTGGTCGCCGGGCCCGGCCGGGCGGCCGGCGGTGCGGCCGGCCACGGGACCGGCCGACGGACAGCCGATCGCGCGGGCGCGGCAGCCGCCGGGCCCGCGCGCGCCAATGGGGGACGCAGAAGATGAGCCAGGACGGCGCACAGGGCCGGTTCACGGGGCGGGCGCTGGCCGGCGGCCGCTACCAGCTGCGCGACTTGCTCGGCGAGGGCGGCATGGCCTCGGTGCACCTCGCCTACGACGCCGTGCTCGACCGTCAGGTCGCGATCAAGACGCTCCACACCGAGCTGGGCCGCGAGCCGGCGTTCCGCGAGCGCTTCCGCCGCGAGGCCCAGGCCGTGGCCAAGCTCACCCACACGAACATCGTCTCGGTGTTCGACACCGGCGAGGACGAGCTGGACGGCATGGCGACGCCGTACATCGTCATGGAGTACATCGAGGGCCGGCCGCTGGGCTCGGTGCTCGACCAGGACGTGCGGCAGTGCGGCGCGATGCCCGTCGACAAGGCCCTGAAGGTGACCGCGGACGTGCTCGCCGCGCTGGAGATCAGCCACGAGATGGGGCTGGTCCACCGCGACATCAAGCCGGGCAACGTGATGATGACCAAGCGCGGCGTCGTCAAGGTGATGGACTTCGGCATCGCCCGCGCCATGCAGTCCGGCGTCACCTCGATGACCCAGACCGGCATGGTCGTCGGCACCCCGCAGTACCTGTCGCCCGAACAGGCCCTCGGCCGCGGTGTGGACGCCCGCTCCGACCTGTACTCGGTCGGCATCATGCTCTTCCAGCTGGTCACCGGGCGGCTCCCGTTCGACGCCGACTCGCCGCTGGCGATCGCGTACGCGCACGTGCAGGAGGAGCCCGTCGCCGCCTCCACGATCAACCGCTCGCTGCCTCCCGCGGTGGACGCGCTGATCGCCCGCGCGCTGAAGAAGAACCCCAACGAACGCTTCCCGAACGCCGAGTCGATGCGCGACGAGTGCATGCGGGTGGCGGCCTCCTTCCAGGCCGCCCCGCCCAGCATCGTCCCGGGCGTGCCGACCTCCAGCGGAGCCGGCGTCGGCTCCGCCGTCTTCCCGCCGGTCGACACCCCGCCGGCGCCCGTGGGCAACGTCCAGACGCCCTACCGGCCGAACCCGGCGCCCACGCCGCACCCGAACCCCTACGGCACCCCGCCGCCGGCGACGCCCCAGCCCGCCTACGGCTATCCGCAGCAGGGCGGCTACCAGACGCCGGGCCCGGCCGGTTACGGGCCGCAGCAGGGCCCCGCGCCGACGCCGTACGGCATGGCGCACCAGAACTCCGGCGCGCCCGGCCCGGCGCGCGGCGGCGGCAGCGGCGGCGGCAACCGGCCGGTGGTCATCGGGTCGGTCATCGTGGCGATGGTGGCGGTCGGCGGTCTGATCGCCGCGCTGCTGGTCAGCGGCGGCAGCGACAGCGACGCCAAGGGCGGCGGCGACAGCACCGGCCCCACCGCGACGACGTCCAGCAGCGTGCCGGGCCACCGCGGCCCGGACACGTCGAAGACGATCGAGACGAGCGAGTGCAGCGAGCCTCAGGAGTCGTACGACGACCCGAACAAGATCCGGCTGCCGGACTTCCAGTACAAGTACATCCAGTCCGTGAAGGCGTGCTTCCAGGCCGCGGGCTGGAAGTGGAAGATCAAGGACGTGGACGACAACACCTGGGGCGAGGGCACCGTCCTGGACCAGTTCCCCTCGGCGGACTCGGACCTCGACCCGAACAAGATGCCGACCATCGAACTGAGCGTCTCGACCGGCAATCCCCCGCAGTGACCCGCGGGGCGCCGGGCACCGCGGGGTGAAGCACCGCGGGGTGACGCCGGGAGCCGCCACGGGGCGGACCCGGACGGCGCCCTGACGGCGTCCTACAGGTACGGGCCGCCCGAACGGCCGCCCGTACGGGGGTCGTCGCCGCCCTCGGCGCCGACGCCCGGGGGCAGGGCGCGGCGCATCTGCTCCAACTGGGCGCGGGCGGCCATCTGCTGGGCGAACAGCGTGGTCTGGATGCCGTGGAACAGCCCCTCCAGCCAGCCCACCAACTGGGCCTGCGCGATGCGCAGTTCGGCGTCGCTCGGGATGCCGTCGTCGGTGAACGGCAGCGAGAGCCGCTCCAGCTCCTCCACCAGCTCCGGCGCCAGACCGTCCTCCAGCTCCTTCACGGAGCTGGCGTGGATCTCCTTCAGCCGGGCCCGGCTGGCCTCGTCCAGAGGCGCCGCGCGCACCTCCTCCAGGAGCTGTTTGATCATGCTGCCGATCCGCATGACCTTCGCGGGCTGCTCCACCTGCTCCGTCACCGGGATCTCGCGGGACTCGTCGTCGCCACCGGCGCCGAGCGCCAAGCCGTCCTGTCCGACGACCAGGACCTGCGGATTCTCCGGCGACCGTTCGTTCCTCGGCATCTCCATGCGGACATTCTCTCGCACCCGTGCATCAGACCTCCTCGGAGCCCCCTCTCCCTCCTCGATTCCCGTCACGCAGGGTGATCAATCCTGTTCGGAGGGGTGAATCGCGGGCATCACTCCGCAGCGTCGGCGGTCCCCGCGCCGTCGGTGCCTTCGGTGCCGTCGGTGCCTTCGGTGCCGTCCGTGTCGTCAGCGCCGTCCGTGCCGCCGGGGCGGTCGGTGCGGTCCGCGCCGTCGGTGCCGTCAGTGCGGTCAGTGCGGTTCGCGCCGTCGGTGCCGGCCGCGCCGTCGGTGCCGTCCTCGCCGTCAGCGAGGTGCAGGCGCAGCAGGCGGGCCGCGCAGTGGTCCAGCCAGCGGGACTCGCCCTCCGCGTGGCAGATCCGCTGCTCCAGGACCAGCAGCCGGGCCACCTCCTCGGGCCGTTCCGGCCCCCGCGCCAGCACCTCGGCCCGCTGCCGCACGTAGTCCTGCAACTCCTCGGACACCTGCCGGCGCTGCTCCTCGACGACCTCGCGCACGTCGACGCCGGACGCCGCCACCGCCAGCGCCAGCCTGACCGCCCGCTCCTCGCAGGACGGCCCGGTGTGCCGCACCGGCCGCGTGTACCAGTCCCGCAGTTCGGCGCGGCCCGCCCCGGTCAGCGCGTAGATCACCCGTCCGGCCGCGTCCACCCCCTCCCGGGCGACCAGGCCGTCCCGCTCCAGGGCGCCGAGCGCGGCGCAGACCCGGCCGGGGTCCGGCGGCCGTGCCGCGCCCGTGCGCACCGCGAACTCGGCGCGGAGCCGGGAGCCGTGGCGGGGGCCGTCCTCCAGGAGCGCGAGCAGCCCGTGACGTGTCGACATAACCGGATTGTGCAGCGGATGCGGCCCGGCGGCCGAACCCGGAATGCCGGACTCCGCCGGTGATGTGAATGTTGTTCCACGGCACGTCCGCCGTACGGCACCGCCGCCGTACGGCACCGCCGCCCCGCCGAACCACCGTGCAGAACCGCTGTGAGGGGGTCACCGAAGTGACCGGATGGCCACGCGCCACGCTGCGCGCGACTGGCGCGACAGGACTGCTGATAGTGATCGGGGCCGGCGTCCTGCCCGGCGGCTCCGCGTCGGCGTACGACGCCTCCTCGCGGCCGTCCGCGTCCGACGCCGCGTCGGCGTCGGCTTCCGCGCCGGCCTCCGCCTCCTCGTCGGCCTCGCCCTCGGCGCACGGCACTCCCCCCGCGTCTCCGGCTGCCGCCTCCCACGCGGCCGGTGGGGCCTCCGGTCGGCCGACCCGCTCGTCCCCGCCGTCGGCCGCCGCGGTCCTGGCCCCGCCTTCCCCCCGGGCCTCGGCCCCGCCGCGCCCGCCCCGGCCGGTCGCCGAGGCGACGGAGGGCGGGGACCCGGCGGACGAGGGCCCGCGGCGGCCGGGCCGGTCGCACGGCCGGGACGGCGAGGGCGGCGCGGGGCCCCGGGGGCCGGGGCACGGCCGCAGCGAGGTCGCCGGCGGCCCGGTCGACCCGTCGGCCGGGACCGCCCCGCCCTCGCCCGCGGCGCACGCGCAGCCGGCGTCGGCGTCGCCCGACCCCCGGCTGACCGAGTCGGACGCCCGGCCGGAGACCGCGAACGGGCACGGGCACGGGCTGGAGCTCCTGCCCCTGGGCAGCGGCCTGGTCCTCATCGGCCTCGGGCTGGGACTCGCGTTCCTCGCCCTGCGGCTGCGCCGGATCTGAGGCCGCCGTCCGCGGCCGGGCGGCGGCGCCGGGTCAGGACGCCACGAGCAGCACCTTGCCGATGTGGCCGCTCTCCTCCACGACCCGCTGGGCGGCGGCCGCCTCGCTCAGCGGCACCTCCCGGTCGACGACCGGCCGGACGTGCCCGTCGGCGATCAACGGCCACACGTGCTCGCGCACCGCCGCCACGATCGCCGCCTTCTCACCGAGCGGGCGGGCCCGCAGCGAGGTCGCGCTGATCGCGGCGCGCTTGGCGAGCAGGGCGCCGATGTTCAGCTCGCCCTTGCTGCCGCCCTGGAGGCCGATGATCGCCAGCCGTCCGCTGGTGGCGAGGGCCCGGACGTTGCGGTCCAGGTACTTGGCGCCCATGTTGTCCAGGATGACGTCGGCGCCGGCGCCGTCCGTGGCGCGCTGGATCTCCTCGACGAAGTCCTGCTCGCGGTAGTTGATCAGGATGTCGGCGCCCAGCTCGGCGCAGTAGTCCAGCTTCTCCTTGGTGCCGGCCGTGACGGCGACCCGGGCGCCCATGGCCTTGGCGAGCTGGATCGCCATGGTGCCGATGCCGCTGGAGCCGCCGTGCACCAGCAGCGTCTCGGCGGGGCGGAGGTGGGCGACCATGAAGACGTTGGACCAGACCGTGCAGACCACCTCGGGCAACGCCGCCGCCTGCCTCAGGTCGACGCCCTCGGGCACGGGCAGCAGCTGCCCGGACGGCACGGCCACCTTCTCGGCGTAGCCGCCGCCCGCGAGCAGCGCGCACACCTCGTCGC
The DNA here is from genome assembly GCA_013364255.1 of Streptomyces seoulensis. Classification (GTDB taxonomy): domain Bacteria; phylum Actinomycetota; class Actinomycetes; order Streptomycetales; family Streptomycetaceae; genus Streptomyces; species Streptomyces similanensis. Next base: position 5,131,163 of record CP054936.1, on the reverse strand, counting down.
CGACCGCCCAGCCGGACACGCCGGGGCCGAGCGCGGCGATCCGTCCGGAGCACTCCAGACCGGGGTACGCGGAGCCGCCGGGCGGCGGCGCGTAGTTGCCCTGCCGCTGGAGGATGTCGGCCCGGTTGACGGCGCTGGCCACCACCTCGACCAGCACCTCGCCCTCACCGGGCACGGGATCCGGCACCTCGTCCCACACCAACGCCTCGGGACCGCCGGGTTCGGGAATCGTGATCGCATGCATGGGGCCGACGCTACTCCTGCGCCCCCTCGATACGGGGTCAGTCCCGCGGCAGCGGCCGGGTGTCCGGCGTGACCTTCGTGTCCCGGGTGGCGCGGACGATGGTGATGAGACGGTCCGTCAGCTCCAGGGTGGCGGCGGCCGGGTCGTCGTAGCCGAGGACGCGGTGCCCGCGCAGGACGCTGACCACCAGGTCGCCGGTCTCGCGCGGGTTCTTGCCCACCTCGGCCTTTATGACCGGGCGCTCTATCAGGTCCAGGCCGCTGCCCTGCTGGATCAGATCCTCCATGACCATGCCGGCCGCCGGGCTGAGCACGGACAGCCCCAGCAGTCGTCCGGCCGCGCTGGCGCTGGTAATCACCGCGTCGGCGCCGGACTGCTTGAGCAGGGGGGCGTTCTCCTCCTCGCGCACCGCCGCGACGATCTTCGCCGTGCGGTTCAGCTGCCGGGCCGTGAGCGTGACCAGGACCGCCGTGTCGTCCCGCTGGGTCGCGATGATGATCTGCCGCGCCCGGTGCACCTCCGCCCGCCTGAGCACCTCGCTGCGGGTCGCGTCGCCGACCACTCCGGCGTACCCCTCCGCCGTGGCCGCCTCGATCGCCTTGCCACTGGGGTCGACCACCACGACCTGCTGCTTCCTCAGTCCCGTCGCAAGGACGGTCTGCAGCGCCGACCTCCCCTTCGTGCCGAAACCGACGACGACGGTGTGATCGCGCAAGGTGGACCTCCAGCGGCTCAGACGCCATTCCTCACGGGTGCGTTCGGTGAGGACTTCCAGGGTGGTGCCGACGAGGATGATCAGGAACAGCACGCGCAGCGGCGTGATGACGAGGATGTTGGTGAGCCGGGCGCTGTCGCTGACGGGGGTGATGTCGCCGTATCCCGTCGTGGACAGGGTCACCGTCGAGTAGTAGGCCGCGTCGAGGAAGTCGACGGTGCTGTCGGCGTTGTCGTGGTAGCCCTCGTGGTCGGCGTAGACGATCAGCACGGTCGCGACCAGGACCAGCAGCGCCATGGCCAGCCGCTTGCCGACCTGGCGTATCGGGCGTTCCACCATTTTTCTCGGGAGTTTCACCCGATGGGTCACGAGGTGCTCGTCCGCCTGGCGGGCGATCGCGTCCTGGCCCGGAAGTTTCACGTGAAACACACTCCGATTCCTGCGGCGGCCCAGGGCAGATCGAGCAGTTCGGCCTCCTGCCCGGCCCGCGCGCCACCCGGCGGCACGACGGCGAGGGCGTCGGAGGCCGCGACACCGCGCAGCATGGCGGGGCCGTTGTAGCGCAGCGGGACCGCGTGGTCGCCGCGCAGCACGACGGGCACGAGCCGGGTGTCGTACGGATGCCCCGGCACGGTGCTCTGCAACGGCAGCGTGTACGGCTCCGGAGCCGGCCGCGCGGCCAGCGTGCGCAGCAGCGGTTCGGCCAGCGTGAGCAGGCCCGAGACCGCCGCGAGGGGGTTGCCGGGCAGGCCGACGAGGTGCTGGTCCTTGCGGGTGCGGGCCAGCAGCATCGGGTGGCCGGGGCGCACCTTGACCCCGTTCACCAGCAGCTCGGCGCCGAACCGGCGCAGCATGGGGTGCACGTGGTCGACGGGACCGGCGGCCGTACCGCCGGTGGTCACGATCAGGTCCGCCTCGGAGCGGCTGACGGCGCGGTGCAGGGCGTTGGCGTCGTCGCCGATCCGGCGCACCGTGGTGACCTCGGCGCCCAGCGCCCGCAGCCAGGGCGGCAGCATCGGGCCGAGCGCGTCCCGGATCCGGCCGTCCTGCGGGAGGCCCTCGGCGAGCAGCTCGTCGCCGAGCACCAGGACGTCCACCCGGGGCCGGGGGACCACGGTGAGGGTGTCGTATCCGGCGGCCGCGGCGAGTCCCAGCACCGCCGGGGTGACCAGGGCGCCGGCCGGCAGCAGGTGCTCGCCGCCCCGGCACTCCTGGCCGCGCGGGCGGATGTCCTGGCCGTGGCCGACCTCGCGGGCCGGGTGCAGCCGGCCCTTGTCGTCGATGCGGCCGTGCTCGCTGCGCAGTACGGCGGTGGTGTCCTGCGGGATGCGCGCGCCGGTGGCGATCCGTACCGCCTCGCCGTCGGTCAGCGGCTCGGGCCGCGCGCGTCCGGCCAGCGCCCCTTCGTCGCGTACGTCCCAGGGTCCGGGTCCGGCGACCGCCCAGCCGTCCATCGCCGACGCGTCGAAGGAGGGCAGGTCGGTGAGGGCGGCGAGGGGTTCGGCCAGGACCAGACCGAGGGCGGCGTCCAGGGGGAGGGAGACGGGTGCGCGGCGGGTGCCGGCACCGGGGGCGGGGACGGCGCGGGCGGCGCGTTCGGCGGTCTCGCGGGCCTGGGGCCAGGGGGTGGCCCGGTGGTGGGCGTCCTCGGAGTGCGCCGGGCCGGCGCCGGACGGTCCGTGACCGGGTCCGTGACCGCCGTGGTGTCCTTCGGCGGGGCCGCGGCCGGTGGCGTCGCCGGGGAAGGGGCCGTGGGTCTGGGGGCGGTGGGGGTCGTCGTCGGGGCGGTGGCCGTGGTCGGCCTTCACCAGGGCGAGGGCCTCCTCGACGTCGAGGTCCTCGGTCTCCCCGCCCGTGCTGACGCCGCGGGCGGTCATCCCGCGTCCGGCCGGGTGTCGGGCGTGGCGTCGGGGGCCACGTCGGGCTCGCCCGCGGTGCCCTGGCCGGGGGTGTCCTGGCCGGGGGTGTCCTGGCCGGGGGTGCCCTGGCCGGGGGTGCCCTGGCCGGGGGTGCCCTGGCCGGAGGTGTCCTCGTCCGCCCAGCGCAGGGCGAGCGCGGCGGCCTTGCGGGCGGCCTCGGCGACCGCTTCGGGGCCGCCCTCGGCGCGGGCCGCCGCGTAGCCGACGAGGAACGTGGTCAGCGGGGCCGCGGGCCGGGCCACGCCGTGGGCGGCGTCGCGGGCCAGGTCGAGCAGTACGCCGGTGTCGACGTCCAGGTCGATGCCCAGCTCGTCCTTGACTGCGGAAATCCATTCATCCAGCACGTGCCCATGCTCCCTGATGCGTGCCCTGGCGGTGGCGATGTCGTCCCAGGTGTCGCAGTCGAACGACGCGGTGCGGCGGTCGACGACGCGCACCAGGTCGAGCGCGGCGACCAACCGCCGCAACGGAAGCCCGGCGAGCCCCCTGCGGCTCGCACGGCTCGGGGCGGGCGCGCCGTCCGCGGGCGTACCGGGCGGGACTGGATCGCCGGACGCGGAAGGGCCGCCGGGGGTGGCGGGCGGGGTGGGCGTACCGGGCGCGGCGGAGGCGGCGCGGTCGCCGAGCGCGGCAGGCGGGATGGAGGCGTCGGAGACGGTGGGCGGGGTGGGTTCGCCGGGGACGGCAGGACCGCCGGGCACGGGAGGGCCGCCGGAGGTGGCGGACGCGGTGGAGGCGACGGGGCCGTCGGGCGCGACCGAGGCGGCGGGCGGCACCGAGTCGCCGGAGGCGTCCGTGGGCGTCGGGCCGGCGAGTGCGGCCAGGGCACGGTGCAGGGCCGCCGCGCGGTAGGCCGCCACGAGCGGCTGGTCGCGGCCCTCGCCGTCGGTGAGCAGCACGCCGTCGGCGTCGCTCGCGCCCAACGCGGCCAGCAGCCCTCCGACGGTGTCCGGTCCGAGGAACGGCAGATCGGCGGAGAGGACGACGACGTGGTCCGCCGTGGTGTGGCGCAGTCCCGCGTCCAGGGCGGCGAGCGGACCGCCGCCGGGCGGTTCCTCGCGTGCCCAGCGCACGGGCCGCGCGGTGGGCCTCGGGTCGGCCACCACGACGGTGGCGCGCGCGTCGGCACAGGCACTGAGCACGCGGTCGAGCAGGGCCCGGCCGCCCACCCGTACGCCGGGCTTGTCCGCGCCGCCCAGCCGCCGGGCCGCGCCACCGGCGAGCACGACGGCGTCGTAGGCCGGCGGCCGCCCGCCCCTCGCGGCGCCGGACGGACCCGGAACATCCCGCACGGCAGAACCGACGGACCCCCCGACGGCCTGGTACACACCGGCATCCTGAGGTGCCTCGACGTCCCGACGCCCGCCGAAGGCTCGGTGCGCCTCGACGTCCCGACACGCGCCGAAGGCTTGGCGCGTCCCAGGGGCCGGTTGCGCGCCGCAGGCCCGACGCGCGCCGAGGTTCTCGGGCGGGCCCGAGGTTCCGGTGGGGCCGGGAGACGCGTAGGCGGTCACCCCACGAGTATGCGACCCGCCCGCGCGCGGGGAGCACGCGGGCACGACCGCGTGCTCACAAGGTGCGCAGCAGCACCGCCGGCCGCTCGACGCAGTCGGCCACGTACCGCAGGAAGCCGCCCGCCGCGCCGCCGTCGCACACCCGGTGGTCGAAGGTCAGCGAGAGCTGGACGACCTGCCGCACCGCCAGCTCGCCCTCGTGCACCCACGGCTTGGGGACGATGCGGCCGACGCCGAGCATCGCGGCCTCGGGATGGTTGATGATCGGCGTCGAGCCGTCGACGCCGAACACCCCGTAGTTGTTCAACGTGAAGGTCCCACCGGTCAGTTCCCCCGGTGTGAGCGCACCGGTCCGGGCCGCCTCGGTCAGCCGCGCGAACTCGGCGGTCAGCGATTCGGCGTCCCGCGCGTGCGCGTCCCGCACCACCGGGACGACGAGCCCGCGCTCGGTCTGCGCGGCGAACCCCAGGTGGACCTGGTCGAGCCGGACGACCTCCCTGGCCGCCATGTCCACCGTGGAGTTCAGCTCGGGGTAGCGGGCGAGCGCCGCCATGCAGATCCGGGCGAGCAGCGCGAGCAGGGAGATCTTCGGGCCGCCGGCCGCGTTCATGGCCCTACGGGCGCGCATCAGCTCCGTCGCGTCGGCGTCCACCCAGCAGGTCGCGTCGGGGATCTCGCGGCGGCTGCGGGACAGCTTGTCCGCGACGGCTCCCCGCACGCCCTTGAGCGGAATGCGGACGCCGTCGGCCACGGCAGCGGACGACGGGGCCGGCGCCGCCTCGGTGCGCCGCGCACCGCGCTCGATCGCGCTCTCCACGTCCGCGCGCAGGATCAGTCCCTCGGGCCCGGAGCCCGGCAACCGCCGCAGGTCCACGCCGTTCTCCCGGGCGAGCCGCCGCACCAGCGGGGAGATGACGGGAACGGGACCGCCGGCCACCGCCGGCCCACTCCCCGCATCCGGTACGGCACCGGCGCGCGCCGTCCCGCCGGAGACCGCCCCGCCGTCCGCGAGCGCCACACCGTCCAGGACCCTCGCACCGTCCACCGCCCCCGCACCCCGCAGCGCACCGGACGCACCGGACGCACCGGACGCACCGGACGCACCGGACGCACCGGAGGGTACGGAAGGTAGGGCAGACGCGCCGGCCCCGTTCGTCGGCCGCACCCTGCGCCGCCGCGCCGGAGGCGCCCCCGTGCCATAGCCGACCAGGACGTTCCCGGAGCCGGAGCCCTCGTCGCCGCCCTCGGCAGGCGGTCCGGACGATTCGCCGACCGCGACCGTCAGCAGCGGCGCGCCCACGGGCAGTTCGGTCCCCTCCTCGCCGAAGCGGGCCGTGACGACGCCGCCGTAGGGACAGGGCACCTCGACCATCGCCTTGGCCGTCTCGACCTCGACGACCGGCTGGTCGATCGCGACGACGTCGCCCACCTCGACCAGCCAGCGGACGATCTCCGCCTCGGTGAGCCCCTCCCCGAGGTCGGGCAGCTTGAACTCCAGCACCTGTGCCATCAGCCCTCGGCCTCCCACTGCAGACGCGCCACGGCGTCCAGGATGCGGTCGACGCCGGGCAGGTGGTGCCGCTCCAGCATCGGCGGCGGGTAGGGGATGTCGAACCCGGCCACCCGCAGCACCGGCGCCTCCAGGTGGTGGAAGCAGCGCTCGGTGACCCGTGCCGCGATCTCCCCGCCGGGCCCGCCGAACCCGCCCGACTCGTGCACGACGACGGCGCGCCCGGTGCGCCGTACCGACGCGCACACCGTCTCGTCGTCGAACGGCACCAGCGAGCGCAGGTCCACGACCTCCAGGTCCCAGCCCTCGGCCCGGGCCGCCTCGGCGGCCTCCAGGCAGACGGGCACCGACGGGCCGTAGGTGATCAGCGTGGCGCTGCGGCCGGCGCGCCGCACCACCGCGCGGCCGATCGGCTCCACGGCCGTCGGCTCTTCGGGGTTCCAGGAGTCCTTCGACCAGTACAGCCGTTTGGGTTCGAGGAAGACGACCGGGTCGTCGGAGGCGATGGCGGCGCGCAGCAGCCCGTAGGCGTCGGCGACGGTGGCGGGCGTGACGACATGGAGCCCCGGAGTCGCCATGTAGTACGCCTCGGAGGAGTCGCTGTGGTGCTCGACGCCGCCGATGCCGCCGCCGTAGGGGATGCGGACGGTGATCGGCAGCGGCGTCTTCCCGCGCGTGCGGTTGCGCATCTTGGCCACATGGCTGGCGAGCTGCTCGAACGCCGGGTAGGCGAAGGCGTCGAACTGCATCTCGACGACCGGGCGCAGTCCGTACATCGCCATGCCGACGGCGGTGCCGAGGATGCCGGCCTCGGCCAGCGGCGTGTCGGTGCAGCGGTCCTCGCCGAACTCCTGGGCGAGGCCGTCGGTGACCCGGAAGACGCCGCCCAGGGTGCCGACGTCCTCGCCCATGACGTGCACGGCCGGGTCGTCGGCCAGCGCGTCGCGCAGGGCGCGCGTGAGGGCCTGGGCCATGGTGGCCGGCTTGAGCGCGACGGTGGTCATCGGGCCGTGCCCTCCTCGGCCTCGGCCGCCAGCTCGGCGGCCAGCAGCTCCCGCTGCTCGCTCAGCTGGGCGGTGGGCTCGGCGTAGACGTGGGCGAAGAGGTCCATGGGGTCGAGCGCCGGATCTTGGTTCATGCGCTCGCGCAGCCGCGCGGCCATGGTCTCGGCGCTCTGGCGGACGGCCGCGACGCCGTCCTCGTCGAGCAGGCCGCGCCCGGTCAGCTCCCGTTCCAGCAGCAGCACCGGATCGTGGGCGCGCCAGGCCTCCACCTCGGCGTCGCCTCGGTAGCGGGTGGCGTCGTCGGCGTTGGTGTGGGCGTCGATGCGGTACGTCACGGCCTCGACCAGGGTCGGGCCGCCTCCCGCGCGCGCGTGCCGTACGGCGTCGGTGAGCACCTCGTGGACGGCGGCGGCGTCGTTGCCGTCGACCAGGCGGCCCGGCATTCCGTATCCGACGGCCTTGTGGGCCAGGGAGGGCGCGGCGGTCTGCTTGGCGAGCGGGACGGAGATCGCGAAGCCGTTGTTCTGTACGAGGAAGACGACCGGGGCCTGCCAGACGGCGGCGAAGTTGAGCGCCTCGTGGAAGTCGCCCTCGCTGGTGCCGCCGTCGCCGACCATGGCCAGCGCGACCACGTCGTCGCCCTTGAGGCGGGCGGCGTGCGCGAGCCCGACGGCGTGCGGCAGCTGGGTGGCGAGCGGGGTGGACAGCGGGGCGACCCGGTGCTCGGCGGGGTCGTAGCCGGTGTGCCAGTCGCCGCGCAGCAGGGTGAGGGCGTGGACGGGGTCCACGCCGCGGGCCACGGCGGCCAGCGTGTCGCGGTAGCTGGGGAAGAGCCAGTCGCGGTCCTGGAGGGCGAGCGCGGCGGCGACCTCGCAGGCCTCCTGACCGGTGCTGGAGGGGTAGACGGCGAGCCGGCCCTGCTTGGTGAGGGCGGTCGCCTGCGTGTTGTACCGGCGGCCCAGCACCAGCTGCTCGTACAGACGGCCGAGCAGCTCCGGATCGGCCTTCGCGGCCGCCTCCGTCCCCAGGACGCGGTAGGGCTCCGCGTCGGGCAGCAGCGGCGCGGGGTCGGTACGGGGCTGCCAGGCGGGCGGCGGCGATGGCCGGTACGCACCCCGCTGCTCCATGACCGTCATGGCGGGCACCTCCTCGTGGGAGTGGCTACGGGAGGCGGGTCGGCTGTGACCCGTCTCACCTACCGATTGTTCGGTCGCCGACGCATTTTGGCTACAGGCGGCCCCAGGCTGTGGACAAACGGTTCTCCACAGCATGGGATGGGCGCAGTACGTCCATGGCGGAGAGGCGGGGGGACATGGCACCTGAACAAATGGCCGACGGGCCGGACGGCGCCGCCCTGCCGCCGGCGCGCCCGCTGGACGCCATCGACCAGGACATCCTGCGGATGCTCCAGACGGACGGCCGTGCCTCGATACGGTCGGTCGCCGAGCGGACCCACGTCTCGCGCGCCAACGCCTACGCCCGTATCAACCGCCTCATCGAGGATGGCGTCATCCGGGGTTTCGGCGCGCGCGTCGACCACGAACGGGCGGGGCAGGGCACCTCCGCGTACATCACGCTGACGATCGTGCAGAACTCCTGGCGCACGGTGCGCGAGCAGCTGCGCCTGCTGCCCGGCGCCTCGCACATCGCCCTGGTGGGCGGCGACTTCGACGTGCTGCTGCTCGTGCACATGCCCGACAACCGGGCGCTGCGCGAGGTGGTGCTCACCCGGCTCCAGGCGATCCCCGAGGTGCTCAGCACGCGCACGCTGCTGGTGTTCGAGGAGGAGGACCTGGAACCCCAGGGGTGAGCCCGGGCCGCGCGCCGCCTCAGGCCTCCTTGCGCAGGCCGCCGAAGACCAGCCGGACCACCGCGTCGCGCACTTCCCGCGCGCTGGAGCCGCGTCCGTCCGGCCGGTACCACTCCACGATGGAATTGATCATCCCGAAGACGAGCCGGGTGGCGAGCCGCACCTCCACGTCGCCGCGCACGTCGCCCTCGGCGGCCGCCGCCTTCAGCAGTTCGGCCACCCTGTGGTCGAACTCGCGCCGCCGCTCCAGCGCCCACCGCTCCGTCGCGGTGTTGCCGCGCACCCGCAGCAGCAGCGTCACGTACGGCAGTTCGGCCAGCAGCACCTCGACCATGCGCCGCACGACGTATTCCAGGCGCTCGGCGGCGCGGCCCACGCGCGCGTGCTCCTCCTCCAGGATCCCGAAGAGGCCGTCCAGCGCCCGCGTGACCGCCCGGCGCAGCAACTCCTCCTTGCCGGCCACATGGTGGTAGATGGACGACTTGGAGATGCCGGCCGCCTTGGACAGGTGCTCCATGGAGGTGCCGTCGTAGCCGCGCTCGTTGAAGACCCGCACGGCCACCGAGAGCAGCGTCTCCGGGGTGTACGTGTCGCGTCTGGCGGTGGTCATGAGGCGCCCTCCCGCTTCTCGCCGGCGTACGCGTGCCGGTACAGCGCCAGGGACGGCGCGTAGCGCCCCGAGGGGTCGCGCAGGTGCAGGTCGTCCAGCAGGTCGTAGGCCCAGGACCGGCCGAGCCTGCGGCTCCATTCGAACGGGCCGAGGGGGTAGTTGACGCCCAGGCGCATCGCCGTGTCGACGTCCTCCTCGGTGGCCGCGCCCTTGGCGACGGCGTCGTGCGCCAGGTCGACTACGCGGGCGACCGTGCGGGCGACGATCATGCCGGGGACGTCGCCGATGACGCTGACGTCCTTGCCGAGCGCCTGGAAGAGGCCGATGGCCTCCGCCAGCGTCCTGGGTGCGGTGTCCTGGGAGGCGGACAGGGCGACGCGGGTGGCCCGGCGGTAGTCGAGGGCCAGGTCGAAGTAGACGACGTCGCGGAACTCGCCGGAGGTCTGTCCGTCGGCGAGGACCAGCTGGCCGCCACCGGGCAGCACCAGGCGGGTGCCGTGGTCCTCTTCCTCCTCGCGGACGGTGATGCCCGCCTCGCGGATCAGCGCGGTCAGCTCGGCCGCCGGGCCGAGGTCGCCCTCCACGACGACGTAGGCGGGCGGCCGCTCCTTCTCGGCGGTGTGCGGCTCGGGGCGCTCGGCGCCGTCGCCGTAGTCGTACCAGCCGTGCCCGCTCTTGCGGCCGAGCCGGCCGGACTCGACCAGCCGCCGCTGGGCGAGCGAGGGCGTGAAGCGCACGTCCTGGAAGAAGGACTGCCACACGGAGTGCGTGACGGACTCGTTGACGTCCTGCCCGATCAGGTCGGTCAGCTCGAAGGCGCCCATCCGGAACCCGCCGGACTCGCGCAGGACCGCGTCGATGGTGGCCGGGTCGGCGGCCTGGGACTCCAGGACGGCGAACGCCTCGGCGTAGAAGGGGCGGGCGATGCGGTTGACGATGAAGCCGGGGGTGTCGGCGCAGGCGACCGGCGTCTTGCCCCAGGCGCGGGCCGTCTCGTACGCGCGCGTGGCCGAGGTGACGTCGGTGGCGAACCCGGAGACGACCTCCACCAGCGGCAGCAGCGGAGCCGGGTTGAAGAAGTGCAGGCCCACCAGGCGGCCGGGGTTGCGCAGCGCGCCGCCGATGGCGGTCACCGACAGGGAGGAGGTGTTGGTGGCGAGCAGGCAGTCGTCGGCGACGACGCCCTCCACCGCCTTGAACAGATCCTGTTTGACGTCCAGCCGTTCCAGCACGGCCTCGACGACCAGGGCGCAGTCGGCCAGTTCGGCGAGGTCGTCGGCGGGCCTGAGCCGGGCGCGGGCCGCGTCCCGGTCGGCGGCGGTGAGGCGGTCCTTCTCGACGAGCCGGTCGAGCCGGGCGCCGATCGCGGCGGCCGCCTGTCCGGCCCGCCCGGGCACGGCGTCGTACAGGCGTACGGGATGGCCCGCGACCAGCGCGACCTGGGCTATGCCCTGGCCCATGGTGCCGGTGCCGACGACGGCCACCGGGCTGCTGAGGTCGAGTGCTGTCATGTGCGCGATCCTCCCGCACGGGGTTTTCCACAGACGCGGCGGACCCCCTGGCCCGACTTTTCCACAGATGCGGCCGACCCCCTTGTCCCGACCGATCGTTCGGTTACTCTAACCCTGACCGGCTGTCGCCGCCCATGTTTCCGCCAGGTCATGAGCTCGACGAGGAGCTCTCGAGACAAGGAGTTGGTCCCGCATGGCCACCGCCGAACCGACCGCGCACGCCCTCATCGCCCGGCACCGGCCCACGCTCGACCAGGCGCTGGAAGCCATCCGCACGCGCGCGTACTGGTCCCCCCACCCCGAGCACCCCAAGGCCTACGGGGAGCACGGCAGCCTGGACGCGGCCGCCGGCAAGGCGGCCTTCGACGCCCTGCTGGGCTCCCGGTTCGACCTCGGCCAGCCCGGCACGGACGACTGGGTCGGCGGCGAGGTCTCGCCCTACGGCGTCGAACTGGGCGTGACCTACCCGCACGCGGACCTGGACGTGCTGCTGCCCGCCATGAAGGCCGGACAGCGGGCGTGGCGGGACGCGGGCCCCGAGGCGCGCGCCGCGGTCTGCCTGGAGATCCTCAAGCGGATCAGCGACCGGACGCACGAGTTCGCGCACGCGGTCATGCACACCTCCGGCCAGGCCTTCATGATGGCGTTCCAGGCGGGCGGCCCGCACGCCCAGGACCGCGGCCTGGAGGCGGTGGCGTACGCGTACGCGGAGCAGGTGCGCACCCCCGGGACGGCCGAGTGGTCCAAGCCCCAGGGCAAGCGGGACCCGCTCACCCTCACCAAGCGCTTCACCGCGGTCCCCAGGGGCATCGCGCTGATGATCGGCTGCAACACCTTCCCGACCTGGAACGGCTACCCGGGCCTGTTCGCCTCTCTGGCCACCGGCAACGCGGTCCTGGTCAAGCCGCACCCGCGCGCGGTGCTGCCGCTCGCGCTCACCGTGCGGGTGGCCCGCGAGGTGCTCGCCGAGGCCGGCCACGACCCGAACCTGGTCGCGCTGGCCGCCGAGAGGCCGGGCGAGGGCATCGCCAAGACCCTGGCCACCCGTCCCGAGATCCGGATCATCGACTACACCGGTTCCACGGCCTTCGGCGACTGGCTGGAGGCCAACGCCCGCCAGGCGCGGGTCTACACCGAGAAGGCCGGCGTCAACACGGTCGTCGTCGAGTCGGCCGGCGACTACAAGGGCATGCTCGCCAACCTGGCCTTCTCGCTGTCCCTGTACAGCGGCCAGATGTGCACCACCCCGCAGAACCTGCTGATCCCCCGCGACGGCATCCGCACCGACCAGGGCCACAAGTCCTTCGACGAGGTGACCGCCGACCTCGCCCAGGCGGTCGACGGGCTGCTCGGCGACGACGCGCGCGCCAACGCCCTGCTCGGCGCGATCGTCAACCCGGACGTCAAGGCCCGTCTGGAGGCCGCCTCGGCCCTCGGCGAGGTCGCCCTCGCCTCCCGCGAGATCACCCACCCGGACTTCCCCGACGCGGTCGTCCGCACCCCGGTGATCGTGAAGCTGGACGGCGCCAAGCCGGACGCCGAGGCCGCCTACATGAGCGAGTGCTTCGGCCCGGTCTCCTTCGCCGTCGCGGTCGACTCGGCCGCCGACGCGGTGGAGCTGCTGCGCCGCACCGTCCGCGAGAAGGGCGCGATGACCGTGGGCGCCTACACGATGGACGAGGAGGTCGAGCGGGCCGTGGAGGAGGTCTGCCTGGAGGAGGCCGCCCAGCTGTCCCTGAACCTCACCGGCGGGGTGTACGTCAACCAGACGGCCGCCTTCTCCGACTTCCACGGCTCGGGCGGCAACCCCGCGGCCAACGCGGCCCTGTGCGACGCGGCGTTCGTGGCCGACCGCTTCCGGACGGTGGAGGTCCGCCGGGAGGCGTGAGGCCGCCCCTCACGCGGGCGCGCCCCCGGTGGCACTCCAGTGGTACAGCGTCATGGCCACACTGGTGGCGAGGTTGTAACTGGAGACCTGGGGGCGCATCGGCAGGGCCACCAGGTGGTCGGTCCGCTCCCGCAGCTCGGCGGAGAGCCCGCTGCGCTCGGAGCCGAAGGCGAGCACGGCGTCGTCGGGCAGCTTCAGCCCGCGGATGTCCTCGCCCTCCGGATCGAGCGCGAACAGCGGCCCCTCCGGCAGCTCGGCCACGGTCAGCCGCTCCACGGTGGTCGCGAAGTGCAGCCCCGCCCCGCCGCGCACCACCGTCGGATGCCAGGGATCGAGGGTGCCCGTGGTGACCACCCCGGTCACCCCGAAACCGGCGGCCAGCCGGATCACCGCGCCCGCGTTGCCGAGGTTGCGGGGCTGGTCCAGAACGACGACCGGTGCGCTGCGGGGCGTGCGCGCCAGCGCCGCGAGGCCCGCTGCGCGGGAGGGCCGTACGGCGAGCGCGGCCACGGCGGTGGGATGCGGGCGCGGCACCAGCGCGGCGTACGCGTCCCGCTCCACCTCGGTCAGCAGCGTGTCCAGGGTGTCCCGTACGTCCGGGGCCAGCTCGTCGGCAAGGGCGAGCGCCGCCCGTCGGTCGACGGCGACCGCGACGGGCACCTCGGCGCCGAAGCGCAGCGCGTGCTTGAGGGCGTGGAAGCCGTCGAGCAGCACGGCGGTGTCGGCGAGCCGGTGCCAGTCGCGTACGGGGTCGGTCATGCCGGGAAGCCTACGCGGGCCGGCCCGTCCTCCTCGGGGCCGCGCGGTCCGGCCGGCTCCGGGCGGCCCTGCGGCCAGGGCAGCCGGTCACCCGCGCGTGCCGCGAGACCGCCCAGCCGCAGCAGGAACGAGGTCGGCAGGAAGACCGCGTCCGTCGCGATCATCGCCAGCGAGAAGAACGGCAGGCCCAGCACGACCGCGATCACCGCGTGCTCGGTCATCATCGCCACCAGCAGGGCGTTCTTGACCCGCCGGTTGAACAGGGTGAACGGGAAGGCGACCTGCACGATCACCGTCCCGTACGTCACGAGCATCACCATCACGCCGCTGGCGGACAGCAGGTCGCCCAGCGCCGGCCAGGGCGAGAAGTAGTCCAGGTGGAGCGGGTAGTACACGGCGGTGCCGTCCTGCCAGCGCGACCCCTGGATCTTGTACCAGCCGGCCGTCGCGTAGATCAGGCACGCCTCGGCCGCGATCACCAGCAGGGCCCCGTTGTGCAGGATGTTGGCGACGGCGTCGAGCAGCACCCGCGGCGCGGCGGTCTCGACATGCCGTCCGGCCAGCCAGTACAGGCCAAGACCGAGCCACACCGCCCACAGCAGCATGGGCACGAACCATTCGCCGTCCGACCGCCCCGTCGCCGTGATCCCGGCCAGCGCCACGCCGAGCACGCTCCACAGGGCGGGACCGGCCCGGTCGGGCAGCCGCTCGCCACGCGCGCGCGCCGCCCGCTCGCGCACGGCCCGGCGCGCGTCCAGCGACCACACCCGGCCACAGCGGGTGAACACCAGGTAGATCGACATGAGGTGGAGGACGTTGTCGCCGCCGTCGCCCACGAAGACGCTGCGGTTCTGCAGCGAGAGCACGCCGACCAGGAAGAGCACGGACATCGTGCGGGTGCGCCAGCCCAGCAACAGCAGCAGGCTGGAGACCGCGGCCAGGGCGTAGACCGTCTCGAACCAGAACTGGCCGCGGAACCACAGCAATGCGGTGAAGGCGTTGTTGTCGGCGACCAGCTGGTGGGCGAGGTTCCAGCTCCACGGGCCGTCGGGCCCGTACAGCTCCTGGCAGTGCGGCAGCTCGCGCAGCAGGAACAGCAGCCAGGTCGCCGAGAAGCCGATGCGTATGACGGCCGACTGGTAGGGGGCGAGGGCCGTGTCGGTGACCCGGGCGACGCCCCGTGAGACGGAGAGCGCGACGCCGTTCACCGCACACCTCCCCGGGCCTCGTCGGCCGGGACGGTCCACCAGGGCAGCATGCGGTACGTGGGCGAGGTCGACACTTTCTCCGTGCTCCATCGGGGGGCGGGCACGTTGGTGGTGCGGAGGCGGACCTGGACGCGCTGGAGTGTGCCGTCCGGCCCGGCCGCCCGGTCACGGCCGAGGCGCAGGACGACGATGCGGCGCAGGTACTGCTCGGCCAGGGTGCCGCGCAGCCCCGTGGAGCGGTTGTCGCCGTCGTGCGTGGAGGCGTAGAAGTCGAAGGCGCGGCGCAGCTCGTTCTGCTGCGTGTGGCTGGGCACCGGGTTGGCGTCGATGGCCCGGCCGTCCTCGGCGGACAGGTCGTACCAGCCGGTGGTGCGGTAGCCGCCGTCCGCGCCGCGGGTCTCGGCGCGCACCTGGACGCCCATGTTCTGCTGGAGCGGGTTGGGCGCGAACAGCTTCCAATTCTGCTCGAACTCCGGGTAGATCCACCCGTCGACCTTCTTGCCGTACTGCCTCGTCACCGTGTTCGACGGCGTGACGTACAGGAACACCATGGCCAGGTGCACACAGGCGACCACCGCGACGACGGCGAACGCCAGCGCGGCGCCGACCCGGTAGGGCAGGGAGAGCGCGGCGACACCGCCGCGAACGGTCTCGTCCCCTACCCCCGCGCCGGGCTCGTCCCCGGTCTCCGCGCCGCGAGCGCCCTCCGCGCCGGAACCGGCGGCCCCGGGCACGGCGCGGGCAGGAGGCTCGACGCCGGACACGGCCTCCGCGCCGGGGTCGGGTACGGCCTCCGCGCCGGGGTCGGGTACGGCCTCCGCGCGGGGGCCCGGTACGGCGGCGGCCCCGGCGGGTCGCGTGTCCCGCCCCACGGCCGCGTCGGCCTCGGTGACCCCATGGGCCCCACGGGGCTCGTCGCCCCGGTCGGGCCCGTACCGCCCGCCCGAGCCGTTCGAGCCCCTCTCCTGCGCGTCCATTCCGCCCGCTCCCCGATCCAGGTCCGACTTCCCGCCCCGCGTCCGCCCGACCGCCCGCGGGATGCGGCGGCGTGCCCCGATCCGGTGCGCCGCCCGCACCGTCCGGGGGCGCCGTTCCGGGGCGCCGCACGGAACGGTACTCACGCCGGGCCGCCCGGCACAGCCCCGCTCGACGGGCCCGTCCAGCGGCGACCGCGATTCGTACCGCTCTGTGTCCGTTCACCCGTACGCCGCCGGAGCAGGGTGCCGGGCGGACGGCGCCGGCCGCCCGTCCTGCCCGGCGGCGGCCGCACGCGGCGGCCTCAGCAGACGTTCCGCGCTGTGTCCACAGGACGCGCCCACGGTTTTCCACAGCGGTTGACACCCTACGGCGACGAGCCGCACCATGGAATCCGCCGAACCGAACGATCGGTCGGGCCGCAGGACACGCAGGACATACGCAGAACACGCAGGACAAGACACAGGCCAAGCAGCCAAGCAGAGGTCAAGGGGGACCGCATGGCGACAGCAGCCGCGCACCGGACAGCCGGCGCCCCGGCGTACGGCGCACCGCACGCCGACCCGGACGGCGACGCCCGGCAGCGTGCCTTCGACGCCGCGGTGGCCGCCGACGAGCGCGTCGAGCCCAGGGACTGGATGCCCGACGCCTACCGGGCGACGCTGGTCCGGCAGATCGCCCAGCACGCCCACTCCGAGATCATCGGCATGCAGCCGGAGGCCAACTGGATCACGCGCGCGCCCTCGCTGCGCCGCAAGGCCATCCTCATGGCCAAGGTCCAGGACGAGGCGGGCCACGGCCTGTACCTGTACAGCGCGGCCGAGACCCTGGGCGTCAGCCGGGACGAACTGCTCGACAAGCTGCACAGCGGCCGGCAGAAGTACTCGTCGATCTTCAACTACCCGACGCTGACCTGGGCCGACGTGGGCGCCATCGGCTGGCTGGTGGACGGCGCCGCGATCACCAACCAGGTCCCCCTGTGCCGCTGCTCCTACGGACCGTACGCGCGGGCGATGGTCCGTGTCTGCAAGGAGGAGTCCTTCCACCAGCGGCAGGGCTACGAGCTGCTGCTCGCCCTGAGCCGGGGCACATCCGAGCAGCACGCGATGGCGCAGGACGCGGTGGACCGCTGGTGGTGGCCGTCGCTGATGATGTTCGGTCCGCCCGACGACGCCTCCCAGCACTCCGCGCAGTCGATGGCCTGGAAGATCAAGCGCCACTCGAACGACGAGCTGCGTCAGCGCTTCGTCGACATCTGCGTCCCGCAGGCCGAGTCCCTCGGCCTCACCCTGCCCGACCCGGACCTGAAGTGGAACGAGGAGCACGGCCGGCACGACTTCGGCGCCATCGACTGGACCGAGTTCTGGGACGTCCTCAAGGGCAACGGGCCGTGCAACGAACAGCGGCTGACCCAGCGCCGCCGCGCCCACGACGAGGGCGCCTGGGTACGGGAGGCGGCCGCCGCCCATGCCGCCAAGCACGCGGCCAAGCACACCGGGAAGCACACCGGTCCGACGGGAGTGGAGCAGGCATGACCGACACCGACTGGCCCCTGTGGGAGGTCTTCGTCCGCTCCCGGCGCGGACTGTCCCACACCCACGCCGGCAGCCTGCACGCCCCGGACGCGGAGCTGGCCCTGCGCAACGCCCGCGACCTGTACACCCGGCGCGGCGAGGGCGTCTCGATCTGGGTGGTGCCGTCCGCGGCGATCACCGCCTCCTCCCCGGACGAGAAGGACCCCTTCTTCGAGCCGGCCGCCGACAAGCCCTACCGCCACCCGACCTTCTACGAGATCCCGGAAGGGGTGAAGCACCTGTGACCGCGACCCCGGTGACCGTCTCCGCGACCGCCGCCCTCGCCCTCGGCGACGACGCCCTGGTGCTCTCCCACCGGCTGGGGGAATGGGCCGGTCACGCGCCCGTGCTGGAGGAGGAGGTCGCCCTCGCCAACATCGCCCTGGACCTGCTGGGCCAGGCCCGCGTCCTGCTGTCGATGGCCGGGGACGAGGACGAACTGGCGTACCTGCGCGAGGAGCGCGCCTTCACCAACCTCCAGCTGGTCGAGCAGCCGAACGGCGACTTCGCGCACACCATCGCCCGCCAGCTCTACTTCTCCACCTACCAGCACCTGCTGTACGGGCGACTGGCCGCGTCGGAGAGCGAGTTCGCGCCGCTGGCCGGCAAGGCGGTCAAGGAGGTCGCCTACCACCGCGACCACGCCGAGCAGTGGACGCTGCGGCTCGGCGACGGCACCGACGTCAGCCACGAGCGGATGCGCCGGGCCTGCGAGGCGCTGTGGCGGTTCACCGGCGAGATGTTCCAGCCGGTGGCGGGTCTGGACGTCGACCGGGCCGCCCTGGAGAGGGACTGGCTGGACTCCGTCAGCGACGTGCTGCGCCGGGCCACCCTCGCACCGCCCGAGGGCCCGTGGACCGGGGCCTGGTCGGCGGGCGCCGGCCGACAGGGCCTGCACACCGAGCCGTTCGGCCGGATGCTCGCCGAGATGCAGCACCTGCACCGCAGCCACCCGGGCGCGACATGGTGACCGCGACGACCCCGCTGGAGACGGAGCTGCTGAGGCTGGCCGGCTCGGTGCCCGACCCCGAACTGCCCGTGCTCACCCTGGCGGAGCTGGGCGTGGTCCGCGCGGTGCGCCTGCGCGGAGCGGACGCGGTCGAGGTCGAGCTGACCCCCACCTACACCGGATGTCCGGCGGTCGAGGCGATGGCGCTGGACATAGAGCGGGTGCTGCGCGAGCACGGCATGCGGGAGATCGCCGTGCGCACGGTGCTCTCGCCCGCCTGGTCGACGGACGACATCACCGCCGAAGGACGCCGCAAACTACGGGAGTTCGGCATAGCACCCCCACGGGTGCGCACGGCCGCCGAGCCGGTCCCGCTGGAACTCGGCCCGACCAGGACACGGCAGGCGCGGACCGAGTCCGTCGACTGCCCGCACTGCGGCTCGGCCGACACCGAACTGCTCAGCCGGTTCTCCTCCACCGCCTGCAAGGCGCTGTGGCGCTGCCTGGCCTGCCGTGAACCGTTCGACCACTTCAAGGAGGTGTGATGGCCCGCTTCCACCCGTTGTCCGTGACGGCCGTCGACCGGCTCACCGACGACTCCGTCGCCCTGACCCTGACGGTGCCGCCCGAACTGCGCGAGGAGTACCGGCACGCCCCGGGCCAGCACCTCACCCTGCGGCGCGTGGTCGACGGCATCGACGTGCGGCGGACGTACTCGATCTGCTCACCGGCCCCCCATCCCGACGGCGAGGGACCCCGGACGCTGCGGGTCGGCGTGCGGCTGGTGGAGGGCGGCGCCTTCTCGACGTACGCGTTCAAGGAGATCAACGTCGGCGACGAGCTGGAGGTGATGACCCCGGCGGGCCGCTTCACGCTCCAGCCCGCGCCCGGTCTGTACGCCGCGGTCGTCGGCGGCAGCGGCGTCACCCCGGTGCTGTCCGTCGCCGCCACCCTGCTGGCCCGGGAACCGGCGGCCCGCTTCTGCCTGATACGCGGCGACCGTACGACCGCCTCGACGATGTTCCTCGAAGAGGTCGCCGATCTGAAGGACCGCTATCCGCAGCGGTTCCAGCTGGTGACGGTGCTCTCACGGGAGGAGCAGCAGGCGGGGCTGCCGTCGGGACGGCTCGACGAGGAGCGGCTGACGCACCTGCTGCCCGCGCTGCTGCCCGTGCCGGAGGTGGCGGGATGGTTCCTGTGCGGGCCCTACGGGCTGGTGCAGGGGACCGAGCGAGCCCTGCATGGGCTCGGGGTGGACAGGTCCCGGATCCACCAGGAGATCTTCCATGTGGCCGCCGGCAGCGGAGCCGAGCCGGTGGCCGCCGCCCCCGCGCACAGCACCGTCACGATCCGGCTCGACGGCCGAGGCGGCACCTGGCCCGTCCAGGACGGGGAGACCCTGCTGGAGACCGTCCTGCGCAACCGACCCGACGCGCCCTACGCCTGCAAGGGCGGCGTGTGCGGCACCTGCCGGGCCTTCCTGGTGACGGGCGAGGTGCGGATGGACCGCAACTTCGCGCTGGAGCCGGAGGAGACGGAGGCGGGGTACGTGCTGGCCTGCCAGTCCCACCCGGCCACGGAGGCGGTGGAACTGGACTTCGACCGCTGAAGCACGCCGAACCGCGCCGCACCACACGGCAGGCGGCGGCCCGCCGGGCCGGACGCACCCGTCCGCAGCCGTCAGAGAACGTGGCCCGGCAGGCCCTCGTCCGTCACCACCGGACGGCCGGCGGCCGCCCAGACCTGCATGCCGCCGTCGACGTTCACCGCGTCGATGCCCTGCTGGACCAGGTAGTTCGTGACCTGCGCCGAGCGTCCGCCGGAGCGGCAGATCACATGGACGCGGCCGTCCTGGGGCGCGGCCTCGGTCAGCTCGCCGTAGCGGGCCACGAAGTCGCTGATGGGGATGTGCAGCGCTCCCTCGGCGTGACCCGCCTGCCACTCGTCGTCCTCACGGACGTCCAGCAGGAAGTCGTCGTCCTTGAGGTCCGTGACCTCGACCGTGGGCACACCAGCTCCGAAATGCATGGCTCCGACGCTACCCGAAGGACAGGAGGTCCGTGGTCAGGCCGAGGACCGACCACCGGCCCAGGCCCAGCGAGCCCCGCCGGCCCAGACTCACCAGGCCCCACCGGCCCTGCCCCCGCTCCCAGCAGAGACGCTCAGTCCTGCCCCTGCCCCTGCCCCTGCCCCTGCCCTTAATCCTGGCCCTGGCCCTGGTCCTGGTCCTGGCTCAGCAGGGCCGCCAGCTGCGACTCGCGTGACGTCACGTCGTCGCGCAGTTGCCCGGCGATCTCGTCGAGGAGACGGTCGGGGTCGTCGGGGGCCAGCCGGAGCATCGCGGCGATCGCGCTGTCCTCCAGCTGCCCGGCGACGACCGTCAGCATCTCCTTGCGCCGGGACAGCCACTCCAGCCGGGCGTACAGCTCCTCGGCGCGGCTGGGGCACTGTGCCGCGGGCACTGGGCCGGCGGCCCACTCCGCGGCCAGTTCCCGCAGCTCCTGCTCGTCGCCGCGGGCGTAGGCGGCGTTGACGCGGGTGAGGAACTCCTCGCGCCGTTGGCGCTCGTCCTCCTCCTGCGCGAGGTCGGGGTGGGCCTTGCGGACCAGGTCGCGGTAGAGGCCGCGGGCCTCCTCGCTCGGGCGCACCCGCTGCGGGGGCCGTACCGGCTGCTCGGTGAGCATCGCGGCGGCCTCCGGGAAGAGACCGTCGGAGTCCATCCAGCCGTGCAGCAGTTCCTCGACGCCCGGGATGGGCAGCAGCCTCGCCCGGGCCTCCTGGGCCGTGCGCAGGTCCTCGGGGTCGCCGGTGCGCGCCGCCCTGGCCTCGGCGAGCTGGACGTCCAGCTCCTCGATACGGGCGTAGAGGGGGCCGAGCCGCTGCTCGTGGAGCCGGGAGAAGTTCTCGACCTCCACCCGGAAGGTCTCCACCGCGATCTCGTACTCGATGAGGGCCTGCTCGGCGGCCCGTACGGCCCGCTCCAGCCGCTCCTCGGGCCGGGCCGCCGTGTCGCCGGACGTCGCCCGGGCCGTTCCGGCGACGTCGCCCTGCTCTGCTTCCGGGGTCGTCACCCGACCAGCGTAGGCCACGGCGGCAGCGCCCCCACCCGAACCGCCCCGCCCCGGCCGCACCCCCGCGCCCCGCACTCCCTCCCCGCCCCCGCCCAGAGCCCTTCGATACCCCCGATACCCCCGATGCTCCCGAAGTCCCCTAAACCCCCATCTCCGCGGCGAGCCTGCCGGAGCGCACCGCCGTGACCAGCTGGGCGTGGTCCGCCTCGGTGCGGTCGGCGTAGGCGACGGCGAACGCGGCGACCGCCTCGTCCAGTTCCGTGTTCTTGCCGCAGTAGCCGGAGATCAGGCGCGGGTCGGCGCTGTGGGCGTGGGCGCGGGCCAGGAGCGCGCCGGTCATCCGGCCGTAGTCGTCGATCTGGTCGGCGGGCAGGGCGGCCGGGTCGACGCTGCCCTTGCGGTTGCGGAACTGCCGTACCTGGTAAGGACGTCCGTCCACCGTCGTCCAGCCGAGCAGGATGTCGCTGACCACCTGCATGCTCTTCTGGCCGAGCACCACGCGCCGTCCCTCGTGCCCCGCCCCGGGCGCCGGGAAGCCGGCGGTCGCCAGGTGCGGCAGCAGCGCCGACGCCCTGGCCTCCTTCACCTGGAGCACCAGCGGCTCGCCGCGGTGGTCCAGCAGCAGCACGACGTAGGACCGGGTGCCCACGCTGCCCGTGCCGACCACCCGGAAGGCGACGTCGTGCACCGCGTGCCGGGCCAGCAGCGGGAGCCGGTCCTCGGAGAGCGTGGTGAGGTACTGCTCCAGCGAGGCCGCCACCGCCGCGGCCTCCGCGTCCGGTACCCGCCGCAGCACCGGCGGGGCGGCGACGAAGCGGCGCCCGCCGTCCTCGGTCCGCTCGGTCGACTTGGCGGCGAACCGTCCGCTGGTGTTGGCCCGGGCCTTCTCCGAGACCCGTTCCAGGGTGCCGAGCAGGTCGTGGGCGTCGGTGTGGGAGACGAGTTCCTCGTCGGCGATGGCGTTCCAGGCGTCCAGCACCGGGAGCTTGGCCAGGAGCCGCATGGTGCGCCGGTAGGCGCCCACCGCGTCCTGGGCGGCCTCGCGGCACCGGTCCTCGTCGCAGCCCGCCTCCCGGCCGGCGAGCACGAGCGAGGCGGCGAGCCGCTTCAGGTCCCACTCCCAGGGGCCGTGCGCCGTCTCGTCGAAGTCGTTCAGGTCGATCACCAGTCCGCCGCGGGCGTCGCCGTAGAGGCCGAAGTTGGCCGCGTGGGCGTCGCCGCACAGATGGGCGCCAATCCCGGTCATCGGGGTGCGGGCGAGGTCGTACCCCATCAGGCCCGCCGAGCCGCGCAGGAAGGCGAACGGCGTCGCCGCCATCCGGCCGACCCGGATCGGCGTCAGCTCGGGGAGCCGGCCGTGGTTGGACTCCTCGACGGCCGCGACCGCGTCCGGCCGTCCGGAGTCCGCCGCGAAGTCGGCGTGCGCGGACCGCGCGACGCGCTCCCGCAGCGCCTTGCCC
Source organism: Streptomyces seoulensis (assembly GCA_013364255.1). Classification (GTDB taxonomy): domain Bacteria; phylum Actinomycetota; class Actinomycetes; order Streptomycetales; family Streptomycetaceae; genus Streptomyces; species Streptomyces similanensis. The sequence continues at coordinate 5,108,442 of CP054936.1, read as the reverse complement.
TCCGCCTTCGGCGACCCCCCGCCGGGCCACCGCGCGAACCCCGGCACCCGAGGCACCCGTGCGCCCCGCCCGGCCGCCCCCGCGTCCCCGTCCGCGGCCCCCGCCGCGCCACCCTGTCCCGCCCCGACCTCGGTCATCCCGACCGCCCTCCCCGACCCGTGCATGTCACGTCAACGCGCCGACCGTACAGCGGGCCCCCGGACGCGTACACCGGCCCCGCCTCAAAACCGGGCCGCCCCCGCGCCGGCCCCGCGCCGCCCCGTGCGACGGCACGCGAGCGCCTTGCATAACGCCGGGCAGGGGGGCCGAACGGTAGCTCCACCGCGCTCGTCCGCACGCATACAGTCGTCCGCGATCAGCCCCGGAGCGCGCACCGCCCACACCCATCGCCCGCCCCGCGGGGCGGGCGCGCTCCGGCCCCACGGACACGCCCACGCAGCAGCCGGACCACATCAGCCACACAGGCCCCGCCCGCTCGCCCCACCGCTCACGCCGGTCACGCCGGTCACGCCGGTCACGCCGGTCACGCCGGTCACGCCGGTCACACCAGTACGGCCCGCACCACCCGCCCGTCAGGCAAGCCCCGTCCCTCTCCCCACCGCACCCCCCACCCCTTCCCCCACCGAGGAGACCGAGGAACCCGCCATGACACCACCCCGTCGCGACGACCCGACCCCCGGCCCGACCCCGACCGCTCACCCCGGAGCCGAGTCCGCCGAGCGCACGATCAGCCGCAAGACCCTGCTCCGGGCCGCCGTGGCCGCCGGCGCCGCGCTCCCGCTGCTCTCGGGCACGGTGGCGCTCGCCCGGGACTCCGCCGTCCAGGGGCGTTCCCTGCCCGCGACGCCGGCCTGCGACGACGGCGACGGCCCGACGCACGACCAGATCGAGGGCCCCTACTTCAAGCCGAACTCCCCGCTGCGCACCAACCTGGTGACGGCCGGCACCACCGGCACCCCGCTCACCGTCAGCGGCTACGTCTTCGGCCGCACCTGCGTCCCGCTGGCCGGAGTCCTGCTGGACTTCTGGCAGGCCGACGACGCCGGGAACTACGACATGGCCGGATACACCCTGCGCGGCCACCAGTTCACGGACGCCAAGGGCGCGTTCTCGCTCACCACGATCGTGCCCGGCCTCTACCCGGGCCGTACCCGGCACCTCCACGTCAAGGCCCAGGCGCCCGGACAGCCCGTCCTCACGACCCAGCTGTACTTCCCGGGTGAGCCGCGCAACACCACCGACTCCCTCTTCGACGCGACGCTGCTGATGAACGTGCGCGGAGCGGGAAGCGGCAAGGAGGGCACCTTCGACTTCGTCCTGAACGTCGTCGGGACGCCGGGCCCCGGCGGTCCGACCGACCCGCCCACCGACCCGCCGTCCGGAACCTGGGCCGCCGGCCGCTCCTACGCCGCCGGCGACCGGGTCACCTACAGCGGCGTCGCCTACCGCTGTGTCCAGGCCCACACGTCCATGACCGGCTGGGAGCCGCCCAACGTCCCCGCCCTGTGGCGCCGCGAATGACCCTCGCCCGCTTGATCCCGGCCCGAATGACGCCCGCCCGCACCACACCGTCCCACTGAGAGGCTCATCACATTCAGGTCGGGCGCGAGGTCCGGCCGAAAGGCCGTCAGCGTCAGTCTCAAATCAACTTAAAGCGGAAAGGTCGGCATCGTCTGACGATGCCGACCTTTCAGTCGCTGTGCGCGAGGGGGGAGTTGAACCCCCACGCCCTTTCGGGCACTGGAACCTGAATCCAGCGCGTCTGCCTATTCCGCCACCCGCGCATTGGGTGTGTCCTCCGGCTCCGTTCCCTTTTTTCGGGCCCGGCGCCTTCCGACATGCAGAACATTAGCACGCCCCCCAGGGTGGATTCACATCGCTTTCCCGGTGCGGGCCTGCGGCTCCCCGCCCCGGCCGACCGGCCGCGCACACCGGCCGGCCGCCCGGCGCGCCCGCGCACGCCCCGCCCGCCACGCCGGTCCACGCCGGTCCACGCCGGTCCATGCCGGTCCATGCCGGTCCACAGGAAGCCACAGGAAGCTCCCGTTCCGTATCGGTGAGTGTCCGTTCACGTATCAACCTCGTACCGGTCGGGCCCGTCTTCCCCGGAGCCGGGACGGGACCACAGCCGGGTGCGGGACACTGGTCTGCGGCCGCCCGTACGATCCTGGGCAGAAGTACGACACGGAAGCACGACGCAGAGGCACGGCACAGAGGCACGGCACGCAGGCACGGCACGGGCGTACGGCACGGCGGTACGCGAAGGAGTTCGGCGACGGGCTCCGCAGGGAACCTCGAAAGACAGCTCCCGCAGCACGGTGCGGGAGGCGTCGACGACCGTCGACGGGGCCGACAGGGGGAACCAGCCGATCGACCGGCGCGTGGATACGATCAGTAAGCAGTACCAGGTAAGCAGGACGCAGCAGCACGACGGCAAGACCCGCAACACCGGCAAGAACCGCAGGTACGGCCACCACGGAGGAGGTGCCCCATGGGAGTCCTGAAGAAGTTCGAGCAGCGTCTCGAAGGTCTGGTCAACGGCACCTTCGCCAAGGTCTTCAAGTCCGAGGTCCAGCCCGTGGAGATCGCGGGCGCGCTCCAGCGCGAGTGCGACAACAACGCGACCATCTGGAACCGCGACCGCACCGTCGTGCCCAACGACTTCATCGTGGAGCTGAGCGCGCCCGACTACGAGCGCCTGAGCCCCTACTCCGGCCAGCTCGGCGACGAACTGGCCGGCATGGTGCGCGACTACGCCAAGCAGCAGCGCTACACCTTCATGGGACCGATCAAGGTCCACCTGGAGAAGGCCGACGACCTGGACACCGGCCTGTACCGGGTGCGCAGCCGCACCCTGGCCTCCTCCAGCGACCAGCAGGCGCCGCAGGGCGGCCCCGCGCCGGCCCAGCCGCCCGCCGCGCCCGCGCGGCCGGCCGCCCCCGGCGGCTACGGCTACCCGCCCGCCGCGCCGCCCGCGGCCGCGCCCCCCATGCCGTCCGCGCCGCCGCCGGGCGGGCGCCCCGGCGGGTACGGCTATCCGCCGGCCGCCGCACCGCGGCCCCCGCAGGCCGGCGGCCGCACCCGCTACTGGATCGAGATCAACGGCACCCGCCATCAGATCTCCCGCCCGACGCTGGTGCTGGGTCGCAGCACCGACGCCGACGTGCGGATCGACGACCCCGGCGTCTCGCGCCGGCACTGTGAGATCCGGACCGGAACGCCCTCGACGATCGCGGATCTCGGGTCCACCAACGGCATCGTGGTGGACGGGCAGCACACCACCCGCGCTACGCTCCGCGACGGCTCGCGGATCGTCGTGGGCAGCACCACCGTTATCTATAGGCAAGCCGAAGGGTGAACCGGGGGCAATGTCAGAGCTGACCCTCACGGTCATGCGGCTGGGTTTCCTGGCCGTACTGTGGCTGTTCGTGATCGTGGCCGTGCAGGTCATCCGCAGCGACCTGTTCGGTACGCGCGTCACCCAGCGGGGGGCCCGCCGGGAGGCGGCCCGGCCGCAGCAGGCCGCCGCGCGGCAGGCGCCGGCGCAGCCCCCGCAGCAGCGCGACCGCCAGGGCGGCGGAGGCCGCCAACGCCGCAACGCCCCCACCAAGCTCGTGGTGACCGAGGGGACCCTCACCGGCACCACGGTCGCGCTCCAGGGCCAGACCATCACCCTGGGCCGCGCGCACGACTCCACCATCGTGCTGGACGACGACTACGCCTCCAGCCGCCATGCCAGGATCTATCCGGACCAGGGCGGCCAGTGGATCGTCGAGGACCTCGGTTCCACCAACGGCACGTACCTGGACCGGTCCCGGCTGACGACTCCGACGCCGATCCCGCTGGGCGCGCCGATCCGCATCGGCAAGACCGTCATCGAGCTGCGGAAGTAGTGCTACGTCATGAATGAGCGCGAGCGGAGCGAGCACGCAGCGGCGGCCGGCACCCTGGGCCGCGGCGCGCTCCCGACCGGAGGGTGGGCAGTGTGGCTCGACACGATCGGCTGTACCCGGAGCCGACGGGCGAGGTGCGCATGAGTCTGTCACTGCGCTTCGCCGCCGGATCGCACAAGGGCATGATCCGCGAGGGCAACGAGGACTCCGGCTACGCCGGCCCCCGGCTGCTCGCGATCGCCGACGGCATGGGCGGCCAGGCCGCCGGCGAGGTCGCCTCCTCCGAGGTGATCTCCACCATCGTCCCCCTCGACGACGACGTCCCCGGCTCGGACCTGCTCACCTCCCTCGGCACCGCCGTGCAGCGCGCCAACGACCAGCTGCGCGCCATGGTCGAGGAGGACCCCCAGCTGGAGGGCATGGGCACCACGCTCACCGCCCTGCTGTGGACCGGCCAGCGCCTCGGCCTGGTGCACGTCGGCGACTCGCGCGCCTACCTGCTGCGCGACGGCGTGCTCACCCAGATCACCCAGGACCACACCTGGGTGCAGCGTCTGGTCGACGAGGGCCGCATCACCGAGGAGGAGGCCAGCACCCACCCGCAGCGCGCCCTCCTGATGCGCGCCCTCGGCAGCAGCGAGCACGTCGAGCCCGACCTGTCCGTGCGCGAGGTCCGCGCCGGCGATCGCTACCTGATCTGCTCCGACGGCCTGAGCGGCGTCGTCTCCCACCAGACGATGGAGGAGACCCTCGCCAGCTACCAGGGCCCCCAGGAGACCGTGCAGGAGCTGATCCAGCTCGCACTGCGCGGCGGCGGCCCCGACAACATCACCGTGATCATCGCCGACGTCCTCGACCTGGACACCGGCGACACCCTGGCCGGCCAGCTGTCCGACACCCCGGTCGTGGTCGGCGCGGTCGCCGAGAACCAGAACCACCTGCACGACAACGGCATCATGCAGACCCCGGCCGGCCGCGCCTCGGGACTCGGCCGGCAGGTTCCCGGACAGGGCGGCGGCGGCGAGTTCGGCCCGCCCGGCTCCGGCGACGACGCCGGCTACGCCCCCACCGGCGGCTTCGCCGGCTACGGCGACGACGACTTCGTCAAGCCGCGCAAAGGCCGCCGCTGGCTGAAGGTGTCGCTCTACAGCGTGCTCGCCCTCGCCGTCATCGGCGGCGGCCTCTACGGCGGCTACCGCTGGACGCAGACGCAGTACTACGTCGGCGCCCACGAGGACCACGTCGCCCTCTACCGCGGCATCAGCCAGGACCTCGCCTGGGTGAAGCTGTCCAAGGTGGAGACGGAGCACCCCGAGATCAGGCTCACCGACCTGCCGGACTACCAGCAGAAGCAGGTCAGGGCGACGATCACCGAGGGCAGCCTCCAAGAGGCCCGCAAGAAGGTCGACGAGCTGTCCGTGCAGGCTTCCGCGTGCCGCAAGGAGGCCGAGCGCCGCGCCGTCGAGAGCCAGAACAAGCCCAAGCCGACCACGAGCAAGGCCGGCGTCACGGGAACCACTCGCACCGCCTTCACGTCCAAGGCGACACCGGCACCGAACCAGTCGACGTCGAAGTCCCCGTCGTCACCGTCTCCGTCCACGTCCGCGACCGCGTCCACACCCAGCCCAGGCCCCACTCTCTCGGAGGAAGAGCAGAAGGTCGTCTCGGCGTGCGGTAAGCAGTAGGCAAGCCGTGAGAGGCCCTGTCACACGATGAGCAGTACTTCCAACCCGTCGACGCACCACACGTCCACGATCGGCGCCATCGGCGCGCCGAGCCGCCGCAACACCGAGCTGGCGCTGCTGGTCTTCGCCGTCGTCATCCCGGTGTTCGCCTACGCCAACGTGGGCCTGGCCATCGACGGCTCGGTGCCCTCGGGCCTGCTGAGCTACGGCCTGGGCCTGGGTCTGCTGGCCGGCGTCGCCCACCTCGTCGTCCGCAAGTTCGCCCCGTACGCGGACCCGCTGCTGCTGCCGCTGGCCACGCTGCTCAACGGGCTCGGCCTGGTGTGCATCTGGCGGCTCGACCAGTCGAAGCTGCTCCAGTCGCTGCCCAACTTCTTCACCGCCGCGCCGCGCCAGCTGCTGTACACCGCGCTGGGCATCGCGCTGTTCGCGGTGGTGCTGATCTTCCTCAAGGACCACCGCGTCCTGCAGCGCTACACCTACATCTCGATGTTCACCGCGCTGATCCTGCTGGTCCTGCCGCTGGTCCCGGGGCTCGGGGCCAACATCTACGGCGCCAAGATCTGGATCAACATCCCGGGCCTCGGCTCCCTCCAGCCCGGTGAGTTCGCCAAGATCGCCCTGGCCGTCTTCTTCGCCGGCTACCTGATGGTGAAGCGGGACGCGCTCGCCCTGGCCAGCCGCCGCTTCATGGGCCTCTACCTGCCGCGCGGCCGTGACCTCGGGCCGATCCTGGTCGTCTGGGTCATCTCGATCCTGATCCTGGTCTTCGAGACCGACCTCGGCACCTCGCTGCTGTTCTTCGGCATGTTCGTGATCATGCTGTACGTCGCCACCGAGCGGACCAGCTGGATCGTCTTCGGTCTGCTGATGTCGGCGGCCGGCGCGGTGGGCGTCGGCTCCGTCGAGCCGCACGTCCACCAGCGGGTGGAGGCGTGGCTGAACCCCCTGCACGAGTGGAAGCTCAGCCGGCAGGGCGTCTACGGCCACTCCGAGCAGTCGATGGAGGCCCTGTGGGCCTTCGGCTCCGGCGGCACCCTCGGCAGCGGCTGGGGCCAGGGCCACTCGGACCTGATCAAGTTCGCCGCCAACTCCGACTTCATCCTCGCCACCTTCGGCGAGGAGCTGGGCCTGGCCGGCATCATGGCGATCCTGATCGTCTACGCCCTGATCGTGGAGCGCGGCGTGCGCACCGCGCTGGCCGCCCGCGACCCGTTCGGCAAGCTGCTCGCCGTCGGCCTGTCCGGCGCCTTCGCGCTCCAGGTCTTCGTGGTGTCCGGCGGTGTCATGGGTCTCATCCCGCTGACCGGTATGACGATGCCCTTCATGGCCTACGGTGGTTCGTCGGTGCTGGCCAACTGGGCGCTGATCGGGATCCTGATCAGAATCAGCGACACCGCCCGCCGCCCGGCCCCCGCCCCCGTCTCCAACCCCGACGCCGAAATGACCCAGGTGGTCCGCCCGTGAACAAGCCCCTGCGCCGGATCGCGATCTTCTGCGGACTGCTGGTCCTCACGCTGCTCATCCGCGACAACTGGCTCCAGTACGCCAAGGCCGACAGCCTCAAGAACGACGAGCTGAACCGCCGGGTCACCATCGCCCGCTACTCGGTGCCGCGCGGCGACATCATCGTCGGCGGCTCCCCGATCACCGGGTCCGTGGAGACCAAGAGCAACGGCCTCAACGACCTGAAGTACAAGCGGACGTACAAGGACGGCCCCATGTGGGCGCCGGTCACCGGCTACGCCTCGCAGTCCTTCGGCGCCACCCAGCTGGAGAGCATCGACGACGGCATCCTCACCGGCAACGACGACCGGCTCTTCTTCCGCAACACCCTGGACATGCTCACGGGCAAGCCGAAGCAGGGCGGCAACGTCGTCACCACCCTCAACGCCGCCGCGCAGAAGGCCGCCTACAACGGCCTCAAGGACCGCGGCAAGGGCGCGGTGGTGGCCCTGGAGCCGTCCACCGGCAAGATCCTGGCGCTCGCCTCGTTCCCGTCGTACGACCCCTCGTCGTTCGCCGGCGCCTCCAGCGCGGACGGCAAGGGGTGGAACAAGGTCCAGAAGAAGACCGACCCGAACGACCCGACGCTGAACCGGGCGCTGCGCGAGACCTACCCGCCGGGCTCCACCTTCAAGGTGGTCACCGCGGCCGCCGCGCTGGAGAACGGCCTGTACACCTCGGCCGAGCAGCACACCGAGTCGCCGGACCCGTGGATCATGCCGGGCACCACCACCCCGCTGCCCAACGAGGGCACCATCCCCTGCAAGAACGCCACCATGCGCGAGGCGCTGCGCTGGTCCTGCAACACCGTCTTCGGCAAGATCGGCGCCACCCTGGGCAACGAGAAGATGCTCGACGAGGCGAAGAAGTTCGGCTTCGACAGCGAGCAGTTCACCCCGGTCCGCTCCAACGCCTCGGTGTTCTCCGACAAGATGGCGCCCTCCGAGGTCGCGCAGTCCTCGATCGGCCAGTTCAACACCGCCGCCACCCCGCTCCAGATGGCCATGGTGGTCTCGGCGGTCGCCAACGACGGCAAGCTGATGAAGCCGTACATGGTCGACAAGCTCACCTCGCCGAACCTCGACACGCTGGAGCAGACCCAGCCGGAGCAGATGAGCCAGCCGCTGTCCTCGAAGAACGCCCAGATCCTCCAGTCGATGATGGAGACGGTCGTCACGGACGGCACCGGCAAGAACGCCCGGATCGGCGGCGGCGTCACCGTGGGCGGCAAGACGGGCACCGCCCAGCACGGCGTCAACAACAGCGAGAAGCCGTACGCCTGGTTCATCTCCTACGCCAAGACCAGCGACGGCAGCTCGCCGGTCGCGGTCGCCGTGGTCGTCGAGGACAACTCCGCCAACCGTGACGACATCTCCGGCGGCGGCCTGGCCGCGCCGATCGCCAAGAGCGTCATGGAGGCGGTCATCAACTCCAAGAAGTGACCCCTGTCACGTCCCCTTCGCATCGGTGCACGTTGCGATACCGGTCCTGTATCGGGTGACGAGCTTGGCCAGGTCACACAGAGCGAGCCGGGTACGGTAGGCCCGGACGGCAGTCTCCGGCCGCGCGCGCCCGCGCCGGCCGGGACCGACGGAGAGGGCTGGTAGGGAACTATGGAAGAGCCGCGTCGCCTCGGCGGCCGGTACGAGCTGGGCCATGTGCTCGGCCGTGGTGGCATGGCGGAGGTGTACCTCGCGCACGACACCCGCCTGGGCCGCACCGTGGCGGTGAAGACGCTCCGCGCCGACCTGGCGCGCGACCCTTCCTTCCAGGCCCGGTTCCGCCGGGAGGCCCAGTCGGCCGCCTCGCTCAACCATCCCGCGATCGTCGCGGTCTACGACACGGGCGAGGACTACATCGACGGGGTCTCGATCCCGTACATCGTGATGGAGTACGTCGACGGCTCCACGCTCCGTGAGCTGCTGCACAGCGGCCGCAAGCTGCTGCCCGAGCGGGCCATGGAGATGACCATCGGCATCCTCCAGGGCCTGGAGTACGCCCACCGCAGCGGCATCGTCCACCGCGACATCAAGCCGGCCAACGTCATGCTGACCCGCAACGGCCAGGTCAAGGTCATGGACTTCGGCATCGCCCGCGCCATGGGCGACTCCGGCATGACCATGACGCAGACGGCCGCGGTCATCGGCACCGCCCAGTACCTCTCGCCGGAGCAGGCGAAGGGCGAGCAGGTCGACGCCCGTTCGGACCTGTATTCGACGGGTTGCCTGCTCTACGAGCTGTTGACGGTCCGTCCGCCGTTCGTGGGCGACTCCCCGGTCGCGGTGGCCTACCAGCACGTCCGCGAGGAGCCGCAGCCGCCGAGCGTCTTCGACCCCGAGATCACGCCCGAGATGGACGCGATCGTGCTGCGCGCGCTGGTCAAGGACCCCGACTACCGCTACCAGTCGGCCGACGAGATGCGCGCCGACATCGAGGCATGCCTCGACGGCCAGCCCGTCGCGGCCACCGCCGCCCTGGGCGCGGTCGGCTACGGCGGCTACCCCGACGACCAGCCGACGACCGCGCTGCGCTCCGACCCGGGCGCCGGGGCCGCCACGACCATGCTGCCGCCGATGCACGCGGACGACGGCGGTTACGGCTACGACGACCGCCCCGACCGCCGCAACCGGCAGAAGAAGTCGAACACCTCGACCGTCCTGCTGATCGTGGCCGGTCTCCTGGTCCTCGTCGGCGCCATCCTGATCGGCAAGTACGTCGTCAGCGGCCACGGCGTGAACGACGACACCCTCAAGGCGCCCAACTTCGTCGGCAAGACCTACGCCGACGCCCAGCGCTCGGCGGAGAACGTCAGCCTGAAGCTGGGCCAGCCCACCCGCAAGCCCTGCGACGACCAGCCCAAGGGCAGCGTCTGCGCCCAGGACCCCGCGGCCGGCACCGAGGTCAAGAAGGGCGACACGGTCACCCTGACCGTGTCGACCGGCGCCGCCAAGGTGCAGGTCCCGGGAGTGGGCGGGCTGAGCCTGGACGACGCCAAGTCCAAGCTGGAGGCCGACCCGTACCACCTCAAGGTCGAGGTGCAGTACCAGGAGTCGACCGAGCAGGAGAACACCGTCCTGGAGCAGAAGCCGGTCAACGGCCAAGAGGTGGAGAAGGGCTCCACGGTCACCCTGACCGTGGCCAAGGCGGCGGCGAAGGCGACCGTGCCGGACGTCCGGGGCAAGTCCTGCGACGAGGCCAAGGCCGCGATGCGGGACAACGACCTCGTCGGCAACTGCACCGACGTTCCCACCACCGACCCCAACCAGGACGGGAAGGTCATCGAGACCGTCCCGAACGCCGGCACCTCGGCGGACAAGAACTCCCAGGTGGCCATCCACGTCGGCAAGCTGCAACAGCAGCAGAAGCCCGTGCCGGACGTCCGCAACCAGACGCTGGGGGCCGCCAAGCAGATCCTGGCCCAGAACGGTTTCACCAAGGTCCAGGTCCTCGGCAGCCAGGACGACAACGCCCACGTCATCCAGCAGAACCCGCAGCCCGGCCAGCAGGTCGACAACCCCGGTGACACCCAGGTCATCCTGACCGCCATCGGCGGCGGGGGCAATGGGGGCAACGGAGGCAACGACAACGGCGGCGGCGACAACCGGGGCGATGACAACGGCGGCCTCTTCGGCTGACCGCCCGGCCCGACGGACGAACGGAGCCCCGGCGCCCTCCTCGGAGGGCGCCGGGGCTCCGTCGTGGCGGGGCGCGACGAGCGCGCTACCGGCTCACCGCAGTTCCTCGGGCGGGGTCCGCTTGGCGTCCACCTCGGCCACCCGCACGAGTTCGCCCCAGACGACGTAGCGGTAGCGGGAGGTGTAGACCGGGGTGCAGGTGGTCAGGGTGATGTAGTGGCCGGGCTTGGCGACGCCCGACTCCTTGGGGACCTGGGAGAGGACCTTGACGTCGAACTTCGAGGTCTGGGGCAGGATGTCGTAGACCTTGTAGACGTACCACTTGTCGCGCGTCTCGAAGACGATCGGGTCGCCCTTCTCGATCTTGTCGATGTTGTGGAACTTCGCGCCGTGCCCGTCCCGGTGCGCGGCCAGGGAGAAGTTGCCGTCCTTGCCGGTCATCGGCAGCGTCGCCTTGACCGGGTCGGTGTAGTAGCCGGCCACGCCGTCGTTCAGGACGTCCGTCGAGGCGCCCTTCTTCACCAGGATCTCGCCGTTGCGCATGGCCGGTACGTGCAGGAAGCCGATGCCGTCCTTGGTGTCCAGTGCGCCGGGGCCGGGGGCGGCGTGCGCCCACTGGTCGCGGACCTTGTCGCCCTGCCGGTCGGCCCTGCGGTCCGCTATGACATTCGTCCACCACAGGGAGTACACGACGAACAGGCCGAGCACCAGGCCCGCCGTGATGAGGAGTTCACCGAGGACGCTGACCGCCAGGGCCAGCCGGCCGCGGCGGCGGGGCGCCGCCGGGCGGTCGTCGGTGTGCACTGCCGTGTCGTCCGTGGTCGCTGCCACTGTCGCATCTGCCCTTTAACTGACGAGCGCATCCGGCTTGCCCTTGCTGCGCGGCCGTTCCTCGACCATCTTGCCCCAGACGATCAGCCGGTACTTGCTGGTGAACTCGGGGGTGCAGGTGGTGAGCGTGATGTAGCGGCCGGGCCCGGTGAAGCCCGACCCCTTGGGGACCGGGTCCAGGACGCTGGTGTTGGCCGGTGACGTCACCGGCAGCGTGCTCGTCGTCCGGTAGACGAAGTACGTGTCCTGCGTCTCGACCACGATCGGGTCGCCGGCCTGGAGCCTGTTGATGTACCGGAACGGCTCGCCGTGGGTGTTGCGGTGGCCCGCGAGCCCGAAGTTGCCGGTCTTCGCGTCCGGCATCGCCGTGTTCAGGTCGCCCGGCCCGTAGTGGCCGACCATGCCCTTGTCCAGGACCTTGGACTTGCTGGTGCCCTCCGCGATCGGCACCACCACGTCCAGCTTGGGGATGTGCAGGATGGCGAAGCCCTGCCCCGGCTCGAACGTCCCCGGGCTGCGCCGGCCGCTCGCCCAGTCGTCCTGGAGCTGGTGCGCCTCGTTGCCCGCCTGGGCGTGGGCGCGGACGTTCGTCCACCACAGCTGGTAGGTGACGAACAGCAGCATCACCACGCCCGTGGTGATGAACAGCTCGCCGAGGAACCGGCTGACGAGGACGCCCGGTCCGGGCCGGCTCGCGCGCGCCCGGCGGCGGGCCTCCACCCGCGACAGCGGCGCCGCGGCGGCCGCGTTCCCCGGCGCGGCTCCTCCGGCCGCGTCCGCCGGTCCCTGGCGGCGGCCGTGACGGCGCTTGGCGGCCTTTCTGCGGGCCGCCCGGCCCTCTCCCGGCGCTCCGGTGACCGGGGTGCCGGACGGGGCCGCAGAGGCCACGGGAGGCGGCCCGGGGATCCGCAGCGCCATCGTCTCCTCGTCGACGGCGGCGGGCGCGTGCGGGGACAGGCCGTCGGACGGGGGCCGGGCCGCGTGCCTGGCGTGCGGCGCCGCCGAGCCGTGCGGGTCGTGCGGCGCCGGGGCGTACGGCCCGCCGGCGGCGTCGTACGCCCCCGTGCCGTACCGGTCGGCGCCGGACTCGCGCTCGGGGCGCAGCGCGGTCACGCCGTGGCCCTGCCCACCACCGGGGCGAGCCCCGCCGACCTCGCCACGGCCCCCTGGTCGCCGCACTCCGCCAGCCAGTTGGCCAGCATCCGGTGCCCGTGCTCGGTCAGCACCGACTCGGGATGGAACTGCACGCCCTCGACGGGGAGTTCGCGGTGCCGCAGGCCCATGATGATGCCGTCGTGGGTGCGGGCGGTGATCTCCAGCTCGGCCGGGACGGTCGCCGGCTCGGCGGCCAGCGAGTGGTAGCGGGTCGCCGTGAAGGGCGAGGGGAGTCCGGCGAAGACGCCCTTGCCCCCGTGCTCGACCGGCGAGGTCTTGCCGTGCAGCAGCTCGGGCGCGCGGTCCACCACGCCGCCGTAGGCCACCTGCATCGACTGCATGCCCAGGCAGACGCCGAAGACCGGGACGCCGGTGGCCGCGCAGTGCCGGACCATGTCCACGCACACGCCGGCCTGCTCGGGCGTGCCGGGACCGGGCGAGAGCAGCACGCCGTCGAAGCCGTCCTGGGCGTGTGCCGTCGACACCTCGTCGTTGCGCAGCACCTCGCACTCGGCGCCCAGCTGGTACAGGTACTGGACCAGGTTGAAGACGAAGCTGTCGTAGTTGTCGACGACGAGAATCCGCGCACTCACTGGTTGTCCACCGTCACATCGTTGAAGGGAAGCAGCGGCTCGGCCCATGGGAAGACGTACTGGAACAGGACGTAGACCACGGCCAGGACCAGCACCAGTGAGACCAGTGCCCTCGCCCACGCGTTACCCGGCAGATGCCGCCAGATCCAGCCGTACATGCCGTCCCTTCCCGTCTCGCCACGGCACCGGATTCACGCCGTACCGGACCAGACTAGCGGCGCGGAGTCCTGTGTTCCCCGGCCTGTGGACAACGGCTACACCACGGGCTGGGCGTAGTGCAGGTCGACGGTGCCGGAGTAACCGGGAAGGGTGACGGCGCCGTTCTCGGTGACCTTCCAGCCGAGCCCGTAGACGTTGACGTACACCATGTAGTTCTGGATCGCCGGGGAGTCGGCGAGCGCCTTCTTCAGCCGGTCCGGGTCGCCGACGGCCGTGATCTTGTACGGCGGCGAGTAGACGCGGCCCTGGAGGATCAGGGTGTTGCCCACGCAGCGCACGGCGCTGGTGGAGATCAGCCGCTGGTCCATGACCTTGATGCCCTGGGCGCCGCCGTTCCACAGCGCGTTGACCACGGCCTGGAGGTCCTGCTGGTGGATGACGAGGTAGTCGGGCTGCGGCTCGGGGTAGCCGGGCAGCTTGGCGGTGGCGTTGGGCGGGGCGTCGTTGAGCGTGACGGTGACCGCCTCGCCCTTGACCGGCTGCGTCCCGGCCGCCTTCTCCAGGCCGGTGAGCCGGCGGTCCTGCGCGCTGGTGCTGCCGTCGTCGCTCTCGGCCAAGGACTCGACGTCGTCGCGCAGGGCGGCGTTGGACTCGTCGAGCTCCTTGTTCTTGCGGCTGCGCTCCTGGATCAGGTCGGACAGCTTCAGCAGGGAGGTGTCCGTACGGATGTTCGTGCCCTTGGCCGTGTCGAAGCTGGTGAAGAAGATCAGCCCGGCCAGCGCGAAGACCGCCACGGTGAGGATCCGCACGGGCGGGAAGCGGCGTGCGGGGGCGGGTTCGGTGCCGGGGCCCGTCCCGGGGGAGTCGGCGGAATTGCTCAACGTACCCTTATCTCCTTAGGCGCCGCGGAAGCACTACGCTAACGGACGCCCCGGGGAGCGCCCGTCTCCCCTTGCAGTCCCCTCGTAGTTCCCGTAGTCCCCTTGTACGCTGCCCCGGAGCCAGTCCAGTTCCCTGCGCGGCCACGCAGCGCATCGACAGGAGAGACCCTCGTGCCGAAGTCACGTATCCGCAAGAAGGCCGACTACACGCCGCCGCCCTCGAAGCAGGCGGCGGTCATCAAGCTGGAGAACCGCGGCTGGGTGGCGCCGGTCATGCTGGCGATGTTCGTCATCGGGCTGGCCTGGATCGTGGTCTTCTACGTGACCGACGGCTCGCTGCCCCTCGACTCGCTGGACAACTGGAACATCGTGGTCGGTTTCGGTTTCATCGCCGCCGGGTTCGCCGTCTCCACGCAGTGGAAGTAGCGGTCCGTAGGCGCTTCCTCGGCGCCTTCGGACCAGTGAAGCCGCAGGTCAAAGGTGGTGGAACGAGGAGTTCCACCGTGCGGTGAGGGCAGCTCTGCCCACGGTTATCCGCTGAGTTATCCACAGGTTGCTCGAATTTCCACACACCGCCTGGGGAAAACTCCGACGATCTGTGGATAACCAGTCCGCCATTGACGCCGGTACGACTGTCACACCACGCTTCGGCAACCTGTTCGCCCCCTGCCTGACCTGCGCAGATCCAGGTCAGCAGCAGGGGGCACAGTCGTTCCCGCACACTGTGCACAAGATCCGGCACACACTGTGGACAACGGCGCGCACGAACGGGCCCGGCGGGCCGTCCGGAGCGGGCCGCCTCAGCTGAGCTGGGCCGTTCTGAGCACGGTCAGCACGACCACCGCGGCCAGCACCACGGCGCAGGTGCCGTACTGGACGAGCGCGCGCCGCTCGCGCGGGGCGTGGACCATGGCGTAACCCACCACCACACCGGCCACCAGACCGCCGATGTGGGCCTGCCAGGCGATGCTGCCCCAGCCGAAGGTGATGACCAGGTTGATCACCAGCAGGGCGATGACGGGCCGCATGTCGTAGCGGAGCCGGCGCATCAGCACGGCGGTCGCGCCGAACAGGCCGAAGATCGCGCCGGAGGCGCCGAGCGAGGGCTGGTTCGGGGCGGCGAGCAGATAGGTGAGCGCGCTGCCGGCCAGCCCGGAGACGAAGTAGAGCGCCAGATAGCGGGCCCGGCCGAGGGCCGCCTCCAGCGGGCCGCCGATCCACCACAGGCTGAGCATGTTGAACAGGATGTGGAAGTAGTTCTCGTGCAGGAACATCGCGGTCAGCAGCCGGTACCACTGGCCCTGCGCGACGCCCTCCACCGAGTTGAACTGCGGGACGAAGGCCTGGCCGAGGAGATCGAACCGGTCGGTGAAGGCGTCCCCCATCGACATCTTGACCAGGAAGAAAGCCAGGTTGAGGCCGATCAGCACCTTGGTGACCAGGCGCGGGTCGGCCGCCACCGAGCCGCCGGCCAGGGTGCGCGGCCGGGAGGCGGCGGGCGAGGCGCCCGTGCCGTGCCCGCCGCGCGCGCACTGCGGGCACTGGAAGCCGACGGAGGCGTCCACCATGCACTCGGGGCAGATCGGCCGTGAGCAGCGGGTGCAGCTGATGCCGGTCTCGCGGTCCGGGTGGCGGTAGCAGGTGGGCAGGGACCGGTCGCCGTGCGGCGCCGGGTCCGCCGGGCCGCGGCCGGCCGGGCCGTGGTCCGCCGGGCCCTGCGGGCTGCCTGGTGCCTGGTCCATCGGGTCCCCTCGGGTTCGTCTGCGTCGTGGGCGGTACGGGGCGCCGCCCCGGGTGCCGTGGGCAACGCACCGCCCCGCTCATCCTTACGGACGAGCGGGGCGTTTGGTTCCCTCGTGCCGTGCCCCGCGGGGACGGCACGACGGCGCTCAGACCTTCTTGACCTCGCCGGGCAGGTCGCCCTCGACGACGACCGACTCGATGACGACGTCCTCGACCGGGCGGTCGGTGCGCGGGTTGGTCTTGGCGGCCGCGATGGCGTCCACGATCTTCTGGCCGGCCTCGTCGGCGACCTCACCGAAGATGGTGTGCTTGCGGGTCAGCCACGCCGTCGGGGCGACGGTGATGAAGAACTGCGAGCCGTTGGTGCCCGGGCCCGCGTTGGCCATCGCCAGCAGGTACGGCTTGTTGAAGGCGAGGTCCGGGTGGAACTCGTCCTTGAACTGGTATCCGGGGCCGCCGGTGCCGTTGCCCAGCGGGTCACCGCCCTGGATCATGAAACCGCTGATCACCCGGTGGAAGACCGTGCCGTCGTACAGCTTCGCCGTGGTCCGCTCGCCGGTGGCGGGGTTGGTCCACTCCCGCTCGCCCTTGGCGAGTTCCACGAAGTTGCGGACCGTCGCGGGGGCGTGGTTCGGCAGCAGCCGGACCTTGATGTCGCCGTGGTTGGTCTTCAGGGTGGCGTAGAGCTCGGCCACGATCTGCCTTCCGTTGTCCTCCTGTAACCCCCCGATCCTCGCACGGTGACCGCCGTGGGTCGCCGAGCGGCCTCTTCCCGGGGGGCATTCGCCGGAATCGGTTGCGCGGATGCGGGCGAGTCTCCTCGGGTCGGGAGCGCGGCGCGGCGATCCGTGGCATTGTCGTCGGGAAGCTCCCGTTGTCCTGTTTTCCTCTGCTATAGCACTGGAAAACAACACTGCCGAGTTCTCGCACGTGACCCGGATGCCCGTGCACACATGCCTCCGGGCCCGTTGACAGGCATGATCCGTAAAAGGGTGGACAGTCGATTTACCGTACGCCACCGAGGAGGAGGAACCCGTGACCCGCATCGACAGCGTGCGCGCCGCGACCGGCTCGGCGAAGGACAGCGTGCTGCACGCCGCGGAAGTGGTGGCGCCCTACGCCGACACGGCCAAGGAGAGGGCCGCGCTGTACGCGCACGAGGCCCGCGTACGGCTCGCGCCGAAAGTGTCCCTCGCCGCCGACCAGGCCCGCGTCCAGTACGGCGCCTACGTCGCACCCCGGCTCGAACAGGCCCGGGCGCATGTGCCGCCCAAGGTCGACCAGGCCGCCCAGGAGGCCGCCGAGCGGACTCGCCGGGCCGCCCGGCAGGCCGCCGAGTACTCCAGGCCGAGGATCGAGCAGGCGAAGGCCGCGGCCGGGCCGGTCGCGGACGAGGCCGCCGCGCGCGGCGCCGCCGCCCTGGTCGCGCTGCGCGGCCAGGTGCCGGCCGACAAGATCCAGAAGCTGGCCCGCAAGCAGTGCCGCCGCTCCCGGACCGGCCGGGTCGTGAAGGTGTTCGCCGTGGTGGGCGTGCTGGCCGGCGGCGCGTTCGCGGCCTGGAAGTGGTGGGACAAGCAGGCCAACCCCGACTGGCTGGTGGAGCCGCCGGCCGCGACCGAGGTACCCGAGT
Organism: Streptomyces seoulensis; assembly: GCA_013364255.1. Taxonomy (GTDB): domain Bacteria; phylum Actinomycetota; class Actinomycetes; order Streptomycetales; family Streptomycetaceae; genus Streptomyces; species Streptomyces similanensis. The sequence continues at coordinate 5,090,731 of CP054936.1, read as the reverse complement.
CCGGCGCCCGGCTGACCGCGGTGGACGGCACCGGCGAGACGGTGCTCGACCCGGAGGTCCAGGCCAAGGCGGCCGAGGACGAGGTGGACCGCGACGAGCAGGGCTGACGCCGGCGCGATCCGGCCGAGGTGACAGGGGGCGGCCCGGAAACCGAAAGGTTCCGGGCCGTCCCGCTGTCACGGACGACGCAGCTCCAGCCCCTGCCGTAGCGCCCAACCGGGCTTTTTCCACAGCCTTATGACACCGCGTCGACCGTGTGTGATGCTCTGCCCATGACTGAATCACGTGGTGACTGGCGCGCCCGCCTGCAGACCGACCGGCCGCATTCGGCGCGGGTGTGGAACTACCTGCTCGGCGGCAAGGACCACTACCCGGTGGACAGCGAGACCGGCGACCTGATCCTGAGCGCCTTCCCCGAGATCGCCGCGATCGCCCGGCAGCAGCGCGCCTTCCTGCGGCGGTCGGTCCGCTTCCTGGCCCAGGAGGCCGGGGTGCGCCAGTTCCTGGACATCGGCACCGGTCTGCCCACCGCGGACAACACCCACGAGGTGGCCCAGCGCATCGCCCCCGACAGCCGGATCGTCTACGTGGACAACGATCCCATCGTGCTGGCGCACGCCGAGGTCCTGATGCGCTCGACCCCCGACGGCGCGTGCGCCTACCTGGACGCCGACGTGCGGGACACCGACCGCATCCTGGCGCGGGCGGCCGACACCCTGGACTTCACCCGCCCGGTCGGCCTGGTCCTGCTGGGCATCATCGGCCAGCTCTCCGACGACGAGGACCCCGCGCGCGTGGTGCGGGAGCTGACCGCCGCCCTCCCCCGGGGCAGCTACGTCGCGCTCAGCGACGGCACCGACACCAGCGAGACCCTGAAGACCGCGATCGCCGCGTACAACGGCCAGTCGGCCAACTCCTACCACCTGCGGCCCGCCCACCAGATCGAGTCCTTCTTCGACGGCCTGCGCCTCCTGGACCCCGGCCTCGTCAAAACCGGCCACTGGCGCCCCGACCTCTCCACCGCCCCGACGGCCCCGGAAGAGGGGTACGCGGTGTGCGGGGTGGGGATCAAGGAGTAGCACGGGCCGTGGCCGTCGAACACTACGAGCACGGCGGGTGCTGCGGGTGCCGCGAAAAGGATCGGGAGGACGCTTGATGCCTCTTGCCCGCCGCCGTCCTCGGTGGCGCCCGCTCGGCGCCGCCGCCCTGCTGCTCATGCTCACCGGAGCGGGCTGCTCGAACGCCGTGGGCCACGGCGACGATTCCTCGCGGGCGCGGAGCCCCCGACCGACGGCCACCGTCCTCGGCGTGGACGAGGCCCGGAAGAAGGCGAAGACCGTGTCCGGTCAGGTCCTCGACCTGATCGACATCCAGGCCGGCGAAGTCACCGAGCCGGGCCCCAGCATCGCTCCCTGCGGTCAGGACCCCGATCACCTCTACAGGACCGTGCACCCCTGGTCGGTCCGTGGCGTCTCCGAGGACGAACTGAAGGCCGGGTTCCAGCGTCTGCGGGCGGGTCTCCCCGGGAAGGGATGGAAGATCGTCCAGTACGGGCCGAACAAGAGCCCGTCCAAGACCCTTGAACTGACGGCGGACTCCCGGAGCGAGCCCTACTCCGTGAACGCCGAACTATGGGTGTCGAATCCGGCGACCGGCGCCGAGGAGGACCCGAAGATCCTGCTGAACATCGTCTCCGGCTGCCGACGGGCCCCTGCGGGCACGGACCTCTCCACCTCATACTGAAAACACCCCCTGACAGCGTTTCCGCAGGTCATGGGAGTAATGCTCAGGCGGCAGCCCTTCGGCAGCCTGCCGGGACCTTTCGACCCAGTTCGGCCCGCACTGGTGGACCACGTTCGCGGCGGACAGCAGCCACGGCGGAACCTCACGCATCAGGCCGTTGATCTGCTCGCCACCCTGCGCGCCACCGGTGATGTACACCGTGGGCAGTGCAGGGTGGTGGGCCCTCCACCTCGATCGTGGACAGCTCGACACTGGATCTACCTTGCGCCGGCCGCCTTCGAACAGAGAGCAACCACGCTGGCCATCGCCGCATGACAACCGGTGTCCACGATCAAGGCGGAAGCCCCCGGTGCCGGGCCACCTGTACGGATATCAGCTCGCGCACGGGGGATTCCCCGTCTCGGCTGGGGAACCGACAGCCCGACCGTGTGCCACACCTGTGACAACCACTCCTGCCAGCAGCCGGCGCACCTTCGGCTGGGCACGGCGGCGGAGAACCGCGCCGAGTGGGCGGCCCGCCGGCGTGATAGCACGAGCGGATGACCCGGCCGGCTTTCGCCGTTGGTGAGGCTATCCGGCATGGTCGACAGGAACGGTGTGGACCGGTCGAAGCGGGGCCTGCTGTGCATCACCTTCACGTCCCGCATCCGCTCCCCGCCGATTTGGGCGAGATTGCCGAACAACGTCCGCTGGTGCAGCGCCTCCACCTGCCGGCCGTAGCCGAGGGCACCGAGGGCACCGAGGGCACCGAGGGCACCGCGTTCCACCGGATGGCGGCGGAGACCAACGGCGATGCCCTGACGCCGCCAACGGGTCGAAGACGGCAGGCGAGGAGACCGAGGCAGGCTCCAGTGGGCAGCTGCCAGGGCGGCACGTTCGACTGCGCACGGTATGCGATGAAATGCGCTCCGCGAACAGGTCGGCCGCTCCTCCGAGGAGCCGCTCCCCCTCCAGGTGGAGGCCATCACGGATCGGCTCCGACAGTGGGGTATCCCTGTGTCGAGCGCTACCTCCTCCTCCGCGCCGCCCGGGCGCCCGAGAATCACCTCAGGGTGCCCGCGCCTGTCCACTTCGACAGCAGCGACCAGACCGCACTGCGGCGGGAAAGAACGGGTGCGCGCTCACCCAGAGGCTACGTTTCGGCCAACCGTGACCGAAAGGGGCCTCCGCTCAGTGCAGTTGCATAAATGAGCTGGGTCGCTTCCCCGCTCCGCTGACATGAGCACACAGGCGCCGCGCGGGTACATCACATGCCGCCACCAGCGGTTTCCTAGGGCAACCTCACCACTCGAACAAATTGACGCAATTGAGTCGGTTATCCGATTTGCTGTGTACCACTTGCTGATGTGCTGCACGCTTGTTGTCGCGTCCAACTCACGCAGCAGTGGTATTCACTCAAGGAGACCAAGTGGGAGCCCAACCGCAGGCTCGACGGCAGGTTCGACAACTCCACAAGGCCGTGCCCAAGGCGCAGCACATGGTAGTAGGTCGTGAGTTGCGGAGGCTCCGTGAAGCGCAGGGTCTGTCCCAGAGGGAGGCCGCTGACCTACTGGGGGTCAAGAACTACACCGTCAGTCGTAACGAGACGGGTGAGACCCCCTGCAAGCCGGCGGTCGTACGCGAGGCGCTCAAGATTTACCGGGCGACCCCCGAGGAGGAGGCGCACCTTCTGGAGGTCCTGGAGAACGCCAACCGCCGCCGCTGGTGGCAAGGATCGGAGTGGCGGGGGGTGGTCAAGCAGAAGCTGCTCACCCTGGTGACGCTGGAGGAGAGCGCCAAACTCATCCGGGTCTACGACCGCGACCGGGTACCCGGGATACTCCAGACCGCCGATTACGCCCGCGCCGTGATCCGCCTGGGGATGGAGGGGGCCCCTCCGGAAGAGATCGACAAGCGAGTTCAGTTCCGGCTCGAGCGTCAGGCACATTTCCAGGAGTCCCAGTCGACGCGCTACCTCTGCCTGCTCGACGAAGTGACCCTCATCCGAGGGTTCGGATCCAAGGAGATCATGCGGGGCCAGCTCCGCCGCCTGGCCGAGCTGGCCGACAACCCGCGATTCAGCCTGCACATAGTCGAACTGTCGCGTCCGAACACGCCGACCGGTATCGGGCAGACCATGTTATTCGACTTCGAGGAGGAGCTGCTCCCGACGGTTCTGTACGAGGAGCGTCATGAGAGCGGTCTCGTCTGCCAGGAACCGGACGAGGTGGATCACCGCAGCAAGAGCTTCGACCGCCTTTTCGAGGTCAGCCTGTCCAGGAAGCGCTCGAAGCAGCGGCTCCTTGACATGCTCGCCAAGTAGCAGCACTCAGGCCGCGGTAACTCCGTGAAGAACTCGGTCACTTCTTCAGCGCGACACCCGCGTAGAGAGAGGCGTCGGTGTCCGTAGCCAAGCTGGGGCCGCTGGCCGGCGCCGGGCGCCAGCGGTGGGCGACGACGAGACCGGGATCGACCAGCTCAAGGCCATCGAAGAAGCGCAGCACCTCGGCATGGGAGCGCACCTGTGTCGGGGTGCCCTTCTGCGTGTAGAGATCCACGATGGCCTGCCAGGACTCCGGTGCGAAGTCACCGGTGCAGTGGGTCAGGCTGAGGTACGAACCGGGCGTGAGCTCGGCAAGGAGCCGGGTGACGACCCCGTGAGCGTCTTGATCGTCCGGGACGAAGTGCAGCAGCGCGTGCAAGGTCAGCGCGACGGGCTCCTCGAACGAGATGCAGCCGTCCTCCTTCACGGCCGCGATGACCGCTTCGGGATCGGTGACGCTGGCGTCGATGTAGCTCGTCTCGCCCTCCGGAGTGCTGGTGAGGAGCGAATCGGCGTACGCCAGGACGATCGGGTCAGTGTCGACGTACGCCACCTTGGACTCCGCGTCCACCGCTTGTACCACCTCGTGGAGGTTGGGCGCGGTGGGGATGCCGGTGCCGATGTCGAGGAACTGACGGATGTTGCGCTCCGCGGCGAGGAAGTGCACGGCGCGGTGCATGAAGGCACGGTTGATACGGGCCGCCGTCACCACGGCGGGGAACTGCCGGATGACGGCGTCAGCCGCATCTCGGTCGACTGCGTAGTTGGTCTTGCCGCCCAAGTAGTAGTCGTACATGCGGGCGCTGTGTGGCCGATTTTGGCCTAAGTCAGTCGCTTCCTCGTCTGAGGACCCGGCCTTCTTACCGGCGCCATCCACGTGGACACCCACCCCCCTGTCGCTGTGACACTGGCCTGCCGTGATGGGAACTAGCCAAATAACACATACAGTTGCACGTCACACATGATGGCCTGTCAGCCGCGACGGTTCCAGAGCAGCCGTAAGCCTTTGACGTGATGTTGTTCGGTAAGGCCACCTCGGCGGGCGCGAGGTGGCCGAATCATCACCTCAGGGCCGACCAGTGGCCATATGACCGTTCACCAGCGCGGCGACGAAAGTCTCCAAGGTCCAACGGTCGACGGAAACCACAGGCCCTTGGATGCGCTTGGAGTCGCGGAAGGCCACCACCTCACCCAACTCTGCCAACTCGACACAGTCGCCGTTGTGGTCGCTGTACGAACTCTTCCTCCAGGTGAGCTTTGTGCCCTCATGCCCGACTCGCACGGTGCTCGGCTGCGCCATAACGCCACCTCCGTGATCTGTACTTCCCCGTTCCAGGTATGCAATTGCATGCCTGCGATTGGTAGGAGTATGACCATTCGCCATGATGGTTATGCCTCGTCGCAGAGGAGATTCGAGTCCGGGGGAGCGCCACGCACGCAAGTGCACGTGGTTGCCAACTTCCTTCCGTACCGTCGCGTCGAGCCGGCACCAGATCTCAACAGTGCGCGTGCGAACAGGGGAATATGCGTCGGACAAATGTTCCTAGGATATCGAAAGGCGCTTTGACCTGGCCAAATGTCGGAGTCTCGACGTGGAGCAGGCACCGAAAACGGCGGGTTGCCGCCCCTGCGCCCTGGGCACGGAAAACGGAGGCGCCATTCGCCCGCGAGCTGCTGCACGCTGAGGCGCACGAGGGGCGCAATTCCCATGCGGGAAGGGGGCATTAGGCGCACTACTGTCTGAGCCAGCTGATCAGCTGATCAGCCGCAGGACCCTGGCTGCACAGTTTCGAGGCCGTCGCCGCCAGGGCCCTGCGTTTGCTCCGACCAAAGGAGATACGTCCATGACGCCCTCTTTTGCCCGTATAGGCGCCAAGCGAAGCGTGCGCGCCCGTGCGCAAGAGGCTAGCAGCCGCCTTCAGCGCGGATTCTGCTCGGTCTGTCTCACCCACCAGATGGATCTGGTTACTCAGATGTACGGCGTAGTCCTTTCGCTGCGGGAGCCGCCGGCGTCATCAGTCGATCACATCACGGCGGTGCTGAATCTGATCTCTTACGGCTACCAGCTCTACCGTGGGTTCAAGGAAAGCTAGCGCAGGCCCGGCGGTCACCCCGCCCGTACGGAGTGACCGTCGGCGTCCTGTTCCTTGAGCCGGGAGAGGCCGCCCGTCCAAACGCACACATGCCCTTGTTGCACTGCATAAGGGATCTGGACCCGGCGCCTGTCACCAGCGGGATGAACGAGTTCGGGTAAGCGCAGCGACTTCATGGCGATCACGGAGCGGCTCGACAAGGAGGTGAAGGAGGAGCGCACCCAGCGGGAGCTGCTGACGCGCGCCTACCTTGATCTGTTCCAGTGGGCTCGGCGGGTGGGCCCGGACACGCCGGCCGGTCCGGCGCCCGAGCCGCCGACCGAACTCGACCTGACGCCCTGGTACCTGTGACCGCGGCCCCGTCCTCCTTCGGGAGGGCGGGGCCGCTTTCGTCCTGCCCGGGACAGATCTCAGCAGGGCCACCACGAAAGGGTCTCGCCCCATACCCTGACAGTGACGAGCTGTAACAGAGAGGGGCGAGACCGTGTCATCCGACGCTACCCCGGACCCGTACGCCAACCCGCTCGCATTCGGTCAACGGATGCAGATTCTCCGACAGCGCCGGGGTATGAGCCGGCCAGTCCTCGCCGGACTCCTCGACAGAAGTCCGTCGTGGGTGAAGCAGGTGGAGAACGGCACTATCCACACGCCGGCGCTGCCGGTGATCCTGCGTATCGCCGAGCTGCTGCGCGTCCGCAACCTGGCCGACCTCACCGGGGACCAGAGCATGAGCGTCGACCTGTTCGTGGGCCCCGGCCACCCGAAGCTGGCGGCCGTGAAGGCTGCCGTGGACGCCTTCCCCCTCACCGCCGACCGGCCGGCACCGCCCACTCTGCACCTCCGGCACCGGCTCGACCGAGCCTGGACTGCACGCCACGAAGCGCCGAACCACCGTGAGGTCATCGGCGGACTGCTGCCCGAGTTGATCCGCGATGCCCAGCTCGCCGCCCGTCAGGCTGAGACCGGCGGCGATCGCCGCGCGGCGCAGGCCGTCCTCTCCGAGGTGTACAGCCTCAGCCAGTTCTTCGTGGCCTACCAGCCCGACGCCGCGCTGCTCTGGCGCGTCGCCGAGCGTGGCATGATCGCAGCGCAGGACAGCGACGATCCCCATGCCATCGGTGTCGCCGCCTGGCTGACCGCCCAGGCCCACCGCGACTCCGGCCCCGCCCACTTCGACGCCGCGGACGCCGTCACCCTGGACGCACTGCGCTACCTCGAACCTCACCTGCCCGACGCCGAGGACCACGTCCTGGCCATCGCTGGGGCGCTTCAGTTCGAGGCCGGCTACACGGCGGCGCGGCGCGGCGAGACCGGCGCGGCGTGGGGGTGGTGGGACAAGGCAGAGAAGACCGCCCGGAAACTGCCCTCGTCCTACTTCCACCCGGTCACCTCCTTCGGGCAGGCCATCATGGGCGCGCACGCGGTCACGGTCGCGGTCGAACTGCACCAGGGCGGCGAGTCGGTGCGGCAGGCCGCGCGCGCGGACAAGACCGTCATCCGCTCGCGGCCGCGGCGGGCCCGGCACCGGATCGAGGAGGCCCGCGGCTACCAGCTCGACGGGCAGCCGGACACCGCGCTGGCCACGCTGGACAAAGCGCACGAGGCGGCGCCGGAGACCATCAAGTACAACGGCTACGCCCGGCGGATCGTGCTGGAGGAGACCGAGGCGAGGAATCCGGAGAGACGGCAGCGTGCCTCCGAACTCGCCGTGAAGCTGGGCCTGCTGGCTGCCTGACGAGGCGAGGGGGCAGGATTCCTGCCCCTCCCCTCCGTTCCGGGCCTCTACGGTCGCGTATGTGAGACAGATCACCGCGATTGTGGAGGCCTCAGCCATGGCGAGCGACGCCTTGGCCAGGACGAACATCCCCCTCGACGTGCTCAAGGTGCTGGGCCTCCCCGACCTGGACACCGTCAGCGCCGACCAGTCGCGCGGCGCGACTTGTGTGTGGTGCCAGGTCCGGCTCGTCGGCGCCACTGCGGTCGACTTGGGCGAGCGGATGGGGCTTCCGGCCGGCGAAGAGGCCGACCTCTTCGAGCCCGAGAAGGGACTGGTGCGCTGGTACCCGAGGGCCTGCCCCAAGTGCACCGCCGGCCGCGCGCACAAGGGCCTCTTCGCGCACACCCCGGAGTGCGAGCAGTGCGTCGACGAGGCGTCCCTCTGCCCGGTCGGACGAATCCTCTACCGACTGGTGCGGGAGGGGCGACGGTGACTGTGCTGCCTCCCGAGGAGCTGCATCGTCTGCACCAGCTCATCACCTGGGAGTACCCGCCGCCGACATCGTTGGCGCTCGAAGGCCGCGCGTGCACCTGGTGCGGCACCGCGACCGACGAGTCTGCCATCAGCATGTCGCCGCTGGACCCGTGTCGCGTCTGCCTCACCTGCTACGCCGGACAGCTGGCCTGGTTCGCCACCTGGTACGACTGGCACAGCCACGTCCTCGGATGCGCCCACTGCCAGCACGGCCGCACCTGCTACGTCAGTCGCGGCCGGCGCACCCTGCACGAGCTGACCGTCGAAGCCGCGCACCGAGAACTGATCTGCTTCTCGTGTCACCAGCCTCTGGGCGACACCGAGCCGGCGCTGCCCGTCCTCTGGATGGGCGACTCACGCGACTACCCCGGCTACGTCGACGCCCCCTGCCTGACCAAGGAGGCGGCCGCCCGATGATCTGCGACCACTGCGACCGGCCCATCGAAGGCACACCCCAGGTGATCCCGATCGACTCCCCGTCAGGGGCGGCACCGGACGTCCACCTGTGCCCCACCCCGTGCGAACCGGCAGTGCCCCGGCAGACGGCGCCGGCGGGACGCCACTGAACTCCCCGCCCCGGCACGACGGTGCGCCGGGACCGGGCAGGGCCGAGGCCCCTGCCACCGGCGGAAACACGGCGGCAGGGGCCTGGTCGCGTGAATGACTCTGCGGGGCTGACTCCGATGGCGACGGCGAGGCGGATGAGGGTGTCGGTGGTGGCCGACTGCTGGCCGGCTTCGATGCGGACGACGGATGGTCGGTCGGCCTCTGCCGCCAGTGCCACCTGCTCCTGAGTCATCCGGGCGTGGAGTCGGGCGGCCCGGATGCGGTCGCCCACTAAGCGCCGGCGGGCGAGAACCCAGTCCGGTGGGGGCGAGGGGGATGGCACTCGCCCACGGTGAACCTTTCAAGATCGAAAGCCTGTAGGGGGCTGGCCTACATCCGAAGATCTTGCAGGGTGGCCGGGCGGGTTCGGACCGTAGCTCGCCACTTGGTCGCCCCCCGCCGACAGTTACGGCGGGGGCCCGAGCCTGTGGGTCCAGCCTCCCCGCCCGAATCCACAGGATGAGTGCGAGCGCGCGTCTGGTCGCACGTGGGGAGACGGCCAGCCCTCGCACGGATGACCTTACTTTCAGGTAAGAGGACTCTCAGTATCTCTCCCGAGTGAAGATCACGGGGGATGTGGACTCTATGTGGATTCCGGTCACAGAGAGACCCCCCGCCCAACCGGGCGGGGGGTCTCTGACCTGCGCGTTACTACCTGTGGAGCCTAGGGGAGTCGAACCCCTGACATCTGCCATGCAAAGACAGCGCTCTACCAACTGAGCTAAGGCCCCGCGAGGGAAGCATCCAGCCGGAGGAACCGTCCACCGGTCGGGTGCCGCAGACCAGAGTACCGGGTCACCCCCCCGATCTCGCAAAAAGATTGGGGGTCCCCGCGACCGACCACGCTCCGTAAGATGCTCCGCGTGGTTCGCTACAGCGAACCGCCGTACTTGGGGAAGCGATGGGGAGACGCAATGGACGCCGCACAGCAGGAAGCCACCGCCAGGGCGCGGGAACTGCAGCGGAACTGGTACGGGGAGCCGTTGGGGGCGCTCTTCCGTAAGCTCATAGACGATCTCGGGCTCAACCAGGCCCGGCTGGCGGGGGTGCTGGGGCTGTCCGCCCCGATGCTGTCGCAGCTCATGAGCGGCCAGCGCGCGAAGATCGGCAACCCGGCGGTCGTCCAGCGGGTGCAGCTGCTCCAGGAGCTGGCCGGCCAGGTGGCCGACGGCAGCGTCAGCGCGGCGGAGGCGACCGAGCGCATGGACGAGATCAAGCGCTCGCAGGGGGGCTCCGTACTGAGCAACACCACGCAGACGACCAGCACTTCGGGCGCCCCCACGGTCAAGCGCGTGGTCCGCGAGATCCAGTCCCTGCTGCGCTCGGTGGCCGCCGCCGGCGACATCATCGAGGCGGCGGACAGTCTCGCCCCGGCCCACCCCGAACTGGCCGAGTTCCTGCGGGTGTACGGCGCCGGCCGCACCTCCGACGCCGTCGCGCACTACCAGCACCACCAGAACTGACCCCCCGGCCAGGGGTCGCGGCACGCGCCGCGGGGGAGGCAACGGGGGTGACCGCAGGGGGAGGAGCGACGCGCAGCCATGGGTGAGGTCTTCGCCGGCCGGTACGAACTGGCCGACCCGATCGGACGCGGCGGTGTCGGCGCGGTCTGGCGCGCCTGGGACCACCGGCGCCGCCGCTACGTGGCCGCCAAGGTCCTCCAGCAGCGCGACGCCCACTCCCTGCTGCGCTTCGTCCGCGAACAGGCGCTGCGCATCGACCACCCCCATGTGCTCGCCCCGGCCAGCTGGGCCGCCGACGACGACAAGGTCCTGTTCACCATGGACCTCGTGGCCGGCGGCTCGCTGGTCCACCTGGTCGGGGACTACGGCCCGCTGCCCCCGGCGTTCGTCTGCGTCCTGCTCGACCAGTTGCTGTCGGGACTCGCCGCGGTGCACGCCGAGGGAGTGGTGCACCGCGACATCAAGCCGGCCAACATCCTGCTGGAGGCCACCGGCACCGGTCACCCGAGACTCCGGCTCTCCGACTTCGGCATCGCGATGCGGCTCGGCGAACCCCGGCTGACCGAGACCAACCTCGTGGTCGGGACGCCCGGTTACCTCGCGCCCGAGCAGATGCTGGGCGCCGAGCCCGACTTCCCCGCCGACCTGTTCGCCACCGGACTGGTCGCCCTCTATCTGCTGCAAGGCGCCAAGCCGGACGCCAAGGCGCTCGTGGAGTACTTCGCGGAGCACGGAACACCCAGCGCGGCCAAGGGCGTTCCCGAGCCGCTGTGGCAGGTGGTGGCCGCCCTGCTCCAGCCGGACCCCGACGCCCGCTTCCGGACCGCCACAGGGGCGCGCAAGGCCCTCGCCGCGGCCATCGAACTCCTTCCCGAGCCCGGCCCGGACGACGAGCTGATCGAGATATTCGACCAACTCGGGCCGCTGCCTGTGGGGTTCGGCTCCGAGGGGCCGCTTCGGCGTAGCCCAGGAGTGGCGGTGGGGGGTGGTGGGGCCGCCCGTGGGGTCGTCGACGGCGGCGGTGAGGTCACCGGGACGGACTCCGGCGACACGGACTCCGGCGGGGCGTACACCGGCGGGGCGTACACCGGCGGGGCGTACACCGACGCTCCGGGGGGCGGCACGGCGAGCGGCGGCGTCTCCGCCGCCTGGTCGGCGACCGGCGGGAACGGTACGCCCGGGGGCGGTGCGGGCGGGTTCGACGGCACCGGCGTCTTCCGCCGGTCGGACGACTCGGTGGGCTCCGACCCGCGGCACGGTTTCCGCCAGGACACGGGACCGACCGAGGCGGCCGCGGACCGGACGGACTCCCCCGCCCCGCCGTCCTCCCCGGGCGCGCCCGACCTGCCGTCGCCCCTCGACCCGTCGCTCCCCTTAGACCCGTCGATCCCCTTCGACCCGTCCGACACGGGCGGCTTCCACCTGCCGCCACCGCAGGCCGCCCTCCCCCCTGCGCAGCACGCCACGCCGCCTCTGCCTGCCGTTCCCCCGCCCGCACCGCGCCCCGCCGCCACCCCGGCCACGGGTGTGCCCCTCCGTCCCGCAACCCCCGCCCCCGCACCGCGCCCCCACGGCGATGAAGCGTCCACCGCCTCCTACACCGCCGAGGACCCGCGCCCGTCGGCACCGGGGCGACCGTCCGCACCGGGACGTCCGTCCGCGCCGGGGCGGGCGGCGTCCCGGCACCGCGCCGCACGCCCCCGCCGCCCGGGTCCGCCCGCCAGAGCGGTGGTCCCGCTGCTGCTCCTGGCACTGGCCTGCTACGCCGTGGGCTTCTGGGCACTGAGCCGCCTCTGAGCCCCGCCGAAGGCCGCGCCGGGCGCACCTGCTGAGCCCCGCCGGGCACCCCCTCCGAGCCCCGCCGGAGGACCCGTCGAGCGGTCTACCAGGCGCCCGACCGCCGCCGGGCGACCAGCGTCCACCCGCCGAGGACGACCAGCAGGGCGGTCCCCGTACCGATCCCGCCCACGGCGAGCGCCCGCAGCGCCGCCGACCCGCCCGCCGCCCCGGCGGAACCGGCCGCTCCGGACGGCCCGAACGGCCCGGCCGGGGCCGCCGCGGCCCGGTCCGCGGCCGTGACCTCGAAGCGGTCGCGCGGCTCCGACCGGCCCGCGTAACCCGGCCCCGAAGTCGCCGAACCGCCCAGCCGCACCCGCAGCGTCAGGTCGTAGGGACCCGCGCCGAACCCGGCCGCCGTCTGGTCGGCGAGGTGCGCGACGAGGTAGTAGGAGCCGGCGAACCGCATGGCCTTCACCGGGTCGGCGAAGCCGTAGCGGTTGGCGTAGTCGACGGGCGGCAGGGGCGCGAGCGCGGCGGACGCGCGCCGCCCGCTGTACCCGGCGTACGCGTCCTCCACGTAACCGCGCACCGGGTTGTAGAGCGACAACGTCAGCGCGCCGTCGACGTAGCCGCTGCCGCCGGCGCCGCCCAGTTCGGCGACGACGTTCAGCTGCTGCCCCCAGTCGACCGGCACCCGGTAGAAGAGGGTCTGCCCGGGGCGTACCCCGGTCCGCCACACGCCCTGGCCGAGCGGGCTCGCCGTGGCGAACCCGGCGCCGCCCGCCCGGTCCGCCGCCCGGCCGCCGACCGGCTCGGGCCGGGCCGAGTCCCAGGTCCCGGGCGCCGTCGTCGCGCCGGTCCGGCTCAGGGCCGGCTCGGTGACGGTGGCCAGCTCCAGGGGCCAGGCGTCCGGCGACGCGCCGCTCGCGTCGATGCGCTCGACGAGCACGTAGTACGTGCCGGCGCCCTGGCACAGCGAGTGCCCCGGCGCGGCGTCCCGTCTGCCCCACGCGGAGACGGGGTGCGGGCTGCGGCTCGTGCCGAAGAGGGTGGCCTGGTAGGAGCAGGAGTCGCCGTGCCCGTCCCGCACCGACACCCGGACGCCGTCCGTGGCCGAGACGGTGCTGTCGGCGGCGGGGACGGCGGTGGCGGAGACGTAGGCGCTGGAGGCGGCGTCGAGCCGGAGGCGGTAGTAGAGCTTGCCGTCGCGCGGCAGCGCGCTGCGGTAGGCGCGGCCGGCGTCGAGCAGCGGGGCGTCCGCGGTGGTCGCCGCCCCGGTTACGGTCCGGGCGCCGCCGGTGAAGTCGTACGCTCCCGGCGCCCCGGCCGCGACCGCGGGCGGCCCCGGTACGGCGGCCAGCAGCCCCAGCACCGCCGTGGCGGCGGCCAGGCGTGCGACGGCGGTGGCTCCGGAGAGGGCGGCGGCGGCCCGAGCCACGGCGCCGACACGCCGTGGGCGGCCGGCGCGCCGGGCCCGTCCCGCGCCCAGCGGGGTCCGGGCCGGAGTCCGCCGTGCCGCCACAGGCCGTCCCATCCCGCGCCACCCCTCGCGTCCGCCGTCGTCCCGCCGCCGCCCATCCTGCCCCGGGTGCCGTCGCGCCGTCCGCGCATTCCGTACGGGCGTCCAAAACGTACGCCTCACGAGACGCCCCCTACCCCGCGTGTCCCGCCGCCGCAACACGGGACGCGGGGGCGGGTCTTGCCGCTCAACGGATTACACGCCCAACGCAAAACCCCGACCGCTCGGCGGTCGGGGTCTGTTCAGTATCTGATGTCGGGTGGTTCAGGAACCCGTGGGCACGGAGTCGGTCGCCTCCGTCCACAGGTCCTGCTCGGCGCGATCCGCCTGAATCTGGCGGTACACGAGGAGCCCGCCGATGGCGGCCAGTGCGACCAGGAGAAGCTTCTTCACCGCGCGACCTCGTCTTTCGTTGACGTAGGGGACCTCTGGCGCCCGACTATACACACCGGCCGATACCGATCGGTGACCTGCGTCGGCTCTCAACTGCCGGGCGCGCGCGGGCGGTAGGCCGAGGCGACCGGAGCGTGATCACGCCCGCACGGACCGTTACTTTGCCCGCCATCCTCCCGTCTGGGCGCCTTTCACCCCGCATGCCCCCATCCGAGTGGTGTTCATCCGAAGATCGCGGCGCCACGGGCGTCGGTCCACCACTTCGCGGCCCTCATACACATGATGAGCAAAGTACGCAAATCGCCCAACCCGAAAGTGAGGGGCCATGGACCAGCACAAGATCATGAAGTTGTGGACAGCCATCGTCACCGCCTTCCTCGCGCTCTGCACGGCGCTCGGACTCATCACCACGACCGCCGGCGCGGCCACGGCCGCCCCCCAGCCCGAGACGGCGCCCAACAGCTCCACTCGGCTCCCGGCGCAGACGACGTCCTCGACCTGGTCCAGAAGTCAGTCCCGGAGTTCCCGGTCACTGCCCCCCACGATGAAACAGCGGATCCGGGCCGAGGCCCACGGAAAGTCCCCCGGCTGCCGGCACCATCCACTGGCCGAGGCAGCGTCACTCACCGCCGAGACGGACAGCGCCGAATCCGAGCCACCGGCCCGGCCCACGATCCCTCTGCAACGCTGACGGCGCCGGCCCGGCCCTGCCGGAGCCCTCACCCGAACCCATGAGACAACGGCGGACTGCGTACAGCACACCACCGAAACCCAGAAGATCCCCGGTCGGCGCCGACCGGGGATCTTCTGTCGTTCCCCGCCTCGCGCCTCGCCGCCCCGGCATCCCCGGCGGGGCTTCGGCGTTGCTCGCCGTCGGCGCGCCTCAGCTCGCGTGCGGCCGGCCGTCCCGCACCCACGCCACCACGGTCAGAACCGAGGTGACCTACATCAGGACGCTGAACGTGGCGACGGATCCGACGTACTGCTCGTAGCCGTCCGCACGGAGCTGCAGCGCCAGGGAACCGAGTGCGGTTCCGCTCCAGGGAACGCGAAAGACCCCCAGCCGGTATCGACTGGGGGTCTTCGTGCTGGTGGGGCTAACAGGATTTGAACCTGTGGCCTCATCCTTATCAGGGATGCGCTCTAACCAACTGAGCTATAGCCCCGCCGCGCTCTGCGGTGTATGTCCCGCGCGCTGACTCCTGAAGATTAGCGCACGAGGGCGGCAGTCCCAAAATCGGTTGTCCAGGAGGCGTACCCGGGCCGTCGGCCCAGGTCACGAGCGCCGTCGCTCACTCGTCCTCGGCGAGCGTCAGCTCGATGCCGCCGACGAAGCCGGCCGAGAGGTTGTAGATGAACGCGCCGAGCGTCGCCAGCGCCGTCGCCAGGACGACGTCGATGACCGCGATGATCACCGCGAACATCAGGACGTGCGGCAGGGACAGGAAGGACTGCAGGTCGAAGCCGTTCGAGTCGTTCGAGCCGGTCGCCTCCGAGATCGTCCCGCCGACCGTCGAGAACACACCCATCGCGTTCATGACCATCCACAGCACGGCCGCCGCGACGACCGTGCAGATGCCCAGCGCGATGGAGAGCAGGAAGCTGACCTTCATCACCGACCAGGGGTCGGCCTTGGCCACCCGCAGCCGGGCCTTGCGGGTGCGCGGCGTGGTCCGGGCGCCGGTGCGCGGCCGCCGCATGGAGCCGGAGCGGTCCGCGGCCCCGCCGCCGGCCTGGTAGGCCTGCGGCGGGTGGTACGGCTCCGCCGGCTGCTGCGGCTGCCGCTCGCCCGGCAGCGGCGAGCCGGGCCGGCCGCCCGCTCCCGGCTGGGCCTGGCGGCCTCGGGTGTCCGTCACCGTTCCCCCCTGGGGTCCATGAGAGTCGGGCGAGTGCTGATCCCCGGCCGACGGCTTGATCGGCTTCAGATTGGTCGTGTGCGGGTCGGCCGCACGCGCGGCGGAGCCACGGCCGCCGTCCGATTCCGTACCAGTGGAGGTACCGGCCGATCCGGCGCCCGTGGCTCCGCTCACGATGACTCTCTCCTCGTGCTACTCGGCCGAGGGCGCCTCACCCTCGTCCGTGACCTCCGGCGCGACGCCGTCGGCGGTCTCGTCCACGGCCACGTCGCCGTCGACTTCCTCCGCCTCGCGTCCCGCCTCGGCGTTACGTGCGATGCCGACCACGGCATCGCGCTTGCCCAGGTTGATCAGTTGGACGCCCATGGTGTCACGGCCCGTCTCCCTGACCTCGTTGACTCGCGTACGAATCACACCGCCCGAGAGTGTGATGGCGAGGATCTCGTCGGTCTCCTCGACCACCAGCGCGCCGACCAGCGAACCGCGGTCCTCCACGATCTTGGCGGCCTTGATGCCGAGGCCGCCGCGACCCTGGACGCGGTACTCGTCGACCCGGGTCCGCTTGGCGTACCCACCGTCAGTGGCAGTGAACACGAACGTACCGGGTCGCACCACATTCATCGAGAGGAGTTGGTCCTCCTCGCGGAAGCTCATCCCCTTGACGCCCGAGGTGGCACGGCCCATCGGGCGCAGCGTGTCGTCCGAGGCGGTGAACCTGATGGACTGGGCCTTCTTGCTGATCAGGAGCAGATCGTCGTCGGCCGAGACCAGCTCCGCGCCGATCAGCTCGTCGTCGCTGCCGTCCTCCCGCTCGCGCAGGTTGATCGCGATGACACCGCCGGAGCGGGGCGAATCGTAATCCTTCAGCGGCGTCTTCTTGACCAGGCCGGCCTTGGTGCCGAGCACCAGGTACGGCGTGGCCTCGTAGTCGCGGATGGCGAGGATCTGGGCGATCGCCTCGTCCGGCTGGAAGGCCAGCAGGTTGGCGACGTGCTGGCCGCGCGCGTCCCGGCCGGCGTCGGGCAG
This sequence comes from Streptomyces seoulensis, assembly GCA_013364255.1. GTDB lineage: Bacteria > Actinomycetota > Actinomycetes > Streptomycetales > Streptomycetaceae > Streptomyces > Streptomyces similanensis. Next base: position 5,073,700 of record CP054936.1, on the reverse strand, counting down.
CTCGTAGGCCTTGGCCCGGTAGACCCGGCCCTTGTTGGTGAAGAACAGCAGCCAGTGGTGCGTGGTGGAGACGAAGAAGTGGTCGACGATGTCGTCCTCCTTCAGCTTCGCGCCGCGCACGCCCTTGCCGCCGCGCTTCTGGGCGCGGTAGTCGTCGGCCTTGGTCCGCTTGATGTAGCCGCCGCGGGTGACCGTGACGACGATGTCCTCCTCGGCGATCAGGTCCTCGATGGACATGTCGCCCTCGTAGGGGATCAGCTTCGTCTTGCGGTCGTCGCCGTACTTCTCGACGATCGCGGCCAGCTCGGCGCTGACGATGCCCCGCTGGCGGACCGGGGAGGCGAGGATCTGGGTGTACTCGTTGATCTTCGCCTGGAGTTCGTCGTGCTCCTGGACGATCTTCTGGCGCTCCAGGGCGGCCAGGCGGCGCAGCTGCATCTCCAGGATGGCGTTCGCCTGGATCTCGTCGATCTCCAGCAGGCCCATCAGGCCGCCGCGCGCGATCTCGACGGTCTCACTGCGCCGGATCAGCGCGATGACCTCGTCGATGGCGTCCAGGGCCTTGAGCAGGCCGCGCAGGATGTGGGCGCGCTCCTCGGCCTTGCGCAGCCGGAACCGGGTCCGGCGCACAATGACCTCGATCTGGTGCGTCACCCAGTGGCGGATGAACGCGTCCAGGGAGAGGGTGCGCGGCACGCCGTCGACCAGCGCCAGCATGTTGGCGCCGAAGTTGGTCTGGAGGTCGGTGTGCTTGTAGAGGTTGTTCAGGACGACCTTGGCGACGGCGTCCCGCTTGAGGACGATCACCAGACGCTGGCCGGTGCGCGAGGAGGTCTCGTCGCGGACGTCGGCGATGCCGCCGATCTTGCCGTCCTTCACCAGGTCGGCGATCTTCTGCGCGAGGTTGTCCGGGTTGACCTGGTAGGGCAGCTCGGTGACCACCAGGCACTGGCGGTTCTGGATCTCCTCGACCTCGACGACCGCGCGCATCGTGATGGAGCCGCGGCCGGTGCGGTACGCCTCCTCGATGCCCTTGCGGCCCACGACCAGCGCGCCGGTCGGGAAGTCGGGGCCCTTGATGCGCTCGATGAGCGCCTCCAGGAGGTCCTCGTGCGAGGCCTCCGGGTTCTCCAGGTACCACTGGGCGCCGGCGGCGACCTCGCGCAGGTTGTGCGGCGGGATGTTGGTCGCCATGCCGACCGCGATGCCGGCCGAGCCGTTGATCAGCAGGTTCGGGAAGCGGGCCGGCAGGACGGTCGGCTCCTGGGAGCGGCCGTCGTAGTTGTCCGTGAAGTCGACGGTCTCCTCGTCGATGTCACGGACCATCTCCATGGACAGCGGGGCGAGCTTGCACTCGGTGTACCGCATGGCCGCCGCCGGGTCGTTGCCCGGGGAGCCGAAGTTGCCGTTGGAGTCCACCAGCGGCATCCGCATCGACCACGGCTGGGCGAGGCGCACCAGGGCGTCGTAGATCGAGGAGTCGCCGTGCGGGTGGTAGTTGCCCATGACGTCGCCGACGACGCGGGCGCACTTGTAGAAGCCGCGCTCGGGCCGGTAGCCGCCGTCGTACATGGCGTACAGCACGCGGCGGTGGACGGGCTTGAGACCGTCCCGCACGTCCGGCAGCGCACGCGAGACGATGACGGACATCGCGTAGTCGAGGTACGAGCGCTGCATCTCCGTCTCGAGCCCGACGGGCTCGACACGCAGGACGAGTTCGCCGCCCTGCTCAGGGGTGACTGGAGTGTTCTCGTCGGCCATTGCTGGTGAGGATCCTTCCTGGTGCGGTCAGCTGAGACCGACTCAGATGTCGAGGAAGCGGACGTCCTTGGCGTTGCGCTGGATGAACTGGCGCCGGGCCTCGACGTCCTCGCCCATCAGGACCGAGAACAGGTCGTCGGCCTGGGCGGCGTCGTCCAGGGTGACCTGACCGAGGACGCGGTGCTCCTGGTCCATGGTGGTCACGCGCAGTTCCTCGGCGTTCATCTCGCCGAGACCCTTGAAGCGCTGGATCGAGTCCTCGCGGATCCGCTTGCCGCGCTGGCGGCCCATCTCGATCAGCGCGTCGCGCTCGCGGTCCGAGTAGGCGTACTCGATGTCGTCCCGGCCCCACTTGATCTTGTAGAGCGGGGGGCGGGAGAGGTACACGTGCCCGGCCTCGACCAGCGGCCGCATGAAGCGGAACAGGAAGGTCAGCAGCAGCGTGCTGATGTGCTGGCCGTCGACGTCGGCGTCCGCCATCAGGATGATCTTGTGATAGCGGAGCTTCTCGATGTCGAAGTCCTCGTGCACGCCGGTGCCGAACGCGGAGATCAGCGCCTGGATCTCCTGGTTCTGCAGGATCTTGTCGATCCTGGCCTTCTCGACGTTGAGGATCTTGCCGCGGATCGGGAGGATCGCCTGGTACTCCGGGTTGCGGCCGGACTTGGCCGAGCCGCCGGCGGAGTCGCCCTCGACGATGAAGATCTCGCACTTGGTGGGGTCGTTCGACTGGCAGTCGGAGAGCTTGCCCGGCAGGGAGGCCGACTCCAGCAGGCCCTTGCGACGGGTGAGGTCGCGGGCCTTGCGGGCCGCGACGCGCGCGGTGGCCGCCTGGATGCCCTTGCGGATGATGTCCGCCGCCTCGACCGGGTTGCGGTCCAGCCAGTCGTTCAGGTGTTCGTAGACGGCCCGCTGGACGAAGGTCTTCGCCTCCGTGTTGCCCAGCTTGGTCTTGGTCTGGCCCTCGAACTGCGGCTCGCTCAGCTTGACCGAGATGATCGCGGTCAGACCCTCGCGGATGTCGTCGCCCGTGAGGTTGTCGTCCTTGTCGCGCAGCAGCTTCTTGTCGCGCGCGTACTTGTTGATCAGGCTGGTGAGGGCCGCGCGGAAGCCCTCTTCGTGGGTGCCGCCCTCGTGGGTGTGGATGATGTTCGCGAAGGAGTACACGCCCTCGCTGTAACCACCGTTCCACTGCATCGCGACCTCGAGGGACAGGCTCTTGTCCCGGTCCTCCGCCTCCAGGTCGATGACGGTGGGGTGCACCACGTCTCCCTTGCGGGAGTTGAGGTACTTCACGAAGTCGACGATGCCGCCCTCGTAGTGGTACGTGACGGACTTGACCTCGTCCTTCTCGTCGGCGCCCGCCTCGTCCGCCCCGGCGGTGGCCTTCGCCGAATCGCGCTCGTCGGTGAGCCGGATGGTCAGGCCCTTGTTGAGGAACGCCATCTCCTGGAAGCGCCGCGACAGCGTCTCGAAGGAGTACTCGGTGGTCTCGAAGATGTCCGGGTCGGCCCAGAAGGTGACCGAGGTGCCGGTCTCGGCGATCTCCTCGTGCCGGGCGAGCGGGGCCGTCGGGACGCCCATCTTGTAGTCCTGCGTCCAGCGGTGGCCGTCGGTGCGGACCTCGACGGAGACCTTCGAGGACAGCGCGTTGACCACCGAGACGCCCACGCCGTGCAGGCCGCCGGAGACCGCGTAGCCGCCGCCGCCGAACTTGCCGCCCGCGTGCAGCACCGTCAGCACGACCTCCAGGGCCGGCTTGCCCTCGGAGGGAACGATGCCCACCGGGATGCCGCGGCCGTTGTCGACGACGCGGACCCCGCCGTCGGCGAGGATCGTCACGTCGATCGTGTCCGCGTGGCCGGCCAGCGCCTCGTCGACGGAGTTGTCGACGACCTCGTACACGAGGTGGTGCAGACCTCGCTCGCCGGTCGAGCCGATGTACATACCGGGTCGCTTGCGGACCGCGTCCAGACCCTCGAGGACGGTGATGGCGCTGGCGTCGTACGAGGCCGTGACCTCACCACTGGAGGAGGCGGCGGCACCGTTCTCGCCGGCGTCGGTGGACGGGATGTTCTCGTTGGGGTTGCCGGAATCGGCCACGAAGCGCCCTTTCTGGCACAGCACGAGCCATGCTCGGCGGCGGGTTGCCGGAGCGGCTGCGGCATGTTGCGTTGGTAAGCCTTGATCAGCCTTGATCAGCGTTGCTCAGCTTTTCCCGGACGGTCCCCACGTTCGGGGCGGGATTGTCTTCCAGTCTACCGGTAGCGCCGACAGTGATGGGGGTTTGCGGGTACCTGAGTCCGCATGTGCCGCCCTGAACCGGTCTCGGCCGGGTCCCGATATGCGGAAGGGGGCTCAAAGAGGCTCACAGCGGCACTCAGCGCTTCCGGCCGTCAACCCTTCGCTACTCAGGGGTCAGGTAGGGATTCGCATGGGCGTGCGGGTGCGCGACAGGCCGCACGCCGGGCCCCTCGTACGCCCCGCGCGACCCCTCGGGAACCGCCTGTGTGAGTTACATCACCCGTACGTGTCACCGGGTCCCGTGCTGCCCGGAGCACGCAGGGGACCGTGCCGGCGGACCGGGCCGCCGGGGCCGAAGACCTTGATCAGCCGGACCGCGCCCTGGCCGAGATCCTCGTTGAGCCGGGCGACGAGCGTCGGGGCGAGCAGCCGCAGGTTCGTCGCCCACGCCGTCGAGTCGCAGCGCACCGTCAGCACCCGCTCGTCCTCGTCGTAGCGCTCCGGCGCGCAGTGCTTGGCCACGTCCCCGCCGACGATCTGCGGCCAGCGGCCCATCACCCCGCCCACCGCGGCGGGAGTCTCCCAGCCGCGCTCGGTGATCAGCCGGTTGATCGCCGCGCCGAGCGCCAGGGGGTCGCGGCCGTCGGCGCGCGCGCCGGAGCGCAGACCGCCGCGCCGCGCCTGCTTCCTCTGCTGCGCCGCGTCGCCCCGCGCGCGCGCCGCCTCCTTCGCCGCGCGCAACGCCACGCGCGCGAGGTCGACGCCGGAGGGCTCGGGTGTCTTCCCGGGAGCCTCGGCGCCCTTCGGACCCGCAGGGGCCTTGGCGGAGTGGCCGGTGGGCCGCGGTCCGGGCTCCGCCGCGGGGTCCGGCCGCGGACGGCCGGCCGCCGGGCCGTGCTCGGCGCTCATACGCGCTCCACCGCCCCGCCCGCGACAGTGAACCGCGTCCCGGCCAGGACGTGCGGCACGTCGTCGTCCACCGCCGCGGTCACCAGGACCTGCTCGCCCGGCGCCACCAGCTCGGCCAGCCGCTCCCGGCGGCGGGCGTCCAGCTCGGCGAAGACGTCGTCGAGGACCAGCACCGGTTCGTTGCCCTCGGCGCGCAGCAGGTCGTACGAGGCCAGGCGCAGCGCCAGCGCGTAGGACCAGGACTCGCCGTGCGAGGCGTAGCCCTTGGCGGGCAGCTGGCCGAGCTTGAGGACGAGGTCGTCGCGGTGCGGTCCGACCAGGGTGACGCCCCGCTCGATCTCCTGCTTGCGGGCGTCGACGAGCGCCGCCGTCAGCTGCGCGTACAGGTCCTCGCGCGTATGGGCCTCGCCGGGCGCGGACGGCTTGTACTCCAGCGCGACCGGACCGCCGCCGGGCGCCAGCTGCTCGTACGCCTTGTCGGCCAGCGGTTGCAGCGTCGCGATCAGGTCCAGGCGCTGCGCCAGCAGTTCGGCGCCCGCGCGCGCGAGGTGCTGGTCCCACACGTCCAGGGTGGACAGGTCCGCCCCCAGGCTCGAATTCGCTCGCCCGGGAGGTGCCCCCGTCCGCCCGCCGTGCCGCCGGGCCAGCGCGGCGGACTTCAGGAGCGTGTTGCGCTGCTTGAGGACCCGCTCGTAGTCCGAGCGCACGCCCGCCATGCGCGGCGAGCGGGCCGTGATCAGCTCGTCGAGGAACCGCCGCCGTTCCCCGGGGTCGCCCTTGATCAGCGCGAGGTCCTCCGGGGCGAACAGCACGGTCCGTACGATGCCGAGCACGTCGCGTGGTCTGACCTGCGAGGACCGGTTGATCCGGGCCCGGTTGGCGCGGCCGGGGTTCAGCTCCAGCTCGACCAGCTGCTGCCGTTCGCCCTGGCGCACCTGGGCGCGGATCACCGCCCGCTCGGCGCCCATCCGGACCAGGGGGGCGTCGGAGGCGACCCGGTGGCTGCCCAGGGTGGCGAGGTAGCCGACCGCCTCCACGAGGTTGGTCTTGCCCTGCCCGTTGGGTCCCACGAAGGCGGTGACGCCCGGGTCGAGCGGCACCTCGGCCCGGGCGTACGAGCGGAAGTCGGCCAGCGACAGATGCGTGACGTGCATGGACCTTCGCCGGCCTCCTCCAGCGCTGTGGACCGCCGTGCGGTCCTGTGGACTACTTCTTCTCCACCGCGTGGCCGCCGAACTGGTTGCGCAGCGCGGCGATCATCTTCATCTGCGGCGAGTCCTCCTGGCGGGAGGCGAACCGCGCGAACAGCGAGGCCGTGATCGCGGGCAGCGGCACGGCGTTGTCGATCGCCGCCTCCACCGTCCAGCGTCCCTCGCCGGAGTCCTGCGCGAAGCCGCGCAGCCCCTCCAGGTGCTGGTCCTCGTCGAGGGCGTTGACGGCGAGGTCGAGCAGCCAGGAGCGGATGACGGTGCCCTCCTGCCAGGAGCGGAAGACCTCGCGGACGTTGTCGACGGAGTCGACCTTCTCCAGGAGTTCCCAGCCCTCGGCGTAAGCCTGCATCATCGCGTACTCGATGCCGTTGTGGACCATCTTGGCGAAGTGGCCGGCGCCGACCTTGCCGGCGTGCACCGAGCCGAAGTCGCCCTCCGGCTTCAGCGCGTCGAAGACCGGCCGCACCTTGGCGACGTTCTCGGCGTCGCCGCCGTACATCAGCGCGTACCCGTTCTCCAGGCCCCAGACGCCGCCGGAGACGCCGCAGTCCACGAAGCCTATGCCCTTGGCGGCCAGCTCGCGGGCGTGCTTCTCGTCGTCCGTCCAGCGCGAGTTGCCGCCGTCCACGACCACGTCGCCGGGCTCCAGCAGCTCGGCCAGGGCGTCGACGGTCGACTGGGTCGGGGCGCCGGCCGGGACCATCACCCAGACCACGCGCGGGCCCTCCAGCTTGCCCACGAGCTCCTCGAGGCTGTGGACGTCCGCGAGGTCGGGGTTGCGGTCGTATCCGATGACGGTGTGGCCGGCGCGGCGGATCCGCTCGCGCATGTTGCCGCCCATCTTGCCGAGGCCGACGAGACCGAGCTCCATCAGTTGTGTCCTTAGGGTTCCGACTGGCATGGGGGCACCCGCGTGCCCCGGCCGAGCCTAAACCCGGACGCTCGCGCACATCCGTGGGCATACGCGCTCATACGAAGGCGTACGCCCCGGCCTCGGACGGACCGTCGGCGGACCGGCGACCCGGGGTCGGACCCGCGCCGGCCGGACGCACCGGCGGCTCAGCCGCTCAGCCGCACCGGCATGATCAGGTACTTGTAGGCGTCGTCCGCCTCCGCGTCCACCGCGGGCCTGCCGCTGAGCAGGGCGGGCTTGGTGGACGTCGTGAAGGACAGCTGGGCCACCGGCGAGTCGATCGCGCTGAGGCCGTCCAGGAGGAACGTCGGGTTGAAGGCGATGGAGATGTCGTCGCCTTCGAGCTGCGCGTCGACCCTTTCCACAGCCTGTGCGTCGTCGCTGGAGCCGGCCTCCAGGATGAGCACGCCCTGCTCGAAGCTCAGCCGCACCGGGGTGTTGCGCTCGGCGACCAGGGCCACGCGCTTGACGGCCTCCACGAACGGGGCGGTCTCGATGACGGCGACGGAGTTGAACTCCGTCGGGAACAGCGTGCGGTACTTGGGCAGGTCGCCTTCGAGCAGCCGCGTGGTGGTGCGCCGGCCCGCGCCCTCGAAGCCGATCAGGCCCTCGCCCGCGCCGGACCCGGACAGCGCGAGGATCACGCTGTCACCGCTGGTGAGCGCCTTGGCGGTGTCCTGGAGCGTCTTGGCGGGCACCAGGGCGACCGCGGAGACGTCCGGGTTCTCCGGCTTCCACAGGAACTCGCGGACCGCGAAGCGGTAGCGGTCGGTGGAGGCCAGCGTGACCGTGTCGCCCTCGATCTCGATGCGGACGCCGGTGAGGACGGGCAGCGTGTCGTCGCGGCCGGCGGCGATGGCGACCTGCTGCACGGCGGAGGCGAAGACCTCGCCGGGCACGGTGCCCGTCGCGTTCGGCATCTGGGGCAGCGCCGGGTACTCCTCCACAGGCAGGGTGTGGAGCGTGAAGCGGGACGAGCCACAGACCACCGTCGCCCGTACACCGTCTGTGGAAATCTCCACCGGACGGTTGGGCAGGGCGCGGGAGATGTCGGCGAGCAGGCGGCCGGAGACCAGCACCGTGCCCTCCTCCTCGACCTCGGCCTCGACCGACACCCGGGCGGAGACCTCGTAGTCGAAGCTCGACAGGCTCAGCTGGCCGTCCTCGGCCTTCAGCAGCAGGCCGGCGAGAACAGGCGCCGGCGGACGGGCCGGGAGGCTGCGTGCCGCCCAGGCCACTGCCTCCGCGAGTACGTCGCGTTCCACCCGGATCTTCACCGTAAGCCGCCTCCTGCTGTTGCTCATGAGCCCTTCGACCCGGTGTCACCGCCCGCAGCGACGGGAAGAGCACCGGGGACCAGTCTGACGCACACCACTGACAGTAGGTGCCGGTCGGGGTCAAGTCGCTCCGAGGGGCAGCCGGGCTCGAGACGGCGAGTTGTGCACAGGCCCCGCTTCGAAACGAATTCCAGGCTCTCTCTAGTCGGGAGTAGTAGTAGGGCCTGTGGATACGGTGGATAACCACGTTTGCCCAGCTCAGAGCGGGAATTTTATCCACCGCCCCTGTGCATGGAGCCGGTGGACAACCGGGCGTCTCTGTGGAGAACAGAAAGTTCTGCACACCTCGCCCACAGGCCGAGGGCAGTTCTCCCCAGCTGCGTCCCCAGATTTACCCGGGTTTCCCACACCCCAATCCGGCAGCTTGGTGTGACGGCTTTCACTCGACGCGGTGACCGGGCCTCGCGCGTTGCCGAACAGTGGACAGCGGTGTGGAGAACGGGCCGATCATTGGGGACAACCGGCCACAGCCTGTGGGTTACCCGTGGACAACTTCCTCCACAGCCTGTGGACCGCCAAGTTGTCCACAGGCTGTGGAGATCCTTCATCCACGAATCCACAGGCACCTGAGCTGGGATGATGATCTCTCCACATCGCTGCCTGTGGAAGCAGTCTGGACAACTTCGCGATCCCCAGCATGTGGACGGAAAAAAGTCGCCGAATCTGTGGACGAAGGCCGTAACCCGGCCTGCAAATCGAACAGTGGAGGGCGGCGGGGACGCGGGCGCCTCGCCGGTCGGACCGCCCTCGGGGGTCGCGGGCGGCCTCGGAGGAGCCTCGGGCGTCCTGGCTGAGCATCGCTGGGGCCTTGCAGGAGGTCCGCTGGGCGTCGTTGAGGCCCTTGCCGGCCCCTGGTCGCGTGCCTGAGGCTCGGCGGGCGTCCGTTGGTGCGCGTGTCCGCCGGTGTGCGCGTCCGGGGACGGCGAAGGGCGCCCCGGAGGATCCCGGAGCGCCCTTCGCCGTGCCGGACCGGCCGGCGGCCGTCAGCCGTTCTTGATGCGGTTGGTCAGCTCGGTGACCTGGTTGTAGATGGAGCGCCGCTCCGCCATCAGCGCCCGGATCTTGCGGTCGGCGTGCATGACGGTCGTGTGGTCGCGGCCGCCGAACTGCGCACCGATCTTCGGCAGCGACAGGTCGGTCAGCTCACGGCACAGGTACATGGCGATCTGGCGGGCGGTGACCAGCTGGCGGCCGCGCGAGGTCCCGCACAGGTCGTCCACCGTGAGGCCGAAGTAGTCCGCGGTCGAGGCCATGATCGCCGGCGCGGTGATCTCGGGGGTCGAGTCCTCGCCGCCGGGGATGAGGTCCTTGAGCACGATCTCCGTCAGGCCCAGGTCCACCGGCTGCCGGTTGAGCGAGGCGAACGCCGTCACCCGGATCAGCGCGCCCTCCAGCTCGCGGATGTTGCGCGAGATCCGCGAGGCGATGAACTCCAGCACCTCCGGCGGGGCGTTCAGCTGCTCCTGCACCGCCTTCTTGCGCAGGATCGCGATGCGCGTCTCCAGCTCGGGCGGCTGGACGTCGGTGATCAGCCCCCACTCGAAGCGGTTCCGCAGCCGGTCCTCCAGCGTCACCAGCTGCTTGGGCGGCCGGTCGGAGGACAGCACGATCTGCTTGTTGGCGTTGTGCAGGGTGTTGAAGGTGTGGAAGAACTCCTCCTGCGTCGACTCCTTGTCCGCCAGGAACTGGATGTCGTCGACGAGCAGGATGTCCATCTCGCGGTAGCGCTTGCGGAAGCTGTCGCCCTTGCCGTCGCGGATCGAGTTGATGAACTCGTTGGTGAACTCCTCCGAGCTGACGTACCGCACGCGCGTGCCCGGGTACAGGCTGCGCGCGTAGTGCCCGATCGCGTGCAGCAGGTGCGTCTTGCCGAGCCCCGACTCCCCGTAGATGAACAGCGGGTTGTACGCCTTCGCCGGTGCTTCGGCGACCGCGACCGCCGCCGCGTGCGCGAAGCGGTTGGACGCGCCGATGACGAAGGTGTCGAAGAGGTATTTGGGGTTCAGCCGCGCGGTCGGCTCGCCCGGCCCGGGGGCCGGTTTGGCCGGTCCGCCCGAGGGGCCGGACGTGCCGTGGCCGGGCTGGCCGGGACCGGCGTGACCGCCGCCCCGGGGGCCTGAGCCGGCCGGCGACTCGGGCCGCTCGCGGCGGCCGCCGTCGCGCTGGTCGTAGTCCCGCTGCTCGTAGTCGCCGCGGGAGGACTCGTAGTCGGAGCGCGCCTGGTCGTAGGGCGGGCGGTCCATCGGCCGCGGCCGGTAGTCCTGCTGCGGGGGATAGGCGTCCTTCGAGGACCCGTACGCGTCCTGCCCGCCGTAGGCGTCCTGCGAGCCGTATCCGTCCTGCTGGCCGTACGCGTCCTGCTGGCCGTAGCCGTCGCGCGTGCCGTAGGGCTCCTGGGCGGGCGAGGCGTACGGGTCCCGCTCCGGGAAGCCGAGCCGCTGCTGCTGCCAGCCGTAGTCGTCCTGGGCGGGACGCGGCCAGGCGCCCGGCTCGGGGCGCTGGTACTCGGCGTACTCCGCGGGGTAGGCCGGGCGGACGGTCGGCAGCGAGTCCGTGCCGTCGGCCGGCTGGGCGCCGCCGCGCGAGGGCGGCGGCTGGTCGCCGGACCCGCCCTGGTCCCGGTCGCCGCGGCCGGGACGGTGGCCCTCGCCGCGGTGGTCGGGCCGGCGGCGGCCGTAGCCCTCGTAACCGCCCTGGCCGCCGGGCAGTTCCTGCTCCTCGTAGCGCGGCGCGGGCGCCTGCGGTGCGGGGGGCTGGGACTCGCCGACCGAGCTGTCGACGGTGATCGCGATGCGGATAGGGCGGCCGCACTCGCGGCTCAGGGTCTCGCTGACGATCGGGGCGAGGCGGCCCTCCAGCACGTTCTTCGCGAACTCGTTCGGCACCGCGAGCAGTGCCGTGTCGGCGACCAGCGCGAGCGGCTGGCAGCGGCGGATCCAGTGCTCGTCCTTCGTCTCGACCCCCTGCCCGCGCCCCTCCCCGAGGAGCTGTTCGAGAACGCGTGGCCACACTGCGGCAAGATCGGCAGGTACGTCAGCCACAGGGCACGCTCTCTCACGGGGGTCCCACGAACGTGTGGTTCGGGACGGGTCGGGATGTAAACCGGGGACAAGGGATCGAAGGGGGGACCAGCCACGGTAGTCAGCGCGGCCGGTACGGTTCAAGTTGTTGTCCCCAGGCTGTGGACAGTGTCCCCCGCCGTCAGCCGGTTTGACCGGATGGCCCAGCCGCGCGTACCGTAACCAGGTCGAGTTGTCGATGGCTGCTGCCGCCTGCCTCCGAAGGGCACAGGTCACGTCAAGGTGATCCGTAAGCGGTGCACACGGGCGTGACTGCGAGCTACTCGTGGGCGCACGGTGACAGCCAGGACGGCACCCGCCACCTACCGAGTCTTTCTGGAGCCCCCGAGTGAGCAAGCGCACCTTCCAGCCGAACAACCGTCGTCGCGCGAAGACCCACGGCTTCCGGCTGCGTATGCGCACCCGTGCCGGCCGCGCGATTCTCGCGTCCCGCCGTAGCAAGGGTCGCGCCCGCCTGTCCGCCTGATCCCGATCAGGTCATGACATCGTGCTGCCTACCGAGAACCGGCTGAGGCGGCGCGAGGACTTCGCGACCGCGGTACGACGAGGGCGCCGGGCCGGACGCCCACTCCTCGTCGTCCACTTTCGTAGCGGTGCCACGGACCCGCACGCGCCAGGGGAGAGCGCTCCCCCGACACGTGCGGGTTTCGTCGTGAGCAAAGCAGTCGGAGGAGCCGTCGTCCGCAACAAGGTGAAGCGCAGACTTCGCCATCTGATGCGGGACCGGGTCATCCTGCTGCCCCCCGGTAGCCTGGTAGTCGTACGAGCGCTGCCCGGCTCGGGCGACGCGGACCACGCGACGCTGGCCCGAGACCTGGATGCCGCCCTTCAACGACTGCTGGGAGGGGGCGCACGATGAAGTACCCGCTGCTGGCCCTGATCAAGCTGTACCAGTGGACGATCAGTCCGCTGCTGGGGCCGGTGTGCAAGTACTACCCGTCGTGTTCCCACTACGGCTACACGGCCATCGACCGGCATGGTGCGATCAAGGGCACGGCGCTCACCGCCTGGCGCATCCTGCGGTGCAATCCGTGGTCGCTCGGCGGTGTGGACCATGTTCCGCCGCGCAAGCGTCCGCGGTGGCACGAAATGCTGCGCGGCGCCTGGCGTGCGCGCAGGGGCGGGCCCTCCGCCGCCGAACCGGCCACCGACGGGAGTATGCCGTCGAGCCCGGCCGCAGAGACCTCGTCCCATGCCCAAGGAGCATGATTAGTGGACACGATTGCCAGCCTCTTCAGTTTCATCACCTGGCCCGTCTCCTGGGTCATCGTCCAGTTCCACAAGGTCTACGGCGCGATCTTCGGGCCTGACACCGGGTGGGCCTGGGGCCTGTCCATCGTGTCCCTGGTGATCCTGATCCGCATCTGCCTGATCCCGCTCTTCGTGAAGCAGATCAAGGCGACCCGCGCGATGCAGACGCTCCAGCCGGAGATGAAGAAGATCCAGGAGCGCTACAAGAACGACAAGCAGCGTCAGTCCGAAGAGATGATGAAGCTGTACAAGGAGGCGGGCACCAACCCGCTCTCCTCGTGCCTTCCCATCCTGGCGCAGTCCCCGTTCTTCTTCGCCCTGTACCACGTGCTCAACGGCATCGCCTCGGGCAACAAGATCGGGTACATCAACGACTCGCTGCTCGCCAGCGCCCGGCAGGCGCACATCTTCGGCGCCCCGCTGGCCGCGAAGTTCCTGGACAGCGCCGACACGGTGCAGAAGCTCGGCGCGTCGCTCACCGACGTGCGGATCGTCACCGCCGTCATGATCATCCTGATGTCGGGGTCGCAGTTCTACACGCAGCGCCAGCTGATGACGAAGAACGTCGACACCACGGTGAAGACGCCGTTCATGCAGCAGCAGAAGATGCTGATGTACGTCTTCCCCATCATGTTCGCCTTCTTCGGCATCCGCTTCCCGGTCGGTGTCCTCGTCTACTGGCTGACCACCAACGTGTGGACCATGGGCCAGCAGATGTTCGTGATCCGCAACAACCCGACCCCGGGTTCCAAGGCCCAGGCCTCCTACCTGGAGCGGCTGCTCAAGCACGTCACGCACCACGGCAAGACCCGCACCCGGGGCGAGAAGGCCATCGTCAAGGCGATCGTCGCCAAGGGCCGCGAGCGCAACGAGTTCGAGCGCAAGTTCATCAACGGGCTCTCCAAGGCGGGCCTGGTCGCCCAGGCCGACGGCACCGTGGTGAAGGGCGAGAGCGCCGCCGTCGTCGAGTCCGAGGACGGCACGACGACGGTCGCCGGCACCGCCCAGCGGCGGCAGCAGCCCAAGCGGCAGAGCAAGTCCCAGCGCCAGTCGGGCGGCCCGAAGGCGGCCGGAGCCGATGACGAGGAATCCGAGCCGACCACGTCGCTGACCAAGTCCACCGAGCCGCAGGACGCCCCGTCCGCCGCCGCCGGCAAGCCCGCCTCCAAGCCCGGCAACGGCGCCCGGAGCAAGGCCCAGTCCGGTCAGCGCAAGGGTCCGCAGCGGCCCAAGTCCCCGTCCAAGAAGTAAGAAGGAGCCCATCCCGTGACGGAAGGCACCACCTCCGCCGCTGCCGAGGGTGCAGACGCCCTGACCCGCCTGGAGCAGGAGGGCGAGATCGCGGCGGACTACCTCGAGGGTCTGCTGGACATCGCCGACCTCGACGGCGACATCGACATGGACGTCGAGGCCGACCGTGCCTCTGTGTCGATCATCAGCGACGCCGGCGGCCGGGACCTGCAGAAGCTGGTCGGACGGGACGGCGAGGTGCTGGAGGCGCTCCAGGAACTGACGCGCCTGGCCGTGCACCGGGACACCGGTGAGCGCAGCCGTCTCATGCTGGACATCGGCGGCTACCGCGCCAAGAAGCGGACCGAGCTGTCCGAGCTGGGTGCGAAGGCCGCGGCCGAGGCCAGGGCCAGCGGCGAGTCCGTGAAGCTGAAGCCGATGAGCCCCTTCGAGCGCAAGGTGGTGCACGACGCGGTCAAGGCCGCGGGCCTGCGCAGCGAGTCCGAGGGCGAGGAGCCGCAGCGCTTCGTCGTCGTGCTCCCCGCCTGAGCGGTACCACGTTCCACCGGCCCCGTCTGTTGCGCAGGCGGGGCCGGAACTTTGTCAGCCTGATGATTCTGGTGGTCGGCGCCGGCGGCGCTGATGCGGTACGGAAGGACGGTTCCCGTGACGGAGGCAGCGGAGCTCCCCCCTGCGCCCGAGCAGGCGCGCGACGTATTCGGTGATCGCTTCGCTGACGCGGTCCGGTACGCCGAGCTGCTGGCCGAGGCCGGAGTGCAGCGAGGTCTCATCGGCCCGCGCGAGGTGCCACGCCTGTGGGAGCGGCACCTGCTGAACTGCGCGGTGCTCTCCGAGGTGGTGCCCGAGGGGGTGACGGTGTGCGACGTCGGCTCCGGCGCCGGCCTGCCGGGCATCCCGCTGGCCCTGGTCCGTGAGGACCTGAAGATCACGCTGCTGGAGCCGCTGCTGCGGCGCACCAACTTCCTGAGCGAGGTCGTCGAACTCCTGGGCCTGGATCACGTCACCGTGGTCCGGGGCCGTGCCGAGGAGGTCATGGGCACGGTCACACCGGTCCATGTGGTCACCGCGCGCGCGGTCGCGCCCCTGGACCGGCTGGCCACCTGGGGCATCCCGCTGCTGCGCCCGTACGGCGAGATGCTCGCGCTCAAGGGGGACACGGCCGAGGAGGAGCTGAAGAGCGCGGCCACCGCCCTGACCAAGTTGGGCGCGGTGGAGACCTCCATCCTGCACGTGGGCGAGGGTGTCGTGGATCCGCTGTCCACCGTGGTGCGGGTCGAGGTCGGCGAGAGCCCTGGTGGTGTGCGCTTCGCGGCCAAACGCGCGAAGGCCGCGCGGACGGGACGGGCCCGCCGTCGTCGGTAGTCCGTTCGGGGGAGGAAACTCCACGCAAGGTGTCAAACCGCCTCATGACGGAGTGTCGCGGCAGTGGGGCCGTCGCCGCTGGGCATCGTGTTTCACGTGAAACGTCGCTCTCTGCTGCACGGCATCATCAACCGTGGCCGCGCTGCGGCCCCACCGCGCGACCGCAAGCCTCTCGGTTCACTCGGAGAGGTAACGGAGTTGTCCACAGAGGTGGATTTCTCCACAGAACGCCGGGCCTCACTGGTTCGCGACCCCGAAGGCATGGCAGGCTCTGTTCATTGCGAGCCTGAAGTCGAGGAGAGTGAATCCTTGCGGTCCGACGCCAACATCGCGGGACCGATGACCGATCCGGTCCCCGGTCCCCGTACCGAGTCCATGGGGGAACATGTTTCACGTGAAACACCGCCCCCGATGGACGACACTCCCATCGGTCGTGCCGCCCAACTGGCGGTCGAGGCTCTGGGCCGCGCCGGCGATGGTCTGCCACGGCCCGAACAGACCCGCATCATCGTGGTCGCCAACCAGAAGGGCGGCGTGGGCAAGACGACCACCACGGTCAATCTGGCCGCCTCCCTGGCCCTGCACGGCGGCCGTGTCCTGGTGATCGACCTCGACCCGCAGGGCAACGCCTCCACCGCGTTGGGCATCGACCACCACGCCGAGGTCCCCTCCATCTACGACGTGCTGGTGGAGAGCAGGCCGCTGGCCGAGGTCGTCCAGCCGGTCGCCGATGTCGAGGGTCTCTTCTGCGCCCCCGCCACGATCGATCTCGCCGGTGCGGAGATCGAGCTGGTGTCCCTGGTGGCCCGGGAGAGCCGGCTCCAGCGGGCCATCCAGGCCTACGAGCAGCCGCTGGACTACATCCTCATCGACTGCCCGCCCTCGCTCGGCCTGCTGACCGTCAACGCGCTGGTCGCCGGTGAGGAAGTCCTGATCCCGATCCAGTGCGAGTACTACGCGCTGGAGGGCCTGGGGCAGCTGCTGCGCAACGTCGACCTCGTGCGCGGACATCTGAACCCCACGCTGCACGTCTCGACCATCCTGCTCACCATGTACGACGGCCGGACGCGCCTGGCGTCCCAGGTCGCGGAGGAAGTGCGCACGCACTTCGGTGACGAGGTCCTGCGGACCAGCATTCCCCGCTCCGTCCGTATCTCCGAGGCGCCCAGCTACGGCCAGACGGTGCTGACCTACGATCCAGGATCGAGCGGTGCCCTCTCATACCTTGAGGCGGCACGAGAAATCGCGCTGAGGGGCGTAGGGGTCAGCTATGACGCCACCCACGCTCACTCCGGCGCACAGAGCGACGCGAGCATGGTGGAGGGCATTCAGTGAGCGAGCGACGGAGGGCGTTGGGCCGTGGTCTTGGGGCACTGATCCCCGCTGCCCCGACCGGGGAGAGGGCGCCGGCTCAGGCGACCGCGGGGAGTGCTGCTTCGACCTCCCCCGCAGCCGTGCCGGTACTGACCGCGGAACGGGGCGACCGGGGGGTGGCCGCCGCGCGGGTGGCCGCGTTGCCGCCTGTTTCACGTGAAACGGAGGAGCCGACGCCGAGCACTGCGGCGGAGCTTCCCGCACCTCCCATGGGTGCGCACTTCGCCGAAATCCCGCTCGACGCCATCACCCCGAACCCGCGCCAGCCGCGTGACGTCTTCGACGAGGACGCGCTGGCCGAGCTCGTCACCTCCATCAGGGAGGTCGGCCTCCTCCAGCCGGTCGTCGTACGGCAGCTCGGCCCGGAGCGCTACGAACTCATCATGGGTGAGCGGCGCTGGCGGGCCTGCCGTGAAGCGGGTCTGGAAGCGATCCCGGCGATCGTGCGGGCCACGGACGACGAGAAGCTCCTCCTGGACGCCCTGCTGGAGAACCTCCACCGGGCCCAGCTGAATCCGCTGGAGGAGGCGGCCGCCTACGACCAGCTGCTGAAGGACTTCAGCTGCACCCATGACCAGCTGGCGGACCGGATCGGGCGCTCCCGTCCCCAGGTCTCCAACACGCTGCGGCTGCTGAAACTCTCGCCCGCCGTGCAGCGCCGGGTCGCCGCCGGGGTGCTCTCCGCAGGACATGCGCGGGCGCTGCTCTCGGTGGAGGACTCCGAGGAGCAGGACCGGCTGGCTCACCGGATCGTGGCCGAGGGGCTGTCGGTGCGGGCCGTCGAGGAGATCGTGACCCTGATGGGATCGCGGCCGTCGACGGCGCAGCGCTCGAAGGGCCCACGGGCCGGCGGGCGGGTCTCCCCGGCCCTGTCGGATCTCGCGACCCGTCTGTCCGACCGCTTCGAGACCCGGGTGAAGGTCGACCTGGGCCAGAAGAAGGGCAAGATCACCGTCGAGTTCGCCTCCATGGAGGATTTGGAGCGCATCCTCGGCTCGCTGGCGCCGGGCGAGGGCCCGGTGTTGCAGAAGAGTCTTCTGGACGGCGGTGCGGAGGAGACGGAGGAGGACGCCTGAGGTCACTCGCGGACGAGTCCTCAGGGCCGGTCGCTCGGCAGGGGCGGGTCGTGACCGGTGGTACCGGAACACGGCCCGCTCTTTGCTTTCTGTCGGTGTCGAGGAGATCGTGCCGCGGTTACGATGCGATCGGGCATGGCACATCCACCGGGCGGTACTCATGCTTTCCAGCCGCTCGTGACGTTGTAGGCGCAGGAAGCGAGGATCAGCCTTCATGGGCCGTAGGCTGCTGCCGCTCACACTCGACAACCTTCCGGATCTTCCCCGGCGCTGTCGTGGGTGCGTCTTCTGGGAGTTGGACCCCGTCAGCGGAGAGGCCGCGCTGAAGGCCGACCGAGCCGCCTCGGAGAAGGAGGCGTGGATCTCCGCCGTCCTGCTGGACTGGGGCTCCTGCGGCCGCGTCGTCTATGTCGACGACGTTCCGGTGGGGTTCGTGCTCTACGCGCCCCCCGCCTATGTGCCCCGTTCCACGGCGTTCCCCACCAGCCCGATCTCCCCGGACGCGGTGCAGCTGATGACCGGCTTCATCATGCCGGGCTATCAGGGGCAGGGGCTGGGGCGGGTGATGGTCCAGACGGTTGCCAAGGATCTGCTGCGGCGCGGCTTCAAGGCCGTCGAGGCCTTCGGGGACGCACGGTGGAAGGAACCCGCCTGCATCCTGCCGGCGGACCATCTGCTGGCGGTGGGCTTCAAGACGGTCCGGCACCACCCCACGCACCCACGGCTGCGGCTGGAGCTGCGCTCGACCCTGTCCTGGAAGGAAGACGTGGAGATGGCGCTCGACCGCCTGCTGGGAGCGGTGCAGAAGGAACCGGCGCTACGGCCGCTGTAGGCGTCGCTCAAGCAGAATGGGCCAACCCATCGGGGTTGGCCCATTCGTGTTTCACGTGAAACATGTGCCGCCGTCGAGACGGCCCAGCGGACTACTCGCTCAGGAAGTCGTCGAGGTCGCGGACGATCGCGGCCTTCGGCTTCGCACCGACGATGGTCTTGGCGACCTCGCCGTTCTGGTAGACGTTCAGCGTCGGGATCGACATGACGCCGTACTTGGCCGCCGTGGCCGGGTTCTCGTCGATGTTGAGCTTGACGATCTCGATCTTGTCGCCGTGCTCGGCGGCGATCGCCTCCAGCGAGGGGGCGATCTGGCGGCACGGACCGCACCAGGCGGCCCAGAAGTCCACCAGGACGGGCTTGTCGTTCTTGAGGACGTCCTCGTCGAAGGAGGCGTCGGTCACGTTCTTCAGGGTGCCGGCCACTGCGGGCTCCTTAACTGATGTGGTGCGGTGGGGTGGGGCGGGAGGTCAGACAGTGCTCTTCTCGGGCTCCGCCTTCTGCTCGTTGTCCGCGAGGGCGGCGAGGAAGCGTTCGGCGTCGAGAGCCGCGGAGCAGCCGGTACCGGCCGCGGTGATGGCCTGGCGGTAGGTGTGGTCGACGACGTCGCCGGCGCCGAAGACACCCGTGAGGTTGGTGCGCGTCGAGGGGGACTGCACCTTCAGGTAGCCCTCGTCGTCCAGGTCCAGCTGGCCCTTGAACAGCTCGGTCCGCGGGTCGTGGCCGATCGCGATGAACAGTCCCGTCACCGGGAGGTCGGAGAGCTCGCCCGTCTTGAGGTTGCGCAGCTTCAGGCCGGAGAGCTTCTGCTCGCCCTGGATCTCGGCGACCTCGCTGTCCCAGACGAACTTGATCTTCGGGTCGCCGAAGGCGCGCTCCTGCATCGCCTTGGACGCGCGCAGGGTGTCCCGGCGGTGCACGATCGTCACGGACTTGGCGAAGCGCGAGAGGAAGGTGGCCTCCTCCATCGCGGTGTCGCCGCCGCCGATCACGGCGATGTCCTGGTCCCTGAAGAAGAAGCCGTCGCAGGTGGCGCACCAGGACACACCGCGGCCCGACAGCGCGTCCTCGTTCGGCAGGCCCAGCTTGCGGTGCTGCGAGCCGGTGGTGACGATGACGGCCCTCGCCCGGTGCACCGTGCCCACGGTGTCCGTGACGGTCTTGATCTCGCCCGACAGGTCGACGGAGACGATGTCGTCCGGCACCAGCTCGGCGCCGAAGCGCTCGGCCTGGGCACGCATGTTGTCCATGAGGTCGGGGCCCATGATGCCGTCGCGGAAGCCCGGGAAGTTCTCCACCTCGGTGGTGTTCATCAGCGCACCACCCGCGGTGACGGCACCCTCGAACACCAGCGGCTTCAGCGAGGCACGCGCGGTGTAGAGCGCCGCCGTGTAGCCGGCAGGCCCGGAGCCGATGATGATCACGTTACGGACGTCGCTCACGGCTTGATTCCTCGTCTCTGGACTGTGTCCTACGGCCGGGGGGAGCCCTTCTCTCTGCTCTCACCCCACCCAACGGATCCTAAGGGGCGCGCATTCCCGCTCTGCCCGGGCACACGCGAGCGCCCCCACGTACGGGATACCGCGCAGCGAAGGGGCCAAGCGTCCGTGGGTCCGGGACGTGGGGTCTCAGGAACGAGGATAGGAGCGGTTCAACAGGACCTTGGCCGCGACCGAGGGATGGCGCACGCAGGTCGCGTCCACCAGGTAGGCCGTGACACGGGTCGGGTCGCCTTCGGCGTCGGGCAGGACGACGAGATAGGCGTCCTTGCCGTCGTAGATGCCGGCCTTGGCCGCGAGCGGGGACTCGGTGCTGTTGAGGCCCTGCTGGACGCAGGAGGGGAGCGGGACGGTGGTGGGCTCGCTCTTGAGGACGTGCGGCTTGCCGCTGCCCTTGTCCGACTCAAGGCCGAAGCTGTGCGGCGGGTGGGCCGGGTTGGGTGAGTTCTGGGTCGCCTTGGCGAGCAGGCCGGACACCTGCTGGGGCAGGGCGCCCTCGGAGAAGGTGTCCGCCGCGGCGCTCGGCCGGCCGTGAGCGGTGGTGCCGGCGTCCTGGTCGTCGTGGAGGGAGACCACGACCACCGAGGCGACACCGAGGGCGGCGACGGTGAACGCGGTGCCCAGGACGGCGATCCGGCGACGGCCGCGAGGCGCACGGTTCTTGCGGCCCGGGCCGGTGCTGGGGGTGCGTGCGCGGCCCGCAGGACGGTCCAAGGCCGCCGTTTCACGTGAAACATGGGTGCCGTCGCCGGCCTCGGCTGCCAGGGCGGCGTCGATCCGGTCCGCGATGTCGTCGGGCATCGCCTCCTGCGGGCCGTGCGACGTGCCGAGCAGGCTGCGGATCTCCTCGAGCGCGGCGTGCACGTCGGCGCAGGGGACGCAGCCGTCCAGATGCCGGCGCAGCTCCTCGGCCCGGGCGGTGGTGAGCAGGCCTTCGGTGAGGTCGGAGATCTCGGTGACGTCCGGGTGCCCGGCCGTGTCCGTCGTGGATGTCACGCTCGCCCACCTCCGCCCTTCACAGCAGCTGGATCGCTTGGCCCGGGGTCCTGCGCGTCGGGGCCGCCGGGACTCGCCGCCGGTGGGACGGATGCCCCCCGTGCCCGGTTCCGTTCCGCGCCGGGCTCTTTCCCAGCGCCGGTGCCGCCCGGTCTGAGGTGGGTGAGCAGCGGCAGGAGTCTGGCCCTGCCCCGGGCGCAGCGGCTCTTGACCGTGCCGGTGGGCACCTCCAGGATGCGGGCGGCCTCGGCGACCGGGTAGCCCTGCATGTCCACGAGCACCAGGGCGGCCCGCTGGTCGGGCGGCAAGGTGCCGAGCGCGGCGACGAGCTGGCGCCGCACGTCGTGGCGCTCGGCGGGCGCCGAGGCGGACTCGTGCGGCTCCAGCAGGTGTTCCAGCCGCTCGGCGTCGTCCACGGGCGAGGTCTTGCGCGTGGCCGCCTTGCGGACCCGGTCCAGGCAGGCGTTCACGGTGATCCGGTGCAGCCAGGTCGTGACGGCCGACTGACCGCGGAAGGTGTGGGCGGCCCGGTAGGCGGAGACGAACGCGTCCTGGACGGCGTCGGCGGCCTCCTCGCGGTCCCCCAGCGTCCGCAGGGCGACGGCCCAGAGGCGGTCGCGGTGACGCCGTACCAGCTCACCGAAGGCGTCGTGGTCGCCCGCCACATGACGGGACAGGAGGTCATGGTCGCTCGCGTCGCCGTAGGCGGTCTCGTCCGCCATCGGGCCCCCTCCCCCTCACCCGAGGGCGTCAGCCCGTGAACTTCACATCGGTGACGGCCTGCTTGTAGCCGGCTCCGCTGTAACCGTCGCTGGGAGCCATGGGTACGTCCGTGATCCACAGCAGCACGTAGCGCGTCTTCACGGACTTCGACGCCTTCACCGTGAGCGAGGTCCCGGTGGTGGTGGCGGTTCCGATCTCCTTCATCCCGTCGACACCGGTCGAGGGGGTCAGGGAGTCCGTGGCGTAGAGGTGGATCGTGGTGTGGTCGCCGTTGTAGCGCAGCCCTATGGACGCCGTGGCGGGCGTCCTGGCGGAGCCGAGGTCGTAGACGATGCCCACGCCCGGCTTGTAGGGGGCCAGGGTCGGGCCGTCGTTGTAGCGGTTGGTCCGCCAGTATGTCGACGCGCTGTCGTCGTAGGTCTTGCCGACGTCTTCTCTGGCCTGCGCTTCGCCGCTGGCTACGTACTCCTGGGCACCCTGGATCTTGATCGGGGCGGTCGGCTTCGGCAGCTGGGCCTTCTTGTCGCTGCTGTCCTGGGTCTGGGTCCGGTTGTCCTCGCCGGACTTGCCGCTCTTCTCCATCAGGGCGTCCGCGAGCTGCCAGCTGCCCAGGCCGAGCGCGGCGATCAGGAGGGCGGAGACGGCCCACTTCAGGGCCTTGCCGGTGCGGCTCTGCAGCGGGGGCGGCGGGGCCGGGACCGGCTGGGGGATGCCGGGGCGCGGAGCCGGACGACCGTAGGCGCCCTGCTGGTACGACGTGCTCTGGTACTCCGGCGGGGCGGTGAACGCGGGCTCCGGCGGGCGGATGCGCGGCATCTCGCCGATCGCCTTCACCAGCTCCTCGGGGGTGGTGCACGGCGACTCGTGGCGGGAGGCGGTGGCGCCGTCGTTGACGAGGGCGCGCATGGCCAGCTCGGACAGGCCGCGGTGGATGCCGGCGCGTACCTGGTCGGGCGGGATGAGGCCGATGTCCTTGGGCAGGCCGGACAGGCCGTAGGCGTCGTTGTCGTAGGGCCAGCGCTGCGTGAGCGCCGCGTAGAGCAGGGCGCCGATCGCCTCGGTGTCGGTGCGCTGCGGGGTGTCGGAGCTGATGCCGCGCAGCGCGGCGTTCACGGCGAGGCCGCGGATGCGCCACTGGCCGGTGGAGGCACGCAGTACGGCGTTGGGGTTCAGCCGCAGATGGGCGAGGCCCTCGCGGTGCGCCGTGGCCATGGCGGAGGCGATCTGGCTGACCAGCTGGTAGGCGTCGTGCGGTTCCAGCGGTCCGGCGGACAGCAGGGTGGTCAGTTCGACGGCGTCGGGCAGCCACTCGTGGACGACGTAGACGAGGTCGTTCTCCTCGACGGCGTCGAGCACCTGGACGAAACGGGGGTCGCCGAGGAGGGCGGAGGAGCGTGCCGCGGCCAGTACCGAGCGGGCGCGCGCATGGTAGGCGGGCAGGATGTGCACGCCGACGGCCCGGCGCAGCTTCTCGTCCACGGCACGCCAGCTGCTGAACCCGTCCAGCCGGGTGACGCACTCCTCGAGTCGGTAGCGGGCGGCCAGCTTGTGTCCGCTGTGCAGCTCAGGTGGTGAGGTCCTCGTTCCGGGACGCTCGGTCCCGCCGCTCCCCTGCCCCTCGTCGATGTCCGTGCTCCGCTCCCGCGTCTCGGCCACCCCGTCGGCCGTGGCCTGGCCCGCCTGGGCGGTCAGCGGCTCGTCACCGCTGTTGTCTGCCACGTCGACGGCAGCCGTGCTCCGTTCCGCCACCGTCGCTCCTGCCTCCCCATGTCCATCGCGCGTTGTCCGACGCCGAAACCAATTGTGCCCACAGACCGCTGCTATGCACGACACACAGCCATGGCCGATGGTTGTGCGCCTACCCCCGCCTCAACGCCCCAGCCGCCCCCGGACCATACCGACGAGCGAGTTGAGTTCCTCGATCCGCATCCGGCGGGCGGCCACGAAGAAGATGCCGAACAGCAGGACGCCGCCGGCCACCAGCGCCGCGAACGAGCCGACGACCCCCTGGCCCAGCGTGTGTCCGACGCCGTAGCAGGCGACGCCGCTGACGAGTGCGGCCGGCACGGAGGCGATGCACAGCCGTGCGTAGGTCCGCAGCACGTGCGAGCCGTCGAGGTCGCCGCCGAGCCGCTTGCGCAGCCTGTTCCAGGCGACCCCGACGCCGATGGCGTAGGCGAGGCCGTAGGCGGCGGCCATGCCGATCACCGACCAGCGGTCGGGCAGCAGGAAGTAGCACAGGACCGAGGCGCCGGCGTTGACGGCGGCCACGATGACGGTGTTGTAGAAGGGCGTCCGGGTGTCCTCGTAGGCGTAGAAGGCGCGCAGGACGACGTACTGGACGGAGTACGGGATCAGGCCGAGGCCGAAGGCCATCAGCATGTAGCCCATGTGCGTCGCGTCGCTGGTGCCCGAGGAACCGAAGATCAGCGTGCACATCGGGATGCCGAGCGAGACGAAGCCGAAGGCGATCGGCACGATGGCGACGGCCGTGGTGCGCAGGCCCTGGGAGATGTCGTCGCGGACGGCGCCGCCGTCACCCTCGGACGCGGAGCGGGAGATCCGCGGGAGCAGGGCGGCCATCAGGGAGACGGTGATGATGGCCTGCGGCAGGCCCCAGATCAGCTGGGCGTTGGCGTAGGCGGAGAAGCCGGTGCCGCCCACGCCGGAGTGCTTGCCGGCGGCGGTGGACAGCTGCGAGACGACGAGGGCGCCCGCCTGGTTGGCGAGGACGAACAGGACCGTCCACTTGGCCAGGGTCGCGGCCTTGCCGAGGCCGTGGCCCCGCCAGTCGAAGCGCAGCCGCAGCCGGAACCCGGTCTCGCGCAGGTACGGGATCATCGCCAGGGCCTGCACGACCAGGCCGAGCAGCACGCCGACGCCCAGCAGCCGCTGGCCCTCGGCCGGGATGTTCGTGACCTTCAGGCCGGAGTCGGCCGAGGTGCCGTACACCCAGATGAACATGCCGAGCGACACGATGATGACGATGTTGTTCAGGACCGGGGTCCACATCATCGCGCCGAACTTGCCGCGTGCGTTGAGGACCTGCCCCATCACCACGTGGACGCCCATGAAGAAGATCGAGGGCAGGAAGTAGCGGACGAAGGTGATGCCGACCCGGTTGGAGGCCGGGTCGCTGGCGACCGAGTCGGACAGCAGACGGATCAGGAGCGGGGCGGCGAGGATCGCCAGGACGGTCAGCGCGCCCAGCGCGACCATGACGAGGGTCAGCAGCCGGTTGGCATACGCCTCGCCCCCGTCCTCGTCCTCCTTCATGCTGCGCACGAGCTGGGGCACGAAGACGGAGTTGAGCCCACCGCCGACGGTCAGGATGTAGATCATCGTCGGCAGCTGGTAGGCCACCTGGAAGGTGTCGCCGAGTACGCCGATGCCGAGGGCCGAGGCGATCAGCGCCGACCGGACGAAGCCGGTGAGGCGGGAGACCAGCGTGCCCGCCGCCATCACGGCGCTCGACTTCAGCAGGCCGGAGGCCTTGCCGCCCTTCTTGGCGGCCGGGGCCTCGGGGGGTGCGGCGATGGCCGCCTGGACGGTGACGTCGACCGGGGCGGGCGCGTAGGGACCGGCCGGGCCCTGGCCGGCGGCGGGGACCGGGGCGGCGCCGGGATTGGCGGGCACGCCCATGGGCGGGTAGGCGCTCGTCTCCTGATGCTGGGCCTGGTAGCCGTACTGACCGGCGGACTGGTAGCCGCCCGCACGGGGGTCCTGGTAGCCCTGCTGGTAGTTCTGGTAGCCCTGCTCGGGACCCTGGACGTCGCCGTGACGGGGCCCCTGGTAGCCGCTCTGCTGCTGGTCGCGGAAGAGGTGGGCGAAGGCGTCCGGCTCCTGGTACTCATCGCCGGAGTGGCTGACCAGGTCGTCGACCCCCACGAACTGCGTGGTGCGGGGGTCCTCGCCGTAGGGCAGGTGCTGGGTGGCGCCGGACGGCTCGGGCGGCGGGGTCTGGGCCCACACCCGCGGGTCGGGTGCGTACGGCGACTGCGGCGGGTTGCCGTACAGCGGCTGCTGAGGCTCGTAGGCGCCCGGGGGCGGCGGCGGGTGCGCGGCGCGGTCGTACAGCGCCTCGCCGACCGGGTCCTGGGCGGTGAGGTCCTGCGCCCGGTAGGGGTCCTCGGCGTAGGCGTCCTGGAGGTACATGTCCGCCGGATGCTGCTGCGGCGCCTGGCCGTGCTCGGGCGGCGGGGCATCGGGGCGCCCCGAGCCGCCCACGGCCTGGCCGCGGTCACCGTCGTACGGCGCGTTCATGGCTACCCCACCTCATCGTCCCGGGCCCTCCGGGCCACGACATCCTCAACGGTCCACTTTCTCACCCGTGCCGGACGGGTCGGCGTTTTCCGCTGCGGTGTCCGGTGTCGGGTCACTCGGCTGCTCCGGGCCCTCGGCCCGGGACCGGGTGCCCGGTTCTTCCGTGAGACGCTCGGCGGCGCCCGTGAGGTTCTCGGTCCGGTCCTCCCGCGGCCGGTCCGTGTCCTCGTCGGCCTCGTCGGCCTCGTCGGCCTCGTCGGTCGTCCCGGCGTCCTCCGAGCCCTCCCCCGGTTCGTCCGGGTCATGCCCGGTTCCGGCGTCCTCCCTGGCCGCGGCGCGCTTGCGCTGGGTGTACATGCGGAAGCCGGCGAGGACGAGGAGGAGGACGCCGCCGCCGATGACCAGCATCACCGTGGCGGTGATCTCGGTGACCTTCACGTCGAAGACGACGGGCGCGCCGTACGGCCGGCCGTCCTGCGTGTACAGCTGGGCGATCACCGAGACGGGGCCGTTCGCGTTGGCCGACGTGGTGAACTTCACCGACTGGCTGTGGCCGCCGGAGACGGCGACCGGCTGCTCCGAGTAGGCCCGTCCGACGATCTTGAGGCGGGTGGGGTTGGTCGAGGTGAGGCGCAGGACCAGGTGGTCGACGCCCTGCACCAGGTTGTTCTGCACGGTGACGGGGATCGTGGCGCTGTGGCCGGAGAGCTTGGTCTCCGACTTGTCGATCAGCTTGACCTGCTCGGAGATGTCGTCGAGGTAGTCCTCCACGCCGTCGCGGAAGTCGGCGGCGGCGCGCCGCCGGTCGCGCCACGACGTGGACATCTCCCGGTTCATGGCCCGCCCGAACGGCGTGACGACCCGCGACTCGTCGGTGAGGACGACCTTGAAGTTGTCGACCTTGTCCTTCGTCCTGGCGATCTCGGTGAACGCCGAGCCGCGGATCTGCTGCTTGCGCAGCGCGGACGGGTAATGGGAGGCCGAGGGGACCTTCGTCGTGGCATCGGGGTCGGGCTTGGCCCTGGCGGCCGCGCTCAGGGGCTGCGACTGGGACCAGGTGCTCTGCTGGAGGGTGGTCAGCGCCTGTGCCATGGCCTGGGCCTGGCTCGCGCTGGGCATCCGCTGCGGAGCGACGACGATGCTGCGCTGCTTGCCGGTCTGGCCGTTGAGTTCGAGGCTCTGGGCGAGGAACCGCTGCACGGCCAGGACACCGGCGTCGGCTCGCGTCAGATCGCCCTCGAACGCCGTCGACAGCCGGGCGTCCGCGACGACCGCGGTGGTGCCGCCGCCGATCGGGCGGGCGGCCGAGGGCGTGTAGGTCAGCCCGTCGGACTCCTCCAGGCTGTCGCTGCGCGCGATGACCTTGTCCGCGCCCGCCGAGGTGGCGACCCGGACGATCGACGGGTCGACGGCGCCGTCCACCGGCCAGGCGAAGTCCGTGTCGGGCTTCACGTGGAGCACCGTCTCCACCGTGCTGGCGGCCACGTCGGTGGCGTCCTTGAGCTGGCTCAGCGATCCGGTGACGCTCGTGCCGTTGTGGGCGAGGGAGGCCAGGTCCGGGTCGGCGAAGGGCAGCGCCACGACCTCCTTGCCGGCCACCGCCTGCTGAAGCTGGGCCAGCCACTGCTTGGCCACCGCCTGGTGGGTACCGGCGACGGGAGTGGCATCGCTGCTGGTCCGGATGCGGTAGCTGCGGGTCATCGCGTCGACCGAGGCCAGCAGATCGGGGTCGATCACCCAGGTGACGTCGAGGTCCTTGCCCAGCGAGAGCATCCGCTCCAGGCGGCCGCCCGGGGCGAGGTCGTTGGCGAGGTCGTCGTTGAGGAAGACCGGGACCTGCTGGGTTCCGGGGCCCGTCTCCGCCGTCATGTGCACCGTGGAGATCAGCGGCCACAGGTAGGTCGTCTTCGTCTTGGCGCCCGCGTCGTCGGGCTGCCAGGGCAGGAACGTGTGCTGGACGCCCAGCACCTGTTCCCACGCCTCGGAGGAGGTCTGCCCCGACAAGGAGACGGATAGCTCGTAGACGCCGTCCGAGGAGAGGTCCAGCTTGCTGACCGGAACGGCGATGCTGAAGCGCTGGGCGACCTTGGGGGCCAGCCGGGCGAACTTCTGGACGTACTTGCCGCCGACCTCCGAGCCGTCGGAGAACGGGTCGTACTCGGTGCTCCGGGCGACGTCGTCGATGGCGGAGCGGGTCTCCAGACGCTGTCCCACCCGCAGGCCGACATGGGCGTCGGTGACCGCCTGCCTGCCGTTGTTCGTCACCGTGCCCGAGACGGTCAGCGTGTCCCCGTCCGAGGGAGTGCTGGGCGTGAGGGAGTCGACGGACACGGCCACCGTGCGCGATCCGGAGGCCGCCTGGACGGCGGTCCGGCCCGTGGCGTGTGCGGCCGGAGCGGCGGGCAGCTGGAACAGAGCGGCCAACAGCGGCGCTCCGGCGAGCAGTGCCCCGGTGCGCCGCAGCAGGCGGCGGGCAGGTGAGGGACTGGTCCCCTGGAAGTCTGCCGCCTCGGCCACGCGCTCGCCCGTCCCTCGTCGTCGTCAGTGGTCGTCGCAATGTGCGTCCCCGCATGGTAACGATGCCCGCTGAGGGTAAGTGCCGCGGAGGCGGTCACAAGATCGGCGGGCGGGCGGGGGCAGCCTGTATATAGAGGTATCCGGGGATTGTGTTCGTTGTGTCACGTAGGTCCGGCTTGCGGTGTGCCCGGCGGGGTGCGACGGCGAAGCGGCCGGGCCGCCGGGCCACGTACTCTCTTCTGTTGTGCCGAACGCCAACGATGACACCCCTGCCCTGAGCCAGGTACAGCAGCGCGCGGTGAGCGAGCTGCTGCGCGTGGCCCCTGTCGCCGACGACCTCGCGCGCCGATTCCAGGAGGCCGGGTTCTCCCTCGCCCTGGTCGGCGGCTCGGTCCGGGACGCGCTGCTCGGCCGGCTGGGCAACGACCTGGACTTCACGACCGACGCCCGTCCCGAGGACGTACTGAAGATCATGCGGCCGTGGGCGGACGCGGTGTGGGAGGTCGGGATCGCCTTCGGCACGGTCGGCGCCCAGAAGCAGGCCCGGGTCGAGGGCGTCGAGCGCTGCTTCCAGATCGAGGTGACGACCTACCGGTCCGAGGCCTACGACCGCACCTCGCGCAAACCCGAGGTGTCCTATGGCGACTCCATCGAGCAGGATCTGGTCCGGCGGGACTTCACCGTCAACGCGATGGCGGTGGCCCTGCCGGAGAAGGTCTTCATCGACCCGCACGGCGGGCTGGAGGACCTGGCGGCCCGGGTGCTGCGCACTCCGGGCACCCCCGAGGAGTCCTTCTCCGACGACCCGCTGCGCATGATGCGAGCCGCCAGGTTCGCCGCCCAGCTCGACTTCGAGGTCGCCCCCGAGGTCGTCACGGCGATGAAGGACATGGCCGGACGCATCGAGATCGTCTCGGCCGAGCGGGTCCGGGACGAGCTGAACAAGCTGGTCCTCTCCGCCCACCCCCGCAAGGGTCTGACGCTGCTGGTCGACACCGGTCTGGCCGACCGGGTGCTGCCGGAGCTGCCGGCCCTGCGGCTGGAGCGGGACGAGCACCACCGGCACAAGGACGTCTACGACCACACGCTGATCGTCCTGGAGCAGGCGATCGCCTTGGAGGAGGACGGTCCCGACCTCGTCCTCCGGCTGGCCGCGCTGCTGCACGACATCGGCAAACCGCGCACCCGCCGGTTCGAGACGGACGGCCGGGTCTCCTTCCACCACCACGAGGTGGTCGGCGCGAAGATGACCAAGAAGCGCATGACCGCCCTGAAGTACTCCAATGACCTGGTGAAGGACGTCTCGCGCCTGGTCGAGCTGCACCTGCGCTTCCACGGTTACGGCACCGGCGAGTGGACGGACTCCGCCGTCCGCCGCTACGTCCGCGACGCCGGGCCGCTCCTCGGCCGCCTCCACAAGCTGACCCGCTCCGACTGCACTACGCGCAACAAGCGCAGGGCCACAGCGCTCTCCCGGGCCTACGACGGCCTGGAGGAGCGCATCGCCCAGCTCCAGGAGCAGGAGGAGCTGGACTCCATCCGCCCGGACCTCGACGGCAACCAGATCATGGAGATCCTGGGGGTCGGACCCGGACCGGCGATCGGGCAGGCATACAAGCACCTGCTGGAGCTGCGCCTGGAGAACGGCCCGATGGAGCATGACGCGGCGGTGGCGGCCCTGAAGGAATGGTGGGCCGAGCAGAGCTGAGGCCGCGGGCCGGGGCATGTTTCACGTGAAACATGGAAGGTGAGGCACGGCCCCGGCCGACGCTCCGCCACTCCGCGCCCGTGTCCGCCGCAGGGCGAAGGGGCGATGTTTCACGTGAAACATCGCCCCTTCGCCCTGCGTACGGCTGTTACTTCTTGACTTCCTTCAGGCAGAGCACGACATCGTGGCCGCCGCCGTACTGCACGTAGGAGATCGTCGCGTTGGAGACGGTCTTGCACTTGTCCTGGTCGGTGGAGCCGTCGAACTTCTCGACGACCTCGTACTCGGCCTTGCCGGACGAGCAGCCGACGTCCTTGAGGTCCGGCTTGCTCATGGTGCCGTCGTTGTGCATGCAGGAGCCGACCGAGGTGGTCTCCGCGTCGTCACGGGTCAGGAACCAGCCCGCGCCGAACTTCAGCACGGCGATGATGACGGCGACGACGATCGCGCCGATGATGCGCAGGGCCTTCTTGCCGATGCGCTTGCCGGCCGGCGCGGGCGGCGGGGGAACCGGCGCGCCCTGCTGCTGGGGGAACGGGGCGTAGGGCTGCTGCGGCGGGTACTGCTGGCCGGGCTGCTGCGGCGGGTACGGCTGACCGGGCTGCTGCCCCGCGGGAGCGGTGGGCGCCTGGGCGTACGGATTCGGGCCCTGGGGCGGCGGCGAAGTGGTCACGTGGGGGTCCCCCTAGAGAAGCATCGGCACGATGACGCGAACATGGCGTCGAAATAAGACGCACGTAAGCTACAGGCCCCCACTGACATCCCCCTACCTCACCGGGAGTCTGTGTCACTGATGTGACACTTACTGGCGGGCATACCGGGCCATAGTCACCGCAACCACTGCGTAGATCACGGCGACCGTGACCACCAGGGCCGCCGAACGGCCGTCCGGCGGCAGCATCAGCGCGGCGACGGCCGCCGCGCCGACGAAGGCGACGTTGAAGAGGACGTCGTAGAGGGAGAAGATCCGGCCGCGGAAACCGTCCTGGACCTCGTACTGCACGACCGTGTCCGTGGCGATCTTGGCGGCCTGAGTGGTCAGTCCCAGCACGAAGGCCGCGACCAGCAGGGGGCCGCCGGCGAACGGCAGGCCGAGAGCGGGTTCGAGGACGGCGGCGGCGCCGGCGCACACCACGATCCACCGGACGGGGCCGAACCGCGCCGCGGCCCAGGGCGTCACCAGCGCGGCCGTGAAGAACCCGGCCCCGGAGAAGCCGAGGGCCAGCCCGAGCAGGCGCAGCCCCTCGGCGGTGCTCGACGTCAGTCCGTAGCGGCACAGCATCAGCACCATGACGGTCAGCGCGCCGTAGCAGAACCGCATCAGCGTCATGGCGGCCAGCGCGCCCGCGGCCTCCCGGCGCCGCGGCTCGGCCAGATGCCCCACGCCCGCCATCAGGTCGCGGACGGTGCCGCCCAACGCGGCGCCCAGCCGCGGCCGTGCCGGGCGGCGGTCCGGGCCGAGCAGTTCCGGGGCCACCAGCAGCGACACGAGGGCCGCGCACAGGTACAGGGCGGCGCCCAGCAGCACCACGGCCGCGTCGGAGTCGGCCCCGGCCAGACGCACCACGAAGGCGAGGCCGCCGCCCGCGAACGCGGCCAGGGACCCCGCGGTCGGCGACAGCGAGTTGGCCGTCACCAGCCGCTCGGCGTCGACCACCCGGGGCAGCGCGGCGGACAGCCCGGACAGGACGAAGCGGTTGACCGCGGTGACGCACAGCGCGGACACGTAGAACAGCCAGTTCGCGGCGCCGGCCAGCATCAGCGTGGCGGTGGCCGCCGCCAGCGCCGCGCGCACCAGATTGCCGTAGAGGAACACCTGACGGCGCCGCCAGCGGTCCAGCAGGACGCCGGCGAACGGGCCGACCAGGGAGTACGGCAGCAGCAGCACCGCCATGGCGGAGGCGATCGCGGCGGCCGAGGTCTGGTGTTCGGGCGAGAAGACTACGTAGGTGGCGAGGGCCACCTGGTAGACGCCGTCGGCGCTTTGGGACAGCAGCCGTATCGCGAGCAGGCGCCTGAAGTCCCGCAGGCGCAGCAGGACGCGCAGGTCACGGACGACGGCCATGGGGCACAGCCTCACATACGCGAGGGCCCCCGGTGCACGCGCGGTGCGTCCGGGGGCCCTGCAGCCCTGGCAGGAGCGGTTTCGGTGAGCGGCTCGTCAGCGCTCGACGTCGCCGCGGATGAACTTCTCGACGTTCTCGCGGGCCTCGTCGTCGAAGTACTGGACCGGCGGGGACTTCATGAAGTACGAGGACGCGGAGAGGATCGGGCCGCCGATGCCGCGGTCCTTGGCGATCTTCGCGGCGCGCAGGGCGTCGATGATGACGCCGGCGGAGTTCGGGGAGTCCCAGACCTCGAGCTTGTACTCCAGGTTCAGCGGGACGTCGCCGAAGGCGCGGCCCTCGAGGCGGACGTAGGCCCACTTGCGGTCGTCGAGCCAGGCCACGTAGTCGGACGGGCCGATGTGGACGTTCTTCTCGCCGAGGTCCCGGTCGGGGATCTGGGAGGTGACGGCCTGCGTCTTGGAGATCTTCTTGGACTCCAGGCGCTCGCGCTCGAGCATGTTCTTGAAGTCCATGTTGCCGCCGACGTTCAGCTGCATGGTGCGCTCCAGGACGACACCGCGGTCCTCGAACAGCTTCGCCATGACGCGGTGCGTGATGGTGGCGCCGACCTGCGACTTGATGTCGTCACCGACGATCGGGACGCCCGCCTCGGTGAACTTGTCCGCCCACTCCTTGGTGCCGGCGATGAAGACCGGGAGGGCGTTGACGAAGGCGACCTTGGCGTCGATGGCGCACTGGGCGTAGAACTTCGCCGCGTCCTCGGAGCCGACGGGCAGGTAGCAGACGAGGACGTCGACCTGGCGGTCCTTGAGGATCTGGACGACGTCGACCGGCTCCTCGGCGGACTCCTCGATGGTCTCGCGGTAGTACTTGCCGAGGCCGTCCAGGGTGTGGCCGCGCTGGACCGTCACGCCGGAGGAGGGCACGTCGCAGATCTTGATGGTGTTGTTCTCGGAGGCGCCGATGGCGTCCGCGAGGTCCAGACCGACCTTCTTCGCGTCGACGTCGAAGGCGGCGACGAACTCGACGTCCCGCACGTGGTAGTCGCCGAACTGCACGTGCATGAGGCCCGGGACCTTGGACGCCGGGTCGGCGTCCTTGTAGTACTCGACGCCCTGCACCAGCGATGCGGCGCAGTTGCCCACGCCGACGATGGCTACGCGAACCGAACCCATTCCGGTTGCTCCCTGTGTGTACTCGGTGAGGCCCTGAGCGGGCATCACGTGACGGTGTCGCCGGGCGTATCCGGCCGGGGCGGCTCCCCGGTCCGGGGCAGGCCGCCCGTCGCTCCAGATGTGGTGTCGTGCGGTTGAGCGGTCTCGTCGGCGGACCCCTTGAGGTCGCGTCCGGCCCGCTCGCTCTCGATGAGCTCGTTCAGCCAGCGCACTTCGCGCTCCACGGACTCCATTCCGTGGCGCTGGAGCTCAAGGGTGTAGTCGTCGAGGCGTTCCCGGGTGCGCGTGAGGGAGGCGCGCATCTTCTCCAGGCGCTCCTCCAGCCGGCTGCGGCGTCCCTCGAGCACCCGCATGCGCACATCGCGCGACGTCTGCCCGAAGAAGGCGAAACGTGCGGCGAAGTGCTCGTCGTCGTAGGTGTCGGGGCCGGTCTGGGAGAGCAGCTCCTCGAAGTGCTCCTTACCTTCCGCCGTCAGCCGGTAGACGATCTTGGCACGGCGTCCCGCGAGCGGAGCGGCGAGGGCGTCCTCGGCCGTGTGCCCCGGTTCCTCCGTCAGCCAGCCGCTCGCGACCAGTGTCTTGAGGCAGGGGTAGAGCGTCCCGTAGCTGAAGGCGCGGAACACGCCCAGTGACGTATTGAGTCGTTTGCGCAGCTCGTAGCCGTGCATCGGGGACTCGCGGAGCAGGCCGAGTACGGCGAACTCGAGGATGCCGGAACGCCGGCCCATCGTCGCCTCCTCTCTGCCGCGACCCGGTGGTGGCGGATGCCATTGCCGGTTCCGTGACGGTCTTTATCTCGCGCTGATGTATCGACTCGATACATCACGACGATAGAACGGCGGTCCGCGTGCGACAAGAGGGGGGATGGTGAACGGGATCACATCCCTGTTTCGTTGCGACCAAGTTGCCTGGTTTGGGGTGAACTTCGGAGCACGGAGGGTTTGGCCGGTGCGTAGTCTGTGCGCCATGCAGACCACCGGGAACCGAGTGACGCCTGGGGACGTCCTCGTCCTCGGTGCAGTACGGGTGAATGCGAGACCGACCACATCCGTACTTCGGGGGGACCGGAAACCAGCCGCCGTTTCCAGGCGCGCACGGGTGCGCCTGCCCGAGGAGTAGTCGTTCGATGAGCGAGCACCGTCGCAAACCGCCGCAGCCGCAGGGAGGCGGACGTGCCGCGGCCCGACGCGGCCCCTCCGGTTCGTCCTCCGGCCGCCGTGCGGCTCCGCGAGGCGCCACCGGATCTCCCGCCGACTCCTATGGGTCCGGTTCCCATGGGGCGGGCACGTACGGCGCGGGAGACGAACAGCGCCCCTACGGCGGGCGCGCCGAGGCCCGCCGCGCGGCGCAGCGGGGCGGCGGCCGGCGCAGAGGAGCGGACCCGTCGGGACCGGGACGCGGCCGCACGGCGCCGCCCGCCAAGAAGCGAATCATCGACTACCCGCGCGCGGGCAAGGACGGCTGGCGCCGCTGGACGCCCTCCTGGAAGCTGATGACGGGCCTGTTCGTCGGCTTCGTCGGCAGCCTGGTGGCCGTCGCGGGCGTCGGCTACGCCATGGTGAGCGTGCCGAACGTCGCCGATACGGCGACCGCCCAGAACAATGTGTACTACTGGTCCGACGGTTCTGAGATGGTACGCACGGGCGGTGAGATCAACCGCCAGATCATCGATTACTCGGACATCCCGGCCGAGATGCGGTATGCCGTCATCTCGCAGGAGAACAAGACGTTCGAGACCGACAGCGGCATCGACCCGAAGGGCATCGCGCGGGCCGTGTTCAACATGGCGCGCGGCGGCCAGACGCAGGGTGGCTCGACCATCACCCAGCAGTACGTCAAGAACGCGATGCTCGACGACCAGTCGCAGACCGTCTCCCGCAAGTTCAAGGAGATCTTCGTCGCCATCAAGGTCGGCACGGACGTCCCCAAGGACGAGATCATGGCGGGGTACCTGAACTCCGCGTACTACGGACGCGGCGCCTACGGTCTCCAGGCGGCCTCGCGCGCGTACTTCAACAAGGACGCCACTCACCTGAACCCGGGCGAGTGCGCCTTCCTCGCGGCGATGCTCAAGGGCGCCACCTATTACGACCCGGCCGGCGCCACCTCCATCGACCCGTCCGCCACCGCCGAGGCCAACAAGAAGCGGGCCGAGACGCAGATGCAGGACACGCTCGACAAGATGGTCGAGTACGGGCATCTCAGCGCGGCCGAGCGGGCCAAGTACACCACCCTCCCCAAGTGGCAGAACCCCCGGTCGAACACCCGGCTCAGCGGCCAGATCGGCTACCTGGTCGACCTCGCCAAGGCCTACATCATCAACAACACCAAGATCAGGGCGAACGACCTGCAGCAGGGCGGCTACCAGATCCACACGACCTTCGACAAGAAGAAGGTCAAGGAGCTGGAGGAGGCCGTCACCAAGGTCCGCAAGACCAACATCGACCCCAAGAAGCGCCCGACGCACGACACGTACGTCCAGTTCGGCGGCGCCTCGGTGGACCCCGGGACCGGTGCCATCAAGGCGATCTACGGCGGCGAGGACGCCACCAAGCACTTCACGAACAACGCCGACGCGACCGGCGCCCAGGTCGGCTCCACGTTCAAGCCGTTCGTGCTGGCGGCGGCCATGCGCGACGGCATCCGTGATCCCGACGGAGACGAGGTGCAGCCGCAGGACGAGCGCACCCAGGTCTCGCCCAAGAGCCGCTTCAGCGGTCAGAACAAGCTGAAGATCAAGAACTACAACGGGACCGTCTGGAAGAACGAGAAGGGCGAGGAGTGGCTGCAGACCAACGACGACCACATCTCGTACGGCTCTGCGCCCGACTACATGATCGACCTGCGTGAGGCCATGCGGGAGTCGGTCAACTCCGCCTTCGTCCAGCTCGGCATGGACGTGGGACTGGACAAGGTCAAGGATGCGGCGCTGGACGCGGGTCTGAAGAAGGACAGCCTGACCGGCACCACCTACCCGTCGTTCTCCATCGGCATCTCCGACCCCAGCGCCATCCGCATGGCGGGCGCGTACGCGACCTTCGCGGCCAGCGGCCAGCAGAACGAGCCCTTCTCCGTCACCTCGGTCGTCAACAAGGACGGACGGATCTACCAGCACGAGGACGCCACCAAGACCGCGTTCACCTCGAAGATCGCCGACAACGTCACCGATGTGCTGAAGACCGTGGTCGAGAAGGGCACGGGCACCAGCGCCAAGCTGCCGGGACGTGAGGTGGCCGGCAAGACCGGTACCACGGACGGCAACCGGTCCGCCTGGTTCGTCGGCTACACCCCGCAGCTGTCCACCGCGATCAGCATGTTCCGGCTCGACGACGACGCGAACAACAAGGCACGGACCTTCCTGCCGATGTTCGGCACCGGCGGCAAGGACAAGATCCACGGCGCCTCGTTCCCGGCCGAGATCTGGCACGACTACATGCTGCAGGCGCTGGAGGGCCAGCCGTCGAAGTCGTTCCCGACGCCCCAGCCGATCGGTGAGATCGTCAACGCCGCGCCCAGCCCGACGACGCCCGCCCCCACGGCCAGCAAGAGCGAGACGGCCGACCCGACGCCGACGAAGACGACGCCCACGCCGAGCACGACGCCCACCACCCCGACGCCCTCGCCGACCGAGACGATCTGCGGCTTCTTCGGCTGCTCCGACAACGGCGGCCAGTCGAACGGCGGGAACGGCAACGGCGGCAACGGCAATGGCGGCAACGGCGCCAACGGCGGCACCGGCGACGGCGGCGGCGGCCTCCCGTCACCGACCACCAGCGAGTCCTCCGGAGAGAACGACGGCGGTCAGGGCAGTAACTGGGGCAGTCGAGGGGGCGTCTTCGGCAATTAGGCGCAGCGCCGCCCGCCGGGGCCGTTTCACGTGAAACACGGGCCGCCGCACCCACCGGGTGCGGCGGCCCACGGCGTTTTCCCAGCCGCGTACGGCAGGATGTCCGCATGCCCAGTGCTGAATCGACGCAAGCGAGCGCGCACGAGCCCGGCCCGGTGCCGCCGACCCGGGAGGACGAGGTCGCCGCGGCCGGCAGCGAGCTGATCGGCGGCCCGATCGGACGGCGGGCCCTGCGCGCGGCGTCCTGGTGGACCCCGGTGCGCGTCGTCGCGCTCGTCGCGATCGGCATGTTCGCCCTCGGCCTGGTCCAGAAGGCGCCGTGCTACCACAGTGCCTGGTTCTTCGGCGCCAGCTCCCAGTACACCAAGGCCTGCTACTCGGACATCCCGCACCTCTACCAGGGGCGCGGCTTCGCCGACGGCCTGGTGCCCTACTTCGACAAGCTCCCCGGCGACATGCCGTACCTGGAGTACCCGGTGCTCACCGGGGTCTTCATGGAGGTCGCCTCCTGGCTGACCCCGCACAGCGGCACCATGCAGCACCAGGAGCAGTGGTACTGGATGGTCAACGCCGGGATGCTGATGGTCTGCGCGGCCGTCATCGCCGTGTGCGTGGTCCGGACGCACGCCCGGCGCCCCTGGGACGGTCTGCTGCTGGCCCTGGCGCCGGCGTTCGCGCTGACCGCGACCATCAACTGGGACCTGCTGGCGGTCGCCCTGACGGCCGCGGCGATGCTGATGTGGTCCCGCGGGCGCTCCCTCGCCTTCGGTGTCCTGCTCGGGCTCGCCACGGCCGCCAAGCTCTACCCGGTGCTCCTGCTCGGTCCGCTGCTGGTGCTGTGCTGGCGTGCGGGCCGGTGGCGGGAGTTCGGCAGCGCCCTGGGAGGCGCGGTCGTGGCCTGGCTGGTCGTGAACGTGCCGGTGATGGTCTTCGCGTCCGACGGCTGGTGGCAGTTCTACCGGTTCAGCCACGACCGGGGCGTCGACTTCGGCTCCTTCTGGCTGATCTGGTCGCAGGAGTCGAGCGACCCGCCCAGCACCGACTTCGTGAACACCACGGCCACGCTGCTGGTGGTGCTCTGCGCCCTGGGGATCGCGGCGCTGGCGCTCACCGCCCGGCGCAGGCCCCGCTTCGCCCAGCTCGCCTTCCTGATCGTGGCGGCCTTCGTCCTCACCAACAAGGTCTACTCGCCGCAGTACGTCCTGTGGCTGGTCCCGCTCGCCGTTCTGGCGCGCCCGAAGTGGCGTGACTTCCTGATCTGGCAGGCCTGCGAGGTGGCGTACTTCCTCGGGATCTGGATGTACCTCGCGTACACGACCAGCGGGGACGCCCACAAGGGGCTGCCGGCCGAGGGCTACCACTGGGCCATCGTCCTGCACCTGGCGGGCACGCTGTACCTGTGCGCGGTCGTCGTGCGCGACATCCTCCGGCCCGAACGGGACGTCGTGCGCCGTGCGGGCGACGACGACCCCTCGGGCGGTGTGCTGGACCGCGCGGAGGACGTCTTCGTCCTGCGCGCCCAGGACCCCGCACCCTACGACGAGGGCCCCGGCGAGGGGACGCGGGTGGAGTGGGGCGGCCGCCCCGTGGCCCTGCCCGAGGGCCGTTCGCTCTGAGCGAACACCGCGCGGAGGGCCGCGAGCAGGCACCGGAACGACACGGTGCGCGACCGGCCCCGCCACGGCGCGAGGAACAGACGGAAGGCCGTACCCGGGGATCCCGGGTACGGCCTTCGGCGTGCCGGCGCTGCTCGGGGCGTCAGCGGTCCAGGATGCGGTCGAACTGCGTCGTGGTGTGCCGCAGATGGGCCACCAGCTCGTCGCCGACCTTCGGCTCCGGCGCGTCGGAGGGCACGAAGAGGATCGACACCTGCATGTGCGGCGGTTCGGCGAACCAGCGCTGCTTGCCGCCCCAGACGAACGGCGACAGATTGCGGTTCACCGTGGCCAGGCCGGCCCGTGCGACGCCCTTGGCGCGCGGCATGACGCCGTGCAGCGCCTTGGGAGCCTCCAGGCCCACTCCGTGCGACGTGCCGCCCGCCACGACCACCAGGAAGCCGTCCGAGGCGGCCTTCTGCTGCCGGTAGCCGAAGCGGTCGCCCTTGGCCACCCGGGTGACGTCCAGGACCGCGCCGCGGTACTCGGTGGCGTCGTGGTCGCCCAGCCACAGCCGCGTGCCGATACGGGCCCGGAAGCGGGTCTGCGGGAACTGCTGCTGGAGCCGGACGAGCTCCTCGGCCTTCAGATGGCTGACGAACATGGTGTGCAGCGGCAGCCTGGCCGCGCGCAGCCGGTCCATCCAGCCGATGACCTCCTCGACGGCGTCCGAGCCGTCGGTGCGGTCCAGCGGCAGATGGATGGCGAAGCCCTCCAGGCGGACGTTCTCGATGGCGGACTGGAGTTGCGGCAGCTCCTGCTCGGTGACGCCGTGCCGCTTCATCGAGGACATCACCTCGATGACCACACGGGCCCCGACGAGGCCGTAGACGCCGTCGATGGACGACACCGAGCGGATCACCCGGTCGGGCAGCGGCACGGGCTCCTCGCCGCGCCGGTAGGGCGTCAGCACCAGCAGGTCACCGCCGAACCAGTCCTTGATCCGGGCGGCCTCGTACGTGGTGCCGACGGCGAGGACGTCCGAGCCGAGCCGGGTGGCCTCCTCCGCCAGCCGTTCGTGCCCGAAGCCGTAGCCGTTGCCCTTGCAGACCGGGACCAGCCCCGGGAACTGCTCCTGCACGTGCTTGTGGTGCGCACGCCAGCGCGCGGTGTCGACGTAGAGCGTGAGCGCCATGGCCGGACCTGGGACCTTTCTCCTGGCTGTGGTGTGTCAGAGCTGTGGTGTGTCAGAGAGGGGGAGCGTGGGTCGCCGGGGACGGGAGCGCCCGCGGCGGAGTGGGGAAAGCGGTGGGTGAGCGGTCAGCGCCGCGACATGTAGATGTCGAGCGCCTTGTGGAGCAGCTTGTTGAGCGGGAAGTCCCACTCGCCGAGGTACTCGGCCGCCTGCCCGCCGGTGCCGACCTTGAACTGGATCAGGCCGAAGAGGTGGTCGGTCTCGTCCAGCGAGTCCGAGATGCCGCGCAGGTCGTAGACCGTGGCGCCCAGGGCGTAGGCGTCGCGCAGCATCCGCCACTGCATCGCGTTCGAGGGCCGCACCTCACGGCCGATGTTGTCGGAGGCGCCGTAGGAGTACCAGACGTGTCCGCCGACGATCAGCATCGTCGCCGCGGCCAGGTTCACGCCGTTGTGCCGGGCGAAGTACAGCCGCATGCGGTTGGGGTCCTCGGAGTTGAGGGCCGACCACATGCGCTGGAAGTACGACAGCGGGCGGGGCCGGAAGTGGTCGCGCACGGCCGTGATCTCGTACAGCCGCTGCCACTCCTCCAGGTCGTAGTAGCCGCCCTGGACGACCTCGACGCCGGCCTTCTCGGCCTTCTTGATGTTGCGGCGCCACAGCTGGTTGAAGTTCTTGTGCACCTCTTCCAGGGACCGGTTGGCCAGCGGCACCTGGTAGACGTAGCGCGGCTGGACGTCGCCGAAGCCGGCGCCGCCGTCCTCGCCCTGCTGCCAGCCCATCCGGCGCAGCTTGTCGGAGACCTCGAAGGCGCGGGGCTCGATGAAGTCGGCCTCCAGGTCGCGCAGGCGCTTGACGTCGGCGTCCTGGATACCGCGCTTGATGGTCTCGGCGTTCCAGCGCCGGATGATCACCGGCGGCCCCATCTTCACCGAGAACGCGCCCTGCTGCTTGAGGTGCGCCAGCATCGGCTGGATCCAGTCCTCCAGGTTCGGCGCGAACCAGTTGATGACCGGGCCCTCGGGCAGGTAGGCGAGGTAGCGCTTGATCTTGGGGAGCTGGCGGTACAGCACGAGACCGGCGCCGACCATCTGACCCGTACGGTCGTCGAACCAGCCGAGGTTCTCCGAGCGCCACTCCGCCTTGACGTCCGCCCATGCCGGGACCTGCATGTGACTCGCCGCCGGCAGGCTCTGGATGTAGGCCAGATGCTGCTCGCGACTGATGGTCCTCAGGGTCAGGCTCATTCGGGGCGCTCCTCGGGCTGGCTTGTCCCCATGGGTTCAGGGGCTCCGGCTCTCGCGCCGAAGCCTACTGCGCCAGGGGAGCGCGCAGACTGGCCGCACACCACCTTCGCCCCGGCCCGTCGCCCGCCGGGGCGTCGCGCGCGCTCCTGGCGGGGCCTGTGCCCGCGCTCGGGGCGGGGGCGTCCGCGCCGTCGGGCGGACGTCCCCGCGCGAGGAGTGTCCGGTGCGGGCGGGTCAGCCGATGACGCCGCCGAAGGGGCCGCCGTGCCACATGCCGAGGAAGAAGCCGATGGCCGAGGCGCCGAGCCCGAGGATCAGCCCGAAGCGCTGGCGTGTCGTCACCGAGACCCACTGGCCGTACGCGCCGGTGAGGACGCCCACCAGACCGGCCCAGGAGCTGAGCAGGTGCAGGCCGGGAGCGGCCAGGCCGGTGATGAACGCGGTCAGGCCCAGCACCAGGGTGACCAGGAGCAGCGTGTCCTGGAGCGGATGGGGCTTGCCGTCGGTGGCGAAGAGGCCGTTGCCGGCGGTGTTCGGTCGCATCGTCTGTGCCATGGGCACCTCCTGCGAAAGGCGGCGCATCGTAGCGCCATCAACACCCGAGGTGTCCAGATTGCCGGGAACCGGGCACCGATTTCAACCGGAAGCACGGGTGCGGGTACTCTGTACCGTCTGCACCCGTGTCTGCCTTCCGGGCAGAGCGCAGGAGAGCCCGGCGATCCCGCCGGTCCGCCCCGCTTGTCAGTGCCGGCTGTTTTACTGGCGGACACGATTGCGTACGCATCACAACCCTCCTGCCACGGAACGACCGTGGCCGCTGAGTCCAAAGGAGGTGGGTTCCACATGCGTCACTACGAGGTGATGGTCATCCTCGACCCCGATCTCGAGGAGCGCTCTGTCTCCCCGCTGATCGAGAACTTCCTCTCTGTCGTCCGTGACGGCGGCGGAAAGGTCGAGAAGGTCGACACCTGGGGCCGTCGTCGTCTCTCGTACGAGATCAAGAAGAAGCCCGAGGGCATCTACTCGGTCATCGACCTGCAGGCCGAGCCTGCGGTCGTCAAGGAGCTCGACCGCCAGATGAACCTGAACGAGTCGGTCCTCCGGACCAAGGTCCTCCGTCCCGAGACCCACTGAGCCTTCGGCTCAGCCGGCCTCCGGGATTCGAGTAGCAGCACCAGCAGCCAGCACACCCGCCGAGAGGTTCCCCATGGCAGGCGAGACCGTCATCACGGTCATCGGCAATCTTGTCGACGACCCCGAGCTGCGCTTCACCCCCTCCGGTGCGGCGGTCGCGAAGTTCCGCGTCGCGTCCACGCCCCGCACCTTCGACCGTCAGACGAACGAGTGGAAGGACGGCGAGAGCCTGTTCCTGACCTGCTCGGTCTGGCGTCAGGCGGCGGAGAACGTCGCCGAGTCGCTCCAGCGAGGCATGCGCGTGCTCGTGCAGGGCCGGCTGAAGCAGCGGTCCTACGAGGACCGTGAGGGCGTCAAGCGCACGGTCTACGAGCTGGACGTCGACGAAGTCGGCCCCAGCCTGCGCAACGCCACGGCCAAGGTCACCAAGACCTCCGGCGGCGGCGCCCGCGGTGGCCAGGGCGGTTATGGCGGCGGCGGTGGCGGCCAGCAGGGCGGCGGCTGGGGCGGCGGCCCCGGTGGCGGCCAGCAGGGCGGCGGCGCTCCGGCCGACGACCCCTGGGCGACCGGCGCTCCCGCCGGTGGCAACCAGGGCGGCGGCGGTGGCTGGGGCGGTGGCTCCGGCGGCTCCGGTGGCTCCGGCGGCGGCTACTCGGACGAGCCTCCCTTCTAGGCCTTCGCGCCGGGTCCTTCGGGTCCGGCCGGGTCGGAGGGCGGGTCGTACCCCCACTTCTTGATCACACAGGAGAAACACCATGGCGAAGCCGCCTGTGCGCAAGCCTAAGAAGAAGGTCTGCGCTTTCTGCAAGGACAAGGTCACGTACGTGGACTACAAGGACACGAACATGCTGCGGAAGTTCATTTCCGACCGCGGCAAGATCCGTGCCCGCCGCGTGACCGGCAACTGCACGCAGCACCAGCGTGACGTCGCCACGGCCGTCAAGAACAGCCGTGAGATGG
Organism: Streptomyces seoulensis; assembly: GCA_013364255.1. GTDB lineage: Bacteria > Actinomycetota > Actinomycetes > Streptomycetales > Streptomycetaceae > Streptomyces > Streptomyces similanensis. The sequence continues at coordinate 5,030,172 of CP054936.1, read as the reverse complement.
CGCTGCTGCCCTACACGTCCACCGCGCGCTAAGGGAGGGTGACCGAATCATGAAGATCATCCTCACCCACGAGGTCTCCGGCCTCGGTGCCGCCGGCGAGGTCGTCGACGTCAAGGACGGCTACGCTCGCAACTACCTGATCCCGCGGAAGTTCGCTATCCGCTGGACCAAGGGCGGCGAGAAGGACGTCGAGCAGATCCGTCGTGCTCGCAAGATCCACGAGATCCAGACCATCGAGCAGGCCAACCAGATCAAGGCCCAGCTCGAGGGTGTGAAGGTCCGTCTGGCCGTCCGCTCGGGCGACGCCGGCCGTCTCTTCGGTTCCGTCACGCCGGCCGACGTCGCTTCGGCGATCAAGGCCGCCGGTGGTCCTGAGGTCGACAAGCGCCGCATCGAGCTGGGTACGCCGATCAAGACCCTGGGCGCCCACGAGACGTCCGTGCGTCTGCACCCCGAGGTGGCCGCCAAGGTCAACATCGAGGTCGTCGCGGCCTGATCGCCGTGCTCGGCTGCGTGAGCTGAGAGAGGGGCCGTACCCGGTCGGGTACGGTCCCTCTTCGTCGCTCCCGGTCCGGTCGCGTCGGCGGGGGCTTGTTTCACGTGAAACGGGGGGTGTTGTGGCCGAGGGCAGGACATTGTCCTCAGCGGGTCGCGCCCGTCACCAGCCAGCGCCCCGAGCGGGTGCGCAGCCACAGGGTCAGCAGGCGGACGGCCATCATGAGCGTCATCGCTCCCCACAGGGCGGTGAGTCCGCCGCCGAACACCGGGACCAGGAGCGCGGCCGGGACGAAGACCGCCAGGGTGATCAGCATGGCCCTGGCCAGGTAAGGGCCGTCGCCCGCTCCCATCAGGACGCCGTCGAGGACGAAGACGACACCGCAGACCGGTTGGGAGAGCGCGACCACCAGCAGCGCGGTCAGCGCGGCGTCCTTCACGGTGGGGTCGGCGGTGAACAGGGGCAGGAACACCGGGCGGGCCACGATCACCAGAAGACCGAGGGCCACGCCGACCGCGATGCCCCACTGCACCATGCGCCGGCAGGTCTCGCGGGCACCGTCGGTGTCCTCCGCTCCCAGGAACCGTCCGATGATGGCCTGTCCGGCGATCGCGATGGCGTCGAGCGCGAAGGCGAGCAGGCTCCACAGGGACAGGATGATCTGGTGCGCGGCGATGTCCGCGTCACCGAGGCGGGCGGCGACCGCGGTGGCGATCATGAGGATGGCCCGCAGCGAGAGCGTGCGGACGAGCAGCGGAACGCCCGCCTGGGCGGACGTCCTGATGCCGGCGGCGTCCGGCCGCAGGGAGGCGCCGTGCCGACGGGCGCCGCGGACGACCACGGTGAGGTAGACGGCGGCCATGCCGCACTGGGCGATCACGGTGCCCCAGGCCGAGCCCGCGATGCCGAGTCCGGCGCCGTAGACGAGGCCGACGTTCAGGGCGGCGTTGGCGACGAAGCCCGCGACGGCCACGTAGAGCGGTGTCCTGGTGTTCTGCAGTCCGCGCAGGACTCCGGTCGCGGCGAGCACGACGAGCATGGCGGGGATGCCGAGGACGGAGATCCTCAGATACGTCGTCGCGTACGGAGCGGCCGTGGGGGAGGCGCCGAAGACGCCCACCAGCGCGGGTGCGGTAGGCAGGGCGAGGGCGATCACCGCGGCCCCGATCAGCAGCGCCAGCCAGATGCCGTCCATGCCCTGCCGGATGGCGGCCGGGAGATCACCCGCGCCGACCCTGCGGGCGACGGCGGCCGTGGTGGCGTAGGCGAGGAAGACGAAGACGCTGACGGCCGTCGTCAGGAGGGCGGAGGCGACGCCGAGGCCGGCCAGTTGCGCGGTGCCCAGATGGCCGACGATCGCACTGTCGGCCATCACGAAGAGCGGCTCGGCGACGAGTGCGCCGAAGGCCGGTACGGCCAGTGCGGCGATCTCTCGGTCGTGCCGTCGCCGGGAGGCCGTACGGCGTGCGGGGGCCTGAGTCATGGGGGTCAATCTAGTCGTCCACAGGTAAGTGATGCAAAGGCTTTGCGATCCTTACTTACCGTCTTGAGTTGTGCACATGTGCGCATCGTTCGAAGCGAATGTGGCCCGAGTGGGAAAGTTTTTCTTCTGCACAGCCCGTGGACGGGATCACCGCAGGTCAACTGGCTGCCGCGGCAAGAGGGGAGGGCTTGTTCACAGCACTGTCCACCGGGTCGTGCACAGGTTTTGCCGAGTTCTCCACAGCATCGGGCCCGTCGTCCACATGGCCTGTGGATAACCAGATTGGCTGAAGGTGCCCGGGGGCCTACCGTGGTCCGGCGTCCGCTCCTTCCACACGGCCCGCGAACCGTCTCACAAAGACGCGCGGAAGTGGAGTCGGGCCCTCGATTTGTCAGTGCCGTGACGTAGAAGAGAGAAGCACGGCGAGGTCCGCAGCGCGGACGGGAGGAGGTGGCTCGGTGAGTATTTCCGAGCCCTTGGACGACCCCTGGGCGGACAGCGGCCCCAGCGATCGTCTGCCCGCCTCCCGGCGGCGTCCCGACGGCGGCCGCGCCCGGGACGACCAGCACGACCGGGACCGGGACAGCGGCTCCTGGGAAGGGGCGGGCTCCTCGTTCGAACGCGTCCCCCCGCAGGACCTCGACGCGGAGCAGTCCGTGCTCGGCGGCATGCTGCTGTCCAAGGACGCCATCGCCGACGTCGTCGAGATCCTCAAGGGCCACGACTTCTACAAGCCCGCGCACGAGACGATCTACCAGGCGATCCTCGACGTCTACGCCAAGGGCGAGCCGGCCGACCCCATCACCATCGCGGCCGAGCTGACCAAGCGCGGTGAGATCAACAAGGTGGGCGGCGCCTCCTATCTGCACACCCTTGTGCAGACTGTGCCCACGGCGGCGAACGCCGCGTACTACGCGGAGATCGTCCACGAACGGGCGGTGCTGCGCCGCCTGGTGGAGGCCGGCACCCGCATCACCCAGATGGGATACGCGGCCGACGACGACGTCGACGAGATCGTCAACCGCGCCCAGGCCGAGATCTACGCCGTCACCGAGCAGCGCACCAGCGAGGACTACCTGCCGCTGGGCGACATCATGGAGGGCGCCCTCGACGAGATCGAGGCGATCGGTTCGCGCAGCGGCGAGATGACCGGCGTGCCCACCGGGTTCACCGACTTCGACTCGCTGACCAACGGCCTGCACCCCGGTCAGATGATCGTCATCGCCGCGCGTCCCGCGATGGGCAAGTCGACGCTCGCGCTGGACTTCGCGCGGGCCGCGTCGATCAAGAACAACCTGCCCAGTGTCATCTTCTCGCTGGAGATGGGCCGCAACGAGATCGCGATGCGGCTGCTGTCCGCGGAGGCCCGGGTGGCCCTGCACCACATGCGCTCGGGCACCATGACCGACGAGGACTGGACGCGGCTCGCCCGCCGGATGCCGGACGTCTCGGCCGCCCCGCTCTACATCGACGACTCCCCCAACCTGTCGATGATGGAGATCCGCGCCAAGTGCCGCCGTCTCAAACAGCGCAACGACCTGAAGCTGGTCGTCATCGACTACCTCCAGTTGATGCAGTCCGGTGGCTCCAAGCGCGCCGAGAGCCGCCAGCAGGAGGTCTCGGACATGTCCCGTAACCTCAAGCTGCTCGCCAAGGAGCTGGAGCTGCCGGTCATCGCGCTCTCCCAGCTCAACCGCGGTCCCGAGCAGCGCACCGACAAGAAGCCGATGGTCTCCGACCTGCGTGAGTCCGGCTCCATCGAGCAGGACGCCGACATGGTCATCCTGCTGCACCGCGAGGACGCCTACGAGAAGGAGTCGCCGCGCGCCGGCGAGGCCGACCTGATCGTCGCCAAGCACCGAAACGGCCCGACCGCCACCATCACGGTCGCCTTCCAGGGTCACTACTCGCGGTTCGTGGACATGGCGCAGACCTGACCGGTCCCGCTGTAGGTTCTCAAATCTCGTGTCATTTTCTCAGTCGCAATGTCATCTGAGTGGCCGATCTGACACGGGATTGAGAATTGCTGCTCATCGTCATCACTCGTTTGGGTGATCCTGTCTCAGGTCCGGCCTGCGAGCCTCCCGCGGCTGCCAGCGGGCGGTCCGCACCGGCGCTGAACGGCTGGACCAGGAGCTGATGGACCGGGTGAAGAACGATGAGGCGTCTGAGGCGGCCCGCCTCGAACTTCAGGCCGCGCTGGAGAAGAAGCGGCTGACCAGCCGTCCCCGGTCCCGGGGCCGACGAGCCGCATGAGGACGTCGGTCCGGACCGTGCCGATCCGGCTGCTGCCCGTGCCGGGTGAGGCCCTAGACTCCTGGCTGGAGGCGATGGCCAGGCGGATGGACACCACACATCGGTGATGTCCTGCTGCACTTCGGTTCCCCGGTCCGGCAGCGGGCCGGAAACCAGTTCCGGTGCATTCCGGCGGACTGGACGATCTTCCTCGACGGGCGGTTGACCGCTGCCGTCGCGCACGCCACCGGGACGGCCCGGGAGGCGGTCACTTCCCTGACCCTGGCGCACTACGACGGACGGGCTCTGCAGATGAGTGCCGGAGGCCGGGCCGTGTCGCGGCATGTCCTTTGGGGACGCGGCCGGGGATCTCGGTTCTGCCCGGAGTGTCTTCACTCAGCGGTGGACGCTGGCAGTTGTCCTGGAGGCTCGGCTTCTCCTTCGCCTGCACCCGGCACCGCTGCCTGCTGGCGGATCGCTGCCCGCACTGCGGGCAGGTTCCGCGGCAGCGACCCCGTTCAGGCCGGTCCGTCCCCCAACCGGAACTCTGCGGCAATCCGCCGGTCCGCCCTGGCGGCCCGATCACGGCTGGCTGCGGCACCGATCTGACCCGCACTTCGACGCTACTCCTGCCTCCAAGCCATCCGGTTCTCCTGGCGCAGGACCGGGTGATGGAGATCATCGACGGGGCAACGGTGGCCTTCGGCCCCTACCGGACTGTTCCCCAGTCGGCACTGGCGGTGCTGGCCGACATCCGGGCCCTGGGCATTCGCGTCCTGAGCGACCTTCCCGCTGCTGTCCTGCGTCAACGGATGCAGGCCGACATCGCAGAAGTGCACCTCGCCACCGATCCGGTCGTCCCGCGCACCGAACAGGCGGCGGATCGACCGGGGTTCATGGCCCCGCCCCGAGCCGTGGATGCCGCGGTCGCGGTCACTATGGCCCTGGGCATCCTGGAGCAGCCAGGAATCCATCCGGTCGGCGAGGCCCTGCGGGGCCTGCTGGAAGCAGTACGCGAGGAACTCACCCAGATCTCGGCGACCAGCATCGACGACTGGGGCCGGGGCATCAGCCCAGTGCTGCAGTCCGTTCACCTGGCCGCCCTCGCTCCTTCCTTCCGCCCCAGCGAGCACCTTCGCTACCGCACTATGACCGAGGCTCCCCGCAGACCAGCAAGGACCACTCGGGACATCGAGCAGCGAGCCAGGAAGATCCCGACGACGTTCTGGCCATCCTGGACGGTCCGGCTCACACCACCTGAGGGAATCCACGGACGGGCCCTGGCTCCCGTCCTCGCAGCCCTGCTGCTGATCCCCGACAGCCGCACCTCCTTGGACCAGGCTGCCCGGCTGGTCGGCGACGCCATCGACGGCATCGAGATCTCACGCCTCCTTCAGGAACTGGACGACCTTCCGCACTGGCCAGGCATCGTCACGGCCTTGGACCGACTTGCCGACCACCTCGACGCCGACCGCACCCCCATCGACTACGGCCGGCGCCGACTCCTGGACTACGCTGGCCTGCTTCCCCACGACCGCTGGCTGGAGCTCTGCCGCCGCACCGGAACACCGTCGGGGACCGGACGGCGCGAACGTATCGCCCACAGCCAGCTCTTCCAACGTCTCAGCGGCTTGCCTGCCGAGACTGTTCCCGACGAACTGGGTGGGCTCGACAGCGCAGAGTTCCGGGCGACATCCTTGCACTTCACCGCGCTTCAGACCCCGGAGCTCGCACACGCCCTCCAGCAGGAAGCCCTTGCATTCCTGGCCTCGCACCACATCCATGACGAGCCCGTGACTTGGCAGCCTCCCACCGCCCTGCTGGCCGGGCTCTCCCTTCCCGGACCCGACCCGGCGCACATCGACCTGCCTCGTCTGCACCAGCTCGTCCGAGAACGCCAGCACCCCGTTCAGCACGCCGCTCAGGTCCTGGACACAACCGTCGAGGCCATCCGGCATGTCCTCAACGAACACCCGGCCCCCCGCACCCCCGTTGACGAAGAACGCCGCCAGAGCCACCGGCCGCATCCGGCAGCAAGCCCGGCAAACCGTGCCGGAAGAGCGATTCACTCAGCTCTACCTCGACGAACACCAGTCTCTCCAGCAGATCGCCACCCTCACAGGCTTCTCCCGCAGAGTGATGACCGACCTTGCCAAGGAGTACGGCATCCCCCTCCGCGAGGGCCCACAGGACTACGAACGCCGCGGCACCGTCGAACGGGACTGGCTCATGGAGCAGTACATCCACCGCCGCCGAACTCTGCCGGACCTCGCCCGCGAAACCGGCATGAGCACCGCGAACATGGCCCGCTGGACCCACACCCACAACATCCCCCTCCGGCCACGCGGCGGAGCCAGCCACCACACTGCCCTCCGTGCCCCCGAGCAGGCCACAGATGCTCCCGCCATCCTGCGCGCCGCCCTGAACAGCCCAAATGCCCGGCAGCGACTCGAACGCTTCGCTGCCGCCCTGCCCTACCCCACCGTCACCGAAGCCGCCCGAGCCCTCGCCATTCACCAATCGACACTGACAACCCAGATCAACCGGCTCGAAAGGGACCTGGGCCGACCCTTGATCGAACGTGCTGAACGGGGCCGCAAGATGCGGCCCACTCCCTTCGGCAGAAAAGTGGCCGCTGCTGCCAAGCGTCTCATTGGCCCAGGCGGGCGGCCTTGATCGCGCGTTGGGCGAAGACGTCCTCCCGGCGGTCTTCCATCTGCCGCAACGCGTCCTTGCGGTCCCGCTTGGAGAGCCGATCAAGATACGTACGGCCCACGAGGTGATCGGTCTCGTGCTGCAGACACCGAGCGAAGTACCCCAGCCCCTCGATGACGAGAGGGTTGCCATCCTTGTCGAACCCACGGGCGACAGCACGATCGGTGCGGGGAACCGCCATGCCTGCACCGGGCACCGACAGACAGCCCTCGAAGTCGTCAATGAGCCGGCGGCTACCCGGATCGGGCAGGTCCAGAACCGGGTTGATGATGTGACCGACATGCCGGATCCCATAGTCGTCCGGACAGTCATACACGAACAGGCGCAGGTCAACGCCCACCTGGTTGGCAGCCAGGCCGGCTCCGTCGGCTACATACATGGTCAGGAACATGTCGTCGATTAACGCCGACAACTCCGGAGTCCCGAACTCGGTCACCTCCCGGCATGGACGGCTCAGCACCTCCTCACCGACCACCGTGACCCTGCGCACCGAACCCCGTCCTGCCTCTGGCGGCAGAGCCGGATAGGTGTCCACCGGGCGGCCTTGCACCCGGACTCGTCGGTCGACGGAACGTGACCGCTCGTGACGAACAGACATGAATGTCTCCCTTTTGCGCACGCCACAGATGGGCAGCGGAGGTCACCGCAGCTGATTGCCTTCCGCAGGACTACTGCTTGCCAAGCTCTTTGCAAAGTAGCAGACTTTGCAAAGTGACTGAAGATGACGTCAACACCCCGGACGACCAGACAGCCGACACCGGCGAAGAATTGCGCGAGCACGAAGTCCGCACAGCCCTGCTGGACCTGCTCGCCGAAGTCGGCACCGTCACGGCGACCGAAGCCGCCTCCCGGCTGGGTTACAGCTCTGGCCTCTGTTCGTTCCACCTACGGCAGCTCGCACGCCACGGATACATCGAAGAGGCCCCCCACCGCGGGGGCCGCGCACGTCCCTGGCGTCTGAGGCAGCACACCCCCGCTGCCGACGGTCCCATGGCGGAGGAGCAGTTCGGCGACCTGGCCCGCGGGCTGGAGGACGAGAGCTGGCAGCGATGGCTGGCTCAGCGAGACGAGGCGCCGGCCGAATGGCGTCACGACGAAGCCTTCAGTGCCGTCGCCTACCTGACACCCGAAGAGATGAGCCGGGTCGCGGACGTGATCCGACGGGCCCTCGCGCCCTACCAGGACCGCGAACAACGCCCCCTGGCCCGGCCCGACGGCGCTCGACCGGTGGCCCTCATCACCCGACTGTTCCCCCTGCTTCCCCACACAGCAGACGGCGCGGACCAGGACTGAGGAATGGTCGGCCGTTCCGCACTCACTTGAGGAAATGACACGACGCTGAGACAGCAGGCAGATGACACGCCGTGAGACAGCCTGAAAACGTCCAGGTCACCGCGACGCTGCATGACACAGAAGCTGAGAACCTACAGTCCCGCCGTGGGGCCTCCGGGCGACACCGGGCCGGCGGCCGGCACGGGCCTCAGGGCGACACCGGGCCGGCGGCCTGCGCGCGGAAAGGCGTCGGATCATCGCCGCGACTCGCGGTCGCGCGCTGGGAAATGCGCTCGACGCGCACCGGGGCACGGGGTGGACTGGGGGCATGACGACACCTCAGGATGAGCTGCTCCCCGGCACCCGCCGGGCCCTGCTCCACCGGATCGCCGTGGCACAGGCCGAAGGGCGGGCCCCGTCGCTCGTCGCGGCGGTCGTGCGGGGCGGGCGCGCCGTCTGGCACGGTGCGCGCACCTCGGTGGCCGGACACGCGCCGGACGAGAACACCCAGTACCGCATCGGATCGATCACCAAGACCTTCACCGCCGTGCTCGTGCTGCGGCTGCGGGACGAGGGACTGCTCGATCTCGGCGACCCGCTGGAGAAGCACCTGCCCGGCACCGACGCCGGGGAGGCCACGATCGCCGACCTGCTGGCGCACACCGGCGGGCTGGCAGCGGAGTCGCCCGCGCCTTGGTGGGAACGCACCCCCGGCAGCCTGCGTCCCGAACTCTCCGACGTGCTGGGCGAACAGCCGCTGCGGCACCCGGTCGGCCGGCGGTTCCACTACTCCAATCCCGGCTACACGCTGCTGGGCGCGCTGGTGGAGAGGCTGCGGGGCGCCCCCTGGGAGGACGTGCTGCGCCGGGAGGTGCTCGAACCGCTGGACCTGCACCGCACCAGCGGGCAGCCGCAGGCGCCGCACGCGGGTGGCTGGGCGGTGCATCCCTGGGCCGACGTGCTGCTGCCCGAGCCCGCCGAGGACCTCGGCCGGATGGCGCCGGCCGGGCAACTGTGGTCCACCACGGGGGACCTGGCCCGCTTCGCGGCCTTCCTCGTCCAGGGCGACGAGCGGGTCCTGAGTGCCGGATCGCTGCGGGAGATGCGCACCCCCGCGGCCCCGCCGCAGGAACCGGACGTGGTGGCCGGGTACGCCTACGGTCTGGGACTGGAGCTGCGACGGTCGGGCGAGCGGCTGCTCGTGGGGCACTCGGGTTCGCTGCCGGGCTTCGTCGCCTCGCTGACCATCGCGGCCGAGGACGACGTGTCCGCCGTCGTGCTGGTCAACTGCACCTCCGGGGTGTCACCGGTGGCGGTGGGCGCGGATCTCGTCCGCATCGTCGCCGACGCCGAGCCGCGCATCCCGGAGCCCTGGCGGCCGGCGCGGGAGGCTAATCCGGCGGCGCTGGAACTGGTGGGACAGTGGTACTGGGGGACGTCCGCCTTCGGGCTGCGGCTGGGCGCCGACGGGCTCGTCTCCCTGGAGCCGCTGAGCGGCAACGGCCGCCGCTCCCGGTTCAGGCCGAACGGCGACGGGACCTGGACGGGTCTTGAGGGCTACTACGCGGGGGAGCCGCTGGTGCCCGTACGGCGGGCCGACGGCTCCGTGGACCACCTGGACCTCGGATCGTTCGTTTTCACGCGCCAGCCGTACGAGGAAGGGGCCTCCGTGCCCGGCGGAGTGGACCCGCAGGGGTGGCGGGGCATCGCGTAGGGCTCCGAAGTCCGCGCGGCCTGCCCGGGGGTGCCCGGCGTCTCTCTGCTGGGGGTGTTTCACGTGAAACGCGCCCCCAGCAGGTCCCGGCACCGGTCAGAGCGTCAGCTTGAAGCCCACGTGGGATGCCTCGAAGCCTAGACGCTCGTAGAAGCGGTGGGCGTCGGTGCGCGACTTGTCCGACGTCAGCTGCACCAACTGGCAGCCGGCACGCCGGGATTCCTCGATCGCCCACTCGATGAGCCGGGTGCCCAGGCCATTGCCGCGCTCGTCGGCGTGGATGCGCACGGCTTCGATGATCGACCGGACCGCGCCGCGCCGGGACAGCCCGGGAATGATCGACAGCTGGAGGGTGCCGATGACCCGGCCCTCGCGCACGGCGACCACCAGCCGCTGGTTCGGGTCGGCGCGGAGCCTGTCCAGGGCGGACAGGTACGGCGTGAGGTCGTCCGGCGACTCCCGCCGCGCGCCCAGCGGATCGTCGGCGAGCATGCCGACGATGGAGGGAATGTCGTCGGCGACAGCGGCGCGTATTTCAAGATCTCCCATGCCCGGCACCCTACGCGGGCCGCGCGGGCCATGCGGACCGCGCGGTGTCACGCGGGAGCGGGTGCGTGCAGCGATTCGACGACCCGGACCAGCGGGGCCAGCTCCGGCTTCTCGGCGGCCTCGTCCAGCGCCTCCCGCAGGGCGGCGTCGTTGGTCGGCCGGGCCTCCTCCAGGAGCGCGAGCCCGGCTTCGGTGACGTTGGTGTAGATGCCACGGCGGTCGGTGGGGCACAGGTAGCGCTCCAGCAGCCCCCGGTCCTCGAGCCGGGTGACGAGCCGGGTGGTGGCGCTCTGGCTGAGGACGACCGCGTCGGCGACCTGTTTCATCTGGAGATGGCCGCCCTCACCGTCGTGCTGCCGGCTGAGCACGTCGAGCAGGGAGTACTCGCGCACGCTCAGGTCGTGGCCCGTCTGCAGGGCGCGCTCGATGTGCGCCTCGATCCTCCCGTGCAGCAGGGACAGGGCGCACCAGCCTTGGGCGAGCGCGGTGAGTGCGGGGTCCGTCGCAGTCATGAGCCTTTCCTCCATCCCGTGGGACTGCGTCCAGGATAGGGCAGTGCCGCAATAGACGGCGATTGCATTTAACCAGCGCATGCAACTATTGTGTGAGCACGTAGAGCGCACTTGCAATCTTTGGGAAGGTAGTCCCTCCATGCCTCTCGCGCTTCTGGCCCTCGCGATCGGGGCCTTCGGAATCGGTACGACCGAGTTCGTGATCATGGGGCTGCTCCCCGAGGTCGCGAGCGACTTCGGGGTCTCCATCCCCACGGCCGGTCTCCTTGTGACCGGCTACGCGCTGGGCGTCATGCTCGGCGCTCCGCTGATGACCGTGCTCGGCACGAAGATCTCCCGCAAGCGCATGCTGATGCTGCTGATGGGACTGTTCATCGCCGGGAACCTGCTCTCGGCGATGGCCCCCGCGTTCTCCGTCATGCTGATCGGCCGTGTGGTCGCCTCACTGGCCCACGGCGCCTTCTTCGGCATCGGCTCCGTGGTCGCGGCCGAACTCGTCGCGCCGCACAAGCGGGCCGGCGCCATCGCGATGATGTTCACCGGCCTGACGGTCGCCAACGTCGTGGGCGTTCCGCTCGGCACCCTGGTCGGGCAGTCCGCCGGATGGCGCGTCACCTTCGCACTCGTCGCCGCCCTCGGCGTGATCGGCCTGGCCGGCATCGCCAAGCTGGTGCCCGATCTGCCCAGGCCCGAGGGCGTGCACCTGCGGCACGAGCTGGCCGCCCTGAAGAACGCCCAGGTCCTGCTGGCCATGGCGATGACCGTGCTCGGCTTCGGCGGTGTCTTCGCGGCCATCACCTACATCGCGCCGATGATGACCCACGTCGCCGGTTTCTCCGACGGCTCGGTCACCTGGCTGCTGGTCCTGTTCGGGCTCGGCATGGTGGCCGGGAACCTCGTCGGCGGCAAGTTCGCCGACCGGGCCCTGATGCCGATGCTGTACGTCTCCCTGAGCGCCCTGGCCGTGGTGCTCGCCCTCTTCACGGTCACCGCTCACAACCGGTTCGCGGCGGCCGCGACCATCGTCCTGATCGGCGCCCTGGGATTCGCGACCGTGCCGCCCCTGCAAAAGCGCGTCCTGGACCAGGCACACGGCGCCCCGACGCTGGCCTCGGCCCTCAACATCGGCGCCTTCAACCTCGGCAACGCGCTGTCCGCCTGGCTGGGCGGCCTCGTCATCTCGGCCGGCCTCGGTTACACGGCGCCCAACTGGGTCGGCGCGGCCCTCGCCGCGGGAGCCCTGGTCCTCGCCCTCCTCTCCGCCGCCCTGGAACGCCGGGACAGCGCGCCGAGCACGGCCGTCGATGCCGTCGACGTCGCCGACCGGCCGATCGCCGTCCGGCACTGAGCAGGCGACCGCCTCCGGCACCGCACCGCGGCCGCACGGCCGCCGGAGGCGGCCCCCGCCCCACCCACCGTCGGCCGCCCCAACCGCTGTCGACCGACCCACCCCCCACCGCACCCCTCTTGAGGAGAACCCCCGCATGAGCACCACCACTGCCGTAGCCCCGCTGACCACCCAGGACGCCGAGGCGCTCGTCGCCGCCGCCCGGCAGGCGGCGGAGGACGCCGGCGTCGCGGTCAGCGTCACCGTGCTGGACGCGGGCGGGCATCTGCTCGCCTTCCGCCGGGACGACCGCGCCGTCCTGATCTCGGGGGAGACCAGCACCCGCAAGGCCTACACGGCCCTGCAACTGGACGCCGCCACCGCCGACCTCGTGACCGCCGTGCAGCCGGGAGCCCCCTTCCACACCCTGCCCACCGCGCTCGACCGGCCGCTGCTGTTCATCGCGGGCGGGGTGCCCGTACGGCGTGCGGGCCGGCTGATCGGCGCCGTCGGCGTCGGCGGCGGCGCGCCGGAGCAGGACCACGGCTTCGCCGTCACCGCGCTGGAGAGCATCGCCTGACCAGCCCCCGGTGTGACGACGCCGGCCCCGCGGACACCGCGGGGCCGGCGTTCACGTGCCGTGTCGGTCCGGTGTCCTCAGCCCGCCGCCACGGTCAGCGGAGCGAAGCGCCGGGTCCAATCGCCGGGCAGCTCCGGGATGCCGTAGGTCATGACGGAGTTGGAGAAGACGGAGGCCAGCCCGCGCTGTCGCGCCCAGGACAGCAACTCCTCGTGGCGCGCGTCGATGTCGGTGCGCAGCGGGCGGTCGGTACGGGCGGCGACGGCGGTGACGAGGGCCTTGGCGGTCTCCGTGTCGCGGGCGATCAGCGGGCCGACGACATGGGTGTCCATGTTGGGCCAGGCAGCCGTGTACCCGATGATCCGGCCGCCGTCCTCCGCGACCAGGAGATGGTCGGAGAACGCGGGCAGCCGGGTGATGAGGGGGGTGCGGTCGGCGCCGAACACCTCCTCGTCCAGCCCGATGATGCCGGTGAGGTCCTCGGCGGTGGCCGCCCGCGTGGCGACGGCGGACGGTGTCCCGTCCGGGACGAAGCGGCCGACCACCATCTCCGCCCGCCCGGTGATCTTGAAGCCGAGTTCCTCGTACAGGGGGCGGCCGTAGGGCGTCGCGTGCAGGGTCAGCGGCGTGGGGCCCGCCAGCGAGAGGACGTGACCCATCAGGCGGCGTCCGACGCCCTGGCGGGCGTGCCGTTGGGCGACCAGGACCATGCCGATGGCGGCCAGGGCCGGGCGGCCCTGTGCGCCGTACTCGGTGACCACGCAGGCGGCCACGAGCCCGCCGTCGGGGTCGTCGATGCCGTAGGCCTTCCCGGCGGTGAGCAGGAGCCCCCATTTGTGCTCCTCGCGCTGCCACCCCCGGTTCTCGGACAGGTCTGCGCAGGCGGTGAGATCGCGGAGCGTCAGGCGGCGGATGGGCAGGGCGGCGGGGGAAGGAGTCGACACGCTGGTCAGGCTGTCCGACGGGTGCCGTCGGCGTCCAGCCGTTTCCGCCGAGAGGTGCGTGCTTTTGGTCATGCCGTGACCGGATGTACAGCGCCCCGACGGCTGCCGGGCGTTTCACGTGAAACACCGCCCCGCGAACCGCGGGACCGGGGCGCGCCGGTACGGCCGTCAGCCGAGGTCCGGAGCGTGCAGGGCCAGGACGCCCTCGATGTTCCCGTCCAGATAGTGCCGGAGCGACAGCGGGACGAGATGGACGGAGGCGATGCCGACGCGGGTGAACGGCACCCGCACGATCTCGTACTCCCCCGTGGGCTCCTCCATCTCGGGTCCGTGCCGCTGGGAGGGGTCCATCGACTCCAGGCGGCAGACGAAAAAGTGCTGCACCTTCACACCGGTCGCGCCGCCGTCCGCTCCGATGTGCTCCACGGTGTCCACGAAGCACGGCACCACATCGCTGATCTTGGCGCCGAGCTCCTCGTGCACCTCCCGGTGCAGGGCGTCGACGACGGTGGTGTCCCCCGGCTCGACCCCGCCACCGGGAGTGACCCAGTAGGGATCGACACCGGGCTTGGTGCGCTTGATCAGGACGAAGTCGTCGCCGTCTAGGAGAACGGCACGGGCGGTGCGCTTGACCACGGGTCGGACGGTCATGGGAGAAATGTGGCCCAGCTTGTTCCACGTGAAACATCGTGGATCGCCACCACGTGCGTTCGCCCGGCGAGGCCCGTAGGAGCCCGAGAGAGACCTCAGCACCAGCGAGGGGCCGTCCGCAGCAGCCACTCGTGGGCCCGCGCGATGTGCGGCATGGCCAGCGTCCCGGTGCGCACCACCAGGAAGTACGTGCGCAGCGGCGGCACCGCCGGCTCGTGGAGGGCCACCACCTCCCCCCGCGCCAGGGCGTCGGCGCACAGATAGCGGGGCAGCACCGCGAGCCCGGCCCCGGCCGCCGCGCAGGCGAGCACCGCACGCAGATCGGGCACGATCACCGCACCGGCCACAGCGGGCCGGGAGTCGAAGACCGAGGCCCAGTAGCGGAACACGAACGGCAGCGACTCGTGGACCTCGATCACGGGGACGTTCCTCAGAGCTGCCACGCCCTTGGCCCCCGGCTGCACGGGCCCCGTCTCCTCGGCCCAGCGGGGGGCCGCGACCAGGACGTGCTCCTCGTCGCAGAGCGGAGCCGCCGTGAGCAGTCCGCCGCGGGGCCGGGCCGTCCCGATGGCGAGGTCGTGGTGCCCGGCGGACAGTCCGTCCAGCACCTCCTCCGCGGTCCCGAACGAGGCGCGCAGCGCGAAGCCCTGTCCGTCCTCACCGGTCAGCTCGGTCAGCGCGGGCAGTGCCCGTTCCGCCGTGAACTCGGGCGGTCCGGCCAGGTGCAGCGTGCGTAACGAGGACTCGTCGTCGAGGCCCGACTCGGTGATCTCCACCAGGGCGTCGAGGTGCGGGGCGGCCTTGTGGGCGAGCTCGTCGCCGATGGAGGTCGGTGTGACACCGCGGGCCTGGCGCAGGAACAGGGGGCGGCCGAGCTGCCGTTCCAGGGTGCGGATCTGCGAGGTGACGGCCGGCTGGGACAGGCCGAGCAGTGCTGCCGCCCGGGTGAAGGAACCCGCCCGGTGCACGGTCACGAACGTACGCAGCAACGCCAGATCCACAGTCCGCCCTTCGCTCGCGGCACCCCGTGCCCCCCGCTCACCGGCCGCACTCAACTATAAATATGTCGATAGGCCCCTGTCGCTACCGTGATTGGACACTGACAAAGAGTCAACTAGCCTGGTGCGCACGGTTCTTCACCCATGGAACCGAAGGCGGTCCGAGCCACGAGGGGGGAGGCTCGGACCGCCCGCCGCGCCGGACACCGGGCCCGCCGCGCGGCGTCGGCCGTCGGGCCGGTCACGCCGAAGCGGTCAGCGCGCCGATTCGTCCAGCGCCCTCAGCACGTCCGCCACCAGGTCCGCCGGGTCCTCGGCGCCGACGGACAGCCGGATGAAGCCCTCCGGCACCGCGTCCCCGCCCCAGCGCCCGCGCCGCTCGGCCGTGGAGCGCACGCCGCCGAAGCTGGTGGCGTCGTCGACGAGCCGCAGCGCGTCGAGGAAGCGCTCGGCCCGCGCGCGCGTGGGCAGCGTGAAGGAGACCACGCAGCCGAAGCGCCGCATCTGCCGCGAGGCGACCGCGTGCGAGGGGTCGTCGGCGAGCCCCGGGTAACGCAGCCCGGTCACCTCCGGGCGTCCGCGCAGCACCTCGGCCAGGGCCAGGGCCGAGGCGTTCTGCCGCTCGACGCGCAGGTGCAGGGTGGCGATCGAACGGTGCGCGAGCCAGGCCTCCATCGGACCCGGGATCGCGCCGACGATCTTGCGCCAGCGCCGCACGCCCGCCATGGCCTCACCGTCCCGGCCGGCGACGTAGCCGAGCAGGACGTCGCCGTGCCCGGTGAGCTGCTTGGTGCCGCTGGCCACCGAGAAGTCCGCGCCGAGCTCCAGCGGCCGCTGTCCCAGCGGCGTCGCGAGGGTGTTGTCGACGGCGACCAGGGCGCCCCGCGCGTGGGCGGCATCGACCAGCCGCCGGATGTCGCACACGTCCAGCCCGGGGTTGGACGGGGACTCGATCCACAGCAGCCGGGCGCCGTCCAGCACGTCGAGCTGGGCGTCCCCGCCGGTCGGGGCGGTGCGTACCTCGACGCCGAAGGCCTCCAGCTGGGCGCGCGCCAGGGGAAGCGCCTGGTAGCCGTCGTCGGGCAGGACCACGGCGTCGCCGGCGCGCAGCTGGGAGAAGAGCACCGCGGAGATGGCCGCCATGCCGGAGGCGAACACCAGCGTCCGCACGTCCTGACCGGGCGACTCCAGCTCGCCGATGGCCTGTTCGAGCAGCGTCCAGGTCGGGTTCTCGTCCCGGCCGTAGGTGTACGGGCCCGTCGGCTCGCCCGGCAGGTGGAAGTGGGCGGCGAAGACCGGGCCGGGGAGGGTCGGCTCGTGCTTGACCGGTTCGGGAAGTCCGGCCCGCACCGCGCGCGTGCCGTCGCCCGCCGGGAGACCGGTGTCCCGCCCGGTGCCGTCGCCCGCCGGAAGACCGGTGTCCCGCCCGGTGCCGTTCGTGCCGTCCGCAGCGGAGTCGCCCATGCCGCCCGTCCTTTCGCCTGCTGTCGTCGTGCCCGCGGGCCCCGGCCCGCCGCTCCCACCCTCTCAGAGCCCGGTGGCCGCGTAGTGCGGCCGGGTCGCTCAGTCCTCGTCCGGCAGGACCATGTGCAGCGCCCAGGAGACGACCGAGACGACGAGGCCGCCGAGGACGGCGGTCCAGAAGCCCTCGACGTGGAAGCTGAGCTGGAGCTTGCCGCACACCCAGGAGGTCAGCAGCAGCATCAGCGCGTTCACGACCAGGGTGATGAGACCGAGCGTGAGGATGAACAGCGGGAGGGTCAGCACCTTCAGCACCGGCTTGACCAGGAAGTTCACCAGACCGAAGACCAAGGCCACCACGATCAGCGTGCCGGCCTCCTTGGCGGTGCTGTCGCCGGTCAGGGTGATCTTGTCGAGCAGCCAGACGGCGACCGCCAGAGCACCCGCGTTGGCGATCGTCTTGACTACGAAATTCTTCATGTGTCTGATCGTGGCAGACGAGATCGACTACGGACACGGGCGAGGCGATGAAGGCATTCCGGCTGGACGAACTGGAGGCGGAGCGAGCCGCCAACGAGGGCGCCTACCTTCAGTTCCTGCGGGAGCGGAACATGTCGGTCGGGCTGTACGCGCTCGACGCGGGCGAGCACGACCCGCAGCAGCCGCACGGTCAGGACGAGGTGTACTTCGTCGTGAGCGGCCGGGCTGCGATCACGGTGGGCCTGGAGACGACCGAGGTGGCGCGCGGCAGCGTGGTGTACGTTCCGGCCGGGGTCGCCCACAAGTTCCACCACATCAGCGAGGACCTGCGGGTCCTGGTGGTGTTCTCTCCCCCGGAAGCCTGAGGCGTTCTCTCCGGGTTCCCTAGGGGATCGGTCAGGGGAGGACAAGGGATGCGGAGCCCCCGTCAGGCCCTTCGTCGGCCCTAGCATCGAGTGCAGGACATCGACGGGCCCGGCGAGCACGGGCGAGAGGTAGGGACGAGGGCAATGCGAGAGATCTTCGCGGGGCTGCCGTGGTGGGTGAAGTGGGTCGCGGTGCCGGTCATCGCCCTGGTCGTGTTCGGCGGGCTGATAGCGAGCGTGGTCCACTTCGTGATCTACCTGCTCTTCAAGCTGCTGATCTGCGTCGCCCTGGTCGGCGGACTGATCTACATCGTGCGGAAGTTCATGGCGAGCTCGCGCAGCGACTGGTGAGCGCCCCGGGGACACCGGTGACCGGTAACACGACGCACCGGTTCCCTCGCGGGAGGGAAGTTTCCCCGGCAAGCCGTCCCTGAGCGGTGGCAGGCGGATAAGGTCCGGAGATCGTCGCGGGGGCCGGCCCCCGCGGGCGGCGCCCCCCACCCGTGTTTCCCCGCACGGGCTGCCCCCACGCGCTCCGGGAGTGACCCTTGGCCACGGTTGACACCGCACCCGCAGAACGGCCCGCACCCCGGCCCGCACCCTCCGCTCTCGGGACGCCGTCCCGCGCCATGGCGCTGCCGGCGCAGCCGCGTTCCACCCCCGAGGCGGACCGGGCCCGCCCGCGGGTGCCGGAGCAGCCGCCCGCCCGTACGGCCCAGACGCTCATCGGATCGGTCCAGCGCGCGATGCGGCTGCTGGAAACCGTCGCGGGGCACCCGCACGGAGCCACCGCCAAGCAGCTGGCGCGCGAGACGGGTCTCGCCCTGCCCACCGCCTACCACCTGCTGCGCACCCTGGTCCACGAGGGCTATCTGCACCGCGACAAGGGGCTGTTCTTCCTCGGCGAGGCGGCCGAGCGGCTGAGCAGCAGCGGAGCCGCGCAGAAACGTCGCGGCACGATCGCCGACACGCTCGGACGATGGCGGGATTCGATCGGTGCGCCGGTGTACTACGCGATGTACCGGGACGGCGAGATCGACGTCCTGTGCGTGGCCGACGCCCCGGCCTGTCCGGCGGTCGAGGAGTGGGCCGACTTCCGGGAGACCGGGCACGCGCACGCGGTCGGGCAGTGCCTGCTCTCGCAGCTGGACGAGGACGCCCGCCGCGACCACCTCGCCCGGCATCCCGCGCGGTCCCTCACGCCGTACACGGTCCGTGACGGTCACGCGCTGCTGCGCCGGGTCGAACGGGTCGGGCGCATGGAACCGGTGACGGAGCGGCAGGAATACGCGCTGGGGACGGTCTGCGCCGCGGTGCCCATCACCGTGGGCACGACGGCCTGCACCGTGGCGCTGTCGCTCCCCGCACACCAGGCCGACCGGCTGCCCTCCGCCGCACGGCAGTTGCAGCACGAGGTGGGGCGCAGCGCCGGCTCTCTGGCGCTCGCTATCAGTATCTGAAAACTCACTCCTTGTGATCCGGCGTGTACGTTCAGCAAGATGCCTCAAGTGACACTTGGATGATTCCCGGCCAGTCGACGGCAGATGACGGGGTAGCAATGCGCGAGTCCGTACAGGCAGAGGTCATGATGAGCTTTCTCGTGTCCGAGGAGCTCTCTTTCCGCATTCCGGTGGAACTGCGGTACGAGACCTGTGATCCCTATGCCGTGCGGCTGACTTTCCATCTGCCCGGCGATGCCCCGGTGACCTGGGCCTTCGGCCGGGAGCTGCTGATCGACGGGGTGGGGGCGCCGTGCGGGGACGGCGATGTGCGGATCTCGCCGGCCGACAGCGACTCCCTGAGCGAGGTCCTGATCCGGCTTCAGGTCGGTCCGGACCGAGCGTTGTTCCGCTCCTCCACCGCGCCGCTCGTGGCGTTCCTCGACCGTACGGACAAGCTGGTGCCGCTGGGGCAGGAGGGCGCGCTGGCCGACTTCGACACCCATCTCGACGAGGCGCTGGACCGCATCCTCGCGGAGGAGCAGAGCGCGGGCTGAAGCGTTTCGGCAGGGGGTGCTGACGGCGGAGGGACACGTCGCCGCTCCCGCCGGTGGTGCGGAGCGCCGCACCGCCGCTCACGACGTCCGGTCAGCGCTTGCGGCGCCTGCCTCGGCCGCCACGTGCCGGCGCCGGGACGCCGGGGCCGACTCCGCCGCTCCCGGCCGGCGCCGGTCGGTCGGCCGAGACCACCAGCGCGGCGAGCGCCGTGGTGACCGGCACCGAGGCCACCAGGCCGATGGAGCCCACCAGCGTACGGACGATCTCCTCGGCCACCAGCTCACTGTTGGCGACGGTCCCCACACTGCTCTGCGCGATGGAGAAGAGCAGCAGCAGCGGCAGCGCGGCGCCCGCGTAGGCGAGGACGAGGGTGTTGACCACGGACGCGATGTGGTCGCGCCCGATGCGGATGCCCGCCCGGTACAGCCCGCGCCAGCCCATCGTCGGATTGGCCTCGTGCAGCTCCCAGACCGCGGAGGTCTGGGTCACCGTCACATCGTCGAGGACGCCGAGCGAACCGATGATGACGCCGGCCAGCAGCAGGCCGCTCATGTCGATCGACGGATACAGGCCATGGATCAGCCCGGTGTTGTCGTCGGTGTTGCCGGTGAGCGCGGCCCAGCCGATGAACAGCGAGCCCAGAAGGCCGATCAGCACCAGGGAGATCAGGGTGCCGAGCACCGCCACCGACGTCCGTGCGGACAGGCCGTGACACATGTACAGGGCGATCAGCATGATGGCGCTCGCCCCGACCACGGCCACGACCAGCGGGTTCGAGCCCTGCAGTATCGCGGGCAGGATGAACAGGTTCAGCACCAGGAAGCTGATGGCCAGGGCGACCAGTGCCATGACGCCCCGCAACCGCCCGACGACCACGACGGCGAGTGCGAAGACGCCCGCGAGGAGCGCCACCGGGAGACGCCGGTTGACGTCGGTGACCGAGTACTGGAGTTCCCTGGGCGCGGAGGGCTCATAGGCGACCACCACCTTCTCGCCCTGGTGGAGCTGCCGTGACTGGTCGGGCTGCACGATCTCGGTGAAGGTCCGGCCCTTGTCGTGGCCGGTGTCGACCCGCACCGTGGCCTTCTTGCAGTCGCCGGTGGCCTGGGCCTGCGCGGAGGCGCCCTCGGCGGTGGAGGTGTCGCCGGTCGGGGCGTCCCCGGAGGTGTTCACCGCCTTGCAGCTGACCGCCACCACCTGGGTGACCGTGGCCTGCTGGGTCTGCCGGTCGAAGCCCACGCCGGTGCGCTGGTGCGAGGGGGCGCCACCGGGCCACAGGACGGCGAGACCGACGAGCACCGCCGCGGCGAACGGGATGAGGATCGCGGCGATGACCTTGCGCAGATGCTTGGAGACGGGAGTCGCCGGGCCATGGCTGTGGCTGTGGCCGTGGCTGTGCGCCTGTCCGTGGTCCTGCTGCGGGCCGTGCTGATGCCCGTGCTCGCCGGAGGCTCCGCGCCCCGGTTCGGGCGGCGGATGGGGGAACTGCTGTGTCGTGGTCACCGCCCGATCATCGCAAGAAGGGCGGAGGCCCACTGTTCACCGCGCCACAGATGACGCTAGCGTGGAGGCACCTTTGCACACGCGGGAGCTCGGAGCACCGGGCTGAGAGGGCGCTGACCTTCGTCTTCGCGGTGTTTCACGTGGAACCAACGGTGTTTCACGTGAAACCTGCCGGACGGGAACCGCTGCGTCGACCGCCGAACCTGTTACCGGGTAATGCCGGCGTAGGGAGTAGGTCTCATGACCAACAAGGACGCACGCACGCCTGCCTCCACGCAGTTGTCCAGCGACGGGGAGCAGTCCGCTCCTCGCGGGGAGGCCGGCGAGTCCATCGGCTGGCACAAGGCGTACGTCGAGGGCTCACGCCCCGATCTGCGCGTGCCGGTCCGTCAAGTGCACCTCACCAACGGGCAGTCGGTCACGTTGTACGACACGTCGGGCCCGTACACCGATCCACTCGTGGAGACCGACGTCCGCAGGGGCCTGTCGCCGCTGCGGGAGAACTGGATCATCGCCCGCGGCGACACCGAGGAGTACGCGGGCCGTCCCGTCCGTCCCGAGGACGACGGCATCAAGCACACCTCGCCGCGCGGCGGTCTGCGCAACCTCGACGCGGTGTTCCCGGGCCGGCCGCGCCAGCCCCGCCGGGGCCGCGGCGGGGCGGTGACCCAGCTCGCCTACGCGCGGCGCGGGGAGATCACGCCGGAGATGGAGTTCGTGGCGGTCCGGGAGAACGTCGCTCCCGAGGTCGTCCGCGAGGAGATCGCGGCGGGCCGCGCGGTGCTGCCGGCCAACGTGAACCACCCGGAGATCGAACCGATGATCATCGGCAAGCGATTCCTGGTGAAGGTCAACGCCAACATCGGCAACTCCGCGGTGACCTCCTCCATCGAGGAGGAGGTCGAGAAGATGACCTGGGCGACCCGCTGGGGCGCCGACACGGTCATGGACCTCTCCACCGGCCGCAACATCCACACCACCCGGGAGTGGGTGCTGCGCAACTCCCCCGTGCCCATCGGGACGGTTCCGCTCTACCAGGCCCTGGAGAAGGTCGACGGCCGGGCCGAGGAGCTGACCTGGGAGATCTACAAGGACACGGTCATCGAGCAGGCCGAGCAGGGGGTGGACTACATGACGGTCCACGCCGGTGTGCGGCTGGCGTACGTACCGCTGACGGCGAACCGCAAGACGGGCATCGTCTCGCGCGGCGGCTCGATCATGGCGGCATGGTGCCTCGCGCACCACCAGGAGTCGTTCCTGTACGAGAACTTCGAGGAGCTCTGCGAGATCCTCGCCGCCTACGACGTCACGTACTCCCTCGGCGACGGTCTGAGGCCGGGCTCGATCGCGGACGCCAACGACGCGGCGCAGTTCGCGGAGCTGCGGACGCTCGGGGAACTAAACCGGATCGCGCAGCGGTTCGACGTGCAGACCATGATCGAGGGCCCGGGACACGTCCCGATGCACAAGATCAAGGAGAACATCGACCTCCAGCAGGAGATCTGCGACGAGGCCCCGTTCTACACGCTCGGTCCGCTGACGACGGACGTCGCTCCGGCGTACGACCACATCACCTCCGGCATCGGCGCGGCGATGATCGCGTGGTGGGGCACGGCGATGCTCTGCTACGTCACGCCCAAGGAGCACCTGGGACTGCCCAACCGGGACGACGTCAAGACCGGCGTGATCACCTACAAGATCGCCGCGCACGCGGCGGACCTCGCCAAGGGGCACCCGGGCGCGCAGGAGTGGGACGACGCGCTGTCCGACGCCCGCTTCGAGTTCCGGTGGGAGGACCAGTTCAATCTGGCGCTCGACCCGGACACGGCACGGGAGTTCCATGACGAGACGCTTCCGGCGGAGCCGGCCAAGACGGCGCACTTCTGCTCGATGTGCGGTCCGAAGTTCTGCTCGATGAAGATCAGCCAGAGCATCACGGAACGGTTCGGCGGCAAGGCGGCGGACGGGGTCTCCGCCGAGGAGGTCGCCGAAGGCATGCTGCAGAAGTCGAAGGAGTTCGCCGCGAGCGGGAACCGGGTGTACCTGCCGCTGGCCGAGTGAGCGCGGCACGGGGCCGGGCGGCGCCCGGGGGCTCGGGGCCCCCGGGTGGCCGCACAGCCGGCCCCGGCGCGGCGGCTACTCCGGCCGGTGCTCCGGTCCGCCGAAGTCCGGGCTGCTGAAGTCCGGACTGGTGAAGCGGGGACGAGCGGTCGGCGCCCCTTCGTCGGGGCTGCTGAATCCCGGGCGGCCGTATCCGAGGTGCGGGATGCGGTCGCCCGGCGCCGCCGTGGTGGTGCGGCGCGGGACGACCGCGCCCGGAGCGGCCAGCGCCGCGTGCAGGAACGGCACGATGCCGCGTTCGAGCAGCGCGTCGCGCCACGCCTCCCTGGCCTGGCCGACCTCTTCGGGGAGGCCGCCGTGGCCGCCGTACTCGGTCGAGGACCGGTTGCGCAGGGCCGCGATCAGCAGTCCGGCGCCGGCGACCACGATCGAGGCCGCGGTCACCGCGCCGAACACCCAGCCGGCGGTGATCATCGTCCGGGCGAAGGCGGGCGCCGGGTCGAGCATCTTCAGCAGATAGCCGACGAGCAGGAAGACGGTCGCCGCTATCCCGGCGAGGACCGGGGCGAGCACCGCGACGACGGCCCCCGCGCCCGCGCCGGCCGCCCCGGCGGCCGCCGTGACCGTGCCCGGCTCCGCCGCGCCGGTGTCCAGGACGGACGGGGCGGTGGGCGCCGGCCGGCGCAGTTCCTCACGGGTCTTCACGTAGTGCTGGTACTCGTCCGCGGCGGCCGCCGTGATGAGGGCCGTGGCGCCGAGCGCCATGGTGCGCAACTGCTCGGTGGTGAGCCGCTTTCCGATGGCGGCGAGTTCCGGGCGGTGTGGGGCGGAGCGCAGCGCCTCATCAAGGATCCGCTCGAATTCCTGGCGATCCTCGCTCAGCAGGTACTGCGGAACGCTGTTCATGTGCATCCCCCGATGCTCCGTAGGGCTTGGGGGCTCGCATGGCGACGAGCCGTCGGGCAGAAACGGAGGGGAGCCTGCTACGGATAAGCCGATGGTAGAGCCGCGACGGCGCGCGGTGACAGGGGGTTTCCACAAATTGCGTGCCGGCCGGATCGGCCGGCACGCGTGGAGCGAGGGTGCGGTGAACGCTCAGCCGTCCAGCGGCAGTTGCTGGACCAGCAGCTTCCCGGCCATGGTCACGCCGCCGTCCATCGCGATGGCCAGCCCGTCGGCGTAGACGTGCGGTCCCTCCACCACGGGCCCGGTCGAGTCGTCGCCCTCCTCGGAGCCGACTTCGCCCAGCAGATAGGGAATCGGGCTGTGGCCGTGAACGATGCGGGTGCCGCCGTACGTATCGAGCAGGGAGCGCACGGCGTCGGCGCCGCCCTCGTCACGGAAGGAGAAGCGCTTGGTGAACTTGCGGAACAGGTCCCACACCTCGTCCGCGTCGTTGCGGGTGAGCGCCTCGCGGACGGTGTCGTTGACCTCTTCGATCGAGCGGCCGTAGTCGAGATAGGCGGTGGTGTCGGAGTGCACGAGCAGATAGCCGTCGACCTCCTCGATCGCGTCGAGGCGGGCCATCCATTGCAGGTGGTGGTCCTGGAGGCGGTCCATGTCGGACTTCTGGCCGCCGTTGAGCAGCCAGGCCGCCTGGAAGGTGGCGGTGCCCGCGCCGGAGTTGACGGGGGTGTCGCCGAACCGCCGGGCGCCGAGGAGCAGCAGCTCGTGGTTGCCCATGAGCGCCTTGCAGTAGCCGCCGGCCGCGGCCGCCTCGGCGGACAGCCGCATCACCAGGTCGATGACGCCGATGCCGTCCGGACCGCGGTCGGTGAAGTCGCCGAGGAACCACAGCCGTGCGGTGCCCGCGCACCACTGGCCCGCGGCGTCGACGAGGCCCTGCGCCTGGAGGGCGGCGACCAGCTCGTCGAGATAGCCGTGCACATCGCCGACGACGAACAGCGGGCCGGGTCCGGTGGCGGGCTGCTGCACGGCCGGCGCGGCCGCCGGGGCCGTGTTCACCTGGAGCGTGTCGCCGCGGTGGATGACGGGCAGGTCACGCTCGGTCGGCGTGTACCCGTCCGGGTAGCCCTCCGGGGCCGCCGGGTAGCCGGGCTCGGCCGGCGCCGCGGTCTCGGCCGCACGGCTGCCGTGGGCGTACGGGCCGGTCTCGTTCACATACGCGGGCACGCGGAAGTCACGCAACGTCGCCGTCCGCTCCACCTCGGGTCCCTGACCGGCCCCCTGAGTCATCGACCCCTCCACCATCGCGCCGCATCTGCACCGCTTCGGACTGCCTGGTCGCAGCGGCCCGCGGTGTCGTGCGCCCATCATAGGAATGCGGATCGCGCCATGTGATGACCCAGGGGTGGTGAA
Organism: Streptomyces seoulensis; assembly: GCA_013364255.1. Classification (GTDB taxonomy): domain Bacteria; phylum Actinomycetota; class Actinomycetes; order Streptomycetales; family Streptomycetaceae; genus Streptomyces; species Streptomyces similanensis. The sequence goes on along the minus strand of CP054936.1, from coordinate 5,004,510 downwards.
TCGGAACAGGACTCAGGTTCACCGCGGCTTTCGCCCCGATTGGGCAGTCTTCGGCGCGCTCGCGGCCGGCTGTCCCTACCGTCCCTCCGGCGCGCGTGGCGGGCTGACCGTCGTGCGCGGCGGGCGACGCTGGGACGAGGTGCGCACGATCAGCTCGGTCGGTATCACCTGCTCGACCGGGTGGTCGGACTCGACTCCCTCGATGGCGTCGATGAGGAGCTGGATGACCGCCGTGCCGATGCGGCGCGGTTTCAGGGAGAGCGTGGTGATGGGCGGCTCGGTGCTGGCGTACACCGTGGACTCGCTGCAGCACACCAGCAGCAGGTCGTCGGGGACGCGCAGCCCGTAGCGGCGGGCGGCGGCGAGCAGGTCGGTGCCGTTGGGGTCGAACAGTCCGTAGACGGCGTCGGGCCGGTCCGGGCGGGCCAGCAGCCGGTCGGCGGCGACGGCGCCCGCGCACGGGTCGTGGGCCGGGTAGGTCTCGTAGACCGGGTCCTGGCCGACACGCTCGCACCAGTGCAGGTAGGCGGTGGTCGACAGGTGGGTGTACGTGTCGGTCGAGGTGCCGGTGAGCAGGCCGATGCGGCGGGCGCCGGCCTCGGCGAGGTGGTCGAGGATGCCGAGGACGGCGGCCTCGTGGTCGTTGTCGACCCAGGCGGTGACGGGCAGCGCGCCGACCGGACGGCCGTCGCTGACCACGGGTAACCCCTGCCGCACCAGCTCGCTGACGACCGGGTCCTGGTCGGAGGGGTCGATGACGACCGTGCCGTCCAGGGCGACGTTCGACCACACGTCGTGGCGGGAGGTCGCGGGGAGGATGACGAGGGCGTAGCCGCGGGCGAGCGCGGCCGAGGTGGCGGCGCGGGCCATCTCGGCGAAGTACGCGAACTCGGTGAAGGTGAAAGGTTCATCCCCGTACGTGGTCACGGTCAGACCGATGAGGCCCGACTTGCCGGTACGGAGGGTGCGGGCGGCGGCGGAGGGGCGGTACCCCAGCCGGTCGGCCACCTCGCGGACATGGCGGCGGGTGGCGTCCGGGAGTCTGCCCTTGCCGTTGAGGGCGTCGGAGACGGTCGTGATGGAGACTCCGGCGGCGGCGGCCACGTCTCTGATGCCCGCCCGGCCCGGCCGGCTGCCTCGCCGTGAGGTTTCCGCGCGGCTCACCTGGTGCTTCCCTGCTGCTGTCATGGCGAGCCGATAGTAGGGCTCATACGGTGGGGTAGCGCGGACGCATATGCACACATTGGCAGGCACGTTTCTGCATGGTCAGAAGCGTGTAAGTACCTGAGAAACGCAGCCTGTTCGTCGTTCTCACGGCAGTACGTGATGCGGTGGCAGGTGTGTGCCTGTCGAGCCTCCGAGGTATCGAAGAGGTCTCAACTCACCTTCATGGGGGACGCGCGCCACGGCGCAAGCCACCGGCGCATAGATATATGTATGGTGCGCCCCTGATTTGCACCTCTTCGTCAGACGATGTCCCTGATGTCCGCACGACGTGCGCGGGTACCCGGCCGCGCGAGTCCCGCCCGCCGACGAGACCGTCCGCGCCCCCGGCGGGAGTGAGGGCCGCCGACCCATTCGCAGCGGCGGCCAATCCTCATAGGGTGTGCAGTATTGGAAGCCGGTGTGGTCACGAGGAGGACTGCGGTGAGCGAGAAGAACCCGAAGCTGCGCGCCGAGCTGGAGGGTATCCCCACCTACAAGCCGGGAAAGCCTGCAGCGGCCGACGGCCCGGCAGCGTACAAGCTGTCCTCGAACGAGAACCCCTACCCGCCGCTGCCCGGCGTCATGGAGACCGTGACGGCGGCCGCCTGCGACCTCAACCGGTACCCGGACATGGCGTGCACCGCCCTGACCGAGGAACTGGCCGAGCGCTTCGGGGTGCCGGCCTCCCACGTGGCGACCGGCACCGGTTCGGTCGGCGTCGCCCAGCAGTTGATCCAGGCCACCAGCGGCCCCGGCGACGAGGTGATCTACGCCTGGCGCTCGTTCGAGGCCTACCCGATCATCGCCCAGATCAGCGGGGCGACCTCGGTCAAGGTGCCGTTGACCTCGGACGAGGTGCACGACCTGGACGCGATGGCGGACGCGATCACCGACCGCACCCGGCTGATCTTCGTCTGCAACCCCAACAACCCGACCGGCACGGTGGTGCGGCGGGCGGAGCTGGAGCGCTTCCTCGACCGGGTGCCCGGTGATGTGCTGGTCGTGCTCGACGAGGCCTACCGCGAGTTCATCCGCGACGCCGAGGTCCCGGACGGCGTGATGATCTACCGCGACCGGCCCAACGTCTGTGTGCTGCGCACGTTCTCCAAGGCGTACGGGCTGGCTGGGCTGCGGGTGGGCTTCGCGATCGCCCACGAGCCGGTGGCGGCGGCGCTGCGCAAGACCGCGGTGCCGTTCGGCGTGAGCCAGCTGGCGCAGGAGGCGGCGGTCGCCTCGCTGCGGGCCGAGGACGAGCTGCTGGGCCGGGTCGGCTCGCTCGTGTGCGAGCGCACGCGCGTGGTCGACACGCTGCGCGCCCAGGGCTGGACCGTGCCCGAGACCCACGCCAACTTCGTGTGGCTGCGGCTGGGGGAGCGCACGGTCGCCTTCGCCGAGGCGTGTGAGCAGGCGGGCGTGGTCATCAGGCCGTTCGCGGGCGAGGGTGTGCGGGTGACCATCGGCGAGACCGAGGCGAACGACATCTTCCTGAAGGCGGCCGAGGCGTTCCGCAAGGAGGCGTGAGCGGTTCCTTGCGGTCTTCGAGGGCCCGTTCGGCGGGTGTGCGCTCCGTGCGCACACCGCCGGACGGGCCCTCAGTCGTCGACGAGCTCCACGCGCACCGGGTCGCCGGCGCGGACGGAGGCCAGCCGGCGCGGATCGCCGTCGATCCGGCCGAGGACGTTGCACGGACTGGCCAGGCGGCACTCGTCGCCGCGTGAGATCGGTGTGGGGCCGTAGGGGAGGGCGAGGGCGTCGCCGTCGGTCCAGAAGGCCACGGTGCCGGGTTCGACGACCTGCCGGGCGTCCGTTTCACGTGGAACCGTGACGCCGGTGTCGAAGTAGACCTCTTCGCCCCAGGTATGGGCGGAGGAGGCCAGCGGCAGCTCCCTGAGGAGAGCGCGTGCGGTGGGGGTGTCGTCGAGGGTCGCGGTGATCCGGTCGGCGGGCCAGGAGATCCGTATCTGCATGGCGTGCAATTCAACAAGTTGTTGAAGTTCTTGCCAAGAGGTCGCCTTCGCGGCGGAGGGGGCACCCCCGGTGACACGGCCAAAATCAGTACGTCATAATTGCTTGTGAATGTGAACGCGTTCACAAGCAAGTCCGATTGCTGCCCTGTTGTGCAGGACACGTCAGGGCAAACCGCCGTCGTGACCACGACGACGTAAGGAGAGTGACGACGTGAACCTGGCTTTGGCGCCGGAGACGCTGGCGCGCTGGCAGTTCGGCATCACGACCGTCTACCACTTCCTGTTCGTCCCCCTGACGATCTCCCTGGCCGCGCTGACGGCCGGGCTGCAGACCGCATGGGTGCGTACGGAGAAGGAGAAGTACCTCAGGGCCACCAAGTTCTGGGGCAAGCTCTTCCTGATCAACATCGCCATGGGCGTGGTCACCGGCATCGTGCAGGAGTTCCAGTTCGGCATGAACTGGTCGGACTACTCGCGCTTCGTCGGCGACATCTTCGGGGCCCCGCTCGCCTTCGAGGCCCTGATCGCGTTCTTCTTCGAGTCCACCTTCATCGGCCTGTGGATCTTCGGCTGGGACAAGCTGCCCAAGCGGATCCACCTGGCCTGCATATGGATGGTGTCGATCGGCACCCTCCTGTCCGCGTACTTCATCCTGGCGGCCAACTCCTGGATGCAGCACCCCGTCGGCTACCGGATCGACAAGGCCAGGGGACGCGCGGAGCTCACCGACTTCTGGGCGGTCCTCACCCAGAACACCGCGCTCAGCCAGGCCTTCCACACGCTCTCCGCGTCCTTCCTGACCGGCGGCGCCTTCATGGTCGGCGTCGCCGCCTACCACCTCGCCCGCAAGAAGCACGTGGGCACGATGAAGACCTCGCTGCGGCTCGGCCTGATCACCGTCGTCATCGCCGGAATGCTCACCGCGATCAGCGGCGACACCCTCGGCAAGGTCATGTTCAAGCAGCAGCCGATGAAGATGGCCTCCGCCGAGGCCCTGTGGGACGGCCAGAAGCCGGCTCCCTTCTCGATCTTCGCCTACGGCAATGTGGAGAAGGGCCACAACACGGTCGCCGTCGAGATACCCGGCCTGCTGTCCTTCCTGGCGGACGACAACTTCAGCTCCTACGTCCCCGGCATCAACGACGTCAACAAGGCCGAGCAGCAGAAGTTCGGGCCCGGCGACTACCGGCCCAACATCCCGGTCACCTTCTGGGGCTTCCGCTGGATGATCGGGTTCGGCATGGCGTCCTTCGCCATCGGCATGGCCGGACTCTGGCTCACCCGCAAGAAGTTCCTGCTGCCGCAGCACCTGCGCGTCGGCGAGGACGAGGTGCCGCACCTGGTGCTGTTCAAGAACAAGGCGCTGGGACCGCAGCTGACCACGTGGTACTGGCGGATCGCCGTCTGGACGCTGGCCTTCCCGCTGATCGCCAACTCCTGGGGCTGGATCTTCACCGAGATGGGCCGCCAGCCGTGGGCCGTCTACGGCGTGCTCCAGACCCGGCAGGCGGTCTCCCCCGGCGTCTCCCAGGGCGAGGTCCTCATCTCCATCGCCGTCTTCACGGCGCTCTACGCCATCCTCGCCGTCGTCGAGGTCAAGCTGCTCGTGAAGTACGTCAAGGCCGGCCCGCCCGAACTCACGGAGGCCGACCTCAACCCGCCCACCAGGATCGGCGGCGACCTCCGTGACGCCGACAAGCCGATGGCCTTCTCCTACTAGGCCGAGGGAGGCACTGTCATGGAACTGCACGACATCTGGTTCGTCCTCATCGCCGTCCTGTGGACCGGCTACTTCTTCCTGGAGGGCTTCGACTTCGGAGTCGGCGTCCTCACCAAGCTCCTCGCCCGCGACCGGCCCGAGAAGCGGGTGCTGATCAACACCATCGGCCCCGTCTGGGACGGCAACGAGGTCTGGCTGCTCTCCGCGGGCGGCGCCACCTTCGCCGCCTTCCCGGAGTGGTACGCCACGCTCTTCTCCGGCTTCTACCTGCCGCTGCTGGCCATCCTGGTCTGCCTGATCGTGCGCGGGGTCGCCTTCGAGTACCGGGCCAAGCGGCCCGAGGAGAACTGGCAGCGCAACTGGGAGACCGCGATCTTCTGGTGCTCGCTGATCCCCGCCTTCCTGTGGGGCGTGGCCTTCGGCAACATCGTGCACGGAGTCAAGATCGACAAGAACTTCGAGTACGTCGGCGGCATCGGCGATCTGCTCCACCCGTACGCGCTGCTCGGCGGGCTGGTCACCCTGACGCTGTTCACCTTCCACGGCGCGGTCTTCACGGCCCTCAAAACCGTCGGCGACATCCGGGAACGGGCCCGCGGGCTCGCCCTGAAGGTGGGCCTGGTGACGGCGGTCGTGGCGCTGGCCTTCCTGCTGTGGACCCAGGCCGACACCGGCAACGGACGGAGCCTGGTCGCGCTGGTCGTGGCCGTCGCCGCCCTGGTCGCCGCGCTGGTGGCCAACCAGCTGGGCCGTGAGGGATGGTCGTTCGGGCTGTCCGGCGTCACCATCGTGGCCGCCGTGGCGATGCTCTTCCTGTCGCTCTTCCCGAACGTCATGCCGTCCACCCTGGACGCGAGCTGGAGCCTGACGGTCACCAACGCCTCGTCCAGCCCGTACACCCTGAAGATCATGACCTGGTGCGCGGGGATCGCCACGCCGCTCGTCCTGCTCTACCAGGGCTGGACGTACTGGGTGTTCCGCAAGCGGATCGGCACGCAGCACCTCGCCGACGCCGCGCACTGAGTCCGGCCGGGGTGTGTTTCACGTGAAACACACCCCTTGGGACCGAAGGGCATGTTTCACGTGAAACCGATCGATCCGCGCCTCCTGCGCTACGCACGGGCCACCCGGCTCTTCCTGCTGGCCGTCATCGCCCTCGGCGCCCTCGGGGCGGGACTGGTCATCGCCCAGGCCATGCTCATCGCCGAGATCGTGGTCGGCGCGTTCCAGCACCGGATGACGGCCGGCGAACTGACCACGCCGCTCCTGCTGCTGGCGTCCGTCGCCTGCGGCCGTGCGCTGGTGTCCTGGCTGACCGAGTTGGCCGCCCACCGGGCCAGCGCGGCCGTCAAGTCCGAGCTGCGCGGGCGGCTGCTGGAACGGGCGGCGGCGCTGGGCCCCGGCTGGCTCAGCGGCCAGCGCACCGGATCGCTGGTCGCGCTGGCCACCCGGGGCATCGACGCCCTGGACGACTACTTCTCCCGCTATCTGCCGCAGCTCGGCCTCGCGGTGGTCGTCCCGGTGGCGGTGCTGGCGCGGATCGTCACCGAGGACTGGGTGTCGGCGGCCATCATCGTCGCCACCCTGCCCCTCATCCCCGTATTCATGATGCTGATCGGCTGGGCCACGCAGTCCCGCATGGAGCGTCAGTGGCGGCTGCTGTCCCGGCTGTCCGGGCACTTCCTGGACGTGGTCGCGGGCCTGCCCACCCTGAAGGTGTTCGGCCGGGCCAAGGCACAGGCGGAGTCGATCCGGCGCATCACCGGCGAGTACCGGCAGGCGACCCTGCGCACCCTGCGCATCGCCTTCCTGTCCTCCTTCGCGCTGGAGCTGCTGGCCACCCTGTCGGTCGCCCTGGTCGCCGTAACGATCGGCATGCGCCTCGTCAACGGCGAGATGGACCTGTACGTCGGGCTGGTCATCCTCGTGCTGGCGCCCGAGGCGTATCTGCCGCTGCGCCAGGTCGGCGCCCAGTACCACGCGGCGGCGGAGGGGCTGGCCGCCGCGGAGGAGATCTTCACCGTCCTGGAGACCCCGGTCCCCGAGACCGGCGCAGGCGCCGTTCCCACCGGGGCGCTGGCCTTCGAGAACGTGAGCGTCCGCTACCCCGGACGCGCCGCGGACGCCGTGCGCGAGGTGTCCTTCGCCGTGGAGCCGGGGGAGACCGTGGCGCTCGTCGGGCCGAGCGGCGTGGGCAAGTCGACCCTCCTGAACGTCCTGCTCGGCTTCGTCACGCCCACCACGGGCCGGGTGCGGATCGGCGGAGCCGACCTCACCGGCCTCGACCTCGACGAGTGGCGCTCCCGCATCGCCTGGGTGCCGCAGCGACCGCACCTGTACGCGGGCACGATCGCCGAGAACGTACGGCTGGCCCGGCCCGCCGCCGACGCCGCCGCCCTGCGCACGGCACTGGCCGACGCGGGCGCGCTGGAGTTCGTGGACGCGCTGCCGCGGGGGGCGGACACCGTCCTCGGCGAGGACGGCGCCGGGCTGTCGGCCGGACAGCGGCAACGGCTCGCGCTCGCCCGGGCCTTCCTCGCCGACCGCCCCGTCCTGCTGCTCGACGAGCCGACCGCCGCACTGGACGGCGCGACCGAGGCCGAGGTCGTGGACGCGGTGCGGCGGCTGTCGGCCGGGCGGACCGTGCTGCTCGTGGTGCACCGGCCCGCCCTGCTGAGTGCGGCGGACCGGGTGGTGCGGCTCGACGGCGCCGAGGCGCTTGAGGGCGTCCGCTCCGCCGTACGGCCCGCCGAGCCGCACCCGGCGGGGCCGCACCCGGCTCAGGCGCGCCCGGTGGACGACGGCGGAACGGCCGAGCCTCAGGCCACCGCCCGTCCCACGGGCGCCGGCACCCTGGCCCGGATCCGGGTGATGTCCGGCCCCCGGCGCGGCCGTCTCGCCCTCGCCCTGCTGCTGGGCATCCTCGCCCTGGGCAGCGCCGTCGGACTGATGGCCACCTCCGGCTGGCTCATCTCGCGGGCGTCGCAGCACCCGCCGGTGCTCTATCTGATGGTGGCCGTCACGGCGACCCGCACCTTCGGCATCGGCCGGGCCGTCTTCCGGTACGCCGAACGGCTCGTGTCGCACGACGCGGTGCTGCGGATGCTCGCCGACACCCGGGTCGCCGTCTACCGGCGGCTGGAGCGGCTGTCACCGGCCGGGCTGCGCCGGGTGCGCCGGGGCGACCTGCTGACCCGCCTCGTCGCCGACGTGGACGCGTTGCAGGACTACTGGCTGCGCTGGCTGCTGCCCGCCGGATCGGCGGTGGTCGTCTCCGCCGGCGCCGTCGCGTTCACGGCCTTGCTGCTGCCCGTGGCCGGTGCGGTGCTCGCCGCGGGACTGCTCGTGGCGGGGGCCGGTGTCCCGCTGGTCACCGCCGCCGTGTCCCGGCGCGCCGAACACCGGCTGGCGCCCGCCCGCGGGGTGCTGGCGACCCGGATCACCGATCTGCTGACCGGGACCGCCGAGCTGACGGTCGCGGGCGCGCTGCCCGACCGCGCGGCCCGGGCCCGGCGGGCCGACACCGCGCTCACCCGGATCGCCTCGCGCGCGGCCACCGCCACCGCCCTCGGCGACGGGCTCACCGCACTGGTCTCGGGCCTGACCGTCACGGCGGCGGCCCTCGTCGGCGTTCAGGCGGTCGCCGACGGACGGCTCGGCGGCGTCACCCTGGCCGTCGTCGTCCTCACCCCGCTGGCCGCCTTCGAGGCGGTGCTCGGGATGCCGCTCGCCGTGCAGTACCGGCAGCGGGTGCGGCGCAGCGCGGAACGCGTCCACGAGATCCTCGACGCGCCCGAACCGGTGCGCGAGCCCGAGCGGCCGCGGCAGGCGCCCGCGCGGCCGTTCCCGCTCGTCGTGAAGGGACTCACGGCCCGGTACGCCGGACAGGACCGGGAGGCGCTCGCCGGCCTCGATCTGCGTCTCGAAGAGGGCCGCAGGGTCGCCGTGGTCGGACCCTCCGGGGCCGGCAAGACGACGCTGGCGCAGGTGCTGCTGCGGTTCCTCGACCCGGAGGCGGGCGCCTACACCCTCGGCGGGGTCGACGCCCGGTCCCTGGACGGCGACGACGTACGACGGCTCGTCGGGCTGTGCGCCCAGGACGCGCACCTCTTCGACAGCTCGGTACGGGAGAACCTGCTGCTGGCCAAGAAGGACGCGACCGAGCCGGAGCTGCGGGGCGCGCTGGCGCGGGCCCGGCTGCTGGACTGGGCCGACTCCCTGCCCGACGGCCTCGACACGCTGGTCGGCGAGCACGGTGCGCGGCTGTCCGGCGGACAGCGGCAGCGGCTGGCCCTGGCCCGGGCGCTGCTCGCCGACTTCCCGGTCCTGCTGCTCGACGAGCCGGCCGAGCACCTCGACCTGCCGACCGCCGACGCGCTCACCGCGGATCTGCTGGCCGCCACCGAGGGCCGTACGACCCTGCTCGTCACCCACCGCCTGGCCGGACTTGAGGCCGTGGACGAGGTGATCGTCCTGGCCGGCGGCCGGGTGGTGCAGCGCGGACCGTACGCGGAACTGGCCGCCCTGCCCGGCCCGCTGCGGCGGATGGCCGAGCGCGAGGCGGCGACGGAGGAACGGGCGGACGCGCGGTAGCGGACACCGGGCTCCGCGCCGGGGGAGCGGCTGTTACGGCCGGCTGTTACGGCCGCTCCCCCAGGATCCGCTCGATCACGACCGCGACGCCGTCCTCGTTGTTGGGGGCGGTCCGCCCGGTCGCCGCGGCGACCGCGGCGGGGTGGGCGTTGCCCATGGCGTACGACCGGCCGGCCCAGGTGAGCATCTCGACGTCGTTCGGCATGTCGCCGAAGGCGACGACCTCCTCGTGCGAGATGCCCCGTTCGGCGCAGCACAGGGCGAGCGTGCTGGCCTTGGAGACCTCCGCCGCGCTGATCTCCAGCAGGGCGCTGGGGCTGGAGCGGGTGATGGCGACGCGGGCGCCGACGGCGACGCGGGCGGCGGTGAGGAAGGCGTCGGGGTCCAGCGTCGGGTGGTAGGCGAGGATCTTCAGGATCGGCTGGCCGACGGCGACGCCGTCCGGCGCCAGCAGTTCCTCGGCCGGCGCGAGATGGTCCGGCGCCTCCATGTGCAGCTTGGGGTACTCCGGCTCCTGGTGGAAGCCGTACGTCTGCTCGACTGCGCAGACCGTGCCCGGCGCGGCGTCCCGGATCAGCCGTATCGCCTCCAGTGCGTGCTGCGGCGTCAGCTCGCGCACCTTCACGAAGCGGTGGGCGCCGGGGCCGCCGTGCAGATCGACCACGGCGGCGCCGTTGCCGCAGATCGCCAGGCCGTGGCCGTGCACGTGCTCGGCGACGACGTCCATCCAGCGGGCCGGGCGGCCGGTGACGAAGAAGACCTCGATGCCGGCCTCCTCCGCCGCGGCGAGGGCGGCGACCGTGCGGGGCGACACCGACTTGTCGTCGCGCAGCAGGGTCCCGTCGAGGTCGGTGGCGATCAGCCGCGTCGGAACGAACGGGGCGGCTGCCCGCTCCAGCGAGGTCGAGAGCTGGGGGGAAGCCGGGGTCTCGGACTGTCGAGTCGCTGAGGTCACCGCGCCATTGTCCCGCATATGCCCGCACGTGCGTGCGGGAGTGCGCACATTTGATGCACGCCCGGTCACGAGAGGCACGATTTCGGTCACGACGGGTTCGCCGGCCCGTCCACGGCCCCCGGCTACGCCAGCAGTCCGGGCGCCTCCGTGGCGATCTTCTCGAAGACCTTCTCGTCCGCGGCGAAGTCGGAGTCCGGGATGGGCCAGTGCAGCACGATCTCGGTGAAGCCCAGGTCCCGGTGCCGGCCCGCGAAGTCGACGAACGCCTCGACCGACTCCAGCGGCCGCTGCCGGTCCGGGGTGAAGCCGGTGAGCAGGATCTTGTCGACCTCGGCGACATCGCGGCCGAGTTCCGCGCAGGCCGCGCCGAGCTTGTCGATCTGCCCGCGCAACGCCGCCACCGACTGCTCGGGGGTCCCCGACTCGAACAGCGACGGGTCGCCGGTGGTCACCCACGCCTGCCCGTACCGGGCGGTCAGCCTCAGCCCGCGCGGTCCGGTGGCGGCCACCGCGAACGGCAGCCGGGGGCGCTGCACACAGCCGGGGAGGTTGCGCGCCTCGTGCGCCGAGTAGAACTCGCCCCCGGAGGACACCGAGTCCTCGGTCAGCAGCCGGTCGAGCAGCGGTACGAACTCCGCGAGACGGTCGGCGCGCTCCCGAGGCGACCACGGCTCCTGCCCGAGCACGGTGGCGTCGAAGCCGGTGCCGCCCGCGCCGATGCCGAGGGTGATCCTGCCGCCGGAGACGTCGTCGAGCGAGATCAGCTCCTTGGCGAGGGTGACCGGGTGGCGGAAGTTCGGCGAGGTCACCATGGTCCCCAGCCGCATCCGGCCGGTCGCCGCCGCGGCGGCGGTGAGGGTCGGGACGGCGCCGAACCACGGGCCGTCCCGGAACGTGCGCCAGGACAGATGGTCGTAGGTGTAGCCGGCGTGGAAGCCCAGCTCCTCGGCGCGTGTCCAGGTCGAGCGGCCGCCCTCGTGCCAACGGAGGTAGGGAAGGATCAAGGTGCTCAGGCGCAGGCTCATGGGCCCGAGCCTAAGCGGCCACCGGTGTTTCACGTGAAACAGCCACCGCACCCGGCCGCGCAGCGATCGTCACCGCACCCGGCCGCTCAGCCATGAGGTGAGACCGATCATCGGGACGCGCTCCTTGTACGTACGGTCGCCGGGCAGCGGAATGACCAGGCGGTAGCCGGGCGGGAAACGGCGCGCCGTGACGAACGCCCGGTCGCCGAAGACGGCCCGGAGGAAGGCGGGCACCTCGTCGCGGGTCAGGTCGGGGAACTCCACGCCCTCGACCGTGATCAGCGCGTCGTCGTCCGGGTAGAGCCGCACGGTCACCCGGGGCAGGCCGCCGAACTCCACGAACGCCTCGTGCGGCAGCGTGCCGTCCGGGTCGGTGGTGACGCCGACGCCGGCCGCGCTGCGCCGCGAGGTCTGGTCGGCGCCGATGTCATGGGTCACCTCGATCTCCCGCAGGTACTCCTCGGCGAGGGAGCGGCAGGCCGTGACGGCGGCCTCGGTGGTGGGGAGGTGGCTGTCCATGCCGTCGATCATGCCGGACCGGTGCCGGGGTCAGCGGCCTGAGGGGAACCGCAGGTACCGGGGCGGCACGGCCTTGGTCAGCCAGACGCCGTTGGTGCTGACCTGGAAGACATGACCGTCGCGGTGCATGGCGCCGGCGTCCACGCAGAGCACGACCGGCCGGCCGCGGCGGGCGCCGACCCGGGCGGCGGTCTCGCGGTCGGTCGAGAGGTGCACGTCGTGCCTGTGCATGGGCCGCAGGCCCTCCGCGCGGATCGGCTCGACATTGCGGGGCACGGTCCCGTGGTAGAGGTACGGCGGCGGGATGGCCGGGGGCAGACCGAGGTCGACCTCGACGGTGTGGCCCTGGCTGGCGCGGATCCGCTCGCCGTCGACGGCGAAGCGCTGCTTGTCGTTGGCGGCCACCACATGGGCCAGCTCGTCCCGGGTGAACGGGAATCCGTGGACGGCGGCCGCCGCGATCAGTGTGTCGATCGCCACCCAGCCGCCCTCGTCGAGCCTGAGCCCGATCCGCTCCGGCTGGTGGCGGAGGTGCCTGGAGAGGTACTTCGACACCTTCACGGTGCGCCGCTCGTCCATGCCTCCGGGGGGCCGTTCGTCCGTGCCTCCGAGGGGCCGTCCGTCCGTGCCGTCGGGAGGCCGTTCGTCCGTGCCGCCGACGCGTCGTCCATTCATGCCACCAGCGTGCCGGGAGAGACCAGCATCACGCAGGTTGTTTTCCGTGCGGAGGTTTGATCCACAGCAAGGTGACGTTATCCACAGCGGAATCCCGGGATTCTGTGGACAACCGAGCCGATCGCGGCACTCCCGGCCTTCCCCTAGGGCTCCGTACGCCTGGAGTCGGACGCCAAGACGGCTCTGGAGTCTGACGACCCGCGTGGCACACGTCACTACTGTCGAGGGCGTGACTGTGATCGCGACCGAAAGCCTGAGCAAGCGGTTCCCCCGGGTGACCGCGCTTGACCGGCTCTCCGTGGACGTCGGACCCGGTGTGACCGGACTCGTCGGCGCCAACGGGGCCGGCAAGTCCACACTGATCAAGATCCTGCTGGGTCTGTCCCCCGCCACCGAGGGCCGCGCCGAGGTGCTCGGCCTGGACGTCGCCACCAAGGGCGCCGCCATCCGCGAACGCGTCGGCTACATGCCGGAACACGACTGCCTGCCACCGGACGTCTCGGCCACCGAGTTCGTCGTCCACATGGCGCGCATGTCCGGCCTGCCGCCCACCGCGGCCCGCGAACGCACCGCGGACACCCTGCGCCACGTCGGCCTGTACGAGGAGCGCTACCGCCCCATCGGCGGCTACTCCACCGGCATGAAGCAGCGCGTCAAGCTCGCCCAGGCCCTGGTGCACGACCCGCAGCTGGTCTTCCTCGACGAGCCGACCAACGGCCTCGACCCGGTCGGCCGCGACGAGATGCTCGGCCTGATCCGCCGCATCCACACCGACTTCGGCATCTCGGTCCTGGTCACCTCCCACCTGCTGGGCGAACTGGAACGCACCTGCGACCACGTCGTCGTGGTCGACGGCGGCAAACTGCTGCGCTCCAGCTCCACCACCGACTTCACCCAGACCACGACGACCCTCGCCGTCGAGGTCACCGACAGCGACGAGCACCCGGACGGCACCGGCGCGGTGCGCGACGCGCTCCACGCGCGCGGGGTGCGCACCGAGGACGGCAGCGGACTGCCGGGCGCCGGACACGTACTGCTGCTCACCGCACAGGGCGAGGAGACGTACGACCTGGTGCGGGACGTGATCGCTGACCTCGGCCTCGGCCTGGTGCGCATGGAGCAGCGCCGCCACCACATCGCGGAGGTCTTCCGCGACGACGGGGCGAGCACCCCTGCGAGCACTTCCCCGAGCACCTCCCCGAGCGCCCCCCGGAACGACGACGGACAGCGGAAGGAGGCGGCCGGCCATGACGGTTGAGCGGCCCACCGGGACACCGGTCACCTCGGCGGGCGACCAGACCCGCATCCACAACATCGGCTACCGCACCTACGACGGCCCCCGGCTCGGCCGCGCCTACGCCCGCCGGTCGCTGTACTCGCAGTCCCTGCGCGGCGCCTACGGCCTCGGCCGCTCGGGCCGCTCCAAGGTGCTGCCGATGCTGCTGTTCGCGGTGATGTGCCTGGTCGCGGCGATCCTGGTCGCCGTCACGGTCACCACCAAGGCCAAGGGCCTGCCCGTCCACTACACGCGTTACGCGATCATCATGCAGGGCCTCATCAGCCTGTACGTCGCCTCGCAGGCGCCCCAGTCCGTCTCGCGCGACCTGCGCTTCAAGACGGTGCCGCTGTACTTCTCGCGGCCCATCGAGACCGCCGACTACGTCCGCGCCAAGTACGCGTCGCTGGCCTCGGCGATCTTCATCCTGACCGCCGCCCCGCTGCTCGTGCTCTACGTCGGCGCGCTGCTGGCCAAGCTCGACTTCGCCGACCAGACCAAGGGATTCGCCGAAGGACTCGTCTCCGTGGCCCTGCTCTCACTGCTCTTCGCCGGCATCGGCCTGGTCATCGCCGCCGTCACCCCACGCCGCGGCTTCGGCATCGCCGCCGTGATCGCCGTACTGGTCATCTCTTACGGCGCGGTCTCCACCCTGGAGGCCATCGCCGACACCCAGAGCAGCACCGGCGCCATCCCGTGGATCGGCCTGTTCTCACCGGTCACCCTCATCGACGGGGTGCAGACCGCCTTCCTCGGCGCCACCTCCTCGGCGCCCGGCGCGGCCGGCCCCGGCAGCGGCCAGGGCGTCGTCTACGTCCTCGTCGTCCTCGGCCTCATCGCCGGCGCCTACGGCCTGCTGCTGCGCCGCTACAAGAAGGTGGGACTGTGACAACCCTGCGCATCGACCACGTCTCCCGCTGGTTCGGCAACGTGGTCGCCGTCAACGACATCACCATGACGATCGGCCCCGGCGTCACCGGCCTGCTCGGCCCCAACGGCGCCGGCAAGTCCACGCTGATCAACATGATGGGCGGCTTCCTCGCCCCGTCCACCGGCTCCGTCACCCTCGACGACCAGCCGGTGTGGCGCAACGAGCAGATCTACCGGCACATCGGCGTCGTCCCCGAGCGCGAGGCGATGTACGACTTCCTCACCGGCCGCGAGTTCGTCGTCGCCAACGCCGAACTGCACGGCCTGGGCTCCAAGGCCGCCCAGAAGGCGCTGGCCACGGTCGAGATGGAGTACGCGCAGGACCGCAAGGTCGCCACCTACTCCAAGGGCATGCGGCAGCGCGTGAAGATGGCCAGCGCCCTGGTGCACGAACCGTCGCTGCTCCTGCTGGACGAGCCGTTCAACGGCATGGACCCGCGCCAGCGCATGCAGCTGATGGACCTGCTGCGGCGCATGGGCGACGAGGGCCGCACCGTCCTGTTCTCCTCGCACATCCTGGAGGAGGTCGAGCAGCTCGCCCGGCACATCGAGGTCGTCGTCGCCGGACGGCACGCGGCCAGCGGCGACTTCCGCCGGATCCGCCGGCTGATGACCGACCGCCCGCACCGCTACCTGGTGCGCTCCAGCGACGACCGGGCGCTGGCCGCCGCGCTGATCGCGGACCCGTCGACGTCCGGCATCGAGGTGGACCTCGCCGAGGGCGCGCTGCGTGTCCAGGCCGTCGACTTCGGCCGGTTCACGGCCCTGCTGCCCCGGGTGGCCCGGGACCACGGCATCCGGCTGCTCACGGTCTCGCCGTCCGACGAGTCCCTCGAGTCCGTCTTCTCGTACCTGGTCGCGGCGTAGGAGGCCCTGATGTACGACCCCACAGTCGCCCGGCTCACCTACCGGGCCCTGCTCGGCCGGCGCCGGGCCCTCATCCTCGGCGCGCTGCCGCTGCTGCTCATCGTGATCTCCGTGGTGGTGCGCGCGCTGACCGGCGCCGACGACCAGACGGCGGCGGACGTGCTGGGCGGGTTCGCGCTCGCCACCATGGTGCCGATCATCGGCGTCATCGCCGGTACCGGGGCGATCGGCCCCGAGATCGACGACGGCTCGGTGGTGTACCTGCTGTCCAAGCCGCTGAAGCGGCCGACGATCATCGTCACGAAGCTGATCGTGGCGATCGCGGTGACCATGGTCTTCTCGGCGGTCCCGACGCTGGTCGCCGGACTGATCCTCAACGGCAACGGACAGCAGATCGCCGTCGCCTACACGGTGGCCGCGCTGGTCGCCTCCATCGCCTACTCCGCGCTGTTCCTGTTGCTGGGGACGGTGTCCCGGCACGCGGTGGTCTTCGGCCTGGTCTACGCGCTGGTCTGGGAGGCGCTGTTCGGCTCCCTGGTGCCGGGGGCGCGCACGCTCAGCGTCCAGCAGTGGGCGCTGGCCGTGGCGCACCGGGTCGCCGGCGGTGACCTGGTGACCTCCGACGTCGGGCTGACGACCGGGGCGGTGCTGCTGGTGCTGGTCACCGTGCTGGCCACCTGGTACGCCGGGCAGAAGCTGCGGTCCCTGACGCTGGCCGGCGAGGAGTGAGCGGCCGGGGGCCGCGGCTGCCCTGAGGGACCGCTTGCGACGGGATGCTTCCGATGGGCCGCTCGCGACGGGCCGCTTCTTTACGCCGGCCTTCCTGACGGAGTCTTCACCCCGCTCCCGCGCACACTGGACGGGACGGACGACCGGGAGGACGGGATGACGGGCGAGACCGCGGGGAGCGAGGGACGGGGCGACGCCGGAGGCCGGGCCGGAGACGGTGACGGGGACGTGAAGGGGGCCGGCTGGGACGACGTCGTCCTGGACGCCGACTTCATACGGGCCGCCGAGAGCGCCGAGCCGTCCGCCCGGGCCCGGATGCTCGCCGCGCGCTGGCGTCGCGAGCAGCCCGAGCCGCAGCCGTGGCGCTCCGACGAACCGCCGGCGGGCTGGTTCTTCGGCAAGGCGCGCAGACGCCGGTGGCGCCGCTGACCCCGGCCCGGCGGGTGCGAATGACCCCGGCCCGGCGGGCGCGAAATTCGGTGGCGCGGGCGGTGGGCGGGACGGCACAGTGAGGGTGTTCGCAGCGTCGGTCCGTGCCGGCGCCACGTTCTGGGAGAGGAGCTGGGCGATGTCGATGCACGGCAGTACGCCGAGCTCCCCGCAGGGCAGCCCGCGGCGGGCTCCGGAGTAGTCACTCGCTCCCGGCGAGCCCGCTCGTACGAGGAGCTGCCCGGGGCGGCCGCTTCGAGCACGCGATCCGCCATCGCGTGGGCCGCCCACCCGGAGGATTGGCCGAGTGGTAAGGCACCGGCTTGCTGAGCCGCGGTCGGGGACACCCCCGCGCACGTTCGATCCGTGCATCCTCCGCAGAGAAGAACCCCGGCTGCCGCCGAGCGGCCGGAGCACCACGGGGACAGGCCCTGGCGGCGCCCGGCGTCCCGCCGGGGCCCGCTCCGCCTCAGGCCAGCAGACGTTCCAGTACCGCCGCGATGCCGTCGTCCTCGTTCGAGGCCGTCACCTCGTCGGCGACCGCCTTCAGGGACTCGTGGGCGTTGGCCATGGCCACGCCGCGGGCGGACCAGGCGAACATCGGGATGTCGTTGGGCATGTCGCCGAAGGCGATCGTGTCGGCGGCTTTGACCCCCAGCCGCCGGGCCGCGAGCGAGAGCCCCGTGGCCTTCGACAGACCGAGGGGGAGCAGCTCCACGATGCCCGCGCCGGCCATGGTGACCGAGACGAAGCCGCCCGCGGCGCGCCGCGCCACGTCGGCCAGCTCGTCGTCCGTGAGGGTCGGGTGCTGGATGTAGATCTTGTTGAGCGGCGCGCTCCACAGATCGGACGCGTCCGTGAACGGGGTGCCCGGGAGCGACCCGGTCAGGGCGTACCCCGGGCCGACCAGCACGTCGCCGTCCAGCCCGTCCCGGCTCGCCGCCAGGTACAGCGGCCCGGTCGCCGCCTCGATCTTGGCCAGGGCCACCCCGGCCAGCCGCCGGTCCAGGGTCACCGAGGTCAGCAGCCGGTGCTCCCCGGCGTGGTACACCTGGGCGCCCTGGCCGCAGACCGCGAGACCCCGGTAGCCGAGGTCGTCGAGTATGTGCCGCGTCCACGGCACTCCGCGCCCGGTGACCACGAGGTGGGCGGCGCCCGCCTCGGTGGCCGCGGCGAGCGCGTCCCGGGTGCGCGGTGAGACCGACCCGTCCGAGCGCAGCAGCGTCCCGTCGAGGTCGGTGGCGACCAGCCGGTACGGCAGGCCGCCGGACATCGCGTCGCCGGCGGCCGCGGGAGCGGCGGCGGTCACTTGGCCTGCGGCTCCAGGACCTCCCGGCCGCCGAGGTAGGGCCGCAGCACCTCGGGCACCCGCACGGAGCCGTCGGCCAGCTGGTGGTTCTCCAGGATCGCGACGATCGTGCGCGGTACGGCGCACAGCGTGCCGTTCAGCGTGGCCAGCGGCTTGACCCGCTTGCCGTCACGCATCCGGATCGAGAGCCTGCGGGACTGGAACTCGGTGCAGTCCGAGGTCGAGGTCAGCTCGCGGTACTTGCCCTGGGTCGGGATCCACGCCTCGCAGTCGAACTTGCGGGCGGCCGAGGAGCCCAGGTCGCCCGAGGCGACGTCGATGACGCGGAACGGCAGCTCCAGCGCGGTCAGCCACTGCTTCTCCCAGTCCAGCAGCCGCTGGTGCTCCGCCTGCGAGTCCTCGGGGGCCACGTAGGAGAACATCTCGACCTTGTCGAACTGGTGCACGCGGAAGATGCCGCGGGTGTCCTTGCCGTGCGAGCCGGCCTCGCGGCGGAAGCACGGCGAGAAGCCCGCGTAGCGCAGCGGCAGCTTGTCGGCGTCGAGGATCTCGTCCATGTGGTACGCCGCCAGCGCCACCTCGGAGGTGCCGACCAGGTACAGGTCGTCCTTGTCGAGGTGGTAGACGTCCTGGGCGGCCTGGCCGAGGAAGCCGGTGCCCGCCATCGACTGGGGGCGCACCAGCGCCGGGGTCAGCATCGGCGTGAAGCCGGCCGCGGTGGCCTGGGCCATCGCCGCGTTCACCAGCGCCAGCTCCAGCAGGGCGCCGACACCGGTGAGGAAGTAGAAGCGCGAGCCGGAGACCTTGGCGCCGCGTTCCACGTCGATCGCGCCGAGGAGCTGGCCCAGCTCCAGGTGGTCCTTGGGCGCGAAGCCCTCGGCGCCGAAGTCGCGGATCGTGCCGTGCGTCTCCAGGGTGACGAAGTCCTCCTCGCCGCCGACGGGCACGTCGGGGTGGACGAGGTTGCCGAGCCGGAGCAGCAGTTCCTGGGTCTCGGCGTCGGCGGCGTCGCGCTCGGCGTCGGCGGCCTTGACGTCGGCGGCCAGCTGGCTCGCCTTCTTCAGCAGCTCGGCCTTCTCGTCGCCGGCGGCCTTGGGGATCAGCTTGCCCAGCGCCTTCTGCTCGGCGCGCAGCTCGTCGAAGCGGACGCCGGACGACCTGCGCCGCTCGTCGGCAGACAGGAGGGAGTCGACGAGCGCGACGTCCTCTCCACGGGCGCGCTGGGAGGCGCGCGCACGGTCGGGGTCCTCACGGAGCAGGCGAAGGTCAATCACGCGGTCAAGGCTACCCGTGCGCTGTCGCGGCCCACGACCCAGTATTCCGAACCGTGCTCCGCGCGCCGCCACATACCGTTGGGGCGGAATTGCGGCGGTGTGTCAATAAGGTGTCCCCCGCTCCCTGGATGGAGGCAGCTTCCGGTCCGCCGGTTGACCGGATTTCCTTGTGCGACAGGGGACTTGGCGGTCGGCTTGTCCACAGGAATCCACTGAGGGCCAAGAGTTGTCCACAGGCTGTGCAGAAGATCTGTGGACTCCGGAATTGATCACGCGTGGCGTGCGATCGGAAGGAAGAATTCCTGCCCCAAACCAGTCCGACACCCACTTTCGGGTGGAAAAAGGTCGCCCCAAAAGATGAACCACGGGAAACGGGTGGACGAAGGGTGACCCGTGGCCCGGTGGCCCGACTGGAGTGGCGCAGGCCTATTTGTCGACTGAGTCCCGGCCCTGTGTCGACTTGTCCCCAGGTCGATCGGTCAGCCTGTGGATAACTTCTGTGGATAACGAAGCCGTGCAGGTGGACCGGCCCGTACGGGTGGGGCTGGCTAGAAACGGCCGTCCTGGCAGCGCGCGACCCAGTCCGCCGCGGCCCCGAACTCCTCGTCCGACGTGCCCATGAACGGCGGCCGCACATCGGCGACGCCGGCGTCCGCCCGCGGGTACGAGCCGAGGAAGCGCACCTGGAGGCAGAGCCGCTTCAGGCCCATCAGCGCCTCCGCCATCCGGCGGTCGGAGATGTGGCCCTCCGCGTCGACGCAGAAGCAGTAGTTGCCGATGCCCGCGCCCGTCGGCCGGGACTGGAGCAGCATGAGGTTGATCCCGCGGGTGGCGAACTCGCCCAGCAGGTCGCGCAGTCCGCCGGGATGGTCGGCGCGCTGCCACAGCACCACCGACGTCTTGTCCGCGCCGCTCGGCGCCGCGGGCCGGGCGGGCCGGCCCACCAGGACGAACCTGGTCTGCGCGTTCTCCGCGTCGTGGATCTCCGTCTCCAGCGCCTCCAGGCCGTACCGGGCGGCGGCGAACTCGCCCGCGAAGGCGGCGTCGTAGCGGCCCTCCTGGACCAGCCGGGCGCCGTCCGCGTTGGAGGCGGCCGACTCCCAGAGGGCGTCCGGCAGGTTCGCCTTGAGCCAGTTGCGCACCTGCGGCTGGGCGGCCGGATGGGCGGTGACGGTCTTGATGTCGGACAGCTTGGTGCCCGGCCTGACCAGCAGCGCGAAGGTGATCGACAGCAGCACCTCGCGGTAGATCATCAGCGGCTGGCCCGCGACGAGTTCGTCGAGCGTCGTGGTGATGCCGCCCTCGACGGAGTTCTCGATCGGCACGAACGCGGCCTCGGCCTCGCCGGTGCGGACCGCGTCCAGTGCGGACTGCACGGACACGTACGGGATCAGCTCCCGGGTGGCCGCCTCGGGAAGGGTGCGCAGGGCGACTTCGGTGAAGGTGCCCTCAGGACCGAGATACGCGTAGCTCGCTGGCATGACCTCACCCTAATGGCCCCGCCCCGGCTCGGCCCGCGTGTCTCACCCCCGCCCCCTCCGGCGGGTGAACCGACCGCCCCCGACGGGTGAAGGACCCTGCCTCACCGGGCCTCATCCCTCCAGCAGCCGCTGCCCCACGTACTCGCCCTTCGCCGCCCCGCCCGGGACGGCGAACAGACCGCTGGCCTCGTGCCGGATGAACGGCGACAGCGCGTCGCCGCGGTCCAGCTTGCGCTGCACGGGCACGAAGCCGCGCAGCGGGTCCGCCTGCCAGCAGACGAACAGCAGACCCGCGTCCGGCTCCCCGCGCTGGTCGAAGCCGTCGTGGTACGAGAAGGGCCGCCGCAGCATCGCCGCGCCGCCGTTCTGGTCGGGCCGGGTGATCCGGGCGTGTGCGTTGACCGGGACGACGAACGTGCCGTCCGCACCCGTCTTCTCCAGGTCCATCTCGGCGCTCTCACCGCTCCCGCCGAGCGGCGCGCCGTCGGACTTGCGCCGTCCGATGACGTTCTCCTGCTGGGGGAGCGACAGCTTCTCCCAGTCGTCCAGGAGCATCCGGATCCGGCGGACCACGACGTAGGAGCCGTTCGCCATCCATGCCGGGTCCCCGTCGGCGGGAACGAAGATCCGCCGGTCGAAGTCGGCGTCGGCCGGCTTCGGGTTGCGGGTGCCGTCGACCTGGCCCATCAGGTTGCGGGCCGTCATGGGATGCGCGGTGGCGCCCGGCGAGCGGTTGAAACCGTTCATCTGCCAGCGGACCCGGGCGGCGGCGCCCGCCTCCTTCTGGATCGCGCGCAGGGCGTGGAAGGCGACCAGCGCGTCGTCGGCGCCGATCTGCACCCACAGGTCGCCGTCGCTGCGCGCCTTGTCGAGCCGGTCGGAGGAGAAGGCCGGCAGCGGGTCCAGGGCGGCCGGCCGCCGCTTTGTCAGGCCGGTGCGGTCGAAGAAGGCGCGCCCGAAGCCGAAGGTGATCGTCAGCGACGAGGGCCCCGCGTCCCGCGCGACGTCCGTGTCGCCGGACGCGGCCGGCTCGCCCGCCATCAGCCGCTCGGCCGTCGCCGACCAGCGGCGCAGCAGCGCGGCGGCCTCCGGGCGGCCCGCGCCGGCCGTCAGGTCGAAGGCGACGAGATGGCCGCGGGCCTGGAGGCCCTCGGTGATGCCGGGCTGATGTTTCCCGTGAAACATCGCCCGGTCGGCGCCGAGCGAGGTGAGCGGGGCGGCCCCGGCCGGCGCCGCCGCGTACCCCGCCGCCGCGCCCGCCGCGCCCAGGACGAGGCCGGTGGCGCCGGCCGTGCCGAGCAGCCGCCGGCGCGAGACGCCTGCGGCGGCAGGGGCGTCGGCAGGGGCGTCAGCGGGGGCATCGGCCGGCCGGGGTTCCGACGGCGCGGGCGGGTCCTGGAGGGTCCGGTGGGTCCGGTCGGTCATGGTGGTTCAGCCGATCTGCGCGTTCTTGGTGACGGTGACCTGGTCGATGTCGGAGGTCCGCACGGTCACGGCGACCTGCCAGTCGCCCGCCATGGGGATCTCCACCCCGCTCGCCGCCCAGTGCCCGGTGGTGATGTGGTCGGGGGCCACCGGCAGCGGTCCGACGCTCTTCGCGGTCAGCGTGAGGGCGACCTTGACCTCGGGGACGTCGAAAGCCTTGCCGTCGGGCCGCTGCACATAGAGGTGCATCTCATTGCCGCCCACGCGCGCGGGGTCGATGTCGAGCCGTACGACGCCCTTGCCGTTCCGGCCGCCGGTGTCGAACGGCATGTCGAGGGTGACGGCGCCGGCCGAGGCCGATGTGTCCGACGAGGACGCCGACGAGGAGGCGGCCGCCGCGGCCTCCTGCTCGGTGCGCCCGGGTTCGGTCTGCGTCAGCACGGTGGTGACGGCGAGCAGGACGACGGCGACGCCCGCCTCGGCCAGCACCGAGCGGCGCAGTCCGGACCGGTTCGGGTCGGCGTCGCGCTGCCGCTTGGTCCGGGCGGCCGCCACGGCGGCCCGCTGCCGGGCGAGCTGCGCGGCCCGCCGGGCGTCGCCGCCGCCCGCCCCGGGCTGCTTCTCCTTCGCCGAGTTCACCGAGTTCGCCGAGTTCGCCGGGCTCGCTGCCTCCTCTGCCTTCCCCGAGGTCGCCGTCTTTTTCGGGTTCGCCGCCTTCGGCGACGCTCCGGCGGCGGCCGTCGCCGGCACGGACTCCGGCTCCGCCGTCTTGGCACGGCCCTTCCTGCCCGTCCGCGCAGCGGCCCGGTCCGCGGCCGCCTCGGCCAGGCGGGCGGTCCAGCGCCGGGAGAAGGAGGCGAGCGCGACGAGCAGCAGCACCAGGGCGATCTTGACCAGCAGCAGCTGCCCGTAGCGCGTGCCGGTCAGCGCGGACCAGGAGCCGAGCTGGCGCCAGGACTGGTAGACGCCGGTGGCGACCAGTGCGACGACGGCGCCGAAGGCCAGGCGCGAGAAGCGGTGCACGGCGGCGGGCTCGACCGGCTGGTCCGCGGGCGCCCGGTACAGCGCGACCAGGAGGGCGGCGAGCCCGCCGAGCCAGACGGCCACGGCCAGCAGGTGGACGACGTCGACGGGCATGGCGATGCCCGGCTGGAGGCCGACCGAGGCGTGCTCGGCCATCGCCCAGCTCGCGGCGAGCCCGGCGGCGACCACGCTCCCGCCGATCGCGAGCCCGAAGGTCAGGTCCCGCTTCTCCCCGTCATCGCGGTCCTCGCGCTTGACGTACGCCCCGAAGAGCACCGCCACGAACAGCGCCGCCGCGGCCAGCAGCAGCAGCCGGGAGACCAGGGCCGCGCCGCTCTTGGTCTGGAGCACCTGCCCGAGGAGGTCCAGGTCGAAGACGTCCCCGACCTTGCCGGAGGTGGTGTAGGAGCCGCGCAGGAGCAGCAGCGCGAGGGTGGCCGCGGTGAGCGTGAGCCAGCCGGAGACGACGAGTCGCTGCACGGCCCGCACCCCGGCCCCGCGCTGCCAGCAGGCCAGGACGAAGGCGGCGCCGCCGGTCAGCAGGATGAAGCCGGCGTAGGAGGCGTAGCGGCCCACCCCGTACAGCAGGCCGACGATTCCGCCGCCCACCTCCTGCCCGCCGGTGACGACCGCCGTCTTGGAGGGGGCCCCGACGGAGAAGGTGTAGGCGCCGCCGACGGGGTGGCTGTCGGCGGAGATGACCTGGTAGGTGACGGTGTAGGTGCCCTTGGCCAGGCCGCCGCGCAGGTGCACGGCGTAGGTGGTGCCGCTGGTGTTGGCCGGCTTGCCGGTGTCGACCCGCTTGCCCGCCGGGTCGAGCACGCGCAGCGAGTCGTCGCTCATGGCGACCTGCTCGGAGAAGGTCAGCGACACCTGGGTGGGCGCCTGCGGGACCACCACCCCCTGCTGGGGGTCGCTGCCGGTCAGCGCGGCGTGCGCGGAGGCGGGGCCCGCGCCGCCCAGCAGCAGGCCGACGACGGCGAGGAGCAGCAGTACCAGGGGCCGGACGGCCCGGGGGGTGATGGTCCGCGTCAAGGTGGTCCCTCCCTCAGTGGCCGGTCGCGGGGTTGTACGTGGCCGACTTCACCGGCATCTCGACCCGCAGCTCGCCGGACGCGGCGAAGTGCAGCACGACGGAGACCGTCTGGCCCCGTACGGGCTTGCGCTTCAGGCCGTCGAACATCAGGTGGTCGCCGCCGCTCTTGAACACCAGCCGGCCGTGCGCGGGAACGGTGAGCCGGCCGGCCTCCCGCATGGTGCCGCCGACGGTCTCGTGCGCGGTGACGGAGCCGGCCACGTCGCTGGTGACCGAGGTCAGCTGATCCGCGGCGCCGCCCTCGTTGACGATCGTCAGGAAGCCGGCCGCCATGGAGTCCGAGACCGGCTGGGGCATGTAGGCGGACGTGACCGACAGGTCGGCCTTCGCGCCGGACCCGTCGCCGGAGGCGGAGGCCGAGCCGCCGCACCCGGTCAGCAGGGCCGTGCCGGCCAGCGCGCCCGCCGTGAGCACGGCCGCCGCCCGGCGCCTCACGGGTTCTGTCCCTTGACGATCTTGGGCAGGTCCTTGGTGAAGTCCTCGACGGTGGCGCTCTCGCCGTAGACCACGTAACCGGCGTCCGTCTTCGGCGAGAAGGCGACCACCTGGGTGCCGTGCACGGAGACGAGCTTGCCGTTCTTGTCCTTCTTCGTCGGTTCGATGGCGATGCCGACGCTGCGCGCCGCGGCCTGGATGGTGGCGAAGTCGCCGGTCAGACCGACGAACTGGCTGTCCATGCCGCCCAGCCACTTGCCCAGCTCGGCGGGGGTGTCGCGGGCCGGGTCGGTGGTCACGAACACCACCCGCAGCTTGTCCTGCTCCGCCTTGGGCAGCCGCTTCTTGGCGACGGCGATGTTGCCCATGGTCAGCGGGCAGATGTCGGGGCAGTGGGTGTAGCCGAAGTAGATCAGCGTGGGCCGGCCCGCGGTCTCCTCGCGGAGGTCGTACTTCTTGCCGTGCGTGTCGGTGAGCACCAGATCGGGCTTCTCGAACGGCTGGTCGAGAACGGTGGCGGCCCGCTGCGAGGTCTGCTCGGCGACGACGGTGGCGGCCTTGCCGCCCCCGTTGTCGCTGTCGCAGGCGGAGAGGGCCATCAGGGCGGCGGCGAGCAGCGCCGTCGCGGCGTACGTCTTCTTGCGCATAGAGAAATGTCCCAGAAGTGAGAAATCCGGCGCGCACCGGGGTCGTACGCAAGAGTCGCACGACCCCGGTGCGCGCTGCGGAGGGCGAGGTCAGGCGGCGGTGGTCCGCCGGCGTCCGGCGAACACGCCGTACGCCACGCCCGCCGCGCCGATCACGATGCCCACGATGCCGAGGACGCGGGCGGTGGTGTCGGAGCCGCTGTCGGCGGCCGCGGTGTTCTGGGCGGCGGGCTTGGCGCCGGTGGCGGCCGGGGCCGCCGCGTCGTGGGCGTCGTCGTCGGCCGCGGCGGACAGCTGGAGCGTGGGCGCCGGGTTCTCGGGCTCCTCCTGGCCCTTCTGCTGGACCTCGATCCAGCGGACGACCTCCTTGTTGGAGTACGTCTGGAGCGCCTTGAAGACGAGCTGGTCGGTGTCCTCGGGCAGCGCGCCCAGGGAGAGCGGGAACTTCTGGAAGTAGCCCGGCTGGATGCCCTTGCCCTCGGCGGTCCAGGTGACCTTGGTGACCGCCTCGGTGATCTTCTTGCCGTGCATCTCCAGCGGCTTGGCCAGCGCGGACTTGGTGACGTCGATCTTCCAGCCGTCGACGGGCTGCGGCATCACCGAGGCCAGCGGGTGGTCGGCGGGGAAGTTGACCTCCAGCTTGGTCGTGGAGGCGTTGTCGCGCTCGTTGGGGACCTTGAAGTCGACGACCGCGTAGCCGCCCTTGGCGGCGGTGCCCTCCGGCTGCACGCTGACGTGCGCGAACGCGGGGACGGAGACGGCGAGGACGGCGGTGCCGGCGAGGGCGCCGACGGTGGCGAGACGGGAGGTCCGGCGGCTGATGGTCTTCATGGCGAAGTGCACTCCGATGCGAGTGGGTTCCGGTGATCGGGGAGGTGCGCGTGCGCGGGGCGGGCCGGCGGTGCGGCCGTCCGGAATCGGGCACGCGCGCGTGCCGCGCGACGGCGGCCGCTCCCCGGGGCGGAACCCGCTGGGCGGGTCCGGTGCCTCGGTGGGGTGCTGGTCGCGTCGCGTCAGGCGGCGAGAGCGAGGGCGGCGGCCGGCGGGCCGCGGCGGATCACCGTGTGCTGGAGTGCGGTGGTGGGGGGTGTGAGCGGCGCCGAGTCGGTGGTGCGCGCGAAGCGCGGGCCCGTCCCGGGCGCCGTGGGCAGGCCGGCGCACAGGGCGCGTACCAGCGCGAGCGCCCCGCGCAGCGACCGCATGAGCGCGCCCTCGGCGACCCCGTGCGCCGACAGCTCGATCAGCCGCAGCAGCGCGAGGTCGCCCCGGCGCAGCAGCCAGCCCGCGGCCAGCGCGGCCAGCAGGTGGCCGAGCAGCATGGGCAGGGACGGCAGCATCGAGGCTGCCGAACCGCCCGTGGACAGGGCGTCCGCCGGGTGGTGCACGGTCGACGGGGCGGGCCCGTCGTACAGGTGCGCGTCGACGAGGATGCGGTAGGCGCGGGCGGGGCTGATCGCCGCGCCGGTGCCGCCGCAGACGTAGTGCGCGGCCCGCTCCACCAGCGTGGCGTCGGACAGCGCGTGCGCATGGCCCAGGGCGGCCGTGGACGCCGACGCAGCCGACGCAGCCGACGCTCCCGCGGACCCGGCGGCCGTCGGGCCGGACACCATACCGTTCATGCCGGCCATACCGTTCATGCCGGCCATGCCGTTCGCGGCGCCCATGCCGTGCTGCCCCAGCCCGAACAGCGTGTGCAGCGCGGTCTGGCCCGCCGCGAGCAGCGCCGCGATCCCCGGCAGCGAGCGCGCGCGTCCGGCGAGCGGCGCCACCAGGACGAGCATGCCCAGGAACCCCGCGCCCAGCGTCCACGGCGCGACCGTGGCGCAGGAGGCCAGCGTGTGCCCGGCCGCGGCCAGCACGACGCAGACCGCGGCGAACACCGCGGCCCGCAGCAGGCGCAGCTCGCGTCCGGCCGGGGCCGTGCGCGCGTGGGGGGCAGTCATGGCGGGCCCATCATCCCACCGACCCCCCGCGCGCCGTACGCCAGGTCCGCGAAATGAGGTACGTACCGATGCCTCCCCTTTTCGTCCGGCGGCCGTCCGCCATTCGTCCGGTGGCCATCGGGCATACACCGGTTCCGTTTCGCCCACATCCGCCGATCGGGCGGCCGGGTGCGAACGCGGTGCTTACGTTCGGGTGCACCGGGCAATACGTAACGGTATGTCGAGCCGCGGCCGGGAGGCTGGAGAGCATGAGCATCTGGTGGTCACTCCATCTGCGGCGTGACGCTGCGAGTGTGCCGCTGGCCAGGCGGCT
This sequence comes from Streptomyces seoulensis, assembly GCA_013364255.1. Taxonomy (GTDB): domain Bacteria; phylum Actinomycetota; class Actinomycetes; order Streptomycetales; family Streptomycetaceae; genus Streptomyces; species Streptomyces similanensis. Next base: position 4,976,673 of record CP054936.1, on the reverse strand, counting down.
CCTGCTGGGCGCCATGGAGACCGCGGGCGTCGACCCCGACATCTCCTTCGACCTCTGCGTCGCCCTGAGCGAGGCCTGCGCGAACGCCGTCGAGCACGGCGGTGGCGGCGACTGCTCCGAGGCCTACCGCGTCACCGCCTACCTCGACGGGGAGAAGTGCCGGATCGAGGTGGCCGACGCGGGGACCGGCTTCCCGGCCGGCACGCGCCGCGCGCAGGCCCGCGCCGCGCACGCCGACGCCGAGCACGGCCGCGGCCTGTGCCTCATCCGGGAACTCGCCGACCACGTCCACTTCGCCAACAAGCCGGGCCGGGGCGGCGCGGTGGTGAGCTTCGACAAGATCCTCAAGTGGCGCGAGGGCGCTCCGCTGATGGCGGTGTAGGCCCCGGCGCGCGCGCCTTCGACGGGCGCCCGCACGGCGTACGCCCCGCAGGGCACATGCCCCGCACGGCGCACGCCCCGCACGGCGCACGCCCCGCAGGGCACACGCCCGTCGGCCGCCCGCGCCCCCTCACCCCCCGTCCAGCACCTTCGCCAGCACCTCCAGCGCGTCCGGGTACAGCCGCTCCCGAGGGGTGCCGTAGCCGACGATCAGGCCCTGGGGGCGGGACTCGCGCGGGGTGTGCCAGTGGTCGGCGAGACGGCCCAGGGCCAGGCTCTCCGCCTCCGCGCGGGCCAGCACCTCGGCCTCGTCGGGCACGTCGACCAGGGCGTGCAGCCCGGCGGCGATCCCGCGCACCCGCCGGGAGCCCAGCAGGTCCAGGAGCCGGTCGCGGCGCCGCCGGTAGCGCAGCCGGCACGCGCGCACGTGCCGGTCGTAGGCGTGGCTGTCGATCAGCTCGGCGAGCGCCAGCTGGCCGATGGACTCGGTGTGGTGATCGCTGTGCAGCTTGGCGTCGGCGACCGCGTCCACCAGATGCGGCGGCAGCACCATCCAGCCCAGCCGCAGCGCCGGACCGAGCGTCTTGGAGGCGGTGCCGAGATAGGCGACCTGCCCCGGCGCCATGCCCTGGAGCGCGCCGACGGGCTGGCGGTCGTAGCGGAACTCGCCGTCGTAGTCGTCCTCGACGATCAGCGCGCCGCCCGCGCGTGCCCAGTCGGTGAGCGCCCGCCGCCGCTCGGGGTGCAGGGTCACCCCGGTCGGGTACTGGTGGGCCGGTGTGACGACGACGGCCCTCTCCTCCCCGAGGTCCCGCACCCGGACCCCGCGCGCGTCGACCCGCACCGGCGTCACCCGGCCGCCGGCGCGCCGCACCACCTCGCGGTGGAACGGCAGCCCGGGGTCCTCCATGGCGACGGCGCCGCCCTCCAGCACCCGGGTCAGCAGCGCGAGGCCCTGCACGTACCCGGAGGTGATCACGATCCGCTCCGGCGGCGCGATCACCCCGCGCGCCCGCCCCAGGTAGCCCGACAGGGCGGTGCGCAGCTCGATCCGGCCGCGCGGATCGCCGTAGTCGTACGCCAGCGAGGGCGCGGTGGCGATGGCGCGGCGCAGCGCCCGCAGCCAGGCGGCCGCCGGGAACGCGCCGACGTCCGGACTGCCCGGCCGCAGGTCGAAGCGGGGCGCACGGGCGCGTGCCGTCGCGTCCGGCTCCTCGGCCGGGACGGCGGGCAGCTCGGCGACCCGGGTCCCCGAGCCCTGCCGGGCGGTCAGGTACCCCTCGGCGACCAGCTGGTCGTAGGCGGCCTTCGCGGTGCCCCGCGAGATGCCGAGTTCGCCGGCCAGCCGCCGGGTGGCCGGCAGCCGGGCCCCCGGCGCCAGCCGTCCGTCGCGCACCGCGTCCCGGATGGCCTTCTCCAGCCCCGCCCGGCGGCCCGCCGCCGCGTCCGGTTCCAGGTGCAGGTCCACCCCGAAGCCGGACCAGAAGTCGTCCACGTCCACGAAACCCCTCCCCCTGGGCACGTGAACGGCCGGACACCGCGCGGGTGTCCGGCCGTCGCCCTCGAATCAGCCCTTGAGCCGCGCCATCCAGGCCTCGACCTCGTCGGAGCGGCGCGGCAGCCCCGCCGAGAGGTTACGGTTCCCGTCCTCGGTGACGAGGATGTCGTCCTCGATGCGGACGCCGATGCCGCGGTACTCCGCCGGGACGGTCAGGTCGTCGGCCTGGAAGTACAGGCCCGGCTCGACGGTGAGGACCATGCCCGGCTCCAGCGTGCCGTCCACGTACGTCTCGGTGCGCGCGGCGGCGCAGTCGTGCACGTCCAGGCCGAGCATGTGACCGGTGCCGTGCAGCGTCCAGCGGCGCTGGAGGCCCAGCTCCAGCACCCGCTCCACCGGGCCCTCGACCAGGCCCCACTCGACGAGCTTCGCGGTCAGCACGCGCTGCGCGGCGTCGTGGAAGTCGCGGTACTTGGCGCCGGGCCGCACCGCGGCGATGCCGGCCTCCTGGGCCTCGTACACGGCGTCGTAGATCTTGCGCTGGATGTCGCTGTAGGCGCCGTTGACCGGCAGCGTGCGCGTGATGTCGGCGGTGTAGAGGCTGTGCGTCTCCACGCCGGCGTCCAGCAGGAGCAGGTCGCCGGAGCGGACCGGGCCGTCGTTGCGCACCCAGTGCAGCGTGCAGGCGTGCGGGCCGGCCGCGGCGATGGTGCCGTAGCCGACGTCGTTGCCCTCCACCCGCGCGCGCAGGAAGAAGGTGCCCTCGACGTAGCGCTCGCCGGTGGCCTCGGCCTTGTCGAGGACCTTCACCACGTCCTCGAAGCCGCGCACGGTGGAGTCGACGGCCTTCTGGAGTTCGCCGACCTCGAAGGCGTCCTTGACCAGGCGGGCCTCGGAGAGGAAGACGCGCAGCTCCTCGTCGCGCTCGGCGGTCACCTTGTCGGTGAGGGCCGTCTCGATGCCGCCGTCGTGGCCGCGCACGACGCGCACCGGGCCGGTGGCCTCGCGCAGCCTCTCCGGCAGCTCGCGCACGTCGGAGGCCGGGATGCCGTACAGCTGTTCGGCCTCGGTCAGGGAGTGGCGGCGGCCGACCCACAGCTCGCCCTGGCCGGAGAGCCAGAACTCGCCGTTCTCCCGGTCGGAGCGGGGCAGGAGGTAGACCGTCGCCCGGTGGCCGTCGGCGGTCGGCTCCAGCACCAGGACGCCGTCCTCGGTCTGGTCGCCGGTGAGGTACGTGTACTCCACCGACGCCCGGAAGGCGTACTCGGTGTCGTTGGAGCGGGTCTTCAGGTTGCCCGCCGGGATCACCAGGCGCTCGCCGGGGAAGCGCGCGGACAGCGCGGCGCGGCGGCGGGCGGTGTGCTCCGCCTGCGCCACCGGCGCGAGGCCGTGCAGCTCGGTGTCGGCCCAGCCGGACTTCATGTTCTCGGCGAGCTCGTCGGACACGCCCGGGTACAGCCCGTTCTTGCGCTGCTTGATGGGTTCTTCTTCGGCAGACGCCAGGGTTTCCGGGGTCTCCGGGAGCTCCTCCGCCACGGTGTTCCTCCTTGGTACGGCACTGAACCTCCCCCATCGTACGGGCGTACGGAAGGGGGTCACCGGTGGTAGTGCCTGTTACCGGCGGACCCGGCGGACCCGGGCGCGGCGCCCTCCCCTCTTCGAAGCGCGCCCCTACTCGAAGCGCGCCGCCAGCAGCGCCACGTCCTCCACGCCGTCGGTGGCGTCCAGGTCGTCCGGCAGCACCGTGCGCAGCACGTGGTCGGCGATCGCGCCGGGATCGTGGCGCAGCGCGCGCGGTACGGCCGCCGCCGCGGCGTGCAGCCGGGCGAAGGCGCGGTCGACGGAGTCGCCGGTGCGGTGCAGCAGCCCGTCGGTGTAGAGCAGCACCGTCTCGCCCGCCGCCACCTCGAACTCCACGCTCGGCGCCTCCCAGCAGGAGAGCATGCCGAGCGGCGCGGACACGGAGGTCTCCACGTACTCGGTGCGCCGCTCGCCCACCAGCAGGGGCGGGCTGTGGCCGGCGCCGGCCAGGGTGATCCGGCGCAGCGCGGGCTCGCAGTAGGCGAACAGGGCGGTGGCGCAGCGGGCCGGTTCGGTCAGCCGCAGCAGCAGTTCCAGGTCGGACAGGACGGCGACCGGGTCCTCGCCCTCCATCACCGCGTACGCCCTGAGCGAGGCCCGCAGCCGGCCCATCGCGGCGACGGCGCCGGGCCCGGCGCCGGTGACCGAGCCGACCGCGAGGCCGAGCGCGGCGTCGGGCAGGGGCAGCGCGTCGTACCAGTCGCCGCCGCCGCGCGGACCGGTGCGGTGCCGGGCGGCGAGCTGGACGCCGGGGACGCGGGGCAGCCGGGAGGGCAGCAGTTCCTCGTAGACCGTCGCCATGCACGCGCGCGTGCGTTCGCCCTCCAGCAGGCGGGCCAGGTGCTCGGTGGCGAAGCGGACGTAGAGGCCGGCGAGGTGGCGCTGCCGCTCGGTCGGCTCGGCGGGCTCGTCGTAGAGCCAGCCGGCGGCGCCGAGACGGCCGGCCGCCTCGGTGGACAGGGGCAGCGCGTAGCCGGCGGCGTAGCCGAGCCGGGCGGCGACCTCGCGGTGGCGGGCGTCGAGGCCCTCCTCGGCGAACAGGTCGGGGCGGACGACCTCGCCGGCGCCGCCGGGCAGTCCGGCGGCGGTGTCCAGGAGCGCGCCGTAGGGCATGGCGCCGCGCGGCACGGTCTCGATGTGCCCGAGGTCGGCGCGGGCCAGGCCCAGTCCGACGGTGGTGTCGGGCCCGAGGCCGTCGTCGGGTTCCAGCACGACGAGTCCGCGCCGGGCGCCCACCAGGGCGGCGCCGGCGCGCAGCAGTTCCGTCAGGGCGGTGTCCAGGGCGTTGGTGCGGGCCAGGCGCTCGGTCAGCTCGTGCAGGGTGGTCAGGTCGGAGACCCAGCCCGCGAGCCGGTCCTGGAGGAGGGTGCCCGGCGGATGCGGGTGGTGCGGCCCGGCGGCGGGGTGCGCCGCGGCCGCCTGAGCTGCGCCCGACGCCGTGGGAACGGGCGCGACAGTGTGTGCCGGTGCGGGGACCGTTGAATCGATTCCGGCCACTTTCGCGGGGTGCGGGGCGTTCATGGCGTCCGGCTTTCCGACCGGTGCGTACTGCTCAAAAGCATCGCAAACCCCCATGTCATTCTGCACGGCCGGCAGTGTCTCCACATGTACACGCACTCGTGAGGGGATGTCCAGCATTGTCCTGCTGGGATTCCTGGTGTCAGCGTGCGGTGCCGGATCTTCCTTCGAACCTCTTGCGCCACAACGAAGTTGGCTTGAAACTGCCTCGGGTAACGGCCTATTGCGGTCGACTGGGTTTGCTCCACAGAGCGTCACAGCGGTCGTGATGGGTACCTACTCGGAGAAGGCCGGGGGTGGTTGGCAGCCACCCGGAACCCGGCGACGGACCCGGGCGTCCTATCCACCGACGACCGTGCCCCATCTTCGCGTGACGGCGGCGGAGAGCAGAACGCGCGACGGCGAACCGCCAGGCTCCGCCACCCCACGCCACGCCCGTACCCTCGGAAACCGCAGTACGGGCGGGCTGCCGCGGAAGCAGCCGATGCTCGGCCCATAGGGGGTCCCCGTGCCCGCAGGCAGGGGTGTGATGCGCCATCAGGTACGCACAGTGAAGTGATCTACACATGGTGTGATGTGACCACGGTGTTGCGAGCGGTGCAACGGAAAGGACGAGCGCTCATGCGCGAGATCCCCGGAAGGCGACGCAGGCTCCTGTCCCGGCGCGGTACGGACGGGACCGAGCCGATCAGCGCGGCCCTGACCTTCGCGACCCGGTGGCAGTGGCCGGTGGTGCCGGGCGTGGCCCCGGACCCACGGCGGCCGGGCCGGTGCGGCTGCCCCGACGCGGAATGCACGGTGCCCGGCGCCCACCCCTTCGACCCGGGGCTCCTCGCGGCCACCACGGACGCCCGGATGGTGCGCTGGTGGTGGTCCAACCGGCCCACCGCGCCGATCGTGCTGGCCACCGGCGGCACGGCGCCCTGCGCGGTGAGCCTGCCCGCGCTGGCCGCCGCCCGTGCCCTGGCCGCCCTCGACCGCGCCGGCATGCGGCTCGGCCCGGTCGTCGCCTCGCCCACGCGCTGGGCGATCCTCGTCAAGCCGTACTCCATGGAGCAGCTCGGCGAACTCCTCTACGCCAAGGACTTCGTGCCCGGCTCGCTGCGCTTCCACGGCGCGGGCGGCTACCTCGCCCTGCCGCCGTCCGAGACCGGCGCCGGACCGATCCGCTGGGAGCGCGCCCCGCTGCCCGGCTCCGCCGCGCCCTGGGTGCCGGACGTGGAGGCCGTGGTGGACGCCGCCGTGGACGCCCTCACTCGTACGGGTGTGAGCGCGCCCGAGTTGTAGGGGGCGTCGGGCGCGGGGGGCCGGCGGCGCCCGTTCTCGTCGTTATCGTCCCTTTATGCCGCGTCAGCCCCAGTACCAGCCGAAGCCTCGGTCCCCGCGCCTGTCCCGGCCCGAATGCGCGTCCCGGCCCGAACGCGTGTCCCGGTCCGAGGAGCACGGAAGCCGTTCGCCGCGGTGCGGCGGCCCGGCCCCCCGCCGCGTCCGGCTGGCCGCCCTCGCGGCCGTCGTGGTCTGCGCGGCGGTGCTGCCGCTGGCCGTCGCGTCCGCGGGCCAGGTGGAGGGGCGCGGCGGGCGCGGCGGGGTGGCCGGGGTGGTCGGGGCCCGGATGGCCGACCAGGCCGATGTGGTCGGTGGGGTCGGCGGGTCCGATGGGCCCGGTGGGACCGGTCGGGTCGATGGAGTAGACGGGGTAGCTGGAGGCGTGGGCCGGGCGGGTGGCCGGGACGGCTCGGCGGCGTGGTCCGCCGGACGGTCCCTGCCGGACGGCGACGACAAGATGCCCGCCGCACCGCGCCGTTCCCCGCTGCTGCTCGGCATCGGAGAGGCGACCGCCGTCCGCTGCGGACCGGAGGTCTCCGCGCCCGACGGCGTGGAGGCGCAGACCTGCGTGATCGCACAGGGCGAGGAGACCTGGGCGCGCGTCTACTACCGCAACACCACCGGGGAGCCCCTGGATGCCGCCCTGACCCTCATGGGCCCCGGCGACCGCACCGTGCGGACCCGCTGCGCGCCCGAGGGCGACGACGAGCCGGAGACGTGCGAGACCCCGCGCGAGCACACCCGGGGAGCACCGTCCGGCAACGCCGGCTACGCCGACTACACGGCCGTCGCGGAGTTCGCCCGGCCGGGCGGGAACGGGGAGCTGCTGCTGCGCGCCGGAAGCAACACGGCGACGGGAAGCGGCGGTTGACCTCAGGTGAGCGGCGGCGGCCGGCCGACGTCCGGTGCGCTGCGGCTGACCGGCTGACCGGCTGCCGGTGAGCGGCCTGCGGTGAGCGGCCGGCGGTCCGTCGACGCGCGGTCCGCCTCCGACCGCGCTCGGTGATCGTGCGCGCGGCCTTGCGCGGGCATGGAAAGACCCGGTTGCTGGCGACGGGGGATGCACCAGCAACCGGGCTATGGGAACGGTAACAAGAGATCGCCGGTTCGCAAATTCGAACTCGGCTTTCCGGTCACCGGCTGGGTGGCGTTTCCGGACACCGACTCGCCTGCTTACAAGGGGAGTTGTGGCGGAGGCCGCCGATCCGTGCGAAGGTGTTCGGCTGACCGGTCGGTCAGCCGAACCCGTCGGCCGGCAGATCAGCTGAGCGTGACCTGCCGGTTGGTCAGGCCGCCGCGCGCCCGGCGTTCGTCCGCGGTCAGCGGAGCCTCGACGGCCAGCGCCTCGGCCAGCCGCTCGGCGAACTCCGCGGCCGGCTTCTCCACGTCCTGCGCGCCGACCTCGCCGGGCAGGTCCCAGACCGGCACCGTCAGACCGTGGGCGCGGAAGGAGCCGACCAGGCGGGTGCCCTCGCCGAGGCCCGAGCGGCCCGCCGCGTGCAGCCGGGCCAGGGCGTCCAGCAGACGCTCCTCCGGGTGCGGCATGACCCAGCGCAGGTGGTTCTTCTCCGGCGTCCGGCACCAGTACGCCGCGTCGACGCTCTGCAGGCGCACGGTCGGGATGGCGGCGGCGTTGGCGCGCTCCAGGGAGGCGGACACCTCCGGCGTCGCGTTCTCCGCGTCCGGGACCCAGAACTCGAAGCCCTCGTGCACCACCGGCTCGAAGGGGGCCTCGGGGTCGAGCAGGTCCTGGAGCCGCGGGCCGTCGGCCGGGGCGCGGCGGCCCTGCACCGGCGTGCCGGACTCGGCCTCCAGAGCGCGCCGGAGGGTGTCGGCGAGGTCGCGGCTGATGTCGCCGGACGGGGTGTCGTTCTGGAGGCCGATCAGCACCGAGCCGTCGTCCCGGCGCAGCGCGGGCCAGGCCATCGGCAGCACGGTGGCGAGCCGGACCGACGGAACGCCCTCGGGCAGGCCCTCGCGCAGCGTCAGTTCGACCGTGGCGGCGGGGACCAGCTCGCGCAGCGCCACCCAGTCGCACTCGCCGGGCAGCCCCTCGAAGGGCCGCTGCACCAGCTCGGTCGCCGCGTGCGCGGCGGCCCGGCCGTGACAGGCCTTGTAGCGCCGGCCGCTGCCGCAGGGGCACGGCTCACGGGCGCCGACGACCGGGATCTCCCCGTCCGTGAGCTGCGGGCGCTTGGCCCCCGTCTGGGGTCGCTTCTTGGCCATCTGGGTGTCTCCCGGTTACGGCTCGTCTCGTACGGGCGGGAGCCTAGTCGTTCACGCCCTCAACGACGGGGAGCCTGTGGACAACTCGGGGAATCTCGGGGAACGCGGACACGGGAAGGCGGGTGGGGCGGAGGGACCGGGAGAACCGGAAGAAGGGGAGAGGGGGGACGAGGGACGGCGGGGCGCGGCGAGGCGTGCACCGGCGGCGGGCACGACCGCGACGCGCCGGCGCCGCGGCCACGCCCGCGCGACCCGTTCGGTCCGGGACCCGTTCGGTCCGGGACCCGTTGGGTCCAGGGCCGCCCGCTCAGTCCAGGTCGTCGAAGGCGTCCGCGAAGTCCAGTTCGGGGAGGGCGGCCACCCGTGGGGCGGCGACGCGGGTCGCGAAGTCGTCGCGGCGGTGGCCGGCGTCCGGGTCGTGCACGTCGTCGTGGACGACCACCCAGACGGTGACCTCGCCGCGGACGTCGTCCCGCACTCCCCAGTCGTCGCAGAGCGCCGTGATGATGGCCAGGCCGCGGCCGCCGTGCGCGGTGACCGAGGGGGTGGCCGGGGCCGGGCGGGTCGGGCCGCCGCCGTCGGTCACCTCGACCACCAGCCGGCCGCCCGTGTCCACCCGCCAGGCCGCCCGGACGTCGCCGTCACCGGCGAGGGCGCCGTCCAGCGGCCGGCCGTGCTTGCAGGCATTGCTCAAGAGTTCGGAAAGGACCAGTACGGCATCGTCGATGACCGATTCCGCCACACCGCCGCCGCGCAACTGCTCGCGCATCCGGTGTCGCGCTTCCCCGACGCCCGCAGGGCCATGGGGAACGGCCATGCACGACGACGTGGGCACCTCCTGTGCCACCACCAACGCCACCCCCGAGACCTCCTTCGCCCCACGCCACGGTGTGGATGCCCCATCGGCCTGAACCGGAAACCGGCCGTTCCCCGCCCGGCGACGCATTCACGACGAACGAACACGCACCGAACGCGCCGGAGCACTCCCTGTCGTCACATGGCCGGATTTCTACCGTGTGGCCGGAACCGGAGCTTGCTGGCAGAGGGCGGCCCCGGTCAAGGGCCGCGACGTATCGGTGATGGATCAGCGGCCGAGCTGTTGCAGCACCGCGAGCGGACGGTTGGTGATGATGGCGTCGACGCCCAGCTCCGCGCAGAGATCGACGTCCTCGGGCTCGTTCACCGTCCAGACGTGCACCCGGTGCCCGGCCTGCTTCAGACGCTCGACGTACGCCGGGTGGCTCCGCACGATCCGGATGGAGGGCCCCGCGATCCGCACCCCCGCCGGCAGCCGCCCGTCGCGCAGCCGGGGGGAGACGAACTGCATCAGATAGACCGTCGGCAGCGTCGGCGAGGCCGCCCGCACCCGGTGCAGCGAGCGCGCCGAGAAGCTCATCACCCGTACCGGCGACTCCTCGGCCGCGGCGGGGGCGTCCAGACCGAACCGCTTCAGCAGCTCCAGCAGCCGTTCCTCCACCTGTCCGGCCCAGCGGGTGGGGTGCTTGGTCTCGATCGCCAGTTCCACCCGCCGGCCGGCGTCGGCGACGAGTCCGAGCAGCCGCTCCAGGGTGAGCACGGAGGTGTCCTCGGGGTCCTCCGGCCGCACCTCCCAGTCGGGCTCCTCGTCCCGGCCGCGCCAGGAGGCCCGGGTCCGCAGGGCGCCGAAGTCGAGGGCGGCGAGGTCGGCGAGCTCCAGGGCCGACACCGCGCCGCGGCCGTTGGACGTACGGTTGACGCGGCGGTCGTGCACACAGACGAGATGGCCGTCGGCGGTGAGGCGTACGTCGCACTCGAGCGCGTCCGCGCCGTCCTCGATGGCCTTGCGGTAGGCGGCCAGCGTGTGCTCCGGGGCGGCCTCGGAGGCTCCGCGGTGGGCGACTACCTGGGGATGGTGCTGCCGTGCGTGGGTCACCGCGTCATGGTGCCACCGCCGCGGGGTAGGCGTGACGGCGAACGGGTGTCGATGATGTGTCCGTTTCATGTGAGATGACCTATATAAGGAACAGGGCCGGACCCACAGCAACGGCTTATGGTGCTCTGACGGCCTGTGGGAAAAGCTGACTACCTACAGATGTACATGCACAGCTGGAGCACGCCGGGTCGTCGGCAGGCATGAGCGAGTGTGACCAGTGCGACCGACAACAACAGCCGTGGATCGAGGAGAAGAGCTGTGAGCACCGAGAACGAGGGCAACGAGGTACCCCCGGCCCCGTCCGCACCTCCCGTGCCGGTGGAACCGTCCGCAGCTTCCCCGCAGACGTCCGCCCCGCAGAGCGGCGGCGCGCCCACCCCGCCGCCGCCCAGCACTCCCCCGCACGTGCCCGGCGCCGCACCGCAGAACGCCCACGGCGGCCCCGTCCCGCACGACGCCCATGGTGCGCAGGGCGCCCACGGTGGCCCCGTCCTCTCGGACGCTCCCACCGCCACCGGCGCCCCGGCGCACGCCTCCGCCGGCTACGGCGGCTCGCCCGCCGACGGCTCCTGGCCGCCCCCGCCGCCCGCCACGCCCGCCTACGCGGACGGCGGCGCGGGCACGGGCGCCGGCGAGGGCCATGGCGAGGGCCCGGGCGAGGGGCACGGCGGCGGACCCGGCTGGGGCTCCGGCTGGGGCTCGGCTCAGCAGCCCGAGCCGAAGGCGCGCGGCCGGCGCGGCGGGCTGATCGCCGCGGTGCTGGTGGCCGCGCTGGTCGCCGGCGGCCTGGGCAGCGGCCTCGGCTACACCCTGGCGAAGAACGACGACAACGGCGGCTCCACCACGGTCTCCGCCTCCGACTCGGGCGCCGCGCAGGTCAAGCGCGCCCCGAACTCGATCGCGGGCGTGGCCGCCAAGGCGCTGCCGAGCACCGTCACCATCGAGTCCGAGGGCTCCAACGGCCAGGGCGGCACCGGAACCGGCTTCGTGTTCGACACCCAGGGCCACATCGTCACCAACAACCACGTGGTGGCCGACGCCGTCGACGGCGGCAAGCTCACCGCCACGTTCCCCAGCGGCAAGAAGTACGACGCGGAGGTCGTCGGCCACGCGCAGGGCTACGACGTCGCCGTGATCAAGCTGAAGAACGCCCCCTCGGACCTCAACCCGCTCTCCCTCGGCGACTCGGACAAGGTGGCCGTCGGCGACGAGACGATCGCCATCGGCGCGCCCTTCGGCCTGTCGAACACCGTGACGACGGGCATCATCAGCGCCAAGAACCGGCCCGTCGCCTCCAGCGACGGCAGCTCCGACAGCAAGGCGTCGTACATGAGCGCCCTGCAGACGGACGCCTCGATCAACCCGGGCAACTCCGGCGGCCCGCTCCTGGACGAGCGCGGCGCGGTCATCGGCATCAACTCCGCGATCCAGTCCTCCAGCAGCGGCGGCCTCGGCAGCACGGGCCAGTCCGGCTCGATCGGCCTGGGCTTCGCCATCCCGATCAACCAGGCCAAGTACGTCGCCCAGCAGCTGATCAAGTCCGGCAAGCCGGTCTACGCGAAGATCGGCGCCTCGGTCTCCCTGGAGGACGGCACGAGCGGCGCGACCATCACCGACCAGGGCGTCGGCGGGGCGGCGTCGGTCGAGTCGGGCGGCCCCGCCGACCAGGCCGGCCTCAAGTCCGGCGACGTGATCACCAAGCTCGACGACCACGTGATCGACTCCGGCCCCACCCTGATCGGCGAGATCTGGACCCACAAGCCCGGCGACAAGGTCACGATCACCTACAAGCGCGGCGGCAAGGAGCACACCACCTCCGTCACCCTCGGCTCCCGCGTAGGCGACAACTGACCACCCCTGCCACCCGCCGACCTGTTGAAGGCTGTCCCTCCCGTGCTCAGTGGGGCGGATCGGTACGCCGACTGGGCACGGGGGGGATCTCAGCAGACGCGGAGACGTGGTCCGGACTTTCTTCGTGGGCGCCCGTCGATCGCGGCACGGGCGCCGAGGAGCCGCACCCTCTCGGGGGAGCGAGGGCGGCACAGCGGCCTTACTGCGGCAGGAGCCCGATCTCGATGGCGAGCGCGCCGAGCGCTTCCTTCTCCGCCGGGTAGATCTCGCGGATGTTGGCGAGCTGCTGCTCGCGGGAGGAGGCCGGGTTGACGTTCGCCGGACCCTCTCCGTCGAGCAGCTCCTCGAACGTCTTGTACTCCGTGACCCGCTTCACCAGGACGTCACAGGTCACGTCCGTGCCCTTGACGCGGAAGCGGATGCTGTCTCCGGCAGCCAGGTCTTCGAGGCGGGGATACTTCACCCGCACCTCGATCGTCTTCTGACCAGCGGCGACGAGGTCGAAGTACCGGCGGTAAAGGTTCAGTTCGTGAACGCGCACGGCAGCAGTCTCCCTCCTAGCAGTTGCAGTGGCCATGAGCCGACCGAGTTCGCCGGCCGAGTACGAGCGGAAGAAGTGGCGGCGAGGCGTTGTGCTCCATCCGTCGGGGCTTTAATCCTGACGGTACCGAGGCCGCGTGCGGCGTGAGCAGTGCTCCTGGTCGGGAAGTGCCCCGGAACAGAGCCAGTGGACCCCGTGTGGACCAAGAACCCCGCGCGAGGCGAGAGGCCGGTAGTCTGTACCCGCTCCGCCCCAGGTGGGCGAGGAGCGGGGTGGGTTGCCCGAGCGGCCTAAGGGAACGGTCTTGAAAACCGTCGTGGCGAGAGCCACCGTGGGTTCAAATCCCACACCCACCGCATCAGGTCAGCATCAGTGCTGGTCAGAGGGCGTGACCCCCGGTCGGGGTCACGCCCTTTGCGTCTGCCCTGTCTCACCCTGGATCGGGGATGTACCGCCTCTGACCAGTGCGTGTGGGCCATCTGTGGGCCAGGATCAGGCGCCCTCGGCCGCCTCCAAGCCCTTCTGGATCAGGCTGTTGGCGTGGGCCGAACTGCCTTTGAGTAGCTTGGCGTAGAAGCGGTAGAGCACCGCGACGCTGTGGCCGGCGCGGTACGCGACCTCCACCGGGTCAACGCCCTGCTTGATCCACAGGGACACGGCAGCGTGACGGAGGCAGTACGGCACATCGGCCAGTTCCGACTTCACCTCAGCGGGGGTGAGGACGGCTTCGCGGGCCGCGTCCCAGACCGAGCAATACTCGTTCGACGTGAGCCGGCCGCCCCGTGCTGCCCAGAAGAGCCGCCCGTCCGGGGCGACACCGCGCGCGATGTGAGCGCGGACCATCCGCACGTACGCCGGAGGGATGGGTACGGCGCGAACGGCATTGCGGGCGCGATGCTTAAGGCCGCGCTGGTCATGCGACTTCCCGTCGTCCGTCCATGCCGCGCCGACCTCCGGGTGACTTTCGGAGACCAACACCTCGCCCCAAGCATCGGGCTCGCTTTCCGGCGGGAGCGTGAAGTCTTCCTCACGGAGGGAGACAGCTTCTCCAGGGCGAGTGGCCACGTAGTAGATAGCGCCGAAGAACGTCTCCAGGTGTTCACCACGCGGCCCCTGCGCAGCGACCGCGCCCAAGAGTCGGCGTGCGAGCCGGGGGTCAGGGACGTATCGGAAGTCAACTTCGTCCGATGTGGCAGGAGCCGTCCAGTCCACGGCGAGGAATGGGTGGCGGTTCAGGAGCGCGCGCTCCTCGACCGCATACCGAAAGGCATTGCTGAGGACCATACGCTTGCGGTTCGCCGTGTTCTCGGCGGCCGGCGCCCCATTCAGCTTCTTGGAGAGAGCGACGAACGCGGCGCGGATGTGCTCTGGCCTTGCCGCCTCGTTGACCTTCAAGGAGTTGGCCGCGACCCAGTCGAGGGCCTTCTCGATGTCCGCTGGAAGGGCTTCGACCTCGCAGCGCGGCGACCAGTCGCCTCCCTCGGGCCGCACGGCCCGGAACGTCCACTGGTAGAGCGCGGCGCGCAGAATTCGGGCGTCCGGCTGCCCGGCGGTGGTGCGCACGAAGACGGGCGTCACGACGGCGAGGGATTCAGCGATGCTCGCCCGGTGCTTTCCGGCTGCCCCGGGCCACTTCATCAGGGCGTACGCCTTGGCGTGCTCGTACCAGGTCGGCATCGCGAGAGCGGCCAGCTCCTGTGCCGGGAGTCCCGTCTCCTCATCGAACTGCTGTCCTTCGCGCAGGGCGGTCATGAGCTGAGAGCGGCGGCCGTCTGCCTGCGGCTTGAGCTGGAAGCTCTTCGAATGCGATTGCCCCCCGACCCGCCAACGCAGTTCCCACGGCTTCGGTCGCCCTGAACGGCGACGGATGGTCCACACGACTACGTCGTACGTGAGCATTTCTCTCCAGGACAGTGCGAAGCCCGCCCCGGGCGGTGATCGGGGCGGGCTTGGATCAGCGATGGGTCAGGCGGCGTTCTGCTCACAGGTCTCCCACCACGCGTCCAGGTCGGCGCGGCTGACGCGGAGCTGGCCGTTAGGGAGCTTGCGGAGTCGGGGAGCCTGGCCGCGGGCGCGCATGCGGTAGAACGCGGCGCGGCTCATGCCGATCTCCTCCAAGACTTCGGGGAGCTTGAGCATCTGGGGGCGAGCCATCGTTGTTACTCCTCGCTTGGCTTGGCCTTGGGCGGGGTATGTCCGAGGCGCGAATTTCTGCGTCACCCGCGTCATCTGCGTCATTCAGTCCGCTGAGCTGCGGGTTCTGGGTGACGCAGAGAGCGGGGTGTGCGTCATCGGTGACGCAGGCTTTCCGTCATCGGTGACGCAGGTGACGCAGGTGACGCAGGTGACGCGGGGTGACGCAGGCAGGGGCCGTCTGCGTCACCTCCGTCCGCGCAGGTCACCGCCGTTTTTCGGGCTCGGGTGACGCAGGTGACGCAGCATTTCCCACTTAGGAAAAAAGAGGGGGCGTCTGTAGTGGTGTGGTAGCCGCAAAGGCGTGAAGAAGGAGCGCTTCGCGCGCGTCCATCGCAGGGCGGCGCCGCCGCCGAACAGCAAGAAGAGCACGCCTGGCCCCGGGTGCTCTTCTTGCTTGTAGGGCCGGGCGTGCCGATTAGAACGCCGGCTCCTGCTCGGGCGCCGGTGGTGCCGGGGAGCGGGTCATCTCGATGTAGCGGCCTTCTTTGGTGCGGCCTGAGTCGATGAGGACGCCGCGGGCTGCCAGGGTCGGCTGCAGACGCTTGAGGCGGTCGGAGAGCACCTTGCCGGTGGTGGGCCATCCCTTGGGGAGCGGGCGGAAGTCCTCGCCGGCGTAGAGGCGGCTGAGGCAGTGTAGCCACTCCGTGGACGTCATCCGCTGCCCTGCGCCCGGTTCGAGTTCCGCAGCGTGCCGGAGGACGGTCTGCGCCAGCAGATCACCCTCGATCACGTCGTCGTTGAGGTCGTCCAGACTGGCCCGGTAGGCGGCCAGCGCGCCTAGGCCGGTCGCGGCGTCGAGCTGCGCGCACAGGTGCGCGAAGTCCGCCATCCGCAGATCGGTGGGGGTTTCCGCCTCGGCCGCGCGGACCTTGACCGTGAGGTCCAGCAGCGACCCGAGGACGACGGGCAGGGCCTCGGCGTACTCCTGCCAGAGTTCCGCCTCGGTGCGCCGCACACGGGGCCGTTCCAGACGCAGCGGCAGCAGCCGTTCCGCGAGGTCGGGGCGGATGACTCCCACGTCGATGCCGGTCAGCAGCAGGGGGCGGCGGTAGCGGGCGCGGAACACGTCTCCGTCGGTGAACAGGGCGCGTTTGACGTTCTCGGCGCCGGTGACGATGCAGCACATGGCGTCGGACAGGTCCGGGGTCATGTGGGAGAGGTTGTCCAGAGCGGTGACCCAGCCGGCGGCCACGGCCGCGATCAGGTTCTCCTCATCCTTCGGCGCGCGGCGCAGATCGCCGCTCATGCCCTCGATGACCCGCACGAGCATCCGCCCGCCGGTGGACTTGCCCGCGCCCTGCGGCCCGGTGAGGAACGGCGCGGGGACGGGCACCGACGGCCCGAGACAGCCGATGAGCCAGGCAATGGCCAGGCACTCGGTCTCCGCTGTGGCGAAGTTGCACAGCCGCAACAGCAGGTCGATGCCCTTGCCGTCGGTGTCCCGGGCGGGCAGGGGCAGTTCCCCGGTGAGCTGGGTACGCCGCCAGCACACCTCGCGAGGGTCGGGGACGGTGATGTCCCAGCCGGTGGGGTGGATACGGACGGACTGACCGTCGCTGCGGCCCAGGTCCAGCCATGTCGCCCCGTCGAATCCGGGCGCGACGCGGATGTAGACGGGCTGCACGTCCTCGGTCAGCGCGAGTGCTTCGATCAGGTCCAGCGCTTCCTTGAGCGCGGTTCCGTTGAACACGCCGAGCCCGTCCCGGTACAGGCCGACCATGAGTTCCTGGCGGTGGCTGCCCGTGGTGCCCTGGGAGCGGATCGGGCGGGCCACGGGGTGGCCGTTGCGCTGCGCGTACACGGTGCCGTCGGCGGTGCGGAAGTAGCGGAAGTGGGATTGCGCGTAGTCGGTGATGACCTCGCGGGCGGGGTTCTTCTCGTCGTCGGCCACAGTCACAGCTCCAACGTGGCGCGCGCGTTGGCCCAGGCGTCGGTGCAGTGCCGCGGGGACTCGCCCTTGGCCTGCGCGGCGGTGAACAGCCGGGCGACGTGGGCGTCGGTGAGGCAGCCGCACCGGCCGTGCGTGGACAGCACCGCCAGGAACACCCCGTAGACCGTGGCGTGCACCGCGCTGGTGGCCTGCGTGATGCGCTGTTCGGCCATGGAGATGCCGCGTTCCAGGAAGACGGGCGTGCGGTGCGGGCACTGCCCGTCCCCGGCCCGTGCAGGCAGGGAGACGGGACGAGGCGCCGGCCGGGCGGCAGGCGGTGCCTTCACGACCAGCGCGCGGACAACGTCGGGGAGGTCGGTCAGAGTGCCGGTGCCGGGTCCGAGGTAGCGGGCGTAGGCCATGGTCGACTTGATGTCGACACCGGGACGTACGCCGTTGCGCGAGGCCATCGCGCCCCGGTAGATCCAGTGCTCACCGCGCGTCGTGGGCACGGTCCGGGTGGCGGGCAAGTTGGCGCGTGCCCAGGCGACGGCCGCCGTGTCGTCGAGGTCGACCACGGTCAGCCCGGCGGCGCCGGGGTGGTAGGCGACCGTGACGGCCCGTCGCCATGCGGCCGACCACGCCGGGGAGGTGATGACGTTCGGGTCGGTGGTGGCGGCGGCCCAGGCGTGGCAGACGCCGGGGCACTGGCACGGCCCGGCGGTCTTCATGTTCGGCCGGCCGCCGCACGCGTTGCCGGCGCATGAGCGGCAGTTCCCGAACGGTGCCTTCCCCGCGCGCAGGGGCAGCACAGGCATGCCGGCGGCGGCGAGGGTCAGTGCGGTCCGCAGAGGTTCCGGCACGGCGTCCGAGCTGTCGGGCACTCGCCGGATGGGGGTGGGTTGGGTCATGCTGGAGACCTCCACTGTTCAGTTGGACGGGTGGAACGAGGGCGGCCCCGGTCTCATTGCCGTGAAGCGGGGCCGCTCTCGGTTTTGCTACCGGCTGAGCAGGTAGTCACTTCCTGCCTGGCGCAGAGCGGTGTGGGCGTTGCGGCTGCGTTCGCGGCCGGCGGCGAGCGCGGCTTCGGTGTCGGAGCTGAACGTTCCGTCGCGGACGGGGCTGAGGGGTATGTCGTTCAGCTCGATCGCGGCCCAGGCGGCTTTTTCGCCCAGGTCCACGAGGCGGGTGCCGCGGGCGGTGAGGGCGAGGCGGTCTCGGGCGATGGTGATCTGCGTGCGGAGCCGGTAGCGGGAGGCGCGGTGGTCGTCGCTCTCCTGGCTGCCGTCCCGTAGGCGGGCGATCATGAGCCAGTAGTCCTCGCGGTAGCGGAGGATGGCTTCCAGCAGCGCGACCAGGGATGCGGTGATCTCGTGCTGGTGCCGTTCGGTGCGGGCGGCGTGGTCGGTGGCGCGCTGGGTGAGGGTCGCCAGTGCGGCGCCGGCGAGGGTGCCGAGCACGGCGATGAGGGTGGACCACATGGGAGGCTCCTGGTGGCTCAGTAGTGGTTGTAGTAGCCGGGGCAGGGGCTGTCCGGGCAGTCGCATCCGTCGCATTCGTTGCAGATGTCGCCGTCGCACTTGGGGCAGATCTCGTGACCGGGGCAGCCGTAGGAGGCGCACTCGTCGCAGTACTCGGCGTCTTCATCGAACATGTCGTGTCTCCTGGTCAGCCGTGGAAGTGGTTGCGTTTGATGACGGCCTTGCGGATGTTGACCGTGGTCCCGCCGCGGTGGCCGCTCCTCCCGAGGACCTGTACGGCGATCCAGCCGCCGAAGATCACGGCGGCCAGGATGATGAGCTGGGTGATGAACGCGGTCAGGGCGGCGATGAACGAGGTGAGCAGCAGCAGTCCGCCGCTCACCGCGAGGAAGCCGATGCCGCCGAGGGCGACGTTCACTGCCGTCCGCGAGACGGCCGGCTTGGCCGCGACCGGTTTGGGGTGGGCGGGGTTGATGGCGTAGCCGGTGACGACGCGGCCGTCGGGCAGGACGATGCTCGCCACCGTCGGAACACTGCCCGGCTGCATGGCCACGACCGGCATGGCCGGGGCGGCGACGGCGGGCGGCAGCGGGGTCGGGCGGTGGACCTCTATGGCCCGCTGTGCGGGCACGCGCGGGGTGTGGTCGGGGTACATGCGGAATCCCTTTCGGACACGGTCCAGGGAGGCAGGGACACCCCCTGCCGGGGGCGCTGTGGAGGGGTGTTTCGGGGGTCTGGCCTGCGTGCCTCCCTGACTCCCTGGACGATCATTTGCGCAGGTCAAAGCCAGGGAGGCGGGGCAGGGAGGCGGTCAGGGAGTTCTCCCTGCCTCCCTGCCCCGCCGGGGGTCGCCTCCCTGTTACTCGGAGGCGGAAGCGGAACCGTCGGTGTCGCGTTCGGCGAGGGCGCGGTCGACGCGGTCACGGCCGACGACCATGCGGCCGTCGGACTTGTACGGCTCGGCGCCGGCGGCGTCCAGCACGCGCTTGAGGTCGATGAACGACCATCCCGCGTAGGCGTCCGCGTTCAGCGCGGCGAGCCGGGTGATGACCTCCTGCGTGCGCACCCGGGGCGCATCACCGATGACGGCGGCGATGTCGGCGAGCGGGTCGTGTTCCTCGCCGCGGTCGACGGCGTGCAGGGTGGTGACGCCGTCGCGCAGGGCCTTGGCCCGCTCGGTGATGGCCACGGCCGCGTCGTCATCGATGTAGTGCGTGCGCACCGTGATGGACGCCTGCCCGGCGGGGATCTCGATGCCGTCCGAGGCGACGACCAGGGTTCCCTTGTCCAGGCCCTGACGCAGCAGGTGCGGGGCGGCGCCGCCGTCGACGGCCTTGTCGCCCAGCGCCATGCGGGCCTGCGACTCGGTGCCCAGGGCGAGGGAGGCGCGGGTGTGGGCGCCCTCGCGGACCAGCTTGGGAAGGTTCTGGTCGGTGGGGTCCTGCGTGCCCTCCCACAGGATCACGTCGACCGCGCGGCCCTGGTTGTGGACTTTGCGCACGGCCATGAAGTAGCGGGAGGTGGCCTTGGAGCCGCCGTAGGGGCGGCCGTCATCGTCCTTGACCGGGCACATGAACGCGACCTGCGCCTCGTCCACGATGCCGATCAGCGGGGCGAAGACCGCTTCCGGGTCGCGGCGGCGGGCCTCGATCCGCCGGTTCATCTCCTCGACCAGGCTCTCGACCATCTCGGTTGCCTCGATGACCTGTTCGTCGGCCGGTCCCTGGATCAGGACGGTGGCGAGCCCGTCGAACATGGCCCAGTCGCCCACGCCCTTGAGGTCGGCGATCCGGAATTCCACCCGGCGATCGAGCGAGGCCCACAGGGCGAGAGCCCGCAGCGCGGCCGTCTTGCCCTGGTTCGACAGACCCGTGATGAGCAGGTGGCGCTGATATAGGCTCAGCGCCGCCGCGTCGCCGCGCAGGTCCTGTCCCCAGGGAGCTTTGCCTTTGGCGTAGTCAGCGGTCAGGGTGTCGTCGGTGACCAGCGGAGACGGGCCGATCGGCTCATCGAGCGCCCCGGAGTCGGCGATCCACAGCCGCACCGTCCGCGCCGCCTGCGGGATGGTGATGAACACTTCGTGTTCGTGCCGGGTCAGGTTCTCCGCGAGCTTGCGGCGCCGGTTCTGCACCTCGATCGTGGACACCCCGGACGGCAGGGTCACGTCCACCTCGACACCGCATCCGGCAATCCGGATCGGTCCGAGCATGGACGCGCCGGCGTCGCCCATCTCCTTGATCGCGCTGCGCAGGGCCGGGACTCCGAGGTCGCGCAGGGCCTTGACCACGATCGACGGCGTGATCGGCTCACCCTCCCCGGAGCGCACGTTGGCCGGGAGCGCCCAGGCGGGTGCGGCCTGCTGTTTGCGGCCGACCGACCACAGGGCGAGCAGGGCCAGGAACGGACCGATCGTCAGCGCGGGTCCCCAGACGATGTGCACGATCCGGATGAGCAGGGCGATGAAGTCGATCGTCGCGGACAGGGGCGTGATCACGTCCCCGACGTGGTGCGTGTTCAGGGCCATGACGACACCGAGGGCGACCAGGACGCCGATGCTCATGCCCGCGCCGACGGCCGCCCCCTTGGCGGCTTCCACCGGGGAGTGGAGCAGGTCCATGCGGCGGTGGTGGCGGGCGGCGCGGAACCGGGTCAGGCGTTCCTCCCACTCCTCGGCCGCCTCCAGGTTCCCCGCGGCTTCGGCGGTACGGATCATCCGCTCGTAGCGGGCGCCGGTGCGGCCGTCCCAGGCGCGGCGGGCCACGATCCGCCCGCCGTTGAACGTGTAGGACGCGTGCCGGGCAGCCGCCCGGACTGTCGCCCTGGTCGTCTCGTGCGTGACGGCCGTCTTCACCGCGCGTCCGGAGCGCACCCACAGCGGCACGGGCGGCGCGGGCGGGGTGTCGGGGACGACCGTCAGCACCGTGGGCGCCGCGTCCGGGGCCGGCGGGTCGGTGGGCTTGTGGAGTTGAACGACGTTCTCAGACATGCTGGAAGCTCTCCTGACTGCCCCAACGGGGCGGGAGCGAGGGAGAGCCGGGGTGGCCGTGTCCGTGGAAAGAGGCGTCCACCCCGGCACCGGGGCGAGCGGATCAGAACCAGCCGGACGACTTCTTGGCCGCCTTGGCGCGGGCGGCCTCGGTGATGAGCCGCTGCCGCTCGGCGTGCAGGGCGGACAGTTCGGCGGTCAGCCGGGTCTCGGCGGCCGACCCGAGGGTGTCGATGCGCTGTTCGGCGCGGTCGGTGCTGCGGCCACGGCCGGCCCGGTAGGCGCCGCTGGCCAGGGCGCGGGCCATCGCCCGCCGCTCACTGCCGTTCAGCGGCCACCACTCACCCCGGCGGACCGCTTCCAACTTCTTCGTCACGGACTGGATCTCGCGCTCCAGACGACGGATATCGGCGTTGCGCATGCTCAGGCACTCCTTCGGGAGTCGCAGGGGACGCACATGCCGAGCGTGGGCGGGATGACGTATCCGGCATCCCGGCGGCACTCGGGGCAGGTGCGGCGGGCGGCGTTGGCGCGGGCCAGGGCCGCCCACTTCGCCGCCGTCATGGGGCGGACGGGCTTGGCCAGGTCGACGCGGTAGAGGTGGGCGACCAGGGGCGGCCGGCGGCGGCGCGGCCGTTCGAGCTGCGCCGCCACGTCCTGACCACCGGGCCGCAGGCCGCGGGCGCGGAGCTGGCGGCGGGTGGCGTACCCGTCGGGGGCGAGTCGCCAGCGGTAGACGGGCAGGGTGCTCATGCGGCGCCCCGGCGTCCGGGCCGGCGTCCGGCGACGGAGGCGAGCAGCTGGCCCAGGCGGGCGCGGCGGATGCGGGAGGGCGAGCGTTTCGCCGCGTACATGGCCTCGTCCGCGCGCCGCAGCAGCCCGGACAGGTCCTCGCTCGGGTGGTCGGCGCGGCGGACCCAGCCCAGCGACACCGACGTGTGGACTTCGGGTGCGGTGTCGGCGGGGCGGGCCAGGACGCGGGCGAGGGTTTCGAGGCGTTGGCCGGCGGTGTGGTCGCGGTCGATGAACACGGCGGCGAACTCGTCCCCGCCCAACCTGCCCGCCACCCCGCCACGGCCGACCGCATGGGCCAGGCGCGCGGCCGTCGCGGCGAGCAGGGCGTCACCGGCGGCGTGGCCGTGGGTGTCGTTGACCTGCTTGAAGCGGTCCACATCGGCCAGGACGATGACCGCCCGCCGGTCGCGAAGCAGGTGACGGGCGCGGCGGGTGAAGGCGTCCCGTGTCCATAACCCGGTCAACGGGTCACGGCGGGCGGTGCGCAGACGACGCACCATCCACATGGTGTGGACGGTCCAGCCCGCAGCCAGGACCGCTGACACGGCCAGGAGATTGAGCGGGCTCACGCGACCACCCGCTTCCACGCGGCCCGCAGCCGGACCTCGGACGCGGAGTGGCCGGCGGCCCGGAACCGGGTGGCCATCTCGCGGTAAGACAGCGCGGGAGTCTGGCTGTGGCGGATCTGATCGACCAGCGTGTCCAGCGCGTCATCGGTGAGTGCGGGCGCCGACTCCAGCGCTGGAACGGGCTCGGTGGGTCCCCACACGGGCAGTTCCCAGCGGGCCGTGACGCCGGCCGTGACGGGGGTCGTCACGCAGGTCAGCGCCCTGCTCGTGTCCTCGCCCGCCCGCGCCGTCTCCAGCGTCGCCCACGCCTTCGACAGCGTCTCGGCGGTCTTGGCCTGGACGCGTGCGACGCGCGCGCCGGCCGCCGTGACGGCCGTCAGCCGGGTCTCCTCGGTGGCCGCTTCCGCCCTCAGTCGGGCGCGGGCCACGGCCGCTTCGTCGCGGGCTTCCTGCTGAATGCCGCGGATCGCGTTCAGGGCGGTATCGGTGAGCGCGGTCCCCTCCCACAGCCCATGCACCAACCACAGCGCCTTTGCGGCGATGGGCAGCCAGGCGACCGCGAGCCACGCGGCGGCAGAGCCGTCGGTGGTGAGGGCGTGGGCGACCAGGACGCCGGCGGCGAGCAGGCCGAAGCACCAGCCGACCGCGGTCACCGCACGGTTGTGGTCGCCCTGCGCGGCGAGGCGGCGTTCGTAGGCGAGGGTCGCCAGCCAACCCCCGTCGATCCCGAGACCGACGACCAGGGCGACCGGCCACGGCACCGCCCCGCCCAGCCACATCACGACCACGGCCAGGGTCAGCACCATCGAGACAGCCGTCATCGCGACGGCCGGCAGAACCGTCCTGGCCTTCATGCCGCACCGCCGATCGGCTGGACGTGCACGGAGGCCAGCAGCTCTACGCGGTCCATGACGCCGGTGGGGATCTCCTGCCACTCCCAGGTGGCGTCGTCGTCCGCGAGGGAGTAGCCGAGCAGGGCCAGCGCATCTGCGCGCTCCTGCAAGGTGGGCACCGGCCCGGTCCGTGCGAAGGAGTGCTCCGGCCAGTCCGGACTCATGCCGTCGGTGACGACGTACAGCTCCCACTCGCCGGCAAAGCTGTTGGTCAGTCGCGCGCTGGCCTTCATGCCGCACCCCCCAGGGTGAGCAGGGCGGCGAGGATGAGCAGAACACCGCCGGTCATGGTGAGGTCGACCGCGCGGCGCAAGCAGGTGAACTTGGTGACCGCGAGTCGCGACAGCCCGGTCACGTCGGCGGCGAGGTCGCGGGTGACGGCTTCGTGGATCTGGTCGGGGGTGAGGGTGGCCCACAGCGGGAAGCCGTGCCGGCCGCGCAGGTTCGGGCGGACCGAGCGCAGCAGTAGCCCGGCCGCGGTGACCAGCACCGCCATACCGAGTCCGCCGACGGCGGCGGCCGGGACGGTCAGCGGGAGGTCGCGGGCGAGCGACCAGGTGCCGGCGAGCACTGCGCCGACGAACGCCAGCAACAGTGCGGTCTTGCTGTCCGTCCGTGCGATCTCCGCCTTCACCTCGGCGTGCGCGGCCATCAGGTCCCGTCCGGTGGCGGTCATGCGGCACCTCCGGACAGGCTCGCGCCGGTGGTGTGGTTGAGCAGGGCGACGCGGGCGGCCAGTGCCCGGCGGCGGGCGCGGCGGATGCGGCGGGCGTCCAGCTCGGTCGGGATGCGGTCCAGGGTGGCGATGTGCGCGTCGAGCAGTTCGATGTCCGCGAGGATCACGGGCATCTCCACCTCGACCGCGTCCAGCTCGGCGGCCGTGGGCTCGATCCAGTCGGCGAACGCCGTAACAGCGTCCTGAACAGTGACGATGGGTTCCATGGGTCGTGGTTCTCCCTAGCAGGTGGCAACGGCCCGACAGCGCCCCCGGAGTAGCCGCTCCGGGGGCGCGCACCGTTGGGGGGAGGGCCGCACACCAGGCGTGCGGCGGGCCGCGCGAGGGGCGGCCGGTGCCCCGGGCGGGAGTCGATCCCGCGGCATCACGCCGGTTCCGGGGCAGGGCTGCCGGTCAGCGCTGAACGACCGGCCTGTCGATGTCGCGGTGGCGGACCGTCACGTCGTGGCCGGCGTCGCTCAGCAGCTCGGCCAAGACCCGGGCGAAGGTCGGTGCGCGGTGCCGACCGCCGGCGCAGCCGTCGGCGACCGTGACGTTTCCTGCGGACGGACCGGACGTGAACGCCTCCACTGCGGCAGCCGCCGCCAGCGCCAGCGCCGCGATCCCCGGCGTGCCCAGCACCGCAGCCCTCACGGGCTTGTCGTCGGTCGTCATGTGCCGCAGCTCCGGGGAGACGTGCGGGTCGCGGAAGTGGTGGCGCAGGTCGATGGTCAGATGCGCGGCCGGCGGCTCGTCGTGCAGGTAGCCGAACGAGACGATCTCAACAGCAGCCATGAGCACTCCAGGAAGGCAAAGAGCGGACGTTCCGACTCCCCGCACTCCCGCCCGTACGGCCTCACGCAGTGCGCAGGACGGACGGGCGGGAGAGGCAGCCGGCCGCAGCGTCAGCGCTGCGAGACCAGGAACGGACCGGGATCACTTCACGGGCACCGCCGGCCGGTCCGTACCGGCGGCGCCTCAGTAGTCGTCGGTTCACACCGACCTCCCGCAGATCGCAGGAACAAGGGGGCGCGGCTCCATGCCGCGCGGTCCGTCTTTTCGACTCGGGGAGACGGGGCCCACCTATGCAGTTCTCAAAGAACGACCAGCTCAGGGCACGAAGCGAGCAACTACCGCTGCCCACTGCCGGGCACTCCCGACCGGTTAGCGCCGCCACGGCGCGAACGCCGATGGCGGTACCCGACCAGGCTGACCAACTTGGCTAGCCCGGCCGGGATGAGACCAACGTAGTCATCCTGGCTAGCCACGTCAACACCTGACTATCTTGGCTGTCCCAATCGGGGGGAAGGGCCGTAGCATCGGGGCATGACCTTCACGCCCGAACCCCTTGATCCGGACGATGACCGGCCGCCGTACGAGCAGGTGGCGAGCTCTCTCAGCGCCGCCATTCGGATGCGGAAGCTAGGGCCTGGTGACAAGATCCCGTCGCAAAAGGAGCTGACGGAGATCTACGGCTTCGCTCGCGCCACAATTCAACGGGCTCTCCGCGAACTGGAGGACGAGGGGCTTGTCGTCTCCCGCAAGGGCAGCGGCGTGTACGTACGCAACCGCACCGAACGGCCGGCGGGTCTACGTCCTTATGTGGAGCAGGCGTTCGCAAGCCCGAACGTGTCGATCGACTTCGCCGGATTCTCCAGTGAGACGCTGCACGGAGCACTTCAAGAACCCGTCGACAAGATCCGCGTTGGACGCCTGACCCCGACGAGCATCAATATCCGCATTCTGGTGCCGGATATGTCGGTGCCTCAGGCTGCACCCGTCCGTCGCGAGGACGGAGCCGACGACCCGCGCCTGCGAGCCCGCATGCACGACATGATGGTCAGCTTCACTCGGAGCATCTCCAACACGATGCACGAACTGAGCGTGCTAGGGCTCGTCGCTGACGCGAGGGTGAGCGTGCGTGTCCACAGCGGCACGCAGTTCTTCAAGCTGTATGTGATCAACCAAGAGGACGCCTTCTTCGGGTACTACCCGATCCGGCCGAACAAGGTTGTAGTCCAGGGCGAAGCCATAGAGATCTACGACTTGGTGGGGGCAGATGCCACGCTCTTCCACTACTCGCTCAACGAGGGCGATTCGTCCAGCGGCGCCCAACAGGTCAACCAGGCGCGCATGTGGTTCGACAGCGTTTGGGACACCATCGGAAGGGATTTCGACCCTAATGGTAAGTAGTCAGCTCCTCGATGTTATCCGAGCCACCAGGGCAGTCTTCTTCGACTTCGATGGGCCTGTCTGCGATGTGTTCGCGGGGCGCCCGGCCGCCGAAGTCGCCCGTCACCTCGCGGCGACCTTGGTTCGACACGACACAGCGCTTGGTGCCAAGGCATGCGGCGTCGATGACCCGATGGAGATCCTGCGCCTTGCCCCCCAGGGGGGAGAACCCGCCCTCCGGGAGATTGAAGAGGAGCTGACAAAAGCTGAGGTGACGGCCGTCAAACTGGCAGGGCCACCTATCCCAGGCGCGGTAGCTGCTCTGGAGGCCGCCCAGTTGTCTGGGCGGAAGGTCGCCATCGTCAGCAACAACTCAACGGCCTGTGTGCGGGCCTTCCTGATGCTGCACGACCTTCGTCACCTCGTGGATGCGGTTGTCGGTCGTGCCCCGTACTGGCCCGAAGCGATGAAGCCGGACCCTCACTCGTTGCTGAAGGCCGCTGACCAACTGGGTACGCATCCCCATGACTGCACCCTCATCGGTGACTCCGTGACGGACATGGAAGCCAGCAAGGCAACCGGCGGCCACTCCATTGGCTTCGCCAATAAGCCGGGTAAAGACCTTGCGCTAGGCGACGCTGGCGCAGACGTCGTTGTCTCCACCATGACCGCGGTGGCCAAAGCTCTCTGTCATCTCCCGGCCTGATAGCGCCCCAAGCGCTGCCTGAAGACGGTGCCATCGCGGTGGGACAGTAGAGGGCGCAGGGCCACAGTTGAGCCGCGCATCTCGCCGAAAGGGGACGCGGTAAAATCCTCCCTACTTGCATCAGACCCGCACAGGGAGAAAGTCGCTATGGCTGGTGCGGTCGGACTCGCGGCTTTAAGTAGCAAATTTAGCGCGATCCTCGGAGATCATGTCCCACTCGCAAACCTGCCCGATCCGCTTGCTAGCGCAGTGCGCCATGACCACTCGCACCAAATCAGCTCCAGCTAAAAGTTTGCTACGCCGACCCACGTTCAGGGTTTCCATAGACCGATGGCAACCAGCGAAGCTCCAACAGCCGCAAGGCCATATAGGGCGGTTAGTAGGTATGGCGCCCATATCTCACGCGATGTGAAAGACCGGTAAACTTTGGGATTTTGGCCTCGCTCCAGAGCCTCCCATTCCGAATAAAAGATAGAAGCGGGAAGGTGTCGCTCCAATCTATTAATTACGGCGAATTTCCCTGTGTTGAGCTGCCCAAAGGAGACAATGAGGCTCTTCCAGGCATGAGCAAGAATCAATCCAGTCAAGGCGATGACGAGTACGCCGAATGATTTGAGCGCCTGACTGCCACCTGCCTTAATAAAGAAACCCAGGCCGGTTAGTATTGCGCCATTAGCCGTGATGAAGAAAGTATTGACGCCCTGGCGCCGGTTTACGAGTCCTTCCGAACTCTGGACCATTACTTTGTACAGTTCAAAAAGCCTCTCCCTGTCCTCCCCTGTCGCCGGCGGGCCATACGGAACCAGCGCCTGAGCAACTCGATCCTGACCTGTCAGCTGCCCCGCCACCTTTCGAATGGCCTGTACGTAAACCGCATCCTGTTGTTGCACCGATGGCGGGAGTTGATCGTACGGAAGTAGAGAAGCATGGGATGGATCAACCGTTATTTGCCATGCGCTCCAGACGTCATGCACGTCTGAAGCGGTGACATCTGCGCCTTTGGCAAAGGTGAGAGCCGCATACCTGTTGAGCAGATCGTCCACGTTGCCGGGCGGTAATGCTGAAGGAGGAATCTCGGCTTTGATGTCCGCTGCTACGCGCTCAAGGTAGTTCATATTTCACACCCACGTTGAGATCCATGACGAGATTCTCTCAAAGTCCCACCGGATCACCCTCTCTGCCGGGAGTCCTTTCGGAATCGGATGCGTCTCTCTATCGTTCACCTGGATTCCGAAAAGTTGATGACCTTGTTCAATGGTCTGCCTGATCTCCCACTCCACCGGCTCGGATTGATAAGTCGTGGGCCCGATCAGCACGATGGTGCCCACCGTCTGGGAGATGAGGAGTTCACACCGCGCCCTCCAGGAAGAATCGAATGGGTCCTGAATGGGATAGTCAATAAATTCGACCTCACCCTTGGAGTTTCGTGCATGTTCCTTGAGGAAATCCCTGGCCCAGCGATCTTCCATGCGGAAACTAATAAAGGCCCGCGGGCGCTCCGTGTTCATACCTTGCCTCTCTTAGTGGCAGGCATCGTAGCATTGGGTATGGGTGCGATGCAGGGTTGGCCAGGCTAGACGGGACGCAGAGTGGCTACATTTTCCTTCTCCTTCCCGTCGAGGCCTTGCCACTTGACTTTGCAGTTGAATTGACTAGGGCTTCCCATGGACAGTGCGAGTGGGAAACGGATTTCTGCGTCCGGGCCGATCACGTCGATCACCCCATCGTCGCCCAGCAGGATCATGCCATCGTCGGGTTCGATGGAAAATGTGACATTCTTTGCTGGAGTGCGTCCCTTGTTTGTGAGGACGATGAAGTGAGAGCGGCGAGTGCGTAGTCTTCCTTGTCGGTCCGTGTCAACTTTCTCCCGAAAGTCCACACTCGGCCATACTCCGGGATCTTCCTCGAGCGCGTGAGTCTTGGTATCGGAGGCTCTGGCCATGAACAGCGTTGCTTGCCGGCTCAACAGGTTGTCAATCCTGCTCACCAGTTCAGCCTCGTCGGTGTAAGTCATCACCAAAGCGTTCGGTTCGAGACTTCTCAGGTAATCGCGAAGCGCAGTTTGCTGCTCAAGGTCGCTGTTCGTTGTGGGTCGCGTGCAGTGTAGGATGGTGACCGTTTTTCCGGCGCGAGCCATTCGCTCGATCTCCTCGGCGGTTCCCGAAACCGCCCTTTCTGATCCCGTTCCCAGACGCGTCCAGAAGATGGCAAGAGCTAGATCCGCACTATCGACAAGTTGCCGGTTGATAGTGTCCTGTGGATGCTCGCCGAATTCTCCAGAAGCGTGCTCTCCCCACCAGATTGGGAGCACGGTCAGCTGAAAATGCTGCCCGTAGTTGAAGTTCCACCGATTGACTGATCGGCGAATTACTTCCCGATCTTCCTGGGTTACATCACCTGGGCAAGAAATCAGCAAATGCAGAGTTGTGGCCTGGTATGCCATGGTCTACCCCCTCACTCTGGCGTACTAGGCAGACTGCCACAGTCGAGGCCAGCGCGGCAGCTAGTCGAGGTGCCGTCCAAGTGGCTGCCCCCTGATCCGCGAGGTCGCCATAGCACGGCAGGGAGGTCAACCGACTACTCGCGAAGAGGGGACTGATGGGGTTGCGGTCAGGGTGTGGCGTGCTTGAACGTCTAGGCCGTGCGAGGGCGCCCAAGGTTTTCCGGGGGGAGCTTCTTTCTGCTCTGCCCCACTGGAGACGGGTGGCCTTCAAAACCGCTGCGGGAGTGTCAGTGCCCCATGTCAGGCTGTGGCCATGATCGGTGATGTACCCAACGTTGAAGCGGGCCAGGAGTTCAGCACGCGCCGGCAGGCGCACGAGGCGGGTGTCCATAGGCCCTTGCAGGCGGGCATCTGTGGGACGAAGAGGACCGGTGCGGAGTCCATCGTCGTGTCCGGCGGCTACAAGGACGATGAGGACTACGGAGACGTCATCGTCTACACCGGACACGGTGGCCAGGACGGTGCTGGCAACCAGGTGAGCGACCAGACCTTGGACGACTCCGGCAACGCAGCGCTCGTGACTAGCTACCTCGAAGGACTGCCCGTCCGCGTCCTGCGCGGCTATCAGGCTGGTACCCCCTACGCGCCGGCGTCCGGGTACCGGTATGACGGTCTGTACCGGGTCACCAGCTACGGCAGCAAGCTGGGCATCGATGGCTTCCTGATCTGGCAGTTCCGCCTCGAAGCCTATGAGGACACGCCCACGCCTCAGACGACTCAGCAGCCGGAGCTCCCGAGCTCGCCTGGAGAGGGGGAGGCCGCTGTCACGGGGAACGAAACCCCCGAGCGCGTCACCTCGACCGTGCAGCGCATCGTTCGGAGCAGCGCCGTGAAGCGGCAGGTGAAGGAGTGGCACGACAACCGGTGCCAGATCTGCGACCTGCGCATCGAAGTCCCTGGCGGTAGCTACAGCGAAGGCGCTCACATTCGAGCTCTCGGGGCTCCTCACAACGGTCCGGATACGACCGGCAACGTCCTCTGCCTGTGCCCGAACTGCCACGTGATGCTCGACGCCGGCGCCATCGTCATCGAAGACGACCTGACCGTGGTCCGCGGCGGTCAGCCTGCCGGCACGTTGCGAACCGACCCTCGGCACGCGATCGACCTGGAGTGCGTCCGCCAACACCGCGAACGCTGGCGCCAGTAGGCCGCGGGGTGGTTCGGGGCGCATTACAAACTCGAAGAGGTTCGCCCACCTCGCACGCTTCACGGCGGCTCATGGGCCATGTGTGGGCCAGGACATCAAGTTGTCTCTTCTGGCGGGGATGGCGCGCAGGTCAGTAGCGGTATTGCTGCCAGCACAGGCCCGGTCTTGAAAACCGTCGTGGCGCGAGTCACCGTGGGTTCAAATCCCACACCCACCGCAGCGCGTCGCAGGTCTCGGATCTGCTGGTCAGGAGGGGCGCCACTCCCCGGAGCGGCGCCCCTTCCGCGTGCCCCGGACCCCGGCGGCAAGCCGTTGACGCCGCTCGGTGCGGGGCCGAGGATGCCGTGGGTGAGCAGAGGCTGTGAAGTGATCGTCATCGCCTTCGGAGGCGGAGAGGTGATGGAGCCCCTCACCCGGGACGACGATCGCCGCGAGTGGCATCAGCGGTTCGAGCCCATCCCCGGTATGGACGCCTGGGCCATCGACTTCTGGCGGCCCAACTGGACCGGTCTCCTGCGCCATCTGGAACGGCTGCCCTGGCCGTTCCCGCACTCCGTGCAGATCCTGCTGCGCGACCAGGACGACGAGTGCTTCGGGCTCTGGATGCTGCACGACGGCAGCCTCAAGGAGGTGCCGCTCCCCTGCACGGTCAGGTACGAGAACGATGTGGCGCCGCTGGGTTCGATACTCGTTCGCACGGACCGGGAAGGGTGCCCGGCGGACTGAACGGGCGGGGTGCGTACGGGCGTTCTGTGGGGCGGCGCCGCCGGTCCGTGCACGGGTGTGATCACCGGGACGAGGTGCGTCATGCGGCCCGGTGCCGGGTCGCTCTGCGGGCCGCCGAGGTGATGGTCGCGCGGGCCTCTCGTTCGGGGAGGCCCGTGGTGGTGGCCGCGATGATGAGGGGGACGGTCAGGGCGGGGCCGATGCCGTTCTCGTAGGCGCGGCAGGCGGCCCAGAACAGGCGGGCGTTGCGCTGGCCCTCGGGTGCCCCGAGGACGAACCGCACCAGGCCCGCGCCGGACCGGGCCCCAACCGGGTGCGTGCGGTGGCCGGGGGCGGGCGGGGGCGGCAGGAGCAGGCGCAGCAGGGCCGGCGGGCAGGGCGCGGGCGGCAGGTGCGCGGTGCCGGGGGCGAGGGCGTAGACGCCGTGTGCGGTGCGCGAGCCGGGGCCGACCAGGTAGCCGCCCGCGCCCCGGATGTCGATGCCGGGCGCCAGCCGGCTCGCGGAGTTCGGGACGACCACGTCCGCGGGGCCGCTCAGCCACAGATGGCGACCGCCGCTGGGGGTCAGGACGACCACGGTGGCGGGGACGGCGAACAGGTGCCGCCGGGCGAGTGCGCGCAGCGCGGCCGGGGCGTCGGTGCCGGTCTTGGTGTCGAGGTCGACGCCGATCAGCTGGTACGGGGGCAGCCCGCACGCGATGCCGTAGCCGGTGGCCCGGAGCGCGGCGGCGAACAGCTCGCGCACGCGGGCCGGGTCGGCGGAGGCGTCGTGGACGCCGTGCCCGAAACGGCCGCACTCGCCGTGGCAGGGCGGGCGGCCGGGGTCGGGGTCGTCGTGGTGGGGGGAGCGCAGGGCCGGGAGTTTCGTCCGGGACAGGGGGATCACGGCCAGGCCGCGTTCGGCGGCTGACAGGGCGTGCGCGAGGGCCAGCGTGGTGGCCTGCCGGTCAAGGATGGCCATGGATTCATGGTCGTACGTGCGTTCGAAAAAGGGAAGGGGGAGTGATGCGGCGCGCCCGGGGGGTGGGGCGGGTGGAGCATTCCGTGGGGATTTCCGGGGCGTCGGCGGGCGGTTGGCGGGGGCTGGTGGAGGGACGTTTCGGCGCTTGCGGGGACTGGACGGACGAGCGGAGCCTCCCGTGCTGTCCGACGGCCGGTGCGCCTGTCGTGGTGGCGCGAAACGTGGTGAAAGGGGTTTATCGACTCGCCCTCACGCTTGCGTGGGAATCGGGATCTCCGGGGTGGTACGCCGGGGGACCGGTGGGCAAGCCTGGTCTCGCGACGTCGTCACCAAGCGCCGGGGCGGTCGGCCGGCCGACCTGGCGGAAGCCGTATTCCAGGAAGCCGTACTCCAGGAAGCCGTACTCCAGGAAGCCGC
The DNA here is from genome assembly GCA_013364255.1 of Streptomyces seoulensis. Taxonomy (GTDB): domain Bacteria; phylum Actinomycetota; class Actinomycetes; order Streptomycetales; family Streptomycetaceae; genus Streptomyces; species Streptomyces similanensis. Next base: position 4,943,702 of record CP054936.1, on the reverse strand, counting down.
GCACTGCCGGACGCGGTCCGCGCGGCCCCCGTGCGGCCGGGCAGGCAGCCGGTCGTGTCACCACTCACCGAAGGAGCACCATGGCAAGCATCCGTACCGTCCGCCTTCTCGCCGCCGTCGGCGCGATCCCGCTCGCCGCCGCCCTCTTCACCGGCGTCGCGGCGGCGGACAACGGCGCCTTCGCGGACAACGGATCGAACGCGGGCGCCGCGAGCGTCGCCGGCAGCGGCGTCGGCCGCGACAACACCGGCAACTCGGCCACCTCGCAGCAGCAGGCCGTCGGCACCGGCGCCTCGAACCAGAGCGACAGCGCCCAGGTCGACGGCTCCGCGTTCACGGGCGTCCAGCAGGGCAACAGGAACCTCGCCGTCCACTTCACCCCGCTCTGGTGAGCCGCGGCGGGTCGGCACGCGCCGTGGGGGAGCGCCGGCCCTGAGCATCCGGGGGACGTCGGGGGTGTCGGGGGAGGGCGTCGGGGGTGCCGGGGGGCGCTGGTGGGGAGGCGTCCGGGGGCGTGCTCGTGGGGGTGCGAGACGCGTCCAGGGGGGCAACACGCGGCCGTGCGGCGGTGCTTCGGCGCCGCCGCACGACCGTCCTCGTGGGCGCCGCGGGGCCGTGCCCGGGGTCGCCGCACGGCCGTACGCGCGCGGCCGTCCCCGGGACGACCCGCAGGGCCCGGCCCCTCCTCCTCCACCTTCAGGAGGTGCGGCCGGCACCACCCCTACAACTTGAGGGGGACGCCCCTTCGGGACCTGCGGGCGATCCGCCGCCGGAGCGCCGCTCCTAGCGTGGAGCCATGACCACACCCGTCTGCGCCGGCGCGTCGACAGCGGCCGTACCGGCGACGCCCAGCCCGGCGTATCCGTCGTTCGCCTCGTACATGCGGGCCCGCCAGCCGGTGCTGCTGCGCACCGCCCGGTCGCTGACCGCGAACCCGGCCGACGCCGAGGACCTGCTGCAGACCGCGCTCACCAAGACGTACGTCGCGTGGGAGCGGATCGAGGACCACCGCGCGCTCGACGGCTACGTCCGCCGTGCGCTGCTCAACACGCGCACGTCGCAGTGGCGCAAGCGCAAGGTCGACGAGTTCGCCTGCGACGAGCTGCCCGAACCGGAACCCTCGGTCGGCACCGCCGATCCCGCCGAGCAGCAGGCGCTGCGGGACGCCATGTGGCGGGCGATCGCCAAACTGCCCACCCGGCAGCGGGCGATGGTCGTCCTCAGGTACTACGAGGACCTCTCGGAGGTCCAGACGGCCGAGGTGCTCGGCGTGTCCGTGGGCACGGTGAAGTCGGCGGTCTCGCGCGCGCTCGGCAAGCTGCGGGAGGACCCCGAGCTGGCCCTCGCCCGCTGAGACCCCGGCTCCCGCCCCCCGTCCCCCTCCCTGTGGGGAATATTGCGTCGCCGGATCGCCCGGGGCTAGTGACATACCGCTCGGTATGTGCGCAGAATCAGCGGACCCCCTACTACCGCGTAGGCAACGCCGCCCCGGGAGGACGACGCCGTGCTGAGCACCATGCAGGACGTACCGTTGACCGTCACTCGCATCCTCGTCCACGGGGTACAGGTGCACGGACGGTCGCAGATCATCACCTGGACCGGCGAGGGGGAGCCGCAGCGCCGCAGCTTCGCCGAGGCGGGCGCCCGCGCGGTACAGCTCGCCAACGCCCTGCGCGACGAACTCGGCGTCCGGGACGACGACCGGGTCGCGACCCTGATGTGGAACAACGCGGAGCACGTCGAGGCGTACTTCGCCGTCCCCGCCATGGGCGCGGTGCTGCACACGCTGAACCTGCGCCTGGCCGCCGAGCAGCTGGCCTGGATCGTCAACCACGCCGCCGACCGCGTGATCATCGTCAACGGTTCCCTGATCCCCCTGCTCGCCCCGCTGCTGCCGCACCTGCGGACGGTCGAGCACCTCGTCGTCTCCGGCCCCGGCGACCGCGCCCCGCTCGCCGGCGCCACCGCGCGCGTGCACGAGTACGAGGATCTGATCGCGGGCCGGCCGACCACCTACGACTGGCCCGAGCTGGACGAACGCCAGGCCGCCGCCATGTGCTACACCTCCGGCACCACCGGCGACCCCAAGGGCGTCGTCTACAGCCACCGTTCGATCTACCTGCACTCCATGCAGGCCAACATGGCGCAGTCGATGGGCCTGACCGACCGGGACACCTCGCTCGTCGTCGTGCCGCAGTTCCACGTCAACGCCTGGGGCCTGCCGCACGCCACCTTCATGTCCGGCATCAACATGCTGATGCCGGACCGGTTCCTCCAGCCCGCCCCGCTCGCCGAGATGATCGAACGCGAGCGCCCGACCCACGCCGCCGCCGTCCCCACCATCTGGCAGGGCCTGCTCACCGAGCTGACCGCCCGCCCCCGCGACGTCTCCTCCCTCGTCCAGGTCACCATCGGCGGCGCCGCCTGTCCGCCCTCGCTCATGCGGGCGTTCGACGAGCTCGGCATGCGGGTCTGCCACGCCTGGGGCATGACGGAGACCTCGCCGCTCGGCACGGTGGCCCGCCCGCCGGCCCACGCGGTCGGCACCGACGAGGAGTTCGGCTACCGCCTCACCCAGGGCCGCTTCCCGGCCGGCGTCGAGGCCCGCCTGACCGGTCCCGGCGGCGAACGCCTCCCCTGGGACGGCGAGTCCGCCGGCGAGCTGGAGGTCCGCGGCCCGTGGATCGCCGGCGCGTACTACAACGGCCCCGGCGCCGAACCGCTGCGCCCCGACGACAAGTTCAGCGCGGACGGCTGGCTGAAGACCGGCGACGTCGGCACCATCAGCCCGGACGGTTTCCTCACCCTCACCGACCGCGCCAAGGACGTCATCAAGTCCGGCGGCGAGTGGATCTCCTCGGTCGACCTGGAGAACGCGCTGATGGCCCACCCGGACGTCGCCGAGGCCGCCGTCGTCGCCGTCCCCGACGACAGGTGGGGCGAGCGTCCGCTGGCCACCGTCGTCCTCAAGGAGGGCGCCGGCGTGGGCTTCGAGACGCTGCGCGACTTCCTCGCCGAGGAGGGGAAGATCGCCAAGTGGCAGCTCCCGGAACGCTGGACGATCATCGAGTCGGTGCCCAAGACCAGCGTGGGCAAGTTCGACAAGAAGGTGCTGCGCAGGCGGTACGCGGAGGGCGAGCTGGACGTCACGAAGTTCTGAGCCGGGGTCGGTGCCGGGGCCGGGGCCGGTGACGGCCCCACGCCGATCGCGGCGGCGACCCCGTCCGCGCGGGCGTCACCGCCGTACGGCCGTCGTCGTCCAGCCCAGCACCAGCCACACCGCCGCCACCGCGCACACCCCGGACCAGCCCCAGTGCGCGAAGGCGGGCGCGGCCACCGAGGAGGCGAGGGCGGCGCCCGCGAAGCCGGAGACGACGTAGGCGGTGTTGGCGGTCGCCGGGGTCGAGGTGGTCGTCAGGGCCAGGGTCTGGTTGGCGACGTGGGAGGCCACCAGGGCCGCGTGGATCGCCACGGCGGCCACGAACAGCGCCGCCATCGTGTGCCCGCCCAGCCAGAACAGCGGCACGGACGCGGCGGCCAGGACGTAAGCGGACCGTACGACCCTGGTCGCGCCGAACCGGTCGACCAGGCCGCCGGCCAGCGGCGCCACCGCGCTCGCGGCCAGCCCGAAGAGGCCGAAGAGACCGGCGGTCGCCGTCGACAGACCGTACGGCCGCCCGGTCAGCAGCAGCGCCAGCGAGGTCCACAGCGCGCTCCAGGCGCCGAACATGCCGGCCTGCCGCAGGCACGCGCGCCACAGGTCGGGCGAGCGGCGGACGAGGCCCGGCAGCGCGGCGACGCCGGACAGCAGCGGGCCGGCGCCGCGGCGGCGCTCCGAGGGCAGGGCGGCCGCGGTCGCGAGACCGAGCACCAGGGTCAGCGCGCCCGCGCCCACGAACACCCAGCGCCAGCCGAACGCCTGGCCCACCAGCCCGCCGACCACCCGGGCGGCGACGATGCCGGTGAACAGGCCCGCCACCACCGCGGCCACATGGCGCGCGCGGCGGTCGGCGGGGGCGCGTTCGGCGACCATCGGGACGAGCAGCTGCGGCACCACGGTCGCGGCGGAGGCGACGAACACCGCCGCCGCGAGCGCGGCGGCGCCGGGCGCCATCGCCGCCGCGAGGAGCGCCGTCGTCGTCGCCAGGGACAGCCCGGCCACCAGCGGGCGGCGGTTCACCCGGTCGCCGAGCGGCGCGAAGAACAGCAGGCCGGCCGCGTACCCGAACTGCGCCACCGAGGCGATCCAGGCCACGGCGGAGGGCGCCGAGCCGAAGTCGTGGGCGATGAGGGGCAGCAGCGCGGCGGCGAGGTAGATGTTCCCGGCGGTGACCGCCGTGCACAGGGCTATGAGGGACAGGAACGCGGTCGGACCGAGGGGCCGGCGGGGGCCCGAGCGGGAGCCGGGGGCGGTGGAGGGGTTGGCGGTGGTGCGGACGGCGGTGGGGGCGGTGCGGGTGGGGACGGGTGACGACGGCATGGGCTGTGGGCCTCCGATGCGTACGTGTCAGGACTACAACCAACTGGTTGGTTGGAACGTGGAACAGTCTGCGCCCGCGATCGGTTCCCCGTCAACCAAATAGTTGGTTGCCGACGTCGTACCCTGTCCCCATGGCAGCAAGGGACCCCGAGGCGACCAAGGCCCGGATCTTCGAGGCGGCGGTCGCCGAGTTCGCCCGGTACGGCATCGCGGGCGCCCGCATCGACCGCATCGCCACCCGGGCCAAGGCCAACAAGCAGCTGATCTACGCCTACTTCGGCAACAAGGACCAGCTGTTCTCCAAGGTGCTCGGCCACTCGATGCTCGACCTCGCGGCGGCCGTGCCGGTCGACGCGGACGACATCGAGGGCTGGATCGACCGGCTGCTGGACTACCACGCGGCCCATCCCGAGTTCCTGCGCCTGCTGTTCTGGGAGGGCGTCGAGTACGGCTCCGCCGAACTGCCCGACGAGGCCGAGCGCCAGGAGCACTACGCCCGCAAGGTCGCCGCCGTCCAGGACGGCCAGGACCGGGGCGTGATCAGCGACGCGATCCCCGCCCGGGACCTGACGTTCCTGCTGGTCGCGCTGGCCGACTGGGCCGCCGTGGTGCCCCAGATGGAACGCATCCTGGTCGGCGCCGAGGCCACCGACCGCACCCGGCTGCGGGCGTCCATCAAGGAGGCGGCCCGCAGGCTCGTCGCGAAGTAGGACCGGCGGACGGCCCGAGTGGTCAGTCGGTCAGTCGGTCAGTTGGTGCCGATGCGGGCCAGCAGGTCGACGATCCGCGTCTGCACCTCGGCGCTGGTGGACCGCTCCGCGAGGAACAGCACCGTCTCGCCGGAGGCCAGCCGGGGCAGCTCGGCGGGGTCGACGGCGGCCGTGTAGACGACCAGCGGCGTGCGGTTGAGCTGCCCGTTCGCGCGCAGCCAGTCCAGGATCCCGGCCTGCCGGCGGTGCACCTGCATCAGGTCCATCACGACCAGGTTCGGCCGGAACTGCCCCGCCAGCGTCACCGCGTCGTTGTCGCTCGCGGCCCGCGCCACCTGCATGCCGCGCCGCTCCAGCGTCGCGGTCAGCGCCAGCGCGATCTCCGCGTGCTCCTCCACCAGCAGCACCCGCGGCGGATGCTGCTCGCTGTCGCGCGGGGCGAGCGCCTTCAGCAGGACGGCCGGATCGGCGCCGTACGCCGCCTCCCGCGACGCCTGTCCGAGCCCGGCCGTGACCAGTACCGGGACCTCGGCGGCGACCGCGGCCTGGCGCAGTGACTGGAGCGCGGTGCGGGTGATCGGGCCGGTCAGCGGGTCGACGAACAGGGCGGCGGGGAAGGCCGCGATCTGCGCGTCCACCTCCTCGCGCGAGTGCACGATGACGGGCCGGTAGCCGCGGTCGCTGAGCGCCTGCTGCGTGGTGACGTCCGGGGCCGGCCAGACCAGCAGCCGGCGCGGGTTGTCCAGCGGCTCCGGCGGCAGCTCGTCGTCCATCGGCTGCGGCCGCGGCGGATCCGCGACCTCCACGGCTCCACCGGGACCGTCCAGCGGTTCGGGCCCCTCGGCGGCGTTCTCGTCCGGGGCGCCTATGGCGTACGACCGTCCGGCGCCCTCGGTGCCGGGCACGGGGCGGGGCTGTCCGGGCAGGTTCGGCGGCTGGGGGTGCGGCGGCTGGGCCTGCGGCGCGGGCTGCGCGGGGGCCGGTTCGGCCGCGGGGGGCGCGGGGGCGGCCTGCTCCGGCCGCTGTTCGGTGCGGGTGGCCGCCGGGTCGGGCGGGGTGCCCAGCTTGCGGCGGCGGCCGGAACCGCCGGGCGCGTGCGGGGGCGGCGTCGCCGACGGCTGCTGCACCTGCGCGGCCTGGCGGCTGAAGGGCACGCCCTGACCGAGCGTGCGCACGCTGATCGCCCGGCCCTGGGTCGAGTGCGGGTCGACCGGCGCGGCGGCCTCGGCGGGCAGGGGCTGCGCCGCGCGGGGGGCGCCCTGGGCGGGCGCGGCCTGGCCGGACGCCTGGACAGGCGCCTGGGCGGCCTGTTCGGGCGGAAGCGGGGTCCCGGCGGGCGGTGTGGCCGGGGCGGCGGCTGCGGCCGGGGCGCCGGGGGCCGGGGGCTGAGCCGGGGGCAGGGGAGCGTCGGGGGCTCCGGGGGCCGGGATCGGCTGGGCGGGGGGCGCGGCGGGAACGCCCTGCGGCGGGGTGCCCGGCGACTCGGCGGGCAGCGGTCCGCCGGAGGCGTCCGGCCCGGCGACGGGCGGCGGCGTCCCGCCCGCGCCCCGCGGTTCGGCGCCCGGCTGACCGGGGCCGACGAGGGGAACGACGTACGGCGTCACCGGCGCACCGGGACCCGTCCGCCCCGCCGGCCCGCCGGCCGCGGCCGGACCAGCCGGTACCGGAGGAGTGCCGGGCGCGGCCGGCCCCCCCTGCAACGGCACGCTGGGGCCGACCGGCACGCCGGTCATGCCGGGCACACCGGGCGCGCCGGGCAGCGCGACGCCCTGTCCGAGGACCGTCTCCTGTCCGGGGCCGCCGGGCACGGGCGCCGCCTGCGCGGGCGGAGCCACCGCCCGCCTGCGGCGTCCGGTCGGCGCGGTGGTCGGATGCGGCTGCGGCGGAGTGCGGTCGTCGTCGGCCTGGTTCCGCGGCGCGGCGTCGTGCCGGCCCCCGTCGGAGCCGGCTTCGGGAGCCGAGGGACCCGTGCCCTGGGCGGGGACGCGTACCGCGGGCGCGGCCTCGGGGTCCGGCCGGTCGGCGTCGGCGGGCGGCAGGGCGAAGACCGTACGCGGGGCCGTTTCCTGCGCGGCGGCACGCTCGTTCGCCGCCGCCAGGGCACGCCGCCGGCGCCCGGTCGGCTGCGCGCCGGAGCCGCCTGCGCCGCTGCTGGAACCGGGGAAGTCGTCGGCGCCTTCAGCGGTCTCGACGGTCTCGGCGGCGTCGGCGGCCGGGTTCAGGGGGACGGCGGGGCCGGTGCGGTCCGCCGCCGGGAGCGCCGGGGGCAGCGCGTGGGGCTCGCCGATCTCGCGCCGGGCGCGGCGGCCCGTGGGCGTGGGCACGCCCTGCGGCGGCACCGTGCCGCCCAGACCGGAGCCGGACGCCGCCGCGCCGGCCGCGTGCTCGGCCGCCATGACCACGGCGCCCTCGGAGACACCCGTGCCGTCGGAGACACCCGTGCTCTCGGAGACACCCGTGCCGTCGGGGACATCCGCGCCCTCGGGGATGCCGGCGCCGTCGGCGGGCCGGCCGCGTCGGCGTCCCGTGCCGCCGGACGCCTCGGCGCCCTGGGCCGCGTCCTCGCCCGTGGGCCGCGCCGGGAGCCGCGCGGGCGCCTCGACGGCGCGCCGCCGGCGCCGGCCGGTCGGCTCCGTCCGGGTGTCGGCGTCCGCCGGGGGCTCGGCGTCGAGGTCGTCGGCGTCCAGGAACGCGTCGGTGGCGCCCCGCCGGGCCCGCCGCCGTCCGCCGCCCGTGGCCTGCGCGGGCAGCGCGAGCTCGGAAGAGACGCCGTCGGCGGGGGCGCCCTCGGCCGGCCGCACGGCCAGGGCCGTCGCGTCCGGGGCGGCGAGCGCCGGCTGCTGGGCGTACTCCGGGACGTAGCCCGCGGCCACGGCGCCGGCCCCGTCGCCGATGGGCACCTCCAGGACGTAGGCGCTGCCGCTCATCCCGGGCACCTCGACCGTCTGCAGCATGCCGCCGTGCGCGCGGACGATGCCGCGCACGATCGGCTCGTGCACCGGGTCGCCGCCGGCGTACGGGCCGCGGACCTCGATGCGGACGACGTTGCCGCGCTGCGCCGCCGCGACCACGACGGTGTTGTCCATGTAACCGCCCGCCGAGACAGGCGAGTTGCCGGTGGCGTCCACGCCCGCGACGTCCGCGACGAGATGCGCGAGTGCGGTGGCCAGGCGCCGCGGGTCGACCTCGGCCTCGATGGGCGGCGCGTGCACGGCGAACTGCACCCGGCCGGGCCCGACGAGTTCGACGGCCCCGTCGACACCGGCGGCGACGACCGCGTCGAGCATCACCTTGGTCCGGGTGATCGCCTCGCCGCCGACATCGAGGCGCTGGTAGCCGAGCACGTTGTCGATGAGGGTGGTGATCCGCGCGTAGCCGGCGGACAGGTGGTGCAGCACCTGGTTGGCCTCGGGCCACAGCTGGCCGGCGTCGTCGGCGGCGAGGGCGGCCAGTTCGCGGCGCAGCTCGTCCAGCGGGCCGCGCAGGGAGCCGCCGAGCAGGGTCAGCAACTGCTCGTGGCGGGCGGCGAGGGCTTCGTAGCGGTCCTTCTCGCGCTCGCCGAGCGCGGCGTACCGCTCCTCGTTCGCGGCGAGTTCCTCCGCGTGCCGCTCGGTCAGCTCCTCGATCTCGGCGACGTGCCGCCGGCGCAGGGCGGTGAGTTCGGAGCCGTGCTCCTCGGCGAGCCGCTCCAGCTCCTCCGCGTGCCGCTCCTCGGCGGCGTCCTTCTCCTCGACCAGGGCGTCGTACGGGCGGCGGTCGGCGAAGGTCATCACGGCGCCGACGAGCTGGTCGCCGTCCCGGACGGGCGCGGTGGTGAGGTCGACGGGCACCTTGGCCTCGGACTTCGACCACAGCACCTGGCCGCGCACCCGGTGCTTGCGCCCGGAGCGCAGGGTGTCGGCGAGCGGCGACTCCTCGTAGGGGAACGGGGAGCCGTCGGCGCGGGAGTGCAGTACGAGGGTGTGCAGCTCGCGGCCGCCGAGTTCGCCGGCGCGGTAGCCGAGGATCTGGGCGGCGGCGGGGTTGACGAGGACGATCCGGCCGTCGGTGTCGGTGCCCACGACGCCCTCGGAGGCGGCCCGCAGGATCATCTCGGTCTGCCGCTGCGAACGGGCCAGTTCGGCCTCGGTGTCGACGGTGCCGGACAGATCGCGCACGACCAGCATCAGCAGCTCGTCGCCGGTGTAGCCGGAGGTGTCGTAGGCCTGCTGGCCGTTCTGCAGATTCGCGCTCGTGACCTCGACCGGGAACTCGGTGCCGTCGGTCCGGCGGGCGGTCATCCGGGTCGGCTTGGTGCGGGCGCGCGGGTCGATGTGGTCGGGGCGGCGCATGGAGCCGGGGATGAGCTTGGAGTCGAACTGCGGCAGCAGGTCGAGCAGCCCGCGCCCCACCAGAGCCGTGCCCGGGGTCTCGAAGGCCTCCAGGGCGATGGTGTTGGCGTTGACGACCGTGCCGTTGGCGTTGACCAGCACCAAGGCGTCGGGCAGCGCGTCGAGTATGGCAGCGAGGCGAGCAGCGCCTCGGGATGGCCTGCTGCTCACGAGACGCTTCCTCCCTGTTACCGCACCTTGCCGACCGCGGGGGCCATCTTGCCAACCGGCCCGCGGCGTGTCACGCGAAGGAGTCTAAGCGCTGAGGTTGCGCCCGCGACGGCGGATGAGAGGGAGGTCGCACGAGCAGGTGACGCACGACCCGCCCCTGACCGACCGTACGCGGCGCCCCGGACCGGCTCCGCCCGGTGCCCTGACCGACTCCGCCCGGCACCCGGACCGGTGGCGCGCCCGGCGGTCCGCGCAGGCCGTCGCCGGAGGCGGTGCCGCCTCGGACCGGCGGATCACCCGAGGTCGGGCAGGAGCGGCACCATCCGCTCCCAGCGCCCGATCTCGCAGCCGTTGGCCCTGCTGTACACCGCGTCCACCGGACGCCCGGCCCAGAACCCGGTGACGCGGGCGGTGGCCGGGCCGCCGTACTCCAGGGTGCAGACGCTGCCGTCCGGCACCGGCGCGAAGGTGTCCCGCCCCCAGCGCGTGTCGCGGTCGAGCGCCGCGCACGCGCCCCGCACATCCGGATGGCGGCCGTGCTCGGGATGGCAGGACACCTCGTACGTCCCGTCCCGTCCGTCGCCCGCGTCCCGCACGGTGACGGTGAGGTGATCACCGGCCCGGTCCTCGTCCCGGACGGGCGGCGGCGCCCCGGCGCCGGCGGCGGCCGCCCCGGCGGACAGCACGGTGATCACCACGGCGGAGGCGGCGGCCCCGAGAAGGCGCCGCAGCGCGGAGGACGCCCTCGCCGCCGTGGCGGCGTAGGGAGCGAAGGACACGGAGGAAGGAGAGCTGACCTGCACCATGCCCGGACCAACGCGGCGGTCCGCCGGAGGTTGCGCCGCGGCCGACACAGCGCGACAAGGGCTTTGCCCTGACCCCGGACTGCCTAGTACCGTGGGTGGCGATTGGTGGCACCCCGCAAGTCTGTGTCATCATCTGCACGCACCGATCGCGCGCTCGCGTGAGCGGTTGTGCTGGAGGCGTCGCCTAGTCCGGTCTATGGCGCCGCACTGCTAATGCGGTTTGGGCCTTCAAGCCCATCGAGGGTTCAAATCCCTCCGCCTCCGCGCACGAGCCCGAAGCCCCGGTCCCCTGGACCGGGGCTTCGGCGTTTCCCCGAAGACCGTCACGGCCATCAAGGCCACCACCCGATCGGCCCCGGCGCCCCCACTCCGCGCCCCGGTCATCACCGGGACCCCGCGCACCCCCCGAACCACGTTTCTGCAGGTCAGGCCGGGTATGGGGAATGGATTTCACATGACGGCGGCAGTCATGTAATGTTCTTCCTGTCGCCGCGAGCGGGCCGAAAGGACCGGGAGCGAAGACGGAAAACAGAACAAGCACTCGTAGCTTAACGGATAGAGCATCTGACTACGGATCAGAAGGTTGCAGGTTCGAATCCTGCCGAGTGCACATCAGGCCAGAGGCCCCGGAGAGATCCGGGGCCTCTGGTGTTTTCGCTGTCTCAGGGTCCTCGGGGTGATGGCGCGGATGTGGACGTGTTCGGGATTGCGGTGGTCCGCGGACGGGCCCGTGCTGGTGTGGCGGGACGGGCGGAGCAGTGCGCTGCCGTGGGGGAAGCGGGTGGCCTTCGGGGTCGCGGGGGACGGCGTGCGGGTCTGTGTGGGAGCGCGGGGGCACGACTGTCCCGTACGGGCCGCCGTGCCCGGCCGGAGTACGGGGGCGCGGTGCGAGGAGTGCGCGCGGCTGGACCGGGCGCACTCGGTGGCCGCCGACACGATCGCGGACGATCCGCGGCCGTACCGGGTGTATCTGGCGTGGTTCGGGCCCGGGATGGCCAAGGTGGGGATCACCGCGGCCGAACGGGGCCCGGCGCGGCTGCTCGAACAGGGCGCCGTCTGCTTCAGCTGGCTCGGCACCGGGCCGCTGATGGCCGCCCGCCGGACCGAGGAACTGCTGCGGGCCGCGCTCGGCATCCCCGATCGGATCCCCTACGCCCTCAAGCGCGCCGTCCGGGCCGCGCTGCCGGCGGCGGCGGCCGAGCGGGCGGCCGAGCTGCGCGACCTGCACGGACGGGCCACCGCGCTCGCCGGCTGGCCGGACTCGCTGGAGCGGGCGCCGTTCCGGCCGGTCGACCACCTCACGGTGTTCGGGCTGGCCGGGCTGCCCGCTCCCGCCGGTGCGGTGAGCGAGCTGGTCGCGGGCGGAGGAGTGAGCGGGGAACTGATCGCCGCCGCCGGACCCGATCTGCACCTCGCGACCGGGGGCGGGGACGGAAGCGGGAGCGGGGTCGTCGTGCTGGACACGCGGCTCATGACCGGGTGGGGGCTCGGTCCGTGGCCGGGCGAGGACGACGGGATCACCCTGCCGGTAAGGGAGTTCAAGGAAGCGCCGGGCGTGCAGGACGGGTTGTTCTGAGCGCTCGCCGGTGAGTTGGGGGAGACGCACCGAGCGGGGGGTCGGTGAGCGGGGACCGGTGGGAGGCCGGGCCGTTCGGCCGTGACCGATCGCGTCCGTCGCGCCGCCGCGTAACCGAGTCGCCGCGCCGTCGCGTAACCGAGTCGCCGCGCCGCCGCGTAACCGAGTCGCCGAGTCGCCGGGTAACCGAGTCGCCGCGTAACCGGGTCGCCGAGCGGTCGGGCCGCCGAGTCGAGGGGCCGTCAGCCGCCCGCCGGTTCCCAGGTGTTCCCTGAGAGGCGCCTGTGCGTTTCTCAGGGAAATCACAGATGGGTGCAAGCGTGCTCTCAGAGGGCGCCGACAAGGTGTCCACCATGACCACGACCTCGCCCCAGGGGCGCACCGAACTGCTGAGGCCGGACGGGAGCCCCGTCCGGGTGCTTGTGGTGGACGACGAGCTGTCGATCACCGAACTGCTGTCCATGGCCCTGCGCTACGAGGGCTGGCAGATCCGCAGCGCGGGGGACGGGCAGGGCGCCGTCCAGAGCGCGCGCGAGTTCCGGCCCGACGCCGTCGTCCTCGACATGATGCTGCCCGACATGGACGGGCTGGCCGTCCTGGGCCGGCTGCGCCGCGAGCTGCCCGACGTCCCCGTCCTGTTCCTGACCGCCAAGGACGCCGTGGAGGACCGGATCGCCGGGCTCACGGCGGGCGGGGACGACTACGTCACCAAACCGTTCAGCCTGGAGGAGGTCGTCGCCCGGCTGCGCGGACTGATCCGGCGCGCGGGCGCCGCCGACCGGCGCTCGGAGTCCGTGCTCGTCGTCGGCGACCTCACCCTCGACGAGGACAGCCACGAGGTCTCGCGCGGCGGCGACGACATCCACCTCACCGCCACCGAGTTCGAGCTGCTCCGCTTCCTCATGCGCAACCCGCGGCGGGTGCTGAGCAAGGCGCAGATACTGGACCGGGTGTGGTCGTACGACTTCGGCGGCCAGGCCAACGTCGTCGAGCTGTACATCTCCTACCTGCGGCGCAAGATCGACGCCGGGCGCGAGCCGATGATCCACACCCGGCGCGGCGCCGGTTACCTGATCAAGCCCGCGGTCTCGTGAGCGGGCGGCGGCGGTCGCGGGCACGGTGGGGAGCGCCCCGGCCGCGCACGCTGCGGACGCGGCTCGTCGTCGCGTCCGTGGTGCTGATCGCCGTGGTCTGCTCGGTGATCGGCACCGTGACGACGCTCGCCCTGCGCTCGCACCTCTACGAGCAGCTGGACGGCCGGCTCAAGGAGGTCGCCATGCGGGCGTCGGTGGGTCTGCGGCCGCCGGACGACCACACGGGCGCCGGCGTGACGCCCGAGCGGCAGCCCGGCACCGTGGATCTGACCGACTTCGTCACCCGGGGCCCGCAGCCGGAGTACACGATCGCCGCCAAGGTCGACGACGGCACGATCACCGAGGCGAAGGTCGGCGAGAAGGCGAACGACGACAACAACGTCCCCTGGATGGACGCGAAGCCGCTCACCGCCGCCCAGATCCGCGCCCTCGACGCGGTCCCGCGCGACAAGCGCAGGCACACGGTCGACGTCCCCGGCCTCGGCGGGTACCGCGTCCAGTACGTGACCGGCCCCAACGGCGCGTACTACGTGGCCGTCCCCACCTCCGACGTCGAGAACACCGTCGCCACCCTGATCCTGGTCGAGGTCAGCGTCACCGCCGCCGGACTCGTCGCCGCCCTGCTGGCCGGCGCCGCCATCGTGAGCGTCGCCCTGCGCCCGCTGCGCCGCGTCGCCGCCACCGCCACCCGCGTCTCCGAACTCACCCTGCACACCGGCGAGGTGAACCTCAGCGAGCGGGTCCCCGAGCCGGAGACCGACCCGCACACCGAGGTCGGCCAGGTCGGCGCCGCGCTCAACCGCCTGCTCGACCACGTCCACGGCGCGCTGCACGCCCGGCAGCAGAGCGAGACCCGGGTACGGCAGTTCGTCGCGGACGCCAGCCACGAGCTGCGCACCCCGCTGGCCTCCATCCGCGGCTACGCCGAGCTGACCCGGCGCGGCCGCGAGGAGGTCGGCCCGGACACCCGGCACGCGCTCGGCCGCATCGAGTCCGAGGCCGGGCGGATGACCCTGCTGGTGGAGGATCTGCTGCTGCTCGCCCGGCTGGACGCGGGCCGGCCGCTGCGGTTCGAGCACACCGACCTCGTACCGCTCGTGGTCGACACCCTCAGCGACGCCCGGGCCGCCGGGCGGGACCACGTCTGGCGGCTGGAGCTGCCCGACGAGCCCGCCCTCGTCCCGGCCGACGCGGCGCGGCTCCAGCAGGTGCTCGTCAACCTGCTGGCCAACGCCCGCACCCACACCCCGCCCGGCACGACCGTCACCGCACGGGTGCGTGGCAGCGGGCCGTGGCTGTGCGTGGACGTCGAGGACGACGGGCCGGGCATTCCGCGGGAGCTGTTGCCGCACGTGTTCGAACGGTTCGCCCGGGGCGACTCGGCGCGCTCCCGCGCCACCGGCTCGACCGGACTCGGGCTGGCCATCGTGCAGGCCGTGGTGGCCGCGCACGGCGGCGCCGTCACCGTCGACAGCGTGCGCGGCCGGACCGCGTTCACCGTCCACCTGCCCGCGCTCCCGAAGCCCCCGAAGCCCTGCTCGCACCTCCACTCACAGGCACGCCACAGCGTCACCACATCGGTGCGACAGGGCGGTTGAGGAGAGTCACCGGCATGCGAACCGACCTTTCTCCCGGCACCCTGCCGGCGCGGGAGCACCTCCCGGCCGACGACGCCGGTACGCCAGTCCTGGACGTAGTGATCCCCGTCTACAACGAGGAGAAGGACCTCCGGCCGTGCGTGCTGCGACTGCACGAGCACCTCGCGCGCACCTTCCCGTACGCGTTCCGCATCACCGTCGCGGACAACGCCTCCACGGACGGCACCCCGCGGGTGGCCGCGCTGCTGGCGGCCGAGCTGCCCGAGGTGGACACCTTCCGGCTGGAGCAGAAGGGCCGGGGCCGCGCCCTGCGGACCGTGTGGTCCGCCTCCGAGGCGCCGGTCCTCGCCTACATGGACGTGGACCTGTCCACCGACCTCAACGCCCTGCTGCCGCTGGTGGCGCCGCTCATCTCCGGCCACTCCGACCTGGCCATCGGCTCCCGGCTCGCCCGCAGTTCGCGCGTGGTGCGCGGGGCCAAGCGGGAGTTCATCTCCCGCTCCTACAACCTCATCCTGCGCGGCTCGCTCCAGGCCCGCTTCTCCGACGCGCAGTGCGGGTTCAAGGCAATCCGGCGCGATGTGGCGCAGGCGCTGCTGCCGCTGGTGGAGGACACCGGCTGGTTCTTCGACACCGAGATGCTGGTGCTGGCCGAGCGGGCCGGACTGCGCATCCACGAGGTGCCGGTGGACTGGGTCGACGACCCTGACTCCACGGTGCACATCGTCAGCACGGCCACCGAGGACCTGAAGGGCGTGTGGCGGGTCGGCAAGGCGCTGGCCACCGGTTCGCTGCCGCTGGACCGGCTGGCCCGCCCGTTCGGCGACGACCCGCGCGACCGCGAGATCCAGGACGTGCCCAAGGGGCTGGCCCGCCAGCTCGTCGGGTTCTGCGTCATCGGCGTCCTGTCCACCCTCTTCTACCTGCTGCTCTACAGCTTCTTCCGGCAGTTCGCCGGCTCCCAGGCCGCCAACGCCCTCGCCCTGCTGGTCTCGGCGGTCGCCAACACCGCCGCCAACCGGCGGCTGACCTTCGGGGTGCGCGGCCGGGGCGGCGCCGTCCGGCACCAGGCACAGGGGCTGGTCGTCTTCGGCATCGGCCTCGTCCTCACCAGCGGCTCACTGGCCGCCCTGAACGCCGCGACCAGCAGCCCGGCCCACTCCACCGAACTCGCGGTACTGGTGGCGGCCAACCTCGCGGCGACCGTGCTGCGCTTCCTGCTCTTCCGGGCCTGGGTCTTCCCGGACCGCCGGGACCGGCCGGCGGACCCGGCCGCCGGCGCCACCGGACCGTCCGGCGCCGAGCGCGGCGTACGCGGTCCGTCCGCCCGGGTGTACGTCGCGCGCGGCGACGGTCACGGCCCGTACCCGGCCTCCGAACCGCTCCCGAGGCGGCCCACCGCGCCGCCCACCGCGCACGTCCCGACGCCGTACGGCCCGACCGGGCACGGCCCCGCCGAAGCCCCGTACGGCACCTCCGCCTACGGCACCTCCGCCTACGACACCACTCCGTTCCGCACCGGTGACGCCGATCCGAAGGACTCCCGATGACCACTGAGCACGACCGGACGGGCGCACGGGAAGGCACGGAACCCTCGGCCGGCTCGGCCCCCTCGGCCCCCTCGTCCCCCTCGTCCTGGAGTCCGCCCCCGATCGCGCCCCCGGCGGCGACGATCGCCGCCGAAGCCCCTGCGGCTCCCCCGGCCGCCGACGGCCCCACGGCCCCGGCGGCCGTACCGGGAGCCGGCGAGCCGAAGCAGCCCCTCGCGCGTCGCCTCTGGCGCGGCCGGCCGGAGGACCCCCGCTGGGCCCGCCCGGCCTTCCTCGCCCTGCTGCTCGCCACCGGGCTCCTCTACCTCTACAACCTCAGCTCGTCCGGCTACGCCAACTCCTTCTACTCGGCGGCCGTCCAGGCGGGCAGCACGTCCTGGAAGGCGTTCTTCTTCGGCTCGCTGGACGCGGGCAACGCCATCACCGTCGACAAGCCCCCGGCCTCGCTGTGGCCGATGGCGCTGTCGGTGCGGATCTTCGGACTGAGCTCGTGGGCGATCCTCGTCCCCGAGGTGATCATGGCCGTCCTCACGGTCGCCGTGGTCTACGCGTCCGTGCGCCGCCGGTTCAGCCCGGCGGCCGGTCTGATCGCGGGCGCGGTGCTGGCGCTCACCCCGGTGGCGGCGCTGATGTTCCGGTTCAACAACCCGGACGCGCTGCTCGCGCTGCTGATGGCGCTGACCGTGTACTTCGGCGTCCGGGGCCTGGAGGACGGCCGCACCAAGTGGCTGCTGTGGGCGGGCGTCGCCATCGGCTTCGCCTTCCTCGCCAAGACCCTGCAAGCCTTCCTGATCCTGCCGGCGCTGGCTCTCGTCTACGGTGTCTGCGCGCCCGTGCGGCTGAAGAAGCGGCTGACGCAGCTGGCGCTCGCGACGGCGGCGATCGTCGTCTCCGGCGGCTGGTGGGTGGCGATCGTCGAACTGTGGCCCGCCTCCTCGCGGCCGTACATCGGCGGCTCGCAGAACAACAGCTTCCTTGAGCTGACCTTCGGCTACAACGGCCTCGGCCGGATCAACGGCGACGAGACCGGCAGCGTGGGCGGCGGCGGTGGCGGTCGCGGTGGCGGCGGCATGGGCCAGTGGGGGGAGACCGGCTGGAGCCGGATGTTCAACTCCGAGGTCGGCAGCCAGATCTCCTGGCTGCTCCCGGCCGCGCTGATCCTGCTGGTCGCCGGACTGGTCCTGACCCGGAAGGCGGCGCGCACCGACCTCGCCCGCGCGTCCTTCCTCGCCTGGGGCGGCTCCCTGCTGATGACGGCGGCCGTCTTCAGCTACATGGCGGGCATCTTCCACCAGTACTACACGGTGGCGCTCGCGCCCTACCTCGCCGCCGTCGTCGGCATGGGCGTGAGCGTGCTGTGGGAGGCACGGTCCAGGCTGTGGGCGTCGCTCACCCTGGCCGGCGCGGTCACGGCGACCGCGGCCTGGGGCTACGTCCTGCTGCACCGCACCCCCGACTACCTGCCCTGGCTGAAGTGGCTGGTGCTGGCGGGCGGTCTGACGGCCGCACTCGGTCTGGTCTTCGCGGGCCGGCTCGGCCGCCGGCTCGCTCTCGCCACGGTGGCCGCGGCCCTGGTGACCTGCCTCGCCGGTCCGACGGCGTACACGCTCAGCACGGTGGACTCCGCGCACACCGGCTCCATCCCGACGGCCGGTCCGGCGGGCGCGAGCCGGATGGGCTTCGGCGGCGGCGGACGCGGCATGCGCGGCGGCTTCCCCGGCGGCGGCGCCAACCGGCAGGGCCAGCAGAACGGACAGGGCCAGCAGAACGGCAACGGCTTCCCCGGCGGAGGCGGCACGGGCGGCACGGGCGGGTTCCCGGGCGGCGGCACCGGCGGCTTCCCCGGCGGCATGCCCGGCCAGAACGGCCAGAACGGCCAGAACGGCCAGAACGGCCAGAACGGCCAGAACGGCCAGAACGGCCAGAACGGTCAGAACGGCGGCACCGGCTTCCCCGGCGGCGGCTGGAGCGGCGAGCGCGGCCGCACGGGCGGCATGGGCGGCGGCATGGGCGGCCTGCTCGACGGCGCCCAGGTCTCCTCCGCGGCCAAGAAGCTGCTGGAGCGGGACGCGTCGAAGTACACCTGGGTCGCCGCGTCCATCGGCTCCCAGAACGCCGCCAGCTACCAGCTCGCCACCGGTGACCCGGTGATGGCGATCGGCGGCTTCAACGGCACCGACCCGTCCCCGACGCTCGCGCAGTTCAAGAAGTACGTGGACCAGGGAAAGATCCACTACTTCATCTCGGGCGGCGGCATGGGCGGCGGCATGGGAGGCAGCGGCAACAGCACCTCGTCGCAGATCACCTCATGGGTGGAGAAGAACTTCAAGAAGGTGACGGCCGGTTCGGCCACCTTCTACGACCTCACCCAGCCGACGACCGGCAGCTGAGCACCCCGCGCCGCACCCACGCGGCACGGACGGAGGCGGTGGCCGATCCGGTCACCGCCTCCTCGGGTCCCCGCTGCTCCGCCCCAGGAACGGCCTTGTTGGCCTAGGGGCCGCAGCGGGCACACTCCAAGGCGGGGAGGCGGCGACCACCCGGCGGCGCCCGTGCGACACGGGCGCCGCCGGGCCCGTACAGGAGGCCCCCTTCGCGTGTCCGCCGGTTCGGGAGTCGAGGAAGGTGCGCCATGGTGAAGGCAGCCGGGGCCGAGGGCGCGGCGCGCCGCAGTGTCTGGCTGGCGGGCAAGGAGCGCCGGTCCGGGCGGGGCGGCGGGCAGCCGTCCGGGCTCGACCGGGCGCGGATCACCGGGGCCACGGTGCGGCTGCTGGACGCCGAGGGCCTCGCCGGCTTCTCCATGCGCCGGCTCGCCGCCGAGCTGAACGTCACGGCGATGTCCGTGTACTGGTACGTCGACACCAAGGACGACCTGCTCGAACTCGCCCTCGACGCCGCCTTCGGCGAGCTGCCGCTGCCCCGCCCGGACACCGGCGAGGACTGGCGCGGCGAGCTGCGCGCCCTGGCCGTCGGATACCGGGCGCTGCTGGTGCGCCACCCCTGGCTGTCGCCGCTCGCCGGCCGCTACCTCAACATCGGCCCGAACGCGCTGGCCTGTTCCCGCGAGGTGCGGCGCGTCATCGGCCGCACCGGACTGCCCCCGCACGGCGTCACGGGCGCGATCTCGGCCGTCTTCCAGTTCGTCTACGGCTACGGCACGATCGAGGGCCATCTCCTCGGCCGGATCGCGGACTCGGGGCTGTCGCCCGAGGAGTACCACCGGCAGCTCCCGGACTCGGTGAGCCGGGCCCCGGAGACCGCGGGGGCGACCGAGGGGGCCCATGACGTCGTGGCGGTGCGGGACGGCGAGACGGTGGCGGAGAGCCTCGACCGCGACTTCGCCTTCGCCCTGGACCTGCTGGTCGCGGGGATCGACGCGATGGCCGCCCGCGGCTGACCGCCCGCCCGACCGGGGCCGCCCGGCCCGGTCAGGTGAGATGCCCTACGCGTCGTCGTTCACCAGGCGTGCCGGGAAGCCGCCCGTGGCCACCGGCCCCCACCGCTCCGGGGTGATCCGGATGATCGACTTGCCCTGTTCGCGCATGGCCCGTCGGTACTCGTCCCAGTCGGGGTGCTCCCCGGCGATGTTGCGGTAGTACTCGACGAGCGGCTCCACCGAGTCCGGCGCGTCGATCACCTCGGCGACGCCGTCGATCTGCACCCACGGCCCGTTCCACTCGTCGCTCAGCACGACCAGGCTCACCCGGTCGTCCCGCTTGGCGTTGCGGGTCTTGGCGCGCTCCGGGTAGGTGGAGACCACGATCCGCCCGGAGTCGTCCACCCCGCAGGTCAGCGGCGAGGCCTGCGGTCCGCCGTCGGAGCGGCGGGTCAGCAGCAGGGCGCGGTGGCGGGGCCGTACGAAGTCCAGCAGTTCGTCCCGCGAGACGCGGGTGTTGCTCGCGATGTTCGGTGCCATGCCCGCAGCCTAGAACTCCGGCGCGTGCTGGTCGCCCAAGGGCCGTGCCACGTCGGCGCGTCGGGGCGTGAGCCGACCGTCTACCAGGGCGTAAATCGCGAGAACGGACGAGATAAGGTTCTGTTCGTCCTGTGCTCGCAGTCGGGAATGTGCTGCGGAGCTCTCCTGCGCATGGCCTCAGCGCCATGCATGCCGAAGAGGTTCGTGGTGCCTGCGTCCGACTTTTCTGATTTGCCCCATTTTCGGGGAGACATCGAGCTGGCCGAAGCGCTGACCGTGGCGGCTCGTCAACTGCACGACACCCAGACTCCCGACAGCACCATGCAGGTCGCCGTGCGCCTCGCGGTACGGCTGCTGCCGGGGGCGGAGCACGCGGGCATCTCGGTGATGGAACGCGACGGCCACCGCCGTTGCGTCGCCTGGACCGACGAGGTCGTGCGCACCGCGGAGGAATCCGGCGACGGCCCGCCGCAGGCGTCGTACTGGGACCAGCTCTGGCAGGCGCCCGTGGTGCGGCTGACGGACGGCGAGACCGAGGACGGCGGCCGGCCGCTGGCCGACGTGGGGCTGCGCTCGGCGCTCGCGCTGCGGCTGCGCGCCGAGAAGCGGCGGCTGACCGTGCTCACCGCCTACGCCGCCAAACCGCGCGCCTTCGACGCCGACGCCACCCGGATCGGCCGGCTGTACACCGCGCACGTGAGCCTCGCCCTGGACTCGGCGACCGTGCGCGAGCAGCTCACCGAGGCGATGCGCACCCGCGACCTGATCGGCCAGGCCACCGGCATCCTCATGGAGCGGCGGGACATCGACGCGGCCGAGGCGTTCGACAGCCTGGTGCGCACCTCGCAGCGGGAGAACGTCAAGCTGCGGGACATCGCCCGGCGGATCGTCGACACGAAGAGGGCGACCTGACGGCACCGGACGTCAGCGCACGACAAGGGCGGGCCCGCGGTGATCGCGGGCCCGCCCTGTGCGTCGTGGCCGGTGCTCAGGCGGTGGGGAGGGTGTCTCCCTGGACGGCCTGGATGTCGAGTTCGATTCTGAGGGTGGTGCCGATGGCGGCGATGCCTGCCTGGAGGACCTGGTTGTAGTTCATGGCGAAGTCCTCGCGGCGCAGTTCGGTGGTGGCGCGGAAGGCGGCGCGGGTGCCGCCCCAGGGGTCGGCGCCGGTGCCGAGGTAGGCGAGGCGGAGGTCGACGGGGCGGGCGATGCCGTGCATGGTGAGTTCGCCGTGGACGGTCCAGTGGTCGGGGCCGTCGGCGGTGAGGTGGGTGGAGCGGTAGGTGATGTGGGGGTGGTGTGCGGTGTCGAGGAAGTCGGGGGAGGTGAGGTGCTGGTCGCGCAGGGTGTTGCCGGTGTCGATGGAGGCGGCGTGGATGACGGCTTCGACGCGGGACTTGGTGATGTCGTCGGGGGCGATGTCGAGGGTGGCGGTGAAGTCGGTGAAGCGGCCGTGGACGCTGGAGATGCCGAGGTGCTGGGCGACGGCGGCGACGGAGGAGTGGGCGGGGTCGACGGTCCAGGGTCCGGGCGGGGGCAGTTCGCTGCCGCCCTGGCGGGCCAGGGTGAGGGTGCCGATCTCGGCGCGGCCGCTCGCGGTGACGAGGGCGCTGGCGGCGGTGGGCTGGTAGCCGACGGCGGTGACGATGACGGTGTGGGCGCCGGGCGACAGGTGGGTGGTGTCGCGGACGGCGCCCTCGTGGTCGGCCTCGGCACGCAGTACCTGGGCGCCGGTCATGTCGGTCACCGTGACGACCGCGTGCGACACGGCCCATCCGTCCCGGGTGCGGATCCTCGCGGTCAGTCCCATCCCGTTTCTCTTCCCCTTCGATGGTGTGTGCGCCGTCGGACCGGTCCGGCCCGTCCGGGCGCACCCACGGTGGAAACCTGAATAAATCGGCAGAAAAATCGGCCGGCCCGAGGCCGGGGCGCGCCGTCGCTCGGAGCGCCCCGGCCGCGGGCCGGCTGTGGGTTACTCGCCGGGGTGGGCGAGGTGGATGTCGTGGCCGTCGACGCCGTGGCCGGTGACGGTCAGGGCGGTGGCGGCCGGGGGGTAGCCGGTGGCGATGACGGTGTAGTCGCCGCTGCCGAGGTCGGTGAAGGCGTAGGCGCCGTCGGTGCCGGTGGTGGCGGTGGCGACCACGTTGCCCGCCGCGTCGACCAGGGTGACGCGGGCGTCGGCCAGGGGGCCGTGCGGGGCCCGCACCACGCCCTGGAGCTGCGCGCCGGCGTCCAGGTCGATCCCGACGCGGGTGACGCCGGTACCGCCGATCTCGACGGGCAGGGCGCGGGGGCGGTGGCCGGCGGCGTTGACCGCGACGGTGACCGCGCCCGGCACCAGCTCCGTGAAGGAGAACGCGCCGTCCTCCCCGGTGGTCCCGGTGGCGAGCAGGTCGCCGCGCACGTCGGTGACGATCACCATGGCGTCCTTGACCGGCAGTCCGCTGTCGGCGGAGCGGACCGTGCCGGTGAGGCCGCTGGTGCCGCTGAGCAGGATGTCGAAGGCGACCGGCTCGTCGTTGACCACGACGGTGGAGGCCTGCGGCTGGAACCCGTCCGCGGAGGCGATCAGCACGTACGAGCCCGCGCCCGGCGCGTCGATCGTGTAGGCGCCGTCGGCCCGCGCGGCCGAACGGCCCAGCTGACGGCCCGCCAGCGAGATCAGCGTCACCGCCGCCCGCGCCACCGGAGCACTCTCCGCACCCCGCACGAACCCGCGCACCGCAATCCCGCCGCCCGCACCGGAACCCGCTCCCTCAGGAGCGAGGGTGGCCACCGCGGACAGCCGCTGGGTGCCCTCCGGACCCGCCTCGGCGCCGGAGTCCGCGCCGGTCCGGCCGGACATGCGCTCCTCGGCCGGGGTGAACGTGTCGGACGCGGCCTCGACGAGCGGGGCCTGGGTCTGCGCCTCGGCGACGGCCGGGGCCGCGGCCGGGTCCACCGGGGCGGCCGCCGCCTCGGCGCCCTGCGCCAGCGCGCCCTTGGTGCGCAGCGGGACCTCCTTGATGAACAGCGTGATCAGGAAGGCGATCGCCGCCATGGCGCCCGCGATCATGAAGATGTCGGCGATGCCGTGCCCGTAGGCGCTCTCCATGACCGTGCGCAGCGGGGCGGGCAGCGCGTCCATGTCCGGGATGCTGCTGGTGCCGGAGCCGGAACCGCCGGCCAGTTGCGCGTACTTCGGGCCGAGGTCGGCCAGGCCGTCCTTGACGTAGTCGGTGATCCGGCTGGCCATCACGGCGCCCAGCGCGGAGACGCCGACCGCACCGCCCAGGGAGCGGAAGAAGGTGACCGTGGAGCTGGCCGAGCCGAGGTCGCTCGGGTCGACCTGGTTCTGCGTGCACAGCACCAGGTTCTGCATCATCATGCCGATGCCGAGACCGAGCAGGGCCATGAAGATGGCCATCTTCCAGTAGTCCGTGTCGTACCGGATGGTGCCGAGCAGGCCCAGGCCGGCCGTCACCAGGACGCCACCGCTGACCAGCCACGCCTTCCAGCGGCCGGTACGGGTGATGAACTGGCCGGAGACGGTGGAGGAGACGAACAGACCGCCGATCATCGGGATGGTCAGCACGCCCGACATCGTCGGGGACTTGTCGCGGGCCAGCTGGAAGTACTGGCTGAAGAAGACGGTGCCGGTGAACATCGCGATGCCCACGAAGAGCGAGGCGAGCGACGCCAGCGTGATGGTGCGGTTGCGGAACAGCCGCAGCGGGATGATCGGCTCGGACGCCTTGGCCTCGGCCAGCACGAACAGCGCGCCGAGGGCGACGGAGCCGGCGACCATCACGGCCGTCTGCCACGACATCCAGTCGTACTTGTCACCGGCGAAGGTGACCCAGATCAGCAGCAGCGAGACGGCCGCGGAGATCAGGAGCGCGCCGAGCCAGTCGACCTTCACCTGACGCTTCACGACGGGCAGGTGCAGGGTCTTCTGGAGCACGATCAGGGCGATCACCGCGAACGGGACGCCGACGTAGAAGCACCAGCGCCAGCCCAGCCACGAGGTGTCGGTGATGACACCGCCGAGCAGCGGGCCGCCGACGGTGGCGACGGCGAACGTGGCGCCCAGGTAACCGGAGTAGCGGCCGCGCTCACGCGGGGAGATCATCGCGGCCATGACGATCTGCGCCAGCGCGGACAGACCACCGGTGCCGATGCCCTGGATCACGCGGCAGACGATCAGCATGGCGGGGTTCTGCGAGAGCCCGGCCGCCATCGACGCCACGACGTAGATGATCAGGGCTATCTGGACGAGCGCCTTCTTGCTGTACAGGTCGGCGAGCTTGCCCCACAGGGGGGTCGCCGCGGTCATCGACAGCAGGGCCGCCGTGACCACCCAGGTGTAGGCGGACTGACCGCCGCCGAGGTCGCCGATGATCTTCGGCAGGGCGTTGGAGACGATCGTGGACGACAGGATCGCCACGAACATGCCGAGCAGCAGCCCGGAGAGCGCCTCCATGATCTGCCGGTGCGTCATCGGAGCGTCGCCCGGGGAGTCTCCCCCACGCTTGGCGTGAGCCCGCACACCGGCTGGTGTGGTCGTTGCCATGGGCTTCCTTTACTTACGTGCTTGCGGGTGTACGGGTGGTCTCTTGGAGTACGGGGGCCGCGGGCGCGGCCTGCTCGGCCATCGGGGCGGGGAGCCGGACCGGGGTGGACCGGCAGTCGCCGAAGCTGTCGCGCAGCCGGCCCATCAGCCGGATGAGCTGACCGACCTCGTCGTCGGTCCAGTCGCTCAGCCGCTCCGCGAACAGGTGCGTGGTGCGGCGGGACAGCTCGTCGAGCTGGTCGACGCCGGCGGGCGTCAGGCGCAGGATGCGCGAGCGCCTGTCCGCCGGGTCCGGCAGCCGTTCGATCCAGCCGCGGGCGGCGACGTGCGCGACGTGCCGGCTGGTCACCGACATGTCCACGGCGAGCAGCTCGGCGAGCCTGCTCATGCGCATGTCGCCGTGGCGGCCGAGCAGGGTCAGCGCGGCGGCGGAGCCGGCCGGGCAGTCGGGCGGCAGGATCCGCCCCATGTCCCGTTTCACGGCGCCGACGGCACTGAGCTGACGCGCCAGTTCTTCATACTGCGCCCGCTCGGCCATCACACCTCCCGTAATCGTTGCTTGGGGCAACCATAGAATGGGTTGGTTGCCCCAAGCAAACAAGTGCGGGGCGATGGACGCAAAAACTTGGCAAAGACAAGTATTGCGAATGTAAAGCAGCAGGTGGGCGGAGGTGGCTCGTGATCGCCGACCAGTCTGGTGTGAGCGGGCGAGACGCGGCACCGTCACAGCTCGGGGGGACTGTCAGTCCGTCCGGCGCTTGAGGACGAGGCCGTCCAGGCCGAAGCGGGGGTCCGGGGGCGCAGCCCCCAGGCCGGCCGCCCCGACTCGGGTACCGATCAAGCCACGGACACATACCCCCACTTGGGCAGCGGCCGGCGTCTTCGCTAGGGTCTCGGGCCATGGCTAACACGCAGGGCCCCCAGGGCAACCACGACCCCGCCGGCAGCACCCAGATGTTCCGTGCGTTCGTCGACGACGCAGCCCCGCAGGGCGGCAGGCAGCAGCCGCAGACCTCCTCCGGTCCGCGCATCGGCCTGATCGTCGGTGTCGTCGTCGCCGTGGTCGTCGTCGCGGCCGTCGCCTGGCTGGCGCTCAAGTAGACGGTTCGCGCACAGACGGACATACGACGGCCGCCGACGCGCTCGGGAGAGCGTGTCGGCGGCCATGAGTCGTGCCCGCCCCCGGCGTCGCGCCGCGGGGCCGGTCCGGCCGGAGCCGGGCCTCGGTCGGAGATGACCTCGGTCGGAGACGACCTCAGTCGGAGATGAGGCCGTCCCGCAGCTGCGCCAGGGTCCGGGTCAGCAGCCGGGAGACATGCATCTGGGAGATGCCGACCTCCTCGCCGATCTGCGACTGGGTCATGTTGGCGAAGAAGCGCAGCATGATGATCCGCCGCTCACGGGGCGGCAGCTTGGCGAGCAGCGGCTTGAGCGACTCGCGGTACTCCACCCCCTCAAGGGCCGAGTCCTCGTAGCCGAGGCGGTCCGCGAGCGAGCCCTCGCCGCCGTCGTCCTCGGGGGCCGGGGAGTCGAGGGACGAGGCGGTGTAGGCGTTGCCGACCGCGAGGCCGTCGACGACGTCTTCCTCCGACACGCCCAGCACGGTGGCGAGTTCGGCGACGGTGGGCGACCGGTCCAGCTTCTGCGACAGCTCGTCGCTGGCCTTGGTGAGCGCGAGCCGCAGCTCCTGGAGGCGCCGGGGCACCCGCACCGACCACGACGTGTCGCGGAAGAAGCGCTTGATCTCACCGACGACGGTCGGCATCGCGAACGTCGGGAACTCCACGCCGCGTTCGCAGTCGAAGCGGTCGATCGCCTTGATCAGGCCGATGGTGCCGACCTGGACGATGTCCTCCATCGGCTCGTTGCGGGAGCGGAAGCGGGCGGCCGCGTAGCGGACCAGGGGGAGGTTCAGCTCGATGAGGGTGTCCCGGACGTAGGCGCGCTCGGGGCTGTCCTCGTCCAGCGCGGCGAGCCGCAGGAACAGGGAGCGGGACAGGGTGCGGGTGTCGATGGCCCCCGGGGCCTCCAGCACCGGTGCCGGGTCCGGCGCGGCCGCGAGGGGCGCCACGTCGTCGAGGGCGTCGATCGGCTGGAGCGCCGGGGAAGCCAGGGAAGGGGCCTCGCTCTTGGTGAGCGTCAGCACCTCGGAGCTGCCCTGTTCTGCGGACATGCCACCCCCTCTGGGTCGCGGGACGGTCGCGGCCGGGCCCTCCGACGAAAGAGAACCTCAGCCCTCACCTGAATACCGGAGCCGAAGCCACGGCAAACGCGCTTCCCGCAGAATGTCACATGTCGGCAACGCGCCGTAGTGACATGTCGACATCCGATTCATGAAACGGCCCTGGCGGAAAGGGGTCTGACGATCAGTCGGACCGTTCTTGTCGGGATCTGTCCTGGTGAGCGAATCGCCCGTGCGGGTTACGCCTCGATCCTGTTTGCGGATCGCAGTCGTTGGAAGCTACGTGCCAGTAGCCGGGAGACGTGCATCTGGGAGACGCCGAGTTCCGCGCTGATCTGGGACTGGGTCAGATTGCTGTAGTAACGCAGCAGCAGGATGCGCTGTTCGCGTTCGGGGAGCTGGACCAGGAGGTGGCGGACCAGGTCGCGGTGCTCGACGCCGTCGAGGGCGGGGTCCTCGTAGCCGAGCCGGTCCAGCAGCCCGGGGAGCCCGTCGCCCTCCTGCGCGGCCTCCAGGGAGGTCGCGTGGTACGACCGCCCCGCCTCGATGCAGGAGAGCACCTCCTCCTCGGTGATGCGCAGCCGCTCGGCGATCTCGGCGGTGGTGGGGGAGCGGCCGAAGGCGGTCGTCAGGTCCTCGGTGGCGCTGTTGACCTGCACCCACAGCTCGTGCAGCCGGCGCGGCACGTGCACGGTGCGGACGTTGTCGCGGAAGTAGCGCTTGATCTCGCCGACGACGGTCGGCATCGCGAAGGTCGGGAACTGCACGCCCCGGTCGGGGTCGAAGCGGTCGATGGCGTTGATCAGGCCGATGGTGCCGACCTGGACGACGTCCTCCATCGGCTCGTTGCGGGAGCGGAAGCGGCCGGCGGCGTAGCGCACCAGGGGGAGGTTGGCCTCGATGAGCGCCCCGCGCACGCGGGCGTGCTCGGAGGTGCCCGGCTCCAGGTCCTTGAGCTGGGCGAAGAGCACCTGGGTGAGGGCCCGGGTGTCGGCACCGCGCCGCTTCTCCGGCGCCGGGGCGGCGGCCGGCGCCCCGGCGGGCCCGGGGGGTGCGGCCTCGGCGGGAGCCTCTTCCTGGGGCGGCGCAGTACTGGCCGACACGGTCAACGCCACCTCTTCATCGATCAACTCATCCGTCAAAAGCGGTCATAGCATCACAAGACAGGTGCAGAGTGTTCAAGCACCGCATATGCACGTGTTGAAGGACGAAAAGATCGTGCGGCATGGCGAAGCCCCGCACCTGGCCTGGGCGCCTGAGGGCATCCTCTCCGGTGCGGGGCCGACCGCGCGCTCGCGCGGCCGTACGGTTCAGAAGTCGTAGTCCGCGATCACCCAGGTGGCGAACTCGCGCCACTGGGCCACGCCGGCCTGGTGGGCCGGGTGCTCCAGGTACCGCTTGAGCGCGTTCGCGTCCTCGACGGCCGAGTTGATCGCGAAGTCGTAGGCGATGGGGCGGTCGCTGGTGTTCCAGCCGCACTCCCAGAAGCGCAGCTCGTCGATCTGGCCGCCGAGGGCGCGGAAGGCCTCGACGCCGGCCGCGACGCGGGGTTCGTCGCGCTCGACGCCCTCGTCGAGCTTGAAGAGGACCAGGTGGCGAATCATCACTTACCTCCGTTGGCGGCCCAGGTCATGAAGTCGCCGATGGCCCCGGCCGCGTCCGATATGCCCTGGAACCCTATCTGGACGTAGTCCGCGGCCTTGGCCGGGTCCGTGATGATCACGTAGAGCGCGAAGACCACGAGTGCATAGACGACGATCTTCTTGGCGTTCACCGCCATCGCGGCCTCCCCCTGTCGCTGGTTGCCCTGTCCGGCGGCCCCGTCGTCGCCGGCTGCGGGCCGAGCGCTGTCGATGATCGCAGATGATCGCACGAAGGGCCCCGTCCGATCGGACGGGGCCCTTCAAGAGCGGTAGCGGAGGGATTTGAACCCTCGGTGACTTGCGCCACACTCGCTTTCGAGGCGAGCTCCTTCGGCCGCTCGGACACGCTACCGAGGGAGACCTTACAGCACGGTGGGCCGTGGTCAGAAATCCATTCCGGCGGCCGGCCTCAGCGAGCCCTCGGCGAGCCCTCAGCGTCCGCTCGGCGTCCGCTCGGCGCCGTTCGGCGTCCGTTCGGCGAGCCCTGAGAGGGCCTTCAGCGGTCCCGGAAGAAGTCGGTGAGCAGGCCGGCGCACTCCTCGGCGCGCACGCCCTCGATCACCTCGGGCCGGTGGTTGAGCCGGCGGTCGCGCACGACGTCCCAGAGCGAGCCGGCGGCGCCCGCCTTCTCGTCGCGGGCGCCGTAGACCACCCGGTCGAGGCGGGACAGCACGATGGCGCCCGCGCACATCGTGCACGGCTCCAGCGTGACGACCAGCGTGCAGCCGGACAGCCGCCACTGGCCGGTCCGCGCGGCGGCCCGCCGGATCGCCAGGACCTCGGCGTGGGCCGTCGGGTCGCCGGTGGCCTCGCGCTCGTTGTGCCCGGTCCCGAGCACGGCGCCGTCGGCCGAGAGCACGACGGCGCCGACGGGGACGTCCCCGCCCGCGACGGCCCGCCCGGCCTCGTCCAGGGCGCGCAGCATGGCCGCCCGCCAGGGGTCGCGTACGGGGTCCGGCCGACGGCCCCGTACGGCTCCCGGGTCGTGCTCCTCGGGCGGGTGCGGTGGGTGCGGGGTCAGCGGACGGTCTCCAGGACCTCCGAGGCGCCCAGGGACTCGGCGATCGCGTTCAGCGCGTCGTCCGCGTCCAGGGCGCGCAGCTCCTTCTCGGTGACGCCCAGGTCGTCGAGGATCCGGCCGTCGCCCAGCGGACTGTGCGTGATGGTGTCGGCCGAACCGGCCTCCTCCTCGTCGTCCTCGGCGGACGAGGGCTCGCCGTCCTCCGTGCCGTCGAGGTCGAGGGCGTCCAGGTCGGGGCCGTCGTCACCGGGCTCCCGGCCGAGCAGTTCGTCGGTGAGCAGGATCTCGCCGTACGAGCTGCGGGCCGCGGCCGCGGCGTCCGAGACGTAGATACGAGGGTCGTCCTCGCCGTCCACGCGTACGACGCCGAACCACGCGTCCTCCTGCTCGATGAGGACGAGCACGGTGTCGTCCTCCGGTGAGGCCTCCCGGGCCAGGTCTGCCAGGTCGGACAGCGTCTCCACATCGTCGAGCTCTGTGTCGCTCGCTTCCCACCCGTCTTCGGTGCGCGCGAGCAGTGCGGCGAAGTACACCGTGACTCTCCCACTGGTCATAGGCGTGCCGGTTGGGGGTCCCCCCGGCGGAGGTACTGGGCGGGGAGAGCTGGCTCCGAGCCCCGCCCACTCGGAATCGTGGCAGAAACAAGGCCTTCAGGGGACGTCTTCGGCACCCTGTGTCCGGCTGTTTTGCCGTACGCCGGTGAAGGACTCACCAGCGCACTCATTGCCGCCACCTGCGGATCGTACGCGGCTTTGCCCGCCGCTCACGCACGGCCGCCGCCCAACGCCCGTGCGGGTGTCGGCTTTTGCCCGCGTGGCGTCCGCGCGCGGCGCGCCGCGCCGCCGGGCGCGCACTGGGCCGGACGGGTCGGCGCCGCCGCCGGTGGGAGGAGGCGAACGCGCGGCGTGGTGCGGCGGGTCGGCGGCCTACCAGCGGAAGGTGCGCATCCGCATCGCGTGGCGCAGCCGGGCCGCCTTGGCGCGGCGCGGCTGGACCCGGTCGCGCAGCTCGCGCGCCTCGGCGAGATCGCGCAGGAACTGGGCCCGGCGCCGCCGCCGCTGGGTGTCGCTCTCCTCGACCCCGAGAGCCCGCAGGGCGGCCGCCTGAATTTGGTCGGCGGTCTGGGCGGGGTCTGCGGTCCGGGCCGCCGCGTCCGTGGTTCGGGCCGGGTCTGCGGTCCGGGCCGCCGCGTCCGTGGTTCGGGCGGGGTCTGCGGTTCGGGCTGAGTCCGCGGGCCGGGCTGCGTCCGTGGTCTGGGCCGGGTCTGCGGTCCGGGCTGAGTCCGCGATCCGGGCAGGGTCTGCCGTCCGGGCAGGGTCTGCGGTCCGGTCCCGGTCGGCGTCCTGGGCACGGTCAGTGGTCCGGGCCGGGTATGCGGTCCGGTCTTGGTCGGCGTCCTGAGCACGGTCAGCGGTTTGGGCGCGGCCGGTGTCGGTGGCCCGGGATCGGTCCGTGGTCTGGGATCGGTCCGTGGCCCGGGGGCGGTCCGTGGCCCGGGACCGGGACGACATGGCCTGGGGCCGGGACGTGGCCTGGGATCGGCGCGCGTCCGGGGGCCGGTCCGCCGCTTGCGCGCGGTCCTGCGGTTGCCCGCGGTCCTGCGGTTGTGTGCGGTCCGGTGCCTGCCCGTGGTCCGGCAGTCGCCCCCGCTCCGGCGCCTGCCCGCGCTCGGACGAGGCGCGCGTGCGGCCCGGCGTCCGCCGCGTCCGGCTCGTCGTCTGCGCGCGGCTCGACGCTCTCGTGCGGTTCGCGGTCCGTGCGGGATCCTCCGCGGTCCGTGTGAGGACCGCCGGGTCCGGTGTGTCCGCCGTCCCGAGCTGCGCGCGCGGCGACGGTTCCTTGCGGGAGTGCCGGTCAGGCATTGGTTCATCACCCCAGTCCGTCCCTCCCGCCTTCCCTCGGACAGCGCGTTTGATGCCACGGCGACGCGGAACGGCGCGGACCCGGCGACGGCGGGGGCGGGGCAGCGGCCGTACGGACCGCGCCGGCCCGGCGGTCCGCCCGGCGCCGGGACCAGGGGCGGCGGGGGGAGACGACGCCCGGTTACTGTTGGAACATGCGTCTCCATGTCGTCGACCACCCCCTGGTCGCTCACAAGCTCACCACGCTGCGCGACCGCCGCACCGACTCCGCCACCTTCCGCCGGCTCGCCGACGAGCTGGTCACCCTGCTCGCCTACGAGGCGACCCGGGACGTGCGGACCGAGCAGGTCGACATCTCCACCCCGGTCGCGCAGACCACCGGCGTCAAGCTGTCCCACCCGCGTCCGCTGGTGGTGCCGATCCTGCGGGCCGGACTCGGCATGCTGGACGGCATGGTGCGGCTGCTGCCGACCGCCGAGGTGGGCTTCCTGGGCATGATCCGCAACGAGGAGACGTTGCAGGCCTCGACGTACGCCACCCGGATGCCGGAGGACCTCTCCGGCCGTCAGGTCTACGTCCTCGACCCCATGCTCGCCACCGGCGGCACGCTGGTCGCGGCGATCCAGGAGCTGATCAAGCGCGGCGCCGACGACGTGACCGCCGTGGTGCTGCTGGCCGCCCCCGAGGGCGTCGCGGTCATGGAACGCGACCTGGCGGGCACCCCGGTCACGGTCGTGACGGCGTCCGT
This sequence comes from Streptomyces seoulensis, assembly GCA_013364255.1. GTDB lineage: Bacteria > Actinomycetota > Actinomycetes > Streptomycetales > Streptomycetaceae > Streptomyces > Streptomyces similanensis. Next base: position 4,911,423 of record CP054936.1, on the reverse strand, counting down.
GGACGAACACCTGAACGAGCACGGCTACATCATCCCGGGCCTCGGAGACGCGGGCGACCGGATGTACGGCTCGGCGGAGTAACCAGACAGACTCGCCGGACCCGGGCCGGCCCACGCCGGTCAGCGCCGGCCCACCCCGGGCCGGTCACGCCGAGCCGGCCGTCAGCACCCCTTCTTCGGGGCGGCCGGCGCCGGCGCGGTCAGCGCGGCCATCGCCTTGTCCGCGGCCGGCTTCTGCGCGAGCTGGTGGAACCCGGTACCGATGATCAGATCGACGTCGGTCCCCTTGCGGGTGTCCGTACGCTTTTCCGCGCCCGGCAGCTGGATCCCCAGCACGGGCAGCGAGGTGTTCAGGGCGGAGGCCGGTCCGAGCAGGACCCCCGCGCCCTTGACCTTCTTGTCGAACTCCTTGGGCGCGTTGCCCACCTGCCCGATGCGGTAGCCGCGCTTCTTCAGCTCGTCCGCGGTCTCCTTGGCCAGTCCGCCGCGGGGCGTGGCGTTGAGGACGTTGACGGTGATGGCGCCCGGCTTGGGCAGCGCCGGCGCCGTACTCGGCCGCGCGGGCGCCGTCTTGACCGCCGCGTCGGTCGCGCAGTGCGTCTTGCCGCCGGCCGCCGCGGCCTTCTCGCCGCCGGTGAAGACGTCGATGAGCTGCAGGGTGCCCCAGCCGATCACACCGAGCGCGACGACGGAGGCGGCGGAAAGGGCCGCGAGCCTGCCGTGTCGCCGGGGCCTGCGCATCCGCGGGTACTTGTTGCCCGTGATCCGGTACTTCCCGCCCATGCCGGGGGGAGTGAGCATGCTCATGGGCGCAGCGTAGTGCGCCCGGGCAGTGTTTCCTACTGGATGATCATCGGATACGGCCCAGCAGAACCCGAAAGGTCCAAGCGGTCGCCCGACCGCCGCGCGCGGGGGCCCGGTTCGGTCCGGTCGGTCCGGTCAGTCCAGTTCGAGCACGCGCGCGTGCAGTACCTGACGCTGTTGCAGCGCCGCCCGCACCGCGCGGTGGAGGCCGTCCTCCAGGTACAGGTCGCCCTGCCACTTGACCACGTGGGCGAAGAGGTCGCCGTAGAAGGTCGAGTCCTCCGCGAGCAGGGTCTCGAGGTCGAGCTGCTGCTTGGTGGTCACGAGCTGATCGAGGCGGACCGGGCGCGGCGCGACGTCCGCCCACTGCCGGGTGCTTTCCCGGCCGTGGTCGGGGTACGGCCGGCCGTTTCCGATGCGCTTGAAGATCACACGGAAAGCCTACCGGCCAAGAGCTTCCGGGCGCAGCCCAGGCGCCGCAGTACGAGGCGGGAAAAGCAGTGACAAACCGGTGCGAACCGGAAACCTGACCGGAGGTCCGGGTGTCGCGAAGGTTATCCACAGGGTGTGGACGACCGTCACTTCCCCGCACCCTTCGCCGCCTTGGCTGCCTTGGCCGCGGCCTTCATCTCCTGCTTGTGCGCCCGTACCTTGTCCAGGGACTCGGGCCCGGTGATGTCGGCGACGGACCGGAAGGACCCCGACTCGCCGTACGCCCCCGCCGCCTCCCGCCACCCTTCGGGCCGCACCCCGAGCTGCTTGCCGAGCAGCGCGAGGAAGATCTGCGCCTTCTGCTTGCCGAAGCCGGGCAGTTCCTCCAGCCGGCGCAGCAGCTCCGGCCCGCTGTCCACACCCCGCCACACGGCCTCGGGATCGCCGTCGTAGTGCTCGACGAGGTAGTGGCACAACTGCTGGATCCGCTTCGCCATGGAACCGGGGTAGCGGTGCACGGCCGGCTTGTCGGACAGCAGCCGGCCGAACGTCTCCGGTTCGAACGCCGCGATCTCCCGGGCGTCCAGGTCCTCGGTGCCCATGCGCCGGGCGATCGTCGCCGGTCCCTTGAACGCCCACTCCATCGGGATCTGCTGGTCCAGCAGCATCCCGATCAGCGCGGCGAGCGGGCTGCGGCCGAGCAGCGCGTCGGCCTCCGGCTCCTGGGCGAGGTGCAGGGTGACGTCCATGCGCCGATGATCTCCCGCCGGACCGGCGAGCGCAGCCGGACGGCACGGCGGGACGCCGTCGCACGGCACATCGGGATGTCGTCGTACGGCGCGGCGGATCTCGTGGTGCGCGCGGTGAGCGCTACGCCGTCCGGGCCCGTACGTATCCGTGAGCCGGCAAGTCCCGGGACGGAGAGGCGACGTGACCCGACGGCGTTGCGCAGGGCGCGAACAGCGCGAGGGACGGGCGGGGGACGGCGGTGCGCGCCGGCCGCTGCACCGTCCGGTGCTGCTCGGCGCGGTACTGGTGCTCCTCCTGCTCGGCGCCGCGGGCCCCGCGTCGGCCCACGCCGCCCTGCGCTCCGGCGACCCCGCCGACGGCGCCGTCCTGAAGGCGGCCCCCCGCGCGGTCACCCTCACCTTCACCGAGTCCGTCGGCCTGCTCGACGACTCCTTCCGGCTGTTCGGACCCGACGGGCGCCGGGTGCGCACGGCCGAGCCCCGGCACGCGCCCGGCCGCCCCGACACGGCCCAGGTGGCCTTCCCCGCCGGGTCGGGCGAGGGCACCTTCACGGTGGCCTGGCGGATGGTGTCGGCGGACAGCCACCCGGTCTCCGGCGCCTTCACCTTCTCGGTCGGCCACCGCTCCCCCGCACCCGCCGCGATCGACACCGGCCCGGCCGAGGACCCGCTCACCGGCAGCCTCTACGACCTCGCCCGGTACACCGCGTACGGCGCGGCCGCCCTGCTCATCGGCACGGTGGCCTTCGTCCTGCTGTGCCGCCCGCCGGACACCGGCGCGCTGCGCGGACCGCTGGCGACGGGCTGGTGGCTGCTGCTGGCGGCCACGCTCGCGCTGTTCGTCCTGCGCGCGCCCTACGAGTCGGGCGCGGGCCCGTCCTCGGCCCTCACCCTCTCCGCCCTGTCCCGCACCCTGACCGGCCGTCCGGGCGCGGTCCTGCTGACCCGCCTGGCCCTGCTCGCCCCGACGGCCCTCTTCCTCGGACGACTCCTCCGACGCGGGCCGGAGGGGGAGACGCGGTTCTTCGGGCGCGGTCCGGAAGGAGAGGCACGGTTCCTCGGGCGCCGGCCGGAAGGAGAGGCACGGCTCCTCGGGCGTGGGCCGGAACCGGACGCACCGGCGCAGGGGCGTACCGCCGTACGTACCGCCCCCGCTCCCGCCGCCCCCGCTCCCGCCGTTGCCGTCCCCTCCCGCGTCACCCTCGCGACCGGCGCGGTCCTCGCCGTGGCCCTCGCCCTGACCTGGGCGGCCGCCGAGCACGCCTCGGCCGGCCTCCAGGTCCCCGCGGCGATGACCTCCTCGGTGCTGCACCTGCTGGCGATGGCCGTCTGGCTGGGCGGCCTTGCCGCACTCCTCACCACCCTGCGCCGCACGACACCCGCCACGTCCCCCACGCCCGCCGACCCCGCCACGCCCGCCGACCCCGCCGCCACCACCCCCGTCGCCGTCGGCAGCGCGGTGGGGCCGACGGCGACAGCGGCGACGGCGGCGACGGCGGCCCGGTTCTCCCGGCTCGCCTTCCTGGCCGTCACCGTCCTCGTGGTCACCGGGGTGTACCAGTCCTGGCGCGGCCTCGGCTCCTGGTCCGCGCTCACCGGGACGGCGTACGGCCGGCTGCTGCTGGTCAAACTGGTCGCCGTGGCGCTGCTGCTGGCCGTGGCGAGCCGGTCGCGGCACTGGACGGCCCGGCTGGGGACGGCGGCCGCCGGTCTGTGCGCGCTGCGCCGCACGGTCCTGGCCGAAGTCGGCGTCGGCGTCGTGGTGCTGACGGTCTCCACGGTGCTGAGCGGCACCCTGCCGGGCCGTGCCGCGGCCGAGGCGGGAGCGGCCGCACCCACCGCGGCCGGGGTGCCGGGCGCCTCCGTCACGGAGATCCCGTTCGACACCGGCTCCCCCGGCGGCCGGGGCACGGTGCAGATCACCCTGGAGCCGGGCCGGGTCGGCCAGAACGCCGTGGAGGCCGTGGTGTTCGGCCCCGACGGCGGCTTGGCCGCCGTCCCCGAGCTCCGGCTCGCCCTCTCCCTGCCCGACCGGGACCTCGGCCCGATCGACGCCCGGCTCACCGACCGGGGCGGCTACTGGGGCACCGACTCGCTGAACCTGCCGTTCCCCGGCGGCTGGACGGCGAGGGCGACGGTCCGGGTGTCGGAGCTGGACCAGGCGAGCGGATCGAGGACGGTGCGGATCACACCGTGAGCGCGAGTGATCAGAGCAGCCCGAGTGATCAGAACAAGGAGAGGGCGGGGGAGGGAGCGGGGGCGCCGTCGCCGTCGAGCAGTGCGCGCATCCGCTCGGCGGCGCGTACCGCCGCGGCGCCGCAGCAGTTGTTGAACAGCACGTGCGTCCGCTCCACCCGCCGGGCGAGCGCCCGCAGCCGAGGCACCCACTCCGCCAGTTCCTCGTCGGCGTAGTCGTGGCGGAACCGGTCCTCCTTGCTCCCGGCGCCCCAGGAGGGGCTGCGCCCGTGGAAGCGGACCACGGAGAGCCGGGGTGAGGCGACCGGCGTGACGGGCGGGACCGAGGCGGGCAGGCCCTGCGCCATGTCGACGGCGACGGCGGCGAAGTCGTGGCGGCGCAGCAGGTCGGCGGTTGCGTCGGCCTGCTCCTCCCGCCACCAGGCGGGATGGCGGAACTCCACGGAGACGGGCCACTTGGCGGTCCGCCCGGCGCACTCGGCGAGGAACGCCTCGGCCCGCGGGCCCGGCCGGAACCACGGCGGGAACTGGAACAGCACACTGCCCAGCCGGCCCGCGCGCCGCAACGGCCCGATGCCCTCCGCGAACCGTTCCCACACCGCGTCCAGCACCGCCGGGTCCCTGGGGTCGCGCACCGCACCGGGACCCTCTCGCAGGTCCGGCGGCAGCGCGGCGTCCCGTGTCGGGTGCCCGGTGAGCAGCGAGAACGCCTTCACGTCGAAGACGAACCCGTCGGGCGTGCGTTCGGCCCACAGCCGGCTGTTGCGCTCGCCGGGGAGGGCGTAGTAGGTCGAGTCGACCTCCACGACCGGCAGCCGGGCGGCGTAGTGCCGCAGCCGCCCCTCCGCGCCACGGGAGCCGACCGGGTACCACCCGCTGCGCACCAGCATCGGGTCCGTCCACGAACACGCGCCGACCAGGATCTCGCCCATGGAGCAGCGGTTACCCCGAACGGCGCAGCGAGCACGGCGGTCCGGACGCGCGGTGCGCGCGGCGGCCCGGGCGGTAGATGCGATGGAAGGCAAATCCGCAGGTTGGCCCACCCGAGGGGCCTGCCGACCGGCTCCGTGCCCTTTCCGTAACCTCATATATCCCGTTGCGTTATGCCGGTGTCCGTGTCCCTTTCGCCGGCTGGACGGACGAAACATCCGATCGCATATTTAGGTCTCATCAGGGAATTCCTTCACCCGTTTGCCGCGCATCCGGGAAAGTCGGGCGGCGTTAGTTCGGATATGAAGAAGGCAACCGGGGAAGGGTACTTGGGGCTGCTCGCAGGTCGTGAGCGGCAGAACCCGAGTGCCGGGGTGACCGAGCCGCTGCTGCGGGACTTCCTGGACGCGATGAGCGCCCTGGAAGCCGACCTCGCCCGGCGTTGGCTCGGCCCGGCGGCCCGGCGGCCCGCCTTCTCGCGTCCCGCATAGACCGGGCCGCGTCATGTATGACGAACGCATCGACGGACGTCCGGACGGACGCTCCGACGGCCGTTTCGACGGCCGTTTCGACGGTCGCTTCGATGGACGCCCGGGATATTCCACCGATTATCCTTACGTCTATCCCGCCTCGAATCCGTATCTGAATCCCTATCTGGACGGATCCGACGAGGAGTCCACGCCCGGAACGGGCCGGCACCGGGCGCCGACCCAGTACTTCTCGGGTCCCCTGATCCCACCGGACTCGGCCTGGGACCCCGCCGAGGAACTGGCCTTCATGCTCCAGGACGCCCTGGCGCACCAGCAGTGGCCGACCGCGACGGACCCCAGGGACGGCCTCTACCAGCCCCCGCAGTCCCAGCAGGACGCGCAGTTCCTGGAGGCGGACCAGAGCGCGCAGGCCGTTCCGAACGTCCAGGACGCCTGGACCGTGCCACCGGACACGCCCCCGGACCTGACGGCGCCCGCGCCGGCCCCACCGGAGGCGGCGCCGGCACCGGACCCCGCGCTCGACGCACCGGAGCCGGAGCCGGACCCGACGCCGGGACCGGCCCCGGGACCCCCCGACGCCCCGCAATCCACTCCCACCCCGCCCGACTCGCCCCTCGCCGGCCTCCAGGCGATCACGGACGCGCTGCCCCCGCTGCGGCACACGTACCGGGGCCACCGCAGGATCCGCGAGCGCAAGCGCCCGGACGTGATCCGCACCGCCAGCCGGGTCCTGGCCGCCGCGGCCGCGGTGACCGCCTCCTCGGTGAGCTTCTTCGGCGGCATGGTCGCCTACGAGCCGCTCCGCGTCGTCGCGGTGACCCGCATGCACGACGGCATCGCCTCCTGGTGGCCGCTGCTGGTGTACGGCCCCTGGCTGGTGGCGTCGCTGTCGGTCCTGCGCGCCGCGCTGCACCGGCGCCGGGCGCTGCACTCCTGGTGCGTGGTGCTGCTCTTCTCGTCCATCGCGACGCTTCTGTGCGTGATCCAGGCGCCAAGGACGATCGTCGACATGTCGGCGGCCACCCTGCCCGGCCTGGCCTCCCTGGCCTGCTTCCAGCAACTCGTACGCCAGATCACCCTGACCCGCCCACCCCGCCGCAGAGCCCCACGCCACCGCGTACGCCGCACCCCACAACCGGAGACGACGCCGACGTCGAAGCCGGCGAAAGCGACGGCGAAGCCTTCCGGCGCCTGACGTGAATCCGACGGACCGGACCTCCTCGGCGAGGCCCTGAAACGACCTCGGCCCCGACCGGCGAACCGGTCGGGGCCGCCGCAACCGAGACCAAGCACGACGAAGGGCCCCACCGCGAACGGTGGGGCCCTTCGACATCGCGCCCGGTGAGGCACTGGCGGAGCGTTCTGACCTGCGGTGCGGCTGTGGCGGGTGGGGCTCCTGAGCGGTGCTGTACGGAGGTGTATGCGACCAGAACTGCAACCGTCGTCGGCCTATTTGCCGCTCTCCGGGCCGTACCACTGGAGAGCCTGGCCGGTCACTGCCGCGATGCAGGCGAAGTCGTGGTCGCGGTGTAGGAGGGTGAGCCCGTGCAGCTCGGCCGTCGCGGCGACGACGAGATCCACCGCACCCGCACTGCGATGCTTTCCCTGTTTGGTGAGTGCTTCCTGGACCTGCCAGGCGCGGTCGTAGGCGCGGTCGTCGACGGGAACCCAACCGAAGATCAGGCGCATGTCCTCGATGCCGCGCGCCCTGTCGGCGGCCGACCGGGCGCTGTAGAAGAACTCAAGCTCGGTGATCGGGCAGGTGGCGATGAGTCCGGCGGCTGCCGCCTGGTCCCAGCCGTACTGCTCCGCGTCCTCGCGCATGAACCGAGCGAGTGCGCTGGTGTCGATCAGGAACTGGGCCGCGTTCACCGGCGGTAGTTCCCCTTGTTCTCGAACAGCTCCAGATCGAATGCGCCGTCCCCGGCCGCGGCCCGCAGCCGGGCGAGAGCCAGGGCGCGACGTCGACTCTCCAGCACCTCGCGAAGAGCGGTGTTGACCGTCTCCTTCTTGGTGCTCGTCCCGAGGGCCTTGGCCACGTCCGCGACCAGGTCGTCGTCCAGGTCGATAACCGTCCTACTCACGAGTACCTCCCTGATATCAAATGTGGGTCTAAGTATATCTCGCGAGGTGCCTGCAAGGCGTGCACCCGGGCACCCGGCCTTGGCCGCCGAGTCCTACGCGGGCATCACGCCATGGATGCGGGAGAGAGTGAAGACGCGTTCCGCCTCGCGCAGGTGGCACCAGGCGTCGAGGTAGGGCGGGTCGAGCTCCAGGTCACTGAGAGTGCGTACGGTGCGGTTGCCCGAGGTGGCGATGTACTCGACCGTGATGGCCGCACCGGTGTCGATGGCATGGGCGACCTGGCGGACGTCGCTGTACGACAGGTGCTTCGCGTATCCGGCGACGATCTCCTCGGTGTCCGTGGCGAAAGGCACCCCGCTGCCGAACGGGTCGGGTTCTGGTGCGGTTGGCGGGGCCTTGAGCAGCCGGTCCGCCAGGACGTCCATCCCGGCGTCGGCGGGCATGTCCGCGGCGTGGGCTGCGGTGGTCCGGGGGCCGCGCCGCCCGGCGTTCCTTCGCGGGGGCGGGACGGCAGCGGCGGCCCTCTGTGGCAGGCGCTTTTCGATGTGGACCGTTCCCCCGGCGGTCTCGGCGACCGGGGCGTAGCCCGCGGCACGGAGCGCGGCGAGAGTCGTCGCGGGTGGGCTGCCGCTGACCAGGACCGTCGGGGCGAGCTGCCGCAGGGCGAGCTTGGACAGTGCGCGGTGGACGACGAGTTCGGCCAGGAGCGCAGGTTCGTCGCCGTGGATGACACAGCCCGCGGGGGCGATGCGCACCCGTCCGTGACCTCGTGCGGTGTCGGCGATGAGATAGGTCAGCGGCTGTGGCAGGCCGGTGGCGCAGCCGGCTGCCAGGTCGGCTGTGATGTCGTCCGGGGTGCGGCCGGCGTCCAGGGCCCGGCGGATGCTGCCGGCACTGAAGCGCCATACCGACGCCGTGCCACTGGTCTCCCGGTCGGCCATCGAATCCAGCAGCGCTGCGAGTCGCGCGGACGGGGTGCCGGTGACGATGGCGGTGAGGTCGGCGCCGATCCGGGCCGTCGTGGTCGCGGGGGGCAGCAGCCGCCGGGCCGTGGTGTCGAGCTCTTCGTCGGCGTGGGCCGCCAGGTGGGTACCGAGCGGGGACAGCGCACCCCGTGCCAGCACGCCCAGCAGTTCGCCTTCGCGGATCACGGTGCTGAACGGTGCCGTGTCCTGGGGCGAGGCGTCGTCGGCGAGCGGACGGTGCCAGGCCACGAGCGGTCCCAGCTCCGAAGCGACCCTTACCCCCTGTCCCGCCGGGAGCCCCGCTGCCGCGGTGAGCAGCCCGTGGCGAGCCTGCAGACAGCCGCCGCAGTCAGGCGCACCGGCGAGCGCGGGCAGCGCCTTGTCGTCTTCGTCGCGCGCTCGGGTGGGGGTGAGCGGCAGGTCCCGCCATGCCCGGAGCAGGACGGCGAGTTGTTCTGCGGGCTCCTGCTCGGCCCAGGCGTCGTACGCCTCGGTGGGAGGTACGCGATCGCCGTCGCGAGCCAGCAGCCCGGCGGCGTAAGCGGTCTCCAGGGCGATGCGTACGACGGCGTCGTCCGCTTGGGCGGCCTTGCCGAGCCGGGCCAGTTCACGCGCGCCGATCCCGCCCGACTTCAGCCGGGTCGGTGGAGCGGTCGCGCACACCGAGAGGACGGAGGCGGCATGGGCCGCGAACGCGGTGGCGGCCACCGCGGCCTCCCGCTCCACCTCCGAAGAGGTGACGGGCACCAACTGTGTGACGGGCGGCAGAGGATCGAACGGAGCGTGCCAATCGGCGCCCCGCACGGCCAAAGCCACCTCGACCGGCATCCGGACCGGCCCGTACCGGTGATGGTCCTGGAGCAGAAGCCCACGGTCGAGTGCCCACCGGGCGCCTGGTTGGAGATCGGGGTCAGGGGCCCCGAACCCGACGAACAGCGACCGACGCGGCGTGGACCTGGCGTTCTGCTCAAGCAACTTCCGTGTGGCCGCCGGTGCCCCCGCCACCAAGGCGGCGACCCGCTCCGCGTCACTGTGGTGCTCCACCAGAGCCGCGAGTCGCTGCTGTTTGGTGCCGGGTGGCTTGACACCCAGCACCGCCAGCATGCCGCGCAGCTCCTCCGAGGTGGTGCCGGCCAGCAGCTCCTCCAGCGGGGCGTCAAGCCCCAGAGGCGTGCTCCACGCCTGCCGCAAGGGCGCAGGCATGCGGAGTGCCCCGGTGCCGTCGTGCCACACGAGCGCCCTATCCGACAGCGCCTCCAGGATCGCGTCCAGCGCGTGTACCGCCGCAGGGGACGTCGCGCCGAGCAACTCCGCCAGGCTGTCCCGGGTCGCTCGGGCTCCCAGGGCGGCCAGCGCCTCGGCGGCCTGCAAGCACGGCAGCGTGAGTTGCGGCAGGACGAGTGCCACGGACCCCGGACGTTGAAGACGGTCCGCCAGCTCCCCCACCGAGCGTGGTTCCGGAGAGGAGGCTGCGTCCTTCCGCACGGTGAGTACGCGTGCCAGGCGGGAACCGTCGAGTTCGCTCAACCAGGTCGCAAGCGTCGATCGGGACTTCATCAGGGTGCACCTCGACAGACAGGGAACGTCGCAGGCGGGCCGAAGCCGCTTCGGGGACAAGGCCAAGGATGGCGCAGTTCCATGATCCGCAGATGCCGTACGAAGACAGAGTCCGGAGCGCTTCCCCGCCGCGGGCCCAGCCCGACGAGACGAACCGTCGGCAGTAGAAGATCTGGCTACCGCTCACCGAGATGCCCTTAATAGGGGTATGTGCATGCAACTAAAACTGCGACCAGCACACGTCGAAGGGCCCCCTGTTTCCAGGGGGCCCTTCGACATCGTGCCCGGTGAGGCACTGGCGGAGGATACGAGATTCGAACTCGTGAGGGGTTGCCCCCAACACGCTTTCCAAGCGTGCGCCCTAGGCCTCTAGGCGAATCCTCCGCTGGAGACATTACATGACCGAGAGGAGTGCTCGCGAACTCGTTCCCGGCCCTCGGCATCAGGTAGGCTTCTCGCAGCCCCTCACGCGGCGCTATCTGACTGAACTCCCCCAGGGCCGGAAGGCAGCAAGGGTAGGTCGGCTCTGGCGGGTGCGTGGGGGGCGCTTGCGTTTCCGGGGGCGGCGGTCGTGGTCCGGTGTTCTGAGCCGGTCGCGGTCCGTGTTCCGGGGGCGGTGTTCGCGGGGGCGTTCCGCCGTCCCGCGGGGTGGGCGTCGCGCTACCGTCCCGCTGTCCCGTCCGGTTGTCGGCGGTCGCCTATAACCTCGTATGCGTGTCGTCTCTCGCGCTGTACCGCCGCTACCGCCCCGAGTCCTTTGCCGAGGTCATCGGGCAGGAGCATGTCACCGACCCGCTGCAGCAGGCGCTGCGGAACAACCGGGTCAATCACGCGTACCTGTTCAGCGGTCCGCGCGGATGCGGCAAGACGACCAGCGCGCGCATCCTCGCCCGCTGCCTGAACTGCGAGGAGGGCCCGACGCCCACGCCCTGCGGCGTGTGCCAGTCCTGCCAGGACCTCGCGCGCAACGGACCCGGCTCCATCGACGTCATCGAGATCGACGCCGCGTCGCACGGTGGCGTGGACGACGCCCGTGACCTGCGGGAGAAGGCCTTCTTCGGGCCCGCCGGCAGCCGGTACAAGATTTACATCATCGACGAGGCACACATGGTCACGTCGGCCGGCTTCAACGCGCTGCTCAAGGTCGTCGAGGAGCCACCGGAGCACCTCAAGTTCATCTTCGCGACCACCGAGCCCGAGAAGGTCATCGGCACGATCAGGTCGCGCACCCACCACTACCCCTTCCGGCTCGTCCCGCCGGGCACCCTGCGGGACTACCTCGGCGAGGTGTGCCAGAAGGAGGACATCCCCGTCGCGGAGGGCGTGCTCCCGCTGGTGGTGCGGGCTGGCGCCGGTTCCGTGCGTGACTCCATGTCCGTCATGGACCAGCTGCTCGCCGGAGCCGCGGCGGAGGGTGTGACCTACGCCATGGCCACCTCGCTCCTCGGCTACACCGACGGTTCGCTGCTCGACTCCGTCGTCGAATCCTTCTCCTCCGGGAACGGCTCGGGCGCCTTCGAGATCGTCGACCACGTCATCGAAGGCGGCAACGATCCCCGCCGCTTCGTCGCCGACCTGCTGGAACGGCTGCGCGACCTGGTGATCCTCGCCGCCGTGCCCGACGCGGCCGAGAAGGGCCTCATCGACGCGCCCGCCGACGTGATCGAGCGCATGCAGGCCCAGGCCCGGTCCTTCGGCGCCGCCGAGCTGAGCCGCGCCGCGGACATCGTCAACGAGGGACTGACCGAGATGCGCGGCGCGACCTCGCCCCGCCTCCAGCTCGAACTGATCTGCGCCCGCGTGCTGCTGCCCACCGCCTACGGCGACGAGCGGTCCGTGATGGCCCGCCTCGACCGTCTGGAACGGGGTGTGAGCTTCAGTACGGGGGCGGGCGCGCCCGCGATGGGGTACGTACCCGGGGCCGAAGCCCACGGCGGTGCCCCTGGCGCCCCTGGTGTCCCTGCCGGTGCTGGTGTCGGTGTCGGGGGCGGTGGCGGCGCGCCTGTCGTGCCTGGTGGGGGTGCTGCGGCGGCGCGGGCGGCCGTACGGGGGCCGGGTGCTCCCGTGAGTACGCCTGTGGCGGCCTCCGAGGGGCCCGCCGACGGCCCCGCGGCCGCCGCCCCGGCTGCCGCCGACCGCTTCCAGGAAACGCCCGCGCCCGCGTCGGCGCCTCCGACCGCGTCGGCTCCTCCCGTCGCTCCGGCCGCCGCGGCCCCGCCGCCCGCCGCCCCGGCCGCCACCGCGCCCGGCGCCTGGCCCACCGCGGCCCCCGCGGGCGGTGGCCGTCGCCCCGGCGGCTGGCCCACGGCGGCCGCCCCGGGCGGGGGACCGGCCCCGGCCGCACCGGCTGCCGCCGCGACCCCGCAGGCCGCGCCCGCCGCCGCTCCCGCCCCCGTGGGGTTCGCCGCTCCCGCCCCGGCGAGCGGCGGGCTCGACCCGCGGACGCTGTGGCCCAACATCCTCGAGGCGGTGAAGAACCGCCGCCGCTTCACCTGGATCCTGCTCAGCCAGAACGCCCAGGTCGCGGGCTTCGACGGCACCACCCTCCAGATCGCCTTCGTCAACTCCGGCGCCCGCGACAACTTCGCCGGCAGCGGCAGCGAGGACGTGCTGCGGCAGGCCCTGGCGGAGCAGTTCAACGTCCAGTGGAAGATCGAGGCGATCATCGACCCGTCCGGCGGCGGCGGCTCCGCGCCCCCCGCCCCCGGCGGCTACGGAGGCGGCGGCTACGGCGGCGCTCCGGCCCCGCAGCGTACGGCGGCCGCCGCGCCGCCCGCCGCTCCGGCGCCCGCGTCCACCGCCGCCCCGAACCGTCCGCCGCAGGCGGCGGGCGGAACCGGACCGGGGACCGGGGCGGGCCGGTCCGCCGGGCCCGCGCCCGCGCCCCGGCCGGCTGCCCCGGAGCCGCCCCCGGTCGCCCCCGAGGACGACATCCCCGAGGACGACGACCCCGACCTGAACGAGTCGGCCCTGTCCGGCCGCGAGCTGATCGTGCGGGAACTGGGCGCGACGGTGGTCGAGGAGTACACGACGGAGTGACCCGCGGGCGGCCGCCCCGCCGCATGGCGCCCGCCGCCCGCTGCCCCGCCGCGCCGCACGTTGCCCCGCCCCGCCCCGCCGCGCTGCACGCTGCCCTGCCGCCTGCCGCCTGCCGCCTGCCGCCTGCCGCCTGCCGCCTGCCGCCTGCACGCCTGCCGCCCGCCGACGCGGCTCCGGCTCTGGCTGCGGCTCGGCCCGGCCCGGCTCGGAGAAACCTACGAACCGCCGCCGCCCGCCCCCTCGGCGGCCCGCACAAGGGCCGCGGGGCCGGTGCCGTTAGGCTGGCCCCGTGAAGGTCCTCGTCATCGGTAGCGGCGCGCGCGAGCACGCCCTGTGCCGTTCCCTGTCCCTCGACCCCGTCGTCACCGCGCTGCACTGCGCGCCCGGCAACGCCGGCATCGCCGAGGTCGCCGAACTGCACCAGGTCGACGCCCTGGACGGCGCGGCCGTCTCCGCGCTGGCCGCGGAACTGGGCGCCGACCTCGTGGTCGTCGGCCCGGAGGCCCCGCTGGTCGCCGGCGTCGCCGACGCCGTGCGCGAGGCCGGCATCCCGGTCTTCGGCCCCTCCAAGGAGGCCGCGCGGCTGGAGGGCTCCAAGGCCTTCGCCAAGGACGTGATGGCCGGGGCGGACGTCCCCACGGCCCGCTCGTACGTCTGCACGACTCCGGAGGAGGTCGCCGAGGCGCTCAACGCCTTCGGCGCGCCGTACGTCGTCAAGGACGACGGCCTCGCCGCCGGCAAGGGCGTCGTCGTCACCGATGACGTCGAGGCCGCCCGGGAGCACGCCGCCGCCTGCGACCGCGTGGTGATCGAGGAGTACCTCGACGGCCCCGAGGTCTCCCTGTTCGCCATCACCGACGGCGAGACGGTCCTCCCGCTCCAGCCCGCGCAGGACTTCAAGCGCGCCCTGGACGGCGACGAGGGCCCGAACACCGGCGGCATGGGCGCCTACTCGCCGCTGCCCTGGGCGGACCCCGCGTTGGTGGACGAGGTCCTGCGGACCGTGCTCCAGCCCACCGTGGACGAGCTGCGCCGCCGCGGCACCCCGTTCTCCGGGCTGCTCTACGCCGGTCTCGCGATCACCGGCCGCGGCGTCCGCGTGATCGAGTTCAACGCCCGGTTCGGCGACCCCGAGACCCAGGTCGTCCTGGCCCGGCTGCGCACCCCCCTCGCGGGCATCCTGATGGCCGCGGCCACCGGCAACCTCGCCGACCTCGAACCCCTGCGCTGGAGCGACGAGGCGGCTGTCACGGTGGTCGTCGCCTCGCACAACTACCCCGGCACCCCGCGCACCGGCGACCCGATCACCGGGCTGGACGAAGTGGCCGCGAAGGACGCCCCGCACGCGTACGTGCTGCACGCCGGCACCCGCGGCGAGGGCGACGCCGTGCTGAGCGCGGGCGGCCGGGTCCTGTCCGTGACCGCGACCGGCGCGGACCTCACCGAGGCCCGCGACCGGGCGTACACGGCGGTCGCCCGGATCGGCCTCGACGGCTCCCAGCACCGCACCGACATCGCCGCGAAGGCGGCGGCGGACGCGTAACGGCGCCGCGAGCGGCACACCCCCGCCCGCACCGACGCGAGCGGCGCACAGCGCCGCCCCCGCCGGCGTGAGCAGAACACCGCGCACCCTTCCCCCAACGGTCGGGCCCCGGACACGAGCCGGGGCCCGACCGTTGCGTTCCGTCGACCACCTTTGACCAAAGCCATTCCATCGAGTGAGCAATGCCCCATCCGGCTGACGCGAGGCGAGGCCCCAACTAGGGTGCGGCGCAAGCGTTCCGGCACTTGGCCCACCGGCATTGCGATGTCAGTGACGGGTGCCACAGTGGGGGAGTGAGCAACACCAGGACAGTCGGGAGGGGGTGACGACCGGCCGTGACCGCCATCGGTGCCGAGGTCGGGGCGCAGTCCGCGCGCTCCAGGGCGCTCGCCGTGCTGCGCGTGCGCAGCCGTGCGCTGGCCGTCGCCCTGCTGCCCGCCGCCCTCGGCGTGATCCTGCTCGCCGGCGGCTCCACCGGCCATCTCGTGGGCCGGGGCTGGGACACGGCCCGCTGGGCGGTGTGCGCCGTCGCGCTCGTCGTCCTGCTCGCCGCCGCCGGCGTCGGCGTGGCCGTCGCCCGCTCCCGCCCGGCCATGAGCCCGACGGTCCCGGTCCCCGAGCGGACCGCCCCGGACCTGTACCGCCTGGTCCGCGACCTGGCCGACCGGCTGGGCGTCCCCGCGCCGTCCGCCATAGCGCTCACCCCGGACTGCGACAGCTGGCTGGAGGACCGCACCCATCCGGCGCACGCCCCGCCCGAGCGGGCCGGCCGGGACGAGCCGGACCAGCCGGACCAGCCGGAAGATCCGAGCGAGCCGGACGGGCTGCGCGGCCTGGCCCCGGCCCGCCCGCGCCGTACGGCGGACGCGCCCGTCCTCGTGATCGGCTCGCCGTTCCTGTGGTGGATGCGCGTGGGCGAGCTGCGGGCCGTCCTCGCCCCGGTCGTCGCCGGGACGGGCCCCGCCGCGCACCCGGACATAGCCGCCGCCCGCCGGTTCGTCCGCGGTCTGGACGCGGCGGTGGGCGCCGCCTCGTCGCCCGGCCACGGTCTTCCGGCCCGTGTGGCGTACGCGGGCGTGGGCCGGGTGGCCCGGCTGCTGCTGCGCGGCTGCCGGGAGGACGCGGCCCAGATGGAGCGGGGGGTGGCCGCGGCGGCGGCCGAGCGCGCCCAGGCCGTGGACTACGGTCTGCGGATCGTCGCCCAGGAGCAGGTGGGCCTGGCGTACGCGGGCTGGGACCGGCTGCTGACCCGGGTGGCGCTGCCCGCCTGGCGCATGGGCCGCTGGCCGTCCCGGCTGGACGCGGGCGTGGTGGCCGCCCTCACCGAGCTGTCGCGCCGCGACCGGCTGGCCGAGGGATTCGCCTCCCGGCTCGGCGAGCGGCCCGCGTGCGACCTGCTGGAGGAGCCCGGCGCGGTGGACGAGGCCACCTCGCTGCTGGCCGCGCGGCTGTTCCACGGCGGCCCGGCCGAGCAGGGCCCGGACTGGGCCCCGGTGGATTGGCAGGAGTACCCGGAGGAGGTCGTGGACCGCAAGTGGCGCACCGACGCCGCCCGGCTCCACCGGGTGCTGGACGCCCTGGGAGTGCCGCACTGTCCCACTCCGCCGGCCACCGATCCGCACGGCCCGACTCTGGCCCGCGTCCTGGACCACCTCTCCGCCCCGCCGCGCCCCGCCGGAGCCCCGCGACCGCCGGCCCGGCCGCCCGCCCCGGCGGACGGCATACCCGTGACCCCGGCGGACGGCATACCCGTGACCCCGCCGGACGCGATACCCGCCGCCCCGCACCACCCGGCGGCGACGCCGGCCGGCGCGGGCGCCGAGGACGACGGCATGGCCGAGGACCTGGAGCAGGCCCTGCGGCAGGATCTGGAGGAGGGCCTGATGGGCGGCACACCCGCCACACAGAGCACGTCCGCCACGCCTCCCCCGGACGACCCGTTCCGCATGGACATGGACATGAACATGGACATGGGCGTGGGTATGGACGAGGACGAGGAGGAGGCCGGCCTCGGCAACGAGCGCAGCGCCGCCCTGGCGGCCTGCCTCACCGCCGAGCTGGCCCGTGAGGAGGCCGCCGCCCCGGCGACGCGCCCGGCGGCGCAGACCGCCGCCGGGCAGGCCCCCGGCGCGGCCCCCTGGGACCAGGACTCGCTGCCGCTGTTCCCGCTCCAGCCGCCGCGCACCGGCCGCGAACTGCTCGCCGACCACGTCACCGCGATGGTGTGCTGCGCCGCGATGGACACCGCGGGCGCCGTCCCGGGCCTCGACTGGCTCGACGGCCCCGTCCTCCTGGTGGACGGCGTGCGCGCCGGCGATCTCGGTTCCAAGGTGCTCGCCCTGGTGGAGGACGGCGATCCGGTGCCGTTGTGGACCTGGTTGATCGATTCGGGCATACGTCCGGAGAAGCCGGTCCGGCTCGGCTGACCCCGCCCGACCTGGGCCAACGCCTCGCTCCCCGTCGCGTTACCGGACCCTCTGCTTCCACTTTCGGCCAATTCGCAACGAGTAGTGACAGCATGCGTGCGTAATGTGATGTGCTGGGACCGATCGCGTGTGGCAAGCGCCCCCGACATACGACAGCGATGGACAGTCAGAGACAGCCATGGAGGGGCGCAGAGGGGCGCAGAGGGGCGCCGACAGGCGCAGACAGGCACCGAAAAGCAACGGCAGGCACCGGCAAGCGCCGACAGGCGACCGACAGGCACCCACAGGTACGACAACCGCACAGTGAGCCGGCCGGACAGCCACCTGAGGACGGACCCGCACCACCGCGCGAGCCGCCCAGGGGGCCACGAGGGAGGGGAACGGTCATGGGATCGGAGCGCATCCGCCGCTGGGAGTCGGGAGCACTCGCGCACGCCGTGTCGGACCCCTTCGGACAGGGCCCCGTCCCCTGGCTGCGCGGCAGCGAGACGTACTTCGACGACACCGGCCACGTAGTGCCCTGGTACCTCGATCCGGCGCCCAACACCGCGCTGCCCGGCGCGCCCCGCGTCCCGGCGCCCCGGGCCGCCGGCGGCGGCCTCCGCTCGGCCGACGACGTGCACCGGCAGATCAAGGGCTTCGCCTCCACCGGGGCCGTCTCGCCCGGCGAGGCGATCGACTTCCACATCACGGTGGACCCGCCGCAGCAGTTCGGCGTCGACGTCTACCGCATCGGCCACTACGGCGGTGACGGCGCCGCGAAGATCACCACCAGTCCGCGGCTCTCCGGGATCGTCCAGCCGGCGCCGCTGATGGCCGACCGCACCGTCTCCTGCCACCACTGGTGGCTGTCCTGGCGGCTCCAGGTGCCCTCGTACTGGAGCACCGGCGCCTACGTGGCCGTGCTGACCACGGCGGACGGGTACCGCTCGCACATCCCCTTCACGGTCCGCGACAACGACCCGGCGGACCTGCTCCTGCTGCTGCCCGACGTCACCTGGCAGGCCTACAACCTCTACCCGGAGGACGGCCACACCGGCGCGAGCCTCTACCACGCCTGGGACGAGGAGGGCCGGCTGCTGGGCGAGGCGGACGCGGCGACCACGGTCTCCTTCGACCGCCCGTACGCGGGCGCGGGCCTGCCCCTGCACGTCGGGCACGCCTACGACTTCATCCGCTGGGCCGAGCGCTACGGCTACGACCTCGCCTACGCCGACGCCCGCGACCTGCACGCCGGCCGCATCGACCCCACCCGATACCGCGGCCTGGTCTTCCCCGGCCACGACGAGTACTGGTCGGTGCCGATGCGCCGTACCGTCGAACTGGCCCGCGAGACGGGCACGTCGCTGGTGTTCCTGTCCGCCAACACCATGTACTGGCAGGTGGAGCTGGCCCCGTCCCCGTCCGGGGTGCCCGACCGCCTGCTGACCTGCCGCAAGCGCAAGGGCCCGGGCCGGCCGGTGCTGTGGCGGGAGGTGGACCGCCCCGAGCAGCAGCTCATGGGCATCCAGTACGCGGGCCGGGTGCCCGAACCGCGCCCGATGATCGTGCGCAACGCCGACCACTGGCTGTGGGAGTCGACCGGGGCGCTGGAGGGCGAGGAGATCGCCGGCCTGGTAGCGGGCGAGGCCGACCGCTACTTCCCGCGCACCCCGCTGCCCGACCACCAGGACCGCATCCTGCTCGCCCACTCGCCCTACCCCGACGCCGACGGCGTCCGGCGCCACCAGGAGACGTCGCTGTACCGGGCGCCGTCCGGCGCGCTGGTCTTCGCCTCCGGGACGTTCGCCTGGTCCCCGGCCCTGGACCGTCCGGGCCACGCCGACCCCCGGATCCAGCGGGCCACCGCCAACCTCCTGGACCGCATCTGCAAGCGCGACTGACCCGCTGTCCGAGGCCGCCTCCCCCGTACGGGACAATCGAGCCATTGGACAGAACCACGGGGAGGAACCGTGTCCGGATTCGTCGAAAAGCCCGAGCCGATCCAGGTTCCGGGCCTGGTGCATCTGCACACCGGCAAGGTGCGCGAGCTGTACCGCAACGAGGCGGGCGACCTCGTGATGGTCGCCAGCGACCGCATGTCCGCCTACGACTGGGTGCTGCCCACCGAGATCCCCGACAAGGGCCGCATCCTCACGCAGCTGTCGCTGTGGTGGTTCGACCGGCTCGCCGACCTGGCCCCGAACCACGTCATCGGCACCGACCTGCCCGAGGGCGCCCCCGCCGACTGGGCCGGCCGGACCCTGGTGTGCAAGTCGCTGCGGATGATCCCCGTGGAGTGCGTGGCGCGCGGCTACCTCACCGGCTCGGGCCTCGCCGAGTACGACCGGACCCGTACGGTGTGCGGTCTCGCCCTGCCCGAGGGCCTGGTCGACGGCTCCGAGCTGCCCGCCCCGATCTTCACCCCGGCCACCAAGGCCGAGGTCGGCGAGCACGACGAGAACGTCTCCTACGAGGAGGTCGCCCGCGAGGTCGGCGCCGAGACGGCCGCCCAGCTGCGCCAGGCCACCCTCGCCGTCTACAGCCGGGCCCGGGACATCGCCCGGGAGCGGGGGATCATCCTCGCCGACACCAAGTTCGAGTTCGGCTTCGACGGGGAGGCGCTCGTCCTGGCCGACGAGGTCCTCACCCCGGACTCCTCCCGCTTCTGGCCGGCCGACCAGTGGCAGCCGGGCCGCGCGCAGCCCTCGTACGACAAGCAGTACGTCCGCGACTGGCTGACCTCCGCCGAGTCGGGCTGGGACCGCGCGAGCGAGCAGCCTCCGCCGCCGCTGCCGGAGAACGTCGTCGAGGCCACCCGCGCCAAGTACGTCGAGGCGTACGAGCGGCTGACCGGCACGAGCTGGTCGTAGGACCCGGAAACGACCGAGCCCCCCGGTGGAAGCCGGGGGGCTCGGAACTGGAGCGGACGACGAGGCTCGAACTCGCGACCTCAACCTTGGCAAGGTTGCGCTCTACCAACTGAGCTACGTCCGCGTTGCGCCGTGGCGCGAGAGCCACTATACCCAACCTCGCTCGCGGGCGAGGCGTATCGCCGCGTGCCGGTTTTCCGCGCCGAGTTTCGTCATGGCCGAGGACAGGTAGTTCCGCACGGTCCCGGCGGACAGGACGGCCCGCGCGGCGATCTCGGTGACCGGCGCGCCGTCGGCGGCCAGCTCCAGCACCTCGGCCTCGCGCGCCGTCAGCGGGGAGTCGCCGGCGGAGATCGCGTCGGCGGCCAACTCGGGGTCGACGTAGCGGTTTCCGGCGTGCACGGTGCGGATGATCTCGGCGAGCCGCTGGGCGCTGACGGTCTTCGGGACGAAGCCGCGCACCCCGGCCGCCAGCGCCCGTTTCAGATGTCCGGGCCGTCCGTGACCGGTCACGATCAGCACCCGGCAGCCGGGCAGCTCGGTCCGCAGGGATGTGGCGACCTTCACACCGTCCGCGCCGGGCATCTGGAGATCCAGTACGGCCACGTCGGGCGTGTGCGCCCGCGCCATGGCCAGCGCCTCGGGCCCGCTGGCCGCCTCGGCGACGACCAGCAGGTCGTCCTCCAGGGAGAGCAGCGCGGCGAGCGCGCCCCGGATGAGGTGCTCGTCGTCGGCCAGCAGCAGCCGGACGGGGGCGGGGGACGTCGTCATGGGGTGACCTCGCTCGACGCACGGGTGATCTCGGCGGTGACGGCGGTGGACACGGCCTCGGCGGCGGCAGCGCCCTCGGGAGTGGCGGCGGTCTCAGCGATGGTGGCGGCCTCGGGAGTGGCGGCGGTCTCAGCGATGGTGGCGGTCTCGGTAGTGGCGGCGGTCTCAGCGATGGCGGCGGCCTCGGTGGTGGTGGCGGTCTCAGCGATGGTGGCGGTCTCGGCAGTGGCGGCGGTCTCAGCGATGGCGGCGGCCTCGGTGGTGGCGGCGGCCGCAGCGATGGTGGCGGCCCCGGGGGCGGCAGCGGTCCCGACGGCGGCGACCCCTGCGGTGCCGTCGACCCCGGTAGCGGCGTCCCCGGCAGGCCGCAGCGGTACCTCGGCGGTCAGCCGGAACCGGCCGCCGGCCACGAGGCCGGCGCACAGCGTGCCGTCGAGTTCCGACAGCCGTTCGCGCAGCCCGGCGAGTCCGGAGCCCGGCGGGCCGCCGGGGGAGCGGGGCGCCCCGTCGTTCTCGACGGACAGTCCGGCCCGGCCGGCGTCGATCCGCAGGGCGATGGCGCAGCTGCGGGCGTCGCCGTGCCGCAGGACGTTCGTCGTCGCCTCGCGGACCACCCAGGCCAGCGCGGACTGCACCGGCGCGGGCAGCCCGGCCGCCGAGCCGGTGATCGCGCAGTCGATGCCGGCGGCACCCAGCACGCCCCGCGCGCCGGCGAGTTCCGCCGTGAGGTCGGCCTCGCGGTAGCCGCGGACGACCGCGCGCACCTCGCGCTGCGACTCCTGCGCCAGCCGCTGCACCTCGGCCATCTGGTCCACCGCCTCGGGCCGTCCGCGCCGGCCGAGCCGCACCGCCAGTTCGGCCTTGAGCGCGATCACCGCGAGGTTGCGCCCCAGCACGTCGTGCAGGTCCCGGCCGAACCGCAGCCGCTCCTCGGCGACGGCGAGCCGGGCCTCGGTCTCGCGGGCGCGCTCGGCCTCCCACAGCACCGACAGGGTCCACGCGCCGCAGCGCACGGCCAGCAACGACATCCCCATGGCGAAGACGACCAGGAACCCGGTCATGAGGACGTCGGGGACGGTCCGGAAGGCGAGGCCGGCGACGGCCATCAGGACCGCCGCCAGCAGGGCGGAGCGGCGCACCAGCACGGGCACCGTCACCAGCAGCCCGTAGGTGAGGCCGAACGTCAGCAGGGCGGCGCCGATCGGCAGGCGGGCCGTCCAGGGGGCGATGCCGCCCACCAGGGCCAGCACGACGGGCAGGACGAGCGCGAGCGCCAGCAGCACCAGGGAGCCGCGCAGGGCCCGCGGGGGCAGGACCGCCCGCCCCAGATAGTGGTCGAGCGAGGGCCGGGCGAGCCGGTTGGCGGCCACGCACTGGAGGAGGCCGACGGCGAGCAGCAGCCCGCCGAGGACCAGCGGCACCGGCCGGTGCCGCACCCCGTCGACCACCGGCATGCCGAGCCAGGTCAGTTCGAACACCCAGATCGTGGCGTACCAGGTGAACACGCTCTGGAGCTCGACCCGTTCGGCCTTGCCGCGGTCCCGCCAGTTGCGCCGCTGCCAGCCCCGCATCCCGCCGAGCACCATGGGCCTCCCCCTCCGTCGTCCCCTCCGGCGTGCCCCCGCGCGGTCACCGTCGCGGGTCCCAGCGGAACCACCGTCGCACAGCGAACCCCGCCGCCGCGGTCCAGGCCAGTGCCAGGGCCAGCGCGCGCAGGGCCTCCGCCCCGCTCAACTGGCCGGTCCAGCCGCCGCGCACCAGGGTGATGACCGGGGTGAGCGGCAGCAGTGCGCAGAACCGGGCCACCCCGTCGGGCAGCAGCTCCAGCGGCACCATGACGCCCGACCCCATCATCGAGGCCAGGACCAGGGGGATCGCGGTGACCTGGGCGCTCTCGGCGGTGCGGGTGAATGCCGAGGTGACCGCCGCCAGGGCCACCGCCAGGACCAGCCCCAGCAGCAGGCCCGCGACGGCGAGTTGCGGTGCGTGCGGGGCGGGCAGATCGAGGAGCGCCGTGCAGGCGGCGGCCAGGAGCAGCGACGGGACCAGGCCCGTGACGACGGCCGGCACGGCGGCGCCGACGAGGATCTCCGCGTCGCGCGCCTCGCCGGTGCGCAGCCGCTTGAGGACGAGCTGTTCGCGGCGGGCGACAAACACGCCGACCAGGGTGGAGTACACGGCGAACAGCAGGGAGAAGCCGACGGCGGCGGGCAGGACGATCAGCCCGGTGGTGAGTCCGGCGTCCGCCGTCTTCATCCGGTCGGTCACCGACTGCACGCTGAACGGCAGGGCCAGCGGCACGAACACGGCCGAGACCAGGGTGCTCCTGGTCCGCACGAACAGGGTCAGTTCGGCGCGGGCGAGCGCGGCCATACGGCCCGTCGCGGTGGTGCGCGCGCCCCGGGCGCGGGCGGCCGCCGGGGCGGCGGTGGCGGCGGTGGCACCGGTGTCGTTCATGCGGCGTGCTCCTTGTCCCGAGGCGCGGCGGCCTCCCGTGCGATACCGAGGAACGCCTCCTCCAGCGAGGCCGACCGGGCGTCGAGACCGCTCAGTTCGACTCCGGCGTGCCGCGCCCACAGCAGCAGTTCGGTGGCCGTGCGCTGCAACGCGCGGGTGCGCAGCCGTACGACGCGGCCGGTCGTCTCGTGGCCGCACACGCCCAGTTCGGCCAGCGGCGGGAGGTCGCCGAGGAAGTAACCGGCGGGCAGTTCGAAGGAGATCCGGGAGGGCTGCGCGGCCGTCACCTCGGCGGGGGTGCCGGCCGCCGCGATACGGCCCTCGTGCAGGATCGCGAGCCGGTCGGCGAGACCCTCGGCCTCCTCCAGGTAGTGCGTGGTGAGCAGGACGGTCGTGCCGGCGTCGCGCAGCGCGCTCACCAACTCCCAGGTGTCCTGGCGGCCTTCGGCGTCCAGTCCGGTGGTCGGCTCGTCCAGGAACAGGACCTCGGGGTCGCCGAGCAGCGCGAGTGCCAGATCCAGCCGCCGTCGCTCACCGCCCGACAGTTGTTTGACCCGGACTCCGCCGCGCCGCTCCAGACCGACCAGCGCGAGCACGTCCCGGGGCGGGCGTGCCCCGCTCACGCACCCGGCCCACATCCGCGCGGTCTCGGCGACGGTCAGCTCGGAGGGGAAGCCGCCTTCCTGGAGCATCACTCCGGTGCGCGGACGTACGGCCTCCCGCTCGGCGTGGGGATCGTGGCCCAGTACGCGCACGCGTCCTGAGGCCGGGGCCGCCAGGCCCTCCAGCAGCTCGACCGTGGAGGTCTTTCCGGCGCCGTTGGTGCCCAGCAGTGCGAAGATCTCGCCATGTTTCACGTGAAACGAGATGCCGCGTACTGCTTCGAACCCGCCCCCGTACACGCGCCGCAGATCGGTGACCTCGATCACGTGATCGTGTTCGTCGATGTCCATGGCACCAGCGTTCCGCCGGTCCGGCGGCGACAGCAGTGCGCGGTGTCATGAGTCGGCATGACAAATGTCAGAACGGTGGCCGTGGCGAGCACGAAAAGACCCCGGTCCAATGGACCGGGGTCTTTTTCCCGAGCGGACGACGAGGCTCGAACTCGCGACCTCAACCTTGGCAAGGTTGCGCTCTACCAACTGAGCTACGTCCGCATTGCCTCCGACCGGCTCCCACCGATCGGCGCGAACACCAGCCTACCTGATCCACCAGAGTGGTCCGGACCGGCGGTGCAGAGCGGGTGACAGGAATCGCACACTGCGCCTTCCCCCTGGAAGGGGGATGTTCTGCTACTGAACTACACCCGCGTGTACTCCGTGGGTTTCGGCTTTTCGGCCTTGCCCCTCGGCGTGCTCCAGACATTAGCTGATCAGCAGGGGGGTAGCGCAAGTCGGCTTGTCCCGGGGCCGGCTGACGGCCCCCTGGGGCACCCGCCCGGGCGACCCGGGCGGGCGCCGAACGGCGTCCTCCGGGCGGGAGGACGCCCGCCCGGAGACCGGTCGTCAGGTCGTCAGGCCGGCGGGGCGGGCGGCAGGTCCGCGGGGAGGAGCGGCCCGCTCGGCGCCGCCCCGCGCCGTCACTGGGCCGCGCTGAACGCCTCGTAGACCTTCTTGGGGATGCGGCCGCGCGCCGGCACGTCCATCTTGTTGGCCTGCGCCCAGGCCCGGATGGCCGCCGGGTCGGGGGCCACCTCGGTCTGCCGGTACGCCTTGCCCGACCGCGACCGCTTGCGGCCCGCCTCCACGTACGGAGCGAGCGCCTTGCGCAGTCGCTTGGCATTGGCTTGGTTGAGGTCGATCTCGTAGGACTTGCCGTCGAGTCCGAAGGCGATCGTCTCCGCCGCTTCCGAGCCGTCGATGTCGTCAAAGAGAGTGACCACGACACGCTGCGCCACGAATATCGGTCCCTTCGTGCGACACCTCTGCGTCCCAGCGGCCGTCAAGGCAGCCGGACGTGCGGAGATGTTCGCCAGATGTCGGCTGTCCGCCTGTTATCGGGAAAAGTATCGGCTGTTGCCAATTCATTTGTACAGTGCCGGGCATTGCCAAGTGAAGCCCCGACTAAATCTGTCCGCGTGTCCCGGAGCAATGGGGTATCCGGTACGTGTCGCCGAACTTAGCCAGAACTTTTCACCACGCCCCCGCTCCGATACCGGACCGTGACCGCCGTCACGTAGTTTCCTACTAATCTACCCGCGTAGAAATTTTGTACGGGTAGTCTGAAGGAACCTGCTCAGCACCACACACCGGGAGTGCCAGTGGCACGCGTCGTAGTCGACGTCATGCTCAAGCCGGAGATCCTCGACCCCCAGGGCCAGGCGGTGCAGCGCGCACTGCCGCGCCTGGGTTTCGAAGGCATCTCCGACGTACGTCAGGGAAAGCGATTCGAACTGGAAGTGGACGGCCCGGTCGACGAGGCCGCGCTCGCCCGCATTCACGATCTTGCCGAATCCTTCCTCGCCAACACCGTGATCGAGGACTTCACCGTCAAGGTGGAGGAAGTCGCGGAGGCCGCGAAGTGACCGCTCGTATTGGCGTCGTCACTTTCCCGGGCAGCCTCGACGACCGGGACACCCAGCGCGCGATCCGCCTCGCGGGCGCCGAGCCGGTCGCCCTGTGGCACAAGGACAAGGACCTCAAGCAGGTCGACGCGGTGGTCCTGTGCGGCGGTTTCTCCTACGGCGACTACCTGCGGGCCGGCGCCATCGCGCGCTTCTCCCCGGTGATGGACACCCTCGTCGACCAGGCGAGGGCCGGCCTCCCGGTGCTCGGCATCTGCAACGGCTTCCAGATCCTCACCGAGGCCCACCTTCTCCCGGGTGCGATGCTCGGCAACGACCACCTCCACTTCATCTGCCGCGACCAGAAGCTGCGGGTGGAGAACGCGGAGACCGCCTGGACCGCCGACTACACCGCCGGCCAGGAGATCCACATCCCGCTGAAGAACATGGACGGCCGGTACGTCGCCGACGAGTACACCCTCGACGAGCTGGAGGCGGAGGGCCGCGTCGCCTTCCGCTACCTCGACGTCAACCCCAACGGCAGCCTCCGGGACATCGCCGGCGTCACCAACGAGGCCGGCAACGTCGTCGGCCTCATGCCGCACCCCGAGCACGCCACCGAGCCGCTGATCGGCACCGGCCGCACCGACGGCCTGCCGTTCTTCACCTCGATCCTGAAGAAGCTGGTCACCGCATGAGCAGGACGCCTCTGGACACGGTCGAGCACGCGGCCGCGACCCCCGACGTCGAGCTGCCCTGGGCCGAACTCGGTCTGAAGAAGGACGAGTACGAGCGGGTGGTGGAGATCCTCGGCCGCCGCCCGACCGGCGCCGAGCTCGCCATGTACTCCGTGATGTGGTCCGAGCATTGCTCGTACAAGTCCTCCAAGGTGCACCTCCGCCAGTTCGGCGAGAAGGCCCCCGAAAGCGACGCCATGCTCGTCGGCATCGGCGAGAACGCCGGCGTCGTGGACGTCGGCCAGGGCTACGCCGTCACCTTCAAGGTGGAGTCGCACAACCACCCCTCCTACGTCGAGCCCTACCAGGGCGCGGCCACCGGAGTCGGCGGCATCGTCCGCGACATCATCGCGATGGGCGCGCGCCCGGTCGCCGTCGTGGACCCGCTGCGCTTCGGCGCCGCCGACCACCCCGACACCAAGCGGGTGCTGCCCGGCGTGGTCGCGGGCATCGGCGGCTACGGCAACTGCCTGGGCCTGCCCAACATCGGCGGCGAGGTCGTCTTCGACGCCTGCTACCAGGGCAACCCGCTGGTCAACGCCGGCGCCATCGGCGTGATGCGGCACGAGGACATCCACCTCGCCAAGGCCTCCGGCGCCGGCAACAAGGTCATCCTGTACGGGGCCCGCACCGGCGGCGACGGCATCGGCGGCGCCTCGATCCTCGCCTCCGAGACCTTCGACGACGCCAAGCCCTCCAAGCGCCCCGCGGTCCAGGTCGGCGACCCCTTCCAGGAGAAGCTCCTCATCGAGTGCACCCTGGAGGCGTTCGCCGAGAAGCTGGTCGTCGGCATCCAGGACCTCGGCGCGGCCGGTCTGTCCTGCGCCACCAGCGAGCTGGCCTCCAACGGCTCCGGCGGCATGCGCGTCACCCTGGACGACGTCCCGCTGCGCGACTCCACGCTCTCGCCCGAGGAGATCCTCATGAGCGAGTCGCAGGAGCGCATGTGCGCGGTGGTCGAGCCGGAGAAGGTCGACCGCTTCCTGGAGATCTGCGAGAAGTGGGACGTCATCGCCACCGTCATCGGCGAGGTGACCGACGGCGACCGCCTGGAGATCTACTGGCACGGCGGCAAGATCGTCGACGTCGACCCGCGCACGGTCGCGCACGAGGGCCCCGTCTACGAGCGCCCCTACGCCCGCCCCGAGTGGCAGGACGCCCTCCAGGCCGACGACGCGAACAAGCTGCCCCGGCCGCAGTCGGCCGAGGAGCTGCGGGCGCAGGTCCTGAAGCTGGTGGCGTCCCCGAACCAGGCGTCCAAGAAGTGGATCACCCAGCAGTACGACCACTTCGTGCAGGGCAACACGGTGCTGGCCATGCCCGAGGACTCCGGCATGATCCGCGTGGACGAGGAGACCGGCCTCGGCGTCGCCCTCGCCACCGACGGCAACGGCCGCTACGCCAAGCTCGACCCGTACGCGGGCGCGCAGCTGGCGCTCGCGGAGGCCTACCGCAACGTCGCCACGACCGGCGCGAAGCCGCTGGCCGTCTCCGACTGCCTGAACTTCGGCTCGCCCGAGGACCCGGCGGTGATGTGGCAGTTCGCGGAGGCCGTGCGCGGTCTTGCGGACGGCTGTCTCCAGCTCGGCACCCCGGTGACCGGCGGCAACGTCTCGCTCTACAACCAGACGGGCGAGGCGGCCATCCACCCGACGCCGGTCGTCGCCGTCCTCGGCGTGATCGACGACGTGGCCCGCCGCACCCCGGTCGCCTTCCAGGAGGAGGGCCAGCTGCTGTACCTCCTCGGCGACACCCGCGAGGAGTTCGGCGGCTCGGCCTGGTCGCAGGTGGTCCACGACCACCTCGGCGGTCTGCCGCCCAAGGTCGACCTGGAGCGCGAGCGGCTGCTGGCCGAGATCCTCATCTCCGCCTCCCGCGACGGCATGATCGACTCGGCGCACGACCTGTCCGACGGCGGTCTGGTCCAGGCGGTCGTGGAGTCGGCGCTGCTGAGCGGCAAGGGCGCCCGGCTGGTCGTACCGGACGGCCTGGACGCGTTCACCTTCCTGCTGTCCGAGTCGGCCGGCCGCGCGATCGTCGCGGTGCCGCGCTCGGAGGAGGTGCGCTTCACCGACATGTGCGGCGCGCGCGGCCTGCCGGCCACCCGCGTCGGCGTCGTGGACGGCGACACGGTCGAGGTCCAGGGTGAGTTCGCCCTGCCCCTGGCCGAGCTGCGCGAGGCCCACGAGGCCACGATCCCGGCGCTGCTCGCGTAGTCCGCGCCGTACGCGACACCAGGGGTCCGGCCGCCCGTGACGGCCGGACCCCTGCGCGGCGTGCGCGCACACCTGCCGTCCCGAAGTCACCGGCGGCGGCCCTCCGTTGCGGCCCCGACCGCGGGAAAACCGCCTGAGCGCGTCCGTCCCGACCGCTTAGGCTCGCTGCCATGCCCCCGGCCAAGAAACGCACCCGGACCTACGACCCCGCCAAGATCCGCGCGGCGGTGCTCGCCCAGTTCTCCCACGTGCGGGAGGCCGTCCACGGCCTCACCGGCGAGCAGCTCGCGCTGCCCACCCGCCTCGGCGACTGGACCGTACGAGACCTCGCCGCCCACCTCACCATGGCCGTGGAGAGCGTCAGCCGGGCCGCCGAGCGCCCCGAACCCGCCCGCGCCGAACTCGGGCCCCTGGACTACGCCTCGGCCACCGTCCGGTACGCCGAGGCCATCGCCGACGGCACCCACGCGCTCGCCGAGGCCCACCCCGATCCGGACGCCCTGTACGCGCGGGTGGGCGAGCGCATCGCCGAGACCCTGGCCCGGGCGCCGCACGACCGGCTCATCGAGACCCGCGCCGGCGGCATGGTCCTCGCCGACTACCTGGTCACCCGCACCGTCGAACTCGTCGTCCACACCGACGACCTGAACGCCGCCGTGCCCGGCCTCGACGTCCCCCTGGACCGTCAGGCGCTCGCCGCCTGCACCCGGCTCCTGGCGGACACCCTCGCCGTCCGCGCGCCCGGCGGCTCCACCGAGGTGCGGGTGCCGCCGTTCGCCGTCGTGCAGTGCGTGGAAGGGCCCCGGCACACCCGCGGCACCCCGCCCAACGTCGTCGAGACCGACCCGCTGACCTGGGTCCGGCTGGCCACCGGGCGGCTGGCCTGGAAGGACGCCGTGGCGCAGGCGCGGGTGAGCGCGAGCGGCGAACGCGCCGACCTCTCGCGGCTGCTCCCGCTCATGGCCTGACCCACCGGCCGCGCCGGACGCGGCGGACCCCGGGGGCGATGTGCGGCACATCACTCGCGGTCCGCTCCGCAGCAGCCCACGGCGCTGTCCCGCCCGCCGGGCGGGGCATCGGGACGAATCGACCGACGAGCACTCTGACCTGCGGATACGGCCGTATCGTCGCCGTCGCGCCCGGCGGAAGATCCACTGTCGCCGCCCATCCCGAATTCGGACCAGTGGTCGACCTCGCTTAGACTCGGAGGCGTGCCACGTGGTGACGGTCGACTCAATCACGATCTGCTCCCCGGTGAGAAAGGCCCCCAGGACGCATGCGGCGTCTTCGGTGTCTGGGCTCCGGGCGAAGAGGTCGCAAAGCTCACGTACTTCGGGCTCTACGCCCTCCAGCATCGGGGCCAGGAATCCGCGGGAATCGCGGTCAGCAACGGCTCCCAGATCCTCGTCTTCAAGGACATGGGCCTCGTGTCCCAGGTCTTCGACGAAACCTCGCTCGGTTCGCTCCAGGGTCACATCGCGGTCGGACACGCCCGCTACTCGACCACCGGCGCCTCCGTGTGGGAGAACGCCCAGCCGACGTTCCGTGCCACCGCGCACGGCTCGATCGCGCTCGGCCACAACGGAAACCTCGTCAACACCGCCCGGCTGGCCGAGATGGTCGCCGAGCTGCCCAAGGACACCAACGGCCGCTCCACCCGCGTCGCGGCCACCAACGACACCGACCTGCTGACGGCCCTGCTGGCCGCCCAGGTCGACGCCGACGGCAAGCCGCTGACCATCGAGCAGGCGGCCCACACCGTCCTCCCGCAGGTCAAGGGCGCCTTCAGCCTCGTCTTCATGGACGAGCACACCCTGTACGCGGCCCGCGACCCGCAGGGCATCCGCCCGCTGGTCCTCGGCCGCCTGGAGCGCGGCTGGGTGGTCGCCTCCGAGTCCGCGGCGCTGGACATCTGCGGCGCCGCCTACGTCCGCGAGATCGAGCCGGGCGAGTTCGTCGCCATCGACGAGAACGGCCTGCGCACCTCTCGATTCGCAGAAGCGAAGCCCAAGGGCTGTGTCTTCGAGTACGTCTACCTGGCCCGCCCCGACACCGACATCGCCGGCCGGAACGTCTACCTCTCGCGCGTCGAGATGGGCCGCCGGCTCGCCAAGGAGGCCCCCGCCGAGGCCGACCTGGTGATAGCGACCCCGGAGTCCGGAACTCCCGCCGCGATCGGCTACGCCGAGGCGTCCGGCATCCCGTTCGGCGCCGGCCTGGTGAAGAACGCCTATGTGGGCCGTACCTTCATCCAGCCCTCGCAGACCATCCGCCAGCTCGGCATCCGGCTCAAGCTGAACCCGCTGAAGGAAGTCATCAAGGGCAAGCGCCTGGTGGTCGTGGACGACTCGATCGTCCGCGGCAACACCCAGCGCGCCCTGGTCCGCATGCTCCGCGAGGCGGGCGCCGCCGAGGTCCACATCCGGATCTCCTCGCCGCCGGTGAAGTGGCCGTGCTTCTTCGGCATCGACTTCGCCACCCGCGCCGAGCTGATCGCCAACGGCATGAGCATCGAGGAGATCGGCACCTCGCTGGGCGCCGACTCGCTGGCGTACATCTCCATCGACGGCATGATCGAGGCGACCACGATCGCCAAGCCGAACCTGTGCCGCGCCTGCTTCGACGGCGAGTACCCGATGGAGCTGCCCGACCCGGAGCTGCTCGGCAAGCAGCTGCTGGAGACCGAGCTGGCCGCCGGGCCCGCGGCCACGGCCGCCGCCGACGCGATCCGGCGCCCGTAGGCGCCCCGCCAGCCCCCTTTCACCAACCCGAAAGATCCCAGGCAATGTCTGAGACAACCACCGGCGCGTCCGGCACGTCCGGTGCTTCCTACGCGGCTGCCGGCGTCGACATCGAGGCGGGCGACCGCGCCGTCGAGCTGATGAAGGAATGGGTGAGGAAGACGCGGCGGCCCGAGGTGCTGGGCGGCCTCGGCGGCTTCGCCGGCCTCTTCGACGCCTCGGCGCTGCGGCGCTACGAGCGTCCGCTGCTCGCCTCCGCCACCGACGGCGTCGGCACCAAGGTCGACATCGCCCGGCAGCTCGGCGTGTACGACACGATCGGCCACGACCTGGTCGCCATGGTCATGGACGACATCGTCGTGTGCGGCGCGGAGCCGCTGTTCATGACCGACTACATCTGCGTCGGCAAGGTGCACCCCGAGCGGGTCGCCGCCATCGTCAAGGGCATCGCCGAAGGCTGTGTGCTGGCGGGCTGCGCCCTGATCGGCGGCGAGACGGCCGAACACCCCGGCCTGCTCGGCGCGGACGACTTCGACGTCGCCGGGGCCGGTACGGGCGTCGTGGAGGCCGACCGGCTGCTCGGTCCCGACCGCATCCGCACGGGTGACGCCGTGATCGCCATGGCGTCCTCCGGCCTTCACTCCAACGGGTACTCCCTGGTCCGGCACGTGCTGCTGAACCAGGCCGGCCTGGCCCTGGACGCGCACGTCGAGGAGTTCGGCCGCACCCTCGGCGAGGAGCTGCTGGAGCCCACCAAGATCTACTCGCTGGACTGCCTGGCGCTGACCCGCACCACCGAGGTGCACGCCTTCAGCCACGTCACCGGGGGCGGGCTCGCCGCCAACCTGGCCCGGGTGATCCCGGACGGCCTGCACGCCGTGGTCGACCGCGCCACCTGGACCCCGGCCCCCGTCTTCGACCTCGTCGGCCGGACCGGCGACGTCGAGCGGCTGGAGCTGGAGAAGACCCTCAACATGGGCGTGGGCATGATCGCCATCGTCCCCGAGGAGTCCGCCGACGCGGCCCTGACCACCCTGGCCGACCGCGGGGTCGACGCCTGGGTGGCCGGCGAGATCACCGACCGCGGCGCGCACCCCGAGGGCGCCGCCCTGGTGGGCGACTACGCGGGCTGAGACACGGCGACGGCCGTCGGCGCTCCGGCGCCGACGGCTGGGGCACGGTCACGAGCGCGGACCCTGGCACGGACAGCACAGAACCCGGTCCGTGGGAGACCCACGGACCGGGCAGTGGTCAATGCAAGGTCAAGCGCCGCGGCGACGCTGGTGCGAGGAGTTGTCGTCCTCTTCCTCGTCGTCGTCCTCGTAGAGGTCGGCGTACCGTGCGTACAGGTCGTCGTCTTGCTCATCTTCCTCGAAATGGTCGCCGTTGGTCGGCGACGGATTCGACGTCGATGCGCCCAGCTCCTCGGCCAGGCGTGAGAGATCAGTCCCACCGCTGTTGTACTTCAGCTGGCGGGCGACCTTCGTCTGCTTGGCCTTGGCCCGGCCGCGCCCCATGGCTCGACCCCCTCAACGACGGGGCTCGACGGCCCCAGAGTCTTGACACGCGTTCATGATCCGGCACGGGCTCTCCGTGGAGAGACCGGTCCGTAGGGCTTCCACGGTACCTGAGCCCGCGCCCATACGGTACGTCGCCCGCAGGAAGCACGTGTGCGCAGGACCTGCGAGGCGCCCCGTCCTCGCTGGTCAGTGGCGAGTTTAACCACTTCTCGGCGGGCGACCCGCCGGTCGACGTGAGAGTTGTCTCCCACCGCCTGCCGACAGGTACCGG
Source organism: Streptomyces seoulensis (assembly GCA_013364255.1). GTDB lineage: Bacteria > Actinomycetota > Actinomycetes > Streptomycetales > Streptomycetaceae > Streptomyces > Streptomyces similanensis. The sequence goes on along the minus strand of CP054936.1, from coordinate 4,878,138 downwards.
TCAGCCGTGCGACAGGGCCGTGCGCGCGGGCGTCCGCCGTCCGCGCGCACGGGAGGTCACCTGCGCGCGTCCGCCATCCGCCGCTCCGCGATCCGGTCGGCCGCCGCGGCCGGCGGAATCCCGTCTTCCTTCGCACGTGCGAAGATTGCGAGCGTGGTGTCGAAGATCTTCGCGGCCTTCGCCTTGCACCGGTCGAAGTCGAAGCCGTGCAGCTCGTCGGCGACCTGGATGACCCCGCCGGCGTTCACCACGTAGTCGGGCGCGTAGAGGATCCCGCGGTCGGCGAGGTCCTTCTCGACGCCCGGGTGCGCCAGCTGGTTGTTGGCCGCGCCGCACACCGCCTTCGCGGTCAGCGCCGCCACCGAGTCGTCGTTCAGCGCTCCGCCGAGCGCGCAGGGCGCGTAGACGTCGAGCCCCGGCACCCGGATCAGCGCCTCGGTGTCGGCCACCTGGGCGACGGACGGGTGCGCCTCGACGACGCGCCGCACGGCCTCGGGCCGCACATCCGTGATCACGACCTCGGCGCCCTCGTCCAGCAGGTGCCGCACGAGGTGGTGCCCGACCTTGCCCACGCCCGCGACGCCCACCGTGCGGCCGCGCAGCGTCGGGTCGCCCCAGACGTGCTGCGCCGAGGCCCGCATGCCCTGGTACACGCCGAAGGCGGTCAGCACGGAGGAGTCGCCCGCGCCGCCGTTCTCCGGGGAGCGGCCGGTCGTCCAGCGGCACTCGCGCGCCACGACGTCCATGTCGGCCACATAGGTGCCGACATCGCAGGCGGTGACGTAGCGGCCGCCGAGGGAGGCCACCATGCGGCCGTAGGCGAGCAGCAGCTCCTCGGTCTTGATCTGCTCGGGATCCCCGATGATCACGGCCTTGCCGCCGCCGTGGTCGAGCCCGGCCATGGCGTTCTTGTACGACATGCCGCGGGCGAGGTTCAGCGCGTCGGCGACGGCCTCCGCCTCGTTCGCGTACGGGTAGAAGCGGGTGCCGCCGAGGGCGGGGCCCAGGGCGGTGGAGTGCAGGGCGATGACGGCCTTGAGGCCGCTGGCACGGTCCTGACAGAGCACGACCTGCTCGTGGCCGCCCTGCTCGGAGCGGAAGAGGGCGTGCAGTACGTCAGCGGATGCGCCGGTTACGTCGGTCACTGTGGTGACTCCCGGGTAAGTAGCGGCGGGTGGGACGGGCTTCCGTGAAGGTGGCGGAGGCCGTGGCAGGAGGTTAGACCCTGACTCGCCCGGCACGGGCGCAGTGGTCCGGATCACCCTCCCTAGGAGTACCTTCCCATCCGGACGTGCGACGATTTGCCGTGGTTTTCCGTCCGTCCGGGCGCGGGCCGGCCGGGTTTCGGTTCCGGACCGGTGGGGAGGGAGCAGGCGTGCCCAAGGTGTCCTCCGTGGTCGTCCCGTACGCGGCCTACTTGCGCGTCTACGAGCCGCTGGCGGCCTTCCCGGAACCGGAACGCGGACACTGGACGCGCTACGCCCGCCGCGAGGACCGCCCCTCCTGCCAGGACGAACTGCGCCGCTCGCTGGCCGACCTGCTGCCCACCCCGCCGGTGGCGGTGCCGGTGCACGAGAGCCCGGACGCGTTCGTCCTCGACGTGGACGGCGTGGTCTGCGTCTGCCCCTGGCGCACCCGGCTGCGCGCCTGGCGGGCGCTCGACGAGCTGGCCGGGGAGCTGCCGGCGGTGGTCCTGGACGCGGCGCTGCCCCCGCTCCTGCGCCACCAGGCCGCCCAGGACCACGAGCGCTGGCTCGCCCGCAACCCGGACGCCCGGCCGTGGATCCGCACGGCGACCTGGCAGGTGCCGCTGACCTGGTTCGTGCTGGTCGCCGACGAGGAGCGGGAGTACACGAAGGGCACCGGGGCCGGCGCGGACTGCGGCGACGGCGCGCCCTCGCTGCGCTACCGCACCCCGATGGTGCAGGCGCGGCGGCGGGTGGCGCGGGGGCTGCGGGCGCTCAGGGACGCCATCGACGAGGGGCCGCTGATCGACGGCCTGGTGGACGTCGGCCGCTGGCTGGAGGAGTTCCACCCGCGCTCCCTGGTGGAGCTGGACTACGGCGGCCTCGTGCACGTGCTGCCGGCCGGCGATCTGGAGGGCGACCACTCGGCGGCGGACGTGGCCGAGGGGATCGAGGCGCTGCGCCGGGGCGACGCGGAGAGCGCGGGGGAGGCGTACGGGCGGCTCGTGGAGCGGTGGCGGGCGGTACGCGACCGGCGCTCAGCGAACTGACGTACGAACATGTGACCTGCATCACGGCTCGAACGTGGTCGAACGACGTACGGTCAAGGGCCTTCGGCGGAACTGACGGAGCGTAGGGAGCGAACGGCGGCGGCCAGTCGCGATCCGGGCCTTTGTTCCAAGGGTGATCTACAGCACTTACAAGACCCTTGCCCTGCTTGCCCCTCCTCATGCCAAAATAGGACAAGGAGTCCGGGGAGGGCTCCTTCCGCCCATCTGTGCTCCGATCTGGGCGGAATCTCAGCATTGCACGCTTTGGGGGGTCTGGTGACTTCCTGATCACCCTGTGACTGATCGTCACAGTGGTGTGACTGTCCGCTATGGCATGGTCCATCGGCTTCCGTCGCTGATGAACACCTGGGAGGGCAATTCCATCGGTTTGGCCGACGCGGCTGGACAGATGGTGTAGTTGTAGTGCCGAGGACAAGCCGTTCGTCCTATAACCGACTCGACTCGCGTCCGCCATTTCGGGCAACGCGGGTCAAGGTGCAGAATTTAAGGAAAGAACCGAGAAGGTTCGGTTCTCCCGAGGAGGCCGCTCATGACCGCTCGCACCCCTGATGCCGAGCCGCTGCTGACCCCGGCTGAGGTCGCCACCATGTTCCGCGTCGACCCCAAGACGGTCACGCGCTGGGCGAAGGCCGGCAAGCTCACGTCGATCCGCACGCTCGGCGGGCACCGCCGCTACCGCGAGGCCGAGGTCCGCGCTCTGCTCGCGGGCATCCCGCAGCAGCGCAGCGAGGCCTGAACAACTCCATAACCGGGCAAACCGGCTGGTCCCCCAACTGGCTGTCATGTCCGGGCCCATAGCTCCAAGCGACGCGGGTCCTGCCCCAACAGGCCCCACGCCCAAGCCGTCAGAGCTCGTCAGGCAAGTGAACAGGGTGCGTCGTAGGTCGCGCTGGACTCCGCCGGGTCCAGCGCGATCTTTTTTGTGCGTCCGAGGGGGGCTGTGGGGCGGCTCTGTGAGCGGCCTTGTCGGAGCCTGGGGAGGGGTGTCGAATCCTCTGTGGAGACACTTGCGGACAAGTGCAATTGCACATATTAAATTGACCCCTTGTAGGAGAGGTGTAAGTCCCGGGCTTTCCAAAACTCGTACGGTGACACCCGTCACACGGCTGACCGCTTGTTGGCCGCCGTCGCGGTGCGCTAATGGAGGTTCCGGTTCCACCACCCCACGCCCGCACGGGAGTTCGGTCCCGAGGCGGTCGGGCGCGGGGTCCGGGTCACGCGGGGGAGGGCTGCGGCCCGCTCTCCGGCTCCGCTGCCGCCGCCCGGTCCGCCGACGGCTCCGGCGCCGTCTGCGGGGCGTCGGGGGCCGCCCCGGGCGCGCTGTCCATCGCGAGGCGCAGCAGGTGGCGGCAGACGGGGCAGCGGCGCGTGGAGTGGCGGTAGGACGCGGCGGCCGCGAGGTGCGCGCGGAGCAGGGCCCGTGTCTCGTGCCTGGCCGATGCCGCCATACGCCACCTCCAGCGGGGGCCGTACCGGAACGGCGCCCCGCTCCCTGGGTACCGAGCGAATGTGACTCCGTCAAGACACGGGACGCCCCGCGCCGCGCCCGTCCCGCCCGCCGGCACCGCCTCGCCTGCGCGGGCAACGGGGGCGGTCTTGACGGGAGTTGCGGCAGCCGCACCGGCCGAGAAACGCCGAAGGCCCGCTCCGTTTCCGGAAGCGGGCCTTCTCAACTGCGGTCCTGACGGGATTTGCTGTGTCCGATCGCGGCTCCGCCGCGGGCGCGGCCTGCGATGCGAGCGGCCCCGGTACGCCGAAGGCCCGCTCCGTTTCCGGAAGCGGGCCTTCGCAACTGCGGTCCTGACGGGATTTGAACCCGCGGCCTCCACCTTGACAGGGTGGCGAGCACTCCAAACTGCTCCACAGGACCAGGTTTCGCGGCGCGATTCCTGCGTTGCGCTGCGAGATGAGACTTTACAGGAGGCGGGCCGCTTGGTCGAACTCACTCACTGTGCCGGGGCTGTCACGGCGCCGCCGCGTCGATCGCCTTCACGATCCGCTTGTCCGAGACGGGGTACGCCGTGCCCAGCGCGTGGGCGAAGTAGCTGACCCGCAGCTCCTCGATCATCCAGCGGATGTCCCGCACCTGCTGGGGCACCGGGCGGCCCTGCGGCAGCTGTTCGAGCAGCCAGGCGTACTCGTCCCGCATCTCTTGGACCTTCTCCATGCGCGTGGTGTCGCGCTGGACGTTCGTCGGCATCTGCTGGAGCCGGCGGTCGGCGGCGACCAGGTAGCGCATCAGGTCGGGCAGCCGGCGTATCCCCGCCTCGGTCACGAAACCGGGCTTCACCAGGGCGTCCAACTGCGCCCGCACATCGGCCAGGTTCGGCAGCAGCACGGGGCTGCGGACGGCCTTCAGACGGCGTTCGCAGGCCTGCCAGGCGGCCAGCACCTGCTGCACCTGGCCCACCGCCCGCACCGTCACGTCGACGATCTCGGCGCGCACCTTGTCGTACAGCTTGCGGTACGACTCCTCGTCCCACGCCGGGCCGCCGAACTCGCCGATCAGCCGGTCCGCCGCCGCCATCGCGCAGTCGTCGAACAGCGCCTGGACCGAACCGTGCGGATTGGCCGACAGTGCCAGCTTCTGCTGGTTCGTCAGCTTCTCGGACGCGAACTTCGCCGGGTTGACCGGGATGTTGCGCAGGATCAGCCGGCGCGTGCCCTTCCACATCGCCTCGGCCTGCTCGGCCTCGCTGTCGAAGAGGCGTACGGAGACCGTGTCTCCGTCGTCCACCAGCGCCGGGTACGCCTTCACCGGCTGGCCCGCCCGCCGGGTCTCGAAGATCCGGGTGAGGGCGCCGATCGTCCAGTCGGTCAGCCCGCCGCGCTCCAGCGACTCGCCGCCGGTGCGCTCGGCGGTCGCCGCCGCGGCCTGGGACAGGGCCTTGCGCGCCTTCGGCCGGAGCCTGAGCTGGAGCGCTTCGAGGTCCTTGTCCTCGGCCAGCTTGCGGCGCCGCTCGTCGACGATCCGGAAGGTGATCCTGAGGTGGTCGGGGATCTTGGCCCAGTCGAAGTCCTCGGCCTCGAACGGCACGCCGACCATCCGCTTCAGCTCGCGCGCCATGGTGGTGGTCAGCGGCTCCTGGAGCGGGACCGCGGTGTCCAGGAAGCGCTGGGCGAAGTTCGGCGCGGGCACGTAGTTGCGGCGGATCGGCTTGGGCAGCGAGCGGATCAGCTCGGTGACGACCTCCTCGCGCAGACCAGGGATCTGCCAGTCGAAGCCCTCGTCGGTGACCTGGTTGAGGACCTGGAGCGGGATGTGCACGGTCACGCCGTCCGCGTCCGCGCCCGGCTCGAACTGGTACGTCACCCGGAACTTCAGGTTCCCCTGCCGCCAGGAGTCGGGGTAGTCGGCCTTGGTGACCGCCTCCGCGGACTCCCGGATGAGCATCTCCCGCGCGAAGTCCAGGAAGTCGGGCTGCTCGTGGCGCTTGTGCTTCCACCAGGAGTCGAAGTGCGCGCCGGAGACGACGTGCTCGGGCACCCGCTGGTCGTAGAAGTCGAACAGGGTCTCGTCGTCGACGACGATGTCCCGGCGGCGGGCCCGGTGCTCCAGCTCCTCGACCTCGCTGAGCAGCTTGCGGTTGTCGGCGAAGAACTTGTGGTGCGTGCGCCAGTCGCCCTCCACGAGGGCGTTGCGGATGAACAGCTCCCGGCTGGCCTCGGGGTCGATCCGCCCGTAGTTCACCTTCCGCTGGGCGACGATCGGCACGCCGTACAGCGTCACCTTCTCGTACGCCATCACCGCGGCCTGGTCCTTCTCCCAGTGCGGTTCGCTGTACGTCCGCTTCAGCAGGTGCTCCGCGAGGGGTTCGACCCACTCGGGCTCGATCTTCGCGTTGACCCGCGCCCACAGCCGCGAGGTCTCCACCAGCTCCGCCGACATCACGAACCGCGGCGGCTTCTTGAACAGCGCCGAGCCGGGGAAGATCGCGAACTTGGCGCTGCGGGCGCCCAGGTACTCGCCCCGCCCGCCGTCCTTGCGGGCGCCCGGCGCGGCGTCCTTGGACTCCTTCACGTCCTTCATGCCGATGTGCGAGAGCAGTCCGGCCAGCAGCGAGACGTGCACGCGGTCGGCGGGGGCGTCGTCCTCGTTGAGCTGGATGCCCATCTGCTTGGCGACCGTGCGCAGCTGGGTGTAGATGTCCTGCCACTCGCGGATGCGCAGGAAGTTCAGGAACTCCTGCTTGCACATGCGCCGGAAGGACGACGAGCCGCGCTCCTTCTGCTGCTCGCGGACGTAGCGCCACAGGTTGAGGAAGGCGAGGAAGTCGCTGGTCTCGTCCCGGAAACGGGCGTGCTGCTGGTCGGCCTGGGTCTGCTTGTCGGAGGGGCGCTCGCGCGGGTCCTGGATGGACAGGGCCGCGGCGATGACCATGACCTCGCGCGCGCAGCCGTTGCGGTCGGCCTCCAGCACCATGCGGGCCAGCCGCGGGTCCACGGGCAGCTGGGCGAGCTTGCGGCCCGTCGGGGTGAGCCGTTTGCGCGGGTCCTTCTGCGCCGGGTCGAGCGCGCCCAGCTCCTGGAGCAGTTGCACGCCGTCGCGGATGTTGCGGTGGTCCGGCGGGTCGATGAACGGGAACTTCTCGATGTCGCCGAGGCCGGCCGCGGTCATCTGAAGGATCACGGAGGCGAGGTTGGTGCGCAGGATCTCCGCGTCGGTGAACTCCGGCCGGGCGAGGAAGTCGTCCTCGGAGTACAGCCGGACGCAGATGCCGTCGGAGGTACGGCCGCAGCGGCCCTTGCGCTGGTTGGCGCTGGCCTGCGAGACCGGTTCGATGGGCAGCCGCTGCACCTTGGTGCGGTGGCTGTAGCGGGAGATCCGGGCGAAGCCGGGGTCGATGACGTACTTGATGCCGGGGACGGTCAGGGACGTCTCGGCGACGTTGGTGGCCAGCACGATCCGGCGGCCGGTGTGCTGCTGGAAGACGCGGTGCTGTTCGGCGTGGGACAGCCGTGCGTACAGCGGCAGGACTTCCGTGCTCTGCCAACCAGCGCCTCCGGCGCGGGGGTACCGCTTCTTGTCGAGCGCGTCCGCGGTGTCGCGGATCTCCCGCTCGCCGGAGAGGAAGACGAGGATGTCGCCGGAGCCCTCCGCCATCAGTTCCTCGACGGCGTCGGTGATCGCGGTGATCTGGTCGCGGTCGGCGTCGTCGGAGTCGTCCTCCAGCAGCGGCCGGTAGCGCACCTCCACCGGATACGTCCGCCCGCTGACCTCGACGATCGGCGCGTCGCCGAAGTGCCGGGAGAAGCGCTCGGGGTCGATGGTGGCCGAGGTGATGACGACCTTGAGGTCGGGCCGCTTGGGCAGCAGCTGGGCCAGGTACCCGAGCAGGAAGTCGATGTTGAGGGACCGCTCGTGCGCCTCGTCGATGATGATCGTGTCGTAGGCGCGCAGCTCTCGGTCGGTCTGGATCTCGGCGAGCAGGATGCCGTCCGTCATCAGCTTGACGAAGGTGGCCTCCGGGTCGACCTGGTCGGTGAACCGCACCTTCCAGCCGACGGCCGCGCCCAGCGGGGTGTCCAGCTCCTCCGCCACCCGCTCGGCGACCGTGCGGGCCGCGATCCGGCGGGGCTGGGTGTGCCCGATCATGCCGCGCACGCCCCGGCCCAGCTCCATGCAGATCTTCGGGATCTGCGTGGTCTTGCCGGACCCGGTCTCGCCGGCGACGATCACGACCTGGTGATCGCGGATGGCCGCCGCGATCTCGTCCTTCTTCTGGCTGACCGGCAGCTGCTCGGGGTAGCTGACGGCGGGCACACGGGAGCGCCGGGCGGCCATGCGTTCCTCTGCCTTGGCGACCTCGGCATCGATCTCGGCCAGGACGGCGGCGCGCGCCTCCGGCTTGCGGATCTTGCGCGCGCCTTCGAGCCGGCGCCCGACGCGGTGCGCGTCGCGCAGCGACAGCTCGGTGAGACGGGAGGCGAGGGCGCCCAGGGCGGGGGCGGGATGCGTAGACATACGCGATCCAGGATCTCACCTCGGGGAAATTGCGCGCGAATGATTTGCCGGTGGCGGTCAGCGGGAGTGCGCCGGACAGCGGGAGTGTGCCGGACAGGGTGCGCCGGACAGGGCGCGGGGACGCACTGCGAGGCGCACGAGAAAGCCCCTCTCCGTGGTGCCGGAGAGGGGCTTTGGCCCAGAAGGGCGGTGGTGGCTGGGGCCGGGGTCGAACCGGCGACCTATCGCTTTTCAGGCGATCGCTCGTACCAACTGAGCTACCCAGCCACGAGGTTTCACGTGAAACCTCAGCGGTCCTGACGGGATTTGAACCCGCGGCCTCCACCTTGACAGGGTGGCGAGCACTCCAAACTGCTCCACAGGACCATCTGGTTGTGTGCGAACCAACGTGAGTAAGTGTCGCACACCGTACTGCGTGCCCCCAACGGGATTCGAACCCGTGCTACCGCCTTGAAAGGGCGGCGTCCTAGGCCGCTAGACGATGAGGGCTATCGGCCCGCCTGGGCGCTTCTCAGCGCGTCGGGGACGTGAGAAGCATATGGGATGGCGGGGGGTATCGCCAAAACCGTTTACGGCCCGGTGGGCGAGGACGGCGCGGAGGGGGAGGCGGGCCCGGTGGCCGGCGGGGCCGCGCCCGGCTGGTTCTCCTTCGGAAGGTGCCGGCTGACCTCCGCCGTGGTGAGTCCCAGGCCGCCCAGCCGGATCTCGTCCCAGGCCTGGAGGCGGCGGCTGTCCCGGTCGAAGTAGAGGAGCGACGCCTCGATCGGCGCGGGGCGGCCGCCCTCCAGGGCGCGCAGACCGCCGCCGCCCGTGGAGCCCTCCCGGCGCAGCCGGGTGCCGAACGTGAGGATCTCCGTGCCCTCCTGGTGCAGATGGCCGCACAGCACCAGGGGCACCGTGCCGTCCGTCTCCCGCGCCGCCACCGGCTCGTGGGCGATCGCGACGTCGACGGGCGTACCCCGGGTGCGCTCGTCGCGCAGGGCCGAGGCGAGGCGGGCGCCGGCCAGCTCCTCGGAGGCGTCGCCGCCGACCGGCGAGGAGCGGTCGGGGGTGAACTGGGGATCGCCCATCCCGGCGAAGCGCAGGCCGGCGACGGTCACGGCCCGCCCGTCGTCCAGGACGTGCACGTTCTTCAGGTGCTCCAGGTAGCGCTGGGTGGCGGGCGAGTCGTGGTTGCCGCGCACCCAGACGTAGGGCGCGCCCAGGTTCTCGACCGGGTCGAGGAAGGCGTTCTCGGCGGCCGTGCCGTGGTCCATCGTGTCGCCGGAGTCGACGATCACGTCCACCTGGTACTGCCGCACCAGCGAGGCGATGATCTTCCAGCTCGCCGGGTTGAGGTGGATGTCGGAGACGTGCAGGACCCGGACGGTCGTCGGATCGGGCTGGTAGGCGGGGAGCGTGGAGGTGACGTCGTAGAGCTTGGTCACGTTGGTGACCAGGCGCGCCAGTTCCCGCTGGTAGACGTCGAACTCGGTGACGATGTTGCGCGCGTCGCCGACCAGGGAGGGCGCCGAGGAGAGCAGCCCGGAGAACCGCGGCTCCAGGACGGACTCGGGGTTCCAGGTCGCGTACGCCGTCGCGCCGGACGCGGTGAGCAGCGTCAGGGCCAGGCCGCCGGCGGCCAGGGCGCGGCGCGGGCGGCGGTAGACGACGAGGCCGAGCGCGGTCGCGCCGAAGACCACGGCGGCGCAGGAGCGTACGGCCAGGTCGAGGGCGCCGTGCTCGACGTCGTGCGCCACCTCGTCCTGGAGGCCGGAGATCCGCTCGGGGTGGTCGACCAGGGCCTGGGAGCGCTCGGGGTCGAGCCGGTCGACGTTCACGTCCAGGCTGACCGGAGCGGTGTGGCTGCGCAGTTCCAGGGAGCCGAGCGGCGAGACGTTGATCCGGGTGCCGCCGGTGAGGGAGGGGCGCAGGGCCATCGTGGTGTTCATGGGGCCGACCGGCACCCGTGTGGCGCCCACGCACAGCAGGCCGAGCCAGGCCCCGGCGATCACGACGGCGACCAGACCGAGGGCACGCGGCCAGGGGCGGGGCTCGGGGGCGAGGGCGGTGGGGGGGTGGAGGCGGTGAAGGGGGTGGAGGGGGTGGAGGCGGTGACGCCGGGGGCGCTGGGGGCGCGCACCGCCCTTCGTATGCGGTGCCGTATCGCCCGGGTCCCCCGGGCGAGGGAGCGGCGGCGGTTCAGGTCGGCGGCGGGGTCGCGGCGGGCCATTGGTCGCGTATGCCCATGGGCGGCACGGGATATTCCGGCGCGCCGGGGGCTCTGGGAGTGGGCCGGATCCTCGTGGGGTGGGCGGACCGGATCCCCGTGGTGCGGGCGGTGGGCGGGGTTCGTGCCGGACAATGGCCCTTGTGCTGGAGATGACGCGCGAGCAGTTCGAGGAACTGGTGGCCGAGGCCCTGGACCGGATCCCGCCGGAGCTGACCCGGCTGATGGACAACGTCGCGGTGTTCGTCGAGGACGAGCCGCCCGCGGACGACCCGGAGCTGCTCGGACTGTACGAGGGCACTCCGCTGACCGAGCGCGGCGAGTGGTACGCGGGCGTGCTGCCCGACCGGATCACGGTCTACCGCGGGCCGACGCTGCGGATGTGCGAGACGCGCGAGGACGTCGTCGCGGAGACCGAGGTGACCGTGGTGCACGAGATCGCCCACCACTTCGGGATCGACGACGCGCGGCTGCACGCGCTCGGCTACGGCTGAGGGGCCGTTTCCTTTTGCGGGCGCGGGGAGTTGGGCACGGAGACTTCTTCTCCCGGAGGTGGCTTCCGTGCGCCCCTTGCCTGTTTCCGTCCGGCTCGCCGCCGTGGCCGCCGCCCTCACCGCCGTCACCGGCTGTATGAGCGTGGCGGACCACGAGAGCGGCGGGTCCCGGCCGTCGCACTCCGCCGGCCGGGGCGGCGGCGCGGTTCCCGAGAACGCGGCGGCGGTGTCCGGCGGCGGCGCGGGCCGGGCCGGCGGTGCGGCCGGCGGCGAGCACGGGCACGGCGCGAAGGCGGCGGGCGGGGACGGCGCCCCGCCGTCCGCGTCGGCGGCCTCGCCGTCGGCGGCGGGCAGCGCGCCCGCGGCGACCGCGACCGCCAAGAAGCCCGGCCCGCCGCCGAAGGCCGGTGATCCGACACCGACGCAGGCGGTGCCGCCCCCGCCGCAGACGTCGGCCGCCGTAGAGCAGCCCCCGGCCTCCCCGCCGCCCGCGCAGACCACGACGGAGCCGCCGCCGGCCGAGCCCTCGTCGTCGGCGCACGAGGGCACCGGGCCGCAGCTGGAGCGGCGCGAGCCGGCGCCGCGACCGGGCCGGTCGGGTCGCCGTCCGTCCGGTACACTGGCCTGACTGCCCCTATGGCACCGGTTTGCCCTTGAGTTTGCCTTCGAGGGTGAGGAGTGCGTATGGTGGTAGATCGTTTGATCCCATTTGCCCGGCGCCCATGCAGAGCGCGCCGTGTGGCGCGTACTCTCCTTTGCCGTGGCTGACCGCATCGAGGCGGTCGTGGTGCGAAACACGGAGTTGACGGGCGCGTGCCGACGAGACTCCGGAAGGTTTCGCATTCGCATGTCCATTGCCAGTACTGATCACGTCGTCGTGCCCGAGAACGGCCAGGACGCCCTGGAGAGCCAGGAGACCGCGCAGGCGCCCGAGAGCGTCGAGGTCACCGAGAGCACCCAGGTCACCGAGGTCGCCGAGGGCGCCGAGGACACCGAGGTCCAGGCGTCCGAGACCGCCGAGGACCAGGCCCCCGAGCTGACCTTCGCGGACCTCGGCCTGCCCGAGGGCGTCGTGCGCAAGCTCGCGCAGAACGGCGTGACCTCCCCCTTCCCGATCCAGGCCGCGACCATCCCGGACGCCCTGGCCGGCAAGGACATCCTCGGCCGCGGTCGCACCGGCTCCGGCAAGACCCTCTCCTTCGGTCTGCCGACCCTGGCCACGCTGGCCGGCGGCCGCACCCAGAAGCACAAGCCGCGCGCCGTCATCCTCACCCCGACCCGTGAGCTGGCCATGCAGGTGGCCGACGCGCTCCAGCCCTACGGCGACGTCCTCGGCCTGAAGATGAAGGTCGTCTGCGGCGGTACCTCCATGGGCAACCAGATCTACGCCCTGGAGAGGGGCGTCGACATCCTCGTCGCCACCCCGGGCCGGCTGCGCGACATCATCAACCGCGGCGCCTGCTCGCTGGAGGACGTGAAGATCGCCGTCCTCGACGAGGCCGACCAGATGTCCGACCTGGGCTTCCTGCCCGAGGTCACCGAGCTGCTCGACCAGGTCCCGGCCGGCGGCCAGCGGATGCTGTTCTCCGCCACCATGGAGAACGAGATCAAGACCCTCGTCGACCGCTACCTCACCGACCCGGTGAGCCACGAGGTGGACGCGGCGCAGGGCGCGGTGACGACCATGTCGCACCACATCCTGATCGTGAAGCCCAAGGACAAGGCGCCGGTCACCTCGGCCATCGCCTCCCGCAAGGGCCGCACCATCATCTTCGTGCGCACCCAGCTCGGCGCCGACCGCGTGGCCGAGCAGCTGCGCGACGCCGGTGCGAAGGCCGACGCGCTGCACGGCGGCATGACCCAGGGCGCCCGCACCCGCACCCTGGCCGACTTCAAGGACGGTTACGTCAACGTCCTGGTCGCCACCGACGTCGCCGCGCGCGGCATCCACGTCGACGGCATCGACCTCGTCCTGAACGTCGACCCGGCCGGCGACCACAAGGACTACCTGCACCGCGCCGGCCGCACCGCGCGCGCCGGCCGCACCGGCACGGTGGTCTCCCTGTCCCTGCCGCACCAGCGCCGGCAGATCTTCCGCCTGATGGAGGACGCGGGCGTCGACGCCTCGCGCCACATCATCCAGGGCGGCGCGGCCTTCGACCCGGAGGTCGCCGAGATCACCGGCGCCCGGTCGATGACCGAGGTCCAGGCCGAGTCCGCGGGCAACGCCGCGCAGCAGGCCGAGCGCGAGGTGTCGCACCTGGCCAAGGAGCTGGAGCGGGCACAGCGCCGCGCGACCGAGCTGCGCGAGGAGGCCGACCGCCTGGTCGCCCGGGTCGCCCGCGAGCGCGGCGAGGACCCGGACGAGGCGGTGGCCGAGGCGCAGGCCGTGGCCGAGCGCACCGCCGAGGCGACGGTGCCGGAGCAGCCGGCGGCCCAAGACGTCGACCGCGCGGACCGTGCCGAGCGGGCCGAGCGCGAGGAGCGCACGGCGCCCTCGTCGTCGTACGAGCGCCGTGAGCGCCGGGACGACCGCGGTGAGCGTGGCTTCAACCGTGACCGCAACGACCGCGGCAACGACCGTGGCGGCCGTTCCTTCGAGCGTCGTGACGACCGTGGCGGTTTCAACCGTGACCGCAACGACCGCGGCTTCGACCGCGACCGCGCGCCGCGTTCCTTCGAGCGCCGGGACGACCGCCGGGACGACCGTGGCGGCTTCCGCCGCGACGACCGCGGTGACCGTGGCTTCAACCGTGACCGCAACGACCGTGGTTTCGAGCGTCGTGACGACCGTGGCGGCCGTTCCTTCGAGCGTCGTGACGACCGCGGCGGTTTCAACCGTGACCGCAACGACCGTAACGACCGCGGCAACGACCGTGGCTTCGACCGCGACCGCGCGCCGCGTTCCTTCGAGCGCCGGGACGACCGCCGGGACGACCGCGGCGGCTTCCGCCGGGACGACCGTCCGGCGCGGCGCGACGAGCGCGGCGGCCACCGCGGCAGCGACCGTCCGTTCAACCGCGACCGCCAGGGCGACCGTCCGGGCTTCCGCTCCGGCGGCCACGAGCGCCCCTACGGCCGTCGTGACGACCACCGCGGCGGCGGCTCCTTCGGCCGCCGCGAGGACAAGCCCCGCTGGAAGCGCAACGGCTGACACCTGCTGAGGTGACCGGGAAGGGCCCGTACGACTCCGCTCGTACGGGCCCTTCCGCGTCCCCGGACCACCACCCGTACGCCACACTCACGACCCGCCTCCCCGATACCCGATCGGAGACGCGGCCTCCTACGGCTATGCTCGGGGAGGCGACATCGCCTGGGCCCTTAGCTCAATTGGCAGAGCAGTGGACTTTTAATCCATTGGTTGTGGGTTCGAGTCCCACAGGGCCTACGGGTGCAGGAGAGGGGAGATCCCTTCTGACCTGCGGCGCAGCGCCCGGTCCGGCTTCGGCCGGGTCGGGCGCTGCGTCAGTTACTGGGCCGTGCGTGAGCGATGCGTGAGCGGGTGTCCCGCCGGGCGAACCAGATGGTGCCTCGGAGATCGCCGATCGGCGATCGCTGTGGCTTGCGGCGACTCCGGCGGTTGATCGTCAACGGAGGATGTTCCGGGGCAACGGGGCCTCTGGGTCGTCCGGACGAGCCACGCACCATTGAGTGCCGTCGAGCGTGATGGTGGGAATGTCGTCCCGCTGAGGCGATGCCGGGGTGACCCGGACGCTCATCAACGTCTTTGGCGCGGGGACGGGCAAGCTGAGGGTCGAAGCCCAATCAACATGCTGGCGAATAGAGCCACTCAGAACGAGGACGCCCTTACGCGCCAGCCTGAGCCTTGCCTCTCGCACTCGCTTGGGGCCGTCAGCCTGACGGGCTACAGCCGAAAGATCCGCTTGGCTGATCGGGGTGAGCTGGGCTTGCAGTAGCAGTTCTTCGACACGAGCTTGTCCCAGAGGCTTGGATTGGATCGCGACTAGCGTGTCGCGGGACAGGTGGCGCAACGCGTGATCGGGTAGCGGAAGGTCGTAGTGAATCCACTTGATTGCGCGTCGGCCTTCCGCGTTCAGCCCGCGTTTCCCATCGCGGTTGGCTCCCGAGCGCACCAGGTTGGGTTCCACCCGTAGCAAGCCGAGGCTCCAGCGACCGCGAACGTCATCGGCGCTCATGACTAGGGACAAATGGCCCTGCACCTCCGGCGGGAACACCCATTCGTGTCTGCCTAGCGTGAACTTTAGGTCAACCTCGTGTCCTGCCACCGTGAAGTCCATGGTCGATCCAATGTGCAGCCCCAACTCGCGCTGCACTCTTTGGTGCACGGTGGTGCCAAAGACGATCCTCTCGGTCCTCTGGAGATGGGACCAGAGATAGCGACCAGTGTGCACCGGGTCGAGTAGATGCTGGCCTGCGCTGTCGATTGCGGACCCTACTCGGCTGCCATCAGGATCCAACCGCATCACCTCCGCGAGTACCTCCTCCAGTGCGCTGTCCTGCCGTGGTTCCGGCTCGAAAGGCAAGGCATCGGCGTTCGGCGCATTCTCGTCGCTCGCATGGGGGACGTGGGACAGGGTGGACCGGTCGACGGGATCAGTATGGGTTGTGGGCCACTCCATTTGACTGCCGACGTTGGCACGGCCCTGGGAATCGTTTGGGCTTGCTGAGTACGTGGTGTCGGCGTCGAGCGGTAGATCTGCCTTCGACAGGTGACCTTTTGCGGTAGGTGTTGCTCGCGGAGTCTCGTTTCGGTTGGCCTCGACGTTGGTGCTGCGGGTCAGCAGGGCATTGGGCCCACCGCTGAAGGTGCCAAGCATCAGCAGCGTGGTCAGCAACGTCCGTGATCGGGCGGCTTCCCTTTCGGCATCGTTAGCAGTCTGGAGCGCCCCTGTAAGTTGGGCCCGCACGTCGATCAACTCACGCTGGACCCGAATTAGCTCGGGCATCAGTTTGCCGTCTTCCTGCGCCGGTACACGCTGTGACTCAGTCGGCTTCGCGTCCATCGACCAAGCCTGCTGCAACAAGGAGACTGCCTGTTCCCTGTGCACGTTCGCCTTCTGCTCATCAGGGACGCAGATCCCGATGACTGCCTCGACGAGGCGGCGTTCACTCTTCAGCCCGATGCCCCGCATCTTGCGGTGGAACGTAGACCGGGCGGGCAACTGTTTCTGCGGATAACCACTATTTTTCAGCAGTTCGTGCACGTCCTCGACAGACAGTCGCGCCTGGACGCGCAGCCCCCGGATGAGCAGCACCAACGTGTCTAGTGGCTCAGAACCCGTCGCTGGAGCTGCGGGTGGCCGCCCGCGACCTCTGGATGTGGGCGCCATGCTCCAACTTTCTCTCGACAGGATGATTATTTTCTCAGATAAAAAAGAGAGAAGCTAGTGCGGCAGGCACTAGGAAGGGACGCTGATCACTACAGCTCGAACCGAGAGGAATCCGCCCATGCGCCGTCCCAACCCACTTCGCCGCTCCCCCGTCCTGGACCTCGTTGCGTTCGTCATGGTGCTCGCAACCGGGGTCACGCTGGTGGCATTGGGGCTGTCGCCGGAGTCCCTCGCTGCCGTGACCATCGCCCTGGCGGGCCTGTACTCGGCTTGGCGCACGGGTCGGCCGCCAGCCGCTCCGTCCACTGAGGCGGAAGTGCGGCAGGAGGAGTTCCGATCACTTGAGAGGAGTGCGGCGGGGAAGAGGGCGTCGGATCTCGCTGGTGAGGTACCTGCGCGGGAGGACGTCAGGTAGGGGGTGCCGGCTGGCACGAGCCCGCAGCTATGCGCGGAGCGGCCAGGTTGGCATTGCGATCACCTGATGGAGGAGGCCGGACTCTACTTTCCGGTGCGCCGGCTGCGGGGGACCAGCGCAGCCGCCTTTTCCGCGATCTCGCGGTCCAACTCGGGGAGCAGGCTCGTGTAGGTATCCGAGGTCAGGGTGATGGTGGAGTGCCTGAGCGTCTCCTTCACCGCGTGGATGTCGCCGCCGCCTCCGTGGGTGAGCGTCGCGGCCACGTGCCGCAGGTCCCGCAGTGTGATGGGCGGCAGTTCGGTCGTGGCGAGGATGCGGCGGAAGGTTTCCGAGACCGTTTCCGGATGAAGCCAGGAGCCGTCCTGCTTGGTGAACACCTTGCCGGTGTCCTGCCAGGCGGTGCCCCACTTGGTGCGCTCCTTCTCCTGACGCATCCTGTGGTCGCGCAGGACGATGATGTTCACGCTGTCGAGCGCGATCGTGTTCGCACTCCCGTCCGTCTTCGGCTCGGACTCGTAGGGGTCCCAGCCATCCACCACGATCTCCTTGGCGGGGGTGATGAGGCCGGCGTCGAGATCGATCTCGTGCCAGTCCTGACCGACCGCCTCGCCCCGCCGGAGACCGCGGGTCCCCATCAGGTGGAAGAGCGCGTACAGCCGGTCTCCCTCGGCGGCATCGAGGAACGCGCCGAACTGCTGCGGCGTCCACACCATCACAGCACCGGGGATCTCGTCGGTCTCGCGCCATCGCCGGACGCGTTCCTCGGTCCACAGGAGGGGCTTCGGCCTCCTGCCCGACTCCAGTTCGACGTGGGACGCCGGGTTGAAGGTGATGAGCTGCTGGGCGATGGCAGCGTTCAGCGCTGCCCGGAGGGTACGACGGATCGCCTGACAGGTGGCCGGGCCGGTGATCTTCCGGAACGGCTTCATCTCCGCCAGTTTGGCTCGTTCGGGCGCGAGCAGTGCCCGCTCGGCTCCTACGGGGCGGCCCGGCTTGCTCGGCTTGCAGCGGGCGATCTGCTCGCGGCGGGCTTCGTTCTCGGCCGCGATGACCTCGTTCGCGTCCGCGATCGCGTCGAACATCTCCACGAGATGGCCGACGTTGAGGCGGTCGAGGCGCACTCGGCCGATGCGAGGCTTCAGATGGACGCGGATGTGGGAGGCGTAGCCGTTGAGGGTGGTCTTGCGGCGCTTCTTGGCGGCGAACCACCCGTCGAGCCAATCGCCGACGGTGAGGCTGCCGCGAAGGGCCAGTCCCGCCCTCAGCCGACGCCGGGTTTCCTCCACGGCGGGCAGGGGAGCCTTCTCGGCCGCGACCTCCTCCAGCAGGGCGACAAGGCGCTGAAGGCTGTCGGCGTCGTCCTTGTCTGCCAGGGCGAGAAGCGCGCGGACGTGGTCGAGGTCCGCCTGGGCGGCCTTCAGGGACTCGTAGCCGGCGCGGCTGAAGGAGCGGCGGGTGCCGTCTTCATGGGGCGGGAGTTCCTGGCGTATGGAGTAGGAGCCGTGCTTGCGGCTGGAGAGCTTGGGGCACTTCTTGCCGAGCGGTTTGCCGGTATGGGCGTCACGGCAGTAGCAGCGGCGGTGTGTGGAGCCCTTCAAAGGCGTTCCTCCGTAATCGTGTTGGGGCCAGGTTCGAGCGGGTCGACGTCGGCTAGTTCGGGTGGCAGGTAGGGGAGGATGCCGCGGTCGCGGCGGATGAAGGAGCGGGCGACGCTGAGCCGTTGCTTGGCTTCGTCGATGCGCTCCAGACAGGCGGCTTGGTCGCGCAGTGCCTCAGCCCGTTCCGCCGTGCTTGTCGCGTGCTCGACGGCGTACCGCGCGTAGCTCTCACTGGCCATCGCGGCGCTCGCTGCACCGAGTGCCTCGATGTGCTCGCGCTGGTAGCGGAGCATGTCGCGGTCGGCCAGGGACCCGCTGTCCTGAGCGGTGAACCAGCACATGGCCTCCCACGGAGCAGTGCGGTGCTCGTACGGGAGCCGTTGGACCTCGGCGACGTAGCCGATCGGGTAGATGAGGCAGATCGGGTTCGTGAGCAACGCCTTGGCCAGGACCATGACGTCGACGAGGGGCAGGTTGGCGCGGCGGCCGGATTCCATATTGGCGATGACGTTGCGGGGGATCGGGTGGCCGATCTCCTCGCACCGGTCGGCGAGTTCCTGGGCGCTCATGCGTAGCTCCTTCCTTCGGCGTCGGACCTCAGCGGCCACGGTGGCCATGACGTGGTCGACCCACTCGGGGACGTCGTCCTCGTCGTCGTACCCAGCATCGGAATCGCGTTGTGTCATGGAGACACATTAGCTTCGCCATCCTGGATTTAGTGGCCGGGAGCCGGGCGTGGTCGTCGCGTTCGCCGAGGGCTCAGTGATGGACTGGAGTGCGCATGCGCGAGAACGACCTCGGTGGGCGGGCGTGGGGTATGAGCCGGGAGGAGCTGCTGGCTCTGCCGGCGGCCGTTGACCTGGAGACAGGCAACCGGGCTCTTGGGCTGGGGCGGAGCAAGGGCTACGAGCTGGCGAAGCGGGGCGACTACCCGTGCAGGGTGCTGCGGCTGGGTAACGCGTACCGGGTGGTGACCGCAGACCTGTTGGACCTGCTCGGGCTGGCGGCGTGAAGGGGCGGGGCCGCAGCAAACCGTTCTGCGCTGAGCTGACACAGAAACGATGGACTGTCACCGGACGTCGCCGTACTGTCCATGGTCCCCCGCGGTCGCCGAACGCCCGCGGGAAAGGGGGAGAGCCTCCGGCGGTGCGACGCCGGAGGCCCGATGACTCCCCAGCGATCCGATGGGAACCGACCCGGTGGTGCGGGCGTGCGAGCCCGCCACCGCCAGACAAGGAGCTGCCCGGTGCAACCCGTGAACCCCGCGCCCTATTCCGCCTCCTCCCAGACGAACTGGCCTGCCGTGGCTGTCCCCGGCAGGCCGGGCGCCCACCTTGAGGACCCGGCGACCCAGGCAGTAGCCAGGGAAGAGCGCGAGGCCGAGGGCCGGGACAAGGCCCCTGGCCTGCGTGAAGCCTCTTCCCTGACGGGTGGCGGATCGGACACCGTGCCCGGTGCCGAGCCGACGTACGGCTCCCAACTGCTGGACGAATTGCGGGACCGGATAGCACGGTTCGTGATCCCGCCCAGCGAGGAGGCACTGGATGCGGTCGTGCTGTGGGTCGCGGCCACACACCTCCAGTCCTCGTGGCAGCACGCCCCGCGGTTGGCTGTGGTGGGGCCTGCGAAGCGCTGCGGCAAATCGCGTCTGCTCGACGTTCTCACCGAGACCGTCCACAACCCGGTCATCACGGTGAACTCCACAGCGGCGGCGATCTTCCGCTCCATCACCGAGGAGCCGCCGACCCTGTTGGTCGACGAGGCCGACACCATCTTCGGCAGCCCCAAGCAGGCTGAGAAGAACGAGGATCTGCGCGGGCTGCTCAACGCCGGTCACCAGCGCGGACGGCCGGTCCTGCGGGTAGTCGGCAAAGAGCACGCCCCGCATCGCTTCGAGACCTTCGCCATGGCGGCCATCGCGGGCATCGGCAATCTGCCCGACACGATCATGGACCGCTCGGTGGTGATCCGGATGCGGCGCCGCGCGGAGGGCGAGCGGGTGAGCCCTTATCGCACCAAGCGGGACAGCACCGCGCTGCACGAGCTGCGCAGCCGGCTCGCGCGCTGGGCCAAGCCGCTTGCGGACCGTGCTCTGCACCTGGAGCCGGAGATGCCGGTTGAAGACCGCGCGGCCGATACCTGGGAGCCCCTGGTGATCGTCGCCGACCTCGCGGGTGGCATGTGGCCCGAGCGTGCCCGTGCCGCGTGCGCGCGGATGGTCGCGGCGGAGGCCGAGGCGGAAGAGGACAGCCCGAGCAACGCACGCATCCTCGCCGACATCCGCCGCGCCTTCGCCGCTGCAGGAGATCCAGAGAGCGTGTCGACGGACGCCCTCCTCTACACGCTCAACAGTGACCCCGAGGCGCCCTGGGCCGATTCGGCGCGCGGCGGACTCACACCACGTGCCCTGTCAGCGATGCTTCGCGAGTTCGGCATCAAGTCCGGCAACGTGCGCATGCCCGACCACACCCAGCGCAAGGGCTACACACGCGCCAAGTTCACGGACGCCTGGAAGCGCTACTGCCCCACCGTCCACCCCCTCAATGCCCCGGACGCTGCCCGCGGCACACAGCCGAGCTGACCCCGCCGCCGGTCGCTGCCCAGTCCGCAACGGGCAGCGACCGGTAGCGCACCTCACCACGACGGCCACAGCAGGCCGACCGGCCTGCGCCGTCTCGTGCCGTCCCTGCCGTCCCAGCCGCAAAACCGCAGGTCAAAAGCCCCTCTGTCCAAGACGGCACTGCGTCCCAAGACGGATAGCGATCCGTCCCGGGACTGGAGGCCAAGCCGCTGACCGGCCTCACGGTGGCAGCTCACCCGCTCGGGGCTGCACGACCCGCCTGACACCAAGACGCGCCACGCAGGGCGCGAAGACGCCACGACGGTGCCTTGCCGCACCCAGCCTGACCTGCGGCGTCAACGCCAAGACGGCCAAGACGGATCCCACAGACATCACCCACGCCCCACGTGCGAGGCCCTCACACCATGCCCCACCCCTCTGTAACCGCCACGCTGCCTGGACGCCATCGCGCGACCTGGTGGGACCGGCTGGCCATCGTCCTGCTCGGCTTCGCCGGATGCGCTCTGTCCTTCGACGCGCTGCGGCAGATGGCCACCGCTGTCCACGTCCGCCACCAGCTCACCTACCTCTTCCCCGTCGTCATCGATGGGTTCATCGCCTACGGCGTACGCGCCCTCCTCGTCCTTCGCGAGGCCCCGCTACCGGCACGCCTGTACGCGTGGACGCTGTTCTTCGCGGCCACCTGCGCGAGCATCTGGGCCAACGGCCTGCACGCCCTGGACCTCAACCAACCGGGCGCCTCCGCCCTGCACCTGGACGACGCCACCGTCGCCGTGCTCTCCGCCACCGCCCCGCTCGCCCTCGCCGGAGCCACCCACCTCCACATCCTCATCACCCGCTACGGCACCGCGCCGACGCCGACAAACGGGCTGGCGTCCGGAACACCGGGGCCGGTTCAGGGCGGTACACAAGCGGCGTCCCCAAACCCCTCAGAAGTTCCGGACGGTGATCCCGTCTCGCTCGCCACGGCAGACAACCCAGGCGAGGAGAGCCTTGCCGTCAGCCCGTCGGCCACAGACGCCGGCCTCCCAGAAACCGAATCCGTGCCCGAGGCCGTACCGACTGCCACAGATGATCCGGGCGGCGGCGAGGAGGAATCCGGGCACCAGCCGGACTCCACAGGTCACGAGCCAGAGGAGGCCCCAGCTCCGCAGCCCATTGGGCGTCCCGCTCTTGCCTCTATCCCCCAGCTCGCCGACGTGATCAGCGCCGCGCACCCCGACGGCGCGGGCCTGACCCGCGACAGTGCCCGAAAGGCACTCCAGGACAACGGACTCGGAGCCAGTACCGACCGCCTGGCTGAAGCCATCTCCCTGGCCCGGCAGCAGACACAGGCACGCCCCCACCCCATCGAGTGAGCCTCTGCTCCGAAGGCCACCGCCCGAACGCTGACGCTGCCGGGCGGTGGCCTCCTTCCCGGCCTCTACCGGAAGAGCCCAGCACGGCCAAACCGCCAAACCTGGACACCCTGACCTCCTGCCAGCACCACTCAGCGATCAACCACTGGAGCACCACCCGCCATGAGCCCGAACCCCTTCGCCCGTAAGAACAAGCGCACTCACGCCGGACGCACACAGGCTGCAGCCCCGCACCGCGACGACACGACGGACAGCACCCCCATCAACAGCGGAGCGAGCTGGGGCGAAGTCCACATCGCCGGGGGCGATGCGGACTTCGCGCTCGGATCCGCCCCAGCGGGGGCGGCCCAGGCCCGTGCCCAGCGGGGCACGGAGCAGGGGAAGGTGGAGGCCGAGCGCGGCCTCCACCAGGACCAACACGCCGCCGATGATGCGCGCGAGACCGCCGACGATGCCGCGCGCTTCGCACCGACGATCACGGCCGACACGTTCGTCCACCGCGGCATCGCCGCATACGACATCCCCACCCCTGCCGATACCGACGCCTCACCCGGCTCCAAGCGTCGGCGGCGGCTGAGCGACGTGCTGTATCGGCCGCGCTCCGGGATCAAACGGAACGTGCAGTTGACGTGCTCGGCGGAACCGGCGGAGCGCGACTTCATCGACCGCGCCGCACGCGAGGCGAAGCGCTCCCGCTCGGCCTACCTGATGGACGCGGCACTCACGTTCGCCCACGCCTACCTGCCCGACCAGCGCCCCACCGCCATCCCCGCTCTACCCTCCCCGCAAGCGACGCAGGACCTGATGGTCCTGTCCGGAAGGCTGCTGCGGGAGTTCCACCGGATCGGAGTGAACCTCAACCAGATCGTCCGAGCGATCCACACCGGCGACCTCCCCGACCGCGCCGAGCAGGTCCTCGACGAACTGCACCAGGCCGCGCGGCTGGCCCGTCGGGCGCTGGAGCAGGTTGTGGACGGTGATGGTCGCCGTGGTGCCTGACGTCTCCACCGGGGACCGCACGCGTGGTCTGCTCTCCTACCTTTTCGGACCGGGCCGCCGCGACGAGCACACCGACCCCCACATCGTCGCCGCCTTCGCCATGCCCGGTATCACCGATCCCGGCCGCGTCCGGCTCGAAGACCACCAGGACACGCTCTCCGATCTCGCGCGCTACCTGGACCAGCCCGTCGAACTGCGGCGACAGCGCACGGGGAAGGACGTGCCGCAGCACGTGTGGCACTGTCCTGTCCGCACGGCCCCTGGCGACCGCTACCTCACCGACGCCGAGTGGGGTGAGGTCGCCCGCCGCGTCGTCCACGCAACCGGTATCGCCCCGCACGCTGACGATTCCGGCTGCCGGTGGATCGCGGTACGGCACGCCGAGGACCACATCCACATCATGGCCACCAGCGTCCGCGAGGACGGCCGCCGTCCTCGCAACAAACGCGACGGCCAGCGCGCCCAGGCCGAATGCCGCAAGATCGAGATCGAACTCGGACTGCGCCGGCTGAGGTCCGGCGACGGCACCGCCCCGAAGACGCCCACCGGTGCCGAGGTGGCCAAGGCCGAGCGCCAGGGCCGCAAGACGACCACCCGGCAGTGGCTGCGGGAGCACGCGTACGCCGCAGCAGCAGCCGCGCGCGACGAACACGAGTACTTCGCAGTCCTCACCGCCCTGGGCATCAAGGTCCAGAAACGGATCGGACCCGAGACCGGTGACACCACCGGCTACAGCCTCGCCGCCCCCGGCGACACCGACACCAAGAACGAACCGGTCTCCTACGCAGGCTCCAGCCTCGCCCCCGACCTGTCCCTCAACCGCCTGCGCGAACGCTTCACCCCAGCCCCCACCGACACCGCAGTCACGGCCACCGCCCGCGCCCGTGCTCGGGGCACGAAGAGCGACGCGTGGCGACGCGCGGAATCCGAACTGCGCAGCACCCACGCCTTCCTCCTCGGCCCGGAAGACGGACAGGACCAGGAGGCGTTCGACCGGCAGGTACAGGCCCAGACGGCGGCGTTCGCCGAACTGCTCCACAACACCGCCGCCACCGCCCCGAAGGCTGCGCGAGCAGAACTGCATGCCGCAGCAGCCGCGTCCGACCGCGCGAACCGCTCAGCGATCCGCGCCGACCACCAGAGCGCGTACGCCCTACGACAGGCAGGCAAGGAACTGATACGCGCCGTGGGCGGCGAGGACGGCTCCACGGTGGTTTCCCTGCTGGCCACCGCCGTCTACGTACTGATCGCTTTGAGTCACTGGCACCAGCAGCGCGGCCACGAGCAGCAGGCCGCCGCCGCCCAGCAGGCCCTCACCCACCTGCAGAACGCCTACCAGCACACCGCCCGCCCCGTACTCGGCCGCCTCACCGACCGCACCCCCGGGCCGGACGAGACCCGCCGCCTCGCCGCAGTCGTCCAAGCAGTCCTACCCGCCCACGCCCAGCGCATCCTCACCGACCCGGCCTGGCCCGCCCTCGCCACCACCCTCGCCCAAGCCGAATCCGCCGGCACCCCACCCCGGCACGCACTCACAGCCGCAGCCGAACAACGCGAACTCGACAGCGCCGACCGCCCCGCCGAAGTCCTCATCTGGCGACTCCGCCACACCACCGCAGAACACACCGCCGCCCGAACACGCGCAGCCACCACCCGCACCCGCCACACGACAACCACCAGCACGCCGCCCACCACCACACCCCCTGCCACCCAGCGGCCCACCGACGCCGTGCACCGCAGGCGCTGACACCCACCCGGAACGAGTCACGACCGCACCACCCCAGAGACCGAGGGTCAAGCTCCCGCCCTGGGCCGTTCAGCCACTGAACCACGCTGCGTTCAGAGACTGAACACGCAACACGTTCAGTCTCTGAACACGCACGGCGTCCCGGGTCGGGACTCGGGGCATGTCCCGAAAAGGGACACGTGGCACGTTCCGAACCGGAACACGCGGCGCGTTCCGAACCGGAACAGCGTCCGATGTCCAATCGTTGGACATGACCCGCGTCCAACGGTTGGACAGAGCCAGCGTCCACTGAGTGGACACCGTCAGCGTTTCCTGGACTGGACGTCCCCGTGTTCCCTAATGGAACTGGTCTAGCGTTCCCTCAGAGAACGGAAAGGCAGCGCGCGGCTCCCGAATCGGGAGACCGCGCGCTGCACGGCGATCGTTTTCCGTTGGCCAGCACACGCAGAAGCTGGTCCTGCGTGCACAGTCGGCCTTGCGGCCGCTCTTTAAGTCGCGGAGACCGACCACCCGTGGCGGGAGTAGGCGGGTCCTCCGTCCCGGTATGCGGCCAGGGCCTGTGTGGTGGTCGGGAACGCGGGCTCGGGCAGGCTGTTCGCGGTGACCCACTGGACCGTCAGGTGCTTGTCCGGCTCGGTGTTGGTCAATTCACCGGTCCATGTGTCGGTGGCGAAGACGAAGAGGACGAACTGTCCGGCCTGGTCCCAGCCCTGTTCGACGTGGATGACGTGAACGAGTGCAAGGTCGGCCGGGTCGACGAGCAGGCCGGTCTCCTCCTTGAGTTCGCGGGCGGCGGCCTCGTCCAGGGCTTCGCCCGGTTCGGCCTTTCCGCCGGGTAGGGTCCAGGCGGGCTGCGGGGACCAGTTGCGGGCGGCGTAGAGCACGGCGGCGACCATGTCGGCGGCGTTGTCGTGGACGATCACACAGACCGCGTTGCGGCTGTTCATGACGTTGGCGTTCATCAGTGCCCACTCCTTGTCATCGTGCCGGAAGATGTCGAACGGTCCAGGCAGGAGGCTCAGACTGGCCCTACCCCACGGAGCGTGCGGGTTGTGCTCAGCGCCCGAGTGTGAGGTGATCGGCGTCGGTGCGGGAGAAGACCAGGTCGGTCAAGTCCTTCGGGGTTTCGGCGCACCGGACGGGCGGCTGTGGTCGGCGCATGGTCTGGGGGTAGGTAGCCGGGTCGTAGTCGTTGTTGATCGTGTAGACGTGGTAGCCGTGCTCGCGCAGGCTGTCGATGATGTCGGCTGTCTTCTCGCCCTGCTTGGCCAAGAGCCTGGGGGTGACTTCCACAACGAGTTCTGCGTCGTCGCGGAGGTGTGGGAGCGCTGGCAGCAGCCCTCGAACCGCTGCTGCTTCCGCGCCCTCGACGTCGATCTTGATGATCCGGGTGGCGGCGAGTTCGGCCTGGCTGACCAGGTCGGTCAGAGGTGCGGTGGGCACCTCGAAGGCCGCGTGGACATGACGCGGCGGGACGGCGGTGGTGTGGCCGAGGTTGGCGGGGTCCTCCAGGTAGAGGGTCAGCGTGCCGGGGGTGTCGGAGGCGGCGCAACGGACAGTCCTGATGTTGGTGCGGTGGTTGGCGGTGGCCGCAGCGCTCAGGTCGTCGTGGAACTGCGGGGAGGGCTCGATGGCGACGACGCGGCCGTGGGGGCCGACCGCTCGGGAGGCGAGGAGGCTGAACGCGCCGCAGTGGGCTCCGACGTCGATGAAGGTGTCCCCGGGCTGGAGACGGTCGCGCAGGAAGGCGCTCAGGTTCGGCTCCCACTCGCCGAACAGGTACTGGTAGCGCTGGATGACGTCGCTGGTGGTGACGGTGACCATGTCACTGGACCGCAGCCGGACGGCGGTGCGGACGGGATGGGTTCGCAGGTGCTCGTTGAGGAAGCGGCCGACGAGCCGTGCCTTGCCTGCGGTTCCGGGGGCGTGGCGGACGTAGGCGCGCAGCGCGCGGGCGAGAGCTGAGGATGACATGGAGCGGCTCCTTCGGGTGGTGACCGCGAGGGACCGGGTCGGGGTCGGCGGGTGGTGGCAGACTGGCCGGAGAACGCTGTTGGTGTTGAGGGGAGTTGGCGGTGGCCGAGCGCACTCCGGTGGTGTTCTTGCTGGTGGGGCTCACCGGTTCGGGGAAGACCACCTACGCCCAGCGGAAGCTGGAGCCTGAAGGTGCTGTGCGGCTTTCGGTGGACGAGGTGGTCCACGAGCGGCACGGCCGGTACGGCGTCGACTACCCCGAGAACACCTACTTCGAGAAGGAGGCTCCGGTCGTCGCCGAGCTGCACCGGCGGCTGGCCGAGCTGGTCGCCGAGGGCCGGGACGTGGTGTGGGACCACGGGCTGTGGCCGCGTAAGGACCGCGAGGCGATGAAGGAGCTGGTGGAGTCGGCCGGCGGGCGGTGGCGGCTGCTCTATTTCCCGGTGGAGCGCGACGAGCTGCTGCGCAGACTGGCGGAGCGCAACGAGCGGGAGGACGCGAACGCGCTGGTCGTGACGCCGGAAGCCCTGGACGACTTCTTCGCCCGCTTCGAGGCGCCTCAGAGCGAGGGCGAGGAGATCGTGGAGCCGGACTGGTTCTGATGCGTGGGCGGCCGCCAGGTCGTGGCGATCTTGGCGGCTTCGGCGGTCCAGCCGTCGGGCAGACGGTCGAGGGCGACGCGGCGGAAGGCCAGGCGGGGATCTGCCACGTCGATCCGGCCGCGGTGGCGGTCGATGTGCTGCAACAGGCGGGATGCCTCGTTGCGGACGGCCGGGGTGTGCTCGGCCCAGGCGCCGGAGGTGAACTGGTCGACCCGTCGCCGGAGGTCGTCCAGAACGCCGGAGCGCCACTTGAAGTGGTGCACGCACGCAAGCGAGTTCGGATCGGGCTTGTGCCCCGGTGCGCGGTGGTTGCCGGACGCCACGGGCACCGAGGAGTGAGCAAGGACGATCTTGCGCGGGTCGCCCTTGAGGAGCCGGTGGGTGATGTGCCCGCCTAGCGCGTAGGTCCGGTCCAGTCCGATTTCCGGCTGCCAGAGGGTCAGGCGGCCGTCGTTCGAGACCCGGTCGAGCAGCAGCCCGCCGACCACGTTCTGCCTGGCCGCCTCGGCCTGGGCTACCACTTCGGCCAGCGGGGCGGGGTAGGACTGGAACTCGTCGGAGTCGGTGAGCAGGTGCCAGCCGCGTCCGGCCTGCTCTCGCAGGCTTTCGCGGAGCCGGCTGTTGGTGTGCTCGTGCCACGGCCCGGTGCTGACCTGGGCTGGGACGATGCCGAGTTCGTGGCTGGCCGCAACCATCTGGTGCCGCCCGGCATTGGGGACGTGGTCAGGAAAATGGAAGGCGACGTGGAAGCGCTCGATACCGAGTGCGCGGTAGTGGGCGGTCCACGCGGCGAGCAGGGCCGGTTCGACGGGCCCGATGACCGCGATCAGTGCGGGAGGTACGAAGGTCATGCCTGCTCCTGGGCCTGCAGTCGGGTGTACGTGTCGGTGAGGAAAGCGGCTTGCTCGTCCGCCGAATGCATGTCGAGGCGGCGGGGCGCCTGGAGTCCGGGCTGCTCGGGCACCACGTGCGTGAGGCCGTCCAGGGCTGCGGCAAGGGCGTCGGCGTCGCCGGCCTTGTAGAGGCGTGCCCACGGCTGGTCGGCCAGCCGGGTGGTGAGAACGGGGTCGTGGGTGGAGACGATCAGGGGGACGCCGAGGCGGACGGCATCCATGACCAGCCCGGATTCTTTGCGCACGTCGGGGCGGCGGGCGACGAGCGTGGCGTCGGCGGCGGCGTACACGAGCCGCAGGACCGGTTCGGCGACCGGTCCGGGCACCGTGTGGAGGCGGACGTTGGTCAGCTGATGCCAGCGTTCGAGCACCGTGTCGTCCAGCGGGATGCCGCACACCAGGATGTGCAGCGGGTTGCTCAGGCGGGCGAGGGCGGCGTCGACGGTGGCGATGTCCTTGTACGGCCACCAGCCGCCGACCAGGCACACCGCCTTCGCGTTTTCCGGGATCTTGAAGGCGGTCCGGGCGCCGACGCGTTCGGCGTCGGTCAGTCGCAGGCCATCGTCGACTGCGAAGGTCCGCACCTGGCCTGGCAGGCGCGGGAAGGCCACAGCGAACTGCTCCTGGACGGCGGTGGTCGGGTACAGCGCGATCACCCGCCTCTCGCCGTGCCGGGTGATGCGGCCCAGCAGTCTCACCGGGAGGTCTTCGGTGGTGACCATCTCGTGGACGAACCGAAGGTGCGTGGTGCCGCCGAGCAGGGCAGCGGCAGCGTGGAGAGCCTCGCTCGCGCTGAGAATCACCACCGACGCGGCGTCCGGGGCGAGGCGGCGGCCGGTACGGAGACACGCCGCCTCGGCCAGGCACCGGGCGAGGAGGGTGACCTGGTGAGGGAACCGGCGAACCGTCGGCGGCCACCATCGGGAGGCGAAGACTCGGCGCCCGGCGGCCGATGCGCGCTCGGCCGCCCGCGCGCCTGCCGCCAGAACGGCCGCGAGTACGCCGGCGGTGCCGGAGACGACTCGCGCCCCGGGCAGGGCCAGGTCGGCGGGCGGGCCGCCAGGGGCGATGACGAGGCTGCCGGGCCCGCTGGCGGCAAGCGCGGCCAGCGTGCGCTGGTGGTGCCCGCCCCCGCGGTGCGCGTATGGCTCGATCAACACGAGCGGCCTGTCGCCCGCGCTCATCCGGCGACCGCCTGTTCTCCGTGCAGCTCGGTGAAGTGCTGGTACAGCCAGGATGGGTCGTTGAGTGTCTCGAAGCGCTGGGAATCGCGTGCCGCGGCGCGGGCAAAGGTAAGCCCGTCGCGGGCGCCGGCCGCCGCGTAGGTGGCGAAGTCGCCGTGTCTGCTGGCCGTCCAGGCGGTGATGCGTTCCTGTGCGGAGGCGTCGGTCATGCCGTACTCGCTGCCGCGGGCGAGCATCGCGCACTCGCGGAAGCCCGCCTTCCAGGAGTGGAACGGGGTCTGGTTGAACAGCGTGATTCCGGCTGTCCGTCGGCTGAACTCGACTCGGCCGGGCAGCGCGGCCAGCACGTCGACGGCTTGGCCCATCTCGTGCAGGGCGGTGGTCCGGATCAGTTTGAGTCCGCCGTAGCCGTAGGTCAGGCCGTTGACCGGGTTGATGGCTCGCCAGACTCGCATCGACACGCCTTCGGCCAGCGGCTCCACCGTGGTGGCGGGGAATTCCGGGTCGATGGCGAAGTCCCCGTCGGCGAGGAAGAACTGGTCGGTGTCGACCAGTTCGGCGGTGAGCCGGTAGGCGCGGCGCATTCCGCGGACTCCGTGCAGGCGCTTGGTGGCGCTGCCCAGCACGCGGGTGAGGCGGGTGTGCAGGGCGTCGGCGAGCGGCTCGTCGTAGGAGAGCTGGACCACGTCGAAGCCGGTCATGCGATCGCCTCCAGGTAGCGAGCGGCAACCGCCGCAGGCGTGAGGTCGGCGGTGGAGGCGTGCGCGCGCTTGGCGTGCACCAGATAGAACTCCGGGTCGGTTGCGAGGCGCTCGGCGATCTGGACGGCTTGGTCGTCGGTGTCGAAGAGCAGCTCGGCGTCGATGTGCTCGGCCAGCCAGCCGGTGCGCGGTCCGATCACGGGCAGGCCCATCGCCTGACAGTCGATCACTGACATCGACCAGGGGCAGCCGGGGCGGAAGGGGGCGATGCCGAAGTGGGCGCCGGCCAGCAGGTTGTGGTAGCGCACCCGGTCGTCTTGGTCGGAGGCGACGGCTACGCCGTCCACGGCCGCGAGTTCTTCCAGGTGCCGCTCGGGGCTGGGGTCGAGGCGGATGCGCTCGGGGCTGCGTGTGCCGAACAGGTCCATCACCGTGAGCCGTACCGGGGCCTCGGTGACGAGGCGGCGGGCGAGCTGGGCGAAGCGGGCGGTGCCGTAGTGCGCGTACAGGCGGTGGTTGTAGATGCCGGTGGCTCGACCCCCAGGCGGGGTGATGTCAGCCGGGTCACGCACCAGGAGCCCGTCCCTGGGGGCAGGGACGACGTGCAGTTTCTCGCCGAGTTCGACGGCGGTACGGGCGGCGGCTGCGGTGACCCACGAGGCAGCGGTGGAGGAGTGGACCAGCACGCGGTCGCAGGCCGCGAGACCAGCGGCGAAGGCCAGCAGCACGCTGCGGCCGAGGCCGCCGTCGTTCATCGCCGGGTCCAAGTCCAGTTTGCTGTTGCCGGTGAAGGAGAACGGCAGGTAGTGGCAGTACCCGGCAATCCGCGCGTCCACCCCAGCCTCCAGCAGCGCGGCCCGCACTGCGGGGGTGGCCTCTACCTGATTGGCCACCACCACCTCGGGCCGCCACTCGCGCATCAGGGTGACCAGGGCGTCCATGCCAGGGTCAAAGCGGGCTCGGTACTTGGTGGACGGCGAGGCGGTGGGCGCGAAGTGCACGCGGGCATCGCCGGCCGGGACCGGGGAGGCCACGGTCACCTCGGCCCCGGCGTCGGCCATGGCCGGGGCGAGCAGGTCGGCGAAGGTGAAGCCGGAGTCGGCGGTCAGCCGACTGGCGTTGGAAACGTTGAGCAGATACAGCACGCGCATCGCTGTGGCCCTCCTTCACGGAAGCCCGGAACTCGACCCGGGCTGGTGAAGGAAGGGAACCGGCAAGCAGGAGCGTGACAGAATGATGAATCGAGGTCACTCACGGTTCACTCATCTCATCCGGCAGTCAGGGCGGGGGCTTTGATGGACGCGCGGGACGACGCTTCGACGGTTGAGCAGGCCGCCGAGGCGTTCGCGGCGGAGGTCGCCTACTGGCGTGAGGTGCGGGGGCTGTCCAAGCGGGAGCTGGCCCGTAGGATGGGCTTCGACCCGTCCTACGTCAGCCACGTCGAATCCGGCCGTCATAAGCCGACCGAGGACTTCGCCCGCCGCGCAGAGGACATCCTGAACGCGGGCAAGGCCCTGTGGAAACGCTGGCTCGACTTCGAGGCGGCAAAGGCCCGCACGGCACCCTCGGCAGCCCCACCCCCGCCCCGTCGGGCCGAGCAGCCGTACGCGACGGGCTCGGCCATCGTCGTCGAGCACGACGCCGCACGCCTGGACTACGACGGACGCCAGTACCGGCTGACGATGCGCCGACTCCTGCGGAACACCGGCAGCGAGCCGATCACCCGCTACCTGATCCGCATCAGCGTCGACCGCTACCCCGGCGAGCCCGAGCGCTCCAACGCCCACTACCGCGAGTACCCGCTGACCTGGGACGAACTCGCCCTGACGGCCACGTGCCGCGGGGAGGACATGCGCTGGCAGGCCAAACACGACCGCGACGCCTTCAAGGAAGTCTGGCTGCTCTTCGAGAACAACCAGGGCCGGTACCCGCTGTACCCGGGCGAGTCGGTGTGGATCGAGTACGCCTACTCGGCGGGCGACGAGAAGTGGGGCCGCTGGTTCCAGCGCGCCGTCCGCCTGCCCACCGAGCACCTGGAGGTCGAACTCGCTTTCCCCGCCGCACTCGATCCCACGGTGTGGGGCACCGAGACCTCCATGACCGCCGAGGCGGCACCCTTGCGGACCGCCCCGATCCGGCGCGACGAGAACGGGGTACGCGTCTTCTCCTGGAGCACGTCCACACCCGCCCTCCACGCCCGGTACCGTCTGGAATGGCGATTTCGGACCCATCCCGAACGTGACACAAGCCAAGGGGAGTTCAGGTGATCGAGGTGCGGCCCAGCGAGCGGATGCGTGATCTCGGAGTCGTGCAGTACGGCGCCCCCGTCCTCGCCGAGCCCGCCCGCCCCTTCGACCTGCCGACCGAGAGTGAGGCCGCCGAGCAGGTCATCGAGAAGCTGTTCACCTCAATGGAACGCATCGGACAGGTCCACCCCTTCGCCAAGGGCATGGGCATCGCCGCACCGCAGATCGCCATCGCCAGATCCGCTGCCATCGTCCGGCCCGCCGACCCCTCCGCACCCCCGGTCGTGCTGCTCAACCCCCGCATCACCGAACGCTCGGACGAGGCAGACGAGCAGTTCGAGGGCTGCCTGTCCTTCTTCGACGTCCGCGGCCTGGTCCCCCGGCCGCTGCGGATCACCGTGGAGACCACCACGCTGGACGGTCAAACGGTGACCACCACCTACCAGCGCGGCCTCGCCCGCCTCGTCCACCACGAGATCGACCACCTGGACGGCCTGCTCTACACCGCCCGGATGCGGACCGGGACTGAACCCATCCCCGTCGAGCAGTACCGCCAGACCGGCCGCGCCTGGACCTACGAGCAGTAGGTCGCAAGACCCTGGGCGGCGCCAGTTCAGGGGCCGCGCCCAGACTCAAGTACCAGGTGATTCTCAAGCTCGGGGCGCGAGTTCGAAGGTTCGGACAAGGGGGAATGAAGACACGATGATCAATCGCGTCCGTACATGGGCCGTCGCGCGGCGCCGGGCCAGAGAGGAGAAGGTCACCTCCGAGTTGCGTGAATCGCTGGATCATCTCGGCTTGAGCCAGCCGGTACCTGAATGCGTAGAAGCCGCGTTGCGCAATACGGCCAGAAGTCAATGGGTGACAGTTCTGCTCTCCGCTTTATCTCTCTTCGCCATGTGGTTCTGGATCGGGTGGTCTTTTTCCCTGGCATGGGAGATCGGTCGTGAAGTGGTTGGGGTCGGCAATGGCCTAACCTCGATCTTTCGTGACGGTCCGCCGACGGAGTCGGTGGACCGTTTGGCTTTGGGTGGCTGATGGCGGGCATTCCGAGGGCCCGAGTGTCGCCTCGGGTGGACGCCGGGTCCCACTGCTCCGGGCTGGTTCCTCTTCTTGTAGGGACAGGCGAATCAGCTGGTCAGGTGGGGTTCGGCAGGAGCGCAAGCCGTTCAAGGGCGGCGGATATCTCGCCGGTCCAGGGCCAGTGGCGGGCGAGGCGGAGGATGCGGCGTCGGCCGGTGGTGACGAGCTGGGCGGCCGCGGAGAACAGGCGGAACCGCAGTCGGCGGGGCTCCCAAAGACGGGCCTGGTCGGTCAGGGCGAGCATGGGCATCCAGGCCAGGAGGTCAAGCGCGACCTGGACGATCTCCAGCCAGACCTTGTTCTGCGCGGTGTGGTGCAGGGGCAGGTTGCGTAGGCCGGTGGACCGGGCGGCCCGGATCCGGTCCTCGGCCCGGGCCCGCAGCCGGTGACGGAGCTCGAGCTCGGCGATCGGCCGGTCAGGAGTGTTGGTGGCGAAACAGGTGATCCGCATGCCGTCCGCGTCCGTGATCCTCAACTGGGCACCGGGGTGCGGCCGTTCCTTGCGGACGATCAGCCGCATCCCCTTCGGCCAGCCGTCCAGCAGGCTGCCGGTGAGCTCGGCGACCCAGGCCCCGTCACGGACCTCACCGTTGGTCTCGACGGCCGCCGTCCAAGTCGGGGCGGGGACCTTCAGCACATGTTCGTGGATCGCTTCGGTGACCGTCATGCCGACCGAGTAGGACAGCCACCGGCCTCGCCTGGCGAGCCAGGACACGAAGTCGTGGGTGCCGCCGGCGGAGTCCGTGCGGATCAGTGTCTGCCGTCCTCGC
This sequence comes from Streptomyces seoulensis, assembly GCA_013364255.1. GTDB lineage: Bacteria > Actinomycetota > Actinomycetes > Streptomycetales > Streptomycetaceae > Streptomyces > Streptomyces similanensis. The sequence goes on along the minus strand of CP054936.1, from coordinate 4,843,750 downwards.
CGGTAGTGCTTGGGCAGTTGGGCCAGGGCGAGCCGGGCGGTGGTGATGTGGTCGGCGGCCGTGTTCGAGCCCGCGTTCCCCGGCCTGAGCAGGGCCGCGACCGGCTCGCCGGTTCCGCCCGGGCCGTGGTCGACGAAGGCCGTCAAAGGGTGATGGCCGTAGGTCTTCTTCCAGGTCGCGGTCGCGTCCTCCTTGTCGGAATGCGCGACCACGAGGACGCCGTCGAGATCGACGGTGACCTGAGCGTCGGCGTCCGGCGCATTCTCACCAGCCAACGACCAGACACGGCCACGGACTTCGGAGCGTACGGACCGGATTGCCTGCAGGGCTTTCTCGCCGGAGGCCGCGAGGGTGTCGATCAGGCGGGAGACGGTCGGCTCGGAGGCGACCGGACCGAAGACGGCCGGCTCGGCCCGCAGCATCGCAACGTCCGCCAGGCAGTCCCCGCCCAGTGCCACCGCCAGGGCGATGTCCAGGAGGATCTTGCCGGGGTCGTGGACGGCCCGCGGCTTGCGCCACGGCGCCAGAGCTGTCGATATGGCCTGGTCAAGACCGGCCTTGCGGACCGTCTCGACCAGCAGGACCGACCCGGCCTGGGAGACGATCTGGCGGCCGTCGTCCTGGACACGGACACGGGGATAGGACCCGATAGAGTGCTTCACCTGGGAAGTGCCTCCGGCGGTGGCAGGAACAAGGACCTCGACAATCCTCATTCTTGCTGGTCAGAGGCACTTTCTGCTTTCCTGACCGCCTGCCGGACAGCTCGCTTCATGAAAGCGCGAGGCTAAACCCACCTTCATGGGAAGGTGTCGTCAAGGCTGTGGAGCAAGCTGAGCCAATTCGAGTAGGGCTCGCCCTTCCTGTGTTTGGTGTTGTAATTGCCTTTTCCTTCGGACTCCTGTTGCTCATCGTGGTGGGACTCTTCGTCGCGGCCAGGAGACTGGGTGGTGCTCCAACGTCACACATCACTCTGGGCATGGAGATGACGTTCCTCCCCTTCAGTACCGCTCTCGCTGTGCTACAGATGGTGCAGATCATCAACTCCTGCGCCGAAGCAGACCAAGCCACCGGCGAGAAACGCGTTCATGCCATAGCCGATATACCGATCTCATCGGCATCCGCGAAGAGAGCAATCCTGCGGGCCAGCCGCCACAGGGCCTTCTCACGTCCCTTCTCTCACCATGGCGCCGTCCTGCGAGACCATGCTGCCCTGGTATTGGGCCGGATCCAGCAGGCCGAGGAGGGCCTCTATCGCGACCCGAGCCCGGCACTCCGCGAATTGGCAATCATGTGGCTGACTATCGCCGAGCGTTATGTCGACGGTCGAGTCGGTGAGCTGATCAGCGATGACCTCTCCTCGGTCAAGCCAGCGAAATCGCGACTTCGGTCTGCGCTGCGCGCAGCGCTGGCAGTCGTACTGACAGTCGGGACCGTGTTTTTCACGGCCTCGCTCGACCTTCCGCAGGCGATCGAGGGCTACGTCATTGCCGGCTCTGCCGTGGCCGTGCTGCTCCTCGTATACGGAGCACGGGCTATCGTCGAGCTGCGCCGTCGATAGCAGCGTCCGGGTGTTCCTGATCGAGGCTCAGGCAGAATCGCAGCCTTACGGCCGACTGGACACCCGCACGCCATAGTCGGGCATGGCACGCACGTGCACTTTCGCCTGAGTCACCACCTCACTCGTTCGTTGGCGCTGGCGAATCCGGCGTGCCATTGCAGGCAGAGCCCAGTCCCTCAAACAGCAACTCGGCCATTCGCCTCTTCTTGCACTCCGGCAAGTCTTCGACTCTGAAGTGGACCGAGGAGGTCCCGTCCTTCCAGCACTCGTACTGCCCGACAGCGCTACCTTGTGGATGGTCGCACCCTGCTGGTTCCCTCGCCATGAGACAGAGCATGGCAGACCTTCCATCAGGGAACGGCGCATTCCGCAAGCCCACGACGTTGGGGTCGGGGGAGCCCTGACAACAAGATGCTCGGGCGGAAAAGTCGCAGTTTGGGTTGCATTCAACCTCGTTCAGGCCCGTTCAGCGCGCTCTAGAGCGCCCACTAAGCCCCAGGCCAGGACGCCCACGAACCTCGCCGAACAGCCACACGAACAGTTGGAGAGCGTGTTGGGGGCAACCTCCCTCACGAGTTCGAATCGCGCGTCCTTCGCCAGCCTCGCCAGGCGCGATGTCGAAGGGATCCGTCCTTTGGATGGACGGCCGACCTGGTTGACGGCTTACCGTATAGCCATGGTTCTTCGCTCCCGTCGTCTAGAGGATCTCCTTGGCAGCCGCCTGGACAAGATCGGGTACGGTGACATCGCCGCCCTTATCGGGCGACAGGAGGCAGTTGAAGCCGAAGACCTTGACTACAAGCAGCAGCACTACGGCAACGATCCCAAGAGCAGGGAGGAACTGGCCAAGGACGTCGCCGCTCTCGCCAACCACCTCGGTGGGGTTCTGATCATTGGAATGGCGGAAAGCCGAGGCGTTCCCTCCCGCGCCTTCGACGTCGACCTCGATGATCGACACATTCGAGATCTGCAGCAGCGGATCGCCGCATCCACCGCACCGTCAGCGCGATGGGAACCGCTCTCCGTGGAGAACCCTGCCAATCCTGGGCATGGGTTCCTCCTTATTACCGTTCCCCGGAGCCCGGAAGGTCCGCACGCCATCACCGTGCCCCCGACGAAACCGACCTCTGCGGCCCTGCGTTACCCACGCCGTGCTGGCAGCAAGACGGACTGGCTGACGGAGACATACGTTGCCAGCGCCTACCGGCAACGCTTTAGCGCCGCCGCAGACCGGGCCAAGCGTATGCGGGACATCGAGACCCGGCTCGTGATGGGTGAACTGTCACGCACTCGAACCCACTTGCTGGTCACGCTGGTTCCCGATGTACCTGGCGAGATGCGAATTAATCAGCGCTCTTTCACGGAATACAGGGACCAGCTCCTGGCCTCACAACCGCTGATCGCTACGGAGGTACGGCTGTTCCGCCACGTCAGCGTAGGTTCGCACAGACTGATCGTGGAGCAGCGTTCCGGTCAGGCCGACAGCGATCTGGTGCACCTCTACGACGACGGATCGGGAATCTGGGCGCAGCCTCTCCAAACCTCAGTGGACAACGACGAAGATCCGGCGGACCGGGTCCGCTCACTCGCAGGTGACTTCCTGGCCCACAGACTGATGTCAGCGTTGGTCTTCCTCGCCAGCCATGCTCGGGACCGGTGCGGAGTCGTTGGGACAGTGGCCGTCGAAGTCGACCTCGTTGACGGCATGTACGCTCACCCGTACGCTCCGCCGCCGCCCATGCCTCTCCCCGGGCAGGCCGCACGTAGAGAGGCGTACCCTCTGGCGGTCGACCAAGTGCCGCCCTTCCCGTCGGGAACGCACTGCGCCACTGCGGCACAGGCCGAGGTCACAGCATTGGTCGATGATCTGGCGGACGGCAGCACCGGCCTAGTGCAGGCAGCGTCTCTGCTGGCTGACCATCTCTTCCACACCTTTGGTATTCCGGAGGCGCACTGCATCACGGCTGCTGGGGGAATCCGCGCTGCCGCGTGGCAGTTGACACGGCGTACCGGGATCAGTGCCTGGGCAGAGCAACAGTCCATCGAGGTGACCGATTAGTAGGCCAGCCAGTGTGGTAGAGACGGGTCGGAGAGCGGCAGACGCCCAGGTCGGACTTGCTGCACGTCACCCCCCTCCAAGACGCCATGCCCATGCCACAGCCTGGCGAACTGCGCCCCTGCCACCCCCGAGAGTGACTCAAATCCCTTTGGCATGTCATGAGATCGGGCCTGCCATGCCTCTTCAGACATGTACGGCCCACGTCCTGGAAGTACAGGACACCGGAGCGGGCCGCTGATCCGAGGAGGTTGTCCGGTGGAGGTTGCCGGCGCGTTGTTGTCCATTGCCGTCGTTCTGGTCCCTGCCATGAAGGACTGGGTGGACAGTGTTGCCTACCGTAACCGGGCTCAGGGCAGGGCGGCCCTGATTCGGGCACGGCGCAGTGGGGGGAGGAGCCAGCGCGGCTTGGAGCCGGTTGGGGAGCAGGGGAGGAGCCTTGGCTGAGCAGCAGAATGGCTCGGCGGTGAACTTGGCCGCCGTATATGCAGATCATCGGGTGGAGATGACCGGGCTCGCCCGTCGACTGCTGGCCGAGGAAAGAGTCCCCGAGTCTGTACTTGGGGCCGAGGACGTTGTGCAGTCGGCCTTCGCTAAGGCCCTCCGCACGCCCGAGAACATCCGCGAGCCCCGAGCCTATCTGTATGCGGTGATCCGCAACGATGTACGGGCGGCAGGGCGCCAGGTCTGCGCGCGGATGGAGGCATTCGCATCAGGTGCTGAACATGGGCGGGCACACGGCGAGATGCACGTCGCTGACTTCAGCGATCTCATAGCCAACCGTATGGCTGTGTACAAGGCGCTGGACCGCCTGCCTCCACAGCAGCGCACCGCGGTGTGGGCCACCAAAGCGTTGGACTACACGCAGGCCGAGACGGCTGAGTTCATGGGTAGGGCGCCCGGCACTATCGCTACTCACGTCTTGCGAGCTGTGGCAGCGATTCGTGCCACTCTCGTTGCCGTCCTGGCAGCGATTGCCACGGGGCTGGTGCTTGCAGTTGGGCGCATCTGGCAAGTGGTTCCAGCAGCGGGTAGCGACAAGGAGCACGAACCACCGGGGCTCCCTGCCGATAGACCGATGTACCTGACGGGTGCCGCGCTCCTGGTAGCGGTCCTCGCTGTTTGGGGTTTCCGAGCGTGGAGTCGGCGCCGGTCGGCGTTTGAGGACTCTGGGACGTTTGCGCGGCAACCTGTGATCAAACGGATTCGGGCTGGACTTAAGCAGTGGTGGTGGGACGCGACGGCTGGTGGGTCTTCACCGCGAAGACGGGTTCGTCATGACACGCCCGGATACACGCGAACCCGGTTGCCCCTGAGGGACGACGAGTGGGCGAACGAATCTGCCACCAGCCTCGGGCCTGTGGGGACGGATGGCCAGCATCAGGAGGAGTGAATCTGCTGGTCAGCGCCCCAGTGTGCGTGAGCGATGCGTGAGCGGACGGTGCGGCATGAGCCGTCATGAGGGGAATCACGCATCACAGCGCTCATGCACTGACCTGGTGGTTCCGGACCTTGAAGCAGCGTCCGGAACCACCCGTCATGCTCTGGCCAGGACTTTTAATCCATTGGTTGTGGGTTCGAGTCCCACAGGGCCTACCGGTGGCAGGACCGATCCGTGGTTCTGACCAGCGGTTTCGTGGCCCCGACCAGTCTTCTTGGTCGGGGCCACGCCATGTGCGAAGTCCGTCTGCGTGAGCGGCGTGCCGACAGGCGGCGCAAGTCGTCGGAGCTATGTGGATGCCAGTCGCCGTCCATCTCGACGTTCACGAAGGGGACGTGACCGGGCGGGCCTTCGGTGAAGGGGCGCTGTTCGAAGCACACACGCAGAACCACTGGCGTGCCACGGCTCGTTGAGACCGTGAATTCGTAGTCAGGGCTTGTGTGTGACGTCGACACGGTAGCCGCCGGACTGATGCTCTCTATCGCTTTCCCCTGCACCAGTCGGGTTCCCAGACGGTGACGGGTCCGTGGTCGCACGTGGGGACAGTGACTCTGCGGGATGAGTTGTCATGATCCGGCATGAGCGCGTTCCTTGTTCCGGTAGTCGTCGGCCTGGGCCGGAGCGAGGACGAGGATCCTGGCTCATTCCTCGTTCAGAAGTTCAGCCGCGGCTTTCGGATCCATGAGGGTCGACCAGGCTTGCTCGGCGGGAAGAAGAGAGCGGCTGGGGAGGGCGTACTCGGGGTACCAGGCGGCGGGATCGCAGCCGGGGACATGGCGCAGGATGACCGCGGTGAGGTCGTCGGGTACGGAGCCGGTGATGCGCACCGCAGCATAGGTCTCATGACCGTCGTCGGCGCGCACGAGGATGCCGAGGCGGAAAGCGGGAAAGTCGGCGGCGTGTTCATGCCCGTCGTGCAGTGAGCCACGAGTCAGCTCCCGGACAGCCGCAGTGAGATCACGGACAAGCCGGGCACCGGCCTCGAGCTGGTAGCGATCATGGTCGTTCTGGTCGGGGAGAAGGTGCCCGACGTACGTTGCTGTGCTCAGGGGCCGGCGGTTGTTGGCGTTGTACTGGGCTCGTGCGGCCCTCGCGGTTGTCTCCAGGGCTGAGTAGAAGTCGTCCGGTGACCCGTCCTCGCGTTGCCCGGCAGCGATGAGCCAGGGCAGATCTCCGTCGGTCCAGACCGCTCCGCGCCAGCGTTGGACCTTGACTTTGAAGAGCACCTCATCATCGATCGAGCGGATGCGCTCATGCCCGGCCCCGTCGTCGCCGAAGTGTTCGTGGGCTTTGGCCAAGACCGGATGATCCAGTTCGTCGAGCGGTTCCCGGGCTGACGGCAGCGGTAATCTCAAGTCCTCGCGGAGTGCGCGGAGGGTGGGGCGAGCGGGCCGCATGGATCAGTCGTCCTCGCCCACTCCGCCGAGTTCCTTGATCCGCTCCGGTGACAGTCCGGTGAGCAGTGAGACGCTCGACTCCACGGATCCGTCGAGTTTGCGCATCTTCTCCAGCATGCTGGCCCGAACCTCCTCGCGGCGGATCTCCAAGTAGGTTCGGACGGCCTCCGCCACCAGGTCTTTCTTCGTCATCCCCAGAAAGTGGGCGCCGTCCGCGATCAGCTCGTCTATGGCCGCATCGACCTTCAACGGCGCTGTCGTCCGGCCTGCCCGACTGCGAGCTTCGTCTGTGATCTTCATGCTCATCCCCTCTCTGGTACCAAAAGGTACTCCTACCCTTGGCTGCTCGCGAGCGGTCAGTGACAGCGAAGCGCCTAGCTCGACCTCTTTGCCAGGGGCGTGGATCGAATGGTTCGCCAGGTGCCGAGAGGAAGCCGGTGCGGCGTGGTCGTTCAGTTGCGGCGCAGTACCCGGTTCAGGCCCGTCGCCGCCGTCGTGGCGAGCAGCCATCCGGCGGTGACCAGGGCGACGACGGCCCAGCGCAGGGCGCCGTGCGGGGCGTAGGCGCTCTGTTGGCCGAAGTCGACGACGGGGATCAGCACGTCGAGGGTGTAGATGGCCGGCTGGAATCCCGGGGGTTTTCCGTCGCCGGACGGGGCGGGCGGATCGGCGGTGAACAGGAGGGTGCCCGCGGCGAAGAGGGCCGCCAGCAGCCAGACCGCCCGCTGGGGCCGGTATCCGTAGCCCACGGTGGCGTCCTGGAGCAGGCTCCAGGCGCGGGCCGGGCGGGAGAGGGTGCGGCGCAGCCTGCGCTGGCGGGCGAGGAGGATGGCACGGGCGTCGGCGTCCCGGCCGTGCTGCCGGTAGTGCGCGCCCAGTTGCTCGTAGGGGCGCGGGACGAAGCCGCCCGGGTCGCGGTCGAGCCAGGGCAGCCGGGCGCGGGCGGCGAGGACCGGCTGGAGGCCGTCGTAGGCGAGCGGCGGGGGCGCGAGCAGCACCCGGCGCAGCACCGCCGCGGCCACCTCGGTCACGTCGTCGCACCACTCACCGCGCCGGTACGCCTCCCAGACCCGCAGGGCGTCCGGTTCCCAGCCGTCCGGCGCGTCCCCGTCCGGCGGATGTCCGGCCGTCGTCATCGGTTTCCCCCCTCGCGCCGTACGGCCTCCCCCGGCCGCGGCGCACCGCATGGCTACCCAGCGGGCGCCCGGATCAAGCTGGGGCGCCGCCCGGTCGCCCGGGGGTGAGGTGGATCACACGTTCGGAGTGCATAGAAGTGCGGCCGTCACCGTCTTTCCCTGAGTGCGGGGGGTGCGGGCCATCGGAGGAAGCGGGGACGGCGGGATGCAGCAGACAGGGGCGGGTGAGTTCGACGCGTTCGTGGCGGCCCGCTGGTCGTCGTTGCTCCACCTCGCCCGGCTGCTGACCGGCGGGGACCGGCACCGGGCGGAGGACCTCGTGCAGGAGTCCCTGGTCAAGCTCTGGTTCCGGTGGCCGAAGATCGCCCACGAGGCGCCGGAGGCTTATGTGCGCCAGGTGATGGCGCGGGCCGCGGCGCGCTCGGCGCGGCGGCGCTGGTGGGGGGAGCGTCCCGTCGAGCAGGTGCCCGAGACCTCGGCGGTGGGCGACGTGTCCGCGACCGTCGCCGAGCGCTCGCGCATCGAGGCCGCGCTGGCGCAACTGCCGACCCGGCAGCGGGCGGTGGTGGTGCTGCGCTACTACCAGGACCTCTCCGAGAGACAGGTGGCGGAGGCGCTGGGCTGCCCGGTGGGCACGGCCCGGTCGCACGCCGCACGCGGAGTCGCCCGGCTGCGGCAGCTCCTGGCCGACGTCACCGAGCCGGTGGGGTGAAGGAGACGCCCGTGGACGACCACATGGATCACTTCGACGGTTTCGACGGTTTCGACGGTTTCGAGGGCTCCGGCGGCAGGGGCCGCGACGGCCTCGGCGTCCCCGTCGGCTCCGACGGCTCCGACGGCCCCGACGGCACGCACCGCTTCGAGCGGCGGCTCACCGTGCTGATGCGCGACAGCGAGCGGCACGCGCCCTTCGAGCCGCGGCACCGAGAGCGCCTGCGGGCCGGTGTGCGGGCGCGTCGGCGGGCGCGGGCGGCGCGACGCGCCGTCGGCTCCGCCTTCGCGGTCGCCGGACTCGGCGTCGGACTGCTGCTCCTGCCCGGCCGGCACGTCCGGGACGAACCCAGCGCACCCGTCCCGCGGCCCACGGCGGTCCCGTCGGCCACGACTTCGGCCCCGGCTACCTCCCCGCCGGCCCCGCCGTCCTCGCCGTCCGCACCTCCCCCCACGTCGGCGCCGTCCGCCTCCTCGGCCACGGCCACGGCCACGACCGTGGCGCCCGGTGCGGACTTCACGATCGCCCCGCCGCCCTCCACGTCGGTCCCGGCCACCTCCCCGGCGACGTCGAGCTCACCGGGGACGGGGACGACGGCGACCGAGCCACCGCCCCCTCCCACCGAGACCTCCCTCGCCGCGCCGTCCGGCCACCCCGCCTCCTGAGCGGACCCGAGCGGAACCCCGACCACAGTCCTGAGCAGCACCCCGAGCACAACCCTGAGCAGCACCCCGAGCACAACCCTGAGCAGCACCCCGAGCACAACCCCCGAGCAGAAAAGGACCGACCGTGACAGAGACCGGCCTCGACGCCTCGCCGGGCACCGGCCGCCCACCCCTGCCGGGCCCCCGCCGCACCCCGATACCCGCGCTGCCGGCACACCACCCGGACCCCGTACTCGACGTCGTCGTACCGGTGTTCAACGAGGAGGCCGACCTGGAGCCCGGCGTACGGCGGCTGCACGCGCACCTGCGCGCGACCTTCCCCTACCCGTTCCGCATCACCGTCGCCGACAACGCCAGTACCGACGACACGCCCCGGATCGCCGCCCGGCTGGCCGACGAACTCCCCGAGGCGCGGTGGCTGCGGCTGACCGAGAAGGGGCGCGGCCGGGCGTTGCGGACCGCCTGGTCGCGGTCGGACGCCCCGGTGCTGGCCTATCTGGACGTGGACCTGTCCACCGAGCTGACGGCGCTGCTGCCGCTGGTCGCCCCGCTCGTCTCCGGGCACTCCGACATCGCCATCGGCACCCGGCTCGCCCCGGGCGCGCGCGTGGTGCGCGGGCCCAAACGGGAGGTCGTCTCCCGGTGCTACAACGTCATCCTGCGCACCGCCCTCGGCGTGGGCTTCTCCGACGCCCAGTGCGGTTTCAAGGCGGTGCGCCGCGAGGCCGCCGAGCGACTGCTGCCGCTGGTGCGGGACCCGGAGTGGTTCTTCGACACCGAACTGCTGGTGCTCGCCGAGCGGGCCGGGCTGCGGATCCACGAGGTGCCGGTCGACTGGGTCGACGACCCCGACAGCCGGGTGGACCTCCTGCCGACCGCGCTGGCCGACCTCCGCGGCATCGCCCGGATCGCCCGCCGCCCGGCCCGCACCGCGCTCCTCCCCGCCCCCGCCGTCCTCCCGCCGGCCACCCGCGCCCGCCGCTTCGCCGCCGCCGCGGCCCTGGCCGCCCTCGCGCACCTGCTCCTGTACGCGGCGCTGCGCCCGGCCACCGGCGCGCAGAGCGCCAACGCGCTGGCCGTCCTCGTCTGCGCCCTCGCCGGACCCGCGGCGCACCGGCGGCTCACCCTGCCGGTCGCACTGCTGCTGACCGGCGGAACCCTCGCGGCCCTGCACCACGCCGCGCCGTCCGCCGCCCACCGCACCGAACTCGCCGCCCTGGTCGCCGCCGACCTGGCCATCGCGCTGCTGCGGTCCCCCTTCCTCCGCACGGGTGCGGCCCGCGCCGCGTCCCGTCGCCGCCGTACCGGAGCCGCAGCCCGATGAGCCGAGAGAACATCCGGAACGGGGCGGACGCGACGGCCGCGACGGCTACGGCCGCGGACGCGGCCGGCACGGCCGCCGCCCCCGAGGACACCCCCGCCCCCTCGTCCATACATACGCCCCGCTCGGCGCTGCGCAGCGCCGCCCGCCGTCTCGGCCCCGTCCTCGCGGTCTACGGCACGCTGAAGCTCGCCGGCTTCGTCGTCTTCCTCTCCCTGCTCGACTCCGCCGGCGACTACCGCACCAAGGCCCCCCGCTTCGGCGGCGGCGCCCACCCCTGGGACGTCCTGGCCACCTGGGACGGCTGGTGGTACCAGCAGATCGCCGCGCACGGCTACCACCCGGCGCTGGAGGCGGTCCCCGGCGCGACCGGCCTGATCACCGTCCAGGAGAACTCGGCGGCGTTCTTCCCGCTGTACCCGGCCCTGATGCGGCTGGTCTCCGAGGTCACCGGGCTGGGCCTGTACGGCGCCGGGCTGCTGGTCTCCGTCGTCGCGTCCTTCGCCGCCGCCCTCGGGATCTACGCCCTGACCGAGCGGTTCGGCGGCCGGCGGGCGGGGCTCGCCGCCGCCGGACTGTGGGCCGTGTGGCCGGGTTCCGGCGTGGAATGGGCGGTCTACTCCGACTCGCTCTACGTCGCCCTCGCCGTCTGGGCCTGCCACGCCGTCCTCACCCGCCGCTGGCTCACCGCCGGGGTCCTCACCTGCCTCGCCGGCCTCAACCGCCCCACCGCCGCCGCGCTGATCGCCGCGCTGGCCGTGGCCGCGCTGCTCGCGCTGCGCCGGCGCGAGGACGGCGCCCGCCCCCTGGCCGCGCTGCTGATCGCCCCGCTCGGCCTGGCCGGCTACCTCGCCTGGGTGGGCCACCGCATGGGCGACTACGGCGGCTACTTCAAGCTCCAGAGCGGCGCGTGGGCCCACTCCTTCGACTACGGCAAGCACACGCTGCGCGTGCTCAGGTCGCTGCCGGTGGGCCACTACGACTACATCTACGCCTACCCCTACGAGGACCTGATCGGCGTCGGCGTCGTCCTGCTGGCGCTCGCGCTGCTCCTGCTGCTGATCCGGCTGCGGCCACCGGTCGCCCTGGTCGTCTACACGGTCATGACCATGGTCCTGGTCCTGGGCAGCCAGCAGATCTTCGGCAACGTCTCGCGCTACCTGCTCCCCGCCTTCCCGCTGTTCCTCCCGCTCGCCCTCGCCCTGCGCCGGATCGGCCCGGCCCTGCTGTACACGCTGCTCGGCATCGCGGCGCTGGCCTCCGGCTCGTACGCGGGCTACGCCCTCTTCGAACTCGGCATCCCGTAGCCGCGGGCGGCGCGCGGCCTCCGCCAGACTGGGAGCACGTCCCGGCCCGGCGGCCGGCCGCCCGCCCCACCTGCCTCCCGCCCGAGGAGAACGCGTCGATGCCCCTCCCGTACGTCCTGCTGTCCGCCGCCGTCTCCCTCGACGGCTACCTGGACGACACCGGCCCCGACCGCCTCCTGCTGTCCGGCCCCGCCGACTTCGAGCGGGTGGACGAGGTACGGGCGTCCGTGGACGCGATCCTCGTCGGGGCCGGCACGCTGCGCGCCGACAACCCGCGGCTGCTGGTCAACTCGCCCGAGCGGCGCGCGGCCCGGGTCGCCGCCGGGCTGCCGGAGTACCCGCTGAAGGTCACGGTCAGCGCCTCGGGGGAACTGGACCCGGGGGCGCGTTTCTGGCACACGGGCGGCGCGAAGGCCGTCTACACCACCGACGAGGGCGCCGCGCGCCTGCGGGGCACCGGCCTCACCCCGGCCACACACCCCGCCGTCGACGTCGTGCCCCTGGGCCCGGAGCTCGACTGGCGGCTGCTGCTCGCACACCTGCACGACGTGCTCGGTGTGCGGCGGCTCATGGTCGAGGGCGGCGGCACGATCCACACCCAGCTGCTCCAGCGGCAGCTCGCCGACGAGGTGCAGCTGGTGCTCGCTCCGCTGTTCGTGGGCGACCCGGCCGCGCCCCGGCTGTTCGGGCCGGGGCCGTACCAGGGCGGGCGGCTGCGGCTGGTGGAGACCCGGGCCGTCGGGGACGTGGTCCTCCTGCGGTACGAGCCCACCGCCCCCGGCGCCGGCGGGCGGACCGTCCCCGCCGACCGGCACTGGCTGCGGACCGCCTGCGAGCTGGCGCTGCGGTGCCCGCCCTCGGCGACCGCGTTCAGCGTGGGCGCGGTGGTCGTCGCCGCCGACGGCACCGAGCTGGCGCGGGGCCACTCGCGGGAGGGCGGCGATCCCGTCGTGCACGCGGAGGAGGCGGCACTCGCCAAGATCGACCCGGCCGATCCGCGGCTCGGCGGGGCCACGGTGTACAGCAGCCTGGAGCCGTGCGCCCGACGCGCCTCCCGGCCGCGGCCGTGCGCCCGGCTGATTCTGGACGCCGGGGTGCGGCGGGTGGTCACGGCCTGGCGGGAGCCGGACACGTTCGTCGAGGCGGCCGACGGGGCCGGGCTCCTGGCGGGCGCGGGCGCGGAGGTCGTCGTCCTGCCGGAGTACGAGGCGGCGGCCCGGGAGCCCAACCGGCACCTGGATCCGGGGCTCAGGTGAACTCGTGTGCAACCGGTCCCGAACATGGGATACACTGGTTTCACCGACGCGGGGTGGAGCAGCTCGGTAGCTCGCTGGGCTCATAACCCAGAGGTCGCAGGTTCAAATCCTGTCCCCGCTACTGAAGACTCAGGGCCGGAATCCGATCACAGGATTCCGGCCCTGAGTGTTTCCCGGACACCTCGGTCCTCGGCCCTCGGCCCTCGCCCCCCGTCACCACACGTGAGCGGGCAGACCCCCTCCGCATAACAACTGACACACCATCACCTCACGCCGCGTACCGCCGATGGCCGAGGAGAGCCCGTGGATGGCCTGATTCTTTGTCAACTCACCCGCCTTCAGTCCCCCGTGAGCGGTATGTCCTGGCCAAAAAGGTTTAATGATCAAGCCGCACGGCTTGGAATCAAACCCCCGCGTCTATTAACGTTCGATAACGCAGCGCGGTCGTCCCAGCCGTCACCAGAGGCGGCTCCGTGCGCGCACGCGCCGAATCCCGCGAGGGAACCGGGGAACCACCACCTTGGGGTGAATCGCACGTCACCCGTGCCGTCTCACGGCCGGTCGACGCGCGTAGGAGACCTTCCCGCTCCGAACCCGTCAGCTAACCCGGTAGGCGACGCGGAAGGAAAGGAGCACGCCCGCGTGGCGTCCAACCGGCCTGCCTCTGAAGCCCCGTTCCTGCCGAGCCGGCGCACCGAGTCCTTCGGTTACGGCGAGCGGCGCCCCGACGAGGGCCCCTGGGAGGAGTGGAACCCCACCGAGGACTCCCTCCGCCCCGTACGCGGCCGGCACCGCGTCGCCAAGCAGCGCGGCGGCGGGCTCGCGCGCAGCTCCACCGTCCTCGGCGTCGGCGTCATCGCCGCCGTCGGCGCGGGCGGCATGGCCAGCGCCAACACCGGCAAGCCGCCGGTCTCCCTCTCGCTGCCCGACCTGCCCTCCGTGGACCACCTGCCGGCCGTCGGCGCGCTCTTCGACGACTCCGCCGAGGACACCGCCGCACCCGTGGGCTCGGCGACCGCGCTCAGCGACGTGGTCGAGGCCGCCCCCCAGGTCCCGCAGGCTCAGCAGGCCCAGCAGGTCCAGGCCGCGCGCGGCACCGCCGACGCGGGCGAGGCGCTGCGCAACCGGATCATGGCCCAGGCCGAGCAGCAGCAGGCCCAGGTCGAGGCGAAGGCGCGGGCCGCCACCGAGGCCGCCGCGGTGAAGAAGGCCCAGGCCGACGCGGCCCAGGCCAAGCAGGAGGCCGAGGCCAAGGCCGCCGCCGCGAAGAAGCGGGCGGAGGAGGAGGCCAGGAAGAAGGCCGAGGAGGCGCGCCTGGCCGAGTTGGCCAAGCAGTACACGCTGCCGACCTCGTCCTACACGATCACCTCCACCTTCGGCCAGGCCGGCTCCATGTGGTCCTCCGGCCACCACACCGGCCTCGACTTCGCCGCGCCCACCGGCACGCTGATCAAGGCCATCCACAGCGGCACCGTCACCGAGGCCGGCTGGGCCGGCGCCTACGGCTACCGCACGATCCTCACCCTCGACGACGGCACCGAGCTGTGGTTCTGCCACCAGTCCTCGATCAGCGTCTCGGCCGGCCAGAAGGTCGGCACCGGCGAGGTCATCGGCCGGGTCGGCGCCACCGGCAACGTCACCGGGCCGCACCTGCACCTGGAGGTCCACCCGGGCGGGCAGGCCACCGGCATTGACCCGATGGCGTGGCTGAACGGCAAGGGCCTCAACCCCTGAGACGGCCCCGCACGGACGCTCCGCCGGGCGCTGTTTGCGCGATCTTTGCGCCCGGATCCGGCGGGGCACGGAATGGGCCGCTCTGCCATGGCCGTTGATGTCGTACATGACTTCTCTTCGCAAGCTCGGCCAGTCCGACCTCGAGGTCTTCCCGCTCGCCCTCGGCGGCAACGTCTTCGGCTGGACCGCCGACCGGGACCGGTCCTTCGCCGTGCTCGACGCCTACGCGGCGGCCGGCGGCAACTTCGTGGACACCGCCGACTCCTACTCCGCGTGGATCGAGGGCAACCACGGCGGCGAGTCCGAGACGATCATCGGCGAGTGGATCAAGGAGCGCGGCAACCGCTCCGACGTCGTCATCGCCACCAAGGTCAGCCAGCACCCCGACTTCAAGGGCCTGTCCGCCGCCAACATCAAGGCCGCCGCCGACGCCTCCCTCAAGCGGCTCGGCACCGACCGCATCGACCTGTACTACACCCACTTCGACCAGCCCGAGGTGCCCGTCGAGGAGATCATCGGCGCCCTGGACGAGCTGGTGAGGGCGGGCAAGGTGCGCCAGATCGGCGCCTCCAACATCTCCGCCGAGCGCCTGAAGGCGTCCCTGGAGTTCTCCGAGCGCGAGGGCCTGGCCCGCTACGTGGCGCTCCAGCCGCACTACAACCTCGTCTCGCGCGACACCTACGAGGGAGAGCTGCGGGACCTCGCCGAGCGGGCCGGCCTGGCCGCGATGCCGTACTTCGCGCTGGCCTCCGGCTTCCTGACCGGCAAGTACCGGCCGGGTACGACGGTGGACAGCGCGCGGGCCGAGGGCGCCGCCAAGCACCTGGCGACCGAGCGCGGCCAGAAGGTCCTCACCGCCCTCGACGAGGTCGCCCGGGCCCATGACGCCGAGGTCGCCACGGTGGCCCTGGCCTGGCTCGCGGCCCAGCCGACGGTGGCCGCCCCGATCGCCTCGGCGCGGACCGTGGAGCAGCTCCCGGCCCTGCTCGCCGTCGCCGGACTGCGGCTGACGGACGACGAGATCGGCAAGCTGACCCAGGCATCCGCCTGACCGGACGATCCGACCCGGGCGATCCGACCCGGGCGATCCGATCCGGGTGATCCGATCCGATCCGGACGACCGGCTCAGATCAGGGTTGCGTCCGGTAGGGGTTGTACGCGGGGTACGGCGCCGGAGCCGCGCCGGCGGCGCCGTACGACCCGTACCCCTGCGCCGCCCCGGGCGCGACCGGACCGCTCTGCGGATACCCGTACCCGTGCGCACCGGGGGCGGGGCCGGGGCCCTGGGGGCGCGGGTGGGGGTGCGGGGCGCCGTAGCGCTGGGACTGGCCGTACACGCCGAGGACCGGCCACGGCGGGGCGACCACCCGCACCGGCGGCGCGGTCATCCGGGCCGCGTGGTCGAGCGCGGGCCGCGCCACCTCGCGGCCGCGCCACATCGCGTGCAGCAGCTCCTGCTCGCGGGCGGCGAAGCCGGCGCCGGCCCGGCCGAGGCGGCCGCGGCGGCGCAGGAACGCCAGCGAGGTCGCGTACGCCTCGTACTGGGCGACGGTGCGCGCCGCGGGCTTGCCCAGGTGCCGGCCGGCGTACTCGCGGGCCACCCGGCGGGCCCGCATGGACCCGAGGGCGAACGGCTCGGCGGGGGTCAGCCACCCGGCGGCGGCGTACGCGGGCAACTCCTCGCGCACCGTGCGCAGCTCCCGCTGGCGGGTCCAGACCACCAGCCAGGTCAGCAGCCCGAGGGCGGGCAGCATGAAGGCGCCGTAGACCGCGAAGAAGCCGTACTCGCCGAAGGTCGAGGAGCTGTTCCAGAAGGCGTGCATGCCCATCGCCAGCAGCAGTCCGGCCGGCGGCAGCAGGGCGCGGCGCACCCGGTGGCGCTCGGCGGACAGGGACGCGGCGATGCCGAAGCCGATGCCGGTGAAGACGGTGAACAGCGGGTGCGCGAAGGGCGACATCACCACGCGCACGAAGAAGGTGGCCGCGGTGACGGAGGCGATGCCCCGGCCGCCGGTCATCTGGTCGGCGCCGAAGGCGGTGCCGAGGTAGAGGATGTTCTCGGTGAACGCGAAGCCGGTCGCGGTCACCCCGGCTATCACCACCCCGTCGACGATGCCGGTGAAGTCGCGTCTGCGGAAGAGGAAGACCAGCAGCACGGCGGCGGCCTTCGCGGACTCCTCCACGATCGGGGCTATCACCGTCGCGCCCAGGGTGTCCGCCCCGGCCGGGTCGGCGGTCGCCGTGGCGATCCACTTCGTCGCGAAGCTGTTGGCGACGATGGCGATGAGCGCCGCGGCGCAGGCGCCCCACGCGAACGCGAACACCATGTTGCGCCAGGGTCCCGGGTCGACGCGGTCCAGCCAGCGGAACGCGGCCGTCAGCAGCGGCACCGGCAGCACGGCCAGGCCCAGTCCGACCAGGAGGCCCTCGGTGCCGGTCTGCCGCCGTACGAGGGCGAGGATGACGAGCCCGGACAGCGCCAGCAGGGCGGCCAGGGCGCCGTACCGCACCCACCGTTTCTGCCACCAGTGGGCGTGCCGCGGTGGGCCGCCGACGGGGGCGGGACCGCTGGGATGCGTCGGGTACGGGGGACTGGTGACCACGTGATTGACCCTAACGAGGGAGGGGACCGCCCGCGACGGGGTATCGAGGTCCGGGCGCGGGCGGTGCGGTCCTGTGCGGTCTCGTGCTATCGCTGCTGCTCGTCGTGGGGTACGCGGCGGAAGAGCAGGTCGTTCACCACGTGCCCCTTCTCCAGGCCCTGGCCCTCGAACCGGGTCAGGGGGCGGAAGCCGGGGCGGGGGGCGAAGCCGCCGTCGGCGCGGGTGTTCTCGAAGGCGGGGTGCGCGGTCAGCACGTCGAGCATCTGTTCGGCGTACGGCTCCCAGTCGGTCGCGCAGTGCACGATCGCCCCGGGCCGCAGCCGGGCGGCGGCCAGCGTCAGGAACTCCGGCTGGATCAGCCGCCGCTTGTGGTGCCGCTTCTTGGGCCAGGGGTCGGGGAAGTAGACGCGCAGGCCGTCGAGGGAGTCCGGGGTGAGCATCTCGCGCAGCAGGATGATCGCGTCGCCGTTGGCGACCCGGACGTTGCCGAGGCCGGTGCGTTCGGCGAGGGCCAGCAGGTTGCCCTGACCGGGCGTGTGGACGTCGACGGCCAGGATGCCGGTGTCCGGGTCGGCGGCCGCCATCTTCGCGGTGGCCTCGCCCATCCCGAACCCGATCTCCAGCACGACGGGGCGGCGGTCGCCGAACAGCTCGGCCAGGTCCAGGACCCGCTGCCCGTCGATGTCCAGCCCCCACCGGGACCACAGCCGCTGGAGCGCCTCCGCCTGCCCGGTGGTGACCCGGCTGCGCCGGGGCTGGAAACTCCGGATCCGCCGCTCGAAGTGCGATCCGGCCGGATCGGCCTGGGGGCCGTCGGGGAAGCGGGGCTCCCCCTTGGGCCGGCCGAGCGGAACGGCGCCGTCGGCGTCGGGTGCGGGCTGACGGGCGGGAGAAAGCTTCAAGGACTCAGACACAGTGCCACCGATTTTACGACCCGGTCGAGCGAAGCAGCCCGTCCGGCGGGTGAGGACGAGGCCGTTCGGGCCGACAGCGGGGGTCCGGGAGCGGCAGCCCCCAGGGACGGGCCGGGCAGGGACGGGCCGGGCAGGGGCGGGGACCCTCCGGGGGGAGACCCTCACCCCTGCGCCAGGGCCGACAGCGCCCGGCGGGCGACCTCGCGTCCGATCGGCAGCGACGCCGTGGCCGCCGGCGACGGCGCGTTCAGCACGTGCACCGCCCGCGCACCCTCCCGGATCAGGAAGTCGTCCACCAGCGTCCCGTCCCGCAGCACCGCCTGCGCCCGCACGCCCGCGGCGGCCGGCACCAGATCCCCGTCCGCCACCTCCGGCAGGAGCCTGCGCACCGCCTGCGTGAACGCCCCCTTGGACACCGACCGCCGCAGCTCCCCGGCCCCGTACCGCCAGTGCCGCCGGGCGATCCGCCACGAGCCCGGCCAGCCGAGCGTCCCGGCCAGCTCCCGGGGCCGTACGACCCCCCACCCGTACCCCTCGCGGGCCAGCGCCGGCACCGCGTTGGGCCCGACGTGCACGCCGCCGTCGATCCCGCGGGTGAGGTGCACGCCGAGGAACGGGAACGCCGGGTCCGGCACCGGATACACCAGGCCCCGCACCAGCTCCGGCCGCGCCAGCTCGTAGTACTCCCCGCGGAACGGCACGATCCGCATCCCCGGGTCGTCGCCGGTCAGCCGCGCCACCTCGTCGCAGTGCAGCCCCGCGCAGTTCACCAGCACCCGCCCGCGCACGACGTCCCCGCGCGCGGTGCGGACGGCCACCCCCAGCCGCGGGCGGCGGTCCACCTGGACGACCCGCGCCCCGTAGCGGATCTCCGCGCCGGAGGCGTCGGCCAGGTGCCGGGCCACGTCGGTGTAGTCGCAGATCCCGGTCGTGCCCACGTGGATCGCGGCCAGTCCGCGCACCTCGGGCTCGTACTCCGCGATCTGCGCGGCGCCCAGCTCGCGCACCGGGATGCCGTTCTCCCGGCCGCGCTGCACCAGGGCGTGCAGCCGGGGCAGCTCGGCGCGCGAGGTCGCGACGATCAGCTTGCCGGTGACGGCGTGCGCGACGCCGTACTCGGCGCAGAACTTGACCATCTCGGCCGCGCCCCGCACCGCGTACCGCGCCTTGAGGGAGCCCGGCCGGTAGTAGATCCCGCTGTGGATCACCCCGCTGTTGCGTCCCGTCTGGTGCCGGGCCGGACCCGGCTCCTTCTCCAGCACGGTCACGCGGGTGCCCGGCGCGGCACGCGTGATCGCGTACGCCGTCGACAGCCCGACGATCCCGCCGCCGACCACCAGCACGTCGCAGTCGTGAGCGATCCTCGGCCGCATCCGCTCCACCTCCCGCCTCGATAGTGCACCGTGCCACTGACAATGCCCGCGAACCCGGGTGGCGGACGCCCTCCGGGCGCCCCGAGGCGGACGGCTGCCGGCTAGGCGGGGGTCACCAGCAGCGGCCGGGCCCGTTCGCGCAGCTCGGCCACGCGGGGTTCGTCGCCGTAGGGCTCCAGCCGGTGCAGGAGGTCCCTGACGTACTCCATGGTGCGCGCCGAGGAGATGCGCCCGGCGACCTCCACCGCCCGCACGCCCTGCTCGCAGGCCGCGTCCAGGTTGCCCGACTCCAGTTCGGCGACCGCGGAGACGACGAGCCGGAGGCCGTGCGAGCGCACGAACTCCTCCGTCGGCTTCGACAGCGCCTGCTCGGTGAAGCGGCGGACCTGGCGGGGCGCCTTCAGGTCGCGGTAGCACTCGGCGGCGTCGGCGGCGAACCGGTCGTAGCCGTAGAAGCCCAGCCAGGAGGGGTCGTTGTCGCCCTCCCGGGAGCGCTCCAGCCAGCCCTCGGCCGCCTTCAGGGCCGCGCCGGCCGCCTGGGCGTCCCCGGCGCGCGCGTGGGCGCGTGCCTCCACGAGGCGGAAGAAGCTCATGGTGCGGGCCGTGGCCAGGCCGCGGTTGCGCTCCAGGGCGGCCTGCGCGAGGTCGACGCCCTCGTCGCCGAAGCCGCGGTAGGTCGCCTGGAGGGACATCGACGCCAGGACGTAGCCCCCCAGGGGCACGTCGGCCGCCGCGCGGGCCAGCCGCAGCGCCTGGATGTAGTAGCGCTGCGCGGCCTCCTGCTGGCCGGTGTCGAAGGCCATCCAGCCGGCCAGCCGGGTCAGCTCGGCGGACGCGCCGAACAGGGCCCTGCCGACCTCGTCGGAGTACGAGCCGAGCAGCAGCGGCGCCGCCTCCACCCGCAGACACTCCGGGACCATCGACGAACGCCAGTCGCCGCCCCCGTACTTGGAGTCCCAGCGCCTGGCGTCCTCGGCGGCCTCGCGCAGCTTCCCGACGTCGCTGTGGCCGACTTTCAGCGGTGCGCCCGAGCCCTCCGCCGTGTTCGCCTCGCGTGCCACCGAGCTGTCGGCCGGGGTTATCAGCCACCGGGAGGCGGGAGTGGCGTACGCGGTCACGGCGAACGAGCCGGCCAGCGACTGCCAGATGCCGCCGGAGCCGGCCCGGCGCCCGGCCAGGTCCAGCCGGTACAGCTCGGTCGCCGACCGCACCGCCTGGGCGACGTCCCGGGGGAAGGCGAGGCCCACCTCGGGCGCGGGGTCCGCGTCCGCCAGGCCGATCTCGTGCAGCGGCACCGGGCGGCCGAGCTTCTGGCCGATGGCGGCGGCGATGAGGTGCGGCGCCGCGCCCTGCGGCACCATCCCCTTCGAGACCCAGCGCGCCACCGACGTCTTGTCGTAGCGAAGTGTCAAACCGCGCTGGGCGCCGAGGTCGTTGACGCGCCGTGCGAGCCCTGCGTTGCTGATTCCCGCGAGGGCGAGAACGGCGCCGAGTTTCTCGTTCGGCCCGCGTTGCTCCCTGGACATGCGCCACCCCTCGACACAGACGGCTGCCGCGCTGGCATAACCACGCGGCATTCGTAAACCCAGCGTAGTTCGCCGCATCCCAAGCGTTAAGGGGCATTCTTCCGGATGGCGGGATTGTGGTCCGCACGGGAGTACGGAGCCTGCACGCAGGGTGCCGGCGTGCTCCCGATGTGTGGCCGTGCGCCCGTGCGTGCGCTCTACTCCGGCCACCGGAGCGGCTGTTGCATGGTCCTGCGTGGGTCGGCCCGCTGTACTGGATCCAGTGGGCTGGGGGACACCGCCGCCTACATCCCCGCGGGCGGCGGACCGGTCCGGGAGGCGAACTCCGCCTCCCGGACCGTGCGTTGCCGGCTGCCGCGCCGCGCGTGTACGGAGCGTGCGCACGCCAGTTCGCCGAACTCCGATTTGGCTGAAAATAGCCCCATCGTCCCGTCACCTAATTCCGTCCCCACCACGGCACTTGACGGCGCGCGGAGTATCGCGGGGAGCGCATCAGGGGGCGCATTCAGGTCGCGACGACCTTGCCCGGCACGGCCGTTCGCCGTCGGCGCGCCATCGACGCGGTCGGCGCGCGAAGGCGCGCACCGCGGGCCCGAGGCGGCTCCGCCTCCCCTCCGGCGCGCTTCCTTCGTGGCAGCATGGTGACCGGTTCGAACGGTGCACCTGGTTGTCCGCGGTCCGTGGAGGCGTCGATGCGGTGGTTGGTGGGGTGGAGCAGCGCCGCCGCGGGCGCCGACCGGATCGGTTCCGCCGGCGCCACCGGGTACGACGGCGAGACCGTGCAGCCGGTGGGCTCCCAGCTCCTGTGGAGCGATCCCGATCCGCTGTGGGCGGTCGGCGACTGGCGGCCCGACGAGGTCCGCCTGGTGCAGGCCGACGCGCAGACCAGGGTCGCGGTGCTCGGCACCTGCGGCGCCTCCGACGAACAGCTGCGCATCGGCCTGTTCGCGGCGCGCGGGGGCGCACTGCGGCACCTGACCGCCTGGCCCGGCAGTTACACGGCCGTCGTCCAGGTGGGCCGCCGCATCACCGTCTGCGGCGACCTCGCGGGCGCGCGCCCGGTGTTCCACACTCCCTGGGCCGGCGGCACGGCCTACGCGACGGCCGCGCTGCCGCTGGCCGACCTCGTCGAGGCCAACCTCGACTTCGGGCACCTGGCCGCCCTGCTCGCCGCTCCCGACGTACCGGCCGCGCTCGCCGACTCCACGCCCTACGAGGGCGTCCGGCGCATCCCTCCGGGGCACGCCCTGATCCTGCGGGCCGGGGCGCGCGAGGTCGCCGGGTACGAGCCGGTCGCCTCGCTCGCCGTCGCCGCGCCCCCCGCCGATCCCGACAGCGCGGTCGACGCGGTGCGCGACGCCCTGGTCGAGGCCGTCCGGGCCCGCCTCTCCGCGCCCCGGCACGTGCCCGACATCGACCCCGGCCCGGTGCCCGGCATGGGCCCGGCCGAGCGCCGCGCGGCCCGCGGGATGCCGGTGCCCGGGATCGGCGCCGACCTGTCCGGCGGCCCGGCCTCGGGCACGCTCGCCCTGCTGGCCGCCGGCCTGCCGGGCAACCCCGGCACGCTCCTGGGCCACGGCACCGGCGCCGGCGAACGCCTGCTCGCCGTCACCTTCAACGACCTCGCCGTCGGCGGCCGCGAGGCGGAACTCGAACGGGCCGGGACCCTCGCCGCCAACCCGCGCCTGCACCACGTGGTCGTCACGGGCGGCGAGGACGTCCTGCCCTACGTCGACCTGGACGGCCCGCTCACCGACGAGCCCGGCCCGTCCCTGGTCACGGCGGCCCGGCACCGCGCCCGGCTGGCCGCGGGCAGCGCCGACCACTTCACCGGCTACGGCGCCCGCCAGGTGCTCGACGCGCATCCCGCGCGCCTGGCCGACCTCCTGATGGACCGCAAACGGCGCCACCTGGTCCGCCCCGTCGCCGCCCTCACCAGAGCCGACGGCTCGGTCCTGGTGCCCGCGCGGGTCTACGGCGCGGCCCGGCGGCTGGCCCGCACGCCCTACCGCTCCGGCCTGGAGGGGCTGGCCGACCGGCTGCTGCACCGCCGCTTCGACGAGCCCGCGGGCGCGGTCGGGGCGTCGCTGGCCGCGCTCACCTGGGGCGGGCCCGGCCCGGCCGCGCGGTGGCTGACCGGTGAGGCGCTGGCTGAAGTATCGGTTCGCCTCCAGGGCGCGACGACCCGGCCCGGCGCCGGCCCCGGCCAGCGGCCGGGCGACCACCGCGCACGGGCCGCGCTGGCGCGCTGCGCCGCGGACCTGCGCGTCCTGGAACAGGCCGCCGAGATCCGCTCCCAGCGGCTGCACACCCCGTTCCTCGACAACCAGGTCGTCCGAGCCTGCCGCGCCCTGCCGGAGGCCCTGCGCGTCCAGCCGGGGGCCCGCGCGGCCATCCTGCGCACGGTCCTGGAGGGCGCCGGAGTCGGCGAACTGCCGCCCGGCTGGGGCGCGCCCTCGCACGCCCCGGCGGCCGTCGCGGCCCGGGCGGGACTGCGGGTGGCCGTGGACGGCCTGATCGACCTGTTCGCCACCCCGCTGCTCGCGGAGGCGGGCCTCGTGGAGGCACGGGTGGTCCGCAAGGCCCTGCGCGCGGCGGCCCAGGGCGAGCCGCTGCCCCTGGACGGCCTGGCGGACCTGGTCGCCCTGGAGATGTGGCTGCGCCGCCTGCTCGCCCGCCGGGGCACCTGCTGGACCGGCACCCCGGCCCGCGCCCGCGCGGTCCCGGCCGGCATCGCCCCCCAACGCGACGCCCTGGCCTCCGGCAGCTGAACACCTCACCCCGAGACGCCCCACCGCCCCCGAACGCCCCGCCCCCGTCGTACGGTCTGCGGCGGGCCGGCAGCGGCTCGGTGAGCTCTTCGCCGTCAGCGGCCGTGCGGTGCCGCCTGCTTCGGCCCGCACGTTCAGGGGCCGAGGGGTCCCGGCTGGCATCGTCCGCCAGCGCGACGCCCTGGCCTCCGGCGGCCTAACACCCCGCCCCGAGACAACCCGCCGCTTCGCGCCGTACGGGTCGCGCCGTACGGGTCGTGTCGAGGCACGGCGTAGGCGTCGGCCGGGGCCGGTGACGTCGAGCCGTGCCGTCAACGCCGCTCCCGTCGAGCGGCGGCGCCAACCGTCAAGCGTGTGCCGTCACCCAGCCGACGTACCGCCGGCCGGAGACCGATGAACGGCA
The DNA here is from genome assembly GCA_013364255.1 of Streptomyces seoulensis. Classification (GTDB taxonomy): domain Bacteria; phylum Actinomycetota; class Actinomycetes; order Streptomycetales; family Streptomycetaceae; genus Streptomyces; species Streptomyces similanensis. The sequence continues at coordinate 4,819,577 of CP054936.1, read as the reverse complement.
TTCCGCCGGCCACCAGCCCGCAACCCACCGGCCCGCGACTCGCCGCTCCGCAACGCGCCGCTCCGCAGCCCGCCGTACCTCACGCGGAGCCCGACGCGCCGACCGCGCCGCCTCTTACGCAGGGCGGGACCGCAGGCCCTCCAGGAGGATGTCCAGGAGGCGGGCCGAGGCGGCCGCCTGCTGGGCCGGGTCGGGGAGCGAGGGCGCCGCCGTCGCGATGACCAGCAGCACGTCCGACACCGACACGTCCGGCCGCAGTTCGCCCGCCGCGCGGGCCCGCTCCACCAGCCGCCCCACGACCTCCAGCAGCGCCGCCGCCCCCGCGTCGTCGAGCGCGGGATCCGCCGCGAGCGCGGCCCCGTCGGCCACCAGCCGCAGCTCTCCCGAACCGGGCTGGGTCCGCTGCTGCGGCAGCCGGGCGCCGTCCGGCCCGGCCGCGCCGTCGGCGTGCTCCTCGGCGACGCCGACCCGCAGCACCTGCGGCGGCAGCAGCCGCCCGGCCCCGGACGCCACCGACGTGCGCAGGAAGCGAGAGAGCGCCGCCCACGCGTCGTCCTCCTGCCCGAGCGCGGCCCGCGCCTGGTCGGTCAGCCGGGAGGTCTCCTCCTCGGCTATCCGCCGCACCAGGACGTCCTTGCTCGGAAAGCGCCGGTACACGGTGCCGACGCCGACCCGCGCGCGCCGCGCCACGTCCTCCATCGGCGCGCCGTACCCCAGCTCGCCGAAGACCTCGCGCGCCGCCCTGAGCACATGCTCCAGGTTGCGCTGCGCGTCCACCCGCAGCGGCGTGGTCCGCGCCGCCCGGGACTCGTCCCCGCGCCCGCCGGCCGCCGTGCCCAGCACAGCGCCGCCGGTCGTGACGGCGGACGCGGTCGACCAATGAGTGTCCTGAATGTGCATGACTGTTCCCCCGGTAATGACGTCTCCCCCCGGAGACACTCCCCGTCACTGAAGGCGAGGTGCGCGGAAACGGGAATCACGCACGATCGAGTCCGTCCCCGAGATCCGGTGAGATCCCGCGGACTCGTCCGTCCCCATCCCCTACACCCCGTCGACACGAACATAGTTGAGCGGGAGTCAATTCAGAAGGGGCAGGTTCCGCCCGGAGCGCCCCCCGATCGGAGTACGGGTCGCAAACGCCCGGATTGCATCCGCCCACACGCCCCCACTCACCCCCGCTGACCTGCGCTCATCACCTCCGCTTCGCGGATTCGGCCAACCCCGGCGCACACCGCGGCGCAGGCACCCGAATCGTCGGGCCTGTGGACAAACGACGGTCACGGGTGCGTCATGGGATGGTGAAGGAACGTGCGCGCATTCTCGTTGTCGGCGGCGGCTACGTCGGGATGTACACGGCCCTGCGCCTGCAACAGCGGCTGAAGCAGGAGTTGAGACGGGGCGAGGCCGAGATCACGGTCGTCACTCCCGACCCTTATATGACGTACCAGCCCTTCCTGCCCGAAGCGGCGGCCGGCGCGATCTCCCCCCGGCACGTCGTCGTGCCGCTGCGCCGCGTCCTCGACCAGTGCCGCGTCATCGTCGGCGAGGCGACCGCCGTCGACCACGCGCGCCGCACCGCCACCGTCACCACCCTCGCCACCGAGGAGGGCGGCGGCGCCGAGGAACTGACGTACGACGAACTCGTGCTCGCCCCCGGCTCCGTCTCCCGCACCCTGCCCATCCCCGGCCTCGTCGACTACGGCATCGGCTTCAAGACCGTCGAGGAGGCCATCGGCCTGCGCAACCACGTCATCGAGCAGATGGACATCGCCTCCTCCACCCGCGACCCCGAGATCCGCGACGCCGCCCTCACCTTCGTCTTCGTCGGCGGCGGCTACGCGGGCGTGGAAGCGCTCGGCGAACTGGAGGACATGGCCCGCTACGCCACGCGCTACTACCGCACCATCCAGCCCGCCGACATGAAGTGGATCCTGGTCGAGGCCTCGGACCGCATCCTGCCCGAGGTCGGCGAGGAGATGGGCCGCTACACCGTCACCGAACTGCGCCGCCGCAACATCCAGGTCCTGCTGCACACCCGCCTGGAGTCCTGCGCCGACCGCGTCGCCGTCCTCAGCGACGGCCAGCGCTTCCCGACCCGGACCCTCGTGTGGACCGCCGGCGTCAAACCGCACCCCCTCCTCGCCGCCACCGGCCTGCCCCGCGACGAGCGCGGCCGGCTCAGGTGCACCGCCCAGCTGACCGTCGACGGAACCGAACACGCCTGGGCCGCGGGCGACGCCGCCGCCGTCCCCGACGTCACCGCCGCCGAACCCGGCCGCGACACCGCCCCCAACGCCCAGCACGCGGTCCGCCAGGCCCGTGTCCTCGCCGACAACATCGCCCACGCCCTGCGCGGCGAGCCCCTCCAGACGTACGCGCACAAGTACGCCGGCTCGGTCGCCTCCCTGGGACTCCACAAGGGCGTCGCACAGGTGTACGGGCGCAAGCTGAAGGGCTACCCGGCCTGGTTCATGCACCGCGCCTACCACCTCAGCCGGGTCCCCACCGTCAACCGCAAGGCCCGGGTCCTCGCGGAATGGACGCTGGCGGGACTCTTCAAGCGGGAGATCGTGTCCCTCGGCTCGCTGGAACACCCCAGGGCGGAATTCGAACTCGCGGCCGGTGGAAAACATCCCCTCGACCCGAACATCAACCCGAAAGGGTCGTCCTGACCGAACCCAGGAACTCCCGGGCGCGCCCCGGCGTCCCACGGATGTCGGCGCGCGGCGGCCACACTGCCACACTGTCCCCGACCGAGCGGCGACAGCCGCCGCGCCCCGGTCACCGCCCCCGTACGACCGCCGCGCCGCACCGACCGGTGCGGCAGCCCAACGCGCTCCCGCCGCGCGGCCCCCATCCCGGCCGGGCCCGGAGCCGGCCCGAGACGACACGACACGAGGCAAGGATCCGTGAACTTCACGCGCTGGAGCGCCCGGCTCCCCGGCATCCCCGGAACGCAGCGCCGCGCGGCGGCGCGGACCGACCTCGCCACCGCCCCGGAGCGGCGCGCCGACGGCTCCGTGCCCGCCGCCCGCGCCGCACGGCCGGCCGACCCGGCGGAGCCCGCGCCCGCCGTCGACACCCTCCCCGCCCGCGACGTCCTCGACCGCGTCCCGGCCCTCGTCGCCCTGGTCCACGGCCCCGACCACCGCCTCGCCTACGTCAACGGCGCCTACACGGCGGCCTTCGGCGCCCGCCCCCTCGGCGAACCCGCCCGCGACGCCCTGCCCGAACTGCGTGAACTGGGCCTGCTCCCGCTCCTCGACCAGGTCCTGCGCAGCGGCAGACCCCGCACCCTGAAGTCCCGCAAGGCCACCGACGGCCGCTCCTACACCTTCACCTGCACCCCGGCCGGCGAAGCCGACGGCGCCGACCGCGCCAACGGCCCCGGTGTCCTCGTCTTCGCCACCGACGTCACCGACCACGCCGAGGCCGCCGAACGCCTGCGCGCCAGCGAGCGCCGCCAGCGCGAGACCGCCGTCACCCTCCAGCGCTCCCTCCTGCCCCAGGTGCTGGAACAACCCGACGACCTGCGCGTCGCCGCCACCTACCAGCCCGGCGGCACGGAGGCGGCCGTCGGCGGCGACTGGTACGACGTCATCACCCTCGGCGGCGGCCGCACCGCCCTCGTCATCGGCGACGTCATGGGCCGGGGCGTGCGCGCCGCCGCCGTCATGGGCCAGCTGCGCACCGCCGTGCGCGCCTACGCCCGCATGGACCTGCCCCCGCACGAGATCCTGCAACTCCTCGACGGCCTCGCCGCCGAGATCGACGCCAACCAGATCGCGACCTGCGTCTACGCCGTCCACGACCCCAACGAGGGCCGGCTCGTCTATTCCTCCGCCGGCCATCTGCCGATCCTCGTCCGCGACGAGAGCGGCGCCGTCGTCCGCGCCGACGAACCCACCGGCCCCCCACTCGGCACCGGCGGCTGGGTGCACGCCTCCGGCTCGGTCCCGCTCGGCCCCGGCTCCACCGCCGTCCTCTACACCGACGGCCTGGTCGAACGCCGGGACGAAGACCTCGACGAGGGCATCACCGCACTCGAACGCGCCCTGGCCGGCGCCACCGGCACCCCCCAGGTCGTCTGCGACCGCCTCGTCCGCTCGGCCGGCGTCCAGGCCGACCACGACGACGACGTCGCCGTCCTCGTCCTCCAGCACCCCGCCCGCACCGGCCACGACGGCGAACTCTTCCGCAACGCCGCCCTCGAACTGCTCGGCGGCGTCGAGGCCGCCCCCCGCGCGCGAGCCTTCGCCTCCGGCGTCCTGGCCAGCTGGCGCTTCCCGCCCGACCTGCACGACCTGGGCGTCCTCGCGGCCAGCGAACTCGTCGCCAACTCCCTCCAGCACGGCACGCCCCCGATGCGCCTGCGGCTGCGCCGCACCGACCGCCGCCTCATCATCGAGGTCACCGACGGCGACGACCACCTCCCCAGGCGCCGCCGCGCCGAACCGGCCGACGAGTCCGGCCGCGGCATCGCCATCGTCGCCACCATCGCCGCCGGCTGGGGCGCCCGCCGCACCCCCGGCGGCGGCAAGGCGGTCTGGTGCGAATTCACCCTGCCGGCCAGGCAGCAGGAGCCGTAGGAACGCGAACGGCGGCCGCCACCAAGAGGTGACGGCCGCCCCAGCGCACCCACCGGCACGCCCCCGCGGCCGGGAGAAGCCCCGGCAGCCCCCGACGGGGTCAGGCCTCCGCGGCCACCGGCTCCGCGGCCGCCCCGCCGCGCGCCACCACCCGGCTCCGCGCCGCCCACGGATGGTCCTGCGCCATCGTGAGCACCCGCCCCAGCCGCAGCGCCAGCACCGTGACCCCCAGCGCGAACAGCAGGAACGCCACCACATACGGCCCCGGCAGCGACGCCGCCAGCGGACCGCCCACCGCCGGACCGACCGCCAGCGCAAGCTGCTTCACCAGGGCGAACGCCGAGTTGTACTGCCCCGCGAGACCGGCCGGCGCGAGATCGGCCACCAGCGGCGCCAGCGTCGGCGACAGCATCGCCTCACCCAGACCGAACAGCGCGTACGTCGACACGAACGCCGCCGTCGCCATCGCATGACTGCCGTGCCCGAGCCCCGCGTACGCCGCCGCGGCCCAGGCGACCGCCCAGATCACGCCCACGGCCGCGATCACCCGCGACCGCCGCCGCCGCTCGACGAACTTCAGCACCGCGAACTGCGCGACCACGATCATCAGCGTGTTCGCGGCCAGCGCCGTCCCCAGCGTCGACGTCGATATCCCGGCCGCCTCCACGCCGTACGCGCTCAGCCCCGACTCGAACTGGCCGTAGCAGGCGAAGAAGAGGACGAAGCCCAGGACGCACAGCTGCACCATGGCCCGGTTCCCCAGCAGCTGCCGCCGGCCGTCGCGGCCCGACGACCCCGCCGGGGCGCCCTCGACCCTCGGCGCCCGCGGCATCCGCACCGTCGCCATCACCCCGGCCAGCAGTACGAACACCGCCGCCTCGATCGCGAACAGCAGCGTGAACGACGACACCCGCGAGGTGTCGACGAGATGGCCGCCTATGAGACCGCCGACGCCGAGCCCCAGGTTCTGCAGGAAGAACTGCATCGCGAAGGCCCGCGACCGGGTCTCCGTGTCCGAGCAGTCCACGATCATCGTCGCCAGCGCCGGCTGCATGACCGCCTGACCGGCGCCCAGCGCCGCCGCCGACAGCAGCACGGTCGCGGCACCGCCCGCCAGCCCCAGGCTCAGCGCGCCGAGCGCGGCCAGGACCAGGGCGGCGAGCAGGACCGGCAGCGGGCCGCGCCGCACGATCGCCCGGCCGGCGAACGGCAGCACGATCAGCGCGGCCACGGCGAAGACGGCGAGCACCGAGCCCGCCGTCATGGCCCCAAGACCCCGCACCTGCGCCACATAGACGTACAGGTAGGGGACGGTGAAGCCGAGCCCGAACGCGCTGAGTGCGTTGCCCACGTGGATCCGGCGCATCGCTGCGCCCATCGCCCTGGTCACGTTCACCTCTCTCGAGAACGTAGGTACTGGTGGTGTGTTCGCGTACTCCAGTAGTTAGTACTGAAGACTTCGACACTAAACTTTGAATCTAAACTGTACACCTGGAAGGACTTCGACGCCAAGCGGCCTCGTGCCATACTGCGGACATGGGCGACACCCCCGGCATCGGCAGCGAACCGACCCTCGACGAGCAGATCGCCGCCTACCAGCGCGAGTTCCAGGACCTCGACCCCCAGGTCGAGAAGATCGTCTCGGCGCTCTCCCGCCTCAACCGCCGGATGAACGTCGCCTACGGCCGGCAGACCGCCGCGCTCGGCATCAGCAACGCCGAGTGGGAGGTCCTCAAGGCCCTCGTCCTGTCCGGCGCCCCCTATCGGATGGGCCCCAGCGAGCTGGCCAAGCGGCTCGGCCTCACCCCGGCCGCGATGACCCACCGCATCGACCGCATGGTCGGCGAGGGCCTGGTCACCCGGGAGCGCGACGAGAACAACCGGGTCCGCGTCATCGTGGAGCTGACCCCCGAGGGCCGCGAGAAGTGGCTGGAGGCCATGCGCCTGGCGACGGTCTTCGAGGGTGACCTCCTCCAGGACCTCTCGCCCGCGGAGCGCGCGGTGTTCGACGAGGTCCTGACCAGGCTGCTGCGCCGGGTGGAGGACGCCCAGCCGGACGCCGGCGGCCGGCTCAGCGACCTCGACTGAAAAGATCTTGACAGGCGCCGCTTGACACGCCTCTGTCCGATCCGTAGGGTTCTTCGGGTTGCCACCGAGCCGTAACGGCTCACCGGCGACACCTTTCGCCGCACCTGCGGCCATCAAACCACCAGCACGATCGCCCAGCCGGGTTGCATTCGGTGTCCCCGAATTCAATTCGAATGGAGCTCGTCGACCCCGAACGGATCCGCGAGGAGCCGATTGGGAATCGCCGAGAAGATCCGCTAAGGTTTGAGACGTCGGAACGGCCCAACGGGCCGGGAAGACAGCCCCGCTGACCGGGGATCAGGTCGAAAAGGATCTGATAGAGTCGGAACCGCCGGAAAGGGAAACGCGGAAGCGGGAACCTGGAAAGCACCGAGGAAATCGGATCGGAAAGATCTGATAGAGTCGGAAACGCAAGACCGAAGGGAAAAGCCCGGAGGAAAGCCCGAGAGGGTGAGTACAAAGGAAGCGTCCGTTCCTTGAGAACTCAACAGCGTGCCAAAAGTCAACGCCAGATATGTTGATACCCCGTCTCCAGCATCAGCTGGGACGAGGTTCCTTTGAAAAAACACAGCGAGGACGCTGTGGACGGTCGAGCCTATTCCGCTCGACTGTTCCGCTCTCGTGTGTGTTTATCCCGATCACGGGAAAACATTCACGGAGAGTTTGATCCTGGCTCAGGACGAACGCTGGCGGCGTGCTTAACACATGCAAGTCGAACGATGAACCACTTCGGTGGGGATTAGTGGCGAACGGGTGAGTAACACGTGGGCAATCTGCCCTTCACTCTGGGACAAGCCCTGGAAACGGGGTCTAATACCGGATACAACCGCTGACCGCATGGTCGGGCGGTGGAAAGCTCCGGCGGTGAAGGATGAGCCCGCGGCCTATCAGCTTGTTGGTGAGGTAATGGCTCACCAAGGCGACGACGGGTAGCCGGCCTGAGAGGGCGACCGGCCACACTGGGACTGAGACACGGCCCAGACTCCTACGGGAGGCAGCAGTGGGGAATATTGCACAATGGGCGAAAGCCTGATGCAGCGACGCCGCGTGAGGGATGACGGCCTTCGGGTTGTAAACCTCTTTCAGCAGGGAAGAAGCGAAAGTGACGGTACCTGCAGAAGAAGCGCCGGCTAACTACGTGCCAGCAGCCGCGGTAATACGTAGGGCGCAAGCGTTGTCCGGAATTATTGGGCGTAAAGAGCTCGTAGGCGGCTTGTCACGTCGGTTGTGAAAGCCCGAGGCTTAACCTCGGGTCTGCAGTCGATACGGGCAGGCTAGAGTGTGGTAGGGGAGATCGGAATTCCTGGTGTAGCGGTGAAATGCGCAGATATCAGGAGGAACACCGGTGGCGAAGGCGGATCTCTGGGCCATTACTGACGCTGAGGAGCGAAAGCGTGGGGAGCGAACAGGATTAGATACCCTGGTAGTCCACGCCGTAAACGGTGGGAACTAGGTGTTGGCGACATTCCACGTCGTCGGTGCCGCAGCTAACGCATTAAGTTCCCCGCCTGGGGAGTACGGCCGCAAGGCTAAAACTCAAAGGAATTGACGGGGGCCCGCACAAGCAGCGGAGCATGTGGCTTAATTCGACGCAACGCGAAGAACCTTACCAAGGCTTGACATACACCGGAAAGCATTAGAGATAGTGCCCCCCTTGTGGTCGGTGTACAGGTGGTGCATGGCTGTCGTCAGCTCGTGTCGTGAGATGTTGGGTTAAGTCCCGCAACGAGCGCAACCCTTGTTCTGTGTTGCCAGCATGCCCTTCGGGGTGATGGGGACTCACAGGAGACTGCCGGGGTCAACTCGGAGGAAGGTGGGGACGACGTCAAGTCATCATGCCCCTTATGTCTTGGGCTGCACACGTGCTACAATGGCAGGTACAATGAGCTGCGAAACCGTGAGGTAGAGCGAATCTCAAAAAGCCTGTCTCAGTTCGGATTGGGGTCTGCAACTCGACCCCATGAAGTCGGAGTTGCTAGTAATCGCAGATCAGCATTGCTGCGGTGAATACGTTCCCGGGCCTTGTACACACCGCCCGTCACGTCACGAAAGTCGGTAACACCCGAAGCCGGTGGCCCAACCCCTTGTGGGAGGGAGCTGTCGAAGGTGGGACTGGCGATTGGGACGAAGTCGTAACAAGGTAGCCGTACCGGAAGGTGCGGCTGGATCACCTCCTTTCTAAGGAGCACTTCTTACCGAGTTCGCTCGGTCAGAGGCCAGTACATCAGCGAATGTCTGATGCTGGTTGCTCAAGGGTGGAACGTTGACTATTCGGCACGGTCCAGGATGGACCAGGCGCTAGTACTGCTCTTCGGGGCGTGGAACGCTGATCTGGTCGGCTGGCTGTGTCGGGCACGCTGTTGGGTGTCTGAGGGTGCGAGCGTTGCTCGCCCTTCGGGATGCCGGCCCCAGTGCACTCGGGATGTTGTCCCGGGGTGATGGGTGGTTGGTCGTTGTTTGAGAACTGCACAGTGGACGCGAGCATCTGTGGCCAAGTTTTTAAGGGCGCACGGTGGATGCCTTGGCACCAGGAACCGATGAAGGACGTGGGAGGCCACGATAGTCCCCGGGGAGTCGTCAACCAGGCTTTGATCCGGGGGTTTCCGAATGGGGAAACCCGGCAGTCGTCATGGGCTGTCACCCGCTGCTGAACACATAGGCAGTGTGGAGGGAACGCGGGGAAGTGAAACATCTCAGTACCCGCAGGAAGAGAAAACAACCGTGATTCCGGGAGTAGTGGCGAGCGAAACCGGATGAGGCCAAACCGTATGCGTGTGAGACCCGGCAGGGGTTGCGCATGCGGGGTTGTGGGATCTCTCTTCTGTTGTCTGCCGGCAACAGGACGAGTCAGAAACCGTTGATGTAGGCGAAGGACATGCGAAAGGTCCGGCGTAGAGGGTAAGACCCCCGTAGTCGAAACGTCAGCGGCTCGTTTGAGAGACACCCAAGTAGCACGGGGCCCGAGAAATCCCGTGTGAATCTGGCGGGACCACCCGCTAAGCCTAAATATTCCCTGGTGACCGATAGCGGATAGTACCGTGAGGGAATGGTGAAAAGTACCGCGGGAGCGGAGTGAAATAGTACCTGAAACCGTGTGCCTACAAGCCGTGGGAGCGTCGGATGCAGCTTGCTGCATCTCGTGACTGCGTGCCTTTTGAAGAATGAGCCTGCGAGTTTGCGGTGTGTTGCGAGGTTAACCCGTTGTGGGGTAGCCGTAGCGAAAGCGAGTCCGAACAGGGCGGTTGAGTAGCACGCTCAAGACCCGAAGCGGAGTGATCTAGCCATGGGCAGGTTGAAGCGGAGGTAAGACTTCGTGGAGGACCGAACCCACCAGGGTTGAAAACCTGGGGGATGACCTGTGGTTAGGGGTGAAAGGCCAATCAAACTCCGTGATAGCTGGTTCTCCCCGAAATGCATTTAGGTGCAGCGTCGTGTGTTTCTTGCCGGAGGTAGAGCACTGGATAGGCGATGGGCCCTACCGGGTTACTGACCTTAGCCAAACTCCGAATGCCGGTAAGTGAGAGCGCGGCAGTGAGACTGTGGGGGATAAGCTCCATGGTCGAGAGGGAAACAGCCCAGAGCATCGACTAAGGCCCCTAAGCGTACGCTAAGTGGGAAAGGATGTGGAGTCGCACAGACAACCAGGAGGTTGGCTTAGAAGCAGCCACCCTTGAAAGAGTGCGTAATAGCTCACTGGTCTAGTGATTCCGCGCCGACAATGTAGCGGGGCTCAAGCGTACCGCCGAAGTCGTGTCATTGCAGCATATACGCCCAACGGCGGCTGTGATGGGTAGGGGAGCGTCGTGTGCCGGGTGAAGCAGCCGCGGAAGCGAGTTGTGGACGGTTCACGAGTGAGAATGCAGGCATGAGTAGCGATACACACGTGAGAAACGTGTGCGCCGATTGACTAAGGGTTCCTGGGTCAAGCTGATCTGCCCAGGGTAAGTCGGGACCTAAGGCGAGGCCGACAGGCGTAGTCGATGGATAACCGGTTGATATTCCGGTACCCGCTGTGAAGCGTCAAACATCGAGCATCGTGATGCTAAGGCCGTGAAGCCGCCCTGATCTCTTCGGAGTTGAGGGGAGTGGTGGAGCCGCCGGACCAAGCGGTTAGTAGGTGAGTGATGGGGTGACGCAGGAAGGTAGTCCATCCCGGGCGGTGGTTGTCCCGGGGTAAGGGTGTAGGCCGTGCGATAGGCAAATCCGTCGTACATGTGGCTGAGACCTGATGCCGAGCCGATTGTGGTGAAGTGGATGATCCTATGCTGTCGAGAAAAGCCTCTAGCGAGTTTCATGGCGGCCCGTACCCTAAACCGACTCAGGTGGTCAGGTAGAGAATACCGAGGCGTTCGGGTGAACTATGGTTAAGGAACTCGGCAAAATGCCCCCGTAACTTCGGGAGAAGGGGGGCCACACTCGGTGATGGGCTTTACGCCCTGAGCTGGGGGTGGCCGCAGAGACCAGCGAGAAGCGACTGTTTACTAAAAACACAGGTCCGTGCGAAGCCGTAAGGCGATGTATACGGACTGACGCCTGCCCGGTGCTGGAACGTTAAGGGGACCGGTTAGTCACTCTTCGGGGTGGCGAAGCTGAGAACTTAAGCGCCAGTAAACGGCGGTGGTAACTATAACCATCCTAAGGTAGCGAAATTCCTTGTCGGGTAAGTTCCGACCTGCACGAATGGCGTAACGACTTCTCGACTGTCTCAACCATAGGCCCGGTGAAATTGCACTACGAGTAAAGATGCTCGTTTCGCGCAGCAGGACGGAAAGACCCCGGGACCTTTACTACAGTTTGATATTGGTGTTCGGTTCGGCTTGTGTAGGATAGCTGGGAGACTGTGAAGCAGGCACGCCAGTGTTTGTGGAGTCGTCGTTGAAATACCAGTCTGGTCGTGCTGGATGTCTAACCTGGGTCCGTGATCCGGATCAGGGACAGTGTCTGATGGGTAGTTTAACTGGGGCGGTTGCCTCCTAAAGAGTAACGGAGGCGCCCAAAGGTTCCCTCAGCCTGGTTGGCAATCAGGTGTTGAGTGTAAGTGCACAAGGGAGCTTGACTGTGAGACCGACGGGTCGAGCAGGGACGAAAGTCGGGACTAGTGATCCGGCGGTGGCTTGTGGAAGCGCCGTCGCTCAACGGATAAAAGGTACCCCGGGGATAACAGGCTGATCTTCCCCAAGAGTCCATATCGACGGGATGGTTTGGCACCTCGATGTCGGCTCGTCGCATCCTGGGGCTGGAGTCGGTCCCAAGGGTTGGGCTGTTCGCCCATTAAAGCGGTACGCGAGCTGGGTTTAGAACGTCGTGAGACAGTTCGGTCCCTATCCGCTGTGCGCGTAGGAGTCTTGAGAAGGGCTGTCCCTAGTACGAGAGGACCGGGACGGACGAACCTCTGGTGTGCCAGTTGTCCTGCCAAGGGCATGGCTGGTTGGCTACGTTCGGGAGGGATAACCGCTGAAAGCATCTAAGCGGGAAGCCTGCTTCGAGATGAGGACTCCCACCCACTTGATGGGGTAAGGCTCCCAGTAGACGACTGGGTTGATAGGCCGGATCTGGAAGCACGGTAACGTGTGGAGGTGACCGGTACTAATAGGCCGAGGGCTTGTCCTCAGTTGCTCGCGTCCACTGTGTTGGTTCTGAAACCACGAACAACCCCATGCCAGGTCACGGTGTGGTGCGGTTGACAGTTTCATAGTGTTTCGGTGGTCATAGCGTGAGGGAAACGCCCGGTTACATTCCGAACCCGGAAGCTAAGCCTTACAGCGCCGATGGTACTGCAGGGGGGACCCTGTGGGAGAGTAGGACACCGCCGAACAATTTTTCAGAAAAGGCCCACACCGGAAACGGTGTGGGCCTTTTCTTTTTTCTGGACTACCGTGACCCCATGAGCAGCCCCGACAGTCCCGACAGCGACGAGAAGTACCTGGTCCGTGCCATACGCGCCGACGAGTGGCCCGCCGTGAAGACGCTCCGGCTGCGTGCGTTGCAGGACCCGATCGCCCACCTCGCCTTCCTGGAGACGTACGAGAACGCCGCCGCCAAGCCGGATTCCTTCTGGCGGGAGCGGGCGGCCGGGGCCGCCGAAGGCGCGGTCGCCATGCGGCAGTTCATCGCGGAGGCGCCCGACGGGGAGTGGGTCGGGAGCGTCACCGTGCTGATCGAGGAGCCCGGGACGAAGGACTGGGCCGGCTGCCCGGTCGAACAGCGGCAGGGGCATCTCGTCGGCGTGTACGTACGGCCCGAGCACCGCGGCTGCGGTCTCACCGAGGTCCTGTTCGACGAGGCCGTGCAATGGGCCTGGTCGGTCGGCCTGGACCGGGTGCGGCTGTTCGTGCACGAGGACAACGGGCGGGCCCAGCACTTCTACCGGCGGTTCGGGTTCGTGCCGAGCGGCCACACCGTGCCCATGTCCGGGCATCCCGAGCAGACCGAGCTGGAGTACGTACTCGATCGGGCCTGAGGCCGGCGGGGCCGTCAGGCGGGCAGTTCGTCGTGCGGCCAGCGGGCGCGGCCCTGTTCCCGGGAGCGGAGCAGGGCCAGGGTCGGCAGTCCCCGCCCGGCGCCCGCGGCCAGCAGCTCGGGGAGCTGGGGCAGCGGCGCCACGGCCGCCACGTCGTCCAGGACGAGGGCGAGTGGTGGGTCGAGCCGACCGGAGGATGACCGTTCGGCCATGCGCCGGCCGCGCTCGACCACGCTTGCGGCGAGCGCCGTCAGAAGAGGCATGGCGCCCGGGTTGGTGCGAGGATCCTCGATGGATTCCCCCACCACGTAAAGCGTTCCCCCTTCGTTGACGAAGGAATCCAAGGCGAGCGCATCATTTCGGTGCGGAGTGCAGGCCTCGCGGACGTTCACCGTGAAGAGGGCGGCCAGGGCACGGCTCGTCAGTTCCTGCGCGATGTCGCGGCGTTCGGGGTGCGAGGTGAGCGCGGCCTCCAGCTCTCCCGCGGCGCCGGCGGCCGCCTTCGGGCTGGTGCGCAGGGTCCGTACCGCGTCCTGGAGCTGGGTGCCCTGCGACCAGCGGTGCACGTGGCGGATGGTGCGGCCGTCGACGGCGGCGGCGTGCAGGAAACTGCGCAGCAGGGTCTCCGCGGTGTCGGCCACCGCCTGGTCGATCTTCGCGCTCGGGCGGACCGGGGCGAGGAGGGCCCTCGCCCGCGCCAGGGCGGTCTGCTTGTCCTCGCAGCCGGCCGTGGGGGACCAGTGCAGCCGGGCCGGGGTGTCGCACAGGTGCGTGGGGTCGTAGAGGAGGACCGGGCCGAGTTTGGCGCGGGAGTCCTTGGTGTCCTGCCACAGTGCCGGGTTCGAGGTGACGACGAGGGCGGGGCCGGCGGCGTCGCGGATCGCCTGGGCGGCCGGGCCCCGGCGTTCCTCCCGCGACGCCACCAGCACGGTGGGCCGCGGCTCCTCCGGGAACGCCGCCGTCGGCGGTGGTTCCTCGGCTGCGGGCGGGGGCGCCTCCGGAACGGGTGTCCGTACGGGTGCCGGCTGCTGGGGGGCGGTGCGGGGTTCCGGCGTGCGGGCGGGGGCGGTGCGCTGGAGGGGGACCTCGTGGTGGGCGGGGGCGTCGTACGGGACCGGTGCGGGCTCCGCCGGCCCCCGTTCCCTGGCCACCGCTGCTTCCGCGCGTCTGCGGGCCCGGCCGGCCCGCCAGCGGGTCAGCGTGCCCAGGACGAACACGGTCAGCACGCACAGCACCATCAGCTGGCCGATGAACAGGCCCCAGAACAGACCGTACCCGGAGAGCGCGGCCGGTGGGGTGCCGGGCCAGGCACCGGGGAGGTCGTGCGGTCGCGCGGCGAGGTGGCGCATGGCCAGGGGCGTACGGGTGAAGGAGACGCCGGACGGCCAGGAGCCGTGGCTGAACAGGCCGGCCAGGCCCGTCGCCGTCCACACCAGCAGCGTCATGCCGAGGAGGAAGGCGAGGAGGCCGATCAGCAGGCCGTCGGGAATGCCGCCCTGGCCGTCCCGACGGCCACCGCCCTGCCCGCGGTCGTCCGGTCTCACCGCTGTGCGCCTCTCTGTAGGCCCTAGGCCACCGTCGACTCGGAGGAGCCGCCCAGGTCGGGGACGTGCTGCTCCACGAAGGCCGCCGCCCGTGCCTCGGCCTCCAGTTCGGCGGCGCGCAGCGCGTCGTCGGCCAGGCGGTCGAGGGAGGACTCGGTCATGGCGCGGTCGGTGAAGACCAGCGGCCGTTCGGTCTCGGTGATCAGGTGTTTGACGACCTGGACGTTGCCGTTGACGTCCCACACCGCGATGCCCGGGGTCAGGGTCGGGATGATCTCCACCGCCCAGCGGGGCAGGCCGATCACCCGGCCGGTGGCGCGGGCCTCGTCGGCCTTCTGGGCGTAGATGGTGCGGGTGGAGGCCATCTTCAGGATCGCCGCGGCCTCCTTGGCCGCCGCGCCGTCCACCACGTCGGACAGGTGGTGGACGACCGCGACGAAGGAGAGGCCCAGCCGGCGCCCGAACTTCAGCAGCCGCTGGAACAGCTGGGCGACGAACGGGCTGTTGATGATGTGCCAGGCCTCTTCCACCAGGAAGATGCGCTTCTTGCGGTCGGGGCGGATCCAGGTGTGCTCCAGCCACACGCCGACGATCGCCATGAGGATGGGCATGGCGATGGAGTTGCGGTCGATGTGGGACAGGTCGAAGACGATCAGCGGCGCGTCCAGGTCGATGCCGACCGTGGTCGGGCCGTCGAACATGCCGCGCAGGTCGCCGTCGACCAGACGGTCCAGCACCAGGGCGACGTCCAGGCCCCAGGCGCGTACGTCGTCTATGGCGACGTTCATCGCCTCGGCCGACTCGGGCTCGGGGTGGCGCAGTTGCTCGACGATGTCGGACAGCACCGGCTGGCGCTGCACGATCGTCTCGTTGACGTAGGCGTGCGCGACCTTCAGGGCGAAGCCGGAGCGTTCGTCCAGGCCGTGGCCCATGGCGACCTCGATGATGGTGCGCAGCAGCGCCAGCTGGCCCGTGGTGGTGATCGACGGGTCCAGCGGGTTGAGGCGGATGCCGTGGTTGAGGGCGGCCGTCGGGTCGAGGCGGATGGGAGTTATCCCCAGCTCCTCGGCGATGAGGTTCCACTCGCCGACGCCGTCCTCGCCCTGGGCGTCCAGGACGACGACCTGGCGGTCGCGGAAGCGCAGCTGGCGCAGGACGTAGGTCTTCTCCAGCGCCGACTTGCCGTTGCCGGACTCGCCGAGGACCAGCCAGTGCGGGGCGGGCAGCTGCTGGCCGTACAGCTGGAAGGGGTCGTAGATGTAGCCCTTCCCGGAGTACACCTCGCGGCCGATGATGACGCCCGAGTCGCCGAGGCCGGGGGCGGCGGTGGGCAGGTAGACCGCCTGGGCCTGGCCGGTGGAGGTGCGCACCGGGAGCCTGGTCGTCTCGACCTTCCCGAACAGGAAGGACGTGAAGGCGTCCGTGAGCGCGGTCAGCGGGTCCCGCATCAGAGCATCAGCCCCTACCGTCGGATTCCGGTGGCGAACGGGAGCGTGTTCACGAAGGCGCGGTGGTGCTCGCGGTCGCACCACTCCAGCTTGAGGTACGACTTGCCGGCCGACGCCCTGATGGTGCGCTTGTCGCGGGCCAGGGCCTCGGGGGTGCGGGAGGAGACGGTGATGTAGCCGACCAGGTTGACGCCGGCGGCGCCGCTGGCGAGGTCCTCGCCGCGCTGGTCGATGCGGTTGTGGGCG
Organism: Streptomyces seoulensis; assembly: GCA_013364255.1. Classification (GTDB taxonomy): domain Bacteria; phylum Actinomycetota; class Actinomycetes; order Streptomycetales; family Streptomycetaceae; genus Streptomyces; species Streptomyces similanensis. The sequence continues at coordinate 4,803,202 of CP054936.1, read as the reverse complement.
GCGACGTCGCGCGGGTCGACGGTGCGGTTCATCTTGGCGGCGCGGCTGGCCTCGGCGACGTCGTTCGTCTTCTCGGTCAGCATGCGTTCGATGGCGACCTCGGTGGGTTCCAGGTCCATCGTGACGGCGACGGTGCGGATGACGTCCGGGGTGTGGACCAGGAGCGGGGCCAGGAAGTTGACGCCCACGGGGGTCATCGGCCACTCCTTGACCCAGGCGGTGGCGTGGCACCAGGGCTCGCGGGTGGTGGACTCGCGGGTCTTGGCCTGGAGGTACGTGGCCTCCCGGGCGTCCAGCTCGGCGGGCCAGGCGTTGCGCCGGGTCATCGCCTGGATGTGGTCGATCGGGTGGTCCGGGTCGTACATGGAGTGGATCAGCGAGGCGAGCCGGCCCTGGCCGAGCGGCTGGCGCACCCGGATGTCGGCCTCCTGGAGGCGGGAGCAGATGTCGGTCAGCTCGCGGGCCATGACGACGGCGAGGCCGGCGTCGCGGTCCAGCTTGCGGCCGGACTGCGGGCGGGTGGCGCGGGCCATGGCGTGCGCTTCGGCGGCCAGTTCGCGGGTGAAGTGCATGCAGGCGACGAGGTAGGCGCGGTGCTGCTCGCTGCTGGTGGAGACCATGGACTGGAGCTGGTCGTAGGACTGCTGGAGCCAGCCCGGGGCGCGCTCGTCGCCACGCTGGGTGACGTCCTTGGCGTGCGCGTCGGGGTCGGCGGGCAGGGTGCGGGCGAGCATCTGGAGGCGGGTGACGAAGCCGTCGCCGTTGGCCACGTGCTTGAGCAGGGTGCCGAAGCGGTCGACCAGGGCCTCCTGGTCCTCGGAGTCGCGCAGGCCGACGCCGGGGCCCTCGATCTCGATGGCGGCGGTGACGGTCTTGCGGTCGGCGTGCAGCAGGACGGCGATCTCGTCGGGGCCGAAGGGCGCGGCGAGCCAGGTGATGCGGCCGATGCCGGGCGGCGGGCCGATCTCGATCTCGCGGCCGTCGGTGCGGGTGCCGGCCTCCATCGCGCCGGAGCGGTAGGCGGCGTTGCGCTTGACGGTGCGCTTGTAGCTGCGGTTGATCTCGAACCACTTGTAGAAGGTGCGGTGCCGGTAGGGCACGTAGACGGCGGCGAGGGCCAGCAGCGGGAAGCCGGTCAGCAGCACGATGCGCAGGGGCAGCACCGGGACGAGGAGCCCGCACATCATGCCGATGGCCGCGCCCACGACGATGAGGGCGATCTCGCCCGTCTCGCGGTTGCGGCCGACGATGGCGTTCGGCCGGGCGCGGCCGATCAGATAAGTACGGCGGGGCGCGATCCCGGGGGACACGTGGGATTCGGTCGTCAACGCCCTTCACCTCCCGTGCGGTTGGTACTGCTGTTGCGGGTGCTGCTGGCGTGCGGGGTGTTGACCGGGCTGGGCGCCCGGGGGGCCGGGGTGGCGGAGGGGACGGATCCGCCGCCGCCGTCGGAGGCGCGCGAGCCGTGCGCGGCGAATCCTCCGGAGGCGGGGTTGGCCGGGCGGGGGGCGGAGCCGCCTCCGCCTCCGCCGCCGTTGCTGTCGGCGCGGGTGCTGTGGGTCTTGATGCCCTGGGCGACCATGGTGGCCGGGGAGCTGATGACGGCGGCGGCCTTGCGTTCGGCGCCCTGCATGATGCGGTTGTTGCGGCCGGCCGCGATCTCGTCGCCGAAGCCGGGGACGAAGCGGTAGATCATCGCGCTGGCGAAGATGGCGAGCAGGATGATGGCGAGGCCGGAGACGACGGCGCCGAGGGCGTCGGGGCCGCTGTCGGAGGTGGTGAGGGCGCTGGCCAGGCCGAGGACGATGACGATGACCGGCTTGACCAGGATGACCGCGATCATGATGCCGGCCCAGCGGCGGACGTGGCCCCAGAGGTTCTTGTCGACGAGTCCCGAGTAGACGACGACGCCGAGCAGGGCGCCGACGTAGAGCAGGATGGCGCGCAGGAACATCTCCAGGTAGAGGATGCCGGCGGCGAGGATGGAGACGAGGGAGACCAGGATCAGCATGATCGGGCCGCCGCCGATGTCGGTTCCCTTGTCCAGGGCGCCGGCGAAGGTGCCGAAGAACGTGCCGGTCTGGTCGCCGGTGGCCTTGGCCAGGACGTCGCTGACGCTGTCGGTCGCGGAGACGACGGTGTAGAGGATCAGCGGGGTGAAGGCGGAGGCGAGGACGGTCAGCCACAGGAAGCCGACCGCCTCGGAGATCGCGGTGGTCAGCGGTACGCCGCGCACGGCCCGCTTGGCCACGGCCAGGAGCCACAGCAGCAGGGTGAGGATGGCCGAGGCCGCGAAGACGATGGCGTACTGCTGGAGGAACTTCTGGTTGGTGAAGTCGACGGTGGCGGTCGACTGCACGGCGGTGCTGAGCTGCTTGACCGTCCAGGAGGCGGCGTCGGCGCAGCCCTTGGCGAGGGAGGAGAGGGGGTCGAGGGTGGAGGTGGGGTCGGAGGTGACGCCGTTGGACCGGGAGGCGCCGCCGCTGCCCTTCTCGCAGTAGTCCTTGGCCGGGCCGCGGATCAGGCCGCAGGGGTCCTTGCTCGACGACGGCGAGGGCGACGAGGCGGGCGACGCCGGCGCCGAGGGAGTGCCGCCGGGCGTGGGCGGCGCGGCGACGGCGCGGGTGGCCAGCAGCACCGCGGCGGTCTGTACGGCGGTGACGGCGGCCGACACCTTCAGGAAGCGGTGGTTAGCGCGCATACGTGAACCCTCCGTACTCCTCGACGGCCTTCGTCATGTCGTCGGCGGTGGAGGCCCGCTGGTCGCGTCCCACCGGCACGGGGCCGTCCTTCTGCTGGAAGTCGGTGATCTTCCAGTCGTTGCCGACCCAGCTCAGCTGGTAGGTGGTGGTGTACCAGCTCTCCGAGACGGGGTTGATCGAGGCCTGCCCGGACAGGCCGAACAGCGACGTGTACCAGACCTCGACGCTCGCGGTGTCCCCGTTCAGCGCCGTGACCTTGGAGCCCACCGGGACGACCCGGGAGACGAACGTCTGGCCGGCCGGCGCGGCGCCGTTCTTGGTGAGGCCGATGTTGGCGAGGAACTTCTCGCTGGAGTAGGCGCTGTCCAGGTCCGCCTGGCGCCGGGCGGCGACGTCGGGCGCGTAGACGGTGTTCACGATCCGGTGCCGTCGGTCGGCGTCGAACATCTCGGCGGAGCCGAGGGCGACCGAGTAGTTCGCCGCCGCGCTCTGTGCGCCGCTTTCGTCGTGGGGGAAGCCGGAGGGGATGCCCGCGGTCTTGGTGGTGACGGGTTTGTCGCCGGAGGCGGCCGTCGGCGCGGCCTTCGGTTTGTCGCCGCCGTCGCCGGAGGCGCCCGAGCCGCCGTTTCCGCCGCCGTGGTTCGCGAAGGCGATCGCGCCGATGAGCAGCACGACCACGGCGACCACCGTGATCAGTCCCCGGGAGGACGAGCGGGAGCCGCGGCGCGCGCCGCCGTAGGGGTCGCCGGCGCGGTCGGGGAGTCTGGTGCGGGTGCGGCCGCCGTCGTAGTACTCGTCGTCGGCGCGTGCGGACTCGCCGAACCCGTGCTCGTCTCCGAGACTCATGTCCCGTACGCTCCCTCGACCTCGACCTCGACCTCGACCTCGACCTCGACCTCGACCTGAACCTCGTACCCCTCGTACCGGAACGCGTGGAAGTACGACGGTAGCCGTGCTGGTTGCCGCGTGGGCGCGGTGTGGTGACTCGACATCAGGGAAGCGCAACCTCGGCCGGTGGGCACGGTGGGTGGGTGGGGGCAGCGGGGGCACCGGGCGGCGTCCTCGGGGCCGGCCGGCGGCCTGGGCGGCGCACCGTGCGCGGCGTGCGCGGGTGTGCGCCGGTCACCCGCTCTACACGGCCATGCCGTACACGATGGTGAACAGCGTGCCGAGGGAGCCGATGATGAACACCCCGGTGAGGCCGGCGATGATCAGGCCCTTGCCCTGTTCCGCGCTGAAGGTGTCGCGCAGGGCGGTCGCGCCGATGCGCTGCTTGGCGGCTCCCCAGACGGCGATGCCGAGGCAGAGCAGGATGGCCACCGCCATCACCACCTCGATCATCACCTTCGCCTCGTTGCCCAGGCTGCCGAAGGGGCCCCAGTTCGGGGCGATCCCGCCGATGATGGTGTTGATGTCTCCCTTGTCGGCCGCAAAGAGCATGTAAGTCACCGCCCCTGGTGGGTAGTTCCGCGGCCCCTGCGGGCGCGCAGAGGTCAGGCTCATTGTCGCCGACGATGACGCCCGCGTATGTCGACTTGGCGCCATTGCCTGGCGAGTTTCGTACGTATGGTTACTGTGTGTATCACGGCAGGTCACGACGGGCAATGAAGTTCGACCGAAACCTGCCGTGTGGACCTGTCGTTCTCACTTCTCCCGCCCGGCGCGGTTTCTGACGGCCAGTCGGGTGAGCGCTGTCTCGATGGTCTCACGCTTCGCCGCTCCGGCGGCCCCGCGGCGCCGCCGGAGTCGTGGCGTCCGCCGGTGCGCGCCGGGCGCCGGGGAGGACTGGGGCGCGCGGTCCGGGGCATCAGGTGCGCGGAGGGCGGTCGCCGGCGCCGTTCGGTGCGCCGGCCGGGCCCGTGGACCGGGGTCGGGGCGAGGAGGACGATGCGGGGCGCAGTGTGCGGTGATCGGGGGTTTCACAGGAAATTCTCAGTGAAGTCCGGACCCGTTTCTCACCTTCGTGGGTCACAGTGGGGCCTGATGATGCGCACCTCAGGTAACCAGAGTCCCGCTCGTCACGGACGCTCTCGTCGCCGCGCCCGGAACCAGGCGCTGTTCGTCGCCGTGGCGGTGATAGCGGTCACGTCCGCGTCCGTCGCGGCCGCCGACGACGGGTCGGGTCCGCTCGGAGTGACCGCGGTCTCCGCCACCACTCCGCCGAGCGCCCGGGTCGGCGCGCTGTTCGCGGCGGACAAGGCCGGCGCGCTGTCCGGGAACCACTTCTGCACCGCCTCGGTCGTGCACAGCGCGGGCCGGAACCTGATCCTGACGGCCGCGCACTGCGTGAGCGGCGACCGGGACCTGGTCTTCGTGCCGGGCTACCGCGCCGGGAAGGCGCCGTACGGCGTGTGGTCGGTGCGCAAGCGCTTCGTGCCCGGCGGCTGGTCCCGCGACCAGGACGAGGACAGCGACCTGGCCTTCGCCGTGCTCGACCCGCTCAAGGGCGACGACGTCGAGGACGTCGTCGGTGCCAACCGGTTCGTCACGGGCCGGCGGACCGGGGTCACGCCGGTGACCGTCAGCGGCTATCCCGACGAGCGCGAGGTGCCGGTCAGCTGCACCAACCGGCCCAGCGCGCACAGTGACACCCAACAGCGCATCGACTGCCCGAAGTTCACCAGCGGCACCAGCGGCAGCCCGTGGGTGAACGGCCGGCACGAGACCGTCGGCGTCCTGGGCGGCCACGAGATGGGCGGCTCCACCCCGGACACGTCCTACAGCGTCGTCTTCGCCGACGAGGCGGCGGAGCTGTACGAGGTCGCGGCGGGCGCTTCCTAGGAGGCCCGCGCGTGCCCGGGAAGCTTCTCGCGGGCGCGTTCCCGCGGTGCCGCCCGGTGTGGCCGTGCGGTGGCCGGTCCGTGTCGGCGAACCGTTTTCGGGTGTGTGGGCCCCTCTGAAAACAAGCAAGGCGACCTTAAGCTGTCCGCAGGCCGACTCACGGCGTGCGGAGGGTGATTGACGGTGCGTAAGGGCTGGGTCGTGGCGTGCGCCGTCGTCGGTTCCGGGGTCGCCTTCGTGCTGGTGCTGGTGGTCGGCGTCTACGTCGTCGCGGGCAACATCGTGAACGGGGTGGGCGGCGGGTCCGTCGGGCTCGCCAAGGGCGCGGTGCCGGCCGCGTACCAGACGCTCGTGCAGAAGTGGGGCAATCTCTGTCCGGCCCTCAACCCGGCGCTGCTGGCCGCCCAGCTGTACCAGGAGAGCGGGTTCAACCCGAACGCCAAGTCCCCGGCGGCGGCCGAGGGGATAGCGCAGTTCATCCCCGGCACCTGGGCCACGCACGGCGTCGACGGCGACGGCGACGGCAGGCGTGACGTCTGGGATCCGGACGACGCGATTCCGTCCGCCGCCTCCTACGACTGCGAACTGGCCAAATATGTGCGTACGGTGCCGGGGAACGCCACGCACAACATGCTCGCCGCGTACAACGCGGGGGCGGACGCGGTCATCCGGTACGGCGGGGTGCCGCCGTACGCCGAGACGCGGAACTACGTGAAGACGATCACCACCCTGGAGAAGAGCTTCGCCGCTCCGGTGACCCGGGTGGACCCCTCGGAGCAGGCCGCCACCGCCATCTCCTACGCGCAGAGCAAGCTGGGCACGCCCTATCTGTGGGGCGGGGAGGGGACCGCGGCGCAGGGCGGGCGGTTCGACTGCTCGGGGCTGACGCGGGCGGCGTACGGGAGTGCGGGGATCACGCTGCCGCGGGTGGCCAACGACCAGTACAACGCCGGTCCGCACCCCAAGCGGGAGGAACTCCTGCCGGGCGATCTGGTGTTCTTCTCCGACGATCTGACCAATTCGCGGGCCATCCGGCACGTGGGCATCTACGTCGGCGGCGGCTACATGATCGACGCCCCGCGCACGGGCGCCGTGATCCGCTTCGACCCCATCGACACACCGGACTACTTCGGGGCGACCCGGGTAACGGAAGATGGCGCGAAAGCGCTCCCCACCGCGGTGTGAACCGAGCGTGAACCATGGCCCTGAGCTGCGGCGACGAGTCTCTCTTCGGTAACGTCTGCGTGATCATTCGGTGGAGTGCGGAACGTATCCGGCGGGCCCGTGCGTTCCTGTTGACGTAGCCAAGCCGACGTCGGGCGCGGTGCCTGACGCGCGCACGCAGCGGGAGCGGACCTACGACCACGGGGGTGGCAGGAGCGGCGCACGCAGGGTGCGACCGGAACGACACGACGAAGGGGCCGCAGCACCATGGCTGGACTCGCCGAATCCGGGTCGAACCCCGACGTCGACCTGCTCTACGACATCAACGGCCTCGCCAAGGACGCCCCGCACTGGTTCGACCGGGCGGTGGAGTACGTCGGGGAGTACGGGTTGCTGCTCGCCTCGGTGCTGCTGGTGGTGTGGTGCTGGTGGTCCGTGCGGCGGCGGGGCGGCGAGCACGCCGCGGGGTCGGTCGCCGCGCTGGTGTGGGCGCCGCTGGCCGCCGGGATCGCGGTGCTGGTGAACGTGCCGATACGGGGGTTCGTGGAGCGGCCCCGGCCGTTCCGGGACCACCAGGGTCTGGATGTGCTGGTCGCCGGGAAGACCGACTTCTCCTTCGTCAGCGACCACGCCACGATCACCATGGCGATGGGGGTCGCGCTGTTCGTCGCGAACCGGCGGTTCGGTCTCGCGGGGATCGCGGTGGCGCTGCTGGAGGGCTTCTGCCGGGTGTACATGGGCGTGCACTACCCGACCGACGTGGTGGGCGGGTTCGCGCTCGGCACCGCCGTGGTGCTGCTGCTGTCGCCGATGGCGATGGCGTTGCTGACACCCGTGGTGAAGGCGGTCGAGGGGACCGCCTGGGGGGCGTGGCTGGTGCGGGGGCGCGGGCAGCGGGGCGCCGAGGCCGTAGTGGCCGAGGCGCGGGGCGAGGAGCGGGCGTCGGTGGAGGAGCGGGACCTGGCCGCGTGAGGGCCGCTCTGGCGGTGCGTGCGGCCGTCCGGTGTGCGTGTGAGGCAGCCCCGGAGTGCGTGACCGGTCCGGCGGCGTGTGAGGTCGGCCTGGCGGCCTCTGGACCCGAGCAGGGTCTGCAGCCGGGCCGGGCGGGTTACAGGCCCTGCGGGAAGGTGAAGAAGCCTGTGGGGTCGTACTGCTGCTTCAGCTGCTTCAGGCGGGGCGCCGCCGCGCCGTAGTACGCCGTGCGCCAGTCGGTGAGGGTGGGGTCGGTGTAGTTCTGGTAGGCGGCGCCGGAGGCGTACGGCTTCATCGCGCCGTGCGCCGACGTCAGCCAGGACTGGGCTGTCGTGCCGGCCGTGCCGGGCGTCCAGGACGCGATGTACTGGGCCAGCATCCGTGAGCGGCGGTGGACGAACGCCGTCGCCATGGGCGCGACCCGGTTGACCGCGCCGCCGAGCGCGACCAGCGCGACCGAGCCCGCGCCGCCGCGCACGCCCCGGACCTGGGCCAGGAGCGCTTGGACGCCGGCCGCGGAGAGCGAGCGGTCGAAGAAGTCCGAGCGGGCCGCGTACGTCTCGCGGCCCAGCCTGCCCTGCGGGGAGCGGCCGGGCGTCGGGCCGGGCAGATGGCACTGCGGCTCGCTCGGGAAGGACGAGCAGCCGGCGTACGCCTCCATGGCCTCCCGGTAGGAGTGGCGGCGCAGGGAGACGCCGGTGGCGCGCGCGCCGATCCGCGCCGCCAGGCGGTCCACCGCGTTCTGGAGTTCGCCGTACGTGCCCAGGGAGAAGGCGGCCACCGACACCCTCGGGGCGCCGCCGGGGGTGTTCTCCAGGTGCAGGGAGGACCAGATCTCGTCCGGCTGGCCGGGCCCCCACTCCTGCCAGGCCGTCACCACGGCGGCCGCCCGGGCCCACGGCCAGGTGAGGTGGGCGGAGACGGCCTGCGGTGCGGGGTGGGTGCGGAAGCGCAGTTCGGTGACGACGCCGAAGTTGCCGTTGCCGGCGCCGCGCAGCGCCCAGAAGAGGTCCTTGTTCTCGGTGGAGTTCGCGGTCAGCGTCCTGCCGTCGGCGGTGACGACGGTGGCCTGGGTGAGGCTGTCGCAGGTCAGGCCGTAGGCGCGGGAGACCACGCCGTGGCCGCCGCCGAGGGTGAGGCCGGAGACGCCCACCGTGGGGCACGAGCCGGCGGGTATGGTCACGCCCTTGGCGGCCAGGGCGCGGTAGACGTCGATGAGTTTCGCCCCGGCGCCCACCACCGCCGAGGTGCCGCTCGCCCGGACCTGGTTGAGCCGGGACACGTCGACGACCAGGCGGCCGTCGCCCGAGGACCAGCCGGCATAGGAGTGGCCGCCGTTGCGCACGGCGACGCGGAGGCCGCGGGCGCGGGCGTAGGAGAGGGCCGTGCGGATGTCGTCGGGGTGCGCGACGTAGGCGACGGCGGCCGGGCGCAGGCCGTCGAAGCGGGTGTTGTAGAGCTGACGGGCCGTCGTCCAGTCGCGGTCGCCGGGGCGGAGCAGGGCGCCGTCCAGGGTGCGGGCGAGCGCGGCCCAGTCGGCGGCGGTGCGGTGCGCCGCCCCGGACGCCCCGGAGATCCTGGCGGACCCGGAGGAACCGGATGCCCCGGAAGCCAGGGTCGTACGGGAGGCGGCCGCGCCGGACGCGGCGCCGTTCCCGCCCGAACCGCCGCTGCACGCACCCGTGGCGAGCGCGGCGAGGGTCGCCGTGCCGCCCGATATGAACGCACGCCGTTCCATGTCGCGCCCTCCCTGTCGGTCTCGTATCGGCCCCGCATCGGCCCCGCATCGGCCCCGCATCGGCCCCGCATCGGCCCCGTGAACCGAGACGGCCGCCGGACCCGGCGGGTTCCTCCCCGGGGCGGAAGTCTGCCAGGGCGGTCCGGAGCGGACGCCCACCCGGATGCCCACCCTTGCGCGCACCCCGCCGTCGGACCTCCCGTCGGACCTGCCGTCGGGACCTGCACGTGTTCTCCCCGTGAGCGTTCCGTGACCTCACCGTGCCGACGGCAGGGGTTCACCCCGCGTTCACTTCCGGCCATCGGCGGCTTCACCTGTTCTGCCTAATTTCGGCCTTACCCGGTGCTGGTGCGCGACTCGGCGCACCGGTGTCGCCCACTCTTCGCACGCCGCCGGACAGGACGGCGGCAACTGGAAGGAACTCCCTCAAGTGAAGCTTCAGCGCAAGAACCGGCGGGCACTCGCTCTCGGCGCTCTCGCCGTCTCCGGCGCCCTGGCCCTCACGGCGTGCGGCTCCGACGACACGGGCGGCAAGGACAACGCCGGTGGCGGCAGCAGCACCGCGGCCTCCAACAGCTCCATCAAGTGCGACGGGGCCAAGGGCCAGCTGCTGGCCGACGGCTCCTCCGCGCAGAAGAACGCGATCGACGCCTGGGTGAAGGAGTTCAGCCAGGCCTGCGGCGTGCAGATCAACTACAAGGGCGGCGGCTCCGGCGCCGGTGTGACCGCGTTCGGCCAGGGCCAGGTCGCCTTCGCCGGCTCCGACTCGGCGCTCAAGCCGGAGGACGTCGCCGCGTCCAAGAAGGTCTGCTCCGGCGGCCAGGGCATCGACCTGCCGATGGTCGGCGGCCCGATCGCGGTCGGCTACAACGTCCCCGGCGTCTCGGACCTGGTGCTGGACGCGCCGACCCTGGCGAAGATCTTCGACGACAAGATCCAGAACTGGAACGACCCGGCGATCAAGAAGCTCAACCCGAACGCCAAGCTGCCCGACCTGAAGATCCAGGCCTTCCACCGCTCGGACGAGTCCGGCACCACGGACAACTTCACCAAGTACCTGAAGGCCGCCGCCCCGAGCGACTGGACCTACTCCGGCGGCAAGGCCTGGCAGGCCAAGGGCGGCCAGGCGGCCCCGCAGTCCTCCGGCGTGGCCCAGCAGGTCAAGCAGACCAACGGCGCCGTCGGCTACTTCGAGCTGTCGTACGCCAAGGAGCTGTCCACGGTCGCCATCGACACCGGCGCCTCCGCCCCGGTCAAGGCCACCGTCGACGGCGCCACCAAGGCCATCGCCGACGCCAAGGTCGTCGGCACCGGCAGCGACCTGTCGCTCAAGCTGAACTACGCCACCAAGGCCGACGGCGCCTACCCGATGGTCCTGGTCACCTACGAGATCGCCTGCGACAAGGGCAACAAGGCCGACACGCTGCCCGCCACCAAGGCGTTCCTGCGCTACATCGCCAGCGAGGACGGCCAGAAGATCCTCACCGAGAAGGACTACGCCCCGATCCCCGAGGCGATCATCAGCAAGGTCCGCACCACCATCGAGGGCCTGAGCTGATCCGAGTGCGGCCGGCCCCCGACCGGGGCCGGCCGCACCGTCCGGTGCACCGCCGCCAGGGGCCGTGAAAACGTGTACGGCTCCGCAGACCGGAGAACCCGATGGACATATCCACACAGCACACCGACGCCGCCGCGTCCCCCGGCGCGCCCGGCCCGGCCGCGCACCAGCGCGCCGCCCGCGCCGTCGCCCGCCCCGGAGACCGGATCTTCATCGGCCTGACCCGCGGGTCGGGCATCCTGCTCCTGGTGATCATGGCCGCGATCGCGGTCTTCCTCACCTACCGCGCGTGCCTCGCCATCAGCGACGACCACGGCAACTTCCTCACCACCTTCGAGTGGAACACCGGCCTGACCCCGCCGAGCTTCGGCATCGCCGTGCTCGTCTACGGCACGGTCGTCTCGTCGGTCATCGCCATGGCCATCGCGGTCCCGGTCGCGGTCGCCATCGCCCTCTTCCTCACCCACTACGCCCCGCGCCGCTTGAGCGGCCCGATCGCCTACGTGATCGACCTGCTCGCCGCCGTGCCGTCCATCGTCTACGGCCTGTGGGGCGCGCTGATCCTCGTCCCGCACATGAACGGTCTGTTCGGCTGGCTGGACAAGTACCTCGGCTGGACCGGGATCTTCTCCTGGAACGGCGGGGCGCCCCGCTCGATGCTCACCGTGGGCATCCTGCTGGCGATCATGATCCTGCCGATCATCACCAACGTGAGCCGCGAGGTCTTCCGGCAGGTCCCGCGGATGCACGAGGAGGCCGCCCTGGCCCTCGGCGCCACGCGCTGGGAGGTCATCCGGATGTCGGTGCTGCCCTTCGGCCGCTCCGGCGTGATCTCCGCCTCGATGCTCGGCCTCGGCCGCGCGCTCGGCGAGACGATGGCCGTGGCCACCGTGCTCTCCCCGACCTTCGAGATCAAGGCCAGCCTGCTCGACTCGGGCGGCGGCACCTTCGCCCAGAACATCGCCAGCAAGTTCAGCGAGGCGACCGAGTTCGGCCGGGACGCGCTGATCGCCTCCGGTCTGGTGCTCTTCGTCATCACCCTGCTGGTCAACGGCGCGGCCCGGCTGATCATCGCCCGCCGCAAGGAGTACTCGGGGGCCAACGCATGAGCACCGCAGCGATGTCCGACAAGCAGCGGCCGAGCAGCCTGCGCGGCGCCTCGCTGCCCCGGTGGACGCCCTGGGCGATCGCGGCCGGCTCGCTCGCCGTCGCGATCGTCCTCGGCCTGGCCGGCGGTCTGCACAGCCGCGTCCAGTGGGGCCTGATCGCCGCCGTCCTCTTCGTCCTCGGCACCTACGGCGTCACCGCCCGCGTCGAGGGCCGCCGGCAGGCCAAGGACCGCGTCGTGACCAGCCTGGTCTGGGTCGCCTTCCTGATCGCCCTGGTGCCGCTGGTCTCCCTGGTGTGGGTGACCGTCAAGCGCGGTGTGAAGGTCCTCGACCCCTACTTCCTCACCCACTCGATGGGCGTGGTCGCCGACACCGAGCCGGGCGGCGGCATCTACCACGCCATCATCGGCAGCCTGGAGCAGGTGGGCCTGGCCACCCTGATCGGCGCGCCGGTCGGCGTCCTCACCGCGATCTACCTGGTGGAGTACGGCCGCGGCGCCCTCGCCCGCTCCGTCACCTTCTTCGTCGACGTGATGACCGGCATCCCGTCGATCGTCGCCGGTCTGTTCATCCTCAGCCTGATGCTGATGACCAAGACGCAGCCGTTCGGCTTCGCCGGCTCGCTGGCCCTGGCCATCCTGATGATGCCGGTCGTGGTCCGCTCCACCGAGGAGATGCTCAAGCTCGTCCCGAACGAGCTGCGCGAGGCCTCCCTCGCCCTGGGCGTGCCCAAGTGGCGCACGATCCTCAAGGTGGTCCTGCCGACCTCCCTGGGCGGCATCACCACCGGCATCGTGCTGGCCATCGCCCGTATCGCGGGCGAGACCGCGCCCGTGCTGCTGCTGGTGTTCGGCAACCCGTTCATCAACACGAACCCCTTCGAGGGGGCGCAGTCCTCGCTGCCGCTGTACATCTACCAGCAGTACGCGAACAGCGCGGGCGAGGGAGCGGCGTACGACCGCGCGTGGGCGGCCTCGCTCACCCTGATCGCCTTCGTGATGATCCTCAACCTGGCGGCCCGCGGCATCGCCCGCTGGAAGGCGCCCAAGACCGGTCGTTGAAGCACCGACGCGCGGCCGGCGCCGCGCGAGCCCTTCCGGCGACACCCAGACTTTTTGGAAGTGAACCAGTCATGGCCAAGCGAATCGACGTGAGCGGACTCACCGCCTACTACGGCTCCCACAAGGCGATCGAGGACATCTCGATGACGGTCGAGCCGCGTTCGGTGACGGCCTTCATCGGGCCGTCCGGCTGCGGCAAGTCGACGTTCCTGCGCACCCTGAACCGCATGCACGAGGTCACCCCCGGCGGCCGGGTCGAGGGCAAGGTGATGCTCGACTCAGAGGATCTCTACGGCTCCGGCATCGACCCGGTCTCCGTCCGCCGCGAGGTGGGCATGGTCTTCCAGCGGCCCAACCCCTTCCCCACCATGTCGATCTTCGACAACGTGGCGGCGGGGCTGCGGCTGAACGGCAAGTACCGCAAGAGCGAGCTGAACGACATCGTCGAGAAGTCGCTCAAGGGCGCCAACCTGTGGAACGAGGTCAAGGACCGGCTGAACAAGCCGGGCTCGGGCCTGTCCGGCGGCCAGCAGCAGCGGCTGTGCATCGCCCGCGCGATCGCGGTCGAGCCGAAGGTGCTGCTCATGGACGAGCCGTGCTCCGCCCTCGACCCGATCTCGACCCTCGCCATCGAGGACCTGATCGGCGAGCTGAAGGAGCGCTTCACGATCGTCATCGTGACGCACAACATGCAGCAGGCCGCCCGGGTCTCGGACCGCACCGCGTTCTTCAACCTGGCCGCGGTCGGCCAGCCGGGCCGGCTGATCGAGATCGACGACACCGAGCGGATCTTCTCCAACCCGTCGGTGCAGGCCACGGAGGACTACATCTCCGGCCGCTTCGGCTGATCCCGGCGCCCGTCCTCGGCGACGGGGCCGGCGAGTCCCCTCGCGGTGCTGCATGGCGGTGCCACCGCGAGGACGCGGAAGGGCCCGTTCCCGGTTTGCCCGGGGCGGGCCCTTACGTATGCGCTCGGCTACCTACGCGCTCGGCGCGCGGCGTTTTCTACAGGAACGCCAGGTTGATCAGGGAGAAGGCGGCGGCCGCCACCAGCGCCGCGGCCGGCATGGTGATGAACCAGCCGAGCACGATGTTCTTGGCGACGCCCCAGCGGACCGCGTTGACCCGCTTGGTCGCGCCCACGCCCATGATCGCGGAGGTGATCACATGGGTGGTGGAGATCGGCGCCTTGAACAGGAACGCCGTGCCGAACATGATCGACGCGCCGGTCGCCTCGGCGGCGAAGCCCTGCGGCGGGTCCAGCTCGATGATCTTGCGGCCCAGGGTGCGCATGATGCGCCAGCCGCCCGCGTAGGTGCCCAGCGACAGCATCAGCGCGGAGACCAGCTTCACCCACACCGGGATGGGGTCGCCGTAGGTCTCGGCGCCGCCGATGACCAGCGCCATCACCACGACGCCCATGGTCTTCTGCGCGTCCTGGAGACCGTGGCCGAGGGCCATGCCGGCCGCCGAGACGGTCTGCGCTATGCGGAAGCCGCGCTTGGCCTTGTGCGGGTTGGCGCGGCGGAAGATCCACATGATCGCCGTCATCACCAGGTAGCCGCCGACCAGGCCGACCACCGGGGACAGGAACATCGGGATGACGATCTTGTCGAGGACTCCCGACCAGTGCACCGCCGTGCCGCCGGCCAGCGCCGCGCCGACCAGGCCGCCGAACAGGGCGTGCGAGGAGGACGAGGGCAGGCCGAAGTACCAGGTGACCAGGTTCCACACGACGCCGCCGAGCAGGGCCGCGAAGAGGATGGCCATGCCCTGGCCGCCGGTGGGCGTGTCGATCAGGCCCTCGCTGACCGTCTTGGCGATGCCGCTGCCGAGGAAGGCGCCGGCGAGGTTCATCACCGCGGCCATCGCCAGCGCGGCCCGCGGCGTGAGCGCGCGGGTCGACACGGAGGTGGCGATGGCGTTGGCGGAGTCGTGGAAGCCGTTGGTGTACGCGAAACCGAGCGCGACCAGGATGGTCAGTATCAGAGCGAAGGTGTCCATGGACGCCTCAGGACTCCTTGACCGCGATGGTCTCCACCGTGTTCGCCACGTGCTCGAAGGCGTCCGCCGCCTCCTCCAGCACGTCCACGATCTGCTTGAGCTTCAGCACCTCGATCGCGTCGTACTTGCCGTTGAACAGGTGGGCGAGGAGCTTGCGGTGGATCTGGTCCGCCTGGTTCTCCAGGCGGTTCACCTCGATCCAGTACTCGGTGAGGTTGTCCATGGTCCGCAGGTGCGGCATGGCCTCCGCCGTGAGCTCCGCGGCCCGCGCCAGCACCTCGATCTGCTGCTCGACGCCCTTGGGCAGTTCCTCGACGTTGTAGAGGACGACCAGGTCGACGGCCTCCTCCATGAAGTCCATGATGTCGTCGAGGGACGAGGCGAGGGAGTAGATGTCCTCGCGGTCGAAGGGCGTGATGAAGGAGGAGTTCAGCTGGTGGAAGATCGCGTGTGTGGCGTCGTCGCCCGCGTGCTCCGCGGCCCGCATGCGCTCTGCGATCTCGCCCCGGGCGGAGGAGTCCGCCCCGAGCAGTTCCATCAGGAGCTTCGAGCCCGTGACGATGTTGTCCGCGGACGCGGCGAACATGTCATAGAAGCTCGTCTCCCTGGGGGTCAGACGAAAGCGCACGTGTGGTCCTCGGGGTGCTTCGGTTTCGGTCAGGGTGATGCTAAGCGCATCATCCGGCCACGGCTAAGGGGCCGTCCCCAGTGTCGCCCATCAGGCACAGTGGTCGGCACGGGGGCGGACCAAGGCTCCTGTACCCCGGAAAATTCGTTACCATATACCGGGCAGGGGTATGTCTGCCCATCTTGTTCCAGCAGGAGGACGCGATGACGACCACCGAGGCCGGCGCGACGGCGCCCTGCGAGAGCGAACAGGGCGGGCCGGAGCACGTCACCCACGGCTACCACAAGCAGAAGGACGAGCACCTCAAGCGGCTGCGCCGGATCGAGGGCCAGATCCGGGGCCTGCAGCGCATGGTCGACGAGGACGTCTACTGCATCGACATACTCACCCAGGTGTCCGCCTCCACCAAGGCCCTCCAGTCCTTCGCGCTGCAACTGCTGGAGGAGCACCTGCGGCACTGCGTGGCCGACGCGGCCGTCAAGGGCGGCGCCGAGATCGACGCCAAGGTCGAGGAGGCCACGAAGGCGATCGGCCGGCTGCTGCGGACGTGACGCGCGCGACGCGGTGACGTGAGTCACACGGCGGCGGTCGCCGTGCCGGAACTCACCGGCCGGTTTCCGTCCGTCGCTCCTCGGTCACCCTCAGCACCTCGTCGATGTACTCCAGACTGAGCCGCCCCCGGGCCGCCGACGCCGCGATGATCAGCTCCCCGCACAGTTCGATCTCGGCGAGGGCCACGTGGTCCTGAACTGCCGTACCGCCGACCGGAGCCACGCGCGTCACCTCTTCTCTGCCGTCACCGGCTTCCTAGAGTAGGGAGGGCGGGGGTCGTGCGCATGGCACGTAAGGGCTAGTTCGCCTCGGCGATACGGCCGGTGTAGATGTCCCGGGCGTGCGGCAGGGTCACGGTGACCCGGGTGCCGAAGGCGAACAGCAGCGTCGTGGAGTCGACGGCCACCGGGCTGCGGCTGCGGCCGTTGACGAACGAGAAGCTCTGCCGGAGCTTGCGGACACGGCCCTGGTCGTCGAGGTACGCGTCGAACGGCACCTGCGCCGTGGCGAACCCTTTCGCCGCCGCCCGCAGCGCCGCCCGGTCGGCCCCCGAGGCGGCCCGCGCCGCCAGCGCCAGGTCGGCGGTGCCCCGGAAGTGCCGCACCGCCACCCCCGCCACCTCGGTACGCCCCAGGTACGTCGCCCTGCGCGTCCCGCGCAGCACCCCGGCCGCGACGAGCGGGTCGGTGGCGCCGCCGGTGACGAGGTTGCCGTCGGACAGCGTCGCCGTCGCCACCCGCACCCACTTGTCGGCGGGCACGCCCGCGCCCCGGTGCTTCATGAACAGGGCGCCCGGCGCGAGGAGCTCCACGATCGGCACGTGCTCGGGGGCCCCGGCCGGATCGGTGGGCAGCACCACGGTGAGCTGTCCGAGCTGCCCGCGGAAGTCGTAGGCGCCCTCGCCGCGGATCGTCACCCGGGTCCCGCCGGTGGCCATCTCCATCGCCGTACGGGTTTGCGAACTGCCCGCCGACAGCAGCGCCTCGGGGGCGTGGCGCAGGGTGCGCACCGGATCGTCGGCGGCGCGGGTGTCCTCGGAGGCGGCGCCCACTCCGGCGCATCCCGAGACGCACGCGCAGAGCAGCAGCCCCGCCGCGAACACCGCGCCGTCCCTCTGCCGTCGCTGCCGCTTGGCCATCGCCTGCCTACCCCCAGCCGGTACGTCCGTCACGGGCCCCTCCTCGTCCGGATAACGACGGGTGGGGGGCCCCGTCACGCGCGGGGACCGCCGCCACCGCGAACCGCAACCGGGCGTTCACCCGGCCTGGGTAGCGTGGTGGGCGTGGCGCAGCAGGAGGGGCAGGGCCCCGGCCAGGAGCAGCGGAACGCCCCGGAGTACCAGGGGCGCCCCGACCATCGCACGACGACCGCCGAGCAGGGCCGCTTCTGCGTGGCGCGGTGCAGCTGCGGCTGGCGCGGGCCCGCGCGCCGGGCGCGCAGCCTGGCGCGCACGGACGCGGAGGGGCACACGGGGGGCGGCTGACGGTGGGCGGCTGACGGGCGCGGGGTGGTGATTCGGTACCGCGGTTCCGGGCGGTGGCGCGCCGGCGCCGCGCTCAGCCGGCGCCGACCGTCCGTTTCTGCCAGGACTGCTGGAAGGCGAACCGTGCCGCCTCCACCTCGTGCCGCTGGTCGGCGTGGAGCACGCCGAGCGCGTACGCGGTCGCCGGGGCGATGCGCGGGGTGCGGGCCGCCGCCGACGCGGCCGCCGCCGCCTCGGCGGCGTCCCGGTGCCGGTTGAGCGCTTGGCCGGCCGCCAGCAGCCGCGGGTCCACCGGCGCGTCCAGGTCCTCGCCGCCGCGCAGCGCCTCGCCGGCGTAGCGGTGCAGGCGCAGCAGCAGGCGGACCTGGTGCCAGGGGGCGTCCTGCGGGTGCGGCGCCGGGTCCGGGGACAGGCCGTGGACCAGCGCCGCCGCGTTGTACGGGCTGCCCGCGGTGACCAGCGGCAGCGCGGCGACGGCGTCGGTCAGCCGCTCCTCGGCCGCGGCGGCCAGGGGACGCAGGTCGGCGGTGTGCGCGGCCGGGGTGAGCGGGACGTCGCTGGCGAGGACGGCGACCTTGTCGGCCACCGCGTGGAAGCGGGCGGAGCCGAGGGCCTGGAGGGCGGTGGAGTGGGCGCGGGTGCGGGCCAGGGTGAGCTGGCGGTCGAGCAGGGCGCCCGCCTTGGCGGCGCCGACGGTGAGGTTGCCCCGGTCCGAGGGCGCGGGGCCTTTCGCCGGAGCCGTGGGACGGGGGACCGGGCCGGCGGGTGCCGTGGCGGGCGCCGCGGCGGCCGCTCTGCCCCGGGCGCCGGCGGCGGGCTCCGGTGCGGCGGCGGCCCCCGGCGATCCGGCGGCACGACTGCCCGCGGCCACCTCGACGAGCGCGTCCGCGGGCGCGTCGGCCCGCGGGGAGAGGCGGTTCAGGGCCTGGAGCAGGCGGTCCAGGCGGGAGTGGCAGGCGTGTTCCAGGGCCAGGGTGCCGGAGAGCCAGGCGAGTTCGGGACGGAGTTCCTCCGCCCAGGCCTCCTCCAGCAGGGGGCGGAAGGTGTGCAGGCTGCCGCTGATGCGGCGGGCCGAGCGGCGCAGGGCGCGCGCCGCGTCGACGGGCTCCGCCGGGCCGCCCGCCACGCCGCCGCTCTCCTGGTGCAGGCGCAGGGCGCGCAGGAACTCCGTCGCCTGGGCGCGCAGATACGCCGCGAGGGCGGCGGCGGGCACGGACGCGGCGGCGGCCGTGGAATCCGTCGGGTCAAGGTGTCGCTGTGCCACGCCGGCGCCTCCGGGCGTCTATGAGCATCTCCTGAACGTTGCGCAGGGGCTGGCCGTCCGGATCGGTCGCGTGCCGGGTCCACTCGCCGTCCGGGCCGAGGTGCCAGGAGGCGGTGGTGTCGGACATGCCGGTCTCGAGCAGCCGGTTGAGCGTGGCCCGGTGGGTGGGGTCGGTGACCCGGACCAGGGCCTCGATGCGGCGGTCGAGGTTGCGGTGCATCATGTCGGCGCTGCCGATCCACATCTCGGGTTCGCCGCCGCCGCCGAACCCGAAGACGCGGGAGTGCTCCAGGAAGCGGCCGAGGATGGAGCGGACGCGGATGTTCTCCGACAGGCCGGGGACGCCGGGGCGCAGCGCGCAGATGCCGCGCACCCACACGTCGACGGGGACGCCGGCCTGCGAGGCGGCGTACAGCGCGTCGACGACCGCCTCGTCGACCATGGAGTTGACCTTGATACGGATGAACGCGGGGCGTCCGGCGCGGTGGTGCTGGATCTCCTTGTGGATGCGGGAGACCAGGCCGTCGCGCAGGGACTTGGGGGCGACGAGCAGGCGGCGGTAGGTCTCGCGGCGGGAGTAGCCGGAGAGCCGGTTGAAGAGGTCGGAGAGGTCCGCGCCGACCTGCGGGTCGGCGGTGAGCAGGCCGAGGTCCTCGTAGAGGCGGGCGGTCTTGGGGTGGTAGTTGCCGGTGCCGACGTGGCTGTAGCGGCGCAGCGTGTCGTCGCCCTCCTGACGGACCACCAGCGACAGCTTGCAGTGCGTCTTCAGGCCGACGAGGCCGTAGACGACGTGGCAGCCGGCCTCCTCCAGTTTGCGCGCCCACTTGATGTTGGCGTGCTCGTCGAAGCGGGCCTTGATCTCGACCAGGACGAGGACCTGCTTGCCGGACTCGGCGGCGTCTATGAGCGCGTCCACGATCGGGGAGTCGCCCGAGGTCCGGTACAGGGTCTGCTTGATGGCGAGGACGTCGGGGTCGGCGGCGGCCTGCTCCAGGAAGGCCTGCACGGAGGTGGAGAAGGAGTCGTAGGGGTGGTGCAGCAGGACATCGCGGCTGCGCAGCGCGGCGAAGATGTCCGGCGGGGAGGCCGATTCGACCTCGGCGAGGTCGCGGTGGGTGCCGGCGATGAACTTCGGGTACTTCAGCTCGGGCCGGTCCAGGCTGTGGATGCGGAACAGGCCGGTCAGGTCGAGGGGGCCGGGCAGCGGGTAGACCTCGGCCTCGCCGATCTTCAGCTCGCGCACCAGGAGGTCCAGGACCTCGCGGTCGATGGACTCCTCGACCTCCAGGCGCACCGGCGGCCCGAAGCGGCGCCGCATCAGCTCCTTCTCCAGGGCCTGGAGGAGGTTCTCGGTGTCGTCCTCCTCGACCTCCAGGTCCTCGTTGCGGGTGAGGCGGAAGGTGTGGTGCTCCAGGACCTCCATGCCCGGGAACAGCTCCTCCAGGTGTGCGGCGATGACGTCCTCGAGGGGGACGTAGCGGCCGGGGGAGCTCTCCAGGAAGCGGTTGAGCAGCGGGGGCACCTTGACGCGGGCGAAGTGGCGGTGTCCGGTGACCGGGTTGCGCACCACGACGGCCAGGTTCAGGGAGAGGCCGGAGATGTACGGGAAGGGGTGCGCGGGGTCGACGGCGAGGGGGGTCAGCACGGGGAAGATGCGCTGGCGGAAGAGGGTGAACAGGCGGGCCTGCTCCTTGTCCGTCAGTTCGCTCCAGCGCACCAGGTGGATGCCCTCCTCCGCCAGGGCGGGGGCGACGTCCTCGTGGTAGCAGGCGGCGTGCCGGGCCATCAGTTCGCGCGAGCGCGCCCAGATCATCTCCAGCACCTCGCGGGGCTGGAGCCCGGAGGCGGAGCGGGTGGCCACGCCGGTGGCGATGCGGCGCTTGAGGCCGGCCACCCGGACCATGAAGAACTCGTCCAGGTTGCTGGCGAAGATGGCGAGGAAGTTCGCGCGCTCCAGCAGGGGGGTGTTCGGGTCCTCGGCGAGTTCGAGGACCCGTTCGTTGAAGGCGAGCCAGCTGCGTTCGCGGTCGAGGAAGCGGCCCTGCGGCAGGGTGTCGGCGCCGTCCGCCGACTCGTCGTAGCCGTCGAGGTCGGCGTCGATGTCGGGGTCCAGGTCGGAGACCGCGGCCGCCACGGTGTGCGAGCGGTGGGCGGCGATCGCGCCCACGGAGGGCTGGACCGGCTGGAGCGGCTGGACCTGTGCTGCCTGGGCGTCTGACTGGCTCATGAATCCATTCTTCCGCGCGGGGGGCGATACAGGCGCGTCGGAAAGCGCGGGCGGGAGCACGGCGGCGGACCCCTCGGGGGGCGGCGGGGGCTCGGGCACGGCGGGCTTCATTGGGTGAGCGTCGCAAGCCAGTCTGAATCACCGGTTACGGCGACATGACGTGCGGGCTAGCGGGACACGGCTCGCGGGTTCCGGGGGAGGGGGTTCCTTGAGGGGGAGCGGGTCGGTTGTCCCGGCCCGGGAAAGCCGGGGCGGACTTGCCCCGGAACTGCGCCCCCGGCAGCCGCCGGGAAAATCGTGGGCCGGGCAGTGAACCGGACGGACGGTCCCGGCCGATGAGGGGTTGTGAGCGGAACGAGAAGCGACGGGGAGCTGCTGCGGTGCATCGCCGCGGAGCGGGACCGGCGCGCCTTCGAGGAGCTGTACCGGCGGTACGCGCCGTGGCTGGCCGCGCGGCTGCGCGGGCGGTGCGCCGACCCGGCGATGGTCGACGACGTCGTCCAGGAGACCTTCCTGGCCCTCTGGCGCGGCAAGGCCGTCTACCGCGAGGACGGCGACGTGGCCGGCTGGCTGTGGCGGATCGGCGCCCGCCGGCTGGTCGACGCGCTGCGCGGCGACGGCGCCCGCGGCCGGCTGCGCCAGGCGCTCGCCCGGCTGCGCCACCGCGACGAGGCGTCCGCAGAGGAACGCGTGCTCTCGGGGGTCGAGCACGGGGACCTCGCGGGCGCCCTCACCCGGCTGTCACCGGAGCTGCGGGCGGTCCTGCAGGCCACGGTGATCGACGGACTCACGACCCGGGAGGCGGCCGTACTGCTCGGCATTCCGCCCGGCACGGTCAAGACGCGGGCGATGCGTGCCCGCAAGCAACTGCGGGAGGCGCTGGCATGAGCGGCGACACCAACCCTCGTCAGACCTGGCACCTGGCCGAGGAGGACTTGCGCGCCTACGACCGGGGCGAGCTGGCCCCGCCGCTGCTGTGGTCCGCCGACGCCCACCTCGCCGGCTGCGCCGAGTGCCGGGTGCGGCTCGCCGGCCTCGCCGACCCGGCCGTGCTCGACGCCGGCTGGGCCCGGCTCGACGCCGAGTTGGACGCACCGCGCCCGAGCCTGCTGGAACGGCTGCTGCTGCGGTGCGGCGTCGCCGACCACACCGCGCGGCTGCTGGCCGCCACACCGGTGCTGCGCCGGTCCTGGCTGCTGGCCGTGACCGCCGTCCTGGTCATGACCGTCGCCGCCTCCGACGCCCTGCGCCAGGCCGACTCGCCCACCCTGTTCCTCGCGCTCGCCCCGCTGCTGCCGCTGGCGGGGGTGGCGCTGGCGTACGGGCCCGTGTGCGACCCGGCGTACGAGATGGCCGTCGTCGCGCCGCTGCACGGGTTCCGGCTGGTGCTGGTGCGGACGGTGGCCGTGCTGGCCGTCGGGCTCGGCATGAACGGGCTCGCCACCCTCGCCCTGCCCGGCTACGGGCTGCGGGCGCTGGCCTGGCTGCTGCCCGCGCTCGCCCTCACCGCGACCGGGCTCGCGCTCACCCCGCGACTGGGCGCGGTCCTCGCGCCCGCCCTGACCGGCGGCGGCTGGATCGCCCTGCTGGCGGTGGCCGCGACCGGACGGCACGGCGACGCGACGCTGCCGCCGTTCACCGCGGCCGGACAGGGCGCCGCCGCGGCCGTCGCCGCCCTCGCCGTCGTCCTTCTCGTCCACCTCCGCGACCGCTTCGACTTCGCCGCCGACCGCACCGCGCCCACCGGCGGCCCCTACGGAGGCACGCCATGACCCGCGCCCGCCCCGCCCCCCGGCGGCCGGCCCGGGCCTCCCGCGTCCGCCCCGCCCCGGCGCCCCGCCGCTTCCCCGCCCCCGGCGTCTTCGACGTCCCCCTTCCGCACGGGAGTGCCTCGTGACCGTCACCGTCTCCGCCTCCGGGCTCACCCTCCGCTACGGCGGCACCGTCGCCCTCGACGACGTGGCGCTGCGGCTGGAGGAGGGCATCACCGGACTGCTCGGGCCCAACGGGGCCGGCAAGACCACGCTGCTGCGGGTGCTCGCCACCGCGGTGCCCGCCGACCGGGGCGCCTTCACCGTCCTCGGCCACGACCCGGGCACCGCCGCGGGCCGCCTCGCGGTGCGCCGCACCCTCGGCTACCTGCCGCAGAACCCCGGCTTCCACCCGGACTTCACGGCGTTCGCGTTCGTCGACTACGTGGCGATCCTCAAGGAGCTGACCGACCGCGCCGCCCGCCACCGCGAGGTGCGGCGGGTGCTGGCGGAGGTCGACCTCGCCGACGTGCGCGGCCGGCGGATCAAGCGCCTGTCCGGCGGCATGCGCCAGCGCGTCGCCCTGGCCGCCGCCCTGGTCGGCGACCCCCGCTTCCTCGTCCTGGACGAGCCCACCGCGGGGCTCGACCCCGAGCAGCGGATGCGCTTCCGGGAGCTGATCACCCGCACCGGCGAGGGCCGCACCGTCCTGCTGTCCACCCACCAGACCGAGGACGTCGCGATGCTCTGCCACCGGGTGATCGTCATGGCCGGCGGCCACGTCCGCTTCGAGGGAACCCCCGCCGAGCTGACCGCCCGCGCCGCCGGCCGGGTGTGGTCCAGCGCCGAACGCGACCCGGGCGCCCGCGCCGGCTGGCGCACCGGCGCCGGCGCCTTCCGCAACGTGGGCGATCCGCCCGAGGGCGCCGACCTGCTCGAACCCACCCTGGAGGACGGCTACCTGCTCACCCTCGACGACACCGGCGCACAGGCGGTCACCCGATGACCACGACCGTCACCGCCCCGGACGCCGCAGTGACCCCCGCCGCGGCCCCCGGCGGCCCGCGCGCCCGGGCCGTCCTCGCCCTCGCCCTGTTCGAGGCGCGCGACCTGCTCCAGCAGATCGTCGTCCTGGTCTTCTTCACCGTGTACACGGTCGCCGTCGTCCGGCAGATGATCTCCGGGCACCTCGGCTGGCACGAGCTGACCGGCCGCGAGGGCATGGCCGGCTACCCCGCCCTCCAGGACGCCGACCGGGAGACCCAGACCAGCGCCGTGCTGCTCGGCGTCGCCCTGTTCCTCTGCGCCAACCGCGCCGCGCTGCGCTCCCGCCGCCAGGACACCGACCGGCACTTCGGCACCCTGGCCATGGACCCGTGGCGGCGCACCCTCGGGCACGCCCTCTCCGTCGTCCCGTTCGCCCTGTTCAGCGGCCTGATCGTCGCCGTGCGCTTCGGCTGGGCGGCGCTCAGGCCCGGCGCGGTCGGCCACGGCTCCGTCTTCGAACTCGCGGTGTCCCCGCTGACGGTGCTGCTGTGCGGGGTCGCGGGCGTGCTGCTGGCCCGGCTGGTCCCCTCCGCCTTCGCCGCCCCGCTCCTCGCGGTCACCTCGTACGTCGTCGTCCTGGACTCCCTGGTGTTCGCGGACAGCCACTGGACCCAATGGCTGTCCCCGGTGGTGGCCGAGTCCGGCGGCGATCCGCTCCCCTCCGACCTGATCGGCCGCCCGGCCGCCTGGCACGCCCTCTACCTCACCGGCCTGATCGCGCTCCTGCTGTGCGCGGCGCTGCTGCGCAGCGGCGGCCGCACCGCCCGGATCAAGGCGGCGACCGCCCTCGCGCTGGCCGCCACCGCCGCCGGGATCGCCGGCCAGTCCCCGGGCCCGTCGGCCGCGCTCCAGGCGGCCCGGGCGCAGGTGTCCGAGCACCCGGAGAGCGTCGAGCGCTGTGCCGTGCGCGGGGCGACGACCTACTGCGCGCTGCCCGAGTGGACCGGCCGCACCGCCGACTGGGCCGAGGCCGTCGAGCGGGTGCGCTCGCTGGCACCCGGCGCCGCCGCCGCCCGGCCGCTGACCGTGCGGCAGCGCGTCGAAGCCCGTTACGGCCTGGAGGGCGACCCCTCCTACGACCCGCTCACCGCACCCGGCGTCGTCACCGTGGGCACCCGCTGGGGCGGCAACCGGGTACCCGAGTTCTCGACCGGGCTGGCCTCCACGCTGGTCGCGGGCGACGAGAAGGCCGGCGGCGAGGTGTGCGACGGCCGGGTGGTGGCCGTCATGTGGCTCGCGCTGGGCGCCGCCGACGACCCGCTCGGCCAACTGCGCGCCGTCCGGCTGGACGACAGCACCGAGGGCGGCTCGTACGTCCTGACGCCCACGTCCGGGCTGCTGATGAGCGCCGGCCAGACCAAGGTCGTGGCGGAGCTGCTGCACCGCCCGCGCGCGGAGGTGACGGCGCGGGTCAAGGCCCGCTGGACCGAGCTGACCAGGCCCGGCGTCTCCACGGCCCGGGCGGCGGAGCTGCTGGGCGTCGCGGCCACCGGCCTGGGCGCGGAGGGAGGGAACTCGTGCTCCGAGTGACGGTTGGCGGCGACGCGGGACGCGGGGCCGCGCTGCGGGCGCTGGCCGGCGCGGTGTGGCGGGTGCTGCCCTGGCGGGCGCTGGCGGCCGCGGGAGGCGCGGGCGCGGCGATGGCCGCCGGCACCCGGCTGCCCGGGCAGCAGCCGGACGCGCTGATCGGCCTGCTGGTGCTCCGGCTGGCCGCGCTGGCCGGCGGGCTGGGGCTGGCGTTCCTGTTCGACGACCCCGCCCGGCACACCACCGAGACGGTCCCGGTGCGGCGGCCCGTGCGGGCCGGGCTGCGCCTGGCGCTCGTCGCGCCGCTCGCGGCGGGGTGGTGGGCGGCGGTGCTGTTCCTCGTGCCCGCCGCGGCCCGGCCGCCGGCCGGCGCGGTCACGCTGGAGGCGGCCGCGATCGGGGCGGGCGCGGTGGCCCTGGCGGCGGCCTCGGTACGGCTGCGAAGCGAGCCGGGACCCGGCGCGGGCGCCGCCCTCGCCCTGCTCGCGCTGGCCGTGGCCGCGCTGCTGCTGCCGAGCCGGTGGGACTTGCTGGCGCCGCCCGGCGACCCGGACTGGGGCCAGGCGCACCGGCGGTGGGCGGCGCTGCTGTGCTGGGCGGCGGTGCTGTGCGCGGCCTGCCTGCCGCAGCCGCTGCGAAGACGTCGGCCCGCGCTCCGCACCCGCCGCCCACCGGACCCCGACGCCCCGGCACCGCTCCACGGCACCTGAGGCCCACGGGCCGCGCCCCGCCCGCGCACCACGTCCCGCGGGGTCTGTCAGGTCTCCGTGCGGTACATCAGGTCCGTTTCGTACGTGGTGAAGCCCAGGCGTTCGTAGACCGTCACCGCCGCCTTGTTGTCGGCGTCGACGTACAGCATCGCGGTCGGCAGGCCCGCCTCGGCGAGGTGGCGCAGGCCGATCACCGTGAGGGCCTTGCCGAGGCCGCCGCCCTGCGCGCCGGGGCGGACGCCGACGACGTACACCTCGCCGAGCCGTTCCTCGGCGTGGACCTTGGTCCAGTGGAAGCCGACCAGCCGGCCCGCGCGCTCGGCGAGGAAGAAACCGGCCGGGTCGAACCACGGCTGGGCCTCGCGGTCGTCGAGGTCCCGCTGGGTGAGGGAGCCCTGTTCGGGGTGGTGGGCGAACGCCTCGGCGTTCACCGCGAGCCACGCGGCGTCGTCCTGACCGGGGACGAAGGACCGTACCGTGACGCCCTCGGGCAGCGCCGCCTCGGGCAGCGCGAAGTCCGTCAACGGCCGCCGCATCTGGCGCAGTTCGCGGAAGAGGGTGAGGCCGAGGACCTGGGCGAGGTGCCGGGCGGCGGAGTGCCCGCCGTGCGCCCAGACCCTAAGTCGCTTGCCGGAGGCGGCCAGCAGCGCCGCGCCCAGCGCCCGCCCGTGCCCGTGCCCGCGGTGCGCCGGGTGGACGACCAGCTCGGCGGCGGGCGCCTCCACGGGGTCGGTGTCCTCCAGCTGCGCGTAGCCGACGAGGTCGCCGTCGACGCTGAGCAGCAGGTGCGACACGCCTGCGCGGGCGCCGCCGCGCAGTTGCAGCCGGCCCTGCTCGGACACCGCCTGCCGGCCGTCCGCGCGGGCCGCCGCCGCCAGCAGTTCCAGCACGGCGTCGGCCTGTTCCGGGGTCGGCTCGGAGAGGGTTTCGAGCCGGCGGGCGATCGGTGCGCTGTCGTCGCTGGTCATGGCTCAGAGAGTACAGAGCCGCGGCCCGCGCCCGGCAGCGCAGGGCACGCCCGGGGCACCGCCCGCCATGGGCGCGGCCGCGCCCCGACGGGGCGCTACGTGGCGGCGGGCGGCGTCCGCGGCGGGGTCTCCGGCGGCGGGGTCGGCGCGCCGGGCAGCCGTACGGTGGCCACCGTGCCGCCGCCGGCGGCCGGGGACAGGGTGACCTCGCCGCCGGACTGGCGGACCGTGCGGGCGACGATGGACAGCCCGAGACCCGAGCCGGGCAGCGCGCGGGCGCTCGGTGAGCGCCAGAAGCGGTCGAAGACGTGCGGGAGTTCGTCGGCGGCGATGCCGGGGCCGTGGTCGCGGACGGTGAGGACGCCGTCGGCGAGCCGGACCT
Organism: Streptomyces seoulensis; assembly: GCA_013364255.1. Classification (GTDB taxonomy): domain Bacteria; phylum Actinomycetota; class Actinomycetes; order Streptomycetales; family Streptomycetaceae; genus Streptomyces; species Streptomyces similanensis. Next base: position 4,775,574 of record CP054936.1, on the reverse strand, counting down.
CCACCGTGCCGCCCTCGGGACTGAACTTCACCGCGTTGTCGAGGATGTTGACCACCGCGCGCTCCATCGCCGCCGGCTCCGCGCGGACGAACCAGGGCTCCACGTCGGCCGTGATGGTCAGCTCGCGGCCGCGCAGCCGGGCCCGGCGCAGCGCCGCCTCCACGGTGTCCTGGAGCGCGATCACCTGGATGCGCTCGCCGCGCTGGCTGTCGGAGCGGGACAGCTCCTGGAGGTCGCCGATGAGCGAGGCCAGCTCCGTCATCTGCGCCTTCACCGACGCCATCAGCGCCTTGCGGTCGGCCTCGGGCAGCGGGCGGCCGGTCTCCTCGCTGCGGGTGAGGAGTTCGATGTTGGTGCGCAGGGAGGTCAGGGGCGTGCGCAGTTCGTGGCCGGCGTCGGCGATCAGCTGCTGCTGGAGGTCGCGGGAGGAGGCCAGGGAGGCGGTCATGGAGTTGAAGGAGCGCGACAGCCGGGCGATCTCGTCCTCGCTGTCGTCCGCCACGGGGATGCGGATGGTCAGGTCCTCGGTGCGGGCCACGTGCTCGACGGCCTCGGTGAGCCGGTCGACGGGCCGCAGTCCGGCGCGGGCCACCGCGAGGCCGGCCGCGCCGGCCCCGACGACGCCTATCCCGGAGACGAGCAGCAGGATCAGCGCCAGGTCGTTCAGGGTCCGCTGGGTGCTCTCCAGGGGGGTGGCGATGAGCAGGGCGGTGCCGGGGAAGAGGTGGGGCTCGGTGCCCAGGCCCTGGGTGACGATCAGGGGGAGCGTCAGCACCCGTACGGACGTGCCGTCGCTGGCGGTGCCGTTGCGCAGCACCTGCACCCCGTCGCGGTTGCCGCTGCCGCTGAGCCGCCGGATCACGTCGCGGTCGGAGGCGGTCACCTTCACCACGCCGGCGGAGTTCGAGGAGACGCAGGCGGTGCCGTCCGCCCGCACCAGCTGGAGGTAGTAGTTGCCGCGGGTGCGCAGCTCGCTCGGGGAGCCCTGCGGGGTCTGGGTGCAGTCGCTGAGGGCGCCCACCACGTCGGAGTAGTGCTGCGGCTGCTGGGTGGCCTGCTTCAGGTCCTCGTCGACCTGCGCGAGGAGCCGGCCGCGGACGATGAACCAGCACGTCACCGACACCACGGCGACGCCGAACGCCACCGCGGCCGCCACCAGCAGCGCCAGCCGGGACCGCATCGGCAGGGCGCGGTAGCGGCGTACGGCGCCCTTCACTCCGCGCCGCCCTGCCGCAGGACGTAGCCGACGCCGCGCACGGTGTGCACCAGGCGCGGCTCGCCGCCGGCCTCGGTCTTGCGCCGCAGGTACATCACGTACACGTCGAGCGAGTTGGACGAGGGCTCGAAGTCGAAGCCCCAGACCGCCTTCAGGATCTGCTCGCGGGTGAGCACCTGGCGCGGGTGGGCCATGAACATCTCCAGGAGCGTGAACTCGGTGCGGGTCAGCTCCACCGGGCGGCCGCCGCGGGTGACCTCGCGGGTGGCGAGGTCCATGCGCAGGTCGCCGAAGGCGAGCACGTCGCCCTCGTCGGCGGCGCCCGCCACGGCCGCGGCGTAGGAGCTGCGGCGCAGCAGGGCGCGGATCCGGGCGAACAGTTCGTCCAGTTCGAACGGCTTGACCAGGTAGTCGTCGGCGCCGGCGTCCAGGCCGGTGACCCGGTCGCCGACGGTGTCGCGGGCGGTCAGCATCAGGATGGGGGTGGTGTCGCCGGTGCCGCGGATGCGGCGGGCCGCCGTCAGGCCGTCCATGCGGGGCATCTGGATGTCCAGGACGACCAGGTCGGGCCGGTAGGCGGCCGCCTTCTCCAGCGCGTCCGCCCCGTCCACGGCGACCTCGGTGCCGTAGCCCTCGAAGGCGAGGCTGCGCTGGAGCGCTTCGCGCACCGCGGGCTCGTCGTCGACGATCAGGATGCGCTGGGGGTCACGGTCGCGGTCGCCGTCGGCGGGGCTCATCGGTGGGCGTTCCTCGGGTGGTGGTGGACTGGCGTGGGGCGGTCGGGCGGTCCTGGCGGGACGCCCCTCAGGCTCGCATGTTTCCCGGCCGCCCCGTGCCCTTCAAGCCGCCATGGCCGTCAGCCGGCGCAGCGGCACCTTGTGGCGGTGCGGGCGTGCGGCCGGTGTGCGCAGCCCCATCAGCTGCGGCACCTCGGCGGCCTCGGGGATCCGGTGCGCGGCGAGGACGGGAGGGCCGGCGGGAGTGCGCGGGTCGGAGGGAGCGTGCGGGTCGGCGGGGACGGGAGGGCCGGAGGGGGCCGGGGCGGTACGGGGGCTGCCGGGGGAGGCCGGGTGCCGGCGGGCGGTGACGTCGGCACCGGCGGTGGTGGCGGGAGCGGTGGTGGCGGGAGCCGGGCGGACCTGCTCCTCGGCGGCGGGGCCCGGATGACCCGGGACCGTGCGGAGCCGGCCGTCGGCCGCCGGGCCTGTGTACGCCCGGCCGTGGGCCGCCGGACCCGTGTGCGTCCGGTTGCCGGCCGCCGGACCCGTGTCCGCGCGGCCGGCGGCGGCCGGGGCCGCGTGCAGCGCGGCCGGGACCTGGCCCGCCGGGGCGGCGGTGCCCGCCGGGGCGGCGGTGCGGCCGGCCGGCAGGCCGTCCGGGAGGCAGTCGGCGAGGCCGTCCACCGGCAGGTTGGCCGGGCTGTGGAGTTCCTTCGCCACGGCCAGGGCGAGGGCGACGCCCGCGGGAACGGTCACGCCGACGGTGTCGGCCTTCTCGTGCGCGATCTGCTGGATCATGACGTTCTCCTGTTCGCCGGTTCAGGTCCCCCCGGAAGGTCGCCGTCTCAGCTCTGGGAGCCGGAGCGCAGCTTGGCCAGGTCGGCCTTGACGGTGTCGATCGGGATGGCGAAGCCGAGGCCCACGCTGCCCGCGCCGGAGGAGTCCGAGCCACTGGCCGTGGACGACGAGTACATGGCCGAGTTGATGCCGACGATGGCGCCGTTCATGTCGATCAGCGCACCGCCGGAGTTGCCCGGGTTGAGGGACGCGTCGGTCTGGATCGCCTGGTAGGTGGTGGTGGAGGAGCCGGTGTCACCGTTGAACTGCCGGCCGCCGAACTGGAACGGCCACTGGCCGCCGCCCTGCCCCTGCCCCTGCCCCTGCCCCTGCTCCTGCCCCTGGCTCTCGTCGGTGGACACGGTGACGTCCCGGTGCAGGGCGGAGACGATGCCGCTGGTGACGGTGCCGGTCAGGCCCTCGGGGGAGCCGATCGCGACGACCTGGTCGCCGACCGCCACACCGGCGGAGTCGCCGAGCGTCGCCGCCTTCAGCCCGGAGGCGTCCGCCAGCTTGATCAGGGCGAGGTCCTTGGAGCTGTCGGTGCCGACGACCTGCGCGGTGTAGGTCCGGCCGTCGCTGGTGCGCGCCTTGACCGAGGATGCGCCCGCGACGACGTGGTTGTTGGTGACGACCTCACCGCCGCTGGTGACGATCACGCCGGAGCCGGTGGAGGTGCCGTCGGCGAGCGTGGCGGTGATCTCCACGACGCTCGGGCTGACCGCCTTGGCGATCGCGGAGATGCTGCCCCGCTGGCTCGTGGGCACCACGCTGGTGCCGGCGGCGCCGGCGGCGACCGTGTTCTTGCCGGTCAGCTCCTGGAAGGCGAAGGCGGTGCCGCCGCCCACCGCCGCCGCCGCGATCGCCACGGCGGCCAGCAGCGCGAGCGGCCCCCTGGCGCGCTTCCTCGGCGCCGGCGCGGGAGCGTGACCGGGAGTTCCGGCCGGTGCGGCCGGCAGGACGGCGGTGGAGCCGTCGCCGCCGCTCCCGCCCGCGCCGCCGTGACTGCCGTGACCGCCGTAGCCGTCGTGTCCGCCGTAGCCGCCGTGGCCGTACGCGGCCGTCGGCGCGGTGGCCGCGGGCTGCGCCGGGGCGTACGCCGGCGGGGGCGGCCACTCCGGGTTCACGGGCGTGGAGGCGTGCTGCTGCCGGTACGCGAACGGGTCGTGCCCGTCACCCTGGGGGTCCTCGTACTCGCCGCTGCGGCGGATGCTCTCGGTCATGTCATTGAGAGTGACCCGGGATCATGAGAGCTTCCTGAGGCCCCGCTGAGAAGCCCGACAGAACCGCGTATGCCCGATATAAGGACGGCTCGCGGAGCGGAGCGAGGACGGCCCGCGGACCCCGGCGTGACCGAAGCGGAAGACGACGCTACGCGCAGCCGCAGGACCTGCGGACCACCAGCCGGGACGGGAACACCTTCAGCCGCTCGCGCCGCGAGCCCGCGACCCGCAGCCCGTCGTCCAGCACCAGGTCCACCGCCGAGCGGGCCATCGCGGAGCGGTCGGAGGCGACCGTCGTCAGCGGCGGGTCCGCGAGCGCCGCCTCCTTGATGTCGTCGAACCCGGCCACCGCCAGTTCGCCCGGCACGTCGATGCGCAGCTCCCGCGCGGCCCGCAGCAGGCCGATCGCCTGGTCGTCGGTGGAGCAGAAGACCGCGGGCGGCCGGTCCGGACCGGCCAGCACCTCCAGGCCGACCCGGTAGGCGTCGTAGCGGTTGTACGGCGCCTCGAACAGACGGCCCTCGGTCGGCAGGCCGGCCTCGGCCATCGCGCGCCGCCAGCCCTCGACATGGTCGGAGACCGGGTCGCCCACCGCCGGGGTGTCGGCCGTGCCGCCCATGCAGGCGACGTACTCGTAGCCGTGCTCCAGCAGGTGCCGTACGGCCAGCTGCGCGCCGCCGAGGTCGTCGGTGACCACGGCCACGTCGTCGATCGCCTCGGGCCGCTCGTGCAGCAGCACGATCCGGGCGTCCCAGGCGTCGATCTCGGCGGCGGCCAGGTCGTTGAGCGCGTGCGAGACGAGGATGAGGCCGGAGACCCGCATCCCGAGGAAGGCGCGCAGGTAGTGGACCTCGCGCTCGGCGACGTAGTCGGAGTTGCCGACGAGGACCATCTTGCCGCGCTCGGCGGCCGCCCACTCGACCGCGTGCGCCATCTCCCCGAAGAAGGGCTGGCGGGCGTCCGGGACGATCAGCCCTATCAGGTCGGTGCGCCGCGAGGCCATCGCCTGCGCCACCCGGTCGGGCCGGTACCCCAGCTCCTTGATCGCGGCGAGGACGCGCTCGCGCGTGGCCGGGGCGACCGGCCGGGGTCCGTTGTTGATGACGTAGCTGACCACGGCGGTGGAAGTCCCCGCCAGTCTCGCCACGTCGTCCCGAGTCACCTTGGCCACGCGCGGAGTCTACGCGGATGGACCCGCTCGCGGGCAGGGCGTATCACGACGTGGATGTGCGGCCGCAACGCCCTGCCGGACCCCCCTCACGCCTCCGCCGCGACCTCCGTGCGGGCCGCGCCCGCGGAGTCGTCCGCATCGTCCCGGTTCGCGTCGTCCGTCCGCTCCGCGCGGCCCGGTTTCGCCTTGGCCCTGCCCTTCGCCTCGTCCGCCGCCCGGTCGCCCTTCTCGGGGGTGACGAACCGGTAGCCGACGTTGCGGACGGTGCCGATCAGCGACTCGTGCTCGGGGCCGAGCTTGGCGCGCAGCCGCCGTACGTGCACGTCCACGGTGCGGGTGCCGCCGAAGTAGTCGTAGCCCCACACCTCCTGGAGCAGCTGGGCGCGGGTGAAGACGCGGCCCGGGTGCTGCGCGAGGTACTTCAGCAGCTCGAACTCCTTGAAGGTGAGGTCCAGCACCCGGCCCTTCAGCTTGGCGCTGTAGGTGGCCTCGTCCACGGAGAGGTCGCCGTTGCGGATCTCCATCGGGGAGTCGTCGCCGCCGATCTGCTGCCGGCCCATCGCCAGCCGCAGCCGGGCCTCGACCTCGGCGGGTCCGGCCGTGTCCAGCAGGACGTCGTCGATGCCCCAGTCGGCGGTGACCGCCGCGAGGCCGCCCTCCGTCACGACCAGGATCAGCGGACAGCCGGGGCCGGTCGAGCGCAGCAGCTGGCACAGGCTGCGCACCTGCGGCAGGTCGCGGCGCCCGTCGACCAGGATGACGTCGGCGCCCGGCGTGTCGACGAGCGCGGGGCCCTCGGCGGGGGCCACGCGCACGTTGTGCAGCAGCAGACCGAGGGCGGGGAGTACCTCCGCCGACGGTTGCAGGGCGTTGGTCAACAGCAGCAGAGAACTCATCGCGTCCCACCTGCCCGGGTCGTCACGCGTTCTTCGTGCACGGTTCGCTCGTCCATGGCGTCTGGTTCCTCCTCGGGTCCCTGCGAGGACGTATGCGGCACTCATCGTCGCTTCGTCGTGGTGCGGGTCCCGCGCCCCTGGGGCCCGCCGCGGATCCCGGGAATTCCGAGGAACCCCAAGAGCCACCGCGCCTCCGTCGCGCCGTACACCTGCGGTTTCCCGCGTCGTATACAACGCTTCCGAAAGCACAAAAGGACCCGGGGGCTTCACTGCCCGAGTCCTCTTCCCAGCACAATAGCCGACATGGGCTCGGATCCGGCAGGTCATGTGGCGCGTTCAACGGCCGTCCCGGATGCCGGGACGGCGCCGCGGACGCCTGTCAGGAGGTTTCTGCGCACCGCCGACGGGGTGGCGGTCGACGCCCGGTACGAGCCGCGGGCGGCCGGGCGCGGGAGCGCCGCGGGACATGCGGGCGACCCTTCGGGGACATCTGGCGTCGATCAGGTGTTCGTGATCGCACACGGTTTCACCGGGGATCTGGACCGGCCGCACGTGCGCCGGGCGGCGCGGGCCTTCGCCCGGTACGGGGCCGTGGTGACCTTCTCCTTCCGCGGCCACGGGTCCTCCGGCGGGCGCTCGACGGTCGGCGACCGGGAGGTGCTGGACCTGGCCGCGGCGGTGGCGTGGGCGCGCGGCCTCGGGCACGCGCGCGTGACGACCGTCGGCTTCTCCATGGGCGGCTCGGTGGTGCTGCGGCACGCGGCGCTGTACGGCCCCGGGAGCGGGGCGGGCGACGCGGGCGACGCCGGTGAGGGGAGCGGGGCGGCGCGGACGGACGCCGTGATCTCGGTGAGCGCGCCGGCCCGCTGGTACTACCGGGGCACCGCCCCCATGCGCCGGCTGCACTGGCTCGTCATGCGCCGCACGGGCCGCCTGGTCGGCCGCTACGGCCTGCGCACCCGCATCCACCACCGCGACTGGGACCCGGTCCCGCTCTCCCCGGTGGCGGCGGCCGGGCGGATCGCGCCGGTGCCGCTGCTGATCGTGCACGGCGACCGGGACGCCTACTTCCCGCTCGACCACCCGCGCACGCTGGCCGCCGCCGCCGGCGATCACGGCGAACTGTGGCTGGAGCCCGGCATGGGCCACGCCGAGAACGCCGCCCCCGACGCCCTCCTGGACCGCATGGCACGCTGGGCCCTCGCACAGGCGGGCTAGCCTGAGGCGTGTCCGACGACACCGACGATTTTCGAGGAACGGGATGGCAAAGGTCACCGTGCGCTACTGGGCGGCGGCGAAGGCCGCGGCCGGGGTCGCCGAGGAGCCCTGCGAGGCGCTGACGCTCGCCGAGGCGCTGGACGCCGTGCGCGAGCGGCACCCCGGCGCACTCGCGCGCGTCCTGCTGCGCTGCTCGTTCCTCATCGACGGCGACCCGGTGGGAACGCGCGGGCATGAGACCGTACGGCTGATCGAGGGCGGCACGGTCGAGGTGCTCCCGCCGTTCGCAGGAGGGTGAGCGATGACCGAACGGCCGTATGAGGTGCCGCCGCACGAGGGCCCGTACGGGGCCCCTTACGAGGGGTACGACCCGTACGACCCCTACGCCCAGCAGCACCCCCAGGGGCAGCCGCACCCGCAGCAGCACCTCCAGCAGCACCCTCAGGGACAGCCCCAGCCGCACGCGCAGGCGCCGTCCCAGCCGCAGGCGTGGCCCGGGCAGCAGCAGCCGTACGGCGACGCGCACGCCGAGGCGCACGCCGACCCGTACACGCAGGAGTGGCAGGGGCAGACCTGGGAGACCCAGACCCACAGCCGCATCGACGCGACGGCGCAGCCGCCCGCCCCGACGGCCTACATGACCCCGCTGGGCCACCAGGACCAGCCCGCCTCGGCGCCGGCCCACCACGCCCAGCAGCGGCAACCGTCCGCCGCCGAGGCGTACGCCGCTCAGCAGCAGCAGCAGCAGCATCAGCAGCCGTCCGCCGCCGAGCCCTACGCCCCCCACCAGCAGCAGCCGTCCGCCGCCGGGCCCTACGCCACCCCCGCTCAGGAACCGGCCCACGGCCGGTTCCCGGCGGCCCCCGAGGCCGCGGCCGACGGCGCCGGGCCCGGCTACGGCCCCGCGACCCTGGGCGGCAACGCCCGCGTCACCGACGCCCAGCGGGCCCGCGCGGAGGGCCGCTCGCCGGTCATCGAACCGGGGATGCAGCCCGCCGCCCTCACCGCGCTGCTGGGACTGCTGCTCGCCGGTGCGGCACAGGTCGGCACGTACGCGCTGCTCGTACCGCTGGTGCTGCTCCAGGCCGTGACGGCCGCGGGCTGGTTCCGGCTCAACGGCATGTGGCCGGCCCGGCAGGGCATCGCCCTCGGCTTCGCCGGCGCGCTCGTCTGCGACGCGGCGGTGCTGGCCACCGGCCGCGTGCACGCGCCCGCCGCGATCCTGGGCACGCTCGGGGTGTGGGTGCTGCTCTCCCTCGTCCTCCAGCTGCGCTCCCACGCCGACCCGGACGAGCGGATGTACGGCCTGACGGCGACCGTCGCCGCGGCGGCGCTGGCCATCGTCGCGACCGGTTACCTGGCGGGCGGCGCGGACGCGGTCACGGTCGGCGCGGCGTCGGTCGCGGTGGCCGTCCTCGCCCGCGCCCTGCCGCTGCCCACGGCGGCCTCGGTGGTCGTCGCGCTGCTCGCGGCGGCGGGCGCCGGCGTCGCGGTCGGCGGTGCGACCGGGCTGGGCACGAAGGGCGCGGTGCTCGGCGCGGGCGCCGCGGTGTGCGCCCTGATCGGCCACCGCGCGGCCAGTTACGACTACCCCTCCCGCTTCGTCCACTTCACCGCGGGCGTCGCGCTGCCCCTGACGGCGGCGGCCCCGGCGGTGTGGGTGCTGGGCCGCGCGCTCGGCTGACCGCCGGGACGGGCGGACCGGGCGGCCCCGGCGCCCTGCGTGGGTGACATGCCGTACGGGTCCGACATGCCCGTACGGATCGCGCGCGGGGCGGGTCGGCCCTGTCACAGGTGATCGACAATCCCCCGGTCCGGCGGACGGCCGGGGCTAGGCTCGCGGCGGGCGGCCGGCCGGTCGCCGCGAGCCCAGAGGTGGGGGAAACACCGCATGCGCGCGCTGCGAGTACTTCTGATCGTCGTCGTGATCCTGGGTGTGCTGTTCGTGGTGGTCGACCGGGTCGCGGTGTACTTCGCGGAGGACCAGGCCGCGGACAAGCTCCGCACCTCGCAGAACCTGGCGAGCACCCCCGACGTGTCCATCAAGGGCTTCCCCTTCCTCACCCAGATGGCGAGCGGCGAGCTGGACGACGTCGAGGTCGGCATCAAGGACTACGAGGCGGACACCGGCAAGGCCGGCCAGAAGATCCGCATCGACGACCTCAAGGCCCACATGCGGGACGTGACCTTCTCCGGCGACTACAGCTCGGCCACCGCGGCCACCGCCACCGGCACCGCCACCATCGCCTACGACGAGCTGCTGAAGGCGGCGAAGTCCGAGCCCACCGACATCGGCCTCGGCATCACGGCGCAGGTGGTCGGGCTGGCGGACGGCGGCGACGGCCGGATCAAGGTCACCCTCAAGATCGGTGGCCAGCCGGTCTCCGTGCTCAGCTCGGTCGCGGTGAAGGACAACCGGATGCAGGTGCGCGCCGACTCCCTGCCGAAGCTGCCCGGGGTGGCGCTGATCGAGGACCGGATCCGGTCGATCACCGACTTCCAGCAGGCGATCGACCAGCTGCCGGGCGGCATCCGGTTGGACTCGGTGCGGGCGGCGGCGGGCGGCGTCGAGATCACGGTGAAGGGTTCGAACGTCAAGCTCGCCGGGTAGCAGCCCGACTGCCTACCGGGCAGCCGACCGATCGCCCGCCGGGCAGCAGACCGATTGTCCGACAGGCGAGACGCCCCCGTCCGCACGGTCGGCGCGCGGGCGGGCGCCGGCGTCCGGAGGCGGTGCGAAGCGGGCGCGGGGAGCCCCGGAACACGCCACCGATCCCACAGTGCGGACGATCCCGTCTCACCATGCGACATGCCGGTGACATGGCCGCCTGTCCCTCCCTACGATCGTCATCATGAAGCGACAGGCGGATCTCACGAAGCGGCGGGCAGTGGACCTGTGCCGCGTTGCCGCCATGCTCTGTCGCTCCTTCTGAGCGGGAGCGCGTCTCCCGTATCCCGCAGGCCCCGCCTGGCCCGGGGCCGTCCGCGCGCCACGCACGCCGACGCCCGTCCGTGCGCCCGCGCGCCCCTCGCACTCGCACGCCCCGCCGTAACTGCCCCGGAGGAGATTGAGCATGAGCCGTAGCGACGTACTGGTCGACGCCGACTGGGTCCAGGACCACCTGGACGACCCGAGCATCGCCATCGTCGAGGTGGACGAGGACACGTCCGCGTACGACAAGAACCACATCAAGAACGCCATCCGGATCGACTGGACCCAGGACCTCCAGGACCCGGTCCGCCGCGACTTCGTCGACCAGGCCGGCTTCGAGAAGCTCCTGTCGGACAAGGGCATCGCCAACGACCACACGGTGGTCCTGTACGGCGGCAACAACAACTGGTTCGCGTCCTACGCCTACTGGTACTTCAAGCTGTACGGCCACGAGAACGTCAAGCTCCTCGACGGCGGCCGCAAGAAGTGGGAGCTGGACGCCCGCGAGCTGGTCGACGGCACCGACGTGCCCGAGCGCGCGAAGACCGAGTACCGGGCCAAGCCGCAGGACTCCTCCATCCGCGCGTTCCGCGACGACGTGGTCAAGGCCATCGGCGTGCAGAACCTGGTGGACGTCCGCTCGCCCGACGAGTTCTCCGGCAAGCTGCTCGCCCCGGCGCACCTGCCGCAGGAGCAGTCGCAGCGCCCGGGCCACGTCCCGTCGGCCGCCAACATCCCGTGGTCCAAGAACGCCAACGACGACGGCACCTTCAAGTCGGACGAGGAGCTGAAGGCCCTCTACGCCGCCGAGGACGTCGACCTGGCCAAGGACACCATCGCCTACTGCCGCATCGGTGAGCGCTCCGCGCTGACCTGGTTCGTGCTGCACGAGCTGCTGGGCGTGGAGAACGTCAAGAACTACGACGGCTCCTGGACCGAGTACGGCTCCCTGGTGGGCGTGCCGATCGAGCTGGGCTCCGGCAAGTAACCCTCCCGACCCCTCAAGACCCCTCTATCAGGAGTACGACATGTGCGGAGCGAAGGCCGGCGGCCCCGACGCCTCGACGATCAAGCCCGGTGAGACGACGATCCAGGGCCAGGTGACGCGGGACGGCGAGCCCGTGACGGGGTACGTCCGCCTGCTGGACTCGACCGGCGAGTTCACCGCGGAGGTCCCCACCTCCGCCACCGGCCAGTTCCGGTTCTACGCGGCCGAGGGCACCTGGACCGCCCGGGCCCTGGTCCCCGGCGGCACCGCCGACCGCACGGTCGTGGCCCAGAAGGGCGGCCTCGCCGAGGTCGCGATCGCGGTCTGAGACCCGCGCTCGACCGCTGAGACCGCGGAAGGGCCGCACCCCTCGGGTTGGACGCCTGGGGTGCGGCCCTTCGGCATGCCCGCCCGGCGGCCGCGGACCTACTCTTGAGTCATGTACGCACGCCGTCGTCACGCGTATTTCGTCATGATGGGCATCTGCGTCACGCTGTTCGTCCTGGCCTGGGGCGTCGTGCGCCTGTGGTCGGTGCCCGCGGCGGTCGGCATGTGCCTGTTCGCCATGGTGATCCCGCCGGTCGCCGCCATGGTCGCCAACCGCCGGGGTCCCGAGGACCGCTGGTGGGACGACCCGTCCGGCGACCCGAAGTCCGACGAGTGGTGGGACGAGCTGGACGGCAAGAAACGCCACTGAGCGCCGCCGGGGCGGCGCGGCCGGCTCAGTAGACGAGCGCCTGCGTCTGTTCGCCGAGGGCCTCCTGCACGAAGACCTGCGCGCCCGCGATCCGCACGCCGGCGAGGACGTCCTCCTCGGTGATGTCGCGCCGGGCCGCGCACTGGGTGCACAGGGTGACGCGGCCGGCCGCGAGGATCGAGTCGATCAGGTCGGGCAGCGGGGCCGCGTGCGGCAGTTCGAACTCGGCGGCGCGGCCGGGCAGGGCGAACCAGGAGGACTCGCCGGTCAGCCACAGGGACACGTCCACGCCGCTGGCCACGGCCACCGCCGCGACCGTGAAGGCCTGCGAGCACCGCTCGGGCGCGTCCGCCCCCGCCGTCACCTTGATCACGAGCTTCTTCGCCATGGCTGAATCGTAATCAACTCCCCTACAACTCGGTGCAACACCCATGGGTCTCCTGTGGAGCGCGCATACGGAACGCGCGCCTCACCCGACCGAGGGGGGAACCTCGTGCACGACCCCGAAGGGGCGCAGGACTCCGAGAGAACCCAGGAGCCACCGCCCGCGACCGACCCGCCCGCCGCCCTGGAGGGCGCTGACGGCACCGCCCCGGCCCGGCCGCGCCGTCCCAGGGGGCGTACGACGCTGATGATCGCGGCGGCGGCCGTGCTCGGCGTGGTGGCCGGCTCCTGCACCGGCTACCTGATCCAGGCCGCCCGCCGCCCCACCGCCCTGCCCCCGCTCTCCCAGCCCGTGGTCCCGCAGGCGACGGGCGAGGTCGAGCCGCTGTCGGCCGCGCAGGACCGCCGCGTCAAGGTCGACGGCGACCTGCGCAAGCTGCTGGTCGAACGGCCCGCGGGCGCCCAGGACACCGACTCCGCGCCGGGCCAGGACGGCTGGCTGGACCAGGCCGCCTACGCGGAGCAGTACACCCAGCCGTCCGGTGTCTTCATCGACCTCGCCCGCGACGGCTTCCGCCGCTCGGCGGTGACGTCGTGGCAGGTGGGCGAGACGCACACGGTCGACGTCGTCCTCACGCAGTTCCGCCAGGAGGAGAACCCGGCCGCCAAGAACTGGACCGAGCTGGTCCGCAAGTCCAACCAGGACGGCGGCGGCATCCGCAGCTGGCCCATCCCCGGCACGGGCGAGGGCCGGGTGTACGTCCACGACACCCCGGACCAGGACCCGGGCTACCTCCCGGTGTACACCGCCCGGGCGTACGGCTGGCGCGGCGACATCTCCATGGAGATCTCGATCGACGACGACAAGCCGATCTCGAAGGCGGAGATCATGAACCTGGCCAAGAGCCAGATGGGGAAGCTGTGAGCGAGAACGCCGAGGTCTCCGAGACCCCCGAGGCCCCCAAGACCGCCGCGACCCCCAAGACCGCCGCGAACCCCGAGACCGCCGCGACCCCCGAGACGCCCGGGACCGCCGAGAGCCACGACGCTCCCGAGCCGGTGCGCCGGCCGGTCCGCCGCGGCCGGATCGCCGCCGTCGTGGGCTCGGCCCTCCTGGCCTGCGCGCTCGTCGGCGGAGTCGGCTGGACCGTCGTCACCGTCCAGGACGCCGACCGCACGCCCGGCGCACCGACCTGGAAGTTCCCGGGCCCCGACGCGAAGAGCGCGAAGAAGCAGAACGCGAAGGGGCTGAGCGCCCTGCTCCTGCCGTACGGCGTGCACGGCTACGAACGCGGCCCCGACATGGAGGAGTTCGGCGCGGACACCGAGCTGAGCGGGCAGCAGGCCACCGCGCTGAGCAAGCAGAGCGTCAAGGACCTGCCGTCCGACGCGCGGCGGCGGGTGGAGAAGATGCTCGACAAGGAGCACGTCAAGGGCATGGCGATGCGCAGCTATGTCGTCAACGTCGGCGACACGTTCGACTACAACCTCTTCACGGCCGAGGTCACGCTGTCCCGCATGGAGAGCCGGGACACCGTGCGCACCATGTCCCGGTCCATCAGCGGCCTCTTCGGAGCGGTGGACGTCTTCCGCAAGGGACCGAAGGTCAAGGGCCACGACGAGGCGCGGTGCTTCCTGACCCCGAAGGACGACCGGAAGGGGCGGAAGAAGCACGTCGACCACATGCTCTGCTCCGCCTACCGGGGAGACGTCATGGTCACCGCCACCGCCGAGGGGCCCGGCGACATCGACGGGGAAGCCGTCGCCGCGTTCGTCGCCGCACAACTCGACCGCATCGACAACCCGGGACAGGCCGTATGACCGAGCAGACGCAGACGCAGACGCAGGCGCAGCCGACGACCGACACCGATCGGCCCCCGGCGGCCCCCGCACCCGCCCGCCCCTCGCGCGATCGCCGGGTCCTGCGGGCCGTGCTGCGCTGGACGGCGGTCGTCGCCGTCTTCGCCGCCGTGGGCGCCGGGACCGCGTACGGGATCACCGGCATGGAGCGCACGGACGTGCCCGGTCTCGCCACCGCGTCGGACGGCCGCTGGGCCTACCCGCGGATCACCCGGCCGCCGCTGCCCGCCGGCCGGCCCGCGTCCGCCAGTGTGGACAACCGGGCCGGCGCCCACTACGCGGACCTGCGCCGCCTGCTCCTGCCCGCCCCCGAGGGCGCCCGCGAGGATCAGGTGCTGCGCGGAACCGACGGCTGGCTGCCCACGAAGGACTTCCTGGCCCTGTTCCCGGCGCGCCGGGACCGCCAGGAGGCCGGCCAGCTGCTGACCGACTACGGGCTGCGGCACATCGCCGCCCGCGGCTGGACCACCGGGGACGGCACCCGCACCCGGATCTACCTGCTCCAGTTCGACACGAGCACGGTGGCCCACACGGTCTACGGCGAGTTCAGCACCTTCACCGGGCCCGCGTTCGCCACCGCGGGCGCGCCGGAGACCCGCTTCGACGACACCTTCCCGGGCAACACCTTCATCAGCGGGGTCGCCCGTTACCCCTACGACGAGGTGAAGCCGTACGGCGTCGAGCAGGTCCGGCAGGCCTACCTGAACGCCGGGGACGTCATGGCCGTGATCGTGCAGGACCGCAGGGACGCCGCCCCCGCGATCCCCTTCCGGCAGACCGTGGTCCTGGAGAGCGAACTGCTCGCCTGAGCACTGGGCGCACCTCGGGAAGAGGGCCGGAGCCCGGCCGACTAAGCTGGGCACCGGCCCTTCGGGTACGTACGTACCGCACCCCGCTCACCAAGGAGCACCCCGTGGAGATCTTCTTCGAAACCCTGCTGGTTCTGGTCTGCGTCGGCGTCCTCGCGTTCGCCGGACTGACCGTGAAGAAGCTGTACCAGGGCCAGCGCTGACGACATCCAGGGACTGCCGCTCATGATCGAGATCCCGTCCGACCTCCACAAGGACCTGGTTCCCCTCGCCTTCCTGCTCGGCGACTGGGCCGGTGCCGGCGTGCACGACTTCCCCGGCTCCGAGAAGTGCAACTTCGGGCAGGAGGTCACCTTCTCCCACGACGGCCGGGACTTCCTGGAGTACCGCTCCCGCACCTGGGTGCTGGACAACGACGGCAACAAGGTGCGCCCGCTGGAGACCGAGTCCGGCTTCTGGCGGATCGGCGCCGACCGCAAGGTCGAGGTCACGATGACCCGCGACGACGGCGTCATCGAGATCTGGTACGGCGAGATGGCCGACAAGAAGCCGCAGATCGACCTGGTCACGGACGCCGTGGCGCGCACCGCCGACTCCGCCCCCTACACCGGCGGCAAGCGGCTGTACGGCTACGTCAAGAGCGACCTGATGTGGGTCGGCGAGAAGCAGACCCCCGAGGTCGAGCTGCGCCCCTACATGTCCGCCCACCTCAAGAAGGCGGTCACCCCCGAAGAGGTCGAACGCTGGGCCAAGGCGCTCCCGGACGACCTGCCGGACGACGGCATCGCCTTCTTCAAGTAGGCGATGCCAGGGCGTCGCTGGACAGTGGTCCTAGACTCTGGGGTGTGGTGAGCACCGACTGGAAGAGCGACCTCAGGCAGCGCGGCTACCGGCTGACGCCGCAGCGGCAACTCGTGCTCGAAGCGGTGGACACCCTGGAGCACGCCACCCCCGACGACATCCTGGGCGAGGTGCGCAGGACCGCGTCGGGGGTCAACATCTCCACGGTGTACCGCACCCTGGAGCTGCTGGAGGAACTGGGCCTGGTCAGCCACGCCCACCTCGGCCACGGCGCGCCCACCTACCACCTGGCCGACCGCCACCACCATCTGCACCTGGTCTGCCGGGACTGCGAGAACGTGATCGAGGCCGACGTCGAGGTCGCCGCCGACTTCACCGCCAAGCTGCGCGAGCAGTTCGGCTTCGACACCGACATGAAGCACTTCGCGATCTTCGGCCGGTGCGAGGACTGCTCGCTCAAGAGCGCGACCGCCACGTCGTAGGCTGGCCGTATGAAGAGCCCCCTGCTGTCGCTGCCCGGCGCCGTCGCCGCCGAGGGCGTGGACGAAGACGTCGCCGCGCACTACGGCGACCTGTTCCGCGAGCAGCGCGCCCTCGCGGACGGCACCGGCTTCGTCGACCTCTCCCACCGCGGCGTCGTCACCGTCACCGGACCGGACCGGCTGAGCTGGCTGCACCTGCTGCTCACCCAGCACGTCAGCGAGCTGCCGCCCGGCCGGGCCACCGAGGCGCTGGTGCTGTCCGCGAACGGCCACATCGAGCACGCGCTCTACCTGGTCGACGACGGCGAGACGGTGTGGGCGCACGTGGAGCCCGGCACCCAGGAGGCGCTGATCGCCTACCTGGAGTCGATGAAGTTCTTCTACCGGGTCGAGGTCGCCGACCGGAGCGCCGACGTCGCCGTCGTGCACCTGCCGGCCGGCTCCATCGCCGAGGTCCCGGACGGCGTCGCCGTACGCGAGACCGCGCACGGCCGCGACCTGTTCCTGCCCCGCCACGACCTGGAGTCGTACGCGGAGAAGGCCGGCCCGCCGGCCGGCGTCCTCGCCCACGAGGCGCTGCGCGTCGAGCAGCACCGGCCCCGCCTCGGCTTCGAGACCGACCACCGCACCATCCCGCACGAGCTGGGCTGGATCGGCGCCGCCGTGCACCTCCAGAAGGGCTGCTACCGCGGCCAGGAGACCGTGGCCCGGGTGCAGAACCTCGGCAAGCCGCCGCGCCGCCTGGTCTTCCTGCACCTCGACGGCAGCGACGTGCACCTGCCGCCGCACGGCACGGAGATCCGGCTCGCCGACGAGGGCCCGGACGGCCGCAGGATCGGCGTCGTCACCACCTCGGTGCGCCACTACGAACTGGGCCCGGTCGCCCTCGCCGTGATCAAGCGGAACGTCCCGGTGGACGCGCCGCTGACCGCGGGGGACACGGCGGCGGCCCAGGAGACCGTCGTGGCGCCGTAGGCTCCCGCCTCCGTACGGCCCTCACATCTCCAGCAGGACGGTGAACGGGCCGTCGTTGGTCAGCGACACCCGCATCCGCGCGCCGAACCGGCCCGTCGCCACCGTCGCGCCCAGCTCCCGCAGCCGGGCGACCACCTCATCCACGAGCGGTTCGGCGACCTCGCCGGGCGCCGCCGCGTTCCAGGTGGGGCGGCGGCCCTTGCGGGCGTCGCCGTAGAGCGTGAACTGGCTGATCACCAGCAGCGGGGCGTCGATGTCGCCGCACGACCTCTCCTCGGACAGCATCCGGATCGACCACAGCTTGCGGGCGAGCCGCGCCGCCGTCTCCGCGGTGTCCTCGTGGGTGACCCCGACCAGGACGCACAGGCCCTCGCCCTCAATGGCCCCCACCGTCTCGCCGTCCACGACGACGCTCGCGCCGTCCACCCTCTGCACCACTGCACGCATGCCGACCATGATGCCGGGCGACCGGACGCGCGCCCCCGGCGGGCCGGTGCGTCCATATCGTGCTTCTTTCTGATCCGTAACCCCCCATCTGGGGGTGATCGGGCGCACTCGTTCACATACGGGCCACTTGGGGTGGCACGATGCTTCCGTACGCGCCGGTCGAGGGGAACGGTTGAGCCTCATGAGCACATCGAGTACCGAGCAGCAGGCGCAGCCCGGGGCGATCTCGCCGCTCGGCGCGGCGGTCGCGGAGACCTGCCGGCCACCGGTGCAGCGCACCGACAGCCCGCCGCTGCCGTCGGAGCCGGCCGTCGTGGGCGCGGCGCCCGTCGCGGAGGCGGCGCCGGACGCGGAGACGGTTCCGGGCGTGGGCGCGGTGCCGGGCGTGGCGGCGGCCGTCGAGCCGTCGCCCGCGGCCGGCCCCGCGGAGCCCGACCTGACCGCGCCGAGCCTGCCGGAGCTGCGCGCCCTGCGCCGGCGGGCCCAGCGGGACGAGGCCGACCTGAGTTACGTACGGCGGCTGCTCCAGGGCCGGATCGACATCCTGCGCGCGGAGCTGGCCCGGCGCGGCGCCGGGACCGCCCCCGGGGACGAATCGGGTGCGGCGGCCGGGGCCGGGACGGGGCCGGGGCTCACCTCCGTCGTGCACGCGGGGCAGGGGCCGGTCGTCGACCGGCTCGCGGAGATCCTGAAGGACGCGCCCGCACGCCAGCGTTCCTCGGCCCGGCACGTGACCCTCGGGACGCCGCAGAGCGAGGAGGTGCGACGGCTGGCCGCGGAGATGCTGGGCGAGGTCGAGCTGTCCGACCTGGACGCCCGCACCGATCTGGAACTCGGCGCGGCGATGGGCCGGCTGGTGCGCTACGAGCGCCAGGTGTCCCGGCGCCGACAGCTGCTCCAGCGCACGGCGGACGACTGCAGCGCGGAGATCGCCCGCCGCTACCGCGACGGCGAGGCCCAGGTGGACGACCTGCTGCTCTGACCGGGCGGTGCGCTACTGCTCCGACCGGGCGGTGCGCGATCGGGCGGCGACGGCGGTGTGCGCGAGGGCGATGTGCGCCACGGCGGTGTGCGCGGGGGAGGTGTGCACGGGGGCGGCGGCGGCCGGGAAAATGCCGCGACACCCCCGCCGCCGCCCCCTACGGTCGGGGCCATGACTGCCGCCCCCTCCCCTCTCACCCCTCTCGATGTACGTCCCGTCACCGAGGCCGAGATCCCCGACTGGATCCGCGCGCTGAACACCGGGTTCCTGCGGTCCCCGACCGTCGCCGAGACCGAGATCGCCGACCGCTCCTCCTACCTCGTCCCCGCCCGCACCCTCGGCGCCTTCGACGCCGGCCGCTGCGTGGCGACCTTCTACTCCTTCGCGCAGGAACTGACCGTCGTGGGCGGCGCGACCGTTCCCGCCGACGCCATCACCAGCGTCACCGTCACCGCCACCCACCGCCGTCGCGGCCTGCTCACCCGGATGATGGCCCAGGACCTGGCCGCGGCCAAGGAGCGCGGCGACGTCGCCGCCATCCTGATCGCCGCCGAGTACCCGATCTACGGCCGCTTCGGCTTCGGCCCCGCGACCTGGGCCACCGAGTGGACGGTGGACGTGCCCCGGGCCGGACTCGACCCGCGCGCCCCGGGCCCGGAGGACGGCGGCCGTATCGACCTCGTGGACGGCGACGAGGTGCGCAAGCTCGGCCCCGAGTTGTTCGAGCGGCTGCGCCGCCTGCAGCCCGGAGCGATCGACCGGTCCGAGCGGTGGTGGCAGGTCGCCACCGGGGCGCTGCGTCTGGACCGCCAGCCGTGGACCGAGCCCTTCCACGCCGTCCACCGCGCGCCCGACGGCACCGTCGACGGCCTGGTGACGTACGTGTGCGACGACCACTGGGGCGATGCCAAGCAGCCGTTGAACACGGCCACGGTGAAGGACCTGATCGCGGTGACGCCGGCCGCCGAGCGCGCCCTGTGGCGGTACGTGTGCTCGGTCGACTGGGTGGTGCGGGTCAAGAGCGGCTGGCGGGCCCCCGACGACGTGCTGCCGCTGCTCCTGCCGGACCCCCGCGCGGCCGTGATCAGCACGCAGGCGGACTGGCTGTGGGCGCGGGTCCTGGACGTCCCCCGGGCGATGGAGGCGCGGACCTACGACGCGGAGGGCACGCTCGTGCTGGACGTCGTGGACCGGACCGGGCTGTCCGGCGGGCGGTGGCGGCTGGAGGCGTCGGCGGCCGGCGCGTCCTGCGCGCCCACCACCGAGAGCGCCGATCTGACGCTGGACGTGGCGGAGTTGGCGCCGCTGTGGCTGGGCGACGAGTCCGCGGTGCGGCTCGCGGCGCTGGGCCGGGTCCGGGAAGAACGAGCGGGCGCCGCCCGAGTGGCCGACGCCCTGCTGCGTACGTCCAGGCGGCCGTGGTGCCCGGACATCTTCTGAACGCTCCTTCCGGCCTTCGGCGGTGACAGGGATGACGTATCCGTAGCGTGCTGCTGTGCTGTGCTGTGCCGCTGTTCTGTTGTGGCGGTGCGTGGAGACGGTCTTCTGTTGTGGCTGTGCTCGGCTGTTCGGTTGTCGGTGTTCAGTTGTGGCTGTGCTGTTCGTGCTGTTCGTGCCGTTCGTGCGGGCCGTGCCGTCGCGGACCGGGCTCCCGGCTCCCCTCCAGGAGAGGAGCGCGGTCCTGCGCGTCTCATCTGTCACCCTGGCGGCCAACCGGGGAAGGTCTGAACCAGGTCAGCCAAGTTGGTCGCCAACTCCTTCCCTTCTTATCTCCGCTTGGGAGCCCCGCATAACCACCTTGCGGGCAACTTGCTCAGGATGGCGGGAAGTTGCGCCCGAAACCGGCCATGGTCACCGGACGGACCCGGCGACCAGGGTGAGCAGCACCGCCGCTCCGGCGAAACCCACGGCCGGGTTTCTGGCCTTGACGCCGACGGAGAGCAGCAGCAGTCCGACGAAGCCCCACGTGCCGTACTTCCACTGGACGATCTGCTCCAGGCCGGCGGCGGAAAGGGCGGACAGAAGAGCGGGAGCGAGCACGGTGATTCCCCCTTCGGATGCGCGTGGGCGGTGCGGGACGGAACACTTGGCGAGTGAGGAGGCAGACCTTCCGCCAACTAAGCTAAGTTGGTAACCAACTCTACTGAAGTTGTCCCCACTTGGCGGCCACTCTTAAACAACTTACAAACAACTGCCGCGAGATGGATCAAAGTTGTAGCGTTTTGGTCGTGACCCAGGAGAACGAGCGGGGAAACGCGCAGCAGACCGCGCAGCAGACCGCGCAGAGCACCGCGACCGTGAACGGCGGACCGAGTGCCCCGAGGGCCTCGTCGGCCCAGGAGATCGCCGAGAGCCTGCGCGAGCGGATCCGCACCGGCGACCTGAAGCCGGGCGACCGCCTGCCCACCCAGGCCGAACTGGCCGACGAGTTCGGGGTGGAGCGCGGCGCCGTCCGCCAGGCCCTGCGGGCGCTCCAGGACGACGGCCTGCTCAGCAACGTCAGCAAGGGCAGCCCGCCCAGGATCGCCGAGGCCGCCCCCGTACGGGAGGAGCCCCAGCCCACCCTGGTCGGCCTCGCCCCCCGGCTGACGGACGCGTTCGCGGCGCGCCGGGTGCGCATCGACGTGGTGTGCCACACGGCGGAGACGCTGATGGTCGCGCTCAGTGAGCCGATGCGCCTGATCCACGAGGGCCGGCTGCGCCCGGAGGCCATCGAGCTGCGCGTCCTCGTGCCGTCCCGGGACATCACCCTCGCCTTCCCCGTCTCCGCGACGGGCGACGGCGAGGAGGACGCCGTCATCCACCGGCGCTGGACGCAGATGCGCGACGCGCAGGCCCAGGTGCTGCGGCACAACCTGATGTCCCTGCGCGCCACCCACGGCATCGACGTCCGGGTGACCTTCCGCGCGCTGCCCTTCACCCCGCCGGTCAAGCTCTACCTGCTGGACGGCGAGGAGGCGCTGCTCGGCTACTACACGCTCACCCGGCGCGAGGAGGGCTGGGGCGACGGGACGCTGGACATGTTCGACGCGCTGGGCTCCAAGTCCCTGCTGTTCTCCTTCGTCAAGAGCGCGGGCCGCCGCGACGCGGTGTTCGTCGCCGAGTCCCAGAAGTGGTTCGACGCCCTGTGGGAGACCATCAGCACGGAACTGTCACTGTCCGCCTAGCCCCCGCCCGGGCCGACGCTAATGACACGGGCGGCCCTGGAGCAACGCAATTTTGGCGCACTAGTTTCGTGGCCATGACCGAACCCACCACCGTGCCCGAACCCACCATCGTGCCCGAGTCCTCCGCCGTGTCCGTGTCCGTGTCCGGCGCCGTCGTCGGCGGCCTCCGGGACGTCCCCACCACCACCCTCGCCGACCTGCTGGGCCGCGCCCGCGTCATGGACGTCGTCGTCCGCCCGCTGTGGCAGCCGGTGCCGCGCGTGGCGGGGCCGGCGTTCACCGTGCGGTGTCCGCCCGGCGACAACCTGATGCTGCACGCCGCCGTCCACCGGGCCGCCCCCGGTGCGGTGATCGTGGTGGAGTCGGGCGACCTCGACTTCGCGCTGGCCGGCGGCAACGTGTGCGCGGTGGCGCAGCGCCGGGGCGTGGCCGCGATCGTCGCCGACGGTCTGATCCGCGACCTCGCCGAGGTGCGCGAGGCCGGCTTCCCCGTCTTCGCCCGCGGCGTCATCCCGATCCCGGGCGCCAAGTCGGCCGTCACGCCGCTGAACCGGCGGGTGCGGTGCGCGGGCGCAGAGGTCGACGCGGGCGATGTCGTGGTGGCCGACGAGGAGGGCGTGGTCGTGGTCCCGGCCGCCCGCGCCGAGGAGACCCTCACCGCGGCCCGCGCCCGACTCGCCCAGGAAGCGGCCCAGAGCCTGGACGACTGGGAGAAGGCACACCGAAATCGCATCGACGCCCTCCTGCACGCGGGCGGCCACGAAGAGTCCTGAGCTCCCGCGCCCACCGCCCTCCGCGCGCGGCCGCGGTTACGCCGCCACCACGTCGGCGACCACGCAGCTGACGTTGTCCGGTCCACCGGAGCCGTTGGCGAGGGCGACCAGTGCGCACACGGCCCGCTCGGGGTCGGTGACCTCGGCGAGCACCCGCTGGACGTCCGAGACCGGCACGACCGTGGACAGCCCGTCGGAGCACAGCAGATAGCGGTCGCCCCGTCGGGCATCGTGCAGCCGCATGTCGGGCGTACCGTCGGCGCCCTCGCCCAAGGCGCGTACCAGCAACGACCGTTGCGGGTGGGAGGCAGCCTCCGCCGGGCTCAGCCGCCCTTCGTCGACCATCGACTGCACCAGGGTGTGGTCGTGGGTGATCTGGAACAACTCGCCGTCGCGCAGCAGGTGGACGCGGGAGTCGCCGATGTGGACGAGAGCGAGCTGCGCGCCGGTCCAGAGCAGCGCGGTGAGCGTCGTACCGGCCTCGCCGGGGGAGGCGACGCCGCGTACGGCTTCCCTGGCCCGGTCGACGGCGTCCGCGAGGACGTTGAGGAGGTCGCCCGCGGGAACGCCGTCGGTCTCCAGGCGCCTGAGCGCCTCGACGGCCGCCGCGCTCGCGGGGGCGCCCTGGCTGCCGTAGCCGTCGGCGACGGCGAGCAGCCGGGAACCGGCGTGCACGGTGTCCTGGTTGCTCGCGCGGACGAGGCCCGTGTCGGACAGGGCGGCGTAACGGATCTTCAGGGGCTGGGAGGTCGCTGGCATGGCGGGGTCCTTCCTGGTCAGGTGGTCGACGAGGAAGGCGGCCAGGTCACGCCGGGCGGCGGTGTCGGCCTCGACCCCGGCCCAGAACGCCCGGATCTCCCGGGCCGCCTCGGCCGGTTCCAGCGCGCAGACATGCCGGATGCGGGCCAGCGGCAGGCCCACGCGGCGCAGCCAGGCGACCAGCCGGGCCCGGTCCAGCTGGTCCAGCGCGTAGAAGCGGTAGCCGGTGACCGGGTCGACGCGGGCGGGGGTCAGCAGCCCCAGTTCGGCGTAGAGCCGCAGCGCCTTAGGCGACAGCCGGGACGCCCTCGCGAACGCCCCGATGCTCAGCAGCTCCGTGCCCGCGCCCATGCCCGCCCCCTCCTCGTACCGGGCGCCCGCCCGGCCCCACCGATGCTGTGGCTTCCCCCAAGGTGAAGGTCAAGACCGACGGAACGGTTCCGCGGCGGGGACGGCCGTCCGAAGGGGTTTGCGCGCTGTTGCAAGCGGTGTGCTTGCAATTGTTAGCGGGGCGGGTGCATGGTGGAGGCATGGCATCGCTCAACGTCGGCAACCTCGGTGAGTACCTGCGCGAGCAGCGGCGCAACGCGCAGCTGTCGCTGCGGCAGCTCGCCGACGCCGCCGGGGTGTCCAATCCGTATCTGAGCCAGATCGAGCGCGGGCTGCGCAAGCCGAGCGCGGAGGTGCTCCAGCAGGTCGCCAAGGCGCTGCGGATCTCCGCCGAGACGCTGTACGTGCGGGCCGGCATCCTCGACGCCGAGCGGGACGAGGACGAGCGCCGTCGGGAAGGCGCGACGCGCGCCGCCGTCCTCGCCGACCCCGCGCTCACCGAGGGGCAGAAGCAGGTGCTGCTCCAGGTCTACGAGTCCTTCCGCAAGGAGAACGGCTTCGGGACCGGCGGGACCGGCGAGACCGGCAAGACGGACAAGGCAGACAAGGCAGACAAGACGAACAAGGCGGAGGCGGGGCACCGCTCGGAGCGCGCCCACGGCGACGGCGCCGACGGCCTCCGGACCACCGACGGCCCTGATGGCGCCGACAGCGCCGACGGCGTCATACGGTCCGCCGCCGTCCCCGACCCGGACGGCGGCCGTCGCGGAGCCGAAGCCGGAGCCGAGGCCGGGCGCCGTACGCGCAGATCCGGCGGCGACGCCGACCCGCGGGAGGCGGCCGGTTGATCCGCCGGCCCCGTGGAACCGGCCGGTGCGGCGGCTCCCCCGGGGTTGGACGGCCGGGCAGGCCACCGCGGCAGAGCACGCAGACCACAACCCTCAGCCGAAAGCGATCCGGGAGGATCATCACCATGGCCATCACCGACGACCTGCGCAAGACCCTCAGCGACCCCAAGCCGCTCTACTTCGCCGCCGGCACCGCGGACCTCGCCCTGCGGCAGGCCAAGAAGGTGCCCGCCCTGGTGGAGCAGCTGCGCGCCGAGGCCCCGGCGCGGATCGACGCCGTGCGCAACACCGACCCGAAGGCCGTCCAGGAGCGGGCCACCGCGCGCGTCAAGGAGACGCAGGAGACCGTCCAGACCCGCGTCACCGGCTTCCTGAACTCCCTGGACACCGACCTGAAGAAGTTCGGCACCAACTTCGACGCCGACCTGAAGAAGTTCGGCGAGAGCGCCCAGGACTTCGCCCTGCGCGGCGTCGGCGTCGCCGCCGAGTACGCCGTCCGGGCCCGCGAGACCTACGAGAAGCTCGCCGAGCAGGGCGAGCAGGCCGTGCGGACCTGGCGCGGCCAGGCCGCCGAGGGCATCGAGGACATCGCCGAGGGCGTCGAGGAGCTCGCCGTCGCGGTCGAGCCCGAGCGCGAGCCGAAGCCGCGCCCCGCGGCCGCCGCCGCGCCGGTGAAGCCGGCCACCCCGGCCGCCGCAGCCACCCCGGCCACCGTGGCCAAGCCCGCCCCGACGGTCCAGCCGGTCCGGGTCGAGGAGGCCAAGGCCGCCGAGGCCCGGGGCGCCGAGGTCAAGGCCGCCGCCGCCCCGGCCGCGAAGAGGGCCGCCACCGCTCCGGCGGCGAAGAAGGCCCCGACCCCGCGCAAGAACGCGGCCCCCGCCGCCAAGAAGACGACGCCCCCCGCCAAGTAACGCCCCGCGCTTTCGCGGCGGACGGCGGCAGGCGTCACCCGAACGGGCGACGGACGGGCGGGCCGGGCACCCTCGGGGTGCCCGGCCCGTTCTACGGGTACGGTGACGGGACGAGTCGGAGAGAACGGGCGGTGGACGGCATGCTGATGTTGGGCTTCGCGGGCTTTCTGGGGATCATCAAGATCCTCCTGATGGCCCTGGCCGCGTTCGGGCTGTTCGACGCCGCGTTCCGGCGCGAGGACGCCTTCCGCGCGGCCGACAAGCAGAACAAGGTGTTCTGGCTGATCATCCTGGCGCTGGCGCTGATCGTGAGCTACCTGTTCTCGATCATCGGCATCCTGCCGGCCATCGGCGCGGTCGCGAGCATCGTCTACATCGTGGACGTCCGGCCCGCGCTCAAGCAGGTCTCCGGCGGCGGCAACCGCTGGGGCCGCCGCAGAGGCGGCAGCAGCAGCGACGGCCCGTACGGCCCGTACAACGGCGGCCGCTGACAACGGCGGGCGCGGAGCACCGCGCCCGCGCGGCCCCGCAGCACCGCGCCCGCGCGGGCCGGCGGGCAGCCGGGCCGCCTTACCGCTCCCGGTCCAGCAGGACCACCGCCACGTCGTCGGCCAGCTCGCCGCCGTTGAGTTCCTGGGCCTCGTTCACCGCCGCCCGCAGCAGCTCCTCGCCGCGCAGGCCCTGGTCCAGCTGGCGGCGGACCATCTCCAGCATCCCGTCCTGGCCGAGCCGCTCGCCGTCCACGCCGGTGCGGCCCTCGATCAGACCGTCGGTGTACAGCATCAGCCCCCACTCGGCGCCCAGTTCCACCTGGGTCCGGGGCCAGCGGGCGCCGGGCAGCAGCCCGAGGGCGGGGCCGTTGTTGTCGTACGGCAGCAGCCGGGCGGGCCGGCCGGGCGTGATGACCAGCGGCGAGGGGTGGCCGGCCAGGCACAGGCCGGCGCGCCGGCCGTCCGGCGCGATGTCCACCGTGCACAGCGTCGCGAAGATCTCGTCGTCCGCGCGCTCGTGCTCCAGCACCTGCTGCAACGTGTTCAGCAGCTCGTCCCCGCACAGCCCCGCCAGGGTCAGCGCCCGCCAGGCGATGCGCAGCTCCACGCCGAGCGCCGCCTCGTCGGGGCCGTGCCCGCAGACGTCGCCGATCATGGCGTGCACGGTGCCGTCGGGGGTGCGGACGGCGTCGTAGAAGTCGCCGCCGAGCAGCGCGCGCGAGCGGCCGGGCCGGTAGCGGGCGGCGAAGCGCAGCGCCGCGCCGTCCAGCAGCGGGGTCGGCAGCAGGCCGCGCTCCAGCCGGCGGTTCTCCTGCGCCCGCAGCCTGCCCTCGGCGAGCCTGCGCTCGGCGGTGTCGGAGCGCTTGCGCTCCACGGCGTAGCGGATGGCCCGGCTCAGCAGGGGGCCGTCCAGCTCGTCGCGGAGCAGGTAGTCCTGGGCCCCCACCCGCACCGCCTCGGCGCCGCGCTCGGCGTCGCCGGAGGCGGTGAGCGCGAGGACGGCGTGCCGCGGCGCGAGTTCCAGTACGTGCCTGAGCACGGCCAGCTCGTCCTCCGCCTCGCCCGCCCGGCCCGGCGCGGGCAGCGCGAGGTCAAGAAGGATGCAGTGGACGTCGTCGGTGAGCAGCCGGCCGGCCTCGGTGAGGTTGCGGGCGGTGCGGATGCGGATCGGCTTTCCGGCGGAGTCGGTCAGTTCGGGCACGATCGGCGAGCCGCCGGGGTCGTCCTCGATCAGCAGCAGCGTGAGCTGACCGCCGCCGTGGGCGTGGTGGCCGGCGGTGCGGCTGTCCTTCTCTACCGTGATGTCCTTCGTGGCTTCCTGCGGGGCCGGTGCCGCGGCGGGGCCGCCGGCACCGTGGGACACGGTCTGCGCCGGACCGCTCTCCGCGGCCGGGATCGCTCGCTGCCGCGGTACGGGCACGGGCATGTCCTGGGTTCCTTCCCTCCCCCCGAGGGCGTGGTGGGCAACGAGGGACCTCGCCCCACCGACGGGGACCATAGCGGTAGTCGGCGCCGCAGCGGAATGGTGTGAGGCACGTCGCTCGCGCCGCGGCCGCTGTCATATGCCGCGATTCCTGCCGGAGTTGGACAGCGCGACTGCGGCCCCGGGATGACGTAGCTCACGCCGGACCCTGGTTCGGCGGGGACTTGGGGTGCGGTGGGTCACATGGCCCAGGTCACCGGGCGCCTCGGGCCCGCCCCCGGCCCCTCGGCGCTACGGCCCCCGGAGTCTCAGTCCGCGTCCGGCCGGTGTCCCGGAATCTCGGTCGCGTCCGGCCGCACCACGCCCAGGATCGGCATCTCGCCCGCACCGGCGAGCGTCACCGTCCGGCCGGGGCGCGGGGCGTGCACGATCCTGCCGTCGCCGACGTACATCGCGACGTGGCTGGCGTCGCCGAAGTAGATGATCAGATCGCCCGGGCGCATGTCCTGCACGGCCACGTGCGGCAGCTGCCGCCACTGCTCCTGGGAGGTGCGCGGGATGGGCCGGCCGGCCGCCGCCCACGCCTGCGAGGTCAGCCCGGAGCAGTCGTACGTCTTCGGCCCCTCGGCGCCCCACTCGTACGGCTTGCCGATCTGCGCGGTGGCGAACCGCACCGCCGCCGTGCCCGCGTCGGTCGCCTTGCCGGCGACGTCCTTGAGGACGCCGGTGCCCAGCCAGGCCGTCTGCGCCTGCTCGGCGACCTGCTTCTCCAGCTGTGCCAGCCGTTCCCGCTGCCGCGCCTCCAGCGCGTCCTGGAGCTTCTCCGCCTCCTCGATCCGCTCCTGGACGCGTTTTTGCGCGGCGGCCTTGGCCTTGCGGTGGGCCTCCAGGTCCTTCAGGCGGTCGGCGGCGTCGTCGGCGTAGTGCCGCAGGTCCTGCTGGGTGCCGGTCATGTCGTCGATCAGGTCGCTGGTCGCCCGCTGCCCCTGGAGCACCAGACCGGCGCTGTCGAGGAACCGCTGCGGGTCGCCGCTGAGCATGAACTGCACCTGGGGCGGCAGCCCGCCGGTGCGGTACTGGTCGCGGGCGGCCGCGCCGGCGCGGTCCTTCATGCGGTCCAGCTTGAGCTGCCCGGCGGCGATCTTCTTGTTCAGCTCGGAGATCTCGGCGGACTGCTTGTCGGCCTTCTCCTCGGCCGCGTTGTAGGCGTCGGTGGCGACGGCGGCGTCGTGGTACAGCCCGTCCAGCTTCTTCCGGACCGCCTCCAGGTCCTTGTCCGGCGGCAGCGTGACGGAGGGGGAGGGCGACGCGGCGGCCGACCCGGACGGCGAGGACGGTGAGGACGACGCGGTGGGCGCCGCCGACGGGTCCGGCTGCCGCACGGTCGCGAACGCCGTGCCCGATGCCCCCAGCACGGTGACCGCGCAGACCACGGTCACGGCCGTCGCGAGCACAGTGCGCCTGCCCCGTCCCATACCCCAGCCCCCCACATCTGATTTACCGTCAGTAACTTAAGTGCGTCGGTGGGATCGTGCCACGCCGTCGCGCAAAACGACAGAGGCCGTCACCGTCCGGTCCGTGAGAGCTACGTGAAAGCCCCGAGCACGCCCCAGACGTGACGATCTCCCGCCTGTGTGACGAATGACTCACAAAGATCGTTCCCCGCAGTTCACACGCCGGCGCGCCCCCGTCACCCCCATCACCCCCATCACCCGCGTCACTCCCGTCGCCCGCGCGGCGCCAACGCCCCCCACGCCACCGTCACTTCGCCCTGCCGCCAGCGCGCCGGCCCGTCCGTCACCGGCCAGTCGGCCGTCAGATCGCGCACCGCGCGGAGCCAGCGCTGCCGGGCGCCGTAGGAGGCGTAGGGCGCGGCGGCGGCCCAGGCGCGGTCGAAGTCGCGCAGGAAGGCGTGCACCGGCTCGCCGGGCACGTTGCGGTGGATGAGCGCCTTCGGGAGGCGTTCGGCGAGGTCGGAGGGGCGGTGCAGGGAACCGAGACGGGTGGCGAAGGTGACGGTGCGGGGGCCTTCCGGGCCGAGCGCGACCCACACGTGCCGCCGGCCGATCTCGTCGCAGGTGCCCTCCACCAGCAGCCCGCCGCGCCCGTGCCCGTCCGCCGGGGCGAGCCGCGCGCACAGCCGCTCCCAGACGGCGGCGACCTCCGCCTCGTCGTACTGCCGCAGCACGTTCGCCGCGCGGATCAGGTGCGGGCGCCGGGCGACGGGCACCTCGAAGCCGCCGTGCCGGAAGACCAGCCCGTCGCGCTCGTACGGCAGCGCCGCCGCGACCCGGGCCGGCTCGATCTCGACGCCCACCACACGGGTGCGGGGCGCGGCCGTGCGCAGCCGGTGCAGCAGCTCCACCGCCGTCCAGGGGGCGGCGCCGTAGCCGAGGTCGACGGCCACCGGATCGGCGGCGCGGCGCAGCTCGGCCCCGTGCACGGCCGCTATCCAGCGGTCCATGCGGCGCAGCCGGTTGGGGTTGGTCGTCCCGCGCGTCACCGTCCCGACGGGTCCTGCGGTGCGGGCGGCGGCGCGGGATGTCATGGATACGAGGGTATGGGGGCACTCGGTGAAGGCCGTACGGCGCGGA
Organism: Streptomyces seoulensis; assembly: GCA_013364255.1. Classification (GTDB taxonomy): domain Bacteria; phylum Actinomycetota; class Actinomycetes; order Streptomycetales; family Streptomycetaceae; genus Streptomyces; species Streptomyces similanensis. The sequence continues at coordinate 4,745,641 of CP054936.1, read as the reverse complement.
CTCGCCCCGACGGGTCACGCCCTTCGACATCGAACGGTTGAGCGAGTATCGGCAATGATTCGGTAAAGGTCCCCGTACCGGGCCCGGCGCCGGGATGGAAGCCGGCTCGCCCGGCGTTGGGTCCCGAAGGGCGCGCCGCGACCCCTGTCCGGCACGTCCGCGACAGCAGCAGAGAGGAACGCCAGGTGAGCCAGTACGTCAACAGGCTCGGGCGTCGCTCCGCGTCGGCTCCCACGCGGCTGCGGCTCTACCGTCGCCCCCGGCGCGTCGCCATGCTCTCCGTGCACACCTCGCCCCTGCACCAGCCCGGCACGGGCGACGCCGGCGGCATGAACGTCTACATCGTGGAACTGGCCCAGCGCCTGGCCGCCCAGGGCGTCGAGGTGGAGATCTTCACCCGCGCCACCGCCGGCGGCCTGCCGCCCGCCGTGGAACTCGCCCCCGGCGTCCTGGTCCGGCACGTCGACGCGGGCCCGTACGAGGGCCTGGCCAAGGAGGAGCTGCCCGCCCAGCTGTGCGCCTTCACCCACGGCGTCATGCAGGCCTGGGCCGGCCACCGCCCCGGCTACTACGACCTCGTCCACTCCCACTACTGGCTCTCCGGCCACGTCGGCTGGCTCGCCGCCCAGCGCTGGGGCGTCCCCCTGGTGCACGCCATGCACACCATGGCCAAGGTCAAGAACGCCAGCCTGGCCGCGGGCGACACCCCCGAGCCGGCCGCCCGCGTCATCGGCGAGACCCAGATCGTCGCCGCCGCCGACCGGCTGATCGCCAACACCGAGGAGGAGGCCGAGGAGCTGGTACGGCACTACGCGGGCGACCCCGCCAAGGTCGCCGTCGTGCACCCCGGAGTGAACCTCACCCGCTTCCGTCCCGGCGACGGCCGCGCCGCCGCCCGCGCCCGCCTCGGCCTGCCCGAGGACGCCCTGATCCCCCTGTTCGCCGGCCGTATCCAGCCGCTCAAGGCCCCCGACGTGCTGCTGCGGGCGGTGGGCGTCCTCCTCGACGAGCGCCCCGACCTGCGCTCGCGCATCGTCGTCCCGATCGTGGGCGGCCCCAGCGGCAGCGGCCTCGCCAAACCCGAGGGCCTGCAGAAGCTGGCGGCCCGGCTCGGCATCGCCGACGTCGTACGGTTCCGCCCGCCGGTCGGGCAGGACCAGCTCGCCGACTGGTTCCGGGCCGCGTCCGTGCTGGTCATGCCGTCCTACAGCGAGTCCTTCGGCCTGGTCGCCATCGAGGCGCAGGCCACCGGCACCCCGGTGCTCGCCGCCGCGGTCGGCGGCCTGCCGGTGGCGGTGCGCGACGGCGAGACCGGCCGCCTGGTCCAGGGCCACGACCCGGCCGCCTACGCGCGCGTGCTGCGCGACTTCGCCGACGAGCCGGGCCTCGCCGACCGGATGGGCGCCGCCGCCGCCCGGCACGCGCAGTCCTTCGGCTGGGACGCCTCGGCGGCCGCCACCGCCGACGTCTACACGGCCGCCCTGCACGCCCACCGCCGTCGCGTACGCTCCCACCATGGGTGAGGCCAGGGACGAGAGCGGGCAGCAGCGGGCGGCACAGGTCATCGAGGCCGCGCTGAAGGACGCCGAGGTGGAGTGGGAGAGCCCCCGGGCGGGTACGTACGTCGTCACACTCCCCGGCACCCGCAAACTGTCGACGACCCTCCAGATGATCGTCGGCCGCCACTCCCTGTCCCTGAACGCCTTCGTCATCCGCCACCCCGACGAGAACGAGGCGGCCGTCCACCGCTGGCTCCTGGAGCGCAACCTCAAGCTGTACGGCGTCGGTTACGCCGTCGACCGCCTCGGCGACGTCTACGTCACCGGCCGGCTGCCGCTGGCCGCGGTCACTCCCGACGAGGTCGACCGCCTGCTCGGCCAGGTCCTTGAAGCCGCCGACGGCAGCTTCAACACCCTGCTGGAACTCGGCTTCGCCGCCGCGATCCGCCGCGAGTACGCCTGGCGGGTCTCGCGCGGCGAGTCGACGCGGAACCTGGCGGCCTTCGCGCACCTGACCGAACGCCCGGCGGACTGAGCGGAGTTCGGCGCCGGCAGCTCGTCCCGCCGTCAGCGGGCGCGGTAACGCCCCGGGGTGACCCCGACCAACTTCCGGAAGTGCCGGGTCAGATGGGCCTGGTCGTAGAAACCGGCCGCGGTGGCCACCTCGGCCGCCGGCCGCCCCGCCAGGAGCAGCCGCCGGGCCCGCTCGATGCGCCGGGACATCAGGTACTGGTGCGGCGCGATGCCGTACGCCCCGCTGAACGCCCGTACCAGGTGCGCCGGATGGGCGTGCACGGCGGCCGCCGCCTCGTCGAGGGTCAGCCCCCGCGGCACCCGCTCGTCCAGCAACTCCCGCAGCCTCCGCGCCACTCCGGGATCCGGGCGCGGGTCCTTCGGCGCGCTGCGGGGCCGCAGGTGGGCGCGCAGCCGCTCGCCGACCAGCGTCAGTCTGCTCTCCGCCTCCAGCTCGTCGCCGGGCAGGGCGAGCGCGGTGTGCAGCTGCCCGACCCGCCGCCGCAGCACCGGATCACGCAGCCCGGGCCCGTCCACGGCGGCCCCGATCAGATCCTCGCCGAGCCGGCTGGAGTCGAGGTACAGCACGCGCTTGCGGAAGCCGTGCGCGGTGGCCGGGGAGCCGTTGTGCGCCACGTGCGGCGGCAGCAGGGTCACCGTGTCGTGCGGGGTGCCGTGCTCATGCCGGTCCAGGTCGTACCGCACGGCCCCGTCGTCCACGATCAGCAGCGTCCAGGCGTCGTGCACGTGCATCGGATAGGCGTACCCGGTGAAGTGCGCGTGGAAGACCTCCACCACGCCCGGGACGCGCGGGCGCCAGGCGGAGACGCTGCTCCGGGACCGCTGGGCGGGCGGAGCGGGCGGGACGGGCTGGGCGGCCATGCAAAGAACGTACAAGACCACGCCGTACGCCGTCCGCGAGGCTTCCGGCATGCCTGACACGCGTTTCGACACCAAGATCGCCGTACTGCTGCGCGAGGACCTGGAGTCCTGGCAGCGCCTGAACGTCACCGCCTTCCTGGTCAGCGGCCTCGGCACGACGGTCCCCGAGGTGATCGGGGAGCCGTACGAGGACGCCGACGAGGTGCCGTACCTGCCGATGTTCCGCCAGCCGGTGCTGGTCTTCGAGGGCACGAAGGAGACGCTGACGGCGGCGCACGGACGGGCCCTGACCCGCTCCCTGCCGCGCGCCGTGTTCACCTCCGACCTCTTCACCACGGGCAACGACGAGGACAACCGCGCGGCGGTGCGGGCGGTGCGGACCGCCGACCTGGACCTGGTGGGGCTGGCGGTGTACGGGCCGCGCAACGCGGTGGACAAGGTGCTGAAGGGAGCGCGGATGCACCCGTGAGACCGCGCGGTTCCGCGCGACCCGTCCAAAGGGGCGCGGGGAACTGCGCGAAGGGGGTCTGGGGGCAAAGCCCCCAGGGACGGGACGGGAAGGGGCGGCGGGGGCGAAAACCCGCCCCGGAGGCGGCCAGCCCGGGCTCAGACCGCGTCGGCCTCGGCGGCGAAGGCGGGCCCGGTGGCGGGGGCGGCCCCGGCAGGCGCCGGAGAGGTTCCGCCGGCCGGAACCCCGGCGTCCTTGAGCACGACGCCCCCGACCGCCCCCTCCACCGGCAGCCGCCGCATCAGCACCCCGTACCCCACACCCGCCGCGGTGCCGACGGCCGCGCACATCCCCCACAGCCACGCCGCGCCGAGGCGGTCGATGACCGCGCCGGACATCAGCGGGGCGACGAGGGCGGCCAGCGACCAGGACAGGGTGTAGACGCCCTGGTAGCGGCCGCGCCCCCGGGCGGGGGAGAGGCGGACCACGAGCCCGGTCTGGGTCGGGGCGTTCACCATCTCGCCGAGGGTCCACACGCACACCGTCAGCGCGAAGACGGCGACCGACCCGGCGAACGCGGTGAGCCCGAAGCCGTACCCGGCGAGCAGCGAGGACACCACGAGCAGCCGGCGCGGGTCGCGGTGCTCGATGAGGCGGGTGAGCGGGATCTGGAGGGCGACGATCAGCAGGCCGTTGACGGCGAGGGCCGTGCCGTAGTCGGCGGGCGTGAACCCGGCCCGGCCCATGGCGACCGGCAGGCCGACCGAGCCCTGCTGGAAGACCAGGGCGACCAGGAAGGACAGCCCGACGACGGCCATGAACCGCCGGTCGCGCAGCACGGTGACGAGCCCGACCCGGTCGCCAGAGCCGCCGCCCGGGGCGCCCTCCTCGTACGTCTTGTCCGGCCGGGACTCGGGCACCTTGAGGAACACCACGAGCGCGCAGGCCAGGGTCATCCCGGCCTCGATGAGGAAGCCGGCGAGGTAGCTGAACTGGGCGATGAAGCCGGCCGCCATGGAGGAGACGGCGAAGCCGAGGTTGATCGCCCAGTAGTTGAGCGAGAAGGCGCGCACCCGGTCCTCGGGCCGCACGATGTCGGCCATCATCGCCTGCACGGCCGGCCGGGAGGCGTTGGAGGCCATGCCGACCAGGAAGGCGACGGCGGCGATGGAGACGGGGTCGTGCACGAAGCCGAGCAGCGCGACGGAGACGGCCGTGGCGGACTGGGCGACGAGGAGGGTGGGCCGCCGTCCGAGCCGGTCGGCCATCACGCCGCCGCCGAGGGAGGAGACGACGCCGCCGAGCCCGTGCAGCGAGGCGACGAGACCGGCGTAGGAGGCGGAGTAGCCGCGGTCCAGCGTCAGGTACAGCGCCATGAAGGTGGCGACGAACGCCCCGAGCCGGTTGACGAGGGTGCTGGTCCACAGCCACCAGAACTCCCGGGGCAGTCCCGCGACCGTCTCGCGAGCGGCACGTCTGAGCGCGGAGACGGACGTGACGGACATGAGGGACCCCCGGATGTAAGCGGCTGCGGCGTTGATCACAACTTACGAGCGCGCGCTGACCAGGGCCACTCGATTAACAGAAGCCGTCAACTGTCGGCGGCTTCGGCGGGGGCGTGCGCGGGGGCCCGTCCGCCTGCCGGGCACACGGGCGGCGCACCGTATGCGTCGATTAGGCTCGGAGACATGGCCGACGCACCGTACAAGCTGATCCTCCTCCGCCACGGCGAGAGCGAGTGGAACGAGAAGAACCTGTTCACCGGCTGGGTGGACGTCAACCTGACCGCCAAGGGCGAGAAGGAGGCGGCGCGGGGCGGCGAGCTCCTCAAGGACGCCGGCCTGCTGCCCGACGTGGTCCACACCTCCCTGCAGAAGCGCGCGATCCGCACCGCGCAGCTCGCGCTGGAGTCCGCCGACCGCCTGTGGATCCCGGTCAACCGCAGCTGGCGCCTGAACGAGCGGCACTACGGCGCGCTCCAGGGCAAGGACAAGGCGCAGACGCTGGCGGAGTTCGGCGAGGAGCAGTTCATGCTCTGGCGCCGCTCGTACGACACCCCGCCGCCGCCGCTGGACCGCGACGCGGAGTACTCCCAGTTCGACGACCCCCGCTACGCGACCCTCCCGCCGGAGCTGCGCCCGCAGACGGAGTGCCTGAAGGACGTCGTCGTCCGGATGCTCCCGTACTGGTTCGACGCGATCGTCCCCGACCTCCTGACCGGCCGCACGGTCCTGGTCGCCGCCCACGGCAACAGCCTGCGCGCCCTGGTCAAGCACCTCGACGGCATCTCGGACGCCGACATCGCCGGCCTCAACATCCCGACCGGCATCCCCCTCTCCTACGAACTCGACGCCGACTTCCGCCCGCTGATCCCCGGCGGCACCTACCTCGACCCGGACGCGGCAGCGGCGGCCATCGAGGCGGTCAAGAACCAGGGCAAGAAGAAGTAACGCCCACTGCTCGTTCTGAGGCCCCCTGTCCGCGACGGCTCGCGGCGGGGGGCTTCGGCGTACCCGCAGGCCGTGCGATCAGGTGGCCGGGAGCTGGTACGAGAGCACGTAGGCGTCGGCGGCCATGACGGTGTCGCACACCTCGACGGCCCGCCCCTGGCTGTCGTAGGCGGTCCGGATCAGGTGGATCACGGGGACGCCGGAGGCGAGCCGCAGTGTGCGTACCTCGTCGGGGGAGGGCATCCGGGCGCGGATCTCCTCGTCGAAGTGGTGGAGGTGGTGGCCGAGTTCTTCGAGGCGGGCGTAGATGCCGCCGGGGCCGGGGTTGGGTTGGGCGATGGGGGTGCCGCGGGCGATGTCGAGGGGCAGGTAGGAGGTGGCGAACTCCACGGGCCGCCCGTCGAGCAGGTACCGGCGCCGCCGCGCGAGCACGCGCCGCACACCTCCGAACCGCGCGGCCACGTCCGGGGTGGCTTTCTCCTCCTTGATCTCCAGGCTGTCGACCTGAGGATGGCTGCCGGCCGCGTCGGCTTCAACAAGGAACGCGGACTTGCCCTGTTTCCGGTGGCGGCGGGCGAAGCGGTCGGAGGCGAGCCGTCGTACGGGCGGCCGGGGCCGGACGAAGACGCCCTTGCCGTGTTCGGCGTGCACGAGTCCTTCGCCTTGGAGGATGGAGAAGGAGTGCCGGACGGTCATGCGGGAGACGCCGTAGTGCTCGACGAGTTCGGCCTCGGAGGGCAGCTTCTCGCCCTCGCTGAACCGCCCGCGGCCGATGGCTTCGCGCAGTTGGTCGGCGATCTGCCGGAAGACCGCACGATCACTCGTGGGGTCGAGTTCGCCGAGGAGGCCGGACGGGAGAGGGCTCACGTCGCTGTACTCCTTTAGATATCTAGACAAGTGGACGCCACTCGTTGCTACCGTGGAAGCCTAGTCAGCCGAGAGGGCCGAGGAACGTGAGCTTGGAACGCCCGCACTCCGTGAGCGTGGCCGGGGTCGTCGTGGACGACCAGGGCCGTGCCCTCTTGATCCAGCGCCGGGACAACGGCAAGTGGGAGCCACCGGGTGGTGTCCTCGAACGTGAGGAGACGATTCCCGAGGCGTTGCAGCGTGAGGTCCTGGAGGAGACCGGTATCAAGATCGCCCTCCCGGCCACCCTGACCGGCGTCTACAAGAACATGACGGGCCTGATCGTCTCCCTGGTCTTCCGCTGCGAGGCCGCCGACGGCACGCCCACCACGGGCGAGGAGACCCGCGCACTGCGCTGGGCCACCCGCGAAGAGGTCTCCGTCCTGGCCGACGAGGCCTACGCGATCCGCGTCCTGGACGCCCTGGACGCGATGTCCCCGCCGGCCGTCCGCGCCCACGACGGCATGAAACTCATCTAGCCCGAACCGCTGCATTTGGCGGTCTACCAGCACGGAGTAACTTGTACGCACGAGTATATGAGTGAGATGTCGGCGAGGGTGTGGGGCCTGAGCTGCCCGGGCTTTCCGGAGGAGGTCAGCAGGGCTCGCCGCTGGACGCGGGACATCCTGCGCGGCTCCCCGCTGGCGGAGGACGCGGAACTGATTGTGAGCGAACTGAGCGCGAACGCGATCCTCCACACGGCCACCGGCCGCGAACGGGGCAGCTTCCACCTGGCCCTGGCGATGACCTCACGGGTGATCGCACTGTCGGTCACGGACGACGGCGGCACGGGGACGACCCCGAGGGCGGAGCACCGCAACGACCAGGCCGAACACGGCCGGGGCCTGAGCATGGTCAACGCCCTCGCCCACCGCGTCATCATCCACACCAGCCAGACCGGCAACACGGTCACCGCAGAACTCCTCATGGATGTCCGCCGAGAACGGGGAGCAGCCGGCCCATGCTGACGCACACGCCCGCCGACACCCCGGACCCGAACCGCCGGCCATCCCCGCACCGATGCCGAGCCACCGCCCACCTCACCGGCGAAGTGCGCTGGATCCCACTGGGGACGACCGACACAACAAGCCCGTGCTCGGCCACGCACTGGTTACGAGAACGCACTCGCCCCATCACCGACCAGCTCGACACCGCACACGCCCGACCGGGACGGCACTGGCTGACGGACGAGAGGGAACACGAACGCGCCCTCGCCTGCCTGACCGCGGGAACGGGCTACACCAGCGCCCGCTACGTGCTCGTGGTCTCCCCACCGGGGGCGACCTCATGAAGGCACCCCTCCGCGGCTACTGGTGCGAGTGCTGGACCGAGAACCTGACCACTGCGGAAGGACCCGCGCTCCGAGCATCCTTCGACGCCTACTCAGCACCACAGGCAGACCGCTGGGTAGCAGTCACCCTCCGCACGATCTCCCCGGCCCTTGACGCAGATGCTTCGGACGAAGCATGGACCTGGCTGTACGAAGACTGCATCGAGACGCGCCGGGCCTTACGGCGCTGCGAACCCTGCACGGTGACCATCACCCACGCCAACACCCGCATCACCTGGGCGATCCGCCCAGTACTCTTCCTGCCACTCACACACCGCCAGGACACCGAACTCCCAGCATGCGCAGGCACCTTCAACCCCCGTGCCACAGACTGAGTTGCAACTTTCCCTACAGGTTCAAGGCGGCTCGCTCCGCTCCCCGCGCGCGGCCCGGCCCCCGGCCGGGCCTGCGCTCCTGTCTCCGCCCCGCTCCAGCCCGCCCGGCGCCCGTGCCGCAACTCAGAGCAGTCAGCCACCTGATGTCAGAGAAGGGGTACGTCGTGGCTGGGGCGGTCGGCTACACGGCTTCAGCCACCTCCCCGGTCCGGGTCCCGCGTCGAGCAAGACCAGGGGCACTCGTGCACATTGCGGTCAGGCCCAAAGCCTGCCCGAGTTGCCAACCAGCGTACGGCCCCCTGATCATGCTCGACCCCAGATCGGGCAGGCCACCGGCCAAACCCGCTCCGCCGACCTCGATTGTGTCAAACAGATGGTGGCAGGCTGGACTCACGGAGATACTCGTGGCATGAACGCGCGCACGCTGATCGTTGCAGGCACAACCGTCACAGTCCTCACCGCCTCTAGCCTGGCGTTCTACTTCAGCCGGGTCGGCCTGGATAAAGCCGATAAGACTGCCAGCGTTCTAGGCCTATTTATCGCACTAGCGGGCCTGGTCATTTCTATCTATGGGCTACTTGAGACCCGAAGATCAGGTACCACATCCCCCTCCACTCAAAAAGTTTCCTCATCTAGCGTTTCCGGTAGCAACATTCAGATCGGACAAGCGGGCGGATCTGTTCGCATCAAAAGGTCTACACCACAAGCGACACCCACCCCACATAACCCTAATCAGTCCACTTCTCCCCCCGCCATCAACAATAACGGAGGGCAAGAGGTGCAGAATTCACAAATTTCTGGTTCGAACTTTCAATTGGGTTCCTCTGCGGGTGACGTGGAGGTAGAAGAATCCTAATGCCGACACAAAGGGACGGCGCGCAGCTGTGGGTGTCAGACTCACAAATCGGCGGCCACAATGTTCAGATAGGTTTTGCCGGCGGTGACGTCAATGTCACAATCAACTCTGCTTCAGAAACGTCCCAACGTAGCTACCCGCGGACCTATATAGCAGACCAGTTGATTCGCGAGTGCTCCAAGAGGCGAGATCTGTTGCGCCGACTTCCAGGACTCACCGACGAGCAAATAGCGATAAGCCGCACCTTCGATCTAGTAGTTCCTGAACCCCTACTAACCGAGATGTCAGCGGGTAAGGTAGTCGCTCTCGTGGGCCCTATGGGTGCCGGAAAGTCTGATACAGCCAACCTGTGGCTGATCGATCAATGTCAGAGATTCTCAGCAAACGAGAAGGCCCCGCTTCCTCTTTGGGTCGCAGCTAGGGACATTCTAGGCGACCTAGAGTCATGGATAGTAGATCGAGTTGAAACATCCGTTCTAACCAGTGTGGGAGTTAGTCTAGTCGTAGATGGAATTGATGAAACCTCGAAAACCTCTCAACTCGTCGATCAATGCGAAATAATCTCCGCGCGATGGCCTAACTCGCAAATTCTGATAACCGGCCGCCCAGGAATTTTTCCCGATCAAATAAATTCTATTCAACTGGAGGGCTGGCCAGAAGATTCGGCCCTCGAAATGATCCGCAAGGTGACAGGGGTGGAACGCCTTTATCCTAGCTCCTTCCCTCCGCAAATCAGGGACGCAATAAAACGCCCTTTGTTCGCAATGCTGGTTGCCAGCATCTATGGAAAAGGAGACGTTCCGAAAACATCTGCTGGGCTGATTCAAGAGTGCGCACTTAAGTCCCTCGAACGAAACAATGGTTCATGGAGAAATGCGTTCCCTGTCCTGCGTCGAATCGCTATCGCCTCAGTAAGCAATGATGGGAATGTGGCTTTGGCTGCGATCGGCGGTGAGGCCGTACGGCATGAGTTGAGTGACACGCGGCTAGTCACTTTCTCTGCACATAAGGCATCCTTTACTTTGAGTCTTTTCGAACAGTGGTTTGCCGCCGAGGCGTTGTTGCAAGGCGAAGTCACGCTCGAAAGTATTATCTGTGACATTAGCTCATTCGCTAAGTGGCGATATGTACTTGCACTTGCGGTACAGACCGGTAGCGTCGACCAAGTCGATACCATCATGTGCAGCCTCGCGGAATGGAACCCTGGCGCGGCGGCATGGGTCATCCAGAAAGGCATTGAAAAACCTTTCACTGGGACTGCATACGGCGAACTCCCCGGGTGGAGAGACGTCGCGAGCCGCCTTCATCGCGTCACAGCAAGTTGGTGTTTGGGCCTCGGCAGGCTGGCCTCTGCAGCAACTCCAGTCGATGCGGGGCAGAGCGCCGAACATTTGAGACTCAGTCTGGCTGTAGAGGAGGAGGGGAATAGGTTCATCTACGCCTGGCAGAAACGAACGGCCGGCACGCCGCCGATCTCCTATCTGTCAAACCCTAAAGAGCTCATGGAGACAGGTATTGGCGTTGGTTCATCACCAGCCCCACCCGGGGACAATTGGATTTGGTCTTGGTCTCTAGACCATATGCGTAGAAGGCTAGAACAAAATCTACCAAATCTACTACCCCTAGAGGCACCGAGAGGAGGGATACTCGAAGAAGAGTACGTCTGGGCGGTCATTTATGCTCTTCTCCGAAGAGGTTCACGGCTTCGAGCTGATCCGATCGACACTGAACAGATCTGCGACCTAATAGCCGAGACTCGACGGGCAATTCATAAGCACGGCCCCGTGGAGGATTACGCCATTCAAAATGGAGGAGGAAGGAGAGTTACGCGTCTAGATTTGATCCTAGTCACCGAGTGGCTGGAGCGGCAGCAAGAGTCGCAACTGACTCCCCCGTGGCCGCCTGCAGATATTCCAAACCCATCCTCCGGTTGGGTTTGGAATTTTTACACCCCGGATCGACTTCTTGAGCTCACTAAGGCGGTTTATGAGGGGGCGCTAAAAGCCTACACAGAGTTGATGCAAACTCTGTTTGTGGATTTCAGCTTCACTCTAGCCCACGCCACTTCCCTGCCCGCCACTCTGAGAGGCAACCTTTATGTGAATGATGGTGATTCATGGGCAGACGGTCCGACTTTGGAATACTGCCTTATCCCAAATGTCGACACGGAACTAGAAGAGAGCCAGGCGGACATCACTCTAAAACGATCGAAGGAGGTGCGAATAGCGGACGAGTATGATCGCTGCTCGGCCTATTTGAAACGATATTACATCGATAATCCGGAGAGGGCACCTTTTGCGGTATACGGCTACACACACACTGTGCTGCGTGTGTGGGACAGCAGGCCTGCGACGAATATCGCGTTCCGATGGATTTGGGACGACCTCAAGTCGCTTGGATGGGTGTCACATCTTCCTCGCGATTTGAAGTAGCCCGAGGCTTACGTAGACGTATACCAGCGCCTTGCCCAGCTATCGTGCCGAGCAACGGCGGGTAGTCAAAGCACATAAAACCGAATTTTGCAATTTAATGGTCAGGTAAGTTGTGGATCGCGTTCGATCGTCACGCAGAGCAGGTAAGTGGGGGGCATGAGACAGTCAACGTCTGCGGCCGAAAGGGCAATTGATGAGCTTCTTACGCACGACAGGAAGATCCTTGCCCTTCGGAACGAAATTCGCGAAGCCCGCCTTAAGCGATTTATACTGGTTTCTACCTACTCATCTGCGCCTACGTTACTGTTGATTCTGTTTGTTGGGAACATTGTCACATGGGGCCGCATCGACCTCGCCCGCGTCAACATGGCCTGCATTCCGCTTCTCATCGCTCTCCTAATTCTGTGTGTGATCGTCCGCGCCAACAGCACTTCTATTGATTTCTGGGACGGTCCCCCTCCATGACGAATAGGAAGCGGGTCACGCGGCGGGGAAGAAGATCGACCTTGAGCTCGCCCTTGAGCGCAAGGGTCTCTCTGCAGCATCTATCGACCTACCAACGGAAACCCGTCGACACATCTACCGAGAGACCGTCCCCGTGGCCATCGAGCAGTACCGCTCCGACGGGCTCCGTTATAGGCGTGTCCACAACTTCTTCCAAACCATCATCATCGTCGGTTCGCTAGCGACGTCGACGGCAGCAATTCTTGCGGATACCCCGGCTCCTTATAAGTGGGTCACCGTTATCACCAGCTTCTCTGTCGGTTTAGCAGCAGGCTTCACGGGCTACTTCAAGTTCCGCGAGCGTAGCTTTTATCTCCAACAGATAGCCGACTCCATCGAGGAGGAGTACGACGCTGTCAATCTGAAGGTAGGTCGCTATAAGAGCAGCGCTGACGACGAAGCTGCCCTTCTAGAGTTCACCGAGCGGGTTGAGACCCTCAAGAATGATCAGCGAAAAAGGCAGCAGCAACTGGACCAGCCGACAGAAACGCCCGAAGGCTGACCGCGCCTCCAGTCCTGTGACTGGAGCTTCTTCGCACTCTAGCTCTGCGAGCTGCGACCACCTACGAGGAGTCCGTCGGTCAAACAAGGCGTACAGACCAGGCCGCACCCGTGCCAGATCGTGCGGGGAACCACAGGGAATGGCGGGGACCAGGCCGCCGGTCAGTCAGGCCCCGTACCAGCCCCACCGCAGTTCAGCCAGGCAGCCTCCCACCGAGAACCTAAGCTTCCCAAGCTGAGGGCTCAGGAAGCGTCGCCACGGGCTGGCCGTCCTGGCTTGCGGTGGTCGACGGCAGCGGCAGCCTGGCTGAGGCGGTGGGGGGTGCAGCGAGGCATACGCGTGCGTGGTCGGTCGGCGCGCCTGCCATCGTGGCTGACTGTCGTCGGCTGAGGTTCGACGGTCATATCGAAGCGCCGGCCGTCAGCAGAATGCGCCGAACCTGGGCCGTCCCTGGGCCGTCCGAGGTCGCTCGACAGTGGTCAATGACGACCAACAACGACCACGAGGCACACGAGCCCACCACCCCGACCAGCAAAAACCCAGCTTCCCAAGATCCCCGGCAAGACCTGGGCAAGAAAAAGTAACGCCCACTGTTCTCGCCGACGCCCCCTGTCCGCGGTTTGTCCGCGGGCAGGGGGACTGTTGCTGCCTCTGGGCCGTCAGGCGTCGTCCTGGCTTCTCCACACGGCGCAACCCGATCCGCAGACCGATCCGCGGGAGCACCGCTGCGCGGACGATGAGACGAGGTGCGAGCCCGTGCTCTTCAGATCAAGGACATGCTGCGCTGACGTACCTGCGGTGGCCGCCCGGTCGCTGCGACTTCGATGCGGTGGTCGGCTGGTTCGTGGCCGTGCCGGCCGGTCGGCGTGGCCGGTCACCCGGTCTTGGGGGCGCAACGCATGCCGATGTAGACGCAGCGTGTGCCGTCGGGCAGGGCGGAGAAGATCACTGGTGTGTAGTCCGTGCTGAAGGCCGAACCCACGCCCGTGCCGGCGAAGGCCGTCCCCGTGACCGGCAGCAGGTTGATCCGCAGGGGCTTTGAGAGGTCTTTCATGCCGTCGACGAACTCGTACAGCGCGTGCCCGGAGCCGTCCTGCTCGGTCACCGTGATGATCACGCCCTCGCGCCGGTACGTGCCGATGAGCGGTGTCCAGTCCACCACGGGTGGCGTGGCGGACGGGGCGAAGGGGGCCGGCATGGTCACCCCGGCCAGGTCGGCGAGAAGCTCGCGGTAGAGCGCCGCGTACACCTCACGCGCACCGCCGCCGTTGGTGAGCAGCGCGACGGCGACGTCGGCCGAGGGCACCACGCGCAGGTAGGCGTACTGCCCGATGGAGGCGCCGTCGTGGCCGTAGCCCTCGACGCCGTTCCAGTCGTACAGGGTCCAGCCCAGACCCCAACCGTCCGAGCTGACCGTCCACTTGTCGGGGCAGTCCACCACCCGGCGTCGCATCAGGGCGACCGTCTTCTCGGAGAGCACGCGGGTGCCGTCCTCGGCCAAGCCGCCGGCAAGGTGCATGCGTGCGAGCCGGGCGAGGTCGCCCGCGGTGGCGATGACCCTGCCGTACGGGCCCGCCGATCGCGGCATCATGTCCCACTCCGGCGCCGGGTCCGGCTCCTGGCCGGGCTCGCCCAGGTGCCCCATGGCCGCGCGGAAGCGCAGCGCCTCTTCGGGCAGGGTCATGGTGCGGGTGAGGCCGAGCGGGGTCAGGAGCAGGTCCTTGAGGGCCTGGTCCCAGACCTTGCCGGTCACCACCTCGATGATCCGGCCGAGCACGTTGTAGCCGACGCTGCTGTACGAGATCGCGCTGCCGGGCGGGCAGTCGAGCGCCACGTCCTTCGCGGCCTCGACGTACTTGGCGAGGCAGTCGTCGCCGCGCCCGCTGTCGTGATTGAAGTCGCAGGTGAGACCGCTCGTGTGGCTGAGCAGCCGACGGACGGTGATCATCGCGGTCGCCGCGGGGTCACCGACGGAAAACTCCGGCAGCACGTCCGTGACCGGGGCGCCCAGGTCCAGCAGGCCCTCCTCGACGAGCCGCATGACCAGGGTGGCCGTATAGATCTTGGCTATCGAGCCCATCTGGAAGACCGACTCGGTCGTCGTCTCCACGCCTGTGCCGCGATGCAGGACGCCGCTCGCCAGCTCGTGGACGGTCCCGTCGACGAGGACGGCCAAGGACGCTCCCGGCACGTGGTGTTCGGCGCAGAGCTGGTCGAGGCGGGCCTGCCACCAGGCGAGATCCAGCTCGCGCCCGGCCGAGTTCCGGGTGTCCCACGCGCCTTCGGCACTCCCGTCGCCCTTTTCGTCACAGCTCATACCGTTCAGCACAGCCGACTCCCCCTCCATTGAGCACAGTGATCCTCGGTGCGAACACTGTACGCATCGAGGATCATCGTTCGCAAGACGCGTACGGCGTGGGCTACGGTGAGGGCCGACAGCAAGCAGATCGACCGACGGGAGTGGGCGCGCATGCCTCGCGACGCCAAGCCGATCACCTCGGTGTGGACACGTCCGCATCGCCCGCAGCGCGAGCACCTGACGCGGGAGCAGATCGTGACGGCGACGATCGAGCTGCTGGACGGGGAGGGGGTGGAGGCGCTCAGCATGCGGAAGCTCGGCACTCGTCTGAAGGCCGGGGCCACTTCCCTATACCGGCACGTGGCCAATCGGGACGAGCTGATCCAGCTGGCCGTGGACGACGTGTTCGGTGAGCTGGACCCGCCGGCCGCCGCCACCCACAGGACATGGCGCACGGCGGTCGCCCGCGCCGCCACCGACCTGCGGGCAATGGTCCTGCGCCACCCCTGGGTCGGCCCCGAACTCGGCCAGGTCGGGCTGCTCCACGTCGGCCCGAACGCCGTCCGCATGACATCGGGTCTCCTCGCGCAGTTCCAGGCGGCCGGTTTCCCCGCCGGTGAGGAGGACCAAGCCGCTGGGGCGCTCATGTCCTACGTCGTCGGGGTCGCCACCAGCGAGGCCGCGTACCTCTCGGTGATCGCCCGCAGTGGCGTCTCCGAGCGTGAATGGCTGTCGGACCACAGCCCGGACGTCGGCGAGGAGGTGGACCCGCGGCAGGTGCGCGAGGACCGCTTCGCATATGGACTCGACCGCATCCTCGACGGCCTCGCCGGCCGGCTCACGCCAGGCAATGACGGTACTTCTCGCCCCACCGGGCGGTGACATCGCGAGCGAGCCTGGGAAGAGTCGCGAGGTGCGACGGCCAGACATTCACGATCCCCCGCCCGCCGACGGCCACCTCCCTGCGGGCGTATCACCACCGTCTCCGGCACCACCCTGCGGAACGACTCCCACACCGCATTCGGTGCCAGCCGTTCCGCGAGGCTCCGGAGTCAGGACTCGTCCACGCGGCCGTTCAGATCGAAGAGAAGCCACTCAAGCCACTCCGCCGTGACTCCCAGAGACGAGGCCCAGTCGTGCATGGAGCTGACGTAGGCGGCGTACCGAGCGGGCCAGTGGCGGGTTCCGGCCGCCTCCCAGCTGGTCCACCCGAGGGCGTTGAGCGAACGAAAGACCCGGTGGTCGAGGATCAGGGCCCGGTCGCACGGGGCGTCGCGGTCGTCCACCGCCGCGAACCACTTGGTGAAGAAGGACCGTCCCACCCCGTTGAGGGCGAATCGCCGGTAGGCCTCGCTCAGGTCGCCCTTTCGGACCGCGTCGCGTGTGGTCTGCAGGACAGCGGGCATGCGCGGGTCCGACAGAGCCGCCTCCGTGTACCTCGGGCCACGTCCGTTCGTGGTGCCCGAGCCCCAGATCATCACGGCCACGAACAGGTCACGCAGACCGCCGGGATCGTCGTCACCGACGCGGTCACGGAGCCGGGCCAGGTCGCCCCGGCTGATGAGGCGGTCACCGCTCGACCCGCCCGCACCCTCGACGCCGATGTCGAGTACGTGCGCCGCTCCGTGCGGCTCCAACCGCGGGCGCCACGTTTCCGGACGGAAGCGCACGGGCTGCTGTTCGCGGTCGCCGTAACGGGCGACAAGCTTCTCAAGCTGCTCCATCGTGCTCCCCCGGCCATCACAGCGGCGTGCCGTGCGCCACAGCGTAAGGGAGGAGACGCCAACGGGACCCGCCTACCGGCGATGACGGACGAACCTGGCCAATGAATAAGGCATGTTGATTCGCGTGCGAAGTTCGGGCAGTAGGCGAGCAACGGCGGTCAACCGTGGTCAGCTTGGGGTGTGGAGTCCATCATCGCCAGTGCCATAGCCGTCCTGGGGACCCTGCTCGGGTCGGGGATCACTCTGGCGTTTCAGCAGCGCACCACTGACCGGAGCCACCAGTTCACCCGCCGCGAGAGGCTTCGGCAGGAGCGGCTGGACGCTTGGTCCGTCTACGCCGGCACGTTGCTCAACTACCGCCGCTGCCTGGTCCATCTCTGGATCTGCGAGCACGAGCAGTCGCCACCGGAGGAACCCGCCGTGGTGCGTGTCCGCGCCTACGACCTGCGCTCCCGCGCGCAGGAGGCCCTCTTCCGGGTGCAGATGCTGACGGATGACGGCAGGCTCAGTCGGGCCGCGGAGGATGTCCTCGCCGACATCATGAAGCTGCCCAAGGTGGGCAGCAGGGCCGAGCTGGACGAGCTGCGAGCACGGTCACTTGACGGCATCAACCGGCTTGTCGGATCGGCGAAGCAGCACCTCTGAGGGGTACCAGCGTGCTGCTGGTGCCAGATCATGCTGCCGGCGGACGATCTCCACGACGCCATGGGCCCGATGGCTGCGCGGGGTGAGGCGGCGGGCTCAAAAGCTGCGATTCAACGGGCCGTTGTTCAGCGGGCCACTGGTCAGCGGGTCGGTGGTCGGCGGGTCGGGCGTCACGCCCCCGCCGCGCCCTCCGGCTCCTCCGCCCGTCCCGCCGGCAGCAGCCACACCGCCGCCCAGCAGCAGGCCCGTACGATCACGGCCGCCGCGATCGCCCATCCCACGTTCGTCACCTGGACGTCGGTCAGCCAGGTGATCAGGTACCAGACCAGGGTGTCCTGGGCCACGCCGACGACCGCCAGGATCACCAGGAGCAGCGGGGCCTGGCGGGGGTCGCGCGGGGTGGACCAGATCGCCGTGCTGACGCCCGCGAAGACGATGAAGGAGAAGAGGTAGCCGAACATCGGGCCGGAGTCGGTGTCGGCGAGGGTGATGCCGGGGAGCGCCGCGGCCAGGGCCACGCCGGGCAACAGGCCCAGCTGCTGTCTTCTGGTGTCTTTCATGATCCGGACTCTGGCAGGCGCCGTTCCCGCCCGGAAGAGTGGTGGACCGGGTTGTGGAGAGGCCGTTACGCAATGGCGGTGCGCCGGTCCGCCCATCCGTTCCGGTTTCACCCAACCGTTCCGTGCCGGGTGCTCCGGCGAAGGGGAAAGCCCCCTCCCCGTGACAGGACGGCGGGGAGGGGGCTTTCGGGGGCCGGCTGGGGTCAGCGCCGGCCGTCGTGGTGCTCGGTGTGGCGGGGGCCCGGGAACTCGGCGTGGTGGGCGCCGGGGTGCTCCGCGTGGCGCGGGGCCGGGCGGGGCACGTGACGCTGGCCGCCCCAGGCGACCGAGTCGACGAAGCGGCGGTTCGCGTCGCGCAGGGTGGCGGTGTCGGCGTGCTTGTCCCAGACCGCGACGCGGCGGTCCTGGTAGAGGTCCGTGCGGGTGTCGTGGCCGTAGCCGGTGTGGACGCGGACCGTGGCGTGGCCGGCGAGGCGGTAGTGGCGGAAGGTGTAGGTGTGGCCCTGCCGGTCGGACAGCGTCCAGCCGTTCAGGTTGACGTCGCGGCGGCTGTCGTTGCTGATCGTCACCCACTCGTTGTTGAGGGAGCGGTTGGAGCGGTGGGCGCGGGTCTCGTTGTCGAGGTGCAGGCCGCTGATCATCACGCCCTGGCGGTGCGAGCGCGGGGTGTGGTCGGCCGCGGACGCCGGCAGCGTCGCCATCCCGACCAGCGCTCCGGCCACGGCTGCGGCTGCGGTCAGGCGGCGGGCGGTCACAGAGACGGAAACGGACACAGGCTCTCCCTGCTTGGTGCGAGTGCGCCCTCGTCCGCGGGTCTCGCCGCGGGCGGTGGGTGCGCTGTGTGCGGGTGGCGGCCGGGTTGGCCGCGCCCTCACACTGTGTCCGTCCTGCGGGGAGATGAGACCGATCCTCGTACGGTGTTACCTGTTGTGCATATTTCTGTGACTCTCGGGTGTAGAGCCCATTTACGCCGTGTATGCGACATGTTGACGAGGTGTCGGACGCGGCGGCCTTGGGCGGGTTGGGGCGGGGGCTGCGGCCGCCAGGGTGCGCCACCCCGGGCGGGTCGGCGTCGTCACTCCTGAGTGGGTAACGGGCCGGGCGCGGGCCCGTCACCCGGACGGGTGGCGGACGGGGCGCGGGAAGCAGACAGGGGCGTACGGGGAGTGCGGAGGGTGCCAGCGGGGAGTACGGGCGTACGCAGCACAGGGCCCCGGCGGTCTGCGCGCCGGGGCCCTGCGTTGACAAACGGCGACGACGAACGGCGACGACGAACGGCGTTGACGAACGGCCACCACGAATGACGGGGGCGTACGTCGCCGTACGACGACGTACGCCCCCTACGGGTGGGGCGTCCTCGTCAGCTCAGCCGCACTGACAGGCGCCGCCCGACTGGCAGCCGCAGCCGCAGCCCGAACCGCAGCCGCAGGCCGCCAGGAGCGGGAGGATTCTCGGCTCGGCGGGCTGCTCGGTCTCGCGGATCAGGGTGGGGTCGGGGGCGGTGCTGGGGGATTCGGCCATGGGTCCCTCCTAGAGGCTGAGTGCCTTCGCCCATTCCATGCCCGCCGCGCCGGGCGCATCAACGGCGCACAGTGGCTCGGACACGCCCACGAGACCCCGGGACTCCGCCCCCGTCACGGCTGGACGTCCTGCTGCTGCAACTCGTCGGCGTGTTCGCCCGTGACCAGGTAGACGACCCGCTTGGCGACCGCCACCGCGTGGTCGGCGTACCGCTCGTAGTAGCGGCCCAGCAGGGTGACGTCCACGGCCGTCTCGATGCCGTGCTTCCAGCGGTCGTCGATCAGGTGCTGGAACAGGGTGCGGTGCAGCAGGTCCATCTCGTCGTCGTCCTGCTCCAGCTGGAGCGCGAGGTCGACGTCCTTGGTGATGATCACCTCGGCGGCCTTCGCCATCAGGCGCTGCGCGAGCTGACCCATCTCCAGGATGGTGGCGTGCAGGTCGTAGGGGACCGCCCGCTCGGGGAAGCGCAGCCGGGCGAGCTTGGCGACGTGCTGGGCGAGGTCGCCCGCGCGCTCCAGGTCCGCGGACATCCGCAGCGAGGTGACGACGATCCGCAGGTCGGTCGCCACCGGCTGCTGCCGGGCCAGCAGGGCGATCGCCCTGGCCTCCAGGTCGTGCTGGAGCTCGTCGACCTTCTGGTCGGCCTCGATCACGTTCTCGGCCAGCTTCAGATCGGTGTCGAGGATGGCGGTCGTGGCGCGTCCGATCGCCGACCCGACCAGCCGGGCCATCTCCACCAGGCTGTCGCCTATCGAGTCCAGTTCCTCGTGGTACGCGTCCCGCATCTTCGGTTCCCTCTCGTGCGTCTTCGTCAGGGGTTGCAGGGGTCTGCCGGGAGTGCCGGGGCGGCGGCCCGCCGGTCACGGCCGGCGAGGCCCGCGGTGACGACCGGCGAGGCCCGCGGTGACGACCGGCGGTGCGAACCCCACGCTCCCACGGTCCGGCCTCCACGCGTCCGTTTCCGTCACCCCAAATGAACCATCGCTGGCCCCAAGGTGAACTCTGGGCGACGAGTGTTCGAGGTCGCACTCGGATGGGTGCGGGCATGTCGTGCCCCGTGCCTAACCTTGAGGCATGGACGTGAACGCGGCGGTCGCCGCAGCGGCAGCGATCGCCGGAGTGCTCACCGGTGTCATCGCCATGCTCGCGTTCCGCTTCAGCGAGCGCGAGCAGAAGCGCCCGACCCGTACCTCCCTGCACACCGACGCGGTGCTGCCGCCGGGCGTGGACACCGTCCTGTCCGTGCTGCGGTCCTCCGCCGTCGTCCTCGACGAGGGCGACGCCGTCGTCAAGGCAAGCTCCGCCGCGTACGCCCTCGGGCTCGTCCGCGGCGGCAAGCTGGCCGTGGAGCCGATGCTCCAGATGGCCCGGGACACCCGGCGGGACGGGGAGATACGCCAGGTCGAGCTGGACCTGCCGCGGCGCGGCACCGGGCGCGGCGAGGCCCTCGCCGTCTCCGCGCGGGTCGCCCCGCTCGGCTCGCGGCTGGTGCTGCTGCTGGTGGAGGACCTGACCGAGGCCCGGCGCATCGAAGCGGTACGACGCGACTTCGTCGCCAATGTGAGCCATGAACTGAAGACACCCGTCGGCGCGCTCTCCCTGCTGTCCGAGGCCGTCATGGACGCCTCCGACGACCCGGAGGCCGTACAGCGGTTCGCCGGGCGGATGCAGATCGAGGCGACCCGGCTGACCAACCTCGTGCAGGAGCTGATCGACCTGTCGCGGGTGCAGAACGACGACCCGCTGGAGGACGCCGAGCCGGTGCGCGTGGACGAACTGGTCGCCGAAGCCATCGACCGCTGCCGCCACCAGGCCGGCACCAAGCAGATCACCATGGCCGCCGGAGGCACCGCGGACCTGCACGTGTGGGGCAACCGCGGCCAGCTCGCCGCCGCCCTCGGCAACCTCGTCGAGAACGCGGTCAACTACTCCCCGGTCCGCACCCGCGTCGGCATCGCCGCCCGCCGGATCACCGCGCCCGGCGGCGACCTGATCGAGCTGGCCGTCACCGACCAGGGCATAGGCATCTCCGACAAGGACAAGGAGCGCATCTTCGAGCGCTTCTACCGCGTCGACCCGGCCCGCTCGCGCGCCACGGGAGGCACCGGACTCGGCCTCGCGATCGTCAAGCACGTGGCCGCCTCGCACGGCGGCGAGGTCACGGTCTGGAGCGCCGAGGGACAGGGCTCCACCTTCACCCTGCGGCTGCCGGAGGCCGCCGCGGCCCGTGCCGCCCGCGACCGGGACCGCGACCGGGCCCAGCAGCACCCCGCCCTCGACGAAGAGGGCGGGCAGCGATCCACCGCACCATCCCCGTACGAACCGCTTCCCGCCCCGGAGGTCCTTCCGTGACCCGAGTGCTCGTCGTCGAGGACGAGGAGTCCTTCTCCGACGCCCTGTCGTACATGCTCCGCAAGGAGGGCTTCGAGGTCGCCGTCGCGGCCACCGGGCCCGACGGACTCGACGAGTTCGAGCGCAACGGCGCCGACCTCGTGCTCCTCGACCTGATGCTGCCGGGCCTGCCCGGCACGGAGGTGTGCCGGCAGCTGCGCGGCCGCTCCAACGTCCCCGTGATCATGGTGACCGCCAAGGACAGCGAGATCGACAAGGTCGTCGGTCTGGAGATAGGAGCCGACGACTACGTCACCAAGCCCTTCTCCTCGCGCGAGCTGGTGGCCCGGATCCGCGCGGTGCTGCGCCGGCGCGGCGAGCCGGAGGAGGTCACCCCGGCGGCGCTGGAGGCCGGCCCGGTCCGCATGGACGTCGACCGGCACGTGGTGACGGTGTCCGGCTCCAAGGTCGACCTGCCGCTCAAGGAGTTCGACCTGCTGGAGATGCTGCTGCGCAACGCCGGCCGCGTGCTGACCCGGATGCAGCTCATCGACCGGGTCTGGGGCGCCGACTACGTGGGCGACACCAAGACCCTCGACGTCCATGTCAAGCGGCTGCGCGCCAAGATCGAGCCGGACCCGGGCGCGCCGCGGTTCCTGGTGACGGTGCGGGGCCTCGGATACAAGTTCGAGCCGTAGGCCGGCCCGACCGGTCCGACCGGACCGGCCTGCCCGGCCGCTCCGGCTCCGGTGACGCCGAAGGGCGGCGCACTCCCCTTGAGGAGTGCGTCGCCCTTCGGCGTGTGCGCGGGCGGTCGCGGGTGCCGGACCGCCCGCCGCGTCAGTGGCCGGCGATCGACTGGGACGCCGAGTCGCTCGGGGCGGCCGGGTTGCCGCCGGCCTTCGACGAGGCGGACCCGGAGGCGTTCGGCATGCCGGACGCCGACTCGCCGGACTTCGGCTTGTCCGACTTCGGCTTGCCGGAGGCGCCCGTGGAGGCGGAGGCCGAGGAGGAGGGCGAGGCGGGCTTGGCGCCCGGCGCGGCCGGCATGTTGCTCGGGCCCCACTTGTCGAAGTAGCTCTCGGCCGGGACGACGAAGGCGCGCAGGCTCACGTCACCGGTCTTGCTGAAGGTGAAGGTGATCTTCTGCGCGTTGCCGTCGGCGACGTTGCCGCCGGGGGTGGACAGCGCGGCAGAGGCGTTGCCCTTGCCGCCGATGATCAGGGAGCCGCCGGCCGGGACGGTCAGCTTGCCCTTGCCCTGGGCCGGGGTGAGCTGCGCGGTGCCGTCGCCGTCGACGCGGATCGCGTCGAGGGTCTGGTCGTGGCTGTCGTTGTTGAACAGGGTCGCGGAGATGACGGCCGGGCCCTTGGTCTGGGTGCCGGGCTGCGTGATGACCACCGCGTTCTGCACCTTGATGGGTCCGACGGTGACGGCCGCGTTGTCCGGCTTGACCTCAAGGGTCTGGGCGTCGTTGCCGGCGCCGCACGCGGCGAGCGAGGCGATCGAGAACGCGATGGCGGCGACGCCGAGGGCGCCGCGTCGAAGGCTGCTGCTCACGGCGGCGGCAACTCCTTGAACGTGGACGGTACAGGGCGACTCCCTTATAAAGCCGCCCTAAGTGTCTGTCAGCGGCCTTAGGTTACCGAGCCGTTCCCGAGGCCCCGCACCCGACCCGCCCCAGCGCGCCCCACGGCATCCGGACACCGCCCTGGACACGGCTTCGGGGACGCCGTCCGGGGCGCCTCCGGGAACCCCCTGCCGTCGCGCCTCCGGGACCCCCGCCCGCGCCCTGGCCCACCCCGCGGACCGCCATTCGCATAAGCGCGCTCCGGTATGCCGAACCGCATAGTCGGTACCCAAAGCCGCCGCCTTACCCGCACCCTCCGCCGCGGCCCCCTCTCCGGGATTTCCGGCTCTCGGGGATTTCCGGTCGCGGAATGCGCGGTCGGCACGGAACCCGCGACGGAAATTGATCACGGCCCGCGGCGCCGGCCGCCGCACCGTGGCGTGATCAATTTCGGATTCGTCCCGAACGCGACGCGGCTCACCGAACGGAGTAGCGGAAGTCGGACACATGGAACCGGACAAATCGGGACGTTCAGCCGTTTGGCGGGGCGGCCGGATGTGTGTAACGTGGGCGTTTCTCCCTGTGCGGGCAGCCCCTCCCACCTGCGAATACCCGGCTCCCCTTGGCCCGGCGACCCCTTCCGAAGCACGTTCCGGTTGCTGTTGTCAAGCCCTGAGATATGCCCTGACCTGCGAAAACGCCATTCAGAAGACGCCGTATCCGTGTTACTCTGGATAGCCACGGAAGGGGTACCTGTCACATGACGTTCAAGGTTGGCGACACCGTGGTCTATCCCCATCACGGGGCCGCGCTGATCGAGGCTATCGAAACTCGCCAGATCAAAGGCGTGGACAAGACCTACTTGGTGCTGAAGGTCGCCCAGGGTGACCTGACGGTACGTGTGCCAGCGGACAATGCGGAGTTCGTCGGCGTGCGTGATGTGGTCGGTCAGGACGGGCTGGACCGAGTCTTCGAGGTGCTGCGCGCTCCGTACGCCGAGGAGCCCACGAACTGGTCCCGTCGCTACAAGGCAAATCTGGAGAAGCTCGCCTCCGGCGATGTCATCAAGGTCGCGGAAGTCGTGCGTGACCTGTGGCGTCGCGAGCGCGAGCGCGGACTCTCCGCCGGAGAGAAGCGCATGCTCGCCAAGGCCCGCCAGATCCTGGTGAGCGAGCTCGCCCTCGCGGAGAACACGAACGAGGACAAGGCCGAGGCCCTGCTCGACGAGGTTCTCGCGTCCTGACGCGCGAGGTGCCCTGACAGGACACGGGCGGCCACGACGACCGCCTCCGTCCAGCGCAGCACAGCCAAGCAACGCGCCAAGCAATGCCGCGGTGCCCGATGACTCGACCGCAGTCGCCGGGCACCGCGGCATACGCGTGTCCGCGACGCGGCATGCCCGTATCCGCAGCCACGGCGGTATCCCGGTCCCCACCGGCGCACCACCGTCGCACCGCTCGGCGCGGTACGCCGGGGTACGGGGCGTACGCGCGCCTCGCGGCGCTGTGAGCGGCAGGTACCCGCACGCGCGGCGGCCATGCCGTACGGCGGGGGAAGTCCCCCGATACTGTGTGCCGGGCCCGGGCAGTCGGCTCGACCGGGGTCACGGAAGGGTCCGGTCGAGGCGTCGTGCCCGGCACGGTGTGGCCATACCCACGTAGGCACCGCCGCCAAACCGGCGCCTGACGGGCGGACGGCGCGGACCGGCGGCACGGCCTCCAGCACACGACCCCGACAGGATCCGATGTCTGACGAATCGCGCCCTTCGCCCGCGGCCGCCCCGCCGGGAACCCCCGTCGCCGCGGTGATCCCGGCCGCCGGCCGCGGAGTACGCCTCGGCCCGGGCGCCCCCAAGGCGCTGCGCACGCTGAACGGCACGCCCATGCTCATCCACGCGGTGCGCGCCATGGCCGCCTCCCGCGCGGTCTCCCTGGTCGTCGTCGTCGCCCCGCCCGACGGCGCCGCCGAGGTCAAGTCGCTCCTGGACGCGCACGCGCTGCCGGAGAGGACGGACTTCCTGGTCGTCCCCGGCGGCGAGAGCCGCCAGGAGTCGGTGCGGCTCGGCCTGGCGGCGCTGCCGCCGGGCCACGACATCGTCCTGGTGCACGACGCGGCCCGCCCGCTGGTCCCGGTGGACACCGTGGACGCGGTGATCGAGGCCGTACGCGACGGCGCCGGGGCCGTCGTGCCCGCGCTGCCGCTCGCGGACACCGTCAAGCAGGTCGAGCCGGCCGCCGCGCCGGGCGGGGCCGAGCCGGTCGTCGCCACGCCGGACCGTTCCCTGCTGCGCGCGGTGCAGACCCCGCAGGGCTTCGACCGCGCCACGCTGGAACGCGCCCACCGGACGGTCACCGACGACGTCACCGACGACGCGAGCATGGTCGAGCAGCTCGGCGAGCGGGTCGTGGCCGTGCCCGGCCACGAGGAGGCGTTCAAGGTCACCCGCCCCCTCGACCTCGTCCTCGCCGAAGCGGTCCTGGCCCGCCGGAGGCTGAACGATGGCTTCTGAGCACCCCGCGGACGCCGTCGCCGTGCCGCTGCCCCAGGTCGGCATCGGCACCGACATCCACGCCTTCGAGGACGGCCGCGACCTGTGGTGCGCCGGACTGAAGTGGGAGGGCGAGGGGCCGGGACTGGCCGGCCACTCCGACGCCGACGTCGTCGCGCACGCCGCGTGCAACGCGCTGTTCTCGGCCGCCGGACTCGGCGACCTGGGACAGCACTTCGGCACCGGACGCCCCGAGTGGTCGGGCGCCTCCGGCGTCACCCTGCTGACGGAGGCCGCCCGGATCGTGCGCGCCGCGGGCTTCCGGATCGGGAACGTCGCCGTCCAGGTCGTCGGCCCCCGGCCGAAGATCGGCAAGCGGCGCGAGGCGGCGCAGCGGATCCTCTCCGAGGCGGCCGGCGCGCCGGTGTCCGTCTCCGGCGCGACCACCGACGGACTGGGCTTCCCGGGGCGCGGCGAGGGACTGATGGCGGTGGCCACGGCTCTCGTGGTGCGGGTGGACTGAGGGCGTGCGAGGGTACCCGCAACGTCACCAGTGACCGATGACCCAGTGACCGATGACCCGGAGGGTGCCCCCATGTCCGCCGTACTGTCCGACCGGCTCAAGAACCTTCTCGACGGCCCCGCTTTCATCGTCGTCGGCACCGTCCAGCCCGACGGCAGCCCGCAGTTGTCGCCGGTGTGGGTGAAGCGGGACGGCGACGACCTCCTCTTCTCCACCACCGTGGACCGCCGCAAGAAGAAGAACCTCGACCGCGACCCGCGGGTGAGCGTCGTGGTCCAGGACCCCGACAACCCCTACGAGTACGCCGAGATCCGCGGCACCGTCGAGATGACCACCGAGGGCGGGCGCGAGCTCATCGACGAACTGTCCCTGAAGTACACCGGCAAGAAGTACGCCGAGTTCAACCCCTCCTCCGCGCAGGACGCCGAGCGGGTGGTCGTACGGATCCGGGCCCGCAAGGCCGTGGGCAGCCTGTAGACCCCCCGCCGCGGCTCGCCGGAGTGCCTCCGGCCGCCCTTCGCGGTTCACCGGAGGGCCTCCGGCCGCCTGTCGGGGCGGGCCCGGAGGCCGCCGCCCGCCCCCCGGCGGGCCGCGCCGGGACACGAATGCGCGCCCTTGTGCCCAAGGGGCGCGAGGCACACCCCGCGGCCCACTACCCTGGAGTGGTGACTATTCGCCTGTACGACACCAGTGCCCGGCAGATCCGTGACTTCACCCCGCTCAAGCCGGGCTGCGTCTCGATCTACCTGTGTGGTGCCACCGTGCAGGCGGCCCCGCACATCGGTCACATCCGGTCGGGACTGAACTTCGACATCATGCGCCGCTGGTTCGCCCACCGCGGCTACGAGGTGACGTTCATCCGCAACGTCACCGACATCGACGACAAGATCATCGCCAAGTCGCGCGAGCAGCACCGCCCGTGGTGGTCGATCGGCTACGAGAACGAGCGCGCGTTCAACGACGGTTACACCGCCCTCGGCTGCCTGCCGCCCACCTACGAGCCCCGCGCCACCGGCCACGTGCCGGAGATGGTCGAGATGATGCGGCGGCTCATCGACCGCGGGCACGCCTACGCCGCCGACGGCAACGTCTACTTCGACGTGCGCTCCTTCCCCGGCTACCTCCAGCTGTCCCGGCAGGAGCTGGACAACCTGCTCCAGCCCGAGGGCGACGGCGAGACGGGCAAGCGCGACGCGCGGGACTTCGCCATGTGGAAGGCGGCCAAGCCGGGCGAGCCGACCTGGCCCACCCCGTGGGGCGAGGGCCGTCCCGGCTGGCACCTGGAGTGCTCGGCCATGGCGCACAAGTACCTGGGCAGCGCCTTCGACATCCACGGCGGCGGCCTGGACCTGATCTTCCCGCACCACGAGAACGAGATCGCCCAGGCCAAGGCCTACGGTGACGAGTTCGCCCGGTACTGGGTGCACAACGCCTGGGTGACCATGGCCGGCGACAAGATGTCCAAGTCGCTGGGCAACAGCGTCCTGGTCGCCGAGATGGTCAAGCAGTGGCGGCCCATCGTGCTGCGCTACTACCTCGGCACCCCGCACTACCGGTCGATGATCGAGTACAGCGAGGAGGCGCTGCGCGAGGCGGAGTCCGCGTTCGCGCGGATCGAGGGCTTCATCCAGCGCGTGGTGGAGAAGGCCGGCCCGGTGGAACCCTCCGCCGAGGTGCCGCCCGCCTTCGCCGAGGCGATGGACGACGACCTGGGCGTACCGCAGGCGCTCGCGGTGGTGCACACCACCGTCCGGCAGGGCAACAGCGCGCTGGCGGCCGACGACAAGGAGGCCGCGGTGGCCCGGCTCGCCGAGGTGCGGGCCATGCTCGGCGTCCTCGGTCTCGACCCGCTGGACGAGCAGTGGGCCGGCGAGGGCGGCGACCGCGGCGACGACCTGCACGGGGTGGTGGACACCCTGGTCCGGATGGTGCTCGACCAGCGCGAGGCCGCCCGGACGCGCAAGGACTGGACGACCGCGGACGCCATCCGCGATCAGCTCGGCCAGTCCGGCCTGGTCATCGAGGACAGCCCGCAGGGCCCCCGCTGGAGCCTCGGCCCCCGCTGAGCCCGCCCGCGGTCCGGGCGACCGACGGTGCCGCCCGGCCCGCCCGGGCGGCACACTCCACAGACGTGACAGACGTACGCGATGAAGAACGTGCGTACGACGCTTTCGACAGACAGGTAGAGCCATGGCCGCGAACAACCGCCGCATGTCCGGCAAGAAGGGCGCGCAGGTCGGCAGCGGCGGCCAGCGGCGCCGTGGCCTGGAGGGCAAGGGCCCCACGCCGCCCGCCGAGATGCGCAAGGGCCACGCCAAGCAGCGGGCCGCGCAGGCGAAGTCCCGCCGCGCGCAGGGCGCCCGCCCGCAGCAGCGGCGCGGCGCGGGCCGCTCGGCCTCCGAGCTGGTCGTCGGCCGCAACCCGGTCTTCGAGGCGCTGCGCGAGGGCGTGCCCGCCACCACCCTCTACGTCCAGCAGTTCATCGACAACGACGAGCGGGTGCGCGAGGCGCTCCAGCTCGCGGCCGAGCGCGGCGGCATCAACCTCATGGAGGCGCCGCGCCCCGAGCTGGACCGGATGACCAACGGGCTCAACCACCAGGGCCTGGTCCTCCAGGTCCCGCCGTACGAGTACGCCCACCCCGAGGACCTGGCCGGCGCCGCCGCCGACGCGGGCGAGGACCCACTGATCGTGGCGCTCGACGGGGTGACCGACCCGCGCAACCTCGGCGCGGTCGTCCGCTCCGTCTCCGCCTTCGGCGGGCACGGCGTGGTCGTCCCGGAGCGGCGCGCGGCCGGCATGACCGCCGGCGCCTGGAAGACGTCCGCGGGCACCGCCGCCCGCACGCCCGTCGCCCGCGCCACCAACCTGACGCGCGCGCTGGAGCAGTACCAGAAGGCGGGCCTCACCGTGGTCGGGCTGGCCGCGGACGGCGAGGCCGAACTCGGCGACCTGGAGGCCCTGGGCGGGCCGGTCGTCATCGTCGTCGGCAGCGAGGGCAAGGGCCTGTCCCGGCTCGTCGGCGAGACCTGCGACGTGCGGGTGCGCATCCCGATGCCGGGCGGCGCGGAGTCCCTGAACGCCGGTGTGGCCGCGGGCATCGTCCTGTACGAGGCGGCGCGCCGCCGCCGCTGAACCATGCCGGGCGCCCGAACGGCCGTGCGATCAGCACGGGGTGACGGGCGCCCGGACGGCCGTACGGCTCGTCGGCCCCGGGTGCCGGAGCGGGCGCGACGCGCCGGTGCGGGCGTTCGCACGGACGTACGGGAGTTCACCCGCGCGGGTAAACCCAGCAGGTCGCCGCATCCTTGACGCGGTCCGGACAGATCCGCCCCGGTCAAGGCAGTGTCCTAACTCCGCATCACTCGGTTAGATGAGTGTGGACACCAGAACACCCCGCACACCCACGGGGGACCGCTCGTCGGGATACGACGACGCTCCCGCGCTGAGCATGGTGAAGGTGCCGAGCGATCCGGCGCAGGTCATCGTCACGCACGCGAGCTTCCGCGTGCAGCTGGGCGCCGCATCGTGGCGCGCCCGGTCCCCGCGCCCCGCCCGGTTCCAGAGCGCCACCGAGAGCACCGCCCGCGTGCCCGTCGCCGGAACCGCCGCCCCCCGCCGCCCCCTCGTCTGGAGCGGCAAGTCCGCCCCCGACGACACCGGCGCCCACCGGCTGCTCCAGGCCGTGCGCAGCGGCAGCGTGGGCCACACCGAGGAGTCCGCCGCCGACCCCGGGGCCACCCAGGTCATCCCGCGCGTCGACGCCGCGCCCGACTCCGGCGGAACCCGGCTGCTGCCGCACATGCGCACCGCCGAGTCCGGCTACGCGCCCGGCGCGTACGGCGCCTCCGCGTACACCGGCGGATACGCCACGCCGCCGTACGCCCGCCCCGGATACGACGACTTCGCCCACGACGGCCGGCCGTACGACGGCCAGGGCGACCACGACGGCCACGACGGCGTCCACGACGGCTACGACGGTGCCTACGACGACCAGGACCACGGCCGGGACGAGGCCCTGGAGGACGGGCCCCGGCGGGTGGGCCGGCGGGGCGACGACCCGGCCCGCCACGCCTACTACCCCGGCCGCCGGATGAACCTCGGCGTCGTCCTGCTCCCGCTGCGGGTCTTCCTCGGCTTCATCACCATCTACGCCGGCATGGGCAAGCTGTGCGACCCGCTCTACTTCGACGGCGGCAAGCGCGGCTCCATGGTCAAGTGGCTCGACTCGCTGCACCCCTGGGAGGCCGCGGAGCCGCTGCGGCAGTTCGCCCTCCAGCACCCGGTCGGCTCCGGCCTCGTCATCGCCTTCCTCCAGGTCATCGTCGGCGTGCTGACCATCCTGGGCTGCTGGCAGCGGGTCGCCGCGGTGTTCGGCGCGCTGCTCTCGGCCGCGCTCATCGTCACGGTCAGCTGGCGCACCCTGCCCGTCTACGACGCGCCCGACATCATCTACCTCGCCGCCTGGTCGCCGCTGATCATCGCGGGCGCCCCGGTCTACTCCGTCGACGGGCGCCTCGCCGCGTCCGCCTGGCGGCGGCTCGGACCGCGCGCCGACATCTGGGACCTGCGGCGGTTCGTGCTGCGGCGCGGCGCGCTGCTCACGGTGGTCGTCACCGGCCTCACCCTGCTGACCGGGTCGCTGCTCGGCGACGCCGTGCGCGACGCCGACCAGGTGGTCGCGCCCCGGCCCGGCGAGGCCCCGCGCAACGCGCTGCCCGGCTCGCCGCTGCCGCAGGAGTCCGGCGGCAAGCGGCACAGCGAGTCGCCGACGGCCCCCGCCGCGCCCAGCCGCCGCGGTACGACGGCCGGCCCGTCCGGCGGCCCCGCCACCACGCCGGGCACCGCCCGCGAGAGCGGCGGCGCCGCCACCGGGGGCGCGCCCAGCCAGACCCAGGGCGCCACGGGACACACCACGCCGCGCCGCTCCGCCCCGGTGCGGCAGGCGCCCAGCACCAGCGCGGGCCCGACCTCCGGCGGCGGTGGCGGCACGAGCGGCGGCTCCGGCTCGACCGGCGGCGACTCGTCCTCCGGCGGCTCGTCCTCCGGGCGGCCGGGGCTGGTGGGCGGCCTGCTGGGGTAGCCCGCGGCCATCCGCGCCCACGACGAGACGGGGTCCCGCACAGCTGCTGTGCGGGACCCCGTCTTCGTGCGGCGGTGGCGCGGCGCGCTTCCGCGGTGGGCGGTGTGTGGCGCGCGGTGGGCGGGCGGTCAGGTACGGCCCAGGGCGGACAGTTCCTTCGCGGCCTCGGTGAGGTCCTTGGCGGTGTCGATGGCCCGCCAGTAGGCGCCCTGCGGGATCGGGAAGCCGGCCAGGCCCAGTTCCCGGGCCAGCCGCGGGAACGTGGTCCGCTCGTGGTCGCCGCGCTCGGGGAGCAGGCCGGCGAACTCGGGGGAGAAGACGTAGACGCCCGCGTTGATCTCGAAGGTGGAGGGCGGCGCCTCGATGAAGTCCGTGATGTGCCCGAACCCGTCCGTCTGCACGGCGCCCCACGGGATGCGCGGCCGGGCCAGCGCGAGGGTCGCCACCGCGTCGCGCTCGGTGTGGAAGTCCGCCATGTCGCGCAGCGAGAAACGGGTCCAGATGTCCCCGTTGGTGGCGTACCAGGACCGGTCCGGGTGGGGGAGGTGGGCGGCGGCGAACTTCAGGCCGCCGCCGCGGCCGAGGGGCTCCGTCTCCACGGCGGTGGTGACGTTCACGGGCAGCGCGGCCGACTTCAGCCAGTCCTGCAACACCTCGGCGAGGTGCCCGCAGGAGATCACCACGTCGGTGACGCCCTCCTCGGCGAGCCAGGCGAGCTGGTGCCCGATGATCGGGGTGCCCGTGCCGGGGATCTCGACCATCGGCTTGGGCCGGTCGTCGGTGTAGGGCCGCAGCCGCGAGCCCTGGCCCCCGGCCAGGACGACGGCTTGAGTGGGGCGCGAAGCCGCATTCGGATGGGTCATGGGGGCACTGTACGTGCCCGTGCGGGGCCCCTCTGAGCGGGTGACGGGCGGACGAGGGTGCGTGCGGGGGCCCGCGGAGCGATCCCGCGACCCGGGCCGGAGGCCGGCTCCGCGACCCGGGCCGGAGGCGACCCCGAGGCCCGGGCCGGAGGGTCGTCCCCCTCGCCCGGGCCGGAGGAACAAGTCCTCGGGGTCAGTGGTGCGTTGCCAGGACGCCGGAGGCGAAGGAGGTGTCGCAGACCGGGCGGGCGTAGGACTGGGCGCGGGAGGCGCCGTAGAGGCGGACCGCGGCGCGGCCGAGGGTGCGGGCGATCGACGTGCAGTGCGCGGCCAGGGACGGGCGGCCGTCGACCGCCTGCTGGAGGTGGGTGAGCGCGACGCCCGGGTCCTTCTCCCGCAGTTCCGTCAGCAGCCGGTCGCGCAGCACGTCCTGCGGGGCGCGGGCGCGGGTCTGGATCCCGGCCACCGACGTGTCGGACGCGGTGAGCACCGAGGACGAGTCCCCAGACCAGTCGACTCGGGTGACCGCGAGGGTCCCGGAGAGCACCAGGACGACGGGCAGGACAAGGGCGAGGGAGCGGCCGATCCGGTGGGCGGGGCCCCGGCCGCGTCGCGTGGGGTGGGTGGTGGAGTGCTTCACGCGTCGCAGCGTAGCCCCCGGTAATGATTTGGCGACATTTAGTCACCCTTTCGAGGGAGAACAATCTGCGGCGCGCCGGGCCGGATGTTGACGAACACCGCTCGAAATGTCCGCTGCCGTAGGGGATTCCGGGGAAACCGGAAAGGGCCCCGCGCCAGTTCGCGGGGCCCTTCTCGTCAACCTGAGCGAATCGCCCGGGAACGTCCCGAGGTTTCAGCCGTAAGGGTGTCAGTCGGAGAGACGCTCGCCCGTGGAGGTCGAGAACACGTGGGTCTCGCCCGGCCGCGGCACGACGTGCACGGTGGCGCCCTTCTCCGGGACGGCGCGGCTGCTGACGCGGACCACGAGGTCCCGCTGCTCGCCGCCGACCGCGACGGTGCCGTAGATGTAGCCGTCGGCGCCGGTCTCCTCGACCACGTTCACGGTGACGGCGAGGCCGGCCGGGGCGTCGGAGGCGTCCTTGGACAGGGAGGCCGCGGCGGCGCCGCCGCCCAGCTCGACGACGTCGAAGTGCTCGGGGCGCACGCCCACGGTCACCGTGCGGTCACCCTTGTCGGAGGCGGCCTTCAGTGCGTCCCGGTTGACCGGCACCACGCTGTTGCCGAACTTCACACCGCCGTCGATGATCGGCACGTCGATCAGGTTCATGGCGGGGGAGCCGATGAAGCCGGCGACGAAGACGTTGGCGGGCTTGTCGTACATGTTCCGCGGCGAGTCCACCTGCTGAAGGAGGCCGCCCTTGAGCACGGCCACCCGGTCGCCCATCGTCATGGCTTCGACCTGGTCGTGGGTGACGTAGACGGTGGTGATGCCGAGGCGGCGCTGGAGCGAGGCGATCTGGGTGCGGGTGGACACGCGGAGCTTGGCGTCGAGGTTCGACAGCGGCTCGTCGAAGAGGAACACCTGCGGGTCGCGGACGATGGCGCGGCCCATGGCGACCCGCTGGCGCTGACCGCCGGACAGGGCCTTCGGCTTGCGGTCCAGGTACTCGCTGAGGTCCAGCATCTTCGCGGCCTCTTCGACCTTGCGCCGGATCTCCGTCTTGTTGACGCCGGCGATCTTGAGCGCGAAGCCCATGTTGTCGGCGACCGTCATGTGCGGGTAGAGCGCGTAGTTCTGGAACACCATGGCGATGTCCCGGTCCTTGGGCGGCAGGTGGGTGACGTCGCGGTCACCGATGCGGATGGCGCCGCGGTTGACGTCCTCGAGTCCCGCGAGCATCCGCAGCGAGGTGGACTTGCCGCAGCCGGACGGACCGACCAGGACGAGGAACTCGCCGTCCGCGATGTCGATCTCCAGAGCGTCGACGGCGGGCTTCTCGGAACCCGGGTAGATCCGGGTCGCCTTGTCGAACTGAACAGTGGCCATGGTGAATGGGCCCCCTTCTACCGGCAGGAACGTGCCGGACGATCCGTTGTAGGAAGGTGGTCGCCACTACGGGTGTTCCGTTGTGGTGGTTTTCCTGTGGTCCACACGAGTGAACTGGATCAGGACGGTACCTGGCGTTCACCTGCTCTGTCAGTACTTCGAGGCCGGTGAACTTCGCGGAAATTTTCGAGGCCCCCGCCCGCGACCCGGGTACACTGCACGGGCGCGACCGCGTCGCCTCCTTAGCTCAGATGGCCAGAGCAACGCACTTGTAATGCGTAGGTCGTCGGTTCGAATCCGACAGGGGGCTCAGGGAGAAGGCCAGGCCGGACATTGTCCGGGCCTGGCCTTTTCGGTGTTCGGGCGGGTTCAGGCGGTGTGCAGCAGGTTTTTCAGGGCCTCGCGCAGGGTTGCCTCCGGGTCCGGGGACGCGGAGGGGGTGCGCCAGGCGATGAAGCCGTCGGGGCGGACCAGGACCGCGCCGTCCAGGGTGGTGCCGTGGGCCGCCGACCAGTCGGGGGCCGGGGCCGCGTCGGTGCCCTCGGGCTCGTGGACGAGGTCGGCGCCGAAGCGGTAGGAGACCAGGCGCACGCCCTCGGTCTCGGCGATGCGGCGGGCGGCGGTGTGCCAGCCGGCCTCCGAGCGGCCGTCGCTGAGCAGGACCAGGGAGCGCTCGTACAGGTCCAGGGTGGAGACGCGCTCGCCCTCGTGGCGCAGCCACAGGTGCGGGGCGCGGGTGCCCGGCTCGCCGGTCAGGCGTACGGCGTCGGGGACCACCTCCTGGCTCCGGTCGGCGCCGACGACCGCGCCCTCGGGGTAGCGGTAGCCGAGGACGACGTTGAGGATGCCGCCGCGCCGGCCGCCGCCGATGCCGGGGGCCGGGGCGAAGCCGGGGTGGCTGTGCTCGACGGAGCGGGCGGAGGCGCGGGCGCTGGTGGCCAGGGCGACCGGGCGGCGTTCGGCGTCGTAGGTGTCCAGCAGGCCGGGGCCGGCCCAGCCGTCCAGGACGGCGGCGAGTTTCCAGGCGAGGTTGTGGGCGTCCTGGATGCCGGTGTTGGAGCCGAAGGCGCCGGTCGGGGACATCTCGTGGGCGGAGTCGCCGGCGAGGAAGACCCGGCCGGCGGCGTAGCGGTCGGCGACGCGTTCGGCGGCGCGCCAGGACGCCTTGCCGGTGATCTCGACGTCGAGGCCGGCGACGCCGATGGCGCGGCGGATGTGCCGCTGGAGGCGTTCCTCGGTGAACTCGTCGAGGCTCTCGCCGCGCTCGGGGTGCCAGGGGGCGTGGAAGACCCAGTGCTCCTTGTTGTCGACGGGCAGCAGCGCGCCGTCGGCCTCCGGGTCGGTGAGGTAGCAGCAGATGAAGCGGCGGTCGCCGACGACGTCGGCCAGCAGCTTGGAGCGGAAGGTGACGCTGACGTTGGCGAACAGGTCGCCGGGG
The DNA here is from genome assembly GCA_013364255.1 of Streptomyces seoulensis. Classification (GTDB taxonomy): domain Bacteria; phylum Actinomycetota; class Actinomycetes; order Streptomycetales; family Streptomycetaceae; genus Streptomyces; species Streptomyces similanensis. The sequence continues at coordinate 4,709,931 of CP054936.1, read as the reverse complement.
CCGCTCTGCCCGATGCCGAGGCGGCTCCGGACGGGGCTGCGGGGGCCGTCGGCGGCGACGAGGTAGTCGGCGCGGACGGTGTAGCGCTCGTCGGTGGCGCGGTCGCGGACGGTCGCGGTGACGCCGTCGCCGTCCTGCTCGAAGGTCTCCAGTTCGTGGGAGTAGCGCAGGTCGCCGCCGAGCCGGCGGGCGCCTTCGAGGAGGACGGGCTCCAGGTCGTTCTGGCTGCACAGGCACCAGCCGGTGGGGCTGAAGCGGGCCAGGCCGCCGCCCGGGTCGATGTGCTTGAACAGCCATTCGCCGGCGTCCCCGACGAGGGTGGGGGTCTGGAGGATGCCGTGGTTGTCGGCCAGCAGGGAGGCGGCGGCCTTGATGTCGTCCTCCAGGCCGGCCACCCGGTACAGCTCCATCGTGCGCACGTTGTTGCCGCGGCCGCGGGGGTGGATGGAGGTTCCGGAGTGCCGTTCGACCAGCAGGTGCGGCACGCCGAGGCGGCCAAGGAACAGCGAGGTGGACAGGCCCACCAGGGAGCCGCCGACGATGAGGACGGGTACCCGGTGGTCGGCTTCTTGGCGCATCGATGCCTCCAGGAGCGGGGTGCGGGGGTGCGGGCGGTGCGGGCGCATCGGTGTCTCCATGCCCGCCGGGCGCCCCGTCCGCGTGCGTTCGCGGGGTCTATCACCCGCGTGATCACCCTTGTGGTGCATACGAGTCGCGCGTTGATCGCGCCCGGCACAGGATCGAGATCACGCTGACGTCGCGTCATCCGCGGCCGGCGCCTTCCGTTCCCGTACCCGTGCGCACCGCCGATCCCGCCAAGGAGTCGTACGCAGATGACCGCCATTTCCGAGCGTGTGTCAGACCCGGCCGAGCAGCAGGCCGCCAAACGTGTCTCCCAGTCCGTCTTCGACGGCTCCCGGCTCCGCGTGATCCTGCTGGTGGACGTCTGCGACGGCGCCCAGCAGCAGTTCCTGGAGGCGTACGAGCAGATGGGCAAGCAGGTCTCGGCCGTGCCGGGGCATGTCAGCGACCAGCTGTGCCAGTCCATCGAGAACCCTTCCCAGTGGCTGATCACCAGCGAGTGGGAGAGCGCCCCGCCGTTCCTCGCCTGGGTGAACAGCGAGGAGCACGTGCGGATGGTGCAGCCGATGCACAGCTGCATCCGCGACACCCGTTCGCTGCGCTTCCACATCGTGCGCGAGACCGGCGGCGGCCACCGCCAGGAGTCGGCCGACCGGCGCCTGCAGACCTCGCCGCGGATCGGCGACGGGGTGATCCGGCACGCGCTGACCTTCACGGTGAAGCCGGGCAGCGAGGCGAAGGTGGCCGAGCTGCTGGCGAGCTACGAGGCGCCCGACGCGCGGGTCGACGACACCACGCGGCTGCTGCGCACCTCGCTGTTCATGCACGGCAACCGGGTGGTGCGGGCCATCGAGGTGCGCGGCGACCTGCTGGCGGCGCTCCGGCACGTGGCCCGGCAGCCCGGCATCCGGGCGGTCGAGGAGGCCATCAACCCGTACCTGGAGCAGGACCGCGACCTCAACGACCAGGAGTCGGCGCGGGTGTTCTTCACCCGGGCGGCGCTGCCGGCCGTGCACCACGTGACGACCGGTCAGGAGGACGAGCGGGTCGAGCGGCACGCGCTGTTCTACCCGGCGCGGCCGGGCCAGGGCATGAAGCTGGCCGAGCTGCTGGCCCGGGAGGACGAGCGGGCCGCCGACGACCCGGCGAGCCCGGTGCGGCGCAGCACGGTCTTCGAGCGCGACGACGTGGTCGTACGCCTGATCGACGTGCGGGGCGCGCTGGAGGACGACCCGGCCGCCGCGCTCGGCGTCCGGGACTCCGCCCGGGTGGCCGAGCTGACGACGCTGCTCGACGAGGGCGCCGCGAAGAAGGACGGCGACGTCTCCCGGCTGCTCACGCTCGCCCGGATGGACCTCGTCACCGACCGCCGGTCCGCGCCGGACGCCTGACGCTCCCCCCAGCCGACGTACCCACCACCGGAGGAAGACGTGATCAAACCCAGGCCCAGGATCGTGGACCTCAGCGAGACCGAGCCCAACACCAAGCGCGGCGGCGATCTGCGCGCCATGCTCACCCCGGCCACGGTGGGCTCCACCAGCGGCTTCATGGGCGTGGCCCTCGTGCAGCCAGGCGACCGCATCGGCGAGCACTACCACCCCTACTCCGAGGAGTTCGTGTACGTCGTCTGCGGTGAGCTGGAGGTGGACCTGGACGGCGAGCCGCACCCGCTCAAGCCCGAGCAGGGGCTGATGATCCCCGCCTACATGCGCCACCGGTTCCGCAACGTGGGCGACACGGAGGCGCGGATCGTGTTCCACCTGGGGCCGCTGGCGCCGCGCCCGCAGCTGGGCCACGTGGACACCGAGGGCACCGAGGCGGCGTCGGTCCCGGCCGGCGCGCGGGAGGCCGAGCCGGCCGGGGTGGCAGCCGAGCCGGCCGACGCGGCGGCCGAACCGGCCGAGGTGCGGTCGTGACCAGGCGGGTCGCGGTCACCGGCATAGGCATCGTGGCGCCGGGCGGCATCGGCGCCCCCGCCTTCTGGGACCTGCTGGCGCACGGGCGTACCGCGACGCGCGGCATCACGTTCTTCGACCCGTCGGGCCTCAGGTCCCAGATCGCCGCCGAGTGCGACTTCGACCCGGCGGCGGCGGGCCTGGAGGCCGAGCAGGTGGCGCGCTGCGACCGCTACATCCAGTTCGCGCTGGCGGCCGGCCAGGAGGCGGTGCGCGACTCGGGGCTCGACCTCGCCGGGGAGAACCCCTGGCGGGTCGGGGTCTCGCTGGGCACCGCGGTCGGCGGCACCACCCGGCTGGAGAGCGACTACGTGCTGGTCAGCCATGGCGGCGAGCGCTGGGACGTGGACCACGAGCGGGCCCAGCCGCACCTGGAGCGGGCGTTCACGCCGAGCACGCTGGCCTCGACGGTGGCGGAGCGGTTCGGGGCGCGCGGCCCGGTGCAGACGGTGTCCACCGGCTGCACCTCCGGGCTCGACGCGGTCGGCTACGCGCTGCACACCGTGGAGGAGGGCCGCGCCGACATCTGCATAGCCGGGGCGTCGGACTCGCCGATATCGCCGATCACGATGGCGTGCTTCGACGCGATCAAGGCGACGTCGCCGAACAACGACGACCCGGCGCACGCCTCCCGCCCCTTCGACAACGACCGTGACGGCTTCGTCATGGGCGAGGGCGGCGCGGTGCTGGTGCTGGAGGAGCTGGAGCACGCCAAGGCGCGCGGCGCGCACGTGTACTGCGAGCTGAGCGGCTACGCCACCTTCGGCAACGCCTACCACATGACCGGTCTGACCAGTGAGGGCGTGGAGATGGCGCGGGCCATCGAGACCGCGCTGGACCACGCCCGGCTGGACGGCTCGGCGATCGACTACGTCAACGCGCACGGCTCGGGCACCCGGCAGAACGACCGGCACGAGACGGCCGCGGTGAAGCGGGCGCTGGGCGAGCACGCCTACGGCACGCCGATGAGCTCCATCAAGTCGATGGTGGGCCACTCGCTGGGCGCCATCGGGGCGATCGAGGTGGTGGCGTGCGTGCTGGCCCTGGCCCACCAGGTGGTCCCGCCGACCGCCAACTACGAGACCCCCGACCCCGAGTGCGACCTGGACTACGTCCCGAAGGTGGCGCGCGAGCGGAAGCTGGACGCGGTGCTCTCCGTGGGCAGCGGGTTCGGCGGTTTCCAGTCGGCGGTGATCCTGACCCGGCCGAGGGAGAGATCACGATGAGCCAACCGAGCACACGGCGGGCGGTCGTCACCGGTATCGGTGTCGTCGCCCCCAACGGAACCAGTACCGAGACGTTCTGGAAGGCCACCCAGGAGGGCGTGAGCGTCCTGGACCGGGTGACCCGCGAGGGCTGCGAGCAGCTGCCGCTGAAGGTGGCGGGCGAGGTGCGGTCCTTCGACCCGGCGGCGGCGATCGAGGAGCGCTACCTCGTCCAGACGGACCGGTACACGCACTTCGCGATGGCCGCGGCCGACGCCGCCCTGGAGGACGCGCGGCTGGGCCGGGCGGACACCGAGGGCGCGCCGTTCTCGGCGGGCGTGGTGACGGCGGCCGGCTCCGGCGGCGGCGAGTTCGGCCAGCGGGAACTGCAGAAGCTGTGGGGCAAGGGCCGCCGCTACGTCGGCCCCTGGCAGTCCATCGCGTGGTTCTACGCGGCCAGCACCGGCCAGGTCTCCATCCGGCGCGGCTTCAAGGGCCCGTGTTCCGTGGTGGCGGCCGACGAGGCGGGCGGTCTGGACGCGCTCGCGCACGCGGCGCGCGCCGTGGGGCGGGGCACGGACGTGATCGTGGCCGGTTCCACCGAGGCGCCGCTGGCCCCGTACTCGATGGTGTGCCAGCTCGGGTACGGCGAGCTGAGCCCGGTGACCGATCCGGGGCGGGCGTACCGGCCGTTCACCGGGGAGGCGTGCGGGTTCGTGCCGGCCGAGGGCGGCGCGATGCTCGTCGTGGAGGAGGCGGCGGCGGCCCGGGAGCGGGGCGTGCCGGTGCGGGCGGCCGTGGCCGGGCACGCGTCGACCTTCACCGGGGCCTCCCGCTGGGAGCTGTCCCGGCAGGGTCTCGCGGAGGCGATCCGGGGCGCGCTGGCGGAGGCGGGCTGCGCGCCGGAGGAGGTCGACGTGGTCTTCGCCGATGCCCTCGGCGTGCCCGAGGCGGACCGGGCGGAGGCGCTGGCGATCGCCGACGCGCTCGGCGCGCACGGCCGGCGGGTGCCGGTGACGGCGCCCAAGACGGGCATCGGCCGGGCGTACTGCGCGGCGCCGGTGCTGGACGCGGCGGCGGCGGTGCTGGCGATGGAGCACGGTGTGATCCCGCCCACCCCCAACGTCTTCGACATCTGCCATGACCTCGATCTGGTGACCGGCAGCGCGCGTGCCGCGCGGGTGCGCACGGCGCTGGTCCTCAGCCGGGGGCTCATGGGCTCGAACTCGGCGCTGGTGCTGCGGCACGGCACCGCCGACGCCCCCTAGGTCCTGTCGCCGACAGGGCCCTGCGGGGTGGCCGGAGCAACCAGCCGGGAGCACAAAGAGAGGAACGACCGCATGAGTGACCGCATCACCGTGGAAGAACTGTCCGAACTCATGAAGAAGGCCGCGGGCATCACCGTGAGCCCGCAGGAGCTGACGGACCGGGCCGAGGTCTCGTTCGAGGAGCTCGGCATCGACTCGCTCGGCCTGCTCGGCATCGTGGGCGAGCTGGAGAACCGGCACGGCATGCCGATGCCGGCCGACGCGGAGCGCTGCAAGACGCCCCGGAAGTTCCTCGACCTCGTCAACAGCACCCTTCTGGCAGGAGCGTAGAGATGGCAGGGCACACCCAGAACGAGATCACGATCGCCGCGCCGCTGGACCTGGTCTGGGACATGACCAACGACGTGGCGAGGTGGCCGGAGCTGTTCAGCGAGTACGCCTCGGCCGAGATCCTGGAGCAGGACGGGAACAAGTGCACCTTCCGGCTGACGATGCACCCGGACGAGAACGGCACGGTGTGGAGCTGGGTGTCCGAGCGTGAGCCGGACCCGGCGACCCGTACCGTGCGGGCCCGCCGGGTGGAGACGGGGCCGTTCGCGCACATGGACATCCACTGGCGCTACGAGGAGGAGCCGGCCGGCACGCGGATGATCTGGACGCAGGACTTCGCGATGAAGCCGGAGGCGCCGGTCGACGACGACTGGATGACCGACAACATCAACAAGAACTCCAAGGTCCAGATGGCGCTGATCCGGGACAAGATCGAGCGGGCTGCCGCCGGCCGCCGTCCCGAACCGGCCCTGACCACCGACTGAGCCGGCCCGGACGAGCACCGGAAAACACCGGAGAAGCACCGGAAGGTACCGGACGAGCACCGGAGGAGAAGGAGTAGGTCCATGCACCAGGCCCTGATCGTGGCCCGGATGGCGCCGGGGTCGGCCCCGGACATCGCCAAGATCTTCGACGAGTCGGACCGGGGGGAGCTGCCGCACCTGATCGGCGTCACCCGGCGCAGCCTCTTCCAGTTCGGCGATGTGTACATGCACCTCGTCGAGGCGGACCGGGACCCGGGCCCGGCCATCGCGAAGGTGGCGAAGCACCCGGAGTTCCAGGGCATCAGCGAGCGGCTGTCGGCGTACGTCAGCGCGTACGACCCCGAGACGTGGCGCTCGCCCAAGGACGCGATGGCGCACCGCTTCTACCTGTGGGAGCGCGACGCCCAGTCGTGAGACCACCGCCCGGCCCCGCGCGGGGGCCGCGGACACACAACCGGTCGCCGGGCCCGCAGCGTCGCGGGCCCGGCGACCGGTGTCCGGGTGTTCGGGTGTTCGGTCTATGGGGGGCTTCCGAGTGCGGGCGCCGTCAGACCGGCACGGTGCAGTCGAAGGCGTGCAGATAGGGGTTGACCGGGCTGATGTCGTCGATGACCAGGCCTGCCCCCTTCAGCCGGCTCACCATGGACTCGGTGGTGTGCTTGGCGCCGCCGACGTTGAGCAGCAGCAGCAGGTCCATCGCGGTGCTGAACCGCATCGACGGGGTGTCGTCGACCAGGTTCTCGATGACCACGACCCGGGCCTTGGGGCCGCCGGCCGCCATCACGTTGCGCAGGCAGCGGGCGGTGGACTCGTCGTCCCACTCCAGGATGTTCTTGATGATGTAGACGTCGGCCGTGACCGGGACGGCCTCGCGGCAGTCGCCGGGCACGATCGACACCCGGTCGGCGAGCGCGCCGCCCGGCCGCAGCCGCGGGTCGGCGTTGTCCACCACGCGCGGCAGGTCCAGCAGGGTGCCGTGCATGGCCGGGTACTTCTCCAGCAGGCTGGCCACCACATGGCCCTGGCCGCCGCCGATGTCGGCGACCGAGGCGGCGCCGGAGAGGTCCAGCAGGTCGGCGACGTCCTGGGCGGACTGCTTGCTGGAGGTCGTCATGGCCTTGTTGAAGACGTCCGCGGACTCCGGGGCGTCCTCGTTGAGGTAGACGAAGAACTCCTTGCCGAACAGGTCCTGGACGACGTTGTGGCCGGTGCGCACCGCCTCGTCCAGCTTCGGCCAGGCCTGCCAGGTCCACGGCTCGGTGCACCACAGGGTGATGTTGCGCAGGCTGGCGGGGTCGTCCTCGCGCAGCAGCCGGGACATGTCGGTGTGCGCGAACGTGCCGTCGCTCCGCTCGGTGAAGACGCCGTAGCAGGTGAGGGCGCGCAGCAGCCGGCGCAGCGGCTTGGGCTCGGTCTTCACCGCGGCGGCGAGGTCCTCCACGGCGGCGGGCCGGTCGCCGAGCGCGTCGGCCACGCCGAGGCGGGCGGCGGCGCGCAGGGCGGCGGCGCAGGCCGCCCCGAACACGAGCTCCCTGAGCCGCATGGACGGCGGTGGTGCGGTCTGAGCGGTCGTCATGTGCCGCCTGTTCCTTCCGTGTCGGTCGGGTACGGTGCCGTGCGCGGCCGGGGCCTCAGCACAGTCCCGCGGGCTTGGAGGCGTGGCAGGAGTTCGCCTGGAACGTGTTGCCGCGCTTGGTGCTCTCCTGGTTGACCAGGTCGGCGGGGGAGTTGCCCTGGAGGGCGTTGTCGCGGACCCGGTTGCGCTCGTTGGCGGCGCCGACGAAGCTCTTGAAGAGGACGATGCCGCCGGACAGCGGGGACTTCCCGGAGTTGCCGAGGACCGTGTTGTGGCTGACCTCGGTGGTCTCGGCGCCGGTCAGGACGATGCCGGAGCCCTGGAGGTAGGGCAGCCGGGCGGTCTTGGGGCAGTACTTGTTGTTCCGGGTGACCAGGTTGTCGCGCACGCTCAGGGCGCCCGCCCGGGGCTTGTTCTCGTCGCCGACGACGAAGACGCCGGTGCAGTTGGCGGTGACGTAGTTGCCGGCGACGGTGAGGTCGCGCAGGCGGCGGACGGTGACGCCGATCCGGTTGTCCTCCAGCCGGTTGTGGGCGATGACGGTGCCGGCGGTGTCGAGGGCGCCCTGTTCGGCGGTGATCGTGTTGGCGAGAAAGAGTCCGGCGTCGCCGTTGCCGCGGGCCAGGTTCTCCCGGAACGCGCTGCGCTTGGAGCGCTCCTCGGCGAAGCCCCACAGCCCGTTCTTGACGGCGGCCACGTGCCGCACGGTCAGCCCGTCGGTGCCCACCGCCATCACTCCGGCGCGGGAGTAGCCGGTGACGGTGAGGTCGGCGACGGTGACGTCCTTGAGGCGCTTGTTCTTGGTGCCCGCCACGCAGATGCCGTTGCCGCGCTTGCCGCAGTCGTTCGCGTTCGCCCCGGTGGCCGGCTTCAGGACGGTGGTCTCCGGGCCGGTGCCGCGCAGGGTGATGCCGCGGGTGGAGATCTTGACGCTCTCGCGGTAGGTGCCGGGCAGCAGCAGGACGGTGTCGCCCGGCTTCGCGGCGTTCACCGCCTTCTGGATCGACTGGCCCGCGTGCACCAGGCGCACCTTCGGCACGGAGATCGGCGGGGCGGCGGCTACGCCGGAGCCGACGAGTGTCGCGGCACTCAGGAGCAAGGCGATGTGGCGTTTCGTCATATTCTGTACGCTATGACCCGATAGTCCGCAAATGGCGGGATAGGCCGTCCGGCGGCGTGTCACGGCGGGCCGCGGCCGCCCACCGCGGGGGAGACCCGGCAGGCGGGACGGTCCGGGCAGCCGGGGGGGTCTGGCAGGCGGGGGCGGCCCGGCGAGCGGGGCGGCGGACTCCGCGGGGATACTGGTGAGGGTGAGCGCGGTCATCGGGATACGGCGTGTGCCGAGGGCGGTGGCGGGTTACGTCCGCAGCGCCCCGGGGACGTACGTCTGGCTGGCGATCCTGTTCGTCACGACCGTCGCCCTGCACCACATGCCGCCGCAGTTCGAGGCGGCCTTCCTGCGGCAGCGCTCCACCAACCTGCACGAGCTGTCCGCACACCCGGCGCGGGTGCTGTTCGCCAGCGCCATGTGGATCGCGGGCGGCCGCTGGCTGCCGTACGCGGTGCTCTTCACGGTCTTCCACGCGCAGGCCGAACGCCGGCTGGGCACACCGCGCTGGCTCGCGGTGTGCGCGGCCGCGCACGTGCTGGCCACGCTGATCAGCGAGGGCGCGCTGCTGTGGGGCATCCGGCGCGGAGTGGTTCCCGAGTCGGCCGTCAACACCCTCGACGTGGGCGTCAGTTACGCCCTGGCCGGCGTGGTCGGCGTGCTGACCTGGTGCCTGCGCGGACCCTGGCGCTACGGCTACGCCGCCGCCGTGCTCGGCTTCTTCGCGGTGCCCCTGGCCGCCGGCCGCACCTTCACCGACCTCGGCCACTTCACCGCCGCCCTGATCGGCCTCGCCTGCCGTCCGCTGGCCGCCGGTGCGGGAAAAACACGGATTCCGTAGGAGACACCGGCGGTACCGAGGCGTTAGCGTCCCGGCCATGAGCAGCTCGGCAGACAGGGCCGTGAACAGCGGCATCGTGAACGGCGGCATCTCCTACTGGTTCGCGGACGACGGACTCCCGCCGGTGCGCGAGCCGCTCACCGGGGACGCGCACGCCGACGTGGTGATCGTCGGCGGCGGCTACACGGGCCTGTGGACGGCGTACTACCTGAAGAAGACCGCGCCCTTCCTGCGGATCACCGTGCTGGAGCAGAAGTTCTGCGGCTACGGCGCCTCCGGCCGCAACGGCGGCTGGCTCTACAACGGCGTCGCCGGCCGCGACCGCTACGCGAAGCTGCACGGCCACGAGGCCGCCGTACGGCTCCAGCAGGCGATGAACGACACCGTGGACGAGGTGATCCGGGCCGCCGCCGAGGAGGGGATCGAGGCGGACGTCCACAAGGGCGGCGTGCTCGAAGTGGCCCGCACCCCCGCCCAGTTGGCCCGGCTGCGCGCCTTCCACGAGCAGGAGCTGGTCTTCGGCGAGAAGGACCGCGAGCTGTACGGGGCGCGGGCGACCGCCGAGCGGGTCCGGGTCGCGGACGCCGTCGGCTCGGCCTGGACCCCGCACGGGGCCCGGCTCAACCCGGCCAAGCTGGTCAAGGGCCTGGCGGCGGCCGTCGAGGCGCTCGGCGTGACGATTCACGAGGCGACCCCGGTCACCGAGATCCGCCCCCAACACGCCGTCACCCCCTACGGCACCGTCCGCGCCCCCTACGTGCTGCGCTGCACCGAGGGCTTCACCGCCTCGCTGAAGGGGCAGAAGCGCACCTGGCTGCCGATGAACTCCTCGATGATCGCGACCGAGCCGCTGACCGACGAGCAGTGGGCGGCGATCGGCTGGAACGGCCGCGAGACCCTGGGCGACATGGCGCACGCCTACATGTACGCCCAGCGCACCGCCGACGGCCGGATCGCGCTCGGCGGGCGCGGTGTGCCGTACCGGTTCGGCTCGCGCACCGACAACGACGGCCGCACCCAGCCCGAGACCGTGGCGGCGCTGCGCGACCTGCTGGTCGCCTTCTTCCCGGCGCTGGCCGGGGTGCGGGTCGAGCACGCCTGGTCGGGGGTGCTCGGCGTGCCGCGCGACTGGTGCGCGACGGTCACCCTGGACCGCTCGACCGGCCTCGGCTGGGCCGGCGGCTACGTCGGCTCGGGCGTCGCCACCGCCAACCTCGCCGCCCGCACCCTCACCGACCTGGTGCAGGTGGACTCCGGCCAGGGCGGTCCGACGCCGCTGACCGCCCTGCCGTGGGCCGGCCACAAGGTGCGCAGGTGGGAGCCGGAGCCGCTGCGCTGGCTCGGCGTGCAGGGCATGTACGCCACCTACCGCACCGCCGACCGGCGCGAGACGCTCACCCACAGCGCCCGCTCCTCCCGGCTGGCGCGGGTCGCCGACCGGGTGGCGGGACGCGGCTGAGGACCGGGCCGCACCGGCGCACGGGAGGGTTCCGGCACGCGCCGGAACCCTCCCCGCCCCTCGCGGGACTTCCGGGTTCCTCCGTCCCGGGCGTCTCACACCGCCGACTCCGCGCTCCGCCCTCGGCCACGCGGTCGGCCGCGTTGTCAGTGGCGGGGTGCAGCATGGGCGCATGGTGCGGAAAGCGAACGGCCGGGCGGCCGGCGGCAGCGGTGGCGGCGGTGGCGGTGGCGGTGGCGGTCGTGGCGCGGTGAAGCGGGCGCGGCGGCCCGAGGTGCGGCTGCCGGCGCTGGAGCCGTACGCGGGCGCGGGCCTGGCCCCGGACGGGGACTACGACGGGCTGGAGTTCCGGGAGACGGACCTCGCCGGGCAGGACGGGGCGGGCGCCCGCTTCCTGGACTGCGCCCTGCGGGGCTGCGCGCTGGACGACGCCTCGCTGCGGTACGCCCGCTTCCTCGACTCGGCGCTCACCGGGGTGCGCGGGGTCGGCACCGACCTCGCGGAGGCGACGCTGCGCGACGTGGAGCTGACCGACGCCCGGCTCGGCGGCACCCAGCTGCACGGCGCGGTGCTGGAACGGGTGCGGATCGTCGGCGGCAAGCTCGACTACCTGAACCTGCGCAAGGCGCGGCTGCGGGACGTCGTCTTCGAGGGCTGCGTGCTGATCGAGCCGGACTTCGCGGGCGCCCGTCTGGAGCGGGTGGAGTTCGTGGACTGCGCGCTGACCGGCGCGGAGTTCACCGGGGCCGCGCTCACGGACGTGGACCTGCGCGGGGCGGCCCCGCTGGAGATCGCGGGCGGGGTGGAGCGGCTGGCGGGCGCGGTGATCAGCACGGGCCAGCTGCTGGACCTGGCCCCGGTACTGGCGGCGCGGCTGGGGATCAGGGTGGAGGACTGAGGCGGGCGGAGGGCCGAGAGCCGCGGGCCGAGGCGGTTCGGGCCGAGGCGGTTCGGGCGCGGTCGTCGGGGGCGCCGTCGCTCCCGTGTCGGTCAGGGCAGGCGGGGGAAGCGGGCCTGGAGGGTCCAGATCGCCGGGTTCTCCGCCAGGTCCTCGTGCAGGTCGCACAGGTCGGCGATCAGATCGTGCAGGAAGTCGCGGGCCTCGCGGCGCAGCGCGGCGTGCGAGAAGCTCAGCGGCGGCTCCTCGGCCGGCATCCAGTCGGCCTCGACGTCCACCCAGCCGAAGCGGCGCTCGAAGAGCATGCGGTCGGTGGACTCGGTGAAGTCCAGCTCGGCCCGCTGCGGCCGGGCGGCGCGGGAGCCGGCCGGGTCCCGGTCCACCCGTTCCACGATGTCGCACAGTGCCCAGGCGAAGTCCAGCACCGGCACCCAGCCCCAGGCCGTGGCCAGCTCGCGGTCCGCCTTCGTGTCGGCGAGGTACACGTCGCCGCAGAACAGGTCGTGGCGCAGCGCGTGGACGTCCGCCCGGCGGTAGTCCGTCTGCGGCGGGTCGGGGAAGCGGTTGGAGAGGGCGTAGCCGATGTCGAGCACGTACGCGATGGTGTCATGGCCGCCGCATAGGATCGCACCGTGTACACACGCGCACGTGCCGCCCGGTCCGCGGCCGCCCTGGCCCTGCTCGCCGTCGCGCTGAGCGGGTGCGACGCGGGGGTGCGGGGCACGCCGGGCGGCGCGGGGCTGCGCGACCCGTACTTCCCGAAGGCCGGCAACGGCGGCTACGACGTCGCCCACTACGACCTCACCCTCGGCTACGAGCCGGCCGGCCGCCGGCTGACCGGCACCGCGGTGATCACCGCCCGCGCCACCCAGGACCTGTCCGCCTTCGACCTCGACCTCCAGGGCCTGGACGTGCGGGAGGTGACCGTCGAGGGGAAGGCCGCCCGCTACCACCGGGCCGGCCAGGAGCTGACCGTGCGGCCGCGCGACGAGCTGAGCGAGGGCGAGACGTTCACCACGACCGTCCGCTACTCGGGAACGCCCGAGACCGTCACCGATCCCGGCGGTTCGAAGGAGGGCTGGCTGCGCACCGGCGACGGCGCGGTGGCCCTCGGCCAGCCGGTCGGCTCGATGGCCTGGTTCCCGGGCAACGACCACCCCCTGGACAAGGCGACCTACGACGTCTCCGTCACCGTGCCCGAGAAGCTGACGGCGGTCTCCAACGGCGTGCTGAGGAGCGAGACGAGGGCCGGGGGCCGCCGGACGTTCCACTGGCACACCGCCGAGCCGATGGCGACCTACCTGGCCACGGTCGCCGTCGGCGCGTTCGAGGTGCGGCGCTCCCGCCTCAAGGACGGCCTGCCGGTGTACGTCGCCGTCGATCCGGCCCTCGCCGAGGAGAGCGAGCCGGTGCTCGCGAAGCTCCCCGAGATCATGGAGTGGGCGGAGTACAACTTCGGGCCGTACCCCTTCTCCTCCACCGGCGCGATCGTCGCCCGCGTCCCCGGCGTCGACTACGCGCTGGAGACCCAGGACCGGCCGACCTTCCCCGGCGAGCCCGACACCACCACCCTCGTGCACGAGATCGCCCACCAGTGGTACGGCGACTCCGTCACCCCGAAGAGCTGGCGGGACATGTGGCTCAACGAGTCCTTCGCGACGTACGCGGAGTGGCTGTGGGCGGAGGACTACGGCGGCCGGAGCGCCGAGGAGACGTTCAAGAACGTCTACGCGGGCAAGGGCGACAACGGCACGGACGTCTGGGCCTTCCCGCCGGGCCGGCCGACCAGCGCCGCCGTGATCTCGGACGCGCCCGTGTACGACCGGGGCGCGATGGTGCTGCACCGGATCCGCCAGACCGTCGGCGACGACGCCTTCTACGACATCGTCCAGGGCTGGGCCGCCGCGCACCGGCACGGCAACGCCTCCACCGCCGACTTCACGGCCTACGTGGAGAAGAAGGCGCCCGACGAGGACTTCACCGAGATCTGGAAGGACTGGCTGTACGGCGAGGAGAAGCCGCCCCTCCCCTGAGGCCGCCCCTGCCGTGAGGCCGCCCCTGCCGTGAGGCCGCCCCTCCCGTGAGCGCGGCCGGGCCCGCCTCCCGCGCGGAGTGCGACCGCGCGCGGGGGACGGGCCCGGTTCGCCGTGCGAGGACCGTCAGACGTTGACGCCGAAGTCCTGGGCGATGCCGACCAGGCCCGAGGCGTAGCCCTGGCCGACGGCGCGGAACTTCCACTCCGCGCCGTTGCGGTACAGCTCGCCGAAGACCATCGCCGTCTCGGTGGCCGCGTCCTCCGACAGGTCGTAGCGGGCGATCTCCGCGCCGCCGGCCTGGTTGACGATGCGGATGTAGGCGTTGCGGACCTGGCCGAAGTTCTGGCCGCGGTTCTCGGCGTCGTAGATGGAGACCGGGAAGACGACCTTGTCGACGTCGGCCGGCAGGCCGGCCAGGTTGACGTTGATCGCCTCGTCGTCGCCGGCGCCCTCGCCCGTGACGTTGTCACCGGTGTGGACGATGGTGTTGTCCGGCGTCTGCTTGTTGTTGAAGAAGACGAAGTGGGCGTCGGAGTACACCTTGCCCTGGGTGTTCACCGCGATCGCGGAGGCGTCCAGGTCGAAGTCCGTGCCGGTGGTGGTGCGGACGTCCCAGCCGAGGCCCACGGTGACGGCGGTCAGGCCCGGAGCTTCCTTGGTGAGCGAGACGTTGCCGCCCTTGGAGAGGCTTACAGCCATTGTTGGGAGTCCCTTCCCTCGTTGCTTGTGCGGACGAAGCTACCGCCACTCCCAAGAACGCCGAGAGGGGTCCCCATGGTTCCGGATCTCTTTACCTTTTTTACCAAGGCGGTCTCGAACACCGTTTTCCCCTGTGCGGCGGCGAACACCGGGCGAACGGGAGCGGCGGGAGCGGCGGGAGCGGCGGGGGCGGGGAAAAACCCGGGTGACGTGACCCGGACAGGGGCGGGAACATGGACCCCATGTCCGGTCCCCATGTCATCCGCGGCTCCGTCGCGCTCCCCGAGGCCGAGCTGGCCTGGCGCTTCTCGCGGTCCTCGGGGCCCGGCGGCCAGCACGTCAACACCAGCGACTCCAAGGTCGAGCTGAGCTTCGACCTGGCCCGCACCGAGGCCCTGCCCGAGGTGTGGAAGCGGCGCGCGCTGGAGCGGCTCGCCGGCCGCCTCGTGGACGGGGTGCTCACCGTCCGCGCCTCCGAGCACCGTTCCCAGTGGCGCAACCGCGAAGCCGCCGCGGTACGCCTCGCCGCCCTGCTCGCCGAGGCCACCGCACCGCCGCCCAAGCCCCGCCGGCCCACCCGCATCCCGCGCGGCATCAACGAACGGCGGCTGCGCGAGAAGAAGCAGCGCGCCCAGACCAAGCGCGGCCGCTCGGGCCAGGACTGGGGTTAGCGCCTCCGGTCCGGTCCCAGCGAGTGACCCTGGGCCCCGAGGTCGAGCACGCCCACCGTCTGGTCGCCGCTCCGCTCGCCGGAGGGGCGGAAACCGAGCCCGAGGTAGAAGCCCTCCGGGCCGTCGGGGCCGGGATGCCAGGTCACGTACAGCCGGGTGCCGCCGCGGCGGCGGATCTCGGCGGCGACGGACTCGACCGCGAACCGGCCGTAGCCGCGGCCCTGCTCGCCGGCGGCGATGTTCAGCCGCCACAGACCGGAGCGCGGCGCGCTGCCGTCGCCGTGCCAGTCGATGTCGAGGAACGCCATGAGGAAGCCGACGGGACGCCCGTCGTCGACGATCAGGGGCGGCCAGGCGACGCCCGGGTGGACGTACGCCTCGGCGAGGGACTTCACGACCGGCGCGACCGCCCGTTCCTGGTCCGGCCGGACCCGGATCCCGAGCGCGGCGTCCAGGTTGGCGTCGGTGATCTCCTCCAGGCGGAGCGCGGTGGCCCCTGCGGGGCGGTGGGCGGCGGCGGTGGTCGTCATGCGCGCACGATAGACGGCGCCGGGCTCGGCACGCCCGCGGATATCCCGGCCCGTCCCGCGCGGCCGCCTCAGCCCAGGTGCCGGTAGCGCCCCTTGAAGTACGTGAGCGGGCCGCCCTCCGGGCCCGGCAGGCGGGCCGTCAGGACGCGGCCGATGACCAGGGTGTGGTCGCCGGCCGTCACCCGCTGCTCG
Organism: Streptomyces seoulensis; assembly: GCA_013364255.1. Classification (GTDB taxonomy): domain Bacteria; phylum Actinomycetota; class Actinomycetes; order Streptomycetales; family Streptomycetaceae; genus Streptomyces; species Streptomyces similanensis. The sequence goes on along the minus strand of CP054936.1, from coordinate 4,694,096 downwards.
GTGCGCAGCTCCAGGGTGGCCAGCGCGCCGTCCACCAGCGGGGCGCCGGAGACCTCGCCGCGGACGTGCGGGAGGTCGGCGAAGAGCAGGCGGTCGCTGATCCGGCCCTTCATGGCGAACCGGCCGGCGATGTGCCGCTGGCTCTCGCTCAGGACCGACACCGCCCACAGCGGCTGCTCGGCGAGCAGGTCGTCCATGCGCGAGCCCTCGCGCACGCTGACCAGCGCCAGCGGCGGGTCGAGCGACACCGACAGGAAGGCCGTGGCCGTCATGCCCACGTCCTCGCCGCCGGGCGCCGCGGGGTCGTCCGGGTCGAGCGGCGGCTCCTGCGCGGTCACCAGCACCACGCCCGCGGCCAGCCGGGACATCGCGGCGCGGAACTCGTCGTCAGTCACCCCCTCAGCATGCCCAAGGGCTGCCGCGGCGGCGGGTGAGGAGGACGGTACGGGTGAAGTGTTCAGCACAAACGCAACGCTAATGACCGGCCCGCGGTCCGCGCATCGGCCCCGGGCCCGAACCCGGACCTAGGACCAGCGGACCAGACGGGACCGAGCGGGACCGGGCGGGACCGGTCTGGAGCGGGCGGAACCGGGCGGGACCGGGCGGCGAATGGTGACGCCGCAGGGCGGAACCTGTGATTCCAGCCCGCCCGGAGGGCCCCTCGTGCATCATGGGCACACACCCACAAAGATTGCGTTCAGTTGACGCACGGGGAAAATGCAGAAACTCTACTCAATTGTTCACGTTCAGCTGTGACTTGAGTCACAAGGGACCTGAATTGTTGACCCTGTGTACCGAGTGGGCTTCGCGCTGTGATTCAGTGGCGGAGACCGCACGGAACGATACGCCGAAGAGAACCCTTTGATGCGCTGCGAGTCTCGGGGGGAGGGCGAGCATGGAGACCGAGTCGGAGCCGTACGTCCGTCTTGCGACCCTGCGACAACTGCACCAGGTCATGGCGGACATGAACACCGCGCGCAGTCTGGCGGACACCCTGCAGACCGTCGCCGACGGCGTCGTGACCGGTCTCGGCTACGAGCTGGCCTGCGTCAACCTCGTCCGCGGCGACGGCGACCTCGTGGTCGCGGCCTTCTCCGGGAACCCCGCCGCCGAAGCCCTGATCACCGGCCGGGTCGGCTCCCGCGACTCCTGGGACCGCCGGCTGGCCATGGGCGAGAACTGGGGCGACCTGGTCTTCATACCCCACACCGAGGGCTGGGTCCTGGACGACGACGACGTCCCCCAGTGGTACACCGACGGGCCCGCCCCCCGCTTCGAGGACGAGTGGCACCCCTCCGACCGCCTCTTCGCCCCCATGTACGCGCCCGGCGGCTCCTCGGCCGAACTGCTCGGCGTCCTGTCCGTCGACCGCCCCCGCAACGGCCGCCGCCCCGGCGCCTGGGGCCGCGAAGCCCTCCAGGTCTACGCCTTCCAGGCGGCCATCGCGATCAGCAACGCCCGGCTGCGCGCCAACATGCAGCGCGCCCTGGTCCGCCTGGAGCGCGAGCAGCAGGCCTTGCGCGCCAGCGAGGAGAGCTTCCGCCAGGCCTTCGAGTACGCGCCCTCCGGCATGGCCATCGCCGAGATGGGCGGCGACCAGCACGGCCGCATCCTGCGCACCAACGACGCCCTGTGCCGCCTGCTGGGCCGCCCCGCCTCCGCGATGCGCCGCTACTCCTTCTCCGACCTCGTCCACCCCGAGGACATAGGCACCCTGCTGCGCACCTCCGCCGAGGGCGGCCGGGCCGAACTGCGCCTGGCCCGCCGCGACGGCGGCTACGTCTGGGTCTCGCTGCGCAACTCGGTCGTCGCCGACGCCGCCGACGGGCCCCGGTTCCTGCTCACCCACGTCGAGGACATCGAGGAGCGCAAGCGCCGCGAGCTGCACCTCGCCCACCGCGCCTCCCACGACTCCCTCACCGGCCTGCCGAACTCCGCCGAACTGCGCGCGCGCCTGGCCGCCCGCCTGTGCCGGCGCCCGCAGTCCGCCTATCCCGGCGAGCCGGACTCGCTGGACGCGGCCTACGGCCACCCCGCCTACGACGCCGCCGACGCCGCCCACGGCTTCGACTTCGCCTCCGTCCCGCAGTCCTACGACGCCTACGACCACCATGTGCACACCATCGCCCCCGAGGGCGACCGGGACGACGGCGCCAAGGGACTGGCCGTCCTCTTCTGCGACCTGGACGGCTTCAAGTCGATCAACGACCGGTTCGGGCACAACGCGGGCGACGCCGTCCTCATCGAGGTGGCCCGCCGGCTGAGCAACGGCGTGCGCGACGGCGACACCGTGGCCCGGCTCGGCGGCGACGAGTTCGTGATCCTCGCCGACGGCCTCGGCCGCGCCGACGCCCAGGACCTCGCCGTGCGCCTGCGCAACGAGATCATCCAGCCGATCCGCGCCGAGGGCCGCGCCGTCCGCGTCGGCGCCAGCTTCGGCATCGGCTGGGCGCATTGCGGGATGACGGCGGACGAAGTGCTGAAGTCCGCCGACGAACGGATGTACGTCGAGAAACGATCTCGTCCCAAACAACACCGCCGGGCCGGCTGAGCCGCAGGTCAGCGCGTTGGTGCGGTCCGAGTCACCCGCTCGGGTCCGGGAGAGCGGGTAGGCTCGTCCAATCTGACGACGTACTGCATCCGACCCGCACTGTTGAGGAGCACCAAGGGATGACGCCCGGCAACAACGGCGCGAGCACGCCCGAGGACGACGACCCGTTCGGCTACCTGTACGCCGACGGACAGGCCAACGGCGCCCAGCCGCCGTCCGGCGGCTACGGCTACCCGGGCTCGGTCAACCGGGTCCGCACGGTCGGCCAGCGGCAGTACGGCCAGCAGGGTCAGCAGGCTGCCACCGCGCCGTACGGACAGGTCCCGCAGCAGCCGCAGCAGCAGGGCGGGTACGGCCAGCCGAACGCCCACTACGCCGCCCCCGAGACCCTCCCGGGCGGCGCGCAGCCGCCCCGCCGGCAGCAGGGCCGGGGCAGCGGCGGCGGCCAGGGCCGCCGGGGTCCCAACACCAAGGGCCTGTTGATCGGCGCGGTCGCGGTGGTCGCCGCGGTCGTCATCGGCATCGGCGTGACGATGATGGGCGACGACAAGAACGACGACAAGGCCGGCGACAAGGGCGGCGGCACCGCCCCCACCGCCAGCCAGAGCGCCAGCGCCAGTCCTTCGGCGAGCAGCAGCGTCGCCGCGGACGGCGAGCTCCCGAAGATCGACGCGAAGGCGTTGCTCCTGACAGGCACGACCACCGCGTCGGACATCAAGGGCGCGAAGGCGGACGGCGGGATCTACGTCACCGGCTTCAACCACGTCGGAGCCAAGGTCACCTGGACCGTCAACGGGATCCAGAAGGACGGCGCCTACCGGCTGTACGTCCTCTACGGCATCCCGGGCGTGGACGCCGACGCCACCTTGGTGGTCAACGGCAAAGCCAACTCACAGCCCCTGCGCATGAAGAACTTCGGGAAGCTGCCGGCGGGCAAGTGGGAGAACAACTGGCAGAGCACCTGGGCGCTGGTGAACCTGACCAAGGGCACCAACACGATCGAGGTCGCCTGCAACGACGGCAACCAGTGCAACGCAAACCTGGATCAGCTGTATCTCACCGGCGAGAACGGCTGACCCTCACGCCGCGCTGACCTCCCCCGTCACCGCCACCCGGCCGAGGAGCCGCTCGTAGGCCGGGAGGTCGAACTCGCCCGCCGTCGGGGACAGGACCGTGGCCGTGGCGAGGGCGATCGCGCGGGCCAGGCGGTCGGGCCAGGGCAGGTTCTCCACCAGACCGGACAGCAGGCCCGCGACCATCGAGTCGCCGGCGCCGGTCGGATTGCCCTGGACGCGGGCCGGCGGGGCCGCCCGCCACAGGCCCTCCGGGGTGTGCGCCAGCAGACCTTCCGCGCCCAGCGAGGCCACCACCGTGCGCGCGCCGCGCCTGCGGGCATCCTGGGTGGCGCGCAGCGGGTCGTGGAAACCGGTCAGCTCGGCGAGTTCGTCGGCGTTGGGCTTGACGACGTCGGGGCGGCCCGCGATCCCGCGGCGCAGCGCCTCGCCGCTGGTGTCCAGCAGCACCGGCACGTTCGCGGCGCGCGCGGTGCGCACCAGGCCGGCGTACGCGCCCACCGGCAGGCCGGGCGGCAGGCTGCCGCACAGGGCGACCGCCGACGCCGGGGCGAGCAGGTCCTCGTAGGCGTCCTGGAAGGCGGACCACTCGGCGGCGGTGACGAGCGGGCCGGGCTCGTTGAGCTGGGTGGTGTCGCCGGAGCGCTCGTCGACGATCGCGACGGTGCGGCGGGTCGGGCCGGCCACCGGGACCAGCGCGTCCGTGATCCGGGGCAGGGCGGCGAGCCGGTCGCGCAGCTCGCCTCCGGTGGCGCCGCCGGCGAAGCCGGTGACGGTGACGTCGTGGCCGAGGGCGGCGAGCACCCGGGCGACGTTGACGCCCTTGCCGCCGGGCCGCTCGGTCACCTCCCGCACCCGGTGCGAGGCGTGCGGCCGCAGTGACGGCACCCGATAGGTGATGTCGACGGCGGTGTTCAGCGTGACCGTGAGGATCACGTGGGCCGACCTCCCCCGAGTAATGCGCCCGGCGCGCCTGGTGTCCCGATGTCCCGGACGGGTCCGGGCGCGGCGCCCTGGACCTCTCCGGGCCTCGATCATGCCAAACGCGCGGGCCGCCGCCCACCCCTCGGGCCGGCCCCCGCGGCCGGCCGGCGGGACGGATCAGCCCAGGTGCGGACCGACCACCCACGCGCCGCGCCGCAGGACGCCCTTGAGGGTGAACTCCTCGTCCAGCAGCACCAGGTCGGCGTCCTTGCCCGCTTCCAGGGAGCCGATGCGGTCGTCCAGGCCGAGCAGCCGGGCCGGGTTGGCGGACAGGGCGGCGACCACGTCCTGGACGGGGAGCCCGTCGACGGTGACCGCGCGCTTGAAGGCGCGGTCCAGGGTGAGGGTCGAGCCGGCGATCGAGTCACCTTCCACCAGTCGGGCGACGCCGTCGGTCACCTCGACCTCCAGCGGGCCGAGCAGGTAGCGGCCGTCGCCGGAGCCGGCGGCGTCCATGGCGTCGGTGATGAACGCGACCCGGGCGGCGCCCGCGTGGTGGAAGGCCAGTTCCAGGGCGGCCGGGTGCAGGTGCACGCCGTCGTTGATCAGCTCGACGGTGACCCGCTCGTCCTCCAGCAGGGCGGCGATCGGGCCGGGGGCGCGGTGGCCGAGGGCGGGCATCGCGTTGAACAGGTGGGTGGCGACGGTGGCGCCGGTGTCGATCGCCTCCACCGTCTGCTCATAGGTGGCGTCGGTGTGCCCGACCGCCGCGATCACGCCGTGCTCGGCGAGCAGCCGTACCGAGTCGAGGCCGCCGGGCAGTTCGGTGGCGAGCGTGACCATCTTGGCGTGGCCGCGGGCCGCGTCGAGAAGTTTGCGCACCTCGGCCGGGTCCGGGTGGCGCAGCAGCGCCTCGGAGTGCGCGCCCTTGCGGCACGGCGAGATGAACGGGCCCTCGAAGTGGACGCCGGCGATCTCGCCCTGCTCGGCCAGCTCGGACAGGAGTCCGGCCTGCCGGGTGAGGACGTCCATGTCGTCGGTGACGGTGGAGGCGACGAGGGTGGTGGTGCCGTGCGCGCGGTGGGTGCGGACGGCGGTCAGGACGTCGTCGGCCGAGCCGGAGAAGGACGCGCCGCCGCCGCCGTGGTTGTGCAGGTCGACGAAGCCGGGGACCAGCCAGTGGCCGGAGACGTCGTACGTCTCGGCGTCCGCCGGAGCCGTGCCGGTGCCGGCACCGGTACCGGTGTCGGCGATCCGCGTGCCGTCGACGATCACGCGGCCGCCGTCGACGATCCCGGTGGGCAGGACCACCCGGGCTCCGGTGAGAACCTTGCTAGCGGCCATCAGGGGGCTACCTCCGGGCAGTCGTAGAAGTGTTGAGGAGGTCCCAGGCGAGGAGGCCCGCGCCCAGGCAGCCGGCGGTGTCCCCCAGGGCGGCGGGGACGACGGCCGGCAGCTTCTGGAAGGTGACCCGCCGCCGGACGGCCTCCCGAAGCGGTGCGAAGAGGGTTTCCCCCGCCTCGGCGAGTCCGCCGCCGATGATCAGCGTGCGCGGGTCCAGCAGGGTGAGCGCGGTGACCAGTCCGTCGGCGAGCGCGTCCACCGCCTCCTGCCAGACGGCCCGCGCGCGGGCGTCCCCGGACTCCACCGCCTTGGCGCAGTCCGCCGCGTCGGCCTGCGGGTCGCCGCAGGCCTCGGCCCAGGCCTGGCTGACCGCCGAGGCGGACGCGAACCGCTCCAGGCAGCCGTTCTGCCCGCACGGGCAGGGGGTGCCGCCGGGCCGTACGACGATGTGGCCGATCTCGCCGGCGAAGCCGTGCGCGCCCGCCTCCACCCGGCCGTCGATGCCGATGGCGCCGGCGATGCCGGTGCCCAGCGGCACGAAGAAGAACCGGTCGGCGCCCTTGCCCGCGCCGATGCGGCCCTCGGCGAGGCCGCCGGTGCGCACGTCGTGGCCGAGGGCGACGGGGATGCCGCCCAGCCGCTCGGTCAGCAGGTCGCGCAGCGGCACGTCGCGCCAGCCGAGGTTGGCCGCGTAGGCGGCGATGCCGCGTTCCTCGTCGACGATGCCGGGGACGGCGACGCCCGCGGCGGCGGCCGGCTCGCCGAAGCGTTCGGCGCCCAGCGCCCGCAGTTCGGCGGCGAAGCCGAGGATGTTCTCGACGACGGCATCGGGTCCGTGGTCGCGGCCGGTGGCGCGGCGCGCCTGGTGCAGCAGGGCGCCGTCGGCGGCGACCAGCGCGGCCTTCATCCCGGTGCCGCCCACATCGAGAGCGATGACGTGTCTCACGGGGGACAGTGTGGCCCTTTGACCCGCAAGAGGTCTAGTCCACTCACGTGGTGTAGACCTATCGTGTCCACATGTTGAACGGCGAGACGGTTGGGGCGGAAGAGGCAGTGCAGCGGCGCAGGACAGGAACGATCGCGGTGGTGTCCGCACTGGGCATGACGGCGTTTCTCGGCGGCTGCGGGAGCACCGGCTCCTCCGACGTGACCCTCCGGCTGGTCGCCGCCGACTACGGCGACTCCGCCGCCAACAGCTCGCAGAAGTACTGGGACGACCTGGCCCGCGCCTACGAGTCCGGCCACCCGGGCGTGAAGGTCAAGGTCAGCGTCTACTCCTGGACGGACGTGGACCGCAAGGTCAAGGAGATGGCCGACGCGGGCGACCCGCCGGACATGGCGCAGATCGGCGCCTACGCCGACTACGCCGACAAGGACATGCTCTACAAGGCCGACGACCTGCTCTCCATACCCGTGCAGGCCGACTTCCTCGGCCAGCTCTCCGAGGCCGGCCAGCTGCGGCACGTGCAGTACGGCATCCCGTTCGCCGCCTCCACCCGCGTGCTGTTCTACAACAAGACCCTCTTCGCCCGGGCCGGCATCACCAGCGCGCCCAAGACCTGGGACGACCTCGCCGCCGACGCCGAGGCGCTGAAGGCCAAGGGCGTGAAGTACCCCTACGCCCTGCCGCTCGGCCCCGAGGAGGCGCAGGCCGAGACGCTCCAGTGGCTGCTGAGCGGCGGCGCCGGCTACACCGACGACATCGGCACCTACACGATCAACTCGCCGCAGAACGCGGAAACGTTCACCTGGCTGAAGGACGAGCTGGTCGGCAAGGGACTGACCGGGCCCGTCGCCCCGGGCAAGCTGAACCGGGCGCAGGCCTTCTCGGCGTTCGCGGCCGGCGAGGTCGGCATGCTCAACGGCCACCCGACGCTGATGCAGCAGGCCGCCAAGCAGGGCGTCGACTTCGGCATGGTGCCGGTGCCGGGACGCAACGGCACGCCCAAGGCGACCATGGGCGTCAACGACTGGATGATGGCCTTCAAGGAGCCCGGCCACAAGGACCAGATCGGCGACTTCCTCGACTTCGTCTACAACGAGAAGAACGTGCTGGCCTTCTCCCGCGAGTACGACCTGCTGCCCGTCACCAGCTCCGCCTCCGACGTGATGACCGCGGCGGACGAGGACAAGAAGCTGTGGCCGTTCCTGGAGGAGCTGCCGCTGGCCCAGCTCTACCCGTTCGGCAAGACGTCCTGGGCGCGGGTGAGCGCGGACGTGAAGAAGGACATCGGCCGCGCGGTCGGCCCGACGGGCGACCCGACCGCGGTCCTCAACCAGCTCCAGACGACGGCGTCGGACGCGGAGAGCGCGCAGAGCGGGAGCTGACCCGCCCGCCTGGGGGAGTGCGCCCGGCCGTCCGTCCGGTCGCGTTGTCGGCGGCCGGGGTTACGGTGCGGGGTATGGACGGGCGAGACGTGCGGGACGAGGACGTACGGGACGGCGGCGCGCCGGGCGAGGGCGGCGGCGCGGAACCGTCGCGGGAGCAGCGGGAACGGGAGCAGCGGGAACGGGAGCAGCGGGAGCAGGGGCTCGGGCGGCGGGAGCGGGACATCCTCGCGCTGGAGCGGCGCGGGTTCTCCGGCCCCGGCGCCAAGGAACGCGCGGTCCGCGAGGAACTGGGCCTGTCGCCGGTGCGCTACTACCAGCTGCTCAACGCCCTCCTGGACGACACCCGCGCCCTCGCCCACGACCCGGTCACGGTCAACCGCCTGCGCCGGATCCGCGAGAGCCGCCGATCCGAGCGCTGACGCCCGGCGGGCAGCGCGCCGGACCGCCGCCCGCGTCGAGGAGTGGGCCCGGGCGAGTGTGGATAGGTTCGGCTCATGGGCAGCCACGACACCGACTCCACCCACCCCGCCGCCTCCCTGCCGACCCCCGCCACGCAGGCCGGCCGGGACGGCCTCGCCGCCGTGCTCGCGCGGCCGGAGCGGGCGGTGATCGCACTCGACTTCGACGGGACGCTCGCCCCGATCGTGCCCGACCCGGACCAGGCCCGGGCGCACCCCGGGGCGCTGCCGGCGCTGGCCGCGCTGGCCCCGAAGGTGGCCGCCGTCGCGGTGGTCACCGGCCGCCCGGCCGGCGTCGCGGTGCGCAACGGCGGCTTCGCGGGCGTGCCGGGCCTGGAACACCTCGTCGTCCTCGGCCACTACGGCGCCGAACGCTGGGACGCCGCGACGGGCGACGTCACCGCGCCGGCCCCGCACCCCGGCGTCGCCGCCGTCCGCGCCGAGCTGCCGGGCTTCCTGGACCGGATCGGCGCCTGGCGGGGCACCTGGATCGAGGAGAAGGGGCGCTCGCTGGCCGTGCACACCCGCCGCGCCGAGGACCCGCAGGCCGCCTTCGACCTGCTGCGCGAACCGCTCGCCGGGCTGGCCGCCCGCAACGGCCTGATCGTGGAGCCGGGCCGGATGGTGCTGGAGTTGCGCCCGCCGGGCATGGACAAGGGCGTGGCCCTGGCGGAGTACGTCCGGGACCTGGGCGCCGCCTCGGTCCTCTACGCCGGTGACGACCTCGGCGACCTGCCCGCCTTCGCCGCGGTGGAGAAGCTGCGCACCGGCGGCGTGCCGGGCGTCCTGGTGTGCAGCGGGAGCAGCGAGGTCACCGAGCTGTCCGAGCGGGCGGACCTGGTGGTCGCGGGCCCGGCGGGCGTGGTCGGGCTGCTGCGGAGCCTGGCGGACGAGCTGCCGTAGCCCGAAGGGCCGTGTCCCCGGTGCCCGCTCCGGGGGCCGGGGACACGGGCCGCCCTCAGAGTTCGTTCAGCTGGTCCAGGAACCACTGGGCCGGGGGCAGGGCCGTCGCGGCGGCGGCCAGGCGCTTGCTCCGTTCCGCCCGCTCCGGGCCCGCCATGGTCAGGGCCTCGTGCAGGGCGTCCGCGGTGCCGACCACGTCGTACGGGTTGACGACGATCGCGTCGTCGCCCAGCTCCGCGTACGCGCCCGCCTCCCGGGACAGCACCAGCGCGCAGCCGGCGTCGGAGACGACCGGGACCTCCTTGGCGACCAGGTTCATGCCGTCGCGGATCGGGTTGACCAGGGCCACGTCGGCGATCCGGTACGCCGCGAGCGAGCGCGCGAAGTCGTCCTCGACGTGCAGGACGACCGGGGTCCAGCCGGGCGTGCCGTAGCGCGCGTTGATCTCCTCGGCCAGGCGCCGCACCTCGGCCGTGTACTCCCGGTAGACGGCCAGGTCCTGCCGGGAGGGGTAGGCGAAGGCGACGTGGACCACCCGTTCGCGCCACTCGGGCCGGTCGTCGAGGAGCTGCCGGTAGGCCAGCAGCCCGCGCACGATGTTCTTCGACAGCTCGGTGCGGTCCACCCGGACGATCGTGCGGCGCGCGCCGCCGTCCGGCGCCATGCCGATCTCCTCGCGCAGCGCCGCCATCCGCTCCTTCACGTCGGCCCGGTGCGCGCGCTCGCGCAGGAACTCCGCGTCCGCGCCCAGCCCGTGCACCCCGATCCGGGTGCCGGCGAGCCCGCCGGTCAGCGCCTCGCAGCAGCCCGCGAAGGCGTCCGCCCAGCGCCGGGTGAGGAAGCCCAGCCGGTCCGCGCCCAGCATGCCGCGCAGCACCTGCTCGGCGATGTCGTCGGGCAGCATCCGGAAGTAGTCCACCGGCGCCCACGGGGTGTGCGAGAAGTGCCCGATCCGCACGTCCGGCCGGAAGTCGCGCAGCATGCCCGGCACCAGCGTGAGGTGGTAGTCCTGCACCACCACGGCCGCGCCCTCGGCCGCCTCCTCGGCGAGCGCCTCGGCGAAGGCCCGGTTGTAGGACTCGTACGACGCCCACCGCCGCCGGAACTCGGCGTCGAACGCGGGTTCGAGCGGGGTCTGGTAGAGCATGTGGTGCACGAACCACAGCACCGAGTTGGCGATGCCGTTGTACGCGTCGGAGAAGACGTCCGGGGCGATGTCGAGCATCCGGACCCGCTGGCCGCCGGTGTCCTCGGCCGGCAGCCGGCGCCCGCCCTCGAAGCGGCGCACCGCCTCCCGGTCCGCGTCGCCCAGCGCGGCGCACACCCATACGGCGCCGGCGTCCGGGCCGATCGCGGAGAGCCCGGAGACCAGGCCGCCGCCGCCGCGTCTCGCGTGCAGCGTGCCCTCCCCGCCGTCCGGGCGCAGTTCGTAGGAGACCGGTCCGCGATTGGAGGCGACCAGCACCTCGGCACCGTGCGTTGAAGCCATGGTCCTCAACCTAGCCCGGCTCCCGAACACTCAAACGTGCCCGGGGACGGGCCGGCGGGGTTTCGGCCCCGGACCGCTCACGCCACCCGGCGGGCCGCGTACTCCGCGATCTCCGCCATCGGGGGGCGCTCCTCGGTGTCGACCGAGTGGGTGCGCGGCTCGAAGCCGCTCGCGCCGCGTTCGAACTGGGTGAGGGCGGGGCGGATCAGATGGCCGCGGGCCAGGCGCAGCTGGGCGGTGCGGTAGATGGCGGCGGCCATCCGGCCGAGCGCCTGGCCGTCCTGGTGCCGGTGCAGCCGCACCCCGACGTCGACCTGGGCGAGCGCGTCCAGGCCGACCAGGTGCAGCGCGTCCACCAGCATCCCCAGCTCGACGCCGTAGCCGACCGGGAACGGCAGCCGCTCCAGCAGCGAGCGGCGCGCGGCGTACTCGCCGCCGAGCGGCTGCACGAAGCCGGCCAGCTGCGGCCAGTGCATGTTCAGCAGCGGGCGGGCCATCAGCTCGGTGACCCGGCCGCCCTGCCCGGCCGCCGCGGTCCCGGCGGCGCCGCCGTCGGCGACGGTCAGCGGGCGGTCGTACATCGCCTTGACCAGCTGCACCTCGGGGTCGGTGAGCAGCGGGCCGACGATGCCGGTGACGAAGTCGGCGGAGAACTCGCGCAGATCGGCGTCCACGAAGCAGACCACGTCCCCGCCGGTGACCAGGAGCGAGCGCCACAGCACCTCGCCCTTGCCGGGCACCGCCGGGACGCGGGGGAGGATCGCGTCGCGGTGCACCACCCGCGCGCCGGCCGCCGCGGCCACCTCGGAGGTGCGGTCGGTGGAGCCGGAGTCGACGACCACGATCTCGTCCACCAGCGGCGCCCGCCGCATCAGCTCCTCGCGGATCACCGCGACGATCTGTCCGACCGTCGCCTCCTCGTTCAGCGCGGGCAGCACCACGCTGACGGTCGAGCCGCTCGCGCGCTTGGCGGCCAGCACCGTCCGCAACGGGCGGTCGGTCACGGACCAGGACCGCGTCCTCAGCCAGCGCTCGACTTCTTCCAGCACGGTCGACGGCTCCTCACTCCTGCTCGGACGACTTCGCCACGTCCTGCGGCACGGATCACATCATCCTGTGATCTGTCTCGCGGTTCGGACGACTCTCTCTCACTGTCCCGGCCTTCGGTTACAGTCTTGAACAACGCGGATGACCATCGCATGCCGGGGTCGCCGCGACTCACAATCGAATACCGCTCATCCAGAGGGGCAGAGGGACACGGCCCGATGAAGCCCCGGCAACCCTCCAGCCGGTCTCGTAGATCGCCCGGCGCGATCGTTTCCGCGAGGCTCCCGGCTAGGGAAGGTGCCAAATCCGTCTCACGGCGAGATGCGTCGTGAGGAAGATGAGGAGAAAGGGCCTCGCCTCCATGGCTGTGCAGACAGTTGCAAGCAGCACCGACTCCACCGTAGACCTCGGCCCCGCCGCGGCGCTGAGCTGCCGGGAGTGCGGTCACCGCGTGCCCCTCGGCCCGGTCTTCGCCTGCGAGGAGTGTTTCGGCCCGCTGGAGATCGCCTACGACTTCTCGGCCTACGACGCCGAGGAACTGCGCAAGAGGATCGAGGCGGGCCCCGCCAACATCTGGCGCTACGCCCCGCTGCTGCCCGTCCCCGCCGACGTGGCCGACAAGCCGAACATCAACCCGGGCTGGACCAAGCTCGTCCAGGCCGACCGCCTGGCCGCCGCACTCGGCGTCGACGCCGGCAAGCTGTTCGTCAAGGACGACTCCGGCAACCCGACCCACTCCTTCAAGGACCGGGTCGTCGCGCAGGCCCTGGAGGCCGCCCGCGCCTTCGGCTTCACCACCCTGTCCTGCTCCTCCACCGGCAACCTGGCCGGCGCCGTCGGCGCCGCCGCCGCCCGCGCCGGCTTCCGCTCCTGCGTGTTCATCCCGCACGACCTGGAACAGGGCAAGGTCGTCATGGCCGCCGTCTACGGCGGCGAACTCGTCGGCATCGAGGGCAACTACGACGACGTCAACCGCTTCTGCTCCGAACTGATCGGCGACCCGGCCGGCGAGGGCTGGGGCTTCGTCAACGTCAACCTGCGGCCGTACTACGCCGAGGGCTCCAAGACGCTGGCGTACGAGATCTGCGAGCAGCTCGGCTGGGAGCTGCCGGACCAGATCGTCGTCCCGATCGCCTCCGGCTCGCAGCTCACCAAGATCGACAAGGGCCTCCAGGAGCTGATCAAGCTCGGTCTGGTCGCGGACAAGCCGTACAAGATCTTCGGCGCCCAGGCCGAGGGCTGCTCGCCGGTGTCCACCGCCTACAAGGCCGGGCACGACGTGGTGCGGCCGCAGAAGCCGAACACCATCGCCAAGTCCCTGGCCATCGGCAACCCGGCCGACGGCCCCTACGTCCTGGACATCGCCCGGCGCACCGGCGGCGCGGTGGAGGACGTGACGGACGCGCAGGTGGTGGACGCGATCAAGCTGCTCGCCCGCACCGAGGGCATCTTCGCCGAGACGGCGGGCGGGGTGACGGTCGGCGTGACGAGGAAGCTGGTCGAGGCCGGCCTCCTCGACCCGGCGAAGACCACCGTCGTCCTCAACACCGGCGACGGCCTGAAGACCCTGGACGCGGTGGCGGGCACCGGCCTGACCGCGACCATCCGCCCGACCCTGGACTCCTTCCGAGAGGCTGGCCTCGCATCATGAGCGTGACCGTTCGCATCCCCACCATCCTGCGCACCTACACCGGCGGTCAGGCCGAGGTGAACGCCGAGGGCGCGACCCTCGCCGACGTCATCGCCGACCTGGAGAAGCACCACACGGGCATCTCCGCGCGGGTCCTGGACGACCAGGGCAAGCTGCGCCGCTTCGTCAACGTCTACGTCAACGACGACGACGTCCGCTTCGAGCAGGGCCTTGAGACCGCCACCCCGGACGGCGCCGGCGTGTCGATCATCCCGGCGGTCGCCGGCGGCTGATCCGCGCCGAGCTCCGCCCGGGTGATCCCGATTACCCGGTGTTCGCCGGACTGCCCCCTCCGTGAGAGAAACGGAGGGGGCAATTCTGTGTGATTGAGCGCGGTAGAGTTGGGGAACGCGCTCCTGATCCGTGGATCAGGAAGCCCCGTTTTCCTGCCGCACGACGATGAGAAGTAGCCAAAGTGTGCTCGCTTTTCGCGGCATTTGTCTTTTTTGTGTAGCCCGAGTTGACCTGAATCGGGCCGAATTCTCACCACATTCCGGACCGCTCCCGTCCAGAATTCTCGTCCGATTGACCTGTTGCAGACGGCAGTTGGACAGATACATTCAGCCGCGGTCGACGCGTTCCGGCGCACGCCCCCGTCCACGGGGAGTGAGGTCTGACCCGGATCCGCGAAGTGCGGATCTGTGCAAGGGCCAGTAATAGGGGAGTTAGGCATGGCTCAGGGCACCGTCAAGTGGTTCAACGCGGAGAAGGGGTACGGCTTCATCGCGGTCGACGGTGGTGCGGACGTCTTCGTCCACTACAGCGCGATCCAGATGGACGGCTACCGCTCGCTGGAAGAGGGTCAGCGGGTCGAGTTCGAGATCTCGCAGGGCCAGAAGGGTCCGCAGGCCGACATGGTCCGCGTGACGGCCTGAATCGCGCGGCCACCGCAAGCGTTCTTCGAGGGGCCCGCACCGCCATCGGCGGTGCGGGCCCCTCGGCGTGTGCGGGCGGGGGTGCGCCGGCGGCCGGGGCCGTGCGCCGGCGGGCGTGGACGGCGGTGTGGACGGCGGTGTGTTCGCGGGGGGCGGAGCGGGGTGGTGGCGTCGTCGAAGGCGCTTGCACTCTCGGGGGTCGAGTGCTAATCATTGCGTTAGCACTCTGAAGGTGAGAGTGACAACGAGGACCGGGTCGGTGAGGCCCGCGGACCGGGTGGGGCAAGGAACCACGAGGTGCGCGAGCCGTCCGTCGCGGGCGCGGGCGCGGTCCGAAGGAATCACCCCCAGTCCTGGAGGGACCACTTCACATGGCCAAGATCATCGCGTTCGACGAGGAGGCGCGGCGAGGCCTCGAGCGCGGCATGAACCAGCTCGCGGACGCCGTCAAGGTGACCCTCGGCCCCAAGGGCCGCAACGTCGTCCTCGAGAAGAAGTGGGGCGCTCCCACGATCACCAACGACGGTGTCTCCATCGCCAAGGAGATCGAGCTCGAGGACCCGTACGAGAAGATCGGCGCCGAGCTGGTCAAGGAAGTCGCCAAGAAGACGGACGACGTCGCCGGCGACGGTACGACCACCGCCACCGTCCTCGCCCAGGCGCTGGTCCGCGAGGGCCTGCGCAACGTGGCCGCCGGCGCCAACCCGATGGCCCTCAAGCGCGGTATCGAGAAGGCCGTCGAGGCCGTCTCCGCCGCCCTGCTCGACCAGGCCAAGGAGGTCGAGACCAAGGAGCAGATCGCCTCCACCGCCTCCATCTCCGCCGCCGACACCCAGATCGGCGAGCTGATCGCCGAGGCCATGGACAAGGTCGGCAAGGAAGGCGTCATCACCGTCGAGGAGTCGCAGACCTTCGGTCTCGAGCTTGAGCTCACCGAGGGCATGCGCTTCGACAAGGGCTACATCTCCGCCTACTTCGCGACCGACATGGAGCGCATGGAGGCGGTGCTGGAGGACCCGTACATCCTCATCGCCAACTCCAAGATCTCCTCGGTCAAGGACCTGCTCCCGCTGCTGGAGAAGGTCATGCAGTCGGGCAAGCCGCTGCTGATCATCGCCGAGGACGTCGAGGGCGAGGCCCTGTCGACCCTGGTCGTGAACAAGATCCGCGGCACGTTCAAGTCCGTCGCCGTCAAGGCCCCGGGCTTCGGCGACCGCCGCAAGGCCATGCTCGGCGACATCGCCATCCTCACGGGCGGCGAGGTCATCTCCGAGGAGGTCGGCCTCAAGCTGGAGAACGCCACCGTCGACCTGCTGGGCAAGGCCCGCAAGGTGGTCATCACCAAGGACGAGACCACCATCGTCGACGGCGCCGGCTCCTCGGAGCAGGTGGGCGGCCGGGTGAACCAGATCCGCGCCGAGATCGAAAACAGCGACTCCGACTACGACCGCGAGAAGCTCCAGGAGCGCCTGGCGAAGCTCGCCGGCGGTGTCGCGGTCATCAAGGCCGGCGCCGCCACCGAGGTGGAGCTCAAGGAGCGCAAGCACCGCATCGAGGACGCCGTGCGCAACGCCAAGGCGGCCGTCGAGGAGGGCATCGTCGCCGGTGGCGGCGTGGCCCTGCTGCAGGCCACCCAGGTGTTCGAGAAGCTGGAGCTGGAGGGCGACGAGGCCACCGGTGCCGCCGCCGTCAAGCTGGCGCTCGAGGCCCCGCTGAAGCAGATCGCCGTCAACGCCGGCCTCGAGGGCGGTGTCGTGGTGGAGAAGGTGCGCAACCTGACCCCGGGCCACGGCCTGAACGCCGCGACCGGCGAGTACGTCGACCTGGTCGCCGAGGGCATCATCGACCCGGCCAAGGTGACGCGCTCCGCGCTGCAGAACGCCGCGTCGATCGCCGCGCTGTTCCTCACCACCGAGGCCGTCATCGCCGACAAGCCGGAGAAGGCCGCCGCGCCGGCCGGCGGCGGCATGCCGGGCGGTGACATGGACTTCTGATCCTCACCGAGGATCGGACCCGTCCGTCGCACCCCGAGGGCGGCGTCCCCTGTCGAACACGGCAGAGGACGCCGCCCTCGGGCGTGTTCCGGGTCACTTCGCGGCGGGAGCGGAATACCGGGGCGCGCGGCGGTGTCAGACTCCATGCGCATGCACATACCACTGGGTATCACGTCTCGCACAGGAGCCCCCACATGAGCGTCACCACCGAGTCCGCCCCCGGTCCCGCCTCCGAGCCGGCCTCCCGCGCGGCCCGCGTCCTGGCCCGGCCGATCACGCTGAACGGCCTGACCGTCCCGAACCGGATCGCGATGGCGCCGATGACCCGCATGTTCTCCCCGGGCGGCGTCCCCGGCGAGGACGTGCTGTCGTACTACGCCCGCCGGGCCGCCGCCGGCGTGGGCCTGATCATCACCGAGGGCACCTACGTGGGCCACGACTCGGCCGGTGAGAGCAGCCGGGTGCCGCGGTTCCACGGCGACGAGCAGCTGGCTGGGTGGGCGAAGGTCGCCGACGCCGTGCACGCGGCGGGCGGCACGATCGTGCCGCAGCTGTGGCACATCGGCATGGTCCGCAAGCCGGGCCGGCCGCCGTTCGCGGACGCCCCGCCCCTCGGCCCGTCCGGGCTGCGCATCGACGGCGCCGAGGGCGGCGGCCGGGCGATGACGGGGCAGGACATCGACGACGTCATCGCCGCGTTCGCTGAGTCGGCCGCCGCGGCGGAGCGCATCGGCTTCGACGGCGTGGAGATCCACGGCGCCCACGGGTACCTGCTCGACCAGTTCCTGTGGGCCGGCACCAACCGCCGCACCGACGCCTACGGCGGCGACCCGGTGGCCCGCACCAAGTTCGTCGCGGAGCTGGTGGCGGCGGTCCGCGCGGCCGTCTCGCCCGGCTTCCCGGTCATCTTCCGCTACTCGCAGTGGAAGCAGGACGCCTACGACGCGCGGCTCGCCGAGACGCCCGCGGAGCTGGAGGCCGTTCTGACGCCGATCGCGGAGGCCGGGGTGGACGTCTTCCACGCCTCCACCCGCCGCTACTGGCTGCCCGAGTTCGAGGGCTCCGACCTCAACCTCGCGGGCTGGACGAAGAAGATCACCGGCAAGCAGGTCATCACGGTCGGCTCGGTCGGTCTGGACGGCGACTTCGTCAAGGCGTTCCAGGGCGAGGGCGCCGCCGTCGGCAGCCTGGACAACCTGCTGGACCGCCTGGAGCGCGACGAGTTCGACATGGTCGCGGTGGGCCGCGCCCTGCTCCAGGACCCGGAGTGGGCGGCGAAGGTCCTCGCGGACCGCGTCGACGCCCTGACACCGTACGACGCGTCCTCACTCACGACCCTGAGCTGAGCGACCACGGGGGCCGGGCGACGACGACGGCGACGGCGGCCGCCCCGGCCCGGCTCGGCCCCCGACCCGGCTCGGCCTCCGGCTCGGCCCCCGGCCCGCCCGCCTGCCTGCCTGGCCTGCTCGCCCGGCCCGTTCGGGCCGCCTCGCTCGGCTGCCTGGCTTGCCTGGCCTGCCCGGCTCGCGCGGCCTGGCCTGCCCGCTCGGCCCGGCTTGCCTGTCCGCCTCGGCCCGAACGGCCCGCCCCGGCCCGTCCGGCCCCGCCCGCCTGCCCGCCCCCCGGCCCGCTTATCCGGCCCGCTCGGCCCGCTCGGCCCGGCCCCCGGCCCGGGCAGCTCGGCCCCGCCCGCCCGGCCTGCTCGGGCCGCCTCGCTCGGCTGCCTGGCCTGCCTGGCCTGCCCGGCTCGCGCGGCCCGGCCTGCCCGCTCGGCCCGGCTTGCCTGTCCGCCCCGGCCCGAACGGCCCGCCCCGTCCGCCCCGGCCCGAACGGCCCGCCCCGTCCGCCCCGGCCCGAACGGCCCGCCCCGGCCCGTCCGGCCCCGCCCGCCTGCCCGCCCCCCGGCCCGCTTATCCGGCCCGCTCGGCCCGCTCGGCCCGGCCCCCGGCCCGGCCAGCTCGGCCCCGCCCGCCCGGCTCGCTCGGCCCGCCCGGCCCGGCCCCCGGCCCGGCCAGCTCGGCCCCGCCCGCCCGGCTCGCTCGGCCCGCTCGGCCCGGCCCCCGGCCCGGTCAGCTCGGCCCCGCCCGCCCGGCCCGTTCGGGCCGTCCCTCCCGGCTGCCCGGCCGGACCGCCCCGGGGCCTCCCCGGCGTACGTCCTGCGCCGGTTCAGCCGGAGCATATCGCTTGCTTAAGTCAATCAACTCCAATTATGGTTGCTTGAGTCAAGTACCCCTGCGCTCGACGGAGACGTCCCCATGTCCGACGCCCCTGCCCGGCCCACCGCGGTCGAGGCCCCGCCCAGACCCCAGGCGATCGTGGCCGTGCTGGCCTTCGGCGGCATCGTGGTCTCGCTGATGCAGACCCTGGTCATCCCGATCGTCGCGGAGCTGCCCGCGCTCCTTCACGCCTCGGCGTCGGACACCGCCTGGGTCGTCACCGCCACGCTGCTCGCCGCCGCCGTCGCCACCCCGGTCATGGGCCGCCTCGGCGACATGTACGGCAAGCGCCGCATGCTCCTGGTCAGCCTCGCCATGCTGGTGATCGGCTCGGTCACCGCCGCGCTCAGCGACACCGTCGTGCCGATGATCGTCGGCCGCGCCCTCCAGGGCCTCGCCTCCGGCGTCATCCCCCTCGGCATCAGCATCATGCGCGACGAACTGCCCGCCGAGCGCCTGGGCTCGGCGACCGCGATGATGAGCGCCTCGCTCGGCGTCGGCGGCGCGCTCGGTCTGCCCGCCGCCGCGGTCATCGCCGAGAACTTCGACTGGCACGTGCTGTTCTGGGCCTCCGGCGCCCTGGGCGTCGTCGCGGCGGTGCTGGTGCTGCTCCTGGTGCCGGAGTCGCGGGTGCGCTCGGGCGGCCGGTTCGACGCGGTGGGCGCGATCGGCATGGCGGCGGGCCTGATGTGCCTGCTGCTGGCCATCTCCAAGGGCGCCGACTGGGGCTGGGGCAGCGCCACCACCCTCGGCCTGTTCGCCGCCGCGGTCCTCGTCCTGCTCGCCTGGGGCGTCTTCGAACTGCGCGTCCGGGAACCCCTCGTGGACCTGCGCACCACCGCCCGCCGCCAGGTGCTGGTGACCAACCTCGCCTCGGTCGCGATCGGCTTCGCGATGTTCTCGATGTCCCTGGCCATCCCGCAGCTGCTCCAGCTGCCCGTCGCGAGCGGCTACGGCCTCGGCCGGTCCCTGCTCGTCTCCGGCCTGGTCATGGCGCCCTCCGGACTGGTGATGATGGCCGTGGCGCCGATCTCCGCGGCCGTCTCACGCACCCGCGGCCCCAAGGTGACGCTGATGATCGGCGCGCTGATCGTCGCCGCCGGCTACGGCCTCAACATCGCCCTCATGGACCAGGTCTGGCACTTCGTGCTGGCGTCCTCGGTCATCGGCGCCGGCATCGGCTTCACCTACGGCGCGATGCCCACCCTGATCATGGGCGCGGTGCCCGCCTCCGAGACCGGCGCCGCCAACAGCCTCAACACGCTGATGCGCTCCATCGGCACCTCCAGCGCCAGCGCCGTGGCCGGCGTGGTCCTCGCCCACATGACCACGCGGCTCGGTCCCGCCGTGCTGCCCTCGGAGAACGGCTTCCGCACCGTCCTCGCCCTCGGCGCGGGCGCCGCGCTGCTCGGTTTCGTCGTCGCCTCGTTCATCCCGGGCCGGCGCACCGCCGCCCCCACCGCGCCGCCCGCCGCCGCGGACGACCGGGAGACGCCCGCGGTGCAGGCGTGACGCGCGGGGCGCGGGCGTAGCGCCCGGGGCGCGGGCGTCATAACGCCCCGCTCCGGCGGCTACATGTTCCCGAGCGGCTCGATGTCGACGCGCACCGGGTTGCCCCAGACCCGGACGACCTCGTAGTCGGTGAACTCGTGCACCAGCCGGTAGGCGATCGCGGCGCGCGGCGCCCGGCGCTGGGCGGCGATGAACAGCTCGGCCTCGCGCCGGTCCCGGCGCGGGGTCCCGCACAGCTGCCACTCCCGCCCGTTCCACAGCTCCGGCAGCCAGCGCTGCTGGGGCTGCGGCCGGTCCTCGCGCACCCCGTAGCGGGACGGCACGGCGGCGGGGCCGGCGCCCGGCCGGCCGGAGGACGAGCCGTCCACCTCCAGCCGGCGGGCGGCGCGCCGCCGCGTCTCGCACAGCAGGCACAGATCCGGAGCGGCGGTGTCCACCGGCCCGTTCGGGTGCTCGGGGCAGCGGGTGGCCGCGGCGGCCGTGGTGACGCTCTCCTCCAGCAGGTCCAGGGCGCGCCGCAGATCGCCCTTCACCTCGTGCAGTCTGGCGTCGGGCGTGTCGGCGGACAGCGCCTCGCCGTGCTCGCCGAGGAGCCGGAGGGCACGTCCGAGAGCGGTGAGCTGGGCGTGGTTCATGGTCCCCCCAGCGTAGGCCCGCCGAAGCGCCGGGCGCCCCGGCACGGGGCCACCCGGACGCCGGACGCCCGCGTCACTCCCGCGCCCGGCCGAGGGCGGTGCGCAGCCGCCCGGCGGAGTCGGCCAGCAGCCGGCCGGCGGTCGGCGCGTCGACGCCGGCCAGCAGGATCAGGATCGCGTTCTTCACCTCGCCGTTCGCGGCCGTGAGCGCGCGCTCGATCTCCTCGTCCGGCGCGCCGGTCGCCAGGGCGACGATCCGGCGGGAGCGGGCGCGCAGCTTCTCGTTCGAGGCGCGCACGTCGACCATCAGGTTCCCGTACGTCTTGCCCAGGCGGATCATCGTCAGCGTCGAGATCATGTTGAGGACCAGCTTCTGCGCGGTGCCGGCCTTCAGCCGGGTCGAGCCGGTCAGCAGCTCGGGGCCGACCACCACCTCGATGCCGTGCTCGGCGGCGGCGGCCAGCGCGCTGCCCGCGTTGCAGGACAGGCCCACGGTCAGCGCGCCCACCCGGCGGGCGTGCTCGACCGCGCCGACGGCGTAGGGGGTGCGGCCCGAGGCGGAGACGCCGACCACCGTGTCGTCGGGGGTGAGCTTCAGCGCGTCCAGCGCCTCCACGGCCAGCGCGCGGGAGTCCTCCGCCCCCTCCACCGAGGTCACCATCGCCTGCGGGCCGCCCGCGATCAGGCCGACGACCTGCGCGGGGTCGGTGTTGAAGGTCGGCGGGCACTCGGAGGCGTCCAGCACGCCGAGCCGTCCGGCGGTGCCCGCGCCCGCGTAGATCAGCCGTCCGCCGCGCGCCATCCGCTCGGTCACCGCGTCGATCGCGGCGGCGATCTGCGGCAGCCGCTCGGCCACGGCGCGCGGCACGGTGGTGTCCTCGGCGTTCATCAGCCGGGCGATCTCCAGGGTGGGCAGCCGGTCGATCTCGGCCAGCTCGGGCCGGAACGCCTCGGTCGTCAGCGTCTCCAGCTCGGTGCGCAGCTCACGGAAGTGGGGCGTGGAGGTCATGAGGGACGGCTCTCTTCGTACGGTGGCGATGCGGTACGGATCGCGGGTGCGGGTGCGGGTGCGGGTGCGGGTGCGAGGGTGAAAGGCGGGTGCGGGGTGTTCAGGTGGGGGCGGGGGCGTGCGGGTGCTGGTGCCCGTACCAGCACCGGTATGGGGAGGGGGACAGCGCTTTCCCTCCGGACGGCGCTCGCCCGGAGAGCCGGAGAGCCGGAGACACGGAGGACCGGAGGCCCGGAGATCCGCAGGGCGGTGCGCCCCGGACCGTCCGGGGCGCCGGGGCGTACCGCCCCGGCGGCGGGCGCTACGCGCGCCGGTCCGTGCCCCGTGGGCTGTGC
This sequence comes from Streptomyces seoulensis, assembly GCA_013364255.1. Lineage (GTDB taxonomy): Bacteria > Actinomycetota > Actinomycetes > Streptomycetales > Streptomycetaceae > Streptomyces > Streptomyces similanensis. The sequence continues at coordinate 4,671,710 of CP054936.1, read as the reverse complement.
CGGTGGGCCAGTGCCTCGTACGACGCCGCCAGGGCCGGCGCCGCCGTCTCGTAGGTGCGTTGCGCCACGCCCACGAACAGACAGTCCACGACCAGGAGTTGACCGGTGCGGGAGGACATCGCGGCCGGGCGCAGCTCGCTCTCGCGGGCGGTGGAGGTGGTCAGGACGTGGTCGGCGTACTGGGTGACGGGCGCGTCGGGGCGGCCGGTGATCGCGACGGTGGTCGCGCCCCGGTCGAAGGCGACCCGCAGCGGCTCGATCACGTCACCGGTCGAACCCGAATGGGTGATCGCGATCGCCACGTCGCCCGCGTGCAGCTGCACCGCGTTGGTGACGGCCAGGTGCGGGTCGCTGTGCGCGTGCGCTATCAGCCCTATCCGCAGCAGCTTCTGGGTGAGGTCCTGGGCGACCAGGCCGGAGGCGCCGATGCCGTACACGTCGGTGCGGCGGGCGGCGGCGAGCGCGGCGACGGCCGCGCCGAGCTGGACGGTGTCGAGGCCGGCGGCGGTGTCGGCGAGGGTCTGCTGCTCGTCGTAGGCGAGCTTGGCGACGACGTCGGCGATGGGGTCGTCCACCGCGATGTCCGTCGTGATGGCGGGCGCGCGCCCGGACTGCTGCTGGGCGGCCAGGCCCGCCAGGGCGAGGCGCAGGTCGCGGTAGCCCGGATAGCCGAGCAGGCGGGCGGTGCGCACGACGGTCGCCTCGCTGGTGCCGGTCAGCTCGGCGAGGCCGGTGACGGTGAGGGCGGCGCAGCCGGCCGGGTCGTTCGCCACGGCCTCGGCGACGCGCTGCATGGACCGGGTCATGGAGGGCGCGAGCGTGCGCACCTTGGCCGCGAGGGCGGCGGGCGCGGGCGGTGCGGCGCCCGGAGCGCCCCTGGTGCCCGAGCCTGCGAAACTTTCCTTCACGTCGTGGGTCACACCCTGAAAGATATTTTCCGTGCGGAGGTGTGGTCAAGAGGTGCGCACAATGGAGGCATGGCAGACCCCATCAGCCCGCTGGAGCAGGCTCTGCACGCCGCGCGTGCCCTGGTGCTCGCCGACCTGGTCGCGGGCGAGGTCGCGAAGGCGGACGTCGTCTCGCTCGTGGAGGACTCCGTCGCCCAGCGCCGCTGGTGGGTGGAGCAGTGGCCGGACGGCGCGCGGTACGTGGCCGGACTGGTCGCGCAGGACGTGCAGGACGCGCTCCTGGAGCGGTACGGCCGCTGGCCGCTGTGCCCGGTGTGCGGCTACGGCGACCCGCACGCGCTGGACGTGGAGCCGGAACTCGGCCCCGACCCGCACTGGGTGTGCGCCCAGGCGGGTGTGAAGGTCGCCCCGGTGGGCGCCCTGGCCCGGGCGCTGGGCGGAACGGCGTCCTCGTGACGCTCTACGTCGACCCGGCGAGCTGGCCGGGCCACGGCCGCCTGTGGTCGCACCTCGTCAGCGACGTCTCCTACGCCGAACTGCACGTGTTCGCCGCCGACTTGGGCCTGCCCCGGCGCGCCTTCGACCGCGACCACTACGACCTGCCCGCGCACCGCTACCCGGACGCGGTGGCGGCGGGCGCGGTCGAGGTCAGCAGCCGCGAGGTGGTGCGGCTGCTGCACACGGCCGGCCTGCGCCGCCGCAAACGGCGCGTCCGGGACATCCCCCGGGACATCCCCTACGAGAGGCCCTGAGGCCGCAGCTCGTAGGCGAACAGCTCGTCCACGTCGGCCACCTGGACGAAGCCGGCCCGGGCGACCACCCGCTGGGAGGGGATGTTGGCCCGCTCGACCGTCGCGAACAGGGCGCGTACGTCGTCGCGGGCCAGCGCCCACGCCGACAGGGCGCGCACCGCCTCGGTGGCGTAGCCCAGGCCGCGGGCCGACTCGGCGAGGTCGTAGCCGATCTCGGCGCGGCCGTCCTCGTCGGGTGCGCCGTGGAAGCCGATCGCGCCGACCGCGCGCCCGTCCTCGCGCCGTACCAGCGCGAACATGCCCCACTCGGGCCGGTGCACCCCGCTCTCGTACGCCTTCACGGTCATCCCGGCGGCCTCGCGCGTGCCGGTGAAGGGGCCGCCGGCCGCCCACCGGAAGCCGCCGTCGCCGCCGACGGCCAGGTCCCGGGCGGCGGCCGGGGTGACGCCCTCCAGGGTGAGGCGTTCGGCGGGCAGGGCGAGGGTGTTGCTCCAGCGCCACTCGGCGACCGGCGCGCGGCCGGGCAGCTCGCCGCGGCCGGTGGCCCACAGCAGCGTCGGCCAGGGGCGCTCACCCGGTTGGACGTGCGGGAAGATACGGGTCAGGACGCCCTCGCACAGGTCGGCGGAGGGTGCGTGGGCCAGGCCGAGGCCGGTGGCGATGTCGTGGGTGTGCAGCAGCACCTCGGCGACGCCCATGGCGGCGAAGCCCTCGCGGTCGGCGCTGCGGAAGGGGAAGGGGTGGAAGGCCCGGACGCCGGGCGGGGTGGTGCGGACGGCGGCGGCGAGCAGCGCGCCGGTCGTCCCGATCACGTCGAGGACGTCGGCGTTGCCGGTGCACTCGTCGAGACTGATGCGGAAGGGGGCGTAGGCGCTCTGGGCGCGGCCGGCCAACTGCCCGGCGTAGGCGATGAGATCGCTCGCGATGTGCTCGGCGGTGCGCCGGCAGTCCCACTCCAGCCGCCCGGCCCGGGTGCCCGCCCAGTCCCGGTCCGCCGCCGTCCGCAGCACCGCCACGGCGTCCGCGACGGCCCGCTCCACCTGTTCCCCGCCCCATGTCTCCATGGGGCGCAGGGTAGGCGGTGCGCGGGTGCTACCGCGAAAGCATTTCCAGTTCGGCGGTGAGGTTGTAGCGGGCCGTCGCCTCCCAGTGGCGTTCGCCGTAGGGGGTGCGGAACAGGCGGGGCAGGGCGAGGAGTTGGCGCAGCACGTCGGACCGGCCCGTGCGGAAGAGGTCGCTGGGGACGAAGTGGTACTCCTCGCGCACGCCCGCGGTGTAGGCGGCGTACGCGGACGGCGGCGCGGCGAGGATCGCGAGGTCGGCGTCGCTGAGGACCCGGCCGTCGCGGTCGTCGCCGGAAGGGTCGTGGGTGACGGTGAGCCGGACCAGCCGGGCCACCTCGGCGGTCGTGCCGGCCGGCACCCCGGCCTCGGGCAGCGCGCGTTCGGCGAGCCGGGCGGAGCGCTCCTCGTTCTCCGAGCGGTCGGGCAGGTAGACGGCGTCGTGGAACCAGGCGGCCAGCCGCACCGTGTCCGGGTCGGCGGCGTACTCCGCCAGCACGTCGACGTGGTCGAGCACGGCGGTGAGGTGGGTGAGCGTGTGGTAGTGCCGCTGCGGTTCCTGCCAGCGGCGCAGCAGGTCGTCGGCGTAGGGCGCCGGGTCGGGGCCGCCGCCGGGGCCGCGGGCGTTGTCGAGGGCGCGGGCGAACCGGGCCCGGAGGGTGTCGAGATCCGCGTGATCGGCCATGCCCCCATTCTCCCGTCGCCCCCGCCCGCCGGGGCGGCGAGGCCCGGGGGTCTTTCGTTCGGATCGGCCGCGATCGGGACGGGAGGCCCTAGCGTGGACGCCATGACTTCTCTCGACGTGCAGGAGACGACGGACCCCGAACTGCCCGGGCGGCTGCTGGCCGTGGAGCGGGACGCGCTGCTCCCGTTGCTGCGGTCGCGGCCGGCGGCGGACTTCGCGCGGCCGGCCGCCGCGTGTCCGGGGTGGACGGTGCGGGACGTGCTCGCGCACTGTTCCTCGGCGCTGACGCGGGTGGTGGAGAACCGGTTCGAGAAGGGCGTGTTCTCGCCCGAGTCCAACGACCGGGACATCGCCGAGCGGGCCGACTGGCCGAACGGGCGGGTGCTGGACGAGCTGGAGCGCGGGATGACCGAGGCGGGCGAGGTGATCGCGAGGAGCGGCGGGGCGCTGGACGTGCTGGCGCTGGGCGAGTGGGTGCACGCGGGCGACGTGCGCGACGCGCTCGGGGAGCCGGGGGCGTACGCCGGCGCCGGGCTGGTGTACGCGCTGCCGCTGCTCGCCCGGTTCAGCCGGGAGCGGGGCCGGCGGCCGGTGCACGCCGATCTGGACGACGTGGACGAGCCGCTGCGGCTCGGCGACGTGAGCGGCGAGCGGCCCCCGGCCCGGTACATCGGCGACGCCGCCACCCTCGTACGGCTGTGCGCGGGCCGTCCGCTGCCCGCGGCCGGGTACGAGCTGGCGGGCGCCGAGGCGGGGGAGCTGAACATCTTCGGCTGACCTGCGTCCCCACGCGGGAGCCTCCTCGGCGTACCCTGATATTGGACTAGACCTGTCAGCCCCAGGGGAAACCGAGGAAAGGGGTCCCATGAGCATGCGTGCAGTCCTGGAGGTGATCGCCCTCGACACCGAGGACGCCGTCGCCGCCCAGGCCGGAGGCGCGGACCGCCTTGAGCTGGTCACCGACATGGCGGCCGACGGGCTCACCCCGTCGGCCTCGACCGTGGCCGCGATCCGCGCCGCCGTCGACATCCCGCTGCGCGTGATGGTGCGGCTCGCGGACGGGTTCGCCGCGGGCGGCGCCGGGGGCGTGGACAGGCTGGCCGGGGTCGTCGGCGAACTGCGGGAGGCGGGGGCCGAGGAGTTCGTCCTCGGGTTCCTCGACGCGGACGGCGCGGCGGACCTGGTGGCCGTGGAACGGGTGGTGGACGCGCTCGACGGCTGCCGGTGGACCTTCCACCGGGCCATCGACCGGGCCGCCGACCGGGACGCCCTGCGCAAGCAGCTGGACGGGCTGCCGGGCCTGGACACCTATCTGACGGCGGGCGCGGCCGGCGGCGTCGACGACGGACTGCCCACCCTCCTGGCCGAGGCGGCCCGCGGCGGGGAGCCCGGCTACGCGCCGCGGATCATGGTCGGCGGCGGGCTGCGCCTCGACCACGTGCCGGCGCTGCGCGCGGCCGGCATCGACGCCTTCCACATCGGCGGCGCGGCCCGCCCGGTCGGCTGGGCCGGCCCGGTCTCCACCGACGCGGTCGCCCAGTGGCGCGCGGTCCTGAACGGCGAACCGGCCCACACCTTGGCCGTCTGACCGCCCCGACCACACCCCGACCCCGGTGGCCGCCTCCGTCCCCCGGAGGCGGTCCCGGGGGGCGTCGGATCAGGTCAGCTGGGCCGGGAGGGGGGTCGTGTGGGTGACGATCAGGCCGGAGACGGCTCGGGTCAGGGAGACGTAGAGGCGGCGCAGGCCGGTGCGTTCGTCGGGCTCGCCGTCGACCACGGCCCGCGGTTCGTCCAGGACGACGTAGTCGTACTCCAGGCCCTTGGCGAGCGAGGCCGGGACCAGGGTGAGCCGGGTCTCGGCCGTCGTCTCCTGACCGGGCGACAGATACGTCAGCCCCGCCGCCGTCAGCGCCCCGGCGAGGGCGGGCACCCGGGCGTCGGCGGCGATCAGACCGGTCGAGCCCTCCTGCCGCAGCAGCTCGGCGCAGGCCGCCACCACGTCCGCGTCGCTCTCACTCGCCCGTACCTCGAAGAAGCCCGGATTCTCCCGGACCGAGGCGACCGGGGTCAGGTCCGGGGCGATGTGCGGCAGCAGCCGGGAGGCGTAGGCGATCACGTCCGTCGGGACGCGGAAACCGGCGGTCAGCTCCTCGATGACGCCCTCGCCCTTGCCCAGGTGCGCCAGCGCCTCCTGCCACGTCCGGGTCGCCCACGGCGTGGTGCCCTGCGCGAGGTCGCCCAGCACGGTCGCCGAACCGGTGGTGCAGCGCCGCCCGACCGCCCGGTACTGCATGGGGGAGAGGTCCTGCGCCTCGTCCAGCACCACGTGCCCGAGCGAGTGCGTGCGCTCGACCAGGTCGGTGGCCTCGTCGATCAGCACCGCGTCCGCCGCCGACCACCTGGCCGCCTTCACCGACCGCACCGGCCGCTCCCACAGGATCGTCGCCCGCTCCTCCTCGGTGAGGACGCCCTCCGCGTGCGCGGCCAGGAACTCCGCGTCGGTCAGCAGCCGCAGCACCAGCTTCGCCGGGTCGACCGGCGGCCACACGGCTTTGACGGCCGCCTTCACCGCCGCGTTGCGGGCGACCGCGTCCTGCACCCGGTCGTCCGGCGCCTCCCCGGCCCGCTCCATCTGCACCAGCACGGCGTGCGCGATGCGCTGCGGCAGCGCCTCGCGGGCCGCGCCGTAGCGGATGCCCCGGTCCAGCAACTCCCGGACGATCTCCTCCAGTTCGTAGGCCGGCACCCGCCAGCGGCGTGAGCCGCGCACCACCACGACCGGCTCGGCGGGCATCGTCACGTGCGCGTACACCGCCCGCCGCAGCACCTGGGCCATCCGCGCGTCGCCCTTGACGACCGCCGCGGCCGCCTCGTCCGCCCCGCGCACCTCCACGTGCGCCACCAGGTCGTCCACCGTCGCCTGCCGCACGGTCAGCTCGCCCAGCGCCGGGAGCACCTGCTCGATGTAGTGCAGGAAGGACTTGTTCGGTCCGATGACCAGGGTGCCCGTGCGGGCCAGCCGCTCGCGGTGCGCGTACAGCAGGTAGGCGACCCGGTGCAGGCCGACGGCGGTCTTCCCGGTGCCGGGGCCGCCCTGCACGCAGACGGTGCCGGTGAGGCCGGAGCGCACGATCTCGTCCTGCTCGGGCTGGATGGTCGCCACGATGTCGCGCATCGGGCCCACGCGCGGGCGCTCGATCTCCTGCTGGAGCAGCTTGCTGGTGGCGGCCGCCTCGGCCGGGTCGGACAGGTGCTCGTCCTCGTACGCGCTCAGCTCGCCGCCGGTATAGCCGAAGCGGCGGCGCAGCCCGACGTCCATCGGGTCCTTCTTGGAGGCGCGGTAGAACGGCTGCGAGACCGGTGCGCGCCAGTCGATGACCATGGGGTCGCCGTCGGCGTCGTGCACGTGCCGCCGTCCGATATGCAGTGTCTGATAAGCGGCCTCCGGCCGCGGGCGCTCCCCGCCCGCCCCCTCGGCCCGGTCCGCGCCCGGCGCGTGCAGGTAGTCGAGGCGGCCGAAGAACAGCGGGGTGCCGCTGAGGTCGGCCAGCGCCTTGATCCGGTCCTCGATCTGGCGGGCGAGCACCTCGGCGTTGACCCAGTTGGCGGTGACGTCGCGGATGTCGAGGGACTCGACGTCCGCGCGCATGGCCCGCAGCGCGGAGCGGGAGGCGGCGAGGTGGGACCGCTCGCGCGCCAGCGGGTCGTCGGCGGCCGGGGCGTCGGAGGCGGGGGCGGCCGGGGCGTGGGCGGTCGTGGCGTCGGCGGGCGTGGACAAGGAAGTGCCTCCGGGGGCCTACGGGACGGGCGGCGGGGCCGGGTGCGGCGGCGCCGTGCGGCTGCGGGATCTGCCGTCCGGTTTCCGTCCGGACGACGGCGCTCCGTGGAGGGAGGCGGGCAAGAGCGGAGATTCTAGGTGGTCGCGGGGAGCGGAGGCCAACCGTTTTACGCCCGCCCCGCCGGCCGCCCCCTCACCCGCTCGCCCCGGAGGCATCGCACCCCCTAGGGGCTGTCACCCGCCCGGCCTAAGGGGTGCGGTCCCTCCAGAGGGGTACGCGGCACAGGTCGAGGTCGGCGCCGCGGGGGACGCCCGCCTCACCTGCCCGGATCCATCCTTGAGTCTCGAGCGCAGCAACCATGAGCGCAGCAACCCTCCACCCGGCACCCCCTGCCCGCCCCTCCGGCGCCACGGCCGTCCGGGGCAGCCACCACCACCGCCTCGGCGACCTCCTGCACGCCGTGAAGGTGTACGCGGGCGCCGCGTTCGACGTGGTCATCCTCGGCGAGTACGGCGAGGAAGCGGGCGTACGGCATAAATGACCGACTAGGGTCACCCCGTGACGAAACGGACGGTGGCCCTCCGCTCGCACCCCGCGACCCCCTTCGCCCTGCTCGCCGTCTCCCTCCTCGCCCTCGGGACCCTGTTCGCGCTGCTGCGCGTGCCGATGCCCGACGCGGTGGTCTACCGCGCCGAGGGCGCCTCCGTCCTGCACGGCCGCGACCTGTACGGCTTCACCGTCACCGAGGGCCGGCTGCCCGCGACGTACCCGCCGTTCGCCGCGCTGCTGTTCGTGCCGGCCGCGCTGCTGCCCGTCCCCGCGGCGAAGCTGGCGTTCTGCGCGGTCAACGTGCTGCTGCTGGCCTGGCTGGTGCGGCTCTCCGCCCGCCTCGCGGGCCGCCCGGCCGGTCCGCGGCCGGTGTGCGCGGCGACGGCGCTCGCGCTCTGGCTCGAACCGGTCTTCCAGACCTTCGGCTACGGCCAGATCAACCTCGCCCTGGCCTGCCTGGTCCTGTGGGACCTCACCCGGCCGCCCGGCGCGCGCGGCCGGGGCGCGGCGATCGGCGTGGCGACCGGCATCAAGCTCACGCCGGGCCTCTTCGTCGTCCTCCTGCTGCTGCGCGGGCGCGGCCGCGAGGCGGCGACGGCCACGGCCGCGTTCGCCGCCACCGTCGCCCTGGGCGGCCTCGTGCTCCCGGCGGCGAGCGTGGAGTACTGGACCCGGCTCTTCTTCCGCACCGACCGGGTGGGCAAGACCTGGATCATCGACAACCAGTCGCTCCAGGGCCTGGTCGCCCGCGTCCTGCACGACCCGGCGCCGGGCGCGGCCTGGCTGCTGCCGGCGCTCGCCGCGGCGGCCGTGGGGCTGTGGGCGGCGCGCCGGGCGCCGGACGAGCGGTGGGGCGTCCTGCTGACCGCCCTGACCGCCCTCCTCATCTCGCCGATCAGCTGGTCGCACCACTGGGTGTGGTGCGTGCCGCTGATCGCCGTGCTGCTGGCCGAGGGCCGCCGCCTCTGGGCCGCCGTCGCCCTGGTCTGCTTCGCCGCCCGCACCATGTGGCTGGTGCCCCGCGGCGGCGACGGCGACCTCCACCTGACCTGGTGGCAGCAGCCCCTGGCCGCCCCCTACCCGCTCCTCGCGCTGGCCCTGCTGGCGGCCGCGGCCGTCACGCCGGGCGGGCGGCGTCCGGCGGCGGAGCCGGTCAGGCTTCCCCGGCCAGCAGCTCGTCAGCGTCCATGATCCGGTAGGCGTAGCCCTGTTCGGCCAGGAAGCGCTGGCGGTGGGCGGCGAAGTCCTGGTCGATGGTGTCGCGGGCGACCACCGAGTAGAAGTGCGCCTGGTGGCCGTCGGCCTTGGGGCGCAGCACCCGGCCGAGCCGCTGGGCCTCCTCCTGGCGGGAGCCGAAGGTGCCCGAGACCTGGACGGCGACGGTGGCCTCCGGCAGGTCGATGGAGAAGTTGGCGACCTTGGAGACCACCAGCACGTTGATCTCGCCCTCGCGGAAGGCGTCGAACAGCTTCTCGCGCTGGGTGTTGGACGTCTCGCCCTTGATGACGGGGGCGTCCAGGTGCTCGCCGAGTTCGTCGAGCTGGTCGATGTACTGGCCGATGACGAGGATCTGCTGCCCGGCGAAGCGGCGCACGATCGCCTCGGTGACCTTCCGCTTGGTCGCGGTGGTCGCGCAGAAGCGGTACTTCTCCTCGGTCTCGGCGGTGGCGTAGGCCAGGCGCTCGGCGTCGGTGAGGTTGACCCGGACCTCCACGCAGTCGGCGGGCGCGATGTAGCCCTGCGCCTCGATCTCCTTCCACGGCGCGTCGAACCGCTTCGGCCCGATCAGCGAGAACACGTCGGACTCGCGGCCGTCCTCGCGCACCAGGGTCGCGGTCAGGCCGAGCCGGCGGCGGGCCTGGAGGTCGGCGGTGAACTTGAAGACCGGCGCGGGCAGCAGGTGCACCTCGTCGTAGACGATCAGGCCCCAGTCGCGGGAGTCGAACAGCTCCAGGTGCGGGTAGACGCCCTTGCGGCGGGTGGTGAGCACCTGGTAGGTGGCGATGGTGACGGGCCGGATCTCCTTCTTCGTCCCGCTGTACTCGCCGATCTCGTCCTCGGTCAGCGAGGTCCGCTTCACCAGCTCGTGCTTCCACTGCCGGGCGGAGACGGTGTTCGTCACCAGGATCAGGGTGGTGGACTTGGCCTGCGCCATCGAACCGGCGCCGACCAGCGTCTTGCCCGCGCCGCAGGGCAGCACGACGACGCCGCTGCCGCCGTGCCAGAAGTTCTCCACGGCCTGCTTCTGGTAGGGGCGCAGCGTCCAGCCGTCCTCGCGCAGGTCGATCGGGTGCGCCTCGCCGTCCACGTACCCGGCCAGGTCCTCGGCCGGCCAGCCGAGCTTGAGCAGCGTCTGCTTGATCTGCCCGCGCTCGGAGGGGTGCACGGCCACGGTGTCCGGGTCGATCCGCTCGCCGACCAGCGGGGCGACCCGCTTGGACTTCAGCACCTCCTCCAGCACCGGCCGGTCGGTGGTGGTGAGCACCAGACCGTGCGCGGGGTGCTTGGAGAGGGTGAGGCGCCCGTAGCGGTCCATCGTCTCGGCGATGTCGACGAGCAGCGCGTGCGGCACCGGGTAGCGGCTGTACAGCACCAGCGCGTCCACGACCTGCTCGGCGTCGTGCCCGGCGGCGCGCGCGTTCCACAGGCCGAGCGGGGTCACCCGGTAGGTGTGGATGTGCTCGGGCGCCCGCTCCAGCTCGGCGAAGGGCGCGATGGCGCGACGGCAGTCGTCGGCCTGCTCGTGGTCGACTTCGAGAAGGAGGGTTTTGTCTGACTGGACGATGAGCGGACCATTCACGCGCGGCACCCTTTCCGTTCGGCCGCACCACACGGCCGATCGTCCAGTGTGCCCTACCGGCGCATGGTCACGACGGGTCCGCGGCGGCTTCCTCCGCGAGCTCGGCCACACCCGTGATCCGGTGCAGCGGATAGGTGCGGACCTCGTCGGCGGTGTGGTCGTACGCCGTCACGAAGCCGCCCTCGACGCGGACCGGGGCGATGACGCGCTGGCTGGCGGCGCCGTCGGCGTTGACGTAGCCGATCCACACGGCCTCGCCGGTCAGGACGGCGGCCTGCACGGTGGCCAGGGTCTCGGCCGCGCTGGTGCGGGGCAGGGCGCCGTCGTCCGCCGGGGGCGCGTCGGCCGGCGGTCTGCGCGGGGCGGTGGCGGCCAGGTCGCCCGCCCGGATCGCCCGCATCGCCGCCGACAGCAGCGTGCCGTCCGGGGCGGGCGGCCCGTCCGGGACCGGCTCGGGCGCGGTGCGCGGCGGGGTGCGGTGGGAGTCGGCGCGGGCGATCAGGACGTCGCCCGCGGCGGACTCGGCGGCCGGCGCGTACCCCAGCGCGCGCAGCCCCTCCAGCAGCGCGCCCGGGTCGCTCTGCGCGGCCAGCACGGTCGGCGCCAGCCGGCGCAGGCCGAGGCCGGCGGAGCGCTTGTCGGCGAGGATCTCGTTCAGCACCGAGTCGTCGTCGCAGCGCACGTACGCCGAGGCCGCGCCCACCCGCAGGTGCCCGTGCCTGCGGGCCACGTCGTCGATCAGATACGCCAGCGGCTGCGGCACCGGCGTACGGGAGTGCTCGGCCAGGAAGGCGTGCAGGTCGGCGGCGCCGCGCCCGGCGTCCAGGGCGCGCCGTACGGAGGCCGGGGTGAAGCGGTAGACGGTCGCGCCGCCCTTGGACTCGACGTCGGCGAGCACGCCCAGCACGTCGGCCAGCGGCCGGCGCAGCGGGCCGGGCGCCACCGCCGTCAGATCCGCCTGGAGCAGCACGTGATCCAGCGGTTCGGGCAGCAGCGGGGCGAGCAGGCGGGCGGCGGCGGCCGTGGCGTCGGCCTGTTCGGCGGGCGTGAGGGGCGCGGGGCCGTGCGGGTCCCCGGCGGGGCGCGGGGGGCGGTGCCGGTGCACGGGCAGCTTGTCGCCGGGTCCGGCCGGCACGTCGTCCGCCGCGTGGCCGGCGGCGGGCGCCGGGGGCGCGCCCAGCAGCGCCCGCCCGTGCGCGGACAGCGCGCCACGCCCGGTGACGCCGAGCAGCTCCGCCTCGGACAGCGTCCAGCGGGCCAGCCGGGCGCGCAGATCGTGCTCGCCGTCCCGCCGCGGCCCGCGCAGGGGCCGCTCCCAGCGCAGCCGGGCGAGCACCGACTCGGCGTCCGGCGCGCCGCCCTCGGGCAGCGCGGCCAGCAGGGACAGCACCCGGTGCCGTACCTCCGGGGCGGCCGAACGGTCCAGGCCCGGGCCGAGCGCGGACAGCGTGCGGTCCTTGGCGTCCCGGTCGCCGATCACGCCCGGCGTGCGGGTGGCCGCCAGCCAGGCCCGGGCCAGCCGCGCCCAGCGGTCGGCCGGCGGTAGCTCCCGCCAGTCGTCGTACGCCGGGGTCGCCGCGTACCGCTCGTCCGCCTCGCCGTCGGAGGCGAGCAGCCCGGCCGCGTAGGCCAGCTCCACCCAGAAGGCGGCCACCGGCTCGGGCAGGTCCAGGGCCACGGCGGTGCGCTTGAGGTCGCGTACGCTCAGGCCGCCCGCGCGCAGCACGTTCGGGCCGCCCTCGTCCCAGTCCTTCAGCAGCTCCTCGACGGTGGCGAGCGCGGTGTACGCCTGTCCGGCCGCCGTCGCGTCCACCACCGGCGCGGGGTGCGCCGCGCTCGCCGTGACGGCGGGCGGCACCGGCTCGGGCGTCCGGTGCGCGCGGCCCGCCCGCAGGTGCAGGGCGACCTCGCGGGGCAGCACGACGGTGCCGGGCGCGGTGGGCAGCAGCAGGCCCCGGTCGAGCAGCAGCCGCAGCCGGGGCGCCGGATCGGCGGTGACCTGGCCGTAGGGCGGCCCCCACACCAGGCGGTCGAGCACCTGGAGGGAGTCGGCCGGCACGTCGGCGAGCAGCTCGGACATGCGCGCGCGGTCGGTGAACAGGGCGGTGAGCGCGGTGACGGCGGAGACGGCGTCGTGCGTCGAGGGCAGTCCGGCGGCGGCCACGATCTCCTGGACGCGGCCCGGCGACATGCCCGAGGCGGCCTCCTGCACGGTCGGACCGAGCCCGGTCGGGGAGGGGTGCTGCGGGGACGGCGCGAGCAGTTCGCGGGCGGTGCGCACCAGGCGCAGCCGGTCCTTGTCGCCCCAGACCAGGGCCTGTTCGCGCAGGGCGCCGAGCGCGTGCGGCAGCGCGGCGGCGGTCTCCGGGTCGCGGTCGTCCCCGGCCATCAGCGCGAGCAGCTCGCCGTACGGCGCCGGATCGCCGGCCACCGCGAGCGCCTCCGCCGTCTGGAGCGCGAACCGGTCGAGCCGCTCCAGCGCCCGCACCACCGAGGCGCGGGTGCCGGCCCGGGTGGCGAGCTGGGTGAGGTCGGTCGGGACGGGGGTGATGAGGTCGGGGCGAGCGCGCAGCAGCGCCGCCAGCGAGGCGTCGTCACGCGCGCGCAGCGCCTCCGCAAGCGATCGGGGGGCCGCCGCCGGTTTCTCATCGCCGCTCATCCGACCCACGTTAGCGGGTGGGACGGACCCGGGAACACGGGCGCGGCCCCGCACGCGCACGTGGCGGCACGGGCCGGGCGGCCGTGCCTCGGGCGCGGGGCGCTTCGGGGGTGTGGGGGCACGCGGTACCTTCGTCCCACGGGGTCTTCGGCCAGCCGCCCCCGGAGGGGTTGTGGGGATCGAGAGCGACCAGGTCGTCTACGAGTATCTGAGCCGCGTCGGCGACGTGGCGCAGCGACGGCAGCTGCCGTCGGCCACCCGGATGCGCCTCGTCTCGGAGCTGCGCAACGAGATCGACCGGCACCGGGCCAAAGCGGCCGTGGACAGTCCCGCCGCCGTGCGCCGCATCATCGACCGCCTGGGCAGCCCTGACGACATCGTCACGGCCGCGGGCGCCCCCGGCGGCCGGCCGGGCCCGCAGGCCGCCCCGGCCCAGCCCCCGGCCCCGTTCCCGGGTGTGCCCGTGCAGCGTGAGCCGAAGGGCCCGGCGGCGAGGCCGAAGGACGTCTCCGGGCCGGCGCCCGAGGACCCGTCCGCGGCGGAGCGGCCGAGCCGGGGCCGGGGGCTGCGCCGGGTCGTGCCCCGGCCGCGCCCCGCGCGGCCCGAGGCGGCTCCGCCCCCGCCGCCGCCCGGCGGCGCCCTGCCGCCGCACCTGGCGACCGCCGACCAGCTCGGCGGCGGCGCCGACTGGTGGCGCACGGACGGCAGCCCGTTCGGGATCGGCGACGACGTGCCCGGCTTCGTCGGCGGCGTGGAGATCGCCGACCTGCTCAAGGCCCCGCCGCCCAAGCAGCCCCCGGGGGCGCCGGACGCCGTGCCCGCCGCCCCGGCCGAGGCGGCCGTGGCCGAGCCGGAACCGGCCCCCGCCCGCAGGCGCTTCGGCCTGCTGCCCCGGCGCGGGGCGGCCGGGGCGGCCGGGGCGCGGCCGGCACGCGCCGCGTGGAGCAACCCGCTGCTCCTGCTCGCGGCGCTGCTGCTGGTCGCGGGCGCGGTGCTCGGCAACTGGTTCGCCCTGGTCCTGGGCTGGGTCATCGCCTACGGTTCGCGCCGGCTCACCCCGGCGGAGACCAAGTGGGCGGTCATGGGCATGCCCGGCCTGGCGGTCGCGGCCGGTTTCGCCTGGCTGTGGGGCCGCGACAACGGCCGCTGGGGCGACCCCATCGCCCAGGACCACATGAACGAGGCCATCGCCCAGACCTGGCCCTGGGTGATCCGCGCGGCAGCCGTCCTCTCGGCCCTGTTCCTCCTCTGGCGCTCCCAACGCCGCAGGTAGCCCGCCGCAGGGCGGGGACGGGGGCGGCCCGGTCAGGGAAAGCGGCTCGGCACAATGGCGTACATGACTTCTCGCCCGTTGACCGTCGGCTTCGATCTCGACATGACCCTCATCGACTCCCGGCCCGGCATCCGCGCCTGCTACCTGGCGCTGTCCGAGCGGACCGGGACGTACATCGACGCCGACCTGGCGGTCACCCGGCTGGGGCCGCCGCTCCAGGAGGAGCTGGTCAACTGGTTCCCGGCCGAGCGCGTCGAGGCCGTCGCGGACCTGTACCGGACGATGTACCCGGACTTCGCTGTCGCGGCCACGCCCGCCCTCACCGGCGCCCGCGAGGCGGTCGGGGCGGTGCGGCGGGCCGGCGGCCGGTCGATCGTGGTCACCGCCAAGCACGAGCCGAACGCCCGCCTCCACCTGGAGCACCTGGCCATCGGCCCGGACGCCGTCGTCGGCGGCCTGTGGGCCGAGCAGAAGGCCGAGGCGCTGCGCGCGCACGGCGCACAGGTCTACGTCGGCGACCACGTGGGCGACGTACGCGGCGCCCGCGCGGCCGGCGCCCTCTCGGTCGCGGTGGCCACCGGCCCCTGCGCCGAGGAGGAACTGCGCGCGGCCGGCGCCGACGTCGTCCTCGCCGATCTGACCGAGTTCCCGAATTGGTTTTCGGACTGGGCTCACGCCTTTTCGGCCGAAAATTCTCGGGCGGACTCCTACCCCGCTTCGCCCTGCGCCTGACGCCGCCCCGCGGCGATCGACCGGAGGACTCCGGCGCCGGCGATGAGGAAACCGACGGCCATCAGCATGCTCAGCCCGAACATGTAGGTGGGAAAAGGCTTCGCGCCGAAGAACAGCGGTGCCACCGTGACCATGGTGGCCACCGTGCCGAGGAAGAACACGATCGCGCCGGCACGGATCAGCCCGTCGCCCGGCGCGGTGGAATTCGGTTGGGTTTTGTCACGCACCGGACCAGGGTAGTTCCCAGCGCGAGGGAACGACCGGGCGACGTCTTGTCAGCCGCCCCAAGACCATTAGCCTGGGTAGCGGCGGGTCCGGGCGCGACCCGCCCGCGTGCTATCCAGAGCCGTTTTCCGAAGCAGTTTCCCGACGAGTACGAGGACGAGGACAGACGTGCCTACCGGCAAGGTCAAGTGGTTCAACAGCGAGAAGGGCTTCGGCTTCCTCTCCCGCGACGACGGCGGTGACGTCTTCGTCCATTCCTCGGTCCTGCCCGCCGGAGTGGACGTGCTCAAGCCGGGACAGCGCGTGGAGTTCGGCGTGGTCGCCGGTCAGCGCGGCGACCAGGCCCTGTCGGTGACCCTCCTGGAGCCGGCCCCGTCGGTGGCGGCGGCCCAGCGCAAGAAGCCGGACGAACTGCTGCCCATCGTGCAGGACCTGACCAGCCTGCTGGACGACGTGGGCCAGACCCTCAACCACGGCCGCTACCCCGACAAGCCCTACGGCAAGAAGGTCGCCACCCTGCTGCGAGCGGTCGCCGACCAGCTGGACGTGTGACCGCGGCCGGACCCGCAGCCGGATCCGCCGCCGGACCCGCAGCCGGGCCCACGCCCACGGCCCGGCAGGGGCACGGCCACGCGCGGGCGCGCCCCTGCCGGGTCCGGTCTCAGGCCGTGTCTCAGGTCGTCGCAGGGAACGCCAGCGCGTCCGGGCCGAGGGGCGGCACCAGCCCTTCGGCCGCCGCCCGGGTGAGCAGCCCGCGGACCGCCGCGTAGCCGTCCTCGCCGAGGTCGGCGGTGAACTCGTTGACGTACAGCCCGATGTGCTGGTCGGCGACGGCCGGGTCCATCTCCTGGGCGTGCGCCATGACGTACGGCCGGGACGCCTCGGGGTCGTCCCAGGCGGCGCGCACCGACGCCCGGATCGCGTCGGCGAGCCGGTTCAGCGCCGCCCCGCCCAGCGACCGCTTGGCGATGATCGCGCCGAGCGGGATCGGCAGCCCGGTGGTGGCCTCCCAGTGCTCGCCCATGTCGGCGAGCTTGTGCAGCCCGTAGTCCTGGTACGTGAAGCGCGCCTCGTGGATCACCAGACCGGCGTCCACCTTGCCGTCCCGCACGGCCGGCATGATCTCGTGGAACGGCATCACCACGATCTCCCCGACCCCGCCCGGCACGGTGTCCGCGGCCCACAGCCGGAACAGCAGGTACGCCGTCGACCTCTCGCTCGGCACCGCGACCGTGCGGCCCTTGAGGTCGCTCTCCGGCTCCTTGGTCAGCACCAGCGGCCCGCAGCCGCGCCCCAGCGCGCCGCCGCACGGCAGCAGCGCGTACGCGTCCAGGACGTAGGGCAGCACGGCGTACGACACCTTCAGCACGTCCGACTCGCCGCGCTCGGCCATGCCGTTGGTGAGGTCGATGTCGGCGAAGGCGACGTCGAGCGCGGGCGCGCCCGGGACGCGGCCGTGGGCGAGGGCGTCGAAGACGAACGTGTCGTTGGGGCAGGGCGAGTAGGAGATCCGCAGCCGCTCGGGCAGGTCGTGCCCGGCGGGCGTCTCAGGATTCGGCTGGCTCATGTGGGCTCCAACTCTCCAGTACGGGGGCGAGCTTCCCGAACGCCTCGGTGAGGGCGGCCAGGGCGTCGCCGATGCGCCAGGCGGCGCGGTCGCGCGGCCCGACCGGGTTGGAGACCGCGCGCAGCTCCAGCACGGGGACGCCGTGCGCGGCGGCGGCCTCCGCGACGCCGAAGCCCTCCATCGCCTCGGTGAGGGCGCGGGGGTGGCGCGCGCGCAGCGCGGCGGCGCGGGCGGCGGTGCCGGTCACGGTGGAGACGGTCAGCGCGGCGCCGACGGCCGCTCCGGTCGCCGCGGCGATAGCCCGTACGAGTGATTCGGGTGGGTGGTGGGCGGTGGTGCCGAAGCCGAGTTCCGTCACCGGCAGGAATCCGTCGCCGGTCTCGGCGCCCAGGTCGGCCGCGGTGATCTCGTCGGCGACGACGAGCGAGCCGACCGGCGCGCCGGGCGCGAAGCCGCCCGCGATGCCGGCCGACACGACGAGGTCGTAGGGCGTGCCGGCCAGCGCGGCGGCGGTGAGCGCGGTGGCGGTCGAGGCGGCGGCCAGGGCGGGGCCGACACCGGCGGCGATCAGATCGCGGCGGCCCAGGCGGAGCAGGGTCGCGCCGGGCAGCGGCAGCTCGTCCGCCGGGCCGGGGAACGCCTGTGCCACCGCGTCCCGTTCGACGGGGACCGCGGTGGCGACGAGCACGCGCGGGGCCGGGGCGGGAGCCGCGGCAGGCACCGGGGACGTGGTCAGGAGTCCTTCTGGAGCTTGAAGGACCACACGCCCTTGGTGGTCTTGTCGCCCTCCTTGATGGAGACCTTCGTGGAGTTGCCGGTGGCTCCGTACTGGGCGTTGAAGAAGACGCTGCCCGGGATGGTGCGGTACGTCTTCTTGCTGGAGTCGGTGAGCTGCTGGTCGTTCATCAGGATCGTCCAGCCCTGGTCGGCGATCTTGGGATCGACGCCGAAGCGGACCGTGTCGTCGGGGTCGATCTTGATCGTCTCGATGCCCGAGGTGTCCTTGAGGCACTTGGTCAGATCGGCGGCCGTCAGGTCGTTGCCGTCCTTGTAGCAGATGGCTTCCGAGTGCACCGAGTTGTCGCCCGCGGTGATCGTGGCGATCGGCGTCGGCTTGTCGCAGGCCGTCAGGACGAGCAGTCCGGCGGAAACGGCGCCGGCTGCGGCGACGGCGCGGCGGCGTCGCACGGCGGATTGCAGCGAGGTCATGGCCGAAGGCTATCGGGCACGTCCAGCCCCCCGCCCACGCGGGGGTACGGCGTGCCGTGCGACGCGGGCAGGGCATCCCGATGGCCGAGGCGGGGCGGGGACGGCGGGGCGGTCCCGTAACGGGGCGAGTCGGGTGCCGTACCGGGGTGCGCTGGGGCGTACCGGACCGCACCGCACCGGACCGGACCGCACCGGGTCGTTCGGCGCCGCATCGGGCCGTCCGGGCGGGCGCGCGCGGTCAGGGGGTCGGCGGATCGGGGGGCGCGGAGGGGAGCTCGGGTCGGCCGGAGCGGCCGGAGCGGCTGGAGCGGCTGAGGCGGTCGGCAGGGTCGGGCCGGTCGTGGTACCGGTCCCGGCCGCCGCACTCGTCCCCGTGCCCGCTGCCGTACTCGCCGCCGTACTCGCCGACGTACTCGCCCTCGGGCCGGTCGCCGTGTTCGTGCTCGGGCTCGTCGTCGGTACGGCGTGGCGGGACCGGGCGGCGGGCGGAGGCCAGGAGGCCGCGCACCGTGCTCAGCCAGCCGGTCGCAACGATCGCCGCGCCGACCGCCATGCCCAGCACCCCGTTCAGCGGCAGCACGATGCCGATCGCGCCGCCGAGCACCCAGGCCACCTGGAGCAGCGTCTCGGAGCGGGCGAACGCCGAGGTGCGCACCCCCTCGGGCACGTCCCGCTGGATCAGCGCGTCCAGGGACAGCTTGGCCAGCGCCTGCCCGAACCCGGCGACCGCCGCCAGGCACGTCACCAGCACCGTGCCGAACAGCGCCGCCGCCCAGACCGCCGCGCCGAGCGCGATCGCGACGACCGTCACGACGATGATCTCCGGCGCCCGCGAGCGCAGCCACGCCCCGACCGCCGTGCCCAGCGCGTTGCCCGCGCCGGCCGCGACGCCCACCATGCCCAGCGACACGGCGGCGCTCTGCCCGGCCAGCGGGTGCTCGCGCAGCAGGAAGGCGAGGAAGAAGATCAGGAAGCCGGACAGGCAGCGCAGCGCCGCGTTGGCGGCCAGCGCGTGAGTGACGGCCGGGCCGACGGTGCGCAGGCCGGGCCGTTTGGGCGGGGTGCGGCGCGGCCCGTGCCGGCGCGCCTCGTCCGCCGCGAGCAGCGCCCGGCGCTCGCCCTTGGCGGAGTCCACCTTCGGCGGCAGGGAGAACGACAGGAACGTTCCCGCGACGAAGATCACAAAGGCGCCGTAGAGCGGCCAGCGCGGGCCGACGAGGTGCAGCGCGGCACCGACGGGCGCCGCGGCGCCGGTGGCGAGCAGCCCGCCGAGGGTGACCCGCGAGTTCGCCTTGACCAGCGAGAACCGGGGCGGCAACAGCCGCGGCACGACGGCGCTGCGGACCACCCCGTACGCCTTGGAGGCGACGAGCACGCCGAGCGCCGCCGGATACAGCTCCAGACCGCCGCCGGCCGCCGCGCCCGCGATGATCAGCGCCAGCAGGGCGCGGGCCAGCATCGCGGCGGCCATCGCGGCGCGGCGGCCGTGCGGGAGGCGGTCCAGGAGCGGGCCGATCACCGGGGCGAGGAGGGTGAAGGGCGCCATGGTGATGGCGAGGTAGAGCGCGACGCGGCCGCGGGCCTCGTCGGTGGGGACGGAGAAGAAGACGGTGGAGGCGAGGGCGACGGTGACCATGACGTCGCCGGCGCCGTTCACCGCGTGCAGTTCGATCAGCTTGCCGAGGCCCGACTCGCCGGCGCCGTGCGCGTGGGTGGCCCGGCGGATGCCGCGCACCGGACCCGTGAAGGGCAGGCGCAGGGCACGGCCGACCGCGCGGACGGAACCGCCGAACCGGCCCGAACCGCTGCCTCGGCTGCTTCCCTCGGTCCCCTGGGGCTCGTCGGTCCCAGTGGGGGTCTCCGGGGGCGTCCTCGGGGCTGCCACTCCGTCATACTGCCCCGAGACGGCCGCCGCTAGCGTCAGGACGGCCCGGAACGGGCCACCCGGCCCCCGACGGACGCACCCGCGGACGGGGGAGGATGCCCTCCGGGATGCCCTTCGGGATGCCTTCGGGGTGTTCCCGCCGGTATGCCCTACGGGCGCGCCCGGGACGGTTCAGGGGCGCGCGGAGTGGTCCGAGGGGACTCTCGGGGCGGCCTCCGGGATGCTGCGGACCGTTTCGCGGATCGGGCGAATCCATGCGCCGCGCGGCGTCGAGGGGCCGTCGGTGTAGGCCGAGCGGCGGTGAGAAGGTAGCGTGCGTAGCGCGCCGTGGCGAACGTTCTCGGCCGCGCGCCTTACGGGCATACCGCAGAATGGATGACGTAGGTGCGCCCGAGCGCGAGCGGGCGCGTACGTCGACGCGGTCCGCAGGTCCGCTCCGTTCGCACCGCCGCCTTCAGGCCGGCGCACCCGAGAGACGGCGTAGGAGAGAAGCGATACCTGTGAGCGCAGCGACCACGCGAAGCCGCACCCCCGACCGCCTGTGCGCCGAGGCCGTCGACCTCGCCCGCGTCGCAGCGGAGGAGGTGGCAGCGCCCGGCGTCGTCGGTGAGCACGCGGGTGTGGTGGCCGAGGGTGACCGCGTGGTCACCCACTTCTTCGAGTGCAAGGAGCTGGGCTACCGGGGCTGGCGCTGGGCCGTCACGGTGGCGCGCGCCTCCCGCGCGAAGATCGTCACGCTGGACGAGGCGGTGCTGCTGCCCGGCGAGGAAGCGGTGCTCGCGCCCGAGTGGGTGCCGTGGAGCGAGCGGCTGCGCCCCGGCGACATGGGGCCGGGAGATCTGCTGCCCACGGACGCGGAGGACCTGCGTCTGGAGCCCGGGTTCTCCGGCGAGGACGCGCCGCCGCCGAACTCCGCCGTCTCCGAGGAGATGGCCGAGCTGGTGGAGGCGGAGGACGCCGAGGTCACCGACGGCCCGCCGCGCAACCTGCCCGCCGCGCCCTCGCGGGGCTCGGTCGCGGCGGTCGCCGAGGAACTGGGGCTGCGGCGCGCGCGGGTCCTGTCCCGCTACGGCCTGCATGCGGCGGCCGACCGCTGGGAAGAGGCGTTCGGCGCGAAGACGCCGATGGCGCAGGCCGCCCCGGCGTCCTGTGTGAGCTGCGGCTTCCTCGCGCCGATCGGCGGCTCGCTCGGACAGGCGTTCGGCGTGTGCGCCAACGAGTTCTCCCCGGCCGACGGCCGCGTCGTCTCCCTGTCCTACGGCTGCGGCGGCCACTCGGAGGCCGCGGTCATGCCGACGCCCCCGCAGCCGGCCACCCCGGTCATCGACGAGACCCGCGTCGACCCCTTCCCGCTGCGCCCCGCCCCCGACTCCGGCTCGCTCCCCCCGGTCCCGGACGAGGAGACGGCGGAACTGGGCCACTCGTAGGGAGGCCGCCCCTCCGGTTCTCCGGACGCGGAGGGGCAACCCGGGTCAGCTCTCCCCGAAGATCTCCTCGGCCTTCGCCGCGGTGACGGCCCGGGTGAGCCAGGTCCGCAGAACGTCGTGATCCGCGCACTCGGTCACCCGCCGCCGTACCTCTCGGGAGACCTCGACGCCACGCTGCTCCAGAACGAGCAGAACGTCCTCGGCCCGGCCCTGGGCCCGGCCTTGAGCACGGCCTTCGTCGCGGATCTCCTCGGAGAGGTAGGACTTGTAGAACGAGAGGTCCACGGCCACCAGATTCCTCCAGAGGTGCTTGGCCGGGCGGTCGCCCAGACCCTGAGCGGTGAATTCGATGATGGGGTCTGCTACGTCTTCGGGGACGTCCCGAAGCGCGGTGGACAGGGCTTTCAGTATGGCACCGACCTCCGGACCGGCCGCGTGCGTGATGGCCGCCAGGGCGGTCAGGGCGAGGTCGGCACGGGCCTCTTCGGGATCGGTGATGACCGGCATGTTGTGTGGTCCGGCGACGATCGGCCGAACGGTCAGTGAGGGCCACGAGAAGAAGCCGATGGGCTCCGGCCGGGTCGCCCACTCGGCGGTGGCGCGATCCTGGCAGACCACTAGCAGCAGCGGCGGCAGACGGTATTTGCTGCGCAGGTACGCGAGGTAGTAGCCCCAGCTGGCCGGTTTCTCGGGGTCCTTCTTCTTCTGCGCTTCGACCGCGAGGAGAAAGGGTCCGTGGTCCTGTGTGTCGATGCGCAGCAGCGTGTCGATCCGCCGGTCGACGGGTTTCGTCTCGGTGACGTCGTTGGGCAGCACGCTGACCGCTGTGGCCCGCGGGAACGGGATGCTGAGCGCTTCGGACACGCGGGAGAAGAGCCCCGGGTAGTCCTGGAAGATCCGGTGCATCGCCTCATGGGACGAGCTGACCATGTGGTTCCTTGTCGTGATCAGGGGTGGGTGAGGGGATGCCCCGTCGGCGGGAGGGCTGGGGCGCGACGGGACCCTCTCGCCCCGGTTTCTCGATTCATGTCAGACAGAGTGGACATATCTGCTTAACGTGTGAAGTGACTCATTGGTTGCGCGCGGTCACCGCGCCGAGCGGTCGGATGCTGTCCAGGCTGTCGGTGCCGTTGCCACGAGCGGGGCGCCCCCGTGAACGAACGGGCGCCTCTGTCGGTGGACGGCGAGGCGGGACAGCACAGGCACGAGGCGGACGGCAGTCGAAGCTGCGGCGCGAGGCGGGGGAGACGCGCGTCGTCGAGTTCGCCAAGGCGGCGGGCACTCGATCTTCACCAGGCGCCGTGCGTGCCGTGTCGTGACCGCGCGGTACCGTCGATCTCACCCTCGTGAGGAGAAGCGACGTGAGTATGTTCGTGCAGCCGTCCGTCGGTGGCGATCCCTTCGGGACCGCTCGGCTGCGGCGGGGTGTGCTGGACGCCTGGGCCACCAGCCCGGCGCGGTTCCGGGAGGACGCCAACGCCGAGGAGGACCTCGTCCTCGGCGGCTACCGCGACCGCCTCGTCGTCGAACTGGCGCAGAACGCCGCCGACGCCGCCGCCCGCGCCGGCGTCCCCGGCCGGCTGCGCCTCACCCTGCGCGACGGAGTCCTCGTCGCCGCGAACACCGGCGCCCCGCTGGACGCCACCGGCGTCGAGTCGCTGTCCACGCTGCGCGCCTCCGCGAAGCGGGACACCGCCGGACAGGCCACCGCCGTCGGCCGGTTCGGCGTCGGCTTCGCCGCCGTCCTCGCCGTCAGCGACGAGCCCGCCGTCGTCGGCCGGCACGGCGGTGTGCGCTGGTCCCTGGCCGAGGCGCGCGGCCTCGCGGAGGAGACCGCGCGGCACAGCCCCGGCCTCGGCGACGAGATCCGCCGCCGCGACGGCCACGTACCGCTGCTGCGGCTCCCGTTCGCCGCCGAGGGCACCGCGCCCGACCCGTACGACACCGTCGTCATCCTGCCGTTGCGCGACACCGCCGCCGCCGACCTCGCCGAACGCCTCCTGCGCGCCGTCGACGACGCGCTCCTCCTGGCGCTGCCCGGCCTCGAAGAGGTCGTCGTGGAGGTCGGCGACGCCGCGCCGCGCACGCTGCGCCGCCGCACCGAGGACGCGCTCACCGTCGTGGCGGACTCCGCGGCCGGCGCCACCCGCTGGCGCACCGCCGACGCGCACGGCGACCTCACCCCCGACCTGCTCGCCGACCGGCCGGTCGAGGAACGGCTGCGACCGCGCTGGTCGGTGACCTGGGCCGTCCCCGTCGACGCCGACGGCGCCCCCGCCTCCCCCCGCACCAGCCCCGTCCTGCACGCCCCCACGCCCAGCGACGAACCCCTCGGCGTCCCGGCGCTGCTCATCGCGTCGTTCCCGTTGGACTCCACCCGCCGGCACACCGCGCCCGGACCGCTCACCGACTTCCTCGTCGAGCGCGCCGCCGACGCCTACGCCGCCCTGCTCGCCGACTGGCGCCCGGTGACCGAGGGCGTCATCGGCCTCGTGCCCGGCCCGCTCGGCAAGGGCGAACTGGACGGCGCGCTGCGTCGGGCGATCCTGGAGCGGCTGCCGCGCACCTCCTTCCTGCCGCCCGCCGCCGTCCCGCGCGCGGACGACGCCGACGAGCTGCCCGAGGCGCTGCGCCCGCGCGACGCCGAGGTGGTGGAGGGCGCGGGCGCCGAGACCGTGCGCGTCCTCGCCGAGGTGCTGCCCACGCTGCTGCCGGCCGGCCTGGAACGCCGCGCGGAGCTGCGCACCCTCGGCGTGGCCCGGCTGCCGCTGACCGACGCCGTGGACCGGCTGGCCGGCCTGGAGAAGGAACCGGACTGGTGGCGGCGGCTGTACGACAGCCTTGCGGGCGTCGACCCCGACCGGCTCTCCGGCCTGCCCGTGCCGCTCGCCGACGGCCGCACCACGCTCGGGCCCCGGCAGGTGCTGCTGCCCGCCCCGGACAGCGCCGCCGTCGCCGATCCCGAGGTGCTGGCCCGGCTCGGTCTGAAGGTCGCCCACCCGGACGCCGCCCACCCGATCCTGGAGAAGCTGGGCGCGCTGCCCGCCACCCCGCGCGCGGTGCTCACCACCCCGCAGGTGCGGGCCGCGGTGGCCGCCTCCCTCGACGCGGACGGCGGCGGGTGGGACGAGGACACCCCGGACGCCGACGAACTCGCCGACACCGTCCTCGCGTTGGTGCGGGATGCGGGCCTGGAGCCCGGCGACGAGCCCTGGCTCGGCGCGCTCGCCCTGCCCGACGAGGACGGCGAACTCGCCCCGGCCGGCGAACTCGTCTTCCCCGGCGGCCCGTTCGCCCGGATCATGCGGGAGGACGAACTGCCCTCCGTCGACTTGGAGCTGGCCGACAAGTGGGGCGAACAGCCGCTCGCCGCCTGCGGGGTGCTGGTGGACTTCGCCCTGGTCCGCGCCACCGACGTCGTCCTGGACCCGGACGAACTGGAGCCCCGCGAGAGCGACTTCCCCGAGCCCGACGACCCCGGGCTGCTGGACGCGGTGGACGTGTGGAGCGAGGACGTCCTCGACCGCTTCCCGGACAGCCCGGTCCCGCCGGTCGCCACCGAGATCGTCGCCGTGCGCGACCTGGACCTGGTGGACGACGAGCAGTGGCCCGCCGCCCTCGCCCTGCTGGCGCGGCCGCCGCTGCGCGACGCGCTCACCCAGCCGGTGCGGATCCTGCTGCCGGACGGCACCCACGAGGTCGTACGGCCTTACACCGCCTGGTGGCTGCGCGGGCACCCGGTGCTCGGCGGCCGCCGCCCGGCCGGACTGCGCGCCGCCGGCTCCGACCCGCTGCTGCGCGGCCTGTACGACGAGGCGGACGCCACCGGCTTCGACGACGAGCAGGTGCTGCGGGCGCTCGGCGTGCGCACCAGTGTGGCGGCGCTGCTCGCCGAGCCGGGCGGCGCGGCCGAGCTGCTGGACCGGCTCGCCGACCCGGACCGCCCGGTGACGTCCGGCCAACTGCACGCTCTCTACGGCGCGTTGGCCGAGCTGGACCCGGAACAGGTCACGCTGCCCGACGAGGTGCGGGCCGTGCTGGACGGGCGGGTGACGGTGGTGGACGCCGCCGACGCCGTGGTGTGCGACTCCCCGGACCTGCTCCCGTTCACCTCCGGCGTCCCGCTGCTGCCCGTACGGCCCGCCCTGGCCGCCGAGTTGGCCGAGCTGTTCCAGGTGCGGCGGCTGAGCGAGTCCGTCACCGGCGGGGTCGACTCGGCCGGCGCCGAGCACGACGTACCGGAGCCGGTACGGGCGCTGCTCGGCCCGCGCACCCCCGAGACCTACGTCGAGCACGAGGAACTCGTGGTCGACGGGACCGAGTTGGACTGGCGCCTCACCCCGGACGGCGTCCTGCACGCGGCCACCCTGGAGGGCGTCGCCGCGGGCCTCGCCTGGGCCGCCGGCCAGTGGCCCCGCCGCTTCGAGGTGGCCGCCCTCCTGGAAGACCCGTCCCGCACCGAGGAACTGGCCCGCGACCGCTGGTTCGACTAGGAGTCCGGCCAGGAGGGGGCGCCCGTCGCTCACCTGGTCGAGCCGGATGAGGCCGTCGGCGAGGGCAGTGGCCGCCACCGGATGCCGGCGGCTACTGGCCGGGGTGGACGGCCTGTACGCCGGTGCCCGCGTACGCCTTGGGGGTGAGGGTGAGCAGGAACCGGCCGGCGGGGTGGGCGGCCGTCGGCCGGGCGGCGTGGATGGCGTGCACGGCGGCCCAGGAGTGCCCGAACCGCAGCAGTTCGGTGGCGGTGACCGCGGCGTCCGTGTCGAGCGCCTCGATCCGGATGAACCGCAGCCCCTTGATGTAGCCCAGCAGTCCGGGCCGCTCGGCGTCACCGGCTGTCAGCGACAGCACCGGCGCGTACAGATCACCGAGCCCGCCGGACGCCTGTACGTAGAACGCGGCGACCGCCTCGTTGAACGGGTCCTTCGGGTCGTACAGAGCGGTGGCGGTGGTGTGGTCCAGAACGACCGAAATCGCCCCCATCACGCGGCCGCCCGCGAGCCGGACTGAGGAGCGCCCAGGCGCTCCAGAAGAGCGCGGGCCTTCGCCTCGGCCTCCGGGCTGGGCGCCTGCCCCAGCGCGGCGGCGAGCTCCGAGCGGGCCAGCTCGGCACGCTCGGCGTACTCCGCCCTGGTCGGTGTGTCCTGCGCCAGCTCCTCCACCAGGTTCCGGATCGTCGTACCGCGCTCGGCGGCCAGCTGCGCCAGCCTGTCCCGCGCCGCCGCGCTCACCTTGATGCTCGTCTCGTCCGCCATGACCCGACTCTACCGCGATCCTCTACCGCCGGTAGAGAAACGCGGCTCCTGCCGGGGGAGGGACCGGGCACGGATCTCCGCAGGCGGCCCGCGCCGCCGCGCGCGGGGCTACGCCGGGAAGCGGCGCCCCACCCACGTCCACAGCAGTTCCAGCACCGCCGACGCGGCCACGGCGATGCCCACCGCGAGCCAGGGCATCGTCGTGCCCACCAGGCGCAGCGCGAAGAAGTGCTGGAGCGCCGGGACGGCCAGGACGACCACGAAGGCCGCTCCCATCGCGGCCACCAGCGCGACCCGCCACCAGGTGTAGGGGCGGGCGATGATCGCCAGCACCCACATGGAGACCAGGAACAGGGTGAGCGTCGCCGCGCTGGTCTCCGCGTCGAGCGCGTCCGGACCGGTGTAGTGGGTCCGGGCGAGCAGGTACGTCGCGAAGGTCGCCGCCCCGGCCACCACGCCGCCGGGGATCGCGTACCGCATCACGCGCCGCACGAAGTGCGGTCTGGCGCGCTCGTTGTTCGGGGCCAGGGCCAGGAAGAAGGCCGGGACGCCGATGGTCAGGGTGGACAGCAGGGTCAGGTGCCGGGGCAGGAAGGGGTACTCCACCTGCGAGCACACCACCAGCACCGCGAGCAGCACCGAGTAGACCGTCTTGACCAGGAACAGCGTCGCGACCCGGGTGATGTTGCCGATGACGCGGCGGCCCTCGGCCACCACCGAGGGCAGGGTGGCGAAGCTGTTGTCCAGCAGCACGATCTGCGCGACCGCCTTGGTGGCCTCCGAGCCGGAGCCCATCGCCACCCCGATGTCGGCGTCCTTCAGCGCCAGCACGTCGTTGACGCCGTCGCCGGTCATCGCCACCGTGTGCCCGCGTGACTGGAGGGCGCCCACCATGTCCCGCTTCTGCTGCGGGGTGACCCGCCCGAACACCGTCGACCCGTCGAGGCGCTCGGCCAGCGCCGCCCGCTCCTCGGGCAGCTTGCGCGCGTCCACGGCGGGGCCGCCGTCCAGCCCGGCCTTG
Organism: Streptomyces seoulensis; assembly: GCA_013364255.1. Classification (GTDB taxonomy): domain Bacteria; phylum Actinomycetota; class Actinomycetes; order Streptomycetales; family Streptomycetaceae; genus Streptomyces; species Streptomyces similanensis. The sequence goes on along the minus strand of CP054936.1, from coordinate 4,643,923 downwards.
GCGGCCACCGCGCCCACCGAGACCGCGTTGTCGCCGGAGATCACCTTGGCGCGGACGTCCTGGTCGGCGAAGTAGCGCAGGGTGCCGGCCGCGTCGGGCCGCAGCCGCTGCTCCAGCACGACCAGCGCGGTGGGCGTCAGATCGCGGGTGACGTCCGGGTCGTCCAGCTCCCGGCCGGCCCGGGCCAGCAGCAGCACGCGCAGCCCCCGCTCGTTGAGCCGCCCCGTCTCGGCGAGCGCCGGCGACTCCTCCGGCAGCAGCACGTCCGGCGCGCCCAGCAGCCACGTGCTGGACTCGCCGTCGCCCTCGCTGAAGCTGGCGCCGCTGTACTTGCGGGCCGAGGAGAAGGGCAGCGACTCCACGCAGCGCCACTCCTCGCTGTCCGGACAGGACTCGATGATCGCCTGGAGGGAGGCGTTGGGGCGCGGGTCGGACTCGCCGAGGGCGCCGAGGACCCGGCGGACGTACGCCTCGTCCCCGCCGTCCAGGAGGCGGACCTCGGTGACGTCCATGCCGCCCTCGGTGAGCGTGCCGGTCTTGTCCAGGCACACGGTGTCCACCCGGGCCAGGCCCTCGATGGCGGGCAGTTCCTGCACCAGGCACTGCTTGCGGCCGAGCCGGATCACGCCGATGGCGAAGGCGACGGAGGTCAGCAGCACCAGCCCCTCGGGGACCATCGGCACGATGCCGCCGATCATCCGGGCGACGGAGTCCTTCAGGTCGTCGTCCTTGGCGACGAGCTGGCTGATGACGAGCCCGACCGCGGTCGGGATCATCATCCACAGCACGTACTTGAGGATGGTGGAGATGCCGGTGCGCAGTTCGGAGTGGACGAGGGTGAAGCGGGAGGCCTCCTCGGCGAGCTGGGCGGCGTAGGCCGCGCGGCCGACCCGCCGCGCCTGGAAGGCGCCGCCGCCCGCGACGACGAAGCTGCCGGACATCACCTGGTCGCCGCGGCGCTTGACGACGGGGTCGGCCTCGCCGGTGAGCAGCGACTCGTCGATCTCCAGCCCGTCGGCCTCGACGCAGACGCCGTCCACGACGACCTTGTCGCCGGGCCCGATCTCGATCACGTCGTCCAGGACGATCTGCGAGGTGGCGATCTCCGCGGTGGCACCGTCGCGCCGTACGTTCGGGCGGGCCTCGCCGATCACGGCGAGCGAGTCGAGGGTCTTCTTCGCCCGCCACTCCTGCACGATGCCGATGCCGGTGTTGGCGATGATCACGAAGCCGAACAGGCTGTCCTGGATCGGCGCGACGAACAGCGTGATCAGCCAGAGCACGCCGATGATCGCGTTGAACCGGGTGAAGACGTTGGCGCGGACGATGTCGGCCAGGGAGCGGCTGCCGCGCACCGGCACGTCGTTGACCTCACCGCGCGCGACGCGCTCGGCGACCTCGCCCGCCGTGAGTCCGCCCGCCCGCGCCGGCGGTATGGGCACGGGGTGCACGGGGTCGAGTTCCGTACCGGCGTCGCTGTGGGTCATGCATTCGACGGTACGTGGGGACGGGGCCCTTTACTCGTTGGACCTGTACGCGTTACCCGTCGGACCTGTGCGCGGGCCCGTCGGGCCTACTCGCTGGACGGGACCGCGGTGGGCGCCGCCCCGCCGGCCGCCGCGCGCTTGATCGCCGCGTCGCGCCGGCGCACGTACCAGACGCCGATCAGGCCGAGGCCGCCGCCGGCCAGGCAGGTCCACACCCACCAGGCGCGGTCGTGGTCGGCGTACCAGCCGTAGAAGGGGAGCTGGGCCAGGAAGAGGACGAACCAGACGATCGTGCCGCCGGTGATGGTGGCGACCACGGGGCCCTCCAGGGGCTCCGGCGCCTCGTGCTTGGGGGTCCACTTCGCCATGCGCTCAGCTTACGGCCCGGGGTGCGGAGGGGTGCCGTGGCGTCCCGGCCGGGGTCTACGCGCGGAGATGGCCTTTTTCTCCTTCATATGTTCATACTGAAACGGTCTGAGTCTGGCCGCTTCTCTTCGTAGGAAACACCAACCGCAACCTGGGGGAGACCTGTTGGTGACAGAAGACGGCGAGACTCGATCACGTTTGATCCCCTTCCCGGCCAGGTACTCCGGTACCTCCCGTCATCCCTGAGGTCATCCGCATGTCCACCTCGGCCACCGCCAAGGTCCCCGCCCCCGAGAAGCCCGGGACGCCGCCCCCGTACGGCGCCCTCGACCGCTACTTCAAGATCTCCGAGCGCGGCAGCTCCCTGTCCCGCGAGATCCGCGGCGGCTTCGCCACCTTCTTCGCGATGGCCTACATCATCGTGCTGAACCCGATCATCCTGGGCAGCGCGAAGGACATGTACGGGCACCAGCTCGACAACGGCCAGCTCGTCACCGCCACCGCGCTGACGGCCGCGTTCACCACCCTGCTCATGGGCGTCATCGGCAACGTCCCGATCGCGCTCGCCGCCGGTCTCGGCGTCAACACGGTGGTCGCGCTCCAGCTCGCGCCGCGCATGTCCTGGCCGGACGCGATGGGCATGGTCGTCCTGGCCGGCTTCGTCGTGATGCTGCTGGTGGCCACCGGTCTGCGCGAGCGGGTGATGAACGCGGTGCCGCTCGGCCTGCGCAAGGGCATCGCCATCGGCATCGGCCTGTTCATCATGCTGATCGGCCTGGTGGACTCCGGTTTCGTCTCCCGGATGCCGGACGCCGCGCACACCACCGTCCCGCTCCAGCTGGGCGGCGACGGTCACCTCAACGGCTGGCCGGTCCTCGTCTTCATCCTGGGCGCGCTGCTGACGCTCGCCCTCATCGTGCGCAAGGTGCCCGGCGCGATCCTCATCTCGATCGTCGTCATGACGGTCGTGGCCGTGATCGTCAACGCCGTCGCCAAGGTGCCCAGCTGGGGCCTGACCACCCCGAAGTGGCCGGGCAACCCGGTCTCCACCCCGGACTTCGGCCTGGTCGGCAAGGTCAGCATCTTCGGCGGCTTCGACAAGGTCGGCGTCCTGACCGGCATCCTGTTCGTCTTCACCGTGCTGCTGTCCTGCTTCTTCGACGCCATGGGCACGATCATGGGCATCAGCGACGAGGCGAAGCTGACCGACGCGCAGGGCCAGATGCCCGGCATGAACAAGGTGCTGTTCATCGACGGCATCGCCGTCGCCGCCGGCGGCGCCAGCTCCTCCTCGGCCACCACCTGCTTCGTGGAGTCGACGGCGGGCGTCGGCGAGGGCGCGCGCACCGGCTTCGCGAACGTGGTCACCGGCGCGCTGTTCGCCGTGGCCCTCTTCCTCACCCCGATCGCCACCATGGTCCCGTCCCAGGCGGCCACCCCGGCGCTGCTCGCGGTGGGCTTCCTGATCCTGTCCGGCTCGATCAAGGAGATCGACTGGGCGGACTACACGATCGCCATCCCGGCCTTCGTGACGATGCTGATGATGCCGTTCACCTACTCGATCACCAACGGCATCGGGATGGGCTTCATCACCTTCGTGGCGCTGCGGCTGGCCGCCGGACGGGGCCGCGAGGTGCCCGTGGCCATGTACGTGGTGGCGGCGGTGTTCGCCTTCTACTACCTGATGCCGGCCCTGGGCCTGCTCTGACCCCCGCCCCCCGAGGAGGCGGTTCACGGCACGCCGTAGAACCGCTCCGTCTCCTCGACGGCGGCGTGGAAGCGTTCGTCGAAGTCGTCTCGAATGAGCGTCCGGACTACGTAGTCCTGGACGCTCATTCCTCTTTTCGCGGCGTGTTCCCGGAGCCGTTCGAGCAGCTCGCGGTCCATGCGCAGGCTGAGCACGCTGGTCCCCATGGAGACGAGGGTCGCGGCGACCCTTCGCGCCCGGGGAGCCCTTCCCCGCCTCAGTCACCCATATGAGTGACAGTGTTCGGCCAGTAGTGGCCAGGGTCACCTGGTGTGTGCGTGTTCCAGTTGGTCTTTAGCGAGAGTAATGAGTTACGCTAAAGAACATGCCGGACCTTACCCATGGCGACGACGTAGCCGCCGTGAACTCCCTGCGCTCCGCCGTGATGCGGTTGTCGCGTCGACTCAAGCACCAGCGCGTCGACGAGTCGCTCAGCCCCACCGAGATGTCGGTGCTGGGCACCCTGTCCAACTGCGGCAGCGCCACGCCGGGCGAACTCGCCCGCAAGGAGCATGTGCAGCCGCCGTCGATGACCCGCATCGTCGCGTTGCTGGAGGCCAAGGGTCTGGTGCGGCTGGAGCCGCACCCCGAGGACCGGCGGCAGAAGGTCGTCACCCGGACCGAGCAGGCCGAAGCGATGCTGGAGGAGAGCCGCCGCAAGCGGAACGCCTTCCTGGCCGGCCTGGTCGACGGTCTCGACGAGGACGAGTGGGCGAAGCTGCGCGACGCCGCCCCCGTACTGGAGAAGCTCGCGCACCTGTAGAGCCGGCCGAGCACCTGTCGAGCCGGTGGAGAACGTCAGCAGCCGCGAGGAGGCGAACCCTTTTGAGTACGGGATCCGGAGCAGCTTCCGCCCCCGCACCGACCGCCCACGACACTCAGCCCACCCCTGACTCCCGGACCGCCCCCGACCCCGGGACCGCCCCGGAGTCGCCGACCGCCCCGGAGCCCTCCGTGGCCCCGGAGTCCGCCATGGCGCTGGACTCCCCGACCGCCCCCGAGTCCCCGGCCGCCCCGGACGCCCGGTCCGCCGCCGAGGCGCGGCCGGTCGCCGAACCGCGGACCGCCGCCAGCGGGAAGCCGTCCGCCGCGCCGCGCGGGACGGGCCGGCGCTCCTCGATGTTCAGCTCGCTGAAGGTCCGCAACTACCGCCTGTTCTTCCTGGGCCAGGTCGTCTCCAACACCGGCACCTGGATGCAGCGCATCGCCCAGGACTGGCTGGTCCTGAGCCTCACCGGCTCCTCCGCCGCCGTCGGCATCACCACGGCGCTCCAGTTCCTGCCGATGCTGCTGTTCGGCCTGTACGGCGGCGTCCTGGTGGACCGGCTGCCGAAGCGGCCGACGCTGCTCGTCACGCAGTCCGCGATGGCCCTGACCGGCCTGGCGCTGGCCGCGCTCACGCTCACCGGCCACGTCGAGGTGTGGCACGTGTACGTGGCCGCGTTCGCCGTCGGACTCGCCACGGTCGTGGACAACCCGGCCCGGCAGTCCTTCGTCTCGGAGATGGTCGGCCCCGGGCAGCTCCAGAACGCGGTCAGCCTGAACTCGGCGAACTTCCAGTCCGCCCGGCTCGTCGGCCCCGCGGTCGCCGGCCTCATGATCACCGGCGTCGGCACCGGCTGGGCGTTCCTCGCCAACGGCCTGTCCTTCGTCGCGCCGCTGACCAGCCTGCTGCTGATGCGCGCCCGTGAGCTGCACATGGTGGAGCGCGCCCCGCGCGGCAAGGGCCAGCTGCGCGAGGGCCTGCGCTACGTCGCCGGCCGTCCCGACCTGATCTGGCCGATCGTCCTGGTGGGCTTCATCGGCACCTTCGGCTTCAACTTCCCGGTGTGGCTCTCCGCCTACGCGGACGACGTCTTCCACGCGGGCGCCGGGGCGTACAGCCTGTTCAACACGGTGATGGCGGTCGGCTCGCTGGTCGGCGCGCTGCTCGCGGCCCGCCGCGGCACGGCGCGGCTGCGGGTGCTGATCGCGGCCGCGGCGGCGTTCGGCGCGCTGGAGGTGGTGGCCGCGCTGGCCCCGTCGTACTGGCTGTTCGCGCTGCTGATGGCACCGATCGGCGTGTTCGGGCTCACGGTCAACGTCACGGCCAACACGGCGGTGCAGATGGCCACCGATCCGGCCATGCGCGGCCGGGTGATGGCGCTGTTCATGATGGTCTTCATGGGCGGCACCCCGCTGGGCGCGCCGCTGGTCGGCTGGGTCACCGACGCCTACGGCGCCCGGGTCGGCTTCGCCCTCGGCGGGCTGATCTCGCTCGCGGCGGCCACCGCCGTCGGCCTGGTCCTGACCCGGGCCGGGAACCTCCGCCTCACCGTCGCCTGGCACGGCGGCCACCCCCGGGTGGCGTTCGTCCCCCGGACGGGCGACCGCGAGGCCGACAAGGAGCTGGCGGCCGTCTGACGGCGCGGTGTGCGCGTGTCCGCGGGTGTCCCCGTCGCGCCGGAGTGCTTCCGGGTCCGCGGCGGGGACACTGGCCGTATGAGACTCTTCGCCGCCGTGCTGCCGCCCGAGGACGTCGTGCGGGAGCTGGCCGGCGCGGTCGAGCGGGCACGGGCGCTGCCCGGTTCCGAGCGGCTGCGGTGGACCGAGCGGGCCGGCTGGCACTTCACGCTGGCGTTCTACGGCGAGGTCGAGGAGGAGACCGTACCGGAGCTGTCGGCGCGGCTGGCGAAGGCGGCGCGGCGCACCGGGCCGTTCCCGCTGGCGTTGCGCGGCGGCGGCCAGTTCGGGCGCGGGAAGGCGCTGTGGACGGGCGCGCGGGGGGAGGTCGGCGCGCTGCGGCTGCTGGCCGGGCGCGCGGCGGCGGCGGCCCGCAAGGCGGGCCTGGAACAGGACGAGCACCGCCGCTACCAGGCCCACCTGACGGTGGCCCGGGCCCGCGAGGCGATGGACGTGCGGCCCTACGTCGCCGCACTCCAGGACTTCACCGGCCGCACCTGGACGGTGGACGAGCTGGTCCTCGTCCGCAGCCGGCTGCCGAGGTCGGGCGTGCCCGGCGAGCAGCCCCGTTACGAGCCGGTCGGGCGCTGGGTGCTCGGCGGGGCCGGTTAGTCTCGGACACGTGGACCCGAAAACCCGGAACCGGATCATGGCCGGTGCGCTCGTGCTGATGTTGGCCCTCGTCGCCCTGGCGGCCGCGCTCGGCAGGTAGCCGGACCGAGCGCGCCCGCCGCCGCACGGCAAGTCGAGTGACGGCGGACGCGTGCCCCGGCTGCTACCAGGCGAAGGCCTCCGGGGACGGGCCCGGGCCCGGGAAGATCTCGTCCAGGCCGGACAGCACCTCCGCGCTCAGCTCCAGCTCGACCGCCCGCAGCGCGGAGTCGAGCTGCTCGGCGGTGCGCGGGCCGACGATCGGGCCGGTGACGCCGGGCCGGGTCAGCAGCCAGGCCAGCGCCGCCTCGCCCGGCTGGAGGCCGTGCTTGTCGAGCAGCCCCTCGTACGCCTCGATCCGCCCGCGCAGGACCGGGTCGGCGAGGGAGTCGGCGGCCCGGCCGGAGGCGCGCCGGCCGCTCTCGGCCTGCTTCTTCAGCACCCCGCCCAGCAGTCCGCCGTGCAGCGGCGACCAGGGGATGACCCCGAGCCCGTAGTCCTGCGCGGCCGGGATCACCTCCATCTCGGCGCGCCGCTCGGCCAGGTTGTACAGGCACTGCTCGCTGACCAGGCCGATGGTCCCGCCCCGGCGCGCGGCGGCCTCGTTGGCCTGCGCGATCTTGTAGCCGGGGAAGTTGGACGAACCGGCGTAGAGGATCTTGCCCTGCTGGACCAGGACGTCGATGGCCTGCCAGATCTCGTCGAAGGACGTGTCCCGGTCGATGTGGTGGAACTGGTACAGGTCGATGTGGTCGGTCTTCAGCCGCTTGAGGCTGGCGTCCACGGCCCGGCGGATGTTCAGCGCGGACAGCTTGTCGTGGTTGGGCCATGCCGCGCCGTCGGCGCCCATGTTGCCGTACACCTTGGTGGCGAGGACGACCTTGTCGCGCCGGTCGCCGCCCTGGGCGAACCAGTCGCCGATGATCGACTCGGTACGGCCCTTGTTCTCGCCCCAGCCGTACACGTTGGCCGTGTCGAAGAAGTTGATCCCCGCGTCCAGCGCCGCGTCCATGATCGCGTGGCTGTCCGCCTCGTCGGTCTGCGGCCCGAAGTTCATCGTGCCGAGCACCAGTCGGCTGACCTTGAGTCCCGTGCGTCCCAGCTGTGTGTACTTCATGGTCCCCAAGCCAAAGCCCTGGAGTGCGCTCGAAGCAAGGGGGCTTGCGAGCGGCGGGGTCAGTCGCGGAGGAAGTCGTCGGTCTTGAGGGTGAGGCCGAGGGAGGTGGTCATGTCCACCTCGCCGCCGAAGGTGACGGCCGTGTCGGTGAGGTAGTCGCCGTCCTTGGGCTGGGTGAACAGACGGCACTTGCCCAGGTACGGGTCCACGATCAGATAGACGGGGACCTCGGCGAGGGCGTAGGCGGTCTTCTTGGGTCCGTAGTCGTTCCGGGCGGTGTCCTTGGAGATGACCTCGGCGACGAACTCCACGTCCCCGGGACTCCAGCGGCCCTTCGCGTCCGGTGCGGCGCCGTCGCGCAGCTTCGCCACGTCCGGCGCGAGACCGTTGCGGTGGCCGGGGAAGTCGATGCGGACGTCGGACACCATCTGCACATCGGTGCCGAAGCGCCCCATGAGTACTTTGATGAGCGTCAGAATGATCTGCCAGTGCGCGTTCCGCTGCGGCGACATGTAGACGGTCCCCTCGACGATCTCCACCTTGAATCCCTCGGGGACGGGCATCTTCTCGAGCCGCTCGAACATGTCATCGAGCCAGCGCGTGTTGTCGCTCTCGGCCATCGTGATCCTGTCTTCCAGGACGGTCATCGTGGCACTCCTCCCCGGCTGTCCGTGAACGATGCAGCCGCGCGGTACAACGATACGCACGGCGACGAGGACACGGGTGGATGCGCATATGCCAGTGGAACGGGCCGCTGGTGTTCAGGCGGTGCCGTACGCCCCGCCCCAGCCCCACGCCTCGTGCATCGCGTCGGCGAAGGCGGCGGCGATCTTGTGCTCGCCGCGGGCGTTGGGGTGGGTGCCGTCGTAGGTGTCGGCGTGGATGTCGTAGCCGGGCGGCGGGGAGGCGAGGAGCAGGGGGGAGCGGGGTTCGTCCAGGTCGGCGGCCGTCTTGGCGAGCAGCTCGTTGAAGCGGGCCACCTCGTCGGCGAAGGCCGGCTCGGTCTCGGCGCGGACGTTGGGGATCACCGGCAGCAGCACCATGTGCACGCGCGGCCGCGCGCGCCGCGCCTCGGCGACGAAGCGGACGACGTTGACCGCCGTCTGCTCGGCGTTGGTGTAGAAGCCGAGGTCGATGAGGCCCAGCGAGATGAGGAGCACGTCGGCGCGGCTCGCGCGCACCGCCTCGCCGATCAGCGGCGCCATGTGCTGCCAGCCCTCGCCCCAGCCGGCCAGGTGGGCGCGGGGAAAGCCGGGGGCGGCGTCGGCGTACTCGTACGAGGTCGGCGTCTGCGTCGCCTGGTCGTACAGCGCCTCGCGCGGGCCGACGAACGTGAACGGCCCCTCGTACGTGTCGCGCAGGTGCCGCCACAGACGGTGACGCCAGGTGTGTTCGCCCGCGCTGCCGATGGTCATCGAGTCTCCGACGGGCATCAACCTGAGCATCCGCTCATCATCGGTGATCGGGGCGGCGGCCGGACCACCGGACCGGTGTGAGGCCCGCCACCCGTCCTGAACCGCCGTGCGGGATGGCAGGCTTGGGGCATGCGCCGACCGCTCGCCCTGCTCGCCGGGGCCCTCCTCGTGGGCGCCTTCGCCGTGCCCGTGTCCGCCTCGGCCGCCGACGGCGACGGCGGTTTCACGATCAGCGACCCGCGGATCAAGGAATCCAGCGGCCTCGCCGCCTCGCACCTGCACCCCGGCGTCTACTGGACCCACAACGACAGCGACGACGGCCCCTACATCTATGCCGTGGACGGCAGGACCGGCAAGACCGTCGCCACGGTCACCCTCAGCGGCGTCGGCAGGCCCCGCGACGTGGAGGCCATCTCCATCGGCCCCGGCAACGAGATCTACGTCGGCGACATCGGCGACAACCTCGGCGGCACCTGGCCCTACGTGTGGATCTACCAGCTGCCCGAGCCCAAGGTGCTCAAGGACCAGACGATCCGGGCGACGCAGTACGTCGTGAAGTACGCGGACGGGCCGCGCAACGCCGAGTCGCTGGCCGTGCACCCGAAGACCGGGCGCGTCTACATCGTCGACAAGAACGAGGACGGCGGCCACCTCTTCGAGGGCCCCGCCCACCTGTCCACCTCGGGCGCCAACATCTTCAAGCCGGTCGCCCCCGTCGACCTGTGGGCCACCGACGCCGCCTTCTCGCCCGACGGCACGCGGCTCGCCGTGCGCGGCTACTTCGGCGGCGTCTACTACGACTGGAACGGCGGCCGGATCAAGCGCGCCGGCCGGCTCGACGTGCCCCTCCAGCGCCAGGGCGAGTCGGTCACGTACACCGCCGACGGCGCCAAGCTGCTGTACGGCAGCGAGGGCGCGGACAGCCCCGTCCAGGCCGAGAAGGCGCCCGGCGGGGGAGACGCCAAGTCGCCTGCGGGGAAGGCGACTTCCTCGGCTTCCGGATCGGGCGGCGGCGGCCTCGGCGGCACGGTCAAGACCGGCGCGGTGGTCGTCCTGCTCGCGGTGGCCGCCCTGTTCGGGCTGGGGCGGCTCAAGCGCCGTAGGTGACGGGGGACTTACGCGTCATCCGTGGCGTCGGTCTGGCGGCGCACCCGTACGGTGAGCGGGTTGACGAAGTCGCCGGTGCCGGAGGCGTACTGCTTGTCGTGGAAGGTCTCGCCGGCCTGCGAGCCGTAGAGGCGGAAGAACCACTTGCCCTGCCAGGCGAGTTGGTCGGTGCCGAGGGCCTGGTACTCCTGCATCGCCCGGTTGCGGGTGGTGTCGGCGAGCTTCTGGATCATCTCGATGACCCGGGCGCTCTCCAGGCCGCCCTGCGGCGGCTCCTTGCCCCGGAAGCTGTTCAGGAGGGACTTGGTCTTCTCCCGGTAGGCGCCGATCAGCCGGCCCTCCAGCTGGCTCAAAGCCCGCTGGGCGTTCTGGTTGCGGGTGTAGTTCTCCAGCGTGACCCAGTCCGCGCCGTCGAGACTGCGGGCGACGACCCCGGCGAAGTGGTAGTTCCACACGTCCACGTCGGTGCGGTCGGTGTGGTCCTGGCCGGCGGGCGCCGTCGCGTAGTCGAGCTTGTCGTCGCTGCCGACCGAGAGGGTGGCGATGCCCTCGCCGACCTCGGGGCGGGCGTGCCGGTTGACGCCCATGTCCCGGGCGGCCGCGTCGGCCTCGGCGGGGTGCTCGCGCAGGGCGGTGCCGTAGTCACGGGCGACCTCCCGCTCGGGGCGGTCCGGGCCGGCGCCGGCTGCGGTCGCGGCGGCCGCGCCGTCGGTGGCGTCGCCGGAGCGGACGCTCCCGGCGAGGTGGTGGGCGAGACCGGGGCCCGCGTTCGCGCCCCACGCGGCGGTGCCGCCGCCGGCCGTGACCACGTCCATCCGGCGGCTGCCCACCACCTCGCGCGCCACGTCGATGCACTGCACCCGCACCAGGTCGGCGAAGCCGCCGGCCATCCGCCGGGTGGCGGGGTCCGCCGTGACCGGGGTGACCTTGGTCAGCGTCCCGGCCTCGGTCTTGATCTGCGCGCCGCCCTGCACGAGCGTGTAGTGGCTGCCGGACTGGGCGAGCTGCTGCACGGCGTGCTGGAACACGGCGTTCGTGGCATAGAACTCCTTCGGCTCCCGCTCGGTGTCGTGGACGGCGAGGGTGCCGTCGTCCGAGATCCGCAGGCTGACGTCGCCGGGGTGGTGGTCCTGGGCGTCCACGTGGTCCACCCGGTGGCCGATCAGACCGCCCGGCGACCGGCCGTCGCGCAGTACGCCCTCCGGGGACTGGGTGGTGAAGTACGCGTCGTCGCCGCCGGCGGTGGTGAGACCGGTGGGGCGGCCGGAGCGGACGCGCTGGACGGCCGGCGCGGGGCCGTTGTCCGCGTGGTGGTGCGCGGGCCCGTCGTGGTGGTGCGCGTGCCCCTCGTGGGCGGCCGGGTCCGCCGCGGTGGGCGACGGGGAAGCGGCCAGCGCCCGGCGGGCGTTGTCCTCCGCCGCCCGCTCGTAGGAGTCCGAGGGGTCGCTGACGCGCAGCCCGTCGCCGTGGTCGGTGCCCGCGACCGGGCCGCTGCGCTGCTGGATGACGTGCGTCAGCTCGTGGGCGAGGGTGTGCCGGTCACCGCCGCCGTCGCCGATCACCACATGGCTGCCCGAGGTGTACGCCCGCGCGCCCACCTGCGCGGCCGACTGCCGGGCGGCGGCGTCGGTGTGCAGGCGCACGTCCCCGAAGTCCGCGCCGAGCCGTTGCTCCATGTCCCGCCGCACGGCGCCGTCGAGCGGTGCGCCCGCCGAGCGGAGCACCCGGTCGACGGAGTGCGCGGCCCCGCCGTCCCGCTCGGCCGCGCCGTCCTGCTCCGCCGCCAGCTGCACCACCGCGGCGTTCCCGGCCGTCCGCTGGAGGGCGAGGAGCGCCTGCGGGGAGCGGGCGGCGACGGCGTGCCGCGGGGGTACGGCGGCCTGGACGCGCGGAGTCCGGACCGCGCCCGCGGTGCGCCCGCTCGGGTCCTTGGACTGGTCCTGGCTGCGCATGCGAACTCCCGGTGCGGCACGGAGACGGTGGTTCCGAGGGGTGTGACCTCCCCTGCTCACCTCCCTACCGCCTGCCCGCCCCGTCCGGCAGGGCCGCGGGGGCAGACCCGGGGGCACACCTGTGCCGTCCGCGGTCTTGACGGGCCGGTGGGACCTGGGTTCCATGGAGGGGCGGGAATGGGAGCGCTCCCATATAGTTCCGGCCCGCGCCTCCGAGAGGAAGCAGCGACATGTTCCGCAGCATGCGTAGAGCGCTGTGCACTGCCGCCGCGGCGCTCCTGATACCGCTGGGCGCGGGCCTCGGCGCGGCGGCGACCGCGCACGCGGCCGACGCCGCCGCCCTCGGGCGGCAGAGCGCCGCCGCGGGCACGGCCGCCGGGGCCGGCTACTGGCACACCAGCGGCCGTCAGATCCTGGACGCGGCCGGGAACCCGGTCCGGATCGCCGGCGTCAACTGGTTCGGCTTCGAGACCGGCAATCACGTGGTGCACGGCCTGTGGTCGCGCGACTACAAGAGCATGATCGACCAGATGAAGTCGCTGGGCTACAACACCATCCGGCTGCCCTACAGCGACGACGTCCTCAAGGCCGGCACGACGGCCGACAGCATCAACTTCAACAACATGAACGCCGACTTGCAGGGCCTGACCCCGTTGCAGGTCATGGACAAGATCGTGGCGTACGCGGGGCAGGACGGCCTGAAGGTCATCCTGGACCGCCACCGCCCGGACTCCGGCGGTCAGTCGGCGCTCTGGTACACCTCGGCCGTGCCGGAGTCGACGTGGATCGCCAACCTGAAGGCGCTGGCGACCCGTTACCAGGGCCAGGACACGGTCATCGGCATCGACCTGCACAACGAGCCGCACGATCCGGCCTGCTGGGGCTGCGGCGACCAGGCGACCGACTGGCGGCTGGCCGCCGAGCGGGCGGGCAACGCGGTGCTCTCCGTGAACCCCAGTCTGCTGATCTTCGTGGAGGGCGTGCAGACGGTGGGCGGCGTCTCCGGCTGGTGGGGCGGCAACCTGATGGGCGTCGGCCAGTACCCGGTGCGCCTGGACGTGGCGAACCGGGTCGTGTACTCCGCCCACGACTACGCCACCAGCGTCGCCCAGCAGAGCTGGTTCAGCGACCCGTCCTTCCCGGCGAACATGCCGGGCGTGTGGGACAAGTACTGGGGCTACGTCTTCAAGCAGAACATCGCACCCGTGTGGGTGGGGGAGTTCGGCACGACGCTCCAGTCCACGGTCGACCAGAAGTGGCTGTCGGCGCTGGTGAGTTATCTGCGGCCGACGTCGGCGAACGGCGCGGACAGCTTCCAGTGGACGTTCTGGTCGTGGAACCCGGACTCGGGTGACACGGGCGGCATCCTGAAGGACGACTGGCAGACGGTGGACACCGTCAAGGACGGCTACCTGGCGAGCATCAAGGCCCCCGGCTTCCCGGCGGGCGGCGGTGGCGGCGGCGGTGGTGGCGGTGACGACGGCGGCGGCGGTGGCAGCGCCCCCGCCTGCACGGCCGCGTACACCGTCAGCGACGACTGGGGCAGCGGCTTCAACGCCGCGGTGACAGTCCGGAATTCGGGCACGGTGGCGATCAAGTCCTGGAAGGTGACGTGGACCTGGCCCGGCGCCCAGAAGATCACCAACATCTGGAACGCGACGTACACGCAGAGCGGCGGGAGCGTGACGGCGGTGAACGCCGCGCACAACGGCGCGGTGGCGCCGGGCGGTTCGGCCGGCTTCGGCTTCGGCGGCGCCCCGGGCGGCGCCGCCGCCCCTACGGTGAGCTGCACGGCGTCGTGACACCTGTCGGCTGAACAACCAACGGGCGCCCGGCCGTTCGGCCGGGCGCCCGCCTTCTCGAAGCGCGGGCCCTCAGAACTGCCGCAGGAACGCGCGCCAGCTGTCACCGGAGACGGTGAGGAGGGGGCCGCCCTGCCGCTTGCTGTCACGGACGGCACGGCCACCGGGACCCGTGGCGGCGACCTCTACGCAGTTGTTCTCCTGCCCCGAGTACGACGATTTCCGGAAGGGGCTTACAACCTCGGTCACGATGTGTCTTCCTTCAGGCTCCGCAGCGTGTCCCGGATGAGCTTCGCACTCGCGTCCGGTGCCAATGCCGACGATCGTAGTAGGTCGTATGCGTTGGCGTAAGCGGCGAGGTCCTCAGGACCTTCCAGTACGGACGTGCCTCGTAGGTTGTCCATCGTCACCGCTTCGACCGTCGGCTCCTCGTCGAAGCTGAAGGAGGAGAAGGCGGAGGTGTATCCGACCAGGACGCCCGCGCTGAACGGCAGTACCTGGACGGTGACGTTCTTCCGTTTCCCGATTCCGAGGATCGCGGACAGTTGCTCGCGGTGGACCTCGACGCTCACCAGCGGGTGCGCGATCACCGCTTCCGAGACGATGGCCGTGTAGGACGCCCCGCCTTCTTCGATCTTCGCCTGCCGTCCCATGCGCACCTTCACCAGCTGAGCGACACGCTCGGGATCGATGAAGTGCGGGCCGCTCGCGATGGCCGCCTCCGCGTAGGACGGCGTTTGCAGCAGCCCCGGCACCATGACCGGCTGCCACTCACGGATGTACGTCGCATCGTCCTCCAGGGCGATGTGGTCGACGTAGTCCGGTCGCAGGTGTTCCGCGTGTTCGAGCCACCAGCCGCGGTTCTTGGAGTGCTTGGCCAGGTTCTCCAGCTTGGTCCGCACGTCGGCGTCGCCGACGCCGTACGCGTCCAGCAGCAGCCGCACTTCGATGACGCGAGCGGTGACGTGCCCGCTCTCCAGCCTGCTGATCCTGGCCTGGCTCGCGGCGATGATCTCGGCAGCCTGCGGCTGGTCCATCCTGGCGGCCTGCCGGTACTGCCTGAGTGCCGTACCCAGGCGCCGACTGCGCACGGTCGGACGTCCACCTGCGGGCATGGGCCCTCCCCTCGTTGCCGGCCACGATGCCACAGCGGCAACCAACTCTGAGAGCGCATCACTCGATCGAGTGGACAAGTGAATGTATTCAGTGAAGCTGATTGCAGTCACTCTGAATGCGGCCGTAGCTTCCGGGCCATGCCCGCAACCACAACGTTCCGCATCCCCGCGCGCCGACGGCACGTGCCGACGGCTCGGCAGTACGCCCGCAAGGTCCTCGCGGACTGGGGCGTCAGCGACGAACTCGCCGACACGGTCGCCCTGTCGACCAGCGAGCTCGTCACCAACGCCGTGCTCCACTGCCGGATCAGCTACGCCCAGGTGGAGATCGCGCTCACCCTGGACGGCGCGGACCTCGTCCTGGAGGTCTCCGACCCGGATCGCGACCGGCTCCCCCGGCCGCACGACTCCGCACCGCACGAGGAGGGCGGCCGCGGCCTGGCCCTGGTGGCGGCCCTGTCCGATACGTGGGGCTGCCGCCAGGAGCCGTACCGGAAGTGCGTGTGGGCGCGGTTCACGGTCGCGGAGGCGAGGGGTCACCATGGCCGGGGCCGGGGCCCGTCCCCCGTACGGGTCCCGGACCCGGCCCGTTCGGGCCCCGTCGGGCAGGACCCACGTTAGAGGGGGGCCGTCGCCCCGGGCCATCGCACAGATGCACATCTCGCGGGCCCCGCGCCGTCGATCTGCACTGTCAGGGCGTCGTCGTCGGCGCGTCCGTCAGCGCCGGGGCGCCCGTCAGCAGGTGTGCGGCGACGTAGACGTCGGCGATGCCGACCACGTCGGTGTCGTGGACCGAGACGAACTCCGCCGTCACGCCCATGCCGAGCAGCCGCGCGGCCCGGTCCGTGTGCGCCCGTACCGTCGAGGCGGACAGGGCGAGTGCGCGGGCCGTCAGCCGGACCGACAGGTCGTTCTCCAGCCACACCCGCAACGTCTCCAGCAGGGCGCGGTGACCGGTGTGCAGGGCCCGCAGCCGGTGCTGGGCCCAGTTCCTGATCTCCGGGCCCGCCAGGAGGTCGGCGAGGGCGGGGGCGGGCGGATCGGGGGCGTCGTCCTCGGGCGCGGGCAGCGCGAGGATGTTGAGGGCCAGCAGGACCAGGACGCGGTCGTTGAGCCGGTCGAAGTCGAGGCCGAGCAGCGCCGCCGCGCGGTCGAGCCGGTTGCGCAGGGTGTTGCGGTGGATCTGGAGCCCCTTGGCGGCCTCCGTCCCCTTGAACGACAGCCCCGTGGGCAGCGAGTGCAGGAGCGTGGTGTGCTCCGGCGCCGTCAGCAGCGGGGCGAGCAGCGACCGGGCCCAGACGCGGGCGGCGCGCCGGGGCAGCAGCGGCGCGCACTTGGGTTCCGCGCCGACACTGATCCGCTCCGGTGAGCGCGCCGCGGTGCGCACCGCCTCCGCCGCCTCCGCGTAGCCGGCGCCGCTGGCTTCGAGGGCGTACGGGGTGCTCGCGCCCATGAGCAGCCAGTCCCGGCTGCCGACGATCCGGCGCAGGTCGTCCTCCACCGCGTCGTCGCGCGCGGCCGGCGCGATCACGATGATCTGCTGGTCCTTGCCGGGGCAGGGGGAGACCAACGCCTTGCCGTGCAGGGTGCGTTCGCACAGTTCGAGGGTCGGCTGCCGGGTGCGCGCGCCGGTGTCGATGACGCGGACGACGACCTCGTCGGTGTCCATCAGCTGCCGGGATATCGTGCCGGCCACGACCTGGCCGGTGACGGTCTGCCCGCCGAGCAGGAGCTGGGTGGCGGCCTGGCTGACCGCCCGGGGCGCCAGCACGGCGGCGTGGTGGTCGCGCCGTGCCTGCTCGCACAGGCCGAGGATCTTGGCCGCGTGCTGGATCAGCCGCCCCGCCGTCTCGTCGAACGGATGGCGGGCGGCCACGGCGAGCACGGCCTCGTCCTCGGCGCCGTGCATCCGGACGATCCGGTACTGGACGCCGTCGGCGGGCCGGTGGCCGAGGACGGCCGCGCGGGCGAGGTTGGCGCCGCCCTCGGGCGCGGAGACGAGGACGCACCGGTCGCCGTCGGAGCGTACGGCCGCGTCCGCGTCCAGTGCCGCCGCCAGCCACGACACGATCCGCTCGACCGCGTCCGGACCGGTGAGCCGGTTGGGCAGCGTCCGCAGCAGGCCGTCCATGTGCTCCGCCTGCCGCTCGGCGATCAGCGCCCGCTGCCGCTGGAGGTAGGCGTTGACCGGCGCCCAGGGGGTGTCGGCGCCGGTGACGAGGAGCGGGAGTCTCAGGTGCTCGGCCCGGGCGCGTACGGCGGTGGGGACGTGCGGCGCGTCCTCGGGCGAGCGGAGGACGAGTCCCGAGGCCCGGCACCGCTTCAGGTGGCCGAGGAGGTGTTCGAGGGCGGCGGCCGTGCCGTGCGGGGCGGTGGGCTCGTCGGGCAGGGTGACCAGGGCCAGCGTCCCGGAGGCGAGGGGGGCGTTCGGTCCGGGGGCGGGGTGGGGCAGGGGGACGGCGGCGACCTCCGTCACCCGGACGCCCGCGTGGACGCGGGCGTGCGCGGGGTCCAGGAAGCGGAGCCGTAGCTCCGGGCGCTGGGAGATCAGGTGCGCGAGGGTCGGCATCCCCTGCTCCGTTCCGTCTCGGCGGTGCTGCGTGTCCCGGTGTCCCGGTGTCCCGGTGTCCCGGTGCGGACGCCCGCTGCGCGCGGGCCGCCCCCCGTCACCGCCATTGTCCCGTGCGGGCGGAGACGGCCGTGGGGAACCGGCCGCAGGGAACCGGCCGCCTCCCGGAGGGGACGGGAGGCGGCGAAGCGCCGTTAGAACGGTGTTCCGGTGCGGCGGGCCGCCTTGCCGGTGGTGTACTCGTGGGCGGCGAGGGCCGAGGCCATCAACTCGGCGTCCAGCGAGGTGATGTCGGCCAGCCGGGTCGCGTTGGCGTAGGCGTTGAACAGGTGCTTGGTGACGCGCAGGGCGGTCGCCGAGCGGCGTACGACCGGGGCGGCCCAGGCCCGGACCGCCGCGTCGAGTTCCTGCTCCGGCACGACGTTCTGGAGGACCGACAACTCCCGGGCCTCCGCCGCGCCGAACGCCCGGCAGGTGAGCACGAGTTCGCGCACCCGCGCCGCCCCCACCTCGTTGAGGAGCCGGGGCAGCAGGCCGCCCCACGCGGTGGGCAGGCCGAGGGCCAGTTCGGGCAGCCGGAAGGTGGCCGTCTCCGCGCCCACCCGCAGGTCGCAGGCGAGGGCGAGGGCGAGCCCGGCGCCGATGGCCTTGCCCTGGACGCGGGCGATGGTGACCGCCGGGTTGGCGGAGAGGGCCTCGCACACCCGGCGGGCCTTCGCGCCGGAGACGCGGATGCCGCCCCCGGTGGGGTCCTCGGCCAGCTGCTCGGCGAACTCCGTGCGGTCGCCGCCCAGACAGAAGTCCTCGCCGGCCCCGCCCAGCACGACGACCCGGACGTCGGGGTCCTGCGCGTCCAGGACGGCCAGGAGTTCGTCGAGCATGGTGTCGGTGACCGCGTTGCCCTGTTCGGGGGTGTTCAGCTCGATGGACAGGACGGGGCCCTGCCGGTCGGTCCGCAGCGTCCGGAGGGACGGCGCGGTGGGATCGGCCGGGGCGGACAGGGCGGTCATGTCGTCACTTTCAGGGAGGTCACACGGCGGAACACCATACGGGGCGCGTAGACGGGGCCGGTCGCGAGGGCAAGATCAGGGAATCGTTTCAGCAGGTGGGAGAGGAGCGTACGGGCCTCCAGGCGGGCGAGCGCCGCGCCGAGGCAGTAGTGAGCGCCGCCGCCGAAGGTGAGGTGGCCGCCCTTGCGGAGCACGTCGAAGGTGTGCGGGTCCTCGTTGCGCCGCGGGTCGTGGTTGGCGGCGCCGTACAGGACGTGGACCATCGTGTCCTTGGCGACGGGCACGCCGGCCAGGACGGTGTCGGCGGCGGCGATCCGCGAGTTGAGGTGGATGGGCGGGTCGTAGCGCAGGGTCTCGTCGATGGCGTCGTCGATGTGCTCGGGATGTCGGCGCAGCCAGTCCCAGCGGGTGCGGTCCCGCAGCAGGAGCCAGACCATGTTCGACAGCAGCGTCGCCGTGGTCTCCAGCGACGCGATCGTGATGAACATGACCAGGTGGTAGAGGCCGCGGTCGGCGGCGGCCCGGTCGTCGGGGTACCGGGCGTCCCAGTGCCGGATCCACTCGGAGACGACGTCGTCGCCGGGGCGGGCCCGGCGCCGGCGGATGAGGTCGGTGAAGAAGGACCGCATCTCCATGGTGGCCGCGGCGGAGGTGCGCAGATCCTTGCCGGTGGGCAGCAGTTCCTGCGCGTACACCTGGCGGTGGGTGAAGTCCAGGATGTGATCGTGGTGTTCGGCGGGGATGCCCAGCCAGTGGCCGACCGTCTCGACGGGCAGCCGTTCGCTGACGACGGTGGCCAGGTCGGCCTCGCCCGTGGTGCGCAGGCGCTCGTCCAGGACGTCGCAGAGCCGGCCGACGTGGCCCTCGACGTCCGGCCGCATCGCGTCCAGGGTGGTGCGGTCGAACAGGTTGCCCAGACCGCGCCGCTGGCAGGTGTGCTCGGGGGCGTTGAGCCGGGACAGGGCGTGGCTCATCTCGCGGGTGGCGGGGGAGTGCCACCGCTCGGGGTCGGGCTGGCGTTCCTGCCAGGCGATGTCCGGCGCGAGCCAGTCGCGGCCGCGCAGCACCTGGTTGCAGGCGTCGAAGCCGGTGACGAAGTACCCGCCCCACGGAGCGGGCACGACGTCGCCCATGGCACGCAGCTCTTTCCACAGGGGCAGGGGGTCGCTCTGCCCCTCCGGGGAACGCAGGCGTCGGACGACGGAGATGACGGCTCGCCGGTCCGGTCTGCCACTTATGTCGTCCACTGCCGTCACGTCAAGCTCCTCTGGGCCGTGTCGATCATTTTCTGATCCCGGCGGAAGCTACCCCTCCCCTCCCCGTGCTCATGCGTCGAAGAATGTTGCCCGTGTCACATGCGTCACACCGCGCGCACCGTCAGACACGGAAGATGTCGAGGAACGTGCTCCAAAATCCCTTTTTGCGACCCGAGTTGGCCTGGCCGTGGGCCGGGCCGGGCACGGGCGGGTGGGCCGGTGACGGTGACGGTGACGGCGCCGACGAGGGCGCTGTCGGCGCCGGGGTGTGCAGGGCGGCCACCCGGGTGCCGGGCGTCGGGGTGAAGCGGACCGGCAGGGCCGCCAGCGCCCGGTGGAAGGGACCCGGCCGCCATTCGACCCGGTCGGCCGGGATGTCGAGCGCCAGGTCGGGCAGCGCGTTGAGGATCGCCTCGATCGCCGTCAGGGCGATCACCGTCGCCGGCGACTTCGCCGGGCAGGCGTGCGGACCCGCGCCCCACGCCAGGTGGGCGCCCTTGCTCAGCGACTGCCGGGCGGTGCGCAGCGTCGGGTCGTTGTTGGCGCCGCCGAAGCTGATCACCAGCGGGGTGTCGGCCTCGACGTAGACGCCGCCGAGGTCGACGTCGCGCAGCGGGTAGTGCGTGGCGTAGTTGGCGATGGGCGGGTTGTTCCACAGGACGTGGTCGAGGGCCTCCTCGATCAGCATGCCCGCGCCCCGCCCGGAGGAGCCGCTGGACAGCAGCAGGAGCAGCGCGTTGCCGATCAGGTTGCGCTCCGGCTCGACGCCGGCGCCCATCAGCATGACCAGCTGGTCCTTCAGCTCCGCGTCGGTCAGGCCGACCGGGTGCTGGATCAGCCAGGAGGTGACGTCGTCGCCGGGCTCGCGCCGCTTGAGGGCGATCAACTCCATGAGGCAGGAGGTGAGTTCCTCGTTCGCCTTCAGCGCGTCGCGGCCGTCGAAGATCGCCGACATGGAGCTGGTGAGCCGGTCGCCGATGTCGGCCGGGCAGCCGAAGAGCCGGTTGAACAGCAGCAGCGGCAGCAGCTTGGCGTAGTCGTTGAGCAGGTCGGCGCGCCCGCGCTCGCTGAACCGGTCGATGAGGAACGCCGCGATGGGCTCGACGTCCCGGCGGATGCGGCCGATGTCGAGCCGGTCCAGGCTGTCCGTGACCGCCTTGCGCAGCCGCAGGTGCACGGCGCCGTCGGTGAACAGGCAGTTGGGCCGGTACGCCATCATCGGCAGCACCGGGTTGTCGAGCGAGATCCGGCCCTCGTTCAGGGCCTTCCAGCGGCGCGGGTCCCGGCTGAAGTCGGTCGTGTTCTGGAGCACGCTGCGCGCCGCCTGGTAGCCGACGACGAGCGTCGCCTCCACCTGCGGGGCGAGTTCGACCGGCGCGGCGGGACCGGCGGCCCGCATCTTGTCGTAGGCGCCGTGGGGGTCGGCGGCGAAGTCCTGGCCGTGCATGGGGCATCTGGACGCGATGCCCGGCGTGCCGGCCGGTCGCTGATATTCCATGGTGTTCGGATCCTTCGTCTGCCCGGTGTCCTTGCGTTCCGGGCGGGAGTGGCTGGGGGAGCCCGCGGATCAGGCCGTACGGCTCAGCAGGTGCCGTACGAGCGTGATCAGCGCCTGGCCCGACGACTCGCGGCTGCGGGCGTCGCAGTACGAGACGGGGGTGTCGGGGAGCAGGTCGAGGGCCTCGCGGATCTCGGCCTCGTCGTACTCGTCCGGGGTGAAGGAGTTGACCGCGATGGAGTACTCCAGGCCGTACTTCTCGACCAGTTCGATCACCGGGAAGGACTCGGCGAGCCGGACCGGGTCCACGAGGATCAGCGCGCCCAGCGCACCGCGGGCCATGTCCTCCCACAGCTGGATGAACCGCTGCTGACCGGGTGTGCCGAAGAGGTACAGCACGACGTCGTCGCTGAGGGTGAGCCGGCCGAAGTCGAGGGCGACGGTGGTCGTCACCTTGTCCGGCGCGCCCCGCAGGTCGTCCACGTGGGCGGCGGCCTGGGTCATCCGCTCCTCGGTGCGCAGCGGGGCGATCTCGGAGAGCGAGCCGATGAACGTGGTCTTGCCCACGGCGAAGTGGCCCACCACGAGGATCTTCGCGGCGATGGTGACCGCGTCCGAGACGTAGCGGGGCTCAGGCCTAGAGGGCTTTGAGTAGTCCATGCAACACCTTCTCGATGACGGCTCTCTCTTGAGGCTTGGCCCGCGGGGGCGCGGCGCGGCGCAGCAGATGACCTTGTTCCGCTAAGTCGGTCAGCAGCAGCCGGGCGACGCCCACCGGCAGTCCCAGGTGGGCGGCGACCTCCACCACGGCCAGATAGCCGCCCGAGCACAGCTCCCAGATGGCGCGGACCTCGGGCCCGGCCGTCAGCGGCAGCTGCCGGTCGGGTGCCAGGGTGACCAGGGTGTGCAGCGACAGCTCGTCGTCGGTGGGCAGTTGGCGCCCGCCGGTGATGACGTAGGAGCGGACGAGTTCGCTGGAGACCAGAGCGTCCTCGCCGTGGCCGCTCATGCCTCGGCACCGGCGCTCTGGCGCGGCTGAGCGCTCAGGGCCTTCCCCAGCGCCGTCACCTGCTGCTGCATCCGGATCGACATGAGCTCCATGTCCACGTCGAGGGCCGCGGAGACCGCCAGATAGGCGCCGCTGCCCGCCGCGATCAGGAAGATCCAGCCGCCGTCGTACTCCATCAGGGTCTGCTTCCAGATCCCCGCGCCGACCGACACGAAGCCGGCCACGGCACGGCTGAGGGACTGCATGGAGCTCATGGCGGCCGCGTTGGTCTCGGCCTCGTCGCGGCCGATCTCGCTGGAACGCTCCATGAGCAGGCCGTCGGCGGAGACGAGAATCGCATGGCGGGCGCCGCGTACGGTCAGCACGTCGTTCAGCACCCAGGACAGATCGGGCTTCACTGCTCTTGTGATCCTTCCGTGATGGACGTGTCCCGCCCCAGGAGCGTTCCGCGCGCGAAGGCGCCCAGGCGCGACGCGGTCACCTCGCTGCTGTGCTCCGGCTCTTGGGCATCTGACACCGAGGGGTCCGGCTGGGGCACCACCGCGACCGCGCGACGGCGCTTGGGCAGTCCGCCGGCCGTCTTGCCGACGATCGCCACCGGCGACGGCACCGGGCCGCCGTACGACGAGGACTCCGGCCCGTCGGAGTCGGTCGTCGCGGTCGGCGCGGGCTGGGGGACTTCTTGGGTCAAGAGGCTCTCCGGGAGGAGGATGACCGCGCGGACGCCTCCGTACGGCGAGACGGAATCGACGGAGACTCTGAAGCCGTACCGGGCGGCGAGCACGCCGGCGACGGCGAAACCGACGCGCGGCGGGCTGCCGAGGCTGGTGATCGAGATGGGGCCCCGCGTGTTGAGCAGCGCGGACGCCCGGTCCTTCTCCTCCTGGCTGATGCCGAGACCGGCGTCGTCGATGATCAGGCACACGCCGGTGGGCACCGACTGGATGTTGATCTCGACGGGGGTGCCGGGGGCGCTGTAGTTGGTGGCGTTGTCGAGCAGTTCGGCCAGGACGACCGCGACGGGCTCCACGGCGGTGCTGGCGACCGCCACGTTCACCTGGCTGTGGATCTGCACCCGGTCGAAGTGCCGGATGCGGCCCTGCGCGCTGCGCGCCACGTCGTAGACGGAGGCGGCGACCTCGCGGCGGCCGAGCCAGCCGCCGCACAGGGCCGCGATGCCCTGCGCCCGCCGGCCGAACTGGGAGTTGGTGTGGTCGATGGTCATGAAGTCGGCGAGGATCTTGGGGTCGTTGCCGTACTTCAGCCGGGCCAGGTCGCTGATGGAGCGCTGCTGTTCGTCGGCGAGGACCTGGAGCGTGCGCATCCACGCCCGCAGCACGTCCTTGGTCTCCGACTCGGCGGTGCTGCGGACCTCCGCCAGGGCGCGGTCGTATTCGGCGCGCAGGTTCTGGTACTCGGCGTGCAGGCGCAGGCGCTCCGCGTCGAGCCCGTCCCGGTGCGCGCGCAGCTCCGTGCTCTGCTTGCGGAGCGCCATGTTGGTTCTGCGAGCGCGCATCACCGCGAGAACCGCGATGATCAGCACTCCTAGCAAGACCCACAGCAGCGGGTCCTTGATCAAAGACGTCATGGGAATCTTTCGAGTCGCATCGCGGAGAAGAGCAGGCCGCGCGGGGCGTCCGCGTTCGCATGTCTCAGGGAGCGCTGCGGGCTCACTCGCGGGCCAACGGCTGCTCCTTCGCGGTGGGGCCTCCTCGGGACTGTCCCCCGTGACGCATATCTGACGCTGCGCCAGCCTACTGAAAGTGTGATGATCTTATCAGCGAGGTAACGCCTAAATCGCGGCTGGGCGTGCCGAGTTGACGCGTGTTGTCGGGTTGGTCCGGCGAATGTTCCACCAGATCCGCACACGAACGAAATGTTGGCGACGGGCCCTGCGGACCCCTGCGGACCCCTGCGGGCCCCTGCTGGGGCTTCGCGCAGAAAAGAAGGGCGCCCGGCGGATGGTCCGCCGGGCGCCCTTCGCTGCCGTGGGGTACGGCTACAGCTTCTCGATCACGTAGTCGACGCACTTGGTCAGCGCCTCGACGTCGGCCGGGTCGATCGCCGGGAACATCGCGACGCGCAGCTGGTTGCGGCCGAGCTTGCGGTAGGGCTCGGTGTCGACGATGCCGTTGGCGCGCAGCACCTTGGCGACGGCGGCGGCGTCGATGTCGTCGGAGAAGTCGATCGTGCCGATGACCTGCGACCGCTTGGCCGGGTCGGTGACGAACGGGGTCGCGAACTTCACGTCCTCGGCCCAGCCGTACAGCGTGCGCGCGGAGGTGGCGGTACGCCGGACCGCCCAGTCCAGACCGCCCTGGCCGTTGATCCACTTCAGCTGCTGGTCCAGCAGGAAGAGGGTGGACAGCGCGGGGGTGTTGTACGTCTGGTTCTTGCGCGAGTTGTCGATCGCGGTGGGCAGGCTGAAGAACTCCGGGATGTGCCGGCCGGAGGCGTGGATCCGCTCGGCGCGCTCGATCGCGGCCGGGGAGAACACGCCGATCCACAGGCCGCCGTCGGAGGCGAAGGACTTCTGCGGGGCGAAGTAGTAGACGTCGGTCTCGGCGATGTCGACCGGCAGACCGCCCGCGCCGGAGGTGGCGTCCACCAGGACCAGCGCGTTCTCGTCGGCGCCCTCGACCCGCTTGATGGGCATGGCCACACCGGTGGAGGTCTCGTTGTGCGTGTACGCGTACACGTCGGTGCCGGCCTCGGCCCGCGCCTCGGGGTGGGTGCCGGGGTCGGCGGAGACCACGGTGGGGTCGGCGAGCCAGGGCGCGAGCTGGGCGGCCTTGGCGAACTTCGAGCTGAACTCGCCGAAGGTGAGGTGCTGCGACTTGGCGTCGATCAGACCGTGGGTCGCGATGTCCCAGAACGCGGTGGAGCCGCCGTTGCCGAGGACGACCTCGTAGCCGTCGGGGAGCTGGAACAGCTCGCTGATGCCCTCGCGGACCTCGCCGACCAGGTTCTTGACCGGAGCCTGGCGGTGCGAGGTGCCGAGGAGGGACGTACCGGTGGCGGCGAGGGCGTCCAGCGCCTCGGTCCGCACTTTGGAGGGACCCGCGCCGAATCGTCCGTCGGCGGGCTTGATGTCAGCGGGAATCTGGATGTCGGCCACGGGACGGAGCGTAGTACCTGGTCGAAAAGGGACGGAACCGTGTCCGTCCGATGAGACGAGATCACCGGGACGTCAACTTGTGAGGTCGTACGACGAGCAGACCGGGGCTGTGGACAACTTTCGGTGACTGTCCGTCATCGGATGCATCCTGGACGCATGACTCCTGGACCCATGACTCCTGGGCGCATGACGGATCTCTCGGAGCTTCGGGCACGGCTGCGCGCCGCCGTCCGGGGCGAGGTGGCCTTCGACGCCACCGCCCGGGCGCTGGCCACCATGGACGCGTCCAACTACCGGCGCGTCCCGCTCGGCGTGGTCGCGCCGAAGGACGCCGACGACGTGGCGGCGGTGCTGGAGATCTGCCGGGAGCGGGCGGTGCCGGTCGTGGCGCGGGGCGGCGGCACCTCGATCGCCGGCCAGGCCACCGGAACCGGCGTCGTCCTGGACTTCACCCGGCACATGAACCGGGTGCTGGCGACCGACCCCGGCGCGCGCACCGCCCGCGTCCAGCCCGGCGTCGTCCTCGACCGCCTCCAGGAGGCCGCCGCCCCGCACGGACTGCGCTTCGGCCCCGACCCCTCCACCCACGGCCGCTGCACGCTCGGCGGCATGATCGGCAACAACTCCTGCGGCGCCCACTCGGTCGCCTGGGGCACCACCGCGGACAACGTACGGGAGCTGACGGTGCTCACCGCGCGCGGCGAGCGGCTCGCCCCGGGCCGCCGCTGGGCCGGCGCCCCGGCCGGCTTGCGGGAGCTGGTGGACGGCGAGCTGGCCCGGCTGCGCACCGGCTTCCCCGAGCTGCCCCGACGCATCTCCGGCTACGCCCTGGACGCCCTGCTGCCGGAGCGCGGCGCGGACGTCGCGCGCTCCTTCTGCGGCTCGGAGGGCACCCTCGGCATCCTCACCGAGGCGGTGGTGTCCCTGGTGGCCGCGCCCCGCGCCCGCGCGCTCGCCGTGCTGGGCTACGCCGACGAGAGCGCGGCCGCCGAGGCCGCGGCCGGGCTGCTGCCGCTGGGGCCGCTGACCGTGGAGGGCATGGCGGCCGACCTGGTGCGGTCCGCCGCGGACCTGCCGCGCGGCGCGGCCTGGCTGTTCGTGGAGACCGGCGGCGACACCGGGGCCGAGGCGCGGGCGGCCGCCGAGGCCGTCGTCCGCGCGGCCGGCGTCGTGGACGCCCTCGTCGTCACCGACCCCGCCGCCCGGCGCGCGCTGTGGCGGATCCGCGAGGACGCGAGCGGCACCGCGACCCGGATGCCCGACGGCACCGAGGCATGGCCCGGCTGGGAGGACTGCGCGGTGCCGCCGGCCCGGCTCGGCGCCTACCTGCGGGAGTTCCGCACCCTGCTGACCGCCCACGGACTGCGCGGCACCCCGTACGGGCACTTCGGCGACGGCTGCATCCACGTCCGCATCGACTTCGACCTGCTCACCGAGGCGGGCGTCGGCCGCTTCCGGCGCTTCTCCGAGGACCTGGCCGACCTGGTGGTGGCGCACGGCGGCTCCTTGTCCGGAGAGCACGGCGACGGGCAGGCCCGGGCGGAACTGCTGCCGCGGATGTACGGCGCCGAAACGGTCGCCCTGTTCGAGCGTGCCAAGGCCCTCTGGGACCCCGACGACCTGCTCAACCCCGGCATGCTGGTGCGCCCCGCACCCCTGGACGCCAACCTGCGCTTCGCCGTGCTGCCCCGCGAGCCGGTGCCCGTGGCGTTCGGCTACCCGGCCGACGGCGGCGACTTCGCGGCGGCGGTGCGCCGCTGCGTCGGCGTCGCCAAGTGCCGTACGACCGAGACGCCCGGCGCGGCGGTGATGTGCCCGTCCTTCCGGGCCACCGGCCAGGAGGAGCACTCCACCCGCGGCCGCGCCCGCCTGCTGCACGAGATGCTCGCCGGCGAGGTGATCACCGACGGCTGGCGCTCCACGGAGGTCCGCGACGCCCTCGACCTGTGCCTGTCGTGCAAGGGCTGCCGCTCCGACTGCCCTGTCGGCGTCGACATGGCCACCTACAAGGCCGAGTTCCTGCACCACCACTACGCGGGCCGCCGCCGCCCCGCCGCCCACTACAGTCTCGGCCGGCTGCCGCTGTGGCTGCGCTGGACCGCCCGCACCCGCACGGCCCCGGCGCTCAACGCCCTCGCCGCCCTGCGCCCCCTGGCCGCCGCCGCCAAACGCCTGGCCGGACTCGCACCCGAACGGGCGATACCGCCCCTGGCCCGGCAGCCCTTCACCCGATGGTGGCGCCGCCGTCCGCAGCCCGGCCCGGACAGCGGCGGCGAGCTGGTCGTCCTGTGGCCGGACACCTTCACCGAACACCTCGCGCCCGCCGTGGGCCGCGCGGCCGTACGGGTACTGGAGGCGGCCGGTCTGCGCGTCGCCCTGCCACCGACGAGGCACCTGGACCGCCCACCGGTCGGCGACGGACGATCGAGGCTCCTGAACCCCGTCGCCCTGCTGCGCGGCCGGGGCCGGGTGTGCTGCGGTCTGACCTACATCTCCACGGGCCAGCTCGACCGCGCCCGCGCGGTGCTGCGCCGCACCCTGGACCTGATGGAACCGGTCCTGGAGACCGCCGCCCCGGTCGTCGTCCTGGAGCCGAGCTGCGCCGCCGCCCTCCGCGGCGACCTGCCCGAGCTGCTGCCCGACGATCCGCGGGCGCGGCGCCTGGCCGACCGGGTGCTGACCTTCGCCGAGACGCTGGAGCGGCACGCGCCCGCCTGGCGGCCACCGCGCCTGGACCGCCCGGTCGCCGGCCAGACCCACTGCCACCAGCACGCCGTCCTCGGCGACGCGGCCGACCGCCGGCTGCGCGCCGCGGCGGGCCTGACCGGCGAACTCTCCGGCGGCTGCTGCGGCCTGGCCGGCAACTTCGGCTTCGAGAAGGGCCACTGGGAGGTGTCGACGGCCTGCGCGGAAGAACAGCTCCTGCCCTCGGTCCGGGCAGCCCCGGAGGAGGCGGTCCTCCTGGCGGACGGCTACTCCTGCCGCACCCAGCTGGAGCAACTGGCGGGCATGCGGGGCCGGCACCTGGCGGAGGTGTTGGCGGAGGGGTTGGGGGAGCCGTAGCGGAGACGCCGGCGGTGAGGGAGAGGCGCCCCGCACCCGTTCTCGGGCGCACCGCTCCGGCCCCCGCTCCGGCGCCGGCCACCCACCGCCGCCGTCAGGCAGAGCTGAGCCCCAGCCCGGTCGAGTCGGGGTGGGGCTCACCGTGGTGTTCAGGTCGTGCCGGCTGTCGGCAGTTCAGGCTGACGGAGCAGCAGCTCGTCACCGGCCGGGAAACGCGCGGTGCCGCCCTCCTTCCAGGTGACGACCACGGCCAACCCGCCCATCGGCCCACGGGCGGTGAAGGTGGCCTCGACCGTGCGCCACTCGCCCTCGTAGCCGATCACGTCGCCCTCACTGACGAGGACCGCGCGCTTGGTGGGATGGCTCAGCCGTTGTCGTCGGCGAGGCGGATGCGGTTCAAAGGGGCCTCCCACTCGACGCCACCTCCCCTCGGACGCATGTAGGCGGTTCGGCTGATCAGCCTGTCGCCCTTCTTGGTGCGCTCCTCGATCACACCTTGCAGCTCGCCCTTGCGCCCGGTCCTGTCGTCCACGACGAACGTGCCTCTCGGATACGGCAGCTCGCCGTGGCTCAGCAGCGTCGGCGGCTTCTCGTGTGCCAGTTCCATAACCCCTCGTCCCACCTGGGCAAACGTGACTTACACAAGACAACTGCTGGGGGACATAGCGAACTTGCACAGCTCTTGCACAACACCGCTGCGCGGAGCGGCCGGGGTGCCACCATGGGAGGTAACGGAAGTCGAGTGGGGAAGACGCACAGACATGAGCGTGACCAAGGTTCCCGGACCCGGTGCGAATGTGGCCGTCTGCCGCAAGGCACGTGGCTTCAGCCAGATCGCCCTCGCCCGGCGGGCGGGTGTCTCGGTCTCGTTGCTGAGCAAGATCGAGGTGGGCGACCGCGCGCTGACCCAGGGCATCGCCGCCGCTCTCGCTCAGGCCATGGGACTGACGCTTGACGAGCTCCTGGGCACGGCCCCGGTCGAGCGCGCCGACGAGAACAGCTTGACCGCGCTCAACCATGCCATCCGGCGGTTCGACATCCCCGACGTGTCACCGGCCCACCCGGAGGACCTGCCGCGCCGGCTCGCCGAGCTGAACGAACACCGTTACCGGACCGAGCTGTCGGCGGTGTTGCGGAAGCTCCCGAGCGTGCTGCCCGACGCGACCAACTACGCTCACGCCACCCAGTCGCCCGACGCCTGGACCCGCGTCGCCGATGTGTATTCGGTGGTCTACTGGCTGGCCGCGCGGCACCGCTGGATGCATCTCGCCGAGCTGGCCGTGATGAAGCAGCGGCTGGCCGCCGAGCGCGCCCATCCCCTCGCCGCCACGGTGGCCGCCCGCGACGAGGCCGGGGCCTTCCTCAACTCGGGTGACTTCGCTGGCGGGCTGGCCGTCGTGGACCGCGCCATCGTCGAGGCCGAGTCGAGCCTCGCAGGACACGACCGGGCTTTCGGCCTGGGCATCCTGCATCTGCGTGGCCTCACGTTGGCCGGCCGGCTCAAGGACAAGGCCTCCGCCGAGGAGCACATCAGGGCGGCCTGGCGCACGGCCGAGGACTACGGCGAGGACGCCGACGAGCACGGCATCCACTTCGGGCCGGACCAGACCGCCACCCACGTCATCTCGACGTTCTCCGACATGGATCAGCACCGTCGCGCACTGGACACCGCCGAGGACCTGATCCGCGGTGGCACGGACCTGCCGGCCACCCGTATGGGTCCCCTGCACATGAACCTCGGCCGGTCGCACCTCGCCCTCGGAGACCGGGGCTCCGCCCTGGAATCGCTCGAAGCGGCCTGGAGCGTCGCACCCGAGATGGCCCGGGTGCACCCGACCAGTCAGGAGTTGATGCGCGTCCTGACCTCGCTGCACCGCCGCAGCAATCCTCGCCTCACGCGGCTGGCCAAGCGCGCGGGAGTGCCCTTCTGACGGTGTTCCGGGGGAGGAGGACAGCCCCGTAAATGGGTTACGTACCTGACGTGAGTCCACTACCCTGGACTTAGTAGTACATCGCGCTGTACAAACCCCCAACCCCCTGGACCGCCCCGTGAGCACCCCGAGTACCCCCGGCACCGACGTTCCGTCCGCCGCCGCGGCCCCCGCCGCGTCCCCGGCCGCCCCTTCCGTGCCGCAGGCCGGGCCGGAGGCCGGGGCGGCGGATGCGGGCGGTGGGCGGTTCGGGGCGTTCGGGCCGGTCGGGCTGGTGCTCGCGGGCTGCGTGTCCGTGCAGTTCGGCGGCGCGCTGGCCGTGACGCTGATGCCGCGCGCGGGCGCGCTCGGGGTGGTGAGCCTGCGGCTGCTGGTGGCCGCGATCGTGCTGCTGGTGGTCTGCCGCCCCCGGCTGCGCGGCCACTCCCGCGCCGACTGGGGCACGGTCGTGGCGTTCGGCGTCGCGATGGCGGCGATGAACGGCCTCTTCTACCAGTCCGTCGCCCGTATCCCGCTCGGCCCCGCCGTCACCCTCGAAGTGCTCGGCCCGCTCGCCCTGTCCGTCCTCGCCTCGCGCCGGGCGGTCAACGCGGTGTGGGCGGCGCTGGCCCTGGGCGGTGTCTTCCTGCTGGGCGGCGGCGGGTTCGGCGGCCTCGATCCGGCCGGCGCCGCCTTCGCGGTGGGCGCGGGCGCGATGTGGGCCACGTACATCGTCTTCAGCGCCCGTACCGGCCGGCGATTCCCGCAGGCCGACGGGCTGGCCCTGGCGATGGCGGTCGGCGCGGTGCTGTTCCTACCGCTCGGCATCGCCGAGTCGGGGACGAAGCTCGCCGACCCGAAGACGTTCGGGCTGGGCGCGGCGGTGGCGCTGCTGTCCTCCGTCCTGCCCTACACCCTCGAACTGCTCGCCCTGCGCCGCCTGCCCGCCCCCACCTTCGCCATCCTCATGAGCCTGGAACCGGCCCTCGCCGCCACGGCCGGATTCCTCGTCCTGCACCAGTCCCTCTCCCCGTCCGAAGGCGTCGCCATCGTCCTGGTCATCGCGGCGAGCATGGGCGCGGTGCGCACACAGGTGGGGCGGGCGAGACGGACGGCGGTGCCGGAGGTCTGACGGGCCGCCGCGAGCGACACGGGGGTGCGTCCCGAGCGACACGGCGGCGCGTCCCGAGCGACACGGGGGCGCGCCCCATACGGGCGCGAAGCGCCCCCAAGCCCCCCGGCTCGCGATCGCCGCCGACGACAGACCGGCGGCGATTTTTCGCGGCCGAATTCATGCAAGCACGCTTGATTGTTTCTGGCCCCGCTGCCATGCTCCCCCCATGTCCGAACCGACGCCCGTGTTCGATGATCTGCGTGCCGAGAGCGAGGAACTCGACCGGCTGGTCGCCGGGTTGAGCGCCGAGCGGTGGAGGGCGGCGACGCCCGCGCCCGGGTGGAGCGTCGCCCACCAGATCGCCCATCTCGCCTGGACCGACCGTTCCGCGTTCCTCGCCGTCACCGACCCCGAGCAGTTCCGCGCGCTGGTGGAGAAGGCGCTCGCCGCGCCCGACTCCTTCGTCGACCAGGGCGCCGAGGAGGGGGCCGCGCTGGCGCCGGAGGAGCTGCTGGACCGGTGGCGCGCGGGGCGGGCCGCCCTGGACGGCGCGCTGCGGGCGGCGGCGCCCGGCGCGCGGTTCCCCTGGTACGGGCCGCCCATGTCGGCCGCCTCGGTGGCCACCGGACGCCTGATGGAGACCTGGGCGCACGGCCAGGACGTGGCGGACGCCCTCGGCGCGGTACGCGCCCCGAGCGACCGGCTCCGGCACGTGGTGCGCATCGGGGTGCGGGCGCGGGACTTCGCGTTCGCGGTGCGGGGGCTGCCGGCGCCCGGCGAGGAGTTCCGGGTGGAGGTCGTCGCGCCGTCCGGCGAGGTGTGGACGTACGGGCCCGAGGACGCCGCCCAGCGGGTCACCGGCCCCGCGCTCGACTTCTGCCTCCTGGTCACCCAGCGCGCGCACCGCGCCGACCTCGCCGTGCGCGCCGACGGCGTGGACGCCGACCGCTGGCTGGACATCGCCCAGGCCTTCGCCGGCCCGCCCGGCGCCGGCCGCCCGCCCCGGGCACAAGCCGTCGCCGAGGGGAGCGCCTCGTGACCGCCGCACGGGCCGCGCTGCGCGTCGGCAACGCCTCCGGCTTCTACGGCGACCGCTTCGACGCCCTGCGCGAGATGCTCACCGGCGGCGAGCTGGACGTCCTCACCGGGGACTACCTCGCCGAGCTGACCATGCTGATCCTGGGCCGGGACCGGCTCAAGGACCCGAGCGCCGGATACGCCCGCACCTTCCTGCGCCAGCTGGAGGAGTGCCTCGGCCTCGCCCACGAGCGCGGGGTGCGGATCGTCGCCAACGCGGGCGGCCTCAACCCCGCCGGACTCGCCGGTCGGGTGCGCGAGCTGGCCGAACGGCTCGGCGTGCCGGTGCGCGTCGCCCACGTCGAGGGCGACGACCGGACCGGCGCGCTCCCGGAGATCCTCGGCTCCGCCGGCCCGGGCGCGGCGCCCACGGGTGTTCTCGCCGCCCACGCCTACCTCGGCGGCTTCGGCATCGCCGCGTGCCTGCGGGCCGGCGCGGACATCGTGGTCACCGGGCGGGTCACCGACGCCGCCCTGGTCACCGGCCCCGCCGCCGCCCACTTCGGCTGGCGCCCGGACGACTACGACCGCCTCGCCGGCGCCGTTGTCGCCGGGCACGTGCTGGAGTGCGGCGCCCAGGCCACCGGCGGCAACTACGCCTTCTTCGCCGAGCACGGCCTCGACCGGCTGCGCCGCCCCGGCTTCCCGCTCGCCGAGATCCACGAGGACGGCAGCTGTGTCGTCACCAAGCACCCCGGCACCGGCGGCGTGGTGGACGTCGGCACGGTCACCGCGCAGCTCCTGTACGAGACGGGCGGCGCGCGCTACGCCGGCCCCGATGTCACCGCCCGGCTGGACACCGTACGGCTGCGCCAGGACGGGCCGGACCGGGTCAGGATCGACGGCGTGCGCGGGGAAGCCCCGCCGCCCACCCTCAAGGTCGGGCTCAACCGCCTCGGCGGCTTCCGCAACGAGGTCACCTTCGTCCTGACCGGACTGGACATCGAGGACAAGGCCGCCCTGGTGCGGCGGCAGATGGCGGACGCGTTCGGCGCCGCGAAGTCACCGCCCGGCGAGGTCCGCTGGGACCTGGTGCGCACCGACCGGCCCGACGCCGACACCGAGGAGTGCGCGAGCGCCCTGCTCCGGCTGGTCGTCCGGGACCAGGACCCCGAGGCGGTGGGCCGCGCCTTCAGCGGCGCCGCCATCGAACTCGCGCTCGCCGGATACCCCGGCTTCCACGTGCTCGCGCCGCCCGGCAAGGGAGCGCCCTACGGCGTCTTCGAGGCCGCGTACGTCCCCCAGGACACCGTCGATCACGTCGCCGTCCTTCCCGACGGCCGCCGTATCGCCGTACCGCCCGCCCCGGACGCCCGCGTGCTGGAGGACGTGCCCGAGCCGGCGTCGCCGGAGCCGCTCGCGGCCGGGCCCACGCGCCGCGCGCCGCTCGGGCTCGTCGCCGGGGCGCGCAGCGGCGACAAGGGCGGCGACGCCAACGTCGGCGTGTGGGCGCGGTCGCGGGACGCCTGGCGGTGGCTGGCCGGCGAGCTGACCGCCGACCGGTTCCGGCAGCTGATCCCCGAGTGCCGGACGCTGCCCGTCACCCGGCACGCGCTGCCGAACCTGCGCGCCCTGAACTTCGTCGTGGAGGGGCTCCTCGGCGAGGGCGTCGCCGCCCAGCACCGCTTCGATCCGCAGGCCAAGGCCCTCGGGGAATGGCTGCGCTCCCGCCACCTGGACATACCGGAGGCCCTGCTGTGACGGTCCTGCCCACCGCCCTGGACACCGACTCCGCCGACTACCGGGCGGCCCGCGAGTCCATGCTCGCCAAGCTCGCCGAGCTGGAGGCCGAGCACGCCAAGGCGCTCGCCGGCGGCGGGCCCAAGTACGTCGACCGGCACCGGGGGCGCGGCAAGCTCCTCGCCCGTGAGCGCGTCGAACTGCTCCTGGACCCCGACACGCCGTTCCTGGAGCTGTCTCCGCTGGCCGCCTGGGGCAGCGAGTACACCGTGGGCGCCTCGCTGGTCACCGGGATCGGCGTGGTCGAGGGCGTCGAGTGCCTGATCACCGCCAACGACCCGACCGTGCGCGGCGGCGCCAGCAACCCGTGGAGCCTGAAGAAGGCGCTGCGCGCCAACGACATCGCGCTCGCCAACCGGCTGCCCTGCATCAGCCTGGTGGAGTCCGGCGGCGCCGACCTGCCCTCGCAGAAGGAGATCTTCATCCCCGGGGGCGCCATCTTCCGCGACCTCACCCGGCTGTCGGCGGCCGGCATCCCGACCGTCGCCGTCGTCTTCGGCAACTCCACCGCCGGCGGCGCCTACGTCCCCGGCATGTCCGACCACGTGATCATGGTCAAGGAGCGCGCCAAGGTGTTCCTCGGCGGGCCGCCGCTGGTGAAGATGGCCACCGGCGAGGAGAGCGACGACGAGTCCCTGGGCGGCGCCGAGATGCACGCGCGCGTGTCCGGTCTCGCCGACTACTTCGCCGTGGACGAGCGGGACGCGCTGCGCCAGGCGCGTCGCGTCGTCGCCCGCCTCAACCACCGCAAGGCCCACCCCGATCCCCCCTTCGCCGAACCGCCCGAACGGCCCGAACAGCCTGAACCTCCTAAATACGACAACGGGGAGCTTCTCGGCATAGTTCCCGGCGATCTGAAGATCCCCTTCGACCCGCGCGAGGTCATCGCCCGGATCGTGGACGGCTCCGACTTCGACGAGTTCAAGCCGCTGTACGGGACGAGCCTGACGACCGGCT
Source organism: Streptomyces seoulensis (assembly GCA_013364255.1). Taxonomy (GTDB): domain Bacteria; phylum Actinomycetota; class Actinomycetes; order Streptomycetales; family Streptomycetaceae; genus Streptomyces; species Streptomyces similanensis. The sequence continues at coordinate 4,608,401 of CP054936.1, read as the reverse complement.
GGGCCGCCCTGCACGGCTATCCGGTCGGCATCCTCGCCAACGCCCAGGGCGTCCTGTTCAGCGCGGAGTCGCAGAAGGCCGCCCAGTTCATCCAGCTCGCCAACCAGCGCGACATCCCGCTGCTGTTCCTGCACAACACCACCGGCTACATGGTGGGCCGCGAGTACGAGCAGGGCGGCATCATCAAGCACGGCGCGATGATGATCAACGCCGTCTCCAACTCGCGCGTCCCGCACCTGTCCGTGCTCATGGGCGCCTCCTACGGCGCCGGCCACTACGGCATGTGCGGCCGCGCCTACGACCCGCGCTTCCTGTTCGCCTGGCCGAGCGCCAAGTCCGCCGTGATGGGCCCCCAGCAGCTGGCCGGCGTCCTGTCGATCGTCGCCCGCCAGTCGGCGGCGGCCAAGGGGCACCCCTACGACGACGAGGCGGACGCGGCGCTGCGCGCGATGGTGGAGCAGCAGATCGAGTCCGAGTCGCTGCCGATATTCCTGTCCGGGCGGCTCTACGACGACGGCGTCATCGACCCGCGCGACACCCGCACCGTCCTCGGCCTGTGCCTGTCCGCCCTCCACACCGCTCCGTTCGAGGGCGCGCGCGGCGGCTTCGGCGTCTTCCGGATGTGAGGGAGCGAAACCAGTGAGGACGGACCCCGTGATTTCGACAGTCCTGATTTCGACAGTCCTGGTCGCCAACCGCGGCGAGATCGCCTGCCGTGTCTTCCGCACCTGCCGTGAGCTGGGCGTCCGCACGGTCGCCGTGCACTCCGACGCCGACGCGGACGCCCTGCACACCCGGATGGCCGACGCCGCCGTACGCCTGCCGGGCGCGACGCCCGCCGACACGTATCTGCGCGGCGACCTGATCGTGAAGGCGGCGCTCGCGGCCGGCGCGGACGCCGTGCACCCCGGCTACGGCTTCCTGTCGGAGAACGCCGGCTTCGCGCGCGCCGTGCTGGACGCCGGCCTGGTGTGGATCGGGCCGCCGCCGGAGGCGATCGAGGCGATGGCGTCCAAGACCCGCGCCAAGCAGCTCATGGGCATCGAGCCCCTCAAGGAGGTCACCGAGGCCGATCTGCCGGTGCTGGTGAAGGCGGCGGCGGGCGGCGGCGGGCGCGGGATGCGCGTCGTGCGGCGCCTGGCGGACCTGGACGCGGAGCTGGCCGCGGCGAGCGCGGAGGCGGCGAGCGCGTTCGGCGACGGCGAGGTGTTCACCGAGCCCTACGTCGAGGGCGGCCGCCACGTCGAGGTGCAGATCCTCGCCGACGCGCACGGCACCGTGTGGCCGCTCGGCACCCGCGACTGCTCCCTCCAGCGCCGCCACCAGAAGGTCATCGAGGAGGCCCCGGCGCCCGGACTGCCCGAACCGCTCACCGCCGAGCTGTACGAACTGGCCGTGCGCGCCGCCCGCGCCGTCGACTACGTCGGCGCCGGCACCGTGGAGTTCCTGGTCGAGGGCGGCCGGGCGCACTTCCTGGAGATGAACACCCGCCTCCAGGTGGAGCACCCGGTCACCGAGGCCGTGTTCGGCCTCGACCTGGTCGCCCTCCAGCTGCACGTCGCCGAGGGCCACGCCCTGGAGGGCGCGCCGCCGCCCGCGCGCGGGCACGCGATCGAGGCGCGTCTGTACGCCGAGGACCCGGCCCGCGACTGGGCGCCGCAGACCGGCGTCCTGCACCGCCTCGCCGTCCCCGACGGCGTCCGTCTGGACACCGGCTACGGCGACGGCGACCCGATCGGCGTCCACTACGACCCGATGCTCGCCAAGGTCGTCGCCCACGCCCCCACCCGCGCCCAGGCCCTGCGCAAGCTCGCCGGCGCCCTGGAGCGGGCCGCCGTCCACGGCCCGGTCACCAACCGCGACCTGCTGGTCCGCTCGCTGCGGCACGAGGAGTTCGCGACCGCCCGCATGGACACCGGCTTCTACGACCGCCACCTCGGCGCGCTGACCGGCCCGGCCGCCGACCCGTACGCGCCGCTGGCCGCCGCGCTCTCCGACGCCTGCGGACGCTCCCGGTTCGGCGGTTGGCGCAACCTGCCCTCGCAGCCGCAGGTCAAGCGGTACCTGATGGCGGGCGAGGAGTACGAGGCCCGCTACCGGCACACCCGCGAGGGACTCGCCGCCGACACCGACGAGGTGCGCGTCGTGCACGCGGACGCCTCACTCGTCGTCCTCGAAGTGGACGGCGTACGGCGCCGGTTCGAGGTGGCCCGCTACGGCGACCAGGTGCACGTGGGCGCCACCGCCCTCACCGCCCTGCCCCGCTTCCCCGACCCGGCCGCCCAGCGCGCCCCCGGCTCCCTGCTGGCCCCCATGCCGGGCACGGTCGTCCGCGTCGCCGAGGGCCTGACCGAGGGCTCCCCGGTCCAGTCCGGCCAGCCCCTGCTGTGGCTGGAGGCCATGAAGATGGAACACAAGATCACCGCCCCCACCACAGGCACCCTGACCACCCTCCACGCCACACCGGGCCAACAGGTCGAGGTCGGCACCTTGCTGGCCGTGGTCCAGGAGTAGCGCCCCCCAAGGGGCGCGGGGAACTGCGCGCCCAGCCAAAACCAACCCGCACCCACAAGCCGACAGCCCCCCACCCCCCCAAGGGGGCGCGGGGAACTGCGCACCCAGCCACCCACAAACCCGCACCCGGGAGACCACACATGCCCCCCGTAATCGAATCCGAAGAACAAAGCGACCTCCGCGCGGCGGTAGCCGCACTGGGGAAGCGCTACGGCCGCGACTACATCACCCGCACCGTCGCCGAAGGCCGCCACCCCACCGAACTCTGGTCCGACGCGGGCAAACTCGGCTACCTGGGCGTCAACCTGCCGGAGGCATACGGCGGCGGAGGCGGCGGCGTCACCGAACTCTCCATAGTCCTGGAGGAGCTGGGCGCCGCGGGCAGCCCCCTCCTCATGCTGGTCGTCTCACCGGCGATCTGCGGCACCGTCATCGCCCGCTTCGGCACCGAGGAACAGAAGCGCACCTGGCTCCCCGGCATCGCCGACGGCACCCGCACCATGGCCTTCGGCATCACCGAGCCCGACGCCGGCTCCAACTCGCACCGCATCACCACCACCGCCCGCCGCGACGGCGACGACTGGCTCCTCACCGGCCGCAAGGTGTTCATCTCCGGCGTCGACATCGCCGACGCCGTCCTGATCGTCGGCCGCACCGAGGACGCCCGCACCGGCCGCCTCAAGCCGTGCCTGTTCATCGTCCCGCCGGACGCCGAGGGCTTCCAGCGCCACCCCATCGACATGGAACTCAACGCCGCCGAAAAGCAGTTCGAGCTGGTGCTGGACGACGTACGGCTGCCCGCCGACGCGCTCGTCGGCGACGAGGACGCGGGCCTGCTGCAACTGTTCGCCGGCCTCAACCCCGAGCGCATCATGACGGCCGCCTTCGCGATCGGCATGGGCCGCTACGCCCTGGGCCGCGCCCTGGAGTACGCCCGCGAGCGCACCGTGTGGAAGGCCCCGATCGGCGCCCACCAGGCCATCGCGCACCCGCTGGCCCGCGCCCACATCGACCTCGAACTCGCCCGTCTGATGATGCAGAAGGCCGCCCACCTCTACGACGCGGGCGACGACGTCGGCGCGGGCGAGGCCGCCAACATGGCCAAGTACGCGGCCGGTGAGGCGTGCGTGAACGCCGTCGACCAGGCCGTGCACACCCTCGGCGGCAACGGCCTCACCCGCGAGTACGGACTCGCCTCGCTGATCACGGCCGCGCGCGTGGCCCGGATCGCGCCGGTGAGCCGGGAGATGATCCTGAACTACGTCTCCCACCAGAGCCTGGGCCTGCCCAAGTCGTACTGATCCCGCACCCCGCACCGCTCCGTACCCACCCGCCGGCCGGCGGGGCGAGGAGGAACCGTGTTCCGCAGCGCGTACGCAGACGTCTCGGCCGTAGAACTGCCCATCCACGACGCCGTCCTGGGCCACGCCGCCGAGTTCGGCGACACGCCCGCCCTGATCGACGGCACGGACGGCACCACCCTCACCTACGCGCAGGTGGACCGCTTCCACCGGCGCCTCGCCGCCGCGCTCGCCGAGGCCGGCGTGCGCAAGGGCGACGTCCTCGCCCTGCACAGCCCCAACACCGTCGCCTTCCCGATCGCCTTCTACGCGGCCACCCGCGCGGGCGCCACGGTCACCACCGTGCACCCGCTCGGCACCGCCGAGGAAGTGGCCAAACAGCTCACCGACTCGGCGGCCCGCTGGATCGTCACCGTCTCGCCGCTGCTCCCGGTCGCCCGCAGGGCCGCCGAGCTCGCGGGCGGCGTCGAGGAGATCCTCGTCTGCGACAGCGCGCCCGGGCACCGCTCGCTGCTCGACCTGCTCGCCTGCGAAGCGCCCGAACCGTCCGTCGCCGTCGATCCGGCGGCGGACGTCGCGGTCCTGCCGTACTCCTCGGGCACCACCGGCGTCCCCAAGGGCGTCATGCTCACCCACCGCCAGATCGCCACCAACCTCGCCCAGCTCGAACCCGCGATCACCGCGGGCCCCGGCGAACGCGTCCTGGCCGTCCTGCCGTTCTTCCACATCTACGGCCTGACCGCGCTCATGAACGCGCCCCTGCGCAAGGGCGCCACCGTCGTCGTCCTGCCCCGCTTCGAGCTGGACGGCTTCCTCGCCGCCGTCCAGAACCACCGCATCACCGCCCTCTACGTCGCCCCGCCGATCGTCCTGGCCCTGGCCAAGCACCCGGCGGTGGACGGCTACGACCTGTCCTCGCTGCAGTACGTCATCAGCGCGGCCGCCCCGCTGGACGCCGCACTCGCCGCGGCCTGCTCCCGCCGGCTCGGCCTGCCCCCGGTCGGCCAGGCCTACGGCATGACGGAGCTGTCCCCAGGCACCCACGTCGTCCCGCGGGACGCCCTGGAGAAGGCGCCGCCCGGCACGGTCGGCAAGCTCATCGCGGGCACCGAGATGCGGATCGTCTCCCTGGACGACCCCGGCGCCGACCTGGGCGCGGGCGAGGCCGGCGAGATCCTCGTCCGCGGACCGCAGGTCATGAAGGGCTACCTGGGCCGGCCCGACGCCACCGCCGCCATGATCGACGCCGACGGCTGGCTGCACACCGGCGACGTCGGCCGCGTCGACGCCGACGGCTGGCTCTTCGTCGTGGACCGGGTCAAGGAACTCATCAAGTACAAGGGCTACCAGGTCGCCCCCGCCGAACTGGAGGCACTGCTGCTCACCCACCCCGACATCGCCGACGCCGCCGTCGTCGGCGCCACCGACGGCGACGGCAACGAGATCCCGCACGCCCACGTCGTGCGCCGCGCCGGCGCCGGCCACCCGACCGAGGCCGAGGTCATGACGTACGTCGCCGAACGCGTCGCCCCCTACAAACGCGTCCGCGAGGTCACCTTCATCGACACCGTGCCGCGCGCCGTCTCCGGCAAGATCCTGCGGCGACAGCTCAGGGAGCGCCCATGACCAGCGCCGTAGGCCGCGACCGCACCCGGGGCGTGGAGACACTCAGCCTGGACTCGGCCGCCACCCGCAACGCCCTGTCCGCCGCGCTGGTCGGCGAACTCGCCGCCGCGCTCACCGAGTGCGGCGCGGACCCCGGCGTACGCGCCGTCGTCCTCACCCACACCGGCACCACCTTCTGCGCTGGCGCCGACCTGCGCGACCCGCCCCACCCGGACGCGCTGGTCGCCCTGCTGCGGCAGATCGTGGAGCTGCCCAAGCCCGTCGTCGCCCGGATCACCGGACACGTCCGCGCCGGCGGCCTCGGGCTGCTCGCCGCCTGCGACATCACCGCCGCCGCGGGCACGGCCGACTTCGCCTTCACCGAGGTGCGCATCGGGGTGGCGCCCGCCGTGATCTCGCTGACCGTGCTGCCCCGCGCCGACCCGCGCGTCCTCGCCCGCCACTACCTCACCGGCGAACGCTTCGACGCCGCCGAAGCCGTGCGCGCCGGCCTGCTCACCGCCGCGGGCGACGACGTGGACGCCGTCCTCGCGCCCGTCCTGGACGGGCTGCGCAGATCCTCGCCCGAGGGCCTGGCCGAGACGAAACGGCTGCTCACGGCTAAGGTGCTGGAGACATTCGACCGGGAAGCGGCCGGTCTGACCGCGCTCTCGGCCCGGCTGTTCAGCTCCGACCAGGCCAGGGAGGGGATGACGGCCTTCCTCGAACGACGGGATGCCGCATGGGTGCTGTGACCGCAGCCGACCGCCGCCCCAAGCAGGACCGCAGCCGGGCCACCCGGCAGCGGCTCCTCCAGGCGGCCGTGGCCTGCCTGGCCGAACACGGCTGGGCGGGCTCCACGGTGTCCGTCGTCGCCGAACGCGCCGGCGTCTCCCGCGGCGCCGCCCAGCACCACTTCCCCACCCGCGAGGACCTGTTCACCGCGGCCGTCGAATACGTCGCCGAGGAACGCTCCACCGCCCTGCGCGCCCTCTTCCCGCAGGGCGGCCAGGGCCCGGCGGGCGACCGCCGGGCCGTCGTCACCGCCCTGGTCGACCTCTACACCGGCCCCCTCTTCCGCGCCGCCCTGCACCTGTGGGTCGCCGCCTGCAACGAGGACCAGCTGCGCCCCCGCGTCACCGAGCTGGAGGCCCGCGTCGGCCGCGAGAACCACCGCATAGCCGTCGAACTGCTGGGCGCCGACGAGTCGCGCCCCGGCGTCCGCGAGAGCGTCCAGGGCTTCCTCGACATGGCCCGCGGCCTCGGCCTGGCCAACCTCCTCACCGACGACACCGCCCGCCGCGAGCGCGTCGTCGCCCAATGGGCCGCCCTCCTCGACGAGGCCCTCGGCTGAACCGCCCCCGGGGCCGGGGAGAGACGCCGGGAAACGTGAACCGGGCCACACCGGTCGCGGCCGAGCCGCAGTAACCTGTGCGCATGCCCGCGATACTCGTCCGACGCCGCCACGTGGACTACGTGCGCGTCACGAGCACGGGCTGTCGGCGCTCCGCCTGACCCCCGCCCCCAGGGACCGTCTGCCGTCCCCAGGGTCTCCCGCCGCCGCGGCGCCTGAGCCGCGCGCCCCCCACCGGCCCACCCGGCCCACCGGATCTCCCGACCCGACCCAGCGGGTCCCACCGATCCGGCCCACCCGGTCTCTCCCACCCCGGCCTCCGCGGTCGCCCGCCCACCCACGGCGGCGGCCCGGATCCCCGTACACCCCGCGGACTCCTCATGACCCACACGGCGACTAACCCGTCGAACACCCAGTACACCCCGTACACCCCGTCCTACCAGCAGCTGCCCGTCATCGACCTGTCCGCCGCCGACCGCGGCCCCCAGGCCCGGGCCCTGCTCCACGCCCAACTGCACAGCGCCGCCCACGACGTGGGCTTCTTCCAGCTCGTCGGGCACGGCGTCACCCAGGCCGAGACCGACGCCCTGCTCACCGCCACGCACGCCTTCTTCCGGCTGCCCGAGGCCGACCGCCTGGCCCTGGACAACGTGGGCTCCCCGCACTTCCGCGGCTACACCCGCACCGGCGACGAACGCACCGGCGGCGCCCGCGACTGGCGCGACCAGCTCGACATCGGCGCCGAACGCCCCGCCCGCGTCCCCGCCCCGGGCGACCCCGCCTACTGGTGGCTCCAGGGCCCCAACCAGTGGCCCGCCGCCCTGCCCGAGCTGCGCACCGCCGCCCTGCACTGGATCGACCGGCTCAGCGCCGTCGCCCGCAGGCTGCTGCGCGAACTGCTCACCGCCATCGGCGCGCCCGCCGGCTTCTACGACCCCGCCTTCGGCCCGCACGCCCACCCGCAGCTCAAACTCGTCCGCTACCCCGGCAGCGCCGGCGACGGCGCCGGCCAGGGCGTCGGCGCCCACAAGGACTACGGCTTCCTGACCCTGCTGCTCCAGGACGAGATCGGCGGGCTCCAGGTGCAGCGCGAGGACGGACGCTTCCACGACGTGCCGCCGCTGCCGGGCGCGTTCGTCGTCAACCTCGGCGAACTGCTGGAGGTCGCCACCGACGGCTACCTGCTGGCCACCAACCACCGCGTCGTCTCCCCGCCCGGCGCCACCGAGCGGTTCTCCGTGCCGTTCTTCTACAACCCGCGCCTGGACGCCCGGGTGGCCAGGCTGCCCTTCCCGCACGCCGCCACCGCCCCCGGCGTCACCGACGACCCGGACAACCCGCTGTTCGCCGAGTACGGCTACAACGAGCTGAAGGGCAAGCTGCGCGCCCACCCCCTGGTCGCCCGCCGGCACCACGCGGAACTGCTCAGCCCCGCGTGACACCGAAGACGCCGCAGGCCCGCGCACGTGCGTGCGCGGGCCTGCGGCGTCCGGTCAGTGCGCGATGTCCTCGTATCAGTGCGCGATGTCCTCGTAGCCCGCCACGTCGCGCGGGCCGCGCGGGCCCGGGCCGATGTAGCGGGCCGAGGGCCGCACCAGCCGGCCGGTGCGCTTCTGCTCCAGGATGTGCGCCGACCAGCCCGCGGTGCGGGCGCACGTGAACATCGAGGTGAACATGTGCGCCGGCACCTCGGCGAAGTCCAGCATGATCGCCGCCCAGAACTCCACGTTGGTGGCCAGCACCCGGTCCGGGCGGCGGTTGTGCAGCTCCTCCAGCGCCGCCTTCTCCAGCGCCTCGGCCACCTCGAACCGCGGCGCGCCCAGCTCCCGCGCGGTACGGCGCAGCACCCGCGCCCGCGGGTCCTCCGCCCGGTACACCCGGTGGCCGAAGCCCATCAGCCGCTCGCCGCGGTCCAGGGCCCGCTTGACGTAGCCCGTCGCGTCCCCGGTCCGCTCGATCTCCTCGATCATGCCGAGCACCCGGGAGGGCGCGCCGCCGTGCAGCGGGCCGGACATCGCGCCCACCGCGCCCGACAGGGCGGCGGCCACGTCCGCGCCGGTGGAGGCGATGACGCGGGCGGTGAAGGTGGAGGCGTTCATGCCGTGCTCGGCGGCGGAGGACCAGTAGGCGTCCACGGCCTTCACGTGCTTGGGGTCCGGCTCGCCGCGCCAGCGGATCATGAACCGCTCGGTGATCGAGCCCGCCTTGTCGATCTCGCTCTGCGGCACCATCGGCAGGCCCTGCCCGCGCGCCGACTGGGCGACGTAGGACAGCGCCATCACGGCGGCCCGGGCCAGGTCCTCGCGGGCCTGCTCGGCGTCGATGTCCAGCAGCGGTTTCAGGCCCCACACCGGGGCGAGCATCGCCAGCGCCGACTGCACGTCCACCCGGATGTCACCCGAGTGCACCGGGATCGGGAACGGCTCGGCCGGCGGCAGCCCGGGGTTGAAGGCGCCGTCGACGAGCAGTCCCCACACGTTGCCGAAGGAGACGTGGCCGACCAGCTCCTCGATGTCGACGCCCCGGTAGCGGAGGGCGCCGCCCTCCTTGTCCGGTTCGGCGATCTCCGTCTCGAACGCGACGACTCCCTCGAGCCCGGGTACGAAGTCGGACATCAGGCGGCTCCTCGTGGTCTGTGCGACAGATGGTGCGGTGGGGACGACGCCCCAGCTGTCGGAGGTCGTGGTGGATCGTGGTGGAACGTGAACGGTGTGCGCGCCCGCCGGCGCGGTTCCGCGGTCGCGTCCGACGACTCGCGGTCCGGGGCGGTCATCCCTTGTGTGCCCCGTGCGCTCGGCGCTCACCCCATCGGTACGGGCACGATATCCCCGAGTGCCACGGATGGGGAGAGCACGCGGCACTCGGTGCCACGCAGTGACCAAGGACACCCGGCCGTCCGCGACCGGGCATACGGCAAGATGACCGCGTGACCGACCGAGCAGCCGGAGAATCCGCGTCCCTCGACCTCGCCGCCATGCGCAAGCACTACCGGGCCGAGGGCCTCACCGAGGCCGACCTCGCCGACACGCCCGTGGCGCAGTTCGCCCACTGGTTCCAGCAGGCCGCCGCCGAGGGCCACCTTTTCGAGCCCAACGCCATGATCGTCTCCACGGCCGACGCCCAGGGCCGCCCCAGCTCCCGCACGGTCCTGCTGAAGGGCTTCGACGAACAGGGCTTCGTCTTCTACACCAACTACGACTCCCGCAAGGCCCGCGACCTCGCCGGGAACCCCTACGTCTCGCTGCTCTTCCCCTGGCACCCGATGGCCCGCCAGGTCATCGTCCAGGGCGTCGCCCGCCGCACCGGCCGCGACGAGACCGCCGCCTACTTCCGCACCCGCCCGCACGGCTCCCAGCTCGGCGCCTGGGCCAGCGCCCAGTCCACGGTCATCACCACCCGCGGCACCCTCGACGCCGCCTACACCGAGCTCGCCGCCCGCTACCCCGAGGGCGAGCAGGTCCCGGTGCCGCCGCACTGGGGCGGCTTCCGCGTCGCACCCCAGTCGGTCGAGTTCTGGCAGGGCCGCGAGAACCGCCTGCACGACCGCCTGCGCTACGCCGCCGAACCCGACGGCGCCTGGCGGGTGGAACGGCTCAGCCCCTGACGGGACTCCCCGCAGGGGGAGGGGCCGCAGGGGGAAGGGACCGCAGGGCGGGCCGTATTGACACGGCTGTGGTCCAGACCTCACCGTGATCGCGACGTGCAGACACCACCCCGAAGGGACGGAACCCGCATGAGCGACCGTACGCCGGCCGACCAGTTCTTCGACGCGGCCATCGGCCTGCTCCAGCGGGTCCGCGACGAGGAGGCCGACGCCGTCACGGCGGCCGGCGCCCTGCTCGCCGACACCGTCGCCGCCGGCGGCCGCCTCTTCGCCTTCGGCGCCGGCCACTCCTCCCTCGCCGCCCAGGACGTCGTCTACCGCGCCGGCGGCCTCGCCCTGATGAACCTGCTCGCCGTCCCCGGCGCCGTCGGCGTCGACGTCATGCCCGCCACCCTCGGCTCCGCCCTGGAACGCGTCGACGGACTGGCCGCCGCCGTCCTGGACAGCGCCCCCATCCGCGCCGGCGACGCCCTCGTGATCGTCTCCCTCTCCGGCCGCAACGCCCTGCCCGTCGAGATGGCCATGAACGCCCGCGCCCTCGGCATCAAGGTCGTCGGCGTCACCTCGGTCGCCTACGCCACCCGGACCAGCTCGCGGCACACCTCCGGGACGTACCTGAAGGACCACTGCGACGTCGTCCTCGACTCCAAGATCGCCGTCGGCGACGCCGAACTCACCCTCGACACCGTCCCGGCCCCCTTCGCGCCCGCCTCCACCGTCGTCACCTCCGCCCTCATGCAGGCCGTCATGGCCACCGTCGCGAGCGCCCTCGCCGACCGCGGCATCGAGCCCCCGCTGCTGCGCTCCGGCAACGTCGACGGCGGCCACGACTGGAACGCCCGCGTCTTCGACCAGTACGCCGACCGGATCTTCTACCGCCGCTGACCCCGCCCGGCCGCCCCGGCCGCCCGAAAGTGCCCCCAACTTGCGGGAATCCGATGTGGGCTGCGTCACGTTCAAGTTGAATGACGGCCAGAGAGCGAACCGACGCGGCACGACGCGCCGACGCAGCCTGAGGGGGTCCAGGTGAGTGCTTCCCGGCGTAGTGGGACCACCGACGAACTCGGACCGGACGAGCCCGAGCCCGACCGGAGCCGTACCGGGTGCGCCGACGCGCCCGGCGGCCCCGACGGCTCCGACCTGCTCGCCGCCCTCCTCGACGGCATGGACGCCGCCCTGTGCGCCTTCGACGCGCACGGCGTCGTCACCCACTGGAACCGCGAGGCCGAACGCATCCTCGGCTGGAGCGCCGCCGAGGCCGTCGGACGGCACGGCTTCGCCGGCTGGGCGGTCCGCAGCGCCGACGCCGAGGACGTCGAACGGCGCCTGCTCGCCGCCATGCGCGCCCCCGGCCGCCAGGTCCACGAGTTCGCCCTGCTCACCAAGGACGGCGGCCGCGTCCTGGTGCGCACCCAGTCCGCCGCCGTCCGCGGCCCCGACGGCGCGCCCGCCGGGCTCTACTGCGCCTTCAGCGAGGTGCACGCGCAGATCGACCTCGAACGCTCCATCGCCCTGGGCGAGGCCCTCCTCCAGGACGCCTCCTGGGGCGTCGTCCTCGTCGACGCCGACCTGCGACCCGCCCTCGTCAACGCCCACGCCGCCGACGCCCTCGGCACCGGCCGCACCGCCCCCCTCGGCCGCCCGCTCGGCGAACTGCTCTCCCAGGGCGTCGAAGAACTGGAGAGCGCCCTCACCCACGTCCTGGCCGAGGGCGCGCCGCCGGTGCCCGCCGAGATCTGGATCGGCGTGCGCGGCCCGGAGGGCGAGCGGCGGCGCTGCTGGCGCAACGGCTTCGTCCGGCTCGCCTCACCGCTGGCCGAGGAACCCGTGCCGCTCGGCGTGGCCTGGCTGTTCGTCGACGTCACCGAGGCCAAGCAGGGCGAGCAGGAGACATCCCTGCTGCGGTTCCGCACCAACCAGCTGCACCGGGCCGCCCGCGCCGCCGCCGAGTGCGAGGACCCGCTGGAGGCCGCCACCGTCCACCTCGACTTCGCCCTCGCGGGCTTCGCCGACCACGCCGTCATCGACTGCCTGGCCGACGACAGCGCCCCGAGCGACGCTCCGACCGGTGACACGTCCGGCGACCTGACCGGCGACACGCCCGGCCCGCCGGTCCGCCTGGTCCGCGTCTGCGCCACCCCGGCCGCCGGTCCGGGCCCCAGCCTGCGCACCGGCCGCACCGCCCTCCCGGTCCGCTACGGCCCCGGTCACCCCGCCCTCCAGTGCGTCGAGCGCAACGGCTCCGTACGGGCCACCGCCGGCGCCGCGTCCGCCGAACAGGCCCGCGCGTGGGCCGCCTCCCGCCAGTGGCCGGCGGACACGGTGCACGCCCTGTGCGCGGTCCTGCGCAGCCGGGGCAGGACCCTGGGCGTCGTCACCTTCCTGCGCGCCCCGGGCCGCGCCCCCTTCGAGCGCCCCGACACCGCCCACGCCGAGGACGTGGCCGCCCGTATCGCCACCGCGCTCGACCTCGCGGCCCCGACCCGGGCCGGCCGCCCCTGAGCGCGATCGCGCGAGAGCGCCGCCGGCGACGTCGGACCGGTGGTCAGACCGTCCCGGGCCGGCGCGCGTACACCTCGATCTCGATCTTCATCGCCGCGTCCGCGAGCCCGCACACCATCATCGTCGCCGCCGGCCGCACCTCGCCGAACACCCGCCGCAGCACCGGCCAGCACGGCTCGAAGTCCGCCCGCTCCGGCAGCAGGTACCGCACCCGCACCACGTCCTCGAACCCGCACCCGGCCTCCTGGAGCGCGGCCCCGATGTTGCGCAGGCACTGCTCGGCCTGCTCCACCACGTCCTCGGAGATCGTCATGGCCGCGTAGTCGTACCCGGTCGTCCCGGACACGTGCACCCAGTCCCCGTCCACCACCGCCCGCGCGTACCCGATCCGCTCCTCGAACACCGACCCGCTGAGAACCGCCCGCCGCTTCGTCATGCGCCGAACGGTAGCGGTGCGGCCGTGCGGACGGCCCGGGAAAAAAGCGGTTGATCCGGGGCCGGGCGGTTTCTAGGGTGGGAGCACACGAGAGAGGAGGTGGTTCGGCAGATGTATGAGAACCGGACGCGTGAGGTGGCTGCGGGCTAGCGGCCCGTCACCCCATCCTGTGCGGTGCCGGACCCGCGCGCGGCGAACGCGCGCAGCCGGCCCGAAACCAAGCAGTCACCCGACCCGCGAGCTGCCGGTACGTCCGGCCGGCTCCTCCGCCGAGAGGCGGAGGAACCCAGCTCGCGGGTCGTCTGCTGTGCGCCGCCGGTCGCCGCTCGCCTCCCGTTCCGGTCCGGCGTTCGGGCGGAGCGCTCCGGTTGTCGGTGGTATGCGTCAGAATTGAGTCCAGGGCCAGCGCACGCGCCGGTGAGCCGTCCAGCCGCCGGCAGAGGTAATCGAGGGGCACGTATGTCCGGACTGATCGACACCACGGAGATGTACCTCCGCACCATCCTCGAACTGGAGGAGGAAGGCGTCGTCCCCATGCGCGCCCGGATCGCCGAGCGGCTCGACCAGAGCGGGCCGACGGTGAGCCAGACGGTGGCGCGGATGGAGCGCGACGGCCTGGTCTCCGTGGCCCAGGACCGCCATCTGGAGCTGACGGACGAAGGCCGCCGGCTGGCCACGCGCGTCATGCGCAAGCACCGGCTCGCCGAGTGCCTGCTGGTCGACGTGATCGGTCTGGAGTGGGAGCAGGTGCACGCCGAGGCGTGCCGCTGGGAGCACGTGATGAGCGAGGCGGTGGAGCGCCGGGTGCTGGAGCTGCTGCGCCACCCCACCGAGTCGCCCTACGGCAACCCGATCCCGGGCCTGGAGGAGCTGGGCGAGGCCGACGGCGCCAACCCGTTCCTGGACGAGGGCATGGTGTCGCTGGCCGATCTCGACCCGGGCTCGGACGGCAAGACGGTCGTCGTGCGCCGGATCGGCGAGCCGATCCAGACGGACGCGCAGCTGATGTACACGCTGCGCCGCGCGGGCGTGCAGCCCGGCTCGGTGGTCAGCGTGACGGAGTCGCCGGGCGGGGTGCTGGTCGGCAGCGGCGGCGAGGCGGCCGAGCTGGAGGCGGAGACCGCCTCGCACGTCTTCGTCGCCAAGCGCTGAGCGAGGCTCTCCCTCTCTCCCCGGCGGGTGGATTTCCGTGCGCCGAAGGGCAGCGGGCGCGACGCTTCGCGTGCGAGGCTGTTGCGAGAGGCATATGACCCGAAGGGGTGGGGAGGATGTGCCGCAGACATGGGGAAGGCCCCGGCGCCGTGCGGCGCCGGGGCCCGTCCTCCCCTGGTGCGACCCGGAGCCCCGAGCTCTCAAGGTCGTTCCCCTCGGACCCCTTTTCCCCGAGCGGTCCGCCTCCCGTTGAACATCTCCCCTCGGTGACGACGATCATTCCTGGGGCGGGGTCACTCGAACGTGGGGTGTTCGCAGCGAAAAGGGCATTTTCGAATACGTACTCGATAGCCTGCGGACGGGGTGCCGGGCCGCTCGACGCGGCCGGGCAGCAGCACAGCGCACGACGGCAATGGGGGTGCCAGGACCGATGGCGCGGCGTATCGACGTGACCGGGGCGGGCGGCGTACGGCTCGCCGCCTGGGAGTTCGCCGAACCCCCGAAGGACGGACACCGGGCCGGGCAGGGAGAGGCCGGGCGAGGAGAAGCCGGGCGGGGCGGGGCCGAGCGGCCGTTCGTCCCGGCCCAGGCGGAGCCGGCGGCGCCGGAACAGGTGACGCGCCCGGCGCAGCGGCCGGCGCTCTCCGCCGTCCCGGAGCACTCCGGGCGCGCCGAGCAGACCGCCCGGACCGAGCACCCCGCCCCGTCGGAGCACCCCGAGCACCCTGAGCACCCTGAGCACCCCGAACTCTCCGGGCGGCCAGGACCGGGGCCGGGTGAGGAACCCGGCGACTCCGGGCGGCCCACCAGCGTGCTGTTGCTCCACGGCCTCATGGGCCGCGCCTCGCACTGGGCGGGCACCGCGCGGTGGCTGTCCGAGCGGTACCGGGCCGTCGCGCTGGACCAGCGCGGGCACGGCCAGAGCGACAAGCCCCCGACGGCCGCCCTCACCCGCGAGGCCTACGTCGAGGACGCCGAGGCGGCCGTGGAGCAGCTCGGTCTCGGTCCGGTGCTGGTCATCGGGCACGGGATGGGCGCGCTGACCGGCTGGCAGCTCGCCGCCAGGCGTCCCGACCTGGTGCGTGGGCTGGTCATCTGCGACATGCGGGCCTCCGCGCTCGGCGCGGCCTCCCAGCGGGAGTGGGAGGAGTGGTTCCGGACCTGGCCGGCGCCGTTCGCCACCCTCGCCGACGTCCGCAGATGGTTCGGCGAGGACGACCCCTGGGTGGACCGGCCGAACCCGGCCCGCGGCGAGTTCTACGCCGAGGTCATGCACGAGTGCCCCGACGGCTGGCGGCCCGTCTTCGCGCCCGCCGACATGCTCGCCTCCCGGGAGACGTGGGTGTACGACGCGCACTGGGAGGAGCTGACCCAGGTGCGCTGCCCGGCGCTCGTGGTGCGCGGCCTCGACGGCGAGCTGGGCCGCGCGGAGGCGCAGGAGATGGTCCGCGTCCTGCCGCACGGCCGGTACGCGGAGGTCGTCGACGCCGGCCACCTGGTGCACTGCGACCAGCCGGAGGCGTGGCGCACGGCCATCACCCCGTTCCTGGAGTCGGTCCTCACCCCGTGCCCCTGACCCGGCGCGCGTCCCCCTCGGGGGCGGCGCCGGCCCGCCGGTTCAGCCCTTGCTGACCGCCGTCAGGATCTCCGGCAGCCGGGCCGCCGTGCGCGGCGCGGCCAGGCGCAGGCCGAGCAGGGTGAGGCCGGCGCCGTAGAGCGCGCCGAGCGGCAGCAGCAGCCAGCCCCAGCCGTCGCCGCTCGCGCTGACGTTCGTCCAGACGGTCAGGGCGATGACGGGGGAGCACAGCAGGGCCGCCGACAGCATGCCGCCGAAGACGGCGATCCAGGCGAGACCCGCCTGACCGGGGGCGACGTTCTTGTAGCCCTCCTGCGGGACGGAGTAGGGGAAGCGGGCCGACATCCACGCCCCGGTCGCCAGCATCGCGCCGAGCACGCCGAAGGACAGCCCGAGCACCTGCGGCAGCCGCCCCCACTCGCCGAGCAGCGCCGTCGTCAGCACGGTGACGACGGTGGCGTACGGCAGGGTCACCACGAGCAGGGCCAGGGCGCGGCCGCGCAGCTCGACGTAGGCGTCGCGCGGGGAGGAGATGGTCAGGGCGACCATCCAGAAGGCGGAGGTGTCCTGGCCGAACTGGTTGTACATCTGGATGCCGAGCATGCCGGCGGCGAAGCAGGCGAAGTACGGCGACCCGGCGCCCTGGAGGGTGTTGGAGACGGGCACGATCAGGCCGATGGCCAGCGAGGTGACCCAGGCGGCCTTGGTCTTCGGGTCGCGCCAGACGTAGCGCAGGCTGCGTTCCATGACGGTGCCGGTGCGGCCGGCCGGCAGCAGCCGGGTCAGCCTGCCGGCGCCCGCCCGCTCGCGGGCGGCGGTGTCGGGGCCCTGGAGGGTGGAGGCGTCGGGGGCGGTCATCAGCAGGGTCAGGCTGCGCGCCCACACCCGCAGCAGCGCGACGAGGGCGGCGGCGGTCAGGGCGAGCTGGGCCGCCGCCACCGCGTAGGCGCCGCGGCTCACGGAGTCCACCGCCCCGACGGCCGTCGCGGGCGGCACCCAGCGCAGGACGTCCGCCACCGGGTCGAGCTGGGCCAGGCCCGCCGTGCCGAGCCGCTGCATGCCGAAGTTGACGAACTGCGCGCCGACGGCGACGACCAGGCCGCTGAGCACGGCGAGGTCGCGGCCCCTGCGGCTGGTCAGCAGCTGGATGTTGGCGGCGGCGACGGCGCGGGCGAGGGCCACGCACACCAGCAGCGCGAGCGGGACGGCGAGGACCGCGACGGCCCACGCGGCGGCCCCGTGCGCCACCGTGACGGCGCAGCCGGCCAGGAGCAGCGCCGTGAACAGCGGTCCGACGCCGACCAGGGAGGCGGTCAGCAGGGCCCGCACCAGCGGCCGCGGCCGCAGCGGCAGCATCACCAGGCGGGTCGGGTCGAGGGTCTCGTCGCCGCTGGGGAAGAACAGCGGCATCACCGCCCAGCCGAGCGCCAGCAGCGCGCCGCCGGGCACGGCGACGGAGGCGATGTGCGGGTGGCCGCGCAGCATGATCAGCCCGAGCAGCTGGAAGGCGGCGAACAGCAGGGCGAGGACGGCGGAGGTGACGTAGGCGGCGCGTCGTCCGGCGGACTGCCGCAGCCCGTTGCGCAGCAGCGACAGCTTCAGCCGTACGACGACGGGGGTGATCGACGGCGCGGGGGCGGATGCCGGGGCCGCGGGGCCGGCCGGGACGGGTTCGGTCGGGGCGGCGGCGTTCACCGGGCGCCGCCGCCGAGCCAGTCGAGGTCGGAGCCGGCGGCACGGCCCTGCGCGCCGACGAGCGCGAGGAAGCTCTGCTGGAGGGTGGCGGCGTCGCCGCGGACCTCGGCGAGCGGGCCGTGCGCGCGGATGCGGCCAGCGGCCATGACGGCGACCCAGTCGCACAGCGACTCGACCAGTTCCATCACGTGCGAGGAGAACACGACGGTGGCGCCGGAGGCGGTGTAGCGCTCCAGGACGCCGCGGATGGTCTGCGCGGAGACGGGGTCCACGCCCTCGAACGGCTCGTCCAGGAAGAGGACTTCGGGGTTGTGCAGCAGGGCGGTGGCGAGCCCGATCTTCTTGCGCATGCCGGTGGAGTAGTCGACGACCAGCTTGTGCTGGGCGCCGGCGAGGTCGAGCACGTCGAGCAGCTGGGCCGCGCGCCGGTCCACCTCGGCGCCGGCCAGTCCCCGCAACCGCCCGGAATAGGCGAGGAGTTCACGTCCGGTGAGCCGTTCGAACAGGCGCAGTCCCTCCGGCAGTACGCCGATGCGCGCCTTCACGGCGACCGGGTCCCGCCACACGTCGTGGCCGGCGATCTCGACGGTGCCCTGGTCGGGGCGGAGCAGTCCGGTGACCATGGAGAGGGTGGTGGTCTTGCCGGCCCCGTTGGGACCGACCAGTCCGATGAACTTCCCGGCGGGCAGCTCCAGATCGATCCCGGCGACCGCGATCTGCTGCCCGAACCGCTTCCACAGCCCCTGAATCCGTACGGCACTGGTACTCACCACTGCTGCTCCCTCCGTCTGGGTGAACCCTACGGGGGAGCGGCACGGCGTTCACCGGCCAGAGCACCGGCGCCGCGGCCGGGAGGCGCTAGCGGTCGCGTCCGCAGGCGTAGGCGAGGGCGGAGATCAGTTCCCCGGCGTCCGGCAGCCAGCGGTTGGCGGGGGTCGGCCGGCGGGCCCACTGGACCGCGCCGCGCGTCCCGTACCGGGTGGGCGGCGCGGCGACGTAGGCGCCCTCGCCGAGCGCGACCAGGTCCAGGGAGGACGGGGACCAGCCCCGTTCGCGCACCAGGCCGGGGAGTTTGGCGCAGGCGCCGGGCAGGACGAAGAACTGCATGCGCCGCTCCGGGGTGCGGGTGACCGGGCCGGGCGTCAGTCCCATCCGCTCCATCCGGGCGAGCGCGAGGAACCCGGCGGTCTCGGCGACGCACATCGCGTCGAACGTGCGGCCGGTGGGCAGCAGGATCGACGCGGTGGGCCGCTTCTGCCACAGCCCGCGGGCGACGGTGGCGCTGCCGGTCGCCTGGGCCGTCCAGTCCGTGCGCGCCGGGTGTGCGCCGGGTGCGGCGCACGCCGGGTCGCCGCAGGAGCAGCGCTGCACCCCGTCCACGGTCTCCAGCCAGGTGCCGGGGAGCACGTCCCAGTGGCGCTCTTCGGCATAGCGAACGGCGGTCTCCAGCAGCGAGTCGCCGCGCTGCGTGGGGATCTGGCCGGTGAGGGGCGCGGCTTCGGTGCCCCGGATCGTCTCTTCCACGCAGAACTCAACTCCCGTGCCCACCTGGAGTTACGGGATGTGCGGCGGGGTCGCGCGCGGGGGAGGAGCACCGGTTCCACGGTCGGGGCGCATGGGTGCATGGGCGGGGGCGCGCGGGAGGATCCGCGGCGGGCGCGGGGTAGTTGAGTGTGGGGGCGGCATGCACCTTTACTCCGGCAATCTTCGCATGTCCCGCATTTTCGGTATGTCCGTGGGGCATTGATCTTCCCGGCCGGTCTCCTCGCCGGAACGCATCGGGGACCGGCCGCGCAAGTCACGTCAACTTCGGTGCGTGGGCAGGGCACCGCAGCCACACGCGAGCCGCCAGGAAGCAGGGGGTTATGCCATGGCCGCAAGGCCTCTCGTAGCGCGGCAGCCGAACGAACGGCTACAAGCGCTCATCCAGGAAGCGGGCTGCTCGAACGCCGGGCTGGCCCGCCGGGTCAACATGTGCGGCGCCGAGCACGGTCTGGATCTGCGGTACGACAAGACGTCCGTGGCGCGCTGGCTGCGCGGACAGCAGCCGCGCGGGCGGGCCCCCGCGGTCATCGCCGAGGCGCTGGGCCGCAAGCTGGGCCGTACGGTCACGATCGACGAGATCGGCATGGCCAACGGCAAGAACCTCGCCTCGGGCGTGGGTCTCCAGTTCTCGCCGACGGTCCTGGGGGCCATCGAGCAGGTCTGCGAGCTGTGGCGCAGCGACGTGGGCCGGCGGGACTTCCTGTCCGGCTCCTCCGTCGCCGCCTCCGCGCTGGTCGAGCCCAGCCGCGACTGGCTGATCTCGGCGCCGGACGGGCAGGTGGCGCGGGCGGCCGGCCCGAGAGTGGGGCAGTCGGACGTCGCGGCCGTACGGGCCATGACGCAGGCGCTGGTGGACCTGGACCACACCTACGGCAGCGGGCACGTGCGGCCGGTGGTCGTGCACTACCTCAACAGCGTGGTCTCCGGGCTGCTGGCCGGCTCGTACCGGGAGGCGGTGGGCCGCGACCTGTTCGGCGCGGTGGCGCGGCTGACCGAGCTGGCCGGGTACATGGCCGTGGACACCGGCCAGCCGGGGCTCGCCCAGCGCTACTACATCCAGGCGCTGCGGCTCGCCCAGGCGGCCGGCGACCGCGGCTACGGCGGCTACGTGCTGGCGGCCTCCATGAGCCATCTCGCCGCGCAGCTGGGCAACCCGCGGGAGATCGCGCAGCTGGCGCGGGCGGCGCAGGAGGGCGCGCGGGGCCGGGTGACCCCGCGCGCGGAGTCGATGTTCCACGCGGCCGAGGCGCGCGGGCACGCCCTGATGGGCGACGTACGGGCGGCGCAGCTGTCGGCCGGGCGGGCGATCAGCGCGCTGGAGGCGAGCGAGGCGGACACCGGCGACGATCCGGTGTGGATCGCCCACTTCGACGAGGCGTACCTCGCCGACGAGCTGGCGCACTGCTACCGGGACCTGGGGCAGCCGGAGGCGGCGGCGCGGCAGGCGGAGCGGGCGCTGGCCGGGCATCCGGTCTCGCGGGCCCGGCGCCGGGCGATCGGCTATGTGCTGCTCGCCACGGCGCAGGTGCAGCAGCGGGAGATCGAGCAGGCGTGCCACACCGGGACGAAGGCCGTGGAACTGCTGGAGACGCTGCGCTCCAACCGGGGCGCGGAGTATCTGGAGGACTTCCAGCAGCGGCTCGATCCGTTCCGGGACGAGGCGGTGGTGCGGGAGTTCGGGGCGCGGCTGGAGGTGCAGGCGGCGGCGTGAACGCGCGCGGCCGGACCATGTACAGCGCATCGGACGCGGGTTTCGTCACTGCGGCCGTGGGGGAGGGGGTGGAGCCCCGTGCTGCGTGGCACGGGGCTCCGGGGACCCGGTAGCGTGACCCGACGATTCCGCAAGTCCCCCATTCGTAGGAGTCCCGGTGACGCAGAGTGGACAGGGCGAGGAGCCCTCGGCGCGGCCCGCGCGCGAAGGCATCGTGCTGCCCTCCGACGGTGGGCAGCCCCTGCTGCCGGGCATGACGGGCGACCCGGGCGGCGGAACGGGCGGCCAGGGCGGCCACGGCGGCCACGGCGGCCAGGGTGGCCACGGCGGCCAGGGCGGCCAGGGTGGCCACGGCGGGCCGCCGCCCGCGCAGCAGCACGGACAGGGTCCGGGCAGCGCGCCGCCCGGCGGCCAGTCATGGGGCCAGCCGTGGGGGCCGGGGCAGCAACAGAGCCACCAGCCGCCGCAGTCCGGGCAGCCGGGGCAGGGCTGGCAGGCCCAGGCTCCCGAGCAGACCTGGGGCTCCCCGCAGCAGCCGTACCAGCAGCCGCAGGGCCAGTGGGACGCGCACGGACCGGCCGCCGGGCACCCGGGCGCCGGCCCGCTGCCCCCGGAGGGCGCCCCCGCGCCGGGCCACGGCGCCCACGGCGGCGCACAGCCGCCGTACCCGCAGCAGCACCAGCAGCACCCGCAGCAGGCGGGCGGCACGCACGGGGCCCCGCTGCCGCCGGCCGCCGCCGCGCCGTACGGGGCTCCGGGCGCGGACGAGGGCGCCACCCAGTACATACCGCCGGTGACCGACGGCCCGGCGCCCTACGCGCCGCCCGTGGACGAGGGCGCGACGCAGTACATACCGCCGGTGGGCGCGGGCGCCATGCCGCCCGAGGCGTCCGGCGGCGACCCCGCGACCCACTTCCTCGGCCGGGTGCCGCAGGGCGGCGGCGCGGGCGGCGGCAACCCGGACGCCGAGCCGACCCAGTTCATGGCCCCGGTGCCCGGCGCTCCCGCGGCCGGCAACCCGGCCGCGCCCTACGGCGCCGGACCGGGCGGCCCCGGCGACGGCGCCGGACGGCAGACGCCCGCCGAGTTCGACAACCTGTTCCGCGGCGGTGAGGCCCAGGCCCCGGCCACCGCGCAGCTGCCCCGGGTGGAGCCCCACCACGGCGCCCGGCCCGCCCCGGCCGGCTACCCCGGCCCCGGCGGCCACCCCGGCCCGGGCGGCGGCGCGCCCTTCGGCGGGCAGCCCGGCGGCCCCGGCGCGGACGGCGACGGCGGCCGCGGCGGCAAGCGCACCGGCTCGCGGCTGCCGCTGATCGCGGCCGTCGGCGTGGGCATCGCCGTCCTCGGCGTGGGCGCGGGCGCCCTGCTCAGCGGCGGTGGCGACGACGGCGGCGACAAGGGCGACGCGAGCTCCCAGGTGTCCGCCACCGCCCCGGCCACCGAGCCGTCGGCCTCGTCGGCCGCTCCCGACCCGGCCCGCCGGCAGGCGGTGGAGCTGGACAAGCTGCTCGCCGACAGCGGCAGCAGCCGGGCCTCCGTGATCAAGGCGGTGGCCGACGTCAAGAAGTGCGCCAACCTCGGGCAGGCCGCCGCCGACCTGCGCGACGCCGCCAAGCAGCGCGGCGAGCTGGTCACCCGCCTGGGTGGTCTCTCCGTCGACAAGCTGCCCGAGCACGCCCAGCTGACCGGCGCGCTCACCAGCGCCTGGAAGGCGTCCGCCTCGGCCGACCAGCACTACGCGGCCTGGGCGGACCAGGTCGGCGGCAAGAACGGCTGCAAGAAGGGCCAGGCCCGCGGCACCTCCCAGGCCCAGGCCGGCAACCGGCAGAGCGGTGTCGCCAGCGCCCAGAAGAGCAAGGCCGCCGGGCTGTGGAACGCGATCGCCTCGAAGTACGGCCTCACCCAGCGCCAGCCCACCCAGCTGTGACCCGCCGGAACACGCGGCGGTGACCCGCTGCCCACGACCGAGCCCCCGGCCCCGGAGATCTCCGGTGACCGGGGGCTCGGCTCGTCGTGCTCAGCCCACGTCCGCGTCCTGAAGCGTCCTCGTCACGTCCATGGCGCTCCGCGGCGCCGCCACCAGGCGGCCCTGGCGCACCACCTGGAGGGTGACGCCGGCGTTGACCAGCCGGGCCAGGCCGGCGGCGGCGAAGGGACCGGAGGCGCTCCAGCTCAGCGGCGGGGTCAGACCGCCGGTGTCGGCCTTCAGGCCGTCGTTCAGGGTGCGGCGCACGCTGTCGGCGGTCACCTCGCCGGAGCCGATCCGCTCCACGACGGCGCGCAGCACGGTGTAGGCGATCCAGGTGGTCTGCACCCCGGCGTCGGCCGGGTCGACGCGGTTGTCGCCGAACGCCTGCTCGTTGATCACCTTCTTCATCGGCGCCCAGCGCGGATCGTCCGGCACCGGGTACCAGCCGGTGATGTACGCCCCCTCGTAGGGCCCCGCGCTGCCGCCGCTCGCGTCGATCACCGTCTGGTCGACGTTGCCGAGCACGGCGGCGGTGCGCACCGTCCGGTAGCCCTCGCGGTCGCGGCGGAAGGAGTCCATGAAGATGCTGGTCCGCTCGCCCAGGGAGGGCACCACGCAGCCGCGCCGGCCCGGCTCGGCGGTCGCCTGCTTCAGCGCCCGGTCCGCCTGGCCGGAGTACTCGTTGGCGTCCTCGGCGGCCGGCTGGTCCCGCGCGGGGCCGTGGCCGCCCGCCTTCAGGCCCGTGTCGAGCAGCCCGGGCAGCTCGTCGCCGGCGATGCTGTCGGGCCGTACGAAGGTGACCGGGCCGCAGTCGCCGGCCAGCGCCTTGCCGAGCCCCACCAGCAGGCTGGGCTGGCCGCCGTTGACGGGGTAGGACAGCGCCCTGGTGAACTCGGCGGTGGTCACGCCGTAGCCGCCGAGGTACGGGATGCCCGCGCCCTCCAGCGGCGGGAAGAAGGAGTCGCTGTACTGGCTGTAGGAGCCGACGACGGCGACCACGTCCTCCTTGACGGCGAGCCGGGCGCACTTGGCCGCCGCCACGCTGTCGTTGCCCTCGTTGCAGGTCAGGACCCGGAGCTTGTGCCCGGCGATGCCGCCCTGGGCGTTGATCCAGCGGGCGTAGGCGCGGGCCATGGCCGGCATGCCGGGCTTGTTGGTCGCCCGGGTGCGGTCCGGCGCCCAGGTCATCACGGTCACGGTGCCGTCCCCGGAGCCCCCCGTGACGGCGGGGACGACACCGCAGCCGGCGGCGAGCGACGCACACACCGCCAGGGCGCCCGCGGACAGCAGGGTCCGTTTCCGTCCGGCGGGCCGGGTCGGGGCGGTGGGGAGGAAGGTGCGCGCGCGTCGCCTGCCGGTCATGTCCCCGCACGATTCCGGCACATCCCCAACCCTGGAGTGATCCGTGCTTGACAATGAGTGACGCAACGGTGAATTACGGGGGCCGGACCGGCGGTCCGGAAGGAGAACGTACGATCGATGACCGTGCAAGGTTCGGAGAACTCTTCCCGTCGCGGCCGTCGCTCCTCCACCATGGGCGGCATGCCACTCAACGACATGCCGTGGTGGCGCTGGCGCAGCAATGTGCGCTCCGCGCTGCACATGCTCTCCGACCCGGTGTTCCAGCGGGACGTCTGGCTGGCGGGCGTCGAGGGGTACGGGGACGTCACCGACGCCGTCTACCGGCTGGTGGAGGACACCTGGCTGGACAGCTGGTCGGCCGAGAAGTACGTCGGCACGATCTTCCGTGACTCCCAGGAGGCGGCGCTCGTCGACACGGCCGTCCTGCGGGTGCTGCGGATCATGCACCAGGTCGGACCGGACGCCCCGGTGGCCGCCTACCTCGACCACCACGCCTGGCCGGAGGCCGTGCGGGCGGCCCGGGACGCGCACCTGCGGCTCGCGGCGAGCGACGGCGACGACCCGGACACGCCGCCGCGCACCCTGGAGGTCCTGCGCCTCATGACCCGCGCCGCCTAGAGGCGTCCCCTTCGGACCGGGCGGCACGCGCCGTCCGGTCGGCGGGACGCGTTCCCGCCGCGGGCGGGGTGTGTGGGACCCTGTCCCGCATGACTGAGCAGTCCTCCCGAGCCGCCGCCGCCCCGGCCGACCAATACGTCCTGACCCTCGCGTGCCCCGACAAGCAGGGCATCGTGCACGCCGTGTCGAGCTATCTCTTCATGACCGGCTGCAACATCGTGGACAGCCAGCAGTTCGGCGACCAGGACTCGGGACTGTTCTTCATGCGGGTCCACTTCTCCGCCGAGGCGCCGGTGACCGTGGACAAGCTGCGGGCCAGCTTCGCGGCGATCGGCGACTCCTTCGCCATGGAGTGGCAGATCCACCGGGCCGACGAGAAGATGCGGATCGTGCTGATGGTCAGCAAGTTCGGGCACTGCCTGAACGACCTGCTCTTCCGCGCCCGGATCGGCGCGCTGCCCGTCGACATCGCCGCCGTGGTGTCCAACCACACCGACTTCGCGGAACTGGTCGCCTCCTACGGCATCCCCTTCCACCACATCCCGGTGACCCGGGACACCAAGGCCGAGGCCGAGGGGCGCCTGCTGGACCTGGTGCGCGAGGAGGACGTCGAGCTCGTCGTCCTCGCCCGCTACATGCAGGTCCTCTCCGACGACCTGTGCAAGCAGCTCAGCGGCCGGATCATCAACATCCACCACTCCTTCCTGCCGAGCTTCAAGGGCGCCAAGCCGTACCACCAGGCGCACGCCCGGGGCGTGAAGCTGATCGGCGCGACGGCCCACTACGTCACCGCCGACCTCGACGAGGGCCCGATCATCGAGCAGGAGGTCGAGCGGGTCGGCCACGACGTCACCCCGGACCAGCTGGTCGCCGTCGGGCGCGACGTGGAGTGCCAGGCGCTGGCCCGCGCGGTCAAGTGGCACGCCGAACGCCGCATCCTCCTCAACGGCCGCCGCACGGTGGTCTTCGCCTGACGCCCCGCGCCAACGGCCCGACGGGCTACATCCGGCTCAGCGACGCCGCCGCGTACAGCACGTCACGGATCGCCTCGCGGTCGCCGCGCTGACCGGCGGCCGCCTCGCGCGGGGTGAGGTGACCGGCCGCCAGATGGCAGAACTCCACGCCGTCCAGCGCCACATGGGCCACCTCGTGGTCCGCCGAGCCGACCGCGCCGGGCGCGTCGAGCGGTATCAGCCACTGCCCGCCGCCCGAGCCCTCGATCTCCAGCCGCAGGCTGCGCCCGGGCGCGCCCGCGGTCACCAGGTGCCGCGCCCGGCCGGGCGCGGCCAGTCCGGCCCGCCGCCGCTCGGCCAGCACCCCCGGCAGCATCCGGGCGGCCAGGTCGATCATCCCGTGCAGATGGCGCGGGGCCGGCGGATCGTAGGGGTAGGCCACCGCGTCCGCGATGTCCTCGGCGTGCACCCAGCACTCGAAGGCCCGGTCCAGCAGCGCGTCCCGCAACGGCAGTTCGAAGCCGCCGTAGGGCACCGTCGCCGCCTCGGGGGAGTCGTCGGCGCCCGCCGCCCCGCCGGTGCGGGACACCGTCCGCACCAGCGCGTGCGTCTGGCTGCGCCACGGCGCCCGCACGGAGCGGGTCGGCGGGCGGGGCGCGGCGCGCCAGTACGCCTCGGTGCGCGCCGCGGGCGTGGGCCGGCCGGCGGCGGCGTCCGCGAGCGGGTCGGCGAGGCCGAGCGCCACCGCGACCAGCCCGTCCACGCTCATCAGGTGCGCGATGACGCCCGCGACCGTCGTCCGCCGGCTGGCCGCCGCCTCGCCCTCGAACCACCGCAGCCGCACCGGCGCGTGCCAGTCGGAGTCGCGGATGTCCTGGAGCAGCGCGTCCAGGCGCGCGGTCTCCGCGTCGTAGGGCGCCGCCCACGCGGGCACCGGGACGCGCGCCGGCCGCCGCTCCAGGCAGCTCTCCAGGATCCGGGTGCGCAGTCCGGGGTCGAGGTCCAGGCTCTCGGGCGGGTGCAGCAGCCCGACCGCCGCCCGCAGCCGCAGCGCCTCCTCGGCGCAGTCGCCGCAGCCGCCGAGGTGCTCCTCCACCGCCGCCGCCTCGCCGGGCGAGCAGGCGGCCAGCGCCCACGCCCCGAGGAGCGACTTCAGGACGTCGTGCGCCGGCCCGGGCGCGCCCGCGTCCGTGTCCGCGCGCTGCCCCGGCCGCGGCGCCGGCCGGTCCCGCCCGCTCATGCCGCGCCCTTGTGTCCGGGCGGCGGTGCGCCGGGGCCGGCCGGGTCGTGGGCGGTGGCCAGCAACTGGAGGCCGAGGCGGAGCCGGCGGCGGGCCTCTTCCTCGGTGACGCCCAGGTCGGCGGCGGTCTGCCGGTAGTCGCGGCGCTGGAAGTAGGCCAGTTCCAGGGCGGCGCGCAGCGGGGCGGGCAGGGAGTGGACGATGAAGTCGGCGCGGGCGGCGACGGAGGCGCGGCGCACCTTGCGCTCCAGCTCCTCGGGCGAGCCCGCGCCGCCGTCGGTGAGTGCGGCGGCCTCGGTGGCGCGCAGGCGTCGCACGGCGAGCCGGTGGGTCAGGGTCGCCACCCAGGTGCGCAGCGGGCCCTGGCGCGGGTCGTAGGCGTCGGGGTGCTGCCAGACGTGGGCGAAGACCTCGCGGGTGAGGGCGTCGGCGGCCGGTTCGTCGCCGAGCACGCGGTGGGCGAGACCGTGCACGAGGGAGGCGAAGCGGTCGTACAGCTCGCCGAGGGCGGCGGCCTCGCCGCGGGCGAGCCGCTGCTGCATCCCGCTGTCCCAGCGGGGCGGTGCGTCCTTCTTCGCCATGCGGCCCCCTCCGCGCCCGGCGCCGTGCCGCGCTCGTGTCCTGGTCCGTCGCTGGTCCAGCGTGTCTGCCCGGCCCCCTCGAATGTAGTCGGCACGTGCGATGCCGTACGCCCCTTTGTGCCAATGTGCGCCCCCGGCGCACCGCAGGTGGTAGAGGGCGCTTTCTCGTTCTTCCGCGTCTACCCCCGCGCACTCGGCCCCATTCTGGCCGAACGTGACAGGAGTTGACCGAAACAATCCCCTTGATGAACAAGGCCGGTTTGATGCGTGGCGTTTGGGGGAACGGCCGCTGGGCAGCCGCGCGGAAAGAAGCGTAGGAACTGCTTCCGTTTCCGGGCGGTTCCGGGGAAGATCCGGCGAGCGGAGGGCGGGCCGTGGTGTTCAAGGTGACCGGCGACGAACAGGGCGGGTGGAGCGTGCTCCAGGTCGCCGGCGAACTGGATCTGGTGACCTCGCCGGTGCTGCGCCAACGGGTCCACGACGTGGTGGCCCAGGGCCGTCACGATCTCGTGCTGGACCTCTCGGAGGTGTTCTTCTGCGACTCCAGCGGCGTCGGCGTGCTCATCGCCGCCCGCCGGCTGTTCCGCTCCTGCCAGGGCCGGCTGCGGCTGATCCTGCCGGCCGGCGGCGCCGAGGAGGGCTCCCACGTCAACCGGGTGCTCGGCGCCCTCGGGGTGCGCCGCCTCTTCGACGTCCACCCGGACCTGGCCTCGGCGACCGACGAGGAACCGCTCTCCGCGTGACGCGCGCGCCCCGCGTGCGGTGACCCGCGGCACCCCGCGTTGTAGTACCCGTGTCCCGGAATTCCCCCGGAGTCGGCACAACGGTCGCTTTCCCGCCTCCCGCGGGCCCCGGGCGTCGTACGCTCCCAGCCAACGCACCCCCACACGTGAGGCGGCCGAGAAGACATGGTGAGCAGCGAGTACGAGCGCAGGATCGGGGACCGGTTCGCCACCCTCGACCAGGACGGCAACGGCTGGATCGACCGCGAGGACTTCAACGTGGCGGCCAAGGCGCTGCTCGCCGAGTTCGGCGCCGCCGCCCGCTCCGACAAGGGCCAGGCCCTGTACGGCGGGGCGGAGGCCTTCTGGCAGGGCATGGCCGGGATCGCCGACCGCGACGGCGACCAGCGCATCACCCGGCAGGAGTTCGTGACCGGCGCGGTCAAGCGGCTGCGCGACAACCCCGAGCGGTTCGCCGAGATCGCCCGCCCCTTCCTGCACGCCGCCCTGGCCGTCGCGGACACCGACGACGACGGCGCCGCCACCGTCGCGGACATCGCCCGCGTGCTCGGGGTGCTCGGCGTGTCCGCGGACACCGCGCGGGCCACCGCGGCCGCGCTCGATGCCGACGGCGACGACCGGATCGGCGAGCAGGACGTCGTGCCCGCGCTCGCCCGCTACTTCACCGTCGCCGAGTGACCCGGCGAGGCCGGCCGGACCCTCGCGAAGCATGGCGGAGCGCGACTACTTAGGGTAGTCGCCACGTTGTCCGCCTCGCGCCACCCGTCACGTCCCGGAGTCGCCGGTCCGCTCCGGTACCTTGTGTCGGGTGCGAGTGGTTCCGCGGACCAGCCGTCCCGGCGCCGTCCCGGGGGCGGCCCCGGACGGGGCGGTGCGCGCGGCTGCGTGCGAGGTCGGGCGGCCCGTATCGACCACCTGTTCGACTTCTCGCGATGAGCGTCGCACAGTATGCCGCACGAGTACTCCTTCGCGCGGGAATATGCCCGAAGCGCTTGTTGTGGTGACGGTACGTCAACCATGCTGTCTCGCGTGGGAGTCACGGTCCGTGACGCTTGCTCTGGTCGTTGTCAGTCGTTGTCAGTCATTGTTCTGGTTGTTCTGGCCATGCAGAAAATGGCTACGATCGTGGCCCTCGCACGGCGTGGGGCCATGGGTCCGCCGGTTCGGATGGTGTGAGCGGTGCAGGTGCTTCAAGTGCAGCTGGAGATCCGGCCCGACCCCGCGGAGGTGGGGCGGGCCCGCAGGTGGGCCCGTTCCCGGCTGGCCGGGTCGGGGATAGCGGCCGACGAGCCGCTCGCCGAGACCCTGGTCCTGCTCGTCTCCGAGCTGGTCACCAACGCCGTGGTGCACACCGGCTGTCCGGCCGTGCTGCGGCTCTCCCTGCCCGGCGCGGCGGCCGAAGCGGCCACCGTCCGGCTGGAGGTGGCCGACGCCAGCACCCGGGCGCCCGTGCCGCGCTGCCCTGACGACGACGCCACCGGCGGCCGGGGCCTGGCCCTGGTCGACGGCCTCGCCGACCGCTGGGGCTGGAGCGCGGAGGGCGCCGGCAAGCGGATCTGGTGCGAACTGGACCGCTGCGCACCGGCCGTCGCGCACACCGCCGCACCGACCGCCTGCGGCGACCAGGCGGCTCCGGTGAGCGGCAGCGCGGCCACGGTGACCGGGACGCCGGGGCTCGACGGGCCGACGTACGAGGGCCTGGCCTTCGAGGCGGTGTGACGGCCGGACCCGCGGGCGGCGTCCGGCAACCGCCGACGCCGCGTACGCGGGCCGCGCGTACGGGAGTCGCGGGGCCGAGGCCGAGGCTGCGGGCTGCGTTCGCGTGCTGCCGGGAGGACCAACGGCCGGGGCTTCGAGCCGAGTTCGCGTGGCGGTCGGGCCGGAGGGCCGAGGGCGTGGGCGGCGTCGGGTAGTTGGTAGTTGCCCGGGTCGGTCCGGGCGGCTCGATGGCCCGGGTCGCTGCCGGGGGCGTCCGGGGCGGGGCCGGGGTGCGGCTGTGCGCCGGGAGGTCGCCGGGCTCCGTCCGGACGGGGGCCGTGCGCCGGGGGATGCTTCCGTGCGCGCCCGCTGCGATCCCCGCATAACGGGCAAAGCGGCGAACGGCTGTTGACGTGCCCTGTCCGTTTGATCACGCTTGTGGCAGCGATTCGCCGTGAGGGGACGACGAGGGCCGCACGCCGGAAGCTCCGGGCCACCGGAGGCCCGACGTGCCGGAGACCTCGACGAGTGTGAGTCGTGCGGTCGGCGTCGGCCGGTCCCGGCAGAACCGAGGGGGGTGGGACCGGAGCGCCGAAGCCGGATGGCGGCGCGCGGTGCCGTGCTCGGGGCGGGCATGGGCGCGCCGCCACCCGGATCCGTTCCGCCACCCGGATCCGTTCCGTCGGCCCGCCTTCTCCACAGGCTGTGGACGACCCGGCGCGCCCCGGCTCCGTTCCCGCTACGCTCCCGCCGCCGAGGAGACGGCCGTCCGCGCCGTCCGCTGGACCAGCGAGACCCCGTCGCTCATCGACGCGTTGCCGTCCGACAGGACCGCCACCAGGTAGGGGTGGCCGCCGACCGTGATCCGGCCGACGCTGTTCACGTCCCACAGTCCGGTCGTACTGCGCTGGAGCCAGCCGTTCTTCAGTGCCGTGCCCGACGCCGAGCCGGCCGCCGAGACGCCCCAAGCCTGTTCGTCGTCCACGGTGTTCATCAGGCCCCGGAGGTAGCTCCGGGACTGCTCGCTCAGGGCGGCGCGGCCCTGCTTCGGCGGGTCGAACACCGCGCGCAGCAGCCGTATCTGGTCGCTCGCCGTGGTCCGGGTCAGCCCCCACTTGGCGCCCGGGCCGCCCTGCGTCTCGGTCAGCCCCAGCCGCTTGTTCGCCGCCGCCAGGCCCGGTGCGCGGCCGATCTGCCGCCACAGGGCGTTCGCCGCCGCGTTGTCGCTCTCGCGGATCATCGGCTCGGCCCAGCCGCGCTCCCGCGCGGTGAGAGACCGTCCGGCGTCCTGTGCCTGGAGCAGCGCCGTCGCCAGGATGTCCACCTTGATGATGCTGGCGGTGTCGTAGGGGGTGTCGGCGCCGTACAGGACCGGCTCCTGCCGGGTGCCGTCGAGCGGGAGCACCGCCGCCGTCACCCGGGAGGCGTCCTCGGCGTGTGCCGGTGCGGCGGCGCCCAGGGCGCCGGCGGACAGCAGCGTCGCGGCGGAGACGAGGAGGGCGC
Organism: Streptomyces seoulensis; assembly: GCA_013364255.1. GTDB lineage: Bacteria > Actinomycetota > Actinomycetes > Streptomycetales > Streptomycetaceae > Streptomyces > Streptomyces similanensis. Next base: position 4,576,739 of record CP054936.1, on the reverse strand, counting down.
CGGTCCTCGGACGCGGCACCGGGCGCAAGCGATTCAGCATATGGAGAAGGCCCTGTTCCTGGCGTTGGCGTATGGCGGTGGATCGGAGGATCGGACGATCCGAAGAACGAACATAAGCAAAACGCCCGGACCTGACGGTGACGGTCATCACCGAAAACCGGTTTATGCCCCAATTGTGAGAAGGGCCATAGACGCCGCGCCGTCCCGCCGGGGACCGCCCCTCAGACCGCGCTGCCCACCCGGAACGTGCGCCGGTAGGCGGTCGGGGTCACCCCGAGCGCCGCCTGCACGTGCTGCCGCATCGACTGCGCCGTGCCGAACCCCGCGTCCGCCGCCACCCGGTCCATGGACAGGTCCGTCGACTCCAGCAGGTGCCGGGCCCGTTCGACCCGCTGCCGGGTGAGCCACTGGCCGGGGCTCACCCCGACCTCCTCCCGGAACCGCCGGGTGAACGTCCGTACCGACATCGCCTCCTGCCCGGCCATGTCGCGCAGCTGGATCGGCTCGTGCAGCCGCTTCAGCGCCCAGGCGCGCGCGGTGGTCGTGGTGGCCAGCTGCGGGTCCGGCACCGGACGGTCGATGTACTGCGCCTGCCCGCCGTGCCGGTGCGGGGGCACGACCGTGCGGCGGGCCACGTCGTTGGCGACCGCGGTGCCGCGGTCGCGGCGCACCATGTGCAGGCACAGGTCGATCCCGGCGGCCACGCCCGCGGAGGTCAGCACGTCGCCGTCGTCGATGAACAGCACGTCCGCGTCCACCCTGATCCGCGGGAACAGCCGCTGGAAGCGGTCGGCGTCCGCCCAGTGCGTGGTCGCGGGCCGGCCGTCCAGGTAGCCGGCGGCGGCGAGCACGTACACGCCCGTGCAGATGGAGGCGAGCCGGGTGCCGGGCCGGACGAACGCGAGCGCGGCGGCCAGCTCCTCGGTCAGCCTCCCCTCCTCGAAGACCGGACCCAGCTCGTAGGAGGCCGGGACGATCACCGTGTCGGCGGTGGCCAGGGCCTCGGGGCCGTGCGGCACCTCGATCGAGAAGTCGGCGTCCGTGGCCACCCGCCCGGGCGGGCGGACGGAGCAGGTCACGACGTCGTACAGCCGCCGGCCCCGGGCGTCCTTGGGCTGCCCGAAGATCCGGTGCGGAATGCCCAGCTCGAAGGGGAGCAGCCCGTCCAGGGCGAGGACGACGACGCGGTGCGGCCGGAACGCGTCGCCCCGCGCACCCGTGCTCAGGTCCGTGCGCATGGCCCGATCCTAGCGAACCATGTCCCTCGGGCCACTCGATGCGGCGGCGCCCGCGGCGGAGGCTGTATGACGTGACCCAGACAACCGACCCCGTACTCGCCGTCGAGGAAGAGCCGCGCCCGCGCCGCACCACGATCCACCGAGCCTGGTTCGTGGCCGCCGTCACCTTCGTCACGATCGTCGGCGCGGCGGCCTTCCGCTCCCTGCCCGGCCTGCTCATCGACCCGCTGCACGAGGAGTTCGGCTGGTCGCGCGGCACGATCACCGCCGCCGTCTCGATCAACCTCGCGCTCTACGGGCTCACCGCGCCGTTCGCCGCCGCGCTGATGGACCGGTTCGGCATCCGCAGGGTGGTCGCCGCCGCGCTGACCGTGATAGCCGTCGGCGCCGGCCTGACCGTGTGGATGACCGCGCCTTGGCAGCTGTGGCTGTGCTGGGGCGTGCTGGTCGGCCTCGGCTCCGGCTCCATGGCGCTGGCCTTCGCGGCCACGGTCACCAACCGCTGGTTCACCGAGCGGCGCGGCCTGGTCAGCGGCATCCTCACCGCCGCCTCCGCCTCCGGCCAGCTGATCTTCCTGCCGTTCCTGTCCTGGCTGGTCCAGTCCGACCACGGCTGGCGTCCGGCGGCCGTCACGGTGGCGCTGGCGGCCCTCGTCGTCGTCCCCCTCGTCTGGCTGCTGCTGCGCGACCACCCCGCCGACGTGGGCGTACGGCCGTACGGCTCGGCCGCGTTCGTGCCCAAGCCGCAGCCCGTGCCGGGCGCCGCGCGGCGGGCCGTGACGGTGCTCCTCTCGGCGGTGCGCACCGGCCCCTTCTGGCTGCTGGCCGGCACCTTCGCGATCTGCGGCGCCTCCACCAACGGCCTGATCCAGACCCACTTCGTGCCCGCCGCCCACGACCACGGCATGCCGGTCACGGCCGCCGCCTCGCTGCTCGCGGTGATCGGCGTCTTCGACGTGGTCGGCACGATCGCCTCCGGCTGGTTCACCGACCGTTTCGAACCGCGCCGGCTGCTCGCGGTGTACTACGCCCTGCGCGGCGTCTCCCTGATGTTCCTGCCGATCGTGCTGGCGCCCGGCGTCCACCCGCCGATGGTCTTCTTCATCGTCTTCTACGGCCTCGACTGGGTCGCCACCGTCCCGCCCACCCTCGCCCTGTGCCGGGAGCAGTACGGCGAGGACAGCGCGATCGTGTTCGGCTGGGTGCTCGCCTCCCACCAGATCGGCGCCGCCCTCGTCGCCTACCTCGGCGGCGTGGCGCGGGACGCCCTCGGCTCCTACGACACGGTCTGGTACGCCTCGGGCGCGCTGTGCGCGGCGGCGGCGCTGATGGCGCTGGTGATCCGGCGGAGGCCGGCCGCCGCCGTGGCGTGAGCGGACGGGACGCCGGTCACACGGGACGGCCGGCCGGGCCGGTGCGGCTGCCGGGCCGAACGCCGGTCACGCGGTACGGCCGGTCACGTGGTGCGGCCGGTCACGCGGGATGGCCGGTCACGTGGTGCGGCTCGGCAGGCTCGTGCGGGTGCCCGCGTGGCGGCGGGCGACGGTCCGCGCGATCCGCTCCGCGTCGATCGCCAGCTCGCGCAGCATGCCGCTGATGGGGTTGGTGAAGCCGGTGAAGTACAGGCCCGGAGCGTCGGCGGCGGTGCGCGGGCCGTGCACGCGGGGACGGCCGCGCTCGTCCAGCACCCCGAGGTGACCGACCAGGTCCGTCAGACCGCGCGTGTAGCCGGTCGCCGCGATCACGGCGTCGGGCTCGATCCGGGCGCCGTCGGCGAGGACGACCTCGCCGCCCTCGAAGCCCTCGACCGCCGCCACCACCTCCACCCGCCCGGTGCGCACGGCGTCGATCAGACCGACGTCCTGGACCGGGATCGCGCCCTGCCGCACCCGTGAGTACAGGCCCGTCTCCGGCCGGGGCAGGCCGTGCGCCGACAGGTCCGGCACGCTCAGCCGGGCCAGCGGCCGGGCCAGCCGGTCGACCAGGGCGACCGGCAGCCGCCGGCACAGCACGCCGGTGTACTGCGCGGCCCACCCGGCGGTCGACCGGCGCACGAGGTGCGGAACGGTGCGCACCGCCAGCCGTACCCGCCGGGCGCCGCCCTCCACCAGGTCGACGGCGATCTCCGCGCCGGTGTTGCCGACGCCCACCACGAGCACGTCCCGGCCGGCGTAGGGCGCCGGGTCGCGGTAGGCGCGGGCGTGCAGCAGTTCGCCGGTGTACCCCGCGCGGCCGGGCCAGTCGGGCAGCCGGGGCGTGTGGTTGTGGCCGGTGGCGACGACCACCGCACCGCCGGTCAGCTCCCGGCCGCCGGTGGCGCGCAGCAGCCAGCCGGTGCCGTCCGGGGCGCGTTCGATCCGAGAGACCTCGACGCCGGTCACGATCTCCAGCTCGTGGTGCTCGGCGTACTTCTCCAGGTAGCGCACCACGTCGTCGCGCGCCACCCAGCGGCCGAACCGGCGGGGTATCGGCAGGCCAGGCAGCGCCGACAGGCGCCGGGTGGTGTGCAGGTGGAGCCGGTCGTAGTGGCCGCGCCAGGTCGCGCCCACCCGGTCGGACTTCTCCAGCACGACGGCGCGTACGCCCCGCGCGCGCAGGGCGTACGCGGCGGCCAGGCCGCCGGGGCCGCCGCCGACGACGTAGACGGGGCGGTCGGCGTGCCCGGGCGGGAGCGCGGCGGTCGGGTCGGCGGGCGTGGTGGCGGTGGTGGGGGTGGAGTCGGCCATGAGGGGGAGCGTATTCACGCACCCGGTTGATGGGTCTCGGTCAAGACCGGAATTGGTTGCGGATTGATCACACGTGCCCACGGTCCGTACGCGGCCCGGCGCTTCGGGGCCGCCGTCCCCGCGCACCCGCCGTCCGCTCGGCCACAATGACCCGATGGCCGACATACGTGAGCAGACCTTCGCCCCGCACGCCCTCGACCTGCGCGGGGACGGACTCCGGCTGCGCCTGTGGGACCAGGGCCGCGAGGAGGACGTACGGACCTGGCTGCGCGGGCGCGCGGACCCGGAGTTCCGGCGCTGGAACACCCCGCTGATCATGGAGCGCGGCCTCGCCGACGCCCGCGAGTCCCTCGCCTCCCACCTGGCGGAGGCCGCCGACGGCAGTGGCATGCCCGTCTGCGTCACCGACGAGGCGACCGGCGCCGTCCTGGGCCACGTCGGCCTGCACGTCACCAACCGCACCCTGCGCTGCGGGCGGGTCGGCTACTGGATACTGCCCGAGGCGCGCGGACAGGGCGTCGCCACCCGGGCGCTGCGGCTCGCCACCCGCTGGGCGTTCAGGGAACTCCCCCTGCACCGCATCGAGTTGGGTCACGCCGTCGGGCACGAGGCATCCTGCCGCATCGCCGAGCGGTGCGGGTACCCGGCCGAGGGGGTGCAGCGCGACGCGATGTGGCAGGAGGGCCGCCACGACGCCTACCGCGACTGCCACCTGCACGCCCGGCTGACGACGGACCCGGAGCCGGAGCCGCGCCCGGGCCGCTGAGGCGGCGAGGCGTCACGGCCACAGCAGCTCGCGGGTCCAGGTGTCCCCGGCGGCGGCCCGGCGGTAGCGCAGGCGTACGTGGCGGCGGCGGGCGTCGCCCTGGAAGAACTCGATCTCGGTGGGGCGCAGGCGGTACAGGGTCCAGGTCGGCGCCTCGGCCCCCGGATCGTCCTCGGCCCGCTCCCAGGCCGCCCGCGACGCCTCGGCCAGCTCCTCCAGGGAGCCGAGGACCTCGCTCTGGCGGCCGGTGAGGGCGGCGGCGAGGGCGCCCGTGGAGCGGACCCGCAGATCGGCCCGGGCCTGCTCGGCGGGTGCGGTCGCGACCGGGCCGCGCACCCGGACCTGGCGGCCGAGCACCGGCCAGTAGAAGGCGAGGGCCGCGTGCGGGCGGGCGGCCAGCTGCCGTCCCTTGCGGCTGTCGGCGTGGGTGGCGAAGGCCCAGCCGGCCGCGTCGGCGCCGTGCAGCATCACGACGCGGACGTCCGGACGCCCTTCCTCGTCGGCCGTCGCCAGCGACATCGTGTGCGGCTCGCGCTCACCGGCCGCCGCCGCCTCGGCGAGCCAGGCGGCGAACAGGGGGAGGGGCGCGTCGGGTGCGGCGGCGGGATCGAGGCCGGGCAGCGTGGTGACCTCGGGGTCCCACACCCGCAGCGACTTCAGCAGCTCCTGGAGATCGGTGTCCATGCCCCGAGTATCGGCGGTGCGGGCCACGGGACCGGCCGGACAACGCGACAGGCGGCGGTCCACTCGGGTGAACCGCCGCCTGCCTGACAGGACTTGTGGCCGGGGTGAACCGGCGGCCGACCGGGCGCCGGTTATCTGCTCGGCTTCTTGCCGGTGATGCCGAGATGCACCAACAGAGCCAGGTTCGGCTTGAGTTCGGCCTGCTTCACGCCCCAGGAGGAGAAACCCTTCTGGTGCGAGGCGACCGCGGCGAGCATCGCGACGAGGGAACCGGCGATCGCCGCCGGGTTCACGTCCTTGTCGACCCTGCCCTTGGACTGGAGTTCGGCGACCGAATCCGCGAGGGAGCCGTTCACCGCGTTGAGGATCTTCATCCGGAGCTTGTAGAAGCGCTTGTCGCCCTCGGCCGCCCCGAGATCCACGACGCGCAGGATCGCGTCGTTGCGCCGCCAGAACTCCAGGAAGCCGTCCACGAGTTCCTGGGCGGTCTGCCAGCCGGCCTTGCCGACCCAGGAGCGCCCCTGCACCAGACCGGTCAAATCGGCGCTCTCGGCGGCCATTTGCTCGGCGATCTCCAGGACGGCGCCCTCGACGTCCGGGAAGTACTGGTAGAAGGTCGCGGGCGAAGTTCCCGCCTTGCGGGCGACGTCGATGACCTTGACGTCCCGGTAGGGAGAAGAGCTGAGCATGTCGCTGAGGCAGTCGAGCAGCTTCTGCCGGGTCGCCTGCCCACGCCGCCCGGCCACACGGCCGTCGACGGTACGCACTTGTCCTGTCATGTCGTCAGCTTACCGAGGGGTGATGGGAGCGCGATTCGGCCGACTGCAAATGGGGTGCGCGGGCGGCTCGGGGCTGGTGTGCCTGGTCTGCGGGCTGCGGAGGAGCCGGTTACTTTGGCGGCATGGCCGAAAACAGGGCATCCGTGTACACCGAAGGCGTCCCCTGCTGGGTGGACGCTCAGCTCTCCGACGTGGCGGCGGGCCGGCGCTTCTACGGTGCGCTCTTCGGGTGGGAGTTCGAGCAGCGGGAGCCGTCGTACGGCCGCTCCGTGCTGGCCCGGCTGGACGGCGAGCCGGTGGCCGCGCTGACGCCGAAGACGGACGGCCGGATGCCCACGGTGTGGACGGTGTACTTCGCCGCCCCGGACCCCGCGCCGCTGACCGGGCGGGTCCTCGCCGGGGGCGGACGGATCGTCGCCCCGGCGGCGGGCGTCGGCGGGCTCGGCACGGCCGTCCTGGCCGCCGACCCGGAGGGCGCCGTCTTCGGGCTGTGGCAGCCGGCCGGCCGCGCCGGCTTCGGCCGCCGGCACGAGCCCGGCGCCTTCGGCTGGGCGCAGCTCTACACCCGCGACACCGAGGCCGCCAACGCCTTCTACGGCTCCCTCTTCCACGACGCCCTCTTCGGCCCCGACGCCCGCCCCGACTTCGGCCGCGCCCCCGTCGCCGACGTCTTCCCGGCCGAGATGCCGCCGCACTTCCTCGTCCACTTCGTCGTCGAGCGGGCCGGCGAGGCCCTGGACGCGGCCGTCGCCCTGGGCGGCCGGGTGCAGGTACCGCCCTTCGAGACGTCCTACGGCACCGTCGGCGTCATCGTGGACGATCAGGGGGCGTCCTTCGCCGTACTGGAGCGGTGAGACCCGGCCGCACGGACGAGGCGGGGCCCCGCCGGACCGGAAAACGGAGCCCGGGTGTCCCCGGAAAACGGAGCCCCGGCGTCCCCGGAAAGCGGAGTCCGGGCGCCCTCGGACGGGGGCCGGGTGTCCCGGACAGGTGAAATCGGCACGCGGTCCGGCTGGAAAGCACCGCTTTGGCGGAGAATTGCGGTGGGACATCCCGATTGGTCGGCGGGTTCGCAACCAGTGCCCCGGCCAGGAAGAATCGGGGTGCGCGCCGCCATGGCGGTGCGGTGGGTGAGACGCTGCACGGGGGCCGCGTACACAGGTGGTGACGCGGCCCGTACGGGGAGGTGGCAGGCAAGTGGATCAGCTGACGCAGCACGATCCGCGGCGGATCGGGCCGTTCGAGGTGCTGGGACGGCTGGGCGCCGGCGGCATGGGGCTGGTCTATCTCGCGCGCTCGGCGTCCGGCCGGCGGGTGGCGATCAAGACCGTCCGCACCGAGCTGGCCGAGGACCAGCTCTTCCGGGTCCGCTTCACGCGCGAGGTGGAGGCCGCGCGCGCGGTGTCCGGCTTCTACACGGCCGCGGTCGTGGACGCCGATCCGCGCGCCGCCGTGCCCTGGCTGGCCACCGCCTACGTCCCCGCGCCCTCCCTGGAAGAAATAGTGACCGAGTGCGGGCCGCTGCCGGCCCAGGCGGTGCGCTGGCTGGCGGCCGGCATCGCCGAGGCGCTCCAGTCCATCCACGGCGCCGGACTGGTCCACCGGGACCTGAAGCCGTCCAACGTCCTCGTGGTGGAGGACGGACCGCGGGTGATCGACTTCGGCATCGCGTCCGGCGTTTCGAACACCCGTTTGACGATGACGAACGTCGCCGTCGGCACCCCGGCCTACATGTCCCCCGAGCAGGCCAAGGACTCCCGCAGCGTCACCGGCGCCAGCGACGTCTTCTCGCTCGGCTCCACCCTCGTCTTCGCGGCCACCGGGCACGCCCCCTTCCACGGCGCCAACCCGGTCGAGACCGTCTTCATGCTGCTGCGCGAGGGCCCGGACCTCGAAGGTCTCCCGGACGAGCTGCGCCCGCTGATCGACTCCTGCATGCAGATGGAGGCCACCGGCCGCCCCTCGCCCGCCGACCTCCAGGCCCAGCTCGCCCCCCACCTCTTCGGCTCCGGCTCCGACGACAGCGGAACGGCCTCCGCCTGGCTGCCCGAACCGGCGGTGGGCCTGATCGAGTCCCGCCGCGGCGGCCGCCCCACCCCGCAGCCCACCTCGCCCGGCCCCCGGCCGCACGTGCCGCCGCCGCCCTCGCACGCCCCGGCCGTCCCCGGCCCGCACGCCCCTCTCCCGGTGGGCGCGCCCGACCCCGGCCCGGTGCGGCTGGCCGGCGCACGGGTGCCGATCGGACCCGGGCCGCGCGTCGCCGACGCCCGCGCCGCCGCCGTGAAGGCGCCCCCGCCCGAGGCCGGCCTCGCCGCCTCCTGGTCCAAGCCGCGCCCCGGCGCCGACCCGATGGCCTCCGCCGTCGCCCCCATGCCCGGCGTGCCGGCCGTGCCCCCGGAGACCGCGCCCGGCTGGCGCCCCTGGCGCTTCCGCATGTCCAACGACGTCTGGGGCACCCCCGCCGTCGCCGACGACCTCGTCTACGTCACCTCCTTCGAGGTGCATGCCCTGGACGTGGCCACCGGCCGCCGCCGCTTCAAGACCCGTGACGTGGCCTGGTCGATGGCGGTCGCCGACGGCCGCGTCCACGCCTCCGACGGCCCCACCCTGTTCGCGCTGGACGCCCGTGAGGGCGCCGACCTGTGGCGGCTCCAGACCGACGCCTGGGTGTACTCCCTCAAGGCCGACCGGGGCACCGTCGTCACCGGCACCCGCGGCGGCGGCGTCCAGGGCTGGGAGGCGGCCGGCGGCCAGAAGCTGTGGGAGATCACCGGCTGCCAGAGCGACTTCGAGACCCCCGAGGCCGGCCCCGCCCTGCACGACGGCACGGTCTACGTCTGGCAGGACGCCCGGCTGCGCGCCCTGGAGGCCCGCACCGGCGAGGAGCGCTGGGCGTACCCGATCGGCGACGCGGCCTCCTGCGGCGGCGTCCCGGTCCGCGTCACCCCGGCCCCCGACGGCCGCGTCTACGTCTGCGCCGGCACCCGCGTCGTCGCCCTCGACGTGGCGAGCGGGCACGTCCGCTGGCACTTCGAGGCCCCCGCGGTGTTCCTGTGCCCGCCCGCCTTCGCCCCCGGCCCGGCGGTCACCGGCGGCGGCGTCTACCTCGCCGACTACCTCGGCACGGTCTACGCCCTCGACGCCGCCGACGGCCGCGACCGCTGGCGCATCGCCACCGAGGCGCGGGCCGCGATCGACCCGGTGCTGGTGGCCGCCGGCCATGTGCACGTCGGCAGCGGCAAGGGCCTCTACACCCTGGACGCGGTGACCGGCACGCCCAAGTGGCGCTTCCAGTCCGGCGGCGAGATCGTCGGCTCCCCGGCGGTGGCCGAGGGGCGCATCCACTTCGGCTCCACCGACAGCCTGCTGTACACGCTGAAGGCCGACGACGGCCGGCTGCGCTGGAAGCTGGCCACCGGCGGCGAGATCACCGGCTCCCCGGTGGTGCGCGACGGCGTCGTCTACGCGTGCAGCAAGGACCGCTGCGTGTACGCGCTGGACGCGGAGAAGGGAACGGGCACGGCGCGCACCACGTGACCGGGCCCCGCGGCCGCCGGTGACGGCCACCGCACCGCGTCACCGTCCGCTCCCGCGGGGCTACAGCAGGTGCGCGGCACCCGTCGCCCGGTCGATAGGGTGACCGCCATGCATATACGGGGAGCACGTGAAGCGCGGGGACGGGGACGGGGTCGCAGCCTCCGGCTGGCGGCGGTGCTGGGGGCGACGGTACTGGCGCTGACCGGCTTCTCCCGGGGCCACGGCCACAGTCACGGCCACGGCGGCGGAGGGGGCGGGTGCAGCAGCTCGCACCAGGACCACGACAGCACGTCGTCGTCCTCGTCGGGCGGCGCGGCAGCGGCCGACGACTCCTACGGCGCCCCGGACGACGAGGAGAGCTACGGCGGCGGCACGAGCGGCGGCACCGGCGGCTCCTCCTACAACCGCCGCCCCGGGTACCGCTCCACGCCGTCGTCCTCCGGCACGGCGAGCGGCGACGGCCCGGCCGAGGGCACGGTGCGGCTGGTGAGCTGCGCGACGCCGAAGGCGCCGTACGCGACCGTCGAGGTCGCCAACCCCAACGGCGCCGAAGTGGACTTCACCGTCAGCGTCGACTTCCGCAACACCGTCGACCAGGTGATCGCCTACCACTCCGCCCGGGTCACCGTCCCGGCGAACGACAAGTCCCGGGTCCGCGTCCCCCTGGCCGACGACACCGTGAGGGACGACGGCCTGATCGACGAGGTCGACCACTGCGACCCGGACCCCGCGGCCCAGCCGACCGGCGACTGATCGGCTGCGAAAGCTGACTGACGGGGCGTGACATGCGGAAGCGCCCGCCAAAAGCGGGCGCGTCGGTGAACGGCGGCCGGACATGACTCGGCCGCGGCGGCTCCCCCTCGGTGCCGCCGCGGCCGATCCCCCGTGTCAGGAGGCCCGGCGCCCGTCTTCCCTCCCCCCAGAGGGGAGGACGGACGCTGTTCCCCCGTGACCCGACGTCAGACGCTGTTCCCCCGTGGTGTGACGTCAGGTGCGATCCCCCGTGCCGCTACGACTAGTTGGGGCGCTCGGTCGTCGCGTGGGCGTCGAGGGTGGTGATCTCCTCGCCGGTGGCGTGCGCGTCGTTCGGCTTCAGCTTCTCGCCGGTGGCGTGCGCGTCGAGGGGCGTCAGCTCCTCGCCGGTGGCGTGGGCGTCGTTCGGCTTGATCTCACCGATGTTGTCGGCCATGACGGTCAACTCCCTGAAGTTCGTGCAGGTTGGTCACGCTCGCCCGGCGGCTCCCCCGAGGGTCGCCGGACGGGTGTGTGGGCCGTCACCCTAACGGTGGGGCCGTGCGCCGGTCCGTCTGCCCCCCGACACGACGGACCGGCACTCATGAGAGTGCCGGTCGGCGATAAACGAATGATGAACGCGGCGGCCCCCGGACCGGGCCGCGACCCCCGCCCCGGCCGGTCCACCGCACCCGATCAGGTCGGTCCACCGCACCCGATCAGGTCGCGCCACCGCGCCCGATCAGGTCGGTCCGCCGCGCCCGCCCAGGTCAGGCCACCGCGGCCGGCTGGAGGAGGGCGCGGACCGTGTCCGCCTCGGGCGAGCCGTGGTCGTCGAAGACGGTGAGCGCCTCCCGCCAGCACACGTGCGCCCGGTCGGTGTGCCCGATGGACGCCAGCGCGCGGCCCAGCACGGTCAGGACGTTGGCCCGCCGCCAGTCGCCGCCGATCCCGCGCAGCACCGCCAACGCCTGTTCGGCGTGCGAGGCGGCGGACGCGGGCGAGCGGTCGGCGAGGTCCAGTTCCGCCAGCCGGAACAGGGTCATGCCGTGCCACAGCAGCTGCCGGCTCTGCCGGAACACGTCCAGCGCGGCCAGGAGGGCGTCGCGCGCCTCCGCCATCCGGCCGGCCGCCGTCAGCGCCAGGCCCAGCGCGTACCTGCCGTTGGCGAGCCGCAACGCCTGGCCGGTGGTGTCCTGTTCGTAGATCTCCACGCCCCGCTGCGCCAGCGCCACGGCGGTGTCGGTGCGGCCGCCGGCCAGGTGGACGCGGGAGAGGTTGCACAGCGCGGCGGCGGCGCCGGGCTGGTTGCCGTCCGAGCGGAAGACCTCCAGCGCCCGCTCGAAGTGGGCCTCCGCGTCCCCGTGCCGCCCCTCGTAGAGGGCGATGATGCCCCGCTGGTTCGGGGCCTGCGCGCCGGCGACGGGGTCGGCGGCGGTCATGCCCAGCGCGTGCGCCCGCCGGCCCTCCGCCTCCGCCTCGGTGAACCGCCCGCACACGCTGTGGACATGGGTGAGCATCGTGCGCGCCCGGCCCTCGGCCCACGGGTCGCCGGCGGCGCGCGCCGCGTCGCTCACCGCGGCGGCCGCCTGGGTGAACTGAAGCGGGTTGGCGCCCGATTCGCCGAGGTCCACCGCGGCCATCAGCAGATCGGCCGCCTTGCGCTGCATCCCGGCCGAGGCCGCCTGCTGGGCGCAGGCCAGCAGGCAGTTCGACTCGCTGAACAGCCACTCCAGTGCCCGGTCGCGGTCCGAGAAGGACAGGCCGGGGCGGCCGGTGGCGGCGAAGTGCTCCAGGACGCGCTCTCCCGGCCGTTCGATCGCGTACACCCCGGCCGCCGTCGCCAGGTAGAAGTCGAGCAGCCGGGACATCACCGCCCCGCGTTCGCTCGGCAGGTGCTCGTCGCGTTCCGCGCAGGCGCGGGCGTAGAGGCGGACCAGGTCGTGGAAGCGGTAGCGGCCGGGCGCGGCGGACTCCAGCAGGGAGGTGTCGACCAGGGACTCGAGCAGGTCCTCGGTGTCCTCCGCCGGCAGGTCGAGCAGAGCGGCAGCGGCGGCCAGGGAGATGTCCGGGCCATCCGCGAGGCCCAGCAGGCGGAAGGCCCGGGCCTGGGCCGGCTCCAGCTGGCCGTAGCCGAGTTCGAAGGTGGCCTTGACCGCCAGGTCGCCCGCCTGGAGCTCGTCCAGCCGCCGCCGCTCGTCGGCGAGCTTCGCGGCCAGCACCGACACCGTCCAGGTGCGCCGGGAGGCGAGCCGGGAGGCGGCGATGCGGATGGCCAGGGGGAGGAAGCCGCAGGCGGCGACGACGTCGAGGGCGGCCTCCCGTTCGGCGGACACCCGCTCCTCGCCCACGATCTTGGTGAAGAGGGACAGCGCCTCCTCCGGGCTCATCACGTCGAGGTCCACCAGGTGCGCGCCCGCCAGGTCCACCATCCGCACCCGGGCGGTGACCAGGGCCGCGCACCCCTCGGTGCCCGGCAGCAGCGGTCTGACCTGGGCGGCGTCGCGGGCGTTGTCCAGCAGGACGAGCACCCGGCGGCCGTCCAGCACCGAGCGGTACAGCGCCGCGCGCTCCGCCAGGGAGTCCGGGATCGCCGATTCGGCGGTGCCCAGGGCGCGCAGGAAGGAGCCGAGGACGGTCTCCGGCTCGGCGGCGCGGGAGCCGGTGCCCTGGAGGTCGACGTAGAGCTGGCCGTCGGGGAAGGCCGCTCTGGCCTGGTGCGCCACGTGCACGGCCAGCGTGGTCTTGCCGACGCCGCCGATCCCGGCCAGCGCGGAGACCGCCATCACCCGGCCGTCCGCCGACGCCAGCACCTCGCTCAGCTCGACCACGAAGGCGGAGCGGCCGGTGAAGTCGGGTACGGTCGCCGGGAGCTGGGCGGGGCGCACCGGCGCGGCCGGCGGTTCGGCGGGCGGCGCGGAGGGTTCGGCGAGGGCCGGGTCGGCCTGGAGGATGCGCTGCTGGAGGTCGCGCAGTTCCGGGCGCGGGTCCACGCCCAGTTCGTCGGCGAGCAGCCGCCGGGTGTCGGCGTAGACCGCGAGGGCCTCGGCCTGTCGGCCGCTGCGGTAGAGGGCGAGCATCAGCAGTTCGCGCAGCCGCTCGCGCAGCGGGTGCGCGGCGGTCAGCGCGGTCAGCTCGGAGACGGCCTCCGCGTGGCAGCCCTGTTCGAGGTCCATGTCGAGCCGGGCTTCGAGCAGTTGCAGCCGCCACTCCTCAAGGCGGGCGCGCTGCGCCTCGGCGTACGGGCCCGGCAGCCCGGCCAGCGGTTCGCCGTCCCACAGGCCGAGCGCGCCGCGCAGCGCCTCGCGGGCGCGCCCGAGGTCGCCGGCCGAGCGGGCCTTGTCGGCCTCGGCCGCCAGTTCCTGGGCCGCGGCCAGGTCGAGCGCGCCCTCGCCGAGGCCGCGTACGGCGTAGCCGCCGGACTCGCTGACCAGGATCTGCGGGTCGAGGGCCTTGCGCAGCCGGGAGGCGTAGGTGCGCACCGCGGCCAGTGCCTGGTGCGGCGGGTCCTCGCCCCACAGCGCGTCGATCAGCTCGGCCGCGGTCGCCGTCCGGCCCTCGCGCAGCAGCAGGGCGGCGAGCAGGGCGCGTTGCTGCGGTGAGCCGGTGGCCAGCAGCTCCGTCCCGCGCCAGGCGCGCACCGGGCCGAGGACGCCGAAGCGCAGCGTCGCCGGTGCTCCGGGACCCCGCCGCTCAGGCATTCGCGGTACACCGTCCATCGCTGCCCCCTGGCCACCTGCCGAACCAACCACCGTCGAGAGGCCCAGTTTGCCTTGCTCGTGCCGGATGCGTCAGCTCCGCGAGACGGCGATCACAGGCCGCGGGGCGCGGTGTCACAAGGCCCTCACAACTGTGGATCAGGGCTTGCGGCCCAGTCCGCCGTGCTGCCCGATCGGCTTCGGGACGCCGGCGCCGCCGTCCGCGGCCGGCTCCGGCCGCCACAGCGGCACCGGCACCACGCCGGGCGCGACCAGTTCCAGGCCCTCGAAGTAGCCCTCGATCTCCTTGACGGGCCGCAGGAAATAGGGAACGGCGCCGGTCTCGTTGTAGGCGTCCTGGGCGCGCTCGTACTCCGGGTCGGTGCCCCGGGAGCCGTCGTTGACGGACAGGTAGCTGCCCGAGGGCAGGCCGGCCAGCAGCCGGGCGACGACGGAGCGCGCCTCGGCGTAGTCACTGACGTGGCCGAGGGTGCCGCTGAGGATCAGGGCGGTGGGCCGGGTCAGGTCGAGGGTGTCGGCGGCGGCCGCCAGGATGCGGTCGGTGTCGTGCAGGTCGGCCTCGATGTAGGCGGTGGCGCCCTCGGGGCGGGAGTAGAGCAGGGTGCGGGCGTGGGCGAGGACCAGCGGGTCGTGGTCGACGTAGACGATCCTGGCGTCCGGCGCGCCGCGCTGGGCGACCTCGTGGGTGTTGTCCTGGGTGGGCAGGCCGGTGCCGACGTCCAGGAACTGGCGTACGCCGGCCTCCTCGACCAGGTACCGGATGCTGCGGCCGAGGAAGGCGCGGCTGCTGCGGGCGATGGTCACGATGCCGGGGAAGACGGCGGTGTAGGCGTCGCCGGCCGCCTCGTCCACGGGGTAGTTGTCCTTGCCGCCCAGCCAGTAGTTCCAGATCCGGGCCGAGTGCGGCACCGAGGTGTCGATCCGGTCGGCGGCCGCCCCGGGGGCGGAGGTGTGCGCGTGCTCGCTCATGGTTCCCATCTCCCCGGCCGGGCCCCGGCCGTCCCGTGCGTACGTCGTGTGTCGCGGCCAACATATGTCCCAACGCCCGCGCCGCGCCGGGCGGTTCCCGGCGCCGTCAACGGGCGGCCTGTCCGGTGGCCGCGGCCGTGACCGTGGCCGCGGCCTCGCTCCGGACGGGGGCGACACAGCGGACCGAGCCTGAGACACGCACTGCCCGGCCTGCTCCCGGAACGCCCCGCCGGCGGCCACGACCTGCCGAAGCGGTTCGAGACCTCGCCGGCCGACGTCCGGCCGGCCACGGCCGGGGACCGCCGCCGGGGACCGTCGCCGTGCCGCGCACCGCCCGCCCCGCCACCGTTTGCGCTGATCATCACGACCGTATGCTCGAAGGATGACGACTTCCGCGACCTACGGAACCGGCCCCACCGAGAACTCCCTGCGTCGCGCGCTCAAGCGTGCCCGGGACGGCGTCGCACTCGACGTGGCCGAGGCGGCGGTGCTGCTCCAGGCCCGCGGCGAGCACCTCGACGACCTCGCCGCCTCCGCCGCCCGGGTGCGCGACGCGGGCCTGGAGGCCGCCGGCCGCCCCGGCGTCATCACCTACTCCAAGAGCGTGTTCATCCCGCTGACCCGGCTGTGCCGGGACAAGTGCCACTACTGCACCTTCGTCACCGTCCCCGGCAAGCTGCGCCGCGCCGGCCACGGGATGTTCATGTCCCCCGACGAGGTCCTCGACATCGCCCGCAAGGGCGCCGCACTCGGCTGCAAGGAAGCCCTGATCACCCTCGGCGACAAGCCCGAGGACCGCTGGCCGGAGGCGCGCGAGTGGCTCGACGCGCACGGCTACGACGACACCATCGCCTACGTCCGCGCCGTCTCCGTCCGCATCCTGGAGGAGACCGGACTGCTGCCGCACCTCAACCCGGGCGTCCTGACCTGGACCGACTTCCAGCGGCTCAAGCCGGTCGCGCCCTCCATGGGCATGATGCTGGAGACCACCGCGACCCGCCTGTGGTCGGAGCCGGGCGGCCCGCACCACGGCTCCCCGGACAAGGAACCCGCCGTACGGCTGCGGGTGCTGGAGGACGCCGGGCGCTCCTCCGTGCCGTTCACCTCGGGCATCCTCATCGGCATCGGCGAGACGTACGAGGAGCGCGCCGAGTCCCTGTTCGCCCTGCGCAAGGTCTCCCGCGCCTACCACGGCGTCCAGGAGCTGATCATCCAGAACTTCCGCGCCAAGCCGGACACCGCGATGCGCGGCATGCCGGACGCCGAACTGGACGAACTGGTCGCCACCGTCGCCGTCGCCCGGCACCTCATGGGCCCCGCCGCCTGCCTCCAGGCCCCGCCCAACCTGGTCGACGGCGAGTACGGACGGCTCATCGGCGCCGGCGTCGACGACTGGGGCGGCATCTCCCCGCTCACCATCGACCACGTCAACCCCGAGCGCCCCTGGCCGCAGATCGACAAGCTCGCCGAGCACTCCCGCGCGGCCGGCTTCGAACTGCGCGAACGGCTCTGCGTCTACCCGGAGTTCGTCACCCGCGGCGAGCCCTGGCTCGACCCGCGGCTGCTGCCGCACGTGCGCGCCCTGGCCGACCCGGCGACCGGCCTCGCCCGCGCGGACGCCGTCGTCGAGGGCCGCCCCTGGCAGGAGCCGGACGAGGCGTTCACCTCCTCCGGCCGCACCGACCTGCACACCGCCATCGACACCGAGGGCCGTACCGCCGACCGCCGCGACGACTTCGACGAGGTCTACGGCGACTGGGACGCCCTGCGCGAGGCGGCCGCCCCCGGCATGGTCCCCGAGCGCATCGACACCGACGTGCGGCAGGCGCTGCGCACCGCCGCCGACGACCCGACGAAGCTCACCGACGCCGAGGCCCTCGCCCTGCTGCACGCGGACGGCCCCGCCCTGGACGCGCTG
Organism: Streptomyces seoulensis; assembly: GCA_013364255.1. GTDB lineage: Bacteria > Actinomycetota > Actinomycetes > Streptomycetales > Streptomycetaceae > Streptomyces > Streptomyces similanensis. Next base: position 4,559,671 of record CP054936.1, on the reverse strand, counting down.
TGCCGGATCGCGGACGACGTGCGCAGGGCGGCGGTGGGCGACGACGTGACGTACATCGTCACGCGGAACATCAACTTCACCAACGTCTGCTACACCGGCTGCCGTTTCTGCGCCTTCGCCCAGCGCCGCACCGACGCCGACGCCTACACCCTCTCCCTGGACCAGGTCGCCGACCGGGCGCAGCAGGCGTGGGAGGTGGGCGCGGTCGAGGTGTGCATGCAGGGCGGCATCCACCCGGACCTGCCCGGCACCGCGTACTTCGACATCGCGAGGGCGGTCAAGGAGCGCGTCCCCGGCATGCACGTGCACGCCTTCTCCCCGATGGAGGTGGTCAACGGCGCGACCCGCACCGGGATGTCGATCCGCGAGTGGCTGACCGCCGCCAAGGAGGCCGGCCTCGACACCATTCCCGGCACGGCGGCGGAGATCCTGGACGACGAGGTCCGCTGGGTGCTCACCAAGGGCAAGCTGCCCACGGCGACCTGGATCGAGGTGGTGACGACCGCGCACGAGCTGGGCATCCGCTCGTCCTCCACGATGATGTACGGCCACGTCGACCAGCCCCGCCACTGGCTCGGCCACTTCCGCACCCTCGCCCGCGTCCAGCAGGAGACCGGCGGCTTCACGGAGTTCGTCACCCTGCCCTTCGTGCACACCAACGCCCCCGTCTACCTGGCCGGCATCGCCCGCCCGGGCCCGACGGCGCGGGACAACCGGGCGGTCACCGCGATGGCCCGGCTGCTGCTGCACCCGCACATCCCCCACATCCAGACGAGCTGGGTCAAGCTGGGCGCCGAGGGCGCGGCGGAGATGCTGCGCTCCGGCGCCAACGACCTCGGCGGCACGCTGATGGAGGAGACGATCTCGCGGATGGCGGGCTCGTCGTACGGGTCGTACAAGTCGGTCGAGGACCTCGTCGCGGTGGCGGCGGCGGCCGGCCGTCCGGCCAGGCCGCGCACGACGCTCTACGGCGAGGTGCCCGAGGAGCGGCAGCGCGCGGCGGCGGCCTCGGACGGGCACCTGCCGCGGCTGCTGCCGGTGCTGGAGTGAGCCGTCCGGCGCACGCTGGAGTGAGCCGTCCGGCGCACGCTGGAGTGAGCCGTCCGGCGTCCGCTGACCGGTCGGGGCCCGGATCGCTCGCAGTAGGATGATCCGGCCCCCACAGGAGGGGTCGAGTAGCCGAGGAGATGCGTGCCCATGCCGGCCCGAATACCTTCGTGGGCCTGGGTCAGCGGCCTGACCGCGGGAGCCGTCGCGGCGGTCGCCGTGCTCGCCGTACAGGCCGGCCACGGTCCGCAGCCCACGGCCGCGACCGCCCGCCCGAGCACGTCGGCGTCGGCCGGCGCGCACCACCCGGCCGCCTCGCCCAAGCCCAGCACCCCGCCCGAGCCGCCGGCCCACTCGGGCACCGGCCGCCGCGTGGTCTACTCGCTGGGCCAGAAGCGGGTGTGGCTGATGGACGTGCGCGGCATGCCGGTGCGCACTTTCGCCGTCTGGCCGGGCACGGTGAACCCGGACCCGGGCGCGTACGCGATCTCCAATCGGACGGAGAGCGGCACCGGCTCCGACGGCGTGCGCATCGAGCACGTCCTGTACTTCGCGGGCAAGGCGGGCGTCTTCGTCGCCTTCAGCAACGCCGTGGACGGCACCTCGCCGCCGCCGGTCGCCCCCGACGTCAAGACGGGCGGCGTCCGCACGGGCAAGGCCGACGGCGCGGCCCTGTGGACGTTCGCGGCCAAGGCGACCCGGGTCGTGGTCGTCGCCTAGCGGCGCCCCGCCCCGACACCTGGCTGCGCCCCGCCCCGTCACCTGGCTGCGCCCCGCCCCGTCACCTGGCTGCGCCCCGCCCCCGACGAATGGCGCCCCGCCCGAAATCGCCCCCTGAACACAGCCTTCCCGTTCGACTACAGTGCCGAGCGTCGTGCGTACGGACGGTGCCGTGAGGGAGGTCTGGGTGAGTACGACGACCGGTGTCGTCTGGGGCCGCGCCGAACAGCAGGACTTCCGCGGCCGGGTGCGCGGCACCCTGCTCGGGGCGGCGCTCGGGGATGCGCTGGGCGCGCCGGTGGACCGGCTCGACCTGGCCGACATCCAGGCCGAGCACGGCGTCGAGGGCGTCGTCGACCTGCTGCCCGCGCACGGCCGGCGCGGCGCGGTCTCGCACCTCACCCAGCTCACCCTGTTCTCCGTCGACGGGCTGATCCGCGCCCAGGTGCGCCGCGACACCGGCGCCTGGCACCCGCCGACCGACCTGCACCGGGCCTATCTGCGGTGGGCGGCCACCCAGCGCGACTGGGGGCCCGACGAACGGCGCGCGGAGGACGGCTGGCTGGCCCGGGAGGAATGGCTCTACGCCCGCCGGGACGCGCCGCGGGCGCTGCTCCTCGGCTTCGGCGACGACGTCATGGGCACCCTGGAGGCGCCCAAGAACCCCGCCGAGCCGGGACCGGAGGCGGCCGCCAGATCGGCGCCGTTCGGGCTGCTCGTCGGCTGGGAGCCGCAGCTCGTGGTGCAGCTCGCCGTCGAGTGCGCCGCACAGTCCCACGGCCACCCCGCCGCGTGCCTGGCGGCCGGCGCGTACGCCGTGATCGTGCATGGCCTCGCCCGCGGCGACGATCTCGACGGCGCGGTGCAGAAGGCGCTGGCGCTGCTGGCCGTACGGCCCGGGCACCAGCCGGTGTCGGACGCCCTCCAGCACGCGCTGGGCGCGGTGCGCCAGGGCATGCCGGGCCCCGGGCGGGTGGCGGAGCTGGCGGGGGAGGGGAGCGCGCAGGAGCTGCTGGCGGTCGCCGTGTACTGCGCGCTGGTCGGCGAGGACGTACGGCACGGGCTGTGCCTGGCGGTGAACCAGAGCGGGCCCTCGGGCGCGGCCGGCGCGCTCACCGGCGGCCTGCTGGGCGCCCTGCACGGCGAGACGGCCCTCCCGCCGGCCTGGCTGGCCGAGCTGGAGGGCCGTCCTACCCTGCTGGCCCTGGCGGACGACTTCGCGATGGAGATGACCCAGGGCCCGGCCCTGCACGGCCCCGGCGGCTCGTCCCCGGGCTGGCTGGCCCGGTACCCGAGAGGCGCCTAGACCGGTCCGTCCTCGCGCGTCGTGGCCCGGAGGCCGGGCAGGACAGAGCCCCCTCGGCAAGGACGGCGACCTCGTCGAGAGGGCTCCAGGTGCTGGGGGTCGCTCCCCCTCACGCCTTCATCGCGTGCACGAAGGAGTTCCACGCCTCGGCGGGGAAGTCGAGCACCGGCCCCTCGGTGACCTTGGAGTCCCGGACGGCCATGGCCGCGGTCACCGGTGACTTGATCTCGACGCACGCGCCGTTGCCCGTGGAGTACGAGGACTTGGTCCAGGTGGCCGTGGCGCCCTGACGAATTGCCATTTCTGCTCCGGAATGCGAGTGGTGTGGTTGAGTCGCTGACACCGCACGACGCGTCGGAAACCCACAGCGCGGTTCACGCCACCGTTCTTGCTCGATGGCGTGATCGACGCTACTCGCCGGACTCGGTGTCGGAGGAAACCCGTTCACTCGTCCGAATGGCTTTTTTCCACAGGTCTTCCACGTAGCGAGATCACGATGTACCGTGCCGCCCGCTCGTCAACTGGCGTGCTTCTTGGCCATCTTCGCGATGAACTCGCGCGACTGCTCCACGTTCAGCGCCTGGGCCCGCAGGTGCTCGTACATCACGCTGTACCTCTGCACGTCGTTGGCCTTCTCCAGGTACAGGTCGCTGGTGACGCCCTCGATGTAGACGACGCTGGAGTCCGCCGCGTCCGGGAACTCCAGGATGGCGTACTGCCCGTTCAGACCCGGGTGCGCGCCCATGTCGAAGGGGATCACCTGCACGGTGACGTGCGGCAGCTGGGACTGCTCCACCAGGTGCTCCAACTGGTCGCGCATCACGTCGGAGTTTCCGACGGTGCGGCACAGCGCGGCCTCGTCGAGCACCGTCCACAGCCGCAGCGGGTTCTCCGCGGCGGAGATTCGTTCCTGCCGCCGCAGCCGCACCTGGACGCGCTTGTCGACGTCGGCGGGCGCCGTCTCCGGCAGCGCGCCGGCGATCAGCGCCTCCGCGTACTGCCGGGTCTGCAACAGGCCCGGGACGACCTGCGGATCGTAGACCCGCAGACTCGCCGCGTCCGTCTCCAGACCGATGTAGACGCTGTACGGGATGTCGCCGAAGGAGTGCCACCAGCCCTGCTGGCGCGAGTCCTTGGCCATTTGCATCAGCGATTCGACGATCCGGTGGTCCTCCACCTCGTAGACCCCGCACAGGTCGCGGACGTCGCGCTGGCTGATGCTGCGCCGGCCGTTCTCCAGGCGGCTGATCTTCGACTGCGACACCAGCAGCCGCTCCGCCACCTCCTCGGCCGTCATGCCCTTGAGCTCACGGAGCCTGCGCAGTTCCTGGCCCAGCCGGCGCCGCCGGACGGTGGGATTGACATTGGACGCCACGGGACGTGCACCTCCGGCTGCGTACCTCTACTTTGCGTATCTGCTGTTGAGCAGATTGCCACCAACGTGCTTGCCACCGCTGGAAAACGCCGGATATGCGGCCGCCGCGCGCCAGTTCGCGTGCACGCCGGATCGGGTGCCGCGCGCCCCGGACACGGCGGAGCGGGGTGGCGAGACCCTGGGGCCTCCCCACCCCGCTCGGCCTGCGGCTCCCGGAACCGGGACTGGGGACGTGCGGTGCGGCGGTGGTTCGTGGCGTGCTGTGGTGCGTGGCGTGCGGTGGTTCATGAGCGCGGTGGGTCGTGCGTGCCGTGCGTGGCGCGCGTGGCGTGGATGGCGCCTGCCGTGCCGGTGTCCGTGCGTGCCGTGCCTCAGTGGGCCACGGCGCGCGCCATGGACCCGTGGTGCGCCTGCATCGGCACGCCGCGGGCGGGTTCCGGCCGGCCCCCGGCCGTGGCCTGGCCGCGGCGTGGCTGGGCCGCCGCGCCGTTCTGGACGTCCATCACGGCGTGCGCGACGAGTCCGCCCATCGGGTCGTGCCGGATCAGGTCCCGCAGCCGGGAACGCGACGAGCGGCCCTCGTTGCCCGGATACAGGTGCTTGCCGAGGCCGACCGCGTGCGCCAGCGCGGCGAGCGCCGCCGTCCGCGGGTCCGGCGGCACGCCGGTGCGGATCGCGGAGTCCAGCCGGGCCCTGATCTCCCGGCTGATGGCCGTGTCCGTCGCCTGGTAGCGCGTCGTCGGCAGCACCCCGCACATCTGGCCGGGCACGGCGGCGACCATGCCGCACCGCTCCAGATGCGAGAGATAGGTCTGGCGGAGCCCGAGACGGGGCCCGCCGATCCAGTGGACGGCCCGTACCGGAGCGCCGCGCCTTCGCAGCAACTCCAACGCGCAGTCCAGAGTCGGATCTCCTGTCGGCCGTGGCACCACCACGGCGATACGATCCCCGTCTGGGGCTATCCGTCCGGCCAGCGCCAGCTCCACTAGCTGCGCTCCGGCCAGACCCAGGTCGAGCGACTGCGGCTGTGCAGTGGTACCCGTGGTCGGGTCCAGCGCCAGCAGCAGAAGCTCCTCCGGAATGGTTCTGCGGCTCCTGCCCATCCATGCCTCCCCGCGTGGATGAATGACAGGGTGACCCCTCTCACATTGGTCTGTCGAGGGTGCGTGACCGGTTCGTAGTGGAACCAGTAGGTATGTCGTTCTCGTCTTCCGCGTGGGTTTGGTCCGCACACAGGACACTGGTACATGGTTCGGACAGCGGTACGACCGGTCGCTACGGCCGGTCGTGACCGGCCGGCGTCCAGGTGGCGGTTCACGGTTTCAGCAGCCGTACGCGGGGTGCGGCACACGGAGGAGGCATCGGTGGCGGGCGAGTCCCCCGACAGGTCGAAGCAGCGCGAGTCGTCGGCAGAACCGACGTCGGGGAGCGCGGGTCCGGTTCCCGGGGCGAGGAGCGAGGCGCGCGACGCCCGCGACCCGCGCCTGGCGCTGGCGGGGGAGTCCGGCACGTCCGGCACCACCGGGAAGAGCGGGTCGGCCGATACGTCCGAGCGGCGCGGTGGTGTGGACACCGCCACTCGGGTGCTTTCGGTACGGGATCTGAAGACGGCGGAGGACACCGAGACCTCCACAGCCTCCGAGGAGGAGGACACGGAGGGCGGTAAGGCCGGGGCGGCCGGAGAGGCCGGGGAGGCCGGGGAGGCCGGGGAGGCCGGGGAGAAGGCCGCCGACGCGGCCGAGGACCGGCAGGAGCCCGCCGGGGACGCCTCCGAGCCGGAGACGGCCCCCGAGGCGGACGGCGCCGGCGGGTCCGGCGACGAGGGCGAGCGCGACGACGCCGTACGGGACGACGCCGAGCGCGACGACGAGCCGGAGGCCGCCGACGCGGACGAGCCGAAGGCCGAGAAGAAGGCCGACGCTAAGGCTGATGCGAAGGCCGACGCGCCGGACGACGCCTCGCCCGTAGCCGCGCCCGTGGCGAAGCCGGACGCGAAGACCGGCGGCGCGAAGCCGGACGCCGAGGCCGACGCCGAGCCGGAGGCGAAGGCCCCCGAGGCCGAGGCCGACGCGAAGAAGCCCGCCGAGGCCAAGCCCGCCGAGGCCGAGCTCGCCGAAGCGAAGAACGACTCGAAGCCCGAGGCCAAGACGCCCGAGGCCAAGACGTCCAAGGCCAAGACGCCCGCGTCCAAGCCCGAGCCCGCGTCCGCCGACCCCGCCCCCGAGGCGGCCGACCCCGAGCCCCCGGTCGATCAGCCCACCGCCATCTTCAAGGCGCCCAAGCCCCCGGTGGACCAGCCCACCACCATGCTCAAGCTGGGCGGCGGCGCGAAGAAGGACGGCGAGGCCGGACCGGAGGACGACGGGAAGGCCCCGGAGAAGGACGGCGGGAGGACCCCGGAGAAGGACGGCGGGACGAAGGCCGGCGCGAAGAAGGCGACCGGTACGAAGAAGGACGCCGGCCCGGACGGCAAGTCCGCCCCCGAGTCGGAGGCCGAGCGCACCAGCAAGTTCGTCGCGCTCAAGCACCTCGACGACCCGGCGACCCGCAAGCCGCAGACGACGTCGCAGCCGAAGGCGGAGCCGGACGCCGGTGACGACGCGGGGCCGAAGCCGAAGCCGGACCCGCAGGGCAAGCCGAAGGACGCCCCCGGCAAGCAGTCGCCGCGGCCCAAGGCGGACGTGACGGCCACCACCGCCATCCCCGCCGCCGCCCCGGTCGGCCCCGAGCGCACCACCCAGCAGCCGCTGCCCCCCAAGCCCCCGCTGGACCTGCTCGCCGAGCTGACCAACACCCCGCCGCCGCCCCAGACCCCGCTGCGCACCACGGTGCGCCGGGTGAAGATCTGGACGCCGCTGGTGCTGCTGCTGCTGATCGTCTTCGCAGTCGCGCAGGCCATGCGGCCGCTGCCGGCGCCCGGTCTCCAGCTCACCGCGAAGGAGAGCTACACCTTCGGCGGCGGCAAGCTGACCCTGCCGTGGCCGGGCGAGGGCCAGGGCTGGATGGACGTGACCGGCGTCGGGACGATGGGCCACTTCGGCAAGCAGACGCCGGTGGCCATCGGCTCGGTCGCCAAGACCATGACGGCGTACGTCATCCTCCGGGACCACCCGCTCAAGCCCGGCGAGGAAGGCCCGAAGATCAAGGTCGACCCGACGGCGGAGAAGGAGGGCGGCTACGACAAGACCGGTGACGAGTCCACCCTCAACACCGTCAAGGCCGGCGACTTCCTCACCGAGAAGCAGGCGCTGTCGGCCGTCATGATCCCCTCCGCGAACAACATCGCGCGGCTGCTGGCGCGCTGGGACTCCGGTTCGGAGGCGGCGTTCGTGAAGAAGATGAACGCCACCGCCAAGGAACTCGGGATGACGAACAGCACGTACACCGACCCCTCCGGCCTGACGAAGACCACCGTCTCCACCGCCGAGGACCAGGTGAAGCTGGGCAACGCCGCCGTGCGGATCCCGGCCATGGTCGCCATCACCAGCGTGGCCAGCTGGACCGACCCCTCCGGGCACAACTGGCCCAACTACAACGAGCTGCCGTACCGGATCGGCGCGATCGGCTTCAAGACCGGCACCACCACCGCGGCCGGCGGCAACCTGCTCTTCGCCTCCCGCAAGAAGGTGGGCGGCCAGACGGTGACGATCGTCGGCGCGATCCTCGGCCAGCACAAGGGACCGTCGATCCTCGCCACGGCCAACGAGGTCAGCAAGACCGCGCTGCTCGGCGCGCAGGACGCGCTGACCTCCGCGAAGATCCTCAAGAAGGGCGACGTCGTCGGCTACGTCGACGACCGGCTCGGCGGCCACACCCCGGTCGTGCTCACCCGGGACGTCACCGCGGTCGGCTGGGCCGGCTCCGAGGTGAAGCTGTCCTTCACCGCCGACGCCGTGCCGCACTCCGCGAAGGCGGGGACCAAGGTCGGCACGCTCACCGTCGGCGACGGCGGCGCGGGCAGCGCGATCCGGGTCCCGGTGGCCCTCCAGAAGGACCTCGCCGAGCCCGGTTTCACCGACAAGCTGACCCGTATCTCCTGACACCCGGCCGGCCCGGCCCGCGCACCCCGTCGGTACGCCCTCCAGGTGGGGCCGCCCGGCGGGGTGCGTGCTAGCGTCGCGAGACGGGGCACGTCGCCGGACGCGGGACGCGGCCGGAAACTCAGGGACGGGACACGGGGAGTGCCTTCAGGTGGCCACAGCGGAGCCGACACGCGCCGACGACGCCGAGCCGGGCCCGGGAGCCGGGCCGCGAATACGTCCGCGGACGAACACCGCGGAACGTGACGCACCGGCTCCGCGCGGTGACCGGGCCGCCTCGGGCAGCGGCGGCGGGCGGTCCCGCGCCGGGGCCGCCGTCATGGCGCTGCGGGAGCGGATGCTCCGGCACCCGGCCCTCTCCCTCACCGTCCTGTCCGGGGTCCTGCACCTCGTCTGGTTCTTCGCCCTCGCGAACAGCGGCGGCGATCTCGCGGCCCAGGACGCGTGGGCCGAGTTCGTCGGCCGGCACCCTGACTCGGCGTACAACCTGGCCTGGTACGGCGGCATGCACGCCGTCTCCTACAGCATGGTGTCGCCGTACCTGATGTCCGTCCTCGGCGTCCGCACGACGATGATGATCGCCGGGACGCTGTCGGCGGGTCTGCTGACCCTGGTCCTGATCCGCAGCCGCGCGGTCCGCAACCCCCTGTGGGCGGCGCTGGCCGGCGTCTTCGGCCTGGTGTGCAACACGCTGTCGGGCCGGGTGACGTTCGGCCTCGGCTCGCTGTTCGCGCTGGGCGCGCTGGCGGCCGTGTTCTGCTGGCCCTACCGCTGGCGCCACAAGCGCTGGGCGAAGGCGCTGACCGCGGCCCCGCTGGCCGCGCTCGCCACCATGTCCTCACCGGTGGCCGGCCTGTTCGTGGGTCTGGTCGCGGTCGCGCTGTTCCTCCAGAAGCGCCGCCCGGGCGCCTGGGCGCTGGGCCTCGCGCCGGCCGCCGTGGTGGCCGTCTCGGCCCTGCTGTTCCCCTTCTCCGGCACCCAGCCCATGGGCTTCGGCTCGGCGAGCCTGCCGCTGCTCTACGCGATCCTCGCCGCCGTCCTCGTCCCGCGGGAGTGGAAGACGGTCCGGATCACCTCCTGGGTGTACGCCCTGTCGGTCGTCGGGGTGTGGGTGGTCAGCTCGCAGATCGGCTCCAACATCACCCGGCTCGCGATGCTGTTCGGCGGGGTGATCCTGGTGGCGGCGCTGCCCTTCGCCGTGCCGCGCTCGCGCAAGTGGTACGCGATCGTGGTGGCGCTGATCGGCTTCGTCAGCTGGATCGGCGTCAAGTCGGTGGACGACGTCGTGCACACCGCGCCCGCCGCCTCCTGGTCGCACGAGCTGGCCCCGCTGGTCCACCAGCTCCAGAAGGCCGGCGCCGAGAAGGGCCGGGTCGAGGTCGTCCCGGCCAGCTCCCACCGCGAGGCTTCCGCGCTCGCGCCGTACGTCAACCTGGCCCGCGGCTGGAACCGCCAGGCCGACATGAAGCGCAACCCGCTCTTCTACGACGACACCCTCAACTCGGCCAACTACCACGAGTGGCTCCAGCGCTGGGCCGTGCACTACGTGGTGCTGCCCAAGGGCGAGCCGGACGGCGACGGCGGCCAGCGCGAACGCGAGCTGGTGCGCCAGGGCCAGCCCTATCTGCGGCAGCTCTGGGGCGACGCCAACTGGCAGCTGTTCGAGGTGACCGACCCGGCGCCGCTCGCCGAGCCGCACGCGGTGGTCGACCGGGCCGAGCAGGACGAGCTGACCCTGGAGGTGAGCGAGCCGGGCCGCGTCCTCATCCGCATCCCGTACTCGCCCTGGCTGAGCATCGTCGACGAACACGGCGAGCGGCTCAAGGCGCCCGAGGAGACCGAGGCGTCCAAGCACCGCGCCGAGGGCACGCCGAAGACGTACGACAACGTCAACGGCTGCCTGTGGGAGACGTCCGAGGACGACAAGGGCGACAAGTGGACGATGCTGCTCGCGCCGCGGGCGGGGACGTACCGGCTGGCGGCGCCGTACAAGGTGCCGCGCGGGACGCCCTGCCCCGACGAACTGAAGTGAGGCGCCGCACCGCGGCACGGCGCGTCGCCGTGCCGCGGTGCGGCGCTGTGCGGTGCGCTTCCGTGGTGCGGCGCACCGTGCGTCAGGCGAGCTGCGCCTCGACGGCCGCGACCACCTCGGGGGCGTCCGGCGCGGTCTGCGGGGAGAACCGGGCGACGACCTCGCCGTCCCGTCCGATGAGGAACTTCTCGAAGTTCCAGCGGATGTCGCCGCTGTGCCCCTCGGCGTCGGCGAAGCCGGCCAGGCGGTCGTAGAGCGGGTGCCGGTCCTCGCCGTTGACGTCGACCTTCTCCGTCAGCGGGAAGGTGACGCCGTACGTCGCCGAGCAGAACTCGGCGATCTCCGCCGCGCTGCCCGGCTCCTGCCCGGCGAACTGGTTGCAGGGCACGCCCAGCACGGTGAAGCCCTGCCCGGCGAACCGCTCGTGCAGCTGTTCGAGGACGGCGTACTGCGGGGTGAGCCCGCACTTGGACGCCACGTTCACGATGAGCACGGGCCGGCCCGCGTACTGCTTCAGGTCCGCCGGGCCGCCCCGCAGGGCGCCGATCTCCACGTCGAGGGGCGAGGCGCCGTTGCTGTCTGCTGTCGTCATGGGCCGGATGCTAGCGCCTGTGCGCCGCGCCCGGACCGGCCGCCGGGGCCGGGTAGCCCGGATCGGTCCCGGACCGAACGCAGGACCCTATCGCGGCCGCGCCCGCCCGCCCGCCCGCCGTCCGGCGCGGCCGCCCGGACCAGCACCCGGCCCGCCTCCGTGCGCGCGTACAGCACCGACCGCCCGGCCCGCCGCCGCTCCACCAGGCCGGCCTCCCGCAGCACCCGCAGATGCCGCCCCACCGACCCGAGCGCCTGCCCGGTCACGGCGGTCAGCTGCGTGGTGCTGAGCGGCGCGTCGAGCAGGACCAGCACCTCGGCCCGGGCCGCCCCGAGCAGCGCGCCGAGCGCGGCGGAGACCGAGGAGCGCCGGGCGTCCGCGTCGGCGAGGACGCCCGCGCAGGGGTAGACGACGGCGTACCGGCTCGGCGGCTCGTCCCACGACACCCAGCCGGTCTGCGGGGTGACCGGCACGAAGACGAGCTGGGCGCCGGCGATCTCGCGCGGCGGATACACCTGCGTGTTGACCTGGAACCGGTTGCCGCCGAGCCAGCGGGTGCCCGGCCTGAGCTCGTCCAGCACGGCCGCCCAGCCGCCCCGGCTCACCCGCGCGGTGCGCACGCCGACGTCCGCCTCCAGGACGTGCCGCCGCCGCTCCCAGGAGGGCCGTACGGTCTCGGTCCACACGTACTCCAGCAGCCGGGCCGCCCGCTCGGGCAGGTCGTCGCGGTCCAGGGCGGCCGGCAGCGGCCCGGCGAGCGCCGTGCGCAGATGGGCGCGGGCGGCGACCGGATCGGCGGCGCGGACCCGGGCGGCCCCGGCCGCGAAGTCCTCCTCGTCGCGGGGCGTGGGGGTGAGGAAGTCAGCGATCCAGGAAGGGCCGAGCCCGGCGCGCACCAGCAGCGCGGTGACGGGATCGCCGGCCAGCAGCCGCCGGTAGCCGGGCAGGTGGGCGCGGAGCCAGGCCCGCTCGCCGGGATGTCGGCCGGCGCCGGCGTGCAGCAGCTTGAGGCTCGCGAAGGTCTCGGCGAGCGGGGAGATCAAGAAGCGGCTGCCGGCGAGGGTGTCGGCGTTGACCTGCCAGAGCCCCACGATGCCCCGCCTCCCCACTCCCGGAAGTTTCGAGTTCCGGAGGTTTCGTGCTCCGGAGGATTCGTGCTCCGGGCTCCGGCTCCGTTCCGCGCCCGGAGGTTTCGCGCTCCCGCGAAACAGTAACGGCCGTGACGGCGCCCGGCCGAGACTCCGGCGCATGCGCAGTTACCGCGACCTCTTCCGCACCCCGGAGTTCACCCCGCTGTTCCTCTCCGCCGCCGCCCAGACCGTCGCCCAGACGGCGAGCGGGCTGGCGCTCGGCACCCTGGTGTACCGGTCGACCGGCTCACCGCTGCTGTCGGCGGTGAGCATGTTCGGCGCCTCGCTCGCCCAGGTGCTGGGCGCGACGCTGTTCCTCTCGGGCGCCGACCGGCTGCCGCCGCGCGCGGCCCTGACGGGCGTCTCGCTCGCCTTCGCCGCGCTCACGGCGGCCCTGGCACTGCCCGGCCTGCCGCTCACGGCGGTCCTCGCCGTCGTCCTCGTCCAGGGCCTGGTCGCCTCGCTGGGCGGCGGCGTCCGCTGGGGCCTGCTGAACGAGATCCTCGCGACGGGCGGCGACGATGGCTATCTGCTGGGGCGCTCGGTGTTCAACATGATGAGCGGCCTCATGCAGATCACCGGGTACGCGACCGGCGGGGCGCTGGTGGCGGCGCTGTCGCCGCGGGTGTCGCTGCTGCTGGCGGCGGCGCTGTACGCGACGGCCGCGGCCGTGGCCCGGCTGGGCCTGACCGGCCGCGCGCCCCGCTCGTCCGGCCGCCCGTCGGTGGCGGCGACCTGGCACGCCAACGCCCGCCTGTGGCGCGACCGGCCGCGCCGCCTGACCTACCTGGGCCTGTGGCTGCCCAACGGCCTGGTGGTCGGCTGCGAGTCGCTGTACGTCTCCTACGCCCCCGGTGCGGCCGGGACGCTGTTCGCGTGCGCGGCGCTGGGGATGCTGGCGGGCGACGTCACGGTGGGCCGTCTGCTGCCGCCCGCGGTGCGCCGCCGCTCGGCCACGCCGCTGCTGACGCTGCTGGCCGTGCCGTACCTCGTGTTCGCCCTGCACCCGCCGGTCCCGGTGGCGGCCTGCCTGGTGACGCTGGCCTCGGCCGGCTTCGGCGCGAGCCTGGTCCAGCAGGAGCGGCTGATGCGGCTGACCCCGCCGGAACTGAGCGGTCACGCGCTGGGGCTGCACTCGGCCGGGATGCTGACCACGCAGGGCGTGAGCGCGGCCCTGGCGGGCACGGCGGCGCAGCTCGCCTCGCCCGCCGCGGCGATGACCGCGATGGCGGCGGCGTCGGCGGCGGTGACGCTGCTGCTGGCCGTGGCGGGGGCGTCCGAACGCCGGCGGCCGGAGCCGGCGCTGCAGCAGCCGTAGGGTCGATTCACCCGTTCGGCGGCTTCCGGCTGGTGGCGCGCCCGCCCGGCGAACACGGTGGACGCATCGCACCGCAGGAGGGACGACGCCATGACGCAGCAGCCGACATCGCCGGGAAGCCATCCGCACCAGGGCCACGCGAGCGGCGACGGCAAGGACCGGGCCAGTATGTGGGTCGCGGGCGGCACCGTGTTCGCCGGAGTGGTGCTGCTGGTGGACGGCCTGCTGGACATCCTCAAGGGCATCACGGCCATCGCGTCCGACGACATCTACGCGAACATCAACGACTACGTCTACCGCTTCAACCTCACCGGCTGGGGCTGGGTCCTGCTGATCCTCGGCGTGATCTCGGTCATCACCGGCCTCGGCCTGCTGACCGACGCCCTGTGGGCCCGGGTGGTCGGCGTCTTCATGGCCTCCCTGAGCCTGATCGCCAACTTCCTCTGGCTCCCGTACCAGCCCCTGTGGGCCCTGATCTCGATCGCACTGGACGCCTGGGTCATCTGGGCCCTGACAGCCCACCGCTCCCCCCGCACGGCGGGCCTGTGAAACACCGGCGGCGGCGCGACCGTCAGCCAGACCGAGGCACGATCCCGAGCGCGACCGCCGGCCTTACGGACTGTCTCGGTGCGCAGGCCGACCGGCCGGGGAGCTGACCTGACGGTCGCGCGCGGGCTGGCGTCCGCGTTGCCAAGTCTGGAGAACAGCCAGGGCGTACGCGACCCGGACGTCCAGACCCCGGCCGGCGAAGCGGTAGGTCTTGCTGATGCCCCGGCGGTCCAGGACCGTGCCCGCGCCGTGTGCGCGCCAGCGGGTGCGGCTCGGACCGCGGAACGTGTAGTCGTCCGCGGTGCCGTCGAACAACGAGTACGCCATCCCGCAGAGCGCGAAGAGAATCCAGACGGGAGCGGTCACCACATAGGCGAGCCACGCGTACCAGGTGCCCACGTTCCCCGTGACCGACTGCGAGGGGCTGGTGAGCTGTGCGGACCATCGGGCGCGTCGCGGCCAGGGCAGGAGGCGCGCGGCTCGGCGGGTGATGCGGGCCAGGCAGGCGCCGTCGGTTGCGTGGACGTCGTAGGCGTCCGGAGCGACGGGACGGACGGAACACCACGAGCCGCTGTCAGGCCCGAGATGAATCCAGAAGGGCACAGGGTTCTGGTTGTCGAGACGGTGGGTGGTGCGGGAGGCGTACACCCGTGCCAGTGGGACGTCCTCGGGGAGCCGGGAGGTCGACAGCCGAATCACCGAGTTCATTTCAGCGTCGGGCGGCAAGTGACCCGGTGGCGAGGCCGACACCGGGACGGGGTTGATCACGGTGACCACGAAGGCGTACGGGATGGTGTCCACTCTGTCATCCAAACGGATCGGCGCTCGACAGGCGGCCCAAGACGTCGCCCACAGTCTCGCGGGCATGGTCCACCTGTTGGTGAATCTTTTCGGATCCGTACTGGACCGGATCGGTGGCGATGCGCATGCCTTCCGTGTACAGGTTTCTCGCACGGTGGGAACCGGAGTTGGCTGAGGTCTTGGCAGAGCAGGCGCGTCGGCGCCATGTCAGGGGCCGACGGGAAGCACCCACGTGTGTGATCGGTGCCAGAAGCTGCATGGTCCGTGCGGTCGAGGGCGCAGACGATGGCAGTCGGTTGATCACTGCGGCACGGCGGGCTCAGGGCAGTACGCGGCGGACCAACGCCTGAGCGAAGGGCTCTCCGGTTGCACGGGCGTAAGCCATCCGCTCGCGTACCTCACTGAGGGTGCGTGGGCGGTAGCCGGGGCCTCCGCAGCAGCTCTTGTGGAAGCGCACGCCGGCGTGCAGCAGCACGGAGAGGGCACGCCAGGCGGCGGTGTCCCGCCTCCTGGGCGCCGCGAAGGCGGAGCCAACGTGGATCAGCGGTCCGGCGCAGCGCGGACAGATCCGGTCGTGGTTGTGGTGCCCGGGGTAGGGCTGCTTGTACGAGGCCCGGCAGGGCAGGCAAACGTACGAGGTCTTTCCATGGGCCATGCGGGAAGGGTAGAGCCGGCACAGAGCCTGGCTCGACAGATTTCCGGCCCGCTGTGCGGGCTCTCCAGCGAAGGCGGGGTCACGACGGCCGACCGGCTTCTCCTGCAGCCACCGGGCCGGCCCCTCCTTGGCGGGCATCCCGCGCCGCGGCGGTGAGACGTCGCGGCCTCTTCGGGCGGGGCAGCGTTCACCGGTGGCTCCCTGCCTCCCGGAGTCTCGGGCGAGTCGAGCACCCCCCACCCTTCCTCGTCGTACCACTCACGCATCGTCGCGATCGCCAGGCGCGCCACCTCAGGGGCTTCGCCTAAGCAGGTGCGCGGCGGACACCGGGTCAGTGCCCGCGACGGCCGCACTCGGCTGGGTGGAGGACGGAACCGGGAGCGAGTGCGGGGATACGCCTTCGAGGACGGCGACGGCGAACGCCCCGCCACTGTGCTGGAGCACCACGCACTGGAGTTCTACGCACCAAGTGCCACGCTGTGGCACCGAGCGCTACGGTGAAGGTTATGAGCGTTCAGCCCGAAATCACCCAGCGGGATCTGCGTAACCGGTCCCGGGAGATCATGGACGCCATACAGGGCGGCCAGTCGTTCACTGTCACCCGTGACGGGCACCCCATCGGTCAGTTCGTCCCTCTGCGCCGACGTCGCCGGTTCGTCTCCCGCCAGGAGTTCGCCGCGATGTCCCGGACCGCTCCCGCCATCGACCTGGAAGCGTTCCGCGCCGACCAGGACGCCACGGCCGACGCCTACCTGGACGACCCCTATGCCCGCTGACCGCACGGCGCACAGGCAGGGACTGCTCGACACCGACATCATGATTCTGCGTCGGTGGGTCGCCCCGGAGGAACTGCCGGACGAAATGGCGATCACCGCCATCACCCTGGCCGAACTCTCCGCCGGCCCGCACGAGGTCCGTCGCGACGACGAACAGAGCGGCTATGACGAACGCGCCGAACGCGCCTAACGCGCCCGACGGCTCGACGTCCTCCAGCGCGCCGAGAACGAGTTCGACCCCATCCCCTTCGACGCCGACGCGGCGCGCATCTACGGCCGCATCTACGCCGCGGTGATCAGCGCGGGCCGTAAGCCGCGCCGCCGGGTGGCCGACCTGATGATCGCCGCCATCGCCGTGGCCGAGGATCTCCCCCTCTTCACCACCAATCCCGACGACTTCAAAGGACTGGACGACCTCCTCACCGTCGTCCCGGTCACCCGCCCGAAAGCGCCCCACGAAGGCTGACGCCCGGGGCAGGTGGGAGCTCAACGGGCCTCGCGGTGGCGGCGCGTGGCGCGGGCAGGATGCGCCGCGCTATATCCGCGGACGGACTGGGAGCACTCGGATGACCACCGCGACGATCGGCTCGGACGGCGTCTGGGGCCCCCGTCCGCCGAAGTCGGAGCTGCGCCTCTGGTCGCGCTACTGCTTCCAGTGGCTGTGGGGACCGCCGGTCTGGTTGCTGGCCCGTCTCCCGTTGCTGCTTCTCACCGTTCTCGACGTGGAGGCTCCGCAGTCGGGCCGAGGCCGCATGCGGAGGCCGCGGCGGCGCAGGCGGATCTGGCTCGACCGGGAGCGACTGCGACTGGAGCGCATCACCGATCCGTACGTCCAGGAACGGGAACTGAGGCAGTTGCTGAGCGACCCCCCCGACCCATGAGAGGCAGACTCAAAAATGACGGCACCGAACGAACTACGACTCCTACCGTGGTCGGGCTCGGACGGCAAGCCCTGCTAGCTGAGTACCGACGACAAGGCCGGCTACATGTCCCGCCTGGCGGACAACATCGAAGCGATCCAGCTGGGAACGGTAACCGAACTGCTGGAACACGCCTCGGACACCCTCAACGACCCTGACACGCCCCCGGAGGACCTGCGCGTCCTGATGAAGGAACTGACGGGGGCCCTGCGGGACGTACTCCGCGTCGCGACCAGCCGCGGCCGCCTCCTGGCCGTGAGCGAAGAACCCCACCATTTCTGAACCGGCGGCCGCAAACAGCGCCGACCCATGACGTCCCTCCGTCTCATGCGGGTAGGGGAGCCCGACCACCAACCGGCTCCCCTACCCGCCGCTTTACGTTGGCCTCCGTTGGAATGCCGGAGAGGTAGGAAGAGACTCGCTGCCCCCTGCCCGTCTGAACCTCAGTCGACGACAGTCAGCCACGAAGGCGGGTGCGTCGACCGACCACGCACGCGTGTGCTCGATGCAGCCCTACCGGCCTCAGCCACGCTGTCATACCGTCGACCAGAGCCAGCCACGCTGACGGAAGCATGGCTGGCAGACCTTGAGTCAAAACAAGTAGCGGGCCCGCGCTCGGTGATGGATTCTGATCTGTTGCCCCTAACGAGGAGTACTGCGTGGAGATTCAGTCGCTGGAGCAGTTGCAGGCTGCCGACCGCACATCGCTTGCCTTCACCCCTCATGGGCTCGGCCGGATGGAACCTGGAGACGCCGCGCGGTTCCAGCAAAGTCAGATTGCCTCGTGCAAGTTGAGCACTGACGTCCCGGAGCGGACACGCGGAGCGTTCGAGGAACTCACGAAGCTCTTCGCGCAGGGCGTCTTGTGCTACAGCCTTTACACCCGAGTCCAGGACGATGCGATGCTGCGGCTGGAGGGCGCGTTGCGTGATCGATTTGTTCAGTGGTGCGGCGGCTCGGTGACGTTTGAAGACGTGGCCGGGACGCTGCCTCCGTATTCAGCGGACGTGACCACGCCGCAGGCAGTGAGTGACGCTTGTAATGGACTGCCCAGGGGGAGCAGAGGGCGTAGCCCGAAGTGGCGCCTTCGGGTCGGCGGTCAGTTGATCTTCTTCAATGGCATGCTGAGCAGCCTGATGCGCTGGGCCCGTTGCGCGGGTCTGTTGCGCGGCCAGCGAGCGCGCCACCTGGAGCTCCGCCTGGTGGAGCGGCGCAATTCCGTGGCCCACGGCGACTCTCACATCGATACCCCCGTGGCGGCGGCACGGGCACTGCGGGACCTTGCCGAGTTCATCAACCAACTCTGGGGCCATCCGACCCCGGGTGGCCGGCTGTATCCCGCGCAGGTTCCTCGGGAGGTTGCCGTGCTCGCATGGGACGGCGCCGGCCGCATCTCCCTTGGATTGCCCGATTCTGTCGCTGCCGGAGAGGGCACCGAGGGGTACAGCCATGTCGTTGTCCGCTCGGCTTCCGCGCCGGGCATGGTGGTGGAGGACTCGCACTGGATGGAGTTCGATACACGGTTCGAGACGACGCAGTACCCCACGGAGCACTTGTGGGGGCCGGTCAGCCGGAGCGAGGCCCTGGCGTGGCTGAATGCCGAGCGTCCACAGGGTGACAGTGTCGAGTTCCTGGACCGGGTCTTCATGGTTCGGTCTACCGGCGGCCAGGTCTACCCTCCAATGCGGCCGGAAGTCGCCGCTGGTCTGGACGGCGCTCTTCGCCAGGGCGCCTGGCACACAGTGCGCGCCGACTTCCCTTTGGATGCCTTTAACCACGTTCGTGGTGGCATGGATCCGTCGTCAAAGCATACCAACCGGCCAGGGGACTGCCCCGCGTGTGCTGTGCAGGAACTAGGCCGAGGAAGTTACACCGCGGCACTAGGAGCAGCGGAAGCGGCACTCGGCACGCTCAGTCCTGTTTGGACCCCCACCGTTCACGTTCCGGAATCGCTTCACTGGCCAATCCGGTTCTGAGGAGGCTGCAACACCTTGGGTGTTCAGCCCGTCGGCAAGCTTGGACAGGTGGGACATCTGGGTACATCGCTGTCCCAGCCGTTTGCGCAGCTCACTCCACTTGCTGGGACAGTCGGACAGATGGGACGCCCCCCCCCCAGCGACAACCAAGGAGTTCGACCGAACAAATTACGCGACGGTCGGGCTTCGACGGCTCCCGGCTCCGCCTTCCACTTGGATCAGTCCGCAGGCTTCACACCTTCACCTTGAACAGGGCTGGGAAGCGCTTGGGCCTCAGCCGACGACAGTCCGCCACGACGGCGGGTGCACCGACCGATCAGGCACACGTGTGCCTCGCTGCTGACCGTCAGCCAGAGAAGCGCGTGCCCGGTCCGTGTGCACACCACCTGAGCCATTAGCTTGGGAAGCTTTGGTTATTTCGATTCATTGCTGGGCCGAGCTGTGGCGGAGCGGCGCCGATGCTCGATCGGTCGTAGCTTTACTCCCCCGCGTTCCCCGTGGTTTCCCGCGTGATCTGGCACGCGTCTGGCACGCCCCCGGCGAACTGGCAGTGAGCCCTTATGGCTCAGGTTCTCGTGGGGTCGAGTTCGTGCCCGGCTTCGACGTTGCGTTCAGTGTCTCGGCCCCTGCCTGCGGACCCAGTGGGACTGGCCCCCTCCGAGTCATCTACAGGCTCACACACGCCGACAGCTTGAGCCGTACTCTGCGGATCGCGGGTGATCGCGAGGACGGAGGTAGCGGATGCGGTGCAGCCAGTCTGTGGCGCTGAGGACACTGCCGTGATCGCCACGAAGCGTTGCCGTGACTGTCTAGTCGGGCTACGTGTCGAGGCGTCAGCTAGGCGCTGCCTGGGAAGGGGCTGGGCTCTCCCTGCGACCTGTTGCAGCTGTGGTCGTGACCGCCGGCGGGGGAGCGGACTCAGTCGCCAGGGGCCGGGGGTTGCTGTGGCCCGAGCCCGTAGCAGCCCCGTTGAGGCATCACAACGTAGCGAAGGCAGGTAAAACGTCCCTCCGGGGCAATGCATTGGTGCTTTCTGCCCCTGGAGTCAGTTGAACACGCGGATGCCTTCGAGATTGGAGAGGAGGCTGGCCTCTCGGAGAGTCATCCGTTGACTAAGCGTGTTCCTCGGCCTCCCGAGCGACGGACTCGTCCAGGTCATCATACCGGTCGGCCCAACTGGCCAGTGTGCGATCGATACGGTCGAGCCTCTGGCGAAGGGACGAGACCTGGGCTGAATCCCATCCGTCCCGCTCCACGAGGCTGGCCCCGCCTACGTGGATGGGGACCCTCGTCATGCTGGCAACGGCCTTTTTGAGGGCCTCGACAGTCGTGGTCACGTCAGCCCAGCACAGACTTGCAGCTTTGAACCCGCTCGCGACTTCTGCCAGCGGCTCGCCGTTATATGTGTGGCGCACTAGCGAGTCGGTCAGCTCGCGGGCCTCGCCTCCGACTGTGAGCATCGGCATCCCGGCTTCGTCGACCTCGTACAGCTTCTGACCAAGTCGGCCTGCTCGCACGATATCGTATGCCTGGAATACGCCTCGACGGCGCGAGAGCATGGCGCGTATCACGACAGGCAGGGTGCGATCGTCCTCGTCACCGGATCCGCCAAAAACTTCGCGCTGCAAAGCCATAGGTTCCGCAATCGCCATGTAGTAAGCCGCTTTGACTGAAAGTTCTGTCTGGGCGACGCCTAGACGCCCGCTGTCGCCGAGGCCATGCTCCACCTCCTGTAGGGCTTCATCACGCAGATCCTCAAGAGATCGTGGGTCCTCTGCGGTCCCTTCCAGGGGCGAGTCGGAAGGAAGGGCCTCGATCTCGGGCATTCGGTAGGCGCGTTGCAGCACCGCGCGACGCGGCCGAACGAACTGGATCGCATCACTCTTCTCGGTGCGAACCGGGCGAAGAATTAGCTCAACTGAAATATCCACACGATCTTCTCGCTTTGGCCGTTGCTTTGCTGTCAACGATCGAATCCCGTCGTTGACGCGACGGGCTGTGCCGATTCCCCCGCCTAGAACAGCTCGGACGATCTCTGCAGCCCGGACATCACGGTGTCGGCTGAACCCCTCGGCCAAGGCGTCATGTTCAGTGATCACTCCAGCGAACCACTGCTTCTCTGATTCAGAGATACGGGCAGGCCGCGTGGTTGTGGGTTGTGCTAGGACGTCGAGAACAGCATCTGCCTTGGCCTCGTTCTCCACGGCAGGGCCGTACGGCTTAGGCGGCCGGATATGCGTCAAGCCGATGAAGTTGCGTACCGCCGTGTGGAAGAAATGATTTGCGCGAGCATCGGGGCGGAACCCGACGACAATACGCGCGGGGATGGTGAGGGCGCGCGCCTTTGCCTGCTCCTCCTCACTAAGGTTGTCCCAGCCCTGCTTCTGGACTAGCCGGATCCAACGGTTCACTTCCTGGCGAAATTTACGGTCGTCTCCACCCCACTCGTATGCAACTTTCGACGGGGAATATCCGAGTAGATCGTGCACCGCACTGATGCGGCTAGATCCGTCGGCGGCAATCAAGAGCGAGGCAGCTGGATGACCATTGCGGTGATTGACAGTCAGTGGCACGACAGTAAGCGGTTGGAGTACTCCCTCCACCGCAATGTCCTCGCTGAGGGGATTCTCCTTCGTCAAACGGCCCTTGGTATCTTCCAGCCGCTGCGCGAGCGCGCTCGGATCCTCCACATGGATCTCCAGCTCCGCCCCTTTGCTCGGTGCCGACCTTGGTTCAGGGAATGTTGTCCCGGTTCCACCCAGTGCGTAAGTCCGGCGCCCGTACTCCCGTGGGTTAGCCGGATGCGGCACCACTGATGCGGACCACAGCCTGGTCTCGACAATCAACAAAGTGGCACCCTGCACGCGCAGTTCGACCGACTCGGTCAGTTTCCGGCGCATTTCGTCGGGGCGTACTGCAGCGCGTGAGAGAACCCGGGCAATTCCATCGGTAGAACCTTGCCCGGACAGCGAGGAGGCAAGGTTGTCGACGGCAGTGCCGCGGGGAAGCGTCCACTGCGTTGGCTGCCAACCTTCGCCTGTGTCGAAGGGATGGCCGACGGACTCATCGGTCACTGCTTGCTCCCGTAATCCGATCCACAAGGAGGAGTGCTCTGCGCGCCTGCTTTCGATCCTCACGACCTGCTGGCGTGTCTACCCGAGTCAGTGAATGCCGCGCGGCGCGCTCGCTGAGTGCCGCACGAACCTGATACCACCCTTCAGAAGACAGGGTGACCATATACAACCGCTCACCATGCAGGTTGACGATGCTGCAGTGCAGTTCTTGCTCTGCGATCCCGGCCCAGTGCGATGCCAGGCTGCCGATTGTGATCTCGGAGCCCTGACCACTTGGGGATTCGGGTGAGGGAGCGGCGCGGCACTCGTCGGCTGCCCGCTGGAGAACAGCTGCGACGAGGCCAACCTCGCCCTGGTCCAGAGGGATGGAGAAAGTGATGATGTCGGACACGGAACAGCTCTCCGTGAAGGTCGGCCGATTCAGGCACCGGCATGTCGGCGTCGTGCTGCCAAGTCGCGGGTGCGCCCGGCAGAGCGAGAGCGCGGACATGTCGACCGCCGACCTCCACCCGTGTCGGTCCGCAGAACAGTTGCCACCGGGACGTCTGGTGCCGTCCGAGCCACGCACCATCCGGCCCGAGGGGGGAGGTGGACATGAACCTCATACCCGAGGGAGCACAGTAAGACGGTCCCGCTGCTCGGCCCGGTCAAGCACAAGCCGAGGAAGCTGACCCGTCATAGCGCGGAGTCATCGAACAAGTCGCTCGGCGCCAAGGGTAGCGAGGCGGCTACATACTGTGCAACGAGATGATGCTGTAACTAATGTGACTCTCTATCAGCCGGACTACCGCTGAGAGCAGGGGCATCGGCGGGACCCGCCGTTGGCGGCGATGGGCTGGCGTTCTTGATGCGGTGCCCGGCCTGGTCGTAGATGAGGCCGAGGGTTCATCCTCGGGTTGCGGGTGGGCAGGGACTGTGCCGGTGGCTGGCTCGCAGGGTGGGGCAGCGCCGAGAGGCAGGCGAATGTGTCTGGTCAGCCGGGGCTGGTTCCGGGAAAGGAGCCGGTGCTGGCTTCGCCGTGACAGTAAGCATCATCGCCCTGTCGGGCTCTGCGACACGGTGCCGCGGCGCTGGCACACCTGGCCGGGGTCGGCCTGTAAGGCGTCATGACGGACAGCTGCACGAGCTTGTTGCCGGAGACTGGTCTGGTGATTGCCGAGGCTGCTGCGTGCCTAGTCCCTCGCCCCGGCCGGCAAGGGATGCCGAACACACCGAAGCCAAATCGGAGCCCGGTGCCGCCCAAGAATACGAGATAGAGCCTGTGCTATGTGGTGCTGATCGATCCGGAGAAGGGCTGGGACGTGGCGATCCGCCCGCTCATGCACCGCTCACGCAGACGGCCCCGGACGAAGGGTCCGAGGCCGAAGACCCCTTCCTGGGGGAGAAACCCCAGGTCAGGTCGGTTAAGCGTTGTGCCCCCGGCAGGATTCGAACCTGTGACACCCGCTTTAGGGAGTTTTCTCGGGGCGGGGCTGTGACCTGCGGAAATGGTGACCGCAGGGCGCCTTATCTGGGAAAACACTGCTCCGTAGTTCTCACGTGTTCACGCGGTTTCCCGGCCTCATGTGTGCCAGATCCGTTCCGCAGGTACCGACCCGGCGGCATGGAGGTTGAGCCTCGGTTCGGTGAACGCGATACGGACTCGCTCTGCCGCCGCGCAGGGGTGATCGTGGCGTTCGGAATGCCGTACTCTTCCTGCGCTCGGCTTTCTCCCGAGAGTCGCCCGCTCTCATACGCACAGCGCGGATCACTCGCGCAGGAGGCGCATGGCCAGCACGGAACCGTCGGGATGTATGGAGATGGGACCGCCCCAGCGCCGAGCCCAGGTGTCGGCTGGCCAGCTGAACCGGCGCGCGTAGATTTCCCGCCGGTACTGCTCCACCCTGCCACCCTCAAGATGGCGGAAGAGGTCCTCCGCCACCCCGGAGAACGCCTCGACTCGCTTCCTGTTGAGCCGGAAGACGTGGTCTGTGCCGACGAAGTCGATGCCGAAGAAACGGTGCCGTGCGTCCTGGACGCTGTCTGTCGCTGCGTGCGTAATGCCGGCGAAGTGCCGCTGCCCTTGTCGTTTCGTCAGGTACGGGGCGGTGGCTCTTGCGTCCCCGGCGAAGGCGGTGAGACCGGCTGCGGCTGTACGTGCGAGCGCGTGTTGGAACCACCCGTAGAGGTCGGGGCTCACGTGAAAACCGGGTTCCGGCTCGGCGTGCTTGTCGCCTCGCGCGGGCGGCCGGATGCCGGGATAGACGTTCTCGTCCTCCAACGCGTGGTCAAGGACTCGGGCCGGAGTGTCCAGCCAGCCTCCTTCTCCGTCCGCCTCCAGGGTGTGGACCCTCAAGGGGCCGTCGAGTGGGAGTTCTGTACTGAACACCAGGCACGGTGTCTCGTCCCACGCTCCGACGTGCACTGCCTCGACGTGGGCGGAGGCCGAGGCGAGCTGGGTGTGAGAGGCGGAGAGCCCACTGTGGTTCCCCTTGCACGCAATCGGGAAGACGCGAGAGGGCTCGCCGGGCTTCCATACCTCGGCGAAAAACTGAGGGCGGTACCGGTAACCCGACTTCGGGCCGGAGTCCCTGCTGGTCAGTGCCCACCCTACGCGCAGAGCCGTGTCAGCCGGCACGATCGAGACAAAGTGGTCGGGATAGCGCCTGCGCAGGAGTCGAGTGGCGAGAGCCAGCGCGAAGCCGGTGCCGAGTTCTCCCGATTGAAGCGCCTTGTAGTAGTCCGCGGTCTCCTTGCCCTCGGTGGACAGAGCCATGAAGGATTGCGAGTCCCCGGTCAGAGCCTGGTTGTACTTCAGGGAACTCCAGTGCTCGGCGAGGCCACGTCCGGCTCCGCGCCGTGCCAGGGTGATGGCCCGGCCGAAGGAGTGCAGCACATCCCAAGGCGTCAGCTGCATGAGCTGGCCGAGATCACTGGCCGGTATGGGGCGGAGCCCGGGCTTTCGGCGCAACCGGTCGAGTTCCTTCCCCTCTCTTTGCTTGTCGTCGTTCGCCGCTGCGGCGCTCACGTCACCTGCCAGCTCCTGGTTCGAGTGGACCGAGACGTTCGACGGCTCCGCAAGGTCTCTCAATACTTCTGCTGTGACCTTCACAATCTGCTCCCCTCGTGTTTAGGCGTGCCTGGTCTGAGCGCCGTGGCACGGCAGGCACGCCTGCGGCTGTCGTACGTGCCGGCTCTAGTCGTCGGATTTGGGCTGGCTGGCCGCGAGGTCGTTGAGGGCACCGTTCACGACGTACCAGGACACGGTGAGGGTGTCGCGGTCGGGAGTGTGCGCCTCGTGGAACTCACGCCGTGGATGGACGAAATTGCGGTACTCGCGGAGCGACTGGCTGAAGCGTTCCATGTCGACGTCGATCCAACCCGCCCTGTGGCAGATGCCGATGAGGGCCTTGAGGCCGATGAAATCCGGATCCTTGTTGTTCAGCAGGGAGACGTCGCGCTCCTCGATCACCGTGAGCAGGACGCCTTCGAGGAAGCTGCCCAACATGATGATGGCCGCCACGTGAGCGCCGTTGGAAAAGCAGGTGCGGGCTTCGTCCAGACGGCGCTGAAGCAGCGCGGCCATCCGCAGTTCACGGATGATCTCGGCCATGGTGGCCTTGAGCTCTATCGGGGCCTGATGACCCGGATGCGCCATGGCTGGGTCGCAGACGACGACCCTGGGCCGGCCGCCAGGGTTTTCCAGACGGAATCCTTCGTGGACCAGGAAGCCGTTGACCGCGTTGACGACGGCCGACAGCACCTCGGGTTCTCCGAGGTACTCGCGAGCGTCCGCGAGTCTCAGGAGCACCTTCTCCAGTTCGGCGGCGTTCTCACGACGTTCCATCAGCAGTTGAAGTGTCCACTCGCCCCGGAACTCGCCGTCGTACTCCGGCACCTTGTGCCATCCGGCGTTCTCCAGGAACTGGGCGATCTCGAACCCTCTGCGGTAGTAGAGGTGGTCGTCGCCGCAGATGACGCGGGCCAGTTCCTTCAAGGTGTTGCCGTCGAGCGGGCCCAGAACGGTCTCGTGCGTCATGCGGCGTACTCCGTGGTGTCGTCGTCGGTCTGTTCATCCCCGGTGTCCTCGTCATCGGTGACTTCGTCGTCCGAGGAGAGATCGAGCGGCTTCCACTCGGAGTGGGAGTCGGCCGTCCGGTTGGCTGTAGTGGACTGCGTGTAGTTGGCGGGCCGGATCCCCTGGCGGTCCAGTTCCTGCCACAGTCCATCGAGCGCCGCATCGGGGTCGAAGCGGAATTCGCTCTCCCGCACTCGCCAGAACTCCCAGCCCACACGCTTCAGTTCGCGGTCCCGCCGCTGGTCGTTCTCGATCTGCTGCCGGGTGGCGTGGTGGAAGGCGTCACCGTCGCATTCGACGGCGAGACGGCCGCGAGCCCCGACGACCACCAGGTCGATGCGCTTGCTGCCGGCCGGGAACTGCGGGATCACGTGGTAGCCCCGCTTCTTGATCTTCAGATACACCTGCTGTTCGAAGAGCGAGTCGAAGGGGGCCCTGCGGACGTCCGGCAGCACCGGTCCGATGTCGTCGGCGGCCTCCAGTGCCGCGGGCGGGTTCTCCATGTACGTCAGAAGGTTGAGCCGCAGGTCGTGCGGCTTGAGACGGTCCGGCGGGACCGAGTAGAAGAGCCACATCTGATCCTGGGCCCGGCTGGCGGCGACGTTGTAAGCCTGCTGTTCGCTCTTGTGGCCGCCTGCTGCCCGGGGCGGGTCGGTCACGACCATGGACAGCAGGATGACGTGGCGTTCGTCTCCCTGGAACGAGGCGGCGTTGCCTACGCGAATCCGGTGCTGCTCGCGCACGGTGGCAGGCAGCCGCTGCTTGATGAGGGACTCCAGAAGCTTGATCTGTCCGAAGCTCCGGAGGACGATCACGCCCATGGTCTTGTCCTGATAGGCGGGGTCCTCGGCCAGGCGGGCCAGGCAGTCGACGATCGCCTCGGCCTCCTTGGGGTTGTGCATGCGGCTCTCGCGGCCCACGGCCACGGCGCCCTCCACGAAATGGGTGCGCAACGGCTCCAGCCGTTCGGCGCCGTACTGCCGCAGGGGCAGGAGTTTGTTGTTGTAGAAGGTGCTGGAAGACCAGTTGATGATCTCGGGCACACAGCGGAAGTGCTCCTCGAGGCGGATCACCTGCGGGAAGAAGGTGGACAGCAGCTGGTACAGGTTGGTGTGCGGCGTGTAGAGCTGGCGCAGCCGGCTGGGCATGTCCGGCAGATGGGCGGCCAGCTTGTCCTGGATGGCCTGGTGGCGGCCGTTCCGCGTGAGGGCGGGTGCGCACTGTTTGTCGTCGCCGACGACGATCACGCGGGGAGCCAGCCACAGGAGGAACAGCGCGTCCATGCCCGCCTGGCTGGCCTCGTCCACGATGACGACGTCGAAGGCGTCCCGCCTCGCCTGCACCATCTCGGCAACCTGGGGGATGGGCATGACCCACGCAGGCACCGCGTCCTGGGCCACAGACATCGCATCGCGTGCCGCGGCTCTGAAGAGGCCCGTGTTCTTGCCCTTCCCCTTGCCGAGGGACGCTATGTGCGTCCGGTACGCCTGGAGTGCCGAGCGTTGTTCCTGCGTCATCCGCACCAGGCAGTGCAACCGGCCCCAAGCCGCAGCCAGCTCACCGGTTACCTGCTCCAGTCGGTCTTCGTGCTCGCTCAGGTCACCTTCGAGTTCGAGCTCCAAACCGGGCGTGCGCTGCCTCTCCAGGAAACGAGACGCCTTCGCCCACGCCCACGCCCGTTCCAAGGAGCCCAGCCGCTTCTCCCACAGGGGATCGTCGGCGCTGTCGACGAGGCGGCCCGCAAGTAGGGAGTGGCCGGCGCGCAGGGAGCCCAGCAACTCGGCGCATCGATGTGTGCGGTGCTCCCGGTGGTGCGCGGCGGCCAATGCCTCCAGAGACTCGGCGTAAGCTTCCACGTCCTGATCACGGAGAGCCTGCACCAGGGCTACGGACTCCGCAGCCGGTTGCGTGCCGTTGACGGGGGTACGCAGGAATTCGTCCAAGGCAGACAACTGGGTCATCGCCTCGTCGGCGGCCCGTCGGCCACGGAGCGCGGCGACCCCGGCGTTGAAATCCTGCCATGCTTGGCAGGAGGCGATCGTCAGCCGCACGCCGTGACGTACGAGAAGCGCGTCGACGCTGTCCCGGGCTGAGCCGAATGCCTGAATGTGCTCAAGGCACGCTGCCCGTTCCGTTAGTTCGGCCAGCCGGATCTCGACGTCTCCCTGCGGGAGGTCGGCGTTCACCTGTTGCCAGCGCGTGGTTGCCCCGGCGAGCGCGGAATACGCCCGGAGGTGCGTCAGCACGGCGTCCAGATCTTCGGCTGTCTGCGGCGAACGGCCGTCGACGGTGCAGGAGCCCAGCAGATCCCGGGCGTTCTTCTGCGCCTTGCCCGGGAACCGGGACCGAAGGGTCTTGCCCGCGGCCAGGTGGTCCCGGAGCGCCGTGCCGGCGGTTGTCAGTCGGGCCGCATCCTGGGCGGTCAGGTCCCCCGGCACGGTGACCAGGCGCAGACCCAGCGCATCGACGTCCTGCGCGACCTTGTGGATGTCGTCGGTGACGGCTGACACGCGCTGCCACAGCCCGAGGTCGGAGCGGGAGAGCCGGTCTGTCAGCGCCCGGGTTATCCAGGAACCGGAATTCCAGCGCGTGGCGTCGGCAGGCATCCTGAGGTGATGAAGGGCAGTCGCGCAGGTATCGAGTAGCGATGCCAGTTCGGAGGTCACGGACGCGTCGAGGTGGGCGAGTATGTTCCGGATCTCGACAACCTCTGCGGATAGGCCCTCGTCGCTGAGGTGGCTGGCCGCGAAGACGTCCGCAATGTGCCGGGCCGAAGGAAGCTCGTCAGGTAGAGGAAAGGGGCCGCCGGCACGCGGTTCACCAGCGCCGTCACGCAGCAGGACGAGCAGTTCGTGGGCCTGTTCGGAGGTCAGCGGAGGGGCCTCCTCGGCGGTGTCCGGGAGACGGCCGATCCAGCTGAACTCTTCGGCGCCGGCCTGGACCCGCTCCACGATCTTGGCGAGCGTTCCCGCGTATCCCGGTGCCACGCTGCGATGCCGGTACTCGGCCTCCCGCAGCGAGATCACCTGCTCCGTGAGCGTCTCGATGCGTCCTCGCACCTCGTCCCGTTCGCCGGTGAGACGGCGGATCTCGGCGCGCAGTTCGTCGGGATCACTGGCGGCCACCTGGTCGGTGAGCGCGTTGATGGTTCGTTCCAGTTCGTCCTCGCCGTTGTGGCGAGTGGAGCTGAGCAGCAGAACGCACAGGTCACGTACACCTGAGGGAAGTTTGTCCCGCAACACGGTGAGCGGCTGGTCGCGGGCGCTGGTGACGAGTACCCGCTGACCCTGTGCGAGCAGCGCGGAGACGAGGTTGGCGATCGTGTGGGTCTTGCCCGTCCCCGGTGGCCCCTGCACTACGACACCGGTGTCCTGCTCCAGGCGCCCCAGCACACTGCGCTGCTGAGCGTTCGTCTTGCCCGGGAAGAGCGGATCGTCGCCGAAGAGCGGCACCCTCTGGTCCCCGTCCCAGGTGGAACGGTCGGCGGTCTCGATCGTCATGGCCATCTGGGCCAGGCCGAGCGGTGCCCGGCCTTCCGAGGCCACCGTCTCCGCGATCTGGTCATAGAACCGCAGGAGGGAGTTGAGGTTGCGTGGGCGCATGACCAGGGCAGGCGCATAGGTGAGACGTGCCCCCGGTTCGGGCGCGCGGGGCGGCTCCCACGCCGCGCTGAAGCCCATGGGGCGGGTGGTCGCCCGTTCCTGCCACTGCGCCAACTGCTCCAGTGCCTCGGGCCCGAGCGGATCCATCCCCCGTGCGGCGATCTCTTCCGAGAGAGCAGCCCCGCGCTCGCGTACCCATCCGTCGTCGCTGTCCAGGAAGTCCTGGTCCTCGAGACGCAGGGTGCTCTCCGACGACAGCCTGACCGTCAGCCGCGCCGTGCGTCGGTCGATCGACGTCTCCACCCGCTGGGTGAACAGATGGCGGTGCACCACGTCCCCGTCCGGACCGAGCCAGGTCAAGAGACCAATGCCGAGGACGAGTTCCGTCTGGTCGTCCTCCCGAGCCAGTTTCTGGTGCCACGCGTACATCCGGTCGTACAGCTCACGAAGCGGTCGTTCGTCGCGTTCCCGTGCCGCCCAGCGGCGCCAGCGATCCAGCCAGGCCCCGTAGGCCCGCAGTACGTCACCGGCCTCTTCACGGCGCACGGTGCCTTCCCCAGCCGGCCGCTCCTTCGCGTCTGCGACACGAACCAGCTCGGTCCCCGGCCCCTCCTCGGCAAGGGGCGGGTCACCTCCGTCGGGATCCAGGCAGCGGACCGGCTCCACCCAGCCGTCGAGCGAGTCGGGCAGATCGGGCGGCGCGCTTTGTGGCACGTGGTCGAGCGTCAGCAGTACGCCGTCAGGGCGCGGTGCCGGTCTGCGGACGGGGTCCGGCAGCTTGGCAAGCCATAGGTGCTCACGGCTGCGGTCGTCACGCTGTCGCTGATGGCTGCTGTGGACCATGTCGCGCAGGAAGCTGACCAACCCTGCTGTTTGCCCGATGACGTCGGGGTCACTCGCATGGCGTCGCGGGTCGTTCACCGTTCTCCTCTCGGCCGCTGACGAACGTTCCAGGATGAGGGGCGACCAGAGGCCCATCAACGGGCTTTGGGCAACATGACCAGATCTGTTTCACAGTCCTGGTGCCGGGGGCATGCTGATGAGCTGGATGTGGAGGCTCCGAACGGCGCGGCGGTTGCACCCCCGCAGCGCTCCGACAGGTGCGTCTGCGCAGGCTGGAAGCGAGGAGGAGGGCCGCTCGGGAGATACCGGCACCTACTCGTCTGTGAAGTGCCATTGCATGCCAACGGAGAGAGCGGCTCACAACGAACGGTGGCCGGTTATAGCGCAAACCGGACGTCCGCCCTGACAGTCGAGTCGTGGAGTTGCCCATGCTCGTGGGGAACTGGGATTGCGCCTTCTCCGGACGGTGGTCTCCTTGCAGCTGGTGGCCGCCACCTTCCTGGATCCACCTCGCTGCCGTCGGACTGCTGCTCCTGCGCGGTGTGACCGCGGCCAGCAGTCGCGGTGACCGCGCGGCCACGAAGGAATTCCTCACCGAGGCCAAGGAAGTCTCCCGGTACGTCACCCTGGACCGGTCCGACGCATGGGCCACCTTCAGCCCGACCAATGTCGCCCTGCACGAGCTCAGCGCTCTGGTGGCGTTCGGCGACGCCGGCCTCGCCCTCCAAGCTGTCCGCCCCCTCATGCGCCGGCACATCCCGGTCCCCGAGCGTCGCGCCGCCCTGCGGGTGGAGGCGGCTCGTGCCTACAGCCAGCAGGGCCGCCTCGCCGACGGCTACCAGGCTCTGCGCAACGCCGAGACCTGCGCCGCCCAGGACATCCGCCGTCCCGACGTCCGCAACCTGGTCGCCGACATGGCCGCCCGGGACCGCCGTCGTACCCTGCCGGAACTGCACCACTTCAGCCGCCAACTGGGAGTCCCCGCGTGACCGAACCGACCGTCCACGACAAGAAGCCCTTTCTGTATGTCGTCGTCTGTGCGGCGGGTGTTGCCCCTGATGTCGGCAAGCTGATCACGGCCGCCCAGGAGGCGAACTGGGACGTTGGTGTCACTGCGACACCGCAGGGCCTCGGCTTCATCGACAAGACGGCGATCGAGGCACAGACCGGGTACCCGATCCGCTCAGCCTGGCGTTCGCCTGGGGACCCCCGACCGCTACCGCCCGCGGACGCCATCGCGGTCGCCCCCGTCTCCTTCAACACGATCAACAAGTGGGCTGCCGGGATCTCCGACACCCTCGCCCTGGGCATCCTCTGCGAGGCGTACGGCATGGGCATCCCGACCGTGGCACTGCCCTATCTCAACTCCGCCCAGGCCGCCCACCCCGCCTACCAGCAGAGCCTGGACCGGCTGCGGGCGATGGACGTCCTGATCGGCTCATGCGAACCACACCGGCCGAAGGCCCGCGGCGCCGCGGAACGCTTCCGATGGGAGGAAGCCCTGGAACTGCTGGCACTCGAAATGAGGTAGGACGGCACGGTCGCCGCGACGCTG
This sequence comes from Streptomyces seoulensis, assembly GCA_013364255.1. Taxonomy (GTDB): domain Bacteria; phylum Actinomycetota; class Actinomycetes; order Streptomycetales; family Streptomycetaceae; genus Streptomyces; species Streptomyces similanensis. The sequence goes on along the minus strand of CP054936.1, from coordinate 4,527,303 downwards.
GCCCACGCGGCCGGGGCCGACCTGAAGTACAACCAGGAGACGTTCGGCCACTCCTCGATCACCATCACGGCCGACACGTACACGAGCCTGCTCCCCGAGGCGGACCTGGCGATCGCCGAGGCCGCAGCCAGGCTCGTACCGCGTGCCCGCGCCGCCTCCAAGAGCGTCGCTCCGCACGCCCCGGCCGAGGCCGAGCCTGCGGAGGCGAACGTGCCGGACGGTGCTGATCCGTCCGGAGAGATCGCGGGGCCTGGTGCGCCGTCCGCTCACGCACCGCTCACGAAAACGGCCCCGGACGAGACGTCCGAGGCCGGTTAGGGGCCCTCCCTGGGAGATAAACCCCAGGTCAGGGCGGTAAAGCGTTGTGCCCCCGGCAGGATTCGAACCTGCGACACCCGCTTTAGGAGTTCGATCCGAGCCCGCTCGGGCTGCGACCGTTGGTTGATGCGAGGGCCGGACAAGGGGGCTGGTGTACGCCCCCATCCGGCGTCGTTGATGTCAGCCGTGGATGTCAGAAGCCTTCCGCTGGTAGAGGCTTGCGTTCTTGGACGTAAGCTGCGACGCAAGGGGGCATCGGTGAAGCGCGGCGTAGTGATGCGGGGCCTGCGGCTCGGCCTGGTTGTCGGAGGAGTCTGCGCGCTGGGTTGGGGCGCCGTGTGGACGGCCAGCGTGATGGTCGCGGCGGTGCTGGGGCACTGGCACGACGTGCCTTCGGCTCTCGTCTCCGAAGTGATCCTCGTGGGCGGCAGTCTGTTCGCGGGTGCGGTGCTGGGTCTGTTGCTCGGTGCGACGCTGGCGGTCGCACCCGACTGGCTGACTTCTCGTGGGCTGCTTCGCCGGCTTCTGGCGGGACTTGTTGCCGGAACACTCTTCCTCGGCGAGGTCCTGGTGAGCATGGAGGGCGGCATTCTGCCTGTGCTGTCGATGATCTTGTGTATCCCGGTGGTCGGCGCGGTAGCGGCAGCGTGCAGTGGTGACATCGTGGGAAGGAGCCACCGGCATGCTTGGTTGTGGCCGGGCACGCTTCTGTGGGCTGATGTGCGAGCACTCGCCTGGCGCGGCAAGGTCCGTGCCGTGGTTGAGCTGCTGTGGAACTGACACCTACCGCCTCGGAAACCCGTTCACCTCCGATGAGGCCCGAGAGGGCGGTGACGTTCCATGGACGAGAGTCAAGCGCCGCGAGGTGTGATCAGTAGCCGGTCTACTGATCACGGGTCTCGCTGACCAGTAGGACTGACGAAGCCCACGGCTCTGAACTGCTCAGATGCCGTGGACTTCTGTCGTTGTCGGTCGGCGTCGGCTGGCCTTGGACGGCCCAGAGACGGCCCGGACCTCGCGCTGGAGCGCACGGCCTCTTCGTCCCGAAGCAACTGCGGTGAGTGCTTGACCTCCAGCCGATGTATCTCTCACCTGCCGCGACGGTCCGCGGTTGTCAGCCGCTGTTCGTCGGCGTTGTCACGCAGTTAGACACTCACCGCTGATGCGTTGCTCAAGATGTTGAGCCGTGCTCCCATCACAGGTTGAACAACTTAGCTCCGCTGTACGGATCTTCCGCCATTCGCAAGGTTCGTGAGTGGCTGCCCCTCATGAGGCGATCACGCTCGTGGGCCCAGTTTCGCGGCGCGGATGCTCCCGACTCGTGAGTGCGCGTACTGACACGCCTGTGGCACGGCCCCTGAAACGACGAAGGGCCAGCCTGGGAGGTAACCCTCCTGAGCTGGCCCTTTCGCTGTGCCCCCGGCAGGATTCGAACCTGCGACACCCGCTTTAGGAGAGCGGTGCTCTATCCCCTGAGCTACGAAGGCAGGGATGTGTGGGCAAGGGTGTTAGAAATCCGCCCACATCGGACGGATCCCGACCCATGAGGGCCCCAGACATCCGCAGGGCGCCCCACCTGAGTGGTGCACCGCGCACAGTCTAGCGGTTGCGGCAGCGGACCGAGGTGTCATGCCCTGCTGTTCTGGGGCCCCGCCCCTGTGTGCCGAGTCCTCTGTGCTGACCTGGCAAAACCCGATGCGGATGAGCAGAGCGCCGTCGGATCCGTGTGGACCGACCTGGGGTGGACGGTGGTTCCCCCCGGCCACCGCCCTGCACCGCTGACGGCAAGCCTGGGCGGGCAGGCCCCCGTCGACTACCGCGACCGCGTCGGTGAAGCTGAGGTGATCGGGGTTGACGCCGACCAGAAGTCGGAGTGGACGTTCGGGTCCGGAATCGGCTTTCCTGCATAATTCGGGCCGACTGTCTTCGAAGCGGGCGGTGACACCGATGACTTTTCCACACACGGTGTTGCCACTTCGAAGAAAGCCTGCCCGTTGTCGCCGATCAGAAGGCGTACGTTGAATTCATCCGGCGTCTGAAAGTACATGGCCGGACTCTTCGCGTTCCGGTTCATGCCGATCTGGCTGTATCCCTGCGATTTCCAGTAGCGCTCCACCACGCCCAGGAAGTTTCCCCTTCGCTCCTCCGAAATGACGGTCATTACCGCCCGTCGCCTCGATACGTCACAGCTGCCCTCGGTTGACTCGCCATGGGTCCAATGAACTGTCGGCTTGATCGCGGCGAACGTGCCGTCAAGGATCTTGTCCGCGTGCTCTGCCGCTTCTTGCATGTTCATTTTTTTCGAGTCACCTACAGACGTCGCGTCCGAAGAACTGCATCCAGTCAACAGCAAAGCACCAAGCAGAATTCCAGGGTATGCAGTTCTCACCGCGGCTGCTCCTGAACGATCTCGTCGGATTTGCCGACAACAATCCTCGCGATATTGTCCGCCGACATCTGATCTTTTGCGGGGTTGAAGTAGTTGGAGTGAGCTTTCATCTTCCCGTGATCCTCCAGAATAGTCGGCCCGTCACTCACCGCGAACCGTGTGGCACCGAAAGCCTTGCTGGAAGGATCCTTGCCGAACCAGAGATCGTCGCCGTCCGGGTCACCCGCGCTCGCACCAGCTGCCGCACCGATTTCCGGCGCACCCGCGAAAGAACCCAGAATACCCCCGGCGACCCCGCTGCCGACCTGTCCCTTGGAGGGAAGTCCCGTGACGATGTCGTGATCGGCCGCGCCCACGAACACGTGTCCCTTACCTACATTCAACTGGTCCGCAGAGTTCGCCCCAGTCCCCGGGCTTCCCACGAGAATGATGTCATCGGCTCCCGGGATGCCGCCCTTCTCCTGAGCCGCGAGGCCGACGGTGAGTGATCCGTACGAATGGCCGATGGCCGTGATGTGAGGATCGCCGTTTTCGTGTGTCGCCGAGATGCCGGCCATGAACTGGTTGTAATCGGGTGCTCCCGCCTCGGCGTCGTCCCTGAACATGACGCTCCTGCTGCTCAGGAAGTCACGTGCGCTGAGCTGGGGTGCATCATAGCCGAGCCAGACGATTGACGAAGTAGAGCTGTGAGGGGAAACTTCCCTGGCCGTCAGAGCCGTGTCCTGGGCGCGCTTCATTGTCCCGCCGGGAAAATCTCCGTCAAGTCTCGCGGTGAGCCCCGGAACATAGGCGGAGACGTTCTGTGCGGTGTCCGGATTTCCGTAGGCCACAATGGCCCGGCCGTTACCTTGGTCGCCGATGCCAAGGAGATACATGGGTGGGTCGCTGCCCGCGAGAAGCTTCTCCTGGATGCCTTTCAAGCCGTCCAGCTTCGTCTGGGAGTCGTCGTCGTGCTGGCCCTCCAGTTTCGCAATCAGCGTCTGGATGTTCTCGCGGTTCGCCTCGTCGCGCACCACCGCCGGTATGCCGTCCAGATTCCCGATGAGCTCAGGAAAACCCCTCTTGTACTCATCCCGCTGCTCATCGCTCAGACTGTTCCACCACTTGGTGATGTCGGCCGGCGACTTGTCCATCGGGATGTTGTCCAGAAGGTATGGGGTTGCCGCTGAGCTGACGGCGTCGACGTCGGATGCCACGTCGGCCCACATCTTGGTGTCGACGGCCAGACCCGGTGCGGCCTTGAGTTTTCCCAGCGCCGTGCTGTAGCGGTCGTCGATCTCCTTGGCTTCCTGTACGGCGTGGGCGACGCGGTCGGCGATGTCCTGAGCCTTCGCACGGTTCGGGTTGGGGCTGCGCAGGCCGGTCATGTCCGGGCCGGGTCCGCGGCTGTAGATGCCGTTGAACCCGGTGACCGTGCCGCCGACGATCTTCTCTCCGGTCTGTTCGTTCTCGCCACCGGCGGGGTAGGTGACGCCGCCGTTCGCGTGAACGGTGTATGACAGCGCCTTCGCGTCATCGAGCGCCTCGAGCAGACGGCGACGTGGTGCGGCGATCTCGGATGAGAAGCCGGTGAGTGCTCCGCTGATCAGGCCGCATTCGGTCTGGGTGTAGTGGAAGTTCTGCGAGAGCTTGGTCAACTGCTGCCGCGCCGCGTTCGCCGCCTCACCCTCGTTGGCCTGCTGCATGGCCTTGGTGATCTGCTTGTCGATGCGCCCCTTGGCCGCGTCGGCCATGTCACTGATCGCGCGGTATCCGTCTGCTGCGTCCGCGTACTCGGAGGGGTTGATGGCCTGGAGTTTCTTGAGGTCCATGCGTCCGGATCACCGGCCCGTGCCCGTGCCGCCGCCGGCGGACGTGCCCTCGGAGTGGGCCTTCAGCCCAGCGATCCCGGCCTTGATGGACTCATCCGTCCTGAGCTGGTCGTTCCCCACTTTTTCCAGCACGTCGGCTAGCCCGTCGCACAGCTCGCTGATTTCCTTCACGCGGCGTTCCCAAGAGTCGTACACGCTCTTTTGGGCTGCCGCGGTTGAACAGGCGGCGTCCTTGCCGAGCCCTGACGCGCCGTGCTCCAGCTTCGTCAGCGCCTTGCCGATGTTGTCCCGCAAGTCCCCCACGCCTTGACCGGCCGTAGACCACGCCTTCTTGTCGGACCGGAGCCTGCCGGAAACGCCGCTACTGCTCGAAGTCGCGCCATTCTGGTCGCCGGGCGCCTGGTTGAGCTGCATCCGTGTGGAGTGCCGTTCGGCCGCCGTAGCCTTGAGCTGCTCCCACTCGTCCCACGCCACGCGCGGCCCCTCCCCCCGTGCCTCGTCGTACGTCGGCGAGACCTCTGAACGTTCGATCACCACTTTGCGGTGGTCGAGAAGCACAGTAGTGACGCCGCGTCGAGCCACCCATCCGTATCGGCCACCAGCCCGTCTGAGTAGGCGTACTCAGACGGGCCACAGGGAGGCAAGGGGGTCTGCGCCCAGGGGTCGGTGATCAAGGGGGAGGAGCGGAGGGATAGCGTCTGCTTGACGATAAGGGGGGCGCGTGCCAAGCTGGCGCGGTGTCAGGGGCGGGGGAGTTCCTCGGTTCGTTCGTTGGTTCGGCGGGCCGGTTCCGCCTGTTCGGGTTCGGGTTTCGCCGGCTAGCTGCCTGGTCGGCCGGCCGGCCGGTCGGTGGGGCTGGCGGTGTCGACCTCGTACCCCCCGCGTGACGTCGCTTCGTCAAGGAGGTCTCATGGGGCGTGTGCGGGTTCCCAATCTGCGGCTGGATGCGCGGCGGACCGATCGGGCCGCCGGGGTGTTGCTCGGAGCCGGTGTGGGGGACGCGCTCGGGGTGCCGTACGAGTTCGCGGCGGTGCTCGGGGCCGAGCGGCGGCCGGAGATGGTCGGGGGCGGGCTCGGGCCGTACGCGCCCGGGGAGTACTCCGACGACACCCAGACGCAGGTGTGCGTCGCGGAAGTGGCCGCCACCGGCGCCGACCTGCGCGCGCCCGAGGCCCTCGACGCCGTCGCCGCCGGCTTCCGGCGCTGGCTCGACGGCGGCGCCAGCGATGTCGGGGCGCAGACGCGCGCCGTGCTCCGCGCCGCCGAGAAGGCCGGCGGGGCGCCGGGCGCCGCGCTGCGGGACGCCGCCCGTGACTACGCCGACCGGCACCCGCGCAGCGCCGGCAACGGCTCGCTGATGCGGACCGGGATCGTCGCCCTCGCCCATCTCGGCGACGTGCGTGCGATGGCCGAGGCCGCCGTCGCCGTCAGCGCGCTCACCCACCCTGACCCCGACTGCGCCGACGCCTGCGTCCTGTGGTGCTCCGGCATCCGTACCGCCGTGCTGGACGGGACCTTCGACGGGGTGCGGGCCGGACTGGAGTTGCTGCCCGTCGAGCGGCGGGCGCTGTGGGCCGAGCGGCTGGACGAGGCCGAGGCGCATCCGCCGCGGCACTTCGCCGGCAACGGCTGGGTCGTGCACGCGCTCCAGGCCGCCTGGTCGGCCGTCGTCCGTACGCCCGTGCCCGGGCTCGACCCCGCCCAGAAACGTTTCCCCGCGCAGCATCTGCGGCTCGCGCTGGAGGAGGCGGTGCGCGCCGGGAACGACACCGACACCGTCGCCGCGATCGCCGGCGCCCTGCTCGGTGCGCGTTGGGGCTGCTCCGGCATTCCGCTGCGATGGCAGCAGGACGTGCACGGCTGGCCCGGGCTCACCGGCGCCGACCTCGTCCGGCTGGCGGTGCGCACCGCGCAGGGCGGGCAGGACGACGGCATCGGCTGGCCCTCGGTCGTCCGCGCGCCCGTCCCGGCCGGCGCGCCCCGCGGCTTCGCCCTCCCGCACCCGTACGACCCCGGCGTGCTGCTCGGCAACCTCCCCCTGCTGCACAGCGGTGCGCCCGTCGACGTCGACGCGGTCGTGTCGCTGTGCCGGATGGGGACGGGGCCCGTGCTGCCCGGCGCCGACGTCGAGCACGTCCGCGTCTGGCTCGTCGACCGGGACGACCACAACGCCAATCTCCACTACGTCGTCGACCAGGCCGCCCGCGCGGTGCTGCGACTGCGCCGCGCCGGCAAGCGGGTGCTGCTGCACTGCGCCGCCGGGCAGAGCCGTACCCCGGCCGTCGCCGCCGTCTACGGCCACCTGGCCACCGGTGTCGACGGCGATGCCGCGCTCGCCGATCTGCGGGGTGCGCTGGTGCACGGCTGGAAGCTCTCCGCACACGTCGAACTGCACGACGCCGTGCGGGCGTTGACCGTCGGGGATGCTTCGGGGCGTACGCCGGCGACGGCCGCACAGGTGCAGGAGACCGTCCCCCGGGTCCAGGAGAGCGGCTCTCAGGTTCGGGAGAGTGAGAACGAGGGGCAGCCGTCGGGCGGGTTCCCGGGGGAGAAGTGGGCGCTGTCGCGGGTGCGCGGGCTGCTGCTCGGGCTGGCCGTCGGGGACACGCTCGGCGCGGCGCGGGGCGAGTTGCCCGCCGGGGTCACGCTGCGGGCCGGAGTCAGCACGCAGTTGGCCTGCTTCACCGCCGAGGGCACGATCCGCGCGCTGGTACGCGGCGACCACAAGGGCGTCTGCCATCCGCCGTCCGTGCTGTGGCACGCCTACTGCCGGTGGGCCGCCCTCCAGGGCATCGGGGCGGAGCGGCTACGGCGCCGCTGGGCCCCGTACGGAGACAAGGCGTGGCCGGACGGCTGGCTCGCCCAGGTGCCGGTGCTGGGCCTGCGGCGCGGGTCGGCGCCGGCGACCGTGGCCGCGCTGGCCGAGGCCGAACAGGGCACCGTCGAGGCGCCCACCACCTCCAGCCGCGGCTGCCACGCGCTCACCCGCACCCTTCCCCTCGCCGTGGTCCGCGCCGGGCACGACTCGGGGTACTGGGCGAAGGAGGCCCGTGCCGTCGCCGCCCTCACCCACGGCGACCCCGCCGCCCAGACCGCCGCCGTCCACGCCACCGTGCTGGCCGGCCACCTGCTGGCCGCCGGCGCGCGACCGGAGGTACGGCGCGCCCTCCACGACGCCGTGCACGCGATCGCCACTCTCGACTCCGGTTCCGAAACCGGCTCCGACCCGTCCGGCCAGGAGTGCGGCCGCCTCACCGAGGCACTGGAGATAGCCGAGGCGTACCCCGGTGACGCGCGCCGTCTCGACCGTCTCGCGCCCGACCCCACCGCCCCCTCGGCGCTGCTCGGCGGCCTGTACGCCGCCGCGTCCTTCCCGGAGCGGGACCAGGTGGCGGCCGCGCTGCGCTTCGCCGCCGGGGCGCCGGACGGGGACTCGGCGGCCTGTGTGACCGGGGCACTGCTCGGCGCGGCGCACGGGGCGGAGGCGCTGCCGCTCGATCTGGTCAGCCGGCACGAACTGGCCTGGGTGCTGGACGTGTTGGCCCGTGACCTGGTCGCCCAGCTCGTCGACCGGCCCGGCGGCACGGAGTACACGCCGGGGTGGGACGCGCACTGGTGGGACCGCTACCCGGGCTGGTGAACCGGCGGCGCCGGGGGAGGCGGGGGAGGCGGGTCACCGGGTTCGCCGCCGCGGCCGGGAGGGGCCTGCGGCAGCCGCGGCCGGGAGGGGGCTGTGGCAGTCGCGGCCGGGAGGGGGCTGTGGTAGTCGCGACCGGGAGGAACCTGCGGCAGTCCGGCCCGCGCCGTCACTGCCTGGTCACCCGGACCCGGTAGTTGCCGTCCAGGTCGGCCGCCGCCACGTCGATGCGGATCCTGGCCCTGGGGTCCTTGAAGGTCTCGCCGGGGGCGAAGGGCGCGTCGGAGAGTTCGGCCTGCACGTTGGGGCTGCGGGTGCAGCCGCCGGAGTCGCGGCGGGCGTCGTAGACCGTGATGGGGCCGCGGCCGGTGTCGACGCCGGCGTCGACCTTGTAGATGAGGACGCCCGGCCGGCACACCGTCTCGTCGTTGCCCTCGTGGGTGCGCAGTTCGAGGGCGTAGCCGGTGTGGTCGTCGAGCGGGACGAAGACCAGCTTGGGGCCGCCGGGGCGCTCCAGCGGGGTCAGGGTGTACTCGGCCGAGCCGTGCCCGCTCGCGCAGCTCACCTGGTGCGCGTCCAGCCAGCCCAGCTTCCACTTGTGCCAGCCGAGCAGGTCGTTGTTGGCGCCCCAGTCCTCGCTCATGATGTCCCAGTGGCCGACCGCGCCGCCGCCCTCCTGCGTGTAGAGGTCGGGCAGGCCGAAGACGTGGCCGTTCTCGTGCGGCAGGACCCGGTAGCCGGTGCTGTCGTAGGTGCCGGAGCCGTCGTCCTGGCGGGAGTAGACGAAGGAGGCGTTCGAGACCGGGACGCCGTCGGCGACCGGGGCCTCGGCGTTGCCGGCGAAGGTGACGGACAGGACGGTGTCCAGCGCGGAGGGGCCGGCGTTCGGGGTCATCAGTACGTTGAGCAGGTCGTAGTCGCGGAAGTCCACCGTGGGATCGGCCGCCGCCACGATGTCCTGGACCAGCTTGCGGTAGCCGGGGTCGAAGGGCGCGCCGCGTTCTATGCCGTACGCCTTGAATGGCTTGGGCATGCGCAGCCAGCGGGGTATCGGGGTCTCGGGGCGGTAGTCGAGGCGGCCGTAGGAGGCGGTGCGGAACCAGTTCTGGGTCTGCGGGAAGAACTCGTGGAAGCGGTCGAGGGCGTCGCCCTGGCCCTGCGCGTCGGAGAAGTCGATCATCACGGTGAGGGCGTGCACGGTGCCGGTGGAGCGGGCGTAGCCGTGTGCGGTGGGGACGCCCTCGGTCATCTGCACGGTGGTCGGGCCGCTGATCATGCAGGGGATGAGGGCGGGGGAGCGGGCCAGGCCGTAGGCGTCGGCGCCGTTCGCCGAGGCTCCCGTCGTCAGGTGCGCGGCCCCTGCGGTGCTGGCCGCGAAGGTCAGGACGGCGACGGACGTGAGAGCGGCGGCACGGCGCTTGCGTATCCGGCGTCGGGGCGGCTGCGGCGGCATGCGTGGACCCTTCGCTCCAGGCAGCCACCGGTTCGCCCCCAGACAGCCACCGGTCTTTGGCTGCACCCTTTCGATCACTCTCTGTCGCGGGTGCGGCGGGCGCGCGCTGGAGCGGTCCGGTCGTGGGAACGGGGCGGTGGGACGGCAGGAGGACGGGGACGACCGTGACGCGGCGTGATGTGACCCAGGTCACGGGAAACTTCTCGCCGGGGCGGAAATAACCGGGGACCGTTTCCCCGTTTGGTCAGGTGTCCGCGCGAAACGGGGATTCACTCTCCGGATCGCCTCACCACCCGACCGAAGGAGTACGCCGTGCAGGCCGCGACGACCGCGACAACCGCGCAGCGCAAGGCGACCAGGCCGCGCGCCGACGCCCTGCGCAACCGCGAGCGGATCGTCACCGCCGCCCGCGAGATGCTTGTCGAGCACGGCCCCGAGGTGCCGCTCGACGAGGTCGCCCGCCGGGCCGGCGTCGGCAACGCCACGCTGTACCGCAACTTCCCCGACCGCGCCGCCCTCGTCCGCGAGGTGCTGTGCGCGGTCATGGACCGCACGACGCTCGCCGCCGAGCAGGCGCTCGCCGAGACCGGCGACGCCTTCGAGGCGCTGTCGAGCTTCGTGCACACCGCCGCCGACGAACGGGTCGGCGCGCTGTGCCCGATGGTGGCCAGCGCCTTCGACCGCAACCACCCCGACCTGGAGGCGGCGCGCGAACGGTGCGAACGCCTGGTCCAGGAGGTCATGGACCGCGCCGTCGCGGCCGGACAACTCCGGCCCGACGTGGGCGTCGGCGATCTGCTGGTCGCCGCGGCCCAGCTCAGCCGGCCCCCGGCCGGCACCGGCTGCCCCAGCCACGACCGTTACGTCCACCGTCATCTTCAGCTGTTCCTGGACGGACTGCGGGCCCCGGCCCGCACCGCCCTGCCGGGCACGGCGACCACCATGGAGGACCTCCGCCGGGACTGCTCCGCCCAGCCGGCGACCCCGAAGCCCTGACCGAGCGCCCTTGACTGAGCGCCCTTGACCGCCCGCCCCTGACCGGGCGCCCTGACCAAGCGTCCTGACCGGGCGCACCCAGCTTCCGCGCCCTCAGCCGCCACCGACCGTCCCGTAACCACCAAGCTGCGCACGGCCGCCCACCGAGGGGCGGGCCGTTCCTTGACGACACCCTTTTTCCGTCACGAAGTCCTGAAGTGGGTATCCCCATGTCCAAAACAGCCGCACCGGCTCCCCTCCTCCCGGAGGCCGGCGACGCCAACCGCTGGAAAGCGCTGGTCTTCATCGCGCTCGCCCAGCTGATGGTCGTCCTCGACGCCACCATCGTGAACATCGCCCTGCCCTCCGCCCAGCAGGACCTCGGCATCTCCGACGGCAACCGCCAGTGGGTCGTCACCGCCTACGCCCTCGCGTTCGGCGGCCTCCTCCTCTTCGGCGGCCGGATCGCCGACCTGTGGGGCCGCAAGCGCGCCTTCGTGACCGGTCTGACCGGCTTCGCCGCGGCCTCCGCGCTCGGCGGCGCGGCCACCACCGGCACGCTGATGTTCGGCGCCCGCGCGCTCCAGGGCGCCTTCGGCGCGCTGCTCGCGCCCGCCGCGCTCTCCCTGCTCGCGGTGATGTTCACCGACGCCCGCGAGCGCGCCAAGGCGTTCGGCATCTACGGCGCGATCGCGGGCGGCGGCGGCGCCGTCGGCCTGATCCTCGGCGGTTTCCTCACCGAGTACCTGAACTGGCGCTGGACGTTCTTCGTGAACATCCCGTTCGCCGTGGTCGCCGCGGCCGGCGCCTACTTCGTCATCCGCGAGCCGGCCGGCGGCCGCAACCGCTCGCCGCTCGACATCCCGGGCGTGGTCCTGTCCACCCTCGGCCTGGTCGCCCTCGTTTACGGCTTCACCCGCGCCGAGTCCGCCGGCTGGAGCGACGCTCTGACCGTCTCGATGTTCGTCGCCTCCGTCGTCCTGCTCGGCGCCTTCGTGCTGGTGGAGTCCCGGGTCAAGGCCCCGCTGCTGCCCCTGCGGGTGATCACCGAGCGCAACCGCGGCGGCGTCTACCTCTCGCTGGGCCTGGCCATCATCGGCATGTTCGGCCTGTTCCTCTTCCTGACCTACTACCTCCAGATCGTGCGGGGCTACTCGCCGGTCAAGACCGGGTTCGCCTTCCTGCCGATGATCGCGGGCATGATCACCGGCTCCACCCAGATCGGCGCGCGGCTGATGACCCGCGTCCCGGCCCGGCTGCTGATGGGCCCCGGCTTCCTGGTCGCCGCGGTCGGCATGCTGCTGCTGACCCAGCTGAGCCTCGACTCCTCCTACGCCGCCCTGCTGCTGCCCGGGATGCTGCTGCTCGGTCTCGGCATGGGCACGGCGTTCATGCCGGCCATGTCCCTGGCCACCCTGGGCGTCCAGCCGCGCGACGCCGGCGTCGCCTCCGCGATGGTCAACACCTCGCAGCAGGTGGGCGGCGCCATCGGCACCGCCCTGCTGAACACGATCGCCTCCTCCGCCACGGCCGCGTACCTCACCGGCCACCTGGCGGGCGCGGGCACGGACAGGGGCGCGCAGCAGCGGGTCCAGCTGGAGGGCCTGGTGCACGGCTACACCAACGCCATCTGGTTCGCCGTCGGCATCCTGGCCGTGGCCGGCGTGATCGCGCTGACCTTCGTCAACGCGGGCCGGCCCGGCAGCACCACGGTGACCGGCGCGGGCTCCGCCGACGGCGAGATCGCGGCGGACGAGATGCCGGTGCCGGTCATCGCACACTGAGCGCACCCCACCGGGTGCCGGTGCGGGTACGGGGCCGCGCGCTCCGTACCCGCCCGGTTCAGCGCAGCCAGGGCAGATCCGCGCCCGCTTCGTTCGGCTGGAGTCCCTCGGCGACGATCTGCATGATCTCGCCGAGGGACTTCTGCTGTTCCGGGCTCAGCCGGTCGAACAGCGCCTGGCGCACCGCGGCCACATGCCCCGGCGCGGTGCGCCGCAGCACGTCACGGCCGTCGTCCGTCAGCACCGCGAACTGCCCGCGCTTGTCGGAGGGGCAGTCCTCGCGGCGTACCCAGCCGTTCTTCTCCAGCCGCGCGACGGCGTGCGAGAGCCGGGAGCGGGTGATCTTGGCGTCCCTGGCCAGCTCGGTCATCCGCAGCCGGCGGCGCGGGGCCTCGGCGAGTTTCACCAGGAGGCCGTAGTAGATGTGCGGCATGCCCGCGTCGCGCTGCAACTGCCGGTCGAGATGGTCCTCGAGCAGGGTGGTGGCGTGCAGGTAGGCGCGCCAGACGCGCTGCTCGTCGGCGGTGAGCCAACGGTGCGTCCCGGCGGCAGCGGCGTGGGGCGACTCGGGTGCGGTGGAGGGTGCCGTGTTCATACATCCCACTGTACGAGACGGTTCCTTGAAGGTTAAACAAAAAACTTGAGGACTAAACAAAACGGTCGTAGGCTCGGAGGAGCCAAGAGCTTGAAACTTCAAGCTACGTATGTCGCGTACGCCGTGCAGGCCATGTGGGCCGCGTACGCCACGTACGCCACGTACCTCAAAGACGACCGCAGGGAGCCGCCGCCGTGTCCGCCACCGCCCAGGAGCGCATGCCCGCCCTCTACCTCAGCCACGGCGCCCCGCCGCTCGCCGACGACCCCGTGTGGCCCGGCCAGCTCGCCGCCTGGTCCGCCGAGCTGCCCCGGCCCAAGGCGATCCTCGTCGTCTCCGCGCACTGGGAGGAGGCCCCGCTCGCCCTCGGCGCCGTCGAGACGGTTCCCCTCGTCCACGACTTCTGGGGCTTCCCCGAGCACTACTACCAGGTGCGCTACGCCGCCCCCGGCGCCCCCGAACTGGCCGAGAGCGTGCGCAAGCTGCTGCGCGGCCCCGGGCTGCCCGTGCAGGACGTGCCGGACCGCGGCCTCGACCACGGCGCCTACGTGCCGCTGGTCGAGATGTTCCCGGCCGCCGACGTCCCCGTCCTCCAGGTCTCCATGCCGACCCTCGACCCGGTCGCCCTCATGGACATCGGACGCCGGCTCGCCCCGCTGCGCGACGAGGGCGTGCTGATCGTCGGCTCCGGGTTCTTCACCCACAACCTGGCCGCGCTGCGGCACACCGGGCCTGGCGTGCCGAGCTGGTCCTCGGAGTTCGACGACTGGGGCCGGCGGGCGCTGGAGGACCGGGACTGGGACGCCCTGCTGGACTTCTCGCACAAGGCTCCGGCGGGCCGCTACGCCCATCCGCGCACCGAGCACTTCGCCCCGCTGTTCGTCACCATGGGCGCGGCCGAGGCCGGCGGCGAGCTGGACGGGCCGCGCTCGGTGATCGACGGCTTCTGGCTGGGAATGGCGAAGCGGTCGGTGCAGTTCGGCTGAGCGGGAGCGGCCGCGGCCGTCCGGGGGCGGTGTGCGGCGAGGGTGTGGAGAGTCTGGGAATCTCCTGAGAGTCCGGGTGTGCGGCAACCTTCCGCCGGTACGAGCCGTCATGGGAGGTGGGAGGGTGCTCGACGGCGACACGCTCCCACCGGCGGGCGCCGAGCGGCGTGCCCGCGGACACCGGCGGCGTTGCGGTGTCCGTGTGAGGGGCGTCTCAGGCACCGGGCGGCCGAGTGGCCCCACCAGGGCTCCGAAGCCTCCGGCTCCCCGCCCTGACCTGCGGGACCGCGTCCGTCGACGGCGCACACAGGGCGTTGCGGCGGACAGGGTACTGCATGATCAGAAAATTTGAGGGGCGGCTTGGGAATTCTGTCCTGATTCCAGTCGTTGTTTCCAACGGATGCGGGGCACCCGAGGAGAGTTCCTGAAAGTCCGATGAGAGTGCCCGGCGTCCCGAGGACCACCCGCTGACCCTCCCCCACGTTCTCGGCTTCGCTCGAACAGGGGGGACCCATTCGCAAGGGAGCACGCATGGCAACCCGTGCCGTCGCCCGTCGTAAGTCCGCCACCGGCGAGACGGCCGACGCGGCAAGCAGTGTTCGCGCCCATGGCGGCGAGATCGCCGATCGCGACCTGGTCGGCATGTACCTCGACGAGATAGCGCGCACACCGCTGCTCGACGCCGCCAAGGAGGTCGAGCTGTCCCAGGTCATCGAGGCGGGTGTGTTCGCGCGGCAGATCCTCGACGGGTACGAGGAGCCGAAGGCCGAGGCCACGCCCGAGGAGTTGCGGGCGCTGGTCGACGCGGGCGAGCGGGCCAAGGACGTCTTCATCCGCTCCAATCTGCGGCTGGTCGTCGCGGTGGCCCGCCGCTACCCGCGCAGCGGCCTGCCGCTGCTGGACCTGATCCAGGAAGGCAACGCCGGCCTGGTGCGCGCGGTGGAGAAGTTCGACTACCGCAAGGGCTTCAAGTTCTCGACGTACGCCACCTGGTGGATCCGCCAGGCCATCACCCGCTCGATAGCGGACCAGTCCCGCACGATCCGGCTGCCCGTCCACCTGGTGGAGGAGCTGGGCCGCATCCGCCGCGTCCAGCGCGAGTTCAACCGGGAGAACGGCCGCGACCCCGAGCCCGCGGAGATCGCCGCGGAGCTGGGCTCCACGCCAGAGCGCGTCGCGGACGTCCTGGACTGGGCCCGCGACCCGGTCTCGCTGAACATGTCGGTGGACGACGAGGGCGAGACCCAGTTCGGCGACCTGCTGGAGGACACCTCCGCGGTGTCGCCCGAGCAGTCGGTGCTGACCCTGCTGCGCAGCGAGGAACTGGACGACCTGATCGGCCGCCTCGACCAGCGCACGGCGTCCATCATCAAGATGCGCTACGGCATCGACGACGGCCGCGAGCGCACGCTGACCGAGGTCGGCAAGGAGCACGGCCTGACCCGCGAGCGCATCCGGCAGATCGAGAAGCACGCGCTGCTGGAGCTGAAGAAGCTGGCCCGCGACACCGGCTTCGACGCGGCGGCGTGACCCCGCGAGGGCGGCTCAGGGGCGCGTCGGCGCCCCCGCCGGGCCGGTACGGCGTGCGCCGGTGGCCGAAGACCGCGCGAACATGGCCGTGTACCGCCGCTTGAGAGGCGGCGCTCCGGGAACAACCCCTACGGCGGGTCGTGAACGCTCCGCCCGCCCCGTACGTATGGCCGTACGTACGGAACGGAACGCGCACGCACCCTGACGACGAACCGACGAACCCGACGAACTGAAGAGACGGCCGGCGACGACGAGACGGCCGACGGCGACTTGACGGCCGCGGCGACTTCTCGACGACGGCGGCCCGACGAAGCGAGCCACGTCCCGACGCACTCCCCCCCGGCGCCGGGACCTTCCCAGAGCCGGGCTTCGGCGCCCCACCCCCCGGGTGCCGAGGCCCGGCCCCACATCCGCGTCCGCGCGTGTCGAAAGAGCGGGACACCCCGGACCTGAACCCCGGGGTGGCCCGCGCGTAGCACTCTGCCACAGCGGAACTACGCATCGCTAATCCCCAGGTCGCGCGGGCCGCTCGGCCCCGACGCCGGCGTCGGACGGGGAGCCGGCGGCGCCGGCCCGGCTCAGCCGCGCCCCCAGTTCCCGTACGCACCGCACCAGTTCGGCCGGTTCGTGCACGGTGAAGTCGCAGCCGAGCAGTGCCAGCCGCGTCGCGACCCACTCCAACTGGTCGCCGAGCGAGGCCCGCAGCCGGCAGCGGCCGTCGGCCAGCGGCTCGGGCGTGCCGAACCAGGCGGGCAGCCGCGCCGCGACCACCTCGGCCGGCGCGGCGAACGTCACGCCGACCCGGTACGTCTCCTGGTGCCGCTGGTACACCGACCGCCGCAGGTACTCCGCCGCGCTGCCCGTCGGCAGTTCCCGCGGTGCGAACCGGGCCCCGGTCGCGAACGGCTCGCTCACCCGGTCGACGCGGAACGTCCGCCAGTCCGCCCGGTCCAGGTCGTAGGCGACCAGGTACCAGCGCCGCCCGGTCGACACCAGCCGGTACGGCTCCGTCGTCCGCCGCGTCCCGGCGCCGTCCCCGGCCCGGTAGGCGAACCGCAGCCGCTCCCGTCCGGCCACCGCGGACGCCATCACGGTCAGCGTCTCGGGGGCGACGCTCGCGCCGTCGCCGCTGGTCAGCGGGGTGGTGGCGGCCTGGAGTGTGGTGACGCGGTGGCGCAGCCGGGCCGGCAGGACCTGCTCCAGCTTGGCCAGCGCCCGCACCGACGCCTCGTCCACGCCCTCGATCGCGTGCCCGGCGCCCGCCCGCAGCCCGACCGCGATCGCCACCGCCTCCTCGTCGTCCAGGACGAGCGGCGGCATCGCCTTGCCCGCGACCAGCCGGTAGCCGCCGTCGGCGCCCATGGTCGCCTGCACCGGGTAGCCCAGCTCGCGCAGCCGGTCCACGTCCCGCCGCACGGTGCGCCGGGACACCCCGAGCCGTTCGGCCAGCTCGCCGCCGGGCCACTCGCGGGGTGTCTGGAGCAGGGACAGCAGCTGGAGGAGCCGGGCCGGGGTGTCCGTCGTCATGGGTCCGAGGATGCCGCACATCTAGGACACGATCTGACCTACTGGTCTCCTACCGTGCCTGTATGACCTCCAGCGAAACCCCTGTCAGCAGCCCGGCGCCGGCGGGCGACCGCCGCCGCTGGTTCGCGCTGGCGATCGTGATGACCGCGGCCTTCATGGACCTCGTGGACGTCACGATCGTCAACATCGCGATCCCGTCCATCCAGCAGGACGCCGGCGCGTCCTTCAGCCAGATCCAGTGGATCACCGCCGGTTACGCCCTCGCCTTCGCGGCCGGACTGATCACCGGCGGCCGGCTCGGCGACATCCACGGCCGCAAGCGGCTCTTCCTCGTCGGCGTCGCGGGCTTCACCCTCGCCTCCGCGCTGTGCGGCTTCGCCGCGGGCCCGGAGATGCTGGTGGCCTCGCGTATCCTCCAGGGCGGCATGGCCGCGCTGATGGTCCCGCAGGTGCTGTCGATCGTGCACGCCACCTTCCCGGCGCGCGAACGCGGCAAGGTCTTCGGCCTGTTCGGCGCGATCGTCGGCCTGGGCGCGGTCTCCGGGCCGCTGCTGGGCGCGCTGCTGACCCAGTGGAACCTGTTCGGCCTCGAATGGCGGCCCATCTTCCTGATCAACCTGCCGGTCGGCGTCGTCGCCTTCCTGCTCGGCGGCCGGTTCATCACGGAGTCCCGCGCGCCGCGCGCCATGAAGCTGGACCTGGTGGGCGTCGCCCTGGTGACGCTGGGCCTGCTGATGCTGCTCTACCCGCTGACCCGGGGCCGCGAGCTGGGCTGGCCGGTGTGGGGGTACGTGTCGATGGCGGGCGCGTTCGCGGTCTTCGCCGCGCTGGTGGCGTACGAGCGGCGCAAGGCGGCGCGGGACGGGTCCCCGCTGGTCGAGCTGTCGCTGTTCCGGGTCAAGAGCTTCGCGGCCGGCATCGCCGTGCAGACCGTGTTCGGCGTCGCGCTCGGGGTGTTCTTCCTGGTCTGGACGCTGTACATGCAGACCGGGCTGGGCTGGAGCCCGCTGAAGGCGGGGCTGACGGGCGTGCCGTTCTCGCTCGCGGTGTCCACCGCGGCCGGCCTGTCGGTGCAGAAGCTGGTCCCGCGCTTCGGCCGCAAGGTGCTCCAGACGGGCGCGCTGCTGATGGCGGCCGGCGTCCTGCTCTACATCGGCGAGTCCCACCGCTACGGTCTGGACATCACGCCCTGGCAAATGGCGCTGCCGCTGGTGGTGATGGGCGCGGGCATGGGCCTGATCGTGGCCCCGCTGACGGACGCGGTGCTCTCGGAGGTGCCGCGCGAGCACGCCGGTTCCGCCTCCGGCCTGATCAACACCGTCCAGCAGATGGGCAACGCGCTGGGGCTCGGGCTGGTGTCGGTGGTGTTCTTCGGCGTCATCGGCGACCGGCTCACCCCGGCCCAGGTGGGCCCGGCCTTCGTGCACGCCTTCCAGCACGCGCTGGTGTGGGTGGCGGCGGTGCTGGGCGTCATCTTCCTGCTGATGTCCGCGCTGCCGAAGCGGCCGGCCCAGCACGTGGAGGGCGCGGGCTCCGGCGAGGAGGCGGACACGGCGGCGGAGGCGGCCGCGGCGGACGGCGAGCGGGGGCGGGAGCGCGCGCTGGTCGGCTGAACGGGGGCGACGGTGAGGTGAGTGCGACGGTGAGGTGAGTTCGGGCGCGGGGCCCGGTGCCGCGAGGGCGGCGCCGGGCCCTTCGCCGTGCCCGGGCGGCCTCCGGGGCGGTGTCCCGGTCAGTACCCATCGGAAGGGCATGCCCGTTCATGCCCGTATCGCGCCCGGATCTGTTTACTTTCCGGTCGGCCGGGCGTAGCCTCCCCCCGGTACTCACAGATTCGGGCATCGGTCGGAGGCAGTCGGACATGTACGCGGCGGAGCGGCAGCAGGAGATCCTCCGGCTCGCCCGTGACGGGGGCCGGGTGGACGTGGTGTCGCTCGCCGAGGAGTTCCAGGTGACGGCGGAGACGATCCGCCGCGACCTGAAGACCCTGGACCGGGCCGGGCTGCTGCGCCGGGTGCACGGCGGGGCCATCCCGGCCGGCCGCCTCGACTTCGAACCGGACCTCACCGAGCGCGAGTCCACGGCGGCCGACGAGAAGGACCGCATCGCCAGGGCGGCCCTCGCCGAACTGCCCGCCGACGGCACGCTGATCCTGGACGCCGGCACCACCGTGGCCCGGCTGGCCGCCGCCCTCCCGCTGGAGAGCGAGCTGACCGTGGTCACGCACTCGTTGCCCATCGCCGCCCGCCTCGCCGACCACCCCGGCCTCCAGCTGCACCTGGTCGGCGGGCGCGTACGGCACCGTACGCGGGCCGCCGTGGACGCCTGGGCGCTGCGGGCGTACGGCGAGATCCGCGCCGACGTGCTGTTCGTCGCCGCCAACGGCTTCTCCGCCGCGCACGGTCTGACCACGCCCGACCTCGCCGAGGCCGCCGTGAAGCGGGCCGCGATCGCCGCCGCCCGCCGGGTGGTGCTGCTCGCCGACTCCGCCAAGCACGGCCAGGAGCACTTCGCCCGCTTCGGCGACCTGGGCGACGTGGACCTGCTCGTCACCGACAGCGGACTGAGCCCCGAGGACGCCGCCGCCATCGAGCGGGCCGGCACGGAGGTGCTCCGCGCGTGATCGTCACCGTCACGCCCAACCCGTCCCTGGACCGCACCTACGAGGTCCCCGCGCTGGACCGCGGCGAGGTCGTGCGGGCCACGGGCGAGCGCATGGACCCGGGCGGCAAGGGCGTGAACGTCTCGCGCGCCGTCGCCGCCGCCGGCCGCCGCACCGTCGCCGTACTGCCCCTGGGCGGGGCGCCGGGCGCCCTGGTCGCCGAACTCCTCGCCGCGCAGGGCATCGAGGTCGCCGCGGTCCCGGTCGCCGGGACCACGCGCTCCAACATCGCCCTCGCCGAGGCGGACGGCGTCCTGACGAAGATCAACGCCCCCGGCCCGCGGCTCGCGCCCGGGGAACGCGAACTGCTCCTGCGGACCGTGCGGGAGCGGGCGCGCGACGCCGACTGGATCGCCTGCTGCGGCAGCCTCCCGCGCGGACTCGCCCCCTCCTGGTACGCCGACCTGGTCGCCCGCGCGCACGCCGCCGGGGCGCGCATCGCGCTGGACACCTCCGGGCCCGCGCTCCTGGCCGCGCTGCGCGAGCGCCCGGACGTGGTCAAGCCGAACGCCGAGGAACTCGCCGAGGCCGTCGGCCGCCCCCTGGCGACGGTGGGCGACGCGGTGAAGGCGGCCGAGGAACTGCGCGCGCTCGGCGCGGGCGCGGTGCTGGCGAGCCTGGGCGCGGACGGCCAGCTGCTCGTGGACGGCGCGGGCCTCTGGTACGGCGGCGCACCGGTGGCCGCGGTCCGCAGCAACGTCGGCGCGGGCGACGCCTCGCTGGCCGGCTTCCTGATCGCGGGCGGCGCCGGTCCCGATGCCCTGGCCTCGGCCGTCGCCCACGGCGCGGCCGCCGTCCAGCTGCCCGGCAGCCTGATGCCCACCCCGCCCGACCTGTCCCCGGCGACCGTCACGGTGACGTCCGACGTCCCCCTGGACCGCCCCCTGACGGAACCCGCGCCATGACCCCGCCTCCGGTCCCGGCCCTGTTCTCAGCACCCGCCGCCCCCCACGGCACCCCCGTCCCCACCCCCGCCCCGGCCGTCCCCGCCGGTCGGGCGATACGCGAGCGAAGGAGCCCGCGATGAGCGAGATGATCGGCGCGGACCTGGTCGACCTCGACCTGTCCGCCGACACCAAGGAGGCGGCGGCGCGCGCCCTCGCCGAGCGGATGGCGGCCCGCGGCCGGGTGACCGACGTGGAGGGCTTCCTCGCCGACGTGGCCGCCCGCGAGGCGCGGATGCCGACCGGCCTCGACGGCGGCATCGGCATCCCGCACTGCCGCAGCGCGCACGTCACCGAGCCGACGCTCGCCTTCGGGCGCAGCGCCGCCGGGATCGACTTCGGCGCCGCGGACGGCCCCGCCGACCTCGTCTTCCTGATCGCCGCACCGGCGGGCGCCGACGACGCCCACCTGACCCTCCTGTCCGCGCTGGCCCGCAAGCTGATGAACGCCGAGTTCACCGCCGCGCTGCGGGCGGCGACCGACGCGACGACCGTCGCCGCGCTGATCCGCGGAGACACCCCTCCCACGGAGGCCGCCGCGCCGGAGACGCCCGCGAACCCCGCGCAAGCGCCCACCCCTGCGCCCGCGCCTGCGCCCACCCCTGCGCCCGCGCCTGAGACGGCTCAGGACTCGGCGCGGGAGACGCCCCCCGAGTCCGCGCAAGCGCCCGCGTCCCCGCCGGAGACCGAGGCGCCCTTCCGGATCGTCGCCGTCACCTCCTGCCCCACCGGCATCGCGCACACCTACATGGCGGCCGAGTCGCTGGCGAACGCCGGCCGGGAGACGGGCGTCGAACTCGTCGTGGAGACACAGGGCTCGGCCGGCTTCACCCGCCTCGACCCGGCGGTGATCGCCGCGGCCGACGGCGTGATCCTCGCCCACGACGTCCCCGTCCGGGACAAGCACCGCTTCGCCGGGAAGCCCACCGTCGACGTCGGCGTGAAGGCCGGCGTCAACCGGCCCGCCGAACTGATCGCCGAGGTCCGCCGGAAGGCAGCCCGAGGCGAGACGACCGCACCCGCCGGCTCCGCCGCCACCCCCGTCGACCGCGCGGGCGAGCCCGGCGAGGGCTACGGCACCAAGCTGCGCAAGTGGCTCATGTCGGGCGTCAGTTACATGGTCCCGTTCGTCGCGGCGGGCGGCCTGCTGATCGCGCTGGGCTTCGCCCTGGGCGGGTACGAGGTCAACAAGGCGCCCTCGGTCATGGACCACTTCCTCTGGACCCAGAGCGACAGCTGGGCCGCGCTGATGTTCCAGATCGGCCAAGTGGCCTTCGCCTTCCTCGTCCCGGTCCTGGCCGGCTACATCGCCTACGGCATGGCCGACCGCCCCGGCCTGGTCCCCGGCTTCGTCGGCGGCTCGATCGCGCTGACCGTCAACGCCGGTTTCCTCGGCGGCCTGGCGGCCGGGCTGCTCTCCGGCGCGGTGGTGACCGCGATCCAGCGGGTGCGCGTCCCGCGGGCGCTGCGCGGCATCATGCCGGTGGTGGTCATCCCGCTGATCTCCTCGGCGGTCGTCGGATTCCTGATGTTCGTGGTCATCGGCAAGCCCATCGCCACCGCGCAGCAGGGCATGACCGACTGGCTGACCGGCCTGAGCGGCGCCAACGCCGTCCTGCTCGGCGGGCTGCTCGGCCTGATGATGTGCTTCGACCTCGGCGGCCCGGTCAACAAGGTCGCCTACACCTTCGCCACCGCCGGGATCGCGGTCGCCGACCCGAGCGACTCGGCGATGAAGATCATGGCCGCGGTGATGGCGGCGGGCATGGTGCCGCCGCTGTCGATGGCCCTGGCCACCACCGTGCGCGGCCGCCTGTTCGACGAGACCGAGCGGGAGAACGGCAAGGCCGCCTGGGTCCTGGGCGCCTCCTTCATCTCCGAGGGCGCGATCCCGTTCGCCGCGGCCGACCCGCTGCGCGTGATCCCGTCGGCGATGGCGGGCGGCGCGCTCACCGGCGCCCTCTCGATGGCCTTCGGCGCCACCCTGCGCGCCCCGCACGGCGGCGTCTTCGTGGTCCCGCTGATCGGCAACCCGTTCCTCTACCTGATCGCCGTCGCGGCCGGCGTGTGCGCGTCGACGGCGCTGGTGGTCACCCTCAAGACGCTGCGCGGAACCCCGGGCGCGGGCGGCGGGCAGGGGGACGGCGAGGAGGCGCGGTCCGCGCGCGCCGGCCGCGAACAGCCGGTGGCCGCCTGACGGCCCACCCACGTCACCCGCGGCACCCGCCGCCCTGTCGGTTTGGGGTACTGTGAGTAGTTCACGTCACCTGCGAGATACATCACGGTCCGGGGCCGATGTCCCGGACCGTGGTGTTCACTTGACGCATGCCTGAGCACGTCTCGATGCTGATCCTGTGCGGCGTGGCCCTGCCCGCCGTGCTGATCATCGCCTGCGCCCTCGTTCTCGCCGGCTACCGCTACGGCCTCCGGTTCGAGATCCGCCGCCGGACCCCCGTGCCGGGCCTGCCGAGCCTGCCGGCCCTCCCGCCGCAGCGCACCTCCGGCCCCCACCGCGAGTACGTCGAACTCTCGGCGGCGGAGCGGGCCGCCTTCGCGGGCCTGATGCGCCGGCTCAGCGACGGCTGACCCGGCCCCGCCCGCCGGACTCCCCGGCCCGCGGCGCGGCCGTCGTCACGACACCTGCGCCGCCCGCCGCTCCATGGCGTCCCGCGCGGCCTCCTCCGTCGCGTACACCTCGCACATGTGGCGTCCGTCCGGGGTCGCCGTGTGCTCCACCTCCCACAGGGAGACCTCCGCGCCGTCGCTCAGCAGGAACGCGTGCTCGTAGAGCGAGAAGCACAGTCCGGCCCGCACCGGCCGGCAGGGGCGGCCGAACGCCTGGGTGATCCGGTGCCCGCACGCCTCCGCCACCAGCGCGACGACGTCCGCGCCCGGCCGGTCCGCGTTCTCCGCGCGCCGCAGCAGCCGGCGCGCGTGGTCGCCCGAGGCGTCCGGGACGTAGCGGGGCCGCTTCTCGGGCAGCGGCGCGAACCGCACCGGCACCGGCAGCTCGAAGTCCGGCGCGTCCGGCGGGAGCGGCAGCCGGCCGGTGGCGCAGCGCAGCTCCTCCTCGTCCAGGTACACCTCGTGCTGCGACTCGCCGCCGGGCACGGTGTTGTGCACCAGCTCCCACAGGGTGAGCGCCGAACCGTCGGCGAGCAGCCAGGTGTGCCGGTAGGTCTCGCGGTGCAGTCCGGCGCTGTGGTGCGCCGAACGCAGCGAGCCGTCGTACGCCAGCGCGCAGTCGAGCCGGCGTATCGTCTCGTCGGGCAGTTCGAAGGAGTTCAGCGCACGGCCGAGGAGCCGCGCGAGGTGCTCCTCCGGGGACTGCGGGGACTCGCGTGGCTCGTACGCTGCCGTCTCGTACGGAACGCTCAAGGTTTCTCCCGGCGTTGCTGCATGTCACCTGGTGGGTGCATACCGTAGCCCCTCGGTCGGACATCGTGACCCGGAACCGAGAAAACGTCTGCCGGAAAAACGGCCGGGCCGCGCGAGAAGTTCCCGCGCGGCCCGCCGAGTCGTCAAAATCCGCTGCTCAAGGGCGTTTCGAGGCGCTCAGACGGCGCTGCCGGCGGTCCACTCGCTCCACGACATGTTCCAGCCGTTGAGCCCGTTGTCGGGGGAGACGGTCTTGTCGGGGGAGTGCTTCACGACCACCACGTCGCCGATGAGCGAGTTGTCGTAGAACCACTTGGCGGTGGTGTCGCCCTGGGCGCCCTGCACGTCGGCGAGACCGACGCAGCCGTGGCTGGTGCCCTCGCGGCCGAAGGGCGGGTTGCCCTTGTTGTACCAGTAGTTGCCGTGGATGAAGGTGCCCGAGGTGGTCAGGCGCATGGCGTGCGGCACGTCGGGGATGTCGTACTCGCCGCCCAGGCCGACCGTCTGACTGTTCATCCGGGTCTGGGGGAACTTCTCCGCGATCACCATCGCGCCGTTGTACGTGGTGTGCTCGGCGCTGCCCGTGGAGACCGGCACCGACTTGACGGTCTTGCCGTCCCGGACCACCGTCATGGTCTGCGTGCTGACGTCCACCGTGGAGACCTGCGAGCGGCCGACCGTGAACGTCACCGTCTTCTTCTGCGTGCCGTAGAGGCCGTTCGCGCCCTGCACGCCGTCCAGGTCGATCTTCATCGTGACCTTGGAGCCGGCCTTCCAGTAGTCGTCGGGCCGGAAGTCGAGCCGCTGCTCGCCGAACCAGTGCCCGACCACCTGCTGGCCGCTGCTGGAGGTGACCGTGATGTGCGACTGCACGGCCTTCTTGTCGCTGATCGTCTTGTCGAAGGTGAACGACACCGGCATGCCGACGCCCACCGTCGTGCCGTTGTCCGGCGTGTAGGTGCCGATAAAGCTGTTCGCCTTGGAGACGGTCGTGAAGATGGAGTTCGCGGCGGCGGGCCGGCCGCCCGCGTCCTTCGCGGTCGCCGAGATCTGGTACTTGGTCCCGCGCTCCAGCTGCTCCTTCGGCTTCCAGGCGGAGCCGTCCGCCGAGATCGCCCCGGGCACGGCCTGCCCCGACCCGGCCACCGTCATCTTCACGTCGGTGAGCCTGCCGTCGCTGACCTTCACCCCGGTCGCGTTGATCGACGCGCTCGTCGAACCGTCCTTGGCGGAGATGGTGATCCGCGCCGTGGAGGACTTGGCGGCGCTCTGGCCGCCGTCCTTGCCGGCGTCGTCGGCCTTGGCGTCGCCGCCGCAGCCGGTGAGGGTGAGGGTGCCGACCATCAGGGCGGCACAGGCCCCCAGTACGCGCCGCGCTGCTATGTCCGGCCTAGTCACGGGCTGCTCCAGGTTCGTGTGAGGTGCGTGATCCACTGCACGTGTGTGGAGCAAGAGGCGGCCCGCCCGGCGCCGGGTTCCCGCCGAACGCCCGTGAGGCCCGCACGTGACAGAACCGGGACAATCGCCGACGCGGTGTGACACGGCGGAGGTGCCGCGCGGAGCCGACCGCGCCCCCGCCGTCCGCCCTTCGCCTCACCGGCTCCCGTACAGCTCCTCGTACGCCGGCCACGCCCCGCCGGGCCCGTCCACCGGGTCGGCGGCGCGCACGGCGCGGACGATCGCGCGGGTCACCACGTCCGCGCCGGCCGCGAGCACGGCGTTCAGGGCCAGTGGCCGCCCGGCGTCGAGCGGCCTGGCCCCGGTGGCCAGCGCGAACACCGTGTCCCCGTCGTTGAGCAGATGCACCGGCCGTACCGCCCGTGCGATGCCGTCGTGCGCCGTGCCGGCCAGCTTCTGCGCCTGCGCCTTGGACAGGTCGGCGTCGGTGGCGACCACCGCGAGGGTGGTGTTCAGCGACGGCGGCCCGTTCCGCTCGGCGCACTCGGCGAGCCGCGCACGCGCCGTCCGGTGCGTGCGCGGGTCGGGGTACTCCACCCGGCCCTGGAACAACTCCCCGTACAGCACCCCCGTCTCGGGGTCGATGACCGACCCGGACGCGTTGGCCACCACCAGCGCCGCCACCGTGACGCCCGAGCCGAGGACCGTACTGGCCGTGCCGACCCCGCCCTTGAGCGCACCCACGGCCGCTCCCGTCCCGGCGCCGACGCACCCCTCTTGCACAGGGGCGCCCGGCTCGCTCGCCGCGGCGGCCGCCACCGCCGCGCGTCCGGTGGCCGCGTCCGGCCGGGCCCGGAAGTCACCGCCGCGCCCCAGGTCGAACACGCAGGCGGCGGGGACGACCGGCACCACGTGCGTCGGATCGGGGCCGACCCGCACCCCGCGTCCGCGCTCCTCCAGCCAGGCCATCACCCCGGACGCGGCGTCCAGTCCGTAGGCGCTGCCACCGGACAGCACCACCGCCTCCACGGTCCGCACCAGGTTGCGCGGATCGAGCGCGTCGGTCTCCTTGGTCCCCGGCCCGCCGCCGCGTACGTCCACGGCGGCGACCGCGCCGCCCTCCGGCGCGAGCACGACGGTCGTCCCGGTCAGCCACCCCTCGCCCCGGCGCGTGGCGTGCCCCACCCGCAGACCGGCGACATCCGTCAAAGCGTCAGCTGTCATGGAGGCCAGTCTCCCCGCACCCCGCCGCCGGGACGCCTGCCGCCGGGACGCCCGCCGCCCGGTCGCCTGCCGCCCGGTCGCCTGCCGCCGGGTCGCCCGCCGCCGGGGCGGGGGCGCGCGGCGCGGACCGTACCCTTGAGGCATGAGTACCGCCCCCGAGCCGCGTGATCCGAAGAGCGCGCTGATCTTCGACGACCCGCTGAGCCGGCAGTCCACGGACGACACCGACAAGGGATGGGGCGAGCGTCCGGACGGCGACGCCGCCGCCGACCTGAAGCGCTTCCTCGACGAGAAGCCGCCGCACCACATCTGAGGCCGGCGGCCCCGTGGCTATCGTCCGGCGCTGTGCGTGCCGTCGCGCTGGGCGACCAGTTCGTCGCGGATCTCCTTGAGCACCTGGAGCTCGGTCACGTCCACGATCTCCTGGGCGCCCTCCTTGGCCTTCCGCCGCGCCTCCTGCCGGGCCAGGAACTTGGCCATCGGCAGGACCATCAGGAAGTAGACCACCGCGGCCGTGATCATGAACTGGAGCGTCGCGCCGAGCACGGAGCCCCACGCGATCTCGATGCCCTGGTCGCCCTTGCACGAGGAGCTGAGGCACGAACTGTAGTGGTCGAGGTTCTTGGTGCCGATCGCCCCCACGACGGGGTTGATCATCCCCTTCACCACCGCGTTGACGATGTTGGTGAAGGCCGCGCCGACGACCACCGCGACGGCCAGGTCGACCACGTTGCCGCGCATCAGGAAGGCCTTGAAACCCTGCCAGATGCTCGGGTCCTGCTTCTTGCTCACCGGTGGCCCCTTCTCGGATGTGCTGCTCGTCGGACAAACGGCCACTCAACCTACGGGTCACCACAGGGTCACCGCCAACCGGGTGGTCGCACTCGCCCCGGCCAGCCGCGCGGCCGTGGCACGCGGCACACGCAGCGCGACCAGCGCACCACTCTCCGTCCCTCGCCGGCCGGCCCCGTCCGCACCGGCCCAGTCCGTACCGGCCTCTCCTTGGGCCGCCTCGCCGGTCACCGGCTGCGGCACCCGGGTCACTCGTGCGCCGCGGGCCAGTACCCGGGCCGTGCCGTCCGTCGCCGGGTCCCCGGCGGCGATCACGTCGACCCGGTCGCCGGGGCGCAGCAGCCGTACCGTCTCCGCGTCGGCGATGCGCACGGGCGCGGTCACCGTCCGCCCCGCGTCCGCGCCGACGCCGTCCGTCCCGAGACCTTCTGTCCCGAGGCCGTCCGTCCCGAGGCCGTGCGTGCCGCCCGGCGGCGGGTCGGCCGACCGTGCCGGGTGCACCCGCGCCGGGCCGCCGCCCGGCGGACCGGCCCCCGGCCGCGCGCCCGCGGCCACCAGCGCGGCCGCGGCGACGGCCAGGCCGACCGCCACGATCCGCCCGCGCCGCCGCAGCAGCCGCAGCGGGCCGTACCGTCCGCCGCGCACCCGGACCGGCGGGAAGCGCGGCACCTCGCGGGTGACCGGGGTGTCGGCGCCGGGCGGGCACGGGGCCGGCGGCGGGAACGACCACGACGGGGGAGTCGGGGGAGTCGGGGGAGACGAGAGCGGCGGGGGAGGGGAGGAGGGGAACGTGGGTGACACGGGCACGGAGACCACCACCTGCGGCGACGGGACGGGACCGGCGAACCGGCTTGCGCTGCCACGATGCGGCATCGCGCCGCATCCCGCCGGAGCCCGTGGACTACTCACCGGTTGTGGAAAACTCCCTCACCCGAACGTGGCGTTCCGTCCGCCCCGCGCGGCTACGGCAGGCGGCTACGGCAGCACGAACCCGGGGTCCATCCCGCCCAGCGCCGTCGCGCACCGGCAGTCCCGTTCCTCCGTGGCCGGCAGCGCGGCCACCGCGTCGAACAGCACGCCCCGCAGCCGCTCCACGTTGGCGGCGAACACCTTGAGCACCTCCTCGTGCGAGACGCCCTCGCCGCTCTCCGCGCCCGCGTCGAGATCGGTGACGAGCGTCAGGGAGGTGTAGCAGAGCTCCAGCTCCCGGGCGAGCGCCGCCTCGGGGTGCCCGGTCATGCCGACCACCGACCAGCCCTGCGCCCGGTGCCACAGCGACTCGGCGCGGGTGGAGAAGCGCGGGCCCTCCACCACGACGAGCGTGCCGCCGTCGACGGCCGCCCAGTCGCGCCCGCGCGCCGCCGTCAGCGCCGCCGCCCGGCCGGCCGGGCAGTAGGGGTCGGCCAGGGAGACGTGGACCACGTGGGGCAGGGTGCCGTCGGGCAGCGGCAGCCCGTCGAAGTAGGTCTGCTCGCGGGACTTCGTACGGTCGGCGAACTGGTCCGGGACCAGCAGCGTGCCCGGTCCGTACTCGGGGCGCAGCCCGCCCACCGCGCACGGCCCGAGGACCTGGCGCACGCCCACCGAGCGCAGCGCCCAGAGGTTGGCCCGGTAGTTGATGCGGTGCGGCGGGAGGTGGTGGCCGCGGCCGTGCCGGGGCAGGAAGGCGACCCGCCGGCCGGCGACCTCGCCGAGGAAGAGGGAGTCGCTGGGCGCCCCGTACGGCGTGTCGACCTGGACCTCGGTCACCTCGTCGAGGAAGGAGTAGAAGCCGGACCCGCCGATGACACCGATCTCTGCGTTCGCCATGGGCAGCACCCTAGTCCGCCGCCGACACGCCGGAGCCGGCCCCGTGGACGGCCGGCCCGGGGACACGCCGAGGACCCCGCCGGCCGGTGGCCGACGGGGTCCTGAAGCGGGATGTCAGGCGGCGGAGCTGCCCGCGGAGCTGGTGGACGTCGATGACTTCGAGGACGACGAAGACGACGCGGCCGCAGCGGAGGACGACGAACCGGAGCCGCTCGACGAGGAATCGGCCGAGCCGGACGAGGCCGAGGAGCTCGACGACTTCGACGACGACGGGCTGCTGCTCGACGAGGAGCCGCGGCTGTCGTTGCGGTAGAAGCCGGAGCCCTTGAAGACAATGCCGACGGCGGAGAACACCTTCTTCAGGCGGCCCGCGCAGTTGGGGCACTCGGTGAGCGCGTCGTCGGTGAACTTCTGCACCGCCTCGAGGCCCTCGCCGCACTCGGTGCACTGGTACTGGTAGGTGGGCACTGTCTTCCTCCTGGCACTCTCACTCGATGAGTGCTAACGACGAACCATAGTGACGTATTCCGCGGCGTCAGTCCACTGCCACCGGTGCGCGGTGACCGACGCCACGTGCCACGGTGCGGCTGCCGGCCCGCACGGCGAGGCGGGAGCGCAGGGCCACGAGGGCCAGCAGGGCGAGCACCGTGCCGGTCAGCGGGACCAGGAACCCGGCCCCGCCCCACAGGTGGTCCTCCAGCTGTCCGGCGACGGTGACGGCGGCGGCCTGCCCCAGCGCGACCGCGCCGGTCAGCCAGGTGAACGCCTCGGTCCGGGCGCCGGCCGGGACCAGCCCCTCGACCAGGGTGTAGCCGGTGATCAGGGCGGGCGCGATGCACATGCCGACCAGCAGGCCGAGCGCGGCCAGCAGCAGCACCGAGTGCGCGGTCCACAGCGCGGAGGCGGTCAGCGCGAGGGCGGTGTACCCGATGAGGAGACGGCGCTGCGGCGCCGCCTTCCAGGCGATCGCTCCGCACACGACGCCGGAGAGCATGTTGCCCGCGGCGAACGTGCCGTACAGGACGCCGTTGAGGCCGGGCTCGCCGATGGACTCGGTGAAGGCGGCCAGCGAGACCTGCATGCCGCCGAAGACCGAGCCGATGCCGAGGAAGACGGCGATCAGCACGCGCACCCCGGGGACGCCGAGCGCGGAGACGTGCTCCCCGCGCGCGTGGCCGCCGCCGGCCGTGACGGCGGGCTGGGTGCTCTTCTGGGCGGCGAACAGCAGACCGCCGACCAGGGTCAGCGCGGCCTCCGTGAACAGGCCGGCCGCCGGGTCGACGGCCGTGCACAGGGCGGTGGCCAGCAGCGGGCCGAAGACGAAGGTCAGCTCGTCGGTGACCGACTCGAAGGCGGCCGCGGTGGTCATCAGCGGCGAGTCCTTCAGGGTGACGCCCCAGCGGGCGCGCACCATGGGGCCGATCTGCGGCACCGAGGCGCCGGTCGGCACGGCCGCGACGAACAGCGCCCACAGGGGGGCGTGCGCCAGCGCGAGCCCGGTCAGGGTCAGGCCCGCCAGGGCGTGCACCAGGACACCGGGCAGCAGGACGGCGCGCTGCCCGTGGCGGTCGGCGAGCCGGCCGCTGTAGGGGGCGAACAGCGCCATGGCGACGCCGGTGACGGCCGCCGTGGCGCCCGCGGCGCCGTAGGAGCCGGTGGTGTGCTGCACCAGCAGCACGATGGAGATGGTGAGCATCGCGAACGGCTGGCGCGCCGCGAAGCCGGGGAGCAGGAACGTCCAGGCGCCGCGGGTGCGCAGCAGCTGCCCGTATCCCGGGCGGGAGGAAGCCGTCGAGGTCTTCGCGGGGTCGGTGGTGGTGACCGCGGATCCCACGGCCGTGCCTTTCTGCCGCCTGGTAGCGCCGCCCCGGGTACGGGCGCGCCGAGAGCTGTCCTCTTGCGCGGACTGCGGTAGATGCCGGCGCCCGCTGAAGGGGGCGAGCCGGCCGCCATACGGTCGCGCCAGCTCTGCGTCAGGCAGAGTTGGTTCGATCAGGGTGCGCCTTCATCGTACAGGGGCCGGGTGCTCGTGCACCTGTGAAAGCGCGCACTCGGGCCGTCGTACGCCTGTGATCGGGGCGCGGGCGTACGCCGTGTCCGGGCGGGCGCGCGCCGGGTGGAACGCGCCCGCGACGGACGCCCCGGACGCGCCCCCGGACCGAGCCGCAGCGCCCCCCGGTCCGTACCCCGGGCGCGCTCTCGCCCGTGGCTCAGTGCACCCCGCCGGCGCTCGCCCCGTTGGCGCCCAGCCAGTCCGCCAGCTTGCCGCCGCGGCCGACCGCGCGCAGCCGGCGTTCCGCGGCCTCGCGGACCGGGTCGGTGGCGACCACGAGGAGTTCGTCGCCGCGTCTGAGGACCGTCGTCGGCAGCGGGACAAACGATTTTCCGTCGCGGACGACGAGGGTGACGGCGGACCCGGCGGGCAGCCGCAGCTCGGCCACCTCCACGCCGTGCATCCGCGAGCCCTCGGGGATGGCGACGGACAGCAGATGGCCGCGCAGCCGTTCCAGCGGCGCCGACTCGATGCCGAGGTCGGCGGGGCCCTCGCTCTCGCCGAGCCGCAGCTTGCGGGCGAGCCAGGGCAGGGTCGGCCCCTGGACGACGGTGTAGACGACGACCAGGACGAAGACGATGTTGAAGATGCGCTCGCTGTGGGCGACGCCGTTCACCATGGGGATGGTCGCCAGGATGATCGGCACGGCGCCGCGCAGCCCGGCCCACGACATGAGGACCTGCTCCGGCCAGGGCACCCGGAAGGGCAGCAGGCTGAGCAGGACGCTCAGCGGGCGCGCCACCATGGTCAGGATCAGGCCGATGACGACGGCGGCCGGGATGTCGTCGACGAGGTCGTGCGGGGTGACCAGCAGACCGAGCAGGACGAACATGCCGATCTGGGCGATCCAGCCGAGCCCCTCGGCGAAGCCGCGGGTGGCGGGCCAGTGCGGCAGCTTGGCGTTGCCGAGCAGCATCGCCGCCAGGTAGACGGCGAGGAAGCCGCTGCCGTGCGCCAGCGCGCCGGCGGCGTACGCGGTGACCGCGATCGCCATGACGGCGATCGGGTAGAGGCCGGAGGCGGGCAGGGCGACGTGGCGCAGGCCCCAGGCGCCGAGCCAGCCCACCGCGACGCCGAGGGCGGCGCCGATGGCTAGCTCCAGCGCTATCTCGCCCACCAGTACGTACCAGTGTTCGACCGGGCCGGCCGTGGAGAAGGCGACGACCAGGATGACGACCGGGGCGTCGTTGAAGCCGGACTCGGCCTCCAGGGTGCCCGTCACGCGCGAGGGCAGGGGGATGCGCCGCAGCACGGAGAAGACGGCCGCCGCGTCGGTGGAGGACACCACGGCGCCGACGATGAGCGCCTGGCGCCATTCCAGGCCGACCAGGTAGTGGGCGCCGGCCGCGGTGATGCCGACGCTGACCGCGACCCCGACCAGCGCGAGCAGCGAGGCGGCCGGCAGGACCGGCTTGATCTCCTTCCACTTCGTGCCCAGGCCGCCCTCGGCGAGGATCACGACGAGGGCCGCGTACCCGATGACCTGGGTCATCTCGGCGTTGTCGAAGTGGACGTGCCCGAGGCCGTCCTGGCCCATGACGACGCCGATCCCCAGGTAGACGAGCAGGCTGGGGAGCCCGCTGCGCGAGGAGATCCGCACCGCCGCCACGGCGACGAGCAGCACGAGGGAGCAGGCGAGCAGGAGCTGGTTGAGGTGGTGAACAGTCAGTGGCGGTTCCTTCCCCGAGTTCTCCGTCCAGAATGTCCCACTTCACCCGTTCTTCGGGCGCGCCGGGACGTCCTGTTACTTCGTTACCTTACCTAACTCTTGACGCTTTCTTGACGCTTCCCGCGAGAAGATCGAACGCCCGTCCTCGGCCGTCACCCGACTCCGCGTCAAGTGCGACCGGGCCCTGCGCCTATGGTTGCTCCAGCGCTCATTCGAAGTCACAGCCCGACCTGCCGCTCGCGTTAGGACAGCAAGGACAGCGATGCCCCCCAACACCACCGCCACAACGGGTGACAAGCCCGGCAAGTCCGGCAGGAAGAAGGGGCGAAAAGCCCGACTCGTCGTGATCGTCCTGGTGCTGGCCATCATCGGCGGCATCGCCTACGGCGCCTACTGGTCCGTCAGCACCGTCCGCGCCTCCTTCCCGCAGACCAAGGGCGAGGTCACGCTCCAGGGCCTGGCCGGGCCGGTCGACGTCAAGCGCGACGGCTACGGCATCCCGCAGATCTACGCCTCCTCGTCCGAGGACCTGTTCATGGCGCAGGGCTACGTCCAGGCGCAGGACCGGTTCTACGAGATGGACGTGCGCCGGCACATGACCTCCGGGCGCCTGTCGGAGATGTTCGGCAAGGGCCAGGTCAAGAACGACGAGTTCCTGCGCACCCTGGGCTGGGACCGCGTGGCCAAGGCGGAGTACGACACCAAGCTGTCGTCCGCCACCAAGAAGTACCTCCAGTCGTACGCGCAGGGCGTCAACGCCTACCTCAAGGGCCGCTCCGCCAAGGACATCTCCCTGGAGTACGCGGCCCTGGGCCTGACCAACGACTACACGCCCGCCCAGTGGACGCCGGTCGACTCGGTCTCCTGGCTCAAGGCGATGGCCTGGGACCTGCGCGGCAACATGCAGGACGAGATCGACCGCGCCCTGATGACCAGCCGCCTGGGCCCCAAGCAGATCAAGGACCTGTACCCGGACTACCCCTACGACCGGAACAAGCCGATCGTCACCCAGGGCCAGTACAGCGAACTCGCCCAGGCGTTCGAGGGCGGCGACGGCGGGTCCAGCGGTTCGCAGGGATCGAACACCTCGGGGCAGTTCGGTACGGGCACGGGTACCGGTACGGGTACGGGCACCGGTACTGGCAGCGGCACGGGTACTGGTACGGGCACGGGTACTGGTACGGGTACGGGCACCGGCACGGGTACTGGTACCGGTACGGGCACCGGCACCACCACCGGCTCCACCGGAACGTCCGCCACCTCCGGCGCCTCCGGCTCCGGAGTCCAGGGCCAGCTGCTGGGCATGAGCGACGTCATGCAGGACCTGCCCGCGGCCGTCGGAGTCAACGGCGACGGCATCGGCTCCAACTCCTGGGTGGTGGCCGGCAAGTACACGATCACCGGCAAGCCGCTGCTCGCCAACGACCCGCACCTGGGCGCCTCGCTGCCGTCCGTCTGGTACCAGATGGGCCTGCACTGCCGCGCGGTCTCCGGCAAGTGCCCCTACGACGTCACCGGCTACACCTTCGCGGGCATGCCCGGCGTCGTCATCGGCCACAACCAGGACATCGCCTGGGGCATGACCAACTCCGGCGTCGACGTCACCGACCTGTACCTGGAGAAGCTCAGCGGCGACGGCTACCTGCGCGACGACAAGACGGTGCCGTTCAAGACCCGCCAGGAGACCATCAAGGTCGCCGGCGGCGCCGCCAAGACGATCGTCGTGCGCGAGACGCGGGACGGGATGCCGCTGCTGTCCGACCGCGACGACGAACTCGTCCAGGTCGGCAAGAAGGCCACCGTCAACACCGCGGCCCCCGACCGAGGCGACGGCTACGCCATCGCCCTGAAGTGGACCGCGCTGGAGCCGGGCACCACCATGGACGCCGTCTTCGCCATCGACCGGGCCAAGGACTGGAGCGGCTTCCGCTCGGCGGCGGCCCTGTTCGACGTGCCGTCGCAGAACATGATCTACGCCGACACCAAGAACAACATCGGCTACACCCTGCCCGGCCGCATCCCGCAGCGTGCGAAGAGCGACGACGGCTCCGTGCCGGCGCCCGGCTGGGACTCCAAGTACGACTGGAAGGGCTACATAGAGCAGGCCGAGCTGCCCTATGAGTACAACCCCGGACGCGGCTACATCGTCACCGCCAACCAGGCCGTGGTCGACAAGGACAAGTACCCGTACACGCTCACCACGGACTGGGGCTACGGCGCCCGCAGCCAGCGGATCACCGACCTGATCCAGTCGAAGATCGACGGCGGCGGCAAGATCTCCACCGAGGACATGCGCCAGATGCAGATGGACGACAGCAGCGAGATCGCCAAGCTGCTCGTGCCCAAGCTGCTGAAGATCGATCTCAAGGACAAGGACGTCCGCCAGGCGCAGAAGCTCCTGGAGGGCTGGGACTACACCCAGGACGCCGACTCGGCGGCGGCGGCCTACTTCAACGCGGTCTGGCGCAACGTCCTCAAGCTGGCCTTCGGCAACAAGCTGCCCAAGGAGCTGCGGGTCAAGGGCCAGTGCCTGTGGGTCGAGCCGGCCGGCAACACCGGCCCGGTCGACCAGACCACCAAGGTCCGCGAGTGCGGCGAGCGCTCCGCCGACCAGGCGCAGCCCGACGGCGGCGACCGCTGGTTCGAGGTGGTCCGCAACCTCATGGACGACGAGAACAGCGACTGGTGGAAGACGCCGGCCTCCGGCACCCGCCCCAAGGCCGACAACCGCGACGAGCTGTTCGCCCGCGCCATGATCGACGCCCGCTGGGAGCTCACCGCCAAGCTCGGCAAGGACATCGACTCCTGGAGCTGGGGCCGGCTGCACCGCCTGTTCCTGAAGAACCAGACGCTCGGCACCGAGGGCCCCGAGTTCCTCCAGTACATCCTCAACCGAGGCCCCTGGAAGCTCAGCGGCGGCGAGGCCACGGTCAACGCCTCCGGATGGAACGCCGCCGGCGGCTACAACGTGGTGTGGGTGCCGTCCATGCGGATGGTGGTCAACCTCGCCGACCTGGACAAGTCCAAGTGGATCAACCTGACCGGCGCCTCCGGGCACGCCTTCAGCGCCCACTACACCGACCAGACCGGCCTGTGGGCCAAGGGCGAACTGCTGCCCTGGTCGTTCTCGGCGAACGCCGTCGGCAAGAGCACGAGCGACACCCTGGTGCTCAAGCCCTGAGCGGCTGACCGCACCTAGGGCCTCTCGTTTGGATCAGGCCGGGCTCGCGGGGTCTGGCACCGCGCCTCGCCGCGTTGTCGTCGGTTGCCATGGCTCCGCCATGACGCCCTCCTCCGCCTTGCGATGCACGGCACCAGACCCCGCTCCCTGATCCGGCCCGATCCAAACGAAAGACCCTGGGCCGACGGCCCTCCACGCGCGCGTGGAGGGCCGTCGCCGTCCCCGGCGGAGGGCGCCGTGCGTCAGGGGGCGAAGCGGCGCACGCCCGACGGCGTCACCACCGCCCGCACCGGCCGGTCGTGCGGCTCGGCCGGGAGGCGTTCGACGACCTCCGCGTCGTACAGCAGGACCACCAGCGCGGGACGCGCCTCCGCCCGCTCCAGACGGGCCAGGACGCGGTCGTAGGAGCCGCCGCCGCGCCCCAGCCGCAGGCCGGCGCCGTCGACGGCGAGCCCGGGCAGCAGGACGGCGTCGGCGGCCGTCACGGCGTCCGGGCCGAGCAGCGGCTCGGACGGCTCGAACAGCTCCATCCGGCCGCCGTGCCGCACCCGCGTGAGCGTGCCCTCGCCGCCGTAGGCGCCCCAGTCCAGGTCGTTGTCGGGCAGCAGGGCCGGCAGCAGGACGCGCACCCCGCGCGCGTGCAGCGCGTCCAGCAGGGCGTGGGTGCCGGGCTCGGCGCCGACGGAGACGTACGCGGCCACCGTGCCCGCCCCGGCCAGCTCGGGCAGCTCCAGCGCGTGCCGGGCCAGCGCCCGCCCCGCCTCCCCCACCTCGGCCGCGGTCAGCCGGGCGCGCGCCGCCAGCAGCCCGCGCCGCAACGCCCGCTTGTCGGGTCCCGTCGTGCCTTCGATGTCGTGCAAGGCCACTCCCGTGTCCTCCTCGGATGTGGTGCGTGCGCCGTCGAACCGGCGACACCGGCCCGCCCAGGGGCAGCGGATATGGTTGCCGCCATGAGTCAGTCGCACCCCAGGATCAGCAAGGCTGTCATTCCCGCAGCCGGCCTCGGCACCCGGTTCCTGCCGGCGACCAAGGCCACTCCCAAGGAGATGCTGCCGGTCGTGGACAAGCCGGCGATCCAGTACGTGGTCGAGGAGGCCGTCTCCGCGGGCCTCGACGACGTCCTCATGGTGACGGGCCGCAACAAGCGCCCCCTGGAGGACCACTTCGACCGCAACTACGAGCTGGAGTCGGCCCTCGCCAACAAGGGCGACGCCGAACGGCTCGCCAAGGTGCAGGAGTCCAGCGACCTCGCGACGATGCACTACGTCCGCCAGGGCGACCCCAAGGGCCTCGGGCACGCCGTGCTGTGCGCCGCCCCGCACGTGGGCGACGAGCCGTTCGCCGTGCTGCTCGGCGACGACCTGATCGACCCGCGCGACCCGCTGCTCCAGCGGATGATCGAGGTCCAGGAGATCTACGGCGGCAGCGTCGTCGCCCTCATGGAGGTCGCGCCCGAGCAGATCCACCTCTACGGCTGCGCCGCCGTGGAGGCCACCGGGGACAGCGACGTCGTCCAGGTGACCGGCCTGGTCGAGAAGCCGGAGCCGGCGGAGGCCCCCTCGAACTACGCGATCATCGGCCGCTACGTCCTCGACCCGCACATCTTCGCCATACTGCGCGAGACCCGGCCCGGCCGCGGCAACGAGATCCAGCTCACCGACGCCCTCCAGCAGCTCGCCCAGAGCCACGCCTCGGCGGCCGGCGCCCCCGGCGGCCCGGTGCACGGCGTCGTCTTCAAGGGCCGCCGCTACGACACCGGCGACCGCGGCGACTACCTGCGCGCCATCGTCCGGCTCGCGTGCGAACGTGAGGACCTGGGCCCGGACTTCAGGAACTGGCTCAAGCGGTACGTAGCCGAGGAGATGTGACGTTGAGCAGCGCCGGACAGGACACCGCCGGACCCGACCGCCTGTGGTCGGTGGACGAGCACCTCGATGACGTCCTCACCACCGTCCGCCCCCTGGAGCCCATCGAGCTGCAACTGCTCGACGCCCAGGGCTGCGTCCTGGTCGAGGACATCACGGTGCCCCTGTCCCTGCCTCCGTTCGACAACAGCTCCATGGACGGCTACGCGGTGCGGGTCGCGGACGTCTCCGGCGCGAGCGAGGAGTTCCCGGCCGTCCTGGAGGTCGTCGGGGACGTCGCCGCGGGCGCCGCCGAGCCGCCGCACGTGGGTCCGGGCCAGGCCGCCCGGATCATGACCGGCGCCCCGCTGCCGCCCGGCGCCGAGACGGTCGTCCCCGTGGAGTGGACCGACGGCGGCCTCGGCGAGGGCCCGGTCAGCGGAATGCGCGCGCGCAGCCTGTCCCCGGAGGGCGCCACCGGACAGGTGCGCGTCCACCGCCCCGCGAAGGCGCGCGCGCACGTGCGCGCCACCGGCAGCGACGTCAAGGCGGGCGACCGCGCGCTGAGCGCCGGCACGGTCCTCGGACCGCCGCAGATCGCCCTGCTCGCCGCCATCGGCCGCGGCACGGTGCGGGTGCGTCCGCGCCCGCGCGTCGTGGTGATGTCCACCGGCAGCGAACTCGTCCAGCCCGACGAGCAGCTGTCCCACGGGCAGATCTACGACTCCAACAGCTTCGCCCTGACCGCGGCCGCCCGCGACGCCGGCGCCATCGCCTACCGGGTGGGCGCCGTCGCCGACGACGCCGACACCCTGCGCACCACCATCGAGGACCAGTTGGTGCGCGCCGACCTGATGGTCACCACGGGCGGCGTGAGCGTGGGCGCGTACGACGTCGTCAAGGAGGCGCTGTCGCACGTCGGCGACGAGGACGAGGCGGGGGGCGGCGTGGAGTTCCGCAAGCTCGCCATGCAGCCCGGCAAGCCCCAGGGCTTCGGCACCGTCGGCCCCGACCACATCCCGCTGCTGGCGCTGCCCGGCAACCCGGTGTCGTCGTACGTGTCCTTCGAGCTGTTCGTCCGCCCGGTCATCCGCGCCCTGATGGGCCTCGACGACGTGCGCCGGCCCACCGCGCGGGCCGCCCTCGCCGCGGACGAGCCGCTCGGCTCGCCCAAGGGCCGCAGGCAGTTCCTGCGCGGGCGGTACCTCGACGGCGAGGTGACCCCCGTGGGCGGCGCCGGCTCCCATCTGATCGCGGCCCTCGCCCAGGCCGACGCCCTCATCGTGATCCCCGAGGACACCGAGTCCGTCGAGCCCGGCGCCGAGGTCGAGGTGGTCCTGCTCGGCTGACGGGCGCCGGTTGGCGGTACCGTGTCGCGCACAGCAGGCCCGCGCACCGCACCGCGCCGGGCCCGGACCGGGAGCGCCGCAGAGCATGACCACACCTTCCCGGGGGGAGACCCCAGGACCCGTGCAGTACCGAGTGCCAGAGGCCGGACAGGACCGGCTGACCCACATCGACGACGCGGGCGCCGCCCGGATGGTCGACGTGTCCGAGAAGGACGTGACCGCGCGCACCGCCCGCGCGAGCGGCCGGGTCCTCGTCGCGCCCCGCGTCGTCGAGCTGCTGCGCGGGGAGGGGGTGCCCAAGGGCGACGCCCTCGCCACCGCGCGGATCGCCGGGATCATGGGCGCCAAGCGCACCCCGGACCTCATCCCGCTGTGCCACCCGTTGTCGGTGTCGGGTGTGAGACTGGACCTGTCGGTCGCGGACGACGCCGTGGAGATCACGGCCACCGTGAGGACGACGGACCGCACGGGCGTCGAGATGGAGGCGCTCACCGCGGTCACCGTCGCCGCGCTCACCGTGATCGACATGGTGAAGGCGGTCGACAAGGGAGCGGTCATCACGGACGTCAGGGTCGAGGAGAAGACGGGCGGCAAGTCGGGCGACTGGAGCCGGGCATGACACACGAGGCATCGGCCGGCGGGAGCTACCGGGCGCTGGTGGTCACGGCCTCCAACCGGGCGGCCGCCGGGGTCTACGAGGACAAGGGCGGCCCGTTGATCGCGGACGGCCTCGCCCGCTTCGGGTTCGCCGTCGACGGCCCGCGGGTCGTCCCGGACGGCGACCCGGTGGAGGCCGCCCTGCGCGACGCCGTGGCGGCCGGGTACGACGTCGTGGTCACCACCGGCGGCACCGGCATCTCGCCCACCGACCGCACCCCCGAGGCGACCCGCCGGGTGATCGAGCGCGAGGTGCCGGGCATCGCGGAGGCGATCCGGGCCTTCGGCCGCGAGAAGGTGCCGACCGCGGCGCTCTCGCGCGGCCTCGCCGGGGTGGCCGGGCGGACGCTGATCGTCAACCTGCCGGGTTCCACGGGCGGGGTGAAGGATGGACTGGCCGTACTGGAGCCGCTGTTGACGCACGCCGTCGACCAGGTGCGCGGCGGCGACCATCCCAGACCCGGCGCCGATCCTGGGGGTGCGAGCTGAACAGCCCGGTGTGGCCCGTCGTGCTCGCGGAGGGCGATGTCGTCCTGCGCCCGATAAAGCTGCGCGACCAGCGGCCCTGGCGCGAGGTGAACCAGCGCAACCGGGGCTGGCTCAGGCCCTGGGAGGCGACCATCCCGCCGCCCTCGCCCGGCGGTCCGCTCACGCACCGGCCGACCTACCGGCAGATGGTGCGGCACCTGCGGGCCGAGGCGCGGGCCGGCCGGATGCTGCCGTTCGTCGTGGAGTACCAGGGGCGGCTGGTCGGGCAGTTGACGGTCGCCGGGATCACCTGGGGCTCGATGTGCTCGGGCCACGTCGGCTACTGGGTGGACGAGTCGGTGGCCGGGCGCGGGGTGATGCCGACCGCGGTCGCGCTGGTCGTGGACCACTGTTTCCGCACCGTGGGGCTGCACCGCATCGAGGTCTGCATTCGCCCGGAGAACGGGCCGAGCCGCCGGGTGGCGGAGAAACTCGGATTCCGCGAGGAGGGGCTGCGGCCCCGTTATCTCCACATCGACGGGGCCTGGCGCGACCATCTGGTCTTCGCGCTCACCGCGGAGGAGGTGCCGGACGGGCTGCTGAACCGCTGGCGCCGGATGCGCGCGCAGCGGTCGCCGAAGAGCAATCCGGCCTGAACGGCCGTCCCGTCCGACGTGCCGGTCCGCCGCCCTCGCCCCACTCGCCCGTCCCGTACGCGGGGTGCGACGGACGCGGCGGCGACGGACCCGGTGGCGTACTGGAGTACGGCGTACTCGGGAAATTGGATAAGTGTTCGAATTAAAGCCAGGGGGCAAGGAATTCGCTCTCCCGATGGTCCGCTCATCGCATCGATCGCAAAAAAAGTTCGAAATATCAGCCAGATCGTGCGACACACCGGCCCAATTGGCCGATGGCCTTGCGTAAACCCCTCTACCGTGTGAGGCGTGAGCAGCAGCGGCCTCATCTACGCAGTCATTGTCGGGGCCTGGGCCGCCTACTTGGTGCCCATGTGGCTCCGTAGGCAGGACGAGCTGAACGAGGCCCGTCCGACGGAACGCTTCAGCACCGCCATCCGGCTGCTGTCCGGACGGGCGGGCATGGAGCGCCGGTACGCCAAGGACCTCAGGGCGCGCTCCACCGAGGAGGGGGAGCCCAGCGCCGTGTCGCCGGACGCCGTCACCGACTCGGTGGACGTCCGGGCCTTCGCCGTACCCCCGACCCGGACCCAGGAACCGGAACGGCCCCTCGCGCAGGACCGCCCGGAGCGGATGGCGGCGCCGGAGCGTTCGCCGGCACCCGACCGCGTTCCCGCACCCGACCGCGTTCCCGCACCCGGCCGAACGGTCGGGGCCGCCGTGGAGTCGGCCGCCGAGCAGGTCGCGGGGCCCGACGCCGGGCAGGCGGACCGAGGCGCGGCGCCGGCGGACGAGTCCGCCGACGCGCCCGCGCGCAGACGCGTTCCGGCGCCCCGGCGCGCGCCCGGCGCGGAGGCCGCGGCCGCACGCGCCCGGCGCACCCGCGTCCTCGCCCGCCGCCGGCGCACCACCGTCCTCCTCTTCCTCGCCTTCACCCTGGGCGCGGTCGTCGCCGCCGTCGGCGGACTCGCCTTCCTGTGGGTGCCCGCCGTTCCCGCCGTGCTGCTCAGCGCGTACATCGCGTATCTGCGCGTCCAGGAGCGCCGCCGGTTCGCCTACCAG
This sequence comes from Streptomyces seoulensis, assembly GCA_013364255.1. Taxonomy (GTDB): domain Bacteria; phylum Actinomycetota; class Actinomycetes; order Streptomycetales; family Streptomycetaceae; genus Streptomyces; species Streptomyces similanensis. Next base: position 4,485,173 of record CP054936.1, on the reverse strand, counting down.
ATGGACCTCCGCCACGCCGAGGCCGCCGCGCAGCGGCTGCGGGAGAGCCGGCGCCAGCCGCGCCGGCGCGCCGCCGCCGTCGCCGAGGAGGACGCGGACGCGCCGGACGCGGGCCCGGAACCCGAGTCGGACCCGGGACTGTCCGCCCTCGCCGCCGACCGGCGGGCCCTGGTCGAGCAGACCGACCACGCGGAGTGGCTGGAGGACCAGCAGCGCGAGCGCCGGCCGCGGACCGGACACGGCGACAGCTGGGACCCGGTGCCGGTGCCGCTGCCGACGTACGTCACCGCGCCGGTCGCCCCGCGGGCCACCTCCGACGTCGACCTCGGCGCGCCGGACACCTGGAGTTCGGCGCGCTCGTCCGCCGCCGTGCCCGAGCAGGAGCCGGCCGCCGCCGAGGCGGCGGAGCCGCCGGCCGAGGACCGGTCCGCCGACGACGACGGCCGCACCGACGCCCGCCGGGCCGCCTCGGCCCGCCGCTCCCGCGAGCGCGGCCGCACCCCGCTCTTCGACCAGTACGAGGACGGCGACCGGCCGCGCGCGGCCAACGAGTAGCCGCCCGCGCCCCGGCGGCCGTCCGGCCGGAAAGCCCGCCGCTGACCAGCCCGGGAACGGATTTCCAACCACCCGGTTGAGGATGCTAGAGTTTCACTCGTTGCAAGGGCCTGTGGCGCAGTCCGGTAGCGCACCTCGTTCGCATCGAGGGGGCCAGGGGTTCGAATCCCCTCAGGTCCACGCACGGCTGTTCTCGACAGAGAGCAGCAATCGAAGGTCCCGGCCGATCATCTGATCGGCCGGGACCTTCGTCGTTTCCGGGATCGATGGGCGGAGACCGGGAGGACGCGCGCCACGGGGGCGACGCCTGGTGCCGCCGCCCCCACCGCGATCCCGCTACAGCGCCTTCGCGTAGCAGAGGCTCTCCGCGTGGAAGCGGTAGTAGCCGAACTTGGTGCAGGGCGCGTAGCCGCTGGAGGTGTACAGGGCGATGGCCTCGGGCTGCTTGGTGCCGGTCTCCAGGACCATGCGGGTACGGCCGGCCTCGCGGGCGTCCTGCTCCAGGGCGGCCAGGATGCGGCGGGCCAGACCCCGGCCGCGCGCGGCGGCGACGACGAACATGCGCTTCAGCTCGGCGTCGCCGTCCTCGTTGCCCTCGTCGTTCTTGTCCTGGCTGCGCCAGCCGCCGGTGGCGACCGGGGCGCCGTCCTCGTCGTAGGCGATCAGGTACGCGCCGTTCGGCGGCCGGAAGTGGTCCGGGTCGAGGTGGGTGGCGTCGCCGCCGTCGCCGTAGCGGACGTGGTACTCGGCCTGGACCTCGTCGTTGAGCTTGACGGCGTCCGGGTGGTCGAACGGAACGGGGCGAATAAGCATGTTGAATACCGTATATCAATGCAGTGGGGGACGGGGGCCCGAGGCCGGTCCCTCGCGGGACCCGTTCCAGTGTGCCGGTAGGGTGCCCGGGTGCTGACTGTGACCTCCGCCAATGTGAACGGACTGCGCGCCGCCGCGAAGAAGGGCTTCGTGGAATGGCTCGCGCGGACCGACGCCGACGTGCTGTGCCTCCAGGAGGTGCGCGCCGAGCCGCAGCAGCTGCCCGAGCAGGTGCGCGCGCCCGAGGGCTGGCACGTGCTGCACGCGCCCGCCGCCGCCAAGGGCCGCGCCGGCGTCTCCCTCTACACCCGCCGTGAGCCCGACCGCGTCCGGGTCGGCTTCGGGTCGACGGAGTTCGACGGCAGCGGGCGGTACGTCGAGGCCGACCTGCCCGGTGTGACGGTCGCCTCCCTCTACCTCCCCTCCGGTGAGGTCGGCACCGAACGCCAGGACGAGAAGATCCGCTTCATGGGCGAGTTCCTCGCCTACCTGAAGGAACTGCGCGAGCGCGCCACCGCCGACGGCCGCGAGGTCCTGGTCTGCGGCGACTGGAACATCGCCCACCAGCAGGCCGACCTGAAGAACTGGCGCGGCAACCTGAAGAACTCCGGCTTCCTGCCGGAGGAGCGCGAGTGGCTGACCCAGGTCCTCACCCCCGAGGCCGGCGGCTATGTCGACGTCGTCCGCGCCCTCCACCCGGACACCGAGGGCCCGTACACCTGGTGGTCCTACCGGGGGCGGGCCTTCGACAACGACGCGGGATGGCGCATCGACCACCACGTGAGCACGCCGGGGCTGGCCGGCAAGGCCGTCAAGGGGTTCGTGGAGCGGGCGGCCACGCATGCCGAGCGGTGGTCGGACCACGCCCCGGTGACGGTCGTCTACGACCTCTGAGACCGGGCTCGCCCGCCCTCGCCCCCGTCCGAAGCCGGCCCGCCGCTACGGCCGCTCGCGCAGCCGGCGGTCCAGGGCCATGGAGAGTTCGGCGTCGACGACGCTCTTGGCCAGGGGGCGCAGGCGTTCCAGGTCGTTCTTCGTGGCGTGGCGGGTGATCAGGGCGGTGAAGAGGTCGGCCAGGGACTCGGCGTGTTCGCGGACGCGGTGGCCGGCGGCCAGGACCTCGGCCAGCGGGATGCCCTCGCGGACCAGGGCGGCCGAGACGTCCAGCAGGCGGCGGCTGATGTGGACGAGTTCGTCGCCGTCGGTGCCCAGGTAGCCGAGGTCCATCGCGGCGGCCAGGTTCTCCGCGGTGACCTCGCCGGCGAAGTGGTCGGCCAGTTCCTCGGGGGTGAGGCGGACCGGGGTCTCCTCGGTGGGGGCGCCGCTCACGCCCAGCAGGTCGCCCACGTCGCGGCCGTGGTCGAACGCCTCGGCCAGTTCGGCGATGCCGTTGAGGGTGTGGCCGCGCTCCAGCAGGGCCGAGATGGTGCGCAGCCGGGCCAGGTGGTGGTCGTCGTACCAGGCGATGCGGCCCTCGCGGCGCGGCGGCGGGATGAGCTTGCGCTCGCGGTAGAAGCGCAGGGTGCGCACGGTGATGCCGGCCAGTCGGGCCAGTTCTTCCATGCGGTACTCGCGTGGGCCGCCGGTACCCGTCGCGTCGTCTCGTCCAGCCTCTTCTGCCACACCGGCAGCCTATGTTGTACCGCCGGTAACTTTCCTTGGCGCACCCCTACCGATCGGTACGGACCTCCTCTACGCTCTCACCATTGCGCCAGTGTTCACTGGCAGAGTCGCTGGAATGCCGGTGCGGACCGCGCCGGACGCGTGGAGCTGTAGGCGAGTAGGCGAGTAGGCGAGTCATGGAGGGGCGCTCAATGGCCGAGCAGGAGCACGGGCACGGGAAGAGGCATGTGCGGGTGGCGGTGATCGGGTCCGGCTTCGGCGGCCTGGGCGCCGCCGTACGGCTGCGCCGCGAGGGCATCACCGACTTCGTCGTCCTGGAGCGGGCCGACAGCGTCGGCGGCACCTGGCGCGACAACAGCTACCCGGGGTGCGCCTGCGACGTGCCCTCGCACCTGTACTCGTTCTCCTTCGCGCCCCACCCCGACTGGCCGCGCACCTTCTCCGGCCAGCAGCACATCCGCGCCTACCTGGAGCACGTCGCCGACACCTTCCGGCTCCGCCCGCATCTGCGCCTCGACTCCGAGGTGAAGAAGATGACCTGGGACACGGAGCTGCTGCGCTGGGACATCGAGACCACCGGCGGCGATTACTCCGCCGACGTCGTCGTCTCCGCGACCGGACCGCTGTCCGACCCGAAGGTCCCCGACATCCCGGGCCTGGACACCTTCCCCGGCAAGGTCTTCCACTCCGCCCGCTGGGACCACGACTACGACCTCGCCGGCAAGCGCGTCGCCATGATCGGCACCGGCGCCTCCGCCATCCAGATCGTGCCCGCCATCCAGCCCGAGGTCGGCCGCCTCACCCTCTTCCAGCGCACCCCGGCCTGGGTGATGCCCCGGATCGACCGGCCCATCAGCGGCGTGGAGCGCTCGCTGCACCGCGCGCTGCCGCTGACCACCCAGCTGCGCCGCGGACTGCTGTGGGGCATCCGGGAGTTGCAGGTCCAGGCGTTCACCAAGCACCCCAACGAGCTGGGCTTCGTCGAGCAATTGGCCAAGCGCAACATGGCGCGCGCCGTCAAGGACCCGGAGCTGCGCGCCAAGCTCACCCCGGACTACCGCATCGGCTGCAAGCGCATCCTGCTCTCCAGCACCTACTATCCGGCGCTCGCGCGGGACAACGTCGACGTGGTGGCCAGCGGGCTGAGCGAGGTCCGCGGCTCGACCGTCGTCGCCGCCGACGGCACCGAGACCGAGGTCGACGCGATCATCTTCGGCACCGGTTTCCGCGTCACCGACATGCCGATCTCCGAGCGGGTCGTCGGCGCGGACGGCCGTACGCTCGCGGAGACCTGGAAGACCGGCATGGCCGCGCTGCGCGGCGCGGCCGCCGCCGGGTTCCCGAACTGGATGACGATCATCGGCCCCAACACCGGCCTCGGCAACTCCTCGATGATCCTCATGATCGAGTCCCAGCTGAACTACATGGCCGACTACCTGCGGCAGTTGGACGTCCTCGGCGGCCGGGTCGCCCTCGACGCCCGGCCGAGCGCCGTGAACGCCTGGAACCGCAAGGTCCAGGAGCGCATGGAGCGCACGGTGTGGAACACCGGCGGCTGCACCAGCTGGTACCTGGACGCCAGCGGCCGCAACACCACCATCTGGCCCGGCACGACGACCGAGTTCCGGCGCGCCACCCGCCGGGTGGACCTCGCGGAGTACGAGGTCGTGCGCGCCGCCGTCGCCAAGGACGCGGTGAAGAAGGCGACTTCCGCTGAAGCCGGCGGTGACGGCGACGGCGCGGGCAGCGCCGGTCCGCAGGTGGAGGTGGGCGCGTGAGCCGCCCGGCCGCCCCCGCCGCCGACCTCTACGCCCCGCCCGCCGCCGCCCGCGAACTCACCGTCGTCTCCGCCGACGGCGCTCGGCTGCACGTCGAGGTGCACGGCCCGGAGTGCGCCCCCGCCGTCGTCCTCGCCCACGGCTGGACCTGCTCCACCGCCTTCTGGGCCGCGCAGATCCGGGACCTGGCCGCCGACCACCGCGTCATCGCCTACGACCAGCGCGGCCACGGCCGCAGCCCGGCCGGCCGGACGTGCAGCACTGACGCGCTCGCCGACGACCTGGAGGCCGTGCTCGCCGCCACCCTCGCCCCCGGCGAGCAGGCGGTGCTCGCGGGCCACTCCATGGGCGGCATGACGATCATGGCCGCGGCCGAGCGGCCCGGCTTCCAGGAGCACGCCGCCGCCGTCCTGCTGTGCAGCACCGGCGCCTCCCGGCTGGTCGCCGAGTCGACCGTCGTACCGATCCGGGCCGGCCGGCTGCGCACCGGGCTGACCCGGCGCGTCCTCGGCTCCCGGGCGCCGCTCGGGCCGGTCACACCGCTCGCCCTGCGCATCCTCAAGTACGGCACCATGGGCCCCGGCGCGGCCCCGCACGCGGTCCAGGCGTGCGCGCGGATCGTGCACGCCTGCCCGCGCCGGGTGCGCCACGCCTGGTCGCAGGTGCTCGACCTGCTCGATCTCGACCACGGCGTACGGCGGTTGCGGGTGCCGGCCGCGGTGGTCGTGGGCACCGCCGACCGGCTCACCCCGCCCGTGCACGCCCGCGCGCTGGCCGCCTCGCTGCCGCGGTGCGTCGGCCTGACCGAGCTGCCGGGCCTCGGCCACATGACGCCCATGGAGGCGCCCGGGGCGATCACCGCGAAGATCCGGGAGCTGGTCGCCGCGTACGCGAGCCCCCGCCGCACGGACCGCGACAACGAAACCGACAACGACGACGTACGGATCGGAGAGGGCGCATGAGCAGGGTCAGCCTGGAGGGGCAGGTCGCGGTCGTCACGGGCGCCGCACGGGGCGTCGGCGAACTGCTCGCGCGCAAGCTGTCGGCGCGGGGGGTGAAGGTGGCGTTGGTCGGGCTGGAGCCGGACGCGCTCAAGCAGCTCTCCGAGCGGCTGCACACCGAGAGCGCCCACTGGCACGCCGACGTCACCGACCACGAGACGATGGCCCGGGTCGCCGCGGAGGTCAAGGAGCGGTTCGGGCGGGTGGACATCGTGGTCGCCAACGCCGGTGTGGCGAGCGGCGGTCCGTTCGTCGACTCCGACCCGGAGGCCTGGCGGCGGGTGATCGAGGTCAACCTGATCGGTTCGGCGGTCACCGGCCGGGCGTTTTTGCCCGCGCTCGCCGAGAGCCGCGGCTATCTGCTCCAGATCGCCTCGCTGGCCGCGATCACCCCGGCGCCGATGATGTCGGCGTACTGCGCCTCCAAGTCGGGTGTGGAGGCGTACGCGCACAGCCTGCGCGCCGAAGTCGGTTACCAGGGCGTGCGGGTGGGCGTCGGCTACCTGTCGTGGACCGACACGGACATGGTGCGCGGGGCCGACCAGGACGACGTGATGCGGGAGTTGCGGCAGCGGCTGCCGTGGCCGTCCAACAAGACCTATCCGCTGGGCCCGGCCGTGGACCGGATCGTGGACGGCATCGAGCGGCGCTCCAGTCATGTGTACGGGCAGTGGTGGCTGCGCGGGATGCAGAGCGTGCGCGGGTATCTGCCGGCCGTCATCGGGACCGTGGGGCAGCGGGAGATGCGGCGGTTCGCGGACCGGCTGAGCGGGATGCGGATCGGGCTGGTCGGGGCGGGGGGCGCGGCCGACGAGCAGGAGCGGAGCACGGCGGTCACGCACCGTCGTTGATCGACATGCGCAGGGTCACCGCCCGTGTGAATCTGGTCGAGCCCGGTCCCCTCACCGACTTGGGGACCGGCTCACCCACACAGGAGTGAAACAGCATGGGTATGAAGGACAAGATCCAGGGCCAGGCCGAGCAGCTGCGCGACAAGGGCCGTCAGGCCCAGCAGCAGGGCACGCAGCAGGGGCGCGAGAAGGCCGGCGAGGCGCGCTCGAAGGCCGGTCAGCGGGCGTCGCAGCAGGGCGAGCGCGGGCGTCAGGGCATCGACGACACGCACGACGAGCTGGACGAGCGCATCGGTGAGGACTTCGACCGCTGAGCGGTCGGCCTGACTTCCCGGCCTGGCCGGGACGGCGCGGGGCACCCAGGGTTCTGGGCGCCCCGCGTTCTTGTGCGCCGCCCCGCGTTCTCGTCGCCGTACCGCGTTCTCGTGCGCCGCGCTGGGCGGTACCGGCGGCGCGGGAAGTGCGGGCGGGTCACTCCGGCCGGGAGCCGGGGCGCGGGGGCAGGGGCGGGCGGGCGAGGTCGGGGGTGTCGGCGTAAGTGGGCGGGATGGCCGGGGGGTTGGCGGCCAGGAGGCTCAGGGCCAGTTCGATCGCCTCGTCCATCTCGCGGTGGTGGCCCTCGGCCCAGTCCAGCGGGGTGCGCAGACTCTCCACGTCGGGGGCCACGCCGTGGTTCTCGACGGACCAGCCGTACGCGTCGAACCACGCCGCGTTCATCGGCACCGTGATCACCGTGCCGTCGCCGAGGCGGTGCCGGCCGGTCATGCCGACCACGCCGCCCCAGGTGCGCTGGCCGACCACCGGACCGAGCCTCAGCAGCTTGATCGCGGCCGTGATCATGTCGCCGTCCGACGAGGTCGCCTCGTCGGCGAGGGCGACGATCGGGCCGCGCGGCGCGTTCGAGGCGTACGACACCGGCTGCGCGTCGCGGGTCAGGTCCCAGCCGAGGATCGTGCGGGTCAGCTTCTCGATGACCAACTCGCTGATGTGGCCGCCCGCGTTGCCGCGCACGTCCACGATCAGCGCGGGCCGGGACATCTCCATGCGCACGTCCCGGTTGAACTGCGCCCAGCCCGAGCCGCCCAGGTCCGGGATGTGCAGGTAGCCGCACCGGCCGTCGCTCAACTCCCGGGTCACCGCACGGCGCTTGGACACCCAGTCCTGGTAGCGCAGCGGCCGGTCGTCGATCAGCGGGACGATCGCGACCCGGCGCGCGGGTCCCTCGCCCCCGGCCGTCGTGAACGTCAGCTCCACGGTCGTGCCGCCCGCTCCGGCCAGCAGCGGGAGCGGGCCCGTCACCGGGTCCACCGGACGGCCGTCCACGTGGGTCAGCACCGCGCCGTCGCGGATGCCGGCGCCGGCCAGCGGGGAGCGGGCGCGGGAGTCGGAGGAGTCGCCGGGCAGGATCCGCCGGACCGCCCAGCCGGCGTCGCGGCGGACCAGGTCGGCGCCGAGCAGGCCCTGCCAGCGCTGGTAGTGCGGGGGGCCCTCGTTGCGGCGGGCGGCGGCGACGTAGGCGTGCGAGGTGCCCAGCTCGCCGAGGACCTCGCGCAGCAGGTCGGCGAACTCGTCGGGGGAGGCGACGCGGTCGACCAGCGGGCGGTACTGGTCGAGCACCCCGCTCCAGTCGATGCCGCACATCCCCGGGTCCCAGAAGTAGTCCCGGACGATCCGGCCCGCCTCCTCGTACGCCTGCCGCCACTCGGCGGGCGGGTCGACGGTGTGCAGGATGCGGCGGGTGTCGATCCAGGTCGTGGTGTCGCTGTCGCCCAGCTCGGTGGCGGGGACCGCGCGCAGGTCGCCCTCGTCCACGACCACCAGCCGGGTGCCGTCGCCGCTGACCGTGAACCAGTCGAGATGGCCGACGAGTTCGGCCTTCTTCGCCTTGCTGATCTGGAAGTACTCCAGCGTCGGGCGGCCGGTCATGTCGTTGGGGTTGGCGAACGTCTCGCCCAGCGCGCCGGAGATGGGCCAGCGCAGCCAGACCAGGCCGCCGCCGGCGACGGGGTGCAGCGCGGAGTACTTGGAGGCGGTGACCGGGAACGGCGTCACCCGGCTCTCCAGGCCCTCCACCTCCACGGTCACCGCGCCCGGCTCGCCGGTCTCCTCGTCCTCGACCGGGTCGAGACCGCCGGCCGCGGGGCGGCCCTCGGGGGTCAGGGCGAAGGGGGAGGGGGTCGCGGAGGAGAGCGGGACCAGGTAGGGCTTGCAGCCGAGCGGGAACGACAGGTCGCCGGTGTGCACGTCGTACACCGGGTCGAAGCCGCGCCAGGAGAGGAAGGCGAGGTAGCGGCCGTCGCGGGTGAAGACGGGGTTCTCGTCCTCGAAGCGGCCGTCGGTGACGTCGATGACCGTGCGGTCCTTGATGCGGGCCATCCTGATCTGCCGCAGGGAGCGGCCGATGCCGGGATGCGACCAGGTGACCCAGGCCCCGTCGGGCGAGAACGCGAGATCCCGCACGGGACCGTTCTCCGACCGCGTCAACTCGGTGACGAGCCCTCCGGGGGGTGCGGCGGGGGGTTCGGCTCCGCCGGGGGCTTGGGCTCCGCCCGGGGGTGCGGGGGGTTCGGCTCCGCCGGGGGCTGGGGCTCCGCCGGGAGGTGTGGGGGGTTCGGCTCCGCCGAGGGGCGTGAGGGTGTCGGCTTCGCCGGGGGACTGGGCTTCGCCGAGGGGTGTGAGGGTGTCGGCTTCGCCAGGAGTCGTGGGGACGTCGGCTTCGCCGGGGACTGTGGAGGTGTCGGCTTCGCCAAGGGCTGGGGCTTCGCCGGGGGGCGCGGAGGCTTCAGTCCCGCCGGCTTCGCCGTCGGCCGCGGGGGTCTCGGTTCCGCTGCCGGCTGCGAGGGTCCCGGCTTCGCCGCCGGTCTCGTCCGCGGGCTCCGCTGCTCCGGCCCCGCCGGGGCTTTCGGCTTCGCCGTCGGCCGCGGGGGTCCCGGTTCCGCCGTCGGCTGCGAGGGTCCCGGTTCCGCCGCCGGCCTCGTCCGCGGGCTCCGCCGCTCCGGCCCCGCCGGGGTCTTCGGCTTCGCCGCCGGCCGTGAGGGTCCCGGCTTCGCCGTCAGGCGCCTCCGGGGTCCCGGGTTCGCCGTCGGAGGGTGTAGTCGCTGGAGTTCCGGCCCTGTCGTCGGGGTGCTCGGGAGGCTCGGTTCCGCCGTCGGGGGCGGGCTCCTCGGTGGCCGTCCGCAGGAGGTCGCTCTCCGCCTGCTCCGAGACGTCGACCAGCAGCAGGCGGCCGTCGTGGGCGGCGATGGCGAGGCGTTCGCCCTCGGGGTCGGAGACCATCTCCAGGACGCGGCCGAGTTCGCCGGTGGCGAGCCTGCGGGGCGGGCGGGAGCCGGTGGCGCGGGGCAGGCCGGCGATCTCGACGGCGTCCTCGCCGCCGGCGTCGGTGACGTAGGCGATCCGTCCGCTCTCCCCGAGCATCTCCGGCAGCCGCACCCGTACGCCCGGGGTGTCGCTGATGGTGCGCGCCGGACCGTCGCGGTGGGTCAGCCAGTACAGCGAGCCGCGCACGACGACCGCGCTGGCCCGGCCCGTCTCGTCGGCGGAGACGCCGTCCACGTTCTGCGCGGCCGGCACCGGATGGCGGCGGCGCCCCGCCCGCGGCCCGCTCAGCCGTACCTCCAGCCGCCGCGGCCGCGCGCTCGCGGACAGGTCGTCCACGAGCCACAGGTCGCCCGCGCACTGGTACACGACCCGGGCGCCGTCGCTCGCGGCGTGCCGGGCGTAGAAGGCGTCGTGGTCGGTGTGCCGGCGCAGGTCGGAGCCGTCGGGGGCGCACGAGTAGAGGTTGCCCACGCCCTCGTGGTCGGAGAGGAAGGCGATCCGGCCGCCGACGGCCATCGGGCAGGCCAGATGGCCGCCCAGGCCGGGCAGCAGCCGTTGCCCGTGCAGCCAGAGCCGGCCCGTCGCTCCGCCCCGGTAGCGCTTCCAGGAGGCGGGCTCGTGCGGCGGGGTGCCGGTCAGCAGCAGGGTCTTGCGCTCGCCGTCCAGGTCGGCGACCTGGAGGTCGGAGACCGGGCCCCAGGGCAGTTTGCGGCCGGGGGAGCCGTCGGTGGCCACCTTGTAGGCCCAGGTGAAGTACGAGAACGGCTCGCCCTGCGAGGTGACGGCGAGGATCTCGGTGCCGCCGATCTCGTCGGGCGGCGCCCAGCCGCACACCCGGGTGTCGGAGCTGCCCCAGTACGTCAGCTGCCGGGCCGGTCCGCCGTCCACCGGCACGAGGTGGATCTCCGGCGCGAGGCTGCGCCAAGTGGTGTACGCGATGTGGCGGCCGTCGGGGGAGAAGCGGGGGTGGCCGGTCTTGGTGCGGTCCACGGTGAGCCGCCAGGCCCGGTCCCCTCCGTCCAGCGGGGCCAGCCACAGATCGTCCTCGGCCACGAAGCACAACAGGTCGCCGCTGAGGTGCGGCAGGCGCAGATAACTCACCAATCCATGCTTCGCCCGGCGCAGGAGCGCAGCAACTTATGCGGCAACTTATACCGACCGAACAGACGTGACCCAACGCACGTACGAAACGGTTTCGTTTCGCTTCCTGGGTGCGCTACATTCGTGACGTACGAGACAGCTCGTTCGGCGCGGCCGAAGCGGAGTGGGGAAGGGTGGGCGGGATGACCGAGGTGGCGACCACACGTCGGAGCCGGCTCACGCCCGAGCGCGAGGCCGAGCTGTACGCGGCCGTGCTCGACCTGCTGCGCGAGGTCGGCTACGACGCCCTCACCATGGACGCCGTCGCCGCCCGCACCCGCTCCAGCAAGGCCACGCTCTACCGCCAGTGGGGCGGCAAGGCCGAACTGGTGGTCAGAGCCGTCCGGCACGGCAAGCCGGGCACGTTCGACGGTACCGACACCGGATCGCTCCGCGGCGACCTGCACGCCCTGGTCGTCCACGAGGACGACTGCACCATGGAGCAGAACTCCGCGCTGATGCGGGGCCTGGCCATGGCGATGCACAGCAACCCCGACCTCCGGCAGGCCTTCCGGGAACAGCTCATCGAGCCCGAGACGGCCGCCTTCCACCGCCTGGTGCGGCGGGCCGTGGACCGGGGCGAGGTCCGGGCGGACTGTCCGGCCCTGGACTTCGTGGTGCACATGATGGCCGGCGGGTTCGTCGTCCGCGCGCTGATGGAGGACCAGCCGCCCACCCAGGACTTCCTCCGTTCGTACATCGACGCCGTGGTGCTCCCCGCCCTCGGCGCGCCGACCTCCTGATCCACCCCCCACCCCCCACGCCCCACCCCCTGACTCTCCCCAGCAAGCCCACTTTCTGACGTCACCGCTCACGTCGTCGGGCTGATGACCCCTGCCCAGTTCCACTCAACGACCTGACCGGGAGTACGCCCCAGTGGCCACGTTCCTGTACAAAATCGGCCGCCTCGCCTTCCGGCGACGGCACATCGTCGCCCTGATCTGGGTGGCGTTGCTGACGCTCGCGGGCGTCGGCGCGGCCTCCGCGCCCGCCGCGGGCAACACCTCCTTCTCCATCCCCGGCACCGAGGCGCAGAAGGCCTTCGACCTGCTGGAACAGCGCTTCCCGGGCGCCAGCGCCGACGGCGCGACCGCGCGCGTGGTGTTCAAGGCGCCCGCCGGCGAGAAGATGACCGACGCCGCCAACAAGGCGACCGTGCGCAAGACGGTCAAGGAACTGGGCCGTGACGCCCAGGTCGCCTCCGTCGCCGACCCCTACGCCGGTCACGCCGTCAGCAAGGACGGCCGGATCGCGTACGCCTCGGTGTCCTACAAGGTCTCCAGCATGGAGCTGGAGGACCCCTCCCGCACCGCCCTGAAGGACGCGGCCGAGGACGCGCACAAGGCCGGGCTCACCGTGGAGATCGGCGGCGACGCGCTCAGCGCCGCGCCCGAGACCGGCGCCACCGAGGTCATCGGCATCGCCATGGCGGCCGTCGTCCTCATCATCACCTTCGGCTCCCTGCTGGCCGCCGGACTGCCGCTGCTGACCGCGATCATCGGCGTCGGCATCGGCGTCTCCACGGTCACCGCCCTGGCCAGCGCCCTCGACCTCGGCACCACCACCTCCACGCTGGCCTCGATGATCGGCCTCGCGGTCGGCATCGACTACGCGCTGTTCATCGTCTCCCGCTACCGCGCCGAACTGGCCGAGGGCCGCTCCCGCGAGGAGGCCGCCGGCCGCGCCGTGGGCACCGCGGGCTCCGCCGTGGTCTTCGCCGGCCTCACCGTCGTCATCGCCCTGGTCGGCCTGTCCGTCGTCAACATCCCGATGCTGACGAAGATGGGCATAGCGGCCGCCGGCACGGTCGTCATCGCCGTCCTCATCGCCCTCACCATGATCCCGGCGCTGCTCGGCTACGCCGGCCGCAGGGTCAAGCCGGCCGGCGAGAAGAGCAAACTGCTCGGCGGCGGCCGCCCCGCCAAGAAGCCGGCCCGGCCCAACATGGGCACCCGCTGGGCGAGCTTCGTCGTCCGCCGGCCCGTCGCCGTGCTGCTGCTCGGCGTGGTCGCCCTGGGCGCCGCCGCCGTCCCGGCCGCCTCGCTGGAACTCGGCCTGCCCGACGACGGCTCGCAGCCCGTCTCCACCACCCAGCGCCGCGCCTACGACCTGCTCTCCGAGGGCTTCGGCCCCGGCTTCAACGGCCCGCTGATGGTCGTCGTCGACGCCAAGGACAGCGCCCGCCCGAAGGCCGCCTTCACCGAGGTGACCGACGAGATCAAGGGCCTCAAGGACGTCGTCACCGTCACCCCGGCGCAGCCCAACAAGGCCGGCGACACCGCGACGATCACCGTCGTGCCGAACTCCAAGCCGTCCTCCACCACCACCGAGGACCTCGTCCACGCCATCCGCGGCGCGGGCCCGGACATCAAGGCCAAGACCGACGCCGAGATCCTCGTCACCGGCTCCACGGCCATGAACATCGACGTCTCGCAGAAGCTGAACGACGCCCTGGTCCCGTACCTGGCGCTGGTGGTCGGCCTCGCCTTCCTGCTGCTGATCATCGTGTTCCGCTCGATCCTGGTCCCACTGAAGGCGGCGCTCGGCTTCCTGCTCTCGGTGCTGGCCGCGCTCGGCGCCGTCGTCGCGGTCTTCCAGTGGGGCTGGCTGTCCGGCCTGATGGGCGTGGAGCAGACCGGCCCGGTGATGTCGATGATGCCGATCTTCATGGTGGGCGTCGTCTTCGGCCTCGCGATGGACTACGAGGTGTTCCTGGTGACCCGGATGCGCGAGGCGTACGTCCACGGCGAGAAGCCCACGCAGGCGATCGTGACCGGCTTCCGGCACGGCGCCCGCGTGGTGACGGCCGCCGCGGTCATCATGATCGCCGTCTTCTCCGGGTTCATCGGCTCCAGCGAGTCGATGATCAAGATGATCGGCTTCGGCCTGGCCATCGCGGTCTTCTTCGACGCGTTCATCGTCCGCATGGCCATCGTCCCGGCGGTCCTGGCCCTGCTCGGCCGCCGCGCCTGGTGGCTGCCGGCCTGGCTGGACCGCGCCCTGCCCAACGTGGACGTGGAGGGCGAGGGCCTGCGCGCCAAGGACGCCGACGAGGACCGCGAACTGGTCCACGCCTGACCCCCCGTCCCCACGCGCACTCCTGCCTCCGGCAGCCGAACGGCCGGCGCGGACCCCGACCGGGTCCGCGCCGGCCGTTCGGCCGTGCCGGGCGGCTGACTCTGCGCACCGGTGCGGAAGGGCGCACCCTGGAAGCAGGTGTTCCGGAGGTGATGGTCATGGCGATGGACCGACGAACACGGCCGTGGGCTGGCACGTGGAGCTGGAGTTCAAGGAGGACGATCAGCACACCAGAGCCGCGGCGATGGTCCGGTTGCCCGACGGCAGCGCGGTGCGCGCGCACGGCAGCGCCAGCCGGCACCGCATCGACTCCAACCAGCCGCGCATCGGCGAGGAGATCGCCGGCGCCCGCGCCCTGAACGAACTCGCCGAGCAGCTGCTCACCAAGGCGCACGGCGAGATCGACCAGGCGTCGGGGCGCACCTCGCAGCCCATTCACATGTGAGTTCACATGTGAGCCGCGCGTCCGCGTGTGAGCCGCGTGTGAGTCACGCCCGCTCCGCGACCGTCACGCCGTCGCGGCGCGCACCGCGCGGACCAGCGCCTGCGCCCTCGGGTCCGCCGTGACACCGGTGCGGAAGCCGTTGGTGACGTAGCCGAAGGCGAGGTCCGCCTCCGGGTCGGCGAAGCCGAGCGCGCCGCCGCGCCCCGGGTGGCCGAAGGAGCCCGGCGCGAGCAGCGGTGACGCCCCGCCGTGCAGCATGTAGCCGAGGCCGAAGCGGGTGGGGACGACGAGGACGCGGTCCGCTCCCGCCGACGCCTCGGCGCGCGCCCGCTCCCGTGTCTCGGGCGTGAACAGCCGTATCCCGCCGTCGACTTCGCCGATCAGCGAGGCGTAGAAGCGGGCCAGGCCGTCGGCGGTGGCGATGCCGTTGGAGGCGGGCAGCACGGCGGCCCGGTAGGCCGGGTCGTTCTCGTCCGCGTGCGGGGTGATCGCGCCGAAGGCGCGGCTGGTGAGGGAGTCCGGGTCGGCGTAGGCCGCGGCGACCGTGCGCTTGGGCCGGGTCCGCAGGCCGCCGTTCTCCGCGGCCGGGGGCTGCACGCGGCCCACCCGGCCCACCCGGGCGCGGGCGCTCTCGGGCAGGCCGACCCACAGGTCCGCGCCGAGCGGCCCGGCGATCTCCGCCGCGATCCACTCGCCTATGCCGCGCCCGGTCACCCGTCGCACCAGGCCGTCCGTCAGCCAACTGTAGGTCTGCGCGTGGTAGCCGTGGTCCGTGCCCGGCTCCCAGGCCGGCGCCTGCGCGGCCACCGCGCGTGCGGCGAGCGCCGGGTCGGCGGCCTGCGCCGGGGTGAGCGGCACGTCCAGCGCGGGCACGCCCGCCCGGTGCGCGAGCAGGTGCCACACCCGGGTCCGTTCCTTGCCGGCCGCCTTGTACTCGGGCCAGTACGCGCCCACCGGCGCGTCCAGGTCCAGTTGCCCGCGCTGGTGCAGCAGCAGGAGGACGGCGGCGGCGACGCCCTTGGTGGCCGAGCGCACGACCTGCGCGGTGCCCCGCTCCCAGCGCGCCGCACCGCCGGAGCCGTCGGCGCCGCCGTCAGCGCCGTCTACGTCCCGTGTCCCCGCCCACAGGTCGACCACCCGGCGCCCGCTCCGGTAGACCGCGACCGCCGCGCCCCGCTCGCCGCGCGCGGCGAAGTTGTCCGCGAACGCTTCCCGGACCGGCTCGAAGCCCTCGGCCACCGTGCCGTTCACGTCCACGCCCACGTCCGTACTCCCGTCACTCGTCACCCGCAGCCGCCGCTCGCCTGCGACAGTGAGTGGAACACGGGCGCGCGGCCTGCGATTCCTCGGGGTGGAGCGGCGGGCGCGGGTTCAGGCCCGGGCCGTCACCGAGCGCGGGTCGAAGCCGAACGGCAGCTCCAGGCGGTGGGCGCGCATCAGGGCGTCGTCGGAGAGGAGTTCGCCGGTCGCTCCGTCCGCCGCGATCACGCCGTCGCTCAGGATCAGCGCGCGCGGGCACAGTTCGAGCGCGTACGGCAGGTCGTGCGTGACCATCAGCACGGTCACGTCCAACGAGCGCAGGATGTCGGCCAGTTCACGGCGGGAGGCGGGGTCGAGGTTGGACGAGGGCTCGTCCAGGACCAGGATCTCCGGCTCCATGGCGAGGACGGTCGCCACCGCCACCCGGCGGCGCTGGCCGAAGGAGAGGTGGTGCGGCGGACGGTCGGCGAAGTCGGCCATGCCCACCCGCTCCAGGGCGGTGCGCACCCGCGCGTCCAGCGCGGGCCCCTTCAGACCGGCCGCGGCCGGGCCGAACGCCACGTCCTCGCGCACGGTCGGCATGAACAGCTGGTCGTCGGGGTCCTGGAAGACGATGCCGACCTTCTGCCGGATCTCGGCCATGTGCCGCTTGCCGACCGGCAGTCCGGCCACCGTCACGGCGCCGGCGCCGCCGCCGAGGATGCCGTTGAGATGCAGGACGAGGGTGGTCTTGCCGGCGCCGTTCGGGCCGAGCAGCGCCACCCGCTCACCGCGGCCGACGGTGAAGTCCACGCCGAACAGGGCCTGGTGTCCGTCGGGGTAGGCGAAGGCGAGGCCGGAGACCTCCAGAGAAGCAGTCACAGGACCCATCCCAGCAGACAGACGAGGAGCGCGGCACAGGGGAGGGCCAGTGCGGAGGACCACTGGGCCCGGGAGGCGGTCACCTCGTCGATGACGGGCATCGAACCGGCGTAGCCGCGGCTGACCATGGCCAGGTGGACCCGCTCGCCGCGCTCGTAGGAGCGGATGAACAGCGCGCCCGCCGACTTGGCGAGCACCCCCCAGTGGCGCACCCCGCTCGCCTCGAAGCCGCGGGACTCGCGGGCGATCCGCATCCGCCGCATCTCGTCGGTGATGACGTCGCCGTAGCGGATCATGAAGGAGGCGATCTGCACCAGCAGCGGGGGCAGCTTCAGCCGTTGCAGGCCCAGCAGCAGTTCGCGCAGTTCGGTGGTGGCGGCCAGCAGGACGGAGGCGGCGACGCCGAGGGTGCCCTTGGCGAGCACGTTCCAGGCGCCCCACAGGCCGTTCACGCTCAGCGAGAGACCGAGGACGTGCACCCGCTCGCCCTCGGCGACGAACGGCATGAGCACCGCGAACGCGACGAACGGCACCTCGATGAGCAGCCGCTTCAGCAGGAAGCCGGCCGGCACCCGGGCCGCCGCGGCGACGGCGGCCAGCAGCACGGCGTACAGGGCGAACGCCCACATCGCCTCGCGCGGGGTGGACACCACGACCACCACGAAGGCGAAGGCGGCGGCCAGCTTGGTGTGCGCCGGCAGCCCGTGCACGGGCGAGTGCCCGTGCCGGTACAGCCGGTGGGCGTGCCCCGCGCCCATCTCAGGCGGCCTGCGAGACGGAGCCGCCGGAGGTCCCGGCGTCCGTACGGCGCCTGCGGACGATCCAGAAGACGGTGCTGCCGACGACGACGGTGACGCCGACGCCGATCACGCCCGCGAGGCCGCCGGACAGCCGGGCGTCGGAGACGTCCTTCACGCCGTAGTCGGCCAGCGGGGAGTCCGCGTTGGTGTGCGGCTTCTCCTTCTGGTCGATGCCCTTGTCGTGGGCGACCTTCTCCAGGCCGTCGGGGCTGGCGGAGGCGTAGAAGCTGACGAAGCCGGCCAGGATCAGGGAGGTGACCAGGCCGGTGATCCACAGCTTGCGGTGCGAGGAGCGGGCGGCGGCGGGGACGGGCGCCGGCGTCGGCTCGGCGGCGGGCGCGTCGACCAGTTCGCCGTTGACCCGCAGCTTCAGGCGCTGCTCCAGGCCGCGCGCGCCGTGCACCAGGTCGGGGCGTACGGCGATCACGGCGCCGACGGTGAGCGCGGTGATCGCGGCCTCGCCGACGCCGATCAGGACGTGCACGCCGATCATGGCGGTGGCGACCTTGCCCAGGGAGACGTCGGTGGTGCCGCCGATCGCGTAGATCAGGGTGAAGACGACCGCGGCGGCCGGGACCGAGAGCAGCGCGGCGGCGAACGAGGCGACGGTCACCGAGCCGCGGCGGCGCGGCAGCACCTTCACCAGGCCGCGGAAGACGGCGTACGCGACGACGGTCGTCGTGATCGCCATGTCGGTGATGTTGACGCCGAGCGCGGTCAGGCCGCCGTCGGCGAAGAGGATGCCCTGCATCAGCAGGACCACGGACACGCACAGGACCCCGGTGTAGGGGCCCACGAGTATCGCCGCGAGGGCGCCGCCGAGGAGGTGGCCGCTGGTGCCGGCCGCGACGGGGAAGTTGAGCATCTGCACCGCGAAGATGAACGCGGCGACCAGACCGGCCAGGGGCGCGGTCCGTTCGTCGAGCTCCCGGCGGGCGCCGCGCAGGCTCACGGCTAGGGCGCCGGCGGCTACCACACCGGCGGCGGCGGAGGTGGGGGCGTTGATGAATCCGTCAGGCACATGCACCGTTCGAGGATAGCGGGCAGTTGCGAACCAGTTGCAAGAGCGAGGTCGTCGTGGGTTGGGGTCGGTGTGGGTTCGGGACGGCGTCGGCGGGACGGTACCGGTCCCGGATGGTTCGGGAAGCGCTCTCCGGGAAATGTGCGACATTGGAGGGAACGGGGATTCAAGAGGATGAGCATCTCTTGTGGGGGTCACCGAGCGTAAGGGGTCGTCCGATGTCGGTAGTCGAACAGTACGCACGAGCCCACATAGTCACCGACGACGATCCGCGCGACGATCCCGGCGCCGTACCGGTCGTCCTGCGCTACGACCCCGAGGAGCCGCGCTCCGTGCGGGTCAGGCTGCCCGACCGGCACGAGTGGACGTTCTCCCGCGCGCTGCTCGAACAGGGCCTGCGGGCCCCGACCGGCACCGGTGAGGTGCGGGTGTGGCCGTGCGGCCGGGTCCAGGCGGTGGTCGAGTTCCACTCGGCGGGAGGCGTGTCGGTGGTCCAGTTCGAGACGCGGACGCTGACCAGGTTCCTGCGGCGCACCTATACGGCGGCGGCCGCGGAGGCGCCGGCGGTGGCGCACCGGTAGCGGCCGCGCGGTCCGGCCCCGGCGGGGCCGTTCCGCACGTGTCCGCCGGCGGGGCCGTTCCGTACGTGTCCGCCGGCGGGGCCGTTCCGTACGGGTCCGTCAGCGGGGACGTTCAGCGCATGTCCGTCAGCGGGGCCGGTCAGCCCGTTTTCAGCAGGGACGCCACGATCGGGCCCGCCGTGTCGCCGCCGTGGCCGCCGGCCTGGACGACGCCGGCCGCGGCGAGGTCGCCGCGGTAGGCGGTGAACCAGCCGTTGGGCTTCTTCTGCCCGTCCACCTCGGCGGAGCCGGTCTTCGCGCCGTAGTCCGGGCCGAGCCCGGCCATCGCCTCGGCGGCCGTGCCGGACTCGGCGGTGTAGCGCATCAGCTCGCGCAGCTGGGCCAGGGTGTCCGCGGACAGGGTGCGCGAGGCGGTGGCGAGCTTGCGGTGGTCCACGGACGGGGAGACCAGGTACGGCTGGTGGAAGGTCCCGGTCTTCACGGTCGCGGCGACCGAGGCCATGTTCAGCGGGTTCATCCGCACCCCGCCCTGGCCGATGAGCGAGGCCGCCATCTGGGCCGCCGACTGCACCGGCACCGCGCCGTCGAAGGACGGCACCCCGATCGCCCAGTCGTCCCGCGACAGGCCGAACACCTGCTGGGCCTGGCGGGTCAGGTCGTCGTTCTTCAGCTTGCCCGCCTGGCTGATGAAGGCGGTGTTGCACGAACGGGCGAAGCTCGCCTTGAAGGTGCCGTCCTTGATCTCGAAGTCGTCGTCGTTGTGGAACTTCCAGCCGCCGAAGGTGAACGTCTTCGGGCACGGGTGTGTTTTGTCCACCGAAGCGAGTTTCTTGTCGATCAGGAGCGACGAGGTGATGATCTTCATGGTGGAGCCGGGCGCGAGGGAGCCCTGGAGGGCGGTGTCGAAGCCGTGGCCGGCGTTGGCCACCGCGAGGATCTCGCCGGTGGACGGCCGCAGGACGACCACCGCGGACCGGTCCCGCTTGGCCACCTGCCGCTCGGCCGCCGCCTGGAGGGTGGGGCTCAGCGTCGTGCGGACCGTGCCCGGGGTGCCCTTGCTCAGCTCGGCGAGCGTCTTGTCGGACAGCTTGTCCTTCTTCGCCGCCGCGCCGCGCACGATGCGCAGCTCGACGCCCGCCCTGCCGCCGGCGATCCTGCCGTACTTGTCGCGCAGTCCGTCCAGCACCGTGCCGAGCGACGGGTAGGCGGCGGCGGTCAGCTCGTGGCCGTCCCGGTCCAGGGCCTTGACCGGCGGGGTGCCGGAGGCGCCGGTGACGAGCCGGTCGCCGTCCCTGAGGTCGGGGTGGACGACGGCGGGGCGCCAGTCGACGACCGGCGCGCCGTCGGCGGTACGGCGTACGACGCTCAGCGCGCTGTCGTAACGCAGCGGCGCGGTCACGCCCTTGTACGCCACCGTCGCCTTCACGGAGAACGGCACCTTGCCGCCGCTGGGCGTGCCCTCGGTCAGGGTGACGCCGGTGAGGTGCGCGTCCTTGGCGTACGCGGTGAGCAGGGCGGTGGCCGCCGCCGAGTCGCTGGTCGCCGCCGCTGCCTGGGCGGTGCGGCCCTGCTGCCAGGCCGTCAGGAACCGTCCGGCGGTGGTCTGCACCTCCAGGGCGGTGAGCGGGCCGGTCTTCACCTTCTGCACGGCGCCCGCCGACGCGGTGCGGCCCTCGGCCTCGGCGCCGCCGCCGTACAGCGCGTAGGCGCCGATGCCGGCGCCGCCGACGACCACGGCGGCCAGTGCGCCGATCACGGCCGGACGCTTCTTCCGTCGCTCGGCGACGCGCCTTCTCTTGCCCACTGCCGTCCGTCCTCCGCGATCCGGGGCCCCGCCGCCCGTGCTGCCGTCGTCCTCGTGCGCGCTTGTGCCTCACGGACCCAACGACGGGGACCAGCCTAGGGTCCCGTCACGCCAGGTTGACGCCGTGAGGCCGACCGTAGCCAACCTGCGACAATCGCCCCGCCGCCGCATCCGGACGGACCCGACCGGCCCAACGGCCGTCCGCGGCGCCTCAGCCGGCCGCGACGCCTCAACTGGCCGCGGCGCCTCAGCCGGCCGCGACGCCTCAACTGGCCGCGGCGCCTCAGCCGGCCGCGACGCCTCAACTGGCCGCAGGGCCTCAGCCGGCCGCGCGCAGGACCGCTGCCACGATCGGGCCGGCCGCGTCGCCGCCGTGGCCGCCCTCCTGGGTCATCGCGGCGGCCGCGGCGTCGTCGCGGTAGCCGGTGAACCAGCTGTTGGACTTGGCCTGCCCGTCCACCTCGGCGGAGCCGGTCTTGGCGCCGATGCTGCCGCTCAGCCCGGACATCGCGACGGCGCCGGTGCCGGTGGTGGCGGTGCGGTTCATCATCTGCCGCAACTGGGCGGACGTGGCGGCCGGCAGGCCCTGGGCGGTGGCGATCTCGCGGTCGTCCAGGCCCGGCGCGACGAGGACCGGCTGCCGGAACCGGCCGGTGAGCGCGGTGGCGGTCACCGACGCCATGTTCAGCGGGCTCATCTGCACCTGGCCCTGGCCGATCAGGTTGGCCGCCCGGTCCGGGCCGCTGACCGCGGGCACCGAGCCGTCGTAGGAGGGGATGCCGGTCTTCCAGTCGTCCCGGCCGAGCCCGAAGCGGTCCTGGGCCTCCCGGGTGAGGGAGTCGGTCTTGAGCTTGGGGGTGAACTTGATGAAGGCGGTGTTGCAGGAGCGGGCGAAGCTCTCGGAGAGGGTGGCGTGCTCGTTCGCCTTCATGCCCGTGAGGTTGTGGAAGGTCTGCCCCTCCCACAGCACGTCGTCCAGGCAGGGCGCCGGACCACTCGCCGTGGTGAGGCCGTTGTCGATGAGGGCGGCGGCGGTGATGATCTTCATGGTGGAGCCGGGGGCGAGCTGTCCGAGGAACGCCGCGTTGAAGGCGTCCTGGCGGTGGTTGGCGACCGCGAGCACCTCGCCGGAGGACGCCTGCACGGCGACCACGGAGGACTCGGCGTACTTCTGCACTGCCTGCTCGGCCGCCGCCTGGACGCGTGCGCTGAGCGTGGTGCGCAGCTTGCCCGCCCTGCCCTTGGCGAGGGTGATGAGCGGGGTCTCGGTGGCGTCGGGGTTCTCGTGGTGGATGCTCAGCTCGATCGCCGGGGTGCCGCCCGCCTTGTCGCCGTACTTGGCCCGCAGCTCGTCCAGGATCGGCCCGAGCGAGGGGTAGTCGTCCTTCGTCAGCACGGTGCCGTGGCGGTCGACGGCCTGGATCGGCGGGGCGGCGGACGCGCCGGTGACGAGCGTGTCGCCGGTCCGCAGATCGGGATGGACGACCGAGGGCTGCCAGTCGACGAGCGGCCGGTGGCTGTTGGTGCCGCGCACGACGGTCAGCCGGCTGCGGTAGGCGAGCGGCTTGGACTCGCCGTCGAAGGAGACGGTGGCCGTGACCGAGAAGGGCACGGTGGTGCCGGCGGCGGCGCCCGGCGTGATCTTCACGTGGCCGATGTGCGCGTCGTGCCCGTAGGACGACAGCAGCGACCGGGCGGCGTCGGGGAAGTTCGTGTACGAGGCGGCGGTCGTCGCGTCCCCCTTGGCCCAGGCCGCGAAGAACTTCGCCGAGGCGTCCTTCACCTCGGCCGCGTTCGGCGGCCCGGTCCGCACCGGCGCGGGGGTGTCGGCGACCGCCGTCCCGTGCAGCGCGGACAGCAGGTTGTACCCGCCGTACGCCGCCCCGCCCACGAACACGACGAACACCCCGCCGACTATCGCGGCCTTGGCCCCCTTGCGCATCAGCGCGTCCCCTCCCCGTTCCGCCCCGGAAGCCCTCACCCGCGCGATTATTGAACGCGTTCAAAGACTGTCTGCGCCTTGCACTGTATGCGCAGCGGCGGTCCGGGGTCACCGAGGTCAGGGGAACTTGTCCGAACAGCAATCAGCGGGCTGACCCGGATGGGCCCATTCGGCCACGTATCTGAACGGCGCGGACGGCCGCGCCGCCGACCTCCCGCCCGCCTACACCCACGTATCCAGCCACATCCGCGCCCGCCAGTCCTCGATCGGGATCGCGGTGCCGGTGTACAGGGGCCAGAAGTAGATGAAGTTCCAGGTGATGAGGAGGACCAGGACGCCCGCGGCCGTCGCGCCCGCCACCCGGCGGGTGTCCGAGGCGCCGGGCGGGCCGAGGATCGCGCCGATCAGCATCGTGACCGCCAGGCAGAGGAACGGGACGAACACGACGGCGTAGAAGAAGAAGATCGTCCGCTCCTGGTACAGGAACCAGGGCAGGTAGCCGGCCGCGACGCCGCAGGCGATGGCGCCCGCGCGCCAGTCGCGGCGGAAGAACCAGCGCCACAGCACGTAGAACAGCGCGGCGCACGCCGCCCACCACAGCATCGGCGTGCCCAGCGCGAGGACCTCGCGGGCGCACTTCTCGCCGGCGTCGGCCGGGCAGCCGTCGGCGCCGGGCGCGGGCGACTCGTAGAAGTACGACACCGGGCGGCCGTCGACGAGCCAGCTCCACGGGTTGGACTGGTAGGTGTGCGGCGAGGACAGGCCGACGTGGAACTTGTAGACCTCGTGCTCGTAGTGCCACAGGCTGCGCAGCCAGTCCGGCAGGAAGGAGAAGGCGCCGCCCTTGCCGTCGGTCGCCGCCCAGTTGCGGAAGTAGCCGCCGGTGCCGTCGGTGGGGGAGAGGATCCAGCCGATCCAGGAGCAGAGGTAGGTGACGATCGCGACCGGCACCGTCGCCAGGAAGGCCCAGCCCAGGTCGTGCCGGAGCACCGCGACGTACGGGCGCCGGGCGCCGGCCACCCGGCGCGCGCCCACGTCCCACAGCACCGCCATCACGCAGAACGCGGCCAGGACGTAGAGACCGTTCCACTTGGTGCCGATCGCCAGGCCCAGCATCAGGCCCGCCGTCCAGCGCCAGGGCCGCAGTCCCAGCCGGGCGCTCTCCGCGATCCGCGCGTCCGGCCGCACCCGGCCGTCGGCGTCCACCGGCAGCGCGGCGGCCAGTCTCGCCCGCGCCTTGTCGCGGTCGATCAGCAGACAGCCGAAGGCGGCCAGCACGAAGAACATCAGCACGCCGTCGAGCAGCGAGGTGCGGCTCATCACGAAGTGCAGCCCGTCCACCGCCATCAGCGTGCCCGCCAGGCAGCCCAGGAAGGTGGAGCGGAACAGGCGGCGGCCGATCCGGCACAGCATCAGCACCGAGAGGGTGCCGAGCAGGGCCGTCATGAAGCGCCAGCCGAACGGGTTGAACCCGAACATCAGCTCGCCCAGGCCGATCACGTACTTCCCGACCGGCGGGTGCACGACGTACGCCGCGTCCGACGGGATCGCGAGGTGGCCGTGGCTGCTGAGGATCAGGTCGTTGGCGTTCTTGTCCCAGTTGACCTCGTAGCCGTGGTGGACGATCGCCCACGCGTCCTTGGCGTAGTACGTCTCGTCGAATATCACCGCGTGCGGGCTGCCCAGGTGCCAGAAGCGCAGCACGCCCGCCAGCAGCGTGACCAGCAGCGGACCGGTCCAGCCCGACCAGCGCACGAGGAAGTGGACGAACCCGGCCGGGAGGCCGAGGGCCGCCCACAGCCGGGGGCCCGGCTCGGCGTACGGGGGCGCCAGCCGGTCGCGTACGTCGCCTGCGGGCCCGGCCGGGGCCGCCTCGTGGCCGAAGCGGCGCAGCCGCTGCCGCCACGTCGGCTGCCGGTCGTACGGGGCCAGGTCCTGCCGGGGGTCCGTGGAGGACGCGGTACTGGTCACCGCGCCATCGTAGGGAACGGCGCTGTGTGAGTCCCGTGCATGGGCGGTACGGGTGGGGTGCGTCCGTGTCCGGGGCGGCCTCGCGGCGGCCTCGCGGCGGCCTCGCGGCGGCCTCCGGGAGGGGCGCGGTGGTGCTGGGGGCGGTCGCCGGGAGGGGGCGGGGCGGTGCTGGGGGCGGTCGCCCGGCGCGGGCTTGAGAGGATGGGGAGGTGACTGGAACCCTTGTCTTGGCTGGCACTCCCATCGGCGACGTCCAGGACGCGCCGCCCCGGCTCGCCGCGGAACTGGCCGACGCCGACGTGGTCGCCGCCGAGGACACCCGGCGGCTGCGCCGGCTGACGCAGGCGCTGGGCGTGACGCCCAGGGGGCGGATCGTGTCCTACTTCGAGGGCAACGAGGCCGCCCGGACGCCGGAGCTGGTCGAGGAACTGCTCGGCGGGGCGCGGGTGCTGCTGGTGACCGACGCGGGCATGCCGTCCGTCTCCGACCCCGGCTACCGGCTCGTGGCCGCGGCCGTCGAGAAGGACCTGCGGGTGACCGCCGTGCCCGGGCCGTCCGCGGTGCTGACCGCGCTGGCGCTGTCCGGGCTGCCGGTCGACCGGTTCTGCTTCGAGGGGTTCCTGCCGCGCAAGGCGGGCGAGCGGCTGTCCCGCCTGCGCGAGGTCGCCGCCGAGCGGCGCACCCTCGTCTACTTCGAGGCCCCGCACCGGCTCGACGACACGCTCGCGGCGATGGCCGAGGTGTTCGGCGCCGAGCGGCGCGCCGCGGTGTGCCGGGAGCTGACCAAGACCTACGAGGAGGTACGGCGCGGCGGGCTCGGCGAGCTGGCCGCGTGGGCCGCCGAGGGGGTGCGCGGTGAGATCACGGTGGTGGTCGAGGGGGCGCCGGAGAAGGGCGCCGAGGAGATCGGCCCCGAGGAGCTGGTGCGCCGGGTGCGGGTGCGCGAGGAGGCGGGCGAGCGGCGCAAGGAGGCCATCGCGGCGGTCGCGGCGGAGGCCGGCCTGCCCAAGCGCGAGGTCTTCGACGCGGTGGTGGCGGCCAAGCACGCCGGCTGAGGGCCGCGTACGCCGGTTGACGGCGGGGCAGCTGGTGGGACCTTGCTCACACCCCCGCTGAGCAGGGCGTATCTCTCATGAGCGCGCGCCCCATGGGGGAGCAAAGCGGCGTTTCGTGAACGCAAAGCGATACCTGCCGTTCGGGGGCCCCTTGGGCAAGCGCCGCCCAAATCGGCTCCAACACTCGACAGGGCCGCTGCGTCCGCGCCGCCGGAGGCGTCCACTGGAGGACAGGGACGCACCGGTCCCTTCGTCCAGCGGACACGAGGAGCTGGCATGAGCGAGATAGCAGGGCAGACCGGCCACCGCGGTACTGCCACGGCCGTCGTCAACGAGTCGTACTCCTTCGCCTGCATGCGCTGCGGGCACGGGTGGGAGCAGTCGTACGAGATAGAGCACCACACGGACGCCGACGGGCACGACTTCGTGCTCTACGTCGCCGACGGCCGCGTCGTGCCCTCGCCGCTGAGCCGGCCCAGCTGCCAGAACTGCGACGGCCACGTCGTGCGGATCATGACGGCCGGACGGGTCTCGTCCGCGCAGAGCCATCTGCACGACCGGCGGCAGCGCCCGGCGGGGCCGGTGACGGCGCCCGCGTCCGAGTCCGCGCCCGGGGAGGAGGCGGCGGACCGCAGGCCGGAGGGCGACCACCACTGGCACCTGTCCGACCTGCTGCACCCGTTCCACCACCGCAAGGCGGACTGAGGAGCGGGGCCCACCGCCCCCGCCCGCACCGCTTCGGCGCGGGTGGGGGCGTGCTCCTTCCGTAGGATCGGAGCATGCCTGCACCCGCCGACAAGAACGCGGCGCCCCCGCTCCCGGAACCGCTCCGGATACCGGTCGCCGACTCCCACACCCACCTCGACATGCAGTCCGGCACGGTCGAGGAGGGCCTGGCCAAGGCCGCGTCGGTGGGGGTGACCACGGTCGTCCAGGTCGGCTGCGACCTCGCGGGCTCGCGCTGGGCCGCCGAGACCGCCGCGACGTACGAGAACGTCCACGCGGCGGTCGCCCTGCACCCGAACGAGGCGCCCCGCATCGTCCACGGCGACCCCGACGGCTGGTCACGCCAGGGCGCCCGGCAGGCCGGCGGCGACGCCGCGCTGGACGAGGCGCTGGCCGAGATCGACCGGCTGGCCGCGCTGCCCCAGGTCAGGGGCGTCGGCGAGACCGGTCTCGACCACTTCCGCACCGGCCCCGAGGGCAAGGCCGCCCAGGAGCGCTCCTTCCGCGCCCACATCGAGATGGCCAAGCGGCACGGCAAGGCCCTCGTCATCCACGACCGCGACGCCCACGCCGACGTGCTGCGCGTGCTGAAGGAGGAGGGCGCGCCCGAGCGGACGGTGTTCCACTGCTACTCGGGCGACGCGGAGATGGCCGAGGTGTGCGCCCGCGCGGGCTACTTCATGTCCTTCGCCGGCAACGTCACCTTCAAGAACGCCCAGAATCTGCGCGACGCCCTCGCCGTCGCCCCGCTGGAGCTGGTCCTGGTGGAGACCGACGCGCCCTTCCTCACTCCGGCGCCCTACCGCGGACGGCCCAACGCGCCGTACCTCGTCCCGGTCACGGTGCGGGCGATGGCGGCGGTGCGGGGCATCGGGGAGGACGCGCTGGCCTCGGCGCTCGCCGCGAACACCGCACGCGCCTTCGACTACTGAGCGTGCGGTGACGTACGCAGGGTAGTCGCGTCGCTTTGGAGAGTGACGGACGCTCCGCTAGGTTCTGGGAGCCCGATCCGGGCCCTCGCGACCTCGGCCCCTGGAGCGTGTCGGTGTGAGCACAACGCCCTACGAGTCGTACGAGTCGTATGAACGGCACGCGCCGACCGAGCCGTACGAGTCGTGCGAGCGGCACGCGCCGACCGAGCCGTACGAACCGACCGAGGTGCCGGTGCCGTACGACGACACCTACCGGCCCGCCTACGCACTCGCTCCGGCGGCGCTGCCCCGGCAGGCGCGGTCCGGCGGCGCCGGGCGCGGGCTGCGGCGGCGCGGGGCGCGGCCGCCGTACCCGGGCCGCCCGGAGACGGGGGTGCGCCGGCTGCTGCCGCAGGCGCTGGTGGTGGCGTTCCTGGCCGGCGGCACCACGGCGTTCGTCGCCCAGGACAAGGCGATCGAGCTGACCGTCGACGGCCGGCCGCGCACCCTGCACACCTTCGCCGACGACGTCTCCGAGCTGCTGGCCGAGGAGGGCGTGCCGCTGGGGGCGTACGACACGGTGGCGCCCGCCCCCGGCGCCCCGCTGCGCAGCGGCGACGCGATCGCGGTCCGGCACGGGCGGCCGGTACGGCTCACCCTCGACGGGCGCCGGCGCCAGGCGTGGACCACGGCGCGCACGGTGGAGGGCGCGCTCCGGCAGGGGGGGTGCGGACGGAGGGCGCGTATCTGTCCCTGGCGCGCTCCCAGCCGATCGGCCGCGCGGGCCTCGCCCTCGACGTGCGCACCGAACGCACGGTCACCGTCATGGCGGACGGCCGGGCGCGCACCGTGCGCACCAACGCGGCCACCGTCGCGGAGACGGTGGCGGAGGCCGGGGTCACGCTGCGCGGGCAGGACGCCACCTCGGTCCCGCCGGACGGCTTCCCGCGCGACGGGCAGACCGTCACGGTGCTGCGGATCACCGGGGCGCGCGAGGTGCGCGAGGAGCCGGTGCCCTTCGGCGTCCGGCGCGTCGCCGATCCGGCGCTGTTCTCGGGCACGGAGGTCGTGGAGCGGCCCGGCGAGCCCGGGGTGCGGCGGGTGACGTACACGCTGCGCACCGTCAACGGCGTGCGGGAGCGGCCCCGGCGCGTCGCCTCGGAGGTGGTGCGCGCCCCGCGCACCCAGCTCGTAAGGGTCGGCACCGGGGCCCACCCGGCGACGGTGCGCGACGCCGACCGGCTGGACTGGGCGGGCCTGGCGCGCTGCGAGTCGGGCGGCCGGGCGGACGCGGTGGACCCGTCGGGCACGTACGGCGGCCTCTACCAGCTCGACGAGGTCACCTGGCACGGCCTCGGCGGCCGGGGCCGCCCGCAGGACGCGCCGGCGGCGGAGCAGACGGACCGCGCCAAGGAGCTCTACGTGCGCCGGGGCCCGAGCCCCTGGCCCCAGTGCGGCGCACGCCTGCACGCGTGACCGCCCCGGCGGCCCGCCGCCACGATGTACCGCGCACCGCGCACCGCGCACCGCGCACCGCGCATCGCGCCCGGCGGCCTCGGTCACCGGGCGTACCGCGCCCCCGTACCCTGGTGCGGTGAGCAGCCCCACCCCTGACGCCCTGCTGGGCCCCGCCGACATTCGTGAGCTGGCGGCGGCCCTCGGTGTGCGTCCCACCAAGCAGCGCGGCCAGAACTTCGTGATCGACGCGAACACCGTCCGCCGTATCGTCCGCACCGCCGGCGTCCGTCCCGAGGACGTGGTCGTGGAGGTCGGGCCGGGGCTCGGCTCCCTCACCCTGGCTTTGCTGGAGGCCGCCGAGCGGGTCGTCGCGGTGGAGATCGACGACGTGCTCGCCGGTGCGCTGCCCGCGACGGTCGCCGCCCGGATGCCCGAGCGCGCCGACCGGTTCGCGCTGGTCCACTCGGACGCGATGCACGTCGCCGAGCTGCCCGGACCGGCCCCCACCGCGCTGGTCGCGAACCTGCCGTACAACGTCGCCGTGCCCGTGCTGCTGCACATGCTCGAAACCTTCCCGAGCATCGAGCGCACCCTCGTGATGGTGCAGGCCGAGGTCGCCGACCGGCTCGCCGCCGCGCCCGGTTCGAAGGTGTACGGCGTGCCGTCCGTGAAGGCGAACTGGTACGCCGAGGTGAAGCGGGCCGGCGCGATCGGCCGGAACGTGTTCTGGCCCGCGCCGAACGTCGACAGCGGGCTGGTCTCCCTGGTCCGGCGCACCGAGCCGATCCGGACCAGCGCCACCCGGCGCGAGGTCTTCGCCGTGGTCGACGCGGCCTTCGCGCAGCGCCGCAAGACCCTGCGGGCCGCGCTGGCCGGCTGGGCCGGTTCGGCGGCGGCGGCCGAGGCGGCGCTGGTCGCGGCCGGGGTGTCCCCGCAGGCGCGGGGCGAGGCCCTGACCGTCGAGGAGTTCGCCCGCATCGCCGAACACCGCGTCCGCGAGGACCGCGACCGTACCCCTGGCGAACGCGCCGCCGAGACCCGCGTCACCGAGCACGAGGAGCCCGGAAACCAGTGAGCGTCACCGTCCGCGTCCCCGCCAAGGTCAACGTCCAGCTCGCGGTCGGTGCCGCCCGGCCCGACGGCTTCCACGACCTGGCCAACGTCTTCCTCGCGGTCGGCCTGTACGACGAGGTCACCGTCACCGAGGCCGACGAGCTGCGGGTGACCTGCTCGGGCCCGGACGCCGCCCAGGTCCCCCTGGACCGCACCAACCTGGCCGCCCGTGCGGCCCTCGCGCTCGCCGAGCGGTACGGCCGCGACGCCCGCGTGCACCTGCACATCGCCAAGGACATCCCGGTGGCCGGCGGCATGGCCGGCGGCAGCGCGGACGGCGCGGGCGCGCTGCTCGCCTGCGACGCGCTGTGGGGCACCGGCGCCTCCCGCGACGAACTCCTCGGCATCTGCGCCGAACTCGGCAGCGATGTGCCGTTCAGCCTGGTCGGCGGGGCGGCGCTCGGCACCGGCCGGGGCGAGAGGCTGCGGCCGCTGGAGGTGGGCGGCGCCTTCCACTGGGTGTTCGCCGTCGCCGACGGCGGACTGTCCACACCGGCGGTCTACGCCGAGTTCGACCGCCTCACCGCGCAGGCCGACGTCCCCGAGCCGGCCGCCTCCGAGGACCTGCTGACCGCGCTGGCCAAGGGCGACGTCCACGCGCTCGCGGCCGCCCTCTCCAACGACCTCCAGCCCGCCGCGCTCTCCCTGCGCCCGTCCCTGGCCGCCACCCTCGCGGCGGGCCGCGCGGCCGGCGCCCTGGCCGCCCTGGTCTCCGGCTCGGGCCCGACGACGGCCTTCCTCGCCCCGGACGCCGCCGCGGCGACCGAGATCGCCCGGACCCTCCAGACCTCCGGCACCTGCCGCACCACCCGCGTGGCCGCCTCCCCGGCCCCGGGCGCGACGCTGCTCTGACGGCCGCCGGAGGGCTCAGCGGGACCGCGCTCCGGGTCGCCCCCCGGAGGCCCTACGCTTGAAGGCTGATCCATCCCCCCGGGCAGGAGTGAAATGGCCGTCAACCTGGTCAATGTCGAGAACGTCAGCAAGGTGTACGGCACCCGTGCCCTGCTCGACGGTGTCTCGCTCGGCGTGTCCGAAGGGGACCGGATCGGCGTCGTCGGGCGCAACGGCGACGGCAAGACCACGCTCATCCGGATGCTCGCCAAGCTGGAGGACGCGGACACCGGGCGGGTCACCCACTCCGGCGGGCTGCGCCTGGGCGTCCTCACCCAGCACGACTCGCTGGACCCCGAGGCCACCGTGCGCCACGAGGTCATCGGCGACCTCGCCGACCACGAGTGGGCGGGCAACGCCAAGATCCGCGACGTGCTGACCGGCCTGTTCGGCGGCCTCGACCTGCCCGGCTTCCCCAAGGGCCTGGACACCGTCATCGGACCGCTGTCCGGCGGCGAGCGGCGGCGCATCGCGCTGGCCAAGCTGCTCATCGAGGAACAGGACCTGGTCGTCCTGGACGAGCCCACCAACCACCTCGACGTCGAGGGCATCTCCTGGCTCGCCGCGCACCTGCGCGGCCGCCGCTCGGCGCTCGTCTGCGTCACCCACGACCGGTGGTTCCTCGACCAGGTCTGCACCCGCATGTGGGACGTCCAGCGCGGCGACGTCTACGAGTACGAGGG
This sequence comes from Streptomyces seoulensis, assembly GCA_013364255.1. Lineage (GTDB taxonomy): Bacteria > Actinomycetota > Actinomycetes > Streptomycetales > Streptomycetaceae > Streptomyces > Streptomyces similanensis. The sequence continues at coordinate 4,453,491 of CP054936.1, read as the reverse complement.
CGGCTACTCCGACTACGTCTTCGCCCGCGCCGAACGCGAGCGCATCGCCGCCACCGAGGAGGTCAAGCGGCAGAACCTGGTCCGCAAGGAGCTGGCCTGGCTGCGCCGCGGCGCCCCCGCCCGCACCTCCAAGCCGCGCTTCCGCGTCGAGGCGGCCAACGAGCTGATCAAGGACGTGCCGCCGCCGCGCGACAGCGGCGAGCTGATGAAGTTCGCCTCCTCCCGGCTCGGCAAGACCGTCTTCGACCTGGAGGACGTGACCGTCCAGGCCGGCCCCAAGGTGCTGATGGAGCACGTCACCTGGCAGCTCGGCCCCGGCGACCGCATCGGCCTGGTCGGCGTCAACGGCGCCGGCAAGACCTCCCTGCTGCGGGCCATGGCCGAGGCCGCCCGCACCGAGGGCGAGGCGCAGCCCGCGGGCGGCCGGATCGCCGTCGGCAAGACCGTCAAGCTGGCCTACCTCTCCCAGGAGGTCGCCGAACTCGACCCCGCCAAGCGGGTCCTGGAGGCCGTGCAGGACGTGCGCGAGCGCGTCGACCTCGGCAAGGGCCGGGAGATGACCGCGGGCCAGCTGTGCGAGACGTTCGGCTTCGGCAAGGAGAAGCAGTGGACGCCGGTGGGCGACCTGTCCGGCGGCGAGCGGCGGCGGCTCCAGCTGCTGCGCCTGCTGATGGCCGAGCCCAACGTCCTCTTCCTCGACGAGCCCACCAACGACCTCGACATCGAGACCCTCACCCAGCTGGAGGACGTCCTCGACGGCTGGCCCGGCTCGATGATCGTGATCTCCCACGACCGGTTCTTCATCGAGCGCACCACCGACACGGTGCAGGCCCTCCTCGGCGACGGCACGCTGCGGATGCTGCCGCGCGGCATCGACGAGTACCTGGAGCGCCGCCACGGCATGGAGCAGCGGGCCGCGGCCGCCGCCCCGGCCCCGGCGCCCGCCGCCGAGACCTCCGGCGGCTCCGAGAAGAGCGCCGCCGAGCAGCGCGCCGCCAAGAAGGAACTCCAGAAGATCGAGCGGCAGTTGGACCGGATCTCCGACAAGGAGAGCAAGCTCCACGCCCGGATCGCCGAGAACGCCACGGACTTCGGGAAGGTGGCCGAACTCGACGCCGAACTGCGGGACCTGGCCGCCGAGCGCGAGGAACTGGAGCTGCGCTGGCTCGAACTCGCCGAGGACGCGTAGGCGTACGGCGGGGGCGCGTGCGCCGTGTGAAGGGCGCGTGCCGGTTTCCGGCGGATTCCCGGCGCGCCGTAACGGCGGCATCACGGGCCGGTCCTCCCTTGGAAACAGGGGTGGACACGGCCCGGTGGGGTGTCGGCGGCCAGTGATAGAAAGGGCCGTCCGAGAACTGTCTGAAACCGGCTGAGTACGGCTCCGGGGCCACCGCGCGGCTCCGGACGTGGCGAGAAATCAGCCGATGAGGGGGAAACGCGCTGATGTCTCAGCCACCCAACCAGCCGCCGCAGGGCGGCTTCGGCGCACCGGAACCACAGGACCGGCCTCCGCAGCCACCGCCGCAGCCACCCCAGAGCGCCCCGCAGAGCCCTGGCTTCGGCGCCCCGCAACCGCCCCAGCAGCAGCCCCAGGGAGCCCAGCAGCCCCAGGGCGCCCAGCAGCCCCAGGGAGCCCAGCCGACTCCGCCCCCGGCCGACCAGGACCCGCGCCGGGCCACGCCGCCGCCCCCGGCGGGGCCGCCGCAGGGCGCCCCGCAGACCCCGCCGCCCCCGGCGGGTCCTCCGCAGCCCCAGCCCGGCTACGGCTACCCGCAGCAGCAGCAGCCCGCCCAGGCCCCCGGCCTGTACGCCCAGCCGGGCCCGTACGGCGCCCCGCAGCCCGGCCCCTACGGCGCACCCGGCACCCCCGGCCCGTACGGCCAGCCCCCGCAGCAGCCCGGCCCGTACGGCCAGCCCCCGCAGCAGCCCGGCCCCTACGGCACCCCGCAGCCCGGCCCTTACGGCGCCCCCGGCACCCCGGGCCCCTACGGCACCGCCCCGCAGCCCGGTTACGGCTATCCGCAGCAGCCGCAGTTCCCCGGCGGCCCTGGCCTGCCCGGCACCCCGCCGCCCGGGGGCTCCCGCAACCCGTTCAAGGGCCGCCCCGCCGTGGTGATCGGCGCCGCGGTGGCCGCGCTGCTCGTGGTGGGCGGCACCGTGTACGCCGTCACCAGCGGCGGCGACGACGGCGGCAAGAAGCCGGTCGCGCACCAGAGCGACGACCCCAAGCCCTCCGCCTCCGGCGCCTCCGGCCTCCCGGCCAACCCCGGTGACGGCAGCGGCGACGGCGGCGACGACCCGGAGAACCTCAACGAGGGCCGCCAGGCCGGCGAGGCCAAGGTGCTCTGGTACAAGGAGGCGCCCGACGCGCCCGGTTCCGGTGCCGACGCCCCCGGCATGTGGATCACCGACAAGACGGCGGTGAAGGCGGCGTACAAGCAGGTCTTCGCCTACGACGTCGGTGACGGCAAGCCGACCTGGGCCCCGATCGCCTTCCCGCAGAAGATCTGCGCCGTGACGCCGGAGAAGTCGGCCGACGACAAGGTCGTGGTGGCCTACGAGAGCGGCACCAGCGACCGCGCCAAGTGCAACCAGCTCCAGCAACTCGACCTGAACACCGGCAAGAAGGGCTGGAGCGTCAAGCTCTCCGAGGGCCGGCTCTTCGACAGCACGATCACCGTCGAGCTGTCCGTCACCGGCAGGACGCTGATGGTGGGCCGCTCGCAGTCGGGCGTCGCCTACGACATGGACAGCGGGCGCAAGCTCTACGAGAAGGAGAAGTACGGCGAGGCGTGCTTCCCGACCGCGTTCGCGGGCGGCGCCAAGCTGATATCGGTCGCCTCCTGCGGGGCCGGCGGCGCCAACGAGCACGACGAGGTGCAGCAGCTCGACCCGGCCACCGGCAAGGTCAGGTGGACCCGGAAGATCCCCAAGGGTTGGTCGGTGCAGCGGGTGTACTCCCTCGACCCGCTGGTCCTGTACTCGACGGACGACAAGAAGCACTGGAACGTGTCGACCCTGAAGGACGACGGCGCGGTCCGCTCCCAGGTCGACGTCAAGGGCTCCTTCGCCCCCCAGTGCGGCTGGGCGATCCTCGAACGCGACCTCCAGGGCTGCCAGGGCGTGGCCGCCGACGCGGACACCCTCTACCTGCCGACCCAGGCGACCACCGGCGCCAACGAGATCGTCGCGGTCAACCTGGCCACCGGCAAGGAGAAGTGGCGGGTGAAGTCCCCCGAGGACACCTCGATGATGCCGGTCAAGGTGGCGGACGGGAAGCTGATCGCCTACGTCGAGCCGTCCTACGACAGCGGCGGCCAGATCGTCTCCGTGCCGACCGCCGGAGCGAGCCACGCCACGACCAGGCTGCTCCAGAACCCGCAGAGCACCGCGGAGATCGAGAACGGCTTCTTCTCCCGCGACATCGACTGGGTCGACGGCCGCTTCTACCTCTCCACCACGCGGCTGAGCGGCAGCGACAAGTCGCGGGAGAAGCTGATGCTCGCCTTCGGCAACTGAGCCGGGCCGCCCACCGCCTTCGCCCGCCGCCGCCTTCGTCCCCGCCCTTGCCGGCCCCGCCCGGTTCCTCCCGGCCCTTCCCCGGCTCTTCCCGTTTCTTCGAGGTGCACCGTCATGACCCAGCCTCCGCCACCGCCCCGCCAGCCGCCGCAGCAGGGCGGTTTCGGGCCGCCCCCGAGCGGCCCGGACCTCGGCAAGCCCGCGCAGCCGCCCCAGCAGCCGGCGGGCTACGGCTACCCGGCGCAGCCGCCGCAGGGCGCCCCGCAGACCCCGCCGCCCCCGGCGGGCCCGCCGCAGACCCCGCCCGGCTACGGCTATCCCCAGTCTCCCCAGTCTCCGCAGACCCCGCAGCCGCCGGCGGGCTACGGCTACCCGGCGCAGCCGCCGGCCCCAACCCCGTCTCCGGCCCAGGCCCCGCCCCCGAACGCCTACGGGGCCGGCCGGCCGGCCCCGTACGGCACCCCGCAGCCCGGCTACGGCTACCCCGGCCAGCCGGGCGGTCCTGGCGGTCCGGGCGGCCCGGGACAGCCGGGCTACGGCTACCCCGGCCAGCCGCCCACCGCCCCGTACCCCCCGCAGCAGGGCCCCGGCGGGCCGGGCGGCGGCGACAGGGCGCGCCGGAACCAGCTGCTGATCATCGGCGCGGCCGTCGTCGCCATCGCGCTGATCGTCGGCGGCGGCTTCTGGTACGCGCGCTCCTCCGGTGACGACGGCAAGCAGGACACCGCGCACTCCACCGGCGGCGCCGGCGGCAAGGGCGACGACAAGGGCGGCTCCGCGCACGGCACCGAGACGGCGCCCGCCGACCCCACCGCCAAGACGCTCTTCCAGGTGCCGCTGACCAAGGTGGCGGACCAGGTCACGGTCACCGGCTCCTGGCTCACCGACAAGGTGTACGCCAAGACCGGCATCGCCGAGGTCGTGGGCTACGACCCGGCCAAGGGCACCAAGCTCTGGACGATCAAGCTCCCCGGCCCGATGTGCGAGATCACCCCGCACACCACGGCGGACCACAAGACGGCGATCATGTACGAGCCCGCCATGGCGACCAAGGCCAAGCCCTCGCACGGCTGCAGCCAGGTCGCGGTGATCGACCTCGACGCCGGCAAGAAGCTGTGGACGAAGACGGTCAAGTCCGGCGACGAACTCGTCAACTTCGACAACATCACCCTCAGCGGCACCACGGTCGCCGCGGGCAGCACCAACGGCGGCGCCGCCTTCGACCTCGCCACCGGCAAGGTCCTGTGGAGCCCGAAGCCCGGCGACACCTGCTACGACGCCGGTTACGGCGGCGGCGCGAAGCTGGTCGCGGTGCGCAAGTGCGGCCAGTACGGCAGCCGTCAGCTGCACATCCAGACCATCGACCCGAAGTCCGGGAAGGTGCTCTCCGAGTACAAGCTGGCCACCGGCATCGAGTACGCGAGCGTCGTCTCCACCGACCCGCTCGTGGTCGGCGCGGAGGTCGGCGACTCCGGCAAGGGTCAAGGCGTCTCGGACCTGTTCAGCATCGACAGCGGGACCGGCGCCCTGCGCACCCGGATCTCCATCCCGCCGGACCGGTACGGCGCCAAGTGCGACGGCATCACCCGGATCGAGGACTGCGTCGGCATCGTCGTCGGCGGCGACAAGGCGTACCTGGCCACCGCGCAGCACGACGCAGGCGGCGACAGCATCGCCCAGACCAACGAGGTCGTCGCCCTGGACCTCGGCACCGGCAAGGAGACCGGCCAGCGCGCGGACGCGGGCGAGGGCTACACGGTCACCCCGCTGCGCATGGACGGCCAGAACATCGTGGCCTACAAGGAACCGCCCTACAACAAGGGCGGCCAGGTCGTCGGCATCGACGGCACGACGTTCAAGCAGACCGTCCTGCTCCAGACCTCCGCGGACGACTCGGTCCGCGACCTGGTGGCCAGCTTCCCGGTGCGCTACGGCGAGACCCTCTACCAGAACGGCCGCCTGTACCTGTCCCAGCGCTACATCTCCGACTGGAGCAGCAGCGGCCAGAAGTATCTGGCGACGGCCTTCGGCGTGGGCTGACCTCCGCGCGCCGGAAAGTGCGCCGATCCGGGTTTCTTTCCCCCGGTAGGGGCAGCGCGGGGTCGGGCGAGCGTGTAGTTTCCCGGAGCACCGGTGCGCGACGGGCGGGAGAGCCGGGGGGCCTCCCGTCCGTACGGGCCGTAGCGGCACGGACAGGCCCGCACGGGCGCCGGCCGGGGGACTGGGGGGTTGCTCGATGGGAGTGCGGCTCATGGTGGTCGACGACCACCGACTGCTCGCCGAGGCGCTGGCCTCGGCACTCAAACTGCGGGGGCACCGGGTGCTGGCGGCCGCGGCGCCGGCCGCGGGCGCGGCGGACCTGGTGATCAGCCGGGCGCCGGAGGTGTGCCTGCTGGGCACGGCGGCGCCGGCCGAGCCGGGCACGTTCGACCCGGTCGCCCGGATCAGGCGGGAACGCCCGCAGGTGGCGGTGGTGGTCCTCGGCCCGGTCCCCTCCCCGCGCGGCATCGCGGCCGCCTTCGCGGCGGGGGCCTGCGGCTACGTACGCCACGACGAGCGGATCGAGGGCGTGGAGCGGGCGATCGCGAAGGCGCGGGCGGGCGAGGCCGCGATCGCCCCCGGCCTGCTGCAAGGCGCCTTCGCGGAGCTGCTGAACCCGGCCGCCGAACCGGACGACGAGGGCCGCCGGCTGCTGCGGCTGCTCACCCCGCGCGAGGTGGAGGTGCTGGTGCGGGTCGCCGAAGGGGAGGACACCCGGGTGATCGCCGCGGGCATGGGCATAGCTCCCAGCACGGCCCGCACCCATGTGCAGCGGGTCCTGATGAAGCTCGGGGTGGGCTCCCGCCTGGAGGCGGCGGCCCTGGCGGCCCGCACCGGCCTGCTGGACCGGGCGAACCGCCCCTGACGCTTGACCGGGACCGGCCGAACCGCCCCCGGTCACCTCACTTAAGGCTCCGGTCACTCCGGCTCCGGGCCCTTCGGCGCCTCGGCCGGGCGCAGCTTCAGCCACACCAGGAAGAACACCCCGAGGGCCAGCATCCCGATGCCGGTCCACAGGTTGATGTTGACGCCCTGCGCCTTGTCGATCGCCGCCTGCGAGTCGGTGATCCCCGTGATCGTCACGATGATCCCGTAGAGCACGAACAGGCCGCCGATGATCCGCCGCAGGTCGAAGATGCGCGCGGCGGTCGCCGACTTCCCCTCCAGCTCGGTGACGTGCTGGTGGACGTCCTGCTCGGAGTGGCCGGAACGCTCGGGGTGACCGGAACGCTCGGGGTGACCGGGACGCTCGGACCGTCCGGAGTTCTCAGACTGTGACATGGTCTCTCAATCCTCCCGCGGTCAGAACGAGAACGGGATGTAGCAGACGGCGGCGAGGGCGACGGCGCCCCACCCGAGCAGCGCGGGCCGGCGGTACCAGGCCTCGTCCCCGGGCGCCGGCGCCTCCGCCATGCCCGGCGACGTGGTGCCGTAGACGAGCCCGTGCAGTTCCTCGGCGGGCTTCGGCTTGGTGAACAGCGACACCGCCACCATGACCACCGCGCCCGCGACGAACCCGGCGATCGCGGAGACGAAGTTGGCGCCCTGGTCGGTGGGGATGTCCACGATCCCCTTCTTGTAGAGGACGAAGTAGTTCACCATCGCGGCCGTCGTACCGGCCAGCAGTCCCCAGAAGCCGGACTTCATGGACGCCCGCTTCCAGAACATGCCGACGATGAAGACGACGAACATCGGCACGTTGAAGAAGGAGAACAGCGTCTGGAGGTAGCTCATGATGTTCGAGAACGACGACGCCAGGAACGCCGTGCCGACCGAGGCCAGCACGCCGACCGCGGTGATCAGCCGCCCGAACCGCACGTAGTACGCGTCCTCGCGGTCCTTGACGAGGTACTTCGCCCAGATGTCGGTGGTGAACACGGTGTTGAACGACGACACGTTGGCGGCCATGCCGGCCATGAACGCGGCGAGCAGTCCGGTCACCGCGATGCCGAGCACGCCGTTGGGCAGCAGCTCCTGCATCAGGTAGGGGATCGCGTCGTTGTACTGGAGCCCGGAGGTGGAGGTGCCGATGTTGGGCACCAGCGCGGCGGCGACCAGGCCCGGGATCATCACCAGGAAGACGATGAAGATCTTCGGGAACGCGGCGATCAGCGGGGTGCGCTGCGCGGCGGACAGGTTCTTCGCGGACAGCGCCCGCTGCACCTCGGCGAAGTTGGTCGTCCAGTAGCCGAAGGACAGCACGAAGCCGAGGCCGAGGACGATGGTCAGCCAGTTCGCGCCGAGCGGGTTGGCGTGGCCGATGCCGGTGCCGCCCCAGGCGGAGGTGAAGTTGTCGCCGTGGGCGGCGTTCAGCTTGTGCGTCAGGCCGTCCCAGCCGCCGACCTTCTTCAGGCTGAGCACCACGAGCGGGATGAGCGCCGCGAGGATCACGAAGAACTGGAGCACTTCGTTGTAGATCGCGGACGACAGGCCGCCGAGGGTGATGTAGGCGAGCACGAAGAAGCCCGCGACCACGATCGCCACCCACTGCGGCCAGCCCAGCAGCGCCTCCACGACGATCGCGAGGGCGTAGAGGTTGACGCCCGCGATCAGGATGGCCGCGAAGGCGAACAGGATCGAGCTGAGCAGGTGCGCGCCCTTGTCGAAGCGCAGCAGCAGGAACTCGGGGACCGAGCGCACCTTGGAGCCGTAGTAGAAGGGCATCATCACCAGGCCGAGGAAGACCATGGCCGGGATGGCGCCGATCCAGTACCAGTGCACGGTGTAGGCGCCGTACTGGGCGCTGTTGGCGGCCATGCCGAGGATCTCGGTGGCGGCCAGGTTGGCGGAGATGAACGCCAGACCGGTGATCCAGGCGGGCAGGGAGCGCCCGGACAGGAAGAAGTCGAGGCTGGTCTTCACCGAGCGGCGGGCGGCGAGGCCGATGCCGAGGACCACGGCGAAGTAGATGCCGAGGATCGCGTAGTCGAGACCGTTGGTGGGCAGCCGTAGCTCCGCTGCCAGGTACGCGGGTGCGTATGTGGGGGTTTGCATGAGAACTCGCTTCGTCGCGCGAACTGATCCAGCGGGGAACCTACGCCTGTGCGTTCATGAATTGAACACTTTTGTTGGTTGTCTTTGTTTGATTGTGATGTAGCCGCCGGAGTGACCTTTCGCCACGCCAGCGCTGTGCTGCCGCGAGGGCTACGATGATTGGTTGTGACGTGTTATGTTTGATTGTGTTGAGTGATTCGGTTGATTGGCTGAGCGGGTGCGGTGGCCCGGGCTTGGACCAGTAGGGAGTCCGACAGTGAAGAAGACCTCGACCCGGCTGGCCGACGGCCGCGAGCTGATCTACTACGACCTGAGCGACGACACCGTGCGCGACGCCGTCGACCGGCGCCCGCTGGAGCCGACCGTCACCACCTCCGAGATCCGCCCCGACGTCCTGCTCGGCGACGCGGTGGCGGTGGCCTCGCACCGCCAGGGCCGCACCTACCACCCGCCGGCCGACGAGTGCCCCCTGTGCCCGACGCGCGGCGAGCGGCTCACCGAGATCCCCGACGCGTCCTACGACGTGGCCGTCTTCGAGAACCGCTTCCCCTCGCTGGCCGGCGACTCGGGCCGCTGCGAGGTCGTCTGCTTCACCTCCGACCACGACGCGTCCTTCGCCGATCTGACCGAGGAGCAGGCGCGGCTGGTCCTGGAGGCGTGGACCGACCGGACGTCGGAGCTGTCGCATCTGCCCTCCGTCGAGCAGGTGTTCTGTTTCGAGAATCGCGGCGCCGAGATCGGCGTGACCCTGGGTCACCCCCATGGCCAGATCTACGCCTACCCCTTCACCACCCCCCGCACCGCGCGGATGCTGGCCTCGCTCGCCGCCCACAAGGAGACGACCGGCGGCGAGAACCTCTTCGACGCCGTCCTCGCCCGCGAACTCGCCGGTGAACGGCTGGTCCTGGAGGGCGAGCACTGGGCGGCCTTCGTGCCGTACGCCGCGCACTGGCCCTACGAGGTGCACCTCTATCCCAAGCGCCGCGTCCCCGACCTGCTCGCGCTGGACGAGGCGGCGCGCACAGAGTTCCCCCAGGTGTATCTGGAACTGTTGAGGCGCTTCGACCGGATCTTCGGCGAGGGGGAGGCCCCCACTCCGTACATCGCGGCCTGGCACCAGGCGCCGTTCGAGGTGCCGGCGGAGTTCGAGGGCGTGGTCCGCGAGGACTTCGCGCTCCACCTCGAGCTTTTCACCGTCCGCCGCACTTCGGGCAAGCTGAAGTTCCTCGCGGGTTCCGAGTCCGGCATGAACGTGTTCATCAACGACGTGCCGCCGGAGCGCGCGGCCGAGCGACTGCGAGAGGTAGCGAGTTCATGAGCGGGAAGTACCTGGTGACGGGCGGCGCGGGTTACGTCGGCAGCGTGGTCGCCCAGCACCTGCTGGAGGCGGGTCACGAGGTCACCGTCCTCGACAACCTCTCGACCGGTTTCCGCGAGGGCGTCCCCGCCGGCGCGGCCTTCGTCGAGGGCGACATCCGCGACGCCGCCAAGTGGCTGGACGCCTCCTACGACGCGGTGCTGCACTTCGCGGCGTTCTCGCAGGTGGGCGAGTCGGTGGCGCGGCCGGAGAAGTACTGGGACAACAACGTCGGCGGCACCATGGCGCTGCTCGGCGCGATGCGCGAGACCGGCGTGCGCAGGCTGGTCTTCTCCTCCACGGCGGCCACCTACGGCGAGCCGGTGAACACGCCGATCACCGAGTCCGACCCGACGGCCCCGACCTCCCCCTACGGCGCGTCCAAGCTGGCCGTCGACCACATGATCACCGGTGAGGCGGCGGCCCACGGCCTGGGCGCGGTCTCGCTGCGCTACTTCAACGTGGCCGGGGCGTACGGCGCCTGCGGCGAGCGCCACCAGCCCGAGTCGCACCTGATCCCGCTCGTCTTCCAGGTCGCCCAGGGCCGCCGCGAGGCGATCTCCGTCTACGGCGACGACTACCCGACCCCGGACGGCACCTGCGTACGCGACTACATCCACGTCGCCGACCTGGCCGAGGCCCATCTGCTCGCGGTGCGGGCCGCCACCCCGGGCGAGCACCTGATCTGCAACCTCGGCAACGGCAACGGCTTCTCCGTCCGCGAGGTGATCGAGACCGTACGGCAGGTCACCGGCCACCCGATCCCGGAGGTCACCGCCGCGCGCCGGGCCGGCGACCCGGCGGTCCTGGTGGCCTCGGCGGCCGCCGCCCGCGACAAGCTCGGCTGGAACCCGTCCCGCGCGGATCTCGCGGGAATCGTCGCGGACGCCTGGGAGTTCGCGCAGAACACCGCGAAGGAGCAGTAAGTGGGGGCACAGGAAGTCACCGACGGCTTCGCCGCGCTCTACGGCGCCGCGCCGGAGGGCGTGTGGGCGGCGCCGGGCCGCGTCAACCTCATCGGCGAGCACACCGACTACAACGACGGCTTCGTGATGCCGTTCGCGCTGCCGCACGACACCCTCGCCGCGGTGGCCCGCCGCGACGACGGCGTGCTGCGGCTGCACTCGGCGGACGTGCCGGGCGGCCCGGTCGAACTGCGGGTGGCCGACCTGGCCCCCGGCTCGGACCGGGAGTGGACGGCGTACCCGGCGGGCGTGGTGTGGGCGCTGCGCGAGGCCGGCCACGAGGTGCCGGGCGCGGACGTGCACCTCACCTCCACGGTGCCGTCCGGCGCGGGCCTGTCCTCCTCGGCGGCCCTGGAGGTGGTGGTCGCCCTGGCGCTGAGCGACCTCTACGACCTCGGCCTGGAAGGCGGGCAGCTGGCCCGCCTGTGCCAGCGCGCGGAGAACGTCTACGTCGGCGCGCCGACCGGCATCATGGACCAGACCGCCGCCGCCTGCTGCACGGCCGGCCACGCGCTGTTCCTGGACACCCGCGACCTGTCCCAGCGCCAGATCCCCTTCGACCTGGCGGCCGAGGGCATGCGCCTGCTGGTGGTCGACACCCGCGTCAAGCACGCCCACAGCGACGGCGAGTACGGCAAGCGGCGGGCCGGCTGCGAGAAGGGCGCGGCGCTGCTCGGCGTGACCGCCCTGCGCGACGTGCCCCACGCCCGACTGGACGCGGCGCTCGACCGGCTCGGCGACGAGCCGGAGGTACGGCGCCTGGTGCGGCACATCGTCACCGAGAACGAGCGGGTCGAACGGGTCGTCGCGCTCCTGGAGTCGGGCCGCACCCGCGCGATCGGCCCGGTGCTGACCGAGGGCCACGCCTCCCTGCGCGACGACTTCCGCATCTCCTGCCCGGAACTGGACCTGGCCGTCGACACCGCCCTGGCCGCCGGCGCCCTGGGCGCCCGCATGACGGGCGGCGGCTTCGGCGGCTCGGCGATCGTCCTGGCGGAGGAGTCCGACGTCCCGACGATCACCAAGTCCCTCGAAGACGCCTTCACGACGGCGGACTTCACCCTCCCGCGCGTCTTCGAGGCGGTGCCTTCGGCGGGGGCGCGCCGGGTGGGATGAGTGCCGCGGCGGCCGCCGGCACGGGATGGGGGCGTCCCGCATAGGATCGCCCGGTCCTCCCACCGCAAGGAGCCGTGCCCGGTGACCGCCACCCTCCCCCCGTCCACCGCGACCGCCGGCCCGCGCGCCGCGCGGCTGCTCGCCCGCTCCGAGGACGGTGAGCGGCTGCACGCGCTGCTGTGGGCGGCCGGGCCGGGCTGGCGGATGATCAGCAGCGCGGTGCTGGGCGGCGGTATCGGCGAGCGCGGCTGGGTGCTCAACGCGCAGGTCGCCCACGGCTACCGGCGCACCGACCCCGACCGGCACCTCGCCGAACTGGCCGCCGGGGCCGGTGCGGTGGGGCCGGGTGTCGGGCTGATGACGGCGGCCGACGTCACCCGCTACGGCCAGGCGGCGGACGCCGGCGCCGAGGCGGTCGTCACGGCGGGCATCAGCGTGCGCGGCTGGGCCGCCGCCCCTGCGCAGACCGCCGTCCTGCCCGCCCAGCCCGGCACGATCAACATCGTCGCCGCCGTGCCGGTGGCGCTGACCGACGCGGCCCTGGTCAACGCGGTCGCCACCGCCACCGAGGCGAAGGTCCAGGCCCTCCTGGAGGCGGGCCACGACTGCTCCGGCACCCCCACGGACGCGGTCTGCGTAGCCGCCCGAGTCCCCACCCCCGGTTCCACCCCCCACGCCTTCGCCGGCCCCCGCTCCCTCTGGGGCGCCCGCCTCGCCCGAGCAGTCCACCGAGCCACCACCACCGCCCTCCCACCCCGCTGATCCCCGGTGACGAAGGACCACGGGTTTCCGGCGCCCGGGCTGGCGTCCGCTCAGCCCAGGGGCTTCACCAGGGTGTACTCCGTGAGGCCCGGGGGATAGTCGGGGAGGGCGCAGATCACCTTGTAGCCGTGGCGGCGGTAGAAGTGGGGGGCCTGGAAGTCCCAGGTCTCCAGGCGGGCGGCGGTGCAGTCGCGTTGGTCGCGGGCGATGCGTTCGGCGCGGGTCAGGAGGCGGGAGCCGAGGCCCGATCCCCGGTGGCGGGCGTCGACCCAGAGGTAGGTCACGTGCAGCCAGGTCGTCCAGGTGTGGCCCACCAGGCCGCCCGCCAGCGCGCCCGCCGGGTCCAGCGCCCAGACGTGCAGGGGCGCCTCGCGTTCCGCGGGGGTGCCGCGCAGCGCCGCCAGCTCGGGGGACGCCGCCGTGTTCGTGTCGCGGAGCCGGGAGCGGAGCAGATCGCGGCGTACTTTGTCGACTCCCGCCTCGATACGGAACATGCGGCACACCCCAAACGCGTCGTCCGGTCAGTTCTGCGAATTGTCTTCCCCTTCCGGCCGCCGCCCGTACTCTGAAAAACGGTGCCGGTGGGGGCCGGCGCCGTTCAGGGGGCGCGACCGCCGGGTACGGCGCCCGCCGTGGGGGTAGCACTTCCGCGGGGCGGCGGCCGTGCGGTCCCGCCGGCCCCGGGTGCGGTACCCGCTCCGGTGTCCGCCATGCGCGTCTGCGACGACGGGAATCCCCTGCTCCGCCGGGAGCCTGGGGGAGGGGGGTTCAGTGGTTCGAGTCCGGGTCCTGGTCGTCGACGACCATCGGATCTTCGCCGAGTCGCTCGCCGCCGCGCTGGCGGCCGAGCCGGACGTCGACGTGTCCGCGGCCGGTTCAGGGCCGGCCGCGCTGCGCTGCCTGGAGCGCGCCGCCGCCGAGGGCCGTCGTTTCGACGTGCTCCTCGTCGACGCCGACCTCGGCGGGAACGTGCCCGGCGAGCGGGCCGCCGTGCCCGTGCGGGACGGCGACGCGGAGGGGCTGGTGGACGGGATCTCCCTGGTGGCCGGGGTGCGCGTCGCCCAGCCGGGGGTGCGGACCGTCGTGCTCGCCGAGAAGGACGACCCGCGCCGGGCCGCGCTCGCGCTCCAGGCCGGGGCCTGCGGCTGGGTGGCCAAGGACTGCTCGCTGTCCCGGCTGCTCACCGTGATCCGGGGCGTGCTGCGCGACGAGACGCATCTGCCGCCCGCGCTGCTCACCGGCGTGCTGCGCGAACTGACCGCGGCCCGCAAGCACCGCACCGAGAGCGAGCGGCTGGTGGAGTCGCTGACCCCGCGCGAGCGGGAGGTGCTGCGGTGCATGGTCGCGGGGCTCGGCCGCAAGGCCGTCGCCGAGCGGCTGTACCTCTCCCCGCACACCGTCCGCACCCATATGCAGAACGTGCTGGGCAAGCTCGGCGTGCACTCCACGCTGGCCGCCGTCGCCCTGGCCCGCCGCGCCGGGGTCGGCCCGGTCGACCTGCCGCCCGCCGCCGGCCGCGTCGGCGTGGAGGAGAGCAGCAGCGCCTGAGCGCCGGGCGCCTCAGCCCGGGATGTTGTCGAACGGGGCCGTCAACTGCCGCAGCAGTCCGGCCAGTTCCGAGCGCTGGGCGGCGGACAGTTCGCCGAGGATCGCGCGCTCCTGGGCCAGCAGGCCCGCGAGGGACTGGTCCGCGCGGTCGCGGCCCTCGTCGGTGAGCCGCACCAGCACCCCGCGCCGGTCGCTGGGGTCGGGCAGCCGTTCGACCAGGCCCTTCTTCGCCAGCCGGTCGATGCGGTTCGTCATCGTGCCCGAGGTGACCAGCGTCTGGGTGAGCAGCTGCCCGGGCGAGAGCTGGTACGGCGCCCCGGCGCGCCGCAGCGCGGTCAGCACGTCGAACTCCCAGGGCTCCAGACTGTGCTCCGCGAAGGCCAGTCGACGCGCCCGGTCCAGGTGCCGGGCCAGCCTGCTGACCCGGCTCAGCACCTCTAGCGGTTCCACGTCGAGGTCCGGGCGCTCCCGCCGCCACGCCGCGACCAGCCGATCGACCTCGTCCTCCATGCGATCAGTGTAGTGGTTGTGTCGATGTGAAGTCTCTTGACATCAACATTCTTGACATAGAGAGAATTGACGGGCGACAGTGGGAAGGCGCCAGCGTGTCGCCGAACGACGAGCCCGAGGAGCCGCCATGTCCGAGTCCAGCACCCGCAACCCCGTCTGGGACCCGGCGCAGTACCTTCGCCACGCCGGCCACCGGGCCCGCCCGTTCGCCGACCTCCTCGCCCGCGTCCCGTCCCCGCCGACTCCCGCGCCCCGCGTCGCCGACCTCGGCTGCGGCCCCGGCAACGTCACCGCGTACCTCGCCGGCCGCTGGCCCGCCGCGCACATCACCGGGTACGACAACTCGCCCGAGATGCTCGACAAGGCCGTCGTGGACCACGAGGGCGCGACCCCCGGCGGCGGCCGGCTCGACTTCGCGCCCGCCGACGTCCGCACCTGGACGCCCCCGGAGCCGTACGACGTGATCGTCAGCAACGCCACCCTCCAGTGGGTGCCCGGCCACGCCGGACGGTTCGCCGACTGGGTGGCGGCCCTGCGGCCGGGCGGCGCCCTCGCCTTCCAGGTGCCCGGCAACTTCGGCGCGCCCAGCCACCGGATCATGCGCGCCCTGGCCGGCTCCGCCCGCTGGCGCGACCGCCTCGCCGGCGTCCTGCGCCACGCCGACGCCGTACTGGAGCCCCAGGAGTACCTGGAGCGGCTCACCGCCCTCGGCTGCGCCGCCGACGTGTGGGAGACGACGTACGTCCATCTGCTCCCGGGCGAGGACCCGGTGCTGGACTGGGTGATGGGGACCGGGCTGCGGCCCGTGCTCACCGCCCTCGCCGACGAGCCGGCGGCCCGCGAGGAGTTCCTCGCCGAGTACCGGGCCGCCCTGCGCGGGGCCTATCCGGCCGGCCCGCACGGCACCCCGTTCCCGTTCCGCCGGATCTTCGCCGTCGCCGTCAAGGAGGCATGAGACGTGCTCACCGCCGTCGACCACGTCCAGCTCGCCGCCCCGCCCGGCTCCGAGGACGACCTCAGGGCGTACTACGCCGGTGCCCTCGGCATGACGGAGATCCCCAAGCCGCCGGTGCTCGCGGCGCGCGGCGGCTGCTGGTTCCAGGCCGGGTCCGTCCAGCTGCACCTGGGGATCGAGGAGGACTTCCGGCCCGCGCGCAAGGCCCATCCGGGGCTGCGGGTGCGCGGGATCGAGGCGTACGCCGCCCGGCTGGCCGAGCGCGGCGCCCCGGTCACCTGGGACGACCGCCTGCCGGGCCACCGGCGCTTCTACTCCGAGGACCCGGTGGGCAACCGCCTGGAGTTCCTGGAGCCGACCGGGTGACCTCAGAACCTCAGGCGGGGGTGCGGCCCAGGTGGGTGACGAGGATCTGGATGACCTCGGACTCGATGGCGTACAGGACCCGGTAGTCGCCGACCCGCAGGCGGCGAAGGTCGGGCGAGCCGTACGGACTCGACCCCGCCGGGCGTGGATCGTCGGCCAGCTTGTCGATGGTGTCCAGGACCACGGACAGGCCGCCGGGGTCCTCCGCCAGGAATCGGGTCGCCGCGTCGAGGGCGTGCGGTTCGAAGACGATCTCGTACGTCACTTCTGCTCAAGCCCCAGCCGCTTGCGCACCTCGGCCATCGGAATGCCCGGCCCGAGCGTCCCCTCCGCCTTGCGCCGCTGGTAGTCGGCGATCGCCAAGGCGTCCTCAAGATCCTCTATCACCTGCGGTGACACCAGAAGCGCGGCCACGTGGCCGTGGTCGGTCAGGGCGATGGTCTCGCGGCTGTGGGCGGCCCGGCGGACCAGGTCGCCGAGCTGGGAACGGGCAGCGCTGATCGCGATCTCAGTCATATGCGCATCATGCCACAAGATTAATCTTGCACCCTCTTGGTGTCACTCGATCGAGTGCCCTCAGCTCTTCCGGTGCCCTACCAGCCTCGGCTTCGGCTCCAGGCCGTCCAGGCCGTGCCAGGCCAGGTTCACCAGGTGCGCGGCGACCTCCGCCTTCTTCGGGCGGCGCACGTCCAGCCACCACTGGCCGGTCAGCGCGACCATGCCGACCAGGGCCTGGGCGTAGAGGGGGGCGAGCTTCGGGTCGAAGCCGCGGGACTTGAACTCGCGGCCCAGGATGTCCTCCACCTGGGTGGCGATGTCGGAGATCAGCGAGGCGAAGGAACCCGTGGACTGCGGGATGGGGGAGTCGCGGACCAGGATCCGGAAGCCGTCGGTGTACTCCTCGATGTAGTCCAGGAGCGCGAAGGCGGCCTGCTCGCACAGCTCGCGCGGGTGGCCGGCGGTCAGCGAGCCGGTCACCATGTCCAGCAGCCGCCGCATCTCGCGGTCCACCACCACCGCGTACAGCCCCTCCTTGCCGCCGAAGTGCTCGTAGACCACCGGCTTGGACACCCCGGCCTTCGCCGCGATCTCCTCCACCGACGTGCCCTCGAACCCCTTCGCCGCGAACAGCGTGCGACCGATCTCCAGCAGCTGCTGGCGGCGCTCGGCACCGGTCATGCGGGTGCGGCGCGCACGCCGCGGCTTGTCATCGCTGGGGGTGCTGGAGTCGGTCGCCACGGCGTCAATCATGCCGCCTTCGCGGTTTCCCTCCGGCGGCGGGAGCCGCGTTCGTCGGTGTTGCGGCGGGAATCGATACGCGAGCGTGACGGCCAGCGCACGTCGTACGCCCAGCCCAGCCGCTCGCACCAGCGGATGATCCGCGCCGAGGAGTCCAGCTGCCCGCGCTCCACACCGTGCCGCGCGGAGGTCGGGTCGGCGTGGTGCAGGTTGTGCCAGGACTCGCCGCAGGACAGGATCGCCAGCCACCACACGTTGCCCGAGCGGTCCCGCGACTTGAACGGGCGCTTGCCGACCGCGTGGCAGATGGAGTTGATCGACCAGGTCACATGGTGCAGCAGCGCCACCCGGACGAGTGAACCCCAGAAGAGCGCGGTGAACGCGCCCCACCACGACATCGTCACCAGTCCGCCGATCAGCGGCGGCAGCCCCAGCGACACGACCGTCCACAGCACGAACTGGCGGGAGATCCGCCGCATGGCCGGGTCCTTGACCAGATCCGGCGCGTACTTCTCCGGCGGGGTCTGCTCCTCGTCGAACATCCAGCCCACATGGGCCCACCACAGGCCCTTCAGCAGCGCCGGGACGCTCTCCCCGTAGCGCCACGGCGAGTGCGGGTCGCCCTCGTGGTCGGAGAACCTGTGGTGCCGGCGGTGATCGGCCACCCAGCGCACCAGCGGCCCCTCCACCGCCATCGACCCCGCGATCGCCAGCGCGATCTTCAGCGGCCGCTTGGCCTTGAAGGAGCCGTGGGTGAAGTGCCGGTGGAAGCCGATGGTGATGCCGTGGCAGCCCAGGAAGTAGAAGAAGACCAGCAGACCGAGGTCCAGCCAGCTCACCCCCCACCCCCACGCCAGGGGCACCGCCGCGAGCAGCGCCAGGAACGGAACGGTGATGAACAGCAGCAGCGTGATCTGCTCGATCGAACGCTTCTGCTCGCCGCCCAGGGTGGCGGAGGGCGTCGCGTCGGCCGCCGTGCGCGGGGCGTCGTCGATCACATCGGAGGAGCTTGCGGTCATGGGCGTCCCCTGTGGGGTCGAGGGTCGAGACAGGTGCCGGAGGTCTTACGGGAACGACCCGCTCCCTACGGTTGCGTAACCTACGGCAACGTAAGTATGGCAGTGCGTCGCCGCCCGGCAAGAGCCACTGGCCTGCGCGTCCGGCCCGACACCTAGACTTGGTCCCGGTCGGACAGCGCGGTCCGCTGAAGATGACTTCCCGGATGCCCGGCCCGTATGCGGCCCCCGCCGCGCGGCACCCTTCCGGGTCCCCTTCCAGAGAGCTTCCACACTGCAAGGAGCCGCACCTGTGAGCAGTGCCGACGACCAGACCACGACCAGCACCGAGCTGCGCGCCGACATCCGCCGACTGGGCGACCTGCTGGGGGAGACCCTGGTCAGGCAGGAAGGCCCGGAACTCCTCGACCTGGTCGAGAAGGTCCGCCGCCTCACCAGAGAGGACGGGGAGGCCGCCGCCGAACTGCTGCGCGGCACCGAACTGGAGACCGCGGCCAAGCTGGTCCGCGCCTTCTCCACCTACTTCCACCTCGCCAACGTCACCGAGCAGGTGCACCGCGGCCGCGAACTGCGCGCCCGGCGCGCCGCCGAGGGCGGCCTGCTCGCCCGTACGGCCGACCGGCTCAAGGACGCCGACCCCGAGCACCTGCGGCAGAGCGTCCAACACCTCAACGTGCGCCCGGTGTTCACCGCCCACCCCACCGAGGCCGCCCGCCGCTCGGTGCTCAACAAGCTCCGGCGCATCGCCGCGCTGCTGGAGACGCCGGTCATCGAGTCCGACCGGCGCCGCCTGGACACCCGCCTGGCCGAGAACATCGACCTCGTCTGGCAGACCGACGAACTGCGCGTCGCCCGCCCCGAACCCACCGACGAGGCCCGCAACGCCATCTACTACCTGGACGAACTGCACGCCGGCGCGGTCGGCGACGTCCTGGAGGACCTGACCGCCGAACTGGAGCGCGTCGGCGTCAAGCTGCCCGACGAGACCCGCCCGCTCACCTTCGGCACCTGGATCGGCGGCGACCGCGACGGCAACCCCAACGTCACCCCGCAGGTCACCTGGGACGTGCTGATCCTCCAGCACGAGCACGGCATCAACGACGCCCTGGACATGGTGGACGAGCTGCGCGGCTTCCTGTCCAACTCGATCCGCTACACCGGCGCCACCGAGGAACTGCTCGCCTCCCTCCGGAGCGACCTGGAGAACCTGCCCGAGATCAGCCCCCGCTACAAGCGGCTCAACGCCGAGGAGCCCTACCGGCTCAAGGCCACCTGCATCCGGCAGAAGCTCGTCAACACCAAGCGCCGCCTGGCCCGCTCCACCGGGCACGAGAGTGGCCGCGACTACCTCGGCACCGCCGAACTCCTCGCCGACCTGCGGCTGCTCCAGGACTCGCTGCGCCAGCACCGCGGCGGCCTGTTCGCCGACGGCCGGCTCGCCCGCACCATCCGCACCCTGGCCGCCTTCGGCCTCCAGCTCGCCACCATGGACGTGCGCGAGCACGCCGACGCCCACCACCACGCCCTCGGCCAGCTGTTCGACCGGCTCGGCGAGGAGTCCTGGCGCTACGCCGACATGCCCCGCGAGTACCGGGCCAAGCTGCTCGCCAAGGAGCTGCGCTCGCGGCGGCCGCTCGCCCCGACCCCGGCGCCCGTGGACGCGGCCGGCGCCAAGACCCTCGGCGTCTTCGAGACCGTCGGGCGCGCCCTGAGCGTCTTCGGGCCCGAGGTCATCGAGTCGTACATCATCTCCATGTGCCGGGGCGCCGACGACGTGTTCGCCGCCGCCGTCCTCGCCCGCGAGGCCGGTCTGATCGACCTGCACGCCGGCTGGGCGAAGATCGGCATCGTGCCGCTGCTGGAGACCACCGACGAGCTGAAGGCCGCCAACACCATCCTGGAGGACATGCTCTCCGACCCGTCCTACCGGCGCCTGGTCGCGCTGCGCGGGGACGTGCAGGAGGTCATGCTCGGCTATTCGGACTCCTCCAAGTTCGGCGGCATCACCACCTCGCAGTGGGAGATCCACCGCGCCCAGCGCCGGCTGCGCGACGTCGCCCACCGCTACGGCGTGCGGCTGCGCCTCTTCCACGGCCGCGGCGGCACCGTCGGCCGCGGCGGCGGCCCCTCGCACGACGCGATCCTCGCCCAGCCCTGGGGCACCCTGGAGGGCGAGATCAAGGTGACCGAGCAGGGCGAGGTCATCTCCGACAAGTACCTGATCCCCTCCCTGGCCCGGGAGAACCTGGAGCTGACGGTCGCCGCCACCCTCCAGGCGTCCGCCCTGCACACCGCGCCCCGCCAGTCCGACGAGGCGCTCGCCCGCTGGGACGCGGCCATGGACGTCGTCTCCGACGCCGCCCACGCCGCCTACCGCCGGCTCGTCGAGGACCCCGACCTGCCGACGTACTTCCTCGCCTCCACGCCGGTCGACCAGCTCGCCGAGCTGCACCTGGGCTCGCGGCCCTCCCGCCGCCCCGGCTCGGGCGTCTCGCTCGACGGCCTGCGCGCCATCCCGTGGGTGTTCGGCTGGACCCAGTCCCGGCAGATCGTGCCCGGCTGGTTCGGCGTCGGCTCCGGCCTCAAGGCGCTGCGCGAAGCGGGTCTGCGGCAGGACGGGGACACCGTGCTCGGCGAGATGCACGAACAGTGGCACTTCTTCCGCAACTTCATCTCCAACGTCGAGATGACGCTCGCCAAGACCGATCTGCGCATCGCCCAGCACTACGTCGACACCCTCGTCCCCCACGAGCTGAAGCACGTCTTCGACGTCATCAAGGCCGAGCACGAACTCACCGTCGCCGAGGTCCTGCGGGTCACCGGCGAGAGCGAACTGCTGGCCGCCCAGCCCGAGCTGAAGCAGACCTTCGCCATCCGCGACGCCTACCTCGACCCGATCTCCTACCTCCAGGTCGCCCTGCTCAAGCGGCAGCGCGACGAGGCGGCGGCGGAGCGGGAGGCGGACCCGCTGCTCGCGCGGGCGCTGCTGCTGACCGTCAACGGCGTGGCCGCCGGCCTGCGCAACACCGGCTGACCCTCACGCGGAAAGGGCGCGCCCCCGGGTTCCTGCGACCCGGGGGCGCGCCCTTCGTGTGTGCGCCGTCGGGACTCACAGGGCCAGGAACCCCGCCGTCAGCAGCGCGACGCCCGAACCGGCCAGCACCCAGGCCGCCCGGGTGCGGCGCAGCCCGCCCGCCACCACCACGGAGGCCAGCAGCAGCGAGCCGCCCAGCGGGGCCCACGCGTAGAGGATCCCGGCCGGACCCGACCTGAGCACCTGATCGGTGCCCGGCTTCACCACCACGTCGTAGGTGTGCCCCTTGCGCACCGCCACCGAGTCGATCTCCACCCGGGCGCGCGCCGTGGACCCCGGCGTGCGCGGTGTGTACGGTCCGCTGCACGCCTCCCGGGCGCACGCCGTCACCTCGACCGTGCCGCGCTCGCGCCCCTTGGTCAGCAGCACGTACGGCGCGGTGCTCCAGGACGCCCAGACGCCCGCGATCAGAATGAGCGCCGCGACCGCGCCCATCGAGACGACCCGGCCCAGCCGCAGCGCGGCGACGGAGGCGGTGCGGGCGGCGGCCCGGGGCGGGCGGCCCTGACCGGTGGCCGGGCGGCCCCGGCGGGAACGGCGGGCGGTGGCTGCGGCGGCGGGCATGGCCGGGATCATTGGCCATACTTGTACGCCCGGTCAACTCACGGGCGGCCGGGACCCGGACAAGTCAGGAGTTGTACGCACCCTGCGCGCGCTCCAGACCGTCGGAGAGCAGGGCCTCCACCGCGTCCGCCGCCCGGTCCACGAAGTAGTCCAGCTCCTTGCGCTCGGCCGAGGAGAAGTCCTTCAGCACGAAGTCCGCGACCTGCATCCGGCCCGGCGGCCGGCCGATGCCGAACCGCACCCGGTGGTAGCCGGGGCCCATCGCCTTGGTCATCGACTTCAGGCCGTTGTGCCCGTTGTCGCCGCCGCCCAGCTTCAGCCGCAGCACCCCGTAGTCGATGTCCAGCTCGTCGTGGATCGCCACGACGTGGTCGAGGGGCACCTTGTAGAAGTCGCGCAGCGCGTTCACCGGGCCGCCCGACAGGTTCATGTAGGACATCGGCTTGGCCAGCACCACGCGCCGGCTGCCCGGCCCCGGCGGGCCGATCCGCCCCTCCACGACCTGCGCCTGCGCCTTGCCGGCCCGCTTGAACCGGCCCCCGACGCGGTCGGCCAGCAGGTCCGCCACCATGAACCCCACGTTGTGCCGGTTCATGGCGTACTCCGGTCCGGGATTGCCGAGCCCCACGATCAGCCAGGGGTCGGTCGCGGAACTCGCCGGGGTGCTCACGTCCATGTCTCCTTGATACGCGCCGGCCGCCGCTCCCGTACGGGATACGGGAGCGGCGGCCGGACGAAAACGGTGCGCGCGAGGATCAGGCCTCCGCGGCCTCGTCGCCCTCGGTCTCCTCGCCCTCCGGGGCCTCCTCGGCCTGGGCGGCCAGGACCTGGAGGACGACCGCGTCGGCGTCGACGGCCAGCGAGACGCCGTTCGGCAGGGTGATGTCCTTGGCGTGGACGGAGGCGCCGGCCTCCAGGCCCTCCACGGACACGGTGACCTGCTCGGGGATGTGCGTGGCCTCGGCCTCGACCGGCAGCGCGGCCAGGACGTGCTCCAGCAGGTTGCCGCCCGCGGCCAGCTCGCCCTCGGCGACGACCGGGATCTCGACGTTGACCTTCTCGCCGCGCTTGACCAGCAGCAGGTCGACGTGCTCGATGAAGCCCTTCAGCGGGTCGCGCTGCACGGACTTCGGGATGGCCAGCTCGTTGGACTTGCCGTCGATGTCCAGCGAGATCAGGACGTTCGGCGTGCGCAGCGCCAGCAGCAGCTCGTGGCCCGGCAGGGTCAGGTGCAGCGGCTCGGAGCCGTGCCCGTACAGAACGCCGGGGACCTTGTTGTCACGGCGGATACGGCGGGCGGCGCCCTTGCCGAACTCGCTGCGCGTACCGGCGGAGATCTTCACCTCGGACATGCTCTTCACTCCTCGTAGAAAGTAGGGACTGTGGTCACCCGGCCTACGAACGGCCTGCTACGAAGAGCGCGTCGATAACGGACCGCCGTGTCCGCGCAAACGGAAACGGCCTCCCTCGCCGAGCAACTGGAGCAGTCTACTCGGCCAGGGAGGCCGGATCCAAAACGATCTGGGACGATCGCCGGAATGATCGTTACTGCTCGTCGAACAGGCTGGTGACCGAACCGTCCTGGAACACCTCGCGCACCGCGCTGGCGATGGTGGGCGCGATCGACAGCACGGTGATCTTGTCCAGCTCCAGCTCGCCCGGCGTGGGCAGCGAGTCGGTGAACACGAACTCGCTCACCTTGGAGTTCTTCAGCCGGTCGGCGGCCGGACCGGACAGCACGCCGTGCGTGGCGGTCACGATGACGTCCTCGGCGCCGTGCGCGAACAGGGCGTCGGCGGCGGCGCAGATGGTGCCGCCGGTGTCGATCATGTCGTCCACCAGCACGCAGATGCGGCCCTCGACGTCACCGACGACCTCGTGCACGGTGACCTGGTTCGCCACGTCCTTGTCGCGCCGCTTGTGCACGATGGCCAGCGGCGCGCCCAGGCGGTCGCACCAGCGGTCGGCGACCCGCACCCGGCCGGCGTCCGGGGAGACGATCGTCAGCTTGTCGCGGTCCACCTTGCTGCCCACGTAGTCCGCCAGCAGCGGCAGCGCGAACAGGTGGTCCACCGGGCCGTCGAAGAAGCCCTGGATCTGGTCGGTGTGCAGGTCGACGGCGAGGATCCGGTCGGCGCCCGCGGTCTTCATCAGATCGGCCACCAGACGCGCCGAAATGGGTTCACGGCCGCGGTGCTTCTTGTCCTGCCGGGCGTAACCGTAGAACGGCACGATGACGGTGATGGAGCGGGCCGACGCGCGCTTGAGCGCGTCGATCATGATCAGCTGCTCCATGATCCACTTGTTGATCGGGGCGGTGTGGCTCTGGATCAGGAAGCAGTCCGCGCCGCGGGCCGACTCCTGATACCGCACGTAGATCTCGCCGTTGGCGAAGTCGAACGCCTTCGTCGGGACGACCCCGACACCCAGCTCGTGGGCGATCGCCTCGGCAAGCTCGGGGTGGGCGCGGCCGGAGAAGAACATCATCTTCTTCTCGCCGGTCGTCTTGATCCCGGTCACAGCACTGTCTCCTCGGAGGGTGTTCGCAGCTGGGTGTCGAGATGACCTCGTCAACCGTGCGCGAGAGGCCGTCTCAGCTGGTGGGGTGCGGGTGTGCACTTATCACGGTACGCCGTCGCGGACGCACCTGTTTCCGGTCAGGCTTCGCCTTCCGCCCTCGGGGTCGCCGCCTCGGCCGCCTTCGCCGCCGCGCTCCCGGGGCGCTTGCGCTCCACCCAACCCTCGATATTCCGCTGCTGGCCGCGGGCCACGGCCAGCGAACCCGGCGGCACGTTCT
The DNA here is from genome assembly GCA_013364255.1 of Streptomyces seoulensis. Taxonomy (GTDB): domain Bacteria; phylum Actinomycetota; class Actinomycetes; order Streptomycetales; family Streptomycetaceae; genus Streptomyces; species Streptomyces similanensis. The sequence goes on along the minus strand of CP054936.1, from coordinate 4,428,649 downwards.
TCGTGATCACCGAGCCGGCGGCGGTGTAGGCGCCGTCCCCGACCGTGACCGGAGCCACAAACATGTTGTCCGAACCGGTGCGGCAGTGCGACCCGATCGTGGTGTGGTGCTTGTCCTGGCCGTCGTAGTTCACGAACACGCTCGCGGCGCCGATGTTCGTGTACTCGCCGATCGTCGCGTCGCCCACGTACGACAGGTGCGGCACCTTCGTGCCCTCGCCGATCCGGGCGTTCTTCGTCTCGACGTACGTGCCGACCTTCGACTTCAGGCCGAGCCGGGTCCCCGGCCGCAGATAGGCGTACGGGCCCACGGACGCCTCCGGGCCGACCACCGCGCCGTCCGAGACGGTGTTGTCCACCCGCGCCCCGGCGCCCACCTTGGTGTCGGTCAGCCGGCTGTTCGGGCCGACCACGCTGCCCTCGGCCAGGTGCGTGGCGCCGTGCAGCTGCGTGCCCGGCAGCACGGTCACGTCCTGCGCGAACGTCACCGTCACGTCCACCCACGTCGTCGCCGGGTCCACGACGGTCACCCCGGAGAGCATCGCCGCGGTCAGCAGCCGCTCGTTCAGGGTGCGCCGCGCCTCGCCCAGCTGCACCCGGTTGTTGATGCCCGCGATCTCCCGGTGGTCGCCGGCCACGCTGGCGCCGACGCGGTGCCCGGCCTCGCGCAGGATGCCGAGGACGTCGGTGAGGTACTCCTCGCCCTGGCTGTTGTTCGTGCGCACCTTGCCCAGCGCGTCGGCCAGCAGCCGCCCGTCGAAGGCGAACACCCCGGAGTTGATCTCGCGGACGGCCAGTTCGGCCTCGGTGGCGTCCTTGTGCTCGACGATCGCCGTCACCGCGCCGCTCGCGGCGTCGCGCACGATCCGGCCGTACCCGGTGGCGTCGGGCACCTCGGCGGTCAGCACCGTGACGGCGTTGCCGTCCGCGGTGTGCGCGGCGGCCAGGTCGCGCAGCGTCCCGGCGGTCAGCAGCGGGGTGTCCCCGCACACCACGATGACGGTGCCCTCGACGGAGCCGCCCAGCTCCTGAAGCCCCATGCGGACGGCGTGCCCGGTGCCCTTCTGCTTCTCCTGCACGGCGGTGCGGGCCTCGGCGTCGATCTCCGCGAGGTGCGCGGTCACCTTCTCCCGCGCGTGCCCGACCACGACGACCAGGTTCTCCGGGTTCAACTCACGCGCGGCGGCCAGGACATGGCCGACCAGGGAACGGCCGCAGATCTCGTGCAGGACCTTGGGTGTGGCCGACTTCATACGGGTGCCCTCACCCGCTGCGAGAACGACGACGGCTGCCGGGCGAATGGCGCTCACGGGATGCCCTTCGGCTTTTGGGTGGGGTGGACATCCGCAGGATACCGGGGCGGTCGGGCGGGGGTACGAGAGCGGGTCCCGGCCCGAGGGGGCTGGGACCCGTGGTGCGGTCTCGCGCGCTGTGGCTCCCGGAGAAGGATTCGAACCCTCATTCAACGGACCAAAACCGTTTGTCCTGCCCTTAGACGATCCGGGATCGGCGGCCGCGCGACGCCCGCGGGAATCCGATGCGCTGATCGGTCCCGGTGATCGGCTCCGCGTCCGGACACCACTATGCCGTACCCGGCGCCTTCGCCGCGACGGTGTCCGCCCGCGACGACGGTCCCGGGGCGCCGGGGGCGCCGGGCCGCGGCGGTGGCCGCGGCGTCGCGCGTACCTGCTGGGCGGTACGCGAAACTCGCCGGAAAAGCCGGTGCGGCCGCCCGTAGGCTGGACGCATGACCACGACGGGGGAAGAGCACGCCAGGGCCCTGACCGGGCCGTGGTGGTGGACGCGGTGGCGCAGCGCGCTGTTCGACGGGAGCCTGGCGCTGGCGTCGGCCGCCGAGTGCGCGGCGGAGGGCGTGCCGTTCGCGCGGGACGCGGGGATCCCGCTGACCGCCGGGCTGGTGTTCGGACTGCTGGCCGGTTCGGTGCTGCTGATCCGGCGGCGCTGGCCGATAGCCGTGGTGCTGGTGGCGATCGCCGTCACACCGGCCCAGATGGGCTTCCTGATGGGCATCGTCGGCCTCTACACCCTCGCCACCTGCGAGCTGCCGCGCCGCGTCATCGGGGCCCTGGCCGGGATGTCGCTGTTCGGCACGATGATCGTGACGTTCGTGCGGGTGCGGCAGGACATGGCGCGGGGGGACTTCACGCTGGGCGACTGGTTCGTCCCGTTCGCCGCCGTCACCACCTCGCTCGGCCTCACCGCGCCGCCGCTGCTGCTCGGCCTGTACGTCGGCGCCCGGCGGCGGCTCATGGAGTCCCTGCGCGAGCGGGCGGACAGCCTGGAGCGGGAGCTGCAACTGCTCGCGGAGCGGGCGGAGGAACGGGCCGAGTGGGCCCGCAGCGAGGAACGGACCCGGATCGCCCGGGAGATGCACGACGTGGTCGCGCACCGGGTGAGTCTGATGGTCGTGCACGCCGCCGCCCTTCAGGCGGTGGCGCGCAAGGACCCCGAGAAGGCGGTGAAGAACGCCGCGCTGGTGGGCGACATGGGCCGGCAGGCGCTGACCGAGCTGCGCGAGATGCTCGGGGTGCTGCGCAGCGGCGGCGAGGAGCAGGGGCGCGAACGCCGGGAGCGGGTCGCGGCGGCCTCGGTGCCGCTGGTCGCGGTCGGCGTCGCCGCGGCCGCCGCTGCCGCCGCCTCCCGGGCCGCCGACGAGCCGGGCGGCGCGGAGGGGCCGAGCCTGGCCGAGCTGGCGGAGCTGGTCGGGCAGTCGGCGGCGGCCGGGATGGTCGTGGACCTCACCGTGCAGGGCGAGGCGCGGGAGTACGGCGCGGAGATCGAGCAGACCGCGTACCGGGTGGTGCAGGAGGCGCTGACCAACGTCCACAAGCACGCCGGGGGCGCGAAGACGTACGTACGGCTCGCGCACCGGTCGGCGGAGATCGCGATGCAGGTGGAGAACGAGCCGCCGCCCGAGCAGGCTTCGGCCCCGCCGGTCCGCCTGCCGTCCGGCGGCAACGGCCTGCTCGGCATGCGGGAACGGGTCCACGCCCTGGGCGGCGTCTTCGTCTCGGGCCCGACGGACACGGGCGGCTTCCGGGTGTCGGCGGTGATCCCGGCCACGGCGTAGGCGGGGGCGCGGGCATGGACGGCGGACCGGTCAGCCTGGGGTCAGGCGGGCGGGGGTCGTGCCGGAGATCAGGGTGGTCAGGGCCTGGTCGACGTCGGGGCCGAGGTACCAGTCGCCGGTGTGGTCGAGGGCGTAGACGCGGCCCTCGGCGTCGATGGCCAGCAGCGCCTGGCTGTCGGTCTCGGCGCCCAGCGGGCAGACCTCGGTGCCCAGGGCGCGGCCGAGGTCGCCGAGGGTGCGGGCCATGTGCAGGCCGTGCATCGGGTCGACGTGCAGGTCCACGGGGGCGATCTGGCGGCCGGGCCCGGTCGGCGAGAGGCGCAGGCCGCCGAACTCCGCCCACGCCTCCACCGCGGCCGGGAAGACGCAGTGCCGGTGGCCGGCCGGCGAGGCGTGCTCGCGCAGCGCGTCGGCCCAGATCTCGGCCTGCTTTATGTCCCAGCGCCCCGGCTGCCAGCCGGCGGCGCGCAGCGCGGCGTCCACGGGCACGGCGAAGCGGGTCGAGTTCCCCGCCTGTCCGCGCGGGGCCGGGATCTCGGGCGAGGGGTGGTGGTCGGCGTGCATCTGCTCTTCGTTCGTCGCGGCGGTGGTGCGGCCCCGTCGGGCCGGCCTGTCGTACGGGCCCGCCCTGCGGGCCGGTGCGTCAGCCGTCGCCGCCCGAGGGATCGACGACACGGACGCCGAAGTGGGCGCTGAGCGCGGTGCACGCCCGGCAGGGCGGGGCGAAACCGCCGTGCAGCGGGTCGCCGTCCTCCCGGATCCGGCGGGCCGTCAGCTTGGCCTGCTTGAGCGCCTTGCGGGCCTCGCCGTTGGTCATCGGTTTGCGCGCGGCGCGTTTGCTGCGGGCGCCGTCGGCGGCGCTGATGTGCCGGGAGATGAGGATGGTCTCCGCGCAGCGGCCCGTGAACCGGTCGCGCTGGGCGCTGGTGAGGGTGTCGAGGAAGTCCTGCACGAGCGGGTGCAGCGCGGGCGGCTCCTCGCCGCGGGCGGCGGTGCCGGTGAGGGTGGCGCCGCGCACGGAGAGGGCGGCGGCGACGGCGGGCAGTATCCCGTCGCGGCGGTGCCGGAGGGCGGGGGCGTGCGGCGTCCCGGTGCTGCTCCAGCCGATCCGCGGGTCGCCCAAGGCGCCGGTCCGCGGCCCCGTCTGCGTCGCTTTCATGATCATCATTCCCCTCCGGAGCATCCCCCCGAAGGACACAGAGTGCCAAATCGCGTGGCCGCTGTGGAAGCTGGGGCGGCGCGACACGCCCTGTTCGGGGCGGTGCGTCACGGCGGGGTGACGGCTGGTCACGGCGGCGGCCGTCCTCGCCCGCGGGGGCGCGGCGCGGGGGACCGGCGGGTCGCGGGCCGGTGGGCGGTGGCCCGGTGACCGGGGTCGTCGTACCGCATAGGCTGTCGGCACGCCGGCGCGCCGCGGTGCGTGCGGCCCACGCGTGGCGAGGAAGCGCGCGTGGCAGGGAAGTAGTCGATACGGGTCTCGGCGGCGCCGGTGCGGAACCGGCCGGCCGCCGCGGGCCGTACAGAGTGCCGCAGGGGGCAACCGCCATGACGACAGGTCGGCTCGGGCTGGGCGTGCCACCCGGCCGCCAGGCCGCAGGACAGGCCGCGCCGCCGAACGCGGCCTACGCCGGGCAGAACGTGCACTTCCCGGACCCCGTCCGGGCCGCCCGCCACCCCAGGGGGGTGCGGGTGGACGAGCACGGCTTCCCCGACTTCTCGCCGTACGCGCGGGCCGCGGTGGAGATCGCCGAGCCGCCGGAGGGCTTCGGCGTCGACGAGTTGCGGCTGACGGACTACGTCTCGGCCAACGCGGCGCTGGCCGCCTCCGGGCACGAACTGTGGGACACGGTGCCGAGCGTGGCCACCCCGCACGGCTGGACCTGGCACCACGTGGCCGGCGGCCGGCGCCTGGAGCTGGTCCCGGTCGAGGTGAAGGCGCTGCTGCGCCACCACGGCGGCATCGCGACCGCGAACGTCGACCAGGCCAAGCGCGGCACCCGGCCGTTGCAGGAGACGCGGCCGGCCCACTTCGGGCTGCCGAAGTCGGGCGTCGCGGTCCTGGAGGAGCAGGTGCAGGGCGTCGAGGAGGACCTCGGTTACCGGCTGCCGGGCCCCTACCGGTCCTTCCTGAAGGCGGCGGGCGGCTGCGCGCCGGTCGGCACCGCGCTCGACGCGGAGCTGGGCCTGCTGATCGACCAGCCGTTCTTCACGGTGCGCGACGAGGCGGCCGTCAACGACCTGGTGTACGTCAACAAGTGCCTGCGCGACCACCTCACCAAGGACTACCTGGGAGTGGCGTTCGTGCAGGGCGGACTGCTCGCCGTGAAGGTGAAGGGCGAGCGGGCCGGTTCGGTGTGGTTCTGCGCGTACGACGACGTACGGGACGTGGACCCGGCGTGGCCGCAGGCGGAGCGCGTGGAGCGGCTGCTGCTGCCGTGCGGCGCGGACTTCGACGCGTTCCTGTCCCGCCTCGCGGGCTCGCCGCCGGAGCTGGAGACGGTGGCGAACCTGATGGTGGACGGCGGGTTCGCGCACGTCGTCCCCGTCTCTTCCGAGTCGTCGGTGGGGGAGTGAGCTGAAGCGATGGTGACGTTCGCGCAGGCGCAGGAGCGCGCCGAGGAGTGGATCAACGGCGACGTGCCGGCGTACCAGCACCGCGAGGTGCGGGTACGGGAGTTCGAGCTCGGTTTCGTGGTGTGGGCCGAGGACCGCGCGGAGGGGCCGCGGTCGGACGGCGGCGCGCAGCGGCTGGTGCTCGCCCGGGACAGCGGCGAGGCCACGCTGTGGCCCGCGCTGCCGGTCGGCGAGGTGATCCGCCGCTACGAGGAGGAGTACGGCCGCACGGACACCGTCGAGGACGCCGTGCCGGCGCCCGCGGCCCGGGTGGACCTCAACCAGACGTCCTTCCTGCTGACTCCTCCGGAGTGGCTGCAGGAGGCCGCGGACCGGATGGGCATCCCGGACCGACGGGACTCGGGGGGCGGTACGGAGGGCGGTGACGGGGGCGGTACGGGAGCCGGTACGGGGAGCGGTCCCGGGGGCGGCGGTGCGGGTGCGGGTGCGGGGACTGGTGCTGGTGCTGGTGCTGGTGCCGGTTCGGGTGCGGGTGCCGGTCGGGTGCCGGCCGAGACTCAGGCGGGGGTGCCGGCGGGCGCGGCCGCGGGGGCGCCGGGTGCTCCCGAGGTGCCGGCCGGGGCGACCCCGTGGGCCGGTACGGACACCAACGCCGACGCGGGGGAGGACCGTTCCGTCCCGCTGCCCGCGACCGTGTTCGCGCCGCCGCTGAGCGAGGCGGACGGCGGGGCCCCGTCGTCCGGCGCCACCCCGGACGCCAAGACGGCGTTGATCGCCGGCGGCAGCCAACTCCCGCGCACGGCCGTGGCCCCAGCCCTCGGCGACGCCGACGCGCCGAGCGCGCCGGGTGCTTCGCACGCCCCGGGCACGCCCGGCGCCCCTCGGGGCAACGTGCCGCCCCCGCCGCCGGGCGGCCCGTCGTACGGCGCCCCGCAGAGGACCGGCGCGCAGAACACCCCGGCGGCGCCCGGCACTCCGCCGCCTCCGCCTCCGGCGCGTCCCGGCACTCCGCAGTCCGGGCCGTCCGGGCCGTCCGCTCCGCCCGCGTCGGTCACGGGCGGTCCCGGTACTCCGCCGCCTCCGCCTTCCAGCGGTCCCGGTGTCCCGCCTCCGGCGGGTCCTGGTACTCCGCCGCCTCCGCCCTCGGGCGGTCCTGGTACCGCGCCGCCTCCGCCGCCGGGCGGTCCCGGTGCTCCGGCGCCCGGTGGCGCGCCGTACGGGTACCCGCAGGGGCCGGGCGCGTCGGCGACCCCGCCGCCCGGCGGGCGGCCGCTGCCGCCGAACGCCGGTGACATCGCCGACGCCGCGACCAGCAAGGCGGCCCCGCCGCCGCGCCGCGGCCGGGGCGGTGCGAACACGCCCCCGCCGCCCGGCGCTCCCGGTGTGCCGGGCGGGCGGCAGCCCGGTGTCCCCGCGACGCCCCCGCCCGGTGCGCCGGAGGCGCCCGGTGGGTACGTGCGCACCCAGTTCGTCTCGTCGCTCGGCCCCGACGGACCCGAGGGCGCGGCAGCCCCGACCGGCCCGACCGGCCCGACCGGCCCGCAGGCCCCGGGTGCGCCCGGCGCACCCGGCGGCACGCCTCCGGGCGGCGTCCACCACGCCGCCACGATGCTGGCCGACCCCCACCAGCCCGGCGCCCCGCAACCGCCCGGCACCCCCGGGGCTCCCGGCACCCCCGGAGCCCCCGGAGCCCCCGGCGCGCCGGGCGTCCCCGGCGCCGGACCGGGCGGCGTGCACCACGCGGCGACCATGCTGGCCGGCCCGCCGCAGGGCGCCCCCGGCGGTCCAGGCGCTCCCGGCGGCCCGAACCTGCCCCCGCCGCCGCCCCCGCAGGGTGGTCCCGGCATGCCGCCTCCGCCCCCGCCGGGTGGTCCCGGCGCGCCCTCCGGCGGCCCGCGGCCCATGCCGCCGGGCGGCGGGCAGCCGCCGGTCGGACCGCCCGTCGCGGGCCAGCCCGTGGCCGGGCCGCCTCCGGCGTACGGTTACCCGCCGCAGGGGCAGCCGACGGTCGGGCCCGGCTATCAGGCGGTGCTGCGCTACCGCGCGCAGGACGGCTCCGAGCAGCAGCTGATCCGGCGCTCCGCGCCGGGCACCCCGCACCCGGAGTGGCAGATCTTCCACGAGCTGCGCGCCATGAACGTGCCGCCGGACCAGGTGCTGGAGCTGCACACCGAGCTGGAGTCGTGCCGGCTGCCGGGCGCGTACTGCGCGCGGATGATCGCCGAGCAGTGGCCGCAGGCCCGGATCACCTCGATCGCGCCGTACGGCACCGACCACGCGAGCCGTCAGCAGGGCATGGGTCAACTCCTGGCGCACCAGGGCGAGTTGCACCAGGTGGCCGACGGTCCGGCCCGGCCGGCCCCGGTGCGCGCGCCGCTGCCGCCGGTCCAGCCCGTGCCGCCGATCCCGCCGGAGGGCGTCGCGCAGGAGCTGGGCGCGGCCTTCGGGCCGGGTGTCTTCCGGTTCGAGCAGGCGGCGGTCTCCCGGCAGGGCGTGCCGCCGGTCGTCGCGCACACGCTGGTGGTGGCGGGTCTGCCGCTGGACATGGGCCCGTTCTTCTGGGCGCAGGCCCAGCCGGGCCGGCCGGTGCCGACGCTGGCGGAACTGGCCGCCGAGCGCGGTGTGCGGCCGGCGCCGGACGCGGGCTCGTACCTGGTGATGGGCAGCGACTTCGGCAAGGCGGTCTGCGTGCAGTACGGCACGGCCAACATCGTGGCGGTGCCGGTGGAGGCGGGGCCGGGCGGTACGTCCGTGCCGCCGCAGTTCGTGAACACCGGACTGCCGGAGTTCGCGCGCTGCCTGGCGCTGCTCGGACGGATGTGGCGGCTGCGCTACGGCCTGAACCAGGAGCAGGCGGGCCGCTGGACCGTCGACTTCCAGGCCCAGCTCGCCGCCCTCGACCCGGCGGCGCTCGGCTCGCCGGAGAGCTGGTGGTCGGTGCTGCTGGAGCAGATGTGGGACGGACTGCTCTGAGCGGGTGAACGCCTGACGGAGCGCGGGGCCGGGCCCGGTCGGACGACCGGGCCCGGCCCTTCGGCATGTCCGGGCGTCCGACCGCCGGTCACTCGTCCGGAGTGTCGCGTTATGTACATTTCCGTCCTATACATCAAGATGTCCGCGCAATCACCGTGACGCGTTCCCGCGTGCCCGGACGTGCCCAGACGTGCCCAGACGTGGCCGGGCGGGTCCGGACGTGACCGGACGTGTCCGACTGGTCGGATTCGGCGGAGAGGGTTCGGGATGAGCAGCGCCTCCAGGTCATCGACGTCGTGCGCGGCATCGGCGTCACAGGCGTCACAGGCGTCACAGGCGTCACAGGCGTCACCGGCACCGCCGGCACCGGTGACGCCGGCGGCGGACCCGGTCCACGGCTTCGTCGTCGGACGGGGGCGCGGCTACCGGCCCGACCAGGTGGACGCGTACGCGGACGCCCTCTCCGCGGACCGGGACGCGGCCTGGGAGCGGGCCGCCCGGCTGACGGTCCTGGCCAGGCACATGGAGGAGGAGGTCGAGGAACTGCGCGAGACGGTCGCCCAACTGGCCGAGCAGGACTACGAGTCGCTGGGGCAGGGCGCCCGGCGGCTGTACGAGCTGGGGCGGCAGGAGGCCGACGCCGTACGGGACCGGGCGCGGCGTGAGGCCCGGCGCACGACGGAGGCGGCGCGCACGGGCGCCGAGGCCGTGCTCCAGGACGCGCGGGCGTACGCCGACGCGGTGCGGGCGCAGGCCGAGGAGTGGGCCAGGCGCAGGCAGCGCGCGGCCCAGGCGGTGGCCGAGGGGCTGCGGATCGCGGTGCGGCACGACGTGCGGGACTGCCGGAGCGAGGCGTTGAAGGTGCTGCGCGAGGCGCGCCGCGCCACCGACCGGATCCTCGCCGACCAGGACCGCGACCATGCCGAGCGGATGGTCGCGGCGGAACGGGAACTGGCCGGCCGGCAGGCCGCCGCGGAGGCCGAGCAGGCCGCTCGGCTGGCCGCCGTCGAGGCGACGCTGCGCGAGGCGGAGCAGTCGCTCGCCGACGCGCGGGAGGCGGCGCGGCGCGGTCCGGAGCAGGCGCGGGCGCGGGCGTCGGAGGTGGTGGCCGAGGCGCGGCGGCAGGCGGAGCGGACCGCCCGGGAGACCGAGCGGGTGCTGCGCGTGCACGGCGAGGTGTGGGACGGCATGCGCGCCCAGATGGACACCGTCCAGGACAGCATCACGGCCCTGACCGGACGGGCGGCCCGGGTCCCGCAGTGACCTGCTCACCCGCCGCCGGACAGCCCCTAGGGGTTGCTCCGTAGGCGGGTCGGGGGCGGGTTCGTCCCGCCGGAGGACGAGAGGGTCCGCGGCGCGTCCTTAACCTGGTTTTACGCCGTGGGGGGCGGCCAGCCGCACCGAGGGGGGTGGGGTTTTCCCCCGCCGAACAGGGTGCCGGGCACCAGCGCGCCGCGGCCCCGCACCGGCCAGACTCTTCGACGTACCGCAGACGCACCGCAGGCGTACCGAAGACGCACCGGACAGGACCGGCGGTCCCGCTTCCGCCCGCCTCGGCGGTATTCACCCGCACCCACCCGCATCCGCCGCGAGTCCGCGCTCGCCACCAGACCGACATAGGAGACTTACCGTGACAACGGCTGTGACCATTCCCAGGCACGGGGGTACTGGAGGGGCTACGGCCGTCGCCGCACGGGCGCGGCAGGTCGTGAAGGCGTACGGGGCCGGGGAGACCCGCGTCGTCGCCCTCGACCACGTCGACGTGGACATCGCCCGCGGCCGGTTCACCGCGATCATGGGCCCCTCCGGGTCCGGCAAGTCCACCCTGATGCACTGCCTGGCCGGACTGGACACCGTGACGAGCGGTCACATACATCTGGCCGACACCGAGATCACCGGTCTGAAGGACAAGAAGCTCACGCGGCTGCGCCGGGACCGGATCGGCTTCATCTTCCAGGCGTTCAACCTGCTGCCCACCCTGAGCGCGATCGAGAACATCACCCTCCCCATGGACATAGCCGGCCGCAAGCCGGACCGGCAGTGGCTGGAGCGGGTGGTGGAGACCGTCGGCCTGGCCGGCCGCCTCAAGCACCGGCCGAACCAGCTCTCCGGCGGCCAGCAGCAGCGCGTGGCCGTGGCCCGGGCGCTGGCCGCCCGGCCCGAGATCATCTTCGGCGACGAGCCGACCGGCAACCTCGACTCGCGGGCCGGCGCCGAGGTCCTCGGCTTCCTGCGCAGGTCCGTGGACGAGCTGGGGCAGACCATCGTGATGGTCACCCACGACCCGGTCGCCGCCTCCTACGCCGACCGCGTCCTCTACCTCGCCGACGGCCGCATCGTCGACGAGATGCACCGGCCGACCGCCGAGGCCGTCCTGGACCGGATGAAGGACTTCGACGCGCGGGGGCGTACGTCATGACCGTGCTGAGGACCTCGCTGCGCAACTTCTTCGCGCACAAGGGGCGCATGGCGCTCTCGGCGGTGGCGGTGCTGCTCTCGGTGGCCTTCGTCTGCGGCACCCTGGTGTTCACCGACACGATGAACACCACGTTCGACAAGCTGTTCAACGCCACCGCCTCCGATGTGACGGTCAGCGCGAAGGGCGCCTCCGACACCGGCGAGACGACCTCCCGCACCGGCAAGCCGCCGGTCCTGCCGGCCTCCGTGGTCGGCACGGTGCGCGGGACGAAGGGCGTCGCCGAGGCCGAGGGAACGGTGTTCTCCACCTCCGTCACCGTCGTCGACCACGACCTGGACAAGCTCTCGCCCAGCAGCGGCGCGCCGACCATCGTCGGCAACTGGAACGGCAACGACGCCCGCACCATGAAGATCGTCTCCGGTACCGCGCCCAAGGGCCCGGACCAGGTCATGGTCGACGCGGACACCGTCGACAAGCACCACTTGAAGCTCGGCGACGAGATCGGCGTCATCACCGCCGTCGGCACGCACCACGCCCGCGTCTCGGGCGTCGCCGCCTTCACCGTCACCAACCCCGGCGCCGCGGTCTTCTACCTGGACACCCGCACCGCCCAGCAGATCCTGGTCGGCCGGACCGGCGTCTACACCGGCGTCAACGTCACCGCCGCCCCGGGCGTCGGCGACGACCGGCTGAAGCAGAACGTGACGGCCGCGCTCGGCGCCGGCTACCAGGTGCAGACCGCCAAGGAGGTCGCCGACGCCAACCGCAAGGAACTGGGCGGCTTCCTGGACGTGATGAAGTACGCCATGCTCGGCTTCGCCGGGATCGCCTTCCTGGTCGGCATCTTCCTGATCGTCAACACCTTCTCCATGCTGGTCGCCCAGCGCACCCGCGAGATCGGCCTGATGCGGGCCATCGGCTCCTCCCGCAAGCAGGTCAACCGCTCCGTCCTCGTCGAGGCGCTGCTCCTCGGCGTCGTCGGGTCCGCCCTCGGGGTCGGCGCCGGGGTCGGGATCGCGGTCGGCCTGATGAAGCTCATGGGCGCCATGGGCATGCACCTGTCCACCGCCGATCTGACCGTCGCCTGGACCACCCCGGCCCTCGGCCTGCTCCTCGGCGTGGTGGTCACCGTCCTGGCGGCCTACCTGCCCGCCCGGCGCGCCGGGAAGATCTCGCCGATGGCCGCGCTGCGCGAGGCGGGCGCCCCGGCCGACGCCCGGGCCGGCGCCGTACGGGCCCTGATCGGTCTGGTGCTGACCGGCGCCGGCGGCTGGAGCCTGCGCCTGGCCGCCACCGCCGACCAGGCCAAGGACGGCTCGGCGTGGCTCGGACTCGGCGTGGTGCTGACCCTGGTCGGCCTGATCGCCGTCGGACCCCTGCTCGCCGCCGGTCTGGTGCGCGTCCTCGGCGCGCTGCTGCTGCGGGTCTTCGGTCCGGTCGGCCGGATGGCCGAGCGCAACGCGCTGCGCAACCCGCGCCGCACCGGCGCCACCGGCGCGGCGCTGATGATCGGCCTCGCCCTGGTGGCCTGCCTGTCGGTGGTGGGCTCCTCGATGGTGGCCTCGGCCACCGACGAGCTGGACAGGTCGGTCGGCGCCGACTTCATCGTGCAGGCCGGCGACGGCGCCAAGCCCCTGACCCCGGCCATGGTGAAGGCGATCCGGGACACGCCCGGCCTCACGAACGTCTCCCGCCTCAAGGAGGTGCCCGCCGAGCTGACCCTGCCCGACGGCGGCGTCCACAAGCAGAGCCTGTACGCCACCGACCCGGCCTACCCGAAGGACGTACGGCGCACGACCCTCTCGGGCCGCCAGTCCGACGTCTACGGGCGCGACGCGATGTCGGTCGGGTCGGACTTCGCCGGCAAGTACGGCGTCAAGGTCGGCGACACGCTCAAGGTCGCCTTCGAGGACGGGCGCGCGGCGCGGCTGCGGGTGGTCGCGGTGACCTCGGACGACACCGCGATCGACAAGGGGAAGATGTACACGGCCATCACCACCGCCGGCCGGTACATCCCGGCGGACCGGATGCCGCTGGACCTCGGGGTGCTCGCCGGGAACGGCGGCGACGAACAGCAGGTCTACGCCGCGCTCAGGAAGGCGGTGGCGGCGGACCCGTCGGTGTCGGTCATGGACCGCGCCGACTACAAGAAGGACCTGCGCGAACAGATCGGACAGCTGCTCAACATGGTCTACGGCCTGCTCGCCCTGGCGATCGTGGTCGCGGTCCTGGGCGTGGTCAACACCCTGGCGCTGTCGGTGGTGGAGCGCACCCGGGAGATCGGCCTGATGCGGGCCCTGGGCCTCTCCCGGCGCCAGCTGCGCCGCATGATCAGGCTGGAGTCGGTGGTCATCGCCCTGTTCGGCGCGCTGCTGGGGCTCGGGCTGGGCATGGGCTGGGGCGCGACCGCGCAGAAGCTGCTCGCCCTGGAGGGCATGAAGGTGCTGGACATTCCCTGGCCGACGATCACCGGCGTCTTCGTCGGATCGGCCTTCGTGGGCCTGCTCGCGGCCCTGGTGCCGGCGTTCCGGGCGGCCCGGATGAACGTCCTGAACGCGATCGCGACGGACTAGGCCACCCGGGGGAAACGGTGGACGGCGGGGCGCGGAGACTCGGTCTCCGCGCCCCGCCGTCCGTGTGTGCGGCCCGCTCGGCGCGTTCGGCGCGCCCGGGGCGTTCGGCGTTCCCCCTGGGAGGAAGGCCGGGGGCGGTGGCCGGTCAGCCGGCGGCGCTGACCGCGCCGTAGTACGTCCTGGCGGTCTTGCGGCAGGCCGCCTTCAGCCGCGCGCGCTGCGACGCCGGGTACGGGTCGGCCCAGGGCCGGTAGTCGCAGGCGCTGTACAGGTCCCGCAGGAGGGCCTTGTCGACGCGCTTCTTGTGGTCCTTCTTGAAGTAGTAGTTGCCCACCAGCGACTTGTAGTTGCGGTAGCCGAAGTCGTGACGCCAGCAGGCCATCTTGAAGTTGTAGCCGCCGGGCAGCGTGTCCGGTGAGCTGGTGCAGTAATCGGTCTTCCAGCTGAACTTGTACTTGTCGATCGCCTGCTTGTGGGCGAGGTGCTGGTTCATCGCGTCCAGCCACCGGCCGGTGGAAGCGTTCGAATCCTCGGTGAGGCTCTTCATCTTGGAGAGCTTCTGCGCTTTGGTCGGAGCGGCGGCCGCGACGGCGGCGGAATGTCCGCTCGACGCCGTGGAATCCGCGAGGGCGGGCGCCGCGCCGGCGCCGAGGAGAACGCCCGAGAGGGCGATTCCGGACAGTGTGCTGCGCAACTTGGTCAAGGCTGCTTTCCTTTTCCCCGTGGAGATGGCGGCGCCACGATGGCATGTCCGCTCCTCGGGGGCAATTGACTTGTCCGGCGGATGTCGTTCCGGAAATACGGAATTTCCCGCTCCATGCCGTCCGGCCTCGCCTTATGCATCGGTCGGGCGGCTTTATACCAGTCTCGCTATATGCCGTGGGCGAGATGTTCCGGGCCGCTTCGGGCGAGGGCGGTGGAAAGCTCAGATGTTGCTCAACCGGGCGGCCGCCGGCGTCGCTTTCCGGTTAGCCTCCGGAGGTCCGTCCCCGTGTGGGGATTTCGTCGCTGTCGAGCGATGCGGGAGTCAGGGTGCGTCATCAACGGGGGATGACCGGTAAGCGCGCCGGGTGCGGGACGATTCCCGGCGAAAAGCTGGAGGAGGCGCTCGGGCGGGCCGTGCGCGAAGGGCGCCGGAAAACCGGAATGACGCAGACCCGGCTCGCCGAACTGTCCGGTCTCACCCAGGCGGCGATATCCCGGCTGGAGCACGGCAGATGCATGCCGACCCTGCCCCTGCTGGAACGGATAGCCCAGGCTCTCGGCTCGGCCCTGCTCGTCGCGGTCGAGCCGGGCCGCGGGGTGACCGTCACCTTCGCCGCGGCAGCGGCCACCGCGGCCACCGGCACCGCCACCGCGGCGACCGGCACCGCCACCGCAGCCACTGGCACCGCGGCGACCGGCACCCCCAACGCGCCGACCGGCACCGCCACCGCAGCCACCCGCACCGCCACCCCCGCCTCCGCGGCCCGCGCCCCCGCCACCGCCACCGCCCCCGCGGGCGACCCCGCCCCGCCGTCCTCCGGTCGCCGCCCGGCCGCCCGGCCGGGACGGTCCGGGGTGCGGGCGGGTGCGGCGACTTCGCCGTCGGCGTCGTAGGCTGGCAGCCCCGGCCCGTGAGACGTGTCGGGCTGTTTGCGTTGGCCCTCCCCGGGATGGAAGCCCCCATGAGCCTGCACGGTCTGCTCGACGCCGTCGTCAAGGACACCGCCCTCGCGGAAGCGATCGCCGCCGCGGCCGACGGCAACCGCACGCACGTCGACGTGGTGGGGCCGCCCGCCGCCCGGCCCTTCGCGGTCGCCGCCCTCGCCCGCGAGTCCGGCCGGCCCGTGCTCGCCGTCACGGCGACCGGCCGGGAGGCCGAGGACCTGGCCGCCGCGCTGCGCTCGCTGCTGCCGCCGGAGGGCGTCGCGGAGTACCCCTCCTGGGAGACGCTGCCGCACGAACGGCTCAGTCCGCGCAGCGACACCGTGGGCCGCCGCCTCGCCGTGCTGCGCCGCCTCGCGCACCCGAGCGCCGACGACCCCGAGACCGGCCCGGTCTCCGTCGTCGTCGCCCCCGTCCGCTCCGTGCTCCAGCCCCAGGTCAAGGGCCTCGGCGACCTGGAGCCGGTGGCGCTGCGCACCGGGCACAGCGCCGATCTGAACCAGGTGGTGGAAGCCCTCGCGGCCGCCGCGTACGCGCGCGTGGAGCTGGTGGAGAAGCGCGGCGAGTTCGCCGTGCGCGGCGGCATCCTCGACGTGTTCCCGCCCACCGAGGAACACCCGCTGCGCGTCGAGTTCTGGGGCGACGACGTCGAGGAGATCCGCTACTTCAAGGTCGCCGACCAGCGCTCCCTCGAAGTCGCCGAACACGGCCTGTGGGCGCCGCCCTGCCGCGAGCTGCTGCTCACCGACGAGGTCCGCGCCCGGGCCCGCGCGCTGGCCGAACAGCACCCGGAACTGGGCGAACTGCTCGGGAAGATCGCCGAGGGCATCGCCGTGGAGGGCATGGAGTCCCTCGCCCCCGTCCTCGTCGACGACATGGAGCTGCTGCTCGACGTGCTGCCCGAGGGCGCCCTGGCCGTCGTGTGCGACCCCGAGCGGGTGCGCACCCGCGCCGCCGACCTGGTGGCCACCTCGCAGGAGTTCCTCCAGGCGTCCTGGGCCGCGACCGCCGGCGGCGGCGAGGCGCCCATCGACGTCGGCGCCGCCTCCCTGTGGTCCATCGCCGACGTCCGCGACCGGGCGCGCGAGCTGGGCATGATGTGGTGGTCCGTCTCCCCGTTCGCCGCCGAGGAGAGCGCGGACGACGGCGACACCCTCAAGCTGGGCATGCACGCGCCCGACACCTACCGGGGCGACACCGCCAAGGCGCTCGCCGACACCAAGGGCTGGCTCGCCGACGGCTGGCGCACCGTCTTCGTCACCGAGGGCCACGGCCCGGCCGCCCGCACGGTCGAGGTGCTCGGCGCCGAGGGCATCGCGGCCCGCCTCGCCGTCACCGACGGCCGCACCGGCGACCTCGGCGAGCTGTCCCCGTCGGTGGTGCACGTGGCGTGCGGCTGCGTCGACACCGGCTTCGTCGACCCGGTGCTCAAACTGGCCGTGCTCACCGAGACCGACCTGTCCGGCCAGCGCACCGCGAGCCGCGACGGCGCCCGGATGCCGGCCCGCCGCCGCAAGACCATCGACCCGCTCAGCCTGGAGTCGGGCGACTACATCGTCCACGAACAGCACGGCGTGGGCCGCTACATCGAGATGGCGCAGCGCACCGTGCAGGGCGCCACCCGCGAGTACCTGGTCGTGGAGTACGCCCCCGCCAAGCGCGGCCAGCCCGGCGACCGCCTCTACATCCCCACCGACCAGCTGGAGCAGATCACCAAGTACGTCGGCGGCGAGGCGCCCACCCTGCACCGGCTCGGCGGCGCCGACTGGACCAAGACCAAGGCGCGCGCCAAGAAGGCGGTCAAGGAGATCGCCGCCGACCTGATCAAGCTGTACTCCGCCCGGATGGCCGCCCCCGGCCACGTCTTCGGCCCCGACACGCCCTGGCAGCGCGAGCTGGAGGACGCCTTCCCGTACGCGGAGACGCCCGACCAGCTCACCACCATCGCCGAGGTCAAGGAGGACATGGAGAAGTCGGTCCCGATGGACCGGCTGATCTGCGGCGACGTCGGCTACGGCAAGACCGAGATCGCGGTGCGCGCCGCCTTCAAGGCCGTCCAGGACGGCAAGCAGGTCGCCGTCCTCGTGCCCACCACCCTGCTGGTGCAGCAGCACTTCGGCACCTTCTCCGAGCGCTACGCCCAGTTCCCGGTGAACGTGCGGGCGCTGTCCCGCTTCCAGACCGACACCGAGGCCAAGGCCGTCCTGGAGGGCCTGCGCGAGGGCTCGGTGGACGTCGTCATCGGCACCCACCGCCTGTTCTCCTCGCAGACCAAGTTCAAGGACCTGGGCCTGGTCATCGTGGACGAGGAGCAGCGCTTCGGCGTCGAGCACAAGGAGCAGCTGAAGAAGCTGCGCGCCAACGTCGACGTGCTCACCATGTCCGCCACCCCGATCCCGCGCACCCTGGAGATGGCGGTCACCGGCATCCGCGAGATGTCCACGATCACCACCCCGCCCGAGGAGCGCCACCCGGTGCTCACCTTCGTCGGGCCGTACGAGGAGAAGCAGATCGGCGCGGCGGTCCGGCGCGAACTGCTGCGCGAGGGCCAGGTGTTCTACATCCACAACCGGGTGGAGTCCATCGACCGGGCCGCCGCCCGGCTGCGCGAGATCGTCCCCGAGGCGCGGATCGCCACCGCCCACGGCCAGATGTCCGAACAGGCCCTGGAACAGGTGGTGGTGGACTTCTGGGAGAAGAAGTTCGACGTCCTGGTCTCCACGACGATCGTCGAGTCCGGGATCGACATCTCCAACGCCAACACCCTGATCGTGGAGCGCGGCGACAACTTCGGCCTCTCCCAGCTGCACCAGCTGCGCGGCCGGGTGGGCCGCGGCCGTGAGCGCGGCTACGCCTACTTCCTGTACCCGCCGGAGAAGCCGCTCACCGAGACCGCCCACGAGCGCCTGGCCACCATCGCCCAGCACACCGAGATGGGCGCGGGCATGTACGTGGCGATGAAGGACCTGGAGATCCGCGGCGCCGGCAACCTGCTGGGCGGCGAGCAGTCCGGGCACATCGCGGGCGTCGGCTTCGACCTGTACGTCCGCATGGTCGGCGAGGCCGTCGCCGACTACCGGCGCCAGCTGGAGTCGGGCGGCGTCGAGGAGGAGCCGCCGCTGGAGGTGAAGATCGAGCTGCCCGTCGACGCGCACGTCCCGCACGACTACGCGCCCGGCGAGCGGCTGCGCCTCCAGGCCTACCGGTCGATCGCGGCGGCCGACTCCGAGGAGGACGTCAAGGCCGTACGCGAGGAACTGACCGACCGCTACGGCAAGTTGCCCGAGCCGGTGGAGAACCTGCTGCTGGTGGCCGGGCTGCGGATGCTGGCCCGCGCCTGCGGGGTCGGCGAGATCGTCCTCCAGGGCAACAACATCCGCTTCGCGCCGGTGGAGTTGCGCGAGTCGCAGGAACTGCGCCTCAAGCGGCTCTACCCCGGCACGGTCATCAAGCCGGCCGCCCACCAGGTCCTCGTCCCCCGGCCGAAGACGGCGAGGGTCGGCGGCAAGCCGCTGGTCGGCCGCGAACTGCTGGGCTGGGTGGGGGAGTTCCTGGCGTCGGTGCTGGGCTCGTAGGGCTGGGTCCGTAGCGCGCGGGAGGGGTGCGGGCGGCCGTTCGCCCGTACCCCCGGGCGGCGTACACCGGGCCGTCCAAGCCCGCGGGGCGCCGTCCGCGGGGTCGTCCGCGGCCCGGTGGTGTCGTACCCGACACCGGCGATACGCCCCATCCGATCCTTATGCCTCTTTGCGCCCCAAGTGGGCCGTACTTGCGTCTGGTTACGGTGGGCACAGGTAAGACAGGCCCGCGTACCAGGGGCGGGGCGGCAGAGGCGAGGGAGGGTTCATGGGCGCGGAGGTGTGCCATGGTCGCGAGGGGCACGACAGGCGCGGCGGGGCGCGGCGTCCCCTCGCCCGCACCGGGCTCGCGGTGTGCGCCGCGGCGGTCCTGGTCGCCGGGTGCAAGGGCGGGATCGACGACACCGACGGCGCCAAGGGCGGCGGGGTGCGCGGCGGGGGGTCGGCGTCGGCGCCGGTGTCGGACGGACACGCCGTCAGCCCGCTGAAGAACCCGGACGGCACCAAGCCGGGCCTGGCGGCCCTGACGAGCGACGCCGACCGGGCCGCGGCCCGCAAGCTCATCGCGACCGTGACGACGAAGGGCCGCGGCCCCAAGACGGGGTACGACCGCGACGAGTTCGGCTACGCCTGGATGGACAACGTCGACGGCGTCCCGTACGCGCACAACGGCTGCGACACCCGCAACGACCTGCTCAAGCGCGACGGCCGCAAGGTCGCCTACCGCAAGGGCTCCAACTGCGTGATCGTCTCGATGACCCTGGCCGACCCGTACACGGGCCGCGCGATCCAGTGGACCAAGACGCACGCGACGACCGTCCAGATCGACCACGTGATGCCGCTGTCCTACGACTGGCAGATGGGCGCCGCGCACTGGTCCAAGGGCAAGCGCGAGCAGATCGCCAACGACCCGCTCAACCTGATCCCGGTGGACGGCCCCGCCAACGGCGCGAAGAGCGACTCCGGCCCGGCGACCTGGCTGCCGCCGAGCAAGGACATCCGGTGCGCCTACAGCGTGCGGTTCGCCCAGGTCTCGCTGAAGTACAAGCTGCCGGTGACGACGGCGGACAAGAGCATGATGCTGAAGCAGTGCGGCGGCTGACCCACCGGCCCGCCGCCGCGGACAAGAGGCCCTAGCGGCCGTACGGGTAGCCGTACGGCCCCTGGGGCGGCGCTCCGTAGGCGGCCGCCGGAGCCGCCGGAGCCGCCGGGCGGGCCGTGCGGCGGTCGAACACGGCGAACAGCAGCATCAGCGCGGCGGCCAGCATCTCGACGATGAAGACCAGGCCGAGGATCGTGTCGTCGGGGCCGCCCTCCTCCGGCATGAGCGCGATCCAGGTCACCATCACGGAGTCGAACAGCGCGAACGCGGCGAACGCGCCCCAGTCCGAGCCCCGGCCGCGGCGGATCGCCACGTACAGGAACGGCACCCACACCAGCATGCCGATCGAGCCCCATGCCAGGACCGACCAGGCGATCCGCTGGAACCAGCCGGCCTCCAGCCGCTTGTCCATCTCTACCCCCCAAGGCAGTGCAGGGGGCAAGGTTAAGCCACCGGGCGGTGCGCGCGGGGGCCGGTCAGAGGGCGCCGCGCACGGAGCCGACGAGCCGCTCGGCGAGCGCGCGCGCCGTGGCCGCGCCGTTGTCGTGGCCGGCCGTCGACAGCACGCTGACGACGTGGTGGCCGACCCGCGCCGCGACCAGGGTGGTGCCGTTCTCCCAGGAGTCGTCGGTCAGCGTGACCGTGTAGGCGCCGTCGCCGAGGCCGGGGGTGGCGCGGCCGGTGACCGTCACCTTCGAGTGGGTGTCGGCGTCCTGGAAGCCGGAGCAGGCCGCGACCACCTCGGCCAGGCCGGCCAGCACCCAAGCCGCGCCGTCGCCCCGGTAGGCGTCGATCTCCTGCGCGACGTCCTGGGTGGCGCCCCGGTCGGCGTAGTCGTTCTGCGCGAAGGACGCCCCGGCGATCCCGGTGATCTCGATCCAGCCGGTGCCGTCGAGCCGGGCGCAGTCGTGCCCGGCCGCCGTGGCCGACGCCGCGGGCGCGAACGTGTCGCCGGAGTCCCTGGCCGCGTCCGGGTCGACGGCGAAGCCGGCCGGGAAGGCCGACGCCGGGGCGAGCGCCCGCTTCAGCCGGGCGCCGGTGAGCAGCCCGGCGTCCGGGTCCTTCGGCGCGCTCCCGGCGGCCGCCGCCGGGCCCGCCCCGGAGCCGGAGGAACCGGAGAGACCTGAGGGACCTGAGGAATCTGAGAGACCTGAGGGACCTGAGGTGCCGGAGGAGCCGCAGGCCGCGAGGATCAGCGGGAGCGCGGCCACGGCCAGGAGACGGGCGGCGCGGGACGGGAGGTGCATGGGAGTCCTTCGAACGAGCCGGGATGGCCAGCGGACGATACGACGCCCACGGGAACGCACAGCTCACGCACAGGTCAGCGGATGATCAAGGTTCGGTCAAGGTCGGCGTGCCGATGTTTCGGCGTCGCCGCGGCGGTTGACAGGCCGACTGATTTTGCTGTTGCTTGAGGGAATCATGTGGTGAGCCCGGGACTCCGTTTCCCGTCGGCGGGGGCGGCGTCGGTTACGGTGCGATCCGCTCCGCGCGCCGGGGAGTGCGCCGCAGCGGCCACGCGCGCCAGGGCAGGGGGATCCACGACGTCTTCGTGCGGACGCGCGCCGGGCGACCACCGGCGCGCACCGCTCCAGCACGTGCGCCCGTACGCGTCTCGCCGCGTGCGCGCGCACGCACAGAACAACAAGGGGTGGGGATGGCCGAGCACCGGCATTCCAAGAAGCGCAGATACATCACGTGGGGGGTGGCCGCGGCCGCCGTCCTCGCGGGCGCCGGGATAGCGGCACAGACCTCGATGGCCGCGACGACCTGGCCGGCGCAGAAGACGTACACCGGCCGCGCCTTCGACACCTGCACCGCGCCCTCGCTGAGCGCCATGAAAGCGTGGCGCGCCGACAAGTACTACGGCGCGGCGGCCGTCTACGTCGGCGGCAAGAACCGCGGCTGCGCCCAGCCCAACCTCACCGCCTCCTGGGTGAAGTCCGTCAGCGCGCAGGGCTGGAAGCTCGTCCCGATCTACGTCGGCGCCCAGCCGCCGTGCCAGACCGGCTCCAGCCCGGAGAAGATCAGCGCCGCCACCGCCACCTCCCTGGGCACCGCCGACGCCAACGACGCGGTGGCCAAGGCGTCCGCGCTCGGCATGAAGACGGGCAGCGCGCTCTACCTCGACATGGAGCCGTACGACACGACGAACAAGTCGTGCAACGACGCCGTGCTGGCCTACGTCCGCTCCTTCGACAAGCAGCTGCGCGCCAAGACCTACCGCGCCGGCTACTACGGCTTCACCAGCTCCAGCGCCAAGGCGATCGCCACCGCGAGCAACAAGACCGACCTGCCCGGCAACCTCTGGTACGCCCTGTGGGACGGCAAGGAGACCGTCACCTCCGACTGGCCCTGGGGCGCCACCCAGTTCACCGACCACAGCCGCGCCCACCAGTACAAGGTGAACAGCAAGGAGACCCGCGGCGGCTACACCCTCACCGTCGACCGCGACTGGTGGGACGCGCCGGTCGCGATCACCGGCTGACGGCCGCCACCCGGAGGAGAAGCGGCGGGGAAGCGGGCGGCGGTGCCCGAAGTCGCGGTGAATCGTTGGTCCAATGGCTTGGCCGGAGCCCGGCCGCTGCCTACCATCGATCACCGCAAGACTTTGTGCACCGCCGCACAAACTCTCCTCGGGAGGTTTCCTTGCACCGCCGCCGTCGCACCGCGCTCGTCCTGTCCGCCGCGATCGCCGCGGCGGCCCCGCTCCTGACCGCCTGCGGCAACGGCGCCCATCCGGGCGCGGCGGCCGTGGTCGGCGGACAGCGGATCACCGTCGCGCAGTTGCAGAGCCGGGTGGACGAGGTGCGCCGGGCGCAGCGCGCCGCGGTGCCCGACCGGGCGCAGTACGAGCAGGCCGTCGCCCGCACCGGCACGCTCTCCCGGGACACCCTGCACCAGATGGTCCTCGACCGGGTGCTGGACCGCGCCGCCCGGGACGCGGACGTCACCGTGAACCGTCACGAGGTCCAGCAGCTGCGGGCCGGCCTGGAGCAGCGGGCGGGCGGCGCCAAGGCCCTGGAGACGGCCTGGCTCCAGCAGTACGGGGTGGCCCCGGAGCGCCTCGACGACAACCTGCGCCTCCAGGTCGAGGCGCAGAAGCTGGCGGCGAAGCTGCACACCGACACCTCCCAGCCCGCCTTCTGGCAGGCCCTGTCCACCGCCTCCGGCGCCCTGCACGTCGACCTCAACCCGCGCTACGGCGCCTGGGACGTCCAGAAGGGCGGCATCGAGGCGAAGTCGCCGTGGCTGCGCGACGTGACGTCGGCGGGCGCGTGAGGCGGGAGGGGTCCCGCACGCACCGGGAGGCGTCGGCGCGGTGGGTTACGTTCGGTGGGTGAACACCACCGACCACACCACCGACCACGGCGCCGAAGCCGCCCCCGGCCGCATCGTCCTGCTCACCACCAGCCACCGGGTCGCCCCCGGGCTGCTGTCCTGGCCCGCCTGGCAGGCGCTGCACGCGGCCGACCTGGTGCTGTGCGCGGACGGCGCGCATCCGCAGCTGCCGTACCTGCGTGAGGCGGGCGTCGCGGTGGCCGAGGCGGCGCCGAGTGCCGAGGAACTGCTCGACGCCTGCGCCGGCGGCCGCACGGTCGTGGTGGTGGCCACCGGCGAGGGCGAACCGGCCCTCACCGACGGCCTCGCCCGCCTCGCCGGCTCCGGCAGGGTGAGCATGCCGGAGCTGGAGCTGCTGCCCGCCTCCTACGACCTGCCCGGCGCCCGCCTGCTCGACCTGGTGCAGGTCATGGACCGCATCCGCGCCGAGTGCCCCTGGTCGTCCCGGCAGACCCACGAGGGCCTGGCCAAGTACGCCATCGAGGAGGCGTACGAGCTGGTCGAGTCGATCGAGGCCGGCGACCGCGGAGAACTGCGCGAGGAGCTGGGGGACGTCCTGCTCCAGGTGGTCTTCCACGCCCGGATCGCCGAGGACGACGACGAGGAGCCGTTCTCCGTCGACGACGTGGCCGCCGGCATCGTCGCCAAGCTGATCCACCGCCATCCGCACGTCTTCGGCGACGCGAGCGCCACGACCCCGGAGGAGGTCAGGGAGCAGTGGCTGCGCATGAAGGCGGTGGAGAAGCAGCGCGCCTCGGTGACCGACGGCGTCCCGCTCGGCCAGCCCGCCCTGGCCCTCGCCGCCAAACTGGCCTTCCGAGCCCGCACGGCCGGCCTGACCGTCCCCCTCCCCGACCGCCAGGACATCGGCTACACCCTCCTCGCCCTGGCCACCGAGGCCGAATCCCAGGGCACCGACCCGGAAGCGGCCCTGAGAGCAGCGGCGAGAACGTACCGAGAGGCGATCAGGAGGGCGGAGGGAGCCTGAGGCCCGTAGGGCCGAAAGGGGCGCGGGGAACTGCGCGCCCAGCCCCCACCGACCCGCACCGCTCAACGCACCCATGGGGGGCCAGGGGGCGAAGCCCCCAGGTTCGGGACGGGAAGGGGCGGCGGGGGCGACCTCCCGACCCCCCGGACTAGGGTCACCCCATGCAAGACCAGCCACCCACCCCCGCCCCAGACCTCTTCACCTGGGACTTCGCCACCAACCCCTACCCCGCCTACGCCTGGCTGAGAGACCACGCCCCCACCCACCGCACCCGCCTCCCCAGCGGAGTGGAGGCCTGGCTGGTCACCCGCTACGCCGACGCCAAGCAGGCCCTCGCCGACCCCCGCCTGTCCAAGAACCCCGCGCATCACGACGAACCCGCGCACGCCAAGGGCAAGACCGGCATCCCGGGCGAACGCAAGGCCGCCCTGATGACGCACCTGCTCAACATCGACCCCCCGGACCACACCCGCCTGCGCCGCCTGGTCAGCAAGGCGTTCACCCCCCGCCGCGTGGCCGAGTTCGCCCCCCGCGTCCAGGAACTCGCCGACGACCTCATCGACCGCTTCGCCGAGCGGGGCAGCGCCGACCTCATCCACGAGTTCGCCTTCCCGCTCCCCATCTACGCCATCTGCGACCTGCTCGGCGTCCCCCGCGAGGACCAGGACGACTTCCGCGACTGGGCCGGCATGATGCTGCATCTCCCCGGGGGCGAGCCCCCGGACCCCCAGCGCCACGGCAAGGGCCCCCGCGGCGGAGTCGCCCGCTCGGTCAAGAAGATGCGCGGCTACCTCGCCGACCTCATCCACCGCAAGCGCCTCGCGCTCCCCGCCGAACCCGCCCCCGGCGAGGACCTCATCTCCGGTCTCATCCGCGCCTCCGACCACGGTGAGCACCTCACCGAGAACGAGGCCGCGGCCATGGCCTTCATCCTGCTGTTCGCCGGCTTCGAGACCACCGTCAACCTCATCGGCAACGGCACCTACGCCCTGCTCACCCACCCCGAGCAGCGCGCCCGGCTGCAACGTTCCCTCGCCGCGGGCGAGCACGCCCTGCTGGCGACCGGCGTGGAGGAGCTGCTGCGCTACGACGGCCCGGTGGAGATGGCCACCTGGCGCTTCGCCACCCGCCCGCTCACCCTCGGCGGCCAGGACATCGCGGCCGGCGATCCGGTGCTCGTGGTGCTGGCCGCCGCCGACCGCGACCCGGAGCGGTTCGCCGACCCGGACACCCTGGACCTCGCCCGCCGGGACAACCAGCACCTGGGCTACGGCCACGGCATCCACTACTGCCTGGGCGCCCCGCTCGCCCGCCTGGAGGGACAGACCGCGCTGGCCACCCTCCTCACCCGGCTCCCCGACCTCCGACTGGACGCGGACCCGGAGGAGTTGCGCTGGCGCGGCGGCCTCATCATGCGCGGCCTGCGCACCCTGCCGGTACGGTTCACCGCCACCTCCGCGACTCCTTGACGAACGCAAAGCCGACGCGAGGCCGACGCAAGACCGACGCAAGACCGACGCGAGGCCGACGCGAGGCCGACGCGAGGCCGACCCGAAGCTGACACACGTTCAACTATGTGATCACCACGTGATCTACGCGGCATTAACTTGTGACAAGTGATCGGGAGCGGCTACCTTCACGCATCAGCGCGGCGGCGGTCACCGCCCGCCGCGCCGTCACCGTTGTCGCCGAAAGGTCTCCGCATGCTCTCCGGGAACGGTCGTCACCGTCGCCCCCGCCAGGCTCCGGCCCTCCTCGTCGCCGCCGGGGTCACCGGCTCCGCCATCGCGATCCCGCTCGTCGCCGCCTCCGGCGCGAGCGCGGCCGACGGCACCACCTGGGACAAGGTGGCCCAGTGCGAGACCGGCGGCTCCTGGAGCGCCGACAACGGCAACGGCTACTACGGCGGCCTGCTGCTGACCCAGGACGACTGGGAGCAGTACGGCGGCCTCACCTACGCCGCGAGCGCCGACCAGGCCAGCCGGTCCCAGCAGATAGCCGTGGCCGAGAAGATACTCGCCGACCGGGGCCCCGGCGCCTGGCACACCTGCGGACTGCTCGCCGGGCTCACCAAGAGCACCGGCGCGGCCGACGTCGACACGGGCGTGGGCGGCTCCCCGTCCACCGCCCCGGGCAAGGGCGGCAAGGACACCGGCACGTCGTCCGGTTCGACCGGTTCCGCCAAGTCCTCCGGTTCCTCCGGCTCCGAGGATCCGGGCCCGTCCGACTCGTCCCATGATGCGGCCAACTCCACCGGTTCGTCCGATTCTTCGGCCGACGACACCGGCACGACGGGCGATGCGCCCGGTAAGTCCGGTACGTCCCACTCGGCGAACGGACCGGCCGACTCCGGCACGAAGCACACCGATACGCCTTCTTCCCCCTCTTCTTCCTCTTCCACCACGAAGAAGGACGACACGGCCGATTCCGGCACGTCCCACCCCTCCGGCGCGCCCGACGCGACGCCCTCGACGGGCACGGGGACCGGCGACTACGGAGACGCGGCCTACCCGGCCGATCCCCGCCAAGTCGTGGGCTCCTCGGCCCTCGTGGACACCGGGGCGCTGAGTGGCGGCCGGCACCGTGGCGGCAGCGCCGCCGAGAACCCGGCCGACGGCTCCGCCGCCGCGGCGGGCGGCCGGCACGCCTCCCGGACCGACGGCCTCAGCGCCGACACGGCCGGCGGCTCCTACACGGTCCGCTCCGGCGACTCCCTCGCCTCCATCGCCGACTCCCTTGACGTGGACGGCGGATGGCACGCGCTGTACGCCGCGAACAAGGGCGCCATCGGCTCCGACCCCGACCGCATCGCCGCCGGTCAGAGCCTGGATGTCCCCGCCGAAAACGCCGCAAAGTAGGGGCAGTTCACGTCACGCTTCGCACCGAATGTCCCTTTCGGGGAAAGTGTGGGATGAGTCTCAGAAGCCCTGATCGTCTTTGAAATTCCGTCGATCGCGTGTCTACGGTCATGACCGCTCGTCACCGCGAGCCCCGGCTGCCGCAACGCCGAATCCTGCCAGCGGCCGTACGGGAACAGTCGTCGCGTCATGCGCCGCAGGCAGGAGCGGGGGACCCAAGGTAAGTGCCGCGCCGGGCAGTCGAACCGGAGCGGCTGGGGGTGAAGCCGTGCCTCCCCAAAGGCACGGCCGGGCAACTCAACCGGCCCGAACCCGACAGCTCACCTCGCAGGCGTCGGTGAGGGGATCCATCCATGCTGTTTTCCAGCAAGGGCAAGCACCGTCGTCCCTCCAAGGCCACCCGTGCCATCGCGCTCGCCGGAGTCACCGGCGCCGCCGTGGCCGCCCCGCTGATGGCCGCGGGCAACGCCTCCGCCGCCACCACCTCCGAGTGGGACGCGGTCGCCCAGTGCGAGTCCGGCGGCAACTGGTCGATCAACACCGGCAACGGCTTCTACGGCGGCCTGCAGTTCACCAACTCCACCTGGGCCGCGTTCGGCGGTACCGCCTACGCCTCGCGCGCCGACCTGGCGAGCAAGTCGGCGCAGATCGCCGTCGCCGAGAAGGTCCTCGCGGGCCAGGGCAAGGGCGCCTGGCCGGTCTGCGGCAAGGGCCTGTCCGGCGCCTCGTCCTCCTCCGGCGGCGGCAGCGGCTCCTCCTCGTCCTCCTCCTCCTCTTCTTCGTCCTCCTCCTCGTCGTCGTCGTCTTCGTCGTCGAGTTCCTCGTCGAGTTCCTCGTCGTCGAGCAGCGGCTCCAAGAGCAGCACCTCGACCCGCTCCACCGAGGAGCAGAGCGCCAACCGCTCGCTGACGCGCCCGGCCCCGAAGAAGACCGTCACCACCCCGACCGGCAAGAAGGTCAAGAAGGGCGACGGCGAGTACAAGGTGGTCGCCGGCGACACCCTCAGCTCCATCGCCACCGCGCACCACGTCCAGGGCGGCTGGGAGAAGCTGTTCCAGCTCAACAAGGACATCGTCGAGGACGCCAACCTCATCTACCCGGGCCAGCAGCTGCACCTGAAGTGACAGCGGGCGGCCAGGCCCGCCACCGGCCCCGCCCAGGCGTGAGCGCCACCATGGCGCTCACGTGGGGCCGACACCCCCCGTCCCCACGGGCTCCCCGCCCCGGTGCGTTCTCCCCCGTACGCACCGGGGCGGGGCTTTTTCACCTTCTGTTCCCGGCCCCGTCACCGGCCCCTTTGTTCCGTGCTGAAACAATGTGTACCGTCACCCTGTCCACGGGACGGTCGGTCAGCCGGTCGGCGTCCCGGGACGGTTAGGCTCTAGCCGCAAGGCACACCTGCCCCGCACTTCAAGCGTCACATCCACGAAGGAGATGCTCGTGCCGTCCATCGACGTCGTCGTAGCCCGGGAAATCCTGGACTCCCGAGGCAACCCCACGGTCGAGGTCGAGGTCGGCCTCGACGACGGCAGCACGGGTCGTGCCGCCGTCCCGTCCGGCGCCTCCACCGGCGCCTTCGAGGCCATCGAGCTGCGCGACGGTGACCCGAGCCGCTACCAGGGCAAGGGCGTCGAGAAGGCCGTCCTCGCCGTGATCGAGCAGATCGGCCCGGAGCTGGTCGGCTACGACGCCACCGAGCAGCGCCTGATCGACCAGGCCATGTTCGACCTGGACGCCACCGACAACAAGGGCTCGCTGGGCGCCAACGCCATCCTCGGCGTCTCGCTCGCCGTCGCCCACGCCGCCTCCGAGGCCAGCGACCTGCCGCTCTTCCGCTACCTGGGCGGCCCCAACGCGCACCTGCTGCCGGTGCCGATGATGAACATCCTGAACGGCGGCTCGCACGCCGACTCCAACGTGGACATCCAGGAGTTCATGATCGCCCCGATCGGCGCGGAGTCCTTCTCCGAGGCGCTGCGCTGGGGCGCCGAGGTCTACCACACCCTCAAGAAGGTCCTGAAGTCCAAGGGTCTGGCCACCGGTCTCGGCGACGAGGGCGGCTTCGCCCCGAACCTCGGCTCCAACCGCGAGGCCCTGGACCTGATCCTGGAAGCGATCAAGGAAGCCGGCTACACCCCCGGCGAGCAGATCGCCCTCGCGCTCGACGTCGCCGCCTCCGAGTTCTACAAGGACGGCAAGTACCTCTTCGAGGGCAAGGAGCGCTCCGCCGCCGAGATGACGGAGTACTACGAGGAGCTGGTGGCGGCCTACCCGCTGGTCTCCCTCGAGGACCCGCTGTTCGAGGACGACTGGGACGGCTGGAAGGTCCTCACCGACCGCCTCGGCGAGAAGGTCCAGATCGTCGGCGACGACCTGTTCGTCACCAACCCCGAGCGTCTGGCCCGCGGCATCGAGGAGGGCTCCGCCAACGCCCTGCTGGTGAAGGTGAACCAGATCGGCTCGCTCACCGAGACCCTGGACGCCGTCGAGCTGGCCCAGCGCAACGGCTTCAAGTGCATGATGTCGCACCGCTCCGGCGAGACCGAGGACGTCACCATCGCCGACCTGGCCGTCGCGACCAACTGCGGCCAGATCAAGACCGGCGCCCCGGCCCGCTCCGAGCGCGTCGCCAAGTACAACCAGCTGCTGCGCATCGAGGAGATCCTCGACGACGCCGCGGTGTACGCCGGCCGCAGCGCGTTCCCCCGCTTCCGGGGCGACGCCGGGGTCTCCAAGGTCTGACCCGCCCCGCCGCCGGGCCGTGAGGAATCACGGTTCAGCCAGTCGTCCGTACGTCCCCGGACTCGGTCCCGTACCGTGTCCGGGGACGTACGCGCGTGTGAATGGACAGGAACGGGAGGCGGGACGATGGCCGTGCGGGACCGGGACCGGTTCTCCACCGCGACCAGGCTCAGGCTGCTCGGCGAGCAGACCGCCGCCCGCGTCTACCGCTCCCAGACCCGGCGTCAGGCCCGCCGCTCCCGGCTGACCGGGCGCGCCGCACTGCTGGCGCTGGTGGTCTGCTCGATGGTGGTCGCGCTGGCGTACCCGATGCGGCAGTACGTCTCCCAGCGCGAGGGCATCGCCGATCTGAAGCGGCAGAAGCAGCAGGCGCAGCAGCGGGTCGAGCAGCTGCGCGACGCCAAGGCGCGCTGGCAGGACGACGCGTACGCCGAGCAGCAGATCCGGCAGCGGCTGCACTATGTGATGCCCGGCGAGACCGGCTTCACCGTGGTCGACCCGGGGCCGGCCAAGCAGTCCCGCGCCGAGCAGGGGACGGCCCGCCGTCCCTGGTACACCAATGTCTGGTACGGAGTCGACAAGGCCGACGCCCGGCCAGTGAACGGATGAGAAAGACAGGCATGCAGACCCCTCCGCCGCCCACCGAGCGCACCGAACCCACCGAAGCGGACGTCGAGGCGTTCCGGCAGCAGCTCGGGCGGCCGCCGCGCGGGCTGCGCGCGATCGCGCACCGCTGCCCCTGCGGGCAGCCGGACGTCGTGGAGACGGCCCCGCGGCTGCCCGACGGCACCCCCTTCCCGACGCTGTACTACCTGACGTGCCCGCGCGCCAACTCGGCGATCGGCACGCTGGAGGCCGACGGCGTGATGAAGGAGATGACGGAGCGGCTGGCGGCCGATCCGGAGCTGGCGGCGGCGTATCGGGCCGCGCACGAGGACTACATCCGGCGCCGGGACGAGATCGAGGAGCTGACCGGCTTCCCGAGCGCGGGCGGCATGCCGGACCGGGTCAAGTGCCTGCACGTCCTGGTCGCCCACTCGCTGGCCGCCGGGCCGGGTGTGAACCCGCTGGGCGACGAGGCGCTCGCGATGCTGCCGGAGTGGTGGCGCAAGGGGCCGTGCGTGACGGTGCCGACCGGCGAGGGCTGGCACCTGGAGACGACGGAGGACGGCAGCGGCCACTTCGCCGCCCGGCAGATCGGGGAGGACGGAAAGTGACCAGGGTCGCCGCCGTCGACTGCGGCACGAACTCCATCCGTCTGCTGGTCGCGGACGTGCACCCGGAGACGGGCGAACTCGTCGACCTGGACCGGCGGATGACGGTCGTGCGGCTCGGCCAGGGCGTCGACCGCACCGGCCGGCTCGCCCCCGAGGCGCTGGAGCGCACCTTCGCGGCCTGCCGCGAGTACGCCGGGATCATCAAGGAGCACGGCGCCGAGCGGGTGCGGTTCGTCGCGACCTCCGCCTCGCGGGACGCGGAGAACCGCGACGAGTTCGTGCGCGGGGTGGTGGACATCCTCGGCGTCGAGCCCGAGGTGATCTCCGGCGACCAGGAGGCGGAGTTCTCCTTCACCGGCGCGACGCGGGAACTGACGGGGCGCACGGACCTCGCCACGCCGTTCCTGGTGGTGGACATCGGCGGCGGCTCCACGGAGTTCGTCGTCGGCGACGACCGGGTGCGGGCGGCGCGCTCGGTGGACGTGGGCTGCGTCCGGATGACGGAGCGCCACCTGGTGCGGGACGGCGAGGTGAGCGACCCGCCCGCCGAGGACCGGATCGCGGCGATAAGGGCCGACGTCGAGGCCGCCCTCGACCTCGCAGAGGAGACGGTGCCGCTGCGCACGGCGCACACGCTGGTGGGGCTGGCCGGGTCGGTGACGACGGTGTCGGCGATCGCCCAGGACCTGCCCGCGTACGACTCCGCGCGCATCCACCACTCCCGGGTCTCCCGCGACCGCGTCCGGGAGATCACCGAGCGGCTGCTGCACTCCACGCACGCCGAGCGCGCGGCGATCCCCTCCCTGCACCCCGGCCGCGTCGACGTGATCGGCGCGGGCGCCCTGGTCCTGCTGGCGATCATGGAACGAACCGGCGCCGAGGAGGTCGTCGTCAGCGAACACGACATCCTCGACGGCATCGCCTGGCATGCCGCACTCGACGACGAGTGACCCTCCGGCTGTGAGGCGGTCCGGAGTCTCAGGGCTCCGGACCGCCTGCTCTCAGATGGCGCGGTAGACGTCGCGCCGGTCGCCGATCTTGACGACGAGGATGACGAGCTCGCCGTCTTCGACCCGATAGGCGACCCGGTAGCTGCCGACCCGGAGCCGATAGAGGCCGGACGGGCCGGTGAGTTTCTTGATGTCGGCGTCCTCGCGGTACGGGTCGTCGCCGAGAGCGGTCAGCGCGGCCAGGATGCGCATGGCGGCAGGCCGGTCGATGGCCCGAAGCTGCCGCTGTGCCGCCGTGGTGAACCGGAACGCGTACTTCACGCCGCCTCGTCGGTGCGATCGGTGAACAGGTCTGCCAGCAGCTCGGCCATGGACACCGTCGGGCCGCCCTTGGCCAGGATCGCCTCCGCCTCCCGGGCCAGCAGCACGTCGGCTGCTTCCTCCAGGGCGTTGAAGTCCGCGATCGGCACCACGGCCGCGACGGGCTCGCCGTTGCGGGTGATCACCGTAGGCGTGCCTTCCTCGGCGCGGTTGATGTGGTCCGCCAGGTGCGCGCGGGCTTCCCTTACCGTCACGGTGTTCTCGGCCATGAAGGAAGTGTACGCATGACCGTGTACACGTGCACGGGGTTCGACCGCCGGGGTCCAGTGCGTCCCTTTTCCCCGTTGGGACTGTTTCGCACCTTTCGCCCCGGTGTACCCGGATGGCGCAACTCCGGACGAAGGGTGACGAGACATGATCACCAGGGAACAGATCGCACGCGTGCTGGACCACCCGGTCCACGACGGCGACGGCAACAAGATCGGCGACGCCAAGCACGTCTATCTGGACGACGTGACCGGGCTCCCGGAGTTCGTGACCGTCAAGACGGGACTGTTCGGCACGCACGAGACGTTCGTGCCCACCCGCGAGGCCGCCGTGGTGCGCGACCATATCCAGGTGCCGTACCGCAAGGACAAGGTCAAGGGCGCTCCGCACATCGACGTGGACGCGGGCGGCCACCTGTCGGAGACCGAGGAGCACCGGCTGTACGACTACTACGGCCTGGAGTGGGACGCCAGCCGCGGCGGCCGCATGTCGCCGGGACCCACGGGCACCACGACCGGCACGGCGGGTGCGGCGGGCGCCGCGGGTGCGGCGGGTGCCGCGGGTGCTGCGGGGACGAGTGGCCGGACGTCGGCCGGAACCGGCACCGGCACCGGCACCGGCGCCGGCACCGGTACTGGTGCTGGTACCGGGCGTACGGCGGCCGGGACGGGAACCGGGATCGGTACCGGTACCGGGCGTACGGCGGCCGGGGGCGCCGCGGCCGGCGGCGTCGGCGGGGCCGACGCGGCGGCCCGGGCGCGGGCGGGCGAGCGCACCGACGAACGCGCCCACGAGCGCGCCGGCGGGTGGACCGACGAGCGCGCGGGGGAGCGGACCGACGAGCGCGCCGGCCGGTGGAGCGGGGAGCGGTCCCGCACGGGCATGGGCCGCGACGACGCCATGACGCGCTCGGAGGAGCGCCTGCACGTCGGCGTCGAGAGCCGCGAGGTGGGGCGCGCCCGGCTGCGCAAGTACGTGGTCACCGAAGAGGTGGAGCAGACGGTGCCGCTGCGCCACGACGAGGTGCGCGTCGAGCGCGAGCCGATCACGGACGCCAACCGCGACGCCGCCCTGACCGGTCCGGAGATCGGCGAGGCCGAGTACGAGGTGATCCTGCACGAGGAGCGCCCGGTGGTGGAGACGGAGACCGTGCCCGTCGAGCGGGTCCGGCTGACCACCGAGGAGCACATCTCGGAGGAGACGGTGCGGGCCCGGGTCCGCAAGGAGCACATCAAGGGCGAGACCGAGGGCTTCGACGAGGCCCGCGACGACATCGGATCCCGCGGTGACATCGGCGACCGCGGTGACATCGGCGGCCGTGGCGACCTCGGCTCCCGCGACGACAGGGGCTCCCGGCGCGGCAGGGACGACCGGGGTGACACGGGCCGCGGCCGGCGGCTGTAGCGCGGGGCGGGCCGGTGACGCCGGTCTCTTTCCGGGGGCGGCGCTACCGCCCCGTGTCTACCGGCCGGTAACCTCTCGTGAGCAGTCACGGAGACGTTTGAGCGGGCCCGCGGGCGGCCCGCGTGCCACTGGCGGACGCCCCGGCGGAAAACTTCGTGAAGTTCTTCACAAGGAAATGCCTCCGGCGGGGCGGCGCGGGGCCTTCTACCGGCCCGTACCGGAGCTCAACGGGCCCCGGACGGTGCTCGAAGGAGCGTGCGCGACGGATTCCGCAAGGGCCGTACGGCCCCCTTACGAAAGGTCCCGCGGACCCGGAGTGGCAGCTCACGCGGCCTTGACAACGGACGTAAGCGGACGCCGGTTCCCCGGCGGCCACGTGCCGTCCGTCACAAAAGCCGCGGAGTTTAGCACAGGCCCTTCCGAAGCTTGTGAAGGGGCGCACGAGGTGCCCCCCTCGGACAGGTGGATACTCGATGCCATGAGCACCACGGAGCGTCCCAGGATCCTCGTAGTAGGCGGTGGGTACGTAGGCCTGTACGCAGCTCGGCGCATCCTCAAGAAGATGCGCTACGGCGAGGCGACCGTCACGGTCGTCGACCCCCGGTCGTACATGACCTACCAGCCCTTCCTCCCCGAAGCCGCCGCCGGCAGCATCTCCCCGCGGCACGTCGTCGTCCCGCTGCGACGCGTGCTGCCCAAGGCGGAGGTCCTCACCGGCCGGGTCACCACCATCGACCAGGACCGCAAGGTCGCCACGATCGCCCCGCTGGTCGGCGAGGCGTACGAGCTGCCCTTCGACTACCTGGTCATCGCGATGGGCGCGGTCTCCCGCACCTTCCCGATCCCCGGCCTCGCCGAGCAGGGCATCGGCATGAAGGGCATCGAGGAGTCCATCGGCCTGCGCAACCACGTGCTGGAGCAGCTGGACAAGGCCGACTCCACGACCGACGAGGAGATCCGCCGCAAGGCGCTCACCTTCGTCTTCATCGGCGGCGGCTTCGCGGGCGCGGAGACCATCGGCGAGGTCGAGGACATGGCCCGGGACGCGGCCAAGTACTACAAGAACGTCACCCGCGAGGACATGCGGTTCGTCCTCGTCGACGCCGCCGACAAGATCCTCCCCGAGGTCGGCCCCAAGCTCGGCCAGTACGGCAAGGAGCACCTGGAGAGCCGCGGCGTGGAGATCTACCTCTCCACCTCGATGGACTCCTGCGTCGACGGCCACGTGGTGCTGAAGAACGGCCTGGAGGTCGACTCCAACACCATCGTGTGGACCGCGGGCGTCAAGCCCAACCCGGTCCTCGCCCGCTTCGGCCTGCCGCTCGGCCCGCGCGGTCACGTGGACTGCGCGCCCACCCTCCAGGTCCAGGGCACCGACTACATCTGGGCCGCCGGCGACAACGCCCAGGTGCCCGACCTCGTCGGCCGCAAGGCGGGCAACGAGAACGCCTGGTGCCCGCCGAACGCCCAGCACGCGCTGCGCCAGGCCAAGGTCCTCGGCGACAACGTGGTGTCCGGCATGCGGGGCTTCCCGCAGAAGGACTACAGCCACGCGAACAAGGGCGCGGTCGCGGGCCTCGGCCTGCACAAGGGCGTCGCGATGATCGTCATGGGCAAGATGAAGATCAAGCTCAAGGGCCGTCTCGCCTGGTACATGCACCGTGGCTACCACGGCATGGCCATGCCGACCTGGAACCGCAAGATCCGCATCTTCGCCGACTGGACCCTCGGCATGTTCCTCAAGCGCGAGGTCGTCTCCCTGGGCGCCATGGAGAACCCCCGCGAGGAGTTCTACGAGGCCGCCAAGCCCGCGCCGGTCGCCGCCGCGAGCAAGACCGAGGAGAAGGCCAAGGCCTCCTGACCTCCCGTCGGTCACCGCTTCACCGCTTCACCTGATCCAGAACCGAAGGACCTCCCGCCATCCGTGGTGCGGGAGGTCCTTCGGCGTTCCCCGGCGTTCCGCCCGCGCGGCGGCGCGAGATGAGTGGCCGGTGCATCTGCTTTGCCCAGTCGTAACCCGCTTGCGGGACTGTGCCGGGGGCCCGTCGGTGTTTACGTGGTGCAGGACATTCCGGCGTTCGTCGTCACGGAGGTGTGTGCGTCATGCCCGATGCCGCGTCGCGGCTCACGACACTGCTCGAACAGCTGCTGGAGACCCCGCTACCG
The DNA here is from genome assembly GCA_013364255.1 of Streptomyces seoulensis. Taxonomy (GTDB): domain Bacteria; phylum Actinomycetota; class Actinomycetes; order Streptomycetales; family Streptomycetaceae; genus Streptomyces; species Streptomyces similanensis. The sequence continues at coordinate 4,392,441 of CP054936.1, read as the reverse complement.
GTGCGCGTGCGCGCCTGGGACGGGTCGGAGGCCGGGCCGCCGGGGGCGCCGACGCTCGTCGTACGCAACCGCCGCGCCCTGCGCCGGCTGCTGTTCAAACCCGGCGAACTCGGCCTGGCCCGCGCCTGGGTGGCCGGCGACCTGACCGTCGAGGGCGACCTCTACACCGCCCTCGCCCTGATGTCCGGACTGATCTGGGAACGCGGCGAGGACGCCCGCGGCCTCGGCGACATCCTGCGCGACCCGGCCGCGCGGGCCGCGGTGCGCGGCCTGGTGAAGCTGGCCGGCCCGCCGCTGCCGCCCGCCCCGCCGCCCGAGGAGGTCCGCCGCCCCGGCCACCTCCACACCCGGCGCTCCGACAGACGCGCCATCAGCCACCACTACGACGTCGGCAACGACTTTTACGGCCTCGTCCTCGGCCCGTCCATGGTGTACTCCTGCGCCTACTGGCCGGCCCCCGGACCGGACGCCACCCTCGAACAGGCCCAGTACGACAAGCTCGAACTCATCAGCCGCAAACTCGCCCTGAAGCCCGGTCAGCGCCTCTTGGACGTCGGCTGCGGCTGGGGCTCCATGGCCATGCACGCGGCCCGCGAGCACGGCGTGAGCGTCGTCGGCGTCACCCTCTCCCAGGAACAGGCCGCCTACGCCAACAAGCGCGTCGCCGACGAGGGCCTGACCGACAAGGTCGAGATCCGCGTCCAGGACTACCGCGACGTGACCGACGGGCCGTACGACGCGATCTCCTCCATCGGCATGGCCGAGCACGTCGGCGCCGCCCGTTACCTCGACTACGCCAGCGACCTGCACGCCCTGCTCAAGCCCGGCGGACGGCTCCTGAACCACCAGATCGGCCGCCGCCCGCAGCGCGCGGAGGCGGAGTACCACGTCGACGCGTTCATCGACGCCTACGTCTTCCCGGACGGCGAGCTGGCCCCGGTCGGCACCACCGTCACCCAGCTGGAGCGGGCCGGGTTCGAGGTGCGCGACGTGGAGTCGATCCGCGAGCACTACGCGCTCACCCTGCGCCGCTGGGTCGCCAACCTGGAGGCCGACTGGGACCGCGCGGTACGGCTCACCAGCCCGGGCCGCGCCCGGGTGTGGCGGCTGTACATGGCGGCCTCCGCGCTCGCCTTCGAACGCAACCGCATCGGCGTCAACCAGGTGCTCGCCGTGAAGACCCCCGGCTCCGGCGCCTCGGGGATGCCGCTGCGCGCCCGCACCTGGGGCGCGCCGGACGCGTAGTCCGCGACACGCGCGAGGGGCCCGTTCCAGCCGCTGGAACGGGCCCCTCGCGCCATCGGGGGCGCGGCTACTCGGACTTGATCGCCTGGAGCATGTTCAGCCGGGCCGCCCGCCGGGCCGGCCACAGCGCGGCCAGCACGCCGACCACCGCCGCCAGCAGCAGGAAGACGGCCATCCGCCCCCACGGCAGCACCAGTTCGTACGTCGCCATCTTGGCGCCCAGCAGTTCGCCGGCCGCCCAGCCGAAGAACACGCCAAGACCGATGCCGAGGACGCCGCCGAACAGGGCGATCACCAGGGACTCCAGGCGGACCATCCGCTTGATGCCCCGGCGGTCCAGGCCGATGGCGCGCAGCATGCCGATCTCCTGGGAGCGCTCGAAGACCGACATGGCCAGGGTGTTGATGACGCCGAGGACCGCGACGATCACCGCCATGGCGAGCAGGCCGTAGAGCATGTTCAGCATCAGGGTGAACATCTGCGCGATGCCGTCGGAGATGTCCTTCTTGTCCTGGACCTGGATCGCCGGGTTGTCGCCGAGCGCCTTGACCAGCTTGTCCTTGGTGGCCTCGGACGCGCCGTCGGCGGTCTTGACCATGACCTGCATGTCGGTCGCGTCGCTCTGGTGCGGGGCGAGGACGGCGTTGTCGAGCATGATCCCGCGGATCATCTCGTTGCCCTGGTAGACCCCGGCGACGGTGAGCCGCTGCTTCTTGCCGTCCTCGTAGGCGACGGTGAAGGCGGACCCGGCCGTCCAGTGGCGGTCCTCGGCGGTCTTGTCGTCGACGATCACCTTGGCGCCGCCGACCGTGAACGAGCCGTCCTTGACCTTCAGATCCGTCAGCTCGCCGATCGCGGCGCCGTTGACGCCGGTCAGGTACTCGGTCTCGCCGCCGATGCGGGAGGGCGCGGTGCGCAGCGGGCTGAGGGCGGTGACGCCGCCGGTGGCCTTCAGCTCCTTCTCGACGTCCGGGGAGAGGCCGTTGCCGTTGGCCATCGACACCACGTAGTCGGCGCGGATCGCGGAGGAGGCCATCTTGTCGATCGCGTGCTGGAGGCTGCCGGCCATCACCGTCATGCCGGTGATCAGGGTCAGTCCGATCATCAGCGCGGACGCGGTGGCCGCCGTGCGGCGCGGGTTGCGCACCGAGTTCTGCCGGGCCAGCTTGCCGGACACTCCGAACGCGCGCATCACGGGGGCGGTGGCGGCGATCAGCGGCCGGGACAGCAGCGGGGTCAGGATGAACACGCCGATGATCAGCAGCACGGCGCCGAGCCCCATCGGGGCCTGGGCGGAGTCGGTGTCCATCGTGGTGGCCGCGAGGACCACCGCGACGCCGGCCGCCGCGAACAGCGCGCCCAGGGTGTTGCGCAGCACCAGCGACTTGGCGGTCGCCTGCGCGTGCAGGCTGCTCATCGCCGCCACCGGCGGGATCTTCGCGGCGCGCCGGCCCGGCAGCCAGGCGGCCAGCATGGTCACCAGGACGCCGACCGCGAGGGCGGCGACGACCGTGCCGGGCGTGATCACCAGCGGCCCGTCCGGGACGGTGGCGCCGAACGACCCGAGCAGGGAGCGCAGTCCGGCGCCGATCCCGATGCCGGCCAGCAGACCGGTCACGGCGGCCACCGCGCCCACCACGAACGCCTCGATCAGCACCGACCGGGTGACCTGCCGGCGCGAGGCGCCGACCGCGCGCAGCAGCGCGAGTTCCTTGGTGCGCTGGGCGACCAGCATGGTGAAGGTGTTGGCGATGATGAACGTGCCGACGAACAGCGCGATCCCGGCGAACACCAGCAGGCCCTGCTTCATGCCGCTCATCGACGAGGCGATCGTCCGCGCCTGGTCGTCGGCGAGCCGCTGCCCCGTGGTGGTCTCGGTCTTCCCCTTGGGCAGCGCCCGGTCCAGCTGCGCCTTCAGCGCCGACTGGCTGGTGCCGGCCTTCGCCGCGACGTCGATCTCGTCGTACGTGCCCGGCTTGCCGAACAGCTTCTGGGCGGTGGCCGTGTCGAACAGGGCGAGGCTGCCGCCGGCGGCGACGTTGCCGTCGTCGGTGGTGAAGATCCCGCTGACGGTGGGGGTCAGGACGGGGCCGTCGACGGACAGGCGCACGGTGTCGCCGACCTTGTAGCCGGCCCGGCGGGCGGTGTCGGAGTCGATGAGGACCTGGTGCGCGCCGTGCGGGGCGGCGCCGGAGACCAGCGGGTACCGGGGATCCTTCGCGCCCCAGTAGTTGCCGCCCTCGGACTGGAAGCCGTTGCCGATCAGCTTGCCGTCCTTGCCGGCCAGGGCGGTGAAGCCGCGGACGACGCCGATGGCGGACTGCGCGCCGGGGACGCGGGCGCCGCGCTCCAGCAGCGCCTGGGTCAGCTCGGGCGTCGTGCCGACCCGGTCGCCCTCGCTCTGCTGGTACTTGGCCTCGACGGCCACGTCGACATGGCCGAAGCCCTTGGCGGAGCTCTTCTGGAAGGCGTCGGAGATGGTGTTGGTGAAGACCAGGGTCCCCGACACGAAGGCCACGCCGAGCATCACGGCGAGCACGGTCATCAGGAGCCGGGCCTTGTGCGCGAAGACGTTGCGCAAGGCGGTGCGGAACATGGGTGTCTCAGTTCAGGTGAGGGCGACTGGGGCGTCGAGGGCGACGGGGGCTGGGCGTGGCGGCCGGCGGCCGGCGGGGCGGGGGTGCCGCTCCGCCGATGCGAGCGCCGCGCGTCAGCTGGTGCGGCCCTTGGTGTCGAACTGCTTCATGCGGTCCAGCACCGCGTCCGCCGTCGGCCCGTACACCTCGTCCACGATCCGGCCGTCGGCGAGGAAGACCACCCGGTCCGCGTAGGCCGCCGCCACCGGGTCGTGGGTCACCATCACCACGGTCTGGCCCAGCTCCCGCACCGAGTTGCGCAGGAAGCCGAGCACCTCGGCGCCGGAGCGGGAGTCCAGGTTGCCGGTGGGCTCGTCACCGAAGATGATCTCCGGCCGGGAGGCCAGCGCGCGGGCGACCGCGACGCGCTGCTGCTGGCCGCCGGAGAGCTGCGAGGGCCGGTGTCCCAGCCGCCCGGACAGGCCGATCATCTCGATCACCGAGTCCAGCCACTGCTTGTCGGGCTTGCGGCCGGCGATGTCCATGGGGAGCGTGATGTTCTCCAGCGCCGTCAGCGTCGGCAGCAGGTTGAACGCCTGGAAGATGAACCCGATCTTGTCCCGGCGCAACTTGGTGAGCTGCTTGTCCTTCAGGGAGCCCAGCTCGGTGTCGCCGATGCGCACCGAGCCGGAGGAGAAGGTGTCGAGACCGGCCACGCAGTGCATCAGCGTGGACTTGCCGGAGCCGGAGGGGCCCATGATCGCGGTGAACTCGGCCTGGGCGAAGTCGACGGAGACCCGGTCGAGCGCGACCACCTGGGTCTCGCCCTGTCCGTAGATCTTCGACAGATCCGTGGCGCGCGCGGCCACGGCGGTGGACCGGCCGGCGATGGAGGAGGTGGTCACGGGTGGGTGCTCCTGACGGGACGACGATGTTCTCGGGGACGGGTTCCATCGTCTCCGCGGTTCAGGCCCGTGGCGTCAGCCGCTGTTCCGGTTGTCGGGGCGACTCGGGACGGAGGGGGGAGGGCCCCCGTCATCCCCAGGTATGACGGCCGCCCCTGAGGTCCGCCGGGGCCCGTCCCCGGAAGGGGGAACGTCGGGACGGGGTGGAGGCAGCCTGTTCGTACGGTGAAATTCCGTCATTCCGCGTACACGGCCCCTTGCCGCCGGTCAGGCTGTAGGCAAGTGCCAACGGCGGTTTTCGTCTTCTGATGGTCCCTCAAGCGCCAATAAAATAAGACAACATGAGGTCACCTGCCCACGGTCGGGATGGTGCGTCCCGATAGGCTCGGGACCCCGGCGCGGAACCCACGGCCTGGCCCCGGATGGTGGAATGCAGACACGGCGAGCTTAAACCTCGCTGCCCCTCGCGGGCGTACCGGTTCGAGTCCGGTTCCGGGGACTTCCACCAAGCGGTGTCGTGCCGGTGACCACCCCGGGCCGACGCCGCCGTCGCTTCCCCCGCGGCCCCCTCCCCGCCGTCCTCCGGACGCCGCCCCCGCGGTCCTGTCTCCGGCAGGTTCCGGACGTGTACCGGGTCGGTCATGATCGCCCGTGGACCGTGCCGGGAATCGCCCGTCCGCGTAGCGTGTTCCGCAGCAAGGCGGGGGAAAGATCCTTCCCAGGTACTAGGGTCGATCCTTTGCCGTTCCATTACTCTTGAGCCAAGGCCGCGACGTGCGGCCATGGAGGAGTGAGATGAGGAGCAGAAACCCGGTCTTCTCGCGACGGGGGTTCAGCCGCGACAACGGCTACGCCGGCTTCAACACCGCGCCGCAGGCCGGGGGCCCCGCAGTCGGCACGCAGGGCAATCCGTACGCGCAGGGCGGTCCGTACGCCCAGCCGAGCGGCAACCCCTACGCGCAGAACCCTTACGCCCAGCAGGACCTTCAGTACGGCGCGCCGCCGCAGGCCCCGGCCGCCGCCGGCCGCATGACGATGGACGACGTCGTCGTGCGCACCGCCTCCACGCTCGGCGTGCTGGTGGTCACCGCCGCGCTCGCCTGGGCGCTGCTGCCCGTCGACGACGCGCACATCGGCCGGTCCTACGGCATCGGGATCGGCGCCGCGCTGATCGCGATGGTGCTGGGCTTCGTCCAGTCCTTCAAGCGCAAGGCCTCGCCCGCGCTGATCCTGACCTACGCGGCGTTCGAGGGCGTGTTCCTCGGCGTCGTCTCCAGCGTGGTCGACAACCGCATCGCCAGCGGCGCCGCCATGCAGGCCGTGCTCGGCACGATGGCGGTCTTCGCCGCCGTGCTCGTCGCCTACAAGGCGGGCTGGATCCGGGTCAACCGCCGCTTCTACGGCTTCGTGATGGCGGCCGCGCTCGGCTTCGTGCTGCTGATGATGGTGAACCTGCTGTTCGCCGCGTTCGGCGGCGGGGACGGCCTCGGCTTCCGCAGCGGCGGCCTCGGCATCCTCTTCGGCATCATCGGCGTCATCCTGGGCGCCTGCTTCCTGGCCCTGGACTTCAAGCAGGTCGAGGACGGCGTGAACTACGGCGCGCCGCGCGAGGAGGCCTGGCTCGCCGCCTTCGGCCTGACGCTGACGCTGGTGTGGATCTACATGGAGTTCCTGCGGATCATCGCGATCCTCAACCAGAACGACTGACGTCCGCGCACGACCGACGTCCGCGTTCTTCGCGGAAGGGCCCCGGCTCCGGCCGGGGCCCTTCGCCGTTCCCGCGCCGCCGGGAGCGACGTCCGCCGCCCGGAGCGACGTCCGCGGCCTAGAGCAGCTTGCGGGCGGCCCTCCTCAGGTCGTACTCGTGGATGATCGCCTTGGCGTGGCCGTACGCGAGGTTGTGTTCGTGGCGGAGCCAGCTGAGTTTCTCCTCGAAACAGAGCGCCGGGCCCTCTTCGACGGTGCGCAGCCAGTCGGTGACCTCACGACCGGTGCACTGGGGGATGCGGGCGAGCAGGTTGCGGTGGGTCTCCTGGGAGAAGACTTGGGACATCGGCGCCTCCGGACGCTTTCGACGAAGCCGGTCCTTCACGTCACCGTGCCCGAGGGTTCGCTCATTGGCAACAGTCCGGGTGCGGCGCGTAGTCTCGCGACGTGGTTGACACGACATCGCTGAGCCGGGCAGTGGATCACTTCGCCGACCGCCTGCGGGCGGCCCCGCAGAGCCGGCTGCAACGCAGCGCGGCCGCGGAGGCGCTGGCGCTGGCCAGGGAGTTCGCCCGGCGGGCCCAGCTCGCCGAGGCGCCGGAGCGGGAGCCGCGGGAGATGCCGGACGCGGGCATGTTCGCCGTCGCTGACCAGATCACCGTGGCCGGACACGACCTGGCCCTCGTGCTGAAGGACGAGGCCGAGGTGGAGGAGGCGGTCCGCCTGGTGACGGAGGCCCAGAAACGCGCCGGGGTGTGACGGGCGCGCGGGGGCGGACGGCGTAGGCGCGTGACGGGCGCGGCGGGCGCGGGCGGCGTGCGCCGGAGCGGGCGGCGGCGGGCCGGGCGGCGGCCGCGCGCCGGGGCGGGTCAGAGGGAGGCGATGACCCGGTCCGCCAGGATGTACACGTTCTCCTCGCCGCAGGCGAAGGTCAGGGTGTAGGCGCCGGAGATGCCCGAGCCGCCCAGCAGGACGGGACACTCGCCGGCGTGCAGCGCGGCGGCGAGCCGGTCCGCGGTCTCGCGGTGGCCCGGCGTCATGCAGAGGGTCGTGCCGTCGGCGAAGACGTAGACGTCCAGGGTGCCCAGCGGGCCGGGCCGGACGTCGGCCAGCTCCACCGCGTCCTCGGCCAGCTTCTCCAGGGTGGCGACGGTGCGCTCGTGGTCGCCGACGACCGGGGAGGCGTGCGGGGTGAAGTCGGGGTGCGAGGGGTGGCGGCGGCGGGCCGCGGCCAGCTCGGCGGACTCACCGGCGCTCGCGCCGGACGCCTCGTCGGCGTCGGCGCCGGTCTCGGTCACCGGCTCCAGGTGCTCGAACCCCACGAAGTCGGCCTGCCGGGGCAGGAACAGCTCGCTGTCGGGCAGTCCGAGCAGGGACGGCGCGTCGGCGGCGTCCCGCGCCTCCTGCGCGGCCCAGAAGGCCCGCGCCTCGGCGAGCTCACGCTCCCGCTCCTCCGCGAGCGCCTGGACCACGGCGGTGCGTATGTGCTCGGCGTCCGCCTGGCCGCGGGCGGCGGGCAGCAGGGCCCGCGCCGTCGCGGCGTGGTTCTCGGCGAGCTGGTTCTGCAACGCCGCGACCTGCCGGCGCAGCGCGAAAAGGGTGCGCAGGACGGCGACGCCCACGGCGCCGGTGGCGGCCGTGGTGAGCAGCAGGGCGATGGGCATGGCGCTCACTGACGTACTCCCGGGTTCAAGGTGGACCCCCGACTTCCTACATCAGCTTGAAGGGCGGACTATCCAGCTGTCAGTGCGTAACGTCACGAAACGGACAGGAATGGGGCTTGTGGGACGCTTGAGCCGCCTGGCGTGACGCTGTTGACCTGGGAAGATCTCCCCCTGAAGCGAAGTAGGTCACACTCTGGGGGAGATTGGATCACAGAACGGCCCGGAATCCAGGGGTTTCCTGCATTCCGGGCCGTTCGTTCACGCTGGGTGCCCCGGCGGCCACTGACGGTCCCTCACGTCGCCGCCGCGCGGGGTCGGCTCAGGCGCTCACGCCGCGCGGGGTCAGCTCAGGCGCTCGATGACCATGGCCATGCCCTGGCCGCCGCCGACGCACATGGTCTCCAGGCCGAACTGCTTGTCGTGGAACTGGAGCGAGTTGATCAGCGTGCCGGTGATCCGGGCGCCGGTCATGCCGAAGGGGTGGCCGACCGCGATGGCGCCGCCGTTGACGTTCAGCTTGTCCAGGTCGATGCCGAGGTCGCGGTAGGAGGGGATCACCTGGGCGGCGAACGCCTCGTTGATCTCGACCAGGTCGATGTCGCCGATGCCCAGGCCGGCCCGCTTCAGCGCCTGCTTGCTGGCCTCGACCGGGCCGAGGCCCATGATCTCCGGGGACAGGCCGGAGACGCCGGTGGAGACGATCCGGGCCAGCGGGGTCAGACCCAGCTCGCGCGCCTTGGTGTCGGACATGATGACGAGCGCGGCGGCGCCGTCGTTGAGCGGGCAGCAGTTGGCGGCGGTGACCAGGCCGTCGGGGCGGAAGACCGGCTTGAGGCCGGAGACACCCTCCAGGGTGACGCCGGCGCGGGGACCGTCGTCCTTCGAGACGACCGTGCCGTCCGGCAGGGTCACGGGGGTGATCTCGCGCTCCCAGAAGCCGTTCTTGAGGGCTTCCTCGGCCAGGTTCTGCGAGCGGACGCCGAACTCGTCCATCTCCTGGCGGCTGACGCCCTTCCAGCGGGCCAGGTTCTCGGCGGTCTGGCCCATCGCGATGTAGGCGTCGGGGACCAGGCCGTCCTCGCGCGGGTCGTGCCAGGTGGTGCCCTCCTGCTGGGCGACGGCCTCGGTGCGGGCCTCGGCCTCGGCGAACAGCGGGTTGTGCGTGCCCGGCAGGCCGTCGGAGCTGCCCTTGGCGAAGCGGGAGACCGTCTCGACGCCGGCCGAGATGAACACGTCGCCCTCGCCGGCCTTGATGGCGTGCAGGGCCATCCGGGAGGTCTGGAGCGAGGAGGAACAGTAACGGGTGACCGTGCAGCCGGGCAGGTGGTCCATGCCCATCTGCACGGCGACGATCCGGCCGAGGTTGTGGCCCTGCTCGCCGCCGGGCAGACCGCAGCCGAGCATCAGGTCGTCGATGTCCTTCGGGTCCAGCTCGGGGACCTTGGCGAGCGCCGCCTGCACGATGGTGGCGGTGAGGTCGTCGGGGCGCAGGTCCTTCAGGGAGCCCTTGACGGCGCGGCCGATGGGCGAGCGGGCGGTCGAGACGATGACGGCTTCGGGCATCAGGGCTCCACGGGGGTGCGGTGACGGGCAGGGCTGGTCTGGAAGTTACCCGTACGTATGGTCCGGGTCACGGGGGTGGCGGTGTGACCCTGACCGCAGTTTTCTAAGCGCTTGCTTTTTCGGTGGGCTCGGGTGCGGGCTCACCAGGCGACGCCCGCACCAACAGCCCGTCCGGCGTTTGAGGACGAGGCCGTTCAGGCCGACCAGGGGGTCCGGGGGGCGAAGCCCCCTGGCGGCGACCGAGGGGGCACGGCGCCCTCGATCACGTCACCGTCCGCACCGGTGCGGGCTCCGTCGCCGACACCCGCCGCCTGCGCCGCCGCTTCAGCAGCGCCCACGGCCCCCGCGGCCCGGTGGGCAGGGCGGCGGCGACCTCCGTACCGGCCTCCGACGCCGCCTCCGCCGCCGCCCGCGCCACCGGCAGGAACCCCTCGCGCCGCGACACGTCCGGCCGCTCCTCCTCCGCCGGCCACAGCCCGAGCGCCGCGCACACCGTCGGCAGCACCGCCATCGCCGCCGTGGCGTACCCCTCGGCGGAGGGGTGGTAGTTGTCCGGGCCGAACAGCTCCCGCGGGTTCGCCTCGAACTCGGGCCCCAGCAGATCGCCCAGCGACACCGTGCGGCCCCCCTGCCCCACCACCCCGATCGTCTGCGCCGCCGCCAGCTGCCGCGAGGTGCGCCGGGCCAGCCAGCGCAGCGGCTGCTGCACCGGCTCGATGGTCCCGAGGTCGGGGCAGGTCCCCACGACCACCTCCGCGCCCGCGGTGCGCAGCCGCCGTACCGCCGCCGAGAGGTGGCGCACCGAGCGGGTCGGCGGCATCCGGTGGGTCACGTCGTTGGCGCCGACCATGATCACGCAGATGTCCGGCGGCTGCGCCGGATCGGCCAGCACCAGGGAGACCTGGCGGTCCAGGTCGTCGGAGCGGGCGCCGGTCACCGCGACGTTGCGCAGCCGCACCGGCCGCTCCGCCACCGCCGCCAGGCCCGACGCCAGCAGCGCGCCCGGCGTCTGCCCGGCCCGGTGCACGCCCTGCCCGGCCGCCGTGGAGTCGCCGAGCAGGACCAGCCGCAGCGGCGGCTCGCCGGGGACGGCGTAGGCGGGGCCGTACAGCCCGTCGGCCTGCGGTACGCGGTGGTCGGCGCCGTTGCCCACATGGCGCCGGGCCAGCCGCACCTCGGCCAGCAGCAGCCCGACGGCCGCCGCGCCGGCCAGCCCGATCCCCCCGCCCCCGTACGCGGCGCCGGCCGCGATCCGCCGGGCCACCCTCGCCCTCGACATGCTCGTCATGACTGGCTGCCACCTCCCGCGAAGCCGTACACCCACTCCTTGCCCCGTACCGACCGTCGTCCAATCGCGACAGCGAGTGAACGCCCGTCCGAGTCCCGGCCGGGGCCGTAGGCTGACGGAACCACCACGACCACATCTTTTGCAGCGACCGGAGACAACGGTGCGATTCCACGACTCGATGATCAGCCTCGTCGGCAACACCCCGCTGGTACGGCTCAACAACGTCAGCAAGGGCATCAAGGCGACCGTCCTGGCCAAGGTCGAGTACTTCAACCCCGGCGGCTCCGTGAAGGACCGCATCGCCCTGCGGATGATCGAGGCGGCGGAGAAGAGCGGGGAGCTGAAGCCCGGCGGCACGATCGTCGAGCCCACCAGCGGCAACACGGGCGTCGGCCTCGCCATCGTGGCCCAGCAGAAGGGCTACAAGTGCATCTTCGTGTGCCCGGACAAGGTCTCCACCGACAAGATCAACGTGCTGCGCGCCTACGGGGCCGAAGTGGTCGTGTGCCCCACGGCCGTCGACCCGGAGCACCCGGACTCGTACTACAACGTCTCCGACCGGCTGGTCCGTGAGACGCCGGGCGCGTGGAAGCCCGACCAGTACTCCAACCCGAACAACCCCCTGTCGCACTATCACTCCACCGGCCCCGAGCTGTGGGAGCAGACCGACGGGAAGATCACCCACTTCGTGGCGGGCGTCGGCACCGGCGGCACCATCTCCGGCACCGGCCGCTACCTGAAGGACGCCAGCGGCGGCAAGGTCAAGGTCGTCGGCGCCGACCCCGAGGGCTCGGTGTACTCCGGCGGCTCCGGGCGGCCGTACCTCGTCGAGGGCGTCGGCGAGGACTTCTGGCCCACCGCCTACGACCGGACCGTCGCCGACGAGATCGTCGCCGTCTCCGACAAGGACTCCTTCCAGATGACCCGCCGCCTGGCCAAGGAGGAGGGCCTGCTGGTCGGCGGCTCCTGCGGCATGGCGGTCGTGGCGGCGCTGGAGGTGGCCGAGCGGCTCGGCCCCGACGACGTCGTGGTGGTGCTGCTGCCGGACAGCGGACGCGGCTACCTCAGCAAGATCTTCAACGACGAGTGGATGGCCGACTACGGCTTCCTGGAGGACGAGGGCCCCAGCGCCCGCGTCGGCGACGTGCTGAACGACAAGGAGGGCGGCATCCCCTCCCTGGTCCACATGCACCCCGACGAGACCGTCGGCCAGGCCATCGAGGTGCTGCGCGAGTACGGCGTCTCGCAGATGCCGATCGTCAAGCCGGGCGCCGGCCACCCGGACGTGATGGCGGCCGAGGTCGTCGGCTCCGTCGTCGAGCGGGAGCTGCTGGACGCGCTGTTCACCAAGCGGGCCTCCCTGGAGGACCCGCTGGAGAAGCACATGTCCGCGCCGCTGCCGCAGGTCGGCTCCGGCGAGCCGGTCGGCGACCTGATGACGGTGCTCGGCACCGCCGACGCGGCGATCGTCCTGGTGGAGGGCAAGCCCACCGGAGTGGTCAGCCGGCAGGACCTGCTCGCCTTCCTGGCCAAGGGCGGCAAGCAGTAGGTCCCGTCCCGGGGCCCGGCAGGCTCCTCTGCCAGGCCCGTCACGGCCCGCCGGAACTCCCGGTGACCTGCGGTCGAGGAGCGGTCGCGGAACTGGTACGAGCACGTCACGTGCGCGCAGCACCCGCTTAACACGCGTCCGGCAGAGTCGTGGGTGTCGGCGGGAAGGGAGCGGCTCCCCTTCCCGGCCGGCGAGCGAGACGGCGCCAAGGAACCTCCGGAGCGGCTCCCGGACCTCCATGGACGCCTGGATGCGCAGGCCCGGCCTGACCCGGCCCGCGTCCCTCGCGGGGACCGCCGTCGTCCCGCCCCCCAGCGATGGGGGTGCGGCGGTCCCCGCGCACGCTTCTTCCCCGCGCGGGCCCGGCACCGGACAGGTGGCGGGCCCGCGCGCGGTCAGTCCTCCCAGGCGCCGTCCTTCGCGTCGGCGCGGCGGCGACGGCCGAACAGGCCGGGGTCGGCGCGGACCGCCTGGAACGCGTTGACGCCGACGATGCCCGCCCAGGTCACGATGAGACCGGGCAGATGGGCCGCGCCGGCGCCGATCGCGGACAGCGGCACCGCCAGCACCAGCGAGACGATGCCGAAGCCGAAGCGCTCCCCCCAGGAGTCCGTGGGCTGCGGCGACCGGGCGCCGCGCGCCGCCGTCAGCCGCTGCTCGGCCAGCTGCCGGCGCACCCGGCGCTCCACGGCGCCGTCGATGCGCTGGTCGACCTTCTCCAGGAACGAGTCCACCAGCGCGGACTCGTACTCGTCGCCCAGCTCCCCGCGCGCCCGCAACGTGGCGTCGAGCTCCTTCTTGAGGTCGGTGTCCCGCGCGTCCATTCCGGTCATGCGCCCCAGGCTAGGGACCCCCGCCCGCCCGCCGCACTGGGGAAATCCCCCCAATCGGCCGGGGGCGGACCGCAGGGGACGGTGCCACCGCCGTCGGGGCGCCTTGGCTGCGGGGTCGGGCGCGCCGACGGCGGTGGCCGTCCGGGGCCCCTCGGTCGGGGCCGTGACGCCGTCCGCCAGGGTGGTGCGCACCGCGTCCCTCCACGATTAGCACGCGCGCCGGCGCACACCGCGCACCGACGGCGGCACTTGGCGGATCCGTTGCCCGGCCTTGCCCGCCCTGTATGACGTCATGCAGAGTTCTTGGTGTCTGAATAGGAACTGGTCGGGGAGTACTCTCCCGGGTCGTCGACGACTTCTGAGGGGGAGGCACGGCATGAGCGTGACCGACAGCCCTGCCGCACGGTTGCAGGAGCTCTTCGAAGGGCACCGGCTCACGCCGACCCAGCGCCGCATCGCGCACAGCATGGTGCGCCGCGCCGCCGACGTGCCCTTCCTGTCCAGCGTGGAGCTGGCCGAGCTGGCCGGGGTCAGCCAGCCGTCGGTGACCCGCTTCGCCGTCGCCCTCGGCTTCGACGGCTACCCGGCGCTCCGCCGCCACCTGCGCGAGGTCGCGCCCGCCGAACCGGCCGACCGGCCCGAGTCGTACAACGAGTACCAGCAGGCCGTCGAGGCCGAGATCGAGAACCTGCGGCACCTGGCGCAGGCGCTCGCCGACCCGCGGCCGGTGCGGCAGGCGGGCCGCCTCCTCGCGGCCTCCCGGCCGCTGCCGGTGCTGGGCCTGCGCGCCGCCGCCTCCCAGGCGTACGGCTTCGCCTACTTCGCCGCCAAGGTCCATCCCGACGTACGGCTGCTCCACGAGGGCGGCACGATGATCGAGGACCGCATCGACGGCGCCGTACGGGCGGGCGCGTCGGCGCTGCTGTGCTTCGCGCTGCCCCGGCATCCGCGCGAGGTCGTGGACACCCTCGCCTACGCCCGCGCGGCCGGGCTGCGCGTCGTCACGGTCGCGGACTCCGCCTTCGCGCCGGTCGCCCGGCACTCCGACCTGCTGCTGCCGGCGGCCGTCGGCACCGGGCTCGCCTTCGACACCGCCTGCGCGCCGATGCTGCTGGGCCGGGTGCTGCTGGAGGCCATGTGCGACGACCTGCCGGACGCGCAGGCGCGCCTGGAGGAGTTCGACACGGCCGCGGCGGCGCGGGGGCTGTTCGTGGACTGACCCTCCGGCGCCCGGCGGCGGACCGGGTGCGCGGCCCTTCGCCGGGCGGGCGCGGTTCTCAGACGCGTCTCAGGAACGCTCGCTAGCCTGCCCGCCCGGAGGAGACCCGGAGGAGACCCGGATAAGAAGGGTGCCGGGCACGAAGGAGGCTGCACGTGGCACACGCAGGTCGCACAGGTCGCACAGGTCGCGCGGATCGCGCGGATCGCGGAGGCCGGGGACTGGCCCGGGTGGCCGTCGTCGTACGGGCCGGGGCGGCCCCGATGTGGTGGCTGGGGGTGTGCGCGGCGGGGATCGGAGCGCTCGTACCGGGGCTGACCGGGCGCCGGATCGGGGTGCTGGCCGGTGCGGCGCTGTTCCTGGTGACCGCCGCCGTCGTGGCCCTTGCCGGGCGCCGCCGCTACCGGAGCCTCGCCCGGGACGCCGTCCGCGCCGGCCGGCACGACGTGCTCCAGGACCGGGCGGTGAGCCTGCGCGGCTGGCGGCGCGGGCACCGCTGGTGGCTGCTGCTCGCCTTCCTCGCGGCGCTGGGCAGCTCCCTCGCGCTGCCCGCGGCCGGCGGACTGCTGCTGGCCGGCGCCGGGTGCGGACTGCGGCTGAAGGCCGCCTGGCTGGGGCGGCTGGAACAGACCGCGGACGCGCTGCTGTGGGTACGGGTGGACTGGCTCGGCAAGCGCGGCGGACGGCCCGCGGGCCCGGCGGTCAAGGGCTACCGCGACACGGGCCCGGCGGCCGGCGACGCGGCCCCGGGCGGAGCACGCCGCCGCACCGCGGCACTCGTCTAGCCGCCTTCCGGCGCGCCGTGGCGGTGCGTCGGGTCAGACCTCCAGGTCCTGTTCGATCCGCCGCAACTGGTGGCGGGCCATCGCCAGGTTGGACCGTTTGGCGTCCAGCACCAGGTAGAGGAAGAGGCCGTTGCCGCCGCGCCCGCTGATCAGCCGGATCAGGTGGTACTGGTCGGACAGGGTGATCAGGATGTCCTCGATCTCCGCCTTGAGGCCGAGGTGCTCCATGGTGCGCATCTTGGCCCGTACGACATCGGTGTTGCCGGCGGCGGCGACGTTCAGGTCGAAGGTCTTGCTGCCGCCCATCGTGCCCAGCGCCATGCCGCTGGTGTAGTCGACGAGGGCGACTCCGGTCGCGCCCTCGATGGAGGCGAGGGCTTCCTTCAGACAGGTCTCGGTGTTGGCCATGGCGGATCTCCTTGTTGTCGGCGTTCTCGGCGTTCTCGGTGTTCTTGTTCTGCTTGTTCCGTCAGCCGTCGGTGACGGTGGGCGGGTTGGCGCCCGGGGCGGCGCCCGGGGTGCGGGGCGCGCGGGCGGTTCGGGTCCGCAGCGGGGCGGGCGGGGTGGTCTGGGCGGCGGCCGGTGCGGCCGGTGGCGCGGTCGGCGGGGCGGGCCGGGGTGCGGCCGGTTTCGCCGTGCGCGCGGGCGCCCGGCCGACGCCGCGGGCCGTGGCCTCGGCGTCGACGAGTTCGCCGATACGTGCGCCGGCCCGGCGGCCCTCCAGGTGGAGGCGGCCGACGTTGACGCGGTCCTCGGCGAGCAGCGTCAGCACGGCGGTGCGACCGGCCGCGTAGGTGGCGACGTAGCCGTGGACGCCGCGCACCAGCAGTTCGCGCAGGTCGCCCTGGCCGGTCACGTCCGTCAGGCGCACGGACACGCCGAGCGCCGTCGCGGTCAGCGCGGCGAGGCTCTCGGCCTCCACGCCGGGTGTGTCGTGGGCCAGCACCAGGCCGTCCACGCTCGCGGCGAGGGCGCCGGTGAGCTGCGGGACGCGGGCGCGCAGCCTGCGCAGCTCCTCCAGGATCTCGGGCTCGGCTGCCATCCGGTGTCTCCTCTCAAAGGGCCTCCAGCGCATCCCTGAGCCTCTTCAGCAGCGTGATGTGGGGGTCGGTGGTGTGCTGTGCGAGCCGCTCGGTGAGGCCGGGCGGCGGCGGGTCGGCGAGGGCGGGGGGCGGCGCGCCGGCCGCGGGAGGCCGTCGCGGTTCGGCGTCGGGTGCGGAGGCCGGATGCGGCGCGGAGGAAGGGTGCGGCGCTGCGGGGGCGGCGGCGGACGTCGCCGGTCCCGGGGCGGGTACGGGTTCGGGGCGGGGCGCGAGCAGGCCGGCCGCGGCCAGCCGGCGTACGTCCACCAGCGTGTGGAACGCCTGCCGGCCCAGCTCCCGGGCCAGGTCGGCGGCGGTGCGGGTGCCGTCGAGCCGGTCCAGCAGGCGCTGCTGACGGGCGGTGGGCCGGGGCGCGGCGGCGGTGTGCGTCCGCACCAGCGGCGTGTGGTCGGGGCGCGGGTCGGGCCAGACGCGGTGCAGCAGGTCGCGGCGGCGCAGCGTCTCGCGCTCCAGCGCGGCGACCGGCACCGGCAGGACGGGGCCGAGCCGGTGGGCGACGCCGTAACGGAACCGGCCCGGGGTGCTGCTCGGGGCGAGCGCGAAGTAGGCGGCGTCGTAGAGCGCGCCCAGGTGGCACACCTGGAGGGCGCCCTCGGTCAGATGGCCGCCGGCCAGCAGGAACCTCGCGGCGCCGCGGTGCTCGTCGGCCCGGGACAGGGCCTCGCTCCAGACCTCGGCCCGTACGGTGCCGTGCGCGGTGAGCAGGGCGTCGAGACCGAGCGACAGCGGGCTCTCGGCGTACGTCACCAGCCCTTCTTCGAGGTGGAGGGCGCCGCCCTCGCGGACCAGGACGCCGGTGGCCCGTTCCGCGGCGAGCCGGGTCAGCATCGGCGAGACGCCGCCCCAGGCCCGCTCGACGGCGGTGGCCTTGTCCCGCACGGGCAGCGGGGGAGGGGTGTCGACCACGGTCATCCCAGCACCAGCCGCTCGGCCATCTCGCCCAGGCGTATTCGGGCCAGCGCGAGGTTGCCCTCCGCGCGGGTCAGCCACAGATGCAGGAACACGCTGCTGTCGAAGGAGGTGTCCACGAACCGCAGCAGGTGGTAGCTGTCCCGGTTGCTGACGATCAGGTCCTCCACCGGGGGCCGCTCGCCGCCGGGGTCGTCGCCGGCGGCGAACGCCCCGTGCTCGGCGGCGAGCCGGGCCAGTTCGGCGGCCTCCGCCGCGGTGGTCTCGTGGTCGCCGCCCGGGGACTCCCCGACGGTGCCCAGGGCCAGGCCGCTCGTCCAGTCGACCAGCGCGGCGCCTCTGGCTCCGGGCAGCCGCATGGCTTCCAGTAGGCACTCGTCGATTCCGGGCACCGTTGTTCCCCTCCCGCCTGGGGTTCGGCTGAGTGATGCAGACGCTACGCACGGTGCACGGGGGCGGTGAGGGTTACGGCATTTTCCAGTGGAACATGCGCCCGAGGGGCTAACGTGGGTCGACTGACCCGGATTTCCCAGCGCCCGCGCCGCGCCTCCGCGGCGTTCCGTGGGCGGCGTGTGGACGCGTAGGGCGTGGTGAGCGGCCACCCACGCGCCCCAGCTCCGCGCCGAGCGCCCCCTTCCGCTCCCCTCCGCTCCGGGCGCCTCTTCCCGCCCCGGGCCCCGCCCCGCCGCGCTCCGGTCCCGCCCCTCCCGGCCTCGCCCCCCACGCGCCACGACCGAACGTATTGACTAGGTCTATTCAGCGCGCCACTATGTGAATAGAGCCAGAAACAAATCCCTCGGGAGCAACCGCCAGGAGGCAGCTCATGTCAGGACCCCGCCCGCCCGCCTCCCACCACCGCCCTCAAACGAGGCCCTCCGGGCCGCCCCCTGGTGGAGTACGAGCGC
Organism: Streptomyces seoulensis; assembly: GCA_013364255.1. Classification (GTDB taxonomy): domain Bacteria; phylum Actinomycetota; class Actinomycetes; order Streptomycetales; family Streptomycetaceae; genus Streptomyces; species Streptomyces similanensis. Next base: position 4,374,190 of record CP054936.1, on the reverse strand, counting down.
CGCGCGGTACGGAACTGAGCGCCCTGGGATGGCAGCAGGAGGCCGCGCTGCGGATGCTCCAGAACAACCTGGACCCCGAGGTCGCCGAGCACCCCGACAAGCTCGTCGTCTACGGCGGCACCGGCAAGGCCGCCCGCGACTGGCGCTCCTTCGACGCCATGGTCCGCACCTTGCAGACCCTCAAGGCCGACGAGACGATGCTCGTCCAGTCCGGCCGCCCGGTCGGCGTGATGCAGACCCACGAGTGGGCCCCGCGCGTCCTGCTCGCCAACTCCAACCTCGTCGGCGACTGGGCCAACTGGGAGGAGTTCCGCCGCCTGGAGGCCCTCGGCCTGACCATGTACGGCCAGATGACCGCCGGCTCCTGGATCTACATCGGCACCCAGGGCATCCTCCAGGGCACCTACGAGACCTTCGCCGCCGTCGCCGCGAAGAAGTTCGGCGGCACCCTCGCCGGGACGATCACCCTCACCGCCGGCCTCGGCGGCATGGGCGGCGCCCAGCCGCTCGCCGTGACGATGAACGACGGCGTCGCCCTCTGTATCGACTGCGACCCCCGCGCCATCGACCGCCGCATCGAGCACCGCTACCTGGACGTCCGGGCCGACTCCCTCGACCACGCCCTCCAGCTCGCTACCGAGGCCCGCGACCAGCGCCGCCCGCTGTCCATCGGCGTCCTCGGCAACGCCGCCGAACTGCTCCCGCAGCTCCTCGCCATGGGCGCGCCCATCGACATCGTCACCGACCAGACCTCCGCCCACGACCCGCTGGCCTACCTGCCGCTGGGCGTCGACTTCGACGACATGGCCGACGAGGCCGCCAAGGACCCGGCCGGCTTCACCGCCCGCGCCCGCGAGTCCATGGCCCGGCACGTGGAGGCGATGGTCGGCTTCATGGACGCCGGCGCCGAGGTCTTCGACTACGGCAACTCCATCCGCGGCGAGGCCCAGCTCGCGGGCTACGACCGCGCGTTCGCCTTCCCCGGCTTCGTCCCCGCCTACATCCGCCCGCTGTTCTGCGAGGGCAAGGGCCCCTTCCGCTGGGCCGCCCTGTCGGGCGAGGCGTCCGACATCGCCAAGACCGACAAGGCGATCCTGGAGCTCTTCCCGGAGAACGAGTCGCTGGCCCGCTGGATCAAGCTGGCCGGCGAGCGCGTCCACTTCCAGGGCCTGCCCGCCCGCATCTGCTGGCTCGGCTACGGCGAGCGCGACAAGGCCGGCGAGCGCTTCAACGACATGGTCGCGAGCGGCGAACTCGCCGCCCCGATCGTCATCGGCCGCGACCACCTCGACTGCGGCTCCGTCGCCTCCCCGTACCGGGAGACCGAGGCCATGCTCGACGGCTCCGACGCGATCGCCGACTGGCCGCTGCTCAACGCCATGGTGAACGTCGCCTCCGGCGCCTCCTGGGTCTCCCTCCACCACGGCGGCGGCGTCGGCATGGGCCGCTCCCTCCACGCCGGCCAGGTCACGGTCGCCGACGGCACCGCGCTCGCCGGCGAGAAGATCCGCCGGGTCCTCACCAACGACCCCGGCATGGGCGTCATCCGGCACGTGGACGCCGGGTACGACATCGCCGACTCGGTGGCCGGCGAGCGGGGCGTGCGGGTCCCGATGCGCGAGGGTGACGGGGCGTGAGCTTCCACAGCATGTGGGCGGAGCTGCTGCCGGTCGGCCGCAGCTCCGCCTCCGGCGGGTACCGCCGCTTCGCCTGGACCGGCGCCGACGCCGAGTGCCGCGCCTGGTTCGAGGACCAGGCCCGCGCCCGGGGACTGGCCTGTGAGACGGACCGCAACGGCAACCAGTGGGCCTGGCTCGGCGATCCGGCCGCCGGGGACGCCGTCGTGACCGGCTCGCACCTCGACTCCGTGCCCGACGGCGGCGCCTTCGACGGCCCCCTCGGCGTGGTCTCCGCCTTCGCCGCACTGGACGAACTGCGCCGCAGGGGAGCGCGGTTCGCCAGGCCGCTGGCGATCGTCAACTTCGGCGACGAGGAGGGCGCCCGGTTCGGGCTCGCCTGCGTCGGATCGCGGCTGACCGCGGGGGCGCTCACGGTCGAGGACGCGCACCGCCTCACCGACGGCGACGGGATCACCCTGCCGCGGGCGATGGAGGCCGCCGGGTACGACCCCGAGGCCATCGGCCCCGACCCCGAACGCCTCGCCCGCGTCGGCGCCTACGTCGAACTCCACGTCGAGCAGGGCCGCGCCCTGGACCTCACCGGCGACGCCGTCGGCGTGGCCAGCGCGATCTGGCCGCACGGCCGCTGGCGGTTCGACTTCCGCGGCGAGGCCAACCACGCCGGCACCACCCGCCTCGCGGACCGCAGCGACCCGATGATGTCTTACGCCGAGACGGTCCTCGCCGCCCGCCGTGAGGCCGAACTCGCCGGCGCCGTCGCCACCTTCGGCAAGATCGCCGTCGAGCCCAACGGCGTCAACGCCATCCCCTCCCTGGTGCGCGGCTGGCTCGACTCCCGCGCCGCCGACCAGCACAGCCTGGACACGGTGGTCACCGGCATCGAGAAGGCGGCCCGCGAGTACGCCGCCGCCCACGGCGTCGACCTCGACGTGGTCCGCGAGTCCTTCACGCCCGTGGTCGAGTTCGACCACGCCCTGCGCGACGAACTCGCCCGCGTCCTCGGCAAGGACACCGGTCTGACCGTGCCCGTCCTCGGCACGGGCGCCGGACACGACGCGGGAATCCTGTCCGCGCGGGTGCCGACCGCCATGCTGTTCGTGCGCAACCCCACCGGCGTCTCGCACTCCCCGGCCGAGTCCGCGGCCGAGGACGACTGCGTGGCCGGGGTGCTCGCGCTCGCCGACGTACTGGAAGGACTGGCCTGCACGTGAGCCCCACCGAGCCGAACCCCGCCGCGCAGACCTCCGCCGCGCAGACCCACGCCGCGCAGACGCGGACGTACTGGCTGGAGCACGCCTGGCTCGGCACCCACGTCGAGCCGGGCGTCGCCCTCGACGTGCGCGACGGCCGCGTCGCGGCCGTCCGCACCGGCGTGACCGCCCCGCCGCCGGGCGCCGAGCCCCTGCGGGGCCTGACGCTCCCCGGCCTGGCCAACGCCCACTCGCACGCCTTCCACCGCGCGCTGCGCGGCACCGTCCAGGTCGGCAGCGGGACCTTCTGGACCTGGCGCGAGGTCATGTACTCGGTGGCCGACCGGCTCACCCCCGAGACCTACCACGCCCTCGCCCGCGCGGTGTACGCCGAGATGGCCCTCGCCGGCGTCACCGCCGTCGGCGAGTTCCACTACGTCCACCACGCCCCGGGCGGCGCCCGCTACGCCGACCCGAACGCGATGGGCGAGGCGCTGATCGCGGCCGCCGCCGAGGCCGGGGTGCGCATCACCCTCCTCGACACCTGCTACCTGTCCGCCGGCTTCGGCGAGCCGCCCCAGCACCACCAGCTCCGCTTCTCCGACCGGACCGCCGACGCCTGGGCCGAACGCTCTTCAGTTCTCAAGGACCGTGATCACGCACGGATCGGCGCCGCCGTCCACTCGGTGCGGGCGGTGCCCGCGGCCCAGCTGGCGACGGTGGCGCGCTGGGCCGAGGAACGGCGGGCGCCGCTCCATGTGCACCTGTCCGAGCAGACCGCCGAGAACGACGCCTGTCTGGCGGCCCACGGCCGCACCCCGACCCGGCTCCTGGCCGACCACGGCGTCCTCGGGCCGCGCACCACGGGCGTGCACAACACCCACCTCACCGACGCGGACATCGCGCTGCTCGGCGACTCCGCAACCGGCACCTGCATGTGCCCGACCACCGAACGGGACCTGGCCGACGGCATCGGCCCCGCGCCCGCCCTCCAGCGCGCCGGCTCCCCGCTCTCCCTGGGCTCCGACAGCCACGCCGTCATCGACCTGTTCGAAGAGGCCCGCGCGATGGAGCTGAACGAGCGGCTGCGCACCCGCACCCGCGGTCACTGGACGGCCGCCGCCCTGCTGCGGGCCGCCTCCGCCGACGGTCACGCGGCCCTCGGCTGGGACGAGGCGGGCAGCCTCGTGCCCGGCGCGCTCGCCGACTTCACGACGGTCGCGCTGGACTCGGTCAGAACCGCGGGGCCGGCGCCCAGGCTCGGCGTCGAGACGGCCGTATTCGCGGCGACCGCGGCGGACGTGCGGCACACGGTCGTGGCCGGGCGGCACGTGGTGCGCGACGGGGCGCACGCCCTCGTACCCGACGTGCCGCGGGCGCTGACGGCCGCCGTCGCCGCCCTGCACGGCTGACCCCCACCGCCATCTGCGAGGACACCATGAGCAGCACGGACACCGCCGTCAGCACGGTCATCACCGGCATCAGCACGCTGGTCACCAACGACCCCTCCCTCGGCGACGGAAGCCCTCTCGGTCTGGTCCGGGACGCGGCCGTCGTCATCGAGGGCGACCGCGTCGTGTGGACCGGTGAGTCAAGCAAAGCACCCGCCACTGACAACCGGGTCGACGCGGGCGGCCGGGCGGTGCTGCCGGGGTTCGTCGACTCCCACTCCCACCTGCTCTTCGCGGGCGACCGCACCGAGGAGTTCAACGCCCGCATGTCCGGCCGGGCCTACAGCGCCGGCGGCATCCGCACCACGGTCGCCGCCACCCGCGCCGCGAGCGACGAGGAGCTGGAGGCGGGCCTGGTCCGCCACCTCGCCGAGGCCCTGCGCCAGGGCACCACCACGTTCGAGACGAAGTCCGGCTACGGCCTCACCGTCGCCGACGAGGCCCGCGCCCTGCGCATCGCCGCCCGGCACACCGACGAGGTCACCTACCTCGGCGCGCACATCGTCTCCCCGGACTTCGCCGAGGACCCGGCCGCGTACGTGGACCTGGTCACCGGCGAGATGCTGGACGCCTGCGCCCCCCACGCCCGCTGGATCGACGTGTTCTGCGAGAAGGGCGCCTTCGACGGCGACCAGGCCCGCGCGATCCTCACCGCGGGCCGGGCCAGGGGCCTGCACCCGCGCATCCACGCCAACCAGCTCTCCTACGGCCCCGGCGTGCGGCTCGCCGTCGAACTCGACGCGGCCAGCGCCGACCACTGCACCCACCTCACCGACGCGGACGTGGACGCGCTGGCGAGCGGCCGCACGGTCGCCACGCTGCTGCCGGGCGCCGAGTTCTCCACCCGCGCCGCCTGGCCCGACGCGCGCCGGCTGCTGGACGCGGGCGTCACCGTGGCGCTGTCCACGGACTGCAACCCCGGCTCGTCCTTCACGTCCTCGGTGCCGTTCTGCGTCGCGCTCGCCGTGCGAGACATGGGCATGACACCCGACGAGGCGGTCTGGTCGGCCACGGCCGGCGGCGCGGCGGCGCTGAGGCGCGACGACATCGGCCGCCTCGCCCCCGGCGCGCGCGCCGACCTGCTCGTCCTGGACGCGCCCAGCCACGTCCACCTGGCCTACCGGCCGGGTGTGCCGCTGGTCTCCCAGGTGTGGCGGCGCGGGGTGCGCGAGGTCTGAGCCGTCCTGTGCGGCGCCCGGGGACCTCCGGGCGCCGCACAGGACGTCCCGGCCGCCCGCGGCCCGGAGACGGTGCCGGAGGCGCCGGGGATGCGGGGATGCCGGGGACGCGGGGGACACAGGGGGGGAGGTGCCCGGTCACTCCACGACGGTGAGGCCCTTGCGCAGGCGTACCAGGGTGCGCGACAGCAGCCGGGAGACGTGCATCTGGGAGATGCCCAGCTCCTCGCCGATCTCCGACTGAGTCATGTTGGCGACAAACCTCAGGGACAGGATCTTGCGGTCCCGGGAGGGGAGTTCGGCGATGAGCGGCTTCAGCGACTCGACGTACTCGATGCCCTCGATCCCGTGGTCCTCGTAGCCGATGCGGTCCGCGAGCGCGCCCTCCGACTCGTGCTCCTCGGGCTGGGCGTCCAGCGAGGAGGCGGTGTACGCGTTCGACGCCGCCATGCCCTCGACCACCTCTTCGTTGGACAGGCCGAGGTGGGCGGCCAGTTCCGTCACGGTGGGGGCGCGGTCCAGCCGCTGGGCCAGCTCGTCGCCGGCCTTGGCCAGGTCGAGCCGCAGTTCCTGGAGCCGGCGCGGGACCCGCACGGACCACGAGGTGTCGCGGAAGAAGCGCTTGATCTCGCCGATGATGGTTGGCATCGCGAAGGTGGGGAACTCGACCCCACGCGAGAGTTCGAACCGGTCGATGGCCTTGATCAGGCCGATCGTGCCGACCTGGATGATGTCCTCCATCGGCTCGCTGCGGGAGCGGAAGCGGGAGGCGGCGAACTTGACCAGGGCGAGATTGAGTTCGACGAGGGTGTTGCGGACGTAGGCGTACTCGTGGGTGCCCTCCTCCAGCGACTCCAGCCGCTCGAAGAGGGTCTTGGACAGGGCCCGGGCGTCGTCGGGGGCCACGTCCTCGTAGGGCGGGATGTCCGGGAGTCCGGCCAGTGCGTCCGCTGCGCCGATCGGCTCCAGGTGGACCGGAGTGGGTGTCGACGTCGCCCTCGGGGTGTGCGAGGCGTCGAGCCGGGATGACATGATGTCCTCCATCGTTCTCGGCATATGGCTGCCGAAGCCAGTTCGTGCACTGCGGTGTGCGGCGCCTCCAAAGCCGGCCGTGTCGGGTACGTGTCTCTACTAGCCCTACCCGCTTTCCCGGGGCCGCCGCAAGTGCGTTCTGTGGAAGTATGTCCGTTTGTGTGCGGTTGTTCGGGTGTCGGAGCGCTGCGGGAAGGCGTAGTGTTCGAGGGCGTCAGTCAGCAGCCAAGACCCCGGGAGAGAGACGGCATGGACCGCGGGACGGTCGGCAGTGCACAGTCGGGCCGGCTTCTGGTGGAGGTACGGCAGGAAGGTTCGAGTGCCGTCGTGACCCCTGCGGGGGAGCTGGACCACCACACGGCCGACCTGCTGCGCGAGCCGCTGGAGGAGTGCCTCGACAAGGGGCGCTCGCGCCTGGTGGTGGACTGTTCACGCCTGGAGTTCTGCGACTCCACGGGGCTGAACGTCCTGCTCGGGGCGCGTCTGAAGGCCGAGGCGGCCGGGGGTGGGGTGCATCTCGCCGGAATGCTGCCGGTGGTGGCCCGGGTCTTCGAGATCACCGGAGCGGACGCCGTCTTCAGCGTGCACGACACGCTGGAGGACGCGCTGGTCGAAGAGACCGGCTGAGCCGGCCGCCGAGCAGACGACGTGTTCCCTACGTATACGCATCCGTACGCACCGGTGCCTCCTGGCCCGCCCGTCCTGGGCGTCGCGCCTCGGGGGCCGGAAAACGGGGGTGTCCCGCGGGAACGGTCGGGCAGGAGACATCCTGAACGTGCCGGTCGCCCGGACCGGGAGCCGGCGAGGAGCCGGACGGCGTGTGCGGGGACGGACATGTCCGCGTGTGCAGTGCCTTACATGTGTAGTGACTTCTGAATCGTTGAACTGGTGAATCGGTGAGGTGAAGCGCTGATGAGCACCACCCGGCCTTACCCGCCGGGCGACCGCGGCCCGGAGCCCAGCGGCGCTTCGGGGGTGTCCGAGGGGGGCGTGCCGGCGGACGACGGTGCGTCCGCTGGTGCGACGGCCGTGCCGGCGGCTCCGTCGGGGGGTCGTCAGGTCCGCAGGCTGAGTTTCGCGGACGAGAGCGGCGTCGTGCCGATGGCGCGCGACTTCACCCGCCAGGCGTTGCACGCGTGGGGGTGGCTGCCCGCCGCGGGCGCCGACCAGCGGGCGGCCGCGGAGGACGTGCTCCTCGTCGTCTCCGAGCTGGTCACCAACGCGTGCCTGCACGCCGAGGGGCCCGAGGAGCTGGAGCTCGTCTGCGACAACAAGGTGATCCGCATCGAGGTCGCCGACCGCGGTGCCGGCGAACCCGCGCCGCGCACCCCGCACCGCGCCGGCCGCCCCGGCGGCCACGGCATGTTCATCGTCCAGCGCCTGTGCCTGGACTGGGGCGTCGTACGCGCCCCGGGCATCCCCGGCAAAAAGGTCTGGGCAGAACTGGGCGCCCCCGCCTAGCCCTCCGGGCACTCCCCAGCCCGCGTAGCCCTCCGGGGCACTCCCCAGCCCGCCCCCCGGTCCGGCGGGCCCGCCTGCCCCCCGGCCCGGCCCCCTGGCCCGGCCTTCGGCCCGGCTTGGCAGCCTGGCCTTCCGGGCCGACCCGGCCCGCACGCCCCGCCTCGTCCGGTTCGGCCCTCGGGCTCGCCCCGCCTTCCTCGTCTTCCGGCTCGCCTGGTCCGCTTGACCTCTCGGCTCGGCCCGCACGGCTCGGGGCCGACTTGGCCGCCCGGTCTCCCCGGCCTGCCCCACCGGCCCGGCCCTCGGGCTCGCCTCGCCTTCCCCGTTTTCGGCCCGGCTGGTCCGCTTGACCTCCTGGCTCGGCCCGCCCGCCCGGCTCGGGCTCCGGTCTGGTTCGGCCGCCCGGCCTTCCGGCCTGCCCCACTGGCTCGGCTCGTCCGGCTCGGCTCTCGGGCTTGCTCCACCTATCCGGCCTTCCGGTCCGGCCTGGCCCGCATGGCGTGGCTCGTCCGGTCCGGGCCTTGGGCTCGTCTCGCCTTCCTCGTCTTCTGGCTCGCCTGGTCCGCCTTGGCCTCTCGGCTCGGCTCACCCGGCTCGGGCTCCGGCCCGGCCCGGCCTGGCCGCCCGGCGTTCCGGCCCGCCCCACCGGCCCGCTGGTCTGGCCCGGCCCTCGGGCTCGACCCACCGCCCCGGCCTTCCCTGCCCGCCCGGCCTGGTCACCGGCCTCGGCTCGTTCGGCTCGGCGCTGGGGCTTGCTCCGCCGTGCCGGCCTTCCGATCCGGCTCGGTCGGTCCGGCTTGCCGGCCCTGGGTGCCCGGCTGCCCAACCGGGCTGGTGGTTCGGCGTCCGCGGGGCCACCACGGTCGCCACGGGGCGCGTAACCGGGGCTCCCGGTGCCGCTCCTGTGCCGACTCGCCTCGGGTGGTGGCCGAGGTCTCCAGTGGTCGCCGTGGTCCTCCGGACCGGCGCGGGCGCGTTCGCGGCCGGGGCGGCCCCCGGTGCCGTAGCCGGTGGGGGCCGCACACCTCCGGGCGCCGTAGTCGCCGTACGTCACCGTGGGGGCCCGTGCCGGGGGGCGGGCGCCGTGGCCGCCTCACCCCCGGCAGGGCGGGGGCGGTGCCGGAAACGCCCGGAGGGCCACCGCACGTCCCGTCGGGGGAGTGGGGTGGCCCTCCGGGGAGGAAGGGGCGGCTCGGGTCAGCGGACGTCGCCCATGAGCTGCTTGACCTTGTTGCGGTACATCCACACCGCCACACCGGCGACCACGGCGAGGGCGGCCTCCAGGGTCACGATGCCCGTCTTGTTGAGGTTGACGCCGGCGATGGAGAGCAGGCCGGTCGTGGCGTCACCGGCGGTGACGGCCAGGAACCAGACGCCCATCATCTGGGAGGCGTACTTCGCGGGCGCCATCTTCGTGGTGACCGACAGGCCGACCGGCGAGAGCGTCAGCTCACCGACGGTCTGCACGAAGTAGATCGCCACCAGCCACATCGCGGCCGCCTTGTGACCGCCGTCGGCGATCGCCAGCGGGGCGAGGAAGAGGAAGAAGGACGCGCCGATCAGCACCAGGCCCATCGTGAACTTCACCGCGGTGCTCGGCTCCTTGCCGCGCCGGGCGAGGGCCAGCCAGGCCCAGGCGAAGACCGGGGCCAGCGCCATGATCATGACCGGGTTGACCGACTGGTACCAGGAGACCGGGAAGCCCCAGCCGAAGACCGTGTTCTTCGCCGAGGACTCGGCGAACAGCGACACGGTCGAACCGCCCTGGTCGTAGATCATCCAGAAGACGGCCGCGGCGACGAAGAACCAGATGTACGCGCTCATCTTCGACTGGTCGGCGCGGTCCAGCTCCTTGTCCCGCTTGATGCGGGCGATGACCAGGACGGGGATGACCAGACCGGCGACGGTGATCGGGACCAGCAGCCAGTTCAGGGTGTAGACGCCGGAGAAGCCGATGATCGCGTAGAAGACGACCGCGACGCCCGCCCACAGGGCGGCCTTGGCCAGCGTGGCCTTCTTCTCCTGCTCCGACAGCGGCGTCGGAACGATGTCCGAGCGGGCGTCCAGGTGGCGCGAGCCGAGCAGGAACTGGACCAGACCCAGCGCCATGCCGAGCGCGGCGAGCGCGAAGCCGAAGTGCCAGTTCACGTTCTCGCCGACGGTGCCGATGATCAGCGGCGCGGCGAAGGCGCCCAGGTTGATGCCGATGTAGAAGAGCGTGAAGCCGCCGTCACGGCGCGGGTCGTCCGCACCCTTGTAGAGGTGGCCCACCATCGTGGAGATGTTGGCCTTCAGCAGGCCCGAGCCGATGGCGACGAGGCCGAGGCCGCCGAAGAAGCTGCCCGACCACGGCAGGGCCAGCGTCAGATGGCCCAGCATGATGATCGCGCCGGCCACGGCGACGGTCTTGCGGGGGCCGAGGACCCGGTCCGCGAACCAGCCGCCCGGCAGGGCCAGCAGGTACACGAGCGAGAGGTACACCGAGTAGATCGCGGTCGCGGTGGCCGCGTTCATGTGGAGCCCGGCAGGGGCCACCAGGTACAGCGGGAGCAGGGCCTTCATGCCGTAGTAGGAGAAGCGCTCCCACATCTCGGTCATGAAGAGTGTGGCCAGGCCGCGGGGGTGGCCGAAGAAGGTCTTCGCGGAACCGGGGGTGCCCGGGCGGACCGAGTCCTTCGTCAGGCTGGACGCCATGGTCGTTCCTTGCTGGTCGGGACGCGCGCTTCGACGAGCGGACGGCGCGCCCGGTGGGGGGCTGGCCGGCACCGGCAGGACCTGTCGTCCACCCCACGCCCAGGGGAGTACGCCCCGGGTTGCGGAGCGACGGACGGCGGCCACCGGGATCCACGCCTCGCAACGCGACGGTGCGTCCAGCGAGGCCCGGCCCTAGGTCGTTCCTTTCGAGGCCGGAAAGATCCGGCCGGCACACAAAAGGGACCCTCAGCGTCTAATGAGCGCCAAAGGTCCGCTGCGTGCTACAGGCGTTCAGGTCACCATACGGCAGGACAGTGCCGGAAATGGAAGGACTTGAGACGCGGATCACAGGAAACAACGGAACCGCACACGTGTTTTCGAAGGTGTTCTCAAGGATCGCACCCCTGCCTCACTGGTCGCGACCGGTGACGGTGGACACCTCGCGGGGGCTCGGTGGAGGCTTCGCGACGGCCCGTCCGACCGTCCTCCGCTCCCGGACGGCAAGGTAAGAGTGGCCGGATTCGATCACACCGCAGCACCGCCCATGGGGGTGGCGCGGGCGGACTACCATCACTCCATGACCCGTGTACTGCTCGCCGAGGACGACGCGTCCATCTCGGAGCCGCTGGCCCGCGCACTGCGCCGGGAAGGCTACGAGGTCGAGGTGCGTGAGGACGGACCCACCGCGCTCGACGCCGGAATGCAGGGCGGTGTCGACCTGGTCGTGCTGGACCTCGGTCTGCCCGGTATGGACGGCCTGGAGGTCGCCCGCCGGCTGCGCGCCGACGGCCACACCGTGCCCATCCTGATCCTGACCGCGCGCGCCGACGAGGTGGACACCGTGGTCGGCCTGGACGCGGGCGCCGACGACTACGTGACCAAGCCGTTCCGGCTCGCCGAACTGCTCGCCCGGGTCCGGGCCCTGCTGCGCCGCGGCGCCGCCGAGCCGCAGCAGCCGCCCGCCACGCACGGCGTGCGCATCGACGTCGAGTCGCACCGCGCCTGGATGGGCGACGAGGAACTCCAGCTCACCGCCAAGGAGTTCGACCTGCTGCGGGTGCTGGTGCGCGACGCCGGCCGGGTCGTCACCCGCGACCAGCTGATGCGCGAGGTCTGGGACACCACCTGGTGGTCGTCGACCAAGACCCTCGACATGCACATCAGCTGGCTGCGCAAGAAGCTCGGCGACGACGCGGCCAACCCCCGGTACATCGCGACCGTGCGCGGCGTCGGTTTCCGTTTCGAGAAGAGCTAGAGCCCCCGGAGCCGAGCCAAGAGCCGGCTCGCGACGGGCCGAGCGGCCCGAGGCTCCCGTCCCGGCAGGTAAGAGGTCATGCGCCGTCGACTGATCCAGTCCACGCTCGCCGTGGTGCTCGTCGTGATCGCCGTCTTCGGCGTCTCCCTGGTGATCGTGGAGACCCGCACGATCAGCAACAGCGCGCAGGAGCGCGTCGACTCCGAGGCGCTGCGGCTGGCCAGCATCGTCGACAGCCGGCTGCTGGGCGCGGAGACCGTCAACGCGGAGATCCTGCGCGACCAGGTGGCCCCGGGCCAGTACGCGGTCATCGGCATCCCCGGGCACGCGCCGATCGAGGTCGGCGTCAAGCCCACCGGGGATGTGATCCACTCCACGGCCACCGGCGAACAGGGCGAGACCGTGCGGATGGAGGAGCCGCGCTCCTCCGTCACCCGCGAGGTAGGCCGCACCCTGCTGATCATCGGGCTGGTCGCGCTGCTCGCGGTGATCGCCGCGGTGCTGCTCGCGATCCGCCAGGCCAACCGGCTCGCCTCCCCGCTGACCGACCTCGCCGAGACCGCCGAACGCCTCGGCTCGGGCGACCCGCGCCCCCGCCACAAGCGCTACGGCGTCCCCGAGCTGGACCGGGTGGCGGACGTGCTGGACGGCTCCGCCGAGCGCATCGCCCGGATGCTCACCGCCGAACGGCGCCTGGCCGCCGACGCCTCCCACCAGCTGCGCACGCCGCTGACCGCGCTGTCCATGCGTCTGGAGGAGATCACCCTCACCGACGACCCGGACACGGTGAAGGAGGAGGCGAACGTCGCGCTCACCCAGGTCGAGCGGCTGACGGACGTGGTGGAGCGGCTGCTGACCAACTCCCGCGACCCGCGCACCGGCTCCGCGGTCACCTTCGACATCGACGAGGTCATCCAGCAGCAGATCGCCGAGTGGCGCCCCGCCTACCGCAGCGCGGGCCGGGCCATCGTCAGCTCCGGCAAGCGGCATCTGCGGGCGGTGGGCACACCGGGCGCGGTCGCGCAGGTGCTGGCCGCGCTGATCGAGAACTCCCTCATGCACGGCGGCGGCACGGTGGCGCTGCGCACCCGCGTCACCGGCAACCAGGCGGTCGTGGAGGTCACCGACGAGGGTCCCGGCGTCCCCGCCGACCTGGGCGCCCGCATCTTCGAGCGCACGATCAGCGGCCGCAACTCCACGGGCATCGGCCTGGCGGTCGCCCGCGACCTCGCCGAGGCGGACGGCGGCCGGCTGGAGCTGCTCCAGGCCCAGCCGCCGGTCTTCGGCCTGTTCCTGTCCCGCACGCCCCCGCCGAAGCGGACCGCGGAGGACCTGCCGACCGTGCGCTAGCGGTGGACCTCGCTAGCGGTAGACCTTCGGCTGCGGCTTCTTCGGCCGCGGGCTCTGCGGGCCCTTCGGCTGCGCCTTCAGGTACGACTCCGCGTCCGCCACCGGCTCACGGGCGCCGGACCCCGGGTCGCCGGCCGCCGCGCCGCTCTCCCGGCCGGCCGGCAGGGCGCGGAAGACCCAGCTGCGGTAGGACCAGAAGCGGAACAGGGTGGCGATGCCGATGCCGAGGAACTTGAAGACGTTGCTCTGGAGCGGGCTGTGCCAGCCGAAGCCGTACGTCGCCAGGTAGAGCACGCCGTTCTCGATCACCAGGCCGATGGCGCTGAACAGCAGGAACAGCGTCAGTTCCTTGGTGCGGCCGCTCTTGTCGCGGTCCCGGTAGGTGAAGTAGCGGAACCCGATGTAGTTGAAGACGATCGACACGACGGTCGCGATGACGCTCGCCCGCACCACCGGGAGGTCGGTGGTGTGCCGTACCAGGTTGAACACGAGCAGGTTGACCAGCAGGCCCGCTCCGCCCACCGCGCCGAACTTGACGACCTCGCGCCAGGCCCGGCGGATCCGGCCGAGCAGGCCGCCGCCGGACGCGCCGGACGCGCCGGACGCGCCGGACGCGCCGGACGCGCCGGACGCGCCGGACGCGCCGGACGCGGGCGGTGCGGGGGTCGCCGGGGAGGCCGGGGACGCCGGTGGGCGTCCCGAGGAACCATGTCCCATGGTCGTGCAGGCCCCCGTCCGGGTCGGTTTCGTCAACCCCGCCATGCTAACCAGCGGCGGGTGCCCGCGCCCGCGGACGGCTCATGACCCCCCGAACGGGTCGGAAAGAGTCCCGGAAAAGACGGGAAAGAGACGGTGAAGGGCTCGGTAAGACGCCCCGGCGCGGGCCGGGGGAGCGCGGGTGCGGGCGGGGCGGGAGCGCGGGATCCGGCCGCCGTGGCCCGGCCGATACCCTAGGGGCGTGACGTTCCCGGTAGTCGGCATGGTCGGCGGTGGACAGCTCGCTCGTATGACACACGAGGCGGGCATCCCGCTCGGCATCAGGTTCAAGCTCCTCAGTGACACCCCTCAGGATTCCGCGGCACAGGTCGTGAGCGACGTCGTCATCGGCGACTACCGCGATCTGGACACGCTGCGGGCCTTCGCACGGGGCTGCGACGTGATCACCTTCGATCACGAACACGTTCCCACCGAGCATCTGCGGGCCCTGGAGGCGGACGGCATCCCCGTGCGCCCCGGCCCCGACGCGCTCGTGCACGCCCAGGACAAGGGCGTGATGCGGGCGCGGCTCGACGCGCTCGGCGTGCCCTGCCCGCGGCACCGGATCGTGGCCGATCCGGCCGACGTGGCGGCGTTCGCGGCCGAGGGCGAGGGCTTCCCGGTGGTCCTCAAGACCGTCCGCGGCGGATACGACGGCAAGGGCGTGTGGGTGGTCGGCTCGGCCGAGGAGGCCGCCGACCCGTTCCGCGCCGGTGTGCCCGTGCTGGCCGAGGAGAAGGTCGACTTCGTCCGCGAGCTGGCCGCCAACGTGGTCCGCTCCCCGCACGGGCAGGCTGTGGCCTACCCGGTGGTGGAGTCGCGGCAGGTCGGCGGCGTGTGCGACACCGTGATCGCGCCGGCCCCCGACCTGGACGAGGCCCTCGCGCTCAGGGCCGAGGAGATGGCGCTGACCATCGCCAAGGAACTCGGCGTCGTCGGCCACCTCGCCGTCGAGCTGTTCCAGACCCGCGACGGGCGCATCCTCGTCAACGAACTGGCGATGCGCCCGCACAACTCCGGCCACTGGTCGATGGACGGCGCGATCACCTCGCAGTTCGCCAACCACGTCCGCGCCGTCCTCGACCTGCCGCTGGGCGACCCGCGCCCGCGCGCGAAGTGGACGGTCATGGCCAACGTCCTGGGCGGCGACTACCCGGACATGTACTCCGCGTACCTGCACTGCATGGCCCGCGACCCCCAGCTCAAGATCCACATGTACGGCAAGGACGTGAAGCCCGGCCGCAAGGTCGGCCACGTCAACACCTACGGCGACGACCTGGACGACGTACTGGAACGCGCCCACCACGCAGCCGGCTACCTGAAGGGCACGATCACCGAATGAGCCCCGTTATCGGCATCGTCATGGGGTCGGACTCCGACTGGCCCGTGATGGAGGGCGCCGCCAAGGCGCTCGACGAGTTCGAGATCGCCTACGAGGTCGACGTCGTCTCCGCGCACCGGATGCCGCGCGAGATGATCGCGTACGGCGAGCAGGCGGCCGAGCGCGGGCTCAAGGCGATCATCGCGGGCGCGGGCGGCGCCGCCCACCTGCCCGGCATGCTCGCCTCCGTCACCCCGCTGCCGGTGATCGGCGTGCCCGTGCCGCTGAAGTACCTGGACGGCATGGACTCGCTGCTGTCGATCGTGCAGATGCCGGCCGGCGTCCCGGTCGCGACGGTGTCGGTGGCCGGCGCGCGCAACGCCGGTCTGCTGGCCGTCCGGATGCTCGCCGCCCACGACGAGGAGCTGCGGCACCGGATGACCGACTTCCTCCAGGACCTCAACGACCAGGCCACCGAGAAGGGCAAGCGGCTGCGCGCCAAGGTCGAGGGCGCGGCCGGCTTCGGCTTCGGCAGGGGGAAGTGACCGCGATGAGCTCACTGGACCGGGCCCGGGAACTGCTGCGCGACTTCCCCGTCGTCGACGGCCACAACGACCTGCCCTGGGCGCTGCGCGAGCAGGTCGACTACGACCTCGGCGCCCGCGACATCGCCGTCCCGCAGAACGCCCACCTGCACACCGACCTGCCCCGGCTGCGCGCGGGCGGCGTCGGCGCGCAGTACTGGTCGGTCTACGTCCGCTCCGACCTGCCCGACGCGGTCCCCGCGACGCTGGAGCAGATCGACTGCGTACGGCGGCTGGTGGAGCGCCACCCGGCGGACCTGGCGCCCGCGCTGACCGCCGCCGACATGGAGGCGGCCCGCGGCGAGGGCCGCATCGCCTCCCTGATGGGCGCCGAGGGCGGCCACTCGATCGCGAACTCGCTGGGCGTGCTGCGCCAGCTGTACGCGCTCGGCGTGCGCTACATGACCCTCACCCACAACGACAACACGGCGTGGGCGGACTCGGCGACCGACGAGCCGGTGGTGGGCGGTCTGTCGGCGTTCGGGCGCGAGGTGGTGCGGGAGATGAACCGCCTCGGGATGCTGGTGGACCTCTCGCACGTGGCCGCGACGACGATGCGGGACGCGCTGGACACCTCGGTGGCCCCGGTGATCTTCTCGCACTCCTCAGCGCGCGCCGTCTGCGACCACCCGCGCAACGTCCCGGACGACGTACTGGAGCGGCTGCCGGCCAACGGCGGCATGGCGATGGTGACGTTCGTGCCCAAGTTCGTGCTCCAGGCCGCCGTCGACTGGACGGTCGCGGCCGACGAGAACATGCGCGCGCACGGCCTGCACCACCTCGACACCACCGAGGAGGGCATGAAGGTCCACCGGGCCTTCGAGGAGGCGCACCCGCGGCCGGTCGCGACCGCGGCCACCGTCGCCGACCACCTCGACCACATGCGCGAGGTCGCCGGCGTCGACCACCTCGGCATCGGCGGCGACTACGACGGCACGCCCTTCACCCCGGCCGGTCTCGACGACGTCTCCGGCTACCCGAACCTGCTCGCCGAACTGCTGGACCGCGGCTGGTCGACGTCCGACCTGGCCAAGCTGACCTGGCAGAACGCGGTACGGGTGCTGGGCGCGGCCGAGGACGTCGCCCGCGACGTCCGGGCCACGCGGGCGCCGTCCCACGCGACGTTCGCGCAACTGGACGGCTGACGCGGCCGGCCGTCACCGGGGCCGTCGGTCGCGGCGGCCCCCTACGGGCGCTCCCCCATGGGCGCTCCCCCATGGGTGCTCCCTTACGGGTGCTCGATCCGGCAGAGGCAGAACGGATGCCCCGCCGGATCGGCGTAGACCCGGAAGTCCTTCTTCTCGCTGTCCTCCAGGTCCAGCGGGCGCGCGCCGAGGGCCAGCACCCGCTCGTGGGCGGCGTCCATCTCCTCCCAGGTGGACCCGGCGTCGAAGTCGAGGTGCAGCTGCTGCGCGTTGCGGTCCGCGCGCGGCCACTCCGGCGGCGTCAGGCCGGGCGCCCGCTGGAAGGAGAGCCGCGGCCCGCCGGGGATCGCCAGGACCACCCAGTCGTCGTCCTCGGGCCGCGGTGTGCCCCCGCCGAGGCCGGCGTAGAAGCCGGCGAGCGCGTGCGGGTCGGGGCAGTCGAGGACGACGGAACGCGGACGGGCCACGGCAGGCATGACAGCTCCCGGTGTCTTGGGACGTCGGCGGGCGCCTCCCGGCGGCCCGGGACGTCAGCAGGCGCAGAGGCAGAACGGGTGCCCGGCCGGGTCCGTGTAAACCCGGAAGCTCTTGCCGTCCGGCTCGGCCAGCGGCCTGGCGCCGAGCGCGAGCACGCCCCGCTCGGCCGCGTCCAGGTCCGCCACGGTCAGGTCCAGGTGGAACTGCTGCGCGTTGCGGTCCGCGCGCGGCCACTCCGGCGCGGTCAGGCCGGGCGCCCGCTGGAACGCCAGTGCGGGCCCGCCCGGCACCGTCAGATCCACCCAGTCGCCCTCCCCCTCCACCGTCCCGCCCAGCACCTCGGCGTAGAACGCGGCGAGCGCGCGCGGGTCGGGACAGTCCAGTACGACGACACCCAGCTTGGCGAGAGCCATGACTTCCTCCCAGAGAGCGATGACGGTTACCTGCGGTGGCGGTTACCTGAAAGGACGGGTAACCGGTAACGGTTACCGCATGCTGGCCCATTGCCGGTAACCGCGCAACGGTTTTGCGCGGTACCGTCGCCGTATGAGTGAGAGATCGCCCGCGCCCGGCGGCCTGGCTCTGCTCCAGTCCCTGGTCAACACGCTGGATCTCGACGGGGGCGCCGACCGGCTCGACACGCCGGAGGGCCGGGCGGAGTTCGGGATCGACGCGGCCGGCCTGCCCGCGGCGCGCGCCCTGCGCGAGTCGCTGCGGGCGGCGCTGCTGGCGCACGCCGGCCGTCCGCCGCACCGCGCGGTGGCCCCGCTGGGCGAGCTGCTGGCCGGGGCCCCGCTGCTGGTGGCCGTCGACGCCCGGGACGGCTCCGCCGCCCTGGCCCCGGCCGACGCCGGGCCGCTGCTCTGCCGGGTGGCCGCCGCGGTCGCCGAGGCGCTCGTCGCGGGCACCTGGACCCGGCTGAAGGCCTGCGAGGCGGCGGACTGCCACTGGGCGTACTACGACCGCAGTCCGGCCGGCCGCGGCCGCTGGTGCACGATGCGGGTGTGCGGGGCGCGCGCGAAGATGCGCCGCTACCGGGCGCGGGCGGGCTGAGCGGCGCGCCGGTGGTGCAGAATGCGGGAGGACGCCGGTTCGGCCGACTGAGCCTCGGCCGAACCGGCGTCACCGGTCCGGCCGCGAAAGCCGTCGCCGTCACCGGTCCGGCCACGGAAGCCGTCGCCGTCACCGGTCCGGCCACGGAAGCTGTCGCCGTCACCGGCCCGGCCACGGAAGCCGTCGCCGTACGGCAGCGGCGCCCGTCGCCCGGTGTCGTTACGCCGTCGGGCGGCCCATCGCCCGGTAGGTCCAGCCCGCGCGGCGCCACAGGTCCGGGTCCAGCGCGTTGCGGCCGTCCAGTACGAGGCGGGCGGCGACGGCCTCGCCCAGCTCGGCCGGGTCCAGCTCGCGGAACTCCCGCCACTCGGTCAGGTGCAGCACCGCGTCGGCGCCCCGGACCGCCGCCAGCGCGGAGTCGGCGTAGCCGAGGGTCGGGAAGACGCGGCGGGCGTTGGCCATGCCCTTGGGGTCGTAGACGGTGACCTGGCCGCCCTGGAGGTGGATCTGGCCGGCCACGTTCAGCGCGGGCGAGTCGCGCACGTCGTCCGAGTCGGGCTTGAAGGTGGCGCCGAGCACCGCGATCCGCTTGCCTAGGAACGGCCCGCCGCCCAGCGCCTGCCGGGCCAGCTCCACCATCTGCCCGCGCTGGCGCATGTTGATCGAGTCGATCTCGCGCAGGAACGTCAGCGCCTGGTCGGCGCCCAGCTCGCCGGCGCGCGCCATGAAGGCCCGGATGTCCTTGGGCAGGCAGCCGCCGCCGAAGCCGATCCCGGCGCGCAGGAACTTCTTTCCGATCCGGTCGTCGTACCCGATCGCCTCGGCCAGCTTGGCCACGTCGCCGCCGGCCGCCTCGCACACCTCGGCCATCGCGTTGATGAAGGAGATCTTGGTGGCCAGGAAGGAGTTCGCGGAGGTCTTCACCAGTTCGGCGGTCGGGAAGTCGGTGACCACGAACGGGGAGCCCTCGCCGATCGGCGCGGCGTACACCTCGCGCAGCAGCTTCTCCGCCCGCTCGCCGCGCACGCCGACCACGATCCGGTCCGGGTGCAGGGTGTCCTGGACGGCGAAGCCCTCGCGCAGGAACTCCGGGTTCCAGGCCAGTTCGGCGTCCTCGCCCGCGGGCGCCAGCTCGGCGACCTTGCGGGCCAGCCGGTCCGCCGAACCGACCGGCACCGTCGACTTGCCGACCACCAGCGCCGGACCGGTCAGGTGCGGGGCGAGGGAGGCGATCGCGGAGTCGACGTAGCTCATGTCGCAGGCGTACTCGCCGTGCTTCTGCGGAGTGTTCACGCAGATGAAGTGGACGTCGCCGAAGGCGCCCGCCTCGGCCCAGTCCTGGGTGAAGCGCAGCCGGCCGGTGGAGCCCTCGATGCCGGCCACGTGCCGGCGCAGCAGTTCCTCCAGGCCCGGCTCGTACATCGGGACCTCGCCGCGCCGCAGCATCTCGATCTTCTCGGCGACGACGTCGAGCCCGAGCACCTCGAAGCCCATCTCGGCCATAGCCGCGGCGTGCGTCGCGCCGAGATAGCCGGTGCCGATCACGGTGATCTTCAGGCTCATGCGGTGCTCCAGGAGGGATGATGGCAATGCGCTGCCCGAGCATATCCGGGGCGTGGGCGCCGCCCACGACGGGCGATGTCCCGGCTGTCGCCAAGCTCACGTATCCCTCGCGTGGGCGCGGCCCCTAAAATTTGGGTTACTTAACGGTAATTAGCATTCCCTGGTCGTCTTTGGAGCGTGAGAGACCTTGGCCGGATCGGCTGACTTCGACCTGTACCGCCCGTCCGAGGAGCACGACATGCTCCGCGACGCCATCCGTTCGCTGGCCGAGGCGAAGATCGCGCCGCACGCCGCAGCGGTGGACGAGGAGGCCCGCTTCCCGCAGGAGGCCCTCGACGCCCTGACCGCGAACGACCTGCACGCCGTGCACGTGCCCGAGAGCTACGGCGGCGCGGGCGCCGACGCCCTCGCGACGGTCATCGTCATCGAGGAGGTGGCCCGCGTCTGCGCGTCCTCCTCCCTGATCCCGGCCGTGAACAAGCTGGGCTCGCTCCCGGTGATCCTGTCCGGCTCCGAGGAGCTGAAGAAGAAGTACATGACGCCGCTCGCCAAGGGCGACGGCATGTTCTCGTACTGCCTCTCCGAGCCCGACGCGGGCTCCGACGCGGCCGGCATGAAGACCAGGGCCGTGCGCGACGGCGACTTCTGGGTGCTCAACGGCGTCAAGCGCTGGATCACCAACGCGGGCGTCTCCGAGTACTACACGGTGATGGCGGTCACCGACCCGGAGAAGCGCTCCAAGGGCATCTCCGCCTTCGTCGTGGAGAAGTCCGACGAGGGCGTCTCCTTCGGCGCCCCGGAGAAGAAGCTCGGCATCAAGGGCTCGCCGACCCGCGAGGTCTACCTCGACAACGTGCGCATCCCCGCCGACCGCATGATCGGCGCCGAGGGCACCGGCTTCGCCACCGCCATGAAGACCCTCGACCACACCCGCATCACCATCGCCGCCCAGGCCCTCGGCATCGCCCAGGGCGCCCTCGACTACGCCAAGGGCTACGTCAAGGAGCGCAAGCAGTTCGGCAAGCCGATCGCCGACTTCCAGGGCATCCAGTTCATGCTCGCCGACATGGCCATGAAAGTCTCGGCCGCGCGCGCCCTGACCTACCAGGCCGCGGCCGCCTCCGAGCGCGGCGACGCCGACCTCACCTACCTGGGCGCGGCCGCCAAGTGCTTCGCCTCGGACATCGCCATGGAGGTCACCACGGACGCCGTCCAGCTGCTCGGCGGCTACGGCTACACCCGTGACTACCCGGTGGAGCGCATGATGCGCGACGCCAAGATCACCCAGATCTACGAGGGCACCAACCAGGTCCAGCGGATCGTCATGGCCCGCAACCTGCCGTAACCGGTCGCCCCTGGCTCCCGGGTTCCTCGCGCACGGCCTCCGGCGGACACCGCCGGGGGCCGTCGCGCGTCCGGCGGCCGGGAGCGGGCCGCCACTCCAACGGCCCTGGCGGCGGCCGCTGCTCCGGATGGCGGGCGGCGGCGGGCGGCTGTACGACGGAAGGGCACGGGGTCCGTCCCCGGCCCCCGCTCCCGTCGTCCCCCCTGGAGGAGCCATGACCCACACCCAGCCCAGCGCCATGACCGCCATGAGCAAGGAGATGCAGGACTGCGTCGACGCCTGCATGACCTGCCACAACATCTGCGAGGAGGCCATGAGCTCCTGCATGCAGATGGGCGGTCAGGCGCAGATGCAGATCATGCGCGCGCTCATGGACTGCTCCGAGACCACCCGGATGTGCGCGGACATGATGATGCGCCGCTCGCCGATGGCCGGCGACATGTGCGCGATGTGCGCCAAGGCGTGCGACATGTGCGCCGAGGCGTGCATGTCGATGCCCGACGACCAGATGATGATGCGCTGCGCGGAGGCGTGTCGCCGCTGCGCCGAGATGTGCCGCTCGATGGCGGGCGCTCCCATGTGACCCGCCCCGGCACGGCGGCGGGGCCTCGCGGTCTCGTACCGCGGGGCCCCGCCGCGCGCGCCGGGCGCGCCATGCCTGCCGTCAGTCGCCCGAGACGGTGACCTTCTCGTCGTGGTTCAGCTGGTTCACCAGCGTCTTGACCTTCGCCTTGTCCCAGACGAGGTTGCCGCCCGTGGAGCCCGAGATCGGCATGTTCATGGAGGTGCCGTCGCCGCCGCTGACGCCCTTCATCGCCCAGAACATGGAGGCCAGGTCCCACAGGCTCATGTCCTTGTCGACGACCAGGGAGTCCAGTCCCGCGCTCATCGTCGGGTAGAACGCGAACGGGTTGAGCACCGTGGACGGCGTGGCCACCTCGTGCGCCAGCGCGGAGAGGAACTTCTGCTGGTTCTTGGTGCGCTGGAGGTCGGAGGCGGCGAAGGCGTGCCGGGTGCGGACGAAGGCGAGGGCCTGCTGGCCGTTCAGCTTCTGCTTGCCCGCCTGGAAGTCGGCGCCGGACCACTTGTCCTTGAACGGCTTGTCGATGGTCATCTCCACACCGCCGACCGCGTCCACGATGTTGGCGAAGCCGGCGAAGCCGATCTCCACGTAGTGGTCGATGTGCAGACCGGTGTTGTACTCGACGGTGCGCACCAGCAGCGTCGGGCCGTCCTCGGCGTAGGCGGCGTTCAGCTTGGTCTGCCGTCCCGTCGCCGGGTACGTCCTGCCCGACTCCGCGCCCTTGTACGACGGTATTTCCACGTTCGAGTCGCGCGGCAGGGAGATCAGCGTGTCGCCGTTGCCGCCGACGTGCAGGATCATCATCGAGTCCGTGCGCTTGCCCTCGGCGGAGCCGGTGTGCAGCTTCTTCTTGTCCTCGGCGGACATCCCGGCGCGGCTGTCGGAGCCGACGATCAGGTAGTTGGTGCCGTCGCCGGAGTCCGGGCGGTCGATGACCTTGGACAGGTCGACGTCGCGGTGCAGCTTGGAGTCGGCCCAGAAGTAGGTGGCGACCGACGTCACCACCACGACCGTGACCACCGTGATCGCGGTCCACTTGATCCGGCGCCGCCAGTTCGGCGCGGGGCGCGGACCGCGCGGGTGCGCGCCGCCGGGGCCCGCCGGGCCGCCACCGCCGGGGGTGCCGTACACCTGGCCGGTGTTGTAGCCGCTGTCGTAGCCGTCGCCGCCGGCGAAGCCCCGGCCCTCGCCGCCGTCGACGTACGACGGCTGCTGCGGCACCCCGTGGGGCGGCGCCGAGGGGCGGCCGCGGCCGCCGGGGGCGCGCTGTCCGGGCGGCACCTGGCCGCCGCGCCGTACCTGGCGCATCACCTGTGCGCCTTCCGGCTGCGCCCCGGCGCTGCCGCGTCCGTACCGGGGTCCGCCGTCTCGGTCGGACCGCCCCTCGGGCCATTCATTCATGTGGCCCAGTGTGCCGGGCGGCGGGGTGTGCCTTACAAGGGCCGTCGGAAAATCAGGGCCTCGCTGTTGCGAAGCTGACACAAATCAGCCCGATTGTCGCCTCGGCATAGGGTGGGGGCCATGACAGATCAGTCCTCGGCCGTGGAATCCGGCGCCCCGGAGATCCCGGGCAAGCCGACCTCGGCCTCCCGCACCACCCTCAGCCACATCATGACCCACAGCGACACCAACCTGCTGGGCACGGTGCACGGCGGAGTGATCATGAAGCTGGTCGACGACGCGGCCGGCGCGGTGGCCGGCCGGCACAGCGGCGGCCCCGCCGTCACCGCCTCCATGGACGAGATGGTGTTCCTCGAACCCGTCCGGGTCGGCGACCTGGTCCATGTGAAGGCCCAGGTCAACTGGACCGGCCGGACCTCCATGGAGGTCGGCGTCCGGGTGCTGGCCGAGCGCTGGAACGAGTCCACGCCCGCCACCCAGGTCGGCTCCGCCTACCTCGTCTTCGCCGCCGTGGACGCCGACGGCCGGCCGCGCACCGTACCGCCCGTCCTGCCCGAGACCGAGCGGGACAAGCGGCGCTACGAGGAGGCCCAGATCCGCCGCACCCACCGCTTGGCCCGCCGCCGCGCCATCCGGGAACTGCGCGAGAAGCGCGCCGCGGAGGGCTTCGAGGACTGAACCGCACGGCTCTGCCCCTGTCCCCGTCCCCGCCGCGCCCCGCGGGCACGGCGGCTCACTCGCAGGAGACCTCGTCGCCCCGCACCACCTTGGTGGCGCGCTTGACCGGGTCCTCGACGCGGACCGGGCGGACCTGGCGGAAGTCGGCGCCGGCGATCACCCGCATCGTGGCGCCCATGCCCGGGACGGCGCGCAGCTCGCTGCCGGGCAGCGCGGCCGCCACCGACCGGGCCGAACGGTCCCAGCGCGGGTCGTAGAGCACGGCGGTCCGCTTGACGCCGCGCTCGCGGGAGTCCACCGGCGCCTTGGTCGTCACGAAGCCGACCCCGGCCAGCGCCGTGTCCACCCGCCGCCCGAGACCGGCCGTGTCGGTGCCGTTCTCCACCTGCACCCGCACCCGCCGCGGGGCGATCTCCACCGACGCCGAGGGGTCCGTGCGCGGCGCCTGCTCCCGCGCGGCCAGCGGCCGGTCCTCGCGCAGCGAGCGGAACAGCTCTCGCGCCTTGACCGGGTCCCACTTCACGGTCGAGCCGAGGCCCTTGACCGGGAAGGCGGTCTGGGCGATCGGGACGGTGGTGAACTCCGAGGACGAGGGGGAGAAGTTCCGCATCGCCCGCCCGAGGTCGAGCAGCTCGTCGGTGTGGAAGCCGCGGTCCGCGCGGACCGACCCCAGCACCGCCCGGGTCACGTCCCGGAACCGCATCGGGTTCAGCAGCACCCGCGAGGCGGTCGCCCGCTCCAGCAGCGCGGCCAGGAACCGCTGCTGGCGCTGCATCCGGCCGAAGTCGCTGCCCGAGTCGACGTGCCGGGAGCGGACGTACTGGAGGGCCTGCCCGCCGGTCAGGGTGTGCGTGCCGGCCGGCAGGTCGAGCCCCGTGTACGCGTCCTTGAGCGGTTCGGCGGTGCACAGCGGCACGCCGTCCAGGACGTCCACGGTCCGCATGAAGGTGGTGAAGTCGACCTCCAGGTAGTGGTCGATCTTCAGGTGCGTCAGGTCCTCGACCGTGCGCACGGTGAGGTTCGGGCCGCCCTCCGCGTACGCCGCGTTCAGCTTCACCGGGTGCGGCGGGCGCTGCCTGCCGGTGACCTGGTCGACGTGGGCGGGCAGCTCGACGTAGGTGTCCCGGGGCAGGCTGACGACGCTGGCGCGCTCCCGGTCGCTGGAGACGTGCACGATCATCATGGTGTCGGTGCAGTGGCAGGGCTGGCCGCCCAGCCGGTACGCCCGCCGCTCCCGCTCGCTGATCCGGTCCCGGCCGTCGGTG
The DNA here is from genome assembly GCA_013364255.1 of Streptomyces seoulensis. GTDB lineage: Bacteria > Actinomycetota > Actinomycetes > Streptomycetales > Streptomycetaceae > Streptomyces > Streptomyces similanensis. The sequence goes on along the minus strand of CP054936.1, from coordinate 4,348,768 downwards.
CCGACCAGCAGCACGTTCATGCCGTGCCCGCTCGGCGGGCGGTTCTTCATGTCCCGGAACGGATCGACCCGGCTGATGTCGGCGTCCAGGCTGGAGACCACCGCGTGCCCGATCCCGGCGGAGGCGAGCAGCACCACCGACAGGGTGATCGCCGCCCGCATGGCCCAGCGCGGTCTGCGCCGCGGCGCGGGCGCGTAGGGCAGGTGGTCCGGCCGGGGCGAGGGAGGGGGCGGGGGCGAGGGCCGGCGCGGTGCGCGCCGCGACTGCGCGGGCGGCCGGGGCGGCCGGTGCGACGTGGTGGACATGGGGGACACCTCCGCATATGGCGTGGGTGGACACCGTGAGCACCGTAGGGCCATACGATCGGCTGACCGGTGAGCGGGCCCCCGCGGCGCGCACCGGTGTCCCCCGTTCGCGGTAACGTGAGCACCGATGAACGCCAAGCCCGACGTGCGGTTCCCCGCCGTGTCTGTGATCATGCCCGTCCTCAACGAGGAGCGGCATCTGCGCGGGGCCGTCGAAGCGATCCTCGCGCAGGAGTACGCCGGCGAGATGGAGGTCGTCATCGCCCTGGGTCCGTCCGCGGACCGCACGGACGAGATCGCCGCCGAACTCGTACGGAACGACCCGCGCGTGCACACGGTCCCGAACCCCACCGGCCGCACCCCCGCCGCGCTGAACGCCGCGATCAAGGCGTCCCGCCATCCGATCGTGGTCCGCGTCGACGGCCACGGCATGCTCTCGCCGAACTACATCGCCACCGCGGTCCGGCTCCTGGAGGAGACCGGCGCGCAGAACGTCGGCGGCGTCATGCACGCCGAGGGCGAGAACGCCTGGGAGCACGCGGTCGCCGCCGCCATGACCTCCAGGATCGGCGTCGGCAACGCGGCCTTCCACACCGGCGGCCGGGCCGGCCCGGCCGAGACCGTCTACCTGGGTGTCTTCCGCCGCGCCGCGCTGGAGCAGCAGGGCGGCTACAACGAGGAGTTCATCCGCGCCCAGGACTGGGAGCTGAACTTCCGCATCCGCGAGGCGGGCGGCCTGATCTGGTTCTCGCCCGAGCTGCGGGTCTCCTACCGGCCCCGTCCGAGCGTGCGCGCGCTGGCCAAGCAGTACAAGGACTACGGCCGCTGGCGGCACGTCGTCGCCCGCTACCACGAGGGCTCCATCAACCTGCGCTACCTCGCCCCGCCGACCGCGGTGTGCGCGATCGCGGCCGGGATCGTGGCGGGCGTCGCGGTGACTCCGTGGGCGTTCGTGGTCCCGGCGGGCTACCTGGCGGCGATCGCCGCCGGTTCGCTGCCCGCGGGCAAGGGCCTGCCGCCGAAGGCGCGGCTGCGGATACCGATGGCCCTGGCCACCATGCACATGTCGTGGGGCTGGGGCTTCCTCACCAGCCCCAGGTCGCTGGCCAGGAAGGTCATCGCCTCCCGCCGCCCGGCGGTCGTCCCCGCCGCCGGCTGACCGCCGCCCGCGCCGTACGAACACGGGAAAGGGCCCCGTCCGAGGACGGGGCCCTTTCCTGTTCGCCGGGCTACCAGGTGTAGATCTTCTCGCTCACGTCCATGCACTGCCCGGTGTCCGCGCCGTTGATGGCGTCGGAGGTCTTCGGGATGTCGCCCGCCTTCGGGGCCGCCTCCTTCGGGTAGGAGGACCCCGTGCGCCAGTCGGCGCCCACGACCAGGGTGACGCCGGAGACGTCGGTCGACTTCTCCACCGAACTCACCGGGATGCCCAGCGCCTTGGCCACCCGCTCGGCGTCGCCCTTCAGATCGGCGCTCGGGTAGCGGACCACCGTCTTGTCGGCGTCCGGCGTCACCGACGCGTCCGCAGACGCCTTGGTGAAGCCCTTGCCCACCAGTACGTCGCTGATGTCGGCCGCCCGGTGGCGCACCGGGGAGAGCGACGACGTACGGGTGCCGTTCTGCACCATGACGCCGATCTGGTCGTCCGGATGCGCGGGGTCCGCGGAAGCGGCCGCGCCCTTCGCGCCCTTGCCGCCCGAACCGCCCTCGGTCGGCTTGCCGTTGGCGTCGAAGGGCACGTCGTCGCGGAGCATCTGCCACATCTTCTGGGCGTCCGTGCCGGCCGGCACGACGTGGTCGCGGTTCTGCGGGTCGGTGACGTTGGGCATCGTCGTCATGGTGATGCGGTCGGTGGGGACCGTCTTGAGCTGCATGGCGAGGTCGTACAGCTTCTTGACGGTGCCGATCTCCTCGGAGACCTGGAGCGACTTCGTGGCCGCCTCGGCCAGGTCCATCAGATGGCCGCTGTCGGTGAAGACGTTCTGGCCCTTGAGCGTGCGGATCATCGAGTTCAGGTACATGTGCTGGGCGCGGGCCCGCATCAGGTCGCTGCCCCAGGCGTGCCGGGTGCGCAGCCACTGGAGGGCCTGCTTGCCCTGGACCTTCTGGGTGCCCGCCTTCATCTTGAGACCGGATCCGCCGCGCTGGGCGGGCGTCGAGTGGTCCCACACGTTCTGCTTCACGCAGACGTCGACGCCGCCGATGGCGTCGGCCATGCTCACCACGCCCGCGAAGTCGATCGTCATCCAGTGGTCGATGTAGACGCCGGTGAGGTTCTGCCAGGTGGCGAGGGTGCAGCCGGCGCCGCCGCGTGCCAGGGACTCGTTGATGATGGTGTTGACCGGCGCGAACTCCTTGCCGGTCTTCGGGTCCTTGCACTTGGGGATGTCGACCCGGGTGTCGCGGGGGATGCTCACCACGGAGGCGCTCTCGCGGTCCGCGGACAGGTGGATGAGCATCTGCACATCGCCCAGCGGCGGGCTGCCCCGGTTCTCCTTGCTGCCGCCGAGGGCGACGTTGGCGTCCGAGTTGCGGCTGTCGGAGCCGATCAGCAGGATGTTCACGGGCGTCTGGCCGGCCGCGTTGGGCTGTGCCTTGTGCGCCTTGGAGTCGCCGCTGTCGCGCTCGCCCTTGCGTATGTTGCCGTTGAGGTGCTCGTAGTACAGGTATCCGGCGCCGGCCGTGCCGAGTATGACGACCGCGAGCACCGTCGCCGACCAGCGCAGCACCCGTCTCTTGGGCCGTCTGCCGCCCGTACCGCGGCCTCTTCGGCCGCCGCCCTTCCCGCCGTCGCCCTCCCCGGCGCCGGGCCGGCCGCTGCCGTCCGGCGCGCTGCCACCCCGCGACGCGAGGGGCATCGTGTCATCGACCGCATGCCCTTCCCCGCGCAGACCGCTCTGGGTCAACTCCCCATCCTCCCCACCCTGCTGCATGTCATCGAACAGGCCTGTCGTACGCCTCGTAAGACGTAGGACAGGCCCGTCAGGTCACACGGTTGCGCTCAACTGGCGCACTGAACCTTGTCGGCCGTGGACTGCCCGTCGACCGTGGGCGCCTTGGCCGGAGCGGTGAGCGAGATCCCCGCGCCCTTGAAGTCCTTGCCCAGCGTCAGCGTCATCGCGGGCAGCCCCTGGGCGTTGAGCACGCTCTCGCCCGGCTTGAGCGCGGACCCGGACAGCCCCATGAGCGAGGCGAGTTCACGGGCCTGGGCGGCCTGGTCGGGGGCGTATTCGAGCTGGGTCTTGGCGAGCTTGGCGGGCGCGTTGCTGCCGTTCTCCGACTTGGTCACGCCCTTGGCGTTCTGCAGCCAGGTGAGGGTCTCCTGCGCGGAACCGGGAGGCGCGCCGCCGTTCAGGATGCGCACGCGCACGTCGGAGGCCGCGGACTTGGCGCCCTTCAGCCGGGCGGCCTCGGCGTCCTTGGCCGCCTTCTGCTTCCGCTTCACCTCGGTGAAGGAGACGTCGTTGCTGATGGCGTCGAAGACCTGGGGGGCCTGGGCCTGGTTGACGATGACCGTCTTGTGGACCGGTCCGTCGGCCGGGTTGTCGAGCACCGGCACGGTCAGGAAGGTGATGTTCTTCGGCGGCACCTTCTTCAGCTCCAGGGCCATGTCCTTGAGCGTGCCGACCTTGTTGATGCCCTGGTCGACGGTGAGCGCCTTGGTGGCGGCGTCGGCCAGGTCGTACAGCTTCGCCGGGTTGCTGAGGGTGTCGCCGGAGGCCATCTTCCGCATCAGCGAACTGAGGAACTGCTGCTGCACCTTGATCCGGTCCAGGTCGCCGTGGTTGCCGAAGCTGTGCCGGGTGCGGACGAAGGCCAGCGCCTGCTCGCCCTCGATCTTCGACTCGCCGGCGGGCAGGTTCAGGTGCGAGTCCTTGTCGTTGACCGCGCGCTTGAGGCACACGTCGACACCGCCGACCGCGCTCGTCAGCGTCTTGACCGCGTTGAAGTCGGCCATCATGAAGTGGTCCGGGGCGATCCCGGTGACCGCCTTCACCGTGCGCATGGTGCAGCCGGCGTCGCGGCCGTCCTGGCCGAGGCTGGTGTTGAAGCGGACGTTCTCCGTCCCCGGGATCACCTTGGTGCTGCCGTCGGGCTGCACGGTCGGGCAGTCCGGCACGTTCACGATCAGGTCGCGGGGGATGCTCAACGCGGTCGCGTTGGTGCGGTCCTTGGAGACGTGCAGCAGTATGTTCGTGTCCGCGTGGCCCACGCTGCCCTTGTCACCGTAGCCCTCGTTGCCCTTGCCGGTGCGCTTGTCGGTGCCGATGATCAGCAGGTTGAACGCCTCGTCCTTGCTGAAGCCGTTCTTGGCCGCGCTGCCGACGTCGGTGCTGCTGATGTTGCCCTCAAGGTGCTTGAGGATCAGATAGCCGGCGGTGCCGGCGCCCACCAGGACGAACGCCATGGTGCCGCCGGTCCACATCAGGGCCTTCTTGGTCTTCGACTTCTTGGCCTTCTCCGGCCGGCGGCCCCGCCGCCCGGGCGGCGGCGGCTCCTCCTGCGGCGCGCCGCGGCGGCGGCGCTGGCCGGGCACCGGGCGGGCGGGGGCGTCCTCCCGCGTCTGTTCCCGTCCGGGCGCGGCGCCGCGCCGGCCGGCGGTGCCGGCCGGGCCGCGCGCGCCCGCCGGGGCGGACGCACGGGACGTACCGGACGCACCGGACGTCCCGGGTGCGCCCGCTCTGCGGGAGCCTGCTCTGCGGGGGCCGGGGACCGGCGACTGCGGAGCGGAAGGCGTCAGTCGCAGTTCGTATTCGCCGGTCTCCGGATTGAGCACCCATTGGTCTGCGGGATCGATGTCGTCCGCCCGCCCACGGCCTTGCGCGTCCACGGTTGTCCGAATCCTCCGTCGGGGCCACGCGGCGCCTTCCCCCTCAAAGGCGCTCGGGTCAGTCACACAGTGCACGACCCCAGGGAGACCTCGCGGTCGGCTGCACCGGATCGCTCACACTATCCGGCCGATTGAGCATTCAGCGACGCCGGTGACATATTGCACGTCCCTACAAGGGGGCAATCCCATCCATTTCCGTGGACAAAAGTTCGCCTTTGGCCGCGGTTTTACCCGCACGCGTCCTCGACGGCGCCGCTGCCGGTGAACGTCGGGGCGGGAGCAGGCGGGTTCGCGGCGGTCGCGGCCCGCCCGGCGGCCCGGTCGGCGTAGTCGGCGTAGTCGGCGTGCTCGAAAACATACCGAACGTAGTCGTCCGACCGCACAGGAGAATCACCATTCGCCGTCGGCGGCACGGGTCCCGTCCGCGGCCCGGACCTCGATTCCGGGGCGGCCGAATCGCCGCTCTTCGCCCGGGAATCCCGGGGAGCGTCCTTCACCACCGCCACCGGCCGGTCCGCGCGCAGCCGGGCGAACAGCTGTCCGGCGGCGGGCTGCACGAGCTGGTCGCGGTTGGCGTCGTGGGCGTACGCCTCGCGCGGCACCGTCAGGAACCGCACCTGCCCGGCGGGGACGTCGCGCAGCCCGCGCACGAGCTGGTAGAGCCCGCGCAGGCTCGCCAGGGGCGGATCGGCGGCCAGGGACCGGGTGGCCGCGTTCAGCACCGGGTACAGCTTCGCCGGGTTCATCAGGACGTCGTCGCCGCGCGCCTTGGCGAGGAGGGCGCCGAGGAAGTGCTGCTGGCGCTCCATCCGGTCGGTGTCGCTGCCGTCGCCCAGCGACTTGCGGGCGCGGACGTAGCCGAGGGCCTGCTCGCCGTTCAGCGTCACCCGCCCCGCCGGCAGCCGCAGCCTCGCGTCCTTGTCGTCGACGGGCTCCTTCAGGCACACCGGCACGCCGTCCATCGCGTCGACCAGCTGCTTGAACCCGCTGAAGTCGACGGCGAGATGGTGGTCGACGCGGATGTCGGTCAGCTTCTCCACGGTACGGATCGTGCAGGCCGAACCTCCGGTCTCGTAGGCGCGGTTGAGCGCGGTGAGCGCCGGCGTGCCGGTGCCGCCGTCCGGACGGTGGCAGGCGGGCACCCGCACCATCAGGTCCCGGGGCAGGGAGACGGCGGTGGCGCTGCGCCGGTCGGCGGCCAGGTGCAGCAGGATCACGGTGTCGGACCGCTCGGTGCCCAAGTCGTGCCCGTAGTGCGTGTTGCCGCCGCCGGCGCGGGTGTCGGAGCCGATCAGCAGGATGTTCTGCGCGCCCTTGACCAGGGCGGTGGGCCGCTCCTTCTCGTAGCGGCGCAGCTCGGCCTCGGCGGCGTCGTCGGCGGTGATGTTGCCGCTGAGCGTGGTGTACGCCGCGAGTCCCGCGCCGGTGCCCCCGGCGACGAGGACGGCGAGCCCGAGCGCCCCGCCGCGCAGCCGGTTGCGGCGCCGGCGCCGCGCGAGACCGGTGCCGGTGGCCGACGCGCCGAGCCCGGGCCCCACCTCCGCCCCACCTGCCCCGCGGGTCACCCCAGCACCCACCCTCCTGCCGTACGAACACACCGTGCCGCTCCTACGACCATGCCCCGAGCGCGGGGCGGAGGCGGGGTGCTGATGGGCCGGACGGGTGCCGCACGGTCGGCCCGGCGGGCGGTGCCGCGCACTCCGCCGGGGTGTGCGTCGTCGGACGGTGCTGCCCTGGGGATCGCCGCCGGACGGCGCCGTGCCGGGGCTCAGCGGGCCGTGGCGGTGACCCGTTCGTTTGCGATGCGCTGGGCCAGGGCGTCCCCGTCCAGCCGGTCCAGGTTGCGGCACAGCACGACCGAAGCGCCGGCGGCGAGCGGGGCGTACAGGCCCGCGCTCAGCCCCTCCCAGGTGTCGTACGCCAGCCCCGACAGCAGCCGGGAACCCGGCCCCGTCAGATCCAGTCCCGGCGCGTCGGCGCGGGCCCGCTCCACGACCTCGGCCGCCGTGTACTCCGCGCCGGCCACGATCAGCGCCGGCTCCTCCGGGTCCACGGGCGCGAACGGCGCGAACCGGTCGCCCTGCGACGGCACCTCCACGGCGTAGTCGGCGAAGCCGGCCGGCGGCTGCGGGAACCGCCCGCCCAGCGGCCGCAGCGCCAGCGCCACCCGCTCCCCGGAGCAGGCGCGCGCGGCCTCCAGCGCGTCCGGCCCGCTGACGACGACGTCCGCCGCGGCCGGGTCGCCGCCCACGTCCGCGATCGCGCCCACCGAGTCGCACGCCAGCAGCCACACCGCGCTCTGCCAGTGCGCCGGCAGCAGCAGCGCGACCCGGTCGCCGGGGGCGGCGGCCAGGTCGCCCTGGAGGAGGTTGGCCGTCTTGGCCACCCAATTGGCGAACGTGGCCACGGACAATTCGACGCGTTCGCCCGTGGCGTCGTCGTAGAAGGTCACCAGGGGGCGCCCGGGGTCCGCGGCGAGCGCGGAACTCAGCAGGTCGGCAGGGGTGCGTTCGACGGCTCTCACCCGCGCAAGCGTACGCCGCCCACCGCCCCGCGCGCCGCGTGCCGCCCGCCGCCGGGCCGCGCACCGGCCACCGGTTCGGCGGAACGCCGGCCGACGCACCGTCAGGTCCTGGATGGACAGATATGTATGACTATGTTCAAGATCGGGATCATGCGTCGATACGGATTCCTTGCGTCCTCGATCGGTGTCACGAGCGCGGCGGCCCTCGCCCTGTCGCCGGCCCTCCCCGCGACCGCCGCGCCGGCGAGATGGGCGACCGGCCACCCCGCGGTCAGGACCGAGGCGGCGGCCGCGTCCGTCCCCGGCAGCACCCAGTCCCTGCCTCTCCGGCCCCGCGCGCCCCGCACGCCCCGCGCCCCGGGCCACCCCGGCGACCGCGCCCTCACCGCCCCCGAACGGGGCCTGTACCGCGCGCACGTACGGCACTTCTCGCTGGTCGGCGTCGTCTGGACCGATCCCGACGCCGAACTGCGCGGCAGCGTCCAGATCCGCACCCGCTCCACCGCCACCGGCACGTGGTCCGACTGGCAGGACGTCGACACCCACAACGCCGACCACGGAGCCGACCCCGGCACCGCCGAGCGCACCACCGGCCATGTCCGCGGCGCCACCGCCCCGCTGTGGGTGGGCGACTCCGACGGCGTCGACGTACACGTCCGCGCCGACACCGACGACGGCACCGGCGCCGACACCGACGACGGCACCGGCGCCGACACCGACGACGGCACCGACACCGACGACGGCACCGACGCCACCGACCCGCCCCCCGCCCCGCTCCCCGACGACCTGAGCCTCGAACTCGTCGACCCCGGCGACGAACCGCCCACCACCGAGCCCGGGCCCGACCAGCCCCGCACCGGCGAGCTGACCGAGGAGGCGACCGCCGCCTCCGCCGCCAACTCCGACCTCGTCCCGGTCGGCGCCGCCGAGATCCCCGAACTCGGCCCCGAGGACACCGAACGCGAACTGCTCGACCTGCGCGGCGCCGACCTGACGGCGGATCAGCGGGCCAAGCCGCACATCGGACCGCGCCCCCGCATCGTCACCCGCCGCGGCTGGGGCGCGGACGAGTCGCTGCGCGCCCACGGGTTCGTCTACACGAAGAAGGTCAAGGCGGTCTTCGTCCACCACACCGCCACCGGCAACAACTACCGCTGCGCACAGACGCCGTCGGTGATCCGCAGCATCTACCGCTACCACGTCAAGAGCATGGGCTGGCGCGACATCGGCTACAACTTCCTCGTCGACAAGTGCGGCACCCTCTACGAGGGCCGCGCCGGCGGAGTGGCCAAGGCGGTGCTCGGCGCCCACACCATGGGCTTCAACAGCGACAGCATGGGCGTCGCCGTCATCGGCACCTACAGCAAGACCAAGCCCGCCAAGGCCGCCGTCACGGCCATCGCCCGGCTGGTCGCGTGGAAGACCGGCCTCTACGGGATGAATCCGCGCGCCAAGACATATCTGAGGTCCGCCGGTGGCAACCTCTACCAAAAGGGAAAGAACGTACACCTGAACGTGGTCTCCGGCCACCGGGACGGCTTCGCCACCGACTGCCCCGGACGGCAGCTCTACGGCAAGCTCGGCACGGTCCGTTCGGCCGCGGCGCGCTACCAGGGCCGCTGACGGCGGAGCCGCGCGGCGCTGCCCGGGGCGGCGCGGGGAGCCGCATAAACTGGCCGGCCGAACGACGAGAGCGGCCGGTCCCGGCGGGAAGCGGAGACGACAGGTGACAGAAGCGATCCTCCTGGTCGGCGGCAAGGGCACCCGGCTGCGTCCGCTCACCGTGCACACGCCCAAGCCGATGGTGCGGGCGGCGGGGGTGCCGTTCCTCACCCACCAGCTGGCGCGGGCCAAGGCCGCGGGCGTCGAGCACGTCGTGCTGGCCACCTCGTACCTGGCGGAGGTCTTCGAACCGTACTTCGGCGACGGCTCCTCCCTCGGCCTCCACCTGGAGTACGTGACGGAGCAGGAGCCGCTCGGCACCGGCGGCGCCCTGCGCAACGTCGCCTCCCGCCTGCACTCCGGCCCCGAGGACCCGGTCCTCGTCTTCAACGGCGACATCCTGACCGGCCTGGACATCCGCGCCCTGGTGCGCGTCCACGAGGACAGCGGCGCGGACGTCTCCCTGCACCTGACGAAGGTGACGGACCCGAGGGCGTACGGCCTCGTCCCGACCGACGGGACGGGCCGCGTCCTCGCCTTCCTGGAGAAGCCGCAGACCCCGGAGGAGATCGTCACCGACCAGATCAACGCGGGCGCGTACGTGTTCCGCCGCTCGGTCATCGACACCATCCCGCAGGGGCGCCCGGTCTCCGTGGAGCGCGAGACCTTCCCCGGCCTGCTGTCGGCCGGCGCCCACCTCCAGGGCCTGGTGGACTCCACCTACTGGCTGGACCTCGGCACCCCGGCCGCCTTCGTACGCGGCTCGGCGGACCTGGTCCTCGGCCGCGCCCCCTCGCCGGCCGTCCCCGGCCGCTGCGGCGACCGGCTGGTCCTGCCCACGGCCGTCGTCGCCCCCGACGCCAAGCTGACCGGCGGCACGGTGGTGGGGGAGGGCGCGTTCGTCGCCGAGGGCGCGCGGGTGAGCGGCAGCACGATCCTGCCCGGCGCGGTCATCGAGCCCGGCGCCGTCATCACCGACTCCCTCATCGGCGCCCGCGCCCGCGTCGGCACCCGTACCGTCCTGTCCGGCACGGTCATCGGCGACGGCGCGGTCATCGGCTCCGACAACGAACTGCGCGCCGGGGCGAGAGTCTGGTGCGACGCCCGCATCCCCCCGGCCGCCCTGCGCTTCTCCCCGGACGAGTAGCCCCCGCCGGGCCGCGGCCGCGCTCGCCTCAGAACCGCCCGATGTCCCCGCGGGTCATCCGCGGCCCCCGCCGCTCCGGCATCCGCCCGCTCAGCAGGATCAGCCGGGCGGCCCGGTGCCGCTGCCCCGCGTACGGCTCCAGCAGCCGCAGCATCTCCGCGTCGTCGGCGTGCCGGTCGCCCGCCAGCGCGAACCCTACGATCCCCGGCAGGTGCAGATCCCCCACCGTCACCGCGTCCGCCGCCCCGTGACTGCGCTGCACCGCCTCCGCGGACGTCCACGGCCCGATCCCCGCCACCAGCTCCAGCCGCTCCCGCGCCGCCCCCGGAGACATCCCCACCGCCTCCTCCAGCCGCGCGGCCACCCGCACCGCCCGCAGCACCGTCGCCGCCCGCTTGTCCTCGACGCCGGCCCGGTGCCACTCCCACGACGGAATCAGCGCCCAGGTGCGCGGCGCCGGCATGACGTACATCGGCGCCGGCACCGGACCGGGCGCGACCTCACCGAACCTCCGCACCAGCGTCCGCCACGCCGCGTACGCCTCCACCGTCGTGACCTTCTGCTCCAGGATCGACGGGATCAGCGACTCCAGCACCAGCCCGGTCCGGGTCAGCCGCAGCCCCGGCCGCCGGTGCCGGGTCACCGCCAGCAGCCGGTGCCTGGGCGTGAACGCGGCCGGATCGTCGGCGGCCCCGCACAGTTCGGGCAGCCGTTCCAGCAGCCACTGCGCCCCCGGCCCCCACGCCTCGCCGCGCACCCGGCCGCCGTACGCCCCGACCCGCAGCGTCCCCGGACCCAGCGGCGTACGGCAGGCCCGCCACACCGACCCGTCGGGCAGCGCCCGGAACGTCGGATCGCCGGGCCCGCGCCGCAGCGGCCCGAGCACGAGCCCCAGGTCCAGCGGCCCGTCCGGCGCCCACACCCGCACCCGTCCGGCCGCCGCGGCCTGCCGGGGCACCCCGCCGACCGGGGCGCCCGCGCCGGGCACGCCGACGTCCCCACCGCGCACGGTCGTACGCGTGGGCCGCGGAGCGAAGCGTCCTGCCACGAAGAAGATCCCAAAAGTCCTGAAGAAACCGGAGGCACCGGAGGCACCGGAGATGCGCTACGAGCCTAGGCGGTCGCGAACCCCTCCCACGAGCCCCTCACGAGCGCCCCCAAGCCCCCGGCCCTCACAAGGCCACGACGAACGTCTCCGCGTCCCGCTCCGCCCGCGCCCGCGGCGCCTCGGCCGGATGCCCGACCGCCACCGCCCCCATCGGGTCCCACCCCGCCGGCAGCCCCAGCACCTCCCGCACCACGTCCCGGCAGAACATCGTCGAGGACACCCACGCCGACCCGAGCCGCTCCCCGGCCAGCGCGACCAGGAAGTTCTGCACCCCGGCCCCGGCGGCCACCACGAACATCTCCCGCTCGGCCCCGTCGCGCCGCGCGTCGCCGTAGGTGTGCGAGCCGTCCATGACCAGACAGGGCACCACCAGGTACGGCGCGTCCCGCAGCACGTCCCCGCGCCGCACCCGCTTCGCGACGGACTCCTCGCTCTTGCCGTCGCGCCGCAGGTCCGCGATCCACGCCTCCCGCATCGCGTCGAGCAGCCGGGTGCGGACCTCGGCGGTCTCCAGCAGCACGAACCGCCACGGCGTGGTGTGGTGCGGCGCCGGCGCGGTCACTGCGGCGGCCACCGCACGCCGTACCGCACCGGGGTCCACCGGCTCGTCGGTGAAGGCCCGCACGGTACGCCGTTGGGTCACCGCCTCCCGTACGGCCTCGGAGGTGCCGAGCCGGAACATGTCGTCGCGCGCGTCGCGCACCAGGGCCCGCGCGCCCTCGCCGTCGCCGTCGGCCAGCACGTGCGGCAGGCCGCGCACCACGGCGACCGGCAGCCCGGCGGCCTTGCCCTTGACCAGATCGCCCGCGGCGGCGAGTTCGTCGGCGGTGGCGACGACGGTCGCGCCGAGCGCGTTGCCGTGCGCGTCGGTGCCGCCGCGCAGGTCGTCCAGGACGCGCAGCCCGGCGGCGCCGATGGCGACGTCGGTGAGCCCCGCCCGCCAGGGCCTGCCGAAGGTGTCGGTGACGACGACGGCGACGTCGACGCCGAGGGCGTCGCGCAGGCCCTCCCGGATGGTCCGCGCGGAGGCGTCCGGGTCCTCGGGCAGCAGCAGCACGGTGCCGGCGGGGGTGTTGGAGGCGTCGACCCCGGCGGCGGCCATGACCAGCCCCTGCCGGTTCTCCACGATGCGCAGCGGTCCGCGCCGGGCCACGACGCGCACCGTCTCGGCGTCGATCGCGGCCTCCCGGTCGGCCGCCTCGACGAGCCGGCCCTCCGCCTTGGAGACGATCTTCGAGGTGACCAGCAGTACGTCCCCGTCGGCCAGCGCGGGCTCGGCGGCGGCGATCAGCTTGGCCAGGTCGTCGCCCTCGGCGACCTCGGGGATGCCGGGCACGGCCCACACCCGGAACGCGGGGGCCGTCCCGCCGCCCGGCCCGGCCGCCGACGGCGCACCGCTCATGCGGCCCGCACCTCCTCGGCCAGGGCCAGCGCCTCGCGCGCCATCTGCGCGGCGGCATCCACGTCGGTCATCATCAGCGGCACCGCCCGGCACCGGATCCCGGCCGCCTCGACCCGCTCCACCACGGACGCGTCCACCGTGTCCACCAGCCAGCCGTCCAGCAGCCCCGAGCCGTAGTGCTCGGCCACCGCGGCGGCCGTGGACTCGACGCCCACCGCCGCGAGGACCTTGTCGGCCATCCCGCGCACGGGCGCGTCCCCGACGATCGGGGACAGGCCGACCACCGGCACCCCGGCCTCGGCGATCGCCTCCCTTGTCCCGGGCACGGCGAGAATGGTGCCGACCGAGACGACGGGGTTGGACGGCGGGAAGAGCACCACGTCGGCCGCGGCGATCGCCTCCAGCACGCCCGGCGCCGGCTTGGCCTGCTCCGCGCCGACCGGCACGACGGCCTCGGCCGGGACCGACGCCCGCAGCCGCACCCAGTACTCCTGGAAGTGGACCGCCTTGCGCTCGCCGTCCACCTCGACGGCGACATGGGTCTCCACCCGGTCGTCGGTCATCGGGATCAGCTTCACGCCCGGCTGCCACCGGTCGCACAGGGCCTCGGTCACCGCGCTGAGCGGATATCCCGCGCCGAGCATCTGGGTGCGCACGATGTGCGTGGCGAAGTCCCGGTCGCCGAGCCCGAACCACTCCGGGCCGACGCCGTACGCCGCGAGTTCCTCCTTGAGGTGGAAGGTCTCCTCGGCCCGACCCCACCCCTGTTCCTCGTTGATGCCGCCGCCGAGCGTGTACATCACCGTGTCCAGGTCCGGGCAGACCTTCAGCCCGAAGAGGTGGATGTCGTCACCGGTGTTGCCGATGACCGTGACGTCCGCGTCCGGCGCGGCCTTCTTCAGACCGCGCAGGAACCGGGCGCCACCGATGCCGCCTGCCAGAACCACAATCCGCATGCGCCCAAGTCTGGCAGGCGAGTGTGACAACGCGGTACGCGGTTCCGCCCGGCGGACCTCACGCGTTGACGGCGCCCACGGCCTCGTAGGGGGCGGAGGGCACGGAAGGCGCGGAGGACACGGAGGGTGCGGAGGGCACGGAGGGTGCGGACGACTCTCGCTCCGCGCCGGCGCACCGCGCGGCGTCGTGCAGGGGCATCTCGGTGAGGCCGGGGAAGTAGACGTGCAGGCTGACCGCGGGGCCCAGCGCGTCGTTGACGACCTCGTGCGCGTACCCCGGCGCGAAGACGCGCTGCGCGCCCGCCTCCAGCGCGCGGGCGCCGCGGTCGGTGCGCTCGGTCAGCGTGCCCTCCAGGACGGTCAGGACGCCCGAGGACGGGCCGTGGTCGTGCGGTCCGGTGCCCTGTCCGGGCACCCAGGACAGGAGCCACACCTCGTAGCCGGGACCGACGGCCAGGCGGTGGTACCAGCGGGTCGTCGCGTCGTAGCGCACGAGGTCGCGCCACCGGTCGCGGTCGGCGGCGATCGAGCGGGCCAGCCCGACGAACTCGGCCACGGTGGCGGGGTGCTCGCGCGGGGCCTGGAGGAGGTGGGGGACTTCGAGGATGTCGCCGGCGATCTGGAGGTCGCTGTCGCTGTTCATGGGGTGCGGTGGTTCCTCGGTGAGGGCGGGTCAAAGGGAACGGATCGCCCGGCCGTGGGGGGCTCGGACGGCGGCTGGAGCGCGCGGGATGCGCGGGGTGGCTCAACAGCCGCGGCAGCGACAGCTACAGCGAGAGCGGGCAGCACCGTGGGACCCGGCGGTGCGGGTCGAGGTGAGTGCCGAGTTCGCGAGCATGCCCACAAGGACACCGGCTCACACCCGCAGTGTCAACTCGACGCCCGGTATGTGGGACATGTTTCACCTCATCCGGTTCATCTCCCAGGTGAAAGGTTTGCTCATGGGGGTAGCGGGACACATGCGGCACATGCCGGGCACGCAAGCCCCGTTGTCATCCCGTGATCCGACTGTGATCAGGTTCGCTTCGGTGTGCGTGTCGGAACGAGATCGATGGCCTGGGCGTCCTTGCCTGTGTGGGCCCCGAGAGGGGTCGCACGCGGGACGGGAGGTTCCCGGGGCCTTGCGGTGTGTCAAGGTTTATGCCGATTTGAACACTTACTGCAGGGGCTTGGTTCCGCAGAGTGAATAAGGGGCCCAATAGCAGATCTCGGCTTGACTCGCCCGGAGCAGCACACTTGTAATTTCACTCGTGTCGTTCAGCCGCGATCGATAACGGCTGCATCACGGGGACGCGAAAGACAGACGAGGGGCGCACATGACCGAGCTGGTGCAGCAACTGCTGGTCGACGACGCGGACGAGGAACTCGGCTGGCAGGAGCGCGCGCTGTGCGCCCAGACCGACCCCGAGTCGTTCTTCCCCGAGAAGGGCGGCTCCACCCGCGAGGCCAAGAAGGTCTGCCTCGCCTGCGAGGTCCGCTCCGAGTGCCTCGAGTACGCCCTCGCGAACGACGAGCGCTTCGGCATCTGGGGCGGTCTGTCCGAGCGCGAGCGGCGCCGCCTGAAGAAGGCCGCCGTCTGACCCACCGCCACCCGCCCGCCCTTCCCCGCGGGCGCCCGGCCGCCCTTCCCGCCGGAGGCCACCGCGCCTCCCCGCCGCCGGAAGCCGCCGAGCCCCCGCACCGCCGGAGACCGCCGAGCCTCCGCACCGCCGGAGGCCACCGGACCTCCCATCGCGGAGGCCGCCGGGCCTCCCCGCCGCCGGCGTCGCCCGGCCCCTTCCCCGGTCCGGCCGAAGCCCCGGCCGCCGGCCGCGCGCACCGCACCGGCCGCGCGCACCGCACCGGCCGCGCGCACCGCACCGGCCGCGCGCGCACCATATCGGCCGCGCGCACCGCACCGGTCACGCGCACATATCCACAGGCAAACCTCACGGACGGCCCGTCGCGGGTGGGTTGTCCACAGGCGGCGGGCCGCCGTCATGGCTTGCCAGTAGTGTGGTCGCTCGTCCGAGACGCCCCGCTGCCTCAGGGAGCACCGGCGTCCACCGCAGTCCACCGAACCGGGGCCGTGTCTCTCGATGTCCGTGCACAGCCATACGGCAGCCCACTACGACGTCACCGCGGCGGCGCCGACCGCCCCCGAGCGCGCGCCGGCGACCGACCCGAGCGGCGCGCCCGAATACCCGCGACACGTCGTCACCGCCGTCCTCGTCGCCCATGACGGCGCCCGCTGGCTGCCCGACGCGGTCGCCGGCCTGCTCGGCCAGGAACGCCCCGCGCAGTACGCCGTGGCGGCCGACACCGGCAGCGCCGACGCCTCCGCCCAGGTGCTCACCGACGCCCTCGGCGCCGACCGCGTGCTGCACCTCGCCCGCCGCACCGGCTTCGGCCAAGCTGTCGAGGAAGCCGTCCGCACCGCCCCGTACCTCACCCCGGACCAACTGCCCTACCTCAAGCGCCCCAGCGGCTGGGACCCCGTCTCGCGCACCTGGCGCGACGACGCCTACGACCTGCCCGACCTGCCGCACGGCGAACCGGTGCACTGGCTGTGGCTGCTGCACGACGACTGCGCCCCCGAACCCGACGCCCTCGCCGAGCTGTTGCGCGTCGTCGACAACGAGTACGACCTCGGCCGCTCCGACGTGGCCGTCGTCGGCCCCAAGCTGCGCGGCTGGTACGACCGCAGGCAACTGCTCGAAGTCGGCGTCAGCATCGCCAACTCCGGCCGCCGTTGGACCGGCCTGGACCGCCGCGAACAGGACCAGGGCCAGCACGACCACGTGCGCCCGGTGCTGTCGGTGTCCACCGCCGGCATGCTGATCCGCCGTGACATCTTCGAGCAGCTCGGCGGGTTCGACCGCCGGCTGCCCCTGATGCGCGACGACGTCGACCTGTGCTGGCGCGCCCACGCGGCCGGCCACCGCGTCCTGATCGCCCCCGAAGCCGTCGTACGCCACGCCGAGGCCGCCTCGCGCGAACGCCGCACCGTCGACTGCGTCGGCCGCACCGCCGCCTCCCCGCACAAGGTCGACAAGGCCGGCGCCGCCTACACCCTCCTGGTCAACACCCGCACCGCCGCCCTGCCCTGGGTGCTGTTCCGGCTCGTCCTCGGCACCCTGCTGCGCACCGTCGCCTACCTGGTCGGCAAGGTGCCCGGCCAGGCCGTCGACGAGATCCGCGGCCTGCTGGGCACCCTGCTGCGGCCCGAGCGGATCATCGCCGGACGGCGCGTACGCGGCGCATCGCAGATCGACAAGGGCGAACTGCGCGCCCTGTTCCCGCCGCCCGGCGCCACCATCAGGGCCACCGTCGAACAGGTCGCGGGCAACGTGGTGGGCCACTCCGACCCCGAGGCGTCCTCCGCCGGCCGGCACGGCGGCGCGGTCGAGTCCGGGCCCGGCGGCGACGACGCCGACTTCCTGGAGATCGAGCAGTTCGCCCGCCTCAAGCGCATCGCCCGCAAACCGGGACCGCTGCTCTTCCTGGTGCTCCTGCTGGTCTCCCTGGCCGCCTGCCGGGGCCTGCTGGGCGGCGGCGCGCTCAGCGGCGGCGCCCTGCTGCCCGCCCCCGCCGACTCCGGCGACCTGTGGGCGCGCTACCTCGACGCCTGGCACCCGATCGGCACCGGCGGCACCCCCGCCGCCCCGCCCTACCTGGCGTTCGTGGCCCTGCTGGCCTCCCTGCTGTTCGGCTCGACCGGCCTGGCCGTCGCCGTCCTGCTGATCGGCTCGGTCCCGCTGGCCGGGGTCACCGCGTACTTCGCCTCCCGCCCGCTCGTCCCCTCCCGGCTGCTGCGCGCCTGGGCGGCCATCGCCTACGCCTTCCTGCCCGCCACCACCGGAGCGCTGGCCGGCGGCCGGATCGGCACCGCCGTCCTGGCCGTGCTGCTGCCGCTCATCGCCCGCGCGGGCATCGCCGCCAGCGGCCTGACCCACGCCTCCGGCGCCCGCGGCAGCTGGCGCGCCACCTGGGCGTACGCGCTCCTGCTGACCGTCGCCACCGCCTTCACGCCCGTCGTCTGGCCCCTCGCGCTGCTCCTCGGCGTCGGCGTGCTGGCCGTGCGCCGCCGCGACCCGCTGGCCTACGGACTGCGCTTCCTGGCCCAGCTCGGCACCCCGCTGCTGCTGCTCGCCCCCTGGTCGCTGACCCTGCTGCCGTCCGGCTTCTTCACCCAGGCCGGCCTGGACTACGGCTCCTCGGCCGCCTCCGCCCTCGACCTGCTCGGCGCCGCGCCCGGCGGCCCCGGCACGGTGCACGGACTGATGCTCATCGGCATCGTCCTGGCCGCGCTGGCCGCCCTGCTGCGCTCCGAGCGCCGGTTCGCCATCCTGGCGGCCTGGGCGGTCGCCCTGGTGGCGCTCGTCCTGGCCGTCCTGTCCAACCGCTCCGCCTGGGCGGGCCCGGCCACCCTCGTCTACGGCCTCGCCCTGCTGGCCGCCGCCCTGCTCGGCGCCGACGGGGCACGCGCCCGGGTGGCCGAGCAGAGCTTCGGCTGGCGCCAGCCCGTGGCCGCGCTGATCGCCTTCGCCTCGGCCGCCGGTCCGCTGCTGGTCGCCGCCGGCTGGATGATCGGCGGCGCCGACGGCCCGCTGGAGCGCCGCGACCCCGTACAGGTGCCCGCGTTCGTCGCCGAGGAGAGCAGCACCCGCGACCAGGCCCGCACCCTCGTCCTCGACAGCGACTCCGCCGCCCACGTCGGCTACGCGCTGGTCCGCGGCTCCGGGGTGCGCATGGGCGACGCCGAACTGGCCGCGGCCGCCGGTGCGAACGCCGCCCTGGACAAGGTCGTCGCCAACCTCGTCGCCGGCTCCGGCGCCGACCAGGCCGGCCAGCTCGGCGGTTTCGCCGTGCGCTACGTCCTCGTCCACAAGGGCGCGCCCCGCGAGATCAGCCGCGTCCTGGACGCCACGCCCGGCCTGACCCGGCTCAGCCAGCAGGACGGCAGCGCCCTGTGGCGGGTGGACCGCGAGGTCTCGCGCGCCGCCCTCGTGCCCGCCGGCGCCGCCGGTTCGGGCGCCGGGGACGCGGCGGGTTCCGGACCGGCCGCCGCACAGCCCGTGGCCGCCGGGCCGGTCGACATCCACACCACGATCCCGGCCGGCGCGGCGGGCCGCGTCCTGCGCCTGGCCGACGCCGCCGACCCGGCCTGGACGGCCACCCTGGACGGCAAGCCGCTCACCCGCACCACTGTCGACGGCTGGGCCCAGGGCTTCCAGCTCCCCGCCTCCGGCGGAAAGCTCGACGTCACCTTCGACACCCCGATCGCGCACACCGCCTGGCTCTGGACCCAGGGCGCCCTGGCCCTCGTCCTCGTCGTCCTCGCCCTGCCCGGCCGCCGCCGCGAGATCGACGACGACCTCCCCGAGGAGGAGCCGGCGCCCGCCGAGGAGATCACCGGCGACGGCCGCCGCGCCCGCAGACTGCGCGCCCAGGCGGAGGCCGCCGAGGCCGCCGCCGAAGCCGCCGCCGAGGCAGGCGAAGCCGCCGAGGCCGCGCGGATCGGCCGGCAGCAGCCCTTCCCGGACCCGTCCGGCGCGCCGGACGCCCCGCACGAGGCCCCCGCCGCCGTACCGCACCAGCCCTCCTACGGCGACTGGGACGCCCACGCCGGTGGCCACCCCTACGCGGAGACCGGCGCCGCCCCCGAGTACGGCGCCTACGGCGGCGAGCAGTACGGCGCCGTCCCGCCCCAGCAGTACCCGGCGGGCGCGTACGACCAGACGTACCAGGACGGTCAGAGCGGCCAGGACGGCCACCCGGACCCCTACCAGGGCGCCGCGTACGACCCGTACGGGTACGGCGACCAGACGCAGGCGGCCCCCTACGGCCAGCCGTACCCCCAGGACCAGGGCCACCAAGCCCACCAGGCCCAAGGCCACCAAGGCCACCAAGGCCAGGGTCACCAGGGCCAAGGCCATCAGGGGTACGAGGAGCAGCCGTACGACCCGGCCCAGCACCACCCGCACGGCATCGGCAATGAGCGCCCCGACGGGAGCCAGCAGTGAACCGCACGACCCTGTCCCTGATCGCCGGTGCGGCCGCGCTCGCCGCCGTCACCGGATTCGCCGCGCTGGACGCGCCGGGCGCGGCCGGCGCGGGCCCCGCCAAGGCCGCCGCCCGGCTGCCCGTCGAGCGCACCACCCTGGTGTGCCCGGCGCCGAGCGCCTCCGACATCGCCGACACCTCGTACACGTCCTTCACCCCCGTCACCCCGGGCGCGAGCGGCGGCAAGGGCCGACTCCAGGTCGCCGCCGAGGAGTCGGGCACGGGCGACGGCAAGGGCGGCGGCAAGGAAGGCGGTAAGGGCGGCGGCAAGAAGAAGGCCGCCACGGCCGCCCTGCAACCGAAGGCGCCCGGCACGCCCGCCACCGGCGACACCTCGGGCGCCGACGCGCCCGCGCTGATCGGCACCGCCGAGGGCGGCTCCGCGCCCGGCTGGACCGTGCAGCAGACCACCGAGGTCGCCGCGGGCGCCGGACGCGGCCTGCTGGGCGTCAACTGCACCGCCCCGGACACCGAGTTCTGGTTCCCGGGCGCGAGCACCGCCGCGGGCCGCGCCGACTACGTCCACCTGACCAACCCCGACGACTCGGCGGCCGTCGTCGACATCGGGCTGTACGGCAAGGACGGCGCGGTCAAGTCGGCGGTGGGCGAGGGCATCACGGTCCCGCCGCACTCCAGCGAGCCCGTCCTGCTGTCCACGCTCGCCGACACCGCGCAGGCCGACCTCACCGTGCACGTGAGCGTGCGCAGCGGCCGGGTCGGCGCGGCGGTGCAGGCGCTGGACGACAAGCTCGGCGGTGACTGGCTGGCCGCCGCCGCGGACCCGGCCGGCGGCGTCGTCCTGCCGGGCATCCCCAAGGACGCCTCGTCCGTGAAGCTGATCGCCTTCACCCCCGCCGACACGGACACCGACCTGACGGTGAAACTGGCCTCGCCGTCCGGTCTGATCACCCCCGCCGGACACGAGAGCGTGCACCTGAAGGGCGGGACGACGACCGCCGTGGACCTCGGCGACGTCACGCGCGGCGAGGCGGGCTCGCTGGTGCTGACCCAGTCCGGCCAGTCCGCGCCCGTGGTCGCCGCCCTCCAGGTGATACGCGGCAAGGGCGACAAGCGGGAGACGGCGTTCATCCCGGCGGCCGGCCCCCTCACGGCGCGGGCGACGGCGGCCGACAACAGCGCCAAGGGCGCCACCCTCTCGCTGACCGCCCCCACCGCCACCGCGCAGGTCAAGGTCACCGCCTCGGCCGGCAGCGGCGGCGGTACGGCGGTGACGAAGGCGTACACGATCAAGGCGGGCACCACGCAGGACATCACCCCGCCGGTGCCGGCCGGCCTGAAGGGCACCTACGCCCTGACGGTGGAGCGGATCTCCGGCGGCCCGGTGTACGGGGCGCGCACCCTCACGGCGACGGAGGAGGGCGTCCCCGGCGTCACCGTCCAGACCCTCCCGGACGACCGGGGCACGGTGTCGGTGCCGCACACGGACGAGGACGTCTCCGTACTCCAGAAGTCGTGACCCGGGCGGCTCGGGGGAGCACTGCCCCCGGCCCGCCCCGGTTCAGTCCTCCCCGTACCGGGGGTCCACCGTCTCCGGGGTGAGCCCCAGCAGGTCGGCCACCTGCTCGACCACGATCTCGTGCACCAGCGCGGCCCGCTCCTCGCGCCCCTTGCTGCGGATCTCCACCGGCCGCCGGTAGACGATCACCTGCCCCCGGTGCCCGTCCCGCGCGGCGACCGTCGCGCCGAGCGGCACCGGCTCGTCGCTCCAGGTCTGCTCGGGCCCGTCCAGACGGGGCACCTCCAGCACGACGAAGTCCACCTCGGCCAGCTGCGGCCAGCGCCGTTCCAGCCGGTCCACGGAGTCCTGCACCAGATCCGCGAACACCTCGGCACGGCTCGCCGCGAGCGGCACCTGCGGCGGTGCGATCGGGCCGCGCATGCCCCGGCCGTGGCGATCACGTCGCCGGGGCCCGGGGCCGGCGGAACGGGGCGGTACACGGTTGTCCATCACTGCTGAAGGGTAGTCCCCGCCACCGGTCCGCGCCCGGCCGCGCGCGCCGTCCCGGCCACCGCGCCGCCCGCCCGGACGCACCCGTGCGGATGTCGCTCACGCGGACCGGCCGAGCCGACCGCCCCGCGGCCTCCCCACCCCGGCGCGAGCCCCGCTCACCTCGTTTCCGCGTCCCCCTCGATCCCGCGTCCCCAACCCGCCCCCGTTTCCCACCCGAACCGCCCGAGGCCCGTCGACCGCGGCGAGGTTCACGGCAATTGGCGGATTTTGTGCGTACTCGTGCCCGGCGGAAGGGGTGTTGGAGATCTCGTCACCCGCAGTCCGCGCAGGTCAGAAACGTGTGTCAGAGTGGGTGTGTGGGGTGTTTCACAGCACGACACGGGGGAGTGACCTGGTGGAGAGTCGTCGCGGCCCGCTCAAGAGTGCGGTACCGTCCAACGTCGTGAGCCCTGTACGTCGCTGTTCGCGCACCGCTTGCGGCCGTCCCGCCGTAGCGACGCTGACGTACGTCTACGCCGACTCGACCGCGGTCCTCGGCCCGCTCGCCACCTACGCCGAACCCCACTGCTACGACCTGTGCGCCGAGCACTCCGAGCGCCTCACCGCCCCGCGCGGCTGGGAGGTCGTCCGGCTCCTCGACGGTTCGGCCCCCGCCCGCCCCAGCGGCGACGACCTCGAAGCGCTCGCCAACGCGGTGCGCGAGGCGGCCCGTCCGCAGCAGCGTGCGGCCGAGGCCGGCGGCGGGGCGCGCGGCGCGGACCCGATGGAGGTCGCGCGGCGCGGCCATCTGCGGGTGCTCCGCTCACCGGACAACTGACCGCCGGACGACGGGCAAATCCCTTCACCGCGAGGCGAGTCGGGGCGCACGGCTCGCGTACCGCCTCCCGCACTGCCTCCCGCACCGCACCGCCCTCACCCGATCGTGCGCCGGTCACGGCGGCCGCAACGGGTAGTTTGTGGGGACCGGTCGGGACGTCGGGTGTGACGTCGGGTGTTCAGAAGGGTTGGCCGTGACTGCTGATCTGTCGCAGCTCGTGAAGGCGTACGACGTGCGCGGCGTGGTCCCGGACCAGTGGGACGAGTCGCTGGCCGAGCTGTTCGGCGCCGCCTTCGTCCAGGTGACCGGCGCCGACGCCCTCGTCACCGGGCACGACATGCGCCCCTCCTCGCCCGGCCTGGCCGCCGCGTTCGCGCGCGGCGCGGCCCGGTCCGGCGCCGACGTCACCGAGATCGGACTCTGCTCGACGGACCAGCTGTACTACGCCTCCGGCGCATTCGGCCTGCCCGGCGCGATGTTCACCGCCTCGCACAACCCGGCCCGGTACAACGGCATCAAGATGTGCCGCGCGGGCGCGGCGCCGGTCGGCCAGGACACCGGCCTGACCCGGATCCGCGAACTGGTCGAGGAGTGGAGCGAGTCGGGCGCCCCCGCACCGGCCGCCCGCCCGGGCACGGTCACCCGCCGCGACACCCTGGAGGACTACGCGGCACACCTGCGCTCCCTCGTGGACGTCACCTCCATCCGGCGTCTGAAGGTCGTGGTCGACGCGGCCAACGGCATGGGCGGCCACACCGTCCCCACGGTCCTGGCCGGCCTGCCCGTCGACCTGGTCCCGCTGTACTTCGAGCTGGACGGCACTTTCCCCCATCACGAGGCCAACCCGCTGGACCCGGCCAACCTGGTCGACCTGTGCGAGCGGGTCCGCGCGGAGGGCGCCGACCTCGGGCTCGCCTTCGACGGCGACGCCGACCGGTGCTTCGTCGTGGACGAGCGCGGCGAGCCGGTCTCCCCGTCCGCGATCACCGCGCTGGTCGCCGCCCGCGAACTGGCCCGGCACGGCGGCCAGGGCGCGGTCATCCACAACCTCATCACCTCCCGGTCGGTGCCCGAGGTGGTGCGGGAGAACGGCGGCACCCCGGTGCGCACCCGGGTGGGCCACTCGTTCATCAAGGCCGAGATGGCGAGCACCGGCGCGATCTTCGGCGGCGAGCACTCCGCGCACTACTACTTCAAGGACTTCTGGAACGCCGACACCGGCATGCTGGCCGCCCTGCACGTCCTCGCGGCCCTCGGCGGCCAGGACGAACCCCTGTCGGCCCTGGTGGCGCGCTACGACCGCTACGCCGGCTCCGGCGAGATCAACTCCACGGTCGAGGACCAGGCGGCCCGCGTCGCCGCGATCCGCGCCGCCTACGCCGACCGCCCGGGCGTCACCCTGGACGACCTCGACGGCCTCACCGTCTCCACCGCCGACTGGTGGTTCAACGTCCGTCCCTCCAACACCGAACCGCTGCTCCGCCTGAACGCGGAGGCGCGCGACGAGGCGACGATGGCCAAGGTCCGCGACGAGGCCCTGGCCATCATCCGGGCCTGACCGCCCCATCGCCCGGCCCTCTCCACCCACAGGCCGCCCCCCCCGCCCGACGTCCCCCCACCCACAGGCCGCTTCCACCGCCCGACGTCCCTCCACCCACAGGCCGACCCCTCCGCCCGGCGCCCCTGCACCCGCAGCCCGACGGCCCGTCCGGTGCCCGGCCGGAGCCCTCGACCGCCCCCGCCGCCGGGCCCCCTGACGGCGGTACCCTGACCAGGCACGTCCGTACAACCGCACACGCACTCCCGCGCCCCGAAGGGAACCCCCATGCCGCTCGAAGCCGGCCTTCTGGAGATCCTCGCCTGCCCGGCCTGCCACTCGCCCCTCGAGGAGCAGGACGCCGAGCTGGTCTGCACCGGCCAGGACTGCGGCCTCGCCTACCCCGTGCGCGACGGCATCCCCGTACTCCTGGTCGACGAGGCCCGCCGCCCCGCCTGACCGGCGACCCGGCGACCTGACGCCGCCGTCCCGCCGTCCCGAGACTCGCCGTCCCGACGCCCCGGCGCTCGGAGCCCGATCGGAGGCTGCCGCCCATGCTCGACGAATCGCTGCTCGACGACCCGGAGGCGCTCGCCGTCGCCGACCGCCGCGGACTGCTGCGCGGCGCCGCCGAGGCCGGCGCCCGCGTGCGCACCGCCGCCCGGCACGCGGCCGAGGCCGGCGTGGCCGACCTCAAACCCGACGGCCGCCCCCGCGCCGTGCTGATCGCCGGGCCGGGCGCCGCCGCCACCCACGCCGCCGACCTGCTCGGCACCCTGGCCGGCGCAGGCAGCCCCGTGACCCGGCTGGCGCCCACCGGCGTCGCCTCCGCCTCCGGCGCACTGCGCTGGGAACTGCCCGGCTGGGCCGGCTCGGTCGACCTGCTGCTGATCACCACCCCCGAGGGCA
The DNA here is from genome assembly GCA_013364255.1 of Streptomyces seoulensis. Classification (GTDB taxonomy): domain Bacteria; phylum Actinomycetota; class Actinomycetes; order Streptomycetales; family Streptomycetaceae; genus Streptomyces; species Streptomyces similanensis. The sequence goes on along the minus strand of CP054936.1, from coordinate 4,323,553 downwards.
CCGAACCGAGCCTCGGACTCCTCGCCGAACAGGCCTACCGCCGCGGCTGCACGGTCGTCGCCGTCGCCCCCGCGGGGACTCCGCTCGCCGAAGCCGTCGAAGGCGCCCACGGCCTGTTCATCCCCATGGCGACGGCCCCCTACGACCACGACGAGCCCCTCGCCGGCTCCGCACCGGGCGTGCTGTGGGCGCTGCTGACCCCGCTGCTCGCGCTCCTGGACCGGATCGGCCTGCTCACCGCGCCGCCCGACGCCCTCGCGGCGGCGGCCGACCGGCTGGACCTCGTCGCCGAACGCTGCGGCCCCGCCATCGCCACGTACCACAACCCGGCCAAGACCCTCGCCGCCGAACTCGCCGACGGGCTGCCGGTGATCTGGACCGAGGGCGCCTCGGCCGGTCCCGCGGGCCGCCGCTTCGCCGCCGTGCTCGCCGAACTGTCCGGCGTCCCCGCGGCCGTCGCCGAACTGCCCGAGGCGCTCGCCGCGCACGGCGCCCTGCTCGCCGGCCCGCTGGCCGCCAGCGCCGACCCGGACGACTTCTTCCGCGACCGGGTCTCCGAGGCGCCCGCCCTGCACGCGCGCGTGGTGCTGCTGCGCGACCGCCCGCTCGGCGGCCTGACCGCCGCCCCCGCCGCCCGTGACCTGGCCCTCGGCCACGACACGCCGATCAGCGAGCTGGAGCCCGACCCCGGCGGCGAGATCGAGACCCTCGCCGAACTGATCGCCGTCACCGACTTCACCGCGGTCTACCTGGCGCTCGCCTCCCGCGCCTGACCCACCCCGCCGCCCGCCTGACCCACCCCGCCGCCCGCCCGCGACCCGGCGCCCGTACGGCCCGCACGACCTCCCACGGCCGTACGGCACCGCACCCACGCCCGTACGGCCCGTACGGCTCGGCGCGCCCACCGCCCGGCCCGTCCGGAGAGAACCGCAGAGAGACGTCCGGAAAGAACCGCAGAGAGAAGCGCATGGACCGCCTCGACAACACCGTCCGCCCCTACGCCTGGGGTTCCACCACCGCCATCCCGCGGCTGCTCGGCGTCGAGCCGACCGGCGAACCGCAGGCGGAGATGTGGATGGGCGCCCACCCGGGCGCGCCCTCGCGCACCGCGCGCGGCACCCTCGCCGACCTCATCGACGCCGCGCCGGAACGCGAACTCGGCGCGGCCACGGTCGCCGAGTTCGGCCCCCGCCTGCCCTTCCTGCTCAAGATCCTGGCCGCCGGCGCCCCCCTCTCCCTCCAGGTCCACCCCAACCTGGAGCAGGCCGGGGAGGGTTACGCCGACGAGGAGCGCCGCGGCGTCCCGCTCGACGCGCCGCACCGCAACTACAAGGACGCCAACCACAAGCCCGAACTGATCTGCGCCCTCACCGAGTTCGACGGCCTGTGCGGCTTCCGCGCCCCGGCCGAGGCCGCCGACCTGCTCGCCGCCCTCGGCGTGGACTCCCTCAAGCCCTACGTCGACCTGCTGCACGCCCGTCCCGAGGAGGCGGCGCTGCGCGAGGTCCTCACCGCGATCCTCGCCGCCGACCGCGAGGAGATCGCGCACACCGTGCACGAGACCGCGGCCGCCTGCGACCGCCTCGGCGGCGACCACGCCCCCTACGCCGGCATCGCCCACCACTATCCCGGCGACCCCGGCGTCCTGGCCGCGATGCTCCTCAACCACGTCCGCCTCCAGCCCGGCGAGGCCCTCTTCCTCGGCGCCGGCGTCCCGCACGCCTACCTAGACGGCTTGGGCGTGGAGATCATGGCCAACTCCGACAACGTCCTGCGCTGCGGTCTGACCCCCAAACACGTCGACGTGCCCGAACTCCTGCGCGTCGTCCGCTTCGAGGCCGGTGACCCCGGCGTCCTGCGCCCCGAGGCCGGCCCGGACGGCGAGGAGGTCTACGCGACCCCCATCGACGAGTTCCGCCTCTCCCGCCACGTCCTCCCGGCCGGCGCCGCCGCCCGCGACCTCACGCGCGGCGCCCCGCAGATCCTGCTGTGCACGGCCGGCGCCGTACAGGCCGGCGAACACCGGCTGACCCCGGGGCAGTCGGTGTTCGTCCCGGCCGGCGAGCGGGCCGAAGTGTCCGGCGCCGGCACCCTCTTCCGGGCCACGGTCGCCGTTTGACCCCGGCCCGGTCCTCCCGGCGGCCACCAGCCGCACCGCCGCCGGATCGGGCTGCAACAATGACCCACCGGCAAAGGGCGGGCAAAGGCCGCGGCGGCACGGACGCGTGCGGCGCGGGTACCCGCCCCCGGACACCACCGCACGAAGGCGAAGGGACAACCCGAACACATGAGCGCGTCAGGCGGCACCAAGGCGATCGCGGCGGCACTCGGCGCCAACCTCGCGATCGCGGTATCGAAGTTCGTGGCCTTCGCCTTCAGCGGCTCCTCGTCGATGCTCGCCGAGGGCGTGCACTCGCTCGCCGACTCCGGCAACCAGTTCCTGCTGCTCATCGGCGGCAAGAAGGCCCAGCGCGAGGCGACCCCGCAGCACCCGTTCGGCTACGGCCGCGAGCGCTACATCTACGCCTTCCTCGTCTCCATCGTGCTGTTCTCCGTCGGCGGCATGTTCGCGATCTACGAGGGCTACGAGAAGATCAGCCACCCGCACGAGCTGAAGAACTGGTACTGGCCGGTGGCCGTCCTCGTCTTCGCGATCTGCGCCGAGGGCTTCTCCTTCCGCACCGCCATCAAGGAGTCCAACGCACTGCGCGGCAAGCTGTCCTGGGGGCAGTTCATCCGCCGCGCCAAGGCGCCCGAGCTGCCCGTCGTCCTGCTGGAGGACTTCGGCGCGCTGATCGGTCTCGTCCTCGCCCTCGGCGGCGTCGGACTCTCCCTGCTCACCGGCGACGGCGTCTGGGACGGCGTCGGCACCGTCTGCATCGGCGTCCTGCTGGTCGCCATCGCCCTCGTCCTGGCCGCCGAGACCAAGTCGCTGCTGCTCGGCGAGGCCGCCGGCGTCGAGGTGGTCCAGCAGATCGAGGCCGCCACCGTCGACGGCGACAGCGTCACCCGCATCATCCACATGCGCACCCTGCACCTCGGCCCCGAGGAACTGCTGGTCGCCGCGAAGATCGCCGTACGCCACGACGACACCGCCGCCGAGGTCGCCGCAGCCATCGACGCCGCCGAGGCCCGCATCCGCGCCGCCGTCCCCATCGCCCGGGTGATCTACCTGGAACCGGACGTCTACAGCGAGGCCGAGGCCGCCAGGGGAGCGGACCCGGAGGCCACCCCGGGCGGCCCCACCCCGCACACCGGCGGCCACTGACCCCGTCGGCGTCCCCGGTCCGGCCACGAACGGCCGGATCCGTTCGCCGGCGGACTGGGGGCGGCGGCGCGCTCCGGTGTAGCTTGGGACGGAGCCAGACGTCGCTGCTGATGGCGGTCGGGCGGTCCGATGACGGACCGTCCGAGGGAGAGAGGGCCTCCGACGGACTGCGCTGCGCGCACGCGGGCCTGCCCGTGTCCTTCCGGGGGCACCCCTGTGTCCGCCGCCGCGCAGGTCAGCCGTACCCACCTCGCCCCAACCACCGAGGAGCAGCACCTCATGACGACTGTCGACAACCGACAGGACTTCAAGGTCGCCGACCTGTCCCTGGCCGAGTTCGGCCGCAAGGAGATCACTCTCGCCGAGCACGAGATGCCCGGCCTGATGGCGATCCGCAAGGAGTACGCCGAGGCCCAGCCCCTCGCCGGCGCCCGCGTCACCGGCTCCCTGCACATGACCGTCCAGACCGCCGTCCTCATCGAGACGCTGGTCGCCCTCGGCGCCCGCGTTCGCTGGGCGTCCTGCAACATCTTCTCCACCCAGGACCACGCCGCCGCCGCGATCGCGGTCGGCCCCGACGGCACCCCCGAGGACCCCAAGGGCGTCCCGGTCTTCGCCTGGAAGGGCGAGACCCTGGACGAGTACTGGTGGTGCACCGAGCAGGCGCTCACCTGGCCGGACAGCCCCACCGGCGGCCCGAACATGATCCTGGACGACGGCGGCGACGCCACTCTCCTCGTCCACAACGGCGTCCAGTACGAGAAGGACGGCAAGGTCCCCTCGCCCGACACCGCCGAGTCCGACGAGCACCGCGTCATCCTCCAGCTGCTGACCCGCACCCTGGGCGAGAACCCCCAGAAGTGGACCGAGCTGGCCTCCGAGATCCGCGGCGTCACCGAGGAGACCACCACCGGCGTCCACCGCCTGTACGAGATGCAGCGCGACGGCACCCTCCTCTTCCCGGCGATCAACGTCAACGACGCGGTGACGAAGTCGAAGTTCGACAACAAGTACGGCTGCCGGCACTCCCTGGTCGACGGCATCAACCGCGCCACCGACGTCCTCATCGGCGGCAAGACCGCCGTCATCTGCGGCTACGGCGACGTGGGCAAGGGCTGCGCGGAGTCCCTGCGCGGCCAGGGCGCCCGCGTGATCATCACCGAGATCGACCCGATCTGCGCCCTCCAGGCGGCGATGGACGGCTACCAGGTCACCACCCTGGAAGACGTCGTCGAGACGGCCGACATCTTCGTCACCACCACCGGCAACAAGGACATCATCCTCGCCTCGCACATGGCGAAGATGAAGCACCAGGCCATCGTCGGCAACATCGGCCACTTCGACAACGAGATCGACATGGCCGGCCTCGCCAAGATCCCCGGCATCGTCAAGGACGAGGTCAAGCCGCAGGTCCACACCTGGACCTTCCCCGACGGCAAGGTCCTCATCGTGCTGTCCGAGGGCCGCCTGCTGAACCTGGGCAACGCCACCGGCCACCCGTCGTTCGTGATGTCCAACTCCTTCGCGGACCAGACCCTGGCCCAGATCGAGCTGTTCACCAAGCCCGACGCGTACCCGACCGGCGTCTACGTGCTGCCCAAGCACCTCGACGAGAAGGTCGCCCGCCTCCACCTCGACGCGCTCGGCGTCAAGCTCACCACGCTGCGCCCCGAGCAGGCCGCGTACATCGGCGTCGAGGTCGACGGCCCGTACAAGTCCGACCACTACCGCTACTGACCACCGGCCGAGCCGCTTCCCGCGTCTCGCCCAGGTCCCGGAAAGGCAGGCCCCCGCACCCCCGTGCCGGGGGCCTGCCCCTTCCCCGGGTCTCCCGGCCTTCTCGGGTCTCCCGGCTCTCCCGGCTCTCCCGGGCGGACCGGCGGCCGTCACGCACGCCGGACCGGCTCACCGAGGCGACCGGACAGTCCCGGCAGCGGACCCCGCCGGACCCCGCCGGACCCCGCCGGGCCCCGCCCCTCAGAACCCAGGACCCCCATGCCCCGCGGCCGCTATGCGCTCCTCGATCCGCACGACCACACCCCTTTCGCACACGAGCACTTCCAGTGCGCCCCCGGCCCTTCCGGCTGGCGCTACGTCTCCCAGGTCACCACCCCCGCGGGCGACCACCGGGGCTCCGTCGACCTCGCCCTCGACGAACTCGGCCGCCCCCTCCGCCTCGAACTGCACGCCGGCGGCTGGCAGGTGCGCGGCGCCGCCCTGGACGGCGTCACCTGGGTCCGCACCGACCCCACCGGGACGCAGGCCACCGAAGGCAATGTGCGCGCCCACGCCTTCACCGGCACGTCCCCCGCGTTCCTCGTCGCCACCGCCCGTCTCCTGCGCCTCACCCCCTCCGCCGCGGCCACCCGCGTACGCCTCGTCGACTTCACCGAACCGGTCCTCGCCCCCCTCACCGTGGACCAGTCCTGGGCTCTGACGGAAAGACAAGCACACACCACTGACAACGGCCCCCTGATCGTGGACGCGTACCAGGTCACAGCCCTGGACACGGGCGAACGGCACACCGTCCACCTGGCCGGCGACGTGGTGGTCGCCGCCCCCGGCGTCGAGCTGGACGACCTCCGGTCACCCCCGTCGGACTTCCCCGCCTGACCGGCCGCCGAAGAACCGACAGACCCCCACCCTCCCGGCTAGGCGGGCGGCACGAACCCGGTCCCGCCCCGCCGCGACGGCTCCCGGCCCTGAGCCCCCTGAGCGGAGGACGACACCCGCGGAGCGGCAGGCACGTCCGGAGCCGCGGGCACGTCTTCCCACGCGGCCGGTACCGCTGGGACCGCAGATGCCCGATGGTCCACGGGAGCCTTCGGAACCGAAGACATCCTTGGGGCCCCCGATACGGGAGAGGCGTCGCCGAACGCCCGCCTGGCCTCCCGGACCTGCCGTTCCTGCAACACCGCCGCCAGATACATCGCCGGCGGCGCCCCGGGCGGCACCGGAGCGCCGGTACGGGCCGCCAGCTCGGTGGCCAGCCGCTGCGCCATGCTCCAGCCCACCTGCGGATCCAGCTGGTGCATCCGCGTCAGGTACTGCCGGACCGCCAGCCACAGCCCGTCCGGCACCGCCGACAGGTCGAGCGTCTGGAACCGCCCGGCCAGCCAGGGCGGCGGCAGCGGAACGGGCGACGCCTGCCCGCCGGACACCCGCTCCCGCACGACCAGGGTGCCCGCGAACACGTCACCCAGCCGACGCCCGCGCGCCGACACGAAGGAGGCGACGCAGGCGATGACCCCCAGCGTCATCAGGATCTCCACGACGCCGATCGCGCCGCGCACCAGCGCGTGCCGGAACCGGATCGGCCCGCCGTCGTCCCGCACCACCCGCAGCCCGCACGCCAGCTTTCCGAGCGAACGCCCGTGGCTGAGCGTCTCCACCGCGATCGGACCGCCCACCAGCACCAGCAGGAAGCTCGCGATCGACAGCGCGATCCGCGCCGCGTCGTCCATCGAGGCCGTCGCGACCACCACCCCCAGGGACACGGCGACATACGCCGACCCGGCCACGGCCAGATCCAGCAGCACGGCCAGCATCCTGCTGGGCAGCCGCGCCGGGCGCAGCTCCAGCGCCACCGCCTCACCCGTGACCAGTTCGCTCACGCCCGTCGTCCTTCCCCTGACCTGCCCCGCGGACCGCCAGTCTGCCAAGCTGAGTCCCGTCGCGCCGCAGTAGGACAAGCTGACGCATCCCACAGGCAGTCGAACAACCAGCCGAGGAGCAGGCAGACCCGATGGACCTGGACGTCTTCGTCTCCGCCCACCGAGCCGAGTGGGACCGCCTCGACGCCCTGCTGCGCCGCCGCCGTCGCCTCACCGGCGGGGAGGCCGACGAACTCGTCGCCCTCTACCAGCGTGCGGCCACCCATCTCTCCCTCATCCAGTCCAGCGCCCCCGACCCGCAGCTGACCGGCCGGCTCAGCCATCTGGTGGCCCGCGCGCGCAGTACGGTCACGGGCACCCGCAAGGCCTCGTGGCGCGACGTCACCCGGTTCCTGCTGGAGAGCTTCCCGGCCGCCGTCTACCGGGCACGCCACTGGTGGGTGCCCACGGCACTCCTGTCCACGGTCGTCGCCGCCCTGCTGGGCTGGTGGATCGCCGCGCACCCGGAAGTGCAGGCGGCGATCGCGGCCCCCGACGAGCTGCGCCGGATGACCCGGCCCGGCGGCGAGTACGAGACCTATTACTCCAGCCATCCCGCCACGGCCTTCGCCGCCCAGGTGTGGACGAACAACGCGCAGGCCGCCGCCATGTGCCTGGTCCTGGGCGTCTTCCTCGGGCTGCCGGTCCTGTGGATCCTGTTCGAGAACATGCTCAACCTCGGGGTCGGCATCGGCCTGATGTCCTCGGCCGGCCGGCTCGACACCTTCCTCGGCCTGATCCTTCCGCACGGCCTGCTCGAACTGACCGCGGTCTTCGTCGCCGCCGGCACGGGGCTGCGCCTCGGCTGGACGCTGATCGATCCGGGCCCGCGCTCCCGGCGCACGGCCCTGGCCGAGGAGGGCCGGGCCGCCGTGGGCATGGCCATCGGACTCGCCCTCGTCCTCTTCGTCTCCGGAGCCATCGAAGGCTTCGTCACCCCGTCCGGCCTGCCCACCTGGGCCCGCATAGCCATCGGCATCGTCGCCGAACTGGCCTTCCTGACCTACGTCTACGTCCTCGGCGGCCGTGCCGTACGCGCCGGCGACACCGGTGACCTGGCGGCCGCCGAACGCAGCGCCGCCGTGCCGACGGCGGCGTGATGTGCGTGCGCGGCTTCTGAGCTGCTAGTCTCCTCTTCGCCCCACCGGAGCCGTTGACACGGAGCCGGAGGGGAGGTAGATTCGAACAGTTGCCTGGAACTGGATCTGATCCGCACGGGCGATTGTGAACATCTATCCGCTTCTGAAATCATCGATTTCATGGAAGCCCCCCGATGAATCGGAAACAACGGCCGGTCAGACCGGCACGAAACTTCTGATAAAGTCGGAACCGCCGGAAAGGGAAACGCGAAAGCGGGAACCTGGAAAGCACCGAGGAAATCGGATCGGAAAGATCTGATAGAGTCGGAAACGCAAGACCGAAGGGAAAAGCCCGGAGGAAAGCCCGAGAGGGTGAGTACAAAGGAAGCGTCCGTTCCTTGAGAACTCAACAGCGTGCCAAAAGTCAACGCCAGATATGTTGATACCCCGTCTCCAGCATCAGCTGGGACGAGGTTCCTTTGAAAAAACACAGCGAGGACGCTGTGAACGGTCGAGCCTATTCCGCTCGACTGTTCCGCTCTCGTGTGTGTTTATCCCGATCACGGGAAAACATTCACGGAGAGTTTGATCCTGGCTCAGGACGAACGCTGGCGGCGTGCTTAACACATGCAAGTCGAACGATGAACCACTTCGGTGGGGATTAGTGGCGAACGGGTGAGTAACACGTGGGCAATCTGCCCTTCACTCTGGGACAAGCCCTGGAAACGGGGTCTAATACCGGATACAACCGCTGACCGCATGGTCGGGCGGTGGAAAGCTCCGGCGGTGAAGGATGAGCCCGCGGCCTATCAGCTTGTTGGTGAGGTAATGGCTCACCAAGGCGACGACGGGTAGCCGGCCTGAGAGGGCGACCGGCCACACTGGGACTGAGACACGGCCCAGACTCCTACGGGAGGCAGCAGTGGGGAATATTGCACAATGGGCGAAAGCCTGATGCAGCGACGCCGCGTGAGGGATGACGGCCTTCGGGTTGTAAACCTCTTTCAGCAGGGAAGAAGCGAAAGTGACGGTACCTGCAGAAGAAGCGCCGGCTAACTACGTGCCAGCAGCCGCGGTAATACGTAGGGCGCAAGCGTTGTCCGGAATTATTGGGCGTAAAGAGCTCGTAGGCGGCTTGTCACGTCGGTTGTGAAAGCCCGAGGCTTAACCTCGGGTCTGCAGTCGATACGGGCAGGCTAGAGTGTGGTAGGGGAGATCGGAATTCCTGGTGTAGCGGTGAAATGCGCAGATATCAGGAGGAACACCGGTGGCGAAGGCGGATCTCTGGGCCATTACTGACGCTGAGGAGCGAAAGCGTGGGGAGCGAACAGGATTAGATACCCTGGTAGTCCACGCCGTAAACGGTGGGAACTAGGTGTTGGCGACATTCCACGTCGTCGGTGCCGCAGCTAACGCATTAAGTTCCCCGCCTGGGGAGTACGGCCGCAAGGCTAAAACTCAAAGGAATTGACGGGGGCCCGCACAAGCAGCGGAGCATGTGGCTTAATTCGACGCAACGCGAAGAACCTTACCAAGGCTTGACATACACCGGAAAGCATTAGAGATAGTGCCCCCCTTGTGGTCGGTGTACAGGTGGTGCATGGCTGTCGTCAGCTCGTGTCGTGAGATGTTGGGTTAAGTCCCGCAACGAGCGCAACCCTTGTTCTGTGTTGCCAGCATGCCCTTCGGGGTGATGGGGACTCACAGGAGACTGCCGGGGTCAACTCGGAGGAAGGTGGGGACGACGTCAAGTCATCATGCCCCTTATGTCTTGGGCTGCACACGTGCTACAATGGCAGGTACAATGAGCTGCGAAACCGTGAGGTAGAGCGAATCTCAAAAAGCCTGTCTCAGTTCGGATTGGGGTCTGCAACTCGACCCCATGAAGTCGGAGTTGCTAGTAATCGCAGATCAGCATTGCTGCGGTGAATACGTTCCCGGGCCTTGTACACACCGCCCGTCACGTCACGAAAGTCGGTAACACCCGAAGCCGGTGGCCCAACCCCTTGTGGGAGGGAGCTGTCGAAGGTGGGACTGGCGATTGGGACGAAGTCGTAACAAGGTAGCCGTACCGGAAGGTGCGGCTGGATCACCTCCTTTCTAAGGAGCACTTCTTACCGAGTTCGCTCGGTCAGAGGCCAGTACATCAGCGAATGTCTGATGCTGGTTGCTCAAGGGTGGAACGTTGACTATTCGGCACGGTCCAGGATGGACCAGGCGCTAGTACTGCTCTTCGGGGCGTGGAACGCTGATCTGGTCGGCTGGCTGTGTCGGGCACGCTGTTGGGTGTCTGAGGGTGCGAGCGTTGCTCGCCCTTCGGGATGCCGGCCCCAGTGCACTCGGGATGTTGTCCCGGGGTGATGGGTGGTTGGTCGTTGTTTGAGAACTGCACAGTGGACGCGAGCATCTGTGGCCAAGTTTTTAAGGGCGCACGGTGGATGCCTTGGCACCAGGAACCGATGAAGGACGTGGGAGGCCACGATAGTCCCCGGGGAGTCGTCAACCAGGCTTTGATCCGGGGGTTTCCGAATGGGGAAACCCGGCAGTCGTCATGGGCTGTCACCCGCTGCTGAACACATAGGCAGTGTGGAGGGAACGCGGGGAAGTGAAACATCTCAGTACCCGCAGGAAGAGAAAACAACCGTGATTCCGGGAGTAGTGGCGAGCGAAACCGGATGAGGCCAAACCGTATGCGTGTGAGACCCGGCAGGGGTTGCGCATGCGGGGTTGTGGGATCTCTCTTCTGTTGTCTGCCGGCAACAGGACGAGTCAGAAACCGTTGATGTAGGCGAAGGACATGCGAAAGGTCCGGCGTAGAGGGTAAGACCCCCGTAGTCGAAACGTCAGCGGCTCGTTTGAGAGACACCCAAGTAGCACGGGGCCCGAGAAATCCCGTGTGAATCTGGCGGGACCACCCGCTAAGCCTAAATATTCCCTGGTGACCGATAGCGGATAGTACCGTGAGGGAATGGTGAAAAGTACCGCGGGAGCGGAGTGAAATAGTACCTGAAACCGTGTGCCTACAAGCCGTGGGAGCGTCGGATGCAGCTTGCTGCATCTCGTGACTGCGTGCCTTTTGAAGAATGAGCCTGCGAGTTTGCGGTGTGTTGCGAGGTTAACCCGTTGTGGGGTAGCCGTAGCGAAAGCGAGTCCGAACAGGGCGGTTGAGTAGCACGCTCAAGACCCGAAGCGGAGTGATCTAGCCATGGGCAGGTTGAAGCGGAGGTAAGACTTCGTGGAGGACCGAACCCACCAGGGTTGAAAACCTGGGGGATGACCTGTGGTTAGGGGTGAAAGGCCAATCAAACTCCGTGATAGCTGGTTCTCCCCGAAATGCATTTAGGTGCAGCGTCGTGTGTTTCTTGCCGGAGGTAGAGCACTGGATAGGCGATGGGCCCTACCGGGTTACTGACCTTAGCCAAACTCCGAATGCCGGTAAGTGAGAGCGCGGCAGTGAGACTGTGGGGGATAAGCTCCATGGTCGAGAGGGAAACAGCCCAGAGCATCGACTAAGGCCCCTAAGCGTACGCTAAGTGGGAAAGGATGTGGAGTCGCACAGACAACCAGGAGGTTGGCTTAGAAGCAGCCACCCTTGAAAGAGTGCGTAATAGCTCACTGGTCTAGTGATTCCGCGCCGACAATGTAGCGGGGCTCAAGCGTACCGCCGAAGTCGTGTCATTGCAGCATATACGCCCAACGGCGGCTGTGATGGGTAGGGGAGCGTCGTGTGCCGGGTGAAGCAGCCGCGGAAGCGAGTTGTGGACGGTTCACGAGTGAGAATGCAGGCATGAGTAGCGATACACACGTGAGAAACGTGTGCGCCGATTGACTAAGGGTTCCTGGGTCAAGCTGATCTGCCCAGGGTAAGTCGGGACCTAAGGCGAGGCCGACAGGCGTAGTCGATGGATAACCGGTTGATATTCCGGTACCCGCTGTGAAGCGTCAAACATCGAGCATCGTGATGCTAAGGCCGTGAAGCCGCCCTGATCTCTTCGGAGTTGAGGGGAGTGGTGGAGCCGCCGGACCAAGCGGTTAGTAGGTGAGTGATGGGGTGACGCAGGAAGGTAGTCCATCCCGGGCGGTGGTTGTCCCGGGGTAAGGGTGTAGGCCGTGCGATAGGCAAATCCGTCGTACATGTGGCTGAGACCTGATGCCGAGCCGATTGTGGTGAAGTGGATGATCCTATGCTGTCGAGAAAAGCCTCTAGCGAGTTTCATGGCGGCCCGTACCCTAAACCGACTCAGGTGGTCAGGTAGAGAATACCGAGGCGTTCGGGTGAACTATGGTTAAGGAACTCGGCAAAATGCCCCCGTAACTTCGGGAGAAGGGGGGCCACACTCGGTGATGGGCTTTACGCCCTGAGCTGGGGGTGGCCGCAGAGACCAGCGAGAAGCGACTGTTTACTAAAAACACAGGTCCGTGCGAAGCCGTAAGGCGATGTATACGGACTGACGCCTGCCCGGTGCTGGAACGTTAAGGGGACCGGTTAGTCACTCTTCGGGGTGGCGAAGCTGAGAACTTAAGCGCCAGTAAACGGCGGTGGTAACTATAACCATCCTAAGGTAGCGAAATTCCTTGTCGGGTAAGTTCCGACCTGCACGAATGGCGTAACGACTTCTCGACTGTCTCAACCATAGGCCCGGTGAAATTGCACTACGAGTAAAGATGCTCGTTTCGCGCAGCAGGACGGAAAGACCCCGGGACCTTTACTACAGTTTGATATTGGTGTTCGGTTCGGCTTGTGTAGGATAGCTGGGAGACTGTGAAGCAGGCACGCCAGTGTTTGTGGAGTCGTCGTTGAAATACCAGTCTGGTCGTGCTGGATGTCTAACCTGGGTCCGTGATCCGGATCAGGGACAGTGTCTGATGGGTAGTTTAACTGGGGCGGTTGCCTCCTAAAGAGTAACGGAGGCGCCCAAAGGTTCCCTCAGCCTGGTTGGCAATCAGGTGTTGAGTGTAAGTGCACAAGGGAGCTTGACTGTGAGACCGACGGGTCGAGCAGGGACGAAAGTCGGGACTAGTGATCCGGCGGTGGCTTGTGGAAGCGCCGTCGCTCAACGGATAAAAGGTACCCCGGGGATAACAGGCTGATCTTCCCCAAGAGTCCATATCGACGGGATGGTTTGGCACCTCGATGTCGGCTCGTCGCATCCTGGGGCTGGAGTCGGTCCCAAGGGTTGGGCTGTTCGCCCATTAAAGCGGTACGCGAGCTGGGTTTAGAACGTCGTGAGACAGTTCGGTCTCTATCCGCTGTGCGCGTAGGAGTCTTGAGAAGGGCTGTCCCTAGTACGAGAGGACCGGGACGGACGAACCTCTGGTGTGCCAGTTGTCCTGCCAAGGGCATGGCTGGTTGGCTACGTTCGGGAGGGATAACCGCTGAAAGCATCTAAGCGGGAAGCCTGCTTCGAGATGAGGACTCCCACCCACTTGATGGGGTAAGGCTCCCAGTAGACGACTGGGTTGATAGGCCGGATCTGGAAGCACGGTAACGTGTGGAGGTGACCGGTACTAATAGGCCGAGGGCTTGTCCTCAGTTGCTCGCGTCCACTGTGTTGGTTCTGAAACCACGAACAACCCCATGCCAGGTCACGGTGTGGTGCGGTTGACAGTTTCATAGTGTTTCGGTGGTCATAGCGTGAGGGAAACGCCCGGTTACATTCCGAACCCGGAAGCTAAGCCTTACAGCGCCGATGGTACTGCAGGGGGGACCCTGTGGGAGAGTAGGACACCGCCGAACAAATTTTAGGGAAAACCCCGCACCGTATGGTGCGGGGTTTTCTGCGTTTACAGGCCGGAGAAAAGGCGGTCGAGGGGGCTTGCGCCCCCCGACGGGCTTCAGAGACGGCCGGCCGCCTTCAGAGCGAGGTAGGCGTCCGCGAGTGCGGGCGCCAGGTCGTCCGGTGTCGCGTCCACCACCGTCACGCCGTGCCGGCGGAGCTGTTCGGCGGTGCGCTGCCGTTCCGTCCGCGCTCGGGCGGCGGCCGCGGCCTCGTAGACCGCCTCCACCGAGCCCCGGGCCTCGGCCATCTCGGCGACCTGGGGATCGGCCACCGAGGCCACCAGCACCGTGTGGCGCTGCGTCAGCTGGGGGAGCACCGGCAGGAGGCCCTCTTCGACAGGCGCTGTGTCCAGGCTGGTGAGCAGGACGACCAGCGAACGGCGGGGCGCCGTGCGCAGGACGGTGGCCGTCAGTCCCCGGGCGTCCGTCTCGACGAGTTCCGGTTCCAGCGTCGCCATGGTGTCGACCAGAGCCGGCAGCAGGTGGCCCCCGGTGCGGCCCTGGACCCGGGCGCGGACCCGGCGGTCGTAGGCGAGCAGGTCGACGCGGTCGCCCGCGCGGGAGGCGAGGGCCGCCAGCAGCAGCGCGGCGTCCATGGCCGCGTCCAGGCGCGGTGCGTCGCCCACGCGGCCGGCGGCGGTACGGCCGGTGTCCAGGACCAGCAGGATGTGCCGGTCGCGTTCGGGTCGCCAGGTGCGTACGGCCACCGTGGTCTGGCGGGCGGTGGCGCGCCAGTCGATGGAGCGGGTGTCGTCGCCGGGCACGTACTCGCGCAGGCTGTCGAACTCCGTGCCCTCACCGCGGGTCAGGACGCTGGTGCGGCCGTCGAGTTCGCGCAGTCGGGCGAGCTTGGACGGCAGGTGCTTGCGGCTGGCGAACGGCGGCAGCACCCGTACCGTCCAGGGGACTTGGTGGGCGCCCTGGCGGGAGACGAGGCCGAGGGGGCCGTAGGAGCGGAGGGTGACGCGGTCGGCCTGGCGGTCGCCGCGGCGGGTGGGGCGCAGCCGGGTGGTGAGGCGGCGGCGTTCGCCCGGAGGCGCCGTCAGGCGGTGGCGGGAGGCCGTCGTCTCCGTGCCGGGCTGCCAACTGCTGGGCGGCCAGGCGTCGCGGAGGTCGGCGCGCAGCGGGCGCCGGGTGGTGTTGGTGACGGTGAGGGTGACGTCGGCGGTGTCGCCCAGGCGGGCGGAGGTGTCGCCGGACCGGGTCAGACCGAGGCGTCTTACCGGGGCGGCGAGGGCGTAGTCGCAGGCGCAGGCGAGGGCCAGGGGCGCGTTCACGGCGAGCAGGCCCGTCCAGCCGGCGTCCCAGAGGCCGACGGGGAGGGAGCCGAGGGCCGCCAGGAGCGCGGTGCGTCCGGTGAGGGCCATCAGCGGGGGACCGGGACGTGGGCGAGGATCGCGTTGATCACCGAGTCCGTGGTGACGCCCTCCATCTCGGCCTCCGGGCGCAGTTGTACGCGGTGGCGCAGGGTGGGCAGGGCGAGGGCCTTGACGTCGTCGGGGATGACGTAGTCGCGGCCGGTCAGCCAGGCCCAGGCGCGGGCGGTGGAGAGCAGGGCGGTGGCGCCGCGCGGGGAGACGCCGAGGGTGAGGGAGGGCGATTCGCGGGTGGCGCGGCAGAGGTCGACGACGTAGGCGGCGATCTCGGGGGAGACGGTGGTCTTGGCGATGGCCGTGCGGGCCGCGTCGAGGTCGGCGGGGCCGGCGACGGGGCGTACGCCGGCGGCGTGCAGGTCGCGCGGGTCGAAGCCGGCGGCGTGACGGGTGAGGACGTCGATCTCGTCCTGGCGGGAGGGCAGGGGGATGGTGAGTTTGAGGAGGAAGCGGTCGAGCTGGGCTTCGGGCAGCGGGTAGGTGCCCTCGTACTCGACGGGGTTCTGGGTGGCGATGACCAGGAAGGGGTCGGGGAGTGGGCGCGGGTTGCCGTCGACGGTGACCTGGCGTTCCTCCATCGCCTCCAGCAGCGCGGACTGGGTCTTGGGCGGGGTGCGGTTGATCTCGTCGGCGAGGAGGAGGTGGGTGAAGACCGGGCCGGGCTGGAAGGAGAAGGCGGCGGTGCGGGCGTCGTAGACGAGGGAGCCGGTGATGTCGCCGGGCATCAGGTCGGGGGTGAACTGGACGCGTTTGGTGTCGAGTTCGAGGGCGGCGGCGAGGGTGCGCACGAGGAGTGTCTTGGCGACGCCGGGGACGCCTTCGAGCAGGACGTGGCCGCGGCACAGGAGGGCGACGACGAGGCCGGTCACGGCGGGGTCCTGGCCGACCACGGCCTTGGCGATCTCGGCGCGCAGGGCTTCGAGGGCGGACCGGGCGGCGGCCGCGTCCTCGGTGTGCCCGGCGTTGTCAGTGGTCGGGTCCATCACGGACGGCGTACCTCTCTTTCGAGGGCGTCGAGTCGGTCGGCGAGGGAGACGAGGGCCGCGTCGTCGCCGGGCGGCGGGCCGAAGAGGAGGTCGTGCAGGGGCCGCGCGTCGCCGTGGAGGTGGGCGGACAGCGCGGGGAGGAGGGTCTCGGGCGTGTGCGCCTGGGTGGCGGGGACGCCGACGAGGGGGGCGAGGCGGGTGCGGGTGGTGGTGCGCAGCGCGGTGGCGGCGCGGTCGCGGGCGTTGACCTTGCGGTAGAGGCGGGCGCGGCCTTCGACGGTTTCGGAGGCGCGGATCGCGACGGGGAGTTTTTCGAGGACGAGGGGGCCGAACCGGCGGGCCCGCCACAGGGCGGCCAGGGCGGCGGCGATGAACAGCTGGAGGGCGGCCCACAGCCAGCCGGACGGGAGCAGGTCGAAGAAGCCGCGCTCGCCGGTGTCGGGGGCGGCCGAGGCGTCGGCGAGGGAGGGCAGGTACCAGACGAGGTGGGGGCGCGAGCCGAGGAGTTGCAGGGCGAGCGAGGCGTTGCCCTGCTGGGCGAGGCGCTCGTTGTAGAGGATGTCGGGGGCGCCGAGGAGGACGGTGTCGCCGCCCCGGGACTGCGGGACGCGCAGCAGGGTGGGCAGGCCGTCGGCCGGGTAGCAGGCGTCGGCGCCGTGCGCGGTGGTGGCGTAGCGGTAGCGGATGCCGCCGGTCTCCGCGATGCCGGCGCGGCGGGCGGCGGGCAGGGCGCAGGCGGGGGCGAGCGCGGTGTCGTAGCTGGGGGCGGGGTCGGCGGTGACGCCGGGGGCGAGGCGGCCGACGGAGGGCGTGTCGGGTGCGACGAGGACGGTGCGGGCGCCGGAGGCGGTGGTCGCCGTGTGCAGCAGGGTCTGCTGGTGGTCGGTGAGCAGGTCGGGGGCGGCGACGAGGAGGGTGGTGTCCGGGCCGGCGGCGGTGCGGGCCTGGTCGAGGGTGGTGACCACGCGGGTGCGCACGCCGTGGTCGGCGAGGAGGGCGGCGACGGCGCGGCTGCCGTAGGGGTCGGCGGAGCGCGGGTCGAGGCGGCCGTGCTGGTCCCCTGAGCGCAGTACGGCGAGGGCGAGGGCGCCCGCGATCAGCAGGACGAGGGCGAGGAGGACGCCGCGGGCGCGGGTCCACCGCTGGCGGACGGTGGGGGTGACGGAGGTGGCGGCGGAGGGTGTCCCGGTCGCGGTGGTGGTGGCCGGTGTGCCGGTTGCGGTGGGGGCGGTCATCCGGCGGCTCCCTGGTGGGTGTGGGGGGCCGTGGCGGGGTCGCCGGCGGTGAGGCGGGGGCGGGTGCGCCGGAGTTCGTCGTCGAGTTCGGCGATGCGCCGGTACGCCTGCTCGGTCGCGGCGCGGCCGCCGTAGGTGACGTCGTCGAAGTCCCGGGCGGCGGCGTGCAGCCGGCCGGTGTGGTCGGGCAGGGCGCGGCCGGCCTCGGCGGCGGCCTCGTCGGCGGTGCGGCCGGGGCGGGTGTCGAGGAGGGCGCGTTCCTCCAGGGAGCGGACGAGGGCGCGCATGCGTTCCTGGAGGGCCTGGTTCCAGTGGCCCTGGGCGGCGTGCGCCTCGGCGGCGGCGCGGTGGTCGGCGGCGCTGCGGGGGCGGTCGTCGAAGAGGGCGGGGGCCGAGACGGGTGCGCGGCGCGGGGTGCCCAGACGCCACCACAGGGCGCCCAGCACCGCGAGGACGGCCACGACGACGATGACGAGGCCGGTCGCTCCGCCCGGGGTCACGCCCGACGCGGAGCCGAACAGCTTGTCGAGCCAGTCCCAGAGGTGGTCGAGGGCGCGGCGCAGCAGGCCGGGGTCGTTCTCGTGGTACATCCGTTTGGACAGCTCGCGCCGGGCCGCCTCCCGCGCGGGGTCGCGCGGGAGGGTGACGGGGGGTTCCCCGTCGGAACGCGCCTGGCTGAGCAGGGCGGCGGCGTGGGCGGGCAGCAAGGGGCGTACGGCTTCGTGGGCCGTGTGCCCGAGCGCGGGCAGCGCGGTGAGAACTCCCCCCGGCGAGTTCACCGCATCAGCTCCCCGAGGCGGGCGTGGCGGGGTTGTGGACGCCGGCGGCGCGGGCCAGTTCGAGGTCGAGGGCCTCGCGGCGGATGCGCTGGTCGATGTAGAGGAGCACGGTGACGCCGGCGCTGATCGGGAACTTGATCATGGAGCCGATCACCGCTCCGATCCCGCTGACCAGGAGGTAGGTCCAGCTGAGGCTGCTGTCGCCGTTCAGCATGCCGGAGATGCCGTCGTCGCTCATCGCCGCGCCGACGATGCCGAACGGGATGACGATCACCGCGGAGACGATGCCGGCGATGACGGCGGCCAGCAGCTGGATGCCGAAGACCCGCCACCAGGCGCCCTTGACCAGTTTGACCGAGCGGCTCATCGCCTTCCCGACGCTCTGCTTCTCCAGCATCAGCGCGGGCGAGGCCAGCGAGAAGCGGACCACCAGCCAGATCGCCACCGCGCCGGCGCCCAGGGCGCCCAGGGCGGCGAGGCCGGTGCCCGCGACGGGCGAACCGGACAGGCCGACGAGGATGCCGGGCAGCAGGCCGAGGGCGAAGACGCCCAGGCCGATGACGAGCAGGAGGAGGATCAGGCCGAAGAGCCTGAGGAGCTGGGGGCGCGAGTCGCGCCAGGCCTCGGCGACGGTGACCGGCTTGCCCAGGACGGCGCGGCTGGTGGCCGTGGTGAGCAGGGCGGTGGCCAGGACGGTGCCGATGAGGGAGACCAGGAAGACCACGCCGGAGCCGAGCATCGCGCTGCGCATGGCGCGCAGCAGTTCGCCGCTGGTGGCGTTCGGGTCGTTGAGCGCCTGGGTGCTGGTGGTGCCGAGGATCAGGCGCTGCACCAGGATGAGGACGATCTGGGTGACGACCGCGACGGCCAGGGAGATGCCGAGGACGGCGCGCCAGTGGGTGCGCATGGTGGTGACGGCGCCGTCGAGTATCTCGCCCACGCCCAGCGGGCGCAGCGGGATCACGCCGGGCTTGGCCGCGGGCGGCGGGCCGCCCCAGCCTCCGCCCCAGGCGCCGTAGCCGGGGCCGTGGCCGCCGGGGACTCCGTAACCGGGGGCGCCGTAGCCGGGGCCGCCAGGGCCGCCGTAGCCGCCGGGGCCGGGCGGGCCGTAGCCGCCGGGGGCGCCGCCGGTGGGGGGTGTGCCCCAGCCGGGGGCGGGGGGCGGCGGGGGTGCGCTCTGGCCGGGCGGGCCGGAGGGCGGTGCGGCCGGGGTTCCGGTGGGCGCGGACCACTGGCCGGGGGGCGGCTGTTCCTTGGACCACTTCACGCCGGAGCCCGCCGGTGGCGTGCCCGGCCGGTCCGCGGGCTGCGCGGGAGCGGGGCGGTCGGCGGCGTCGCCAGGTCCGGACGTACCGGGGCGCTGGTCGTCGGACGGGGCGGATCCGGGCGAGGACCAGCCCGGAGTGTCGTTCATCGTCGCTCCTTCACGGTGCCCGTCCGCGGGCGCGGCGGCAGGTTGGCTGCCATCGTGCCATGGGGTGGTCTTCGGCTGTCCGGCAGCGGTAGGGGCTGTGGCGCTTCAATTGTCCGGGGGATACGGGGAAGACTGACGGCATGGCTGATCAGTACGCGCAGACTCGTGAGGACAATCGGCCGGCGGGTTCCCCGGCCATCCGCTGGGAGGAGCCGCCCGAGGGTCCGGTCGTGGTGCTCCTCGACCAGACCAGGCTGCCCGCCGAAGAGGTCGAACTGGTGTGCACGGACGCGCCCGCGCTGGTCGAGGCGATCCGGTCGCTGGCCGTGCGCGGGGCGCCGTTGCTCGGCATCGCGGGGGCGTACGGGGTCGCGCTCGCCGCCGCCCGGGGCTTCGAGGTGGACGACGCGGCCGCCGCGCTGGCCGGCGCCCGGCCCACGGCGGTGAACCTGTCCGTGGGCGTGCGCCGGGCGCAGTCCGCCTACCGGGCCGCGCTCGCCCGTACCGGTGATCCGCGGCAGGCCGCCCCGGCGGCGCTGGCCGCAGCGCGGCAGCTGCACCAGGAGGACGCCCGGGCCAGCGCCCGGATGGCCGAGCACGGGCTGGCGCTGCTGGACGAGCTGCTGCCCGGCGGCGGGCACCGCGTCCTCACCCACTGCAACACCGGCTCGCTGGTGTCGGGCGGCGAGGGCACGGCGTTCGCGGTGGCGCTCGCCGCGCACCGGGCGGGGCGGCTGCGCCGGCTGTGGGTGGACGAGACCCGGCCGCTGTTCCAGGGCGCGCGGCTGACCGCGTACGAGGCGGCCCGCAACGATCTGGCGTACACGCTGCTCACCGACAACGCGGCGGGGTCGCTGTTCGCGGCCGGTGAGGTGGACGCGGTGCTGGTGGGCGCGGACCGGATCGCGGCGGACGGCTCGGTGGCGAACAAGGTGGGCACATATCCGCTGGCGGTGCTCGCCCGCTACCACCACGTGCCGTTCGTCGTGGTGGCCCCGGCGACGACGGTGGACCTGGACACCCCGGACGCGGGGTCCATCGAGGTAGAGCAGCGGCCCGGGTACGAGGTGACGGAGCTGATCGCCCCCCAGATGCCGGCGACCGGGGCGGGCAGCGGCATCCCGGTGGCGCCGCTGGGCACCCAGGCGTACAACCCGGCGTTCGACGTGACCCCGGCCGAGCTGGTGACCGCGATCGTCACCGAGGAGGGCGCGCTGTCGCCGGTGACCGGCAAGGGGCTCGCCGAGCTGTGCGCGCGGTCGCGGCAGGCGGCTTCGGCCACGTAGGACCTGCGGTGCGGTGCGGTTCGGTGCGGGCCGGTCCGGATCGGTTCGGTGCGGGCCGGCCCGGATCGGTTCGGTGGGGTTCGGTTTGGGTTCGGGTCGGCCTCGTGGGGTCCGGCTCGGACCGGACGGGGATTCCGGTGCCCCGTGCGGCCCGTTCCCGGGACGGGCCGCGTAGGGTCTCCCGGTCCCGTGCCGGGCGAACCCTCCGTTCCCGTGTCGGCGCGCGGCGGTGTTCTCGGGGTGAGGGCAGACAGTGACGGCTCGGTACGACTATCGTCACAGGCCAGTGAGCTGCCTCACCTGGATCTTCGCAGCCGTTACGAGAATGGGATGATGTCGTTCATGAAGGG
Organism: Streptomyces seoulensis; assembly: GCA_013364255.1. Lineage (GTDB taxonomy): Bacteria > Actinomycetota > Actinomycetes > Streptomycetales > Streptomycetaceae > Streptomyces > Streptomyces similanensis. Next base: position 4,302,351 of record CP054936.1, on the reverse strand, counting down.
ACGAGTCCTTGTCGTCGACGACGACACCGCACTGGCCGAGATGCTCGGGATCGTGCTGCGTGGTGAAGGTTTCGAGCCGTCGTTTGTGGCCGACGGCGACAAGGCGCTGGCCGCTTTCCGGGAGGCGAAGCCCGATCTGGTGCTGCTGGACCTGATGCTGCCCGGACGGGACGGCATCGAGGTGTGCCGCCTGATCCGGGCCGAGTCCGGGGTGCCGATCGTGATGCTGACGGCCAAGAGCGACACCGTCGACGTCGTCGTGGGCCTGGAGTCCGGCGCCGACGACTACATCGTGAAGCCGTTCAAGCCCAAGGAGCTGGTCGCCCGTATCCGGGCGCGGCTGCGCAGGTCGGAGGAGCCGGCGCCGGAGCAGCTGGCCATCGGCGACCTCGTCATCGACGTGGCCGGGCACTCCGTGAAGCGCGACGGCCAGTCGATCGCGCTGACCCCGCTGGAGTTCGACCTGCTGGTCGCGCTCGCCCGCAAGCCGTGGCAGGTGTTCACCCGCGAGGTCCTGCTGGAGCAGGTGTGGGGCTACCGCCACGCGGCGGACACGCGCCTGGTCAACGTGCACGTCCAGCGGCTGCGCTCCAAGGTCGAGAAGGACCCGGAGAAGCCCGAGATCGTGGTGACCGTCCGCGGTGTCGGCTACAAGGCCGGGCCCAGCTGACATGACCGGAGACAGTGCCGCTTCGGCGTCCGGACGGTCCGGAACCCGCACGGGGCGGCCTGTCGGCCGATCGGGTGCGGGTTCGCGCTGGGGACGCCTCCTGGAGGGCGGGCTGCTGCACGGAGGCGTGCAGGGCAGCCCCGTACTGCGCCTGCTCATACGCTGGGTGCGCCGGCCGCTGCTGCCGGTCATGCGGCTGTGGCGGCGCAACATCCAGCTCAAGGTCGTCGCCACCACGCTGCTGATGTCGCTCGGCGTCGTCCTGCTGCTGGGCTTCGTCGTGATCGGCCAGGTGCGCAACGGACTGCTGGACGCCAAGGTGAAGGCGTCGCAGAGCCAGGCCACCGGCGGGTTCGCGGTCGCCAAGCAGAAGGCGGACGAGGCCGCGGCCGGCACCGCCGACGACGGCGCCTCCGGTGACGCCCGCGCCTCCCAGAACCTCATCTCGTGGATGAGCGAGCTGGTCTCCTCGCTCTCCAGCGGCGGCCAGGGCGCCTTCGACGTGGTCACGCTGCCCACCGACGACGGCACCGGCGGCCGCGGCCCGCGCGCCTCCGGCCGGGTGGACCCCGCCGCGAGCGTCCCCGAGGACCTGCGGGCGCGGATCAACGGCAGCATGACCGCCGCCCAGAGCTACACCCGGATCATCTACAAGGACACCGACAAGAATCCGCAGCCCGCGCTGGTCATCGGCAAGCAGGTCAACGACCCCAACGGCGACCCGTACCAGCTGTACTACCTCTTCCCGCTCAGCCAGGAGGAGAAGTCGCTCAGCCTGGTCAAGGGGACGCTGGCGACGGCGGGCCTGTTCGTCGTCGTCCTGCTCGGCGCCATCGCCTGGCTCGTGGTGCGCCAGGTCGTCACGCCCGTGCGGATGGCGGCCGGCATCGCCGAGCGGCTGTCGGCCGGTCGGCTCCAGGAGCGGATGAAGGTCACCGGCGAGGACGACATCGCCCGGCTCGGCGAGGCCTTCAACAAGATGGCGCAGAACCTCCAGCTGAAGATCAACCAGCTGGAGGACCTGTCGCGGATGCAGCGCCGTTTCGTCTCCGACGTCTCGCACGAGCTGCGTACGCCGCTGACGACCGTGCGGATGGCCGCCGACGTCATCCACGAGGCGCGCGAGGACTTCGACCCGGTCACCGCCCGTTCGGCGGAACTCCTGCTGGACCAGGTGGACCGGTTCGAGTCGCTGCTCGCCGACCTGCTGGAGATCAGCCGCTTCGACGCGGGCGCCGCCGCGCTGGACGCCGACGCGATCGACCTGCGCGAGGTCGTACGGCGGGTGGTCAGCGGGGCCGAACCGCTCGCCGAGCGCAAGGGCACCCTGATACGCGTCGTCGGCGACCAGCAGCCCGTCGTCGCCGAGGCCGACGCGCGCCGCCTGGAGCGCGTCCTGCGCAACCTCGTCGTCAACGCCGTCGAGCACGGCGAGGGCCGGGACGTCGTCGTCAAGCTCGCCGCGGCGGGCGGCGCGGTCGCCGTCGCGGTCCGCGACTACGGCGTCGGGCTCAAGCCGGGCGAGGCGACCCGCGTCTTCAGCCGCTTCTGGCGCGCCGACCCGGCACGCGCGCGGACCACCGGCGGCACGGGCCTCGGGCTGTCCATCGCCCTGGAGGACGCGCGGCTGCACGGCGGCTGGCTCCAGGCGTGGGGCGAGCCGGGCGGCGGCTCGCAGTTCCGGCTGACGCTGCCCCGGACGGCGGACGAACCGCTGCGCGGCTCGCCGATCCCGCTCGAACCCAAGGACTCGCGCCGCAACCGGGGGCCGGCCGACGCCGCCGCCAAGGACGGCGCCAAGCCGGCCACCGTGCCGGTGCAGCCCTCCGGCGAGCGGTCGGCGCCCGGCCGGGACCCGATAGCGGCCCGCCCGGCCGTACAGGCGCCCACCGCCGACCCGACGGCGCTGCCCGGCAACGGCGCGCGCGTCGTGCCCCGGCCCGCCTCGGGCGGCCGGCGGCCGGAGACGGCGCCCGGCGCGGAGGCGGCCAAGGAACGGAGCGCGGGCTCCGCGGACCCGGAAGGAGCCGGGGCGCGGGACGCGCAGCAGCAAGGGGAGGCATTTCGTGGGCGCTGAGCGCGAGGGGGGCGCGCGGCGTCGGCCGATGCGCGCGGTGGCGTACGCCGCCTGTGGGACGGTTCTGCTGGCCGGGTGCGCCTCGATGCCCGACAGCGGCGACCTGCGCGACGTGGAGTCCACCCAGCGCCAGGACGCCGAGGTACGGGTGTTCGCCATGCCGCCGCGTGAGGACGCCCCGCCCGCGGAGATCGTGCAGGGCTTCCTGGAGGCGCTGACCAGCGACGACCCCACGTACGCGACGGCGCGCCAGTATCTGACCGCGGCGGCCTCGCGGCAGTGGGACCCGGAGGAGTCCACGACCGTCCTCGCCAACGGGCCGGACATCCGCACCGAGCGCTCGGCCGGACGCGAGGACGCCGGTGACTACGGGGTCACGCTGACCGGCAGCAAGGTGGCCCGGGTGGACCGGCAGCAGTCGTACGCGCCGCTGGAGGGGCACTACGGGCAGGCGGTGCACCTGACGCGGGACAAGAAGACCGAGCAGTGGCGCATCGACGCGCCGCCGCAGGGCGTCGTCATGGGCCAGTCGGACTTCCAGCGCAACTACATGTCCGTCAACAAGTACTACTTCGCCTCCAACACCAGGGCCGTGGCGGGGACGCCGGCGACGGCCGTCGCCGACCCCGTCTTCGTGCGCCGGCGGGTGGACGCGATGACGCAGACGGTGCGCTCCGTCCTGGCCGGGCCCACACACTGGCTGCGGCCGGTGGTCCGGTCGAGCTTCCCGACCGGTGCGGCGCTGCGCAAGGGCGTCACCGCCCTGTCGCCCGACGACCAGAACCGGCTGACGGTGCCGCTGGACGTGAAGGCGTCCCGGATCGGCGGCGCGCGGTGCTCGGAGATGGCGACCCAGCTGCTGTTCACGCTGCAGAACCTGACGCCGACCGTGGACGCGGTGACCTTGCAGGGGGCGGACGGGCAGACGCTGTGCGCGCTCGGCGAGGACCAGGCGCGGGCCGTCGCCGCGCGCGGCTCCGAGAAGCGGCCCGAGTACCTGTACCTCCTCGACGACAAGCGCCGCCTGGTGCGGATGTCCGGCGGCAGCGCCGTGACGGGCGCCGAACCGGTGCCGGGCGCGCTGGGCGAGGGCGCGCAGAAACTCAGCTCGGCGGCCGTGTCGTGGGACGAGCGCACCGCGGCCGGGATCGGCTTCGACAAGAAGTCGCTGTTCGTCGGATCGCTGGTGTCGGGCGGCCCGCTCGGCGACCCCGTGCTGACGAGCCGGGGCGCCACCGAGGACGACCGGCTGACCGCGCCCAGCTGGGACGCGCGCGGTGATCTGTGGGTGGCCGACCGCGATCCCTCGCGGCCGCGGCTGCTGGTGCTGGAGCAGGGTGCCGGGCGTCCCGTCGAGGTGACGGTGCCCGGACTCGACGGGCGCGTCGACGCGGTGCGGGTGGCCGCCGACGGGGTGCGCATAGCGCTGGTCGTCCAGCACGAGGACGGCAACAGCTCGCTGCTCGTCGGCCGGATCGAGCGCGACACGAGCGGCGACCGGCCGGCGGTGTCGGTGCTGGAGCTGCGGCCCGCCGCGCCCGAGCTGGAGGACGTCACCGCCATGTCGTGGGCGGGCGACAGCCGGCTCGTGGTGGCCGGGCAGGAACAGGGCGGCGTCCAGACGATGCGGTACGTCCAGGTCGACGGCTCCACGCCCGAGGGGCCGACGCCGGCCGCGCTCACCGGGGTGCGGTCGATCGCCGCGTCCGAGGACGACCGGCTGCCGCTGGTGGCGTACTCGTCGGCGGACGGCATCGTGCGGCTGCCGGCCGGGGCGCAGTGGCAGAAGGTGCTCAAGGAGGGGGCGGCGCCGGTCTATCCCGGGTGACGGTCCTGCCCCGGCCCCCGGCCCTCGCGCCTCCGGCACTCGCCTGCCGCCTGCGCGCTGCGCGCTCGCTCGCCGGGTGCGCTCCCCGCTCGTGCCTCCCGCCCGTGCTTCTCGCCTGTGGTCTCACTCGTGTGAGTGAACGGTCGGGAAGCGTGGGCGGAGTTGTCCACAGGCTTGTGGGGCGCGTTGTCCACAGGGGTGGCCGAGGCCGTGCCGCGTGGGCACAGTGGAGGTGTGCACGGGTGGTGGCAGGACCTCACCGACCTGGTGCTGCCGGCCGATTGCGCGGGGTGCGGCAGGCCGCGCACGGTGCTGTGTCCCCGGTGCCGTGCCGTCCTGCGCGGGTCCGGGCCGCGGTGGGTGCGGCCGGCGCCGGAGCCGTCCGGGCTGCCCGCCGTGCACGCGGCGGCGCCCTACGCGGACGAGGTGCGGGCCGTGCTCCTCGCCCACAAGGAGCGCGGCGCGCTGTCCCTCGCGGCTCCGCTGGGCGCGGCGCTGGCGGGCGCGGTGCTGGCCGGGCTTCGGTGGGCCGGGTTGCGGTGGACCGGGGCGGTGGGCGCGACGGCCGCGCGCGGCGCCGGGTACGGGGGCGTGGGGCCCGTGCTGCTGGTTCCCGTGCCGTCGGCGCGGCGTGCCGTGCGGGCGCGGGGGCACGATCCGGCGCGGCGGATCGCGCTCGCGGCGGCCGCCGAGCTGCGCCGGACGGGGACGCCGGCCGGGGCGCCGGCGGTGCTGCGGCAGCGGCGTGCGGTGGCCGACCAGGCGGGACTGGACTCCCGGCAGCGGCAGGCCAACCTGGCCGGTGCGCTGGAGGTGGCGCCGGGCGGTGTGCGCCTGCTGCGGCGCGGGCCGGTCGTGCTGGTGGACGACCTGATGACGACGGGCGCGTCGTTGACGGAGGCGGCACGCGCGGTGTCATCGGCCGTGTACACCGCGCGCGCCCGGGAAGGGATGGTGCTACGGAACTCGGGAACACGACGGGGAGAGGAGGGAAACCCGATGTACGGAGCATCGGAAAGGGCGAGCGCGTACGGTGCCGGCGAAGTGATCTGCGCGGCCGTCGTGGCGTCGTCGCCGGTTTCCTTCGGAATAAACACAGGAACTGACTGAGAACGTGCGTCGTTGCAGCTGATAGCAGGGGTAATTCACCTGAACGGAGGTACGCCGCAGTAGAGGGTGACGTCATCCGTCCGAGCGAGATATGTTCGGTGGTGAGGGGAAAGGCGCAGGCCGCTCCCGTCATATCGGAATGCCGTGCAGTGTGTTCGCGGAATTTTTTCCCGCAATCGCCCGCCGGCAGGGTGGAGATCTCGCCCGCGGGGGAGGAGGAGGTGTACGTCACCGAGTCCGAGGTTCCGGACCTGACCGGAACCGGGTGCGAAAGGGAGACGCTCCGCCGTCGAAGCGGAGCGATCCGGGAACGGAGTTCTGCGTGGACATCGTCGTCAAGGGCCGCAAGACCGAGGTGCCCGAGCGGTTCCGCAAGCACGTGGCCGACAAGCTGAACCTGGAGAAGATCCAGAAGCTCGATGGCAAGGTGATCAGCCTCGACGTCGAGGTGTCCAAGGAGCCCAACCCCCGACAGGCCGACCGGTCCGACCGAGTGGAGATCACGCTCCGCTCCCGCGGTCCGGTGATCCGGGCGGAGGCAGCGGCCAGTGATCCCTACGCGGCGCTCGACATGGCGGCGGAGAAGCTCGGCGCCCGGCTGCGCAAGCAGCACGACAAGCGCTTCTCGCGCCGCGGTGCGCGCCGGATCCCGGCGGCCGAGGTGGCCGACCACGTCCCGGGCGCGGCGACGCTGAACGGCGACGGCCTGGTCGTCGGCCAGGACGAGGCGGACCAGGTGCCCACCAAGAAGGTCGGCTCGCTGGAGGTGCAGGGGGACGGACCCCTCGTCGTCCGCGAGAAGACCCACGTCGCCGCTCCGATGACCCTCGACCAGGCTCTCTACGAGATGGAGCTGGTCGGGCACGACTTCTATCTGTTCGTCGACTCCGAGACCAAGGAGCCCAGCGTCGTCTACCGGCGGCACGCCTACGACTACGGCGTGATCCACCTCAGTACGGACACGATGGTCGCCGAGGAGCCCTCGCCCGACGCGGGCGGGACGCTGGGCGGCTGACCCCGGCTGACCCCGGCTGACCCCGGCTGACCCCGGCTGACCCCGGCCGGCCCACGGCCGACCCCGGCCGCGGCTGACGGCTGAACCCGACTGACGGAACCTGACTGACCCCGGCCGGACCCGCCCGGCCGACAGTCGAGCGGTGCCCCTGGAGCGCGCGTGCGCCCCAGGGGCACCGGTGTGCGACCCCCGCGCGCCCCGGTCGCGCCCCCGGCTTGGTCACCTCGGTGCCGACCGGACATGGAATCATGGCCGCAACGGCCCAACCGCTGGGCCGTTGCCTTGGGTTGGCCACGGCACCGCACACCAGGCCACAGCCTCAGGGGGAGGAACAACGATGACGGACAGCTTCGGACCGCCGGCGGACGAGGACGCCGACGGCGTCGCCGGGACGGGCCCCGACCCGGACGCGTCCCGCGCCGAACCGATCAGGGTCCTCGTCGTGGACGACCACGCCCTCTTCCGGCGCGGACTGGAGATCGTGCTCGCCGCCGAGGAGGACATCCAGGTCGTCGGCGAGGCGGGCGACGGCGCCGAGGCCGTCGACAAGGCCGCCGACCTGCTGCCCGACATCGTGCTGATGGACGTCCGGATGCCCAGGCGCGGCGGGATCGAGGCGTGCACCTCCCTCAAGGAGGTGGCCCCCAGCGCGAAGATCATCATGCTGACGATCAGCGACGAGGAAGCCGACCTCTACGACGCCATCAAGGCCGGCGCCACCGGCTACCTCCTCAAGGAGATCTCCACCGACGAGGTGGCCACCGCCATCCGCGCGGTGGCCGACGGCCAGTCGCAGATCAGCCCGTCCATGGCGTCGAAGCTGCTCACCGAGTTCAAGTCGATGATCCAGCGCACCGACGAGCGCCGCCTGGTGCCCGCGCCCCGGCTGACCGACCGCGAGCTGGAGGTCCTCAAGCTCGTCGCCACCGGGATGAACAACCGGGACATCGCCAAGGAGCTGTTCATCTCGGAGAACACCGTGAAGAACCACGTCCGCAACATCCTGGAGAAGCTCCAGCTGCACTCCAGGATGGAAGCGGTGGTCTACGCGATGCGCGAGAAGATCCTCGAGATCCGCTGACCCCGAACCCCGGCAGGACCCCGCCCCGGCTCGGAGACCGGCTCGCAGACCGGCTCAGGCCAGGGCGCGGGCGAGTTCCAGGACGAGGGGCTCGCGCAGTTCGGGGGCGTCCACGCGTTCGACGCGTACGTCCGTGCAGTCCACCCAGCTCGCCGCCTCGACGAGCGCCTGGGCGACGGACGGCACGGCGCGGGCGCCGTCCAGGGTGATCTGCCGGGCCACCAGCGTGCGGCCCTCGCGGGCGGGGTCCACCCGGCCGACGAGCCGGCCTCCGGCGAGCACCGGCATGGCGAAGTAGCCGTGCACCCGCTTCGGCTTGGGGACGTAGGCCTCCAGGCGGTGGGTGAAGCCGAAGATCCGCTCGGTGCGCGCCCGCTCCCAGACCAGGGAGTCGAACGGCGACAGCAGCGTGGTGCGGTGCCGGCCGCGCGGGGGCGTCGCCAGGGCGGCCGGGTCCGCCCAGGCCGGCTTGGCCCAGCCCTCGACCGTCACCGGGACCAGGCCCGAACCCTCTATCACCGCGTCGACCTGCTCGCCCTTGAGGCGGTGGTAGTCGGCGATGTCCGCGCGCGTGCCCACGCCGAGGGACTGGCCGGCCAGCCGGACCAGCCGGCGCAGGCACTCGGCGTCGTCCAGCTCGTCGTGCAGCAGCTCCGCCGGGACCGCGCGCTCGGCGAGGTCGTAGACCCGCTTCCAGCCGCGCCGCTCGACGCAGACCACCTCGCCGTACATCAGGGCGCGCTCCACGGCGACCTTGGTGCCGGACCAGTCCCACCAGTCGCTGGTCTTCTTGGCGCCGCCCAGCTCGGTGGCGGTCAGCGGGCCCTCGGCGCGCAGCTGCTTGACGACCTGGTCGTAGACGCCCTCGGGCAGCTCGTGGCCCCAGTGCGGGCGGGCGCGGTAGGCGCGGCGGCGGAAGGCGAAGTGCGGCCACTCCTCGATGGGCAGGACGCAGGCGGCGTGCGACCAGTACTCGAAGGCGTGGGCGTCGGTCCAGTAGGCGCGTTCGACGGCCTGGCGGCCCACCGCGCCGAGCCGGGCGTAGGGGATCAGCTCGTGGGAGCGGGCGAGGACCGAGATGGTGTCGAGCTGGACCGCGCCGAGGTGGCGCAGGACGCCCCGGACGCCCGAGCGCCGGTCGGGAGCGCCGAGGAATCCCTGGGCGCGCAGGGCGATCCGGCGGGCTTCGTCCGCCGAGAGGTCGGTGGTGGGGCGCGGGAGCGAGGTCATGACTGAGCACGATAGGCGGCCGCACCGACAGCACGGGCCGAGCTGCGGAAATCCCCACCGGAGGCGCTCACGCGCGCGGGGAGAGAGGCGCTCACGCGCGCGCGGGGAGATACGGCGCCGCCGAGGCGAGGCCCAGGTCGGAGGGGAGCAGGGAACCCACCCAGCAGTCCCGCCGCGCCCCGTTGTTGTCGAGCGCGGAGCGCAGCGTGCCCTCCACGGTGAAGCCGGCCCGCTCCGCCACCGCGCGCGAGGCCCGGTTGCCCACCTCGGCGCGCCACTCCAGGCGGTCGACGCCGAGGTGGGTGAAGGCCCAGCGGGCGGCGGCGCCGGCGGCCTCGGCGACGTAGCCGTTGCCGCGGTGCTCCTTGACCGCCCAGAAGCCGATCTCGGCCGCCCCCAGGGAGCGCATCGTGACGCCGAGCATGCCCGCCAGCTCACCGTGCGGCAGGAAGACGCCGAAGGTGCACATCGAACCGTCCGCCCAGCCCTCGGGAACCTGCTGCTCGACGAAGCCCCGCGCGTGCTCGTAGAGGTAGGGGGAGGGGATCGTGGTCCAGCGCTGGATGTCCGGGTCCTGCGCGGCGGCGTACACGGCGGCGGTGTCCGCGGCGCCGACGGTGCGCAGCAGGAGACGGTCGGTGGTGAGCACGGCGGGTTCCATCGGCCGATTCTGCGCGGGGGCGCGCGCGGACGCCACCGCTTTCGCGGCGTGTGAGCAGCCGGTCGCCCTTCGCGCGATTCACCGGGGCGACGCGGCACCATCGGCGGTCCTGGTCCGTTGTCCTGGGTGAAGGCGACGCACCACAGTGGACGCGTGCCGTCGCGGCAGGCCCTCCCGGCGTGGCGGGGTCCTCGCATACGATGGCCGTTGCTCAGTCAAGTCAAATGGAAACCGACCGTCCCAGGCCCGACCGGCAAGGAGACCAACCCCCGTGTCCGTCCTCTCGAAGATCATGCGTGCAGGCGAAGGCAAGATCCTGCGCAAACTGCACCGCATCGCGGGCCAGGTGAACTCCATCGAAGAGGACTTCGTCGGCCTCTCCGACGCCGAGCTGCGCGCCCTCACCGACGAGTACCGGCAGCGCTACGCGGACGGGGAGAGCCTGGACGACCTGCTGCCCGAGGCGTTCGCCACCGTCCGCGAGGCCGCCAAGCGGGTTCTCGGCCAGCGCCACTACGACGTGCAGCTGATGGGCGGCGCCGCCCTGCACCTGGGCTATGTCGCCGAGATGAAGACCGGTGAGGGCAAGACCCTGGTCGGCACGCTGCCCGCGTACCTGAACGCGCTGTCCGGCGACGGCGTGCACATCGTCACGGTCAACGACTACCTGGCCGAGCGCGACTCCGAGATGATGGGCCGCGTCCACCGGTTCCTGGGCCTGGAGGTCGGCTGCATCCTCGCCAACATGACGCCGGCCCAGCGCCGCGAGCAGTACGCCTGCGACATCACCTACGGCACGAACAACGAGTTCGGCTTCGACTACCTGCGCGACAACATGGCGTGGTCGAAGGACGAACTGGTGCAGCGCGGGCACAACTTCGCCGTCGTGGACGAGGTCGACTCCATCCTGGTCGACGAGGCCCGTACGCCGCTGATCATCTCCGGCCCGGCCGACCAGGCCACCAAGTGGTACGGCGACTTCGCCAAGCTGGTCACCCGGCTGAAGAAGGGCGAGGCGGGCAACCCGCTCAAGGGCGTCGAGGAGACCGGCGACTACGACGTCGACGAGAAGAAGCGCACCGTCGCCATCCACGAGTCCGGCGTCGCCAAGGTCGAGGACTGGCTGGGCATCGACAACCTCTACGAGTCGGTGAACACCCCGCTCGTGGGTTACCTGAACAACGCCATCAAGGCGAAGGAACTGTTCAAGAAGGACAAGGACTACGTCGTCATCGACGGCGAGGTCATGATCGTCGACGAGCACACCGGCCGTATCCTCGCCGGCCGCCGCTACAACGAGGGCATGCACCAGGCGATCGAGGCCAAGGAAGGGGTGGACATCAAGGACGAGAACCAGACGCTCGCCACGATCACCCTCCAGAACTTCTTCCGCCTCTACAGCAAGCTCTGCGGCATGACCGGTACGGCGATGACCGAGGCCGCCGAGTTCCACCAGATCTACAAGCTCGGCGTGGTCCCGATCCCGACGAACAAGCCGATGATCCGCAAGGACCAGTCGGACCTGATCTACCGCACCGAGATCGCCAAGTTCGAGGCGGTCGTGGACGACATCGCCGAGAAGCACGAGAAGGGCCAGCCGATCCTGGTCGGCACCACCTCGGTCGAGAAGTCCGAGTACCTCTCGCAGCAGCTCAGCAAGCGCGGCATCCAGCACGAGGTGCTCAACGCCAAGCAGCACGAGCGGGAGGCGTCCATCGTCGCCCAGGCCGGCCGCAAGGGCGCCGTGACGGTCGCGACCAACATGGCCGGCCGCGGTACGGACATCAAGCTCGGCGGCAACCCCGAGGACCTCGCCGAGGCGGAGCTGCGCCAGCGCGGCCTCGACCCCGAGGAGCACATCGAGGAGTGGGCGGCCGCCCTGCCCGCGGCCCTGGAGAAGGCCGAGGCGGCGGTCAAGGCCGAGAAGGACGAGGTCGAGAAGCTCGGCGGGCTCTACGTCCTGGGCACCGAGCGGCACGAGTCGCGCCGCATCGACAACCAGCTGCGCGGCCGCTCCGGCCGTCAGGGCGACCCGGGCGAGTCCCGCTTCTACCTCTCCCTGGGCGACGACCTGATGCGGCTGTTCAAGGCGCAGATGGTCGAGCGTGTGATGTCGATGGCGAACGTCCCCGACGACGTGCCGATCGAGAACAAGATGGTCACGCGCGCGATCGCCTCCGCGCAGTCGCAGGTGGAGACGCAGAACTTCGAGACCCGCAAGAACGTCCTGAAGTACGACGAGGTCCTCAACCGCCAGCGCGAGGTCATCTACGGCGAGCGGCGCCGCGTCCTGGAGGGCGAGGACCTGCACGAGCAGGTGCAGCACTTCATGAACGACACCATCGACGCCTACGTCGGCGCCGAGACCGCCGAGGGCTTCCCGGAGGACTGGGACCTGGACCGGCTGTGGGGCGCCTTCAAGCAGCTGTACCCGGTGAAGGTCACCGTGGAGGAGCTGGAGGAGGCGGCCGGCGACCGCGCGGGCCTGACGGCCGAGTTCATCGGCGACTCCGTCAAGGACGACATCCGCGAGCAGTACGAGGCGCGCGAGGCGCAGCTCGGCTCGGAGATCATGCGTGAGCTGGAGCGGCGGGTCGTGCTGTCGGTCCTGGACCGCAAGTGGCGCGAGCACCTCTACGAGATGGACTACCTCCAGGAGGGCATCGGCCTGCGCGCGATGGCGCAGAAGGACCCGCTGGTCGAGTACCAGCGCGAGGGCTTCGACATGTTCTCCGCGATGATGGACGGCATCAAGGAGGAGTCCGTCGGCTACCTGTTCAACCTGGAGGTCCAGGTCGAGCAGCAGGTCGAGGAGGTCCCGGTGGAGGACGCCGCGCCGTCCCTGGAGAAGGCGCCGCAGGACGCGGTGCCGGCCCAGGCGGGTGCGCGGCCGGAGATCCGGGCGAAGGGGCTCGACGCTCCGCAGCGGCGGGAGCTGCACTTCTCCGCTCCCACGGTGGACGGTGAGGGCGGTGTCGTCGAGGGTGAGTTCGCCAGCGACGACGAGCCGGTGCGGTCGGAGTCGGACGGGCTGACCCGGGCGGAGCGGCGCAAGCAGGCGAAGGCCGGGCGGCGCCGCAAGAAGTAGCCGCCGCCGCGGGTGAGCGGTGGTTGACGGGGCCGGGTGCTCGAAGCACCCGGCCCCTTCACGTGCCCTGCCGGGGTTCGTGGGTGACCCGGCGGCAGCTGGGCCGGGGGTGGGGAGCGCCGGCCCCGCGCAGGGGGTGCCGCCGCGCCCACCCGTGCCGCCCCAGCGGCACGTATGCCCGCAGCTACGAAGGGGGGTGCTGCCCGCGGCTACGGAGGGGAGTGCTGCCCGCGGCTGCGGGCTCGGATCACGTGTCGCGGGGGCCGCCCAGTTCTACCGCGGTGCAGCGCCAGCGGTGGTCCCGGCCCTGTTCCAGGCGGAAGGCGAGGGCGCGGAGCTGGGGGCCGGCGCCGATGCGGGCGAAGACCTCCAGGGCGTCCGGGCGGGCCTCGTAGTAGCCGATGTCGCGGACGACGGGGCGGGCGCCGCGGGTGCGCAGGGGGCCGCGTTCGGCGAGCCGGGCGAGTTCGTCGTAGGCGCGGCCGGCGGTGTGCCGGAGCATCCAGTGGACCGGCCGCTGTCCGCTCAGCACGGCCAGCAGCCGGTCGGCGAAGAGGTCGCTGGTGACCGGGTGCGGGACCGGACGCAGACCGGTGGCGGCGTCGGTGGCGTACCGCGGCGGGCCCGGGGGGCGGCTGCCGCCCGGCGCGCGGGGCGGGGCGCCGCCGGGGCGGCGGGCGTCGTGGCGGCCCGGCGGGCGGGAGCCCGGACGGCGCCGGGTTCTGGTCATGACCTTGTTCACGCGTGGCGTCCCCGTTCTGCGACATGGCCGTACCGGCCGGTAACTTCTTGCAGGGGATCTTGTACGGGAGCCGGTTCCGGCCGGGCAAAGCAAGAGCGGCGCGTCCCGGGCGGTCGGAGACTTCACTCATCCGAGTGGTCGTGCGCGGTGCGGCCCCTGGGGACAAAGGGCGGAAAGGGGGTGGACCGGGTGAATCGGGAGGTGTCGGGTGGACGTCTCCCGGAGCGCGGCCGGGGACACGAACGGGGACGCCCGCACGTATCCTGAAGGCCGTCCGGGTGGCCCCTGGGCCGCCGTCGGCGGCGCGAAGCCCCCACGGGAGCCTCCGGGCCCCGGTGGAGCCCTCCCGGCCCCGCCGGAGTCCCCCGGAGCCCTGCGACCACGAAAGCGGCCCGTCATGCGCGTCTACGTCCCCCTGACCCTCCCCGGTCTCGCCGAGGCGCACCGGACCGGGCGGCTGGGCGCGGAGCCGTTCGCCGCCCACGCCGTCACCCCCGCCCTGCGCGCGTGGTACGGCTCCGAGGACACCGAGGAACTGGAGTACGCCGCCCTGACCCGGGCCGCGCTGGCCTCGCTGCGGCAGCTCGCGGCGGCGCCGGACGCGCCGCGCCGCCGGGTCGTGGTCGCCGTCGACGTCGCGGACGGCGCGGTGGAGGCCGCCCAGGACGCCGACCGGGCCGAGCCCGGCGAGGTGCGGCTGGCCGGGACCGTACCGCTGGCCAAGGCGGCCGCCGTGCACGTCGACTCCGACGACGCCGCGACCGAGGTGGCCGCCGCGGCGGCGGCCCTCGCGGCGGCGGACGCCGGGGACGAGAAGGCGCTGGCCGTCGTGGACGCGGCCGAGGACCACGACCTGCTCTGGTTCGCCACCCAGGAGATCGCGAACCTCGTCGCCGTGCGCGAGGACTCCTGACTGTCAGTGGCCGCGAGTACGTTGGACGGTATGGGGACGCACTCAGGCGCGACGGGTTCGGGCGCGCACATCGTCTGGGACTGGAACGGCACGCTGTTCCACGACAACGACGCGGTGATCGGCGCGACGAACGCCGCCTTCGCCGAGATCGGCCTCGCGCCGATCACGCTGGAGCGGTACCGCACGCTGTACTGCGTGCCGATACCGAAGTTCTACGAGCGGCTGATGGGGCGGCTGCCCACCGACGCCGAGTGGGAGCTGATGGACGCGGTCTTCCACCGGCACTACACCGAGCACCGCACCCGCTGCGCGCTCGCCGAGGGCGCGGTGGACCTGCTGACGGGCTGGACGTCGGCCGGCCACAGCCAGTCGATCCTGAGCATGTACGGCCATGAGGACCTGGTCCCGCTGGTGCGGGGCTTCGGCATCGAGCCGCACTTCATACGCGTCGACGGGCGTACCGGGCCCTCCGGCGGCAGCAAGGCCGAGCACATGGTGCGGCACCTGGGCGCGCTGGCCGAGACGGTGCGACCGGCGCGCACGGTGGTGATCGGGGACGCGGCCGACGACGCCGTGGCCGCCCGGCACGCGGGGGCGCGCGCGGTGCTCTACACCGGCGGTTCGCACAGCCGGGCCAGCCTCGAAGGCGCCGGCGTGCCCGTGGTGGACACCCTCCGGGAAGCCGTCGCCGAGGCCCAGCGCCTGGCCGCCTGAGCCGCGACGGACGACGCCCGCACCGCGCGCGCCCACACCCCCCACCCCGCACACCCTGTGCAGAACGTCAAAATCTCACCCCTGGTTTTGTACACATACGGCTCATGACGGGTCACCCGGCAGGAGCGATAGCCTGGTGGCGTGATCAGCGCGATAGTTCGCGGGGGCGCCGTCGCCTCCGCTCCGCGCCCGGTGCGCACGGACCACATCCGTGACCGGGCGGCGGTCGCTGGTCCTCGCGGGCGGGACGGGGCCGAACCGGCCCCCAGGACGCCGCGTCAACCCCGGGAAGCGGCGCCGCCGAGAGCAGCGTCACACCTTTCCGGTGCGTCGAACATGGCCGATAACCCCCCGCTCAGCTCACCCAGCGGCATAGCGTCGGTAGGGGCCGGAAACCCCGGACCGGGACGTTACGCCCAAGGGGAAGAGACCGTACTTCCTTCAACGTCACGCAACGGCGCGCGACAGGAGCCAGAGGACAATGCAGACCAAGCTGGACGAAGCCAAGGCCGAGCTGCTCGAAAGGGCCGTTCGGGTAGCTGAGAACAGCCCGGCCGGGGGGCACCTCCCGACCGGGACGAACGTCGAGGGCACCCCGGACCGGGACTCCGTGCTCTCGTTCCTCCAGCGCTACTACCTGCACACCGCCCCCGAGGACCTGGGCGACCGCGACCCGGTCGACGTCTTCGGAGCGGCCATCTCGCACTACCGGCTGGCCGCCGCCCGTCCGCAGGGCACGGCCAACGTGCGGGTGCACACCCCGACCGTCGAGGAGAACGGCTGGACGTGCAGCCACTCCGTGGTCGAGGTCGTCACCGACGACATGCCCTTCCTCGTCGACTCGGTCACCAACGAGCTGACCCGGCAGGGACGCGGCATCCACGTCGTGATCCATCCGCAGTTCGTGGTCCGCCGCGACCTGAACGGCAAGCTCCTGGAGGTGCTGCCCGCCGCGCTGCCCGGCGAGCCGCTGCCGCACGACGCGCACGTCGAGTCCTGGATCCACGTCGAGATCGACCGCGAGACCGACCGCGCCGACCTCAAGCAGATCACCGCCGACCTGCTGCGCGTGCTCTCCGACGTCCGCGAGGCCGTCGAGGACTGGGAGAAGATGCGCGAGGCCGCCGTCCGCATCGCCGACGGCCTGCCCGACGAGCCGGTCCCCGCCGACCTGCCGGGACCGCAGGTGGAGGAGGCCCGCGAGCTGCTGCGCTGGCTGTCCGCCGACCACTTCACCTTCCTCGGCTTCCGCGAGTACCAGCTGCGCGACGACGACTCGCTGGCCGCCGTCCCCGGCACCGGGCTGGGCATACTGCGCTCGGACCCCCCGCACGGCGGCGAGGACAGCCACCCGGTCAGCCCGTCCTTCGAGCGGCTGCCCGCCGACGCCCGCGCCAAGGCCCGCGAGCACAAGCTGCTGGTGCTGACCAAGGCCAACAGCCGGGCCACCGTGCACCGGCCGTCCTACCTGGACTACATCGGCGTCAAGAAGTTCAACGACCAGGGCGAGGTGGTCGGCGAGCGCCGCTTCCTCGGCCTGTTCTCCTCCGCCGCCTACACCGAGTCGGTGCGCCGGGTCCCGGTGATCCGCCGCAAGGTCGAGGAGGTCCTGGACCGCGCCGGGTTCTCGCCCAACAGCCACGACGGCCGCGACCTGCTCCAGATCATGGAGACCTACCCGCGCGACGAGCTGTTCCAGACCCCGGCCGACGAGCTCCAGTCGATCGTCACCTCCGTGCTCTACCTCCAGGAGCGCCGCCGGCTGCGGCTCTACCTGCGCCAGGACGAGTACGGCCGCTACTACTCGGCCCTCGTCTACCTGCCGCGCGACCGCTACACCACCGGCGTGCGGCTGCGGATCATCGACATCCTCAAGGAGGAGCTGGGCGGCACCAGCGTCGACTTCACCGCCTGGAACACCGAGTCGATCCTGTCCCGGCTGCACTTCGTCGTCCGCGTCCCGCAGGGCACCGAGCTGCCGGAGCTGTCCGACGCCGACAAGGAGCGCATCGAGGGCCGCCTGGTGGAGGCCGCCCGGTCCTGGGCCGACGCCTTCGCCGAGGCGCTGACCGCCGAACTGGGCGAGGAGCGCGCCGCCGAGCTGCTGCGCCGCTACGCGGCCGCCTTCCCCGAGGGCTACAAGGCCGACCACTCCCCGCGCGCCGCCGTCGCCGACCTGGTCAACCTGGAGCAGCTGGACGAGGACAAGACGTTCGCGCTCAGCCTGTACGAGCCGGTGGGCGCCGCCCCCGAGGAGCGCCGCTTCAAGATCTACCAGAAGGGCGGCACGGTCTCCCTCTCGCACGTGCTGCCGGTGCTCAGCCGGCTCGGCGTGGAGGTCACCGACGAGCGGCCCTACGAACTGCGCTGCGCGGACCGCACGACGGCGTGGATCTACGACTTCGGCCTGCGGATGCCCAAGGACGCCGCCGGCATCGGCGACCACCTCGGCGACGATGCCCGCGAGCGGTTCCAGGACGCGTTCGCCGCCGCCTGGACCGGCAAGGCGGAGAACGACGGCTTCAACGCGCTGGTGCTGAGCGCCGGGCTGAGCTGGCGCGAGGCGCTGGTGCTGCGCGCCTACGCCAAGTACCTGCGCCAGGCGGGCTCCACGTTCAGCCAGGACTACATGGAGGACACCCTCCGCAACAACGTCCACACCACCCGGCTGCTGGTCTCCCTGTTCGAGGCGCGGATGGCCCCGGAGCGCCAGCGCGCCGGGCACGAGCTGGTGGACGCGCTGCTCGAAGAGGTCGACGCGGCCCTGGACCAGGTGGCCTCGCTGGACGAGGACCGCATCCTGCGCTCCTTCCTGACGGTGGTCAAGGCGACCCTGCGCACCAACTTCTTCCAGACCGCCGCGGACGGCCGGCCGCACGAGTACGTCTCGATGAAGTTCGACCCGCAGGCCATCCCCGACCTGCCGGCGCCGCGCCCGGCGTACGAGATCTGGGTGTACTCGCCGCGGGTGGAGGGCGTGCACCTGCGCTTCGGCAAGGTCGCCCGCGGCGGTCTGCGCTGGTCCGACCGGCGCGAGGACTTCCGCACCGAGATCCTCGGCCTGGTCAAGGCGCAGATGGTGAAGAACACCGTCATCGTGCCGGTGGGCGCCAAGGGCGGCTTCGTCGCCAAGCAGCTGCCCGACCCGGCCGTGGACCGCGACGCGTGGCTGGCGGAGGGCATCGCCAGCTACAAGACGTTCATCTCGGCGCTGCTGGACATCACCGACAACATGGTGGCCGGCGAGGTCGTGCCCCCGCGCGACGTGGTCCGCCACGACGGCGACGACACGTATCTGGTGGTCGCCGCGGACAAGGGCACGGCGACGTTCTCCGACATCGCCAACGAGGTCGCCGAGTCCTACGACTTCTGGCTCGGCGACGCCTTCGCCTCCGGCGGCTCGGCGGGCTACGACCACAAGGGCATGGGCATCACCGCCCGCGGCGCCTGGGAGTCGGTCAAGCGGCACTTCCGCGAGCTGGGCGTGGACACCCAGTCCGAGGACTTCACGGTCGTCGGCATCGGCGACATGTCCGGTGACGTGTTCGGCAACGGCATGCTGCTGTCCGAGCACATCCGCCTGGTCGCCGCCTTCGACCACCGGCACATCTTCATCGACCCGAACCCGGACGCGGCCACCGGCTACGCCGAGCGCCGCCGCCTGTTCGAGCTGGCGCGCTCCAGCTGGGCCGACTACGACACCTCGCTGCTGTCGGCGGGGGGCGGGATCTTCCCGCGCAGCGCCAAGTCCATCCAGGTCAACGCGCACATCCGCGAGGCGCTCGGCATCGACTCCAAGGTCACCAAGATGACCCCGGCCGACCTGATGCGGGTGATCCTCACCGCTCCGGTGGACCTGCTGTGGAACGGCGGCATCGGCACCTACGTCAAGGCGTCCACCGAGTCCAACGCGGAGGTCGGCGACAAGGCCAACGACGCCATCCGCGTCGACGGCGGCGACCTCAGGGTCAAGGTCGTCGGCGAGGGCGGCAACCTGGGCTGCACCCAGCTGGGCCGGATCGAGTTCGCGCAGAACGGCGGCAAGGTCAACACCGACGCCATCGACAACAGCGCGGGCGTGGACACCTCCGACCACGAGGTGAACATCAAGATCCTGCTCAACGGCCTGGTCACCGAAGGCGACATGACCGTCAAGCAGCGCAACAAGCTGCTCGCCGAGATGACCGACGAGGTCGGCTCGCTGGTGCTGCGCAACAACTACGCGCAGAACACGGCGATCGCCAACGCGCTCGCGCAGTCCAAGGACATGCTCCACGCCCAGCAGCGCTTCATGAAGCACCTGGTGCGCGAGGGCCACCTGGACCGGGCGCTGGAGTTCCTGCCCACCGACCGGCAGATCCGCGAGCGGCTGGCCGGCGGCCACGGCCTGACCGGTCCGGAGACGGCCGTCCTGCTGGCGTACACGAAGATCACGGTCGCCGAGGAGCTGCTGCACACCTCGCTGCCGGACGACCCGTATCTGCGCGCCCTGCTGCACGCCTACTTCCCGACCCAGCTGCGCGAGCGGTTCGGGGAGCAGATCGACGGGCACCCGCTGCACCGCGAGATCACCACGACCGTCCTGGTCAACGACACCGTCAACACCGGTGGCACGACCTATCTGCACCGGCTGCGGGAGGAGACCGGCGCGTCGCTGGAGGAGATCGTCCGGGCGCAGACCGTGGCCCGCGCGATCTTCCGCTCGGCGCCGGTGTGGGACGCGGTGGAGGCGCTGGACAACCAGGTCGAGGCCGATGTCCAGACCCGTATCCGGCTGCACTCGCGCCGGCTGGTCGAGCGCGGCACGCGCTGGCTGCTGAACAACCGGCCGCAGCCGCTCCAGCTCGGCGAGACGGTGGAGTTCTTCGCCGACCGGGTCGAGCAGGTGTGGGCGCAGCTGCCCAAGCTGCTCAAGGGCGCGGACCTGGACTGGTACCAGCAGGTCCACGACGAGCTGTCGGCCGCGGGCGTCCCGGACGAGGCGGCGACGCGGGTGGCCGGGTTCTCCTCCGCCTTCCCGGCGCTCGACATCGTCTCGGTGGCCGACCGCATGGGCAAGGACCCGCTGGACGTCGCCGAGGTGTACTACGACCTCGGTGACCGGCTCGCCATCACCCAGCTGATGGACCGCATCATCGAGCTGCCGCGCAACGACCGCTGGCAGTCCATGGCCCGCGCGGCGATCCGCGAGGACCTGTACGCGGCGCACGCGGCGCTGACGGCGGATGTGCTGGCCGCGGGCAACGGCACCTCGACGCCGGAGCAGCGGTTCGAGGTGTGGGAGCAGAAGAACGCGGCCATCCTGGGCCGGGCCCGCATCACGCTGGAGGAGATCCGCGGCTCGGACGCGTTCGACCTGGCGAACCTGTCGGTGGCGATGCGGACGATGCGGACGCTGCTGCGCACGCATTCGTAGGCGACCGCCGGAAGGCTGCCAGGAGGCTGCCGCAAGGCCGCCGGAAGGCTGACACAGGGCTGATGGAGGGCGCCCCCGGACTTCACCGTCCGGGGGCGTCCTCTTGTCGTTTTCTTGTCGTTGTTTGGTGCGCGCCGCGCGGAAATTTACCCTTTCCTGTTATTCGCGATCATTCAAGTAATGTTGCCGGGTGACTGTGAAACTCGCCGAGAGCCGTCCGGCCGCGTCCCTGTCCGCATCCGTCCCCGCTCCCGAACGCGTCGCAGCACGTCCCGGCCCTCCCTCCCATTGTGTAATCATCAACTTTTCTGTATTCGAATTTCCGTGGCCGGGGCAATTCCGCTTTCCCGTCCACCGCACCCGGCCTTTCCGCCACCATGCGCTCCGCGCCGCCTGAGGCACGGCCCGCCGGCCGGAGCGCCCTCCGCCCGCCGGCGGCCGCGAAACGTTCCGCCGCGCCCTGGGCCGCCGTCGCCCTCCTGGTCGTCCTGCTGCTCCTGGTGATCGTGCGGCTGCCGTGGGCCGGCGACCTCGGCATGCACGCGGCCACCGTCCAGCGCCTGCGCCACAGCCTCACCCGGCCGGGCGACCCGCTCGTGGACGCCGACGCCCCGAGCCCGTACTACTCGCCGTGGATGCTGGTGCTCGGCTGTCTGGCCCGGGCGAGCGGTCTCTCGGTCTTCGTCGTGCTGCGGATCGCCGCCCTCGCCGGTCTCGCGCTGCTGGCGACGGGGGTGCGCCGCTATGTGCGCACGCTGAGCGCGCATCCGGCCGCGCCCGCCCTGGCCGCCCTGAGCCTGGTCCTGCTGTGGGGCACCGTCCTGATCAACTGGAGCGGCTTCCTCTCCCTGAACTCGCTCGCCCTGACGGTGTCGTACCCGAGCGTCGTCGCGCTCGGCCTCGCCTTCCACCACTGGGCCTGGCTCACCCGGTCGCTGCGCGCGCCGGCCGGCTGGGACGTGTGGCTCGGGCTGGGCGCGCTGTGGGCGGTCATCCTGCTGTGCCACCAGTTCACCGGGGTCGTCGCCACCCTCGGCGCGCTCGCCGCGGTGCTCGCCGCCCGGCCCCCGCGCGCCCAGTGGCCGCGCCTGGCCGCCGCGACGGCGCTGGGCCTGCTGGTGCTGTGGCTGTGGCCGTACTACGACTTCTTCGCGCTGTTCACGGCCGGCGGCGGCCTGGAGGAGGTGCACCGTGCCCTCTACGACCACTTCGCCGGCCGCTACTGGCTGGTGCTGCTCGGGGTGGCCGCGCTGGCCGCGCGGTGGCGGCGCGACCGCCGGGACCCGCTGGTGCTCTTCTTCGCGCTGGGCGCGCTGGTGTGCGCGGCGGGCTTCGTGAGCGGCCACTACTCCTGGGGCCGGGCGCTGCCCGCCGTGCTGATCCCGGCCCAGCTCGCCGCGGCCCTCGCGGTGGTGCGGGGCGGGCGGCGCGCGGTGCGGGTGCGCTGGGCGTGGGCGCTGGCCGCCGCGCTGGCGGCGGGCGCCTGGACCCAGTCCGGGGTGCTCGGCTACGTCGTCGGCCGCGACCGGCTGCCCGCCGCGCTCGCCGTCAACTACGTCCCGCCGTGGGCCGGCTACCACTGGATCACGCCGTACGTGCGCCACGGCGACGTGGTGATGGCCCGGGACCTGCCCTCCCGGCTGGTCCCGGCCTACGGCGCCTACACCGTCACGCCCGGCTACCCGGACTTCTTCCTGCGGGACGAGGCGCGGCGCGAGCACGCCGTCCAGCGCTACTACCGGCCCGGCACGCCGCCCGGCGCCCGCCGGGACATCCTGCGCGCCTACGGCGTCCGCTGGGTCCTGGACGCCCCCGCCCGCCACCCGGACCCCGGCCTGCGCCCGGTCGCCCGGGACGCCGCGGGCGACGAGGTCCTGTACGCGGTGACGCGATGAAGCGGCGACGCGGTGACGCGGTCACGCGGTCACGCGGTGACGGCGCCGGGCGGGACGGTCAGGACTTGGTGAAGGTCTCGTAGGCCTTCAGGACCTCTTCCGTGGGGCCGTCCATCCGCAGTTCGCCGCGCTCCAGCCACAGCACCCGCTCGCAGGTGTCGCGGATGGAGTTGTTGTTGTGGCTGACCAGGAACACCGTGCCCGCCTGCCCGCGCAGTTCGCGGATGCGTTCCTCCGAGCGCACCTGGAACTTGCGGTCGCCGGTGGCCAGCGCCTCGTCGATGAGCAGGACGTCGTGGTCCTTGGCGGCGGCGATGGAGAACCGGAGCCGGGCCGCCATGCCGGAGGAGTACGTGCGCATCGGCAGGGTGATGAAGTCGCCCTTCTCGTTGATCCCGGAGAAGTCGACGATGTCCTGGTAGCGCTCGCGGATCTGCTCCCGGGACATGCCCATGGCCAGGCCGCCCAGGTGGACGTTGCGCTCGCCGGTCAGGTCGTTCATCAGCGCCGCGTTGACGCCGAGGAGCGAGGGCTGGCCGTCGGTGTAGATCTTGCCGCTCTCCACCGGCAGCAGTCCCGCCACCGCTTTGAGCAGCGTGGACTTGCCGGAGCCGTTGGTGCCGATCAGACCGATGGCCTCGCCCTTGTAGGCGACGAAGGACACCTTCTTCACCGCGTGCACGCGCCGCACGCCCGCCGCCTTCTCGGCCCGGCCCGGGCGCAGGATGCGGTTGAGCGCGGCGGTGGCGCTGCCCCGGCCGGCGCCGGTGCCGTGCACCCGGTAGACGATGTCGACCTGGTCGGCGACGACGGTGGGGATCTTCTCGGTGCTCTGCTCAGCCACGTCCGTACCTCTCCTCGGCCTTCCAGAAGTAGACGAAGCCGCCGACACCGGCCAGCAGCGCCCAGCCCACCGCGTACGCCCACACGTGGTGCGGGAGCTGGTGGGCCTTGAAACTGTCGATCAGCGCGAACCGCATCAGGTCGATGTAGACGGCGGCCGGGTTGGCCTCCAGCAGCGTCTGCGCCCAGTGCGGCAGGGTGGTGTTCTTCAGCGTCTTGTCGATGCTGAACATGACACCGGAGACGTACATCCAGGTGCGCAGGATGAACGGCATCAGCTGGGCGAGGTCCGGCGTCTTGGCGCCCATCCGCGCCATGACCATCGAGATGCCCGCGTTGAACACGAACTGGAGCACCAGCGTCGGGACGGTCAGCGCCCAGGACAGGCCGATCGGCACCCCGCACAGGAACAGGATGAACACCAGCGCGGCCATGGAGAACAGCAGCTGCTGGAGCTGCTGGAGGGCGAAGGAGATGGGCAGCGCAGCGCGCGGGAAGTGCAGGGCGCGCACCAGCCCCAGGTTGCCGGAGATGGCTCGGGTGCCCGCCATGATCGAGCTCTGCGTGAACGTCCACACGAACACGCCGGTGACCAGGAACGGGATGTAGTCGGCCACGCCGTGCTTGGTGCCGAGCAGCACGCCGAAGATGAAGTAGTAGACCGCCGCGTTCAGCAGCGGCGTGGCCACCTGCCAGACCTGGCCGAGCTTGGCCTGGCTGTACTGGGCGGTGAGCTTGGCGGTGGCGAACGCGGTGATGAAGTGCCGTCGCGCCCACAGCTGGCGGACGTACTGCGTCAGGGTCGGGCGGGCGCCGCTGACCGACAGGCCGTGCCGGGCGGCGAGCGCGGCTAGGTCGCCCTCGGCTCGGGCCGGGGCGGGGGGCGGTGTGTGGAGGACCTGGCTCACATCCGCTGCTTTCGCTCGGGGGGATCTCGGGAGACTCGGGAAACTCAGGAGAGGGGCGGGGCGTGCGGCTCCGGGTCCGCCGTCCGTTTCCTTACGGTTCTCTTCACGTTCTCTTACGTCGGAACGGGACCGTATCGTCGCAACGCGAGAGTAGGGCCAACCGGCGTCGGAACGCAACCGTATCGTCGTCACGCCCTATGCTGGACGGCATGACGACGAACGCCGGCGAACCCCAGACGCGTCCGCGCCGCGCCCCCGCCGGGGCGGCGGTACTCCGCGAGGACGTGACCGAGGCGATCCGGGCCGCCGTCTTCGGGGAACTGGCGGAGGTCGGCTACGCGCGCATGTCGATCGAAGGGATCGCGCGCCGCGCCGGGGTCGGCAAGACGGCCGTCTACCGCCGCTGGCGCTCCAAGCTGCACCTGGTGCTCGACGTCGTCTCCGCGCTCGCCGTCCAGGGCCTGCCCGCGCCCGACACCGGCTCCCTGGAGAGCGACCTCAGACTGCTGTACGAGGTGACCTCCCGCGCCCTGCGCCACCCGGTGGCCTCGCAGATCATCCCCGACCTCCAGGCCGAGGCGGCCCGCAACCCGGACCTCGCCGACGCCGTCCAGAAGGCCCTGCGCGACGGCCAGGAGAGCGTCGCCAGCAGCATCATCGCCGCGGCCGAGGAACGCGGCGAGATCCGCGCCGGCCTCGACCGCGACCTGGCCCTCGACCTCATCTCCGGGCCGCTGTACTGGCGCTCGGTCGTCATCCGCGCGCCCAAGCTCCCCAAGGGCTACCTCGGCGCGCTCGCCCGGGGCACGGCGGAGGCCCTCAAGGCGCTGTAGCGGCCGCGAGTGGCTTCGCCGAAAGGGCCCTGGGACGGGGCCGGCTCCCGCGCGGCGGGCGTCAGCCCAGCAGGCGGCGGAGCCGGCCGCGCAGCACGGAGGTCACACCGCTTGGACCGGTCGCCAGGCGCACCGCGAGCGCGCCGGAGTGCGTGGCGTAGGGCTGGGCCAGCAGCACGCCGAACCTGAGGCTCGGCACGACACTGCGGCGCAGCAGCCCGGCGCCCGCGCGGGCGTGCGCCGTCACGTCCGTGCCGCTGCCGTCGGCGAAGGTCACCCGCAGGCGCAGGTCCCAGGTGCCCGCGCCCAGCGCCGCCAGGTCCACGGGCGTCTCCGCCGCCCAGGTGCCGTCGGCGGACCGGGCGAGCGGCGCGGTGGCGCTCCCGGCCGGATGCCCGCTCTCCCGGTGCCGCCACTCCACCGCCAGCGACCGGGGTCCGGCGCTCGCCACCCGGCCGTACATCTCGTGCAGGCGCAGCCGCAGCACCGTGTTCCGGGTGCGCGGGCGCAGCGCCGCGTCCACCGCCAGCGGCAGCTGGTGCGCCGGCCGGGTCAGATACGGCTCCAGGGTGAGCTGGGGCAGCTCCTCGGACCAGACGGGCGTGCCGTCGGCGGCGCGCGCGTAGGGCGGGCACAGCCGGGCCGGACGCGCCGCCAGCTCCTTGAGCCGGGGCAGGTCGCGCGGCTCGGGCGAGGCCATGATCACCCGGGCCAGCAGGCGGCCGGGCGCGGTCGGGTCGGCGGACCAGTCGGCCGCGTCGTAGTCGGCGAGGTGGGCGCGGGTGCGGTCCCACCACGCGCGCCGGTACTCCGCGTCGCGCAGGCCCAGCTCACGCGCGTACATGCGCAGCTCGTGGTCGAGGAACTTGGCGCGGGCCGTGCGCGCGAGCTTCTTCTGCCCGGCGTTCAGCAGGATCTCGTACGCCTGCCGGTTCGCCTCGGTGCGCGCCCGCCAGTTCGCCACGTCCGCGCGGTCCAGCGAGATCGACAGCCGCTCCGCCGACCGGCGCACGTGCCACACGTACACCCGCTCCGGGATCAGCGCCAGGCGGGGGGAGGCGGCCAGCACCCGGGCGGTGAAGACGATGTCCTCGTAGGGGAAGCGGCCCTCGGGGAAGCGGACGGCGTGCTCGCGCAGGAAGTCGGTGCGGTACAGCTTGTTGACGCAGAGGGTGTCGTGCACCAGGCGCGGCAGCTGCTCGGGGCGGTCCAGGACGGCGGCGGCCGCGTACAGCTGCTCCTGCCAGCCGACCTCGCGCCCGGAGGGCAGCTCACGGCGCACGCACAGGCCGCCGACCACCTCCACGCGCTCCTCGCGCGCGGCGGCGAGCAGCGCGTCCACCGCGCCCGGCGGCAGCACGTCGTCGCTGTCCAGGAACATCACGTACGGCGACGTCGCCGCGTCGATGCCGTCGTTGCGGGGGCTGCCGCAGCCGCCGCTGTTGCTCTCGCGCCGGATCACCCGCACGCGCGGGTCGCTCGCGGCGAGCCGGTCGAGCACGGCGGGGCTGCCGTCCGTCGAGCAGTCGTCGACGGCGACGACCTCGCCGACGGCCGGGCCCTGCGCGAGCGCCGAGCGCACGGCGTGGGCGAGGTGGGCGGCGTCGTTGTAGCCGATCACGACGACGCTGACGTGGGGGGTCTGGTGGGAGTGCGGGTGCATGGGGTCCACGGGCCTGAATCGTAGGCGGGTCGGTGTATTTCCCGTTTAAGAGGGACTCAGGGTCCCGCGCGGAAGACGGTGGGCGTCCGGCTCGGGTTGCGTCGGCGCCGGGGATTGCGTGGAGCGCCACAGCCGGGCCAAAGAGAGTACCGCGGCGGCGCCGAGCAAACCGTTGCGTACCAGCATCAGCACACAACCCGTCCAGGTGCACGCGGCGACCAGGTGGTAGAGCGTGGGGTAGACCACGACGCTGACCAGGGCGGCCGCCGCGATCAGCGTGGCCACCGGGCGCTGCGTGGTCCGCCGCGAGGTGAGGCAGACCGCGGCGAGGCCCAGCAGCCAGATCAGGTACTGCGGGCTGATCACCCGGCTGGTGACGGTGAACAGCAGCACGGCGCTGAGCGCGGCGTCGTACGGCGTCGCCGGCGTCCACCGGCGGGCCCGCACCCGCCACAGCAGCAGCAGCGCGAACGCCGCCGCCGACAGGGCGAGGGAGACGTGCGCCACGGTGGTCACGTGCGGGCCGGTGAACTCCAGCGCGCCGTACTGGTAGCGCACCGTGCCGGGCCAGCCCGCGTGCGTGGCGAAGGACAGCGCGGTGCCGCCGAACGACTCGATCTGCACGCCCCGCCCGCCCTGCTGGCGCACGAACGCCAGCGGGTTGCGGAACGCCGCGGCCAGCGCCAGCGTGGCCGCGGCCGCGACGACCACCGCCGAGGTCCACGCCGAGCGGGTGCTACGGCCCCGGGGGGCGCCCAGCAGTACCAGGACCGGCCACACCTTCACCAGGGCGCCCAGCGCGGCCAGGGCGCCGCCGGCGCGCGGGGAGCGGCGCAGCGCCAGCAGGGAGAGCACGGCGAACGCGGTGGCCTGGATGTCGTAGCGGGCCAGCGGGACGTGCAGCAGCAGCGGCGGGCCGAGCGTCCAGTAGGCGGCCCCGCGCAGACTGCGGCCGGGGCGGGCGCCCGCCCGGGCCAGGGCGAGCGCGATCACGGCGTCCACGGCGAGGGTGATCGCCACGAAGCCCTGGAAGTAGGTGAGGCCCGGCAGCAGCGCGGGCGACAGCAGGACCGGGCCGGCGCCCGGCGGGTACTGCCACAGGTGGTCGTGGGCGGGGAACGCGCCGTGCGAGAGGACCGTGTACCAGTGGTGGTACAGCTTCCAGACCTCGCGGGCCACCGCGCCGCGGCCCAGCAGGGGGTGGGTGCTGTGGGCGAGCAGCCACAGCATCAGGGCGCGGGTGAGGAGCCAGGCGGCCGCCAGGGTGAGGAGGCGGTGCGGCGTCGATGCGGGGGCGGGGAGGGGTGGCGGGCTCCGGAAGGCACGGAAGGCGCTCATCACGGCGGATCGTAGACCCGCCGGGGGGTGCGTTCTCGTCGATACGCCGAGAGTTGGCCGGATGGCCGAACGTTGGCCATCCGGCCGTTCGGGGGGTGAGGGTTTGTTTGGCCGGTGCGGGTCGGTGGGGGCTGGGCGCGCAGTTCCCCGCGCCCCTTTCGGCCCTTCGGGCCTCAGGGGCCTCAGGGGGACTCGGTGGTGTTCAGGGTGGCTGCGTCCAGGGCCGTCGTCAGGCGGTTCAGGGTGGTGCGGAGGGTCTGGATCTCTTCGAGGGTGAAGCCGGTGGCCGCCATGATGTGGCGGGGGACCTGGAGCGCGCGTTCGCGCAGGGCCGTGCCCTCCTCGGTCGGGTGGATCTCCACCGAGCGTTCGTCGCGCGCGTTGCGCTCCCGGCGTACCAGGCCGGCCGTCTCCAGGCGCTTGAGCAGCGGCGACAGCGTGCCGGAGTCCAGGCGCAGGAGTTCGCCGAGCCGTTTCACGGGCGTTCGGCCGTGCTCCCACAGCACCAGCATCACCAGGTACTGCGGATAGGTCAGCCCCAGGTCCTTGAGGAGCACCCGGTACACGCCGTTGAAGGCGCGCGAGGCGGCGTGCAGCGAGAAGCAGACCTGGCCGTCCAGGCTCAGCCAGTCCTCGTCCGGCGCGGCGGGCGAGGGTACCTCGGTAGTCATGGCTCCAGGATAGCCCTGGGCATCATTCAGTTGTGCACAATTGAATTGCGTGCTTCACTTGTGGTCGTACCGATGGACCGACGTATCCGACGTATCGAGAGGGATGGTTCTCATGGACGCGCTCTACACCGCCGTCGCCACCGCCACCCACGGCCGGGACGGCCGTGCCTACGCCTCCGACGGGAAGCTGGACGTACAGCTGGCCCCGCCGGTGGAGCTGGGCGGCGACGGGCAGGGCACCAACCCCGAGCAGCTCTTCGCCGCCGGCTACGCGGCCTGCTTCGCCAGCGCCCTCGCGCTCGTCGGCCGCCAGGCCAAGGTCGACGTGAGCGACGCCGCCGTCACCGGCGAGGTCGGCATCGGCAAGCAGGGCGAGGGATTCGCCCTCGCCGTCACCCTGCGGGTGGAGCTGCCCGAGACCGTGGACGAGGAGACCGGCCGCAAGCTGGTCGAGCAGGCCCACCAGGTGTGCCCGTACTCCAACGCCACCCGCGGCAACATCCTGGTCGACCTCGTCATCGAGTAACGCCCCGGGCCTCACCGCACGGCCGCGCTCCGCTCGTCCGCCGAGCGCGGCCCCGGCAGGCCCACCGGCCGGGCCGTCACCCGCTCCAGCAGCAGCGGCACCCCGACCACCGGCAGCAGCCAGGCCAGCACGATCAGCCGCTCGCCCCACACCGTGATGTCGGGATGCGCCGCCTGGGTGAGGAACCCGGTGAAAGCGGCCGCCGCCACGAAGACGCCGAACGCCCGGCCGCCGCGCCGCAGCGCACCGAAGGCGCCCGCCGCGAGCAGGGCGGCGAACAGCGGCTGCCACAGCTGCCGCCGCAGCCACTCCCACCAGAAGTGCCCCTCAAGCCGCAGCAGTTCCGGCCACGGCCGGGCCCGGTCGGGCAGGGCGTAGTGATCGGTGAGCAGGTCCTGCACGCTGTCCGCCTCGGTCGGGTAGTGCAGCGCCCGCGCCAGCAGCAGCGTGCCGAGCACGGCGCAGCAGCCCACCGCCGTGAGCGCCAGGACCGCGCGGCCGGCCGGCCGCCCCCGCACCCGGCGCCGTACGGCGATCAGCGCGCCCGCCGCCGCCAGGCTCACCCCGAGGAACAGCGCCTGCGAGTGCTTGACCGCGAACAGCGCCGCCA
The DNA here is from genome assembly GCA_013364255.1 of Streptomyces seoulensis. GTDB lineage: Bacteria > Actinomycetota > Actinomycetes > Streptomycetales > Streptomycetaceae > Streptomyces > Streptomyces similanensis. Next base: position 4,272,519 of record CP054936.1, on the reverse strand, counting down.
GCGCGCCGCACGTCAGCGCGATGCCGGGCCGGTGGCGGCCGTCCAGGGCCAGCGCGCAGCCCCACAGCGCCGCCAGGGTCAGCGCCAGCATCAGCCCCTCGGCCATCGGCCGCATGGCGGTGGCGCCGCACGGCAGGACGTAGTACAGGGCCTGCCCGGTCAGGGCGAGCGGGACCGGGACGCGCCGGGTGCGCAGCAGCAGATGGACCAGGACGCCGCCGGCCGCCGTGACGGCCACCCCCGCCGCCCACAGCCCCCAGGTCGCGCCTAGCACGGTGACGAACGGGATCAGGAAGACCGGGTAGCCCGGCCGTACCTCGAAGATCCGCATGAACCGCTCCGACATGAACGGCAGGGTGTGCCCGCCGCTCTGCCCGGCCCGCAGCCGGGCGTCCACCGTGCGCCACAGCTCGGCCCGGCACTTCCTCGCCACCCGGGCGGCCGGGCTCGGCGCCGCGAAGCGCAGCACGTCCACGCGCTGCTCGCGGCGGGCCCGGGCCGCCCGGCCGGCGCAGGCGTAGTCGATGGTGACCGCCGCCGTCTCCCGCTTGTCCTCGCCGCGCAGGCTCAGGGCGTAGGCCAGGTAGTTCTTGGTGTCGGGTGTGTCCCGTCCGGTGACGGTGCCGAGCTGGGCCAGCGCGAACACCGCGACCAGCAGCAGCATCCAGCCGCGCGGCCCGCGCAGCGCGGCCACGGGGCGTCGGAGCGGTGCCGGCGCCCTCATGACGACGTCAGCCGGTCGTGGCCCGACGCCTGCGCGGGCACCTGCGCGCCCGCCCCCGCGCCCCGGACGCCCGCTGCCGCCGCCCGCGGCGGGGTCCAGTCCGCCTCGCCGAGGATCAGCGTCCGCACCACCCGCTCGGCCGCCCAGCCGTCGTCGAACTCGCAGAACCGGGCCCGGAAGGCCGACCGCAGCCGCGCCGACTCCGCGTCCCGCCAGCTCCCGGACGTCAGCAGCCGCGCCAACTCCTCGTAGCAGCGCGACACATGGCCCGGCGGCTCGGCGGTGACGTCGAAGTAGACGCCCCGGCTCGCCGCGTACGCGCCCCAGTCGTCGGCGTGCAGCACGATCGGCCGGTCCAGGTTGGCGTAGTCGAACATCAGGGCGGAGTAGTCGGTGACCAGCACGTCGGAGGCGAGCATCACCTCTTCGACGTACGGCTCGTCGGTCGCGTCGACCAGCACCCCGCGCCGGTGCAGTTCGGCCAGCCCCGCACCGCGCGCCGGACCGCCGGCCAGCGAGGGGTGCAGCCGGACCACCAGCGTGTGACCCGGGCCCAGGTCCGCGGCGAGCCGGGCCGCGTCGATCCGCTCGACGTGCCCGCCGCGCCGGTACTCGCGCCGGGTCGGCGCGTACAGCACCACCGTGTGGCCGGCCGGGACGCCGAGCCGGGCGCGGACCGCCGCGCCGTCCCCGGCGCGCGCGCCGACCAGCACGTCGTTGCGCGGGCTGCCGGTGCGCGCGGAGGCGAACCGGCACGGGTAGGCGCGCTCCCAGACCAGCTCGGAGTGCCGGTTGGCGACCAGGCTGTGGTCCCAGCGGTCGGCCCGCTCCAGCATCCGCGGCACGTCCAGACCGTGCCGCGCGCCCGGCTTGTCCAGCAGATCGGCGCCCATGTACTTCAGCGGCGTCCCCAGATGGGTGTGGATGTGGACACTGCCGGGGCGTTTGGCCTGGCGCTGGGGCCAGTTGACGTTGTTGACGAAGAACGCGGCCCGGGCCGCCAGCCGCTGGTAGCGCGGGGTGCCGGGCAGCACGTACTCGCCGTCCGGCGGCAGCAGGCCCGCCGCGTCTGCCAGTTCGGGGTTCTTCACCACCCACACCCCGCGCAGGTGCGGGGCGCTCTCGCGGGCCGCCCGGTACACGGCCGCCGGGTCGCCGAGCACCCCGCGGTGGTGGAACGCCGAGTACAGCACGAGGTCCGGTTCCAGCGGGCGGCGGGCGTGCAGCGCCGCCCAGCCGTCCCGGGCCCGGCGGCCGGCCGCCCGGCGCACCCGCACCGCCCGCCGCGCCAGCTCCCGTTCCGCCCTGCCGCCCTGGCGGCGCAGCAGATAGGCGGCGTAACCGCCCTCCAGGACGCGCAGTTCGCCTTCCGCCGTCGCTCCGGCGGGCCGGTGCGCGCGGAACAGGCGGGCCGTGGCGCGGAAGAACTCGGCCTTGTCCGACGGGGGCAGCCGGTCCGGTTTGGCGAGGACGTCCAGACAGTGCTCGCCCATCTTGCGGTGCAGATACGGCCGCCAGGTCGCCAGCTCGGGACGGGCGTCCACGAACGCGAACACCCGCTCGTACTGGTCGTGGACGTCGAAGTGCTTGCGGCTGGTGGTGGACAGGATGTTGCCCTGCCGGCGCTGGCGGTAGTGCAGGCAGATCCGGTCCAGGACGGCGATCCGGCCCGCGCTCAGCATGACCGGGAACGTCCACGGCGTGTCCTCGTAGTAGCCCGGCGGGAACGTGAAGCCGTGCTCCGCGACGAAGTCGCGCCGGTACGCCTTGTTCCACACCACCATCAACAGGTCCAGAATCTCCGGGCGTTCGGCCGCCGTGAAGGTTCCCTCGGGGGACTCGGCGAGGACGCTCGCCAGGACGTTGCGCCGGGTGCCGCCCCACCAGTAGGTGCGCGCGTAGTCGAAGACCAGCACGTCCGGGTCGGCGGTCTCGGCCAGCCGGTCGGCCAGGGCGCGCAGCGCGCCCGGCGTCAGGGTGTCGTCGCTGTCGAGGAAGAGGAGGAAGTCGCCCGCGGCGAGCGGCAGTCCGGCGTTGCGGGCCCGGCCGAGCCCGACGTTCTCCGGCAGGTGCACCACCCGCACCCGGGGGTCGCGGGCGGCGTACTCGTCCAGGATCGCGCCCGAGCCGTCCGGGGAGCAGTCGTCCACGGCGATCACCTCGACGTCCCGGAAGGACTGCCCGAGGACCGAGTCCAGGCACTCGCGCAGGAAGCCCTGCACCTTGAAACAGGGGACGATGACGCTGAAACGGGGCACTGCTGTCGTCAGCTCCTTACGAGGGTGGCCGCGGGGGCCGGGACGCGCCGCGCGAGGGGGACCACGGGCGGCAGGGCCTCGGGCGGCTCGCCGAGGAGGACCCGGCGTACGACGCGCTCGGCGGCGCGCCCGTCGTCGTACGGGCAGAACCGCTCCCGGAACACCGCCCGCAGCGCCGCCGACCGGGCGCCTGCGTACGAGCCGTCGCGGAACAGGCGCGCCAGCTCCCCGGGGGTGCGCGCCACCGGTCCCGGCGGGCACTCCAGCAGGTCGAAGCAGACGCCCCGGACCTCGCGGTACACCTCCCAGTCGTCGGCCAGGACCACGATCGGCCGGTCGAGGTTGGCGTAGTCGAACATGATCGAGGAGTAGTCGGTGACCAGCGCGTCGGCGGCCAGGCACACCTCCTCGGTGGAGCGGTGCGCGGTCACGTCGATGATCCGGCCGCTGTCCCGGCGGCCGCCGCCGTCGTAGAAGTAGTGGGCGCGCAGCAGGACGACGACGTTCTCGCCGGCCGCCGCGCAGAACGCCTCCAGATCGAGGGGCGTCTCGAAACCGGTGTGGTGGTCTCGGTGGGTGGGGGCGTACAGCACGGCCGTCGCGCCCGCCGGTACGCCCAGCGCGCGGCGGGCGCGCGCCACGGCCTCGGCGTCCGCCGTGCAGTACACGTCGTTGCGCGGATAGCCGTACTCCAGCGTCTCGTAGCCGCCGGGGAAGGCCCGCTCCCACATCTCGGTGGAGTGGCGGTTGGCGGAGAGGTTGTAGTCCCAGCGGTCCACGCGGCGCAGCAGCTTGGTGAAGCTGCCGCTGCGCGCGGCGACCACCGGATAGACCGACTGGTCGCAGCCCATCGTCTTCAGCGGGGTGCCGTGCTGGGTCTGGAGGTGCACGCTGCTGGGGCGCTTGACGACGGCGTCGGCGAAGTTGGCGTTGTTCACCAGGTACTTGGCGCGGGCCAGCGCCTTCCAGGAGCGCGGCGAGCCGATCGGCGCGTGGTCGACGTCCTCGGGAAGGGTGTGCTCCTGGCCGGGTTCGACCAGGAACAGCGCGCGCAGATGCGGGGCGAGGTCGCGGGCGGCGGCGTGCAGGGCGGCGGGGTTGCAGGCGTAGCCGCGGCCCCAGTACGCGCAGTAGACGACGAGGTTCTCGTCGAGCGGGCGGTGCAGGTGCCACCGGTAGGCGAGGCCGGTGCGCAGGCCCCGCAGGCGCGCTCCGGCGGCGGCCCGCACCCGGGCGGCGCGCGCCCCGGCGCGGCCGGCGGCGCACAGGGCGCGGAACAGGGGGTGCGCGAGGGCGGGCGGCAGCGGTCGGGACAGCCCGGCCCGGCGGGCGAGCCGGTGCGCGACACCGGTAGCGGTCCCTGTACCTGTACCCGTACCCGTACCCGTACCGGGGCTGAGGCCGGCGGGCCGGGCGGCGCGGCGTGGGCGGTGGCGGCGGTCCAGGGCACGCGCGCGGCGCAGGAAGGCGCGGCGGCGGCCCGCGGGCACCCGGTCCGGGTGCGCGGCCGTCTCCAGTACGGCGGCCAGGACCTGGTCGAACAGCACCGCGTACCGCTCGGCCGCGAGGCCCTGTTCCGCGGCCCGGACGAGCACCCGCTCTGACTGGTCGAGGAGGTCGAACTGGTGCTCGCCCGGGAGTGCGAGCCGGCTGCCCTGCCGGCGTTCCCGGTGCCGTACGACGCTGTGGCGCAGGACGGCGATCCGCTCGGCGGCCACGGTGACCAGGCCGCCCCAGCCCAGGTCGCTGTGGTGCCCGGCGGGGAAGCCGAGGCCGTGGCCGGTGACGAAGGCGCGCCGGTAGGCGGCGCTCCAGACCGGCCACCGCACGCCGGTCAGGTGCGGGACCTCACCGGGCGCCACCGCGTGCGCGGACGGAGTCGGCGGCAGCCGGCCGGCCGGACCCGTCGGCGCGCCCTCCCACCAGGGCGTCCGCTCGTGCTCGAAGTACAGCGCGTCCACCTCGCCGGTCTGTTCGAGCCGCTCGGCCAGCGCGGTCAGCGCGCCCGGCAGCAGCAGGTCGTCGCCGTCCAGGAAGAGCAGGTACGCGCCGCCCGCCGCGCGCCGTCCGGCCTCGCGCGCCCCGCCGCGCCCCGCCGACGGCGGCGAGTGCGCCACGCTCACCCGCGCGTCCCGCCCCGCGTACCCGGCGGCCACGTCGGCGGCGGGCGCGCCGGGCCCGTCGCACACCACGATCAGCTCGAAGTCGCCGAAGGACTGCGCGAGGACCGAGTCCAGCGCCTGGGACAGCCGACCGGCCACCCCGTGGGACGGGACGATGATGCTGAAGCGGGGCATGCTGCTCCCTCTGTCGTTGCCGTGGCCCGGCCCGCTCACCGGTGCGCCGGCCGGCCGCCGCGGCGCACGGTGTGGGCCGTCGAACGCGGGCGTCCGCCCGGCCGGCCCGACGGCCGCCAGGTGGAGGGCCGGGTGGGCGTGGGCCGCGAGGTGCTGGGTGGCATACGGACTCCCGCAGGGACAAACGGCGTTCAGCGGCTCTCGGTGACGGTCTGGGGACCGGCGGGTTGCGGCACGGTGGCGAGCCGGGAACGCGCCTGCGCCGAGGCCGCCCGCGACGGCACCGGATGCCGCCGGGCGGGCGGGACGACGGGCGGCAGCCCGGCCGCCTCCCCGCGCTGCCCGAGCACCACGTGCCGCACCACCCGCTCGGCCGCGCGCCCGTCGTCGTACGGGCAGAACCGCTCCCGGAACGCGGCCCGCGAGCGCGCGGAACGGGAACCGCGCCAGTGCCCGCCGGCGAGGATGTCGGCCAGCTCGTCGGCGGAGCGCGCGACCGCGCCCGGCGGGTGGTCCCGTACGTCGAAGTAGACGCCGCGGGCCGCCTCGTACGCCTCCCAGTCCTCGGTGAGCAGCACGATCGGCCGGTCGAGGTTGGCGTAGTCGAACATGATCGAGGAGTAGTCGGTGATCAGCGCGTCGGAGGCCAGGCACAGCTCCTCCACGCTCGGGTGCCCGCCGACGTCGATGATCCGGCCCTGCGCGCCGGCCGGGTCGGCGAGCGGTCCGCCGTGCGTGGAGTGGGCGCGGGCCAGGACGACGAAGCGCGGATCGAGGCGCTCCAGCAGGCGTTCCAGGTCCAGCGCCGGACGCTGGGTGCGGCGGTGGTCGCGGTGGGTCGGCGCGTACAGCAGCGCGACGGCGTCCTCCGGGACGCCCAGCGAGGCGCGCAGCCGCGCCACGTCCACCGAGGTCGCCCGCTGGAAGACGTCGTTGCGCGGACTGCCGTACTCCAGGGTGGTGTAGCGGCCGGGGTAGACCCGCTCCCAGGTGAGGGTGGTGTGCCGGTTGCCGGACAGGACGTAGTCCCACTTGGCGGTGTTGCGCAGGAGCTGCGGGAAGTCCATGCCGCGGGCCGCCGCCGGGCGCTCCTGGAGGTCGAGGCCCATGTGCTTGAGCGGGGTGCCGTGCTGGGTCTGGACGAGGACCTGGCCGCGGCGCTTGACCAGGCGGCGGTCGAAGTTGACGTTGTTGACGAGGTACTTGGAGCGGGCCAGCGCCGTCCAGTACGCGGCGGTGCCCGGGGTCAGCCGGCGGACACCGGCCGGCACCGTGCCCTGGTGCTCGGGCCGGGCGATCCACGCCGTGCGCACCTGCGGCGCGAACTCCCGGAACGCCGCCTCCAGCGCGCCCGGGCCGCACCCGTACCCGCGGCCCCAGTACGCGGCGAACACGGCGCGGTCGGCGCGCACCGGCAGGCACAGCTGGAGCCGGTAGTGCGCCTGGAGCAGGGCCGCGCGCAGCCCCCGCAGCACGCCGGCGGCCGCCCCGGCGGCGCGGCGGCCCAGCGCCGTCGCGCGCAGCAGGGCGCGGAAGGTGCCGTGCAGGCCGAGCCGGACCAGGGCGTGCCGCAGCCGGGTGCGCCACGCCGGGCGCGCGCCCGGGGCGCGGTGCCGGCGGCAGTGCGCGCGGGTCCTGCGCCGGAACTCGGCGCGGCTCGCGCGCGGCAGCCGGCCGGGCCGGGTGCCCACCGTGCCCAGGTGGTCGAGCATCCGCCGGTACAGCACCGGCCGCCAGCGCTCCAGTTCAGGGCGCCGGTCGAGGAACGCGAACAGCCGGTCGTACTGGTCGAGGACGTCGAGGTGGCGGCGGTCGGCGGTGGCGAGGATGCTGCCCGGGCGCTGCCGGTAGTGCACGCACACCCGGTCCAGGGTCGCGATCGACCGCGCCGTCAGCAGCACCGGGTACGTCCACGGCGTGTCCTCGTAGTAGCCGGCCGGGAAGGCGAGGCCCTCGCGGGCCACGAAGTCGCGCCGGTACACCTTGTTCCAGGCCACCATCAGCACCCGCAGCAGCTCCGGCCGGTCGGCGAGCGGGAACGGCGCCGGGCCGTCCTCGGCGAGCGGGGCGCGCACCTCGTCGCGGACGGCCTCGCCGGTCCAGTCGGCGCGGGCGAAGCCGTGGACCAGCACCTCGGGTTCGCCGGTGGCCGCCAGCCGGTCGGCGATCGCGCGCAGCGCGCCCGGGGCGAGCGTGTCGTCGCCGTCCAGGTAGATCAGGTAGTCGCCGCGCGCCTCGGCGGTGCCCGCGTTGCGCGCCGGGCCCAGTCCGCGGTTGGCGGGCAGGTGGACGGCGCGCACCCGAGGGTCGCGGGCGGCGAACTCGTCGGCGATCGCGCCGCACGCGTCCGGCGAGCGGTCGTCGACGGCGATCAGCTCCAGGTCCGTGAACGACTGGCTGAGCACCGACTCCAGGCACGGGTGCAGATACGCCTGGACCCGGTACGCGGGCACGATGACACTGAACCTGGGCAAGGATCCGTCCAAGGGTCGGCGCGGGCGTCGGTCGGCCCCGTCGTCACGGCGGGGCTGTGCCAGGCAACGGCCGATGGAGTGAATCGGTTACGGCTCACTGCTGCATGTGGGGGACGGCGGGTGAACGGGAAGGGGCGGCCCGATGACGGACCGCCCCTCGTTCCCGTGCCGCCGTACGGCTACTTGACCGCGCCCGCCATCACCCCGGACACGAACTGCCGCTGGAACGCGAAGAACACGGCCAGCGGGATCACCATGGAGATGAACGCCCCGGGCGCCAGCACGTCGACGTTGTTGCCGAACTGGCGCACCTGGGTCTGGAGGGCGACCGTGATCGGCTGGGTGCCGGACTTGGTGAACACCAGCGCGACCAGCATGTCGTTCCACACCCACAGGAACTGGAAGATGCCCAGGCTCGCGATCGCCGGCCCGCCCAGCGGCATCACCACCCGTGTGAACAGGCGCAGTTCGCCCGCGCCGTCGAGCCGGGCGGCCTCCAGCAGTTCGCGCGGGATCTCCGCGAAGAAGTTGCGCAGCAGGAACACCGCGAACGGCAGCCCGTAGCCGGTGTGGAACAGGACCACGCCGAGGATCGACCCGAACAGGCCGAGCTTGCCGAAGAGTTCGGCGATCGGGATGAGCGCCACCTGCACGGGCACCACCAGCAGCCCGACCACCGCCAGGAACCACCAGTCGCGGCCGGGGAACTCCATCCACGCGAACGCGTAGCCCGCCAGCGAGCCGACCACCACCACCAGGATCGTCGCCGGAACGGTGATCAGGGCGGTGTTCAGCAGCGAGTGGGTGATGTCGCCGTTCTCCAGCAGCTTCGAGTAGCTGTCGAAGGTGAGCTGGGAGGGCTTGGTGAACACGGTCCACCAGCCGTTCGCGGCCATGTCCTGCGGCGAGCGCAGCGATGACAGCAGCAGTCCGATCGTGGGCACCAGCCAGAACAGGCCCACCACGATCAGGAACACCCGCACCAGGCCGCCGCTCACCAGCTCGGCGAGCCGGGCGCCGAGCGACCGCCTCGCTCCGGCGGGCACGGCGGGTGGCGTCGTCTTCGTGACGGCTTCGGTGGTCATCGCCGCACCTCCCGCCTCAGGCGCCTCGTGTTGAACAGCATCACCGGGATCACCAGCAGCAGCAGGAACACCGCGATCGCGCTGGCGACGCCGGGCCGGCCCTCGGAGAAGCCCTTGCGGTACAGCTCCAGCGCCAGCACGTTGGCGTCGTCCTGGGAGGAGCCGGGCGCGATGATGAAGACCAGGTCGAAGATCTTCAGCACGTTGATCATCAGCGTGACCGCGACGACCGCGAGCACCGGCGCCAGCAGCGGCACGGTGATCCGCCGGAACACCTGCCACTCGTTCGCGCCGTCCACCCGCGCCGCCTCCAGCAGCTCGCGCGGCACCCCGGCCAGCCCGGCCGAGATCAGCACCATCGCGAACCCGGCCCACATCCACACGTACGCCCCGATGATGGCCGGCGTCACCAGCGACGGGCCGAGCCAGTCCACCCCGTTGTAGGGCGCCTTGAAGTTCGCCGCGGGCAGCCGCAGCCGGGCGCCGTCCGCCTCGGCGGGCAGCGAGAACGTGCCGTCGGCGGCGGCCTTCGCGCGCGCCACCACCTCGCCGTCCTTGACCGCCTCCACGCGCATGCCGTCGTAGCCCAGCTCGGCCGGGTCCACCGCGCCGAGCCGCCCGACGCCCTTGCCGCGGGTGAAGTCCTGCCAGGCGGTGCCGGTGATCTTCCCCGGCTCGGGCTTCGCCTGTACGGCCCGCTTCGCGCCGTCCGGCAGCTGGTCGGGGGCGACGCCGACCAGCGGCAGCGCCACCCACTGGCCGGCGTGCACCGGCGCGGTGGTGAGGAAGCCGCCGTGGTCCGGCGCGAGCGGCGAGTTCCGGCCCGGGTGCGCCTTCGGGAACGCGGAGGACTGGGCGAAGGTGTCGTGCACCCCGACCCACACCGCGTTGGCGACGCCCTTGTCCGGGTCCTGGTCGTAGACCAGCCGGAAGATGATCCCGGCCGCCAGCATCGAGATCGCCATCGGCATGAAGACGACCAGCTTGAACGCCGTTCCCCAGCGCACCCGTTCGGTCAGCACCGCGAAGACCAGGCCGAGCGCGGTGGCGACCGCCGGCGCGAACACCACCCAGATCACGTTGTTCTTCAGCGCGGTGCGGATGCCGTCGTCGGTGAACAGGGCCTTGTAGTTGTCGAACCCGGCGAAGTGGTCGCCGGAGGAGTCGTAGAAGCTGCGGACGATCGAGTACCCGATCGGGTAGACCACGAGCGCGCCGAGCAGTACCAGGGCGGGCAGCAGGAACAGGGCCGCCACCGCCTTGCGGGTGCCGGTCACGCTCCTGCGGCCGCGGGGCGCGCCGGGGGACGGCGGGGCGGGAGCGGGCGAGGCCCCCGCCGCCGTGGCCGACGTCATCGCCGCACCCGCCCTCTCGCACCGGGTGCCTGGTGTGGGCGTTCCATCGGATCAGCTCCCGCCGCCGTAGGCCGCCGCCGCGTCCTTCTCCAGCTTCGCCTGCGCGCCCGCCACGTCCGACGGGTTCTTCAGGAAGTCCTGGAGGTCCTTCCACTCGCCCTTGCCGGGCGTGCCGCCGAACGCCTGCGGCGCCTGGTCCGACATGTCGAAGCGGAAGTCGTCGCCGGAGGCGATCAGCGCCTTGGCGATCGTGCGCTGCACCTCGTTCGGGTACGCCGACTCCGGCACGTTCTTGTTCGGCGACAGGTAGCCGCCGAGCTTCGCCTGGATCACCGCCGCGTCCGGCGAGGCGAGGAAGGTCACCAGCGCCTGCGCCGCCTTGGAGTCCTTCAGGATCACCGCCGCGTCGCCGCCGGACACCACCGGCGCGCTCGCGCCCACCGCCGGGAACGGGAACACCTTGGCGTCCGTGCCCACCTTCGCCTTGGTCTCACCGATGTTGACCTGCGCGAAGTCGCCCTCGTAGACCATGGCGGCCTTCGGCTGGTCGCCGCCGGTGAAGGTCTGGGTGACCGACGCCGGGAACTCCGTCTGGAGCGCGCCGTCCGCGCCGCCCGCCAGGTAGTCCTTCTTGGACCAGATCTGCGCGAGGGTGGTCAGGGCCTGCTTGACCGACGGGTCCGTCCACTTGATCCTGTGCTGGGCGAGCTGGTCGTACTTCTCCGGGCCTGCCTGCGACAGGTAGACGTTCTCGAACCAGTCGGTCAGCGTCCAGCCGTCGGCGCCGCCCACCGAGAACGGGGTGACGCCCGAGTCGTAGACCTGCCGCGCGGTGGACAGCAGGTCCTTCCACGTCTTGGGCTCGCTCGCCCCCGCGTTCTGGAGGGCCTTGGCGTTGTACCAGATCAGCGACTTGTTGGCGGCCTTGTAGTAGACGCCGTACTGCTTGCCGCCGACCTTGCCGATGTCCTGCCAGCCCTGCGAGTAGTTCTTCGTGAGCTGCGCCTGCGCCTCGGCGCCGACCGGCTTGGCCCACTTCTTCTCGACGGCCTGCTTGATGGCGCCCGGCTGCGGGAGCAGCGCCACGTCCGGCGGCTGACCGCCCGCGATCTTCGAACCGAGGAAGTTGATGATCGGGTCCTGGGCGGGGACGAAGGTGACCTTCGCGCCGGTGCGCCTGGTGAACTCCGCGAGCACCTTCTTGAAGTTGGCCTGTTCGGCGCCGGTCCAGACGGCGGCGACCTCCAGGGTCGTGCCGTCCAGCTTCGGGAGGGTGACGGTGGCGCCGGTCTGCGCGCCCCCGCTCGGCGTGCCGCTCCCGCCGTCGTCCGCCTTGTCGTCGTCGCCCCCGCCGCACGCGGTGAGGGAGAGCGCGAGGGCTCCCGCGGCGACGGCCGCCGCGGCCCTGGCCGCCCTGCGTGTCCGGATGGTGCTGCTCGTGCTGCGCATCACTGCCCCGTTCTTCGTTCCTCGTCGAACGCCCGAGCGCTGTCTCGGTGCGCTCTGGTCTACGCCGGGGTCCGGGCGTCGGCAAGAGCGCCGACGGTGTCGGGCGGACGATCGTTAACACGTCGTGACTGTCCGTCAGAGGCGCTCGTCACATGGGGCGTCGAGGCGGGCGCGCGGTGCATCGACGGGGGTGGCGGGGGTAGCAGGAGGGGTTGGGGGGGCGGGCCCGCGCCAGGTGGGTGGTGGCGTCGGGGTCAGAGCAGGGAGGGGACCTGGGCGGCCGACACCTCCCGTGCGGCCCGTTCCAGCGCGCTGGCCAGCAGGGCCAGGTCCGTCGGCCCGTTGCCCAGCTCCCGTACCGTGCGGCGGGCCGGCGGGTCGCCCATGCGGTGCCACTCCAGCGGGACGACCGTGGGGCGCTGGGTCGCCGTGCGCGGGATGCGGCCCGTGACCCGGCCGCCCTGGAACGGCGTCACCCGGCCGTCCGGGCCGGTCAGCCGGCCCCGCCCGGGCGCCGGCTCGCCCCCCGGCTCCCGCTCTCCGGCCGGCGAGGCGGCGCTCCCGCGGCCGGTGGCCGGCGCGTCCAGCGCGACCCGCAGCGTGGCGCGGCGGGCCGGTTCCGTCTCCGCCGTACGGCCGCCGGGCGCCGTCGCCGCCACCAGGTGGACGCCGAGCCGCTCGCCGTCCCGGGCCACCGCCTCCAGCGCGCGGATCACCGAGCCGGCCGCGGGCCGCCCGGGCGAGCCGAGCGCGGGCGAGACCAGCAGGTCCAGGTCGTCCACGACCACGACCAGCCGGGGCAGCGGCGGGACCACCGCCGCGCGCGAGCGGGCCAGGGCGGGCCGCAGCCGCAGGGTGGAGCTGGGCGGGGCGTCGAGATCGGCCGCCCCGGAGGTCGGTCCCGGACCGCCCGCTCCGGCCGCCGCACCGGACGGACCGCCCGGCGCCGTACCGCCCGCCGTCGGACCGGCCGGCCGCGTCCGGTCCGGGGTGCGGCCCGGCACGCTGCGGCCGGAGGCGGTGCGCTGGGCGACGATACGGCCGGACACCTCCCGCCGGGTGTGCCACTCGGCGAAGGAGGACAGCCCGAGCAACTCGGCCCGCCGCTTCAGCTCGGCGCTCAGCGACTGCGCGAACTCCCGCATGCGCACCGGGTCGTTGGCGGTCAGATGCGTCGTGACATGCGGGACGTCCGTACAGACGCGCAGCCCGTCGCCGTGGCCGCCGCCCGCCGCGACGCCGTCCCGGCCGTCCACCAGGACGACGCCGAGCCGGTCCGGGCGCTCCGCCGAGGCGAGCGAGGCGACCACGGAGCGCAGCAGCTCCGTACGGCCGCTCCCGGCGGGCCCCTCGATCAGCAGGTGCGGCCCGTCGGCCACGAGGTCCGCGCAGACCGGGCCGCGCGGACCGGCGCCGAGTATCAGCACCGCGCGTCCGCCCAGGGCCCCGGTGTCGTCGGCCGCGTCCGCCCAGCGCGCCTGGAGCGAGGCGGGGGTGGCGCGGGCGAGCCCCAGCTCGTCCAGCAGCCGCGCCGACAGCGGCAGCGGCGCGGACACCCGCGCGGGCCGGTCGCCGCCGGCCGCGTCCGCCGCCCGCAGCGGCGCCAGCGCCCGCGCGAACCGCTCGGCCCAGGCCGGGGAGACGGCGTCCACGACGGCGACCGTGCCGGGGGAGACGGGGGTGGGGGAGGCGGCGGCGGAGGACTCCGGACGCCGGTGCTCCCGCGGGTGCGGGACGGCCGCCGTGTCGCTCGGGAGGGGTGCCGCGCCGCCGGAGGACGCCTCCGCCCCCGACCGGGCCACCCGCATCAGCCGCAGCGCCGTCGCCACGTCACCGCTGAGCAGCGCGACGGCGCCGCACTCGCGGAACACCGGCGACACCGCGCACGCCGCGTCGTACGTCTCCGTCACCGGCGAGGCGGGCGAGGCGGGCGCCGCCTCGGCCAGGCACAGCACGTGTATCCCGGCCCGCGGTCCTTCCTGCGCCAGCCGCGCCACCGCCTCCCGCACGGAGGCGCCGCCCGGGTCGCCGTCCACGACCACCACGGTGAACGGGCCGGTGAAGTCCGCCGCGCCGCCCGCGTCCTCGACCCGGACCCAGGAGGGCCGCCGGCCGCCCGCGCGCGCGGTCCGCTCCGCGTCCGAGGCGTCGGCGCCGTCGTCGGCGTCGGGGAGCTGTCCGGTGCGACGGGTGTCGGCGAGGTGGTCGTCCAGGCGGCGCAGCAGCTCGTCCGTGCGGGCCGCGGCCTGTTCGCGGTCGTGGGCCAGCAGCAGCCGGCAGTCCTGGCCGTGCCCCGGCCGCACATGGGGGAGCCAGCCGAGCCACGACCACTCCGCCGTGCGCTCCGCCGTCGTACGGGTGCGGTCGGCGCTGATCAGGACGATTTCGAGCGTCTCGGGGGAGTGCAGCGCGGCGAGCTGGGCCAGCACCGCGCGGGCCAGCCCGGACAGCCGCTCGCGCGGCCCGGCCAGGCCCAGCGCCCCCGCCTCGCGCAGCCCCGCGGTCACCGGCACCGCGGGCAGCAGCCGCCCCGAACCGTCGGGGGCCGGCCGGTCCGCCGTGCCCAGCCGGACCGTCAGCGCCTCGGGGTGCCCCGGACCGCGCTCCCACAGCCGGGGACCCGGGCCGAGCGCGGTCAGCAGCAGCGCCGCCGGGTCCGGCCAGGTCTCCGGCAGCTGCGGGCCCGCGTACGGCGCGGGCGTGTCGCCGTGCCCGGGCGCCGCCGTGCCGTCGTACGCCTCCCCGCGGACCGCCGCGCCCTCGCCGCGCCCGCCGGTCAGCCGCCGGGCCCACGCCCCGAGCCCGCCGCGCCGGCGCAGCCCCTGCGGCACCTCGGTGCCCCGCAGGGGCGTGCCCTTGCGGCCGCGTCCCTCGTCCTCGGCGAGGTGGTCCGGGTGCTCGGGGACGAAGGTGTCCGCGCCGGCGCCCGCACCGAAGCGGCCCGCGTGGGTGTCGCCGCCGTGGCTCTCGATCCGGGGCGCGCGGCCCTGCGCGGGCAGCGCGGGCGATCCGGCGAAGCCGTGCTCGCCGCCGTCCGCCGGGCCCGCGGCGCCGGCCGCGCCCCACGCGCCCGCCGTACCCGTCACGCGCGGCGCGTCCGCCGTACCCGGCGCACCGGGGCCGCCGGCCGTCGTCCACGCGCCGCCGCCGACGCTCAGACCGGGCGCGGAACCCGTCCCCGCCGTCGTCGCGGCGCCCGCGCCGAGTCCGGCACCGCCCGCCCCACGCGCGTACGCCCCACCGCCCGCACCCGAAGCACCCGAGGCGCCGGAGGTACCCGAGGCGCCGGGCGTACCCGCAGCGCCGGAAGCCCCCGAGGCACCGCCGCCGCTCCCCGCGACCCGTACCTGTCCCTCCCCGTCCGGCGCCGTGGCCACACGGGCCGACGGGCCGGCGGCCGGGGTCAGCCGCAGGGCCGACTCGCCCATGCGCAGCAGCGCGCCGGGCGCGAACCGGACCGGGCGGCCGCCGATCGGCCGGCCGTCCAGCACCGTGCCGTTGGTGGAGCCGAGGTCGGCGACCGAGACCCGGCCGTCCGGGGCGACCGTCACGGCGCAGTGCAGCCGGGAGACGTCGGGGTCGTCGAGCGGCACGTCGGCGTCGGCGGAGCGGCCGACGGTGATCTGCCCGCCGTGCAGCAGGTGGACCCCGCCCGCGTCCGGTCCCGCCACCACGTGCAGCTGGGTTGGGGCCTCGTCCAGCTCGGGGTGCGGCTCCGCCTCGGCGGGGGCGCCCAGGGACAGCACCGCGCCGTCCAGCAGCGGCGGCTCGCCGAGCGTGCAGCGCTGGGTGTCCAGCCGCTCCGCCCCGGCGTACAGCACCACCGGGCCCGCGCCGGGCTCCCGGCCGCCCCGCTCACCGCCGCCGCGCTCCCGGCCGCCCCGCTCGGCGGCGGCTCCGTCGCCGCCGGCCGTGGCGGCGAGCGCCGAGGCCACCGCGGCCAGGGCCGTGCCCGCCGGGGCCGTGACCAGGACGTCGCAGCTCGCGGCGCGGCCCAGGGCCGTGGGCGGGCCCAGCGGGTCTACGACGGTCAGCCGGATCTGCATCGCCGTCAGCGGTCCCTTCTGCACGGGCGCCCGGGAGACGGGGAGGGCGAAACCGCCCCGCGGTCCCCCACCGCGGGCCACCCCCCGCCGCCGCGCGAGCACGTCGGTCAGTAACTGGCAGCATCCTCGCACCTGCCACTGACACCGCGCCCGCCGCCCGGCGCCAAGTGATCTTGATTGGTCGGCTCTGACCCCAAAAGTGCCTGACCCGTGCCCGGCGAATGTCTGCTTGATACCGCCTTGAGATCGCTCCCGTCCGCGTGCGGGCAACCAACGGCCCCGAGTCCGGCGTCTTCCCTTCGAACATGTCCGGCGTCCCCCGCGTACGTCGTCCACAAGAGCCTGAGCCCGCACGAGGAGCGGCACTACAGTGGGGCGGAAACCCGCGGGGCCCCGCCCGGGTGCGGGGGACAGGCAAGCAAGCAGCAGGGAGCACATGACGTGCGGCCGGTAGGCAGTAAGTACCTGCTCGAGGAGCCGCTCGGGCGCGGCGCCACGGGCACCGTCTGGCGAGCCCGCCAGCGGGAGACCGCGGGCGCCGAGGCGGCCGTGGCCGGCCAGCCCGGCGAGACCGTCGCCATCAAGGTCCTCAAGGAGGAGCTGGCGAACGACGCCGATGTCGTGATGCGGTTCCTGCGGGAGCGCTCCGTGCTGCTCCGGCTCACCCATCCCAACATCGTCCGGGTCCGCGACCTGGTGGTCGAGGGCGATCTGCTGGCGCTGGTCATGGACCTCGTCGACGGCCCCGACCTCCACCGCCACCTGCGCGAGAACGGCCCCTTCACCCCGGTCGCCGCCGCCCTGCTCACCGCCCAGATCTGCGACGCGCTGGCCGCCAGCCACGCCGACGGGGTGGTCCACCGGGATCTGAAACCGGCCAACGTGCTGCTGAAGCAGGACGGCGGGCAGCTGCACCCGATGCTGACCGACTTCGGCATCGCCCGCCTCGCCGACTCGCCCGGCCTCACCCGCACCCACGAGTTCGTCGGCACCCCCGCCTACGTCGCGCCCGAGTCGGCCGAGGGCCGCCCGCAGACGTCCGCCGTGGACGTCTACGGCGCCGGCATCCTGCTGTACGAGCTGGTCACCGGCCGGCCGCCGTTCGGCGGCGGCTCCGCCCTGGAGGTGCTGCACCAGCACCTGAGCGCCGAACCGCGCCGCCCCTCCACCGTCCCCGAACCGCTGTGGACGGTGATGGAGCGCTGTCTGCGCAAGAGTCCCGAGGAGCGGCCCGGCGCCGAGAACCTGGCCCGCGCCCTGCGCGTCGTCGCCGAGGGCGTCGGCGTGCACGCGAACTCCGCGCAGATCGCCGCCGCCGAGGGCGTCGGCGCGCTGCTCGCCCCCGACCCGGACCCGGCCTTCGTGCCCGCGCCGGACGGCGCGCCCGGCGCGGCCGACCCCACCCAGGTGCTGCCGCACGGGCAGGGCGCACCGGGGTACGACCCGAACGGCGCGACCAGCGTCCTGCCGCACACCGGCACTCCGGCCGGCGCCGCCGACCCGACCAGCGTCCTGCCGCACACCGGCGCGCCCGACCCGACGCGCATGATGCAGCCGCCCGGCCAGCAGGGCCACCCCGGCCAGCAGGGCCGGCAGCCCGACCAGCCGCACCCCTGGCAGTCCCAGCTGCGCGCGGCCCGCGACCGCAACGAACAGACCCAGTACCTCGACCCGGGCGAGGACCCGCTGCGCCGCCGCCCGCAGCGGCAGGTCGCCCGCCCGCAGCAGCCCCAGCAGCGCCCGCAGCAACAGCAGCCCGGCTACGGCTACGGCCAGCAGCAGCATCAGCAGCAGTACCAGCAGCAGCAGCCGCAGCAGTACGCCCCGGCCCCGCCGCGCCGCCAGACCCCGCAGCCGCAGCCGCAAGCGCAGCCCCAGCGGTACGCCCCGGCGCCCGCCCCCGAGCCCCAGCGGCCCGCGCGCGAGCCGCGGCCGCCGCGGCAGCGCGGCGCCAACCCGATGAAGATCCCCGGACTCGGCTGCCTGAAGGGCTGCCTGTTCACGATCCTCATCCTGTTCGTCGCGGGCTGGCTGATCTGGGAGCTGAGCCCCTTGCAGGGCTGGATCGGCACCGGCCGCGGCTACTGGTCCGAACTGACCCACTGGTTCGGCCAGGCCACCGACTGGGTCAGGAACCTGGGCGGCAGCTGAGGCACACAGCGCACCGCCCACAGCCCGCCCTCCGCCGGACGTCGCCGTCCCCGTGCGCCCCGCGCACCGTGAGTCAGGAGATTTGTCGACATCCGACGGGTGTTTTCGGCCTCCGCGGTGAAGGTCGACCGTTCGGACGCGTAGCCTCAGCCGCAACACGCGTCTGTAGGAGCAGTCTTGGCACGGAAGATCGGCAGCCGGTACACCGCGAACCAGATCCTGGGCCGGGGCAGCGCCGGCACGGTGTGGCTCGGGGAGGGCCCCGACGGGCCCGTCGCCATCAAGCTGCTGCGCGAGGACCTGGCCTCCGACCAGGAACTCGTGGGCCGCTTCGTGCAGGAGCGCACCGCCCTGCTGGGCCTGGAGCACCCGAACGTCGTCTCCGTGCGCGACCTGGTGGTCGACGGCAACGACCTCGCCCTCGTCATGGACCTGGTCCGCGGCACCGACCTGCGCACCCGGCTGGAACGCGAGCGGCGGCTCTCGCCCGAGGCGGCGGTGGCGATCACGGCCGACGTGGCCGACGGACTCGCCGCCGCCCACGCGGCCGGCGTCGTGCACCGCGACGTCAAGCCGGAGAACATCCTGCTGGACATGCAGGGCCCGCTCGGCCCCGGCGGCGCCCACCCCGCGCTGCTCACCGACTTCGGTGTGGCGAAACTCATCGACTCGCCCAAGCGCACCCGCGCCACGAAGATCATCGGCACCCCCGACTACCTCGCCCCGGAGATCGTGGAGGGGCTGCCCCCGCGCGCCGCGGTGGACATCTACGCCCTCGCCACCGTCCTGTACGAGCTGCTGGCCGGCTTCACCCCGTTCGGCGGCGGTCACCCGGGCGCGGTGCTGCGCCGCCACGTCACCGAGACCGTGGTGCCGCTGCCCGGCATCCCCGACGAGCTGTGGCAGCTGCTCGTGCAGTGCCTGGCCAAGGGCCCGGCGTCCCGGCTGCGCGCCTCCGAGCTGGCCGCCCGGCTGCGCGAGCTGCTGCCGCTGCTCGCCGGGATGCCGCCCCTGGACGTGGACGAGCCCGGCGCGGACCCGGCCGAGGAGGAGCGGGACGAGGCCGTGCCCGCCGAGCCCTCGGCGCCCGCCGGGGACCGGGCGCGCCGCCGGGGAGCGGTGCCGCTGGTGCCCGGCGCGAAGCCGGACTCCAACCGGGACACGCACACCTCGATGCGGGTGCCCGCGCCGGACGAGCTGGCCGGCCCGGCGCACGGCACCGCCCGCGCCCCCCGCACCCCGGGCGCCCCCCGCCCCGGCTCGGCCCGCCACCGCACCGCGGCCCGGCGCCGCCGGATCACCCTGAGCGTGGCCGGCGCGCTGCTCGCGGCCGCCGTGGGCGCGGGCGCCTACTGGGCCACCTCGGACGACGCCCCCGCCGGGCCCGCCCCGGACACCCGGCACTCCGCCCCCGACGCCCCCTGACGCCCCCCTGACGCCCGCCGACCGGCTCCGCCCGGCGCTCGCCGCCCGACGGAGCCGTTACGCTGGAGGGCGTGGCAGTCGTCGACGTATCCGAAGAGCTCAAGTCCCTCTCCTCGACCATGGAGTCGATCGAGGCCGTTCTGGACCTCGACAAGCTGAGGGCAGACATCGCCGTGCTCGAGGAGCAGGCGGCCGCGCCGTCCCTGTGGGACAACCCGGACGAGGCGCAGAAGATCACCAGTAAGCTCTCCCACCTCCAGGCCGAGGTCAGGAAGGCGGAGGCGCTGCGCGGACGGATCGACGATCTCGCCGTGCTCTTCGAGATGGCCGAGGAGGAGGACGACCCGGACACCCGTGCCGAGGCCGAGTCCGAGATGGTCTCCGTGAAGAAGGCGCTGGACGAGATGGAGGTCCGCACCCTCCTGTCCGGCGAGTACGACGCCCGTGAGGCCCTGGTCAACATCCGCGCCGAGGCCGGCGGCGTCGACGCCGCCGACTTCGCCGAGAAGCTCCAGCGGATGTACCTGCGCTGGGCCGAGCAGCGCGGCTACAAGACCGAGGTCTACGAGACGTCGTACGCCGAGGAGGCCGGCATCAAGTCGACCACCTTCGCCGTCCAGTCGCCCTACGCCTACGGCACCCTCTCCGTCGAGCAGGGCACGCACCGCCTGGTCCGCATCTCCCCCTACGACAACCAGGGGCGGCGGCAGACCTCCTTCGCGGGCGTCGAGATCCTGCCCGTGGTCGAGCAGACCGACCACGTCGAGATCGACGAGACCGAGCTGCGGGTGGACGTCTACCGTTCCTCCGGCCCCGGCGGCCAGGGCGTGAACACCACCGACTCCGCGGTGCGCCTCACCCACCTGCCCACCGGCATCGTCGTCTCCTGCCAGAACGAGCGCTCCCAGATCCAGAACAAGGCCACGGCGATGAACGTCCTCCAGGCCAAGCTGCTGGAGCGGCGCCGCCAGGAGGAGCAGGCCAAGATGGACGCCCTCAAGGGCGACGGCGGCAACTCCTGGGGCAACCAGATGCGTTCCTACGTCCTGCACCCGTACCAGATGGTGAAGGACCTGCGGACCGAGTTCGAGGTCGGCAACCCGGAGGCCGTGTTCAACGGCGAGATCGACGGTTTCCTGGAGGCCGGTATTCGCTGGCGCAAGCAGCAGGAAACGCAGAGCGAGTAAAGACAGGACGCTTTGTCGACAAGGCAACTGCCGTGCTCAGCGCGGCGGTTGCCTTTTTCGTTCCCCGGTGTCCGGGTTTCGCGTCACATTCATATCCCTCTTCCTCCGGCAAAGAGCGCGTACTGGGACATCGCGTACGCAACGGCCTTGACGTTGCTTTGAAATATGGGAAGGGTAAAGCGCGGCATGCGTATCTGCGGGGCGCATGTGAACCGGGGGGCTCCAGTCGTTCAGCCACCTCCGTCGATCACTGCCCCGAGCGCGGCCTCATGGACGAACAGCTACTGGGGGTAGCAGCTACATGACAAAGAAGACGCGGATCCGTGTCGCGCGCATAGCCGCGGGCGCGGTCGTCGCCGCGGGTGCTTCGCTGATGGTCGCGGGCGTCGCCTCGGCCGACCCGGGTCCGGGCGACCCGACGCCGTGCGACATCGTGCTCGACCCCACCTGCGGTGACCAGGGCGGCAACGGTGGTGACCAGGGCGGCAATGGCGGTGACCAGGGCGGCAATGGCGGTGACCAGGGCGGCAATGGCGGTGACCAGGGCGGCAACGGTGGCGACCAGGGCGGCAACGGTGGCGACCAGGGCGGCAACGGTGGCGACCAGGGCGGCAACGGTGGCGAACAAGGCACCGGCGGCGGCAACGGCACCGGCGGTGACCAGGGCGGCAACGGCGGCGGCAGCGGCACCGGCGGCGACCAGGGCGGCAACGGCGGTGGCAGCGGCACCGGCGGTTCCGACACCACCGGCGGCACCACTCCCGACGGCGGCGGCAACAACACCGTCCCGCAGGAGCAGGGCTCCGCGACCCTCACCGACACCGGCGAGAGCACGAACACCGCGCCCCAGGGCAACGGCAACGGCAAGGAACTCGCCGAGACCGGTGCGGGCGAGACCACGTTCCTGCTGATCGGCGCGGCGACGATGATCGCCGGCGGCATCGGCTTCCGCTTCCTGCCGCGCCTGGCGGCCGGCCGCGACGCCGCCGCCTGAGCGTGACCCCCGCCCCACGGGGCGTGTACGGCGACTGACGCCGAGGGGCCCGGAGCAGCACACCGCTCCGGGCCCCTCGCTCGTCCTGCCGCCCCGTTTAAGCCGTCTGGTGCGCCAGCAGCGCCACCGCGGCGATCAGCACCGCGAGCAGCGCGATCAGCGCCATCGGGTTCAGCCCCGCGAAGAAGTTGTCGCGCTCCTGCTGGAGCCGCTCGCGGTTCGCGCGGCACACCGGGCACCGGCCCTCACTCACGGGCGCCGCGCAGTTCGCGCACACCAACCGGTCGTACGTCATGCGCTCGCCCTCCTTGCACCGCCGGTCACACCCTGGACAACGCCCGCGGCCACGCGAACGTTCCCTCCTCCACCATGCCAGGTTCCCCGGCTTTCAGCGCGGGGTCCCCGAAAGCCCCGTACGCCCCCGCGCCGTCCGGGTCCCTCCGTGCCCGTCCGTGCCCGTCCGTGCGCCCGGACAAACCGTACAACTGTCCCGCAACCCAGACCGGCGACTGCGCGGGCGCACCGGACTCGCGTATGGTCACGCTCATCTACCCCCGGCGACCCGTGGTGCATCCGTGATCCGATTCGACAACGTCTCCAAGGTCTACCCCAAGCAGACCCGCCCCGCCCTCAGGGATGTCTCCCTGGAGGTCGAGAAGGGCGAGTTCGTGTTCCTCGTCGGGTCCTCCGGCTCCGGAAAGTCCACCTTCCTGCGGCTCATCCTCCGCGAGGAGCGGTGCAGCCACGGCCAGGTGCACGTCCTGGGCAAGGACCTCGCGCGCCTGTCCAACTGGAAGGTGCCGCAGATGCGCCGCCAGCTGGGCACGGTGTTCCAGGACTTCCGCCTGCTGCCCAACAAGACGGTGGCGGAGAACGTCGCCTTCGCGCAGGAGGTCATCGGCAAGTCGCAGGGCGAGATCCGCAAGTCCGTGCCGCAGGTGCTCGACCTGGTCGGGCTCGGCGGCAAGGAGGAGCGGATGCCGGGCGAGCTGTCCGGCGGTGAGCAGCAACGCGTCGCCATCGCCCGGGCGTTCGTCAACCGGCCCAAGCTCCTGATCGCCGACGAGCCCACCGGCAACCTCGACCCGCAGACCTCCGTCGGCATCATGAAGCTGCTCGACCGGATCAACCGGACGGGCACCACCGTGGTGATGGCGACCCAC
Source organism: Streptomyces seoulensis (assembly GCA_013364255.1). Taxonomy (GTDB): domain Bacteria; phylum Actinomycetota; class Actinomycetes; order Streptomycetales; family Streptomycetaceae; genus Streptomyces; species Streptomyces similanensis. The sequence goes on along the minus strand of CP054936.1, from coordinate 4,249,911 downwards.
GACCAGAACATCGTGGACCAGATGCGCAAGCGCGTCATCGAGCTGGAGCAGGGCCGCCTCGTCCGCGACCAGGCGCGCGGCGTCTACGGCTACCAGCACTGAAGAGTCCACTCGGAAAGGCTTGACCAGACGCCATGCGCGCCCAGTTCGTCCTGTCGGAGATCGGTGTAGGTCTCCGCCGCAACCTGACGATGACGTTCGCCGTCATCGTCTCCGTCGCCCTGTCGCTCGCCCTGTTCGGCGGTTCGCTCCTGCTGAGCGACCAGGTCGGCAAGATGAAGGGCTACTGGTACGACAAGATCAACGTCTCCATCTACCTCTGCAACAAGAGCAACGCGGAGTCCGACCCCAACTGCGCCAAGGGCGCGGTCACCGAGGACCAGAAGAAGTCGATCCTCGCGGACCTCCAGAAGATGACGGTGGTGGACAAGGTCACCTACGAGTCCCAGGACCAGGCGTACAAGCACTACAAGGAGCAGTTCGGCAACTCCCCGCTGGCCGCCTCCATCACGCCGGACCAGATGCAGGAGTCGTACCGGATCAAGCTGAAGAACCCGGAGCAGTACCAGGTCATCGCCAGCGCCTTCAACGGGCGCGACGGGGTGCAGTCCGTGCAGGACCAGAAGAGCATCCTGGACAACCTCTTCACGCTGCTGGGCTATCTGAACCTGGCCGCACGGGGTGTGATGGCGGTGATGCTGACGGTGGCGATGCTGCTGATCGTCAACACCGTGCGCGTCTCGGCGTTCAGCCGGCGCCGGGAGACGGGCATCATGCGCCTGGTGGGCGCCTCCGGCTTCTACATCCAGGCGCCGTTCATCATGGAGGCCGCCGTCGCCGGGCTCATCGGCGGCATACTCGCCTCCTCCTTTCTGGTGGTCGTGCAGTACTTCGTGATCGACCACGGCGTCTCGCTGTCGACGAAGCTGCCGCTCATCAACTTCGTGGGCTGGGACGCCGTCGTCACCAAGATCCCGCTCATCCTCGCGGTGAGCTTCCTGATCCCGGCGCTTGCCGGTCTGCTCGCCCTGCGCAAGTACCTGAAGGTGTGACGGATGCCAACGGGGCCGTACGGGTCAACCCGGCCTGCGGCCCCGGGGCGTTGTCCTAGACTCACCGGCATGCCCGGCCGTGACCTGTTCTGTCCGCCCCGCCGCCCCCGCGCCGGGGCGACCCTGACCCTGGTCTTCGCCGGAGTGCTGGTGGCCGGCGCGGCGACCGGGTCGCTGCCCGGCGCGCGGTCCGGCCCCGGCGAGCGCAAGTCACCCGCGCACACGGTCCGTTCGGCCCCCGCCGCCGCCCACGAACAGGTGACGCGGGCCGCCGCCGAGGCGCTGGCCGCCGGCAAGTCCCCCATGGAGGCCGCCGAACGGGCCGTCAGCCGCAGCGGAGACCGCTGGGGCGCCGTCTACTCCCCGGGCGACTACCAGGAGTTCCAGGAGGCGCTGGACGGCCAGTACACCGGCGTCGGCCTGTGGGCGCGGCGCGAGCGGGACGGCCGGATCGACGTCACCAAGGTGCGGACCGGCTCGCCCGCCGCCGACGCCGGGATCCGCCAGGGCGACCGGCTGCGCAGCGTGGACGGCGAGCGGACGGACGGCCGGCCCGTCACTGAGGTCGTCGCACTGCTGCGCGGCGACGCCGACGACGCGCCCGCCGGCACGCCCGTCACCCTCGGCCTGGAGCGCGGCGACCGGCAGTGGACCCGTACCCTGCGCCGGGCCCGCCTGTCCACCGACTCGGTCACCGTGCGGCGGCTGGCCGGCGGGGTGACCGTGATCAGGATCTCCGCCTTCACCAGGGGCGTCGGCGACCGGGTCCGCGCCGCCGTGCACGGCTCCTCGGCCGGCCGCGGCGTCATCCTGGACCTGCGCGGCAACTCCGGCGGTCTGGTCACCGAGGCCGTCTCCACCGCCTCCGCCTTCCTCGACGGCGGCCTCGTCGCCACCTACGACGTCGACGGCGGGCAGCGCGCCCTGCACGCCGAGCCCGGCGGCGACACCGCCCAGCCGCTGGTCACGCTCGTCGACGGCGGCACGATGAGCGCCGCCGAACTGCTCACCGGGGCCCTCCAGGACCGCGGCCGGGCCGTCGTCGTGGGCTCGCGCACCTTCGGCAAGGGCTCGGTGCAGATGCCGAGCCGGCTGCCCGACGGGTCCGTCGCCGAGCTGACCGTGGGCCACTACCGCACGCCTGCGGGGCGCGCCGTGGACGGCCGGGGCATCACCCCGGACCTGCCCGCGGGCGGCGACGCGGTGAAACGGGCCGAGACGGTCCTCACCGGCCTCGGCGACCCGTCGTAGCCGCGCCGGCCCGCCGGACCCCGCGCCGAATACCCTTTTCGCGCACCCGCCCCGTAGTGCAAAAATGGGCGGCACTATGGCTAAGGAAAAAGGGCGCAAGCTGATCGCGCAGAACAAGAAGGCGCGGCACGACTACCTCATCCTCGACACCTACGAGGCCGGACTGGTCCTCACCGGCACCGAGGTGAAGTCGCTGCGCCAGGGGCGGGCGTCGCTGGTGGACGGCTTCGTGCAGCTGGACGGCCACGAGGCGTGGCTGCACAACGTGCACGTGCCCGAGTACAGCCAGGGCACCTGGACCAACCACAGCGCGCGCCGCAAGCGGAAGCTGCTGCTGCACCGGCTGGAGATCGACAAGCTGGAGACCAAGACCCAGGAGACGGGGCACACGATCATCCCGCTCGCCCTGTACTTCAAGGACGGCCGGGCGAAGGTCGAAATCGCGCTGGCGAAGGGCAAGAAGGAGTACGACAAGCGGCAGACCCTGCGCGAGAAGCAGGACCGTCGCGAGACCGAGCGGGCGGTGTCGGCGGTGCGGCGCCAGCAGCGGGCGTAAGGCCGCCGCGGGGCGGGGCGCCGGCGCGGGCGGGCCGCCGGGAATAAGCTGGCAAGGACCCGCGTTGGTCACGTACGATGGCACGAGCACCGCACAGCCGGTGCGAGCCCCCTCTCCGGAGGGACCCTCCTCGGAGGGCTTTGAAAAAACAACATGGGGATGATCGGTTTCGACAGCGGCTGTCGAAGCAGGGGAAGCGTGTCGAGGAAGCGGCCATGATCTCGTAAACCACAGGCCGAAAAAAATAATCGCCAACACCAAGCGCGATTCCTCCCAGCAGGCCTTCGCCCTCGCTGCCTGATCTCAGGTAGCGATCGCGAGCCTCCTATATAGGGAGTGTCAGCCCGGGGCTGTTCCCGACCCGGATCCTGGCATCGACTAGGGGACTAAACCTTGATCCCGGTCACGGGGTGAAGAGGGAAACCAAACAGTGACTGAGCCCGTCGGAGACTTGTCCGCGTGATCTCCGGGGCCGAGAAAAACGAAGCGGACTGCACACGGAGAAGCCCTGATTCCGCACCGTTGGACGCGGGTTCGATTCCCGCCATCTCCACTCACCCGTTCGGGTACCCCATGTGAACAAAGGCCCCACCGCTTCCGAGCGGCGGGGCCTTTGTCGTACGCACCGACGGTCGTACGCACCGACAGTCGTACGCACCGAGCGGCAGGCGGTACGGTGAACGGAGCGTCCGCATGCTCCAGCGCTGCTCCGGAGGACCGATGACGACAGCCGCCTCGCACGCTCCAGGGGTCCCGCCCATGCCGGACCGGAACCCCAAAGCCCTGCGAGCCGCCATCGCGCAGCATGCCCCTCAGCTGCTGCGGGACTTCGACGCCCACTGGAAGCGCTACGTCGCGGACGCGTACGACGTCAGCACCGTCCCGGCCTTCATGGCCCGCTGGTGGGGCGAGTACGCCATCGCCCGTGATCCAGAACTCGACGCGCACGTCACCGACCTCGAACATCGGGCCGCCTACGAGTGCACCGAGGCCGCCGAGGCCCAAGCACTCCTGGAGGAAGCCTCCAACATCCGGCACCTGGCCGCCCGGACGGAGCCGGGGCGGTGACGAGCGGCGGATTCATGGGGCCGCCCTGGCAGATGGACTGGACGTTCAAGGCGCAGGCCGCCCGCGACGAACTTCCCGAGCATGTGCGCAAAGTGATCGACTCGGCACGCGCCGAACTGGTCACGGCGAGAGACCCGTACTTCCGGGGCATCGACGCGGACGCTCGTCTGCCCGCGGGTATGAGCGTCGAACCCGCCAGGTCGAGCGCGCCGAAGGGGCCCCGCGTCCTGTATTTCGACCATGGGCACGGGTGGCTGCGCTACACCTTCGTCCAGCGCGTCGAGGATCCCCAGATCGTCGTGGAAGAGATCTTCTGGCAGTAGCGGCCTGGGGGGCCGGGAGGCGCTGTCAGGTATGTCTGCGGCGTCCCGCCAGTGACAGGAGGAGGGCTGTGGCCGCCGCTGTCGCCGGGACGGCGTAGCCGGCGGTCGGGGTGAGGTGTTGCACGGTCCAGCCGCCGGTCGCGCTGCCGCAGGCGATGCCGGCCAGGAGGCCCGTCACCGCCAGGGTCATGCCCTCGTTGAGGCGGCCCTCCGGGGTGCGCCGCTGGACCAGGGTCATGTTGGTGATCATGGTCGGCGCGGTCGCCGTGCCCGCCACCAGCAGCGCTCCGGCCAGCACCGGCAGCGAGCCGGTCAGGGCGGCGGCCAGCAGCGGCAGGGTCATCAGCGCCGTCATCGCCGCCACGCACCACGGCAGCCGCCGCTCGGCCGGGCCGCCGGGCCGCAGCGCCCCGTACACCAGCCCCGCCGCGCACGAGCCGGCCGCCTGGAGGCCGAGGGCCACGCCCGCCGCCGACCGGTGCCCGTGCGCGTCCGCGAACGCCACCGTCACCACCTCCAGCGAGCCGAACACCGCCCCCATGGCGACGCACACGGCCAGCTGCGCGGGCATCCCGGGAGCGCGCAGCGGCGCCTTCGCCCGGCCCCGGGGGCGCGGCGGCGGCTCGGTCGCGCGCTGGGCGGCGAACAGCAGGACGCCGGTGAGTAGCAGCACCGCGCCGGTCAGCGTTCCGGCCTCCGGGAAGAACGTGCCGGTGAGGAAGGCCGCGAGGACCGGACCCAGCATGAAGCACAGTTCGTCGGCGGCCTGCTCGAAGGAGTTGGCGGTGTGCAGGGCGGCGGGGTCGAAGCGGAGCAGGTGGGCCCAGCGGGCGCGGGACATGCCGCCGGTGTTGGGGGTGGTCGCGGTGGCGGCGTAGGCGGCGAAGAGGGTCCAGTCGGGGGCGTCGCAGCGTACGCACAGCACCAGGGCCAGGCTGCCCAGCACCGCGCAGACGGTGGCCGGCACGGCGACGCGGGCCTGGCCGTGGCGGTCCACCAGGCGGGCGATCCACGGCGCGGTCACCGCCGTCGCCGCCAGCCCGGTGGCGGTGACCGCTCCGGCGAGGGCGTACGAGTCGCGCGCCCCGGCGATCATGACGACCGCGCTCACCCCGAACATCCCCATCGGCAACCGGGCGACCAGGTTCCCGACGGTGAAGGCCCGGGCGCCGGGGAGGGCGAAGAGGCAGCGGTAGGAAGTGGTGGCGGCGGGGGCGGGAGGGGCTGCCCGGTCGCCGGCGGTGGGGCGGGCGGTCTGGTCGGCGGGGGCTTCGGGGGCTTCGGGGGCCTCAGGGGCTTCCGGGGGGCTCGGGGGCATGGGTTCACCGTCGTCCGGGGCGGGGCGCGGGGTCCAACACCTGTGCGAGGCCGATTGACGCACCCGCGTTGTAGGTTCGGCGCATGTCCGTCCCGCACCTGGACCCGCGGCTGCTGCGGGTCTTCGTCACCGTGGCCGAGGAACTGCACTTCACGCGCGCCGCCGTCCGGCTGTACGTCGCCCAGCAGGCCCTCAGCCGGGACGTGCGGCGGCTGGAACGGGAGCTGGGCGCCGAGCTGTTCGTGCGCACCACCCGGCAGGTGGCCCTCACCGCCGACGGCGAGCGGCTGCTGCCGTACGCGCGCCGGGCGCTGGCCGCGCAGGACGAGCTGCTGGCCGCCTTCGGACAGGCCCGGCCGCTGCTCCTCGACCTCAACTCGCCGGGCCTGGCCACCGGCCGCCGGGTCCTGCACCGGGCCCGCGAACTCGCCCCCGAGCACGAGATCATGGCCCGCTTCGAGAGCGGCCTGACCGGCGCGGCGACCGAGCTGCTGGCCGGTCGGCTCGACGCCTCCTTCGGCCGGTACGCCGGCCTGGACCCGGCGCTGCGGGCGGCCCTCGACCACCAGCCCGTCCGCTACGAGCCGATGGCGATCGCGCTGCCCGCCGGCCACCGGCTGGCCGCCCTGTCCGAGGTGCCGCTCACGGCGCTGGCCGGCGCGACCGTGTACGCGGGCGCCGGCAACCCGCGCACGCCCGAGTGGACCGACCTCGCCCGCCGCCTCTTCGACGGACGCGGCATCGCGGTGGCGCCGCCCGCGCCGCTGGCCGTCGGGGCGGAGGAGTTCGAGCGGCTGATGGCCAAGACCGGGCATCCGGTGCTCGCGGTGGTCGGCTTCCCGGCCCTGCCACGCACCGTCGTACGGCCCCTGGTCGATCCGGTGCCGCTGTCGCCGGTGTCACTGGTGTGGCGCAGGGGACTGACCCATCCGGCGCTCGACGCGGTGCGGCGCGCGGCGGCGGAACTGGCGGCGGCGGAGGACTGGTTGCGGCGACCCGAAAAAGCGTGGATTCCAGCCATCGACGTATCGGTCAATTCCGTTCATGATTGATCTTTCCGCCTGGTGACCGCTTGGCGCGCACTACGTTCGTGACCGCCGAGCCGGTGGGACAAGGGGGGCGCTCGGGCAGGTGGGGGCCTGTTCCGGCGGCGAGGGCTCGGGGTCGTACGCGCACCCGCAACACTCCCGTGGGGAACTTACGTGCGCGTGAACAAGGGGCTGGATCAAGCCCGACCAGAATGGCCCGCGGCCGCTTCGGCGACCGGAACGGCGCCCGTTTTCGAGACCGGCACCGGTGCTCCCGGCGGCGGTGCGGTCCAGCGGTTCCCGGAGACCGCCGCCGTACCGGCGGCGCGGATCGAGGATCCGTGGGAGCGGTCGGGGCCCGACGCCGCCGGTCCGGGCGAGCTGACCGTCCGGCTCGACCGCGCGGAGGCCGGAGCGGACCGGCCGGACGCCGCCCGCGGCTGTGCCGGCAAGGCCGGCGGCTCCGACGGGCCGGTCTTCGTGGACGAGTCGGGCCGCCGCAGCCGCCGCTTCCGCCGGATCGGCATGGCGGTCGGCCTCTCGTGCGGGGCCTACGCCGTCGTCATCGCCGCCACCCTCGTCTCCGGCAACTCCAACGCACCCTGGCTGCCGGTCCCGGGCCAGGGCGGCGGCGACAAGCCCGCGAGCGAGGTCGAGACCTCGCCCGAGCCCGCCGAGTCGGCCCCGCCGTCCGGCACGGGCGTCGGCGTCGCCGTGCCGGGCCGGCCGGGGCTGCCGGGGGTGTCCGGGATATCCGCGCCCGGCACCGGCGCGGCCACCGGCAGCGCCGGGCCGAGCACCGGCGCCGGGACGCCCGCGCCGAGCGCCTCCGCCGGGCCGCGCGGGTCCGGCGCCACGGCCGGCCCCGCGCCGACCGCCACGGCGACCGGCAGGGCCAAACCGCCGGCCGGCGGCGTGACCGGTCCGACGACCGCGCCCACCCCGCCCCCGGCCTCCCCACCGGCCGACCCGACCCCGAGCGGCGGGAGCGGCCCGACCGCGCCCGACCCGTCGGCGTCCCCGGGCGCCGGGAGCGGCGGCGGTGACAGCGGCGGCAGCGGTTCGGGCGGGGGCGGCGGCGCCGCGACCAACGCGCCCGGCACGGTCGCGGACGGTCCGAGCAGCCCGGTGCCGGTCACCGGCGAACCGGCGGCCGGCGCCTCCGGCTCCACAACGGCTCCCGGCCCGGCCACCTCGCCCGGCCCCATCGGCGTGCCGGCCGGCGACGCCGGGTCCGGCTCCGCCGTCGGCGTCCAGGTGACGACGACCGCCCGGACCGTGGCCTGATGGCCGGCCACGTCCGGCGCACCCGGCCCGAAAACGGACAGCCCGACGCCGCCCGCACGACCGACGCCGCCCGCACGACCGACGGCGCCCACGCGACCGACGGCGCCCGCGCGACCGACGGCGCCCGCGCGACCGACGGCGCCCGCGCGACCGACGGCGCCCGCACGACTGACGCCGCTCCAGCGGCCGACACCGCGCCAGTAGTCGGCGCTGCTCAAGTGACTTCCACTGGCCGCGTGTTAGGCGCTACCCAAGCGACCGGCGCTGACCAAGTGCCGCCCGCCGCGCAGGAGATGGGCGAGGCGGCGTCGGCGGGTGGCCCGGAGGGCGTCCCCGGCGCGCGGTCCGCGGGGACCGCGCGCGCCGCGAAGGCCGCGAAGGCCGTGCCCGGCGCGCGAGCCGTCCGCACCGCCCGTACCGCGCACGGCGCGAACAGCCGCCGTAGCGACCGCCGTTCGTCCCGTGCCCTTCGCCCCGGCGCCCGCCCCGAAGTCCGCCCCGGCGCCCGCCGGGGCCGCCAGGCCGCCCGCCCCGGCCCTCGAACCGGCGCCCGCGCCGCCCGCGCCCGCTCCCGCCGCCCGCGCCCGCGCGCCCCGCTGCGTCTTCTCCTGCCCATGCTCGTGCTGGCCGTGCTGATGGCGATGCTGATGCTGCGCGGCTACGTGCACAGCGAGATCCTGGCCGACCACCGCGTCCAGCCCGAGGCCGCCACCGACCAGGTGCCGCAGGGCATCCTCGACGGCGGCCCGGTCATCGACACCCGCCACGGGCAGACCACCAGCCTGAACGTGCCCGACCACCGCCTCGTCCTCACCTTCGACGACGGCCCCGACCCGACGTGGACGCCGAAGGTGCTGGACGTGCTCAAGAAGCACCACGCGCACGCCGTCTTCTTCGTCACCGGCACCATGGCCTCGCGCTACCCGGACCTGGTCCGGCGCATGGTCGCCGAGGGCCACGAGGTGGGCGTGCACACCTTCAACCACCCCGACCTCTCCTACCAGTCCAAGAGCCGCATCGACTGGGAGCTGTCCCAGACCCAGCTGGCCATCACCGGCGCGGCCGGCGTGCGCACCTCGCTGTTCCGGCCGCCGTACTCCTCCTTCGCCGACGCCATGGACAACCGTTCCTGGCCGGTGACCCGGTACATCGGCGGCCGCGGCTACATCACCGTCGTCAACACCGCCGACAGCGAGGACTGGCGCAAGCCCGGCGTCGACCGGATCATCCGCAACGCCACCCCGAAGGACGGCGCGGGCGCGGTCGTCCTGATGCACGACTCCGGCGGCGACCGCCACCAGACGGTGCTGGCCCTCGACCGCTACCTGCCTGAACTCCAGGCGCGCGGCTACCGGTTCGACAACCTCACCGAGGCGCTCGGCGCGCCCAGCGCGCTCACCCCGGTCACCGGCGTCGGCCTGTGGAAGGGCAGGGCGTGGATCTTCCTCGTCCAGGCCGCCGACGGCCTCACCGACGGCCTCGGCGTCTGCCTCGCCCTGGTCGGCGGCCTGGTCATCGCCCGGTTCGCGCTGATGCTGCTGCTCTCCGGCGCGCACGCCCGCCGGGTGCGCCGCCCCGGCTTCCGCTGGGGAGCGCCGGTCACCGAGCCGGTCTCGGTGCTGGTGCCGGCGTACAACGAGGCCAAGTGCATCGAGAACACGGTCCGATCGCTGATGGCCGGCGCGCACCCGGTCGAGGTGCTGGTCGTCGACGACGGCTCGGCCGACGGCACGGCGGACCTCGTGGAGGCGCTGGGCCTGCCCGGCGTACGGGTGGTGCGCCAGCGCAACGCGGGCAAGCCGGCCGCCCTCAACCGGGGCATCGCCCACGCCTCGCACGACCTGATCGTGATGATGGACGGCGACACCGTCTTCGAACCCACCACCGTCCACGAGCTGGTCCAGCCCTTCGGCGACCCGAGGGTCGGCGCGGTGGCCGGCAACGCCAAGGTGGGCAACCGCGATTCGCTGATCGGCGCCTGGCAGCACATCGAGTACGTGATGGGCTTCAACCTCGACCGCCGGATGTACGACGTGCTGCGCTGCATGCCGACGATCCCGGGCGCGGTCGGCGCGTTCCGGCGCTCGGCCCTCCAGCAGGTCGGCGGCATGAGCGAGGACACCCTCGCCGAGGACACCGACATCACCATGGCGCTGCACCGCGCCGGCTGGCACGTCGTCTACGCCGAGAACGCCCGCGCCTGGACCGAGGCCCCCGAGTCCGTCCAGCAGCTGTGGTCCCAGCGCTACCGCTGGTCCTACGGCACCATGCAGGCGATCTGGAAGCACCGCGGCGCGCTGCTGGACCGCGGCCCCTCCGGCCGCTTCGGCCGGGTCGGCCTGCCGCTGGTCTCCCTGTTCATGGTGGTGGCCCCGCTGCTCGCCCCGCTGATCGACGTGTTCCTGCTCTACGGCGTCGTGTTCGGCCCGACGCGGCGGACGATCGTGGCGTGGCTGGGCGTCCTCGCCCTCCAGGCGTTCTGCGCGGCGTACGCCTTCCGGCTGGACCGGGAGCGCATGACGCACCTGATCTCGCTGCCGTTGCAGCAGGTCCTCTACCGCCAGCTGATGTACGTCGTGCTGCTCCAGTCCTGGATCACCGCCCTGACCGGCGGCCGGCTGCGCTGGCAGAAGCTGCGCCGCACGGGCGTGGTGGAGGCGCCGGGCGGCCCGGCGCCACGCGAGCGGACGGGGGCGGGCGCGGAGACGGCCGCCGGTGTGACCGGTCGTCCGGCCGACGTGACCGGCCCGGTGGGCGACGGGAGGCCGGTGGCATGACCCAGGCACTCGCCCGCGAGACCGGCGCCGAGCCCCGCGAACCGGCCGTCGGCCGCGACCGTTACCTGGACCTGCTGCGCGCCCTCGCGCTGGTCCGGGTGGTCGCCTACCACCTCTTCGGCTGGGGCTGGCTGACGCTGCTGTTCCCGTCCATGGGCGTGATGTTCGCGCTGGCCGGCTCCCTGATGGCCCGCTCGCTCAAGCGCCCGGCGGTGAGCGTGATCAAGGGCAGGCTGCGCCGGCTGCTGCCTCCGCTGTGGGCGTTCGGCGCGGTCCTGCTGCCCCTGCTGCTGTGCGCCGGCTGGAACCCGCTGACGGACCCGGACCTCGGCGGCGTGCCCGGCCTGCCCAGGCTCCTGGAGTACGTCGTCCCGGTGGGCGCCCCGCCCTACCCCGCGCACCTGGGCTCCGACTCGGGCCTGCTGGACGCGACGTGGCCCGACGACGCGGCGGGACCGCTGTGGTACCTGCGCGCCTACCTGTGGTTCGTGGCGGCCTCGCCGCCGCTGCTGTGGGCGTTCCGGCGGGCCCCGTGGCCGACGCTGCTCGCGCCGCTGGCCCTGACGGCGGTGGTCGGCACCGGAGTGGTGACGCTGCCCGGCGAGACGGGCGACGCGGTGACGGACTTCGCCGTCTACGGCGGCTGCTGGGTGCTGGGCTTCGCCCACCACGACGGCGTGCTGCGGCGGGTCCCGCGCTACGCGGCGGTGTCGGGCGCGGCGCTGGTGATGGCCTTCGCCCTGTGGTGGGTCCAGGGCCACCCGGGCCCCGAGGGATGGGACCTCAACGACATCCCGCTCGCCCAGGCCACCTGGTCCTTCGGCGCGGTGGTGATCCTGCTCCAGTACGCGCCGTCCTGGCGCGAACTCCCGCCCCGCCTGCGCCGCTGGGACGGGCCGATCACCCTCGCCAACAACCGCGCGGTCACCGTCTACCTCTGGCACAACGCCCTGATCGCCGCCACGGTCCCACTGGTCGACCTGGCCTACGGCCTGCCCTTCCTGCGGAGCGACGCGGCGGCGTCGATACTGGACTCCACCTACTCGGTGTGGATGTTCCTGCTGGTCTGGCCGCTGATCGCGCTGGCGATCCTGGCGTTCGGCTGGATCGAGGACGTGGCGGCGCGACGGCGGCCCCGGCTGTGGCCGAACGGAGGAGGGTGAGGAGTCGGCCGCCTCTCAGCTTCCCCCGCCCCGGGGTGAGGCCATCGTTCCGCCACGGTCACGCACCGGCACAGGGCGGAAACCCGGCGTCCCTAGCTTCGGTGACCGGTCGTTCGATGCACTGGGAGGCGGCGGCATGGCGGGACTGGGAGGCGGCGGCATGGCGGGCAGGCGTTGGATCGAGCACTGGGACCCGGAGGACGAGGCGTTCTGGGCGGGGACGGGGGAGCGGATCGCCCGCCGGAACCTGTTCTTCTCCGTGCTCTGCGAGCACATCGGCTTCTCGGTGTGGACCCTGTGGTCCGTGCTGGTGCTGTTCATGGGCCCCGAGTACGGGCTGAGCCCCGCCGACAAGTTCCTGCTCACCTCCGTGGTGACGCTGGTCGGCGCCGTCGTCCGGGTGCCGTACACCTTCGCCGTCGCCCTGTTCGGCGGCCGCAACTGGACGATCGTGTCGGCGGGGCTGCTGCTGGTGCCGACCGTCGCCGCGTTCCTCGTCATGAAGCCCGGGACCTCCTTCGCCACGTTCCTGTGGGTCGGGCTGCTCGCCGGCGTCGGCGGCGGCAACTTCGCCTCCTCCATGACCAACATCAACGCCTTCTTCCCGATGCGGAGGAAGGGCTGGGCGCTCGGTCTGAACGCCGGCGGCGGCAACGTGGGCGTGCCGGTCGTCCAGCTCGCCGCCCTCGCCGTCATCGGCGCGCACGGCGGCCCGCGCGTGCTGCTCGGGATCTACATCCCGCTGATCGTCGCCGCCGCCGTCCTGGCCGCGCTGTTCATGGACAACCTCGCCGCCGTCCGCAACGACACCGGCGCCGCCGTGGACGCGGCCAGGGACCCGCACACCTGGATCCTGGCGTTCCTGTACGTGGGGACCTTCGGGTCGTTCATCGGCTACAGCTTCGCCTTCGGGCAGGTGCTGACCGGCCAGTTCGGCCGGACCCCGCTCCAGGCGGCCTGCCTCACCTTCATCGGGCCGCTGCTCGGCTCGCTGGTGCGGCCGGTGGGCGGCCGGCTCGCCGACCGGTACGGCGGCGCGCGGATCACCCTGGGGAACTTCGTCGCCATGGCCGCCGCGACCGCCGCCCTCGTCGCCGCCGGGATGCGCGGGTCGCTGCCGCTGTTCGTGGCCGTCTTCGTGGTGCTGTTCGTGCTCAGCGGGCTCGGCAACGGGTCGACGTACAAGATGGTGCCGGCCGTCTTCCAGGCCAGGTCCCGCACGCTGGGGCTCACCGGGGAGGCGGCCGCGGCGCGGGCGCGGCGGCTGTCCGGGGCGGCGATGGGCCTCATCGGGGCGGTGGGCGCGCTCGGCGGCGTCGGCGTCAACCTGGCCTTCCGGCAGTCCTTCCTCGCCCACGGCACGGGGACCGCGGCGTTCGTCGCCTTCCTCGTCTTCTACGGCGCGGCCTTCGCGGTCACCTACGCCGTATACCTTCGCCGGCCGGGCGGCGAGCGTGCGGCGGCCGCTCCCGCCGACGTCGCGGCCGAGCCCCGGCTCAGTCCCGCCGACGTATGACGTAACACTGGTGACATGCCGGCGAACCGAGCCCGTCACGCGGCGTTGACAAGCTCGGCCGCCGGACGGACGGACGTACGACGAGACGTACGACGAGTCGAGCGCGGGACGAGAGCCATGGGTGAGGACGAGGAACAGCAGCCGGCCGAGCACGGGCCCCTGGCCGGGTTCACCGTGGGGGTCACGGCCGCGCGCCGTGCCGACGAGCTGGGCGCGCTGCTGAAGCGGCGCGGCGCGTCGGTCGTGCACGCGCCCGCCCTGCGCATCGTGCCGCTCGCCGACGACGGCGAACTCCTCGCCGCCACCAAGGAGATCATCGGCCGGACGCCCGACGTCGTGGTCGCCACCACCGCGATCGGCTTCCGGGGCTGGGTGGCGGCGGCGGACGGCTGGGGCCTCGGCGAGGCGCTGCTCGGCGGGCTGCGCGACGCCGAGCTGCTGGCGCGCGGGCCCAAGGTGAAGGGCGCGATCCGGGCGGCCGGGCTGACCGAGGAGTGGTCGCCGTCCTCGGAGTCGCTGGCCGAGGTGCTGGACCGGCTGCTGGAGCAGGGCGTCGAGGGACGGCGGGTGGCCGTGCAGCTGCACGGGGAGCCGCTGCCGGGGTTCGTGGAGGCGCTGCGCGCCGGGGGAGCGGAGGTGGTGCCGGTGCCGGTGTACCGGTGGCTGCCGCCGGAGGACCCGGGGCCGCTGGACCGGCTGCTGGACGCGGCCGTCTCGCACGGCCTGGACGCGATCACCTTCACCAGCGCGCCGGCCGCCGCGTCGCTGCTGGCGCGGGCGGAGGAGCGGGGCCTGCTGGACGCGCTGCTGGCCGCGCTCGGCCGCGATGTGCTGCCCGCGTGCGTCGGCCCGGTCACCGCGGTGGCCCTCCAGGCGCGCGGCGTGGCGACCGTCCAGCCCGAACGCTTCCGGCTCGGCCCGCTGGTGCAGCTGCTGTGCCAGGAACTGCCGTCCCGTGCGCGGGCGTTGCCGGTCGCCGGGCACCGGGTCGAGATCCGGGGGCACGCCGTCCTGGTGGACGGCGACCTCCGTCCGGTGCCGCCGGCCGGGATGGCGCTGCTGCGGACGCTGGCGCGGCGGCCGGGCTGGGTGGTCGCCCGCGCGGAACTGCTGCGCGCGCTGCCGGGCGCGGGCCGCGACGAACACGCCGTGGAGACGGCCATGGCCCGCCTCCGCACCGCCCTCGGCACCCCGAAACTGATCCAGACGGTGGTCAAACGCGGCTACCGCCTGGCTTTGGACCTGGCGAGCGACGCGAAGTACGCCGACGAGACCGCCTGAGTCGGCGGGCGGCCCGCCGGTCACGTACCCCTATGGCGTCCGCCGTGGTGGGGACACCGGTCAGAGGATCGGCGGACGGCCCAACCGGGTCATGCGCCATACCGTCGCCACTTCATCGGCCGGCGCGGACACCCCCCTTACGAGGTGCGGCGTGCTCACCGAGCGTCCGAAGACGTCAGCCGATGACCTCTATCGTGCACCGCGCGACCTTGCAACGGCTGAGCCGGGCGTCGCCCGTGACCAGCGGGCACGCGAACGCCTCGGCGGCCGCGATGTACGCGGCGTCGTAGCCGGAGACGTTCTGCCGCAGTTCCCACATGCGGGGCAGGAGCCGTTGCGCGTCGATCGTCTCCAGGGAGAGGGAAGCCAGCGCGGACACCGTGGCGTCGGCGCGGTCCTGGGTGATCTTCGCGCCCAGGCGGCGTCCCCGGATCGCGTGGAACGTCTCTACGACGAGATGTTCCGGGGCCGCCCAGTGGTTGTCCCGCATGAGGCGCGCGCGGGCGGCCTTGCCCGCCGTTCCGTCACCGGTCAGCGCCTCGGTGAGGACGGACGCGTCGACGACGATCACCTCAGGCGCTCCGTCCGGGCCGTCCCGATCTCGGCCACGGTCTCGTCCATGGTGCTGTCGGCGCCGTCGGTACGGTCCTCGAAGGACTTCAGGAGTGTCAGGTTGTTCGCCCGCTCCGCCTCGCTCGTCACCAGGGCGAGGAGGTACGCCTGGAGCGACTGGCCCAGCTGCTGAGCCCGGTCGGCCAGTATGGCGCGGACTTCGTCCGGTACGTCACGGATCTGCAGAGCCACCATGCATGCATTGTGCATGCGCGATGCGGTGGCGTGCAAACGGTTACCGCGCCGACGCGCCGGGGCTTCCGGTCGCCGGTCACCTCCCGAGGAAGGTCACGGTCTCCGACAGGTCCGTGCGGCCGGTGCGCAGGGTTGGCACGCCGGCCTTCTCGTAGCCCACCGAGACACCGCAGAGCAGCACGAGGTCGTCACCGGCTCCGACCACCTGGCCGACGGTCTCGCGGAACATCGTCCACATCACCTGCGGACAGCTGTGCAGCCCCTCCGCCCTCAGCAGGAGCATGACCGTCTGCAAGTACATCCCCGCGTCCGCCCACTGCCCCGGCCCCATCGTCCGGTCGAGGTAGCAGAACAGCACGGCCGGCGCCCCGAACGCCTCCGAGTTCAGGGTGGCGATCTTCCTGGGCCGGTCGGGGTCGTCACGCTCGATCCCCAGCGCCGCGTACCGCTGGGCGGCCGCGGCGTTGAAGCGGTCCAGGTACGGCGAGGCCAGTCCGGCCGGGTACATCGGGTACTCCCGCTCGTCGCCCGGGTCCCCCGCCAGCGCCCTGGCCGTCGCGCGCCTCTTCAGCTCGGACAGGGGGTCGCCGGTCACGACGTACAGGTGCCAGGGCTGGAGGTTGCCGCTCGACGGAGCCCGCGTCGCCGCGGCCAGCACGCGTTCGAGCACCCCCTCGGGCACCGCCTCGTCACTGAACGCCCGCACGGCCCGACGACTGTCCACGGCCTCGTACACATCCACACTCTCGTCCTCCGTCCGCTCTTCCGACGACGACCACGTGTCCGGCCGCGTCGGGTGCCGGATTCACCCCGACACCTCGAACCACAGCAGCTTTCCGGCCCCGCGGTCCAGCACGCCGTCCCCGAGGGACATGCCGCCCCAACGGGCGGCGTGCGCCTGGACGAGGTGCAGCCCGCGTCCTCCTTCGGCGTCCGGCGGGGCGGGGGACACGTGGTCCCGGGGCGGCTCGCCGAACGGAGCCGGTACGCGTGGGTGGCTGTCCCACACCCCGACCCGCAGCCGCCCGTCCGCGAGGGCGGTCAGCCGCAGGGAGGCGGGGCCGCGGGTGTGCCGGTAGGCGTTGGTGACCAGCTCGGACGTCAACAGCTCGACGGCGTCCAGCACTTCGTGCCTGCCGTGCCCGTGCAGTACGGCCCGTACGGTCATACGTGCGACGCGTGCCGCGCGCGGATCATGAGGCAGGCGAAGCGCGTACACCCAGGTGTCGGGCAGGGATACGGTGCTCATGGGTATCTCCGAGGAGAGAAGGGATTCGGTTCGCTCAACTCCGTCGCCCTGCGGTGGCTCTGCCTGGGAGGTGCGCTTCCGGCTTGTGGGCGGGGGGAGTTGGGCGGTTGATGGGGATAACATAGCCAGGTGATTGGTAGTTCTTCCATTGAGATGGAGAAGATCTACCAATCACCACTCGTGTGAGTGACGACGAAGGCCCGTGCCGAGGAGAGCTCTGCATGCCACCCGCCCCCACCGCGACCCTGCGTCAGCAGCGCCTCGGAGCCGAGCTGCGCAAGCTCCGTGAGCGCGCCGGACTGACGTCGACGGCGGCCGCCGCACTCCTCAGTGCTCCGCAGGCCCGGTTGAGCAACATCGAGGCCGGGCGCTACGCGGTGAGCGCCGACCGGGTGCGCACGCTGGCCCGTAACTACAGCTGCGCGGACGAGACGTACGTCGATGCCCTGGCCGGCATGACGGGCGCACGGACGCGAGGGTGGTGGGAGGAGTACCGGGACAACCTGCCCTCCGGCCTGCTGGATCTCGCCGAACTCGAACACCACGCACACGCGATCCGCGTGGCCGTCACCGTTCACATGCCGGGACTGCTTCAAACGCCCGAGCATGCTCGTGCCACCATGCGCGAAGCCGTGCCGCCGCTGCGCCCGTACGAGATCGAGCATCGCGTCTCGTACCGGGTGAAACGGCAGGCCGTTCTGTTCGAGGGCACACTCACCCCCTATGTGGCCATCGTCCATGAGGCCGCGCTGCACATGGGCTTCGGCGGACCGGATATCGCTCGCGCTCAGCTCCATCACCTACTGGAGATGAGCGAGGAGGACAGCATCTCCGTGAGGGTGTTGCCCTTCGGGCAGACCGGCTTCCCCGCCGCAGGGCAACCCATCACCTATGCGACCGGCCCGGTTCCTCAACTCGACACGGTTGTTCTGGACACCGATCACGGCTGTGACTTCCTCAACGCCGAGGCTCAGTTGCACCGCTATCGCTCCGTACTCGACCGTATGGAGTCGCGCGCCCTGTCCGAATCCGAGTCCAGGGATCTCATCCACCGCACCGCCGCAGCAATCTGAGGAGCCCGTCATGGACGAACTCACCTGGCACAAGTCCACGTACAGCGCGGAGGCCGCCAACTGCATAGAGATCGCCCCCACCCCCACCACCATCCACATCCGCGACTCCAAGCACCCCGCCGGCCCCCACCTGACCGTGGCTCTCACCGCCTGGGAGGACTTCCTCCCACTCGCGCGCGTCACGGAGTAGAAGATCCGGTCACCGCCTATTCCCTGGCCCGGTCGGGCGCGAAGGCGCGGGGACGGCGGCGAACGCCGGCTTCTGTGGCGTGTGGAGCGGTGAGGGTGCAGTCCTCCGGGATGGCGCGGATGGCGAGGGAGACGCCGCTGGTGATCCGGCAACGACGGCCGATGGCGACGCCGGGCCCTAGGCTGATGTTGTTGCCGGTCTGAGTGTCGTCGCCGATGACGGCCCCGAACCGGACCGTTCCGCACCGGTAGAGGCCGCGGTCGGTGCGGATGATGACCTCGCGGTCGGGCCTGCGCATGTCAGTGGTCATGTTGATGGCGGCGACGGTGATGCTCGCCGACAGGTGGGCCCTGGCCCCGATGAGGGTCCGGTTCACGCCGATTCGATGTCCCAGGACGGCATCCTCTCCCACGAAGGTCTCGGTGACCTCGCAGTTGAAGCCGACCTGGGCCCCTGAGCACAGGACGCTGCCCCTGCGGACAGTGGTGAACTCGTGGACCTTCACGTCCGGGCCGATGATCACGTCGTCACCGATGATCGCCGTGGGGTGGATGTACGCACTCGGGTGGATGCGCCGCTCCTCCCCGAGCGTGGTCAGGACCTCATGCTGGAGGCGCCGCCACCGGGCCAGGAAGTCAGCCAAGCCGAGTCCCTCCAGACGTCCGTACGCGGTAGCGGCGATGGACCCCAGGGTGGGGGCGGTGACGTAGTCGCCGAGGGTGATCTGTTCCATTCGTGTGTGCCCTTCGCATGGTGAGGCAGCAGGTTTCGGCAGCGGTACGCTCGCCGTTCACCTGATGACGGTGTGAGGGAAGTGGTGATGGCCGTGTCCCGGCCGCGTGTAGGTGTCGCCGTGCTGACCATGGGCGACCGGACGCCTGAGCTGCTGGCTCTGCTGGAGTCGGTGGCCAAGCAGGACGAGCCCGCTGCCCGCGTTGTGGTGGTCGGCAACGGGACGTCTCTCCCAGGGCTTCCGGACGGCGTGACCGGGGTGGAGCTGAGGGAGAACCTGGGGGTATCCGGTGGCCGCAACGTCGCCTGGCGGCGGCTGCGCGAGTTCGGGGACGTAGACGTGCTGGTGAACCTGGACGACGACGGTCTGCTGATCGAGATGGACGTGTTTCGGCGGATCGCGGACCTCTACGAAGCGGACCCGGGGCTCGGCATCGCGAGCTTCCGGATCGCGGACGAGACGGGCGCCACCCAGCGGCGACACGTACCCCGTCTGCGGGCCAAGGATCCGATGCGACGCGGTCTGGTGACGACGTTCCTGGGTGGCGGTCACGCGCTGTCGATGCCGATGCTGGAGCAGACCGGAGGTTGGCCGGACGCCTTCTTCTTCGCGCACGAGGAGACCGACCTGGCCTGGCGCGCGATCGACCGGGGCTGGGACGTCCTGTACGAGCCGCAGCTCGTACTCCAGCATCCGAGGACCTCACCGGCTCGGCACGCCGTCTTCTACCGCATGACGGCCCGAAACAGAGTCTGGCTCGCCAAACGGCACCTGCCTGCCCTCCTCGTGCCGGTCTACTTGGGAGTGTGGATGGCTCTGACCGTGGTCCGTTTGCGCTCCCCGGCGGGACTGCGCGCCTGGTTCGGCGGGTTCGCCGAGGGCATCCGAGGAAACGGAGGCCCTCGGCACCCCATCAGATGGCGGACGGTGTGGCGGATGGTCAGGCTGGGACGCCCACCGATCGTCTAGGCCGCCGTGGGCTCCCGCAGCCAGCCCGGAGCGGCGGCCGGGGTGTTCCGCAGCCACGCGACGTAGCGGGCCACTCCCTGCGCGACGGTGACTTCCGGCTTCCAGCCGAGGATGTTCTCCATCCGGTGGATAGCCGCGTACCCGCCCAGAGGGTCACCGGCCGGCAGTGGGGTGTCGAGGAAGGTCGTGCTGGGGTAGTGCTCGCGAACGAGTTCAGCGATCTTCCGTACGGTGGTCGGGACGCCGGTCCCGATGTTCACCGTTTCGGTGTGGGCCTGCGGACTGACCAGGGCCCGCAGGGTGCCTTCCGCGGCGTCGTCCACGTGCACCATGTCCCGCACCTGCCGTCCGCCTCCATTGAGGTGCAGAGGAAGACCCAGGTGGGCGCGGGCGGCGAACCAGGCGACCACCCAGGAGTGTGAGTTCTGCTTGACTGTCTGCGGCTCGCCGTAGACGGAGAAGTACCGGACGACCGCGTACGAGGTGCCGACCTGGCCGAGGACAAGAGCGGTCTGCTCCTCTCCCCACGCTTTGGTGTTCGCGTAGACCGAGACCGGTCGCTTGCGGGCGGACTCGTGGAACTGCGAGGGGATGCGGCCGTGAACACACTCCAACAGCTGCCGCATGGTCAGCAGTTCGGCGTTGTCGGTCTCCTTGGGGTTGCCGTCGCCGTAGACGCTCGCGGAGGAGACGAAAACCGTACGCCGGATCCGGTCCGTGGCCGCGACGGCGTCCAAGACGGTCTGAGTGCCGGCGACATTGGTGTCGATCGCTGCCAGCGGTTCGCGGGTGCATGCGGCCACGTCCGCGAGAGCGGCGGCGTGGATCACGTAGTCCGAGGCAGCGACGAGCTCGCGTACCAGCGCCGTGTTCCGGATGTCTCCCAGGACCACGTCCGGGTCGGCCGAGCGGACTCCGAAGAGGTTGGCGTACACATGCTCGGGATAGGCATTCATGGTGCACAGGACGATGGGACGGGCGCCCAAGGCTCGGAGCCGGGCGGTGATCCGGGAGCCGATGAGCCCGGCCCCGCCGGTCACCAGCACAGTGCTGCCGGCCAGGGCCGTGAGGTCTGAGGGGTGACGCACGATGCCTCCAGATGCTGCGCCGGACGGAATGGACACCGACTCAGCGCCTGTCGATGGGTGAGGATCAGTCAACGGCCTGTGACCGGAGGGGAGGAGAGGCCATGCTGTAGGCCCGCGTAGGTCAGGGGGAAGCGGTGCGAAAGGCGACCATCACGGACCTGATCCGGGCGGCATGCGAAGAACGCGGATGGGGGCCGACCAAACTCGCCCGTGAAGTCGCCCTTGCCGCAGGTCGCGGTCCGGACGGACTGGAGCGGCAGTACGCCCGCAGATGGCTGAGGGGTGAACGCACGCCGTCACCGGACGTCTGGCTCCCCTATGTCGTGCAGGTCTTACAACTGGACCTGACGCGGACACTCGCGGCCGGCCCGGAGGCTCCCGAACCACCAGTCGCGGATACCGTGAAGTCGGTCCTTGCTCTCGGGAGGAGTGACGTGGAACGCCGTTCGATGTTGGCCGCGACCGCCGGGTTCGCCCTGTCGGCGCTGAACCTCCCGGACGCGGCGGCCGTTGACCGCCGGGTGGCCTCCGCGGAGGCCGGCGCCTTACGGGTGGGAAAAGGCGAGGTCACGGCGATCCGTCAGATGACCCGCACGCTTGGTGACACCGCCGCGGAGTTCGGTGGAGCCCACGCCCGCCGCATGGCAGTCCAGTACCTGACCGGCAACGTCGGCCCCTGGCTCGAAGGCAGGTACACCGAAGCCACTGGGCGGCAGCTCTTCGCCGCCACGTCTCAACTAGTACATCTGTGCGGCTGGATGGTGCAGGACGAGGGGAACGACGACCACCACCAGGGCCTCGCCCAGCGGTACTACGCACACGCTTTCGCCCTTGCGGAGGAGGCCGGTGATGCCGAGTCGGCGGCAACCGCTCTGCGGGGCATGGCCGTCCAGGCGATCGACCTGGGGCCACGGGGACGGGCGGTCGCCCTGCGGCTGTCGGAGAGGTGCGTCGAGTACGCGGACGGTCTTGAGGAGCCCAAGGCGATCGCCTACTTCCAGGCGACTCTCGCCGACGCGGCAGCCCTGGACGGCGACCGCCGACTGGCCAAGGAAGCGCTCGCACGGTCGCAGAGCGCCATCGAAAAGGCCGCAGCGGCCCCCGGTGAATCCTGGGCTTCCCATTTCTCCACCGGCCGGTGGGCCCATCACACCGGCATGATCCTCGCGCGCCTCGGAGACCCCCAAAGCGCACGCGAACACCTCCACCATGCCCTGGACATCCACGGCCTGGACCGGCGACGGTCCCGCGCGATCGTTCTGGGCGACCTCGGGAACGTGCGCCTGCGCCAGGGCGATCTCGACGGTGCTCTGGCCGTGTGGGGCGAGTTCGTCGACTGCGCCGAGGGCGTCCAGTCCGTGAAGATCAGTGACGCCCTGACCGACATGCGCATCCGGTTGTCCGGCCACGGCCGGACGTCAGGTGTCAGCGAACTGGACGCCCGCGCGGCTGCTCTCCTGGGCGAGACCTGATCCGGCTCGCCCGGAGAAGTTCCTTCCGCCCGCAAGCGGCGCCGCGTAGTAGCTCGGCCCCTCAGCCGATGACCTCGATCTCGCACCGGCCTCGCCCACCGCGCCGTCACCGGTCAGCGCCTCGGTGAGGACGGACGCGTCGATGAACGCCGATGCCCGAGGGCTTCCGGCCGTACGCCGTGGCGGGCACTGTGGAAGGGGGCGCTTCTGACGGGCCCCCGACGGTTCCTGCCTAGGCGGTGACAGGCGCATGGCACTGGGTGCGGCCACGGTTCCCTACGAGCCCCGTATCGACACCGGGCGGATCTGCCTGGACCTCCTGTGCACCAGCCATCCCGGCGAGCGGCTGGGCTCCCCGGAGCGGCTGCGGGCCTGGATCGCGGGGTCGGGGCTGGTGCCGCCGGGCACCTCGCTGGCGCACGCCGACCCGTCCTGGCCCGCCGCCTTCCGTGAACTCAGGCAGGACGTGGGGCGGTTGGTGCGCGGTCACCTCGCGGCGGCGAGCGCCGGGGCGTACGCGGAAAGCGGGGCGCACCGCCTCGCGCTCGCCCGCGTCAACGACGTCGCCCGTCCCGCCCCGCCCGCCCCCTGTGCCGTGCCCGGTGCGGACGGGGGCCTGGTGCGGCGGCTGGCCGGGCCGCCCGGGTGTGCCGCGCTGCTCGCGGTCGTCGCCCGGGACGCGGTCGAACTGCTCACCGACCCCGCGGCCCGCGGCGCCCTGCGCGAGTGCGCGGGCGAGGACTGCCCGATCGTGTACCTGGACGCCTCCCGAGGGCGCCGCAGGCGCTGGTGCTCCAGTGAGGTCTGCGGCAACCGCGAACGGGTCGCCCGGCACCGCCGCCGCACGGCGGCCGGCGCCCGCACCCGCCCCGCCCGGCCGAGGTGAGGGACGCGCCGTTTTGCTGCCGTCTCCCTCCCCGCCGTGCGGGAGGAATGTGCCCCCATGTCCCGCCTCGTCACCCCGCCCCGCGGAATTCCGCCGTCCCCCTTTGAACGCACCGCACCCCACGTCCGTACCCGACGGCGAGCGACCGACTGGGGGATCCCCCGGACACCGGAGGTGGGCGTGCGCAAGGATGCGGCCGTGGCCAATGAACGTGGAGCGAGGGCCCGACATCGCATGTCCTCACAGCCCTCGGAACCCGACGAGGAGCTGATGCGTGCGCTGTACCGCGAGCACGCCGGACCCTTGCTCGCCTACGTTCTCAGGCTGGTCGCCGGTGACCGGCAGCGCGCCGAGGACGTGGTCCAGGAGACGCTCATCCGTGCCTGGAAGAACGCCGGCCAGCTCAATCGAGCGACCGGTTCGGTCCGCCCCTGGCTGGTGACGGTCGCCCGGCGCATCGTCATCGACGGCCACCGCAGCCGGCAGGCCCGGCCGCAGGAGGTCGATCCGTCGCCGCTGGAGGTCATCCCCGCGGAGGACGAGATCGACAAAGCGCTGTGGCTGATGACGCTGTCGGACGCACTCGACGACCTGACCCCGGCCCACCGGGAGGTGCTCGTCGAGACGTACTTCAAGGGGCGTACGGTCAATGAGGCGGCCGAGACGCTGGGCATACCCAGCGGCACCGTCCGCTCCCGGGTGTTCTACGCCCTGCGTTCGATGAAGCTGGCTCTGGAGGAGCGGGGGGTGACGGCGTGATGAGCGGGTACGGGGGACATCAGGGATTCGGCACAGGTGGTTCGGGTATGTCTGGCTCCATGGGCTCCACGCAGGGATCACCGGCCCCGGACGAGCACGAGACCGTCGGCGCCTACGCCCTCGGAATCCTGGACGACGCCGAGGCGACCGCGTTCGAGGCCCATCTCGCCGGCTGCGAGTGGTGCGCCCAGCAGCTGGACGAACTCGCCGGCATGGAACCGATGCTGGCCGCGCTCGCCGACCTGCCCGGCGCCGGTACGCCCGCGATCGGCGAGTCCCTGTCGGCCAGGCCAGGACCGCGGCTGGTGGAGAAACTCGTGGACGAGGTCTCCGAGCGGCGGGCGCGCAAGCGGCGCACGACGTTCTACCTGGTCGCGGCGGCAGCGGCGCTGATCATCGGCGGACCGCTGACGGTCTACGCCGTCGGCGGCGCGGACGGCGGCACAGGCAGCGCCACCGTCGCGGCGGCTCCCGCCAAGGCCGCCTTCCAGGCGATGACGGACAAGGTGACGGCGACCGACCCCGTCACCCACGCCACCGCCACCGTCGCCCTGGAGAAGAAGGACTGGGGCACCAACGCCGTGCTGGAGCTGAAGAACGTCACCGGCCCCGAGCGCTGCTCGCTCATCGCCGTCGGCAAGAACGGCGAACGCGAGACGATCACCTCCTGGTCCGTGCCGAACTGGGGCTACGGCCTGCCGAACGCCCGCACGGAGGAGGCCAAGAGCCCCCTGTACGTGCGCGGCGGCGCGGCCTTCGAACCCGGCCAGATCGACCACTTCGAGGTGATGACCTTCGACGGCCAGAAGGTCGTCCAGGTCAAGGCGTAGGACAGACGGCCAGAAGGCCGTCCAGGTCAAGGCGTAGGACAGACGGACGACCGGTTCGGCGGATTACGCCGGGCCGGGCGGCCGGGAAGCCGGGTCGACTTCCCGCAGCGGGTTCCCTTCGCGTACGGTTGACGGCTGCCCAGCACGTCAGAAGGGGGCCCGGTGGCCGCTCAGGCTCAACAGGATTCCGCGGTCGAATCGGTTCACGAGGCGGCGCCCGGCGCGGTGCCCGACACGGTGCGCGCCCCGGTGCGCGACGCCGAGGCCGACTCCGTGCGCGACCGAGAGATCAGCGGGGAACAGGAACACCTGGACCGGGTGTACCGGCGGCTCGAGGAGAAGATCCACGAGGCCGAGTTCCTCATGCACGACGCGGCCCAGCGCGGCCACGTCGGCACGCCCGGCGCGCTGGCCGAGCGCGACGCCCAGGTCTTCCGGGCCGGCGTCCACCTCAACCGGCTGAACAACGAGTTCGAGGACTTCCTCTTCGGCCGGATCGACCTGCTGCTCGGCGAGGACGGCAAGAAGGGCCCCGACGGCGCGTACACCGCCGTCGAGCCGGCCGAGGGCGCGGTGCGCCCCGACGGCACTGCCGACATCGCCGAGACCCTGCACATCGGCCGGATCGGCGTCCTCGACGAGGAGTACGCCCCGCTGGTCATCGACTGGCGCGCGCCGGCCGCCGCCCCGTTCTACCGCTCCACCCCGGTCGATCCCGGCCGGGTCGTGCGCCGCCGGGTCATCCGCTCCAAGGGGCGGCGCGTCCTCGGCGTCGAGGACGACCTGATGCGCCCCGAGCTGACCGCCTGCCTGAACGGGCGGGAGCTGGCCGTGGTCGGCGACGGCGCGCTGATGGCCGCGCTCGGCCAGGCCCGCAGCCACACCATGCGCGACATCGTCGCCTCCATCCAGGCCGAGCAGGACCTCGTCATCCGCGCCCCCGCCTCCTCCGTGACGTACGTCGAGGGCGGGCCGGGCACCGGCAAGACGGCGGTCGCCCTGCACCGCGCCGCCTACCTGCTCTACCAGGACCGGCGCCGCTACTCCGGCGGCATCCTGATCGTCTCGCCGACCCCGCTGCTGGTCTCGTACACCGAGGGCGTGCTGCCCTCGCTCGGCGAGGAGGGCCAGGTCGCCATCCGGGCGATCGGCTCACTGGTCGACGGCGCCGAGGCCACCCTCTACGACGCCCCGTCCGTGGCCCGCGCCAAGGGCTCCTCGCGGATGCTGAAGGTGCTGCGCAAGGCGGCGCGCGGCGCGCTGGAGCTGGGGGCGGCAGCGGCCGCCGCGGGGCAGCTCGCCTTCGGCGACGGCGACGGCGACGGCGACGGCGACGACGGCGACGCGGTGCCGCAGGCGCCCTCCGGGCCGCCGGCCCGGCTGCGGGTGGTCGCCTTCGGGCGCCGGCTGGAGCTGGCGGGGCCGGAGCTGGACCACGTCCGGCGCACCGCCCTCGGCGGCACCGCGCCGGTCAACCTGCTGCGCCCGCGCGCCCGCAAACTGCTGCTGGACGCCCTGTGGGCGAAGTCCGGCGCGGCCGGCCGGCACAGCGACCCGGAGCTGGCCGCCGAGCTGCGCTCCTCCTTCGACGAGGACGTGCTCGGCGAGGACTCCTTCACCGCCTTCCTCGACGCCTGGTGGCCGGAGCTGACCCCGCGGGGCGTGCTGGAGACCATGGCCGACGAGCGGCGCCTGGGCCGCTGGGCGCGCCGGGTCCTGAACCCGGGCGAGGTGCGCAAGGTGGCCCGCTCGCTGAAGCGGGACGGCTACTCGGTGCACGACATCGCGATCCTGGACGAGCTCCAGGCGATCCTGGGCGCCCCCGCCCGGCCCCGCAAGAAGCGCGAACTGGACCCGCTGGACCAGCTCACCGGTCTGGAGGAGCTGATGCCGGTGCGCGAGGAGACGCAGCGCGAGCGGGCCGAGCGGCTGGCCCAGGAGCGGGTGGAGTACGCGCACGTCATCGTGGACGAGGCGCAGGACCTCACGCCGCTCCAGTGGCGGATGGTCGGCCGCCGCGGCCGGCACGCCACCTGGACGGTGGTGGGCGACCCCGCCCAGTCCTCCTGGTCGGACCCGGACGAGGCGGCCGAGGCGCGCGACGAGGCGCTGGGCACCCGGCTGCCGGGCTCCGGGCACCCCGGCGCGGCGAGCCGTTCGTCCCGGGCCCGCCGCTTCGAGCTGACGGTGAACTACCGCAACCCGGCCGAGATCGCCGAGCTGGCCGCGAAGGTGCTGGCCCTGGCCATGCCGGGCGCGAAGTCGCCGTCGGCGGTGCGCTCCACGGGGCTCAAGCCGCGGTTCGCCGTGGTGGCGGGCTCGCTGGGCGCGACCGTGCGCGCGGAGGCCGAGGCGCTGCTGGAGCGGGTGGAGGGCACGGTCGGCGTGGTCGTCGCCATGAACCGGCGCGAGGAGGCAAAACGCTGGCTCGCCGGGCTCGGCGGGGGCCGGGTGGTGGCGCTGGGCAGCCTGGAGGCCAAGGGCCTGGAGTACGACGCGACGCTCGTCGTCTCGCCGGCGGAGATCGCCGACGAGTCCCCGGCCGGCCTGCGCGTCCTCTACGTCGCCCTGACCCGCGCCACCCAGCAGCTGACGGTGGTGGCGGGCGAGCGCGACCAGCCGGACGCGAACGGGGTCCCGGACCTGCTGCGGGACTGAGCGCGGGGGCGTCCGCGCGGGCGTCGGTGCGGGCGTCCGTGCGGGCGGATTCCCGCGAACCCGGTCGCGGGGAATGGTGTTCCGCGATCCGTTTGTTAGCCTGGAGGAGACACCGGCTCGATCCAAGCCCCCGGGCCCAACCTTCGTCGCTACGAGCGACCACTTGCCGCGAGGCGAGCATGGCGGGCCGGTGTCACAGCCTCGAAGAGGCCCACGTCACATCCGATGTGACGTGGGCCTCTTTTCTTGCCTCCGCACCTACCGCCGCCCGCCCAACTCTCGTATGGTGGAATCAAGTTTCCGAAAACGCCGCGTCCCGGTGAACGCAAAGACCGCAACCCGGGGCGACTACCACGTACTCGCTGGTAGGTGCGACGATCGGACGGCACAACTCGCGACACGG
This sequence comes from Streptomyces seoulensis, assembly GCA_013364255.1. Lineage (GTDB taxonomy): Bacteria > Actinomycetota > Actinomycetes > Streptomycetales > Streptomycetaceae > Streptomyces > Streptomyces similanensis. Next base: position 4,222,174 of record CP054936.1, on the reverse strand, counting down.
TGAAAGCAGAGGAAGTCGGCCATGGCAACGGCGCCCAGCGTCTCCTACTCGATGACCATCCGGCTGGAGGTGCCCGCGAGCGGAACCGCCGTCTCGCAGCTCACCACCGCCGTGGAGTCCTCCGGAGGCTCGGTGACCGGCCTCGACGTCACCGCGTCCGGCCACGAGAAGCTCCGTATCGACGTCACCATCGCGGCCACCTCCACCGCGCACGCCGACGAGATCGTCAGCAGGCTGCGCGGCATCGAGGGCGTCACGCTCGGCAAGGTCTCCGACCGTACGTTCCTGATGCACCTCGGCGGCAAGATCGAGATGGCGTCCAAGCACCCCATCCGCAACCGTGACGACCTCTCCATGGTCTACACGCCCGGCGTGGCCCGCGTCTGCATGGCCATCGCCGAGAACCCCGAGGACGCCCGCCGCCTCACGATCAAGCGCAACTCGGTTGCGGTCGTGACGGACGGCTCCGCGGTCCTCGGCCTGGGCAACATCGGCCCCAAGGCCGCACTGCCGGTCATGGAGGGCAAGGCGGCCCTGTTCAAGCGGTTCGCCGGCATCGACGCCTGGCCGCTCTGCCTGGACACCCAGGACACCGACGCGATCGTGGAGATCGTCAAGGCGATCGCCCCCGGCTTCGCCGGCATCAACCTGGAGGACATCTCCGCGCCGCGCTGCTTCGAGATCGAGGCCCGGCTGCGCGAGGCCCTGGACATCCCCGTCTTCCACGACGACCAGCACGGCACCGCCATCGTCGTGCTCGCCTCCCTCACCAACGCGCTGCGCGTGGTCGGCAAGCCGATCGAGAACGTCCGGGTCGTGATGTCCGGCGCCGGCGCCGCCGGCACCGCCATCCTCAAGCTGCTGATCGCCGCGGGCGTGAAGAACGCCGTCGTCGCCGACATCCACGGCGTGGTGCACGCCGGCCGCGAGGACCTCGTCGACGCCGCCCCCGAGTCGGCGCTGCGCTGGATCGCCGACAACACCAACCCGGAGAACCTCACCGGCACGCTGAAGGAGGCCGTGCGCGGCGCGGACGTCTTCATCGGCGTCTCCGCCCCGAACGTGCTCGACGGCGACGACGTGGCCGCCATGGCGGACGGCGCCATCGTGTTCGCGCTCGCGAACCCCGACCCCGAGGTCGACCCGGCGATCGCCCGGCAGACGGCGGCAGTCGTGGCCACCGGCCGCTCCGACTTCCCCAACCAGATCAACAACGTGCTGGTCTTCCCGGGCGTCTTCCGCGGCCTGCTGGACGCGCAGTCGCGCACCGTCAACACCGAGATGATGCTCGCCGCCGCGCAGGCCCTGGCCGACGTGGTGACCGAGGACGAGCTGAACCCGAACTACATCATCCCGAGCGTCTTCAACGACAAGGTCGCCGGAGCCGTCGCCGGAGCGGTGCGCGACGCCGCCAAGGCGGCCGGCGCGTCGGCCGCCGGCAGCTCCTCCGGCGTCTGAGCGCCCGCCCCGGACGGGGCGGCGGACGACGGCCGCCGGGCGCGGTCGGGCGGCATCGGGCGCGGACGACCCGTGCCGGGTGCGCCGGGGCGTGAGCCCCCGGCGCGCCCGGCGCCCGCGCGGGGCGTGATGATCGCCACGGTGCGCCCGGACCCGGCGCGTCGGGGACGGCGCCGTCAGCGGCGCGCCCTATCGTGATCGGCCAGGCCCTGTCGTCGGATTCGGCCGTCGCCCACGGGGCAGGCGTAAGGGTGACGCCGGGCCCCGGGCGCAGGCCCCTTTTCGTGTGACTCCCAAGGGTGTTCTCACGACTCCTTGGGGTGCCGGATTGGCTTTCCCGCCGCAGGTGGGGGCAGGATGCCTCCCTGGGCGCGAGGGTCCGACGGGGGACCCGGGTCCGGGGACCCACCAGGACCCTGGCAGCATCGGCTTGGCTGGCCCAACACGCGGCTCAGCCGCGTGGCACGCCTCAATGGCAAGAAGAACACGGGAGTAAGAACATGAACCGCAGTGAGCTGGTGGCCGCGCTGGCCGACCGCGCCGAGGTGACCCGCAAGGACGCCGACGCCGTGCTGGCCGCGTTCGCCGACGTCGTCGGCGACATCGTCTCCAAGGGGGACGAGAAGGTCACCATCCCTGGTTTCCTCACCTTCGAGCGCACCCACCGTGCCGCTCGCACCGCCCGCAACCCGCAGACCGGCGAGCCGATCCAGATCCCGGCCGGCTACAGCGTGAAGGTCTCCGCGGGCAGCAAGCTCAAGGAAGCCGCCAAGGGCAAGTGACCTTGCCGTCCGTACGCCGCACGACGGCGTACGGGGCCCGCTAGGGCCGACCACACGTCAATGGGGGCGGCCCCCTTCCCGGGGGGCCGCCCCATCGACGTACGCGCCGCCCCATCGACGTACGCGCCGTCACACGCCGTAGCGCCGCCACACGCCGTAGCGCCGCCACACGCCGCAGCGGCGCGGGCGGTAGCGGCGCCGGCCGGGCTAGCCCAGTGCTTGCCCCGGCAGCTCGACCTTCGCGCCCAGCTCCACGAGCTTCTCCATAAAGTTCTCGTAGCCGCGGTTGATCAGGTCGATGCCGTGGACGCGGGAGGTGCCCTGGGCCGCGAGGGCGGCGATCAGGTAGGAGAAGCCGCCGCGCAGGTCCGGGATGACCAGGTCGGCGCCCTGGAGCCGGGTCGGGCCGGAGACGACCGCCGAGTGCAGGAAGTTGCGCTGGCCGAAGCGGCAGTCGGAACCGCCCAGGCACTCGCGGTAGAGCTGGATGTGCGCGCCCATCTGGTTGAGCGCGGAGGTGAAGCCGAGCCGGGACTCGTAGACCGTCTCGTGGATGATCGACAGGCCGGTCGCCTGGGTGAGCGCGACCACCAGCGGCTGCTGCCAGTCGGTCTGGAAGCCGGGGTGCACGTCCGTCTCCAGCGCGATCGACTTCAGCTGGCCGCCGGGGTGCCAGAAGCGGATGCCCTCGTCGTCGATCCGGAACGCGCCGCCCACCTTCCGGTAGGTGTTCAGGAACGTCATCATGGAGCGCTGCTGCGCGCCGCGGACGTAGATGTCGCCCTCGGTGGCCAGCGCCGCCGACGCCCAGGACGCGGCCTCCAGACGGTCCGCGAGCGCGCGGTGGTCGTAGCCGCCGAGCTTGTCCACACCGGTGATGCGGATCGTGCGGTCGGTGTCCATCGCGATGATCGCGCCCATCTTCTGCAGTACGCAGATGAGGTCCTCGATCTCCGGCTCGACGGCCGCGTTGGACAGCTCCGTGACGCCCTCGGCCAGGACGGCCGTCAGCAGCACCTGCTCGGTCGCGCCGACCGACGGGTAGGGCAGCCGGATCTTCGTGCCGCGCAGCCGCTGCGGGGCCTCCAGGTACTGGCCGTCCGCCCGCTTCTCGATCGTCGCGCCGAACTGCCGCAGCACGTCGAAGTGGAAGTCGATGGGCCGGCCACCGATGTCGCAGCCGCCCAGACCCGGGATGAAGGCGTGGCCGAGGCGGTGCAGCAGCGGGCCGCAGAAGAGGATGGGGATGCGGCTGGAGCCTGCGTGGGCATCGATGTCAGCCACGTTGGCGCTCTCCACCCGGGTCGGGTCGAGCACCAGCTCGCCCGGCTCCTCGCCCGGCCGGACCGTCACGCCGTGCAGTTGCAGCAGGCCGCGCACGACACGGACGTCACGGATGTCCGGAACGTTGCGCAGTCTGCTTGGCTCGCTGCCCAGCAGAGCGGCGACCATGGCCTTCGGCACGAGGTTCTTCGCACCGCGGACACGGATCTCGCCCTCCAGCGGGGTTCCGCCATGGACAAGCAGGACATCGTCGTTGACGCTCATGTATCTCGCGTTCCGATGAGTTGGGCAGGGGCCGGCCGAGCACATAGGTCAGGGGCCGGAGAGACAGAGTAATCGCCGCGCACCCCCCGGAAGTAAGCCCGAGGACCGCCCGGCTGCGTCATGGGTGTGTCACAACACGAACCGTGCCAGACCGGACACATGGGGTCACCGCTCCGGCCGCGCGCCGCCCCACGCTCCCATACCCCGTGTCCTCGCGCTCACCCCGCCAGCCGGATTGGCCCCCCACACCGGCGGAAGATGCGGGATCATGTCTGGCATGACCGAGGTGTCCTCGCTCACAGGACGGCTGCTCGTGGCCGCACCCGCCCTGGCGGACCCGAACTTCGACCGCGCGGTGGTGCTCCTCCTCGACCACGACGAGGAGGGCTCCCTGGGCGTCGTCCTGAACCGGCCCACCCCGGTGGACGTGGGCGACATCCTGGAGGGCTGGGCGGACCTCGCCGGCGAGCCCGGCGTCGTCTTCCAGGGCGGCCCGGTGTCGCTGGACTCCGCGCTCGGCGTCGCCGTCATCCCCGGCGACGGCCCCGGCGAGCGCGCCCCGCTGGGCTGGCGCCGGGTGCACGGCGCGATCGGCCTCGTCGACCTGGAGGCCCCGCCCGAGCTGCTGGCCGACGCCCTCGGCTCCCTGCGCATCTTCGCCGGGTACGCCGGCTGGGGCCCGGGCCAGCTGGAGGACGAACTCGCCGAGGGCGCGTGGTACGTCGTCGAGTCCGAGCCCGGCGACGTCTCCTCGCCGGCGCCCGAGCGGCTGTGGCGCGAGGTGCTGCGCCGCCAGCGCAGCGAACTGGCGATGGTCGCCACGTATCCGGACGACCCGTCGCTCAACTGATACGCGCCGGTTTCAGTACCCTTTCCGTATGAGCACTCTCGAGCCCGAGCGCGGGACTGGTACGGGGACCCTCGTAGAGCCGACGCCGCAGGTGTCCCACGGCGACGGCGACCACGAGCGCTTCGCCCACTACGTCCAGAAGGACAAGATCATGGCGAGCGCCCTGGACGGGACGCCCGTCGTGGCGCTGTGCGGCAAGGTGTGGGTGCCCGGCCGTGACCCGAAGAAGTACCCCGTGTGTCCGCTCTGCAAGGAGATCTACGAGTCCATGAGCGGCGGCGGCGACGAGGGCAAGGGCAAGGGCGGCGACAAGTAGCCGCAGGCGAGCCGACGGCGTCGTCCGGCGGAGCGGACGCCGTCCGAAAGTGGTCCAGACCTTTTGGTCCAGACCTCTTGTGGGCGGCGTCGGCAGTCCCTAGGCTCCCCGCGTGGCCCAGGACGAGTTCAAGGACGATGTCATTCCGGCGCCGCGCGTCACCGCCGCACTGAACGACGGCACGGCGGTGCTCGACGCGGACACCACCCTGTGGGCCGGCCCCGGCACGGCCACCGCCGAACGCTGGCTGCGCGGCGCCCTCGGCGCCGCGCTCGGCCTCCCGCTGCCCCCCGCCGCCTCCCCGGACGCCCCGAACCGCGTACTCCTGCGCGTGGACGACGCGCTGGAGCCCGAGGAGTACCGGCTCCTCGCCACCGGGGCCGGCGTCGAGATCGCGGGCGGCGACGCGGCCGGCGTCTTCTGGGGCGCCCAGACGCTGCGCCAGCTGCTCGGCCCCGACGCCTTCCGCCGCGCCCCCGTACGGCCCGGCGCCGCCCACCGCGTCCCGCCCCGGGCCATCGGCGACGCGCCCCGCTTCCGCTGGCGCGGACTGCTGCTCGACGTGGCCCGGCACTTCCTGCCGAAGGACGGCGTGCTGCGCTACCTCGACCTGATGGCCGCGCACAAACTCAACGTGCTGCACCTGCACCTGACGGACGATCAGGGCTGGCGGATCGAGATCAGGCGCTACCCGGAACTGACCCGGACCGGTTCCTGGCGATCCCGCAGCAAACTCGGCCACCGGCTGTCCTCGCGGTGGGAGGAGAAACCGCACGGCGGCCACTACACCCAGGACGACCTGCGCGAGATCGTCGCCTACGCCGCCGAACGGCACATCTCCGTCGTCCCGGAGATCGACCTGCCCGGCCACTCGCAGGCCGCCATCGCCGCCTATCCGGAACTCGGCAACACCGACGTCGTCGACACCGCCGCCCTCACCGTCTGGGACGACTGGGGCATCAACCCCAACGTGCTCGCCCCCACCGAGGACGTCCTGCGCTTCTACGAAGGCGTCCTGGAGGAGGTCCTGGACGTCTTTCCGGCCGACGCGGGCGAGTTCGCGCCGTTCGTGCACATCGGCGGCGACGAGTGCCCCAAGGACCAGTGGCGCGCCTCGGCCACCGCGCAGGCCCGCGTCCGGGAACTCGGGGTGGCCGGCGAGGACGGGCTCCAGGCCTGGTTCATCGGCCACTTCGACGCCTGGCTCGCGGAGCGCGGACGCCGGCTCATCGGCTGGGACGAGATCCTGGAGGGCGGGCTCGCCAAGGGCGCCGCCGTGTCGTCCTGGCGCGGTTACGCGGGCGGCGTCGCCGCCGCGCGGGCCGGCCACGACGTCGTCATGTGCCCCGAGCAGCAGGTGTACTTGGACCACCGGCAGGCCCCGGGCGAGGACGAGCCGGTGCCCATCGGCTTCGTGCGCACCCTGGAGGACGTCTACCGGTTCGAGCCGGTTCCCGCCGGGCTCGACGCCGAGGCCGCCGCGCACGTGCTCGGCCCGCAGGCCAACCTGTGGAGCGAGGTGCTGGACAGCCAGGAGCGCGTGGACTACCAGGCGTTCCCCCGCCTGGCCGCCTTCGCCGAGGTCGCCTGGAGCGCGCTGCCCGCCCCGGGGGAGCGGGACTTCACCGGATTCGAACAGCGGATGACGGCCCACTACCGGCGCCTGGACGCCCTCGGCGTCGGTTACCGCCCGCCCGCCGGACCCCACCCCTGGCAGCGCCGGCCCGGCATCCTCGGCCGCCCCCTGGACGGGCCGCCGCCGCAGCGGTGAGCCGCAGCGGCGCGTCGTGGCGCTGACTGCGGGCGGCGGGTGCGGGCGGTCTCGTGGAGGAACGATTCGCCCCGCCGCCGCCCGAATCGATCCCGCACCGACCCCGCATCGGACCGGAGCCGGACGAAGCCCCGCGGGAGTCAGCGAAGAGCGCCAATTCGCCCGCATCGGTGATGCCGTGCCAAAACGGGCCATGTCCCCGATGAGGTGGGCGATCGCCCCGTGTCGGACCCGTGTCCGCGAGCCCTGCGAAGATGTGCCAGAGTTGCCACGTCCGCCCTGTCAGGTCGTACCGTACGGCAACACAGGCGGGACCAGTGGGGCAGCGGGAAGGGGCAGCCGGTTTGACCACGCACGCACCGCGGACGGCGCAGGCCGTCACGTTGCCCACGACGCTGGACGAGGCCGTGGCGGCACTCACCGCCATGCCCGCCGCCGTGCCGGTGGCCGGCGGCACCGACCTCATGGCCGCCGTCAACTCCGGGCAGCTCAGGCCCGCCGCGCTGGTCGGCCTCGGCCGGATCAGCGAGATCCGCGGCTGGCAGTACCAGGACGGCCACGGACTGCTCGGCGCCGGCCTCACCCACGCCCGCATGGGCCGCCCCGACTTCGCCGCGCTGATCCCGGCGCTCGCCGCCGCCGCGCGCGCCGCCGGCCCACCGCACATCCGCAACGCCGGCACCCTCGGCGGCAACATCGCCTCGGCCGCCCCGACCGGGGACGCGCTGCCGGTGCTGGCCGCCCTGGAGGCCACGGTGGTCATCGCGGGCCCCGGCGGCGCCCGCCGGGAGATCCCGGTCTCGCACCTGCTGGCCGGCGTGGAGATGCTGCGCGCGGGCGAACTCATCGGCTACGTGCGGGTACCGCTGCTGCACGCGCCCCAGGTCTTCCTGAAGGCGACCGGCCGCACCGGACCGGGCCGCGCGATCGCCTCCGTGGCGCTGGTCCTGGACCCGGCGCGGCGCGGGGTGCGCTGCGCGGTCGGGGCCATAGCGCCGATGCCGCTCAGGCCGCTGGACGCTGAGCAGTGGGTGGCGCAGCTCATCGACTGGGACAACAACCGGGCGATCGTCCCCGAGGCGCTGACCGCCTTCGGCGAGTACGTCGCCCAGGCGTGCATCCCCGACCCGGCCCCCGAGGCGGACGGCTCCGTGCAGCAGCTCCCGCCCGCCGTACTGCACCTGCGGCGCACCGTCGCCGCGCTGGCCCGACGAGCACTGGGGAGGGCGCTGTCGTGACCGACGACCAGCACGCGGAGGGCACGCCCGAGAACGGCGGCCGCTGGAACCCGCTGCCGCAGGGTGACTACGACGACGGCGCCACCGCGTTCGTCAAGCTCCCCGAGGGCGGCATCGACGCCCTCCTGGCCGCCGACAGTCCGCTGGCCGCGCCCGGCCACGGCTATGTGCCGCCGCGGATAACGGCCGCCTCCGCCCCGCCCGAGGCCGCCGACCCGGCGGCCACCGGCGCCTGGGCCGTGCCGGGCACGCCCGCCGAGGGCGCGCGCTGGCCCGAGGCGAACGCGCTGCCGCAGGACGGCGACGGCGGCGACGGGGGCGGCGACCGGTTCACGTACCACCCGGGCGCCACCCAGCAGTGGAACTTCCAGGAGTCGCCGGGGCAGCACGACACCCAGGCCGGTCAGCCGGCGGCGCCCGGACACGATGTGACCGGACAGTGGTCGATCCCGGTCGCCGGGGGCGAACTCCCGGACGAGTCCGGCGAGTTCACCACCTCCTCGCTGGTCCAGCAGTGGGGCGGCACCCCGCCGGCCACGCTGCCCGGCGGCGCGGCCGCGCCGTGGGCGACCCAGCCGCCCGCCCAGCCGTGGGGCCGGCCGGGACAGGACGACCACGCCGAGGGCGCCTACGAGGACCGGCCCGCGGCGGAGGCGTACCGCGCGGACCCCTCGGTCGCCGACCCGCACGCGGAGGAGCCGGCGCACGCGCACGGCACGGACGCGCCCGCACCGGGCGGCCACCAGGCCCCCGGCCACGACGACTACCCCGAGCCCGCCGCGCACCCGGATCCCGCAGCGCACCCGGAGCCCGCAGCGCACCCGGAGAGCCCCGGCCACCCGGAACCCGCCGGGCACCCCGGCCCCGCCGAGACCGCCGAGACCGCCGAGCACACGGAGCACGGCCGGCACGGCGAGCACGCTGCGGCCGCGCCCGAGGCCGTACCGGAAGGCGACGGACACACCGTCCAGCCCCTGCGGGAGCACTCCGCCGAGCCCGCCGCCGACGGGTACGCCCCCGAACCCGCCGACGAGTACGCCGCCGAGCACACCGACGACTACGCCGCCGAGGCCGACCACGGACCCGAGCCCGACGCCGCCCACCGGCCCGACGACGCGCCCGACGCCGCCCACCGGCCCGACGACGCGCCCGAGTCCGGCCACGCGCCCGGCGACGCCCCCGAAGGCGCCGTAGCGGCCGCGGAAGGCCCCGCCGAGCCGTCCGCCGGCCCTGCGGGCTCCGAGGATGCCGCCCCCGCGCCCGGGGCCGCGGAAGCAGCCGCCACGCCCGCCGAGCCCACCGACTCCGCGCCCGAGTCCACCGACTCCGCCGAGCCCGCCGCCGAGCCGGGCCTCGCGCACGACGACCCGCCCCCCGCCCCCCCGCAGGACGAACACCCGCTCGCCTCCTACGTGCTGAGCGTCAATGGCGCCGACCGGCCCGTCACCGACGCCTGGATCGGCGAGTCGCTGCTGTACGTGCTGCGCGAGCGGCTCGGCCTCGCGGGCGCCAAGGACGGCTGCTCGCAGGGCGAGTGCGGCGCCTGCAACGTCCAGGTCGACGGCCGGCTCGTCGCCTCCTGTCTGGTGCCCGCCGTCACCGCGGCCGGCAGCGAGGTCCGCACGGTCGAGGGCCTGGCCGCCGACGGGCAGCCCTCCGACGTGCAGCGGGCGCTCGCCCGGTGCGGCGCCGTGCAGTGCGGCTTCTGCGTGCCCGGCATGGCGATGACCGTGCACGACCTGCTGGAGGGCAATCCGGACCCGACCGAACTGGAGACGCGTCAGGCGCTGTGCGGCAACCTGTGCCGCTGCTCGGGCTACCGGGGCGTTCTGGACGCGGTCCGCGAGGTTGTCGCCGAGCGCGCCGCGGACACCGGGGAGGACGCGGTCGAACCGGACGGCGACGAGCCGCGTATTCCCCGTCAGGCGGGCCCGGGCGCCGGCGGCGTCCACCCCTCGGCGGCCTCGGTGTTCGACCCGCACCACGCGCAGCACGAGCAGCACCCGCAGCACGAGCAGCACCCGCACGACCCCTACGGCCAGGACGGAAACGGAGGCCAGGCGTGAGCAACGAAGCCGTCGCCGCTGCCGCACCGGAGAGCGCCCCCGCGCCCGAGCCGCTGCCGCACGGCATCGGCTCCTCGCTGCCGGCCGCCGACGCCCGCGCCAAGACGGAGGGCACCTTCCCGTACGCGGCCGACCTGTGGGCCGAGGGCTTGCTGTGGGCGGCGGTGCTGCGCTCCCCGCACCCGTACGCGCGCATCGTGTCCATCGACACCAGCCACGCGCGTGAGATGCCCGGCGTCCGCGCCGTCGTCACCCACGAGGACGTGCCCGGCAGTCCGCTGCACGGCCGCGGCCGGGCCGACCGCCCGGTGTTCGCCTCCGACGTGGTGCGCCACCACGGCGAGCCCATCGCGGCCGTCGCCGCCGACCACCCCGACACCGCGCGGATGGCCGCCGCCGCCGTGATCGTCGAGTACGAGGTGCTCGAACCGGTCACCGATCCCGAACATGCCTTCGAGGCCGAGCCGCTGCACCCGGACGGCAACCTGATCCGGCACATCCCGCTGCGGCACGGCGACCCGGAGGCGGCCGGCGAGGTCGTCGTGGAGGGCCTGTACCGCATCGGCCGCCAGGACCCGGCCCCCATCGGCGCCGAGGCCGGCCTCGCGGTGCCCCGCCCCGACGGCGGCGTCGAGCTGTACGTCGCCTCCACCGACCCGCACGCCGACCGCGACGCCCTCGCCGCCTGCTACGGCCTGGCGCCCGAGCACGTCAAGATCGTCGTCACCGGCGTGCCCGGCGCCACCGCCGACCGCGAGGACCAGAGCTTCCAGCTGCCCCTCGGCCTGCTGGCGCTGCGCACCGGCTGCCCGGTGAAGCTGACCGCCACCCGCGAGGAGTCCTTCCTCGGCCACGCGCACCGGCACCCGACCCTGCTGCGCTACCGCCACCACGCCGACGCCGAGGGCCGCCTCGTCAAGGTCGAGGCGCAGATCCTGCTGGACGCCGGCGCCTACGCCGACACCTCCGCCGAGGCGCTGGCCGCCGCCGTCTCCTTCGCCTGCGGTCCCTACGTCGTCCCGAACGCCTTCATCGAGGGCTGGGCGGTGCGCACCAACAACCCGCCCTCGGGCCATGTGCGCGGCGAGGGCGCCATGCAGGTCTGCGCCGCCTACGAGGCGCAGATGGACAAGCTGGCCAAGAAGCTCGGCGCCGACCCGGCCGAACTGCGGCTGCGCAACGTGCTGGCCACCGGCGACGTCCTGCCCACCGGACAGACGGTCACCTGCCCGGCCCCGGTCGCCGAACTCCTCCAGGCCGTGCGCGAGCACCCGCTGCCGCCGCTGCCCAAGGACACCCCCGAGGACGAGTGGCTGCTGCCCGGCGGCCCCGAGGGCGCGGGCGAACCGGGCGCGGTGCGCCGGGGCGTGGGCTACGGCCTGGGCATGGTGCACATGCTGGGCGCGGAGGGCGCCGACGAGGTCTCCACGGCCACCGTGAAGGTGCACGACGGCGTCGCGACCGTGCTGTGCGCGGCGGTCGAGACCGGGCAGGGCTTCACCACGCTGGCCCGGCAGATCGTCCAGGAGACGCTGGGCGTCGACGAGGTGCACGTGGCCCCGGTCGACACCGACCAGCCCCCGGCGGGCGCGGGCTGCCGCGGCCGGCACACCTGGGTGTCGGGCGGCGCGGTGGAGCGGGCGGCGAAGATGGTCCGCACCCAGCTGCTCCAGCCGCTGGCCCACAAGTTCGGCATGTCCACCGAACTGCTCCAGATCACCGACGGCAAGATCACCTCCTACGACGGCGTGCTGTCGACCACGGTCACCGAGGCGCTGGACGGCAAGGAACTGTGGGCGACGGCGCAGTGCCGCCCGCACCCCACCGAACCGCTGGACGAGGCCGGCCAGGGCGACGCGTTCGTCGGCCTCGCCTTCTGCGCGATCCGCGCGGTGGTGGACGTCGACATCGAGATCGGCTCGGTGCGGGTGGTGGAGCTGACCGTCGCCCAGGACGTCGGCCGGATCCTGAACCCCGCGCAGCTGGTCTCCCGGATCGAGGGCGGGGTGACCCAGGGCGTGGGCCTCGCCCTCACCGAGAACCTGCGCGCCCCGCGCGGCCTGGTCCGCCACCCCGACCTGACGGGCTACGCCCTGCCCACCGCGCTGGACACCCCCGACATCAGGATCGTGAAGCTGGTCGAGGAGCGGGACGTGGTGGCGCCGTTCGGCGCGAAGGCGGTCAGCGCGGTGCCGGTGGTGACCTCGCCCGCGGCGATCGCCTCGGCGGTGCGCGCGGCCACCGGACGCCCCGTCAACCGCCTCCCGATCCGCCCGCAGGCCGCGGTGGTCACCGGCGCGTGACCGGCCGTTCCACCGGTGTTCCGCCAGGTCGGGGGCGTTGTCAGTGGTGCGGCGTAGTGTTCCGGTCAGTGGGGACGAGGACCGGCCGAGGTCGGCCGGCGCGGCGTCCCCCGCCCGGGAGCGGCGTGGGCCCGGGCCCGTGAACCGATCCGCCCGGGGGACCGATGACCACGACGACCTGCACCGCCACCCGGCCGACCACCGGGCCGACGGCCGGGCCGACGGCCGAGCTGACGGCCGCCCTCGACCCGTCCGGCCCCTACGGCCCGTGCCCCCGGTTCGCCCCGGGGACGGCCGACGTCCCGGGCGCCGCCCGCCCGCTCGCGCCGTCCCTGGAGAGACTGCTCGGCTTCGTGGCGGTCACCGAGGAACTGGCTTCCTTGCGCGCCCAGTTGGCGTCCCGCGCGGCCCACTGCGGCCCGGAGGCGACGGCCGGGGCGACCCGCCTCCTCCTCGCGGCCTTCGCGGCGGACGCCGACGGCACGGCCCCGCAGTACCGCAAGGCGGCGGCCCTGATCCGCCCGCTGTCCTTGTCCGCCCCCGACCCGGCCCCGCGCTCGGGCCTGACCGTCGACCTGACGCACCGCCTCCTGGCGCGGGAGTTCGGCGCGGCGAACGTCATCCGCTTCGAGGACGTCGACCTCCCGCCCGCCCTCACCCACGAGCCGACCCGACGCTTCCTGCGCGAGACGGGCCTGCCACAGACCGCCCCCCTGCCCGACCCGGACGACACGGCCCCCCTGCCGACGATCGCCGAGGCCCCCGCACCCCACGGACTCCCTTCCCACGCCCACCGGTTGATCCGCCTGGGCGGGCTGACGGAGGACACGGAGGCGGTGGTGGACGGCGCCACGGGCGAGGTATGGATCTGGACCGTCCCCGAGGCGACCCTGCACCCCCTGGCGAGGGACCTCTCCACCTTCACGTACGCCCTGTGGCTGCTGCACGACGACCATCAGACCCCGGACGCGCACGACCGCCTGGCACTCCTGCTGCTCCAGGCCCTCACAGCGACCACCCCGCCCGCGGCCCCGGACACCGACTGGACCTTCTGGACCCGCCTGCTCGCCGACACCCCCTGACACGAGGAAGCGCCCGGCACGCCCTGACACGACAGAAGCGTCGTCACGCGCCTCAGCTGTCCTTGTGCTCTTCGCTGTGCAGAATCGCCGCCCTGGCTGCCCAAGCCAGAATGCTCTGCCCGCGCAAGGACAGTCCGAGCCGGTTCCAGTGGAAGATCACGTGGTAGCTGAGCAGCTGCCGCAGCCCGCGATCCAATGACCCGTCCTGGACACCGTGGGCGAGTGCTTGGCCGGCGCTGCGGAACGCGGCGGCCCATTCGGTGACGGGTTCCAGTGGGCCTCCGGGGCGCAGCAGGGCGTCGCTGTCGGCGAGAAGCAGGGGGCGGATCTCCTGGGCTCGGGCGTTGAGACGGTCCGGCGGAACGTCGCTGATGGCCGAGCGGTGTTCCGTCGTGATGACGCGGTCCCAGACATCGCCCTGCTCGTACCACTCCAACCGGGCGGCGCGCATCATGATCGTGCACAGCAGGACGGACAGCTCCCTGGGCCCGATGGTGAGATCGTCGCGCTGGCGCAACTGCTGGATCTCTCGGCTGTCGGTGACGAAGAGGGCATGCGCGGCCGTCATGCTGGTCTTTCCACCGAACGCTGGCGTCTCCGGTTCGTAGATGCCGGGCCACCAGCGCTGAAGGTGTCCGTCGGAGACCAGGCGGTCGAATCCGTCTCCGACTGCCAGCTCGGCACCGCCCGCAGGCTGGGCCCAGAGGCGCAGACGCCAGCAGGGGTGCTTTCTGGTGAACCACCAACCGTCGATCGCGCCTGCGGTCTCCGCTTCACGCAGGATGGGCAGGACGTACGTGGTGAAGGTGGTGTCGGCGTTCGGCCAGTCGGTGAAGTGGAGGTACGTCTGCCACCAGTCGGTGGTGGCCGCTTGGCGAGCCAGCGCTTCCCGGCCGGCCTGGTCGTAGACCGCGACCGCGTCGGAGAGGCCCACGGGGTCCATTCGGTACTGCTGGGCTGCGGTGGCGAGCGGTAGGCCGGCGAGGACGGCCGAGACGGCGTGTTGCATCGGGACCGGCTCGGTTGTCTGAGTCAGTTGATCAAGAGACATGCGTCCCATCCGGTACTCGGCGCCTGCTGCGAGGCGAAGGTGGTGAGGGCGAGCGCGGTGCCGGCGATGCCGTTGATCAGGCCGGGAGCCGATGAGGAGCCGGACCGGCCGGAAGTGAGGAGGCCGTCACCAAGCCGTTCCGGGAGGGTACGCAGCCTTGGGTCGAGCGCGTCTGCGGCTGCGCGGTGAGCGGTCTGGTAGATGCCCGCCCATCCGTGGCAGAGGCCGTTGTCGGTGACCAGGGCGAGTTGCGCGGGATCGGACAGGGCCCGGTACAGGGCGTCCTCGTAGAACTTCTGGAGCGTGGGCGAGCGCAGGGAGAGCCCGGCGAGTTGGCCGGCCCGTGCGATGCCTGTCGTGCCGTAGCACCAGCTCGGACGGGCCGGTGCATCGTGGTGAGGGCGTCCGCGGTCGAGATCGCGCCGCGAGATGTGCTCGGGCCACCACGGGCCGGAGTCACCGTGCTGGCACCAGGCGTCGAGGTGGGCGCAAATGGTGAACATGGCGTCCTGGTGGCCGTGGACCGTGATGCCATGACGCAGGGCCTGGGCCAGGAGGAGGAGCGGGCCGGTGATGCCGTGCGCGGCGCCGAAGTTGTCGTGCCCGCCAGGGAAATGAGGGGACTCGCCGCGCACCGGGTCGTGGCGGACCCACCAGCCGGGGAGCCCCCGGCCGTTGGGCGCGAGCGGCCGGGTCAGGGCAACGAGGTACTGCAAGATCCTCTCCAGGGCGGGGCCCTCGGGCTCGGTGCGCAGGAGGTAGGCGCCGATCCCCGTGAGGCCGTAGAAGAGGTCGTACTCCGCGAAGGTTGGCAGGTCTCCCCTGTCGATACGGGCGAGCGCGGTGTCCACGCGGCGTTGCGCGAGGCCGACGATGTGCTGGTGCAGCGTTGTGCGTGCCGAGGCGTACAGATGCTGGTAGGTCGGAGGGACCGCGCTGAGGAGGAAGCCGACGGCCGGGGCGCCGAGGAACAGGCCCGTCCGGTCGGCCGCGCTGATGGGCCCGGAAGCCGCGCTCGTGATCCAGCGGTGGGCGGAAAGCCAGGAGCCGTCGTACCGGCCGGCTGTCTCGATGTGCAGCAGACTGATTCCGGCGGCACCGTCGGCGAGCGATTGCACCGCCCAGGGCTCCTCCGGGGGCGGGGGAGGCGGTTCCGCCAGATGCGCGGTGTACTGCTCCAGGATCGCTGCGGCGGTGGCGGCCAGTGTGGTCATCGGGCCGCCATCCGGTGCTGAAGGGCCGCCGTTCGTACGAGCCGGATCGTGGTCTCCTCGGTGCGCGGATCGACGCCCAGAGCCCGGACATGGTGCTGGTGCAGCAGTGACCGGGCGACGTCGAGCGGATCACGCTCACCGAGCAAGACCGTCCGGTAGGTGTCCACGGCCGCGGTGCGGGATCGCCACGCTTCGTTGACCTGTGGGCCGCCGGGGAGGGCCGCGAGCGCGGAGGTGCCGTTCGGCGAGGCGAGTTCGAGCACCTGGCTGCGCAGAGCCCGGTTGAATCGTCCGCTGCCCTGAGGGAGGTTGCGCACCAGCCACTCCTCGGCCGTCGCGGTGTCCGGTGCCAGAGGGGTGACGAGGCGCAGGGCGCTGGCGGCGGCGAGGGCCTGCGGGGCGAAGGTGTCGGTGCGCCCGGTGAGCTGGATCTGCGCGAGGGCAGCTGCGGAGTCTGCGGCGAACACCTGGTGTGCGGCGTCCATGGCTGCCTCGCTGCCGAAGCGCCCGCTCTGCGGCTGGTACGGGGCCAGGACGAGCCCGGACGCCAGACCCGTCCTGTGCAGGCTGTCCGCCCAGACGCGGACGTGCCGTGCGCCGGCTCCGTATGCGTCTGGCGGCAGGTGCAGGGTGAGACCGAGGTGCTGGTCGGCGTCCGGCCGGGCCATCTCCCGATGGCGGGTGAACCACCAGGTAGGCGGCTCCTCCTCGAACACGGCGAGCAGGTGGGGAAGGTGGTGGCTCAGAATCTCGTCGTAGCGGCGCGGATGGGCGTGGAGCTGCGCGTGGAGGATGCCGCCGCCCCCCGGGAAGTGCCTTCCGGTTGCCGTCGCCGTCGCCGTCGCCGTCGCTGTGGCCGGGCGCGGCCGGGGCACATAAGGGGTGTCAGGCTCGGCCCGGCCCAGGGAGAGCCAGATCTCGTGTGCCCGCCCGATCCAGCCGTGGGCGTCTGCGTCCGGGACCTCGCGCAGCTCCACGCGCCGGGCGTTGTCGAGATGGGCGCGCAGGACCCGGAGGTGGACCGGGTGGGACAGGTCGAGGGGGAGGCGCTGGTCGTACTCGATGACGGCGACCTGCATCGGGACCCGCAGCCGTTCCCGCCAGGTGGTGAAGGCGTCCTCCCACTCCTGCCTCGGGGCTTTGCGGCCGGGTAGGTCGTCGGCCATCAGCAGCCATCGGGCCTGCGTGAGGATGGTGTGGCGGTAGCGGACCCGGGGGAGGAACGGAAGCCGGGATCCCGCGCCGAAGTCGAACGGCTTGTAGGCGGCGTACCGTCCGTTGACCACCTCGGCGAGGAACCGTGCCAGCGGCGGGGTCTGGGTCCCGCCTTCCAGGGCGTGCAGGACCCGCACGTCGATGCGCCGGCCGGTGGAGAGCTGCACGAGGTGGAAGCTGCGCGGGTCGGCGGTGACGGCGATGTCAGCGAGCCGGATCGTCGTCTCGTCGCTCTCCTGGTGGCCGGACAGTTCGATGATGTGCGGCAGCAGGCGCGGTGTGCGGGTGACGTTCTCGTTGCGGTGCCGGCGCGGCGGGAACACGAGCTGCGCCGTGAGGCGGTCCGGTGCCCCGCGGTAGGCGGAGGCGAGAACGTCTTGGTGTGCGGGCGGCAGGACGTGGGCGAACCGGCCTGCCATGCTGCTGCCGGGGCGGGGTGCCGCGGTGAGCAGGAGGTCGAAGGCGCCGTCGGACAGCGCCCGGGTGCTGGGGGCGTGGACCTCGAAGGCAACCTCCACCCGGGGCGCGAGCAGCCGCTCGTCCGTTCCGGTGGCCTTCTCCAAGGCGTTGACCGTGTCGTCCGTCAGTCGCAGTTCGTCGCGGCCGTCGAGGAGGACTTGCTGCATCAGCGCGAGCAGCAGTTCGTCGCGGTCAGTGCGTACCTTCGGGGCGGCATCGCGTTCGGAGCCGATGTAGCCGGCGGGCAGCCCGAGACCGCTGTCGGCGACCAGGTCCATCACCGGTACCAGGGCGCCGACGCCGTACCGGGCCCGGAATCGGCGGTGGTAGTCGCGCCAGTGCTGGTAGCCGTAGGGCTGCGGGGTGGTCCGGTAGAGGGCCGACACGGCTGCTTGCGCTTCCGTGATCACGGTCTGCGGGAGTTGGATCTCGCAGTCGAGGGCGGTGTCAATGAGCAGCGGTGTCGGCGTGACGGGAGTGAGGGCGCGCATCCGTGCGGCGGTGGCGCTCAGACTGGTGCCGGAGAGCGTCGGCTGGTGGGCGGACACCTCATCGCGTAGCGCGTACAGCTCGTGGACCAGGTTCCGCACGTCGGGGATGCTGTCCGCGCCGTGTCGTTCGAGTTCGTGGCACAGGTGCTGGAAGGCATCCACCGTGGTCATGGGCGCCCGCAGGCTGGTGATGAGGAACTGCTGCTCGACCAGGCTGGTGAGAAGCGCGTCGATCTGTTCCGGTGTGGCCTGGGGGAAGCTGTCGCGCAGGTGGCCGTGCAGGTCGCCGTAAGGGATGGGAGCGCGGGTGGCGGCCATGGCGGCGGCTACCGGTCGGGTGTTGCGGACGGATACCTCGACCGGGGCCAGCAGAACGGCGTGGCCGTCGGAGGGCGGGCCCGGCGCCACGAGCCGATCGCCCCGCGTTCGGGCGGCGTTATTGGCGACGACCGGGAGCCGCCTCAGTAACTCGGGAGTGTGCTGGAGCCGGAGGGTTAAGTCCGTGACCCACTCGGAGTCCGGCCGGATCCGCACGCGGTGCTTGTCGCACCACCGCGCGGTCGCCCGGGGCCCGACCGTCACCGGGGCGGTGCCGGCGAACAGGCCGAGCGGGGTCGGTCGGTGCTGCCATCGCAGAAGGTAGGAAACCGTCGATACGGCGGTGCGGCGGACGCGACGAGGCTCGGTCAGCCGGCCGCGGACGACTGCCTCGATGGCGTCGGACAGGACGGGAGTGGCGAGCTCCAGCGCGCTGCGGAAGTCGTCGCGCTGCCAGATGCGGTTCAGCCACCCACGGGTGACGACTACGGAGTCCAGGTCGAGGATGCGGGGGATGTCTGCCGGTCCGGGGCTGGTGGTGGCGCGCAGCATGGCAGCGCCCTGCCACTGGTAGTCGGCGACTGCTCGGGAAGCCATGGTGCCCTCCGTCTGGCGGGGCGGTGAGTGGCCGGTGGGCCGGGCAACTTGCTGCGCCCGGCCCACCGGCAGGGAACGGCCTGGATCAGGCCGGGTCCTCCGTGAACGGACCGCGGATCAGGCCGGGTCCTCCGTGAAGGAGCCGCAGGCGGAGGCGCCGGTCGCGCAGGTGGTGCCGCAGCCGTCGCCCGTGGAGCACATGAGCTTGCCGTACGGGTGCTCGGCGACGACGACCTTCACGTCCAGGGGCGCGAAGTCGTCGTCCAGGCCCGCCAGCGGGGTGGGCGGGGTCAGGGTGGCGCTCGTCATGGTGATGGCCCTTCCTCTTGTTCGGATGGTGCGGGACGACCTGGTCCTCGGCGTTACGCCAAGGGCCAGGAGAGCGAGATCCGGCTGTGGACCTTGTCGATGACCCGGTCGGCCTGGACCTGGTCGTCGGGGGTGTCAGCCGGATAGACCCGGATGACCGGGCCGGGGCCGCCGCGCCGGTTGGCCTCCCAGTCGCGCAGCACGTCGGCGACCTGGTCGGCGAACTGCTTCGCGTTCGGGCCGAGGGCGTGCACGCCGTACTCGATGCGCTTGTCGTCCTCGGTGCGGCGGGTGACGAGATAGGCGAAGGTGTCGTCCTCGATGGCGGCGAGCGAGAACCGCTTGTTCACGGGAGCGACCAGCCCTGTGTCCAGGTCCTCGTCGACCGCCATCGTGCAGAAGCCCGGCAGGCTGAACGCCATCGCCATCTGGAGGGTGTCGATGAGTTCCTGGAGGCCGATGACGACGCCGGTCCACAGCTCGTGACGCGGGAACGTGACCGCGTTGTCCAGCCGGTGCGGGTCGGCCGGAAGCCCGTCATCGAACTTCAGCCCGATTTCGGGGGTGCCGTTGACGAGGAGGAGTTCTTCGCGGTGGGCGGTGGAGCCCTGCATCGGGACGAAGCCGCAGATCCGCGCCGACTCGCTCTCCAGGTAGGGGCCGTGTTCGTCCGTGACCATCGTGAAGGCGACCGACCGGGTCAGTCCGCGCATCCGCAGTGGCACCACGAGCCGGCCGCCCTGCTTGAGCTGCGCGATCCACGCCGGGGCGATGTCCCAGGCCCCGGCGGTCACCATGACGACATCGACTTCACCGATGGGGAGGGGCTCGGCCGCGTCGGCGGTGACGACGAGGACCTTGTCGTAGCCGTGCTCCTCCAGGAGCCGGGACGCGCGGTCGGTGACGCTGGGGTCGATGTCCACGGTGAGGACTTCGCCGGTCGGACCGACGAGTTCGGCGAGGTAGGCCGCGTTCAGGCCGCCCGAACCGATCTCCAGCACCCGCATCCCGGGCTCCACCTGGGCCTGCTCCAGCATCATGGCCTGGATCTGCGGGGCGGACACGGAGCTGAGCTGCACACCGTGCTCGTCGGTCTTGGTGATCACGGCGGCGTACGTGTCGTACGCCTTGTCGAGCGGGGTGTCGGGGATGAACGCGTGACGGGGCACCTTGCGCATCACGGATTCGATCTCCGGGGAGGAGATGTTGCCATCCGCGCACAGCTCGTCCACCACTTTGTTCCGCAGGCGGCTCGCCTCTGCGGGCTCGACGGTTCTGTTCGGCATGGAGTTCCTTCGGCCGTGCGTGTTCAGGGTTCAGGGGTAGGCCGACATCGCGTGCCGGTCGGGCCGGGAGGCTATGGGCGCACGTTCTCCGTTCTCGTCGGCGAGCCAACGGAGCGGTGTGCCGGACGGCGATTCGGGAGGCGCACGCCGGTGAGGGGCAGCTCGGTCGGCCGGTGCGTATTGCTGAGACCTTCGGGCGGCAGGCAGGTGGGTGGAGGCGCGCTTCACTCTGCCCCCTTGATGTAGCGGGCCTCGGTCAGCTCCTCGATCAGGTCGGCGGTCACGAAGGCGAGACGGCGGGCGAGTCCGACAGCCTGCTGATGGGCGGCCGGCGTGCACTCCTCCCGCAGAGCGCGCGCTCGGTCGACGAGTCGCGTCATCTCAGCGGTAGGCGGAAACCTGTCGTGCGCCACCGTGATGTCGCTGAGCTGCTTCAGATGACCGCGGAAGCGGTCGATCAGGGCGACGGTCCTCGCAACGGGCGGAGGATGGTTGCCGATTGCCGCGTCGAGATCACCGAAGATGGCCTCGATGTCGAGCGGCTCCCAGGCCCGGAATCGCTTCAGCACGAGCTGTAAGCCGTCCGCGTCGAGCGGAGGCGACCACTCCGCGGTCGGGCGTTTCGGAGCCACTGCGGTGCTCACTGCTCCTGCCCTGCCGAAGCCTCGATCACAGCCCAGGTGACCTTGCCCCACGGGTGTGTGTCATAGCCCCACCGCGAACTCGTCCCGGCGACCAGACTCAGACCCCGGCCGCTCTCTGCGCTCAGGGCTGCCGTCGTCAGGTGGGGGACGCTGTGCGATCGGTCGGAGACTCCGATGCGGACGGCACCGTTGCTCGGACGCTCGATGATGACCTTCGACACGGGGGTCTCGGTGTGCTCGACAGCGTTGGCCAGCAGTTCGGTGACGATGATTCTTGCGCAGTCGGTCACGTCGTCATCCATGCCCCAAGCCGTCAGCACATTGGAGACGAGAGCGCGGGCGCGGCTCACGGACGCGCGGACGCAGGGCAGCTCCACGGTGTAACCCGGGGCGCCGATCGCATTCGGTTTGACGACGGTCATGGTCACGAGGTCTTTCCCTCCGGCGTGGGGTGCCCGGTCCTGACAGGGAAGGCAGGGCCTGGCTTTCCTCCGTGTCGCCGTGCCGGACTCGGCTCGGCGACCCATGACCAGTCAACGAGGGACCAACGGGGTGCAACAGGAAGAGCCCTGGATTCCTACTTGCCCACCAACCGGAAGACTTTGCGTTCCCATTGCCCGAGGTCTGGGCATCAGAGTGACGGCGGCACTACGTTCGGTACATGGGAGCGAACCTCACCCTTCAGCGCCGATTGGATCAACTCGGCCTTACTCAAGAGGAGTTGGCGGCTCGACTGAACGCTGCGCTGGAGGAAATCACCGGTCGGCCCGGTGAAATCTCCTCCCGGACGGTCCGTAACCTGCTCAACGGATCAAGCCGACGCCCAATCGGCCGCACTTGCGCAGCACTTGAGCGTGTGTTCGGCTGCCCTGTGGCGGACTTAGGGTTCAGCGCACCCAGCTCCATGCAACATCCCCCGGAGGGCCCCGTGCGGCGTCGCGACTTCATCGTCTCCACTACCGGAACGGCAGCCGCAGCCGTCCCGGTAGTGAAGCAACGTCGGTCAGTGGGCATGACGGATGTAGCCCGCGCCTCGGCCAGCATGAACCAGCTAGTGGAGGCCGACGACCGCCAGGGCGGACACACCTCCCTGGCGACCGCGGCCCTCGAAGCTCGCGCCAAGGTGCTGGAGCTTCAGCAGCGAAACGCCAGCGAACGTGTGCGCCGCGCCCTGTACGCACTCGCCGCCGAGTTCACCACCATCGCCGCCTGGTCGTGCATCGACTTACGCGACCTGGACACGGCCCAGAGGTACCTGCACGAGTCGTCCACGTTCGCCGGCCTCTCCCAGGACCCGCCCACGGGCATGCGCGTGTGGGTCAACATGGCCATGCTCGCCTACCAGCGCAAGAACTGGCCGGAGCAGCTCGCGGCGGCGCAGGCGGCCAACGCTTCCTCCGCCGCCCGCAGGGACCCGTTCTTCGGCTCCATGGGCCGTGTCCGCCTCGCGCTCGCCCACTCGTCGCTGGGGGACCTGCGGGCCGCTCGGCGGTCCCTGGGCACAGCCCAGGAGATCTTCCAGAAGGCGGCCGAGGACGAGCGCCCCCGATGGACCGCGTTCTACGGGCCGGCCGAACTCAGCCACCTCGCGGCGGTCATCCTCAATCGCAACGGGGAGCCCGCCGAAGCCGAAGCGATGGCGCACCGTGCCTTGGCCAAGGTCCCGGCGGAGTTCCAACGCAACCGCGCGCTGGCCACCTGCCAGCTCGCGCTGGCACAACTCCGCCAAGGAGAGCCCGAGCAGGCCACGGCAACCGCGGCCACCGTTTTCACGATCATGGATGGCGCTCCACTGCCCGGGCGTATGCGCACCCTGATCGGAGATTTCCACCGAGACCTGTTCCGGCTGGCGCCGTCAACGACATACGCCCGCGACTGGGCAGACCGAATGCGAGATGAATGGAGTCGAACGTGACCACGGTGATCGACCTGCGGCACTACGGCCAGGGCGGCTTCCCCGAGGGCTTCAAGCAGATGCTGATCGATGTGCACGCCGACGCCTACGCCGATGCGATGGACGACGAGTTCAACCAGCGGTTCCCGTGGTTCGTCGATCACTGGTCAGGGATGGACGGCTTCACCTGCGTCGTCGCCTTCGACGGCGACGAACCGACCGGCTTCGCGTACGGCGCCCCGCTCCAGCCGGGCCGTGAGTGGTGGCGTTCCACCGCGTTCGAGCCGAACAACGGGCACACCGCGACCTACGCCGTCTCCGAGGTCATGGTGCGCCCGCGGTGGCGGAAGCAGGGGATCTCGCAGCGACTCCACGAAGCCCTGCTGAAGGAACGCAGCGAAGATCTCGCGGTGCTCCTGGTCGACGTGACGCACCCGAAGGTGCAGGACCTGTACGAGACGTGGGGCTACGAGAAGGCGGGCGAGCAGCAGCCCTTCGCCGACTCCCCGGTGTACGCGGTCATGGTGAGGAGGTTGCACGCCTGAGCGGCTCTGCTCGCGAGTCCCCCGCGAGTTGGGCGTACCACTCGGTGAGGGAGATGAGGCAGGAAGACGGCGACGAAGTCGCCGTCGGGTGCCGGCGTAACCCTCGGGCCGGGCCGATGCGCTCACGGGGCCGGTTCAGGGGCAGATTCGGGGTGAGTGCGGAGTCGCTTCAGGAGGTGGGCTCGCCCTTGGCGTCGGTGTCGACGGCAGTGGCGAGGCTGTAGTCGGCGGCTTCTCCGGTGGCTGGGACGAGGCGGGGCAGGGGTAGAGGCCGTGGTGGGAATTGAACCTGCGTACCTCGCTTTGCAGGTTTGTCCGGGCTGGTCAGGGCATGATCCGGGGGCGTTCACAGGCGTTCAACCCTGTGCGGTCGGCGGCACCGGGGAGCTGAGCGGATGGTCCCGAACGGCCGCGTACGGCTACGAACGAGACGGAAACTGAGACGAAGCTAGGACGGCTGGCTGACCTGGCCCCGGCATGCAGGGCGGCACTCTGTGCGGGGGTGCCGCCTCTTGGGGCATGGGCTGGGGGGACTGTCAAGATGTGGCACTGAACAGGCAAAATGGCGTTTGTTGGCGTTGGCTGCCCTCGGAGCCGTGCGGGGCTGTTGTGCCCTCCAGGTGCGACTGGGCCCCATCGCGCGATCTTCTCGATACCCCAGCAGATTTGAAGCCAGACGTGCTGTAGCCCGAGCTCGACGACACCGGGGTAACGGGTCTTGCGCTAGGGCTGCTTCGGTCTGCACTTCTGGCACGGGACGAGTCCCGCCTGCAAGGCTTCGTACAAGGTGATCTCATCCGGCCGGTTCCCCGGCCGACACCGCTTGTCCCAGCCTGTGTGGTAGACGGTGCCTCGCCCCATTGGTCCACTGGGCGTCTTCCACCACTTCGACACGGCCACCTTCGTCTCCAAATGGTCCAACTGCCGCTGCACCTGCTCCAGCTCAGCCCGCAGCTCCTGCTGACGTTCCTGTAGTCGTATGCGTGCTGCGCTGGCGGTCTCCATTTGGCGTTCGGTCCTCTCGCAGTCCAGGCGCCGAATCGCGGCGGCGCTCGCCTGAAAGTACCTCGATGAGCTAGGCAGAGAGGGCCAGATGGCAGTGATCACCCGTGCTGCACCTGATGTGAGTTGAGTCCGAGTCCAGTGCAAGCCGAGGGGTGCAGCGATGTCGACTGCCCGCCGCTTGCCCTCTCTACGGAGCGGCCTGACTGCATGCTTCATCTACTTCTGGCCTCTCTACACCGGCCAGGCAATCCCCATCGGGTCCTGGCGGGGCCGGATGTGGCTGGACACCTGGGTGCAGCTGGGAAGACACACTAGGAGGGCGCGGCCGGCGGCCGCCTCCTCCTCGTTTGTGAGTAAGACGCTGCCAGAGCAATAGGCCATCCAGCAGACTGGCGACCATGGACTGGATCTCACCCGTCTCCGGACTTGTTGGCGCCCTGGTGGGTGCGGGACTGTCATACCTCGGTACACACCGAGCACAGGCTAAGGCACTGGCTGATGCCCGTTCGGCCCGTCTTGAGGCCAAGCAGGACCAAGCCGTCGCCACGTTGGCCGAGACCTTTCGTGACCTTCAGAAGCATGTCCGGGAGACCCCAAGCGAATGGGAGCCAGGGATCGATGCAGCGGCGACCGCCGCCGCCACGGCAGCACGACAAGCGTGGGACAAGAACCTACAAGACTTCATTGCGCCGGCCCGTTTGGCCATCGGGGTTATGCGGGATAAGAAGCTGCGCTACCGCCTCAAGGAGACCATGGACCTGCTGGAGGAATGGGACAGGGGGCTGGTGTATGCATTCCACGGCCGTTCCCGCGCTTGGGTGCTGCGCGAGGTGATTGCCCATGCTGTGGAGTGCGTAGGAGCTTGGCAGCGGGAAGAGACACTGCCCGAACCGAACTACGCCTTCCGGGAGGCACGGGAGTCCATGCAGGCTAAGCGGGATGAGTGGGAGGCCATTGCGGAGGCCGAGGATGAGGACCGGCTCCGGCGAAGCGTCGAACGCAACAGCGCAGGCGCGCCACCACTCCCCGGGGGCAACTGATATGACCTCCTGCGGCCGTAGGGCCGCAGGAGGTGCAATAAGCGACGGGCTGCTCAGCCGCACTTGGTCACCAGCGGCCGTCAGGTCGTGGTCAGCAACTACCGCATGCACCCGCAGGCACCTACTCAAGCCACTCCGATGAACGCCCCACGCTCCATAGAGGTAGACGCATACAAAAGACGTACCGATGCTTGCCCCACAGGCTTATGCTCTGGAGGAGCTCTACGTACGGAGTCGCATGGTAACCGGGGAGGGATCTGGTGCTGCCACCGCAGGCGTTGAAGAGGCTTGTGCAGCCAGCATACGATTTGCTAGCGGATGATCCACCCGTGCTTCGCTCGAAAATTCCCGTCAGCGCCAAAAGCTGGCGCAATGGGCTCGAGGAAGCCGGGATCACCCCCCAGTGCAATCCCATTGCCAAGGAGATAGATAAACTCCGCGACGCCGTAATCTCCCACGACGCTAAAGCTATTCGCATCAGAAGTGCCGCCCTAGCTCAGAGGACTCAGGAAATATGCTCAAGCCTGGGCGTTCTCGCTGCTTGCAAAGTCTCGTCTGACGGAAGGAACGCAAATGCTGTTAAGAGCTTGCTCGCCCTAGCCAATGTCACGTTGAAGTGCTGCACGGGCGAGGCATCACCTGTCGAAGCGGATGAGGTCACAGAGTCAACGCTAGCGGCGATTGAACGACTCTTCTCCGAATCTCCGCATTTGCACGACGACCCCTGCATCGAGGTATTTGAGCTCCGAAGGGAAGAAGTTTCTGATGACAGCGGAATCTTTTCCGAGTCCCGACTATTCGGGCGCTATTATGGACGTTACGGCCAGCTTGCCTCTAAGGTCGACGCGATATGGTCAGCACTGACAGACTCTCCTCCGTCATTGATGGGCGGCATATCGCCCGCATGGATGCTCATGTACGCGACTTACCCATTGACAATGTATCGGGCAGCCGTATTCGCTAAGGATCAAATAAGGCGCAGCTTCACAGCGGACCCTGCAGTCAGCGCCGCAGCCCTTCGCGCATACAAGCTCGGCATCGAAAGGAGTAAAGCGAATCACGCGGGCATCGTCAGGACTCAGAAAGCCGCAATCGCGAGTACAACAAGCGCAGAGAAGGCCGAGCTGACGCTCGACCTGTATCGACGGGTGATCGAGGGTCAATTCCGTCCTTGGGCTTGGACCCTGTTGCAACTTAGAGGGCGCGTTGGTCCGCGATTGCCCGAATTGAATTCCCTCAGAGAAATGCTGCTCGCTGATGGGCACTGCGTCATGAAAGACGCCGCCCGCGCCATTCTGCCCGCCGCCCGAAATGCTGCTGCCCATGAAGACTTTGTGTGGGATGAAGAACTAGAAAAGATGCATATAGGTGACGCCGTAACATCTGTTACTGAGCTTGAGGAGGCCATCAGTCGAGCCTACGACTTCATGTGCGGGTGCGAGTGCGCCATAGTTGAGTGCCGAGCCAACGATCCGGATTTGGTCGAAGCTATGGCCTCCGAAGATCCACCGGGTGGCTCACTTACCCGCAACGTCACCGTCGCTATAAATATGTTCGGGACGAACGGACTGCGGGTGAAATCGCACACGCTTGATCGTGGTGTCCTCGCTGTGCACGTAGAAGGGTGGGATCTGCAATCCGTCAACCCTGGTCTCCAGGCTCTCACGACTGCGTCCCAGATGCTCCCTAAGGTCCGCAGGTTTCAGGTTCGCGTGGGCAGTCCCGCCGTGCTGGCAGCAGACATTGACCGATCTCCCCTGGAGAAGAACTGGGATGTTTGGCTACAAGCCCGCAGTCGGTTCAGTGAGATGCCATTGAGTGCATTCCTTCCGGCGAATGCGGCAGTTCGCATGGCCGTTGAGTCGCCCACAGAAGCAATTCGAGCCGTCACATGGTTGGCGCTCAATGATGCCATGCATGCGTGCGCGGATGCCGTAATGGTAAGCCGCGATCGTCGGCGCTTTAAGCGCCTATGGCCACATTTCCAAGCACGTCTGGAACTAATCACCCATTCGGTAACGGTGGCGAACGAGATCGTCGGCGTGGACGATGAGGCGGCGACCGCTGCACAAGAGTTGCTCAAAAGGGTTGCTCTAGAAGTGAATAAGCCTGCGAAGGATATAGTCGTGAGCCTCATAGCCGGTCTAGGGAATACGATTGAACGGCGCTGGAAAGAACTTGGGCCGGTGCCTGTTCTTCCAACATTAGATAAGACACCATTGCACTGATACAGACTTTTTACTCTCGCGTGCCCGCATCGCGCGTTGACGGCTCTCTAATATGCCGGCTCGCACCAGTGAGTCAGGCCCCAAGCCGTGAGGGCGGCGGCGTGCGGTCCATAAACCTGTGATTCGCCGCTCGTGCTGACGGGCCCGACCAGTACCGTGTCGAGCCATGACGCTCAGGACCAGCAAAGAACTCATGGCCTGGCAGTCGCCGACCAACTGGAGTGGACTGAACGGCGACCAGTGACGCGCTCACCTCGACCAGCACGGCATACAGATCCCACTGCGACCGGCCAACTGGGACATCTTGGGGGACGCCCAACGCATGGCGTATCCGGTCTGGCATTCGCGGATACTCCACGACACCCCCACCGCACGTGCCGCTGAGGAGCGGGAGTATCGCAAAGAGTTGAGGGCTTGGAGAGTGCTGATGTGCTGGTGGGGCTTGTGCCTGCTAGCCTCCTTGAGCGTGGTGTGGGGAACTGATGTCCTCAGCCAAGAGCCCGTAACACGATCATGATCGGGTCTTCTTGAAGCGTCTCCAGCAGATCAGGCTGCAGGCCAGAGAGACAAAGGCGTCGTGGAGTTCGGTGCGGCGTTCCCAACGGACGGCCAGGCGCTTGAACTGGTGGAGCAGGGCGAAGGTTTGCTCCACGACGTAGCGGAGCTTGCCCAGACCCTGGATGTTCGGGGCACCCTTGCGGGAGATGACCGGCAGGATCCGGCGTCTGCGGAGCTCTTCGCGGTTCAGGTTGGAGTCGTATCCCTTGTCTCCGAGCAGGGCTTCAGGGCGCCTGCGCGGTCGGCCGGGGCGACCGGCGACGGGTGGGATGCCGTCGACCAGGGCGAGAGTCTGGGTGACGTCGTTGACGTTGGCCGCAGTGGTGATGACCTTGAGCGGGGTGCCGCGGCCGTCGCAGATCAGGTGGTGTTTGCTGCCCGTCTTGCGCCGGTCGACCGGCGACGGACCGGTGTCGGCTCCCCCTTTTTCGCGCGGATGTGGGAGCCGTCCACGCACGCGCGAGACCAGTCGAGTTCGCCCGCCGCGTTCAGTTCGGCCAGCAGGATGCGGTGCAGCCGGTCGAAGACGCCCGCCTGCTGCCAGCGGTCCAGTCGCCGCCAGCAGGTCTGCCCGGAGCCGAACCCCAACTCCAGGGGCAGCAGTTGCCAGGCTATGTCGTTGTGGAGGACGTACAGGATGCCCTGCAGACACAGCCGGTCTGCCACCGGCTGCGGCCCCGGCGACCGCTCGGGCCAGGGCGGCAGCAGCGGCTCGATCAGCGCCCGCAAGTCGTCGTCCACGATCCACGGCCGAGTACTCACACCACCACGAACGGCCGAGTCACCAGAACGGTCACGCCCAACCAGGCCGCTTCAACAAGATCGTGTTACGAGCTCCAAGGCGTGGGGCTACGCATTGGGATGACCGTCTTCACGATCGGCGGGTGCATTTTCGCGATTTTTGTGCCGATGCCAATTGCAAGGCCCTGTCGGCCACAGCACGATTTATCTCATCCCACCCGCCTACGAGGAGGGGCGCGCCTAAAGGGGCGAAGTCCGGTGCGCGTAGTAACAGTCAACCGTGCTGCTCAGCGGCGCGGCAGGCTGTGGAGCACTAAACCGGCGCAGTCTCAATGGCGCCTGACGGAACGGCTGCGCCTGTCCGTCAGCGTTCGCCACCGCTGATGTCAGCGGGAGCCCTTCCCGCGGCCAGTAGGTGCGAACTGGCAGCGAGCAATTCCGGGTACGGCTCGGTCATACGGGCCGCCTCCATGGCCGACGCGATCAGCTCATCGGTGGGCCCCTCACCCGGCTGCTGCTCGGCTGTCTTCACGAGCGACCACGCGGGCCCCTCGATCCCGAAGACCTGTACGTCAGTCAGTCCGGACGCCACCAGCTCCGAGACCAACTTCTCAGCCCTGTGGAAGTAGGACAGGGGCTGATCGCGTTCTTCGTTCCAGGTTTTTGCACCGCCGAGCGCGGCGAATCGGCGCTAACTACGCCGCGTCCATCTTGGCTAAAATCTCCGATGCGGGTATCGCGCAGCCAGATCGGCGAATAAGGATTGCAGAACGGTGGGCGTTTTCCTTCCTGGTCGCTGGGACACTTCGCTTGTTGATTGCAGCGGCTCTTATCTTGTACGGATTTGGCCCTGGTTATCAACTCATTCTCAAGGGCTACTATGAGGCGGTAACAGGCTTCAATGAGGGCTTTGGGGGTGCTAGGCAACGGGTGCAGGAAGTTAGCTTCTCAGAGTGGTACAACCTTGTTGCTGGTTCGTCTGTGCTCTTATTTCTAATGTTGGCGATTGTCTACGCTGCTAGACCAATGGCGGTGTTGGGTCTCATGCTCGCCGATAGGAACACGGAAGCCAACATGCACAAGGTCAGCCTGTTTGTGCTTGAAAGGCGTTTGAGGGCAGCGCTCATCCTGTATGGCCATGCAGCTCAATGTGGGCGTTCTTTGTCGGCGAGGGGATTGCTGCGGGATTCGATGGCCAATTCGGCTCGCGAGATATCGCAGGCTCAACGCCTGGTGCTTCGCGCTTGGAAGACTTCAAGGGCGGGGCGGTTCAAACCTAGCCGCCGCCGCAGGTCTGAATTGAAGAATCACGCAGGAAGGGTGGTGTCGGTCATGCGCACTGCTGCCGCACGAGTTGATGCGGACCCTGACGAGGGTATGCGGGACTCGGGATTCTTTTGGTTCGAATCGGGGATCGGCTCGCCGAGGGCCGTGTAGGAGCATTGCTGGACGAGTCTGAGCTGCAAGGTCACGAGGCAGTGCGTGACCGGGAGGTACTGAGAACGTTGGTCGCGGCGCTGACAGTCGCGGCCGCTGCCGTGGGCATCGCGCTCTTGCACCTGCCAGAACAGGTTGCCGGCCCTCTTACTACCGTTGCTGGGGTCGTGGTGCTGGTGACTCTGTTCAGGGGGGCAGCCAAGGGCGTCGAGACGGTGTCGCTTCTGCTTGGGTCCAAGTAGGCAGGGAAGCCGTGGCGCGGACCAACTGAGACGGACGGTAGTCGGGCGGCATCCCTCCAGGGGTGCTGCCCTTTCGTTCTACCTGGTCACGCATCGGAGGCCGTGGCGGGAATTGAACCCGCGTGCCTCGCTTTGCAGGCGAGTCCCTAGGCCACTCGGGCACACGGCCGTGTCGGTGGGCTGTGGGCCCGGCCGAACTCGGTACGTCGACCGTAGGGCGCGGGGCCGGGGTGGCTCAAGGGAAGGGCGGGGGCCGCAACGGGACCGCCATACGCCGTTCATGAACGGGGCCGGGGGCGTACGACCAAGGTCGCAGCCGGGTGTGGACTCCCGACAGGGGTCAAAGTCGGCCGCGCCCCTTACTCTGGCGCTCATGACCGTGCTCGAACCACGCGACACCGACGTCGCGGCCGCCGCCCTGCCCGACGCCCCCGACCTGCGCGAGGCGCCCGCCGACACCGTGCTCGGCCGCGCCTACCGGGCGCTCAGCGTCGGCATCGTCTCCGTCGTGCTGCTGATCGCCTTCGAGGCGACCGCCGTCGGCACGGCGATGCCGGTCGCGGCCCGCGAGCTGCACGGGGTGCCGCTGTACGCGTTCGCGTTCTCGGGCTACTTCACCACCAGCCTGTTCGGGATGGTCCTCGCCGGGCAGTGGGCGGACCGGCGCGGCCCGCTGGGCGCGCTCACCGCCGGGATCGCGGCGTTCGCGGCGGGGCTGCTGCTGGCCGGGACCGCGGGCACGATGTGGGTGTTCATCCTGGGGCGCGCCGTGCAGGGGCTCGGCGGCGGCCTGGTGATCGTCGCCCTCTACGTCGTCGTCGGCCGCGCCTACCCCGAGCGGCTGCGCCCGGCGATCATGGCGGCGTTCGCGGCGGCCTGGGTGGTGCCGTCGATCGTCGGCCCGCTCGCCGCCGGCGCGGTCACCGAGCACCTGGGCTGGCGCTGGGTCTTCATCGGCATCCCGGTGCTGGTGGTGTTCCCGCTGGCGATCGCCCTGCCGCAGATACGGCGGCGCGCGGCCGGCCCGGTGGGGGAGGAGGCCGGGGAGCCGTTCGACGCGCGGCGCATCCGGCTCGCCCTCGGCATCTCGCTGGGCGCCGGGCTCCTCCAGTACGCGGCGCAGGACCTGCGCTGGATCTCCCTGCTGCCCGGGGCCGCGGGGGCCGCGCTGCTGGTGCCCGCGGTGCGGGGGCTGCTGCCGCGCGGCACCTATCGGGCGGCGCGCGGCCTGCCCTCGGTGGTGCTGCTGCGCGGGGTCGCGGCCGGCTCCTTCATCGCCGCCGAGTCCTTCGTGCCGCTGATGCTGGTCACCCAGCGCGGCCTCTCCCCGACGCTGGCCGGCTTCTCCCTCGCGGCCGGCGGGGCCACCTGGGCACTGGGCTCCTGGGTGCAGTCGCGGCCGGCCGCGGCGCCCCACCGGGAGCGGCTGATGACGTTCGGGATGGTGCTGGTGGCGGCGGCCATCGCCACCGCGCCCAGTGTGCTGATCCACTCCGTTCCGGTCTGGACGGTCGCCGTCGCCTGGGGCTTCGGCTGCTTCGGGATGGGACTGGTGATCGCCTCCACCAGCGTGCTGCTGCTCCAGCTGTCCGCGCCGCGGGAGGCCGGTGCGAACTCGGCGGCGCTCCAGATGTCCGACGCGCTGTCCAACGTCGTCCTGCTGGCGGTCGGCGGCGCGGCGTTCGCCGCGCTGGGCGGCGGCACGGTGGCGCACGCGACGGCCACCGCCGCCCCGGCCCACCCGGCCGCCTTCGCGGCGGTGTTCCTGCCGATGGCGGCGGTGGCGCTGGCGGGGGTCTGGGTGACGAGGCGGTTGCACGCCCAGCCTTGAGTGGTACCACTCTGGCCCTATCGCCTGGTACCGTTTTGGTATGGCTATGAACCTGCGTCTCCGCGACGACCAGACGGAAGCCCTGAAGGCGCGCGCCGAGCAGGAGGGCGTCAGCATGCACGCCATAGTGCTGCGGGCCGTGGACGACTACCTGGCCAGGACGGCACACGAGGCCCTGGTCCGGAAGGCCGCCAAGGAGCAGACCGCCAAGTGGGCCGAACTGCTGGAGCGGCTCAAGTGACATCCATCTATCTGTCCGCCGAGGACGTCCTGGGCATCGCCGCGCTCGCCGTCGATGACCAGGACGTCGTCGTACGGGACGCAGGACTGCTGGAGTCCGCCGTGCACCGGCCCTCGGCCGCGATGTTCGGGCAGGAGGCGTACCCCGACCTGCTGGACAAGGCGGCGGCGCTCCTCCAGTCTCTGGCGATCAACCACCCCTTCGTCGACGGGAACAAGCGCACCGCCTGGACCTCCTGCGTGGTGTTCCTGGCCCTGAACGGCGTGCAACTGCGCCCCGACATCGACGCGGCGGAACACCTGGTCATCGCGGTCGCGACCGGCTCGCTGGACGAGGTGAAGGCGATCGGCGAGGCGCTGCGGAAGCTCGTGGAGTGAGCTGTGTGAGCTGAGTCCCATCCCGGAGTCGCGCCGCGCTGTTCGCGCGTCGGCACCGCCGGGCCGCCGGTAGGGTGGCCCGGTTGTCATACGTAGCCGAGCCCTCAGTACTGCGAACCGGAGACCGTGACTACCACCGCCCCCTCCCACCACCTTTCGCCCGCCTTCCCCGGCCGTGCCCCCTGGGGCACCGCCAGCAAGCTGCGTGCCTGGCAGCAGGGCGCGATGGACAGGTACCTCCAGGAACAGCCGCGCGACTTCCTCGCGGTCGCCACCCCCGGCGCCGGAAAGACGACCTTCGCGCTGACCCTCGCCTCCTGGCTGCTGCACCACCACGTCGTCCAGCAGGTGACGGTGGTCGCGCCCACCGAGCACCTGAAGAAGCAGTGGGCCGAGGCCGCCGCCCGGGTCGGCATCAAGCTGGACCCGGAGTACAGCGCGGGCCCGCTGGGACGGGAGTACGACGGCGTCGCCGTGACGTACGCCGGCGTCGGCGTGCGCCCCATGCTGCACCGCAACCGCGTCGAGCAGCGCAAGACCCTCGTCATCCTCGACGAGATCCACCACGCCGGTGACTCCAAGTCGTGGGGCGAGGCCTGTCTGGAGGCGTTCGAGCCCGCCACCCGCCGGCTCGCCCTGACCGGCACCCCGTTCCGCTCGGACACCAACCCGATCCCGTTCGTGACGTACGAGGAGGGCCAGGACGGCATCCGGCGCTCCTCCGCCGACTACACCTACGGCTACGGCTCCGCCCTCTCCGACGGCGTCGTCCGCCCGGTCATCTTCCTCTCCTACAGCGGCAACATGCGCTGGCGCACCAAGGCCGGCGACGAGATCGAGGCCCGGCTCGGCGAGCCGATGACCAAGGACGCGGTCAGCCAGGCCTGGCGCACCGCGCTCGACGCGCGCGGCGAGTGGATGCCGGCCGTGCTGCGCGCCGCCGACCAGCGCCTCACCGAGGTCCGCAAGGCCATCCCGGACGCCGGCGCGCTCGTCATCGCCTCCGACCAGGACTCCGCCCGCTCCTACGCCAAGCTGATCCGCGAGATCACCGGCAAGGGGCCCACCGTCGTGCTGTCCGACGACGCCGGTGCGTCCCAGAAGATCGACGACTTCAGCGCCGGCGACGACCGCTGGATGGTCGCCGTGCGCATGGTGTCCGAGGGCGTCGACGTGCCCCGCCTCGCCGTCGGGGTGTACGCGACGACCATCTCCACCCCGCTGTTCTTCGCCCAGGCCGTCGGCCGTTTCGTACGGTCCAGGCGGCGCGGCGAGACCGCCTCCGTCTTCCTGCCGACCGTCCCCGACCTGCTCACCTTCGCCAACGAGATGGAGGTCGAGCGCGACCACGCCCTCGACAAGCCGAAGAAGGAGGGCGAGGAGGACCCGTATGCCGAGTCCGAGAAGGAGATGGAGGAGGCGAACAAGGAGCAGGACGAGGACACCGGCGAGCAGGACACGCTGCCCTTCGAGGCGCTGGAGTCCGACGCCGTCTTCGACCGGGTCCTCTACGACGGCGCCGAGTTCGGCATGCAGGCCCACCCGGGCAGCGAGGAGGAGCAGGACTACCTCGGCATCCCCGGACTGCTGGAGCCCGAGCAGGTGCAGATGCTGCTCCAGAAGCGGCAGGCGCGGCAGATCGCGCACAGCCGCAAGAAGCCGGACGACGAGGCCGATCTGCTCGAACTGCCCGCCGAGCGGCGGCCGGTGGTCACCCACAAGGAGATGATGGAGCTGCGCAAGCAGCTCAACACCATGGTCGGCGCCTACGTCCACCAGAGCGGCAAGCCGCACGGCGTGATCCACACCGAGCTGCGCCGGGTGTGCGGCGGGCCGCCGAGCGCGGAGGCGACGGCCGGGCAACTGCGCCAGCGCATCGCCAAGGTGCAGGAGTGGGCGACCCGGATGCGGTGAGGCCCCCGGCGCCCGGGACACCGCTCTGAGAGCCCGTAAGGGTCCTGGGGCGGTTCCTTTTCGCCCCGCGGTCGTCCCGCGGTCGTCCCACGTTCGTTCCGCGCCGCCCGTCGGACCGTATGCGGACGAATGATGGCAGGCCGGGGCCGCCCCTGCCCGGATTCTGGACTGAGACTTCCGCTCAGCGAACCGGCTTCGCTACTGTCCGGCTACGCACACGCCCCGTGGCAGCGCCGCCGCGGAGCGCAGCCGTGAAGCGCGACCGAGTCCGGGACGGCCGGACCGCCGGCCGATCGGCGGCCTCTGTCGCGCGCGTCACTGACGGGACTCGGTGACGTGACCGCCGCGACGGTCGCCGCCGACCTCACCACCTAAGGAGTGGGCGTCGTGACCGCGGAGACCTCTCAGACGCTCGACCGGGGCCTCAGGGTCCTCAAACTGCTGGCCGACACCGACCACGGGCTGACCGTCACCGAGCTGTCCCTCAAGCTGGGCGTGAACCGTACCGTCGTGTACCGGCTCCTGGCCACCCTGGAACAGCACGCCCTGGTCCGCCGCGACCTCGGCGGCCGGGCCCGGGTCGGGCTCGGGGTGCTGCGGCTGGGCCGGCAGGTGCATCCGCTGGTGCGCGAGGCCGCGCTGCCCGCGCTGCGCTCGCTGGCCGAGGACATCGGCGCGACGGCCCACCTGACGCTGGTGGACGGGGCGGAGGCGCTGGCCGTCGCCGTGGTGGAGCCCACCTGGACCGACTACCACGTCGCCTACCGCGCCGGGTTCCGTCACTCGCTGGACCGGGGCGCCGCGGGCAAGGCGATACTGTCCGCCCGCCGCACGCCCCTGGCCGAGCCCGGCTACACCCTCACCCACGGCGAGCTGGAGGCCGGCGCGTGCGGCGCGGCGGCGCCCCTGCTGGGGGTGACCGGCGTCGAGGGCAGCGTGGGCGTGGTGATGCTCGCCGACTCCGTACCCGAGCGGGTGGGCCCGAGGGTGATGGACGCGGCCCGCGAGGTGGCCGAGGCGCTGCGCTGAGGCGGCGGCGAGGCGCGGCGGCCGGGGTGTTGAGGTGGCCGGGGAGTCGAGGTGTGTGCCGAGGGCCGGAGTGACCGAGTCGTCGCTCACGGTCGGCGCGGGGGCGTGAGCGGGGGTCGCGTAGATTGACCCCGTGCTCTCTCGCCTCACACGCCCC
This sequence comes from Streptomyces seoulensis, assembly GCA_013364255.1. Taxonomy (GTDB): domain Bacteria; phylum Actinomycetota; class Actinomycetes; order Streptomycetales; family Streptomycetaceae; genus Streptomyces; species Streptomyces similanensis. The sequence continues at coordinate 4,185,937 of CP054936.1, read as the reverse complement.
CAGGCCGTAGCCGTCTGCGCGCTGCCCGTCGTGGCCCTGATCGCCACGGCCGCCTTCGCGCCGCTGCCGTTCTCGGTGGCGCAGCCGGGGTCGACGGCGAACGTGCTCGGGTCGTTCAAGGGCAGCCAGGTGATCACCGTCTCCGGCACGCCCGTCCGGCACACCAGCGGGCAGCTGCGGATGACGACCATCGTGGCGACCGGCCCGGACGCGCACGTCTCGCTGGCCGACGTGATCGACGGCTGGTTCGCCACCGACCGGGCGATCATGCCGCGCGACGCGGTCTATCCGAGCGGCGACACCGTCAAGGAGATCGAGCGGCACAACAGCGAGCAGATGAAGCAGTCCCAGGACGCGGCGACCGAGGCCGCGCTGAAGTACCTGGGCCGCAGCGGCGACAAGAACATCAAGGTGTCGCTGAAGCTCGCCGACATCGGCGGCCCCAGCGCGGGCCTCCTGTTCACCCTCGGCATCATCGACAAGCTGAACGGCGACGGCGCCGGCGGCGACCTCACCGGCGGCCGCACCATCGCCGGTACGGGCACGATCGACGCCGACGGCACGGTGGGCGCGGTCGGCGGTGTCGCCCTCAAGACGCAGGCCGCCCGCCGGGACGGCGCCACCGTCTTCGTGGTCCCGAAGGCCGAGTGCGCCGACGCCAAGGCGGAGCTGCCGAAGGGGCTGCGGCTGATTCCGGTGACCACCCTCAAGGGCGCGGTGAACGCCCTGACGGCCCTGGAGAAGGGCAAGGGCTCGATCCCGAGCTGCTGACTGACGGCCCTTACGGGTCCGGTACGGCTCTCAGGCGTGGGCGAGCGCCGGCTGCGGGGCGGTGGCCAGGCGCAGGCCGACCTCCACGAGGGTCCAGCCGAGGCGGGCACGCAGCTCACCCGGACGCCCGGCGTCCGCGGCCTGTCGGCGCGCGCGGGTCGCGGCGTGGAGTTCGGCGGCGCGGGCGTGGTGCAGGATCAGGTGGCTCTCGGGATGCATCGCGGGGCCTCTCAGTCCGTACGGGTGGGGAAGACGTGGGTGTGGACGCGGACTTGTTCGGTGTCCGCCGCGTCGGCCTCGGGGGCCCACGCGCGGTAGCTGTTGACCAGTTCGTGCATCTTCTGGATGAGGTCGACGGCCTGTTCGGGCGTGAGACGCAGCGTGAAGTCGCTCAGGTCCGAGGCGTGCCGCCAGTCCTCGGACCAGTCGTTCCGGTTGGCGAGCCAGGTGGCCAGTTCCTGGGTGCGGTTGCTCGCGGTCTCGTGCAGGAACAGGTCCGCGGCGCCCCGCACCTGGGGGTCGGGGTGTTCGAGCAGCCCCTCGTCGAAGCTCACGCCCCGCTGGGCCGCCCGCCACCAGCGTTCGCGTCCCTTGCCGTGCTCCGGCGCGTCCTCGACGAAGCCGTGCGCGGCGAGCTGGCGCAGGTGGTAGCTGGTCGCGCCGCTGGACTCGCCCAGCCTGGCGGCAAGTTGCGACGCGGTGGCGGGGCCGCCGTGGCGCAGCAGGGTCAGCAGCCGCATCCGCAGGGGATGGGCCAGACCGCGCAGCGAGTGGGCGTCGAGCGGGCGAACATCGGGGTGCTGGAACTCGTCCATGCATCCGAAGATAGCGTTGCAAAGCCTTCTTTGCAACGGAGTCTTTGTAACTGGGCCGCCGCCCCCTACCCCTCCTCCTCCGCCGCCTGCTCCACCAGCGGGATGATCCGCAGCGGCACCGGGTTCTCCATCACGATCGCCGTCGAGGCGCGCACGATGCCCTCGATCCCCACCACCCGGTCGATCACCCGCTGGAGGTCCGCGTTGGAGCGGGCCACCAGCCGGCACAGCATGTCGCCGGTGCCGGTGGTGGTGTGCAGCTCCAGCACCTCCGGCACGGTCGCCAGATGGGCCCGTACGCCCGCCCCCTGGCCCTGCCGGATCTGGAGCGTGGCGAACGCCGTCACCGGATAGCCCAGCGCCGCCGGGTCCACCTCCGGGCCGAAGCCGCGGACCACCCCGTTCGACTGGAGCCGGTCCATCCGCGCCTGCACCGTCCCGCGGGCGACCCCGAGCCGCCGGGACATCTCCAGCACGCCGATCCGCGGCTCGCGCGCCAGCAGCACGATGATGCGGCCGTCCAGGTGATCGATCGCCACCGGCCCGCCTCCTTGGGTGGTCATCCTGTACAGAAAGCCCGTCGGCACGGGTCATTCACTGGCCACATTGCCCAGTGGATACGCGAACTATTGCGCACCTTGCGGGTCCGGGTGACCCTTCCGCTATGACGCAGACCACAGAGCACACTCCCGATGTGACCGCTCGGCAGGCCGACCCCTTCCCGGTCAAGGGAATGGACGCGGTCGTCTTCGCCGTGGGCAACGCCAAGCAGGCGGCGCACTACTACTCGACCGCCTTCGGCATGAGCCTGGTCGCCTACTCCGGACCGGAGAACGGCAGCCGGGAGACCGCGAGCTACGTCCTGGAGAGCGGCTCCGCCCGCTTCGTGTTCACCTCGGTGATCAAGCCCGCCACCCCCTGGGGCGAGTTCCTCGCCCAGCACGTGGCCGAGCACGGCGACGGCGTCGTGGACCTCGCCATCGAGGTGCCGGACGCGCGCGCCGCGTACGCCTACGCCGTCGAGCACGGGGCGCGCTCGGTGGCCGAGCCGTACGAGGTGAAGGACGAGCACGGCACGGTCGTCCTGGCCGCGATCGCCACCTACGGCGAGACCCGGCACACCCTCGTGGACCGCTCCGGCTACACCGGCCCGTACCTGCCCGGCTACACCGCCGCCAAGCCGATCGTCGCGCCGCCCGCCAAGCGCTCCTTCCAGGCCGTCGACCACTGCGTCGGCAACGTCGAACTCGGCCGGATGAACGAGTGGGTGGAGTTCTACAACAAGGTCATGGGCTTCACGAACATGAAGGAGTTCGTGGGCGACGACATCGCGACCGAGTACAGCGCGCTGATGTCCAAGGTCGTGGCCGACGGCACGCTCAAGGTGAAGTTCCCGATCAACGAGCCGGCCATCGCCAAGAAGAAGTCCCAGATCGACGAGTACCTGGAGTTCTACGGCGGCGCCGGCGTCCAGCACATCGCGCTGAACACCAACGACATCGTGCAGACGGTGCGGCAGATGCGGGCGGCGGGCGTGGAGTTCCTCGACACGCCGGACAGCTACTACGACACGCTCGGCGAGTGGGTCGGCGACACCCGGGTGCCGATCGACACGCTGCGCGAGCAGAAGATCCTCGCGGACCGCGACGAGGACGGCTACCTGCTGCAGATCTTCACCAAGCCGGTCCAGGACCGCCCGACCGTCTTCTTCGAACTCATCGAGCGCCACGGCTCGATGGGCTTCGGCAAGGGCAACTTCAAGGCCCTCTTCGAGGCGATCGAGCGCGAGCAGGAGCGCCGCGGCAACCTCTGACGCCCCGGGCGCCGGGCTTCCGGCCCCGGTGCCTGGCCACCGCGCCCGGCCTCCGGTGCCCGGCGCCCGGTGCGAGTCTCCTACGGAGTGCCCGCGCCGGGCGCGGGCGCTCCGGCTGTCCCGGCAGTACCTGCGGCTCCGGGCGTCCCGCCCGCCCCGCCCGCTCCAGCCGTCGGCCGCGGAGCCGCCAGTTCCACGCCCGCCGGGGCGTCCGTCAGGGACGGGTCGCCCAGGTCCGTCAGCGCCTCCCGCGCCGCCGGGGCCCACAGCGGCGAGAACGCCGGGTTGGTGCGCAGGGCCAGCTCCAGGTGGTGGCGGGCGGGGCCGGACCGGTCCAGGGCCAGTTCGATCGCGCCCCGGTGGTACGCGTACAGCGCCGACCGCACCCCGCCCCCCTTCGCCGCGTCCGTCGCCGCCGTCGCGAACCGCAGCGCCTCCTCGTCCTGGCCGTCCCGGTGCAGCGCCCACCCCAGCGCGTCGGCCACCGCGGTCCCCGGCCGGCGCTCCCACTCCGCGCGCAGCCGCGCCACCGCCTCCGCCGCGTCGCCGTGGTCCGCCTCCAGCCGCCCGAGCGCCACCTCGTCGTCCACGCCGGCCGCCGCCTCCTGCCGGGCCCGCGCCCGCGCCAGCGCGTACTGCGCCGCCGCCTGCTCCTCCTCGCCCGCCGACTCGTACAACTCGCCCAGTTCCAGCAGGACATCGGGGCTCGGCCGGCTGCCGAGCGCGGTGCGGTAGGCCGCCCGCGCCTGCGCCGTACGCCCCAGCGAGGCGAGCGTGCGGGCCCGCCCGGCCAGCGCCTCCCGCTGCCCGCCGTCCAGCCGCAGCGCCGCCTCGTCGTACCGCAGCGCCTCGGCGAAGTCGCCCCGCTCCCAGGCGATCCGCCCGGCCCGGGCGGCGTAGACGGCCCGCTCGGCCGGTTCGGCCGCCCGCTCCACCGCGTCCGCGGCCTGGGCCGCCGCGTCCTCCCGCCAGCCGCGGTCCCAGTAGACGTCGGCGGCCCGCGCCGCGACCGCGGGGGAGCGGCGCAGCTTCAGCAGCTCGTCCAGGGCGCGCCGGGCGGCCCGGTAGTCGCCGAGCCCGCCGTAGGCGTCGATCAGCGGCGGATACGCCGCCCACCGCTTCGCATCCGGCTTCAGCGCCGCCTCGCCCCACTCCCGCGCGCCGCGGTAGTCCCGCCGCAGGTTCGCCAGCACCGCCAGACCGGTCAGCGCCTCCGTGTTGCGCTGCGGGCGCAGCCGCAGCGAGGTCCGCAGGGCGCCGTCGGCCTTCGGGAAGTCCGCCGTGTCGCCGCCGCGCCGCCCGCGCTCCGCGTAGGCGGCCCCGAGCACCGCCCACGCCCCCGCGTCCCCGGGCCGCGCGCGCACCAGCCGCTCCCGGTCGGCGATCAGCCGCGCGAGACCGAGCGGCGAGACCGGCGCCCCCGCCGCCACCGCGCTCAGCGCCCCCGCCGCACCGACCCCCGCCGCAGCGGCCGCAGGCGGCGCCGGCCGCTGCGCGCGCCGCTGCGGCGCCTCCACGGGCCGCCACCACACCACGGCCGGCACCCCGGCCGCCCCGGCGACGACGAGCAGCACGCCCAGGGCGAGCAGTACCCTCGGCAGCAGCCGCGACCGCCGTCCGGACTCGGCCGTCAGGGGCGGGTCCGGACGGCGCAGACGCTTCTCCATGGCGCACACTGTGCGCCGCCGCCCGCCCCCGGGCGGCCCGCGACCCGGCGGCCGGGACGACCGCCACCCGGCAGGCGGAGGGGCGCGCGCGGCGGGGTTCACACGGATGGTCCCGAGTGCAAGGCTGTGATCATGAGCCGTATCCAAGCCGACGCCGACCCCCACGAGGGCGTCACCGCCCAGGGCGATCTCACGGTCCGGGGCGGCCCCACCGCCGCCCAGGGCGATCTCACGGTCCCGGGCGAGCCCCATGCCCGGGGCGAGCTCACCGACCGGCTCCTCGCGGGCCTGCCGGCCGAGGCGGTCCTCACCGATCCCGACGTCACCGCCTCCTACGCCAACGACATGGCGAGCTTCTGCCCCTCCGGCGCCCCCGCCGTCGTCGTGCTGCCGCGCACGGTGGAACAGGTCCAGCACGTCATGCGCACCGCCACCACGCTGCGCGTCCCCGTCGTCCCGCAGGGCGCCCGCACCGGTCTGTCCGGCGCGGCCAACGCCTCCGACGGCTGCGTCGTCCTGTCCCTGACCAAGATGGACCGCATCCTGGAGATCAACCCGGTCGACCGGGTCGCGGTGGTCGAGCCCGGCGTCGTCAACGCCGCCCTGTCCCGCGCCGTGGGCGAGCACGGCCTGTACTACCCGCCGGACCCCTCCAGCTGGGAGACGTGCACCATCGGCGGCAACATCGGCACCGCCTCCGGCGGCCTGTGCTGCGTGAAGTACGGGGTCACCGCCGAGTACGTCCTCGGTCTGGACGTGGTGCTCGCCGACGGCCGCCTGATGTCCACCGGCCGCCGCACCGCCAAGGGCGTCGCCGGCTACGACCTCACCCGGCTGTTCGTCGGCTCCGAGGGCTCGCTCGGCATCGTCGTACGGGCCGTGCTCGCCCTGAAGCCGCAGCCGCCGCAGCAGCTCGTCCTCGCCGCCGAGTTCGCCTCCGCGGCCGACGCCTGCGAGGCGGTGTGCCGGATCATGGCCGGCGGCCACGTGCCCTCACTGCTCGAACTCATGGACCGTACGACGGTCAAGGCCGTCAACGACCTCGCCCACATGGGCCTGCCCGAGACCACCGAGGCGCTGCTGCTCGCCGCCTTCGACACCCCGGACCCGGCCGCCGACCTGGCCGCCGTCGGCGCGCTGTGTGAGGCGGCCGGCGCCACCCAGGTCGTCCCCGCCGACGACGCAGCCGAGTCCGAACTGCTGCTCCAGGCCCGGCGTCTGTCGCTGACCGCGCTGGAGGCGGTCAAGGGCACGACGATGATCGACGACGTGTGCGTGCCGCGCTCCCGGCTCGGCGAGATGCTGGAGGGCATCGAGCGGATCGCCGAGAAGTACCGGCTCACCATCGGCGTCTGCGCGCACGCCGGGGACGGCAACACCCACCCGACCGTCTGCTTCGACGCCCAGGACGCGGACGAGTCCCGGCGCGCCCGCGAGTCCTTCGACGAGATCATGGCCCTCGGGCTGCGCCTGGGCGGCACGATCACCGGCGAGCACGGCGTGGGCGTGCTGAAGAAGGAGTGGCTGGCGCGCGAGATCGGCCCGGTGGGCGTCGAGATGCAGCGCGCGGTCAAGCAGGTGTTCGACCCGCTCGGCATCCTCAACCCGGGCAAGCTGTTCTGAACTCCGGGCGGCGGCCCGCGAACTCCGGGCGGCGGCCCCCGGACCCCTGCCTCCGGTCCCGCTGGGACCAACCCCGTCGGGCGGTCCCGGATTACGCCGCCCGACGGATCTTTGCCCACCCTTTTCCACCGGCGTCCCCCTGCTTACGCCGATGCGAAGTACGTGCCCGAGGTTGCCCGGAAAGGAGTGGGTCCGGCGGGACTGGCGCTGCGGGGTGCGCGGGTCTGATAGATGTGGAGGCCCCCAAGACGGCCCCCGAGCAGATACGGGACGACGGACATGAGCGCCCCAACCCCGGCACCAGGTGACGACAGGCCCCGCGAGGGGTACTACCCGGACCCGTCCATCCCCGGCTACGTCCGGTACTGGGACGGCGCCTCCTGGGTGCCGGGCACCAGCCGGCCGGCGCCCGCCGACGGCGAGCCGCTCAGCCCGCCGCCCGGGGTGCGACCCGCGCGTCCCGCGGCCCCGGCGCTGGAGGAGACCGGCCCGCACTTCTTCGACGAGGACCCGGTCGAGGAGCCGGAACCGTCCGGACCGGCCGGTCAGGGCGGGGGAGCCCGTCCCGAACCGGCGGCGGCCTGGGGCGCCGACCGGTCCCGGCAGTCCGGCTTCGGCGGTGACCAGGACCGCCGGGTCTCCTGGGGCGAGCCCGACCCCGCGGCCGACCCGCGGCTCCCGCGCGGCGACGGTCCGGCGCTCGCGCCCGAGGCACGGGCCGACGTGCCGGGCCACACCCTGCCGCACGGTCAGGACGCGTCAGCGCCCGGGCAGTCGGAGCCCGGCACCTTCGTGTTCCGCCGTCCCACGGACGACGACGCGCCGGGCGGGACCGCCTCCGCACACGGCATCCCGGGCCCGGCGGGGCCCCGCGCCGACGACGGCACCATGACCTTCCGCCCGGTGCCCGGCCCGGCCCGGCACGGCGGTCCGGCCGGTGCCGGGTCGCCGTCCGTGCCCGCCCAGGGGTCGCCCCGGCCGGCGGGCACCGCCCCGCAGGGTCCGGTGGGCGCGCCCGAGCTGCCTGCGGCCCCCGGCTTCGGCGCCGGGAAGGCCGCCGCCGCCCGCGCCTCGGCCGCGCCGGGCCAGGTCCCGGGCCAGACCCCGCACCACCCGCACCACCCGCAGGGCCCCGCCCAGGGACAGGGCCAGGGACACCCGCAGGGGCAGCCGCCCGCCGCCCTGCACTCCGCGCCGCCCGGACCGTCCCTCCCCTCCGCGCCGTCGGCCCCCGCGCTGCCCCACCAGTCCGGCCTGCCTCAACCCGGTCTGCCCCAGTCCGCCCCGGCCGCCGCCGTGCCCGCGCCCGTGACCAGTGGCCCCGGCGGTGGGCAGGCGTCCTGGGCGCAGCAGGTGCACCAGCTCGCCGGGACGGGGGAGGACCAGCCGGTCGCGCCCTGGAAGCCGCCGGTCGAGGACGTGTTCCAGGCGGCGGCGCGCCGGCAGGCGGAGGCCCGGCCGGCCGGTCTCGGCAGACGGCTGGCCGCCCGGCTGGTCGACTCGCTCGTCCTCGGCGCCGTCACCGCCGTGGCCGCCGTACCGCTCGGCGCCAAGGCGGTCGACCACGTCGACGCGAAGCTCGACGCGGCCAGGCTCTCCGGACAGACGGTCACCGTCTGGCTGCTGGACGGCACGACGGCCATGTGTCTCGGCGTCGTGCTGGCCGTGCTGCTGCTCGCCGGCGTGGTCTGCGAGGCGCTGCCCACCGCCAAGTGGGGCCGCACCCTGGGCAAGAAGCTGTGCGGCCTCCAGGTGCGCGACATCGAGGCGCACGAGCCGCCCTCGTTCGGGGCCGCGCTGCGCCGCTGGCTCGTCTACAGCGTGCCCGGACTGCTCGGGATCGGGCTGCTGGGCGTCCTGTGGTGCCTGTTCGACCGGCCGTGGCACCAGTGCTGGCACGACAAGGCGGCGCACACGTTCGTCGCGGCGTGACCCGTACCGGTACCGGTACGGGCTAGGGGCGTCGTCCGGGTCATCCGTACGGGTGCTCGCCGGATGCGGTGCGGGCGTCTTCGAGATCCACTCGGCGCATGAGCACCGAACCGCCCCCCGGCTCCGAACCACCCCGCGGCTCCGGAACCCCGCCCCCGCACCGGGGCGGCGGCAACCCGTACGACGAGCCCCCGCACGGCGGCGGCCAGGGCGACGGCGGCGCCGGTCCGGGCGGCGGCAACCCGTACGAGGGCGGCGGCAGCCCGTACGAGAGCGGTGGCCCCTACGGGGGAGGCGCCCCGGGCGGCGGTGGCCCCTACGGCGGTGGCGGCGGCCCCTACGGGGGTGGTCCCCCCGGCGGCGGTGGCCCGTACGGGGGCGGCGGAGGTCCGTACGGCGGCGGTGGCCCGTACCCCGGTGATCCCCTCGCCGGCATGCCCCCGCTCGCGGACAGCGGCCGCCGCACCCTCGCCCGGATCATCGACCTGATCATCATCGGCGTGATCGCCTGGCTGCTCACCTGGGCCCTGCACGTCAACGAGTACGCGATGAACGCCGACCAGATCGAGGTCGGCAGGTCCCTCGGCCAGTCGGCGGTCGGCCTGGTGCTGTACCTCGCCTACGACACCTTCATGACGGCCCGGTCGGGACAGACCCTCGGCAAGAAGTGGCTCGGGATGCGGGTGGCGAACCTGTCCGACGGCTCCACGCCGTCCGTCGCGACCTCGCTGGCGCGCGCCGCCGTGCTCTGGATCCCGTTCTGGTTCTGCTGCGCCTGTCTGTGGCTGGCGGTCTGCGGCGGCTGGAGCTTCTTCGACCGGCCCTACAAGCAGGGCCTGCACGACAAGGCGGCGAAGACGGTGGTGGTCAGCACCGAGTGACGCGCCGAGGGCGGAGGAGTCCGGGGACGGCGTTGCCTCAGGACGCCGAGGTCCGCCGCCGTCCCGCGTCCGCGCCCGCGGAGACGGCCTCCCGCCGCTGCGGCGCCCGCTCCCGCCCGGCGGCCGCCCCGGCCCCGGCGGTCCCCGGAGCCGCGCCCGCCCCCGCGGTCCCCGCGGCCGCCTCGGCCCCCGCCGTCCCGGTCGCCGTCTCCGGCGCCTTCGGCAGCGGCACCGTCAGGGCGACCAGGAGTCCCAGGGCGAGGGCCGCCAGGGCGATGACGGCGATCCCCACGCCCGACTCCGTCTGCGACAGCAGCAGCATGGCGAGCGTCGACAGGATCACGGTGCAGGAACCGTAGGCGAGCTGTGCGGCGGTCGGACGAGGCATGGCAATCGTGTCCTCGGAAGGGGTTCGGAGTACGACGGGCTGACCGGGATGACCAGGACCACGGCGACGGCCTGGCGTTCCGCCGGTTCCGGGCGTCCGGCCGTCGACTCTATTCGCCTCCATGCCCGAGCGGAGCGGGCGGTAAGCGTGACCTAACCCACGGTGCCGGTGCACAGGGGGCGCACGGAGTCACGCCGCGCCCCCCACGGGCCCGTCCGTGCCGCGTCCGCGTCCGTAAAGCGAACGTCGGCTCCGCATAGTGCACTTGATCTGTTCAAGTCAAGGTCTGTCTTTTCTCGTAAACCTCTAGTCAAATAGCGTCACTTGGCTAAACGCGTTGATCGCGCGCGGACTCGCACCTCACCCCATCCCCCCTTCCGCGCGGACGGACACGCGTCAGGGGAGGACATCAAGTGACAAGCAGAACCTGGACGTTCAGAGCGGCCGCGATCGGCGTCGCGCTCGCGTCGGCCACCGCCGCGTTCTCGACGTTCGCCGTCGCGGAGGCCGCCACCACGGACGCCGCCGCCTCCGTGCACCGGCACGACCCGCAGCCGGAGAAGCAGCAGGAGCACGACCTCGACGGTCCGCTGAGCAAGACGCAGGAAGCCCAGCGCCAGGAGGCCCTGAACCAGGTCATCGACGGCCGCAGCAAGGTCCAGGACCGCAACGGCTCCAAGGTCGTCCAGCTCAAGGGCAAGAAGGGCGACTCCAAGTACGTCGAGCTTGGCCGGGAGAAGACCGACAAGATCTTCACCATCCTGGTCGAGTTCGGGGACAAGACCGACCCCAAGTTCGGCGGCACCGCCGGCCCCCTGCACAACCAGATAGCCGCGCCGGACCGCAAGACGGACAACTCGACGGCCTGGCAGAAGGACTACAACCAGCAGCACTTCCAGGACCTGTACTTCGGCACCGGCAAGAACACCGAGTCGGTCAAGAAGTACTACGAGACGCAGTCCTCGGGCCGCTACTCGGTCGACGGCGAGGTCGCCGACTGGGTCAAGGTGCCCTACAACGAGGCCCGTTACGGCAACAACGCCTGCGGCTCGACCAACTGCCCCAGCGTGTGGAACGTCGTCAGCGACGGTCTGAACGCCTACGTCGCCCAGCAGAAGGCGGCCGGCAAGTCCGACGCCGACATCAAGGCGGACCTGGCCAAGTACGACCAGTGGGACCGCTACGACTACGACGGCGACGGCAACTTCAACGAGCCCGACGGCTACGTCGACCACTTCCAGATCGTGCACGCCGGTGAGGACGAGTCCGCGGGCGGCGGCGTCCAGGGCACCGACGCGATCTGGGCGCACCGCTGGTACGCCTTCGGCACCGACGCCGGCGCCACCGGCCCGAGCGACAACAAGCTCGGCGGCGCCCAGGTCGGCGACACCGGTATCTGGGTCGGGGACTACACCATCCAGCCGGAGAACGGCGGACTCGGCGTCTACGCCCACGAGTACGGCCACGACCTCGGCCTGCCCGACGAGTACGACACCGCGGGCGGCGAGAACTCCACCGGCTTCTGGACCCTGATGTCCTCCGGTTCCTGGCTCGGCCGCGGCGAGGACGCCATCGGCGACCTGCCCGGCGACATGAACGCCTGGGACAAGCTCCAGCTCGGCTGGCTGAACTACGACACCGCCAAGGCGGGCGTCAGCTCCTGGCACAAGCTGGGCGTGTCCGAGTACAACACCAAGTACAAGCAGGCGCTGGTCGTCTCGCTGCCGGACAAGGCGGTCACCACCGAGGTCGTCGCCCCCGCGCAGGGTTCCACCCAGTGGTGGAGCGGCAGCGCCAACGACCTGAAGAACACGCTGACCCGGTCCGTGGACCTCACCGGCAAGAAGTCGGCCGCCCTCACGCTCGACGGCTGGTACGACATCGAGGCCAACTACGACTACCTCTACACCGAGGTCTCCACCGACGGCGGCGCCAACTGGACCGCCCTGGACGGCACCGCGAACGGCCAGCCGATCCCGCGTGACGCCAGCGGCACCCCGGCCCTGACCGGCTCGGCGGACGCCTACCAGAAGCTGTCGTACGACCTGAACGCCTACGCCGGGCAGAAGTTCCAGCTCCGCTTCCGCTACCAGACGGACGGCGGCGTGGCGCTCAAGGGCTTCGCGGCCGACGAGATCACGCTGACCGCGGACGGCGCGACCGTCTTCGCCGACGACGCCGAGAGCGCGGACGCGGCCTGGACGGCGAACGGCTTCTCCCGCATCGGCGCGTCCTTCACCAAGGACTACAAGCAGTACTACATCGCCGAGAACCGCCAGTACGTCTCGTACGACACCACGCTGAAGACCGGCCCGTACAACTTCGGCTCGGCCAAGCGCCCCGACTGGGTGGAGCACTACCCGTACCAGAACGGCCTGCTGATCTGGAAGTGGGACACCTCCCAGGTGGACAACAACACCGGCACCCACCCGGGCTCCGGTCTGATCCTGCCGATCGACTCGCACCCGAACCTGCTGAAGTGGACCGACGGCACCCTGATGCGCAACCGCGTCCAGGCCTACGACTCCCCGTTCAGCACCTTCGCCACCGACGGCATCACGCTGCACAAGGCGGACGTCGCGACGAAGATCAAGTCGTCCAAGGGCGTGTCGGTCTTCAACGACCACACCAGCTCCTACTACGACGCCGCGAACCCGGCGGCCGGGGTCAAGGTCACTGACACCAACACCAAGATCAAGATCACCAAGGAGGCCAAGAACGGCTCCACGATCGAGCTCGAGGTCGGCCGCGCGGTCAAGTAGTCGATAAAACCGCAGTTCACAGACGTATCGGCGGCAACCCCCTGGCGGGTTGCCGCCGATCGTGTTTAGGTGCCTGCTGTGACTCGCTTATTGACACCGACCGGAACGGGGACGTGACCGCATGGCCGCAGGAGGTTTCTGCAAGCTGCCGAACGGCCGGGTGGTGGTGGCCCTGAACCTGCCCGGCACCGCCCCCGACGGCGCCGGCGGCGTCCGGGTGCTGGTGCACGCCCACAACCGCGCCCGCGCCCTGACCCGGCTGCGCAACCTCGGCCTGCGCGCGGTCTACCTGCGCGGCAACGGCGCCCCGCCCACCCCGGACGAGATCACCGCGGTCCTGCACCACCCCGACGGCCTGATATGGCGCACCGCCCAGGACGGCGCGGTCGGCGCCTGCGCCGGCCCGCCGCAGCTGTGGCAGCCGATCAGGGCACTGCTGCGCCGGCCCGCACCGGCCGGCGCCGGGGCGTGAGCGGCCACGTGCCGCACGCGGTCCCGGCCGGCGCCGCTACGCGAGGACCGGCTTGCCGGTGAGTTCGACGCCTGCCTCGCGCAGCTCCTCCAGCGCCCGCTCGGTGGTCGCGGCGGACACCCCGGCAGTGAGGTCCAGCAGCACCTGGGTGCGGAAGCCCTCGCGGACCGCGTCCAGGGCGGTGGCCCGCACGCAGTGGTCGGTGGCGATGCCCACCACGTCCACCTCGTCGATCTCCCGGTCCCGCAGCCAGTCGGCCAGCGACACGCCGTTCTCGTCGGCGCCCTCGAAGCCGCTGTAGGCCGCCGAGTAGGCGCCCTTGTCGAAGACGGCGTCGATCGCGCCGGAGGCGACGGCGGGCGCGAAGTTCGGGTGGAAGCCCACGCCCTCGGTGCCCGCCACGCAGTGCGCGGGCCAGGAGCGCACGTAGTCGGGGTCGTCCGCGAAGTGCCCGCCGGGCGCGATGTGGTGGTCGCGGGTGGCCACCACGTGCCGGTAGCCGGCCGGCGCCTGCCCGATCAGCTCGGTGATCGCGGCGGCGACGTCGGAGCCGCCGGACACCGCGAGGCTGCCTCCCTCGCAGAAGTCGTTCTGCACATCGACGACGATCAGTGCGCGGCGCATGGTGGGTGTCCTTCGGCTGTCGGGTCAGGGCTGTCGGGGCCGGCGCGGGCCGGACGGAGGGGTACGGACGGGCACCCGCTTTAGTTACCCGAGCCCTCGGTCGCGTACTCCGTCGGAAGGACGGGTTCCCCGCGCGAGAGCTGCGTCGCGGACAGCGGCAGGGCGGCGCGGGCGGCGGCGTGCCGCTCCCGGGCGGCGTCCAGCGGCTCGCGCCCGACGACCTCGCCGCCCTTGACCAGCTCGACCAGCAGCTGCCGGCCGGCCAGCTCGGCGGGGACCGGTCCGGTGCCGACCACCTCGGCCTCGGCGATCCCGTCCGCGTCCAGCCGGCGGGCCGCCCACTTGCGGCCGCCGATGGAGGTCTTGCCGCCGCTGGACTTCTTCGCCACCGCCTTGAGCGGCGCCCTCGGGTCGGCGGACTCGGCGCGGGCGACCAGCTTGTAGACCATGGAGGCGGTCGGGTGGCCGGAGCCGGTGACCAGCTGGGTGCCCACGCCGTAGGCGTCCACGGGCGCCGCCGCCAGGGAGGCGATGGCGTACTCGTCCAGGTCCGAGGTGACGACGATCTTCGTGTCGCGGGCGCCCAGCTCGTCCAGCTGCTGGCGCACCCGGTGGGCGACCAGCAGCAGGTCGCCGGAGTCGATGCGCACGGCGCCCAGCTCGGGACCGGCCACCTCGACCGCGGTGCGCACCGCCTCGGTGACGTCGTAGGTGTCCACCAGCAGCGTCGTGTCCCGGCCGAGCGAGTCGACCTGGGCCTGGAAGGCGTCGCGCTCGCGGTCGTGCAGCAGGGTGAAGGCGTGCGCGGAGGTGCCGACGGTGGGGATGTTGTAGCGGAAGCCGGCCGCGAGGTCGGAGGTGGAGGTGAAGCCGCCGACGTAGGCGGCGCGGGAGGCGGCCACCGCGGCCAGCTCGTGGGTGCGCCGGGCGCCCATCTCGATCAGCGGGCGGCCGCCGGCGGCCGAGGCCATCCGGGAGGCGGCGGCGGCGATCGCCGAGTCGTGGTTGAGGATGGAGAGGATCACCGTCTCCAGCAGCACGCACTCGCCGAAGGAGCCCTCCACCCGCAGGATCGGCGAGCCCGGGAAGTACACCTCGCCCTCGGGGTAGCCCCAGATGTCGCCGCTGAAGCGGTAGTCGGCCAGCCACTGGAGGGTCGGCTCGTCCACCACCCGCCGTTCGCGCAGGTAGCCGAGGACGCCGGAGTCGAAGCGGAAGTTCTCCACCGCGTCCAGCACCCGCCCGGTCCCGGCCACCACGCCGTAGCGGCGCCCGTGCGGCAGCCGCCGGGTGAACACCTCGAAGACCCCGCGCCGCTCGGCCGTCCCGGCCTTCAGGGCCGCCTGCAGCATGGTCAGCTCGTAGTGATCGGTGAAGAGCGCCGTCGAGGGAACATCGACCGGCAGCCCAAGGTCCGCTACGCCCACCAAACTCTCCTAGCCGTGAAACTGCGGTTCTCCGGCGCCGCGCGCCTGTCCTCCGGGGGTCGGTCCCCGGTGTGTGCAGCCTGGCGAAGGATCGTACTCCCATTTCGTCAGTCTGACGATTTGGGGTCGCGGGGCCTGCTCGTTTGTGCTCCTACCCCCCTGTGGTGGCAGCATGGGCCATGTGACGGCAGCCGCACCCATCGAGATCGAGAAGACCGAGTCGGCTCAGGAGGTCTTCGCCGTACCCGAGCCCGACGTCCCCTGGGTGACGATCGTCCACAACGACCCCGTCAACCTGATGAGCTACGTGACGTATGTCTTCCAGACGTACTTCGGCTACTCCAAGGACAAGGCCACCAAGCTCATGCTCGACGTCCACCAGAAGGGGCGGGCGGTCGTCTCCAGCGGGAGTCGCGAGGAGATGGAACGGGATGTGCAGGCCATGCACGGCTACGGTCTGTGGGCCACCCTCCAGCAGGACCGCAAGTAGCCCGCCCGACCGCCCGGACCCGGAAGTAGCGACCCCCTCCATGCCAGGACACTTCGAACCGCTTCCCGGCGGCGGCGCGGCCGTCGCCCTCGACGACGTAGAGATCTCCATCATCCGCTCGCTGGCCGTGCAGCTCCTGGAGCTGATCGGCCCGGGGCCGGCCGAGGACGCTCCGGCCGATCCGCTGGCCGAGCTGTTCGCCGAGGGCCCCAGCGAGCCGCCCGCCGACCCGGTGCTGCGGCGCCTGTTCCCGGACGCCTACGGCGACCCCGGGCAGCCGGCGGCCGACCCCGAGCGGGCCGCCGAGCAGCGCGACCACTCCGCCGAGTTCCGCCGCTACACCGAGAACGACCTCAGGGCCGGCAAGCGGGAGAGCGCCCTCGCGGTGATCCGCTCGCTGGACGAGCTGTCCGCGGGCGGCGGGGGAGCGGCGGTGCTGAAGCTGTCGCCGGAGCAGTCCAGGAGCTGGCTCGGCGCGCTGAACGACCTGCGCCTGGCCATCGCGGCGCGGCTGGAGATCACCGACGAGGACGACGCCGACGTGCTGTACGGGCTGCCCGACGAGGACGCGCGCAAGCCGATGGTGATGGCCTATCTGTGGCTGGGCGGGCTCCAGGAGACGCTGGTCTCCACATTGCTGCCCTGACATCCGCCGGTTTGTGCCGATTGAGTGTTCGCTCAGAGGACGCTCAAATCCGGATAACGATCCCGTCACCTTTGTGACCAGTATGGTCACATTGTGGCGGGTATTGTCCGTTTCATTCCGTGCCGTGCGTCACATTCGACACCTGCGATCAGCGGTCCGGGCGTGGTACATCTTCACGACGCCCGGCGAACACCACCCACGTTCGGCCGGGTGCGCCACCGAGCCGGCGACCGCCGGCCAGGCATGACTCCATCATCCGGGGGGATCGAAACCCGATCCGCGGCCGACGAACGGTCCGGGTCGGCATGGAGAAAGGCGCACCACGCATGACCTCAGCGCAGGTCAAACAAGCACAATCCGGCGAAGAGGCCGTGCAGGACGGCGAGGGCTACCACCGCGGTCTCGGCGCCCGGCAGATCCAGATGATCGCCATCGGCGGCGCCATCGGCACCGGCCTGTTCCTCGGCGCGGGCAAGGGCATCTCCAAGGCGGGCCCCAGCCTGATCCTGGCGTACGCCGTGGCCGGCTTCGTCATCTTCCTCATCATGCGGGCGCTCGGCGAGCTGCTGATGTACCGCCCGGTCTCCGGTTCCTTCTCGGAGTACGCGCGCGAGTTCATCGGCCCGTTCGCGGGCTTCGTGACCGGCTGGACGTACTGGCTGTTCTGGGTGGTCACCGGCATCACCGAGGTCACCGCGGCCGCCGCGTACATGACGTACTGGTTCGACATCCCGCAGTGGGTGTCCGCGCTGATCTTCACCGTCGTGCTCTACGCCGCCAACCTGATCTCCGTGAAGCTCTTCGGCGAGCTGGAGTTCTGGTTCTCCATGGTCAAGGTCACCGCCATCATCGGCATGATCCTGATCTGCGCCGGCATCCTCACCATCGGCTTCTCCGACGCCGGCGACACCGCCTCCATGACCCACCTGTGGAGCGACGGCGGCTTCTTCCCGCACGGCGTCGGCAACACGCTGATGACGCTCCAGATGGTCATGTTCGCCTTCCTCGCCGTCGAGCTGGTCGGCGTCACCGCGGGCGAGTCCAAGGACCCCAAGACCGTGCTGCCCCGCGCGATCAACACCGTGCCGTGGCGCATCGCCGTCTTCTACGTCGGCGCGCTGATCATGATCCTGTCCGTCGTGCCGTGGACGAGCTTCCACGCCGGCGCGAGCCCCTTCGTGGTCGCCTTCGAGAAGATGGGCCTGCCCGCCGGCGCCGGCATCGTGAACTTCGTGGTGCTCACCGCCGCGCTGTCCTCCTGCAACTCGGGCATGTACTCCACCGGCCGGATGCTGCGCGACCTCGCGCTGAACAACCAGGGCCCGCAGTTCTTCACCAAGCTGACCCGCAGCGGCACCCCGCTGGTGGGCACCACGTTCTCCGCCGCGCTGATGCTGGTCGGCGTCTGGATCAACTACCAGTGGCCGGGCAAGGCGTTCGACTACGTCGTCTCCTTCGCCACCATCTCCGGCATGTGGGCGTGGATCGTCATCCTGGTCTGCCAGATCCGCTACCGCGCCAAGTCCGACCGCGGCGAGCTGCCCAAGTCGGAGTTCCGCGCCCCCGGCGCCCCGTTCGCCAGCTGGTTCGCGCTCGCCTTCATCGCCATGGTCATCGTGCTGATGGGCATCGACAAGGACGCCCGCGTCTCGCTGTACTGCGCGCCGCTGTGGGGCCTGATCCTCGGCGTCTCCTACCTGGTGCTCAAGCGCCGCAACCCGGAGGCCGCCGCCTTCAACCGGCGGTAGCCCCCGCGCGGACGTCCGGCGGGAGCGGACACTCGTGGACGCCGCTCCCGCCGCCGCTCAGGACGTCCGCGATACGGGCCGTTCCGTACCACTCCCCGGTACGGAGCGGCCCTCTGTCTATTCTGTGGCCCATGCTCACCATCACCCAGTCGCTCCACGACCAGATCGTCGCGCACGCGCGCGCGGACCACCCCGACGAGGCGTGCGGCGTGGTCGCCGGGCCCGTGGGCGCCGGCCGGCCCGAGCGGTTCATCCCGATGCTGAACGCGGCCCGCTCGCCCACCTTCTACGAGTTCGACTCGCAGGACCTGCTCAAGCTCTACCGCGAGATGGACGACCGCGACGAGGAGCCGGTGGTCATCTACCACTCCCACACCGCGACCGAGGCCTACCCCTCGCGCACCGACATCTCCTACGCCAACGAGCCCGGCGCCCACTACGTCCTGGTCTCCACCGCCGACGCCGACGGCGCGGGCGAGTTCCAGTTCCGCTCGTTCCGCATCGTGGAGGGCGAGGTCACCGAGGAGGAGGTCGAGGTCGTCGCGGACCGCTGAGGAAACGCCGGTCTCGCCGGTCGGACGGAAACTGTCCGAGGGGCGAGATCACACTCCGGGGCGAGGCCCGGGAATCGTTACGATGAGCGCATGGTTCTGAACGACGTGAGCGACGAGATCCCGGGCACGCTGCTCGTGGCGCGGCTGCACGTCGACCTGTGCAGGTTGAACAGCGCCATCTGTTGACGTTCCCTGCCGCCGTACGGCCCCGCGCCGCGGCGCCCCGCCCGGCGCCCGACGGCCGGGAGCCCTCACGCGCGTCCACCCGAACCGACGACATCCTTCCTGACAGGAGCCCGCCACCATGGCCATCGAGGTCCGCATCCCGACCATCCTCCGCACCTACACCGACGGCCAGAAGGCGGTGGAGGGCAACGGGGAGACGCTCGCCGCGCTCTTCGCCGACCTCGAGACCCGGCACCCGGGCATCCAGGCCCGCATCGTGGACGGCGACCAGCTGCGCCGCTTCGTCAACGTCTACCTGAACGACGAGGACGTCCGCTTCCTGGACGGCATCAACACCAAGCTCGGCGACGGCGACAACGTGACGATCCTGCCGGCCGTGGCCGGCGGCATGCGCTGATCGGCCGCTGAGCAGCGATGCGCTACGACTCCCCGCTGGCCGCGGTGGGCAACACCCCTCTGGTGCGCCTGCCGCGGCTCTCGCCGTCCGCCGACGTCCGGATCTGGGCGAAGCTGGAGGACCGCAACCCCACCGGCTCGGTCAAGGACCGCCCCGCCCTGCACATGATCGAGCAGGCGGAGAAGGACGGCCGGCTCACCCCGGGCTGCACGATCCTGGAGCCCACCTCCGGCAACACCGGCATCTCGCTGGCCATGGCGGCCAAGCTCAAGGGCTACCGCATGGTGTGCGTGATGCCCGAGAACACCTCCCAGGAGCGCCGGGACCTGCTCGGCATGTGGGGCGCCGAGATCATCCCCTCGCCGGCCGCCGGCGGCTCCAACACCGCCGTACGGGTGGCCAAGGAGCTGTCCGCCGAGCACCCGGACTGGGTGATGCTCTACCAGTACGGCAACCCGGACAACGCCGGCGCCCACTACGCCACCACCGGCCCCGAGATCCTCGCCGACCTGCCCTCCATCACGCACTTCGTCGCGGGGCTCGGCACCACCGGCACCCTGATGGGCGTCGGCCGCTATCTGCGCGAGCACAAGCCGGGCGTCCGGATCGTCGCCGCCGAGCCGCGCTACGACGACCTGGTCTACGGCCTGCGCAACCTCGACGAGGGCTTCGTCCCCGAGCTGTACGACGCCTCCGTGCTCACCACCCGCTTCTCGGTCGGCTCGGCCGACGCGGTCACCCGCACCCGTGAACTCCTCCAGCAGGAGGGCATCTTCGCGGGCGTCTCCACGGGCGCCGCGCTGCACGCGGCGATCGGCGTCGGCCAGAAGGCGGTCAGGGCGGGGGAGAGCGCGGACATCGCGTTCGTCGTCGCCGACGGCGGCTGGAAGTACCTCTCCACCGGCGTCTACACCGCGGCCACCACCGAGGAGGCCATCGAGACGCTCCAGGGCCAGCTGTGGGCCTGAGGCCGGCCGGGCCCCCGCCGGGGCGCCGGACCGGGCCGGCCGGACGTCCGGCCGGGCGCTGAATCAAGCACGCGCCAGCCCCCTCCCACGAGGGGGCCAACCGCATCCTATGGAGGGGCAAAGAATTCCCTCCGCCCCTGCCGGTCCCCGTCGGGCCGGGGCTACGTTCCTTCCGCACCTGTCATGTCACGCTCATCGGCATGACGGGGGCCTGAAGTGTCATGCTCATGACTGCGCGGTCTCGCCGCCGCTACGCGCGTCACGGGCCTGCCCCAAACAGAGCGAAACCCCACTTCCCGATGGAGGCAGCACCCCATGCGTGAGTCACGCCCGAGCGAGCCGAGACGGAGCCTGCCCAGGCTCCTCGCCCTCGCCTTCCCCGCGCTCGCCCTCACCGTCGCCGGGTTCGCGGCGGCGCCCACCGCCGGCGCCCAGACCGCGGCCGCGGCCGCTCCCGCGCACCAGACCTCCCGCGTCACGCAGAACGCCAAGGCCCTGACCGCGCCCGAGCGGCAGACCTTCCACACCACCGGCACGGCCGGCCAGAAGGTGCCCACCCAGCACCTGTGCGCCACCGCCGAGCCCGGACACGCGTCCTGCTTCGCCCAGCGCCGCACCGACATCAAGCAGCGGCTCGCCGCGGCCGTGGCCGCCGCCGCGCCCTCCGGCCTCTCCCCGGCCAACCTGCACAGCGCCTACAACCTGCCCAGCACCGGCGGCTCCGGCCTGACCGTCGCGGTGGTCGACGCCTACAACGACCCCAACGCCGAGTCCGACCTCGCCACCTACCGCTCGCAGTTCGGCCTGTCCGCGTGCACCAAGGCCAACGGCTGCTTCAAGCAGGTCAGCCAGACCGGCTCCACCACCTCGCTGCCGACCAACGACAGCGGCTGGGCCGGCGAAGAGGCGCTCGACGTCGACATGGTCAGCGCCGTCTGCCCGAACTGCAGCATCATCCTGGTCGAGGCCAACTCCGCCAACGACACCGACCTCGGCATCGCCGAGAACGAGGCGGTCTCCCTCGGCGCCAAGTTCGTCTCCAACAGCTGGGGCGGCGACGAGGCGTCCAACCAGACCACCGAGGACACCCAGTACTTCAAGCACCCCGGCGTCGCCATCACCGTCTCCGCGGGCGACTCCGGCTACGGCGCCGAGTACCCGGCCACCTCGCAGTACGTGACCGCCGTCGGCGGCACCGCGCTCACCACCTCCTCCGGCTCCCGCGGCTGGAGCGAGTCGGTGTGGAACACCAACTCCACCGAGGGCACCGGCTCCGGCTGCTCGGCCTACGACCCCAAGCCGAGCTGGCAGACCGACACCGGCTGCTCCAAGCGCATGGAGGCCGACGTCTCCGCGGTCGCCGACCCGGCCACCGGCGTGGCCGTCTACGACACCTACGGCGGCTCCGGCTGGGCGGTCTACGGCGGCACCAGCGCCTCCGCCCCGATCATCGCCGGCGTCTACGCCCTCGCGGGCACCCCGGGCAGCGCCGACTACCCGGCGAAGTACCCCTACAGCCACACCGGCAACCTGTACGACGTCACCAGCGGCTCCAACGGCTCCTGCTCGACCTCGTACTTCTGCAAGGCGACCACCGGCTACGACGGCCCGACCGGCTGGGGCACCCCGAACGGCACCGCCGCGTTCACCTCGGGCGGCGGCGGCACCGGCAACACGGTGACCGTCACCAACCCCGGCAGCCAGTCGACCACCACCGGCGGCTCGGCCAGCCTCCAGATCAAGGCCGCCGACAGCGCCGGCGCGGCCCTCACCTACAGCGCCACCGGCCTGCCCACCGGCCTGTCCATCAACAGCTCCACCGGCCTGATCACCGGCACCGCCACCACCGCCGGCACCTACCAGGTCACCGTCACCGCCAAGGACTCCACCGGCGCCACCGGCTCCACCTCCTTCACCTGGACCGTCGGTTCCGGCGGCGGCGGCACCTGCTCCGCCACCCAGCTGCTCGCCAACCCGGGCTTCGAGTCCGGCAGCACCGGCTGGACCGGCACCAGCGGCGTCATCACCAACGACAGCGGTGAGGCCGCGCACGGCGGCTCCTACAAGGCCTGGCTCGACGGCTACGGCTCCACCCACACCGACACGCTGTCCCAGTCGGTGACCATCCCGGCCGGCTGCAAGGCCACGCTCACCTTCTACCTGCACGTCGACACCGCCGAGACCGGCAGCACCGCGTACGACAAGCTGACGGTCACCGCCGGATCGACCACCCTGGCGACCTACTCCAACCTCAACAAGGCCACCGGGTACGCGCAGAAGACCTTCGACCTGTCCTCGCTGGCGGGCCAGACGGTCACCCTGAAGTTCAACGGCGTCGAGGACTCCTCGCTCCAGACCAGCTTCGTCGTGGACGACACCGCCCTGACCACCAGCTGATCCACGCCTCGCACGACCCGCACCACGCGGGCAGGGGCCCCGGCCGGCACAGCGGCCGGGGCCCCGGCGTGCGCCGGGGGAGGGATCCTGATGTGCTGGAGGAACGTCACACCGGCATCAGGGCACTGGACACCCGACGACCGGGTCGACGAAAGGCGGACGCCCCATGCGCCGTACGACGCTCACCACGCGCACGCACCACCGCGGCACCCTCGCCGCCACGGCGGCGGCAGCCGTCGCCGCGGCCCTGCTGCTCGCCGGCTGCGGCACGCAGGACGACGACGGCAAGGGCGGCGGTCCAGGGGCGTCGAGCGGCACGGCGTCCGCGCCGGCCTCCGGATCACCGTCCGCCTCCCCCACGGCCTCGGCTTCCCCCACGGCCTCCGGCTCCCCGTCCGACTGCGTGCGGCACGTCGAGCTGACCGCCGCCGACTCCGGGCGGACCGTGTGCCTGACCGCCGGCGGGTCGGTGCGGATGAACCTGGACGGCACCAAGGAACGTCCCTGGAGCCCGGTCCGGGCCGACGGCGGCATCCTCAAGGGAACCAACGCCGGCATCGTGATCCTGCCCGGCGACGCCCTCGCCGCGTTCACCGCGCCCACCCCCGGCACCGCCCGCCTGTCCGCCTCCCGCCCGCTGTGCGCGACCGCCCCCGGAAAGATCTCCTGCAAGGGCATCCAGGAGTGGACGGTCACCGTGAAGGTGACCCGGCCATGAGCGCCGTACCCGCGGCCCCCGGGCCGCGGTTCAGCCGGCCAGGTAGCGCACCTGGTCCCACAGGACCGGGTCCACGACCCCCACCCGGCGCCGGAAGTCCCACACCGGCACCTCGCGCACCTCGTCGGTCTCCAGGAAGCTGGTCCGCCCCTGTCCGTCCCCCACCGAGCCGGGCGGCAGGGGGATCACCCCGGCCCGCTCGTCGTGGAACTTGCTGGTGATCTTGGCGACCCGGGCCCGCTTGCCGTGCACCGACAGCACCAGGCACGGCCGGTCCTTGGAGCCGGGACCGTCCTCGTAGGGCACGTTGGCCCACCAGATCTCCGCCGGGCGCGGCCGCGCCGCGGCCGCCCGGCCCTCCGGCCGCCCCGGTGGGCGCGTTCTGCGGCCCGCGGGCCGGCGGCCCCGCCCCCACCCGTCGACAAGCGTGGCGACGAGCGCCAACAGCACCACCGCCGCGAGCGCCAGCCACCAGGACGTGTCCATAAGGACGACGTTACCGGCGCGCGAGACTCGGCGCGCGCCCTCTCGCGTACCTCATGCGCCCCACGTCCAGCCGAACCGGTGACACCGCAGGTGAGTTCGCCCACAACCGCCCTTGCCGGAGGAGCGACCAGCCGTTTCGCGCCTTACGCTCGACGGACCGCACGACCCCCGTCACCTTCTGTATCCATCCCGCCAGCGGAGGTTTCTGCTTCATGAAGCTCACCGTCGTCGGCTGCTCGGGGTCGTTCCCGTCCGCGGAATCGGCCTGTTCGAGCTACCTCGTAGAGGCCGACGGCTTCCGGCTGCTCCTCGACATGGGCAACGGCGCCCTGGGCGAGTTGCAGCGCCACTGCGGTCTCTACGACCTCGACGCCGTCTTCCTGAGCCATCTGCACGCCGACCACTGCATCGACATGTGCGTCTACTTCGTCGCGCGCTACTACCGCCACGAGGGCGGCCGTTGCGACCCGCTCCCGGTCTACGGCCCCGAGGGCACCGAGCACCGCCTGACCACCGCCTACGCCGACACCCCCTCCGCCTCCTCCATGAGCGAGGTCTTCGACTTCCACACGGTCAAGCCGGGCACGTTCGAGATCGGCCCCTTCACCGTGCACACCGAGCGGGTGGCCCACCCGGTGGAGGCGTACGCCATCCGCATCGAGCACGGCGGCCGGACGCTGACGTACTCGGGCGACACCGGCGTCAGCGAGGCCCTGGACGAACTCGCCCGCGACGCGGACCTGTTCCTGTGCGAGGCCGCCTTCACGGACGGCAAGGAGGACATCCCCGACCTGCACCTCAACGGCCGCGAGGCCGGCGAGGCCGCCGCCCGCGCCGGGGTGCGCAGCCTGGTCCTCACCCACATCCCCCCGTGGACCGACCCGCAGATCAACCTGGACCACGCCCGCGCCGCCTACCCCGGTCCGGTGGCGCTGGCGGCGCCGGGAGCGACGTACGAGATCTGAGTCCGCGCGGGCCGTGCGACGACGGTACGACGAGGCCCCCCGAGCGGTTTCTCCGGCTCGGGGGGCCTCGTCACACTGCGGCGGGACTCACGCCTTGGTGAGGTCCTCGACCTCCTCGTCGGGCTCACGGCCCGGGGTGGGGAGGTTGAACTTGGTGATGGCGAAGCGGAAGAGGAAGTAGTAGACCGCCGCGAACACCAGGCCGATCGGGATGATCAGCCAGGGCTTGGTCGCCAGGTTCCAGTTCAGCGCGTAGTCGATGAAGCCGGCCGAGAAGGTGAAGCCGGCGTGCACGCCGAGCGCCCAGGTGATCGCCATGGACGCGGCCGTCAGCACCGCGTGGATCGCGTACAGCAGCGGGGCGATGAACATGAACGCGAACTCGATCGGCTCGGTCACGCCGGTGACGAACGAGGTCAGCGCGAGCGAGATCATCATGCCCGTCACGGCCTTGCGGCGCTCGGGGCGGGCGGAGTGCGCGATCGCCAGCGCGGCGGCCGGCAGGCCGAACATCATGATCGGGAAGAAGCCGGACATGAACTGGCCGGCGGTCGGGTCACCGGCGAAGAAGCGGTTCAGGTCACCGTGGACGACCTCACCGGCCGCGTTCTTGAAGTCGCCGATCTGGAACCACGAGACGGTGTTGACGAACTGGTGCATGCCGACCGGGAGCAGCGCGCGGTTGATCAGACCGAACAGGCCGGCGCCGAGGGCGCCCAGGCCGGTGATCCACTCGCCGAAGTTGGAGATGCCCTCGCCGATCGGCTTCCAGATCAGGCCGAAGACGACGCCCATCGCGGTGCCGACGAAGGCCATGATGATCGGCACCAGACGGCGGCCGTTGAAGAAGCCGAGCCAGTCGACCAGCTTCTTGCGGTGGTAGCGCTGCCACAGCACCGCCGACAGCAGACCCATGATGATGCCGCCGAGGACACCGGGATTGTTGTAGGTGGCGGCTATGTCCGCGCCCGCCTGCACCTTCGCCTCGGTGACCGGGAACGCCTTCAGCACGTTGCTGTAGACCAGGAAGCCGACGAGGCCGGCCAGCGCGGTGGAGCCGTCGGCCTTCTTGGCGAAGCCGATCGCCACACCGATGCAGAACAGCAGCGGCAGGTTGTCGAAGATGGCACCGCCGGCCGTCGCGAACACCGCCGTGACCTTGTCGGGCAGGTTCAGCTTGTCGTGCACATCCGCCTGGCCCAGGCGCAGCAGGATGCCCGCCGCCGGCAGCACGGCGATCGGCAGCTGCAGGCTCCGGCCGATCTTCTGCAGGCCCTGGAACAGGCCTGAACCCCGCTTCTTCGCGGGCGCCGCCTTCTGTTCGGCGGTGGCGGTGCTCATAACGTCCGTCCTCCATCGGGTGGTGGTCTACACCACTCAGTGGTGTAGACCTGTTGTAGCACGATGAAGGTGGCGTAAGGAACCCGCGAATCCGCTACGGAATCACTACGCCGCGTACGGGTCCGCGCGGGCGGTCACCGCCCGGTGTCGGGGCGATCGCGGACCGGTCTCGGACCCCGCCGGACGACCGGTGCTCACGCCTTCGTGGTGTCCTCGACCTCGTCCTCCGGCTCACGCCCCGGAGTCCGCAGATCGAACCGCGTGATCGCGAACCGGAAGACCGCGTAGTACACCGCGGCGAAGCACAGCCCGATCGGAATGATCCCCCACGGCCGGGTCGCCAGGTTCCAGTTGATGACGTAGTCGATCAGCCCCGCCGAGAAGCTGAACCCGTCGTGCACCCCCAGCGCCCACGTCACCGCCATCGACGCCCCCGTCAGCACCGCGTGCACCGCGTACAGCACCGGCGCGATGAAGAGGAACGAGTACTCCAGCGGCTCCGTGATCCCCGTGACGAACGACGTGAGCGCCACCGACAGCATCAGCCCGCCCACCTCCTTGCGCCGCTCCGGCCGCGCGGTGTGCGTGATCGCCAGCGCCGCCGCGGGCAGCGCGAACATCATGATCGGGAAGAACCCCGAGGTGAACTGCCCCGCGTGCGGATCGCCCGCCAGGAACATGTTGATGTCACCGTGCACCACCGACCCGTCCGGCTTCGTGTAACTGCCGAACTGGAACCAGATGGGCACGTTCAGGAACTGGTGCAGCCCGATCACCAGCAGCGCCCGGTTCGCCAGCCCGAAGATGCCCGCGCCCCACGCCCCCGCGTCGCTCAGCCAGTCGCTGAAACTCTCCAGACCGCGCCCCACCGGCGGCCACACCCACAGACACAGCGCCGCGAACAGGATCGCCACGAACGCCATGACGATCGGCACCAGCCGGCGCCCGTTGAAGAAGCCCAGCCAGTCCACCAGCCGCGTCCGGTGGAACCGCCGCCAGAAGTAGGCCGCCAGCAGCCCCATCACGATCCCGCCGAACACCCCCGGATTCTGGTACGTGAACGGCGTCGCCGTGCCGTCGGCCGCCTGGCACCCCGTCGCGATCACCCGCGCGCCCGCCGGGCAGTCCACCGGGAACTGGCGCAGCACGTTGTAGTAGACGAGGAAACCCGCCACCGCCGCCAGCGCCGTCGAACCGTCCGCCTTCTTCGCCATCCCGATGGCCACGCCCACGCAGAACAGCAGCGGCAGCCCCAGCTGACCGTCCAGCAGCGCACCGCCCGCCCCCGCCATCACCTTCGACACGGCGGTCCAGCCCAGACCGTCCTTCCCGAACACGTCCGGCTGCCCCAGCCGGTTCAGGATGCCCGCCGCCGGCAGCACCGCGATCGGCAACTGCAAGCTGCGGCCCATCTTCTGCAAGCCCTGGAACAGCGTGTTCCAGCGCGTCCGCAGCGAGGAAGGCCCGATCCGCGCGCCGTCGGCACTCATGGAC
The DNA here is from genome assembly GCA_013364255.1 of Streptomyces seoulensis. Classification (GTDB taxonomy): domain Bacteria; phylum Actinomycetota; class Actinomycetes; order Streptomycetales; family Streptomycetaceae; genus Streptomyces; species Streptomyces similanensis. Next base: position 4,158,372 of record CP054936.1, on the reverse strand, counting down.
GTCCTCCCCGCACCGCGTTTGGCCACCGCACCGACGGTGGTGTAGACCAGTCGGCGGACGGTTCCGCCGTCGTGAACGCCATCATCGGCACACCCACGGCGCGACCGCTCGCGAAGATGGGCCAACTGTGGGTTACTGCGACCAAGCGGTTCGGATCAGGGAGAAGGAACATGGCCAGCAAGGCTGAGAAGATCGTCGCCGGACTCGGCGGCATCGACAACATCGACGAGATCGAGGGCTGCATCACCCGCCTGCGCACCGAGGTCCACGACCCCTCGCTGGTCGACGACGCCGCCCTCAAGGCCGCCGGCGCCCACGGCGTCGTCAAGATGGGCAGCGCCATCCAGGTCGTCATCGGCACCGACGCCGACCCCATCGCGGCCGAGATCGAAGACATGATGTGAATCCGTGAACCGCGCACCGCGGTTCACTCGCAAGGGGCTCTTCCCACCGCGGGAGGAGCCCCTCGCGCACGGGAGGCTAGGCTCGGCGCCATGTCTCGAATCGACGGCCGCACCCCCGAACAACTCCGCCCGGTCACCATCGAACGCGGCTGGAGCAAGCACGCAGAGGGCTCCGTCCTCGTCTCCTTCGGCGACACCAAGGTCCTGTGCACCGCCACCGTCACCGAAGGCGTCCCGCGCTGGCGCAAGGGCAGCGGCGAAGGCTGGGTCACCGCCGAGTACGCCATGCTGCCCCGCGCCACCAACACCCGCGGCGACCGCGAGTCCGTCAAGGGCCGCATCGGCGGCCGCACCCACGAGATCAGCCGCCTCATCGGCCGCTCGCTGCGCGCCGTCATCGACTACAAGGCCCTCGGCGAGAACACCGTCGTCCTGGACTGCGACGTCCTCCAGGCCGACGGCGGCACCCGCACCGCCGCCATCACCGGCGCCTACGTCGCCCTCGCCGACGCTGTCGCCTGGGCCCAGGGCAAGAAGCTGATCAAGGCCGGCCGCCAGCCCCTCACCGGCACCGTCAGCGCCGTCTCCGTCGGCATCGTCGGCGGCGTCCCGCTCCTCGACCTCCGCTACGAGGAGGACGTCCGCGCCGACACCGACATGAACGTCGTCTGCACCGGCGACGGCCGCTTCGTGGAGGTCCAGGGCACCGCCGAGGCCGAGCCCTTCGCCCGCGACGAACTCAACGCCCTGCTCGACCTCGCCGTCGCCGGCTGCACCGACCTCGCCGCGTTCCAGCGGGCCGCGCTCGAACCGCTCGAAAAGTAAAGGGCGCCCCAAGAAGGGCGTCCGCCAGGGGCAACCCGCGGACGCCCTCCCCGCGTCCCTGTGGATACGGGCGCACGGCACACCGCCGTACGCCCGGCCACGACACGGGGAGGGAACCCACGCATGGCCGCGAGCCGCCACCGACGCCTGGGCCGCAGTACCGCCATCGCCGCCACCACGGCCGCCGTCGCCCTCACACTCTCCGCCCTGACTGGCTGCGACGCGATGAACAAGGCCCTGGACTGCGTCCAGAGCGCCGACTCCATCGCCGACAGCGTCACCGACCTCCAGCAGGCGGTGCGGAACGCGGCGGACGACCCCGCCCGGACCGACCAGGCCCTGCGGTCGATCGAGCGGAACCTGAAGAGCATCGGCGACAAGACCGACGACACGGACGTCAACAAGGCGGTCGACGACCTCGGCACGGCGGTGGAGAACGTCCGCACGGCCCTCGCCGACGGCGACCGCACCCCCGACGTCGGCCCCGTCACCGACGCCGCCGGCGAACTCACCAAGGTCTGCACCCCCTGAGCGCACCGGGCGCAAGCAGGAGACCGGCGGGCGGGCGTCGATACTGGTGGGCATGACCCGCCTGATCCTCGCCACCCGCAACGCCGGAAAGATCACCGAACTCCGGGCGATCCTCACCGACGCCGGCCTGCCCCACGAACTCGTCGGCACCGACGCCTACCCCGAAGTGCCCGACGTCAAGGAGACCGGCGTCACCTTCGCCGAGAACGCCCTGCTCAAGGCACACGCCCTGGCCCAGGCCACCGGACTCCCGGCGGTCGCCGACGACTCCGGCCTCTGCGTCGACGTCCTCGGCGGCGCGCCCGGCATCTTCTCGGCCCGCTGGGCGGGCCGTCACGGCGACGACCGGGCCAACCTGGACCTGCTGCTGGCCCAGCTCTCCGACATCGCCGAGGAGCACCGCGCCGCCCACTTCGCCTGCGCCGCGGCCCTCGCCCTCCCGGACGGCACGGAACGGGTCGTGGAGGGCCGCCTGCCCGGCACCCTGCGCCACACGCCCGCCGGCGCCCACGGCTTCGGCTACGACCCGATCCTCCAGCCGGCCGGCGAGACCCGCACCTGCGCGGAACTGACCCCCCAGGAGAAGAACGCCATCAGCCACCGCGGCAAGGCCTTCCGCGAACTGGTCCCGGTGGTACGGGAACTGCTGGGCTGAACCCACCAAAAGGGGCCGCCCATCCGGACGGCCCCTTCCCTCTGCGTGCGGCCGGTGGGACTCGAACCCACACGGGCTTTCGCCCACGGCGTTCTAAGCGCCGCTTGTCTGCCATTCCAACACGGCCGCCTCAAAACGGGCATAAGGCTTGATGTCGTTTTGCCTGGCACAGTGTACGGGGCTACGGCCTTCGGCGTCCGCCCCCTCGGCACCAGGTGCCCGTGGTGGCGTGGCAGTTGGGACAGAGCAGCCGCAGATTCTCCCGCCGGTCGTCGCTCCAGTCCCCATTGATGTGGTCGACCTCCAGAGTCATCGGCCCTCCGAGCCACTCGGGCCCGACGCCGCATTCGGCGCAGTTCTCGGGCACACCGATCTCGCGGAGGGCGCGGCGCAGCAGCACGGTCCTGGTGCGCCGTTCGCCGTCGTGCTCGACGAGGATTTCTTCGGGACGCTTGCGTGCTGTGCCGGGTCCTCCGCGCTGGTGCGCCTGTCCCAGGAAATGTTCGGTCGAGACGCCGTCCTCGCTGATCCACCGGCGCCAGAGCGCGCGTTGCCCGCTGCCGTCCGATCGCCCCAGGCGGCGGAGCGCTTCGGCGACCGAGACCGACTCGGCGACCGCTGTGCGCAGGTCTTCCGGGGACGGCCGGGGGCGCCCCGTCATGCGGCACGCCCCCGGCCGCGCCTTCTGCCCCGGCCTCGGTAGTTGTCCGTCGTGGAGTGGCAGTTGGGACAGAGCAGCCGAAGATTCTCGATGCGGTTGTCCTTCCAGTCGCCGTCGACGTGGTCGACTTCGAGCGGAAGCGGGCGCCCGCGCCAGGCCGCCTCGATGCCGCACAGGGCGCACCGCTCCGGGATGCCCTTGGCTGCCATCGCCCACTTGAGGCGATCACCGGGAATGCGCCTGGCGCGCTCGGCGGGCTGCCTGACGAGCAGTCCTTCCGGTGTGCGGGGACGCCAGGGCTTCCCGCGTCGGCTCGGCACCCGGAAATGCGAGGTGTCGATGCCGTACGCCTTGATCCGGCGGCTGATGTGCGTGTGGTGCCCGCCGACCACCTCAAGGCCGAGACGGCGCAACACCTCACACAGGTTCGTCGAGGCCGTCACCGCCTGTTCGAGGACGTCCCTGGTCCACTTCACTCCCTCCCGCTCGAAGTGCGAGACGTCGACTCCGAGCTTCTTCATCCGCTCCCCCACGTACCGCCGCGTGGAGCTGCGCGGGTCCACCCCCAGCCTCTCCAGCGCCTGCGACAGCGTCCGCGCCCCGCGAGCCGCCTCCTCCAGCCGCTCCCGGGTGTACGCACCGGCCCCCATCGGGTCCCTCCGTTCCGGCCGTGCGTTCGCGGCCTCGTACGGAGTAACGAACCGGTTATCGGACAGTCACGCACGCACAGCGGAGCGGCCCGCGTCCGGAGGTGTCCGGGGCGGGCCGCTCTCGGAAGGGGACCTAGACGCCCAAATCCTTGATGATCTTGGCCACGTGGCCCGTGGCCTTGACGTTGTAGAGGGCGCGTTCGACCTTGCCGTTCTCGTCCACGACGACCGTGGAGCGGATGACGCCGGTGACCGTCTTGCCGTAGAGCTTCTTCTCGCCGAAGGCGCCGTAGGCCGCCAGGACCTTCTTGTCGGGGTCGGCGAGGAGGGTGACCTTCAGGGACTCCGTCTCGCGGAACTTCGCCAGCTTCTCCGGCTTGTCGGGGGAGACGCCGATGACGTCGTAGCCGGCGCCGGCCAGCAGGTCGAGGTTGTCGGTGAAGTCGCACGCCTGCTTGGTGCAGCCGGGGGTGAGCGCGGCCGGGTAGAAGTAGACGATGACCTTTCGGCCCTTGTGGTCGGCCAGCGACACCTCGTTGCCGTCGGCGTCGGGGAGGGTGAAGGCGGGGGCCGCGTCCCCGGGCTGGAGTCGCTCGGTCATCGAAGTTCGTCTCCTCGTCGTGCCAATACCGTGTCGGTCCGAGGGTAACCGGGGGTGCCGACCGTGCGGTCGCGGCAAGAGCTGACAGACTGTCCACAACAGGCAGCAGTTGACATCGGAGGCGGTACGGTGGCGGACACGGCGGACACCAGGACCCCGGCTGAGATCGAGGCCGACATCAGGCGCCGGCGCGAGGTACTGGCCGAGACGCTCGACGAGATCGGCGTGCGGGTGCACCCCAAGACGCTCGTCGGAGACGCCAGGGCCAAGGTCGCCGCCAACGTCGACCACACCCTCGGACGGGCCTATGTGCAGGTCAACCGGGTGGTCAGCGATGTACGGGCGCAGTTCGTGGACACCGAGGGCGCGCCCCGTCTCGAGCGGATCGTGCCGGTCGCGCTGCTGGCCGTCGGCGTGGTCGGGCTGCTCACCCTGAGCAGTCGCAGGCGCCGGGGCTGACCCACCGCGTACGGACGTGCTGAAGGCAGGTAGGTTCGAGGCGTGAGCGCCAACAGAAACGAGCACAGCACCCACGACGACAAGCTGCCCATCCGGATGCTGCACGACCGGGTGCTGGTCCGGCAGGACACGAGCGAGGGCGAGCGGCGTTCGGGCGGCGGCATCCTGATCCCCGCGACGGCCGCGGTGGGCCGCCGCCTGGCCTGGGCGGAAGTCGTCGCGGTCGGGCAGAACGTACGGACCGTGGAGCCGGGCGACCGGGTGCTGTACGACCCGGAGGACCGGGCCGAGGTGGAGGTGCGGGGCACGGCGTACGTGCTCATGCGCGAGCGTGATCTGCACGCGGTGGCCGCGGACCGGTTCGAGGGGTCGGAGGACTCCACGGGGCTGTACCTGTAGCCGGTACGTGCGGCGAGTGAGCGTCCGAAGGGGCCGGTGACCATCGTCACCGGCCCCTTCGGCGTGGTTTTGCTAGCCTCGGAAGGGAGCCCGACGAGACGCGCCGTACCGGGATGCAGGCAAAGACGACGCACCCGTTGTCCGGCAGCGGTCGGCCCGAGCGGCCGGCCGCCGTGGTTGTCTCGGAGGTGCCCGTCGTGGCCTGGGTTCTGCTCGTCGTCGCCGGTCTGCTCGAAGTGGGCTGGTCCATCGGCATGAAGTACAGCGAGGGTTTCACCCGGCTGGTGCCCAGTGTGCTCACCGGCGCCGGGATCGTCGCCAGCATGCTGCTGCTGTCCTACGCCGCCCGTTCCCTGCCCATCGGCACCGCCTACGGCGTGTGGGTGGGCATCGGGGCGGCCGGTGCGGCGGTGCTCGGCATGGTGGTGCTGGGGGAGCCGGTGACCGCCGCCCGGATCTTCTTCGTGTGCCTGCTGCTGGTGGCCGTGGTGGGACTGAAGGCCACCTCGGGCCACTAAGCGCCGGATCGCTGGTTCGCTGGATCGACCAGGTCACCGCAGGCCCGAGGTGGTGGTCCGGGGGCTAGAGGGCTCCCGGGCCGGCGCCCGTCGTCGTCGCGCCGTCGCCGGTCGTGCCGCCGGCCCCGTCGGCGCCGCCCGTGGTGGGGGTCCCGCCGGGGTTGCCGCCCGCGCCGCCCCCGCCGCCCGCGCCTCCGGCGTCGCCCGTGCCGCCGTCACCGCCGCCGGTGGGCGGGGTGCCGCCCGTGCCGCCCGCGCCCCCGGCGCCCGTCCCGCCGTCCGTGCCCGGGGTGCCGCCACCGGCGCCGCCGGTGGTCGGGGTGGGAGAGGTGGAGCCCGGGGTGCCGCCCTGGCCCGCGGTCTGTCCCTGCGTCCCGCCCTGGTCGCCCTGGCCCTGGGTGTCCTGGCCGGCGCCCGTGCTCGGGCTGGCGCCGTCGTCCTGGCCGTCGTCGCCCGGCGTCGTCGCGGCGCCGCTCGGCGGGGCCTGACTGGCGTCCGCGCCGGGCTGGAGCTGGAGGTCGAAGTCGTCGGCCTGGGTGCCCTTGAGGGCGTCGCCCATGAACTGCGCCCAGATGCTGCCGGGCGCGCCGCTGCCGTTGACGCGGTCCAGTCCCATCGCCCCGTACAGCGACTTGTGGGCGGCCGTCACCGGGTCCTGGCCCATCACGGAGACCACGGTGGCGAGGTTCGGGGTGTAGCCGGCGAACCAGGCCGCGGTGTCCTCCTCGGCGGTGCCGGTCTTGGCGGCGGCCGGGCGGCCGATCGCCTGGGCCGGGGCGCCGGTGCCGTTCTGGACGACGCTCTGCAGCACCGAGGTGGTGGTGTCGGCGGCCTGCCGGCTGACGGCCTGCGTCTCGGTGTCCTGGGGCAGCTTCACGGCGTTGGCGCCGTCCTTGGTGATCTTCTTGATCATCGTGAAGACGCCGTGCTTGCCGTGGTTGGCGAGGGTGGCGTACGCCTGCGCCATGTCGACCACGCTGGCCCGGGCCACGCCGAGCGCGATGGACGGGCTGCTGACCAGCTCCGGGGTGTCGCCCGGGACGCCGAGGTCGATGGCGGTCTTCTTCACCTTGTCGGAGCCGACGTCCACGGCCATCTGCGCGTACACCGCGTTGACCGACTTGTCGGTGGCCTCACGGACGGTGATGTCGCCGTAGGAGCGCTGGTCCTCGTTCTCGGGGGCGTAGGAGCCGCCGATCCAGCCCTGGACGGGGCGCTTGTTGGTGCCGTCGTAGAGGGTGTTGGGGGTGATGGTGCGGCCGTCCGTGGTCCGGGCCTCGTTCTGGACGGCGGCGGTGAACACGAACGGCTTGAAGGTGGAGCCGGCCTGGAAGTCCCGGCGGGTGGCGTTGTTGGTGAACTGCTTGAGGTAGTCGATGCCGCCGTACATGGCCACGAGTTCGCCGGTCTTCGGGTCGACGGCGGCGCCGCCCGCGCGGACGTAGGTGTCGACCTTGCGGTTCTTCTTGTCCAGCTTGCTCATCAGCTGGTCGTCGACGGCCTTCACGAACGCGTCCTGCTTGCTCTTCTGGATCGTCGTCGTGATCCGGTAGCCGCCCGCGGACAGTTCGTCCTCGGTGAGGATCTTGTTCTGCGCGAGGTAGTCCTTCACCGCGCGCACGAGGTAGCCGCGCTGTCCGGACATGCCGGTGGGCACCGTGGCGTCCTTCGGGCTCGGGAACTTCATCCCGGCCCGCTCGGAGGCGCCCAGCCAGCCCTGCTTGACCATGCCGTCCAGGACGTAGTTCCAGCGGGCCAGCGCGGCCGACTTGTTCTCCGGGTGGGCGACGACGTCGTACTCGCTGGGCGCGTTGACCAGCGCGGCGAGGTAGGCGGCGCGGGCCGGGTCGAGGTCCTTGGCCTTGACGCCGTAGTACGCCTGCGCGGCGGCCTGGATGCCGTAGGCGTTGCGGCCGAAGTAGCTGGTGTTGAGGTAGCCGCCGAGGATCTCGTCCTTGGACTCCGTGCGGTCCAGCTTGACCGAGATGAAGAACTCCTTCACCTTGCGGGTGACGGTCTGCTCCTGGCCCAGGTAGTAGTTCTTCACGTACTGCTGGGTGATGGTGGAGCCGGACTGCTTGCCCTTGCCGGTCGCGGTGTTCCAGCCGGCCCGCAGCATCGCCTTCGGGTCGACGGCGGACTCGGTGTAGAAGTCGCGGTCCTCGGCGGCCAGTACGGCGTGCTGGGCGTCCTTGGAGACCTGGTCGAGCGCGACGTTCTCCCGGTTGATGTCGCCGTCGCGGGCGATCTCGGTGCCGTCCGCGTACAGATAGACGTTGGCCTGCTTCATCGCCAGGGCGTTGGCGGGCGGGATCTTGACCAGGGAGTAGCCGACGAAGAACGCGCCGATGATCAGCAGCGCGACGGTGAGGACGCCGCCGAGCACCATCCGCCAGGTCGGCAGCAGCCGCCGCCACCCGGTCCGCTTCCGCTTGGCCTTCTTGGCGGCCTTCTTGTCCTTCTTGGACTGAGCCTTCGACTGGCCGGACTGGCCGGACTGGCCGCCGTCGGCGGCGGCCTCGGGGGAGGCGGTTGTGCGCGCGGCCGCGGCGGGCCGCGAGGCGGCGGCCAGCTGGGTGGTGGGATGGTCGGTGGGGCCGCTGGGGCCGCTGGGGCCATCGGGGCTGGAGGAGCGGGCGGGCCCGTTGGGGCCGGTGGTGTGGGCTCCGCTGCCGTGGGCGGTACGACCGGCCGGTCCGGCGCCCGAGGGTCCGGCGCCCGCGCCGGCGGCGCTCGCCGCACCGGTCGCGCCCGCGGCGCCCGCCGCGCGTCCCGCCGGGTTGCCCGGGGTGCGTCCCGCCGGGCCCCGGCCGCCGGAGGTGTTCGTGCCCCAGGTGATGCCTCCGGTCGCGGCCCGGGTGCCGGGACCGCCGGCGGTGTCCGCGTCCGGCGTACGCGGTTCAGGCGTACCCGAGTCCGGCGTGCCGGAGCCGGCGCCCCGCGCCGGTCGCGGCTTCCGCTGGGGCAACTGCGCCTTGCCCTGATCCTTGTCCTGGTCCGGCCCCTTCGGGCGGTCCTGGGTCCGAGGGACGGCCTTCGTCCCGGCCTCCCCCTCGTCCCGCGCGGCGGGCCGGTCCCCGGCGCGCTCCGCCGCCGACGGCGCTTCCCGCTCCGCCCGGCCCTCGGCCGAGCCCTCCGCCCGGCCCCGGTCACGGCTCTCGCCCCGGTCGCCGTCCCGCCGACCGGATCCCTGGCCCTCGCCCTGGCCGTCACCCTGGTCCCGAGCCTCCGGCTCGGATCGCGGCTGCGGCTGCGGCTGCGCCTCGGGCTCGGGCTGTGCCTTGGCCTTCGGCTGCGGCTCGTCGCTCATGTCGTGCACGGACTCCTGTTTTCACGTCGTACGTCGCGGTACGCCCTCATGCGCTTCTGCGCCCCCGGATGAAGACTCACGCACCACGCGTTCCGTTCCCGTTCCCGGGCATGTGGTCCGGAAAATGCGTGGCACGTCACGCCGCGCGCGCACTACGCTCCTGCGCTTCGTGTCGACGGACCTTGTGGAGGCGTGACGTGGGCGCTGGGCGGTTGTACGCGGCCGTCGCGGCGGGGGGATTCAGACGGTACGCGACCTATCGTGCGGCCACGTTGGCCGGGGTGTTCACCAACACCGTGTTCGGCCTGATCCTGGTGTACACCTACCTCGCGCTGTGGGACGAGCGGCCGCACCTGGGCGGCTACGACAGCGCGCAGGCCGTCACCTTCGTCTGGCTGGGGCAGGCGTTCCTCTCGACGCTCGCGCTCGGCGGGGGCGGCGTCGAGGACGAGCTGATGGAGCGCATCCGTACGGGTGACATCGCCGTCGATCTGTACCGGCCGGCCGACCTCCAGCTGTGGTGGCTCTCCGCCGATCTGGGCCGGGCGGTGTTCCAGCTGGTGGGGCGCGGGGTGGTGCCGTTCCTGTTCGGGGTGCTGTGCTTCCCCGCCGCGCTGCCCGCGGACCCGGCGACCTGGCTGGCGTTCGCCGGCACGCTGCCGCCGGCGATGCTGGTGAGCTTCGGCATCCGGTACCTGGTGGCGCTGAGCGCGTTCTGGCTGCTGGACGGGGCGGGCGTGGTGCAGATGGCGTGGCTGGCCGGGTTCTTCTGCTCCGGGATGCTGCTGCCGCTGAACGTCTTCCCGGGCGTCCTGGGCGAGACGGTGCGGGCGCTGCCGTGGTCGTCGCTGCTCCAGGCCCCGGCCGACGTGCTGCTGGGCCACGCGGACCCGCTGGGCACGTACGCCTTCCAGGGCGCGTGGGCGGCGGCGCTGCTGGCGGCCGGGCGGCTGGTGCAGTCGCTGGCGACCCGGCGGGTGGTGGTGCAGGGTGGCTGACCCCGTCGACGCCACCGGCCCCGCCGTACGGGCGGGCCTCACCCGTACGGAGCAGCGCGGCCGGCTGCGTGAGGGACTGCGGGCCTACCGCCTGATCGCCGGCATGTGGATCCGCTCCACGATGGCCTACAGGACCTCGTTCGCGCTGACCACGCTCGGGAACTTCGTGGCGTCCGCGCTCGACTTCGTGGCGATTCTGCTGATGTTCTCCCGGGTGGACGCGCTCGGCGGCTACCGCCTGCCCGAGGTGGCGTTCCTGTACGGGCTGAGCACCCTCTCCTTCGGGCTGGCCGACCTGGCGATCGGCTCGATGGACCGACTGGGCCGGCGGGTGCGCGACGGCACGCTGGACACGCTGCTGGTCCGTCCGGCGCCGGTGCTCGCGCAGGTCGCCGCCGACCGGTTCGCGCTGCGCCGGCTGGGCCGGGTGACCCAGGGCCTGCTGGTGACGGGCTACGCGCTGGCCGGGCTCGACCTGCACTGGACGCCGCTCAAGCTGCTGCTGATGCCGGTGATGGCCCTGAGCGGCGGCGGGATCTTCTGCGCGGTGTTCGTCGCGGGCGCGGCCTTCCAGTTCGCCGCGCAGGACGCCTCCGAGGTGCAGAACGCGTTCACGTACGGCGGGACCACGCTGTTGCAGTACCCGCCGACCGTGTTCGCCACGGAACTGGTGCGCGGGGTGACGTACGTCCTGCCGCTGGCGTTCGTCAACTGGCTGCCCGCCGCGTACGTGCTCGGGCGGCCGTATCCGCTGGGGCTGCCGGGCTGGACGGCGTTCGCCTCGCCGCTGGTCGCGATGGTCTGCTGCGCGCTCGCGGGCGTCGCCTGGCGGGCGGGGCTGCGGTCGTACCGGAGCACGGGGAGCTGAGGGGAGTCGGAGGGACGTATGGCGAGGGAAGAGCGGTACGGCGGCCTCGCGGGGGACGGCCCCGGCGGGGCGCCCGGCGGGGCGTTCATCGAGGTCGACCGGGTCGAGAAGGTCTTCGACGTGCGCAAGCGGACCGGATTCCTCAGGAGCGAGCGGCGGCGGGTGCGGGCGGTCGACGCGCTCTCGTTCACCGTGGCGCGCGGCGAGATGGTCGGCTACATCGGCCCGAACGGCGCGGGCAAGTCCACGACGATCAAGATGCTCACCGGCATCCTCACCCCGACCGGCGGCCGGCTGCGGGTCGCGGGCATCGATCCGGCCCGCGAGCGCACCCGGCTCGCCCAGCGTATCGGGGTGGTGTTCGGGCAGCGTACGACGCTGTGGTGGGACCTGCCGCTGATCGACTCCTACCGGCTGACGCACCGCATGTACCGCATCCCCGACGCCCGTTACCGCGAGAACCTCGACCGCTGCGTCCGGCTGCTGGAACTGGGCGACCTGCTTGACGTGCCGGTGCGGCAGCTCTCGCTGGGCCAGCGGATGCGCGGCGACATCGCGGCGGCCCTGCTGCACGACCCGGAGGTGCTCTACCTCGACGAGCCGACCATCGGCCTGGACGTGATCAGCAAGGCCAAGGTGCGGGAGTTCCTGCGCGAGTTGAACGCCGAGCGCGGCACGACGGTGCTGCTCACCACGCACGACCTCCAGGACATCGAGCAGTTGTGCTCGCGGGTGATGGTCATCGACCACGGGCGCATGATGTACGACGGTCCGCTGGCCGGGCTGCACGAGGCGGGCGAGAGCGAACGGACCCTGGTGGTGGACCTGGAGCGGGAGCTGCCGCCGATCGAGCTGCCGTCGGCGCGGGTGGTGCGGGTGGAGGGGCCGCGGCAGTGGCTGGCCTTCCCGGCGGGGGAGTCGGCGGCGCCGCTGGTGGCGCGGATCGCGGAGCGCTACCCGCTGGTGGACCTGTCGGTGCGCGAGCCGGACATCGAGGCGGTGATCGCCCGGATGTACGGGCGGCCGGGGCCGGGGGCGGCGGAGGGCGCTCCCGGCGGTGCTCCTGAGGGGGCGGAAGGCGCGGTCTCGGCGGGGGATGCGGCGGAAGGCGCGGTCTCGTAGCCTCCGGCGCGCCGAACTCGTAGGCTGCTGTACATGACCGACGCCGTGTCCTTCGAGGGAAACGACCAGCAGCGGCCGGCGCCGCGGGCCGCGCGTCCCGACGCGCGGCAGTTGCGCGCCTCCGACGCCGACCGGGAACGGGTCGCCGAGGTCCTGCGGGACGCGCTCGCCGAAGGACGCCTGGACATGGCGGAGTTCGAGGAGCGGCTGGAGGCCACCTACAGCGCGCGTACGTACGGCGACCTGGAGCCGATCACCCGCGACCTGCCGGACGCCGGCACCGCGGCGGCGCCCGCCGCGCCCTCGGCACCGTCGGTCTCGCTGCACAAGGAGCCGGTGCGGGACGGGAGTTGGCTGAGCCGGATCACCGGCGGCGAGGGGTCGTCGTCCTGGGCGGTCGCGGTGATGTCCGGGTTCCAGCGCAAGGGCGCCTGGACGGTGCCCCGGCAGTTCAACTGCTTCGCCTTCTGGGGCGGCGGCGAGATCGATCTGCGCGAGGCGAACTTCGCCGACCGCGAGGTCGTGATCAACTGCGTGGCGGTCATGGGCGGGATGAACGTGATCGTGCCGCCCGGCGTCGAGGTGGTCGTGCGCGGCATCGGCATCATGGGCGGGTTCGACCACCGCGAGGAGGGCGTCCCGGGCGCGCCGGGCGCGCCGCGCGTGATCGTCTCCGGGTTCGCGTTCTGGGGCGGTGTCGGGGTCGAGCGCAAGCTCACCCGTGCGGAGCGGCAGGCGCAGAAGGAGGCGCGCCGCCAGGAGAAGCTGGAGCGCAGGGCGGAGCGCCGCGAACTGCACGCCGCGCGCCACGAGGACCGCTGGGAGCGGCACCGCGAACGCCTTGAGGACCACCTCGAGGAGCACCGCGAGCGCATCGAGGAGCATCTGGAGCAGCAGCGCGAGCGGCGCGAGGAGCGGCAGGAGCGGCACCGGGAGCGGCGCGAGCGGCAGCGGGACCGCTGGGAGGACCGCGGCCGCCGCTTCTAGCTCCGCTTCCTCCTCCCGTTCCCCCTCCTTGTCCGCCTTCGTGTCTGCCTTCGCGACTGTCCTCGTGTCCGCCTTCGTGTCCGGCTTCATGTCACCTTGTGTCCCTTCTTGTGCCTCTTCCGGGTGATGTCGGGAACTCCTGTTCCGTTCCGGGCGTAGGCCAGGAGGGGACAATCGGGCGCAGACGTACGCGGGACGTGTGCGGGAACGCGGAACGGGTGGAGCGGATGGAACGAAGGACACAGGCGGGCCCCGGCCGCGGCTCCGGCCCCGGCCCGGACCCGGCGGGGGCCGGGCAAAGTGCGGGGCCCGGGCGGCGCACCGGAGCGAGTGCCGTACCGGCGCCGGAGTCCGGCCCGCGCGCGGCGGACGCCGTCGCCGCCCGCCGCGCGATGAACGTGTTCAGCCCCGCCGACGAGGAGCGCCGGCGCGGGGTGCGCCGAATGAAGCTGACCGCGACCGGGCTGCTGCTGTTCGTGGCGGTGGTCTACGTCCTCGCCAAGGTGGCCCAGGACGGCGGCGCCGGTGCCTGGGCGGGCTATGTCGCGGCGGCGGCCGAGGCGGGCATGGTGGGCGCGCTGGCCGACTGGTTCGCGGTCACCGCCCTCTTCCGCCATCCGCTCGGCCTGCCCATCCCGCACACCGCGATCATCCCGACCAAGAAGGACCAGCTCGGGGTGTCGCTGGGCGAGTTCGTCGGCGAGAACTTCCTCTCCGAGGACGTCGTGCGCCAGCGGCTGCGCGCGGTCGGCATCGGCGGCCGGCTGGGCGCCTGGCTGGCCCGGCCGGAGCACGCCGAGAGGGTGACGGCGGAGCTGGCCACGGCGCTGCGCGGCGCGCTGACGGTGCTGCGGGACTCCGACGTGCAGGCGGTGGTCGGCGAGGCGATCACCCGCCGGGCGGCGGTGCAGGAGATCGCGCCGGGCCTCGGCAAGATGCTGGAGCGGATCGTCGCCGACGGCGGCCACCGGCGCGTGGTGGACCTGGTGGTCTCCCGCGCGCACGACTGGCTGGTGCTGCACGGCGACTCCGTGATGGACGCGGTGCAGGGCGGGGCGCCCGGCTGGACGCCGAGGTTCGTCGACCGGAAGGTGGGCGAGCGGGTCTACCGGGAGCTGCTGCGCTTCGTCACCGAGATGCGGGACATGCCGGGCCACCCCGCGCGCGGCGCCCTCGACCGCTTCCTCGCCGACTTCGCCGCCGACCTCCAGTCCGACACCGACACGCGGGCGCGGGTCGAGCGGCTCAAGAGCGAGGTGCTGGGGCGCGGCGAGGTCCAGGACCTGATCGCCTCCGCCTGGACGGCGGTGCGGTCGATGATCGTCGCGGCGGCGGAGGACGAGCACAGCGAGCTGCGGCAGCGGGTGCGGGCCTCGCTGCTGTCGCTGGGCCACCGGACGGCCGAGGACCCCAAGGCGCAGGGCAAGGTCGACCGCTGGGTGGAGGGCGCGGCGGTGTACGTGGTGACGACGTACCGCCGGGAGATCACCTCCCTGATCACGGACACGGTGGCGGGCTGGGACGCCGAGCACACCACCCGCAAGATCGAGGCTCACATCGGCCGCGACCTCCAGTTCATCCGGATCAACGGCACGGTGGTGGGCTCGCTGGCCGGACTGCTGATCTACACGGTGTCGCGGCTGCTGGGGGCGTAGGGCTGCGGCTGGGGGCGTTGGGCGGCGGCTGGTGGGCGTTGGACGGCTGCTGGGGGCGTTGGACGTCTGCTGGGGGTGCTGGGCGGCTGCCGGGGGCGTCGGGCGATCGCCGGGCGGGCGTGATCCGGCGGCTTCGGGGGCACTCGCATGGCGTTCCGCTCGACGAGGAGGGAGCCCATGGCCACTGCTGAGGCCGCTACCGGCCGTACCGTGACCACGAACATTCCCGCCAGACTCGACCGCCTGCCGTGGTCGCGCTGGCACTGGACGATCGTCGTGGGTCTCGGCACGGTGTGGATCCTGGACGGCCTGGAGGTCACGGTCGTCGGCAACATCGCCAGCCGGCTGTCGGAGCCCGGCAGCGGTCTGTCGATCAGCTCCGGGCAGGTCACGGGCGTCGCCGCCGCGCTGTACGTGGCGGGCGCCTGCGTCGGCGCCCTGTTCTGGGGCCGGATGACCGACCGCTACGGCCGCAAGAAGCTGTTCATGATCACGCTGGCGGTGTACCTGGCCGCCACGGCCCTCACCGCGATCTCCTTCGACGCCTGGTGGTTCTTCCTCTTCCGCTTCCTGACCGGCTTCGGCATCGGCGGCGAGTACGCGGCGATCAACTCCGCGATCGACGAGCTGATCCCGGCGCAGCACCGCGGCCGGGTCGACCTGATCATCAACGGCAGCTTCTGGGTGGGCGCGGTCGGCGGTTCGCTGCTGTCGATCCTCGCGCTGAACACCGACTTCCTGGCCGCGGACGTGGGCTGGCGGCTGACGTTCGCGCTCGGCACCGTCCTCGCGCTGGTGATCCTGCTGGTGCGCCGGCACGTCCCGGAGAGCCCGCGGTGGCTGCTGATCCACGGCCGGGAGCAAGAGGCCGAGGAAGTGGTCTCCGGCATCGAACGTGAGATCGAGCGGGAGCAGGGCGAGCCGCTGCCCGAGCCGCACGGCGAGCTGACCATCCACCAGCGCGGCAGCGTCTCCTTCCTGGAGATCGGCCGCACCGTCTTCTCCAAGTACCGCAAGCGCGCGGTGCTCGGCTTCTCCCTCTTCATCGGCCAGGCCTTCCTCTACAACGCCATCACCTTCGGCTTCGGCGCGATCCTGACCAAGTTCTTCGACGTGCCCTCCGGCCACACCGGCTACTACTTCGCCGTGATCGCGGTCGGCAACTTCCTGGGCCCGCTGCTGCTGGGCAAGCTGTTCGACACGGTGGGCCGCCGGGTGATGATCTCGTCCACGTATCTGCTCTCCGGCCTGCTGCTCTTCGGCACGGCCTGGCTGTTCGACCGTGGCTCGCTGAACGCGACGACGCTGACGGCGTGCTGGTGCGCGGTGCTGTTCTTCGCCTCGGCGGGCGCGTCCAGCGCGTACCTGACGGTCTCGGAGATCTTCCCGATGGAGACCAGGGCGATGTCGATCGCCTTCTTCTACGCCCTGGGCACCGCGGCCGGCGGCATCAGCGGCCCGATGCTCTTCGCCGACCTCACCGGCACCGGCAAGGTCGGCGACACGGTCCTCGCCTTCCAGATCGGCGCGGCCCTGATGTGCGCGGCGGGACTGGTGGCCGCGTTCCTCGCGGTCAACGCGGAACGCCGCTCGCTGGAGGACATCGCCGCACCGCTCACGGCGGTGACGGGAAAGACGGGCGTCACACCGCCGTCGTCCAGCGCGGTGTAGCCGTCAGGGGCGGTGCGTAAAGGACCGGGGCGTGGTGTACGGACTCCCGCGGGAGTCCGTACACCACGCCCCGGTCATCGCCGGTCATCGGTCGCCGTCGGCGCCGCGTCGGTCGGCGACGGCCCAGGAGGCGAGGGCGACGGCCCCGGCGACGCCGAACACGGACGGCCAGGCGCCGACCTTCTTGGCCAGCGGGTGCGACCCGGCGAACGCGGCGACGTAGCCGGCGGTGAGCGCACCGGCGGCCTTCCCGCCCGCCTGCCGGCGCCACTGCTGTGCGGCGGCGGCCCCGGCGACGGCCAGCACGGCCCCGCCCAGCTGCCGCTTCTTCGTCCGCCGCGCCACGCCGTACCCGCCGACGAGCCCGCTCGCGGCGATCACCGCCGTAGGAACCTTCGCCATCACTTGCCTCCCGCAGAGACCGAACAGAAGCCGAACAAAGTGAGGCTAACCCGCACAGGGCGGCACCCGACGGCCACCCCCGCGGGCCCGCGGCCACCAAAGGCGCTCGCATGAGACGCAGGTCACCTACACATCCCCCTCGGCGCTGTCACACATCCCCGCCGGGCTCCGTCGTACCGGTACCACCACCGAACAGGCCGCCCAGAACGGCCGAGACGACCAGTACGACCAGTACGACCAAGGAGCCTTCGATGGAACCCCGTATCAACTTCTTCCAGAACGCCGTCGCCGCCAAGTTCCTGCGCCACATCAACTCGGCGGGCAAGGTGCTCACGGACTCGGGCCTGCCGGCCGCCACGCAGGAGCTGGTGAAGATCCGCGCCAGCCAGATCAACGGCTGCGGCTTCTGCACCGACATGCACACCAAGGACGCCGCGCACGCCGGCGAGACGGCCCAGCGCCTGCACCTGGTCGCCGCCTGGCGGGAGGCGAAGGTCTTCACGGACGCCGAGCGCGCGGCCCTGGAACTGACCGAGCAGGGCACCCGCATCGCCGACGCGGCGGGCGGCGTCACGGACGAGGCCTGGGAGAACGCGGCGAAGCACTACGACGAGGACCAACTCGCCGCCCTCGTCTCCCTGATCGCCCTCATCAACGCCTACAACCGCGTGAACGTCACCATCCAGCAGCCGGCGGGCGACTACGAGCCGGGCATGTTCGGCTGACCGAACGGCTCCCTGACCGAACCGACACCCGGCTCAGCTCGCCTTGGCCGAGTACGTCCATACGTCCGCCGGGAGCGCGTGCTCCAGACGCCAGGTGATGGCCATTGGCTTGCTCCCGGTGTGGTCGTCGTAGAAGGCCGGGCCGAGGAGCATCCACGGCTGGCGCTTATTTATGTCGGTGTTCGGGTAGCGCCGCATGAACAGCAGGACGTGACTTCCGCGCTGGACGTGGTGCTGGTAGCGCGTTCCGGTGCGGGAGTCGGCGGCCGTCGCGTTCTGCGATTCCCAGTGGTAGAGGGTCGGGCTCAACGCAAAGTCCCGGTACCGGACGGTGGGAGAAAAGTCCTTCTCGTTCTTCTCCTGCGTGATGAGGAGTGCATCGGTTTGCAGTTCTTCCACCCACTGCACACCCTGTGCGAACGAGCGGGGCATCTGACCGCCGAAACGGGCTACACCGAGCGCGGCGAGGATCTCGGAGCGGTTGTAAGTGCTGTGGACCTTCAGCGGCACATGGCTGAGGGGGCCGGTCAGCGGGATGGGGAAGTGGTCGGCCCGTTCGATGACGTAGGAGAGCAACTGCCGCAACTCGTCGCGAACCGCCTGCTGAGAGCGCAGCGATTCAAGGCCTTCCCGGAAACTGGAGAAGCCCCCGGCGTTATCCCAGAGGTTGAAGAACAACATGCGTGCATACACCTGATCGGTGGCGCCCAACTCGTCGTAGACGGGAGCGTCGTCTGCGAGAAGGCGCAGGTAGGTCTGGGCACGCTCCGGGTCGTCCACGTGCAGGAAGGCATGGGCGCGCTTGAGTAGCCTTGCTTCACCCGACGGTGCGGCCCCTTCGAGCAGCCCGGCCCGGCGCAGAATTGTCGTCCAGGAGTTATCACTCTTGTAGAGCTCCTTGATTTCCCGTCGACTTTCGCGCAGGTACTCGGCGAGGCGAGGGGTGCTGTACGACTTGACCTCGCTGACCAGCGTCTTGATCGTGGCGCCCAGTTGTGTCTTGATGTTGTCGAGTACGAGGTCCTTGGACTTTCCTTCAAGGATGATCTGGCAGCCGGACGGCAACTGCGGGAAGTCCCGCTCGATGTGATCGACGAGCCGGTTCCGCGACAGGTTCGTCAGCGCGCGGAACTGCTCCTCGAAGCGGAATTCCGCACGGTGCTGCCCGATGAAGTCGAGCACCGTCAGCACCGGCTTCGTGTCGGTACGGCGCAGCCCGCGTCCCAGTTGCTGGAGGAAGACCGTGGCGCTGTTGGTGGGGCGCAGGAGGAGCAGGGTGTCGACGTCCGGGATGTCGAGCCCCTCGTTGAACAGGTCGACGGAGAAGATCACCTGGAGCGTTCCGACCCGTAGGTCGGTCAGTGCCTGCGCACGCACGTCAGCGGGTGAGTCGCTGTCCAGCGCCACGGCGTGGAAGCCCACCTTGCGGAAGAAGTCCGCCATGAAATGGGCGTGTGCCTTGGTGACGCAGAAGCCCAACGCGCGCATGGCGCCAGGGGCGGAGACCTTGTCCCGGATCTGCTTCACCACGATGCGGGCGCGTGCTTCGTTGCCCGTGTAGAGGTTGCCCAACTCCTGGTCGGCGTAGGTGCCCTTCTGCCAGCCGAGGTTGGTCAGGTTCGTGCCGTCCGGAATGCCGAAATAGTGGAAAGGGCTCAGCAGTTCGTTCTCCAGGGCCTCCCACAGCCGCATCTCGGCGGCGATACGGCCATCAAAGAACTCATCCTGGACGTTGAGTCCGTCCATTCGCTCGGGAGTCGCGGTCAGCCCCAGCAGTTCCTTCGGCGTGAAATGGTCGATGACGCGGCGATATGTGGAGGCCGTGGCATGGTGAAACTCGTCGATGACGATGACGTCGAAGTGGTCGGAGGCCAATTGCTCCAAGCGCCGCACATTGAGGGACTGAACGCTGGCGAAGACGTGGTTCCACTCGCGAGGGTCTTGACCCGCGTGCAGCAACTCACCGAAAGAGGCGTCGTCCAGAACCTCACGATAGGTCCGCAGCGACTGCTTAAGGATCTCCTTGCGGTGGGCCACGAACAGCAGCCGCGGCCGGCCGGTGTCGGACGTACGGCACATGGCGCGGTAGTCGAGCGCCGCCATGACGGTCTTGCCCGTTCCGGTGGCCGCAACCAGCAGGTTCCGGTTGCGACCGCGGATCTCCCGCTCGATGCGCAGCCGTTCCAGCATGTCCTGTTGGTGGGGGAAGGGGCGCACCTCCAGACCGGACAAGCTGAGCTTCAGGTCATTGGGAGATCCGGTGCCGCTTGCCTGAGCCAGCGCCTCATCGAGGCGTTCGCCGTGCAGATCCGGGTCGTAGGTCTCGAAGGCGATGTCGTTCCAGTACGTGTCGAACGTCGCCTCGAACTTCTCCAGGACGGCGGGCGTGGCCACGGAGGACAAGCGCACATTCCACTCCAGACCGTCGAGCAGCGCGGCCCTGGAGAGGTTGGAGCTGCCGACGTAGGCGGTGTCGAAGCCCGAGTTGCGTCTAAAGAGCCAGGCCTTCGCATGCAGCCGAGTGGAGCGGGTCTCGTAGTTGACCTTGACGGTGGCGCCAAAGTCACGCACCAGACGGTCCAGTGCGTGCCGTTCGGTGGCGCCCATGTACGTCGTCGTGATGATCCGGATCTCTACCTGCCGCTCTTTCGCGGCCCGCAGAGCGTCCTCCAGTACCCGGATGCCGTACCACTTCACGAACGCGCAGATCAGGTCGATGCGGTCTGCGGTGGCGAGCTCCGCACGCAGTTCCGCACCCAGGCTGAGGTCTTCCGGCGAGTTGGTGAGGAGGGAGGTCTCGGACAACGGGGTGAGCGGGCGGACCGCGTATACCCCGGGTGCTTCCTGCTCGGCCAATGCGAGCAACTGCCGCGGGCCCTCGACGAGCTTGCTTATCGGTTCGACGTTGTCGAGATCGGCCGGGTGTGCGCCCAGGGCTTCAAGGATCTGGTTGGCAAACGGCACCTGCTGCTCGGACGGCATCTGCTTGAGCCGATGGGCGACCACCTCAGCGATGTGCCGGGCGAGCACGTGCGGTGTGGATTCTGCGCTGACCTCAGCGTCGACGGCCTTCCACCCGATGGCCGCGAGCTGCCCCAGCTCATCGCGCACATCTTCGGTGACCAGCTTCTCGTACACCCCGGCCACTGGCTGCCCCAGCTTCTTCGCCTCGGTCACCGTGCCCCCCTCGCTCTAGCTTCAACGTGCATCCGTTGTAACAGGAGGCACTGACAACGCCAGAACGCGGAGCCCGCCCTATCCGAGGTGAGGGGCACCACGGTGCTGGAGGAAGTGTCGTAGCCGCAGCCGCTGGGTGTGGTGCATGGGCAGCGATTCCAGTTCTCCCGGGTCCACGAATCGCAGTTCCGTCGACTCGTCCGAGATGGTCAGCTCACCTCCGGTGACGCGGGCGGTGAAGCACACGTTGAACTGGCGTCTGACCTCACCGTCCGAGTACGCGATCACGTGTCGCGGGTCGGTGTACGTGCCGACGAGGCCGGTGATCTCCACGTCCAGGCCCGTCTCCTCCTTCACCTCGCGTACGGCGGCGCCCGGTAGCGAGTCGGCCATCTCCATACCGCCGCCCGGCAGGGCCCACAGATCATTGTCCCGGCGGCGTTGGAGCAGGATGCGACCCTGTTCGTCCGTCACCACGGCCGAGGCCGCGACCACCAGGCTGTTGGGTTCCGGCGCATCGGGATCGTCGTAGTACTCCGTGCGTGCCATCGATTACGCCTCCACTGGCTGGGCCGTGTCCCATACGGCTTCGAAGCTGGCGGCGTAGGTGTCGAACATGCCGCCTTCCATACTGCGGCGCAGGTGCCAAATGGGAGCACCATAGGCGTTGACGCCCCAGACGTGGGTGTTGACCAGCATCTGATCGTCAGCGCGGTACAGGGAGTTGTAGAGCGTCGTGCCGTGGGTGCGCAGTTCGATGCCGGGCGTGTGGACGAGCGGCCGGTAGTGCATGAGGGCCAGGCGGCAGCGGGAATCGATGCCGTGTCCGTAGCGCTCTTCCTGGCCTCGTAGCTGGACGCCGGGACTGTCGGCGTCACCCACCGCGATCCGCACCGTGCAGCCCTCGGTGGCTCGCTCGGTCAACAGGGGGTTGAGCTGCGGGTATGCCTCGTGGAGGAAGACGGCGGCGTAGACGAGGACATCGATGTGCTGTCGAGCCTGTCGGAACAGGTCGACGAACGCGGACACCGGCAGGTCAGCGCGCTGCGGATACAGCGCTTCCAAGTCCGGGCTGACGCCGCGGGCCTTTCGTGGTTGGCGGATGGCCGGCCACAGTGCGTGCACGTCTTCTCCCAGGATCTCCGCAGCGCGTAAGGCGGTCGTCCGGCGCGGCACCCGATTCAGGTTGACCCATCGCTCGACGGACTTGGGATCCACCTCGGTCTTCGCCGCAAGGGCCTCGTAAGTCCAGCCACCGGCCGCCATCACGGCCCTCAGCCTCTCGTTCGGCATGCAGTCTCCTTCAGGAGTCGAGACGTTTCTAGGGACGTTTTACCGCTCTCGGGACGTCCTGAAGTGCCCCTTGAGTGCGGTTCCTTCGTCCGAGGGAGAACGCGACGATTCCTGCGGTGAACGAAGTTGACCCCGGCGACCGCGCGAACGGCCCCGGGGCATGGCCAACGCCGCTGAGGAGCGTCGACGACATGCAAACTACCGCCCCAGGACCCGACCGTCCGCCCCGAGCCAAGATGACCATCAAGGTCTACACGGTCGACCGGACCGGCAAGATCGGTGAGCCGCGTGCCACCGTGACCGTGCCGTACGACCCTGAGCCGGAGTTGTCGCCGCTGGGTATGACGCCGCTCCCGCCGTGCCGCTGCTTCCGGTGCCAGGAGACGGGAGCTGGAGACCAGTGACGGTGGCTCAGGGCGTGCCGATCGGGGGAACCGAATACCCCTTGGACGTGCAGCTGATGCGGCAGAGCGTTCTCCGGCTGATCGGTGAGACCGCCGCCGTAACCGGAGGCGCCGAACTTGAAGTGCTCGCGTTGCAGATGCGCGGGCACATGCAGTTGCTCATTCCCGAAGTGGAGAAGGCGGCCCTGGCTCGACCGACCGACGACATCCCCCGCTACTGCGCGCTGGCTTGCGTGGGCGAGGCCGGTCTCCGGCTCAACGCTCGTTTGACGGCAGCGCAGGATGCCCTACCACGGGCTCGGCGCCTCGCGCGGTCGTTGAACGCCCTGTGCGATCACTACGAGTCACTGATCCAGCCGATGAGGTGCGTGCTGTGCGAACAGCTCATCGGTGAGGGAGCGGACTCCGCCCCGTACGGCCAGGTCAACGAAACGGGCAGCACCGAGACCAGCCGAGCACACTCCCGCTGTCTGGCTCGGCAGCGCCGCCGCTGATCGGTTCTGGGCGCCGGGGTCGGTCGGCGCCCAAGCGCGGGGGCGTTTAGCCGCGGACGCGGCCACCACACGTGCGCGAGCGTTCCGGGCGGCTTCGACTTCAGCGGGTCAGGTCAGGGAACGATTCTTCGATGATCTTGAGTAGTTCACGGGCTGAGTCGACGTCGAGTTGAACGCTCTGGCTGATCTTGTCGAGGATCTGGCGCTCGGTGGAGCCGTAGGTGTCCAGCTGGAGCACACGCTGGCCATCTACGGTGAAAGTGCGATAACCGCAGGTCACGGGGCCGTGCAGCCGCTGCGTGTCAGAGGTGACCGTCTGAAATTCCTTGATCAAAGCCATGAGAACACCCTGTCTGAAAGGCCGGATTGTGTCTATCAGCTTTACGTCTGTTCGCGTCGCGGTGACGACCAGCGTGGCCGCGGTGGCCGCCAACGATGTGGCGAGGCCGACGAGGAACTGGGGCTTGGAGCGGTCGTAAGACCTCGTTCAGGCCGTCGTGCCGTGGCACTCGCCGTATGCGGCAGATGACCCGCACCAGCACCCCGCCCCCCGCTGCGGAGGCCACGCCACCGCGCGGCCGCGGGCTGCCAGGGTCGTCGCGTACTGGGGGAGGAGGGTCGGGTCGGAGGGGGAGGTGGATTCCGAGGCGGCGAAGGCCTCGTAGGAGGGGACTGTGCCGGTGACGATGCCGAGGTTCGGGGTGCCGGAGGCGGAGAGTTCGCGCAGGGATGCCTCTATCGTCGCGAGGTGGGTCTCGTGGGTCGGGTACTCCGTGGTGAGGTCGGGGTACGCCGTCAGGAGTTCGGACAGTTCGGCGGCCGGCCAGTGCAGGACGGCCACCGGGAACGGGCGGGACAGGGCCTCGCGGTAGGCGCCCAGTTCCGCGTTCAGGCGGGTGATCTCCGCCTTCAGCTCCGCCGGGTTCTCCGAGCCCAGCGACCACACCCGCTTCGGGTCGTGCAGCTCGTCCAGGGAGACCGGGGCCGAGTGCAGCGCGTCGGCCAGGGTGTCCCAGTCGTCGTGGTCCGCGCCCAGCATGCGGCGGACGCGGTGGCGGCCGTAGAGCAGGGGGTGTGTGGCGTACGGCGGCTCCGGGACGTCCGTGAGCAGCAGGTCCACCGCCTCCGTGAACGTCTTGTGCGCCGCCTCCAGCTCGTCGTGGGCCTCCAGGGACTCCGCGATGATCACCCAGGGCGCCGCGTCGCGCGGGGCGGTGGCACGGATGCCCTCGATGATGGCCCTGGCCTCGGCCTCGTGGTCGAACTCCCAGAGGTTGGCCGCCTTCAGGGCGCGGACCAGCGAGGCGTTCTCCAGGGTGTCGGGGGAGGCGAGCAGACGGTCGTAGAGCGTCGCCGCGGCGGGGCGGTCGCCGGACAGTTCCAGGTGGGCGGCGGCCTGGACGAGGAGGGCTTCGGCGTCCTCCGGGTACAGGCCGGCGGTCCGCTCCAGGCGGGCCGCCTCGGCGGCGTGGTCGACGTTTCCGGCGGTCTCGGCGTTCTCGGTGGCTGCGGCGGCGTGGGCGGGCGTGTCGGGGCGCATGGGGGACACCGTAGCGCCGGTCGGTGACAAAAAGGAGGTATCCGCTGGCCGGCCGCCCGCGCGGGGACCGCCCCAGGACCCGCAGCGCCTGCCCCTGTCCGGCGCAGTGCCTGCCCCGTCCTCCGGTGGCCGCCCGGCGTCGCGGTCGGCGGTCGGCTCCGGTGGTCCGGTCGTGGGGAGCGGTTACGCTCGGTTGAGGTCCGCCCGTCGTAGGCCGCGGCGGTTCCCGGGGACGGGGCTGCCGGGGACGCGGGTTCCGGCTGGCCCACCACCTACGGACCACTACGGAGTTGCCATGACCGACGCCGCCCGCCCCGTGCTCGCCGGCCTCGGCGCGATCCGCGCCGAGCTGGAGGACCTCTACAAGGACCTGCACCGGCACCCCGAACTCGGGCTGCGCGAGCACCGTACGGCGGGCAAGGCCGCCGAGGCGCTGCGCGCGGCCGGTTACCAGGTCACCGAAGGCGTCGGCGGGACCGGTGTCGTCGCCGTGCTGGCCAACGGCGACGGGCCGGTCGTCATGGCCCGCGCCGACATGGACGCCCTCCCGGTGCGCGAGGCGACCGGGCTGCCCTACGCCTCCACCGCCACCACCACCGGCGACGACGGCACCGAGCAGCCCGTGATGCACGCCTGCGGCCACGATATGCACGTCACCTGCCTGGTCGGCTGCGCCCGGCTGCTCGCCGGTGCCAAGGACGCCTGGCGCGGCACCTTCGTCGCGCTGTTCCAGCCCTCGGAGGAGAAGGGCGACGGCGCCGACGCCATGGTCGCCGACGGGCTGACCTCCCGCGCGCCCGTGCCCGACGCGGTGCTCGCCCAGCACGTCCTGCCGCTGCCCGCCGGCTACGTCGGCACCCGCTCCGGGCCGTTCCTGTCCGCCGCCGACAGTCTGCGCGTCACCGTCCACGGCCGCGGCGCCCACGGCTCCTCGCCGCAGAACGCCGTCGACCCGGTGGTGATGGCCGCGATGATCGTCGTACGCCTGCAGACCGTCGTCGCGCGCGAACTGGCCGCCACCACCCCGGCCGTCGTCACCGTCGGCAGCATCCACGCCGGTTCCAGCCCCAACGTCATCCCCGACAGCGCCGTCCTCCAGCTCAACGTCCGCACCTACGACGACGCCACCCGCTCCCAGGTGCTGCACGCGGTCGAACGGATCGTCCGCGCCGAGTGCCAGGCGTCCGGCGCGTCCGAGGAGCCCGAGTTCGAACGGGTCGCCACCTTCCCGCCCACGGTCAACGACGACGCCACCACGCGCCGCGTCGCCGAGGCGTTCGCCGCCCACTTCGGCGACGACGCGCACACCGTTCCCCTGCACACCGCCAGCGAGGACATGAGCAAGATCCCGCGGGCGTTCGGGGTGCCGTTCACCTACTGGGCCATCGGCGGCATCGACCCCGACCGGTACGCCGAGGCCGTCGCCGCCGGCACCGTCGACCAGGACATCCCGGTCAACCACAGCCCCTTCTTCGCCCCCGTCGTCCAGCCCACCCTGGACACCGGCGTCAGCGCCCTCGCCGTCGCCGCCCTCGCCTGGCTCGGCCTCGGCCGCTGACGTACGCGGCCCCGTACCGGGCGCGGTCCTGTATAAGAGAGCCTGTATAAGAGAGGATGAGAGTCGTCGTGTTCGCGGGGGAGGGGGAAGCGGTCGTGATGCGTGACCGGGCCGGGACGCGCCCCTTCGCCGCGCTGTTCCTGCTCTCCCTCGTGCTCCTCCAGCTCGCCCCGCTGCACGCCGGCGGCTCGCACGCCGCCGTCGCGCTCGCCGCGGCCGCGACCACCGCGGCCGCCTCGGCCCTCGTCGTCTGCGCCCTGCTGCTCTCGCGCTGCGCGCCCGCCGTGCCGCCCACCCGGGTGCGTACGGCCATCCGCGACCGGGACCGGCGTACGGCCTTCCTGCCGCAACGGGACCCCGACGCCGCGGGACGGCGCCGGCCCCGAGCGCCCGGACGTGCCCTCACGACGACCGTCGTCGCGTAGGGCACCGCACTCCTCTCGTCTCGTTTCCGTACCGCCGGGTGCCCCGCGCGGGTCGTCGCGCCGCCCTGTCCGCATCGCGACGAGACCCCTCGGAGGGCTCAGCCATGTCCGTACTCTCCTCCTTCGCTTTCTCCCCCTTCTCGCCCTTCTCGCTCCCCTCGCTCTTCCCCTTCTTCGCCCGGCTCGTCGAGCACCTCGCCGAGCTGCTCCAGCCCGTCTTCCACGCCTCCTCGGCCGCCGCGGCGATCGTGCTGTTCACCGCGCTCGTACGGCTCCTCGTCCATCCGCTCGCGCGGGCCGCCGCCCGGGGCCAGAAGGCGCAGGCGGTGCTGCGGCCGCGGATCGCCGAGCTGCGCAGGAAGCACCGCAAGAACCCCGCCCGGCTGCGGCGGGCGCTGGTCGAACTGCACGCCCAGGAAAAGGTGTCGCCGCTGTCGGGGTGCCTGCCGAACCTGCTCCAGATGCCCGCGTTCTTCCTGCTCTACCACCTGTTCTCCAGCACGACGATCGCCGGCGAGGCCAACGGGCTGCTCGGGCACCGGCTGTTCGCCGCTCCGCTCGGCGGGCACTGGGCCGACGCCCTCGCCGACGGCGGGCTGTTCGGGGCGGCCGGGGTCGTGTACCTCGGGCTGTTCGCGGTCGTGGCCGTCGTCGCCACCTTCAGCTTCCTGCGGGTCAGGCGGGCCGCGGCGGACGCCGACCCCGGCCTCGGCGGCGGTGAGCCCCTGCGCGGGCTCGCGGCGCTCGGCGGCAAGGTGGCGCCGTTCCTGTCCTTCGGCACCCTCGTCACCGTGGCCGTCGTGCCGCTGGCCGCCGCGCTGTACGTGGTGACCAGCACCGCCTGGACCGCCGTCGAGCGGGCGGTGCTGCTGCGCTGAGCGGTGACCCTACGGTCCAGTACGTGAACCGGGTCTTGCGGAGTGGACCGCGGGATTGGACGATCGGACAAGTCCCCCGGTCGTCGCGGCCGCCGCACCCGAGCCGTGGACGCCGGTGGACTGCCTGCTGACGAGGGAGTTGGGACCATGAAGCTGCTGCGAGTCGGTACGGCCGGGGCGGAGCGGCCCGCGCTGCTGGACGGCGACGGGACGCTGCGCGACCTGTCGGGCGTCGTCGCCGACATCGACGGCGCGCTGCTCGCCGACGCCGCCGCGCTCGGCCGGGTCCGGGCCGCCGCCGACGCCGGGGAGCTGCCCGCGCTGGACGCGGACGGCCTGCGGATCGGACCGCCGCTCGGCCGCATCGGCAAAGTCGTGTGCATCGGGCTGAACTTCCACGACCACGCCCGCGAGGCGGGGGCCGAGCCGCCGGCCGAGCCGGTGGTCTTCCTCAAGGCGGCGGACACCGTGGTCGGCCCGAACGACACGGTGCTCGTACCGCGCGGGTCCGTGAAGACGGACTGGGAGGTCGAGCTCGCGGTCGTCATCGGGCGCACCGCGCGCTACCTGGAGACGGACGAGGACGCCCTCGCGCACGTCGCCGGGTACACGATCGCGCACGATGTCTCCGAGCGGGAGTTCCAGATCGAGCGGGGCGGCACCTGGGACAAGGGGAAGAACTGCGAGACGTTCAACCCGCTCGGGCCGTGGCTCGTCACCGCCGACGAGGTGCCCGATCCGCAGGACCTGTCGCTGAAGCTGTGGGTCAACGGCGAGCTGCGGCAGGACGGTTCGACCGCCCAGCAGATCTTCCCGGTCGCCGAAGTCGTCCGCTACGTCAGCCGGTTCATGACGCTGTACCCGGGCGACGTCATCAACACCGGTACGCCCGCCGGGGTCGCCATGGGACAGCCCGAGCCGAAGCCGTACCTGCGCTCCGGGGACGTGGTCGAGCTGGCGATCGAGGGGCTGGGGAGGCAGCGGCAGCAGCTGAAGGAGGCGTAGGCGCTCCGCAGGCGACGGCGGGGAACCGCGCCCCCGGCGGCGGCGGTGTGGCGGCCGGGGCGCGGTTCCCGCACGGCGCTTCGGCCGCTCAGTGCTCGGCGGGGACCGGGCTGTGGACGGTGCAGGTCCGGCTCTTGCCACCCGGCTGGGTACCGCAGGCCCAGGCGGTCTGCTCGCCGCTCAGTTCGGCCATCGGGGAGTAGACGTCGTTGCCCCAGTGCACCGGCGTCGCCTCGGCGGTGCCGCTGGAGTTGTTCACGTCCACGACCGCCTTGGGCTTCGCGTAGGTGATCCGTCCCCACGCGGCGCCGCAGGCCCTGCTGTACCGGAGTTCGACCACCATGTCCCCGTTGCGGTCCAGGGCGAGCGTCTGTCCGTCCCGGGCGCAGCCCATGGCCCCCGGGTCCTTGCCCGTGCAGCCGGCTTGGGTGCAGCCGACCGGGTCGGTGCGCGCGGCCGCGGCGGCATCGGCCGCCCGGCCGCCGGCGGCCGGGCTTTCCTCGCGGCCGTCCGAGACGTAGTGGCTGATCGTGAGGCCGGCGGCCGTCAGCGCGGCGGCGGCCGCCACGGCGGCCGCGATCAGGAACGAGGCCCGGCGGCGCCCCGGGGTCCGAGCGGTCCGAGCGGACCGAGGGGTCCGAGGGTTCTCGGTGTCGGTGGCGGTGTCGGTGGCGGTGGCGGGGGCAGCGGCTGGGGCGGCCGGAGCGGCCTGGTCCTCGGCCGCGTCCGGCGCGGGTTCGGGCACGTCAGCCGCGGTCGGCTCGGGTGCAGCGGCGATCGACTCGGCTTCGGGTGCGGTCGGCTCGGGTGCGGGTCCGTCCCCTTCCGCGGTGGCGCCGCGGGCCCGCTCGGCCCGCTCCCACAGTCCCAGCAGGGGCCCGGCGTCCGTCCGCGCGGCGCGGGCGAAGCTCTCCACGGCGCCGCGGGGCGGGAACTGCTTGCCGTTGATCCAGCGTTCCCAGGACGACTTCGAGTAGTGCGTGAGCGCGCTGATCCGGGAGTAGCTGAGCCCGGACCGCTGCTTCAGCGCGAGCAGTTCCGCGTGCAGTCCGGCAGCGGGGTCCGGCGAGGAGGGGGATACGGGGAGAACTCTGTCGCTGTCGCTCACTGTGGGCCCGTTCGCTGATGGACCACCGGCCCCAGCCGAGGACACAGCGGCGGACCGGCACCCCTGCCGGTCCGCTGATGGACTTGCCCCCCGCCTCAGGCCGGTGCTCCGGTCTGAAAGTCGAGGGGAAGCATACTGCCGCCGCGACGCGCGGCCACGGCGGCGCACGTCGCGGCGGCGGTGTTTCCCGGCCCGTTCAGCAGCCGGGCGGTACGACTACTCGTAGTAGACGTGCGAGATCAAGCTGTGCCAGGTGTTCCGCCCCACGACGCCGTCGGCGCCGCCCGGAACCGCGTACCGGCTCTGGTACGTCACGACCGCGCCGTACGTCCTGGGCCCGAAGTCGCCGTCGACGAAGCCGGGTTGATCGGCGGCCGGGACCACGCCGATCTCGACCAGTTCCTCCTGCAACTCCCGTACGCACACTCCGGTCGAGCCGCGGGCGAGTAGCACCGTGGGGATGTCCCAGCCGAGGTAGTGCTCGTGGCCGTACTGGTTCTCGCAGGTCCGCAGGTCGCCGTCCCAACTGGCCTGGGCGGGGGTCGCGGTCCCGGCCGCCAGCAGTGCCGACGCGGCGAGCACGAGGGCGGCGAGGCCGCAACGCCCGCGCGCGGCGCGTCCGTTCGCTCCGGTCATCGTGGATCAGTCCGTCGTCCGGGCGATGAGCAGCTGCCAGGTCTGCGGGCCGACGATGCCGTCGACCTGGAGGCCGAAGGCACGCTGGAACCGGCGCACGTAGTCGTCGGTCTTCGGACCGTAGCGGCCGTCGACGAAGCCGGGGAAGTCGGCGGGGTCGAGCCCGATGACCGAGGAGACGTCGAACTGGATCTCTTGCACGCACACCCCCGACGAGCCCTGGGAGAAGGTGCGGGCGGGGATGGTCCAGACGCCGTTCGGGGAGGTGCGGCTACCGACGCTGTTGAGGCAGGAGTCGAGATAGTCGCCGGCGTGGGCCGAGGGCGCCGCCAGCAGCAGCGAGCCGGCCGCGGTCACGGCGAGCGACAGGGCGGACAGGGCCTTGCGGGACCGGATCCTGGGCATGGCGAAGTGGGTCCTTCTTCCGTGAGTGGTCAGTGATGGGGGCGCGCACCGGGCGCCTCAGCAGATCCAGAAGCCGCTGGTGTCCCAGGTGCTCCAGTTGTCCAGCTCCTTCCACGTCTTCGGGCCGACGATGCCGTCCTGGGCGAGGCCGGCGCAGCCCTGGAACTTGACGACGGCGTTGTAGGTGAGCTGGCCGAAGGCCCCGTCCTCGGCGAGTCTCACGTTGCGGACACTGCGGTTCAGCGCGCACTGCACGGCCTTGACGGCGGTGCCCCGGTCGCCGTAGCTCACCTCGGGTTCGTCGAAGGTGTAGGCGCTGCCGCAGTAGTTGCCCGTGGAGAGGGCGGAGGCGCTGGTCGCGCCGCCGATGCCGATGCCGAGGCCGGTGATCAGCAGGAGTCCGGTGGTCGCGGCGGCGGCGAGTCTCACGCGCATGGGTGTTTCCCTTCGGTGGATCGGTGGATTGGTGGATTGGTGGGTCGGCGGACCGGTCGACCGGTGGATCGGTCGGGTGGACGGTCGGTGGACCGGTGGGGCGGGCGGCTTCTGATGCCCGGTACGGGGCGGGCCCGCACCGGGCATCAGGGCGGGGTCACGCCCCGGCGGGGGAGACGATCGCGTAGGCGCCGCGCGCGGCCGGGCTGAAGTGGCGGCGCATCACCTGGTCGTCGGAGTTGCCCTCGATGGTGTCGACCGTGCCGTCCGCGTTGGCCTTCTCGATGATGCCGACGTGCACGCTGGTGCTGGTGTTCTGCGGACCGCTGCCGAAGACGATGGCGTCGCCGGGCTGCGGGTTGCTCAGGCCGCTGTGCAGCGTGCCGTGGTCGCGTCCGTAGTAGTAGAAGTCACCGCTGAACGCCGTGCTGAAGTTGACGCCGGCCTGCCGCCAGGTCCAGCTGGCGAACAGGGCGCACCAGGCCTCGCACGGGCCGTACGGGTTGCAGTTGTTGCCCCACTCGTGGACGCCGAGCTGGGAGCCGGCGGCCTGGACGATCTTGTCCCGGGCGCTGCCGGACAGCGGGGGGACGCTGGGCGTGCCGCCGCTGCCGCCACTGCCGCCGCCCGGGTTGCCGCCGCCCAGCTCGCGGGCGATCCCCATGGCCGCCATGGTCCGCGGGCCGGCGATGCCGTCGGCGTCGAGGCCGTGCGCGCTCTGGTACGACTTGACCGCGCCGAGGGTGGCGGTGCCGTAGTCGCCGTCGGCCGGGGTGCCGGCCTTGCTCTGCACCTGCTTGACCTTCGCGGTCAGCGCGGCGTCGGTCTGCGGGCCCGCTATGCCGTCGACGTCCAGGGCGTTGTCGCTCTGGAACGACAGCACCGCGTCCTTGGTCGCCGGACCGTAGACGCCGTCCACGCCGCCGGCGGCCAGGTAGCCGAGGCCGACCAGGTTGCGCTGCAACAGCTTGGTGTCGCTGCTGGCGCCGGTGCCGCTGGAGGTGATGCGGTCGATGTTCATCGCGCCCATGGTCAGCGGGCCGGCGATGCCGTCGGCGTCGAGGCCGTGCGCGCTCTGGTACGACTTCACCGCGCCGAGGGTGCCGGAGCCGTAGTCGCCGTCGGCCGACGTACCGGCCTTGCTCTGCACCTGCTTCACCTTCGCGGTGAGCGCGCTCATGGTGGCGGGGCCGGCGTCGCCGTCCACGTCCAGGCCGTTGTCGCTCTGGAAGTGACGCACCGATGCGGTGGTCTGGCTGCCGTAGACGCCGTCGACGGCGCTGAGCGGGGCGTAGCTGAGGCCGGCCAGGTCGCGTTGGAGCAGGCGTACGTCGGTCGCCGCCTGGGCCTGCGGCGCGGCCGGGCCGAGCAACAGGCCGACCAGGACGGCGGCGAGGGCGAGCACCAGTGAGGTGACGGGCGCGCCGCCCGCACGTCCGGGCATGCGGAGGATCGTTGTGGACACGTGGGTTCTCTCCCTGATGTCCCGGGGCATGCCCGGGGGAGGGACGGATGGGGTGGTGGGGGGTGCCGGCCGGCGACGACCATCCTTGGACACGGCGCCGCCGTCCCACCAGCCCGGACGGCGGCCTGGGACACCATGGGACGTCCCAGGCCGCTGACCTGCGGCTGAGTGGAGAGAAGGGACGGTGTGCGGCGCCCGCGGCGGAGCGGGGCGGCACATCTGCCGGCGGGCAGGGGAGCCGTCCGGCGGGCAGGGGAGTCGTCCGGCGGGCCGGGTCGCGGTGGTGTGGGCCGACCGTCCCGGAATCACCGTCGAGCGCGGGAGTAACAGCAGGTCAGAGTCCTGGGACGCTGCTCGGACCACCCTGGGACGGTGCGCTGTTGTCCCGTGGACCGCGGCTGTGGAACAGTCCTGACCACAGCGCGGACGGCGACCGGCGCCCTCGCACCCGGCGTCCTCGCCCCCGGTGCCCTCGGGCCCGGCCCCCACGCGGGGAGCCGGACATTCCGGCGTCTCTCACGGCTCGGTGCGCGGACTTCGCCGCGTGTCTCCCGGAGAGCCCCCGCCTGAACCCGCTGAACCTCTCCGTATCCCGTATCCCTTCGCACGAACAGGTGTCCCCCGATGGGCAAGAGACTCGTCACCCTCGTCACCGCCGCCGCCCTGATCCTCGGTGCGGGCGTGGCCGGCGCCGGCGCCGCCTCCGCGGCCCCCAACTACCTGTACTGCGGCAGGCAGTACAGCTCTGCCGAGCCGGAGCTCGACTACGGCGACACCGGGGCGTCGGTGAAGGCCCTTCAGTGCCAGCTCAACGAGAACATGTCCGGCCCCGACCTCGCGATCGACGGCGTCTTCGGCGGACTGACGTACAACGCCGTGCTCAAGTTCCAGGGCTGCTTCAACCTCGCGCAGGACGGCATCGTCGGCCCGAACACCTGGGCCGCGCTGGACGCGTTCAGCAACATTCCCGTCGAGGCGGAGCGCATCTGCTGACGCCGCTTCGTGTGCTGCGGGCGGGGGCGCGGCCGGACACCGGCCACGCCCCCACCACCCCGTCCCGGGTCAGCTGAGGACGGCGGCCAGGCGGCGCCACTGCTCCCTGGGGAGTTCGTCGTGGTCGCCCGTGCCCGTCACCACCTGGAGGGCCACATGGTCCGCGCCGGCCGTGCGGAACTCCTCGATCCGGGCGCGGACGCGGTCCTCGTCGCCCCAGGCGAAGACCGCGTCGATCAGGCGGTCGCTGCCGCCGCCCCGGACGTCGTCCTCGGTGAAGCCCAGGCGCAGGAAGTTGTTGGTGTAGTTCGGCAGCGTGAGGTACATCGCCAGGACGTCGCGGGCGATCGCGCGGGCCCGCTCCGGGTCCTCCTCCAGGACCACCTTGAACTCCGGTGCCAGCAGCGGCTCCGCGCCCAGGATCTCGCGGGCGCGGGCCGTGTGCTCGGGGGTGACCAGGTACGGGATCGCGCCCGCCGCCCGGTCGCGGGACAGCTCCAGCGTCTTCGGGCCGAGCGCGGCCAGCACCCGGCGCTCGGCGGGCACCTTCGCCGCGTCCAGCGCGTCGAGGTAGGCGACCAGCGCCGAGTACGGGCGGCGGTAGTGCTCGGCCAGCTTGGCGTGGCTCACCCCGAGCCCGAGCGCGAAGCGGCCCGGGTGCGCCGCGTCCACCTCGTGGAAGGCTGCGGCGCTCTCCTCGGCCTCGTACTGCCAGATGCTCTGGATGCTGGTGCCGACGGTCAGCGTCGACGTCGCTTCCAGGAGGGGGAGCGCCTGCCGCGGGGCGCTGCTGCTGCCGAGCCAGGCGGCGCCGAAGCCCAGCTCCTCCAGCTCGGCGGCGGCCTCGGCGATCTCCCCGCGCCGTGCGGGGTCCTCCGCGCGCAGGCCGGCGTTCCACACGCCGTACCGGCCGACCGTCTCCTTCAGTGGGGCTGCCGTGTCGCTCATCGGTTCCATCCCTCCGGGCGGGGTCGCCGTGGTCATCACGCGCGCTTGATCGTCGCGTACACAGCCAACCCCAACCGGAGGGAGGGCGACGGTATTTCCGGGCGGCCCTTTCGTGTGCCGCGGCGGAGCTACCGCGCCAGGAACCGTTCCAGCGCCTCCACCACCAGCCGGTGGTCCGCCACCTGGGGCAGGCCCGACACCGTCACCGTGCCGATCACGCCGGCGCCCGCCACGGTGATCGGGAAGGAGCCGCCGTGCGCCGCGTAGGCGTCGGCGTCCAGCCGGGAGGACTCCTCGAACGTCGTGCCCTTGGCCCGGAAGCGGGCGCCGACCAGGTAGGAGGCGCAGCCGTAGCGCTCCACCACCCGGCGTTTGCGGGCGATCCAGGCGTCGTTGTCGGGGGTGGAGCCGGGCAGCGCCGCGTGGAAGAGCTGCTGGCCGGCGCGGTGGATGTCGACGGCGACGGGCGCCTGCCGCTGTCGCGCCAGCTCCACCAGCAGCGAGCCCAGCGCCCAGGCGTCGTCATGGGTGAAGCGGTCGAAGACCAGGCGGTCCTCCTGTGCTTCGAGTTCCTCGATCGTGGGGGCGGTCCTGGAGTCCGCCACGGCGTCGGTCCCGGAGTCCGTCACAGCGTCACCGTCACACCGTCGCGGGCCGAGCGGCGGGCCGCCTCCAGGACGTCCAGCGTGGCGGCCGCCTCGCGGGCGGTCACCGGGTTCGGCGCGCCGTCGCGCAGGGCGGCGGCCACGGCGGCGTAGTACGCCGGGTAGTCGCCGGGCAGGGTCGGCACCGGGTCGCCGCCGCCGGTCACCGGCGACTCGCCCGCGCCCACGCGGCCCCACAGGGACTCCTCCTCCTCGCCCCAGGCAGCGCCCTCGGCGCCCAGCCGGCGCCCTTCGCGCAGGGCCGCCTCCTGCGGGTCGAGGCCGTACTTGACGTAGCCCGCCTCCGAGCCCAGCGCCCGGAAGCGCGGGCCGAGTTGGGCGGTGGTCGCGGAGACGTACAGGTGGGAGCGGACGCCGCTGTCGTGGGTGAGCGCGAGGAAGGTGTCGTCGTCGGCCTCGGCGCCCGCGCGGCGCACGACCGCCTCGGCGTACACCTGGGTGACCGGGCCGAACAGGACCAGGGCCTGGTCGACGACGTGGCTGCCGAGGTCGTAGAGCAGGCCGCCGATCTCCGCCGGGTCGCCGGATTCGCGCCAGCCGCCCTTGGGTCGCGGCCGCCACCGCTCGAAGCGGGACTCGAAGCGCCATACGTCGCCCAGCGCGCCCTTGGCGATCAGCTCGCGCAGGGTCAGGAAGTCGTTGTCCCAGCGGCGGTTCTGGAAGACGGACAGCAGCAGTGCGCGCTCCTCGGCGAGGTCCGCGAGGGTGCGCGCCTCGGCCGCCGTGCCGGCCAGCGGCTTGTCCACGACCACCGGCAGGCCCGCTTCCAGGGCCCGGGTGGCGAGCGGGACGTGCGTCTTGTTCGGGGAGGCGATGACGACGAGGTCGAGTTCGCCGGCGCGGGCGAACAGCTCGTCGGCGTCGGCGGCCGTGCGGACGTCCGGGAACTGTGCCCGGGCCTGTGCCTGCCGTTCCTCGTTCGAGGTGACGACCGTGTCGAGGGCCAGGCCCTCGGTCGCGGCGATCAGCGGGGCATGGAAGACGGAGCCGGCGAGGCCGTAGCCGATCAGGCCGACGCGGAGGGGGGCACCTGACTCGGTGCCGGTCTTGGGGCCAGTCATGCACTCCACTTTCGCAACGCTGTTGCCAAAGTGCAAGCGCGGGGGAGAATGAACGCAGTGAGCGGCGGCGCGGACGCGTGAACGCGCCGGTGGCCAGGTGAGGGAGTGAGCGGTGCGGAAGGCGGGGTGGACGCGGTGACGGCGGAGACCGGGGCCGGGCGGACCGGGGCCGGGGAAACCGGGTCCGGGCCGGGATCGGGGACAGAGGCCGGGTCCGGATCAGGGGCGGGCGCGGGTGCGGGGGCGGAGACGCGTGCGGGACGCGGCGTGAACCTCCTCGGGCTGCGCAGCCACAACACCGCGCTGGTGCTCGACCTGCTGCGCCGGGCGGGGGCCGACGGGATCAGCCGGCTGGAGCTGGCCGAGCGCACCGGGCTGACCCCGCAGGCCGTCAGCAAGATCACCGCACGGCTGCGCGAGCGCGGCCTCGCCGCCGAGGCGGGCCGGCGGGCGTCCACCGGGGGCAAGCCGCGCACGGTGCTGCGCCTGGTGCCCGAAGCCGGGCACTCGGTGGGCGTGCACCTCGACCGCGACGAGGTGCGAGCCGTCCTGACCGATCTGAACGGGACGGTGGTCGGGGAGCGGCTGCGGCCGCTGGACCTGGCCGCGCGGGCGGGCGCCGAGGAGGTCGTCGAAGCGGTGGCGGCGCAGGCCGAGGCGCTGGTGGGCCAGGTGCTCGGGGCGGAGTCACCGCGAGCGGCGGCCGCCGCGTCCCTGGTGGGCGTCGGCGTCGCGCTGCCCGGGCCGCTCGACCACCGCGGCGGGGTGCTGCACCGGGTCACCGGATTCCCGCAGTGGGACGGGTTCCCGCTGCGCGACGCGCTCGGACGGCGGCTCGGCGTGCCCGTCGCGGTCGACAAGGACACCAACGCGGCCGCCCTGGGCCTCGCGCTCACCGCCGCCGAGGACGGGGCCGGCTCCTTCGCCTACGTCCATCTCGGTACGGGACTGGGCGCCGGACTGGTGATCGGCGGCGCCGTGCACCGGGGGGCGCGGACCGGGGCCGGGGAGTTCGGGCACCAGGTGATCCAGCTGGACGGACCGCCGTGCGGATGCGGTGACCGGGGGTGCCTGGAGGCGCTGTGCCTGGCGGCCGTGGCGCGCGGGGACGTCGGGGAGGCCGCGCGGGTGCTGGGCGTCGGGGCCGCCAATCTCGTGGGGCTGCTGGACATCGACCTGGTGCTGCTGGGCGGCCGTACGGTCGCGGCGGCGCCCGGGGTGTTCGCGGCCGGGGTGGGGGAGCGGGTGGCCGCGCGGGCCGTGCGCGAGGGGCTGCCGCGGGACGCGGTGCCGGTCCGCGCCGTGCCGGGCGGAGCCCGCACCGTCGCCGAGGGCGCCGCCCAGCTGCTGCTGGCGCCGGTGTTCGGACGCGGGGAGGGCTGAGGAGAACGCCAGGTGACCGGGAGCCTCAGGGGGCCGAACCGGCCACGACCGAACCGGCCACGACTGGAGCGCCGCGCCCCCGGTCTGCGACCATCCCCGGGTGGACTACCCGAACGACCAGGCCCCCGGCGCCCCGGTCCGCTCCGGCATCCCGGAGCACGGCCGGATTCCGAAGTACTACGCGGTGAAGGCGAGGATCGACCGCCTCGTCGGCGCCCTGGGCGAGGGCCGCCCGATCCCCACCGAACGCGACCTGTCCGAGGAGTACGGCGTCGCCCGCGAGACCGTGCGGCAGGCGCTGCGCGAGCTGGTGCTGGAGGGCAAGCTGCGGCGCAAGGGCCGGGGCACGGTCGTCGCGGGCCCCAAGCTGGAGCAGCCGCTGTCGCTGGCCAGCTACACCGAGGGCGTGCGGCGCCAGGGCCGCACCCCCGGCCGCACCCTGGTCTCGCTGGACCGCTTCCCGTGCCCGGACGCCCTCGCCGACGAGACGGGGCTCAGCCGGGGCGAGCCGGTCTGGCACCTGGAGCGGGTGCTGCTCGCTGACGACGAGCGGGTCGGCCTGGAGAGCACCTACGTGGCCGTGGCCCGGGTGCCGCGCCTGGACGCCGACTTCGACCCCGACTCCTCCTTCTACGCCTATCTGCGCGGCCTCGGCCTGGCCTTCGGCGACGCCGACGAGCGCATCGAGACGGTGCTCGCCACCCCGCGCGAGGCGCTGCTCATCGGCACCCCGCCCGCGCTGCCCATGCTGCTGATCCACCGCGCCTCGCGGGACACCGGCGGCCGGCCGCTGGAGCGGGTGCGCAGCCTGTACCGGGGTGACCGTTTCTCCTTCAGCGCCCATCTGCGTGGCTGAAACCGCTCCCCCCGATCGCTGAGAGAAACGCCACTCCCGCCCCGCGAATCGCATCACGAAAAGGTAACGGGTCTAGCCCAATCGTGATGGCTCGTTCAGGCTCTCGTTGTCAGCCGGACTCTTCCGGTTCTCCGTGAGCGAGGAGCGTTGCCGTCGTGAAAGTGACAGTCGTCGGAGCCGGCGTGGTGGGCACCATGCACGCCTGGCAGGCAATAGAACGCGGCCACGAGGTCGTGCAGATCGAACGCGAGGCCGAGGCGCGCGGCGCGTCGCTGCGCAATTTCGGCCAGATCTGGGTGAGTGGCCGGGCGGCCGGCGCGGAGCTGGAGACCGCGCTGCGGGCCCGCGAGCTGTGGGAGGAGATCGGCGCCCGGGTGCCCGCGCTGGGCTTCCGCGCCAACGGCTCCCTCACCCCCGTACGCGGCGCCCGGGAGCTGGCCGTGGCCGAGGCCGCGGTGGCCCGCCCGGACGCCGCCGCCCGCGGCCACAAGCTGCTGACCCCGGCCGAGGCCCGCGCCCTCAACCCGGCGCTGCGCGGCGCGTTCGACGCGGCCCTGTACTGCGAGCGCGACG
Organism: Streptomyces seoulensis; assembly: GCA_013364255.1. Lineage (GTDB taxonomy): Bacteria > Actinomycetota > Actinomycetes > Streptomycetales > Streptomycetaceae > Streptomyces > Streptomyces similanensis. The sequence goes on along the minus strand of CP054936.1, from coordinate 4,119,629 downwards.
CCGCCGTCGAGCCGCGCACCGCCCAGCTCGCCCTGCGCGCCGAGCTGCTCGGGCATCCGAACTACACCTTCCTGCCAGGGCGCGAGGTCCGCGAGGTGGTCGGCGCGGGCGCCGTCCGCGACGACCACGGCGACGTGCACCACGCCGACGCGGTGGTGCTGTGCACGGGCGCCTGGCTCGGCGGCCTGGTGCGCGAGCTGGCCGGCCCCGGCCTGCCGGTACGGCGGGTGCGGCTCCAGATGATGCAGACCGACCCGCTGGGCGAGCCGCTGACCACCTCGGTCGCGGACGCCGACAGCTTCCGCTACTACCCGGCGTACGCCTCCGGCGCGCTGGACGAGCTGAACGCGGCGCAGCCGCAGCCCGAGACCGCCGCCGCGCACCGGATGCAGCTGCTCATGGTGCAGCGCGCCGACGGCGGACTGACCATCGGCGACACCCACGAGTACGAGCACCCGTTCGCCTTCGACACCGTCGAGGACCCCTACGACCACCTCACCGGGGTCGTCGAGTCCCTGCTCGGCCGCCCGCTGCCCAAGGTCCGCCGCCGCTGGGCGGGGGTGTACGCGCAGTGCGCCGACCCCACCCGGGTGGTGCACCGGCAGCAGGTGCGCGACCGGGTGTGGCTGGTCACCGGGCCGGGCGGGCGCGGTATGACCTGCTCCCCGGCGATCGCCGAACAGACCGCCGACGAACTGGGCTGGTGAGAAGGAACATGACCGGCAAGCACACCCCCGACACCCCCGACACCCTCGACACCCTCGACACCCCCGACACCCGCGACGCCCGCAACGCGCGGGACATCCGGCTCGTCGTCCTCGACATGGCCGGCACCACCGTCGCCGACGGCGGCCTGGTCGAGCGGGCGTTCGCCGCCGCCTCGGCCGAGCTGGGCGTCGAGCCCGGCTCCGCCGACCACGCCGACAAGCTCGCCTACGTCCGCGCCACCATGGGCGAGTCGAAGATCTCCGTCTTCCGCCACCTGTTCGGCGCCGAGGACCTGGCCCAGCAGGCGAACGCCGCCTTCGAGCGGGCGTACGGCGAACTCGTGGACGGCGGGCTCGTCGCCGAGATCCCCGGCGCCCGCGCGGCGATCGAGGAGCTGCGGGCCGACGGCCGCACCGTCGTGCTGAGCACCGGCTTCGCCCGGGTCACCCAGGACGCCATCCTCGACGCGCTCGGCTGGCGCGACCTGGTGCCGCTCACCCTGTGCCCGGCCGACGCGGGCGGCCGCGGCCGCCCCTACCCGGACATGGTGCTCACCGCCCTGCTGCGCACCCGGGCCGCCGAGGCCGTGCACCAGATCGCCGTCGCCGGCGACACGAGCTACGACGCGCTCAGCGGCGTACGCGCCGGCGCGGGCCTGGTCGCCGGGGTGCTGACCGGGGCGCACGCCGAACCCGAGCTGCGCGCCGCCGGCGCCACCCACGTCCTGCCCTCCGTGGCCGCCCTTCCCGCCCTGCTCCGAGGAGAACGATGAGATGAGCATCCGCTTCGACTCCGTCACGGTCGCCTACGACGGCAACGTCGTCCTCGACTCGCTCGACCTCACCGTCGCGCCCGGCGAGGTGATGGCGCTCCTCGGGCCCTCCGGGTCCGGCAAGACCACCGCGCTGCGGGCGGTCGCCGGGTTCGTGCGGCCCGCGTCGGGGCGGGTGCTGCTCGGGGGGCGGGACGTGACGGACCTGCCGCCCCACCGGCGGGGCATCGGCATGGTCGTGCAGCAGTACGCCCTCTTCCCGCACCTGCGGGTCGAGGACAACGTGGCCTTCGGCCTGAAGGCGCGCCGCACCCCGAGGGCGGAGATCCGCGGGCGGGTCGCCGAGGCGCTGGAGATGACCGGCATGGCCGCCTACGCCCGCCGCTACCCGCGCGAGCTGTCCGGCGGGCAGCAGCAGCGGGTCGCCATCGCCCGCGCGCTCGCCGTCCGGCCCGCCGTCCTGCTGCTGGACGAACCGCTGTCCGCGCTGGACGCCCGGCTGCGCTCCGGCATGCTCGCCGAACTGGCCCGCCTGCACCGCGAACTGCCCGACGTGTCCATCCTCTACGTCACCCACGACCAGATGGAGGCGCTGACCCTGGCCGACCGGATCGCGGTGATGGACAAGGCCCGGCTGCGGGCCTGCGGCACACCGCGCGAGCTGTACCGGGCGCCCACCGACGCGTTCACCGCCTCCTTCGTCGGGAACGCCAACCTGCTCCCGGTCACCGTCACCGCCTCCGGCGCGGCCCTCGGCGGCGCGGAGCTGACGGTGGACACCGCGGGCGCGGCGGCGGGCGCGCGGGCCACCCTGTGCGTCCGGCCGCACCTGGTCGGCCTCGGCGACGGCCCCAACCGGCTCACCGGCACCGTCCGCGAGATCCAGTGGCGCGGTTCCACGCACCGCCTGCACGTGGAGGTGGCCGGGCACCCGGTGATGGCCGACCTGCCCGAGCTGCGCGACCCGCCCGCGCACGGCGCCGAGGTCGCCCTGCACTTCGCCCCCGAGGACGCGGTGCTGCTGGCCGCGGGGGTGGGCGGCGATGACCACTGACCTCACCCCGCGCACCGCCCCCACGACGACTCCGGACGTCCACGCGGCGCGGCCCGGAGCCCGCCGGGGGCGCCGGCTGCGCGGGGCGGCGCCGCTGCTGTGGGCGGCGCCGCCCGTCGCCCTGCTCGCCGTCTTCTTCCTCTACCCGCTCGCCCTCGTCGTCCGCCAGTCCGTCCAGCCCGACACCGGCGGCGTCTCCCTGAAGCCGTACGCCGACGTGTTCGCCTCCCCGGCGTTCCGCGAGGCGCTGTGGACGACCGTCTGGCTGGCGCTCGCCTCGACCGCCGGCTGCCTGGTGCTCGGGTTCCTGCTGGCGCTGGTCATCGCGTTCGTGCCGTTCCCCGGGGCGCGGGCGGTCGCCCGGTTCATCGATGTCTTCCTGTCCTTCCCCTCCTTCCTCATCACCCTCGCCCTCCTCTTCGTCTACGGCCGCACCGGCCTCGCCAACGGCCTGTGGACCGGGGCCACCGGCGCCCCGGACGGCCCCTTCGCGTTCCTGACCACGCCCTGGGGCGTGCTGCTCGCGGAGGTCACCTACTTCACGCCGTTCGTGATGCGCCCGCTGCTCGCCGCGTTCGCCCAACTGGACACCGCGCAGCTGGAGGCGGCCGGCTCGCTCGGCGCCCGCGCCCCGCGCATCGTCCGGCAGGTGATCTGGCCCGAGGCGCTGCCCGCGCTCGCGGCCGGCGGCAGCCTCGTCCTGGTGCTCTGCCTCAACGAGTTCGGCATCGTGCTGTTCACCGGCGCCAAGGGCGTCACCACCCTGCCGATGCTCGTCTACGGCAAGGCGATCCTGGAGTCCGACTATCCGGGCGCGTGCGTGGTCGCCGTCGTCAACGTCCTGATCTCTGTGGGCCTCTACGGCCTCTACCGGGTGGTGAGCCGTCGTGCTGGTGCATAGCCGAGGGGCCCGCTGGGCCCTGTGGGCCATCTTCCTCGTCCTCTTCGTGCCCCTGTTCGCCCTTCCGCTGCTCGTCGTCCTCGGCGCGTCCTTCGCCACCCACTGGTCCGGCGTCCTGCCCTCCGGCCTGACCACCGGAAACTACCGCGCCGCCACCCGCGGCGAGGCGCTCCAGGCGCTGACCACCAGCCTGGTCACCGCGCTCACCGCGAGCCTGCTCGCGCTGACCGCGGGCACCTGGGCCGCACTCGCGGCGGCGGCCCTGAAGAAGCGCCACCGCCGGCTGCTGGACGCCCTGTTCGTGCTGCCGGTCGCCGTCCCGTCGGTGGTCGTCGGCCTCTCCGTCCTGGTGGCGTTCTCCCAGCCGCCGCTGCTCCTCAACGGCACCGGCTCGATCGTGATCGTCGCCCACACCGTGCTGGTCACCGCCTTCGCCCACCAGTCCGTCTCGGCCGCGATCGTCCGCCTCGACCCCGGCTACGAGCAGGCCGCCGCCTCCCTCGGCGCCCGGCCGGCGTACGTGCTGTGGCGGGTGCGGCTGCCGCTGCTGCTGCCCTCGCTCACCGCCGCCGCGGGCCTCTGCTTCGCCCTGTCCATGGGCGAGCTGAGCGCCACGATGATGCTCTACCCGCCCGACTGGACACCGCTGCCCGTGCTGATCTTCGCGGCCACCGACCGCGGCGCCCTGTTCACCGGCTCCGCCGTCGCCGTGGTCCTGATGGCCGCCACCCTCCTCGTCCTGCTGGCCGTCTCCCGCGTCCGCACCCGCGCCTCCTACCGCTGACCCGGCGCGCTCCCCGCACCACCGAACCCTCTCCACCGCAAGGAGTCCGTCCCGCCATGCCCAGGAACCCCGCCATGCCCGGAAACCGCGTCAAGCCCGCCCTCGCCCTCTCCCTCGCCCTGCTCGCCACCCCGCTGCTGTCCGCCTGCGGCGGCGAGTCCGCGGCCGCCGACGACAAGGTCGTCACCGTCTACAGCGCGGACGGCCTCAAGGGCGAGAACGGCGACGGCTGGTACGACCGCGCCTTCGCGGACTTCGAGAAGCAGACCGGCATCAAGGTCAAGTACGTGGAGGGCGGCTCCGGCGAGGTGGTGCAGCGCGCCGTCCGCGAGAAGAGCAACCCGCAGGCCGACGTGCTGGTCACGCTCCCGCCGTTCATCCAGCAGGCCGACGCCAAGGGCCTGCTGGCGAAGTACGCCCCCCAGAGCGCCGACCAGGTCGCCGCCGCCGACAAGGCCGCCGACGGCGCCTGGACCGCCCTGGTCAACAACTACTTCGGCTTCGTCTACAACAAGAAGGAGCTGAAGCGGGCCCCCGCCACCTGGAACGAACTCCTCGCGGGCTCCTACAAGAACAAGCTCCAGTACTCCACCCCGGGCGTCGCGGGCGACGGCACCGCCGTGCTGATCAAGGCCATCCACGACTTCGGCGGCAAGGACGCGGCCCTCGCCTACCTCAAGAAGCTCCAGGCCAACAACGTCGGCCCGTCCGCCTCCACCGGCAAGCTCGCCCCCAAGGTCGACAAGGGCGAACTCCTCGTCGCCAACGGCGACGTGCAGATGAACTACGCCCAGTCCAAGACCATGCCCCACCTCGGCATCTGGTTCCCGGCCGGCCCGGACGGCAAGCGCACCACCTTCGCCCTGCCCTACGCCGCCGGCCTGGTCACCAAGGCCCCGCACCGCGCCAACGGGCAGAAGCTCCTCGACTTCCTGCTCGACCGGCGCACCCAGCAGCAGGTCAGCGAGATCGGCGGCGGCTTCAGCGCCCGCCAGGACGTCAAGGCCACCGACGCCGACGCGGTCGCGCTGGCCAAGCTCATGACCGGCGTGGAGGTCTTCCAGCCCGACTGGAAGGACATCGAGACCAACCTGCCGTCCTACGTCGAGTCCTGGAAGTCCGCCACCGGCAGCTGACGAGCGCGGCGGCTGCCCGGCGGCTCGACCGCGGCGCTGATTAGGCTGGGGGGCGTCGGTACGCCGTGGTTCCGGCGCCCCCGCCCGTACGACCGCACGCACGCCAGGAGACGCACAGACATGGCAGACCGCAAGCCCATCGAGTCGTGGCTCACCGACATGGACGGTGTCCTGATCCACGAAGGCGTTCCGATCCCCGGCGCCGACGCCTTCCTCAAGAAGCTGCGGGACTCCGGCCGGCCCTTCCTGGTGCTGACCAACAACTCCATCTACACCCAGCGCGACCTGCACGCCCGGCTGCTGCGGATGGGCCTGGACGTGCCGGTGGACAACATCTGGACCTCCGCGCTGGCCACCGCCCAGTTCCTCGACGACCAGCGGCCCGGCGGCAGCGCCTACGTCATCGGCGAGGCCGGCCTGACCACCGCGCTGCACGAGATCGGCTACATCCTCACCGACCACGAGCCCGACTTCGTGATCCTCGGCGAGACCCGGACGTACTCCTTCGAGGCCCTGACCAAGGCGGTGCGGCTGATCAACGACGGGGCCCGGTTCATCGCCACCAACCCCGACAACGTCGGTCCCTCCGTCGAGGGCGACCTGCCCGCCACCGGCTCCGTCGCCGCCCTGATCACGGCGGCGACCGGCCGCAAGCCGTACTTCGTCGGCAAGCCCAACCCGCTGATGATGCGCGCCGGGCTGAACGCGATCGGCGCCCACTCGGAGACCTCCGCGATGATCGGCGACCGGATGGACACCGACGTGCTGGCCGGTCTGGAGGCCGGGATGCGGACGTTCCTGGTCCTGACCGGGGTGACCCAGCCCAAGGACGTGGACCGCTACCCGTTCCGGCCCTCCGAGGTCATCGACTCGATCGCGGACCTCGTCGACCGGATCTGACCGCACCGGCCCCGGCTCCGGCCCCGGCCCCGGCCGCCGCCGCCCGCCGTCGCTCACTCGTTCGGAGCAGTGAGGGCCGTCGCGGGATGCGGGGGCGGCCCGCGGGAGGTCTCCTGTCAGCGGAGGTCTCACGATGGGTTCACTGCGCCTGACCGTCTGCGCGGGGCTGCTGGTGGCCGGCGCGGTCGCCCCGGTGATCGACACCGCCGGCGCCGCGGGCCCGGCGGACCGGGCGGACGGCGCCGGCCACCGCCGGGCCGCGGTGACCTCGTCGCCCCCGGCCACCGGGGGGAGCCCCACCGGAGCGAACCCCAGCGGCGGCGGCCTCGCCGTCGTGCCGACGCCGGTCCGGCCGGCGCCGTCGGCATCCGCGTCCGCGTCCGCGCAGGCCGTGCCGGAGAGTCCCGGCACGGCGCACGCGGTGACCGGACTCGTCCTCGCGGCGGTCGCGGCGGTCGCGGTCGTCCTGCTGCCCCGGGCGGTCGGCCGGGACCGGACGCGCCGGACGCGCCGGGGAACGGACTGAGGGAGCGATCAGCCATGCCCGACACGCCCGACACGCCCGGCACCTCCGGCATTCCCGGTGCCCCCGGCTTCGAGGAACGCCGGTACGGCGCCGGCCGCCTCCTGACCGGCACCGCCTGGCTGGTGCTGCTGCTCGGACTGTGGCTGTGGGGCGGCCGGCGGGCCGACGTGCCGCAGCGCCCGGCCGGCCCGGCCACCGGGGACATGGCCGCCGCCGGCCGCCCCGACCGGACCGGGCCGACGCCCCCCGCCGCACCGTCCCGCGCCCATCCCGTGCCCGCCGCCCCGTCACCCGCCTCGGTGCACCTGATCGGAACCGGCCCCTGAGCCGGCGCCGCCTGGCAGCATGAACGCGTGCCGCACACCCGAGCGCAGCACGGGGGGAACCGCATGTACGGCGTGAACGGCACGAACGGCGTGAACGGCACGACGCGGGCGGCCGCGACGCTCCTGGGCGCGGCCCTGCTGCTCACTGGCTGCTCCTCCTCCGGCGCGGACGACGGCGGGCACGGCGGCGGGCACGGCGGCGGCGTGAACGCGGCCGTCACCCAGCGGCCCGGGGACCGCGACCCGTACTGGGTCGACCCGGACAGCAGGGCGGCCCGTCAGCTCGCCGCGTACGCCGAGGCCGGGCGGACGGCCGACGCCGCGCGCGTCCGGCGGATCGCCGAGCAGCCGACCGGCGAGTGGATCGGCCCGGAGAACCCCGAGCGGGAGGCGCGCGGCTTCACCGAGGCCGCGGCGAAGGCCGGCCGCACCGCGCTGCTCGTCCTCTACGACATCCCGCACCGCGACTGCGGCCAGTACTCGCGGGGCGGCGCCGCCGACGGCGACGGCTACCGCGCCTGGATCGACGGCGTGGCCCGGGGCGTCGGCGACCGCGCCGCCACCGTCGTCCTGGAACCGGACGCCGTGCTGCACCTGGTGGACGGCTGCACCCCCCAGGAGGTGCGGGAGGAGCGCTACGACCTCCTCGCGGGCGCCGTCGTCCGCCTCAAGTCCCTGCCGCGCACCAAGGTCTACCTGGACGCCGGGAACGCCGGCTGGGGCCGGCCGGACCAGATCTACGGACCGCTGCGGCGCGCCGGCGTCGAGAAGGCCGACGGCTTCGCCGTCAACGTCGCCAACTTCTACTCCACCGAGGACTCCCTCGCCTACGGCAGGCGGCTGTCCGCGAAGGTCGGCGGCAAGCACTTCGTCATCGACACCAGCCGCAACGGCAACGGCCCCTGGACGGAGGGCGATCCGGCCGAGCGCTGGTGCAACCCGCCCGGCCGCGCCCTCGGCGAGCCGCCCACGACGAGGACCGCCGACCCCCTCGTGGACGCCTACCTCTGGGTCAAACGCCCCGGCGAGTCCGACGGCCCCTGCAAGGGCGGCCCGAAGGCGGGGGACTGGTGGGCGGAGTACGCACTGAAGCTCGCGGCGGCGAGCGAGTAGGCGAGGGGGCGACCGGCTCGGGACGCCTGCCGCCCGTACCCCGTACCCCGTACGACGCCCCGAGCCGGCCGCCGCTACGGCACCCTCACCCACTGCGCCGTACTCGGCGTCCCCTTCTCGTCGTCCACGAACAGCATGTACCAGCCCGACGGGACCAGGTTCCGGTTCTTCGGCACCGTCACCGTGACCCGGTCGCCCGAGGTCCGCAAGGCCACCGCGATGGAGCGCTGGTCGACGTCCGTGACGTGGGTGGAGGCGCTCGGCCGGATCAGCCGGGCCGTGCGCAGGGCCGCCGCGTGCCGCGAGGTGAACGTGGCCGAGGCGCCGCGCGCGACGGTGCGCGGGCCGCCCGACAGCGTGGGCCGGGGGCCCCGGTACAGATAGGGCGGCGAGTAGATCTCGATGCGCTGTTCGAAGACGCCCGGCCTGGTGCCGGCCTTGTCGCCGTAGAGCGGGTCGGAGCCGAAGAACATCACCCGGCCGTCGGGCAGCAGGAGCGAGCCCGCGTGGTAGTCGCGGCCCACCAGCGGGTCGGCGACGCGGGTGAACGTGTTGGCGCGCGGGTCGTACAGCCGGGCCTGGAGGATGTCGGAGTCACCGCGCCCCCGGTAGTCGCGGGAGCCGCCGGAGACCAGCACCGAGTCGTCGGGCAGGATCGAGGTCTGCGGGTAGCGGGTGCCCTTCTCCAGGGAGGGGCCGTCGGTGAAGCGCGGGTGCTTCGCCGTCAGGTCCACCAGCCGGGTCCTCGGGCTGGACAGTTTCGACTCGCCGACCCCGCCGCCCCCGACGACCAGGTACTTCTGGTCCTGCGCGGGCGGCAGCGGCACCGTCGCCGAGGTCTCCGTCAGGGCCGCGTCACGGAGCCCCGGCACCTTGGTGAACCGGTTGCTCGCCAGGTCCCACAGGCCGGGGTCGCGCCCCACGTCGGCCGGTCCGTAGCCTGCGTTCGAACCGGAGTAGAAGATCCGGCCGTCCAGCGTCGGGAACAGCGCCGGGTAGGTCGGGAACTGACGGGTCTTCGGGGTGTACGTCCACGTCCGCGTCCTCGGGTCGAACACCTCGTTCTTGCCCGGGACCAGCTGCCCGATGTCGTCGAGGCCGGAGACGCCGAGGACCCTGCCGTCGCTCAGGGCGGTGAGCGTCGGGTACCAGCGGGCCTCGTTCATCGGATCGACCCTGACGTACCTCTCGGCGACCGGGTCGAACTCGTAAGCGTCCCTGATCCCCTGGAAGTCCTTCTTGTCCAGGGCGAGCTTCTGCGCGATGCCGTAGGTGTTGCGGGCATCCGCGCCGGTCAGGCCCCTGATCCGGTAGTTGTCCTGGGCGCCGGTCTCGTACGCCGTGCCGCTCCTGAGCGCCTCGACGTAGATCCGGCCGAGGCCGGGGGTGTTGCCGAGGAACTTTCCGGTCCCGCGGTCGAAGTTCTTCTCGGCGCGCGGCACCAGCACCGGGTCCTTGGAGACGAACGTCCTGCCGTTGGCCCGGCCGGTGAACGTCGTGCCGGCGGGCAGGGTGACCGGCTGGTCCGGGTTCTCGTTGTGCACGATCATCAGACCGCCGGCCTTGGTGACGTCGCCCTTCAGCTTCTCGTACCGCTTGGTGCCGCCCGCGATCAGGACGGAGCCGTCGGCGAGCTGGGTGTGGCCGGAGCAGAACAGGTCGTCGGGCGTGGGCACCCTCTCGACCGTGCCCGCGACCGGGTCCCAGAGCCGGGAGTCGAACCGCCTGGCGTCGAAGTTCGCCTGGTTGTTGCCGGAGCCGGCCACCAGCAGCACCTTGCCGGTGTGCAGCAGCACGGCGTGGATGGTGTCCTGCCGGTACTCCTTCGGGAACTCCACGATGTCCCAGTGGCCGTTGGCGGCCTTGTACCCGGACTCGTTGATCTTGTACTGGTGGTAGCGCGCGGCGCCGAAGCGGTAGAGCCACGGCCCGTTCATCCCGGCCAGCGCGAGCACCGCCACCGCGCCGATCCCGACCCGGCGCGCCCGGCGGAAGCCGGCCTGCCGCCCCCTCATCCCTCACGACCTCCCGCCGCGCCCGGGCGCATGACGTGGGCGGCGCTCGCGCGGGCGCGCCGGTCGCCGCGCAGCGTCCAGCGCCACAGCAGGATCGGCGAGGCGGTGATGAGCAGCGCGAGCGACGCCCAGGCCAGCATCGCCGGGTGCGGGTGACCGAGGGCGGCGCCGGCGACGATCGAGCCGCCGAAGACCAGGACGAAGAACCAGTGCACCCGGAAGGTGCCGAACAGCGTGTCCGGGCTCGCCGAGTCGCCCTTCGGGGTCACCACGAACCGGCTGCGGCGGCGCAGCACGGCGTCGGCGAGCGAGCGGGCGTAGATCGGCGCCGACAGGGCCGACATCATCATGCCGGCCACCCCGCCGGAGCCCTCGGGTTCGTGCGGGGAGACGTTGTGCCGGCGGTTCCAGACGTACAGGCCGATCTGGAGCGCCGAGGCGTTGCCGTACAGCATCAGCCACACCGTCGGGTCGATGTCGACGCCGGAGGCGCCCAGGCCCAGGAAGAGCGCGCAGCTGAGGGCGGCCAGGATCCAGTTGAGGGCGGACATCGGATAGAAGACGATCATCATGGTGTAGTTGAGGAGGCGGCCGGGCGGCAGCGTGCCGAAGCCCTTCCAGTACTGCGTGAGGATCGTCTCGTACGTCCCGCGCGACCAGCGCAGCTGCTGGGTGAAGAAGTCCGTCCAGGCCGCCGGCCCCTCGCCGACGGCGAGCACGTCCGGGGTGTAGACCGACCGCCACTTGCGGCCGGTCGCCGGGTTCCTGGTGCGGTGCATCTCGAAGCCGGTGGCCATGTCCTCGGTGATCGAGTCGTACAGGCCGCCGATCTGCTGGACGGCGGCGATCCGCACCGCGTTGGAGGTGCCGACGAACATCGGCGCGCCGTAGCGGTTGCCGGCCCGCTGAATCAGGGCGTGGAAGAGGAACTGCTGCGACTCGGCGGCCTTGGTGACGAAGGTGTCGTAGTTGCCGTAGACCTGCGGGCCGACGACGAAGCCGACGTCCGGGTCGCGGAAGTAACCGAGCATCCGCTCCAGGTAGTTGGGCAGCGGCACGTGGTCGGTGTCGACGGAGGCGAAGACGTCGTAGGCGTCGCCGTGCGCCTGGAGCCAGGCGTTGTAGTTGCCGTGCTTGGTCCTCGCGCGGTACGGGCCCTCGGGCCGGTTCCAGCGCGTGACGCCCTTGCGGGTGAAGTGGTGCACGCCCAGGCGCGCGCAGACCGCCTTCACCTCCTCGTCGTCGCCCTCGTCGAGCAGCCAGACGTGCATGACGCCCCGGTGGCGCAGCCGCACGGCCGCCTCAAGGGTCCGGGTGACCATCTCCAGCGGCTCCTTGCCGGGCACGAAGCTGGTGAGGAAGGCGACCCTGGTACCGGTCTCGGGCACCACCGGGACGGGGTCGCGGGCGACCAGGGTGGCGTGCGCGTTGGACAGCACGTTCAGGCAGCGGAACAGTTCGATCAGCCCGATGGAGACCAGCATCACCACGTCGAGGACCGGCAGGAAGCCGTACGCCGGGTGGTCGCGCTCGGTCCAGTGGTCCGGCCGCATCAGCCAGCCCAGCAGGATGAGGGAGAGCAGCGGGGCGGCGGCCAGCATCAGCGTGACCCGCAGGCGGTGCGGTTCCTGGGAGAGCAGGGAGCGGTAGCGCACCCGGTAGGGCCGGTCGGGGTCGGGCCGGGTGAGCGGTCCGGCCAGGCGGCTGTAGTGCTCGTAGTCGTAGTCATGCGTCATCCCCAAACAGCCATTCGAGGCGTTTGCACCCCCAACCACCCTGAATAGGAAGCAACTTGGCAACCAAGGTTCTACGGTGTCCAGCATGATCGCAACACACGAAATGCGGAGCTAACCGCCCAGATGTACGCAAGACGCGAGGGCGCACATGAGTGCGAGCGGGGGTGGAGGCGGCTTGCGGGAGGTGGCGAGCGGGGCGTACGGCGGAGATCCGCGGCACGCGAAAGGCCCCCCGCTCGCGCGAGGGGCCTTTGCTGTCGGTGCGCCGCCAGGGACTCGAACCCCGGACCCGCTGATTAAGAGTCAGCTGCTCTAACCAACTGAGCTAGCGGCGCCTGCTGACACGGAGAACTTTACCGGACCGCGGGTGGTGGTCGTGACCAGTGGGAGGCGGGCGCCGCGGCGTCCGTCCCTCTCCAGGCGACTCCGATGCGTCCTTCTGGTCGTCAGACAGGCTTATTTTCAGCCGCGTTGTGACACGGATCACCGTGCACAGATCCGGACAAGTCCGTATGGAGTGTGACGTGGATCGCATGGATGCCCCGGCCGACCTGGCGAATCGTTCCGTCTCGCGGCTGATCCAGAACGAGATCACCACCGAGATCCCCGTCCACCTCCTGTTCCGCGACGATCCCGACCCCGGCCGCCGGGAGTCCCGGACCGCCCCGATCGCCCTCGGGCCCGCCGTGGTGGGCAGCAGACGGGGCGCCGGCGAGCAGGCGCGCCCCCGCCGCCGCGCGCCCGCGCCCGCCAACGCGGCGCCGGAGCCGGACCCGGCGCTGACGGAGCGGCCGGCGCGGGCGCTGCCGGGGGCGGTGGGGGTGCTCGCCGGGGTGTGCGGGGCGGCGGGCTGCGCGGCCACCTCCTGGTGGGCGGGCGCGCTGCCGCCCGCGCCGGGCGCGGGCGCCGGCCTCGGAGCGCTCCAGTGGGCGGCGTACGCCGGCGCGGGCGCGCTCGCCCTGGCCGGCTTCGGCGGGCTGGCCCAGGGCCGGACCGGACGGGCCTGGGTGCTCGGGCTGTTCGGCCGCTACCAGGGGACGGTCCGGCGCACCGGGCTGCTGTGGATCAACCCGCTGACGCCGCGCCGCCGGATCGACGTACGGCTGCGGCACTGGCGCAGCGAGCCGATGCCGGCCGCCGACGCCAACGGCGTCCCGCTGCGGGTGGCGGTCCTCGTGGTGTGGCGGGTGCGGGACACGGCGCGGGCGGCGCTCGGGATCGACGACCACGAGGCGTATCTGCGCGCGTGCGTGGAGGCCGCCCTCGCGCGGGTGCGGGTGGCGGCGCCGGGCGGTTCGCGCGGGGCGGCGGAGGCGGCGGGCGAGGCGCTGACCCGGCTGGTGGCGCGGGAGACGGCGGCGGTCGGCCTGGAGGTGTACTCGGTGCGGCCGGCCCGCGTCGAGTACGCCCCCGAGGTCGCCGACGCCATGCACCGGCGCAGCGTCGCCGCGCTGGACGCCCGGGACCGGGCCGGCGCGCTCACCTCGGTGGTGGACTCGGTGGAGGACACGGTGACCCGGCTGACCATGCGCGGGCTGGTCGATCTCGACGCCGGCGAGCGCAAGGTCCTGGTGCGGGACCTGACGGTGGCGTTCTGCGCCGGACGCCGGGAAACCAGCCCGTGATTGGTATGGACATGTTCAAAGAGTGCCCATAATCTGAAACTTGGTCTAGACCAACATGCGGACCATCGCGCACGAAGCACCACGCACGAAGCACCGCGCACCAAGCATCGCGCGCGAGCGCCGCATCGCACCGCATGCACCACCGCACGCAGCACAGTCCGGCTCACCGAACCTCCCCACACGTTCACCAGGAGCGACCACATGCGGACCAAGGCCAAGTTGTACGCGGCCGTGCTGGGCCTCACCACCGCCGGAGCGTTCGTCCTCTCCACCGGCGGCGCCAGCAGCCACGGCTACACCGACCTCCCCATCAGCAGGCAACTGCTCTGCGCCAACGGCACGGTGAAGGGCTGCGGCTCCATCCAGTACGAGCCGCAGAGCGTCGAGGGCCCCAAGGGCTTCCCGGCGTCCGGGCCGGCGGACGGGCAGATCTGCTCGGGCAACCACAGCGAGTTCGGTTCCCTGAACAGCCCGACCGCCCCCTCGGGCGGCGCCTGGCCCACCACCAAGGTCACCGGCGGCCAGAGCTACACCTTCCGCTGGCAGTTCACGGCCCGGCACGCCACGACCGACTTCAAGTACTACGCCACCAAGCAGGGCTGGAACCAGAACCACGCCCTGACCCGGGCCGACCTGAACACCACCCCGTTCCTGACGGTCCCCTACGGCGGCAAGCAGCCGCCGGCCACCCTCAGCCACAGCGGCACCCTGCCGTCCGGGCTGAGCGGCCACCACGTGATCGTCGGCGTGTGGACCATCGCCGACACGGGCAACGCGTTCTACGCCTGCTCGGACGTCACGTTCTGACCCGGCGGACTCTCCCGGCCCGGAACGATCTCTGAGCATTGCTTGAGCCGCCGGGACGGCCGGCGTGGGTAGGTTCCTGCCACGCCGGCCGATCGGGGCCGGGCGGGGAAGTTCCGGGGGGAACCATGGAAGCGCTGTTCTACGCCGTGCCCGTGCTCATGATCACCTTCGCGGTCCTCGGACTGGTCTCGGCCGCCCGGCGGGCGCGCCGGGTGCGCGGCGCCTGGGACAGCGGCCTGACGGCCGAGGCGCGGTGTCTGCGGACGTACACCACGACCAGCGGCGGCGGCGCGGACACCTCCGTCAGCACCACGCTGCACCACGTGTACGAGTTCCGTACCCGCGAGGGGCGCGGGGTGCGGTTCGAGGAGACGGGCGGGCCGGGGACGGTCCTGGAGGGCGACGTCGTCACCGTGCACTACCGGGCCGAGCGCCCCGAGGAGGCGACGGCGCACACCCCGGCGCGCCGCGGTCGGCTCGCCGCCGAGCAGGGCTGCGTCTTCGCCTTCCTCGGCGTGTTCATCGCCCTCTGTCTGACCTTCATGGCCGTCGCCCACATGATCTTCTCGGCGACGGACGACTTCATGCCGTGAGGCCCCGCCCCGTCCGGGGTGCGCCCGTGACATACGACGATGGCCCCCGCTTCCGCGAGGGCCATCGTCACTGTGCGCCGCCAGGGACTCGAACCCCGGACCCGCTGATTAAGAGTCAGCTGCTCTAACCAACTGAGCTAGCGGCGCATGACTCCCGCCGTCCGCTCTCGCGGTCGGCGACGAAGAAAATACTACCCGGTGCTCAGGGGTGCTCGTGACCACCCGCCCGTGAGCCGGATCGCCGGCGCCAGCGGCACCGGCGCCCGGACGGAGTGGCCGAAAGCGGTCGGCCCGCGCCAGGGTCACAGCACCGCGCTCAGGAACTCCCGGGTCCGCTCCTGCTCCGGGTCGCCGAAGATCTTCTCCGGCGGTCCGGACTCCACCACGCGTCCCGCGTCGAACATCAGCACCTGGTCGGAGATGTCGCGGGCGAAGCCCATCTCGTGGGTGACGCAGAGCATGGTGATGTCGGTGGAGCGGGCGATGTCCCGCAGTACGTCCAGGACGCCCGCCACCAGCTCCGGGTCGAGCGCCGAGGTCACCTCGTCCAGCAGCAGCACCTGCGGGCGCATCGCCAGCGCCCGGGCGATCGCCACCCGCTGCTGCTGCCCGCCGGACAGCTGCCCCGGGCGCGCGTCGCACTTGTCGGCCAGGCCCACCAGCTCCAGCAGCTCCCGCGCCCGCTCCGCCGCCTCGTCCCGGGACAGGCCGAGCACGGTGACCGGGGCCTCGGTGACGTTCCTGAGGACGGTCATGTTCGGGAACAGGTTGAAGTGCTGGAAGACCATGCCGATCTTCTTGCGGATCTCCCGGACCTGCTTGGCCGGCGCCGGGAACAGCCGCTCCCCGGCCACCGTGATGGCGCCCTCGTCCGGCGTGGTCAGCGTCATCAGCAGCCGCAGGATCGTGGTCTTGCCCGAGCCGGACGGCCCGATCAGCGTGACGTGCTTGCCGGCGTCGACGCGGAAGTCGAGCCCGTCGAGGACCGTGTGGTCGCCGAACCGCTTGGTCACGTTCTCCAGGCGGACCAGCTCCGGGCCGGCGGCGGGGACGGGGGCGTGGTCGGGGTTCTTGGCGGTGTCAACGGACAAGACGTCGCTCCAGTGCTCGCAGGAGGAAGGAGGCCAGAGAGGAAACGAGGATGAAGGCCACGCCGATCACGGTCAGCGGCTCGGTGAACTGGAAGTGCTGCTGGGAGTAGAGCCGCGCCTGCCCGAGCATCTCCAGCACGGTGATCGCCATCAGCATCGGCGTGTCCTTGAGCATCGAGATGACGTAGTTGCCGAGGGCCGGCACCACCCGGCGGATCGCCTGCGGCAGGATCACCGCGGTCCAGGTCCGCCGCCGGGGCAGGTTCAGCGCCGTCGCCGCCTCCCACTGGCCGGCCGGCACCGCCTCGATGCCGGCCCGGTAGACCTGCATCGTGTACGTCGAGTAGTGCAGCCCGATCGCGAAGACGCCGGTGGTCAGGGCCGAGAAGGTCAGCCCCCACTCGGGCAGCACGTAGAAGAGGAAGAACAGCTGCACCAGCAGCGGGGTGTTGCGGACGAACTCCGTGACCGCCCCCACCGGCCAGCGCACCCAGCGGGTGGGCGCGCGCATCAGCAGCGCCCACACCAGTCCGAGCGCGAAGGAGATCACCGAGCCGAGCGCGAGGGCCTGGAGGGTGACCAGCAGACCGTCCCAGAAGTGCGGCATGAAGGCGCGTACGGCGCCCCAGTCCCAGGTCACAGGGCACCGCCTTCCACGGTCTCCACGCCGCCGGCCGCGGTGCGCGCGGTCCTGGCGCCGGTGGTCGTCGCGGTGCGCGCGGCCACGCCACTGGTCGCGGCCCGCTTCACCGCCCGCGCCCCCGCCTCGTCCAGCGGGTCCTTGCCGATGCCCCGCTTCAGCCGCTTCTCCAGCCCGCGCATCAGCCGGGTCAGCGCGAACGCGATCAGGAAGTAGCCGATCAGCAGGTACGTGTAGATCTCGGCGCTCTCCTGGAGGGCGAGCCGCACCAGGTTGCCGCTGAAGGCCAGGTCGCCCATGCCCATGACCGACACCAGCGAGGTGCCCTTGAGCAGCTCCACCAGCAGGTTGCAGAAGGAGGGGATCATCTCGGGCACGGCCTGCGGCAGCAGAATCAGCCGCATCCGCTGCCAGGGCGTGAAGCTGAGCGCGATGCCACCCTCGCGCTGCGCCGGGTCCACCGCGTTCAGCGCGCCGCGCACGATCTCCGAGCCGTACGCGCCGTAGGTCAGACCGAGCGCCAGGGTGCCCGCCCACATCGGCACCAGCTGCCAGCCGAAGGCGGGCGGCAGCACGAAGAACACCCAGAAGATCATCACCAGCGCGGAGGTGCCGCGGAACACCTCGGTGTAGAAGCCCGCCAGGAAGCGGACGATCCACAGCCGGTGGGTGCGGGCGACGCCGGCCGCGAAGGAGACGGCGGTGGCGAGCAGGGCGCTGAAGAACAGCAGCTGGAGCGTGGTCCACAGGCCCCGCAGTACGAGTTCCCACAGTCCGGCGGTCATCCGGCGCACAGCTCCTTCGCGGTCAGATCCGTCATCTCGGCCGCGGTGAACCCGAAGGGCCGCAGGAGGCGGAGCAGTTCGCCGCTCTTCTTCAGCTTGCGCAGCTCGGTGTTGAAGGCGTCCCGCAGCCGGGTCTCGGTGGGCCGGAACGCGAAGGCGCCGCCGTCCACGTGCGGCTTTCCCTTCACCAGCGGCTCGAAGGGCTCGGTGGCCTCCGCCTTGGACGACTTCCTCACCACCTCGCGGGTGGTGAGGGCGGTGCCGGCGAAGACGTCCACGCGGCCGGCCTCGACGGCGTTCAGACCGGCCACCTGGTCGGGGACGATCAGGATGTCGCTCTCCGCGTACCCGGCGTCCACCGCGTACTGGATCTCCGCGTAGCCGGTGCCGGTGGCGAACCGCGCCTTCTTCGCGACGACGTCCCGGTAGTCGTGCAGGCCCTTCGGGTTGCCCTTGCGGACGATGAAGGAGTCGAGCATCTGGTAGTCGGGGTCGGCGAAGATCACCTGGGCGCAGCGGTCCGCGTTGACGTACATCCCGGCGGCGACGACGTCGAACTGCTGGGAGTTGAGGCCCGGGATCAGGGAGCCGAACTCGGTCGGCACGGGCTGCACCTCGGGCACGCCGAGCCGCTTGAAGATCACCCGGGCCAGTTCCGGCGCCTCGCCGGTCAGCTCGCCGTTCCGGTCGATGTACCCGAACGGGATCTCGCCCGCGATGCCGAGCCGTACGACGCCCTGGGCCCTGAGCCGGTCCAGGAGAGCGCCGCCGCCGGCGGACGCGGTGGCCACCCGGCTGCACCCCGCGGCGCCGGCCGCGCCGACCGCGCCGAGCGCCGCCACCCCCGCGAGCAGCGACCGGCGGGCGGGGCGGGGCCCGGGCGTCCGTCCGGCGTTCCCAGGTGCGTCATGTGCATGAGGTGGAGGCATGAGCGCGCCGCTACCCAGACGCATTCGGGTTATGCCGAGGAAATCCGC
Source organism: Streptomyces seoulensis (assembly GCA_013364255.1). Lineage (GTDB taxonomy): Bacteria > Actinomycetota > Actinomycetes > Streptomycetales > Streptomycetaceae > Streptomyces > Streptomyces similanensis. The sequence continues at coordinate 4,101,140 of CP054936.1, read as the reverse complement.
GGCCGCGCTGGGTACCCGAACCGACAGGGCCGCAGCAACCACGCGCAGGAAGGCTGGTCATGACCGCACTCGGAATCCTCTACCCGGGCCACTTCGCCGAGGACGACTACCCCCGCATCGAACAGCTCCTGGGCAGCGACATCCGGGTGGATCTGATCGGCGCCGACGACGACCTGGACCGGACCGCCGGCGACCGCGCCGGGTGGCTGGAGCGGAGCGTCGAGGCGCTGCGGCTGTCCGGCGCGGAGGCGGTGGTGTGGGCGGACACCCGCGGCGGCTTCGAGCAGGGCTGGGCGGACGCCCACGCGCAGGTGCGCGAGCTGGCCCTGGCGGCCGGCATGCCGGCCTCCTCCACCTCCTTCGGGTTCGTGCACGCGGCGCAGGAGATCGGCGTGCGCCGGGTCGCGGTCGCCGCGCCCTACGCGGACGACGTGACCGGCCGGTTCGCGGAGTTCCTGCGGGCCGGCGGGGTCGAGGTGGCCGCCGCGCACAGCGCCGGACGGGCCACGGCGGCCGAGGTGGCCGGCTGGGGCGAGCGGGAGCTGCTGGGGCTGGCGCGGGCGGCGGACACGGCGGACGCGCAGGCGCTGCTGGTGCCGTGCACGGCGCTGCACACCGCCTCCCACGTCGCCGACCTGGAGAAGGAGCTGGGCAAGCCGGTCCTCACCGCGAACCAGGTGACCGTGTGGGAGGCGCTGCGGCTGACCGACCGGCGCGTCAACGCACCCGGTCTGGGGGCACTGTTCACCCGGGAACCGGTCGTCCAGGTGTGACATGGGTCACGTGTGCCGGAGGGTGGGGGCGGTGGGTTGCGGGCCTTCGCCCGGGGGCGTTACCTGGAACTGTCCGGCGGTGCGGCGAGAGCCCGCCCCGGGGCCACGGCACGGTCCGGCGGCCCCCGCCCGACCGCGCGTCCTCCCTGGCAGCGGCCCGTCGTCGCCGTGAAGGCCGGTGCTTCGACGCGGAGGTGACCGAAGGTGAAAGCCGTCGTCTATGAGAAGCCCTTCGAGGTGGCGGTGCGGGACGTCGACGATCCGAGGATCCAGCACCCGGGCGACGTGATCGTGCGCGTCACGTCCAGTGCGATCTGCGGGTCCGACCTGCACATGTACGAGGGCCGTACGGCCGCCGAGGCCGGCATCGTCTTCGGCCACGAGAACCTGGGCATCGTCGAGGAGGCGGGCAGCGGCGTGGTCTCGCTGTCCGAGGGCGACCGGGTCGTGATGCCGTTCAACGTGGCCTGCGGCTTCTGCAAGAACTGTCTGGCCGGGAAGACCGGCTTCTGCCTGACGGTGAACCCCGGATTCGCCGGCGGGGCGTACGGATACGTGGCGATGGGCCCGTACACCGGCGGCCAGGCGGAACGGCTGCGGGTGCCGTTCGCCGACTTCAACTGCCTGAAGCTGCCGCCGGGGGAGGAGCACGAGACCGACTTCGTGCTGCTCGCCGACATCTTCCCGACCGGATACCACGGCTGCGAGCTGGCCCAGGTGTCGCCGGGCGAGTCGGTGGCGGTCTTCGGCGCGGGGCCGGTGGGTCTGATGGCCGCGTACTCGGCGCTGCTGCGCGGGGCGTCGCAGGTCTTCGTGGTGGACCGGGTGCCCGAGCGGCTGGCCAAGGCGGAGGAGATCGGGGCCGTCCCGATCGACTTCACCCAGGGCGAGCCGGCCGACCAGATCAAGGAGCACACGGGCGGCGAGGGCACCGACAAGGGCGTGGACGCCGTCGGCTACCAGGCCCAGTCCCACCACGAGGAGGGGCACGAGGAGCCGGCCGTCGTCCTGAACACGCTGGTCGAGACGGTACGGCCGACCGGACTGCTCGGCGTGCCGGGCCTGTACGTCCCGGCCGACCCGGGCGGCCCCGACGAGCACGCCAAGCACGGCCAGCTGCTGGTCTCCATCGGCAAGATGTTCGAGAAGGGGCAGCAGATGGGGACCGGGCAGTGCAACGTGAAGCGGTACAACCGCCAGCTGCGCGACCTGATCGTCTCCGGCCGCGCCCGGCCCAGCTTCGTGGTCTCCCACGAACTCCCGCTGGACCAGGCCCCGCTGGCCTACGAGAAGTTCGACAAGCGCGTCGAGGGCTACACCAAGGTGGTGCTCCACCCGGGCCACGCCCTGGCGGCGTGACGGTGTCCGAGCCGTTCGAGCCGTTCGAGCCGTCCGAGCGGGCGGGGCGGGCAGGAGAGGAACAAACGGAGACAGTCTCCTGTTGACGCCGGGCAGGACAACCAGCCGGCGAACCGCAGGAGGCACCCCGTGGCAGACGAGATCCGAGGCACGACACAGGGCAGCGCGCCCGTGCCCCTGTCCGTGCTGGATCTGGTGACCGTGGGCGCGGGCCGCACGGCCACCGACGCCCTGCGCACCAGCGTCACCCTCGCCCGCCTCGCCGAGGCCCGCGGCTACCACCGCTACTGGGTGGCCGAGCACCACTCCATGCCCGGCGTGGCCTCCTCCTCACCGGCGGTGATCCTCGCCCACCTCGCCGCCCACACCGACCGCATCCGGCTCGGCTCCGGCGGCGTGATGCTGCCCAACCACGCCCCCCTGGTCATCGCGGAGCAGTTCGGCACCCTGGAGGCCATGGCCCCGGGCCGCGTCGACCTCGGCCTGGGCCGGGCGCCCGGCACCGACGGCGCCACCGCCGCCGCCCTGCGCCGCACCGACCGGCTCAACGAGGGCGCCGACGACTTCCCCCAGCAGCTCGCCGAGCTGACCCGCTTCCTGGACGACGACTTCCCCGACGGCCACCCCTACGGCCGGATCCACGCCGTCCCCGGCCCGGTGCAGGCCACCTCCCCGGGCGGCGTCCAGTCCCCGCACCGCCCGCCGCTCTGGCTGCTCGGCTCCTCCGGCTTCAGCGCCAGGCTGGCCGGCATGCTCGGTCTGCCGTTCGCCTTCGCGCACCACTTCTCCGCGCAGAACACCCTCCCCGCCCTCGACCTCTACCGCGAGTCCTTCCGCCCCAGCGCGGTGCTCGACGCGCCGTACGCCCTCATCGGCGTCGCCGCCCTCGCCGCCGACGACGAGAAGGAGGCCCGCCGCCAGGTCCTGGCCGCCGCGCTGAACATGGTCCGGCTGCGCACCGGCCGCCCCGGCCTGGTCCCCACCCCGGAGGAGGCCGAGGCGTACGACTTCAGCCCGATGGAGGAGGAGTTCGTCCGCTCCTGGAACGCCAACGTCGTCCACGGCACCCCCGACGAGGTCCGCACCGGCCTGGACGACCTCCACAAGCGCACCGGCGCCGACGAGCTGATGCTCACCGCCAACGCGCACAGCGGCGAGGCCCGCCTGCGCTCCTACGAACTCATCGCCGACGCCTACGGACTCACCGGCGACTAGGGTTCTTCGCCGCGTCCCGGGGACGCCTCAGCGGCGGCCGCAGGCGTGGCCGTCGAGGAGTTCGGAGATGCGGTCCGGGGACACCGGGCGGGAGTACAGCCAGCCCTGCCCGGTGTCGCAGCCGATCCGCCGCAGCCTGCTGGCCTGGTCGGAGGTCTCCACGCACTCGGCGGTGACGGTCAGTCCCAGCCGGTGCGCGAGCTGGATCATCGCCTCCACGATCACCTCGTCGGCGGGGCTCGGCGGCTCCGCCTCGCCCGCCCGCTGCCCGGGCTGGAACCCCCGGACGAACGACCCGTCCAGCTTCAGCGCCGACACCGGCAGCCGGCTGAGGTAGGCGAGGTTCGAGTAGCCGGTGCCGAAGTCGTCGATGGCGATGTGCACCCCCATGTCGCTGAGCGCCCGCAGCGCCTCCAGCGGCCGCCCGGCCGAGCCCATCACCGCCGACTCGGTCAGCTCCAGCTGGAGCAGCCGCGGCGCGAGCCCGGTCTCCGCCAGCACCTCGGCGACGTCCGCCACGAGGTCGGAGTCCCACACCTGGCGGACCGCGACGTTGACGCTGACGAAGATCGGCGGCTCGTCCGGGTGCTCCAGCTGCCAGCGGCGGGCCTGCCGGCAGGCGGTGGCCAGGATCCAGCGGCCCAGCGGCACGATGGAGCCGTCCTCCTCCGCCAGGGTGATGAACCGGTTCGGCGTCAGCACCCCGAACTGCGGGTGCCGCCAGCGCACCAGCGCCTCCACCCCGCGCAGCCGCCCGTCCGCCATCGCGACCAGCGGCTGGTACTCCAGCGTGAACTCGCCCCGCTCCACGGCCGCGCGCAGCGTCGAGACCAGGGCCTGACGGGTCATGCGGGTCGCGTTGCGCTCCGGGTCGAACAGGGTCCAGCGGGCCCTGCCGTCCGCCTTCGCCCAGTACAGCGTGGTGTCGGCCGCCTGCATCAGCGCGGTGGCCGAGGTCCCGGCCGCCTGCCGTTCGACCACGCCGATGGACGCCGACACCGACAGCCGCCGGCCGGAGACGTCGAACGGCTCCTGAAGCGCCGTCAGCACCGACTCGGCAAGATCGGCCAGCTGCTCGGTGCCGGTCGAGTCCTCCACCAGCAGCGCGAACTCGTCGCCGCCGAGCCGGGCCACCAGCGGGGCGCTCGCCCTGCCGTAGCCGGCCTCGTCCGCGCAGGCCGTCAGCCGCCGGGCCACGGCCGCCAGCAGCCGGTCGCCGATCCGGTGCCCGAGGGTGTCGTTGACCGCCTTGAAGCCGTCCAGGTCCAGGTAGCACAGGCCGATCCGGCCGGTGCCGCCGCGCTCGTACGGCTCCGTCTCCAGCGCGGCCGACAGGCGTTCGAAGAACAGCGTGCGGTTGGGCAGCCGCGTCACCGGGTCGTGCATCCGCAAGTGCCGCAGCCGGGACTGGAGTTCGCGGCGCACGCTGATGTCGGCGAGGGACAGCAGGACGCCCGGCGGGCAGGCGGCGGCGCCGGACCCGGACCCGGACCCGGACCCGGTCCCGGGCGTGCCGTCCGGCGCGCCCGCCGGCGTGTTCCCGGCCGGCAGCGGCGCCAGGGTGACCTGGACCCACCGGGAGCGGCCGTCGGGGTGCTTGAGGTGGCGCACACAGCGCAGCCGGGCCCGCCGGCCGCGCAGCACCGCGCGGTACGCCTGCCAGGTGCGCGCGTCGGAGGCCAGGTCCACCAGCTCGGCGGCCGCCTGCCCGGCCAGCTCGCCGGGTTCCAGGCCGAGCAGCTCGCCGAAGGTGTCGTTGGCGCTGACCACCAGGCCCTCGCGGTCGACGACGGCCATCGCGAGGGGCGCGGCGTCGAAGACCGAGCGGAAGGGCGATCCGGCGGACTCCGCCGTCCGGGTGACGCCGGGGCCGGGGGCGGCCTCGGGGACGGGTTCGGGAACGCCCTCGGGGCCGGGCGGGGGGACGGGTGCCGCACGGTCCCCCGCGACGGCGACGGCAGCGGCCGGTTCGCCACCTGGCGGCGTCATAACATCACTCTGTGTGACTTTCGGCTGGATGAGGTCCACCGCGGGCGTCGGCCCCTCGGACGTTCCGCTCACCGCTCGCTCCCGCAGTGCACTCGGTTCTCGTATCGGTCTCGTCGGGTGGCCGGCCGGGTGACGAACGGCCGCCGGGCCCGTGTCCGCGCAGGAAAGTGCCAGGAAAGTGTGCCGATCATAGAGGTTGGCACCGGGCCGCTGCCAGCGGTTCGCCGGTCTCTTCGGATCACGCGCACTCCTGACGGATCGTTTCTGTCCGCACCTGGACAGGTTCTTCGGGCCACCGATCACTTGTGACGTTCCGTGAACGGCCCGGGGGTGTCGCTCCTCCCGGCCCCGCAGCACGGCTCCGTACCTCCCGAAGGTGGTCCCCTCACCCTTCCGGTGCAGACAAACAGGGCGTACCGCTACAAACTCCCACAGGCTGGGTTCGGTGTCCCCGCGAACCGCACCCGGAGGTCTCCGTGCCGCGTCAGCTCCCCCTGAAGGCGCTCAGCCGTGACGCCCTCAAGGCGCTGGACCGGGCCGGCGCGCGGCCCCGACTGCGCAGCACCGCCGCCGTGTTCACCACGCTCTCCGCGCTCGCCGCCACCTCCATCCTCAGCGGTCCCTCGGTCGCCGAGCCGTTCTCGACCGCGCCCTGCGCGCTGCACCGCACCGCCGCGCACCACTCCGAAGGGGTGGACACCTGGAACGCCTCCTACGTCCGGCCGACCCGGCCGCTCGACGCCGTGATGGTCTTCCTGTCCTTCCCCGACTCGGCCCCGCTCACCACCCCAGACGAACTCACCGCCGACCACTTCCCGGGCACCAGCCAGTTCTTCGCCCGCGCGTCCTACGGCAGGTTCACGCTGCGCCCGCACCCGCTGCGGCACTGGATCCGGATGCCGCGCCCGTCCACGGCGTACGCCATGCACCGCGACTGGAACGCCGCCGACCGCACCGCCTATCTGCGCGACGCGGTCGCCGCAGCCGACCCGCAGGTCGACTTCTCCCGCTACGACGTCGTCTACCTGGTGGCCGACCCGGACGCGCCGGGCGTCGACCCGGACGCCACGAAGGTCGTCAACCTGGACACCCCGCTGCGGGCCGACGGCCGGGACCTGCGGCGGGTGGTGACGGTGTTCGAACGGCACCCGCCGGACCGGCTGGTGCTCGCCCACGAGACCGGGCACGTCTTCGACCTGCCGGACCTGTACCACCGCCCCTCGGACGACAAGGGCGACTGGGACACCTACGTGGGCGACTGGGACCTGATGGGCAGCCAGTTCGCGCTCTCCCCGGACCTGTTCGGCTGGCACAAGTGGCGGCTCGGCTGGCTGGACCCGCGCCAGGTGGCGTGCGTGACGGGCTTCGGGCCGACCCGGCTGACCCTGGAGCCGCTGGAGGCCGGCCCGACCGGTGCGGGTGCCACGGGCGGTGCGGGCGGTGCGGGCGGCGGAGGCGGGGGCGGTGCGGACGGGAGCGGCGCGGACGGGAGCGGCGCGGACGGGATCGGTGCGGACGGCACCGGGGGCGACCGGAGCGGGGCGGGGGCCGGCGGGCGGTCGCTGTTCGGGCTGGGCGGCGGGACGAAACTGGCCGTGGTGCGGACCGGGAGCGACACCGCGCTGGCCATCGAGGCGCGCACCTCGATCGGCGACGACGCGACCGGCTGCCGGGAAGGGGTGCTGGTCTACCGGGTGCGCGGCACGACCGAGTCGGGCGGCGGGTCCGTCCAGGTGATCGACGCCCATCCGCGCACCGAGGCCTGCTGGGAGAACTCGGTCTACCCGCCGCTGGCCGACGCGCCCATCGAGGTGGGCGAGAGCTTCACGGTGCCGGGCGACGGCGTCCGCGTGGAGGTGGAGGACCGCACGGCCTCGGGCGCGTACACGGTCAAGGTCACACCCGCCTGAGGCGGCGGTGTCGAGACGGCAGGGTGAGACGACGGAGGGGCCGGTCACGTTTCCGTGAACCGGCCCCTCCGTCTACAACGTGCGCCGCCAGGGACTCGAACCCCGGACCCGCTGATTAAGAGTCAGCTGCTCTAACCAACTGAGCTAGCGGCGCCTGCTGACGTCGTAGACACTAGCATCCTGATCGGCCGGAGGAAAAATCGAAATCCGCACGGCGTCCCGGGCCGCCCGCACGGCCGCCCACAGCAGGATCTCGGGGCCCGGCAGCCACGGACAGCGGGTGTCCGGGGCGACCAGCCAGCGGGACGCGCGGCGGCCGAGACCGGTGCCGGGGACGGGCGCGGGGACAGTCACCGCGTCGCCGTTGCCGTGGCACAGCAGCGGCGGCACGCCCCCGGCGCGGCCCGCGCCGTCCGTGCGGCCGCGCGAGCCCCACTCCTCCCACTCCAGCAGCGAGGGCAGCCGGTGGGCGGTGCCCGGCGCGGTGAACAGCAGCATGCGGTCCCGGTGCACGGCGACCGGCCCGGAGCCGGGGCCCTCCTCCCACAGCCGGTCCAGCATCCGGCGGCCGAACATCGCGGGCGCGTTGACCACGTCGAACGCGGTGCCGCAGGGCAGCACGACCGGCGCGTCGGGCCGCTCCCGCCAGAACGCGAGCGTGCTGCGCGGGTGGGCGGCGGCGGAGGCGAGCCAGGCAGCGCCGTCCGGGGTGACCCCACAGGGGTCGCCGTGGCGGTCGGCGGCGAGGTCGAACTGACCGGGGTGCGCTTCGTTGCGGGTGCGGCTCATGCCGATACATCTACCGACCGTGCCCGGCCGGTTCCCCAGGGTCGCGGGAAATCGGGACAGACGCCGGAGGAAGGGAGTATCTTGCCCGCCTGTCATATGCCAGGTCGCTTGCGCGGGGCATGTTCCACGGGCGCGGAGCCGCGGTGCGGGCGGACGCGGTGGGGGTGGGGGTGGGGCGGGCCGGCCGGATCAGGCGGCGGGACGCGGGGGCGTCACAGCGGGTCGGACGGGTTGGCGTGCACGCTCTCCCCGGTGCCGCGCAGCAGATCCCAGCCGAACTCGATCATCTTCTTGGCGTAGTCCTCGGTCCACTCCGCCCGCTCGGCGATGTCCGCCGCGCTCAGCCGGTCGAACCGGCGCGGGTCGGCGAGCTGCGCCGCGGCGACGGCCTGGAACTCCACCGCGCGGTCGGTCGCCGCCCGGAACGCGAGCGTCAGCTCGGTCGCCCGTTCCAGCAGCGCCCGGGGGTCGTCGATCGACTCCAGGTCGAAGAAGTGCTCCGGGTCGGCAGCGGCCGCTGCGGGCTCGAAGAGCAGGGGCGCGGGGCGTAGCCGCGATTCGTTGCGACGCGGCGTGGGCTCCGCCATGTCTTCTCCTCCTCGTACGGTTCGGATGGCGCCGCCTTCTGGAAGGGCCACCCTCCATTGTCTCGCGTGAGCGCAAGGGGGCCTGGGGGCGAGCGGCGGCGACCCCCGGGGTGGTCAAGGCGCGACGGCCCCCGGATGTTCCCGGGCCCGCGAGGTCCGCCGGTCAGGGGGGCGGCGTTGGGCCGGGGGCCGGTCAACCGGACGCTCACGGTCGCCAGGGCACCCGGTGTTCGTGCAGGCGGGCCAGTACCGCGTGGTTCGCCTCCCACCCGTCCGGGCTGTGTCCATCGGCCGCCTCCGGCGGCGTGCCGGACTCCGTCCGGCGAAGGGGGCCGGTCAGCCGGACGCTCACGGTCGCCAGGGCACCCGGTGTTCGTGCAGGCGGGCCAGTACCGCGTGGTTGGCCTCCCAGCCGTCCGGGAACTTCACCGTCACGCCCAGCTGGACCGGTTCCGTGGACGGGTGGTCGTCCAGGAGTTCGGTCACTCCGGCGCGGCAGACGACGACGCAGGCGTGTCGGTGGCGGGAGGCGAGGACGCACAGCCTGCCGGTCTCCAGGTGGAACGCGGTGGCGTCGGGACGGCCGGAGAGCGGGTGCAGGACGACCGTGACGTCGAACTCCCGCCCCTGGAGCCGGTTCGCGGTGTCCACGGTGACGTCCGTGACGCCCAGTCGCACGAGCTCCGCCCGCACCGCCGCCGCCTGGTCCCGGTGCGCCGTGCCGACGGCGATCCGGTCGGCGGTCAGCGGCGCCGGGTCGGCAGACCGCTCCGAGGTCGCCGCGCCGCCCCGCTCCAGCAGCCGCCGTACCACCGCCGCGAGGGCCCGCACCGCCTCCGGGTCCGTGCGCGGGGTGTGCCGCGCGGGCAGCTCCAGCAGGCCCCAGCCGGACGCGGCGGCCTCGTCGATCACCCGGTCGGGCCCCGAGCCGTCCGAGGGCACCGCGAAGGCGAGCCGCCGGTCGCCGGCCGCCGTGCCGCTGCGGAACGGCGTGTACGGGTAGAACGCGTCCGACACCAGCGGCGCCGCCGACGCCGGCAGCCGCCAGGACACCGGCAGCCGGTGCTGGGGCAGCTCCGGATTGTGCGCGAGCAGCGTCGTCACCGCGGACGCCGACGGGTCGTAGCTCAGCCCCGCCCACTGCTCCCCGCCGACGATCGTGAACGGGTCCAGCTGGCCGGGGTCGCCCACGAACAGCGCCCGCTCGAACAGCCCGGCCACGGCCAGCAGCGCGTCCGAGCGCATCTGGTACGCCTCGTCCACGATCGCGTGCCGCCACGGCTCGTCGACCTTCACGTGCGCCCACTTCGCGGCGGTGGACACCACCACGTCCAGCCCGGCGAGGTCGGCCGCCTTGGCGGACTTGCGCACGTTCGCCAGGCCGTCCAGCGCCTTGTCGTAGGGGTCGGCGTCGCTGCTGTGCAGCCGGCCCACCGGCAGCCCGGGCTCCTTCTCCGCGAGCCGCAGGACCAGGTCGTCCACCTGCGCGTTGGTCTGCGCGACCACCATCAGCGGCCGTCCGGCGGCGGCCAGCTCCAGCGCGGCCCGCACCACCAGCGTCGACTTCCCGGCGCCGGGCGGCGAGTCCACCACCACCCCGCGGTCCGTGCCGTGCAGGGTGTCGCGCAGGATCGCCGCGGTGGCCCGGGCGGCGGCCGCACCGGGGTCGGGGGCCGGCCGCGGGCCGGCCTCGGTCGGTCGGGCGGGGGCGGTCACAGGACGTCCTCCTCGGTCACCGGGTCGGGGGCCTCCGGCACGCTCTCCTCGCCGGGCGGGCCGCCGTGCGTCCAGGGGGTCTGCTCGGGGTCGGGCAGCTTCGCGCCGCCGCGCTGCTCGTGCTCGAAGAGCGTGAAGCACACCAGGTCGCCCTTCTCGGGTACCGAACCCGCCTCCGGCTCCTTGCCGCGGCCCATCTTGTCGAGGATCCGCAGCACGAGCAGCGTCCCCTCCTCCTCCTCGGCGACGCACTGCGCCGACTGCGGCCGGCCGCCCAGCGAGCGGTACACCTTGGCGCGCTCGGCCAGGTGCGGCCGGTCCTCCGTGCGCACGGTCACCAGCGGGCGCGGGCTGGGCCGCTTGCCCTCGCCGTAGGCCATGACGACGTCGACGACCTCGCCCGCGAACGCCTCCCCGGCCAGCCGCCGCCCCGCCATGACCAGCGGGTCGTCCAGCGCCTCCTGCGCGTCCAGCCGGGCCTGCTCGCGCTCGCGCGCGGCCAGCTTGCCGGCCGCGGTGACCGCGTCGTCGCGGCGCGGCTGCGGCGGCTCCCCGGCGAGGATCCGGTCGCGGTGCCCGGTGAACGACCAGCGGTCCCGCGTCCAGCGCTCCGCCACGTGCGCGCCCTCGGGCAGCGTCCGCAGCAGGTCGAGGCCGTCCCACACCTTCTCCCAGGTGGGCAGCGCGCACGTCTCGACCAGCGCGAGGACGTCGCGCTCGGCCGTGGTGAGCGCGCCGAGCCGGTCGTCGGCCGTCAGGCCGTCCTCGGCGGCGGCCAGGGCCTGGCGGGCGCGGTCGTAGCGCTCGATGGCGGGCGCGAGCAGCTTGTTGTCGAAGGCGGGATCGGTCGCCGGACCGGCCGGCGGGCAGCGCAGCTGGCCGGCCGCGTCCCGCTCCAGCTCGGCCCGCAGCGCGGCCTCCGCGCCGGAGGCGCCCCCGGGCGGGGCGATCCACGCCAGCAGCGCCCCCAGGTGCTGGTCCTCAAGACCGGACTGGCCGGTGGTCCAGTGCTGGGCCAGGACGTCGCTCAGGGCCAGCAGCAGCGAGGAGCCGGGCACCCGCGCCCGCTCCCCGAAGTGGGTCAGCCACCGCCCCAGCAGCGGCACCCTCGGCGGCGCCGGATGCGGGGCCTCCGGGTCCTGCTCGGCGGTGCGCCGGAACCGCATGGAGCGGCCCAGCAGCCGTACGAACTCGATGCCCGCGCGGCTCGGCACGATCAGCTGGGGCGCGTCCGCGCACAGCTCCACCTCGACCTTGACCCGCTTGCCGGTCTCCGGGTCGGTGTCGGTGCGCTCGGCGGCCTCCACCACCCCGGCGAAGGAGTCGACGTAGGGCAGCATGACGTCGGCCAGCTCGGCGAGGAACGCGAACCGGAGGTCGCGGTCGCGCGGCTGCGGCACGGCCAGCAGCCGCGGCGCCCGCCGGTCGGCGCCGACCAGCGCGCCGAGCGGGGCGCCCGCCTCACCGGCGGTGGTGAGCGGCACGAACACCAGCGGCCGGTCGGACAGGTGCCGGTGCCGCACGGTCGCGCCGGGCTGCGCCCGCCCGCTGTGCACGGCCTCCAGCCGGGCGAGGGTGGCGATCAGCGACATACCGCCCCCTGCCGCCCGTCGGTCAGGGCTTCGTCCAGGGCTTCCCGGTCGCCGGGGCCGCCGGCCGGCCGGTGCCCGGCCAGGGCCTCGGCCCGCAGCCGCGCCGCCCGGCGCAGGGCCGCCACCGCCGGGTCGTCCGGGTCGCCGGCCTCGCCGCGGGCCGCCGCGAGCACGTCGTCCACCGTCGACAGACCGCCCAGCTCCGCGCGCGCCGCGCGGCCCAGCGCGGTCACCGCGCCCGCCGCCCGGGACCGCGCCCGGCAGTGGAAGGCCAGCTCGCAGGCGGCCAGGCACTCGGGCGCGTACGCCGCGGGCACCGCCTCGACGGCGGCGGTCAGCTCCTCGGCGGGCAGCTCGGGCGAGAAGCACGTCCCGTCGGGCAGCGCGTCGGCGATGTCCTGGACGCGGGTCAGCCGGGCCAGCTGGCGGGCGGTCACGGCGCGCTGCTTGCGCACGTCGACGGCGGAGGCGGTGGGCAGGTTGGAGAAGTCCTTCGGACACACCAGCAGCACCCGGTGCCGCACCCGCGGCGCCGGGTCGAGCCGGGCGGCGGCGCGCTCCAGCGCCAGCACGTACACCGCGGCCTGCCGGGCGGCCGCGCCGACCTTCGCCGCGTCGGCGGAGCCGTCCAGCATCGGGAACGACTTGATCTCCACGACCGTCCAGCCGCCGTCGGGGTGCACCACCACCGCGTCCGGCTCCAGGAAGGCGGGCGAGCCGGCCACCTCCAGCACGAGCATCGGATGGTCCAGCAGCGTCCAGGAGCCCGCGGCCGTCGCCTCGCGCAGCGCCAGCGCCGTACGCTCCGCGCGCCCCTCGGGGCCCGCGGCGCTCAGATCGGGGGGACCGGGAAGACCGGGGGAGCCGGCCCGCTCGGGCGGCTCGGCGGCCGGGTCGAGCCGCTGGTGGACCAGCCGCAGCAGTTCGGCGCCGCCGTCCGCCTTGACCCGCGCCTCGAACGCGTTGCCCCGGGTCAGGGCGAACTGGGACTGGCCGAACGCGGAGGGCGCGCCCAGCGCGCCCGCGAGCGCCGCCTTGTCCACCCCCGCGCCGTCCAGCAGCGCGCGCCGCCGGCAACCCGGGTTCGCGGCCAGCGCCGCCAGCGCGCGGGCGTCCAGCGCCCGGGCCGGCACGCCAGGACCGCGCAGTTCAGCGAGCTTTCCCGAGACTCTCGGCTTCGCTGGGGACACCCCAGCCGGGAGCGCCGTCCCCCGCGTCCTTGGGGGAGGCACCCGGTTCGGCTCCGGACCCGAACCGTGCTTCGCGCTGCCGTGGAATTCGCTCACCCGCCGAAGTCTGGCACCCGCCACTGACAATCGCGGAACCCGAGCCCGCCGGGGCCGCCGCGGAGTCCGCGCCCGCCGGGGAGCCGGCCAGGGCCGGGACCCGGGCCGCCACCAGCGCCCGCGCCCGGTCCGCGCCCCGCGTCACGAACGGCGCGAGCAGCAGACCGACGCCCATCACGGCCACTCCGGCGACCGCGTCCAGCAGGTAGTGGTTGGCGGTGCCCATCACCACGATCGCGGTCAGCAGCGGGTAGGCGACGCCGGCCGCCTTGGCCCACCGGGTGCGGCCGTGCCGCCACAGCATGACCCCGCACCACAGCGCCCAGCCCACGTGCAGGCTCGGCATCGCCGCGTACTGGTTGGTCATGCCGCCCATGCCGCGCGGGGCGCTGGCCTCGCCGCCCCACCAGCCGTAGGAGCTGTAGTGGGCCATGGTGTCCACGAAGCCGTACTCGGACGACAGCAGGCGGGGCGGGCAGGTCGGCAGCAGGGTGAAGCCGATCAGTCCGATGAACGTCGACGTCATCAGCCAGGTGCGGGCCGCGCGGTAGATCCGCGCGCGCGAGCGGAACAGCCACACCAGGATCGCGGGCGTCACCACGTAGTGCAGCGACGCGTACCAGAAGTCGGCCGGGACGCCGAGCCAGGGCTCGCGGGTGAACAGGCGGTTGAGCGGGTGCTCGGCGTTCAGGTGCAGCGCCTGCTCGAAGCGCAGCAGCGCCAGACCGTGGTCGACGGCGCCGGAGACGTCACCGCGGACCAGCAGCCGCCCGCCCGAGTAGCAGGCGTACACCAGCACGATCAGCGGAAGCTCGGTCCACCAGCGCAGCCGGGTGCGCGGAGCGGCCTCGGTGCGTGGTGCGGGTGCCGGTGCCTTGGTCTGCGGCATCCGATGCCCCTCCCCCTTCTGGTCGCTGCGGCGCCCGGTGATCCCCGGTCGGTCGTGCCACTTTACGGTGCGCGCACCCCCGGGTGGGGAGCGCCCCCGGCCCAGGAAGACGCGGGGAACGCCGCCCGGGTTGCCCGTGGACGGCCCCTGACCAGCGTGCGCGATGATGGAGGTGTTCCGTCCGAAGATCTGACTTTTTCCCGGAAAGGCTCCTCATGGCACCGCGCATCCTGCTGGTCCGGCACGGACAGACCGAGTGGTCGCTGTCCGGAAGGCACACCGGCAGGACCGACGTACCGCTCCTGGAGGAGGGGCGGCGCGGCGCCAAACTGCTCGGCGAGCTGCTGCACCGGGCGCCGTACGACGGCCTGCCCGGCGTCGAGGTGCGCACCAGTCCGCTGGTGCGCGCGCGGGAGACCTGCGAGCTGGCCGGCTTCGGCGACCGCGCCACGCCCTGGGACGCGCTCATGGAGTGGGACTACGGCGCCTACGAGGGGCTGACCCCGGCGCAGATCCAGGACGAGCGGCCCGGCTGGCTCATCTGGCGCGACGGCGTCCCGAACGGGGAGACACGGGCCGAGGTGACGGCCCGCGCCGACGAGGTGGTGGCCTGGGCGCGCGCGGAGGACCGCGATGTGCTGGTCTTCGCGCACGGGCACATCCTGCGCTCCATAGGCGCGCGCTGGCTCGGCCTGCCGATCGACTTCGGGGCCCGCCTCCGCCTCAACCCGACGTCTCTGTCGGTGCTGGGCTGGGCGTACGGCGAGCCGGCCGTGCACCACTGGAACGAGGTCGGCCACCTGGCGGCCTGACCGCCGCGCGGGTGGGCCGGCATGGGGCCGGGGAGCCGTCAGTACTGGCCCTGCGCCCCGCCGTCCCGGGGATCCATTCGCACCGGCCCCGGGATCCGTCGGCACTGACCCGGAGACCTGTCGGCACTGGGCCGCAGACTCGTCGGCACCGGCCGGCCCCACGGCCCGCCGTCCGGGGGCGACAGCCCTGGGGCCGGTCGTCCCGGGCGGCCGGTCGGAGCGCCGGGCGTTCCCGGCCGGGTGCTCAGGCCGTCCGCGGCGTCGAGGCGTGCCGTTCCAGGAACGCCGACACTCCGGCGGCCCGCCGGTGCGGCAGCAGCACGCGCGCCGTCCCGGCCAGCATCGTCTGGATGCGCGAGGACTGGACCTGGTCCAGCAGGTCCAGGACCTTCAGCCCGGCCGTCGCGGCCTCGTCGGGGTGGCCCCCGCGCGCGAGGTCGTCGGCCAGCTCGGCCGTGTACAGCGCGATGTTCCGGGTGAAGTGGGGGTCCTGGAGCTCGGCCGCGCGCCGGGCGTGCCGCGCCGCCCGCGGCCAGTCGCCCAGCGTGGACCAGCACTGCGCCTCAAGACCCTCCAGCTCGGCCTCGCCGTAGAAGGTCATCCACTCCGGGTCGGTCTCCGCGGGGCCGCGCCCGAACAGGACCTGCGCGCGGGTGAGCGCCTGCGCGCAGGCGGTGCGGTCGGCGAGCCCGGCCCAGCCGCCCGCCTCGCGCAGCGCGAGCAGCGACATCAGCCGTGCGGAGCCCAGCTCCCGGCCGGCCCGCTGGGCGGCCTGCGCGGCGCGCACCGCCTCGCGCGGGCGGCCCGCGTCGCGGGCGAGGAACGCCGTGTTGCAGAACGCGTGTGCCTCCAGACCGGCGTCCCCGGTCATCCGCGCGGTGGCCAGGGCCTCGGCGTAGTGCGAGCGGGCGTCGTCGAAGCGGCCCGAGTCGTGGGCCAGCCAGCCCACCGAGATGGCCAGTTCGCCGGCGCCCGAGTGCAGCCGGTCGGCGGTGGCCTGCCGGGTGGCGCCGGCGTCCAGCAGCGCGTAGGCGGCGCGCAGCGGAGCGGCCGCGCGCCGGTAGAGGCCGTCCGCCCCGTGCCGGTCGTCGAGCAGCCGGATCCTGCGGACGGCCTCTTCGAGGGCGCCCGCGTCGCTCGTGCCGGCGCGGCGGAGCGGCCGGTCCGCCGCGGGGGCGGCGGAGGCGTCGGGGGCGAGCCCCAGGGGACCCAGCGAGACGGCGGCCACGGTGGCGCCGGAGCGGGTCATGAATGCGCGACGCAGCACGTCGCTCTCCTCGTGGTCTTCGTGCGGGTGGTACGGGTCGGGCGGGGCTTGCGGGGCTTGCGGGGCTTGCGGGGCTTGCGGGGGGTACGGGTCGTGCGGGTCGGGCGTTGCCCGCGGGTCGACGCGACCCCGCCCGGGCGGCGGGGCCGTGCCCTCCCGCGGTTCTCGCGCGTCGTGGGCTTGATACGGGTGACACGCGCCCCGTGTTTCATACGGGGCGCGTTCCGGGCTCGTGACGCACACGGGGGGCGCGTCGTCCTCCGGGGCGCGCGCCGTCCGTCCGCGGACGGACGAGCGGGACGCGAACCCCAGGTCGGTGAGGGTCCGGCCGGGGAACATGTGCAGGAACACCCGTTCGTAGGCGTAGTTGGGACAGCGGATCTCGCCCGCCTCTACCCGGCCGATGTAGCGCGCGTCACAGCTGACCCGCTCACCGATCTCGCGGGCGGCCCGCCGCACCGCCGCGGCGAACTCGGCCGGCGAGCGCGGTCCGCGCAGTCGCCGGAAGGCGAGATTCGGCCGCGGTGGCCGGGGGAACTGAGACGAGGTCACCGTTGACGACGCCATGGCCGGGCCCTCTCGTGCGAACCGTCGAACCATGCCGGAAGCGGGGTGAGTTGTCCGGGTCGTCCCGGTGCCACCTGTTTCCGGCGAGCACGAACGTACCCGCTGTGTCCGGCCCGCCACGCGGTGTTTGGCGACAAACCGGATATCCCCTCCGTGATCTGCCATGAACTGCCATCCTTTGAGGCTGTCTTCGGCCGTAGCCGTTGACGTGCCGCGGCGTTGTACCCCATGGACCGGGAGTGGACCGCGAGCGGACCGACTCCCCGCCCGTCGACTCACGAGGAGGGGTATCCGTGGTGGAGGCCGGGACGCAGACCGGTGGGAGCGTCGACCCGTGTCCGCCGCCGGCGGCCGAGACCGGGTGCGACCTGGTGACGGTGCCGGCGCGACAGGGACTTGAGGCGGTCGACATCCTGCGCCGCGGGACGGGGGAGGCGGTGGGACCCGTCCTGCACGACGACGGCGGCGACACGCTGGGCTTCGTGGTGCCGGCGGGCACGGCCGAGGCGTGGGACGTGCCGGGCAGCACCTGCACCGGCACCGACGGGCGGGGCCTGCGGCTGGCGCCCGAGCCGCCGGTGGAGGGCTCGGACTGGTTGCTCCCGCCGGAGGAGGCCGACCCGGCGACGGACCCCGCCGTCCTGCGCCGCGCCCTCGGCGAGGCGGCCCGGCTGATCGCGGCGGCGGACAGCTGCCGCTGACCCCTCGCCGACGGGGCGGCCGCCGCCCGGTGCACCGCGGTCGCTCACCCGGTCCATCGCGGCCGCCCGCCCGGTGTACCGCGGCCGCCCGCGCGTGCGGTCGTGGCGGCTTGCGACAATGGCCCCATGGGAAGGTCCAGGAGTCCCCGCCGGGAGCGTGGCGCCGTCGAAGCCGTGAGCGAGCGGATCGATGGCGGGCTCGCCCAGCTCGTGCCCGACCGGGAGCGGCCCCGCGGCTGGACCCTGCTGATCGACGGCGCCCCGCAGTCCCACGTCGACCTGGACGACCCGGCGTACCTCTCCTTCGAGTACCAGCGCCGGCTCGGCCACGTCATCGACCTGGCGGCGCCGCCCGGGAAGCCGGTGCACGCCGTCCACCTCGGCGGCGGCGCGCTCACCCTCGCCCGCTACGTCGCCGCCACCCGCCCCCGCTCCACCCAGCAGGTGGTCGAACGCGACGCCGCCCTCGTCCAACTGGTGCGCCGCGAGCTGCCGTGGGACGCGAACGCGCGCATCCGGATACGCTCCGCCGACGCCCGCGCCGGACTCGCCAAGGTGCCCGACGGCTGGGCCGACCTGGTCATAGCGGACGTGTTCAGCGGCGCCCGCACCCCCGCCCACCTCACCTCGGCGGAGTTCCTTGACGAGGTCCGCAGGGCGCTGAAGCCGGACGGCCTCTACGCCGCCAACCTCGCCGACGGGCCGCCGCTGGCCCATCTGCGCGGCCAGATCGCCACCGCGGCCGCCCGGTTCGCCGAACTCGCCCTGATCGCCGACCCCGCCGTGCTGCGCGGCAAGCGCTTCGGCAACGCCGTCCTCGTCGCCCGCGACCTGCCGCTGCCGGTCGCCGAACTGACCCGGCGCTCCGCCTCCGACCCGCACCCGGCCCGCGTCGAACACGGCCGCGCCCTCGGCGACTTCACCGGCGGCGCCCGCCCCGTCACGGACGCCGCCGCCGTCGCCTCCCCGGCCCCGCCGCCCTCCGTCTTCCACTGACTTCCACTGACGCGCGGCGCAGCCGGCGACTCCGCGGGCTCCGGCGGCCGAGAGGTCCTTCAGAAGCCCAAGCCGCGTGACAGCAGCGGCAGATGGCGCTCGTACAGCTCCGCCAGGTCCTCGCGGCCGTCGCCCTCCACCCAGTGCCGTACGAGGGTGGTGAAGACCGCGATGACGGCCGCCGCCGCGCATTTGATCTCCAGGTCGGCCGGGTCCCGGCCGGTGCGTTCGGCGAGGACGGCGGCGATCTCGTTCTCGCTGCGCTGCTGCTCGGCGACGTGGCGGGCGCGCATCGCCGGGTCGGTGAAGCTGATGCGGGTGCGCAGCAGGAGTTCCTCGCGGTCGCGTTGCAGCATCGCGCCGACCGGGCCCTTCAGGGTGGCGATGACGGCGTCCACGAAGGGCTCGTCGGCGGGCCGGGCCCGCAGCGCCTCGGCCAGCGCGGGGTCGTACTCGTCCTGGAGGACCACGTCCTCCTTGCTGGGGAAGTAGCGGAAGAAGGTGCTGGGCGAGACCTCCGCCGCGTCCGCGATCTGGTCGACCGTGGTCGCCTCGTAACCGTGCGCGGCGAACAGCCGGTAGGCCTCGTGGCGGATGCGTTCGCGGGTCTTGCGCTTCTTGCGTTCGCGCAGGCCGAGCGGGGCGGCGGAGGTCTCGTGCGTCGTCATGCAACCGATTCTGCGCGCTGCGCCGCGCCCTCGGCCACCGTCGGGGAGGAGGCGGCACGGCGGGGCAGGAACAGCGCGGCGAGGACCCCGGTGACCAGGGCGATGGCGCCGCAGGCGGTGAGGACCAGGTCCATGCCGTGCACGAACGCCGTGTGCGCCGAGAGGCCGAGGCCCGGGTCGTGCAGCCACGCCGCCACCGCGTCCGCGCCGGTCACGGAGTCGCGCGCGGTGTGCGCCGCCGGCGCCGGCAGGCCGTCGGTGCGCAGGCGGGCGAGGTAGCCGGCGCCGAGCAGGCTGCCGAGACCGGCGACGCCGAGGACCCCGCCGAGCTGCTGCACCGTCTCCAGCAGACTGGTGCCCGAGCCGGTGTTCGTCTCCGGCAGCGCCCCCATCGCCAGGCCGGTCGCCGGTACGACCGCGAGGCCGAAGCCGAGTCCGGCCAGGGCCAGCCACAGCGCGGTGAGGCCGTAGCCGTCCGAGCCGCCCGTGGTCGCGCCGAGCAGCGCGCCGGCCGCGAGCAGGAACAGGCCGAGCGGGACGACGACGCGCGCGCCGAGCCGCGGTACCAGCGCCTCGCTCACCGCGGCCGCCACCATCAGGCCGCCGATCAGCGGCAGGACGCGGATGCCGGTGCCGAGGGAGTCGTTGCCGAGCACGGCCTGGAGGTACTGCGGGACGACGAACAGGATGCCCATCACCGCGAAGTTGACGAAGACGGCGGTCAGCGTGCCCCACAGGTAGCGCCGGTCGGCGAAGAGGCCGAGGTCGACGAGGGGGTGCGGGTGGCGGCGCTCGTGCAGGACGAACGCGGTGAGCAGGACGGCCGCGGCGCCGAGCGAGGCGAGGACGGCCGGAGCGGTCCAGCCGTGGGCGGGGATCAGGATCGTGCCGTGGACGAGCACGGTGATGCCGAGGCCGCCCAGGACGGTGCCGAGGGTGTCGAAGGGGACGGCCCGGTCCGCGGTCCGCGGGTCGCGCGGCAGCAGCCACAGGCCCGCGAGCAGGGCGAGCGCGGCGACGGGGACGTTGAACAGGAACACCGAGCCCCACCAGAAGTGGTCGAGGAGCCAGCCGCCGACCAGCGGGCCGACCGGCATGCCGAGCGCGGTGGCCGCCGTCCAGACGGCGATGGCCCGGGGCAGCTCCTCCTTGGCGAAGACGCGCGGCAGGATCGCCATGGTCAGCGGGGTGATGGCGGCGGCGCCGAGACCGAGGACGGTCCGGGCCACGACGACCTCGCCGGGCGAGCCGGCGAACGCGCCGGCGAGCGAGGCGAGGCCGAACAGGGCGATGCCGGCCAGTAGCAGCCGGCGGTGGCCGTACCGGTCGCCGAGCAGGCCGGCCGGGAGCATGGCCACCGAGAGGGCCAGCAGGTAACCGCCGCTGATCCACTGCAACTGGCCGCTGTCGGCGTGCAGTTCACCGGCGATGGTGGGCAGGGCGACGCTGATGACGGTCCCGTCGAGTCCGACGATCAGGACGCTCAGGGTGAGGGCGGCCAGCGCGAGCCAGCGGCGCGGCGACCGGGACAGAGGGTGCGCGGACATGCGGACCTCCCATGAGGCGGGCAACTTGGTGAGAGGCTACCGCCAAATGAGAGTCAACTGTCAATATAAAGTTGTCTGCCGGATTGCCCGTTCCCGGTGGCTGTCCCTAGTAGGTGCCCACCTCGACCCGTGGCGGGCCGTCGTGCCAGGTGCAGATGACCGACACCCGGTCGGCGCCCGAGGTGAACTCCACCCGGATCCACGCCGCCGTCTTCCACACCTGCATCGACCAGCCCGTGCCCGGGGTCGCCGACACCAGCGTCGCGGCGGCCGGACCGAGGTCGAAGACCACCCGGCCGCCGTCGGTGTCGTAGCTCTTGACCCGGCCGGCGGCGGTCGCGGTGGGGGAGGGGGCGGGGCGCGCGCCGGACGAGGAGGCCGAGGGGCGCGGGGCGGCCGGTGTCCGGGACGGCGTGGCCGGGCCGGCCGCGGTGGCCGGCGCGCTCGGCGACGGGGACGGGCCGCGGGCGGCCGAAGCCGGCGGCGACGGCGCCTTCGCCGTCGCCTCGGCCGCCGTGACGGGCAGGGCGCGCGGCGGGTCGTAGGCCGTGCCCGCCATCACCGTGTGGACGCCCCACCACGACAGGGTGGCCGCCGCGCCGGTGGCGAGCGACCACGCCAGTACGTGTACGAGTCCTCTGTGCATCGCCGTCATACTGCCGCACGCGCCCCAGCGGGGTCGCACGCGCACTCGCGGGGTCGGCGGCGGGGTGTGGCACCGGGTCGTCCACAGGGCGTTGTCCACGGGGCGTTGTCCACAGGCGGCGGGGGTCCGGCCGGAGTTGTCCACAGGCCCGCACCGCGTCCGCGTCCATGGCGTACGGTGCGGCGCATGGCAAGTGTGCTCGTGGTCGAGGACGACCAGTTCGTACGCTCGGCGCTCATCCGGCAGTTGACCGACGCCTCGCACACCGTGCGCAGCGTCGGCACGGCGCTGGAGGCGCTGCGCGAGGTCGCCCACCTCCGCTTCGACGTCGTCATCCTGGACCTCGGGCTGCCCGACCTGGACGGCTCGGAGGCGCTGAAGATGCTGCGCGGCATCACCGACGTGCCCGTCATCGTCGCCACCGCGCGCGACGACGAGGCGGAGGTCGTCCGGCTGCTCAACGCCGGGGCCGACGACTACCTGACCAAACCGTTCTCGGTCGAGCACCTGTTCGCGCGGATGGCCGCCGTGCTGCGCCGCGCCCGCTCCGGCCCCGCCGACACCGCGCCCCCCGCCGTCCTGCGGGTCGGCGGCCTGAGCGTCGACCCGCTGCGCCGCCAGGCCGAACTGGACGGCGTACGCCTTGACCTCACCCGCCGCGAGTTCGACCTGCTGGCCTTCCTGGCCGGCCGGCCCGGCGTCGTCGTGGCCCGCCGGGAACTGCTGGCCGAGGTGTGGCAGCAGTCCTACGGCGACGACCAGACCATCGACGTCCACCTGTCCTGGCTGCGCCGCAAACTGGGCGAGACCGCCGCCCGGCCGCGCTATCTGCACACCCTGCGGGGCGTCGGCGTGAAGCTGGAACCGCCCGGGGCGGAGTCCGTGCGATGAGATGGGCGCTGGTCAAGGTGTGCCTGGCGGTCACCACCATGGTCGTGATCGCCTTCGCCGTCCCGCTCGGCCTGGTCGTCAAGGAGATGGCCCGGGACCGCGCCTTCTCCCACGCCGAACGCCAGGCCGCCGCCGTGGCGCCCGCGCTGTCCATCACCACCGACCACGACCAGCTCGAACGGGTCGTGGCCTCGGCCGGCTCGGACACCGAGATGGCCGTGCACATACCGGCGACCGACGGCAGGCCGGCCGTCGACATCGGCCGCCGCCGGGCCGCCGAGGCGGACATCGCGGCCGTGCGGCGGATGGGCCGCGCCTCCACCACCGCGACGCCCGGCGGCTCCGTCCTGCTCCAGCCGGTCGCGCTCGGCTCCGGCGCCATCGCGGTGGTCGAGGTCTACGTCCCCGAGGCCGAGGTCAGCAACGGCGTCGGCACCGCCTGGGCGGTCCTCGCCGGAGTCGGCGTGGCGCTCGCCGTCGGGTCCGTCGCCGTCGCCGACCGGCTCGGGGTGCGGATGGTGCGGCCCGCCCGGCGGCTGGTCGAGGGCGCGCACGAACTGGGCGAGGGCAAGCTCGGCGCGCGGGTGCCCGAGGAGGGGCCGACCGAACTGCGCCTGGCGGCGGTCGCGTTCAACTCCATGGCCGACCAGGTCGTCCAGCTCCTCGCCAACGAACGGGAGCTGGCCGCCGACCTCTCGCACCGGCTGCGCACCCCGCTGACCGTGCTGCGGCTCAACGCGGCCTCGCTCGGCCACGGGCCGGCCGCCGACCAGACCCGGGCCGCGGTCGCCCAGCTGGAGCGCGAGGTCGACACCATCATCCGCACCGCCCGGGAGGCCAAGCCGCAGACGGCCGCCGTCGGTCCGGGCGCCGGCTGCGACGCGGCCGAGGTGGTGCGGGAGCGGATGGGGTTCTGGTCCGCGCTCGCCGAGGACGAGGGCCGCACATGGCGGCTGGCCGGGGTGGAGCGGCCGGTGCGGGTGCCGGTGGCCCGCGCGGACCTCGCCGCCGCGCTGGACGCCCTGCTCGGCAACGTCTTCCGGCACACCGCCGAGGGCACGGCGTTCGCCGTCGACGTGCACAACGGCGACGACGCGGTGATCGTGCTCGTCTCCGACGCCGGTCCCGGCATACCCGACCCGGACGCGGCCATGCTGCGCGGCCGCGGCTCGGGCAGCGACGGCTCCACCGGGCTCGGCCTCGACATCGTGCGGCGGCTGGCGGAGTCGACCGGCGGCGACGTCCGGATCGGCTCCTCCGTCCTCGGCGGCACGGAGGTCCGCGTCTGGCTCCAGCTCGACGGCCGCGGACCCGCCGCCCGCGGCGGCCACCGCGGCGGCGTCCGGCGGCGGCGCGGACGCCTGGCGGCGAAGTGACCGCGCCTGACGCGGGTCGCCCGGCCGCCGCGATCTTTAACCGCCCCCGATCCCTTCCTTAAGCGCGCCCTAAGAAGCTCAACAGCGGTCCCGAACAGGCGGATTGCCCGATTCCGGGCCGCTAGCGTGCTGCCCGCACCGCACCCCCCGGAACAGTGAAGGCAGGCACGATGAGCACGCACCGGCGCAGGATCAGTGGCAGGAACAAGGTGATCGGCGGACTCGTCGCCGCGGCCGTGGTCGGGGGCGGCGCACTCGTGTTCACCGCCACCGCGCAGGCGGCCGGCGTCGGCGCCGCCTACACGCGGACCAGCGACTGGTCGACCGGCTACACCGCGCAGTACGTCGTCACCAACGACAGCGGCCAGGCGGAGAAGGACTGGACGCTGGAGTTCGACCTGCCCGCCGGCGCCAAGCTCGGGTCCCTGTGGAACGGCGAGTCCACCGTCAGCGCCCAGCACGTCACCGTGAAGCCGGCCAAGTGGGACACCGCCGGACTCGCCCCCGGCAAGTCGGTCACCGTCGGTTTCGTCGTCGACGGCGCCGGCGACCCGACCGGCTGCCGGATCGACGGCGCCTCCTGTTCCGCGGACGGCACCGCCACCCCGGAGCCCAGCGGCCGCCCGACGCAGCCGGCCACCCCGACCCCGACCCCCTCCGCCACCAGGACCACGACACCGCCCGCCACCCCGACGCCGACCCCGACCGCCTCGCAGAGCACCGGCACCGGCACCACCGCGACCGCCGGCTTCGCCCCCTACGTCGACACCTCCCTCTACCCGGCCTACGACCTGCTGGCCGCCGCCGACGCGACCGGGGTGAAGAACTACAACCTCGCCTTCGTCACCGACGGCGGCGGCTGCACGCCCAAGTGGGGCGGCGTCACCGACCTGGCCGGCGACGGCGTCGCCGCGCAGATCGGCGCGCTGCGCGCCAAGGGCGGTGACGTACGGGTCTCCTTCGGCGGCGCGTCCGGCTCCGAACTGGCCACCACCTGCTCCTCGGCGGACGCGCTGGCGGCGGCCTACGGCAAGGCCGTCGACCAGTACAAGCTGACCAAGGTCGACTTCGACGTCGAGGGCGGCGCGCTGCCGAACGCCGCCGCCAACACCCGCCGCGCCCAGGCCATAGCCAAGCTCCAGCAGCAGCACCCGGGCCTGGACGTCTCCTTCACCCTGCCGGTCATGCCCGAGGGGCTGACCCAGGACGGCGTCAGCCTGCTGGCCAACGCCAAGAGCAACGGCGTGAAGATCTCCACCGTCAACATCATGGCGATGGACTACGGCGCCTCCTACAACGGCGACATGGGCGGCTACGCCGAGCAGGCCGCCACCGCCACCCAGGCCCAGATCAAGAGCGTGCTCGCGCTGTCCGACAGCGCCGCCTGGAAGACGGTCGCCGTCACCCCGATGATCGGCGTCAACGACGTCTCCTCGGAGGTCTTCAAGGTCGACGACGCCACCCAGCTGGTGAACTTCGCCAAGTCCAAGGGCCTCGGCTGGCTCTCCATGTGGTCCGCCACCCGCGACAAGCAGTGCGCCGGCGGCGCCAAGCCCACCGCGGACGCCACGTGCAGCTCCATCGCCCAGGGCGCCTCCGCCTTCGCCAAGGCGTTCGGCGCCTACAACTGACGTGACCGCGTGGGCCGGGCGGTCCCGTGGGGCGCGCGGCACTCCCCTCCGGCTCCCGTGCGCCGCGCCCCGCCCGGGGCCCGTCCGGCCCGCCCGGCCCGCCCGGCTCAGACGATGTCGTCCACCGGCGGCAGCTGTCCGGACCGGGCGGCCCTGCCGTACCACAGGGCGCTGGACTTGGGGGTCCGGGCGAGCGTCGCGTAGTCCACGTGGACCGCGCCGAACCGCTTGGCGTAGCCGTAGGCCCACTCGAAGTTGTCCAGCAGGGACCACAGGTAGTACCCGCGCACGTCCGCGCCGTCCGCGATCGCCCGGCGCACCGCCGCCAGGTGGCCGTGCAGATAGGCGACGCGCTCCGGGTCGCGCACCCGGCCGTCGTCGTCCACCTTGTCCTCGTAGGCGGCGCCGTTCTCCGTGACGTACAGCGGCACGCCGGGCGCCTCCCGGGTGTAGCGCATGATCAGCTGGTGCAGACCGTCCGGGTCGACCGTCCAGCCCATGTCGGTGCGCTCGCCCGGGACCTGGTGGAAAACGATGTCGTCGGCGGCCGGCCACGGCGAGGCGGCGCTCGCCCCGTGGGTGTCCGAGCGCGGCCCCTCCGGCGCGGTCTCGACGGAGGAGACCACGGCGGGCGTGTAGTAGTTGAGGCCGAGCGCGTCCAGCGGCCGGCGGATGTCGCGCAGGTCGCCGTCGCGCACGAAGGACCAGTCGGTGAGGGACGAGGTCGCCTCCAGCAGCGTGGCCGGGTAGGCGCCGTGCAGCAGGGGACCGTGGAAGACGCCGTTGGCGAGGTCGTCGATCCGCACCGCCGCCGCCAGGTCCGCCGGGTGCTGCGAGAGCGGCCGGATCACCTGGGAGTTGAGGCTGACGGCGACCGAGCCGCGCGGCGGCAGCACCGAGCGCAGCGCCTGGACGCCCAGTCCGTGCGCCAGGTTCAGGTGGTGGGCGGCGCGCAGCGCGGCCAGGGGCTCGGTGCGGCCGGGGGCGTGGACGCCGGAGCCGTAGCCGAGGAAGGCGCTGCACCAGGGTTCGTTGAGGGTGATCCACTGCTCGACCCGGTCGCCGAGCGCCTCGCCCACGAGGTGCGCGTACTCCGCGAAGCGCAGCGCGGTCTCCCGCTCCGGCCAGCCGCCCGCGTCCTCCAGTTCCTGGGGCAGGTCCCAGTGGTAGAGGGTGACGGCGGGCTTGATGCCGTGCGCGAGCAGTTCGTCCACCAGCCGGCGGTAGAAGTCCAGGCCGACCTGCACGGCGGGGCCCCGGCCGGTGGGCTGCACCCGCGGCCAGGACACCGAGAAGCGGTAGGCCGTCAGGCCCAGCTCGGCCATCAGCGCCACGTCGTCGCGGTAGCGGTGGTAGTGGTCGACAGCGATGTCACCGGTGTCGCCGCCGGCGGTCCTGCCCGGCGTATGGCTGAAGGTGTCCCAGATGGAAGGGGTGCGGCCGTCCTCCCGCACCGCGCCCTCGATCTGGTAGGCGGAGGTCGCGGCGCCCCAGAGGAAGGCGGGCGGGAAGGACACGGTCAACGGTTCGGGCATGGAATCGCTCCCACGAGTCGGGTCCGCCCATTATGCATGGGAGCGCTCCCACGCCAAAAGGGGGACACGCGCCCGTATACCGGCGGAGCCGGACGGGGCGTGGCCTGTCGCCGCGCGCCCGAGGTCCCGCGAGGCAGGCCCGCCGTGCCGGCGACCGCCCGGGGCGGGGCCGTCGTACCGGCGACCGCCCGGGGTGGGCTGCGCCGCCCCGGATGGCAGGCCGGCTCGCGGGCCTCAGGCCGACTCGCGGACCACCAGTTCCGTCGGCAGGACCACCTCGCGGTGGCCGGTGCCGCGCTGCGCGATCTCGTCCAGCAGCAGGCTCGCCATGGTGCGGCCCATCTCCTCCAGCGGCTGGCGCACGCTGGTCAGCGGGGGATCGATGTGCCGGGCCACGATCGAGTCGTCGAAGCCGACCAGGGCCACGTCGTGCGGCACCCGCCGCCCCGCGGCGCGCAGTGCGAGCACCGCGCCCGAGGCCATCACATCGGACGCGGCGAACACGGCGTCGAGGTCGGGGCGCCGCTCCAGCAGTTCCCGCATGGCCGCGCGCCCGCCCTCCTCGGTGAAGTCGCCGCTCGCGATCAGATCGTCGGCGACGGCGACCCCGGCGTCCCGCAGCGCCTCCCGGTAGCCGTCGAGCCGGTCCTGCGCCACGTCCATGTCCAGCGGCCCGGTGATGGTGCCGATGGCCCGCCGCCCGGCGGCCAGCAGGTGCCGTACGGCGATCCGGGCGCCGCCGCTGTTGTCCGCGCGGACGTGTCCCAGCGGTTCGCGGTGGCTGCGCCGGCCGGCCAGCACGGTCGGCACCGCCAGCTCCTCCAGCCGGTCGGGCAGCGTGTCGTCGCGGTGCACCTCCATCATCAGCACGCCGTCCACCCGTTGCGCCGACAGATACGAGGCGAGCCGCGCGTACTCCTGCGCGTCCCGCGCCATCACCAGCAGCAACTGCATCCCGGCGCCCGCGAGTCCGGCCGAGACGCCCTGGATGATCCCCGAGAAGTACGGCTCGGAGAACAGACGGGTCTCGGCGTCCGGGACGACCAGGGCGACCGAGTCGGTGCGGCGGGTGACCAGGGAACGGGCGGCGCGGTTGGGGACGTAGCCGAGTTCGGCGATGGCCTGCTCGACGGCGGCCCGGGACCGTTCGCTCACCTTGGGGGAGCCGTTGATCACCCGTGAGACGGTGCCGCGGCCGACCCCGGCCCGCGCGGCCACGGCGTTCAGCGTCGGCCGCCGCACCTCCGCGGCCGTCAGGGGCCGGCGCGCCCCGGCCGGGTGCCGGACCTCCGCGGTGTGGAGCGGACTCGGGGCGTTCGCGGACGAGGCCGGGGTCGGTGTGCCGGTGGCCTCGGGCCGGTGCTCGGCGGAGTTCATCGTTCACCTTCCGGCGGTCGGTCGGGGGTCGCCTCATTCTGGCCCAGAAAAAACAGGCCACCGCCCCGGCGTCGCCCGCGGTTCGGCGGCCCGGACCGCCGGTTGCTCCGTGACCTGCGTGAATCGCGTACGGGTCCGGCGGATGACGGGCCGATGTCGCCGCCGTTCCAGACACGTTCACGTGACGCGCTGAACACGCTTGCGCAACAACGCCGTTTTCAACTCTTGACACCTGGCCCGGCAAGCACGAGTCTTCCGGACATGCCGCGTGGGAGCGGTCCCACGGAAACGGGGGAGTCTTCTCCCGTGTGGACCGAACCACCCAAGGTCCTTCCCTCTGGCTCGCATGACACACCGTTGACCAGCACCTTTTCATCGCACGACGTGTGCGGTGGGCCGGCCGCTGCTCGATCCGAGAGGGCAGGTCCGCGCCGTCGAACCCCGGCGGTCTGATTCCTGAGGTCTCGTTCCCCACTGGAACAAGGAGTAGTGGAATGCGCATCACCCGTACCGGCGGCGGTCGTGGCCGCAGAGCAGCGGCCGTGACCACGACGGTCCTGACGGCCTCCGCCCTGCTGCTGACCGGCTGCAGCAGCGACGACGGCGACTCGGACGCCTCGGACTCCAACGGGAACATCACCCTCAAAGTGGCCGACTTCGGCCAGTTCGGTTACAAGGAAGCCGGTCTGTTCGACCAGTACCACAAGCTGCACCCGAACATCACGGTCAAGGAAGAGACCACCGCCAACGAGCAGGACTACTACCCCAAGCTCCTCCAGCAGCTGAACTCCGGCAGCGGTCTGGGCGACGTCACGGGCATCGAGGTCGGCCGCATCAAGGAGGTCGTCGACACCCAGGCGGCCAAGTTCACCGACCTGAGCAAGACCATCAACGTGGCCGACTGGGTCTCCTGGAAGGAGAAGCAGGCCACCGCGAGCGACGGCACGGTCATCGGCGCCGGCACCGACATCGGCCCGATGTCGCTGTGCTACCGCAAGGACCTGTTCCAGAAGGCGCACCTGCCCACCGACCGCGAGGCCGTCGCCACGGCCGTCGCCGGCGGCTGGGAGGACTACATCAAGCTCGGTGAGCAGTACAAGAAGAGCGCGCCCGCCGGCACCTTCTTCATGGACTCCGCGAGCGCCATGTACAACGCGGTCGTCAGCTCCTCCGCCCAGCAGTACTACGACGCCGACGGCAAGCCGGTCTACAAGGACAGCGCCTCCGTCAAGCAGGGCTGGGACCTGGCCGCCGAGGCCGCGTCCAAGAAGCTGAGCGGGGGCCTGGCCCAGTTCCAGGACCCGTGGAAGGCGGCGCTGCGCAAGGGCCAGGTCGCCTCCATGGTGTGCCCGGCCTGGATGGCCGCGCAGATCCAGACCTACTCCGGCGACGACTTCAAGGGCAAGTGGGACATCGCCCGCGCGCCCGGCACCACCGCGGCCAACTGGGGCGGCTCCTTCCTGGCCGTGCCCAAGAGCGGCAAGCACGTCAAGGAGGCCACCGAGCTGGTCAAGTGGCTGACCGCGCCCGAGCAGCAGGCCGCCGTGTTCAAGGCCGTCGGCGTCTTCCCGTCCAACAAGGGCGCCTACGACCTGGCGAGCGTGAAGACCGCCAAGCTCCCGTACTTCAGCGACGCGCCCATCGGCCAGATCTACGCCGACGAGGCCAAGTCCATCCCCGAGGCGGTGCTCGGCGCGAAGGACGGCGTCATCAAGGACACGATCTCCACGCAGATCAACAACATGGAGCAGCGCGGCACCAGCCCCGACAAGGCCTGGAAGGACGCGACGGACACCATCGACAAGGCGATCGGCTGACGACCGCCCGGGGTGCGGGCGGCCCCGCCGGCCGCCCGCACCGCGCCCGCGCGCGCGGCCGTACGACGGCTGCCGCGGCGGGCGCGGAGCCGTGTGGCGGCCGGCGCCGCGGACCCGTCCCCGCCTGACGAACCACCGCCGGGCGGTACGGGACTCCCGTACCGGGCGCGGCCGGGTACGGCGGACGCCGTGCCGGCCGGGGGACCGGCCGACCGGCCGGAGCACGTACGCGGCACGGCGGCCGCAGGGCCGCCCGTCCGTCGCGACGGACTCCGGCCCGGCGGTGGCGACACCGTTCGTCGCGGCGGAGTCCGGCCCGGTGGTCGCGATGTCTCCGTGGTGGCGGACTCCGGTCCGACGGTCGCAAGGCCGGGTGCCGCAACGCACCCTGGCTCGGTGCTCGCAGGGCCGTCGTCGTAACGCATACCGGCCCGGTGGTCTCGGGACCGGCCGTACGGTCGTGACGCACCCCGGCCCGGCGACCGCAGGGCCGTCCACCGCGGCGCGCCACCGCGCGAACGGCCGTAACGGGACCGTCCGTCGCGGCGCGCACCCGGCACGACGGCGGGCCCGGCCACCCGGCCGCCCACATCACCCTAGCCCCGCCCCGCACCCCGCCTCCGCCCCGCACCCGGCTCAGACCTCCAGGGAAGGACTCCCTCCGTGGCAACGACAACCCCCGCACGGGGCGCCTACACCCCGCCTCCCGGCGGCTCCGGCGCCGCGCCGAACGGGCGCGGCACATGGCGCTCGCGGCTGTGGCGCTTCGACGACAAGGTGTCGCCGTACGCCTACGTCGCCCCCTTCTTCCTCGTCTTCGGCGCCTTCGGGCTCTACCCCCTCCTCTACACCGGCTGGATCGCGCTGCACCGGGTGGAGATGACGAGCCTCGACCAGTCCGAGTGGGTCGGCTTCGACAACTTCACCCGGATCCTCCAGGACTCGGAGTTCTGGACGGCCGTCGCCAACACCTTCGTCATCGGCGTCATCTCCACCGTCCCGCAGCTGCTCGTCGCGCTCGGCCTGGCCCACCTGCTCAACTACCGGCTGCGCGCCAGCACGTTCTGGCGGACCGTCATCCTCACCCCGTACGCCACCTCGGTGGCCACCGCGGCCCTGGTCTTCGCCCTGGTCTTCCGCGCCGACGGCGGCTTCCTCAACTGGGTGCTGCACTTCTTCGGCGCCGGCCACACCGACTGGGGCAACGGGGAGTGGACCTCCAAGATCGCCATCTCGATCATCGTGATCTGGCGCTGGACCGGCTACAACGCCCTGATCTACCTGGCCGCCATGCAGGCCGTGCCGACCGACCTGTACGAGGCCGCCTCCATCGACGGGGCCTCGCGCTGGCAGCAGTTCCGCAAGGTGACCATCCCCTCGCTGCGCCCGACGATCCTGTTCACCATCG
This sequence comes from Streptomyces seoulensis, assembly GCA_013364255.1. Classification (GTDB taxonomy): domain Bacteria; phylum Actinomycetota; class Actinomycetes; order Streptomycetales; family Streptomycetaceae; genus Streptomyces; species Streptomyces similanensis. Next base: position 4,069,796 of record CP054936.1, on the reverse strand, counting down.
TCATCTCGACGATCGGCTCCATGCAGCTGTTCGGCGAGCCGCTGCTGCTCCAGGGCGGCACCCTCGGCTCCGTCGGCGGCAGCGAGCACCAGTACGAGACGCTCAGCATCTACCTCTACAACTACGGCTGGAAGCTCCAGCACCTGGGCCCGGCCGCCGCCGTGGCCTGGGCGATGCTCGTCCTGCTGCTGCTCATCGCCCTGATCAACTGGATCGTCGGCCGGTTCGTGCGCAAGAGCGCGGCCTGACGGGAGCGATATCGATGACCACGACCAGTCCCACCAACACCGCGCCGGAGATCGTGCCGGCACCGCTCCCCGCCGCCCCGGGCAAGCGCGGCGGCCGCTTCCGGATCGGCGCCGGCCAGCAGCTCAAGGGCGGACCGCTCACCTACGTCGCGCTGATCGTCGTCGGCCTGGGCTCGGTCTTCCCGCTGTACTGGACGCTGGTGGCCGCCTCCAACGACCAGCAGCGCGTCCTGGACAACCCGCCGCCGCTGCTGCCGGGCGGCAAGCTGTGGCACAACCTCCAGGCGGCCTGGGAACAGGCCAACCTGGGCAAGGCGATCGTCAACAGCGTCATCGTGGCCGGCTGCATCACCGCCGCCACGCTGTTCTTCTGCACCCTGGCCGGCTACGCCTTCGCCAAGATGCGCTTCCGCGGCCGGGGCGCCCTGATGACCGCCGTCATCGCCACCCTGACCATCCCGCCGCAGCTCAGCGTCGTCCCGCTGTTCATGATGATGTCCGACATCGGCTGGGGCGGGAAGCTGGAGTCGGTGATCTTCCCGACCCTGGTCGGCGCGTTCGGCGTCTTCTTCATGCGGCAGTACCTGCTGGAGGCCCTGCCCTACGAGCTGATCGAGGCGGCCAAGGTCGACGGGGCGAGCAACATCCGCATCGTGTGGAACGTGGTGCTGCCCGCGGCCCGGCCCGCGATGATGGTGCTCGGCATGCTCACCTTCGTGCAGGCGTGGAACGACTTCTTCTGGCCCTTCCTCGCCCTGAACCAGGAGAACCCGACCCTTCAGGTGGCGCTCGGCCAGCTCAGCGCCTCCTACACCCCCGACCAGAGCATCGTCATGGCGGGAGCGCTGATCAGCACGCTGCCGCTGCTGCTGGTCTTCGTCGTCTTCGGCAAGCAGATCGTCGGAGGCATCATGGCGGGCGCGGTCAAGGGCTGACGGCCGCCGCGCGGCGGGGCGGCCGGCCACGGCACGGCCGCCCTCCGCCGCCCCGCTTTCCTCGCCCCTTCCTGCTTCCTCCCCTCGTCCTTCCTCCACGCCACTTTGGGAGCGTTCTCACCATGACCGCCGTACGACCCGAGACCACTGCCCAGTCGGCCCCGGGCGCCTCCGCCACCCCCGCGTCGTCCTCCGGCTCCTTCCCGACGGGCTTCGTCTGGGGCGCCGCCACCGCCGCCTACCAGGTCGAGGGCGCCGCCGCCGAGGACGGCCGCACCCCCTCCATCTGGGACACCTTCAGCCACACCCCCGGCAAGGTCCGCAACGGCGACACCGGTGACATCGCCGCCGACCACTACCACCGCTACCGCGACGACGTGGCGCTGATGAAGGACCTCGGCCTCACGGCGTACCGCTTCTCCGTCTCCTGGTCCCGCGTCCAGCCCACCGGCCGCGGCCCCGCCGTCGAACGCGGCCTGGACTTCTACCGCCGGCTCACCGACGAGCTCCTGGAAGCGGGCATCACCCCCGTCGCCACCCTCTACCACTGGGACCTGCCCCAGGAGCTGGAGGACGCCGGCGGCTGGCCGCAGCGCGACACCGCGGACCGCTTCGCCGACTACGCCGAGCTGGTCGCCCGCGCCCTCGGCGACCGGGTCGGCGTGTGGACCACCCTCAACGAGCCCTGGTGCAGCGCCTTCCTCGGCTACGGCTCCGGCGTGCACGCCCCGGGCCGTACCGACCCGGCGGCCACCCTGCGCGCCGCGCACCACCTCAACCTCGCCCACGGCAAGGCGATCGGCGTGCTGCGCGCGGCGCTGCCCTCCTCCGCGCAGACCTCCCTCACCCTCAACCTGCACCAGGTGCGCCCGCTCACCGGCAGCGCCGAGGACGCCGAGGCCGCCCGCCGCATCGACGCCGTCGGCAACCGGATCTTCACCGGTCCGGTCCTGGACGGCGCCTACCCCGAGGACCTGCTCGCCGACACCGCGCACCTGGTCGACTGGGGACAGCTGGTGCGCGAGGGCGACCTCACCGAGATCTCCCGCCCCATCGACCTGCTCGGCGTCAACTACTACGCGCCGACCGTCGTCTCGCACCCGGCGGACGGCGCCGGCGCCACCAAGAACGACGGGCACGGCGCGAGCGACCACTCCCCGTGGACCGGCTCCGAGCACGTCGCCTTCCACCTCGCCAACGACGACCTGACCGCGATGAACTGGGCCATCGACGCGAGCGGCCTGCACACCCTGCTGACCGGCCTGGCCGCCTCGCACCCGCGGCAGCCGCTGATGGTCACCGAGAACGGCGCCGCCTTCGACGACTACGTCTCGCCCGAGGGCGTGGTGAACGACCCGCAGCGCATCGCCTACCTGCACGCCCACCTGGACGCGGTGCGGCGGGCCGTCGCCGACGGGGCGGACGTGCGCGGCTACTTCCTGTGGTCCCTGCTGGACAACTTCGAGTGGTCCTACGGCTATTCGAAGCGGTTCGGCGCCGTCTACGTCGACTACGCCACCCAGCGCCGCATCCCCAAGGCCAGCGCCCACTGGTACGCCGACGTGATCCGCGCCAACGCGCTGCCGCCGGGGCGGTGAGTCCCCGCCGAGTCCCCGGCTGAGGCCGGGCCGAGGACACCCCGGGGACCCGCCGGGGGCGCGTGCCCCCGACGGGGCGCGCCCCCGCCGGGCGGCGACGGCGACGGGGCGGGGGACGAGTGGCCGCAGGCTGTTACATTCCTGGCCTGAGGGCGGCGAACGGAAGGCGCGACAATGGTCAACGGCGGGCGGAACCGTGGCGGTCGGCGGCCCACCCTGGAGGAGGTCGCCGCCCGGGCCGGTGTGGGCCGCGGCACGGTCTCCCGGGTGATCAACGGCTCGCCCCGGGTCAGCGACGCCACCCGCGCCGCCGTGGAGGCGGCGGTCGCCGAACTCGGCTACGTCCCCAACACCGCCGCCCGCGCCCTGGCCGCCAACCGCACCGACGCCATCGCGCTCGTCGTGCCCGAACCGGAGACGCGGTTCTTCGCCGAGCCGTACTTCTCCGACATGCTGCGCGGTGTGGGCGCCGAACTGGCCGACACCGAGATGCAGTTGCTGCTGACCTTCGCGGGCGGCGACCGCGAACGGCGCCGGCTCGCCCAGTACCTGGCCGCGCACCGGGTGGACGGGGTGCTGCTGGTGTCCGTGCACGCCGACGACCCGCTGCCCGACCTGGTGGCCCAGCTGGAGATCCCGGCCGTGATCAGCGGCCCGCGCTCGGCGGCCGAGACACTGCCCTCGGTGGACTCCGACAACTACGGCGGCGCGCGCTCGGCGGTGGAACACCTGCTGGCCGGCGGCCGGCGCCGGATCGCCCACATCACCGGCCACCTGGACGTCTACGGCGCCCAGCGGCGCGTGGACGGTTACCGCGACGCCCTGCGCGAGGCGGGCATCGCGGCGGACGAAACCCTCGTCGAACAGGGCGACTTCACCGAGGAGGGCGGGCGGCGCGCGATGGCGCGGCTGCTGGAGAACGCCCCCGACGTGGACGCGGTGTTCGCCGGCTCGGACGTCACCGCGGCCGGCGCCCGCCAGGTGCTGCGCGAGCGGGGCCGCCGTACGCCCGAGGACGTGGCGCTGGTCGGCTACGACGACTCGGCCATCGCCCGGCACATGGACCCGCCGCTGACCAGCGTCCGCCAGCCCATCGAGGAGATGGGCCGGGCCATGATCGACCTGCTCCTGACGGAGATCGCCGACCGCCGCCTGCCGGGCGGCCCCGGCCGCGTACCGCACCACGCGGTGCTGCCGGCCGAACTGGTGGTGCGCGCCTCCTCCTAGCCGCGGCGCGGGCTCACCGGCCGGGCGCCGTCCGCCGCCACACCGCCTCCCCGTCCGCCGTCTCACCGGTCGGCGCGAGTCCGGCGGCGCGGGCGACGGCGGCGGAGGCGTGGTGCTCCGGGTGGATGTGCGCGAGGACGGTGGTGACACCCCGCCGCTCCAGCAGCGCGACCAGCCCGCGCGCCGCCTCCGAGGCGAACCCGCGCCCCTGCCAGGCGACGCCGATCACCCAGGCGACCTCGGCGACCGCGCCGCCCCCGGTCACCGTGGCCTGCACGGTCCCCACCAGCCGGGGACGGCCTTCCCGCGCCCGCAGCACCCAGTTGCACCACAGCACCCCCGGATCCGGCGACCCGCCCACCCACCGCTCGTACCGCTCCCGCAGCTCGGCCGCCCCGAGCGGCGCGCCCCCGATGAACGCGTGCAACGCCGGATCGGCCAGCACCCCGGCCATCTCCCCGGCGTGCCCCGTCTCCAGCGGCACCAGCTCCAGACGAGCGGTGCGAACGACCTCGGCACGCATGCGACTCCTTGACGCGGAACGGCTCCCACCTGCTGGGACCCGTACGGAATTCCAGCAGACGAACGGCGGTTGCACGTGCGGAACCCGACCGCGGGGCGGAGTGCGGCCGCCCGCGCGCTCTCCCCGACCGAGCCTGGAGCAGTCCCATGACGACCCGATCGTTCCTCTTCCTCCTCGCCGGCGCCCGCGCGGACGGCAACACGGAAGCGCTCGCCCGCACGGCGGCGGAGCAGCTGCCCGCCGGCGCCGGACAGCGCTGGCTGGACCTGACGCGGCTGCACCTGCCCGACTTCACCGACGAGCGGCACGCCGCGGACGCGCCGCGCGCGGAGTCGGCCGACGAGACCCTGCTGCGGGAGGCGACGCTCGCGGCCACCGACATAGTGATCGTCTCACCGCTGTACTGGTACTCCCTGTCCTCCTACGCCAAGCGCTACCTCGACCACTGGTCCCGGTGGCTGCGCACCCCCGACCCCGGCTTCCGGGCCGCGATGGCCGGCGGCACGCTGTGGGGCGTGACGGCGATGGCCCACAGCGAGCCGGAGGTCGCCGCCCCGCTCACCCTCACCCTCCACCACACGGCGGCCTACCTGCGCATGCGCTTCGGCGGCGTCCTCCTGGGCACCGCCTCCAGCCCCGGCCAGATCCACACCGACACAGCCGCCCTGACCCGCGCCAAGACCTTCTTCGCGACAGAAGCCCCCTTCGCCCGTTTCCCGTACGAGGAGGAGGCGTAGCCGCGGCGGCTCCGCCCGGCGCCCGGAACGCCGGGCGGACACGACAGAGGGCCGGTCCGTTTTTCACGGACCGGCCCTCTGCCAGACAGGGTGAGTGACGGGACTCGAACCCGCGGCATCCTGGACCACAACCAGGTGCTCTACCAGCTGAGCTACACCCACCATGACCGGAAGCGGTTCACTTGGTCGTTTCCCCGACCGGCCGAGAAAAAGTGTACAGGGTCCGAAGGGGTGCTCGCGCACCAGTTTCGCGGCGCCCCTCCACGGGACCCTCTCAGCCCTGCTGAGCAGGCAGGACGTGCTTGGCGGCGATCGCCTTGGCCGTGTCGGAGTCCGGGCCGGGCGGCGGGACGAAGACCGCCTCGCGGTAGTACCGCAGCTCGGCGATGGACTCGCGGATGTCGGCCAGCGCCCGGTGGTTGCCGTTCTTCTCCGGACTGTTGAAGTACGCCCTCGGGTACCAGCGCCGGGCCAGTTCCTTGATCGAGGAGACGTCGACGATGCGGTAGTGGAGATAGCCCTCCAGCTCCGTCATGTCGCGCAGCAGGAAGCCGCGGTCGGTGCCGACCGAGTTCCCGCACAGGGGCGCCTTGCCGGGCTCCTTCACGTGCTCGCGGACGTAGGCGAGGACCTGCTCCTCGGCGTCCTTCAGGGTCGTGCCGCCGGGCAGCTCGGCGAGCAGGCCGGAGGCGGTGTGCATCTGGCGCACCACCTCGGGCATCGTCTCCAGCGCGGCGTCCGGCGGGCGGATGACGATGTCGACTCCCTCGCCGAGCACGTTCAGCTCGGAGTCGGTGACGAGGGCGGCCACCTCGATGAGAGCGTCGTCGGACAGCGAGAGGCCGGTCATCTCGCAGTCGATCCACACCATGCGATCGTTCATGTGTGCAACCTTACGGCGAGCGGCCCCGGCCCGGCCCCGCCGTGCGGCACCCGGCCCGGGAACGCCGAAGGGGTGGGCGGGCGTCCGAGGACGCCCGCCCACCCCTTCGCTTCGTTCAGCCGCCCGACCGCTGCCCGGGCAGACTCGCCGACAGGGCCGCCGGGGCGCGGCGGGCCTGGTGCGGCAGCGGGCCGTCGGAGTGCAGCGCCGACGCCGGCACGGGCCCGGCGGGCTGCGGCACCCCGACCGGTCCGGCCGGCCCGTGGCCGGCGGGCAGACCGGCGCCGTTCGGTCCGGGCAGGCCCGGCCCCATCGGCTCCTCGGCCTCGCCCGGCCGCTCACCCTGCGGCCGGCGCGCCCGGTAGGCCGCCCGGTAGGCGGCCGGGGACGAGCCCAGCTGCCGCCGGAAGTGGCCGCGCAGCGCCACGGGGGAGCGGAAGCCGCAGCGTCCCGCGACCTCGTCCACCGAGTAGTCCGACGTCTCCAGCAGCCGCTGCGCCTGGAGCACCCGCTGGGTGATCAGCCACTGGAGCGGCGCGCTGCCGGTGAGCGAGCGGAAGCGGCGGTCGAACGTCCGCCGGCTCATGTAGGCGCGTGCCGCCAGCGTCTCCACGTCGAACTGCTCGTGGAGGTGCTCCAGCGCCCAGGCGACGACCTCGGCGAGCGGGTCGGCGCCGATCTCCTCGGGTAAAGACCTGTCGAGGTAGCGCTCCTGGCCGCCGCTGCGGCGCGGCGGGACCACCAGGCGGCGGGCCAGCGCGCCGGCCGCCTCGTTGCCGTGGTCCGAGCGCACGATGTGCAGGCACAGGTCGATCCCGGCCGCGGTGCCCGCCGACGTCAGCACGTCGCCGTCGTCGACGAACAGCTCCCGCGGATCGACGTGCACCGACGGATAGCGTTTGGCCAGCGTCGGCGCGTACATCCAGTGGGTGGTCGCCGGGCGGCCGTCCAGCAGGCCGGCCGCGGCGAGCACGAACGCCCCGGTGCACAGACCCACGATGCGGGCCCCCTCCTCGTGCGCCCGGCGCAGCGCGTCGAGCGCCTCCGCGGGCGGCGGCGAGGTGATCGAACGCCAGGCCGGCACGACGACCGTGCCCGCCCGCGAGATCGCCTCCAGGCCGTGTGGCGCGGTGAGTTCCAGGCCCCCTGTGGTCCGCAGCGGGCCGTCCTCGCCGGCCGCCACGAGCAGGCGGTAGCGCGGCACTCCGGCGTCCTGGCGGTCGATCCCGAACACCGAAAGCGGTATGGAACTCTCGAAGATGGGGCCGCCGCTGAACAGCAGCACCGCGACGATCTCCTTGCGGCGTCGCCCGGAAAGCTTCCGGGCCGCGGCGTCCGGCGCGGCAGTGGAGTCGTGGCTCATACTGCTAAGCCCCCCTCGGTGGTCGCGGCTCCTCGGTTGTGTCGCTCCTGCACGTTTCCCCTCGGTCCTGCACGAGTCCCCCGCCGTAAAGACAGTCAAGATCGAATCTACTGTGTCCTGCCGTGCGCCAGTGGCCAGTTCACCACCCGGCACATTGTCGACATGGCAACTTGGCGTGAAGCATTCGATCACGAAGCGTCGCACTAGCGCGGCGTGCAGGGAAGTGCGCCTCGTCGCGGTGGCCAATCCACGTAGGGTGCGCGGACCCCCCGAGGCCTTTTCCGTGCAGGTCGAACGGGGGTTGGGGGGTACTTCGGACCGGGGATGCGCCACGTCCAGAAGTTGGCTGAAAAGATACGGGCCAGGGTGCGGAAACCGGTCAGTCGACCGGTGGAGCTCCGGCGAGGTGCCGGTGGCCCCGGTGGGCCCCCGTACCGGTGCGCCGGCGCCGGCCGCGATGCGCGACGCGTTCCTCGGCGCGCAGCCGGGCCGCGCCCCGCTCCGACTGGCGCAGCAGCGCCCGGCAGGCCACGGTCACGGCCGCCAGGCCCAGCGCGGTCCCGGCGGCGCCGGCCGGCGAGGCGCCGCACCAGAGCCGCACCACGGGCACGAGGACGCAGCTGAAGGCGGCCCACCGCAGCACGTCGCCCACGCCGTCGCCCGCGCCGTCCTCGGGGCCGGGCGCCGCTCCTGGGACGGTACGGGGTCCGGACACGGCGCGCTCCTTCGGTGTGCTCCCTGCGGCGACGCACGTTCAACGGCCGTCCGGCCGACCGGTCACTGTCCGGAGCCGACGGGGACCCGTACGGCCGTCCCGCGCGCGGTTCCGTACGGCCTCCCGCACCCCTTCCGCCGCCCGCGCACCACACGCGCCCCGGCCCCGCGCCGGTGCTGCGCCGGGCCCGTACGGGTCTCGCCGAGCCCCGCCGAGCCGTTCGTGTTCCCCCACATGCGCCTCTCCAGTCCCCCTGGTCCCAGTGGTGACATCCGTGCTTCGGCCATGGCCGGTTCATACCGCGCAAACCGCCTGTACGGGGCAGCAACCATTGCGTTACGGGCGTGCGTCGTGCATGCTCCGGTGAACCGCGCCGAACCACCACGGAGAGTGCGCGGGATCTGGGCTAGAAAGGCTTGGCGCCGTACCCTTGGGGGTATGGGGACGGGAAGACGATTCCCGGACACAGCTTCGCCGCAGACTGTCGTCCCCGACTAAGGATCACCTCGCCGAGACAGCCATGGCCGGTCACGAATTCTTCGAACCCGCGGACCGCAAGCGGCCGGTCGCCGACCCCACGGCGGCCGATCCCCTGGCGGTGCCAGAGTCGCGCCACCCCTGCGATCCGGCGTTCAAGCACGGCGTCGTCGTCGGCTTCGACGGATCCGACTCCAGCGAGCGCGCCCTCGCCTACGCGATCGGGATGGCGCACCGCACCCGCTCCGGTCTGATCATCGTTCATGTGGCCAACCGGCTGCCCACCACCGTGTGGGCCGGCTGCGAGCCACCGGTCTTCGTCGACGTGCCCGACCACCGCACCGAGGTCCTCGGTCTGGAGCTGGCGTGCGCGGAGTACCTCGCCGAGGTGCCCTGGATCCTGGTCGAGCGCGGCGGCGACATCTGCCACGAGCTGGAAGAGGTCGGCAAGGAGTACGCGGCGGACGCCATCGTCGTCGGCACCACGCACGGCATCGTGGGCCGGATCTTCGGCTCGGTGGCCGGGCGGCTCGCCAAGCGCGCGCAGCGTCCGGTCGTCGTCATCCCGTAGGCCGCGCGCGCCCCTCCCGACGACGGGAGAGGGGTGCCCCCACTGTGCGAGGGCACCCCTTCGGGGAGTGCTACTCCACCGTCACCGACTTGGCCAGGTTGCGCGGCTTGTCGATGTCGCGACCCAGCGTCAGGGCCGCGTGGTAGGAGAGGAGTTGGAGCGGGATGCCCATCAGGATCGGGTCCAGCTCGTCCTCGTTCTTCGGGACGACGATCGTCTGGTCGGCCTTCTCCTGCTCCCGGTGGGCGACGGCGAGGATCTTGCCGCTGCGGGCCTTGATCTCCTCCAAGGCCGCCCGGTTCTTCTCCAGCAGGTCGTCGTCCGGCACGATCGCGACCGTCGGCAGCGCGGGCTCGATCAGGGCCAGCGGGCCGTGCTTCAGCTCGGAGGCCGGGTAGGCCTCGGCGTGGATGTAGGAGATCTCCTTGAGCTTCAGGGAGGCCTCGCGGGCCACCGGGTAGCCGCGCACCCGGCCGATGAAGAGCATCGAGCGGGCGTCCGCGTAGCCCTCGGCCAGCCGCTTGATCTCCTCCTCCTGCTTCATGATCTCGGTGATCTGCTCGGGCAGGCGGCGCAGGCCCTCGATGATCCGCTTGCCGTCGCGCACCGACAGGTCGCGGATGCGGCCGAGGTGCAGGGCGAGCAGCGCGAAGGCGACGCAGGTGTTGGTGAAGCACTTGGTGGACACCACGCACACCTCGGGCCCGGCGTGCACGTAGATGCCGCCGTCCGCCTCGCGGGCGATCGCGGAGCCGACGACGTTGACCACGCCCAGCACCCGCGCGCCCTTGCGCTTGAGCTCCTGGACGGCGGCCAGTACGTCGTAGGTCTCACCGGACTGGGAGACCGCGATGTAGAGGGTGTCGGGGTCCACGACCGCGTTGCGGTAGCGGAACTCGGAGGCCGGCTCGGCGTCGGCGGGGATCCGGGCCAGCTCCTCGATCATCTGGGCGCCGATCATGCCCGCGTGGTACGAGGTGCCGCAGCCGAGGATCTTCACCCGGCGCACCGCGCGGGCGGCGCGGGCGTCGAGGTTGATGCCGCCCAGGTGCACGGTGGCGAACCGGTCGTCGATCCGGCCGCGCAGCACCCGGTCGACGGCCTCGGCCTGCTCGTGGATCTCCTTGTGCATGTACGTGTCGTGGCCGCCCATGTCGTACGACTCGGCCTCCCACTCCACGGTGGTCGGCTCGGCCGTCGTACGGGTGCCCTCGGTGGTGTACGTGCGGAAGTCGTCGGCCTTGAGGGTGGCCATCTCGCCGTCGTCCAGGGTGACTATCTGCCGGGTGTGGGCGACCAGCGCGGCGACGTCGGAGGCGACGAACATCTCCTTCTCGCCGATGCCGAGGACGACCGGCGAGCCGTTGCGGGCCACCACGATGCGGTCGGCGAAGTCGGCGTGCATGACGGCGATGCCGTAGGTGCCCTCGACCAGGCGGACGGCGGCGCGGACCTTCTCCTCCAGCGTCGCGGCCTCGGAGCGGGCGATGAGGTGGACCAGGACCTCGGTGTCGGTCTCGGAGAGGAACTCGACGCCGTCCGCCTCCAGCTTGCGGCGCAGGTCGGCGGCGTTGTCGATGATGCCGTTGTGCACGACGGCGACCTTGTTGTCGCCCGACATGTGCGGGTGGGCGTTCACGTCGGAGGGGGCGCCGTGGGTGGCCCAGCGGGTGTGGGCGATGCCGGTGGTGCCCTTGAAGCGCGCCGGGACCTTGGCCTCCAGGTCGCGGACCCGGCCCTTGGCCTTGACCATCTTCAGACCGGGCGTCTTCGGCGAGGTGACGACGATGCCCGCGGAGTCGTAGCCGCGGTACTCCAGGCGCTGGAGGCCCTCCAGGAGGAGCGGCGCGACGTCACGCTTGCCGATGTATCCGACGATTCCGCACATAAAGACGTATTCCTCAGGTAGGGAAAGGGGGGACCCGGCCGGATCAGCCGTAGACGATGCGGCGCAGCTGCCTCAGGGACAGCTCCGGCGGCGCCACCGCGCGGTACTTCAGGTCCGCGCCGATCCGTTCGAAGATCTCCGCGTTCACCAGGCCCTGCGCCTGGAGTTCGCGGTGCCGGCGACGGACGAACTCCTCGGTCGTCTCGTCGAAGTAGGCGAGCACGTCCTGAATCACCCGCAGCGCCTCGCCCCGGCTCAGGGGCGTGGAGCGCGTCAGATGATCCACAAGTTCGTCGTGCACCCGGTAGATCCTGGGGTACCGAAGATACTTTCGCAAGAATCTTGCCCGATATCGGGCAGGACCCTGTTGGGAGTGTTGTGAACTCCTGTTCGCACGCTGTCCACCCGGCGGCCCGCGTCCCGTCGCGCCGGTGCACCATTTTCAGACGCCATGGACATACCTCGCATGGGCGTTCCCGAGCAGCTGGCCGAGCGCATGAGCATGGCCGAGCAGCACGAATACCTGCGCTCCAAGTTCTCGCGCCGCACGATGATGAGAGGCGGCGCGGTCACCCTCGGCGCCGTCGCCGGTGGCGCGTTCGTGACGGGCACCTCGGCCCAGGCCGCCGTCCCGACCCAGCGCACCGCCCCCTCCTCCTCGACGCAGAGCGTCGACGGCGCCTACGTCGCCCCGTTCGGCCGCCACCTCGCCTTCGGCAACGACCCGCGCACCGAGGTCACCGTCTCCTGGCAGGTCCCGGTCGCCGTCAAGAAGCCGTTCATCCGCGTCGGCGCCCACCCCTGGGACCTGTCCCGCAAGATCGAGGCCGAGGTCCGCACCCTCTACACCCCGGCCGGCGTCGGCGCCAGCGGCGACCACACGCAGTACTACCTGCACGCCAGGCTCACCCACCTGCGCCCGGGCCGCACCTACTACTACGGCGTCGGCCACCAGGGCTTCGACCCGGCCCAGGCGCACCTGGCCGGCACCCTGGGCACCTTCACCACCGCCCCCGACCACAAGGCGCCGTTCACCTTCACCGCCTTCGGCGACGAGGGCGTCGGCTACCACGGCCTGGCCAACAACAGCCTGCTGCTCGGCCAGAACCCGGCCTTCCACCTGCACGCCGGCGACATCGCCTACGCCGACCCGTCCGGCGCGGGCAAGACCGCCGACACCGGCTTCGACTCGCGCACCTGGGACCAGTTCCTCGCCCAGACCGAGTCGGTCGCCAAGCAGATCCCGTGGATGCCCTCCTACGGCAACCACGACATGGAGGCCTGGTACTCGCCCAACGGCTACGGCGGCGAGGACGCCCGCTGGACCCTGCCCGACAACGGCCCCGACCCGGAGAACCTGCCGGGCGTCTACTCCTTCGTCTACGGCAACACCGCCGTCATCTCGCTGGACGCCAACGACATCTCCTTCGAGATCCCGGCCAACCTCGGCATCTCCGGCGGCACCCAGACCAAGTGGCTGGAAGCCCAGCTGAAGAGGTTCCGCGCCTCCCGGGACGTCGACTTCGTCGTGATCTTCTTCCACCACTGCGCCTACTGCACCTCCACCGCGCACGCCTCGGAGGGGGGCGTGCGCCAGGAGTGGGTGCCGCTGTTCGAGAAGTACTCGGTGGACCTGGTCATCAACGGCCACAACCACCAGTACGAGCGCACCGACGTCATCAAGGCCGGCGCGGTCACCAAGAAGCTCCCGATCGGCGGCACCGCCTACCCCGAGACCGAGGGCGTGGTCTACGTCACCGCCGGCGCCGCGGGCCGCAGCCTGTACGCCTTCACCGCCCCCGACTCCTACGAGGGCAACGAGCACGAGGTCGAGTCGGTCGCCTCCTTCGTCAACACCAAGGACGGCAAGAAGAACGAGACGGTCACCTGGTCGCGGGTGCGCTACCTCGACTACTCCTTCCTGCGCGTGGACGTCGCCCCCGCCTCGCGCGGCCGCTACGCCACGCTGACGGTGCGCGGCATCGCCGAGACCGGCGAGCAGGTCGACCACTTCACGGTGGCCCGCCGGGCGAAGTAGCGCCCGCCACCAGGGCGGTCCTCGCCCGTCACCGAGGACCGCCCTTCGCCGTGCCGCCCGTCCGGCGTCACCGCTCCCCTGCCGTTCCCATGCCGCCCTTCCGGATGATTTCGCCGGGGGAGGGGCTGTTCGACCGTTCCTGCGGGACAGTGGTCAATAGCCTCGGGCCGTGCACCAGGCCCCCGGTCCCCGTCCGAACGTAAAGGGAGCGCATGTGAGAAGGCACCACAGAACGACTCCCCGCACGCACCGCGAACCCCTCCACCCCCGCCCACCGCGCCCACCGCGCACGCCGTCCGCCGGTCTCCGGCCGGCCCGCGCCCTCGGCGCGCTGCTGCTCGTCTCCGCGGCCGGCGCCTGCGCCGTGGGCGCCGGCCCGGCCGCGCCGGAGAGCGCCGTACGGGACACCGCCGCGCTGGCGACCGCGGCGCACACCCGCGCGGCCGTGACCCCGCTGGACCAGGTGATCCCCGCCCCGGCCTCGGTCCGGGCCGGCGGGGCGCCGTACCGGCTCACCGCCGGCGCCCGCATCCGCGTCGACGACTCGCCCCGGGTGCGCGCGGTCGGCCAGTACCTCGCCGACGTCCTGCGCCCCTCGACCGGCTACCGGCTGCCGCTGACCACGCACGCCGGCGCCGGCATCCGACTGCGCCTGACCAAGGGCGCGTTCGGCGCCGAGGGCTACCGGCTCGACAGCGGCCCCGCCGGAGTGACCGTCACCGCCCGCGAGCCGGCCGGCCTCTTCCACGGCGTGCAGACCCTGCGTCAGCTGCTGCCCGCCGCCGTGGAGAAGAAGACCGTCCAGCCCGGCCCCTGGCGGGTCGCCGGCGGCACCGTCACCGACAGCCCGCGCTACGCCTACCGGGGCGCCATGCTCGACGTCTCCCGGCACTTCTTCACCGTCGCCCAGGTCAAGCGCTACATCGACGAACTCGCCCTGTACAAGGTCAACGAGCTGCATCTGCACCTGAGCGACGACCAGGGCTGGCGCATCGCGATCGACTCCTGGCCGCGGCTGGCCTCCTACGGCGGCTCCACCGAGGTCGGCGGCGGCGCCGGCGGCCACTACACCAAGGCCGACTACCGGGAGATCGTGCGCTACGCGGCCTCCCGCTATCTGGAGGTCGTCCCCGAGATCGACATGCCGGGCCACACCAACGCGGCCCTGGCCTCCTACGCCGACCTCAACTGCGACGGCGTCGCGCCCCCGCTCTACACCGGCACCAGCGTCGGCTTCAGCTCGCTGTGCGCGGGCAAGGAGATCACCTACAAGTTCGCCGACGACGTGCTGCGCGAGCTGGCCGCGCTCACCCCGGGCCGCTATCTGCACATCGGCGGCGACGAGGCGCACTCCACCAGCCACGAGGACTACACGACGGTCATGAACCGGGTGCAGCCGCTGGTCGCCAAGTACGGCAAGACGGTCATCGGCTGGCACCAGCTGACCGGCGCCACCCCCGCCAAGGGCGCCCTCGCCCAGTACTGGGGCCTGGACTCCACCAGCGCCGCCGAGAAGGAGCAGGTCGCGCAGGCCGCGCGCAACGGCACCGGGCTGATCCTCTCGCCGGCCGACCGGGTCTACCTCGACATGAAGTACACCAAGGACACCCCGCTGGGCCTGTCCTGGGCCGGCTACGTCGAGGTGCGGCGCTCCTACGACTGGGACCCGGCGACCTATCTGCCGGGCGCGCCCGCCGCCGCGGTGCGGGGCGTGGAGGCGCCGATGTGGTCGGAGACGCTGTCCACCTCCGCCCAGCTGGACACCATGGCCTTCCCCCGGCTGCCCGGCGCGGCCGAACTGGGCTGGTCGCCGGCGGCCACGCACGACTGGGACGCCTACAAGGTCCGGCTCGCCGCGCAGGCGCCGCGCTGGGACGCGCTGGGCATCGGCTACTACCGCTCGCCCCAGGTGCCCTGGCCGAGCAGCTGAGCGCGACGAGAGGGCGGGCGCTCCGGAGGACCGTCTTCGGGGCGCCCGCCCGTTCCCGGCGGAACCGGGGTCAGGAGACCTTCTTCGCCGTCTCGATGGCCTTGGCGAGGTCTTCGAGCAGCGGGGCGCACTTGTCGTAGGACAGGATCGGCTCCGGGTTACGGGCGATGACCTGTCCGGCCTTGACCGCGGGGAGCTTCTTCCAGGTGGCCTGGGTGATGGCGGCGGGCTGGATGGCCGAGGTGCGGTTGTCCATCATGATGATGTCGGCCGCGTACTTGTCGACGTTCTCCCAGCTCAGCGACTCGTACCAGCCGCCGCCCTTGGCCTTGGCCTGCTCCGGCGGCTCGACGATGTGCACGCCGAGCGCCTTGAAGTACTCCAGGTCGATGGAGAGGTTGGAGCCGGAGACGTAGAACAGGTCCTGGCTGGCGGAGCCGACCAGCACCTTGATGCCGGGCTTGGCCTTGGCGGCGGCGCGCAGCCGGGCGGCGGCGTCCTCGAAGCGCTTCTTGGCCTGCTTGACCTTGTCGGTGTCCACGTCGGCGCCGAGCGACTTCGCCAGCGCGCGCATGCGCTCCAGCGGCTGGGTGAGCTGGCGGTCGTAGACGGAGACGCCGACCGT
Source organism: Streptomyces seoulensis (assembly GCA_013364255.1). Lineage (GTDB taxonomy): Bacteria > Actinomycetota > Actinomycetes > Streptomycetales > Streptomycetaceae > Streptomyces > Streptomyces similanensis. Next base: position 4,054,038 of record CP054936.1, on the reverse strand, counting down.
GGGGGCGCCCACGGCGAGGATCTTCTTCTTCGACTCCTCCGGGACGTACCAGAGGGTGCCCGCGTCGTCGAACATCGTGGAGACGAGCAGGTCGGGGGCGAGGGCCGCGTACTTCTCGATGTTGAACTGGCCCCACTCGTTGCCGAGGACCGTCACCTTGGTGACGTCCATGTCGCCGGCCTGGACGTCGGCCTTGCCGTCCTTGGTCGTGGTGGGGCCGAAGACGCCCTTGACCTGGACGCCGTAGTCGTGGAGCGCGGCGCCGACGCCGACGAAGGCGACGATGTTCGAGGGGACCTTGCCGGCCTTCGCGGTCTGCCCGCGGTCGTCCTTAAAGGACCAGGGGCCGGACGCGCCCGCCGTCCCCTTGCCGCTGTCCGCCCCGCCGTCCTTCTTGTCGTCGCCGCAGGCGGCGAGCGCGGCGCCGAGGCCGATGACGCCGCCGGCGGCGAGGACGCCGCGGCGGGAGAGGCGGGAGATGCGGGGCTTGGACATGGGCGTGCTGCTTTCGAACGGGGCGGGGTGACGCCGGTGAGGTTCGAGGGTAGGTTAGCCTAACCTCATCCTCTGCCCAGGTCCGGGGCACCCCGCCCGTCCGGCCGCGACCGGCGGTCGCTCAGCCGACCAGACCCAACTCGCGGGCGATCAGCATCCGTTGCACCTCGCTGGTGCCCTCGCCGATCTCCAGGATCTTCGAGTCGCGCCACATCCGCGCCACCGGGTACTCGTTCATGAAGCCGTAGCCGCCGTGGACCTGCGTGGCGTCGCGGGCGTTGTCCACCGCGATCGTCGACGAGTACAGCTTCGCGAGCGCCGCCTCCTTCTTGAACGGCTCGCCCGACACCAGCCGGTAGGCCGCGTCCCGCCAGGCCAGCCGGGAGGTGTGCGCCTTCATCTCCATGTCGGCGATCTTGAACTGGATGGCCTGGTTGGCGCCGATCGGCCGGCCGAAGGCGTGCCGCTCCTTGGCGTACTTCACCGACTCGTCCACACAGCCCTGCGCCAGCCCGGTCGCCAGCGCCGCGATCGCGATCCGCCCCTCGTCCAGGATCCGCAGGAACTGCGCGTAGCCGCGGCCCTGTTCGCCCAGCAGGTTCGCGGCCGGCACCCGCACGTCCTGGAAGGACAGCTCACGGGTGTCCGAGGCGTTCCAGCCGACCTTGGAGTAGGCGGGCGCCACCGTGAAGCCGGGGGTGCCGGAGGGGACGATGACGGCCGAGATGACGGGCCGGCCGTCGGGCTTGCGGTCGGTGACCGCCGTGACCGTCACCAGACCGGTGATGTCCGTGCCGGAGTTGGTGATGAAGCACTTGGTGCCGTTGATCACCCACTCGTCGGTCTCCGGGTCGAGACGGGCCGTGGTGCGGGTGGCGCCCGCGTCCGAGCCGCCGTCCGGCTCGGTCAGACCGAACGCGCCCAGCACCTCGCCCGAGCACAGCTTCGGCAGCCACTGCCGCTTCTGCTCCTCGGTGCCGAACAGATGGAGGGGCATGGCGCCCAGCGAGACGCCCGCCTCCAGCGTGATGGCCACGGACGAGTCCACCCGGGCCAGCTCCTCCAGGGCGATGCCGAGCGCCAGGTAGTCGCCGCCCATGCCGCCGTACTCCTCCGGGAACGGCAGCCCGAACAGGCCCATCCGGCCCATCTCCCGCACGATCTCGTACGGGAACTCGTGCCGCTCGTAGAAGTCGCCGATCTTCGGCGCGACGACGTCGTGGGCGAACTCCTCCACCGTGCGGCGGAGTTCCTCCAGCTCGGGGGTGAGGCGGTGGTTCATCACTGCTCCTTGTGGGAGAGGGCACGCAGGGTGCGGGAGGGGCTGGGCCGGCCGAGCCGGTCGGCCATCCACTCGCTCGTGGCGGTGAGGCGGCCGAGGTCGACCCCGGTGTCGATGCCGAGGCCCCGCAGCATCCACACCAGGTCCTCGGTGGCGAGGTTGCCGGTGGCGGACTTGGCGTACGGGCAGCCGCCGAGGCCGCCCGCGGAGGCGTCCACGGTGGTGACGCCGTGCTGGAGCGCGGCCAGGGTGTTGGCGAGCGCCTGGCCGTAGGTGTCGTGGAAGTGCACGCCGAGCGCGGCGGTCGGCACCCGCTGCTCGTTCAGCGCGGAGAGCAGTTCCAGGACGTGGCCCGGGGTGGCCACGCCGATCGTGTCGCCGAGGCTCAGCTCGTCGCAGCCCATGTCCAGCAGCGCCCGGCACACCCGCACCACCTGGTGCACGGAGACGGCGCCTTCCCACGGGTCGCCGAAGCACATCGACAGATAGCCGCGCACATGCGCCCCGGCCTCCTTGGCGCGCGCCACCACCGGCGCGAACACGGCCAGCGCCTCGTCCACCGTCCGGTTCAGGTTGGCCTTGGCGAAGGACTCGGTGGCGCTGGCGAAGACGGCGAGCCGGGACGCGCCGAGCGACAGCGCCCGATCGAGGCCGCGTGCGTTGGGCACCAGCACCGGCAGGTCCACCGGCAGGTCGCGCACCATCGGGAACAGCTGCTCGGCGTCGGCCAGCTGGGGCACCCACGCGGGGTGCACGAAGCTGGTCGCCTCGATCGTCGTCAGGCCCGCGTCGGCCAGCCGGCGGATGAACTCCGCCTTCACCTCGGTCGGCACGCTCGCCCGCTCGTTCTGGAGCCCGTCGCGCGGCCCCACCTCGTGGATCCTGACCCGCGCGGGCAGGTCCGGGGCGGGCACCACCATGGGCAGCGCGTCGGCGCTCATCGGGACACCGTCCCTTCCTCGTCGTCGAGCGGCGCGATGACCGCGAGGACCTGGTCCATGGCGACCGTCGTGCCCGGCGAGACGTCCAGCTCGGCGACCGTGCCGGCGTGCGGGGCGCAGATGACGTGCTCCATCTTCATCGCCTCGACCACCAGCAGGCTCTGGCCCGCCGTCACCTCGTCGCCGACGGCGACCTTCACCACCGTCACCGTGCCGGGCATCGGGGCGGTGAGCGAGTCGGCGCCCGCGTGGGCGGCGCGGGTGAGGGAGGCGGCGACCGGGTCGTGGTCGCGCACCTGCCAGGCGTCGCCGTCCCGGCCCAGCCAGTCGGCGGCGCGGTGGAAGGTGTGCCGCACCCCGTCCAGGGTGACCGAGACGGTGTCGTCGGCGACCGTGTGGACGCCGCGCGGGACGTACCGGACCGGATCGCCGACCCGCAGGTGGAAGGCGGCCGGCTTCGGCTCGCCGCCCAGCCGCCAGCCGCTCGGCACGGAGAACGGGTCCGTCCAGCCGGCCCCGTCGGCCTTGGGCCGCAGCGCGTCCAGGCGTACGGCGGCCGCCGCCTCGTACACCTCCTCGGGGACGTCGGCGGAGATCAGCTCGTCCACCACCCGCTCCACCAGACCGGTGTCCAGCTCGCCGGCCACCACCGCGGGGTGGGCCAGCAGCGCGCGCAGGAACGCGGCGTTGGTCTGCACGCCCAGGGTGACCGTCCGCGCCAGGGCCGCGCGCAGCTTCCTGAGCGCGGTGGCCCGGTCGGGGCCGTACGCGATCACCTTGGCCAGCATCGGGTCGTACAGGCTGCCGACCTCGGTGCCCTCGCTCAGCCCCGAGTCGGTGCGCACGCCGTCGCCCTGCGGCTCGCGCAGGCGCAGCACCGTGCCGCCGGAGGGCAGGAAGCCGCGCGCGGGGATCTCCGCGCACAGCCGGGCCTCCACCGCGTGCCCGGTGAGCGCCACGTCCTCCTGCGCGAAGGACAGCCGCTCGCCGGCCGCCACCCGCAGCTGCCACTCCACCAGGTCCAGGCCGGTCACCAGCTCGGTGACCGGGTGCTCCACCTGGAGACGGGTGTTCATCTCCATGAAGTAGTACGCCGAGGGGTCCGCGCCGGGGACGATGAACTCCACCGTGCCCGCGCCCCGGTAGCCGCAGGAGCGGGCCGCCTGGACCGCCGCCTCGCCCATCGCGGCGCGCGTCGCCTCGTCCAGCAGGACGCTGGGCGCCTCCTCGATGATCTTCTGGTGGCGGCGCTGGAGGGAGCACTCGCGCTCGCCCAGATGGACGACGTTGCCGTGGCCGTCGGCCAGGACCTGGATCTCGATGTGCCGCGGGGTGTCCACCCAGCGCTCGACCAGGAGGGTGTCGTCGCCGAAGGAGGCGCGGGCCTCGCGGCGGGCCGCGGCGATCTCCTCGGCCAGCAGGTCCGCCTCGCGCACCAGGCGCATGCCCTTGCCGCCGCCGCCCGCCGACGGCTTCAGCAGCACCGGCATGCCGATCTCGCGGGCCGCCTCGGCGAGCTGTCCGTCGCTCAGCCCGGAGCCGCTGGAGCCCGGCACGACCGGCACCCCGGCCGCCCGCACCGACTCCTTCGCCCGGATCTTGTCGCCCATCAGCGCGATCGCGTCGGCCGGCGGGCCGATGAAGACGAGCCCGGCCTCCTCGCAGGCGCGCGCGAAGCCGGCGTTCTCCGCCAGGAACCCGTACCCCGGGTGCACGGCCTGGGCGCCGGTGTGGCGGGCGGCCGCCAGCAGCCGCTCCACCGACAGATAGCTCTCGGCGGCCGGCGGCGGACCGATCCGCACCGCCGTGTCGGCCTCGCGCACATGCCGGGCGTCGGCGTCGGCGTCGGAGAAGACGGCCACCGAGCGCACCCCGAGGGCGCGCAGGGTGCGGATGACCCGGACGGCGATCTCGCCGCGGTTGGCCACCAGAACTGTCTCGAACATCGTCACGAGATCCCCCTCACATCCGGAAGACGCCGAACTGGGGATCGCCCAGCGGAGCGTTGGCGCACGCGGTCAGGGCCAGGCCCACCACCTGGCGGGTCTCCAGCGGGTCGATCACGCCGTCGTCCCACAGCCGCGCGGTGGCGTAGTAGGCGCTGCCCTGGCGCTCGTACTGGGCGCGGATCGGCGCCTTGAACGACTCCTCGTCGTCGGCCGGCCACTCCTCGCCGCGCGCCTCGATCTGGTCGCGCTTGACGGTGGCGAGCACCGAGGCGGCCTGCTCGCCGCCCATCACGGAGATCTTGGCGTTCGGCCACATCCACAGGAAGCGGGGCGAGTACGCCCTGCCGCACATGGAGTAGTTGCCCGCGCCGTAGGAGCCGCCGACGACGACCGTCAGCTTGGGCACCCGGGTGCAGGCGACGGCGGTGACCATCTTCGCGCCGTGCTTGGCGATGCCGCCCGCCTCGTAGTCCCGGCCCACCATGAAGCCGGAGATGTTCTGGAGGAACAGCAGCGGGATGCCGCGCTGGTCGCACAGCTCGATGAAGTGCGCGCCCTTCTGGGCCGACTCGGCGAACAGGATGCCGTTGTTGCCGACGATGCCCACCGGGTGGCCGTGGATCCGGGCGAAGCCGGTGACCAGGGTCTGCCCGAACTCGGCCTTGAACTCCGCGAACCGCGAGCCGTCCACCACGCGCGCGATGATCTCCCGCACGTCGTAGGGGGTGCGCGAGTCCACCGGCACCGCGCCGTACAGCCCGAACGGGTCCGCCTTCGGCTCGGCCGGCGCGGTGACCTCCCAGGGCAGCGGGCCGCGCGCGGGCAGGGTGGCGACGATGTTCCGGACGATGCGCAGCGCGTGCGCGTCGTCCTCGGCGAGGTGGTCGGTGACGCCGGAGATCCGGGAGTGCACCTCGCCGCCGCCCAGTTCCTCCGCCGTGACGACCTCGCCGGTGGCCGCCTTCACCAGCGGCGGGCCGCCCAGGAAGATCGTGCCCTGGTTGCGGACGATCACCGCCTCGTCGCTCATCGCCGGGACGTACGCGCCGCCCGCCGTGCAGGAGCCGAGGACCGCGGCGATCTGCGGGATGCCGGCGCCGGACATCCGCGCCTGGTTGTAGAAGATCCGCCCGAAGTGCTCGCGGTCGGGGAACACCTCGTCCTGCATCGGCAGGAACGCGCCGCCGGAGTCCACCAGGTACAGGCACGGCAGCCGGTTCTCCAGCGCCACCTCCTGCGCCCGCAGGTGCTTCTTGACCGTCATCGGGTAGTACGTGCCGCCCTTGACGGTGGCGTCGTTGGCGACGATCACGCACTCGCGGCCGCTGACCCGGCCGATGCCCGCGATCACCCCGGCGGCCGGGGCCTGGCCGTCGTACATCCCGTCGGCGGCCAGCGGCGCCAGCTCCAGGAACGGCGAGCCCGGATCGAGCAGCGCGTCCACCCGGTCGCGGGGCAGCAGCTTGCCGCGCGCGGTGTGCCGCGCGCGGGCCTTCTCGCCGCCGCCGAGCCGGGCCGCGGCGAGCTTGCCGCGCAGCTCGTCGGCGAGCGCCCGGTGCGCCTGTTCGTTGGCCCGCCAGGCCTCCGACGCGGGGTCGCCCGCGCTCGTCAGCTCCGGTGCCTCGTGCATCGCTGTGGTCCCCTCACCCGTGTGGTCGACGTGGTCCACTGGTTAATGAGCGTTAACCCATCGCCCTCAGGTTAACGAGCGCTAACGTCGCTGTCTAGAATTGTTCTCATGGCCATGCGAACCGACGCCCTCACCCGACGCGAGCAGATCCTCAAGGAGGCCGCACGCCTGTTCGCCGAACGCGGGTTCCACGGTGTCGGCGTCGATGAGATAGGCGCCGCGGTGGGCATCAGCGGACCCGGTCTGTACCGGCACTTCCCCGGCAAGGACGCGATGCTCGCGGAGCTGCTGGTCGGCATCAGCGGCCGGCTGCTCACCGGAGCGAAGCGGCGCCTGGCGGAGGCCGACGCGGGAGCCGGGCCCGGGGCGGTCCTCGACTCGTTCATCGAGGGGCACATCGACTTCGCGCTCGACGACCGGCCCCTCATCACCTTGCACGACCGTGAGCTGGACCGCCTCCGGGACAGCGACCGCAAGCTGGTGCGGCAGTTGCAGCGGCAGTACGTGGAGCTGTGGGTGGAGGTGGTGCGGGAGGTGCATCCGGGGCTCAGTGAGCCTGCGGCGCGGTCCGCCGTGCACTCGGTGTTCGGGTTGCTGAACTCCACTCCGCATCTGGGGCGGCGGGGGGTGCTGCCCGGGCGGGGGGCGACGGCGGAGTTGCTGCATCGGATGGCTCGCGGGGCGTTCGCCTCGGCGGAGTCGCCTGCGGCGGGCTGAGGGGGCGCCTTCTGTGGGGGGTGGGTGCGGTTCGTTCGGCGGGTGCGGGTGTGTTGTGGCCGGGCGCGCAGTTCCCCGCGCCCCTTGCGGGGGCTGGGCTTCGCCCTCGCCCCTGCCCTGCCCCCTGTCCTCGCCCCTGCCCTCTGGGGTTTCTCGTTGCGTGACGAGCGTTACGGGTTCTGGTCTTTACTGCCTTCGTACTCGCCGGTACGTTTGTGTGAGCAAGCGCTTAGACAGCCGAGGCATGTGGAGGTGGCGGCGTGCGCCGTACGGTGTTCAACGAGGATCACGAGGCGTTCCGGGAGACCCTTCGCGCCTTCATCGAGGCCGAGGTCGTACCGGTGTACGACGAGTGGTTCGCCGCCGGCCAGGCCCCGCGCGACTTCTACTACAAGCTGGGCGAGCTGGGCATCTTCGGGATCAACGTCCCCGAGGAGTTCGGTGGCGCCGGCATGGACAGCCACAAGTTCGAGGCCGTCCTGTACGAGGAGACCGCCCGCGCGGGCGTCCAGTTCGGCGGCTCCGGCGTGCACGTGCTGCTCGCCCTGCCCTACATCAGGATGCTGGCCACCGACGAGCAGAAGAAGCGGTACCTGCCGAAGTTCGTCACCGGCGAGGAGATGTGGGCCATCGCGATGACCGAGCCGGGCACCGGCTCCGACCTCGCGGGCATGAAGACCACCGCCAAGCTCTCCGCGGACGGCACGCACTACGTCCTCAACGGCGCCAAGACCTTCATCACCGGCGGCGTCCACGCCGACAAGGTCATCGTCTGCGCCCGCACCTCCGCCCCGACCGCCGAGGACCGCCGCTTCGGCATCTCGCTGTTCGCCGTGGACACCAAGTCCGAGGGCTACTCCGTCGGCCGCAAGCTGGACAAGCTGGGCCTGCGCACCTCCGACACCGCCGAACTGGCCTTCGTGGACGTCAAGGTCCCGGTCGAGGACCTGCTCGGCGAGGAGAACAAGGGCTTCTCCTACCTCGGCCACAACCTGGCCTCCGAGCGCTGGGGCATCGCCTTCGGCGCCTACGCCCAGGCCAAGGCCGCCGTCCGGTTCGCCAAGCAGTACGTCCAGGACCGCACCGTCTTCGGCAAGCCGGTCGCCCACTTCCAGAACACCAAGTTCGAGCTGGCCGCCTGCCAGGCCGAGGTGGACGCCGCCGAGGCCGTCGCCGACCGCGCCACCGAGGCGCTGGACGCCGGCGAGCTGACCCCCGCCGAGGCCGCCTCCGCCAAGCTGTTCTGCACCGAGGTCGCCCACCGCGTCATCGACCGCTGCCTCCAGCTGCACGGCGGCTACGGCTACATGAACGAGTACCCGATCGCCCGCCTGTACGCCGACAACCGCGTCAACCGGATCTACGGCGGCACCAGCGAGATCATGAAGTCGATCATCGCCAAGGACATGGGCCTGTAGGCACGTGAGCACGGCACTGGAGTCCCTGCTCGATCTGCTCGACCTGGAGCGGATCGAGCGGGACATCTTCCGCGGGCGCTCCCGCTCCGCCGTCGTACCCCGCGTGTTCGGCGGCCAGGTCGCGGCCCAGGCCCTGGTCGCCGCCGGGCGCACGGTCCCCGACGACCGGCACGCCCACTCGCTGCACGCCTACTTCCTGCGGCCCGGCGACCCCGGCGCGCCCATCGTCTACACCGTGGACCGCATCCGCGACGGCCGCTCCTTCACCACCCGGCGGGTGGTCGCCGTCCAGCACGGGCAGCCGATCTTCCACCTCTCCGCGTCCTTCCAGACGTACGAGGAGGGCCTGGACCACCAGGCGCCGATGCCGCCCGCCCCGGACCTGGAGACCCTGCCCACCTCCGCCGCGCGGCTGCGCTCCTACGGCCACCTCCCGCCCGAGGTGGTGGAACGCTTCCTGGAGACCCGCGAGGCCGTCGACCTGCGCTACGTCGACGAGCCGCCGTACGGGAGGTTCGGCGAGCCGCGCGAGCCGCACTCCCAGGTGTGGTTCCGCACCAACGGCAAACTGGACGACGACCCGCTCCTGCACGTCGTCCTGGCCACCTACGTCTCCGACATGACCCTGCTCGACTCGGTGCTCCTCGCCCACGGGCGCGGCGGCTGGGCCGTCGGGGACGTCGTCGGGGCCTCCCTGGACCACGCCATGTGGTTCCACCGGCCCTTCCGCGCCGACGAATGGCTCCTGTACGACCAGGAGTCGCCCTCGGCGCACGGCGGCCGGGGCCTGGGGCAGGCCCGCATCCACACGCAGGACGGCCGGCTGGCCATCTCGGTGATCCAGGAAGGCGTGGTCCGCGTCCCCCGGGAACACTGAGGGGCATGGCCCACCCACCCGTACGGGACACCCGCCCGGCGCCGGCGGACACCGGCGGCGGCGCATCGACCTTCACGGTGATCGTCGCCGCCCTCGCCAACCTCGGCATCGCGGTGGCCAAGGCCGTCGCGGGCCTGATCAGCGGCTCCAGCGCGATGCTGTCGGAGGCCGCGCACTCGGTCGCCGACACCGTCACCGAGGTGCTGCTGCTCACCGCGCTCAAACGCAGCGGGAAACCCGCCGACGAGGACCATCCCCTCGGCTACGGCCCCGAACGCTACATCTGGGCGCTGCTCGCCGCCGTCGCCACCTTCGTCGGCGGCGCCGTCTTCTCCCTCTACGACGGCGTGCGCACCCTCGTCCGCGGCGAGGACCTGGGCGACCCGCTCGTCTCCTTCCTCGTCCTCGCCGTCGCCTTCCTGCTGGAGGGCTTCTCGCTGCGCACCGGACTGCGCCAGGCGCGCGGCGCGGCCGCCCGGCTGAGGGTGCCCTTCCGGCGCTACTTCCGGCGCACCCCCGACACCGCCGTCAAGGCCGTCGTGATGGAGGACTCCGCCGCCCTGGTCGGGCTGCTGCTGGCGGCCGGCGGCCTGCTCGGCGGCCGACTCACCGGCTCCGGCGTCTACGACGGCGTCGCCTCCCTGTGCATCGGCGCGCTCCTGCTCTACGTCGCCTGGGTGCTGGGCCGCTCCAACGCCGAACTGCTCATCGGCCGCCCGCTGCCGCGCGCCGCCCGCGAACGCATCCGCGCCCTGCTGGTGGACGTGGAGCACATCGAGGCCGTACTGGAGCTGACCACGCTGGTGCAGGGGCCGGACGCGGCGCTGGTGGCGGCGAAGGTCGACTTCCGGGACGTGTCGAGCGCCGCCCAGATCGAGTGGGCGTGCGAGCGGGCGGAGCAGCGGCTGCGCGAGGAGTTCCCCGTCATCACCCGTGTCTACCTGGACCCGACGCCGGGGTTCGCGCAGCGCCGCGCGGAGGGCCTGAACCCCTGGCCGTGAGGGGCCGCGAGGTGTCGTGAGGGGCTGTGGGGCCGTCCGCCGCGGGCCGTCAGGCCAGTCCCGCCCGCTCCAGCAGGTACGCGGTCATCGGGTCGTAGTAGCGGGGGCTGACCACGTGGTCGTCCAGCGGCACCGCCACCTGCACGGCGCCCTCCGCCTCGGCCAGGAAGAGCGCCGGGTCGTTGCAGTCGGCGTAGCCGACGGAGTCCACGCCCAGCTGGCCCGCGCAGCCCGCCCAGCCGTGGTCGGCGACGACCAGGTCGGGCAGCGGCCGGCCCGCGGAGTCCAGACCGGTCAGGATGGCGCGCATCGGCTCACCGGAATGGGTGTGCCACAGCGTGGCCCCGTGCTCCAGCACCGCCACGTCCGCGAACTGCATGACGTAGCCCTCGTCCGTCTGGAGGCCGTCCGGGATCACCACGATCTCGCAGCCGGCGGCGCGCAGCGCGGCGGCCGTGGCGCGGTGCACGTCCAGCAGGCCGCCGGGGTGGCCGGTGGCGAACAGCACCCGCTGGCCGCCGTCGGCCGCCTTGCGCAGCCGCCCCGCCAGCCGCTCCAGGCCGTCCACGGTCAGCTCCGGGTCGATGGTGTCCTGGCCGTGCCGGTACTCCGGGTCGTCGTTGACGCCGACCCGCTCGGCCATCACCGCGAGGACGTCCTGCTCGTCGGTCCAGCGGTCGCCCAGCTCCAGCCCGAGCCAGAAGTTGCGGTCGCCGTTGGCCAGCTTGCGGTAGTGGGAGAGGTTGTTCTCGCGGGGCGTGGCGACGTCCCCGGCGATGCGGGTCCTGACGAGGTGGTCGACGAGTTCGGCGCGGCTGGGTGTCCCGGGTATCGGCATGCCACCCATTGTGATGCAGTGATCCGTATCCGTCGCCGGCGTTCCGGCCGCTGGGACGTGGCTCACGCCGCCGCCGGCCGCCGCGGTCAGCCCCTGCGCAGGGCGAACCACAGCTCCATGCGGGTGTCCGGGTCGTCGAGATCGGCGTCCAGCAGCGCGGCGCAGCGGGCGATGCGCTGGCGGACGGTGTTGCGGTGCACGGCGAGCGCCACCGCGGTGCGGTCCCAGCTGCCGTGCAGGGACAGCCAGGCGCGCAGCGTCTCCGCGAGCGCGGGGGCGGCGGCGAGCGGGGCGAGCAGCGCGCGGGCGTGCGCGTCGGCCTCGGCGGGCGCCACCAGGTCGGCGAGGCCGGGACGGGCGCCGCCCCGGCCGTGCCGGACCAGGGCGGCGCGGGTGGCGCGGGCGCGGGCCAGGGCGCGGGCGGCCTGGGTGTCGGCGGCCGGCCAGTGCGCCGCCTCGACGGCGTCGCTCACGCCGAGCGTCCAGCCGGGCTGCGCGGCGGCCGGTGCGCGCTCGGCCGGCACCAGGACCCGTACGACGCCGTCCGCGAGGTCCACCAGCGCCGAGCCGAGGGCCGCGCCGAGCGCGGCGGCGGCCACCGCGTCGGCGGCCCGTGCGGCGGGCCGGGCGTGCACGACGACCCAGCTCCCCGCGCCGAGCAGCGGCGCCACCTCGGCGGGCGGGGCGCCCAGCAGCAGCCGCACCAGCGCGGCGGAGCGGGCCGCGCCGGCGCCGCTGTGGTGCTCGCCGGTGAGCAGGGAGAGCAGCACGGCGGCGACCGAGGCGAGGGTGTGGTCGCCGGGCTCGCGCCGCCCGGCGGCGACGCCGAGCACGAAGCCGCGCCCGGCGCCGAGGGCGTAGGCGGCCAGGTGGCTGCCGGCGACGGTGTCGGTGGCGGAGGAGGGCGAGGGCGGGGGCGCGGGGGAGGGCGCGGGGCGGGCGGCGGCCGGCGCGGCGCTCCCGGCGTCCGGTGCGCGCACCACCCGCGCGAGGGCGGCCAGGGCGCGGTCGGCCGCCGGGTCCAGCGTCCGGCCCGCGGCGGCGACCTCCGTGCCGTCGGGGCCGTAGAGCACCGCCCGGCCCGCCGTGCGCCGGGCCAGCCGGCGCAGCACCGAGGGCACCGGGTCCGGGCGGGAGGCGGCGGCGGCCAGGCTCTGCTGGGCCTCGGTCACCCGGCGCAGTTCGGCCAGTCGGGCCTGGGCCATCAGCTGCCACACCGCGCGGGCGACCCCGGAGAAGGTGGTTTGCGGCGGCACCTCCAGCAGCGGCAGGCCGTGCGTCTCGCACGCCGCCACCAGCGCCGGCGGCACCGTGTCGTGCACCGGCGCCACGCCGAAGCCCAGCGCGGCGCCGCCGGCCGCGGTGATCCGGGCGACGTAGTCGTCGAAGTAGGACGCCGGGCGGTCCGGGCCCGGGACGTGCACGCCGGCCGTCAGCAGCAGCTCGCCGCCCAGCAGGTACGGGTAGGGGTCGGCCATCTCCGAGGTGTGCGCCCCGTGGATCACCGTCCCGGGGCCGCACGGCCCCGCGATCCGCCGCAGCGCCAGGTCCTCCCGGGCCAGCAGCGCCGCGAGCGGGACCGGCGGTGTCGGCGGGACGGCGGGGGCGGCGGGCGGGGCGGCGGGCGGCTGCGTCTCCGGCATGGTGTGCGTTTCCTCCACATTGACCGGATGGAATGGAGGAAACGTACACTTCGCAGTCGCTTTTCGGCCACCTAAGGTCAAGTCCGGACCGGCAGCCGCGGGTACGGGCGGATGTCCCCGCGGCCCGCTGCCGGCCCTCCTGACCCCAGGAGAACCACCCCACGCACCTGCACGACACGCCACCGAACGTGCGCGAAGGAGGGCCCCGCATGGCCGTCGACTACACAGTGATCGTCGTCTACCTGGCCGGCATGCTCGGCATGGGCTGGTGGGGCATGCGCCGCGCCCGCTCCAAGAGCGAGTTCCTGGTGGCCGGCCGCCGCCTGGGCCCCGCGATGTACTCCGGCACCATGGCGGCCATCGTCCTCGGCGGCGCGTCCACCATCGGCGGCGTCGGCCTCGGCTACCAGTACGGGCTCTCCGGCGCCTGGATGGTCTTCACCATCGGCCTCGGCCTGCTCGCCCTGTCCGTCTTCTTCTCCGCCCGCATCGCCCGGCTCAAGGTCTACACCGTCTCCGAGATGCTCGACCTGCGCTACGGCGGCAGGGCCGGCGTCATCTCCGGCGTCGTCATGTGGGCGTACACCCTGATGCTCGCCGTCACCTCCACCATCGCCTACGCCACGATCTTCGACGTCCTGTTCGACCTGAACCGCACCGTCGCGATCGTCCTCGGCGGCGCGATCGTCGTCGCGTACTCCACCCTCGGCGGCATGTGGTCCATCACGCTGACCGACATGGTGCAGTTCGTGGTCAAGACGATCGGCGTCCTGCTCCTGCTGCTGCCCATCGCCGTCGTCAAGGCGGGCGGCTTCAGCGGCATGAAGGCGAAGCTGCCCACCTCCTACTTCGACCCGCTCGGCATCGGCGGCGAGACGATCTTCACCTACGTCCTCATCTACACCTTCGGCATGCTCATCGGCCAGGACATCTGGCAGCGCGTGTTCACCGCCCGCAGCGACAAGGTCGCCCGGGCCGGTGGCACCGTCGCCGGCACCTACTGCCTGGTCTACGCGCTCGCCGGCGCCGTCATCGGCACCGCCGCCAAGGTTCTCTACCCCAACCTGACCAGCGCCGACGACGCCTTCGCCACCATCGTCAAGGACGAACTGCCCATCGGCGTGCGCGGCCTGGTCCTCGCCGCCGCCCTGGCCGCCGTGATGTCCACCTCCTCCGGCGCGCTGATCGCCTGCGCCACCGTCGCCAACAACGACATCTGGTCCCGGCTGCGCGGCGCCGTCCGCCCCGGCGGCGAGCCGCGCGACGGGACGGGCGAGACGCACGACGGGACGGGCGAGGCGGGCGAGGTGCGGGACGAGGTGCGGGACAACCGCCTGTTCATCCTCGTCATGGGCCTCGTCGTGATCGGCACCGCGATCGCGCTGAACGACGTGGTCGAGGCGCTCACCGTCGCCTACAACCTCCTCGTCGGCGGACTGCTCGTGCCGATCCTCGGCGGCCTGCTGTGGAAGCGCGGCACCGCACAGGGCGCGCTCGCCGCCGTGATCGTCGGCGGCCTCGCCGTCATCGGCCTCATGGCGGGCTACGGCATCCTGGCCAACGAGCCCGTCTACTACGGCCTTCTGGCCTCCCTGGCCGCCTACCTCGCCGTCTCCCTGGCCACCCGGCCCACCGACGAGGCGGTCCTCGCCGCCTGGCGCGAACGCCTCGCCGGAGGCAGTCCAGAACTCGCCTCAGAACCCGTCCCGGCGCACCAGTAGAGTCGACCGGAAAGCAGTACATGCGCGACGAAGCGCAGGAAAGAAGGCATTTCACATGAGCGGCAACGAGACGCCCCGCGGCCCCGTCGACTCCTCCCGCATCCCGCGCTACGCCGGCCCCGCGACCTTCGCGCGGCTGCCCCGCCTCGACGAGGTCGGCACCGCCGACGTCGCCGTCGTGGGCGTCCCGTTCGACTCCGGCGTCTCCTACCGGCCCGGCGCCCGCTTCGGCGGCAACGCCATCCGCGAGGCGTCCCGGCTGCTGCGCCCCTACAACCCCGCGCAGGACGCCTCCCCGTTCGCCCTCGCCCAGGTCGCCGACGGCGGCGACATCGCGGTCAACCCGTTCAACATCAACGAGGCCGTGGAGACCGTCGAGGCCGCCGCCGACGACCTCCTCGGCACCGGCGCCCGCCTGATGACCCTCGGCGGCGACCACACCATCGCACTGCCCCTGCTGCGCTCGGTCGCCAAGAAGCACGGCCCCGTCGCCCTGCTCCACTTCGACGCCCACCTCGACACCTGGGACACCTACTTCGGCGCCGAGTACACCCACGGCACCCCCTTCCGCCGGGCCGTCGAGGAGGGCATCCTCGACACCTCCGCCCTCTCCCACGTCGGCACCCGCGGCCCCCTCTACGGCAAGCAGGACCTCACCGACGACGAGAAGATGGGCTTCGGCATCGTCACCTCCGCCGACGTCTACCGCCGCGGCGTCGACGAGGTCGCCGACCAGCTGCGCCAGCGCATCGGCGACCGGCCGCTGTACATCTCCATCGACATCGACTGCCTCGACCCCGCCCACGCCCCCGGCACCGGCACCCCCGAGGCCGGCGGCATGACCTCCCGCGAACTCCTGGAGATCCTGCGCGGCCTGGCCTCCTGCAACCTGGTCTCGGCCGACGTCGTCGAGGTCGCCCCGGCCTACGACCACGCCGAGATCACCTCGGTGGCCGCCTCCCACACCGCCTACGAACTGACCACCCTCATGAGCCGCCAGATCGCCGCGGCCCGGAAGGACACCGAAGCGAAGTGACCCACGACCACGACCTGGTGCTCCGCCCCACGCCCGCGCAGACGGAGGCCGCACTCAACCCTCCCCCCGGCCGCAACGGCGGAGACCTGGTCGTGGAGACCCTGGCCGGGCTCGGCGCCACCACCGTCTTCGGCCTGCCCGGCCAGCACGCCCTCGGCATGTTCGACGCCCTGCGCCGCTCCGACCTCGCCTACGTCGGCCTGCGGATCGAGAACAACGCGGGCTTCGCCGCCGACGCCTACGGCCGGATCACCGGCGAGGCCGCGCCCCTGCTGCTGTCCACCGGACCCGGCGCCCTCACCTCGCTCGCCGCGCTCCAGGAGGCGGCGGCGGCCTCCGCGCCCGTCCTCGCGATCAGCAGCCAGATCCCCACCGCCGGACTCGGCGGCGGCCGCCACGGCTACCTGCACGAACTGCCCGACCAGGCCGCCTCCTTCCGCGGCGTGGTCAAGTCCGTCCACCCGGTGCGCGCCCAGTCGCAGATCCCGTCCGCGATCGCGGCGGCCTGGAAGTCGGCGCTCACCGCCCCGCACGGCCCCGTCTGGGTGGAGATCCCGCAGGACGTCCTGCTGGCCGAGACCCACCTGCCCGTCGTGACCGCCCTGGACGCCACCCCGGAGGAGCTGCCGCCGCGCCCCGAACTCACCGCCGTCGCCGCCGACCTGCTGTCGAAGGCGGAGCGTCCGGCGATCATCGCGGGCGGCGGAGTGGTCCGCTCGGACGCCTCCGGGAAGCTGCGCGCCCTGGCCGAACGCCTTCGGGCGCCGGTGGTGACGACCTTCGGCGGCAAGGGCGCCTTCCCCTGGACCCACCCGCTCTCGCTCCAGTCGTGGCTGGAGGACCGGCACACCACCGACTTCCTGGAGGACGCCGACGTCCTGCTGGTCGTCGGCTCGGGCCTCGGCGAACTGTCCTCGAACTACCACACGTTCAAGCCCCGCGGCCGGGTCGTCCAGATCGAGGCCGACCTCGGCAAACTGGAGTCCAACCACCCGGCCCTCGGCATCCACGCCGACGCCCGCCTCGCCCTCCAGGCGCTGCTGGAGACCGTGGACGAGCGCACCGACGAGGACGCGCCGCGCCGCGTGCGGGAAGTGCTCGACCAGGTGGGCGAGCGGATCGCCGCCCAGGAACTCACCCTGGAACAGGACGTGCTGGCGTCCGTGCGCCGCGCCCTGCCCGCCGGGTCGCCGTCCTTCTGGGACATGACGATCCTCGCCTACTGGGCCTGGTCGGCCTTCGACCCCCGGGGCGCCAACACCATGCACTCCGCGCAGGGCGCCGGCGGCCTCGGCTACGGCTTCCCGGCGGCGCTCGGAGCGGCGGCGGCCGACCCGACCCGCCCGGTGCTGGCCGTCTCCGGCGACGGCGGCGCCCTGTACTCCATCGCCGAACTGGCCACCGCCCGCCAGTACGGCTTGGACGTCACCTGGCTGATCGTCGACGACGGCGGCTACGGCATCCTGCGCGAGTACATGACCGACGCCTTCGGCGAGCCCACGGCCACCGAACTGACCCGCCCGGACTACGTCGCCCTCGCCGAGTCCTTCGGCGTCCCCGGCGTCCGGACGACTCCCGAAACCCTGGAAGCGGACCTGGCCAAGGCCCTGTCCGAGCCCGGCCCCTCGGTGGTCGTCCTCCCGGCGGTCCTGCGGATGTTCGCGCCCACGCACCTGGGCTGAGGGGTGCGGCGGACGCGGTGCCCGACTCCGCGCCCGCCGTCCTGCCCGACGCTCCGGCCTCGGGGAGCGGAGGAACCCGAGGGCTCAGCGGCGCAAGGTGGTCTCCCGGTCCAGATACGACAGCTTCTCCGGGTTCCGCACGGCGTACAGCCCGGTGACGAGGCCGTCGTCGACCCGCAGCGCCAGGACGGTGTCGATCTCGCCGTCCAGCCGGACGATCAGCGCCGGGTCGCCGTTGACCTGCGCCGGCCGCAGGGACAGCGCGGCCCCGATCCGGCCCAGCACCTCGGCCACCCGGTCGGCCCCCACGACGGGCGTCAGCGCGGCGCGCACGACTCCGCCGCCGTCGGTGAGCAGCACGATGTCCGGCGCGAGGACGTCGAGCAGGCGTCGCAGGTCGCCCGTCTCGACCGCCTGCCGGAACGCCTCGACGGTGCGGCGGGCCTCGGCGGCGGACGCGACCCCGCGCGGCCGGCGCGCGGCGACGTGGGCCCGTGCCCGGTGGGCGATCTGGCGGACCGCGTCCCGGCTCCTGCCGACGGCCTCGGCGATCTCGTCGTACCCGAGGCCGAACACCTCGCGCAGCACGAACACCGCCCGCTCGGTCGGGGCGAGCGTCTCCAGGACCAGCAGCATCGCCATCGAGACGCTGTCGGCCAGCTCGACGTCCTCGGCCACGTCGGGCGAGGTGAGCAGCGGCTCGGGCAGCCAGGGGCCGACGTAGGACTCCTTGCGCCGGCCGAGCGCGCGCAGATGGCTCAGCGCCTGCCGGGTGGCGATCCGGACCAGGTACGCCCGCTGATCCCGCACGGTGCCGGGGTCGACGCCCACCCAGCGCAGCCAGGTCTCCTGGAGGACGTCCTCGGCGTCGGCGGCGGAGCCGAGCATCTCGTAGGCGACGGTGAACAGCAGGTTGCGGTGGGCGACGAACGCCCGGGTGACGCCGTCCAGCCGGGCGTCGGGAGCGACCGGCCCGGAGGGTTCCCCCGTCCGGTCGCCCGTGGTTCGGTCGTTCATGGCCGGCTCCTGTCCGCTCGCTGACGACTGCGCCGCACACCAGACGCCGGCCCGCACGGCTCCGTGACGCCCGCGGCCGGTGACGTACGCCACATCGCCGCGCCGTCACATCGGCCGGGCCGTCGGCATCTTGTGTCCGTCCCGTGCGGCAGCACACGACACCACGAGTGAGGACGACGTCATGGAACCCCGTTTCAACCTGTTCGACAGCCCGACCGCCGCGAAGGTCGCCAAGCGGTTCTACACCACCTCGTTGGCCCTGGAGGGGTCGACGCTGCCCAAGGCCCTGCGGGAGCTGCTGGAGCTGAGGGTCGCCCAGATCAACGGCTGCGGCTTCTGCGTCGACGTCCACACCAAGGAGGCCGCGGCCGCGGGGGAGAGCGCGCTCCGGCTCCACCTGGTCGCCGCCTGGCGGCACAGCACGGTGTTCACCGAGGCCGAGCGGGCCGCGCTGGCGCTCGCCGAGGAGGGCACCCGGCTCGGCGACCACGGGGTGTCCGACGAGACCTGGGCCGCGGTGCGCGAGCACTACGACGACGACCAGGTCGGCGCGCTGGTCTGCCTGGTCTCCCTGATCAACGCGGCCACCCGGATGGGCGTGATCGTGCATACCCCGGGAGGCGCGTACGAGCCCGGCATGTTCGCCGCCGCGTCGAGCTGACCGGAAGCCGGGAGCCGGGAGGCGGGCGGCAGGAGGCGGGCGGTAGGAGCCGGGTGGCGGAGGCGGCTGGGCGCGTTCCGGACGTCCTCGGGCACGGCGCACCGCCGCCCGTCACCTCTCCAGGAGCTTCCCGTACTTCTCGGCGTGGGCGGCGCGCTGCTCGGTGTAGCCGCCGGCGAACGCCTTCTGCTCGCCGGGGGACATGGTGTCGTTCCACAGCTTCTTCGGGAGCAGGTCCGCTATCTCGCGGTACACCTCGACCGCGGCCTCCCAGCGGCCGTCGCCCCGGCCCCTGGCCGCCATGAGGTGGTCCGTGAGCGAGCGCAGTCCGCCGCTCACCAGATGGGCGGGCACCTTCTTCGCCAGGAACTCCTCGCCGTCGGGCGGGGTTCCGCCCCCGCCGCCGAGGAGACGTACCGTCCACAGGGCCGCGAGGAGCCGGCCGGTCAGGACGTGGTCGTGGAACGCGGGTTCGGGCATGAGCGATGCCTGCCCACCGCGGCGGGCCGATCCACCTGTGGCGGCGCCCCGGCACGGGAGCAGGTGACGGGCCGTCATCGATTCACTCCCTCGTGCAACCTTTTCCGTACAGGTGTGCGTCAACTGAGCATGACTCACTGGATATCCCGACGCTCCAGGGCGCTCGCGGCGGCAGGCGCGGGCGCCGGGCTGCTCGCTTCCTGCGTCGCCCTCGCCGCACCCGCCGCGGCCGCCGCGCCGGCGGTCAGCTGCACGTCCCTCACGACCGGACTGGCCGCCAAGCTCCAGAAGGACATCACCGCGGCGGTGTCCGGCCGCAAGGGCACCATCGCCGTCGGCCTGCGCGACCGCACCACCGGCACCACCTGCACGCTGCGCGAGTCGTCCGCCTACGACTCCGCCAGCGTGGTCAAGGCGACCGTCCTGGCCACCCTGCTGTGGGACGCCAAGAAGACGAACCGCTCCCTCACCGACCGCGAGGCGAGCCTCGCCAAGCTGATGATCACCCAGTCGGACAACGACGCGACCACCAGCCTGTGGAAGCAGCTGGGCGTGACGAAGGTCAAGGGCTTCCTCGCCGCGGCCGGCATGACCCAGACCAAGCCGGGCGCGGACGGCTACTGGGGCCTGACCCAGATCACCGTGCGCGACGAGCAGAAGCTGCTCGGCCTCGTCACGGCGAAGAACAACGTCCTGAGCGACAACTCCCGCGCCTACATCCTCAAGCTGATGGGCCAGGTCGTCGCCGCCCAGCGCTGGGGCACCCCGGCGGGCGCGCCGACCGCCGTCGCCGTGCACGTGAAGAACGGCTGGCTCCAGCGCTCCACCCACGGCTGGCGCGTGCACAGCGTCGGCACCTTCAACGGCGGCGGCCACGACTACACGATGACGGTCCTCACGCAGGACAACGGCACGATGGACTACGGCGTCACCACCATCGAGACCATCGCGCGGGCCATCCACAAGGACCTCGCCCCGACGACCGGCCCGCGCACCGCGCGCCGCGTCATGAAGGTGCCGCCGCAGGAGGCGCTGGTTCCGGTGCCGCCGAGCGGCTGACGCTTCACGAGGCGGTCTCCCGCCGGACACGCGGGAGCCCTACGGTGACGGTCATGCGCCTGAGAACCGTACTCGCGACCGTCACCGCCGGCCTGGCGGCGGCCACCTGCCTGACCGCCGGGCCGGCCGCCGCCGCCACCCGCCAGGACCACGCCTGTTCGTCCGCCGTCTCCCTCGACCGCTTCTCCGACGCGCTGGACAAGACGACGTACCAGGGGGCCTACGTCGGCAACCTCTCCGCGCTCGCGGCCGACCGGCACGGCGACCTCGCGGCGCTCTCGGACCGCTCCTCGCTGTTCACCCTGGACCGCCGCACGCTGCGCCCGACCGGGGTGACGCCGCTGGCCGACGAGAACGGCGGCGCGCTCGACTCCGAGGGGCTGGCCGTCGACTTCGACGGCACCCGGCTGGTCACCTCCGAGACCGAGCCGTCCGTCCGCCGCTACTCCCGCGACGGCCGCGTCCTGGAACGGCTTGCGGTGCCGTCCGCGCTGCGGGTCGCCCCGGCCGGCCGGGCCACCGCCAACCAGACCTTCGAGGGCCTGACGCTGCTGCCCGGCGGGCGCACCCTGCTCGCGTCCATGGAGTACGCGCTCGCCGGGGACAGCGCGGGCATCGTCCGCTTCCAGACCTGGCAGCGCACCGGCGACGGCCCCTTCCGGCTCGCCGCCCAGTACGCGTACCGGGCGGACGACGGCCTGGGCGTCCCCGAGGTGCAGGCCACCCCGGACGGCCGCCTGCTCGTCCTGGAGCGCGGCTTCACCTCCGGCGTCGGCAACACCGTCCGCCTCTACCTGGCCGACCCGCACCAGGCCACCGACACCGGCAAGGTCGAACACCTGACCGGGCAGTCCGGCGTCCGCCTGATCAGGAAGACGCTGCTCACCGACCTCGCCGCCTGCCCGTCCCTCGGCGCCACCGCCAAGCAGCCCCAGCCCAACCCCCTCCTCGACAACATCGAGGGCATGACGATCACCGGCCGCGACACCCGGGGCGCCCTCCGCGTCCTCCTGGTGAGCGACGACAACGAGAACCCGGCCCAGACCACCCGCTTCTACTACCTCCGGGTCCGCACGGGCTTCTAGGGGCGCGGGGAATCGCGCGCCCGGCCCGCACCCACCGCACCCGAGAGCAATCCCCCCCCCCGCTTTTGTTACAGCGGGATGAAATCCGCCCCGTCCCGCGTTGGTGCCTCCTGGAAGATCGGACCATCAGGAGGACACCGACGTGGCAGCGCAGCCAGGGCGACGACGAGGTTGGGCCCACAGACTCGCCGCGTACGCCTGGCGCCACCTCAAGGACGTCGTCCTCGCCCTCACCGCCTCCCTCGTCGGCATGGCCGTCATGGCCGTCGTCCCGCTGATCACCAAGGTGATCATCGACGACGTCATCGGCGACCACACCCGCACGATGGCCCCGTGGGCGGCCGCCCTCGTCGTCGCCGCCCTCCTCGTCTACGCCGCGACCCTGGTCCGCCGCTACTACGGCGGCCGCCTCGCCCTCGACGTCCAGCACGACCTGCGCACGGAGATGTACGGGACGATCACCCGGCTCGACGGCCGCCGCCAGGACGAGCTGTCCACCGGACAGGTGATCGGCCGGGCCACCAGCGACCTCCAGCTGATCCAGGGCCTGCTCTTCATGCTGCCGATGACCATCGGCAACGTCCTGCTCTTCGTGATCTCCCTGGCGATCATGGCCTGGCTGTCGTGGCCGCTCACCCTGGTCGCCCTCGCCGTCGCCCCCGCCCTCGGCTGGATCGCCCGGCGCAGCCGCACCAAGCTGCACCCCGCCACCTGGTACGCCCAGGCGCAGGCAGCGGCGGTCGCCGGCGTGGTGGACGGCGCGGTCAGCGGCGTCCGCGTGGTCAAGGGCTTCGGCCAGGAGGACCAGGAGACGGCGAAGCTGCGCGCGGTGGGCCGGCGGCTGTTCGCCGGACGGCTGCGCACCATCCGGCTGAACGCCCGGTTCACCCCCGCGCTCCAGGCCGTGCCCGCCCTCGGCCAGGTCGCCATGCTGGCGCTGGGCGGCTGGCT
This sequence comes from Streptomyces seoulensis, assembly GCA_013364255.1. Taxonomy (GTDB): domain Bacteria; phylum Actinomycetota; class Actinomycetes; order Streptomycetales; family Streptomycetaceae; genus Streptomyces; species Streptomyces similanensis. Next base: position 4,031,555 of record CP054936.1, on the reverse strand, counting down.
GGCGGTCGAGGGCCACATCACGCTCGGCACGTTCGTCGCCTTCTCCACCTACCTCGCCCAGCTGGTCGGCCCGGTCCGCATGCTCGCCATGGTCCTCACCGTCGGCCAGCAGGCCCGCGCGAGCACCGAACGCGTCCTGGAGCTGATCGACACCGAGCCCACCCTGACCGAGGGCACGGCGGAACTGCCCGCCGACGCCCCGGCCACCGTCGAGTTCGACGACGTCTCCTTCGGCTACGACCCCGAGCGCCCCGTCCTGAAGGGGCTCAGCTTCACGATCCGCTCCGGCGAGACCCTGGCCGTCGTCGGCGCCTCCGGCTCCGGCAAGTCCACGCTCTCCCTGCTCCTGCCGCGCTTCTACGACGCCGACCACGGCGCCGTCCTCGTCGGCGGGCACGACGTGCGCGAACTGACCCTGGACTCGCTGCGGGCCGCGATCGGCCTCGTCCCCGAGGACTCCTTCCTCTTCTCCGACACCGTCCGCGCCAACATCGCCTACGGCCGCCCGGACGCCGGCCAGGAGGAGATCGAGGCGGCCGCCCGCGCCGCCCAGGCGGACCGTTTCATCAGCGAGCTGCCCGAGGGCTACGACACCACCGTCGGCGAGCAGGGCCTGACCCTGTCCGGCGGCCAGCGCCAGCGCGTCGCGCTCGCCCGCGCGATCCTCACCGACCCGCGCCTGCTGGTCCTGGACGACGCCACCTCCGCCGTGGACGCCCGCGTCGAGCACGAGATCCACGAGGCCCTCAAGCAGGTGATGCGGGGCCGTACCACCCTGCTCATCGCCCACCGGCGCTCCACCCTCGGCCTCGCCGACCGCATCGCCGTGCTCGACGGCGGCCGGCTCGCCGACGTCGGCACCCACGAGGAGCTCCAGGAGCGCTGCGCCCTGTACCGCAGGCTGCTCACCGACCCGGACGAGCTGGGTGGCGTCTCCCCGGGGCACGCCCGACCCACCATGCCCCGCGAGGACACCTCGGTGCGCGACGAGCTGGACGCCGAGTTCGACGCCGAGCGCGGGATCACGCCCACGCTGTGGGCGGGCGAGCGCGAGCCCCGGGACACGGCGCTGGCCGGGATGCCCGCCACCCCCGAGCTGCTGGCCCAGGTGGCGGCGCTGCCGCCGGCCACCGACACCCCGGACGTGGACGAGGACCGGGCGGTGCGGTCCGAGGAGTCCTACGGCCTGCGCAGGCTGCTGCACGGGTTCGGCCTGCCGCTGCTGGCCAGCCTCGCCCTGGTCGCCGTGGACGCGGGCATGGGACTGCTGCTGCCGGTGCTGATCCGGCACGGCATCGACCGCGGCGTCAGCAGGATGGCGCTCGGCGCGGTCTGGGCGGCGGCGCTGCTCGGCCTGCTCGCCGTCCTCGTGCAGTGGGCCGCGCAGACCGGCGAGACCCGGATGACCGGCCGCACCGGCGAGCGGGTGCTGTACGCGCTGCGGCTGAAGATCTTCGCCCAGCTCCAGCGGCTCGGCCTCGACTACTACGAGCGCGAGCTGACCGGCCGCATCATGACGCGGATGACGACCGACGTGGACGCGCTGTCGACGTTCCTCCAGACCGGGCTGGTCACCGCGTTCGTCTCCGTGGTCACCTTCTTCGGCATCATGGTCGCCCTGCTGGTGATCGACGTACGGCTCGCGCTGGCGGTCTTCGCGACGCTGCCGCCGCTGGTCGTCGCCACGTTCTTCTTCCGCCGGGCCAGCGTCAAGGCGTACCGGCTGGCGCGCGAGCGGGTCTCCGCGGTCAACGCCGACCTCCAGGAGTCGGTGGCCGGACTGCGCATCGTGCAGGCGTTCCGGCGCGAGCACGACGGCGGGCGCCGGTTCGCCGAGCGCAGCGACGGCTACCGCCGGGCCCGGGTCCGGGGTCAGCTGCTGATCTCGGTGTACTTCCCGTTCGTGCAGTTCCTGTCCTCGGTGGCGGCGGCGTCCGTGCTGATCGCGGGCGCGGGCCGGGTGGAGGCGGCGACGCTGACGACGGGCGCCCTGGTGGCGTACCTGCTCTACATCGACCTGTTCTTCGCCCCCGTCCAGCAGCTCTCCCAGGTCTTCGACGGCTACCAGCAGGCCACCGTGTCCCTGGGCCGCATCCGGGAACTGCTCCAGGAGCCGGCCTCCACCCGGCCGCCCGCCGAGCCCCGCGAGGTCACCGCGCTGCGCGGCGAGATCGCGTTCGAGGACGTGCGCTTCGCCTACGGCGACGAGGAGGAGGCGCTGACCGGGATCGACCTGCGGGTGCCCGCCGGGCAGACGGTCGCCTTCGTCGGCGAGACCGGCGCGGGCAAGTCGACGCTGGTCAAGCTGGTGGCCCGGTTCTACGACCCGACCGGCGGCCGGGTGACCGTGGACGGCGCCGACATCAGGGCGCTGGACCTCACCGCGTACCGGCGCCGGCTGGGCGTCGTGCCGCAGGAGGCGTACCTCTTCCCGGGGACCGTCCGCGACGCCATCGCCTACGGCCGCCCCGAGGCCACCGACGCCGAGGTGGAGGCGGCGGCGCGGGCGGTGGGCGCGCACGAGATGATCGCGACGCTGGAGGGCGGCTATCTGCACGAGGTCGCCGAGCGCGGCCGCAACCTGTCGGCCGGCCAGCGTCAGCTGATCGCGCTGGCCCGCGCCGAGCTGGTCGATCCGGACGTGCTGCTGCTGGACGAGGCGACGGCCGCGCTCGACCTGGCCACCGAGGCGCAGGTCAACCAGGCCACCGACCGGCTCGCCGGCCGCCGTACGACGCTGGTGGTGGCCCACCGGCTGACGACGGCCGCCCGCGCCGACCGGGTGGTGGTCATGGACCGCGGCCGGGTCGTCGAGGACGGCACGCACGACGAGCTGCTGGCCCGCGACGGCCGGTACGCCGGGCTGTGGCGGACCTTCGTCGGCGCGGCCGAGCCGGAGGAACCCGTCGGCGCGAGCCGCTGAACCGTTTCGGCGGCTCCGGCGCAACCATGGGGCGCGCGTCCTGCGTCCGTACGCCCGTACGGAAAAACGTTTCAGGGGAGGGGTGACCGTGGACAGTGGTGCGATCCGCCGGCGGCTGGCGCTCGGCGTGGCCGTGCTGACCGGCGCCGGGCTGATGGCGCTGGCCCTGCCGGGCACCGCCCAGGCGGCGGCCTCCACCTGCTCCGGCCGCGAGGTCAAGAAGCTGTCCTTCGCGACCGGTTCCGTGCACGTCTACCGGTCGGGCGGCTATGTGTGCGCGCTCACCACGCCCCGGCGGGCCGGGGGCAGGCAGGTGATGTCGGTGACCGTGCAGGCGCGCGGCAACCGGCCGGTCACCGACAAGGGCCGCTTCTCCCAGCACGCCGGACCGGTCACCGTGCACGCCGGCCACCGCTGCGTCCGCGTCGGCGGCTCGGTCGGCGCGGTGGCGGTGACCAGCGGCTGGATCCTGTGCTGAGCCGGTGAACCGGTGAGCCGGTTCAGTGGGTGAGGCCGTGTCCGGCGGGGTGGGCCGGTCTAGTAGGTGAGGCCGTATCCGACGGGGTAGAGGGGCGTGGCCGGGTCGTCGGCGCGGGGCACCGGCACCGGCAGCTTCCCGCGCGGCCCGACGCGTCCGGCGATCACCCGGGCGGCGGCGCGGACCTCCACGTCGGTCCACGAGTAGGCGGCCAGGACGGCGGGCACGCCGGGGAGCTGGGCGACGTCGTAGGGGTTGCGGACGGCGACCGCGACCACCGGCCGGCCCGTCGCCGTCAGCCGCTCCACCAGCGTTTGCTGCGCGCTGCCCGCCGTGACGTTGTACGTCGCGACGACCACCGCGTCCGCGTCCGCCGCCGCCGCGACGGCCCGCTCGACGTTCGCCGCGGACGGCGCGGTGCCGGTGGACAGCGCGGTCGCGGTGAAGCCGAGCGCGGTGAGGGCGGCGGCGAGCACGCCGGTGGGCGGCCCGGTGGTGCCCGAGGGCGAGGCGGGATCGGCGCCGACCACGAGGAGCCTGCGGTGGCTGCGGCGGGACAGCGGCAGCAGGCGGTTCTCGTTGACCAGCAGGGTGGTGGTCCGCTCGGCGACGCGGTCGGCCGCGGCCAGGTGCGCGGGGGTGCCGACCGTGCGGGCGACGCCGGCCGCGGTGGCGTAGGGCCCGTCGAACAGACCCAGCCGCGCCTTCAGCCGCAGGATGCGCAGGATCGATTCGTCGAGCCGCGCCTCGGTGAGCTCGCCCTCGCGCACGGCCTTGAGGACCGCGTTCCACGCCACGTCCAGGGAGGGCGGGTTGAGCAGCTGGTCCACGCCCGCCTTCAGGGCGAGCACGGGCACCCGGTCGTCGCCGTACTTGGTGCGCACGCCCTCCATGCCGAGCGAGTCCGTGATCACCACGCCGTCGTAACCCAGCTCGCCGCGCAGGATGCCGGTCACGATGGGGTGGGAGAGGGTGGCGGGGTCGCCGGAGTCGTCCAGCGCCGGGAACTGGATGTGGGCGGTCATGATCGAGTCGATGCCCGCGCGGATCGCGGCCCGGAACGGCACGGCGTCCAGCTTCTCCCACAGCTCGCGGCTGTGGGTGATCACCGGGAAGCCGTAGTGGCTGTCGACGGCGGTGTCGCCGTGCCCGGGGAAGTGCTTGGCGGTGGCCGCCACCCGGGAGCCCTGGTAGCCGCGCACCTCCGCCGCCACCAGGCGCGCCACCGCGTCCGGGTCGGCGCCGAAGGACCGTACGCCGATGACCGGGTTGGCCGGGTTGACGTTCACGTCGGCGTCGGGGGAGTAGTCCTGGTTGACGCCCATCGCGCGCAGCTCGGCGCCGGAGATCCGGCCGAGGGTGCGGGCGTCGGAGACGGAGCCGGAGGCGCCGACCGCCATGGCGCCGGGGAAGAGGGTGGCGGGCGCGCCGATCCGGCAGACGATGCCGTGCTCCTGGTCGGTGGCGACGAGCACGGGCAGCCCGCGGGGCTGGGCCAGGGAGGCGCGCTGGATGCCGTTGGACAGGTCGGCGATCTGCCGCGGGTCGCGGGTGTTGTGGGCCCAGGTGAAGTAGATGATGCCGCCGACGCGGTACTTCGCGACCAGCTCGGCGGCGGTGCGCACGCCGATCTCACCGAGGTTGGCGTCGATGTCGGCCTGGTCCGGGGCGGTGGCGGAGTGGCCGTAGACCCGCATCACGAAGAGCTGGCCGACCTTCTCCTCCAGGGTCATCCCCGAGATCAGCGAGCGCAGCCGCCGGTCGTCGTGGCGGCCGGCGGCCGCGTGCGCGGTGCCGGCGCCCGGTACGGCCAGGGCGGCGGTGAGCCCGGCGGTGGCGGCGAGGACGCGGCGCCGGGAAGGACGCGCGGCGCCCCCGGTGCCTTGTGATGGTGCGGTGTTTCCCGGTCTTGCGCTGCTTCCCGTGCTGGCGTCGTGCACGTGCGCTCCTTCCGGAGGCGATCCGCTGGAGTGTCATCGCTGAAGGAAACTTCCGAGGAGCCACTGATATCCGGGAAGTTTCTGCCAGTCAAGGGAGCGCGCAGCACGGGCGACCCGGGGCGCGACGGGCTACCGCCCCGCCAGCCACCGCCGGGCGCCGACCTCGCTGGGATACTCGCGGACGGTGAAGGCGGCGCCGAGCCACCCCACGCCGAACGCCAGCACCGCCGGCAGCACGGGCGCCGCCACCAGCACGAGGAACCGCCCCGCGACGGCGAGCCCCGCACTCCGCCCGACCTGATCCCGCTTGCCGGCCCGAGCCCGCGCGGGAACGGGCGGATCAGCCATGCCCCGCCGATGCCCCCGCCGCTGCACGACCCACCCCCACACCGCGCCCGCGCACGCCAGGATCCCCTGCACCCAGTCCCACCCGACCCGCACCGGGCCGGGCAGCGCCCCCCGGAAGCTGCCGTACAGCCCGAGTCCGACGTAACAGACGAACCCCACCACCACGAGCCAGGCGAGGGCTCCCGCGCCCCGCCGCAGCCAGTAGCGCGGCCCGCGCAGATACCAGGTGGTGCCGAGACCGGGGAGCGAGGGGACCGAGGCCGGCGCTCCTGCGGCGGGAACCTCAGAAGATGCTCTTGACACCGTGCCACACGTCCTTCGCCAGCCGTTTCCCGTCGTCCTTGGTCTCCGACAGGACGTTACCGGTGCCGTGGAGCACGCCTCCGACCACACCGTGGTCGTGGATGTCCTCGCTCCAGTGCTCATGCAGGGCGTGGTCGATGACCCCGGTCGCCCCGACGACGACCGCTCCGCCGACGCCGGCCACCACCAGCGCGGGGACGTCGAACGGCGCCGCCGCGACCAGGCCCGCGGTGATGGCCGTACCCGCGGCGAGCCCCCCGAGGTTGGCGCCGCCGTCCACGGCGACGGAGTGCTGCCAGGACCAGCCCTTGTCGTGGTCGTCCGACGCTTCCAGCAGGCCGCAGACACCGGCCGCCGCGACGTCGAGGACGGGGATCTCCTTGAGGAAGTCCGGGAGCTTGTCCAGGCTCTCGCCCGCGCGCAGCGCCTGCGCGGCGTCGGCGAGTTTGACGTTGAGCTGCCGGTCGTAGGGCAGCCTGGTGCTGCCGTGGTCGGCGCGGGCGATGTCCTCCTCCAGGGAGCGCACCCTGGCGACCGCGTCGGCGTAGTCGCCCTTGGCGGGCAGATCCTTGGGCAGCGCCCGCCCCGCCTTCTGGTACGCCCGGCGTTCCGCGCGCAGTTCCTTCTTCGCGGCGCGCTCGTCGGCCTTCGCGTCGTCCAGTCCGGTGCGCGCCTTCGCGCCGTCGGCCCGGGCGTCCTCGGCGTCGTAGGCGTACAGGCCGCGCAGGTAGTCGGCGACGGTGACCTTGTCGCCGGTGGACACGGGCGCGGTGACCTGCGCGTACAGCCCGCGCAGGTCGTCCGCCGCGACGAGGCGCGCGTGCTGGGCGGTGTGCAGGATCCCGGCGCGGACCTTCGTGTACTCGGTCATCGCCGCGATCGTCTTCCGCTCGTCCGGCCCGGGCGGGTTAGCCGTGAGCAGTTGCAGCGGCACACCCTTGTCCCCCATGGCCACGCCCTTGCGGGCGGCGGTGTGCTCGGCGTTCTGCAAGGCGCTCTCACAGGCGGAGAGCGCGTCGACGAGCGTGCCGAGAATGCCGCCCGCCCGATGGACGAGTTCGGCGAAGGCCCCGGCGGTCAGCGCGTCCTCGCTCCACGCGCCCCGGAACGCCTCGGCCGCCTCGCCCTTCCAGGTCGCGTCGTCCACCAGCGCGTCGACGCTGCGGCTGAGCGGGCGGACGACCCCGTCCAGCTTCTCCTTGGCGTTCTTGTACGTCTCGGCCATCGTGCGCAGCCCGCCGATGTCGCCGCCGACCCAGCTCTCGCCCATCAGCCCTCACCCGCCATCAGGTCCTCGAACAGCCCGTGCACGTCGACGTCGTGCCGCCGGAAGGAGTCACGGGACTTCGCGAGGAGGTCGCCGTGGTCGTCCAGCCGGTCGGCGAGGCCGAGGTGCAGCGCGACGACCAGCTCGGCGACCTCCTTGACGGCGTGGTCCAGCCCGGCGTCGCCGCCGTCGGCGACGGGCGGGGCGACGTCCGGGCGCAGTTCCCGGTAGTGCCGGGCCTGGTCGTGGAAGGTCTTGGACATCGCGGTGAGGTCGCTCAGCACCGCTTTGAAGTCGACGGTCACGGGCGCGTCCTTCGCGCATAGGAGGCCAGGTCGGCCGGCTGCCAGTTCTCCTGTCCGGGAGCGACCCGCGGGTCGAGCAGCACGGTGGCGCCGTGCTCGCGCAGCCCCTCGGCCAGCGGCCCGAGGGAGGCCGCGATCCACGGCTGCGCCTCGCCGAGCGCGGCCACCAGCGCGCCGAGCGTGCTGAAGGCGAACGCCATGGCGCCGCCCGCCGGATGCGCGAACAGTTCGTAGGCGATGAGCGGGACACGGACGGTCCGGCCCGTGGCATCGGCGGCGTCGACGTACCGCGGGTGCGCGGGAACGAAGACCGGCGCGTGATACGGCGGAACGCCGCGCCCGGCGGCGGCACTCCGGCCGGCAGCCGGCCCCGGCGCGGTCGGCGCGGCGACCGTGTAGTCCAGCAGGGCCGAACGACGAGTCCCGGGTGTGCGCTCCGGCGCTCCGGCCGGCGGACTGTGGGCGCCTTCCGCCTCGCCGTACTCGATGTAGTCGAGCAGGCGCGACCGTATGGGCACCTCCACCGACATCCCCTCCCGGACCACGACCGACCGTACGCGCGTCACGCTAGTGAGCGCGCGGGGACGCAAATCCGCCTATGTCGGAGTGGACGACCGGTTGCATGCGCAACCCATACGCCCATTTGCCCTGCCCCTGGCTCCCCGTTGACCGGGTGATGACCGAGCCGGGAACGCGCAGGCTTCGTTACGACCGTCAGGCGACGTGCCGGGCCGCCAGTGCCGGGATCGCGGCGATCTTCTCCGCGGTGAGGTCGGGCCAGTGGACGCCGGTGGGCCGGTGGGGGGCGGGGCAGACGATGGTCTCCTCGGGCGTCACGATCAAGTCGACGCCGACATCGTGCGCGGTGGTGGGGATCGGGATGTCGGTCACCTGGAGCGCGTGGACCGTGGTCACGACCACGGTCTCCGGTGTCACCAGGCCGGCCTCGGTGAGGAGGGCGAACTCGATGTCGGAGTAACCGGCCCCTTTGCCGATGCGGGCGCCGTCACGGTTGACGGCGACGCTGCCGAGGATGATCAGGTCCAGGGGGCGCAGGGCGTCGACCTCGACGGCGGGGGCGATCGCGGCGGCGGTGCGGCTGGCCGCGGCCTCGGCGGGCGGGACGGTGAGCGCGGCGGGGTCGAGCAGGTAGAAGGGCTTGCGGGCGGCCAGTTTGGGGACCGCCATGTAGACGGTCTTGCCTTCTTCCAGGGCCCTTGCGCGAACCGGGAACTGGGCTTTGTCGGGCACGGCTTTGACGACGCTCGCGCGCTGCCAGGCAGGGAGCCCCGCCAACCGGGCCGCGGCCTCTTCGGCACCCTTGAAGTGGGGGATGCGACCGTGGACGGAGGCGTCGTGGACGGCGTCCGCGGTGGACAGGGCGTCCCAGACCTGACTGCGCACGGCCTGCTTGGCCCGTTCCAGGGGACTGGCTGGCACCGATGTCTCCTTCTCTCTCCTACGCTGCCGTCATCAAGCCGAAGAGCCTGTCGTGCACCTCGGCGACAACAGGCTCCCGCCGCCAGGGACGCAGCTCACGCGCGGCTCCGGAGACGCCACTGTTCTCGACACCGACGCCGGGCGTTTCGCCGAGCTCGCGGTCATCACGGAGCTCCTCCAGAGCGCCGAGCGCGGAGACAACCGGGCGCTTGTTCACCCGCTGAGGCGGCGAGCGGCAGAGCTGTGGCCGAGGGTGACGACCGGCGCGTGAACACTACTGCCCCACCCCGCTCCGGAGCGGCATGCCAGGGCATCGTACGCCGCGCCGCTACGCCGACTCGGTCAGCAGGCGGGTGATGTGGTCGCGGGCCGGGGTGAGGAGGTCCGGGAGGGGGGCCGCCGCTTCGTGCCAGCGCTTCTCGTACTCCCAGCACAGCCAGCCGTCCCAGCCGTGGCGGGAGAGCACCTCGACGCACTCGGCCAGCGGCAGGACGCCCGCACCGAGCGCGACCGGGGTGCGGTCGTCGGCGGAGGCGATGTCCTTGACCTGAACGTATCCGAGGTGCGGGGCGAGCGCCGCGTAGGTGTCCGAGGGCTGTTCGCCGGCCAGCCAGGGGTGCATCACGTCCCACAGCGCGCCCACGTTGCGGTGGCCGACCGGGCCGAGGACGCGGATGGCGTCCGCGCCGGTGGGATGCGAGTCGTGGGTCTCCAGCAGGATGCGCACGCCGAGGGCCGCCGCGTCCTCGGCGGCGAGGCCCAGGCGCCGGGCGGCGATGGCGTCGCCCTCCTCGCGCGGCAGGCCGGCGTCGCCGCCCGGGAAGACCCGGACGAAGGGGGCGCCCAGGTCACGGGCCAGCTCCAGCAGGGCCCGCAGCTCGGCCAGTACCGGCGCGTCGTCGCCGGGCGCGGCGACCCGTACGTATCCCGCGAGGCCCACGATCTCGACGTCCGCCGCCTTGAACTCCGCCGCCACCTCGGCCCGGCGCGCGGGATCGAGCCCCGGGTGCACCGGCTCCTCGTGGTGGGCGCGCAGTTCGACGCCGTGGTAACCGTTCGCTACGGCGAGAGCGAGCACGTCCGGGATGGCCAGACCGGGGACACCGAGGGTGGAGAACGCCAGTTTCATGGCCACAGGTGTACCCGCGCCGGCCGCGCGAAACCACCGGCCCCCACCGCCCCACCCGCCAGACCGTCCCCGTCCCGCCTGCCAGACCGTCCCCGTCCCGCCTGCCAGACCGTCCCCGTCCCGCCTGCCAGACCGTCCCCGTCCCGCCTGCCAGCCCGTTCCCCGTCCTGGCTGCCGACCACCCCCGCCCCGGCCGTCAGGTCATCCCCGCCCCGGCCGCCAGACCACCCCCGCAACCGCCCGCCCGCCTACCCCCGCGGCACCCCGGAGGACCCCCGCACCATCAGCTCCCCCCGCACCGTCGCGATCCCGCCCGGCGGCTGCTCCTCGCGGCCCATCGCGATGCGTCCCGCCCGTGCCCCCGCCTCCGCCAGCGGCAGCCGTACCGTCGTCAGCGACGGCACCGCGTCGACGCTGAAGGGCAGGTCGTCGAAGCCGGCCACCGACACGTCCTCGGGTATCCGCAGTCCCGACTCGCGCAGCGCCGCGCACGCGCCCAGCGCCACCGAGTCGTTCGCGGCGACCACCGCCGTGAGGTCCGCGTCGCGCCGCAGCAGCTCCAGCGTGGCCTCGTAGCCGGAGGTGCGGTCGTAGCGCCCGTGCACCGTCCGGCGCGGGTCCTGCGGGAGGCCGGCCGCCGTCAGCGCCTCGCGGTGCCCCTCCAGGCGGTGCCTTGTGGTCGTCCGCTCCTCGGGTCCCGCGATGTAGCCGAGCCGCCGGTGGCCCAGGCCGATCAGGTGTTCGGTGAGCCGGCGTGCGCCGCCGCGGTTGTCGAAGGCGAGCGCGACCGATCCGGTGTCCGGCGCCGGCGGCCGCCCGCACAGCACCACCCGGGTCCCGGCCTCCGTCAGCTTGCGCAGCTTCGCCGCCACCGCCGACGCGTGCGGCTCCGCCTCCACCGCACCGCCGGTCAGCACCACGGCCGCCGCCCGCTGCCGTTGCAGCAGCGTCAGATACGTCAGCTCGCGCTCCGGTGAGCCGCCGGTGTTGCACACCACCGCCAGCCGTTCGCCGCCCGCCCGGCCACCGGGGCCGCCGATCTCCGACTGGATCGCGCTCGCCATGATCCCGAAGAACGGGTCGGCGATGTCGTTGACGAGGATGCCGACCAGGTCGGAGGTGGCGGCGGCGAGGGAGCTGGCGGGGCCGTTGAGGACGTAGTCCAGTTCGTCGACCGCCTTCAGGACGCGCTCCCGGGTGGCGGCGGCCACCGGATAGTTGCCGTTCAGCACGCGCGACACCGTCGCGGGCGAGACCTGCGCGCGGGCCGCCACGTCCGCCAGGGTCACCGTCATCTCGTCGTCCTCCGGTCGCGCGTCCCGCACATATCTGGTGATGCGTCTCGTCGTGCGTGTCGTGCAGACCTTACGGCCCCGCGAGCACCTTTGTTCGCCCCCTCGAACAACCCGGTCCCTCCGCCCTGTTGCCCCGGCCAGCCGCCCGGCGCTACTTTCTCCTCGGATAGAAAGCGCTTGCTACGACGTATCGACCCGCAACGGAAGGACCGACGTGACACGCAAGACGGTGCGCATCGCCATGAACGGCGTCACCGGACGCATGGGCTACCGCCAGCACCTGGTCCGCTCGATCCTCGCCCTGCGTGAGCAGGGCGGACTCGATCTCGGCGACGGCGCCGTGCTGTGGCCTGAACCGGTCCTGGTCGGCCGCCGCGAGCACGCCCTCAAGGCGCTCGCCGACCGGCACGGCCTGGAGCACTGGACCACCGACCTCGACGCCGTCCTCGCCGACCCGGACGTGGACGTCTACTTCGACGCGCAGGTCACCGCCGCCCGCGAGGAGGCGATCCGCAAGGCCGTCGCCGCCGGCAAGCACGTCTACACTGAGAAGCCCACCGCCACCGGCCTGGCCGGCGCCCTCGAACTCGCCCGCCTCGCCCAGGACAAGGGCGTCCGGCACGGCGTCGTCCAGGACAAGATCTTCCTGCCGGGCCTGCTGAAGCTGAAGCGGCTGATCGACGGCGGCTTCTTCGGCCGGATCCTGTCCGTGCGCGGCGAGTTCGGCTACTGGGTCTTCGAGGGCGACTGGCAGCGGGCCCAGCGCCCGAGCTGGAACTACCGCGCCGAGGACGGCGGCGGCATCGTCGTGGATATGTTCCCGCACTGGGAGTACGTCCTGCACGAGCTGTTCGGCCGCGTCACCTCCGTCCAGGCCCTGACCGCCACCCATGTCCCGCGGCGCTGGGACGAGGACGGCAAGCCCTACGACGCCACCGCCGACGACGCCGCCTACGGCCTCTTCGAACTGGAAGGCGGCGCGATCGCCCAGATCAACTCCTCCTGGGCGGTCCGCGTCCACCGCGACGAACTGGTCGAGTTCCAGGTGGACGGCACCGAGGGCTCCGCCGTCGCCGGCCTGCGCGAGTGCCGCGTCCAGCACCGCTCCGCCACCCCCAAGCCGATGTGGGACCCGGACGTCCCGGCTGCCGGGGACTTCCGCGGGCAGTGGCAGCGGGTGCCCGACAACACCGAGTTCGACAACGGCTTCAAGGCGCAGTGGGAGCTGTTCCTCCGGCACGTGTACGCCGACGCCCCCTACCGCTGGGACCTGCTGGCCGGCACCCGCGGCGTCCAGCTCGCCGAACTCGGCCTGCGGTCCGCGGCCGAGGGCCGCCGTATCGAGGTCCCGGAGATCCGGCTGTGACCCTCCGCCTGCCCGACGCGAGCGGCGGCCTGCGGACCTACGAGCCGCGCACCGCCCCCTTCACCGCCGCTCCCGGCGGCCCCCTCGCCTCCCGTACGGTCTTCTCGGCGGCGCACGTCGTCGCCGACCCGTTCGCGGACACCGCGCCCGGCGCGCCCGCCGCCGTCGACTGGGACGCCACCCTCGCCTTCCGCCGCCACCTGTGGTCGCACGGCCTCGGCGTCGCGGAGGCGATGGACACCGCGCAGCGCGGCATGGGCCTGGACTGGACGGGCGCGGCCGAACTGATCCGCCGGTCGGCGGCGGAGGCGAAGGCGGTGGGCGGCCGCATCGCCTGCGGCGCCGGCACCGACCAGCTCGCCGGCGGCTCGCTCGCCGACGTCCGGGGCGCGTACGAGGAGCAGCTCGCCCTCGTCGAGGAGGCGGGCGCCCAGGTGATCCTCATGGCGTCCCGGTCCCTCGCCGCCGGCGCACGCGGCCCCGAGGACTACCTCGACGTCTACGGCCATCTGCTCCGCCAGGCCGCCGAACCGGTGATCCTGCACTGGCTCGGCCCGATGTTCGATCCGGCGCTGGAGGGCTACTGGGGCTCGTCCGACCTGGACGCCGCCACCGACACCTTCCTCGACGTCATCGCCGCCCACCCCGACAAGGTCGACGGCGTCAAGATCTCCCTCCTGGACGCCCGCCGCGAGGTGGAACTGCGCCGCAGGCTCCCCCAGGGCGTCCGCTGCTACACCGGCGACGACTTCCACTACCCCGAGCTGATCGCGGGCGACGAGCACGGCTTCAGCCACGCGCTGCTCGGCGTCTTCGACCCGCTGGGCCCGCTGGCCGCCGAGGCGGTGCGCGCCCTGGACACCGGGGACACGTCCGGCTTCCGCGCCCTGCTCGACCCCACCGTCCCGCTCGCCCGCCACCTCTTCCAGGCCCCCACCCGCTTCTACAAGACGGGCGTGGTGTTCCTGGCCTGGCTCGCCGGTCACCAGAGCCACTTCACGATGGTCGGCGGCCTCCAGTCCGCCCGTTCCCTGCCGCACCTGGCCCGCGCCTACGAACTCGCCGACACCCTCGGCCTGTTCCCCGACCCCAAGCTCGCCGAGGAACGCATGCGCACCCTGCTGTCCCTGTACGGAGTGACCCCGTGACCGACCCGCACCCGCCCCGTCCCCTGCCCGCCCCCGAGCTGGTCCGCCTCTCCGTCAACCAGATGACGGTCAAACAGCTCTCCCTTCCGGAACTGGCCAAGTCATGCGTCGAGTTGGGCATCGCCCACGTCGGCCTGTGGCGCGAGCCGGTCCAGGCGTACGGCGTCGAGGCCGCCGCCCGGCTCGTACGGGACGCGGGCCTGACCGTCACCACCCTGTGCCGGGGCGGTTTCCTCACCGCGAACGCCCCCGAGGAGCGGGCGGCGGCGCTGGCCGACAACCGCCGGGCCGTCGAGGAGGCCGCCATCCTCGGCACCGACACCCTGGTCCTGGTCTGCGGCGGCCTGCCGCCCGGCGACAAGGACCTGCACGGCGCCCGCGAACGCGTCGCGGACGCCCTCGCCGAGCTCGCCCCGTACGCCGGGCGGTACGGCGTGAAGCTGGCCGTCGAACCCCTGCACCCCATGTTCGCCGCCGACCGCTGCGTGGTCTCCACCCTCGCCCAGGCCCTCGACCTCGCCGAACGCTTCCCCGCCCACCAGGTCGGGGTGACCGTGGACACGTACCACCTGTGGTGGGACGACCGGGCCCCCGAACAGATCGCCCGCGCGGGCGCGGCCGGCCGCCTGCACGCCTTCCAGCTCGCCGACTGGACCACCCCGCTCCCGGCGGGCGTCCTCAACGGCCGCGGCCAGCTCGGCGACGGCGCGATCGACCTGCGCGAGTGGGCGGGATACGCGGCCGCCGCCGGCTACACCGGGCCCATCGAAGTGGAGCTGTTCAACGACGAGTTGTGGGCGCGGGACGGGCGGGAGGTACTGGCCGAGACGGCGCGGCGGTTCGTGGAACACGTCGTCCGGTGACCTGCCGCGCCCACCGGAAAAAACTTCGCCGCGCCGTACAACCCTCACCGCACCGCGCGGGTCCTACCTGGCATCGGAACCCCTGTGGGGGGACCCGGGGGGGATTCCGGGGGGTTCCGGTGCAGGAGGGGAAGAGCCGAGGGGGCCGGGTCGTCGACCGGGCCCCCTCGAAGCTGTCCGGGAACGCGCGCCCCCGGATCCTCCCGTGCCCGCTAGAAGAACACCCCGCACCGCAGCAGCACGTTCGCGTACGGCCGCGCCTCCCCGGTCCGTACCACCAGCCGCGCCCCCGCCGACAGTTCCTTGAGCCGCTCGTGCGGGACGTACGCCAGCCCGTCGAAGTGGCCGGACAGCAGCGCGGCCGCCGCCGGGTTGGCCCCGCGCACCTCGTCCGCCGCCGTCGCGCCCTCCACCACCAGCTCGGCCAGCAGCCCGTCCAGCACCTCGGCGAAGGACGGCACCCCGGCGCGGAACGCCAGGTCCACCACGCGCGGCCCGTCCGGTATCGGCATGCCCGCGTCGCACACCAGCACCTGGTCGGTGTGGCCCAGCTCGGCCAGCGCGCCGGACAGCTGCCGGTTCAGGATGCCCGCCTTCTTCATACCGCCTCGACCTCGTCCGCCGTCGGGTACGACTCCTGCGCGCCCCGCCGCGTCACGGCCACCGCGCCGACCCGGGCCGCGTAGGCCGCCGCCTCGGCGAGGGACGCGCCCGCGCCGAGCCGCCAGGCCAGCGCCGCGGTGAACGCGTCGCCCGCGCCGGTGGTGTCCACGGCGTCCACCTTCACCGACGGCACCCGCACGGCGCCGTCGGCGGAGGCGACCAGCGCGCCCTCGGCGCCCAGGGTGACGACCACCGAGCGCGGCCCGCGCGCCAGCAGCGCCCGCGCCCAGTCCTCCGGGTCGTCGCCGGCCTCGTCCCCGCCGAGGATCACCTTCGCCTCGTGCTCGTTGACGATCAGCGGATCGCACGCCGCCAGCAGCTCTTGGGGCAGCTCGCGCGGCGGCGACGGGTTCAGCACGAACCGGCTGCCGGACGCGAGATGCCGTACGGCCTCCACGACCGTCTCCAACGGGACCTCCAGCTGCGCGGAGACCACCCGCGCTGACCCGATCAGCCCGGCCGCCGCGCGGGCGTCCTCGGGGGTGAGCCGGCCGTTGGCGCCTGGCGAGACCACGATGGAGTTGTCCCCGGAGGGGTCCACCGTGATCAGGGCGACGCCGGTCGGCGCGCCGCCGACCAGCACACCCGCCGGGTCCACCCCGGCCGCCCGCTGCGCCTCCAGCAGCAGCCGGCCGTGCGCGTCGTCGCCGACCCGGGCCAGCAGGGCCGTACGGGCCCCGAGCCGGGCGGCGGCCACCGCCTGGTTGGCGCCCTTGCCGCCGGGGTGGGTGGCCAGGTCGGAGCCGAGCACCGTCTCCCCGGCCGCGGGCCGCCGCTGGACGCCGATCACCAGGTCGGCGTTGGCCGATCCGACGACCAGCAGGTCGTAGTCGTACATTGCGCAGTGTCTCCTCACCCGGAACCTGGAACCTGGAACGTGTGCCGGCCGGCTCACCCGAACGCGGTCCGGTCAGCCCTTGAACCCGGCCACGTTCTCCTTCGTTACCACCTTGACCGGCACCTTGACGGTCGACTCGACCTTCTTGCCCTGGGTCGCCTTCAGCGCGTTGTCCACGGCGATCCGGCCGAGCTGGCTGGGCTGCTGCGCCACGGACGCGTACAGCGTGCCCTTCTCGACGGCGGTCAGGCCGTCCGGGGTGCCGTCGAAGCCGACTACCTGGACGGACTTGCCGGCCTTGGAGCCGAGCGCCTTGACCGCGCCGAGCGCCATCTCGTCGTTGGCGGCGATCACGCCCTGCACGTCCGGGTGCGCCTGGAGCAGGTTCGACATCACGTCGAGACCCTTGGTGCGGTCGAAGTCGGCCGGCTGCTGGGCCACCACCTGGATGCCCGGGTACGCCTTGAGACCCTTGGCGAAGCCGGCGGCGCGCTCCCGGGCGGCGGAGGTGCCCGCCTGGCCCTGGAGGATCACGATCTTGCCGTGACCGCCCAGCTTCTCGGCGACGGTCTTGGCGGCCAGCTCACCGCCGGCCACGTTGTCGGAGGCGACCAGCGCGTCCGTCTTCGCGTCGTTGACGCCGCGGTCCACGGCGATGACCGGGATGTCGGCCTTGTCGGCGGCCTTCACGGAGTTGCTCGCCGCGTCCGAGTCCACCGGGTTCACGATGATCGCGCCGAGGCTGGAGCTGGTGAAGTTCTGCAACTGGTTGGCCTGCTGCGAGGCGTCGTTCTGGGCGTCGGTGACGGTCAGGTCGATGCCGAGCTTCTTCGCCTCGGCCTCGGCGCCCGACCGGATCTGCACGAAGAACGGGTTGTTCAGCGTGGACAGGGACAGGCCCATCTTCGGGCTGGTGGAGGCGGAACCGGTGTGCAGCAGGGAGGTCGCGGCCACCAGGGCGACGGTGACCACGGCCGCCAGACCGTACGTCGCCGCCTGCTTGCCCTTGCCGCCGCCGCTGCCGGTGCCCGCGGCCTGCGGGGTGGCGCCGGCCTTGCGGCGCACCGTGTCCAGCAGCACCGCCAGCGCGATGACGACGCCGATGACGACCTGCTGCCAGAACGCGGACACCGAGAGCAGGTTGAGGCCGTTGCGCAGCACGGCGAGGATCAGCGCGCCGATCAGCGTGCCCGACGCCTTGCCGGTGCCGCCCGCCAGGGAGGCGCCGCCGATGACGACGGCCGCGATGGCGTCCAGCTCGTAACCGTTGGCGGCCTGCGGCTGCGCGGAGGACAGCCGGGCCGCGAGCACGATGCCGGCGGCGGCGGCGAACAGCCCGGACAGGGCGTAGATGGCGAGCTTCTGCCGCTTGACCCGCAGGCCGGAGAGGCGGGCCGCCTCCTCGTTGCCGCCGATCGCGTACATGGAGCGGCCGATGTAGGTACGGCCCAGGATCAGCGCGGTGATCAGACCCATGACGACCATGACCAGCACGGGCACCGGCAGCCAGCCGCCGAGCGTGTCGCCCAGGTGCGAGACCGAGTCGGGCAGGGCGATCGGGGAGCCCTGGGAGATGACCAGGGACAGACCGCGGCCCACCGACAGCATGGCCAGCGTCGCGATGAACGGCGGCAGCTTGCCGTAGGAGATCAGGAAGCCGTTGACCAGGCCCGCCGCGATGCCGGTCGCGACCGCGAGCAGCACCGCGAGGACCACCGGCACGCCGTGCGAGGTGGCGCTCCAGGCGAGCACGGTCGCCGACAGCGCGGCCACCGAGCCCACCGACAGGTCGATGCCCGCCGAGACGATGACGAAGGTGACGCCGAAGGCGAGGATGGCGGTCACGGCCGCCTGCACGCCGATGTTCAGCAGGTTGTCCGTCGTCAGGAAGTCGCCGGACAGCGCCGACAGGGCGATGACCAGGACGATCAGCGCGGTGAGCGCGCCGTTGTCGAGGAGCAGGCGGCGCAGACCGGAGGCGCTGCCCGCTCCCGCCTTGCTCTTGAGCGTGTCAGTGGCCACGGGGGGCCTCCTCTTCGGTCGTGTCGTGGGTCGCTGCGTGGGTCGCGTCGTGGGCGGTGTCGTGGGCGGTGTCGGGGGAGGGGGCGCTGACGGCGAGTGCCATCACGGCGTCCTGGGTGGCCTGGTCGGCCGGCAGTTCACCGGCGATCCGGCCCTGCGCCATCACCAGGACCCGGTCGCTCATGCCGAGCACCTCGGGCAGATCGCTGGAGATCATCAGGACGGCGGCGCCGGCGGCGGTGAGTTCGTTGATCAGCTGGTAGATCTCGACCTTGGCGCCGACGTCGATGCCGCGGGTCGGCTCGTCGAGGATGAGGACCTTGGTGTTCGCCAGCAGCCACTTGCCGATGACGACCTTCTGCTGGTTGCCGCCGGACAGGGTGCGCACGTGCTGACCGAGCCCCGCCATCCGCACGCCCAGCTGCCCGGCGATCCGCTCGGCCGCGGTGTGCTGGCCCTTGAGGTCGACGAGCCCGCCGCGGGTGGCCGCGCGCAGGGTGACCAGGCCGAGGTTCTCCGCCACGGAGGCGTCCAGGACCAGGCCCTGCCCCTTGCGGTCCTCGGGCACCAGCCCGATCCCGGCGGCCATCGCCGCGTTCACGTCGTGCCGCTTCAGCTCCCGGCCGCCGACCTTCACCGACCCCCGGTCGTACGGGTCCGCGCCGAACACGGCCCGCACGACCTCCGTGCGGCCCGCCCCGACCAGCCCGGCGATGCCGACGACCTCGCCGGCGTGCACCTGGAAACCGACGTCGTGGAAGACGCCGTCGCGGGTGAGCCCGTCGACGGTCAGCAGCGCCTCGCCCTGCTCGGACCGCTCGCGCGGGTACTGCTGCTCGATGGAGCGCCCCACCATCAGCCGGACGAGTTCGTCCTCGGGCGTGTCGGCGGGCACCTGGCCCACGCTGCGCCCGTCCCGGATGACCGTGACCCGGTCGCCCAGGGCGGCGATCTCCTCCAGGTGATGGGTGATGAAGACGATGCCGACGCCGTCGGCGCGCAGCGCGCGCACGATCGCGAACAGCTTCTCCACCTCCTCGGAGGTGAGCACGGCGGTCGGCTCGTCCATGATCAGGACGCGGGCGTCCAGGCTGAGCGCCTTGGCGATCTCGACCATCTGGAGCCGGGCGATGCCGAGTTCGCGCACCAGCGCACGCGGCGAGACGGGGACGCCGACCCGCTCCAGCAGCGCGGCGGCGTCCGCCTCCATGCGCTTGCGGTCGATCATGCCGAATCGGCGCGGCTGACGCCCCAGGAAGATGTTCTCGGCGACCGTCAGATCCGGTACGAGGTTGAACTCCTGGTAGATGGTGGCGATCCCGAGGCGCTCGGCGTCCTGCGCACCGTGGATACGGACCTCCTGACCGCCCGCGAGGATGCGGCCGGCGTCGGGGGTGTAGGCGCCGGACAGCATCTTGATCAGGGTGCTCTTGCCCGCGCCGTTCTCGCCGAGCAGCACGTGCACCTCGCCGCGGCGCAGGTCGAAGTCGACGCTGTCCAGCGCGACCACGCCCGGGAAGGTCTTCCGGATCCCTTCGATGCGCAGCAACTCGTCCGGGTTGCTCACGGCATGCTCCTGTTCGTAGCGGTCGATGCGGTCGATGCGGCCGTAGCGGTCGTCGTGGCGACGGTCGTCGTGGGGCTCTCGCCGCACGAGCGGCGGACGACGAGCCGGGCGGGCAGGGTGACGGACTGCGGGGGCCGTCCCTCGATCCGGTCCACCAGGGCTCGTACGGCGGCCCGGCCCAGCTCGCCGGTGGGCTGCGCGACGGCGGTGATCGGCGGATCGGTGTGCACGAACCACGGGATGTCGTCGAACGCGGCCAGCGCGATGTCGTCCGGCACCCGCAGCCCTCGGGCGCGGATCGCGTCGAGCGCGCCGAGCGCCATCAGGTTGTCGGCGGCGAAGACGACCTCGGGCGGTTCGGGCAGGTCGAGGAAGCCCTCGGTGACCCGGCGGCCGCTCTCGGCCTGGAAGTCGCCCTGCCCGGTGTAGGCGTCGGGCAGGGACAGCCCGTACTCGGCGAGCGCCGTGCGGAAGGCCCGCACCCGCTCGCTGCCGGTGGTGGTGGCCGCGGGGCCCGCGATGATGGCGAGCCGCCGGTGCCCGAGCCCGTACAGGTGCGCGACGAGATCGCGTACGGCGCTCTGCCCGTCGGCGCGTACGACGGGCACCTCGACGCCGGGGATCCACCGGTCCACGAACACCATCGGCGTCCCCGCCCGCGCGGCGTCCAGCATCAGCGGGGAGCCGCCGTCGGTGGGGGAGACCAGCAGTCCGTCGATCCGGCGGTCCAGCAGGGTCCGTACGTGGTGGTCCTGGAGGTCGGGCCGCTCGTCGGCGTTGCCGATGATCACGCTGTAGCCGAGCGCGCGGGCCTCTTCCTCGACGGAGCGGGCCAGCTCGGTGAAGTACGGGTTGAGCACGTCGCTGATGACCAGCCCGAGTGTGCGGGTCTGATCGGTGCGCAGCGACCGGGCGACGGCGTTCGGGCGGTAGCCGAGCGCCGCGACGGCGCGCAGGACGCGCGTACGGGCGTCGCTGCTGACCGACGGATGGTCGTTCAGCACCCGCGAAACCGTGGCGACCGACACCCCCGCCTCAGCGGCGACGTCCTTGATGCTCGCCATCGCGTTCCACCTCCTCGTGGAATCGATTACACGGAGGATTGGAATCGATTACACGAGATCGGGGCAAGGGGGTGGGAGTGGCTGAAACCTAATCGTGACCGTGGCTGGATGGCATCCGCCGGCCGGGCGGGGGCGATGAGCGCCGGCCGCTACGGCCGCCCGGCCCCGCCCCCGGCCCTGCCCCCGGTGAACGCGCGTCGGCAGTGCGTGAGCAGCTCCCGCACCGCGGGGTTGGGCGCGCTCCGCCAGACCAGGGCGAGCAGGGCCGGCGCCGTGACGTCGTCGATGACGCGGGCGGTGAGCCGGTCGCGGTAGCCGTCGGCCATCGACGCGCTGAGGACGGCGACGCCGAGCCCGCGGGCGGCGAGGCCGGCGAGGGCGTCCGCGGCGCTGGCCTGGAGGGCGATCGCGGGGCGCAGGCCCTGTGCGGCGCAGGCCTGGTCGAACACCGCGCGCAGCCCGGTGCCGGGCGGCATGCAGACGAGGGGGTGGTCGATCAGGTCGCGCAGGGCGACCCGCCGCCGTGCCGCGAGGGGGTGCCCGGCCGGGACCGCCACGACGAGCCGTTCGCTGATGACGGTGAGCGCGTCCAGCCCGTCGGGCGCGGCGTTCGCGGCCCCGATGAGCGCCAGATCGACGGACCCGGAGCGCACCCCTTCGCCGAGGCGGTCGGAGCGGTCCTCCAGCAGCGTGATCTCCACGCCGGGATGCGCCGCGTGGAAGGCGGCGAGGGCGTCGAACAGCGGGGTGAGGGTGCAGCCGACGACCATCCCGACGGTGAGCCGCCCCCGGACCAGGTGGGTCACGTCGTCCACCGCCCGGCCGACCGTCCCGGCGGCGGCGAGGGTGGCGTGGGCGTGTTCGAGGGCGGCCTTTCCCGCGACGGTGAGGGTGACGGTGCGTGCCGACCGGTCGAACAGCTCGGCGCCGAGTTCCCGTTCGAGCTGGCGGATCTGGGCGCTGACGCCGGACTGGCTGATGTGCACCCGCTCGGCGGCCCGGGTGAAGCTCCGCTCCTCGGCGACCGCGACGAAGTACTCCAGCTGCCTCAGCTCCATGAGTACGAATTCTACTTCCGAGAAGATCCATCTGTTGGACTTCTGCGAAGCCGGTGCCCAGGCTAGGAAGGGCCAGCATCCGACGTCAGGAGGAACCCGTGCCGGAGTACGAGAAGGCCATGCGGCCCGAGGACATCACGCGGTTGTTCGTCGAGCGGTCCAACGCCGGTGACGCGGCCGGGGTTGCCGCGCTCTACGAGGAGGACGCCGTGCTGGCCTACCCGCCCGGCGAGACGACGGTGGGGCGGGAGGCGATCCGGGCGCTCTGGGAGAAGGTGCTGAGCGGCGGTCCCCGCTTCGCGCCGGAACAGCCGCTGCCGACGCTGATCAGCGGCGACATCGCGCTCACCGCCACTCCGCCGAAGGACGGATCCGGCGCGCGGGCCCAGGTCGTCAGGCGCCAGCCCGACGGAAGCTGGCTGCGCGTCCTCGACCAGCCCGAGTTCGCCCCGCCCACCCGCTGACCCCGGAGTCCGCGCGGAGGACCTGCACTTCACGGATGCCTCAGCGAGGCTCCTCCGTCCCGTTCACCTCGAACGCCTGGGCCACGGCGAGGCTGTCCTCGTAGACGTGGTGCCGGGTGATCAGACCGTCCTCGACGGTGAGGTGCAGGGCGAACCGCGCCCGGTAGGCGCGCCCGGTGGAACGGGCGGTCTGACGGATCTCCCCGAGCACGACCGCGTCACGGCCGTCGACGAGCACCCGCTCGATCTCGGTCGCGGCCTGGCCGGGCACATGGTGCTCGGCCAGCTCACGGAAGTGGGCCGCGACATCGGCGCGGGTGGAACGGTGCCGGATCCACGGAGTGGCGGCCCGACCGTGCTCGGCCTCCGGCCAGTCCAGCTTCCAGTCGCCCCGCTCGGCGTACATCTCGGCGATGCGCGTGGCCTCGCCCTGACCGATCCGCCGCAACAGCTCGTCCACGACGGCACGAGTGGTCAAGGGTGTCGCTGCGGGCATGGCACATCACTCCGATCCGGTGTCCGCGTCCGACCGACGCGGTGTGATCGGCATTGTGGCCAGGGCCGGCTCGGCGGTGCCATTACCTCCCGGGTAACGGCACGCCCGAGTCCGCCCCGCCCCCCGCTGACCATCTCGCAGCGGGGGGCGGAGGCGGAACGTCGACCACACGGAGTGCAGCGGCTGATCAGGCGTTCCCGCCGCCGTCCTCGGCGAAGAGGTCTTCCGCCCGGGTGACGGTCCTGGAACGCTCCAGCCAGACGTCGAGGAGAGC
Source organism: Streptomyces seoulensis (assembly GCA_013364255.1). Taxonomy (GTDB): domain Bacteria; phylum Actinomycetota; class Actinomycetes; order Streptomycetales; family Streptomycetaceae; genus Streptomyces; species Streptomyces similanensis. Next base: position 4,008,304 of record CP054936.1, on the reverse strand, counting down.
GAGTTCGGTGCAGGTGGTGATGCGCTCGCGAACGCTGTCGGACACGGGGACACCCCGCACCTCCAGCACGAACAGAATGCCCTTGGCTTCGCCTTCTGCCTTGCCTTCTGCCTTACCTTCGGCTCTGCCTTCTACCTTGCCCTCTGCCTTGCCCTCCAGGTATGCCGTCTCGCGGACGGTTCCACGACCGGGGAAGTAGGTGACGAAAGACATGATCTCTTTCCATTTCTTTCCGGCTGGGGTGTCACCCAGGTTGACTTCGAGGCATTCGTAGAAGTAGCCGGCGGTTTCGGGGTCTGTACCCGTGAGTTCCTGGAGAGCGCGGTCGATCGCTTCCAGTATGGCGTCGATGTCCTTGCTGCGGGCGTGTGCCATGGCGGAGAGGACCGCCAGAGCGAGGTTCTTCGCCGTGGTACGGCCATCCGTGATGACCGGCAGATTGTGCGGCCCCGCGACCAGCGGAAATGTTCGCTGAGCCGTCCAGCCCCGGGTACCGCAGTCGAAGGGACCGGCGGCCCACTTGGCCGTGCTCTGGTCCTGGCAGACGACGAGGAGCAGAACCGGCAGGTTGTACTTCGCCTGGAGGTAGGCGACGTAGTAGGCCCAACTCGACTGCTTGTTCGGGTCCTTCTTCGATTGTGACTCGATGGCGAGCAGGAAGTCCTCACCGTCGGACGGGCCGACGCGCAGGACGGTGTCCACCCGGCGCTCCAGCGGCCGGGCTTCCGTCACGTCGGTGGCGACCGCGTCCACGGTCGCCTTCTTCGGCAGGGAGACACCCAGTACCCCGAACACCGGATTCAGGATTTCGGGCCGCTCCTGGAAGATGCGATGCATCCCCTCATGGGCTGATGTGACCATGAGCGCAACTTAGGATGATCAAGGGGCCATTTGGCGGGTAGATCGCGCACGTTCACCCATTCGATGGGCGAATAAACGTTCAGCTGAGGGCAGAGGTGGACGCAGCGAGTTGACTGCCGACGGCCGCGAGTTCGCACCAGACGACCTTGCCGCGGTCGCCGTCGCGGGAGAGGGGCTGCCAGCCCCACAGGTCAGCGCAGGCCTTGACCAGGAGGAGTCCGCGTCCGTCCTCCTGCTCGGCCAGGTCTTCGAGGGCGGCGGGTGGCTCCGGGGGCGCGGGGTCGGCGTCCCACGCCCCGATCCGCAGCACGCCGGCGGAGAGCCGGACGCGGAGGGCTGCGGGGCCCTTGGTGTGGCGTACGGCGTTGGAGATCAGCTCGGTGGCGAGGAGTTCGGCGGTGTCCACGAGTCCGATCAGCCCGTGCAGGGTGAGGATCAGCCGCAGGGTGCGGCGGGTGACGGTGACGGCGCGGGGGTCGTTGGGGATGTGGAGGGAGTACTCCCAGGTGGCGGGATCGGTTTCGGGCATGCGGCATCAACTCCGTTCGACGAGTGGCGTTTTCGCTCGCGGTGGCAGTGCCGCGGCCGCCAGGGCGTGACGGTACGGTGCGCTTCCGCTGGGTGTGCGTTACGTCACCGACGGTAGGGCTAACTGTTTATGCCGCGCAAGCCGTTCGCGTACTGTGACGCCCGAACGGGTAACGCTGAGAACTGACTTGGGAGGAACGGCCGATGGCGCTGAGGAGCGAGCCGACAGCACGCCAGCTGCGGCTGGCCGTCGAACTGCGCAGGCTCCGCGACGCGGCGGGCCTCTCCGCCAAGGAGGCGGCGGCCCAGCTCGGAGTCAGCGGTCCGGTCATCAGCCAGATCGAGGCAGGCATCGCGGGCCTCAGCGAGAAACGGCTGCGCCGCCTCGCCGTGAACTACTCCTGCGCGGACGAGGCGCTGATCGACGCCTTGGTCGCCATGGCGACGGACCGCACGCGGGGGTGGTGGGAGAAGTATCGAGGCCTGCTGCCGACCTCGTTCCTGGATCTCTCCGAACTGAATCATCACGCTTCGTTCCGGCGTGATGTCGCGATCTTGTATGTGCCGGGCCTGCTCCAGACGGAGACCTACGCTCGCGCCGTCTTCTCGGCCAGGGTGCCGGAGTTGACGCCGGACGAGTTGGAGATGCGGGTCCGTCACCGGCTGGAAGGCCAGCAGGTCACCATTCCATACGAGTTGGTCATCCATGAATCGGCTCTGCGTATCCGCGTCAGCGGCCGAGCCGCCGCCCGGGCTCAACTCGCCAAACTCCTCGAGTACTCCGAGGCGGACAACGTCACGATGCGCGTCATCCCCTTCGACTTGGACGACTTCGCCAGAGCGTCGGGCTCCATGACGTACGTGGGCGGCCCTTTGCCCAAGCTGGACACCGTAGTGCGCGACGCACCCCACGGTTCTGTCTTCATCGACTCCGAAGCTCAGCTCAACGCTTACCGAACGCGCTTCCGTATGGTTGAGGCCGCATCGCTTGAACCTGACCGGTCGCGTGACCTTATCCACGAGCTGACGAAGGAGCTGTGAGGTAATCCATGTTCATTCCCGACAACTGGCGGAAGTCGTCCTACTCAGGTGAAGGCGACGGCAATGAGTGCGTGGAGATCGCCACCTCCACCACCCACGCCGCCGTCCGCGACTCGAAAGCCCCCGCCCGAGCCACCCTCTCCTTCCCCGCCCCCGGCTTCACCGCCTTCCTCGAAGGCATGAAGGCGGGGCGGTTGTCGAACGGCGGTTGAAGAAGCCGGGCAACCGGGATGCTCACGGCACTCAAGATCTCCCACGGGCCGGCCGGGATCAGGAGGCGGTCTGAAGCGTGGGCTGGTCGGCTGCGGGGGCCTGGAGACGGGTGGCCATGTCCTGTGGGCCGAGCGCCGCGAATGCCCAAAACGCACTGAGCCGTCGGCCGGAGGACCAGATGCCGGTGGTAGGCGGCCGGAACGGTGCCACGGTGATGTTCTGGTCCGCGAACGGGCTCCGGTCGAGGTAGGCCATGCCGCCGGTCCCGCACAGATACTCGCGGGCGCCGGTCGCTGCGGCAAGGTCCGCGAGCCGGACGGAGCGGCCCGGCCGGGCCGGCAGACGGCTGCTGCTGAGAATCTGGCCCTGCCAACCGAGCAGACCCAGCAGGACGCGGGTGGAGGTCTCGGCGACCGTCGCGGTCCTGCCGGTGCCGAATGCGTCCAGCACTGGATCCAGGGCCTCGGCGAGGGCGGGCCAGTGAGGGCTGGCCCCATAGCGCTGCCGCAGCGTCCCCGCGGTCCTGCGGCGGGCCAGGTCCGGGTCGTCGATCACGGCGTCGCGGATGAGGGTGGGGCGTCCGCTCGGCAGGTGAGTGGGGATGGTGAGCCACTGCTGACCTGCGGGGTCGTCGAGGTACGCGAGGCGGGCTCGGTGCTGGTAGTCGCGGCGGGAGAACTGCACATCGTCCAGGACGATCCAGTGGTCCGCCGCGAACAGCTTGGCCAGCGTGGTCAGCCGGGGCAGGAAATTCGGCTGGTGGATGGCACACAACCCGCCCGGCTCGGGCAGGTCAGGGGTTGATGAGGCGGCTGGTGAAGCCGTCTCGGATGAGGGATGCGTACGCGGCATGCACGTCCTCCGGGACCTCCTGCTCGATGGCGAATCCGAGCTTTGGATACTCGATGATCCGCTGGAGGTCGCCGACGAGCATGTCCAGGACGAGTTTCTCGTCGCCGATGGACTTCACATAGTGGTCGAACTCCAGCGGCTCCGACGTACAGAGGATCTCGACATCGGGCCACAGCTTGCGGGCGGTGGCGAACGACCGCCGCTCCATGTAGGGCTTGGAGACCAGCAGCACCGACACCGGGGTGATGCCTGCGGCGACGAGGACCTCACGCGAGAGGGTGATGTTCTGCCCTGTGTTGCCCGCGTTCGGTTCGAGCAGGATCGCCTCCGCAGGGACGCCGAGGTCGACGGCGTGCTCGCGGAAGTGGACGGCCTCACCACGCGGGAAGACCTTGGCGGTGGTGGGGCTGTTGCCGCCGGTGAAGACCAGGGTCGGGAAGAGCCCGGAGCGATACAGCTCGGCGGCATGGGCCGCGACACCGAGGTCGTGGCTGCCCAGCCCGATCGCCACGTCCACGGGCCGCGACTCGTGGTGCATCCGGTGGTAGTTCCAGATCAGCTCGGCCTGGTGCAACTGGTCCTCGGTGATGCCCTGCTGGTCGTTGCTCACGCGTTTCTCCCTGGTCACCGTTGCCGGGGGGCGGTCGGCCCCTCGCGCATGGCCTTGATGCCCTCGATACTGCGCAGTTGGTGTACAAGTCCGTACTGCGCGGCAACCTTGGCGGCCTGTTCGAGGACGAGGAATCCATCATCCCGGGTCGCCGCATCGGAGAGCAGGATGTGGCCATGAGCGGTGTCCAGTCGCACACGTTGCATCGGTGAGTCGGTCGTTCCGCTGCTGCGGGCGATGTCGATGAGGTGGAGGGCCTGGCTGAGGTCGCCGGCGCCGCGGCGAGCGAGGGCGAGTTTCTGGTGGGCCACCGACCAGTCGTCCGGTTCGGCGAGGTCCTCGAAGTCGCGGGTCGCCGCCTGCATGACGCGAGTCGCACAGTCGTGCCGGCCGTCCTTGCTCAGTGCGGTCCCCACCCACAGCCTCGCGCGGGCCCGGTCGCGGCGGGAGAGCCGGTCATCGACGGCGAGACTCTCGTAGTTGCGGGCGGCGACCTCCAGTTTCCCGGACATCTCGGTGACGACCGTGAGGGACAGATCGAGCTGGGCGACGCGGCGGGGGATGTCGAGCTGGGTGAAGACCGCGCGGGCGCCGACGTAGGAGTGCTGGGCGGACAGCGGGCCCAGGACAATGCCCTGGTCGCGTCTGAGGTCGCCGAGCAGGGCGGTGGAGCGGGCGAAGAGATACAGGCCCTTCTCGTCCAGCTCGGGGGTCTTGAATCGGCTCGACCACCGGGTCAGGAGGATGCCGGCGAAGGTGAAGTTCTGCTGGGCCAGGGCGGCCACGACGCGGTCGAGGTCGTCGGCCCAGGACTCGTATTCCCATGCTCTGGGACCGGAGGCGGTGACGCGGCGTCGGCCTGCGTGCTGCACCGGGCCGGCCGTCTCGGACAGGAGCGTCTCGAATCGCAGGTGGACGGCGGCGTCCGCGCGGCCGAGGGCGGTGTCGAGGATGGCCTGGGTGTCGGGTCTGGGCTCGGTGTCGGCGAGCTTGCTCTCCCATTTGGACACCGTGGCGACAGCCAGGCCGAGTTGCTGGGCGAAGGCCCGCACACTCAGCCGCAGGGCGAGCCGCAGCGCCTTGGCCTACAGGCCGGTCCAGTGGTGCACGGTCGCCACGCGAAACTCCCTTCCGCGGTCATCGAAGCAGATCCGTGCAGGCGGCGGCACGGAAGTGGAACGGAAGTAGAACGGCCGGTGATTGGCAGCGCGTTGGCCGGACGCCACGCTTGGAGCGTCACCACTTGTCGAGTCTCCTGGACGGTCCTGAGCATGGAACTCCTCACGGAGCATCACCCTGTCAGCGGTCCGGCCGTTTACGGCTTCTTGCGGCTGTTCCGGTCTTCCCGAGCGCGGCAGGGCGCGCTGCTTGCCTCGCTCGCCGAATACTGCCGCGGCCACGAGCTGCAGTTGTCCGACGTCTTCACCGACCGCGACGCGTCCGGGCCCGACTCGGCGGCGTTCGCCGGGCTGATGGACGTGCTCGCGCTGCCGGACGTCTATGGCGTCCTCGTCCCGGCCATGTCGCACCTGGGGCCGAAGGCCATGGCCGCGGAGCGCGGGCGGCGGATCGAGGCGGCCGGCTCGCGGCTGCTGCTGATCCGCAAGCCGCGCGCGGCCCACCACTCCGTCCACCGCAGCGGTCTCGTCCGTGCGGAACCCCCTGCCGCAGTCCGCTGACGCCGCCCAGGTCGCCGCCTGCTGGGCGCAGGGCTCAGAGCCGCCCGTCTGCTGTGCGGATGCGTCCGCACCCGCTGAACCCGCATCTCCGCACCCGGCCCCCGGACGGAACAGATGAGAGGCAACTGCCATGGAAACCTTCGAACGCGCTCGGCTGGAGGCCTACTTCGCCCGGATCGCCGCCCAGTTCGCCCCGGGTGAGCAGACGGCATCGTTCCTCATCACGCACCTGCTGGCCGAGCGTCCCGCGTTCGTCCGCGCGGTCGCCGCGATGACCCGGCTCACCGCGGTGCTGCCCAAGCCGAAGTCCGTCCATCCGGCTGCGAAGCGCGAGGTCGAGCAGGCGTACATGGTCGACCCCCTCACCCGCGAGCTGTTCACCCAGGCCGATGACGCTCTGGACTACCTCGAATCCCGTGCCGCCGACCAGGCGGTCACGCTGCTGGACGTCGGCGGCTACTTCGCCCCCAGCCTCGCCGACGTCCACAGCCGCTTCACCGGCCGGCTGGCCGGTGTGATCGAGGACACCGAGAACGGGCACCGTCGCTACCAGGACCTCGAAAAACTGCCCTGCCCCGTCATCTCTGTCGCCCGCTCACCGCTGAAGGAGCCCGAAGACTTCCTCATCGGCCAGTCCGTGGTCTTCTCCACCGAGGCCGTCATGCGCAATCGCGGTGACATCCTCCACGGCCGTCCCGCCCTGGTGATCGGCTTCGGCAAGCTCGGCAGCTCGATCGCCCGCCTCCTGCACGCCAAAGGCGTCCAGGTCACCGTCTTCGACATCGACCCCGTCCGCCGCACTCAGGCTCTCGCCCAGGGCTTCACCGTCGCCCGCGACCGCGAAGCCGCCCTGACCGGCTCCGGCCTGGTCCTCTGCGCGACCGGCGCCGTCTCCCTGCGCGGCGAGGACTTCTCCCACCTGCGTAATGGCGCCTACATCGCCACCGTCACCAGCAGCGAGGACGAGCTCGACCTCGCCGGACTCCCCGACGTCTACACCCGCACCCAGGTCGGCGACCACGTCACCCGCTACCAGACCACGGGCCATTACTTCTATCTGGCGAACGGCGGCAACGCCGTCAACTTCATCCACGGCGCCGGCGTCGGGCCGTTCATCTTCCTGGTCCAGGCCGAGATCCTCGCCGCGATCAGGATGCTCACCCGCGGCGACCTCGCCCCCGGTATCCATGAGGTCCCCGGACCCGACCGCGAAGCCATCGCGGCGATCTGGCTCTCCTACTTCAACAGGTGATCACCATGACCATCACGGCCGGCCACATCCGCACCACCATCGCCGCCTACCTCGACGAACATCCCGAGGACAGGCGCGAACTCGGCTTCGTCCTCGGCCTCCTGGACGACGGTGACGACCTCACCAGCCGCAAGACCCTGCCCGGCCACGTCACCGCAGGGGCCATCCTCGTCGGCCCCGACGGTCGCGTCCTGCACATTCTCCACAATGTGACCCAGAAGTGGCTTTTGCCCGGCGGTCATCTGGAGTCCTCGGACGAGACGCTCCTGCAGGCCGCCGGCCGCGAACTCGCAGAGGAGACCGGCATTCCGCCTCACCTCGTCATCCCGCACAACGAAACTCCGCTCCACATCGACATCCACCCCATCGACGCCAACCCCGCCAAGGGCGAGCCCGCCCACCAGCACTTCGACTTCCGCTTCCTCTTCCGCACCACCGCCGACATCGGCGAACTCCAGTCCGAAGAAGTCTCCGACGCCGTCTGGCGAACGGTCGACGCCTTCCACGACGAGAGCCTGGGGCGGCGCGTCGCCCAAGCGCTGCGTTGACTCGAAGACCGGCCGCCCCTGCGTCCGCGGCACCCGACACGCGTGGGGAGCGGCCTCTCACGAACCGCCGACCGACCCCATGTCCTCCACACCACCGTCCTATCGGACAGACATCCCGAGGTGCGACGAACAACACACTCCGCAATATTGCACACAATCCTCGAAGCGAGGACGACGAGGAAGAGTCACAGTGAGCTTCGGCCGCTCAAGTCGAACTGGATCAGCGGCTGCGGACGTCGCGCGTCCCGGCGTCCAGTCCGGCGCCGCAGCGGCGGGACCCGCGCCGAGCCCCGGACCCGGCCACCGGCCCGGCGTCGGCCGACCGGCCGACCGGCCGACCGGCGGATGTAACGCTCTCGCGTGCCGCGGACTAGAACGGGTGTCACGCAGCACCCCTTCGACTCGTCCCCGAGGAGCCGTCCGTGCCGACGGAGCGTCCGACAGCACCACCCACGCGAGACCCTGCGGGGTTCGCGGTGTTCTACGAGCAGCACTTCGACACCGTGCTCGGGTTCGTCACCCGGCGCGTCGACAGCGCGCATCTGGCCGCCGATCTGACGGCGGACATCTTCGTGGCCGCCCTGGAGGGCGCCCACACGTACGACGCCCGGCGCGGCGCACCCCTCGCCTGGCTCTACGGCATATCCCGCAACGTCATCCACACCCACTTCCGCGGCACCGTCCGCGAACGGCACCTGATGGCCAGGATCAGCGGACGGCGGCTGCTGGACGAGGAGGACGTCAGCGCCATCGAGAGACGGATCGACGCCGACCGCGCCGCCCGAGGACTCGCCGCCGCCCACGCCGCGCTCTCCGAACCGCTGCGGGCGGTCCTCGACCTGGTCGCCCTGGACGGGCTCACGGCCCGCGAGGCGGCGCAGGCACTGGGCATCAGCTCGGCCACCGCCCGGGTACGGCTGCACCGCGCCCGCAAGGCCCTGCGCAGTGCAGGTCAAGCCCTCGACGCCACCCGCCCCGCCCTTCTGGAGGCCGCCCAGTGAACACGCCAGCGCACTTCAAGGAGCAGCTCGCCGACGAGCTGGCCTCCCACGCGACCACCCTGTGCGCCCCCGCCGGCCACCGGGCCGTGCTCCGGCTCCGCACGCCGCGCCGCCGGACGGTCCTCACCGTGGGCATCGCCGCCGCGGCCGCGGCCGTCGCCGTCGCGCTTCCTCTGGACCCCGGCTCGCACGGCACGCGGCAGGCCGCCCCGGCGCCCCGCACCGCGAGCACCGGCCCGGCCGCCCGGAGCACTCCGGGCATGAGCCTGGACATCGTCAACGCCGACTACGCCGTCCGGTCCAAGCCCGGCGGCCTGGTCTCCGTGCAGTTGTTCGACGCGAAGGGCGTTCCCGGGCTCCAGGCCGCGCTGGACAAGGCCGGTATCCCCGCGAAGGTGCTGGTGCCCTCGGCCTCCTGCCGCGCCACCGGTTCCTCCGGCCGCCCGCGCGGCAGCCTCACGGAGGTGGCGCCCCCGTCCGGTTACCACGGCGACGGCGTCCGCGACATCAAGCCCGGCGCCATCCGGAGCGGAGACCACCTGCTGTTCATCGCGGAGACGGACGGCGGCGCACCGGGCCTGCTGGCCATCAGGCTGGTCGGCACGTTGCCCGAGTGCGTCCCCGCCGGCCGGTAGCGGGCCCCGTCACCACCCGTCACCAACGGCCGTTCCGGACGCCGGCCTGCGGGCGCCCCCGGGGGAAGTGCCCGCTGTCGGACCTCCCCGGTACCGTCGCACCATGCCCAACCAGCCCCCCGCGGACCCCGGCGAACGGCGGCTCGCCGTGCTCGAAGGCGTGCTCGAACGGATCACGTACGCCAACGAGGAGAACGGCTACACCGTCGCCCGCGTCGACACCGGCCGAGGCGCCGGCGATCTGCTGACCGTCGTCGGCGCGCTGCTCGGCGCGCAGGTGGGGGAGTCGCTGCGGATGGAGGGCCGTTGGGGCTCCCATCCGCAGTACGGCAAGCAGTTCCACGTCGAGAACTACACCACCGTGCTGCCCGCCACCATCCAGGGCATCCGGCGCTACCTCGGCTCGGGGCTGGTGAAGGGCATCGGACCCGTCTTCGCCGACCGCATCACCCAGCACTTCGGCACCGACACCCTCCGGATCATCGAGGAGGAGATCAAGCGGCTCATCGAGGTGCCGGGGCTCGGGCCGAAGCGGACGAAGAAGATCGCCGAGGCGTGGGAGGAGCAGAAGGCGATCAAGGAGGTGATGCTCTTCCTCCAGACCGTCGAGGTGTCCACCTCCATCGCCGTGCGCATCTACAAGAAGTACGGCGACGCCTCCATCTCCGTGGTGAAGAACCAGCCCTACCGCCTGGCCGCCGACGTCTGGGGCATCGGCTTCCTCACCGCCGACAAGATCGCCCAGTCCGTCGGCATCCCGCACGACAGCCCGGAGCGGGTCAAGGCCGGCCTCCAGTACGCCCTGTCGCAGTCCGCCGACCAGGGCAACTGCTACCTCCCCGAGGAACGCCTGATCGCGGACGCGGTCAAGCTCCTCCAGGTCGACACCGGCCTCGTCATCGAGTGCCTCGCCGAGCTGGCGGCCGAGCCGGAGGAGGGCGAGGACCCCGGCGTCGTACGGGAGCGGATCCCCGGCCCGGAGGGCGGCGACCCCGTCACCGCGATCTACCTCGTCCCCTTCCACCGCGCCGAACTCTCCCTCTCCGCCCAGCTGCTGCGCCTGCTGCGCACCGGCGAGGACCGGATGCCGGCGTTCCGCGACGTGGCCTGGGACAAGGCGCTCGGCTGGCTCAAGGGCCGTACCGGCACCGACCTCGCCCCCGAGCAGGAGGCGGCCGTCAAGCTCGCGCTGACCGAGAAGGTGGCCGTGCTGACCGGCGGCCCTGGCTGCGGCAAGTCCTTCACGGTCCGCTCCGTGGTGGAGCTGGCCCGCGCCCGCAGGGCGAAGGTGGTGCTGGCCGCGCCCACCGGACGCGCGGCCAAGCGGCTGGCCGAGCTGACCGGCGCCGAGGCGTCCACCGTCCACCGCCTGCTGGAGCTGAAGCCCGGCGGCGACGCGGCCTACGACCGGGACCGCCCGCTCGACGCCGACCTCGTGGTCGTGGACGAGGCGTCCATGCTGGACCTGCTGCTCGCCAACAAGCTGGTCAAGGCGGTGCCGCCCGGCGCGCACCTGCTCTTCGTCGGCGACGTGGACCAGTTGCCCAGCGTCGGCGCCGGCGAGGTGCTGCGCGACCTCCTGACCGACGGCAGCCCGATCCCGGCCGTCCGCCTCACCCGGGTCTTCCGCCAGGCCCAGCAGTCGGGCGTGGTGACCAACGCGCACCGCATCAACTCCGGGCAGCACCCGCTGACCGACGGCATGAAGGACTTCTTCCTCTTCGTGGAGGACGACACCGAGGAGGCCGGCCGGCTCACCGTGGACGTGGCGGCGCGCCGCATCCCGGCCCGCTTCGGCCTCGATCCGCGCCGCGACGTGCAGGTCCTCGCGCCCATGCACCGCGGCCCGGCCGGCGCGGGCACGCTGAACGGACTGCTCCAGCAGGCCGTCACGCCCGGCCGCCCCGACCTGCCCGAGAAGCGGTTCGGCGGGCGTGTTTTCCGGGTCGGCGACAAGGTCACCCAGATCCGCAACAACTACGAGAAGGGCGAGAACGGCGTCTTCAACGGCACGGTCGGCGTCGTCACCTCCCTCGATCCGGTCGAGCAGCGGCTGACGGTGCTGACCGACGAGGACGAGGAGGTGCCGTACGACTTCGACGAGCTGGACGAGCTGGCGCACGCCTACGCGGTCACCATTCACCGCTCCCAGGGCAGTGAATATCCCGCCGTGGTGATCCCGGTCACCACCGGCGCCTGGATGATGCTCCAGCGCAACCTGCTGTACACGGCGGTGACCCGGGCCAAGAAGCTGGTCGTGCTCGTCGGTTCGCGCAAGGCGATCGGCCAGGCGGTGCGCACGGTGTCGGCGGGCCGCCGCTGCACCGGGCTGGACCACCGGCTCACGGGCGCCTGAGGAAACGGGACGAACCACCCGTAAGGGCGACGTCCTTCCGTCGCCCCGGCCGCCGTCGCCAGAAATGATCGATCAAACGAGTCGCAAAGGTCACAGAGCACTTCCGGTGACCGGGCGAAGGGGGCAGGATGAGCAGGTTGGCGGCACTGAGTGCCGCCAATAGGCCCAATGGTCGACCCCGAGTGCACTCTCCTGAGCCAAATGGGGGATGGTAGAGAACAGTCAGGGCACCTCGAAGATGAGGCACTACGTCGGTGAGGGAAGACGTGAGCGACAACTCTGTAGTACTGCGGTACGACGGCAGCGAGTACACCTACCCGGTGATCGACAGCACCGTCGGCGACAAGGGCTTCGACATCGGGAAGCTGCGCGCCCAGACCGGTCTGGTGACCCTGGACAGCGGCTACGGCAACACCGCCGCCTATAAATCCGCCGTCACCTACCTCGACGGCGAGGAGGGCATCCTCCGTTACCGCGGCTACCCCATCGAGCAGCTGGCCGAGCGCTCCACCTTCCTGGAGGTGGCCTACCTGCTGATCAACGGTGAGCTGCCGACCGTCGACGAGCTGACCACGTTCAAGAACGAGATCACGCAGCACACCCTGCTGCACGAGGACGTCAAGAACTTCTACAAGGGCTTCCCGCGCGACGCCCACCCGATGGCGATGCTGTCCTCGGTCGTCTCGGCGCTGTCCACCTTCTACCAGGACAGCCACAACCCGTTCGACGAGAAGCAGCGCAACCTCTCCACCATCCGCCTGCTCGCCAAGCTCCCGACGATCGCGGCGTACGCGTACAAGAAGTCGATCGGTCACCCGTTCGTCTACCCGCGCAACGACCTGAGCTACGTCGAGAACTTCCTGCGCATGACCTTCTCGGTCCCCGCCCAGGAGTTCGAGCTGGACCCGGTCGTCGTCTCCGCGCTGGACAAGCTGCTCATCCTGCACGCGGACCACGAGCAGAACTGTTCGACCTCCACGGTCCGCCTGGTGGGCTCCTCCCAGGCCAACATGTTCGCGTCGATCTCGGCCGGCATCAACGCCCTGTGGGGCCCGCTGCACGGCGGCGCCAACCAGTCGGTGCTGGAGATGCTGGAAGGCATCCGCGACTCGGGCAACGACGTCGACACCTTCATCCGCAAGGTGAAGAACAAGGAGGACGGCGTCCGCCTGATGGGCTTCGGCCACCGGGTCTACAAGAACTTCGACCCGCGCGCCAAGATCATCAAGGCCGCCGCGCATGACGTGCTCTCCGCGCTGGGCAAGGACGACGAGCTCCTCGACATCGCCCTGAAGCTGGAGGAGCACGCGCTCTCCGACGACTACTTCGTCGAGCGCAAGCTCTACCCGAACGTCGACTTCTACACCGGTCTGATCTACCGGGCCATGGGCTTCCCGACCGAGATGTTCACGGTCCTGTTCGCCCTCGGCCGGCTGCCGGGCTGGATCGCCCAGTGGCACGAGATGATCAAGGAGCCGGGCTCCCGCATCGGCCGCCCGCGCCAGATCTACACCGGCGTGGTCGAGCGCGACTTCGTCCCGGTCGAGGAGCGCTGACCGGCGCGGTCCCCCCGCGCTGAAGGTCGTCGGCCCCGTGGCCGCGACGGCTTCCCCGGGCCCCGTGTCCGCCTCACGGCGGGTACGGGGCTCTGTGCCGCCGCACGCGAGGGCGGGGCAGAGGACGGGACGGACGGGACGGCGGTACGGCGTCAGAGCGGGGGCGGGCGTCGGACAAGCGGAAGGCGCCCCGGTGCGCCGGTCCCCCCACGGGCCGACGGCCAGGGCGCCTTCCCATGTCCCGGTGCGGATTCCCCCCACGGGATCCGGCCGGGCGTCTGTGAGAACCAGCGCCTGAACCGCTGTGAGCGCGACGGGCGGAACCCGTCGTACTCCTGTCCTGCCTACTGCTGTGCGATCTGCCGGGACAGCGCACTTCCGGGAGGGCCGCTCAAAGCTTCCCGGTGTACGCGTCCCGGCGACGCTCCCCCAAGCTCTCACCATCGTTCGAGCTGGGGGTACCCCCATCTGAGGAAGTCCCCCAAGACATCCTCAGACGTCAGTCCGCGCCCCCCAAGACGCTTCCTGACATCGCCAAACTTAGACCTTCGAACCCCTTCGATGGTTACGTTCACATCACTGTGATCTGTGTCTCTTGCCTATGTCCCTTTAGATGCGCAAGAGACCGGTTATGGCGATCGAGACCCAAGCGTAAGGATGATGCGCGAGCCTTGTGAAGAGCTTATGTGAGGCTCGCTCATGTCTCTAGGGGGACTCTTACTTCCGTTTCGGGGCCGTGACCGTGGCGGTGACCGTGACCGTGGCCACGGTCACGGCCCCCTTCGGTCAGCGGAACGTGCGCAGCCGCAGGCTGTTGCTCACCACGAACACCGAGGAGAACGCCATCGCCGCCCCCGCGATCATCGGGTTGAGCAGTCCGGCGGCGGCCAGCGGCAGCGCGGCCACGTTGTAGCCGAAGGCCCACACCAGGTTGCCCTTGATCGTGCCGAGCGTGCGCCGCGACAGCCGGATGGCGTCGGCCGCCACCCGCAGGTCCCCGCGCACCAGGGTCAGGTCGCCGGCCTCGATCGCGGCGTCCGTGCCCGTGCCCATCGCCAGTCCCAGGTCGGCGGTGGCGAGCGCGGCGGCGTCGTTGACCCCGTCGCCCACCATGGCGACCGTCCGGCCCTCGGCGCGCAGCCGCTCCACGGCCGCCACCTTGTCCTGCGGCAGCACCTCGGCGATCACGTCGGCCGCGTCGATCCCGACCGCGCGCGCCACCGACTCGGCGACCGCCCGGTTGTCACCGGTCAGCAGCACCGGCCGCAGCCCCAGCGCCCGCAGCTGCCGTACGGCGTCGGCGCTGGTCTCCTTGACCGCGTCCGCCACCGCGACGACCCCCCGCGCCGCGCCGTCCCAGCCGACCACGACGGCCGTACGGCCGGCCGCCTCGGCCTCCTGGCGGGCCCGGGCGACGTCCGCGGGCACCTCCTCGAACAACCGCCCGACGGCGACCTCACGGCCCGCCACGCGCCCGCGTACGCCCCGTCCGGGGACGTTCTCGAAGTGCTCGACCGCCGGCAGCGGGCCGACCCGCTTCTCCGCGCCGGCCGCGATCGCCCGCGCGACGGGGTGCTCGGAGGCGTGCTCCAGGGCGCCCGCGAGCCGCAGCAGCTCCTTCTCGTCCACGCCGTCCGCGGCGTACACCTCCTGGAGGGTCATCCGGCCGGTGGTGACGGTGCCGGTCTTGTCCAGGACGACCGTGTCGACGCGGCGGGTGGACTCCAGGACCTCCGGGCCCTTGATGAGGATGCCGAGCTGCGCGCCCCGGCCGGTGCCGACCATCAGCGCGGTCGGCGTGGCCAGGCCCAGCGCGCACGGGCAGGCGATGATCAGCACCGCCACGGCGGCGGTGAACGCGGCGGTGACGTCGCCGGTGACCAGCAGCCAGGTCAGCAGGGTGCCGAGCGCGATCACCAGGACCACGGGCACGAAGACGGCCGAGATCCGGTCGGCGAGGCGCTGCACCTGGGCCTTGCCGTTCTGCGCGTCCTCCACCAGCTTCGCCATCCTGGCGAGCTGGGTGTCGGCGCCGATCCGGGTGGCCTCGACCACCAGCCGGCCGCCCGCGTTGACGGTGGCGCCGGTGACCGCGTCGCCCACGCTCACGTCCACCGGCACGGACTCGCCGGTCAGCATCGAGGCGTCGACCGCCGAGGCGCCCTCGACCACCGTGCCGTCGGTGGCGACCTTCTCGCCGGGCCGCACCACGAACCGGTCGCCGACCGCGAGCGCGGACACCGGGACGCGTATTTCGCGCCCGTCGCGGAGCACGGCCACGTCCTTGGCGCCCAGCTCCAGCAGCGCCCGCAGCGCCGCGCCCGCGCGCCGCTTGGAGCGGGCCTCCAGATAGCGGCCCAGCAGGATGAAGGCCACCACGCCGGAGGCGACCTCCAGGTAGAGGGTGGAGGCGGCGTCCATCCGGGAGACGGTCAGGCGGAACTCGTCGCGCATGCCGGGCATGCCCGCGTCGCCCAGGAACAGCGCCCACAGCGACCAGCCGAAGGCGGCCAGGGTGCCGACCGAGACGAGGGTGTCCATGGTGGCCGCGCCGTGCCGGGCGCCCGTGAGGGCGGCCCGGTGGAAGGGCAGCGCGCCCCAGACGACGACCGGCGCGGCCAGCGTCAGCGCGAGCCACTGCCAGTTGTCGAACTGGAGGGCCGGGACCATGGACAGCAGGACGACCGGGACGGCCAGGGCCGCGGAGACGATCAGGCGCTGGCGCAGGGCGGCGAGTTCGGGGTCCGCGCCGGGCTCGGCCCCGCTCGGCTCGGCGCCGGCGGGCCCGGGGTCGGGCGGGGGCGGTTCCTCGGCGGTGTAGCCGGTCTTCACCACGGTGGCGATCAGGTCGGCGACCTGTACGCCCGGGGGGTAGGCGACCCTGGCCTTCTCGGTGGCGAAGTTCACCGTGGCGGTGACGCCGTCCAGCCGGTTGAGCTTCTTCTCCACGCGGGCGGCGCACGAGGCGCAGGTCATGCCGCCGATGAGCAGCTCGACCTCGGACGCCTCCGTGGCCGGGGGCGTCGCCGTGCTGGTGGTGGTACTGGTCATGTCCGTACTCCTGATGACGGACCGGGCCGTACGGAGCCAGTATCAGCTGGTCGATACGGCCCGGTGTCGAGAGGTACCTCTTGGTCGGGGCGCCGCGCGGGACGCGCGGTGCGCGCTGCGGCTCAGGCGCGGCCGACGAGCTCGAAGCCCGCCTCGTCCACGGCCGCGCGCACCGCCTCGTCGTCGAGCGGGGCGGCGGAGACGACGGTGACCTCGCCGGTGGAGGCCACGGCCTTCACCGCGCTGACGCCGGGCAGCTCGGAGATCTCGGCGGAGACGGAGCCCTCGCAGTGTCCGCAGCTCATCCCGCTCACCTGGTAGACGGCGGTGACGGTGTCCGGGGTCTCGGTCTGGGCGGTCATGGCGCTCTCCTCGTCGTGGCGTGTGGGGTCGACGTGGCCCAAGGGGGGCTCACTAAGACCAGATTATACCCCTAGGGGGTATGACACAAAGAGGTGACGTGAAGGGTGTGGGGCGGGGCGGGTATGCGACCGGGGCCGCGGCGGGGACGCCGTGCGGGCCCGCGCGAGCAGCGTCGCACGGGGCGCGCCGCCCGCCGCGCCGATCCGGCCCGGCATGCCGGTGTCGCGCACGAGTGCGAAGGCCGGCCGGGGCCGCTCGGCGCGGGTGAGCGGCGGGCGGCGGGCGGCGGGCGGTCCGTGGTGGGCTCATCCGCGTCCGCGTCCGCGGTTGTTGCCGGGCCGGGCGGCGACCCAGGCGCGGACGGTGTCGGCGTACCAGTAGGGGCGGCCGCCCTCCACGTGGTCCGGCGGCGGCAGCAGTCCGTGTTTGCGGTAGGACCGCACGGTGTCCGTCCGCACCCGGATGTGCGCCGCGATCTCCTGGTACGACCAGAGCTTTCGGTCGGTCATGTACGTGTACCTCCCAGTGACCGGCGAACGAACCGGCCCGGGGGGTGGCATGGTCCGTCGCGCGGGTGTGACGCGCGGGCCGCACAACCGGGACATCTGTGACAGGAGAGTTGCGTGACGGTGTCCCTGACGCCTCGCTCGTCCGAATGTCCGGACAATTCATTGACAGGCCGCCGTGTCCGCACTAGAACCGGGGGAGTCACACATACGTTCGCCGCCCGCATCGGCGAGTGGAGCACGCGGTCGGCGAGCGGGCGGTTGTACGGTGCAGGTACATGACGCACGGAGCACGCGGAGTTCCAAACCCCGGGCGGTGAGCGCACGTTGAACCGACGCACCCAGGCGCTCGGCGCCGCCCGGCCACCGATCGCCTCCGGCGCGGGAGACCGCTTCGCCCTGGCAGGAGCGAAGTGCGAGCGCCGACTCCCCGCCCGCTACGGCCCCGCGCCGGAGGTCCCGCACCCGCCGCGCCCCCGGCACGCGGCCCCGCGCCGGACGTCCCGCCCCCGCGCGGCCGCCCGGCGCGGACTCCCTCATGTGTCTACAGGGACGCCGAAACCGCAGACACAGTGTCGGGCGCGTTCGCGACGGGGTCCTGGTGGGATGGATACGTGACCGGGTCCGCGGTCCGGCAGGCACGCGGTCCGGACACGTGAGCCGCACGAACGGCACGCCTCGACCCGTCGCCGCCATCTGTTGAAGGAGTTACCGGGCATGACGAAGATCGTCAACCACTGGATCGGCGGGAAGACCGTCGAAGGCGCCTCGGGCACGTACGGGCCGGTGACGGACCCGGCGACCGGCGCGGTCACCACCAAGGTGGCCTTCGCCTCGGTCGACGAGGTGGACGCGGCGGTGGCCGCCGCCCAGGACGCCTACGCCACCTGGGGTCAGTCCTCGCTGGCCCAGCGCACCTCGATCCTGTTCCGGTTCCGCGCGCTGCTGGACGCCCACCGCGACGAGATCGCCGCGCTGATCACCGCCGAGCACGGCAAGGTGCACTCCGACGCCCTCGGCGAGGTCGCGCGCGGCCTGGAGATCGTCGACCTGGCCTGCGGCATCACCGTGCAGCTCAAGGGCGAGCTGTCCACCCAGGTGGCGACGCGGGTGGACGTGGCCTCGATCCGCCAGCCGCTGGGCGTGGTGGCCGGCATCACGCCGTTCAACTTCCCTGCGATGGTCCCGATGTGGATGTTCCCGCTCGCCATCGCCTGCGGCAACACCTTCGTGCTCAAGCCGAGCGAGAAGGACCCCTCGGCGTCGATGCGGATCGCCGAGCTGCTGTCCGAGGCCGGTCTGCCCGACGGCGTCTTCAACGTCCTGCACGGAGACAGGACGGCCGTCGACCGCCTCCTGGAGCACCCCGACGTCAAGGCGGTCTCCTTCGTCGGCTCCACCCCGATCGCCCGCCACATCCACACCACCGCCGCCGCCAACGGCAAGCGCGTGCAGGCGCTGGGCGGCGCCAAGAACCACATGCTGGTGCTCCCGGACGCCGACCTGGACGCGGCGGCCGACGCGGCGGTCTCGGCGGCGTACGGCTCGGCGGGCGAGCGCTGCATGGCCATCTCGGCCGTCGTCGCGGTCGGCGCGATCGCCGACGAGCTGGTCGACAAGATCCGCGAGCGCGCCGAGAAGATCAAGATCGGCCCCGGCGACGACCCGGCCTCCGAGATGGGCCCGCTGATCACCGCCGCCCACCGCGACAAGGTCGCCTCCTACGTCAAGGGCGCCGCCGAGGAGGGCTGCGAGGTCGTCCTGGACGGCACCGGCTACACCGTGGAGGGCTACGAGGACGGCCACTGGATCGGCCTGTCCCTGCTGGACCGGGTGCCGACCACCGCGAAGGCGTACCAGGACGAGATCTTCGGCCCGGTGCTGTGCGTGCTGCGCGCGGACACCTATGAGGAGGGCGTGGCGCTCATC
This sequence comes from Streptomyces seoulensis, assembly GCA_013364255.1. GTDB lineage: Bacteria > Actinomycetota > Actinomycetes > Streptomycetales > Streptomycetaceae > Streptomyces > Streptomyces similanensis. The sequence goes on along the minus strand of CP054936.1, from coordinate 3,989,323 downwards.
AACGCCTCGCCGTTCGGCAACGGCACCGCGGTCTTCACCCGCGACGGCGGCGCGGCCCGCCGCTTCCAGCTGGAGGTGGAGGCCGGCATGGTCGGCGTGAACGTGCCGATCCCGGTGCCGGTGGGCTACCACTCCTTCGGCGGCTGGAAGGACTCGCTCTTCGGCGACCACCACATCTACGGCAACGACGGCACGCACTTCTACACCCGCGGCAAGGTCGTCACCACCCGCTGGCCCGACCCCTCCGAGGCCCCCGCCGGCGTCGACCTGGGCTTCCCCCGCAACCACTGACCCGAGACCCCTGACGCCCGGCCGCGGCCCCGCGGCCGCCGGTCTCCCCGCCTCCCCCCGTGTGCCCCGCCCGACGCCCGTCGGAGCGGGGCACGCGCGCGTGCGGGTCCGGGCCGCCCCGCCCCCGCCGGTCGCCGCGGGTTTACCCGCGGTAGCCGAGGGTGACGCGGCACCCCGTTCTGATCGTCCGTTATCCGGACGGTCGCAACTTTTTTTACGCCGCGCCCTGCGATTCCCGTGCGTAGGGGATGAAACGGATGGCGGAGGCGTGAACGAAGGTTCACCTTCGAAACCAAGGTCACACTTCGTCGAGGCTTGATGAATGCCCTGGCTTGCTCTCGGTGCCTGCGAAAACGAGACCACACCGCAAAGGTTGCAGCTGCGGATTCCGAAGGTGAACAGCCATTGACGTGACGGTTTTCGTCGGGGTTCCATGCTGACGCTGGGAGCGGACGAGAAGACGACAGACGTACGAGCGAAGCCGCCGGAGGCGATAGCGCTCCCGAGCCCTCATCACCATTTGCACGAGTCGAACGGAACCGCCGTATGACCGACACGCTCCGCCCTGTCGAGAACGCCGTCGCCCAGGCGACCGGCAGTCCCACAGGGACCACGGACAGCCCCAGGCAGCTCAAGCGCTCCATCGGGGTCGTCGGCGGCACGCTCCTCACGCTCTCGTGCGTGACGCCCGCCTCCACGCTCTTCGTGGTCGTGCCCGACCTGTTCGGCTCGCTCGGCACCGCGACCGCCCTCACCCTCGCCATCGGCTCCCTGCTCTGTATCGCCGTGGCGTTCTGCTACTCGGAGCTGGGCACCCTCATCCCCAGCGCGGGCGGCGAGTACGCCATGGTCTCCACGATGGCCGGGCGGCTCGCGGGCTGGCTGGTCTTCGTGCTGTCGCTGCTGGTCGTGGTGATCGTGCCCCCGGTGATCGCGATGGGCACGGCCGACTACCTCACGCCGATCGTCCACCTCGACCCGTCGATGACCGGCGCCGGAGTGATGCTCCTGGCCACCCTCGCCGGTCTGCTGGACCTGCGCGCCAACGCCTGGATCACCGGCATCTTCCTGGTCCTGGAGGTCATCGCGGCCGGCGTCGTCGCCATGCTGGGCTTCGCCCACAGCCACCGCGGCGTCGGCAGCCTGGTCTCCCTGCACGTGGCCGACTCCGCCGGGCACACCGACCCCGTCACCGCCATGCTGGTCATCTCCGGGCTCGCCATCGCGCTCTTCGCCACCCAGGGCTTCTCGACCGCCGTCTACCTCTCCGAGGAGCTGGAGAACCCGCGCCGCAACGTCGCCCGCACCGTGCTGGCCACCCTGGGCATCTCCTCGGTCATCATCCTCGTGCCGGTCATCGCCATCACCATGGGCGCCTCCGACCTCAAGGAGCTGACCAGCGGCGACCTCAGCTCGATGGTGACCGCCTGGTCCAACTCCGCGGTCGGCACCTTCGTCAGCCTCTGCGTCGCCCTGGCCATCATCAACGCCGGCATCGTCATGGTCATCCAGAACTCCCGCGTGCTGTTCGCCTCCGCCCGCGACAAGGCCTGGCCCGCCCCCGTCAACAACGTCTTCTCCAAGCTCGGCCGCTTCGGCTCCCCGTGGGTGGCCACCCTCGCGGTCGGCGTCCCCGGCGCCGCCCTCTGCTTCGTCAACCTGGACACCCTCTACGGCGTCACCGGCGTCTCCGTCACCGGCATGTACATCCTGGTCGCGGTCGCCGCCCTGCTGTGCCGCCGCGGCGACCACAAGCACACCGCCGCCTGGCGCATGCCGCTGTGGCCGGCCGTGCCGGTCCTGCTCATCGTGGTGCTGGTGTACGTCCTCACCCAGCAGGAGGTCGGCTACCTGCTGTGGACCGGCGGCATCACCGCCGTCGCCACCCTCTACTGGGCCTTCTACCTCCGCCCGCGCCGCGACACGCGCTGGCTGGTGTCGATCCCCGTGGACGAGCAGGCGTAACCCGGCGAACTCCCCCGTACCGCCGGCGCACGCCCCGCTCCGCCGGAGGCCCCCCACACCGCGTGGGGGGCCTCCGGCGTACCCGCCCGGCCCCGCCGCCGCTACCACGGGCGCGGTACGCCGTCCGGCGGCCGTACTCCCGCAGGAGGGGGCCGGGGTCGGCCCACCGGCGGCCCCGGTTGTCGGTGGTGCCCCGTACCGTTGGAGCATGGATCTTCGAAGGCTGCTGAGGCGGCCCCGGCGGTGGCTCGCCGCGGGGGCCGCCGTCGTCGTGCTCGCCGGGGCCGGCACCTGGACGGCGGTCGCCTCCGACGACCCGCCCGCCGTGCACCGCGCCGACCAGGCGATCGGCACGGCCGCCGGGGTGCGCCTGGACACCTCGTACTTCACCCCGGCCGGCTCCGGCCGCCACCCCGCCGTCCTGCTCGGACACGGCTTCGGCGGCAGCAAGGACGACGTACGCCGGCAGGCCGAGGACCTCGCCCGCGACGGCTACGCGGTGCTCACCTGGTCGGCGCGCGGCTTCGGCAGGTCCACCGGGAAGATCGGCCTGAACGACCCGAAGGGCGAGGTCGCCGACGTCTCCCGGCTGATCGACTGGCTCGCCCGGCGGCCCCAGGTCGAGCTGGACCGGCCGGGCGACCCGCGCGTGGGCGTCGCCGGCGCCTCCTACGGCGGCGCCATCGCCCTGCTCGCCGCAGGACACGACCGGCGGGTGGACGCCATCGCCCCCGCGATCACCTACTGGAACCTCGCCGACGCCCTCTTCCCGAACGGCGTGTTCAAGAAGCTCTGGGCCGGCGTCTTCATCAACTCCGGCGGCGGCTGCGCCCGCTTCGAACCCGAGCTGTGCCGGATGTACCAGCGGGTCGCCGAGTCCGGCCGCCCCGACCCCGCGGCCCGCGCCCTCCTGGCGGCCCGCTCCCCGTCCGCCGTCGCCGACCGGATCAAGGTGCCCACCCTGCTCGTCCAGGGCCAGAGCGACTCGCTCTTCCCGCTCGGCCAGGCCGACCAGGCCCAGAAGGCGATCAAGGCCAACGGCGCCCCCGTCGACGTCGACTGGATCTCCGGCGGCCACGACGGCGGCGACCTGGAGGGCGACCGGGTCCAGGGCCGCGTACGGACCTGGTTCGACCGGTACCTCAAGGGCGACCGGGACGCGAGCACCGGCCCCGCCTTCCGGGTCACCCGCACCGGAGGCGTCGACTCCACCGACGGCGCCGCCCTGCTGCGCGGCGCGAGCGCCGACGCCTACCCCGGCCTCGCGAACGCCCCGCGCGCCATCGCCCTGACCGGCCGCCCCCAGCGCTTCGAGAACCCGGCCGGCGCCAACCCGCCCGCCGTCTCCTCCTTGCCCGGCCTCGGCGCCGCCGCCGGATCGCTCACCCGGCTCTCGGCGCTCGGCGTCGGCGTCTCCCTGGACTTCCCCGGCCAGTACGCCCGGTTCGACTCGGCGCCCCTGCGCGGCGACCTGCGCGTCACCGGATCGCCGACCGTCACCGTGCACGTCACCTCCAGCGGCGACGACGCGGTGCTCTTCGCCAAGCTGTACGACGTCGGACCCGGCGAGGCGCGGCCGGTGCTGCCCGCCCAGCTCGTCGACCCGGTGCGCGTCGAGGGCGCCAGGACCGGCAAGGACGTCGCCCTCACCCTCCCGGCGATCGACCACGAGGTGCAGAAGGGCCACCGCCTGCGCCTCGTCGTCGCCTCCACCGACCTCGCCTACGCCTCCCCGGCCGCCCCCGCGACCTACACCGTCGCCCTGAAGGGCGGCCTGGCCGTGCCGACCGCGCCCGGCGTCACCACCGCCGCCGCCCCGCTGCCCGCCTGGGTGTGGTGGCTGCCGGCCGCCGGCGCCGTCCTGGCGGCCGCCCTGCTGCTCACCGCCCGCCGCCGCGCCGCCGCCCCCGCCCCCGACCCGGCGCTCGCCGACGTCCCCCTCCAGATCACCGGCCTCAGCAAGCGCTACGCCAGGTCGACGGACAGGTACGCGGTACGCGACCTGTCCTTCCGCGTCGAACAGGGCCAGGTCCTCGGCCTGCTCGGACCCAACGGCGCCGGCAAGACCACCACCCTGCGCATGCTGATGGGCCTGATCCGGCCCGACGAGGGCGAGATCCGCGTCTTCGGCCACGCGATCCGGCCCGGCGCGCCCGTCCTGTCCCGGGTCGGCGCCTTCGTCGAGGGCGCCGGCTTCCTGCCGCATCTGTCCGGCCGGGAGAACCTGGAGCTGTACTGGCGGGCCACCGGCCGCCCGCCCGAGGACGCCCACCTGGACGAGGCCCTGGAGATCGCCGGCCTCGGCGACGCCCTCGCCCGCGCCGTGCGCACCTACTCGCAGGGCATGCGCCAGCGCCTGGCCATCGCCCAGGCCATGCTCGGCCTGCCCGACCTGCTCATCCTCGACGAGCCGACCAACGGCCTCGACCCGCCGCAGATCCGCGAGATGCGCGAGGTCATGATCCGCTACGCCGCCGCCGGACGCACCGTGATCGTCTCCAGCCACCTGCTGGCCGAGGTCGAGCAGTCCTGCACCCACCTCGTCGTCATGGACCGCGGCCGGCTGATGCGGGCCGGCCCGGTGCGCGACATCATCGGCTCCGGGGACACCCTGCTGGTCGGCACCGCCACGCCCGTGGCGGAGCCGGTGGCGGAGAAGGTGGCCGCGCTGCCCGGTGTCGCCTCCGCGGTCCGCACCGACGACGGCCTGCTGGTCCGGCTGGAGCCCGGCGGCGCCCCGCAGACGCTCGTCGCCGAGCTGGTACGGCTCGACGTGCCCGTCGCCTCCGTCGGCCCGCACCGCCGCCTGGAGGACGCCTTCCTCACCCTGATCGGAGGTTCCGCGTGAGCACGCTCAGCGAGCCCGTCGAGGTCGCCTCCGGCTACCGCGCGGGACGCACCCTGCCGCTGCGCGTCGAACTGGCCCGCCAGCTCAAACGCCGCCGCACGCTGATCATGGCCGGCATCCTGGCCGCGCTGCCCTTCGTGCTGGTCGCCGCCTTCGCCATCGGCGGCGACCCGGGCGGCCGCAACGACCAGGTCACCCTGATGGACACGGCCACCGCCTCCGGCGCCAACTTCGCCGCGGTCAACCTGTTCGTGTCGGCGGGCTTCCTGCTGGTGATCCCGGTCGCGCTGTTCTGCGGCGACACCGTCGCCTCCGAGGCGAGCTGGTCCTCCCTGCGCTATCTGCTCGCCGCGCCCGTGCCCCGGGCCCGGCTGCTGTGGTCCAAGCTGGCCGTCGGGCTCGGGCTGAGCCTGGCCGCGATGGTGCTGCTGCCCGTGGTGGCGCTCGCCGTCGGCACCGCCGCCTACGGCTGGGGGCCGCTGCGGATCCCCACCGGCGGCGCGCTCGACGCGGGCACCGCCGCCGGGCGGCTGGTGGTGGTCGTGGCGTACCTCTTCGTGTCGCAGCTGGTCACCGCCGCACTGGCGTTCTGGCTGTCCACCCGGACGGACGCGCCGCTGGGCGCGGTGGGCGGCGCGGTCGGCCTGACCATCGTGGGCAACGTGCTGGACGCCGTCACCGCGCTCGGCCACTGGCGCCACTTCCTGCCCGCGCACTGGCAGTTCGCCTGGGCGGACGCCGTGCAGCCGCATCCGCAGTGGTCCGGGATGATCCAGGGCTCGGCGATCTCTGTCACCTACGCACTGGTGTTCTTCGCCCTGGCGTTCCGCGGGTTCGCCCGCAAGGACGTGGTGTCCTAGGGGCCGTCGAGGGGGCGGCGGTCACCCTCGCGCCGGTCACGCGGGCCATCCGGGTGAACTTGCGCCACCAATTCCCCGGTGTCGGGTTGAAGAAGCAGTAGGGCATGCGGCGCTACGCGAACCACGGGAACCGCGAGAACGCGGTCTTCCGGTTCCGGAGCCGGCTCTCCCCGAACTTCACACAGGAAGACACCACATTGCGACAGACCCTGAGCAGGGGAGTGTTCGCGGCGGCCGCCGCCGCCACGGGCATTCTGTCCCTGTCCGGCACCTCCGCCTTCGCCGACTCCACCGCCAACGGCACCAGCAGCGACTCGCCCGGCGTGCTGTCGGGCAACACCGTGCAGGCGCCGGTCGAGGTGGAGGCGAACGTCTGCGGCAACACCGTCAACGGTGTCGCCGCCCTCAACAGCTCCTTCGGCAACACCTGCGAGAACGGCCCGGAGACCACTCCGCCGGCCAAGACCACGCCCACCACGCCGCCGCCGCGCGCCGAGACGCCGCAGCCCGCGCCGCCCGTCCGGTACACCCCGCCGGTCGTCAAGCCGCACGAGCCGCCGCAGCTGGCCCAGACCGGTGACAAGGAGACCCTGGCGGCCGGCGCCCTGAGCGTCGCGCTGATCGCGGGCGGCGCGATGCTGTACCGCCGCGGCCGCGCCGCCGGCCACCGCTAGGACGCGTCGGCGTCCGGCAGTGACAGAGGGTCATCCGAGTACGCCTCGCGTACTCGGATGACCCTCTCGCTTTCGGCGCCCGGCGCCGCCCCGCCCCGGTCCGAGCCGTACGGGAGACGGCTCGGACCGGGGCGGCCGGCCCTCACCGGGACGTACCCGGCGAGGACGTCAGGGGCGAGCACTCAGTGGCGCACCGGGGACGGGGCCGCGGTGCGGCTGCCGCCCGGACCGGGGACCGTCACGGTCATCGGCGCCGACCGCAGCCGGCGCCGCACCCCGCGCACCAGCGCCGACGCCGTGAACGTCGCCCCCTGCACGAACCGCATCGCCGGGCCGAAGCCCGAGGCGGTCACCAGACCGGCCATGAACAGCCCGGGGTGGGAGGACTCGAAGTCGTGCCCGACCTCGGGGGAGCCGTCCGGCAGCGCGGCCAGCGTCCCGCGCAGCTCGGCGGCGAGCATCCCGAACCGGTCGCAGCTCGTGCGGAACCCGGTCGCCGCGATCACGTGCTCGGTCTCCACCGTGCGCAGCGTGCCGTCCAGGCTCATCGTCTCCAGCCGCAGACCGCCGCCCGCCGCCCGGGCCGAGGCGATCTCGTGGCCCGGCAGCAGCTCCACCGCCCGCTCCACCCGGTCCCGCACCCACCAGGCGCCGGCCGGACCCAGCGCGGTGGCCGCGATCCGCGCCCGCGTCGGCTCCGGCAGCCGCCGGTAGAGGTTGGGACGCTCGGAGTAGAACCAGTTGCGCCAGCCGGGACCCAGCCCGCTGTGCGGCGAGCGCACCGACCGCCACCAGGGCCGCTCCAGCACCGGCGGCAGATCGTTCCACCGCAGTTGCCCGGCCCTCGCCAGCACCCGGGTGCGCGCGCCCTGCTCGGCGAGCAGCGCCGCGGTCTCCAGGGCCGCCTGGCCGCCGCCGACCACCGTGACGTCCATGCCGCGGAAGCGGGTCAGATCGCTGTGGTCGCTGCTGTGCGTCACCAGCGAGGGCCGCAGCCCGTCCAGCACCTGCGGCACCTCCACGAACGGCATCACGCCGACCGCCAGCGCCACCGTCCGCGCCTGCACCGCCTGTCCGTCCTCGGTGACCACCGTGAAACCGCCGGGACCCGAGGACACCCGGACCACCGTGCGCTCGTCCACCGCGGGCACGGCGTTGCGCGCGAACCACAGCCCGTACGCCGCGAACGTCTCCACCGGCATCGGCTCCGCGTGCCGGGCCGTCATCCCGTGCTCGGCGCAGTAGGCGTCCAGCCGCCAGCGGCCCGCCGGGTCGGACAAGTTCGACGCCCACGGCTCCGACTTCAGCAGCATGCCGCGCGGCATGTGGTCGCGCCAGGACGCCATGGGCCGGCCGAACACCCGCAGGGTCAGCCCGGCGGCCGCCGCGTGGGAGGCGATCGAGAGGCCGTACGGGCCCGCGCCCACCACCACAAGGTCGTACTTCATCGACTGCTCGCTTTCTCGTTGCCGGACACGGAATTCACGGAGGTCATGGAATTCGCTGAGGTCACTGAGGTCACTGAGGTCATGGCGGTCATGGCGGTCATGGCGGTCACGGAATCCGCGGGAGCCACGGAGGCGGCGGAGTGCGCGGAGGCCGCCGGGGCGGGGAAGGGCAGGGACGTCGGGGACGACCCGGCGACCGGGACGGGCGGCCCGGCGTGCGGCTCTCCGGCGGGCGCCGCCGCAGGGCCCGCGGCGGCGGGCGCCGCGGACGGCGCCGCGAGGACCGGTCCCGGCACCGCCGCCCCGGCCGTCGCGCGCAGCCGCCGCCGCAGCCGGCGGGAGACGTGCCGGCCCCACAGACCCCACATCGCCCAGCCCGGCACCCGGTCGTCCGGCGCGTGCCAGGCCAGCTCCCGCCCGCTGGGCGCCGCCCGCAGCGCGGCCAGCGGCGCGTAGTTCTCCACCACGAACTCCCGCCCGGACCGGGGCAGCCCGGCCGGCACCGGACGGCCCGTCAGGTCCAGGTGCAGGGCGCGTACGACGTCCACCCCCGCGCCGTCCTCGAACAGCCGGAACTGCGCGCCGGGGCGCGGGTTGAAGTCGAGCAGGTGGTAACGGTCCGTCACGGCGCAGTGCCGGAAGTCGAGGTCGAGGACGCCCCGGTAGCCCAGCTCGCCGACGACCCGCTCGGCCACCTCCCTGAGCCGCGGGTGGGGCGTCCAGCGGCCCACCGCGGTCAGTCCCGCGCCGCGCGGCCAGGCCAGCTGCTTGCGGCCGGGGCCGCCCGCCCGCACGGCGCCCGAGCGGTCGGCGTAGCCGTGGAAGAACCAGTCCCGGTCCCGGCCCGGCGGCAGGTACTCCTGGAGCAGCAGCCGGCTGCCCGCCTCCTCGGTGCGCGCGTACAGCTCACGCGCCTGCCGCTCGGAGCGCACCAGCACCGTGCTGCGCAGGCCGGCGCCGGCCGGCAGCAGCCAGGGCCGGCTCCACTTGGCGACCGCCGGAAGGCCCAGCCGCCGTACGCCGGACGCGGCCTCGGCCGCGCTGTCCGGGACCAGCGTCAGCGGGTGCGGTACGTCGGCGGCGGCGCACACGGCGGCCAGCTCCGCCTTGTCGGCGACGCGTTCGGCCAGCGCGCCGGACAGTTCGGGCAGCAGGTAGCGGGAGGCGAGGGCGGCGCGCGCCCGGGCCGTAGCGATGGCGCTCGCGTCGTCCATCGGGACCAGCACGGCGGGCCGCCCGATCCGGTCGGCCACCCGGTGCAGTACGGCGCGGACGTCGTCGGGGGAGGCGTCCGGCGGGGGCGGGGTGTGCAGCCGGTGGACGAAGCGCGAGCGGTGGACGGGGCTTCCCGCCGTGTCGGCGACGACGTGCACCTCGACGCCCGCCCGGCCGAGGGAGCGTACGGCGCCGAGCGTTCCGTGGTGAAAGGGGTTCCGGTCGATCCGCAGCACCACTGCGGGGACGCGGGTGTCGAGCAACGGCACGAATTCTCTTCTCTCGGTGTGTCTTCGGGGTCGGCTCACCCGTACGGGCGCGCCGGGCACTCGAAAGCCGCGACGGCGGTGGCGCCTTCGGCTGGCGTGTGCCTGACTTCATATGACTGGTCGTCAATACGGGGAATGCACAGGTAAGTCCGGACAGAGGCGAGGAAAGGAGCAGGAATGGCACCGGAGCACAGACGGACACGGGTCCGCCGGCTGGCCGTGGGCGCGGCGGCGGTCGCGCTGGCCACCCTGGCGTGCGGTCCCGCGCGGGGCGTCGAGGTGGTGCGGGCCGCCGGTCCACGGGCCCCGGCACCGAGCCCGCCGGCGCCCGTCCCGACCACCTCGACCACCCTGACCACCCCCGCCGCCGTCGCCCCGACGCCCGCGGTGACCGCGGTGACCGACCCGACCGCCGGGCAGGCGCCCGCGCAAGCCGTCCCGACAGATCCCGCCGCAGCCGGTGCCCCGACGGCCGCGGCAGCCGGTGTCCCGACGGCCGCCGCGGGCGTCCCGGCGGTGGCCGCCCCGGCCGTCCCGGCGGCGGTCGTGCCCACGGGGCCCGTGCCCGTGCCGTCCGTGCCCGTGGGCTCCGTGCCCGTGGGGTCCGCGCTCGCGCCTTCCTCGCCCGTGGCGCCGATCGGCGTCACGCCCCTGCCGGCCCCGCGGATCCCGGCCTTCGGCGCCTTCCTCAGCTCCGACGCCCGCGGGGTGGCCCGGATGCCGCAGCTCAGCCGCTGGCTGGGCGGCGCCGACCTGCGCGTCGGCCACACCTATCTGCCCGGCGAGCACTGGAGCGACATCGAGGGGGCGCCCGACTTCCTGGAGGCGTGGGCCCGCTGGCGCAACGAGCGGCCGGACCGGATGCTCGTCCTCAACGTGCCCCTCCAGGAGCGCAACGAGGCGGGCGTCTCCGACGACGAGGTCAGACGGCTGCTGCGGCAGGGCGCGGCCGGTGAGTTCGACCACCACTTCCGCGCGCTGGCCGAACGCCTGGTCCGGCTCAAGGCCGCGGACACGGTCCTCGTGCTCGGCTGGGAGATGAACGGCACCACCTACACCCACCGCTGCGGGCCGGACCCGGAGTCCTGGAAGAAGTACTGGAACCGGATCGTCACCACCATGCGCTCGGTGCCGGGCCAGCGTTTCCGGTTCGACTTCGCGCCGAACCGGGGCCGGGACGCCGTTCCCTGGACCGCGTGCTATCCGGGCGACGACACCGTCGACGTCATGGGCATGGACTCCTACGACCAGCCGTCCGGGATCTCCTTCGACGAGCAGATCGCGGAACCGTACGGCCTCCAGGCCCAGGTGGACTTCGCCAAGGCGCACAGGAAGCCGATCTCGTACCCGGAGTGGGGGCTGTTCCGCAACGGCGACAACGCCGCGTACATGCGGCGCATGCTGGCCTGGATGGACGAGCACAAGCCGCTCTACAACACGCTGACCGACTACTGCCCGCACGGGGTGTGGCAGTGCTCGGCCAATCCGCAGGCGTCCAAGGTCTACCGGTCCGTCCTCTTCGGCCGCACCGACGGGGCGACCCCCGCCCCGGCCCAGCCCGCCACCCCGGCGCCCACACCGCGGCCCACCGTTCCCGCCGCCCCGGCGGCCCCGCGGGACTGCTCGCCGGTCGACCTCGGCAGCTGGGTGGAGTACTGGCTCGGCGGCAAGCTCTGCGTGCGCTTCGACTGGTGGTCGCACGACGGCTAGCGCGCCCCGGGCGTCCCGGGCGCCCTGGACATCCTGGGCGTCCCGGGCCCCGGCCGCCGGGCGTACCGGCGTCACCGGCTGCCCCGCGTGTCGGCGGCGGCGGCCGGTCCGGGCACGGCGGGGGCGGCGGCGGTGCCGGGCGCGGGCCCGTCGCCGTGCGCGCCGGTGCGCCGGGGCCGGGCCAGCAGCGCCAGCCCGCACAGCAGCCCGCCCGCGCCGACGCCCACCAGGGCGGTCACCGGCGTCGAGGTGGAGGTCGGCTCGGTCGGCCGGACCGCCGGGGAGAACCGCACCAGCCGCACCTGGGTGCTGGCCTCGGCGGCGTTGGCCTGCGCGGCCAGCGCCCGGGAGACCGCGTTGGCCATCCGCGCGGCGAGCGCGGGCCGCGCGGAGGCGGCCGAGACGGCGACCATCGGGGCGTCCGGCGAGGTCTCCGCGCGCACGGCCCGCTGGAGGGTGCGCACCGGCACGCCCGCCTGCCGCCGCGCGCCGGCGAGGATCGCGGGCTGGGTGGCGATCCGGCCGTAGGCCTGGGCGAAACCGAGGGCGGAGTTCACGTCGGCCTTCTTGGCGGGCACGGCGACGAGATAGCTGGTCGCCGTGTACGCCGGCGGGGTCAGCCAGCCGTACGCGCCGCCGAACAGCGCCCCGGCCAGGGCGCCGGCCGCGAGCACGGCCCCGGACGGCAGCCTCCTGACCCGGGCCAGCAGCAGCCGCCCCCGTCCGGCCACGCCTCCCTCGCCCGCGCCCTCGGGTGCGGCGTCGGCCGCGCGGGACTCGCCGCGGGCGTCCTTTGCGGACCTTCCCTTGGCGGGGGCCGCCCCGGACCCGCCCTTGGCGGAGCCGGTCGTGGACCTGCCCTTGGCGGAGGCCGTCGCGGGCTTGTCCCCGGCGGGGTCCGTCATGACGGCGGACTTGCTCTTGGCGGTGGTCATGACGGGCTGGCTCCCAGGAGTGAGGGGGACGACGGGCTGGAGACGGCTGCCGCGTACACGTCCATCAGCCGGGCCGCGCTGCGGGCGATGCTGTAGCGGTGCGCGGCCTGCGGTGCGGTGCGCGGCCCCGGCCCCGCCGCGCGGGCCTCGGTGATCGCGCGGGCGTACGCCTCGGCCCCGCCGCGCACCTGGCGGGCGCCGGCCGCGGCCGGGCGCGGCAGGTCCTCGACGGCCGGGCAGGAGCCGTAGCGCACGGGCAGGCCGCAGGCCAGCGCCTCCACGACGGCCAGGCCGAACGCCTCCTCCTCGGAGGGGGCCGCCAGCAGGTCCATCGCACAGGCGAGGGACGGCAGGTCGGGGCCGGGGGAGCCGTCGGGCAGGCCGGGGCGTTCGCCGGTGAACAGCACCCGCCCGGCGACCCCGGCCTGGTGCGCGGTGCGGCGCAGGACGTGCTCCTCGGGACCGCCGCCCACCAGCAGCAGCCAGCAGTCGTCCGGGAGCAGGGCCAGGGCGCGGATCAGGACGTCGAACCGCTTGCCCGGGGCCAGCCGGCCGATCCCGCCGACGACGTACGCGCCCGCGGGCAGGCCGAGGCGGCGGCGGGTGCGCGCGCGGCGCGCCGGGTCGAAGCGGAAGCGGTCCAGATCGATGCCGTTGGGGATGACCTCGATGCGCGGCGCGGGCACACCCCAGCGCTCCAGCCGGTCGGCGACCGTCGGGGAGACGGCGACCGTCGCCGAGCCCAGCCGCTCGCTGGCCAGGTACAGCCCGCGCACGCCCGCGGTGAGCCTGCGGCCCTCCATCTGCGTGTCGCCCAGCGAGTGCTCGGTGGCGACGACGGCCCGCACCCCGGCGAGCCGCGCGGCGAGCCGGCCGTAGACGCAGGCCCGGTAGAGGTGGGTGTGGACCAGGTCGTAGCGGCCCGCGCGGATCACCCGGACCAGGCGCGGCAGCGCGGCCAGGTCGCGGTTGCCGCCCATGCCGAGGTGGACGACGCGCACCCCGTCGGCGGTCAGACCCTCGGCGACCGGGCCGGGCCGGGTGAGCGTCACCACGTCGCAGTCGACGGGCAGATGACGCAGCAGCAGCCGCAACTGCTGTTCGGCCCCGCCCACTCCGAGCCCGGTGATGATGTGCAGGGCCCGTTCCGGGGCGGCGGGCACGCGAGTGGTCATCTAGCGGCCCTCCACCGGACGCCGGCGCAGCCGGTGCAGCCGCAGCTTCAGGTGCAGGCGCAGGGCCGTGTCGCCCTGCCCGACGTGCGCGCGCGGCAGGGCGTACGGGCCGGTGAGCGGGCCGGGGTCGATGGCGCAGGCGTAGGAGTAGCCCGCCTCCCGTACGGCTTCGGCGACGCGGGCGTCGACGGTGCCGTACGGGTAGCAGAAGCCGTCGGTGCGCACGCCGGTCAGCTCGGTGAGCCGCGCGCGGCTCTCGGCGACCTCGGTGCGCAGGGTGCGGTCGTCGGCGCGGGTCAGGTCGACGTGGGTCAGTCCGTGCGAGCCGATCTCGACACCCTCGGCGGCGGCGTGCCGGATGCCGTCGGCGGCCAGCAGCTGCTTGCGCGGGCCGAGCGGGTCCCAGGCGTTGTCGCCACCGAGCCGGCCGGGCAGCACGAACAGGGTGGCGCGGCAGCCCCAGCGGCGCAGCAGCGGCAGCGCGTCGGTGACGAAGTCGGCGTACCCGTCGTCGAAGGTGAGCCCGACCAGGCCGCGGGCCTCGCCGCGGGCGCGCGCGGTGAGCAGCTCGCCCATGGACACGCCGCGCAGTCCGCGCCGGCGCAGCCACGACAGCTGCCGCTCCAGCCGCTCCGGGGTGACCGTGACGCGGTACGGGTCGTGCGAGCAGTCGCCCACCGAGTGGTACATCGCCACCCACGGGAACGGCCCCTGGCGGGGGACGGGCACGGCGCCCGGGACGGCGGAATCAACGCTTGCGGCCATGTGCGAGCCTTCGTGTGACGGTGCGTACGGAGCGCAGGGCGGAGGTGCGGCCCTGGGGACCGCCCAGGGCGAGGGTGAGCGGGACGAAGACGGCGGTCACGGTCAGCAGGCCGGCCGCCAGACCGGCCGGCGCGGAGTCCGGGCGGCTCGCGGCGAACGCCCCGGCGACGGTGGCGACCACCGCGGCGCGCACCGGCCGGCTCAGCTCGGCGAGCACCTGCCGCAGATGGACCGAGACCCCGTCGGCGGCGGCGCGGCGGCCCTTGCGCAGGCCGGTCAGGAGCAGGGCGGCGGTGACGGTGATGCCGAGGGCGTTGGCGGCGGCGATGCCCGCCACCCCGAACGGGCCCACGGCCGCGGCGCCGGTCCAGGAGGTGACGGCGATGCCCGCGGCCATCGCGGCGACCGGGTACCAGCGGGGCCGGCCGGCCGAGAAGTAGGAGCGGACCAGGGCGCCCACCAGGGTCTGGCCCAGCAGTCCGAGGGCGTACACGCGCATGACGGCGGCCGTGGCCGCGGTGTCCTCGGCGGTGAACGCGCCGCGCTGGAAGAGCAGTTCGGTCAGCTGCGGGGCGCAGGCGATGACCGCGCACATGCCCAGCAGCACCAGGGCGGAGGCGAGCGCCAGGTCGCGCTGGACGCGGGTGCGGGCGCGCTCGGTGTCGCCGTCGGCGAGGGCGCGCGCCACCACCGGGAAGGTGACGGTGCACAGCATCAGCGACAGCGTCATCGGGATCTGGGCGACCTTCTGCGCGTAGTTGAGGTGCGAGATGGCCCCGGCGGGCAGGGTGGAGGCGAGGAAGCGTTCGACGAGGACCTGCGACTGGCGGCACAGCGCGAACAGCAGCACGGCGGCGACCAGGGCGAGCCGCATCGGCCGCCCCTCGGCGTCCGGGCCGCTCGCGCGCGGCGCGGGCCGGCGGCTGGTGAGCTGCCGCCACAGCGAGGGGACCTGGACGGCGACCATCAGGCAGCCGCCGGCCGCGACGCCGGCCGCCGCCGCGCGCACCCCCCAGGCGGCGCCGAGCAGGTACATCGCGGCGATGATGCCGGCGTTGTACGCCACGTAGATGGCCGCGGGCGCCACGAAGCGGCGGTGCGCGCGCAGGGCGGCGCTGCAATAGCCGGCCAGGCCGAAGGCCAGGACACAGGTCGCGGTGAGCCGGGTGCAGTCGGCGGCGAGGCGGGGATCGGGCAGGCCGGGCGCCAGGGCCCGCACCAGCCAGGGGGCGCAGCCCGCCACCAGCGCGGCGACCGCGGCCAGGGCGAGGCACAGCCGGGGCAGGGTGGCGGCCACCAGCGCGCGCACCGGATCGCCCTTGGCGCCCTTGGCGCGGTGGGCCAGCGCCAGGCTGAACGCGGGGATCAGCACCAGCGCGAGGCCGTCCTCGATGAGCAGCGTGGAGGCGAACTCCGGCACCGTCCAGGCGACCAGGAAGGCGTCCGTGTCGCTGCCCGCGCCGAACAGCCGGGCCAGCGCCTGGTCGCGCACCAGGCCGAGCAGGGAACCGGCGACCGACAGCGACGCCGTGACGAGCGCGGCGCGCGCCAGGAACCCCCGCGACGCCGGCCCCGCCTCGCCCCCGCCCGCACCGCCCTTGCGCGCGGGCGGCACGCCCGGGTCCACTGCGGGCGCGGGGGCCGTGCGGGGCGCGGCGCCGGGGCCGTCCGGGGGCGTCGCGAGGTCGTCGGCGAAGCCGAGGTCGAGGGGGGCCGCGGCGGGCTTGGGCACGCCGGGGACGGCCCCGGGCAGGCCGGAGCCCGCCCCGCCCTTGGGGTCCGGAACGGACGGAGGCTTCACCGTCATCGCGTCACCGCCTCCTCGGCGTGGACCGGGGCTCCCGCCCGAGCGCGGGTGCGCGGTGCGCGGTCGTCGCCGGACAGGGCCCACCACGCCGTGAGGCCGAGGGCCAGGCCGGTCAGCAGGGTCGAGGGGCCGCCGATGTCGCCGTAGGCGAAGTCGGTCAGCAGCCACACCAGCAGCCCGCAGGCGACCAGCCCGCAGTCGAGCCCGGCTCCGTCACCCCCGCCACCGCTTCGGCCGCCCCCGCCACCGCTGACACCGTCACCGCTGAGGCCACCCCCGTCACCACCGACACCGCCACCGCCGTCACGGACCCGAGGCAGCCGCCGCACCGCGCACACCAGCAGCGCCAGCCAGCCGCCGGCCAGCCCGGCCAGCCCGACCAGGCCCTGTTCGCTCAGCACCAGCAGATACATGTTGTGCGGCGACAGCAGCGGCTGACGCCGGTAGGACGCCCCCGCGCCCGCCACCTCGGCGCCCGAGGACAGCGCCACACCGGCGTTGCCGTCCCGGTACTCGGGAAAGCCCTTCAGACCGACCCCGGTCACCGGGTGCCGGCGCCACATGCCGACGGCGGACCCCCACAGGGTGTACCGGTCGATCACCGACTGGTCGGGCGCGTCGGTGACCTGCGCGATGCTGCCCAGCCGCTGCCGCAACTGCGCGTCGCCGAGCCCGAACCCGCCGACCAGCACCACCCCGGCGGCGGCCACGGCGGCCGCCGTCAGCAGCGCCCGCCGCGGCCCGGCCAGCACCAGCTGCGCGGAGCACGCCAGGGCGGTGGCGATCCACGCGCCCCGGCTGAAGGAGAACGCCAGCGGCGCCAGCAGGGCCAGCGCGCACCCGACGGCCGCCGCCCGCTGCCGCACCGAGGAGCGGCCCAGCGCGATCCCGACCGCGCAGACCAGGCCGAGCGCGACCGCCGTCGCCATGCCCATCACGTCCTGCGGCCCGAAGGTGCCGACCGCCCGGACGTCCTCGCCCTGGTAGGAGGCGCCGGTCCGGGTGACGTACTGGTGCACGCCGACGGCCCCCTGGACGAGGGCGAGGGCGACGAACGACCAGGCCAGCAGCCGGAACCCGGACCGGTCGCGGACCAGCAGCAGCACCGCCGCCGGGACCAGCACGAAGATCTGGAGGTAGCGGCCGAGCCCGGCGAGCCCGGCCGCCGCCGAGGAGGCCCCCATGGCGGCCAGCGCCAGACCCACCACCGGAAGGCCGAGCACCAGGGCCGCCGTGCGCGGCAGCGGGCGCCGCCGCTCGCGCAGCACCAGGATCAGGCAGTACAGCACCATCAGGGCGGAGGCGGCGTCGGCCGGCTCCGCGCCGCCCGGCGACACCGGCAGGGCCAGCAGCGCGACCACGGCCACCGCGGCGGTGACCGGCGCCGGCGCGCCGGCCCGGCGCGGGAGCGCTGTCAGGGCGAGGCTCACGTCGCTCAGCTCCCCGTGGGACGGACCAGCGCGACGGCGGTGCGCAGCAGGATGCACACGTCCTGCCACAGTGACCAGTCGTCGATGTAGGCGTTGTCGAACCGGCTGCGGTCCTCGATCGAGGTGTCCCCGCGCAACCCGTGGACCTGGGCGAGCCCGGTCAGCCCGGCGCGCATCCGGTGGCGGGCCGCGTAGCCGGGGTAGGTCTGGCTGAACTGGGCGACGAAATAGGGGCGTTCGGGACGCGGGCCGACCAGGCTCATGTCGCCCCGCAGCACGTTCCACAGCTGGAGCAGCTCGTCCAGCGAGGTGCGCCGCAGCATCCGGCAGAAGCGGCGCATCTCGTGCTCGTTCGCCACGCTCCACCGGGTCGCGGACTCGCGCTCGTCCACCGGGCGGTGGGTGCGGAACTTCAGCAGCGTGAACGGCCTCCCGTCGCGGCCGATGCGCTCCTGCCGGAACACCACGCCCGGCCCGTCGCTGAGCCGCAGCACCGCCGCGCACACCAGCAGCAGCGGGCTGACCAGCGCCAGCAGCGCCCCCGACACCAGCACGTCCAGCGCCCGCTTGCCGAGGGCCTCGCGCCGCGCCGGGGCCAGGTCGAGCCGCCGGCAGGGGAACCCGGCCAGCCGCTCGTCCGCCGGACAGCCGGGGCCGCCGGCGTCCAGCTCCCACACCCGGCAGCCCGACTCGGCCAACGCCCGCAGCAGCGACTCCTGTTCGGCCCGGGCCGCGCCGCCGACGACCAGCACCGCGCGCACCCCGTTCTGGATGACCGCGCGCTTGACCTCCTCGCCGGTGGTCAGCACCGGCAGCCCCTCCACGCCGTCCGGCTGCCCGACGATCCCCACCGGCCGCACCCCGCTGCGCGGGCTGCGCAGCACGGCGGCGGCCACCCGCTGCGCGGTCGCCGCCGGGCCGACGACCAGCGCGGGGTGCGGATGGCGCAGCAGCGCGGCGCGCCGCCGCCCGTGCACCGCGCCGCGCAGCGCGCAGCCCGCCACCGCCTGCACGACCAGGCCGGTCAGCACGGTCCGCGTCGGCAGCACGTGCCCCGGCCCGTACGCGGCCGCGAGCGCGGCGAGCGCCAGCCAGGCCACCGTGGTCCGGCCCCACACGGCGGGCAGTTCGTCCAGCAGGCCCGGCGCGGGCCGCCGTCCGCCGCGCGGGCGCACCAGCAGCGAGACGGCGACCAGCAGCGCGACCAGCAGCGGGTGGCGCCGGCCCTCGCTCAGCGCCAGGGCGCCCAGCAGCGCGGCGACGCAGTCCGCGACCAGCAGCGCCGTCCGGACGCCCGGCACGACGGGGCGGTGGACGGCGGGGAAGCGGAAGGCGGTGGCCGCGCCGCGCGGCGGCACGACCGAGACGGGGGTGAACTGACCGTCCCGTGGCGGAGCCGCGGGGGAAGCTGTGGACGCGGGGGAGGCCGGCAAGGGGACGGTGTCGGTGCGTTCGGCGGTCACGGGTGGTTCGACTCCCTGTGCTCGGTGGGCTGGACACGCGCTGCGGTCCGGCGCGCCCCGGTGTCGCGGCCCGGGCCGAACGCCCGGCCGTGCCCGGAGCGTTCACCCGCTCCGGGCACGGCCGGGCGGGAGGCCGCGGGCCGGTGGCCGAGCAGGTCGCGGTAGACGCCCGCGACCGCCTCGGCGGTGTGCCGTACGTCGTGGGCGGCCAGCACGTGCCGCCGGGCCCCGGCGCCGAGTCCGGCGCCGAGGTCCGGGGCGAGCAGCAGCCCGGTCACCGCCCCGGCCAGCGCCGCCGGGTCCTCGGCCGGCACCAGGCAGCGGTCGGCCGTGGCCGGCGGCAGGCTCTCGCGGGCGCCGTCCACGTCGGTGACCACCACCGGCCGCCCGCACGCCATCGCCTCCAGCGGCGCCAGCGCCATCCCCTCCCAGCGGGACGGCAGGACCACCAGATCGGCCGCCTGGTACCAGGGGCGTACGTCGGCGACGGCCCCGGCGAACAGCACGGACGGCGGGGCGTCCGCGCGCAGCCGGTCCCCGTCCGGGCCGTCGCCGACCAGCACGAGGCGGGCGTCGGGCGCCGCGCGCAGCACGGCCGGCCAGGCCCGCAGCAGCACGTCCTGCCCCTTCTGCCGGCACAGCCGCCCCACGCACACGACGAGCGGCGCGGCCGGGTCGAGTCCGGCCGACGGCGCCAGGCGGGCCCGTACGGCGGCGGCGGGCGCCGGACGGAAGCGGTCGGTGTCGACGCCGTTGGCCACGACGGCCCACCGGCCGTCGATCCCGGCGCGTTCACCGGTGGCGCGCTCGGCCTCGCTGACGCACACCGTCCGCGCCGCCCACCGCGTCCCCCACCGCTCCCAGCGCAGGGCGAGGGCCGCGGTGGCGCCGCCGACCGCCTCGAACGACCAGGCGTGCGGCTGGAAGACGGTGGGGATCCGGCCGCGCACGGCGAGCCGTCCGGCCAGTCCGGCCTTGGCGCTGTGCGCGTGCATCAGGTCCGGGCGCACCTCGTCGATCAGCCGGGCCAGCCGCCGCACCTCCGCGGCGAGCGAGGGCCCGGGCGACCGGGTGGCGGGCCAGCGCCGTACGGGCGTGCCGAGGGCCCGCAGCCGCTCGGGCAGCGGGCCGTCGGGGCAGGCGGCGACGGCGTCGAGACCGGCCGCCGACTGCGCCCGGACCAGGTCCGCCACGACCCGCGCGACCCCGCCCTCCACCGGCTGGGCGAGGTGCAGGACGCGCGGCGGGCGGCCCGCGGCCACGGGCGCGCCCGTGGCCGGCCGGGCCGCGGCGGGCTGCGGAGCGCTCACCGCCGGGCGTCTACGGCGGCGAACAGCACACCGGCCCACGCCGCGTCGCGCTGCGAACGGAGCCGGAAGGTGGCCCGGTCGCCGGCGTCGCGCAGCAGTCCCGCGAGGTCGAACACGTCGGAGTCGTAGCCGAGGGTGTTGCCGTAGGCGGGCACCCGCTCCGGGGCGTCGCCGGGGTCGCTGATGGTGGAGTTGAGCACGTCGTCGGCCGGGTTGCCGGGTCCGGAGAGGTCGACGGGCGGCGCCTGGCCGGCCGTCAGGGTGAGCGAGTCGCCGGTGGTGCCGCGGTCGCCGTTGTACGCGACCAGGCCGACCCGGCCGCCCGCGCCCGCCGGGTAACCCAGGTGGTCCAGGCGCATCTCCTGCGCGCCGGAGCGCAGCGGCGCGAAGCCGTCCCACAGCGCGAGGCTGCGCAGCGGCTCGGCCGGGTTCTCGTACGCCACCACCAGCGTCCAGCCGCCCCAGGCGCCGGCCTCGGAGCGGCCGCCGGCCACGTTGACCTGCGCCACGGTGTACGGACCCGAACCGCTCTCCCGCACCAGCCGGGTCACGTCCGTCGAGGCCTGGAAGGCGTCCGCGCCGTCCGCGACCCGGTGCCCGACGACGGTGTCGGCGAGGACCTCCTTGTACGACCCGCCGGGCTCGGCGATCAGCACCCGCCCGTCGTCCTGCGGCGGCTTCTGCTCGCCCACCCGCAGGTTGCCGCCCCAGTACAGGCGCGCGTACGTCACCCGCGAGCCGGCCGGCAGCCGGACCTGGGCGCGGGAGGAGTTGTAGGTGTTCGGGTCGTCGTCGACGTCGACGTACGACGTGTCGAAGTCGCCGTTGGTCCCCTGCTCGCCCGCCTGCGCGGCCGGGCACGAGGGGCCGCCCTGGCCGGGGGCCGGACGGCAGGTGACGGAGGAGTTGGCCGCGCGCACGATGCCGCCGTGCTGGAGCGCGTGGTAGCGCTCGGCGAACGCGATGCCGCCCGACTCCGGCGCGGGCGGGGCGGCCGACGCGGCGGCGGGGGACCCGCAGGGCAGCCACAGGGCGGTGAGGGCGAGGACGCCCACCGTGGCACGGCGCAGCAGCGGGCCCAGGGAATGGGGCATGACCGTCGTTGCCTTTCGAAGGCGGCGGTGACAGCAGCGACATGCGTGCGATGCGTCCGCCGGGAGAGTTGCCTGGGTAGAGCCGCAACTCTAGTTGTCGGCGGGACAAACATGTTGAATCCGGGCATGTGTGTCGGAATGGTGAAACGTCCTCCCCGGTGAACCACCTCATCGGCCGCACCCCCGCCCGCCCGGGGGCGCGGCCGGAAGCCGCCTGGAGGCCGTCCGGGGGGCGTCCGGGGGCCGTCCGGGGGGCGTCCGAGGGCCGTCCGGGGGGCGTCCGTGGACCGTCTGTGGGCCGCCGTCCCCCGGACGAGGCCGGCCCTCTCGCCGCGAGATACCGCCCGACCAGGGCCGACACGGCAACGGAGGGAATCGGGCGACAGCCAGAAAGCGCATGATCGGTTGCGGGCGCGCGGAGCCGCTCCCACGGTGGGCTCAAGATCAGTCGCCCGTCGAAAGGAACCCCCATGCGCTCCCTGCCCGTACGGCGCATCGCCGCCGGCGCCCTGTGCGCCGCCCTGCTGACCGGCATCGCCGGCACGGCCGCCATGGCCGCCGGCCCGGTCCGCGCGGCCGGCCACCCCGTCGCCCCCCAGCTGCGGCAGCCCGTCGCGGACGCGCTGCGCGCGCAGGCCGGGAAGGTCCGCGACACCGCGGACGTGCTCGCGCCGGTCACCCAGCTGCTGAACACCGTCGCCAAGGCCGACAAGGGCCAGTTGACGGCCGCTCAGGCCCGGCAGGCGGGCGAGGCCGCCAAGCGCGCCGTGGCCGAGGCGGTCGGCCGGACACCGGCCGCCGCACCGGCCGCGGCCGCGCCCGCCTCCGCGGCGGCGGCGCCCGGACAGCGCGCCGCCGACCCGGTGAGCGACGCGCTGGCCGCCCTGGACAAGGCCATCGACGACCTCGTGCAGGCGGTCACCGGCGGCCTCGGCGACGTCCAGGCGGTCGTCACCGACCTGCTGACCCAGGTGGCCGGCCTCGTCACCGGCCTGCTGACCGCCGACGCGACCACGGCCGACTCCGCCGCCTCCGCGACGCCGTCCCCCACCGACACCTCGTCCGCCTCGTCCGCCTCTTCGGAGCCCGTGACCTCGGCCGTCACGCTGCCCGCGATCTCGCTGCCGTCCTCGTTGCCGTCCTCGCTCCTGTCGCCGGCCTCGTGAGCGGCATAGCCGGTCGCATAGCGCCGTACGGCGCAACCCCACCGGTCGTGGCGCCGGCCCCCGTGGCCGGCGCCACGACCGTTTCCGTACCGGTGTGTTCCGCCTCCGACCGGCCGTGAATGGGTCGCTCACCGATCGTCCAGCCGGCCGGGCGACCGGTCATTCAGAGATCTCATATGAGGACTCGCAATCTTCGGCGCCTCCGGTTTCCGCCCCGGCCCGGGCTCGTTAGGCACGGCGGAAGACTCACCCTCCGGCGACTCGCGTCGCCGAAGAAAGGAACACGATGAAGTCCCTGAAGGCTGCCGCCATCGTTGCCGGGTCCCTGATCGCCGCCAGTGTCGGCGGGCCCGCGTTCGCCGCCGACGTGGCGTCCGCGGGCTTCAGCGGCCACCTGAACTCCAAGCTTCCCGTCGAGGTGGCCCCGCTGGACCACCAGTCGGACGTGATCCACACCGGGACCAGCGGCTCGCTCGTCGAGACGGCGCGCGAGGCCGCCAACTCCCTGAACGACGCCCGCCCGCTGCACCACACCACCAAGGACGCCACGACCGCCCTCCAGGACGCCAAGCCGATGCACGGCGACCTGGCGCTGTAGGACGCGCAGCACGCCGTACGTCGTCGGAAGGGGCGGCTCCCGGAACGATCCGGGAGCCGCCCCTTCCGTCTGCCTCCGTCTGCCTCCGTCTGCTTCTGGCTGCTTGCGTCCGCGCGGACGCGGACACGGGACCGTACGCGGGGGAGGGCGGACGCGGGACCGTACGCAGGACCGGGCACGGAAAACGCCCGGCCGGGGGAGTCCCCGACCGGGCGCTCGGACCGACTGTCCGTCACCGCACGTCAGTCGTCACAGCCGTACCGCTGGTGGCTAGTTGTTCGTGCAGACGTTGCCGATGGCCGGGTTGAGGGCGCCGACCACGTTGACGGTGTTGCCGCACACGTTGACGGGCACGTGAACCGGGACCTGGACCACGTTGCCGGACGCGACGCCGGGCGAGTGCGCCGCAGCGCCCTCGGCGCCCGCGTTCGCCGCGGCGAGACCGGCTCCGCCGAGCACCACGGCGCCCGTGCCGAGGGCGATGGTGGCGGCCTTCGCGATGCGAGACATCACTTTCTCCTTGCTGATTCGGGGAGTGCGGCAGCAGGACGCGCGACCGCACTGCCCCTTCAACGCCGCAACCGCGAACCGGTCACGGCAAACATCCCTGCATCACCCCTTTTGAAGGGGAAGGGTTGCTTCGCCGGGTGGATGACAGTTCTTGTGTCGGGTGGACGGTGGTTCCGGCGCCGGCGGACGACGTTCGCGGCGGTGGTTCCGGTGTCGGCGGACGGCGGTTGCGACACCGTCACGAAGCTGACTTTTCAGGAATGTTGCGCCTATGGGCGTTTCGACTGTCAAAACCTACGAAAACCCTCTACGCTGACGACTGTCAGTGATCAGTCCATCACGGACTGTAGTGACATGAAAAAGGAGAGGTAATGCGCAAGTTCCAGAAGGCCGCTGTCGTTGTGGCCATGCTCGGCAGCGTCGGCTTCATCGGTGCCGGTGCGGCCCAGGCCCACGGCGGCGACGAGGGTGGTCTGAAGGTCGACAGCAAGCAGAGCCAGACCTGCACGGGTCAGGTCGACACTCAGCAGGGCCTCGTCAACATCCAGGACCTGGGTGTTGCCGCCAACGTTCTGGGCGTCGGCAACCCGGTCGGCAAGGCCACCTCGGTGACCTGCCCCTCCACCCTCAGCTTCGGCTGACGATCCCCCACCACGGGTGATCTAAGCAGGCGTCGGGGCCCGGGCCCCCGGTCCGGGCCCCGAGCCGGGTCGGCACGTCGGCCGATCCTGTCGTTCGGAGCGACTTCGCCGCCGCGGGTGGCGGGTCGACCGTATAAGGAAACAAGGTAGATGCTCATTACGAAGAAGCTCGCGGCAACCGCGGCGGCCGGAATCCTGGGCGGCTTTGCTCTGATCGGGTTCGGCGCCGCCCAGGCCTCCGCCCACGACGGCGACTCCACCGGAGGCGGCGTCTCCGGCAGGTGCGTCGACGACGGCAACAGGGCCATCACCTGCGTGCAGTCGCAGCACTGCTCCGGTGGCGGCCACGTCGACTGCAGCAGCACCATCATCATCAAGCGCAAGAGCTCCTGACGCCCGGCCGGGGCGGCCGAGGCGCCCTTGTTCACGTCGGCATCCGTCGCTCAGGCCTGTCCGCGCAGCGAAGAACGGCCGGGACCCCCACGGGTCCCGGCCGTCGGCGTGCGCGCACGTGATCGCGCGTGCTCCAGGCGTGGCCGCCGGGCGGGACGAGGGTCACTCCACTTCGACGCCGTAGCCGCGTACGAGGGTCTCCAAGCCGTGGTCGTAGCCCTGGCCGACCGCGCGGAAGCGCCACCGAGGGCCCCGGCGGTAGATCTCGGCGAGGAGCAGGGTGCGTTCGCTGGTGGCGGCATCCAGAGTGGCCTGGGCCGCGACCGGAGCGTCGATGCCCGGGGCGAGGCTCAGCTGAACCGCTCCGACGTCCCCGAAAGTGGCGGCTCCGTCGATCGCGGCGGCGACGGCGATCCTGTGGGCGGCCGGTGGGAGCGCCGCCAGGTCGACGGCGACGGTCTGCTCGGTCGGGCCGTCGCAGAGCAGGCGGATGGCTCCGTCGGGGCTCTCCGGCGCGCTGTAGAAGACGAAGTCCTCGTCGCAGGAGACCTGTTCGTCCTCGTCGAGGACGAAGGCGACGACGTCGATCTCGCAGTTCGTCTGCTGCCCCCAGGAGGCGCTCACGTACCAGTGGCCGGCGCTGGGGAGATCGATGACCCCGCCGCGCGGCAGGACGTCGGCCGTCGCACCGTCCCGGGCGGGAGAGGCGGCCGGCTCGCAGGAGAGGGCGCCGAGCCAGGAAGGTACGCGGACCGGCAGGCCCAACGAGGAGACGCGGGTCATGCGGCGGTCGAGCTCGCCCCCCGGAAAGAGGACGATGTCGGTGACGCTCGCCGAGAGGTTGATCGCGGCGGCGCCACCGAGCTCGACGACCCTGGTCCGGGCGGCGGACGCCTCCTCGTGCGTACCGCCCAGAACCAGTACCCGCCGACGGCCGAACGGCTTGGCGGACGGTGTGGATTCGGGCCGCCTCGGGGCCGGTACGGCGGCGACGGTCGCTGTCACGTCCGGGGACGGCGTTGGCGTGACCGGAGGCGTCGTGGCTTGCGGGACCCTCCTCGCCGGCTGACTCTCGTGCGGTGTGCCGGGGCGCACCTCTCCCAGCAGCTTGAGGAACGCGTGCTCGTCGACGATCGGGATCCCCTCGGCGATCGCGCGCCGTGCCTTCGCCGAGCCCGAGGCCCCGTCGTTGGTGACGAGAGCGCTGGTGTGCCGACTGACCGACGACATGATGTTCAGGCCGGCGGCGACGGCCCGGGCCACCAGCTCGGCCCGGGAGGTCGCGGTCTCTCCCGTGATGGCGATCTTCATGCCCTGGACGAGCGGACCGCCGGGCGCGGGGCGGCCCGGATTCCGGTAGGCGCACGGGGTCTTCGGCGGATTGGGCGCGAACTGCGGATTCTGCCGGGGCGGGCAGGGCACCAGCGGCAGCGGGACGTCCAGCCGTGCCGCCTCGGCGAGGGAGTACCGGAGGATTCCGGCAAGGACGCGTGTGTCGTCCAGTGCGTCATGGGCGCTGGTCTGCGGCACGCCGTAATGCGCGGCCAGTGACGCCAGGCTGAGGTCGGCGGCGGGCGGCTCCACCCGCCGGTTGAGGGCGAGGGTGCACAGGCGCTGGTTCACGGGGAGGTGGAGCCGGGCGCGGGCGAACTCGTGGGCGAGGAAGTCGTAGTCGAACTGCGCGTTGTGGGCCACCATGACGCGGTCCTGGAGGAGCGCGCCGATCCGCCCGGCGACCTGTTCGAAGGCCGGGGCGCCGTCGAGCCGCTCCGCGGTCAAGCCGTGGATGTGCACGGGGCCGGGATCGCAGCCCGGATTCAGCAGGGTGGAGTACTCGCCGGTCTGGACCCCGTCCGGTCCGAAGGTCAGCACCGCGACGGAGAGGATCCGGTCACGCCGGGCAATCAGACCGGACGTCTCGACATCGACCAGAGCCCAGTCGTACGCGTAGTCGGGCAGATGGGACACGTCGAGCGCGGCGGCGAGGGACATGACGACAAGAATGATCCGGACGTGAGCGCCACTTCAACCCCAAAGCCGGATCTTTCCCCCTCTTCCTGGACTTCCTGGAAACCGTTCCCGGCCTTCGGGCCACCAAGAAGACAACCCTCCCGGGGGAGGGCTGCGGACGTCGTACGGGTGTGGCGCCCCCGGCAGGACTCGAACCTGCGGCCAAGCGCTTAGAAGGCGCCTGCTCTATCCACTGAGCTACGGGGGCCTGGTGTGGTGGCCTCGGTCGCGGTCGTCGTGCCCGGTGCGGGCCGATCCGTGACGGTGCCGGGGACAAGGATAGGGCTCCCGGGTCCGTGTCCCTGCTGCTCCGCCTCCGTGGCTCGGTGTGGAGGTTCGGTGAAGCGCTCCCGATAATCGCAGGCAGGTACGAATCGTGCATCGCTTTTCACGCCTCGCGCACCGGGTGTTGTGCACTCGTTATGCCTGGCCTGTGCCCGCGTCCCAGTGATCCCTTCCGCCCCATCTGTTCTGTCGGCACGCGAGCATGCTCATATGCTTCAGAATTCCCTCAAAATTGGGCATTCTTCACATGTGGTGACCTTGGACGTACGGCCTCAGCTGCTCGACGCACTCTCCGCCCTGCGCGACCGTGTCGCCGCCGCGCGCTTCCCGCTCCCGGTCCCGGGGGCGCCACGCGCGCGCGCCAATCGCGACGAACTGCTCGCCCAGCTCGACGACTACCTGGTGCCCCGGCTGCGCGACCCCGGCGCGCCGCTGCTGGCCGTCATCGGCGGTTCCACCGGCGCCGGCAAGTCCACCCTCGTCAACTCCCTGGTGGGGCGCCGGGTCAGCGAGGCCGGGGTGCTGCGCCCCACCACCCGCAACCCGGTGCTGGTGTGCCACCCGGAGGACCACCACTGGTTCAGCGGCATGCGGGTGCTGCCCGGCCTCGCGCGCGCCTGGGACCCCCAGCAGGAACCCGCCGACGACCTGCCCGCGCCCGACGACACGCCGCGCGTGCTGCGCATCGAGACCGTCGACACGCTGCCCCCCGGCCTCGCCCTGCTGGACGCCCCCGACGTCGACTCGCTCGTCGCCGACAACCGCGTCCTGGCCGCCGAGTTGCTCTGCGCCGCCGACATCTGGGTGATGGTCACCACCGCCGCCCGGTACGCCGACGCCGTCCCCTGGCATCTGCTGCGCACCGCCAAGGACTACGACGCGACGCTGGTGACGGTGCTGGACCGGGTGCCGCACCAGGTCGTCTCCGAGGTCTCCCGGCAGTACGGCGCGCTGCTCACCAAGGCCGGGCTCGGCGACGTACCGCGCTTCACGGTGCCCGAACTGCCCGAGTCCGCCTGGGGCGGCGGGCTGCTGCCCGCCACCGCCGTGGCCCCGCTGCGGACCTGGCTCGCCCAGCAGGCGCAGGACCCCGCCGCCCGGCAGCACACGACGGCCCGCACGGCCTACGGACTGCTCGACTCGCTCAAGGCCCGGATGCCCGAACTGGCCGGCGCCGCCGCCGCCCAGTACTCGGCCGCCCTGCGCCTCACCTCGGCCGTCGACAGCGCCTACGACGGCGAGTACGCGCGCGTGCGGGGCCGGTTGCAGTCGGGGGCGGTGCTCGCCGGGGACGCCCTGAAACGCTGGCGGGCCTTCCCGCTGGACTGCACCGCCGGCGAACTGCTCGACGCGCTGGTGGAGAGCTTGGGCGCGCTGCTGCTGTGCGCCGTCACCGCCGCCGACGAGCGCGTCGACGACGCCTGGCGGCGCGAACCGGCCGCCGCCGCGCCGGGACTCGCCGACCGCGCCCCCTCGGTGGAGAGCTCCGAGCACCGCATCGGGCTCGCCGTCCGGCGCTGGCGGCGCGAGCTGGAGGAGTACGCCGAGGACGAGGTGCGCGAGCTGGACCGCAGCGTCGCGCCGGACCCCGAGGTCGTCGCCGCGCTGGCCGCCACCGGGCTGCTGGGCGGCCGCCGGGGACGGTCCGCGGGCGAGGGGCTCGCCGAGCGGATCGGCGCCCATGGCGCGCTGCGGCTGCGCGACCGCGCGGGGCGGCTGCTCGCCGACTATCTGGACCGGGTGATGCATGTGGAGCGGGAACGCCGGCTGGCCCCGCTCGACGCCATGGAAGTGCAGCCGGAGCCCCAGGCCGAACTGATCGCCGCGCTGTCCGTACTGCTGAAGGAGAGGTGACCGGTGACCGCCGTCACTGATCAGGACCAAACGGAACACACCCCCCGGACGGAGGGCACGGTCGTCGCGGAGGGGCAGAGCCGGGAGGGCGAGGGCAGAGGTCAGGACCGGGAAGGGCGGGGGCAGGGCCAGGGCCAGGGCCACGGCCAGGGCTGTGAAGGGCAGGGCCGGGACGAGCAGGGTCGGGAGGCGATGGGCCGAGAGGCGATCGGCCGGGAGGCGATCGGCCGGGAGGGCGGCGGGGACGGTGCGGAACGCGTCCCGCCGTCGTCGGGGCCGGAGCCGGGGCCGAACGGTGCGGGGCCGATCGGTGCGGGATCGGCCGGTGCGGGATCGGTGGCGTCCGGTGCGCGGACGGGGCGGGGCGGAGCGGAGCCCGAGCGGGCGCCGTCCGGTTCGGGGCACGCACAGCCTGCCTCGGAGTTCACCCAAACGGGGTCCGGGTTCGCCCGGGTGAGGGTGGCCGAGCGTCTCGCGGGGAGCCCTGAGCGGAGCGCGGGCGGCTCCGAACGGGGCTCGGCGGGCTCCGAGCGGGGTCCGGCGGGCTCTGCGCGAGGCCCGGTGGGCTTCGAGCGGGGGCAGGGCAGGCCGCGGCGCGTCCGGGGCGGCGGGGAGTCCGCCCAGGGCGGTAGCGGTGCGGAGCGCGTCCAGGGCGGCGCGCGGCGGGGGAGCGCGGAGCGCGGTGGGCGACCGCTGGAGTTCAGACCATCCTCCGAGCGGGCCGCGCGGCCCGCCGGGGGTGGCGGGTACGGAGAACCGGCCAGGTCAGGCGGTTCGGCCGCCGGTGGCTCGGGTGCCGGCGGTGCGGGCGGCGACGGCAGGTCGACGGGCGCCCGCGGCTTCCGGGGTTCCGGCGTGTCGGGGAGTGCGGGCGGCGTGTCGGGGACCCCCGGTGGTCCGGGCGGCGCCGGTACGGGCCGTACGCGCGGGGCCGCCGTACCCGCGCGGGACGCCGCCGGGACGGGCGACGGCGCGACCGGGAACGGGTCCGGCAGGACGCCCGCGCGCTACGAGGACCGGTACGCGCGCGTACGCGACGACGAGCGGCACGCGCGCGTGCAGGACGACGTTCGCCACGCGCGCGTCCGGAGCGACGAGGGGCGTGCGCCGGTACGCGACGGCGGCGGACACGCGCCCGTACGCGACGGCGAGCAGCACGCCCGGGCGTACGACGACGGGCACCACGCGCCCGTGCGCGACGGCGGCGGTGACGGCGACGGACACGCGCGGGCGCACGACGACGACGGCCACAGCCGTACCGGGGAGCCGGACGGGGTCTGGGACGACGGGCTGATCGCGCGCCGCGTCACCGAGTCCGGCGCCACCGACCTCGTCCCCGCCGAACCCCGCGTCACCCGGTCGATGCCCGCCCCGCCCCTCGCGTACGACGGGCCGCTGCGCTCGCGGCTGGACGCGCTGCGCGAGCTGGTCGGCCTCTCCCGCACCCGGCTGGACAACCGCACCCTCGCCGAGGCGGGCCGGGTCCTCGACGAGGCGGCGGCGCGGCGCCGGCTGTCCGGGCAGCACACCGTGATCGCCATCGCGGGCGCGACCGGCAGCGGCAAGTCGCAGCTGTTCAACGCGCTGGCCGGAGTGGCCATCTCGGAGACCGGCGTACGCCGCCCGACCACCGCCGCGCCCATCGCGTGCAGCTGGAGCGACGGCGCGGCGAGCCTGATCGACCGGCTCGGCATCCCGGGCCGGCTGCGCAGGCGCCCCGTGCAGAGCCCGGACGCCGACCCGCAGCTGCGGGGCCTGGTCCTGGTGGACCTGCCCGACCACGACTCGGCCGCCGTGCAGCACCGCGAGCACGTGGACCGCATCCTGGGGTTGGTGGACGCGGTCATCTGGGTGGTGGACCCGGAGAAGTACGCCGACGCCGTCCTCCACGAGCGCTATCTGCGCCCGCTGGCGGGCCACGCGGAGGTGATGTTCGTCGTCCTCAACCAGGTGGACCGGCTGCCCGGCGAGGCCGCCGACCAGGTCCTGGACGACCTGCGGCGCCTGCTGGACGAGGACGGCATCGCCCTCGGGGAGCACGGCGAGCCGGGTGCGACCGTGCTCGCGCTGTCCGCGCTCACCGGCGACGGCGTACCCGAACTGCGCGAGGTGCTCGGCCAGTTCGTGGCCGAGCGCGGGGCCGCGGGCCGGCGGATCTCGGCCGACGTGGACGCGGCCGCGGACCGCCTGCGCCCCGTCTACGCCACGCGCCGGCGCGTCGGCCTGAGCGAGGAGGCGCGCGAGGAGTTCGCGGCCCGGCTCGCGGACGCGGTGGGCGCGGTGGCGGCGGGCGAGGCGGCCGAACGCGCCTGGGTGCGCAACGCGGGCCGGGCCTGCGGAACCCCGTGGCTGCGGCTGTGGCGGTGGTACCAGGACCGGTGCGAACCTCCCACCGGCCGCATCCCGGTGCGCACGCAGCCGGACGAGGAGGCGACCGCGCGCCAGCGCGTCGAACAGGCGGTGCGCACGGTCGCCGACCGGGCCTCGACGGGGCTGCCGGCGCCGTGGGCGCAGGCGATCCGCGAGGCCGCGGTGCGCGGGGCGCAGGGGCTGCCCGAGGCGCTGGACGAGCTGGCGGCGCGGGCCGGACTGCCGCCGGGCCGCCCGCCGCGCCCCGGCTGGTGGCCGGCCGCGGTGCTGGCGCAGGCCTCGATGACGATCCTCCAGGTCGTCGGCGGCCTGTGGCTGGTCGGCCAGATCGCCGGGGTGCTGGCGCCGAACCTGTGGGTGCCGGTGCTGCTGATGATCGCCGGCATCGTCGGCGGCCCGATCGTGGAGTGGAGCTGCCGCATCGCGGCCCGTGGCCCAGCACGGCGGTACGGGCAGGAGGCGGAGCGGCGGTTGCGGGAGGCGGCGGCGGGGTGCGGCCGGGCCAGGGTCCTGGACCCGGTGGCGGCGGAGCTGCTGCGGTACCGGGAGGTGCGGGAGCAGTACGCCCGGGTGACGGGGGCGGGGCCGGGGGCGCGGTGAACCGTCCGGCTCCGACGGTGGGAAGAGGTCGTCGCCCGTCCGGGTGACGGAGTTTTCCACAGGCGGGCGGTGGTCCACAGGCCCCAGCGGGCCCGGCCCGGCGGAGGCAGTCTGGTGCCGCGGCGATCGCGACGGACGCGGTCGGCGCGGCGGACGCAGCCGTACGGGACGGGCCCGTACGCATGCCCGCCCGGACCGGACGGCCGGGCGAGGGAGGGGTTCTGTGATGAACGAGACGATGATCTGCGCGGTGGGCAACGTGGCGACCCAGCCGATGTACCGCGACCCGGAGTCGGGCGCGTCGGCGCGGTTCCGGCTGGCGGTCACCGCGCGCTACTGGGACCGGGAGAAGAACGCCTGGACGGACGGCCACACCAACTTCTTCACGGTGTGGGCCAACCGCCAGCTCGCCGCGAACACCGTGGCCTCGCTGAACGTGGGGGACCCCGTGGTGGTGCAGGGCAGGCTCAAGGTGCGCTCGGAGAGCCGCGACGGCGCCAGCCGCGCCTGGGCGGACATCGACGCGGTGGCCATCGGCCACGACCTGTCGCGCGGTACGGCGGCCTTCCGCCGCACCGTCAGGCAGGACCCGGGCACGGCGCCGACCCGGCCCGCCCGGGACACGGACGCCGGAGCGGAGCGGCCCGAACCGCAGTGGGAGACCCCGGCCGCCGAGCCGGCTCACCACCAGGAGCGCGAGCCGGTCGCGGTGACGTGACGGCGGGGCTGACGGGCCGGACGGGCCAAACGGGCTGGACCGGAGGGGCCGGCGGAGGGGCCGGCGGCCGGGCCGGGCGGGATAACGATTCCGATTCGGATCACCGGTCTGACGATCTGACAGCAAACCCTGGTGCGGGAGATCTTTAGGATGCCGACGTGGCTTTCTGAGCTCGGAGATTCTGCTGGTGGGACCGCACCCCCACGTCAACGGGTCCTGCTCGAAGGGGAATTCTGTGTGTGCTTCGTACTCTGCGCCGTCCGCGCGGGGGAGAGCGGCGGCCCGGCTGGCCGCCGTGACCCTGACGTCCGGACTCGTCGCCGCCGGTGTGCTGTCCGCCGCCGGCCCGGCCGCCGCCGAGGGACAGCCGCAGAGCCAGAGCGGCGCCACCGCGGCCATGGACGGCCTGAAGACGTACGGCGCGGCGGTCGTCCATGACGAGAGCGGCGACCACCAGGTGTCCGCGGGCCTGTTCGAGATGTCCGTGGACGGCGGCGGCACACTCCAGACGTACTGCG
This sequence comes from Streptomyces seoulensis, assembly GCA_013364255.1. Classification (GTDB taxonomy): domain Bacteria; phylum Actinomycetota; class Actinomycetes; order Streptomycetales; family Streptomycetaceae; genus Streptomyces; species Streptomyces similanensis. Next base: position 3,956,401 of record CP054936.1, on the reverse strand, counting down.
TCGACCTGCGCACCCCCACGCAGCGGGACGCCCGGTACTACGAGACGCCCTGGAGCGGCACCTCGCTCGACGCCAACAAGCACGCCGGGAAGATCCGCTGGATCCTCCAGAACTCCTACCCGCAGGTGAACGACCTGGCGGCGCTGGCGGCCAAGGCGGGCGTCGGGAACCTGACCGAGCAGGACGCGGCGGCCGGCACCCAGGTGGCCATCTGGCGCTACTCCGACGGCGCGCACGTCGACGCCGTCGACCCGCAGGCCGAGAAGCTCGCGGACTACCTCCAGAGCAGCGCGGGCGACCTGGCCGAGCCCAAGGCGTCCCTGTCGCTGGACCCGCCCGCCGTCTCCGGCCGGCCCGGCCGGCGGCTCGGCCCGGTGACGGTGCACACCAACGCCGCGGGCGTGACGGTGACGCCGCCGGCCGACGCCACCGCCGCCGGGGTGCGGATCGTCGACGAGAAGGGCAAGCCGGTGACGTCCGCGAAGGACGGCAGCCGCCTGTACTTCGACGTGCCGAAGGGCGACGGCGGCGACATGTCCCACGCCTCGGGCAGCGCGGAGGGCTCGACCGAACTGACGGTGCAGGCCTCCACGACCGTGCCGGTCGGCCGCGCCTTCACCTCCGACAGCCGCAGCCAGACACAGATCCTGGCCGGTTCCAGCGAGTCGACGGTCGCCGCGGCGGCCGACGCCACCTGGGCCGACGAGGGCCCGATACCGGCGCTGTCCGCGGCCAAGAACTGCGCGAAGGACGGCCTGGACATCCAGGCCGCCAACAAGGGCGACGAGCCGTTCGCCTTCGAGCTGATGGGCGCCGAGCACAGCATCCCGGCCCGCGCCGCCCGGACGGTCCTGGTCCCGCTCCAGGAGGACCAGGCCTACGACTTCACGATCACCGGCCCCGGCGGCTACGCCCAGCGCTTCACCGGCGTCCTGGACTGCCGCACCCAGAGCAGCGAGATCGGCACGAAGACCCAGCTCCTCAGCGCCCCCACCCCGGCCACCGCCGGCGGCACGGCCCCCGCCCCCAACCTCGCCGAAACCGGCGGCACGGACACCACCCCCCTGATAGCCGCCACCGGCCTCAGCCTCCTGGTCCTGGGCGCGACGGCCCTGAGCATCATCCGCAAGAAGAAGACCCCTCAGAACTGACCCCCTTGCCGGACACGAGGTCGAGCCGCTCGACCTGCGTGGCCGACAGATACCGGTCCCGCTCGGCGAGGAAAAGGCGCACGTAGTCCTTCGCCTCGTGCTCCTCGAAGGCGGCCTCGTCCCGGTACAGCTCGTAGAACACACGCTCCAGGGGACGCTCGTCGACCCGGTGCACGGCGTAGACCACCGTCCCGGGCTCGTGCGCACGGATGCACTCCCCGGTCCGCGCCACCAGCTCGTCGAACGCGGTGGCGGCATTGGCGTCCTTGCAGGTGAACCGCACCAACAGCCCGAACATCCGAACCCTCCTCCGCCGGCCGAGCGGGCGTCGTGCCCACCACAACGCTAGGGGGCGTCCGGGCCCATCAGGGGCCCATTCGGAAACCGGAAGAGTCGGCCGAGGGCGCACCGCTTTGCCCGTCAGTCCGGCCAGACGAGTATCGGGTCGTCCCCCCTGACAGCAGCCTCGAAGAACTGGACGAGCGAGAGGTTGTGCGCGGCCGGCGCTGGCAGGTCGTCTCCTGGCCATCGACGAAGCCCGACCGTCGGATAGGTCCCGGACGGATCTCCGGGCCGCCCCCGGACAGATCGGGGATGCAACCATTCCCTTCAGAGCTGGAACCCCCGGAAGCCGGCCGCGCGCTTCGAGAGCGTAGACCCAGGTACTGACGACGAGCCGCCGTGCTTCCGTCGGCGCGGCCGACTCAGGTCGACCGGCGAGGGCCGCCTATGACAGGAGGCGTTCACCAGGCTTGACACGGCCGGTCGTGATCTGGTGCCGGAGGTCGTCGGCGAGTCGGGTCGTCCGCCGGGCTCAGGAGCGGCTGATCTCCCAGGGTGTGCTGGGGGGACGAGTGATCGTCTTCTGGGCTGCCCTTGGGCCGTGCGCGCCCAAGGGCGCCCGATGGCGACTGGCAGTGACGGACGCGTCGCAGCCGCCGCCGGCGAAAGACCAGGTCACAGCGCCCCCACCCAACGGGTTTCCGCGCAGGGGTGGCGATGCGGCAAGATGGGGTGTATCTGCCCACTGCCAGATTTCAAGCTGCCGGACGGTTTCTCTTGGCTGAGTTCATTTACACCATGCGCAAGGCGCGCAAAGCGCACGGCGACAAGGTGATCCTCGACGACGTCACCCTGAACTTCCTGCCGGGTGCCAAGATCGGCGTCGTCGGTCCGAACGGTGCCGGCAAGTCGACCGTGCTGAAGATCATGGCGGGCCTCGAGCAGCCCTCCAACGGCGACGCGTACCTGTCGCCCGGCTACACCGTCGGCATCCTCCTCCAGGAGCCCCCGCTCACCGAGGAGAAGACGGTCCTGGAGAACGTCCAGGAGGGCGTCGCCGAGGTCAAGGGCAAGCTCGACCGGTTCAACGAGATCGCCGAGCTGATGGCGACCGACTACTCCGACGCGCTGCTCGACGAGATGGGCAAGCTCCAGGAGGAGCTGGACCACGCCAACGCCTGGGACCTCGACGCCCAGCTGGAGCAGGCCATGGACGCCCTGGGCTGCCCGCCCGGCGACTGGCCCGTCACCACCCTCTCCGGCGGTGAGCGCCGCCGCGTCGCGCTGTGCAAGCTGCTGCTGGAGCAGCCCGACCTGCTGCTCCTGGACGAGCCCACCAACCACCTCGACGCCGAGTCGGTGAACTGGCTGGAGCAGCACCTGGCCAAGTACGACGGCACCGTCGTGGCCGTGACCCACGACCGGTACTTCCTGGACAACGTCGCCGGCTGGATCTGCGAGGTCGACCGCGGCCGCCTGCACGGCTACGAGGGCAACTACTCCAAGTACCTGGAGACCAAGGCCGCCCGCCTCAAGGTCGAGGGCCAGAAGGACGCCAAGCGCCAGAAGCGGCTCAAGGAAGAGCTGGACTGGGTGCGCTCCAACGCCAAGGGCCGCCAGGCCAAGTCCAAGGCCCGCCTCGCCCGCTACGAGGAGATGGCCGCCGAGGCCGACAAGATGCGGAAGCTGGACTTCGAGGAGATCCAGATCCCGCCGGGCCCGCGCCTGGGCAACGTCGTCGTCGAGGTGAACGACCTGCACAAGGGCTTCGGCGAGAAGATCCTCGTCGACGGCCTGTCCTTCACCCTGCCGCGCAACGGCATCGTCGGCGTCATCGGCCCCAACGGCGCCGGCAAGACCACCCTGTTCAAGATGATCCAGGGCCTGGAGACGCCGGACAGCGGCGACATCAAGGTCGGCGAGACCGTCAAGATCTCCTACGTCGACCAGGGCCGCTCCAACATCGACCCCAAGAAGACGCTGTGGGAGGTCGTCTCCGACGGCCTCGACTACATCAACGTCGGCCAGGTCGAGATGCCGAGCCGCGCCTACGTCTCCGCCTTCGGCTTCAAGGGCCCCGACCAGCAGAAGCCGGCCGGCATCCTCTCCGGCGGCGAGCGCAACCGCCTCAACCTGGCGCTCACCCTCAAGCAGGGCGGCAACCTGCTGCTCCTGGACGAGCCGACCAACGACCTCGACGTCGAGACCCTCAGCAGCCTGGAGAACGCGCTGCTGGAGTTCCCCGGCTGCGCCGTCGTCGTCTCCCACGACCGGTGGTTCCTCGACCGGGTGGCGACGCACATCCTCGCCTACGAGGGCGACTCGAAGTGGTTCTGGTTCGAGGGCAACTTCGAGTCGTACGAGAAGAACAAGATCGAGCGGCTCGGCCCGGACGCGGCCCGTCCGCACCGCGCCACCTACAAGAAGCTGACCCGGGGCTGATCCAGCAGATGCGCCACATCTACCGCTGCCCGCTGCGCTGGGCGGACATGGACGCGTACGGCCACGTCAACAACGTGGTCTTCCTCCGCTACCTGGAGGAGGCCCGTATCGACTTCCTGTTCCGCCCGGACAAGCAGTTCAAGCAGGGGTCCGTGGTGGCGCGTCACGAGATCGACTACAAGTGCCAGCTGGTGCACCGGCACGCGCCGGTGGACATCGAGCTGTGGGTGACGGAGGTCAAGGCGGCCTCCTTCACCCTCCGCTACGAGGTCAAGGACGGCGACACGGTCTACGTACGGGCCTCCACGGTCATCGTCCCCTTCGACTTCGAGGCGCAGCGCCCGCGCCGGATCACCGCGGAGGAGCGCGAGTTCCTCGGCGAGTACCAGGACGAGGAGGAGGCCGTCGCCGCATGACGGTCCTCCATCTCGCCGACGACACGGAGGCGGCCGACCTCGCCGCCTTCCTCTCCCGGCTGCTCCACTACGACCGGGCCGCCGCCGTCCGCCTCCAGGCGGCGGGCACGGCGCTCGCCGTCTTCGGGCGGCCGGCGTCGTTCGAGGTGCTCGCGGTGCGCGCGGTGCGCCTCGCCAAGCCGTACGAGGACGGTCTCGACGTCACCCTCGACGTGACCGTCTCGGCCGGCGACCTGCTGGAGGCGGTGGACGAGACGGCCGCCACCGCCGCCGTCCCGGCCGCGGTGACCGGACCGCCCTGGAGCGGCGTGCTGCCCCCGCGCGGCGGCTGGCGCACCGAGCCCGGGCTGCCCCCGGTGGACGCGCTGCGCTCCGTGCTGGCCGCCGCCGTCGCCGAGTTCCGCTCCCGCACCCAGGAGCTGCCGCCCGAGCGGCACACCCGCGCGGAGCTGGACGGGCTCGGGCGGGAGATCTGGTCCCGCACCGTCGGCCGCACCCGGCTGCCGGTACGGGCCGTGCACGCGGCCCAGTCCCTCGGCTTCCTGCGCTCCCGGCCCCCGGCGGCGGCCGGAGCGCCCGGAGCGGGCGAGGAGGACGGGATCGCGCTGTTCTCGTCCGGGGCCTGGCTGCGGCTGCGGACCCCGTACGGGTCCATCGCGGTGCGGCGCTCCGGGCTCGGCACGCTGGACGTCAGCGTCCGCTGAGGGCACGGGGCCGGATCGCCGGACGCCAGGGACCGCCGAGTCGCCGTGCCGCTGGACGTCGGCGTCCCGCTGAGCCGGGCGGGACCGTCGCCCCCGCCGGCCCGCCGGCGTCCGCGTCCGCCGTCCGCTGAAGTCACCGGCCCCTGGACCCTCGGTCCGCTGACTCCCGGTTCGCCGGTCCGCCGGGCCGCCGGCCCCGGTTCGTCGGAGCCGCCGGTCAGGCGTGTTCGCTGTCGTCCGGGCGGACCGCGATGTGGTCCGGTTCCAGTTCCAGCGCCACCCGGTCGCGCATGCCCAGGGCCCGGGTGTACTCGGCGGGCAGCTGGAGGCGGCCGGCCCGGTCCAGCATGGCGTACTCCCGGCTCACCACCCGTTCGTCGCCGGTCGCCGCGTCCACCTCGCTGCGGCGCAGCACCTCCGTGGAGGTGCGGCCGTCGCGGATCGCGACCGTGCGGCGCACCTCGGCGGCCACCGCCTGGTCGTGGGTGACGATCACGATGGTGGTGCCCAGGCGCTCGTTGGCGGTGCGGAAGGCGGCGAAGATCTGCTCGCCGGTGTGCGAGTCCAGCTCGCCGGTCGGCTCGTCGGCGAGCAGGACGGCGGGGTTGTTGGCGAGGGCCACCGCGATCGCCGCCCGCTGCTGCTGGCCGCCGGACATCTCGTGCGGACGCCGGTCGCGGCAGTCGGCCACCTCCAGCATCTCCAGCAGCTCCAGGGCGCGTTCGGCCTTGGCCCGGCGGCCGCGGGCGGGGCCGCCGGCCAGTTGCATGGGCAGCGCGACGTTCTGCGCTGAGGTCAGGTACGGCAGGAGGTTGCGGGAGGTCTGCTGCCAGACGAAGCCGACGACCTCGCGGCGATAGCGCAGGCGGTCCTTGGCGGTCATGGCGAGCAGGTCGTGATCGGCGACCCGGGCCGCGCCGGCGGTGGGCGTGTCCAGGCCGGCGAGGATGTTCATCAGCGTGGACTTGCCGCTTCCCGAGGCGCCGACCAGCGCCATCAGCTCGCCCCGGCGCACCAGCAGGTCGAGGCCCTGGAGCGCCTGCACCTCCACTCCGTCGGCGGTGAAGACGCGCACCAGGCGGTCGCAGCTGATCAGCGCGTCGTGGCCGTAGGCGGGCCGGGTGCGGTCCTCGGTGGCGCGCCGGGCCAGGTCGGCGAGGGTGGGGTTCGTCGTCATCGGGCGGCTCCTGCGGATACGGCTCTTACGACTCGTACGGGGCCTGCGGCTCCCGCGGTTACTGCTCTTCCCACGGCTCCCGCACGGCGCGGCTCGCGCGGCCCGGCCACGCCCCCGCCCCGCGGCCCGCGCCGCCTCATCGGGCGTCCCCCGCCCGCAGTTCCCGTACCGAACCCCGGCGGCCCGTCCACCAGGCCTGAGCCACGGCCACGCCCACCGCCAGCAGCAGGACCGCCGTCGCGGGCAGGGCCAGGGAGAGCGGGTCGGCGCGCAGCGCGCCCGCGCCCGCGGCGGCCGCCGCCGGGGGCACGGCGACGGCCGTCAGGTCGATGCCGGGGGAGAGCAGCCGGATGGTCGCCCAGCCGGTCAGCGCGCCGCCCGCCGCGGCCAGCAGCGCCTGCGGCAGGGACTCCAGCACCAGCAGGCGCCGGCCCTGGGCGCGGGTGAGGCCCATGGTGCGCAGCCGGGCCAGCAGCGCGGCCCGCTCGGGGGCGGCCCGCAGCAGGGCGAGGAGCAGGGCGAGGACGGCGTAGCCGGCGCCGGCGGCGACCGCGGCGGCGTAGACGCGCTCGGCTCCGGACTGGAGGGGCGAGTCGGCGTACCGGGCCCGCTCGGCGGCGCGCACCTGTACGGCCGCCGACGTGCCGGCCGCCGTGCGCAGGGCCGCGGCGTCCAGGTGGTCGCCGGTCACCAGCAGCGTGCTCGGGCGGGCGCCCTCGCCGCTCAGCCCGGCCCGGTCCACGACCAGGAAGTCGGTGCCGGGCACGGCGGGCGTCCGGTCGCGGACCAGGGCGATCCGCACGGTGACCGTGGCGCCGTCGGACAGCTGCACCGTGAAGGGCCCGGTGCCGTGGGCGGCGGCGGACGACGGGGAGGCCAGCGCGGGCAGCGGCGCCGTGCGGTCGGCGGGCCGGCGCAGCCGCTGCGCCGGGAAGGCGCCGAGGCCGGTGCGGCCGGCCAGCGCCGCGTACTCGGCGGGGGCGACGCCCGCCAGCTTCAGCGGCGTGAGGTTCGGGCCGGTCTTGGCCCGGTAGTCGACGCTCGCCTCCGTCGCCGCCCGCACCCCCGGCATCCCGCGGACGGTGCCGGACAGGCCGGCGGGCAGTTCGACCGCGGCCTCGATCCGCGCGTCGGCGCCCACGGCGAGCAGGGCCGTGCGGTCGCGGGCCTGGGCCACTCCGCTCAGCACGGACCCGCCGAAGGCGGCGGTGGTGAGCGCGGTCAGCAGCGCGAGCAGGGGCAGCACCGCCGAGGCGGAGGTGCGGCCCGCGCGGGCCAGCGACAGATGGCCCACCGCGCCGCGCAGCCGGGCGGCCGGGCGCGTCAGCCAGCGCAGCGGCAGCGGGTACAGCCGGACCAGCAGCAGCGCCGCGATCACCCCGACCAGCACCGGAGCCAGCGACACCAGCTGATCGACCGAGCCCGAGCCCGAGCCCGGGCCCGAGCCCGCCGCGCCCGAGGCGTCCGCCGCGTCCGCCGCGCCCGAGCCGCCGGAGACGCCCCGCCGCCGCAGTGCCTCCACCGCGCCGGCGGCGATCACCAGCAGCGTCAGTTCGGCGACCGTACGGCGCCGGGAGGGCCGTACCGCCGCGGCGTCCTGGCGCGGGGCGTGCAGCCGTACGGTGCGGTGGGCGAGGGCGGCGCGCAGCGGCAGCGCGGCGCAGGCGACGGCCGTGACCGCCGTCGCCGCCGCTACCGACCAGGCGGCGCGGCCGCCGGGGACGGCGAGCAGGGCCGCGCCCAGGCCGAGCGCCCCGGCGGGCACGGCGACGACCGCCGTCTCCGCCGCGAGCCGCCCGGCCAGCCCGCGCAGCGAGGCGCCGCGGGCGCGCAGCAGGGCGAGTTCGGCGCGGCGGCGGTCGGCGGCGAGGCCGCCGGCCATCAGCAGGACGACGAGGGCGACCGTCGCCCCGCCGACGGCGGCGACCGACACCAGCGGGCCGACGCCCGAGCGCAGCCGGTCGTAGGAGCCGAGGACGTCGTCGAGCGCGGTGCCGGTCTGCGTGGCCGGGTCGGTCAGGGCGCGGGCCCGGCCGAGTCCGGGGCCCGACTCCAGGGAGGCGACCGCGGACCGCAGCGCTCCCAGGTCGCGGGCGTGCAGCGCGCGGGTGTCGGGGGCGAGCTGCCAGTACCGCACCGGCCAGACGTCGGTGCCCAGCAGGGCCGGGGCGGCCTCGGGGGCCAGGAGCAGCGCGCCGAGCCAGTACTTCGGCGGTTCGGGGTCCTGCGAGGGCACCTGGATCAGGGCCGGGGTGCGCAGCAGCGGCCGGGCCGACCAGTAGGCGCCGTCGGGTTCGCGCGGGGCGAGCAGGCCGGTGACGCGGACGGCGAGCACGGTGTCGGCGGACGTGTTGGGCACGTGGACGACCGAGCCGACCTGGATGTGCAGGCTCCTGGCCGTGGCCTCGGAGACGGCGGCCTCCACCGCGCCGGTACGGCCGGTGACGGAGCCCTCGGCCCTGGGCAGCCGGCCGGCGCGCAGCACGGAGTGCTCGGCCAGGCCGCTCTGCGCGAACAGGGACACCTTCGCGGGCAGCCCGCTGGGCCGGGGGATCCAGGGGTCGAAGACGGCGAGGCCGCTGCCGGTCGTCACGCCGTACGCGGACTGGCCGCGGTCGACGGTCAGCGGGCCGGGGACGGTGCCGAGGAGGCCGGTGTACTGGCGGCTCAGGGCGTCCGGCAGCAGCGCCCGCTCCTGCTGCCGGGCCGGGAGCTGGATGTCGGGCGTGGGGGCCTGCACGGAGACGGTGCCGCGGCCCTGGCCCGCCTGGGCGACGGCCCGGCGCAGTCCCGCGTCCTCGTACCGGTCCAGGGCGCGCGGCAGCGCGGCGGCCAGGCACGCGGTCAGCGCGACCAGCACGGCGAGGGCGGCCGCGGCGCCCGGCGCGGTGCGCAGCCGGACGCGGACCCAGGAGGCGACGACGGCGTGCACCTCACTCACCTCCGCGGTCTCGTAGGGACACCGCCGGGTCGGTCCGGCGTACGGTCAGCACCGCCGTGACGAGCAGCGGTCCGGCGGCGACACCGGCCAGCAGCAGCGCCACCCGTGGCAGCGGCAGGTCCACCAGGACGCCCGGCACGGGTTTCACGGCCTGCCCGGTCAGCACGATCAGCGGGATCACCGCCCGGGCCAGCACGGCGCCCAGGGCGGCGCCCGCCGCCAGCGCCACGGCCACCAGCACGCCCTGTTCGGCGGCGACCATCCGGGCCAGTTGCCGGCGCGGTGCGCCCAGCGCGCGCAGGACGGCGAACTCGGCGTCCCGCTCGCGCAGCGCCCCGGCCGCGTTCACCGCGAACCCGAGGGCGGCCAGCAGGGCGGCGACCACGGCCGCGGCGGTGAACGCGGCGTTCGGTCCGGCGCCGAACGGGTCGTCGCGCAACTGGTCGGCCAGTTCGTCGCGGACGACGACCTGCGCCGGGTCGACGTCGGGCAGCGCCCGCAGCGCGGCGGCCACGTCGTCCGCGTGGCGCGCGTCGGCGGCCAGCCACCATTCGGTGGGCGCCACGCCGACGCCGTAACGGTCCTCCAGCAGCCGGTTGACCGCCCGCAGGTCCAGCAGCAGTGCGCCGCCGTCGTGCGCGGCGTCCACCGAGTCGCCCGGCGCCGCGCCCTGGGCGGTGGTGGGCAGGGCCCGTACGGCGGCCAGGACGCGCACCGGCACGTTCTGCCCGGCGAACACCACGTCCACGCGCTGGCCGGGGCGGGCGCCGGACGCGGTCAGGAAGGCGTCGGTGGCGACGGCCGCGATCTCCGGCCGGGCGGGCTGGGCGGCCCGCACCCGCACGCTCACCGAGGCGCCCGCGCCCGACAGGTCGGTCAGCGCGCGCGGTGTGTAGCCGGTGCCGTAGGTCACGGTCAGCGGGGCGGTGGACGTCACCTTCGGGCGGGTCGGGACGGCGCGGGCGTCGCCGGCGCCGGACCCGGCCGTGCCGCCGCCGGCCGAGGCGGCCGTCCAGGCGGTCGGCAGCGCCAGCCGCCGGGCCGGCCCTCCTCCGGTGACGGCCTCGACGGCGGACACGGTGAGGCGGTGCCGTGCGGCCCGGCCGACGGGCTGGGTCACGTCCAGTTCGAGGCCGGTCAGGGTCAGCGCTCCCGCGCCGGCGGGCAGGTCCAGGGCCAGGGTGTGCGCCCGGCCGTCGGCGGCCAGCGGTCCGGCGGGCATGCGGTACGGGACGCCGTCGGCGTCCTCGACGGTGACGGCCACGCCGACCGGGCCGCTCGCCGCGCCCGAGGAGCGCAGGGCCGCGGTCAGCCGCAGTCCGGTGGCGCCGGCGGGCACCTTCGCCCCGGCCGCCGCGCCCTGGGGCGTGAGTTTCGCCAGCAGCGGCCGCACCGGCTCGGACGCCAGGTCGGCGCGCATCAGCACCGTGCCCGCGGCGTGCGCGGTGTCCAGGGCGAGCACGGTCGCGGTGCGGTCGCCGGACAGGGCGAGCGTGGTGCGGGCGGCGGGGGCGGCGGAGCGTACGTGGCCGAGGGCCGCGTACCGGCCGGTGCGGCCCAGTTCGCCGTCCCCGGCGGCCAGCACCCGTACCGGCGCGCCGGCCAGGAAGTCGGCCCGGTCGTCCTGCGAACGGTGCTGGGAGGCGCCCTGGCCGATCGCCAGCATGCCGAGCGCGACGGCGAGCACCAGCAGCAGCACCGCGCCCGCGCCGCGGTTCGGGCGGCGGCTGAACTGCCAGCCCGCCAGCGCGGCGGCCAGGCCGCGGCCGCCGGCCGCGCGGCGCTCGGCCAGCCGGGCCGCGGGCGGCAGCAGGCGCAGGGTGAGCACGGTGCCGGCCAGCAGGGTGAGCGCGGGCGCGGTGACCAGCAGCGGATCGATGCCGAGCGTGCCGCCGCGGTCGCCGCCGACCGCGCCGGACGGCTGCCGGTCCAGCTGCCAGTACGCCACGGCGGCCACCGCCAGCAGCCCCACGTCGGCGCCCGCCCGCAGCGGCGCGGGCAGTGCGCGGGCCCGGCGCACCACCGTGAACGACGAGGTCAGCGCGGGCAGGGTGACCGCGAGCGCGCAGCCCAGCGCCACGGCGGCCGCCACCAGCCACACCCCGGGCCGCCCGGCCGCGGGCACGTCCGGACGCAGTCCGATCCGGGCCAGGGCGCCCTGCCCGGCCAGCAGCCGGGTCAGCGGTCCGGCCAGCGGCGGCGCGCACAGCACGGCGGGCAGGGCGAGCAGCAGCGCCTCGGCGGCGGCCAGGCCCGCGATCCGGGCGCGCGAGCCGCCGCGCGCCCGCAGCAGCCGGGTCTCGGCGGCGCGTTCACTGCTCAGCAGCCGCGCCACCAGCAGCAGCGCGTACCCGGCGAGCAGGGTCAGCTGGAGCGCGGCGACCAGCAGGGTGGAGCGGGCGACCAGCAGCGAGCGCTCGATCCGGTCGAGGGTGGCGGGCAGCGCGGTCGTCACCTCGGGGGCGCCGTCCGCCGCCGCGGACGTGCGCAGCGCCGCAGCGCCCGCGCCGGCCGCGTCGCGCAGCGCGCCGATCCGGCCGGTGCTCAGCCGGGAGAAGTCCGCCGAGACCTGCCAGCCGGTGGGCCCGGCGCTCACCCGGTCCCCGGCCAGGACGCCGGGCCCGGCGAGCAGCGGGCCGTACAGGGTGAAGCCGAGTTTGCGGACGCCGCGCCCGCCCAGGTCGTCCAGCCGCCAGTACGGCGCGTCGGCGGAGGCGGGCCGGTACAGGCCGGTGATCCGTACGGTGACCTTCGGGCCGCCGAGGCGGTCGGCGAGGGTGAGCCGGGCGCCGGCTCCGAGGCCGAGGCGGCGCGCGGCGGTCTCGGGGAGGGCGGCCTCCAGGTCGCCGGAGGCCGTGGCGGCGGGCGGCCGTCCGGCGACCAGGCGCACCTGACCGGGGTCCAGGGCGGCGAAGTAGGTGAGGTCCGGGTCGCCCGAGCGTTCGGCGGCGGGCTGGAGCGAGCGGGGCAGGGCGTAGGGGCCGGACCGGGCCAGCGAGCGGACGGTGACCGGCAGGCCGTCGAACGCCTGGTGCGCCTGCGCGCGTACGGCGGCGTCGAGGGCGGGGCGGCCGGCCGGGGACACCTCGCTCCGCACGACCAGGGTGGCGTCGGCGGCGGTGCGGGACTCGCGCAGCGAGTGCCGCAGGGCGGCGTCGCCGATCGCGCCCGCGTACGCGGCGAACGTCGCCAGCACCGCCGTGGTCAGCAGGACCGTCAGCAGCGCGGCGGCCAGAAGCAGCCGGTGCGCGCGCGCCCGCGACAGGACGAACCCCGTGAACCCCGCCACCCGGCTCCCCCCGTGTCGTCCGGATCTCCGGGTGATGTTGTCAGAGGGAACGGGCGGCTAGAAAGCGCTTCTTTACCGAACTTGACCGGATCGTGACCGAAATCCGGCGCCGGGCGACCGGAATGCGGGGCTCAGCTTCGCGGCCGGGAGCGTCGTACGGCTCCGTCGTGAGCGTCGTACGGCTCAGTCGGGGGTGTTGACCATGGAGGCCGCCGCGTACGTCAGGTAGTTCCACAGCGTCTGCTCCTGCTCCGGCGGCAGGTCCAGCTCGTCGACGGCCGCGCGCATGTGCCGCAGCCACGCGTCGTGCGCGGCCCGGTCCACCGTGAACGGCATGTGCCGCATCCGCAGCCGCGGGTGGCCGCGCCGCTCGCCGTACGTCGTCGGGCCGCCCCAGTACTGGATCAGGAACAGCCGCAGCCGCTCCTCGGCCGGACCGAGGTCCTCCTCCGGGTACATGGCACGCAGCTCCGGATCGCCGGCGACGCCCGCGTAGAAACGGTGCACGAGCCGGCGGAACGTCTCCTCCCCGCCGACCTGCTCGTAGAACGTCTGCTCCGGAAGCGTGCCGCGCCGAATCTCGGTCACGTCTGGTTGCCTCACAATGTCGTGCCGGGGACTGTGCCGTACCCGTCCATGGTCTCAGACGGCGGGCGGAGGACTTCGGTCCTACGACCGCCCCCGGCACGCGGCCCGGAGCCGCCGGTGCTCGCCTCCCGGCCGCCCGCGCCGCACAGTGGAGTCATGGGCGCGCATGCCGAGATCAGTGAAGACGGGGCCGACGGGGCCGACCGGCACGGCCGGGGTGACAAGAGTGGCGGGGAGTCGGCGGATCTCGCCGGGCGGGCGCGGGCCGCGCTGGTGCGGGAGATCGACGCGAGCGGGGCGTGGGCGGCCGACCCCGGATGGCGGGCGGTGTTCGCGGCGGTGCCGCGGCACCTGTTCGTGCCGTACTACTACGTCGCCGGCGCCGGGGGCTACGAACGTCGCTGGGGCGAGAGCCCGGACCCCGTGGCGCGCGAGCGCTGGCTGCGCGGCGCCTACGAGGACGTCCCGCTGGCCACCCGGATGCGCGACGGGGAACTGGTCTCCTCCAGCAGCCAGCCCTCGCTGATGGCCCGGATGCTGGCCGAACTGCGGGTCGCGGACGGCGACCGGATCCTGGAGATCGGCGCGGGCACCGGCTACAACGCCGCCCTGCTCGCCCGCCGGCTCGGCGATGGCGCCCTCGTCACCAGCGTCGACCTGGAGCCGGAGATCACCGAGGCGGCGCGCCGCCACCTGGCGGCGGCCGGGTTCCGCCCCGTCGTCGTCACCGGCGACGGCGCGCGGGGAGTCGCCGCACGCGCCCCCTACGACCGGATCATCGCCACCTGCGGGCTGCCCACCGTCCCGCGCGCCTGGCTCGCCCAGAGTGTCCCGGGCGGGCGCGTCCTCGCGCCGATCGCCACCGGCCTGGTCGCCCTGACCGTACGGGACGCCGCCCACGCCGAGGGCCGGTTCCTGGACACCCCCGCCTACTTCGTGCCGCTGCGCGGCGGCGGTCCCGAGGAGCCGCTCCCGCGGCTGGACGGGCTGCCCGCGCGGGCCCGCGAGGACGAGCTGTTCCACTTCCTGCTGGCCCTGACCCGCGGCCGGACGGACCCGCGCGCGGCGTACGACCTGTGGCGGCGCGAGGGGCGCCCGGAGCGCGAGCGCTACGGCATCACCGTGCGCGGCGAGCACGCGTGGGCGTGGCTGGACGACCCGGCGGGGCCGCACACCTGGCCCCTGCCGGGCTGACCGGCGCACGCGCCGATCGGCCGCCCGCCGGAGCGACCGGCGGACCGGCCGGGGGCCGGCCGCCGGTGGTGGTCAGCCGCGCCGGACGGTGATCGTCGTCCACGCGCCGACGTGCACCCGGTCGCCGTCCTGGAGCGGCACCGGCACGAAGGGCTGGATGGGCTCCTCGGAACCGTTGACCGTCGTGCCGTTGGTCGAGTTCTGGTCGACCACCGCCCAGGTGCCGTCCGGCTGCTGCACCAGCACCGCGTGCTGGTGCGAGACGCCCGGGTCCTCCGGCGGCACCGACAGGTCGATGTCGGGGGTGTCGCCGGTGGAGTGCCGGCGGCGGCCGATGGTGATCTGGTTGCCGCTGAGCGTGCGCTGCTGCTCGGGCGAGTACGCGGGCAGGTTCAGCCCCGCGGCCTCGGGCCCCGAGCGGTGCATCATCGCCATGAAGTACTCGCGGTCGGGACCGATCGTCGCCGTCCACGTCGCCGGCTGCTGGGGCTGCTGCGGGAACGCCTGGCCGGGCGGGGCCTGGGTGCCGCCGGGCTGCGGGTAGCCGTAGCCGCCGCCCTGGTTGCCGGGACCGCCGGGACCACCGGGACCGCCGTGGCCCGTGGACGACGGCGGGGAGATCACCCAGTCGTCGTCACCGCCGCCGAAGGACGGACCGCCGTGCTGCGGCCGGTTCGTCTCCTGCGGGAACGGCGGCGCGGCCTGCGGACCGGGCTGGTGGAACGCCTGGGGCGCACCCGGCCCACCGGGGCCGCCAGGACCGTTCTGGCCACCCTGACCGCCGGGTCCGCCGGGACCGCCGGGACCGTTCGGGCCGCCGAAGCCGCCCGGGCCGTTGGGGCCGCCCGGGCCGTTGGGGCCGCCGAAGCCGCTGGGACCGTTCGGGCCACCAGGGCCGCCCTGCCCACCAGGACCGCCGAAGCCGCCCGGGCCGTTGGGGCCGCCCTGCCCACCGGGGCCGCCGAAGCCGCCGGGACCGTTCGGGCCACCAGGGCCGCCCTGCCCACCAGGGCCGCCCTGCCCACCGGGTCTGCCGGGACCACCGGGTCCGTTCGGGCCGCCGAAGCCGCCGGGGCCGTTCGGGCCGCCGTGCGGGGGCGGGGCCGGGCGGGACGGGTCGCCGCCGAAGCCCGAGGGGCCGGGCGGCGGAGCGCCGAACGGGCCGGGGCCGCCGGGGCGGCCCTGCGGGTCGGCGCCGAACGGCGGGATCGGCTCGGCGGGCCGGTTGACCTGGGACGGCCGGGAGCCCTGGTAGTCGAAGGAGTCACCGCCGCCGAAGGACGGGCCGGGCGCCTGCGGGAACCGCGGGCCGGTGCCGCCCTGTCCGCCGGGACCGCCGGGACCCGCGCCCGGGCCACCCGGGCCGCCGGGACCCTGGGGGCGCGGCGCGGCCGGGGTGTAGGAGGTGGCCGTGTTGGTCAGGAAGTTCCAGCGGCACTCCTCGCAGAACGGCGCACCGCCCTCGCGGGGCGTACGGCACTGCGGGCACAGCTCGGGCTGGGCGCCGCCGGGCCCCGCGCCGGGGTGCTGACGGCCACCGGGCTGACCGGGACCGCCGAACCCGCCGGGGCCACCGGGCTGGCCGGGGCCGCCCGGGCCGGGCGCGGGCGGGAAGCCGTAGCCGCCCACGGGCGGCGGCGGGGGCGGGGGCGGTACGGCACCGGCCATGCGGTGACCGCAGACCTCGCACCAGTCGTCGGAACCCGACTGGTGTCCGTTCGGGCAGGTCGGCATGTCGGCGCTTCCCCCTCTCCTGTTCCGGCCGCTCCGGCCGGATTTCTCCCACCCCGAGGGGCCGGGCTCGCTGTCCGACGCGGTTCTCCCGCGTCACTCGCTAGCTCACTTCTTTACACGAACAGTCTTTGTGGACCGGGTTTCGAGAGTCATCTCGTCGGCCTCCGCGACCTTCGCCTTCAGTCGCACAGTACCTGCCGCCGCGTCGACCACGTCCACCACCTTCGCAAGCAGTTTCGCAGTATCGGCGTTCCCCGAGGCGCCGGCGAGCTGCACCGCACGACCCAGTTTGGCCGTCGCTCCGTCGAGATCTCCCGCTTTGCGCAGTTCGATACCCTGTTGGATGACCTGTGCCAGTTCGGCCTGACCGGTGTAGTGGGCGACCTGCGGGCTGATCGCGGTGGAGGCGACCACGTCGTCGGTCCACACGGCCCGTACGAGGCCCTGCGCGCCGAGGTTCTGCGCGGGTTCGTCCGGTTGCGGGACCACCAGCGAGACCCGGGCGGCCAGCATCTCGCGGCCCACGTGCGCGGCCGGGACCTCGACGCACAGGTGGTAGTCGCGGGACTCGTCGCCCCAGGAACCGGTGGGGTAGTCGCCGGCGCGCGGGCCCGCCTCGGTGCGGCGGTCGGTCAACTCCACGACCGTCGGGGCGACTTGCTTGACGAACTTGATGGCGGTGCCGACCGGCGTCCACACCCGCAGGGCGACGTCGGCGACCTCCTTGCCCATCGCCGTCTCCATCATGTGCGTGAAGTCGGCGGCCAGCGCGGCCGGATCGGCGACGATGTCCGCGGTGCCGAGCAGGGCCGAGGCGATGCCTGTGACTTCTTTCACTTCCCAGTCGGTGCCCACGCCCCGCGCGTCACAGGTGAAACGGCCGGCGCACTCCTCCAGCGTCCGCTTCAGGTCCTCGGGCGCCTCGTGCTCGTTGCGGCCGTCGGTGAGCAGGATGCCGTGCCGGATGGCGACGTCCGCCGACGACAGCAGCCGGTCGGCCAGCCGCAGCCAGGTGCCGATGGCCGTGCCGCCGCCCGCGCTCAGCCGGCGCAGCGCCTGCTTGGCCTGGTCGCGGGTGGCGGCGTCGGCGACCGCGAGCCGGCCGCCGCCCGGATAGACCTCCGTGGCCACGTGCGTGCCGCCGATCACCGCGAAGCGCGTTCCGTCGCGCAGGGTGTCGATCGCGGCGGCCGTCGCCTCCCGGGCGTTGCGCAACTTGGCCGGCGGGTAGTCCATCGAGCCCGAGCAGTCGACCATGATCGCCACCGCGGCGGACGGCGCCTGCCCGGGCGCGTACCGGTGCGGCGCGCCGACGGCGGTGCCGAGGGTGCCGCCGCCGGTCGCCGTCACCGTGACGATCGCGTTGACCTCCCGGCCGCCCTCGGGCAGGTACTCGTTCTGGTACACGTCCACCGAGAACCGCGGCGCGCCGGACTTCGCGAAATTGGCCATGGCTTCCCAGATCCCCCTCCGGACACCCCGCGGCGAGCGGGGCTGACGACTGTGAACGGACCGGTCCCCACCGGCCGTCGGAGCTTCCCCGTGGTGCGGGCCCGCCGGACTCCCGTCCCCGTCCGGCGGCCTGCCCTCAGGCCGATCCTGCCCCCTGCGACGGGAGCGGGAACGGCACGAGGGCCACTGTTACGTTGTCGTGGCCCCCGCCGTCCAGGGCGTGGCCGACCAGCACCCTGGCACTGTGCAGCGGACGCGCCGCCGCGTCCAGGGGCAGCACCTGGGCCATCTCCTCGGCCGACTCGGCGTAGTTCCACAGGCCGTCCGTGCAGACCACCACCACACCGGGCCGGTCCGGCTTGAACGAGGCGGTGTGCGGCTCCAGTTCGTAGGCGTCCGCGCCGAGCCAGCCGGTGATCGCGTGGGCGCGCTCGTCGGCGTACGCCTCCGCCTCGCTCATCAGGCCGGCGGCGACCATCTGCGCGGCCCAGGAGTCGTCCTCGGTGAGCCGGGCGGCCGGGGCGGCGCGGTCCACCGGGACCCAGTAGGCGCGGCTGTCGCCGACCCAGCCGACGACCAGCAGTTCGCCGGCGACCACCGCGCCGACCAGGGTGCAGGCGGGCGCGTTCTGGTGCGGGGCGTGCTCGCGGGCGCCGGCGCCCTCGTCGGCCAGCGCGTCGACGGACCGCGCGGCGGCGACGATCGCCTCGTGCATGGCCTGCTGCGGGTGGGCGCCCCGGGCCAGGGCGGTCAGCAGGGACTCGCTCGCGGTGCGGGACGCGGCCAGGGACGCCTCGTCGGGGCGGGTCGCGGAGGACACGCCGTCGCAGACGATCGCCACCGAGGCGGCCGTGCCGTCGGGCAGCGCGGTGCGGCCGAGGGCGAACGCGTCCTCGTTGCGGTGGTGGCGCAGACCCCGGTCGCTGACCGCGGCCACCGGGCCCGACTCCTGCTCCATGTGGTCGCGTTCGCGCGGCTGGGCGTGCCCGCAGTTCTCGCAGTAGCCGTCGCTGTCGACCCGGCCCGCGCGGCACGCCACGCACACCGCGGCGGCCGCCCCGGGCGCGGCCTCGGGGCCGGTTCCGGGGACGGCGTCGTGGCCGGTTCCCGGTACGGCGTCAGGCGCGGCGGACTCGGCGCCGTGCCGGGGGTCGGGCGTCCGGTCCGGGTCGGGAGCCTGCAACGGGTACTCCTCGGGCTCGTCCGGCCGGTCGAAGCGCACCCCCGCGCTCGGCGGGGCGGCCTGCCTCCTGTCGTCGCCCGGCGCGCCGCCCTCGGCGGGCGCGGCCGGGCGCGGCACCGCGCCGCGGCCCATCGTCAGCGTCGGCGTGTCGGGCGACGGCGCGGCGGCCGTCGACAGGTCGTATCCGCAGGCGCCGCAGAACCGGTCGTCCGACTCCAGCGGCTCCGCGCAGCTCGGGCAGTTCGACAGGGCGGCCTGCTGGGGCATCTGCGACATCAACTACACCCACGTCCGGGGGCGGTAACGATTGGCACGTTCCACCAGGTCGATCCTTTCCTTGCCGCCGGGCGCCAGCCGGGCCAGCGTGCGGTACGAGCGCTCCAGGCCGAAGCGGAGGCCGCGCTCGTCCAGGTCGCTGCCGAGCAGCACCCGCCGGGAGGCCGCCTGGGCGGCTCCTCCCCCGGAGAGTATCCAGTCCAGCGCGCAGCCGAGGACCTCCGCCGACAACAGCTCGCGCCGCGCCGGGTCCAGACCGTACGCGCGCAGCGCCTCCACCTGCCCGGCGGCGGCCGTCAGATCCTCTGCGAACGGCGTGTCGGAGGCGAGCGCCGTACGGTGCCTGAGCCGTGCCCGTACGGCCGCCACGCGGGCCGCCGTGTAGTGGATGGACGCCTCCGGCACCGACTCCAGGGTCCGTACCGCGCCGCGCCGGTCCCCGCCGGCCAGCCGTACCCGGGCCAGGCCGAACGCCGCGCTGACGTAGCTCGGGTCGGTCTTCCACACCAGGCGGTAGTACTCGGCGGCGTTGTCGAGCTGCCCGAGGACCTCCGCGCACAGACCGAGCGCCAGCTTGGGCGCGATCTCGCCGGGGAAGGCGTCGTAGAGCGCGTCGAAGGCGAGGGCCGCCTCCTCGTGGTCGCCGGTGACCAGGGAGACCACGCCCCGGTACCAGACGACCCGCCAGTCGTCGGGGTGCCGCTCCTCCAGCGCGCGCAGCACCTCGGAGGCCGTGCCCGGCTCGCCGGTCTCCAGCCGGGCGCGGATCTGGCGCAGCCGGGTCTCGGTGGACTGCGCGGGCGCGGCGGCCAGCGCGTTGATCAGCTCACCGGGCGCGGACGCCAGCAGGCCGGCCAGGAAACCGGCGTTGGGGTCGGTGGGGTCGACGTGCGGGACGGGCAGCGCGAGCGCCGCGACCGGCGCGACGACCGCTTTGACGAGCACGGTCGCCCCCGGGCCGCCGGGTGCGCCGGGTGCGGCGGGGCGGCTCCACCCGCCGGGGCCGTCCGGCGCCCCCGGAGCCGCTTGACCGCCCGCAGCGCCCGCAGCGCCTGGGGTCGCGGGGCCGTCCGCGCCGCTCAGGGCGCCCTGACTCCCCGAACCGTCCGAACCACCCAGGGCGCCCGCCGCGCTTGGCGTGCCCGGCGCACCCGGGTTCTCGTGCGCGCTCCCGCCGCCCGGCGCCGTGGCGCCCGGCGGAGCCGCCGCCGCGGACCGGGTCCTGGACCTGCCCGCTCGCGCCGCCCGCGCCCCCAGCCGGGACACGTCGCCCTCCAGCGGGGGGAACAACTCCGTGTCGGTGACGCGCAGTTCCGGGCCGAACAGGGTGGACAGGGCCGGACGGGCCTGGCCGGTCTGGAGGGAGACCACCTCCCGCAGCACGCCCGTCAGCTGCTCGGCCATCTCCTGCGCGGAGGCGAACCGCCGGGCCGGGTCCGGGTCGGTGGCCCGCACCAGCAGGCGGTAGAACGACTCGTAGCGGCGGAAGACCTCGATGGTGTCCGGGTCCGGCAGACAGTCGACGTAGACGTTGGTGTAGCCCTGGAAGTCGAAGGCGAGGACGGCGAGCGTGCGCCCCACCGTGTACAGGTCGCTGGCCACCGACGGGCCGACGTCGGCGACCTCGGGCGCCTGGTAGCCGACCGTGCCGTAGATCGCCGACTCGTCGTCGTCCATGCGGCGCACCGCGCCCATGTCGATCAGCTTGAGCTGGTCCTCGGTCTGGATCGCGTTGTCGACCTTGAAGTCGCAGTACAGCAGGTTGCGGCTGTGCAGATGGCCGAGCGCCTCCAGCGCCTCGATGCCGTACGCGCACGCCTGCTCCACCGGCAGCGGATCGCGCCGGCCGTCCTGGGCGCGACGGGAGTTGGCGATCTCCTTGAGCGACTTGCCGCCGACGTACTCCATGACGATGTAGCCGTCGAGGGAGCCGGTGCGCTGGTCCAGGTGCTCCACGAAGTTGTAGATCCGCACGATGTTGGCGTGCTCGATCTCCGCCAGGAAACGCCGCTCGGAGATGGCCGCGGCCATCGCGTCCTGGTCGCCGGTGTCCAGCAGGCCCTTGAGCACCACCCACCGGTCGGAGACCGCCCGGTCCACGGCCAGGTAGATCCAGCCGAGGCCGCCGTGCGCGAGGCAGCCCACCACCTCGTACTGCCCGTGCACGATGTCGCCGGCGCGCAGCTTGGGCACGAACGAGTACGGGTGGCCGCACTTGGTGCAGAAGCCCTCCGTGCGCCCCGGCCGCTCGCCGCGCGCCCGGCCGACCGGCGCCCCGCAGTCCGAGCGGGAGCAGAACCGCTTGCGCTCGGGCACCTCCGGGTCGGCCAGCACCATCGAGTGCGGGTCGGGGCGCGGCACCTGCGGCACCGACACCAGTCCCGCGCCCAGCCGGCCGCGCGCCGAGGAGCCCGCCGTGGAGCCGGAGCCGCGCACCGACACCGAACGGCTGGTGGAGCGGCCCGACAGCGAGCGCGAGAGCCGCCCCGACACCGAGCGGCGCGACCGCGACGACTGCGACGAGGTGCGCGAACTGCCGGTGCGCGCGCTGGAGCTGCCCGCCGAGCCGGCCCCCTCGCCGCCGCCGGTGACGCCGGTGGGCGGCGAGGAGACCATGCCGTCCCCGCTGTCCCGGCCGCGCTCGGACCGGACCGCCGCCGACCCCGACACCACCGGCGCCAGACCGCAGGTGTCGCAGTACAGCTCGCCGCCGCCGACGTCCTCGTACGCGCCCTCGCAGTCCGGCCGCTGGCACGTCTGCCCCGCCTGACTCATGACTCACCCCCGCCGTCGCCGTCCTGGGGGCCGCCCTGACGCGGCACCCGTGCGGCGCCGAGCAGTTCGGCCGCCGCCTGCTGGTAGCGCAGCACCGTCTGCTCGGCCACCCGCAGATCGCAGGGCGCGCTCCACAGCATGCGCCGTGCCGCGTCGTACCGCTCGACCAGCAGCGGGTCCTCCGCCAGGCCGTGCCGGGCCACCTTCGCCTTGTACGCGTCCAGCCGGCCGCGCAGCTCGGCGCGGACCGCGAGCGGTGCGGTGACCGCCGTCAACGACTCGCGGGCGCGCAGCAGTTCGTCCTCCGCCTTCTGTTCGAGCGACTCCAGCAGCGGCGAGAGGCGGTGCCACTGGGCCTGCCTGCGGTACTCGGCGGCCGCCGCCAGCTGCTCCTGGAGCGCGGTCGGCGGGCCGCTGACGACCGGCACCTCGGTGGCGGCGATCTTCGCCAGCACCTCCCCGCGCGCGGTGCGCGCCTCGGCGAGCGTGCGGTCGGCGCGGGAGAGCAGGTCGCGCAGCTTGATCAGCCGCTGCTCGGCGTCCTGGCGCACCCCGAGCACCGCGTCGATCTCCCGGCGCACCTCGTCGAGGGCCCGCGCCTCACGGTCGTAGACGGTGGTGTCGGGGCGGCCGCCGCCGGGCGCCGAACTGCCCTGCGCCGGGACCCAGAAGGCGAGCGGGTCGGAGACCACCTGCTCGCGCAGCCGGGTCAGGGTGCGCGTGATGCGCTCCAGGTCGTCGCCGGCCGGGTGCTCGCCGGGGCGGACGCCGACCGAGTGCGCGAGCCGCCGGGTGCGCTGGAGCTCCGCGGCGAGCAGATCGATCCGGGCGGGCAGCGCCGACCACACGGCGTCGGCGGCGACCACCATGTCCAGGCCGGACGCGTACAGCTCGTTCATCCGGTCCACCAGGGCGGCCAGCGTGAAGGTGCGGCTCAGCCGGGCGCCGCCCGGCTCGGCGGACGCGGCCGAGCCGGCCACCGTCACCGATTCGCCGCGCAGCAGCCCGGTCAGCTCCACCAGGTCCTCGCGGCTCGACCAGCGGCGGCGGGCGCGGATCTCACGGGCGGTGCGCAGCGCCGCGGTGTACGCGTCGAAGTACGTCCACAGCAGCGTTATCGACGCCTCCGTGGCCGCCCAGCGCTCCCGGGTGACGCCGGTCAGCCCGGCGCCCTCCAGCAGTCTGCGGCCCGCGTGGTCCTGCAGGGCCAGGAGCGAGGTCTCGATCGCCTCGTGCTCCGCGCCGAGCCGCGCCAGCGCACGGTCCACCTCGTCGCGGTCGAGCACCGGCCCGGCGGGGTCCGTGCCGCCCATCGATCACCTCTCGCTGCTCTTCGTGTTCCGTGTGTGGGGCGCCGGCCGGGTCACCGGTAGACGGGGACCGGCGGGGTCGCCGAGCCGGAGTCCGCGCCCAGCGTCGGGGACAGCCACTTGTCGTACGACGCCTTCCAGCCCCCGTCCTTGCGGTACTGGTCCAGTATTCGGTTGACCTGACGCACCAGGTCGTCGGCGCCCAGCTTCATCGCCACGCCGTAGTACTCCTTGGTGAAAGTGCCGCCCTTGAGCCGCACCGCCGGGTCCTGCGCGGCCTGGCTGGCGGCGAGCGCGCCGTCGGTCACCACCGCGTCCACCTCGCCCAGTTGCAGCCGCACCAGGCAGTCCAGCTGGTTGGGGACGGTGGTGGAGATGTCGGTGGTGGCGGGCAGCGTGCCGCTCCTGCGGTCGGCGGACAGGTGGTCGTAGGCGGTGGAGCCGGTCGCCGAGCAGACCCGCTTGCCCGCCAGCGACGTGTCGTAGCCGGTGATCGCCGAGGTGCGCGGGGCGAGGACCTGCTGGCCGGTCAGGAAGTAGGGCGCGGAGAACGCCACCTGCTTCAGCCGGTCGCAGGTGATGGTCATGGTGCGCACCACCATGTCGACCCGGCCGCTGCGGATCGCCGGGACGCGCTCGTTGGTGGGGATGGCCCGGAACTGCACCTTGTCGCCGTCGCCGAGGATCTCCTTCGCGATGCGGTGCGCGAGGTCGATGTCGAAGCCCTCCAGCGCGCCGGAGGAGTTGTTCGGGTTGCGGTAGCCCCAGCGGTAGCTGTTCTGGTCGACGCCGACCGAGAGGTAGCCGCGCTTCCTGATGGCGTCCACGGTGGGACCGGCGGCGGCGGACGGGGCCGGGCTGCGGTTCTGGGCGTCGGCGTCCGCGCAGTCGCCCGCCCTGGCCTGGAGGCCCTGTGCCGCCCGGGAGCCGCCCACGGCGGGCGCCGTGCCGTGCGACTGGGTGCGCGGCAGCAGCAGGACGAACGCCAGCGCCAGGGCGCAGACGGCCGCCATCGCCCCCACGCCGCCCCAGCCCCGCAGACCGGCCCGCAGTCGTCGTACGCGCATCCGCACGCCTCCTTCCACCCTCGCTCCGCCCCCGCTCACCGGTACTCCGACAGCCGGCGTCCGATGCCGAACAGGGCGCCGGCCGCGCCGAGCACCGCCAGGGCGGCGGAGCCGGCCGGCAGGCCGGTCATGGCGCCGCGCCCGTCCCGGGCGGCCTGCCGGAACTCGCCGGTCTCGTGGGTGAGCGCCTTGGCCAGCGAGGCGTCGACGTTGTCGAAGCACTCGCCGGTGGCCCGGTCCTTGTCGGCCGTGCCGATGACCCGGTCGCGGGCCTTCTGGTAGTCGCCGGAGTCGTTGGCCTGCCGGGCCTCGGTGTGCCGGGTGATCCAGACCTTCATCGACGCGCTCGCCGCCCGCACCGGATCACGCCCCGCCGCGTCGTCGGCGAGGTCGCCGGCCTGGTCGAGGGTCTTGCCCAGGGCGCCGATCTCCTGGTCGTAGGCCCAGTCGTAGGCGTCCATGACGGTGCCGTCCGGCAGCGTCCTGGTCTCCGCGCCCCGGCTGACCAGGGTGAGGTTCTCGTCGCTGCGCGCCTTCAGGGAGGCGATCCGGGCGTCGTGCAGCACGTTCAGGGAGCGCACGCCGTGCTCGTAGGAGCCGTCCAGGCCCGCGCGGGCCACGCTGTGGCCGACCACCAGCCACAGCAGGACGACCGCGCAGGCGGCGGTGGCGGCGGCCAGGCCGTGGTTGAGCACCCGGTTGGTGCGCCGGTAGTCGCGGCGCTGCGCCCAGGCGAGGGCGGCCAGGGCGAGGACGCCGAGGGCGATCGCCGCCCACGGGTAGGGGGTCGCGTCCGCGTAGTCGGCGCGCAGCCGCTGGTTCTCCTTCTGGTACAGGTCCTCGGCGGCCGGCAGCATCTGGTCCTGCATGGTGGTGTTGGCGGCCCGCAGGTAGGCGCCGCCGACGGGGAAGCCCTGGCGGTTGTTGGCGCGGGCGGTCTCCACCAGGCCCTTGTAGCGCGGCAGCAGCTCGTTGAGCTTGCTGATGGTGGCCGCGGAGGGGGAGTCGGGGGCGGAGTTGGCGGCGGCGGTGACGAGTTTGGCGGCGGCGGTGCGCACGTCCGTCTCGTAGCGCTCGCGGGTGGCGCCGGTCTCCTGGAGTCCGGCCAGGTAGCCGCTGGCGGCCATGGTGTTGGCGTCGGCCAGGGAGCGGTAGATGTCGGCGGCGTCCGAGCTGAGCGGCTGGCTGCGGTGCAGGACGTCGTCGGCGGCGCCGGCCCGGTCCGTGGTCTGCCAGGCGGTGACCGCGCCGAACGCGATGACCAGCAGGGCGAGTACGGCGCCGATGGCGCGCAGCCGGCCCGGTTCGGTGACGGCGGCGGCGCGCAGCCGGTCCACGCCCTCGGCGAAGGCGGTGCGGCGCGCGGGCGCCGGGAGGGGGGCGGGAGCGGCCGGGTGCGGCGGGCCGGCCGGCGGGCCCGGCTGCGCCGGCACGGCCGGGATCACGGGCAGGGCGCGGCTCGGTGGCGCCGCGCTGCCGTTCGGCGAGTGTGTCACTGCTGACCTCCCCCGTGGTCATCGGTCGCCGCAAGTATCCCTGCCGGCACCGGCGTCCGCACCGGCTTCACTCGATCTTGGTCCGATCACCGCGCGGCCGCCGGGCGGCGACCGGTGCGGCGCGTGTGGTGTCGTGTGCCGCACGATCCCCCGCTCATGTATACGCCGGGGGGAACGGTTCGGTTCCACCGCGTCCGGTTCGTCCGCGCGAAAGGGGCGTCAAGTCCGCGCGAAAGGGGCGTCAAGGGGGGGGTGCGTGCGGCGGGCGGACCGGGGCTCGCCCCGCAGCGCTCATCGCTCACCCCGCACCCTTCAGCCCGCCCCCTCGTAGTGCGCCCGCACCCGGTCCTGGGCCCGTGGTGTGGCGCCGATGTGGTCGAGGCCGAGCAGGGCCGCGCCGAGCACCGGCGGTGCGGCCACCACCCGGGGCGCCGCGTTCGGCGCGCGCTCGGCCAGCAGCCGGCGCACGCCGTCGTCCAACTGGGGGTGGCGGGCGGCCAGGACGCTGCCGCCGAGCAGCACCGGCGTCTTGTCGGCCAGCAGTTCGAGCCGGGTCAGCGCGACCGTCGCCATGGCCACCACCTCCTCGGCGAGCCGGTCCACGATCGCGCGGGCGACCGGGTCGCCGTCGGCCGCCGTGCGGAACAGCACGGGCGTCAGCTCGTGCCGGCGGCGCAGCCCGACGTGGTCCAGGTGCAGCGCCTCGATCAGCGCGTACATGGAGTCGAGGCCGAAGTGGCCGGGCAGGGCGCGGGCCAGTTCCGTCGGCGCGCCGCGGCCGTCCTCGGCGCGGGCGGCGTACCACAGGGCCTCCTCCGCGAGCGCCCAGCCGCCGCCCCAGTCGCCGGAGATCCGGCCGATCGCCGGGAACCGGGCGGTGCGGCCGTCCGGGCGCATGCCGACGCAGTTGATGCCGGCCCCGCACACCACCGCCACCCCGCGCGGCTCGGCCACCCCGGCCCGCAGGATCGCGAACGTGTCGTTGCGGACCGTCACGTGCGCGCCCCACGCGCGCGCGTGCAGGGCGGCGGCCAGCCGCTCCTCCTCCACCGGCAGGTCGGCGTTGGCCAGACACGCCGACACGTGCGCGACGGAGGTGATCCCGGCCGCCGCGTACGCCCGGTCGATCGCGGCCGCCAGCGCGTCGACCGCCGTCTCGACGCCCACGATCGGCGGCCGGAAGCCGCCGCCGCGGGCCGTGGCGAGGACGGCGCCGTCGGCCGCGAGGACCGCGACGTCGGTCTTGCTGTTGCCCGCGTCGATGGCGAGGACGCTTGCGGTCAGGCCCACGCGAGGTGCTCCCGGTTGTGTGCGATCAGCTGGTCGGTGAGGGTCTCGGCGTAGGCGTACTGGCCGATCAGGGGGTGCGCGAGCAGCGCCCGGAAGACCCGCTCCCGGCCACCGCGCAGCGCCGCGTCCAGGGCCAGTTCCTCGTACGCCGTCACGTTCGCCACCAGTCCCGCGTACAGCGGGTCCAGCGGGGCGGCGGGCAGCGGGACGGCGCCGTTCGTGTCCACCGCCGCCTGCACCTCGATCACCGCGTCGTCCGGCAGGAAGGGCAGCGTGCCCCGGTTGAGCGTGTTGACCACCTGGTACGGGCTGCCGCCGCCGCCCAGCAGCGCCGCCGCGAGGTCCACGGCCGCCTCCGAGTAGTAGGCGCCGCCGCGCTGGGCGAGCAGGGCCGGCTTCTCGGCCAGCTCCGGGTCGCCGTACATCGTCAGCAGTTCGCGTTCCATGGCGGCGACCTGGGCGGCCCGCGACGGGCCCTCGCGCAGCTCGCTCACGACCTGGTCGTGGGCGTAGTAGTAGCGCAGGTAGTAGGAGGGGACGACGCCGAGGCGGTCCAGCAGCGGGCGGGGCAGGCGCAGGTCTTCGGCGATCGCTCCGCCGTGCTCGGCGAGCAGCCCCGGCAGCACGTCCTCGCCCCCGGGGCCGCCCAGGCGCACCCCGGTCTCCCAGGTGAGGTGGTTGAGGCCCACGTGGTCGAGGTGGACCTCGTGCGGGGCCACGTCCAGCAGCGCGGCGAACTTGCGCTGGAGGCCGATCGCCACGTTGCACAGGCCCACCGCGCGGTGCCCGGCGTGGAGCAGGGCGCGGGTGACGATGCCGACCGGGTTGGTGAAGTCGATGATCCAGGCGTCCGGGTTGGCGTGGCGCACCCGTTCGGCGATGTCCAGGACGACGGGCACGGTGCGCAGCGCCTTGGCGAGGCCGCCGGCGCCGGTGGTCTCCTGGCCGACGCAGCCGCACTCCAGCGGCCAGGTCTCGTCCTGCTGCCGGGCCGCCTGGCCGCCCACGCGCAGCTGGAGCAGCACCGCGTCGGCGCCGGCCACGCCCGCGTCCAGGTCGGCGGTGGTGGTGATCGTGCCGGGGTGGCCCTGCCGGGCGAAGATCCGCCGGGCCAGGCCGCCCACCAGCTCCAGCCGGTCGGCGGCCGGGTCGACCAGGACGAGTTCTTCGACGGGCAGGGTGTCCCTGAGGCGGGCGAAGCCGTCGATGAGTTCGGGGGTGTAGGTCGAACCGCCGCCGACCACGGTGAGTTTCATGCTTAACCCTTTACTCCGGTGAGCGTGACGCCCTCGACGAACGCCTTCTGGGCGAAGAAGAACACGAGGATCACGGGGGCCATGACCAGCACGGTGGCGGCCATGGTGAGGTTCCAGTCGGTGTGGTGGGCGCCCTTGAAGGACTCCAGGCCGTAGGAGAGGGTCCAGGCGCCGGGGTTCTCCGAGGCGTAGATCTGCGGGCCGAAGTAGTCGTTCCAGGCGGCGAAGAACTGGAACAGGGCGATGGCCGCGATGCCCGGCTTGGCCATCGGCAGCACGACCCGCACCAGGGTGCGCAGTTCGCCGCAGCCGTCCACGCGGGCCGCGTCCAGGTACTCGTTCGGGATCGTGGTCAGGAACTGCCGCAGCAGGAAGATGGAGAACGCGTCGCCGAACGCCATCGGGACGATCAGCGGCCACAGCGTGCCGGACAGGTCGAGCTGCTTGGCCCAGAACAGGTACATCGGGATGACGACCACCTGCGGCGGCAGCATCATCATCGAGATCACCAGCATCAGCGACAGGTTTCTGCCCCGGAAGCGGAACTTGGCCAGCGCGTACGCCACCGGCACCGAGGAGAGCACGGTGAGCACGGTGCCGACGCCGGCGTAGAGGAGGGTGTTGCGCCACCAGGTGAGGAAGCCCGGGGTGTCGAACACCTTGCGGTAGTTGTCCCACTGCCAGGTGTGCGGGATCAGGTCGCGGCTGAGCGCCTGGCTGTCGCTCATCAGCGAGGTCAGCAGCACGAACACGAAGGGCAGCACGAAGAAGAGGGCGGCGGCCACGCCGAGCGCGTGCACCGCGACCCACTCCAGGGCGGCCTTGCGGCGGGCGGTGCGGGCGGCGGGCGTCGCGGGGGCGTCGAGGGAGGCCGGCGGCCGGAGCACTTGGGTCATCGTCAGTCACCTGCCTGGATGAGACCGCCCCGGCGCCGCATCAGGAACGCGGTGAACGCCATCGACAGGGCGAACAGGACCAGCGCGACCACACAGGCCGAGCCGTAGTCGAAGCGCTGGAAGCCGAGGTTGTAGACGAGCTGGGGGAGGGTGAGGGTGGACTTGTCGGGGTAGCCCGGCTCGAACTGGGCGCCGGCGCCCTGGATGACGCCGGAGGCGACCTTCCCGGCGACCAGCGGCTGGGTGTAGCACTGCATGGCCTGGATGACGCCGGTGACCACCGCGAACATCACGATCGGCGAGATGTTCGGCAGGGTGACGTACCGGAAGCGCTGCCATCGCGAGGCGCCGTCGAGTTCGGCGGCCTCGTACTGCTCGGCGGGCACGTCGAGCAGCGCGGCCATGAAGATGACCATCAGGTCGCCGACGCCCCACAGCAGGAGCAGGGTCAGGGCCGGCTTGGACCAGGCGGGGTCGGTGAACCAGCCGGGCGCGGGCAGGCCGGCCTTGTCCAGCAGCGAGTTCACCGGTCCGGTGCCCGGGTTGAGCAGGAAGGCGAAGGCCATGGTGGCCGCGACCGGCGGGGCGAGGTAGGGCAGGTAGAACAGGGTACGGAAGAGGCTCGTACCGGTCTTGATCTTCGTGATCAGCAGGCCCACGCCCAGCCCGAACGCCACTCTCAGGGTGACCGTGACCAGCACCAGCCACAGCGTGTTGCGCAGCGCCGGCCAGAACAGCGGGTAGTGCTCGAACACGTACCGCCAGTTCTTCGCGCCGCTCCACGTCGGCGGGTTGAAGCCGTCGTAGTGCAGGAACGAGAAGTAGACGGTGGAGATCAGCGGGTACGCGAAGAAGACCGCGAAGCCGATCAGCCAGGGCGACATGAAGGCGAGGGTCCGCAGGGCCGCGCGGCGGCGTTTGGACGCCAGGGTGACGGTGGTCATCGTGCGCTACTCGGCCTGCGCGATGTCCGTGTCGATCTGCGCGGCCGTCTTCTCCAGGCCGGCCTTCAGGTCCTTCTCCTTGCCGCTCTCGTAGTCGTAGCCGAACTGCTGGAGCGTCACCAGGTACTGGCCGCCGTTGACGGAGGCGGGCGTGGTGGTCGAGTGCGCGTTCGCCGCGATGTCGAGGAACGTCTTGAACCGCGGGTCGTAGGTGAGCTTCGGCGACTTCAGCGCGGCCAGCGTGGAGGGCACGTTGTGGATGTCGTTGGCGAAGCCGGCCACCGCGTCGGTGTCCGTGGTGATGTACTTGACGAACTCCCAGGCCGCGTTCTGCTTGCGGCTGGTGGCGGCGATGCCGGTGATGGTGCCGGTGAGGTAGCCCTTGCCGTACTGGTCGGCCTGGTCGTCCGGGACGGGCAGCGGAGCGACGCCGATCTCGAAGCCGGGCTTGGCCTCCTCGGCCATCCCGAGCCGCCACTCGCCGTCGAGCTGCATGGCCACCTGGCCGGTGTGGAAGGGGTGCTTGGCGCCCCACTCGTCGCCCAGCGTCGCCCGGAACCTCTCCAGCTTCCGGAACCCGCCGAGGTCGTCGACCAGCTTCTTCTGGAGGGCGAACGCCTTCTGGAACGCGGGGTCCTTGGCGACGTTCGACGTGCCGTCGGCGGCGAAGTACGCCGGGGAGAACTGGGCGAGGTAGTGCTCGGTGGAGGTCTCCCAGCCGTGGTAGTCCGGCATGAACCCGAGCCGCTTGAAGCCGTCCCCGTCCGGGATCGTCAGCTTCTTGGCGTCGGCCTCCAGCTCGGACCAGGTCTTCGGGGGCTGCTCGATGCCCGCCTTCCGAAACGCCGTCTTGTCGTAGTACAGCCCGTACGCGTCGCCCAGCAGCGGCGCGGCGCAGCGCTTGCCGTCGAACTGGGTGTACTCGTTCATCGCCTTGGGGAACGTCCGGCCCGGGTCGACGCCCGCCTTCCTGAAGAAGGGGTTGAGGTCGACCAGCGCGCCCGAGGAGCAGAACTTGCCCACGTTGTTGGTGGTGAAGGAGGAGATCACGTCCGGGGCCCGGTCGCCGCCGGCGCGCAGCGCCTGGTTCATCTTGTCGTCGGTCATGTCGCCGACGGCGTTGACGTGGATGTTGGGGTGCGCCTTCTCGAAGCCGGCGATCAGCGCCTTGACGGCCGCGACCTCGTTCGGCGCGCTCCAGGCGTGCCAGAAGTTGATCGTCGTCTCCTTGGAGGCGTCGTCCTTGGCGCCGGCGTCCGGCTGGCCGGTACAGGCGGCGGCGAGCAGCGCCATGGTGGCGCAGCCGGCGGCGAGGGCCGCTCTGCGCGGCGTCCGGGTCACTTCGGGCATGGCTGGGTCTCCCTGGGGCGGGCGGGCTGGCTGGACGGGCGGGGGCTCGGGCGGGCTGGGCGTGCGGGGCCGGGGCGGGGTCAGCGGGAGGTGTCGAAGACCTCGTCGCGGGTGGCGGCCAGCGCGCTCTCCAGCGCGCCGCGCAGCACGGGATGGTCGCGGACGCCGCCGACCACCAGGCGGGGCCGGGCGGCGGCCAGCTCCTCCAGCTCGGCCTGGACGAGGGCGCGCAGCACCTCGCCGCCCGCGGTGAGCGAGGCGCCGCCGAGGACGACCAGCTCGGGGTCGAGGACGGAGACCAGGGAGGCCAGACCGGTGGCGAGCCGGGTGGCGTACGCGGTCAGCAGGGCGCGGTGCGGGCCGCTCGGACGGTCGGCGGCGCGCGCGACGAGCGCGGCCACGGCCTGCGGGTACGGCCCCGTCGGCACGTCCGGGACGCCCAGCTCGCGGGCCAGCTCCGGGATCGCCTGGGAGCCGGCCAGCTCCTGGTAGCCGCCGCTGTTGGCGCGGGTCACCTGGCGCACCAGCGGCGCGCCGGGCACCGGCAGGAAGCCGACCTCGCCGGCGCCGCCGGTCCAGCCGCGGTGCAGCCGGCCGCCGAGGACCAGGGCGGCGCCCAGGCCCTCCTGGTTCCACAGCAGCACGAAGTCCTGGTGGCCGCGGGCCGCGCCGAGGCGCTGCTCGGCGACGGCGGCGAGGTTGACGTCGTTCTCGTACTCCACCGGCATCGGCAGCGCGGCGGCCAGCTCGTCCAGGAGCGCGGGGGAGTGCCAGCCGGGCAGGTGGGAGGCGTAGCGCAGCCGGCCGGTGGTGGGGTCGAAGGCGCCGGGGGTGCCGACGACCAGGCGGTGCACGTCGGCGCGGGCCAGCCCGGCGGCCTTGACCGCGCCGTCCAGCGCGTCGGTGACCTGGCCCACGACGGGCGGCGCGGGGCGGCGGCCGGGGGTGGGCAGCTCGTACGCGCCGACCGTGCGGCCGGTGACGTCGGCGACGGCGGCGCGGATGCGGCGCGGGGTGACGTCGACGCCGGCGGCGTGGGCGGCGGCCGGGTTGACGGCGTACAGCTGCGCGTTCGGGCCCGGCCGGCCCTCGCTGGTGCCGGTGGCCAGGACGAGACCGGCGGCCTCAAGGCGGGCCAGCAGCTGGGAGGCGGTCGGCTTGGACAGCCCGGTGAGCTTGCCGATCCGGGTCCGCGACAGGGGGCCGTGCTCCAGCAGCAGGTCCAGGGCGGCCCGGTCGTTCATGGCGCGCAGGACCCTCGGGGTGCCCGGCGTACCGGCGGTTCCTGCCATCGCGCACCTGTTCCCCGGCCGCTGACGGCCACTGTTAGGAAAGTTTCCTGTTCGAGTGGCAGGAACCTAATCCCGGCGCGGAGGGGGCGTCAAGACGAACGCCCCCACGGGCGACGGAGTCGTCGCCGCGCAGGGGCGTCAGGGGGAGGGTGAGCGGTCGGGGCTACTTGGGGGCGGGGCGCTGGGGGATTATCGGGGTGGCCGCCTCCGCCTGCGGGGAGGCGGCGTTGGAGAAGACGGACGGGGCCGCGACCGCCGCCATCGGGTCGGGCGCCTCCTCCTCCGTCACCGGAGCCGTCGCCCCGCCCACGATACGGATGTCGGCCGCGTCGAAGGCGCGCTTGATCCGCCAGCGCAGCTCGCGCTCGACCGCCGTCGACTTGCCCGGCATGGTCCTGGCCGACACCCGGACCACCATGGAGTCGATCAGCACGCTGTCCAGGCCCAGCACCTCGATCGGGCTCCACAGGAACTCGTTCCAGGGCTCTTCCTTGCTCATCTTCTCGGCGACCTCGGTCAGCGTCCCCCGCAGCTTGTCCAGGTCCTCGCCGGCCCGCACGGTCACGTCCACGCCGGCCGTCGCCCAGCCCTGGGAGAGGTTGCCGATCCGCTTGACCTCGCCGTTGCGCACGTACCAGATCTCGCCGTTGTCGCCGCGCAGCTTGGTCACCCGCAGCCCGACCTCGACCACCTCGCCGGAGGCCACGCCCGCGTCGATCGTGTCGCCGACGCCGTACTGGTCCTCCAGGATCATGAAGACGCCGGAGAGGAAGTCCGTCACCAGGTTGCGCGCGCCGAAACCGACCGCCACGCCCGCCACACCGGCCGACGCCAGCAGCGGGGCCAGGTTGATCTGGAAGGTGGAGAGCACCATCAGCGCGGCGGTGCCCATGATCAGGAAGCTCGCCACCGAGCGCAGCACCGAGCCGATCGCGGAGGAGCGCTGCCGGCGCCGCTCGGCGTTGACCAGCAGCCCGCCGAGCGAGGTGCCGCCGCCGCCGGCCTGCGCGGTGCGGTTCATCCGGTCGATGAGCTGGGTGATCGCCCGCCGGACCACCACCCGCAGCACGGCCGCGATCAGCAGGATCAGCACCACCCGCAGGCCGATCGCCAGCCAGGTGGACCAGTTCTGCTCGACCCAGCTCGCCGCCTGGTTCGCGCTCTCCTGCGCGTCCTGGAGGGTGGGCACCGTCACGGCCGGTGACCCCGACGGGGACGGCGACGGCGAGGGTCCGGCGGCCAGCAGGACGGCGGGCAGGGACACGGCAGGTACCTCCAGGTGCGTCCGTCGTCCGGTGCGGCGGTCGGTACGCGGTGGTCGGCGCGGCGCTCGGCGCGCGGGGTCGGTGTCGGCGGGATCACGAAAGGGTCACCGGACGGACAGAACCACCACACTAACGGGGCACGCCGCGAGGAGTCCGCGCGATCGCCGGGGGGCCGGGTGCACGGGGGGCGCGCACCGCCTCTGAACTGGCGGTGTGAACCGATCGTGTTCCGGGGGATGAATGAGGTGTGGTCGAAAACACTCCGAGCCCGTTACCGGGACATGGTGGCGCGTTCACCAGGCCGGAGGGGAGACTGACCGCAGGTCGTCCCGGCGCGAGCCACGCGCCGCCGGCGTACAAGGAGGCCCCCGTGCCGCACGTCCTGGTCCTCAACGCGTCGTACGAGCCCCTCGGCGTCGTACCGCTCCGCCGCGCGCTCGTCCTCGTGCTGGAGAACAAGGCAGTCTGCCTCGAGGAGTCCGGCGCCCATCTGCACAGCGCGACCGTCACCGTCCCCGCCCCCAGCGTGGTCCGGCTCAAGCGCTTCGTGCGGGTCCCCTACCGGGGGCCCGTTCCTCTCACCCGGCGGGCGCTGTTCGCGCGCGACGGAGGCCGCTGCGCCTACTGCGGCGCCATCGCCACCAGCGTCGACCACGTCATCCCGCGCTCGCGCGGCGGCCAGCACGTCTGGGACAACGTGGTGGCCTCCTGCCGCCGCTGCAACCACGTCAAGGCCGACCGCCATCTGGTCGAGCTGGGCTGGCGGCTGCGCCACAAGCCGGCCCCGCCCACCGGACTGGCCTGGCGCATCATCGGCACCGGCCACCGCGACCCGCGCTGGCTGCCCTACCTCCAGCCGTACGGCGCGGACGACGCCCTGGCCCGCATCGACGGCATATCGGCCTGACGACCTCCCGGCCCGGCGGCCGCGTGTCGGTGCGTGACGGGCTGCCGCGGGCGGGTCACCAGCGCGGTGCGGTGAAGCCGCCGCCCGGCCGGGGGATCAGGGACGCCCGGCCGGATCCGCGCTCACGCGTACCGCAGCTCTCCCGGCCGTACCGAGCGCCGCAGGAACGGCAGTGACGCGGCCGCCGCCAGCAGGCAGGCGGCGTACACCCCCACCGGCACCAGCGGCGCGGCGTACGGCACCGGCCAGCCTCGCGTGCCGTGGACGGCGAGCCGGCCGTAGCCGACGCCGATCGCCGTGCCGCCCGCGCCCGCCAGCAGCAGGGGCAGGGCGAGCGGGAGCGCGGTCTCCAGGAGCACGGCCCGGGCCAGGACCGCGCGCGGCACCCCGGCGGCGACCTGCGCGGCCAGGCCACGGCGGCGGGTGGCCAGGGACTCGGCCGTGCCGGTGGCCAGCGCGGCGACGGCGATCAGCAGGGCGAGCACGATCGCGGCGGCCGTCAGGTCCAGGCCGGTCGTGTAGAAGGACAGGTCGGCGCCGAGTTCGCCGCGGCGGCGCATCGCGTACAGGTCGGCCAGCAGCACGTGGCGTACGCCCAGGTAGCCCGTCCCCACGACCGTCACCAGCGTCACCGCCGCGTGGGTGCGGGCCGCCGCCCACGGGTCCTCGCGCAGCCGCTCGGCCGCCACGAGCACGGCCGGCGAGCCGGTACGGCGCGCCAGCAGCCGCCCGGTCAGCCCGGACAGCGCGCCCACCAGCCAGACCGCGCCCGCGCCCACGAGTACCACCGCGCCGAGCACGGCCGGCGCCGTCCAGCCCCCGGCGCGCGCGGCCACCGCGGCCACGGCCACGAGGACCAGCCCGCCCAGGAGCCACAGCCCCGGCCCGCGCCCTGACCGCGGCGGCCGCACCCGCCGCACCCGGCCGAGCGGCGAGGCCACCACCCGGCGCAGCGCCAGCATCCCCGCCGCCGAACCCAGTATCGGCACTCCCGCCGCGACCAGCGCCGTCCCGGCCCAGGCGAGGGCCGTCGGACGGGACCAGAGCGCCAGCAGCACGGGCACCGCGACCGCCACCGCGAGCAGCGAGCCCAGCAGACACGCCGGCCCGCTCTCCAGCGCGGCGATCCGCCGCACCCGCCCCGCCTCCGCGCCGGCCAGCCGCAGCGAGGCGAGCCGCCGGTCGCGGTGGACGGCGCCGATGCGGGCGCACTGGCCGAGGAAGCCGAGCACCGGGATCTGCAGGAGCAGCAGGGTGAGGATCACGCCGTTCCGTTCGCCGGGCTGGTCGAGCAGCCCGTGGGCGAGGGGGACGGCGTACTGGTCCCGGCCCAGCGCCGCCAGGACGACGGCCGCGAGGCCGAGGCCCGTCGCGCACATCGCGCCCGCCGCGGTGAGCGCGACGCGCCACCACTCCTGGCGGTCGGAGCCCCGCACCAGCAGCCAGGCCAGCCGCAGATCGGTCCGCACGCCGCCGCCGGCCCGCGGAGCGTTCCGTACGGGGCCACCGTCAGCCGCCGGACCGTTCCCCACGCCGCCGTCTCCGGCCCCCGGACCGTTCCCCGCGTCCCCGCCGCCAGCCGCCGGACCGTTCCCCACGCCGCCGCCTCCCGTCCGCGGGCCGGTCCTCACGCCCCCACCTCCAGCCCGGCCGGAGCGCCGTCGCGCAGCCGCACCTCGCGGTCGGCGTACGCCGCCACCTGGGCGTCGTGCGTGACCACCAGCACCGCGGCGCCCGACGCGCGGGCGGCGCGCACCAGGGCGGTCATCGCCTGCTCGCCCGCCAGCGAGTCCAGCGCCCCGGTCGGCTCGTCCGCGAACACCACCCGCGGCCCGGTCACCAGCGCCCGCGCCAGCGCCACCCGCTGCGCCTGCCCGCCGCTCAGCTCCCCGGGCCGCAGCCCGGCGTGCTCCCGCGCCCCGAACCGCTCCAGCCACTCGCCCGCCGACTCCTGGGCCGCCCCCCGCGCGGTCCCGGCCAGCATCAGCGGCAGCGCCACGTTGTCCAGGGCGGTCAGCTCCGGGATCAACTGGCCGAACTGGAACACCACGCCGAACTCGGTGCGCCGCAGCGCGCTCAGCCGGCGCTCCGGCAGCCGGTCCAGGCGTTCACCGCCGTACGTCACCGAGCCCGCGTCCGGCCGGACGATGCCGGCCAGGCAGTGCAGCAGCGTGGACTTGCCGCTGCCGCTCGGGCCGGTCACGGCGACGATCTCGCCCGCGCCCAGCTCCAGGCTCGCCCCGCGCAGCGCCGGCGTCCTGCCGTGCGCCTTGACGAGGTCCCGTGCCGCCACGAGGGGGGCCGGATGGTTGGTCATGCTCGGTCGACCTCCGCGGTCAGAGCGGTCAGAGAGGTGAGCCGGTCCTGCGTGGTGGTCATCCAGCGCAGGTCGGCGTCGAGGTGGTGGAGCGCGTAGTCCGCCGCGAGCACGGTCGCCAAGGAGGCGTCCGGGGCGGTCTTGAGTGCGGTCAGCTCCCGCATCCGCGCCAGGTGGGCGGCCCGCTGCGCGCGCAGGTGGGCGGCCGGGTCGCCACCGGTGAGGATCGCGACGACGACCTTGGCGAAGATCTCGTTCGTCACGAACGGCGCGGGTGCGGTGACCTGCCCGGACCAGTCGCCCACCTCGCGCGAGCCGGCCGCCGTGAGCCGGTACAGGGTGCGTTCGGGTCCGCCGTCGGCGTCGGTGCCGGCGACCTCCGCGAGCCCGTCCCTGACCAGGCGTTGCAGGGTCGTGTAGACCTGCCCGTAGGCCAGCGGGCGGGCCTGCGGGAAGTGGTCGTCGTGGCGTCGCTTGAGGTCGTAGCCGTGACTCGGCCCTCCGGCGAGCAGACCCAGCAGGATGTGACGGGTGCTCATGCGGTCCAGTATGTACCGCGTATATGTACTGAGTGAATAGCTGGCGTCGGCCGATGCGGGCGGGGTCGGACTCCGGTCGGGGAAAGGTCGGCCGCTGTCCGGTTTGCCCCGGCACTGGGGGCGGGGAGTGTGACCAGCGACACGTACTTCGCCTTGGTGCGTCTGCCGTCGCGCCCACTGGGTAGGGCTGCGGTGATCCCTGGACGCCGTACCCGACGCCGTACCCGACAAGGAGACCCCCGTGGCCGCCCCCGCACACCTTCTGCTCTCCGCCCTGACCGATCCCGATCTCACCGCCGCCGCGGTCCTGCCCAAACCCGCGGCGGAGCCGGACCCCCTCGCCGCGCCCGCCACCCCCCACCTGGACGTCTACGCCAAGCAGGGCGCCGAGGCCCCGCTGACCAGCGAGCCGCCGCTGCCCGACGCCGAACCGCTCACCAGCGAGCCGCCGCTCGCCGAGGCCGCCCCGCTGACCAGCGAGTCCGCTCCGCTGACCGACGAGTCCACCGCCGACGCGGACCCCGGCGCGGAGCGGTAGGTGAGCGCGCCCCGGCCGGCCGAGCCGCTCGGCGACGAACTGACCCGGCTCGCCGCGCTGCACGGCGTCGCCACCTCCTACAGCCCCGCGCCGGGCCGGACGGTGGCCGCCTCCGCCACCGCCGTCGTCGCGGCCCTGGCCGCCCTGGGCGTCGACGCGAGCACCCCGGACGCCGTCCGCGCCGCCCGCACCGCCCGCGAGGAGGAACGGGCGCGGCGGCTGCTGCCGCCCACCCTGGTCCGCTGGAGCGACGCCGCGCTCCCCGAGGCGCTCACCGCGCTGCCGCCCGGCACCCGCCTCACCGTCGAGACCGAGCAGGGCGAACGCCGTACCGGCACCGTCGAGACCGAGCAGGGCGCCGGCACGGTCGAGGTGGGGCAGGGCGAACGCCGTACCGGCGTGGACGGTCTGCCGCCGGGCGTCCACCGGCTCACCGCGAGCGCCCCCGACGGCCGCACCGCCGAGGCGCACCTGATCGTCGCCCCGCCCCGGCTGCCCACCCCGCCGCACCGCGCCTACGGACTCCTCGTCCAGCTCTACTCGCTGCTCACCCACCGCTCCTGGGGCATGGGCGACCTCGGCGACCTCGGCGAGCTGAGCGCCTGGGCCGGACGGACACTGGGCGCCGGGTTCGTGCAGGTCAACCCGTTGCACGCGGCCGTGCCCGGAGCGCCCACCGACCCCTCGCCCTACCGGCCCTCCTCCCGCCGCTTCCCCGACCCCGTGCACCTGCGCGTCGAGGACGTCCCCGAGTTCCCCTACATCGAGGACCCGGCGGACCGCGCCCGGGTGGCGGCGCTGCTGGAGCGGGCCGCGCGGCTGCGCGCCGCCGTCCTCGACGAGGGCGCCCTCATCGACCGGGACGCGGTGTGGGACCTCAAGCGGGAGGCGCTGGAAGCGGTCTGCCGGGTCCCGCTCGGCCCCGGCCGGAGCGCCGCCCACGCCGCCTTCCTCGCCCGCGAGGGACAGGCGCTGACCGACCACGCCACCTGGTACGCCCTGGCCGAGCGGCACGGCCCGGACTGGAGCCGCTGGCCCGAGGCGCTGCGCGACCCGCGCTCGGCGGAGACCGAGCGCGCCCGCGCCGAACTCGCCGACCGCGTCGCCTTCCACCGCCGCCTGGCCTGGCTCACCGACGAACAGCTCACCGCCGCCCAGCGCACCGCCCGCGAGGCGGGCATGCCGGTCGGGCTGGTGCACGACCTCGCCGTCGGCGTGCACCCCGGCGGCGCCGACGCCTGGGCCCAGCAGGACCACTTCGCCGCCGGCATGTCGGTCGGCGCGCCGCCGGACGCCTTCAACGCGCGCGGCCAGGACTGGGGCCTGCCGCCCTGGCGCCCCGACCGCCTCGCCGCCTCCGGCTACGCCCCCTTCCGCCACCTCCTGCGCGCCCTGTTCCGCCACGCGGGCGCCCTGCGCATCGACCACGTCATGGGCCTGTTCCGGCTCTGGTGGGTGCCCCAGGGCCACCCGCCCACCGAGGGCACCTACGTCCGCTACGACGCCGACGCCATGCTCGCCACCCTGGTGCTGGAGGCCGCGCGGGCCGGGGCGACCGTGATCGGCGAGGACCTCGGCACGGTGGAGCCGGGGGTGCGCGAGGCGCTGGACCGGCGCGGGGTGTTCGGCACCTCGGTGCTGTGGTTCGAGCGCGACTGGGCGGGCGACGGCCTCCCGCTGCCCCCCGACCGCTGGCGCCCCGACTGCCTGGCCACCGCCACCACCCACGACCTGCCGTCCACCGCCGCCCGGCTGACCGGCGAGCACGTCGCACTGCGCGACCGCCTCGGCCTGCTCACCCGCCCGCTCGCGGAGGA
Organism: Streptomyces seoulensis; assembly: GCA_013364255.1. Lineage (GTDB taxonomy): Bacteria > Actinomycetota > Actinomycetes > Streptomycetales > Streptomycetaceae > Streptomyces > Streptomyces similanensis. The sequence goes on along the minus strand of CP054936.1, from coordinate 3,916,513 downwards.
ACGCGCCGAGGCCGCCGAGGACGTGCGCACCTGGCTGCGGGTGCTCGGCGAACTGGGGCTGCTGCGCGAGGACGGCCCGGGCGACGGCGTCACCCGTGAGGAGGACGAGGTCCAGGCCGTCCACCGGTTCCTGCTGCGCACCCCGGCCCGGCTGGTCGGCCTCTGGCTGCCGGACGCCGTGGGCGACCGCCGCCCGCAGAACCTGCCCGGCACCTGGGACCAGTACCCGAACTGGCGCCTGCCGATCGCCGACGCCGAGGGCCGCCCGGTCACCCTGGAGGACCTCGCCGCCTCCCCGCGGCTGCACGCGCTCACCGACGTACTGCGCGCGGGGACGGCGGAAGACGCGGGAGTGCCCGGCGGGACGGGCGATGCGGGGGAGGCGGGGTGAGGGGAGGGGCGCGGCACGCCGTGCGGGCCGGGGCGCGCCCGGCGCGTCCGGTGGAGCGCGAGGGGCACCCCGGACGCGCGGTCCGTTCCGGGGTTCGCTACGTTGGCACTGTGGACAAGAAGAACGCCCTGCGCGCCGGCACCCTGGCGGCCGGTACGACGCTGATGATGCTGCTCATGTCGTCCCCCGCGCTCGCGGTGGCCCGTGACGACGGTGACGACCCCGGTCCGGGCCTGAGCGTCATCGAGACGCTGGGCTACTTCGTCGGCATCCCGATCGTCCTGTTCCTGGTCATCGCCGGCCTGGTCATGGTCCTGGACCGGTCCCAGAAGCAGGACACCAGCAAGAACATCAACGTCCGGCCCAAGGCCGACGTCAAGGTCTGACGCGCCGGGGTCCGGCGGCGGCGCGAGCCGGCCGCCGTGCCCGTCGCGCCGTGGGTCCGCGCGTTCGCCGCGGCCCGCGCACGCCTCACCCCGAGGGCGCCGCTCCCGCACCCGTACGCACGCCGTACGGGACGCGGGACCGGCGCCCTCGGTGCGTTCCGGAGGAGCGGCGACGGGCCGGACGGGGCATATTGACCCGGCGGGCGCCGCACCACGAGGGTGGACCGGCGCCCTCGGCAGTCGGCTCCCAGGAGGCACCCCATGACCGGCACCACCGCTCGTCCCGGACCCACCGCTTCCGTGCTCGTCGTCGGCGCCGGCCCCACCGGGCTGCTGCTGGCCGGCGACCTCGCCGCCGCCGGCGTCCCGGTCACCCTGGTCGAGAAGCGGCCGCACCGGATCAGCAACCTCTCCCGCGCCTTCGCCCTGCACGCCCGCTCCCTCGAACAGCTCGACGCGCGCGGCCTTGCCGACGAACTGGAGGCGGTCGGCCGCCCCCTCGAACGCCTCGACCTCTTCGGCCGGCTCGGCATCGACCTCGCCGCCCTGCCCTCCCGGTTCGCCCACGTCCTGATCCTGCCGCAGTACGAGGTGGAAGAGGCGCTGGAGCGGCGCGCGGTCAAGGCCGGCGTGGACTTCCGCCACGAGACGGAGGTGACCGGCCTGACCCAGGACGAGACCGGGGTGACGGTCCAGGCGCGCGGCCCCGACGGCCGCCCCACCACCTTCCGGGCCGCCTACGCCGTCGGCACGGACGGGATGCACAGCGCCGTCCGCGAGGCGGTCGGACTGCCGTTCCCGGGGCGGTCGGTGATCCGGTCCGTGGTGCTCGCGGACGTACGGCTCGCCGAGCCGCCCGAGACGGTGCTCACCGCGAACGCCGTCGGCGACGCCTTCGCCTTCCTCGCGCCCTTCGGCGACGGCTACCACCGGGTCATCGGCTGGCGCCGGGACCGGGACCTGCCCGACCACGAGCCCGCCACGTTGGCGGAGGTCCGGGACATCACCCGCCGCGCTCTCGGCCGCGACTTCGGCATGCACGACGCCCGCTGGCTGTCCCGCTTCCACAGCGACGAACGCCAGGCGCCCGCCTACCGCGTCGGCCGCGTCCTGCTCGCCGGCGACGCCGCCCACGTGCACAGCCCGGCCGGCGGACAGGGCATGAACACCGGGCTCCAGGACGCGGCCAACCTCGGCTGGAAGCTCGCCCAGGTGCTCACCGGCCACGCGCCCGACGCGCTGCTCGACACCTACCAGGCCGAACGCCACCCGGTGGGCCGCTCCGTGCTGCGCAGCAGCGGCGGCATCCTGCGCCTGGCCATGGCCCACCGCCCCGGCGCCCGGGCGGCGCGCGGCGCGCTCGTCACCGCGCTCGGCCGCGTCCGCCCGGTCCGCCGCCGGGTGGCCGGCCAGATCACCGGCATCGGCTACCGGTACGCCGCTCCCCGGGGCGCCCACCCCTTGGTCGGCGCCCGGGTGCCCGATCTGGCCCTCGCGGGCGGCGGGCGCCTGTACGAGGCGCTGCGCGGCGGCCGTTTCGTCCTCGTCGCCCCCTACGCCCACGACGTCGGCGACCGCACCGGCCGCCTGACCGCCGAACGCTGGGCGAGCGACCGCCGCACCGCCCTCCTGGTCCGCCCCGACGGCTACGCCGCCTGGGCGGCCGACACGGCGGACTCCACGGAGGTCGAAGCGGCGCTCGCCACGCACGTGGGCTGAGCGACCTTTCAGTTCCGCTGAAAGAAGGCGTCGAAAAGAAGCGATGGACCTGACGGGTCGCCCGCTGCGACGGTGAGGGGAAACCACCCGCACCGCCCCGGCGAAAGGACCCCTGTGGCCGCCGTCCTGAACAGGACCACCACACCCACGACATCCCCCGCCTCCCCCGCACGACCCCGTCGCCCCCGCGGGGCCGCGGTGCTCGGACTGGCCCTCGCCGCCCTCGCCACGGCCGTCTGGTCCGGCAGCTTCGTCACCTCCCGCGCGCTGCACGACAGCGTGCCGCCGATCCAGCACGCCTTCTGGCGCTGGGTGATCGCGCTCGTCGCAGTCGCCCCGTTCGGCGCCCGCCGGGCCTGGCGGCAGCGGCGCCTGATCCGCCGCCACGGCCGTTACGTGCTGCTCGCCTCGCTGCTCGGCGTGGCCGTCTACAACACCCTGGTCAACCAGGCCGGACTGACCACCCCGGCCGCCACCATGGGCCTGATCATGGCGGCGTCCCCGGTCCTGATGGCGGTGTTCGAACGGCTGGGCGGGACGCGGCTCGGCGCGCGCCGCACCGCCGGACTGCTGACCGCCTGCGCCGGCGTGCTGCTGCTGACCCTGGGCACGGGCGGCGGGGCGGGTCCAGGGACCGGCGGCCTGTGGATGATCGCCGCCGCCGCCAGCTTCGCCGGTTACAGCGCCCTGCTGCGCCGCCGCCCCGCCGAACTGGACGGCGTCGCCTTCCTGTTCACGACGTTCCTCGTCGGCGCCGTCCTGCTGCTGCCGCTCCAGGCCGCGAGCCTCGCCGTCCAGGGCGGCTTCCGCCCGGCTCCCGCTACCGTCCTGCCGCTGCTGTACGTCGGCGTGGCCTCCTCCGCGGTCGCCTTCTTCGCCTGGAACCGGGCCATCGCCCTGATCGGCGCCGCCCGCGCCGGCCTCGTCTACTACCTCCAGCCGGTCCTGGTGGCCCTGCTGTCCCGAGCCCTGCTCGGCGAGTCCCTCGGCCTGCCCCAGGCCCTGGCCATGACCCTGATCCTGGGCGGCGTCATCCTGGGTGCGGGTGCGGGTGCGGGTGCGGGTGCGGGTGCGGGTGCGGGTGCGGGTGCCGGTGCCGGTGCGAGCACGGGCGGGGGCGCGAGCACCGGCTCCGGCTCCGGCTCCGACCGCAGGGCGCGGTGACGTCCGGTAGCGTGCCCGCATGGCCGAGTGGGACCTGAGGAAGCTGCGGATCCTGCGCGCGCTGGACGAGCGGGGCACCGTCACCGCGACCGCCGAGGCCCTGCACATGACCCCCTCCGCGGTCTCCCAGCAACTCACCAACCTCGCCCGCCAACTGGGCGTCCCCCTCCTCCAGCCCCAGGGCCGCCGCGTACGCCTCACCGACGCGGCCCGCCTGGTCCTGCGCCACGCGGACGCGGTCTTCGAGGAACTGGAGCGGGCGGACGCGACGCTCGCGGCGTACGCGCGGGGGGAGGCGGGCGAGGTACGCGTCGGCGCGTTCTCCACAGCGGTACCCGCCCTGGTCGTACCGGCCGTACGGGCGCTACGGGAGTCCTGCCCACGCGTGTCCGTGCGCGTCCGGGAGCTGGAGGCTGCCGAAGCCTTCGAATCGCTGGCCGACGGGGAGGTGGAGATCGCCCTCTCCCTCGCGGCCGAGGCCCCGACCGCGGCCGACCCCCGCTTCACCCGGTTTCCGCTCCTGTCCGACCCGCTGGACGTCGCCCTGCCCCCGGACCACCCCTTGGCCGGCGCCTCGGCCCTCGGCCTCACCGATCTGGCCGCCGAACCCTGGATCTTCGGCGGTAGCGGCCCCTGGTCCGACATCACCCGCCGCGCCTGTGAGGCGGCCGGCTTCAGCCCCCATCAGGCCCACTCCGCCTCGGACTGGACCGCCATCCTCGCTCTGGTGGAGGCCGGCATGGGCGTCGCCCTCGTCCCCCGCATGGCCGCCGCCCGCCGCGACGGCGTCGCCATGCGCGAACTCACCTCCGACCGCCCCGTACGCCACGTCGTCGCCGCCCTCCGCAAGGGCTCCGAACAGGCGCCCGCCCTGGCGAACTTCCTGGCAGCCCTGCGCAGCACGGCGGCGGAGTCGATCACTCGGCCGTGAACTCGTATTGGCGGTGGTTCACCATGCCCTTGTCACGCCAACAACGATTCCCCCGGTCGTCCCGATCTGTCGCGGCCGCGCGAGCGTTCGCCTTGGCGATCCTGGAAGAGTGGGGCTATCGCGACCGACACGACGACATCCGTCTCTGTGTCTCGGAGTTGGCTACGAACGCCCTCCTGCACGGCGTGCCGCGTGGCCGTGAGTTCTGCGTGACGCTCACGGGCGACAGCGGCCTGGTGCGCATCGAGGTGCGGGACAGCGGCGATGGCCGCCCGCAGGTGACACGGGCAAGGGCTTTGGACTGCCGGGGCAGGGGGCTGCATCTCGTGACGGCCTTGGCCGATGACTTCGGCGTGATCTTGCACAGCCCCGGCAAGACGGTCTGGGCCGTGTTCCGAGCCCACACCGCGAGCACGGTCATCCCGGGAGTCGCCGCGGTTGGTTCCGAACGCACCCGGGCCGCCGACCGAGTGCTCTAGGCCCGTACTTCGCAGGTCGTTGAATCGGATCCCTCGGCCGGGGGTTGCTGGGACCGGCCAGAAAATCGCGCGCCCCGAACGGCTCCGTGCGGGCAGGATGCTTCGGCATGGAACGCTCCCTCGTCAGCACCCTCGCCCACGTCGACCATCCCATCGCGGCGCCGCTGTCCGACGGCTCCGTCCGTACGTTGCTCGACCGGGCGTTGCCCCGGGGGGACGAGCGGGTACTCGATCTCGGGTGTGCCGAGGCGGCCTGGCTGGTGCGTGCGCTGGCCGGGCGCCCCGGCCTGCGGGCGGACGGGGTCGACCTCAGCGAGTCCGCCCTGGCCAAGGGGCGCGCGGCGGCCGACGCGGCGGGCCTCGGCGACCGGCTGACGCTGCACACCGGGGATGCGACGGCGTTCGAGGTGCCGCAGTCGTACGACTTGGTGCTGTGCGTCGGGGCCACGCACGCGTTCGGCGGGCTGCTGCCGGCTCTGGAAGCGGCGCGCGGCCATCTCTCGCCCGGCGGCAGTGTGCTCGTCGGCGACGGTTTCTGGGAGCGCGAGCCGGGGCCGGAGACGCTGGCCGCCGGGTTCGAGGCGGACGAGTACACCGACCTCGCCACGACCGTCGAGCGGGTCTCAGCGGCGGGTTGGACGCCGGTGTACGGGCATGTCAGCACGTTGGAGGAGTGGGACGCGTACGAGTGGTCGTGGACCGGATCGCTGTCGCGCTGGGCGCTCGACCACCGCGAACACCCGGACGCAGCCGAGGTGTTGGGTATCGCCCGCACTCATCGGGACGAGTGGCTGCGCGGGTACCGGGGGACGCTCGGGTTCGTGACGTTGCAGGTCAGGGCGACGGCGTCCTAGTCCCGTACTTGGTCACCGATTCAGGTCTGTGGCCAGCGGGTTTGTGTGACTTCGATGCCGAGGAGTTCGAGGAGGAGGAGTTGGACGGCGCGGGTGATCTGCACCGTCGGCGGGTCGGTTATGTTCCCGATCCGCAGGTTGAGCTCGCCGAGGTGGTGGAGGATCATCCGGCCGGTGGGCCGGACCCGGCGGTTGTCCGGGTAGAGCCCGGCCATGGTCTGTTCCGGTCCCAGGGCCCGTCTGACCTGGCGTTCGATCAGGCAGAAGACCAGCAGTGCCAGGCAGATGACCTGGACCAGGGCGGCGGCGCGGCGGTTGTGCTGAACGAAGACCGGGGTGACCGCGAGCGGGCCTTTGAAGTCAGCGTAGCGGCGTTCGACCGTGCCCTGGCCCTTGTACTGGATCAGGACCTGTGCGGGGTCGGCCTGCTCGGCCGGGAGCGGGGTGATCAGCGCGTACCAGCCGTCGGCCTTGGCTTCGGCGTCGAGGACGTCCTGGTCGAAGCCCCATTCCAGGGACGGGAGGCCGGCGTCGTCCTGGTGCACGTGCCAGCGCAGGCAGGCGGTCACGCGGCGCTTGGCGGCGATCACCCCGGCGCGGGCGGCGACCTTCTCGGCGGTCTTGTAGTGCCGCCCGCCCGCGGCGCATGCGAGCTTGTCCAACTCCTCGGCCGCCCTGGCCAGGCGTTTGGCGCGGGCGGCCTGCTGGCCGGCGGCGTTCGCGGTGGAGTGGACCAGGATCCGCCGCAGGGTGAGGACCGGATCGCGCTTGCGCGGGCCCGCCAGGGTGTGGACGTCTTCCGGCACCCGGTAGACCTCCCGCTCGGCCGGGTCCTTGCCGGCATCCCGCTGCGGAACCCAGTCCACGACCACCGCCTGTTCCAGGTCGAGGGCGGCATAGACCCCGTCCTTGACCTGGGCGGCTGGCACCGGGGCGATGAACGGGACCCCGGCTTCGAGCAGGGCGGCGATGTTCGCATACGACACCAGCCTGGCGTCCGCGACCATCAGGAACTCCTGCTCGCCGGCGAGTTTCCGCAGATCCTTCATCGCGCCGACCACCTGGCTGACCTCGGCCGCCCCGCCGTCGAAGACCCGCGCGTGCACGGGGATCCCGCCGTCACCGGTGGCCGCGATCCCGGCCTGGATCTGCTTCAGGTCGGTACGGCGGTCCTTGGGATGCCCATACTTGATGACCGGGAACTGGTCGTCCTGGCCCTCTTCCACATAGGCGCCGTGCACAGACATGCTGGTCATGTCCCAGTGGCACCTGCTCACATCGATCCCGAACTCCGCGATCGCCCGCGCGCCGACCGTGCCGGCGAGCTGTTCCAGATGCGGGGCGATCGCGTCCAGGGCCCGCGCCAGCCGGTCGTCGTTGAGCAGGGCCGGTTCCACCCCGAACACCTCCTCCACCGCCCACACCCGGGCCCAGTCCCCGACCCGCAGCAGCGGCATCGGCGAGGTGGGCCGGTTCGCGACCAACGCCTCGATCACCTGCCCGTGCGTCAGGTGCGCACTCGCCGCGGAAGGGCACAGCCCGTCGACGATCCCGGCCACGTCCAGCCGGTGCAGAAACTCGGCAGCGACAGGCAGAGCGCCCAGGCGCTTCTCCACCACGGACGTCACCACGCACTCCAGGCGCTGACGCTCAGACCGTGGCCGCGGGGACCGGGAAGTCATCGACACACCCAACCCAACGCGACCGCACCGGCTTCGGACACCGCTCCGACGACCAGATCATCCGAATCAACGACCTGCGAAGTACGGGTCTAGGCACGGCGCGGGCATAGGCAGGGGCGCCCGGCGGAAAGCCGGGCGCCCCTCGTGTCGTACCGCGCAGCGGCTACTTGGCCGCCGCGTCCGCCGTCTGGGCCTTCAGGGAGCGTTCGATGCCCGCGCGGGACTCGGAGACCAGGCGGCGCAGGGCCGCGTTGGGCTCCGCGGACGCCAGCCACGCGTCCGTCCGGCGCAGGGTGTCCTCCTCGACCTGGACCGCCGGGTACAGGCCGACCGCGATCTGCTGGGCGATCTCGTGCGAACGGGATTCCCAGACGCTCTTGAGCACCTCGAAGTACCGGTCGGTGTACTGCGCCAGCAGTTCGCGCTGGTCGGTCTGGACGAAGCCGGCGATGACCGCCTCCTGCACCGCGTTCGGCAGCTTGTCCGACTCGACGACCGACGCCCAGGCCTCCGCCTTGGCCTCCTCGGTCGGGCGGGCGGCGCGGGCGGTGGCCGCGTGCCGCTCACCGGCCGCGGTCCTGTCCCGCTCGTACTCGCCGGCGATCTCCGTCTCGTCGTACCGGCCGACCGCCGCCAGCCGCTGCACGAACGCCCAGCGCAGCTCCGTGTCGACGGCCAGGCCCTCGATCGTCTGCGAGCCCTCCAGCAGCGCGTTCAGCAGGTCGAGCTGCTCGGGCGTGCGGGCGGTGGCCGCGAAGGCGCGCGCCCAGGCCAGCTGGTGGTCGCTGCCCGGCTCGGCGGCGCGCAGGTGCGCCAGCGTCGCGTCGGTCCAGCGGGTCAGCAGCGTGTCGCGGGCGGCCGGGTCGGCGTACAGGTCGACGGCCAGCTTCACCTGGCGGTGCAGCGACTGCACCACGCCGATGTCGGACTCCTTGCCGATGCCGGACAGCACCAGCGACAGGTAGTCGCGGGTGGCCAGCTCGCCGTCGCGGGTCATGTCCCACGCCGACGCCCAGCACAGCGCGCGCGGCAGCGAGGACGCGAAGTCGCCCAGGTGCTCGGTGACGAACGCCAGCGACTCCTCGTCCAGCCGGACCTTGGCGTACGACAGGTCGTCGTCGTTGAGCAGGACGACCGCCGGGCGGCGCCGGCCGGCCAGCTGCGGCACGGCGGTCAGCTCGCCGTCCACGTCCAGCTCGATCCGGCCGTCCTCGGCGCGCACCAGCTTGCCGTTCCCGTCCAGGTCGTACAGGCCGATCGCGATGCGGTGCGGGCGCAGCGTCGGCTCGCCCTTGGCGCCGGCCGGGAGCGCGGGCGCCTCCTGGCGGACGGCGAACGAGGTGATGACGCCCTCGGCGTCCGTCTCGATCTCCGGGCGCAGGACGTTGATGCCGGCCGTCTCCAGCCACTTCTTCGACCAGGTCTTCAGATCGCGCCCGGAGGTCTCCTCCAGCGCGCCCAGCAGGTCGGACAGGCGCGTGTTGCCGAACGCGTGCCGCTTGAAGTACGCCTGCACGCCCCGGAAGAACTCGTCCATGCCGACGTACGCCACCAGCTGCTTGAGGACGCTGGCGCCCTTGGCGTAGGTGATGCCGTCGAAGTTGACCAGGACGTCGTCCAAGTCGTTGATCTCGGCCATGATCGGGTGGGTGGACGGCAGCTGGTCCTGCCGGTAGGCCCACGTCTTCATGGAGTTGGCGAACGTGGTCCACGAGTGCGGCCAGCGTGAGCCGGGGGCGTGCGCCTGGCAGGCGATGGAGGTGTAGGTGGCGAACGACTCGTTCAGCCACAGGTCGTTCCACCACTCCATGGTGACCAGGTCGCCGAACCACATGTGGGCCAGCTCGTGCAGGATCGTCTCGGCCCGCATCTCGTACGCCGCGTCGGTCACCTTGGACCGGAAGACGTACTGGTCGCGGATGGTGACCGCGCCCGCGTTCTCCATCGCGCCGGCGTTGAACTCCGGCACGAACAGCTGGTCGTACTTGGCGAACGGGTAGGCGTAGTCGAACTTCTCCTGGAACCAGTCGAAGCCCTGCCGGGTGACGTCGAAGACGGCGTCCGCGTCGAGGTGTTCGGCGAGCGAGGGCCGGCAGTAGATGCCGAGCGGCACCGACTGGCCGTCCTTCTCGTACACGCTGTGCACCGAGTGGTACGGGCCCACGATCAGCGCCGTGATGTACGACGAGATGCGCGGCGTCGGCTCGAACGTCCAGACGTCGTCCTCGGGTTCGGGCGTCGGCGAGTTGGACACGACGGTCCAGCCGGCGGGCGCCTTCACGGTGAACTGGAAGGTGGCCTTCAGGTCCGGCTGCTCGAAGGAGGCGAACACCCGGCGGGCGTCCGGCACCTCGAACTGCGTGTAGAGGTAGGCCTGGTCGTCGACCGGGTCGACGAAGCGGTGCAGGCCCTCACCGGTGTTGGTGTACGCGCAGTCCGCGACGACCCGCAGGATGTTGCGGCCCGAGAGCAGCCCGGGCAGGGCGATCCGGGAGTCCTGGAAGACCTCGGCCGCGTCGAGCGCGTCGCCGTTGAGGGTGACCTCGTGGACGGCCGGGGCGATCAGGTCGATGAAGGAGTCGGCACCGTCATCGGCGACGTCGAAGCGCACCGTGGTCACGGACCGGTAGGTGCCGCCCTCCTGCGCGCCGGAGAGGTCGAGATCGATCTCGTACGAGTCAACGGTGAGCAGCTTCGCCCGCTGCCGCGCCTCTTCGCGAGTCAGGTTTGTGCCAGGCACGCGGTCATCTCCTCGTGATGTGTGGGTGCGGTCATCCTTCCACGTCGCGCCGCGTGCGAACGGGCGGTCACCGCCTCGCGGCGACCGCCCGTCCCCCGTACGCCTGCCCGCGCGGCCCTACGCGGCCCGGCTCCGCGTCACGCGCTCAGCTCGGCCGCCACCAGCTCCGCGATCTGCACCGCGTTCAGCGCCGCGCCCTTGCGGAGGTTGTCGTTGGAGATGAACAGCGCGAGGCCGTGCTCGACCGTCTCGTCGCGGCGGACGCGGCCCACGTAGGACGGGTCCTGGCCGGCCGCCTGGAGCGGGGTCGGGATCTCGGACAGGGCGACGCCGGGCGCGCCGGCCAGCAGCTCGGTGGCGCGCTCCACGCTGATCGGACCGGCGAAGCGGGCGTTGACCTGGAGGGAGTGGCCGGAGAAGACCGGCACGCGCACACAGGTGCCGGAGACCTTCAGCTCCGGGATCTCCAGGATCTTGCGGGACTCGTTGCGGAGCTTCTGCTCCTCGTCCGTCTCGTTCAGGCCGTCGTCGACGATGCTGCCGGCCAGCGGCAGCACGTTGAAGGCGATGGGGCGCTGGTAGACGGCCGGCTCGGGGAAGTCCACCGCCGCGCCGTCGTGGGTCAGCCGGTCGGCGTCCGCGACGACCTTCTGCGCCTGGCCGTGCAGCTCGGCGACGCCGGCCAGGCCCGAGCCCGACACGGCCTGGTAGGTCGCGACGACGAGCGCTTCGAGGCCGGCCTCCGCGTGCAGCGGCTTGAGCACCGGCATCGCGGCCATCGTGGTGCAGTTCGGGTTGGCGATGATGTTCTTGGGGCGGTCGGCGATCGCGTGCGGGTTCACCTCGGACACCACCAGCGGCACCTGCGGGTCGCGCCGCCAGGCCGAGGAGTTGTCGATCACCACGGCGCCCTGCGAGGCGACCTTTTCGGCCAGCGCCTTCGAGGTCGCGCCGCCCGCCGAGAACAGCACGATGTCCAGGCCGGAGTAGTCGGCCGTCGAGGCGTCCTCCACCGTCACGCCGTCCAGCACCGTGCCGGCCGAGCGGGCCGAGGCGAACAGGCGCAGCTCGGTGACCGGGAAGTCGCGCTCCGTGAGGATCCTGCGCATGACCGTGCCGACCTGACCGGTGGCTCCGACGATTCCGACCCTCACGGTGTCTCCCTCTGCGTGTGCTGTAGGTGCTGTGCGCTCGGTCGAGGCGCTTTCCATCATGCGGCCGACCCCGACCCGCGTGTCCAATTCTTTACGTTCTTCCCCGTTCCTCGCGCACCGAGCCCGAGGAATGGGACGGGACCGGCGCGCACACCGCCTGCGGAACTGCGACGCGCACCCCCGTCGAGCTGGAGGAATTCACCCGCCGGGGCCCTGGTGCCGCAAGCTGTGCTGCCGCGTGCCTGCCCGCCCGCGGCCACCTCATACGGCGATGTGACGCACGCCTCTGCCCGGCGCCGGGTCTCCTCGGCCCCGCGGTGAACGTTTCGCGCGCCGTCCGCGTCGTAGGACTGAAGCGGGGGAGGGGAGGGCTTGTGCTGCGCGGAAGGGCGCGACGCGGCCGGGAGCGGGACCACGGCGGCGGCGATCCGCTGGACGCGGCCCAGGAACGCCGGGTGCGGGCGGTGCTCGCGCTCGGCGGCGTACCGCAGGCGGACCTGCCGGACGGGGTGCAGCAGGTCCGCCTGCGGCTGCTGGAACGCGCCGCGAGCGGCCAGGAGGCGCCGCGGGACGTCTCCGCGTGGGCGGCGGTCGTCGCCTCCCACCTGGCCATGGACTGGCACCGCGCCCGGCACCGCCGGGACCGGCTGGGGGAGCGCCTGGCCGCCCAGCGCCCGCCCGAGCACGCCGCCGGCGGCGAGGACACCCGGCTGCTCTCCCTCGCCGTCGCCCAGGGCCTGGACGAGCTGCCGGGCCCGCAGCGCCAGGTCCTGGTCCTGCGCTTCTACGCCGACCTGCCGGTGCGGGAGATCGCCGAGCAGCTCGGCGTGCCGGAGGGCACGGTCAAGAGCCGGCTGCACACCGCCGTCCGCGCCCTGCGGGCCCGGCTGCACGAGAACGAGGTGGTGTGACGTGACGGCCGAACGCGAACCCCGTGACGGCGTCGACCCGCTGCTGGCCGCGATCCTGGACGAACCGCCGCGGCCCGCGCCCGACGACCCCGCCTACCTCCCCGAGTACCGGGCGGCCCGCGCCGACCTCGCGATCCTCCGCACTCAGCTGCACCTGCTGGCGGACGCTTTGACGGAGCCGGGCACGGAGCCGGGCACGGAGCCGGGCACGGAGCCGGGCACGGAGCCGGGCGCGGACCCTGCGCCGCGTTCCGCCCCCGGCGGCCCCGCTCGGCGGCCTCGGCGGTCGCCCGGGAGGGCGCGGCGCGCGCGGACCGCGGTGCTGGGCGGACTGGTCGCGGCCGGGGTGGCCGCCGCGCTGCTGGGGTTCGGGTGGCTCGCCGTGCAGGGCGGCGCGGGCGACGGCGCGGCGAGCAGCTCCGACAAGGCGAGCGGGGGCGAGGCGCACTCCGGCAAGGCGCGGTCCCGCGAGACGGGCGCGGGCGAGGGGGCGGGCGCGGCGGAGGCGTTCGCGGACCCCGGCTACCTCGCCTGCGCCCGGCTCGTCGCCGAGGGCGACGTGACGCGGGTGGCCCCGCAGGACGGCACCGCCCGGGCCCGGGTCACCCTGCGGGTGACCCGCCTGTACAAGGCGGACCGGCCGGTGAAGGAGGCCGTCGTCACCCTGACCGGCCCCCTGGGCTTCGGCACGGGCGACCACGTGCTCGTGGGCGTCCCCCGCACGGCGGCCGAGGCAGACGTCTGGCTGACCGGCGAGCGGGTCATCGCCCCGCAACGGGACCGCATCGCCCGCGCGCTGCCGGAGTCCCGCGCCATGACCTGCGACTGAGACCGCTTAACCGACACCGCGAGGAGTGACACCGGCCCGCCGACATCGGCGGTGCGGCACCGGCCCGCCGACACCATGGGGAGCGGCACCGACCCGCCGACGCCGGGAGGCGGGCGCCCATGGGACGCCCGCCTCCCTTCACACCAGCCGTGTCGACGCACCGCGCGCTACTGCACGACCTTCTCGATCCGCACGCTGCCGAGGCCCGCGACCGTGCCGCGCGCGTTCACCAGCTGCACCTGGCCGAAGAACTCGCGGCCCTCGGGCGCGGCGGCGGCCGCCGTGACCGTTCCGGACACCGTGGCCGTGGCGCCCGTGCCCAGCTTCACCGGCGTGGCGTCGTCGACCGTGACGGCGCCGAGCGCGGCGGAGAAGAACACGTCCCGGTAGTCGTACTCGGTCGAACCGGACGGCACCGAGTAGGCGGCGACCTCGATCGTGTAGACGCCGGCGGCCGGCTTGGCGACCGAGACCGCCTCCTCCGAGTCGCCGTCGGCGGACTGCGCGACCTGCGCGCCCTTGGCGTCGTAGACCGTCAGGTCCAGGTCGGCCGACTTGTCGGAGACGTTGCCGATCGCGACGTCCAGCGACTTGGCGCCCTCGGGCACGGTCACCGTCGTGGTCTGCTTCTCACCGGCCTTGACGGTGGGCCGGGCGGACTTCGCCGAGCCCAGCGGACCGCCGACGAGCTTGCCGTCCAGCGCCGCGTAGGTGTTCGTCACCTTCCAGGAGGCGGTGGCCGGGACGCCGACCTTCGCCTCGGGGACGGTCACGGTCGCCGGGTCGAACGCCGCGCCGAGCACGGTGACGTCCAGCTGGTAGGGGTTGTCGAGCAGCGGCGAGGTGCGGCGCGCCTCGACCTCGATCTCCCACACGCCCGGCTGCGGGTCGGCATAGGAGCGGACGTCGGGCTTGCAGCCGTTGCCGTCGAGGTAGTTGACGTAGCAGTACGGGGTCGAGGTGTTGTCCACCGGGACGCCGTAGGGGTGGATGGCGATGAACCGGGTCTGGCTCTTGTCCTTGAGCCCGCCGATGGCCACCTCGAGCGACTTGGCGCCCTCGGGCACGGTCACGAAGTACGACTTGGTGCTGTTGCGCTGCACGCTGCCGGCGGCCGCGTACGTGTAGTGCACCGGCTCGGCGGCGACGACCGTGGTGAGGATCTGCCGGTCGATGCCCTCGGTCCGCGGGTCGTCGAGTTCGAGGATGGCGCTCTTGAGGCCGGCCGCCTTCGGGGTGGCGCGCACCTTGACGGTCACCGGCTGGTTCAGCGGCAGCTTCACCTCGTCGGAGCCGACGATCCGGAAGGTGCCCTCCGTGTTGTTCTCGAAGTGCAGCTCGTGCCGCAGCGCCTTGTCCGGGCCGGAGGTACGGGTCAGCGTGATGTCGTACGTCCTGCTCTGGCCGGCCTTCAGACCGCCCTCGCGGTCGTAGAGGCCGGTGCCGAAGCCGGGGGTCTTCAGCGCGTTGTCGATCGCGGTGTCGACCGGGGCCTTGACGGTGTAGTCGTGCGCGGAGGCGCCCTTGCGGATCGACTTCCAGGCGTCCACGACGTTGATCAGGCCCGCGCCCTCCTCGTAGGGCTGCGCGCCCTTGATGTGGTCGGCGGTCGAGGTGAGCGCCGTGCGCAGGACGGCCGGGGTGAGGTCGACGCCCTTCTCCTTGGCGGCGCTCAGCAGCAGCGCGGAGGCGCCGGCCGCCTGCGGGGAGGCCATCGAGGTGCCCTGGAGCATCGAGTAGCCGGCCGGCAGGGAGTAGCCCGCCTCGGCGACCGGGGAGCCGGGCAGCCAGGTCTGGGTGGTGTTGATGGCCGCGCCGGGCGCGGTCAGCGTCGGTGTGAAGCCGCCGTCCTCACGCGGGCCGCGCGAGGAGAACGGCATCATCTGGTACTTCGTCGTCACCTCGGAGCCGTAGTTGGCCGCCCAGGTGTCCTTGGAGATGGCCGCGCCGACCGAGACGACCTTGTCGGCCAGGCCGGGGTCGCCGATGGTGTTGGCGCCGGGGCCGGAGTTGCCCGCGGAGATCACCAGTTGGACGCCGTAGGTGTCGATCAGGCGGGTGTACAGCTCGGCGCGCGCGTTGTTGCCGTCGTTGAGCGCCGGCAGACCGCCGATGGACATGTTGACGATGTCCACGCCGCGGTTGGCGACGAGGTCGATCATGCCCTCGGTGAGCGCGACGTTGGTGCAGCCGCCGGTCCAGGTGCAGGCGCGCGAGGAGACGATCTTCGCGCCCGGGGCCGCGCCGTTCATCTTCCCGCCGAACAGGCCGCTGGCGGCGGTGATGCCGGCGACGTGGGTGCCGTGCTCGGACTCGATGACGCCGATGTTGACGAAGTCGGCCTTCTGGCCGACCCAGGAGCCGCCGTAGGGGTCCATCGGCACGTCCTTGCGGATCTGCACGACGAACGGCTGCCGCTCGGCGACGTCGGTCTTCGGATCGTCGGTGCCGAACCAGCCGACCTGGTGGTCCTCCTTGTACGGCTTCATCGGCGTGTCGTCGGTGAAGTCGTTGTTGTTGTTCAGGTCGACGCGGACCGTGCCGGCCGCCGCGTCGTAGAGGAGGCCCCAGGAGTCGGTGGTGTCGCCGTCGCGGTTGGCGTCGCCCTTGGCGTCGCCGCCGGTGGTCGCGGACTCCTTGAACGTGCCGATCTGGTACGAGCCCGCCGGGGCCTTCCAGGTCTGGCCGCCGTAGCTGAACTGCGGTCCGGAGACGGCGGTGACCATCGGGCGCCAGGTGGCGTCGCTGTCGAGGATCGGGTCCGTCGCGGTCACCCAGTCGACGATCTTGCGCTCGCCGGTGGAGGTCTTCTGCAGCGCCGGGTGGCCGAGGTCCACGCCGGAGTCGAGGATGCCGATGGTGACGCCGCGGCCGTCCGCCTTCGGGTTCTGCTTCACGAAGTCGACGGCGCCCGTCTCGAAGGACGGGTTGTACGGGTTCTCCGCCGGGGTCTTCTTGTCCGGCGCCAGGTAGGCGGCGCTCTTCTTGGCGCTCGCACCCTTGGCGGTGTCCCCGGCCGGCGTCGGGTCGTCGAGCTGGATCTCCTGCCGCAGGTCGATGGCGTGCACGGAGGACAGCTTCTCGGCGGCGGCGATCGCCGAGTCCGCCTTGGCGGTCGGCACGGTGGCGCGGACGTAGCCGACCTCGTCGTAGGCGCGGCCCACGGAGCCGCCCTTGACCGCGTCCAGCTGCTGGGCGACCTGCTCGGTCTGGCCCGGCGCGGTCGCGATCATCATCGTGACGTTCTTGGCGCCGTCGGCCTTGGCCGCGGCGAGCAGGTCGGCGTCGTCCGAACCGAGCTTGGCGCCGGCCGACTTGACGGCCGGGTCGGCGGGCGTGGGGCCGTCGCCCTGCGCGGCGACGGCCAGGGGTATCGGTCCGGCCGCGGCGAGCGCGGCCACCACGCCGGCGGCCACGGCTATGCGGGCCAGGCGTCTCGCGCCGGTGGCGCGCGGGGAGTCGGAGGTCATCGGCATCCCTTGCAGATAAAGGAACCAGGCGAGGTGCGATCGGGTTCGATCGCGGACGTCCGGATTTCGGAGCCGGACGATCGCTCAGCTTTACCCAAGGGGGAGATGTTTGTGGAGAGTTGACCGTGGCGGGATGGACCCATGGCGTACTTCCGCCATGCGCCACCGAGGACGTTCCCTCCCGAAAGCGCCGATACCGACCGGCGTTCCGTACCCGCGACCGCGCGCCGTGGCGGCCCGCCTGCGCACCGTCGCCGCGCCCGGCCACCCCCTCGACCCGCCCGAACACGCTCCGGCCGGGCCGCCGCTGCCGTAACGTCTCCTCATGCGTGAGGAGTTGCGGGTGGCGGCCTACGCCGTGTGTGTACAGGACGGACGGATGCTGCTGGCCCGGTGGGTCGCACGGGACGGCGCGCGCCGCTGGACCCTGCCCGGCGGCGGCATGGAGCACGGCGAGGACCCCTACGACACCGTCGTCCGCGAGGCCGAGGAGGAGACCGGCTACACCGTCGAGCCGGTGACCCTGCTCGGCCTGGACTCGATCCGCCGCACCTATCCGCGCCCGCTGGGCGCCCAGGCCGACTTCCACGGCCTGCGCATCGTCTACGAAGGCCGGGTCACCGGCGGCGAACTGCGCAACGAGACGAACGGCTCCACCGACCTGGCCGCCTGGCACCCCCTGGAGTCGGTCCCCGACCTCCAGCGCGTCGAACTGGTCGACGTCGGCCTGCGCCTGTGGCGCGAGCGGCCGGGGGTGGGCCGGGTGCCGGGGGAGCAGGCGTAGCGGCCGCGGGGCGGCGCACGCGCGCAGGGGCCGGCGGGCTGGTGTGCCCGGCGGCCCCTGCGCTCCCCTCCTGACGGCTCCGCCCCCCGCGGTGCGCCGTCCCCCGGTGGGTGCCCCGCTGCTAGTGGGGCAGTACCACCACGTACACCGCCGGGTCGCGGTCGGTCGCGGCCATCAGGGCGGTGCGGACCACCGTGGCCTGCTGGGCCGGTGCGTCGCGGAGCTTCTTCGGGGTGACGTGGACGACCGTGATGCCGAGGCGCTCCAGGAGTTCGCGCTTGCGGGCGTACTCCGTCCACAGCGCGTCGTCGTTCTGGCGGGGCGCCCGGGTGTCCAGTTCCAGCGCGACCGCCTCGTCGGGCCAGTACGCGTCCAGACCGCCCAGGTGCGGGCCGCCCGGCAGCCGCAGGTCCACGTTCCACACCGGGTCGGGCAGGCCGTGCTCGGCGACCATCCGGTACAGCCGCTCCTCGGCGATGGAGCGGCCCTCGGCCAGCAGCGAGTCCACCGCGTCCACCACGTGCGGCCGGTTCAGCAGCCGCTGCTCGGACAGTTCGCGCACCACCGCGGCCGGTTCGCAGTGCCCGCCGCGCACCGCCTCCGTCAGCAGCCGCTGCACCACCGCCGCGTCCCGCAGCCCGGCCACCGCGTCGGCCAGGGCGCGCGGCACCGGGGCCACCGGCAGGCCCGTGACCACCTCGGGCGCCGGCGGTTCGGCCGACCGCAGGACGCGGGCGCAGCCGGCCGAGCGCAGCCGGCGCGGCCGCGGCACCAGGACGTCGATCTTCTCCAGCGCCGGCAGGGCGGGCGCGGCGGCGAAGCCGTGCAGGGTGAGCGCGGCGAGGCCGGTGATCATCACGTCGGCGGGCGCCGGACGGCGCGGCCGCCGGGCGGTGGGCTGCGCCGGCACGCCGGGCGCCGGCTGCGGCGTCGAGCCGCGCGTCGCGTACATGAGGACCGCGTGCAGCCGCTCCTCGCTGGTCGGCGGGCCCGGGTGGAGCAGGAACACGCCCGGCAGGTACTGCTGCCAGGGGCCGCCGGCCCGGCACCGCTCGGTCGTCTCGGCCGCCGACACGCCGTGGGCGCGCAGTTGAGCGGTGGTCAGGACCCGGCGGTGCGTCTCGGCGAGGTGGCTCAGGGGGCGGGGGGAGAGCGGGGTGTTGTGGTTCATGCCGGGGAACTTCCCGCACCCGCACCACCCGCTAACCGCTGTTACACGTCCGTCGACAAAGCCGGACAAGGCAGCACTAAAGGACGGGTGTTCGGATGCCGAAAACCCCTGGTCCGCACGGGCCGGACCAGGGGTTACGGGGCATCTTGTAACAGTTACTCCACGCCCGAGCTTTGGCCAAAGCTCAAGCCCCGACCCAAGCCCCGACCCAAGCCCCGACCCAAGCCCCGACGCAGGCCGCGACTCAGCCGAGATTCAAGCCCGACTCAAGCTCAGGCGGCAGCCCGTGGGCGTCGGCTCACGCCGCGCCCACCGCCGCGTCGCACTCCTGCCCGCGCAGCGCCCGCGCCAGGTCGTCGCGGGCCTCCAGGACCAGGCGGCGCAGCGCGGGCGCCGCGTCCTCGTGCGCGGCGAGCCACGCGTCCGTCGCCGCCAGCGTCCCGGGCGAGTCCTGGAGCGCCGGGAACATCCCCTGCACCACGTGCATCGCGATCTGGATCGACCGCTCCCGCCACACCCGCTCGATCACCGCGAAGTACCGCTCCGCGTACGGCGCGAGCAGCTCCCGCTGCGAGGACCGCTCGAAGCCCGCGATGGTGGCCTCCACCAGCGCGTTCGACAACGCGTCCGACTCCACCACCTGCGCCCACGCCTGTGCCTTCACCGCGGCCGAGGGCCGCGCGGCCAGGCAGCGCACCTGGTGTCGCTTGCCGGAGGCCGTGTCGTCGCGGGCGAGTTCGGCGGCGAGCGCCTTCTCGTCGGCCGCCCCATAGGTCGCCAGCGGCTCCAGGAACGCCCAGCGCAGCTCCTGGTCGACGTCCAGACCGGTGATCTCCTCGGCGCCGTCCAGCAGGGCGCGCAGCAGCTCCAGATCGGCCGGCGCCGAGGCCGCGGCGGCGAAGAACCGCGCCCACGCCAGCTGGTGCTCGCTGCCCGGCTCGGCCTGCCGCAGCTCGGCCAGCGCCCCCTGGGCGAGCGCCGTGCCGGCCGCCGCGCGCCACTCGGGCGCGACGTAGTGCACGAGCGCCGAACGCGCCCACGCGTGCAGCATCTGGAGCACGCCGATGTCGGTCTCCCGGCCGGCGAACCGCAGCACCAGGTCGATGAACTCCCGCGCCGGCAGCAGCGCGTCGCGGGTCAGGTTCCACAGCGCCGACCAGCACAGGGCGCGGGCCAGCGGATCGGTCAGCGCGCCCAGCTGCTCACGCAGCGTGGCCAGCGAGGTCGCGTCGAAGCGGATCTTGCAGAAGGTGAGGTCGTCGTCGTTGACCAGCACCAGTTCCGGCGCGTCCTGGCCGGCCAGCCCGGCGACCACCGTACGGGCGCCGGCCACGTCCACCTCGGCGCGCGCGTACCGCTCCAGGGCGCCGACCTGCGAGCGCCGGTACAGGCCCACCGCGACGCGGTGCGGGCGCAGCTCGGGGTGCGACTCGGCGGCCTCCTGCACCACCGCCAGCTCGTCGATACGGCCCTCGGCGTCCAGCAGCACCTGCGGGGTCAGCGAGTTGACGCCGGCCGTCTGGAGCCAGGACCGCGCCCAGACGCCCATGTCCCGGCCGCTGGTCTCGGCCAGCACCGCCAGCAGGTCGCCCAGGCGGGTGTTGCCGTAGGCGTGCCGCTTGAAGTAGCGGCGCGCGCCCTCCAGGAACGCGTCCTGGCCGACGTACGCCACCAGCTGCTTGAGGACGCTGGCGCCCTTGGCGTAGGTGATGCCGTCGAAGTTCAGCTTGGCGTCCTGGAGGTCGCGGATGTCCGCGGTGATCGGGTGCGTGGAGGGCAGCTGGTCGGCCCGGTACGCCCACGCCTTGCGGCGGTTGGCGAAGGTGATCCAGGAGTCCTCGAAGCGGGTCGCGCCGACGTTGCCGAAGGTGCCCATGAAGTCCGCGAAGGACTCCTTCAGCCACAGGTCGTCCCACCACACCATGGTGACCAGGTCGCCGAACCACATGTGCGCCATCTCGTGCAGGATGACGTTGGCCCGCGCCTCGTAGGACGCCTGCGTCACCTTGCCGCGGAAGATGTACTCCTCGCGGAAGGTCACCAGGCCCGGGTTCTCCATCGCGCCGAGGTTGTACTCCGGCACGAACGCCTGGTCGTACTTGCCGAACGGGTACGGGTAGTCGAAGTGCTCGTGGAAGAAGTCCAAACCCTGCTTGGTGATCAGGAAGACGTCGTCGGCGTCGAAATGCCGGGCGAGGCCCTTGCGGCACAGCGCGCCGAGCGGGATCTCCAGCCGCGTCCCGTCCGCCAGCTCCCGCTCGTAGGTGTCGGTGACGTAGTGGTACGGCCCCGCCACCACGCACGTGATGTACGTCGAGATCGGCTTCGTCTCCGCGAACCGCCACACCCCGTCGTGCTGCTCGCCCGCGCCGTTGCTCCACACCGTCCAGCCCTGCGGCGCCCGCACCTCGAAGCGGAAGGGGGCCTTGAGGTCGGGCTGCTCGAAGTTGGCGAAGACCCGGCGGGAGTCGGCCGGCTCGTACTGCGTGTAGAGGTAGACCTCGCCGTCCTCCGGGTCGACGAAGCGGTGCATGCCCTCGCCGGTGCGCGAGTAGGCGCACCGGGCGTCCACGACCAGCTCGTTGTCGGCGGCCAGGTCCTCCAGCAGGATCCGGGAGCCGTCGAAGACCTCGCCCGGGTCCAGGTCGCGGCCGTTGAGCGAGACGGCGGTGACGCCCGGCGCGATCAGGTCGGCGAAGCTGCTGGCGCCCGGCTCGTTGCAGCGGAAGCGGATCGTGGTGACGGACCGGAAGGTGCGCGGCCCGTCGCCCTCGGGCCCGCCGACCGCCGAGCGGATGTCGAGGGACACCTCGTACCCGTCGACGGACAGCAGAGCGGCCCGCTCCCGGGCCTCGTCGCGGGACAGATTCTCACCGGGCACGGACGGCACTCCCTCGTGTCGTGATCAAGATGTGGACAGCACCGATCCTGCCATGCGGACCTGACGCCGGACATCAGGGAATGCCCTAGCGAACGATCGGGTTGGCCCGTTCAAAGCCCCGATACCGAGGAGAGCCATGTCCGAGAACGCCTCCGCCGCCAGGACGCCCGTCGACTTCTGGTTCGACCCGCTGTGCCCGTGGGCCTGGATGACCTCCCGGTGGGTGCTGGAGGTCGAGAAGGTGCGCGACATCGAGGTCCGCTGGCACATCATGAGCCTGGCCGTGCTCAACGAGCCCAAGATCGACACCCTGCCCGAGGAGTACCGGGAGCTGCTGTCCACCAAGGCGTGGGCGCCGGTGCGCGTGGTGACCGCTGCCTGGCAGAAGCACGGCGAGGACGTCCTCGGCCCGCTCTACACCGCGCTCGGCACCCGCTTCCACAACCAGGGCGAGGGCGCCACCCGCGAGGCGATCGCCGGCGCGCTGGCGGACGCGGGCCTGCCCGCCGACCTCATCGACTACGCCGACCAGGAGGACTTCGAGTTCGACGCGGAACTGCGCGCCTCCCACAAGGAGGGCATCGACAAGGTCGGCCAGGAGGTCGGCACCCCGGTCATCGCGCTGCCCGGCGCCGACGGCGAGCAGATCGCCTTCTTCGGCCCGGTCGTCACCCCGGCCCCCAAGGGCGACGAGGCGGCCCGCCTGTGGGACGGCACGGTCGCGGTCGCCTCGGTCCCCGGCTTCTACGAGATCAAGCGCACCCGCACGGCCGGCCCGGACTTCAGCAACCTGTAACCCCGGAGCGTTCCCGGCGCGCCCCCCTAAGGGTCCGACGGGCCCGTAGCGCCCTTACGGCCCTTACGGCCCTTACGGGAAGACCCCCGCGAGTCATGTCCTCGCGGGGGTCTCCTTCTTTCCGCCCGCCCGCGTGAAGGGTGAGAAGACGATCACGAGGCGGGACGCTTCGGTGCGCGCGGCGGCGGGACCGGCCGACGCGGCCATGGCAGCACGTTATTGCGAATGGCTTGCAACTACAAGTTAGCAACAAGAGGCCGTGTCCGGGCAAGTGCGCCGCACGCCGGAAGGCCCCCGCGTGCGTCACGCGGGGGCCTTCCGGCGAGTCCGGCACCCGAGGGGCCGTACGTCAGGTACGTCAGGTACGTCAGCCGCGGCCGCCCTTGCGCTGCCGGGCGTAGCCGATCGCCGCCAGGACCACCGTCATCGCGCCCGTCGAGTACAGCTGCACCCGCGTGTCGGCCTCCCGGGCCATCAGCACGAACACCGCCGCCATCCCGGCCAGCGCCACCCACGTCAGCCACGGGAACGCCCACATCCGCACCACCAGCTTCTGGGGCGCCTCCCGCTCCAGCCGGCGCCGCAGCCTCAGCTGCGAGACGGCGATGAAGATCCAGACGACCAGGATCACCGCCCCGATCATGTTCAGCAGCCAGGGGAAGACGTCGTCGGGCCGCCAGTAGCTGAGCAGCACGCACCCGAACCCGAACAGGCTCGACACCAGCACCGCGGCCCGCGGCACCCCGCCGGAGACCTTCGCCAGCGCCCGCGGCCCCTGACCGCGCCGCACCAGCGAGTACGCGATCCGCGACGAGCCGTAGATGTTGGCGTTCATGGCGCTCAGCAGCGCGACCAGCACCACCACGTTCATCAGCTGCCCGGCGCCCGGAATGCCCAGCTGGTCCAGGGCGGCGACGTAGGGGCCCTTGGCGACCACGTCCGGGGAGTTCCACGGCACCAGGGTGACGATGACCGCCATGGAGCCGATGTAGAACAGCGCGATCCGCCACATGGCGGTGCGCACCGCGCTCGCCACGCCCTTGACCGGGTTCTCGGACTCGGCCGCCGCGATGGTGACCGTCTCCAGGCCGCCGTAGGCGAACACCGAGGCGAGCAGGCCGACGATCAGGCCCTGGCCGCCGTGCGGGAGGAAGTCGGTGAGGTGCGAGGCGCCCGGCGAGTCGGTGCCGGGCAGCACCCCGGCGACCGCGAGGACGCCCAGCACCAGGAACAGGCTGATCGCGCCGACCTTCAGCGCGGCGAACCAGAACTCGAACTCGCCGAAGTTCTTCACCGCGGCCAGGTTCGCACCGCAGAACACCACCATGAACAGCGCTACCCACAGCCAGTCGGGCGTGCCCGGCAACCAGGTCGTGACGATCTTCGCGGCGCCCATGCCCTCCAGGCCGACCGCCGTGCACAGCAGCACCCAGAACGACCAGCCCGCCGTGAAGCCGGCCCACGGCCCGAACGCCCGTTCGGCGTGCGCGGAGAAGGAGCCCGACGACGGATGGGCGGCCGACATCTCGCCCAGCATTCGCATCACCAGCATCACGAGGGCGCCGGACAGGGCGTAGGCGACCACGATGGAGGGGCCGGCGGCGGCGATGCCCGCGCCGGAGCCGACGAACAGACCGGCGCCGATCACCCCGCCGAGGGCGATCATCGACAGATGGCGCTGTTTGAGGCCGTGCCCGAGGGAGGCGGCGTTGGCCTCGGGCGCGTCGGCGGCTTCGCCGGTGCTGGTGCGGGTGGGGCTGCTTGGCATGGGCGCGCTCGTCCGGGGGTGTGGGGGGTGGGGGCGGAAGTGCCCACAGTGTGGGCAGCCCGTCCGCTCACGGGGACGGGCTGCCCATTATCCGGACGCACCCTGCGCGCAGGGTGAGGCGGTGACTACGCGGCGAGCGGTGACCTCACGGACCGCCGGGGCTGGGAAGGGGGTGAGGAGACCTTTCGGACGGCGCGGAGCGGGCTCTCCAAGCGGCGGAGATCGGGCACCTCATACGGCGCGGAGCGGGCCCTTCAGGTTCTGGAGAGCGCCGGGGCGGGGTGCCGGGTGACGTGCTGGTTGGCGGGGCGGGGCAGGCCGTAGCGCTCCCGCAGGGTCCGGCGCGGCCCGTACCCGGTGCGCAGCAGGCCGCGGGCGCGCAGGATCGGGACGACGTGCTCCACGAAGGCATCCAGGCCCGAGGGCAGCACCGCGGGCATGATGTTGAAGCCGTCGGCCGCGCCCCGCGTGAACCAGGTCCCGATGGCGTCGGCGACCTGTTCGGGGGTGCCCGCGAAGGTGAGGTGCCCGCGCCCGCCGCCGAGCCGGCCGATCAGCTGCCGCACGGTGAGCCGCTCGCGCCGGGCCAGCTCCACCACCAGCGTGTAGCGGCTCTTGGCGCCCTCGATCGCCGACTCCGGCGGCAGGTCGCCGGGCAGCTGACGGTCCAGGTCGAGGGTGCCGGGCGGCAGGTGCAGCAGGTTCTCCAGCCGGACGCGGCCGTGCTCGGGCACGATGTGGTCGTCCAGTACCCGCTCGTTGGCGCGCGCCTCGGCCTCGGTGGAGCCCAGCACCGGCACGATCCCGGGCAGCACCTTGAGGTGCTCCGGATCGCGCCCGGCCCTCCCGGTGCGCGCCTTCAGGTCGGCGTAGAAGCCCTGCGCGTCGGCGAGCGTCTGCTGCGCGGTGAACACCGCCTCCGCGTAGCGCGCCGCGAACGCCTTGCCGTCCTCGGAGGAGCCGGCCTGCACGAGCAGCGGATAGCCCTGCGGGCTGCGCGGCACGTTGAGCGCGCCCGCCACGCTGAAGTACGTGCCCTCGTGCCGGGGCGGATGGATCTTGGCGTCGTCGCCCCACACCCCGGCCGCCTTGTCGGCGACGATCGTGTCGTCCTCCCAGCTGTCCCACAGCTTGAGCGCCACCTCGGTGAACTCCGCCGCCCGCGCGTACCGCTCGGCGTGCGCCGGCTCGGCGGCCAGGCCGAAGTTGCGGGCCGCCTCCTCACCCGCGGTGGTCACGATGTTCCAGCCCGCCCGGCCGCCGCTGACGATGTCCAGCGAGGCGAACCTGCGGGCCAGGTTGTAGGGGGAGTTGTAGGAGGTGGAGGCGGTGGCGATCAGGCCGATGTGCTCGGTGGCCGTCGCCAGCGCGGTCAGCAGCGTCAGCGGCTCCAGCGCGCCGGCCGGGCGCTGCGCCACCGTGTTCCACAGCTGCGGCCCGTCGGCCAGGAACAGCGAGTCGAACGTGCCGCGTTCGGCGATCCGCGCCAGGTTCACGATGGGGGCGCCCCCTGCTCGTCGAGAGCTCGGGGGAGGGCGAGGTCGGTGTGCGCGTACGGGTCGCTCTCCGGCAGCCGCCACGACGCCTCGTGGTGGCCGGTGTTCATCAGGAACGCGTTCAGGTGCAACTGGCGGGTCATGCGCGGTCCTCCGTGACGCCCAGCGCGGCCAGCAGCCGTTCCCGGTACTCGCCGAGCAGCGGGTCCCGGTAGGAGCGCGGGTGCGGGCGGTCGATGGTCAGGTCGAGGCCGATACGGCCGTGGTCGAGGACGAGGACACGGTCGGCGAGCACGATCGCCTCGTCCACGTCGTGGGTGACCAGCAGCACCGACGGCCGGTGCCGCTGCCACAGTGCGCGCAGCAGGCCGTGCATCCGGATCCGGGTGAGGGCGTCGAGCGCGCCGAACGGCTCGTCGGCCAGCAGCAGTTCGGGTTCGCGGACCAGGGAGCGGGCGAGGGCGGCGCGCTGCGCCTCGCCGCCGGACAGCTCGCTGGGCCAGGCCCTCTCCCGGCCGCCCAGGCCCACTTCGGCGAGGGCGGCCCGGCCGCGCGCGGCGGCGGCCTTGCCGTCGGCGCCCAGCAGCACGTTGTCCAGCACCCGGCGCCAGGGCAGCAGCCGGGCGTCCTGGAAGACCACGGACACCCGCTCGGGCGCCGCCAGTTCGCCGCCGCCCGCCACCCGGTGGTCGAGCCCGGCGATGGCCCGCAGCAGGGTGCTCTTGCCGGAGCCGCTGTGCCCGAGCAGTGCGGTGAAGGAGCCGGCCGGCAGTTCGAGGTCGATGCCGTCGAGGACGGTACGGCCCTCGAACGACCTGGTCAGACCGGTGAGCCGGACGGCCGGCCGGGTCAGCTGCTCAGTGTGCGGCGCCATGACAGCACCCTCCGTTCGACGAGACGGACCACGCTGTCGGAGACCAGGCCGAAGACGCCGTAGACGAGCAGGCCGACGAGGATGACGTCGCTCTGGCCGTAGTTCTGGGCCTGGAACATCATGTAGCCGAGGCCGCTGGTGGCGTTGATCTGCTCCAGCACCACCAGACCGAGCCAGGAGCCGGTCACGCCGAGCCGCAGGCCGACGAAGAAGCCGGGCAGCGCGCCGGGGATCACGATCTCGCGGAGGAAGCGGTAGCGGGACAGGCCCTGCACCTCGGCCAGTTCGACGAACCGGGTGTCGATGCCGGCCAGCGCGGCGTGCGTGTTCAGGTAGATCGGGATGTAGACGACGATCGCGATGATCGCGACCTTGAAGGTCTCGCCGATGCCCAGCCAGAGGATGAACAGCGGGATCAGACCGAGGGTGGGGATCGCCCGGTTGAGGTTCACGGTCCCGTCGATCAGCGCCTCGCCGGTCCGGCTGAGCCCGGCGGCCAGCGCCAGCAGCACTCCGGCGCCCAGACCGATGGCGAAGCCGTAGGCGGCCCGGCGCAGCGAGGTCGCCACGTCGGTGGGCAGCGTGCCGTCGCTCCACAGCCGCCCGGCGGTCCGCAGCACCGTCCAGGGCGCCGGGATCGCGCCCGGGTCGAGCCGCCCGGCGGCGGAGGCGGCGGCCCACAGCGCCAGCAGCACCAGGGGTCCGGCCAGCCGGGCGGCGGGCAGCCGCCTGCCGGGGGACAGCCCGCGGCGGGCACGGCGGACACGGACCGGCGCACCGGCGTCCGCGGGAGCCGCCGAGGTGACGGTCGTCGTGGCCGCGGTCTTCTCGGTCGCCGAGGTCGTCATGGCGCTCACCTCCGGTACTCGGCCGCCACGGCCCTGGCCGCGATGGACTCGAACCGCCGGTCGAAGAGCGAGTCGACCTTGAACCTCTTCACGAAGCCGCCCTCGGCGAGCAGATCGGCGGTCTCCTGCTCCCACTTGACCGCCTCGTCCCAGCTCGGCGGGAACAGCGGCTTGTTGGCGAGCTTCGTGATGGACTCGGCCTGCGCGAGGGTGAGGTTCTGCGTCTTGACGTAGAACTCCCGGTTCCACTCGTCCGGGTGCTCCCACTGCCACACCAGGCCGCGCGCCCACTGCGGGACGTACGCGGCGACGGCGGCGGCCTTCGCCTCGTCGGCCAGCACCGAGGCCGGCGCCCACAGCAGGTTCAGCAGGTCGACGACGTCGGTGGGGATGGTGTGCGCGCCCTTCGCGCCGTACTGCCTCAGATAGGCCGGGGCCTGGCTGTTGGCGAGCGGGGCGACGTCCACCTGCCCCGACTGCAGCGCGGTGAGGAACTGGTTGCTGGTCAGCGGCACCAGCTTCACGTCGTCGTACGTCAGCCCCGCCTCCTTCAGCGCCCGCAGCAGGACGACGCCCTGCGCCTGTCCCTGCGAGAAGGCGAGCTTCTTCCCCGCGAAGTCGCGGGCGGTGCGGATGTCGCTGCCCGGCTTGGTGGCGAAGAGGTAGTTCGGCCTGCGGGTGACGTTGATGGCGACGATCCGCGCGTCGTAGCCCTGGAAGTGCGCCTGGATCGGCGGAATGCCGGCGTTGTTGGCGAGGTCCAGGGAATGGGCGCGGAACGCGTTGATGACGTCGGGGCCCGCGCCGATGTTCAGCCACTCGGAGACCGTGAACGGCAGCTCGGGGAATTTCGCCAGCTTGAACTGGAGCTGCTGGACGTCCTGGTAGGAGGCGATCTTCAGGCGGGTGCCCGGCGGCACCTTGGCCGCGAGCGGGGCGGACAGGTCGGCGCCGGACGCGGCGGCGGCGCGGCCGGAGCCGGCGCAGCCGCTCAGCCCGGCCGTCGCCGCGGCGACACCCAGCAGGGAGGAGAGGAACAGGCGCCGGTCCAGGCCGGACACGGGTGCGGAAGGCATGGCGGGACTCCGGGGGATCACAGGGTGCACAGGGCGGCGGAACGCGTACGGAATTCCGGACGACGGCGAAGTCCGGCACAGCACAGGTGAATTCACGCGGGTTCGCGCGGGTTCACATGGGTTCACGCGGGTTCACGCGGGGAAAGTCCGGGCGTCGGGCATCCGGAAGAGGACCGGATGCCCGGGCGCGCGGTGGAGACGCGGTGGAGAACCGGAGGAAAAGGCGCTCCGGGACGCTTCAACGGGTCAGCAACAAAGAGTGCGACAGCTCGTGAGCGGGTTCATGGAAGGAATGCTCCCGGTCCCGCACGAGTGCTGTCAACATTCGGAGTTTCCGAATTAATCAACGTCGGATGACACGGTCAGCGGGTCCCGGTAGAGCACGTCCAGCGCCACCGCGCCGCCCGCCACCGCCAGTACGGAGTCGGCGAACGCGCTCGGCCGCACATCGGCCGCCCGGTCCGCGCCGGCCGCCTGCCGCAGCGCCGCCAGGCAGTCCTCCCGGCGCATGGCGCCGACCTCGGTGACCACCACCGTCTCCGGATTGAGCACGGCCAGCAGCATCCCCACCGCCCGCCCGGTCATCCGCGAGCGGGCCACCAGCAGCCGTACGGCCGCCGGGTCGCCGGCCGCCGCCGCGTCCAGCACGCGCATCGGGTTCGTCCCGTCGATCACCCCGGCCGCCCGGGCCCGCCGGCACAGCGTCCGCTCGCTCAACTCCGCCTGGAGGCAGCCCACCCGCCCGCACGCACAGGGCTCCGTGCCGCCCGGCACCGGCAGATGCGCGATCGCGCCCGCCTGCGAGCGCGGCCCGTGGTGCACCTCGTCATGGGTGGCGAAGGCCGCGTCGACCACGTTGCCCACAAACAGGTGCAGCACGCTGCGGCTGCTCCGCGCCCCGCCGAACAACCGCTCGGCGTTGACCAGCGACCGGGCGTGTCCGTCGACGTGCATCGGCAGCCCGGTGCGCGCGCCGATCGCCTCCCGCACCGGCACGTCCCGCCAGCCCAGCAGCGGATGCCGCACCACGGTCCCGGAGTCCCGGTCCACCCAGCCGCCGGCCGCGAAGCCCACGCCGAGCGCGGCGGCGCCCGGCGCCCCGGCCAGCAGCGCGGCGATCCCGTCGGCGGCCCGCGCGAGGACCCGCGCCGGCTCCGTCCCGGTGTGCTCGATCCGCCGCTCGGCCACCACCCGGCCGCGCAGGTCCAGCAGCGCGACCGTGGTGTACGGCACCGCCACGTGCACGGCGCCGACCAGGAACCGCGCGTCGTCCACGTCCACGGGCACGTGCGGCCGGCCCACCCCGCCCGACTGCCGGGGCGCGGCGGCCTCCCGGATCAGCCCGAGCCGGGCCAGCCGGGCGCAGTGGTCGCTCACGGCGGCCGGGGACAGCCCGGTCAGCCGGGCGATGGTGCTGCGCGCCACCGGCCCGTGCGCCAGCACCGAGCGCAGCACGGCGCTGGCACTGGTGCGGCGCCGGTCGGGATCGGCGAGCCGGGAAACGGGGGAGGTCAGGAGGGGTGTCGCGGTACGGGGCATGGGGTGTCTCCGGGGAGGAGGGGGCCGACGCTGCGCCTGCTCGTGAGCAGGGGCGCGCGGAGCCCGCCCCTACCGGGAGCGGCGACAGGTGGCCGTGCCCTGGCGTCGCAGGTCGACATAGCGACGCGACGAGAAGTACCGGGCCTGGGCAACCATGCGTTCGAAGCTAGCAAACGGTCCCACCCGTGCCCAGACGGCGACCGACGGGCGAGACGAGAGCCGAACGCGGGGCCGTGTCCGGCGGGCGGCGGGGCGAGGACGGCGGACCGGCCGCGGGTCGGCTGCTCCAGCCGCCTTTGGTGGTTCCCTACAGAGCGGCCGAGGGCGCCTTCCGTCGCCCCGGCCACACGACCTCAGTGACCGGGGTCACTCCGCACCGGGTGTAACCGGCTCTCTTTGTACGGAGTTCACCAACGTCCCGCGCGGGCCTTTGTCGAGCGTTGACGGTGATCCGTCACGGTGCGCCGCGATAGCGTCACGATGTTCCCCACTGCCCTCACCCTCGCGGAGACCCCATGAGCACCGCCGCCGCCCCAGTCCGCACCGGCCAGGTCCTCGCCGACCTGCTGCCCGCCTCCCGGGTCCGGGACGTCGCCCTCGTGCTGGGCGGCGCCGCGCTCACCGGGATCGCCGCGCAGATCGCCGTCCCGGTGCCGGGCTCCCCGGTCCCGGTGACCGGCCAGACCTTCGCCGCGCTGCTCGTGGGCACCTCGCTGGGCGCCGGCCGCGGCCTGATCGCCCTCGCGCTGTACGCGGTCGCGGGCGTCGCGGGCGTGCCGTGGTTCGCGGAGGGCGGCTCGGGCGCGGGCGCGCCGTCCTTCGGCTACGTCCTCGGCATGCTGCTGGCCGCCACCGTCGTCGGCGCGCTGGCCCGCCGCGGCGCCGACCGCGGCGTGTGGCGCACGGCCGCCACGATGGTTCTGGGCGAGGCGATCATCTACGCCGTCGGCGTGCCGTACCTGGCCCTGTCGACCGGCATGTCCGCGTCCGCCGCGATCGCCGCGGGCCTCACCCCGTTCCTGATCGGCGACGCCCTGAAGGCCGCCCTGGCGATGAGCGCGCTGCCCGCGGCCTGGAAGCTGGCCGGCAAGCGCTGAGCCGTACGCGGCGGAAAAACGCGGTGGAGGGAGCCCCCGGGGGCTCCCTCCACCGCTTTGTGGACCGGACGGGATCAGCCGGCCGAGACCTCCTCGGCTGCACCGGCCGGCTCGGCGGCCGCGGCCCGGCGGTCGCGGTCGAGCTTCTGCTTGACGAAGGCGATCACCAGCACCACCGCCGCCACCAGCAGCGACAGCAGCACGGTCTCGCGCCCGTCGTGCTCGGTGTCGGTGAGCATGTAGCCGAGGACGAAGACGATCAGCGCGGCCGCCGCCCAGGTCAGGTACGGGTACAGCCACATCTTCACGACCAGCTTCTCGGGCGCCTCGCGCTGGATGATCCGCCGCATCCGCAGCTGCGAGAAGCAGATCGCCAGCCACACGAACAGGGCGACCGCGCCGGAGGAGTTGACCAGGAAGAGGAAGACGGTGTCCGGGAACTTGTAGTTGAAGAACACCGCGACGAAGCCGAAGGCCACCGACACGAGGATCGCGGTCCGCGGCACACCGCGCGAGGTGGTGCGGGCGAACGCCTTCGGCGCGTCACCGCGTCCGCCGAGCGAGAACGCCATCCGGGAGGCGGTGTACAGGCCGGAGTTGAGACAGGACAGCACCGAGGTCAGCACGATGAAGTTCATGATCTGACCGGCGTGCGCGATGCCGAGGGAGTCCAGGGCGGCGACGTAGGAGCCCTTGTCGGTGACCGCCTTGTCGTCCCAGGGGATCAGGGAGACGACGACGAGGATCGAACCGAGATAGAAGACGCCGATGCGCCAGATGATGCTGTTGGTCGACTTGGTGACCGCGCGCTGCGGGTCCTCGGACTCGCCGGCGGCGAGGGTGGCGATCTCGCTGCCCATGAAGGAGAAGACGACCAGGAGCACACCGGTGAGGATGGAACCGGGCCCGTGCGGCAGGAATCCGCCGTGATCGGTGAGATTGCCGAAGGACGCCTGGTCGGTGTGGACGCCGGGCAGCACGCCGAAGATGGCGAGCAGGCCGACGACGATGAACGCGCCGATCGCGACGACCTTGATCCCGGCGAACCAGAATTCGAACTCGCCGTAGGAGCCGACGGAGATCAGGTTGGTGGCAGTCAGTACCAGCATCACGATGAGGGCCCAGCCCCACTGCGGTACGGCGGGCACCCAGCCGGAGAGGATCTTGGCGCCGGCGGTGGCCTCCACCGCGAGCACCACGACCCAGAAGAACCAGTACAGCCAGCCGATGGAGAAACCGGCCCAGCTGCCGAGCGCGCGGTCGGCGTGCGCGGAGAAGGAGCCGGAGGTGGTGTTGGCGGCGGACATCTCGCCGAGCATGCGCATCACGAGGACGACGAGCGTGCCGACGAGGGCGTACGACAGGAGGATGCCGGGTCCGGCGGTGGCGATACCGGTACTGGAGCCGACGAAAAGGCCGGCGCCGATGACGCCCCCGATGGCGATCATCGAAAGATGGCGGTTCTTGAGTCCGGCCTGAAGTCCCGAACCGTGTCCGTCGGGGCTTGTCTGGCCGCTTCCAGCCTTCGGCAGGGTCGACTGCGAGGTCATGGACGGTTATTCCTTACGCCGGGTGAGCGAGTTCTCGTACGAGCGGTGCACGAGTCGGTCCAGTGAATCGGAGGCCAAGGAATTCGTGAACCTTCGAAATGTAATTGTTACTTGAGGTTTCCTTGAGGTCTGTAGTTTCGCTCACATTCTTGAGAGGAGTGTGCTAAGTCATCACCCGGGGCGTCTGCCCGCGACCCGGCGTGACACACTCGGAGCATGCGCGTGTATCTCGGCTCCGACCATGCCGGCTTCGAACTCAAGAACCACCTCGTCGAGTGGCTCAAGACGGCGGGACACGAGCCCGTCGACTGCGGGCCGCACCTCTACGACGCCCAGGACGACTACCCGCCGTTCTGCCTGCGCGCGGCTGAGCGCACGGCCGGCGACCCGGACTCCCTCGGCATCGTGATCGGCGGCTCCGGCAACGGCGAGCAGATCGCCGCGAACAAGGTCAAGGGGGTCCGCGCGGCCCTCGCCTGGAGCGAGGAGACCGCCTCCCTCGGCCGCCAGCACAACAACGCCAACGTCGTCGCCGTCGGCGCGCGCATGCACACGCAGGAGGAGGCCACGAAGTTCGTCGAGACCTTCCTGGCCACCCCCTTCTCCGGCGACGAGCGCCACATCCGCCGCATCGACATGCTCACGTCCTACGAGACAACAGGCGACCTCCCCCCGATCCCGCCCCACCACCCCCAGCAGTAACGCTCCCCACCCCGCCCCACCCTCTCGGGGAAGCAGGGGGCCGGGGCGCAGCCCCGCCCCCTGCCGAGCCGGGACGGCTCCCCTCCTCCCTCACCGAGTCGGGCGGGCGGGCAGGAGAGCGGGTCCGGGGCGCAGCCCCGCCTCCTGCCGAGCCGGGACGCCTCGCCTTCTCACTCCCGAGTCGGGTGGTGTGGGTGGGAGAGTAGGCCCGGGGCGCAGCCCCGCCCCGTGCCGAGCCGGGACGGCTCGCGTTCTCACTCCCGAGTCGGGTGGGTGGGTGGGAGAGCGGGGGCCGGGGCGGAGCCCCGGGGACGGCGCCTCCTGCCGCTGCCGAGTCGGGCGGGCGGGTGGGCGAAGGAGGTCCGGGCGCGGCCCGGGAACGGTGCCCCGCCCCACCGAGGGCGAAGCAACCACGGCAGAAAAGGACACCGCACCGTGCCAGAAGGGCACACGATCCACCGCCTGGCCCAGGACTACGCCGCCCGCTTCCAGGGCGGCGCCCCCACGGCGACCAGCCCCCAGGGCAAGTTCTCCGACGCCGCCGACCTCATCACCGGAGGCGCCCTCACCCGCACCGAGGCCCACGGCAAGCACCTCTTCCTCCGCTTCAGGGAAGCCGACTGGGTCCACATCCACCTCGGCCTCTTCGGCAAGGTCACCTTCGGCGACGCCCCCGCGCCCCCGCCCACGGACACCGTCCGCCTCCGCCTCGCCGACAGCCTCTCGTACGTGGACCTGCGCGGCCCCACCACCTGCGCCCTGATCACCGAGGCCGAGAAGCAGGCGATACACGACCGCCTCGGCCCCGACCCCCTGCGCCCCGACGCCGACCCGGCCGCCGCATACGCCCGCATAAGCCGCAGCCGCACCACGATCGCCGCGCTGCTGATGGACCAGAAGGTCATCGCCGGCGTCGGCAACGTCTACCGCGCCGAAGTCCTCTTCCGGCACGGCATCGACCCGTACCGCCCCGGCCGGGACATCACCCCCGCCGAGTGGCAGGCCCTCTGGAGCGACCTCGTCGCCCTCATGCGCGACGGAGTCCGCGCCAACCGCATCGACACCGTCCGCCCCGAGCACACCCCCGAGGCGATGGGCCGCCCGCCCCGCGTGGACGACCACGGCGGCGAGGTGTACGTCTACCGCCGTACCGCCATGCCCTGCCACCTCTGCGGCGACGGCATCCGCACCGCCGACCTGGCGGCCCGCAACCTCTTCTGGTGCCCCACCTGCCAACAGCGCTGACCCCCACAAGCCCCCGAACCGCCCCGCGGACCCCCGCACCGCCGCCCTAGAACCCGTGCGGCAGCCAGGGCGCCACCGCCGACCCGAACCCCACCGACGCCTCCGCGAGCGCCCCGCGCCGCACCTCCCGCACCAGCCCGGCCGCCGCCAGCCCCGCGAGCGGCACCCCGCCGAGGTACGCCGCCCCCAACTCCCGTACCGACAGCGCCAGATCCGCGGGATCGGACGTCCGCTCGCACGACGCCCCCTTCGCGTCCCCGCTCAGCCGCCACCGCCCCCCGTTCCAGGGGCAGAACGCGTCCTCGACCTCGAACACCACGTCCACCGGCGCCTGATACGTCCGCGCGGCCAGCGCCGCCCCGACGTCGACCAGCCGTACGTACAGCGAGTCCCGCAGCCGGGTCCGGCACCGCCGGATGTCGGTCACCAGGTACTGCCAGGCGTCGTCGACCGGCCGGTTGCGCACCGCCAGCGTCGTCATCAGGTCGACGCCGAACAGGAACCGCCACAGCGCCGCGTCGGTCGCCGGGTCGAGCGCGGCCAGGTCGTCCAGGGTCAGCGTCCCGTCGTGCCCGTCGTCGCCCCAGCCGAGCTTGGTCCGGTAGCGGGCGTACCCGGTGATCTCGCCGTCCCGCTCGGCCACCACGCACAGCAGCGACGACGCGCCGTCCCGCCAGCTCTCGGGGTCGAGCAGCCGCCCCCGCTCCCAGCCCGGCTGCCGGGCCAGCATCCCCGGCCGCTGCGGCACCAGGCGCGCGTACACCGCCTCGCACGCGTCGAGCACCTCGGCGGGCGCCGCGTACCGCACGCGGACCTCGTCCGTGCCGGCCGGGACGGACAGCCCCGCGCGGGCGGTGTCGATGTCGGCGTCCAGCTGGAAGGTCGCCGCGCCGTACCCGAACCGGCCGTAGATCGCCGGCTCGGAGGCGGTCAGCAGCGCCAGCGGCTCGCCCCAGGACCGTACGTCGTCCAACTGCCGCCGCATCAGGGACGTCAGCACCCCGCGCCGCCGGTGCGTGGCGGCCACGCCGACCATCGTGACGCCGGCCGCCGGCACCGGGCTCCCGCCGGGCACGGTCACCCGGAAGGTGAACGCCCCCGCCGACCCCACGCACACGTCGCCGTCCCAGACGC
Organism: Streptomyces seoulensis; assembly: GCA_013364255.1. Classification (GTDB taxonomy): domain Bacteria; phylum Actinomycetota; class Actinomycetes; order Streptomycetales; family Streptomycetaceae; genus Streptomyces; species Streptomyces similanensis. The sequence goes on along the minus strand of CP054936.1, from coordinate 3,880,842 downwards.
CCAGGGAGCGGTCGTACTCGGTCAGGGAGCGGTCCAGTTCCCGTTCCTCCGGCGCCGAGGTCCCACCGAAGGCACGGACCAGGTGGTCGTACCAGGTGTCCCACTCGTCCCGCCGCAGCACCCTCGTCCCGAATGCAGATTCCGTAGCCATACGCCCATGCCTACCAGGGCGGCAGAGGGCGGGCGAACGAATTTGGTCCGGGGTGCGGCGCTTCGGCCGCTCATGGAGTTCACTGTGAAGTCCGGCCCCGGACGGGGGATAAGTCGGACCTCCCGTGCCAAGCGGCGGGTCCGATGGATAGGGTCCCGAACTAATGGCAGCAGGACGACAGCGGCGCGCGGAAGCCGAGACGTTCACGGCCCGGTGGAAGATGCAGTGGCACCGGGCCCGCGTCGGCGTGCGCCGAGCCGCCGTCGACTACTTCCGCGGCGACGGCTCGGACTGGATCGCGCTCGGCGGACTGCTGGTGACGGTCCCGGTGATCGCGGCCCTGACCCTGCTCGACTCCGTGTGGTTCTCCCCGGTCGCGCTGGTGCTGCCCATCGTCGCCGGCGGTCTGCTGCTGCGCCCGGCCAGCCTGCTCGGCCTGTACGCGGCGGCGGCCACGGCGCTGATCGTGGAGTCGGTGCGGCTCGGCCCGTACACCGAGGGCCCCTCCCGGGTGACCCCCGGCGTGGTGCTGGTGGTCGCCGCCTGCGGCTTCTTCGGGCTGCTGATCGCCCAGTTCCGCAGCCGGGTCGGCGTGCCCTGGCGGCGCGGCGGCACCATGCTGTTCGACCTGCGCGAACGCATCCGGGTGCAGAGCAAGCTGCCCCAGCTGCCCGGCGGCTGGCACCACGAGATGGCGCTGCGCCCGGCCGGCGGCCAGTCCTTCTCCGGCGACTTCGTGGTCGCGGCGCGCACCGGCGGCGGCCGCACCCTGGAGGTCGTCCTCACCGACGTGTCCGGCAAGGGCATGGACGCCGGTTCGCGGGCGCTGCTGCTGTCCGGCGCGTTCGGCGGCCTGGTGGGCAGCCTGCCCCCGCACGCGTTCCTGCCCGCCGCCAACGGCTATCTGCTGCGCCAGGACTGGGAGGAGGGCTTCGCGACCTCCATCCACCTGGTGCTGGACCTGGACTCCGGCGACTACGAGCTGTACTCCGCGGGACACCCGCCGGGCCTCCAGCTCAGCGCGGGCACCGGCCGCTGGGAGGAGAAGGCCGCCGAGGGCCCGCTCCTCGGGGTGTACGACGGCGCCCAGTTCGACCCGGTCAAGGGCTCGCTGCGACCCGGCGACGTCCTGATGCTGTTCACCGACGGCCTGGTGGAGACGTCCGACCGGGACATCGCCGAGGGCATCGACCGCCTCACCGGCGAGGCCGACCGCTATGTCGCGGGCGGATTCCACGGGGCGGCCTGGCACCTGATCGAGGCCGTGGCCAAGGACGTCAACGACGACCGGGCCCTGCTCCTGATCTGCCGCGAGGGCCCGACGGCCACCGCGGCCCACTGACCGGGCCCCGCTCCGAGGCGGCCGCCCGCCCCGGGCGGGCCCCCGACGGCTCAGCGAGCCGAAGCTCCCACGGCCACCGCCGGTATCGCCGCTTCGGAACCGGAACCGGAACCGGAGCCGTGCCCCGGACCGGCACCGACACTGATACCGGTACCGGTACCGTGGCCCGCGCCCTGTCCGCGCTCCCCGTTCGCCGGGACGGCCTCGCGGCGGAAGGCCCACTCCATCCTCGGCTCCATGACGCCCCGGAACGCCCGCCGGACGGGCCCGGTGCACAGCAGGGTCATCCCGGCCGCCGCGACGACGGTGACGAGCAGCGCGCCCAGCGGCCGGTGCAGCCAGGCCGCGTCGAGCCAGCCCGCGTACAGGGCCCCCTTGATCAGGAATCCGTGCAGCAGATAGCCGCACAGCGTGCCCGTGCCGAGCACGGTGAACCATGTGCGCCGGCCCGGCACCCAGGCGAAGAAGCAGGCGGTCAGCACGACCGAGGCGGCGAACAGCGCCAGCACCATGACCGGCCCGGCCCACCAGGGCGCGCCCAGGTCCTGCGCGGCGCTGTTGCGGTAGACCCACGCCGAGGTCGTCCGCGGCTCGCTCCACCACGCGAGCGCGAGGGCCGCCGCGAACACCGGCGCCGCCGCGATCCGCACCGAGCGGCGGCGCACCAGCCGGAAGTGCTCCGGCCGCAGGCACAGACCGAGCACGAAGCACGGCAGGAACTGCAGGACGCGCTGCAACTCCAGGTCGGAGCCCATCGCGGGGGTGAACGACGCGAGCGCGGCGATGCCGAGGGCGACCGGCAGCGGATGGCGCACCAGCCGCCACACGGGCGCGGTCAGCCGCCAGACGAACAGGGCGCACAGGAACCAGGTGAGGTACCAGGGCGAGAGCAGGCTGATGTCGTCACCGCCGGAGTGACCGACGTGAATACGGAAGAGTGAATACGCCGTCTCGAAGATGACGTACGGCACGGCGACGCCGGTGATCAGCCGCTTCATCCGGTCCGGACGGGAGTCGAAATTCCGGGAGAAGTAACCGGAGATGATGATGAACGCCGGCATGTGGAAGACATAGACGACGTCGTAAGCCGCCGACAGCGTCCGACTGCCGTTCTCGATCGTGGCCCAGGAATGGCCGACGGCCACCAGCACGATCGCGAGGTACTTGGCATTGTCGAAGAACGGGTCGCGCTGATGCGCGGCGCCGCCGCTTTCGACGGGTCTGCGCGGGGCGGGCAATCCCGGCGCCGATGACCGCGCCGGGGGGAGGGGTGTTCTGTTCTGGCCGGGGGACGAGGCAGCGTGGAACATCTGAGGCACCCTAGCGCCGTCCACCGTCGGCGCCGGAAACCTCGGGCGGCGATCTCCGCCCGCTCCCGGCGCGTACCCCGCATTCGACGCGGGAAATGTGACCGCCGGGTGAGGATCGACACACCGTCACCGCCGTTCCCGCACAGCATCAACGTCCTTGATGTCCGGATTCATCACGACGAGTTGCGTCATCCCGGCCCGTTCGCGCCGCCGATTCGAAATATCTACGGACGCGTTGTGCGGATATCGAAACGGAAATGCCCGGAACCGTCGGCCGGGCGTGGCGTGAACACGCGCTGAATTCCCTCGCGCGACGAGCCCCGAGCGGCGTTGGCGCCCTGGGGCGGGTGGTGTCCGGGACGCGGGTCCGTACCGATGATGCGTCAGCGGCCGCATAAGTGGGCCCACTTGGTGGCACGATGGTTCCAGCGGGGGCGCGGGGACGGCCTCCGGGCGGGAGAGTGTACCGACCGAGGGTGTGATCAGTGTGGCCATTTCACTGTCTGTGGTGCTGCTGTTGGCGATCATCCTGGTGGTGTTGCTCCGAGGAGGGTCCATCAAGGCCGGCCCGGCCATCGTCGCCGTGCTCTTCGGCTTCTTCCTGGCCTCCACCGGCATGGCCCCGTCGATCAACCGCTTCATGAACTCGATAGCGGACACGATCAACCAGATCAGGTTCTGACAGCGCCGGCCGGGCCGACGGCACGGGCGGCACCGCCGCCCGGACCCGGCGTGCCCGTAGCCCGGCCCGCACGGGACGACCGCCGGGGAACACTCAGGGCCGGGTCCGAGGAGCGAACCTCGGACCCGGCCCTGAGCCGTACAGAGCGGGCGACGGGAATCGAACCCGCGTAGCCAGTTTGGAAGACTGGGGCTCTACCATTGAGCTACGCCCGCACACAGAGCGCGCCGCTGGTCGGGTGACCGCGGCACACAAGGCATCGTAGCGGGTCGTACGCGCTCACCGCACACCCCTTCCTCCGCACCGCCGGGCCCAGGCGTCGATCCGCCCCGGCCGCGCACCCCGCGGCGCCCGCCGAAGCGACCCCGCTCACCCGTCCGGCGCACACGAGAGCCTCGTCCGGCGCACACGACGGCCTCCTCCCGCGCACACCGCCGCACCCGCCACGGACCCGCCGGCCACCGAACCGCGACGCCCCCCGACACGCGCCCCCGCCGCGATATCGCGCCCGGCGCGCACCACCCGGCGCCCCCGGCGCACCCCCAGCACAACCCCCGGCGTTCCCGGGCGGCTCGCGGCAGGCGCGCGCGCCCGGCGTGCCGGGCGGTGGGTTCGCGCCACTCGGGCGCCCCTCGTCTCCCGCCCCTATCCGCGTCGCGCGGGCGTGCGGGGGAACTCGGCGCGCGCCCGCCGTGCCTGTCCGCGCACCAGGACGCTCGGTGAAATGGGGCGGTCGCACTGGCTGCGGGCATGTACCCTACGTCTCGCACCAGACGGGGTGTGGCGCAGCTTGGTAGCGCGTCCGCTTTGGGAGCGGAAGGCCGTGGGTTCAAATCCCGCCACCCCGACCACCCGCCGGCCTCCGGTCGGCGCATCTCGCCTGATCGCCTTTTGGGGCGCCGAGCGGCTCCGGTTACTATGCAAGCTGCGCGCCCGTGTGTCCGCTCCTAGGTCCCAGGACCTACGAACTCCTCCGGGCGGCGAATTTGCCGGACCTGTCAGGCCCCGGCAGAAACCAAGAAGTCAGCCACAAGGAGACCGAACCGTGAAGAGCGCCGTGGAGACCCTGAACCCGACTCGGGTTCGGCTCACTGTCGAGGTGCCCTTCGAGGAGCTCAAGGACAGCCTCGACGCGGCGTACAAGAAGATCAACCAGCAGGTCACGGTGAAGGGCTTCCGCAAGGGCAAGATCCCGGCCCGGGTCATCGACCAGCGCTTCGGCCGCGGTGCGGTGCTGGAGGAGGCCGTCAACGACGCCCTCCCGAAGTTCTACACCGAGGCCGTCAACGAAGCGGAGCTGAACCCGCTGGGCCAGCCCGAGGTCGACATCACCGAGCTGAAGGACGGCGAGACGCTGAACTTCACCGCCGAGGTGGACGTCCGCCCGACCGTCGAGATCCCGGACTACTCCGGCATCGAGGTCGAGGTCGACGCCGTCGAGGTGAGCGACGAGGACGTGGAGAAGGCGGTCGAGCAGCTGCGCGAGCGCTTCGCCTCCACCTCCCCGGTCGAGCGCGCCGCCGAGGAAGGCGACGTCGTCACCATCGACCTGGAGGCCAAGGTCGACGGCGAGGTGCTGGAGGACGGCATCGCCAACGGCGTGTCCTACACCATCGGCTCCGGTGAGCTGCTGGACGGCATCGACGACGCCGTGAAGGGCCTGGAGGCCGGTGGCGAGGCCACCTTCGCCTCCGAGCTGAAGGGCGGCTCGGCGGCCGGCAAGGAGGCCGAGGTCACCGTCAAGGTCAGCCAGGTCGCGGCCCGCGAACTGCCGGAGCTGGACGACGACTTCGCGCAGCTCGCCTCCGAGTTCGACACCCTCGACGAGCTTCGGGCCGACAGCCGCAAGCGCCTGGAGAACATGAAGCAGTACGACCAGGCCACGCAGGCCCAGGAGCGCGTCCTGGACAAGCTGCTCGAGCTGGTCGAGGTGCCCGTCCCCGAGAAGCTGCTCGAGGACGAGATCAACACCCGCAAGCACAACCTCGAGCACCACCAGCTCGGCCAGATGGGTCTCACCCTCGACAAGTACCTGGAGATCCAGGGCAAGACCGCCGAGGAGTTCGACACCGAGACCCGCGAGGCCGCGGTCAAGGGCATCAAGACCCAGTTCGTCCTGGACGAGCTGGTCAACAAGGAGAAGCTGGGCGTCAACCAGGAGGAGCTCACCGAGCACCTCATGCGCCGCGCCGCCTCCTCCGGCATGTCGCCCGACGAGTTCGCGCAGGCCGTCGTCCAGCAGAACCAGGTTCCGCTGCTCGTCGGCGAGGTCGCCCGCGGCAAGGCCCTGGCCGTCGTGGTCGAGGCCGCGACCGTGAAGGACACCAACGGCGAGGTCGTCGACCTGGAGGACGAGGACGACGAGACGGCCGAGGCCGCCGAGGCCGCGACCGCCGACGCCGCCGAGGGCGAGGGCGAGGAGAAGACCGAGGCCTGATCCGGCCGCGCGTCGCTCTTGACGTACGTACGATGGGCCCTGGGGAGCTGCTCCCCAGGGCCCGTCGCCGTACCCGGCCCCCGTGGACCGGGGCCCGCGCGCTACGCCCCCGGCGAACACCCCCCTCAGCGGGATTCCCCGAAGGGACCCGCGCGTTAGGGTCCATGAATACGAGGGCAGGGGAGTCCCCGAGCACCGCCGGACGGCCCCACGCCCCGGCAGTACACGTGAGACGGCCCGGCGCCGTCGTAAGACGAGCAGGTGGATACGTGACGAATCTGATGCCCTCCGCCGCCGGCGAGCCCTCCATCGGTGGCGGCCTCGGCGACCAGGTCTACAACCGGCTGCTGGGCGAGCGGATCATCTTCCTCGGCCAGCCGGTCGACGACGACATCGCCAACAAGATCACCGCACAGCTGCTGCTCCTTGCCGCCGACCCGGACAAGGACATCTACCTGTACATCAACAGCCCCGGCGGCTCCATCACGGCCGGCATGGCGATCTACGACACCATGCAGTACATCAAGAACGACGTGGTGACCATCGCCATGGGCCTCGCCGCCTCGATGGGCCAGTTCCTGCTCAGCGCGGGCACCCCGGGCAAGCGCTTCGCCCTGCCGAACGCCGAGATCCTGATCCACCAGCCGTCCGCCGGCCTCGCCGGCTCGGCCTCGGACATCAAGATCCACGCCGAGCGGCTGCTGCACACCAAGCGGCGGATGGCCGAGCTGACCTCCCAGCACACCGGCCAGTCGTTCGAGCAGATCACCCGCGACTCGGACCGCGACCGCTGGTTCGACGCCTACGAGGCCAAGGACTACGGCCTGATCGACGACGTCATCACCTCGGCCACCGGCATGCCGGGCGGCGGCGGCACCGGGGCCTGAGCCGCCCCCAGCGGGCCGCAGCGCCCCTGAGCGGCGCTCGCACCGGCCCCGGCCGTCCAGCGGACCCCGACGACCGCCACGGCCGCTCCACCGGCCGCGTGCGGCCCGCCAGCCCCTCAGCCGACCGCCCAGCCCTTTTCCAGGAGACATCGTGAACGACTTCCCCGGCAGCGGCCTCTACGCCCGGCCGCGCGCCGAATACACCGGCCCCTCGGCCGAGTCCCGCTACGTGATCCCGCGCTTCGTCGAGCGCACCTCCCAGGGCGTGCGCGAGTACGACCCGTACGCGAAGCTGTTCGAGGAGCGCGTGATCTTCCTCGGCGTCCAGATCGACGACGCCTCGGCCAACGACGTCATGGCGCAGCTGCTGTGCCTGGAGTCGATGGACCCCGACCGGGACATCTCGGTCTACATCAACAGCCCCGGCGGTTCCTTCACGGCGCTCACGGCCATCTACGACACGATGCAGTTCGTGAAGCCCGACATCCAGACGGTGTGCATGGGCCAGGCGGCCTCCGCCGCCGCGATCCTGCTGGCGGCCGGCACGCCGGGCAAGCGCATGGCGCTGCCCAACGCGCGCGTGCTGATCCACCAGCCCTACAGCGAGACCGGCCGCGGCCAGGTCTCCGACCTGGAGATCGCCGCCAACGAGATCCTCCGGATGCGTTCGCAGCTGGAGGAGATGCTGGCCAAGCACTCCACCACCCCGGTCGAGAAGATCCGCGAGGACATCGAGCGCGACAAGATCCTCACGGCCGAGGAGGCGCTGTCCTACGGGCTGATCGACCAGATCATCTCGACCCGCAAGATGAACAACGCCTCCGTCCGCTGACGCGGGCGCCGGGCCGCCCGGCGCCCTTTGGCACGGTCACGTCGAAGTGAACCGTGCCAAGGGGGGCCCGGACGGGGGGCCCGGCAAGGTACCGTCGACATAAGGCAGCACCAGGAGCCGCTGGACCGTACGCGTCCAGTCGTCTCCCAGGCGAAGGGGAAGCACACCGTGGCACGCATCGGTGACGGCGGCGATCTGCTCAAGTGCTCGTTCTGCGGCAAGAGCCAGAAGCAGGTCAAGAAGCTCATCGCAGGGCCCGGTGTGTACATCTGCGACGAGTGCATCGACCTCTGCAACGAGATCATCGAGGAAGAACTCGCGGAGACCAGCGAGGTGCGCTGGGAGGAACTGCCCAAGCCGCGCGAGATCTACGAGTTCCTCGACGGCTACGTGGTGGGCCAGGAGGCGGCCAAGAAGGCCCTGTCCGTGGCCGTCTACAACCACTACAAGCGCGTCCAGGCCGGCGAGAACGGCGGCGGCCAGGGCCGTGAGGACGCCATCGAGCTGGCCAAGTCGAACATCCTGCTGCTCGGCCCCACGGGCTCCGGCAAGACCCTGCTGGCCCAGACCCTGGCCCGGATGCTGAACGTGCCGTTCGCCATCGCCGACGCCACCGCGCTGACCGAGGCCGGCTACGTGGGCGAGGACGTCGAGAACATCCTGCTGAAGCTGATCCAGGCGGCCGACTACGACGTCAAGAAGGCCGAGACCGGGATCATCTACATCGACGAGATCGACAAGGTCGCCCGCAAGAGCGAGAACCCGTCGATCACCCGCGACGTCTCCGGCGAGGGCGTGCAGCAGGCGCTGCTGAAGATCCTGGAGGGCACCACGGCCTCGGTGCCGCCGCAGGGCGGCCGCAAGCACCCGCACCAGGAGTTCATCCAGATCGACACGACGAACGTCCTGTTCATCGTGGGCGGCGCCTTCTCCGGCCTGGAGAAGATCATCGAGGGCCGCGCCGGCGCCAAGGGCATCGGCTTCGGCGCGACGATCCGCTCCAAGCGGGAGCTGGAGGCCAAGGACCAGTTCGAGGACGTCATGCCCGAGGACCTGGTCAAGTTCGGCATGATCCCCGAGTTCATCGGCCGCCTCCCGGTGATCACCAGCGTGCACAACCTGGACCGCGAGGCCCTGCTGAAGATCCTGGTCGAGCCGCGCAACGCCCTGATGAAGCAGTACCAGCGCCTGTTCGAACTCGACGGCGTGGAGCTGGACTTCGAGCGCGAGGCCCTGGAGGCCATCGCCGACCAGGCCATCCTCCGCCAGACCGGCGCCCGCGGTCTGCGCGCCATCATGGAGGAGGTCCTGATGTCGGTGATGTACGAGGTGCCGTCCCGCAAGGACGTCGCCCGCGTCGTCATCACCGCCGACGTCGTCCACTCCAACGTCAACCCCACCCTGATCCCACGCGACGCCCGCGGCCGGGGCCCGGGGGAGCAGAAGACGGCGTAGCCACCCGCACACGGCGAAGGGGCCCCGGTCGCACGACCGGGGCCCCTTCCGTGTACACCGCGGGGCGTCAGGCCTTGACGCGGACGTCCGCGCGCAGCTTGGCGGTGAGATCGGCGGCGTTCTCCAGGGTGATGCTCTTGCCGGTCGCCATCTGGGCCACGTCCATCGCCAGGACGTAGGCGACCGTGCTGTGGTCCGCCCAGACGCACATGGGCATGGTCATCTCCTTCGGCGCGCCGGCCGCGGCCTCCTTGTTGGTTATCTTGGCGTTCTGGCACTTCATGACGCCGTGGTCGAAGCCGGCCGGCGACATCTTCTGCGGGCTGCCCTCCAGCTCGCCCTTGCTCTCGCCGTCCTTGTCCTTCGCGGCTTCGCTCTTGAGGTAGGCGAACATCGCGTCGACGACCTTCTCCGGGTCGTCGACGGTGCCGTAGACGCCGCTGAAGCTGAGCATCTTCGCCGTCAGGCCCTCACCGGCCTCATAACCCGCGCTGACGTCCTTGGGGTTCTTCACGCCCCACGCCTCGGCGTCCTTGAGGTCGTCCTTGGACATGCCCTCGGAGTCGTCCGCGTCGTCGCTCTTCTTGTACTCGCCGCCGAGCACCGTCGCCGGGGTGATCAGCTTGTGCGGCCCGTCGTCGGCCACCGAGCCGCTACCGCCGCTGCCGCCGCCGATCACGAGGTACGCGCCGACCGCGATCGCCGCCACGACCGCCACCGCGCCGATGATCAGAGCCGTCTTCTTCTTGCCGCCGGACGGCGCCGGGGGCTGCGGCACCTGGCCGTAGGGCGGCTGCTGGCCGTAGAGGTTCTGCTGTGGGGGGACGCCCTGCGGGGGCTGCTGCGGGTAGCCGTAACCGGGCTGGGCCGGAGGGGCCTGCTGCGGGTAGCCGTAGCCCGGCTGCGGCGGAGGGGCCTGCTGGGGGTAGCCGTAGCCGGGCTGCGCGGGCGGCGCCTGCGGCGGCTGCTGGCCGTAGGGGCCCGGCTGACCGTACGGTCCGGGCTGCTGGGGCTGCCCGCCGTACGGGCCCGGCTGGTTGTAGCTCATTACTGGGTTCCCCTCCAGATGCTTATGTGTTCCTGACATCCTGGCGCAGAGTCACCGGCCCCACGGCATCGGGGTGCGCACCGTTACACAACAAATGCGGTTCGGGACAGCGGCGTGACGCCTCTAAACTGAGCGCGTGACCGAGAACGCTCAGCAGCAGCCACCAGCGCCCGACACCGAACTGCCGACCCAGTACGCGCCGGCCGACGTAGAGGGGCCGCTGTACGAGCGCTGGGTGGAGAGGGGTTACTTCGAGGCGGACGCCAAGAGCGACAAGCCGCCGTTCACCGTCGTCATCCCGCCGCCGAACGTCACGGGCTCGCTCCACCTGGGCCACGCCTTCGAGCACACGCTCATCGACGCCCTCACCCGCCGCAAGCGCATGCAGGGCCACGAGACGCTGTGGCAGCCCGGCATGGACCACGCCGGCATCGCCACCCAGAACGTCGTCGAGCGCGAGCTGGCCAAGGAGGGCAAGTCCCGCCACGACCTGGGCCGCGAGGCCTTCGTGGACCGCGTCTGGCAGTGGAAGGCCGAGTCCGGCGGCCAGATCAGCGGCCAGATGCGCCGCCTCGGCGACGGCGTCGCCTGGTCGCGTGAGCGCTTCACCATGGACGAGGGCCTCTCCCAGGCCGTCCAGACCATCTTCAAGCGCCTCTACGACGACGAGCTGATCTACCGCGCCGAGCGCATCATCAACTGGTGCCCGCGCTGCCTCACCGCGATCTCCGACATCGAGGTGGAGTACCAGGACGACGACGGCGAGCTGGTCTCCATGACGTACGGCGAGGGGGACGACACCATCGTCGTCGCCACCACCCGTGCGGAGACGATGCTCGGCGATACCGCCGTCGCCGTCCACCCCGACGACGAGCGCTACCGGCACCTGGTCGGCAAGCTCATCAAGCTGCCGCTGACCGACCGCTCCATCCCGGTCGTCGCGGACGAGCACGTCGACCCGGAGTTCGGCACCGGCGCCGTCAAGGTGACGCCCGCCCACGACCCGAACGACTTCGAGATCGGCCAGCGCCACGACCTGCCGTCCATCGCCGTGATGGACGAGCACGCCGTCATCACCGCCCACGGCCCCTTCCAGGGCCTGGACCGCCTGGAGGCCCGCTCCGCCATCGTCGCCGCGCTGCGCGCCGAGGGCCGGATCGTCGCCGAGAAGCGCCCCTACGTCCACTCCGTCGGCCACTGCTCGCGCTGCAAGACCACCATCGAGCCGCGCCTGTCCATGCAGTGGTGGGTCAAGGTCGGCCCGCTCGCCGAGGCGGCCGGCGACGCGGTCCGCGAGGGCAAGGTCAAGATCCATCCGCAGGAGATGGAGAAGCGCTACTTCGACTGGGTCGACAACCTCCACGACTGGTGCATCTCGCGCCAGCTGTGGTGGGGCCACCGCATCCCCGTCTGGTACGGCCCCGACGGCGAGGTCGTCTGCGTCGGACCCGACGACGAGGCGCCCACCGGCGAGGGCTGGCACCAGGACACCGACGTCCTGGACACCTGGTTCTCCTCCGGCCTGTGGCCCTTCTCCACGCTGGGCTGGCCCGAGCGGACCGAGTCGCTCGCGAAGTTCTACCCGAACTCCGTCCTGGTCACCGGCTACGACATCCTCTTCTTCTGGGTCGCCCGGATGATGATGTTCGGCCTGTACGCGATGGACGGCACCCCGCCGTTCCACACCATCGCCCTGCACGGCATGGTCCGCGACCAGTTCGGCAAGAAGATGTCGAAGTCCTTCGGCAACGCGGTCAACCCGCTGGACTGGATGGACAAGTACGGCTCCGACGCGCTCCGCTTCACCCTGGCGCGCGGCGCCAACCCGGGCGTGGACGTCCCGATCGGCGAGGACTGGGTCCAGGGCTCGCGCAACTTCGCCAACAAGATCTGGAACGCCACCCGCTTCGCGCTGATGAACGGCGCGACGGTGGACGGCCCGCTGCCCGAGCGGTCCGCGATGTCGGCGACGGACCGCTGGATCCTGTCCCGCCTCAACTCCGTCGTCGCCGAAGTCGACGCGTACTACGACGACTTCCAGTTCGCCAAGCTGTCGGACACGCTGTTCCACTTCGCGTGGGACGAGGTCTTCGACTGGTACGTGGAGCTGTCCAAGACGGTCTTCATGGCGGGCGGCGCGCCGGCCGAGGTCAGCAAGCGGGTCCTGGGCGAGGTCCTGGACGTCACGCTGCGGCTGCTGCACCCGGTCGTCCCGTTCGTCACCGAGACGCTGTGGACCACCCTCACGGGCGGCGAGTCGGTCGTGATCGCCCAGTGGCCCGCCGACAGCGGTTTCCGCGACGCGGACGCCGAGCGCGAGATCGAGACGCTCCAGTCCGTCATCACCGAGGTCCGCCGCTTCCGCGCCGACCAGGGCCTCCAGCCGGGCCAGCGGGTCCCCGCCCGCCTGTCCCTGGACGGTACGGCGCTGGCGGTGCACGAGGCGGCCATCCGGCAGCTGCTGCGGCTCCAGCCGGAGGGCGAGTCCTTCACCGCGACGGCCACCCTGCCGGTCGCCGGCGCCGAGGTCGCCCTCGACCTGTCCGGCACGATCGACGTGGCGGCGGAGCGCAAGCGGCTGGCGAAGGACCTGGCGGCCGCCGAGAAGGAGAAGGCGCAGGCGAACGGGAAGCTCGGCAACGAGGCGTTCCTGGCGAAGGCGCCCGATCAGGTGGTCGAGAAGATCCGTACGCGGCTGGCCAAGGCCGAGGAGGACATCGCGCGGCTCACCGCGCAACTGGAGCGGCTGCCCCAGGCGTAACGGCGGTACGAGGCCCCGGAGTCACCGAGACTCCGGGGCCTCGTCGGTTCGGGGGCGGCCGGGGGCGTGTCCGGGTGCGGGTGCGTCGTGGCCGGTCGCGCAGTTCCCCGCGCCCCTTACGGGGCGCACCCCGTCCCGTTCACCCTGCGGGCATGCGTGCCGCCTGGGGCGGCACGGGTGGGCGCAGGCGGCGCCCTCCCGAGCGGGGCAAGCGAAGTCCCCTCCACGGCGCCCGGCCCCGCGCTCACCTCACGGCCGATCCGCACCGCCGCCGCGCCCCCCGCACCCGCTCCGTAGACTGAACCCGTGAGCGACCTTCCGTACGAAAACGACCGGCCCGGCTCCGCCGACGGTTTCGACGACTTCGACGAGATCATCGACGCCGAGACCACCCGCGACCCCGATCTCGCGGTGATCGAGGCCGGCAGCCGCACCCTGCGCACCCAGGGCGGCCCGCCGCAGGCGGACGTGCCGGGCCGGCCGGAGGACCCCGAGGTCGACCGGGCGCTGCGCGAGGTCGAGGCCGAGCTGGGCACCCGCTGGGGCGAGACCAAGCTGGAGCCCTCGGTCGCCCGGATCGCCGCCCTGATGGACGTGCTCGGCGAGCCGCAGCGCTCGTACCCGTCGATCCACATCACCGGCACCAACGGCAAGACCTCCACCGCCCGCATGATCGAGGCGCTGCTCGGCGCCTTCGAGCTGCGCACCGGCCGCTACACCTCCCCGCACGTGCAGTCGATCACCGAGCGGATCAGCCTGGACGGCGCGCCGATCTCCGCCGAGCGCTTCATCGAGACGTACCAGGACGTCAAGCCGTACGTGGAGATGGTCGACGCGGCCCAGGAGTACCGGCTGTCCTTCTTCGAGGTGCTGACCGGCATGGCGTACGCCGCCTTCGCCGACGCGCCGGTGGACGTCGCCGTCGTCGAGGTGGGCATGGGCGGCAGCTGGGACGCCACCAACGTGATCGACGGCGACGTCGCCGTGGTCACCCCCATCGGGCTCGACCACACCGACCGGCTCGGCTCCACCACGGGCGAGATCGCCGGCGAGAAGGCCGGGATCATCAAGCGGGACGCCACCGTGATCATGGCGCAGCAGCCGGTGGACGCCGCTCAGGTGCTGCTGAAGAAGGCCGTCGAGGAAGGCGCCACGGTGGCCCGCGAGGGCCTGGAGTTCGGCGTCGTGGCCCGGCAGGTGGCCGTCGGCGGCCAGCTGATGACCCTGCGCGGGCTCGGCGGCGAGTACCCCGAGGTGTACCTGCCGCTGCACGGCGCCCACCAGGCGCACAACGCGGCCGTGGCGCTCGCCGCGGTGGAGGCGTTCTTCGGCGTCGGCGCGCAGCGCGCCGAGCAGCTGGACGGCGAGAGCGTGCGCAAGGCGTTCGCGTCGGTGACCTCGCCGGGCCGGATGGAGGTCGTGCGGCGTTCGCCGACCGTCGTGCTGGACGCGGCGCACAACCCGGCCGGCGCGCAGGTCACCGCCGAGGCCGTGCGGGAGGCGTTCGACTTCAGCCGGCTGATCGGCGTGGTCGGCGCCAGCGCCGACAAGAACGTGCGCGGTCTGCTGGAGGCGTTCGAGCCGATCTTCGCGGAGGTCGTGGTCACCCAGAACTCCAGCCACCGCGCGATGGACGCCGACGAGCTGGCCGCGATCGCGGTCGAGGTGTTCGGCGAGGACCGGGTCCAGGTGGAGCCGCGGCTGCCGGACGCCCTGGAGGCCGCGATCACGCTGGCCGAGGAGGAGGGCGAGTTCGCCGGCGGCGGCGTCCTGGTCACCGGCTCTGTCATCACCGTCGGTGAGGCCCGACTGCTCCTGGGAAGGGGCTGACTTCTCGTGCGTACGCTCTGTTCCTCGACCCTGCTCGGCGAGTTCTTCGTCATCGGCTTCGCCGCGCTGGTCGCGATGAAGGACCCGGACCTGTCCATGGGGACCGTGTGGACGGTCAGCGGCATCGCCATGGTGCTGTGCGTGCTGCTGTGCGGCATGGTGACCCGGCCCGGCGGCGTCGTCCTCGGCTGGGCGCTGCAGATCGCGCTGATCGCCTCCGGCTTCGTGGTGCCGGTGATGTGGTTCCTGGGCGCGGTGTTCGCCGCGCTGTGGTGGGCGTCCGTGCACTTCGGCCGGAAGATCGACGAGGCCAAGGCGAGATTCGCGGCACAGGCGGCCCAGCCGGGCGCCTCCTGACCTGACCCTGCGTGACCAGGGGCCTTGACTCTGCGTGACCAGGTCCCTGTAACCTCGTCCCACCGCACGTCTGTACCGCAGTGAAGGAGTCCCTCGTGACCCAGCGCACCCTCGTCCTGCTCAAGCCCGACGCCGTCCGTCGTGGCCTGACCGGCGAGATCATCGGCCGTATCGAGCGCAAGGCCGGCTGGCAGATCACCGCGCTGGAACTGCGGACCCTGGACCAGGACACGCTGGAGCAGCACTACGGCGAGCACAAGGGCAAGCCGTTCTACGAGCCGCTGGTGAAGTTCATGTCCTCCGGTCCGGTGGTCGCCCTGATCGTCGAGGGCGAGCGGGTCATCGAGGGCGTACGGGCGCTGGCCGGCCCCACCGACCCGATCGCCGCCGCGCCGGGCTCCATCCGGGGCGACTTCGGGGTGATCGTCCGGGAGAACCTGATCCACGCCTCCGACTCCGAGGAGTCCGCCGAGCGCGAGGTGAAGATCTTCTTTCCCGGCCGGTCCTGAGCCGCGGGGCGCACCCGCCCCGAGGTCGCTTTCTGACGTATCGTCAGTTCATTCGCCTGTCTGACCTGGGCGGTCGCGTCGAACCGGCCGCCCTTTCGGCATAGCCGATGCCGATCGGGGGAACGCGTGCCCCCGATGGACCGTCTCCACAAGCGAGGCGGTACGCCATCTGCTGACAATGGCGAAGACCCTCGCGCAGTGTTCGTGCAGGCGCGTCTACGATGGAAGCCTTCACGTCACAGCACCCACCTCGCCGTTACCTGAAACGCCCTCAAAAGCTCCCAGGGAAGGCCAGACGAATCCTGATGGGGAACTCAATGTCGTTCATCGGCCGTGACATGGCTGTCGACCTCGGGACCGCCAACACGCTGGTGTACGTCAGGGGTCGCGGGATCGTACTCAACGAGCCGTCCGTCGTCGCGATCAACACGAACACCGGTGGCATCCTCGCGGTCGGCGCCGAGGCGAAGAAGATGATCGGACGCACCCCCGGCAACATCGTGGCCGTGCGTCCGCTCAAGGACGGCGTCATCGCGGACTTCGAGATCACCGAGCGGATGCTCCGCTACTTCATCCTGAAGATCCACAAGCGGCGCTACCTGGCCCGGCCGCGAGTCGTGGTCTGCGTGCCCTCCGGCATCACCGGCGTCGAGCGCCGCGCCGTCATCGAGGCGTCCTCGCAGGCCGGCGCGCGCCAGGTGCACATCATCGAGGAGCCCATGGCCGCGGCCATCGGCTCCGGCCTGCCGGTCCACGAGGCCACCGGCAACATGGTGGTGGACATCGGCGGCGGCACCACGGAGGTCGCGGTCATCTCGCTCGGCGGCATCGTCACGGCCCAGTCCATCCGGGTGGCCGGCGACGAGCTGGACAACGCGATCATCCAGCACGTCAAGAAGGAATACAGCCTTCTGCTGGGCGAGCGGACGGCCGAACAGATCAAGATCACGATCGGCTCGGCGTACGAACTCGAGGCCGACGAGCACACCGAGATCCGCGGCCGCGACCTGGTCTCCGGGCTGCCCAAGACCGTCGTCATCTCGGCCGCCGAGGTCCGCAAGGCCATCGAGGAGCCGGTCAACGCGATCGTCGACGCGGTCAAGACGACCCTGGACAAGTGCCCGCCGGAGCTGTCCGGCGACATCATGGACCGCGGCATCGTCCTGACCGGCGGCGGCGCGCTGCTGCGCGGTCTGGACGAGCGGCTGCGCCGGGAGACCGGCATGCCGATCCACATCGCCGAGGACCCGCTGGACAGCGTGGCGCTCGGTTCCGGCAAGTGCGTCGAGGAGTTCGAGGCGCTCCAGCAGGTCCTGGACGCCCAGCCCCGCCGATGAGACAACTTTTCGATTCCGCCGTACGAGATGATCTTCTCTCGTGCGGCGGATCGTTGATATAGAGGCATTAGCTCCCACAATGGGGCCCCTTGGGTTCGCGCTTCGCCATGTCGCGCACCGGGGGCCACCCGATTCCGACGAGGAAGGGCACGGCCGCCGCACGTGAGGGACACGAAAGAGAGCCGGCTGCTCCTGGTGCTGCTGATCGCCGTCGCGTTCGCGCTGATCACAGTGGACATCCGGGGCGGGGAGAACTCCCCGGTGGACGGTGCCCGGCGAGCCGCCGCCACCGTCTTCGGCCCGATCGAGAACGGCGTGTCGGGCGCGGTGAACCCGGTCGGCAACGCGGTCTCCGCCGTCCGCGACTCCGGCGAGCGCCACGACCGGCTCGCCGCGCTGGAGAAGGAGAACGCCGCCCTCAAGGCCAAGCTCGGCAGCGACGCCCGCAACCGCAGCCGCCTCGCCCAGCTGGACCGGATGCTGAAGCTGGCCGGCGAGGGCCAGTACGGCATCAAGGGCGCCCAGGTCATCGCCATAGGAGCCGCGCAGGGCTTCTCCTGGACCGTCACCATCGACGCCGGCTCCGACGACGGCATCCAGCGCGACATGACCGTCCTGAACGCCGACGGCCTGGTCGGCCGGGTCACCACCGTCGGCCCCGACTCCGCCACCGTGCTGCTGGCCAACGACCCCGACTTCACCGTCGGCGCCCGGATGGAGGGCAGCGACGAACTCGGCTTCGCGGCCGGCCAGGGCGACCGCCCGCTGCGCGTCCAACTCCTCAACGGCAAGGCACAGGTGAAGAAGGGCGACCGGTTCGTCACCTTCGGCTCGCAGTCCGACAAGCCCTTCGTGCCCGGCGTCCCGGTCGGCGTCGTCTCCCGCGTGGACCCCTCCGGCGGCGACCTGACCCGCACCGTCTACGTCACGCCCTACGTCGGCTTCACCAAGCTCGACGTCGTCGGCGTCGTCGTCCAGTCCCCCAAGAAGGACCCGCGCGACGCGGTCCTGCCGCCCAAGCCCAAGCCCACCCCGACGCCCACGGTGACCGTCACGGTCACGCCCAGTCCGACCGGCGGCGCCGACGCCCGCGGCCGGGAAGAGGACGCCCGCGGCCGGGGCGGCGAGCCGTCCACCGACGACGACCAGCTTCAGTAGGAGCGAGAAGTCCCCATGCGCCTCAACCGGATTCTGCTCTCCACCGTGCTGGTCGTCGTCGCCCTGGTCGTCCAGGTGAGCGTCCTGGCCCGGCTGCACCTGCCCGGCGCGGTCCCCGACCTGCTGCTGCTCACCGTCCTCGGCCTCGCCATGGTCTACGGCCACCTCGGCGGCGCCCTGGTCGGCTTCGGCGCCGGACTGCTCGCCGACCTCGCCCCGCCGGCCGACCACGCCGCCGGCCGTTACGCGCTCGTGCTGTGCGTCATCGGCTACTGCGCCGGGCTCATCAAGCCCGAGACCGGCCAGGTGAAGTCGGCCGCAGGACCGATGGCCGTGGTGGTCGCCGCCGCCCTCGGCTCCACCCTGCTGTACGCCGGCGTCGGCGCCCTCGTCGGCGACACCGCCGCCCGCCACGTCGGCCTGCCCGGCCTGCTGATCAGCGCCGCCGTCTACGACCTGCTGCTCGCCCCGTTCGTGGTCCCCGGCATCATGGCGCTGGCGCGGCGCGCCGACAACGACCCGCTCGCCGAGACCGGCTCGGCCGCCAAGCAGAAGACCGACATCGCCTCGGGCTGGCTGTCGGCCGGCACCGGGCTGCGCATCGGCGGCCAGCGCGGCGCGCTGGGCGGTCTGAAGTCCAAGGCCCGCGCGCGCACCACCCGCGTCGGCCGCATCAAGGGGGTCAAGCGGCTGTGAGCCCCGCCCAGTTCACCCGAACGGGGAAGTTCCGGCGGAACGCGCGCCCCTCGGCCGCACGTTCACCATTCGTACGCGCGCACACGTCCGCACACTGAGAGGGGGAGGCCGCACCAGTGACCAACATCCCCGAGACCGGCCGGACCCCACGGGTCCAGACCCGGCTCGTCGTCATCCAGATCCTCGTCCTCTCCCTGCTCGGCACGCTCGGCGGCCGGCTGTGGTACCTCCAGATCCGCGAGGGCGCCCAGTACCAGAAGGAGGCGTCCGGCAACCACGTCCAGCAGGTCGTCCAGCCCGCCGTGCGCGGCGGGATCCTGGACGCGCGCGGCGTGCCGCTCGCCGACAACGAGACCCGCCTGGTGGTCTCCGCCTCCCGCACCGACCTGCTCAAGCAGAAGGACGACGGCAAGGCGGTCCTGGCCAAGCTGGCCGGCGTCCTCGGCATGGACCCGCAGGAGGTCGCCCAGAAGGTCCGGCTGTGCGACGCCCAGACCCCCCAGCCCTGCTGGAACGGCTCGCCCTACCAGCCCATCCCGATCACCGACGAGGCCACCGCCAAGCAGGCCCTGCAGATCCGGGAGCGGGCCGAGGACTTCCCCGGCATCACCGCCGAGCCCGAGGCCGTGCGCCGCTACGCCGCCCCCGGCAAGTCCAACACCGCCCAGGTCCTCGGCTATCTCTCGCCGGTCACCGACGACGAGATCCAGAAGGCCAAGAACACCTCCTCGCCCTATCTGCGCTCCGACATGGTCGGCCGCTCCGGCCTGGAACGCCAGTACGACGCGCAGCTGCGCGGCAAGGCCGGCGTCACCCGCTACGAGGTCGACAACCTCGGCCGCGTCATCGGCAAGGCCAAGGCCGACGCCGCCCAGCCCGGCGCCAACCTGGTCACCAGCATCGACGCCCGGGTGCAGCGGGTCGCCGAGTACGAGCTGGACAAGGCGATGAAGGCCGCCCGTCAGCAGTACGACAAGATCACCGGCACCAACTACAAGGCGGACTCCGGCGCCGTCGTCGTCATGGAGGCCAAGACCGGCCGGGTCGTCGCCATGGCGTCCGCGCCGACCTACGACCCGAACGTCTGGGTCGGCGGCATCTCCGCCAAGGACTACAAGTCCCTCACCGGCAAGAACTCCGACTACCCGCTGCTGAACCGCGCCATACAGGGTCAGTCCGCGCCCGGTTCGACCTTCAAGGTGGTCTCCACCGCCGCCGCCGTCGAGGCCGGCTACGACTTCAACGGCAACTACCCCTGCACCAGCTCGTACTCCGTCGGCAACCAGGTCTTCAAGAACTTCGAGGGCGAGAACTTCGGCCCCATCTCCCTCGGCCGCGCCCTGGAGGTCTCCTGCGACACCGTCTTCTACGGCCTCGCGGACAGCGAGTGGAAGAAGGACGGCGGCATCAACCCGAAGAAGGGCAAGCCGAAGGACTACTTCTTCAAGGCCGCCCACCAGTTCGGCCTCGGCCAGGAGACCGGCCTCGACCTGCCCAACGAGGTCACCGGCCGCGTCCCCGACCGCCAGTGGAAGCAGCGCTACTGGGAGGCCAACAAGGACGCCTGGTGCAAGACCGGCAAGAAGAACGGCAGTTACGTCGAGAAGATCGCCTACGAGAACTGCCTCGAAGGCAACAAGATGCGTGAGGGCGACGCGATCAACTACTCCATCGGCCAGGGCGACACGCTCGTCACGCCGATCCAGGAGGCCATGATCTACGGCGCCATCTCCAACGGCGGCACCCTCTACACGCCCACCATCGGCAAGGCCGTCGTCAGCGCCGACGGCAAGCAGGTCACCGAGATCAAGCCCAAGGTCCGCGGCAAGCTGCCCATCACCAAGGCCACCCGCGACATGATGGACCAGGCCCTGGCCGGCGTCGCCACCCGAGGCACCGCCGCCTGGAAGTTCGCCGGCTGGCCGCAGGACAGGATCCCGCTGCACGCCAAGACCGGCACCGCCGAGGTCTACGGCAAGCAGACCACGTCCTGGCTGGCCACCTACAGCAAGGACTACTCGGTCATCATGACCATCTCCCAGGCCGGTACGGGCTCGGGCGCCTCCGGTGAGGCCGTGCGCAACATCTACAGCTCGCTGTACGGCGTCCAGGCCAACGGCTCCATCGACAACAAGAAGGCCCTGCTGCCCACGCCGCAGAAGAGCCTGCCGAAGATCCAGACCGACGGCACCATCGCCGCCCCGAAGATCTCCGGCGACCCGGCCAAGGACCAGGAGGCCATCGCCAAGCAGGTGGCCGAGCAGGGCGGCACCACCGCCCCCGACGACGACCAGCAGACGGCGGGCACCACCAACACGCCCCCGACGGGCAACCGGGACACCCGCCGGCGCCGCAGGGGGAGGACGACCGCATGACCGGCGCCAACAGCTTCTCCGTCTCCGGGTACGGCCCCGACCGGGCCGGCTGGACCCGGCTCTTCGCCCGCGACTCGGTCACCCGCCGGCTCGACTGGCCGATGCTCCTGTCCGCGCTCGCCCTGTCCGGGATCGGCTCCGCCCTGATCTACTCGGCCACCCGCAACCGCACCGAGATCAACCAGGGCGACCCCTACTACTTCCTGATCCGCAACCTGATGAACACCGGCATCGGGCTCGCCCTGATGATCGGCACCGTCTGGCTCGGCCACCGCGCCCTGCGCAACGCCGTGCCGATCCTCTACGGCGCCTCGGTGCTCGGCATCCTGCTGGTGCTCACCCCGCTCGGCGCCACCATCAACGGCAGCCGCAACTGGATCGTGCTCGGCGGCGGATTCTCCATCCAGCCCTCGGAGTTCGTGAAGATCACGATCATCCTGGGGATGGCGATGATGCTGTCCGCCCGCGTGGACGCCGGCGACAAGCCGTACCCCGACCACCGCACGGTGCTCCAGGCGCTCGGGCTGTCCGCCGTGCCCATCCTGATCGTGCTGCTCATGCCCGACCTCGGCACGGTCCTCGTCCTGGTCGCCATCATCCTGGGCGCGCTGCTCGCCTCCGGCGCCTCCAACCGCTGGGTCTTCGGCCTGCTCGGCGCGGGCGTGCTCGGCTGCGTCGCCATCTGGCAGCTGCACATCCTGGACGAGTACCAGATCAACCGCTTCGCGGCCTTCGCCAACCCGAGCCTCGACCCGTCCGGCGTCGGCTACAACACCAACCAGGCCCGCATCGCCATCGGCTCCGGCGGTCTGACCGGCGCGGGCCTCTTCCACGGCTCGCAGACCACCGGCCAGTTCGTCCCCGAACAGCAGACCGACTTCGTCTTCACGGTCGCGGGGGAGGAACTGGGCTTCGCCGGCGCCGGACTGATCATCGTCCTGCTCGGCGTCATCCTGTGGCGCGCCTGCCGCATCGCCCGCGAGACCACCGAGCTGTACGGCACGGTGGTGGCCGCCTCGATCGTCGCCTGGTTCGCCTTCCAGGCCTTCGAGAACATCGGCATGACGCTCGGCATCATGCCGGTCACCGGTCTGCCGCTGCCGTTCGTCTCCTACGGCGGCTCGTCCATGTTCGTGGTCTGGGTGGCGGTCGGCCTGCTCCAGTCCATCCGGGTCCAGCGGCCCATGTCGGCGTAGCCCCGCACCGCACCGGCGGGCGTCCGGCCGTACGGCCCGGGCGCCCGTCCGGGTTACGCTTGATGGTCACCCTCCCCCCAGCCACCGGCCGGGGGCGCCACCAGTCAGCTCACGAAGGTAATCCCCGCGATGTCTGTCGAGTCGGTCTTCCCACAGCTAGAGGCCCTGCTCCCGCATGTGCAGAAGCCGATCCAGTACGTAGGCGGTGAG
This sequence comes from Streptomyces seoulensis, assembly GCA_013364255.1. GTDB lineage: Bacteria > Actinomycetota > Actinomycetes > Streptomycetales > Streptomycetaceae > Streptomyces > Streptomyces similanensis. The sequence goes on along the minus strand of CP054936.1, from coordinate 3,858,269 downwards.
CTGAACTCCACCGTCAAGCCGTGGGACGACTGTGACGTCCGCTGGGCGCTCATGTACCCGGACGCGTACGAGGTCGGCCTGCCCAACCAGGGCGTCATGATCCTCTACGAGGTACTCAACGAGCAGGACGGCGTCCTGGCCGAGCGCACCTACAGCGTGTGGCCCGACCTGGAGGCGCTGATGCGGGAGCACCGCGTCCCGCAGTTCACGGTGGACAGCCACCGCCCGGTGAAGGCGTTCGACGTGTTCGGCCTGTCCTTCTCCACCGAGCTGGGCTACACCAACATGCTCACCGCCCTGGACCTGGCCGGCATCCCGCTGGAGTCCAAGGACCGCACGGTCGACGACCCGATCGTCCTCGCCGGCGGCCACGCGGCCTTCAACCCGGAGCCGATCGCCGACTTCATCGACGCGGCCGTGATCGGCGACGGTGAGCAGGCCGTCCTCGACATGACCCGCATCATCCGGGAGTGGAAGGCCGAGGGACGCCCCGGCGGCCGCGAGGAGGTCCTGCTCCGCCTGGCGAAGACCGGCGCGGTCTACATCCCCGCCTTCTACGACGTCGAGTACCTGCCCGACGGCCGGATCGCCCGCGTGGTCCCCAACCGCTCCGGCGTCCCGTGGCGCGTCTCCAAGCACACCGTCATGGACCTGGACGAGTGGCCCTACCCCAAGCAGCCGCTGGTCCCGCTGGCCGAGACGGTCCACGAGCGGATGTCGGTGGAGATCTTCCGCGGCTGCACCCGCGGCTGCCGCTTCTGCCAGGCCGGCATGATCACCCGCCCGGTGCGCGAGCGCTCCATCACCGGCATCGGCGAGATGGTCGACAAGGGCCTGAAGGCGACCGGCTTCGAGGAGGTCGGCCTGCTCTCGCTGTCCTCCGCGGACCACAGCGAGATCGGCGACATCGCCAAGGGCCTGGCCGACCGCTACACCGAGGACAAGATCGGCCTCTCGCTGCCCTCCACCCGCGTGGACGCCTTCAACGTGGACCTGGCCAACGAGCTGACCCGCAACGGCCGCCGCTCCGGCCTGACCTTCGCCCCCGAGGGCGGCTCCGAGCGGATGCGCAAGGTCATCAACAAGATGGTCTCCGAAGAGGACCTGATCCGCACCGTCGCCACCGCCTACGGCAACGGCTGGCGCCAGGTGAAGCTGTACTTCATGTGCGGCCTGCCCACCGAGACCGACGACGACGTCCTCCAGATCGCCGACATGGCCACCCGCGTGATCGCCAAGGGCCGCGAGGTCTCCGGCGCCAACGACATCCGCTGCACGGTCTCCATCGGCGGCTTCGTCCCCAAGCCGCACACCCCCTTCCAGTGGGCCCCGCAGCTGAGCGCCGAGGAGACCGACGCGCGCCTGCAGAAGCTGCGGGACAAGATCCGCGGCGACAAGAAGTACGGCCGCTCCATCGGCTTCCGCTACCACGACGGCAAGCCCGGCATCGTCGAGGGCCTGCTCTCCCGCGGCGACCGCCGCATCGGCGCCGTCATCCGCGCGGTCTACGAGGACGGCGGCCGCTTCGACGGCTGGCGCGAGCACTTCTCCTACGACCGCTGGATGGCCTGCGCGGACAAGGCGCTGGCCGCCTTCGGCGTCGACGTCGACTGGTACACCACCCGCGAGCGCTCCTACGAGGAGGTCCTGCCCTGGGACCACCTGGACTCGGGCCTGGACAAGGACTGGCTCTGGGAGGACTGGCAGGACGCCCTGGACGAGACCGAGGTCGAGGACTGCCGCTGGACGCCCTGCTTCGACTGCGGCGTCTGCCCGGCGATGGACACCAGCATCCAGATCGGCCCCACGGGCAAGAAGCTGCTGCCGCTGACGGTGAAGCAGCCGGCCGGCACCGGCGGCCACACGCACTGAGCCGAGCGACCGCGACGAGAACCGCAGCGGGCCGCGCCGACACCGAGGTGACGGCGCGGCCCGCCGTCGTCGGCCGGGGGCGCCGTCCAAGGGTGCGGCCCGAGGGCGACCTCCCGCGGTGCGGGTCTAGGTAGAGATACTCAGACCCGGATTCGAGTGATTGCACGGACGCGTCACGACTGCGACTCTCGTAGCGTGTGGATCAGACATCGCACCCCTCACCGGACGGTGGGTGACGATGCAGCCCCCGGTCATCGACCTCCGGGGGGGACGGGGGAGGAGACCGCGCATGGCGTGGGACGAGTGGGAACAGCTCAAGAATGACGCCGCCGAGCGGAAAGCCACCCATACGCGGCTCAACAGCGCCTCGGCGAACGGCGGCGGCTCCACACCGACCACAGGCAGTGGCGGCCCCGACCTGTTGATCACCGATACCCCGTGGACCGGTGCCGCGCGCGTGGCCGAGGAACTGCGCACCTCCACCGACAACGGTCTGACCGAGCTGAAGAAGTCGGACGACGGTGTCGGCGGCGGTGCCGAGGGCTTCGACTGCACGGCCGCGCTGAAGGAGATTCAGCCGACCTGGGAAGCGCGCCTGACGGCGGTCCGCGACGAGTGCGACCACCTGCGGGGCACGCTCGGCCAAACCGGCAAGAAGTTCGGTGAGGACGACCATGGCGTCAAGGACAAGATCGGCGGCGTGCAGACCCCTGTCAAGCCCGGCTGGGCCAGGTGACTGAATGCCTACGTGGCAGCAACTGCGCGATCTGAAGATCACCGAGTACGAGGACGTCGCCGACGGCTGGGGCAACGTCAGCAACCGCTCCGACGCCTCCCGGGTCCGCGTGGACCAGGAGATGTCCATCCCCGTGCGCAGCACGCAGAAGGGCGAGACACCGGATGCGGCGGTCGGCCGGCTGAACCGGCTGCGCGACAACTACCAGTACCTGCACAGCGAGTGCGGCCTGATCCGCAGCACCCTGAACGCCCTCGCCACCGAGCTGGCCGCTCCGCAGCGCAAGCTGAAGCAGGCCCTGGAGGACGCGGAGTCACTCGGCTTCACGGTCGACTCCGACGGCTCGGTCACGTACCCTAACCCGGTGCCGCTCGTTGGCGGCACCGGGAAGGCCACGCCTGGCGCCGAGGTGCCGTTCCTGCCCGGTAAGGGCGAGGGCCAGGGCAACGAGAACAAGGCCAAGGCCGAGGACATCGCGGAACGGGTCTCCGCGGCCGTCAGCGATGCGACCGAGATCGACAGCCGCTACGCCGGAGTGCTGCGCAGACTCAAGGCCCCGGAAGGGCTGGCGGTCACCAAGGAGATGCTCGCCGACTCGGGCCAGGACATGCGGGCCGTCCAGAAAGCCGCCGGCGACGTCTTCGCCAAGGGCGACATCCCGCACGGCAAGAGCCCGGCGGACAACAAAGCCTGGTGGGACCACCTCACCCAGGAGCAGCGCGACGAGTACATGACGTTGTACCCGGCCCAGGTCGGCGCTCTCGACGGCATCCCGAGCGTCGTCCGCGACACCTCGAACCGGATGGTGCTCGCGCAGACGATGGCGTGGACACAGCTCGAACTGGACCAGCTGCCCGAGAACCCGCCCCAGTTCATCATGAAGGGCGACCCGCCCTCCTCGGTGGTGAACCCGGCGTGGCAGAAGTGGGTACCGCTCCACGACCGGATGACGGGCATGCAGGCGATCCAGAGCCGCCTCGACAAGAGCGGACTGCACGAGAAGGACGGGCAGGGCGGCACGCAGGCCGGGTTGCCGCAGGCCTACCTCCTGGGCTTCAGCACGGAGGGCGACGGGCGCGCGATCGTCGCCACGGGCAACCCTGACACCGCCGACAACACGGCCGTCTACGTGCCGGGAACCGGCGCCAGTCTGGCGAACGCTCATGGCGACATCGGCCGGATGTCGGACCTGTGGCGTGCCGCGAACACGGCTTCCCCTGGCCAGACCACTTCCACGATCACGTGGATCGGCTACGACGCCCCCGACCAGATTCCCAACGCCGCCGCCCGGCACTATGCCTATGACGGAGCGCCCGCGCTCAACAGCTTCCTGGACGGCCTCCAAACCGTCCAGGGCGGCCCGGACGGCAGCCACACCACGATCGTCGGCCACAGCTACGGCACCACCACGGTCGGCGCCGCCGCGAAGATGCCAGGCCATGTCGCCGCCGACGACATGGTCGTCGCAGGCAGTCCAGGCATGCTGGTCAGCGACGCCTCGCAACTGGACGTCGGAAGCGACCACGTGTGGTCGGAGGCGGCCCGAAACGACCCGGTACCGCTCCTGGGCCAAGAGGCCCTGGGCGGGCGGAAGCTCGGCGTCTCCACGTGGCACGGCATTCCGTACAACGCGGGGGAGATCATCTCGATCCCCTCCGACGAATCCTTCGGGGCTCACCGCATGGACGTCGACACCAGCGGGCACAGCGGCTACTGGGATACCGGCTCCGTGTCCCTGAACAATCAGGCGGCCGTGGTGGTCGGCAAGTACGGCAACGTGAAGGAATGACCGTGACCCCGCTCAGGAACCGGCCCGGCTCGCGGCGGGGTGCGCTCGCCGTCACCATGGCCCTTCCGCTTCTGCTGACAGGATGTTCCAAGGACGTGAAGGACGACCCCGCCCACAAGACGCCGCCCCCTACGCTCTCCGTGGCCAAGGCCCGTGAGAAGGCCGGCTCTCTCTCCAGCCAGATCCTCGACATGATCGCCATCAAGGACGGCAAGGTCACTGAACCCGGACCCGGCATCTCCACCTGTGACGAGGATCCCGGCCACCTGTACAAGACGCGTCACCCATGGTCGATCTACCAGGTCGCGCCGGAGGAGCTGAAAGCAGGGTTCCAGAGGCTGAGAGAAGCGCTGCCTGGGCACGGTTGGAAGATCGTCGACTACGGGCCGGACAGCAGCCCCAACAAGAACCTGGAACTGACCGCGGACTCCCAGACCGAGCGGTTCTCCGTCAACGCGTCCCTGCAGATCACCGGCGACTCCGGAAAGAAGGAACCGCTTCTGGTCGTCACGGTCGTCTCCGGCTGCTTCAAGGCTCCGAAGGGTGAGGACCTGAACACGGAGTACTAGCCGTGCGCCTTGTCGTCGCGTGAGGGGTCCGTACGGCGGGTGTTCGCGTCCCCCAGGTATGGAGGGGAAGAACCGGGGGCGGGCGCGCGGGAGCCCGAGGGGCGGACCAGGGACGACACCCGCCGGGCGCTGCCCGGGGAGCCCGAGCCGCGGCGGCCCGGCGGAAGCCCGTGCGGGCCGGGACGCGTACCCTGGAGGGCAGGACCGGGCGTGAGGTTTCCCCGCCGATGTGGGGGTGATCCGGACTGGACGGCGCTGGGAGAGCGCCGGCCCGAGCGCTTCCCGCCCACGCGGGGGTGGCGCCGCGGTCCGTCCGCCTTACTACGAGGAGAAGTTCCCCTGGGCAAGCGACAGCCCGAAGGCCCGCCGCCCGCACCCGCGGTGCAGCGCATCCGACTGCGTTACACCAAGCGCGGCCGCCTCCGGTTCACCAGCCACCGTGACTTCCAGCGCGCCTTCGAGCGTGCGCTGCGCCGCGCCGAGGTGCCGATGGCGTACTCGGCGGGGTTCACACCGCACCCGAAGGTCTCCTACGCCAATGCCGCACCCACCGGCACGGGCAGTGAGGCGGAGTACCTGGAGATCGCGCTCACCGCGCCCCGCGACCCGGAGCGGCTGCGCGACCTGCTCGACGAGTCGCTGCCCGCCGGGCTCGACATCGTCGACGCGGTCGAGGCCCGCACCTCGGGACTGGCCGACCGGCTGACCGCTTCCGTGTGGGAGCTGCGGCTGGACGGCGTGGACCCGGCCGAGGCCGACCGCGCGGTCGCCGCCTTCACCGGCGCCGAGAGCGTCGAGGTCCAGCGCCAGACCAAGAACGGCGTGCGCACCTTCGACGCCCGTCCCGCGGTCGTACGTCTGGCGAGCGTGGAAACGCTCGATACGGCGGCTGATAGGCCGACCGACCGGCCCTGTGCGATACTGCGGCTGGTTGTTCGGCACGTGACGCCTGCCGTACGACCCGACGACGTCCTGTCCGGTCTCCGCGCCGTGGCCGACCTGGCGCCGCCGGTCCCCGTAGCGGTGACCAGGCTGGCGCAGGGGCTGCTCGATGAAGAGACCGGCTCGGTGACCGACCCGCTCGCACCCGACCGCGAGGCAGACCCGGCCGCCCCGGCCGCTTCACCAGGGGCCGCCGACGCCGCCGCCGCGAAGGCGCCGGCATAGGGAAGGTTCCGTAGGGACGGACGCCGAAGCGCCGCCCTCGTACTCGGGAGCCACCTGGGTCGGGCAGCGCACCCACCAGAAGACTTTCGCCAGGCCGTACGCGACAAGGCGTACGGAACCGGCGAGACAGGACTACAGACAGCTCCCGTGTGGCGCCCGCGCCCCGGACGGCGGCCGTCGCGCAGCGCGCGGCCGCGGACGTCAACGGCGTGCGACCGACACGGTCGTACGCCGTGCCAGGCGCGGCGCCCGGGAGCCCTGACGGGAGATACGCCCGCATGCTCGAACCGACCGAGCCCACCAAGGGTTCCGAAGAACTGAACACTCCCAGCGACACCCTGCCGCCGCGTCGTCGGCGCCGTGCCGCTTCCCGCCCCGCGGGCCCGCCGGCCGGCGGCGCCGCCGAGACGCAGGCCGAGGTGACCGCGCCGGCCGTACCGGCCGCCGACTCCGCCGAACTCGCGCAGGAGACGGAGCAGGCCGCCGCGGCGGAGCCCGCGGCCCCGCGCCGCACCCGCCGCCGGGCCTCCGCGCCGACCGGCGCGCCGAAGGCCGCCGAGGCCGAGGCGAGCGCCGAGACCGTGGTGGCGAAGACCGCCGACGCGGCCGCCGCGCCCGCCGTCGACGAGACCGCCGCCGGATCGGTGGAGTCCGGAGAGGCCGCGGCCCCGCGCCGCACCCGCCGCCGCGCCACCCGTACCGTGACCGCGCCCGCCGCGGCCGCCGCCGAGGCGGCCGAGACCGTCGTCTCCGCCGCGTCGGCCGAGAGCGCGCAGAGCGCCGCCCCGGAGCCGCAGGCCGTGGCCGAGGCCCCCGCCGAGGCGCCCGCGCCCGCCCGCCGTACCCGCCGCCGTGCCTCCGCGCCCGCCGGCGCCCCGCAGGCCGAGGCCGCCGCGTCCGCCGAGACCCCGGCCGCCCCGGCGGAGACCGCCGTCGAGACCCCCGCCGCCGCCCCGGTCGAGGCGCCCGCCGAAGAGGCCGCGCCCAAGGGCCGTACCCGCCGCCGGGCGACCCGCAAGGCGACCGCCCCCGCCGACCAGCCGGCCGCCGAGGCCGCCGAGACGGCCCCCGAGGCCCCGCAGGCCCCTGCCGCCGAGGCCGTGACCGAGGAGCCCGCCGCCGAGGCGGCGCCGCAGCGCACCCGCCGCCGCGCCACGCGCCGCGCGTCCGCCCCGGCCGACGCGCCGGAGAGCGCGGCGAGCGAGCCGGCCGCCGCCGAGGCGCCCGAGGCCCCGCAGGCCCCTGCCGCCGAAGCCCCCAAGACCTCCAGGGCTCCCGAGGCCGCGCCCGCCGAGGCGGCCGAGGAAGCCGGACCGCGCCGCGGTCGGCGCCGGGTCGTGCGGCGTGCCGCGACCGGGTTCTCCGAGCCCGCCGCCAAGTCCGCCGCGAAGGGCGGGGCAGGCGAGGGCGAATCGTCGCGCAAGCCCGCACGCCCGTCCGTCGCCGTCTTCCAGCCGCCGGTCTTCGCCGAGCCGAAGTTCCAGTTCCAGACCCCGCAGCGGGCCGCCGCCGAAGCGGCCGCCGAGGCCGCGGACGTCGCCGAGCCCGTGGAGCCCGAGGAGCCCGAGGAGACCGAAGCGGTCGTCCGGGAGCGGAGCGGACAGGCGGAGCAGGCCGAGCAGTCCGGGAACCGGCGTCGCCGCCGGCGTCGTGGCGCCGGCCAGGCCGAGGAGCCGGAGGCCGCCCCGGCCGTCGTCGAGGAGGAGCCCGAGCCCGAAGAGGCCGAGGAGACCGACGAGGCCGACGAGCCGGAGGACGCGGCCGAGGGCGAGGACGGCGAGGAGGGCGCGTCGCGCCGCCGTCGCCGCCGCGGTGGCCGTCGCCGCCGCCGGGGCGAGAGCGCCGAGGCCGGCGGTGACGAGGACGCGGAGGAGGAGCTCGCCGCCGCGCAGGCCGCGCAGGACGCCGAGGACACCGCCGAGCAGGTCGAGGAGGACGCCGAGGACGCCCAGGACGCCGAGGAGCCGGAGGACGAGGACCACGCGGGCGGCAACAGCAGCAGCCGGCGTCGCCGTCGGCGCCGTCGCCGCGCCGGTGACAGCGCCCCGGAGGCCGAGCAGTCGTCCGCCGACGACCCCGAGCGCACCGTCGTCAAGGTCCGCGAGCCGCGCAAGAAGGACGAGCGCCCCTCCGACGAGGTGCAGTCCATCAAGGGCTCGACCCGTCTCGAGGCCAAGAAGCAGCGCCGCCGCGAGGGGCGCGAGCAGGGCCGCCGCCGCGTGCCGATCATCACCGAGGCCGAGTTCCTGGCCCGCCGTGAGGCCGTCGAGCGCGTGATGGTGGTCCGCCAGCACGGCGACCGCACCCAGATCGGCGTCCTTGAGGACGACGTGCTCGTCGAGCACTACGTCAACAAGGAGCAGGCCGTCTCCTACGTCGGCAACGTCTACCTCGGCAAGGTGCAGAACGTCCTGCCGTCGATGGAGGCCGCCTTCATCGACATCGGCAAGGGCCGCAACGCCGTGCTGTACGCGGGCGAGGTCAACTTCGAGGCGCTCGGCATGTCCGGCGGTCCGCGCCGGATCGAGTCCGCGCTGAAGTCCGGCCAGTCGGTCCTGGTGCAGGTCACCAAGGACCCGATCGGCCACAAGGGCGCCCGCCTGACCAGCCAGGTCTCGCTGCCGGGCCGCTACCTCGTGTACGTGCCCGAGGGCTCCATGACCGGCATCAGCCGCAAGCTGCCCGACACCGAGCGGGCCCGGCTGAAGACCATCCTCAAGAAGGTCGTCCCCGAGGACGCGGGCGTCATCGTGCGCACCGCCGCCGAGGGCGCGAGCGAGGACGAGCTGCGCCGGGACGTCGAGCGGCTCCAGGCGCAGTGGGAGGAGATCAAGAAGAAGTCGAAGAACGGCGGCAACGCGCCGACGCTGCTGTACGGCGAGCCGGACATGACCGTCCGGGTCGTGCGCGACATCTTCAACGAGGACTTCACCAAGGTCGTCGTCAGCGGCGACGAGGCGTGGGAGACCATCCACGGCTACGTCTCGCACGTCGCCCCGGACCTCGCCCCGCGTCTGTCGCGCTGGACGAGCGAGGTGGACGTCTTCGCCACGTACCGGATCGACGAGCAGCTGGCCAAGGCGCTGGACCGCAAGGTCTGGCTGCCCAGCGGCGGTTCGCTGGTGATCGACCGGACCGAGGCGATGGTCGTCGTCGACGTCAACACCGGCAAGTTCACCGGCCAGGGCGGCAACCTGGAGGAGACGGTCACCAGGAACAACCTGGAGGCGGCCGAGGAGATCGTGCGCCAGCTCAGGCTGCGCGACCTCGGCGGCATCATCGTGATCGACTTCATCGACATGGTGCTGGAGTCCAACCGGGACCTGGTGCTGCGCCGGCTGCTGGAGTGCCTGGGCCGGGACCGCACCAAGCACCAGGTGGCCGAGGTGACCTCGCTGGGCCTGGTGCAGATGACCCGCAAGCGGGTCGGCCAGGGCCTGCTGGAGTCCTTCTCCGAGACCTGCGTCCACTGCAACGGCCGCGGTGTCATCGTCCACATGGAGCAGCCGTCGGCGGTCGGCGGGGGCGGCGGCAAGCGCCGCAAGCGCGCCCGGGCCGGCGCCGAGCCGCACGAGCACGACCACGAGGCCGTGGCCCTCGCCCCGGTGAGCGCCGAGGAGGAGGCCGAGACGGAGGCGGAGGTCGCCGCCGAGGTCGCCGAGCCGATCGCGCTGTCCGCGCCGGAGATGGCGCCGGACGAGGAGCTGTACAGCTCCATCGCCGAGGCGGAGGCGGCGGCCTCCCGGGGCCGTGGCCGGCGCCGGGCGAGCCGTCGGGCGTCCGCTCCGGCGGGCGCGCCGAGGGCCCTGACCGACGGCGCCGCCCCGGCGCCCACGGCGCAGGACGTCACCGCCGAGCGGGAGGCCGAGCGCCCGGTGCGTCCGGAGCCGGCCACCGAGGCGCAGGCCGAGCCCGTGGCCGTCGAGGACCCGGTGGTCGAGGCCGCCGTCGCCGAGGCGAGCGTCGAGGAGGCCGCGCCGAAGGGCCGTACGCGCCGTCGGGCGACCCGTAAGGCGTCGGCGCCGGCCGGTTCCCCCGAGGGGGCCGAGGCGGCGGTCGTGACGGTGCCGGAGGCGGCCCGCCCGCAGGAGGCCCCCGAGGCCCCCGCGGAGCAGGAGCCGGCGGCCCCGGCGGAGGCCGAGGCCGAGCCCGTGGCCGAGGCGCCGGCCGAGCCCGCCGCCCCGGCGCGGCCGCGCCGCCGCGCGGTGCGCAAGGCCACCGCGCCGACCGCGTCCGAGGAGACGGCCGTCGTGGTCGTCCCGTCGGCCCCGGCGGAGGCCGAGCGGGAGCCGGCCGAGCCGCAGGCGGCGGAGGCGGCTGAGGCGTCCCAGGAAGGCGCCGAGGGCGTCGAGGGCGACGAGGACGCCGCCCCGGCCAAGAAGACGGCCCGCAAGGTCGCCAAGAAGGCCACGGCGAAGAAGGCCGCCACCAAGAAGACGGCGGCGGCCAAGAAGACCGTGGCGAAGAAGGCGACGGCCAAGAAGGCGGCGAAGACCGCCAAGACGGCCACGGCCGCGAAGAAGTCGGCGTCGAAGAAGACGGCGGCGGCGCAGCAGTCGACGCCGTCCGTCTCGGCCTCGACCGACGAGTGACCGGCTGACCGGCGACAGCCGAGGCGGGCCCGGGACGTACGACGTCCCGGGCCCGCCTCGTTTTCCCGGGAGCGCGGCCGGACGGGGCACGCGGGCCGGGCGGACGCCGTGGTCGGCTGGGCGCCGCGGCCGTGGGGGGTGCGACGGCCCCGCACGTCCGGACGCGTCCCCGCGGTTCGAGGGCGCCGCCGGCTCGTGGGCCCCGCCGGCCCGGGGAGCGACTGGCCCGTCGGGTGTCGCCGCCGGTCTGCGGGCGCCGCTGGTCCGGGGGCGTGGCCGGTCCGTGGGTGCGGCCCGTTCATGGGGGCCGCTTCACCCGGGGGCCGCGGGTGCGTGAGGGACCGCACACGCGGTGGGGCACGCCCGGTTTGACCCCCGGGCGGGCGGGCCCGTAACCTTGACCGTCGGCGTGTCCGTTGCACATGCCACATCCCCGTAAACCTCTTCCTCCCGGGCACACGGCTGGCCGGGAGAGGTCGCCCGTGTGTTCCAGGGCGGCTGGCCTGCGGGGGTGCCGTTTCTTCGAGTGAAAGAGAGATCCGCGTGTACGCCATCGTGCGCAGCGGTGGTCGCCAGCACAAGGTTGCTGTCGGCGACATCGTTGAGGTTGACAAGATTTCCACCGCCCAGGTTGGCGACACGGTCGAGCTCTCGACCCTGCTCGTTGTCGACGGCGACGCTGTGACCAGCGACCCGTGGGTGCTGGCCGGCATCAAGGTCCAGGCCGAGGTCGTGGACCACCACAAGGGCCAGAAGATCGACATTCTGCGCTACAAGAACAAGACCGGCTACCGCCGTCGGCAGGGCCACCGCCAGCAGTACACGGCGATCAAGGTCACGTCGATCCCCACGGCTGCGAAGTAAGGGACTGAAGAGACATGGCACACAAGAAGGGCGCATCGTCCACCCGGAACGGTCGCGACTCCAATGCCCAGCGGCTCGGCGTGAAGCGCTTCGGCGGTCAGGTCGTCAACGCGGGTGAGATCCTGGTCCGTCAGCGCGGCACGCACTTCCACCCGGGTGCGGGCGTCGGCCGTGGCGGCGACGACACGCTGTTCGCGCTGCAGGCCGGTGCGGTGGAGTTCGGCTCCCACCGTGGCCGCAAGGTCGTGAACATCGTTCCGGTCGCCTGATCCAAGGCTCGACCGAACGGTTTCGTTCCGAGAGGCGGACCTCACTTCCCGGTCGGGAAGGCGGGTCCGCCTTTCGCGTGTTACGCAAGAGACATCCCCGTAGTTCTGGAGGCACCCACCATGACCACCTTCGTGGACCGCGTCGAGTTGCACGTCGCCGCGGGTAACGGAGGCCACGGCTGTGCCTCCGTACACCGCGAGAAGTTCAAGCCGCTCGGCGGCCCGGACGGCGGCAACGGCGGGCGCGGCGGCGACGTGATCCTCACCGTCGACCAGTCCGTGACCACGCTGCTCGAATACCACCACTCCCCGCACCGCAAGGCCACCAACGGCAAGCCCGGCGAGGGCGGCAACCGCTCCGGCAAGGACGGCGCCGACCTGGTCCTGGTGGTGCCGGACGGCACCGTCGTGCTGGACGGGGCGGGCAACGTGCTCGCCGACCTGGTGGGCCACGGCACCTCCTACGTCGCCGCGCAGGGCGGCCGCGGCGGCCTCGGCAACGCGGCGCTGTCCTCGGCCCGCCGCAAGGCGCCCGGTTTCGCGCTGCTCGGCGAGCCGGGCGACCTCGGCGACATCGTGCTGGAGCTGAAGACCGTCGCCGACGTGGCGCTCGTCGGCTACCCGAGCGCGGGCAAGTCCTCGCTGATCTCGGTGCTCAGCGCGGCCAAGCCGAAGATCGCGGACTACCCGTTCACCACCCTGGTGCCCAACCTCGGCGTGGTGACGGCCGGTTCGACCGTCTACACCGTCGCCGACGTGCCCGGCCTGATCCCGGGCGCCAGCCAGGGCCGCGGCCTGGGCCTGGAGTTCCTGCGCCATGTGGAGCGGTGCAGCGTCCTGGTGCACGTCCTGGACACCGCGACCCTGGAGTCCGACCGCGACCCCGTCTCCGACCTCGACACCATCGAGGAGGAGCTGCGCCAGTACGGCGGCCTGGGCGACCGGCCGCGCCTCGTCGTCCTGAACAAGATCGACGTACCCGACGGCAAGGACCTCGCGGAGATGGTCCGGCCGGACCTGGAGGCGCGCGGCTACCGGGTCTTCGAGGTGTCGGCGGCGGCGCACACGGGCCTCAAGGAGCTGTCGTACGCGCTCGCCGAGCTGGTCGCCGGGGCGCGTGCCGCCCGGCCGAAGGAGGAGGCGACCCGCGTCGTCATCCGGCCCAAGGCCGTGGACGACGCCGGCTTCACGGTGACCCGCGAGGAGGACGGTCTCTACCGGGTGCGCGGCGAGAAGCCCGAACGCTGGGTGCGCCAGACCGACTTCAACAACGACGAGGCCGTCGGCTACCTCGCCGACCGGCTCAACCGTCTCGGTGTCGAGGAGCGGTTGATGAAGGCGGGCGCCCGCTCCGGCGACGGCGTCGCCATCGGTCCCGAGGACAACGCGGTCGTCTTCGACTGGGAGCCCTCGGTGATGGCCGGCGCGGAGATGCTGGGCCGCCGCGGTGAGGACCACCGCCTCGAGGAGCCCCGCCCGGCCGCGCAGCGCCGCCGCGACCGCCAGGCCGAACGGGACGAATCGCAGCAGGAGTTCGACGACTTCGAGCCGTTCTGACCCGACCCGGCCGCCCCCGACCCCGGCCGTTCCGGCCGGGGTCGGGGGATCGGCCGCGAGGCCGTGTCGTCGCGGGACGTCAGACCTCGTACACGTGTCTTGATTGTGACCCGGTGGTGAACAACCTTTCGGCGCGTGTCCCTGTCTGACCTCCAGGAGCACTCCCGAACCGTGTCCGGAGTGCGAGCAAGGCAACGGCGTCGGACCGCGGCGCCCTGGATGGGGAATTCACCGTGAAGATCGCATTCCTGGTCCGCGACCTCTGCCACATGGGGGGCGTGGTCAGCGCGACGCAGAACCTCGCCGGCGCGCTCGCCGAGAAGCACCAGGTCGAGATCGTGGCGCTCCGCAAGGTGCGCGACGAGTCGTACTTCCCCCTCGATCCGCGGGTCTCGGTGCGGGTGCTGAGCGACATGCGGCCGCACTCGCCGGTCTCCGACGTGGACGACCCGCTCTCGGACAAGTTCCCGCTGATCTACCCGCTCAACGCGGGGGCGAAGACCCCGGTGGTGAGCCGGCTCGCCGAGCTGCGGCTGCTGGAGTACCTCGCCACCACGGACGCCGACGTGGTGGTCAGCTCCAGCCCGCGCAACACGATCATGCTGGCCCAGGCTCCGGGAAGCTACCTGAAGGTCACCCAGGAGCACTCGATGCCGTCCATCTACGCGACGGACATCAAGCAGCGCCTCTTCCCCGCCTACCTGGCCCTGGACGCGCTGACCGCGCTCACCCCGGAGGAGGTCGCCAGCATCGGCCGCCTGGTGCCGGCGGTCCGCGACCGGCTCGCGGTCATGCCCAACTGCGTGCCCGCCGCCCCGGTCCGCTCCAAGAGCACCAACAAGGTCGTCATCTCCGCCGGCCACCTCACGGACAACAAGAACCACGCGCTGCTCGTCGAGGCGTTCGCCAAGGTGCACGCCGAGGCGCCCGACTGGACGCTGCGCGTCTACGGCACCGGCGGCGAGAAGAACAAGCTGCGCGCCCGCATCAACGAACTGGGGCTGGCCAACAGCATCCTGCTGATGGGCCAGGCCGCCCCCGTCACGCCAGAGTTCGGCAAGGGCTCGATCTTCGTGCTGCCCTCCAAGCGGGAGGCGTTCGGCAACGTGATCGTGGAGGCGATGGCGGCCGGTCTGCCGGTCGTCAGCACGGACGCCGACCACGGCCCGCGCAACATCCTCACCCCCGGCGAGGACGGTGTGATCGTCCCGCGCGGCGACGCCGACGCGATGGCGAAGGCCGTCCTCGGCCTGGTGCGCGACGACGACCTGCGCGCGAAGATGTCCGAGAACGCGATCCGCAACGCCGAGCGCTTCCACGAGACGGGCAGCCGCGAGCGGTTCGAGGCGATCCTCGAGCGGGCCTTCGCCCGCAAGGCGCTGCCCCGGCACGCCACCGCCCGCGTCGACACGCGCGGCGACGTGCACGTGGGCGTCGGCCCGCTGCCCGCGCAGGCGCACGGCGCCGATCTGGTGCTGCGCCGCAAGGGCAAGGAGATCGAGGAGCACCGCTTCGCGCTGTCCACGGCCGGCGACGCGGTCGTCCCCTGGGACGCCGGCATCCCGCACGGCACCTGGGACACGGTGCTCGCCACCCCGTCCGGCGCCGAGGTGCCGCTGAGCACCGACGGCTACGGCTGCGACACCCGCGACCTGCTCGCGGTGGAGCTGCCCCGCACCGGGACCCACGCGCTGGCGCTGCTGCTGCCGCACCGGCACGAGGACGGGCGGCTGCGGGTGCGCAGCGCGCTGCGCGAGGCGCACGCCGAGGTCGGTCCGGTCCAGGTGGACAAGGAGGCCGTCCGGGTCCGGGCGGACCTGTGGGGGGCCGTGGCGGGCTCGGGAGCGGTGGTGGAGGCCGTGCACCGCGAGGACAAGGAGCGGGTGCTGACCTTCCCGCTGGAGAGCACGGGCGACGGCGGGGTCTCCGTGGTGATCGACTGCCGCACCCTGGTGGACCAGCACACCGACGCGGACGAGAAGGAGTCCATCTGGGACTTCTGGCTCCGTCCGGCGGCCGGGGCGCCCCGGGTGGCGCTGGCCAAGCTGGCCACCGACGTCCTCCAGCCGATCGACGTGTTCACCTTCCCGCGGCCGGTGGTCACCGACACGATCGCGCCGCCGCCGTCCGTGGTGAGCCGGGCCGTGCGCAAGGCCCGCCGCACGCTGGGCGCCACGCCGCCCCCGCCGGCGCCGCGGCGCCGCAAGACGGAACTGCGGCCGTACTTCACGGCGCTGAGCCAGTTCGCGGTGAAGACCGTACGGCTCTGAAGCCGCCGCGCGCGAACCGCACGCGACCCGCGCGCATTCCGCGCGCGAGAAGGGGCGGGGCCCGGAGGAGATTCCTCCGGGCCCCGCCCCTTCTCGCCGTCCCGCTCAGAGCTCCTTGGCCTGCTCCAGCATCCGGTCCACCACGCGCGCCGAGGCGTGGCCGTCGTCCAGGTCGCAGAAGAGGTGGTGGAAGCGCTCGAAGCGCTCCTGGTAGTCCGCCGACACGTTGTCGATGTCGCGGATCGCGTCCACCAGTTCCTTGGAGTTGAAGACCAGCGGCCCGGGGGAGTCCTGCTCGAAGTCGAAGTAGAAGCCGCGCAGGGTGTCCCGGTAGTGCTCCAGGTCGTAGGTGAAGAACAGCATCGGCCGCCGCAGGTGGGCGTAGTCGAACATGACCGACGAGTAGTCCGTGATCATGATGTCGGCGGCGACGTAGAGGTCGGCGATGTCCGGGTACTCCGAGGCGTCCCAGACGAAGCCGTTGCCGGCGCCCGGCACCAGGTCCACCACGTTGGAGTGGCGGCGGATCAGCAGGACGTGGTCGTCGCCCAGGCGGCGCTGCGCGTCCTCCAGGTCGATCCTGAGGTCGAACAGGTACTGGCCCTGGCTGTGCCGCTGGTCGTCGCGCCAGGTCGGCGCGTACAGCACGATCTTCTTGCCCTCGGGCAGGTTCAGCGCCTTCTTGACCCGCTCGGCGATGCGCTCCTTGTCCGGCGCGTACAGGTAGTCGTTGCGCGGGTAGCCGGCCTCCAGGATCTCACCGTCGTAGGAGAAGGCGCGCTTGAGGATCGGGGTGCTGAAGCGGTTGGAGGAGACGACCATGCTCCACTGCTTCGCCTCCAGCGCCAGCTTCTCCTGGTAGCGGCGGTCGAAGTGCAGGGTGTCGATGTCGTGGCCGATCTTCTTCAGCATCGTGCCATGCCAGGTCTGCACGATGACCTGGCCGGGCCGCCGCTCGATCCAGTCCGGCAGGTGGCCGTTGGTGACGATGTAGCGGCTGGAGGCCAGCGCCTCGTACCACTCGCGCCCCCACATCCGCACCCGCTCCACGCCCTCGGGCAGCAGCACCTGTCCGTCGCGCACGGCCCACAGGTGCTTCAGCTTCGCGCCCCGGGAGATCAGCTCCTCGTACATCGCGCGCGGGCTGTCGGAGAACTGCTTGCCGTTGTAGCTGAGGTAGAAGACCTGGTCCTTCAGCGGCTCGCGGCGCAGCGGCTCGTACAGCTCGCGGCGCAGCTGCTTCTGCCGGTACGGGCCGCGCTCCAGGTCGTCGAGTTCGGAGCGGCAGTTGAGCTGGGGGAAGTCCGCCCAGCGGTTCTCCAGCCAGTAGCGGCGCCCGTTCAGCTCGGCGCGCAGCGGGAACTGGGCGGCGGCGAGCCGGTCGGTGACGAACGGGACGTCGGGCGCCTGGCCGTCGGACGGCCGCAGGAAGAGGTTCCAGCGGCCCGCGCGCAGCGGGACGTCGCCGTTGCCGCCGAGCATCGAGGGGTCGAAGGCGACCTCGAAACGGCCGTCCTCGAACCAGCGGGCGTCGACGAACCGCTCCTCGAAGCGGGAGCGCGGCTTGAGCAGGAACCGGGCCCCGGTGAGCTCGGGGTCGGTGTGCCCGGCGACGGTGATGCGGCCGTCCTGGAGGCCGACGCGGTCGATGGTGGCGCGCCGGGTGCGGCCGGCGAACTTCAGGTAGCCGTTGTGGCCGGCGACCACGGCGACCTCGCACAGCGCGGCCCCCTCGCCCAGCGCGGCGGGCAGGTTGTACCGGGCGTCGGCCAGGCCCTCCTGCATCACCGTGCTGAACTGGCGCTCCTCGCCCTGCGGGCCGCGGGCGATCAGGGCGGTGGACCAGACGCGGTTCTCCGGCTGGGCCTTGGCGTCGACGCCGTCGTGGAAGACCAGCGCCACGTCGGCGACCGGGACCCCGACGGTGAAGCGGCGGGCGCCGCCCTGCTCGGTGAGGGCCACCGGGTACTCGTGGACCTCGGCGCCCTTCTGGTTCTTGACCCGCAGCACCACCTGCTCGCCGGCGGCGAGCGGCACCCGGATCTCACCGCTGACCTTCAGCAGGTCGCCTTCCAGGACGCGTCCGGTGATCAGCGCCCGGACCTTCTCCACCCGCAGCTTGAGCGCGCCGCGCTCGATGGCGGGCAGCAGCCGGAAGTCGGAGCTGAGCCACTGGTAGGGCGGGAAGTTGCAGTCGGCGCCGCCGCTGGACTGCACGGCGGCGCGGCGCACCAGGCCGGAGGCGTACAGGCCGAGGCCCACGTGCCACAGGCCCTCCTGCCACTCGCCGCCCTTGCGCAGCTTCGCCGGGTCGACGGCGGCCTCCCAGCCGGCCCAGTCGTAGTTGTAGCGGTCCTGGCTGGTGTCGGTGGTGGCCTCGGGGCGCTCCACGTTCTTCGCGGACAGCACGATGCGGCGCCGGGACTTGTCCTTGCGCAGCTGGAGGATCTTCACGGAGGACCGCTTGGAGGGCAGGTCGATCTTGTCGATCCAGGCGATGCCGGACAGCAGCAGCTTGCCGTCGGACCAGGTGATCTCGCGCAGCGGGGCGCGCATCGTGAGGTCCGGGTCGATGCGCAGCGCCTTGCGCGGGAAGTCCAGTTCGGCGTCGGCGAGCGAGGGGAAGGAGGCGTACTTGCGGACCAGGCCGCTGACCTCGACGCTCTCGCGGCGCCGCTGGCCGGCCAGCAGGGTGATCAGCTCGTCCAGCTGGTGCTTGCGCACCAGCAGCCACTGCACGCGCAGCTGGGCGGGCAGCGCCATGACGACCTTGGGGTCGATGTGGTCCAGGAAGCGGTTGGCCGAGCGCAGGAACTCGGCGCGGTACTCCTCGTCGCCGTCGGGCACGACGTTCAGGAACAGGCGCAGGTCGTCCTTGAGGACGCGGGTGTCGTACTCGTGCTTGAGGCGGGCGAAGGTCTCGCCGGACTGCTTGCCGAGGAAGTCGCTGATCTCCAGCACGGAGGTGACGCGGTCGCGGACGCCGGCCGGGTCGGTGCGGCGCTGCGTGATCGAGGGCGCGGACTCGCCCTCGCGCAGCCGCCAGTAGTAGCAGGGCTCGGAGATGACGTCGACGGCCTCGGCGAGGTAGTGCGCCCGCATCGTGACGGGGGTGTCCTCGTACAGGCGGCCCTCGGGGAAGGCGAAGCCGTTCTTCTCCCAGAAGGTGCGGCGGAACACCTTGTTGCAGGCGATCCGGTCGGCGACGAGCTTGGCGTGGCGGGATATGTGGGTGCGCTGGCGGGCCTCGCCGGCCAGCATCCGCATCAGCGGCACCTGCCAGGACTTCTCGCCCTTGAGGTGCCACACGTTGCCGGTGGCGAAGTCGGAGCCGGTCTCGTCCAGGCTGCCCACCATCAGGCGGTACGCGTCGGGCGGGATCAGGTCGTCGCTGTCGACGAAGGTGACGAACTCCGCCTCGGGGGCCATGTGCGCGATGCCGGTGTTGCGGGCGGCCCCGAGACCTCCGTTCTCCTTGCGGATCAGTTTGAAGCGGGGGTCGCGCCGCGCGTAGGTCTCGGCTATCGCCGCGGAGTCGTCCGGTGAGCCGTCGTCCACCATCAGGATCTCGTAGTCCTGGAACGTCTGCGCCGCCAGCGAGTCGAGGCAGGCCGGCAGATAGTGCTCCACGTCGTACATGGGCACGATGACACTGAGCCGAGGGGCCATGGCTGGGTGGATCTCCTTTTCGAAGGGTCAGGCCCGCTCGACCAGTTCGAGCGCCTGGGCAGGGGTCGGTGCGTGGGTGCGCTCGGCGAACGGCACGATGGGCAGCGGGGTGCTCTCGCCGAGGAAGACGCGCCGCACCACGCGTTCGGCCGCACGCCCGTCGTCGAATTCGCAGAACCGGCGCCGGAAGGCCGCGCGGCGCCGGGCGACGTCCGCGTCGTCGTACTCGTCGGCCGCGAGCAGCCTGATCAGCTCGGCCTGCGAGGTGGCCACGGCGCCCGGCGGCTCCTGGAGCAGGTTGAAGTAGGTGCCGCGGACGGCGGAGTAGATGTCCCAGTCCGGGGCGAAGACGATGATCGGCCGGTCCAGGACGGCGTAGTCGAACATCGCGGAGGAGTAGTCCGTGATCAGCGCGTCCGCGGCGAGGTACAGCTCCTCCACCCGGGCGTGGCCGGACACGTCGACGATCCGGCCGCTGCGGCGCAGCTCGGCCACGTGCGGGGAGCCGCCGTAGAAGTAGTGGCCGCGCACCATCAGGGTGACGTCCGGGCCCAGCTCGTCGGCAAGGCGGGCGAGGTCCAGGCTGGGGGTGAACCCGGGCTGGTACTCGCGGTGGGTCGGCATGTAGAGGAACGCCTTGGCGCCGTCGGCGAGGCCGAGCGCGGCGCGGGCGCGGCGCACGTCGTCAAAGGTGGCGTTGACCAGGACGTCGTTGCGCGGGTAGCCGGTCTCCAGGGAGACGTACGAGCACGGGTAGACCCGCTCCCACACGGCGGTGGAGAACCGGTTGGAGCTGACGCTGTAGTCCCAGCGGTCGCAGCGCTCCAGCAGCTTGTCGAAGTCCATGTCCGTGGAGGCGGGGTACTTGCGCTGGTCCAGGCCCATGGTCTTGAGCGGGGTGCCGTGGTGGGTCTGGAGGTGCACCTGGCCCTCGCGCTTGACCACGTTGTCGGCGAAGTTCACGTTGTTGACGAGGTACTTGGCGCGGGCCAGGGCCGACCAGTACTCCTTGGAGCCCACCCGGACGATCTCCACGCCCTTGGGGGCCCGCTCGGCGGCCTCCGGGCGCAGCGCCCACACCCGGCGCATGTGCGGGGCGAGGCGGGCCAGTTCGGCGTCGACGGCCGCCGGGTTGCAGGAGACGCTGCGGCTCCAGTAGGCGGAGAACAGCGCCAGGTCCTCGTCCAGCGGCAGCCGCAGCTGCGACTGGTAGAAGACGCCCATCGCGCCGCGCTTGGAGCGGTTGATGGCCGTCCGGGTGCGCGTCCTGACGGTCTGGCGGAGCTTGACGGCGGCGGTGGCGCCGGCCATCGCGGTGTACGCGTCGCGCTCCATCATCCCGTACTTGTGGCCGCGGCCGCCGGCGGGCCGCTGGAAGCCCTCGGGCAGCCGGGCGCGGTAGTCGGCGGCGGCGCGGTGGAAGAACTCGGCGCGCGCGTCGTGCGGCAGGCGGTCGGGGCGCTCCAGGACGGTCAGGTAGTGGTCGACCATCTTGCGGAACAGCGGCGCGCGCCAGGCGGCGAGTTCGGGGCGGGCGTCGAGGAAGTCGAAGACCCGGCGGTACTGGTCGAAGACGTCGAAGTGCTTGCGGCTGCGGGTCTTGAGGATGTTGCCGCCCTCGCGCCGCTGCCGGTACAGCACGCACACCCGGTCCAGTACGGCGATGCGCTCGGCGCTGATCAGGGAGCAGAACGTCCAGGGGGCGTCCTCGTAGTACCCCGGCGGGAAGGTAAGGTCGTGGCGGGCGACGAAGTCGCGGCGGTAGACCTTGTTCCACACGATCTGGAGCAGGTCCAGCAGCTGCGGCCGGTCGGCGAGGGGGAAGACCTCGGGGCCGGTGCGGCGCAGCAGGTCCGCCCGCTGGTTGGGGCGGACACGGCCGTCCCAATAGGTGCGGGCGTAGTCGTACACGAGTATCTCGGGATCGCCGGTCGCCTCCAGACGCTCGGATATCGCCCGCAGCGCGCCGTCGGACAACGTGTCGTCACTGTCCAGGAACAGAAGGTAATCGCCTTCCGCCTTTTCCAGTCCCGCGTTGCGCGCGCGCCCCAGCCCCACGTTTTCCGTGAGGTGAATCACATGAACGCGGGGGTCGCGTTCCGCGTACTGATCGAGAATGGCGCCCGAACCATCCGGAGAGCAGTCGTCGACCGCGATGACCTCGAAGTCCGTGAAGTCCTGCCCGAGGACGGATTCCAGGCACTCGGCGAGATAGCCCTGAACCTTGTACACGGGGACGACGAGAGAGAGTCTGGGCATCCTTACAACCTGTTCCGAGGACCGATCACGCGAGTGTGGGGTGAGCCGGTGCGCTCCGCCCGCCGACGGACCTGAAGTGCGCTGGCCGCATCAGCGTAAAGGATTCACCTGAAGTTAGTGTGGGCCGCGTTCTGCGTTCGCGGAAGGTCGGGACCTGCCCGGAAAGCCCCTGGGGCGACGGCAATTGCGCCTTTCCCGGCGATGTGGAGAACTTCCTCACAGTCACGCCGGTCCGATATGCGGAGGGTTGTACCCGTATGTCGGACTCGATTTTCCGCCGGGCATCAACAAGGGTGCTTCCGGGTGACACGAATGTGACACGGACCGAGGAGGCACGAGGATGAGCTGGCTGGTCACGGGGGGCGCCGGGTACATCGGCGCGCATGTGGTGCGCGCCCTGACCGAGGGCGGCGAGAGCGTGGTCGTGTACGACGACCTGTCGACCGGCGCGGCCGACCGCGTTCCCGAGGGCGTCCCGCTGGTCGTGGGCAGCGTGCTCGACGGCCCCCTGCTGGAGCGCACCCTGCGCGAGCACGGCGTCGACGGCGTCGTGCACATCGCCGCCAAGAAGCAGGTGGGGGAGTCGGTCGAGCGGCCCCTGCACTACTACCGGGAGAACGTCACCGGTCTGCAGACCCTGCTGGAGGCCATGACCGCCACCGGCGCCGACCGGCTCGTCTTCTCCTCCTCGGCCGCCGTGTACGGCATGCCGGACGTGGACCTCGTCACCGAGGACACCCCCTGCCTGCCGATGAGCCCCTACGGCGAGACGAAGCTGATCGGCGAGTGGCTGATCGCGGCCGCCGCGCGGGCGCACGGCCTGAAGGCCGCCGCCCTGCGCTACTTCAACGTGGCCGGCGCCGCCACCCCGGAGCTGTCCGACTCCGGGGCCTACAACCTCATCCCCATGGTGTTCGAGCGCCTGGAGGCCGGCGAGGCGCCCCGCGTCTTCGGCGACGACTACGCCACGCCGGACGGCACCTGCGTGCGCGACTACATCCACGTCCAGGACATCGCCTCCGCCCACCTGGCGGCCGCCCGGCACCTGGCCGGCGCCCCCGAGGGCACCTCGCTCGTCCTCAACATCGGGCGCGGTGAGGGCAGTTCGGTGCGCGAGATGGTGGACCGCATCCTCAAGGCGACCGGCAACGAGACCGTCGTCCCGGAGGTGGCCGACCGCCGCCCCGGCGACCCGGCACGGGTGGTCGCCTCGGCCGACCGCATCCGCGCGGAACTGGGCTGGAGCGCCCGGCACGGCCTGGACGAGATGATCGACTCCGCCTGGCAGGGCTGGCGCCACCGCCACGGCTGAGCCCCGCGCACACCGCCGGCGCGCCTCGCCGACCCGCCGGCGCGCCGCTGGCATACCCCTGGTCCGGTGGCGGAAGCCGCGGGGCACGCCGCCGGCGCGCCCCCCGGTCCGGTGGCTGAAACGGACGGGCGTCGGCCCGCCCTCTTCGCGTAGATTCGGCGTGGACTGCCGGTGCGGCGGCCGGGGCGACGCGAGGGACAGAGGACAAGGTGGCAGGGGCAAGGCAGGGTGAGGCGGCGGCCGTCAGGCAGCCGGTGGTCGAGGCCCGCAGGATCGTCGTCAAGGTGGGCTCCTCGTCGCTGACCACCGCGGCCGGCGGCCTGGACGCCGACCGCGTGGACGCGCTGGTGGACGTGCTCGCCAAGTGCCGTGCCGGGGGAGCCAAGGAGGTCGTCCTCGTCTCCTCCGGCGCCATCGCCGCCGGACTCGCCCCGCTCGGCCTGCGCCGCCGTCCCAAGGACCTCGCCCGCCAGCAGGCCGCGGCCAGCGTCGGCCAGGGCCTGCTGGTGGCCCGCTACACCGCCTCCTTCGCCCGCTACGGCGTCCGCGTCGGCCAGGTGCTGCTGACCGGCGACGACACCAGCCGCCGCGCCCACCACCGCAACGCCTCGCGCACCCTGGACAAGCTTCTGGCGATGGGCGCCCTGCCGGTCGTCAACGAGAACGACACCGTCGCCACCGACGAGATCCGCTTCGGCGACAACGACCGCCTCGCCGCCCTCGTCGCCCACCTCGTCCACGCCGACCTGCTCGTCCTGCTCTCCGACGTCGACGGCGTCTACGACGGCGACCCCAGCAGGCCCGGCACCTCGCGGATAGCCCAGGTGCGCGGCCCCGCCGATCTGGCCGGCGTCGAGATCGGCAGCGCGGGCAAGGCCGGCGTCGGCACCGGCGGCATGGCCACCAAGGTCGAGGCCGCCCGCATCGCCGCCGCCGCCGGCATCCCGGTGGTGCTCACCAGCGCCGTCCACGCCGCCGACGCGCTGTCCGGCGGCGACACCGGCACCTACTTCCACCCCACCGGCAAGCGCTCCGCCGACCGGCTGCTCTGGCTCCAGCACGCCTCCACCCCGCAGGGCTCGCTCACCCTCGACGACGGGGCGGTCCGCGCCGTCGTCGAGGACCGCAGGTCGCTGCTGCCGGCCGGCATCGCGGCCGTCGAGGGCGAGTTCACCGCGGGCGACCCGGTCGAGCTGCGCGACGGACGGGGGCGCGCGGTCGCCCGCGGCCTCGTCAACTTCGACGCCAAGGAGATCCCCCGGCTGATCGGCCGCTCCACCCGCGAGCTGGCCCGCGAACTCGGACCGGCGTACGAACGCGAGGTCGTACACAGGGACGGTCTGGTGGTCCTGGAGCCGTAATGCCCCGAAACGTCCGGGCGGCCGGGCGAGGAATGCGGGGACGTTCCGTAAAACCGCCCCATGAAGCCGTGCGGGCTGCTGCACTTTGTCCGAGGGACACATTCCGCACGGGCACTGGGTGAAGGAGGCCGTCGTGAGACGAGTACGCCCTGGGGCGGCGTCCCGCGGTGGTGCCGGCGGGTCCCCCTCGCGTACGACCGGCGGGGAGCGCGCCCTGACCAGCGTGGCGGCCGGCGACCGCTACGACAAGGAGCACGACGCCGGGGACCCGCGCGACCAGGAGCGCGCCGGGGAGGCCGGACGGGAGGCGTGCGCGCCGGGCGGGACGGTGCGTGCGCCGGGCGGGACGACGCACGCGCCGGGCGCGGCGCCCGACGGACGCGCCCAGCCGGCCGAGCTGCCCCGGCTGTGGCACATCACCCTGCGGGTCTCCGGCGCCCGCACCCCGGTCCAGGAGGTCCGGCGCGGTCTGGAGCAGCTCGCCCACGACCACCCCTTCCTGCTGACCAGCCGCTACGCCGGCGACCACGCCGAGGTTCGCTACTGGGAGGAGGCCCGCGACCTGCACGACGCCGCCGCCGTCGCGCTGCGCCTGTGGGGCGAGCACCGGCGCACCGCCCAGCTGCCGCCCTGGGAGATCGTCGGCCTGGAGGTCGTCGACCGCGACACCTACCACCAGCGCCTCGCCGAGGGCTACGGTCCGCCCCCGGCCACCCCGGTCGGCGTCCACCCCTTCTGACCCGCTCCGGACCGCTTCCACCCCGTTCGGCCCGGCTCGGGGTGTCTCGGGACGTCTCGCGGCGTATCGGGGTGTCTCGGGGTGTGGAACGCCCGGTGGAGGGCCGGGCGCGGCGAACTACCCTTCCCCCATGACCACGCTCTCGCCGTACGACTCGATGTCCCCGGTCGCCCAGGCCGCCTACCGGGCCAAGGCCGCCGCCGCCGACCTCGCGCCGCTGCCGCGCGCCGAGAAGGACGACGCGCTCCTCGCGGTCGCGGACGCCCTGGAGGTCCGTACCGGCGAGATCGTCGAGGCCAACGCCGAGGACGTCGCCAAGGCGCGCGCGGCCGGCACCGGCGAGGCCATCGTGGACCGGCTCACGCTCACCCCGGAGCGGGTGCGGGCGATCGCCGCCGACGTGCGCGACGTGGTGGCGCTGCCCGACCCGGTCGGCGAGGTGGTCCGCGGCTCCACCCTGCCCAACGGGCTCGACCTGCGCCAGGTCCGCGTCCCGCTCGGCGTGGTCGGCATCATCTACGAGGCCCGGCCCAACGTCACCGTCGACGCCGCCGCCCTGTGCCTGAAGTCCGGCAACGCGGTGCTGCTGCGCGGCTCCGCCTCCGCCTACGAGTCCAACACCGCCCTGGTCCGGGTGATCCGCGACGCGGTCGGCGGCGCCGGACTGCCCGCCGACGCCGTGCAGCTGGTGCCCGGCGAGAGCCGGGAGAGCGTGCGCGAGCTGATGCGCGCCCGCGGCCTGGTCGACGTGCTGATCCCGCGCGGCGGCGCCTCGCTGATCCGCACGGTCGTGGGCGAGTCCACCGTCCCGGTCATCGAGACCGGCACCGGCAACTGCCACGTCTACGTCGACGCCCAGGCCGACCTGGACATGGCCGTCGACATCCTGGTCAACTCCAAGGCCCAGCGCCCCAGCGTCTGCAACGCCGCCGAGACCCTCCTCGTCCACCAGGACGTCGCCGCCGAGTTCCTGCCGCGCGCCCTGGACGCGCTCGCCGACGCCGGGGTCACCGTGCACGCCGACGAGCGGGTCATGGCCCACGCCAAGGACTCCCGCGCCACCGTCGTCGAGGCCACCCCGGAGGACTGGGACACCGAGTACCTGTCGTACGACATCGCCGCCGCCGTCGTCGACTCGCTGGACCGGGCCGTCGCGCACATCCGGCTGTGGTCCTCCGGCCACACCGAGGCGATCGTCACCACCTCGCAGCAGGCCGCCCGCCGGTTCACCCAGCTGGTCGACTCCACCACGGTCGCCGTGAACGCCTCCACCCGCTTCACCGACGGCGGCCAGTTCGGCTTCGGCGCGGAGATCGGCATCTCCACGCAGAAGCTGCACGCCCGCGGCCCGATGGGCCTGCCCGAGCTGACCAGCACGAAGTACATCCTCACCGGCGACGGGCACATCCGGCGCTGACCGCCCGGGGCCGGGCCGGGTCCCCCGGACGGCCCCGCCGGCGAGGGCGTGGAAGCACGTCTCAGCAGGCGGATGAATGTCCCGGCCGTCTGCCCAAACCGACCCCCCAGGTCTACTCTGGGTCTGTGCCGGAGGACGTGGGGGGCACGCCGTTCCCTGACGGCTGGGAGCCCGACGACGACCACGACCGCGGGGTGTCGGACGAAGAGTTCGCCTCCGTGGTCTTCGACGAGGCCTTCGTCCGGGCGGCCGCGATCCACGAGCCGACCGCGGTGGAACGCCTCCTGGCCGCCGCGCAGGCCAGGGCCGAGGCCTCCGAGGCCGAGGCCCGCCGGGCCCACGCGAGGGGCGAGCGCTACGACGACGGCTACGGCCGCGGCGGCTACGGCCCCGAACCCGACTTCGACGACCTGGACGACCCCGACGTCCCCGGCGGCGGCCCCTACGGCGGCCCCGGGACCTTCGGCAAACAGGTCCGCTGGCACCGTCCCGTCGCCTGGGTGCTCGCCCTGGTGATGGGCGTCGGCATGGTCGCGCTGGCCTTCGCCGCGGTCTACCGGGGCGGCTCCTCCGGCGACCGGGACCAGATGCCGCCGCCCGCCTCCACCGGCCTGGAGCAGGGCAGCGCCGCCGCCCCCTCGGCCTCCGCCGGACACTCCCGGCCGCCGGTCCCCGCGGCGCCCCCCACCCGCTGACGGCCGGGCCGCGAGCCCTGGCGTCACCCGGGGTGCGCGCCGGAGCGTCACTTGGGTGAGGGCATGTCAGAAGTTGGCGTGCGCCGGGGCGTTTACCCGCGCTCCGCGGGACCCACCCTTGAAAGTATGGGAGGGCGTGGAGAGCCGCCCGATGGGACCCCCGAGGGCGCCCCCTCTGGCGCGGAGGACGAGTACCGGTCCGTCGTCTTCGACGAGTCCTTCGTCCGCGCTGCCCGCCTCCAGGAGTACTCCGCCCAGGAGCGGATGACCGACCACACGCCCGCCGTACGCCGCCGCCCGAGCCCGCACACCGGTCTGTCCCGGCAGGCGCTGGCCCTCCTGCTGCTGATCGCCCTCGCCTTCGCCACCGCGATCTTCATGGGCGTCCGCACCCCCTACCGCAGCCCGCTGACCGAGCGGCCGGCCGAAGCGCTGCGCACCACCGTCGTCCCGCTCGCACCACGGGGTGAGGTGCCCGGCGCCGCCGACCCCGGGGAGCTGTACGCGCACAGCCAGGCCGCCGGCTTCGCGGCCGGCGCCGAGGGCATCCCGTGGCCCGCCCACCGCGCCACCGCCCACTTCTCCGACAGTCAGGTCGTCGCCGCGCTGACCTACGCGCGGGACTACATCGTCGCCTCCTCCCTCGACCCGGCGGTGCTCACCGGAGGGGCCGTCGACGCCGTACGGTCGCTGCTCGACCCGGGCCAGCTCGACCAGTTCGACCAGAGCATCGAGCACCCGGCCGCCGACGGCCGGCACGCGCCCACCGGATGGCTCGTCCGCTTCGACCCGGCCCGCGTCCGGCTCGCCGACCCCCGGATCCGGATGCGGGGCAGCCTCCAGACGGCGGAGACCGACGCCGACACCCTGGAGGTCACCGCGGACCCCACGGCCGTCTACGCGCTCAGGCCGGCCGTCGCCGCCGCCGGAGCGCGGGCCTCGCTGTTCACCGTGCGGCGCGAGCTGCGGTTCCGCTTCGACCGCGAGGACCTGCGGCTGCACCAGGTCCAGCTGGTCACCAGCACCGTCCAGGCCGGACCGCTGTCCTGCTCCGAGGACAGCGCGGCACGCTTCGGCCCGCTGCTGGCCGGGCAGCACGCGAAGGCGGGCGGCCCGGCCGGCACGGACCCGTACGCCCCCGACGGCGCCCCGGCCCTGTGCGGCACCCTCGCCCCGTCCGCCCAGCCGAGACTGTGACACCGCCTGCACGCCGGGCCGGAAGTCGGCTCCGGGCTGCGTGGCGGAGCCGCGTGCGCCGGGCCGCGGGCCGGCCGGCCGGTGGAGGGGTCAGTTCCGGCTGTCGCCGGACGAGGGACCGTCCGTCGGCGGCTCGTCCTGCGGGCCGGCCTCGGGACCGCCCCCGAAGCCGCCCTTGCCACCGTCCTTGGCGTCGTCCTTCGCACCGTCCTTCGGCGGAGTCCCCGTGAAGCCCTCGAACCCGCGCCGGACCCGGCCGCCCAGGTCGCCCGCCCCGCCCGCGAGATCGCTGACCAGCTTCATCAGCGGGTCCTTGGAGCTCTTGACGTGGTGGGCGTAGTGCGTGGCCGACTCGCGGAAGGAGTCGCCGACCGAGGTGTCCTGGTCCTCGGTGCGGCGCGGATAGTGGCCGTCCACGATCCGCTGGTAGTCGCGCGACTCCGACCACTTCCTCAGCTCGGCCGCCCGCACGGTGGCGAAGGGATGGCTGCGGGGCAGCACGTTGAGGATCTTCAGCACCGAGTCGCGCAGATCGCCCGACGCCTCGTACTCCTCGGCCTGGCGCAGGAACGCGTCCACGTTCATCTCGTGCAGGTGGTTGCCGCCCGCTATCTTCATCAGGCCGCGCATGGAGGCCCGCGGGTCCTGCCCGACCAGCAGCCCGGCCCGGTCGGCCGACAGCTCCGACTTGCGGAACCACTCCCGCAGCGCCGTCACGATCGCCGTGATCGCCAGACTGCCCAGCGGGATCCAGGCCACCCGGACGGCCAGGCTGGTCAGGAACAGCAGGATCGTGCGGTACACCGCGTGCCCGGACAGGGCGTGGCCCACCTCGTGGCCGATGACCGCCCGCATCTCCTCCTCGTCGAGCAGCTCCACCAGACCGGTGGTCACGACGATGACCGGCTCGTCCAGCCCGACGCACATGGCGTTCGGCTGCGGGTCCTGGTTGACGTACATCGGCGGGACCTTCTCCAGGTCCAGGATGTAACAGGCGTCCAGCAGCATGTCGTTGAGGTGCGCGAACTGCTGGTCCGAGACGCGTACCGAGTCGGACAGGAACAGCAGCCTCAGGCTGCGCTCCGGCAGCAGCCCGCTGAGCGCCTTGAACACCGTGTCGAAGCCGCTCAGCTTGCGCAGCGCGACCAGGGCCGACCGGTCGGCCGGGTGCTCGTAGGCGCGCGAGGAGATCCCCGGGAAGCGGCTGCGCCGCCGGCTCGGCACCCGCTCCTGCCCCGTGTGCCCGCCCTGCTCGCGACCGTCGTCGGACATGTCATCCCCCCTGTGCGTCGAAAACGTCTGTATGTGCGCGCATGCGCGTGTATGTACGGCTATATGGCCGGTGTAAGGCGAGTGCGGCCGTTTGCCGCCCATGTCGCCGATGCGCCCCCCGAGGCAGGAGCCAGCCTAGGCGGAGATACCGTGGACGGGCAGTCAGCGAAGGAGTCCGTCATGGAGCACCATCCCGCAGTCGTCCGGCTCACCGAGGCCGCGAACACCACGGCCCAGCACCAGGGATCGGGGGACCTCCTTCGGATCGTCCTGATCGTGATGGTCCTGGGCTGCGTGCTGACCGGCTGGTTCCTGCTGCGCGGCTACAAGCGCAACGACGACTGAGCCGTCCGGAAGGTTCCCCTCCGCCGACGGCCGCCGCTCCCGGCGCGTTCCCGGCCGCCCGCGGGCCGCGGCCCGGCGGGGCGCGGGCCGCGACGGCGGAGTCGGCGTGAGCGGTGCGCGGGCGGACGCTTACGATGGGCGGACATCTTTATCCCGCCCACACCTGGATAGGTCTGCCGAGATGAGCCTTCACCGCGCCGCCGCCCCGCTGGTCAACCTCGCCGAGGGCGGCAACCACGAGAGCCTCAACCCCGCGGTGACCGGCGGAGCCGCGTTCATCATCCTGCTGCTCCTGCTGTGGATCACCACCCGCTTCAACCGCGACCGCTGAGCACCGCCGAGGTCCCGGCCGGCCCCGGGGAGCCGCCCGCGGTGATCTCCCGGACGGGGCCTGCGGGCCGGGCCGGTAGGGTCTGCACGCATGGGAGAGCAGGACATGCCTACCGGTCCGGCGCGTGACACGGTCGAACACCTCGCACCGGGGCCCGGCGGCGGCCCCGCGACGCCGGGCAAGCGCCGCCTGGGCGTCATGGGCGGAACGTTTGACCCGATCCACCACGGCCACCTCGTGGCGGCCAGCGAGGTCGCCGCGCAGTTCGACCTGGACGAGGTGGTCTTCGTGCCCACCGGCCAGCCCTGGCAGAAGAGCCACCGCCAGGTGTCCCTGGCCGAGGACCGCTATCTGATGACGGTCATCGCGACCGCCGAGAACCCGCAGTTCTCCGTCAGCCGCATCGACATCGACCGCGGCGGCCCCACCTACACCGTGGACACCCTGCGCGATCTGCGCGCCCTCAACCCGGACACGGATCTGTTCTTCATCACCGGCGCCGACGCGCTCGGCCAGATCCTCACCTGGCGCGACTCCAAGGAACTCTTCTCCCTCGCGCACTTCATCGGCGTCACCCGGCCCGGCCACCACCTCAGCGACCCGGGCCTGCCCGAGGGCGGCGTCTCGCTCGTCGAGGTCCCGGCCCTCGCCATCTCCTCCACGGACTGCCGTGCGAGAGTCGCCAAGGGCGACCCCATCTGGTACATGGTGCCGGACGGAGTCGTGCGCTACATCGCCAAGCGTCAGCTGTACCGCGGCGAGTGAGCCGAGAGGGGCACCGGTGAACGACCGATACGACGCTGGGTACGGGGGCGAGGAGTACGAACTCGTCGGCTACGACGAGTACGGCCGCCCGGTCTACCGACCGCTCCCCGCGCAGCAGACCCCCGAGCAGACGTACGACGCGTACGGCCGGCAGGGCTACGGACAGCAGGACCACACACAGCAGGACCACGCGCAGCAGAACCAGACGCAGCAGGGCCACGTACAGCAGAACTACGGCTACGACCCGTACGCGGCGGGCGGGCAGCAGCAGCCCGCGCCGTCCGGCTACGGCGGCTACGACACCGGCCGGCAGGCGCCCGCCCCCGCCTACGACCCCTACGGCACCCACGCCCCCACCGCCCAGGGCGCGCCCACCGGCTACGACCCCTACGGGAACGCCGCCCCCGCCGCCCCGTACGACCCCTACGGCCAGACCGCCGTCGGCGGACAGCAGCAGCGCGCCCCCGGGCAGAGCGCGCACATCCCGCAGCAGACCGGCCCGGCGGAGCACACCGGCCCCGCCCAGGGCCACGAGCCGCCCGGCCGGCCGGGAGCGACGGCCGCCGGGACCGACCGGCCCGGAACGGACTGGCCCGGGACGGACTGGCCCGGGTCCGGCCGGCCCGAGGACGACCACCCGGGGGACGACCGCGCCGCGGACGACCCGGAGGGCACCGGCTCCGGCGAACCCGACTACCGCACCGAGCAGTTCGCCTTCGTCGAGGAGCCGACCGACGACTCCGAGGACGTCATCGACTGGCTCAAGTTCACCGAGAACCGCACCGAGCGCCGCGAGGAGGCCCGCCGCCGCGCCCGCAGCCGCGTCATCGCCCTGGCCGTCGTGCTGGCCATGGTCGCGGCCGGCGGCGTCGGCTACCTCTGGTACGCCGGGAAGCTGCCCGGACTGTCCTCCGGCGGCTCGAAGAACGGCGCCGCCACCGCCACGGGCGCCCAGAAGCGCGACGTGATCGTCGTCCACCTGCACGACACCGCCAAGGGCGGCACCTCCACGGCGCTGCTCGTCGACAACACCACCACCAAGCAGGGCACCACCGTCCTGCTGCCCAACTCCCTCGCCCTGACCGGCGACGACGGCACCACCACGACCCTCGCCAAGTCCGTCCAGGACGACGGCTCCTCCGGGACCCGCGACCAGCTCGGCGCCGTCCTCGGCACCGACATCGAGGGCACCTGGCGCCTGGACACCCCCTACCTCCAGAACCTCGTCGACCTGGTCGGCGGCATCGACGTCGACACCGACACCGACGTACCCGACCCGGACGCGAAGAAGGCCAAGTCCGGCGCCGCGCCCCTGGTCCACCGCGGCCGGAGCCAGACCCTGAGCGGCAAGACGGCCGTCGCCTACGCCACCTACCGCGCCTCGGGCGAGGCCCAGAACGCCCAGCTCCAGCGGTTCGGCCAGGTGATGCAGGGCACGCTGCGCAAGCTGTCCTCCGACTCACAGGCCGCCACCGTCACCGTGCAGACGCTGGCGCAGATCCTCGACCCCTCGCTCACCGACAAGGACCTCGGCGCCTTCCTCGCCAACCTCGCCGAACTCGCCAAGGGCGGCGACTACAAGTCGGCGCTGCTGCCGGTCCAGTCCGACGGCACGCTGAGCGCGCAGACCAGCGACAGCGTCGTCAAGGAGATCCTGGGCGGCACCGCGAAGAGCCCCGACCAGGGATCGGCCGTGCGCGTCTCGGTCCGCAACGCCTCCGGAACCAAGGACGACACCGAGAAGGCCCGCGTGGTCCTGCTCAACGGCGGCTTCACCTTCCTGGAGGGCGGCACCGCCGCCGTCCGGTCCGCCTCCCAGGTCGTCTACGCCGACGACAAGGACAAGCAGAACGCCACCGAGGTCGCCAAGACCCTCGGCCTGCCCGCCGGCTCCGTGACGAAGGGCACGGTCACCGCCAACGCCGACGTCTCGGTCGTCCTCGGCCAGGACTACAAGCCCGCCTCCGGGCAGTGATCGCCTTATCGCGTGGGGCGCCGTCGGCGGTCGTGAGACCCTTGAGGACAACTGACCGCCGACGGAAAGCCATGCAGTGACCGCGACCGACCGCTCCATCGAGCTCATCCACACCGCCGCCCAGGCGGCCGCCGACAAGCTCGCGCACGACATCATCGCCTACGACGTCAGTGACGTCCTGTCGATCACGGACGCCTTCCTTCTCGCGTCCGCCCCCAACGACCGCCAGGTCAAGGCCATCGTCGACGAGATCGAGGAGCGGCTGCAGAAGGAGCTCGGCGCCAAGCCGGTGCGCCGCGAGGGCGACCGCGAGGCCCGCTGGGTCCTGCTCGACTACGTCGACATCGTCGTCCACGTCCAGCACAGCGAGGAGCGCGTCTTCTACGCCCTGGAACGGCTGTGGAAGGACTGCCCCGAGCTCGACCTGCCCGCCGACGCCCGGGCCACCCGCGGCAAGGCCGAGGAGCACGCCAAGCTTCAGGCCGCCGAGGAGTCGGCCGAGCAGGACGGTGGGTGGCGGTGACCGCCGCCGGTGAGGGCGCCGGCCGCACACCGGGCCGGGGCCGCCGCGTCATCCTGTGGCGGCACGGCCAGACCTCCTGGAACGTGGAGCGCCGCTTCCAGGGCTCCACGGACGTGGAGCTGACCGAGACCGGTGTCGGGCAGGCCCGCCGGGCCGCCCGGCTGCTGGCCTCCCTGGGACCCGACGCGATCGTCTCCTCGGACCTGCGGCGCGCCGCCCGCACGGCCGCCGAGCTGGCCGCCCTCACCGGCCTGGAGGTCACCCACGACGAGGGTCTGCGCGAGACCTACGCGGGCGTCTGGCAGGGCCTGACGCACGAGGAGATCATCGCCCGGCACGGCGAGGAGTACGCCGCGTGGAAGCGCGGTGAGCCGGTGCGCCGCGGCGGCGGCGAGCTGGAGACCGAGGTCGCCGACCGCGCCGCCCCGGTCGTGCTGCGGCACGTCGAGAAGCTGCCCGAGGACGGCACCCTCGTAGTGGTCAGCCACGGCGGCACCATCCGCACCACCATCGGCCGCCTCCTCGGCCTGGAGGCGCACCACTGGGAGAGCCTGGGCGGCCTCTCCAACTGCTGCTGGTCCGTCCTCGGCGAGGGCGCCCGCGGCTGGCGGCTGCTGGAGCACAACGCGGGCACCCTGCCGGAGCCCGTCCTCGGCGACGACACCTGAGCAGCCCCGGCGCCCCGCAGGACCCGATTTCGCTTTCCGGCAGGTCGCAGGCTAAAGTTCTTCTTGTTCGCCCCGCCGAGCGGGACAGAACACCAAGCGGCTCAGCTGCTTGGAGCGAGGGGCTATAGCTCAGTTGGTAGAGCGCCTGCATGGCATGCAGGAGGTCAGGAGTTCAATTCTCCTTAGCTCCACAGATCGACACTCTGTTGAGTTGTCAAAGATCAGTGGTCGAGCATCGACCGGTGATCAAGGATCGGTGAGGAGAATCCCGTCCCCCCAGGGGGCGGGATTCTCGCTGTTCCAGCCCCGGGCGAACGCGTCGGCCGCCTCCTGTGTCGGAGGCCACAACCGCTCCCTCCGGTCCCTCAGCAGCGCGATCTTCGCGCGCGTCTCCTCGTCGTCCGGGGTGTAGGTGACGATGCGGCACTCCGGCAGCCCGTCGATCGACAGGGAGACGGCGGTCATCCGCAGCTCGCCCACCGACTCCTGCCGGAACGCCTTCACCCGCGGTCCCGGCGGTATCACCTCGCCGCTCGCCCACAGCCGCGCGAAGCAGTCGCTGGCGGCCGACAGGGCGCGGACGAAGTTCTCCCAGGACGGCTCGCCCACATGCCGGCCGTAGTTGGACCGCAGCGTCGCCACCATCACCGGCAGCTCCCGCTCCCGGTACACCAGCGGACAGGTCTCCGCCGGCCCGGTGAACAGCGACCAGAGCACGTTCGGAACGCCCGTCCCGCGCATCGCGGGCAGCGCGTACATGTCCCGGTAGGCCGCGTTGGTGGCCAGGACGTCGTAGCGGGAGTTGTAGACCGCCCCCGGATGGGGATCGAGGGCGTCCAGCACGAGCTGCACCTCCGGTCCCACCCGCTGCACCGGCGGCTCGGGCCCCGGATCGAAGGGCACCGCCGCCAGCCGGTACAGATGCTCCCGCTCCGGCGGGTCCAGCCGCAGCGTGCGCGCCACCGCGTCCAGCACCTGCGCGGAGGCGTTGATCGGCCGGCCCTGTTCCAGCCAGGTGTACCAGGTGACGCCCACTCCGGAGAGCTGGGCGACCTCCTCGCGGCGCAGCCCCGGAGTGCGCCGGCGAAATCCCGGCGGCATCCCCACGTCGGCCGGCGTCACCCGCGCCCGTCTGCTGCGCAGAAAGGTCGCCAGCTCGGGCCTGCGCCGTTGCGCCGCCCGCGTCCGCGCCTCTCGCGTGCGCGCCTCCCGTGTCACGTCCCCCGTCGGCATCGTGTCACCCCACATCCCCGTCGCATACGGTCACCCCCGTCGTCCCCGTCGTCCCCGTCGTTCTCGTCGTTCCTGTGCGTTGATCTCCCCGTTCTCATCCTCGGGCCCCCGTCCGTTCCTTGCCAGGTGCTGTCGGTACCAGCATCGCCGGGCACTCGGCACCCGTACCGGGGCACGGCGAGGCTCGACGGCATGACGACCACACCTCGGACGGGTCCGGAACCCTCGGTGCGTCCGGAATCACGCGCTGTCACCACTCAATCACCCACCACTGACAACGGGTCCCGGCCGTTGCTCGCCACCGTGCTCGCCGCCCAGTTCATGGCGCTCCTCGACGTGTTCATCGTCAACGTCGCCGCCCCGACCATCGGCGCCGACCTGCACGCCTCGGGCGCCGACCTGCAACTCGTGATCGCCGGATACGCCATCACCTACTCGGTCCTGCTGATCACGGGGGCCCGGCTCGGCGGCCGGTTCGGGCCCGGCCGGGTCCACCTCGCCGGACTGGCCCTGTTCACCGCCGCCTCCCTCGCCTGCGGGCTGGCGCCGGGCATCACCGAGCTGATCGTCTTCCGGCTGGTGCAGGGCGCCGGCGCGGCGCTGATGATCCCGCAGGTGCTCAGCCTGATCCAGCGCGCCTTCACCGGCGAGGCCCGGGTGCGGGCGCTCGGCGCGTACTCGGCGGTCCTCGCCGTCGGCGCGGCGGCCGGGCAGATCGTGGGCGGGGCGCTGGTCGCGGCGGACCTGTTCGGCACCGGCTGGCGGCCGGTGTTCCTGGTCAACGTGCCGGTGGGCGCCGTACTCCTGGCCGTGGGCCGGCGGGTCCTGCCGCGCGAGGGCGCGGCGGAGCCCGCGGGGGCGCGCGCCGCCGGAGCGGGCGCCGCCGGAGCGGGCGCCGCCGGAGCGGGCGCCCCCGGAGTGGGCGCCGCCGGGGCGAACGCCCGGCCGCGCGGCCTGGATCTGCCCGGCATGGCGCTGCTCGGCGCGGCCGTCTCGCTGCTGACGGTGCCGCTGGTGCTCGGACAGGAACAGGACTGGCCGCTGTGGTCCTGGCTGTCGCTGGCCGCCTCGGTGGTGCTGTCCGGCGTCTTCGGCGGGTACGAGGCGCGCCTCGCCCGGCGCGGCGGCGCGCCGCTCATCACCCCGCGGGTGCTGCGCCATCCCGGCATGGGCCGGGCCGTCTTCCAGATCCTGGCCGTGATGGCCGTCAACGGCGGCTTCCTGTTCGCGCTCACCCTGCACGTGCAGGGCGGCCTCGGTTACGGCGCGCTCCGGGCGGGCCTCACGTTCGTGCCGACCGCGGTCGCCTTCGGCCTGGTCGGGCTGACCTGGCGCAGGTGGCCGGCCTGGTGCCTGCGGTGGCTGAGCCCGGCCGGGTTCGTTCTGGCCGCGCTGTCGGTGACCGGTGTCGCCCTGGCGTTCCGGGGCGGCGGCAGCGGCGGAGCGCTCCTCTACGCGGCGTTCGCCGGTGTGGGCGCGGGGCTCGCGCTCGGCTTCAGTCCGACGCTCACCGGCGCGCTGGCCGCCGTACGGCCCGAGGACGCGGCGGACGCCAGCGGACTGCTCGCCACCGTCGCGCAGCTCGGTCAGCTCATCGGAGTGGCGGCGTTCGGCACGCTGTTCCTGAGCCGGCTTGAGTCATTGGGGGACCCGGGGGCGTATACCTCTGCGCGAGCGCTCTCGGCGTGCGTGTTCGCGCTGGCCGGGACGGCCGTGGCGGGCGCCGTGGCCGGACTGGTACCAAGGCGTCGCTGACCGTATCGGCCCGGCCGTGGCAGAATCAAACGGCCGGAAGGGGGCGCGGCCCGACGGGAGGGAGTACCGATGCCTGCGAGCATCCTCGAGGAGGTCGGTCACCTCCTCGACGCGGTGTCGACCCAGAACACGTCCACCCGCCTCCTGTGCCCCTCCTGCGGCTCCCTGCACGTGGCCCAAGTCCTCGGCGACAACGGCGGGATCTCGTACGTGTGTACGGCCTGCGGCCACAGCTGGAGCTGAGCGATGGGTGCACACAGGCGGAAGTGCGACTGGTGCGGCAGTGGTACGCCGATCGTCCGCGACATGGAGCCGGTCAATCCCGACTACCAGTACTGGTGCGAGGAGTGCGCGCGGGCGCTGATCATAAAAGGCGACCCGATCGAGACGTACCGCGAGCTGGAGGGCGAGCCGATCTACGGCCGGCTCCTGGAGGAGCACTGCACCCTCAAGCGCTTCTACTCGTTCGTCACGGCGTGACACGTGCCGTCGGCCGGGGCCCCGCGTGGGACCCGGCCGAAGTCGTGGAGGGCGGTCATGAGGGGCGCACCGGAAACCGATTTGGTGAAGCACCCCCTCGACCGTGTAATGTTGGCATCGCCGCCGGGGAAACCGGGCGGAGCAGGACAAGGGGCTATAGCTCAGTTGGTAGAGCGCCTGCATGGCATGCAGGAGGTCAGGAGTTCAATTCTCCTTAGCTCCACAGTAGTCGAGGGCGGATCATCCGATCGGATGATCCGCCCTCGATGTTTTCCGTTCGTCCGACACTCCTTGTTCGTCCAACACGTCTTGCCCGCCGCGCCCTTCGCGCGCCTCGCGGCCAAACGGCGGGCCGGCCCCGGAGGGTGACCCGCCGTGGCGGACGTCAGCGGCCCAGCGCCCGGCGGCCCCGCCCCTGGGAGAGGACCGGCAGGTTGCGGGCCGGCGCCTGCGCGCGCGTGTCCTCCTCCAGGCGCAGTGCCAGCGCGGGGCAGCGGCGCACGGCGCGCAGCGCCTTGGCCTCCGCGTACCGGGGCACCTGCGCCTGGGCGACGGTCGGGAAGCCGTCGGCGCCCAGTTCGAAGACCTCCGGGAGGATGTCCGCGCACAGGCCGTGACCGCGGCACAGCGTCCAGTCGACGTGGATCTTCTGCCGGCTCGGGCCGGTCTCGTCGGCCGCGCCGCCGCCGGGGATGCCCGTCGGCGCCCTGCCCCCCTCGAAGAGCGGCAGCACGCCCTCCACGGGGCGTCCGCAGCCGTTGCCGAGGACATGGGCGGCCAGGTCGTCGGTGAACGCCTTGACGGTGGACTCCAGGAACATCGCCGAACCGTCCGGGTGCGAGCACGCGCCGCGCCGCTTCACGTTCCGGGCGACCTGCTTGAGCGCCTCCAGAGCGGCCGGACCGCCGCCGTTCAGGATGTCCTCCAGACCGCGCGCGGCGGCCGGCAGACCGAGGTAGCAGGGACCGCACTGGCCCGCGCTCTCCTCCGCCAGCCACTTGGCGACCTGGAGCGACTCACCCAGCGGACAGGTGTTCTGGCCGATCGGCAGGATGGCCCCGGCGCCGAGCGAACCGCCCACCGCGTCCAGCGAGTTGCGCGAGACGATCGCCTCGTCGACGGTCGCCGCGTCGATCCACCTGCCGTGGTAGCCGCCGGTCAGCACACCCTGCGGCA
This sequence comes from Streptomyces seoulensis, assembly GCA_013364255.1. Taxonomy (GTDB): domain Bacteria; phylum Actinomycetota; class Actinomycetes; order Streptomycetales; family Streptomycetaceae; genus Streptomyces; species Streptomyces similanensis. The sequence goes on along the minus strand of CP054936.1, from coordinate 3,819,412 downwards.
CCGGCGGCGCGCCGGCCAGTTGCAGGACGTAGCGCAGCGGCACGCCGGTGGGGACCTCGATCACCATGGGGCGGGCGACGGCGCCGGAGACGGTCAGCAGCACGGTGCCCGGCTCGTCGTACAGGCCGGTGTTGCCGTAGCGCTCGGGGCCGATGCGGGCGGCGATCGCCAGCTGCGCGAACGTCTCGGCGTTGGACAGCAGGGTGGGCGCGCCGCCCACGCCGGTCTGCGAGGCGCTGACCTTGCGGCCCGGCGGGATCGCCGGACCGCCGTCGATGGAGCGGATCAGCGAGGCGGCGGCGCCGGTGACCATGCGCACCGGGTTGCGCTGCACCCGCGCGCGCAGTGCCGATCGGCGGCCGTTGCCGAGGCCGCGCTCGGCGAGGGCGGCCTCCATGGAGCGCTGGGTGGACTCCCGGGTGACCCCCACCACGAGCGTGCGGGCGCCCAGGGCCTCGGCGCACAGCAGCGCGCCGTCCAGGATGAGGTGCGGGGCACGGTTGATGAGCACCGTGTCCTTGCGGCAGGCCGGTTCGTCCTCGCTGCCGTTGACGACGACGACCGGCCGTACGCCGCGCTTGATCGCCGACTCGGCGACCGAGCGCAGCTTCTTGTGGAAGGGGAAGCCCGCGCCGCCGCGGCCCCTGAGATTGATGGCCTCGGCGAGCTGCGCGAGCTGCTCGCCGCCCAGCGGTTCGAGCGGCCCGTGCACTTTGAGGTGCATGGGCAGATCGAGTCGTTCGACAAGGTCGAAGCCCGACGTGAGCTGAGGGAGTCCGACGACGCGGACCTCCGGGACGTCGGGCAGGGCCTCGTTCACCTGTGGCCTCCGGAAGGCGTGTTCCAAGGTTCGCCCGGACCCGGCGCGTCGAAGGGGGCGCCGGGGGGTGTTTCAGTGGCGGGACCGCTCGTGTACATGTCTGGGGAGTTGTACGCGCCGTGGAGCGGGTTCGTCTCACCGGTGTCGTACACATCACGTCCGCCGTAGGGGTGCGCGCCCGGATTGTCGTGGGCGGGGAGGGTGTATCCGGTGTCGGTCAGGGGGTCGTAGGCCGACGGGGGCGCCTCGCCGACGGGCGGCGGCGAGGGCACGGGCCAGCCGCCCGGCACGCCGCCGGGGGCCTCCACGCGCGGCATCGCCTCCGTGGCGCGCAGGTCGTACGCCATGTCCTGGTACATGGCCCGGTCCGCCTGCGGGGCCGACACGGCCCGGTAGGCGGCCGCGAAGCCGGCGGCGGACTCCGGCGCGGAGGGGAGGTCGTACGGCGACGCGGCGGGCGGGACCCGGGGCAGGGGGCCGGCGCCTGCTCCGGCGCGCGTGGGCCGGTCGGCCGCCGCGCCCTCGTAGCCCGGCAGCGCGGACCGGTCCGTCCTGGCCCGGCTCGCGTCCAGGTCGCTCAGCTCCGGGCGGTCGCCGCCGCCCAGCAGGTTCATCAGGCGGTCGGCGATCCGGCGCTTGACCGGGCGCGGCGCCGCGCGCAGCGCGAGCGCGCCCATGACGCCGAGCAGGGACAGGCTGTACAGGATGACGAAGACCGGCTTGGCCTGGCGGCCCGCGTACAGGCCGTGGACCAGTGCGGCGCACCAGGCCGGATAGGCCAGCATGTGCATGGCCCGCCAGCGCGCGGCGACCGGGGCGGGGGTGGCGAAGTTGCCGCGCAGGGCGCCGGTGATGCCCACGAAGACCATCAGCAGTCCGGCCAGGGAGCCGAGCCCGATCAGGCCGGCGCTTCCGGTGACGCCGAGCGAGAAGGGGACGACCGCGGCGATCACCTGGGTGTGGTCCAGGGCGATCTTGGTGGTGATGTGCAGCAGCAGGAAGGCGATCGAGGCGACCGCGGTGGTGCGGTGCACGGCTTGGCCCACGATCCGCTGGCGGGTGTTGAGGAAGATGCGGTCCTGGGCGACCAGGCCCCAGATCACCGAGCAGCTGAGGGAGACGAGGGAGAGGACGCCCGCGCCGAAGTTCAGGAACTCGCGGAACTGGCTGCCGCCGGCCAGGACGACCACGGGTATCAGGAGCAGGACGACGGCGGACGCCGCTCCGTAGGCCGAGCGGCCCGGTTTGGGGAGCGAGCTGTGACGGCGACGAGGGTTCATGGGGGCGACTCCGAGCGGTTCGGGTGAGCGGTCCCGAGGGGACGAACTCTAAGCGGCTCCAAACCGGTCGGTACGCGGTTTGAGTTATTGCCTTGTTATCTACGTGGCGGAGGGGCTTTCCGTTGTGCTTATGGGGATCGTCACGCCCGGTGAGCATTTCGCTCCGGACAGCTTTTCCCCGCCTCCACAAGCGGAGCGTCGCCTTCCTGAAGGGGGACGGCCGCCTTCCTGGAGGGGCTCGCCGCCGTCCCGGTGGTCCGGCGTGGCCCGGCGCGAACTCCGTCGCGGCCCGCTCGACGCCTGCGGTACCCTGACGCCATGCGTGCCGTACGCCTTCTGCTTAGCGGGCCGCGCTGATCAGTCCCGACCGCCGACGATGCGGGTGGTCGGAATCGGCGCGGCGTCCCCTCCTGTGCGAGGGGATTTTTCGTTTCCGAAAGTCGCAGCCGTCGGCAGAGTCGATCTGATGGAGCTTTGAGGATCATGAGCGAGACGAACCCCGCCGCCCCCGCCGCCACGTCGGCGGAGGCGGCGCCGCACCGCTACACGGCCGCGATGGCGGCCGAGATCGAGGCACGCTGGCAGGACTTCTGGGACGCCGACGGGACGTACGCGGCGCCGAACCCCAAGGGCGACCTGGCCGGCGACCCCGCGCTGGTGGCCCGGCCCAAGAAGTTCATCATGGACATGTTCCCGTACCCCTCCGGCGCGGGCCTGCACGTCGGCCACCCCCTGGGCTACATCGCCACCGATGTATACGCCAGGTTCCAGCGGATGACCGGCCACAACGTCCTGCACACCCTGGGCTTCGACGCCTTCGGCCTGCCCGCCGAGCAGTACGCCGTGCAGACCGGCACGCACCCGCGCGTGTCCACCGAGGCCAACATGGAGAACATGAAGGCCCAGCTGCGCCGGCTGGGCCTGGGCCACGACAAGCGCCGGTCGTTCGCCACGATCGACCCGGAGTACTACAAGTGGACCCAGTGGATCTTCCTGCAGATCTTCAACTCCTGGTACGACGAGCAGGCCGGCACGGCCCGCCCGATCGCCGAACTGGTCGCGCGGTTCGAGTCCGGTGAGCGCCCCGTGCCCGGGCACACGCGGGCGTGGAGCGAGCTGACCGCCGCCGAGCGCGCCGACGTCCTGGGCGAGTTCCGCCTGGCCTACGCCTCCGACGCGCCCGTCAACTGGTGTCCCGGCCTGGGCACCGTGCTGGCCAACGAGGAGGTCACCGCCGACGGCCGCTCCGAGCGCGGCAACTTCCCCGTCTTCAAGGCCAAGCTGCGCCAGTGGAACATGCGCATCACCGCCTACGCGGACCGGCTGCTGGACGACCTGGAGGAGCTGGACTGGCCCGAGGCCATCAAGCTGCAGCAGCGCAACTGGATCGGCCGCTCCGAGGGCGCCCGCGTTGACTTCCCGATCGACGGCGAGCGCATCACCGTCTTCACCACCCGCCCGGACACCCTGTTCGGCGCCACCTACATGGTGCTGGCGCCCGAGCACCCGCTGGTCGAGAAGTTCACCCCCGCGGCCTGGCCCGAAGGCACCCACGAGGTGTGGACCGGCGGCCACGCGAGCCCCGCCGAGGCCGTCGCCGCCTACCGCGCGCGGGCCGCCGCCAAGTCCGACGTCGAACGCCAGGCCGAGGCCAAGGACAAGACCGGCGTCTTCATCGGCGCCTACGCCACCAACCCGGTCAACGGCGAGCGGGTCCCGGTCTTCATCGCCGACTACGTGCTGATGGGCTACGGCACCGGCGCGATCATGGCCGTCCCCGCGGGCGACCAGCGCGACTTCGAGTTCGCGCGTGCCTTCGAGCTGCCGGTCCACTGCGTGGTCGAGCCCACCGACGGCCGCGGCACCGACACCTCCTCCTGGGAGGACGCCTTCGGGTCGTACGACGCGAAGCTCATCAACTCCGCCAACGACGAGATCTCCCTGGACGGCCTGGGCGTCGCCGAGGCCAAGGCGCGGATCACCGAGTGGCTGGAGCGTTCCGGGGTCGGCGAGGGCACCGTCAACTTCCGCCTGCGCGACTGGCTGTTCAGCCGCCAGCGCTACTGGGGCGAGCCCTTCCCGATCGTCTACGACGAGGACGGCATCGCCCACCCGCTGCCCGAGTCGATGCTGCCCCTGGAGCTGCCGGAGGTCGAGGACTACTCGCCGCGCACCTTCGACCCGGACGACGCCGACACCCAGCCCGAGACCCCGCTGTCGCGCAACGAGGACTGGGTCAACGTCACCCTGGACCTGGGCGACGGGCCGAAGAAGTACCGCCGCGAGACCAACACCATGCCCAACTGGGCCGGCTCCTGCTGGTACGAGCTGCGCTACCTGGACCCGCACAACGACCGGAAGCTGGTCGACCCGGAGATCGAGCAGTACTGGATGGGCCCGCGCGAGGGCCAGCCGCACGGCGGCGTCGACCTGTACGTCGGCGGCGCCGAGCACGCCGTGCTGCACCTGCTGTACGCGCGCTTCTGGTCCAAGGTCCTGTACGACCTGGGACACGTCTCCTCCGCCGAGCCGTTCCACAAGCTGTTCAACCAGGGCATGATCCAGGCCTACGTCTACCGCGACAGCCGCGGCATCGCGGTGCCGGCCGCCGAGGTGGAGGAGCGCGACGGCGCGTACTACCACCAGGGCGAGAAGGTCTCCCGGCTGCTGGGCAAGATGGGCAAGTCCCTGAAGAACGCCGTCACGCCGGACGAGATCTGCGCCGAGTACGGCGCCGACACGCTGCGCCTGTACGAGATGGCGATGGGCCCGCTGGACGTGTCCCGGCCGTGGGACACGCGCGCGGTGGTGGGCCAGTTCCGGCTGTTGCAGCGGCTGTGGCGCAACGTCGTCGACGAGACCGGCGGCGAGGTCACCGTCACCGACGCCGAGCCCGACGAGGAGACGCTGCGCGCCCTGCACAAGGCGATCGACGGCGTCCGCCAGGATCTGGAGGGCCTGCGCTTCAACACGGCCATCGCCAAGGTCACCGAGCTGAACAACCACCTGACCAAGGCGGGCGGTCCGCTGCCCCGGTCGGTCGCCGAGCCGCTGGTCCTGATGGTCGCCCCGCTGGCCCCGCATGTCGCCGAGGAGCTGTGGCGCCGCCTGGGCCACACCGGCTCGGTGGTGCACGAGGACTTCCCGGTCGCCGACCCGGCCTACGTCGTGGACGAGACGGTGACCTGCGTCGTCCAGATCAAGGGCAAGGTCAAGGCGCGCCTGGAGGTGCCGCCGTCGATCTCCGAGGAGGACCTGGAGAAGACGGCGCTGTCCGACGAGAAGGTCGTCGCGGCGCTGGAGGGGGCGGGCATCCGCAAGGTGATCGTGCGGGCGCCGAAGCTGGTGAACATCGTTCCGGCGTGAACGGCGTGAATGGCGTGAACGGCTGAACGGCGTGGCGCGCGGGATGTGGCGCGCGGTGCGCGTGCGATGTGCGGCGCGCGGTGCGCATGCGGTGATCCGCGCGGTGTGATGATCGGGGCGTGAGCGTCTCCGGGTAGTCCCCTACGGGCAGGTTCGGGGTTTTTCGGAACCCAGGGCCTGCCCGCTGCGTTTACCGTTGAGGAGCGGCGCGGCCCGTGCCGCCGAGCCCGAGGAGGAGCGCCGTGGAAGCAGTCGTCGCAGTCTTCGCCCTGCTCTTCCTGCTCTGCGTGGTGCTCGGCGCCTACGCCACGGTCAGAGCGGTCGGCGCGGCCAAGCGCGGCGTGGACCGCACGATCAGCCAGGCCCGCCGCACGGTCGAGGACCACACCCTGCGGGCCAGGTCCCTGGCGCAGCCGGGACCGGCGGGCGAACTGGCCGAACTGCGGCTCACCCTGCGCACCTCGATGCGCGCCACCCAGGACGCGCTGTACGCCGGCGCGGCCGAGGACGAGTCGCTCAAGGAGTCCCTCGCCCTGTTCGAGCGCCTGAGCGTGCACGGCCGCGAACTGGACGGCGAGCTCAAGCGCCTGGAGTCCGAGCCGGACCGCGCGACCCTCGCCGCCCGGCTCCCGGACCTGCGCGCCCGCACCCGCCGCATCACACGGTCCGCCGACTCCCTGCGCTGGGCGGCCCGCGACCGCGCCCACCGCTTCGCCGACGACGACCTGGACACGCTGAGCGCCCAGATCGACATGGAGGCCGGCGCCCTGCGCCACTGGACGCGGGCGGAGACGCCGGCCGAACCACCGCGGGGAGCGGAGCCGCCGGCCGCCGCCGGGGACGGGCGCGCGGACGGGCGCGCCGACTCCGCCGACGGCCGCCCGGACGCCGCGCGCGAGCCCGGCCGCCCCGCCATCACCCCGCCGTCCCGCCGCCCGGTCTACTCCTGGAACAAGAAGCCCCGCCCCGAGAGCACCACCTGATCCGGCCCACGGAACACCCGGTCAGAGGGGCTGGGATGCCGTCCGGGCGCTACGCCAGGTAACCTCCAGCTCATGTCCCGCCATGTCGCGATCGTCACCGATTCAACGGCCTACCTGCCGCCGCGGACGATGGAGCGCCACGGCATCACCGCGGTTCCGCTGACCGTGGTCCTCGGCGACCGGGCGCTCGAAGAGGGCACCGAGATCTCCACCCGCTCGCTCGCCCAGGCACTCCAGAAGCGACGGTCCGTCACCACCTCCCGCCCCAGCCCCGAACTCTTTACCGAGACCTACCGCGAGGTAGCGGAGTCCGGCGCGAGCGGCATCGTCTCCCTGCACCTGTCCGCGGAACTGTCCGGCACCTACGACGCCGCCGTGCTCGCGGCCCGTGAAGCCCCGGTGCCGGTAAGGGTGGTGGACACCGGGATGGTCGCGATGGCGCTCGGCTTCAGCGCCCTGGCCGCCGCCGAGGCCGCCGAGGGCGGCGGCACGATGGACGAGGCGGTCACCGCGGCGGAGAAGCGTGCCGGAAGCACCTCCGCGCACTTCTACGTCGACACGCTCGACTATCTGCGCCGCGGCGGACGCATCGGCGCCGCGCAGGCGCTGCTCGGCTCCGCTCTCGCCGTGAAGCCGCTGCTCCAGTTGCAGGGCGGCCGCATCGAGCTGCTGGAGAAGGTGCGGACGGCGTCGAGGGCGATCGCCCGGCTGGAGGAGATCGCCGCCGAGCGCGCGACGGGCTGCGGCATCGACATCGCCGTCCACCATCTCGCCGCCCCGGAACGGGCGGAGGCACTCGCCGACCGGCTCCGTGCCCGGGTGACCGGCCTGGCGGAGCTGCACGTGAGCGAAGTCGGAGCGGTGATCGGGGCGCACACCGGCCCGGGGCTGCTGGGGGTCGTGGTCTCGCCCCGGTGACGGGGCGGCTGGGGTGAGGCTGTGCTGACGGCCGTGGTGCTGGGTTGCGGTGCTGGGGCTGCGGTGACTCGTGTGGGTGACGGAGTTATCCACAACCAGGCGGTCGTCCACGGATTTCGACCAAGATCATCGCGGATGTGCCGAGCTGTCCCATGCTCGGCCCATGGCACTTCGATCACGCTCACGCACAGCGACCGCGACGAGTGGGCCGGGGCGACTTCCCGGCTCGGACGGCCGCGCCCGCCACCGCCGGCCGCCCGGCGCGGACGGGGGCGGCCGTGCGGCCGAAGGCGGCCGTGCGGCCGGGGGCGGATTCGGCCGCGGGGCCGGACGCCGGGACTCCGGGGGCCGACAGGCGTCGGCCGATGAGGTGCGCCGACGCGCGCACGTGCTGTTCACGGAACCCCCGGCCCAGGCAGGGCCGTCGCACACCGACCGTCCACCGGCCCGAGCCGACGCGACGACACACAGAGCCGCCTCGGCCACCGCTCCCGTCGCCCCGGCCACCGCGCCCGCGGCGGGCAACCCGTTCACCCGGGCCGACGGGTACGGGTACAGGAGTGAGGGCGCCGTGGGGGAGGCGGCGCCGCCGAGGGCAACGGCGACGGCGGTGATGCCACCGGGGCCGACGGCGACGGCGGTGGCGGCGTGGGGACCGACGGCGACGGCGACGGCGACGACGAGGCCGGGTCCGACGGCACGGGCGGTGCCGGCCTGGCGAGAGCGGGCCGGAGCGGCGCTGCGGGATCGCGTGCCCCTGTGGCTTCAGACCCGCTGCGGGCTGGAGCGCAGGAACGTGATCGCGCTCACGGTGGTGCTCGCCGTCGCGGCCGCCGTCGCCCTCCAGCACTTCTGGACGGGCCGCACCGAGACGGTACGGGCCCCCGAGGCCGTCCGGGCCGCCGCTCCTTACCCGGGAAGGGAGTCGGACAAGGACACCGGGCCGGGCTCCGCGCGGCCGTCCGCCGGCGCCAACGTCACGGTCTCGTCCGCCTCGTCCGGTCCGGAGGTCGTCGTGGACGTCAGCGGCAAGGTCCGGCATCCGGGCATCCACCGCCTCCCGGCGGGCTCCCGGGTCGTCGACGCGCTACGGGCGGCGGGCGGCGCCCGGCCCGGCACCGACCTCGACGCGCTCAACCGGGCCAGGTTCCTGGTGGACGGCGAACAACTGGTGGTGGGCGGACCTGTCCCGGCGGGGGGCCCGGCCGCGCCGGGAGCGGGCGCCGCGGGCACGTCCGGCTCGGGACGGGCGGCCGGTCCGACGGCTCCGGTCTCCCTCGGCACCGCCACCGTCGAGCAGTTGGAGACCCTGCCGGGTGTCGGCCCTGTACTGGCCCAGCACATCGTCGACTACCGCACCCAGCACGGCGGCTTCCGCTCGGTGGACCAACTGCGCGAGGTCAACGGCATCGGCGACCGCCGCTTCGCCGACCTCCGCCCCCTGGTCAGGCCATGAACCGCCGCCCCGCGCCCACCACGGAACCCTCTGCGACCACCACGGAGGCCCCCGCACCCACCCCGGAAACCCCCGCTCCCGCCCCCACCTCAGCGCCCCGCACCCGCGCAGAGGTGCACGCCGCCTCCGGGAACCGGCTCGGAGCGGCCCACCCCCGGCAGGAGGGACCGGCCGACTTACGACTCCTCCCCCCGGCGCTCGCCGCGTGGGCGACGGCGGCCCTGGCGCTGGACGCCCCGGCGGGATGGGTGACGGGCTTCGCGGCCGTGTGCCTGACCGCCGCCGTCGCACTCCTGCTCGCAGGCCGAAGGCACCGTGGCCCCGGCCTCCGCCCGCGTGGCCCCGGCCTCCGCCCGCACGGCCCCGGCTTCCGCCCGCACGCCTGGGCGCGTACGACCGTCGCCGCCGTGCTGCTCGGCGCGTCGGCGGCCTCCGCCTCGGCGGGGCTGCACGGAGCGGACGTGCGGCGCGGTCCGGTGCCGGCCCTGGCGCGGCAGTCCGCCACGGTGACCGCGGAGGTGGAGCTGACCTCCGACCCCCGGCTCACCCGGCCCCGGGTCAGCGGCGACCACATGGCGCCGGTCTCGGTGCTGATCGAGGCGGAGGTACGGCGCGTCGAAGGGCCCGGCACGACGGGCGCCGCGGTGACCCGCACACCGGTGCTGATCCTCGTCGACACCCGAGGGCACACAGGCGGGAGAGACGCCGAGCGACGCTCGCCCTGGCTGGCGCTGCTGCCGTCCACCAGGCTGAGGGTGACGGCCCGGTCGCAACCCCCGCTGACGGGCGGCGACCAGGTCGCGGCGGTCCTGCGGGTCCGGGACCGGGCGGCTCCCGAGGTGATCGGGGCGCCGTCCGCCACGCAGCGGCTGGCCGGACGGCTGAGAGCCGGACTGCGCACGGCGACCGACGGACTCCCGGCGGACGCGCGGGCGCTGCTGCCGGGGCTGGTGGTGGGAGACACCTCGCGGATCACCCCGGAGCTGGACGCCGCCTTCAAGGAGACGGACCTCGCCCACACCCTGGCCGTCTCCGGGAGCAACCTCACGATCCTGCTGGCCCTGCTCCTCGGCCCGCCCGGCCGCGCCCAGCACGTCGAGCGCCGCGGCCTGGCGCCGAGACTCGGCCTGCCGCTGCGGACCACCGCGCTGGTGGGCGGCGGGCTCACGCTGGGTTTCGTGGTGGTGTGCCGGCCCGACCCGAGCGTGCTGCGGGCCGCGGCGTGCGGAGCCGTGGCGCTGCTGGCGCTCGCGACCGGCCGCCGCAGATCGCTGCTCCCGGCCCTGGCGACGGCGGTCCTGCTGCTGGTGCTCTACGACCCGTGGCTGGCCCGCGGGTACGGCTTCCTGCTGTCGGTGCTGGCGACCGGCGCGCTGCTCACCCTGGCACCCCGCTGGAGTACGGCGCTGCGCCGGCGCCGGGTGCCCGCGCGCCTGGCCGAGGCACTGGCCGCGGCGGCCGCGGCGCAGGCGGTGTGCGCGCCGGTCGTCGCCGTGCTGTCGGCCCGGGTGAGCCTGGTCGCGGTGCCGTGCAACCTGCTGGCGGAGATCGCGGTCGCCCCCGCCACGGTGCTGGGCTTCGCGGCCCTGGCGGCGGCGCCGTTCGCGATGCCGGTGGCCGAGGCGCTGGCCTGGTGCGCCGGCTGGCCCGCCGGGTGGCTGGCGCGGGTGGCCCGGACCGGGGCGGCGCTGCCCGGCGGGGGAGTGGACTGGCCGGGCAGCTGGACCGGCGCGCTGCTGCTGGCCCTGCTCACGGCGGCGGTCGTCCTCCTGGGCGGACGGCTGGTGAGACACCGCTGGCTGTGCGGTGTGTGCGCGGCGCTGCTCCTGCTGGCGGTGGTGCGGCCGCCGCCGTTGACCCGGGTGGTGACGGGCTGGCCGCCGCCGGGCTGGCGGTTCGCGATGTGCGACGTGGGACAGGGTGACGCGACGGTGCTCGCGACGGGGCCGGGCGCCGGGGTGGTGGTGGACGCGGGCCCCGACCCGAAGCCGGTGGACCGGTGCCTGCGCACCCTCGGCATCACCAGGATCCCGCTCCTCGTCCTGACCCACTTCCACGCGGACCACGTGGCCGGCCTGCCCGGTGTGCTGCGGGGACGCCAGGTGGGCGCGATCGAGACGACGGGCTACGAAGAACCGGCGGAGCAGGCGGAGTTCGTCCGCCGGGAGGCGGCCGGGCGGGGCATCCCGCTCGTCGGAGCCGTCGCCGGCGAAGAACGCCGCACCGGCGACCTGTCCTGGCAGGTGCTCTGGCCGCCACCCCTCGCGTCCCTGTCGCCGGACGGTCCGAACGACGCCAGCGTCACCCTGCTGGTGCGGTCCGGCGGCCTGCGCCTGCTGCTCCTGGGCGACCTGGAACCCCCGTCCCAGCAGGCCCTGCTGCACTCGCCGGCGGCCGCGGGCCTGATACACGTGGACGTCCTCAAGGTCGCCCACCACGGTTCGGCCTACCAGGACCCGGACCTGCTGCGCCTGGCGGCCCCGCGCCTCGCCCTCATCTCCTGCGGCACCGACAACCCCTACGGCCACCCCGCTCCCCGCACGGTCACCGCCCTGCGCGCCCAGGGCGCGGCGGTCCTGCGCACGGACCACGACGGGCCGATCGCGGTGACGGGGGAGGGGAGGGAGCTGCGGGCGGTGGCGGTCAACGGTTAGGGGCGGTGGCCGTTGATGGCTGGGGCTCGGCAGGGGCGGGTACGTAGGGTCTCCGCATGACGGAGACGAACGAAACGGCTGTTCAGGCCGCTGTGGACGCGGAGTTGCGGCTTCTCGACGGTGCGGTGCGGGCTTCGCGGGAACAGGTGCTGGAACTGCTGGACCCCGAGTTCACCGAGATCGGGGCTTCCGGGCGGTGGTGGGACCGGGACTCCATCCTTGAGGTGACGTCGAGTGGATCGGTGAGCGAGGAGTCCCCGGTCGTCGTCAGTGAGATGTCCGGCGTCGTCCTCGCCCCGGGCCTCGTCCACCTGACGTACTTCTCCGACCACGACGGACGGCTGGCCCGGCGCAGCTCCCTGTGGCGGCTGAGCGGGACCGGCTGGCGGCTGTACTTCCACCAGGGGACCCTGGTTCCCTGAGGCCGCGGCCCGGCCGCGGGGCGCCGAGTCTCCCGCGTCTCCCGCGCGTTCGCCGGCGCGCGAGACTTGGCGCATGGATGCCGCCGAGACCGACGCCTACCTTCGCCGTATCGGGGCCGGGCGCCCCGCCTCGCCCACCGGTGCCGCGCTGCGCGAGCTGCATGTGCGGCACCTGCGGACGGTGCCCTTCGAGAACCTCTCGATCCACCTCGGAGAGGAGATCGTGCTGGCGGAGAAGCGGCTGCTGGACAAGGTGGTGGGCGCGCGGCGGGGCGGGTTCTGCTACGAACTCAACGGCGCGTTCGGCGCGTTGCTCACCGCGCTGGGGTTCGAGGTGACCGTGCTCGCGGCGCGGGTGCACGGGGAGGAGGCGGGGCGGCTCGGGATCCCGTACGACCACATGGCGCTGCGGGTGCGGACGGCGGACGGCGGCGACTGGCTGGCCGACGTGGGGTTCGGGGCGCACAGCCACTTCCCGCTGGCGTTCGGGGAGCGGGCGGAACAGGGCGATCCGGGCGGGACGTTCACCCTCGTCGAAGTGGCGGGGGAGGGGTGTGCGCGGGACGGCTGCGGCGTCGATCTCGACGTCCTGCGGGACGGCGCCGCCTGCTACCGGCTGGAGACGCGGCCCCGGGTCCTCGCGGACTTCACGGCCGGGGCCTGGTGGCACCGCACCTCGCCCGACTCGCACTTCACGCGGTCCCTGGTGTGCTCCCGGCTCACCGGGGACGGCGGGCGGATCACGCTCAGCGGGCGCACCCTGACCACGACCGGGGCCGACGGGGCGCGTGACGTGCGGGAGGCGGTCTCGGACGACGAGGTGCTCTCGCTCTACCGGGAGCGGTTCGGCATCCGGCTCGACGCCGTGCCGACGGTGCGCGATCCGGGCGTCAGCGGGTGAATCGGGCCACACCCGCCCAGTCGCACCAGTCGGGTGCGGTCCCAGCACATCTGCTGGTTTCCTGCGATGTACCCCCGTGTTGCCTCGAAAGTGTCATCGATGATCGAATGCGTCATTGACAACAGTTGTTCTCACATGGTGCAGAAGGTGTCGTAGATGATCGGCCGCTTGCTGGGAAGCCGCGCGAAGCGTGGGCAACGGACGAGTCCCCTGGCGGCGGTGCCCACCCCACCGAGCGCGGGGGTGCTGAGCTGCCGGGTGCTCGATCCGGTCGGCCAGCCCGTGCCGCAGGCGGAGTTCACGGTCACCGACGCCGCCGGGCGCAAGGTGGTCGGCGGTTGGACGGACCCCTACGGGTCCTTCGTCACGACCGTGCCCGAGGGGGAGTACCGGCTCGCGGTGGCCGCCGAGGCGTACGCGCCCCTGCGGGTCGCCGCCTCGGTCGCGGCGGATTCGCTCACCTCGCTGGGCGACGTGTCGTTGCAGGCCGCCCAGCCGCCGCACCTGCCCGCGCCCGGTGACTGGGAGATCGACCCGACGCACTCCTCGATCGGCTTCAGCGCCCGGCACATCGGCCTGGCCCGGATCCACGGCCGGTTCAACTCCTTCGCCGGGGCGGTGCGGATCGCCCCGGACATGGAGCAGTCGGCGATGCACGTGGTGATCGACGCCGCCTCCATCGACACCAACGTCCGGATGCGCGACGACCACCTGCGCTCGCCCGACTTCCTGGACGTGTCCCGTTTCCCGACCCTGGAGTTCTACAGCGACCGGTTCGCGCACCGCGGCGGCAACCGGTGGGCCGTCACCGGGGCGCTGTCGCTGCACGGCGTGACCCGTACGGTCACCCTGGACGCGGAGTACCTGGGTCTGGGCAACGGCATGGAGGGCGAGGCGCGGGCGGCCTGCCGGGCCACCGCCGAACTGCACCGCGACGACTACACCGTGAGCTGGCAGTCGATGCTGGCGCGCGGGATCGCGGCGGTCGGCCCCACCATCGAGGTCGAACTCGACGTCCAGGTCGTGCCCAAGGGCTGAGCCCGCCCGTCCGCCCCTGAGACCTCAGAGGTACGGCCGCCCATGCCCGGTGCCGGACAATGGCTCGCGTGAGTGATGTGAGACATGTGCTGGTGCTGCCCGACCGCGACGCGGCGGAAGAGGTGGCCGAGGCGCTGGGGGAGCGGTTCGGGATCGACGAGGAGCCCCGGCTCGTACGGGACGCGCTGGCCGGGGAGGACGACGCCGAGGACGCCCAGTGGCTCGTCGTCCTGCACGACGACGCGCAACGGCTCGACCCCGGCGAGCTGGACGAGTTCGCGTCCCGGTGGGACGGCTGGCGGGAGGAGCCGTGACCCGCGCGGCCCGGACCTCCACCGCGGGCTGCGCGGCCTCGGCCTCCACCGCGGGCTGCGCGGCCTCGGCCTCCACCTCGGGCGGTGCGGCCTCGGCCTCCACCGTGAGCGGCGTGGCCTCGGCCTCCGTGGCGGGCGGCGTTGTCAGTGGCCCGTGGGATGCTTGACGCAATGGCCAGGAAGACTGCGAACGACGACTCTCTCGCCCCGGTGACGCTTGCCGTGGGCCAGGAGGACCTGCTGCTCGACCGTGCCGTGCAGGAGGTGGTGGCCGCCGCCCGTGCCGCCGACGCCGACACGGACGTACGCGACCTCACCCCGGACCAGTTGCAGCCCGGCACCCTCGCCGAGCTGACCAGCCCGTCGCTCTTCGCCGAGCGCAAGGTCGTCGTCGTGCGCAACGCGCAGGACCTGTCGTCCGACACGGTCAAGGACGTGAAGGCGTATCTCGGCTCGCCCGCCGAGGAGATCACCCTCGTGCTGCTGCACGCGGGCGGCGCCAAGGGCAAGGGGCTGCTGGACGCGGCACGCAAGGCGGGGGCGCGGGAGGTGGCCTGCCCGAAGATGACGAAGCCGGCCGACCGGCTCGCCTTCGTCCGCGCCGAGTTCCGCGCTCTGGGGCGTTCGGCGACGCCCGAGGCCTGCCAGGCGCTGGTCGACGCGATCGGCAGCGATCTGCGCGAGCTGGCGTCGGCGGTGTCGCAGCTGGTCGCCGACGTGGAGGGCACGATCGACGAGGCCGTCGTCGGGCGCTACTACACCGGCCGTGCGGAGGCCTCCAGCTTCACCGTCGCCGACCGGGCCGTGGAGGGACGGGCGGCGGAGGCCCTGGAGGCGCTGCGCTGGTCGCTCGCCACGGGGGTCGCGCCGGTGCTGATCACCAGCGCGCTGGCGCAGGGCGTCCGGGCGATCGGGAAGCTGTCCTCCGCGCGCGGCGGCCGGCCCGCCGATCTCGCCCGTGAGCTGGGCATGCCGCCGTGGAAGATCGACCGGGTACGACAGCAGATGCGCGGCTGGACCCCGGACGGGGTCGCCGTGGCGCTGCGCGCGGTGGCCGAGGCGGACGCGGGCGTGAAGGGCGGCGGCGACGACCCGGAGTACGCCTTGGAGAAAGCGGTGGTGACCATCGCCCGCGCGGCGCGGTCGCGCGGGCGGGGCTAGGGTTTCTCGTTTGGATCAGCGGGGGGATCAGCGGGTGGACCAGAGGAAGACGCCTGCGACGTGGAGTCCGGCCAAGACGCCTGCGACGTGGAGTCCGGCCAAGACGCCTGCGACGTGGAGTCCGGCCAAGACGCCTGCGACGTGGAGTCCGGCCAAGCAGAGGGTGGCGGTCCTTTCGTAGCGGGTGCGATGCCGCGCCACAGGAACCTGGCGCCGCCGGTGCGCACTTCACTGTGCCGTGACCGCTCAGCTGTCTGGGCCTGATGCCGCGCGGTCTGCCTGCAGCGATTCCGCCGTTCTCCCCCGCATCAGGACGGCCAGGGTGCTGCGCGCTTCACACCGCAGTGTGCGCCGCCGGGCGAAGGTCGCAGTCAGAGCAAGGATCGAGACCGTGCTCCCGTAGAACACGGCAGCAATCGCGGAGAGGAGCCCGATCGCCATCGGGCACGCACCTTTCTTCCCCCGTCCGGCCCGCCCGGCTCACAGCCCGGGGCGGGCGTCGATGCGCTTCCGTTCCACCATACGTGCGCCGTCAACTCCCCCTGCGTTCCATCGGCCCTATGGGGCCCGTCGGGCGATTCCGCGTCGTCCGCCGTGCATACGCCGAAGGCCCCGGCGGTCCCCCTGGGGAAGGGGGACCGCCGGGGCCTTCGGTTCACGCTCGTGGACCCGTGCCCGCGTGGCGAACGCAGGCCGCGCACAGGTCCGGGGTGCCGGTCGGGGGCGGATGAGAGAGGGCCCGCCCGGATCCGTCCGGCGTCAAGTCGGGAAACTCAGCCCTTGAGGGACGCGACCTTGGAAGCAAGCGCCGACTTCTTGTTGGCGGCCTGGTTCTTGTGGATGACGCCCTTCGAGACGGCCTTGTCGAGCTGACGCGCGGCGGCGCGCTGGTACTCGGTGGCCTTCTCGGCGTCACCCGCGGCAGCGGCCTCGCGGGCCTTGCGGATCGCGGTCTTCAGGGAGGACTTGACGGCCTTGTTGCGCAGCCGGGCCTTCTCGTTGGTCTTGATCCGCTTGATCTGGGACTTGATGTTCGCCACGAATGAGCCTTTACAGGTTCTGGCACGGGGCCGTGCAGGTCCCGTAGCCGGTGATTTCTTGAGGTGTGCCTCGTGCGGAGAGGGCATGAGACACAGCGGCCCACACTACCAGCGGCCCGTTCCCCGCCCAAAACCGCCTGCGGTTCACCGGCCCGCACCACCCGATCCGCGCTCCCCGCCGGACATGGGACCATGGAGACTACGTATAGATCCGACCCGAGACCGCAGACGGACAAGCACACGTGTGCGGACGCCTCAAGAATCAGGACCCTGCGTGCCCGCGACCCCTAGCCATGTGCCCGAGCCGAGCCGTACCGACCCGGCGCTGATCCGCAACTTCTGCATCATCGCGCACATCGACCACGGCAAGTCCACGCTCGCCGACCGGATGCTCCAGCTGACCGGGGTGGTCGAGCAGCGGCAGATGCGCGCTCAGTACCTCGACCGCATGGACATCGAGCGCGAGCGCGGCATCACGATCAAGTCCCAGGCGGTGCGACTGCCGTGGGCTCCCACCCACGACCCCGGCAACACGCACATCCTCAACATGATCGACACGCCGGGGCACGTCGACTTCACCTACGAGGTCTCCCGGTCGCTCGCCGCCTGCGAGGGCACCATCCTCCTGGTGGACGCGGCCCAGGGCATCGAGGCGCAGACCCTCGCCAACCTCTACCTGGCGATGGAGAACGACCTCACGATCATCCCGGTCCTGAACAAGATCGACCTGCCGGCCGCCCAGCCGGAGAAGTTCGCCGACGAGCTGGCCAACCTGATCGGCTGCGACCCCTCCGAGGTGCTGAAGGTCTCCGCCAAGACCGGCCTCGGCGTCGAGGCGCTGCTCGACCGCGCGGTGGAGAAGATCCCCGCCCCGGTCGGCGTCGCGGACGCCCCCGCCCGCGCGATGATCTTCGACTCGGTCTACGACTCCTACCGGGGCGTCGTGACGTACGTCCGGGTCATCGACGGCAAGCTCAACAGGCGTGAGCGGATCCGGATGATGTCCACCGGCGCCACCCACGAGCTGCTGGAGATCGGCACCAACTCGCCCGAGATGCTGCCGGCCGACGGCCTCGGCGTCGGCGAGGTGGGCTACCTGATCACCGGTGTGAAGGACGTGCGCCAGTCCAAGGTCGGTGACACCGTCACCAGCCAGGTCAAGGGCGCCACCGAGGCGCTCGGCGGCTACAAGGACCCCAAGCCCATGGTGTTCTCGGGCCTGTACCCGCTGGACGGGTCCGACTACCCGGAGCTGCGCGAGGCGCTGGACAAGCTCCAGCTCAACGACGCCGCGCTCGTCTACGAGCCGGAGACCTCCGCCGCCCTCGGCTTCGGCTTCCGCGTCGGCTTCCTCGGCCTGCTGCACCTGGACGTGATCCGCGAGCGCCTGGAGCGCGAGTTCGGCCTCGATCTGATCGCCACCGCGCCCAACGTGGTCTACCGCGTGATCATGGAGGACGGCGCCGAGATCACGGTCACCAACCCGAGCGAGTTCCCCGAGGGCAAGATCGCGGAGGTGTACGAGCCGGTCGTGCGCGCCACGATCCTCGCGCCCACCGAGTTCATCGGCGCGATCATGGAGCTTTGCCAGACCCGGCGCGGCGCGCTGCTCGGCATGGACTACCTCTCCGAGGACCGGGTCGAGATCCGCTACACCCTCCCCCTCGCGGAGATCGTCTTCGACTTCTTCGACCAGCTGAAGTCCAAGACCCGCGGCTACGCCTCCCTGGACTACGAGCCCACCGGCGAGCAGTCCAGCTCCCTGGTCAAGGTCGACATCCTGCTGCACGGCGACAAGGTGGACGCCTTCTCGGCGATCACCCACAAGGACCAGGCGTACGCGTACGGCGTGCGGCTCGTCGCCAAGCTCAGGGAGCTGATCCCGCGGCAGAACTTCGAGGTGCCCGTCCAGGCGGCCATCGGTTCGCGCGTGATCGCCCGCGAGACCATCCGCGCCATCCGCAAGGACGTCCTCGCCAAGTGCTACGGCGGCGACATCTCCCGCAAGCGCAAGCTGCTGGAGAAGCAGAAGGAGGGCAAGAAGCGCATGAAGATGGTGGGTTCGGTGGAAGTTCCGCAGGAAGCCTTCATCGCGGTGCTCTCCAGCGACGACAGCTCGGGACCGGGCAAGAGCAAGAAGTGACCGTCCGCCGGGCGCCGGTGGCACGGCAAAGCGGGTGAAAAGGGGGCCTGTCGCACGGGAGTGCGGCGGGCCCCCGCGCGTGTGCGGAGCGGCGCTTCGTGGGAAATGACAGGCCACAGCCCCTTACGCGGTGGCCGGTCGCGCTTTAACCTGATGCCTGCTCGCTAGTTACTCGCGAGTTAAACAGTGGCCCGGACACCAGCCCGGACCAGCACCCCGAACGACCCCGAACGACGCTGAACCCTCGAACGAGCCGAACCCCCCCCGCACCACCCCGAGAGCCAACCCAGCCGTACTTGAGCCAGCCGCTAGCGAGCCGCGATGCCGCGGGCCCGGAGGATGTCGTGAGCGACGCACAGACCCCTATCGAGAATCGTCCGCCGTCGGTGGCGGCCCTCTTCCTGGAGCGCGTGGCGGCCACACCGGACGCCGAGGCCTACCGCTACCCGGTGCCGACGCCCGGCGAGGGCCCGGACGACTGGAAGTCGCTCAGCTGGGCCGAGTCCGCCGAGCGCGTCCACGCGATCGCCGCCGGACTGATCGAACTGGGCGTGCGGCCCGAGGAGCGGGTCGCGCTCGCCGCCTCCACACGGGTGGAGTGGCTGCTCGCCGACCTCGGCATCATGTGCGCGGGCGCCGCCACCACCACGATCTACCCGCAGACCAACGCCGACGAGTCCGCCTTCATCCTCTCCGACTCCGAGAGCAAGGTGCTCATCGCGGAGAACGCCGCCCAGCTGGCCAAGGCCGTCGAGAAGCGCGCCGAACTGCCCGACCTGCACCACGTCGTCGTCATCGACGCGGCCGGCGTGGAGAGCGGCGACTGGGTGCTCACCCTCGCCGAGCTGGAGCAGCGCGGCGCCGCCCACCTGGAGAAGCACCCCGAGCTGATCAAGGAGCGGGTCGGCGCGATCACCAAGGACCAGCTCGCCACCCTCATCTACACCTCCGGCACCACCGGCCGCCCCAAGGGCGTGCGCCTCCCGCACGACAACTGGTCGTACATGGCCAAGGCGATCGCCTCCACCGGCTTGCTCGGCCCCGACGACGTGCAGTACCTCTGGCTGCCGCTCGCCCACGTGTTCGGCAAGGTCCTCACCTCCGGCCAGATCGAGCTGGGCCACGTCACCGCCGTCGACGGCCGCGTCGACAAGATCATCGAGAATCTGCCGGTCGTCCAGCCCACCTACATGGCGGCCGTGCCGCGCATCTTCGAGAAGGTCTACAACGGCGTCGCCGCCAAGGCCCGGGCCGGCGGCAACGCCAAGTACAAGATCTTCCAGTGGGCCGCCGAGGTCGCCCGCGAGTACGCCAAGGTCACCCAGGACAACTTCCAGCGCACCGGCGTCCACTCCGCGCCCTTCGGCCTGGCCGCCAAGCACAAGGTCGCCGACACCCTCGTCTACTCCAAGATCCGCGAGGCGTTCGGCGGCCGCCTGCGCGCCTGCATCTCCGGCAGCGCCGCCCTCGCCCCCGAGATCGGCTACTTCTTCGCCGGCGCCGGCATCCACATCCTGGAGGGCTACGGCCTCACCGAGTCCTCCGCGGCCTCCTTCGTCAACCCCGGCGAGGCGTACCGCACCGGCACCGTCGGCAAGCCGCTGCCCGGCACCGAGGTCCGGATCGCCGACGACGGCGAGATCCTGCTGCGCGGCCCCGGCATCATGGAGGGCTACCACCGGCTGCCCGAGAAGACCGACGAGGTGCTGGAGTCCGACGGCTGGTTCCACACCGGCGACATCGGCGAGCTGTCCCCGGACGGCTACCTGCGCATCACCGACCGCAAGAAGGACCTCATCAAGACCTCCGGCGGCAAGTACATCGCGCCCGCCGAGGTCGAGGGCCAGTTCAAGGCGGTGTGCCCGTACGTCTCCAACATCCTCGTGCACGGCGCCGACCGGAACTTCTGCACCGCCCTCATCGCCCTGGACGAGCTCGCGATCGAGGAGTGGGCCAAGGAGAACGGCCTGGAGGGCAAGCCGTACGCCGAGATCGTGGCCGCGCCGCAGACCGTCGAGATGGTCGAGGGCTACGTCAAGCAGCTCAACGAGGGCTTGCAGCGCTGGCAGACGATCAAGAAGTTCCGGCTGCTGCCGAGGGATCTCGACGTGGAGCACGGGGAGATCACGCCGAGCCTGAAGCTGAAGCGGCCCGTGGTGGAGCGGGAGTACAAGCATCTGATCGAGGAGATGTACGCGGGGGCGCGGGAGGCGTAGCGCTCCGCTGGGGCGCGGGGGAACTCGGGTCCGCTTCGGTTCGGCGGGCCGGTTCTCGGCCGCGGGTCGTCGGTTCTCGGCCGCGGGTCGTCGGTGGCCGGGCGCGCGGTTCCCCGCGCCCCCGAGGGAGGCTCCTCGCCGGAGGAGGGACGTGCCCGTTCCGGACGCGTACCGGTCCTGTCCGTCTCTGGGTGGTTGTTAGCACAGTTCTCATGAAAAACGGGTCACTTCGGTGACTCCATGCTTATGGGTGCAGTCGGTCTGTCACCCTGTCCGCATCGACCGAACCGAATCGACCCCGATTCGGGCGAACGCTCGGGAGCTGCGGATGGGAGCCATTCCGACGCAACGGGAGACCGTTCCGCGCCTCTCCGGCGTTCCCGCGCCCCAGCGCGCGGGGGCGCACACCGAGGCGCGCACGACGCTGCCCGGCGGCCCCCACGCACCGGGCTCCGCCCGCACGCTGGCGCGCGCGACGCTCGCCGACTGGCGCGGCCGCGGTCTGGCCGTTCCCGACCGGCTCGCCGACGACGTCATGGTCGTCGTCAGCGAACTGGTCACCAACGCGGTCGTGCACGCGGGCACCGACGTGGAGATGGTCTGCCGGCTGGAGCCGGAGACCGGCGCGTGCGTCGTGGAGGTCTCCGACCAGCACCCCTCGCGCGCCCCGCGCGACCACCGCGCCCCCACGCCGTACGAGCCGCCCGAGTACGGGCGCGGGCTGCGGCTGGTCGCCGCCCTCGCCGAGGCGTGGGGCATCACCTACCGGCCCGGCGTCAAGACGGTGTGGGCCCGGCTGCCCGCCGAGGACGACGCCGCCGGCGAGGGGGAGGGCGCCTACGACGCCGAGTACGGGCTCGGCGTCGCCGAGTTCCTCGCCCCCGACCCGCAGCGCGCCGAACGCGACCGCGAGTGGCTGGGCCGCGGCGCCCTGACCTTCCTCGCCGAAGCCTCCGACCTGCTCGCCGGGCAGCTCGACGAGGACCTGGTCGCCGCCCTCACCGGCCAGCTGATCGTGCCCCGGCTCGCCGACTGGTGCGCGGTGTGGCTGGAGGACGAGTCCACCGCGCGCGGCGGCTGGGCGGACGCCGCCGGGGCCGCCGGGCCGCGCCTGGCCCGCGTCTGGCACACCAGCGAGAACCGCGTCGACGAGCTGCGCCAGGCCCTGGAGAAGGACCCGCCGCACCCCGTGGACGGGCTGCGCTCCGGCCCCGCCGCCTACGCCTGGCCCGGGCACGCGCTGGGCCCGCGCGCCGCGGACGGCTCGGCGCTGGCGTACCGCCTGATCGCCGGCGGCCGCCCGCTCGGCACGCTGGTCATCGGCCGGGCGGGACCGGTCGGCTTCCCCGACGAGATCACCGGTCTGGTCGAGGACCTCAGCCGTCGGGTGGCGCTCGGCATCGGCGCGGCCCGGCAGTACGCCCGGCAGGCCACCATCAGCGCCGTCCTCCAGCGCGGACTGCTGCCCGGCGCGGTCGCCGAGATCCCCGGCGTGCGCAGCGCCCTCGTCTACGAACCGTGCGACCAGGGCGGCCCCAGCGGTGACTTCTACGACCTCTTCCCGGCCGGCGACGGCCGCTGGTGCTTCGCGGTGGGCGACGTGCAGGGCAAGGGGCCCGAGGCCGCGGTGGTGATCGGGCTCGCCCGGCCCTGGCTGCGGCTGCTGGCCCGCGAGGGGTACGGCGTCGCCGACGTGCTGGACCGCCTCAACCAGCTCCTGCTGGACGACGCCACCGAGGCCGCCGACGCCGCCGCGCGCGTCCTGGCCGCCGCCGGCGGGCGGGGCCCCGCGCCCGGCGACGGGCCGCAGACCCGCTTCCTGTCCCTGCTCTACGGCGAGCTGGCCCCCTTCGAGGGAGGGGTGCGGTGCACGCTCGCCTGCGCCGGGCACCCGCTGCCGCTGGTCCTCGACCGGGCGGGCGGGGTGCGCGCCGTCGCCCGCCCGCAGACGCTGCTCGGCGTCATCGAGGACGAGACGTACACCTGCGACACCTTCGAGCTGGGGTCCGGCGACACCCTGCTGTGCGTCACCGACGGGATCACCGAGCGGCGCTCGGGCAGCCGCCAGTTCGACGACGCCGACGGGCTCGCCACGGTCCTCGCCGGCTGCGCCGGCCTCGACGCGCAACTGATCGCCGAACGCATCCAGCGACTCGTGCACGACTTCGGCGAGCGGCCCCCGCAGGACGACCTGGCCCTGCTGGTCCTCCAGGCCGAATGACGCCCCGGGCGCCGGCCGGCCGGGTGCCGTGCGCGGTGCTGGACAATGGAGGACATGCCTTCCGCTCTTCCCGACGGCGAGCCCGTCCCCGCCGACGGCGCGCTGCCCGCGTCCGCGCTGGCCGGGGCGGCCGACCGGCCCCTCGGGTTCTACCTGCACGTCCCCTACTGCGCCACCCGCTGCGGCTACTGCGACTTCAACACCTACACCGCCACCGAGCTGCGCGGCACCGGCGGCGTCCTCGCCTCCCGCGACAACTACGCCGACACCCTCGCCGACGAGGTCCGCCTCGCCCGCAAGGTACTCGGCGACGACCCGCGCGAGGTCCGCACCGTCTTCGTCGGCGGCGGCACGCCCACCCTGCTCGCCGCCTCGGACCTGGTGCGGATGCTGCACGCGATCCGCGAGGAGTTCGGGCTCGCGAAGGACGCGGAGGTCACCACCGAGGCCAACCCGGAGACCGTCGACCCCGCGTACCTCGCCGAGCTGCGGGAGGGCGGCTTCAACCGGATCTCCTTCGGCATGCAGAGCGCCCGGCCGCACGTGCTGAAGATCCTCGACCGCACGCACACCCCCGGGCGGCCCGAGGCGTGTGTCGCCGAGGCCCGCGCGGCCGGCTTCGCGCATGTCAACCTCGACCTGATCTACGGCACCCCCGGCGAGTCCGACGACGACTGGCGGGCCTCGCTGGACGCGGCGCTCGGCGCCGGGCCCGACCATGTGTCGGCGTACGCGCTGATCGTGGAGGAGGGCACACAGCTCGCCCGCCGGATCCGGCGCGGGGAGGTGCCCATGACCGACGACGACGTGCACGCCGACCGGTACCTGATCACCGAGGAGGTGCTGTCGGGAGCCGGGTTCGAGTGGTACGAGGTGTCCAACTGGGCCACCTCCGAGGCGGGCCGGTGCCTGCACAACGAGCTGTACTGGCGCGGGGCCGACTGGTGGGGCGCCGGACCGGGGGCGCACTCGCACGTCGGCGGGGTGCGGTGGTGGAACGTGAAGCACCCCGGCGCGTACGCCGCTGCGCTGGCCGAGGGGCGTACGCCGGGAGCGGGACGGGAGGTGCTCGCCGCAGAGGATCAGCGGGTGGAGCGGATCCTGCTGGAGCTGCGGCTGCGGGAGGGGGTGCCGCTGTCGCTGCTGCGGGAGCGGGGGCTCGCCGCCGCGCGGCGGGCGCTGGCCGAGGGGCTGCTCCAGGAGGAGCCGTACGGGGCCGGGCGGGCCGTGCTGACGCTGCGCGGGCGGCTGCTGGCGGACGCGGTGGTGCGGGACCTGGTGGACTGAGGCGCCCGGCGTTCGGGGCACCGCCGGGTGGATGTCGCTCGCCCCGCTCGGGAGGGCGCCGCCCGCGCCCACCCGTGCCGCCCCGGGCGGCACGCATGCCCGCAGGACAGCCGGGTGGCCGGCGGGTCAGGCGGGTGCGGTGACAAAATCGATCAGCTGCTCGACCTTGCCCAGCAGTTCCGGCTCCAGATCCTTGTACGAGCGCACCTTGGACAGGATGTGCTGCCAGGCCGCGCCCGTGTTCGGCGGCCAGCCCAGGGACCGGCAGACGCCCGTCTTCCAGTCCTGCCCCCGCGGCACCCGCGGCCACGCCGCGATCCCCACCGACGACGGCTTCACGGCCTCCCAGACGTCGATGTACGGGTGGCCGACGACGAGGGCGTGTGCGCTGGTCACCGCCTCGGCGATCCGCCACTCCTTGGACCCCGGCACCAGGTGGTCCACCAGGACCCCCAGCCGCGCGTCCGGCCCCGGCGCGAACTCCTCGACGATCGCGGGCAAGTCGTCCACGCCCTCCAGGTACTCCACGACCACGCCCTCGATGCGCAGGTCGTCGCCCCAGACCTTCTCCACCAGCTCGGCGTCGTGCCGGCCCTCCACGTAGATCCGCCCGGCGCGGGCCACCCGAGCGCGGGCGCCGGGCACGGCGACCGAACCGGACGCCGTACGGGTGGGCCGTACCGGGCCCGAGGACGGCTTGACCAGCGTCACCGTGCGGCCTTCCAGCAGGAAGCCGCCGGGCTGGAGCGGGAAGACGCGGTGCTTGCCGAAGCGGTCCTCCAGGGTCACCGTGCCCGCCTCGCAGCCGATCACCGCCCCGCAGAAACCGGTGCCCGGCTCCTCCACGACCAGCCCCGGCTCGGCCGCGATCTCGGGCACGCCCTTCGGCTTCTTCCAGGGGGGAGTCAGGTCGGCGGAGTACTGGCGCATTCGAGTGACGATAGGAGAAGTCGGCGGCCGATCAGGGCGACACGCCGAAGCGCCGGGCGAGGGCGTCCCGCTGGGCCCGGACGAAGGCCGCGTCCACCACCGCGCCGTGCCCGGGGACGTACCGGGCGTCCGGGCCGCCCAGCTCCAGCAGCCGGTCCAGCGCGGCCGGCCACCGGGACGGCACCGCGTCGGGGCCGGCCGAGGGCTCGCCGGACTCCTCGACCAGGTCGCCGCAGAACACCACCGGCCGCTCGCCCGGCACCACGACGGCGAGGTCGTGGGCGGTGTGACCGGGGCCGGCGTTCACGAGCAGCGCCTCCCGGCCGTCGCCCAGCGGCACGGCGAGCACGTCGTCGACCTCGCGGCCGGGCCGTACCAGCGCCGCGGCCGCCGCGTCGGCCGCCCGCGGGTCCAGGCCGTGGCGCACCGCGTCCGCGCGCAGCTCCGCGCGCTCGCGCTCGTCGTCGTGGACGGCGTGGGCGCCCCCGGCGGCGAACACCTCGGCGTCCGGGAACGCCGCGGCGCCCAGGACGTGGTCGAAGTGCGGGTGCGTCAGCGCGAGAAGTGTCACATCGAAGCCCGCGAGGCGGGCCGCGTCGGCGCGCAGCGCGGCCCCCTCGGCGAGGCTGGAGCCGGCGTCCACCAGCAGCGCGGAACCCGCCCCCGCCACCAGTCCGACCGTGCAGTCCCAGCCCGGCAGCCGGATCCGGCCGATCCCGTCGGCCAGCCGTTCCCAGCCGAGCTCTTCCCAAGTCACCGTCATGCCCCGACGCTAGCGTTCCCGGGACCGGCCTTGCCCTCGGTCCACCCGACGGCCGTACACTGGGCCGGGGAGAACTGGCACTCGTATGCGCCGAGTGCCAAAGGGGAGCCGAGGGACGACTCTGGAGGTGTGCGCGATGCTCAGCGAGCGAAGGCTTCAAGTGCTGCGTGCCATCGTCCAGGACTACGTCGGCACCGAGGAGCCGGTGGGCTCCAAGGCGCTCACCGAGCGGCACAGCCTCGGCGTCTCGCCGGCCACCGTGCGCAACGACATGGCGGCCCTGGAGGACGAGGGCTACATCGCCCAGCCGCACACCAGTGCCGGCCGCATCCCCACCGACAAGGGGTACCGCCTCTTCGTCGACAAGCTGGCCGGGGTCAAGCCGATGACCGCGCCGGAGCGGCGCGCCATCCAGAACTTCCTGGACGGCGCCGTCGACCTCGACGACGTCGTGGCCCGCACGGTGCGGCTGCTCGCGCAGCTCACCCGGCAGGTCGCGGTGGTGCAGTACCCCTCGCTGACGCGTTCGACGGTGCGGCACGTGGAGCTGCTGGCGCTCGCCCCCGCGCGGGTGATGCTGGTGCTGATCACGGACACCGGGCGGGTCGAGCAGCGGATGATCGACTGCCCGGCCCCGTTCGGGGAGACGTCGCTCGCCGACCTGCGGGCGCGGCTCAACAGCCGGGTCGCCGGACGCCGCTTCGCGGACGTGCCGCAGCTGGTGGAGGACCTGGCCGACGGCTTCGACCTGGAGGACCGCGGCACGGTCTGCACGGTGCTGTCCACGCTCCTCGAAACCCTCGTCGAGGAGAACGAGGAGCGGCTGATGATCGGCGGCACCGCCAACCTCACCCGCTTCGGACACGACTTCCCGCTCACCATCCGCCCCGTTCTGGAGGCGCTGGAGGAGCAGGTGGTCATGCTGAAGCTGCTCGGTGAGACGCAGGATCCGGGCATGACCGTGCGCATCGGTCACGAGAACGCCCACGAAGGACTCAACTCCACGTCCATCGTGTCGGTGGGCTACGGTTCGGGCGGCGAGGCAGTGGCCAAGCTCGGCGTGGTCGGACCGACCCGCATGGACTACCCGGGAACGATGGGAGCGGTACGCGCAGTGGCACGGTACGTCGGACAGATCCTGGCGGAGTCGTAAGTGGCCACGGACTACTACGCCGTTCTCGGCGTGCGCCGCGACGCGTCGCAGGATGAGATCAAGAAGGCGTTCCGCCGGCTCGCGCGCGAGCTGCACCCGGACGTCAACCCCGATCCGAAGACCCAGGAGCGGTTCAAGGAGATCAACGCCGCTTACGAGGTGCTGTCGGACCCGCAGAAGAAGCAGGTCTACGACCTCGGCGGCGACCCGCTCTCGCAGGCCGGCGGCGGCGCGGGCGGCTTCGGCGCCGGCGCGTTCGGCAACTTCTCCGACATCATGGACGCGTTCTTCGGCACGGCGTCGCAGCGCGGGCCGCGCTCGCGCACCCGCCGGGGCCAGGACGCCATGATCCGGCTGGAGATCGAGCTGGACGAGGCGGCCTTCGGCACCACGAAGGACATCCAGGTCGACACGGCCGTCGTCTGCAACACCTGCAACGGCGAGGGCGCGGCTCCGGGCACCACCGCCCAGACCTGCGACATGTGCCGCGGCCGCGGTGAGGTCTCGCAGGTCACCCGGTCCTTCCTGGGCCAGGTCATGACCTCCCGGCCCTGCCCGCAGTGCCAGGGCTTCGGCACGGTCGTGCCGACCCCGTGCCCGGAGTGCGCCGGCGACGGCCGCATCCGCGCCCGCCGCAGCCTGACGGTGAAGATCCCGGCCGGTGTGGACAACGGCACGCGGATCCAGCTCGCGGGCGAGGGCGAGGTCGGCCCCGGCGGCGGCCCGGCCGGCGACCTGTACGTCGAGATCCACGAGCTGCCGCACCCGACCTTCCAGCGGCGCGGCGACGACTTGCACTGCACGGTCACCCTCCCGATGACCGCGGCGGCGCTCGGCACCAAGGTGCCACTGGAGACGCTGGACGGCATGGAGGAGGTCGACATCCGGCCGGGCACCCAGTCCGGACAGTCGATCCCGCTGCACGGGCGCGGCGTCACGCACCTGCGCGGCGGCGGCCGCGGCGACCTCATCGTGCACGTCGAGGTGCAGACCCCGAGCAAGCTCGACCCCGAGCAGGAGCGGCTGCTGCGCGAACTGGCCCAGCTGCGCGGCGAGGAACGTCCCCAGGGGCAGTTCCAGCCGGGTCAGCAGGGCTTGTTCTCGCGGTTGAAGGACGCGTTCAACGGTCGCTGAGGCGGAGCGGCCCTCGGCCGGGGGTCCGGGGGTTGCCCCCGGGCGGACACGGTCAGCCGGGTCAGCAGGGCTTGTTCTCGCGGTTGAAGGACGCGTTCAACGGTCGCTGAGGCGGAGTGGCCCTCGGCCGGGGGTCCGGGGGTTGCCCCCGGGCGGACACGGTCAGCCGGGTCAGCAGGGCTTGTTCTCGCGCCGGAAGGACGCGTTCAACGGTCGCTGAGGGACGGCCTTCGAGGCCGTCGGGGCGAAGGTCTCGCCCGGATTCGGAGACGTGCGCAGGACGTGACACCATGCGGTCATGTCCTCCGCATTGTCCGCGCTGACCGATCTCTTCCCTCAGCCGATCGTGCAGGCCCCGATGGCGGGCGGTCCTTCCGGCCCCCGGCTGGCCGCGGCGGTGTCCGAGGCCGGCGGGCTGGGCTTCCTGGCCGCCGGGTACAAGACCGCGGACGGCATGTACCAGGAGATCAAGCAGGTGCGCGGGCTGACCGGCCGCCCCTTCGGCGTGAACGTGTTCCTGCCCCAGCCGGAACACGCGGAGTCCGGCGCGGTCGACCTGTACGCCCAGCAGCTGGCCGGCGAGGCCGCCTGGTACCGCACCGAGCTGGGCGAGCCGGACCACGGCCGCGACGACGGCTACGAGATCAAGGTCGCCGCGCTGGTGGACGACCCGGTCCCGGTGGTCTCCTTCCACTTCGGCGTCCCCGCCCGCGAGGTGGTCGACGCCCTGCACCGCGTCGGCACCTTCACCCTGGTCACCGCGACCACCGTCGAGGAGGCGCTGGCGGTGGAGCGGGCGGGCGCGGACGCGGTGATCGCGCAGGGCGTGGAGGCCGGCGGCCACCAGGGCACCCACCGCGACCTGCCGGAGAACGACGGCGCCGGCATCGGCGTGCTTTCCCTGGTCGCCCTGATCCGCGAGGCGGTGGACCTCCCGGTCGTCGCCGCCGGCGGCATCATGCGCGGCGGCCAGATCGCCGCCGTCCTCGCCGCCGGGGCGAGCGCCGCCCAGCTGGGCACGGCGTTCCTCGCCACCCCCGAGTCCGGCGCGCACGCCCTGCACAAGGCGGCCCTGACCGACCCGCTCCACCCGCACACCGAGCTGACCCGGGCCTTCTCCGGCCGCCCGGCCCGCGGCCTGGTCAACCGCTTCCTGCGCGAACACGGCCCCTACGCGCCCGCCGCCTACCCGGAGGTGCACCACCTCACCGCCCCGCTGCGCAAGGCCGCGGCCGAGGCGGGCGACCCGCAGGGCATGGCGCTGTGGGCCGGACAGGGCCACCGGATGGCCCGCGACCTGCCCGCCGGGCGACTGGTGGAGGTGCTCGCGGAGGAACTCGAAGCGGCGACGGCGGCCCTGCCGGGGCGCCGGACGGGAGGTGCGCGATGACGGCGCCGGTGTTCGTGATCGACTCGGTCGAGGGCGCCGACTTCAGCGGCGGGGAGTACGTCCTGGACGGCCCCGAGGGACGGCACGCCGTCTCCGTGAAGCGGCTGCGGCCCGGCGAGGACGTGATCCTCACCGACGGGCGCGGGCGCTGGCTGGAAGGCGTCGTCAAGGCCGCCGAGGGCAAGGACCGCCTGGTCGTCATGGACCTGGAGTCCGTCCGCGAGGAGGAGCCCGAGCAGCCCCGCATCACCGTGGTGCAGGCCCTGCCCAAGGGCGACCGGGGCGAACTCGCCGTGGAGACCATGACCGAGGTCGGCGTCGACGCGATCGTGCCCTGGCAGGCCGCCCGCTGCATCACCCAGTGGAAGGGCGACCGGGGGCTCAAGGCGCTCGGCAAGTGGCGGGCCACCGCGCGCGAGGCCGGCAAGCAGTCCCGCCGGGTCCGCTTCCCGGAGATCGCGGAGGCCGCGAGCACCAAGCAGGTCGCCGCGCTGCTGGCGAAGGCCGACTTCGCCGCCGTGCTGCACTCGGACTTCGAGTACGGCAGCGAACCCCTGGCCACCGTCGAACTGCCCGCCGAGGGCGAGATCGTGCTCGTGGTCGGCCCCGAAGGAGGCGTCGTCTCCGACGAGTTGGCGCAGTTCCGGGAGGCGGGGGCGCGGGCGTGCCTGCTCGGGCGTAGTGTGCTGCGCACCTCGACCGCGGGGACGGCCGCCGCCGCGCTGCTGCTGGGGCGCACCGGCCGCTGGTCCTGACCGAAGGCTCCAGGGGGATGCCGTGGAACTCGCCCAAGTCCGACTGCTCGTCACCGACTTCGCCGCCTGCTACCGCTTCTACGCCGAAGTCCTCGGCCTGAAACCGCAGTCGGGCGCACAGCGGGGACCGTACGAGAAGTTCTCTCCGGCCGCCGGTTCCGCGGGCATCGCCCTCCAGGACCGGGCGATGATGGCCGAAGTCCTCGGCGAACTGGGCGAGTCGGTCGCCGGACACCGCTCGCTGGTGGTGCTGCGCGTGGACGACCTGGACGCGTGCTGCGCGCGGGTCGCCGCCCGCGGCGCGACCCTCCTGCACGGTCCGGCGCCCATGACGGACCGGATGCGCGTCGCGCACCTGAAGGATCCCGAGGGCAATGTGGTGGAACTCCAGGAATGGCTGCTCCTGCGCACCTGACGGCGGCCGAGTCCGCGCCCGGCCCCGCGGCAGGGCGCCCCCGACCGGCGCTCGGCGCACAGTGATCAAGGGCGCGAGCAGGGACGTACGGTGCGGGGGCGGCGGCGGAGATGCGCCGCGGCCCCCTGTTCGTGGCCGCCGACGCTGCGTAGGGTGATCAGGTGACTCAGTCCGCATCGTCTGCCTATCTCCGGTTTCCGCATCCGCACGGCGAGTTGGTCGCCTTCACCGCCGAGGACGACGTGTGGCTCGCCCCGTTGGACGGCGGCCGAGCCTGGCGGGTGAGCGCCGACAGCGTGCCGGTGAACCACCCCCGCGTCTCGCCCGACGGCGCCACCGTCGCCTGGACCTCCACCCGGGACGGCGCGCCCGAGGTGCACATCGCCCCCATCGACGGCGGGCCCGCCCGACGCCTGACGCACTGGGGGAGCTGGCGCACCCAGGTGCGCGGCTGGACCGCCGGGGGCGAGGTCCTCGCGATCAGCACCCAGGGCCAGGCCAGCCTGCGCCGCAGCTGGGCCCGGGCCGTCCCGCTGGACGGCGGACCGGCCGCCACCCTGCCCTACGGTCCGGTCGGCGACGTCGCCCAGGGACCGCACACCGTGCTGCTGTCGGCCTCGATGAGCCGCGAGGCGGCCTGGTGGAAGCGGTACCGGGGCGGCACCGCGGGCAAGCTGTGGATCGACCGCGACGGCGACGGCGAGTTCGTCCGGCTGCACGAGGAGCTGGACGGCAACGTCGAGTACCCGCTGTGGGTGGGCGACCGGATCGCCTTCCTCAGCGACCACGAGGGCACCGGCGCCCTGTACTCCTCCCTCGCCGACGGCTCCGACCTGCGCCGGCACACCCCGCTGGGCGGCTTCTACGCCCGCCACGCCGCCACCGACGGCGCGCGCGTCGTCTACGCCTGCGCGGGCGAACTGTGGCTGCTGGACGACCTCGACGGCGCCGAGCCGCGCCGCCTGGACATCCGCCTGGGCGGGCCGCGCGTGGACCTCCAGCCGTACCCGGTCAACGCCGCCCGCTGGTTCGGCTCCGCCGCCCCCGACCACACCGCGCGCGGCAGCGCGGTCGCCGTGCGCGGCGCCGTCCACTGGGTCACCCACCGCGCCGGCCCTGCCCGCGCCCTGGCCGCCGAGCCGGGCGTGCGGACCCGGCTGCCGCGCACCTTCCGGGCCGACGGCGAGGAATGGGTGGTGTGGGTGACCGACGCCGAGGGCGAGGACGCCTTGGAGTTCTCGCCCGCCACCGGCCTCGCCCCCGGCGCCACCCCGCGCCGGCTCG
Organism: Streptomyces seoulensis; assembly: GCA_013364255.1. GTDB lineage: Bacteria > Actinomycetota > Actinomycetes > Streptomycetales > Streptomycetaceae > Streptomyces > Streptomyces similanensis. The sequence goes on along the minus strand of CP054936.1, from coordinate 3,787,368 downwards.
CCGCCGGACAGCTCGGCCGGGTGCTGGCGCTGGCCATGGCGCCCGACGGCAGCCGCGCCGCCGTCGCCTCCCACGACGGCCGGCTGCTGCTGGTCGAACGCGAGAGCGGCGAGGTCCGCGAGGTGGACCGCAGCGACAACGGCGACGTCTCCGGGCTCGTCTTCTCGCCCGACTCCGGCTGGCTCGCCTGGTCCCACCCCGGACCGCGCCCGCTCAGCCAGCTCCGGCTGGCCAACACCACCGACCTGTCGGTCACCGAGGCGACCCCGCTGCGCTTCCAGGACTACGCCCCCGCCTTCACCCTCGACGGCAAGCACCTGGCCTTCCTCTCCCACCGCTCCTTCGACCCCGTCTACGACGAACACGTCTTCGACCTGGCCTTCGTGGAGAGCTCCCGTCCGTACCTGATCACGCTCGCCGCGACCACGCCGTCGCCGTTCGGGCCGCAGCGGCACGGCCGGGCCTTCGAGGTGTCCGACAAGGAGGAGACCCCGGACAGCGAGGGCGCCCCGGCGACCCGCATCGACCTCGACGGCCTCGCCGACCGCATCGTGCCCTTCCCGGTCGAGGCGGCCCGCTACTCCAACCTGCGCGCCGCCCGCGACGGCGTGCTGTGGCTGCGCCACCCGGTGACCGGCGTGCTCGGCGCCGCCCGCGCCACCCCCGACGACCCGGACCCGAAGACCGAACTGGAGCGCTACGACCTCGCCCAGCAGCGCCTGGAGCACCTCGCCGCCGACGCCGACCACTTCGAGGTCAGCGGCGACGGCAAGCGGGTCCTGCTGTGGACCGACCACAAGCTGAAGGTGGTGCCCAGCGACCGGCGCGCCTCGAACGACGAGGACAGCGACTCGAACATCACCGTCGATCTCGGCCGGGTCCGGCAGACGGTCGACCCGGCCGCGGAGTGGCGGCAGATGTACGAGGAGACCGGCCGCATCATGCGGGACCAGTTCTGGCGGCCCGACATGGGCGGCCTGGACTGGGACGGCGTCCTCGACCGCTACCGGCCGGTCCTGGACCGCCTGGCCACCCACGACGACCTGGTCGACCTGCTGTGGGAGGTGCACGGCGAACTGGGCACCTCGCACGCCTACGTCACCCCGTACGGCGCTTTCGGCCACGGCGCCCGGCAGGGCCTGCTCGGCGCGGACCTCTCGCGGCACGAGGACGGCGGCTGGCGCGTCGACCGGATCCTGCCCTCGGAGACCTCCGACCCCAACGCGCGCAGCCCGCTGGCCGCGCCCGGTGTCGCGGTGCGCGCCGGGGACGCGATCCTCGCGGTCGGCGGCCGGCCCGTCGACCCGGTCGCCGGTCCGGCGCCGCTGCTGGTCGGCACGGCCGGCAAGCCCGTCGAGCTGACGATCTCGCCGGCCGGCGGGGGAGAGGTCCGGCACGCGGTGGTGGTGCCGCTGGCCGACGAGGAGCCGCTGCGCTACCACGCCTGGGTCGCCGACCGCCGCGCCCACGTCCACGAGAGGTCCGGCGGCCGGCTCGGCTATCTGCACGTGCCGGACATGCAGGCGCCCGGCTGGGCGCAGATCCACCGCGACCTGCGGGTGGAGGTGGCCCGGGAGGGCCTGGTCGTGGACGTGCGGGAGAACCGCGGCGGCCACACCTCCCAGCTGGTGGTGGAGAAGCTGGCCCGGCGGATCGTCGGCTGGGACCTGCCGCGCGGCATGCGCCCGGACAGCTATCCGCAGGACGCGCCCCGGGGTCCGGTGGTCGCGGTCGCCAACGAGTTCTCCGGCTCCGACGGCGACATCGTCAACGCGGCGATCAAGGCGCTGGGCATCGGACCGGTCGTCGGCACCCGCACCTGGGGCGGCGTCATCGGCATCGACAGCCGCTACCGCCTGGTCGACGGCACCCTGATCACCCAGCCGAAGTACGCGTTCTGGCTGGAGGGCCTGGGCTGGGACGTGGAGAACCACGGCGTGGACCCGGACGTGGAGGTCCTCCAGCGTCCCCAGGACCACGCGGCGGGCCGCGACCCGCAACTGGACGAGGCGATCCGGCTCGCGCTGGAGGCCCTGGAGACGACCCCGGCGAAGTCCCCGCCGGAGCTGCCCCCGCCGCGCTCGTGACCGCGGGTCCGGACGACGACAGCGGGCTCGGGCGACGACAGCGGGCTCGGACGACGACAACGGGCGCGGACGACGACAGCGGGCCCGGACGAAGCGGCGGGTCCGGACGACACGGACGACCGGTGACCCGGCGTCGGTACGATGCCCGTACTGGATCAACTCCCAAGGAGGCCACGTGGCAGGGGAACCGCAAGAGGACTGCCTGTTCTGCAAGATCGTCGCCGGTCAGATCCCCGCGACGGTCGTCCGGGAGACGGAGACGACCCTCGCCTTCCGCGACATAAACCCCCAGGCGCCCACCCACGTCCTGGTGATCCCGAAGGCGCACTACCAGGACGCCGCCGCCCTCGCCGCCGGCGCCCCGCAGCTCGTCGCCGACGTCCTGTGCGAGACCCAGGCCGTCGCCGACGAGGAGAAGCTCGACAGCTACCGCACCGTCTTCAACACCGGCGCCGGCGCCGGCCAGACCGTGTGGCACGCGCACGCCCACGTCGTCGGCGGCCGCGGCCTGCAGTGGCCCCCCGGATAGGCAGCCGTGTCCGTGCGTGAACTCGTCGTCCTCGGCACCGCGAGCCAGGTCCCGACCCGGCACCGCAACCACAACGGCTATCTGCTGCGCTGGGACGGCGAGGGCATCCTGTTCGACCCCGGCGAGGGCACCCAGCGGCAGATGCTGCGCGCCGGGGTCGCCGCCCACGACCTGAACCGGATCTGCGTCACCCACTTCCACGGCGACCACAGCCTGGGCCTGGCCGGGGTGATCCAGCGCGTCAACCTCGACCGGGTGCCGCACGAGATCACCGCGCACTACCCGCGCTCCGGCCAGCGCTTCTACGACCGGCTGCGGCACGCCACCGCCTACCGCGAGACGGTCGCCCTCACCGAGGCCCCCGTCGACGCCGACGGCCCCCTCGCCGTGACGCCGTCCTACACGCTGGAGGCCCGCCGCCTCTCGCACCCGGTCGAGTCCTACGGCTACCGGCTGACCGAGCCCGACGGCCGCCGCATGCTGCCCGAGCGGCTCGCCGCGCACGGCATCCAGGGCCCGGACGTCGGCCGCATCCAGCGCGACGGCGCGCTCGGCGGCGTCCCGCTGGAGGCCGTGAGCGAGGTGCGGCGCGGCCAGCGCTTCGCCTTCGTCATGGACACCCGGCTGTGCCCCGGGGTGCACGCCCTCGCCGAGGGCTGCGACCTGCTGGTCATCGAGTCCACCTTCCTCGACGAGGACGAGGCGCTGGCCGAGGAGCACGGCCACCTCACCGCCGGCCAGGCCGCCCGCGTCGCCCGCGACGCCGGCGTGCGGCACCTCGTCCTCACCCACTTCAGCCAGCGCTACGGCGACCCCGAGGAGTTCGAGCGCCAGGCGCGGGCGGCGGGCTTCGAGGCAGAACTGACCGTGGCGCACGACCTACAGCGCGTACCGGTACCGAAACGTCGGTGAACAGGCCGTACGATGCTCTGATGCCTCTGCCCAAAGCCGAACTGCACCTCCACATCGAAGGCACGCTGGAGCCCGAGCTGGCCTTCCGGCTGGCCGCGCGCAACGGCGTCCAGCTGCCGTACGCGGACACCGACGCCCTGCGCGAGGCCTACCGGTTCGAGGACCTCCAGTCCTTCCTGAACCTGTACTACGAGCTGATGGCCGTCCTGCGCACCGAGCGCGACTTCGAGGACCTCGCCGACGCCTACCTCGCGCGGGCCGCCGCGCAGGGCGTGCGGCACGCGGAGATCTTCTTCGACCCGCAGGCCCATCTCGCGCGGGGCGTGGACATGGGCACGGTGGTCGAGGGCCTGTGGCGGGCGCTCGGCGGCAGCGAGGAGAGGCACGGCGTCTCCACCCGGCTGATCATGTGCTTCCTGCGCGACGAGTCCGCCGAGTCGGCGCTCGCCACGCTCGACGCCGCCAAGCCGTACCTGGACCGGATCACCGGCGTCGGCCTCGACTCGGCCGAGGTCGGGCACCCGCCGGTGAAGTTCCGCGCGGTGTACGAGGCGGCCGCGGCCCTCGGTCTGCGGCGGGTGGCGCACGCCGGCGAGGAGGGCCCGCCCGCCTACATCACCGAGGCCCTCGACGTCCTCGGCGTCGAACGCGTCGACCACGGGCTGCGCTGCATGGAGGACCCCGCGCTGGTGGACCGCCTGGTGCGGGAGCGGATACCGCTGACCCTGTGCCCGCTGTCGAACGTCCGGCTGCGCACCGTCGACACCCTCGCCGACCACCCGCTGCCCGCCATGCTGGACGCCGGCCTGCTGTGCACGGTCAACTCCGACGACCCCGCCTACTTCGGCGGCTACGCCGGCGACAACTTCGACGCCGTCCACCGCACCCTCGGGCTGACCGAGGACCGGCTGCGCGAACTCGCCCGCAACTCCTTCCTCGCCGCCTTCCTGGAGGACGACGAGGAGCTGCGGCAGCGGTATCTCGCCGAGGTGGCGGCCTACGAGTTCGGGTAGGCCCCGGGCGACGTGATCCATTGACGGGTGCGGCGCGGATACCTAGGCTCGGTGAGCGTTGTTCTCATCCGTGAGACATGTTCTCGTACATGAACAACGGCATGAACAACGGCATGAACAACGCCTCGATCATCAAAGCCGAGCCGAGCCGGAGGAGCCGCCCGTGACCCGCGACCTCGCCCTCACCGAGGTACGGCTGACGCCGATCCTGGTCGCCGACCCGCCGCTGCTCAACACCCAGGGCGTGCACCAGCCGTACACACCGCGCCTGATCGTGGAGGTGGTGACGGCCGACGGCATAACCGGACTCGGCGAGACCTACGGCGACACCCGGTACCTGGAAGTCGCCCGCCGGCTCGCCGACCGGCTCGTCGGCCACCGGGTCAGCGATCTGAACGCCCTGCACGCGCTGGACGTCCCGGTGGCCGCCGACGGGGTGGCGGACGGCGTCGGCGCGGGCGGGCTGCGCGGCGTGCAGAACGCCGGCAAACTGCGCCTGTCCGTCGTCTCCGCCTTCGAGGTCGCCTGCCTCGACGCGCTCGGCAAGGCGCTCGGGCTACCCGTCCACGCGCTGCTCGGCGGCAAGCTCCGCGACAGCGTCGAGTACAGCGCCTACCTCTTCTACCGGTGGGCCGCCCACCCCGAGGGCGCGGGCGGCGAGCGGGACGACTGGGGCGCCGCCCTCGACCCGGCGGGCGTGGTCGCACAGGCGCGCGCGTTCGTCGCGCGGCACGGCTTCACCTCGTTCAAGCTCAAGGGCGGCGTCTTCCCGCCCGACGAGGAGATCGCGGCCGTACGGGCGCTGGCCGAGGCGTTCCCCGGGCACCCGCTGCGGCTCGACCCCAACGGCGCCTGGTCGGTGGCGACCTCGGCGCGCGTCGCGCGGGAACTGGCGGACGTGCTGGAGTACCTGGAGGACCCCGCGCTCGGCACGCCCGCGATGGCCGAGGTGGCGGCGCGCACCGGCGTACCGCTGGCCACCAACATGTGCGTGACGACCTTCGCCGAGATAGAGGAGGCGTTCACCAGGGGCGCGGTCCAAGTGGTGCTCTGCGACCACCACTACTGGGGCGGACTGCGCAACACCCAGCACCTGGCGGCCCTCTGCGCCGCCTTCGGCGTCGGCGTCTCCATGCACTCCAACACCCATCTGGGCATCAGCCTGGCCGCGATGACCCAGGTGGCGTCCACCCTTCCCGGCCTCCACCACGCCTGCGACACCCACTACCCCTGGCAGTCGGAGGACGTCCTCACCGAGCGCCTGGTCTTCGACGGCGGCCGGGTGGCCGTCGGGGACGCACCCGGCCTCGGGGTCGCGCTCGACCGGGACCAACTGGCACGGCTGCACCGCCGGTGGCTCGATGACGACGGCGCGCTGCGGGAGCGCGACGACGCGGCGGCGATGCGGGTCGCCGAGCCGGGATGGGCGGTGCCCGCGACGCCGCGCTGGTGACCGCGCGGCGGCCGGACACGGCGGCCCGGCCGGGCCCCGCGGCGTGCGTGCCGACGCGTTGTCGGTCCTCTGGTGCACACTGGCTTGATCCGCACCATGCCAGGGAGCGCACCGTGACCGCGTCCAACACGTCCGCCGGAGAGGGACCGGAGTACCGCGACGAGCGGGAGCAGGAGCCGAGGCCGCCGCACCCCGTGTCCGCGGCCGACGGGGAGTACCCGCGGGACCGCGAGTACATCGTGGGCGCGCCGCACGCCCCGCTCGGCCCGCAGATCGACCCGCTGGCCGCCCTGCGCACGGCGGACGACCCGCCCTGGGACGTCTACCTGACGGGCACCGTCTTCCTCGACATCATCTTCACCGGCCTCGACACCGCCCCCGTGCGCGGCACCGAGTCCTGGGCGCGCGGCATGGGTTCGAGCCCCGGCGGCGTCGCCAACATGGCGACCGCCCTGGCCCGACTCGGCCTGCGCACCTCCCTGGCGGCGGCGTTCGGCGACGACCACTACGGCGAGTACTGCTGGGACGTGCTGGAACAGGGCGAGGGCATCGACCTCTCCCCGTCCCGCACCGTCCCCGGCTGGCACTCGCCGGTCACCGTCTCCATGGCCTACGAGGGCGAGCGCACGATGGTCTCGCACGGCCACGAACCGCCCCCCGAGGACGTGCTCGTCCAGGAGGTCGCCCCCCAACTCCTGCCCCGCGCCCGGGCCGCCGTCGCCTCCCTGACGCCGGGCCGCGGCGCGCCCTGGATCGCGGAGGCCGCCCGCAAGGGCACCCGGGTCTTCGGCGACGTCGGCTGGGACGACACCGGCGCCTGGGACCTGGCCGGCCTCGCCGACCTGGCGCACTGCGAGGCGTTCCTGCCCAACGCCGAGGAGGCGATGCGCTACACGCGCACCGACTGCCCGCGCGCCGCCGCGCACGCGCTCACCGCGTACGTGCCGGTCGCGGTCGTCACCCTGGGCTCCGAGGGCGCGTACGCGGTGGACCGGCGCACGGGGGAGAGCGCCGAGGTGCCCGCCATCGCGGTCGAGGCGCTGGACCCCACGGGCGCGGGCGACGTCTTCGTGGCCGGGTTCGTCACCGGCAGCCTGGCCGGCTGGCCCCTGGCCGACCGCCTCGCCTTCGCCGGCCTCACCGCCGCGCTGTCCGTACAGGAGTTCGGCGGCTCGCTCTCCGCGCCCGGCTGGTCGGAGATCGCGGCCTGGTGGCGCCGGGTCCAGTCGGTGCCCGGCCAGGACCCGGCGGCGCTCAGGCGGTACGCCTTCCTGGACGCCCTGGCGCCGGAGGCGAGCGTCGAGCCGTGGCCCCGGCGCAGGGCCGTGCCGACCATCGGCTTCGGCAGGTCGGCGTGAGCGCGCGCCGTCCCCGCGTCACTCGCGACGCGCCCCCGCCCATATCCGGTGGACCGGGGGCCCGGGCCGGCGCCGCCATTGACAGGTGACGTCTCCTGCTCGATCATCGGCGAAATCACGCACGATCGCGCACCGGCGCGATCCTGTACGGCCCCCGCACTTCCCGACCCATGAGCGACTCCTGACCGACTCCTCCGTCGAAGGACATGCGTCGTGCGCAGACCATCACGCGGCTCCGGGGTGCTCCTCGCCGCCCTCGCCCTGCCCGCCGCCCTCGCCCTCGCCGCGACGCCGAAGCCGGCGCGGGCCGGAGACGACGCGGCCCCCGCCCCCCACGCCCCCCGGCTCACCCGGTCCGCAGGCGAACTCACCCTGACCGTCCCGGCCGGCCGCACCACCCCCGGCTACCAGCTGCGGGTGACGACCGGTCAACTCGCCCTGACCACCCGCCGCTCCGGCACGACGGTCCTGGCCACCCCCGCGGGCGACACCGGCGCCCTGCGCTTCCGCACCGCCGGCGCCTGGCAGCACGCCACCCGCGTCACCCACTGGACCTGGCGGAACGGCGCCCTCACCCTGACCGCCGCCACCACCGCCCCCGGCGCCACCGTCCAGGCCCGCATCACCCCGGCCGCCGACCGCTACCAGCTCGACTGGCAGGTCGAGGGCGCCGCCCCCGACCGGCTCGGCCTCGCCTACGACCTGAAGTCCGCGGGCCACTGGTACGGCCACGGCGAGGCGCAGACCCCGGACGGCGGCCCGGGCACCGCGCAGCCGTGGCCGCTGGACAGCGGACAGGTCGTCCACCCCGGCTTCGGACCCGCCTCCTACTACATGATCGACCCGTTCTGGTACACGTCCGCCGCGACCGGCCTGCGCGTGGACACCGGCCAGGTCATGGACGTGGCGATCAACCAGGGCAAGGACGGCCTGGGCCGCTTCGACATCGAGTCCGCGGACGCCTACAAGGCGACGGTCTTCGTGGAGTCCACCCCGCTGGACGTCTACCGGGACTACGTCGGCGTCGTCGGCAGGCCCGCCAAGTCCGACGCCTCCTACCGCCAGTACGCCGAGCCGGTGTGGAACTCCTGGGCGCAGTTCTACACCCACGTCGACCAGGCGAAACTCCTCGACTACGCCCAGGACCTGCACGACGCCGGCATCACCGGCCACGCCCTCCAGCTCGACGACAAGTGGGAGTCGGACTACGGGAACATGACCTTCGACGCGAAGGCATACCCCGACCCCAAGGCCATGTCGGACAGGATCCACGCCCTGGGCTTCGACTTCGGCCTCTGGGTCACCCTGTGGATCAACCTCGACTCCGACCAGTACCGCTACGCCGCCGACCACGGCTACCTCCTCAAGGACGCCGCCGACACCGCCAAGCCCTGCACGGTCACCTGGTGGAACGGCACGGCCGGCATCGTCGACCTCGGCAACCCGGACGCGAAGACCTGGTACGAGGGCCGGCTCAAGTCCCTGATGAGCGCCTACGGCGTCGACGGCCTGAAGTTCGACACCCGCTTCTTCGACGAGCGGTGCGCGCCGCACGCGGGCTACAGGCCCACCGACTACCAGCGGCTCGGCGCGCAACTCGCCGACGAGTACGACCTCCAGGGCGTCGGCATCCGGGTGCACTGGGACGCCGCCGCGCACCGGGCGGGCTTCGTCACCCGCCAGGTGGACAAGGGCACCGGCTGGAACTCGCTGCGCGCCTCGGTCACCCAGAACCTGGCCATCTCCACGATCGGGTACCCGTTCGTCGCCACCGACATGATCGGCGGCTCCAGCGGCCAGCCGGCCCCGACGAAGGACGTCCTGGTCCGCTGGGCGCAGTCGGCGGCCCTGATGCCGCTGATGTACGCCTCCACGTCACCGGTCGACACCACCGACCCCACCACCGGCAAGAAGGTCGTGTACGACGCGCAGACCACGGCCCTTTACCGCGAGGCCATCGCCCGCCACGCCCGCCTGGCCCCCTACCTCTGGGACCAGGTCCAGCACACCCTGAAGACCGGCGACCCGATCATGCGCCCGCTCTTCTTCGACTTCCCGCACGACCGGGCGACGTACACGATCGGGGACGAGTGGATGCTGGGCCCGGCCGTCCTGGCGGCCCCCCAGCTCACCGACGCCCCCACCCGCCCGGTCCACCTCCCCCCGGGCACCTGGTACGACGTGGCCCGGGGCAGGACGATCAAGGGCGGCACCACCCTGAAGTCCTACGCCACCCCCCTGGGCACGACCCCGGTCTTCGTCGACCTCAAGGCACCGGGCGCGGACAAGGCCCTGCGGGCCCTGCGCTGACGAGGACGGGGCGGCGGGGGAGAGGAACGGAGGCGCGAGGCCGGGGGTGCAGGGGGCGGAGCCCCCGCCCGGGTCCGGGGCGGAGCCCCGAGGGGGCCCTGTTTCCTGCCGAGTCGGGTGGGCGGGTGGGAAATGGGGCCCTAGAAGCCGAGTCGCCGCAGCTGCTTGGGGTCGCGCTGCCAGTCCTTCGCGACCTTCACATGCAGATCGAGGAAGACCGGCGTGCCGAGCAACGCCTCGATCTGCTTGCGAGACTTGATCCCGACCTCCTTCAGCCGCTTGCCCTTGGGGCCGATGATGATCCCCTTCTGGCTCGGCCGCTCGATGAAGACGTTCGCGTGGATGTCCAGCAGCGGCTTGTCCGCCGGCCGGTCCTCCCGCGGCAGCATCTCCTCCACCACCACCGCGATGGAGTGCGGCAGCTCGTCCCGCACGCCCTCCAGGGCGGCCTCCCGGATCAGCTCGGCCACCATCACCTGCTCGGGCTCGTCCGTCAGGTCGCCCTCGGGGTACAGGGCCGGCCCCTCCGGCAGCATCGGGATCAGCAGGTCGGCCAGCAGGTCCACCTGCTGGCCGGCCGTCGCCGACACCGGCACGATCTCCGCCCAGGTGATCCCCAGCTCCTTGCCGAGCTGATCGATCGCGATCAGCTGCTCGGCCAGCGCCCTGGAGTCCACCAGGTCCGTCTTGGTGACGATCGCGACCTTCGGGGTCCGCTTGATCCCGGCCAGTTCCTTGGCGATGAACCGGTCACCGGGGCCGAGCTTCTGGTCGGCCGGCAGGCAGAAGCCGATCACGTCGACCTCCGCCCACGTCGCGCGCACCACGTCGTTCAGCCGCTCGCCCAGCAGCGTGCGCGGCTTGTGCAGTCCGGGGGTGTCCACCAGGATCAGCTGCGCGTCCGGCCGGTGCACGATGCCCCGCACGGTGTGCCGGGTCGTCTGCGGCCGGTTCGAGGTGATCGCGACCTTCTGCCCGACCAGAGCGTTCGTAAGAGTGGACTTGCCCGCGTTGGGGCGTCCCACGAAGCAGGCGAAGCCCGCCCGGTGGACCGTGTCGCCGGGCTGCTCGGATGTCTGGGTGCGAACGCTCATGGCGCCCATTGTCCCTGATCGACGGGACCGCCACGCACGCCCGCCCGCCGGCCGGCCCCCGGCCGGCTCCCGGAAACCCCCGGCGGGACACGAAACGTCACCGAAACACACCCGTACGCGACCGGAAACGCGTACCGGTGACCCTCTGACGAGCCCCCACAGCGAGGAGACGCCGCCCGTGGAGCCCGTCACCCTGGCCGCCGCCGCCCAAGCCGTACCCGCCGTCCGAGCCGCACCCTGCGCGCACGCCCTCCAGCTGGCGGCCGCCGGCTCCCGCATCGACACCGGCGACACCGCCTGGCTGCTCGCCGCGACCGCGCTGGTGCTGCTGATGACCCCGGGCCTCGCCCTCTTCTACGGCGGCATGGTGCGCACCAAGAGCGTCCTCAACATGCTCATGATGAGCTTCGTGTCGATCGCCCTGGTCACCGTCGTCTGGCTGGCCTGCGGCTACTCCCTCGCCTTCGGCGACGACACGGCGGCCGGACTCATCGGCGGCCTGCACCAGGCCGGCCTCGCCGGCATCGGCCCCGCCTCCGTGCACGGCACCGTCCCCACCCTCCTGTTCGCCACCTTCCAGCTCACCTTCGCGATCATCACCGCCGCGCTGATCAGCGGCGCGATCGCCGACCGGGCGAAGTTCGGCGCCTGGCTGGTCTTCGTGCCCCTGTGGGCGCTCGTCGTATACGTCCCCGTCGCCCACTGGGTGTGGGGCCCGGGCGGCTGGATCGGCCATGACCTCGGCGCGCTCGACTTCGCCGGCGGACTGCCCGTGGAGATCACCTCCGGCGCCTCCGGCCTCGCCCTGTGCCTGGTGCTCGGCCCGCGCCTGGGCTTCAAGAAGGACGCCATGCGCCCGCACAACCTGCCCATGGTGATGCTCGGCGCCGGACTGCTCTGGTTCGGCTGGTTCGGCTTCAACGCGGGCTCCGCGATGGGCGCGACCGGCCTGGCCGCCGCGGCCTTCCTCAACACGCTCGCCGCCGGCTGCACCGGACTGCTCGGCTGGCTGTTCGTGGAACACCGGCGCGACGGCCATCCGACGACGCTCGGCGCCGCCTCCGGCGCGGTCGCCGGCCTGGTCGCCGTCACCCCGTCCTGCGGCGCCGTCTCCCTGCTCGGCGCGCTGGTCGTCGGCCTCGCCGCGGGCGCCGTCTGCTCCGTCGCCGTGAGCTGGAAGTTCAAGCTGAACTACGACGACTCCCTCGACGTCGTCGGCGTCCACCTGGTCGGCGGCGTCATCGGCACCGTGCTCATCGGCCTGTTCGCCGAACGCGCGATGACCGGCGGCCCCGAAGGACTCCTCTACGGCGGCGGACTCGCCCCGCTCGGCCGGCAGCTGCTCGCGGTGGCCGCCGTGGGGGCGTACGCCTTCACCGTGACGTACGGGCTCGGCAAGCTGCTCGACCGGGTCATGGGCCTGCGCGCCGACGAGGAGCACGAGCACACCGGCCTTGACCTTACGGTGCACGCCGAGACGGCCTACGATCACGGAGTCCTGGGGCACGGCGCCCCGGTCGGCGCGTCCCCCGCCCTCTCCTCCGCCCAGAAGGCCAAGACCCAGGCATGAAGCTCATCACCGCGATCATCAAGCCGCACCGCCTCGACGAGGTGAAGACCGCGCTCCAGGAACTGGGCGTGCAAGGGCTGACCGTGACCGAGGCGAGCGGGTACGGCCGCCAGCGCGGGCACACGGAGGTGTACCGCGGCGCCGAGTACCGGGTCGACCTGGTGCCCAAGGTGCGCATCGAGGTGGTCGTCGAGGACGCCGACGCGGACGCCGTCATCGACGCCGTGGTGCGCGCCGCGCAGACCGGGAAGATCGGCGACGGCAAGGTGTGGGCGGTGCCCGTCGAGACGGTCGTACGGGTCCGCACCGGCGAACGCGGCCCCGACGCCCTCTGAGCCGCCGGGACCCGCCCGCGGAAGGACTTCGCTACCGCCCGGCCCGCTCGGTCAGCCGTACGGCTCCGTCCGGCCCCGCCAGCAGCACCGGCGTCCCGGCCCCGCCCAGATCGCCCACCGCGGCCAGGTCCTCGGGCGCGATCCCCTCCGCCTCGCCGACCACCGCCGCCGCCTCCAGCGACGTCGCGCCGGACGCCACCGCCATCGCCACCGCCGTCCGCAGGGCGCTCAGCTTCAGCGAGGCCAGGTGCACGGACCCGGCGGCGTACGTGCGGCCCGTCTCGTCCCGTACGGCCGCGCCCTCCGGCACGCCGTTGCGGGCCCGCACCGAGCGGGCCAGGGTGACGATCTTGCGGTCCTCGGGGTCGAGCCCGTTGCTGTCGGTCATGATCCGAGCATACGGAGCCGTACCGGCCGGCCGGCAGCGGGAGCCGCCCCCGCCGGCCGCCGCGCACCGGCCCGGCCCGCCGCCGGACCCTCGCCCCCGCTCAGCCCGCCACCGGGTACATCGCCCCGCGCCGGCCCTCCGGGGAGGCCAGCCACTCCATCTTCGCCGCGGTGTTCGCCTCGTCCAGCGGGGTGTGCAGCACGACCATCAGGTCCGGGCGGGCCGGCACCCTCATCGCCGTCGACTCCACGCACAGCAGCCCCACCAGCGGATGCTCCAGCTCCTTGCGGATCTGCCCGTGGTCCTCGATGTCCCGCTCCCGCCACAGGGCGGTGAACTCCTCGCTGGCCTCGGAGACCTGCGACAGCACCGCCTGGAAGCCCTCGTCGTCGGGGCGGGCGGCGCACGCGGCCCGGAACTGCGCGACCACCGTGCGCGCGTTGCGCTCCCAGCTCTTGGAGCGCGAGCGGTACAGCGGGTCGGTGAAGAAGTCGATGAGACAGTTCTGCGTGATGTCCGACCGCATGCCCAGCACCATCGCGGCGGCGTCGTTGTACATCACGCAGTTGTAGTAGATGTCCATGATGTGCGCCGGATACGGCATCCAGGTGTCGATCAGCCGCCGCAGCCCGTCGCACATGTCCCGCTTCCCCGGCGGCACTTCGGGCGTGGGCGGGTTCAGCCCGGCCAGCAGGTACAGATGGCGCCGCTCGGCGTCGCTGAGCCTGAGCACCCTGCCCACCGCGTCCAGGACCTGCGGCGACACCGAGATGTCCCGGCCCTGCTCCAGCCACTGGTACCAGGACACGCCCACCCCGGCGAGGACCGCGACCTCCTCGCGCCGCAGGCCCGGCGTGCGCCGCCGGGCGCCGCCCGCCGGCAGCCCCGCCTCGGCCGGACTCACCCGGGCCCGCCGGCTCATCAGGAACTCGCGCAGCTCCCGCAGCCGATGACTCTTGAAAGCGTCCGCCTCGCGCACGACTCCCCCTTCGCACTGTCTGGTGGTGGCACCACCACCATAAGTTGCGACTCCCCACGGCTGTTCCGATCGCAGGAAGCTCCTTGCCATGGCGATCGACACCACCACCTCATCCAGCACCCCTCCCGTCCGGGAGCCCGAACCGCTCGGCGCCCCGCGGCTGTCGACGCGCGACAGACTGGTCCTGTTCGTCCTGTGCGCGGCCCAGTTCATGGTCGCCCTGGACTTCTCCGTCCTCAACGTGGCGCTCCCCGAACTCGGCGCCGACCTCGGCATGAGCCGGGCCGGACTCCAGTGGGCGGTCACCGCGTTCGCGCTGCCCTCCGGCGGCTTCCTGCTGCTGTTCGGCCGGATCGGCGACCTGTACGGCCGCCGCAAGCTCTTCCTCACCGGCCTCGCCCTGTTCGGCGCCGCCTCCCTGCTGGCCACCCTCGCCTGGGACCCGGCGTCCTTCCTGACCGGCCGGGCCCTTCAGGGCCTGGGCGCGGCGGCGATCGTGCCGACCGGTATGTCGCTGCTGACCACCACCTTCCCCGAGGGCCCCGCCCGCGACCGGGCCCTCGGCATCTCGGGCACGCTGCTGTCGCTGGGCTTCACGGTCGGCATGGTCGCCGGCGGCGTCCTCACCGACGCCCTCGGCTGGCGCTCCACCATGGCGCTGCTCACCGTGTTCGCGCTGATCGTGCTGCCGCTCGCCCCGGGCCTGCTGCCCGAGTCCCGCACCCCCCAGCGCCCCCGCCTCGACGTGCCCGGCGCGGTCACCGTCACCGGCGGCCTGCTGTCGCTGATCTACGCCCTGTCCACCGCCGCCGACCACGGCTTCGGCCGCGCCGACGTCCTGGTCACGCTGGCCGCCGGACTCGCCCTGCTGACCGCCTTCGTGGTCGTCGAGTATCGCAGCACGGCGCCCCTGGTCTCGCTGCCGATGCTGCGCCGCCGCACGGTGGCCTGGGGCAACCTGGGCGGACTGGTCACCTTCTCGATGATGTCGACGGTCGTCTTCGCCCTGACCCTGTACCTCCAGGAGATCCTGCACCTGTCGGCCTTCCGGACCGGGCTGGTCTTCGGCGTCCAGGGCGTCCTGTCGGCGGTCGCCGGCTCCTTCGCCGCGAAGGTCATCGGCCG
Organism: Streptomyces seoulensis; assembly: GCA_013364255.1. Lineage (GTDB taxonomy): Bacteria > Actinomycetota > Actinomycetes > Streptomycetales > Streptomycetaceae > Streptomyces > Streptomyces similanensis. Next base: position 3,772,215 of record CP054936.1, on the reverse strand, counting down.
CTTCGGCGCCCGCCGCACGCTGGTGGCCTCGCTGGCCGGACAGGGCGCGCTGGTCGCCGCGCTGCTCGGCCTCGACACCCACGGCTGGTCGGTGTGGCTGGCCACCGCCGCCGTCTCGCTGGCCAGCATGTGCCACCTGGGCGCGATCATCTCCTACGGCCTGACCGTCACCTCGGGCGTGCCCGACGAGGAACAGGGCCTGGCCACCGGCCTGGTCACCTCCACCCAGCAGGTCGGCATCACGGTCGGCATCCCGCTGCTGGGCGTGCTGGCCACCACCTCCGACGACCTGATGGCGGGCGTGCACACCGTCCTCGGCCTGGACGCGGTGATCGTCCTCGTGGCGGCGGCCCTGATCGGTCTGGGCCTGCGCACCCGCCGGACGGCCTGAGCCGCTTGAGAAACCCTAGGGCCGGTCCAGGCGGAGCCGCTCGGCGCGCGGCAGCCCGGCCACCACCAGGTCGTACGAGTCCTCCACGAGCTCCCGGACCAGCCGGTCCGGGAGCTCGCCGTCGACCGTGACGGTGTTCCAGTGCCGCTTGTTCATGTGCCACCCCGGCACGACGAGCCCCGGATGCTCACCGCGCAGGCGGACGGCGTCCTCCGGGTCGCACTTCAGGTTGACGGTCAGGGGCCGGGCGTCCAGCGCGGTGAGGGCGAAGAGCTTGCCCCGCACCTTGAAGACGGAGGTCTCCGGGTTGAAGGGGAAGTCCTCGACGACGGCGTTGAAGGACAGACACAGGGCGCGCAGCTCCTGGGGGGTCACTCCGGCTTCTTCTCCTCGTCGGCGTCCTCGGCCGGCTCGGCCGGCACCGGCTCCACCAGCACGGTCACGATCTTGTTCCGGCGGCCGGCCGCGGCCTCGGCGGTCAGCCGCAGCGTCCGCCCGTCGGGCAGCTCCACCGCGGCGGACGCCCCGGCGATGGGCACCCGGCCCAGCGCCTTGGCGAGCAGCCCGCCGACCGTCTCCACGTCCTCGTCGTCGTACTCCTCCAGGCCGTACAGCTCGCCCAGGTCGGTGATGTCGAGGCGGGCGGTGACGCGGTAGCGGTCCTCGCCCAGCTCCTCCACCGGCGGCAGCTCGCGGTCGTACTCGTCGGTGATCTCCCCGACGATCTCCTCCAGGATGTCCTCGATGGTGACGACGCCGGCCGTGCCGCCGTACTCGTCGATGACGACCGCGACGTGGTTGCGCTCCTTCTGCATCTCGCGCAGCAGGTCGCCGGCGTTCTTGGTGTCCGGCACGAACACGGCCGGGCGCATCGCCGTGGACACCAGGTCGTTCTCCGCGTCCCGGCTGATGTGGGTGCGGCGGGCCAGATCCTTCAGGTACACGATGCCGACCACGTCGTCCTCGCTCTCGCCGGTGACCGGGATGCGCGAGAAACCGGAGCGCAGGGCGAGGGTGAGGGCCTGCCGGATGGTCTTGTACCGCTCGATGACGACGAGGTCGGTGCGCGGCACCATGACCTCCCGCACCAGGGTGTCGCCCAGCTCGAAGACCGAGTGCACCATCCGGCGCTCCTCGTCCTCGATCAGCGACTCCTGCTCGGCGAGGTCCACCAGCGCCCGCAGTTCCGCCTCCGAGGCGAACGGGCCGCGCCGGAAGCCCTTGCCGGGCGTGAGCGCGTTGCCGATCAGGATCAGCAGCGACGGGATCGGCCCCATGATCCGGGCGAGCGGCACCAGCACGTACGCCGCCACGGTCGCCGTGTTCAGCGGGTGCTGGCGGCCGATGGTGCGCGGGGAGACCCCGACGGCGACGTAGGAGACGAGGACCATGACCGCGATCGCGACCGCCAGCGCCTCGGCCGTGCCGGCGAACGCCTCCAGGCACGCGTACGTGACCAGCGAGGCCGCCGCCATCTCGCAGGCGACCCGCACCAGCAGCGCCACGTTCAGATAGCGGGTCGGGTCGGCGGCGACCTGGGCCAGCTTGGCGGCGCCCCGGCGGCCGGACTTCGCGGCCTCCTCGGCCCGGAAGCTCGACATCCGGGCGAGGCCCGCCTCCGCGCAGGCGGCGAGCCACGCCACGACGACCAGGGCGACCGCCCCGACGACGATCTGAGGACTCATCGGCGGCTTACGAGACGGTGGGCGCCGGGGAGGGGCCGGTCAGGCCCTTCTCGGCACGCCAGTCGTCCACGATCGCGGCCTGGAGGCCGAACATCTCGGCCTTCTCGTCCGGCTCCTCGTGGTCGTAGCCGAGCAGGTGCAGCACCCCGTGGACGGTGAGCAGCTGGAGCTCCTCGTCCATGGAGTGCTGGGTGGGCGCCTCGGCGCCCTGCCTGGTGGCGACCTCCGGGCACAGCACGATGTCGCCGAGGAGCCCCTGCGGGGGCTCCTCCTCGTCCTTGCTCGGCGGCCGCAGCTCGTCCATCGGGAAGGACATGACATCCGTGGGGCCCGGCAGGTCCATCCACTGGATGTGCAGCTGCTCCATCGCGTCGGCGTCCACGACGATCACCGAGAGCTCGGAGAGCGGGTGGATGCGCATCCGGGCCAGTGCGTAGCGGGCGATGTCGAGGATCGCCTGCTCGTCGACCTCGGTTCCGGACTCGTTGTTGACGTCGATCGACATGGTCGTGCTGGTCTACTTCCCCTGGTGCCCGTGCCCGGCGGCCCTGGGACGCGCCTTGGCCGCGCCGCCGTTCTCGGTGCCGTGCGTGTTGTCGTACTTCTCGTACGCGTCGACGATACGGCCCACGAGCTTGTGGCGTACGACGTCCTGCGACGACAGGCGGGAGAAGTGGACGTCCTCGACGCCCTCCAGGATGTCCTGCACCTGCCGCAGACCGCTCTTCGTGCCGTTGGGCAGGTCCACCTGCGTGACGTCACCCGTGATCACGATCTTCGAGTCGAAGCCGAGCCGGGTGAGGAACATCTTCATCTGCTCGGGACTGGTGTTCTGCGCCTCGTCCAGAATGATGAAGGCGTCATTGAGAGTACGCCCCCGCATGTATGCCAGCGGGGCGACCTCGATGGTTCCGGCGGCCATCAGGCGGGGGATCGAGTCGGGGTCGAGCATGTCGTGCAGCGCGTCGTACAGCGGGCGCAGGTAGGGGTCGATCTTCTCGTAGAGGGTGCCCGGCAGGAAGCCGAGGCGCTCGCCGGCCTCGACCGCCGGACGGGTCAGGATGATGCGGTTGACCTGCTTGGACTGCAGGGCCTGCACCGCCTTGGCCATGGCCAGGTAGGTCTTGCCGGTACCGGCCGGGCCGATGCCGAAGACGATCGTGTGCTTGTCGATCGCGTCGACGTAGCGCTTCTGGTTGAGCGTCTTGGGGCGGATGGTGCGGCCCCGCGAGGACAGGATGTTCTGCGTCAGGACCTCGGCCGGGGTCTCCTGGCCGTCGCTCTCCCCGTTCTCGCTCGCCTTGAGCATGGCGATCGAGCGTTCCACTGCGTCCTCCGTCATCGGCTGCCCGGTGCGGAGCACCAGCATCATCTCGTCGAACACGCGCTGGATCAGGGCGACGTCCGCCGTGTCGCCGACCGCGCTGATCTGGTTGCCCCGGACATGGATGTCGGCTGCCGGGAAGGCCTTCTCGATCACGCGCAGAAGGGAGTCGCCGGAGCCCAGGACGGTCACCATGGGGTGCTGGGCGGGGACGGTGAACTCTGCTCTCGCCTGCCCCTGCGCGGGGGTGTTGGCTGCGGATGTCTGAGTCATGGGCCGGCGCTCGACGCCTGCGATTCCTCCTCGTCACGGCCGCACAGCTGAGGGCGGCCTCGCGCTTCCCAGGGTACGACGGGCGAGTGACAACGCCGTAGGACTTTTCGGCGGCCCGGCCGCACGGTCACGCGGGCGCACGCGGGCGCGGGCCGCCGCGCCCGTACGCGTCGCCGCCCGCCGGCGGATCACCGCTGCGCCCGCAGCACCTCCTGGAACCACGCGTACGACGCTTTCGGCGTGCGCCGCTGAGTCGCGTAGTCGACGTGGACCAGGCCGAAGCGGCGGGTGTAGCCCTCCGCCCACTCCCAGTTGTCCAGCAGCGACCACACGAAGTAGCCGCGCACGTCCACGCCCGCCGCCAGGGCCCGGTGCAGGGCGCGCAGGTGGCCGTCCAGGTAGGCGATCCGCGCCTGGTCGTCCAGGCCCTCGTAGGAGCAGCCGTTCTCGGTGACGACGACCGGCGGGAGGCGGTCGCCGTAGCGGTCGCGGAAGCCGGTCAGCAGCTCCGTCAGCCCCTCGGGCACGACCGGCCAGCCGAAGTCGGTGACCGGGTACCCCTCGATCTCGCGCAGCGAGAAGGGCAGCTCCGCCGGGACGGACACGCCGCCGACGTCGCTCCCGTTCTCCTGCGGGGCGCCGACGCACGAGGGGGCGTAGTAGTTGATCCCGTACCAGTCCAGCGGCTCCGCGATGATCCTCAGGTCCGCCTCGACGTCGCCCGGCATCAGCTCGCCGAGCCCGGCCGGGTAGGCGCCGAGCAGCAGCGGATCGGCGAAGAGGCGGTTGAGCAGCATGTCGTAGAAGTCCGCCGCCGCCACGTCCGCCTCCGCCCGCGAGGCCGGCCAGGTCGGGCCGTGCGAGTTGGCGACGCCGATGTCGCGGGCCCCGGCGGCGCGCAGCGCCCGCACCGCGAGCCCGTGCGCGAGGAGCTGGTGGTGGGCGACCGGCAGCGCGTCGAACAGGAGCCGCTCGCCGGGGGCGTGCACGCCGAGCGCGTGGCCCAGCAGCGTGTGCTCGGCCGGCTCGTTGAGGGTGATCCACTGGGTGACGCGGTCGCCCAGCCGTTCGGCGACCGTCGAGACGTACTGCGCGAACCGGGCCGCCGTGTCCCGCTCCCGCCAGTCCAGCCGGGCCGGCAGGTCCCAGTGGAAGAGGGTGGGGACGGGACGCACCCCGGCCGCGCACAGGTCGTCCACGAGCCGGTCGTAGAAGTCGAGCCCGCCCGGGGAGCCGGCCCGGGGCCAGGAGACGGAGAAGCGGTAGGCGTCCACGCCGAGACCGGCCAGCAGGGCCACGTCCTCCTGGTGGCGGTGGACGTGGTCGCAGGCCACCGCGGCGGTCGAGCCGTCCTTGATCCGGCCCGGCTCGGCGGCGAAGGCGTCCCACACGGACGGCTCGCGCTCGCCGGCCGCGCCCTCGATCTGGTGCGCCGAGGTGGACACGCCCCACAGGAAGCCGGCCGGGAACCGGGGGAGCGGGGTGCCTGGGCCCGTGGTGCGTGCGTCAGTCGCCATGCGCGGATCATCCGTACCGGCGGTAAGGGAAGTCAACGCCCGTGCCGGAGACGGCAGTTACGCTCCCTCCTTGAGTACGCGGGAGATCAGCTCCCGCTGGTCCTCGGTGAGCCGGGGATCGGCGGCGCGGATCGTGCGGCCGTCCACGGTGATCTCGTAGCTGAAGCCGTCCGGGACCACGGGCTCGCGCGCGCCCTCGCCCGCGGTCAGCACCTTCTCGGCCAGTGACCGCCACTCCTGGGCGTCGGACCGCTCGTCGGTGTCCACCTCGGCGTTCCGCTCGATGCCCGCGAACCCGCCCGTACGCCGTACCTGAATACGCATGGCTCCGTGTCTAGTACGGATTCAGAGCGTCCGCACCCCCACCTGTTCCCAGGCCTTCTTCACGCCTTGGAGTTCGTCGCCCGCGCCGTACCTCTCCCGGGCCGCCTTGACGGTGAGCGTGGCGAAGTCGGCGAACTGCGCGTCCGACGTGAGCTTGCCGCCGGTCAGCACGTCGTACCAGACCTGGCCCGCCTTCTCCCAGGCGTGGCCGCCGAGTTCGGTGGCGGCCAGGTAGAAGGCGTGGTTGGGGATGCCGGAGTTGATGTGCACGCCGCCGTTGTCGCTGCCGGTGTGGACGTAGTGGTCCATGGTGGCCGGCTGCGGGTCCTTGCCGAGCACGTCGTCGTCGTAGGCGGTGCCGGGCGCCTTCATGGAGCGCAGCGCCTTGCCGGTGACGCGCGGGGCGAGCAGGCCCGCGCCGATCAGCCAGTCGGCCTCCGCGGCGGTCTGGCCGAGGGTGTACTGCTTGATCAGCGAGCCGAAGACGTCGGAGACCGACTCGTTGAGCGCGCCGGACTGGCCCTGGTACTCCAGGTTGGCGGTGTGCTGGGTGACGCCGTGCGTCAGCTCGTGGCCGATGACGTCCACCGGGATGGTGAAGTCGAGGAAGATCTCGCCGTCGCCGTCGCCGAACACCATCTGCTCGCCGTTCCAGAAGGCGTTGTTGTACTTCTCGTCGTAGTGCACGGAGGCGTCCAGCGGCAGCCCGCGGCCGTCGATGGAGTCGCGCTTGTACGCCTTCAGGTACAGCTCGAAGGTGGCGCCGAGGCCGGAGTAGGCGCGGTTGACGCTGGCGTCCTTGCCGGGCTGCTGGCCCTCCGCGCGGACCTTGCGGCCGGGCAGGTCGGTGCCGTGCCCCGCGTCGTAGACCGTGCGGTGCGGCTGCCCGGCCTGCTTGCCGGCGGGCGGGGTCACGGCGGCGGCGCCGGTGACGGCGGTCAGATGGCGCCGGGTGCGCTCCATGGCGTCGCGCTGGAGGGTGCGGCGCGCGGGGCCGTGCAGCGCGGGGTCCTCGCTGCGGGCGAGGCGGTCGAGGACGTGTGGCGGCACGATGGCGCAGAAGACGGGCTCGAGGCCCCCGTGAGTCGTCATGCCTCGACCATCGCACTGCGTTACGCCAAAGTCACTACCTGCAACCTTGATTGGTGAAATAACGGGTCAAGACGGTTGTGGTGCGGCCGCGCAGGGTAAAGGGCGGTTGCGTGGCGTGACATCGGGCAGGCGACGGCGTGACATCGCACACGTTTTGTCCGGTTCGTCCCCTCGGTTTCGCATACTGGACGAGGCCCGCACGTCCGGCGCGGCTCGGCTAGGGTGCACAGCATCATGCGTTTCGGGCTGCTTCTTCTTAGCTGCCGCGGCGAGGGCCTGTAGTCGAGGCCGACCCCCTCCCCGCGGAGTCTGGCGTTGCGCCGTCGGCCGCCTTTTTGGCCCCGCATCCCGCGGACTTCCCGAGGAGCCCACGCAACCATGGTCAATCGCCAGCAGCCCAGTTCCATGCCGGTCCACAAGTACGGCGGCTACGAGCAGGTCGCCATCCCCGACCGCACCTGGCCCGAGAAGCGGATCACCGCCGCCCCGCGCTGGCTCTCCACCGATCTGCGCGACGGCAACCAGGCCCTGATCGACCCGATGTCGCCCGCCCGTAAGCGCGCGATGTTCGACCTGCTGGTCAAGATGGGCTACAAGGAGATCGAGGTCGGCTTCCCGGCCTCCGGCCAGACCGACTTCGACTTCGTGCGCTCCATCATCGAGGAGGAGGGCGCGATCCCGGACGACGTCACGATCTCCGTGCTGACCCAGGCCCGCGAGGACCTGATCGAGCGGACCGTGGAGTCGCTGAAGGGCGCCAGGCGCGCCACCGTCCACCTGTACAACGCCACCGCGCCGGTCTTCCGCCGGGTCGTGTTCCGCGGCTCCAGGGACGACATCAAGCAGATCGCCGTCGACGGCACCCGTCTGGTGATGGAGTACGCCGACAAGCTGCTGGGCCCGGAGACGGAATTCGGCTACCAGTACAGCCCGGAGATCTTCACCGACACCGAGCTGGACTTCGCGCTGGAGGTCTGCGAGGCGGTGATGGACGTCTACCAGCCGGGCCCGGGCCGCGAGATCATCCTCAACCTGCCCGCCACGGTGGAGCGTTCGGCGCCCTCCACGCACGCGGACCGCTTCGAGTGGATGGGCCGCAACCTGTCCCGCCGCGAGCACGTCTGCCTGTCCGTGCACCCGCACAACGACCGCGGCACGGCCGTCGCGGCCGCCGAGCTGGCCGTCATGGCCGGCGCCGACCGCGTCGAGGGCTGCCTGTTCGGGCAGGGCGAGCGCACCGGCAACGTCGACCTGGTCACCCTGGGCATGAACCTGTTCTCGCAGGGCGTCGACCCGCAGATCGACTTCTCCGACATCGACGAGATCCGCCGTACGTGGGAGTACTGCAACCAGATGGAGGTCCACCCGCGCCACCCGTACGTGGGCGACCTGGTCTACACGTCCTTCTCCGGCTCCCACCAGGACGCCATCAAGAAGGGCTTCGACGCCATGGAGGCCGACGCGACGGCCAAGGGCGTCACGGTCGACGACATCGAGTGGGCGGTGCCGTACCTGCCCATCGACCCCAAGGACGTCGGCCGCTCCTACGAGGCCGTCATCCGCGTCAACTCGCAGTCCGGCAAGGGCGGCATCGCCTACGTCCTGAAGAACGACCACAAGCTGGACCTGCCGCGCCGGATGCAGATCGAGTTCTCGAAGATCATCCAGGCCAAGACGGACGCCGAGGGCGGCGAGGTCACGCCCAAGGAGATCTGGTCGGTCTTCCAGGACGAGTACCTGCCCAACCCGGACAACCCGTGGGGTCGCATCCAGGTCAACAACGGCCAGTCCACCACCGACACCGACGGCGTGGACAGCCTCACCGTCGAGGCCCAGGTGGACGGCGTGGACACGGTCCTGACCGGCTCCGGCAACGGCCCGATCTCCGCGTTCTTCGACGCCCTGCACTCCGTGGGCGTGGACGTACGCCTGCTGGACTACCAGGAGCACACGATGAGCGAGGGCGCCTCCGCGCTGGCCGCCTCGTACATCGAATGCGCGATCGAGGACAAGGTCCTGTGGGGCATCGGCATCGATGCGAACACGACACGTGCGTCGCTGAAGGCGGTCGTCTCGGCCGTCAACCGGGCGGCCCGCTGACCGCACTGACCGGTGTTTTCCGGGCTCCGGCCGCCTCTTCGGGCGGTCGGGGCCCGTTTTCCGTGGCGTCGGTTACCGGCCAGGTCACGGAAAGGTCTCGTCCGGGGTACTGACTCAGCCTCACCGATGTGGCTAACATCACGCCATCGCGGCGATGTTGCCGCGAGGTGACGGAGGTGCGACGTGCTGCCTGTACGGGGACGAGACGACCGTGCCGCCGGGCACGCCCGCGTGCTGGGCACCCGCACCTCGTGGACGCCCGTAGGCGACGGCGAGTTCTTCTGCCCCGGCTGCGGCGGCGACCGCAACTACCAGCGGCTGAGCGGCCGGCGGCGGTTCACCGTCCTCGGCGTGCCCGTGCTGCCGCGCGGCGCGGCCGGGCCGGTCGTGGAGTGCGCCGCCTGCCGCGGCCACTTCGGCACCGACGCCCTGGACCATCCGACCACGAGCCGCTTCTCCGCGATGCTCCGCGACGCCGTGCACACCGTCGCCCTCGCCGTGCTCTGCGCGGGCGGCGCGGGCGCCCGGACGAGCCTGGAGACCGCGGCGGCCGCCGTCCGCGCCGCCGGCGTCGCCGACTGCACCGAGGAGCGGCTCGCCTCGCTGGTGGAGGCGCTGGCCGCGGACACCGGCCGGGTCTACGAGGAGCAGCCCTGCACCACGGGCCTGGCCATAGAGCTGCACGAGGCGCTGGACCCGCTGGCCCCCCACCTGGCCGCCGCCGGCCGCGAGTCGATCCTCCTCCAGGCCGCCCGCATCGCCCTGGCCGACGGCCCCTACACCCCCGCCGAACGCGACGCCCTCGCCACCGTCGGGGCGGCGCTGACGATCTGCGCGGACGACGTGACCCGCCTGCTGGCCGCGGCCCGCACCCCGTCCTGACCCCGTCCTGACCCCGGCCGGGGCCCGCGGGCGCCGGTGGGCCACCGGCGTCAGCGGCCCACCGGCCTCAGCGGCCCGGCGTCACCGGCCCGGCCTCAGCGATCCGCGGCGGCCCAGGCGTCAGCGGCCCGGCCTCAGCAACCCGGCCTCAGTTCCAGGCGCAGCACCAGGCGGTCCATGGCCGGGCCGAAGTAGTCCCGGCGCAGGCCCCCGTCCGGTTCCTCGGGGCGGAAGCCCAGCGAGCGGTAGAGCAGGACCGCGGCCCGGTTGGCGGGCTCCACGGTCAGCCTGACCTGCTCGATCCCGCTGCGCCGCAGCCGGGCGAGGACCTCGATCATCAGTTCCCGGCCCAGCCCGTTGCGGCGGCGGTCGTGCGTCACGCACAGGCCGAGGATCCAGCTGTCGCGGTCCAGCGCCGTGGTGCCGGCCAGCACGTACCCGCGCAGCCGGCCCGCGCCGTCGTCGAGGACCAGGAAGTGCTCCGCGTACATGTCGAAGAGCTGGCGCAGCAGGAAGCCCGGGTAGGCGAACTCCTGGAAGACCTCCGCGTCCAGGCGCTGGAGTTCGGGCAGGTCGGCGATCCGGGCCGTGCGCAGCACCGGCGGCGGGGGTTCCGGGAACGGCGCCTCGGCCGTGAGCTGATCGTGGCGGTCCAGGGATCGTTCCAGCGGTTCGGCGGTCATGCCACCCCCCAGTCGGACGTGCGGGCGTCAACTCGACGGGGCACCGGCGTTACCCGAAGGAATGAATCCAGGTTCGGTAGCGGCCGGTGCTCCGTTCTGACTAGAGTGGGCCGCCCAACTCCGCGCGTGCAAGGGCGAGTTAGCGTGTGCGCCCAGGTGTGCTGACGTGCGCCCGAGTGCCCCCTGCACAAGGGGAGTGGCGTATTCCCGGCTGTCTGCGCCTCTCGGGTGGGCCTACCGTGCGGGGATACGGGGATGCCGCCTCACTCGCCGACGACGTCCACGGCTCAGAACACGGCACACGGGCTAGCTCGGAAGACGAACGGAACGCGGCAGGGTGATGATGGATCGCAACGCTGACGCACCTTGGTCGAAGTTCGATCCAGAGGTGTACGTCGACAACAACTACCGCACGCCGCTGGAGGCGGACCTCCAGATCGTGCGGCTGCTGCGCGACTACTTCGGCCGCTGTCTGGCCGACGTCACCCCGCGTTCGCTGTGGGGCGTCGACGTCGGCGCCGGCGCGAACCTCTACCCCGCGCTCTCCATGCTTCCCTGGTGCGCCAAGCTGATGCTGCTCGAATACGCCCAGCCGAACGTCGAGTACCTGGAGCGGCAGGTCGCGCCGGAGGGCTTCGACGGGGCCTGGGACGCGTTCTGGGAGGTGCTGCGGGAACGCCCCGCCTACCGGGACGTCGCCGAGCCCAGGAGCCGGGTCAGCGAGATCGTCCGGGTCGAGCGGCTCAACCTGTTCGACCTCGACGGACACCGGCGCTGGGACATCGGGACGATGTTCTTCGTCGCCGACTCCATGTCCGAGTGCCCCGAGGAGTTCCAGCGGGGCGTGTCCTGCTTCATGAACGCGCTCGGCGAGGGGGCGCCGTACGCGGTCGCGTTCATGAAGGAGTCCATCGGCTACGACGTCGGCGAGCACCGTTACCCCGCCTACCGGGTGAACCGGGAGCGGGCCGCCGGGAGCCTGGCGCCCTTCAGCGCCGAACTGGAGATCCACGATCTCGACCATGTCGTACGGCCGGGCCACGAGGGCATGCTCCTCGCCCTGGGGCGGCGGAATTCGGAGATTGCCGTCCCCTAGGAACGGGGACCATGTCGGGACAGGCAACGAGATCTGTACGAGGGGTGCGGGGATGCAGATCAAGCCACGGCAGCATCTGCTGGACGTCTGGCGGGCCATCGGCCGTCATTCCTTCGAGGACGGAAAGCTCGTCCTGGAGGAGACCGACGGGCTGAGCAGCGTGGCCGACGCCGAACGCCTGCTCTGCCTGCTGTACCCCGCCACCGAGGTCCCCGCCTTCCGCCTCGACCAGCCCGACACCACCGAACGGGACGTCCTGCGCGCCCTCGAAGGCGTCGGCAGCCGGCTGGAGATCCCGCCCAACCTGATCACCGCGCTGACCCAGTTCATGCGCACCCACACCGGAGCGGACGAGAGCCCCACCTTCGCCGGCGGCCACTACTTCAAACCCTCCGACACCAAGCTCGAACTCACTCACGAGCAGAGCCAGTTGGGCGTGGTGGACTCCTACTCGATGTCCGTCACCCTGTGCCTGGCCACCCTCGGCTTCCTCAAGGTCTACGAGAGCACCACCACCCGCCCCGAGGTGCGCCGGGCCGTCGTGGAACTGCGCGACGCCACCAACGCCCGGCTGACCTCCGCGATGATCAGCCTGCTGCGCTCCTTCACCGTCAACGTCTTCGACGCCGAGTCCGAGCAGGGCCGCCGGCTGATCCAGGTCATCGGACAGAACAGGCAGTCCGAGCGGGCCGTCCTCCAGCAGTTCTCCCGCCGGTTCCGCCCGCTGCGCGCCACCATCATCGAGAGCCTCACCCGCGGCATCCAGGTCGACGAGAGCATCCGGGACGAGACCCAGCTCTTCGAGTGCGGCTGGGCCTGGGGCGTGGTGCAGGACGCGCCCAAGGTCACCGACCTCGACGTCCAGGTCCCCGGCCAGCCCGACGGCATCGCCGACCGGCTGCCGTACGTGTACTTCACCGTCGTCGCCCTCGACGGCATCCAGGACCTGTTCTCCGAGCGCACCCTCACCCTGGGTCTGCTCGACGCCGACCAGCAGAAACTCGCCGAGGCGCTGCGGCTGCGCTGGGAGCTGAGCCAGCAGTACTGGTCGGCCGTCGCCCGCTTCGGCAGCGAGCGCTGGCCGCTGGAGGACCTGCCCTGGCAGACCACCGGACTGCGCCTGGAGTCCGAGTACTTCTCGCTGACCGTCGCGGCCATCCTCGTGCACGACCTGATCCGCCGGAAGGCCACCGACGACGACCTCACCCGCACCGTCGCCATCATGGAGCGGCTGGCCGACCGCGGCCGGATCACCAGCCGGATGACCCGGGAGGACCCCATCCTCCGGATGCACAGCTCCGGCGTCACCATGCCGCTGGCCGGCTCCGACCGCTCCGGCGGACTGCTCCTGTGGCGGATGACCGACTTCTCCGCCCAGCTGCTGAAACGGACCATCCAGCTCGCGACGCTCTCCCGCAACATCGACGCCCAGGACCGCCTGCTGCGCCTGGCCGAGATGACCTTCGAACACCTGTGGGACCGGCGCATCGACGCGGGCCACGGACTGGAACTCTGGGACGACGTCCGGTCCGTCTACCCCGAGGCGCGGCACACCGCCCCGCGCCTGTCCTGGAGCATCACCGAGCGCCTCACCGAATGCCTCGTCGCCGCCCGCAACCTCTACGAACAGCAGCCCATCCGCAGCCCCGAACTGGGCCAGCTGGCCCGGGAACTGCTCAGCGAGGCCACCCATCTGTTCGGCAAGGAGCAACTGGAGGCGTCCGCCACCGGCGACGGCACCCGGGCCCGCACCATGCGTAGCATCGAGAGCCGCCTCGACCGCGCCCGCACCCTCCTGGACGAGCGGCCCGCCACCGCCTTCGCGCTCGCCCTGCCCGTGCTCCAGGAACTCGACACCCTGGCCCAGGCCAGGGGCGCCGCGACACAGGAGGTGTGAGCCGTGCTCGTCTTCGCCGCCTCCGACAAGGGAGGCACCGGCCGCTCGGTGACCAGCGCCAACCTCGCCTACCAGCGCGCCCTGACCGGCGACCACGTCGCCTACGTCGACTTCGACTTCGGCTCGCCGACCGCCGCCGCCGTCTTCGACGTGCCCAGCGCGATGCGCGGCACCGAGGAACGCGGACTGCACTCCTACCTGGAGGGCGAGATCGCCGAGCCGGTCCGGATCGACGTCTGGCGGCAGACCGAGCATCCGCTGCTGCGCGCCCGCCCCAACCAGTCCGGCCGCCTGGTCCTGCTCCCCGGCGACGCCGGCGGCGGCGAGTTCGCCACCGGCGAGGAGGCCCTGGAGCGCTGCATCGACCTGCTGCTGCGGCTCAACGGCGAGTTCGACCTGATCGTGGTCGACCTCAGCGCCGGCCGCAGCTACGCCGTCGACATGGTCCTGGCCGCCACCGCCCACCCCCGGATGCGCAACGTCCCCTTCCGCTGGCTGGTCTTCCACCGCTGGACCCGCCAGCACGTCATCGCCGCCGCCGGACTGGTCCACAAGGAGCACGGCATCATCAAGGGCGGCGTGGAGCGCGGCCACGACGAGGACGCGCTGCGGGCCGCGATCCGCTTCGTCCGCGCCGCCGTGCCCGACCCGGAGTCGCCGCTGTGGTCCCAGGGCTCGCCCGCCCAGGCCGCCTGGATGCAGGCCTGCGACGAGACGCTGCGCCGGCTCGCCGCCGAGCACCGCATCGGCGACAGCGTCGTCCTCGGCATCGTCCCGCTGGAACCGATCCTCCAGTGGCGCGAACAGCTGATCACCGAAGAGGACGTCCTCTCCACCCAGATAGCCAACAAGGAGACCCTGGAGGCCCTGGAGGAGATCGCCCTGCGGCTGACGGACGACGCGCACTGGGGGCGGCCATGACGGAGGCGGCGTTCCGCGAGACCACTGCGGAACCGCGCACCCAGTCGGTGCCGCTGTCCCACCTCTCCCTGGAGCTGGGACACCTCTACATGGAGGACTTCGAGGCCGGACCGCACCGGCTGCGCGAGCACTTCACCCAGGTCCGCCCCTGGGTGGAGGCCGCCCGCGCCGCCGCGGCGGCCCGCACCGGCGGCCGGCGCCCCCGCATCAGCACCTGCTTCCTGATCGACGACTACTTCACCCGCTTCTCCAGCCCCCGCGAACTCGTCCCGCTGCTGCTCGCCGAGGCCGACCGGGCCGGACTCCGGATCGACTACCTCGCCCGCGAGTCCGGCTGCGCCGTCACCGGCAAGGTGCCCGTCGCCCAGGCGGTCGCCGCCCGCATCGTCGAGTCGCCGCCGCCCGGCAGCTACGGCAACCGCCCGCCCGCCGCCCAGACCGGCTGGCTGGCCAACGGCGAGCGCAGCCCGGTGGCCCGGGCCCCGCAGGCGATGAAGCCGGCCACCGCCTGGCAGCCGCCCCAGGAGACCGCCGCCCGCCGGCACTCCGTCTTCCTCGACGTCGAACTCTGGAACGACGACGCCGACGGACACCGCACCTGGTCCTGTCCCTTCCTCGCCGCCGTGTGGCAGCTCGCCCGCCTCGGCCTGCTGCGCCACGAGGGCGAACCCCTCTTCACCCCCGACGCGCACACCGGCCAGGACTTCCCCGACGACTGGGACGAACTGCCCTCGCTGGTCCGGCTCAACGCGCGCGCGGACCCGTTCGCCGCCTACCGGACCTGCTCGGTGCTGCCGAACCGGTTCTTACCCGTCGAACACGCCGTCCGCGTCGTCCTCGACCAGACCGAGGTGGACACGGCGGCGCTGCGCCAGGTCGCCGAGCGCTCCGCCCGCGAGGGCGTGCCCGTGCCCGACTCGGTCGCCGACCGCGTCTCCTACGTCTTCTACGCGGGCCCCTGACATGGCGGCGGGAAGGGGGCCCGGACCGCGGGAGGAGGGCGCGGTGCTCGCCTGCGGCGAGATCCGCACCTGCCTGCTGCCCACCCGGCAGGCGCTCGACATCCGGGCCGCCGCCCAGCTCCTCGGCCTGCGCGCCGACGAACGCGTCCTGCTCTCCGAGCGCCCCAACCTCTACGCCCGCTCGCCCGAGACCCTGACCGGCGTCGACTGCCCGCTGCCCAGCGCCAACGGCGCCCGGGTCCGCGCGGTCGGCACCGTCGCCGCCCGGGCCGCGCTCACCGAGGGCCGCGTCCTGCAGACCTCCGCCTACTTCCGCCTCCCGGCCACCGGCCCCGACCAGCGCCGGCCGTGGGGCCACTACCTGGTGCGGCCCGGAGTGCTCGAACCGTTCGGCAAGCTGCCCCACGAGGCGGTCGCCCACGGCGTGCTCGACGGCGGCCGGCACGGCGACCTCGACGTCGGGCTCATCGCCGACGGACTGCTCACCCGGCTGCTGCGCCACCCCCTGCTCGACCACTGCCCGCCGCTGCGCTCCCGCCCCACCCGGCTGCGCTGGGCGGCGCTGCCCGCGCACCCCGGCGAGGGCCCGAGCCTGGAACGGTTCACCCTGGCCGAGGACGAGCTGCGCACCGTACGGCTCCGGGTGCCCGAGGACACCGACAGCGCCGAGATCGCCGTGCTCTGCGACGATCTGGCCCTGCACGACTGGCTGCTGACCACCCTGGTCCGCATGCTCGACGGCATCGCCCTGGGCTCCGGTACGCCGCCGCGGTCCAGACCCGGCGCGCCGGAGCGCCCCGCCGTCCTCGCCGCCCTCCGCCCCGCCGTCGACCACCTGCTGCACCTGTGGATGCCGCGGGCCCGGGTGGCGGCGGAACTGGCCCCGCTGTGGGAGGCGCTGGAGGAGCGGCCCGGATTCACCCGGCAGTGGCTGGCGCTGGTGCAGCGCATCCGCGACCAGCTCGCCCTGCACGCCATCCCGGCGCTGTACCGGGAGGTGGAGCCGGCTCCCTGACCGGAGGCCCGACCAGGTCCGTCACGCACGTCCCCGCACCCCGATTCCGACGCGCATCCCAACGGGGGGAGAAGCGAGATGAGCACGGCACAGTCACCCCAGCCCGAGGAGGCGGCGGGCGCACCGGCCACGGCGCGCCCGGCCGGCCCGGCGGCCCCCGGCCCGCCGGGCGGGCCGCCGCCCACCGCCGGCGGTCTCCGGCGCGCCCTGACGGCGGACGCCGACCCGTCCCGGTGGGGCCGCCGGCTGGCGGCCGGCGCCGTCCTGGGCGGCCTCGCCTGGGGCGTCACCGCGCTGCTGAGCCCGGACACCGCGCCGCTCAGGCAGTTCGCGACCGGGCTGCTCTGCGCCGCCGCCGCGGTGCTCGTCCAGTACGTGCTGGGCCTGGACCGGCGGGTGGAGGAGCACACCCGGCGCACGGAGAGCCTGCTGACCGAGACCGCCGCCGCGGTGCGCGACAGCGTCCACCGGCTCGAACGGCACGACGAGGAACTGCGCGGCGGCCTGGCCCGCCAGGCGCGGGAGCTGCGCTCGGGCCTCGACCGCCAGTCCGAGGAACTGCGCACCGGACTGACCCGGCACACCGAGAGCGTGCGGCAGCTGGTGGAGAGCCGGGTCTCCGAGGTGGAGCGGTCCGCCGACCCCTACCCCGGCCCGGACCGGGTCCGTATCGACAGCGTGCCCGAGCTGGCCAAGAGCTTCGCCGAGGTGCTGGCGCCCCAGCCGCCGATCCTCTACACGTTCGTCCGCCTGGAGATGAAGCGGGTGGTCGGCCACATGAGCGACCTCTCCAATCTGAGCGCCGAGTGCCCCGGCGAGAACCACGACTGGATGCTCTCCCTGACCCGCGCCGCCGAGCAGTCCGTCTGCGCCACCAGCACCTCCGTGGACCGCCAGTTCTGGAACAGCGAGCCCGCCAGCCGCTACCTCCAGGCGCAGCAGGAGGCCATCGAGGAGCGCGGGGTGAGCGTGCGCCGGGTGTTCCTGCTGGAGAGCGCCCGCGAACTGGACGACCGGCTGCTGCGGCTGTGCGAGGAGCAGGAACTGCTGCGCATCGAGGTGCGCGTCGCGGTCCTGCCCGAACTGCCGCCGCACCTCCAGCGCGGCACCACCAACGACTTCATCGTCTACGACGAGGAGGCGTCCTTCGAGATCGACCAGGACCTGCGCGACGTCAACGTCCGCACCCGGCTCATCGCCCGCCAGGACCACGTCCAGGACCGGATGAAGCGCTTCAAGGAACTCTGGGACGCGGGCATGGGCGTGCGCGAGCTGGAGGTGCGCGTGGACGACGAGGAGGACGGCACCTGGATGGTGGACCGGGGCTGAGGGGCCAGGGCTGAGGGGCCGGGGCGCCGTACGGGGTCAGCGGCAATACAGATCGGTCGCCGGGCGCGCTCCGCCCGCCAGGAAGTCGGACACGACGCGGTCGCCGCAGGCGTTGCCGTTGGCGAGGTAGGCGTCGTGGCCGGTGGAGTTCACGGTCACCATGACCGCGCGCCCGCCGAACGCCTTACGCAGCTTCCGCGCGCCGCTGAGCGGGGTGGCGACGTCGCGTTCGTTCTGCACCAGCAGGACGTTGGCCGGTCCGTCGCCCGTGATGCGCACCGGCGCCTCCTGCGGCGCGTACGGCCAGGCGGCGCACAGCATCGCGTTGCGCGGCATGCCCGCGGTCAGCGGGAACTCCGCGCGGCTCGCGGCCACGTCCGCGCGGTAGGCGGCGGCGTCGTGCGGCCAGGCCACGTCGCCGCACAGGGTGCCGGCGCCGACGGCGGTGACGTTCTGGAGCACGGCCTCCGGCGGGCTCGCGGGGGCGGGCGGCACCGTGCCCTGCCGCGCGGCCCGGATCAGCTGCGCCAGGGCCGGGTACTTGGCCGGCGCGTAGAGGCTGTCCAGCATGGTCTGGCGCAGTACGTTGCCGTTCAGCTCCTCGGGGTTGGCGCCGGGCCAGGGGATCGGGGAGCGGTCGAGCCGGGCGGCGAGCGCCAGGAACAGCGGCCGGACGTCGGCGGCCCGCTCGGCCAGGCGGTCCGGGTTGCCGGGCGTGGCGGCCCAGGCGGCGAAGTCCGGGAAGACGTCCTCCACGCCCCGCTCGTGCCCGGCGAGCCAGGCCCGGCCGACCAGGCCGGGATCGGGGTTGTCGTTGCTGTCCAGGACGAACCGGTCGGTGCGCTCGGGGAACAGCTGGCTGTAGACCGCGCCGACGTACGTCCCGTAGGAGACGCCCCAGGCGGAGATCCTCCGCTCGCCGAGGGCGGCGCGCAGGCGGTCGAGGTCGCGGGCCTCGTTCGCGGTGCTGAGGTGCCGGATCAGCTCGCCGCCGTCGCGGGCGCAGGCGGCGGCCGTGCGGCGCGCGGTGGCCAGGTTGCCGTCGACGGAGCCGTCCGGGGCCGGCCAGGGGCGCAGCCGGGAGGTGGCGAGGTCGGCGTGGTCGAGGCCGCAGTCGACGGCGGTGGAGGGGGCCAGGCCGCGCGGGGCGAAGCCGATCAGGTCGTAGGCGTCGCGGACCTCCTGCGGCAGTCTTCGGCCCTTGCCGGACGGGTCGTCGAGGCTGGAGTTGCCGGGGCCGCCCGGGATGAGGAACAGCGCGCCGCGCCGGGCGGAGGTCTTCTCGCTCGGGACGCGGGAGACGGCGATGTCGATGAGCGGGCTGTGCGGGTCGGCGTAGTCCATGGGGACCTTCAGCGTGGCGCACTGCCGGCGCGGGTCGGCGGCGTCGCCCGCGCACTTCGTCCAGTTCAAGGTGGTGCGCTCGGCGGAGGCGGAGGCGGAGGCGGAAGAGGCGGTGGGAGCGGTGGAGACCGTGGAGGCCGTGGCGGCGGGCGCGGTGAGGCCGAGGACGACGGCGCAGACGCCGGCGAGGGCGGCGGCGCGGCGGACACGGCTGCGAGTGGAGTGCGTCATGTGACGAGCCTCACCGATCGGGGCCGTCCGCCACATCCGGGCAACTGCCCGGATCTTCGGGGGGTTTACCCCCGTGGGTTCCCCTAGGGAACCGGAGCCGCGGGCCCCGTGCATGGTCCGGCGCCGGGTCCGGGTACGCGACAATGGGCGCATGAGCCTGTTCCGCGACGGTGCGCGATGAGTCTGTTCCGCGACGACGGCATCGTGCTGCGCACCCAGAAGCTGGGCGAGGCGGACCGGATCATCACCCTGCTCACCCGCGGGCACGGACGGGTGCGGGCGGTGGCCCGGGGCGTGCGGCGGACGAAGTCGAAGTTCGGGGCCAGGCTGGAGCCGTTCTCGCACGTGGACGTGCAGTTCTTCGCGCGGGGCAGCGAGCTGATCGGACGCGGGCTGCCGCTGTGCACGCAGAGCGAGACCATCGCGCCGTACGGCGGCGGGATCGTCATGGACTACGCCCGCTACACCGCGGGCACCGCCATGCTGGAGACCGCGGAGCGGTTCACCGACCACGAGGGCGAGCCGGCCGTGCAGCAGTACCTGCTGCTCGTGGGCGCCCTGCGCACCCTGGCCCGGGGCGAGCACGCCCCGCACCTGGTGCTCGACGCGTTCCTGCTGCGCTCGCTCGCGGTCAACGGCTACGCGCCGAGCTTCGGCGACTGCGCCCGGTGCGGGATGCCCGGGCCGAACCGGTTCTTCTCGGTGGCCTCCGGCGGCTCCGTCTGCGTCGACTGCCGGGCGCCCGGCAGTGTCGTACCCTCGCCGCAGACGCTCGTCCTGCTCGGTGCGCTGCTCACCGGGGACTGGGTGACGGCGGACGCCTGCGAGCCGCGGTTCGTGCGGGAGGGCAGCGGGCTGGTGTCCGCCTACCTGCACTGGCACCTGGAGCGCGGTCTGCGCTCGCTCAGGTACGTCGAGAAGTAAGCGCGAAGTAAGCGACGTAGGCGCAGTAAGCGCAACAAGGGAAAGCAAGGGAGACGAGGAGCACATGGCCGTACGCGGGATCCTTGGGGGACGGCGGCGCGACTACCGGGCGCCGGAGCAGCATCCGTCCGGGGCCCGGCCGCCGAAGCTCCCCGGCGAGCTGGTGCCCGAGCACGTGGCGATCGTCATGGACGGCAACGGCCGCTGGGCCAAGGAGCGCGGCCTGCCGCGCACCGAGGGGCACAAGGTCGGCGCGGAGCGCGTGCTGGACGTGCTCCAGGGCTCGATCGAGATCGGCGTGCGCAACATCTCCCTGTACGCGTTCTCCACCGAGAACTGGAAGCGCTCGCCCGACGAGGTGCGCTTCCTGATGAACTTCAACCGCGACTTCATCCGCAAGACCCGTGACCAGCTCGACGCGCTGGGCATCCGGGTGCGCTGGGTGGGCCGGATGCCCCGGCTGTGGAAGTCGGTCGCCAAGGAGCTCCAGGTCGCCCAGGAGCAGACCAAGGGCAACGATCTGCTGACGCTGTACTTCTGCATGAACTACGGCGGCCGGGCCGAGCTGGCGGACGCGGCCAAGGCGATGGCCGAGGACGTGGCGGCGGGCCGCCTGGACCCGTCGAAGGTCGGCGAGAAGACCATCCAGAAGTACCTGTACTACCCGGACATGCCGGACGTGGACCTGTTCCTGCGCCCGAGCGGCGAGCAGCGCACCTCCAACTACCTGCTGTGGCAGAGCGCGTACGCCGAGATGGTGTTCCAGGACGTGCTGTGGCCCGACTTCGACCGCCGTGACCTGTGGCGGGCCTGCCTGGAGTTCGCCTCCCGCGACCGCCGCTTCGGCGGCGCGATCCCGAACGAACAGCTTCTGGAGCTGGGGGGCCGAAAGGACAGCCCGTCCGGCGATTGAGGACGAGGCCGTTCAGGCCGAAGCGGGGGTCTGGGGGCGGCAGCCCCCAGGGCCGCCGCGCGTCCGCACCGCGCGCACCGGCCCCCGCTCACCCCGCGGAGCACTCCGCGCAGGTGCCGAAGATCTCCACCGTGTGGGCGACGTTCACGTAACCGTGTTCGGCGGCGATCGCCTCCGCCCACTTCTCCACCGCCGGCCCCTCGACCTCCACGGCCTTGCCGCAGACGCGGCACACGAGGTGGTGGTGGTGCTCGCCGGTGGAGCAGCGCCGGTAGACGGACTCGCCGTCGGAGGTGCGCAGCACGTCGACCTCGCCGGCGTCGGCGAGGGACTGGAGCGTGCGGTAGACCGTGGTCAGGCCCACCGAGTCGCCCTTGTGCTTGAGCATGTCGTGCAGCTCCTGGGCGCTGCGGAACTCGTCGACCTCGTCGAGGGCCGCGGCGACGGCGGCGCGCTGCCGGGTGGCGCGGCCCTTCACGGGCGGTCCTGCGGTGGTCACCGGTTGCCTCCTCATTCCGCTGCGCCTGCCGGGGCCATTGTGCCAGCCCGGGCCGGGCGCGGTCAGACGCCGATCCCGCCGGCGGGCTCGCGGGGGGCCGGGACGGCGCACTCGGCGGGGTCCCCGGTGGGCCGGGCGGCGGCCAGGGCCCGGGCGCGGCGTCGGGCGAGCGGGGTGGCGAGGACGGTGAGGACGAGGAACGCGGCGATGGTCAGCAGCACGATCGTCGGGCCGGGCGGCACGTCCTGGTAGTAGGAGGTGACGGTGCCGCCGACGGTGGAGCCGATGCCGAGGGCGACGGCGATCGCGAACGTGGCGGCGAACGAGCGGGTGAGCTGCTGGGCGGCGGCGACGGGTACGACCATCAGGGCGGAGACCAGGATCAGGCCGACCACCCGCATGGCGACGGTGACGGTGACCGCGGCGGTGACGGCGACCAGCAGGTTCAGGGCGCGCACCGGCAGTCCGGTGACCCGGGCGAACTCCTCGTCCTGGCTGACCGCGAACAGCTGGCGGCGCAGTCCCAGGGTGACGGCGACGACGAACGCGGCCAGGACGGAGATCGCCAGGACGTCCTCGGGGGCGACCGTGGACAGGGAGCCGAAGAGGTAGGAGCTGAGGTTGGCGTTGGAGCCGCCCGGCGCGAGGTTCACGAACATCACGCCGCCCGCCATGCCGCCGTAGAAGAGCATGGCGAGGGCGATGTCGCCGCGGGTGCGGCCGTACCAGCGGATCAGTTCCATCAGCACCGCGCCGAGCGCGGAGACGGCGGTGGCCATCCACACCGGCGAGGTGTTCAGCAGGAAGCCGAGGCCGACGCCGGTCATGGCGATGTGGCCGATGCCGTCGCCCATCAGGGGCTGGCGGCGCTGCACGAGGTAGATGCCGATGGCGGGGCCGGTGACGCCGACCAGGACGGCGGCGAGCAGGGCCCGCTGCATGAAGGCGTAGTCCAGGAGTTCCATCAGCTCAGCAGTCCCGTGCGGATCGGTTCGGCGCCGGCGGCGTCGTGCGGGTGGACGTGGTCGTGGCCGGGCAGGGCATGCTGGCCCACGGCCTTTGGGGGTGGGCCGTCGTGCAGGACGCAGCCGTCGCGCAGGACGATCGCCCGGTCGATCAGCGGCTCCAGCGGGCCGAGTTCGTGCAGCACCAGCAGCACCGTCGAACCGGCCGCCACCTGGTCGCGCAGGGTGTCGGCCAGGACGCCCTGGCTGGCGAGGTCGACGCCGGCCATCGGCTCGTCCATGATCAGCAGCTCGGGTTCGCAGGCCAGGGCGCGGGCGATGAGGACGCGCTGCTGCTGGCCGCCGGAGAGGGCGAACGCGGAGTCCTTGGCGCGGTCGGCCATGCCGACCCCTGCCAGGGCGCGCTGGACGGCGTCCCGGTCGGCCTTGCGGAACCGGCCGAAGCGGGTGCGGGCGAGGCGGCCGGCGGAGACGATCTCGGTGACCGTGGCCGGGACGCCGGAGGCGGCGGTGGTGCGCTGGGGGACGTAGCCCACCCGGGCCCAGTCGCGGAAGCGGTGGCGCGCGGCGCCGAACAGCTCGATCTCGCCGGCGGCGAGCGGCACCTGGCCGATGACGGCGCGGACGGCGGTCGACTTGCCGGAGCCGTTGGCGCCGAGCAGGGCGACCACCTCGCCGCGGCGGACGGTGAGGTCGATGCCGCGCAGTACGGGGCGGCCGCCGAGTTCGGCGCGCACCCCGCGCAGGGATATGACGGGCTCACCGCCCATGGCGCCGTCCCCTTCCGTTTCCGCGGCCGTCACCGGGCGCCCAGGGCCTGGCGCAAGGCCTTGAGGTTGGCCTCCTGGACGGCGAGGTAGTCGGCGCCGCGGGACTTCTTGGTGATGCCCTCGATGGGGTCGAGGACGTCGGTGCGCAGGCCGGCGTCGTGGGCGACGGTCTTGGCGGTCCTGTCGCTGACGAGGGTCTCGTAGAAGACGGTGGTGACGCCGTCGGCCTTGGCCATCCGGTCCAGGTCCTTGATCCGGGCGATGCTGGGCTCCGACTCGGGGTCGAGGCCGTTGATGGCCTCCTCGGTCAGGCCGTAGCGCTCGGCGAGGTAGCCGAAGGCGGCGTGCGTGGTGATGAAGACCTTGGTCCTGGTGTGCGCGAGGCCGTCCTTGAACTGCTTGTCCAGGTCGTCGAGCTGCTTGACCAGGGCGGCGGTGTTCTTGCGGTAGTCGGCGGCGTGCTTCGGGTCGCCCTTCTCGAAGGCCGTGCCGACGCCCTCGGCGATCTGGGCGTAGCGCACCGGGTCGAGCCAGACGTGCGGGTCCTTGCCGCCGCTCTCCTCGCCCTCGTGGTCGTCGTGGGCGGCGGCGTGCCCGCCGACCTCGTTGCCGTGCTCCTCCAGCGTGGTGAGGGCGGCGGCGTCGATCCGCGTCTTCGGCCCGGACTGGTCGACGGCCTTGTCGACGGCGGGCTGGAGGCCCTTGAGGTAGAGGACGGCGTCGGACTCCTGGAGGCGGCCGGTCTGGCGGGCGCTGATCTCCAGGTCGTGGGGTTCCTGGCCGGGTTCGGTGAGGCTGGTGACGTGGACGTGGTCGCCGCCGATGCGCTCGGCGAGGAAGGCCATCGGATAGAACGACGCGACGACGTCGTACTTGTCCGTGTTGCCACCCGCGGCGTCGGCGGAGGAGCAGGCGCTCAGGGCGCCGAGTCCGAGGGCGGTGGCCGCGGCGATCGCGGTCCCCGATATGAGGCGTCGTCGTACGTTCATGACAGTCATTTTCAACAAAAATGGAAACCGTTGTCAACAAGCGTTCGTGGAGGCACCTCCGAACGCCCCGGAAGGCCCCGTAACCGGCACCGATTTGATTGAGGGGCGACCTGCGCCGGTACTCTGAAGCATTCGCTCTGAAGCGTCTCGCTTCGCCCGCCCGTCTCCCGACCGCCACCCCCCATCGAGGCGCTTCGCGCCGCACCAGTCAGTCACCGTCGTCGTAATGAAGAGAGCACCGTGGCCGCCGACAAGATCGACACCATCGTCAGCCTGAGCAAGCGCCGTGGCTTCGTATTCCCTTGCAGTGAGATCTACGGCGGACAGCGCGCCGCCTGGGACTACGGGCCGCTGGGTGTCGAGCTCAAGGAGAACCTCAAGCGCCAGTGGTGGCGCTACATGGTGACGTCCCGCGAGGACGTGGTCGGCATCGACTCGTCCGTCATCCTGGCCCCCGAGGTCTGGGTCGCCTCCGGCCACGTCGCCACCTTCACGGACCCGCTGACCGAGTGCACCGCCTGTCACAAGCGGTTCCGCGCGGACCACCTGGAAGAGGCGTACGAGGAGAAGAAGGGGCACGCCCCGGCGAACGGCCTCGCCGACCTCAACTGCCCCAACTGCGGCAACAAGGGCCAGTTCACCGAGCCCAAGCAGTTCTCGGGCCTGCTCTCCACCCACCTCGGCCCCACCCAGGACTCCGGTTCCGTCGCCTACCTGCGCCCGGAGACCGCCCAGGGCATCTTCACCAACTTCGCCCAGGTGAAGACCACGTCGCGCCGCAAGCCGCCGTTCGGCATCGCCCAGATGGGCAAGTCCTTCCGCAACGAGATCACGCCGGGCAACTTCATCTTCCGCACCCGCGAGTTCGAGCAGATGGAGATGGAGTTCTTCGTCAAGCCGGGCGAGGACGAGCAGTGGCAGGAGTACTGGATGGAGCAGCGCTGGAGCTGGTACACCGGTCTCGGCCTGCGTGAGGAGAACATGCGCTGGTACGAGCACCCCAAGGAGAAGCTCTCCCACTACTCCAAGCGCACCGCCGACATCGAGTACCGCTTCCAGTTCGGCGGCAGCGAGTGGGGCGAGCTGGAGGGTGTCGCCAACCGCACCGACTACGACCTCAACGCCCACGCCAAGGCATCCGGCCAGGACCTCGCCTACTACGACCAGGACAGCCAGGAGCGCTGGACGCCGTACGTCATCGAGCCCGCGGCCGGTGTCGGCCGGGCGATGCTCGCCTTCCTGCTCGACGCCTACGTCGAGGACGAGGCGCCCAACGCCAAGGGCAAGATGGAGAAGCGCACGGTGCTGCGCCTGGACCACCGCCTGGCCCCGGTGAAGGTCGCGGTGCTGCCGCTGTCGCGCAACCCGGAGCTGTCGCCGAAGGCCAAGGGCCTGGCCCAGACGCTGCGGCAGAACTGGAACATCGAGTTCGACGACGCCGGCGCCATCGGCCGCCGCTACCGCCGCCAGGACGAGATCGGCACGCCGTACTGCGTGACGGTCGACTTCGACACCCTGGACGACAACGCGGTGACCGTCCGCGAGCGCGACTCGATGAAGCAGGAGCGCGTGTCGCTCGACCAGATCGAGGGCTACCTGGCGCAGCGCCTCGTCGGCTGCTGACACCGGCTGCTGATTCCGGCTGCTGACAACGGCCGCTGACACCGGCTGCCGCCCTGGCTGTTCCCGACGCCCGCGCCCCCTCCGATCCGTTCGGAGGGGGCGCGGGCGTTCTGCTGCCGGTGGCCCTGGCGTCAGCGGCCCTGGAGAGACCTCACGTTGTCGCCGAAGGTCCAGTTCTTCGAGCCGTCCCAGTTCACCGACCAGGTCATCAGGCCCTTCAGGGAGCCGCCGAAGTGGCTCCAGGCCTGGGAGACCAGGGACGGCGACATGTAGCCGCCGCCCGCGCCGGGCTGGGCGGGCAGGCCCGGGACCTGCTTGTCGTAGGGCACCTTGACGGTGGTGCCCTGGATCACCAGGCCCTTGTTCAGGCAGTCGGTCTGGGCGGTGAAGCCCTGCACGGTGCCCGCCGCGTACGAGTCGCCGGAGCAGCCGTACATGCTGCCGTTGTAGTACTGCATGTTGAGCCACCACAGGCGGCCGTTGTCGGCGTACTTCTTGACGATCGGCAGGTAGGCGCCCCAGATCGACCCGTAGGCGACGCTGCCGCCGGTGACGTAGGCGGTCTCCGGGGCCATGGTCAGGCCGAAGTTCGACGGCATCTGGGCGAGGACGCCGTCGATGATGCGGATCAGGTTGGCCTGGGAGGCGGAGAGCTGGCCGATGCTGCCGCTGCCGGTCAGGCCGGTCTCGATGTCGATGTCGATGCCGTCGAAGTTGTACTTCTTCAGGATCGGCACGATCGTGGCGACGAAGCGGTCCGCCACCGTCTGCGAACTCAGGTCGATGCCGGCCGCCGCGCCGCCGATGGAGAGCAGGACCGTCTGCCCGGACGCCTTGGCCGCGCACATCTCGGCGGGCGTGGCCACCTTCACGCCGGTGTCCATGCCGTCCTCCCACAGGGCCGTCCCGTCGGAGCGGATGACCGGGAAGGCCGCGTTGAGCACGTTGTAGCCGTGCGCGGCGATACGGGAGTCGGTGATCGGGGTCCAGCCGAAGGGCGGGTGGACGCCGTTGGCGGCGCCGTCCCAGTTCTCCCAGTAGCCCTGGAGGACCTTGCCGGCGGGCCGTGACTTCACGGCGCAGGTGTCGGCCGTCGCGGCGGCGGGGGCGGCCGCGGCGGCGGGCGCGAGGGTCAGGGCGAGCGGGGCGAGACACGCGCCGGCCAGGGCGGCGGCGAGCAGACGCAGTCTGCGGCGGATCATGCGGGGCCTCCCGGTGGGGGTGCGGTGAGGGGCATTTATGTCGCAGGCATGACAGTGCTCTGGTCCAGACCTTTCGTCAAGAGGTCTGGACCAGGTCCGGTCCGACCCGGATCCGAGGGGGGTGGCTGACACCTGACAGCTGACAGATATTGAAAACTGTCAGTCGTTATGTCAGGCTGGAGTCATGACGATGCACACGCGCTCCCTCGGAACCACCGGCCCCCAGGTCTCCGCCCTCGGTCTCGGCTGCATGGGCATGTCCGGGATGTACGGCGACGCCGACCGCGCCGAGTCGATCGCCACCGTCCACGCCGCCCTGGAGGCCGGCGTGACCCTCCTGGACACCGGCGACTTCTACGGCATGGGCCACAACGAACTGCTCATCGGCGAGGCGCTGCGCTCCGCCCCCGCCGCGCACCGCGACAACGCGCTGCTCAGCGTGAAGTTCGGCGCGCTGCGCGACCCGGAGGGCGGCTGGGGCGGCTTCGACGGCCGGCCCGCCGCCGTGAAGAACTTCGCCGCCTACTCCCTCCAGCGCCTGGGCGTCGACCACCTCGACGTCTACCGCCTCTCCCGCCTCGACCCGGACGTGCCGATCGAGGAGACCGTCGGCGCCATCGCCGAACTGGTCGAGAAGGGCTGGGTGCGGCACATCGGACTGAGCGAGGTCGGCGCCGAGACCGTCCGCCGGGCCGCCGCCACCGCCCCGATCGCCGACCTCCAGATCGAGTACGCGCTGATCTCCCGCGGCCCCGAGAAGGAGATCCTGCCCACCCTGCGCGAGCTGGGCATCGCCGTCACGGCGTACGGCGTGCTCTCGCGCGGTCTGCTCTCCGGCCGCGTCGCCCACGACCAGCGGTTCGAGGCGACCGACTTCCGCGCCCACTCGCCCCGCTTCCAGGGCGACAACCTGCGGCACAACCTCACCCTGGTCGACTCGCTGCGGCGGATCGCCGAGCAGAAGGGCGCCACCGTCGCCCAGATCGCCATCGCCTGGGTGCTCTCCCGCGGCGAGGACGTCGTCCCGCTGGTCGGCGCCCGCACCCGCGAGCGGCTGAGCGAGGCGCTGGGCGCGCTGGAGGTGACGCTCACCGAGGCCGACCTCGCCGCGATCGAGGCCGCCGTCCCGGCCGACGCGGCGGCGGGCGAGCGGTACGCGCCCGCCCAGATGGCCATGCTCGACAGCGAGCGCTGACCCCCGCGCCGGGCCACGCCCCACCCCGCTCCAGGTACGGTCTACGACATGTCACCCACCACCGAGCCGCTGACCGCCGAGCGCATCCTCGCGGCGACCGAGGAGGTGCTGCGCCGCCACGGCCCGGCGAAGGCCACCGTGGTGGACGTGGCCCGCGCGCTCGGCGTGAGCCACGGCAGCGTCTACCGCCACTTCCGCACCAAGGCGGCGCTGCGCGAGGCGGTGACCAAGCGGTGGCTGGACCGCACCTCGGACGCGCTGGCCGGCGTCGCCGCCGCCGAGCGGGATCCCGGGGAGCGGCTGCGGGACTGGTTCTGGACGCTGTTCGAGGCCAAGCGGCACAAGGCGGGCGACGATCCGGAGATGTTCGCGACGTACCAGGTCCTCGCCGGCGAGAGCGGTGAGGTGGTCGGCGAGCACATCGACGAGCTGACCGGCCAGTTGACCGGGATCGTCGCCGCGGGCGTCGCCTCGGGCGCCTTCACGGCCCCCGACCCGGCGGCGACGGCCCGCGCCCTCTTCCACGCCACCGGCCGCTTCCACGACCCGGGTTACGCGGGTGAGTGGACCCGGCCGGGCGTCGAGGACGAGTTCACCGCGGTCGTGGACCTGCTGATGCGGGGCCTGCGAGCGTAGCCGGGCTCTTTGGGCAGAGTCGGTGATGTCACGGATGGATGCCAGTCAGTCCGGTCCATGCGCCATTGCATCCCGCCCAGCCACGGTCAGTGTCTGCTCAGGGTCATACCCCGCAGGAGGGTCGTGTCCAAGATGATCAACGCGACGCTTCCATGGACGGCTGAGCTGCTTTCCCGGTATCCCAGGCGGTCTGTACGCATGCGCGCGATTCCGGCATCGTAAGCCAGTACACGAGGCACGCGGTGGTGGAGTGAGTTCAACCTCAGTAACGCGGAAACTCGACGGGGGTGAATTTGAACGCCTCCGAGTGGTGGGTGGAGTTCGGATTCTCCACCTCGAAGGAGAGCGTACTGCCGTCCTCACTCACCGAGCCGTGAAAACGTGCTGCTGTCCCATCCGCAGATCCCACGGTGAACCACAATGCCCGTCCGCTCATGCGATAGCTGCCCTGGTAGATGCCGAGACGCTCGGTGCCGGGACGGAGCCATTGGGCGATCTGCCGCGGCTCCCCGTCCGCGGACACATAAGTGACGTTCGCAGGGTCGGTAAAGCGGAGATAGCCGAACGAGTTGCCGCGTGCTGACATGTAGAGACCATCCCGTCGCGGAAGCTGGACAGGACGGGACAAGGGCTGCGGTGGTTGAGACTTTGAGGCGGACACCTCGGCAGGAAGGCAGGGGAGCAGGTCGCGGAGGACGGTGAGGAGTTCGGTGGGCGCGTTGGTCGACTCGTAGAAATCGATCACATGAGCCCGGACCCGAGGTTCCCTGAGGCTGTAGACGTAACCTGTGGAGGCCCGCAGCGGAGGGCGCAGGGTGTACGGGGGCTCGTCCGAACTGGAGTGAACGTCTGCGCGCAGCTCGCCACGGTAGTCGGATGGGACCACGAGTTCGGTGAGGGAATGGGCGCCTGGACTTTCGAGCGCCCTTCTGAGGTTGCCATCCCCGGCGATGTAGTAGTCGCGTGCCTGAACGGGGTCATATCGTCGGACCACCTCCAGCCGGCCTGGATCCCGATTCAGCCAGCTCTTTTTCTCGTGACACTCGACAATGTCGAAGCGCGCGGACCCGCCCGTGCCGCTGGCGTCGATCTGCTTGACCAGCGCGAGGCACAGGCGCAAGAGCTGAGGACCCGGGGGCTGCGTATAGGAGATGTCCGGGCTCAGCAGCGGTCGCAGCGAGCGCACGGTTGCCGGTCCCCGAAGGGCGGCATCCAGCGCGTCGCCTCCGCGCTGGAACGATCGGGCGACCGCGTCATCTGCGCTTCTGTCCCGGCAGCGTAGACACCCCGGTCCCCCTTCGGCGAAGCCCCGCCACCATATGGCCCTGACCTGCCTGCCGTCCGGAATCGGACCCGGCCATCCGGACGACTCGGAGCCCGGGGGGAGTTCGTCCGTGGACAGGTGTTCCGTCCTGCCCACAAAGGAGAGCTGGGCGCTGATGCCGTTCGTCATCGCCTTCGGGACGAAGTGTTCACCGCAGCACCGCGCACCGCACCTCGGACAGGTGGCAAGGGAGTCCACTCCACACCAGCACGCCGTCATGGCGAGAGACCGTAGCAGGGCTCGGCTGCGGCGTCATGGGCTTGGAACTGACGGACGATGAGCGCCTGGAGCTCTGGCCGGGATGGAGGCCGTCGTCAAGAACGACGTCACCGGCCTGGTGACCCTTTCGGGCAGTGCCGGCGAGCGTTCGCTGCCGCTGCTGGCCGCGTACGGGCGGCATAAAATTCATTGCCGCACCGTTGGCTCTCCAACGGCAACGTGCATATCGCCGAGCCATCCATAGAAACGGATTCGCAGTATACCCACTTCGGAAACGTCGAGTTGCTTGACGGGAATCACCGCGCCGTATTTAAGCGTGAAGGCTTCAAGTTTTCGGCCTGTACCCCGATCGGTGATCTCGACCTTCACCGTATGGGTCCTGTCGTTGGCAGGCGAGTCCGCTGCGATGCCGAAGCTTCCATCGAACCATTTATATTTTCTCGCCAGTTTCACATCGTACCAGGACTGCTCGCCCCCTGAACAAAGGAGACTGCACCTCGCGACGAAAGCACTGTCGAAAGTTTGGTTTCCGATCGTCACGTCGTCGACGCTCCAATCGGTGACCTCGCCGCCCCCGTCACCATCAGTCGACACCTTCATGCCATCCGGGACTTCACTCCCGGAAAGCAGCACACTGACGGACTCAGGAGGAGCTGTCGAGAAGGAGGGGCTACTCGAAGAGGATGGCGTGCCCATATCCGATGGGTCAGGCGAAGTGTTCGGCGGAGCCGAAGTGACGGCCTGTGAAACCGATGGCTTCGCCGATGCGTTTGAGGGCTTGGCGTCGTCGCCCGCTTTGTGATGTCGGAACAGAAAAAAGGCCACTGTGGCGACAAGGCAGAGCGCAAGCATGCCGACGCCGACGATGCGCCAATTCCGCTTTTGCTGGGGAGTGATGGGCTGCCCGTTATGGTTTCCACCGATTGGGCCGACGGTCACTTGGCCGTCGAATTGCGCGTAAATGAGTACACAAACGGCAAGAAATACAATCGACGACAAGATCGTCGCCAATAAACCACCGTTCACTCGGCCCCCCTGAAGGCTCAGCTGTGGGACTGAGTATCTCATCCTGCATGCAGGAGAGCCGAGTTGATCGCGGTATCACAGCCACCTCGTAGACGACTGCCTCGCCGGGACCGTCCTGTCCGTCAGACCGGCCTGACCAGCAGCACGACATCACGAGTTCAGCCTCAGTGACCCAACACTGCCGAAGCCGTGGTGACCTAGCCCTGCCGTCCTACGCGGTCGCTCGCCAGAAGGCGCGCATCAGCGGGGGCGGGGTCGGGTTCGTCATCGAGACCTGGGTGAGGAGGATCGTCACCTTGCCGGTGGCGGGGACGAGGTGGGCGGTGGTGCCGGTGCCGCCGATCCAGCCGTAGCGGCCGGGGACGTTCCACGGCTGGGCGGAGGTGAGGTCGACTCCGCCGCCGTAGCCCCAGCCCTGGCCCTCCAGGAAGAGGTCGGCGGGCTCGCGCTGGGCTGCGGTCAGGTGGTTGGCGGTCATCCGGCGCACCGAGTCGGGGCCGAGCAGGCGGTGGCCGTTGGCCGTGCCGCCGCCGAGCAGCACGCGGGCGAAGGCCAGCAGGTCGTCCGCCGTGGAGACCAGGCCGCCGCCGCCCGAGGGGAACGCGGGCGTACGGCTGTAGTCGCCGTCCGGCCCGTCCACCAGCCTCAGGCCCTCCGTCTCGTGCGGGAAGTAGAAGCTGGTGAACCGGTCGCGCTTGGCCGCCGGGACCTCGAACGCCGTGTCCCGCATGTCCAGCGGTGCGAAGATCCGCTCGGCCAGGAACTCGGGGAACGTACGGCCCGACGCTCGCGCGACCAGGATGCCCTGGAGTGCGGAGGAGGTGCCGTACAGCCACGCCTCGCCCGGCTGGTGCAGCAGCGGCACCCGGGACAGCCGCTCCAGCCAGACGTCCGGCTCCGGCCACTCCTGGAGGGGCGTGCCGTGATCCTCCACCTCGGCCAGGGCGCGGACGGCCGGGAGGGAGAAGTCGGCGTGCAGGCCCCAGCCGGTGCGCGAGCTGAGCAGGTCCTCCACCGTGATCGGCCGGGCGAGCGGCACCACGTCGTCCACCGGGCCCGCCGGGTCCCGTACGACGACCGGGTCCGCCAGCTCCGGCAGCCACTTCGCCACCGGATCGGCGAGGCCGAGCACCCCGTCCTCCAGCAGCGTCAGCACGGCCGCCGCCGTGATCGGCTTGGTGAGGGAGGCGACGCGGAAGATCGTCTCCCGGCTCATCGGGGCGCTTGCGGCGGTGTCGGCCGAGCCGGCGGCCACCGCCTCCACGTCGTCGCCGAGGGCCACCAGGCCCACCGCTCCCGGCACCGTGCCGTCGTCCACGTGCCGCCGCAGCATGTCGTGCAGTGCGCTCATCGTCCGGGCCCGCCTCTTCCTCAGGTTCCTCGCCGTTGTCCGCCGTACGTACGACTCCCGCCGACGCGGAAAGTCATCGGGGCAGTCATCGGGGCGGACGAATCCCCGTCCGGGGCCGCGCGTCAGGCGATCGGGCGCGTCAGCCGATCGTGCGGGGCAGGCGGAGGCTGAGCAGACCGGTCAGGACCACGCCGGCCAGCTGGACCAGGAGCGTGATCGCCAGGGCGTCGCCCATGCCCATGGCGGGGACCAGGGACAGGAAGAGGGTGCCCAGGGTGGCGACGCCGAGCGCCAGGGCCGACTGCTGGGTGGTCACCATGACTCCGCTGCCCACCCCGGCCCGGACGGCCGGCACCTCGGACAGGACGATCCGGAAGATGATCGGCAGCTGGAGCGCCTGCCCCGCGCCGGCCACGGCCGTGCCGGGCAGCAGCGCCAGGAAGCCGACGTGCGGCCAGGACGCGTGCACCACCAGCGCCATCAGGCCCACGCCCGCGAACTGCACCACCGCGCCCGCCGTCACCACCCGGCTGCCGAACCGGGCGACCAGCCGGGGACCGGCCAGCGAGACGAGGAAGAAGACGACGGCCATCGGCGCCAGCGCCAGCCCCGCGGCGACCGGACCCAGGCGCGCGCCCTGCTGGAGGGCCACCGCGATGACGAACATGAAGCCGCTGAAGCCGATCGAGAACGGCACGATCAGCGTCAGACCGCGGCGCAGCGACAGCAGGCGGAACAGGCTCGGCGGCACCAGGGGCGTCCGGCCGAGCCGGTCCGCGCGCCGCTCCACGGCGTAGAAGGCGGCCGCCACCAGCGGGAACGCGGCCAGCGACAGCCAGGTCCACAGCGGCCAGCCGGCCGCGCGGCCCTCGGTGAGCGGGGCGAGCAGGGTGAGCAGGGACAGCGCGAGCAGCACCGTGCCGGGGCCGTCGACCGGCTCGGGGCGCTCCGAGCGGGTCTCCGGGACGGCGCGGGTCGCGAGCAGCAGTCCGGCGACGACGACGGGCACGTTCACCAGGAACACCGAGCGCCAGCCGCTGCCCCACAGGTCGGCGGCGACCAGGACGCCGCCGAGGATCTGGCCGGCCACCATGGACAGGCCCGCCGTCGCGCCGTACAGGCCCATCGCCTTCGCCCGGCGCGGGCCGGCCGTGGTGGCCTGGATGGTGGCGAGCACCTGCGGCAGCATCGCGGCGGCCGACGCGCCCTGCGCCACCCGCGCCGCGACCAGCGTCCACGCGCTCGGCGCGAGTCCGCAGGCCAGCGAGGTCAGGCCGAAGGCCGCCATGCCGCCGAGGAAGAGCCGGCGGCGGCCGAACAGGTCGCCGAGCCGGCCGCCGAGGACGAGGAGGACGGCGTAGGCCACTCCGTAGCCGGCGACGACGAGTTCGAGGACGGCCTCGCCCGCGTGCAGGTCGCGGCCGATGGTGGGCAGGGCGACGTTGACGATGAAGAAGTCGATGAGGGGCAGTGCCGCGCCCAGCAGCACCGTGAACAGTCCGAGCCCGCCCAGGGCGGCGGTGGCCGCCGGGCGCCGGACGGTGCGGGAGGAGAGGGTTTGCGTGGTCACGGGGACGAGCCTGCGCCTGCTGCGAGACGGGTACCAGAGTGTCCTTATCCTGGTAGCGGAAGTACCTGGAAACAGGGTCCGTCCGGCGGCAGGCTGGGAGCATGAGCACCATGACACAGGAGACGACCGTACGGAACGCGCCGACGCCCGCCCGGAGCGCGCGGCCAGCCGCCCGGAGCGCGCAGGCGAGCGCCGACCCGTCCGCGCGCAGCGGCCCGGCCGCCACGTCGGCGATCCGGCGGCACGAACTGGCCGCCTTCCTCCGGCACCGCCGCGAGCACATCGCGCCCGAGCGGGTCGGGCTGCCCCGCGGCGTCCGGCGCCGTACGCCCGGGCTGCGCCGCGAGGAGGTCGCTCAGCTCTCCGCGGTCGGCGTCACCTGGTACACCTGGCTGGAACAGGGCCGGGACATCCAGGTCTCGGTGCAGGTGCTGGACGCCCTGGCCCGTACGCTGCTGCTCGACCCGGGCGAGCGGGCCTTCCTCTTCCAGCTGGCCGGCGCGACGGACCCGACGCCGGCCACGGTCTGCCCGTCGGTCACCCCGGCGCTGCGCGCGGTGCTGGAGCAGCTGGAGCCGTTCCCGGCCTGCCTCCAGAACAGCCGGTACGACATCCTCGCCTACAACCGCACCTACGGCCTGCTCTTCTGCGACCTGGAAACGGTGCCGCCCGAGGACCGCAACTGCATGATCCTGTCGTACACGCACGAGGAGTGGCGCTCCTCGATCGTGCACCTGGAGGACGCGCTGCGGCACATGGCGGCCCGCTTCCGCGCGGCGATGGCCGGCCACCTCGGCGAACCGGCCTGGAAGACGCTGCTGAAGCGGCTGCGCGACACCTCGCCGGACTTCCGCGAGGCGTGGGACCGGCACGAGGTGGTCAGCCCGGCCAGCAAGCGCAAGGAGTTCCGCAACCCCCACGTCGGCCGGGTCACCGTCGATCACACCGACCTGTGGCTCAGCCCGGAGGTGGGCCCGCGCATGGTGACCTACGTCCCGGCGGACGACGAGTCCCGGGAGCGGCTGGAGAAGCTGCACGCCCTCGCGCTGGAGCGGCGTCAGTCGCAGCCGCGGCCCTGAGGGGCGGGGGCGCGGGGGGGGGGCTGTCCGTACGGGTCAGCCGCCCTGGCCCTCACCGCCCATCGGGCCGACCTTCACCCCGGAGCCGCCGCCCTCCGTGACGGGCAGCGAGCCGCCGCCCGGCCAGGCGAGCGTGACCGTCTTCGTCTCGTTCGGCGGAGTGACCAGCAGTCCGGTGACGCGGACGCCGGAGCCGCCGGAGGTGTTGACCGGGTAGTAGACGCCGAAGTACGTCGTCTGCCCGGCCTTGAGGACGTCCGGACCGGTGCTCTTGCCGGTGCGCCGGGCGGACAGCGAACCGGCGTTGGTCTTCAGGTCGACGCCCGCGTACCCGGAGAGGGTGCAGGACCGGCCGCCGCGGTTGGTGAGCTGCACCGTGACCGTGCCCTGGGGATCGCCGCCGATGGTGGTGTCCCGCGCCGTGATCTTCAGGTCGTCGGTGCGGCACTTGCCGCTCTGGCCGGACCCGGACCCGGACCCGGAGCCGGAACCCGACCCGGAACCCGACCCGGACCCGGTGGTCCCCTGCCCCGCGGAGCCCTTGCCGGAGGAGGCGCTCCCGCCGGTGCCGGTGCCGCCCGAACTCCCCTCGGCGGAGCCCGGAGTGCCCCCTTGGTCCGAACCGGCCGAGCCCGAACCGCCGCCGGAGGAGGACGCGGCGGCCGACGGACCGCTCCCTCCCGCGCTGTCGTCGTCGCTCTGGCACGCCGTGAGCGAGAGACTCGCGGCGACGGCCAGGACGGCGAGGGTGACCTTGTGAACGCGCATCGCTTCTTCCTCAGCATCGGTTGCGGGGGGCTCGTCCGCTCGGCACCGGCCGGTGCGAGCGTGCGTCTCTGAGCGCTAGGAGCCGCCCGGCCGGGTGCGCCGTTCCACCCCGCCGACGTCTAGTACGCCGCTGTTACACGGTCACGGCGAGGTGCGGGCGCGCCCGCGCCGGCGTTCCGCCCCCGGCAGGTGATCCGGCCCGATCCGGTCGTGCGCCGACGCGCCTCCTCCGGCACTCTGGTGTCCTACTGTGTGTGCACCACGATGCGCGGCTCGACTCACCACGGGGGCAAGGAAGTTGGAGATCACAGGGAGTGCCGGGGGCATCGAGCTCGCGGCGGCCGTGCAGGCGGTGCGCGACGAACTGCTGCGCGCCGCCGCACAGGGGGCCGGAAGCGACATGGTGTTCCAAGTGGGGCCCATACAACTGGAGTTCACGGTCGAATTGCGCGCGGACGCCCGGGTGCGCGGCGGGATCAAGGCGTTCGTCGTCTCCGGCGAGGCCGACGCGGGGGCGGGCCGCACCCGCACCCATCGCGTCGCGCTGACCCTGGAGCCCCGCAGGGCCACCGGGGATCCGCTGCTGATCTCCGGTGAGGGCGAGGCCGACGCCTCCGGTCTCGCCGCGGCCGGGCCGCTGTGACCGACGCTCCGGGGCCGGGAGCGGGACGCGCGAGCGGACCGGAACTGGCGCGTGTCGCCGCCCTGACCGGGGGCGGCCGGACGGGCAGCGGCTATCTGCTCACGCCCCGGCTGGTGCTGACCGCCGCTCACGTGGCCGAGGGCCTGGAACACGTCAGCGTGTCGACGGTGGGCGGCGGCACGCGGCTCTGCCGGGTCGTGTGGCGGCGGCACGATGCGGCCGTCGACGCCGCTCTGCTGCTGGCCCCCGGCGATCTCGTGCCGCCGGACGTCGCGCACCGCCTGGGTCCGGTGCACTGGGCCAGGCTGACGGACGCGTCGCCGATCGGGGACTGCCAGGCGATGGGCTTCCCCCGCATCGCGCGGGCCCCGGGAGGCCGGCTGGACATCGAGCACATCGAGTGCGCGCTGCGCCCCGGGGCCGGTCTGGTCCGCGGCCGGTACGTCCTCGACGTCAAGGACGTCGCGCCCGAGGCGGCCGGGGCGGGCTCGCCGTGGGGCGGCATGTCGGGCGCGGCGCTCTTCGCCCGCGGCCGCCTGCTGGGCGTGATCGTGAGCATGCCCGAGAACTTCAGCAGCCGCCGGCTCGAAGCGGTGCGCAGCTCGGCGCTGCTCGCCGACGCCTCCCTCACGGCGGCCGTCGCCGCGCACGGTGGGGCGCCGCCCCTGGTCACCGAGCTGTCGGCCGCCGCTCCCGAGCGCAAGCCCCTCGTCCTCGCGGGCGTCCGGCACACCGCGCGGCGGGACCTGGCGGCGACGATCCGTTCGCACTGGGCGGAGGCGGCGCGGCAGTTCTTCGGCGGCGGGGGCCGGGCCGAGGAGCGGTCCGAGGGGTCGCGGCACCTGCTGGCCTGGCTGCGGCAGTTCGACGACGCGGAGACCGACGACGTGGAGGGGCTGCGGCTCCTGATCGACCGATGGCTGCTGCGTCCCGGCCTGACGGCCGACCTGAAGCTGCTGCGCCTGCTGAGCTGGCTGGATCCCTCGGGCGATCCCGTGTGGCGGGGCGCGGCGGTGACCTTCCCGTCGCTGACGCGGGCGTGTCTGGAGGGGCGGCTGGCGGACGGCGGTCCCGACCGGGACCTGTACGACGACCTGTGCCGGGGCGAACTGCTGGACGCGCTGGCCGGGTTCACTGCGCTGAGCGGCGTCGAGGGCCTGCAGCGGGACTGGGACAGGGCGCGGGCGGCCTCGCTCGACCTGGTCCGCCGGGCCCCCGGAGTGCCGGCGGACGTCCGGGAGTGGACCGGGGACGGCGCGCGCGGCCTGCTGCTCGCGGCGCTGCTGCCCCACCCCGGGGCGGGGGAGCGGCTGCGGCTGGCCGGCGAGCGGGTCACCCCGCCCGCCGACGGGGTCCTGGCCTGGTACGACTGGCTGCGCTCGCACGGCGCGGACGCGGGCGCTCCCGTCGCGTGGCTGGTGCGCACCGACCTCGCCGCCTACGCCGCGCGCCACGCGGAGGTGGCCGCCCGGCAGGCCGCCGAGGAGTGGACGGCCCGGCGGACGACGGAGGCGCTGCGGGAAGCGCACGCCCTGCGGGCGCGCCAGTGGCGCGCGTACGAGGAGGAGCGGCGCGCGCCCGGGGCGCGGCTGGCGGCGGCCGGGCGGGCCGTGGTCTGGGTGGGGCTGTGGGGAGCGGCGGCGACCGGGACGGTGTGGCTCGTCTGGGGTCACGCCGAGCCCGGCATCGCCCGCACCGTGTCCTGGCAGTGCGGGTGGCTGACGGCGGCCGGCGTCCTCGGCCGGGTCCTGGCGGCGCTGCGGCTGGGCGCGGCCTACCGGCCGCCCCTGTTCGGCGTGCGCCGCGGGACGCGGGCGGCGGACGCCCGGTCCCGTCCGTTCGCACGCCTGGCCGGGGACGCCGGGAGGTGGCTGCTCCGCGCGGGCGTCGCCGTCGCCGCCATCGCCCTCCAGGGAGCGCTGGTGCACGACAGCACCGTGGTGTCCCTGGCCGTCTTCGGTCTCGCGCTGTGCCTCGTCCTCATGGCCTCCGTCGGCGGCGCGCGGTCGGGCGCGGTGTTCCGGGACTGGGACGAGGAGCACCGAGGACGGCTGGAGGAGTACCGGGAACGGCAGGCAGGAGTGCCGCGGGACGTCCTGGCGAAGGGGAGGTCGGGCGCGCCGGGGGACCGGGCCGAGGCGTACGCGGCGGTCCTGCAGCAGTTCACGGATCTCGGCCGGGGAGGACCCGGCGGCGGACGACCGGACCGGCGCGGATGACCCGCGCGGCCGGACCCGCGGCACGCACGCGCACGGCCGGACCCGCGGCACGTCGCGCGCGTGGCGGGAACGGGCCGGACGACCACCCGCAGTCGATCGGACGGAGGCAACGCGATGGCCAGGTACGAGGGTGCGGGCGGCTGGGTCGAGGTCGGCCCGGCGACGCTCACCGTATGCCGGACGGACAGGAGGCCGGAACCCCTCGCACCGCGCGTGCTGCCCTTGGGGGCGCTGTCCGGCGTGGAGGTGAAGGACGCGACCCGGCTGCGGCGCGGCCGGCTCCACCTGTGGTTCGGCGGACGGGTCCTGGTCCCGGTGGGGTCCGACGAGGACCCCAACACCATCGGGTTCACGTACGGGCAGCGCGAGGCGTTCCGGACCCTGTACGACTACCTCTGGAGCGTCGTACGGACGAACGAGGCACAGGACGTCGACGTGGCGGCCGCCTACGAGGCCGCCGCCGACCCGCTGGTGGCGTGGCTGGCCGGGCGCGAGCGCGTCCGGAAGGAGGCCGAGGAGGAGCGGGCCGTGGCCGAGGACGCCGCGCGGCGGGACCGCGCCGCCCGGCTCGCCCGGGACATCGGCCCGCGGGCCGCCGCCCGCCAGGACATCATGGCCGCCGGGCTCGCCTCGGCCACGGGTGAGCGGTGCCGGTCCGCCCTCAAGGCGCTGCCCGGCCTCCTCCTCGGCGACGAGCAGGTGTTCGTCGTGGCGGAGTGCTCTCTCGGCGACGGCGGTACGGGCAGCCCGGGCACGGTCGTCCTCACCCAGCTGCGGCTGCTGTTCGTCCGGAGCGGGTTCTCCCGGGACGAGGTGTCCGCGCTCTACCTGAGGGAGGTCAGGACGGTGGCGAGCCGGCAGAAGGTCACCAGGGGCA
This sequence comes from Streptomyces seoulensis, assembly GCA_013364255.1. Classification (GTDB taxonomy): domain Bacteria; phylum Actinomycetota; class Actinomycetes; order Streptomycetales; family Streptomycetaceae; genus Streptomyces; species Streptomyces similanensis. The sequence goes on along the minus strand of CP054936.1, from coordinate 3,732,357 downwards.
GCATGCAGGTGGAGACTCTTCAGGGCGTCGTCGTGGAGTTCAACGGCCTCAGGACGGAGGACCTCGCCCGGCTCGACGAGGCGCTGCGGCTGGCCGTCGGCAGTCCGGGACGGACCGCCCCGGCCCATCCGGCCGGCGTCCCGGCCGCCTCCGAGGACGTCCTCGGCCAGATAGCCAGGCTGGGCGAGCTGCACGCGGCGGGGGTCATCACCACCGCCGAGTTCGAGCAGAAGAAGAAGCAGTTGCTCGACCGGCTGTGAGGCCCGCCGGGCGCGGCCGGACCCGGTCCGCCGGGCGCGGCCGGACTCGGTCCGCCGGGCGCGGCCGGTCGGGTCAGGCGTGCGCGTTCACGCCCGCCGCCTCGCGGACCTCGTTCTCCTGGAGGCGGTCGGCGGTGTGCTGGGCCGTGCGCCGGGCCCAGCGGCCCGAGGTGAGCGCGCCGAGGACGAGGACCGCCGCGCCGCAGAACACCAGCACCCACCAGCCGGGGCGGGCGGCCGAGACGAAGGCGTCCCGGTAGCCGGAGGAGCCGACGCCGGAGGCGAGCAGCGCGCCGACGACGGCGACGCCGAGGGTCTGGCCGAGCTGCCGGCTGGTGGAGGCGACGGCCGCGGCGACGCCCGCCTGGGCGCGCGGCATCCCGGAGACGGCGGTGTTGGTGATCGGGGCGTTGACGAAGCCGAAGCCGATGCCGAACAGGACGTAGCCGATCACGAGCGTCAGGTTCGAGGTCTCGGCCTCGAAGGCGGCGAACAGCACCGCGCTGACCGTCATCGCGGCCCCGGCCACCAGCAGCGGCAGCCGCGGCCCCCGGGTGCCCACCAGGCGTCCGGAGAGCGGCGCGCACAGGAAGGTGGGCAGCGCCATCGGCAGCATCCACAGGCCGGCGTGCAGGGCGTCCAGGCCGCGGACGTTCTGGAGGTACAGCGTGGACAGGAACAGGAAGCCGCCGAGCGCGGCGAACGCGCTGACCGCGATGACGGTTGCCCCGCTGAACGGCGCGGAGCGGAAGAAGCGCAGGTCGATCAGGGGTTCGGCGCGGCGCGGCTCGTAGACGAGCAGGCCGGTCAGGGCGGCGAGGGCGACGACGGCGAACGGGACGACCTGGGCGGGGCTCGCGCCCGGGGCCTCGATGATCGCGTACGTCAGCGCCCCGAACAGGGCGATCACCAGCACCTGGCCGACCGGGTCGGGACGGCGGGCCTTCGGCGCGCGGGACTCCGGGACGAAGCGCAGGGTGAGCAGCAGCGCGGCCAGGGCGACCGGCAGGTTGATCCAGAAGATGGAGCGCCAGCCGACCGACTCCACCAGCAGGCCGCCGACCAGCGGTCCGGCGGCCATGGAGATGCCGACCACCGCGCCCCACACGCCGATCGCGCGGGCGCGCTCGCGCGGGTCGGTGAAGGTGTTGGTGATGATCGACATGGCGACCGGGTTGAGCATCGAGCCGCCGACCGCCTGCACCATGCGGAAGACGATCAGCAGTTCGAGGTTGGGGGCCAGCGAGCAGAGCAGCGAGCCGATGCCGAAGACGATCAGGCCCGTCATGAAGACCCGTTTGCGGCCGATCCGGTCGGCGGTGGAGCCGGCCAGCATCAGCAGCGAGGCGAGCACCAGCGTGTAGGCGTCGATGGTCCACTGGAGTCCGGACGTGCTCGCGTGCAGCTCGCGCTGCATGGAGGGGAGGGCGACGTTCAGGACGGTGTTGTCGATGCTCACGATCAGCAGGCTCATGCAGCAGATCGCGAGCACCAGCAGCCGTCGGCGGTGGCTCAGCTCGGGCATGTGTTCCATCGTACGGGACTTCGATAGTGCGGTTAACTAATTACCGATACAAGATTCTCCGGGAACCAGGGCGGGGGCCTCCCCGGCGGTACGCGACAATGGGGGAATGCCCACCACCCCCGAGTCCCCGCTGCGCATCGGTCCGCACACGGTTTCGCCGCCGGTCGTCCTGGCCCCCATGGCCGGGATCACCAACGCCCCCTTCCGCACCCTGTGCCGGGAGTTCAGCGGCGGCAAGGGCCTGTTCGTCAGCGAGATGATCACCACCCGGGCCCTGGTCGAGCGCAACGAGAAGACGATGCAGCTGATCAGGTTCGACGCGAGCGAGCGGCCGCGCTCGATCCAGCTGTACGGCGTCGACCCGGCGACCGTCGGCAAGGCCGTCCGCATGATCGCGGAGGAGGACCTCGCCGACCACATCGACCTGAACTTCGGCTGCCCGGTGCCCAAGGTGACCCGCAAGGGCGGCGGCTCCGCCCTGCCCTACAAGCGCAACCTGCTGCGCGCCATCGTGCGCGAGGCGGTCAGCGGGGCCGGCGACCTGCCGGTCACCATGAAGATGCGCAAGGGCATCGACGACGACCACCTCACCTACCTCGACGCCGGCCGCATCGCCGTCGAGGAGGGCGCGAGCGCCATCGCGCTGCACGGCCGCACCACCGCCCAGCACTACGGCGGCACCGCCGACTGGGACGCCATCGCGCGCCTCAAGGAGCACGTGCCCGAGATCCCGGTGCTCGGCAACGGCGACATCTGGTCGGCCGAGGACGCCCTCAGGATGGTGCGCGAGACCGGCTGCGACGGCGTGGTCGTCGGCCGCGGCTGCCTGGGCCGCCCGTGGCTCTTCGCCGACCTGGTCGCCGCCTTCGAGGGCCGCCCGGACGACTTCGTACGGCCCACCCTGCGCGAGGTCGCCGACGCGATGGTGCGGCACGCCGCCCTGCTCGGCGAGTGGATCGGCGACGAGGCGCGCGGCGTCATCGACTTCCGCAAGCACGTCGCCTGGTACCTGAAGGGCTTCGCGGTCGGCTCCGAGATGCGCAAGCGGCTCGCGATCACCGCGTCGCTGGCCGAGCTGCGCGCGGGACTGGACGAGCTGGACCTCGACCAGGCGTGGCCGGTGGGCGCGGACGGGCCGCGCGGCCGTACGTCCGGCAACAACCGGGTGGTGCTGCCGGACGGCTGGCTGAAGGACCCGTACGACTGCGCGGGCGTGACGGAGGACGCGGAGCTGGACACCTCCGGCGGCTGAGCGGCTGCCTTTGGCGGTCGAGCGGCTGCCGCCGGGGGCTGCGCGGGCGGCGGCTCAGTCCTTCGAGGGGTGCGGGGTGGAGCCGTACGCGGTCAGGAAGCGGTCGCGGAAGGCGCTCATCCTCCACACCGGCGCGCCGTGCGCCGGCCGCAGTCCGTCCGTCCACCCCCAGCTCGCGATCCGGTCCAGCACCTTCGGGTCCTTGGCGACGATCGAGACCGGCACGTCCCGGCCGGCGTGGTCGCCGCTGACCCGGGCGATGGGCTGGTGGTCGCCGAGGACGACCAGGACGGTGTCGTCGGTGCCGTAGCGCTGGAGCCACTGGGTCAGCGCGGTCACCGAGTACTGGACCGACTTGCCGTACTCCTCGCGGGAGCGGGCCTGGTCGGTGATGACGTCCTGCGGGCGGGCGCCCGCCGCCTCGATGCCCCGGAAGACCGAGCCGTCGCCGAGCCGGTCCCAGTCGACCATTTTCGGGATCGGCGCCCAGGGCTGGTGGCTGGAGGTCAGGATGACGAACGAGGTCAGCGGCTTGTCGTGCTTCTTTCCGTGCGCCAGGCGCTGGAACGCCTCCAGCGCGTACTGGTCGGGCATGGTCGACCAGCTGAACTTCGGGCCGCGGTAGCCCAGCCGGAAGGCGTCGTAGACCTTGTCCAGGCCGTACCACTTCGCCTCCGGCCAGCCCTTCTGCACGCCCGGCATGACGCCGACCGTGTCCCAGGCGCCGGTCTTCCTGAACGCCTCGGTCAGGGTGAGGTGGTCGCCCGCGGTCACCGTGCGGTAGCGGTTCTGGTTGTCGACCCACAGGCCGGACATGAAGGTGGAGTGCCCGAGCCAGCTGCCGCCGCCGTACGTCGCCGAGGTCAGCCAGCCGCTCTCGGCGCGGAAGCCGGCCTTCTTCAGCGCCGCGGTGCTCGCGTCGAGCGTCCGGTCGACGCCGGGCGCCATGACCGGGTCCTCGATCGCGCTGCGGCCGTAGCTCTCGATGAAGGTGAAGATCATGTCCTTGCCGCGCAGGTCGGGCACGAGCTGACTGCCCGGCGTGGCGCCGAACGCGTCCGCCTGCGCCGTCTTCGCGAACGCGCGTTCGTCGCGGAGCGTGGAGCGCAGCGCCTGCTCGTGGTACCTGAGCATGGCGACGGTGTGCTCCGAGGCCACGGGCACGCCGCCGACCTGGAGGTTCAGCGACGAACAGGTCATCCACAGGGCGCAGAGCAGCAGCAGGGCGCGGGTCGCGCGGGAGCGGTCGCGGCCGAGGGCGTTCCCGACGCGGACCGTCGCGAGGGCGGTCAGGGCGAGCAGCGTCAGCACCAGCAGGACGGCGCCCACGGCGGCCAGTGAGGCGACGGCGCCGCCGAGGGTGTCGGCGAGGTAGGACCGCGCGTCGTCCAGGAGCTGCCAGTCCAGGACGACGTCGAAGCTGCGGCCGAGGTACTGGTTGAACTCGACGTCGGTCAGGTTCAGCGCGGTCAGCGCGCCGAGCGCGGCGCCGCCGAGCGCGGCGGTGACGGTCCTCGCCCGCCGCGGCAGCGCGATCAGCACGGCGGCCCCGAGCAGCGCCTCCACGGGCAGCCGCAGGAACGCGGCCGGGTGGAACTGCTCGCGCTTGTTCGGCAGCAGCAGCGCGAGCAGGACGAGGGCGAGGGCGGCGAGGGTGAGGGCGAGGGAGAGCGCGTGGGCGGCGCGCGGGTGCGCGGCCTGCCAGCGGTGCTTGGCCCGCCGCAGGGCGCGGGGGTGCGGGGCGCGGGGGTGCGGGACGCGGAGGGCTTTCGGGGGGCGGGGGAAGCGGGGGCCCGGGGAGACGCCCGGTTCCTCCGGCTCGGGGGAGACGGCGGGCTGCTCCGGCTCGGGGGAGGCGGCGGGGCCGTCCGGTTCGTCCGGCTCGGGGGAGGCGGCGGGTTCCGTGTCCGGGGGGCAGGGCGGGGTCGTCTGGTGGGGCACCCAGGGGTCCTTCCGTTGCGGCGGCGCAGAAGTGGCGGTTGCCTGGGAGGGAAGGGGCCGCCGCAGTGCCGTACGGTCCGCCGGCCGGGGCCGTTCACGCGGCGACCGAATACACGTCCGCATGGTGAAATCCGGGGCCGTGTGGCAGCGTGATTCTCGCCACCCTTGATAAGCCATGCGCTCAGATGAGCGGATCATGGGCGACTGCACCTCATCAAGAGATGGCACTGAGTGCCACGGTCTGATCGTTCATCGATCGAACTCACTCGTAGAATTGGCCGCTCAGATGAGCGAAATAGTCCACCTGGAGGCTCCCTTTCGTTCAAGAAGTGAAAACATCGGGCCCTGACGACTTGCCAACCCTTGACTTTCGATCCGCTGGCGGACCGCTGGTTACGGGCGCATGACGCACGAGTGGACGTACCCACAAGCCTTCGATCTGGGTATGTTCCTCGCCGTCAGGGCAGCCACCGCGTCCTCGAGGAGTCGAGACCCGTGTCGGAAAACAAAGATCCCCAGGTAGCCGAACGCGGCAACAGCGTTGAGGGCGTGAAGTTCGTCTACGACTTCACCGAGGGCAACAAGGACCTCAAGGACCTCCTCGGCGGCAAGGGCGCCAACCTCGCCGAGATGACCAACCTGGGCCTTCCGGTCCCTCCGGGCTTCACGATCACCACCGAGGCCTGCAAGGTCTACCTCGACAGCGGCGAGGAGCCGGTGGCACTGCGTGACGAGGTGAGCGCGCACCTCGACTCCCTCGAGCAGAAGATGGGCAAGAAGCTCGGCCAGGCCGACGACCCGCTGCTCGTCTCCGTCCGCTCCGGCGCGAAGTTCTCCATGCCCGGCATGATGGACACCGTCCTGAACATCGGCCTGTCCGACAAGTCGGTCCAGGGCCTGGCCAAGCAGGCCGGCGACGACCGCTTCGCCTGGGACTCCTACCGCCGCCTCATCCAGATGTTCGGCAAGACCGTCCTCGGCGTCGACGGCGAGCTCTTCGAGGACGCGCTGGAGGCGGCCAAGGCGGCGAAGAAGGTCGCGGTCGACACCGAGTTGGAGGCCGCCGACCTCAAGAAGCTGGTCACCACCTTCAAGAAGATCGTCAAGAAGGAGGCCGGCCGCGACTTCCCGCAGGACCCGCGCGAGCAGATGGACCTCGCCATCAAGGCGGTCTTCGACTCGTGGAACGGCGAGCGCGCCAAGCTCTACCGCCGCCAGGAGCGCATCCCGCACGACCTGGGCACCGCCGTCAATGTCTGCTCCATGGTCTTCGGCAACCTCGGCCCCGACTCCGGCACCGGCGTCGCCTTCACCCGCGACCCCGCCTCCGGCCACCAGGGCGTCTACGGCGACTACCTCCAGAACGCGCAGGGCGAGGACGTCGTCGCGGGCATCCGCAACACCGTCGCGCTCGCCGAGCTGGAGCAGATCGACAAGAAGTCGTACGACCAGCTGATGAAGATCATGGAGACCCTGGAGAACCACTACCTGGATCTCTGCGACATCGAGTTCACCATCGAGCGCGGCCAGCTGTGGATGCTCCAGACCCGCGTCGGCAAGCGCACCGCCGGCGCCGCCTTCCGCATCGCCACCCAGCTCGTCGACCAGGGCCTGATCGACGAGGCCGAGGCCCTCCAGCGCGTCACCGGCGCCCAGCTCGCCCAGCTGATGTTCCCGCGCTTCGACGACGGCGCGAAGGTCGCCCAGGTCGGCCGGGGCATCGCCGCCTCGCCGGGCGCCGCGGTCGGCAAGGCGGTCTTCGACTCGTACACCGCCGTGAAGTGGTCCCGCTCGGGCGAGAAGGTCATCCTGGTGCGCCGGGAGACCAACCCCGACGACCTGGACGGCATGATCGCCGCCGAGGGCATCCTGACCTCGCGCGGCGGCAAGACCTCCCACGCGGCCGTCGTCGCCCGCGGCATGGGCAAGACCTGTGTCTGCGGCGCGGAGGAGCTGGAGGTCGACACCAAGCGCCGCCGGATGACGGTGCCCGGCGGGCACGTCGTCGAGGAGGGCGACGTGATCTCCATCGACGGCTCCTCGGGCAAGGTCTACCTCGGCGAGGTGCCGGTGGTGCCCTCCCCGGTCGTGGAGTACTTCGAGGGCCGGATGCACGCCGGCGCCGACGACGCCGACGAGCTGGTCGAGGCCGTGCACCGGATCATGGCCTTCGCCGACCGCAAGCGCCGCCTGCGGGTGCGCGCCAACGCCGACAACGCCGAGGACGCGCTGCGCGCCCGCCGCTTCGGCGCCCAGGGCATCGGCCTGTGCCGCACCGAGCACATGTTCCTCGGCGACCGCCGCGAGCTGGTGGAGCGGCTGATCCTCGCCGACACGCAGGACGAGCGCGAGGAGTCCCTCAAGCAGCTGCTGCCGCTCCAGAAGAAGGACTTCGTGGAGCTGTTCGAGGCGATGGACGGCCTGCCGGTCACCGTCCGCCTGCTCGACCCGCCGCTGCACGAGTTCCTGCCCGACATCACCGAGCTGTCGGTGCGGGTGGCGCTCGCCGAGTCCCGCCAGGAGCCGCACGAGAACGAGCTGCGCCTGCTCCAGGCCGTGCACCGGCTGCACGAGCAGAACCCGATGCTGGGCCTGCGCGGCGTACGCCTCGGCCTGGTCATCCCCGGCCTGTTCACCATGCAGGTCCGCGCCATCGCCGAGGCCGCCGCCGAGCGCCGCAACGCCAAGGGCGACCCGCGCGCCGAGATCATGATCCCGCTGGTCGGCACCGTGCAGGAGCTGGAGATCGTCCGCGACGAGGCCGACAAGGTCATCGCGGAGGTGGAGGAGGCCACCGGCACGAAGCTCAAGCTGGCGATCGGCACGATGATCGAGCTGCCGCGCGCCGCGCTCACCGCCGGCCAGATCGCGGAGGCCGCGGAGTTCTTCTCCTTCGGCACCAACGACCTGACCCAGACGGTGTGGGGCTTCAGCCGCGACGACGTGGAGGCGAGCTTCTTCACCGCGTACCTGGAGAAGGGCATCTTCGGCGTCAGCCCGTTCGAGACGATCGACAAGGACGGCGTCGGCTCGCTGGTCAAGGCCGCGGCCAAGGCCGGCCGGGCCACCCGCCCCGACCTCAAACTCGGTGTCTGCGGCGAGCACGGCGGTGACCCGGAGTCCGTCCACTTCTTCCACGAGGTGGGCCTGGACTACGTCTCCTGCTCGCCGTTCCGCATCCCGGTGGCCCGCCTGGAAGCCGGCCGCGCGGCCTCCCAGTCGGAGGGCAGCGACCACCGCTGACCTCGGAGGGCGGCGACCACCGCTGCCCCTCGGAGGGCGGCGGTCACCGCCGGCCCTCCCCGCGACCCCGGAGTCCTCGTCGTGGTCCCCGACCCTCAAGACCGATCACGACGGGGCCTCCGGCCCACGAAAAGGGGGCGGCGTCCTGTGCGGGGATGCCGCCCTTTTCGTCGTGTGCCGGTATCCGTCCGTCGAGCCGGCCCGTCAGATGACCGTCTTCTCCTCGGTGGCCATCACGGCCACCGACTCCATGTCGATGAAGCGTGCTTCGTCGGGATTGACCAGCTTCCGGTAGTTCTCGGAGGCGAAGAAGGCGTCATGGTCCTCCCAGTTCTCGAACCAGATCTCCGTCAGGCCGTCGTAGGCCCGGGGCGGATAGTTCTCGGCGGGGACCGGGTGGGACACGGTGTACTTGCGCACGTAGCGCTCCGCCTCCGGGATGGAGGTGAACAGCGGCGCGTGCCGGTCCCGGTGGTGTTCGACGAAACGCTCGTACGGCATTCCCTCGACGCGGTTGATCATGAAGATGAGCTTCAGCATGGAGTTAACCTAAAAGCTCACATCGGTGTGAGGGGCAAGTGAGCCATCAGCAGGGGAGGAGTCCGGCATGCGGATCGGTGAACTGTCCGCGCGGACGGGAGCCAGCCGCCGGTCCCTGCGCTACTACGAGGAGCAGGGCCTGCTCGTCAGCTCCCGCTCACCCACCGGACAGCGCCACTACGAGGACGAGCACGTTCAGCGGGTGCGCCTCATCCAGGCGTTCCTGGCGGCGGGCGTGCCCAGCAGCACCATCGCCGAGATGGCGCCCTGCATGGCCGAGCCGACCGAGGACAGGGCGCGGCAGGCACTGGACATCATGGGCCGCGAGCGGGCCCGGCTGTCCGAGGCCATCGACGCCCTCGCCGCCGCCAGGGCCGCGCTGGACCACCTCATCGAGGACAACCACGCCTACCTGACACGGTCGGCGGCCGACGGTCCGTGAACCGGGGACGATCGGATCAGCACGCGGCCCGCAGGAAGACACGCGCGACGTGGAGGGGCCGTTGCTGTAGCCCTTGTCTGCCGCGACGCCGTCCGGCTTCTTGCGGGGCCTGCCCGGGCCGAGGCGGGGAACGCGGATTTTCTCCAGCACTGGCACGAACCGCGTGCGGTCCGCCTGACCGGCCGGGCAGTTCCTAGGCGACTGCGTTGCCGAACACGGCAGTGACCAGCCCGGCGTCTCGGGTGTAGACCCGCATGCGCTGCACGTTCCCGTCGGCGAGCGTGAGGTCGAATGCCGCGGTGCCCATGGAGATGTGCTTGGCCGCGGGCGCGATCGTGGTGGTGGCGAGCGGAATCGTCAACGCGTCCTTGCCGACCTTGGCCTTCCACGCGGCGTCCGCGGAGTTCGAGAGGCGCAACTCGCCCCACTGTGCCTTGATCCTGCTGTCCGGCGTGACGAACAGCGCACGTACGCGGAGTTCGACGCCCTGGTGGAAGTCGGCCACGTCCTTCGCCGGGCTGATGGGGGCCTTACGGGCAGCGGCCACCCAGCGGAAGAGCGGCGCTGTACTGCCGAAGGATGATCTCGAAGAGATTGTCACGAGCCGCATGCTCGCACCCCGCACACCTGCTCGACAAGCGACGTCAGCCGCAGGCCAAGCCCATCCCGGCCAGGGCCGGCGTCCACTCCCGTAGAGTTCCAGGATCGGCCGGACAGGTCCTGGCAGCGAGGCACGCCATCCCGCGTCGGCGCCCGGCCCAAGTCGAGTATCAGCACGTCATGAAGGGCGGCGCCGTCCCACGGGATCGCCTCACCGACCTTGCGGTAGCCCCACGACCGGTAGGCGGCCCGCGCCGCCTCGCTCGCCGGATGGACGTCGAGCAGCACACGCTCGGCGTCGAGGGCGCCGAGCAGCGTCCCGTGCAGGCGGCGGGCGATGCCGTTCCCGCGCCACATCGGTCGTACGGCCAGCTCCATGAGGCCGAAGGTGCGGTGACCGTCCTCGCGGCGCATCTCGTCGGACACGGGCCCGGTGAGCGAGTCCCACCAGCCGCTCCGCGACCCGAGGACCCAGCCGTACGCCATGCCGACGGGCGTGCCGTCCGCGGTACGGGCGAGGGCGGCCCGGAACGTGCGTTTGCGTGCCTGGGAGCGGAAGCGGCGGAAGGCGGCCACGACGTCGTCCTCGGTCTCGCGGTAGGGCGGCTCGGCGAACGCCTCGGCGTACACGAGCGCGAAGTCGCCTTCGGCCTTCCCGGCGGCCGAGCCGTCCAGCCCTTCGACGGTGACGTCCTCGGGCGGGGTCATGCGCTGCGGGGTCATGTGATGCCTCCTCGGACGGTCTCACGGATGCGGTCCCCGCACTCGCGGGCGACTGCGGAGTCGACCCGGGCGACGGCGCGCCCGAACCTGCTGACCTTGTCCAGCAGGCGCGGCGACGAGATCCCTTCGCACGCGCCGAGCGCGGTCGTCATCTCGGCGCACGCCTCCTCGGCCTCTCCTGCTGCGAGGAGCACACCCGCGAGTCTCACTCGGTACGAGGCGCTGTTGCGGCGGAGGTCACCGCCGATGCCGCTCACCGCGGCGCGCAGGAAGGGCACGGCCCGCTCGGGTTGCTTCGCGCGCACGTACATGTCCGCGGTGGCGTAGTCGACCTCGAAGGGGCCGGCGAACCGGGCCCAGTCGGGCACCTCGGTGTCCGTGTCCGTCCGGCCCTGACGGCTGGGCGGCGCGGCTCAGCGCACGGCGGGCTCCGGACAGGTCTCCCGCATGGGTGGCCACGTTGGCGTCGCGCAGCGCGATCACCAGGTGCACGGTGTGGCCGGCTCCTGCGTGTCGGGCGAGCCGGTAGGCGTTCTCGACGGCGCTTGCCGCTTCCCAGGTGCGTCCTGACCTGAGGGCCAGGAGCGTGAGCGTTTCCAGGACGGAGACCTGGAGCAGGGGATCATCGACGAGTTGGGCCGCGGCCAGCGCTTCCAGGCACGCCGCGCGCCCTTCGGCGAGACGTCCGCCGTCGTAGCCGTACCACGCTCGGTGGCCGTGCAACTCCGCCAGCATCGTCTGGAGCTGATGTCCGACGCGAGCGGTGTACGAGGCGGTGCCGAGTGCGCGCGTGACGTCGTGCTCGATGCGTCGCGCCTCGGCCAGGGCCGGCACGCTGCCCCTGCTGTGGTCGGTACGGTACAGCGCGTCGAGCCGCGCGCGCAGCCGGACGAGATCACCGGCGCCGATCCGCGGCCCCGTGCCGGCGGACACCAGAGCCGTCGCGGCGAGAGCAGCCGTTTCGGCGACGAACGTCCTCCTTCCCATCTCCTCGGCATCACCGACCGGCGCGGACACCGGCACGCGATGTGCGGGCACGTCGAAGCCCATTTCGGTGAGGGGAAGTCCGAACACGGCCTCCAGGACGATCTGCTGACTCGGATGCGGCACCGGCGGCGGATCCTGGCACTCCCAACGCCGCAACTGCCGCACGCTCAGCGATGCCTCGACGCCGAGCCGCAGGGCTTCCTGTCGGAACGTCAGGACGAACGATTGCTGCGTGTACCCGGCAGACTGCCGTAATGCGGCGATCCTGCTGCCACCGGTGCCTCTCATGAGCTTCCCCTCGTGGCCGCTGTCGGCTCCCCACCGTCCGCTCTCGGTTCCCCACCGTAACGAGTGTGCTGCGGTCACTGGTGGAAACGTCCGCCTGAACGTCCGCCTCCCTGGCGTCCGGAACTCCACCCTTCGCGGTGGAATGGAGGCGCATCCGAGTGCCTGACGGCAGGCGCATGCTCTGATGCACCACGACACGTGGCGAGCGAACGGGAGACGCATGCACACCATCGAGTACGAGGTGAAGGCGCTGGGGATCGATCCGGATGCCATGACCGAGCGCATCAGGACGGCAGGCGGAAGTTTCCGGGGCGACCGCCTGATGCGCCGCTACGTCTAGGACACCGTCCCCCGGGTGGCGGGCCGGTGGGTACGTCTGCGGGACTCCGGCAGCGCGGTGACGCTGTGCGTCAAGACGATCAGCTCGGACGAGATCGACGGCACCCGGGAGACCGAGACGACGGTCGGCTCCTTCGAGGACGCTCACGCGTTGCTCGGGCTCATGGGACTCGCACCGCGCGGCTACCAGGAGAACCGGCGTTCGTCCTGGCTGCTGGACGGCGTGCGGCTGGAGATCGACGAATGGCCGCGCATTCCGCCCTACTTGGAGATCGAGGGCGACACCGAGGAACAGGTGTGGCAGGCCGCGAACCGCCTTTCCATCCCGCGCTCCGACCTGACCAGCGAGAACACGACGAAGGTGTTCGCACGGTACGGGATCGACCTCGACTCGATCGACGAACTCCGTTTCGCCTAGATCTCCTCTTCGCCCAGATCTCTTCACGGCCCACCGGCCGGGTCCCCCGGACCCCGCCGACCAGGAGGCGACTATGACCGAGACGAACGAATTACCGGTCACGGTGGTGCAGGACCGGACTCTCCGCGTCAAGATCATCGACGCGTGCGGGCTGGCGTGCACCTTCTGCCACAACGAAGGCACCCCGGTCACGACGGACAACCTCGGCCGCGAGGCCGCGCGGTTCACCGGTACGCCCGGCCGCTCCGGCCGGGTGTCGATCTACCTTGCGACGAACGGCGCCAGGTTTCTGCCAGAGCGGATCAAGGCCGACACGGACTTCGCTCTCGCTCTGGCGGCAGTGCGCGGCAGCCTCCCGACCAGCGAGGTCCATTTCACGGGTGGCGAACCCACGCTGCATCCGGAGCTTCCCGAACTCGTCCGCATCGCGCGCCGGGTCGGCATGACGGTGGGGCTCACCAGCAACGGTGAGAACGGGGCCGCCGTTCTGCCGGACTGCGCGGCGGCCGGTCTCGACCGGATCAACCTGTCCGTCTTCGGCACGACGCCCGAGGAACTCGCCGCGGTCCAGGCTCCGCGCCTGGCCTCGCCGACGCTGGCGACGCGGAAACTGGACGCCCTCGCCGCCACGATCGACACCGCCTCCAGACACGGTGTGAAAGTCTCGGCCAACATCGTCATCCCGGATCACGACCATGTGGCTCGCGTGCTCCGCGTCATCGAGGAACACGGACGTGCCGTCACCGTGCGGATGCTCGTCAACTTGGAGGACGACGGGACGTCCCTCGCCGCGATGCGGGAGGTGGTGGGCCGTCTCGGAGCGGTTCCGGTCCGCCGGGTCGTCACCGCCGGCGCATCGGATCAGCGCATCCGCTACCGGCTCCCCGACGGCCGGACCCTCTACGCGAAGAGCATTCGGCCCGTCCGGTTGCCGGACGCCTGTGCGGGGTGCCGGTTCGACGAGGAAGGGAACTGCCAGGAGGGGTATTACGGCGTGCGTATGTACCGGGCGAGGAACGGACCCTTCATGGTCGGGGTGTGCATTCAGCGCATGGACCTGTGTCTGTCGCTGGGTGAGTTCGTGATGAGTCGGCGCTGTGCCGAAGTGCGCGACTTCCGCGTGGAGGAAACGGCTCGGCTCACCGCCCTGTACGCGCCCGCGTCCTTGGCGCGCTGACCGGTGAGGCGGTGAGCTTGGGGGAGGCGGGCGGGCGGTCGTGGTCGGGGGCGGCATCCTGGGTGGGATGCCGCCCCGTTCGGGTGGGTGGGGGTGGGGTCGGTCAGTCGTGGTCGGTGTGTTCGCGGACGACCGTGCCCTTCGCCGCGTCGATGTCGTACGTGGTCTTGGTGTAGTCGTGGTCGGGGGAGACGACGTCGACGGACCAGACGAGCTTCTTGTCGTTCTCGTCCAGGCTGACCGCGGAGACCTGGCCCTTGGTCTTGTCGGTGGCCGTCTTGACCGCCTGGGCCGGGGTCTGGGTGGCCTTGGAGAGCCGGTCGGCGATCTTGCGGCGGTCGTCGGCGTCCTGGTCCGGCTCGGCCTGGCTGCGGAAGACCTTGCCGTTGGCGGCGTCGACCTCCACCCAGTGGACCGTGCCGTCGGCCGAGGCGACCTTGGCCTGCCACTCCGGGGCGCCCGCGGCGGGGGCCGGGTTCGGGGTGGCGGCGGTGGGCGTGCCGGTCGGCGAGGACTTGGCGTTGTGGGAGACGCCCTTCAGTTCGATGGCGACGAGCTTGCCGCCGGAGACCTCCTTGACGGCGGTGCCGGCCGCCTTGTCCCAGGTGACCTTCGTCTTGGACCACAGGTCCCGGCGCTCGGTCTGGTCCTGGGTCAGCGACTTGGAGGGGGAGGGCGAGGCGGTGGAGGTGGGACTGGCCGCGGCCGCCTCGGCGACACTCGACCCGGTCGAGGTGCCCGAACAGCCAGTCATCAGAAGAGCGGAGCCGCCCAGGGCGCAGATCGCGGCGATCGAACACAGGGGCGGGAGACGTCGCGCAGTGGTCATACCACTGTGGGTAACCGCCGCCGCGCGGCGCGACACCGACTCGCCGGACAAATCACCACAATGGCCGCCCCGGCTCCGGAGGCGGGGCGGCCATTGTGCGGGTCAGAGGGAGGCGCCGCTGTCGATCACCAGGTCGGTGCCGACGAGCGAGGCCGCCTCGTCGGAGGCCAGGTACAGGACGGCCGCGGCGACCTCCTCGGTGGCCGAGATCCGGCCCAGGGGCAGCGTGGCCCGGGCGCGTTCGGTGCGGTCCGACTCGGTCTCGCCCGGCCTGAGCGACATCCGCGTGGCGGTCGCGCCGGGGCTCACCACGTTGACGCGGACGCCCTCGCGGATGTGGTCCAGGGCCGCGCCCCGGCTCAGCGCCGTCACGGCGGCCTTGGTGGCGGCGTACGCGGCGGCCCCCGGGGAGGCGGCGTGCGGGCCGAAGGTGGAGGAGACGTTGACGATCGCGCCGCCGGACGGCTGGCTCCGCATCTGCCGCACCTGTGCCTTGAGGGCCAGGTAGACGCCGGTGACGTTGACGGCGAGCTGGTCGTGCCAGTCCTGCTCCGGGAGGTCGGCCGCGGCGCCGCCCCGGAAGATCCCGGCGTTGTTCACCGCGACGTCCAGCGAGCCGAAGCGGTCCACGGCGGCCGCGACCAGCGCCTCGGCGTCGGCGGCGCGGGAGACGTCGGCGGTCACCGCGAGCGCCTTGCCGCCCCGCTCCTCGATCAGCGCGACCGTCTCCTCCAGCGGCTCCCGGCGGCGTCCGGCGACCACGACCCGGGCGCCCTCGGCGGCCAGGGCGAGCGCCACCGCGCGGCCGATGCCGGAGCCGGCCCCGGAGACGAGGGCGGTGCGGTCGGTGAAGCGGGCGCGGGCGGCGGCGCCCGGGAGGGCGGCGGGTGAAGTGGTGGTCATGACTCTCCCCTTATCTTGACCGTTCGGTTCATTATGCGCTGAAAAAGAAGCGCGCCCGTCTCGTCGGGGCGCGCTCGTCTCAGTCCAGCAGGGCCAGCGCCTGCTCCACCGCGTCCCGGACGCGGACCGGGTCCGCCGTCGCCTTGCCGACGATCCGTACGCCCTGGAGCAGCACCAGCAGGGTGCGGGCCAGGGCGAGCGGGTCGCGCCCGGCGGGCAGCTCGCCCTCGGCCCGGGCGCGGACCAGGGCGGAGTGCAGCAGGGTCTCCAGATGGTCCCAGTTGCGCTCGACGTGCCGTGCGGCGGCCGGATCGTGCGGGGCCAGCTCGGCGGCCGTGTTGGTGATCATGCAGCCGTTCAATCGCAGGCCGGCGTGGGTGGCCTCGGCGCCGTAGCGGCGTACGAGGGCGCGGACGGCCGGCAGGGCGGGGCCGGGCCGGGACAGTTCGTCCGTGATCCGCGCCATGCCCGCCCGCTCGTAGCGCGCCAGCGCCTTCAGGTACAGCTCGTGCTTGTTGCCGAAGGTGGCGTACAGGCTGGCCCGGCCGATCCCCAGGTGCTCGACCAGGTCGGCCATCGACGTCGCCTCGTAGCCGCGCCGCCAGAACAGCTCCAGAGCCGCCTGCAACGCCGCGTCGGGGTCGAACTCCTTGGTCCTGGCCATGACCGGAACCCTAGAGGAAACAGGAACGATCGGTCAAGATTGCAAGTTCTAAGGCCGCTACCGCGCCCGCACCTCGTACGTCCGCACCTCGTACGTCCGCACCCGCACCGTCTCGTCGTCCAGGCACTGGCCCGAGGACAGGTCGAAGCGCTGCTTGAGCAGCGGGGAGGCGACGAACGGGCGGCCCCGGTCGGTGCCGGTCAGGCCGCGGGAGAGGACCGCCGCGCCGGTGAACGGATCGCGGTTGTCGACGGCGTAGAGGCGGCCGGACCGGTCCTGGAACAGGGCCGCCTGCCGGCCGTCCGGCAGCAGCGCGGCGACCCCGCGGCCGGGCAGCAGCGCGCTCAGGTCGCACAGCGCGAACCAGCCGCCGTCGAGGAGGAGTTGGACCTTCAGGCCGGTGGTCTCGGGGGCGAGGGTCATCGCGGCGTGCTTCCTTCCAGTACGTCGGCCGGGGCGCCGCCGTCCGCCGCCCCGGCGGAGCCGGAGGCGCGGCGGGGCGGCAGGCCGAGGGTCAGCAGCGGCAGATCGGGCTTGATCTGGTCGCGCTCGGGGACGAAGGCGACGACCGGGTCGGGGGTGTCCGGGGCGTTGACGAAGGAGACGAACCGGGCGAGCTTCTCCGGGTCGTCGATCGTCTCGGCCCACTCGTCGCGGTAGTGGGAGACGTGCGCGGCCATCAGCGACTCCAGTTCGGCGCAGATGCCGAGCGCGTCGTGGACCACCACGTCCCGTACGTGGTCCAGGCCGCCGGGCAGCCGCTCCAGCCACCCGCTGGTGCGCTCCAGCCGGTCGGCGGTGCGGAGGTAGAACATCAGGAACCGGTCGATCAGCCGGACCAGTTCGGCGTCGGACAGGTCCTGGGCCAGCAGGTCCGCGTGGCGCGGGGTGGCGCCGCCGTTGCCGCCGACGTACAGGTTCCAGCCGTGGGCGGTGGCGATCACGCCGAAGTCCTTCGACCGGGCCTCCGCGCACTCGCGGGCGCAGCCCGACACCGCCGACTTCAGCTTGTGCGGGGAGCGCAGCCCCCGGTAGCGCAGCTCCAGGTCGATCGCCATGCGCACCGAGTCCTGGACGCCGTAGCGGCACCAGGTCTGTCCCACACAGGACTTCACGGTGCGCAGCGACTTGCCGTACGCATGACCCGACTCGAACCCGGCGTCCACCAACCGCGCCCAGATGGACGGCAGTTGCTCGACACGGGCGCCGAGCATGTCGATCCGCTGGCCGCCGGTGATCTTCGTGTAGAGGCCGAAGTCCCGGGCGACCTCCCCGATCACGATCAGTTTCTCGGGCGCGATCTCGCCGCCGGGGACGCGCGGCACCACTGAGTAGGAGCCGTTCTTCTGGAGGTTGGCCAGGAAGTGGTCGTTGGTGTCCTGCAACGCGGCCTGCTCACCGGCCAGTACGTAGCCGTCGGCGCCGATCGACGGGGCGAGCGAGGCGATGACCGAGGCCACGGCCGGCTTGCAGATCTCGCAGCCGTCGCCGCCGCGCGCCTCCTGGCGGCCGTAGCCGTCCAGCAACTGCCGGTAGGAGGCGATGCGCAGGGCGAGGACGATCTCGTACAGCTCCTCGCGGGTGTGCGCGAAGCAGCCGCACAGCCCCTGGTCCGTCTCGACGCCGGCCGCCGCCAGTCCGGCGTCCACCAGCTGGGTGACCACCTTGACGCAACCGCCGCAGCCGGTACCGGCTTTGGTGCACTTCTTCACCTCGGGCACGGTGCGGCAGCCGTGGTCGGCGACCGCGCCGCGGATCGCGGCCTTGGTGACGTTGTGGCAGGAGCAGACCACCGCCTCCTCGGGCAGGGCGGCGGGGCCGAGGCCGGCCGGGGCGCCGGCGCCCGCGGGCAGCACCAGCGACTCGGGGGCGACGGGCGGCACCGTCCCGGTGAACGCGCGCAGCGTGCCGTACGCCTCCGCGTCGCCGACCAGGATGCCGCCCCGCAGCGTGCCGTCCCGCCCGATGACCAGCTTCTTGTACAGGCCCGCGCGGGAGTCGGAGTAGACCACGTCCAGGCAGTCGCCGCCGGCGCCGTGCGCGTCGCCGAAGGAGGCCACGTCCACGCCGAGCAGCTTCAGTTTGGTGGACAGGTCGGCGCCGGTGAACGTCAGCGCGGAGGCGTCGCCGTCGGCGAGGGCGGCGGCCGCCGTCTCGGCCTGCTCGTAGCCGGGCGCGACCAGGCCGTACACCCGGCCGTCCACCGCCTGGGCGCACTCGCCGATCGCGAACACGCGCGGGTCGGCGACCGTGCGGCAGCGCGCGTCCACCACGATGCCGCCGCGCTCGCCGACGGTGAGCCCGCAGGCGCGGGCCAGCTGGTCGCGCGGGCGGACCCCGGCGGAGAACACCACCATGTCGGCGGCGAGTTCGGAGCCGTCGGACAGGATCATGCCGGTCACCGCGCCGTCCGGGCCGACCGTGATCTCCCGGGTGCCGGCGCCGGTGCGCACGCTCAGGCCCAGCTCCTCGACGGTGCGCAGCAGCGCCGCGCCGCCGCCGTCGTCGACCTGCGCGGGCATCAGGCGCGGCGCGAACTCCACGATGTGGGTGGCCAGTCCGAGCCCTTTGAGCGCGCCGGCCGCCTCCAGTCCGAGCAGCCCGCCGCCGACCACCGCGCCGGTCCGCGCCCCCGCCTTCGCGTACGCCTCGATGGCGAGCAGGTCCTCGACGGTGCGGTAGACGAAGCAGCCCTCGGCGTCCTTGCCGGGCACCGGCGGCACGAAGGGGGCGGAGCCGGTGGCCAGGACCAGTACGTCGTAGCCGACGGTCAGGCCCGAGCGGGCGGTGACGGTACGGGCCGTACGGTCCACGGCCGCCGCCGGATCGCCGACGTGCAGCTCGATGCCGTGGCCGTCGATGAACTCCGCGTCGGTGAGCGAGAGTTCGTCGGGTGTGCGGCCGGAGAAGTACGAGCTGAGCCGGACCCGGTCGTAGGCGGGGCGCGGCTCCTCGCACAGCACGACCACGCGGTGCGTGCCGGTCAGGCCGCGCTCGGCCAGCGCCTCCAGGAAGCGCTGGCCGACCATGCCGTGGCCGACGAGCACGAGCGTGGGGCGGGACCGGGCGCCAAGGGCCGTCGTGGACATCGGGAGCCTCCGTCGGGATGAGCGGGCGACGCGTGCCCCGAGCCTGCGGCGCGGACGTTACCCCTCGGCATCCCGCCTGTTTCCCCGGCGGAACGCTGCCCTCAGTGCCGTCCCGGGGTGGGTGTGAGGGGCCGGCCGGGGGAGTTCGCGGGGCGGCCGGGGGTGGGGTCAACCGAACCTCCGGGTTCCGTGGAGGCACCCTCGCGGCCGGGCGGCGCGGGCGGAAGGCTGACGGGCGTCGGCTTCCACCGGCACCCGCCCGGGCCCGCGGCCCGGCCCGCACTCCGGCTTCAGGGGGAATCACCATGACCACCGCACCCGCACCCGCACCCGCACCCGCACCCGCCTCCACACCCGCACCCGAATCCACGTCCACGCCCGCGTCCGTCGTCCGGGACTCCGCCGCCGTCCGCGACTCCGCCGCCGTCCGCGTACGGCGCGTGCTGCGCGAGCCGTTCACGGCGGCCGCCTGGCGCAGAGTCGCCTACGCGGTGCTCGCCCTGCCGACCGGCGTCCTGTGCGTGCCGTTCGCGCTGGTCAGCCGCCGGGCCGGGCGGCTGCAACGCGGGCTCCTGCGCCGCTTCCTGGGCGTCGAGCTGCCCGGAAACCGGCGCGGCCTGCTGCACGCGCTGCTCGCCACCCCCGTGAACCTCCTGGTCGTGGCCGTCACCCTGTACGGCTGGTCGGTCGTCCCGATGAACCTCGGCTGGCCGCTGCGCGTCGGCTCCGACTACGCCGAATCCTGGGGCGGTCCCACCTTCGCGGGCGCCTGGGCCTTCCACGCGGCCGTCGGCGGCGGCGGCTTCGCGCTGCTCATGCCGTGGCTGGGCCGCGCGATGGCCGCGCTGCAAGTCCGCATCGCCCGCGCGCTGCTGTCCTGACGGCCGTCCACCGCCGTCATGACGGACCACTCGTCCCGCCGACGTGATCTCCTAGGTTGGCTCCATGCAGCGCCTCCGCTCCCTGTTCACGGCCACCTTCGGTCCGCGCGCTCTGGCCGCCCTGCTCTACGCGGTGCTCGCCTTCCCGCTCGCCGTCGTGAGCTGCTGGCTCACCCTGGCCGGCCTGGCGTTCGGCGCCCTGCTCTCGGTGACCGCGCTGGGACCGTGGCTGCTGGCCGGTCTGCTGCGCGGGGAACTGGCCCTCGGCGCCCTGCACCGCGCGCTGGCCCGCGGGCTGCTGGGACTCCGCATCGAGGCACCGGCGCCCACCCCGGCGCCCACCCCGGCGCCCGTCCCGGCGCCCGTCCCGGCGCCCGTCCCGGCGCCCGTCCCGGGGACCGGCCCGCGCGCCTGGCGCGCCCTGCCGGCCCGGCGCGCGGGCTGGAAGGCGGCCGGGTGCATGGCGCTGTCCCCGCTCACCGCGGTCCTCCCCTACGCCGCCGCGGCCGTCGGATACGTGTACGGCGCGCTGTTCACCCTCCATCCGCTCCTCGCGCGCGTGAACTACCGGACCGTCCACCACCCCGACGGCTCGGTCACCCACGTCTCCCTGCAGATCCTCGGCCACCAGCTCGACACCTGGCCGCGCTCGCTGATCCCCGTCACGGCCGGAGTGCTGCTCCTGGCCGCCGCCCCGCACCTGCTGCGCCACGCCCTCGCCCCGCACCGGGCGCTGCTCACCGCGCTGCTCGGACCGGACGCGGCGGACCGCCGTATCCGCACCCTGGAGGAGACCCGCGCCCAGGCCGTGGACGACGCCGCCGCCACCCTGCGCCGCATCGAACGCGACCTGCACGACGGCACGCAGGCCCGTCTGGTCGGCCTGGGCATGCACCTCACCGTGATCCGCGAACTGGTGACCGCGGGCGCCGACCCCGCCCGTGTCCTGGCCGCCGTCGACACCGCCCGCGAGGGCGCCACCCGGGCCGTCGCCGACCTGCGCCACCTGGTCAAGGGCATCCACCCGCCGGTCCTGGACGACGGCCTCGACGCGGCCCTGACCACCCTGGCCGCCGACAGCGCCCTGCCCGTCACGCTCACCGCCGGCGTCGAGACCCGCCCCAGTCCGGCGCTGGAGTCCATCGCCTACTTCTGCGCCGCCGAACTCCTCGCCAACGCCGCCAAGCACAGCGACGCGCGGGCCGCCCGGATCGACGTCACGGCCACCGGCGGCCGGCTCCGGCTGCGCGTCGCCGACGACGGGCGGGGCGGCGCCGCCGTCGGGACCGGCTCCGGACTCACCGGGCTGCTGGCCCGCGTGCGCACCGTGGACGGCACACTGACCTGCGACAGCCCGCCCGGAGGCCCTACGGTGGTCACCGTCGACCTGCCGTTGCGGCGGGCGGGGTGAGGGGAGCGGGATGCGCGTCGTCGTCGCCGAGGATTCCGCGCTGCTGCGCGAGGGCCTGGTCCAGCTGCTGGAGCTGCGCGGGGTGGAGACCGTGGCGGCCGTGGCCGACGCGCAGACGCTGCTCGCCGCCGTCGCCGAGCACGCGCCCGACGTCGCGGTGATCGACATCCGGCTGCCGCCCACCCAGACCGACGAGGGCGTACGCGCCGCCCTGCGGCTGCGCGCCGAGCACCCCGGCACCGGCGTGCTGCTGTTCTCCCAGTACGTGGAGACGACGTACGCGGCCCGACTGCTCGCCGAGCCCGCCGGGTTCGGCTATCTGCTCAAGGAACGGGTCGTGGAGATCGGGGAGTTCGTCGCGGCGCTGGAGCGGGTCGCGTCCGGGGGCACGGCGCTCGACCCCGAGGTGGTCGCCCAGCTGTTCGGCGCGAGCCGCCGCGCCACGGCGCTGGACACCCTCACGCCGCGCGAGCGCGAGGTGCTCGCGCTGATGGCCGAGGGCCGGACCAACCAGTCCATCGCCACCGCGTTCACCGTCTCCGAACGCGCGGTGGAGAAGCACATCGGCAACATCTTCGCCAAGCTCGGCCTGCCGCCGTCCCCGACGGGACACCGGCGGGTGCTGGCGGTGCTGCGGTACCTGGAGAGCGTCCGGGCGGCCTGAACCGCGGCGTCGGGGGCGCGCCCGCCCCCGGAAGCCCAGGAGTCCCGCCGCCGGCGGTGCGCCCGCCCCAAAAGCTCAGAAGTCCCTCAGCTCCATGGACCGCACACGTGTTCGCTCCCTAGGCTCGTGATCATGCCCGACATATCGCTGACCGTCGTCGCCCTGCTCTGCCTCGCCGCGCTCGCGGCCGGCTGGATCGACGCCGTGGTCGGCGGGGGCGGGCTCCTGCTGCTGCCGGTGCTGCTGCTCGGGCTGCCCGGCTCCACTCCGGCCGCGTCCGCGCTGGGCACCAACAAGGCGGTCGCCATCGTCGGCACGACCGGCGCGGCGGTGACGTACGCCCGCCGGGCCCCGGTGGACGTCCGCACCGCCGTGCGCATCGGCCTGGCGGCGCTCGCCGGGTCCTGTGCCGGGGCGTTCTTCGCGGCCGGGATGAGCACCGACGTGCTCAAGCCGGTGATCATGGTGGTGCTGCTGGCGGTCGGCGCGTTCGTGATCCTGCGGCCCGCCTTCGGCACCGCCCCGGCGCCGGGCCCGGCCTCCCGCCGGCGGATCCTCGCGGCGATCGGCCTCGCGGGCCTCGGCATCGGCTTCTACGACGGCTTCATCGGCCCCGGCACCGGCACCTTCCTGGTCCTGGCGCTGACCGCCGTGCTCCACCTGGACCTGGTGACCGCCTCCGCCACCGCCAAGATCGTCAACTGCTGCACCAACGCGGGCGCGCTGGCCACCTTCGCCTGGCAGGGCGTGATCCTGTGGCAACTGGCCGCCGTCATGGCCGTGTTCAACCTGGCCGGCGGCATGCTGGGCGCGCACACCGCGCTGAAGAAGGGCAGCGGCTTCGTCCGCGTCGTCCTGCTGACGGTGGTCTTCGCCCTGGTCGCGAACCTCGCCTACCAGCAGTGGGTGGCGTAGACGCGCCTCAGCGGCTGCCCGTCAGGTGGGCGAAGACCACCACGTTGCCCTGGTAGCCGGTCGCCCTGGAGTAGCCGCCGCCGCAGGTGATCACCCGTAGCTCGGGGCGCGCGGCCGCGCCGTAGACCTTGTCGTCGGGGAAGTCCTTGGCCTGGTACACCTCGATCGCGTCCACCGTGAACACGGCCACGCCGCCGTCGCGCCGGTCCACCTCGACGCGGCTGCCCTTCTTCAGGGCGCCGAGGTCGTAGAAGACGGCCGGGCCCTGGGTGTTGTCGACGTGGCCGGCGACGATCGCGGTGCCCCGCTCGCCCGGCGTGGTGCCGGACTCGTACCAGCCGGCGAGGTTCTTGTCGCCGGCGGGCGGCACGTCCAGGCTGCCGGCGGGGGTGAGGGCGAGGCCCATGAGGGGGGCGTTCACCCGGATCGAGGGGATGCGGATGCGGGTGGGCGGGGACGGCGGCAGCGCGGGGGCGGTGAGCCGCTCCTCGCCGGGGTCGGGGGTGCCCTCGGCCGCTGCGGGCTGCGGCGGGGCGTGCGTCGTGCCGGCGCTGTGCAGGAGCCACGCGCCCGAGCAGAGGGCGACGACGGTGACGGAGGCTATGGCGGTGTTGCCGATCCTGCGCATGCGAACCCCTCTTCCGGCTTCCGGACAGGCCCTGTGGTGCCCTGCCCCCTCCGGGCGACGAGGGGCGTCGTCGCCCGGAGGGGGTGGGACGTGCGGTACCGGCGGACGGACGGCGGAGGGTGTCCGTCAGATCCCGTCGCCTCTCGCCCGGCGATGCAGGAGCCAGGTACCGCCCGCGCCGGCGACGGCGAGCGCCGTCACTCCGGCCGCGGTCTGCGCGGGGTCGCGGCCGAGCGCGCCTCCGACCCCCGTCTTCACACTTCCCCGGGGCCGCACCTGCGCCGACTCCGGCTGGACGGTCAGCGCGACCACCAGGTCGCCGCGGACCTCGCGGCCGCCCTCGGCGCACTCCGCGACGATCTCGTACGTCCCCGGCTGCGCGCTCTCCGGCACCCGGAACCCGCCGCTCGCGTCGCCGTCGCGGGCGCCGGGCGCGAGCGGGAAGGAACCGGCGCCGACCGCGCTCGCGTCGCCCGCGGCGGCCGCCGTGCCGCCGCACGCCCTGGTGTTCACGGTCACCTGACCGCCCGGCTCCACCGAGTACGGCAGCACCTCCAGACCGCTGGCGGCCGACCCGGAACGCGGCGCGGCGACGAGCGCGGCGCCGGTGGCGTGGCCGGGCGCGGCGACGAGCGCGGCGCCGGGTGCGTGTGCGGGGGCGGAAGCGATGTCCGCGCCGTAGGCGGGCGCGGCGAGCCCGCTCACGGCGGCGACGGCGAGCGTGGCCCCGGTCACGGCCCCGGTCACGGCCCCGGCCGTGGGGCGGACGGTACGTCGCATCGGTGCTCCCTAGAGCTCAGCGGACGGGACACGACCCACGGCACCCGCATGTGCCGCCGTCGCCGCGCCCTGCCCTTCCGAGGTAAGTGGCACCCGGGCCCGCGCGCTTCCTGAGGGAACGTCAGAAATACGGTGAACGGGTGCCGGCGTGCCGGGCGCGGGGCGCGGGGCGGCGGACGTTTGGGCAGGTCAGCGCGGTGTTCCTGACGCGGTGTCGGAAACTGCCCGAAGGGCGCGGCGCGCGGGTGTGAACGGGTGATCCGATGCGCGGGGCGGCGCCCGCCGGGTGGGCCGGGACGGGCCTCCGGGGCCTGTGACAGTGCTGTGACGTGGAGCACACGGTTCCGCCGGTGGGCGTTTCCTAGCCTTTCGTCCAGACGGGCCAGTTCCGCCCCTTCCGGCCGCTCGCCGAGGGCTCAGGTGCGCGCGTCGTCCACTCCGCGGTCTCGCCAACTCCCGTAAAGGTACTCCTGCGTTGATATCGAACTCTTCGCCCACCGTCCGTTCCTCCCGCCGCCGCCGGGTGCTGCGCGCGGCCGTCGGCTCCGCCGCGGTCACCGGTGCGGTGCTCGCCTCCGCCGTGACCGCCCTCGCCGACAGCACCCCCGAGCCGGCCGCCTCCGCCGCGGTCACCGCCTCCGCCGCGCCGACCGCGTCCGCCTCCACCACGGCGCCCGCCACCGCCGCCCCGACGGAGACGGCCACCGGCCCCGCGACGGCCACCTCCTCCGCCACCCCCTCCCCGAGCCGGTCCACCCCGTCGAACGACCGCGGCGGGGCCGGGCAGGGTCCGGTGACGCCCGTGAGGTGCGTGGTGACGGTCAAGCAGAACATCGGCGCGGGCACCATGGCCCTGATGACCATCAGCCCCTCCGGGCCGTCCGTCCTCTTCCAGGGCTCGGGCGAGGACAAGCTGATCCCGGGCCTGTCGCTGAGCCGTACGCACCCGAAGCTCCCCGCGAGCGCGGGCATCGTCGCGGAGATCCTGGACCCGAACAGCGCCAGCCCGCGTCTGCTGACCAAGACGCAGGGCGGCGGGCAGCCGGCGGCGGTCGCCGCGTTCCCCAAGCTGCCCAAGGGGTGCAGCTTCACGTACCGGACCAGCGGCTCGGGCTCCGGCCAGACCACCGTCGTCCCCAAGGGCGGCGTGGCGGCCGGTTACGAGGCCCCCGCCGGCCACGGCGACACGCTCCTGGCCGTCGGCGGAGCCACCGCGGCCCTCGGCGCCGCGGGCGTCGCCTTCGTGGCGCTGCGCCGCAAGGCGGCCGCCACCCCTACTCGCTGAATCACCCGCTGAACCACCCGCCGGAGCCCACCGGCTGCCCCCGCACACGACTCGCCCCCGTCCCGGTCCCGGTCCGGCCCGCGCACCCAGCGGGCCGGACCAGGGTCGTCAGGAGAACCGGACCATGCGCCCGCCCCACGCCCACCGACTGGCCGCGACCCTGCTCGCCCTTCCGCTCGCCGTCGCGCTCAGCGGCTGTGGGACGGACACACCGCCGGCCGCACCGGCCCCGCACATCGCCACCGCCGCACCCACCGCCTCCGCACCGGAGGCGACCCCGGCCCCGATGCCCGCCTCCCCGCCCGTCCACGTCACCATCCCCGCCGCCGGAGTCGACACCGGCCCCCTGCTGAAACTGGGCCTCAACGCCGACGGCACGATCGAGGTGCCCTCCGTCGCCCAGGCCGACCGCATCGGCTGGTACGGCAACGGCGTCACCCCCGGCGAGACGGGCCCCGCCGTGCTCGTCGGCCACTACGACACGGTGAACGGCCCGGCGGTCATGCGGAACGTCGCCAGGATCAAGCCCGGCGCGCGCGTCGACGTCACCCGCGAGGACGGCACCCACGCCGTCTTCACCGTCACCGCGCTGGAACAGGTCGACAAGCACGCCTTCCCCACCCGGAAGGTCTACGGCAGCACCAGCACCCCGCAACTGCGCCTGATCACCTGCGGCGGCGCCATCACCGCCGGCCACCGCCCGGACAACATCATCGTCTACGCCACCCTGACGAACCCAGCACACTGACCCGGCGGCGCCGACCGCGCGGTGCCGTGTGGTGACCGAGCCGGCTCAGGCGACCGTGTACTCCGCGTCGCCGAAGTCCGCGACCACACGGAGCCGGCCGCCCAGTGCCTCCACGTATGCCCGAAGCGTCGCGACCTCCGCACGGTCCAGCTCACCATGCTCGATCGCGGAGACACGCGGTGCTGAGACCCCCATGGACGCGGCGACCTGGCGCTGCGTGAGCGCCTGCTCACGTCGAACCTCCGCGAGCTTGTGGGCGCGCACCTCGGCGGTCAGCCTGTCCATGGCCGCCTGCTTCTCCTGAGCCGAACGCACCGGCAGGCCGGCGGCTTCGCGCCGCTCGCGCGCCCTGCGCTTGGTCTCCTCCCAGCTGACCGTACTCATTCGTACTCCCGCGTCTCGAGGTCGGTCACATGCGCCCGGTAGCGCTGTTCGGCGATCGGAATGGCGGTGTCGTACCAGCGCTGCCAGTTCCCTGCTTTGTCGCCTGCCACCAGAAGTACCGCCCGGCGCACCGGGTCGAATGCGAAAAGGATCCGGATCTCACTGTTCCCCGACGAGCCCGGTCGCAACTCCTTCAGATGATGGTGGTCGGCGCCCTTGATCCGGTCGACCAACGGGCGACCGAGGGTCGGGCCCGTGGTCGCCAGCATGTCGATGGCGTCCTCCACCTGCTCGGCACTGTCCCAGTCCTGCTCGGCCAGCGCCTCGAACCAAGCTGCGACCTCCGCGACGAGGACCACTTCCCATTGAGCCACGAGGCTCAGGTTAACGCAAGCGTTAACCTCGACGCCGCACGACCGAAGCCGGCCCCGCCCTCACCGCGCCCCCGCGGCCCTCACCGCACCCCGGCCAGCGCCCGTTGCACCCCGTGTTCGCGGGGGCCCAGGAAGGTGGGGTCGGGGTGGAACAGGGCGTCCAGGGCCGCTTTGCCGGCCGCGAAGACCTCGCGGGTCCCGCCGTAGTACCAGGTGGCGTCGTGCACCGCGTCCACGCCGACGCCGTAGGAGTCGACGCCGGCCGCGTCGCACAGGGCCACCGCCCGCCGGATGTGGAAGCCCTGGCTGACCAGGACCGCCCGGTCCACCCCGAAGACCTTCTTCGCGCGCACGCACGAGTCCCAGGTGTCGAAGCCGGCGTAGTCGCCGACGATCCGCGTGCCCGGCACGCCGTGCCGGGTCAGGTAGGCGCGCATCGCGTCCGGCTCGTCGTAGTCCTCGCGGCTGTTGTCGCCGGTCACCAGGACCACCTTGATCCGGCCCTCGTGGTACAGCTTCGCCGCCGCGTCCAGACGGTGCGCCAGGTACGGCGACGGCTCGCCGCCGTGCCACAGGCCCGCGCCGAAGACGATGGCCACGTCGGTGCGCGGCGCGTCGGCCGTGGTGCGCAGGCGGTCCCCGGTGACCAGGTACAGCCAGGTCGCCGGCAGCAGCGCCAGCACGCACACCGCCATCACGGCCTGCACCAGCCGCCGCCGGCCCGCACGGGTGCGCGGCAGACGCGGTCGGAGGCGCGACAGCGGGACGTTCGGTCGGCGCATGGTTCGGCCCCTCTCCTCGGACGGCCCGGACGGCCCTCGACCAGCGAAGACGCCCCCCAGAGCAAACCGGTTCACCCCCAGCACACCCCCTCACCCCGCCGCCCTCGCGGCCCCTCGCCCCGCTGTCCGCGCGGCCGTGCCGCCCGTCGCCCCCACGGCCGTAGCGCCCCCCGCCGCCTCACACCGTCCCGCCGTGCCCCGTGAACCCTTCGCAAACCCCCGTCACCGGTGCGCAACGGCGGGGCAATCCGGCACCGCGACCATGGCCGTATGACGCCGCCCACCCGCACCCCGCCGGACCTGTCCGGACCGCCTGGACCGTCCGGCCCGCCCGTCCTCGTCCTGGTGGCGCACGGCAGTCGTGATCCCCGTGCGCGGGGCACCGTCGAGGCGCTCGGGGAGCGCGTCCGGCGGCTGCGTCCGGGCCTGCCCGTCCGCCTCGGGCACATCGAGCTGAACCCGCCGCTGCTCCCCGACGCCCTGGCCCGGCTCGCCGCCGCCGGGACCGCCGAGGCGGTGCTCGTGCCGCTGCTGATCGGCCCCGGCCACCACGTCAAGCACGACATCCCGGCGACGGCCGCGAGCGCGCCGCTGCGCGCGCGGGCCGCCGCCCCGCTCGGCCCGCACCCGCTGCTCGTCGACACCCTGTGCGCCCGGCTGGCCGAGGCCGGCTGGCGCACCCCGCCCGACGCGGCGGCGCGCCGCGCGAGCGCCGTCGTGCTCGCCGCCGCCGGCTCCCGCGACCCCGACTCGGCCGCCGTCACCCGCCGCACCGCCCGGCTCCTGGCCGAGCGCGTCGGCGTGCCGGTCGTCCCCGCCTACGCCTCGGCCGCCGCGCCCACCGTCGAGGCCGCCGTGGCCGCCCTCGCCGCCCGGGGCCGGCACCGGGTCGCCGTCGCCTCCTGCTTCGCCGCCCCGGGCCGCTTCGCCGTCGCGTGCGCGCGGGCCGCGCCCTGGATCGCGGCCGCCCCGCTCGGCGACCACCCGGCCCTGGCCCGCCTGGTCCTGCACCGCTACGACCAGGCGCTCGGCCAAGCACTCGGCCGAGCGCTCGGCGCCGACCGAACCGTCACCGCCCGCACCCGCACCCCGGCGGCGGCAGCCTGAACGGACGCGGACCGGCCCCCGCCCACCCGCATCCCCGCCCGCATCCCCGCCCGCATCCCGATTGTCACCCCCTGCCCGTACTGTCGAGGCATGGAAGGGATCGCCCCCGGGGCAGCACAGGCAGCACAGGCAGCAGGACCGTACGAGAACCAGCTTCCGCCCGCCGGCTACGAGACGCCGGCCGTCGAGCGCTGGGCCGCCGAGCCGGACAAGCGGCCGGGGCGTACGGCGTTCCAGCGCGACCGCGCGCGCGTGCTGCACTCCGCCGCCCTGCGCCGCCTGGCCGGCAAGACGCAGGTGGTCACGCCGGGCACCCGCAGCCAGGCGTGGGACCCGAGCCCCCGTACCCGCCTCACCCACTCCCTGGAGTGCGCCCAGGTCGGCCGCGAGCTGGGCGCGGCCCTCGGCTGCGATCCCGACCTCGTGGAGGCGGCCTGCCTCTCCCACGACCTCGGCCACCCGCCCTTCGGCCACAACGGCGAACAGGCGCTCAACGAGTTCGCGGCCGACTGCGGCGGCTTCGAGGGCAACGCCCAGTCGCTGCGCCTGCTCACCCGCATCGAGCCCAAGCGGTTCGTGCCCGACCCCGTCTCCGGCGCCCTCGTCGGCGTCGGCCTCAACCTCACCCGCGCCGCCCTGGACGCCGCCACCAAGTACCCCTGGCCGCGCGGCGCCCACCCCACCGACCCGGCCTCGCCCAAGTTCGGCGTCTACGAGGACGACCGCCCGGTCTTCGACTGGCTGCGCGAGGACGCGCCCGGCACCCGCACCTGCTTCGAGGCGCAGGTCATGGACTGGGCCGACGACGTGGCGTACTCGGTGCACGACGTGGAGGACGGCCTGCACGCCGGCCACATCGACCCGGACTGCCTGCACGCCGAGTCCGAGCGGCAGGCGGTGTTCGAGGTCGCCGTCGGCCGCTACGTCCCGGCGGACACCGACCCCGCCGAGCTGGCCGAGGCGCTGGACCGCCTGCTGGCCCAGGAGTGGTGGCCGCACGGGTACGACGGCTCGGCCCTCGCCCAGGCCCGCCTGAAGGACGCCACCAGCCAGCTCATCGGCCGGTTCTGCCTGGCCGCCGAGGGCGCGACGCGAGCGGCGTACGGCGCCGGGCGGCTGACCCGGTACGGCGCGGAGCTGGTCGTCCCGAGGAGCGCCCGGCTGGAGTGCGCCGTCCTCAAGGCGGTCGCCGACCGCTTCGTCATGCAGCGCGCCGAGCAGGAGCTGCTCCGGGCCGACCAGCGGATCGTGGTCGCCGAGCTGGCCGAGGCGCTCACCGCGCGCGCCCCCGAGGGCCTTGAACCCCAGTTCGAGTCCGCCTTCGCCGAGGCCGCCGACGACCGCGCCCGCAAGCGCGTCGTCGTCGACCAGATCGCCTCCCTCACCGACGCCTCGGCCCGCGCGCTGCACACGAGACTCACGGGCCGGGCGTGACCCTCCGTGGCCTGATCGGGGCACTCCCTCTTCCCGCATCACGCTCCGTGCGGGACGCTCGCCTATGGCGGCACCGACAACTGCACCGACAGCAGCACCGACAGCAACAGCCACAACAGCCACAACAGCGATAGCAGCGATAGCAGAGAAAACAGCGACAACAGCGGCACCGACAGTGATCTCTGGGGACGTCCCCAGACCCCTGGCAGGAGGCATCAAGTGGTCGACGCGGATCAGACGTTCGTCATCGTCGGAGGAGGTCTGGCCGGCGCGAAGGCGGCCGAGACCCTGCGCGAGGAGGGTTTCAGCGGCCGCGTCATCCTCGTCTGCGACGAGCGCGACCGCCCCTACGAACGGCCGCCGCTGTCCAAGGGCTACCTGCTCGGCAAGGAGGAGCGCGACACCGTCTTCGCGCACGAACCGGCGTGGTACGCGCGCCACGACGTCGAGCTGCACCTCGGCCAGACCGTCGACGCCATCGACCGCGAGGCGAAGACCGTCCACTACGGCGACGACGGCACCCATGTGCGCTACGACAAGCTGCTGCTGGCCACCGGCGCCGAACCGCGCCGCCTGGACATCCCCGGCACCGACCTCGCCGGCGTCCACCACCTGCGCCGCCTGTCCCACGCCGAGCGGCTCAAGGGCGTCCTGGCCCACCTCGGCCGGGACAACGGCCACCTGGTGATCGCCGGCGCCGGCTGGATCGGCCTGGAGGTCGCGGCGGCGGCCCGCGAGTACGGCGCGGAGGTCACCGTCGTCGAACCGTCCGCCACCCCGCTGCACCACGTCCTCGGGCCCGAGCTGGGCGAGCTGTTCGCCGAGCTGCACAGCGCGCACGGCGTCCGCTTCCACTTCGGCGCCCGGCTGACCGAGATCGTCGGACAGGACGGCGTGGTGCTGGCCGCCCGCACCGACGACGGCGAGGAGCACCTCTGCCACGACGTGCTGGCCGCGATCGGCGCCGCCCCGCGCGTGGCGCTGGCCGAGGCGGCCGGCCTGGAGCTGGCCGACCGAGCGGACGGCGGCGGCATCGCGGTGGACGAACGGCTGCGCACCTCCGACCCCGACATCTACGCGGCCGGCGACGTGGCCGCCTTCCCGCACGGCCTGTTCGACGCCCGGCTGCGGGTCGAGCACTGGGCCAACGCGCTCAACGGCGGCCCGGCCGCCGCCCGCGCGATGCTCGGCCGGGACGTCGTGTACGACCGGGTGCCGTACTTCTTCTCCGACCAGTACGACCTGGGCATGGAGTACAGCGGCTGGGCGCCGCCGGGCTCGTACGACGAGGTGGTGATCCGGGGCGACGCCGCCAAGCGCGAGTTCATCGCGTTCTGGCTGAAGGAGGGACGGGTGCTGGCCGGGATGAACGTGAACGTGTGGGACGTCACGGACCCGATCCAGCGGCTGATCCGCTCCCGCGCCCACGTGGACACCCACGCCCTGGCCGACCCGCACGTCCCCCTGGACACCCTGTCCGCGTGACCCGGCGGGCGAGGAGTGTCCGACCGCCCCCGTAGAATTCACTCGTGGCAGGACGGATCAACGACGAGGACGTGAAGGCGGTACGGGACGCGGTCCCGATCGACGCCGTCGTCTCCGAGTACCTCCAGCTGCGCAACGCGGGCGGCGGCAACCTCAAGGGGCTGTGCCCGTTCCACGACGAGAAGTCGCCGTCCTTCCAGGTCAGCCCGAGCAAGGGGTTCTTCCACTGCTTCGGCTGCCAGGAGGGCGGCGACACCATCACGTTCGTGATGAAGATCGACCACCTCACCTTCTCCGAGGCGGTCGAGCGCCTGGCCGCCCAGGCCGGCATCACCCTGCGCTACGAGGAGGGCGGCTACAACCCCGCCCACCAGCGCGGTGAGCGCATCCGCCTGGTCGAGGCGCACAAACTGGCCGCCGAGTGGTACGCCGAACAGCTCGCCTCCGCCGCCGAGGCCGAGGCCGGCCGTCTCTTCCTCGCCGAGCGCGGCTTCGACCAGGGCGCCGCCCTCCACTTCGGCGTCGGCTACAGCCCCCAGGGCTGGGACCACCTCACCCGCTTCCTGCGCGGCAAGGGCTTCACCGACAAGGAGCTGGTCCTCTCCGGCCTCGCCCAGGAGGGCCGCCGCGGCCCCATCGACCGCTTCCGCGGCCGGCTGATGTGGCCGATCCGCGACATCGGCGGCGAGGTGGTCGGCTTCGGCGCCCGCAAGCTCTACGAGGCGGACAACGGCCCGAAGTACCTCAACACCCCCGAGACGCCGATCTACAAGAAGTCCCAGGTGCTGTACGGCATCGACCTAGCCAAGAAGGAGATCGCCAAGGTCTCCCGCGCGGTCGTGGTCGAGGGCTACACCGACGTCATGGCCTGCCACCTGGCCGGTGTCACCACCGCGATCGCCACCTGCGGCACGGCCTTCGGCGGCGAGCACATCAAGATCCTGCGCCGGCTGCTGATGGACAACGGCTCGGCCCGGGTGATCTTCACCTTCGACGGCGACGCGGCCGGCCAGAAGGCGGCCCTGCGCGCGTTCGAGGACGACCAGAAGTTCGCCGCCGAGACCTACATCGCCGTCGCCCCGGACGGCATGGACCCCTGCGACCTGCGCCTGGCCAAGGGCGACGACGCGGTCCTGGACCTGGTCGAACCGCGCACCCCGCTGTTCGAGTTCGCGCTGCGCCAGATCGTCGCCCGCTACGACCTGGACACCCCCGGCGGCCGGGCCGCCGCCCTGGACGAGGCCGCGCCGGTCGTCGCCAGGATCAAGAACAGCGGCGCCCAGCACGAGGTCGCCGTCCAGCTCGCCGGGCTGCTCGGCATCCTCGACACCCAGTTCGTGGTCAAGCGGGTGGCGCAGCTCGCCCGCTGGGCCCGCGACCGCGGCGGCCGCGGCCCGGCCCAGGACGGCAGACAGCGCGGCGGCCCCCGGCAGGAGTTCGCCGCCCCGGCCGGCGCCCCCGCCGTCCGCGGCCCCGCCCTCACCCTGCGCAACCCCGTCTTCGCCACCGAGCGCGAGCTGCTGAAGCTCGCCCTGCAACGCCCCGAGCTGGTCTCCCCGGCCTTCGACGCGTACGGCGTGGACGAGTTCACCGCGCCGCCCTACGCCGCCGTACGCCAGGCCATCCAGGACGCGGGCGGCGCCGAGCACGGCACCGCCGACCCGCACGAGTACCTGGTCCGGGTGCGCGAGGCCGCCCCCGACGACACGGTCCGCGCGATGGTCACCGAACTGGCGGTGGAGGCGATCCTGCTGCGCCGCGAGGTCGACGAGGCGTACGCGGGCGCCCAGCTCGTCACGGTGCGCCGCCGCGCGGTCGAGCGCCGCATCCGCGACCTCAGCAGCACCGTCGCCC
This sequence comes from Streptomyces seoulensis, assembly GCA_013364255.1. GTDB lineage: Bacteria > Actinomycetota > Actinomycetes > Streptomycetales > Streptomycetaceae > Streptomyces > Streptomyces similanensis. The sequence continues at coordinate 3,698,405 of CP054936.1, read as the reverse complement.
GCCTCGGCACCGGCGGCGACCCCGCCCGACTGGCCGCCGCGCAGAACGAGTTGTGGGTGCTCCAGCAGTACGACCAGGCGCTGCGCGAGCGCGGCGCGGCCGCTCTGTGAGCCTCCACCGTACGGCGTCCGCCCGGCGGCGGTAACCGCCCCGTCACGGATCGAACGCAAAAAGTCACCGCACGCCCCTCGTGGCAGCGATGTGTCGTACCCCACACTGGGTCCGGTGCCTGAGCCCTCGGAGCGCGTAGCGCTGCCGCGCAGCTGAGCAGCGATCATCCTGGAGGTCGCCCCCCGTGCACACCCAGACCCGCACCCCCACCGACAGCGCCACCGGCCGTGGGAGGGCGGTGGCCGTGCCCCCGCAGGACCGGGCCGCGCACCACCCGGAGGCCGGGCAGGCCGCCGATCCGGAGGACCCGCCGGCCACCGAGCCGGCCCCGGAACCGCCCGAGCCGCAGCCGGACGGCCCGGAGCTGGACGGCCCGCAGCCGGACGGCCCGGAGCCGGACGCCCAGGAGATCGACGGCGCCGAGGCCGACGCACCGGAGCCCGGCCCGCACGACGCCCCCGATCCGCACGACGCCCCCGACCCGCACGACACCGACGGACCCCTCGACCCGCACGACACCACCGGTCCCCCCGCTGCCCCCACCCGCACCGAGACCGGCGGCCCGTCGGCCGACCTGTTCCGGCAGTACCTGCGGGAGATCGGGCGGATCCCGCTGCTCACCGCCGCCGAGGAGGTCGAACTCGCCCGGCGGGTGGAGGCCGGACTGTTCGCCGAGGACAAGCTGAGCAGCACGCCCGACCTGGACAGCCGGCTCGCCGGCGACCTGGACCGGCTCGTCGTGCTGGGCCGGATGGCCAAGCGCCGCCTCATCGAGGCCAACCTGCGCCTGGTGGTGTCGGTGGCGAAACGGTACGTCGGCCGCGGCCTCACCATGCTCGACCTGGTCCAGGAGGGCAACCTCGGGCTGATCCGGGCCGTGGAGAAGTTCGACTACGCCCGCGGCTACAAGTTCTCCACCTACGCCACCTGGTGGATCCGCCAGGCCATGTCCCGCGCGCTGGCCGACCAGGCCCGCACCATCCGCGTCCCCGTCCACGTCGTGGAACTCATCAACCGCGTGGTGCGCGTGCAGCGGCGGCTGCTCCAGGAGCGCGGCTACGAGCCCACCCCCGCCGAGGTCGCCGCCCAGCTGGACCTGACGCCGGACCGGGTCGGCGAGGTGCTGCGGCTGGCCCAGGAACCCGTCTCCCTGCACGCCCCGGTCGGCGAGGAGGACGAGGTGGCCCTCGGCGACCTCATCGAGGACGGCGACGCGGCCTCCCCGGTGGAGTCGGCGGCGTTCCTGCTGCTGCGCGAGCACCTGGAGGCGGTGCTGTCGACGCTGGGGGAGCGCGAGCGCAAGGTCGTGCAGCTGCGCTACGGGCTGATGGACGGCCGGCCGCGCACCCTGGAGGAGATCGGCCGCATCTTCGGCGTCACCCGCGAACGCATCCGGCAGATCGAGTCCAAGACCCTCGGCAAACTCCGCGACCACGCCTTCGCCGACCAGCTCCGCGGCTACCTGGACTGAGCGGGCCGCACCGCACGGCGGAGGGGGCCGCCCCGCGAGGCAGCCCCCTCCGCTTCCCGTACGGCCCCGACGACCGCCCGCGCTCAGTCGACCTCGGCGACCGCCTGCGCGAACTGCGCCTGGTACAACCGGGCGTACGCCCCCTGCGCCGCCAGCAGCTCGGCGTGGGCGCCCTGTTCGACGATCGAGCCGTTCTCCATCACCAGGATCGTGTCCGCGTCCCGGATCGTGGAGAGCCGGTGCGCGATGACGAACGAGGTGCGGCCGTGCTGGAGTTTGGCCATCGCCTTCTGGATCAGCACCTCGGTACGGGTGTCCACCGAGCTGGTCGCCTCGTCCAGGACCAGGATCACCGGGTCGGACAGGAACGCCCGCGCTATCGTGATCAGCTGCTTCTCACCCGCGCTGACCCCGGTGCCCTCGTCGTCGATGACGGTGTCGTAGCCGTCGGGCAGCGTCCGGACGAACCGGTCGACGTGCGCGGCCCGCGCCGCCTCCTCGATCTCCCCGGGCGTCACCTCGCGCGAAGCGCCGTAGGCGATGTTCTCCGCGATGGTGCCGCCGAACAGCCAGGTGTCCTGGAGCACCATGCCGATGGCCGAGCGCAGCTCGTCCCGCGACATCCGGGCGATGTCCACGCCGTCCAGCGTGATCCGGCCGCCGGTGACGTCGTAGAACCGCATCAGCAGGTTGACCAGCGTCGTCTTGCCCGCGCCGGTCGGGCCGACGATCGCGACCGTCTGCCCCGGTTCGACGGTGAGCGAGAGGTCCTCGATGAGCGGCTTGTCCTTCTCGTAGCGGAACGACACCTGCTCCAGGGCGACCCGCCCGCGCAGCTCCTCCGGCCGTACGCCCGGCACCGGATCGGCCTCCTGCTCCTCCGCGTCCAGGAGTTCGAAGATCCGCTCGGCCGAGGCGACGCCCGACTGCACCAGGTTCGCCATCGAGGCGACCTGCGTCAGCGGCATGGAGAACTGCCGCGAGTACTGGATGAAGGCCTGCACGTCGCCGATGGACAGCGAGCCGGAGGCGACCCGCAGACCGCCGACCACCGCCACCAGCACGTAGTTCAGGTTGGAGACGAACATCATCAGCGGCTGCATGACGCCGCTGTTGAACTGCGCCTTGAACCCGGCCTCGTACAGGGCGTCGTTCTGCTCGGCGAACTGCCGCGCCGACTCCTCCTGCCGGCCGAACACCTTCACCAGCGTGTGGCCGGTGTACATCTCCTCGATGTGCGCGTTCAGCTTGCCGGTGGTGCTCCACTGCTGCACGAAGTGCGGCTGGCTGCGCTTGCCGACGCGGGTGGCGACGACGAACGACAGCGGCACCGTCACCAGCGCGACCAGGGCGAGGATCCAGGAGACGTAGAACATCATCACCAGCACGCCGACGATGGTCAGCACCGAGTTGATGAGCTGGCCCATCGACTGCTGGAGGGTCTGGCCGATGTTGTCGATGTCGTTGGTGGCGCGGGAGAGCACCTCGCCGCGCTGGCGCTTGTCGAAGTAGGACAGCGGCAGCCGGGACAGCTTGGTCTGCACGTCCTCGCGCATCCGGAACATCGTCCGGTTCACCGACCGGTTCACCAGCCGCGTCGCCACCGCCATCAGCAGCCCGGCCACCATGAACGTGCCCAGCGCCAGCAGCAGCACCTTGCCGACCGCGTCGAAGTCGATGCCTTGGCCCGGGGTGAAGTCGGTGCTGCGGAGCATGTCGGCGACCGAACCCTGGCCGTGCTCGCGCATGTTCTGGAGCACCTGCTCCTTGGTCGCCCCGCCCGGCAGCTGCCGGCCGATGATCCCGGCGAACACCAGGTCGGTGGCCTTGCCGAGGATCTTCGGCCCGAGCACGCTCAGGGTGACACTTATCACCACGCACAGCAGCAGCGCGTACAGGGTGACCCGTTCGGGCCGGAACTGGGCCAGCAGCCGCTTGCCCGAGTCCTTGAAGTTCATCGAGCGGCTGTTCGGGCCGCCCCCGGCCATCATCCGACCCATGGGCCCGGCCATCAGGCGGCCTCCGCTTCCGTCAGCTGGGAGAGGACGATCTCCCGGTACGTCTCGTTGTCCGCCATCAGCTCGTGGTGGCGCCCGGCGCCGACGACCCGGCCGCTGTCCAGGACGACGATCCGGTCCGCCTCGCGGATGGTCGCCACCCGCTGGGCGACGATGACGACGGTGGCCTGCGAGGTCTCCTCGGCCAGCGCCGCGCGCAGGGCCGCGTCGGTGGCGTAGTCGAGCGCGGAGAAGGAGTCGTCGAAGAGGTAGATCTCCGGGCGCTGCACCAGGGTGCGGGCGATCGCCAGGCGCTGGCGCTGACCGCCGGAGACGTTGGTGCCGCCCTGCGCGATCGGCGCGTTCAGGCCGCCCTCCAGCTTGCCGACGAAGTCCTTGGCCTGCGCCACCTCAAGGGCGTGCCACAGCTCCTCGTCGGTGGCGTCCGGATTGCCGTAGCGAAGGTTGGTGGCGACGGTCCCGGCGAACAGGTACGGCTTCTGCGGCACCATGCCGACCGTCCTGGCCAGCAGCCGGGCGTCGAGGGTGCGCACGTCCACGCCGTCGACGAGAACCTCGCCGTCGGTCGCGTCGAACAGGCGGGGCACCAGGCCGAGCAGCGTGGACTTGCCGCTGCCGGTGGAGCCGATGACCGCGGTCACCTCGCCGGGCCGGGCCACCAGGTCGACGCCCTTGAGCACCGGTTCCTCGGCGCCCGGGTAGCGGAAACCGGCCTGACGCAGCTCCAGATGGCCGTGCCGGCGCAGCTCCAGGACGGGCGCGGCCGGCGGGACGACGCTGGACTCGGTGTCCAGCACCTCCTGGACGCGCTCGGCGCACACCTCGGCGCGCGGCACCATCATGAACATGAACGTGGCCATCATCACGGACATCACGATCTGCATCAGATAGGCCAGGAACGCGGTCAGGTCGCCGATCTGCATGCCGCCGCTGTCGATGCGGTGGGCGCCGAACCACACCACCGCGATGGACGACAGGTTCACCACCGTCATCACGATCGGGAACATCAGCGCCAGCAGCCGTCCGGTGGCCAGCTGCATCTCGGTGAGGTCGGTGTTGGCCTTGCGGAAGCGGTCGTTCTCGTACTCGTCGCGGACGAAGGCGCGGATGACGCGGTTGCCGGTGATCTGCTCGCGCAGCACCCGGTTCACCGTGTCCAGCCGGGTCTGCATCGACCGGAACAGCGGGCGCAGCCGGCGCACGATCAGCGTCACGCAGACGGCGAGCACCGGGACGACGGCGACCAGCACCCCGGACAGCGGCACGTCCAGGCCCAGCGCCAGCACGACACCGCCCACGCACATGATGGGCGCCGACACCATCAGGGTGAACGTCATCAGCGCCAGCATCTGTACCTGCTGGACGTCATTGGTCGTACGGGTGATGAGCGAGGGCGCGCCGAAGTGGCCGACCTCGCGCGCCGAGAAGGACTGCACCCGGTCGAAGACGGCGCCGCGGACGTCCCGGCCCAGCGAGGAGGCGGTCTTGGCGCCGTAGTACACGGCGCCGATGTTGCACACCACCTGCGCCAGCGAGATGCCGATCATCACCGCGCCGTAGGTGAGGATGTAGCCGGTGTCGCCCTTCACCACGCCCTTGTCGATGATGTGGGCGTTCAGCGTCGGCAGGTAGAGGGTGGCGCAGGTCTGCAGGAGCTGTAGCAGCACCAGCAGGGATATGGGTTTCTTGTAGGGCCTGAGGTAGGTCCGCAGCAGTCTTAGGAGCACGCTGGTCTCTCGGAGTCGGCGGTGGGAGGCGTCGGGGTGTCCGTTCCCTTGGCCCCTATCGTCGGACACTCCACCCGCGTTACCTCAACCGATTAACCCAATAGCGGACCGATGACCGCCCCCGCTCGGCCATCCGCCTTACGCCCACGGACCCACCGGGCGTTCGGCGGCGGGTCCGCGGGGCGGTCGGGGGCGGACCCGCCGGGCGTTCGGTAGCGGGTCCGCGGGGCGGCCGGGGGCGGACCCACCGGGCGGCCCTCACGCGTGGAAGGCTCCCGGGTGGGTCTGTTCGCGGACCGACACGTACTGCTGGCGCACTGCCTGGCCCACCGCCAGCTCCTCGCCCGGCTCCAGGACCTGCGCGGCCGCGCCCTGCCAGGCCGGCGGGGTGCGCGGGTCGAGGACGCCCTGCGAGACGCCGAGCGCCCAGGCGGCCTGCCGGGCGGCGCCGATCGCGGCGTAGTCCGCGGGCTGCGGCACCACGACCTGCGCGCCGAACAGCGCGGGCGCCGCGGCCTGCACGGCGGGCAGCTCGGCGGCCGGCCCGAGCAGGAAGACCCGCCGCACCTCCACGCCCCGCCCGCGCAGCACGTCCAGCGCGTCCGCGAGCCCGCACAGCATGCCCTCGAACGCGGCCCGCGCCAGGTGCTCAGGCTTCATCGACTCGCGCCGCAGCCCGGCCAGCGTGCCCGCGGTGTGCGGCAGCGCGGGGGTGCGCTCGCCCTCCAGGTACGGCAGCAGCACCAGCCCGTGCGCGCCCGGCGTCGACTTCATCGCCAGGTCGGACAGGGACTCCAGATCGGGCAGGCCGAGCAGCTCGGCGGCGCCGCGCAGGGCCCGTACGGCGTTCAGCGTGGTGACGACCGGCAGGTGCATGCCGGTGGCGTCGGCGAGCGAGGTGATCATGCCGGCCCGGTCGACCAGCGCCTCGGGGTGCACGGCCATCACCGAACCGGAGGCGCCGAGCGAGACCACCACGTCGCCCACGGCGAGCCCGAGCCCGAAGGCGGCGGCCATGGTCTCCCCGGTGCCCGCCGAGATCAGCAGCCCCTCCGGAGTCGTGCCGGCCGCCTCGGAGGGGCCGATCACCTCGGGCAGCACGGCCTGGTGGCCGAGGGCCAGCTCCACCAGATCGGGGCGGTACGCGCCGGTGGCCGCCGACCAGTAGCCGGTGCCGGAGGCGCCGCCGCGGTCGGTGGTCCGGCGGGCCGGCCGCCCCAGCAGCTGCCACACCAGCCAGTCGTGCGCCTGGAGCAGCACGGCGGTCCGCCGGGCCGCGTCCGGTTCGTTCTTCGCGAGCCAGCGCAGCTTGGTGACCGGCTGCGCGGCCTGCGGCACACAGCCGACCGCCTGCGCCCACGCCTCCCGGCCGCCGAGCGCGTCGATCAGGTCGGCCGCGGCGATCTGGGCCCGCCGGTCGCCGCCGACCAGCGCGGGCCGCACCGTGGCGCCCTGGGCGTCCAGCGGCACCAGCGCGTTCTGCTGGGCCGACACGCCGATGGCCTGCACGCCCTCCAGCAGCCCGCCGCCCGCGGCCTCCCCGAGCGAGAGCAGCCAGGCCTGCGGATCCACGTCGGCAGGGCGGCCGCCCCCTTCGGGGCTCTCCACCGGATGCGGCGCGTAGCCCTGCCGGAGTACGGCGCCCGTGTCCGTGTCGCAGACCACGATGCGAGTGAAATCAGGTGAACTGTCCAACCCGGCGACTATCCCCATGGCGAAAATTCTGCCGCACCGCGGCCCCTGCTCGGGTCACGGATCGCCAGGCGGACGCATTCTCGCGGCCGCGGAGCGGGCGCGGCCCGCGTTCCGGACGCCCCCGCACACGCCACCGGCGCCCCTCGCGGGGCGCCGGAACCGTCCGTCTCACGTGTGCTCAGCTGTCGCCTCAGCCGTCGCCTCAGGTGTTGCTGGTGCCCCAGTCGTCCGGGCCGCTGCCGTTGCCGTGGCCGCGCAGCGAGCGCACCCGCTGGGCCACGGACTCCGGCACGCGGTCTCCGACCTTGTCGCTGACCACGTGGTACGCCTTGTCCGCGAACTGGCGGCCCTGCTGCGCCGCCGTCTCGGCGGTGTTGCGCACCGCCGGGTTCTGCGCGACCTGCCGTGCGGACCTGCGGAGCTGCTCGTAGCGCTCACGTCCCGCCTTCGTGCCCAGTACGTATCCCACGGCGAGCCCTGCGATGAACACGAGCCGGTACCGCATGGTTGGCCACCCTTCGTTCTGCCTCGATCCGGAGCCGGGGGGAACCGATTGGCGGAGCACCCCCCTGCTTGCGCTAATGTATGTGTCGCAGCGAGCGCGCGCCCCCTGGCGACTACCCAGGTAGACGCGTTCGATGCGACGAGGCATTCCTCCGTAGCTCAATTGGCAGAGCAGCCGGCTGTTAACCGGCAGGTTACTGGTTCGAGTCCAGTCGGGGGAGCTCGGTCCTCCGTAGCTCAATTGGCAGAGCAGCCGGCTGTTAACCGGCAGGTTACTGGTTCGAGTCCAGTCGGGGGAGCACAGTGAACGAGGACCCTCCGGGGTCCTTTTTCATGTCCGGTTCGTGACCCGGGGAACCGTGCGGCCCGCGCCGGAGTCCTCAAGGTCACGAGGGGCCGCGGCAAGCCGACCATGACGAAGCAGGAGATCGTATGAGCGGCTATGCTGCGGCAGACGGCGCGCACACATGTACGCGACGCGCCGAACGGGGCGGTAGCTCAGCCGGTTAGAGCAGCGGACTCATAATCCGTCGGCCGTGGGTTCGAGTCCCACCCGCCCCACCTCGCAGTGCAGGCGCAGAATCGATCTGACCTGTTCGTACGCGGCGGCGGTGGTCGCCACGCCGAAGCGGCGGCCACCGCTCACCCACTTGGACCGCTCACCCCCCTTACGGCCCCACGGCTCAGCGGCGTCGGCCGTCGTCGGCGGCGTCGGAGGTCTCCGGGAGGTCGTCGCGGTCGCCCTCCGCCTGGGAGGGGGTCGGGTAGGGGGTGTCGGGCGGTTCGGCGGTGCGCCGGGTGTCGTCGTCGTCCCGTTCGCCCTCGGCCTGGGACGGGGTGTGCTCTCTCATCGTGCTGCTCCTGCGGACGTGCGGCCCCGGTCGGGCCGATCCGGCTGGTTCGGCTGATCATTCGCCGGGCCGAGTACCCCCTGAGCGGGGAACCCCACGGAAGCCCGAGTGCCCGTTCGTGCCCTTCGCGCGCCTTGCGAGGGCGCTCACGCCGCCCTCCGCGTCGTCACGGGCGCCGGGGGGCTCCGGGGTCCTCCCCGGCCGTCGTGCGGGCGGCCGCCTCGCTCAGGGCGTGGCGCAGGGCGTCCGGCGGTGGCGGGCCGTCGGGGCGGGCGCTCGCGACGACCCGGGCGGCGACCGAGCGGAGCTTGGTGTTGGTCCGCTGCGATGCCTCCCGGAGGATGTCCCACGCCTGCTGCGGGGTGCAGGCGTGCGCGGCCATCAGGATGCCGCGCGCCTGGTCGATCACCGGGCGGGAGGCGATGGCCTGCCGCAGTTGCGCCACCTCCTGCTGCAACTGGCCGAGCCGCTCCGCCCGTTCCGCGGCCACCGCGGAGGCCGCCCGCGCCGCCGGGACCGGGGGCCGGCCGTCCGCCGGGCGCAACGGGTCCTCGGTGTCCAGGCCGGCCAGTTCCAGGATGCGCAGCGGCTGTCCCGTCCAGCCGGTGGCCGTCACCGGGACCAGGTGGCGGCGGCCGTACTCGTCGAGCGCGTCCAGCAGTTCCAGGCCCGCCGTGTCCATGAAGGTCACCCGGGCCATGTCCAGGTCGATGCGGGTCGTCCCCGGCGGCAGCCCGGCCAGCGCCTTCGCCAGCGCCTGTGCGCAGCCGTGCACCAGTTCGCCGCGCGGGCGCAGCAGGGCCCGGCCGTCCGGGAACGTGCGTAGGTCGATGGTCAGGGCGTCCACGAGTGTGGTCAGCCGTCGCGCGAGAGGTGGGAGAGGTGGTGGTGCCGCTGAGGTCATGTTCCCGCCCTGTTCCGTCCCCGGCAGTCCGCGCGCGTCCTCGCGACGCCGCGTTCCCCGTCGCCACCGGGGCGCGGCCGTGCCGAGCGGCGTCCGCGGAGGTTCCGGCGCTGCTGGCCTGCGCCTGCCCGCTCCCCGCCCGCGTACACCTGACGGCGGCCGGACCGGACCGCCCGCCGGCGGCCGGAGTGGGGCGGGGGCGCGGAAAAGCGGGCGGGCCGATGGCCTGCCCGCCGTCGTATGCCCCGGTGGTCCGCCTGCTCTCGTACGCTCCGCCGGTCCGCCCGCTGTCGTACGCCCCGCCGGTCCGCCCGCTGTCGTACGCCCGGCGCGCGGTATCCCTAGTACGCCCCCAGCGGGTCCAGTACCAGGGGCTCGATGCGGCCCTCCAGCATTTCGCCGAGGCCCTGGACCGCGCACACGTCGGGGCGTTCGGCGATGTGCACCGGCATGCCGGTGGCCGTGCGGACCATCTGGTCGAAGCCCGGCAGCAGGGCGGAGCCGCCGACCATCGTCAGGCCGCGCTCGGCGAGGTCGGCCACCAGGTCGGGCGGGCACTCGCGCAGCACCTTGCCGATCCCGTCCAGCACCGCCGTCAGCGGCGTCTGGATGGCCTCCCGAACGGCGGCCGTGTCGACCAGGACCGAGCGGGCGAGGCCGGTGGCCACGTCGCGGCCGTGGATCTCGGTGGCCGCCGGGCCGTGCGCGGTGAGCCCGTTGCCGTGCAGGGCCAGCTGGAGCGGCCGCACGGACTGGCTCGGCAGCATCAACGCGTGCTCGTGGCGCAGGTACTGGACGATCGCGTGGTCCACCGCCTCACCGCCCACCGGTACCCGCTCCGCCGTGACGATCGAGCCCAGGGAGAGCACGGCGACCTGGGTCGCGGCTGCCCCGCACACCATGATCATGGTGGCCTCGGCGCGCTCCACGGGCAGCCCGCAGCCGACGGCGGCGGCGATGAGGGTGTCGACCAGCTCCACCCGCCGCGCGCCGAGCCCGACCAGCGTCTCTATCGTGGCCCGCTGCGCCAGCGGGTCGGCGTCGTGCGGGGTGCAGGCCGCCGCCCGCAGCCGGGCCTTGCGCCGCAGCGACCGGCGCATCCGGTCGCCGAGCAGGTGCCGCAGCATGCGCTGGGCCATCTCGATGTCGATGACCGTGCCGCCGGAGACGGGGCGCACCACGCGGATGTAGTCGGGGGTGCGGCCGGTCATCCGCTCCGCGAACTCGCCCACCGCGATGAGCGCGCCGGTGCGGGTGTTGACGGCGGCGACCGAGGGCTGGTCCACGACCAGGCCGGCGCCCTTGACGTACACCCGGGTCCGGGCCGCGCCCAGGTCGACGGCGAAGTGACAGCGGCGCAACTGCTCCAGGCTGGCGGTCATGGCAGTTCCTCCCGAGAGCGCGGACCGAGCCGGCCGCCGGTCGGCGGCCTCCTTGAAATCGTGCGGGGGCGGGAGAGCGGGCGCCCGTTCAAGGGGGCCGGGCGGGGGGCCGCGAGATGGGTGCATTTTACGGTTATGCGCTCAATAAGCGCCAGATAAGCGACTACCGGGCTCCTTGCCCCCGGCCGTCCCGGCCCGTCCCCGGCCGTTCCTGGCGGGAACATGCCACGGCAGGCATCCGCCACCTCTCGTCAACTCCCCTGCAACACAAGTCTCCTGACACTCTTCGCAGCGCTCGGCCCAGCACTCGACGGCGCAGGCAGCACTCGACGAAGAGAGGCACGGATGAGCAGAGGACCAGGCGGATCAGGCGGGTCAGGCGTACCAGGCGGACACAGAGCGACCCTCCTCCTGTCGGCCGGACTCGTGATCGCCCTGCTGCCGGCGGGACCCGCCGCCGGCGCCGCCCCCACCCCCACGACATCCGGCGCCGCCCCCGCGACGCCCGCCACCGCCCCCACGGCACACCCCGTCGCACCCGCCGCCGCGAACCCCTCGGCCGCGTCGGCCGCCCCCCGCACCGTCACCCTCGTCACCGGCGACCAGGTCACCGTCACCGACCTCGGCGGCGGCAAGCAGACCGTCACCGTGAAGCGGCCGGCCGGGGCATCCGGCGCGGTGCGCACGCAGGTGGCCGACGGCGCGATCAGCGTCGTACCGGACGAGGCGCTGCCGTATCTGCGGGCGGGCCGGCTGGACCGGCGGCTGTTCGACGTGAGCGCGCTGCTGCGCCAGGGCCTGGCCGACGCCCGCACCGGCGAGCTGCCGCTGATCGTCACCTACGGCGGCGGCGCCCGCACCGCGCCCCCGTCCGGCACCGAGCGCACCCGCCTCCTCGCCAGCGTGCACGGGGCCGCCGTCGCGGCGGCCAAGGGGCGGGTGTTCTGGCGGGACTTCACCCGGCCGGGCACGCGCCGCGGCCTCTCGGCGGACGGCGTCGACAAGGTGTGGCTGGACGCCCGGGTCAGCGCCGACCTGGCCGAGTCCAACGCGCAGATCGGCACGGCGAAGGCGTGGCAGGCCGGGCTCACCGGCAAGGGCGTCACCGTCGCCGTCCTCGACACCGGAGCCGACGCCACCCACCCCGACCTCACCGGCCGGATCAAGCAGTCCAAGAGCTTCATCGCGGGCGAGGAGGTCGCCGACCGCAACGGCCACGGCACCCACACCGCCTCCACCGTGGGCGGCAGCGGGGCCGCCTCGGACGGCGTGGAGAAGGGCGTCGCCCCGGACGCCGACCTCGCCGTCGGCAAGGTCCTGGACGACCAGGGCACCGGCAGCGAGTCGCAGATCATCGCGGGCATGGAGTGGGCCGCACGGGACGCGCACGCCCGGATCGTCTCCATGAGCCTCGGCTCCGACGAGCCCAGCGACGGCGCCGACCCGATGGCGCAGGCCGTCGACAACCTCTCCGCCGAGACCGGCGCCCTCTTCGTGGTGGCCGCGGGCAACACCGGCGCGCCCTCCTCCATCGGCTCGCCCGGGGCCGCCGACGCCGCCCTGACGGTGGGCGCGGTGGACTCCGCCGACCAGGCCGCCTACTTCACCAGCGCCGGCCCCCGCGCGGGCGACAACGCCCTCAAGCCGGACCTCGCGGCCCCCGGCGTGGACATCCTCGCCGCCCGCTCCCAGCTCACCGAGGGCAGCGGCTACTACACGTCGATGAGCGGCACGTCCATGGCCACGCCGCACGTGGCCGGCGTCGCCGCGCTCCTCGCCCAGGAGCACCCCGACTGGAGCGGCGCCCGGCTCAAGGACGCGCTGATGTCCACCTCGAAGCAGCTCGACGCCTCCGCCTACACGCTGGGCGCGGGCCGGGTGAGCGTCCCGGACGCGGTGGCCGCGACGCTCACCGCGACCGGCAGCGCCGACCTCGGCTTCCACGCCTGGCCGTACTCCTCGGACCACCCGGTCACCCGTACCCTCTCCTACGCCAACACCTCCGACCGGCCGGTGGAGTTGACCCTCGCCGTCCAGGGCGCCCCCGAGGGCGTGGCCACGCTCGCCGCCACCCGGCTCACCGTCCCCGCGCACGGCGCCGCCGCCACCACGGTCACCGGTGACGCGGCGAAGGCCCCGGTGGGGCAGACCAGCGGGCAGATCGTGGCCTCGGCGGCTGGGACGCCCGTCGCGCACACCGTCTTCGCCCTGGTCAAGGAGGAGGAGCGCTACACCCTCACCGTGCACGTCAAGGACCGTTCCGGGGCCGCTGCCGCCGCCGACCTCACGGTGCAGCGGCTCGCCGAGGGCGTCGATCCGGCCCCCGCGCACGTCGGTGACTCGGGCACGCTGCGCCTGCGGCTCCAGCCGGGCGCGTACAGCCTGACCTCGTTCCTCGACGTGCGCGGCAGCCACGGCCGCGACTCGCTCGGCCTCGGTTTCCTCGCCGCGCCCGAGATCCGCCTCGACCGGGACCGCGAGGTCACCCTCGACGGACGGAAGCTGCGCGAGATACGCGCCGACGTCGGCCGGCGCACCGAGACCCGGCAGCTGCTGATGGAGTACGACCGCAGCGGCGGCGGCTCCGACCTGTTCGGCGCGGTGCAGGTGCCGGTGACGTACGACAGCGTCTTCGCCGCGCCCACCGCACGCGTCGGGCAGGGCGGGTTCGAGTACCGGACCGTGTGGCGGCTGGGCAAGCCGCTGCTGGAGGTGAAGGGGATCGGCGAGGCGGTGGCGCAGTCCGGCGGCACGCTCGCCGACGGCCGCTCCAGGCTGCCGCTGGTCGACGTCGGCGACGGCGACTTCAGCGGAAAGCACGTACGCGGCAAGGCGGTTCTGGCCCGGCTCGCGGACGGCGCCGAGCCGACCGCCCTCGCCCGGGCCGCCCAGGACGCGGGCGTCGAGGCGCTGTTCGTGACCGACGACGCGCCCGGCCGGCTGAGCACCTGGTGGGGCGCCGACGACGACAGCGACCGCCCCTTTCCCATCGCCACGGTGAACGCCGCCGACGCCGCCCGGCTGCGCGCGGCCCGCCGCGTCGACATGACGGGCACCCGGGACACGCCGTACGTGTACGACCTGTCGGAGGGCCACGCCGGGCAGATCCCCGACCGGGACCTGACGTTCCGGCCGGGCGAGCGCCAACTGGCCCGGATCGGTGTCGCGTTCCACGCCGCGCGGCCCGCCTCCGGCGGTGAGTTCCGCTACTCGATCACCGACGCGTTCCCCGTCGGCATCGGCTTCCAGGAGCGGGTCGACTACCCGGCCCGGCGCACCGACTACGTCTCCACCGGCCCCGGCCAGCGCTGGCACGAGTCGGTGACGCTCGGCGACTCCGCCCTGGAGGAGCGCGGCGGCCTGGTCCGCTACACCGGCGGATCGCACCCGGCGCTGGACTGGTTCAAGCCCGTCTGGCACCCGTGGCTGGGCACCGGCCTCGGCTGGGGGCAGCAACGGGCGGGCGACACGCTCCAGTTCAACGCGCCGGGCTGGGGCGACTCCGGGCCCGACCACACCGGCTTCGGCGACACCTACAGCGCGGACAGCGGCATGACGCAGACCACGGAGGTGTTCGTGGACGGCGTCTCGGCCGACCGCAACCCCGACTCGACCGCGCACGTGTGGGACGCGCCCGCCGACGAGCACACCTACAAGCTGGTCACGGACACCGCGCTGGACGCCGCCCGCTGGCCGCTGGCCACCCGCGGGCACGCCGAGTGGACGTTCCGCTCGGCGGCCACCCCCGACGACCACTGGACCGCGCTGCCGCTGATCAACCTCGGTTTCGACGTCGCCACCGACCTCGCGGGCGGCCTCCGGGCCGGCGGCCGGGTGCCAGTCGGGCTGCACGCCGCGTACGTGGCGGGCGCGCCTGGCACCGGAACGATCCGTGACGGACGCCTGGAGGTGTCGTACGACGGCGGCGCGACCTGGACGGCGGTACGGCTGACCGGCGGGCACGGCGACTGGCGCGGCACGCTCACCGTGCCGCGCGGCGCCGCCTCCGTCTCGCTGCGGGCGGGCGCGGGCGACGACCGGGGCGGTGCGGTGCGCCAGGAGATCGTCCGGGCCGTGGCCGTGAAGTAGCCCGCACACGGCGCGGACACGGGAACACGCGGGCGGCGCCGCCTCCCTGGGACGGGGAGGCGGCGCCGCCGCGGGGGTCTCTCGCGCACCGTGGGTATGTGCCCGCACCACCCACTCGCCGCCCGCTCACCCCGCGCGGGAGCGCCCCGTTCAGCCCTGCGGCAGCGCCCGCTTCATGATCTTGCCCATCTCGTTGCGGGGCAGGGCGTCCAGCAGGCGGACCACGCGGGGCCGCTTGTGCGGGGCGAGCCGCCGGGCCACGTGGTCGGACAGCTCCCGCTCCCCGGGCGGCGCGTGCGGGTCGGCCGGGACGATCCAGGCGACGATCCGCTCCCCGAGGTCGGCGTCCGGCTCCCCGGTGACGGCGGCCTCACGCACCGCCGGATGCTCCAGCAGCGCGTTCTCGATCTCCCCGGCGCCGATCTTGTAGCCGCCGCTCTTGATCAGATCGGTGGCCTTGCGGCCGACGATGCGCACATACCCGTCGGCCTCGCGCACCGCCATGTCCCCGGTGCGGAAGAAGCCGTCGGCGGTGAAGGCGGCGGCGGTCGCGTCGGGGCGGTTGAGGTACTCGGTGAACAGGTTCGGCCCGCGCACCTGGATCTCGCCCACCGTCTCCCCGTCGTACGCCGCGATCGGCGCGCCGTCCTCCTCCACCAGCCGCAGCTCCACGCCCGGCAGCGGCACCCCGACCGTGCCCGCGCGGGCCTCGCCGTCGGCGCGCACGCTGGTGTTCATCAGGGTCTCCGTCATGCCGTACCGCTCGATCACGCGGCGGCCGGTGGCGGCCGTGATCCGCTCGTGGTCGTGCACGGGCAGCGCCGCAGAGCCGGACACCAGCAGCCGCGCCCCGGCCAGCGCCTTGGCCAGTTCGGGATCGCCGGGCAGCGCCTCCGCGATCCGGTGGTACATGGTCGGCACGCCGAACAGCATGGTCGCGCCGCAGCTCAGCTCGGCCGTGACGCCCTCCGTGCTGAACCGGCCCAGGTGCCGTACGGCCCCGCCGCGCCGCAGCGGGCCGAGGACGCCGAGCACCAGCCCGTGCACGTGGAACAGCGGCAGCCCGTGCGTCAGCACGTCCTCGGCGGTCCACCGCCAGGCGTCGGCGAGCGCGTCCAGGGTGGTGGCGAGGGCGCGGCGCGGCAGGACGGCGCCCTTGGGCGGGCCGGTGGTGCCGGAGGTGTAGACGATCAGGGCCGGGTCGCCGTCCTGGGCGCGCGCCTCGGCAGCCGGACCGTCCTCACGGGCCGTCACGTCCGTCACGGCCGTCACGGCCGTCACATCCACGTCGATCCGCGTCAACCCGGCCAGCGCGGCCGGGAGTTCGTCGCCGGGCGCGGCCAGCACCAGCGAGGGGGCGCTGTCGCCGAGGATGTGCGCCAGCTCCTTGTCGCCGGACTTCGGGTTGAGCGGCACGGCGGCGGCGCCGGCCAGCAGCACGCCCACCACCGCGACCGCCGTCTCCAGCTCCGGCGTCGCCCACACCGCGACCCGGCCCTCCCCACGCAGCCGCGCGCCCACGGCCCGGGCCGCCCCGGCGAGTTGCGCGTACGTCAGGGAGCGGGGGCCGAACCGCAGCGCGGTGCGCGCGTCCGGCGCGTCCGTCAGGGCCGGGAAGAGGGAGGACACGCGGCGACTCCTGGTGACTCGGGGCCGGCCGGGGTGACACGCGGGCCGGCGCGGGTGCGAACGACACCCCGTTCCTACCCCACGAGCGGCGCCCCCGGACCCACAGGGGGCACGCGCGCTACGCGTCCGCCGTCCGCGTCCGCTGGAGCAGCCCCCACGTGAACTCCGCGGCCACCTCGTGCCGTACGCCCCCGGCGTCCGGGGCGGTGAAGGCCAGCCCCCAGCGGGTGGGCGCGCTGCCCTCCAGCGGGCGGGCGGGGGCGAAGGCGCGGGCCGCCTCGTCCACCGTGCAGGACCAGGGGGTGAGGTCGTCGAGCGTGCGCAGGACGGGCGGCTCCGCGCCCGGGGCCCGGACCAGCCACTCGTTCCAGACCTGGCCGTTCGGTCCGGCCAGCACCTCGAAGCGCAGGTCGGGCCAGAGCGGCAGCGGCCACCGGCGGGCCTCGCAGTCCAAGTCGCCGACGCGGCGCGCGGCCGTCGACTCGGGCGGGCCGAGCACCGAGCGGTACCGGGCGGCGGCCGACCGGGAGCGCGGCGAGCGGACCATCGCCTGCCAGCGCTTGTTGGCCTCCCGCATGGCGGCGAGCGACACGCCCAGCTCCCGGCGGGCGTCCGCCACCAGGTCGGGCTGGTGGTCGGCCATCCGGCGCAGCAGCACCAGCTGGAAGTCGAGCGGGGTGAAGGGGCCGGAAGGGCTGGAGGGGGCGGAGGACCCAGGCATGGACCCATCGTCCCGCACGGGCCGCCTTGGACGCCCCATTGCCCGTCCGCCGCGTCCCGCACAGGCCGCCCCGGACGCCCCATTGCCCGTCCGCCCACCCGTGACTAGCCTGTGTTCGTCATGCCGGTCGCCTGTTGAAATATCGAACGCAGGCTGGAACAGGGGAGGGGGCCGGCCGTGGGACGCCTCGTACCCGCCGTGACCCGGGCTCTGGACATACTGGAGCTCTTCCTCGACGGGGACGGGACGCTGTCCGCCCCCGACATCGTGCGCCGGCTGGGACTGCCGCGCACCACGGTGCACGAGCTGGTCACCACGCTCGCCGCCCGCAAGTACATCGTCCAGGTGACCGGCCAGCCCGGCCGCTACCGGCTCGGCGTCCGCCCGTACCAGCTCGGCAGCCGCTACGCCGAGGACCTCGACCTCGCCGCCGAGGGCCGGCAGGTGGCCCGCGCCGTCGCCGAGACCTGCGACGAGACCGTGCACGTGGCGATCCTGGAGGACGCCGACGTCATCTACATCGCCAAGGTCGACTCCACGCACGCGGTGCGCATGGTCTCCGCCGCCGGCCGCCGGCTGCCCGCGCACTGCACCTCGGTGGGCAAGATGCTGCTGGCCTCGCTGCCCGAGCACGAACTCGCCGACCGCGTCCCGGACGGCGCCGAGCTGCCCGCGATGACCCCCGACAGCATCACCGACCCCGCCGCCCTGCGCGCCGCGCTCACCGAGATACGGCGGCGCGGCGTGGCCGTGGAGCGGCGCGAGTCCAACCCGGACGTGAGCTGCGTGGCCGCCCCGGTGCGCGACCGCACCGGAGCGGTGGTCGCCGCCCTGTCCGTCTCCGTGCCCATGATCCGCTGGAGCGAGGAGCGCCGCGCCGAGCTGGAGCGGCTCGCCGTCGAGGGCGCCGCCGACCTGTCCGAACGCCTCGGCCACCGGAGCGCCGTATGACACCGCCGAAGACGCCCGCGCCCGAGTACGAGGTCGCGGTGAACGCCCGCGCGGAGCTGGGCGAGGGACCCACCTGGGACGCGGCGGCCGGCCGGCTGATCTGGGTCGACATCCTCGCCTGCCGCGTGCACACCTACGACCCGGTCACCGGCCGCCGCACCGTGCGCACCACCGGCCAGCACGTGGGCGCGGCCAAACCGCGCGCCGGCGGCGGCCTGGTGCTGAACCTGCGCGACGGCGTGGCCCTGCTCGGCCCGGACGGCGCCTTCGGCTGGCTGCACCGCGCGCCGGTGTCCGGCCGCCGGGGCAACGACGCCGCCGTGGCGCCCGACGGCTCCCTGTGGGCCGGCACCATGCGCTACGACGAGGCCACGGGCGGCGGCACCCTCACCCGCCTGACCGGCGACGGCGCGGCGCGCGAGGTGCTGTCCGACGTGACGGTGAGCAACGGCACGGGCTGGAGCCCGGACGGCCGCCTCATGTACTACGTCGACACCCCCACCGGCCGTATCGACGTCTTCGACCACGACGGCGGACGGATCACCGGCCGGCGGCCGTTGGCGCGAGTGGAGGAGGGCGCCGGGTTCCCCGACGGCCTCACCGTGGACGCCGAGGGCTGCGTCTGGGTCGCCCTGTGGGACGGCTGGGCGGTCCGCCGCTACACCCCCGCGGGCGAGCTGGACCGGATCGTGCGGCTGCCGGTCCCGCGCCCCACGGCCTGCGCCTTCGGCGGCCCCGCCCTGACCGACCTCTACGTCACGACCGCCCGCGCCGGCCTGACCGCCCCGCACCCGCTGGCCGGCGCGCTCCTGGTGGTCCCGGACGCGGGCGAGGGCCTGCCGCAGCCGCCGTTCGCGGGCTGAGGCGCGCTCAGCTCCCCGTACGGTCCAGCTCGTCCAGGATCTTGCGCTCGGCCGCCGTCAGCGGCGGCCCGGACAGCGGCGGCAGCAGCGCGCCGCAGGCCACGTCCAGCAGGGTGCCGGGGCGGAAGAGGCGCTCGGGGCCGGTGTTCAGGCTGGTCACGTCCCACAGGGCGGCGGCCGCGCGGTAGGAGCCGGTGGCGGTCCGGGTCAGCCGGCGGCTGTAGGCGGTGACCAGCCGGTCGGCCGCGCTCGGCCGCGCGCCGCGGGTGTCCGGGTACCAGACGTCCTGGCCGACCGCCGCCGCCCAGGCCGCGTCGACCGACCGGGCCGCGCCGCGCTGCACCCGCCGGGCCAGTCCGGGCGCGCTCACCCCGGCCCGGCCCGCCTCCTCGCCGAGCAGCCGCGCGCCCAGCGCCGCCACCGACATGCCCTGCCCGTAGGCCGGGTTGAAGGTGGCCACCGCGTCGCCGAGCGCGACGAACCCCTCCGGCCAGCGGTCGGCCTTCTCCAGATGGCGCCGCACATTGCTGGTGCTGCGGCTGAGGTGCACCTCGGTGAGGGGTTCGGCGCCGGCGGCGAGCCGGCCGACGATCGGGTCCGGCAGGCCGAGCGCGTAGGCGAGGAAGCCGTCCGGGTCGGCCGGCGGTTCGCCGCCCCGGGTGCCGGCCAGGCTGACCATCCACCGGTCGCCCTCGACGGGCATCAGCATGGCGCTGCGGCCGGGCGCGGCGGCGTACGGGTCGGCCTGCACGACCGTCAGCGGGAACTGCTCGGCGCCGGCCGGGGTGCGGTAGACGCGGGTGGCGTTGACCAGGCCGGAGTCGACGGTCCTGGTGCGCACCCCGGTGATGCCCAGCTCCGCGAGCCAGGTCTCGATCCGCGACCCGCGGCCGCTCGCGTCGACCACGAAGTCGGCGCTCAGCTCGCTCTCCGTGCCGTCCGGCGCGGCCACCCGCACGCCCCGCACCCGCTCGGCGTCGCCCACCAGGCCCACCGCCCGGGCCCGGCGCACCGCCACCCCGGTGTGCTCGACGACCGTCTCGCGCACCGTGAAGTCCAGCAGCGCGCGGGTGCAGCTGAGCATGCTCGGCCCGTCGTGCCGCCAGCGGCGGTGCCAGCCCTCGGGCGACAGCGCCAGCATGCCCGAGCCGAGGGATATCTCCCGCGCGCCGGCCGCCAGCAGCCGCCGCCGCAGGCCCGCGCCGGGCAGCACCCGCTCCATGGCGGCCAGGCCGCCGGCCATCAGCAGGTGCGCGTGCCGGCCCTGCGGCAGCCCCTTGCGGTGCTCGGGCCCGGCGGGCAGCTCGTCGCGGTCGAGGACGATCACCTCGTCCACGGCTGGGGCCAGCGCCGCCGCCGACAGCAGGCCGGCCAGACCGGCGCCGACGACGACGGCCCGGCGCGCGCCGCCGGGCCGGGAGGCGGCGTCGGGGACGGCGCGCAGGACGGCTCGGGCGCCGGATGCTCTACCGGACATGGGGCTCCTAGAAGTCGGCCATGGCCTCAGCCATGGGAGGTCCGCACGGTCTTGTCGGTCACGGCGCCGTCGGCGGCCGGCCGCACCAGCGCCTGCGCGAGTTCCACCAGGCCGCCGGTCCCGGACACCTCGGTGGCGTGCAGGCGGTAGCCGCTCGGCGTCCGCAGCGGCTCCTGGCGGGCGGCGGCCCGGCGCGCGGCGTCGGCGAGCATCGCCGCCTCCGCCGCGATCCGCGCCTGGTGCGCGCCGCGGCCCTCGTCCCGGGCGGCGGCCAGCGCCTGTTCGCGGACCAGGTCGTCGAAGTAGGGGGCGAGGCCCAGCAGCGCGTCGTGGATGGACACCTCGCGCCAGTGCAGCCGGGCCTGCGGCAACTGCCACCACGCGCTGGGCGGTTTGGGCGCGGTGGACACGAACCGCACCCGCGACCACAGCGGCCCCAGCCGGCGGTAGTCGCGCAGGTCGCGCACCTGGGCGAGGACGGCCGGCAGCAGCCGGGGCAGCACGAAGCCCGCCGAGCACAGCAGGGCGCCCAGCGAGGCCATCGGCGGGGCGACCTGCGTCGACAGCGCGTCCAGGTCATGCCCCGTCCAACGGGCGGCCACGGCCGTGTACTTGGTCAGCTGGAAGCCCAGCACGTCCAGCAGCGACCCGGCCAGGATCAGCCGCAGCCCGGACCGCAGCAGCCCGGTGACCTCGCGGCTCCACTTCACGCACAGCGTGCACATCGTCACCGTCGCCGCGCTGTGCCCGATCAGGTAGAGCAGGATCATCTCGCGCAGGTAGGGCGTGTTGGCGTAGTAGGTGTCGAGGTCGGTCAGCCGCTCGGTGCGGGCGTCGCCGAGCGCGAACAGCACCACGATCGCGGCGATGAGCGGCACGTACGCGGCGATGCTGCGCAGCACCATCCGCCGCACCTGGGCGCGGGGGCCGCCGCGCCAGTGGATGAGCAGGATCAGCAGCGAGCAGCTGTACGCGCAGAGCATGCCGTACGTCAGCGGGGCGCCGAAGTTGGGGATGCCGGTGAGCCGGTTGACGGCGGCCAGGGTCAGCGGCGCCGAGCAGACGAACACCAGCGAGCCGAGCACGATGGCCACGCATGTGGACAGGGTCAGCGGGTCGCGCACGGCGGTGCGCGGGCGGCGCAGCAGCACGACGGCGGACAGTCCGAACAGTCCGGCCGCCAGGTAGACGACGAGGCTCACCCGCGCCACCCCCGCCGCCTCGCCCGGCCGTCCGTCCGGCCCACCGGCGCGCCGCTCACAGCGCCCCCGAAGGCGTGGTGCCGCCCCGGACCTCGCCCGCCGGAACCTCGCCCGCCGGCACCTCGCCCGCCGAAACCTCGCCGGCCGCCGCCGCCGCGAGGACGGCGTCCCGCGGCCGGGCCCCGAGCGCGTCGGCGACGCGCACCAGCACCCCGGCCCCCGGGACGGGCACGGTCGCCCGCCCGTCCGGGTCCGGCGGCGGCGCGAGGTCGCCGCCGGGGAGCGCGGGCTCCATGAACGGAACGGGCCGCACGAGCCGAACGGGCGGCCGGGGCCGGGCGTCCTGGGCGCCGGCCGCCGCGCGGATGACCGCCGCCCAGGCGGCCGCCTCCGCGCGCTCCTTGTCGCCGGTGGCGTCCAGGGCGGCGGCGTGCACCCGCGCGTACAGGGCGTGGTCGAAGGACGCGTCGAGGTAGCCGAGGGCGTTGTGGATGCTGGTCTGCCGCCACATCAGCCGGGTGGCGGGGGAGGCCCAGCGCGGCCGGGGCAGCCGCAGCGCGTGCCGGGTGAGCACGCCGTCCAGCTCCCGTTCCAGCGGTTCGAGGCGGGCGTACGCGCGCCGCGCGTGCCGCCACCGCGTCAGCCGGGGCCCGGCCAGCGGGACCAGGATGCCCACCGAGGTCAGCACGGCGCCGAGTCCGGCGGCGGCCGGCGAGACCGTCGTGCCGAGCGCCGACCAGTCCCGTCCGCACCAGCGGGCGACGACGGCGACGAGCTTGGGCACGCTGTACCCGGCGCTGCACAGCGATCCCGCCCCCAGCAGCAGCAGGCCCGCCCGCAGCCGCCCGGACACCTCGCGCGCCCAGCGCAGCGAGGAGACCGTGGTGACGGTCACGGCGGTGAGGTGCCCGGCCAGGTACAGCACGATCATCTCGGCGATGAACGGCGTCGTCGCGTAGTAGGTGTCCAGGTCCGTGCGCCGCTCCACCGGCGCGCTGCCCAGCGCGAACATGGCCGCGATTCCCACCACCACGACCGCGTACGCCGTCACCCAGCGGCGTACCACCCGGCGCACCCGGTCGCCGCCGCGCCAGTGCACGATGAGGACCTGGGAGGCCGCGCTGTAGGCGGTGATGGAGGCGTAGGTCACGGGCGCGGCGAGGTTCGGCACGCCGCTGAGCCGGTTGACCGCGCCGACCGTGGGCGCGGCGCCGAGCAGGAAGCAGACGCCGGCCAGGCCCAGCACCGCGCAGATCGCCCGCAGGTACGGGTCGCGCCGGTGGCGCACCAGGTCCGGTGTCTTCACCGCCAGTCCGAGCCACAGCGCGCCGCAGCTCGCGTAGTTGATCAGGCCGGTCATCTTCTCCGTGTCCCGCGGTAGTTGAGCGCCGCCCCGATGCGTC
The DNA here is from genome assembly GCA_013364255.1 of Streptomyces seoulensis. GTDB lineage: Bacteria > Actinomycetota > Actinomycetes > Streptomycetales > Streptomycetaceae > Streptomyces > Streptomyces similanensis. The sequence continues at coordinate 3,675,407 of CP054936.1, read as the reverse complement.
CGGCGAGTCCCTCGTCGGCGGCGGGTTCGGCGGGCGGCGCGGCGGTCGCCGGGGCCTCGGCCAGCCAGGTGCGCAGCCGGCCGCCCATCAGCATGCCGAACCGGTCGGCCTCCTGCTCGTCGGCCAGGCTGAAGTCGGTGCGGGCGGCGACCGGCCGGGGCGCGCCGGCCGGCACGGCGGTGCTGATCGGCCCGGCCTCGGCGGCCGTCGTCTCCTCGGCCCGCCGGTTCATGTGCCACACCTCGTGGCAGAAGATGACGATCTGGTGCCACAGGGCGGCCCGCTGGTCCACGACGACCACGTCCTGCGTCTCCGCCTCCAGCCACAGCCCGCTGGCGGTGTGCGGCGGGAACACCTCACGGCGCACCACGACCCGGCGTCCGCGCCAGGCGCTGACGGACTCCACCAGGGCGTCGAACACCGCCTCGGGGTCGGCGGGCACCGGAACCCGGATGGGGTCGATGAGAGCGTCGGCGAGCCGCCGCATCTCCCGTTTCCTACGCACCCGTACCCGCACCCCTTCCGGCCGCCCCTGCCACGGCGGTCCGTTCGAGCCTACGCGGCTCTGCGTGTCCGCGTCATGCGGTCACGCGACCGTCGTTCAACGTCCAACGACCCGTCAACGTCCCACGACCCGTGCCGGACGGGCCGGTCAGCGGCCGGGCGAGGACACCGCGGCCACCGGCACCCCGCCGGCCGCGCTGCCCAGCAGCGTCAGCTCCACGCTGCCCGGTCCGGACGGCGTGCCCGCCTCGGACAGGATGGCCAGGGCGAGGGTGTTGGCGCCCCGGCCGCGCAGGATGCCGTCGGGCAGCACGAAGGTGTGCTGCGGGCCCACGTCGTTGACGTACTGGCCCAGGTTCCAGCCGTTGAGGAAGATCTGCGCGCGGTAGGCCCGGCGCGGGTCGTCCTGGAGGGTCAGCCCGACCGAGGCGTCCACGCCCGCCGGGACGGCCAGCCGGAACGTCGTCCGGTACCAGGTGACGCCCTGGCGCCGCTCGGCGCGCGGGAGGGCGGCCGGCTTCCAGTCCCGGTCCGGGAAGCCGGGCAGGTGCCAGCCCGCCCGTTCGCCGTACAGGCCGCCGTTGTTCAGCGGCCCGCGCACCGGGTCCGGCGCGCCCGCGCCCTGGAGCCGCCACACCGCCTTCGGCGCGGCCCCGGCGAAGGCGGCCGCCGTCAGACCGCGCGCCGCCTTGTGCGTGTCGCGCGATCCGCCGTCCTGGTCGTGCGCCATCCGCCGCACCAGCACCGACAGCACGTGCCGTCCGCCCTTCCGCAGCCGCTTGGGCACCGCGAAGGCGGCCGTGTCCGTCCAGGTTCCCTTGCGCAGCGTGCTGTTGTCCGGGACCGGCATCCGGTGCGTGCCCAGCGGCTCGCCGTCCAGCCAGGCCATCAGCAGGCCGAGGGTGCCGGTGCTGTAGGACAGCGACACCGACGTGAGGCCGGCGGCCTCGGTGAGCGTCGCCCGGTACCAGACGTCGCCGTAGTGGAAGCCGTAGTCGTCGGCGAAGAGGACGGGCTGCCCCTCGGGCACCGGGGTGGTGCTGTGCGAGGCCGTCCGGTCGGCGACGGGCCAGGCCGCGTCGTCGAAGCCGGGCGCCGCCTCCGGGTTCTCGGCCCGCGTCCGCCAGCCGTCGAGCACCGGCAGCGGCACCTCCGGCACGCCGGGCAGCGGGGCGACGGCGCGCAGACTGCCCGAGCCGGTCGTGACCGTGCGTACCGCGCCGCCGTTCCACGTCACGGCGTGCACGCCGGCCGGCCCCCACACCTCCAGAGCGGCCGGGGCGACGGTGTCGCCGGTCAGGTGCAGCGTGCCGCCGCGCACCGACGCGGAGCGCACCAGCTCCGGCCCGTGCACCAGCACGGGACCCGCCCCGGTGTCGCGCGGCCACAGCCGCAGCGAGGCCGCGTCGTCGGCGAACAGCACCAGCAGCGGCCGGTCCGCGCCGTCGTCCTGCACCCGCGACCCGATCAGACCGCCCGCGCCGAGCGGCGCGGTCAGCCGCAGCAGCCCGTCCGCCCACACGTCGGCCGCCTGCTGGCTGAGCCGGGTGACCAGCGGTTCGCCGGGGCACTCCAGGACCACCCGCGCCATGTCGCCGCGCCGCCCGCAGAACACCACGATGTCCTGACCGCCCGCCGCCGTGAACAGCATCGGCTGCGCGGTCGCCGACCGCAGCCGGCGCTCGCCCAGCCGCAGCCCGGTGACCAGCAGCCGCGCGTCGTGCCCGGCCACCTCCACCGGCAGGTCGTCGCCGTCGGCGGTCCGCAGGGTGGTGGCGACCTTCTCCGCGCCGTCGTTGCGCAGGACGTAGACGTGCGTGCCGGTGTCCCGGTTCGTCACGTGGTACGCGGTCAGCCCGGCCGCCCGCACGTCCGCCGCCCGGTCCAGTTTGGCGAAGTCGGGGAGGGTCCGCAGCATGTGCCCGAGCTGGTGCATCGGCGCCAGCTTCCCGGTGAGCTGCCGCCCCTCGTCGATGGCGGCCCCGTAGTCGTACGAGGTGTAGACGACCGGCGCGGGCAGCCAGCCCCAGGAGGTGCCGCCGAAGGTCATGTAGACGTTGTGCGCGGTGATGCCGTTGGCGAGGTTGGTCAGGTAGAAGCGGCGCTCGTACGCCGCGTCCCGGGTGCGGCGCGCCTCCGCGTACCCCTTGCCCTGGAAGAACGCCCCGCCCCACGGGTCGAACCAGCCGCCCCCGAACTCGGGGACGAAGCCGGGCGTACGGGGGCTGGCGGTGGCGCCGCCGGTCCTGCCGCCGCTGCCGAACATCCCCCAGTCCGGCGGGACGTGCGAGGGCGAGGGGTACCCGTCGAACCCGTACAGCCATCGCCCCTGCTCGCCGCCGGTGTCGAAGCTGCCCGGCGTCCAGTAGCCGTTGCGGCCCTTGTCGTTGTGGAAGAGCGGCACGTCGATGCCGTCGGCGCGGACCTTCTCGTACAGGTGGGACATGTAGGCGCGGCCGGTGGGCTCGTCCACGTGCGCGTCGTACTCGTTCTCGATCTGGTACAGCAGCACGGTGCCGCGGCCCCGGGTGAACAGGTGCCGGGCGGCGATGGCGTTCACCCGGCCGAGCCACTCGTCCACGTGCCTCAGATACGCCGGGTCGTCGGTCCGCGCGACGCCCTCGGCGGCGGTGAGCCAGCCGGGGAACCCGCCGCCGTCGACCTCGGCGTTGATGTACGGACCGGGGCGCAGGATGACGTAGAGGCCGGTCTCGGCGGCCGTGCGCAGGAACAGGTCCAGGTCGCGCACCCCGGTGAAGTCGTACTGGCCGGGAGCGGGGGAGTGGTAGTTCCAGGCCACGTACACGCTGACCGCGTTGTAGCCGTGCGCGCGCATCTTCTCCAGCACGTCCCGCCACAGCGACGGGCTGGGCAGCCGGAACGGGTGCGTCTCGCCCGACCACAGCACCAGCCGCCGGCCGTCGACCAGCAGCGAGTAGTGGTCGAAGGCGATGGTGTGCCGCCGGCCGTCGGGGCCCGGCGCGGGCGGCGGCGGCCCGGTGGGCACCTCGCGCGCCGCGTACGCCGACGACGCCCCCGGTCCGCCGCTGCCGCCCAGGGCCAGCCCGAGCGCGGCGGTGCCCGTGAGGGCGCTGAAAGAACGTCTGCTGAGCGCCAAAGCGTGTGCCTCCCGGGCGGATCTTACGGGGCGCGGGCGCCGCCATTCTCCCTCGCGCCGGGCGTCACAATGGCGCCATGAGGATCTCGGCACGGGCGGATTACGCGGTACGGGCGGTTCTGGAACTGGCCGTACGGCACGGCGACGTCCCGGCGGCCCCGGTGAAGGCGGAGACGATCGCCGCCGACCAGGGTATTCCGCACAAGTTCCTGGAGGGCATCCTCGGCGATCTGCGCCGCGCGGGCCTGGTCACCAGCCGGCGCGGCGGGGGCGGCGGGTACGCCCTGGCGCGGACGGCGTCGGCCATCACCGTGGCGGACGTCATCCGCGCGGTGGACGGCCCGATCGTCTCGGTACGCGGCGAACGCCCCACCGGCCTCACCTACACCGGCACGGCGGAACCTCTGCTCCCGCTGTGGATCGCCCTGCGCGCGAACGTCCGCCGCATCCTGGAGGGCGTGACGCTGGCGGACATCGCGACGGGCTCCCTCCCGGAGGAGGTACGCAGCCTGGCGGCGGAGCCGGGGGCGTGGGAGAACCCGTAGGGTTTCCGCCGCCCCGGCGCTCCGCTCACTTCCCGACGTACGCCAGGAAGTCGCCCCAGGCGTCGGCGGCGACGGTGAAGCTGGGGCGCTGCCGGTCCTTGGTGTCCCGTACGTGCACGGCGGCGGGGCAGGTGGCGACCTCTACGCAGTCGCCCTGACTGCCGCTGCTGTAGCTGGACTTGTGCCAGGTGAGGGCGACCTCGATGCAGTCATCGCCCTGCGAGCCGCTGTAGCTGCTCTTGAACCAGGCCAAGTCCGAAGTGCTGCTCATACCTCTCCTCGCATCTGCTCCAGCAGGCTCTTGGAGTCCTCGGGGGTGAGAGCCTGCGTGCGCAGTTTCGCATACCGCTGGTGGATGAGGCTGATCTCTTTCTTGTCGGAGATGAGGCGGCCGTTCTGCTGCCCCTCTGAGTATGCGTACCACTGGTTCTCGGGTGTTTCCAGGAGTCGAATCGGCCCGTCCAGTCCTGCATGCACCGACTGCCTGAGCGGCATGATCTGGATCTCGACGTTCCAGTGCCGGTCGATCACGCCGAGCAGGTGGTCCATCAGCTCTCGTGTGACCTCGTCCCCGCCCGTGCGCCGCTCCAGCACTGCCTGTTCGATGATGAAGTTGAATGCGCAGGGCGGCTTCCGCTGGGTCGACAGCAGTTCCTGTCGGTTCAACCGGGCGGTCATCCGCTCGTTCAGTTGGTCCTCGTCCGGAAGCGGTGGCACACTCATCGACACCGCCCGCATGTACGCCTCCGTCTGCAACAAGCCCGGCATGACGCGGCACTCATACGTGTTCAGGCTGATCGCCGTCTGCTCCAGCCGAGCCCACTGGCGGAACCAGGACGCCAATCCCGGCTCGCGCACCAGGTACTCCGCCGCCCTCCGCAGCGCCCCCGTGTTGCCCGTAGCCAACTCGGCTCGCTCCACGAACGCCGGGTCCGGCATCCTCCTGCCCAGCTCTACCGACGCCACCGTGTGTTTGGAGAACCGCACCAGCTTGCCGAACGCCTCGCGGTTCAACCCCGCGTGCTCCCGCAGGGCTTGCACCACTGCACCGAACGTCCGCAAGCTGTCCGAGGACTCCGGCTCGCTCCCCGCACCCGTCGCACCATCGACCATCGTTGGCCACCTCCCGTTCCCCCACCATGGTCACGATGGGTGACCGGTACTGTCCAGTCCGTGACCGCGTACGCTGCCGCAGCGTACGCGGTCGGACTCTGGTGAAGTGGCTGTTCAGGCCGACAGATTGGCCCCATGACCGCACCTTCCACCCCCCAACGCCCGGTTACCGTACGTGTGTTCGCCCAGCGATTCAGCGCCACACCGCGGGGCGCCCGCCTCGCCCGCAGGCTGGCGCTGCACCAGCTGGAGAACTGGGGCGTCCCGCACGGCAGCGACGCATACGACGCCGTGGGCCTGGTCGTCGCCGAGCTGGCAGCGAACGCCGTGACCCACGGGCGCGTGCCGGGACGGGACTTCGAGCTGCGTCTGTCGCTCGTGACGGGCGGCGTCCGCATCGAGGTGACCGACGCCCGCAGCGGCCCGCTGCCGCCCGGACCGCGCGACGTCCGCTCGCCGCAGGCCCTCGCCGAGAGCGGCCGGGGACTGCTGCTGGTCGACGCGCTGGCCTCCCGCTGGGAGGTGCTGGACCGCTCCCCGTCCCCCGGCAAGACCGTCCGCGTCGAGATCGACCTCCCGCCCGGCCGGCGGAAACCGTCGAACTGAGGCCCCGCGCCCCTCAGCCCGTCCGGCCGTACGGTCCGCCCGCCGCCGGCCAGTCCAGCGGTGGCGGGACGGCCGGTTCCGGCTGGGTGCGGCCGCGTACCTGGGCCGCCGTCAGTCCGCCCGCGGCCGGCCTGCCCCGGCGGTCGGGCGCGGGGGCGAAGGGCGTCGGCACGGGCGCCGAGGCCGCCTCCGGCGCCAGCCGGACCCCCGCCCCGTTCGTCTGCCGCACCAGGCGGTCCACCGCCGCCGTGCCCGAGCTGTACGCCGTAGCGGCCCCCGTGTCGTACAGAACCTGCTGGAGTGCCGGGACCAGGCGGCGTACGTCCGCCTCGGGCCGTACCACCAGCCGCAGGAAGCGGCTGGAGGAGCCGATCTGGTCGCCGCACGCGCGGACCAGGACGCGGTGCTCGGCCAGCAGCCGGTCGCGCACCACCGTGCCCTCCGCGCCGACCGGCAGCCGGACGAAGAGGAAGTCGCCCTGGGACGGGTAGACCGTCAGACCGGGCAGGGCGGCCAGACGCGCGGCCATCGCCGTGCGGTCCCGGCGCACCAGCTCGATGCTCCGCCGGTACTCCGCGCCGTGCTCGCGCAGCATGAACACCATCCGCTCGGCCAGGCAGCCGAGGTTCCCCTTGGGCAGCATCGCGCGGACGCGGCCCGCCAGGGACGGGTTGGCGACGAGGTGGCCGAGGCGTACGCCGTGCAGACCGAGGTTGTCGCCGAGGCTGCGCAGGACGACCACGTTGGGCCGCAGCACCGCCTCCTGGACGACGCTCGGATCGTCCTCGGCGTCGGCGAATTCGAGGAACGACTCGTCGACCACGACCAGGTCCAGATCGGCCATGGCGTCCAGGAACTCCACCACCGCCCGCCGGGGCAGGAAGCCGCCGTCGGGGTCGTTGGGGTTGCGGAGCACCGCCGTCCTGCTGCCGCGGCGGCGGATGAACTCGGCGTAGCGGGTGAGGTCGAGGGCGAAGCCGTCGGCCTCCTGGAGCGGGAACATGTCGACCCGCTTGCCGGTCTCCATCGGCTGGTCGGTCCAGCGGCCGAAGGTGGGGACGGGGACGGCCAGGGACTCGCGGACCAGGAGGTGGTCCAGCCAGGTGATCAGTTCGGTGGCGCCGTTGCCCAGCGCCACGCACTGCGGCGGGAGCTGGAGCAGGTCGCACAGTGCGGCGGTGACGGCGCCGGCGTCGCTCGGGCGGGAGGTGAGGATCTCGCGCAGCCCGGCCGCCAGCGCGTCGAACACGGCGGGCGTCGGGAAGTACGGGTTGCACGGGTGGCGGAAGTCCACCGGGCCGCCCGCACCATCGCCGCTGTCCCGGGCCGGCGGCGCCGTCGACGGGCCGTGCGCCGCCGTGCCGGGGAAGAGGGACGTGACGTTGCCGGCCAAAGGGACCTCCGGGTGCGGGGGTGGCCCGTGCGGGGGAGCACGGGCCACCCACGGATACGGAGGCGGGGGCCGCCGCGTTCAGCGGCCCCGGATCAGGAACCGGACTTGCGCTTGTTCCACACGTCGAAGCCGACCGCCACCAGCAGCGCCAGGCCCTTGATGACCTGCTGCCAGTCGGTGCCGACGCTGAGCAGGTTCATGCCGTTGTTCAGCACACCGAGGACGAGACCGCCGATGATCGCGCCGAGCACGGTGCCGACGCCGCCGCTCATCGAGGCGCCGCCGATGAACGAGGAGGCGATCGCCTCCAGTTCGAAGTTGACGCCCGCCTTCGGCGAGGCCGCGTTCAGCCGGGCGGCGACCACCAGGCCCGCCAGCGCGGCGAGCACGCCCATGTTCAGGAACACCTGGAAGGTGACCCGCTTGTCCTTCACCCCCGACAGCTTCGCGGCCGGCAGGTTGCCGCCGATCGCGTAGATGTGCCGGCCGAAGACGGCGTTGCGCATGACGTAGCCGTAGCCGACCACCAGCGCGGCCAGGATGATCAGGATGATCGGCGCGCCCTTGTAGCTGGCGAGCAGCAGGGTCAGCACGAGGATCGCGGCGACCAGCGCGACCAGCTTCAGCGCGAACAGCTTCACGGGCACCACGTCGAGCGTGAACTCGCGCTGCCGGCGCCGGGCCCGCACCTCCTGCCACACCACGGCCGCGATCAGGACGACGCCGAGGAGCAGGGTCAGGTTGTGGTAGTTCGTGGTCGGTCCGACCTCGGGCAGGAAGCCGTTGCCCATCTTCTGCAGGGCGTCCGGGAACGGGCCGAGGGTCTGCCCCTTGAGCAGGATCTCGGTGAGCCCCCGGAACAGCAGCATCCCGGCGAGGGTGACGATGAAGGACGGTATCCCGAGATACGCGATCAGGAAGCCCTGCACCGAGCCGGCCGCCGCGCCCACCAGCAGGCACAGCACCAGCGCGAGCGGCCAGGGCATCCCGTGCTGCACGGTCAGCACGGCCGCGAACGCGCCCACGAACGCGGTGAGCGAGCCCACCGACAGGTCGATGTGCCCGGCGATGATTACCAGCATCATGCCGATCGCGAGGATCAGGATGTAGCTGTTCTGGAGGACCAGGTTGGACACGTTGCGCGGCAGCAGCAGGTCGCCGCCGGTCCACACCTCGAAGAGGACCACGATCAGACCGAGCGCGATCAGCATGCCGTACTGGCGCATGTTGCGGCGCAGCCCGTCCAGCACCAGCCGCAGCAGGCCGTCGCCGCCGGCCGCCGGGCCGCCGCCGCCCGGCGGCGCGGGGGCCGGGCTCTTGGCGCTCACATCCGTGCTCATCGGGTTACCTCTTCATCCTGGGAGTCCTGCGTCATCCGGCGCATCAGCTCCTCCTGCGTGGCCTCGGCGCGCGGCACCTCACCGGTCAGCCGCCCGGCGGACATGGTGTAGATGCGGTCGCACATGCCGAGCAGCTCCGGCAGCTCGGAGGAGATGAAGACGACCGCCTTGCCCTCGGCGGCCAGCCGGTCGATGACCGTGTAGATCTCGTACTTGGCGCCCACGTCGATGCCCCGGGTGGGCTCGTCCAGGATCAGTACGTCCGGACCCGCGAAGATCCACTTGCTGAGGACGACCTTCTGCTGGTTGCCGCCGGACAGCTTGCCCACCGGCTCGAAGACGGTCGGCGCCTTGATGTTCATGGAGCGGCGGAAGCCCTCGGAGACCTGCCGCTCCTCGTGCTCGTCCACCACCCCGCGCCGGGCGACCTTCGCCAGCGCGGTCAGCGTGATGTTCCGGTTGATGGTGTCGATCAGGTTCAGGCCGTAGTGCTTGCGGTCCTCGGTGACGTACGCGATGCCGTGCTTGACCGCCTCCGCGACGGTCTTCGTCCGGATCTCGTGTCCGTCCTTGAGGACCGTGCCCGCCGCGTAACGGCCGTAGGAGCGGCCGAAGACGTTCATCGCCAGCTCGGTGCGGCCGGCGCCCATCAGGCCGGCGATGCCGACGATCTCCCCGCGCCGCACGTGCAGGGACACGTCGTCCACCACCTTGCGCTGCTGGTCGATGGGGTGGAACACGGTCCAGTCGCGGATCTCCAGCGCGGGCGCCGCGCCCTCCTCGGCGTGGTGCGGGGTGCGCTCGGGGAAGCGGTGGTCCAGGTCGCGGCCGACCATGCCCGCGATGATCCGCTCCTCGGTCGTCGCGGCCGCCTTCACGTCCAGGGTCTCGATGGTGCGGCCGTCGCGCAGGATCGTCACCGAGTCGGCGACCTTGCGGATCTCGCCCAGCTTGTGCGAGATGACGATCGAGGTGATCCCCTGGTCCTTCAGCTCCAGGATCAGATCGAGGAGTTTGTCGCTGTCCTCGTCGTTCAGGGCCGCCGTCGGCTCGTCCAGGATCAGCAGCTTCACCGACTTCGACAGCGCCTTGGCGATCTCCACCAGCTGCTGCTTGCCGACGCCGATGTCGGCGACCCGGGTCTCCGGATGCTCGTCCAGGCCGACCCGGCGCAGCAGTTCGGCGGCGTGCCGGAGCGTGTCGTGCCAGTCGACGAAGCCGCGGGTGGCGTGCTCGTTGCCGAGGAAGATGTTCTCGGCGATGGACAGGAACGGCACCAGCGCCAGTTCCTGATGGATGATGACGATGCCGTGCTGCTCGCTGGCCCGGATGTCCTTGAAGCGGCACGGCTTGCCCTCGAAGAGGATCTCGCCGTCGTAACTGCCGTGCGGGTGGACGCCGGAGACCACCTTCATCAGGGTGGACTTGCCGGCGCCGTTCTCCCCGCAGACGGCGTGGACCTCGCCCTGGCGGACACTCAGGTTGACGTCCGACAGTGCCTTGACACCGGGGAAGGTCTTGACGATCGAGCGCATTTCCAGGACGGGTCCCGCCATGGTCGTGCCTTCCAGTCGTGTTCCGAGTCGTGCCGGTCGGTGGGGGCGCCGCGCTACTTGAGCTGGGCGTCGGTGTAGTAGCCGCCCTTGACCAGCACCTCTTCGTAGTTGGCCTTGTCGACGCTGACCGGCTGGAGCAGGTAGGCGGGCACGACCTTGGTGCCGTTGTCGTACGACTTGGTGTCGTTGACCTCGGGCTTCTTTCCCTTCAGCGCGTCGTCGACCATGGTGGAGGCGACGTCGGCGAGCTTGCGCAGGTCCTTGTAGACGGTCTGCGTCTGCTGCCCGGCGATGATCGACTTCACCGAGGCCAGCTCCGCGTCCTGGCCGGTGATCACGGGCAGCGGCTTGCTGCCGGAGCCGTAGCCGTCGGACTTCAGCGCGGACAGCACGCCGATGGAGATGCCGTCGTAGGGCGAGAGGACCGCGTCGACGCGCTGGCTCTTGTAGGACGAGGTCAGGACGTCGTCCATGCGCTTCTGCGCCGTGGCGCCGTCCCAGCGCAGCGTCGTCACCTGGTTGAGCGCGGTCTGCCCGGAGCGCACGACCAGCTTCTTGCTGTCCAGGTACGGCTTCAGCACGGTCATCGCGCCGTTGAAGAAGTACTTGGTGTTGTTGTCGTCGTTGGAGCCGGCGAACAGCTCGATGTTGAAGGGGCCCTTGCCGCTCTTGAGGCCCAGCTTGTCCACGATGTAGCCGGCTTGCAGCTCGCCGACCTTCTCGTTGTCGAAGGAGGCGTAGTAGTCGACGTTCTTGCTGCCGAGGATCAGGCGGTCGTAGGAGATGACCGGGATGTGCGCGTCCGCGGCCTCCTGGAGCACGTTGTTCAGCGACTTGTTGTCGATGGCCGCGATGATCAGGCCCTTGACGCCCTGGGTGATCAGGTTCTCGATCTGCGAGACCTGGGTGTCCGGGTCGTCCTCGCCGTAGACCAGCTTGGTCCGGTAGCCCTTGGCCTTCAGGTCGGCGACGACGTTCTTGCCGTCGGAGATCCAGCGCTCGGAGGACTTGGTCGGCATCGCGATGCCGATCGTGCCGCCCTTGGAGTCGCCCTTGTCCTCCTTGGAGCCGCCCGAGCTGTTCTGCCCGCAGGCGGTCAGGGTCAGGGCGAGGGAGGCGGCGGTGGCCATGGCGGCGACTGCGGCTCTGCGGTTGCGCATGGTGGTCATCCTTGGGGTGGGGTGAACGCTTGGGGTGGGGTGAACGGGTGGGGCGATGGGGGGCCGCGAAGGGTTGTGTGGGATTGTGCGCGGCTGTGTCGGCTTCTGTGAAGCGCAGTGTCCGGAACGTTATGCCGGTGTGTCGAAGCGCCGCAGCGGGCCCGGCAGCCGGGAGCCCAGCGGCGCCATCTCCCCGTCGGCGCCGTGCCGTTGGAGCAGATCCAGGGCGAGCCGGCCGCGCCGCACCCGCTCCCGGGCCGTCGCCAGCGTCACCTCGCGCAGGTGGTGGCCGTACGGGTAGATGCCGGGCGCCTTGGACAGACCGAACTTCAGATACAGCGGCGCCCCGCGCCGGATCAGCTCGGCCACCTCGTACATCCGCACATAACCGCCCAGGTCGTCCGGCGCCTCGATGTACATGTCCATCGGCGCGGCCGACAGCCGCCGGATCTCGGTGAGGTGAGCGAGCGTCAGATCGCTGGGCACGTTGACGGAGTCGGCGCCCAGATGCTCGTAGACCGCGTACGAGGCCGGGTTGACCGGTCCGATGAGCGCGGAGACCTTCAGCGTGGTGTCGGCCGGCAGGACACCGGCCGTACGCGCCCGGTGCAGCGTCCACAGCACGCCCTCGTCCGCCACGAGCAGGCACTTCACGCCCAGCTCCGTCGCCCGCACCGCGTCCTCGACGCAGCCGGCGACCGCGTCGTGACCCCGGGCGCGCACGCCCGCGCCGCGTGAGTCCGAGCGCACCGAGCCGCCGGTGTCCCAGGTGCCGCGCGGCCCGGTGAACAGGCACAGCTCGATGCCGCGTTCGGCGCTCGCCCCGGCCATCTCGGTGATCTCGGCGTCGGTCAGCATCCACACCCCGCTGCCCTGGCTGATCCGGTGCACCGGCACGTCGAGCCGCGCCGACTCCGCGAGGACCACCGCCAGCGCCTCCGGCCCCTCGCAGGAGGGGATCTCGGTGCGCCAGCGGCCGCCGCCGGGGAAGGCGTGCGGGGAGGCGTCGGCGGGGTCGGGGGCGGGGGCCGCCAGGCCGAGCGCGGTGAGCGCGTGCTCACCGGGCCGGCGGACTGCCGGGGCGAAAACGTCGGTCACAAGCTGTCCTTCGGTTCGACGGGCCGGTCTGGCCGGGGGCTTCGCAGGAGTTGGTTCGAGATGTCGAACGTGGTTCGCGATTGTGGGCGTGGGTCGGGGTGTGGGGCGGGGCGTGCCGCGTGGCTGCGGTGAGGACGGGGGGATCCGTCAGGGGGCGAGGACGGAGGGATCCGTCAGGGGCGAGGGCGGATGGATCTGTCAGGGATGGATCTGTCAGGGGCGGAGGAGGACCTTGCCGACCTTCGGGTCGCCGGCTGCGACGAGGTCGAGGGCGTGCGCGAAGTCGGTGAGCGGGAGTTCGTGGGTGACCAGCGCCGCCGGGTCGAGCAGCCCGGCCGCGAACATCCGCACCGCGTGCGCCCACGCGTGCGGCGGCGCGCCGAAGACGGTGTGCACCTCCAGCTGCCGTACCACCAGCTCGGTCGGGTCGAGTCCGGCCGCGCCCGCCGCCGGGAGGCCGGTCAGCACCAGCCGCCCGCCCCGCCGGCACAGCGCGGCCGCGGTGCGGGCCGAGTCGGCGGCCCCGGCGGCCTCCACCACCACGTCGAAACCGCCGGGCAGTTCGTCGTCCACGGTCCGGAAGGCGGTCGCGCCGAACCGCCGGGCCAGGGCGGCCCGTTCCTCGCTGACGCCGACCACCAGCAGCTCGGCCGGGGAGACGGCCTTGAGGAACCGCACGGCGAACATGCCGAGCGTTCCCGTGCCGACCACCGCGACCCGCTCGCCCGGCCGGGCGTTCGCCTTCAGCGCGGCGGCGGCCACACAGGCGGCCGGCTCCAGCAGCGCGGCGGCGGTCAGGTCGGCGCCGTCCGGCAGCACGTGCAGCAGCCGGGCCGGGAGCGTGAGGGTGGCCGCCATCGCGCCCGGCCGGGTGAAGCCGGTCTCCTCGTAGCCCGCGTCGCACAGCGTCGTCTCGCCCGCGTGGCAGTGGTCGCACACCTGGCAGTTGCGGAAGCCCTCGCCGACCACCTTGCGGCCCACCAGCTCCGCCCGCACCCCGGCGCCCACCGCCCGCACGACACCGGACCACTCGTGCCCCGGCACCAGCGGGTAACGGACGTACTCCGCGGGCCGGTTGCCCTGGTACACCTCGCGGTCGCTGCCGCAGACACCCACGGCGTGCACGGCGACCAGGACTTCACCGGGCCCGGGATCGCGGGGGGTGTGCGGGACGACCCGGTGAACACCGGGCGCCCGCACGACGACTTCGAGGGCGGGGGCGGCGGCCGAGGCGGGGCCGGTGGCCGGGGCTGGGGCGGCGGCCGTGTCGTGGTCTCCGGCCGGGGCTGGGGCGGCGGCCGTGTCGTGGTCTCCGGCCGGGGCGGTCACCGGGCGCCCTTCGGACGGCGGGTCTCCCAGCCCTCGGCCCACAGGTCGAACCGGGCCTGCTGCTGCGGGAACTCGGCCGCCGCGTCGGTGTCCAGCTCGACGCCGAGGCCGGGCGCGTCGCTCAGGTGGAAACAGCCGTCCGCCGGATCGACCTGCGGCGCGCCCTTGACCACCTTCTTGATCTCCGCGTCCGCGAAGTCGTTGAAGTGCTCCAGAATCTTGAAGTTGGGCGTGGTGAAGCCGACTTGGAGGGAGGCGGCGGTCAGCACCGGGCCGCCGACGTTGTGCGGGGCGACCAGCGTGTAGTGGGTCTCGGCGGTGGCGGCCAGCTTGCGGGTCTCCCAGATGCCGCCGATGTGGCCGACGTCCGGCTGGATGATGTCGACGGCCTGGCTCTCGAACAGCTCGCGGAACTCGATCCGGTCGTGCACGCGTTCCCCGGTGGCCACCGGCAGGTCCACCTTGGCGGCGACCTTCTCCAGCGCCTTCAGGTTTTCCGGCGGACACGGCTCCTCCAGCCAGGCCGGCCGGAACGGCGCCATCTCCCCGGCCAGCCGGATCGCGGTGGCGGGGGAGAAGCGGCCGTGCATCTCCAGCATCAGTTCGGCGTCCGGACCGATGGCGTCGCGCACCGCCTCGATCAGCGAGACGGCGTAGAGCGTCCGCGCGTGGTCGAGTTCGAAGTGGCCGGTGCCGAACGGGTCGATCTTCAGGGCCCGGTAGCCGCGCTCCATGACGCCCCGCGCGGCCTTGTGGTACGCCTCCGGGGTGCGCTCGGTGGTGTACCAGCCGTTCGCGTACGCCTTCACCTTGTCGGTGACCTTGCCGCCGAGCAGCTGCCAGACCGGGACGCCGAGCGCCTTGCCCTTGATGTCCCAGCAGGCCATCTCCACGACCGCGATGCCGGACATCACGATCTCACCCGCGCGGCCGTAGTCGCCGTACTTCATCCGGCGCACCAGGTCCTCGGCGGCGAACGGGTCGGACCCGAGGATGTGGTTGGCCTCGGCCTCCCGCAGATAGCCGAGCAGCGCGTCGGTGTGACCGAGCATCCGGGTCTCGCCGACGCCGGTGATCCCTTCGTCGGTGTGCACCTGCACGTACGTCAGGTTGCGCCACGGCGTCCCGACCACGTGGGTGCTGATTCCGGTGATGCGCACGGCGGTCGCCCCTCGCTTGTTCGATATTTCGGCACACGTTCGAAATGTTGGCGTGACAGTAAGGAGGCGGTGAGGGGGGTGTCAATGGGGGCGACAGAGAACGGTTCCGGCAAACCATTCGCCCACGCTTTCGATCCCGCACCGAACCTTCACAACGGCCCCTAGGAACGCGGGGCGCGCGGAATCTAGTCTTCCCGCGTCATGAACTACTGCCCCCCGTGCCGACGGCACCTCAACGGCGCCCTCCTCTGCCCGGGATGCGGCACTCCGGCCGAAGCCTTGCCGACCCTCCGGGACGAACCGGAACTCCCCGCGCGGAGCGCGCAGTCGGCCCCGGACTGGACACCCGGTGACGACACGGACCACACCCCCGCCCCGGGCCGCGCCCAACGGCGCCGCGCACAGAGCCGCACACGCGGCGGCGGCCGCCGCACAGCGAAAGCCACGGCGGCGACGAAACCGGCGGAGACGGCGGCGACCGCGACGGCGACGGCACCGGCGGAGACGGCGGCGAGCGCGGGGGCGACGGCGGCGAGCGCGGGGGCGACGGCACCGGCGGATACGGCGGTGACCGCGGACTCCGGTACGGCCGCGAGCCGGCGGGACCGCAAGGCCGCCCACCACCGCAGACGGCGGCGCCGGACCCTGCTGATCGCCGCCGGCTTCGTCCTGGCGGCGGGCGGACTGAGCCTGGCCGAACTGGGCGTGGACGCACCGGGCCTGCCCGGCTTCAGCGACCCCGGCCCGGCGGCGGCCGGCGCCGACACGGCGGCCGGTTCCACGACGGCGCCCGGTACGACGCCGACGGCCCGCCCGCTGGACGACACCTCCGGCGGCGCCGCGAGCGCCCGCCCCGCGGCGGCCTCGTCGTCCGCGTCGTCCTCCGCGTCGCCGTCCGCCTCGGCGACGGGCACCACGCCGACCCCGAGCGGTTCGGACAGCTCCGCCCGCTCGGCGTCGGCGACACCGGGCGGCCCCGGCGGTACGAACGACGGCGCGGACGGGAACGCGGGTACGGGTGTGGGCGCGGACGCGGGCGCGGTGACGGGCCCGGGCGGCGAAGCGCCCCCGTCCACGCCCTCCCACCAGCCCACCCCCTCCGCAACCACGACCACCCCCTCACCCCCCACCCCCACCCACACCTGCGACCGCTTCCTCTGGTGGTGCACCTAGCCCCCCCAGGGGCGCGGGGAACTGCGCGCTCAACCCAAACGCCCCGCCGTGATTTACAGCTGAACGGCAGGATCAATCGCTCTTACCACGTGACCCTTTGCCATCCCTCCTGTGCATTTCCAGACCGCGGTCTCATGGAAGTAACCCACATGCAGACCGCGGTCGTGCTCGCCGCAGACGGGCCAGGTCCCGCGATGGTGGCTCATGACGAATTCCTGCACTCCTTCCGCCACAGCACCCAGAACCTCTGCCGAATCGGGTGTGGAGACCTCCGCCGACTTGATGTGGACCACGCCGACCGGGCCCAGGTCCGGGTCGCGGACGTAGTCGATGTAGTGGAAGTCATCGCCTGTGGCCGCTTTTCCGGTGTCCTGTTCCGCCGATCTGGCGACCGTCTCGAAGGCCGATCTCGCCAGGGCGAAGGTTCGCGTGGTCCAGAGGTCGCAGAACTCCGGTTCCGGTACTTCTCCGTGCTCGTCGTACAGCTCGGCCATCCACGTCAGTACCTTCTCGGGGAGCTGTTCCCCGTGCCGCCAGACCGCTCGCAGCATCCGGCCCTGCCAGTCCGAGAATTTCGACATCGTCGCTGCCTTTCGATGGCAAGGAAAGCCGGGGGAGAAGTGGCTGTCCACTTCTCTCCCGGCGGTGATCAACCCGAAGTGGCTCAGGGTCCGCAGGCCCGAGGCCAGAGGATTCACTCCGGTACCCAAACTCACCCGCACCAAGAACCAAGGCCCACCCACACCCCCCAAGGGGCGCGGGGAACTGCGCGCTCAGCCCGAACTCACCCGCACCAAACCTCACCCCACCCCCAACATCCTCCGCAAAAGCTCCCGCAGGGACCTCCGCTCAGCGTCACTCAACCCCGCCAGCGGCTCCCGAGCGAACCGCAACCCCTCCCGCAACTCCCGAGCCACCCGCCGCCCCTCCTCCGTAGCCGCCGCCAGCTTCACCCGCCTGTCGGCCGGATCGGGCCGCCGCTCGACCAGACCCCGCACCTCCAGCCGGTCCACGATCCCCGTCACATTCGACGGCTCACACTTCAGCTTCAGCGCCAGTTTCCGCATCGGCAGCGGCTCCAGCGCCAGCAGACTCAGCAGCCGCGCCTGCGCCCCGGTCAGCGCGTGCTCGCCGGCCGCCTCCTCGTAGTCCTCGTAGAACCGGGCCACGACATCCCCGATCAGCTCGACGACCTCCATGGTCACGGGGTCGGGGCGACGGGCATTCGGGGGAGTGGGCATGGCATCCAGGGTACCCGTTTGCTTGACACCCTGAAATATTCAGGAGCATGGTTGTTTCATATGCTGAAGTAACTGCGGCGGCGGCCCACCCCTCGCCGCACCCCCACACCCCCACACCCCCGCAACCCCACACCCGAACCCCCCACCCCGCACCGACGAAAGGCGCCCACCATGACCGACACCCCCACACTCCCCGCCGTCAGCCGTGAATGGCACCTGCTCAGCCGCCCGGTCGGGTGGCCGAAGCCGGAGGACTTCGCCCTCGTGGAGGCCGAGCTCCCGCAGCCGGGCGAGGGCCAGGTCCTGGTCCGCAACGAGTACCTCTCCGTGGACCCGTACATGCGCGGCCGGATGTCCGCGGCCAAGTCCTACGCCGCCCCCTACGAGCTGGACCGCCCCATGCAGGGCGGCGCCGTCGGCGAGGTCGTCGTCTCCCACGCCGAGGGCATCGCCGTCGGCGACCACGTCCTGCACTTCGAGGGCTGGCGCGAGTACGCCGCCGTCAAGGCCACCCAGGCGGTCAAGGTCGACCCCGAGACCGCGCCGCTGTCGACGTACCTCGGCGTGCTCGGCATGACCGGCCTGACCGCGTACGCGGGCCTGCTGCGCACCGCCTCCTTCAAGGAGGGCGACACCGTCTTCGTCTCCGGCGCGGCCGGCGCGGTCGGCAGCCAGGTCGGACAGCTCGCCAAGCTCAAGGGCGCCGCGCGGGTGATCGGCTCCGCCGGCTCCGCCGAGAAGGTGAAGCTGCTGACGGACGAGTACGGCTTCGACGCCGCCTTCAACTACAAGGACGGCCCGGTGGCCGAGCAGCTGCGCGCCGCCGCCCCCGACGGCATCGACGTCTACTTCGACAACGTCGGCGGCGACCACCTGGAGGCCGCCATCGGCGCGCTCAACCTCCACGGCCGCATCGCGATCTGCGGCGCCATCTCGGTCTACAACAACACCGAGCCCGCGCCCGGCCCGAAGAACCTGCCCCGGCTGATCCAGACCCGCGGCCGCATCGAGGGCTTCCTCGTCGGCGACCACTACGACCTCCAGCCGGAGTTCGTGCGCGAGGTCGGCCCGTGGGTGCGCTCGGGCGAGCTGAAGTACCGCGAGACGACGGTCGAGGGCATCGACAACACGCTGGAGGCGTTCCTCGGCGTCCTGCGCGGCGACAACACCGGAAAGATGATCGTCAAGCTCTGAGGCCGCCGGGCCGGAGGCGCCTTCCCGCACCTTCCGGCATGCGGTAACTTCATTCCGAAACCGTTGTGATCGTGGGCGCGAGTCACGACGGAACGAGGAGGAAACACAGCGATGCCCATCCAGCAGTCCGACGTGAAGTACACCGCGGTCGCCACCGCCGAGGGCGGCCGCGACGGCCGCGTCGCCACCGACGACGGCAAGCTCGACGTCATCGTGAACCCGCCCAAGGAGATGGGCGGCAGCGGCGCCGGCACCAACCCCGAGCAGCTGTTCGCCGCCGGCTACAGCGCCTGCTTCCAGGGCGCCCTCGGCGTCGTCGCCCGCCAGGAGGGCGCCGACATCACCGGCTCGACCGTCACCGCGAAGGTCGGCATCGGCCAGAACGAGGACGGCTTCGGCATCATCGTCGAGATCTCCGCCGAGATCCCGAACGCCGACGCCGCCACCGCCAAGGCCCTGGTCGAGAAGGCGCACCAGGTGTGCCCGTACTCGAAGGCGACCCGCGGCAACATCACCGTGACGCTTGCCTGAGCCGGTCGTTTGCACCGAGGAGGCCGCATTCCTGGACGTGGGATGCGGCCTCCGCCGTATCCGGCCGCCGGGCCGCCGGAGCCGCGCGAGCCCCTGGATACAGTGGCCCCATGCGTGATCTCGGGGTGGGCTTCGGATATCTGCTGGCGGGCCAGCGCTGGGTGGCCCGGCACGGCCGGGCGTACGGCTTCGGCCTGCTGCCGGGCCTGATCACCCTGCTCCTGTACGCCGCCGCGCTCACCGCGCTCGCCCTGTGGGGCGAGGACGCCGTCGGCTGGGCCACCCCCTTCGCCGACGGCTGGCCCAGCCCCTGGCTGGGCCTGTTCCGCGGCTTCCTCACCGCCGTCCTGTTCGCCCTCGGGCTCCTCCTCGCCGTGGTCACCTTCACCGCGGTCACCCTGCTGATCGGCCAGCCCTTCTACGAGGCCCTCTCCGAGCAGGTCGACCGGGACGTCTCCCCGGACGGCACCGCGCCCGAGTCCGGCCTGCCGCTCTGGCGGGAACTGTGGATATCCGCCCGCGACAGCCTCCGCGTCGTCGTGCGGGCCGCGCTGTGGGGCGTCCTCCTCTTCGCGCTGGGCTTCCTGCCGGTCGTCGGCCAGACGGTGATCCCGGTGATCGGCTTCTTCGTCACCGGCTTCTTCCTCACCGAGGAACTGGCCGCCGTCGCCCTCCAGCGCCGGGACGTCGACCTGCGCGCCCGCCTCGCCCTGCTGCGCTCCCGCAAGACCCTGGTCTGGGGCTTCGGCACCCCGCTGGGCCTGGCCTTCCTGATCCCGTTCGTCGCCGTCTTCCTCATGCCGGGCGCGGTGGCCGGCGCCACCCTCCTCGCCCGCGACCTGCTCGGCGAGGACACCGAGGAGCCGGACCCGCATGACCCGCAGCACCAGCACGCCCCCCAGAACCGGCAGGGCGCGGCGGACCCGGCCGCCCCGGTCAGCGGGACCGGGACGCCCCGCCCGCCACGCTGACCGCCGCCTCCCGCAGCACCCCGAGGAACGCCCCTACGGCCGGCGACAGCGACCGCCCCCGCACGCTCGCCGCGTACACCGCACGGCACGGGACGTCCGCCGTGTCCAGAGGCAGCAGGGTCACGTCGGGCCGTACGGACGCGACGGCCAGCGCCGGCACCAGCGCCACGCCGAGCCCGGCGGCGACGTAGCCCTGCTTCGCGGTCCACTCGGCGACGACGTGCGCGACGCGCGGCCGGAACCCCTGGCGCAGCGCCGCGTCCAGCAGCGTCCCCTCGGGCCGCGCGCTGCCGGAGATCCACTCGGCGTCGGCGAGCCGGGCCAGCCGCACCGGCCCGTCCGCACCGGCCAGCGGATGCCCGGCGGGCACGGCGACGTACAGCGGCTCGTCCAGCAGGTGGTGCAGCGTGTACGCCTCCATCGGGGCGCCCTGCGTGGTGGAGACGACCGCTAGGTCCAGGTGCCCGGCGGCCAGCCGCTCCAGCAGCCGCGGCGTCAGCCCCTCCTCGCGGGAGATCCGTACGCCCGGATGGCGGGCGCGGAAGGCGGCCAGGGCGCACGGCACCAGCGCCGCGTCGGCCGTGCTGAACGCCCCGAACCGCACCTGCCCGCCCGCCGCCTCGCGCAGCGCCGCCAGTTCCCGCACCGCCTCGTGCAGCGACTCGGCGACGGCCTCGGCGTACCCGACGAACGTCCGCCCGGCCTCGGTCAGCCGCACCCCGCGCGGCAGCCGGTCGAACAGCGGACCGCCGCCGAGCGCCGACTCCAGCGCCGAGACCTGCCGGGAGACCGCCGACTGCGTCCAGCCCAGATGGCGCCCGGCCACCGTGAACGACCCGTGCCGCGCCACCTCCAGGAAGACCCGGACCCAGACGGTGGACACCTCGGGCAGGCCGTCCCGCGCGCCGCCATGCGTACTCGACATGCCAGCCATGCTAGACATTCGCTGGTCGCATCCCTCGTCCTGCCCTAGCGTCAGCGCCATGAAGAAGCCCGACCCGACCGCCGAGACCACCACCGAGCAGACCACCACCGAGAAGACCACGACCGGGAAGCCCGACCCCACCCAGAAGATCGCCTTCCTGGGGCTGGGGCACATGGGCGCCCCGATGGCCCGCAGGCTGCTGGCCGCCGGTCACCCGGTGACCGTCTGGAACCGCACGGCGGCGAAGGCCGGCCCGCTCGTCGCCGAGGGCGCCCGGCACGCCGCCTCCCCGGCCGACGCCGTGCGCGACGCCGACGTGGTGATCACGATGCTCACCGGCCCGGACGCCCTCGCCGCCGTCGCCGACGCCGTCCTGCCGGCGCTGCCGCCCGGCGCGCGCTGGATCGAGATGTCCACCGTCGGACCGGACGCGGTCCGCGCGCTCACCGCCCGCGTCGGCGACCGGGCGACCCTGGTCGACGCCCCGGTCACGGGCAGCACCGACCGGGCGGCCACCGGCCGGCTCGCCATCTTCGCGGGCGGCGACACGACCGGCGTGGACCACGTGCTGGCCACCCTCGGCGCCGTCACCCGCACCGGCCCGGCCGGCTCCGGCGCCGCCCTCAAACTGGTCCTCAACGCGGCAGCCCTCGGCGGCATCGGCATCGTCGCGGAGGCGCTGCGGCTCGCCGCCGCCCTCGGCCTCGACGAGGACACCGCGCGCACCGCCCTCGCCGCCGGCCCGCTCGCCGGCGCGGCGGCCCGCGCCTTCGCCGAGGACGTCCACTTCGCGACCGCCCTGGCGGTCAAGGATCTCGACCTCGCCGCCCGCGCGGCCCAACTCCCGGTCGTACGGGCCGTGTCGGACCAGTACCGGCAGGCCGCCGCCCACGAGCCCGCCCTCGCCGCGGCCGACGTCTCCCGCACCGCCCGCCACCTCAGCAGCACGCCGACAGGAAGCAGCACGATGCGCGTCACCCTCGACGACCCGGCCGACGCCCCGCAGCCCCTCACGCCCTACTACTCCCAGGTCGCCCGCGTCGAACAGGCCGACGGCGGCGCCCTGTTGTTCCTCTCCGGTCAGATCGCCGAGGGCGACACGGTCGCCGAGCAGAGCCGCGGCGT
The DNA here is from genome assembly GCA_013364255.1 of Streptomyces seoulensis. Classification (GTDB taxonomy): domain Bacteria; phylum Actinomycetota; class Actinomycetes; order Streptomycetales; family Streptomycetaceae; genus Streptomyces; species Streptomyces similanensis. The sequence continues at coordinate 3,653,325 of CP054936.1, read as the reverse complement.
CTTCGAGACCATCGCCGCGCTGCTGAAGGCGAACGGCGCCGGCCTGGAACACATCGTCAGCATCCGCACCTACCTCACCGACATCGGCGACCTCCCCGCCTACGGCGCGGTCCGCCGCGCGTACCTCACCGGCACCCCGCCCACCAGCATGACCATGGAGGTGCCCCGGCTGTTCCGCCCCGAGGCGCGGATCGAGGTGGAGGCGGTCGCCGCCGTGCCCGCCCGTTTGTGAAGGGTTCGTACGAGACCGCCGCCGAACCCCCGATCACCCCGCACCGCGCCACCGTGCCGATTACCTTCGGCACCGGGACGTGTTCCCCCCCCCGCGAACAGCCCCGGTCCACGGACCTGACCCCACGGACCGGGGCCCGCGGCGCCAGGAGGTCCCGCCGACCGGAGCAGTCGCCCGGAACTCCGGCGCGTGCTGGCACTTCGCGGCCACCGACGCGAGGATCTCGTCCGAAGGCGGTCCCCACACCTCCGGGTCCGCCTCCCAGCCCAGGACGGCGATCATCTCGCGGGTTCGGTCCAGGATCGGCGGGTCGTGGTGCGTCGGGTCGTAGGTCCGCCAGACCGGGAAGCCGGCGACAGACGAATACGCGAGCTCATGAGGACGGGCGAGGCTCGTGGTGGCCCGGCAGCGAACCTGTCGGGTCACCACCCGGTCCATGCGTGTCGGTGCGCCTTTCGAGGCGAGTGCCGTGGCGAAGGGTGATCGACATCAGGTCGCTGGGGGCGTCCAGCTCCAGGCGGTGCCAGCGACCGCGGGGGACGATCACCGCGGTGCCTGCCTGCAGCCGCACCATGTCCTCGGCGCCGCAGGGCGTGGCGGCACGGAAGTAGAGGCGGACGCCGCCAGTCAGGCAGCACACCGCCTCCTCGGCCTGGGGGTGCATCTCCCAGTGGTCGGCGTGGACGTCGGCGTCGGTCTCCACGTGGAAGGTCGCGATCTGCCAGGTGCCGGAGTCGCTGCTCGTCATCTGGCGGTCGGCGGCCCGGAGATCGCCGTCGGGGCGGAACTGCAGCGCGGAGACGAACAGGTCGATGGGGGTCGACGTCATGATGGCGTTCCTTCCAGTCGGTTCTGTGTGGGGGCGGCAGGTTGCGGGTCAGGCATGGCGGCCTGACGCCGGGGCAACACCCCGATCGCTACGACTGCCGCGAGTACGAAGAGGCCGGCGGTGACGGTGAGGCCCAGGGCATAGCCGTCGTTGAGGGCGGCGGGGTCGGTGGCCGTGCCGGTGCGGTATGCGGCGACGGTGGCCAGGGCGGCCAGGCCGACGCAGCCGCCGAGCTGGCGGGAGCTGTTGAAGAGGCCGGAGGCCATGCCGGCCTCGCGGGAGGCGACACCAGTCGTCGCGGCGGCGGCGACCGGGGCCAGAACCAGTCCGACGCCGACGCCGGAGACGATGCAGGGACCGAGCACGTCGGTGAGGAAGCCTCCGCCGGGGCTGATGAAGGCCAGCCAGGCCAGGCCCACGGCGGCCAGCAGAGCCCCGGGTGCCAAGGCGGCTCGGGGGCCGCGTGCCGTGGTGACGCGGGTCGCGATGACGCTGCCCGCGACCAGGCTCACGGAGAACGGCAGGAACGCGGCGCCGGTCGCCGCGGCGCCCATGCCCAGGACCTGCTGCATGTACAGGGACACGAAGTAGAACGCCGTGAACTGCCCGGCCGCGGCCAAGAACACCAGCACGTTGGCGCCGGCCACCCAGCGACTGCGCAACAGGCCGACGCGCAGCAGCGGCACGGGGGCCCTGGATTCAGCGAAGACGAAGGCGGCCAGGAGCGCGACCGCAGTGGCGAGGGTCGTCACGGTGGCCGGGGATCCCCACCCTCGGGCGTCGGTGCGGACGACACCGAACACCAGCAGCCCCACTCCGCCGGTCGCTAGGACAGCGCCGAGCACGTCCAGCCGCTCGCGCCGGTCGGGCTGTGCTCCGGCGGGCACGCCTGCCCGAACTAGCACGAGAGCCGCCGCAACGAAGGGCAGGTTGATCAGCATCACCCAGCGCCACCCCGCGTACTGGGTCAGCAAACCACCTGCCAGCACGCCCAGCGCTCCCCCTGCGGCGTTCACCGCGCTCCACACCCCCAGTGCCCGGACCCGCCGAGAGCCTTCGGGGAAGGTGGTGGTGAGCATCCCCAGCGCGGCCGGGGCGGCCGCGGCAGCACCCACGCCCTGACCGGCGCGGGCAGCGATCAGCTGCCAGGGCGCCTGGGCCAGCCCGCCCGCCAGCGAGCACAGCCCGAAGACGACCAGGCCCCCCACGAACAGCCGACGGTGACCGTACAGGTCACAAACACGGCCACCCAGTAACAGGAGTCCGCCGAAGGTGAGCGCGTAGACGTGCACGACCCACGACAGGTCGAGCGGCGCGAATCCCAACGCGGTGCGGATTGCGGGCAGTGCGACATTGACCACCGACATGTCCAGGGCGAAGACGAACTGGGCGACGGCCGCCGTCGCCAGCACCACCCCGAGTCGCCTTTTCGAGTTTTTATACATGTAAGGAAACTAGCGTGAGGAGAGCGTCGTTGTCGACACCTGGGGAATGATGGGGGCATGCCGCAACCGTCCGCACCGCGCAGATCCCCTGGCCGACCTCCCCGTATCTCCCGCGAGGAGGTCATCGGGACGGCACGCCGGATCGTGACCGAGGAAGGCGTGGACCGGCTGACCATGCGGCGGCTGGCCATGGAGATCGGCAGCACGCCGATGGCGCTCTACCACCACGTCCGCAACAAGGAAGAACTGCTCGTCCTGCTGCTGGACGACTACGCCGCGCGGGCGCTGCGCCGACCCGAACTGCCTGCCCACCCTCGCGAGCGGATCGTCGTCGCCGCCGCCGCGATCCACGAGGCGCTCGCCGCCTGTCCCTGGATCGTGGAAGTGCTGACTGCCGATGACCTGATGTCCACGTCAGCACTGTGGTTCGTCGAGCAGATCGTCGACGGCCTGGTCGAATGCGGACTGTCCCCCGAGCGGGCCGTGCACGGTTACCGCGCGATCTGGTACTACACCGCTGGAGAGATCGTGGTCCGGGCGACGGCAGCCCGGCGACGCGAAGGCGATGACCGTGCGACCTACCGGGAGCAGGTCTTCGGCGATCTCGATCCGGGTGAGCTGCCCAGGTTGGCGCAGGTCGCGGACCGCTGGGCACCGCTGACCGGCGAGGACACCTACCTGGACGGGCTCCGAGCCCTGGTGGCCGGCCTCCTCGTCATCCGCTGACGGTCCTCCGTCGTCCGGCGGTGTACGCCTGCCCCTCGGCCGGACGCGCTCCGCACGGGATCCCATGGACGCTCAGCGTGCTCGCGGAGCTCCGAAGAGAGCTGATCGTGGCGAACACGAACGACGGGCTCGCCTCGGCCCGCGGCCGGGGCCGGCGGGCGCCGACCGAAGCCCACGGCCGACCAGGCCGAGCCTGCCCAGCAGCTCTACGACGCCCTGGGAGAAGACCGTCCAGCAGATCGCCGACATGTTCAACGTGCCCCGTTCCACGGTCTACGGACACCTCGGCCAGACCAGAACCGTGCAGGCTGCCGGCCGAAGAGGACCGCTGCGGCGAAGCCCTGAAAGCCACCGGAGGGTTACTTGGCCGCCGGCCTCTGCGAAGAGGACGTCGCCATGGCGGGGTCTCCTGGCGGCACGCGCCGCCGCCGACCTTACCCCCGCCGCACCGAGAACCCGTACACCGTCTCCGAGCGGTACACCTCGCCCGGGTTCAGTCGGGTGGGTGGGAAGTCCGGGCGGTTGGGGGTGTCGGGGAAGTGCTGGGTCTCCAGGGCGGTTCCGGCGTTCGGGGTGAACGGGGCGGTGAGGTGGTCGGCGGTGTAGAGCTGGACGCCCGGCTCGGTCGTGGCGACCGTCAGCACGCGGCCGGAGGCCGGGTCGTGCAGCTCGGCGACCTCCTCGGGAGCCGCCGTCACGCCCTTGTCCAGGACGAAGTTGTGGTCGTAGCCGGCGCCCAGCGCCCGCGTGCGGCGGAAGTCGAACCGGGTGCCGGCCACCTCCGCCGGCTCGCCCGCCGGGATCAGGCGGTCGTCGACCGGGGTGTAACGGGCGGCGGCGAGGCGCAGTTCGTGGCCGCCGGTCGGACCGGAGCCCGCGCCGCCGAGGTTCCAGTACGTGTGATTGGTCAGGTTGACCACCGTCGGCGCGTCCGTGACCGCCTCGTAGGCGATCCGCAGCGCGCCCGACGCGTCCAGCGTGTACGTCGCCGACACGTCGAGGCGTCCCGGGAAGCCCTCCTCGCCGTCCGGGGAGACGCGGGCCAGCCGCACGCCGTGCGCCACCTCGGCCGCCTCCCACACCCGCTTGTCGAAGCCGTTCGGCCCGCCGTGCAGCGAGTTGGGCCCGTCGTTGGCCGTGAGCGGGTACGCCCGGCCGTCCAGCGCGAACCGGGCGCCGCCGATCCGGTTGGCGTACCGGCCGACCAGCGCGCCGAGGAACGGCTCCGGATGGGCGACGTAGCCCTCCAGGCCGGGGAAACCGAGCACCACCTGAGCCGTGCGACCTGCCCGGTCCGGGACCTCCACCGACTGCACGATCCCGCCGTACGTCAGCACCCGCACCCGCACTCCGGCCCGCTCCAGGGTCCACCGGTGCACCGTGGTCCCGTCGTCAAGCCGGCCGAAGACTTCGCTCATGCTCATGCCCAGAACCTTAAGGTCACGGCGTCGCGGCCGTGACGGTGCGGTACGCGATCTCCGCGAGCCGCGCCTGACCGTTGCGGCTCGGGTGGAACCAGTCCCAGTGGCTGAGCTGCTGCGTGCCGAAGCGGTAGTCGAAGACCGCGTCGTGGTCGAACCGGCAGCGGCGGTCCTTCGCGCAGACGTCCGCCAGCACCTTGTTGTACGCCACCACCCGCGCCTGCACCGTCTCGCGCCGCGCGGTCGCCGCCCCGTCCAGCGCGTCCGCGTCGCCCAGCATCGACGGGCAGATCCCCAGCTTCCAGATCTGCTTGCCCAGCGCGTTGGTCCGCCCCTCCGACCACAGCCGCTTCAGGTTCGGCACGCTGGAGACGTACACCTGCGTCTTCGGCAGCGTCTGGCGCAGGGTCTTCAGGGCGTCCTGGAACTGGCTGCGGAAGTCCGCCACCGACGTCATCTCGGCCGTGGAGGCACGGCAGGCGTCATTGGCGCCGGCCATGACCGCCACCAGCTCCGGCCGGTGCACCACCGCCTTGTCCATCTGCGCCTTCAGATCCCGCATCCGGGCCCCGGTCACCGCGTGGTTCCAGCTGTGCTGCGCCGCGCCGCCCGCCCCGAGCAGCCGTACCGCCAGACTGTCGACCGCGGCGTCGCTGCCCGTCGCCCAGGACACCTCCGGGCAGTCCGTCAGCACCGCGCACGCGTCGAAGCCGCGCGTGATGGAGTCGCCGACCGCGACGATCGACTCCGGGGAGGTGTCCCACTCCGGGGTCGGCTTCGCGGACGCCCGCGCCCCGGTGTCGCCGGAGGCGCCCCCGCCGGCGGTGGAGCAGCCCGCGACGGTCAGCACGGCGGCCGCCGCGACGGCGTGCGCGGCCCGCAGACGGTGGCTTCGCTTCCGCATCCCTGGAAATCCCCTCGGTCGTCCTACGGTGCTGCCGGTCCCCTCCATGAGAACGCGCGGGGGTTCCTCACCCCCTCCGATGTGACGGCGCACACCCGTACAAGCGTCCCCATGGGTGAATGCCGGGGGTTTCCTGGCACCAGGACCGACGGTACGTCACACTCCTTGGCCCGTCGCACGGTAGCCTCGCCATCAACGTGGCCGTCGCGCCACTGACCACCCGCCCGCCCCCTGTCCCGCTCTGCCCGGAGGTCCCGGTGACGACGACACGTGGAGTCCTGTACGTGCACTCCGCGCCGCGCGCGCTGTGCCCGCACGTCGAGTGGGCCGTCGCCGGGGTGCTCGGCACGCGCGTCAGCCTGGACTGGATCCGGCAGCCCGCGGCGCCCGGCACCTGGCGCTCGGAGTTCTCCTGGCAGGGCCAGGCCGGCGCCGCCTCCAAGCTCGCCTCCGCGCTGCGCGGCTGGCACCTGCTGCGCTTCGAGGTCACCGCCGAGCCGTGCGCCACCGCCGAGGGCGAGCGCTACAGCTGCACCCCCGACCTCGGCATCTTCCACGCCGTCACCGGCATCCACGGCGACATCCTCATCCCCGAGGACCGCCTGCGCGCCGCCCTCACCCGCTCCCAGGGCGGCGAGACGGACCTGGAGGCGGAACTCGCCAAGCTCCTCGGCAAGCCCTGGGACGACGAACTCGAACCCTTCCGCTACGCGGGCGAGGGCGCCCCGGTCCGCTGGCTCCACCAGGTGGTCTGAGACTCCGTCCACTGGTCGCACGACCTCACACGAACGGCGTCGGCCCGAACCCCACCGGGGGTCCGGGCCGACGCCGTTCAGCGCTACTCAGATCGTGCGGAACGCCAGCACGACATTGTGCCCACCGAACCCGAACGAGTCGTTCAACGCCGCGATCCGCCCCTCCGCGGGCAGCTTCCGGGCGCTCCCGCGGACCACGTCCGCGTTCGCCTCCGCCTCGGGGTCGAGGTTGTCGACGTTGATGGTCGGCGGCGCCACCCGGTTGTACAGCGCCAGCACCGTCGCCACCGACTCCACACCGCCGGCGCCGCCGAGCAGGTGACCGGTCATCGACTTGGTCGCGGAGACCGCCATGTGGTCCGCGTGGTCGCCGAAGACCTTCCGCAGCGCCTTCAGCTCGGCGACGTCACCGGCCGGCGTCGAGGTGGCGTGCGCGTTGACGTGCACGATCTCGGCCGGGTCCAGGTCGGTGCGGTCCAGCAGGTTGTGCAGGGCGTGCGAGATGCCGCGGCCCTCGGGCTCGGGCTGCACGATGTCGTGGCTGTCGGCGGAGATGCCCTGGCCGACCGCCTCCGCGTAGACGCGGGCGCCGCGCGCGGCGGCGTGCTCGGCGGACTCCAGCACGAGGACGCCGGCGCCCTCGCCGAGGACGAAGCCGTCCCGGGCGACGTCGTAGGGGCGGGAGGCGCCCTCGGGGTCCTCGTTGTTCTTGGACATCGCCATCATGTTGCCGAACGCGGCGATCGGCAGCGGGTGGATCGCCGCCTCCGTGCCGCCGGCGACGACCACGTCGGCGCGGCCGGTGCGGATCATCTCGATGGCGTAGCCGATGGCCTCGGCGCCCGACGCGCAGGCGGAGACCGGGGTGTGCACGCCCGCGCGGGCGCCCACGAGGAGGCCCACGTTGGCCGAGGGGCCGTTCGGCATCAGCATGGGCACGGTGTGCGGGGAGACACGGCGTACGCCCTTCTCCTTCAGCACGTCGTACTGGTCGAGGAGGGTGGTCACGCCGCCGATGCCGGAGGCGATGACCGCGCCGAGCCGGTCGGGGTCGACGGCGCCGTCCTCGCCGGCCTTGCCGGTGAAGCCGGCGTCCTGCCACGCCTCCTGGGCGGCGATCAGCGCGAACTGCGCCGAGCGGTCCAGACGGCGGGCCTGCGGCCGGGGGATGGTCTCGGTCGGCTCAACGGCGACCGGGGCCGCGATACGGACGGCCTGCTCGGCCGCCCACTCCTGGGTCAGCGGCTTGACGCCGGACCTGCCGGCGACCAGACCCTCCCAGGTGGAGGCCACGTCGCCACCCAGCGGTGTGGTTGCGCCGATACCGGTGACGACCACGGTGCGATTGGTCGAGCTCACGGGAATTCTTTCTCCAACGGATGCGAGGATTCAAACGGCGCCACCGCCGGGTGGCGGGGCAGTCAGCCCATGGCGATGATCGGTTGATCAGGCCTGGTGCTTGAGGATGTAGTCGGTCGCGTCGCCGACCGTCTTGAGGTTCTTGACGTCCTCGTCGGGGATCTTCACGTCGAAGCGCTCCTCGGCGGCGACGACGACCTCGACCATGGACAGCGAGTCGACGTCCAGGTCGTCGGTGAAGGACTTGTCCAGCTTGACGTCCTCGACCGGGATCCCGGCGATCTCGTTCACGATGTCGGCGAGACCGGCGACGATCTCTTCCTGAGTGGCGGCCATGTCGGCGCTCCTTCGTAGTGTTTCAGAGGGTGGTGGCAGTGCTGCCCGCACCGGACGCATGATCCGGCACGGAGTGCCTAGGGGAGGGTAACGACCGTCGCGGCGTAGACGAGACCCGCCCCGAAGCCGATGACGAGCGCGGTGTCGCCGCTCTTCGCCTCGCCGGTCGCCAGGAGCCGCTCCATCGCGAGCGGGATCGAGGCGGCCGAGGTGTTGCCGGTGGTGCGGATGTCACGCGCGACCGTGACGTGCTCCGGCAGTTTCAGCGTCTTCACCATCGAGTCGATGATCCGCACGTTGGCCTGGTGCGGGATGAAGACGTCCAGGTCGTCCGCGGTGATCCCGGCCGCGTCCAGCGCCTGCTGGGCGACCTTCGCCATCTCGAACACGGCCCAGCGGAACACCGCCTGGCCCTCCTGCGTGATCGCAGGGAACTTGATAGTGCCGTCGGCGGCCACCGGCAGCCCGGAGACGTCGCCGCTCCGGAAGCGGTCCCAGGAGACGGTCTGCTTGATCGTCTGGGACTTGTCGCCCTCCGAGCCCCACACCGTCGGGCCGATCGCCGGCTCCTTGGCGGGGCCGACCACGACCGCGCCGGCGCCGTCGCCGAACAGGAAGGCCGTCGCCCGGTCCTCCAGGTCGGTCAGGTCGCTCAGCCGCTCCACGCCGATGACCAGCACGTACTCGGCGCTGCCCTCGACCACCATGCCCTTGGCGAGGGTCAGTCCGTAGCCGAAGCCGGCGCAGCCCGCCGAGATGTCGAAGGCGGCGGCCTTGTCCGTGCCGAGCCGGTCGGCGATCTCGGTGGCGATGGCGGGGGTCTGGCTGAAGTGCGAGACGGTCGAGACGACCACCGCGCCGATCTGCGCGGCCTCGATGCCGGCGTCCGCGATCGCCTTGCCGGACGCCTCGACGGACATGGCCGCGACGGTCTCCTCCGGCGACGCCCAGTGCCGGGTCTCGATGCCGGAGCGCGAACGGATCCACTCGTCGGACGAGTCGATCGTCTCGAGGATCACCTCGTTCGGCACCACCCGGGTGGGCCGGTAGCCGCCGACCCCGAGGATGCGGGCGTACGGGGCGCCCTTGCTGGGCTTGATCTTCGCCATGTTCGATCGGCTCCTTAGGGCGTCAGGCGTTCGCGTGCTCGGCGATGAGCTCGCGGGCCGCGCCGAGGTCGTCGGGGGTCTTCAGGGCCAGCGTCCTGACGCCGGGCAGGGCGCGCTTGGCCAGTCCGGTGAGCGTGCCGCCGGGGCACACCTCGACCAGGGCGGTGACGCCGAGTTCCTTGAACGTCTCCATGCACAGGTCCCAGCGGACCGGGTTGGCGACCTGGCCGACCAGCCGCTCGACGACCTCGGCGCCGCTGGTGACCGACCGGCCGTCCTTGTTGGAGACGTAGGCGACCTTCGGATCGGCCGGCGAGAGCGCCTTGGCGGCCTCGGCCAGCTTCTCGACGGCGGGCGCCATGTGGAGAGTGTGGAAGGCGCCGGCCACCTTCAGCGCCACGACCTTGCGCACGCCCTCGGGCTTGTCCTCGGCGAGCGCCGCCAGCTGCTCCATGGTGCCGGCGGCCACGATCTGGCCCGCGCCGTTGACGTTGGCCGGGGTCAGGCCCAGCTTCTCCAGGTGCGCGATCGAGACCTCCGGGTCGCCGCCGAGCAGCGCCGACATGCCCGTCTCGGTGACGGCGGCGGCCTCGGCCATCGCCAGACCGCGCTTGCGCACCAGGGTGAGGGCGGCGGTGTCGTTGAGCACGCCGGCGAAGGCGGCGGCGGTGATCTCGCCGACGCTGTGACCCGCGACCGCGTCGGGGGCGATGTCACCGAGTGCCGCGGCCGACAGCAGCCCGGCGGCCACCAGCAGCGGCTGGGCCACCGCGGTGTCGCGGATCGCGTCCGCGTCGGCCTGCGTCCCGTAGTGGACGAGGTCGAGTCCGATGGCGTCCGACCAGGCGGCCACACGGTCGGCGGCGCCGGGCAGTTCGAGCCAGGGAGTCAGGAAGCCGGGCGTCTGGGCGCCCTGGCCGGGAGCGACGAGTACGAGCACTCTCACACTCTCTCTTGGGGACGGCCACGGCCGCCCGTGGGGACAGGGACGAAGAACACGGAGGGGTTTTGTGGACCCCCGACAAAACATCAGGGCTGGGGATCTCCATCGGCCAGCCGCCCCAGGATCAGCGCGATCCTCAGCGTGAACGCGGATCGTACATCGGACGGCGACCATCCGGTGACGTCAGTCACACGTCGAAGCCGGTAGCGCACGGTGTTCGGGTGAACGAAGAGCATCCGGGCCGCGCCCTCCAGACTGCTCGCCTGCTCCAGATAAACACTCAGCGTCTCCAGCAGCGCGGAACCGGCCTCCTCCAGCGGTCTGTAGATCTCCTCTACCAACTGCTCGCGGGCGCCCGGATCGCCCGCGATGGCGCGCTCCGGCAGCAGATCGTCCGCCAGCACCGGGCGCGGGGCGTCCTGCCAGGCGAAACACGCCTTCAGCCCGGCCGCGGCGGCCTGCGCGGAGCGGGTCGCGGCGAGCAGGTCCGGCACGATCGGGCCGGCCACCACCGGCCCGGCCGCGTACGGCCCGATCAGCGACTTCGCCACCGCGAGCGGGTTGTCATTGCCGCCGGCGATCACCACCAGCCGGTTGCCGAGCACCCCGGTGAGCACCTGGAGCTTGGCGTGCCGGGCGGCCCGCCGGATGGCCTCCACGGTCAGCTCCGAGTCCCCGTCGGGCGCGGTGCCGAGCACCACGCACACGTGCTCGGGCGAGTTCCAGCCGAGCGCGGCCGCCCGCGACACGGCGCCCTCGTCCGCCTCGCCGGACAGGACGGCGTTGACGACCAGCGACTCCAGCCGGGCGTCCCAGGCGCCGCGTGCCTCGGCGGCCTGGGCGTACACCTGGGCGGTGGCGAAGGCGATCTCCCGCGCGTACACGAGCAGCGCCTCGCGCAGCACGGACTCGTCGCCCGGGGCCGCCACCTCGTCGATGGCGGACTCCATGACCTCGATGGTGGTGCGCACCATCTCCACGGTCTGGCGCAGGGTGATCGCCCGGGTCAGCTCGCGGGGCGCGGTGCCGAACACGTCGGTGGAGATGGCCTGCGGCGCGTCGGGGCGGCGGAACCACTCGGTGAAGGCCGCGATGCCGGCCTGGGCCACCAGCCCGATCCAGGAACGGTTCTCCGGGGGCATGGCCCGGTACCACGGCAGCGTCTCGTCCATCCGCGCGATGGCCTGCGCGGCCAGCGAGCCGGAGGACTTCTCCAGCCGTCTCAGGGTCGCGGTGTGCGGATGGGCGGGGCGCGCTGCGGCTTCTGCGGGACGGGATTCGGGTTCGGGCACGGGGACAAGACTGCCTTATCCGGACGCACGTACGTGCCGCCGGGTCCTGACCGGCCGGTACGGGACCCCGCGGACCCGCTCTCCGAGGCCCCGCGGACCCGTGCCCGAGGCCCCGCGGACCCGTGCCCGAGGCCCCGCGGACCCGTGCCCGAGGGCTCCGCCGGGCCGCCCCCACCGGGGCCGGGACGCGTGCCGGGCGGGGCTACGGTGTCCTGGTGACCATGGACGTGCGCCGCGCGGCAGAGCGCTACGAGGGCGGTGAGCAGGCGGCCGGCATCACCACCCGGCACGCCTTCTCCTTCGGCCCGCACTACGACCCCGACAACCTCCGCTTCGGCGCGCTGATCGCCTGCAACGAGGAGCGACTGGCCCCCGGCGCGGGCTTCGCCGAGCACCCGCACAGCCACACCGAGATCGTCACCTGGGTCGTCGAGGGCGAGCTGACGCACCGCGACTCGGCGGGCCACGAGACCGTGATCCGCCCCGGCGGCGTGCAGCACGTGAGCGCGGCCGCGGGCGTGCGCCACGTGGAGCGCAACGACGCCGCCGTCCCCCTCGTCTTCGTCCAGATGTGGCTGGCCCCGGTGCGCACCGGCGGCGAGCCCCGCTACACGGCCGTACCCGCCCTGCCCGACACGACGCCGTACGCCGTCCCCGAGGCCGCCGCCGCCCTCCACGTACGGCGCCCGGCGGCGGGGGAGCGGACCCGGCTGCCGTCCGCCGGGCACTGCTACGTCCACGTCGTACGCGGCGAAGTCCGCCTGAACGGCGAGCGGTTGGGCCCCGGCGACGCGGCGCGGATCACCGGCGCCGAGGACCTGACGGCGCAGGCCGTGACGGACGCGGAGCTGCTGGTGTGGGAGATGGCCGACAGGGCCTAGGCGGCGCCGCGCAGCTCCGCCAGCACCCCGTCCGTGAAGGGCGGCCACGCCTCGACGGCCCAGGGGCCGAAGGCGCGGTCGGTCAGGGCGACGCAGGCGGCGCCCGCGTCGGGGTCGGTCCACAGGAACGTGCCGGACTGGCCGAAGTGGCCGAACGTGCGGGGCGAGGACGACGTGCCCGTCCAGTGCGGGGACTTGCCGTCGCGGATCTCGAAGCCGAGGCCCCAGTCGTTGGGGTTCTGGTGGCCGTAGCCCGGCAGGACGCCCTTCGTGCCCGGGTACTGCACCGTCATCGCCTCGGCGACGGTGCGCGGGTCCAGCAGGCGCGGGGCCTGGAGCTCGGCGGCGAAGCGGAGCAGGTCGTCCACGGTGGAGACGCCGTCCTTGGCGGGGGAGCCGGCCAGCGTCGTCGCGGTCATGCCCAGCGGCTCCAGGACCGCCTGGCGCAGGTACTCCGGGAACGGGATGTCCGTCGCCTTCGCCACCTGGTCGCCGAGCTGCTCGAAACCGGCGTTGGAGTACAGCCGCCGCTCGCCGGGCGGGGCCGTCACCCGGTGCTCGTCGAAGGCCAGGCCCGAGGTGTGGGCCAGCAGGTGGCGCACGGTCGCGCCGGGCGGTCCGGCCGGCTCGTCCAGCTCGACCGCGCCCTCCTCGTAGGCCACCAGCACCGCGTAGGCCGCCAGCGGCTTGGTGACCGAGGCCAGCGGGAAGCGGTGCCCGGTCGGGCCGTGCACGCCGGCGACCGTGCCGTCGGCGCGGACCACGCCCGCCGCGGCGGTGGAAACCGGCCAGTTCTCGATCGACGCCAGGCTCTTCAACGACATGGCGCCGAGCCTATGCGCTCACAGCCGCAGCTCCAGCAACGGGTCGGGCTTGGGCCGGAAGCCCAGGGCGGCGTACAGCGGGGCGGCCTCGGCGGAGGCGGTGAGCTGCACCCGGTCCGCGCCCCGCTCGCGGAACCACTCCAGCAGCGCGTCCATGCCGGCGCGCGCGTACCCGCGTCTACGGGCGCCGGGGTCGGTGGCGACGCTGAAGACGTAGCCGACCGTGCCGAGCGGGTTGCCGGCCCGGCCGATGCGGTACTCCAGCGTCCCGGCCACCAGCGCGGCCAGCGTTCCCGGCCGCTCCGGCCAGTCCACGACGAACGCGGCGAAGCCGCCGTCCGGCTCGGCGAGCCGCGCCGCCAGCACCGGCAGGGAATCCGCGTGCCAGCCGGTCGACCGGTCCGCCCCGGCCATCGAGTCGATCATCACCTGGCGCAGCCGCAGCACTTCCCCCGCGTCGGCGGCCCCGGCACGTCGTACGAGACTCATGCCCGCACGCTAGCCAGCGCGCCCCGCCCGCGTCCTCCCGTTTTCCGTCCGCCCCCGGTCCCCGCTTGCTTCGAGTGCGCTCCAAGGTTCTAGCGTGGGGACCATGACGGTGACGCAGAACACGGCCGTGGCCATCGAGGCCGAGGAAGACCCCACCCGCTCCGACTTCTGCTCCGCCGAGCCCCCGCGGCCCCCGCGCCCCGACGGGCGGGACGCCTACACGATCAGCGAGGTGGTCGCCTTCACCGGGCTGACGGCGCACACACTGCGCTGGTACGAGCGGATCGGCCTGATGCCGCACGTGGACCGTTCGCACACCGGCCAGCGCCGCTACACCAACCGCGACCTGGAGTGGCTCGATCTCGTCGGCAAGCTGCGCCTGACCGGCATGCCGGTCGCCGACATGGTGCGCTACGCCGAGCTGGTGCGCGGCGGCGAGGAGACCTACGGCGAGCGCTACGAGCTGCTGGCGGCCACCCGCCGGGACGTGCTGGAGCGGATGGCCCAGCTCAGGGACACGCTCGCGGTGCTGGACCGCAAGATCGGCTTCTACGCGGACGCCGGACACCGCCCGGCCTGATCCGAGCCTGATCCGAACGAGAGGCCCTGGCGCCGGGCGGCGGCGCGCTACAGCTCCGCCAGCAGCTCGGCCTTCTTCACCGAGAACTCGTCGTCCGTCACCAGCCCCGCCCGGTGCAGCTCGCCCAGGTGCCGGATGCGCTCGGCGATGTCGGCCGGATCGCGGCGGGCGGCGGCCAGGGCGGCCACCGGCGCGGGCGCGGCGGCCCGCACCGCGGCCAGCACCGCCGCCGCGAACGGCAGCGACTCGTGCACCGGCCCGTAGCCGCGCCCGAACACCACCGCCGCCGGGTCCTGGTCCGGCCGCGCGGACGGGTCCGGCGCGGCGCCCGCCTCCCGCGGCAGCAGCCGCAGATGCCCCTCGAAGACCTCCGGCGAGCGCCACTCCACCCCGCCTAGATCGCCGACCGCGAAGCTCTGGTCGCCGGCCTTCCACTTCTCCGTCGACGCCCCCGTCCACGACCAGCGGAACCGCACCGCCGTGCCGTCGAAGGCCGCCCTGCCGTCGTACGCCTTGAACCCGAGCGGCGCCCCGGGCGCGGCCACCAGGTGGCGGTCGGCCGGGCCGGTCTCGGTCAGCCGGTCGCGCAGCTCCTCGGCGCGGCGCTCGGCGAGGCCGGCCCGCTCGGCGGGCAGCACCAGCCGGTAGGGGTCGCTGCCCTCCTTCAACTGCCCGTCGGCCGCGTCCATCAGCGGATCGGCGCCGGGCCGCGGCTCGGCGCGCAGGACCACGCTCCCGCGCCGGCCGCCGGTCACCGTCACGTCCGCGAGCGCGGCCAGCGGCACACGGCGCTCGCCGAGCGCCTGGAACAGCTTCGGTGTCCGTATCCCCCGTTCGTAGCGGATGAGCACGGAATCGGACGCGAACTCCCAGGCAGCATGAAATCCGGTCAGTACGTCACCCATGCGGCTCATCGTAGGGGGGCGCGGGCCGCTTCGTCCCTCCCGCGCGGACCGCACTTCCTGCTGTCTCTACGCGCGTCCCGCGGTCGTGCCGCCGGGCAGACCCGCCCGGCACGCGTCGTCGTCCCGGGCGCAGCGCACCGATCCGTACGCGCCCACGCCGATCTCGGCGAAGTTGGTGAGGCTGTCGGTGCCCGGGTCGAAGTAGCCGGCGTGCCCCTTGGCGCCGTGCGCGGACAGCACCCGCGCCCCGAACGCCCGGGAGACCGGATCGGCGCCGTGGCCGAAACCGCCCAGCTCCATATAGGGGACGTCGCGGATCCAGTCGGTGGCGTTGCGCATCGCCCACACCCGGGCGGAGGTGCCCAGCCGGGCGGCGGTCTGGGCGTGCATGCCGGGGCTGGCCGCGACCGCGATGTCGGCGACCCGCCCGGGCAGCGCGCGCGCCGCCAGGCCGCACACCACCGAGCCGTAGCTGTGGCAGAACAGGGCGACGGGCGCGGCGCCGGGCAGGGCGCGCAGCAGTGCGTTCAGCCGGACGGCGCCGTCCTCGGCGCGCATCGAGGTGGCCGCGTCGACGCCGATGCCGCTGGGCGCGGTGTAGTCGGCCCAGGCGATCACGGCGGTGCGGGCGCCGGGGCGCGCGGTGCGCTCGGCGGTGTAGAGCGACTTCGCCATGCCGTACGCCGCCGTGTAGGGGCGGTAGGTCTTGCGGAAGGTGAACAGGTCGGTGTCGACGCCGGGGACGACGACGGAGACGCGTTCGGCGCGGTCCAGGTCGCCGAAGACCTCGGCGACGCGGCCGGAGCCCTCGGGGTCGAAGGCGAGGATCTGCCGGCCGGGGTCGGTGAGCGCGGCGAAGTGGTGCTCGCGGCGCCCGGCGTCCTGCTGGCCGGCCGGGGTGAGCCGGCTGTCGTGGGTGCGCTTCAGCTCCGCCGCCCGGGCCTGGCCGAGGGCGACGCGGTTGGCCTCGTAGCGCAGCCGGACCGGGGCGCCGTTCATGTTGCCGACGGCCAGCGGGTAGCGGTGGGCGAGGCGGTCGCGGTCGTGCGCGGTGAGCGCGGCGAAGAAGCGGGCGACCGGGCCGGAGCCCGCGGCCGGGTCCGGCAGCCGGTGGCCGTGCAGGCTGCCGTGCTGCCAGGCGGAGAGGGAGGACTCGAGGGCGGTGGATCCGCGGTGGCCGCGCGCGGCGGTCCAGCCGGAGGTCGTCAGCATCACGAAGACGACGGCCAGCGCGAGCAGGGCGCGCCAGACACTGAGCGGTGGGGAGGCGTCGAAGGAAGTCACTGGGAGGACACACTAGGAGAACGGGACGGTCTCGCGTTAACCGAGTGACGGGGATCACGTTTCGCGTCGCGTGACGGGAATCTCAGTCCGTACGCCTGTTCAAGATCGCCCCTCTGTACGGCAGTTCGAGCACCCCGCTCAGGCGTTCGCGTCCGCCGTGCCGCCGGTGCGCCAGTCGCCGGTCAGGGCCGGGCCGATCTGGTCCAGATGGGCGGCGGTGAGCGCGCGCATCGCGGCCAGGCTGAAGTCGTCGCCGGTGCACCACTGACGGCCCGTCACCCGCATCACGCCGGTGAAGACGGCGACCGCGAGGCGCGGCCGCGGGTCCGCGTCCACGTCCAGCCCCTCGCGCGCGGCGAGCACCCGGGCGATCTCCTCCTCGGTCGCCACCGAACGGCGCAGATACGCGGCGAGCAGCGCGGGGGTGGACTCGGTCACCCAGAACATCCGCAGGTACAGCTCCACCGGCACGACGCTCTCGACGGCGTCGTTGATCGTGTCCCAGCTGTCCAGCACCGCCCGGCGCAGCGCCTCCAGCGGGGTCTCCTCGGGCGGGCGGGCGCGCAGCGCCTGGACGAAGTGCGCCTCCGCGATGTCCTGCACGGCGAAGGCGGCCTCCTCCTTGCCGGGGAAGTAGCGGAAGAAGGTGCGCTGCGAGACGCCGACGGCCTCGGCGACGTCGTCGACCGTCGTCCGCTCGTAGCCCTGGGTGGTGAACAGCTCCAGCGCGGCCCGCAGCAGTGCGTCGCGGGTGCGCTGCTTCTTGCGCTCGCGCAGTCCCGGCCCCGGCCCCGGCTGCGGCGCCGCCTCGGCGGTCCCCGCCGTCTCCGCCGTCTCCGCCGTGTCCATGGTCTTCTCCGTGCTTCCCGTGACCCTCTGGTCTCCCTGTTTCCCCTGTTCAGCGTAAAGGAGGGTGATGTGTCAGTTACCGACTTGTGAATCGGTTTGTCAGTTGTCAGTGACTGACACTAGCCTCCAATGTATGACTAGTCAGACCACCATCGACGCAACGGGGCAGGGGGGCGACGCGTCCGGGGACCCGTCGCAGCCCGCGGCGGCCGAGGGGATGCGCGGGCACCCCTGGCTCACCCTGATCACCGTCGCCGTAGGGGTCATGATGGTGGCCCTGGACGGCACCATCGTGGCCATCGCCAACCCGGCCATCGGCAAGGACCTCCACGCCAGCTGGGCGCAGCTCCAGTGGATCACCAACGCCTACTTCCTGGCGCTCGCCGTCTCCCTGATCACCGCGGGCAAGCTCGGCGACCGCTTCGGTCACCGGCAGACCTTCCTGATCGGCGTGACCGGCTTCGCCGCCGCCTCCGGCGCCATCGGCCTGTCCGACACCATCGGCATGGTCGTCACCTTCCGCGTCTTCCAGGGCCTGTTCGGCGCGCTGCTGATGCCGGCCGCGCTCGGCCTGCTGCGGGCCACCTTCCCGGCCGAGAAGCTGAACATGGCCATCGGCATCTGGGGCATGGTCATCGGCGCCTCCACCGCCGGCGGCCCGATCCTCGGCGGCGTCCTCGTCGAGCACGTCAACTGGCAGTCGGTGTTCTTCATCAACGTGCCGGTCGGCGCCCTCGCCCTGATCCTGGGCGCGCTGATCCTGCTCGACCACCGCGCGCGGAACGCCCCGCGCTCCTTCGACATCCCCGGCATCGCCCTGCTGTCCGGCGCGATGTTCTGCCTGGTGTGGGCGCTCATCAAGGCGCCGGCCTGGGGCTGGGGCGACGGCAAGACCTGGGCCTTCCTCGGCGCGGCCGTCCTCGCCTTCGCCGCCTTCGCCTTCTGGGAGACGCGGGTCAAGGAGCCGCTGATCCCGCTCGGTCTGTTCCGCTCCATCCCGCTGTCGGCGGGCGTGGTGCTGATGGTGCTGATGGCCATCGCGTTCATGGGCGGCCTGTTCTTCGTCACCTTCTACCTCCAGAACGTGCACGGGATGAGCCCGATCGACGCGGGTCTGCACCTGCTGCCGCTCACCGGCATGATGATCGTCGGCTCGCCGCTGGCGGGCGCGATGATCACCAAGGTGGGGCCGCGCATCCCGCTGGCCGGCGGCATGGCCTGCACCGCGATCGCCATGTACGGCATGTCCACGCTCGACACGGGCACCGGCAGCGCCGTCATGTCGCTCTGGTTCGCCCTGCTCGGACTCGGCCTCGCCCCGGTCATGGTCGGCGCCACCGAGGTCATCGTCGGCAACGCGCCGATGGAGCTGTCCGGCGTGGCCGGCGGTCTCCAGCAGGCCGCCATGCAGATCGGCGGCAGCCTCGGCACCGCCGTGCTCGGCGCCGTGATGGCCTCCAAGGTCGACAACGACCTGGCCGGCAACTGGAAGGACGCCGGCCTGCCGCCGCTCACCGAGGCCCAGGCGGGCCAGGCGTCCCAGGCGGTGCAGCAGGGCATCGCGCCGGTGACCAAGGAGATGCCGGCGCAGATCGCCGCGAAGGTCACCGCCGTCGCCCACGACACGTTCATCTCCGGCATGAGCCTCGCCTCGCTGGTCGCCGCCGGCGTCGCGGCCGTGGCCATCCTGGTGGCGCTGCTCACCAAGCGCGGCGCGAACGCGGAGGCCGGCGCGGGCGTCGGCCACATCTGACGCCCCGTCCGCGGCGGAAAGCCCTGTCCCGCGGCGGATAAGCCCCGTCCCGCGGCGGAAAAGCCCCGTCCGCGGTGGGAAAAGGGATTGACAGACCGAACGGGGGTACCCGCACCTCGAACCCCAAGAACGCCAACTCGACCCGGGGTTCGAGGAGTTGATGATGGCGGGCTTCGGACAGGGAACGCGCGGACACCCCCGTTCACGCGGCCGTATGTGGTCGCGGACCGGGCCGGACAGCGCGACGCTCGGGATCATCGGAACCATCTGCGCGATCGCCGGATTCTTCGTGCTGCCCATCATCCTGGGCCCGGTGGCGGTCGTCTGCGGCTGGCTGGCGATGGGCCGCAGCTGGGCGGGCGCGAACCGCTCGCTGCCGGCGCTGATCGCCGTCGTACTGGGCGCCATCGACACCCTCCTGGCCGTCATCGCACTGGCCGGAGCGGCGACCTGGGGCAACGGACTGCTCTGACCCAGGCGCCCCCGCGGCGCACCGGAAACGGGACCGGGCCCCCGCCTCTCCACGAGGCGGGGGCCCGGTCCGTGCCCGGGTCGGGCGGTCAGGGCCCTACGCGTCGCCGCCCGCCGTGCCCGGGTCGGCCGCCGCCACGTCCAGCAGCCGGTAGCGGTCGATCGCCTGCTTCAGCACCGAGCGGTCCACCTTCCCCTCGCGCGCCAGCTCGGTCAGCACGCCCACCACGATCGACGGCGCGTCGATGTGGAAGAACCGCCGGGCCGCGCCGCGGGTGTCGGCGAAGCCGAAGCCGTCCGCGCCCAGCGACTGGTACGTGCCCGGCACCCACCGCGCGATCTGGTCCGGCACCGCGCGCATCCAGTCCGAGACGGCCACGAACGGCCCCTGCGCCCCGCTCAGCTTCCGCGTCACCCACGGCACCCGCTGCTCCTCCTCCGGGTGCAGCAGGTTGTGCTCCTCGCACGCCACGGCCTCGCGCCGCAGCTCGTTCCAGGACGTCGCCGACCACACGTCGGCCTTCACGTTCCAGTCCGCGGCCAGCATCCGCTGCGCCTCCAGGGCCCACGGCACCGCCACGCCGGAGGCGATGATCTGCGCCGGCAGCTCGCCGGCCGAGCCGGCCGAGATGCGGTGCACGCCCTTGAGGATGCCCTCCACGTCCACGTCCGCCGGCTCGGCCGGCTGCTGGATCGGCTCGTTGTAGACGGTGAGGTAGTAGAAGACGTCCTCGCCGTGCGGGTGCTCCGCGTCGGCGCCGTACATCCGGCGCAGGCCGTCCTGCACGATGTGCGCGATCTCGTAGCCGTAGGCCGGGTCGTAGGCCACGCACCCCGGGTTGGTCGAGGCCAGCAGCTGCGAGTGGCCGTCGGCGTGCTGGAGGCCCTCACCGGTCAGGGTGGTGCGGCCGGCGGTCGCGCCCAGGACGAAACCGCGCGCCAGCTGGTCGGCCATCTGCCAGAACTGGTCGCCGGTGCGCTGGAAACCGAACATCGAGTAGAAGACGTAGACCGGGATCAGCGGCTCGCCGTGGGTGGCGTAGGCCGAGCCGGCCGCGATCGCGGAGGCCGTGCAGCCCGCCTCCGAGATGCCGTCGTGCAGCAGCTGCCCGGTCGGCGACTCCTTGTACGCGAGCAGCAGATCGCGGTCCACGGACTCGTACTGCTGACCGAGCGGGTTGTAGATCTTCGCGCTCGGGAAGAACGAGTCCATGCCGAAGGTGCGGTACTCGTCCGGCGCGATCAGCACGAACCGCCGGCCCAGCTCCTTGTCCCGCATGAGGTCCTTCAGCAGCCGGACGAACGCCATGGTGGTGGCGATGGCCTGCTGACCGGAGCCCTTCTTCACGGACGCGTACGTCTTGTCCGCCGGCAGCGGCAGCGGCTTCGCCCGCACGACCCGGGTCGGGACGTAGCCGCCGAGCTGCCGGCGCATGTCGTGCATGTACTGGATCTCGTCGCTGTCGCGGCCCGGGTGGTAGTACGGCGGCGCGCCGGACTCCAGCTCCTGGTCGGAGATCGGCAGGTGCAGCCGGTCCCGGAAGCGCTTGAGGTCGTCGACCGTCAGCTTCTTCATCTGATGCGTGGCGTTGCGGCCCTCGAAGTTGGGGCCCAGCGTCCAGCCCTTGACCGTCTTGGCCAGGATGACGGTCGGCTGGCCCTTGTGCTCCTTGGCCGCCTTGAACGCCGCGTAGATCTTGCGGTGGTCGTGGCCGCCGCGGCCCAGGTGCAGGATCTGGTCGTCGCTCATGTTCTCGACCATCGCGCGCAGCCGCTGGTCGTCGCCGAAGAAGTGGTCGCGGATGTAGCCGCCCGACTCCGTGGCGTAGGTCTGGAACTGGCCGTCCGGGGTGGTGTTCATCCGGTTGACCAGCAGGCCGTCGCGGTCCTGTGCCAGCAGCGGGTCCCAGGTGCGGTCCCAGATGAGCTTGATCACGTTCCAGCCGGCGCCCCGGAAGACCGACTCCAGCTCCTGGATGATCTTGCCGTTGCCGCGCACCGGGCCGTCCAGGCGCTGGAGGTTGCAGTTGACCACGAAGGTCAGGTTGTCCAGGCCCTCGCGGGCGGCGATGGACAGCTGGCCGAGCGACTCGGGCTCGTCCATCTCGCCGTCGCCGAGGAACGCCCACACGTGCGAGCCGGAGGTGTCGGCCAGCTCGCGCGCCTGCATGTAGCGGTTCATCCGGGCCTGGTAGATCGCCCCGATCGGGCCGAGGCCCATGGAGACGGTGGGGAACTCCCAGAAGTCCGGCATCGACCGCGGGTGCGGGTAGCTGGACAGGCCGTAGGGCGCCTTGGACTTCTCCTGGCGGAAGCCGTCCAGGTGCCGCTCGGTGAGCCGGTCCAGCAGGTACGCGCGGGCGTAGATGCCCGGCGAGGCGTGCCCCTGGAAGAAGACCTGGTCACCGCCCCTGCCGTCGTCCTTGCCGCGGAAGAAGTGGTTGAAGCCGACGTCGTAGAGCGAGGCGGAGGAGGCGAAGGTGGCGATGTGGCCGCCGACGCCGATGCCGGGGCGCTGGGCGCGGGAGACCATCACCGCGGCGTTCCAGCGGGTGGCGTTGAGGATCTTGCGCTCGATCTCCTCGTTGCCCGGGAAGAACGGCTCGCTCTTGGTGGGGATGGTGTTGACGTAGTCCGTGGAGCGCATCTCCGGGACGGCCACGCGCCGCTCCCGGGCGCGCTCGATCAGCCGGAGCATGAGGTAGCGGGCCCGCTCCCGGCCGCGCTCGTCCACGGCGGCGTCGAGCGAGTCGAGCCACTCCTGGGTCTCCTCGGGATCGAAGTCAGGAACCTGACTCGGAAGGCCGCCAATGATGATCGGGTTTCGATCGGATCCGGAAGCCACGCTGTTCCTTACCTGTCAGAGGGCGACATTTCTGATTTTTGTGCGGGTCGGGGACGGTGTCAGGTCGTGATCCTGCGCCTGGACCATTCCCCATCGTGTACCTCGCGACAGGCAAAGTCATCTCTGCCGGAAGGAAGACGACGGGGAGAACGCGCGCCGGGGACCATCGGCCCTCGCGTCCTGGGTTGCCGACCGGGCGAAACGGACACAATGGTGTGGTGTACGTCACCGCGGGCCGGGATACGGTGTCAGGAGTTGCGGCGAGACAGTCGGGAACGTCACCGTTTCGGCGGTCCGAACCGCCGGGTACTTGCGCGATCCGGTCCGCCCGTGTGGACTACGGCCAACGCTTCGCGCACGCGCGAGGCCGAAGACCCAATCGCAACATGATCAGGAGGCACCCCGTGAGCGCGACCGCGGACCACGCGGAGGAGCGGACCAACCCGGCCGGCAGGCTGGGTTTCCAGCCCGGGCAGGTGGTCCAGGAGATCGGCTACGACGACGACGTCGACCAGGAGCTCCGCGAGTCCATCGAGGAAGTCACCGGCACCGAGCTCGTCGACGAGGACTACGACGACGTTGCCGACGCCGTGGTGCTGTGGTTCCGCGACGAGGACGGCGACCTGACGGACGCGCTGGTCGACACGCTGAGCTTCCTCGACGAGGGCGGAGTGATCCTGCTCCTGACGCCGAAGACCGGCCGGGACGGATACGTCGAGCCCAGTGACATCGGAGACGCGGCGACGACCGCCGGCCTCTCGCAGACCAAGAGCGTCAGCGTGGGCAAGGACTGGAACGGCACGCGGCTGCTGACCCCCAAGGCGGCCAAGTCCAAGAAGTAGTCCCGGGCGTCCGGCACGCCCGGAGTCCCGGCGGACGGGCCGCGGTGTCGGCCCGTCCGCCGGCCCGTGGTGATCGCTGCGTAGGGTGGTCCCACCCGAACAGCCTCACCGAAGGGGAGCAGGACGATGGCGATCCAGGCCGGCGACAAGGCGCCCGATTTCGAGCTCAAGGACAACCACGGCCGCACCGTACGGCTGTCCGACTTCCGCGGCGAGAAGAACGTCGTGCTGCTCTTCTACCCGTTCGCCTTCACCGGCGTGTGCACCGGCGAGCTGTGCGCCCTGCGCGACAACCTGCCGGCGTTCGTCAACGACGACACCCAGCTGCTCGCCGTCTCCAACGACTCCATCCACACCCTGCGCGTCTTCGCCGAGCAGGAGGGCCTGGAGTACCCGCTGCTGAGCGACTTCTGGCCGCACGGCGCGGTCTCGCGCGCCTACGGCGTCTTCGACGAGGACAAGGGCTGCGCGGTGCGCGGCACCTTCATCGTCGACAAGGAGGGCGTGGTGCGCTGGACGGTCGTCAACGACCTGCCCGACGCCCGCGACCTGAACGAGTACGTGAAGGCCCTCGACACCCTCTGAGCGGCGCTCTCCACGCGTTCGGCCGCACGGCCTGCCGGGTGCGGGAACCCGTCACTAGGATCGAGACGTTGATCCCCTATCCGACGCACGACGGGGCTCCCCGCCCCCGGACACCAATGGAGGACTCGTGGGAGTCAGCCTCAGCAAGGGCGGCAACGTATCACTGACGAAGGAGGCGCCGGGCCTGACCGCGGTCCTCGTCGGCCTGGGCTGGGACGCCCGCACGACCACCGGCACCGACTTCGACCTGGACGCCAGCGCCCTGCTGCTGAACACGGCGGGCAAGGTCGGCAGCGACCAGAACTTCGTCTTCTTCAACAACCTCAAGAGCCCCGACGGCTCGGTCGAGCACACCGGTGACAACCTCACCGGTGAGGGCGAGGGCGACGACGAGGTGGTCAAGGTGAACCTCGCCGGCGTCCCGGCCGACGTGGAGAAGATCGTCTTCCCGGTCTCGATCTACGACGCCGAGAACCGCCAGCAGTCCTTCGGCCAGGTGCGCAACGCCTACATCCGCGTGGTCAACCAGGACGGCGGCGCGGAGATCGCCCGCTACGACCTCTCGGAGGACGCCTCCACCGAGACGGCGATGGTCTTCGGCGAGCTGTACCGCAACGGCGCGGAGTGGAAGTTCCGCGCCATCGGCCAGGGCTACGCCTCGGGCCTGCGCGGCATCGCCCAGGACTTCGGCGTCAACGTCTGAGCCGTCCGTCCGCCGCTCGGCGACCACCTGAGCGGCCGTACGCCCGACCGTCCGGCGCCGCGCGTTTCGTGCGGCGCCGGACGCGCGGGAACACCAAGAGAAGCACCATCCCCGGGGAGGACCAGCATCATGGGCGTCACACTCGCCAAGGGGGGCAACGTCTCCCTGTCCAAGGCCGCACCCAACCTGACCAACGTCCTGGTCGGTCTGGGCTGGGACGCGCGCTCCACCACCGGAGCCCCCTTCGACCTCGACGCCAGCGCGCTGCTGTGCTCCGCCGGCAACCGGGTCATGGGCGACGAGTGGTTCGTCTTCTACAACCAGCTCACCAGCCCGGACGGCTCGGTCGAGCACACCGGCGACAACCTCACCGGTGAGGGCGAGGGCGACGACGAGTCGATCCTGGTGGACCTCGGCAAGGTGCCGCCGCAGTGCGAGAAGATCGTCTTCCCGGTCTCGATCCACATGGCCGACGAGCGCGGCCAGACCTTCGGACAGGTCTCCAACGCCTTCATCCGCGTCGTCAACCAGGCCGACGGCCAGGAGCTGGCCCGCTACGACCTGAGCGAGGACGCCTCCACCGAGACGGCCATGATCTTCGGCGAGCTCTACCGCTACCAGGGCGAATGGAAGTTCCGCGCGGTCGGACAGGGGTACGCGTCCGGACTTCGCGGCATCGCTCTAGACTTCGGAGTCAACGTTTCGTAAAAAGCCGGGTACGGCGACGGGGGAGAGACCCGTGCGCAGGCGACGGGGAGACCCGTACATACGGATTGGGTAGCCAGTGCTTCTGAAAACCTTCGGCTGGTCGTTCGCGATCACCGTACTCGGCTTGATCGCCGCGGTGTTCTACGGGGGATGGACCGCGTTCGGCGTGGTGGCGATCCTCGCCGTCCTGGAGATCTCGCTGTCGTTCGACAACGCGGTGGTCAACGCCGGGGTCCTGAAGAAGATGAACGCCTTCTGGCAGAAGATCTTCCTCACCGTCGGCGTGCTCATCGCCGTCTTCGGCATGCGTCTGGTCTTCCCCGTCGTCATCGTCGCCATCACCGCGAAGATGGGTCCCGTCGAGGCCGTCAACCTGGCCTTCAACGACAAGGACCGCTACCAGCAGCTGGTCACCGACGCCCATCCGGCGATCGCCGCCTTCGGTGGCATGTTCCTGCTGATGATCTTCCTCGACTTCATCTTCGAGGACCGGGACATCCAGTGGCTGCGCTGGATCGAGCGGCCGCTGGCCAAGCTCGGCAAGGTCGACATGCTGTCGGTCTGCATCGCCCTGATCGTCCTGCTGATCACCTCCTTCACCTTCGCCACCCACGCCCACCAGCACGGCGGCGCGCACGTCGACAAGGCGCAGACGGTCCTGATCGCCGGCATCGCCGGTCTGATCACGTACATGGTCGTCGGCGGTCTGTCCGGCTTCTTCGAGGACCGCCTGGAGGAGCAGGAGGAGCGCGAGCACGAGGAGGAGGAAGCCGCCGCCCGCAGCGGCAAGGACCGCTCGGCCGTCAAGCTGGCCGGCCAGGCCGCCTTCTTCATGTTCCTCTACCTGGAGGTCCTGGACGCCTCCTTCTCCTTCGACGGCGTGATCGGCGCCTTCGCCATCACCAACGACATCGTGATGATGGCCCTCGGCCTCGGCATCGGCGCCATGTACGTCCGGTCCCTCACCGTCTACCTGGTCCGCCAGGGCACCCTGGACGACTACGTCTACCTGGAGCACGGCGCGCACTACGCCATCGGCGCGCTGGCCGTGATCCTCATGGTCACCATCCAGTACCAGATCAACGAGGTGATCACCGGCCTGGTCGGCGTCGTCCTCATCGCCTGGTCCTTCTGGTCCTCGGTGCGCCGCAACCGCGCGCTGGCGGCCGCGGAGGGCGCGGCGGGCGAGCACACCGAGGCCCACAGCCGGGTGTGACAGCCCACCCCGCTGGGGAACGCTTCGAGCGGGGCGGCCGACGAGGACGACGGCGAGCGGTGCGAACCGTGTCCTCGGGCCGCCCCGCTCGTGTGTGCGCGGGGCGGGAGCGTGGTGAAGGCAGGGGAGGACGATGGGTTTCCTGGACGGTCTGCTGGGCGGACGCGCGGCCGAGTTCGACTCGGGCAGCGCCGCGTCCAACGCGATAGAGCTGACCAAACGGCACCATCAGGTGTCGCTGACCAAGCAGGGCGCGGCCACCGGCAACCTGCGCGTCAACCTGACCTGGCGGATGCGCACCTCCGACTTCGGCGGCGCCACCCGGCAGAGCCTGCTGCGCCATCCGCTGCGGGCGCTCAAGCCGCCGGAGGTGATGGGGCACAGCCAGTCCATGGTCAACGTCGACCTCGACCTCGGCTGCATGTACGAGCTGGCCGACGGCACCAAGGGCGTGGTGCAGCCGCTGGGCGGCTTCCTGGGCGACGTGAACGCACCGCCGTACGTCAAGCTGAGCGGCGACGACCGGTTCGGCTCCGGCTCCGGTGAGACGATGTACGTCAACCTCGACCACCGCGACGACATCAGGCGGCTGCTGGTCTTCGTCTACATCTACGACCAGACGCCGGCCTTCGACCGTACCCACGCCGTCGTCACGCTCTACCCGAGCAACGGCCCCCGCATCGAGATCGGCCTCGACGAGCGCCAGCCCCAGGCCCGCTCCTGCGCGGTCGTGATGATCGAGAACCTCAAGGGCGAACTGACGGTGCGCCGCGAGGTCAAGTTCGTCTACGGCTTCCAGTCCGAACTGGACCGCCTCTACGGCTGGGGCCTCCAATGGGGCAGAGGCTACAAGAACGCCGACCGGTGACATGTCGTAGCTGCGGGCAGTCGTGCCGCTGGGGCGGCACGGGTGGGCGCAGCGGCACCCGCACAGCGCGGCCGCGTCCCCCTGCCCCAGCCGCCCGTTACCGTCCGGCGAACTGCGGCCCCTGCGGCGGCAGCCGGAACTCGGGGTCGTACCCCGCCTGCGGATACCCGTACCCGGGCCCCGCCGTCGCCGGCACCGCCGCGGTCACGGCGGCAGCCGCCCCCACCGCCTGCGGATACCCGTACGTGGGCGCCTCCGGCGGCAACGGCTGAGCGCCCCCCGCCCCGGCCCCCGCACCGGAGGAGTCCTCCCCGGCCTCCTCCGACTCGTCCACGGATATCCCGAAGTCGGTGGCCAGCCCCTTCAGCCCGTTGGAATAGCCCTCGCCCAGCGCCCGGAACTTCCACCCCTCCCCGCGCCGGTACAGCTCCCCGCAGATCAGCGCGGTCTCCCGCCCCGTCTCCGGCTTGATGTCGAAGCGGGCCAGCGGCTCCCCGTCCGGCGCGGCGGCGTCGTACAGCAGGATGCTCATCGCCCGCACCCGGTCGAAGGCGGCCCCGTCCGCCGAGGCGACCAGCAGGATGCGCCCGACCGCGGACTCGACCCCGGACAGCTCGGCCTGGACGGTGTCCGTCAGCCCGTCCGCGCCCCGCCGCTTGCCCAGCCGCCACACCTTCCCGGACGGATGCCGGGGCTGGTTGTAGAAGACGAAGTCCTCGTCGGAGCGCACGCGGCCGTCCGGCCCGAGGAGCAGCGCCGAGGCGTCGACGTCCGGCGTCCCCTGTCCCGCGGTCCACCGCACCACCGCCCGTACCGTGGTGGCGTCCAGCGGGATGTTCGACCCCTTCGACATGGCGTGCGTCATACCGTCATCCTGCCTTCTCGGTCCTGCGCACGACAACGCGGGTCGCGCGGCGGACATCTCGATGTGCGCCCCCGTTACCAGAAATTCACGCCCACCGGGAACTGAACTTCTGATTCGTACGTACTATTACCGGCCACCTTTTCTCACTTTGCCGGTACTACGGGGGAGCTATATGCGGCATTTCGGGCACCTCGCTCCTGAGGTGCGGCAGCGCCTCTTCCACCAGGAGCCCCGCGAGTTCACGGCCGACTCCCCGGCCCGGCTGCTCGCCGCGGCCCTGGGCGCCACCCTCTACAGCCCGGCCACCCGCCCGCGCCTGGCCGACGACATCCTCAAGCAGGCCGCCCAAGGCGTCGTCTCGATGGTGCTGTGCCTGGAGGACTCCATCGACGACGCCGACGTGGAGCACGGCGAGGAGAACCTCGTGCGCCACTTCGCCGACCTCGCCGCCCGCCCCGGCGCCCCCCTCCCGCTGCTGTTCATCCGGGTCCGCGCCCCCGGCCAGATCCCCGACCTGGTGCGCCGGCTCGGCCCGTCCGCGCGGCTGCTGTCCGGCTTCGTGCTGCCCAAGTTCACCGGCGAACGCGGCCTGCCGTTCCTGGAGGCCCTGGAGAGCGCCGAGAGCGACGGCGGCCGCCGCCTGTTCGCCATGCCGGTGCTGGAGTCGCCCGAGCTGCTGTACCGGGAGTCGCGGGTGGAGACCCTGGAGGGCATCTTCCGCGCGGTCGACAAGCACCGCGACCGGGTGCTCGCGCTGCGCCTCGGCGTGACCGACTTCTGCTCCTCCTACGGCCTGCGCCGGGCCCCCGACATGACGGCCTACGACGTCCAGGTCGTCGCCTCCGTGATCGCCGACGTGGTGAACATGCTGGGCCGCGCCGACGGCACCGGATTCACGGTCACCGGCCCGGTATGGGAGTACTTCCGGGCACCGGAGCGCATGTTCAAGCCGCAGTTGCGGCAAAGCCCCTTCCTGGAAGTGCAGGCGGTCGAACTGCGCGAGAGACTGATCGAACACGCGATGGACGGGCTGCTGCGGGAGATCTCCCTGGACCAGGCGAACGGACTGCTGGGCAAGACCTGCATCCACCCCTCCCACGTCCTGCCGGTGCACGCGCTGTCCGTGGTCAGCCACGAGGAGTACAGCGACGCGGCGGACATCCTGCGCCCCGAGCGCGGCGGCGGGGGCGTCATGAGGTCGGCGTACACGAACAAGATGAACGAGGTGAAGCCGCACCGCGCCTGGGCCGAGCGCACCCTGCTGCGCGCCGAGGCGTTCGGCGTCGCCCGCGCGGACGTCGGCTTCGTGGACCTGCTCGCCGCCGGGATACCCGGCTGACCCGCACCGTGCCCACCGCACCGCGCACCGCGGCACCGTGCCCACCCACCACAAGGAACGCATGAACAAGGCAGTGAACGACGGGGTCTGGTCCGGCGCCTGGGTCGCCGAGCGGCTCGGCGTCGAACTCGTGGGCGGCCCGGAGCTGACCGGTCTGCTGGGGCTCGCGCTGCGCCGCAACCCCAAGCGGGCCCATCTGCTCGTCTCCCACGTGCTCGGCAAGCACGTGCCGCAGTCGCCCGCGGTGGTCCACGGCCACGGCCTGGAGCTGGGCCGCCGGGTGCGGGAGCTGCTGGGCGAGCGGGAGTCCGCCCGCGCGGTCGTCCTCGGCTACGCGGAGACCGCCACCGGCCTCGGCCACTCGGTCGCCGACGGCCTGGGCACGGCGCCCTGCCTGCACTCCACCCGCCGCCCGGTGGCCGGCGTCGCCCCGGCGGGCGGCTTCGAGGAGTCCCACTCGCACGCCACCTCCCACCTGCTGCTGCCCGAGGACCCGGCGCTGCTGGCCGGGGACGGCCCGCTGGTGCTGGTGGACGACGAGTTCTCCACCGGCAACACCGTCCTCAACACCATCCGCGACCTGCACGCCCGCCACCCGCGCGAGCGGTACGTCGTGGTCGCCCTGGTCGACACGCGCTCCCCGGCCGACACCGCCCGCCTGGACGCCTTCGCCGAGCGGATCGGCGCCCGCATCGACCTGATCGCCACCGCCTCGGGCGCCGTCCGCCTGCCCGAGGACGTCCTGCGCAAGGGCCAGGAGCTGGTCGCCCGGCACGAACGGCCCCCCGCCCCCGAACCGGCCCCCTCCGGCACGGTCACCCGCGTCCCGCTCGACTGGCCCGCGGGCCTGCCCGACGGCGGCCGGCACGGCTTCACGCCCGCCCACCGGCAGCGGCTGGAGCGCGCGCTGCCCGCCCTGGCCGGCCGCCTGGCCGAGGCGCTGCCCGCCGGCGCCCGGCGGATCCTGGTGCTCGGCTCCGAGGAGCTGATGTACGCGCCGCTGCGGCTGGCCGAGACGCTGGAGCGCACCACCGGCGCCGAGGTGCGCTTCTCCACCACCACCCGCTCGCCCGTGCTCGCCGTGGACGACCCCGGCTACGCCATCCGCACCCGGCTGGTCTTCCCCGCGCACGACGACCCGGCCGACGGCCCCGGCGAGCGCTACGCCTACAACGTGGCCGGCGCCGGCTTCGACGCGGTCGTCGCCGTCGTCGACTCGGTCGCCGACACCCCCGCGCTACACGCGCCCGGGGGCCTGCTCGCCCGGCTCGCCGCGCACACCCCGCACGTCCTGCTCGCGGTCGTGCCCTCCTACGCACCCGCCCGCACCCTGGAGAGACCTCCCATGCTGCCCGAGCCCCTGCGCGGCCCCGCCTTCTCCTCGTACGCGCCCGAGGAGGTCGGCTGGCTGCTCCAGGACCTCTCGGACGTCACGCTGGAGGCGCCCACGGAGGAGCGCGAGGAGGCGATCCAGAGCGGCGGCGCGCACTACGCCGAGTCGCTGCCGGTGGAGTACCAGCCCAGCGAGCAGTACCAGGAGCTGTTCCACGCCGCGCTGGAGACCTCCGCCGCCCGGCTCGCCCGCGCGGTCGGCACGGTCACCGAACTCGTCCTCGCCGAACGGTCGCCGCGCCCCGTCCTGGTCTCGCTGGCCCGCGCCGGCACCCCCGTGGGCGTGCTGATGCGCCGCTGGGCCGCCTTCCGGCACGGCCTCGACCTGCCGCACTACGCCGTCTCCATCGTGCGCGGCCGGGGCATCGACGCCAACGCGTTGCGCTGGCTGGCCGCCCACCACGACCCCGCCGACGTCGTCTTCGTCGACGGCTGGACCGGCAAGGGCGCCATCACCCGCGAACTGGCCGAGGCCATCGAGAAGTTCGAGGCCGAGGGCGGCGCCCACGGGTTCGACCCGGAGATCGCGGTGCTGGCCGACCCGGGCGCGTGCGTGCGGACCTACGGCACCCGGGAGGACTTCCTCATACCCTCCGCCTGCCTCAACTCCACCGTCTCCGGGCTGATCTCGCGCACCGTGCTGCGCGCCGACCTGGTCGGCCCGGACGACTTCCACGGCGCGAAGTTCTACCGCGAACTGGCCGGCGCCGACGTATCGAACGCCTTCCTGGACGCCGTCTCGGCCCGCTTCCCGGAGAGCGCCGACGCCGTGGGCGCCGCCGTCGAGGACCTGCTCGCGGGCGACCGCGCCCCCACCTGGGCGGGCTGGGCGGCCGTCGAGCGGATCAGCGAGGAGTACGGCATCCACGACGTGAACCTGGTCAAGCCCGGCGTCGGCGAGACCACCCGGGTGCTGCTGCGCCGGGTGCCGTGGCGGATCCTCGCCCGCACCGGGGCCGGCGCCGACCTCGACCACGTACGCCTGCTCGCCGAGCAGCGCGGGGTGCCCGTGACCGAGGTGGCCGACCTGCCGTACACCTGCGTGGGCCTCATCCACCCCCGCTACACGCGCGGGGCGACCGGCGCCGACGGCCGGGCGGTGAACGCGTGATGCCGGTGCTGGTGGCCAGTGATCTCGACCGTACGCTCATCTACTCGGCCGCGGCCCTCGCGCTGACCATGCCGGACGCCCGCGCGCCCCGGCTGCTGTGCGTGGAGGTGCACGAGAGCCGGCCGCTGTCCTACCTGACGGAGACCGCGGCCCGGCTGCTGTGCGACCTCGGCGACGAGGCGGTGTTCGTGCCCACCACGACCCGCACCCGCAAGCAGTACCTGCGCATCAACCTGCCGGGCCCGCAGCCGGCGTACGCGATCTGCGCCAACGGCGGCCACCTGCTGGTGGACGGGGTGTCGGACGCCGACTGGCACCGCAGGGTGACCGAGCGGCTGGCGGGGGAGTGCGCGCCGCTGGCGGAGGTGCGCGAGCATCTGCTGCGCACCGCCGACCCGGTG
This sequence comes from Streptomyces seoulensis, assembly GCA_013364255.1. Taxonomy (GTDB): domain Bacteria; phylum Actinomycetota; class Actinomycetes; order Streptomycetales; family Streptomycetaceae; genus Streptomyces; species Streptomyces similanensis. The sequence goes on along the minus strand of CP054936.1, from coordinate 3,621,063 downwards.
TGGGTGCGCAAGCAGCGCGTCGCCGAGGACCTGTTCGCCTATCTCGTCGTGGAGCGCGAACTGCTGCCCGAGGAGTGGGTGAAGGAGCTGGCCGCGTGGGCGGAGGGGCGCGGCTGGACGGTCTCGCTCCAGGGCCGCAAGATCTACGCGGTGCCCAAGCCGCTCACCAAGAGCGCCGCCGTGCGCGAGGTGGCCCGCCGCACCGGCGCGGACCTCGTGCTGGGGGCGGGGGACTCGCTGCTGGACGCGGATCTGCTGCTCGCCGTGGACCGCGGCTGGCGCCCGGGCCACGGCGAACTGGCCGAGACGGACTGGTCGGCGCCCGGCATCACGGCGCTGCCCGAACGCGGGGTGCTGGCCGGGGAACGGATCGTGCGGGAGTTCCTGAGAACGGCCCGGGCGCCGCGCTAGGGTCCGTCGTCCGGATCAGCCGCAGCAGCCGCCACCGCAGCAGCCGCCCCCTCCGCCGCCGCCGGCGGGCCGGGGCGCGGAGGCGCTCGACGAGCCGCCCACCGCGACCGTGGACAGCAGTTTGACCGTGTCGTCGTGGCCGGCGGGGCAGCTCGCCGGAGCGGCGGACTCCGCCATCGGACGGCTCAGTTCGAAGGTGTCGCCGCAGCTCCGGCAGCGGTACTCGTAGCGAGGCATACGCCCAGATTAACGGGCCCGACCAGACCGACGGAGCTCTGCGTTTCCTGTGTGTTCGTTTCTGTCCCGTTCTCATGCGGAGAAATTGAAAAGACGGCTGATAATTTTGTATGGCCGCGAGAGCCGTGAGACGGCTGGGAGTGAGGGAGCGGGCGGCCGCGTTCGCGGTGGCTGTGTCGACCGACGCGAGCAACATGGAGTGCGGAGGGAGACGCAGTCGTGACCGAGGCAGGGCAGGGGGAGGACCTTCCGGAGGAAGGCGGCCGGCCCCGTGAGCGCCGCGCCGAGCCGAGGCGTTCGCCGGACGGGCGACCGCCGCGCGCCGACGAGACGATGCAGCTGAACGTGGACGCCCTGCGGGGACGGGACAAGCCGGGCGCGCCGCGCCCCGACGGCGTCCCGCCCCGGCCGGACGAGACCATGGCGCTGCGGGTCGACGCCCTGCGCGAGCAGCAGCGCGGCACACCGCCCCGCCCGAAGGCCGAACGCCCCGACGACGGACGCCCGCACCGTGAACCACCGGGCGGCGGACAACCCGAACCCGAACAACCCGAACAACCAGAACAACCCGAACGCGAACGGCCGGAACGGCTCGAACGCGAACAACGGGTCACCAAGCAGCCGCAGCCGCAGCCGCACGAGACCATGCAGTTGCGCGTCTTCCGCCCCAAACCCGCCGCCGGCCCGCGGGGCCAGCGCGCCGACCGCCGCAAGGCGCAGAAGAAGCAGCGCCGCCGCGGCCTCACCCGGCCCGCGGCCCTCGCCGCCCTCACCGCCCCGCTCACCCGCCGCCTGGCGCCCCTCCTCGCCGTGCTCGCGCCGTACGCGCGCAAGCTGAAACCCGTCTACCCCCGTCGCGGCCGTTCAGGCTGGCGACGCTGGATGCCGTCCTGGCGGCAGTGGGTGGGCCTGGTCTTCTCCGGCCTCGGCCTGACCAGCCTGCTGCTGGTCGTCGCCTACGCCGCCACCGACATACCGGACAACCTCAACAGCTACGCCACCCAGCAGGACAACGTCTACTTCTGGTCCGACGGCACCCCGATGGCCCGCACCGGCTGGGTGCAGCGCCAGGCGATGCCGCTGAAGGACATACCCGAGGACGTGCGCTGGGCGGTGCTCGCCGCCGAGAACGAGAGCTTCTACAGCGACCCCGGCATCTCCTTCAAGGGCATCAGCCGCGCCCTGTGGCGCACCGTGGGCGAGGGCGACACCGAGGGCGGCTCGACCATCACCCAGCAGTACGTCAAGAACGTCTACCTGAGCCAGAACCAGACGGTGAGCCGCAAGTTCACCGAGGCGATGATCGCCCTCAAGCTCGACAACAAAATGAGCAAGGACAAGATCCTGGAGGGCTATCTGAACACCAGCTGGTTCGGCCGCGGCACCTACGGCATCCAGCGCGCCGCCCAGGCCTACTACGGCAAGGACGTCAGCCAGCTCGACGTCAGCCAGGCCGCCTTCCTCGCCTCCCTGCTCAAGGGCGCCGGCCTGTACGACCCGACGCTGAACCCGAAGAACCACGCCCGCGCCGTGGAGCGCTGGAACTGGATCCTCGACCGCATGGTCAAGATCGGCAAACTGTCGCCGGACCAGCGCGCCCAGTACAAGACGTTCCCCGAGCCGCTCAAGAGCAACCCGCTCGCCGACACCGGCCGGCAGAGCGACTACCTGGTCGAACTGGCCACCCAGTACGCCAAGAAGTCCGCGCACATCTCCGACAAGGACTTCGACCTCGGCGGCTACCAGATCTACACGACCTTCGACCGCAAGCGGGAGGACGCGCTCACCGACGTCGTCACCAAGGCCCGCAAGAAGGCCAAGGAGAACGACCCGGCGGCCGCGAAGACCGCCCACTACGGCGCCGCCTCGGTGGCCACCGACGGCCGGATCGTCGCCGTCTACGGCGGCCCCGACCACCGTACGCAGGGTTACAACGAGTCCAACTCCTCGACTGTCCCGGCCGGTTCGGCCTTCCAGCCGTTCGTGTACGCGGCCGGCCTCCAGAACGGCGCCGTCAAGCGGCGCGACGCGCCCCGCGAGCCGATCACCCCGGACAGCGTCTACGACGGCGACGACGCGGTGCCCGTCACCACCCCCGAGGGGCCCTACTGGGACCGCAGCGGGCGCAAGGTGGCCGCGCACAACGACGGCAAGAAGTCCTACGGGCGCATCACCCTGCGCGAGGCGCTCGCCCGGTCGGTCAACACCCCGTTCATGCAACTGGGCATGGACACCGGCCTCGACAAGGTGAAGCAGACCGCCGTGGCGGCCGGACTGCTGCCCTCCAGCATGGGCCCGCAGGTGCCCGACCTGTCGCTGGGCAGCTCCACCCCGAGCGCGATCCGGATGGCCGGCGGCTACGCGACCTTCGCCGACGCGGGGATGAGCACCGAGCCGTTCTCGGTGGCCCGGGTCACCCGCAACGGCGCCAAGGTGCCGCTGGACCGCCCGGCCGCCCGGCGCGCGGTCGGCGCCGCCGTCGCCCAGCAGGTCGACGACGCGCTCGGCGACGCCTTCCGCACCGCCCACCCCGCCGACGCGCCCGCGGGCGCCAAGGTGACGGGCAAGGCCGGGACCACCGACAAGGACACCGCGGCGTGGTACGTGGGCACCGCGCAGTCGGTGTCCACGGCGGTCGTCGTCTACCGCATGGATCTGGCCAAGAGTCTGGAACCCCTGCCCTTGAAGGGGCTCGCGGGAACATCCGCGGACAGTGTTCCGTACTCCATATGGGCCGGTGCGATGGCACCGCTCGGCTGACCCCGGCGGCCCGCCCGCACCGCACCCGCCCGAAGTCCCCTCGTGAATCGAGCCGCCCATGAAGTCCTCACCCGGCCGCCGCCGGAAGGCGCCCGCACGCCGCCGCCCCACCCGCACGCACTTCGTGACCCTGGCGGCCCTGCTGGTCGTGGCCTCCGTGGTGGCGGGCTACCTGGCGCTGACCCGGCCCGACTCGACCGCGCCGACCGCGTCGGCCGGCGACAAGGGCGGCGGCGCGACCCCTTCGGCCACGGGGACGAAGGAGCCGGCGTGGGACGGGAAGACGAAGGTGCTCGGCGACGGCTCCACCTCCTACACCGGCCCGCAGAAGGGCGAGTTGAAGCCCGTACCGCTCAAGCCGGGTGAGAAGCCCCCGCAGTTCGTGGTGTTCTCCTGGGACGGCGCCCTGGAGGGCAGCGACCACCTGTTCTCGCACTACCGGGAGCTGGCCAAGGAGTACAACGCCCACATGACCTTCTTCCTCACGGGCATCTACCTGCTGCCCAAGGACAAGAAGACCCAGTACCACCCGCCGATGCACAACCCGGGCGACGCCGCCATCGACTACGCCACCGACGAGCACATCCGCGACACCCTCGAACAGCTCCGCCTCGCCTACGACCAGGGCAACGAGATCGGCACCCACTTCAACGGCCACTTCTGCGGCGCCAAGGGCGGCGGCGACTGGAGCGTGGAGGAGTGGAAGAGCGAGATCGACCAGTTCTACTCGTTCGTGGAGAACTGGAAGACCAACACCGGCTTCAAGGACATCGCGCCGCTGCCCTTCGACTTCAAGAAGGAGGTCACCGGCGGCCGCGCGCCCTGCCTGGAGGGCCAGCCCAACCTGCTGAAGGCCATCAAGAGCTACGGCTGGCGCTACGACGCCTCCTCGCCCGGCGACTTCCAGATCTGGCCCGCCAAGAAGAACGGCGTCTGGGACTTCCCGCTGGAGATGCTGCCGTACGAGAACGGCAAGTACCAGGGCCTGTCCATGGACTTCAACTTCCTCTACAACCAGTCCGACGGCGAGACCAAGGGCGACCCCGCGAAGTACCCGCTGTGGCAGCAGCAGACCGTCGACTCCTACATGTCCGGCTTCAACCGCGCCTACTACGGCAGCCGCGCCCCGCTGTTCATCGGCAACCACTTCGAGGACTGGAACGGCGGCATCTACATGAAGTCCATCGACCAGGTCATCAAGAACGTCTGCACCAAGAAGGGCGTCAAGTGCGTGTCCTTCAAGGAGCTGGCGGACTGGATGGACGTACAGAAACCGGAGACGCTGCGGGCCCTGCGAGGTCTGGACCCGGCGCAGTCCCCGGACTGGTCCTCGGTCGTCAAGTGACGCCTGTAACCGCTTGGTTCCACTTGTGTGCACCCTCTTCACAACCGCCTCCGCAGTCGTGCGAAGATGCGACTTCCCGGTAGCAGTACCGGCGTAGAGGGGAACATCATTGAAGTCGAGAAAACTGAGCCGTAAGCGGCGGCGCACCGCCATAGTCACGGCCGCCGCAGCCTCGGTGGTCGCCGGCGTGGCCCTGGTGCCCAACTGGAGCGCGGGCGCGGCGGTCACCGACGACCCGACGGTGGATGCGGCCACCAAGGCCACCTTCCAGAAGCTGGCCGACGCGGTCTTCACCGACCGCACCCAGGCCCTGGTGGACGACAAGAGCGGCAAGCAGGGGAAGAAGGGGCACCACGATCGGCTGTCCGCGCGCTTCTCCGGCAAGGTCCGCGTCTCCGGCACGCAGTCCCGCTACGAGGACTCCGCGCTGACCCAGCTGCGCGGCCGCAAGGACCGCCTGGAGCAGCTGGGCGAGAAGTACAGCGCGGGCGCCACCACCGTCACGCTGGACGCCACGCAGGTCAAGGGCCACAACGCCAAGGTCGCCGTCACCGAGAGCACGACGCTGACCTACGAGAAGGTCAAGGGCACCGAGCCCAAGACCACCGGCTTCCAGGCCCACCACGAGCTGACGTTCCAGGCCGACAAGCACGGCGACTGGCAGCTCACCGGCATCCGCGACACGGACGACGGCGTCGCCGTCAACCAGGTCGCCACGCCCGCGCCGGCCGTCGCGGCCACCGCCGACGACGACAACCCGCCGGACGCGCCCCGCGCGTCGACCGCGAAGAACGCGCCGGCCAACAAGAAGAACCTCACTTCGGGCACGTACGACTACAAGGCCATGGCCGCGTACGCGCAGAAGTACTGGAGCAAGTACAACCCCGACTACCCCGACTACAACGGGCAGGGGGCCGGCGGCGACTGCACCAACTTCGTCAGCCAGTCCCTGAAGGCCGGCGGCTGGAAGCACGTCCCGGGCTACACGTACGACTTCCACAAGTGGTTCGGCACCGCCGACATCCAGTCGGACTCGTTCGTCGGCGTCAACGAGTTCTCCTGGTTCGCCCTGTCCTCCAAGCGCGTCACCAGCCTGCCCTACGTCTACCAGCTGGACGTCGGCGACGTGCTCCAGATGGACTTCAACCGGGACGGGTCCAAGGACCACTCGATGATCGTCACCTACCGCAGCCCGCAGGGCGTGCCGTACGTGTCGTACCACTCCACCAACACCTACAACCGGTCGGTGGCGAGCCTCATCGCGTCCTACCCGACGGCGAACTACTACGCCTACCGCACCTGATCAGGCGTTCCCCCCGGGGCGGGGGCCGGGTCTCAGTGACCGGCTCCCCGCTCCTCGCGGATCCGCGCCACCACCCGGGCCACGGCCGAGCGGACCGCCTCGGTCTCGGTCAGGAAGTGCCAGTAGTCCGGGTGGCGGCCCGTGAGCCCCTCGACCGCCCGCTCCAGCCGGGCCACCGCCTCGTCCAGCGGGCGCGCGTGCCGCGGATCCGGCGTCGTACGGCCCGTCATGGCCAGTCGCTGGGCGTCCCGGATCGCGAACCGGGTCTTCTCGATCTCCCCCTGCGGGTCCTTCTGCACCGCGTTCAGCCGCGCCAGCCGGTCCCCGGCGGCCGACACCGCCTCGTCGGTGGTGTTCAGCAGCGCCCGCGCGGTCGCCAGCAGCGCCGTCGCGTCCGGCCAGCGCTGCGCGTCCCGCGCCGCCCGCGCGTCCTTCAGCTTCAGCTCGGCCTGGCGCACGGTGTCCGCGGCCTGCCGCGGCACCTCCTGGAGGTCCTGCCAGCAGGCGGCCGTGAAGCGGCGGCGCAGTTCGCTCAGCACCGGCTCCACCTGGCCGGCCCGGGTGGTCAGCGCCTGCGCCCGGGTGCGCAGCGACACCAGCCGGTGGTCGATCTCCGCGGCCCGCTCCGGCAGGCGCCCGGCCTCGGCGGCGATGGCCGCCGCCTCCCGCGCCACCCGCTCGGCCCGCTCCAGCGTCGGCTGCGCCCCGTGCTGTCCCGCGCCCTGGTTCAGCTTCGTCAGCTCCGGGGAGAGCGCGGCGAGCCGGGCGGCCAGGTCGTCGGCGGCCAGGCCCGAGGCGCGTACGGCGTCCAGGGCGTTGCTCGCGGCCAGCAGCGCCTGCCGAGCGCGCTCCACGGCCGGCGCGAGGCGGGCCAGCTGGGTCTCGGCCTTGCCGAGCAGCGGCTCCAGACCGGCGGCGAAACGATCCAGCTCCCGTTTGACGTCGGCCAGTTCGTCCTTGGCTGCGACCAGGTCGGTGCGCGCCCGGGCGGCGGCGGACGCCTCCAGGTCGTCCCGGTCCAGGTCCTGCGCGTCCACGGCCGTGATGTAGCGCGCGCTCGCCTCGTCCACCCGCCGGCCCAGCGCCTCGAAGTCGGCGACCGCGCGCCGCGCGGCGGGCGAGTCGTCGACGGCCGTGATGGTCTCCACCGAGATCCGCAGATCGCGCTGGGCGGTGTCCAGTTCGTAGAAGGCGGCGGCCGCCGCGTCCTTCGCCGCCTGCGCCTCGGCCCGCTGGCTGTCGGCCCGGCCGCCGAACCAGCGGCGGGTGCCGCCTCCGGCGAAGGCGGCGGGCAGAGCGAGCGCGGCGAGCAGCGGCAGCGCGAGCAGGGTGAGCGCGTCACGCGCGGCGGCGGACGGCGCGGGGGCCGGACGGGGCGGGCCGGGGCGCGCGGACGTCCGGGGCCGCCGATCCGGCGCGTGCGGCCGCCGAGGTGTCGCCGGTGTCGCCCGTGCCGCCGGTGTGGCCGTCACATCACTCTCCCGTGGTCCGCCCTGCGTGCTGTTCATTCTCCCACCTGTACCGGACGAACACACGGGCCGATCAGTTCGCCGTACGGCCGGGCGGCATGGCCCGGGGCACACCGGCCCACCAAGGGCCGCCCGGCGCGGAGTTGGCCGGGGCGGGGCCGGCCCGCGGTGCGCGGCGGCGCGGGGTACGACGGCCGGGTACGGCGAAGGCCCAGGTTCCCGGTTCGGTACCGGTGGCCTGGGCCTGTTCGCACGGTGCGGCGCGTGGGCCGCGGTCGGTGGGCGCGGACGGTTTCGAACCGCCGACATCCTGCTTGTAAGGCAGGCGCTCTACCCCTGAGCTACGCACCCGGGACGAGTGGACAGCCTACCTTGCCGGGGGGAGTGTCCCGCAAACCCGTGGCCCGCCCCTCCGCGTCGAAGACCACCTCGCGCACCGCGACCACGGCGGCCCGCTCGATCGGCCCGTGGACGTGCGGGAACAGCGTGCCGGCGGGCGCGCCGGGCGGCGGCACGGGGTCGGGCGCCGCCCACTCCAGCGGGGCGGTGAGCCGCCGTTCGTCGATCGCCAGCGCCAGCAGCGGCCGGGGCGCGCGGCGGTAGAAGGCGTTGACGACGGCGAGGGTGGTCGCCTCGTCGGGTGAACAGTGCACGAAACCCTCCTCGGCGAGCGAGGCGGGGGCGTACGGTCGGTCCTCGCCGGTCCGCCACTCGGTCAGCGGCACCACGTGGTGGATCACGCGTCTGTCTCCTCGCTGTCGTCGCCGCTGTCGTCGCCGGGGGCCCGGTCGCAGGCGTGCTTGAGCCGGCTGCGGGCGTCGACGCGGTCCGGGCCGGTGAACTGCGACCAGTACCGGTGGGTGGTCACGAACACCGCCAGTTCGTGCTCGCGGCGGCGGAGCTTCTCCACCTCGGCCTGCTCGTCGGCGCTCCAGCCTGGGGAGGCGGGGCGCTCCACCTTGCGCCAGCCGCCGTCGTCGTGACAGCCGTCCAACGGCTCGACCGACCAGGGCAGCCGTTTGAGCAGGGCCGACAGCTCGGCCCGGACCTGATGCAGCTCCTCCTGGCCGGCCAGGAGGTCACTCGGGAAGTCATAGGGCGTAGCCACCCGGCAATAGTACGCCTGTTCGATTTTGAGTCGCGAGTCGATGCGGTGGGTTCGTGTGTTCGAACTGTGGGGAGCTGTACGGGGCTGTGGGGAGAGGCAGGAGGGACGAGGTCCGCTTCGGGGGCCCGGCCGGGGCTGGTCCCGGGGCCGTCCGGTGGGGACACTGGGGGCATGTGCCGGAGCATCAAGACCCTGCGTCCGCCCGTGCTGCCCGAAGCGGCGACCGAGGACGAGATCAGGGCCGCCGCGTTGCAGTACGTGCGCAAGGTGTCGGGCTTCCGGGCCCCCGCCGCGCACAACCGCGAGGTCTTCGACCGCGCGGTCGACGCCGTCGCGGCGGCGACCCGGGATCTCCTCGCGGACCTGGAGGTACGGGGCCGGGCGGCGTCCTAGGACGCCCGGAGGTACGGAGCGGGCGGAACTGCGCCCTACGGCGCCTCGGACCGCCCCGGTGCGCGCCGCATCAGGTACGCCGCGCCCGCGCCCGCCACGAACAGCGCGGCCACCGACACGCCCGTCGCCAGCCAGGCCGCGCCCAGCCAGCGGGTGCCGAAGTAGCCGAGGGCCACGCTGTAGGTGGCCCAGGACAGGCCGGCCAGCGCCGACCAGGGAAGGAACTCGCGCACCCGGCGGCGGGCCGCGCCGGCGCTGAAGGAGACCACCGAGCGGCCGGCCGGCGCGAACCGGGCGACGACCACCAGCGCGCCGCCGCCCCGGGCGAGGGCCACGCCGAGTCGTTCCTGCGCGGTGCTGAGCCGGCGGGAGCGGGCGATCGCCCGGTCCAGCCGCGCGCCGCCGCGCCAGGCCACCCGGTAGGCGACGAGGTCGCCCAGCACCGACGCCGTGGCCGCGCACAGCGTCAGCGCCAGGATGTCGGGCACATCGCGCGGGACGTGCCCGGTGGCGGCGCCCGAACCGGCCGCGGCGGCCGTGGCCGCCGTGACGATCAGCACCCCGCTGGGCAGCAGCGGCAGGAAGACGTCGAGGAGCACCGACAGGGCCACCACGGCATAGATCCATGGAGTGCCGGTGAGCGCCCCCACCCTCGCCACACTCTCCAGCACCAGAACTCCCTGTGACTCCCCCGTGGACCGGATCGTGCCGCGACGTCGCGGGGGAGCGGCAGGGGCGGCCTGTGAACAGCCATACAGCGTACGCCGCCGGTGTGACAGGAGGTGCACCGGGTGCACGGGTACCGCAACGGGGCGGGGTTCAGGCGGCCACGGGCCGCTGCTCGGCGGCCGGCTCCTCGCGCCGCGCCGAGTGCCGGGTGAACAGCGCGTCCAGGCCGAAGGCGCCGGACCCGGTGAAGACCAGCAGCAGGAACGCCCAGCAGTACAGCGCCGACGGCTCCCCGCCGTTCTGGATCGGCCACAGCGCCGCCTTCTGGTGCACGTCGAAGTAGGCGTACGCCATCGAGCCGGAGGCGATGAGCGCCGCGCCCCGGGTGCCCAGGCCCAGCAGCACCAGCGCGCCGCCGACCAGCTGGATGAGGGCCGCGTACCAGCCCGGCCAGGTGCCGGCCGCGACGGTGCCGCCGTGCGTGCCGACCGCGCCGCCGAGCACGCCGAACAGGGCGGCCGCGCCATGGCAGGCGAACAGCAGTCCGACGACGATGCGGAACAGGCCGAGGGCGTAGGGCTGGGTGGAATGGAGACGTCCGGTCAGGCCGGTCATGGGGGTGCTCCTTCGGTCAAGCCGGCCAGAGGGGAGAGATGGGACAGAAGAGGCCGGCGGGGGGACGGATCCGAATGGAGACCGAGGATAGGTGACCCTAACTTCTACTTGCAAGTTCAACATCGGCCAGGCTGGAGGTTCCGCTTGTGGGGTCGTTTGCGCAGGTAGGACGCCTATGGGCGGAACTGTGCGGGGTGCCCGCGAGCTGGACGAACGGTCGGAAACCGGGCCGCACCAACCGGAGCCCCGAACCGCCCCGCCGCCGGGCGGACGCCGCCTCCGCCACGCCGCTCACCGGTCCGGCCACCCCGCACCGTCTGCGTCCGGGCGGCCGTGCGGGGCGAGCGGGCTGACCGGCCGTGCGGTGTGTGTGCCGTGCACCGGTTTCCGGACCAGTCGCCGCCCGCGGGGCGCGGGGCGGCCGGTGGCTCAACCCGGCCCGTCCGCCGGCCGCGCGGGGGCGGACGGCGGGCGGGGGCGGTGGGCGCGGAGCGGGCTCGCGGGGCGCGGTCAGCAGTTCGCGAGGTAGCCCTGGAGCGCGCTCTTCTCGGCCGAGTCGACCGACAGGTTGTAGTAGTACTTCACCTGCACCCAGGCGCGGACGTAGGTGCACCGGTACGAGGTGAGGGACGGCATCCAGGTGGCCGGGTCCTGGTCGCCCTTGGACTGGTTGACGTTGTCGGTGACCGCGATGAGCTGCGGGCGGGTCAGGTCGTTGGCGAAGGCCTGGCGCTGCGCGGTGGTCCACTTGCTCGCGCCGGAGTCCCATGCCTCCGCGAGCGGCACGAGGTGGTCGATGTCCAGGTCGGAGGCGGCGGTCCAGGTCGCGCCGTCGTAGGGGGAGTACCAGCTGCCGCCGGTGGCCGAGCAGGAGGAGTTGGTCGTGACGTTGGAGCCGTCCCGCTTCAGGACCGTCTCGCGGGTGTCGCAGGAGCCGCTGATGGTGATCCAGTGCGGGAAGAGGTCGCGGTCGTAGCCGGTGCGGTTCTCGGCGGCCACGGTCAGGGAGGCCAGATAGGTCCGGGCGGTGGCGGCGCTGACCGGGGTGGGCAGGGCGGCGGAGGCGGCGGGGGAGTCGAGCAGGGCTATGGAGGCGGTCAGTCCGAGGAGGGCCGCGAGGGTGGCCAGTCGTCGACGCGCGTAGAACATGGGCCTGCGGGACATGTGAACTCCCTTGTGGGGTGGGGGATATGGGGCGCGGGCAGGGGGAATGCTCGCGGCACCGTGTTGCGTCGCGGTGTGCGCTCGGTGAGAAGTTAGTGACGCGTGCATGACAGAACAAGGTGTACGGCTGAACTTTCGGTCCCGTACGATGGGTGGCGCAGAAGGGGAGTAGCCCCTCGCCGGACCGTCGACATACTGCTCAGCTCGTCTGAGCCGGCGCCCGGAGGCAGGCCCGGATCACTGACCGGGTCGGCCGGCGAGACCTTCGGCAAGCAGTGCACGCCCGTGCGTACGGCACGGGTGGACCGTGTGCTGCCTCGCCGAGGCGTCTTCGCGCAAGCCGCAGCACTCTCGGCGGGGCAGCCCGACCGATTGAGGAACAGTGATCAGTCTCAGCGTCCTGGCGCTCGTCTTCGGCGTCGTCTTCCTCGCGGAGCTGCCGGACAAGACGGCCCTGGCCGGGCTCGTCCTCGGCACCCGCTACCGCGCCTCGTACGTCTTCGCGGGCGTCGCCGCCGCCTTCCTGCTGCATGTGGTGCTGGCCGTGGCGGCGGGCAGCGTGCTCACCCTGCTGCCGCAGCGGATCGTGCACGCCCTGACCGGTGTGCTCTTCCTGGGCGGCGCGGCGGTGCTGCTGTTCAAGAAGGACGACGGCGAGGAGGAGATCCCGCGGCCGGAGGACCAGTCCTTCTGGAAGGTCGCCGGGACCGGGTTCATGCTCATCCTGGTCGCCGAGTTCGGCGACCTCACCCAGATCATGACGGCCAACCTCGCCGCCCGCTACGACGACCCGGTCTCGGTCGGCGTCGGCGCGGTGCTGGCGCTGTGGGCGGTCGCGGGACTGGGCATCGTGGGCGGCAAGGCGCTGATGCGGAAGGTGCCGCTGGGGCTGATCACCAAGATCGCCGCGGCGCTGATGCTCGCCCTCGGCGTGTGGAGCCTGTGGGAGGCGGTGGCCTGAGCGGGGGGGCTACCGGCCGGTGTGCGGGGCTGTTCGTCCGGTGTGGGCGGGCTGCCGGCCGGGGCGGCGTCCTTCGCGGCGGGCGTCGCGGGGTTCCTCGGGCCGGGGCGGAGCTGAACATCCGGTGAAGTGTGGCGGGGGTGGTGGCGGGATGCCCGACTTGTTTTGTACCGTGGAGAAACAAAGTGGCCTCCGCCCGTTTCCCCTGACCGGCGGGCGGAGCCACCTTGTCCCGGCGGGCCGCGTCCGTACGCCGTACACCCGTTGTGCCCGTCGGCTCGCCCGCTCGTTCGCTCGTCCGCTCGTTCATCCGTCCTGGAGTCTGCCGATGACGGCCACCGCCGTGTTCACCGCCCGCGCCCTTCTGCTGGACATGGACGGCACCCTCGTCGATTCGAACGCCGTCGTCGAGCGGATCTGGCGGCGCTGGGCCGACCGGCACGGGCTCGACGGCGACGAGGTGATGAAGGTCGTCCACGGCCGCCAGGGCCACGCCTCGATGGCGCTGCTGCTCCCGGACCGGCCGGCGGAGCGGAACCACGCGGAGAACGCGCGGATGCTCGCCGAGGAGACCTCGGACATGGACGGCGTGGTGCCGGTGCCCGGCGCGCCGGAGTTCCTGGCCGCGCTGCGCGGGGTGCCGCACGCGCTGGTGACCTCGGCGGACGTGGCGCTGTCCACGGCGCGGATGGCCGCCGCGGGCCTCGGCCTGCCGGACGTGCGGGTCACCGCCGAGTCCGTCGGCGCGAGCAAGCCCGACCCCGAGGGGTTCCTCAAGGGCGCCGCCGAACTCGGCGTCGCCCCCGCCGACTGCGTGGTCTTCGAGGACTCCGGCGCGGGGATCGCGGCGGGGCGCGCCGCGGGGATGCGGGTGATCGGCATCGGTCCGCGCGCCGCCCAGCACCGTCCCGACGCGGTCGTCCCCGACCTCACCCGGGTACGGGTCGAGCCGGTGACGGACGGCACGGTCCGCCTGCACGTGGGCTGAACCGCCCGCGCCGGACGACGGCCGGGGGCTCAGGTCTCCGATTCGAGACTCGCCCGGGTGGCCGGGCCGTAGACGCCCAGGCCGTCCGAGGTGGTGCCCCGGGCCCACTGGTAGAGGCGTACGGAGTTCTCGACGTCCCGGTCGTAGTCGCCGTCCAGGGGACCCGAGTAGAGGTACAGCTCCGCCAGGCGCGACTGGAGGTCGGCGACCTGGGGGCCGTGGTCGCCGGGCCGCAGCACGGGGCCGAGCTGCGCGGGGGCGGAGGACCGGGCGCTCGTCGCGCTCTGGGTGGGAGCCGTGGACGGCGCGCCCGGGGCGGTCCTCGACGCGGACGGCGACGCGGAGGCGCTCGCCGTCGCCGGGGGCGACCCGGACGGCGACGCGCTCGGGCTGCCGGACGGCGACGGACTCGGACGCGCCGAGGAGGGCGCCGACGGCGCGGACGGCGCCGCGGGGGGCGCGGGCGCGGCGGAGGACGCCGTGCGGGCCGGCCCGTCCGGGATGCCCTCCCGCACCTCGTGGGCCGAGGCGTCGTCCCGGGCCGGGGACTCGTAGGAGAACAGCCCGCCGGCGTACCCGGCCGCCACGACGACGGCGACCGCGGCCGCGGCGAGGGCGAGCAGCACGACGGGACGGCGTCCGCGCCGCGGGGGCGCGTCCTGCGGCCCGTGACCGCCGGAGTCGAAGAGGCTCAGGTCGTCCGCCCTCGGCTCCGCCCCCGCACCGGCGCCCCCGACCGCCCGCAACGGCATCGTCGCCTCGACCGCGGGAATCGGCCGCGTCCCGTCCGCGTCCTGCGCACCGGACCCGCCGCCGCGATGATCCGCGCTGCCCGCACCGGCCGGGGTGGATTCCGTACCCGCCCCCGAACCGCCCGCGTCGATGTCCACGTACGGGCGTATGCGGAGGGGGTCGAAGTCCTCCGCGGCGGCCGCCTCCGTCGTGCGGGTGGCGTGCAGGGCGGCGGCCGCGCGGCGGGCGCAGGCGCAGGAGGGCGAACTGTCCGCTGCCCGGGGCGCGCCGCACTCCGGGCAGACGTGTCCGTTCGGCTCTTCCACGTGTCCGTCCCCTCCCGTCCCCTCCCGTCCGGACCCGTCCGAACTCCAAGGATTATGCAGATCCTCTCCACACCGTCTCCCCGAAGCCCCCGGAATGGCGGCTTCCGGAAGAACTCAACAGGCCATAACGGGACACACCGATCATGATGGAAGTCGTCACGAGAACGGCGGGAGGACTCCATGGCCGGGGATGAGGACGGCAGGACGGGGAGTACGGGGAGGATGGGGAGGACGGGCACGACGGGCGGCGGGGACGGTGATCCCATAGGCCCGCCGGAGGGCGACGCCGCGCCCGGCGCCGGCGGGGACTCGCTCGTGCCCGGATCGCCCCGCGGGCCCGGCGCCCCGGACTCCGAGCACGTGTCCGGCAACGTGCTCGTCTCCATCGGCGCCCTCCTCCTCGGCATGCTGCTCGCCGCGCTGGACCAGACGATCGTCTCCACCGCGCTGCCCACCATCGTCAGCGACCTCGGCGGCCTTGAGCACCTGTCCTGGGTGGTCACCGCCTATCTCCTGGCCTCCACCGCCGCCACCCCGCTGTGGGGCAAGCTCGGCGACCAGTACGGCCGCAAGAAGCTCTTCCAGACCGCGATCGTGATCTTCCTGATCGGCTCGGCGCTGTGCGGGATGGCACAGAACATGCCCCAGCTGATCGCCTTCCGCGCGCTCCAGGGCCTGGGCGGCGGCGGCCTGATGGTGCTGTCGATGGCGATCGTCGGCGACGTCGTCTCGCCCCGCGAACGCGGCCGCTACCAGGGCCTGTTCGGCGCGGTGTTCGGCGCGACCAGCGTCCTGGGCCCGCTGCTCGGCGGCCTGTTCACCGAACACCTCAGCTGGCGCTGGGTCTTCTACGTCAACCTGCCCGTCGGCGTGATCGCCCTCGCCGTGATCGCCGCCGCCCTGCACATCCCGCGCAAGGCGCAGCGCCACGTCATCGACTACCTCGGCACCCTGCTCATCGCCTCCGTCGCCACCTGCCTGGTGCTGGTCGCCTCGCTCGGCGGCACCACCTGGGGCTGGGGCTCCCCGCAGATCATCGGGCTCGCGGCGCTGGGCGTCGTCCTCGTCGTGGCGTTCGTGGCGGTGGAGCGCCGGGCGGCCGAACCGGTGCTGCCGCTCAAGCTGTTCCGCATCCGCACCTTCACCCTCTCCGCGATCATCAGCTTCATCGTCGGCTTCGCCATGTTCGGCGCGATGACCTACCTGCCGACCTTCCTCCAGGTCGTGCACGGCATCTCGCCCACCCTGTCCGGCGTCCACATGCTGCCGATGGTGGTCGGCATGCTGCTGGCGTCCACCGGCTCCGGGCAGATCGTCAGCCGCACCGGCCGCTGGAAGGTGTTCCCGGTCGCCGGCACCGCCGTCACCACGATCGGCCTGCTCCTGCTGCACCGCCTGGACGAGCACAGCTCCACCGCCGAGATGAGCGCCTACTTCTTCGTCTTCGGCCTCGGTCTCGGCCTGGTCATGCAGGTGCTGGTGCTGATCGTGCAGAACGCGGTCAGCTACGAGGACCTGGGCGTGGCCACCTCCGGCGCCACCTTCTTCCGCTCCATCGGCGCCTCCTTCGGCGTGGCGATCTTCGGCACCGTCTTCGCCAGCCGCCTCGCCGACAAGCTGACCGCCGCGTTCCGGGGCGCCGCGCTGCCGCCGGGCGCCTCGGCCGACGCCCTCAAGTCCGACCCGCGCGGCATCGCCGCCCTGCCGTCGGCGCTGCGCCCGGCCGCCCTGCACGCCTACGCCTCCGCCATCACCGACGTCTTCCTCTACGCCGCCCCGGTCGCCCTGCTCGCCTTCGTGCTGTCCTGGTTCCTGAAGGAGGACCGTCTGCGCGGCTCCGTCACCGCCCCGGACGTCACCGAGACCTACGTCACCAACCCGGTCCAGCGCTCCTCGCACGACGAGGTGGCCCGCGCCCTGTCGCTGCTGGGCACCCGCGAGGGACGGCGCGAGGTCTACCGGCGGATCACCGCCAAGGCGGGCTACGACCTGCTGCCCGCGGCGAGCTGGCTGCTGCTGCGGATCAACAAGTACGGCTGGGTGGAGCCCGCCCTGCTGGCCGAGCGGGTGCCGGTGCCGCTCAACGTCATCCTGGAGGCCGCCCGCCAGGTCGAGGAACGGCGGCTGGCCGAGCGGCACGGACTCGACCTGATCCTCACCGACCAGGGCCGCGAGGTCGCCCGGCGGCTCTCGCAGGCCCGCGAGGAGTCGCTCGCCGAACTGCTCGGCGACTGGTGGGGCCGCGAGGGCACGACGGACCTGGTGCGGCTGGTGCACGAGCTGACCGGGGAGCTGTGCGGCTCGGCGGCGGAGCGGCCGCACGACGCGCGCTCGGTGACCCGCCTGCCCTGAGCGCGCTCACCCGAGGGACTTGGCGAACCAGTGCTCGGCGTACCGGTCGTCGTTGTGCGGCGCGGTCTCCGCGTAGCCGAGGCGGGCGTACAGGGCGCGGGCCTCGACCAGGTCGCCGCGGGTGTCCAGGACGATCCGCCGGGCGCCGAGCGCGCGGGCGGCGTCCTCGGCGGCCCCGACCAGCAGCGCCGCGCCACCCCTGCCGCGCGCCCGCTCGCCCAGGTAGACCCGGGTCAGCTCGGCGGTGGCCGCGTCCAGCAGCCGTACGCCCGCGGTGCCGGCCGGTGCGCCGTCGTACCGGGCGAGCAGCAACTGCCCGGTGGGCGGAACGAGTTCGGCCCCGTCCGTCGCGGCGATGCCCCGCTCCAGCTCGGCGGGGTCGGTGCGGCGCCCCTCGTGCAGCAGGTGCCAGCGGTCGCTGACCTCGGTGTAGTACGCCCGCCACAGCGCGAGGGCGGCGGGCGAGTCGTACGGCTCCGGGGCCACGGTCCAGGGCGTCGGGGCCGCGGTCCGGGGCGTCGTGGGCGTCGGGGGGAGGGCCATGCGCGCATTGTCGGCGTCGGCGGGGTGCCCGGCGCAACCCGATAAACGACCGCCGCGCCGCCGCCGCACCGCTGCCGCACCCCCGCACCGCCCGGCCGCCGTCTCGCCGCCCTTCCGGCAGTTTGCCGTCCGGTTCGCGGGCAACACGAACGGAGAACCGGCCAGTTGGGCCGACCCATCCGGAAGGCAGCCATGTCCACAGGCCTGATCATTGCTCTGATCGTGATCGTCGCGGTCGTCGTCGTGGTGGCGGCCGTCCTCGCCGTACGGGCCCGCAACCGGCCCGGCGGGCAGAACCTGAAGCGGCGTTTCGGTCCGGAGTACGACCGGACCGTGGCCCGCCACGACGGCGACACCAAGGCCGCCGAACGCGAACTCGCCGACCGGGTGGAGCGCCACGGCGACCTGCGCGTACGGCCGCTGGAGCCGGCCGAGCGGGACCGCTTCGAGACGCGCTGGGCGGCCGTGCAGGAGCACTTCGTCGACTCGCCGCGCGAGGCGGTGACCGAGGCGGACGCGCTGCTCTCCGACGTGGCCGGCGCGCTCGGCTTCCCGGACGGCGGCCAGTACGAGGAGCAGCTCGCCGCGCTGTCCGTGCACCACGGCCACCACGTCCACGGCTACCGCCGCATCCACCGGGCCGCGCAGGGCGCGCCGGAGGCCGGCCGGGACGCGACCGCGACCGGCGGTGACACCGAGGACCTGCGCGCCGCCCTGCTGGAGGCCCGCGAGCTGTTCGACGAGCTGCTGAACGCGGGCCACGGCGACCCGAACCGCCAGCGCGCCGCGGTCGGCTCCGCCCCCTCCCGCGCCGACGCCGCCGCCCACGCGGACGACGGCCGCACCACCCCCCGCACCGATCACTGACCCGAGCGGGCAGCACGACCCGGCATCACCCGGCCATGTCCGGCACTACTCAGCCGCCGCCCGGCCCCCGCGCCGCTGGCGCCACTCGCGGACGACCTCTTCGACGTCGTACCGCTTGAGGCCCAGCGGGGGGCCGGGCGGCGGCTTGAGCATCATGTCGAGGATCTTGGTGTTGATCTCCGCGATGATCCGGCGGACGGCCGGTTCGGAGGGCGCCGCGTAGGCCGCCGTGAGGGCGTCCTCGGCCTCCTTGCGCAGCGCGAGCGTCGGCGGCAGCAGCACGGACAGGCCCTCGCGGGCCATCTTCCGCTTCACCCACCACAGTTCGTCGTACGTCGTGTCGTCCGGCAGTGGCCTGCCCGCGCCCGGCAGCCGGTCGAAGTCGCCCCGTCCCTGCGCGTCGCGGATCTCCTTCTCGACCCAGGACTCGAACGGAACACCGGGTGGCTTTCGCTCGGTCATGAGTCCATTGTGCCGGACAGGCCGTCGCCGGGCGATTTATCATGCCGCGCGGTGCGCCAATCAGGCGCGCCGTCAACGGCGTTGACGCGGCCGGGCGGCTGAGCACGAGGCGGCGGCGGTCCGGGCGCCCCGAACCACGAGGAGCACACGTGCTCGAACTCACCATGGCCGCCGTCTCCGGGGCGGAGGCGGGCGCGACGGCCGGGATGCTGATGGCCGACGCGCCCAGCGAGCCGGGCGCCGTGCTGCGGGTGGGGCGGGACGGGGCCGCGTGCCGTCTGGTGACGCCCGAGGACTGGCTGTTCGTCTCGCGGGTGCACCTGGAGTTCCGGTGCGCGGCGGACGGGACGTGGCAGGTGACCTGGCTGCGCGGCTCCCAGCCCGACCCGTCCGCCGAGGTCCGGCTCGCGGCGACCGGCGGCGGACCCGGCCGCGCGCTGCCCTACGGCGGCACGGCGCCGCTGCCCAGGGGCGGCGCCGGCGAGATCGTCGTCCAGGACCGCACCGGCCCGCGCAGCGTCAACGTGGGCTTCTACCACGAGGTCTAGGCGCCGTGCGCGCGCGACGTGCAGCGGCGGGGCCGCCGCCCTAGGGTGAGGTGCGGGGCCGACCCGGGCCGAGGAGAGGACCGTGCCGTGAGGATCGCTGTCGTCGGTGGGACCGGTTTCATCGGGTCGCGGCTCGTGGAGCGGCTGCGCAAGGCCGGCCACGAGGTGTCCGCGCACGCCAGGAACACCGGCCTGGACCTGCTGACGGGCGAGGGGCTGC
The DNA here is from genome assembly GCA_013364255.1 of Streptomyces seoulensis. Taxonomy (GTDB): domain Bacteria; phylum Actinomycetota; class Actinomycetes; order Streptomycetales; family Streptomycetaceae; genus Streptomyces; species Streptomyces similanensis. The sequence continues at coordinate 3,601,590 of CP054936.1, read as the reverse complement.
CCGGGGCGGTGGAGGGGGCCGAGGTGGTGGTGGACACGATCGACGCGCCGTCCTTCGACGCCGCGGCGACGCCGTTCTTCCGCACCACGACGCGCAACCTGCTGGACGCCGCCGGGCAGGCGGGCGTCGGGCACGTCGTCCTGCTGTCGATCGTCGGGATCGACCGGGTCCCCCAGGTGGACTACTACCGGGCGAAGGTCGCGCAGGAGGACGAGGTCAAGGCCGGACCGGTGCCGTACTCGATCGTCCGCGCGACGCAGTTCATGGAGTTCGTGCCGAAGATCATGGAGTGGACCGCCGACGGCGACACCGTGCGGCTGCCCACCACCCCGCTCCAGCCGGTGGCCGCCGACGAGGTGGTGGAGGCGCTCGCCGACGTGGCGGCCGGGGCGCCCCTGAGCGGCACGGACGGCACGGACGGCACGGACGGCACCCTGGACGTCGCGGGACCCGACGTCCTGCCGCTGGACGAGCTGGGCCGCCTCACCCTCGACGCCCGGCCGGACGGCCGCCGGGTCGTGGTCGACGAGTCCGCCGGCCTCTTCGCCGCCGTCGTCGGCGACGCGGTCACCGCCCCGCCCGGCGCCCGCCTCGGCCGCGTCCACTACACCGATCTGCTCTAGGGCCCCTCTAGTCCAGCACCCGGGCCAGCGCGAAGCCGTCGTAGCCCTTGCTGTCCACGGTCTGCACGGCGGTGCCGTCCAGGCGCGGGTGCTCGGCGATCAGTTCCAGCGCCGCCCGGGTGCCGCGCACGCTGGGGTCGGTGCTGGTCGCGTCGGTCACCTTGCCGCCGCGTACGACGTTGTCCACGACGATCAGGCTGCCGGTGCGGGTCAGACGCAGCGCCCACTCCACGTAGTGCGGGTTGTTGACCTTGTCGGCGTCGATGAAGACCAGGTCGAAGGGGGGCGGGTTCTCGTCGGCGAGCTTGGGCAGCGTCTCCAGCGCGGGGCCCACCCGTACCTGGGTGACGTGTTCGAGGCCGGCGTGCGCGAGGTTGCGGCGGGCCACGTCGGCGTGGTGGGCGTCGTACTCCAGGGTGACCAGGCGGCCGTCCTCGGGCAGGGCGCGGGCCAGCCAGATGGTGCTGTAACCGCCGAGGGTGCCGATCTCCAGGATGTTGCGCGCGCCCTGGAGGCGGGCGAGGAGCTGGAGCAGCTTGCCCTGGGCGGCGGTGACGCTGATGGGCGGCAGCCCCTCCGCCTCGCTGTCGCGCAGGGCGGCCTCCAGGGCCTCGTCCTGCGGGGCCAGCAGACCGGAGAAGTAGGCGTCGACGTCGTTCCAGAGCTGCGGGTCGCTCATGCATCAAGCCTTTCGTATGCCTAGTTAGAGGTGCTAACTAGCTGCGCTAACGAATACTAGCCCGACGCGCGAGCGTGAGCGATCAATTCCCGCCACCCGGCCCCCGCACGACAGCGCGCCCCGGCCGTCACCAGGACGGCCGGGGCGCGCGGACCCGGCGGACGCCGGACGCGACACCTCGCTCGGCTACCGCTCCACGGCCGGGGCCGAGCCCGGCAGCGGACGGCCCGCCGACTCCTTCATGAACCACACCGCCGCACCGCCGATCAGCGAGGCGGCCATCATGTAGTAGGCGGGCATCATCAGGTTGCCGGTCACGCCGATCAGCGCCGTGACCACCAGCGGGGTGGTGCCGCCGAACAGCGAGACGGAGACGTTGAAGCCGATCGACAGGGAGCCGTAGCGCACCCGGGTCGGGAACAGCGCCGGCAGGGCGGCCGGCATCGCCGCCGTGAAGCAGACCAGCAGCAGGCCCAGCGCCGCCATGCCCAGGCCGACCGCCGCCAGGCTGCCCTGGCGGATCAGCAGCAGCGCCGGGATCGACAGGAACAGGAAACCGGCGCAGCCGGCCGCGATCACCGGACGGCGGCCCACCCGGTCGGTCAGCGCGCCCGCGAACGGCTGGACGATCATCATCAGGGCCATCACGCCCAGCACGACCAGCAGCCCGTGCGTCTCGTCGTACTTCAGCTCGCTCGTCAGATAGCTCGGCATGTACGACAGCAGCATGTAGTCGGTGACGTTGAAGACCAGCACCAGGCCGACGCAGAGCAGCAGCGCCTTCCACTGGCCGGAGATCATCTCGCGCAGCGGCACCTTCGGGCGGCTGGATTCCGCCTTCTCCACCTCGGCCGCGAACGCCGGGGTCTCCTCCAGTCGCATCCGCAGATACAGGCCGATGATGCCCATCGGACCCGCGATCAGGAACGGGATCCGCCAGCCCCACGACGTCAGGTCGTCCGAGGACAGCAGCGCCGTCATCAGCGTCACCAGGCCCGCGCCGCCGATGTAACCGGCCAGCGTGCCGAACTCCAGCCAGCTGCCGAGGAAGCCGCGCCGCTTGTCGGGGGCGTACTCGGCGATGAAGGTGGAGGCGCCCGCGTACTCGCCGCCGGTGGAGAAGCCCTGCACCAGCCGCGCGGCCAGCAGCAGGATCGGCGCGCCGACGCCGATCGTGCCGTAGGACGGGATCAGTCCGATCGCGAAGGTGCCCGCGGCCATCATGATCATCGTGACGGCCAGCACCTTCTGCCGGCCCACCCGGTCGCCGAGCGGGCCGAAGACCATGCCGCCCAGCGGGCGCACCAGGAAGGCCGCGGCGAAGGCGCCGAAGGTGGACAGCAGCTGCGCCGTCGGGTTGCCGGAGGGGAAGAAGACCTTGCCCAGGGTCACCGCGATGTAGCTGTAGACACCGAAGTCGAACCATTCCATCGCGTTGCCCAGCGCGGCGGCCTTCACGGCGCGCCTGACCAGCGCCGGGTCGGTGACGGTGGGGGCGGGAGGGCTCTTGGTGAGGGACACGGACCGGGGAGCGGTGACTGTGGCAACCGACAAGGCTTCGCTCGCCTGCCTTTCGACGGGGACAGGGACACGGCCCACGCGGCGACGCTGTCGGCGGACCAGAACGGCCCGCACCGGGCAGGCCGAAAATCGACCATACGACCGGTTGTGGCCGTAACGTACCGTGCGCGGGTCGGTGCGCAGCGCACCTAAAGGCGGGATACGCAGGGACATCTGCCCGAATCCGGCCACCTCCCGCGGTCCCCTGCTGTGACGCTTGTCGCCCCCCGCGTCGGGAACCGGACAGCCGACGCACTATCGTCGTCCGGACAAAAGGTGACTTGCCGCCCGGCCGGAAGGCGACGCCGCCGCCGTGAGCACGGGCGGCGCCGTCACGTCCGGCCGGACTCCGGGCAGACGAGACAGGTGGACCCGGGGTTCCCGCGTCTTTCCGGGGGATCGGGGAGCTTCACGAAGTACGGCGGAGTCCGGCGCGCGGGCGCTCAGGACGTACTGGGGCGGGAGGCCGACGGGGCGTGGCGGACGCGGAGCGCAGCTCGGGACCGGTGGGAGCGTTCTCAGGCACGGCGGTCACCGCCTCGCCCAGACCCGGCCTGCACGCGGCCCGCCTGGGCCTGTGGCTGATCGCGGGCGTCCTCGCGATACGACAGGTCACCGCCCTGCTGGCCACCCCGCCCGCCGAACGGCTCACCGTCCTGGAGACCTGGGTCGGACCGGAGGGCGTCCTGCACGTCAAGGGCTCGCTCTACGACTCCACCCGCTTCACCGGCACCCCCTTCGGCGGCCTCGTCCTCAAACCGCTCACCAAGGCCGCCGAGGACGCCCTCGGCTGGGGCTGGATCTTCGGCACCCTGCTGCTGGTGGCCGCCCTCGGCCTGATCGCGGCCCGCGCCCTGCCCCAGCCGGTCGGCCGACGCACCGCGCTGCTCGCCGCGCCCGTCGCCGTCAGCCTGCTGATGCTGTCGCTGCCGGTGCGCAACGCGCTCCATCTCGGCCAGACCAGCATCATCCCGGTGCTGCTCGTCCTGCTCGGCTGCCTCGCCGTGCGCGGGCAGCGCGCCGGCGGCGCCCTCATCGGCCTCGCCGCCGCCCTCCAGCCCACGATGCTGCTGTTCGCTCCGCTGCTGTGGCGCACCGAACGCCGACGCGCCGCCGCCTCGACCGGCCTGACGTTCGCCGCCTGCACCGCGCTCGCCTGGGCCGCGCTGCCGCACGACTCCCACACCTACTGGGTCCACCACATGGCGGGCGTCGGCCTCGGCGGCCGCGCCGACGCCCTCGGCAACCAGTCCCTGCACGGCGCGCTGCTGCGCTCCGGACTGACCGGCCCGCTGGAGATCGCTCTCTTCCTCGCCCTCGGCGCCGCCGTCGTCGCCCTCGCCCTGCGCCGGGCCGTGGCCTACGCCCGCGACGGGCAACTGCTGCTCGCCGTCGCCGTCACCGGCTGCGCGGCGATCGCCGTGTCGCCCACCGCCTGGCAGCACCAGCTGCTGTGGGTGCTGATCACGGTCGTCGGCCGGGTCGGCCGCCGCGCCGCCGACCGCCCGCTGTGGCCGGTCGCCGTGATCGCGGTGATGACCCTGCCGACCAAGGCGCTGCTGCCGCCCACGGCACTGCTGGACCCGCTGCGCGACAACGTGGTCCTGCTGGCCGCGCTCGCCGCCGCGACCTGCGTGCCCTTCCTGTCCCGCACCGCCGAGCACTACCGGCGCCCGGTCCCGACCCGGTACGCCGACCCCGTCCCCGACCGCCGATGGCGCGTCCCCCTGGTCCCGGCCCCGCGCCGCGTCCTGACCCGCCCCAGCCTGCTGCTGGAACTGCTGCTGATCCGCGTCACCTACGCCGCCTACTCCCAGGTCCGCCTGGTCGCGGCCGGTGACCGCGCCACCGCCGAGCGGCACGGCCACCAGATCCACTCCCTCGAACGCGCACTGCACCTCGACGTCGAGCACTGGGTCAACCACACGGTGGCCGCCACCCCCTGGCTGAACCACTTCCTCAGCTTCTACTACGAGACGTTCCACTTCATCGTCCCGCTCGCCGTCCTCGGCGTCCTCTACGTCCGCCGCCCGGCCGACTACCGCTGGGCGCGCACCGCCCTCGGCTTCGCCACCCTGATCGGCCTGCTCGGCTTCTGGCTCTACCCGCTGGCCCCGCCGCGCCTGATGCCCGGCCTCGGCTTCGTCGACACCGTGCACGGCGTCCAGGACTTCGCCCGGCCCGACTACGGCGCGATGACCGCCGTCACCAACCAGTACGCGGCGATGCCCTCGCTGCACTTCGGCTGGGCCCTGTTCTGCGGCGTCGTCATCGCCGTCGTCGCCCCCAGGCGGTGGATGAAGGCACTGGGCCTGCTGCACCCCCTCTTCACGGTCACCGCGATCGTCGGCACCGCCAACCACTGGGTGCTGGACGCGGTGGGCGGCGCGACGGTGGTGGGGCTGGGCTTCGCGCTGACGTATCTGCTGCAGGGGCCGCGGGCGGTGGAGGCGGGTCGGGTCACGCGGAAGGCGGTGCCGGAACCGGCAGTCCGCTGAGCCGTGGGGGACGGGGCGCGGGGCGCGAGGGCGCGGCGGGCGCGGGCGCCGCTCAACAGCGCTGCCGCGGGGGCAGGTAGGAGCTGCTGATCCGGTACGTGCCGGCGGCGGGCGCGGTCAGCCGCGTCCACGCGCCCGCGCGCGCCAGGCACCCGGCGTCGGAGCGCAGCCACGGGGAGGGGGCGACGCGCACGGTGACCGTGCCGGGCCGGCGGGTCCGTACGACGAGGTGCGCGGCGTCCGCGCGGACGACGGACGCCCCGGCGCCCGACACCAGGGGCACGGCGTCGGCGACCCGGTAGACGCGCCAGTGGGCGTCGCGCCACACGGGTACCAGCCAGCCGGGCCCGGAGCGCACCAGCGCCGCCTCGTCCTTCGCGGCCCAGTCGGGCTCGCCGTCCGGCAGCACGACGTAGCCGACGGCCCAGCGGCCGAGCCAGGCACGGTAGGCGGTCGCGGAGAAGGAGCCGTCGTAGAAGAGGGGCCCGCGCGCCACGTCGAGCTGCCGGTTCCAGCCGCGCGCGAGGAGCAGATCCGGACCGAGTACGGTCGTCTCGCGGTGGTCGACGGCGGGCACGATCTCGACCCGCGTGCGATCGGCTCCGAGCCGGCCGAGCGCGGCCCGCACCCCGTCCGTCTCCGCCGCCCAGGCCGGTACGGGCGTGGACATCCGCAGCACGTGGACGGCGTGCTGCCCCACCCACTGCGCGGACAGCGCGAGCGCGAGCCCGAAGGCGACCTTCCGCACGGCCCGCACCTCCCTCTCCAGCAGCGCGGCGAGCAGCACCGGCGGCCCGAACAGCTCGGCGAGCCGGACGACGTTGGAGCCGACGGGGGAGGCGACGAGCGCGGTGAGCAGCACGCCGGCCGCGTAGACGCCCGCCGCGTGGCGGGCCGCCCGCCACCGCCGCGGGGCGAGCAGCGCGACCGTCACCGCGAAGAGAACGGGCCGCCACACGTCGCCGTCCGACATGGGCATGGTGCCGCTGAACGGAAAGAGCAGGGCGGTGAGCCCGACCACCACAGCGGGCGGCCCGCACAGCACGGCACCCTTCGCGAACCGCCGGTCGAGCAGCCACCCGGCGCCCGCGACACCGAGGAACAGCCCGGCCACGGGACTGGCGAGCGTCGCCAGCGCGGCGAAGCCCCCGGCGACGACGAGCCGCCGCGAGGGTCCGACGAGCGCGAGACACGCCACAAGACCGAACGCCACCCCCAGGGCGAAGGTGGACCGCCCGGAGGCGACGTCGCACCAGAGGGCCAGCACCGCGAGGAGCGCGGGCGGCAGCGGCCTGCGCACCCCGCACCGCACGAACACCTCCGCCACGGCCCAGGCGGACCCGACCCCCGCGACGACGCTCACCCCCCGCACCCCACCGAGCGCCATCAACTGCGGCGCGAGCAGGCTGTAGTTGCCCACATGCACCCCGCCGTACCAGGCGAAGCTGTACGGCGCCGAGGGATACGTCCCGACGAACCGCGCCCACGCCACCTGCGCCGCGAGATCCCCGCCCCCGGTGGCCAGCCACACGGCCCACACCGCGTACAGCGGCACGGCGAACGCGGTAGCCAGGAGAGGCACGCGGCGGCCCGCCGGCGACTTCCGCGCTTGTGCGGTGGCAGCGGTGTGCTGCGTGCTGCCCGTGGCTAAGTCGGCGGGCTGGTAGGGGGGTTGCACGGGCGGGTTCCGTTCGGTGATTGAGCGGAGTGACGAGGGTTTCAGTAGTGGGCCATGATCTGCCGTACGGGGTGTCCGAGTGCGACGCCGACGATCCTCAACTCGCTCTCTGCCAGCAGCGATCGGCCGGGGTTCCACACCGTGATGTCGAAGCGGGCCAGTCCGCACGGTTCGCGGTAGACGAGATCGTTCAGGGACGGCTCACCACCGCAGCAGGGAACGACGACGGTGAGTGTCTTCTCCGTGAGCACCGCACTCAGCCGGTCGCCCAACCAGTGCTTGTCGAGGACCGCGTCGCATCGCGGGCACGCGACCTCATCGAAGCGGCTTCCGCAGTCCACGAACATGATCTCGTCGTGCCATGTCGCCTTGATCCCGTCGTCCTCGGGCGCCAAGGCGTGCAGCGCACGGACCGCCCTGTCCGCGGCGTCCCGGTCGGGCTGCCACCGCGGGTCCGCGGGAATGAACGACAGCAGGGTGTCACTCACGCCGCTCCTCGCTTGCCGGGTCTGGAGGGTTCCTTACGTCGTGGGTGCGGCCCGGTGAGGGCGTACTCCAGCGCCCCGCCTGTCATTTCGATGACGAGTGCGTCCTCGCGCATCGCGGGCGGGAGGTGCGGATGTTCCTCCGCGCGGCACACGGCGACGGAGTCGCTGGGCCTGAGGACGACCGCGCCGAGCCGGGAGAGCAGCTCCGCGACGATGTCGAACACGCCGCCGACAGTGGGGCGTTCCACCAGGATTCCGTACTCGTCCACGAGCATCGCGGCCTCACCGCCCGCCGGCGCCCGCACCCAGAACTCCATGGTGCCGTCCGGGCGTTCCGTGCGCTGCGGGTCACCGATGTCGTACGGCTCCAGGACCGCCCGCACCGTCGCCGGATCCATCGGCACCGGTATGTCGCCGCCGTCCACGAACTTGTAGATCGCCGGACTCCAGCTCACGTCGCCTCCCCATGCTCCACGCACTCGAACCACACCGTCTTGCCCTCCGCTCCATGAGGCTGGACGCCCCACTTGTCCACCACCGCGTCGAGCAGCAGCAGGCCGCGGCCGCCCTCCGCGTCCACGGACAAGTCCGCCGGAGTCTCGGGCAGTTGCGGCGAGCTGTCCGTGACCTCCACGCGAACGCCCGTCGCCCGGCTCAGCAGCAGCACCGTGCACCGGCGGTCGGGGACGTGGCGCACGACGTTCGCCACCAGCTCGGTCACGGCGAGTTCCACCGTGTCCGTCAATTCCGCCATCTCCCACTCGGTCAGGTACGAGCGCACGATACGGCGGATGTGCCGCGCCGAGTGCTCGCTCACCGTGAGACTCAGGCGGTACTGGGCGGGCCGGGCGCCCGCGAGTACGGAGGGAAAGTAGTCGTTCACAGGACAAGCCTGACCTGCTGTCACTACGGTGGGCCATTGCCTGAATACAACGTGTCCGCGTGTGGACAGTCACGTGTAAAGGGGACCGTGCGTGACCAACATCAACGTCCTCGACCCGGGGGCCTCACCGCTCGACTACTACGGCTTCGAACTGCGCCGCCTGCGCGAAGCAGCCGGCCTCACCCAACGGCAACTGGGCGACATCGTCAACTACACCGGCTCACTGGTGGGTCAGATCGAGACAGCCCGCAAGCTGCCCACGCCCTCGTTCAGCGAACACGTGGACGCCGCGCTGGGCACGGGCGGAGTCCTGTCCCGCCTCATCATCCTCGTGCTGCGAAGTCAGTTGCCCTCGTGGTTCCAGCAGGTTGCCGAGCTGGAGGCACGGGCGGTGAAGATTTGCACCTTCCACACTCACCTCGTGCACGGCTTGTTGCAAACCAAGGCGTACGCGTGCGCGGTGCTCGGCGCCCTGGACGACAGCGACCTCGACGGACGCACCGCCGCGCGGCTCGCGCGTCAGCGCATCTTCGAGAAGAGCGAGCCTCCGGTGTTCTGGGCGATCATCAGTGAAGCTGTTCTGCATCAGGAGATCGGCGGCCCGAACGTCATGAGGGAGCAACTGGCACACCTGTTGAGGTTCGAGACCAACCCTCGGATCAACGTGCAGGTGCTGCCGTACTCGGCCGGGGCGCACGCGGGCATGCAGGGCTCGTTCGACCTCTTTCACTTCGCGAACGACCCCGACATCGTCTACACCGAGGGCTACGGAAGTGGGCACCCGAGCGCCAATCCGGACACCGTCAACGACTGCTCGCTCCGTTACGATCACCTCCAGGCTGCCGCCCTCTCGCTGAAAGACTCGGCGGAGTTGATCCGGCGCGTGATGGAGGAACGCTATGGGGAGCGACCAGACTCAGTTGGAGATCCGGTGGCGTAAGTCCAGCTACAGCGGCGACCAAGGCGGCAGCTGCGTCGAGTGCGCCCCCCTCGGTGACCTGGCCTGGCACAAGTCCAGCTACAGCGGGGATCAGAACGGCGACTGCCTGGAGGTCGCCGAAGCGCCCTGCGCGGCCGTCTCCCTGCGGGACTCGAAGAACCCCTCCGGGCCGATCCTCACCGTCCGGCCCGGAGCTTTCGGCGTCTTCGTCAGCTGGGCCTCTGCCTTCTAAGGTGGGCGCAGACAGTTCAGGCAGGCGTTTGGGGGAACGATGACCACACTTCAGGAGCGGCCCAACACCGCCCTTCTCGTCGTGGACGTGCAGAACGACGTGGTCGGCACGGCGTACGACCGTGACGCTGTCGTCGCGAACATCGCGGCGCTGGTGGAGCGGGCCCGGCGGGAGGAGGTCCCCGTCGTCTGGGTGCAGCACGCCGACGAGGACATGCCGAAGGGCAGCGACCTCTGGCGGATCGTCCCCGAGCTGACGCCGCACGAGGCGGAGCCGCTGATCCACAAGAACTACGGCGACTCCTTCGAGGACACCACCCTGGAAAAGGTGCTGTCGGGTCTCGGGGTCGGCCGGCTCGTCGTGGCCGGCGCCTCCACCGACGTGTGCATCCGCTCCACCCTGCACGGCGCGCTCGTGCGCGGTTACGACACGCTCCTGGTCGCCGACGCCCACACCACGACGGACACCTCCGCCTACGGCTCCCCGCCCCCGGAGCAGGTCATAGCCCACACCAACCTGTACTGGAGCCACCAGAAGGCGCCGGGCCGCACGGCCGGGATCGCGGCGGCCGCGGACGTGGACCTGGGCGGCGGCGCGGACCGGTGAGCTGACCTCACTCCCGGCCCGACGTCACCGCCGCCAGCACCCCGGCGGCCGCCGCCGAGATCAGCAGCGGTGTGCCCAGGTCGCGGTGGAGCACCAGCCACCCGCCCAGCGCGGCCCCCAGCAGCATTGCGACGACCGCCGCGACGCGGCGCGGGGAGCGGTGGCCGGGGCCGCCGGCGGCGCGGGAGTCGGAGGCCAGGCCGGTGAGGGTCATCGTCAGGACGGTGGTGGTCAGGTCGGCGACGCCCAGCTTGCGGACCGTGGCGTTGCGCAGGCCCATCGCGAAGGCGGTGAGCGCGATCAGCGCGTACACCGTCGCGGCGGCGCCCGGCGCGGCGTAGGCGACCGCCGCCGACGCGCCGACCAGCACCGCCTCGGCGGCCAGCGTCACCCGGGCCCAGGCGCGGCGCGACACACCGCCGTAGCGGGCCGCGACCCTGCCTCCGGCCAGCGCGCCGACCAGGAAGCAGGCCAGCGAGGTGGCGGTGTGCGGGATGGAGAAGCCGGGCGCGCCCGCGGCGGCGAAGCCGAGGACGACCACGTTGCCGGTCATGTTGGCGGTGAAGACGTGGCCGAGGCCGAGGTAGCTCACCGCGTCGATCATCCCGCTGACCACGGTCAGGCCCAGCAGCACCGCCACCAGGCGCAGACCACGGGACTCGGGATCGTCCGGCGGGCCGCCGTGCGGGCCGCCGTGCGGGTGGGCGTCCTCCGGCTGCGCGTCCGCTGTCATGGGACCAGAGAAGCAGAACCGCGCCCGGGCGGCTGCCGGACGCGGCGGAAAGCGGAGGGCACGGCGAAGGCGGCGGCCCAGGGGATCGGGGGCCGCCGCCTCCACGAGTGCCGTGAGGTGGCTCAAACCGGGGTCGCCGGCGCCATGCTCCTGAAAAGGCGGCTCAGGACCGAGGGGTGGCTCAGTACCAGCCGTTGGCCTGCCAGAAGTTCCAGGCCTTGGCCGGGCTGCCGTAGCGGGAGTTCATGTAGTCCAGACCCCACTTGATCTGCGTCTTGGGGTTGGTCTTCCAGTCGGCGCCGGCCGTGGACATCTTCGAGGCCGGCAGCGCCTGGACCAGGCCGTAGGCGCCGGAGGAGGCGTTGGTGGCGTGGATGTTCCAGCCGCTCTCGTGCTCGACGATACGGCTGAAGGCGTTGAACTGCGCGGCGTCCGGGATCATCTGGTGCGCGATCGTCTTCGCGTCGGCGGCCGAACCGGTGGCGGTGGCCGCGTGGGCGGGGGCGGCGGAGAGGGCCATGCCGACGGTGGCGGCGGCCACGGCGGCGGTGGAGAGGGCCTTCTTCGGAGTGGCGATGCGGCTGATGAAGGAGACGGACACGGAATACCTCTTGCGTCGGGGACGGGGGATCGCGAACAGCCGGAGCCCGCTGACGCGGGGAGGGACTGCCTGGCGCCGCGACCCGTGAGGACCGTCGGCTCCTTGCGACGTGCTCCAGAGAAGCAGCCGGGAAAACCGGACGCAACCACCCCTTTTACTAGTTGTCGTCGCAACCCGGGCGTGGACCGTTCGTGTGAGCGGCGTCTCAAACCGCAGGTCGGCGCGGGTAAAGCCGCGAACGTCTCACCCGGTTGGATCTACGGTCGCGTTTCGTAGGTGATTCGGGTCATGTGGGGTGCTTCACCGGGGCCGTCGCGGTGGGTGCGCAGGTCGTGACGTTGCGGTCAGCTTTCGGGCGTGTCGAAGGTGACCGGCGTCTCGAAGGCCGCCCTTCGGGTGGCCCGGCGCAGCGCCCGGAGTACCGCAGGACCGACGACCAGGGTCAGCACCACGGTGACGACGGCCCGCCCCAGGTCCCAGCCCAGCGAGGTGGCCAGGCAGTACGCGACGAACCGGGCCAGGTTGGCGGGGACGGCCGCGTGCGGGTCGAAGGCGATGGAGGAGGCGAGGGCGCCCATGAAGGGCCAGCCGGCCAGGTTCATGATCGTGCCGTAGGCGAAGGCGGCGAGGAAGCCGTACACGGCGAGCAGGAGGAGTTCCGCCCGGCCGCGCAGCCGGTCCGGGCCGGGCAGCAGGCCCGCGCCCATCGTGAACCAGCCCATCGCCAGCATCTGGAACGGCAGCCACGGCCCGACCCCGCCGGTGAGCAGCGCGGAGGCGAACATGGTGACCGAGCCGAGCACGTAGCCGAAGCCGGGACCGAGGACGCGGCCGCTCAGCACCATCAGGAAGAACATCGGCTCCAGACCGGCCGTCCCCGCGCCGATCGGGCGCAGCGCGGCGCCGGTCGCGGCGAGCACGCCCAGCATGGCGACGGCCTTCGGGCCGAGCCCGGACTCGGCGATCGTCGCGGCGACGACCGCGACCAGCAGCACCAGCAGGCCCGCGAACAGCCACGGCGCGTCCTGCGCGTGCGCGCTGAGCCGCGAGGTGGGCGGGGCGAGGAACGGCCACAGGAATCCGGCCGCCCCGACCGCGCTGACCAGGAGCAGCGCGGCGAGGGAGCGGGGGCCGAGACGTACGGCGCGGGCCTGGACGTCCGTCCGGGTGGTGGGCGCGGCCGTCCGGGTGGGGGTGCCCGCCGGGGTGGGCGCGGGGGTGCGGGCGGTCATGCGAGGGCCTCGCGGACCTGGGCGACGGTGAGCCAGCGCTGCGGGGCGAGGATCTTGGTGACCTGGGGGGCGTAGGAGGGGGAGGAGACGACCACCTCGGCGGTGGGGCCGTCGGCGATCACCTCGCCCTCGGCGAGCAGCACCACCCGGTGGGCGAGTTCCGCGGCCAGCTCCACGTCGTGCGTGGCGAGCACGATCGCGTGCCCGGCGGCGGCCAGCGCGCGCAGCTCGGCGACCAGACGGGCCTTCGCGCCGTAGTCGAGGCCGCGGGTCGGCTCGTCCAGCAGGAGCAGCGGCGGGCGGGCGGTGAGGACGACGGCCAGCGCGAGCGCCAGCCGCTGGCCCTCGGACAGGTCGCGGGGGTGGGTGGCGTCGGTGACGCCGGGCAGCAGCGCGGAGACCAGGGCGCGGCAGGCGCCGGGCGCGGCCTGCGCGTCCTGGTCGGCGGCGGCGCACTCGGCGGCGACGGTGTCGGCGTAGAGGAGGTCGCGCGGCTCCTGCGGGACCAGGCCGACGCGGCGGACCAGTTCGCGCGGCGGGGTGCGGTGCGGGACCGCGCCGCCGACGCGGACCTGTCCGGCCGAGGGCTGCACCAGGCCGACCAGCGAGCCGAGCAGGGTGGACTTGCCGGCCCCGTTGCGTCCCATCAGCGCGACGGTCTCGCCCGGGGCGACGGTCAGGTCCACGTCCCGCAGCGCCCGCACGCCGTCACGGCGGACGCCGAGCCCGCGCACCTCGGCGACGACGGCGCCGTCCTCGGCGGGGACGGCGCCCCGGCGGCGACGGAGGCGCAGCCGCGACGCGGGGCGGGGCGCGGATGCGGCCGTGTCGCTCGGGGCGCCCGGTACGGCGGCGTCCGCGCCCGGCGCCCCGGCCGACGCGGGGGCTGACGCGGCGGTGGTCGTGCCCGGCGCGGGGGCTGACGCGGCGGTGGTCGTGCCCGGCGCGGTGGCCGGCGTGGGGGTGGGCGGGGTGTGGGCGGCCAGGCGGTCGCGCAGGGGGGTCGCGCGGCGGCGGGCGTCGCGGACGGTGAGGGGGAGCGGGGACCAGCCGGCCAGCCGGCCCAGGTCCACCACCGGCGGGTACACCGGCGACACGGCCATGATGTCCGCCGGGGCGCCCAGCAGCGGGGCCGCGCCCGGGGCGGGCAGCAGGACGACCTGGTCGGCGTACTGGACGACGCGTTCGAGGCGGTGCTCGGCCAGCAGGACGGTCGTGCCGAGATCGTGCACGAGCCGCTGGAGGACGGCGAGCACCTCCTCGGCGGCGGCCGGGTCCAGCGCCGAGGTCGGCTCGTCCAGGACCAGCACCTGGGGGTGCGGGGTCAGGACGGAGCCGATCGCGACCCGCTGCTGCTGGCCGCCGGAGAGCGTGGCGATGGGACGGTCGCGCAGGGCGGCCAGGCCCAGCAGGTCGAGCGTCTCCTCCACGCGCCGCCGCATCACGTCCGGTGCGAGCCCCAGCGACTCCATGCCGTAGGCGAGTTCGTCCTCGACGGTGTCGGTGACGAAGTGCGACAGCGGGTCCTGGCCCACGGTGCCGACCACGTCGGCCAGCTCGCGCGGCTTGTGGGTGCGGGTGTCCCGGCCGGCCACGGTGACCCGGCCGCGCAGGGTGCCGCCGGTGAAGTGCGGCACCAGTCCGCTCACCGCGCCCAGGATCGTGGACTTGCCCACGCCGGACGGCCCGGCCAGCAGCACGAGTTCGCCCTCGGGCACCGTGAAGTCCACCGCGGCGACGGTGGGTTCGGGTACGCCGTCGTAGGTCACGGAGACGTCCTCGAAGCGGATCACGACGGCTCCTTGCGGGCGGTGGTTCCGGGGGCGGCGAAGGCGGGGGCCAGCGCGAGCAGTACGGCGGCGGCGGGCCACAGCGGCAGCGCGGGCGCGACCAGCGGGACGACCCCCGGGTGCAGGGCGTCCGGGTCGCGGGCGGCGGCCAGGGAGAGCAGCGCGGCGACCGCCACTCCGGAGCCGGCGACCAGGCAGGAGCGCGGGTTCCAGGCGTCGGGGCGGTAACGGGTGCGCGGCGAACGGCGGCCGCCGAGCCGGAGCCCGGCCAGGGCGGCGGCGAGTCCGGCGAGGAGGACGGGCAGACCGTAGGTACCGCCCGCCGCGGTGAGCAGCCCGTACGTCCCCGCGCACACCCCGAGCAGACCGCCGAGGGTGAGGGCGGCGGTGGTGCGGCGCACGGCGGGGGTGACCTCGGCGGTGCGGCCGTAGCCGCGGGCGTCCATCGCGGCGGCCAGGGCCACGGAGCGCTCCAACGCGCCCTCCAGCACCGGCAGTCCGACGTGCACGAGGCCGCGCAGGCCCCGGTCGGGACGGCCGCGCAGCCGGCGGGCGGCGCGCAGCCTGCGGCCGTCGGCGACCAGGTGCGGGGCGAAGGTGAGCGCGACGACGACGGCGACGCCCATCTCGTAGAGCGCGCCGGGCAGCGACTTCAGGAGCCGGGCGGGCGCGGCGAGGGCGTTGGCCGCGCCGACGCAGACCAGCAGGGTGGCCAGCTTCAGGCCGTCGTACAGGGCGAACAGCAGCGCCTCCGCCGTCACCCGGCCGCCCAGCCGGATGCCCTGCGCCCAGTGCGGCAGCGGCGCCTCGGGCAGGGTGAGCAGGACGTGCGAGCCGGGGATCGGCGAGCCGAGCACGACGGCGAAGAACAGCCGGATGCCGAGCACGGCGAGCCCGAGCCGCACGAAGGCGGCGTACGAGCGGGCCGAGGGCGTGTTCGCCCGGCACGTCACCACGACGTACGCGGACACCGCGAGCAGCAGCCCCAGCAGCAGCGGGTTGCTGGTCCGGGTGGCCCCGACGCCGAGCGCCAGCGCCCACACCCACCACGCCCCGGCGTGCACACCGGCCGCCCGGCGCGCCCCGGAGCGGCCGGGCGTGCCGCGCGGGCCGGGGGCGACGGCCGCCGGGCGGGTCCGCGCGGCCGCGGCCGGGTCGCCGCCCGCGTCCGCGCCGTCCGGCGTCCTACGCATCCCGGCGCCGCCGGGCCTGCCAGACGGCGGCGCCGGCGAGGACGGCGACGATCGCGCCGCCCGCGACGAGCCCGACCGACGGCCCGCCGCCCTTCCCACCGGAGTTACCGGAGTTACCGGAGTCCCCGGAGTTCCCGGACGCATCGCTCGCGGCGGCCGTCTCCGACCCCTTGCCCGCGTCCGGCCCCTTGCCCGAGACCTGTTCGCCGCAGCCCTGCGCCGGGTAGCCGGCGATCGCGCACAGCAGGGCGTTGGTGTCGTAGCGCAGGGGCTTGGCGACCGCCGCCAGCGCCTCCGCCGTCGTCGCGTCCGAGGACACCCGGGCGCAGGCGGTGCGAGCGGCGGGCGGAGCCTCGCCGGCCGGGGCGTCGGCCTTCGTGCCGAAGTCGAGGACGAGCGCCACCCGCTTCTGGCCGTGCCGGGCCGGCGTGCCCGCGCAGATCGCGGCGAAGTCGGCCGCGCCGCGCGGCCGGGCCGCGTCCTGGGAGTCCTCGCTGACCGCGAACCGCAGCCCCTGCACGTCGCCGTCGGCCGGACGGGCCGTCGACGGCCCCTCGGTGGCGTACGTCCACCGGCCGCCGTCCCGGTCCCAGAAGGACCAGTAGCGGTAGCCCACGGCCTGCGCCGTGCCCGCGCCCGCCGCCACCAGCAGGAGGGCGGCGGCCAGCAGCAGGACGGGCAGGGCGTACGGCGTGCGCGGGCGGCCGGTCACGGCTGCTGCCCCCGCTTGCGGCGGCCGCCCAGCATGACCCCGACGGCGACGACGACGAGAAGGAGGATGCCGCCGGTCCACCACAACGCGTGGCCGCCGCCGCTCTTCGCCGACGTCCCGGCGGCCTCGCCGGGCGTGGGCGCGTCGGTGGACCGCGGCGCGGGACCGGTGGCGTTGAGCGCCTTGACCAGGTCGAGGCCGCCGAAGTCGCGCGGGTCGGTGCCGGTGGCGTGGGCGGCGAGGACGAGCTGGGCCCAGGCGGCCGGGCCGCTCTGCTTGGCCCACGCCTCGGAGTGCTGCTCCAGCCACTGAAGCGGCTTCTTCGCCTGCGCGGCCCCGCCCTGCGCGGCCAGCGCGACGACCGTGTCGGCGGTGTTGCCGTAGTCGGGCTGGGCGGTGGCGCCGGGCAGCACGGAGGTGAGGTAGCCGTTCTTGGCGACCTGGTGCGCGAGGTAGGCGGCGCCGTTGGCGGCGGCCTGCGCGGCCGTCGGCTTCCCGGAGCCGGAGCACCGGGCCGCGCCCCCCTTGCTCGCGCCCGTGGCCGCCAGGCCCTGGCCGAGGGCGGCGACGACGCCCGCGGCGGTCGCGTCCGCGTTGGCGGCCAGCTCGCCCTTCTTGTCCGGCTGGTAGGCGAACGCGCCCGCGCCGTCGCCGGAGCACGGCAGGGCGAGGCCGAGCAGCGCGTCGTAGGGGGACTTGCCGTCCTTCAGGACGGCGGCGGGCTTCTCGCCGGTCGCGGCGAGCGCGCCGACGACGACCGAGGTGGAGTTGGTGTCGCTGGGGCCGCCGGGCGTGTAGCCCCAGCCGCCGTCCTTGTTCTGCGCGGACTTCAGCCAGGCGACCGCCTTGCCGGTGGCGGCGTCGTGCCCGCCGAGCGCGGCGAGGGCCTGGACGGCGGCGGCCGTGCTGTTGGTGTCGACCATGACCTTGGCGTCGCAGGCGCGGGCCGGGTCGGCGCGGAAGGCGGCGAACGCGCCGTCGGCGCACTGCTGCCCGGTCAGCCAGTCCACGGCCCGGGCGGCGGGCCGCACCCCGGCGGTGTGCTGGGCGAGCAGGGCGAGGGACTGCCGCCACACGCCGTCGTACTTGGGGTCGGTGTCGCCGTAGAGCCCGGCGGGCAGGGTGGCCGGCCCGGTCGGGGAAGGCGACGAGCCGGCGGCGAAGGCGGGGCCCGGTATGCCGATCACGGCGACGGCGGCCAGGGCCGCGGCGCAGCGGCGGATGTTCATGATCGGCGGATGCCTCTCCCTGTGGGGAGCCGGACAGCACGGGGCATCCCCGCAGCTCGGCTCCGTATACCTCGACGGCGCCGTGCGGCGGCGGGCGCCGACGCACGTGAGCCGGTCACGGGCCGTACGAGGCAGTCCGGCTCGCCGCCCCCGGGGGCGGCTCACGGTTGCGGGTCAGCGCCGGATTCGCACCGGCTTCCCCTCGTACGGCTGTGATGACGACGCCGTCACTTTACCGGCCGGTGAAATCCGGCAATCTTTCCCCGCCCTTCCCTCACTCTCGTTGGGGGGTTGCGTACCGGTTGCGGCGGGTTCATCCTGGAAGTGGCCTACGAGGCGAGTGAGGGAGTTCGACCGGAGTAGCCGACTTGGGCGAGACGCGTCACGCATCCGCCGGGGCCGACGTCGACGGACGGGCTGAGAGGCCGGAAAGCCGCAAGGACTGGGCTGGACGGCGACCCCTAGTACCTGATCCGGGCAATACCGGCGAAGGGAACCCGTCTCGTAGGTTTTCTGCGGGTTCCTCGCGCCTTCTTCACGCCCGCGTCAGATCGATCAGCCGGCACGCCGTCGCCACGTCCGTCTCGACCTGGGCCGTGGACGCGCGGCCCGCGAGCCAGGTGATCAGGGCCGAGTGCCAGGTGTGCTCGATGACCCGGATCGCGGAGAGCTGCTCGTCGGTGGGGTCGGCGTCCTGCCCCATCGCCTCCAGGATGATCGCCGTCGTCTGCCGGAGCACCCGCTCCACCTCGGCCGAGACGCCGCTGTCGGCGAAGGTCAGGGCGCGCACCATCGCGTCGGCGAGCCGGGGCTCGCGCCGCAGCGCGCGGAAGGCGCGGAGCAGGGTCTCCGTCACCCGTTCGGAGGCGGTCGCACCGGCCGGCGGCTTGGCGCGCAGGGTGCCGCGCATCCGCTCCAGCTGGTCGTGCATCGTGGCCACCAGCAGGTGCACCTTGGACGGGAAGTACCGGTAGAGCGTGCCGAGGGCGACCTGCGAGGACTCCGCCACCTCCCGCATCTGCACCGCGTCGAACCCGCCCCGGCAGGCCAGCTGCGCGCTGGCGTGCAGGATGCGGCGCCGGCGGGCCTCCTGCCGCTCGGTCAGGGGTGCCGGGCAGGGGCGCGTGATACGGATCTCCGCAGGCATGGGTCCCGTTCCGTGACAGTCGGTGAGGGCGTGCGACCAGACAGCATGCCAGGGCCCCGGCCGTGGCGTGAATCACCCGTTCCACCGCCTTGCGGCGAGGCTACCTGCCGGTAGATTCGGAGCTTCCTGGACGATCAAGTCTGAAACTTGTTCTAGATCGACGACCCGGCGTAACCTCGCGGGACAGCGCAGTCAGAAGGGGGCCCAGAGTGTCCGCTGAGGCCAGTCAGGCGGAGTCCTCGCAGGGCCTCGCAGCCGACGGCGGGCGACCGCTCGGAATCGCGCTCCTCACCTACAAGGGCAACCCGTTCTGCGGCGGCCAGGGCGTCTACGTCCGCCACCTCTCCCGCGAACTGGCCCGCCTCGGCCACCGGGTGGAGGTGATCGGCTCCCAGCCCTACCCCGTGCTCGACGCCCTCGACGGCCCGGCCGCCCAGCGCCTGAGCCTCACCGAGCTGCCCAGCCTCGACCTCTACCGCCAGCCGGACCCCTTCCGCACCCCGAAGCGCGACGAGTACCGCGACTGGGTCGACGCGCTGGAGGTCGCCACCATGTGGACCGGCGGCTTCCCCGAACCGCTGACCTTCTCGCTGCGCGCCCGCCGCCATCTGCGCGCCCGCCGCGGCGAGTTCGACGTCGTGCACGACAACCAGACGCTCGGCTACGGCCTCCTCGGCGACGTCGGCGCGCCCCTGGTCACCACCATCCACCACCCCATCACCGTGGACCGGAGGCTGGAGCTGGACGCCGCGCAGACCCGCCAGCGGCAGTGGTCCGTACGCCGCTGGTACGCCTTCACCCGCATGCAGAAGCGGGTCGCGCGCAGGCTGCCGTCCGTGCTCACCGTCTCCGGCACCTCCCGCCAGGAGATCGTCGACCACCTCGGGGTGCGCCCCGACCGCATCCACGTCGTCCACATCGGCGCCGACACCGACCTGTTCGCGCCCGACCCGTCGGTGGCGAAGGTGCCCGGCCGCATCGTCACCACCTCCAGCGCCGACGTCCCGCTCAAGGGGCTGGTCTTCCTGGTCGAGGCGCTGGCGAAGGTGCGCGCCGAACACCCCGCCGCCCACCTCGTCGTCGTCGGCAAGCGGCCCGCGGAGGGCCCCGTCGCCCAGGCGATCGAGCGCTACGGCCTGGAAGGCGCCGTCGACTTCGTCAAGGGCATCTCCGACGCCGAACTGGTCGACCTGGTCCGCTCCGCCGAGGCGGCCTGCGTGCCGTCGCTGTACGAGGGCTTCTCGCTGCCGGCCGCCGAGGCGATGGCCACCGGCACCCCGCTGGTCGCCACCACCGGCGGCGCCATTCCGGAGGTGGCCGGGCGCGACGGCGAGACCTGCCTCGCGGTGCCGCCGGGCGAGCCCGGCGCGCTGGCCGCCGCGCTGACCCGGCTGCTGGGCGACCCCGAGCTGCGGACGCGCCTGGGCGCCGCCGGCCGCGCGCGGGTCCTCGCGCACTTCACCTGGGCCCGGGCCGCCGAGGGCACCGTCGCCCGCTACCGCGAGGCCATCGCCGCCCCGGCCGCGCCCGCGCGCCCCGCGCCCCCGACCACCGGCCGCCCCGCGGCGGCCGCCCCGACCACCGGCGACCACTCCGAGCACACCGAAAGCAGGGCCACGTGCTGACCGTCGACTTCTCCCGGTTCCCGCTCGCCGCGGGCGACCGCGTCCTGGACCTCGGCTGCGGCGCCGGCCGGCACGCGTTCGAGTGCTACCGGCGCGGCGCGCAGGTCGTGGCGCTGGACCAGAACGGCGAGGAGATCC
The DNA here is from genome assembly GCA_013364255.1 of Streptomyces seoulensis. Taxonomy (GTDB): domain Bacteria; phylum Actinomycetota; class Actinomycetes; order Streptomycetales; family Streptomycetaceae; genus Streptomyces; species Streptomyces similanensis. The sequence continues at coordinate 3,581,003 of CP054936.1, read as the reverse complement.
GCGAGGTCGCCAAGTGGTTCGCCGCGATGAAGGAGGCCGGCGAGGCGCCCGCCGGGGCCACCGCCACCGCCATGGAGGGCGACGCCCTCCACCTGCCCTTCCCCGACGAGTCCTTCGACGTCGTGATCATCTCCGAGGTGATGGAGCACATCCCCGACGACAAGGGCGTCCTCGCCGAGATGGTCCGCGTGCTCAAGCCCGGCGGCCGGATCGCGATCACCGTCCCGCGCTACGGCCCCGAGAAGGTCTGCTGGTCCCTCTCCGACGCCTACCACGAGGTCGAGGGCGGCCACATCCGCATCTACAAGGCCGACGAACTGCTCGCCAGGATCCGCGAGGCCGGCCTCAAGCCGTACGGCACGCACCACGCCCACGCGCTGCACTCGCCGTACTGGTGGCTCAAGTGCGCCTTCGGCGTCGACAACGACAAGGCGCTGCCGGTGCGGGCGTACCACAAGCTGCTGGTCTGGGACATCATGAAGAAGCCGCTGGCCACCCGGGTCGCCGAGCAGGCGCTCAACCCGCTGATCGGCAAGAGCTTCGTGGCCTACGCGACCAAGCCGCACCTGCCCCGGGCGGCCGCCCAGTGACCACGCCCCGGACAGAACACCTCGTCCTGCCCGGGGTCCTCACCGCGGAGCAGGCCGCCGCCACCGTGCGCGGCATCCTCGCCGCGCAGCGGGAGGACGGGGCGATCCCGTGGTTCCGCGGCCACCACCTCGACCCGTGGGACCACGTCGAGGCCGCGATGGGACTGGACGCCGCGGGCGAGCACGAGGCCGCCGAGCGGGCCTACGCCTGGCTCGCCCGGCACCAGCTGCCCGACGGCTCCTGGTACGCCGCCTACACCGACGGCGCGCACGACGCCGTCACCGACCGCGGCCGGGAGACGAACTTCGTCGCCTACGTCGCCGTCGGCGTCTGGCACCACTACCTCGCCACCGGCGACGACACCTTCCTGGACCGCATGTGGCCGGTGGTGTACGCGGCGGTGGAGTTCGTGCTGCGGCTCCAGCGGCCCGGCGGGCAGATCGGCTGGAAGCGGGAGGACGACGGCACCGCCGCCGAGGACGCCCTGCTGACCGGCTCCTCCTCGGTCCACCACGCGCTGTGCTGCGCGCTCGCCATCGCCGAACAGCGCGAAGAGCCCCAACCCGACTGGGAGTTGGCGGCCGGTGCGCTGCGCCACGCGATCCGCCGGCACCCCGAGCGGTTCCTCGACAAGGACCGCTACTCGATGGACTGGTACTACCCGGTCCTCGGCGGGGCGCTGACCGGCGCGGAGGCCAAGGAGCGCATCGAGGCCGACTGGGACCGCTTCGTGGTGCCCGGCCTCGGGGTGCGCTGCGTGGTGCCCAACCCGTGGGTGACCGGCGGCGAGTCGGCCGAACTCGCCCTCACCCTGTGGGCGGTGGGCGAGTCCGACCGCGCGCTGGAGGTGCTCAAGTCCATCCAGCACCTGCGCGATCCGGAGACCGGCCTGTACTGGACGGGCTACGTCTTCGCCGACGACGCCATATGGCCGCGCGAGCTGACCACGTGGACGGCCGGCTCGCTGCTGCTCGCGGTGGCCGCGCTCGGCGGGCACGAGCCCACCTGCACGGTCTTCGCCGGCGACCGGCTGCCCAGGGGCCTGGACCCGGACTGCTGCGACGGGGAGGCCCTGCGGCCGTGAGCCGCAGGGCGCTCCCGCCGCCCGGGACGCCCGGTCAGTGCCGGTGCAGGCGGTTGGCGAGGGCGTGCCCGACGAACAGGTACACCACGGCGGCCAGACCGTAGCCCGCCACCACCCGGGCCCACGCCCGGTCGAAGGTGAACAGGTCGCGGGACCAGCCGGCGAGCCAGTTCGCCGCGCTGTGGATCCACTGGACCAGATCGTTGGCGCGGTTGGCGTCCAGCAGATACATCAGTATCCACAGACCGAGGATGGCGGCCATCACGTCCGCTACCACCGCGATGACCGTACCGGCGGAGTTGGAACCCGTGCGATATCGAGGGGACATGGTGTTCGACTGCCCCGCCTCCCCGGTTGAAACCTGTACCGCGCACGGGCGGTGACCCGGCCGGTACGACCCGTATCCTGTTTCGGGCGGTATGACCCGGTTCACACGGACCGACGGAGAACCCGAAGCAACACGATGCGGAGGACACCGTGCCCGTCGTACCGATACGGCGCCTCGCCGTGGCGCTCACCCTGTGCTGCGCCCTGCTCGCCGGCTCCGCCGCGTGGGCCACGAACCAGGGCGGAGGGCAGCGCACCGGCCGTCCCGCGGCCGTCGCCGCCGCCGCCACCCCCAGTCCGACCACGTCGGCGGAGCGGCAGAAGTTCGCCAAGACCCGCTTCGTGGCCAACGCGGGCCTCGCGGCCGGAGCCACCTACCAGTGGATCTGGAAACCGTACAAGGAGGGCAAGTTCAAGAAGGGCGCGCACGGCCGCAAGGTGACGCTCGTCAAGGCCGGTCTGGCCGGCGCCTTCACCTACAACCGGCTCAAGGCGGCGGTGCGCAACGCGCAGGGCGACCCCCTCCTCTCCAAGGCGCTCGCCCCGCTCAACGAGGCCATCGCCGGGCTCAAGGACCTGCCCGCCAAGCTCCGCAAGGGCGACGGCTCGGCCGCCCAGAGCTTCAACGACACCATCAACAAGGTGAAGGACGCGGGCAAGGACGCCGGGGCGCCGGTCAAGGACAAGGTGCCGTCCACCGGCGACCTCAGGCAGGGCGCCAACGCCAACCCCTGAGGCCGCGCCCCGCCGTCCGCACGGCAACGGCCCCCCGCCCGCAAGGACGAGGGGCCGCAGGGCCGTTCAGCCGGTTCAGCCGTGGACCGGCGGGCGGTTCAGCTGCCGCGCTGGATGTCCGAGGCGTCCTGGAGGACACCGCGGCGGCCGTCCTGCATCTCCGTCAGCAGGCCCTGGCCGCGCTGCTCCACCGCCAGGTACCAGACGCCCGGCGACAGTTCGGCGACCGGGGTGGGCGCACCGTCCTCCCCGAACAGCGGACGCGGCGCGGGCACCGCGTACCAGAACGGCGAGAACGGCGCCGCCGACTGCGGGGCGGACGCGCCGGCCGTCTGCGGCTGCGCGGGCGCCTGCTGCTGGGCGCCGTAGGGCTGGGGCTGACCCGGCTGCGGTTGGGCGCCGTAGGGCTGGCCGGGCTGACCGGCCTGCGGCTGGGCGCCCGGGTAGCCGTAGCCACTGGGCGGCTGCGCGCCGTAGGGCTGCGGGGCGATGGGGCGCTGGGCCGGGATCAGGGCGGCCTGGAGGGCGGGGACCAGCGGGGTGGCGACGGCCGCGGCGGCCAGGACGAGCGCCCCGATGAAGCCGAGGATCAGGCCCGCGCCCGCTTCGATGCCGCTCGGCACGTCCACCAGCGACCAGAAGAAGATCCACGCGGCCAGGACGGTGAAGCCCACGCCGATCGTCCCGAGGTCGAGACCGGCCACCTTGCGCGGCTGCGGCAGGCAGCGGTTGAGGACGATCAGGGCGGCGCCGATGACGGCCCCCATGTAGATGCCGAGGCCGGTCCCGAGGGACTCCCACGCGTTCTGGCTGCTGGAGTAGCCGGACATGGAGTAGGAGTAGTAGTCGAGGAACGACGCGATGAACAGCAACACCGCTGCTCCGATCACCACGCCGTCGCCCCGAGTGAGGGAGCGGATATTCACGTCAGGTCCTTCGTAGGTCGTCTCGTCGTCGGTAGAGGCGTCGCTGTCACCAGGTCGCCGTCAGGCCCTGGTGCGAAGCGTGGGGGTGCCCTCTCATCGTAGGAGTGACACTATCGCCCGTACGGTGAGGCTGTCCGCAGAGATCAACGCGGCGTCGCCTGCCCGCGCAGGAAACTCACGATTCCCTCAGACAACCCCTGCGCGGCCTGCTGCCGCCAGTCACCGCTGGTGAGCCGTGCCGCGTCCCGGCCGTCGCGCATGTTGCCGCACTCGATGAAGACCTTGGGAACCGTTGACAGATTGAGACCACCCAGATCCTCGCGCGTGACGAGACCGGTGCCGCCGCCGAGGTAGTTCGAGGCCGGCTCGCCCGTCACGCGGGCGAAGTCCCCCACGATCGCCGTCCCGAGCTTCTTGGAGGCGGCCGCGATCGGGCGGGTGTCGGCGGCGCCGGAGTGCACGGCCGCCGGGAGGATGACGTGGAAGCCGCGGTTGCCGGGCGCCGAGCCGTCGGCGTGGATGGAGACGGCGGCGTCCGCGTGCGCCGCGTTGCCGATCCGGGCCCGCTCGTCCACGCACGGACCCCAGGCGGGCGAGCCGTCGTCGTGCGTCAACTTCACCGTGACGCCCTGCCGTTCGAGCAGGGTGCGCAGCCGGTGCGCCACGTCCAGGGTGAACCGGGCCTCGGCGTAACCGGCGTCGGTGGCGGTGCCGGTGGTGTCGCACTCCTTGCGGTGGGTGCCGATGTCCACCTGGCGGGCGATCTCGGCGGTGTGCCGGACGTTGCCCGGGTTGTGGCCCGGGTCGATGACGACGACCTTGCCCTTGAGCGATCCGGCGGCCGCGGCGCCCTTGCCGTCCCCGCCCGCCGGGGCGGACGCGGACGAGGCGGCCGGCGCGGTGACCCCGGCCGTGTGCGCCGCCCCCGGGCCGGAGGCGGGGTCCGAGGCCGCCGTCGTCTCGTACGCCAGCCAGCCCAGCAGCGCGCCGCAGACCAGCGCGACGCCGGCGACGGCCGGCCGGCGGCGCGGGCGGCCGGGACGGCCGGGGTGTTCGGGCCGCTCGGGCCGCGGCGGAACGAGGTCGGGGTCCGTGTACGACACGACAGCGACTCTAACCGCGGCCCTCGCCCGACACCCCGCCTCCCGCCCCGGCGGCCACGGCTCCCGACCGGGCCGCGACGCCTCCCGCCCCGGCGGCCGCGCCCCCCGGCCCCGCAGCCTCCGCGCGCCGCAGGACGCGCAGCGAGCCCGCCGCCGAGACCTCGGTGAACTCACCGGACTCCAGCGCCCGCAGGTACACCCGGTACGGGGCCTGCCCGGTGAACTCGTCCTCCGGTTCGGGGAACACGTCGTGGATGACCAGCAGTCCGCCGGCCGCCACGTGCGGGGCCCAGCCGGCGTAGTCCGCCCCGGCGTGCTCGTCGGTGTGGCCGCCGTCCACGAAGACGAACCCGAGCGGGGTGTTCCACAGCGCGGCGATCTGCGGCGAGCGGCCGACGAGCGCCACCACGTGCTCCTCCAGACCCGCCCGGTGCAGCGTGCGCCGGAAGGCGGGCAGCGTGTCCATCAGGCCGATCTCCGGGTCGACCGTCTCCGGGTCGTGGTAGTCCCAGCCGGGCTGCTGCTCCTCGCTGCCGCGGTGGTGGTCGACGGTCAGGGCGGTGACCCCGGACCGCCGGGCGGCGTCGGCGAGCAGGACCGTGGAGCGCCCGCAGTACGTGCCGACCTCCAGCAGCGGCAGCCCGAGCCGTCCGGCCTCGACGGCCGCCGCGTACAGCGCCAGCCCCTCGTCCACGGGCATGAAGCCCTTCGCGGCCTCGAACGCGGCCAGGATCTCGGGCTGGGGCGCCGCGGTCATGCGGGGGGTCCTTCCGGTCGTACGTCCGTTCCGGCCGCCCATGCTGCCGCACCCCCCGCCGCGGGTGCGACGGGGGGTGCGGTGGGGTGCGTCCCGGCGGCCGCGCCGCCCGTCCGCACCGGGCTCAGGCGGTGACGGTCTCGCCCGGCAGCGCGAGGTCCAGGTCGACCGGGCGCTCGTCGCCGGCGTGGCTGGCGGACGAGGCGTGCGGGCCGTGGCCGGCGGCGCGGGCGGCCAGCACGTACGGGCCGCTGGCGGGCACCGCGAGGGCGTAGGAGCCGTCCTCGCCGGACAGGGTCGCCCCGGCCTGCCGGCCGCGGTGGTCGATCAGGGTGACCTTGGCGCGGGCGACCGGAGTGCCCTGGGCGTCCAGGACCCGGCCGCGGAAGCCCCGCAGCACCTCCTCGGCGCGAGCCAGGTTGGCGTCCTCCTCGCTGCTGGCGCGCAGCTGCGGCACGGACGAGCGGTTCGCCTTCGGCAGGCACAGCGCCAGCACCAGACCGACGGCGACGGCGGCGGTGGCGATCAGGAAGGAGACATGGAAGCCGTGCATGGTCGGGACGGCCACGCCGTTCACGTGGTCGGCGGTGTTGGCCAGCACCATGCCGATCACGGCGCTCGACACGGAGGTGCCGATGGACCGCATCAGGGTGTTGAGGCCGTTGGCCGCGCCGGTCTCGGAGGCCGGGACCGCGCCGACGATCAGCGCGGGCAGGGAGGAGTAGGCCAGGCCGATGCCGGCGCCGAGCATCAGCGAGGTGATCACCGTCTGCCAGGCCGCGTCCATCAGGCCCAGGCCGCCGCCGTAACCGATCGCGATGATCAGCAGGCCGGTGATCAGGGTGACCTTGGGGCCGTAGCGGGCGGACAGCCGGGCGTAGACCGGCGCGGTGAACATCATCGTCAGGCCCAGCGGGGCCACGCACAGGCCCGCGACGACCATCGACTGGCCGAGGCCGTAGCCGGTGGCGGTGGGCAGCTGGAGCAGCTGCGGCAGGACCAGGGAGACGACGTAGAAGGCGACGCCGACCATGATCGAGGCGAGGTTGGTGAGCAGCACCTCGCGGCGGGCGGTGGTGCGCAGGTCGACCAGCGGGGCGGCGACGCGCAGCTCCAGCAGGCCCCACAGCAGCAGGACGGCCGCCGCGGCGGCGAACAGGCCGAGCGTGGTGGCCGAGGACCAGCCCCAGTCGCTGCCCTTGGTGATCGGCAGCAGGAAGAGCACGAGTCCGGCGGACAGGCCGAGCGCGCCGAGCAGGTCGAAGGAGCCTTCGGCGCGCATCGGCGACTCGGGCACGGTCAGGAGGGTCAGGACGATGGACAGCACGCCGAGGCCGGCGGCGCCGTAGAAGAGGGCGTGCCAGTTCGTGTGCTGGGCGACCAGGGCGGCGGCGGGCAGCGCGAGTCCGCCGCCGACGCCGATCGAGGAGCTCATCAGCGCCATCGAGGAGCCGAGCTTCTCGCGCGGCAGCATGTCGCGCATCAGGCCGATGCCCAGGGGTATCGCGCCCATGGCGAAGCCCTGGAGGGTGCGGCCGACGATCATGGGCAGCAGTGCGCTGGTGAACGCGCTGACCAGGGCGCCGGCCACCATCACCGTGAGGCTCACGATGAGCATGCGGCGCTTGCCGTACAGGTCGCCGAGACGGCCCATGATCGGCGTGGCCACGGCGCCGGAGAGGAGGGTGGAGGTCAGGACCCAGGTGGCGTTGCTGGACGAGGTGTCCAGCAGCTGCGGCAGGTCCTTGATGACCGGCACGAGCAGGGTCTGCATCACCGCGACAACGATGCCCGCGAACGCGAGCACCGGGACGGTGGCCCCGCTCGCGCTCCGTGCGGGCCGGTCGGTCGTCGTGAGCGTCATTGAGGGTGGCCTCCAGGCCGTCGTCGAAAGAGGGGTCGGAGAGGATGGGTCGGAGAGAGCGGGGTCGCTGATCGTCCGGGGGCGTCGCTGATCATCGCGACCGGTGCCGGGTGAAACCTCGTACGCCTGGGCGACTATTCCGATGCTTCGGCGTACTAACGAATTCTTGACCGTTCCGAGAGGAAGTGACAGGGCGTCAGGGGGCGAGTGGAGGCGAGGGGAGGCGGCCGCCCGGCGGGCGGGCACCGCGCGGGCGCGGCGCGTGCGCCGGGGTGGACGCCCGCGTTCCGCGAGCGGACTTCGGCATTCCGCGAACCGGACTCCCGGATTCCGTGGACCGGACTCCGGCGTTCCGCGATCATGCGGAACCTCGCACTCCACAACTAGTCGGGCGCTCGCGTGATTTATCAGTGCATGACATCTAGTGGTGGCCGGTACGGGTTCCTAGACTGCCGCTGCTCACCGGCCGCACCCGGCCGGCCGCGCACCACCACGCCGCGCCGCCGACCGGCGACGCCTCACGAGGGAGGTCCCGACCATGGTCAAGCACTACCTCAAGTACGCCCTGAGCACCCTGTCCGCCGCGATGTTCGCGCACATGGCCTGATCCGGCGGCCCCGTCGCGGGCGGCCGGCCACGACGGCCGCCCGCGACGGACCGACGGCGCCCGTACGGGCCGGCGGGCGAGGACCCCACCGCCGTCACGGGCAGACGAGCGAAGGCCCGTCCCGAAGATCCCGGACGGCGGCCTTCCGTCCCGGCACCAGGAGAGGGCCCCCCTTTGTTCGGCACCGCCCTGAGTCAGCTGCGCTACGGCATGTCCATCCTGCTCAACCGCCCCATCCGCCCCCAGGACCTCGAACGCATCGCCCGCGATCTGGTCGCCACGCTGGAGGAGTTCGGCGCGCCCGGCGCCGACTCGGCACTGCTGCCCGGACAGGCGGCCGGGATCGACCCCGAGGTGCGGCGCACCGTCACCCGCCGCAGCCTGCGCGCCACCGCGCGGGCCGCCGCCCGGCACACCGCCCACTACCGCCGCCTCTTCGGCGACCTCGGCCTCGACCCCGACACGCTCGACCCCGAGGACGGCACCTGGGCCCAGGTGCCCGTCACCCCGAAGACGGCCCTGCGCGGCCTGCCCGGCGCCTTCGTCTCCGCCACCGCCCGGCCCGCCCTCATGGCCCTCACCACGGGCACCAGCGGCACCCCCACCGCGGTCTGGTACTCCCGCGCCGAACTCGACACCACCCTCGCCCTCAGCACCATCTCGGCCGTCCTCGGCATGGGCATGCGCCCCCACCACACCCTCGCCTACGCCGGCTGCTCCCGGGCCACGCTCCCGCTGCTCAACGCCGAGGAGTCGACCACCCGCGTGGGCGCCTCCTTCGTCCAGTTCGGCACCCTGGAACCCGCGCTCGCCCTGGACCGGCTCGCCGCGCCGCTCGGCCTGCCCGGCAAGGCGCCGCAGATCACCCACCTCAGCACCGCCGCCTCCTACCTCGCCGCCCTGGTGCACCGCGCCGAACGCGACGGCTGGCGGCCCGGCGACTTCGGCCTGACGAGCATCGGCGTGGGCGGCGAAGTCCTCTCCCGCCCGCTGCGCGAACGCGCCGAGGCGGTCTTCGGGGCCCAAGTGACCACCTCGTACCTGATGACCGAGACCCTGCCCTCCGGCGGCACCCCGTGCGACCAGGGACACCTGCACCACACCACCGAGTTCGGCCACCTGGAGGTGCTCGACCCGCGCACCTGGGAGCCGACACCGCCCGGCGGCACCGGAGTCGTCGTGCACACCCCCTACGTCCCCTACCGCGAATGCACGCTGCTGCTGCGCTACGCCACCGGCGACCTGGTCCGCCTGCCCGCCGCCGCGCCCGGCTGCGAGCTGGCCCACCTGCCCGCCACCAGCGAGATCCTGGGCCGCTGGAACGGCCCGCTCAGCGCCGCCGTCACCACCCGCGACCTGCTCGACCTCGTCGAGGCCGAGCCCGAGGTGCCGCTGCCGGCCCGCTACGCGCTCACCGAACGGCCCGACGGCGGCGCGCTGCTGCACCTGCTCGTCGCCGCGCTGCCCGCCCGCGCGCTGCGCGCCCGCCTTGAGGACCGGATCGCCGCGGCCGGCCTGCCGCTGACCGGACTCGTCCTGCACGACGACCGCGCCGCCCTGCCGCCCACCGCCCCCCTCCGCGCCGACCTGCGCGAACACAGCTTCGAGACGGCGCCCGCACCACCGGCCGCACCGCCGGACCCCGCCCCCGACACCCGCAGACCCGTCGTGGCCGCGACCGCGCGCCCGGCGGCCGACCAGGAGGGGAGCGGGTCGTGAACGGCGTCGCGCTGGAGGAGGGGAGCCGGTCGTGAACGGCATCGCGCTGGTGGCGCTGAGCTGCTGCGTGGCGCTGATCATGGCGCTGGCCGGCGGCTATCTCGCCCGGGTCGACATGCCCCGGCCGCCCGTCGGCGTCTACACCCCGGCCGACGTCGCCGTGCTCTGCACGGGCGTCGTCCTGGCCCCGCTGCTGTACGCCCGCCTGCCCGGCGCCTGGGTGGCCGCGCTGTTCGGCCTGGTGCTCTGCACGGCCGTCCAGTTCACCCTGGCACCCCTGTGCGGCGGCCGCTGGGCCTGGTGCCTCGCGCTCGCGGCGACCGGGGCGACGGCGGGCGCGTCCTTCGGCGGCGCGGCGCTCGCGGTGCGCGGCGGGACCGGCGTGCTGCTGGCCGTGGCGGTGGTGGGCGTGGCCAACCTCTGGACCCAGAGCGGGATGCGCTCGGCCCAGGTCGCCGCCCTGGCCGCCGTACTGACCTGCTACGACCTGGCCGCCACCACCCTCACCCACGTCACCGCCGACTTCTTCGACCAGGTGCGCGGCCGGCCGTTCGCCCCGCTGCTCGCCCTCACCGGCGGCGCCCACCCGGTCGGCGTCGGCCTGGGCGACCTGCTGCTGCTCGTCCTGTTCCCGCTGGTCGCGGCGAAGGCGTACGGCCGGACGGCGGCGCTGCTCGCGGCGGCCGTCGGCGTCGCCGTCACCAGCGCGGTCAGCGTCCTGTTCGCGCTGGACGCGCTGACGGCGGGCTTCCCGCTGCTCACCGCGCTGGGACCGCTCATCGTGGCACAGCACCTGGTGTGGTCACGGCGTACCGGCGGCGAGCGGAGCACCGCCGAGTGGCGGGCCGGCGCCCCCCGGTCGGCGCCGCGCGGACGCGACCAGGACCCGTACCCGGCGCTGGTCGCCGCGCTCGCCCTCACCGCGCCCGGCGACCTGCCCGAGGGCGCCTGGATCGCCGTCGCCGACGGCGGCCGGATCGCCGGCACGGGCGCCTCGGCCGGACTGGCCCGCCGGGACGCCCGCGAACGCGGCGAACCGGCGGCGGTGCTCGCGGTACGTCAGGTGTGAGCCCGGCCTGATCCGCACGAGGGGCCCCGGTCCGGCGCGGCCCGGCGCGTCACAGCCAGCCCCGCTGCCGGGCCTCGCGCAGCGCCTCGGTGCGGTTGCGGGTGCCGGTCTTGCCGATCGCGGCGGACAGGTAGTTGCGGACCGTGGACTCCGACAGGTGCAGCCGGGCGGCGACGTCGGCGACCGTCGCGCCGTCGGCCGAGGCGCTCAGCACATCGCACTCCCGGGCGGTGAGCGGGCTCGGGCCGGCGCTCAGGGCCGCCGCCGCGAGCGCCGGATCGACCACCGTCTCACCGGCCAGCACCCGGCGGATCGCCGAGGCCAGCCCTTCCACCGGGCCGTCCTTGACCAGGAACCCGGCCGCGCCCGCCTCCATCGCCCGGCGCAGATAGCCGGGCCGGCCGAAGGTGGTCAGGATGAGCACCCGGCACCCGGGCGCCCGCCCGCGCAGCGCGGCGGCGGCGTCCAGCCCGGTCATCCCCGGCAGCTCGATGTCCAGCAGCGCCACGTCGGGCCGGTGCGCCAGCACCGCGTCCACGATCGCGTCGCCCCGCGACACCTGCGCGACGACCTCCAGGTCCTCCTCCATGCCCAGCAGCAGCGCGAGCGCGCCCCGCATCATGCCCTGGTCCTCGGCGAGGAGGACGCGCGTACGGCGCGCGGGCCCGTCCTCCTGTGGCATCTCGTTCACGGGCCAAGGGTAGGGCGGGTCACGGGCCTTGACGGGGCGCGGGTCGGGACGGGCGGGACGGGCGGGCGGTGCGGGGGCCGCGCCGCCCGCCCGCGGCGGCGGGTCACCGCTCGCCGGCCGCCGGGGCAGCCGTCACCGGCGCGGCCAGTGCCGCCGCCGTCAGCTCCTCCGGGTCCCTGGGGAGCTCGGCGGTGACCGTGAAGCCGCCGCGGGGGGCGGGAGCGGCGGTCAGCGAGCCGCCCGCCGTGGCGAGGCGCTCGGTCAGGCCCTTCAGACCGGTGCCGCCGACGCCCGGTGCCGGCGGCCGGGCCGCCGCGCCGCGACCGTCGTCGGACACGGTCAGCCGGACCCGCTCGGCCGCACCCGCCACGGTGATCTCGCAGCGGGCCGCGCCGCTGTGCCGCACCGCGTTGGTCACCGCCTCGCGCACCACCCAGCCGAGCAGCGCCTCGGTCTGCGGGGTCAGCGGCGGCCCCGAGCGGCGCACCACGGGCTCGATGCCGGCGGCGGTCAGCGCCGAGCGGGCCCGGTCCAGCTCCGTGCTCAGGCTGCCCTCGCGGTAGCCGGTGACCGCCTCGCGGATCTCGGTGAGCGCCTGCCGGCCCACCGACTCGATGTCGGTGATCTGCCCGAGCGCCGCGTCCATGTCCCGCGCCGCCAGCCGCCGCGCCGCCTCCGACTTGACCACGATCACCGACAGCGTGTGCCCGAGCAGGTCGTGCAGGTCGCGGGAGAAGCGCATGCGCTCCTCCTCCACCGCCCGCCGGGCCAGCTCCTCACGGGCGGCGCGCAGCTCCCGCACGGCTTCGCTCAGGCCCAGGATCGCGGCGGTCACCATGGTGGACAGGAAGGTGGCGTAGGCGATGTTGATGCCGTTCCAGCCCTCGCGGTACGCCGACACCGCACCGGCGAGCGCGGTGAGCCCCAGTCCGGCCTGCCCCAGCCAGGTGCGGCCGCGCACGATCGCGCCGGTCGCCAGCCCGAGCAGCGGGAAGAACAGCAGCCAGTTGCCGCCGTAGCCGAGAGCGAGGGCGGTGGTGAGGACGCCCATCAGCACCACCGCCGCCCGGGTGGAGCGGGCCTCGCGCAGCTCCTTGTCGAAGGCGCGGAAGACGACGTACACGTACAGCGAGTTGAAGACGAGCAGGCCCGCGCCGCCGATCCAGGGGTTCGGAGTCTCGCCCTTGAGGACGTTGGACAGGGAGCCCATCCCCATCAGCAGCCAGGGCAGCAGGGAGAAACCGGTGGGCGGCGGCCCGGGGTGCTCCGGCGCCCGCCCGTCCTTGCGGGCCGCCTTCTGCTCGGCCTTGAAACGGCGCATGTCCTCTTTCCACGCCGCCCGGGCGAGCCGGACCCGCCGTATCCGGCACCGCACTCCTCGCCAGCCTGCCATGTCCGTGTCCGTGCCCTTCATGGTCCCCCGATCGAATGCCCGCGCTCAGATGCTCCCGGCGTTGCGGCGGTACGCCAGGACAGCGTACGAACCGAACGCCAGCAGCCACACCGTCAGCACCGCCACCGCCCCCGCCGTCGGCGCGTGCCCCCCGGCGACCGCCACCCCGAGCTGGGACACCCGGTTGGTGGGCGTGTACGCCGACACCGCGCGCAGCCAGTGCGGGAAGAGCGCGACCGGGAACCACAGGCCGCCCAGCACCGCAAGACCCAGGTTGCACACCATGTTCACCACGCCCGTGGTCTGCGCGGTCAGCCCGTAGCCGTTGCCCAGGCCGAGCAGGGTGAAGGGGATCGAGGCGAGCCACAGCAGCAGCGCCGTCGCCGCCCACTGCCACGCCGCCAGCCGTACGCCGTTGACCAGACCGCCCGCCAGCAGCACCGCGCAGATCGCCGGCAGCACGGTCACCGCACCGGTCAGCGCCCGGCCGATCACCACCTGGCGCGAGGTCATCGGGGTCGCCCGCAGCTGCCGCAGCCAGCCCAGCGACCGGTCCTCGGCGACCCCGCCGCCGGTGTTGAGCGCGGAGCCGACCGCCCCGTAGGCGGCCATGCCGACCATGGACGCGGTCCGCCAGGAACCGTCGTCGTCGCCGATGTTCGTGAACAGCAGGTACATCAGCACCGGCATCGCGATGCCGCCGATCACGAACCCGGTGTCCCGCAGGGTGCGGCGCACCTCCAGCCGCAGGTAGTCCCACATCAGACCGTCTCTCCTTCACGTGCCTGTGCTGCCGGGTCGGTGGCGGGTGCCGTCGGGTCGGCGGGGTCTGCCGTCGGGTCGGTGGTCTGTGCCGTCGGGCCGGTGGCGTGTGCCGTCGGGTCGGTGGCGTGTGCCGTCGGGCCGGTGGTCAGGGCCAGGAAGGCGTCGTCCAGGGAGGCCGGAGCCACCTCCAGGCCGCGTATCGCGCCGAGTCCGGCCAGCGCGATGACGGTGGCGTCCGAGTCGTCGGTGCGCAGCCGCGCCCGGTCGCCGCGCACCTCCACCGAGCGCACGCCCGGCAGCAGTTCCAGCCCCGCGGTGCCGCGCCCGGCCAGGTCGAAGGCGACCAGGGCGCCGCCCGCCGAGTGCCGCAGCCGCTCGCCCGTGCCGTCCGCGACGATCCGGCCCCGGTCCAGGACGACGATCCGGTCGGCGTGGACGTCGGCCTCCTCCAGGTAGTGCGTGGAGAACAGCACCGTGCGGCCACCGCGCGCGTACGCCCGCATCGACTCCCAGAACGCGCGGCGCGCCTCCACGTCCAGCGCCGCCGTCGGCTCGTCCAGCACCAGCAGCGACGGATTGCCGGCGAGCGCCACCGCGAACCGCACCCGCTGCGTCTGGCCGCCGGAGAGCCGGTCCACCCGCCGCCCGGCCAGCTCGCCGATCCCGGCCAGCTCCAGCACCTCGCCGAGCGGCAACGGGTCCGGGTAGCGGCCGGCCACGAAGGCGACCAGCTCGCGCACCGTCACCCGGGTCACCGCCCGCGCCTCCTGGAGCATCGCCCCGACCAGACCGGCGCGCACCGCCCGCTCGGGCGGCCCGCCGAACAGCTCCACCGTGCCCGCGTCGGGCTCGGCCAGCCCGAGCAGCAGCGAGATCGCGGTGGACTTGCCGGCGCCGTTGCGCCCTAGCAGCGCGACCGTCTCGCCCCGCCCTATCTCCAGATTCATCCCGGCCACGGCGCGTACGGCGCCGTAGCTCTTGACCGCCCTCGTGAAGGACACCGCCCGCGCGGCCCGTCCACCGCCGGCCACCCCGTCCGCCGCCATGCCTGCGACGCTGTCTGCTGTCATGTCTACGACGCTACGGAGACGCGCCGGACGCGGACAGATGCTGTTGTACGGACTCGGCCGGGACAAATGTCCCGGCCGGCCGGGATACCTCAGGAGAGGCATGCGAATCGACGAAGCCGCGGCCCGCGCGGCCGCACCCCGCACCCGCGAGATCTCCTGGGCGCCCGAGGACGTACAGCTCTACCACCTCGCCCTCGGCGCGGGCGTCCCCGCCACCGACCCCCGCGAACTGCGCTACACCCTGGAGAACGTCCTGCACGTGCTGCCGAGCTTCGCCACCGTCGCGGGCGGCGGCGAACCGGGTGTGATCCGCGTCCTGTCGACGCCCGGCGTCGACGTCGACCTCGCCCGCGTGCTGCACGGCGGCCAGACGCTCACCGTGCACCGTCCGCTCCCGGTACGCGGCACGGCGACGGCGACCGACCGCGTCACCGCCGTGTACGACAAGGGCGGGGCGGCCCTGCTCGTCCTGCGCACCGAGGCCGCCGACGCCGACGGCCCGCTGTGGAGCGAGGAGGCGCGGGTCTTCGTCCGCGGCGCGGGCGGCTGGGGCGGCGACCGCGGCCCCTCCGCGCGCCCCGCGTCGCCCGCCGGCCCGCCGGCCCGCACGGTCGAGCGGCCGGTCCGGGCGGACCAGGCGCTGCTGTACCGCCTCACCGGCGACCGCAATCCGCTGCACGCCGACCCCGCCTTCGCCCGGACCGCCGGCTTCGACCGCCCCGTCCTGCACGGCCTGTGCACCTACGGCATCACGCTCAAGGCGGTCGTGGACACGCTGCTCGACGGCGACGTGACCCGCGTACGGTCCTACGGCGCGCGCTTCGCCTCGGTGGTGTACCCGGGCGAGACGCTGCGCGTGCGGATGTGGCGGAGCGAGGATGGGGGTGCAGGTGGGGGTGCGGTGCGGGTGGCGGTGAGCGCCGTGGAACGCGACGACGCGCCGGTGCTGGCCGAGGCGGTGGTGGAGCACTCCTGAACGGTCGCGCTCCCTCAGCACCAGAACGCCGAACGGCCCCGCCCTCCGAGTGGAGGGCGGGGCCGTTCGGCGTGCGCAGTGCCGTCAGGCGGCCATTTCGGTCCGCTCCTGGGCCGGCTTGCGGTGACGGCCGCTGGGGGCCGTCTCGCCTTCCTGGGAGGAGACCGGTCCGCGGTGCTTGCCGTGGCCCGGGTCCTGCTGGGCGCCGGCGGTCAGCGGCTCGGTCGTACTGGCGTCGCTCATCGAAGAACTCACCCCGTCAACATGATCTTTCGTACAGCCGGGCGAGTCTAACCGGCACACCTCGGGTCGAATCCAGACGGCCACGCCAACCGGCACGACTTCGTTACCTCACTGCCATATGCCCCGTCGTGTGACCGGTCATCCGCCCGGTGAGAGCGGCTTGTCGCAAGGTGACGGGCCGTTCCGCGGGCCCCTCGGCGCCCTCCGCCTCCGCGGAGTGAGGTGTGTCCCCGGTACCGGGGGAGGGGGTGGAGGCGGGGCCGGGATCGGGCTGGGCACCGGTGGGATCGGGGGTGGCCGGGTCCACGGGTGCGGGGGCGGCGGAAGGTGTGCGGGGCAGGAGCGGAGTGAGCGGCGCGAGGAGTGCGAGCGGCGCGTGCACCGTGGCCGTCGCGCCGGGGGTGGGAGGTGCGGGGGGCGTGGAGAGTGGGTCGGCCGGGGTATCGGGTGCGCCGGGTGTGCACGGCGCGAAGCGCACGTCGGCCACCCCAGTGGTGCGAGGTGCGCCCGTGGCGCCCGCCGCAGGGAGTGCGCCCGGTTCGAGCGACGGGAGCGGCGCACTGGACGCATCAGGTGCAGCGGGTGCAGCGGGTGCGCCGACGCTGTCGGGCGCGCTGACGCTGTCGGACGCGCGGGCAGCGCTCAGCGCACCGGCGCTGTCGGTCGCGGGCGTGCCGCCGGACGCGTCGGAGTTCCCGACCGCACTGGAACCGCCGTACGCGCCAGGGTCGCTGGGTGTGGTGGGTCTACTCGGTGCGCCGGGGCCGCCGGGGCCGCCGGGTGTGCCGGGATGGTGGGGTGCGTCGGAACTGTCGGGCGCAGCCGGGCCGTTGGGCGCGCCGAGTCCGTTGACGGCACCGGAACCAGCAAGCACGCCGAACCCGTTGGGTGCGCCGGCGCGGTCGAGTGCGCCGTAACCATGGGGCGCGCCCGGGGTGCTCGGCGCAGCGGACCCCATGGGGGTGCCGCCCGAGGAGTCCCGCACGGTGCCCTGGGGCGCGGCGAGCGAGTCCCGGGGGCCCGGGACCGTGCCGTTCGGCGCGGTCGGCGTCGCGCGCCGCAGTGCGCCGAGGCGCGTGCCGCCCGGTCTGCCGAGCGCCGTCCCGCGCCCCTCACCCGGCCCCGCGCCGAGCGTCGCGTCGCGTCCCGTACCGAGCGCCGCCCCGCGCCCCGCGCCCTGCGCCGTCTCCCCGACAGCGGGCCCCGCCACCGGGGACGATCCCGCCACCGGGGACGATCCCGCCACCGGGGACGATCCCGCCACCGGGGAGGCTCCCGCCGCCAGGGACGGCCCCGGCACCGGGAACGCGCCCGGCACCGGAGGCGGACCCGTCACGGGAGGCGGTCCCTGCGTCGCCGAGGCCGAGGAGGGCCCCGTCGCCGCGGACGGTCCCGGCGGCAGTGCCAGGTGCGCGCCGGGCGCGCCCTGCGGGCGCGCCGGTCCGGGCCACCGGGCCACCCCGCACGGCACCGCCCGCGTCGCGTACGGCAGCCGCAGCACGCCCTCCGCGGTCCACAGTCCGGCGCCGGTCAACCACCCCTCAGGCGCGGGCAGGTGCCGTACCCGCCGGTCGGCGGGGCGCCACACGCCCACCCAGCTGCCGTACGCGCCGTCGCAGCGCAGCGCCACCGCGCACTGCTCGGGGGTCAGCACCTGCCCCGGCTGGATCGCGAACGGCGTCACCGTGCAGTCCGGCAGCCGCAGGCACTGCGGGAACCGCACCGGCAGCGTGCTGCCGAGCACCCCCCAGCCCAGCCGGTACTGCCCGGGCGCGGCCGCGTCCGAGCGGATCAGCAGCAGCCCGCTGTCCAGGTCGGCCAGCAGCAGCCGGTCGTCGCTGTGCGGAGCGATCTGCAACAGCGGCGAGACCGCGCCCCCGCGGCCCAGGTCCACCACGACCGTCTTGGTGCGTCCCGTGGTGCGCCGGTCCAGCGCCAGCAGCCGCCCGGCGCGGTCCAGCCAGACCCCGCCCGAGCAGTGCCCCTCCACCTCCGCCAGCAGCTCGGGCCCGAACGGACCGCCCGCCACCAGCCATACCGCCGACGAACGCGAGCCCACCGCCAGCGCGTACGCCCGCTCGCCGCCGGGCGCCGGGGGCAGCAGCCGCAGCCGGGTGCCGTCCGGGCACTCCACCGCGCCCAGCGGCAGTTCGCCGGTGCCCGGACCGGTCGGGTAGAGCAGCGAGAACGTGTTCCGGCCGGCCACCAGCCGCCGGATCAGGACCCGGCCGTCGCTCATCGGCTGCACCTCGGTGCCGGGCTCCTCGCCCTGGTCGCCGGGCAGCGGCACCGCGTACGGCTCCGGGCCGTCCAGGGTCCAGCGCTCCGGGTACCAGGAGCCGCCGCCGCGCGCGAGCCGGGCGGCGTAGGCGCCGTCCGCCGTGATGGCGCAGCCGGGCGCCGGCGGACCGCCGTCCTTGTCGGCCGCCGCGGCCGCCGGCGGTGCGGCGCCCTTCTGTTCACGTGTGACCGAGACCCCCGGAGAGGCACAGACTGTCATCGCGTGGTCACCTCCTGTGAGGACGCTAGTTTTCGTCCGCACAAGTGGCGCTCCGGCGGGCGGAGGCTTCACACATAAGGGTGGCCCAGGAACGATTCTGCTGAGAAAAGCGGAACGTTTGTGCTGGCCGCGGGCGACCGCGACCGCGGCGGCCCCCGCCGCCCCCCGCCCAAGCGCCTGGCACCGTGCCACTCCGTCCCCGCCGGAGCGCCCCGCACCGTTCCGGCCCGTCCGCACCGCAGCCGCCCCGCGCCGTTCCGGCCGCCTCCCCGGCACCGGTTCTGCCGGGGCGAACACCCAGGTAGCCTTGCACCCGTGCCCCGTCTGTCAGAAGTCATCGCCGCGCTGGAGAACCTGTGGCCCGCCGAGCGGGCCGAGTCCTGGGACGCGGTCGGCACCGTCGTGGGCGACCCCGACCAGGAGATCGCCCGCGTCCTGTTCGCCGTCGACCCGGTGCGGGAGATCGTCGACGAGGCGGTGAAGCTGGGCGCCGACCTGCTCGTCACCCACCACCCGCTCTACCTGCGCGGCACGACGACGGTGGCCGCGTCCACCTTCAAGGGGCGCGCGGTGCACACGCTGATCAAGCACGACATCGCCCTGCACGTCGCCCACACCAACGCGGACACCGCCGACCCGGGCGTCAGCGACGCGCTGGCCGGCGCGCTGGACCTCAGGGTCGTACGCCCCCTGGTGCCCGACGCCACCGACCCGGACGGCCGCCGCGGCCTCGGCCGGGTGTGCGAGCTGGACCACCCGCTGACCGTCCGCGAACTGGCCGCCCGCGCCGCCGAGCGGCTGCCCGCCACCGCGCAGGGCATCCGGGTGGCCGGCGACCCCGGGGCGACGGTCCGCACGGTCGCCGTCAGCGGCGGCTCCGGCGACAGCCTCTTCGACGCCGTACGGGCCGCGGGCGTCGACGCCTTCCTCACCGCGGACCTGCGCCACCACCCGGCCTCCGAGGCCCGCGCCCACAGTCCCCTCGCGCTGCTCGACGCGGCGCACTGGGCCACCGAGTGGCCCTGGTGCGAACTGGCCGCGAGCCAGCTCGACGAGATCTCCGACCGGCACGGATGGGACCTCAGGGTCCACGTGTCCAAGACGGTCACCGACCCCTGGACCGCCCACGCGGCGTCCACCGCCACCACCGACAACTAATGGGAGCCCCCAACTGAACGCCGCGCCCGCCGACCAGATCCGACTTCTCGACGTCCAGGCCCTCGACGTCCGCCTCCAGCAGCTCGCGCACAAGCGCAGGTCGCTGCCCGAGCACGCCGAGATCGAGTCGCTGACCAAGGACCTCACGCAGCTGCGCGACCTGCTCGTGGCCGCGCAGACCGAGGAGAGCGACTGCGCCCGCGAGCAGACCAAGGCCGAGCAGGACGTGGACCAGGTGCGCAGCCGCGCCGCCCGCGACCAGCAGCGCCTGGACTCCGGCGCGGTCACCTCCCCGAAGGACCTCGCGGGCCTCCAGCACGAGATCACCTCGCTCGCCAAGCGCCAGGGCGACCTGGAGGACGTCGTCCTGGAGGTCATGGAGCGCCGCGAGTCCGCGCAGGAGCGGGTCGCCGAGCTGACCGAGCGGGTGTCCTCCGTGCAGTCCAAGACCGACGACGCCGCCGCCCGCCGGGACGCCGCCTTCCAGGAGATCGACGGCGAGGCCGCCTCGGTCACCAAGGAGCGCGAGGTCGTCGCGGCCGCCGTCCCCGCCGACCTGCTCAAGCTGTACGACAAGCTGCGCCAGCAGCAGGGCGGCATCGGCGCGGCCAAGCTGTACCAGCGCACCTGCCAGGGCTGCCGCCAGGAACTCGCCATCACCGAGCTGAACGAGGTCCGCTCGGCCGCGCCCGACACGGTGGTGCGCTGCGAGAACTGCCGCCGCATCCTGGTGCGCACCGCCGAGTCCGGCCTGTAAGGGGGCGGACGGGCGTGACGGCGTCGTCCGACGACCGCGAGCCGGCCACGGGGGCCACGGAGGCCACGGCGGCCACGGACCCGGCGGCCGCCGCAGGACGCGTGGTGCCGGAATCCGGGCCGCGGGAATTCGTCGTGGAGGCCGACGGCGGGTCACGGGGCAACCCCGGGCCCGCCGGCTACGGCGCGGTCGTGCTCGACCCGGCGTCGGGCGAGGCGCTCGCGGAGGCGGCGGAGTACCTGGGCACGGTCACCAACAACGTCGCCGAGTACCGCGGCCTGCTGGCCGGCCTGCGCGCCGCGCACGCGCTGGACCCCGGGGCGCGGGTGCACGTGCGGATGGACTCCAAGCTCGTGGTCGAGCAGATGTCGGGCCGCTGGAAGATCAAGCACCCCGACCTGAAGCCCCTCGCCACGACGGCGGCCCGCGTCTTCCCGCCCGATCAGGTCACCTACGAGTGGATCCCGCGAGAGCGCAACAAGCACGCCGACCGCCTGGCGAACGAGGCGATGGACGCGGGCGCGCGCGGCGAGCGGTGGTCGCCCGCGGCTTCGACGGCGGCGCTGGACGCGGGCGTACGGGACGCGGGCGTGCGGGACACGGCGGCGCGGGACGCCGCCGCCCCCGATGCGGCGGCCGAGGCCGCCGAGGCCGCCGAGGACACGGACGTCACCGCGCACCCGACCGCCGCCGAGGATGCCGAGACGACCGGGACCGAGACCACCGGGACCGAGACGACCGGGACCGAGACGACCGGGACCGAGACCGCCGGGACCCGGGCCGCCGGAGCGAAGGCGGACGCCGACGCGCGGGCCGCGCGCGCCGTGGCCACGCCCGGGTGGGCCCCCGCCGACCTCGGCGCGCCGGCCACGCTCGTCCTGCTGCGGCACGGCGAGACGCCGCTGACCCCGCAGAAGCGGTTCTCCGGAAGCGGCGGCAGCGATCCCTCGCTCTCGGCCATCGGGCGCGAGCAGGCCGAGCGGGTCGCCGCGGCGCTCGCCCGGCGCGGCACCGTCCAGGCCGTCGTCGCCTCACCGCTGGCCCGCACCCGCGAGACCGCCGGGATCGTCGCCGCCCGCCTCGGGCTGGACGTCACGGTCGAGGACGGGCTGCGCGAGACCGACTTCGGCGCCTGGGAGGGGCTCACCTTCGCCGAGGTGAGCGAGCGGTACCCGGACGACCTGAACACCTGGCTCGCCTCGCCCGAGGCCCGCCCGACCGGCGGCGGCGAGAGCTTCGCGACGACCGCGACCCGGATCGCCGCCACCCGCGACAAGCTGGTCGCGGCGTACGCCGGCCGTACGGTCCTGCTGGTCACGCACGTCACACCGATCAAGATGCTGGTCCGCCTGGCGCTCGGCGCCCCGCTGGAGTCGCTGTTCCGCATGGAGCTGTCGGCTGCCTCGCTGTCGGCGGTGGCGTACTACGCGGACGGCAACGCGAGCGTACGGCTCTTCAACGACACCTCCCACCTGCGCTGAGGTTTCGGCGCAGAGCCGCCGCCTCCCGGGCCAGCCGTTCGATCCGGGGCCAGTCGCGGGCGGCGAGCGCGTCCGCCGGGACCATCCAACTCCCGCCGACGCAACCGACGTTGGGCAGGGCGAGGTACGCGGGCGCGGTGTCCGGTCCGATGCCCCCGGTGGGGCAGAACCGGGCCTGCGGCAGCGGCGCGGCGAGCGACGTGAGGTAGGCGGTGCCGCCGGCCGCCTGCGCCGGGAAGAACTTCATCTCCCGCACCCCGCGCTCCAGCAGCGCCACGACCTCCGACACGGTCGAGACCCCGGGCAGGAACGGCATCCCGGACTCCGTCATGGCGGTCAGCAGGGCGTCCGTCCAGCCGGGGCTGACCAGGAACCGCGCCCCGTCGGACACCGAACGCGTCACCTGCGCCGGGGTGAGGACCGTCCCCGCGCCCACCACCGCCTCCGGCACCTCGGCGGCGATCGCCCGGATGACCTCCGGCGCGGCGGGCGTGCGCAGGGTCACCTCGATCGCGGGCAGCCCGCCGGCCACCAGCGCGCGCGCCAGCGGCACGGCGAGGGCGACGTCGTCGAGGACGACCACGGGCACGACGGGAGCGAGGTCCAGCACGGAGGCGGGCGGCACGGCGGAAGGCGGGGGAGTGGACGGCATGGCCACATCCTCCCGACGTCACACAGCATGCGCAAAGCACGTTGCGCATGCTGCAACGGGTCTATGGGGGACGGGGCTCAGTGCACGTCCGTCACCAGCACGTCCAGCCCCCACGCCTTCCCCGCCCGCGCCGGCGGCTCCGCCTCCACCACGTACCCGAGGTCGCGCAGCGCCTCCACGAGCTCGGCGGGCCCCTCCGGGGTCACCCCCTCGGTGAGCAGACTGCGCACCAGCCGCCCCTTCGTCGCCTTGTTGAAGTGGCTGACCACCTTCCGGGTGGGCGCGTGCAGCACCCGTACGGTCGCCGTCCGCTCCGCCACCTCGCCCTTCGGCTTCCACGCCGCCGCGTACGCCGCCGAGCGCAGGTCCAGCACCAGCCCGTCCCCGGCGGCCTCGGGCAGCACGGCGGCCATCGGCGTACGCCAGTACGCGCCCAGCGCACCGAGTCCCGGCAGCTTCACCCCCATCGAGCACCGGTAGGAGGGAATCCGGTCGCCCACCCGCACCGCGCCCCACAGCCCGGAGAAGACCAGCAGCGAACCCGCCGCGCGCCGCCCGGCGGCCGGATCGAGGGAGCCGAGGCCGAGGGCGTCGTAGAGCACGCCGGTGTACACCTCCCCGGCGGGCCGCGTCCCGGCGGTGCGCAGCCCCGCGTTCTTGGCGACCTCGCCGCGCAGCCCCTCGCTCAGTCCGAGCACCTCGCGGGCCTTGCCCTCGTCGCCCTGGCACAGCTCGACCAGTTCGCCGAGCACGGCCTCGCGGGCGGCGGTCAGCCCCGGCAGCGACAGCGACTCCAGCGTCAGCGGGGCGTCACCGCCGGCGGCGGCCTTGCCTTCGGACGGGGGCAGCAGCACAAGCACGGGGTCTCTCCTTCGTAGGCGTTCCGCGCCAGCGTACTGACCCCCCGCGCCACCCGACCGCCCTCCTCCAACCCGTGGACGCCCCGCCCGCACCGCCCGTCGGGGCCGGGAGCGGTGTGCCACGATCGAGGGAACGGTTCCCGATCTCATGGACAGGTGATCTTGGGATGTCCGAGTCTGGCGAGCGACCGAAGGAGGGGCGTGACATGACCGCCATGGCCCATGAGCCGCTCCCGCAGGAAGAGGTCCTGCTGGAGGGCTTCCTCGCACTGCGCACTCCGGAAGGCTTCCGCGCGGAGCTGATCGAGGGGGAGATCGTCGTGACACCGCCGCCGGACGGGGACCACGAGAAGTACATCAGCCGGGTGGTCAGGCAGGTGATCAAGCGCTCCCGGACCGACATGGACTTCTCGGGCAACAAGGGACTGAGGCTGGCGAGCGGTGGTGCGTGCCCGAAGAACCACGTGATCCCGGACGTCACGTTCGGTCCCCTGGGACTCGATCTCTTCGCCGCGGCGGAGTCGTGGATGCCCTGCGCCGGCGTGGCCATGGTGCTGGAGGTGACCTCCACCAAGCCGGAGACCGACCGGGAGACCAAACGCCGCTGCTACGCCCGCGAAGGCATCCCGCTCTACCTCCTGGTGGACCGCGAGACGGCCATGGTGACCTTGTTCAGCGAGCCGGAGAGGGACGACTACCTCCGGTCGCTGAAGCGCTCCTTCGGCGACCCGCTGCCGCTGCCCGAACCCTTCGCCTTCGACCTGGACACAGCGGACTTCATCTGAGAACCCGGAGTCTGAGCACCCGGCGTCTGAGCACCCGGCCCGTGTCGTGTGCCGGGGCCGGGGCGCTCAGGCGGGGCGGACCGGCGTGCCGAACCAGCGCTCCAGGGCCTGCGGCAGCGGGTCGGCGCCGGGCGTGGCCGGTTCCGTGTCCGCGGCCCAGCACACGAAGCCGTCCGGGCGGACCAGCAGCGCGGCGAGGTCCGGGCGGCCGGGGCAGCGGACGGTGAGGACGTCGAGACGGTCGCCGTACCCGTCCGCGAGGCCCCGCACCTCCGGGTTCCCGGCGAGGTCGAGCAGCAGACCCCGGCCCTCGTGCAGCCGGTCGCCCAGCCGGGTGCCGTCGCCGAGCTCCAGGTCGGGCGCGCTCGCGCCGACCAGCGGATGGTCGCCGGGCAGGTCGTAGCGCTGCCAGACGCCGGAGATCTGCTTCACGAGATACGTGGTGCCGGTCGTCGTCAGCGCCAGGTCGGTCACGATCCGGCGCAGGGCGCGCGCGTGCCGGTCCGGCCGCATGACGGCGATCTGCGCCCGCGTCCAGTCCAGCACCCACGCGCCGATCGGATGCCGCTCCGCCGTGTACGTGTCGAGCAGCCCCTCGGCCGCCGACCCGCGCACCACGGCCGCCAGCTTCCAGCCGAGGTTCATCGCGTCGCCGATGCCGAGGTTCAGCCCCTGCCCGCCGAACGGCGAGTGCACATGGGCGGCGTCCCCGGCGAGCAGCACCCGGCCCTTGCGGTACGTGGTCGCCTGGCGGGCGTTGTCGGTGAAACGGGTCACCGAGCGGACCTTCGTCACCGTCACGTCGGGCACGCCGGAGACCCGGCGCAGACTGGCCTGGAGCTCCTCGGCGGTGACAGGCGCGGACCGGTCGGCCGGCGGCCCGTCGAACTCGACCGTGAGCACCCGGCCCGGGAACGGCCCGTGGACGTACGTGCCGACCTCGGTCGTGTTCCAGCCGGCGCCGAGCTTCTCCGCGCCGGTCAGCTCGGCGATCGCCTGGTAGCCGGTGATCTCCGGCGGGGTGCCGGGGAAGTCGAACCCGGCGAGCTTGCGGACCGTGCTGCGTCCGCCGTCGCAGCCGACGAGCCAGGAGGCGCGGACGCGCTCGGGCGCCGCGGGGCGGCCGTCTCCGCCGCCGACCGGCACGAGGCACAGGGTGACCCCCTCCCGCGGCCCGCTCCCGTCCTCCGCCGGTTCGCTCCCGTGCTCCTCGAAGCCGGTCAGCTCGACGCCCCGGCGGATCTCCACGCCCAGCTGCTCGGCGTGTGCGGCCAGGATCCGTTCGAGCTCCGCCTGGGGCACGCCGAGGCCGATCTCCCCGGCCGGGCCGAGGTCCGCGTAGGCGGGATCGGAGTCGTCGAACAGCTCCGCGTCCATCATGATCCCGGCGAAGTGCCCGGCGAACTTGGGCGGCGTACGGAAGCCCGCGCCCCCCGGAGCCCCCGGCGCACCAGTGGCACCAGCGGCCCCCGAGTTGCCCGGGGCGCCGCCCGCCCGCATGAACTCCCGTATCCGGCGCAGCGACTGCTCCCACACCGCCGCCAGCTCGGGCAGCAGCCCGCGCCGGTAGAGGGCCACGGCGGTCGGGGTGTTGATCGCGCCCGCCTTGATCGTCTCGTCCACCTCGGTGAGCCGCTCCACGACCAGCGTGCGGGCCCCGCCGAGCCGCAGCTCGCAGGCGAGGAACAGCCCGACCGGGCCACCCCCGGCCACCACGACGTCGTAGTCGGTGCGGCCGGTCCGAGCCGCCGCGTCGTTCCCGTGCTCCATGTGATCCGTCGTCATGCCATTGACTGTAGTCACTAAAACTTTTGTTTGGCTATAGTTTTTCCATGACGAACAGACCCCCGGCGGAGCCGTCCCTGCGCGAGCGGAAGAAGCGCGAGACCCGGCAGCGGATCTCGGACGTGGCGAGCGGGCTGTTCCAGCGGCGCGGCTTCGACCAGGTGACCGTCGCGGAGGTCGCGCGGGCCGCCGACGTCTCGACGATGACGGTCTTCAACTACTTCCCGCGCAAGGAGGACCTGTTCCTCGACCGGATCCCCGAGGCGGTGGAGACGTTCACCGCGGCGGTACGCGGACGCGCTCCGGGCGAACGTCCGCTCGCCGCGCTGCTGCGCCTCGGGCTGGACCTGCTGGAGCGCCGCCACCCGCTGTCGGGGGTCGGCGAGAACTTCGGCCACTTCTGCCAGGTCGTCCTGGACTCGCCCGCGCTGCGCGCCCGCGGCCGCGAGGGCCTGGAGGAACTGGAGGCCGCGCTGGCCGGGGCGCTCGCCGCGACCGCCCCGGAGGAGC
Organism: Streptomyces seoulensis; assembly: GCA_013364255.1. GTDB lineage: Bacteria > Actinomycetota > Actinomycetes > Streptomycetales > Streptomycetaceae > Streptomyces > Streptomyces similanensis. The sequence continues at coordinate 3,554,595 of CP054936.1, read as the reverse complement.
CCGACCCGCGCCTGACCGCCGCCCTGGCCGTCGCCGCGTACCGCACGGTGTGCGCCGCCTCCGTACGCCGGCTGATGGCCGGGGAGCCGGTCGACGAGGTCGCCGAGGGGCACCGGCTCCGGCTGACCGCGGCGTTCGAGGCGCTGGACCGGGCCTTCCCGCCGCCGGCCCCCTGACCTGCCGGACCGCCGCGACCGGACCGGCGGCGTGCGCCCGGTATCATGGTCCACACGGCAGACGAGCCGGGCGGGCGGCCGCGTGGAGTTCCCTTACGGGGCTTCCCGAGGAACGTCCGGGCTCCACAGGGCAGGGTGGTGGCTAACGGCCACCCGGGGTGACCCGCGGGACAGTGCCACAGAAAACAGACCGCCCAGCGCTCAGGCGCTGGGTAAGGGTGAAACGGCGGTGTAAGAGACCACCAGTGCCCAGGGTGACCTGGGCAGCTAGGTAAACCCCACCCGGAGCAAGGTCAAAAGGAAACACCCCGGTGTTTCTGCGCGGACGTTCGAGGGCTGCCCGCCCGAGTCCGCGGGTAGACCGCACGAGGCCGGCGGCAACGCCGGCCCTAGATGGATGGCCGTCACCGGACGACCCGCGAGGGTCCCCGGCACAGAACCCGGCGTACAGCCCGACTCGTCTGCCCCCTACCTCTCACCGAGCATGTGCCGGTTCTCGGGACGTCGGCGCGCAGAGAGTACGCAGAGGCGATCCTTGCTGAGCCTCCGCCGGATTCGCCGACGGCCCCGTACAGCCCGGAGCCGCCCGCGTGGGTGATCGCCCCCGTGGCGGTCCGCGACCCCTCGACAGGAAGGCGCGTGTACTGGGTGGACGAAGCTCCCTTCGAGGCGTGGACAACGCGAAGGGGGAAGGCCGTGTACGAGCTGGAGAAGGAGAGCGCCTTGGACCGGCTGCGGGGCCGTGAGACGACTGAGGACGAGGAGCGGCCTGACTGGGCGGGTCCGGCGCCGTTCAGCGTCCGGACGGGCATGGGCGTGGCCGTCAGCTCTCTAGGTAGGCGATGGTTCCGGTACGCCGGGCGTTGTCGGTCGCTTTGAGCCGGGCGAAGCTGTATGGCGACATGATCCCCTCCCACTCCTCCAGGGTGTGCACCCTCAGCTCGGAGTGCTCGTTCGGGTCGAGGATGATGGCGTTGATCTGCTCGTTGGTGAGCCGGCCGCCGTCGAAGATGACGCCGAACTTGTTGAGCGGCCAGTTCGCTCCCTGGCCGATGAACTTGACGTAAGGCTCCGGCGGGAGCCAGGTCGAGCTCATGTGGTTCCTTCCGTGGAGGGGCGTCGTCGGAACGGATCTGTCCGGCCTGCGAACTCGATATCTCTCGCTGTGCGGAAGAGCTCAGCGGAGTTCGTCCCCGGCGGGAAGCGTTCGACCACGCGATGGTGTACGTGTTGTCGGTGAATCACTGGGGGATGTGCTGCGGCAGGCTCGGAACGCCAAGCGCCTGCCGCAAGGTGAGGTGGGCAGGGCAGTCGGATACTCCGGCTCGTGGCTGTCGCGGGTCGAAACCGGGAAGATCCAGCCGGACGAGGACACGCTGGTCGCGTTATGTGGTGTCCTGGGGCTGACTGCTGATGACGTCGGACTCGAAGGGGATGCCGTGCACCGCCGCAAAGTGCTCACGCTCGGGCTGGGGGTCGGAATCGCCGCCGCGCTGCCCGGCACGGCAGCCGCCGCAGCCGACCCCAAGGAGCTGGTGGAGCGGTCGCTGTTCCACCTTCCCGACGCGCGGCCGGCGTCGCGTGAAGCGCTCTTCTCCGCGCTCGTCGAGGCCCGGACGGTGTTCCAGGCGGCCCAGTACAGCAAGTTGGGGCAGACGCTGCCGTCGCTGATCTCCGGTTCCCTCGCCTCGCAAGCCCACGACATCACGGCCCGCGCGTACGTCCTGCTTGCCCAGCTCGCGATCAAGAACTACCAGGGCATGGCCTGGGTGGCGGCCGAACGGGCGCGGGCGCAGGCGGAGCTGACCGGCAACCCGGTGGTGATGGGCGAGGCTGCACACTCCATGGGCATCTCCCTGCGTCGCAGCGGTGACTATCAGGCCGCGATCGACCATCTCCACGAAGCGGCCGGGCGGTTGGGGCAGCATCCGGATGAACTCGCGATGCGGGGCACGCTGATGCTGACCGCGTCCTACAGCGCCGCGCAGGCCGGATGGCGGGGCCAGGCGATGGAACTGATCGGCGAGGCCGAGGAGACTGCGAAGCGCCGGGAGACGGCCGCACAGCGGCTCTATATCCCCGGCGAGTTCGGAGAGGCCCAGACGCGGGGCTTCCGTATCTCCGTCCACCACGCCCTCGGCGAGGACGACCAGGCGCTGATGTACGCGGAGAAGCTCGATCCGCGCCGACTGCCGACCGCTGAGCGACGGGGACGCATGTGCATGGACGTCGCCCGGGTCTGGCAGGCGCTCGACGAGCCCGAGAAGACGTTCCACGCGCTCCGCGCCCTGGCCTGGTACGCGCCGGAGGAGGCGACCCGGCCGAAGGTACGGGGGATCACGGCGGAGCTGCTGATGACGCACCCGGAGATGCCGGGGCTGCGCCGGTTCTCCCAGAAGATCGGAGCGACTGTCTGATGACGAATGGGGATGGGATGAGCGAGGACGGCCGGATCTTTCGCGAGGCGTGGATCGCCGGGGTCAAGAAGCACTTCCCCGGCGAGCCGAAGCCGGGATACATCGCCCCCTGGGACGAGACGCCCGAATGGGAACGGCAGTCCGCGGCGGCGGTGTACGGGCAGGTGTGCGACTTCGTCCGGGTGAGCGGCGGGCAGACGGCCAAGCTGAGCCGGGAGCAGAAGGGACGGTTCGTCGCGCTGTGCTGGATCGCGCAGATCCACAAGCACATCGAGGACCCGAAGCCGGGCTACGTCGCGGACTGGGAGGCCCTCCCGGCGTGGCAGCAGCAGACCGACGCGGACATCTTCGAGCACATCGAGCAGACCGTCTGACCCCGAAAACGACGAAGGCCCCCGCCGGGTCCGGATCTCCGGGGCGGGGGGCTTCGTGTGGGGTGGCTCAATCCTTGTCAGGTCGGCCGGGATGGAGCAGGTGCTCCGAGGTGTCGGTCAGGCCGTCGTTGTACTCATTGACGATGAGCTTTGCGAGGGGGGCCGAGCGGGAGGAGGAACCGCCGCCGCCGACGGTGTTCGCGATGGAGGACTCCTTCCACTGCGCGACCGTGATCGGCTTGCGCTTGCTGTGGCCAGCGCGCTTGCGGCTGAGGCGGTCGAGCCGGGCGCCCTCCCAAGCCCGGGAGAGCCACTTGGCGGCGCGGGCGCGTTCGCGGCGGCGCTCCATGAGGCGCGCGTGCGCACCAGCCTTGTACGGACCGTCGAGCATGACCCGGATGAAGTCGGTCCGGGACCAACCGGCACGAGCGGCAGCAGCGGCCACAGCGCGGGTGACGGTCCAGGCATGATCGGCCGCCGCAGAGTCCTTGCCGCCCCGCTGGCGGGACCACCGGGCGTAGGTGCCATCGGTGTCCCCCTCGATGAGGAGGCGGTGTATCCGGGGGGGGGACAACACCGGGAGCTTGGCCAGCAGGCCAAGGCGTCGTAGTGCGGGCAGCGCAAAACGGGCATCCGCCTGTCCGGCTGACCCGAAATCTGGCAGCATGGAGCCGCTCGGATCACTGTTTCCGAGTACCGCCCCGTGACCGGCCAAAGTCTTGAGGGGTGGGACATCGGGGAGTTCCATTCCCGGTAGTTCAGACGGCCCCTGGTTCCAGCCGGGGGGCGGTCTGCTTTCCGGGATCTGGTCCCCTCGTGCGCTCTTCGCCGGCGGTGCGATCCGGTGCGATCGGGGGTGTGCACCTCCGTGCACCTGCGTGCACCTCCGTGACCCGCTTTCGCAGGTCAACCGGGTCCGCTACCCGAAGGTGCAGGTCACAGAGCTACGCCGAGTGAACCCGGCGTACAGCCCGACTCGTCTGCCCCTCAACTCCCGGTCCGCCGGAAGCCCTGTCGGGGCTATCGCGGTGCCTGGGGCCTTCGGTGTCTGCCGGTTCCGGGGGCGAGTTTCGGGGCGGGGGCCGGGTCCGGGGCGGGCTCGGCGCCGGGGAAGAGGACCCGCTTCGCTTCCGCGAGGTTCGCCGCGAAGCCGTACGGCTCCCACAGGTGGCCGTTCCACCGCTGGATCGCGCGCGGAGCGTCCGGGTTCACATGCGCTCCCCTCGGACCGCCGCCGTTCGCGAGGGGTACCGCGCGAAGCTGCCCGATCCTCGCGTCACGGCGCTCGGCCCACCGGGAGAGCGGTTCGTCGTCCATGTCCGGAGCGTAGAGGTTCGGGCTAGTGGTCCGGGGGGAGTTGTGGTGACGGGGTTCGGTGAGGGGCCTCGGACGCGTACAGGCGTACCGCGTCGTGCAGGCGGTAGTGGAGGTCGCCGTGCGGGGCTGTCGTGTCGGTGTGCAGGAGTTGGCGGTGCACCAGTTCCTCCAGCAGGTCTGCGGGTGGGTCGCCCAGGGGGCCGGCCGGTGTTCGGGATGGGGTGAAGCCGGCTGGGGCGGCGGCCAGTTGGCGCAGTGCGGTGCGTAGGGGTGGGGGCAGGGGGCGGTAGTAGGCGCTCACGCTGGCGCGCAGGGACAGGTCGCCGATCCGCAGCGCGGACAGCCGTTCCCGCTCGTCGGCCAGCCGGTCCGCCAGGTCGCGCAGGGGGCGGTGCGGGCGGGCCGTGAGCCACAGGCCGGCGATGTGCACCGCCAGCGGCAGTCCCGCGCAGGACCGTACGACGCTCAGCGCCGCCGGCCGTTCGGCGCGGACCCGCTCGGCGCCCACCAGGTCCGCCAGCACCCGGTACGCCTCGGGTTCCTCCAGCGCGCCGATCCGGCGGCCGAACCGGCCGGGCAGGGCGGACAGTTCACGGCGCGCTGCCACCAGCACCGCGCTGCGTCCGCCGTCCACCAGCAGTGGCCTGACCTGCGCCTCGCTGTCGACGTTGTCGAGGACCACGAGGACCCGCCGGCTGCTGAGCGCGTGGCGCAGCCGGGCACGGGACTCCTCCGGGTGTGGGTGTGGGTGCGGGTGCTCGGCGGCCGGGGCGCCGCCCAGGGAGCGCAGGACGCGGCGTACCAGCGCGTCGGGGGTGACGGGGAGCGAGCCGGGGGAGTGCAGGTCGACGAAGACCTGTCCGTCCGGGAAGCGTTCGCGCACGCCGTGGGCCGCCCGCAGGATCAGTGCCGTCTTGCCCGCGCCGGGCGGTCCGACGACGACCGCGGCGGGCCTGCCGGGGCCGGGTGCGCACTGGGCGAGGTGTTCCGTCAGCTCCTCGACGAGCGCTTCCCGGCCCACCAGCCGGTGCCGGGGCGCCGCGGGCAACTCCGCGGGCGCGCACGCCCCCGGCGGTACGGCCGCTCCCAGTGGTACGGCCACCCCCAATGGTGCGGTCGCCCCCAATGGTGCGGTCGCCCCCAGTGGCGCGGTCGCCCCCGGCGGTGCGGCCACTCCCGGCGGTGCGGCCACTCCCAGTGGTACGGCCGCTCCCGGCGGTGCGGCCGTCCCCGGAGGGACAGCCACACCGGGTGGCACGGCCACACCGGGCGGCGCCGACGCTTCCGACGGCCCGCACGCTCCCGGCGCCACGGACGTACCCGACGGCCCCCACACTCCCGGCATGACGGACGTACCCGATGCCCCCCACGCTCCCGGCCCCACGGGCGCATCCGATGGTCCGACCGCTCCCGGCGGCGCCGATGCCCCCGGCGGAGCCGATCGCGGGCCGGTGCGGGGCAGTCGCAGCAGTCGTCCCACCTCGCCGGACGGCAGTCCGAGCGCCTCGGCCAGCAGGAGCAGCGACTGCTTGCGGGGGCGGGCGGTCCGGCCGGTCTCCAGATCGCGGATGGCCCGTACGCTCAGCCCGGACCGCTCCGCCAGCTCCCCCTGAGTGAGGCAGGCCATCTCCCGGGCCCGCACGAGCACAGCCGCCAGTCCTCCGGCCCCACCGGCCGCACCGGCGGCCCCGGCCGCCCCGTCTAAACCGACCCCGACCCCGACCCCGACTCCGACCCCTACTTCAACCCCGACCCCGACCCCGCCCCCCACCCCGCCGCTCACCCGTCCTCGCCCGTCGGGCGGACCGCTGTCGTCACGTCGGGGCGGAAGGACGGGTGGCCGGGGCGGTGCAGGGCGGCCACGAACTTGTAGCGGGAGCCGCGGTACACCGAGCGCACCCACTCCACCGGCCGTCCCTCGGCGTCGCGGGAGTGCCGGGACAGCAGGAGCATCGGCAGGCCCACGTCGGTGGCCAGGAGCTGGGCCTCGCGCGGGGTGGACAGCGAGGTCTCGATGGTCTCGTCGGCCTCGGCGAGGTGGACGCCGTAGACCTGGGCGAGCGCCGTGTAGAGGGAGGGGTGCGTCGCCAGGGAGCGGCGGAGTCCGGGGAAGCGCCGGGCGGACAGGTGGGTCGTCTCGATCGCCATCGGGTCGCCGCTGGCCAGCCGGAGCCGCTCGATGCGCAGCACCCGCTCCCCGACAGCGATGTCAAGCAGCGCCGCGAGCTTCTCCGGCGCCGGGATCTCACCAATGTCCAGCACCTGCGAGGCCGGCCGCAGACCCTGCGCGCGCATGTCCTCGGTGTGGGAGGTCAGCCGCAGCGAGCGGTACAGCTTGGGCTGGGCGACGAAGGTGCCCTTGCCCTGGATGCGGTCGAGCCGCCCCTCTCCGACCAGTTCCTGAAGGGCCTGGCGGATCGTGGTGCGCGAGGCTCCTAACCGGACGGCCAGCAGCCGTTCGGCCGGCATGGCCGAGCCGGGCTCCAGCGCCTGCGTCATCTCCAGCACCTGCTGTTTGATCCGGTAGTACTTCGGCACGCGTGCGGTGCGGCCGGGCGCTCCCCCGTGGTGCTGGGCGCTGCTGACGTCGGTGGCCATGCCTGCCTTCCCGGCTGTGTGGGTGGGTTCCCGTTATAGCGACCAACTTCCCTATGGTCTAGTCCAACTGGGGAAGCCGCGCCTCCGGTTGTCCGGGGCCGCAAACGAGCTCGGGTACGCTCCGGTGTCTTTCTCATAACGCCCGGGATCAGGCTCCCGAACCACCCTTGACACCTCAAAAGGTCTAGGCCAAGCTCCACCGTACTGGTCTACACCATTAGTGACCAGGTCCCGAGCCCTACGTGAAACAGCGTCGTGCGTGAATCACCGCCGAGGGCGTGGGGGGTTGGCAGCATCCCTGAGGAGGGTGGCGTGAAGCGCAAGCTTGCGGCCGCGATCGTGATCGCGGGCATGATGGTCTCCGTCTCGGCGTGTGGTGGGGGCGACGACGACAAGAGCAAGGACGCGGGGCCGGACAGCTGGAAGGGCCAGACCCTGACCGTCTGGACCATGGACGGCTCCGTGCCGCCGCAGTGGACCAAGGACGTGCAGGCCGCCTTCGAGAAGAAGACCGGCGCCAAGGTCAAGTTCGAGATCCAGAAGTGGGACGGCATCCAGCAGAAGGTCACCACCGCCCTCTCCGAGTCCAACCCGCCGGACGTCCTGGAGGTCGGCAACACCCAGACCCCGGCGTACGCGGCCACCGGCGGCCTCGCCGAGCTGGGTGACCTGAAGAAGGAGATCGGCTCCGACTGGACCGCCTCGGTCTCCGCCTCCTCCCTCTACGACGGCAAGCAGTACGCCGCCCCGTGGTACTTCGCCAACCGCGTCGTCGTCTACAACAAGGCGATCTGGGCGAAGGCCGGCATCAAGAGCACCCCGAAGACCCGCGACGAGTTCTTCAAGGACCTGGAGCTCATCGGCAAGAAGACGGACGCCGAGCCGATCTACCTGCCCGGCCAGAACTGGTACTTCTTCGACGGCCTGATCATCGGCCAGGGCGCCGACCTGGTGAAGAAGGACGGCGACAAGTACGTCTCCAACCTGGCCGACCCGAAGGTCGCCGCGGCCATGGAGATCTACAAGAAGTACGCCTCCTACTCCAAGGCCCCCAAGGACAAGGACGAGGCCACCCCGCAGCAGGCCACGATCTTCGCCAAGGGCAAGACCGGCGCCTTCATCGGCATGGGCTGGGAGGCGGCCACCGCCGTCCAGACCAACAAGGCCATCGAGAAGGACCTCGGCTACTTCACCATCCCCGGCGCCACCGCCGACAAGCCCGAGGGCGTCTTCCTGGGCGGCTCCAACCTCGCCGTCGCCCAGAACAGCAAGAAGCAGTCGCTGGCCAAGGAGTTCCTGAAGATCGCCCTGTCCGACCAGTACGAGGGCGAGCTGTCCAAGCTCAACGGCGTCATCCCGAACAAGGAGTCGCTGGAGAGCAACCTGAAGGGCAACGGGGCCGCCGAGGCCGCCGCGCCCGGCGCCTCCGCCGGTGGCACCACCCCGCTGATCCCCGAGTGGGCCGCGGTGGAGAACACCCCGAACCCGATCAAGGCGTACATGACCTCCGTGCTCAACGGCAAGGCCCCGGCCGACGCCGCCAAGGCGGTCGAGTCCGACATCAACAAGCGCCTGGCCCAGCAGAACTGATGACCGTGCCGGGGGCGCCCTCAGCGGCGCCCCCGGTTCCATGTGTCGTCCGTACGGCCTCGGAGTTCGCACACGGAGTTCGTACGGCCACGGAAGAGATGGCAACTCATGTCAGTGCAGACCGAGGGCACGGACACGGCCGGGGAGCCCGCTGTCCGCAAGGCCGGGCCGCCGGCGCCCCCGCGGGGTGAGACCCGCGCCGCGAAGTCCCCGGCGGGCCGCCGCGCCGCCGCCCCCTACCTCCTCCTGCTGCCCGCGCTGCTGGCCACCGTGGTCCTGCTGGGCTGGCCGCTGGTCAAGAACGGCATCCTGTCGTTCCAGAACCTCAACCCGCGGCAGCTCATCCAGCACCTCACCGAGTGGAACGGCGTCGACAACTACAAGGAAATCCTCAGCGGTTCGGATTTCTGGCACGTCGTCGCCCGCTCGGTGGTCTTCACCGCCGCCAACGTCGTCCTGATCATGCTGGGCGGCACCCTGATCGGACTGCTGCTGGCGCGCCTCGGCAAGAAGATGCGGCTGCTGCTCCTGGTGGGCATCGTGCTGGCCTGGGCCATGCCCGTCATCGCGGCCACCACCGTCTACCAGTGGCTGTTCGCCCAGCGCTTCGGCGTCGTCAACTGGGTCCTGGACAAGGCCGGCTGGCACTCCATGGCGGACTACAACTGGTTCGGCAGCCAGTTCTCCACCTTCTTCGTGGTCATCGTGCTGATCGTCTGGCAGTCGATCCCGTTCGTGGCGATCAACCTGTACGCCGCCACCACCACGATCCCCAGGGAACTCTACGAGGCCGCGTCGCTGGACGGCGCCGGCGCCTGGAAGAGCTTCACCTCCGTGACCCTGCCCTTCCTGCGGCCGTTCCTGTACGCCACGACCTTCCTCGAGGTCATCTGGGTGTTCAAGTCGTTCGCGCAGATCTTCGCGCTCAACGAGGGCGGCCCCGACCACCTCACCGAGACCCTGCCGATCTACGCCTACGTCGAGGGCGTCGGCAACCAGCACTTCGGCATGGGCGCGGCGATCTCCTTCCTGACCATCCTGGTGCTGCTCGCCATCACCTCGTACTACCTGCGCATGGTGCTCAAGCAAGAGGAGGACGAGCTGTGAAGCGCTCCGCCTTCGGCCGTATCTGGCCCAACGCCACCGCCGTCGTCCTCTTCGTCGGCTTCGTGTTCCCCGTCTACTGGATGTTCGCCACGGCCTTCAAGCCGACCGGCGACATCATCACCGAGGACCCGGTGTGGTTCCCGTACCACGCCACTCTCGACCACTTCAAGAAGGCGGTCCACGCCGACCACTTCTGGACCCTGGTCGCCAACTCGGTGATCGTGACCGTCAGTTCGGTCCTTCTCTCGCTCGTCATCGCCCTGTTCGCGGCCTTCGCCCTGGCCCGGATGCGGTTCAAGGGCCGGCGCGGACTCATCGTGACCTTCATGCTGGCGCAGATGGCCCCCTGGGAGGTCATGATCATCGCCATCTACATGCTGGTCCGCGACAACGACATGCTCGACAGCCTCGTCCCGCTGACCGTCTTCTACGCGATGATGGTGCTCCCGCTGACCATCCTGACGCTGCGCGGCTACGTCGCCGCCGTGCCCAAGGAGCTGGAGGAGTCGGCCATGGTCGACGGCTGCACCCGCTTCCAGGCCTTCGTCAAGGTGATCTTCCCGCTGCTCGCGCCCGGTCTGATGGCCACCTCGCTGTTCGGCTTCATCACCGCCTGGAACGAGTTCCCGCTCGTCCTGATCCTCAACAAGGACATCGAGAAGCAGACGCTGCCGCTGTGGCTGTCGCAGTTCCAGACCGCCTTCGGCGACGACTGGGGCGCCACCATGGCCGCCTCGTCCCTGTTCGCGCTGCCCATCCTGATCCTCTTCATCTTCCTGCAACGCAAGGCTGTCAGCGGTCTGACCGACGGCGCCGTGAAGGGATGACACCGCCGATGACCACACTCGCCACTGGCCCGGACACCCTCACCCGGGACGCGCTCGCGGTGCTCCAGCCGGGCTTCGACGGCACCACCGCCCCGGACTGGGTGCGCCGCCGCCTGGGCGAGGGACTCGCCTCCGTGGCCCTGTTCGGCCGCAACGTCGTCACCGAGGAGCAGGTCACCGCCCTCACCGGGCAGCTGCGCGCCGAACGGGACGACCTGCTGGTCGCCATCGACGAGGAGAGCGGCGACGTCACCCGCCTCGACGTGCGCACCGGCTCCTCCTTCCCCGGCAACCACGCCCTCGGCGCCGTCGACGACCCGCACCTGACCCGGGGCGTGGCCCGCGAGCTGGGCCGGCGCCTGGCCGCCTGCGGCGTCAACTTCGACTGGGCGCCGTCCGCCGACGTCAACGCCAACCCGGACAACCCCGTCATCGGCGTGCGCTCCTTCGGCAACGCCACCGACCTGGTCGCCCGGCACACCGCCGCCTGGGTCGAGGGCCTCCAGTCCACCGGCGTCGCCGCCTGCACCAAGCACTTCCCCGGCCACGGCGACACCAACGTCGACTCCCACCACGCCGTCCCGCGCATCGACGTGGACGCCGACACCCTCTACGAGCGCGAGCTGCCCCCCTTCCGGGCCGCCATCGCCGCCGGCACCCGGGCCGTGATGAGCGCGCACATCCTCGTGCCCGCCCTCGACGCCGAGCGCCCCGGCACCCTCTCCCGCCGCATCCTCACCGGACTGCTGCGCGAGGAGCTGGGCTACCAGGGCCTGATCGTCACCGACGGCATGGAGATGCGCGCCATCTCCGGCACCTACGGCCTGGAGCACGGCGTCGTCCTGGCCATCGCGGCCGGCGCGGACGCGATCTGCGTGGGCGGCGGCCTGTGCGACGAGGCCACCGTGCTCGGCCTGCGCGACGCGCTGGTGGCCGCCGTGCGCTCCGGCGAACTGCCCGAGGAGCGGCTGAGCGACGCGGCCGCCCGGGTGCGCGAGCTGGCCCGCTGGACCGCCCGAGCCCGCGGCGACGCGGGCGAGATCGCGGCCGAACCGGAGATCGGCCTGGTCGCGGCCCGCCGCGCCCTCAGGGTGACCCGCGCCGGCGCCGCCGCACCGGTCACCGAGCCGGTCTTCGTGGCCCAGTTCAACCCCGAGGCCAACATCGCCGTCGGCGACGAGACCCCGTGGGGCGTCGCCGCCGAGCTGCGCCGGCTGCTGCCCGGCAGCGCCGCGGGCTCCTTCACGGGCGCCGACGCGGGCACCGCCGCCCTGGCCGCGGCCGAGGGCCGCCGGATCGTCGCGGTGGTCCGCGACGAGCACCGGCACGCCTGGATGGGCGCGGCGCTGGACGCGCTGCTCGCCGCCCGCCCGGACACCGTGGTGATCGAGATGGGCGTACCGCAGGCCGCGCCGCGCGGCGGGCCGCACATCGCCACGCACGGCGCCGCCCGGGTGTGCGGCGTGGCGGCCGCCGAGGCCGTCGTCGCCGGCTGAACCGCGCGACCGACGCGGCCGGGCCGGGACGCCCGGCCGCGAACCGGCCGGCGCGGGGTCCTCCACAGACCCCGCGCCGGCCTTCTTCATGCCCGGGAGGCGGCAGTAAACCGGCAGTTGGGCGGCGCTTGGGCCGGTACCGGCCGGTAGCCGTTGACTTCCGAAATTGGTCTAGTCCAGCTTGGGGGTGCACCTCGGTTCGATCACCACGGAGTGATTGCATGCACCAGCCCACCCCCACCCCCTACCTCCACCGCGCGGCCTCCGAGCGCCCCTACTTCAGCGCCGACGGCGAGACCTACCTCGCCCCCACCCCGCTGCGCGACCTGGAGAAGACCCGCCCGCTGCGGGTGCTGTCCGAGGCGGACTTCGCCTTCTGGCAGACCTACGGCTACGTCGTCGTCCGCGAGGCCATCACCCCCGGCGAGGCCAAGGAACTCCTCGACTTCACCTGGGACTTCCAGGGCCTGGACCCCGACCGCCCCGACACCTGGTACGCCGAGCCCGAGTTCCGCTCCGAACTCGACCAGCACCTGTTCATCTACGGCTTCGTCGAGGCGTACCACCACCAACTGCTGTGGAACAGCCGCCAGTCGGAGCGCGTCCACGGCGCCTTCGCCGACGTGTGGGACTGCGAGGAGCTGTGGGTCACCCTCGACCGGCTCAACCTCAACCCGCCCAACCGGCACACCCGTTCGCGCTCCCTGATCGACCCCACCGACGAGGGCTTCGACATCGAGCTGCACTGGGACGTCGACAGCACCCTCACCGTGCCCCCGCAGCGCGTCCAGGGCATCCTCGCCCTCAACGACACGCAGCCCGAACTCGGCGGCTTCCAGTGCGACCCGGAGCTGTTCCGGCGCTTCGACCAGTGGCGCACCGCCCAGCCGGCCGGCCGCGACCCGATCCGCCCCGCCGTCGACCGCGCCGAGTTCCCCGTGGTGCGGCCCGACCTCCAGGCCGGCGACCTGCTCATCTTCAACGGACTGCTGGCGCACGGCGTGGCGCCCAACGTCTCCGACAGCGGCGTCCGCGCCGTCCAGTACCTGTCGATGATGCCCGCCCTGGAGGAGCACACCGCGCTGCGCACCTCCCGCGTGGAGTCCTGGCGCACCCTGTCCACCCCCGACTGGAACGGCACCCTGCTCGGCGACGCCCGCCGCCCCGAGGCCCTGCGCTACGGCCCCGCCGAACTCACCGGCCTCGGACGCAGACTGCTCGGCCTGGACTCCTGGACGACCGGGGAGACCGAGGTGACCGACAAGGCCGAGGTGACCGACAAGGCCGAGGGGACCGACAAGGCCGGGGAGACCGGGAAGACCGGAGAGACCGGAGAGACCGGGGGAGGGGCGCGGTGAACCGGATCTGCCTGAGCCTGCCCACCAACCGGGCCTGCCCGGCCACCCTCACCGCGATGCACGGGGAGGCCGCCCACGCCGCCGAGCGCTTCGGCGTCGCCGTCGACCTGCTGGTCCTCGACTCCTGCGACGAGGCCACCCGCGCCGAGCACGCCCGCGTCCTGGCCGCCCTGCCGCCCGCGCCGGGGGTGAGCGTGCACCACCTCGGCGAGGAACCGCAGCGCGCCTTCCTGCGCCGGGTGATCGAGCACTCCGGCGCGCCCGAACCGGAGCGCCTGCTCGACCTGATGCTCCCGGCCGGCGTCTCCTACGGCGCCTGCACCAACCGCGCCTTCCTGCTGGCCGCCGCCCTCGGCTGCCGCTCGGTGCACCGCCGGGACTCCGACAGCGCCTACCAGCTCCACGACGGCGAACCGGTCTTCCCCGTCCACCACGAACTGCCCTGGCTGGGCCGCCCCGCCGCCGAGGCCGCGCCCGCCGTCACCCGCACCGACCTCGACCCGGCCCTCGCCGGCCGCCCGGTGTCCCTGGCCGGCGCCTCCTTCATCGGCGAACTCTCCGTCGACATAGCGGAGATACGCCACCTGGACGAGACCGTCTACGAGGACGTCGTCGGCCTGTGGGCGCCCGGCCACTGGAGCGAGGAGCAGCGCCGGGACCTGGTCGCGGAGTCCTTCACCGGAGCGGGCACCGCCCCCTTCACCGGCGACGACTCCACCCTCGCCCTGGTCGACCCGATGCGGGTGGACATGTGCAACGTCGCCTTCGACCGCGACGTCTACGAACGCTTCCCGCTCTCCCCGGCCACCGACACCATCGGCAGCGACTACTTCCTGCTCCACCTCGTGCACGACGCCACCCTGCCCGGCATCCTGCACAACCGGCACATCGAGAACTTCCACACCCCCGAGCGCCGTACCGACACCGGCTTCCAGGCGTACCAGCTGCGGTTCGTGAAGTTCCTGCTGTCGATGCTCCACCTGCACCACGTCTACGACCGCCTCGCGGCCGAAGGCCCCGCGCTCCTGGACGACCGGCAGCGCGTCCGCACCGGACGGGTCGCCGAGTTCCTGCGCGAGAGCGCCCGCCTGGACCGCGCCGACAACCACTGGCGCCTGGACCGCTGCGACACCGCCTACCGCAAACTCGGCGGCCGCTACGCGGAGTTCGCCGAGCGCCTCGCCCCCGCGCGCGAGCGCCTGCTGGCCGAGGCCGAACGCGACATCGAGGACTACGCCCGCCTCGCCGACGCCTGGCCGGCCCTCGTCGACGCGGCCCGGCACACCGCGCCCGGACAGGGGAGCGGATGACCGTGCAGACCAGCCCCCGCCTGACCGCCGCGCTCACCGCCGCCCCCGCCGACCGGCTCGTCTACGACCTCGCCGGCATCGAGGCCCAGTACGACCGCCTGATCGCCGAACTGCCCGGCGTACGCGTCCGCTTCGCCCTCAAAGCCTGTCCCGTGGACGAGGTGCTGCACCGCCTCGCCGCCCGGGGCGCCGGCTTCGACGCGGCCGGCCCCGCCGAGATCGCCCAGGCCCTGGCCACCGGGGCGGGCCCCGACCGCGTCCACTACGGCAACACCGTCAAGTCCGACGCCGACATCGCCGAGGCCCACCGGCTCGGCATCCGCACCTTCGCCACCGACAGCCTCCAGGACGTGGCGGCCATCGCCGAACACGCCCCCGGCGCCCGGGTGTTCTGCCGCCTGGCCACCAGCGGCGAGGGCGCCCTGTGGGGCCTGAACCGCAAGTTCGGCTGCTCGGCCGACGACGCCGTGCGCGTCCTGACCGCCGCCCGCGCCGCCGGACTGACCCCGGCCGGCCTGTCCGTGCACGTCGGCTCCCAGCAGATGACCGGCGAGGGCTGGCAGCAGGCCGTCGACCTGATCGCCGGCGTACTGGTACGGCTCGACGGGCTCGGCATCGCGCTCGACCACGTCAACCTCGGCGGCGGCCTGCCCGCGCTCGGCTACCTCGACCGGCACGGCGAGCCCCTCGACCCGCCCCTGGACAAGATCCTCACCATCGTCCGCGAGGGCGTGGAGCACCTGCGCACCCTCACCGCGCACCCGCTCGACCTCGTCATGGAACCCGGCCGCCACCTGGTCGCCGACCACGGCGCCGTACGCGCCCACGTCTACCGGCTGACCCGGCGCCGGCAGCCCGACGGCGCGGACGCCCACTGGCTCTACCTGAGCTGCGGCAAGTTCAACGGCCTCTACGAGATGGACCAGGTCATCCACCGCCTGGTCTTCCCCACCCACCCCGCGCCGCACGGCCCCGACGACCCGGCGTATCTGCCCGCCGTCGTCGCCGGACCCACCTGCGACAGCGACGACGCCTACGGCGGCGGCACCCACCCGGTGCGCGTCCCGCGCGACCTGGCCTCCGGCGACCCGGTCTGGATCCTGTCCGCCGGCGCCTACGCCGCCAGCTACACCACCCAGGGCTTCAACGGCATCCGCCCCCTGCCGCACCTCTGCGTCCCCGGCCCCGGCCCCGCCTCCGCTTCCGCCTCCGCCTTCGACGAACGGCACTGACATGGCAGAACACACCCGCGTCCGGGGCATCGGCGAGGCCGACTGGCCGGCGGTCGCCGCCCTGGAGGCCGAGGCGTACGCCGACCTGGGCCTCGCCGAGGGCGAGCGACTGCTGCGCACCCGCGCCGCCGCCGGCACCTGCTTCGTCCTCGACCTCGACGGCCGGACCGCCGGCTACGTCCTCGCCCTGCCCTACCCCGCCTTCCGCTGCCCCGACCTCACCCGCCCCGAACACGTCGTGCACCACGCGACCAACCTCCACCTGCACGACCTCGTCATCGCCAGGCCGCTGCGCCGCAGGGGCCTGGGCGGCCTGCTGGCCGGACACCTGGCCGACACCGCCCGGCGGCGCGGCTTCACGACCGTCTCGCTCGTCGCGGTCGGCGACAAGGAGCCCTTCTGGCGCGCCCGCGGCTACCGCGCCCACCACGGAACCCCGCTGCCCGCCGGCTACGGCGCCGACGCGGTCTACATGACGGCCGAGGCGGCCGCCCACCCCTCCCAGACAAGGCGCCCGGCATGCTGACCGACACCCCAGACACCCCAGACCCCTCAGCCCCGCTCGACCCCGCCGGGTTCCGCCGCGCCAAGTGGGCGATCGCGGCCCTGTTCTGCTTCCTCGGCTTCCAGTACGCCACCTGGATCGCCCGGCTGCCCGCGCTCAAGACGCGGCTGGACCTCGGCACCGGCGAGGTGGGCCTGCTGCTGATGGCGTGCGGCGCGGGCGCGGCCGCGTCCTTCCCGCTCGTCGCCGTCCTGATGCGCCGGCTCGGCGCCCGGCGCCTGGCCCTGCTGTCCGCCCTGTGTCTGGTGGCGGTGCTCGCGGCGCTGTCGGCGGTGCCGAACTATCCGCTCGCGCTGCTCGCCGTCTGCTGCGACGGCGTCGCCGTCGGCTGTCTGAACGTCGCCATGAACGCGCAGGGCGCCGCCCTGGAGACGGCGTACGGGCGCACCGCCATGTCCCAGCTGCACGCCACCTTCAGCGCCGGGCTGCTCGGCGCCGCGCTGCTGGCCTCCGCCAGCACCGCCCTCACCCCGTCCGTGCCGGCCCACTTCGCCGTGGCCGCCGTCCTGCTGCTCCTGCTGCTCGGCTACGCGCGCCCCGGCCTGCTCACGCACCAGGACCCCGCTCCCGCCGCCGAGGCGGACACGCCGAAGCGGCGCAAGCGGCCGGTGCTGCCGTCCGCCGCCACCCTGCTCATGGGGTGCGCGATGGCGTTCGGCACCATCACCGAGGGCGCCATGAACGACTGGTCCACCCTCTACATGAAGGACGTCGTCAAGACCTCCGCGACCGTCGCCCCGCTGGGCATCGCGGTCGTCTCCGTGATGATGCTGCTGGCCCGGCTGCGGGCGGACCGCTGGCGCGACCGGTGGGGCGACGGACGGGTGGTGCGGGTCGGCAGCGCCGTGGCCGGCGTCGGCCTGGCGCTGGCCCTGGCGGCGGGTCACCTCGTGCCCACCCTGCTCGGCTTCGCCTGCGTCGGGCTGGGCGCGGCGGCCGTGACGCCGTGCGTGTACGTCGCCGCCGCCGAGCACGGCCCGAACGCGCTGGCGCTGGTCGCCGCGATGGGCACGACGGGGCTGCTCGGCGGCCCCGCCCTGATCGGCTTCGTCGCGGGCGCGGGCAGCCTCACCCTCGGCATGGCCACGGTCGCCGCGTCCGCGCTGATCGTCACCCTCACCGCCCTCTGGATCCCCTGGCCCGCACGGGGAACGGCCGCTCCCGCCGCCCAGGAAGCGGCCGGGGCGGGGGAGGCGGTGGTGGAGGGCGCCCACTGAGCGGAGGGGGAGCGGGGAAGCGGCTACTCCTCGAACAGGGGTTCCTGGAGTCCTTCCTTCTCTCGGCGCAGCTGCCGGACGCGGGCGCCGAGGACGGCCGCCGTGGCCGCCGCCGTCGTCGCGAACGCCGCCGGCACCATCCAGCCCCGGTTCACCGCGTGCCCGAGCGCGTGGTCCAGGGAGAGCCGGCCCGGTCCCGCCACCGAGAGCCCGGCGGCGGTCAGACCCAGGGAGGCGGCGTACTCGTAGCCGCCTTCCTGGGCGAAGAAGCCGTTCGGGGCGTGCAGCGCGGCGGCGCCCGCCATCGCGCCGGCCGCCGCCGCGCCCGCCGCCGGGGTCGCCAGGCCGAGCGCCAGCAGCAGACCGCCGCCCGCCTCCGCCAGCCCCGCCGCCATCGCGCTCGCCCGGCCCGGCCGGTAGCCGACGGACTCCATGAACCGGCCGGTCCCCTCCAGACCGGCCCCGCCGAACCAGCCCAGCAGTTTCTGCGCGCCGTGTGCGGCCAGCACCCCGCCGGTGCCCAGCCGGAGCAGCAGCAGGCCCAGATCGCGTCGGTCGTAACAGGTCACGGTGACTCCCAGCACCTCGGAACGTCCCACCCCAGGACACCTCTCGCCGTTCCACCGTCGCACCGCCCGCACCCGCCCGGGCCGTCCGGAGCGCCGTTCGGGTGGCGGGGCGCCGGGGCGGGTGTGACGCTGCGGACATGACGATTCAGACCGCCAGACTCAGCGACCCGGCCGTCCGCGCCTTCGTCACCGCCGTCAACGCCCACGACCGCGAGGGCTTCATGCGGCTCCTCGCGCCCGGCGCGACCATGGCGGACGACGGCGCCGACCGCGACCCGGCCGAGTGGATCGAGGCGGAGATCTTCGCCACCCACGGCCGTCTGGAGGTCGACAACGAGTCCCGGGGCGGCCGGGTCCTCGTCGCCCGCCACCGCAACGACACCTGGGGCGAGATGCGCACCCGCCGGCTGTTCACCGTCGCCCAGGACGGCCGGATCAGCCGCTTCGAGACCGGGCAGGCGTAGGGCCGGACGCGCCGGACGCGCCGGACGTCCCGGACCGCGGCCCGGGGGCGCCCGCGAACGCACGCCGTACACGGGCCCGTTCCCTCCTTTTGATGATCTTTTGATCGGGCTTTGGAGACCCGTCGTGCATCGACGGGGGATCGCTCTGTACGGTCCCGGAGTGCGCGATTCCACTCGGTCTGCGATGTCCCCCCACCTGTCCAGGCGCTCCCTGCTCGCCCTGACCGCCGCCGCCCCGCCGGCGGCCGTCTCCGCCGCCGGCCCGGCCGCGGCCGACGCCGGAACCGCGGTCGGGGGCGCCCTGCTCGCCCGCCCCGGTGCGCAGGCGCGCGGCGCCACCGCCCTGCCCGCCCGGCTCTCCGCCCGGGCCTGGCTGCTCGCCGACTGGGAGAGCGGGGAGGTGCTCGCCGCCTGCCGCGCGCACGAGCGCCTGGCGCCCGCCTCCACGCTGAAGATGCTGTTCGCGGACACGGTGCTGGCCAAGTTCCCGCGCACCGACCGGCACACGGTCACCGCGGCCGACCTGGCCGACATCCCCGAGGGCTCCAGCCTCGTCGGCGTCCAGCCCGGAACCACCTACACCGTCGAGCAGTTGTGGCAGGGCGTGTTCCTGCGCTCGGGCAACGACGCGGTGCACGTGCTCGCCGCGATGAACGGCGGCATCGCCAAGACGGTCGCCGAGATGCAGGCCAGGGCGGCCGACCTCCAGGCCCTGGACACCCGGGTGGTCAGCCCCGACGGCTACGACCACCCGGGCCAGCTCTCCTCCGCCTACGACCTGACCCTGTTCGCCCGGCACGGACTGAGGAACGCCGACTTCCGCGGCTACTGCGGCACCCGCACCGCCGACTTCCCGGCCGGCGGCGCGAAGACGTTCCAGATCCAGAACACCGACCGCCTGCTGACCGGGTCGTGGGGGCTGCGGACGTACGACGGCATGATCGGCGTGAAGAACGGCTACACCTCGCACGCCGGGAACACCTTCACCGGAGCCGCCGTGCGCGGCGGCCGCACCCTGCTCGTCACCGTGATGCACCCCGCGGCCGGCGCCAACGCCGTCTACGAGGAGACCGCGGCCCTGCTCGACTGGGGCTTCGCGCAGGGCGGCGCGGCACGGGCGGTGGGCACCCTGGTCGATCCGCTGAGCGAGGGCGGCGCCAGGGCGGGCGGCCCGTCCGGACAGCGGGGCGGCGGGGCCGCGGCCGGCCCGGGCGGGCCGTTCGTCGCGGCCGACGCCGGGCCCTCGACCGGCAGGCTGCTGGAGGGCGCGGGCCTCACCGCGGCGCTGCTGGCCGGCGGGGCGTGGGCGCTGCGCCGCCGGACACGGTCCCGCAGAGCCGCACCGGCGACCGGGACCGCCCCCGGCCCCCGCCGCGTACGCCCCGACACGCCCGACGGCCCTGGAACTCCCGGCGCTTCCGGCGACTCCGGAACTCCCGGCGCGCCCGGCGGCCCCGAGAGCGAGACGCGGGGCCGCCACCGCCGCTGACCCGCCGCCGACCCGGCCGCCAGCGCCGCCGATCCGCCGCCGACCCGCCCCGGCTCAGCCGCGCCCCACGTACGGCATCGCCGTCGCCAGCACCGTCGTGAACTGCACGTTCGCCTCCAGCGGCAGTTCGGCCATGTGCCGCACCGTGCGGGCCACGTCGGCGACGTCCATTACCGGCTCGGCGGCCACCTCCCCGTTGGCCTGGAGCACGCCCTGCTGCATCCGGGCGGTCATGTCGGTGGCGGCGTTGCCGATGTCGATCTGCCCGACCGCGATCCGGTACGCCCGCCCGTCCAGCGACAGCGCCTTCGTCAGACCGGTCAGGGCGTGCTTGGTGGCGGTGTAGGGCGCGGAGTGCGGCCGGGGGGTGTGCGCGGAGATCGAGCCGTTGTTGATGATCCGGCCGCCCTGCGGGTCCTGCTCCTTCATCCGCCGGTACGCCTCCCGGGCGCACAGGAACGCCCCGTTGAGGTTGGTGTCCACCACGTGCTTCCACGCCTCGTAGGACAGCTCCTCCACCGGCACCCCGCCGGGCCCGAACGTGCCCGCGTTGTTGAACAGCAGGTCCACCCGCCCGAACCGGTCCACCACGGCGGCGAAGAGCGCGGCCACCTCCTCCTCCCGCGCCACATCGGTGCGCACGGCGAGCGCGGCGGCCCTGGGGACGAGCGCCGCCGTCTCCTCCAGCGCCCCGGCGCGCCGCCCCGCCAGCGCCACCGACCAGCCGGCGCGCAGCAGTTCGACGGCGACCGCCCGCCCGATCCCCGAACCGGCGCCGGTCACCACGGCGACCGGTCCGGCACCGCCCGCGCCGCCGGGCCGTACGTCTCCTGCGTTGTTCACGGTGTTCATGGGGCGCAGCGTACGGCGTGGCGGTGCGCGGCAGCGCGCGGAACTCATCCCACCGCCATGGGATGGTCATGCCCGTGCCAAGTCCAGGTCGTCCCGGACCGGTCGAATGCCCTTGCACCGCGCACCGCGCACCCACCGCAAGGGGAGGACCCGGATGACGCCCGCGAACCGCCAGCCCGCGCACGCGCCCGAACTGCGAGCCGCTGCCCGCTCGTTGGGCCGCCGCCGCTTCCTGACCGGCACCGGCGCCGCCGCCGCGCTCGCCTTCGCCGTCAACCTGCCCGCCGCCGGCGCCGCGAGCGCCGCCGAACTGGACCCGGCCCGGATTCCCGCCGACCCGTTCACCCTCGGCATCGCCTCCGGCGACCCGCTGCCCGACTCCGTCCTGCTGTGGACCCGCCTCGCGCCCGCCCCGTACCAGGCCGACGGCGGACTGCCCGCGCGGCGCGTGGCCGTGCGGTGGGAACTCGCCCTCGACGAGCGGTTCCGGCGCGTCGTCAGACGCGGAACCGCCACCGCCCACCCCGAGTTCCAGCACACCGTGCACGTCGAGGTCGGCCACCTCGCGCCCGGCCGCGTCTACCACTACCGCTTCCGCGCCGGCCGCTGGACCAGCCCGGCCGGCCGCACCCGCACCGCGCCCGCCGCCGGCAGCCGGCCCACCGGCCTGACCTTCGGCCTGGTCTCCTGCCAGCGCTACGACGAGGGCCACTACACCGCCTACCGGCACCTGGCCCAGGACGACGTGGACGTGGTCTTCCACCTCGGCGACTACCTCTACGAGTACGCCGTCGACTCCGCCGGCGGCTCCCGCGGCCTGCCCAAGGGCACCCTCCCCGCGCTGTTCGGCCACGAGACGGTGACCCTGGAGGACTACCGCCTGCGCTACGCCCTCTACAAGTCGGACCCCGACCTGCGCGCCGCGCACGCCGCCCACCCCTTCATCGTCACCTGGGACGACCACGAGACCGAGAACAACTACGCCGACGACGTCCCGGAGACCGACGGTCCCCGCGACGCGTTCCTGCTGCGCCGGGCCGCCGCCTACCGCGCCTACTGGGAGAACATGCCGCTGCGCAGCCCCCAGCTGCCGCACGGCCCCGACCTCAGGCTCTACCGCCGCCTGCACTGGGGCCGGCTCGCCCAGTTCGACGTCCTCGACACCCGCCAGTACCGCTCCGACCAGGCGTACGGCGACGGCTGGCAGTACGGCGGCCCGGAGTCAGAGGACCCGGCGCGCACTCTGACCGGCGGCGCCCAGGAACGCTGGCTGATCGACGGCTGGCGCCGCTCGGACGCGCTGTGGAACGTCGTGCCCCAGCAGGTCACCTTCTCCGAGCGCCGCAACTCCACCACCGTGCCGTCCAAGCTCTCCATGGACTCCTGGGACGGCTACCCGGCCTCCCGGGAACGGGTGCTGGCCGGCGCGCGGGCCGCCGGGGTGGAGAACCTGATGGTGCTCACCGGCGACGTCCACGTGCACTACGCCTTCGACATCAAGCGCGACTTCGCCGACCCGGACTCCCCGACCGTGGGCACCGAGATCGTCACCTCCTCCGTCACCAGCGGCGGCGACGGCTCGGCGAAGCCGTCCAACTGGAACACCCTGATGACCGCCAACCCGCACCTGAAGTTCTTCAACGGGCTGCGCGGCTACGCCACGGTGGCGCTGGACCGCCGGCTGGCGCGCGCCGACTTCAAGACGGTCTCCCAGGTGACCAGGCCGGGCGCGCCGCTCACGACCGCCGCCTCCTTCGTGACGGAGGCGGGGGAACCGGGGCTCAAGCCGGCGTGACCGCCGCCCCGGCGTCCTCCCGGGGGCCGGCCCCGTCCCCGGGGCCGGCCTCCTCGCCCGGGTAGCGCACACCGATCCGCTCGCGGATCGCGTCCAGCGTCCGCATCACCGCGAGGGTGCCCTCCAGCGGCACCACCGGCGACTCCCGCTCGCCCGCGCGCAGCGCCCGCATCACCTCAAGCGCCTCGTGCCGCATGCTGGTGCGCGGCCCGTCCGCCGGGTCGGCGGTGAACTCGCGCGGCTCGCGGCCGTCGCGGTGCAGCACGAACCGGTCCGGGTGGAAGAAGCCCGACGGCACGTCGATGCGGCCCGCGGAGCCGGTGACGGAGGCGCCGGTGGCCGTACCGCCGGTGAGGGAACAGTGCAGCTGGGCCAGCGCGCCGCTCTCCCAGGACAGCAGCGCGCCGGTCTGAAGGTCCACGCCCTCCGGCGAGAGCACCGCCCGCGCCGTGAGGTCCGCCGGCTCGCCGAGCAGCAGCTGCGCGAACGACACCGGGTAGACGCCGAGGTCGAGCAGCGCGCCGCCGCCCAGGTGCGGGTCGCGCAGCCGGTGCGCGGGCGGGAAGGGGCCGGCCAGACCGAAGTCGGCCTGCACGGTGCGCACCTCGCCGATCGCGCCGTCGTCGACCAGCGCCTTGAGCCGCCGTACCAGCGGATTGCAGTACATCCACATGGCCTCCATCAGGAAGCGGTCGTGCGCGCGGGCGAGGGCGACCAGCTCGGCGGCCTCGCGCAGGTTCAGCGTGAACGGCTTCTCGCACAGCACGTTCCGGCCGGCCGCCAGGCACAGTCCGGCGGCGGCGCGGTGGGCGACGTGCGGAGTGGCGACGTAGACGACGTCCACGTCCTCGTCGTGCGCCAGCGACTCCCAGGAGCCGTAGGCGCGCCCGATGCCGAACCGCTCCGCGAACGCCGTCGCCGACTCGGCCCGGCGCGAGGCCACCGCCACCACCTCGGCGTCCGGCAGGTCCACCAGGTCCGCCGCGAAGTGGGCGGCGATACCGCCGGTCGCGAGGATCCCCCAGCGCACCTTCTGCTCCGTCATCCCGGACATCCCCTGACCCCACCCTCGTTCAAGCGTTCCTCGGCACGGTGTACGAGCTGAGAGCATAGGTGGCGGACCAGCCGGAGAGGGAGGGACGCATGTCGCAGGGCGGGACAGCCGAACCGCACGTACCGCACGTACCGCACACACAGGACGCATCGCGCACGACGACCGGCACGGAGCAGCCGCTCACCGCGGGGCGGCCTGTCGCGGGACCGCCCACCACGGGGTCGCCCACCGCCGGGCCGGGCGCCGCCGCCGTGCGCCGCACGAGCCTCCTGGTCACCCTGGTCCTCGGCGGCCTCACCGCCACGCCCCCGCTGGCGATGGACATGTACCTGCCCTCCCTGCCGGAGGTGACCCGGTCCCTGCACGCGCCCGCCGCGACCGTGCAGCTCACCCTCACCGCCTGCCTGGCCGGGATGGCGCTGGGACAGCTCGTGGTCGGCCCGATGAGCGACCGCTGGGGCCGCCGCCGCCCGCTGCTGGCCGGCCTCGCCGTCTACGTCCTGGCCACCGCCCTGTGCGCGCTCGCACCCAACGTCGAGGTGCTGGTCGCCTTCCGGCTGGCGCAGGGCCTGGCGGGCGCGGCCGGGATCGTGATCGCCCGCGCCGTCGTCCGCGACCTGTACGACGGCGTGGCCATGGCCCGGTTCTTCTCCACACTCATGCTGATCTCCGGCGTCGCCCCGATCGTGGCGCCGCTGATCGGCGGCCAGATCCTGCGGGTGACCGACTGGCGGGGCGTGTTCGTGGTGCTCACGTTGGTCGGCGTGCTGCTCGGCGTCCTCGTGTGGACGCGGCTGCCGGAGACCCTGCCGCCGGAGGAACGGCACGACGGGGGAGTGCGGCAGGCGCTCGGCGGGATGCGGCGGCTGCTCGCCGACCGCGCCTTCACCGGCTACATGATCGCCGGCGGCTTCGCCTTCGCCTCCCTCTTCGCCTACATATCGGCGTCGCCGTTCGTCATCCAGGAGATCTACGGCGCCTCCCCGCAGACCTTCAGCCTGCTGTTCGGGCTCAACTCGGTCGGGCTGGTCGTCGTCGGCCAGATCAACGGCAAGGTGCTGGTCGGCCGGGTCCGGCTGGACCGGGTGCTGGCCGTCGGGCTCGTCGTGGTCATCCTCGCGGCGGCCGCGCTGCTGCTGATGGCGGCCGGCGCCTTCGGCGAGGTGGGGCTCGCGCCCGTCGCCGCCGCGCTGTTCGTGCTCATGTCCGCGATGGGCGTCACCATGCCCAACACCCAGGCCCTCGCCCTGATGCGCACCCGGCACAGCGCCGGCGCCGCCTCCGCGCTGCTCGGCACCACCTCGTTCCTGGTCGGCGCGGTGGCCTCCCCGCTGGTCGGCGTCGCCGGCGAGCACACCGCCGTCCCGATGGCCGTCGTCCAACTGGTCGCCGCACTGGCCGCGCTGGCCTGCTTCGTGGGACTGTGCCGTCCCTGGGAAGCAACCGACACGACCGCGGGCGCGGAGGGGGAAGAGAGCTGAGCGCACCGAGACTGCGCCGGGGCACGCCGCTGCGAGCCGGCCTCGACCCCGCCGAACTGCGCCACCTCGTCCGCGAGGTGCGCGCCCTGACCGCCGGGGACCGGCCCTGGGCGCCGGGCGCCGTGGTGGTCGCCGGCCGCGGCCCGGTGATCGCCGTCGCCGAGGCGGCCGGCTGGGCCGTACGGTACGGCTCCTACGACCCCGACACCGGCCGCGGCGTCGAACTCCCGCCCGAGGCACGGGTGCCGATGACCCTCGACACCCCCTTCGACCTGGCCTCCCTGACCAAGCTGTTCACCGCGGTGGCCGTCGTGCAGCAGATCGAGCGGGGCACCCTGGGCATCGACGCGCGGGTGGGGGCGTTCCTGCCGGACTTCCACGCCGCCGCCGCGCACGACCTGACCGTACGGCAGCTGCTCACCCACACCTCCGGCCTGCGCCCCGAACTGCCCCTGTACGACTGCCCGGACGACGCCGCCCGCCTCGCGATGCTGCGCGCGGAGGCCCCGATCGCCCGCCCCGGGACCCACACCTACTCCGACCTCAACCTCATCCTGCTCCAGCACCTCCTCGAACGCCTCACGGGCCGCCGCCTGGACGTCCTGATCCGCGACGGGATCACCCATCCCCTGGGCATGGCCGCGACCTGCTTCGGCCCCTGCCCGAACGCGGCGGCCACCGAGGACCAGCGCCGGCCGTGGGCCAAGGCGGACCGGGGCATGCTGCGCGGCGAGGTGCACGACGAGAACGCGTGGGCGCTCGGCGGGGTGGCCGGCCACGCGGGTCTGTTCGCCACGGCGACCGACCTCGCGGTCTTCTGCCGCACCCTGCTGGCCGGCGGCTCCTACGGCCCCGCCCGCATCCTCGGCCCCGACTTCGTCGACCTCCTGCTGACCCCGCCGGGCCTGGGCTTCGCCCTGGACCAGCCCTGGTTCATGGGCGAACTGGCGGGCCGCGGCGCGGCCGGCCACACCGGCTTCACCGGCACCTCCCTGATCCTGGACCCCGCCACGGACACCTTCCTCGTCCTCCTCACCAACAAGGTCCACCCCCACCGCCACACCCCGACCAACACCCCCCGAGCCACCACGGCAACCCACCTCTCCAGAGCCGTACGCAAGGCCCCGTAGGGGCGCGGGGTTGTG
Source organism: Streptomyces seoulensis (assembly GCA_013364255.1). Classification (GTDB taxonomy): domain Bacteria; phylum Actinomycetota; class Actinomycetes; order Streptomycetales; family Streptomycetaceae; genus Streptomyces; species Streptomyces similanensis. Next base: position 3,528,162 of record CP054936.1, on the reverse strand, counting down.
CCGTTCTGCGGCTCCGCCGCGCGGGCGCGCCCAGGAACTCCGGCGCCCTACAAGGGGCGCGGGGCTGTGCCGTTCTGCGGCTCCGCCGCGCGGGCGCGCCCAGGAACTCCGGCGCCCTACAAGGGGCGCGGGGAACTGCGCGCCCAGCCCCAAGCAACCCGCACCCGACAACAGACCCCACCCACCCCCACCCCACTGAGACAATCACGCAGTGAACGAGCACGCCCCCCCGTCGGAGACCCTCCGCACCGCACTGACCGCCCTCCTCGACGGCCTCCCGCCGAAGCAGGCCGCAGGCGCCGTGGAGCGCCTGATCGAGAACTACCGCGGCACCACCCCCACCCACACCCCCATCCTCCGCAACCACGCCGACGCCACCGCCTACGCCGCCTACCGCATGCCCGCCACCTTCGAGGCGGTCCACACCGCCCTCACCGCCTTCGCGGACGCGGCCCCCGACTGGACCCCCGCCGGCCACACCGACATCGGCGGCGGCACCGGCGCCGCCACCTGGGCCGCCGCCGCCACCTGGCCCGCCCCCCGCCCCACCACGGTGCTCGACTGGTCCGACGCCGCCCTCGCCCTCGGCCGCGAGATCGCCGCCGCCCACCCCGCCCTGCGCGCCGCCCACTGGCAGCGCGCCCGCATCGGCACGGCGCTCACCCTCGACCCCACGGACCTCGTCACCGTCTCCTACGTCCTCGGCGAGCTGACCGCGGCCGACCGCACCGCCGTCGTGGACGCGGCGGCCGCCGCCGCCCAGGCCGTCGTGATCGTGGAGCCGGGCACGCCCGACGGCTACACCCGCGTCATCGAGGCCCGCGACCGCCTGATCCAGGCCGGCTTCCGCGTCGCCGCGCCCTGCCCGCACAGCGCCGCCTGCCCGATCGTGCCCGGCACCGACTGGTGCCACTTCTCGGCCCGGGTCAGCCGTTCCTCCCTGCACCGGCAGGTCAAGGGCGGCTCCCTCGCCTACGAGGACGAGAAGTTCTCCTACGTCGCCGCCGCCCGCTTCCCGGCCGCCCCGGCCGCCGCCCGCGTCGTACGGCGACCGCAGATCCGCAAGGGGCAGGTCCTGCTGGACCTGTGCGAGCCCGCCCAGGCGCCGGACGAGTCCGGCAGCCCCGGAGAGCCGGAGCGGCTGCGCCGCCGCACCGTCACCAAACGCCACGGCGACCTGTACAAGGCGGCCCGCGACGCCGACTGGGGCGACCCCTGGCCCCCACAGATCTAGCCCCCTGGACGCACCTCACCCCTGCGAGCCGACAGCGCGCGGCGCCTCACCCCCGCAGCTCCAGCGAGCAGCACTTCACGCTGCCGCCGCCCCGGTGCAGCTCGCCGACGTCCACGCCGACCGGTTCGAAGCCGCGCTCGCGCAACGGCCCGAACAGCCCGGCCGCGGTCTGCGACAGCACCACGTGCAGCCCGTCGGAGACGGCGTTCAGGCCGAAGGCGAGCGCGTCCTCCTCGGTCGCGAGCAGCGCGTCCGGGAACAGCCGCCGCAGCACCTCCCGGCTGCCGGGGGAGAAGGCGCCCGGGTAGTACGCCACCTCGTCCGCCGCGTCGTCAAGCACCGCCAGCGCCAGGTCCAGGTGGTAGAAGCGGGGGTCGACCAGCTCCAGGCCGATCACCGGGCGGCCGAAGAACTCCTGCGCCTCCCCGTGCGCCAGCGGATTGGTCCGGAAGCCCCGGCCGCCCAGCAGATACGACGCGGTGACGGCGAGGTCGCCCTCGCCCTCGTTGATGTGCGTGGGCACGTGCAGGTGGCCGAAGCCGTGCTCCGCGAACCACTCCAGGTGCGCCTCGGCCTCCGGTTCCCGCTCCGGGTGGGCGAACCGGGCGCCGAACACCCGGCCGTCGGCCACCGTCGCGCCGTTCGCCGTGAACACCATGTCCGGCAGCCCCGGCACGGGGGCCAGCTCCCGCACGGTGTGCCCGAGCGAGCGGTACACCGCGCGCAGCTGCTCCCACTGGGCCAGCGCCAGCGGGGTGTCGACCGGTTTGTCCGGGTCCATCCACGGGTTGAGGGAGTAGCGCACGGTGAAGTGCGCGGGCGGGCACATCAGGTAGCGCCGGGGCGCGGCGCTGCGGGTACGGGCCAAGGCGGGCTCCTCGGATGCCTCAGGGCTGCGGGGGGCTGCTCGGTGCGGTGCCTGCTGACCATGGTGACCCGCCCGCGCCCGCACCGCGCGGGCCGGACGGCCCCCTTCGCCCGCGTGAGTGGCGTACCCGGCGCAGCGGCGGCAGCCGGCGCACCCGCCCCGCGCCCCCGCCCTCCCCATGGCGAGACGCCCCGTCTCACCCGCCTGCTACCGTCGCCCCATGGTCGACAAGCCCGCCCCCGACGCCACCCGCCGCAGTGAGCGGTCCCGCCGCGCGATCTACGACGCGGCCCTCGCGCTCGTCGCCGAGATCGGCTACCCGAGGACCACGGTCGAGGGCATCGCGGCCCGCGCCGGAGTCGGCAAGCAGACGATCTACCGCTGGTGGCCGTCGAAGGCGGACGTCCTGCTGGAGGCCTTCCTCGACCTCGCCGAGGAGGCCGCCCGCGAGGCCGGGCAGCAGCCGTACGAGATCCCCGACACCGGAGACCTCGCCGCCGACCTCAAGGCCGTCCTGCGAGCCACCGTGGACGAACTGCTCGACCCGCGCTTCGACGCGCCCTCCCGCGCGCTGGCCGCCGAGGGCCTGGTCAACGAGGAACTCGGCCGCCGCTTCGTCGCCCACCTGCTCGAACCGCAGCTCCAGCTCTACGTGCGCCGGCTGCGCGCCGCCCAGGAGCGGGGAGCGGTGCGGCCCGAGGTGGACCCGCGCATCGCCCTGGAACTCTTCGTCTCCCCGCTCGCCCAGCGCTGGCTCCAGCACACCGGCCCGATCACCCACGCCTACACGGACACCCTGGTCGACTACGCGCTGTACGGAATCGCCCCCCGCTGAGCCCCGTCGTGCGCCCTTTGCCTCCCCTCCTGCTCCCCGCCGCCCCCACCCCGGAGGCGGACGCCGTCCACGGAAGGCGCAGGATGGTGGGACCATGGAGCATGCTGTCCACACCAGCGAGGCGACCAACGAGGCGAGGGGATAGATGAGCGCGGAGTTCGGCGGCCGCACCGGCCGGCAGGGCAAACTCTCCCAGTGGCTGCGCGGACGCCGCCCGAAGGAGACCGCCGGGGACGACGGCCGTCAGGCCGAGCTGCTCGCCTCCGCCGCCGCGGGACTGCCGCTGGCGCCCGCCGCGCACCCCGGGGCCGGCTACGGCTGTTCCTGCGACCGCGTCGGCTGTCCCACGCCCGCCCGGCACCCGGTGTCCTTCGCCTGGCAGACCCAGTCCACCACCGACCGGGCGCAGATCGAGCGCTGGGCCCGGCACCAGCCGCAGGCCAACTTCATCACCGCCACCGGCATGGTGCACGACGTCCTCGACGTGCCCCTGGAAGCCGGACGGGAGGCGATGGAGCGGCTGCTCGCCGCCGGGATCGAGGTCGGCCCGGTCGCCGAGAGCGACGACGGCCGGCTGCTGTTCTTCACCGCCACCCGCGGCACCCCCGAGGACGAGGACGAGTGGTGGCCGTGCGAGCTGGACTGCCACCCGGAGACCATGGACGAGCATCCCGGCCTGCGCTGGCACTGCCGCGGCTCCTACGTCCTCGTACCGCCGGCCCGGCTGCCCGGCGACGACGGCCGCGCGGTGCGCTGGGTGCGCGGCCCGGAGCATCCGCTGCCCGACCCGCTCAGCCTCCTCGAAGTCCTCACCGACGCCTGCGCCCGCCACGTGGGCGAGGAGTCCGGCCACGTGGGCAGCGCCTGGCCCATGCGCCACTGACCCGCGCCTCCCGCGCCCCCGGACCGACCGGCCCCTGACCCGCGGCCCTCGAACCCGTAAGCCCCGGACCCGTAAGCCCCGGACCCATAGGCCCCGGACCCGTAGTTCTCAACCCGCAGGCCCCGGGCCCGTCACCCGCCCTGCGCCCCCGTGAGCCCCTGAATGCGGCCCAGCAGCTTGAGCTTCCCGCCGGCCGCGTCCCGCGCCGGGTCCAGGGCGACCTGGCTGGAGACGAACTCCATCGTCAGCGACTGCTTGATCTCGCCCTCGGTCAGCGCCCGCACGCTCTGGTTCGGCGCGGGCACCGAGGCGCCCGCGGCGGCGGTCTGCTTCTGGTAGTGGTGCGCCGCGAAGAACACCAGCGCGCCCCCGTCGGCGGTGCGCAGCGCCAGCGGCGCGTAGCCGCCGTTCGTCAGCGGCTCGTCGATGTACTGGGTGGCCAGACCCGGCCGGACGGCCGTCCTGGCGCGCTGCGCACGCCAGTCGCTGGTGTACGGCCCGGCGGCGAAGGAGCCGCCGCCGTCCTTGAGGTACGCCGCGTAGTCCCGGCTGAGATCGCCGGGCGGCGCGAGCTGCCCGGCCGAGCCGGCGGGCACCGCCTCGGCCCAGCCGTCCGCGTCCGTACGGAACGCCGGCAGCGCCGAGGGCGCCACCAGCGTCAGATACGCCGCCCGCCACTTCGCGTCCGGTTCCTCCCGGGTGAACACCAGCAGCCAGCGCGCGTCGCCGCCCTTGTTGGCCTTGGCGTCGGCGACGAACCAGCGCGGCCAGCCCGCCTTCTTGGGGATCGTGAACGTCGCGTCGGTCAGCTTCAGCGGTGTGTGGGCGGGGTTGCCGCCGGGACTGGTGGCGTGCCCGGCCCTCAGCCGCGCCGCGTCGATCGCGCCGAGCGCCCCGGTGACGTACCCGGCGTCCAGCGAACCGTCGTACGCCTTGTCGGCCCTGTTGTAGGCGTCGGTGAACGCGTCCAGCGCCCGGGCGGCCTCGGCGCGGGTGGCGGCCGGAAGCACCTCCCGCTCGCCGTGCACCACCACACACCCGCTCGCCGTCAGCGCCAGCGCGGCCACCGAGGCCGCCGCCAGCACCCCGCGCTCAAGCCTGCGAAGCCTTCGAGGGCCGCGGACCCTGCTCATCAGCTACCGTCACCTTCCCCTTCCCGGAGGCGAACCCTACCGGGGCGAAGAACAGTGCGAGCGCCGGGACCAGGTACAGCAGCCACACCGTGACCTGGAGGACGGTCGGGTCGGGCTGGAAGTTGAACACGCCCTTCAGCAGCGTGCCGTACCAGCTGTCCGGCTCGATGGTGCCGCTGATGTCGAAGGCCAGGTGGGTCAGGCCCGGCACCAGGTCGGCCTCCTGGAGGTCGTGCACGCCGTACGCCAGCACGCCCGCCGCGACCACCACCAGCATCGCGCCGGTCCAGGTGAAGAACTTCGCCAGGTTGATGCGCAGCGCGCCCCGGTAGAACAGCCAGCCCAGCAGGACCGCGGTGGCCAGCCCGAGGGCGACGCCGACCAGCGGGCGCGGGGTGCCGTCGGAGGCGGCGTGCACCGACGCCCACACGAACAGCGCCGTCTCCAGACCCTCCCGGCCCACCGCCAGGAACGCGGTCGCCACCAGCGCGCCGGTGCCCATCGCCAGTGCCTGGTCCAGCTTGCCGTGCAGCTCCGCCTTCAGGTGCCGGGCGGTGCGCCGCATCCAGAAGACCATCCACGTCACCAGGCCCACCGCGACGATGGACAGCGAACCGCCCAGCCCCTCCTGCGCCTGGAACGTCATCTCCTGCGAGCCGAACTCCAGCACGCAGCCGAAGCCCATGGCCAGCAGGACCGCGATGGCGATGCCCGTCCAGATCGGCCTGAGGGCGTCCCGGCGGCCGGTCTTGACCAGATAGGCGATCAGGATGCACACGACGAGGCTGGCTTCCAGACCCTCGCGCAGGCCGATCAGATAGTTGGAGAACACAGGCCCTAAGCCTCCTCGGACAGCAGGGTGCGGCCCCACCAGTCGTTCGCGTCGCGGACGCCGGGCGGGATCGCGAAGACCGCCGAACCCACGTGCTGGATGTACTCGTTGAGCGCGTCGTGCGCCGACAGCCGGCGCTGGAGCGGAATGAAGCCCTTGCGCGGATCGCGCTGGTAGGCCAGGAAGAACAGGCCCGCGTCCAGCCGGCCCAGCCCGTCCGTGCCGTCCGTGAAGGAGTAGCCCCGGCGCAGGATGGTGATCCCGTCGTTGGAGTCGGGGTGCGCGAGACGGACGTGCGCGTCGGGCTTCATCGCCTTCAGGAACGGCGCGTCGTGCTCCTTGGCCTTGCCGGCCGGGGCGCCCTCGCCCTTGTCGCGGCCGAACACGTCCTCCTGCTCGGAGAGCGAGGTGCGGTCCCAGACCTCGATCTGCATCCGGATGCGCCGGGCCACCAGGTACGAACCCCCGTGCATCCAGGCGTCCTTCGCGCCGCCGTCCCCGTCGCCGGCCCACACGTACTTCTCCAGCCGGCCGGTCTCGGTGCCCGCGATGTTGCGGGTGCCGTCCTTGAAGCCGAAGAGGTTGCGCGGGGTCTGCGCGCCCGGGGTGGTGGAGGAGGTCTTGCCGAAGCCGAGCTGCGACCAGCGGATGGCGACCTTGCCGAAGCCGATCCTGGCCAGGTTGCGGATCGCGTGCACGGCCACCTGCGGGTCGTCCGCGCAGGCCTGCACGCACAGGTCGCCGCCGGTGCGGGACCGGTCGAGGTTGTCGCCGGGGAACGGGGGCAGGTCGACCAGGGCCTCGGGCCGGCGGTCCTTCAGACCGAACCGGTCGAACAGCGACGGACCGAAGCCGACGGTGAGGGTCAGCCGTGACGGCGGCAGGCCGAGCGCCTCGCCGGTGTCGTCGGGCGGCGCCTCGGCCAGGCCGCCGGTGGCGCCCTCGCCGACCGTCCGGCCCGCGGTCATCCGCCGCGCCGCCGCCGTCCAGTCCTTCATCAGCTGGACGAACTCGGCCCGGTCGTCGGTCTTCACGTCGAACGCGGCGAAGTGCAGCCGGTCCTGGACGGGTGTGGCGATGCCCGCCTGGTACGCGCCGTGGAACGCCACCGCTCCGGCGGTGTCCGTGTGGTCCGCGCCGTCGTCGTCCTTGGCCAGGGCGACCGCGCCGCCGGCCGCGACGGCGCCGAGCGCGAGACCGGCGCCGCCCCAGCCGATGAGGGCGCGCCGGGAGGGAGCGGCGCCGCCGCGGCCGGCGGGGCCGGGCTCCGGGGTGTCCGTCTCGGTCATCGCGGGCCGCCCGCTCACTTCGCGACGGCGGCGGCGAGCTTGGACAGCGGCTCGGCGAGCGCGTTCACCGCGTCCGACAGCTCCTTGCGCTGGTCCTTGCCGACCTTGTCGTAGGAGACGAAGTCGTAGGACGTCTTGTCCGTGCGGTACTTGTCCAGGACCGTGTTCAGGGCGGCGAACTGCTTGTCCAGCTCACCGGTCAGCGCCGCGTCGTTCTTCTTCGCGACCGGCTTGAGGAGTTCGTACGCCTTCTGCGCGCCCTCCACGTTGGCCTTGAAGTCGACGAGGTCGGTGTGCGAGTAGCGGTCCTCCTCGCCGGTGACCTTGCCGGTGGCGACCTCGTCCAGCAGTTCCTTGGCGCCGTTGGCCATGGAGGTGGGGGTGATCTCCGCCTTGCCGACCCGCTGCTGCCAGTTCTTCAGGTCGGACACGAGCTGGTCGGCGAGGGTCTTCTCCTCGGCGCCGATCTTCTTGTCCTGCCACAGCGCCTTCTCCAGGCGGTGCCAGCCGGTCCACTTCTGGCCCTGCTCCAGGCCGTCGGCGCGGGTGTCGGTCTTCGGGTCGATGTCGCCGAAGGACTCCGCGACCGGCTCGGTGCGCTCCCAGCCGATGCGGGAGGGGGCGTACGCCTTCTTGGCGGCCGCCAGGTCGCCGGCCTTGATGGCGTCGGCGAACTTCTGGGCGAGCGGCACGGTCTCGTCGGCCTGGTCCTGCGCGTACTGGCGGTACTCGGCGACGGCCCGGTCCAGCGCGGGGTCGCGCTCGGCGGCGGTGTTCGCGCCGGTGACCGTGAGCTTCTGCCGCACGCCGTGGCCCTTCATGCCCGGGCGGCAGGCGATCTCGTAGTCGCCGGCCTTGATCTCCGCGGTCAGCGTGTACTTGGTGCCGGGGCCGATGTTCTCCTTCTCGGAGACGATCCGGTCGTCCGGGAAGACGATCTCGACCTCGGTCGCCTTGGCGCCCTTGTTCTCTATCTTCAGGGTGACCTGGCCGGCCGGGACGGTCTTGGCGGAGGTGTCGCACGTCGAGTCGGCGGCGGTCACCTGGATCGCGTCGCCGTCCTTGGCGTCGCTCTTGGAGGTGCAGGCCGTCACGGAGGTCAGGGCGGCCGCGGTGGCGACGGCGGTGACGACGGAGAGTCGGACGGCTCGCATGCAGGGGCTCCCAGGTGACTGATCAAGGACGTGACGCCGCACACACCAGTTGGTGAGGCTTGCCTAACTTAACCGACAGCGGACCGCTTGTTACCCGTGTGTGCCGTGATTCAGCTCTCATGGGCGGGGCCTGGAAACGGGCCGGTCGCGGACCGCCCAAGAGGACGTAAAGAGCGCGTCACGGGAGATTCAAAAAGGGCGGCGTCGGCCGGAAGGGACGGTGCCGCCCACCGCGGCGTTTCAGTGCTTCAATGCCCTGGTGACCGACTACGACGTGCTGCGCGTGTTCTGCGCGGCGAACGGCGGCTACGGCAACGAACTCGGTGTCGTCCGCGACGGCTCGACAATCCCGGAGCCGGACGAGCGGCAGGCGCTCGCCGCCAAACTCGGCTTCAGCGAGACGGTGTTCGTGGACGACCCCGAGCGCGGCGTCCTCGACATCCGCACCCCCACCCTGCGCCTGCCCTTCGCCGGCCACCCCTGTGTGGGCGCGGCCTGGCTGCTGGACGTACCCGAACTCGTCACCCCGGCCGGAAGGGTCGGCACCCGGCTGGACGGCGAGTTCACCTGGATCGAGGCACGCCCGGAGTGGGCGCCGCCGCGCACCCTGCGGCAGTACGCGACCGCCGCCGAGGTGGACGACCTGGCCGTACCGCCGCCGGGGGAGTGGGTGTACGCCTGGGCATGGGAGGACGAGGCGGCCGGCCGGGTGCGCGCCCGCGCGTTCCCCGGCCGCGACGACGGCATCGACGAGGACGAGGCGACCGGCGCCGCGGCGCTGCTGCTGACCGCCCGGCTCGGCCGCGCGCTCAACATCGTCCAGGGCTCCGGCTCCCAGATCCTCACGGCGCCGCAGCCGGAGGGCTGGGTGGAGATCGGCGGCCGCGTCGTCCTGGAGCGCTGACGCTCCCCGCTCGGCGGCTCGCCCCGCTCACGCCGCGGTCAGCGGGAACTCCTCGCCGAGCGCCCTGAACACCTCGGTGTTCAGGGTGAACGCCCGCTTGCACTCGGTCACGATCCGCTGCTTCTCCAGCTCGTCCGCCCGTACGGCGTCCAGCAGTTCGCGGTACTCGCGCTTGAACGCGGCCGGGTTGCCGATCTGTTCGAAGGTGTAGAAGCGGACGCCGTCGCCCTTGCGGGCGAAGCCCCAGGCGCGCTCGGCGCGGTCGCGGATGATCTGGCCGCCGGACAGGTCGCCGAGGTAGCGGGTGTAGTGGTGGGCGACGTACCCGGCCGGCCACTGCTCCCGGCACTCCCGCACCCGGTCCGCGTACGCGGCAGTCGCGGGCAGCGCGCTCAGTTCCGCGCGCCAGTCGGCGCCGCGCAGGTGCGCGAGGTCCCGCTCCAGCGACGGCAGCCGGAACAGCTCCGGCCGGACGAAGGGGCCGGCCACCGGATCGTCGGCGAGCCGCTCGGCGCCGCTCTCCAGCGCCTCGTAGACGAACCAGAGCTGCTCGGTGTAGCGCGCGTACGCCGCCACGCCCAGCCGGCCGCCCAGCAGGTCGCTCATGAACGTCGAGGTCTCCGCCTCCACGTGCTGCTCGTGGGAGGCGGTGCGCAGGAGAGTCGAGAAGGAGTCCATAGGGCAGATCTTCTTAGGTAAGCCTTACCTAAGTCAATGTCTTGCCGACGAGTGGTCGGAAAAGTTACCGACCCGCTGTCGGCAAACCGTACCGCGACACACGAGAGCCCGCCTCCCGGGGGGGGGGCGGGCTCTCGGCGAAGGCGGCCTGGCGGCCTGGCGGCCTGGCGGCCTGGCGGCCTTACGGCAGCGTCAGGATCTCCGCACCCGTCTCCGTCACCACGAGCGTGTGCTCGAACTGGGCGGTGCGCCTGCGGTCCTTGGTGACGACCGTCCAGTTGTCGTCCCAGACGTCGTACTCGATGGTGCCGAGGGTCAGCATCGGCTCGATGGTGAAGGTCATGCCGGGCCGCATCACGGTGGTGGCGTGCGGGCTGTCGTAGTGCGGGACGATCAGGCCGGAGTGGAAGGCCGTGCTGATGCCGTGGCCGGTGAAGTCGCGGACCACGCCGTAGCCGAAGCGCTTGGCGTAGGACTCGATGACCCGGCCGATGATGTTGATCTGCCGCCCCGGCCGCACCGCCTTGATCGCGCGGTTCAGCGACTCACGGGTGCGCTCGACCAGCAGCCGGCTCTCCTCGTCCACGTCGCCGACCAGATACGTCGCGTTGTTGTCGCCGTGCACCCCGCCGATGTACGCGGTCACGTCGAGGTTCACGATGTCGCCGTCGCGCAGGACCGTCGAGTCCGGGATGCCGTGGCAGATGACCTCGTTGACCGAGGTGCACAGCGACTTCGGGAAGCCGCGGTAGCCGAGGGTGGAGGGGTAGGCGCCGTGGTCGCACATGTACGCGTGCGCGACCCGGTCCAGCTCGTCCGTGGTCACGCCGGGCGCGATGTGCCTGGCCGCCTCCGCCATCGCCTGCGCGGCGATCCGCCCGGCGACGCGCATCGCCTCGACGGTCTCCGGAGTCTGCGCCTCCGGCCCGGTGTACGGCTTCGGCGCGGGCTTGCCGACGTACTCGGGGCGGCGGATGTTTCCGGGCACGGAACGGGTGGGGGAGATCTCCCCGGGGACGAGCAGCGACTGGCCAGACATGCCCGCGAGTCTATCCACGGGCGATGGGGGAACATGTCGGTGGCGAGAGGAGCTGGTCATGGCCCTGTTCAAGAAGCGGACCGTCGGCAAGCCGGGCGAGTGGTTCTACTGCCTGGAGCACAAGAAGGTCGAGGAGGGGCCCGATTGCCCCGCCAAGGACCGGTTCGGCCCCTACGCCTCCCGTCAGGAGGCCCAGCACGCGATGGAGACCGCCCGTGAGCGCAACCTCCAGTGGGAGAACGACGCCCGCTGGCACGACGCCCCGGCCGGCGGCACCGACGACGACTGACCGGACCACGGGTACGGGTACGGCCCGTACCCGTACCCGTACCCGTACCCGGGCCGGCGGCCCTACGCCGCCTCGCGCACGGCGAGCGCGCGCTCCTCGCGCAGCCGCCGGGCGTGTTCGTCCGTCCGGGCGTCGTACGCCATCAGGCCCGGCAGGCACACCGCGAGCAGCCCCACCGCGCCCGCGCACAGCAGCCCGCCCGACCACACCGACGCCCGCACCCCCCACCACGCGGCCAGGCCGCCCGAGCGGACCTGGCCCAGCTGCGGGCCCACCGAGTACGACAGCAGCTCGATCCCGGCGAGGCGGCCGCGCAGGGCGTCCGGGATGGTCTGGTTCCACATCGCGCCCCGGAAGATCCCGCTGACCATGTCGCAGCCGCCCGCCACCGCGAGGAACAGCAGCACCAGCCACACGTTCCCGACCACCCCGGCCGCCGCCACCGCCAGCCCCCACAGCAGCGCCGCCGCCACCACCATCCGGCCGTGCCGGCGCACCCGGGAGGTCCAGCCGCTGGTCACGCTCACCAGCAGCGCCCCGAACGGCAGCGCCGCGTACATCAGGCCCAGCGCCCAGCGGGCGTGCAGCTCGTCCGCGAGGAACGGCAGCACCGCCAGCGGCATCGCCAGGAACATCGCGGCCAGGTCCACCGCGTACGTCCCCAGCAGCTCCTTGCGGCCCCACGCGTAGCGGGCGCCCTCGGCGATCGCCCGCAGCGACGGCTTGGCGGCCTCGCGCGCGGCGGGCTGGGCGGCGATCCGCGCCACCAGCACCAGCGACACCACGAAGGTGCCCAGATCGGCCGCGTAGGCGGGACCGAGACCCGCGTACGCCACGATCACGCCCGCCACCGCCGGGCCGGCCACCCCGCCCACCGTCCAGCGCAGCGAGTTCAGCGCCGTCGCGGCCGGCAAATGGTCGTGGGCCACGATCCGCGGCCACAGCGCGTCGAGCGCGGGCCGCTGCACGGCGGTCAGCGCCGAGGACAGGGCGGCGACCGCGTACAGCGGCCACACCGCGGGTTCCGGCAGCAGCGCGTTGCCGAGCAGGGCCGCGCTGAGCACCGCGAGTCCCGCCTCGGTCCACACGATCAGCCGCCGCTTGTCCGCCGCGTCGGCCAGCGCGCCGCCGTACAGCCCGCACACGATCAGCGGCACCAGCTCCACCGCCCCGATGGCGCCCACCGCCGCGGCCGAGCCGGTCAGCTCCTTGATCTGCACCGGCAGCGCGACGAAGGTGAGGAAGCTGCCGAAGGTGGAGATCAGCCCCGACACCCACAGCCGGCGGAAGTCCCGGGACGCCCGCCAGGGGGCGAGATCGGGCAGCAGCGCCCGCAGCCCGGAGGGCGGGCCTGCGTCGTCGGCGGCGGGGAGCGGGGGAGCGTCGGCGGCGGAGGGCGGGGGAGCGTCGGCGTGCGGACCGCCGGCGGGAGGAGCGTCGGCGGGAGGAGCGTGGTCGGTCACGAAGCGTCATGCTCGGTGGGAGAGGCCATCGGGGGCAAATCGATTTACGGCCCGCCCGCGTTACCGGCCCGCCCGCGTTACTGGCCCGCCCGCCCGTGCTACCAGCCCGACGGCGGCGGCGCGGTCAGGGACTCCGCCAGCCGCGCCAGCCGGTCCCGCAGCCGCCCGCGCCGCCGAGGCCCCGGCAGCGGGTTCTCCCCGGCCGCGGCGCTCACCAGGTGCTGCACCGTGTCCAGGTCCAGTTCCGCGCCCGCCGGCACCGCCAGCGACTCGTGCGCCAGCGCCGCCAGTTCGCCCTCCTGCGAGCGGCCCAGCGCCAGCACCGTCGCCCCGGCCCGCCGCGCCCCGCACACCCGCTCCAGCAACGGCGCCGGCTCCCCGGGCGCCACCACGAGCAGCGTCTCGCCCCGCCGGGCCGCCTCCAGCCTGCCGAGTCCGACCGCCAGATGCGCCGGGTCCGAGGGGCGCGCGCCGTGCCGCACCAGGGTCGGTGCCAGCTCCGGGGTGCCCGACCAGGCGGCCTCGTCCACCAGGTGCGCCGCCAGATGCCACGGCTCGTACTCCGGCGTGCCCACCAGCAGCAGTCCGCCCCCGTGCGACACCACCGATCCGCGCAGCGCCCCCGCGAAGTGCCGGGTGGCGTCCAGCCACTCGGTCCCGGCGAGCACTTCGCGCAGCAACGCGACCCGTACGGCGTCCATAAGAGCGCATCGTGCCCCAAAACGGCGTGCCAGATGCGGAGTTCGGCCCCGAATCACCCGCCTTGGGGACCCGCGCCGTACCGTGGGCCGCACCGCGTCCCGCACCTCGCGCCGGCCTGTCGTGACGCGGCTCACCGCGGCGGGTGGGGGGCCGTCGGCGGACGTAGAGTCGGCCCATGACCACTAGCGACAGCGCACACAAGGCCCCCGCCAAGGACCCCTGGGACCTGCCCGACGTATCCGGGCTGGTCGTCGGCGTCCTGGGCGGGACCGGTCCGCAGGGCAAGGGCCTCGCCTACCGCCTCGCCCGGGCCGGCCAGAAGGTGATCATCGGCTCCCGGGCCGCCGAGCGCGCCCGGGCGGCGGCGGAGGAGATCGGCCACGGCGTCGAGGGCGCCGACAACGCCGAGGCCGCCCGCCGCAGCGACCTCGTGATCGTCGCCGTGCCCTGGGAGGGCCACGGCAAGACCCTGGAGTCGCTGCGCGCCGAACTGGCCGGGAAACTCGTCGTGGACTGCGTCAACCCGCTCGGCTTCGACAAGAAGGGCGCCTACGCCCTCAAGCCCGAGGAGGGCAGCGCCGCCGAACAGGCCGCCGCCCTGCTGCCCGACTCGCGGGTCGCCGCCGCCTTCCACCACCTGTCGGCCGTCCTCCTCCAGGACCCGCAGATCGAGCGGATCGACACCGACGTGATGGTCCTCGGCGAGGAGCGCGCCGACGTGGAGATCGTGCAGGCGCTGGCCGGCCGCATCCCCGGCATGCGCGGCGTCTTCGCCGGCCGGCTGCGCAACGCCCACCAGGTGGAGTCCCTGGTCGCCAACCTGATCTCCGTCAACCGCCGCTACAAGGCGCACGCCGGACTCCGCGTCACCGACGTGTGAGCACCGACGTATGAGCACCGACGGGTGAGCGCCCGGGGCGGCGCCGGGCGCCGGCGCCCATGGGGGACACTGGTCGGCGAAGCAGTACCGCACCACACCGAGTCACGCCGGGTCACACCGAGCAGTGTCCCCGCCCCCGACAGGAGCCGACCGCCATGCCCCGCCTCGCCCTCTACACCCTGATCGTCTGCCTCCTCGCCGTCGCCGCGGCCGTCGTCTCCTTCGCGCGGGGCAGCTGGCTGGGCGTGGTGTGGGTGCTGCTGGCGGGCCTGTCGTCCAACATGACCTGGTACTACGTCCGCCGCGGCCGCGGTGCGCGGCAGGACGGCCCGGTCACCGGATGACCGAGCAGAAGTCGTCCGAGCCCTCCCAGAAGCGGTAGAGGCTCTGACCGCAGTACGAGTCCACGTCCGTGATCCCCAGCGTGCGCAGGATCGCGTCGATCACGTCGAAGAACGCGCCGTTCACCGACGGCACCCACAGCAGCGCGAAGACGAACAGCAGCCCGAACGGCGCGAACGGCTCCACCTGGCGCTTGACGCTGTACGACAGCCACGGCTCGATCACTCCGTAGCCGTCCAGGCCCGGCACCGGCAGGAAGTTCAGGATCGCCGCCGTGACCTGGAGCAGCGCGAGGAAGGCCAGCGCGAACCGGAAGTCGGCCGGCACTCCGTCCAGCGTGTCCAGCCAGAACGGCGCCGTGCACACCACCGCGAACACGACGTTGGTCAGCGGACCGGCCGCGGAGATCAGGCTGTGCCGCCAGCGGCCCCTGATCCGGCTCCGCTCGATGAACACCGCGCCGCCGGGCAGACCGATCCCGCCCATGATCACGAACACCACCGGCAGGACGATGCTCAGCAGGGCGTGCGTGTACTTCAGCGGGTTCAGCGTGAGGTAGCCCTTCGCGCCGACCGTGATGTCCCCGCCGTGCAGCGCGGTACGGGCGTGCGCGTACTCGTGCAGGCACAGCGAGACCACCCAGGCCGCCGTCACGAACAGGAACACCGCCACGCCCGGCTGCTCGGCGAACCCGGTCCAGGTGGCCCAGCCCGTGACGGCGGTGA
Source organism: Streptomyces seoulensis (assembly GCA_013364255.1). Classification (GTDB taxonomy): domain Bacteria; phylum Actinomycetota; class Actinomycetes; order Streptomycetales; family Streptomycetaceae; genus Streptomyces; species Streptomyces similanensis. Next base: position 3,512,912 of record CP054936.1, on the reverse strand, counting down.
CGGCCAGGATCCCCACGAAGACCGGACTGATCCTCCGGTCGCTCGGGCGGGTGGTGGCGGTGGTCATGGAAAGGGCTCCCGTGCTGCTGGACATCCGTACGGCCGAGCCCGACCGTACCGGGCGCGCGGCAGCCACGGGAAAAAACACCTCGCGCGATGCGGGGCACTCCGGGGGAGTATGTCCTGCACACCCGGCCCCGGGACGGCCACACCGCCCGGCCGGGACGGCCACCCTGTCCGGCGGGACGCCCACCTCGGCCGCTCCGGTACGGCCGCCCCGGCCGGTTCGGCTTGGCCGCTCCGCTCACCTCGGGACGGCTGCTCCACCCGCCTGGGGACGGCCGCCCCGTCCGGCGGGACAGCCGCTCAGCGGGCCTCGGGACAGCCGCTCAACGGGCCTCGGGACGGCCGCTCGGCCGACCCCGGGGCGGCCACCCCGGCCCGTCCGGGGCGGCCGTTCCGCCGACCCCGGGCGGCCACCCCGGCCCGTCCGGGACGGCCGCTTCGCCGGTCCCGGGCCGGCTCCCGCCGCGCTGCCGACCGAACCCCGTGACCGCCCGTGAGACCACCGGAGACAATGGACCCCGTGCGCTACCGCATCCTCGGCACCACTCAGGCAATCCGCCCCGACGGCACCGCCGTCCCGGTCGGCGGGGCCCGCCTGCGTGCCCTGCTGACCGTGCTCGCCCTGCGCACAGGCCGCACGGTCCCGGTGCGCGTCCTGGTCGACGAGGTGTGGGGCGCCGATCCGCCCGCCGACGCCACCGGCGCGCTCCAGGCGCTGGTCGGCCGGCTGCGCAGGGCGCTCGGAGCGGACGCGGTCGCCTCCGCCGAGGGCGGCTACCGGCTCACCGCGGCGGCCGACGACATCGACCTGCACCGGTTTGAGCGGCTGACCGGTGAAGGTCTGGCCGCGCTCGCCGACGGCGACGCCGCCAAGGCGGCCGTCGTCCTCGACGACGCCCTCGCCCTGTGGCACGACCCGGCCCTGTCCGACCTGCCCGACCGCACCGCCGAGGCGGCCCGCTGGGAGACCCGCCACCTGGACGCCCGCCGCGCCCGCCTCACCGCGGCGCTCGCCCTCGGCCGGCCCGAGCAGACCCTGCCCGAGCTGACCGCCCTGTGCGACACCCACCCCCTGGACGAACCCCTCCAGGCGCTGCGCCTGCGCGCGCTGCGCGACGCCGGCCGCACCGCCCAGGCACTGGCCGCCTACGAGGACGTACGACGCCTGCTCGCCGACCGCCTCGGCTCCGACCCCGGCCCTGAGCTCCGCACCCTGCACGCCCAGCTGCTGACCGGCGGCGGGACACCGCCCGGCCCGCGCCGTCCGGGCGACGGAGGCGGCGTGGGGCGTGCCGCGGGCGGCGGCCCCGGCGTCGCGGACGGCCGCGCCGACGGCCACGGCGCCCACGCCGATCGACACACCTCACCGCCCGCCTCGGGCCCCACCGGGCAGGACTCCGATTCTCGGCCGGGTGCGGGGGATTTCGCCGCGTCCCGGCCGGGCACGGCGGATTCCCCCGCCGCTCGGCCCGGCGCGGGTCCTGCCGCCCAGGGCCCCGGCTCCCGGCCGGGTGCGGCGGGTTCCTCCGGGATCCGACCCGGCGCGGCACATCTCCCCGCCGCCGGGCCGGGCGCAGACGGCCCGTCCGTCCTCGGATCCGGCGCCGTGGGTTCCCCCGCAACTGGGCCGGGCGCGGGCACCCCGCCCGCCTTCGGAGCCGGTGCGAGTGATCCGTCCGGCCCCGGCCCCGACACCCCGGGCGCCTCCACTTCCCGGCCGGACGCAGAGGACTCCTCGGACTTCGGCCCGGGCGCCCAGGGTGCCCCCGTTTCCTGGCCGGGTGCGGACGACCCCTCCGTCTTCGATACCGACACCCCGGGCGCCTCCGCTTCCCGGCCGCATACGGAGGACTCCTCCGCCTTCGGGACCGGCGCGGAGGACTCCTCCGGCTTCTGGCCGAGCACCTCGGACGGCTCCGCTCCCCGGCCGGCCACGGAGGACTCCTCCGTCTCCGGGCCGACCGCCGCGGCCGCTTCCGCCTCCTCCCGGCCGGGCACGGCCGACTCCCCCCGCGTCGGCCCCGGCGCCCGGGGCGCCTCCGCTTCCCCGGCGGGTGCGGAGGCCCCCTCCGCCTTCGGCCGCCGCACCCCACATGCCCCCGCCACCTGGCGGCCGGGTACCGGGGACGCCGCCGCGCCCCAGGCCGGCTGGGCGCAGCCTTCCGCCGCCCCGCCGGTGCCCGCCGGCGAAGAGGCGGCCCGGCCCGGTACGCGGGACGCGTCCGCCGCCCGGCCCGGCGCGGCGGAGCCCGCCGTCGTCCGGCCCGGCGCGGCCGCCCCGCGCCCCCCCAGCAACCTCCGCGCCCGCCTCACCTCCTTCGTGGGCCGCGAAGCGGATCTCGCGGCGATCCGCGCCGATCTCGGCTCCGCCCGGCTGGTCACGCTGCTCGGACCCGGCGGGGCCGGCAAGACCCGGCTGTCCCAGGAGGCCGCCGAGACCGTACGGCCGGACCGCCCGGACGGGATCTGGCTGGCCGAACTGGCCCCGGTGGACGACCCGGCCGCCGTGCCCGAGGCCGTGCTGACCGCCGTCGGCGCCCGCGAGACCGTGCTCTACGGCGCCGGCGCCGAGGAGATCCGGGTGGCGGTCGCCGACCGGCACGACGACCCCGTCGAACGCCTCGTGGAGCACTGCGGCCGCCGCCGCATGCTGCTCCTGCTCGACAACTGCGAACACGTCGTGGACGCCGCCGCCCGCCTCGTGGCCGAGCTGCTCGCCCGCTGCCCGCAGCTCACCGTCCTCGCCACCAGCCGCGAACCCCTCGGCGTGCCGGGGGAGTTGCTGCGGCCGGTGGAGCCGCTGCCCGAACCGGTGGCGCTGCGCCTGTTCGCCGACCGGGGCGCCGCCGTACGCCCCGGCTTCCGCGTCGACGCGGACGAGGACACCGCGGCCGCCTCCGCCGAGATCTGCCGCCGCCTCGACGGCCTCCCGCTGGCCATCGAACTCGCCGCCGCCCGCCTGCGCCTGCTCACCCCCCGGCAGATCGCCGACCGGCTGGACGACCGCTTCCGCCTCCTCACCTCCGGCAGCCGCACCGTCCTGCCCCGGCAGCAGACCCTGCGCGCCGTGGTCGACTGGTCCTGGGACCTGCTGGACGCGACCGAGCGGGACGTGCTGTGCCGACTGTCCGTCTTCGCCGGCGGCTGCGACCTCGCGGCGGCCGAGGCCGTGTGCGGGCCCGACGCCTTCGACGCCCTCGGCTCCCTGGTCGACAAGTCCCTGGTGGTGGCCGCGCCCGACGGCGAGGGCGGGATGCGCTACCGGCTCCTGGAGACCGTCGCCGAGTACGCCGCCGAACGCCTGGACGAGACGGACGGCCGCACCCGGGCCGAGCGCGCCCATCTGACGTACTACCGCGAACTCGCCCGCACCACCGACCCGTTGCTGCGCGGCCCCGGCCAGCGCGCCGCCATCGCCCGGTTCGAGCTGGAGTACGAGAACCTGCGCACCGCCCTGCGGCACGCCGTCGCGGCGCGCGACGAGCAGGAGTGCCTGTGCCTGATCCTCTCGCTCGTCTACTACTGGCAGATGCGCGAGGTGCGCGTCGAGGCGCGCACCTGGTGCCGTGAGGTGATGGCGTTCGTCCCCGACCCGTTCACCGAGCCGCCGCGGCCGGTCCCGCCGGTCTGGGAGCGGTGCACCGACGCCCCGCCGCCGATGACCGGCGAGCTCCTCGTCGAGGCCCGGCGGGGCCTGCACCTGGCCCATCTCGCCTGCATGGACACCGAGATGGAGGCCTGGCAGTCGCCCGAGGCCAAGCACAAGCTCCGGGTCATCTCCGAGGCGTACGAGCCCGGCCTGCCGCAGACCTGCCGGGGCCCCGGCATGCTGTGGTTCTTCGCCGTCATCATGACCGGCGACTCGGAGCGGATCCACGAGATCGTCAACGCCACCGTGGCCACCTGCCGCACCGCCCCCGGCTTCGACTGGGAGCTGGGCAACGCGCTCCAGCTGCGCGCCAACCTGCTGGCCAACCGCGCCGACTGGGCGGGCGACGCCACCCGCGACGCCGACGAGGCGCTGGACATCTTCCGCCGCCTCGGCGACGACTGGGGCACCGCCGAGGCGCTCTCCGCGCGCGGCGAGGCCCACGAACGCGCCGGCCGCTACGAGCAGGCCGCCGACGACTACGAGGCGGCCGTCGGACACGCCCGGCGCCTGGGCGCGCACGCCCAGGTCACCATGTTGCGCTCCCGGCTCGGCGCCGCCCTGCTGGAGGACGGCGAGCGGGAGCGCGGCGAGGCGATGCTGCGCGAGGTGATCGCCGACGGCTCCGGCCCCGCCAACGAGGCGCGCCCGTTCGCCCGGCTGTGCCTGGTCGGGTGGCTCGGCGCGACCGACCGGGTGCCCGAGGCGCGCGAGCAACTGCGGACGCTGCGCGAGGAGTTCGGCTCCTCGCACTTCGTGATCTTCGAGGCGTTCATCCTCGGCGCGGAATCCTGGCTCGCCGCCGTCGACGGCCGTGACGAGGAGGCGCTGACCACGATCCGCCACGCCCTCGACCGGGCCGACGACCCCGTCTCGCGGGCCATCGCACCCCATCTGCGCGCCTCCTACGTGACGATCGGCGCGATGGCTGTGGCCGGCGTGGACGGCGGCAGCCGCGCCCGGGACGCCGCCCGCTGCCTCGGCGCGGCCGACGCCATGCTGCCGTCCGGGCACGTCCCCACGGTCCTGGAGCGCCACGCCCGCGAGCAGGTGCGCACCCGCATCCTCTCCCACCTCGGCGAGGGCGCCTTCGAGGAGGCGTACGCGCAGGGCGAGGGCCTCTCCATGGAGGAGGCCCTCGCCCTGTTGGAGCGGTGATCGCCCGCGCACCGACCGTGCCGCGGCACCACGTGTGCCCGGCGCGGCCGTACGGCCGGTCAGCTCTTGGTGCGGAACTTGTGGATCGCGACCGGCGCCATGACCACCGTGATCGCCACCGACCAGCCCACGGTCAGCCACACGCTGTGGCCGACCGGGCCGCCCGTCATCAGGGCGCGGGCCGAGTCGGCCAGCGTGGAGAGCGGGTTGTAGTCGGTGAAGTGCTGGAGCCAGCCCGGCATCGAGGTGGGCGGCGCGAAGATGGACGAGCCGAACTGGAGCGGGAACAGCACCAGGAAGCCCATCGCCTGCACCGACTGGGCGTTCTTCAGCACCACGCCGAGGGTCAGGAAGATCCACATGATCGAGGAGGCGAACAGCGCGGCGAGGCCCACGGTCGCGAGCAGGCCCATCCAGTGGGTGATGTGGAAGCCGACCAGGACGGCGACAACCATCAAAATCACGGTGGAGAACAGCATCCGCGCCAGCTCGACCGCGACCTTCGCGAACAGCACCGAGCCGCGCCCGATCGGCAGCGACCGGAAACGGTCCATGACGCCGCTGTTGAAGTCCTGGCTGAAGCCGGTGCCCACGCCCTGCGACAGGGTCATGCTCATCATCGCGAGCATGCCGGGGATGACGTACTGGACGTAGCGTTCCTGGCCGCCGCCCAGCGCCTGGCCGATCGAGCCGCCGAAGACGTACACGAACAGCAGGGTGAAGACGATCGGCATCAGCAGCGCGTCGAACATCGACTCCGGGTCCTGGCGGATCCAGAGCAGGTTGCGGCGGATCAGGGCGCCGGTGTGCCGCAGGTGGCCGCGCAGTGTGATCCGGGCGTCCGCCTGCCCTTCGAGGACAGGGGCGGTGGCGGTGGCGGCGCTCATACGGCGACCTCCTCGGGGGCGGCGGAGCGGGCGTCCTGCGGGGCACTGGCGCGGTGGCCGGTGAGGGACAGGAAGACCTCGTCCAGGCTGGGCAGTTCGGTGGTGATGGAGGCGATGGTGATGCCGCGCGCGGTGACCGCGCCGACCACGGCGGTCAGCTGCTCGTCGTTGAGGATCGGCACCAGCAGGGAGCCGCGCTCGGCGTCGACGGTGGTGGTGGCGAGGCCGGTGATGCCCAGCTCGTCGAGCATGGCGGCGAGCGGCCGCAGCTCCAGAGGGTCGGCCGGGCGGACCCGCAGGGTGCGGCCGCCGACCTTCGCCTTCAGCTCCTCGATGCCGCCGTTCGCGATGACCTTGCCGCGGTCGACCACGGTCAGCTCGGAGGCCAGCTGCTCGGCCTCCTCCATGTACTGGGTGGTGAGCAGCACGGTGACGCCTTCGCCGACCATCGTCCTGACCTCGTCCCACACCTCGTTGCGGGTGCGCGGGTCGAGTCCGGTGGTGGGCTCGTCCAGGTAGAGGACGGCGGGGCGGCCGATCATGGAGGCGGCGAGGTCGAGACGGCGCCGCATGCCGCCGGAGTACGTGCTCGCCGGGCGGCGGGCGGCCTCGGTCAGCGAGAACCGCTCCAGCAGTTCGTCGGCGCGGGCCCGGGCCTCCTTGCGGGGCAGGTCGAGCAGCCGCCCGATCATGTAGAGGTTCTCCCAGCCGGGGAGCTTCTCGTCCACGGAGGCGTACTGGCCGGTGAGACCGATCACCCGGCGCAGCTGCCGGGGCTGCCGTACGACGTCGTAGCCGGCGACGGTGGCCCGGCCGGAGTCGGGGGTGATGAGGGTGGACAGGATGCGTACGAGGGTGGTCTTGCCGGCGCCGTTCGGGCCGAGGACACCCATCACGGTGCCCTCGCGCACGTCCAGGTCGACGCCGTCCAGCGCCTTGGTCTCGCCGTAGTGCTTGACCAGCCCCCGTACGGTGACGGCGGCGCGTCCGCCGGTGGGGTTGTCATCGATTCGCGTCATGTCCAAGACACTCCCACCCCCCACCGACAAACCCCCGACACCCCACCGACAGCCCCGCCCACCCCCCGACACCCCGCCGACAGCACCCATGTCCGGAGGGTCTACGGCGTACCGGCCCCGCAACCGTGTGGAGCCCGCAGGCGCCCGACGGCGGGAGCGGGGTGTGGGGGTGTGGCGCGGGGTGCCGCGTACTGCGGTCCCTCCTCCGCCCACCGACCCCCTCCGGGCCGTACGTCCGTGGGCGGCACCCCGGCCGCACCCCCACACCCCCGACCCACCCCCGACACCAGGCGCCTACAAGCCCAGCGTGAGCCGGACGAGAGGCCCTAGCCCACCACCCCCCGGACGCCCCGCCCCACCCCGACACCAGGCGCCTACAAGCCCAGCGTGAGCCGGACGAGAGGCCCTAGCCCACCACCCCCCGCACGCCCCTACTCCACCACCCGCACCCCCGACTCCTCCGGCAGATGACTCACCACCACCCGCCCACCCCCCGCAGCAGCCCCCCGCCCCCGGTCCACCGCATACGCCCCCACCGCCACGGCCACCCCCACGACCGCCAGCCCCGCCCCCACCACCGCAGGCGAGGTCACCCCGAGCCCCGCGGCCAGCGACAGCCCGCCGAGCCACGCCCCACCCGCGTTGGCCAGGTTGAACGCCGCCTGGTTCGCCGAGGACGCCAGCGAGGGAGCCGCCGCCGCCTTCTCCATCACCATCAGCTGCAGGGGCGAACCGGTCACGAACGCCGCCGTCCCCAGCAGCACCACCCCCACCGCCGCCCCCCACTCGCCGCGCATCAGCACCGGGAACAGCCCCAGCACCACCGCCAGCGCGACCAGCCCCCCGAACAGCGTCCCCCGCAGCGAGTGGTCCGCGAGCCGCCCGCCGAGCAGGTTCCCCGCGGTGGCCCCCACCCCGAACAGCGCGAGCAGCAGCGTCACACTGCCCTCGGCGTACCCGGCCGCCCCGGTCAGCATCGGCGTGATGTAGCTGTACGCCGCGAACAGCGCGCCGAACCCCGCCACCGTCGTCAGCAACGCCAGCCAGACGGGCAGGGACCGCAGCGCGGCCAGCTCCCCGCGCAGTCCGCCGGACGGAGCGGCGCCGGGATGACCGGCCGGGACGAGCAGCGCCAGCGCGGCGATCGCCGCGACGCCGATCGCCGCGACGCCGAGGAAGGTGGCCCGCCAGCCCAGGTGCTGGCCCATCAGCGTGGCGGCCGGCACCCCGGCGATGTTCGCGACGGTGAGGCCGAGGAACATCAGCGACACCGACCGCGCCTTGCGCTCCGGCGGCACCAGCCCGGTCGCGACCACCGCGCCGACGCCGAAGAACGCGCCGTGCGGCAGTCCGCTGAGAAAGCGCGCGGCCAGCAGCCAGCCGTGGCCGGGCGCGAGGGCGGACAGCGCGTTGCCCACGACGAAGAGGACCATGAGGGCGATCAGCACCCGCCGCCGGGACAGCTTCGCGGTGAGCGCGGCCAGCAGCGGCGCGCCGATGACGACACCGAGGGCGTACGCCGAGACGAGGTGTCCGGCGGTGGGGATCGAGATGCCGAGGTCGCCGGCGACGTCGGGCAGCAGTCCCATCATCACGAACTCGGTGGTGCCGATGCCGAAGGCGCCCACGGCGAGGGCGAGCAGGGCCAGGGGCATGAAGGGGGCCTTTCGAGGTGGGGTTCCGAGCAGCGGTACGAACAGTAAGTTCAGCTGCGGAACAAAGTCTCTCAGGTCCCGTATTCCACCGGGTTACGAGCCGGTGGCCGTTGTGGTCACCTTCACACGCGCCGCCACCGGAAGATGGTCGCTGTCGGTGCGCGGCAGCGTCCAGGAACTCTCCGGCTCGACCCCCTTGACCATGATCTGGTCGATCCGCGCCATCGGGAACGAGGCCGGCCAGCTGAACCCGAAGCCGTTGCCCACCGCACCTTGCGTCGAACGCATCTGCGCGGTCACCGCGTTGAGCGAGCGGTCGTTCATCGTGCCGTTGAGATCGCCCAGCAGCACCACCCGCGGCAGCCGCTCGTCGGAGATCGCCTCACCCAGCGCGTCCGCGCTCTGGTCGCGCTGCGAGGCGGTGAACCCGGCGTTCATCTTCACCCGCACCGACGGCATGTGCGCCACGTACACCGCGACCGCCCCCTCGGGCGTCGCCACCGTGGCCCGCATCGCCCGCGTCCAGCCCAGCCGGATGTTCACCGGCTTGACCGCGCTGATCGGGTACTTGCTCCACAGCCCCACCGTGCCCTGCACCGCGTGGTACCGGTACGTCGGCGCCAGCGACCGCTCGTACACCGGCACCGCCGACGCCTTCAACTCCTCCAGCGCCAGCACGTCCGCGCCCGAGGCGGCCACCTCGCGGGCGGTGCCGGACGGGTCGGGGTTGTCGGCGTTGACGTTGTGCGTGGCCACCATCAGATCGCCGCCGCCGGCGGACTTGTCGAACAGCAGTCCGCCGAAGAGGTTCAGCCAGACGGCCGTCGGCAGCACCACCGCGATCAGCGCCGTCGCCGACCTGCGCACCAGCGCCAGCACCAGCAGCACCGGGATCACGATCCCCAGCCACGGCAGGAACGTCTCGGTGAGACTGCCGAGGTTGCCGACGCGGTTGGGGATGCGCGAGTGCAGCAGCATCACCAGCGCCAGCGCCAGCGCGATCACGGCCAGCACGAGGCCCCGCCGCCAGATCCGCCGGTCGCCGCGCCAGCCGTCGACAAAGCGGAGCACCAGGCGCCGAAGCCGGTCTCTGCGGCGCTCGGGTCCCGAGCCGCCGTCGTCCGTCTCCGTCAAGTACGCCTGCTGCGCCATACCGCCGCCTCACTGCCTGCCGTGCACACCGTTCACCCCGTGGGTTACGACCCTAGGGGATGATCGGCTCCGTTCCGCCGTCCGGTGACGGCCGTACGGGCACGAGGACGAACAAGTCGGCGCGCGGGGTTCCGGTTACCGCGCTGTGATCATGGTCTGTGACGAAACGCGCACATTAGGACCGGGAACTGACGGGCCGTAGCCCTTCGAGCACCGCGTCCACGATCTGCTCCGGCAGGTCCTCGGGCAGCTCGGCCTCCGGGCGCATCACGCTGCGCACCAGCATCGGCCCGACGAGGATGTCGTTCAGCAGCTCCACGTCGAGGTCCGCGCGCAGCTCCCCGCGCGCCTGCCCCCGGCGCAGCACCTCAAGCTGCATCCTGCGCCGCGGCTCCACGACGCTCTGGTGGTAGGCGCACCAGATCTTCGGGCTGCTCTTCATCTGCGCGTAGACGTTGTGCAGGATCGCCGAGGAACGGCTGGCCAGTCCGCGGATGCGCAGCTGCTCCAGGAGGACCACGAGGTCGTCGCGCACGCTGGTGCCGGGCAGTTCCGGGTCGGGCGGCTCGGCGGCGCGCACGACGTCGACGAACAGCTCCTCCTTGCCGCTCCAGCGGCGGTAGATGGTGGCCTTGCCGACGCCCGCGGTCCGGGCGATGCGCTCGATGGAGAGCTCGGCCAGCGGCACGCCCTCCTCCAGCAGCTTCATCACGCCCTCCACGATGGCGCGTTCCACCGCCTCGCTGCGGGGGCGCCCGCGGGCGGGGGCCTCCGCGGCGGCCGGGGCCGGACTGTCGGCGAGACTCACGTGAGACGTCCTTTCGTCGTACCGGGAGATTGTCCTACCCGGTGACCCGCGGTGGTTCCTCCACCGCGGGCCGGCCGCCCCCGTCGACTGCGCGCCCCCGTACCCCCTGTGACCCTCCTGCTCCCCCTTTTCCCCTGTGGGGGCTACTCCATCGCGGACACCAGCTCCTGCTCCTCGTCGCCCTGCCGGGGCTTCTGCGGCCTGCCCGGCAGGAACACGGCCGTCACGACCGCGCCGATCAGCGCGATCACGGTGCCGCACAGGGCGGTGACGTGCATGGCGTGCAGGAAGGCGCCGTTGGCCGGGTCGACCAGGGCCTGGCCGCGCGGGCCGAGCTTCGCGGCGACGCCGAGGGTGGCCTCGATGGACTCGCCGGCGGTGTCCCGCAGACCGGGCGGGAGCATCCCGAGCTTGCCCTCGATGCCGTTGCGGTAGGCGGTGGACAGGACTGAGCCGAGCACGGCGATGCCGAGGGCGCCGCCGACCTGCCGGAAGGTGTTGCTCAGCGCGGACGCGGAGCCGGCCTTCTCGCGGGGCAGGGCCTGCATGATGACGACGCTGGTCGGCGTCATGATGTGCGCCATGCCGGTGCCCATCAGGAAGAAGACGACCTCCAGCACCCAGATGGGCGTGCCGGAGTCGAAGGTGGCGAAGGCGGCCAGCATGCCGGCCAGCACCACCAGACCGGCCGTGGTCGTCGCCTTGTAGCCGATCCGGTCGACCACCAGCCGGGCCCGCGGCGCGAAGATCATCTGCGCGGCGGCCAGCGGGATCATCAGCAGACCGGACTCCAGCGGCGAGTAGCCGCGCACGCTCTGGGTGTAGAACACCGCGAAGAACGTCACGCCCATCAGCGCGAAGAAGACCAGCGCGATGGCGGCCATGGCGGCCGAGAAGACCTTGTTCTTGAAGTACGTCACGTCGAGCGACGGGTGGTCGCTGCGCTTCTCGAACACGATGAAGGCGGCGAGGACGACGACGCCGGCGATGATCGTGGCGAGCACGGCCGGGTCGGTGAAGTCGGCCAGCTCGCCGCCCTTGATGATGCCGTAGACCAGCAGGACCAGGCCGACCACGGACAGGACGACGCCGATCGGGTCGAGCCGGCCGGGGCTCGGGTCGCGCGAGTCGGGCACCAGCCACACCATCAGCACGAGCGCGAGGATCACGATCGGCACGTTGATGAGGAAGACCGAGCCCCACCAGAAGTGGTCCAGCAGCAGTCCGCCGGTGATCGGGCCGATGGCGATGGCCAGGCCCACGCCGCCGGCCCAGATGCCGATGGCCTTGGGCTGCTCCTCGCGCTCGAAGACGTTCATCAGCACGGCGAGCGTGGCGGGCATGACGAACGCGGCGCCGAGGGCCATCAGGGCGCGGTAGGCGATCAGCTGGCCCGGCGAGCCGGACTCGGCGGCCAGCGCGGAGCCGACGCCGAACACGACCAGACCGCCGAGCAGGACCTTCTTGCGGCCCACCCGGTCGCCGATCAGGCCAGCGGTGAACAGCAGACCGGCGAAGACGAGCGTGTAGGCGTTGATCGCCCACTCCAGCTCGCTCTGGGTCGCGCCCAGACCGGTCGGCGCCGGGGTGGAGATCGTCTTGATGGCGACGTTCAGGATCGAGTTGTCGAGCACCACGATCAGCAGGCTCAGCATCAGGACGCCGAGGATCGCCCAGCGGCGCCGGTGCACCGCCTCCGGTATCCGGGGGCCGGGCCCGGCGTGGTCGGCAGGAGTAGTCATGGTCCCGAGCCTAGGCTCATTCCGATACGAGACGGTCTCGTATCGGAATGATTTTACTCAGACCTTACGTCCCGCTCCGGCCGGACGGAGCGCGCGGCAGGCCCGAGACGTGGCGCACACGGGGGCCCTCTGGCTCCCTCGGGCGCCGAGTGCCACCATGGAAGGGAGTCCGGGGACGCCGTCAGGGCGCCTCGAGATGACTGAAGGAGCCGTTGCAATGACGCAGCTTTCGGCTGCCCACACCAAGCCCTCCGACGGCAGCAAGGCGCTGTACGGGGGCAAGGGCACGCGCCGCATCACTGTCCGCGACATCGCCCTCGCCAAGGAACGCGGCGAGAAGTGGCCCATGCTCACCGCCTACGACGCGATGACCGCCTCCGTCTTCGACGAGTCCGGCATCCCGGTGATCCTGGTCGGCGACTCCGCCGGCAACTGTCACCTCGGTTACGACACCACCGTGCCCGTCACCCTCGACGAGATGAGCATGCTGTCCGCCGCGGTCGTCCGCGGCACCCGGCGCTCCCTGATCGTCGCCGACCTGCCCTTCGGCTCCTACCAGGAGGGCCCGGTGCAGGCGCTGCGCTCGGCCACCCGGCTGGTCAAGGAGGCGGGCGTCGGCGCGGTCAAGCTGGAGGGCGGCGAGCGTTCGCACGAGCAGATCCGGCTCCTGGTGGAGTCCGGCATCCCGGTCATGGCCCACATCGGCCTGACCCCGCAGTCCGTCAACGCCATGGGCTACCGCGTCCAGGGCCGCGGCGAGGAGGCCGCCCAGCAGATGCTGCGCGACGCCAAGGCGGTGCAGGACGCGGGCGCGTTCGCCGTCGTCCTCGAACTGGTCCCGGCGGAGCTGGCGGCCGAGGTGACCCGGACGCTGCAGATCCCGACCGTCGGCATCGGCGCGGGAGCGGAGACCGACGCGCAGGTCCTGGTCTGGACCGACATGCTCGGCCTGACCTCCGGCCGCGTCCCGAAGTTCGTCAAGCAGTACGCCGACCTGCGCCAGGTCATGACCGACGCGGCCAAGTCCTTCGCCGAGGACGTCGTCGCCGGAACGTTCCCCCAGGAGGAGCACTCCGTCCACTAGGGCCGAACCGCCCCACCGAGCCCGCCGGACCACTGTGGAACCACCGGAACAGCCCCGCCGACCTTCCCCCGTCGGCGGGGCTGTCCCCCTTCCGCGCCTGCACCAGCATCGCCTCAGGGTTGCCTTACCCTCTGTTTCCGCCCAAGGCATGAGTACGGACACTCATGTGCACTGGCCACTGTTACGGATGAGACGCCTGATCGACGGTCGTTAGGGTGGCAGCGGCCAGGTCAGGGAAGGGCCGAGCCTGTCGCCCTATGCACTGGGACCCTCGGGTGAGAGCCGGCGCATGGGGCCGCGGCATGCGCTGATCGCTGGTGGGCTGCGACCACGTGGGTCCGAGACATCTGACAACTCTTTCCGGCTTTAAGCCCGAGTTCGATTGGATTTCTGGCCTTGGCCAGAGGAATCATGGTCGGACCGGTGGTTGATGCCGGGCAACGGGGTAACGGGGAGGGCGACAGGCGTGTCCTGGAACGAGTGGGAGCAGTTGAAGGCGGACGCCACAGCCCGCGGCTCCGCGCGGATGCAGCTGAATCACATTCCGGATGGCAGTGGTGGCGCGGGCAAGCTCAGGTCGGACAAGAAGATCTGGACGATGGCCGGCGAGGACACCAAGGGGCTCCAGGGAGACATAGGCAAGGCGCTGGGCAAGCTGGACGACGGGCAATCCGGGCTGGGGGAGACTCCAGGGTGCGAGTCCGCAGCGGCCCAGAAGGAGCTGTACCACTCCTGGAAGAAGTACGTCGCCGACGTCAAGAGCCGTTGCGGTGAGCTGGGCGGTCTGCTGGAACGCTCCGGGCACGACCTGTCGAAATCGGATGCCCAGGTGAAGGCCGAGCTGGACAAGATCGCGGCCAAGTACAAGGACACCGATGCCGTCGGCGGCCAGACGAAGGACCGGTGACGGGGCGGCCATGGACATAGCGACGCTGATGGCGCTCAAGCCCTCCGAGTTCGAGGCGGCCTCCGACGGGTATCGCGCCACGAGCGACATGGCGAGTACGGCCAAGGACGTGATCGAGAATAAGATCAGTTCCAGCTTGCGAAACCAGCTTGATGGCAAGGCTATGGAGGCCGCCGTCGCGGAACTGAAGGAATTGGGCAAGGACTTCCACTACCTTCAGACCGAGTGTGCGCTGGCCAGTACCGCGCTGAACGGCTTCGCCTTCGACATGGCGGCTGCCAAGCGCAAGCTGGAATCGGCCCTGGAGGACGCGAAGGCCGCCGGCTGCAGGGTGGGACCAGACGGCTCGGTATCGTTCCCGGCGGGAGGCGAAAAAGTCGACGGCAAGGTGCCCGAGGGCGGCACGGTGTCTCCCAGCATCAGTGCGACCGATCCGACGTCCGCCGCGATGGAACGCCAGGCGATCAACATGCACCCGAACCCGAACTTCGGCACGGCGATCGGGTTTGTCGACCGCATCGGTGACGCTGTGCGGGAGGCCACGGAGGCGGACGGCAAGTGGGCTCCCAAGCTGCGGGCACTGAAGGCCGACGATGATCTGAAGGTCTCGGACAAGGACTGGTCAGACGTGAAGTCGGACCAGGACGGGGTGAGCGAGGCCGGCAAGAAGTACCTCGACTCCTTCCCGCGGCCGCCCGAGAGCGGCGGCCCGAAGGACAACGCGGCTTGGTGGAAGGGGCTCACCGACGAGCAGCAGTCGGCCTACATCTCGATGCACCCCGACAGCGTGGGCAAGCTGGACGGCTTGCCCGCCACGGTGCGTGACGAGGCCAACCGAATCGTCCTGGACGAAACCCGGGCCCGTTATCAGCTGGAATTCGACTCCATTCCGAAACCGCCGACGAACGAGTGGACTTACATCGCCAGCAACGGCTGGGCATCCAAGGTTCATACCGACGAATGGACGGACTGGTACGAGAAGTACGGCGAGCGGTACGACCATCTTGACAAGTCGCTCCACGGCATGTCGGCCATCCAGAGCCGCTTCGACAAGACCGGTGAGCGCGGGCTACCCGAGGCATACCTACTGGGCTTCAGCGCCGATGACGACGGCCGTGCCATCGTGGCCAATGGGAACCCGGACACCGCGGACCACCAGGCTGTGTACGTACCCGGTACGACGTCGGACCTGAACAGCATCGACGGCAACATAAACCGGATGGTCAACCTCTGGGACGTCGCCCACGCCAAGTCCGGCGGTCAGACCGTCTCCACGATCACCTGGCTGGGCTACGACGCGCCGGACGAGGTCGTCAAGGACGCGCGGCACGACAGCTACGCGCACGACGGTGCGCCGGCGTTCAACAAGTTCCTCGACGGGCTGGAGGCGTCGCACACCGGTGATACGCCGGCACACCGGACCGTGATCGGCCACTCGTACGGATCGACTCTCATCGGTGCCGCGGCCCAGGCGGGAGCCCTCAACGCCGACGATGTCGTCTTCGCGGGCAGTCCCGGAGTCCTGGTGTCCGGTGCCGACGAGATGGACGTCCCCAAGGGGCACGTTTGGAACGAGGAGGGAGGCTCGGATCCGGTTCCGGAACTGGGCCGTGCTTTTCTCGGCGGAGACGGGTCCATCATCCCGAGCGACCCGGACTTCGGCGCCCATCAGATGGCGACGAACACCCATGGGCACGGCGGGTACTGGGACCCTGGCTCCAAGAGCCTGTTGAACCAGGGGCTGGTCGTGGTCGGGAAGGGCGACGACGTGGAGCTGAAGCCTTCGTACGGCCCGTTCGGACCGCCCGGCTCCTGGGATCGTGTGAAGTAGGAGAGACATACCGACGTGAAGATCAAGCTGGGTGTACTCGCGGTCGCCGTGCCCCTTGCGCTCACCACCCTCACCGGATGTGACATGACTGACAACGGTTCCGACATTCCCTCCGCGGGCACGAGCACGTCGAGTGACGCCGCGGACGAGGTGGAAGGCATTTCCAGTGGCCTCTACGATCTGATCGGCGTCAAGGGGAAGACGTCCGACAGCCGGGCGACCGTGATGGAGTGTTCGGGCAAGGACCCGGACACGTACTTCCGGATCCTGCACCCGTGGAGCTTCACCCCCGCGTCCCCCGATGACCTCGGGACAGCCATGCGGCGGCTGAAGGCGGCGCTGCCGGGGCACGGCTGGAAGATCGTCGAGTACGGGCCGGACACCAGCAGGAACAAGAACCTGAGGCTCACGGCCGACAACGACGCGAAGAAGGCCAGTGTGCACGTCATTCAGATGGCGAAGGACAATCCCCCGATGCTGAGCGTGGACGTCATATCCGGCTGCTACCAGGTCCCGGACGGCCAGAAGGTCGAGCACTTCTAGGCCGTGGGCCGACAGGGCGGGACGCGCACGAAGACCACAGCGGTACCGGGGGACAGCCCCGCCGATCTCCCCCCGTCGGCGGGGCTGTCCCGCACTCGGCGGTTACGCGCGCTCGCGCCAGCCGTTGGTGATCGGCAGGCGGCGGTCCTTGCCGAAGCCCTTGGGGGAGATCTTGGCGCCCGGCGGGTACTGGCGGCGCTTGTACTCGGCCGTGTCGACCATCCGCAGCGTCCGGACGACCAGCTCGGGGTCGTAACCGGCCGCGACGATCTCGTCGGCGCCCCTGTCACGGTCGACGTACAGCTCCAGGATCGCGTCCAGCACCGGGTAGTCCGGCAGCGAGTCGGTGTCCACCTGGCCCGGCCGCAGCTCCGCGCTCGGCGGCTTGGAGATCGAGTTCTCCGGGATCGGCGGGGTCTGGCCCCGCTCGGCCGCCGCCCGGTTGCGCCACCTCGCCAGCCGGAACACCCACGTCTTGTACACGTCCTTGATCGGGCCGTACGCCCCCACCGAGTCGCCGTACAGCGTGGAGTACCCCACCGCCAGCTCCGACTTGTTGCCGGGGGCCAGGACGATGTGGCCCTCCTGGTTGGACAGCGCCATCAGCAGCGTGCCGCGCAGCCGGGACTGGAGGTTCTCCTCCGCGAGCCCGGTCAGGCCCAGCGCGCCCATGTACGCGTCGAACATCGGCGCGATCGGCACGGTGCGGAAGTTCAGCCCGGTGCGCCGCGCCAGCTCCGCCGCGTCGCCCTTGGAGTGCTCCGAGGAGTACTTCGAGGGCATGGACACGCCGTACACGTTCTCCGCGCCCACCGCGTCGCAGGCGATCGCCGCGACCAGCGCGGAATCGATGCCGCCGGACAGACCGATCAGCACCGACCGGAAGCCGTTCTTCACCACGTACGCCCGCAGGCCCGTGACCAGCGCCGTGTAGACCTCCTCGTCGTCGTCCAGGCGCGCGCCGCACCCGGCGGCCGGCGCGGGCGGGTAGGCGGGCAGCGGCTCCTCGGACAGCACGACCCGGTCCACGCGCAGCCCGTCGTCCACCACGCCCCCGGGCGCGTCGGCGGCGTACGCCGGCAGCTCCAGGTCCAGCACCACGCAGCTCTCCTCGAACTGCGCGGCCCGCGCGATCACCTCGCCGTCCGCGCCGACGACGATCGAGTCGCCGTCGAAGACCAGCTCGTCCTGCCCGCCGGTCATCGCCAGGTAGGCGGTGGTGCAGCCGGCCTCCTGGGCCCGCTTGCGGACCAGCTCCAGGCGGGTGTCGTCCTTCTCGCGCTCGTACGGCGAGGCGTTGACCGACAGCAGCAGTCCCGCGCGCGCGGTGCGCGCCGCCGGCACCCGGCCGCCGTCCTGCCACAGGTCCTCGCAGATGGCGAGCGCGACGTCCACGCCGTGCACCCGCAGCACCGGCATGGTGTCGCCGGGCACGAAGTAGCGGAACTCGTCGAAGACGCCGTAGTTCGGCAGGTGGTGCTTGGCGAAGCGCAGCACCACCTCGCCGCCGTGCAGCACCGCGGCCGCGTTCTGCGGGGCGCCGGCCGGCATCCCGTACCTGGGCTGGGCGCTCTCGCCGCGGTCCAGGTAGCCGACGACGACCGGCAGCCCGCCGAGACCCTCCTCGGCCAGGCGGGCGGCCAGCTCCCGCAGCGCGGCGCGGGACGCCGTCACGAACGACGACCGCAGCGCCAGGTCCTCGACGGGATACCCGGTCAGCGCCATCTCGGGGAACGCCACGAGATGCGCTCCGCGCTCGGCCGAGTGCCGGGTCCAGCGAAGGATCGCCTCGGCGTTCGCGGCGAGGTCGCCGACGCGGGAGTCGATCTGGTTCAGGGCGAGACGTAGTTGAGGCACCCGCCCAGTGTAATCGTCAGAGCGACGCGATGGGGGGTACGCGCGGGCGCCCGCCCCTCGGGGAGGAGGAGCGGGCGCCGTGGCCGCCGGACGCGGCCGGTGGTGCGGTTGCGTCAGTGGCGACGGTAGGAGTCGACGTAGCCCTTCGCGGGCGAGCCCACGCCGGTGACGTCGTCGTAGCCCTTGACGGCCTGGAGCGAGCTGTCCTTGCCGAGGCTGCGCACGGAGTAGGTCAGACCGCCGGAGGCGTCGACGCCGTTGACGAAGTCCACGCGGGCGACCGCGAGGTCCTTGCCGGTCGGCTTGTCCACCACGTCGTGGTACAGCTTCGAGCCGTACTTGGAGTAGATCGACGGGTTGGCGAAGCCGATCGCCTTGCCGCCGCGCGCCTCCTGGGCCAGCGACTGCACGGCCGCGATCACCGGCGCGGCCAGCGAGGTGCCGCCGATGCGGTACTCGCTGTAGCGCTGGGTGCCGTCCGGGAAGGACTGCGTCTGGCCGACCAGGAAACCGGTGTTCGGGTCGGCGATCGCCGCGATGTCCGGGACGACGCGGTTGCCGGCCGCGTTGTTGGCCGTGGCCAGCGCGCCCGGCACGACGCCCTTCTGGTAGTACGGCTGCGGCACGGTCTTGCTGGTGCCGCCGCCCGCGCCGGAGCTGTACGCGCCCGGGAAGTCGGTCCAGCTCTTGCCGTCGGCCGACAGGGTGGCCTTGTCGGTGCCCCAGCCGGTCTCCCACAGGTACTTGTCGCCCTTGCCGACGGCCAGCGAGGTGCCGCCGACCGCGGTCACCCACGCCGAGTTGGCCGGGGTGTCGACCTGCTTGGTGCCGGTGTGGGCGACCTCGTCGCCGTTGTCGCCGGAGGAGAAGTAGAAGCCGATGCCCTCCACAGCGCCGAACTGGAACACCTGGTCGTAGGCGGCGGCCAGGTCCGGCGTCTGGTTGGCCTCGATGTCGCCCCAGGAGTTGGAGACGATGTCGGCCAGGTGGTTGTCGACGACCTTGCTCAGCGAGTCGAGCAGATCGTCGTCGTAGCAGGACGCGGCGCCCACGTAGGTGACGTTCGCGTCGGGCGCCACGGCGTGCACGGCCTCGACGTCGAGGGTCTCCTCGCCGTACCAGCCGGCCGCGCCGCACTCCTCGGTCTTGGTGTAGTCGGCCGGCAGGACCTGGCGCAGCTGGCTGGTCTTCCAGGCCTTGTCGCCGTTCTGCTTCGCGTAGTTGGCCGCGTCGTAGGCGATGGTCGGCGAGGCGTACGCGTCGGTGATCGCGACCCGGACGCCCTTGCCGGTGTACTTGCCGGCGCCGTAGGCCGAACGCAGCTGCTCACCCGTGTAGCCCTTGACGGCGTACGGGATCTTCTGGCCGTAGGCCGAGGGCAGCGTGGTCGCGGTCTTGGAGCCGTAGTACGACGAGAACGGCCCGGCGTTCTTGAACACCGCGTCCGGCGGCGGCAGCTGCTCCGCGTGGTTCGCCTTGTGCGGGGCGTTGTCCAGACCGGTGACGGTCAGGACGGCGCCCTGCAGCCCGGCCGGCACGGAGGCCGACGCGGCCGGGGCGCGGTAGGTCTTCGAGCCCTTGGCGAAGTTGTGCAGCTGGGTGCCGAACGCCTTCTCGACGGAGGCGACGTCGCCCGACACGGCGACGTAGTGCGAGGTGACCGAAGTGACCTTCAGGCCCGCCGACTTCAGCCACGACTTGACCGCGGCCACCTGGGCCCCGGTCGCACCGTAACGGGCCTGCGCCTGCTCGGCCGTCAGGTACTTGCCGTACGACGGCGAGGACGGGTCGGCGACCGCCTTGGCGTACGCCGCGAGGCCGGCGGCGTCGCGGCCGGCCAGATACACCCGGGCGTTGACCTGGGCGCTGTTCGCGGTGGCGCCCTTGTCCGCCTTGGCCGTCGCCCACGCGGGCTTGGTGCCCGCGAGGGCGCCCCGGCCCGAGTGGTCCGCGGCGTGCGCCGCGGGTATGCCGAGCACCAGCGCGCCGGCGACCATCGGCAGTGTCGCTGCCAGGCTCACACCGGCACGCATGGTGGCGCGGTTGGATCTCATAGAACCCCCTGCGATGCGGATCGCATGTAACGCAATGAGTGGTTGGACCACGCGTGATCCGCGAAGCGGCCGCGGCGGTTCGGCCCCATGAGCGAAAGGGCCCATGAATGGATCACACGATCGAGGGTCACTCTTCCGGATGAACCGTTCATGCCAGGGCCATGCGCAAGCCAAGAGAAAGCCAAGGAACGGTCAGGTGCGGTGACTACGGGGGGAATTGAGGGCTTCGTTCCCCGGATTCCGGTGGACCCGTCTCAGGAATCGGGCGCCGAATCGGGCGCCGCGCCGCGCTCCTTGAGCATCCCGGCCATCAGCTGGAGCTCCGAGCGCTGCCCGTCGGCCATGCTCCGCGCCAGCCGCTTCTCCGCCGGCACCGTGCACCGGGCGACACAGCCCTGCGCCATGTGCAGCCCGCCCCGGTGGTGGGCGGTCATGAGCTGGAGGAAGAGGATCTCCGCCTGCCGGCCGCTGAGTTGGTTCAACTTCTTCAGCTGGGTGTTCGTCGCCATGCCGGGCATCAGCGCGCCGTCCTCGCCGGCGGCCGCGTCGCCCATCCCCATCCAGGTCATCGGCGGCTCGGCCGACACCTTCGGCAGCCCCCACAGGTCGAGCCAACCCAGCAGCATCCCGCGCTGGTTGGCCTGCGTCTGCGCGATGTCGTAGGCCAGCCGGCGCACTTCGGCGTCGCGGGTGCGGTCGCGCACGAGGTACGCCATCTCCACCGCCTGCTGGTGGTGGACGGCCATGTCCCGGGCGAAGCCCGCGTCCGCGGAGTCCGGGGCGGGGACGGCCAGGACGGACGGGGACGGCGCCGCCGCGGCGGGCGCGGAGTGCGCCCCGGCGGGCGCGCCGCCGTCCTCGGCGACCGCGTAGCTGATGGCCCCGGCCGCCGCCAGCGCGGTCACGGCGGCCGCCGCGATCAGCCCGGCCGGCCTCACCGGTCCACACCGCCCGTGCAGGCGGCCCCCGGCTCCGGCGTCTGGGAGCCCTGCACGAACGCGGCGAAGAACGGGTCGACGTTCGGATCGCCCGCCCCCGTCACGGTGCGCTGGTGCGCCCACGCGGACAGCATGATCGGGTCCTTCTGGTCCGCGACCGGGCTCATCAGCGTGTACGGCGTGCGACGCACCTTCTCCGCCAGCGCGGCCACGTCCGCCTTGGCCGCCCTGGCGTTGTACGTCACCCAGACGGCCCCGTGCTCCAGGGCGTGCACGGCGTGCTCGTTCCTGACCGGCCGGGTGTAGACGTCGCCGTTGCAGTTCTGCCAGACGGGGTTGTGGTCGCCCCCGACCGGCGGCTCCATCGGATACGTCACTGCGGCGGTGGTGTGGTTCCGGGTCAGGGCGCCCTGCCAGGTGCGCACGCCGTCGGAGCCGGTGGTGAAGTGCCCGGCGCCGCCTGCCTTCTCACCCCGGCCCGCCGTGCCGTTCTTCCCGTCCGGGGCGCTCTTGGCCTCGACCGCCGTGCCCGTCGCGCCGCCGTTCTCGGACTGGGCGGTCTGCGCGTGGACGAACAGCACGCCGCCCACGGTCAGCGCCGCGACCACGGCCACGCTCGCGGCGATGCCGACAAGCCGGTTGCGCCGCTGGCGTGCCTGCTCGGCGCGGCGCAGCTCCTCCCGGTGCGCCCGGCGCTGGTCGCCGCCGGGCGCACCGGGCACACCGGTGGGACCGGCCGTACCGGTGGGGCCGCTGGTGCCGGGCTGGGGTGCGGGGGCCATGGCGGAGTCCTTCGGGGATCGGGCGCGGACGGGCGGGTGGGGCGAGCCGGGCGGGACGGTCGGGACAGGCAGGGCGCTCGGGGCGCTCGGGACGCTCGGGTTCGCGATGATCGTAATGGGGCGGAGGGGGCGCGGGGGAGAGCACGGCCGTGGGCGGCGGGTTGCCGTTAAGTTGAACGGCGGATGCCGATTATTTACGCTGGCGGCATGCGGCTGCTGCGCTCCACCGACATGGCGCTGCGCGTCCTGATGAGGCTCGCCGTCGCGGGCGAGTCCGAGAGCCCCACGACCCGTGAGGTCGCGGCGGACATGGGCGTGCCGTACACGCACGCCGCGAAGATCGTCGCCGAACTCCAGCACCGCGGGCTGCTCGCCGCCCGCCGCGGCCGGGGCGGCGGACTCTCGCTCACGGAGACGGGCCGCGGCGCGTCCATCGGCGGGATCGTGCGCGCGTTCGAGGGCGAGGGCGACGTCGCCGACTGCACCGGCGGCGACACACCCTGCCCGCTGAACTCCGACTGCCGCCTGCGGGGCGCCCTGCGCCGGGCCCAGGAGGCGTTCTACGCCACCCTCGACCCCTTCACGGTCGCCGACATGGTCGAGTCCCCCACGGGACCGCTGCTGCTGGGCCTGCCGAGCGTGCGCACGGCTTCCTGAGCGGCGCCGGTTCCTCGGGAGGCGGCCCGTGCGCGGGGACGCGAAAGGCCGGCCCGAGGCGGTGGGGGAACCGCTTCGGACCGGCCGGTGAAGGGGCCCCGGGGCGGGACCGCGACCGTCAGGCCGCCTCCGCCGCCGCCTCCGCCGCCTCCGCCGCGGGCTGGGCGAGCCACAGGTCGGGGCCGAAGACCTCGTAGTGGATGTCGGCCGGGGCCACCCCCTTGGCGATGAGCTGCTCGCGCACCGCGCGCATGAACGGCAGCGGACCGCACAGGTAGGCCCGCGTCCCGGCGGGGACGGCGACCTCGGAGAGGTCCACCCGGCCGGGCCGGCCGTGGCCCTCGGCGTCCTGCTCGTAGAAGAAGACGGTGCGCGCGTCGGCCAGCGCGGCGGCGTACCGCTCGTGGTCCGCGCGCAGCGCGTGCGCGGCGGGGGAGCGGTCGGCGTGCACGACGGTGACCGGGGCGCCGTGGCCGGCGGCGGCGAGCTGGTCCAGCATGGCGATCATCGGGGTGACGCCGATGCCCGCGGAGGCGAGCAGCAGCGGCGCGTCGGTGTCCTCCAGGACGAGGTCGCCGTACGGGGCGGACAGCTGGAGGACGTCGCCCTCGCGGACGTGGGCGTGCAGGTGGCCGGAGACCTCGCCGTCGGGCGTGGCGGCGTCGCCGGTCACCCGCTTGACGGCGAACCGCCGCTCCGGTGCGCCAGGGGCCGCGGTCAGGCTGTACTGGCGGATCTGCCGGGCGCCGTCCGCGAGCGTGACGCCGACCGAGACGTACTGGCCGGCCCGGTAGCCGGGCACCGGCCCTTCGTCCACGGGGCGCAGCGTGAAGGTGGCCACGTCATCGGTGTCCTCGGCCCGCCCGACGACCCTCCACTCGCGCCAGCCGGTCTGCGCGCTCCGCGCGTAGAGCCGCTTCTCGATGGCGATGAGGGCGTTGGCCATCAGCCAGTAGACCTCGGTCCAGGCGGCGGCGACCTCCTCGGTGACGGCGTCGCCGAGGATCTCGGCGATGGCGGCGAACAGGTGCTCGTGCACGATCGGGTACTGCTCCGGGACGATGCCCAGCGAGGCGTGCTTGTGGGCGATGCGGTCGAGCATCACGTCGGGGCGCTGGTCGGGGTGGTTCACCAGGTACGTCGCGAAGGCGGCGATGGAGCCGGCCAGGGCCTGCTTCTGGGCGCCGGAGGCCTGGTTGCCGCGGTTGAACAGGTCCCGCAGCAGCTCCGGGTGGGCCTCGAACAGCCTGGCGTAGAAGCGCTCGGTGATCTGGCCGATGGCCGCGCCGACGACGGGGAGGGTGGCGCGGACGGTGGTCGCTGACTGCTCGGACAGCATCGTGACTCCTCGATGACTCGATCGTGTGCTCGATCGCTCGACTGATCACGACGGTATGAAAACTTGCATCTGAGATGCAAATTAAAGGAACGTGGCCTGCCTCACGTACGACCGGATCAGGCCGTACGGCGGGCGTGAGTGGCTCCGGTGGCTTTGGCCATTACGGCGGGGGCGCGCAGGGGGCAAGATGGGCGGCAGAGCAGTGCACCACTGCGCGCGGGCGACCGAACGCCAGAACGACCGCTGTCCCGGCCGGCCGGGACGTGCGGGCCGGGCTTTTGGCCGGACCGGGCCGGAGGCCGGGACCCGCTCGGGCCGAGGCCGCCCGCAACGCGCGTGAAACCCTGGTGTGGTGTGATGCTCGCGTGCCCGACCGCCTCCCGTGACGACAAACGGACACAGGCGGCCTGACCAGCAAGGATGGGGAAGCGGAAGATGGACAAGCAGCAGGAGTTCGTGCTCCGGACGTTGGAGGAGCGCGACATCCGGTTCGTACGCCTGTGGTTCACGGACGTGCTGGGCTTCCTGAAGTCCGTGGCCGTGGCCCCCGCCGAGCTGGAACAGGCCTTCGACGAGGGCATCGGCTTCGACGGCTCGGCCATCGAGGGCTTCGCACGCGTCTACGAGTCCGACATGATCGCCAAGCCGGACCCCTCGACGTTCCAGATCCTGCCCTGGCGGGCGGAGGCCCCCGGCACGGCGCGAATGTTCTGCGACATCCTGATGCCGGACGGCTCCCCGTCCTTCGCCGACCCGCGCTACGTGCTCAAGCGGGCCCTGGCGCGCACCTCCGACCTGGGCTTCACCTTCTACACCCACCCGGAGATCGAGTTCTTCCTGCTGAAGAACCGCCCGCTGGACGGCTCCCGCCCCACCCCTGCCGACAACTCCGGCTACTTCGACCACACCCCGCAGGCCATCGGCATGGACTTCCGCCGCCAGGCGATCACCATGCTGGAGTCGATGGGGATCTCGGTGGAGTTCTCCCACCACGAGGGCGCGCCGGGGCAGCAGGAGATCGACCTGCGCTACGCCGACGCGCTGTCCACGGCGGACAACATCATGACGTTCCGCCTGGTCATGAAGCAGGTGGCGCTGGAGCAGGGGCTCCAGGCGACCTTCATGCCGAAGCCGTTCTCGGAGTTCCCCGGCTCCGGCATGCACTCCCACCTCTCCCTCTTCGAGGGCGACCGGAACGCGTTCTACGAGTCCGGCTCGGAGTACCAGCTCTCCAAGGTCGGCCGCTCCTTCATCGCGGGCCTGCTGCGGCACGCGGGCGAGATCAGCGCGGTGACCAACCAGTGGGTCAACTCCTACAAGCGCATCTGGGGCGGCTCCGAGCGCACGGCGGGCGCGGGCGGCGAAGCGCCGTCCTACATCTGCTGGGGCCACAACAACCGCAGCGCCCTGGTCCGCGTCCCGATGTACAAGCCCGGCAAGACGGGCTCGGCGCGGGTCGAGGTCCGCTCGATCGACTCCGGCGCGAACCCGTACCTGACCTACGCCGTCCTCCTGGCCGCCGGCCTCAAGGGCATCGAGGAGGGCTACGAACTCCCGCCGGGCGCCGAGGACGACGTCTGGGCCCTCTCCAACGCCGAACGCCGCGCGATGGGCATCGAACCCCTCCCGCAGAACCTCGGCGAGGCCCTGACCCTCATGGAGAACAGCGACCTGGTAGCCGAAACCCTCGGCGAACACGTCTTCGACTTCTTCCTCCGCAACAAGAAGCAGGAATGGGAGGAGTACCGCTCGGAGGTCACGGCGTACGAGCTGCGGAAGCACTTGCCGGTGCTGTAGGGGCGGGTCAGGGCGCTGTGCGCCGTCGACATCCATGGGGCCGACCGCTACGAGCGGCCGGCCCCACGGCGCGCCTCGGCCTCACCGGGCCGACGGGAGACGGGTGCGGATCACGCGGCGTCGACCTGCCAGGCGATCGCGCCGCTCGATCCCTCGGTGCCGTAGACATCGATGCGGACCGGCCCGCCCCCGGTGATCCGCTGCTGCGCCACCGCCCCGTCGCACGACACCGTGGCCTGCCGGCCGGCATTCGCGGGCACGAAGGTCAGCCGCGCGTTCCCCCTGCCCGCGCAGGCGAGGCTGAGTCGGTAGGTCTTTCCCTTGTTCAGGGTGGGTTCGCTGTGGATGCCCTCGGCCACGCGCTCCACTCCGGCCTCGACAGGCGTCCCGCCGCGGACGGCACCAAGAGCCGCCCGGGCCTGCTCGCCGAGTCTCGCTTCCGACTCCTCGGTCGCCGTCCGGGCCGAACTTGGTGCAGGTGACCGCGAAGCACCCGCCTCGCCCCCACCGCCGCCGGACGTCTTACACGAGGTGAGCAGGAACGCCGACACAAGCACGGAGCATCCGGCCAACCGGACCGCCCGCCGTCGGGGGAGCAGCGTGGCGGCGGCGCCAGCCAAGGTGCGCCCCGAACTCATGCCCATGTGACACCTTCCCGTGGGCGGTTTCGTGGCGGTTGATCATGTGGACACTAGGCGTGATCGTAGGGAGCAGCAAGTGCAAGGTGCCTTCTCTGAGGGCGATTCGAGGAATGGGAACGGTCCTTGGCGTGCTGCTGTAGCGCCGGGGCGGCGTGGGGACCGGTGGCCGTGGACCGCAGGCTCCCGAGGAGACTCCGCCGGGGCTGCCCCCACACTTTGCGCAAGATTCCTTCACTGAATGTTCACTCATGTGGTGGCGCGAGGCTAGAGTGGCCGCCCTGACGGCACCTGCTTCCGGTCCTTGGGGCATTGTCACGACCGCGAGCAGGGCCCTGCGTGCAGGGGAGCGCGCAGTGAAGTAAAGAGCAGGGGGGATAAGAGTGGCCCAGAAAAAGAGGCCTCAGCCGACGGCTGAGGACAAGAAGAACGCCCGCGTTGGCTGCGGCATCATGCTCGCCGCACTCCTCGTGATTGGTGGCTGTAGCGCCCTGGTCAATGATGGCAAGGACTCGCCGTCCGGCTCTTCGCCGTCGTCGGCTGCGTACGACGACGGTCCGAAGACGGTCACGGTCGATGACTATGTCGGTATGGGGCTGCAGGCGGCTCAGGATGCCGCGCAAGAGGACGGTATCTACAACCTCGACTCCACGGACGCTACCGGCCAGAGTCGGATGCAGCTCTGGGACCGCAACTGGATGGTGTGCGCACAGACTCCTGCGGCTGGCGAAACGATGAGTGCCGATGACACGCTCACTTTCGACACCGTCAAGTCCAGCGCGGGGGAGACCTGTGAGGAACCCGCTGCGTCCGGTGACGACGACGCCTCCGCTGTTCCTGGCGCCGATGCCCCTCAGACTGCGGGTGCGGAGGACGACGACAGTGACGACAGTTCCTCGACTGTCGCCGGCACCGGAGAGGACTACAGCGACGACTCCTCAAACAGCGGCTCCAGTTCATCGACTGGCGGCTCTGCCTCGGCGGGTGACGAATCGAGTTCGTCTTCTTCTTCGCGCGGTTCGGACCAGCAGGCGCCTGCCGATGCCACTGCCCGGTGCAACGACGGTACGTACAGCTACTCAGCCCACCGTCGAGGCACTTGCTCCCACCACGAGGGTGTGGCTGTCTGGCTCGCCAGCGTGCCGTCTTAGTCCGCCTGTCCCCAAGAGCCTAAAGGTCATCCGGTAGGAGCCGGAACGCCGCGTGGGCAGTGAGGGGGCGGATGGTGCGGAAGTCTTTGCGGTCAAGGGTCAGGATGGCGTCCGTGGCGTATTCGCGGGCCAGGACCGTGATGACGGAGTCGGTTAGATCTAGCGCGAGGCTTTCGTAGCGTCGCTGGACGAGTCTCGCGTCGGCCAGTATGTCCACGTCCGCGTCGCCGAGGCGGTAACGCCCCGTCCGTGCTTGCGCCACGAGTTGGTCCACCACTTGCCCGGCGGCCTTCTTGCCGAACCGCCCGCTGAGCAAGTGATCCAGCTCGGCGAGCACCAACTGCGGGACAATGAGCAGTCCCGCAGTGTCCATAACGTGTCGAGCGACCTTGTGCTCCGGGCAACTGCTGTCTACGGACGCGATGATGCCTGAGGTGTCAGCGATGGCGATCACTTATGAGGCCCGGCTCCAGTCGCCGAAGCCGGTGTGGCGGAGTATTTCGTCGGACCGTTCCGCGAATGTCGGGTCACCGCTGTCGAAGACGGGGAGTCCGGCTGGTTCTTCCCACACGCGATTGCGGGCGATCGCCAAGCGGACCCCCTCGCGGATCAGCTCAGCCTCGCTGACCCCTTTCCGCGAAGCAGTGGCCTTGAGGTCCTGAAGATCCTCGTCCTCAAGGTAGACCGTGGTTCGTTTGAGGCTCATGCTTGTATGGTACCCCTGCCATACGGGTCAGCCGATGTACGCTGGCGACACCGCCGCCGTGGTGATGCGGCGGGCGTGGCCCGTGCCGTTGGACGGGACTGTGTAGAGGTCTGCGCCGTAGTCGCCGGGGAGGGCGTAGACGATGGTCTGGGGGTTCTTCCAGACTGCCTGGTCGTCTACGCTTCTTGGCTCCGCGAGCGCTGTTTCGTGCATGGTGCGCAGGTTCAGGACGTACAGGTGCCAGGGGGCGTCCTTCGGGAGGCCCGGGACTCGTTTTTTGTAGGCGATGTGGGTGCCGTCGGGGGAGAGGGACGGGCATTCCACGTTGGGGTGGATCGTGGTGAGGGTGTTCGTCGTCAGGTCGCCGCGGACCAGGTAGGTCTTGCCCCTCGTCGCCAGCGTGGCGTAGAACGTGCGATCGTCCGACGCGAACGTCACGCCCCAGAAGTTCACGTCGGGGGACGTGTAGGGGTGGCCGTCCTTGACGATGTGGAAGGTTTCCAGGGTGGGGGTCAGGCGGCCCGTGCGGACGTCCACGATCGCCGCGCGGGTCGAGAAGTTCGTGCCCGCGTACGAGTCGCCGCCCACGAACGCCGTCCACGCCGCGAAGTGGCCGGTGGGGGAGACGCGGGCGCGGGACGGGATGCCCGGGACGGCGTAGCGGTCCCGTTCCTTCAGGTGGGCGTCCAGGATCAGGGCGCGGTACGTGTCCGAGATCGGGCCGTGCACCGCTTGGAGGCACACCCCGGTGCCCGCCGCGGCGTAGAAGCGCAGGCACTTCACGGACGAGGACGTGCGCGGGGCGGACGGGTCCGAGGCCGGGACCGTGGTCAGCTCGTCGCGGTGCGGGCCCCACGCCATGTTCCGGAAGATCAGCCGGCCGGGCGTCGTCAGGGTCACCTCGCCCGGAGTCACCCGGGGGCCGCCCGCCTGCGCCTGGTCGCGGCGTTCCGCGCGGGCCGAGGCGTGCAGGACCGAGGTCACGGCCACCGCCGCCAGCGCCAGTACCGCCGCCACCAGGATCAGGATGCGGTTGCGTGCCGTCATGCCGGCGCCGTGCCTTTCGCGCGGGGGCGGAGGGTGAAGGAGAACACCGCGCACGCGGCCAGCGCCACCGCCGACGCCGTCAGCGCCGTACGGTCGCCCCACAGCGTCCACGCCGCGCCGAAGCCCAGCGAGCACACGAAGCGGGCCGTGGCCTGGCCCGTCTGGACCAGGGCGAGGCCCGACGAGCGTAGCTCGGGCGGTACGCCGGCCGACGCCGCCGCCATCAGGACGCCGTCCGTCGCCGCGTAGAACGAGCCGTGCAGGAGCAGCACCGCGTACGGCAGCGCCGTGCCGTGCCAGGAGGTGAGCAGCAGAGCGTACGCGAGGAGCAGCGCGCCGTGGCCCGCCAGGAAGACGTGCCAGCGGCCCACCCGGTCCGCCAGCCGGCCCAGCGGCACCGCCAGCAGCAGGAACGCCGCCGCCGTGCCGAGCGGCAGCAGCGCGAACCAGCGGTCCGGGACGCCCAGGCGGCGTTGCAGGAGGAGGTAGACGAAGGAGTCGCTGACCGTCGCCAGGCCCAGCAGGAGGGCGCAGATCGTGATGCGGCGCAGCGACTGGTGGCGGAGGAGGGCCACCGCCGCGCGGAGGGTGGGGCGGGGGGCTGCCGCCGGGTGCCGCGCCGCTCCCGGGTGCGGGGCCGGATCCGGGTGCGGGTTCGCGTTCGGGTGCAGGGCCGTCGCCGGGCGCGGGCTCGTCCTGGTGTTCGGGACGAACAGGACCAGGACCAGTACCCCCACCGCCGCCACGCAGAAGCTCACCGTGAACACCGCGTCGTAGCCGTCCACCGTCGCCCGCAGGATCCAGAACGCCGCCAGCGGGCCCAGCAGCGCGCCCGCCGTGTCCATCGCGCGGTGCACGCCGAAGGCGCGGCCCTGGTTCTCCGGGGTGCTGGACAGCGAGATCAGCGCGTCGCGCGGAGCGGTGCGCAGGCCCTTTCCGGTGCGGTCGGCGGCCAGGACCAGGCCGATGGGGGTCAGGCCGTGCGCCAGCAGGAGCAGGGGTTTGCACAGGGCCGAGATGCCGTAGCCGAGGCCCGCCACCCACTTGTGGCCGCCCCTGCCCCGGTCGGCGAGGTGGCCGCCGGCCAGGCGGACCAGGGCCGAGAAGCCGTTGTAGACGCCGTCCAGCAGGCCGAAGCCCAGCGGGGACAGGCCGAGGCCCGCCACCAGGTACAGCGGGAGCACCGCCGTCACCATCTCCGAGGACACGTCCGTGATCAGGCTGACCGTGCCGAGCGCCAGGACCGTGGGGGCGACCGCGGCGCGGCGCCGCCCGGTGTACGACCGGACGGCGCCTTCCGCGGACGCCGGCGCCTCGACCGCACCCGCCGCCGGGGTGCTGGCGCGGCTGTCCGCTACGTACATGTCAGGACGCCCAGATGCCGGTGATGTCGTGGGCGCTCGCCGCGTTGCCCGCGTGCGCGGTCAGGCCCTGCGAGTCCTCCAGGGTGCGCAGCAGGTCGTAGTGGTTGTAGGTGGTGGAGCTGGTCGCCCCGGCCGTCACCGGCTGGCCGTACAGGACGGTCGCGATGCGGTTGCCGCTGAGCTTGTCGTCCTCGTCGAAGGTGACGACGAGCAGGCTGTTGTGCGTCTTCGCCCAGGTCGCGTACGCGCCCAGGTTGTTCTTCAGCCACGTGTCGCCCGACGACACCGAGCAGTCGTGCATGTCGCTGCACAGGTTCGGGGTCACGAAGGACAGCTGGGGCAGGGTGGAGTAGTCCGTCGGGAACTGCGCGAACGTCTTCGCCGAGGAGGTGGGGACGTTCTTGAAGCCGAACCACGGGTTGTGCTTGCGGGCGTACTTGCCGCTGCTGCACGTGGTCGAGCCCTGGCTCGGCAGCGTCTCGTTGTAGCTGGCCCAGGTGCGGCCCGCGGCCAGCTGCTCGGAGGCCAGGTTCGCGGCCGAGGAGAAGCCGGGCGTGTAGCAGCTGTCGTCGGTGACGCCCTGGGTGGAGCCGGAGAACAGGGCGAAGTAGTTCGGCTGGCTGGGGTGGGTCTCCGCGTAGAACTGGGTGAGGTTCGCGCCGCCCGTCTTCAGCGAGTTGAGGTAGGGGGCGCTGGAGGAGCCGATCACCTGGCTGTAGGCGTGGTTCTCGAAGACCACGACGACCACGTGGGCCGGGGCGGGCACCCCGGTCGCGGCCTGCGCGGACGAGGCGCCGCCGCCCAGACCGGTCCACAGGCCCGCGGCGGCGGCCGCGAGGGCGACGGCGGACGCGAGAGCGGTACGGCCGCGGCGGAACACCGACTTGCCGGGCTTGCCGGAACTGCCGGACACATCAACCTCCGGGGAGGGGAGAAGGGGGTGGGGTGGTGCATGCGGGGTGGTGCGTGGTGACAGTGGTGCGTGGTGGCAGTGGTGCGTGGTGGCAGTGGTGCCTGGGGTGTCGCGTGGGGGGCGGGGTGGGCCGGGGAGAGCATGCACACGCCAAGATGATGCCGGGTCACCGTACTCGGCCCGGTGGTTGAAGAACAGGTGAACTGCTGGCGCGCGGGGCACGCCCCGGCGCACGACGCGGGTGCCCGCGCGCCGCCGTCGGCTGCCACACCGGTGCCTGCGCGCCGCCGTGCGCCGCTACTCCCGCTACGCTCTGGCCAGGACCACCTTGATCCGACGGGAGGCCGGGATGACGGCGCCGGGGCGCAGGAGCAGTACCTTCACACGGCTGCTGCGGCACGGCTTCACCGATGCCTCCGCCGCCGAGCGGCTGCTGGAGAGCCCGGAGCTGGCTCCCGTCCGCAGCGACCCCGTGCTGCTGGAGGCCCTCGGCGGCACCGCCGACCCCGATCTCGCCCTCGGCGGACTCGTCCGGCTGCTGGAGGCGCAGCCCTCGCCCACCGCCCGCCGGGAACTCCTCGACACCCTGATAGCGGCCAAACCCCTGCGCGACCGGCTGCTCGGCGTGCTCGGCGCGTCCGCCGCGCTCGGCGACCACCTCGCCCGGCACGCCGGGGACTGGCACGTCCTCGTCACCTACGAGCCGCGCGACCTGCACCCCGGCGTCGAGGAGTTCGAACGCGGGCTCGCCGACGCCGACGACCCGCTCTCGCTGCGCGTCGCCTACCGGCGCTGCCTGCTCGCCATCGCCGCCCGCGACGTGTGCGGCACCACCGGCGTCGCCCAGACCGCCGCCGAACTCGCCGACCTCGCCACCGCCACCCTGCGCGCCGCACTGCGCATCGCGAGCGCCGCCGCGCCCGAGGACGCCGCGCGCTGCCGGCTCGCCGTCGTCGCCATGGGCAAGTGCGGCGGCCACGAGCTGAACTACGTCTCCGACGTCGACGTCATCTTCGTGGGTGAGGCCGCCGAGACCGCCGACGGCGGCGAGGGCGGGGACGGCGACGAGACCGCCGCGCTGCGCGCCGCCACCCGGCTGGCCTCCCACATGATGCGGATCTGCTCCGAGACCACCGTCGAGGGCTCCATCTGGCCCGTCGACGCCAATCTGCGGCCCGAAGGGCGCAACGGGCCGCTGGTGCGCACCCTCAGCAGCCACCTCGCCTACTACCAGCGGTGGGCCAAGACCTGGGAGTTCCAGGCACTGCTCAAGGCCCGGCC
The DNA here is from genome assembly GCA_013364255.1 of Streptomyces seoulensis. Lineage (GTDB taxonomy): Bacteria > Actinomycetota > Actinomycetes > Streptomycetales > Streptomycetaceae > Streptomyces > Streptomyces similanensis. The sequence continues at coordinate 3,479,887 of CP054936.1, read as the reverse complement.
GGTGGCCGGCGACGCCGAGCTGGGCGCCCGTTACGCCGACGCGCTCGCCCCGCTCGTCTGGCAGGCCGCCGAACGCGACAACTTCGTCGCCGACGTGCAGAAGATGCGCCGGCGGGTCGTGGAGAACATCCCCGTCGCCGAGGTCGAGCGCGAGCTGAAGCTCGGGCCCGGCGGGCTGCGCGACGTCGAGTTCGCCGTGCAGCTCCTCCAGCTCGTGCACGGGCGCGCCGACCCCTCCCTGCGCAGCGGCACGACGCTCGACGCGTTGCAGGCGCTCGCCGCCGGCGGGTACGTCGGACGCACCGACGCCGTCCAGCTCGACGAGGCGTACCGCTTCCTCCGGTTCGTCGAGCACCGCATCCAGCTGTACCAGCTGCGCCGCACCCACCTGCTGCCCGACGACGAGGCCGGACTGCGGCGGCTGGGCCGCTCGCTCGGGCTGCGCGCCGACCCCGCCGCCGAGCTGGTGCGCGAGTGGAAGCGGCACACCGGCGTCGTACGGCGGCTGCACGAGAAGCTGTTCTACCGGCCGCTGCTCGACGCGGTCGCCCAGCTCGCGCCCGGCGAGGCGCGGCTGAGCCCCGAGGCGGCGCGGGAACGGCTGGTCGCCCTCGGGTACGCCGACCCGGCCGCGGCGCTGCGGCACCTGGAGGCGCTCGCCTCCGGCGTCACCCGCAAGGCCGCCATCCAGCGCACGCTGCTGCCCGTGCTGCTCGGCTGGTTCGCCGACTCCGCCGACCCGGACGCCGGGCTGCTCAACTTCCGCAAGGTCTCCGACGCGCTCGGCAAGACACCCTGGTACCTGCGGCTGCTGCGCGACGAGGGGGCCGCCGCCGAGAACCTCGCGCGCGTGCTGTCCGCCGGGCGGCTCGCCCCCGACCTGCTGATGCGGGCGCCCGAGGCGGTCGCCCTGCTCGGCGACGGGGACGGCGGCGGGAGCGGCGTCGGGGGCGGTGTCGGGCCGCGCGGGCGCGCTCAGCTGGAGCAGGAGGTCCTCGCCGCGGTGGGGCGCGCCGACAGCGCCGAGCAAGGCGTCACCGCGGCGCGCGGGGTGCGGCGGCGGGAGCTGTTCCGTACGGCCGCCGCGGACATCCTCGGCTCCTACGGCACCGAGGCGCAGCCCGCCGAGGCCGATCAAGGAGCGCTCGTCGATCTCGTGGGCGGCGCCGTGTCCGACCTGACGGCGGCGACGCTGGCGGGGACCCTGCGGGCCGTGGTGCGCGAGGGGTGGGGGGACACGCTGCCCACGCGGTTCGCCGTCATCGGGATGGGGCGGTTCGGGGGGCACGAGCTGGGTTACGGGTCCGACGCGGACGTCCTGTTCGTGCACGAGCCGCGGGAGGGGGCGGACGAGCGGGAGGCCGCGCAGGCCGCCAGCCGGGTGGTCGCCGAGATGCGGCGGCTGCTGGCCGTACCGAGCGCGGACCCGCCGCTGCTGATCGACGCCGATCTGCGGCCCGAGGGGAAGTCGGGGCCGCTGGTGCGGACGCTGAAGTCGTACGCCGCCTACTACCGGCGGTGGTCGCTGGTGTGGGAGTCGCAGGCGCTGCTGCGGGCGGAGCCGGTGGCGGGGGACGCCGAGCTGGGGCGGCGGTTCGTGGAGCTGGTGGATCCGCTGCGGTACCCGGACGGGGGGCTCGGGGAGGAGGAGGTGCGGGAGATCCGGCGGCTGAAGGCGCGGATGGAGGCGGAGCGGTTGCCGCGCGGGGCCGATCCCAAGCTGCACACCAAGCTCGGGCCCGGGGGGTTGTCCGATGTGGAGTGGACGGTGCAGTTGCTCCAGCTGCGGCACGGGGCGGAGGTGGCTGCGCTGCGGACTACGCGGACCCGGGAGGCGCTGGAGGCGGCCCGGGACGTGGGGCTGGTGTCCGCGGAGGACGCCTCGACACTGGACGAGGCGTGGGTGCTCGCCTCGCGGGTGCGCAGTGCGGTGATGCTGGTGCGGGGGCGGGCCGGCGACACGTTTCCCACCGAGCCTCGGGAGCTGGCCGCGGTGGGGCGGTATCTGGGGTACGGGCCGGGGCATGTGGGGGACATGCTGGACGCCTATCGGCGGACTGCTCGGCGGGCTCGGGCTGTGGTGGAGGTCTTGTTCTACGGGGCGTAGGGGTTCGGGGTCGGGGTGCGGTGCGGGTTCTGGGTGCGTGGTGCGTGGTGCGTGGTGCGTGGTGGGTGCGGGTGTGGGGTGGGGCGGGTGCGTGGTTGGTTGCGGGGGTTTGGTCGGGGCGGGGGTGGGGTGGTGGGGCCAGGGCGCCGCACACGGACATACGGCCCGGAGTGTTGGTCGTGGGGGAGGAGGGACCGCAGTACGCGGCGCCCATTGGCCCCACCACCCCACCCCCTCCCGCCGTCGTCCGGCACTCGGGGGGCGTTCCGCCGTCGTTCGGCAGTCGGGGGGCGTTCCGCCTTCGGTCGGCATACGGTGTCCGCCGTCGGGGCTACGCTCTCGCCGGGTGCCATGCTCTGCGGGGCAGGGCGTGGGGGAGGGCGCCGTAGCAGGTTCTTGCCACGGTGAGGCCGAAGGCCAGGCAGGTTGCGCCGCCTACCGCGTCCAGCCAGAAGTGGTTGGCCGTCGCGATGATCACGATCAGGGTGGCGGCGGGGTAGAGGGCCGCCAGGACGCGGGCCCAGGGGATCGTCGTCAGGGTGAACACCGTCAGGCCGCACCACAGGGACCAGCCGATGTGCATCGACGGCATCGCGGCGTAGGGGTTCGACATGTGTTTCAGGTCGCCGGAGGCCATCGAGCCCCAGGTGTGGTGGGTCTGGACCGTGTCGACGAAGTGGCCGGCCGGCATCAGGCGGGGCGGGGCCAGGGGGTAGAGGTAGTAGCCGATGAGGGCTACGGCCGTGGTGGCGAAGAGCGCCAGGCGGGCCGCCGCGTAGCGGCCGGGGTGGCTGCGGTACAGCCACACCAGGACGCCCACCGTGGCCGCGAAGTGCAGGGTCGCGTAGTAGTAGTTCATGCCGACGATCAGCCAAGTCGCCGAGTCGGCGGCGTGGTTGATGGCGTGCTCGGCGGCGATGCCGAGCCGGTGCTCGGTCTGCCAGATCCGGTCCGCGTTGCGCAGCGCCGCGGCCCGCTGTTCCGGGACCGCGTTGCGGATCAGCGCGTACGTCCAGTAGCTGATCGCGATCAGCAGCACCTCGAACCACAGCGGGGGGCGGCGGCGTGGCGCGGAAGATCCCGTGAGTGGGTGCGGAAGGTGCTTTTCGGGACCTTCCGGTCGCGTTCCGGACGTATCACCCATGGGCACAGAGTCTGCCAGAAGTGCGGCGGTGTTCCGTCGATCATCCCCCGGTCCGGTGCGGGGCGCATTTTCTGCCACGCCCTGATCAGGGCGCGGCGGGAGTCGGTTCACATGCGGCCTCGCGGGCGGGGCAACCGGGCCCTATGAGGAAAGGGGGCCATGGATGAGCCTGGGACCGCAGGTCTTACTGGCGCGGGGCGGCGCGGACAGTCCGTCCGACTGGGCGTGGATCGCCGCCGTCTTCGCGCTCTATCTGCTCATCGGCTATGGGCTGGAGTACCGGTCGAAGAGGCGCGGGGGCGCCGCGCGTCCGGCGAAAGCGGCGGTGGACGGACTGTTCTCCGAACGTGGCAGCGATGTGGGGCAACGTCTGACCAGCCGGGTGGTGATGATGTGCGGCGCGCTGGTGACCGGACTCGCCGCGTTCCTCACCCGGAGCGCGCCCGCGGCGGTGCGGTATCCGGTCGTGGGTCTCGTGGCGCTGCTCGGGATCTTCGCGTGGGCGTACTTCGACCACCGTACGGAGCCGCGCGGCGAGGACGGGGCCTAGTCCGCGGAGCGGTGGCGTCTCGGGGCCGACGCGGTGGAGCCGCGGACCACCAGTTCCGGCATGAAGACGAACTCGCTGTGCGGCGCCGGGGTGCCGCCGATCTCCTCCAGGAGCGCGCGCACCGCGGCCTGGCCCATCGCCGGCACCGGCTTGCGGATGGTGGTCAGGGGCGGGTCGGTGAAGGCGATCAGCGGGGAGTCGTCGAAGCCGACCACGGAGAAGTCGCGCGGGACCTCCAGGTCGCGCCGGCGGGCCGCGCGTATCGCGCCGAGCGCCATCATGTCGCTGGCGCAGACCACGGCCGTGCAGTCGCGGTCTATGAGCGCGGTCGCCGCAGCCTGGCCGCCCTCCAGGGTGTAGAGGGAGTGCTGGACGAAGTCGGACTCGACGGTGTCGGGGGGCAGGTCCAGCTGGTCCTGCATCGCGCGGACGAAGCCCTCTATCTTGCGCTGGACCGGCACGAAGCGCTTGGGGCCCAGGGCCAGGCCGATGCGGGTGTGGCCCAGGGACACCAGGTGGGTGACGGCCAGGGTCATGGCCGCGCGGTCGTCGGGGGAGATGAAGGGGGCCTGGACCTTCGGGGAGAAGCCGTCGACCAGCACGTAGGGGACGCCCTGGGCGCGCAGCCGCTCGTAGCGCTCCATGTCGGCGGTGGTGTCCGCGTGCAGCCCTGAGACGTAGATGATGCCCGCGACGCCGCGGTCCACCAGCATCTCGGTCAGCTCGTCCTCCGTGGAGCCGCCGGGGGTCTGGGTGGCGAGCACCGGGGTGTAGCCCTGCCGGGTGAGTGCCTGGCCGATGACCTGCGCGAGGGCCGGGAAGATCGGGTTCTCCAGCTCCGGGGTGATCAGGCCCACCAGGCCCTCGCTGCGCTGCCGCAGCCGCACCGGACGCTCGTAGCCCAGGACGTCGAGGGCCGCCAGTACGGACTGGCGGGTGGTGGCGGCGACGCCCGGCTTCCCGTTCAGGACCCGGCTGACGGTCGCCTCGCTCACCCCCGCCTGGGCAGCGATGTCGGCAAGCCGTGTGGTCACAGGAGTGGACTGTACCGGGTGCATCTCAGACTGCCCACCAGACGGCCGAGTCGCCGGGCAACACCGTCTCGGCGGCGCCCGGCTCGACGGGAGCGCTCGCCAGCAGCAGGGTGCCGGGGGTGTCCAGCGTGACGGGGGCGGCGGTCAGGTTGACCGTGCAGACGAAGGAGCCCTCGGCGGTGTCGCGGCGGAAGGCCAGCACGCCCTCGGGGCTGTCCAGCCAGGTGATCTGGCGGCCGGCGCCGAGCGCCGGGTGGTCGCGGCGGACGGCGAGCGCGCTGCGGTAGAACTCCAGCGTGGAGTTCGGGTCGCCGTCCTGCGCCTCGACGGTCAGGTGCTTCCAGTCGGCCGGCTGCGGCAGCCAGCTCGGGCCGCCATCCACGGGTCCGAAGCCGAACGGGGCGGCCTCGCCCGACCACGGCAGCGGCACCCGGCAGCCGTCGCGGGTGCCGTCCTGGCCGGCGGTGCGGAAGAACGCCGGGTCCTGGCGCACCTCGTCGGGCAGGTCCACGACCTCCGGCAGACCCAGCTCCTCGCCCTGGTAGAGGTAGGCCGAGCCGGGCAGCGCCAGCATCAGCAGCGTCGCCGCCCGGGCCCGGCGCCGGCCGCGCGTCTCGTCGCCGTCCGCCAGGCGCGTGGTGTGCCGTACGACGTCGTGGTTGGACAGCACCCAGGTGGCCGGCGCGTGCACCGCGTTCATCGCCTGGAGCGAGCGGTCGATCACCTCGCGCAGGTCGGGCGCGTTCCAGCCGGTGGTCAGATAGGAGAAGTTGAACGCCTGGTGCAGCTCGTCGGGGCGCAGGTACAGGGCGCTGCGCTCGACGGTCGGCGTCCACGCCTCGGCCACCGCGATCCGGTCGCCGGTGTACTCGTCGAGGATCCGCCGCCAGCTGCGGTAGATCTCGTGCACGCCGTCCTGGTCGAAGTACGGCACCGCCTGCGTGCCCAGCAGCTTGACCTGCTCGTCGTGGCCGATGTCGGGCAGGCCGGCCGCCTTGACCAGGCCGTGCGCCACGTCGATGCGGAAGCCGTCGATGCACAGGTCCAGCCAGAACCGCAGGATGGAGCGGAACTCGTCGTGGACGGCCGGGTGGTCCCAGTTGAAGTCGGGCTGCTCGGGCGCAAACAGGTGCAGGTACCACTCGCCGTCGGCCACCCGGGTCCAGGCCGGGCCGCCGAAGATGGACTCCCAGTCGTTGGGCGGCAGTCCACCGCTCACGCCCTTGCCGGGACGGAAGTGGAAGCGCTCGCGCAGCGGCGAGCCGGGGCCCTCGCGCAGCGCCTGCTTGAACCACTCGTGCTGGTCGGAGCAGTGGTTGGGCACCAGGTCCACGATGACCCTCAGGCCCAGCGCGTGCGCGTCGCGCACCAGGTCGTCGGCGTCGGTCAGGGTGCCGAACATCGGGTCGACGGCCCGGTAGTCGGTGACGTCGTAGCCGGCGTCGGCCTGCGGGGAGGCGTAGAAGGGGGAGAGCCAGACGGCGTCGACACCGAGCTCGCGCAGGTACGGCAGCCGCGCGCGGACGCCGGGCAGGTCGCCCATGCCGTCGCCGTCGCCGTCGGCGAAACTGCGCGGGTAGACCTGGTAGATGACCGCGTCGCGCCACCACTCACGGCGCCCGGAGGCGGCGGCAGCGGCTTCGGTGGGAACGGTGTCGGTGACGTGCTGGGTCATGGATTCCCTTAAGGGTGCGGGGGGAACGACGGAGGCGCTTGCGGAGGGGGCGGGGCCGGGCGGCCGCTCGCCGCGGCGGTCAGGACTTGGTGCCGCCGGCGGTCAGACCGGAGACCAGGCTGCGCTGCACCAGCATGAAGACGAGGGCCGCCGGGATGGTGATGATGATGGCGGTCGCGGAGGTCCAGGCCCAGTCGGGCCGCTGGTCCTGCGCGAAGGTGCGGATGCCGACGGCGAGCGTGTAGTGGTCGGACTGCATGAACTGCGTCGCGTAGGCCACCTCGCCCCAGGCGGTGAGGAAGCTGTAGAACGCGGTCACCGCCAGGCCCGGCTTGGCCAGCGGCACGATCAGCCGCCAGAACGTGCCGATCGGGGTCAGGCCGTCCACCCGGCCCGCCTCGTCTATCTCCTTGGGGATGGTGTCGAAGTAGCCCTTCATCATCCAGGCGCAGAACGGCACCGCCGTGGTCGCGTACGCGAGGATCAGCCCGAGGTAGTTGTCGAGCAGGTGCAACTCGGACATCAGCAGGTACAGCGGCACGATCAGTACGATACTGGGGAACATCTGGGTGACCAGGAACGTCCACATCAGCTGCCGGCTGCCGGGGAACTTCATCCGCGACACCGCGTACCCGGCGGTCGAGGCGAGGAAGACGCCGAGCGCGGTGGTGCCGCCCGCCACGATGACGGTGTTCAGGAACCACTGGGCGAGGTCCGAGTGGGCCAGGACGTCGCTGTAGTTGTGCAGGCTCAGGTGCGAGAGGACCTGGCCCGGCTCCTGCCAGGCGTTCTTCGGGCCCAGCGAGATGAACAGGATCCACACCACCGGGAAGGCCGCGATCACGGTGGCCAGGATCAGCGTGCAGTGCAGGGCGACGGAGGCCCACGGGGCGCGCTCCTGCCGGCCGCGCACCTTGCGGCCGCGCGGGGTGGCGGGCAGGGGGCGCGCGGGGGCGGCGGGCGGGGTGGCGCCCGGCTCGTGCGTTGCTGCGGTCATGACGAGGGGCTCCTTACGCCTGCTCGGACTTCAGGGTGTTGCGGCGGTAGAAGGTCGAGAAGGCCAGCAGGAGAGCGAGGATGATGATGCCGTAGGTGGCCGCTCCCGCGTAGTCCGAGATCCCGTTGAACGCCTTGTGGAAGGCGAAGGTGACGAGGATGTCGGTGTCGCCGGTGGTGTTGTTGCCCAGCAGCAGGTAGATGACGTTGAACATGTTGAACGTCCAGATGCAGCCCAGCAGGATCACGGTGTTCGACACCGGCTTCAGACCGGGCAGCGTCACGTTCACGAACCGCTGCCAGGGCGAGGCGCCGTCCATCTCGGCCGCCTCGTACAGCTCCTTCGGGATGGACTGGAGTCCGCCGAGCAGGGCCACCATGTTGAACGGGATGCCGATCCAGACGTTGACCATGACGACGGCGACCTTCTGGGCCAGCGGGGTGCCGAGCCAGTTCTGCGCGGGCAGGCCGAAGGCCGTGATGACCTCGTTGAAGACGCCGTACTGGGAGTTGAGCATCAGCCGCCAGGCGAAGACGCCGATGAACGACGGGACCGCCCAGGGCAGGATCAGCATCGCCCGGTAGAAGCCGCGGAGCCGCATCTCGCGGTTGAGCAGCACCGCCAGCGCCATGCCCAGACCCACCTGGAGCACGACGCAGGACACCGTCCACAGGACCGTCCACACCAGCCGCGGGTAGAAGTCGCCGTCCGCGCCCGACAGGACGTGCCAGTAGTTGTCCAGGCCGACGAAGTCGTAGGTGGCCGGGCGGTGGAAGGCGCCGATGGTGGTGGCGACGTTCGCCTCGTTGGCGTTGGTCAGCGACTGGTAGAAGCCGTAGCCCAGCGGATACAGGACCAGCACCGTGATGACGACGGCCACCGGGGTCACCATCGCCCACGCGTACCAGTACTTGTCCCAGGACCGCCTGAGCGCCGAGACGCGTGCGGGGCGCGGGGAACTGTCGCCGCGCGCTGTCTTCTTCGTGTTTCCGGTGCTCGCTGCGGTCGTCATCCTCATCGGCTCTTTCGCGGACGGAGTCGGGTGGTTCCGCAGCCCCGGGGAGCCCCGGACGGGGCGGCAGCGGGGAACTCCTTCCCCGGGGCTGCGTGTCCTTCGCACGCCGTACCGCTCATGACGGCCCGTCATGAGCGGTACGGCTCATGGCCGTTCGGTCAGCCGATGGAGTAGCCGGGCAGGAGCTTCTGGAACTCCTTGGCGGTGGCGTCGAGGCCCTTGCCGACCGACTCGTCGCCCTGGAGGATCTTCACGTAGTTCTGCTGGAGCGGCGTGAACAGCGAGCCGACCTGCGGCAGGGCGACGCGCGGCCGGGCGGTCTTGTCCAGGACCGCCTTGAAGCCGGCGACCTTCGGGTCGGAGGTGACCTCGGAGGTGTACGCCGACTGGCGGGTCGGCAGGGTGCCGGTGCCCTTGGCGATGGCGACCTGGCTCTCGGTGGACGTCATGAACTGCGTGAACAGGTAGCTGGCGTCCAGGTTGCCGGAGCCCTGGTAGACAGCGAGGTTGTGGCCGCCGGTCGGGGCCTGCGCCTTGCCGCCGGCGCCGGCCGGGACGGGGGCGTAGCCGAGGTTGGCCTGGTCGCTCTTGAACGCCGAGCCGGACAGGGTGTCGGAGACCGACCACGGGCCCTGGATCAGCATGGCGACCTTGCCGTTCTTGAAGGCGGCCTGCATGTTCTGGTACGCGTTGGCGAAGTCGACCTTCATCGACGCCTGGTCGTTGATCTGCTTCGCGGTGGTGAGGGCCTTGACCGCGGCGGCGTCGCTGATGGTGATCTTCTTGGCGGACGGGTCGGCCATGTCCGCGCCGTTGCTGTAGAGCAGCGGCAGCAGGAAGTAGGAGTCCGGGTTGACGTAGGTGCCGTACGCCCCGGTCTTCTGCTTGATGGTCTTGGCGTCGGCGATGAACTCGTCCCAGGTGGCCGGCGGGGTGGCGATGCCGGCCTGCTTCAGCAGCTTCTTGTTGTAGAGGAGGCCGAGGGTGTCGGTGACCGAGGGAACGCCGTAGGTCTTGCCGTTGTACTTGGCGGTGTTCAGCGGCGTGGCGGCGAAGTCCGAGGTGTCCTTCAGGGCCGCGGTGCCGTCCAGCGGGGCGATGTAGCCCAGCGAGGCGTACTCGGCCATCAGGCCCACGTCCGTGCGCACGACGTCGGGGGCGCCCTTGCCGCTCTTGGCGGCGGACTTGAACTTCTGCTCGACGTCGGTGAACGGGATGCTCTGGAAGTTCACCTTGATCTTCGGGTACTTGGCCTCGAACTGCTTGACCAGGGCCTTGTACGTCGGGGCTTCGGTCGCCGCGTCGGAGGTGTCCCAGTAGGTGATCGTCCCGGAGACGTCCTTGGGGTCCTTCGGCTTGCTGGACGAGTCGTCGTCCGAGCCACCACAGGCCGAGGCGGTGAGGGCGACCACGGTGACCGCGGCGGCGATCGATATGCCACGTCGCATATGAACTCCTAGATGAGGGTGCCCGGATCATCCCTTGGGAGGACCGCGGGTGCCGTCTGTCCCTATCGACGGCCGCCGGGCGCGGGAGGAACGTAGCAAGGCTGCAATCCCTTGCGAAAGACGTTGCAAGAAAATTTCCGCGAGATCCCGCAGACGTGACGTTTCCGTTACCGGCAGGTGTCCTGGCCTGCCCGCCGATGGACGTCCGCCCGGTTCGGCGGGCGCGGTACGGGCCGTCCGCGCGCGGTGCGCGGCGACCGCGCGGTAAGGAAGGTAGCCGATTTCGCGGGGGAGGCAACCGGTCGGCGGCGTTCTCGCGCGCCGAAGGGGTGCGCGCGGGCGCTCCGGCCGGGTGGGCGGCGCCGCGGCCGTGGGCGTGACGGGGCCCGATCGCCGGGCGCGCGAGGGGACTTGAGTGGGCGTGCGGACCCTCCGGTGGTCGTCCGTGAAAATTCTTGCCGTGGTTTGCAAGGCTCTTGCCGCAAGTGTTTCGGCGGCGATACGGTCGCGCCCGGCGTCCGGCAGCGAAGCCGCAGGCCCCGTCGGCTGCGGCGCGGGCACGGACCCGATCGAGCCGTAGTCGCAAGGAGTTCTCGCCTGTGATACCGAGATGGCCGGCGCCGCCCCGAAGGCGCCGCAACCCCCAGGACGCACCGGGCCGGCAAGGCCAGCAGGGTCGGCAGGGCCGGCAAGGCGGGCAGGGTCGGCACCCGGCGCGGGTCGCGGCCGTCGCCGCCGCCGCGCTCGCCGCCGCCCTCCTCCAGCCGGTGGCCGCCAGGGCGGCCACCCCGCCCGCGCCCCCGTCGGACGCGAAGCTCGCCGCGCAGCCCGCCCGGCACGACGACACCCGCGAGCAGTTCTACTTCGTCATGCCGGACCGCTTCGCCAACGGGAACAAGGCCAACGACCGGGGCGGACTGACCGGCTCCCGCCTCGCCACCGGCTACGACCCCACCGACAAGGGCTTCTACCAGGGCGGCGACCTCAAGGGCCTGACCGACCGGCTCGACTACATCAAGGGCCTGGGCACCACCGCCATCTGGCTGGCGCCGATCTTCAAGAACCAGCCCGTGCAGGGCAGCGGAAAGGACGCCTCCGCCGGCTACCACGGGTACTGGATCACCGACTTCACCCAGGTCGACCCGCACTTCGGCACCAACGCGGACCTGACGCGGCTGATCGCCGGGGCGCACGCCAAGGGCATGAAGGTCTTCTTCGACGTCATCACCAACCACACCGCCGACGTCGTCGACTACCAGGGACAGTCCCACGACTACCTGTCCAAGGGAGCCTTCCCGTATCTCACCGAGGACGGCCGGCCCTTCGACGACGCCGACTACGCGGCCGGCGGCAAGAAGTTCCCCGCCGTCGGCGCCTCCTCCTTCCCCTACACGCCGACCGTCCCGGCCGCGAAGAAGAACGCCAAGGTCCCGGCCTGGCTCAACGACCCGACGATGTACCACAACCGGGGCGACTCCACCTACAGCGGCGAGAACGCCACCTACGGCGACTTCTCCGGCCTGGACGACCTGTGGACCGAGCGTCCCGAGGTCGTCAGCGGCATGGAGAAGATCTACGAGCGCTGGGTGAAGGACTTCGGCGTCGACGGCTTCCGCGTCGACACCGTCAAGCACGTGGACACCGCGTTCTGGACGCAGTGGGCGACCGCACTCGACGCCTACGCCGCCGCCCGCGGCCGCGAGAACTTCTTCATGTTCGGCGAGGTCTACTCCGCCGACACCTCCGTCACCGCCCCCTACGTCACCCAGGGCCGCCTGGACGCCACGCTCGACTTCCCCTTCCAGGACGCGGCCCGCGCCTACGTCTCCCAGGGCGGCAGCGCCAGGAAGCTCGCGAGCGTCTTCGGCGACGACTACAAGTACACGACCGACAAGGCCAACGCCTACGAGCAGGTCACCTTCCTCGGCAACCACGACATGGGCCGCATCGGGTACTTCCTCAAGCAGGACGACCCGAAGGCCACCGACGCCCAGCTCCTCGCCAAGGACAAGCTCGCCAACGAGCTGATGTTCCTCAGCCGCGGCAACCCCGTCGTCTACTACGGCGACGAACAGGGCTTCACCGGCGCCGGCGGCGACAAGGACGCCCGCGAGACCATGTTCGCCTCGAAGGTCGCCGACTACCTCGCCGACGACGAGATCGGCACCGACCGCACCCACGCCAGCGACAGCTACGACACCAGGGCGCCGCTGTACCGCCAGATCGCCGAGCTGGCCGAGCTCCGCAAGGACAACCCGGCCCTCACCGACGGCGTCCAGAGCGAGCGCTACGCCGCCGACGGCCCCGGCGTCTACGCCTTCACCCGCACCGACGCCCGCAGCGGCGCCGAGTACGTCATCGCCGTCAACAACGCCAACCAGGCGAAGACCGCTGCCTTCGCCACCGGCTCCGCCCGGATGACCTACCGCGGCGTCTACGGCACCAAGGACACCGTCACCTCGGACGCCGACCGCCAGGTCACCGTCACCGTCCCGGCCGGCGCCGCCGTCGTACTGAAGGCGACCGGCCGCCTCGACGCCCCGGCCGCCAGGCCGTCCCTCACCCTGACCGCGCCCGCCGCGGGCGCCACCGGCACCGTCGAGCCGAGCGCCGACGTGCGCGGCGGACAGCTCGACCGGGTCGTCTTCGCCGCCCAGGTCGGCGACGGCCCCTGGACGGTCCTCGGCTCCGCCGACCACGCCCCCTACAAGGTCACCCAGACCCTCGCCCCGACCGTGCCGGCCGGCACCGCGCTGCGCTACAAGGCGGTCGTCGTCGACTCGGCCGGGCGCACCGCGAGCGCCACCGCCGCCTCCACCACCGGCGCCCCGCCGGCCCCCGAGGTCCCCACCGCCGCCTCCCGCGACTACGCGATCGTCCACTACCGGCGCACCGACGGCGACTACGACGGCTGGGGCCTGTACGCCTGGGGCGACCTCGCCGACGGCGAGGCCACCACCTGGCCCGCCGCCCACCCCTTCACCGGCCGGGACGCCTACGGCGCCTTCGCCTACGTGAAGCTGAAGCCCGGCGCCTCGAACGTCGGCTTCCTCGTCATCGACAAGGACGGGAACAAGGACGTCTCCGCCGACCGGTCCATCGACGTCACCAAGACCGGCGAGGTGTGGATCGAGCAGGGCGAGGACGCCGTACGCACCACCCGGCCCGCCGGCTATCCCGCCGAGGACACCACCAAGGCGGTCCTCCACTACCACCGCGCCGACGGCGACTACGCCGGCTGGGGACTGCACGTGTGGACGGGCGCGGCCGAACCCACCGACTGGGCGAAACCCCTCATGCCGGTGAAGACTGACTCCTATGGCGCGGTCTTCGAGGTACCGCTCACCGACGGTGCCGCCTCCCTCGGCTACATCCTCCACAAGGGCGACGAGAAGGACTCGCCCAGCGACCGGTCCCTCGACCTCAAGGCCGCGAACGGCCACGAGGTGTGGCTCGTGAGCGGCCGAGACGAGCCGCTGCTGCCGCAGCCCGAGGGCAGCGCCGCCGCCCTGGACCTCACCACCTCCAAGGCGGTCTGGATCGACCGCGACACGGTCGCCCTCAACGGCTCGGCCGCCGCCGCCTCCACCCAGCTCCTCTACTCCGGCGACGGCTCCCTCACCGTCAAGGACGGGGCGCTCACCAGCGACGACGAACGCTGGCTGCGGCTGGCGAAGACCACCCTCACCGACGCCCAGAAGGCGAAGTTCCCGCACCTGAAGGACTACACCGCCTACTCCGTCGACCCGCGCGACCGGGGCCGGGTCACCGAGGCCCTGCGCGGCCAGGTCGTCGCCTCCCAGCGCACCGCCGACGGGGCCGTGCTCACGGCCACCGGCGTCCAGCTCGCCGGCGTCCTCGACGACGTCTACGGCGCCGCCGCCGAGGCGCACCTCGGCCCGGTCTTCCACCAGGGCCGGCCCACCCTGAGCGTGTGGGCGCCGACCGCGCGGAACGTGGCCCTGGAACTGGACGGCAGGGCCGTCGCCATGCGCCGCGACGACACCACCGGCGTCTGGTCCGTCACCGGCCCCGCCTCCTGGAAGAACAAGCCCTACCGGTACGTCGTCACCGTGTGGGCGCCCTCCGTGCGCCGGATCGTCGTCAACAAGGTCACCGACCCCTACTCGCTCGCCCTCACCGCGAACAGCGAGCGCAGCCTCGTCACCGACCTGGACGACAAGGCGCTCGCCCCCAGCGGCTGGTCGCACCTCGCCAAGCCCGAGGCCGTACCGCTGCGCGACGCGCAGATCCAGGAACTGCACATCCGCGACTTCTCCGTCGCCGACCCCACCGTCCCGGCCGCGGACCGGGGCACCTACCTCGCCTTCACCGACACGAACGCCGACGGCAGCAAGCACCTGCGCGAACTGGCCCGGACGGGCACCTCCTACGTCCACCTGCTGCCGGCCTTCGACATCGCCACCATCCCCGAGAAGAAGGCCGACCAGGCCACCCCCGGCTGCGACCTCGCCGCCCTCCCCGCCGACTCCGACCGGCAGCAGTCCTGCGTCGCCGAGACCGCCGCCAAGGACGCCTACAACTGGGGCTACGACCCCTACCACTACACAGTCCCCGAGGGCTCCTACGCCACCGACCCGGACGGCGCCGCCCGCACCGTGCAGTTCCGGCGGATGGTCAAGGCCCTCAACCAGGACGGCCTGCGCGTCGTCATGGACGTGGTCTACAACCACACCGCCGCCGACGGCCAGGCCGACACCTCCGTGCTCGACAAGGTCGTCCCCGGCTACTACCAGCGGCTGCTGGCCGACGGCTCGGTCGCGAACAGCACCTGCTGCGCCAACACCGCGACCGAGAACACCATGATGGGCAAGCTCGTCGTGGACTCGATCGTCACCTGGGCCAAGGAGTACAAGGTCGACGGCTTCCGCTTCGACCTCATGGGCCACCACCCCAAGGCCAACATCCTCGCCGTCCGCAAGGCCCTCGACGCGCTCACCCCCGCCAAGGACGGCGTCGACGGCAAGAAGATCATCCTGTACGGCGAGGGCTGGAACTTCGGCGAGGTCGCCGACGACGCCCGCTTCGTCCAGGCCACCCAGAAGAACATGGCCGGCACCGGCATCGCCACCTTCTCCGACCGGGCCCGCGACGCGGTGCGCGGCGGCAGCCCCTTCGACGCCGACCCCGGCGTCCAGGGCTTCGCCTCCGGCCTCTACACCGACCCCAACTCCTCCACCGCCAACGGCACCGAGGCCGAGCAGAAGGCCCGGCTGCTGCACTACCAGGACCTGATCAAGGTCGGCCTGAGCGGCAACCTCGCCGCCTACCGCTTCACCGACACCGACGGCAAGGAGGTCACCGGCGCCGGGATCGACTACAACGGCGCGCCCGCCGGATACGCCGACGCCCCCGGCGACGCCCTCGCCTACGTCGACGCCCACGACAACGAGTCCCTTTTCGACGCGCTCACCTACAAGCTGCCCGCCGCGACCTCCGCCGCCGACCGGGCCCGCATGCAGGTCCTGGCGATGGCGACGGCCGCGCTCTCCCAGGGACCGGCGCTCTCCCAGGCCGGCACCGACCTGCTGCGCTCCAAGTCGCTGGACCGCAACTCCTTCGACAGCGGCGACTGGTTCAACGCCGTCCACTGGAACTGCGCCGACGGCAACGGCTTCGGCCGCGGCCTGCCCATGGCCGCCGACAACCAGGACAAGTGGCCCTACGCCAAGCCGCTGCTGACCTCCGTCACGGTGGGCTGCCCCCAGATCCAGGGCGCCTCGGCCGCCTACCGCGACCTGCTGCGCATCCGCACCACGGAAGGGGCGTTCTCCCTGGCCACGGCCGCGCAGGTGCAGTCGAAGCTGTCCTTCCCGCTGTCCGGCGCGGACGAGACACCCGGGGTGATCACCATGCGGCTGGGCGACCTGGTCGTGGTGTTCAACGCGACGCCCGAGCAGCAGCGGCAGCGCGTGACGGCGCTGGCCGGCACCGGCTACCGGCTGCACCCGGTGCAGGCCGCCGGCGCCGACCCAGTCGTGAAGACCTCCTCCTACGCGGCGGCGACCGGGACGTTCACCGTTCCGGCCCGCACGGTGGCGGTGTTCACCCGGGGCGCGTGAGCGCGGGAGAGGCACATCGGGGGGCGGGCCGTGAGACGGTCCGCCCCCTTTCCCGGCCGCGAACTAGGGTGAGGCCGACACGGTGGAACCCGACGCCGTGGCACCCCGAGGAGTGGAGCGCCCATGCCGCAGATCACCGTCGACTACTCGGCCGAGCTGGCGGACGGCTTCGACCGGCCCGGCTTCGCGCGGGCGCTGCACGAGGCCACCGTGGAGATCGCCGGCGCCCGGCAGCCGGCCTGCAAGACGCTGTTCCGTCCCGCCGAGGACACCGTGGTCGGACCCGACGGCGACGGCCACGCCATCGTCCACGTGCGGGTCGGGCTGCTGGCCGGACGCACCGAGGAGGCCAAGGCGACCCTCGCCGAGGCCGCGCTCGAACTGCTCCGCCGGCACCTCAAGCCCCGCGAGGGCGTGACGCTGCACGCGTCGGCCGAGGTCGAGGATCTCGACGCGTCCTACCGGAAGTTCGACAGCGAGTAAGGCGGGCCGGGCGGTCTCAGGACGTCAGGACGCCAGGACGACGAGCCGGGTGGCCAGGTCGCCGAACGGGCCCTGGCCGGGCTCGCCCTTGAGCACCTCGCGCAGCAGCGCGGCCAGTTCCGCGTCGTGACAGGCGCCGACGGCGGCCAGCGCCGCGAAGTCGTGCACCAGCTGGACCTCCAGATCGGCCCGCGGGATGCGCCGGCCGTCCAGCCAGATCAGCGCCGTCGACTCCGCCAGCGAGATCCACGACCGGACGACCAGCTCAAGGCGCGCGGGCGGCTCGGCGACCTGGAGATGGGCGAGGATCTGCTCGTAGGCGGCCTGCCGTACCGAGTCGACGAGCGCGTTGGCGGTGGTCGAGCCGACCGCCGGGCCGCCGCGCATCAGGGCCGAGAAACCGGGGCCGTGCTCGTCCACGAAGTCGAAGAAGCGGCGCATCACCCGCAGCAGCCGCGCCCCCAGCGGCCCTTCGCGGGGTTCCACGAACCGGCCGGCCAGATCCTCCGCGGCACGCTTCAACGCGGCCTCGTACAGGCTGAGTTTGCCGGGGAAGTAGTGGTAGACCAGCGGGCGCGAGATACCGGCCGCCGACGCTATCTCGTCGATGGACACATCGTCGGGCGAGCGGCGGCTGAACAGTTCGAGGGCGACGCCGATCAACTGCTGCCGCCGTTCCTCGACTCCCATTCTGCGACGGACCCCGGTAGTCATGCCGACACCCTACCGACCAGGTCCCCCGCCTGGACCGCCCGGTCGGGGACCTGGCCGGCGGGCGGCTAGCGCAGCATGCCGACGGTGCGGCCGTCGTCCAGCGTCCCCGTCAGCTCCGGCCGCAGGCCCTTCTTCGCCGGTACGGCGAGCACATTGCCCCGGGCGGTCGCGGCGACGCCGTGGGAGGCGGTGATCGACTCGGTGTGCGAGCCGCCCGCGGCCAGCAGGTACCAGGCGTCGGACCTCGACTTCCACAACGCCCCGGCCAGTACCTGCGGTTCGCGCGCGCCGCACGCGGTCACGTCGGTGGACCGGGCCACCGCCGCCCCGTAGCGCACGCCGGGGAGGCGGAGTTGGGCCAGCACCTGGGCGCCGGTGCCGCGCCAGGTGTCGGCGCGGGTGCACACCCACGCGGCCGTGCCGCTCTCCTCGGGCAGCTCCTGCTCGGCGTACTGCCAGACGTTGACCGACCGCACGCCCTGCGACCGCAGCACCGACAGCGAGCAGGCGAACGGCGCCCAGGTGCGCCCCGCCGCCTCGCCGGACGCGTCGCGCGGCGCGTCCGGGCGGCCGGTGGTGAGGCGGGCGGGCGTCAACTCGCCCAGGTCGCCGAGGACATAGGCGCCGAAGTCGCCGGTCAGGCGCAGTGCGTGCCACGAGGTGCAGGCGCCCGCGCGGACGGCCGGACCGGCCAGCGGGGCGGTGACGCCGTCCCGCACGGCGAGCGCCGACGGCGCGGAGTCCGCGGTCCGCAGGTCCTGCCGCGCGGCCGCCTTCACCCAGGGGGCGGTCAGATAGCGGACGTTGCCGTCGGCGCGGTTCAGCACCGCCGCGGCCGCCTCCGCGCCCGTCGCGCCGTCCACCCGGGCCAGGTCCAGCGCGGCGGCGGACGCGGAGCCCTTCGGCTCGGCGTAGCGGGCCAGGCGCAGCCCGTCGTACAGGAGCACCACACGGGCGCCGTCCACGTCACCCGCGTACAGCAGCTGCGGGGGTCCGGCGGGGCCGCCGGTGGCGGTGCCGGGGGTGGCCGAGAGCCGGACGGAGGCGCCGGGGCGGGCCCAGACGGCGAGGGCGCGGCGCAGCAGGGCGCTGTCGCCGGTGCGGTCGCCGCGCGCGGGCCACGCGGCGAAGTCCAGCCGCGCCGAGGTGCGCCAGGCGGTGGGGGGGACGCGGGTCAGCTTCGCCGGGTCGAGGGCGGCCTCGGCGGAGGCGTTGCGCGCGTAGACGGGGGCGGCGGCGCCGTCCCGGCCCCAGCCGCCGTCGGGCAGCGCGGCCAGCGTGCCGCACACGGCGACGGCCGCGGCGGCGGCGAGCACCGCCTTGCCGCGCTGCCTGCGCCGCAGCAGGTCGGTGGGGCGGGCCTGGAGCGAGCAGGGGTCGAACTCGGGGGAGGCGAGCAGCGCGGCGCGGTCCGGGACGCGCTCGGCCTGGCGCACCGCGGCCCCGGGGTCGGCGACGCCCGCCGCCGACAGCACGCGCCGCACCGTGTCCTCGGGGAGCCGTTCGAGGCCGCGCAGGACGTAGGCGGCGCGGGCCGGGCCGGTCAGCGCGGCGAGCTGCTGGTCCAGGGCTAGTTCGTCGGCGCCGCCGGAGCGCGGGAACAGCCTCAGGCCCCACACCTGGGGCAGCAGCGGCGGCAGTCCGGCGCGCCGGGCGCGCCGGCCGCGGCGGCGGGGCGGGTCGGCCGCCAGCGCCGCGCGGAGCACCTGGTGGCGGAGGAAGGCGTAGGCCGGGTCGGCGCCGGGGCCCGCCGTGCCGTCCGGCGGCACGGTCACCGGGGTGCGGCCCCTGGGCAGCGCGCGCTGGACCAGGGAGTGCGCGGTGAGCACCCGGCGGCCGCGGCCGAGGGCCGGCGGCAGCAGCAGGTAGGCGAGCCGGACGAGCCGCGGGTAGTGCTCGACGAGCGCGGCCTCGGCCTGCCCGACGTCGAGCACCGGCGCGGAGGCGGACGGGGGGCGCGGGGCGACATCCTGTGACTGCACGTTCAGCAGAACGAGCGAATCGGCGGTTGGTCACCGCGCGAGCGGCCCCGTCAGCCTTCCGGCTCCACCAGGAGGCGGGCGTAGTTCGCGGTGGAGCGCTGGTAGCGGGGCAGATGGGGGGCGAGGGCGCCGAGGGTGAGGGACAGGGCCTCGCGTTCGCGGCCGAGGTCGGCCAGGCACAGGGCCAGGAAGGCGCGGACCGCGTCGTCCAACTCGTCGGATGGGGCCAGCAGTTCGGGGGTGAGCAGCTTGACGCCCTCGGCCGGCCGGCCGGTGTTGCGCAGCGAGCTGGAGAGCTGGATCTTCGCCCGGCGGCCCCGGTAGCCGTCCAGCCCGGCGTCCAGCGCGGCGCGGTAGAGCGGCACGGCACGGTCCGAGTGGCCGGTGGAGTCCCAGGCGCAGCCCTGTTCGAACAGGGCCACGGGGCTGCCGGGCGGCAACTCGGCGGCGAGCGCGTCGATCACCGCCCGGAACTCGGCGGCGCTGTCCTCGGAGTACTCGTCGATGCGGGCCCAGGCGGCGGCCACGCGGTCTTCCCAGTCCTGGTTCACCGGCCCACCTTCGCACAAGTGTGCCGGTGAAGCCCATGGTTTGAGCGCCGCGCCCGGTGCGTCCGTATGGAGGGCGACGACTGACGTCATGCGTTGAGCGGAGGAACCAGATGAGCCGGATGAGGGTGACACGGCCGATGCCGGCGGTGGCCGGTGCGGCGGCGCTGCTGGCGCTGGCGGGCTGCGGCTCCGGCGGCGCCGCGGCGGCGAAGACGCCGCCGACGGCGACCGGCAGCCTGGAGAGCCTGGCCGCCGAGGTGAAGTGCGCGCCCGACATCCAGACCGACGCCGACACCATCCGCCAGGCCATCTGCGCGGGCGCGAGCGGGAAGTTCGTCCTCGCCACCTTCTCCACCGACCGCGGCCAGCGCGAGTGGATCGACGAGGCCAAGGACTACGGCGGCTTCTACCTGGTGGGCCGCAAGTGGGTCGCGGTGGGCGACGACGGCGTGGTCCACGCGCTGCGCGGCACCCTCGGCGGCGACGTGGAGGCCGGCGCCGACCACCACGCGCACACCGGCTGACGGCACCGCACGCGCGAGGCCGGTGGCGGGTCCTCCCGCCACCGGCCCGTTCCGTCTCCGTCTCAGCCGGACGCGGCTAGCACATCCGCCCGGAGTTGAGACAGCCGGCGATCTTGTTCGCCAGGCCGCCCCTGGTCACGGCGATGAAGTCGTCGTGGTCGGTGATCGCCTTGTGCAACTGCTCGGGGAAGCCGTCGACGGCGTAGGCGTTCTTCACCTGGCCGTTTCGCACCACCGGCCGCGGCACGCCGTAGACCAGCCGCATCGTCAGCTGCGGGATCGCCTTGAAGCCGTTCTGGCAGCGGCCCGAGGCGTCCGCGAAGGCGACGTGGGTGCGGTGGTTGGCGCTGTCGGTGTTCTGGCCGTCCCAGCAGCTCTGGAAGGCGAAGCTGCGCACCACGTCGCTGCCGCGCGGGCAGATCGGGTACTTGTCGGTCAGCTGCACCTTGTTCTCGAAGCCGGTGCAGCTCCAGTGCGCGTTGGCGTTGGCCGTGCCGTTGGTGAAGGCCTTGGCGTCGCCGGTGATGACGCGCAGGAACTGCGGCATCGCCACCACCTTGCTCGTCGCGCTGCCGACGTACTTGATCTGCGCCTGCTTGGCGACCAGGATCCGGCCGACGTTGCCCTCCTTGCCGCCGCCGTCCGCGTTCTGGTCGAAGTCCCGCGTGCCGTCCTGCACCCGCACCACCGGCCAGTAGTACGCCGACAGGTCGTTCTTGTTCTGGCAGCTCGTGCCGCCCTGGAGGAAGGTGTCGTTCGAGGAGAACGCGTTCACCTTCTGGTTGCCGACGTAGTCGTGCAGGTGGTGGGCGCCGTTGGTCACGCCGGGGGCCACGATCACGTTGTCGGTGTTGTGGTTGGCGTTGGCGTTCACCCCGCAGCGGGTGGTGAAGGCGCCGGTGGACGCGTCGCGCGTCCGGCGCGGCTTGGCCGGGACGTTGGGCTGGACCTTGGTGATGTCGACGAAGTCGGCCGCGGAGGGGCCGTTGCCGGCCTGGCCGCCGTTGCTCTGCTGCTGGCCGCCGGCGCCGCCCTGGCCGCCTTGGCCGCCCTGCTGGCCGCCGCCGTTCATGCCGCCGTCGTTCTGGCCGCCGGAGCCCTGCTGCTGACCGCCGTTGCCCTGCTGTCGGCCGTCGCCGCCCTGGCCGCCGCCGGCGTTCGTCCGGTCGCCGGCGGCCGGGGAGCCGGTGCACGCCGTCAGGTCGTCGAGGTCGCCGGGTGCGGTGCCGCCGGCGCGGTTGATCTCCAGCCGGATCCGGTCGAAGATCACCTTCCGCCGGTCCTTGAGCGGGCCCAGGATGCCGTTCTGGACGAAGCTCGCGTCCTGGGCCTGGGCGTCCCGCGTGGTCGCCAGGCGCTGGTAGGCATCGGTGATCTGGCGGTCCAGACTGGCCAGTTCGCCGTCCACCTCGGTGCGGGCCCGGCCGGGCACGTCGGTGAGCTTCTGGCCGACGTCCGGGCAGGAGATCGTCGCCACCTGCGCGCCGGCCGCCTTGGTCCGGTTCCCCCACGCGTCGTTGTGCGACTCGTGGGCGGATGCGTAGAAGTTCGCCCAGATCAGCCCGCCCCCGCCGAGCGCTAGGGCCGCCGCTGCGGCGATGGCCTTGGTGGCCGGCGACGTACGGCGTTTTCGTGTGTTGCGTCCCATGGAACTCCTCTGACTTCCTTGGCGGGGCAGCATCGAGGCGCCCGACAGGAGTGAAGCGGCCCCCTTCCATACGGGCGCCGCCGCAGAGGTGTTCAACCGGAACACGGATCGACCGCGGGCTCAGCCGTCCCGGTCGAGATGCGCCAGGACGGCCAGCACACGCCGGTTGTCGTCGTCCGAGACCTCAAGTCCCAGCTTGGCGAAGATGTTGGAGGTGTGTTTCGCGATCGCCCGCTCCGTGACGACGAGTTGAGCGGCGATCGCGGTGTTGGAACGGCCCTGCGCCATCAGCTCCAGCACCTCCAGTTCGCGCGGGGTGAGCCGCGACAGCGGCCGGTCCCGGTCCGCGCGCCGGGCCAGCAACTGCTGGATGACCTGCGGGTCCATGGCGGTGCCGCCGGCCGCGACCCGGCGTACCGCGTCCACGAACTGGGCCGCGTCGAACACCCGGTCCTTGAGCAGGTAGCCCACCGCGCCGCTGCCGTCCGCCAGCAACTCCCGCGCGTACAGCTGCTCCACGTGCTGGGAGAGGACCAGCACCGGCAGGCCCGGCCGCTCCCGGCGGGCGCGCAGCGCGCACTGGAGCCCCTCGTCGGTGTGGGTGGGCGGCAGCCGTACGTCGACCACCGCCACGCCAGGATTCAACTCGGCGAGCGCACGGTCCAGTTCGGGCCCGGACTCGACGGCCGCCACGATCTCGAAGCCGTGGGCCTCCAGCAGCCGGACCAGCCCGTCGCGCAGCAGGAAGAGATCTTCGGCTAGGACAACGCGCACGGAATCTCCAGGGTCGCCATGGTGGGACCGCCCGCGGGACTGCTGACGGCCAGGATGCCGTCGAATGTACCGAGCCGCCGCTCGACCCCGGCCAGCCCGGAGCCCGGCGTGATCACGGCGCCGCCCGCGCCGTTGTCGGTGACGGCGACGCGCAGCATGCCGTCGGCGTGGTGCAGGTCGACCCAGATCCGGTCCGCGCCGGAGTGCTTGACGGCGTTGGTGAGCACCTCGCTGACGGCGAAGTACGCCGCCGACTCCACCGGCGCTTCGGCGCGGCCGGGCAGGTTCACGCTCACCTCCGTGGCGAGCGGCAGCCGCAGCGCCAACGCCCGTACGGCGTCGCCCAGTCCGCGTTCGGCGAGGACCGGCGGGTGGATGCCGCGCACCAGGTCGCGCAGCTCGCCGAGGGCCGCCACCGAGTTCTGGCGGGCCTGTGCGACGAGCCGGCGGGCCTGCTCCGGGTCCTTGTCGAGGAGCGCCTCGATGGTGCCCAGGTCCATGCCCATGGCCACCAGCCGGGCCTGCGCCCCGTCGTGCAGATCGCGTTCGATGCGCCGCAGCTCGGCGGCCGAGGTGTCGACGGCGTCGCGCCGTGTCTCGGTCAGCTCCTCCACCCGGCGGTTCAGCGCGTCCGCGTCCGACGGGGCGAGCTGGCCGCGGGTGAGCCGGAAGTGCGCGCGCACCAGCGCCGGGTTCCAGCGCAGCGCGGCGGCCAGCCAGCCGCAGCCGACGACGCCCGCGGCCAGGGCGGAGACCTGCCCGGTGACCGGCACGAACTGGTACCAGTACGTGCCGTCCGCGGCCACCAGCGGCCGCCACAGTCCGACGGCGACCAGGATGCCGAACACGCCCTCGGCGAGCATGCCGGGCGCGAGGACGGCGACGGCCGCGCCCGCCACCTCGTCCACGAACAGCCAGCGCAGGTCCCGCCAGGTCGCGGGGTCGCCCAGCAGCAGCCAGGTCAGCCGCGGCCCGGCGAGCGGTCCGCCGCCCGCGGCCGGCGGCAGCGGACGGTAGCGGGCGGCCGGGATGCGCACGTCCGACCAGCGCGCGGCCAGCCGCCTGCGCCGCTCGGCGTGGGCGCGCACCAGGAACAGGACCGAGGGGGTGGTCAGCAGGCCGACGCCCAGCGGGACGAAGGCGATCGACAGCACGGCCAGCACGCCGAGCGCGAGCGACCCCGTCCAGCCCATCAGCGCGAGCGCCAGTCCTCGCCCGCCCGCCACCAGCGCGTTCCTCATCCGTGCCCCATGCATGGCCCCACCCCTCCCGGTTCGCGACCAGTCTGCCGGGTGCGCGCGGCGCGGGTCAGGGGGACGGCACCCGGCCGGGGGTGTACCTGACGCCACCCTCCGTCCGCTCACTCGGTGGGCGGACGGACAGGTCCACGGCAGGTCTACGGCAGGTCTGCGGACGGGCTTGGCCGGGTGCGGCGGGCGGTCAGCCGGCGGTCGGCGGGGCGTACTTGTAGCCCACGCGCCGCACGGTCTGGATCGTCCTGCGGTGCTCGGCGCCGAGCTTGCGGCGCAGCCGGGCGACGTGGACGTCGACGGTGCGCCCGTCGCCCACATGGCCGTAGCCCCAGACGGTGGTGACCAGCTGGTCGCGGGTGTGCACCCGGTGCGGGTGCGCGACCAGGTGCGCCAGCAGCTCGAACTCCAGGTAGGTGAGGTCGAGTTGGCGGCCGGCCACCTGGGCGGTGCGGCGGGCCGCGTCGATGCGCACCAGCGGTTCGCCGGCCTCGGCGGCGGCCGCCCGCTCCTCCTCGGGCCGCGGCTGGTCGGGCACCGCCACCGGCGGGAGGTGCGGCTGCTGGTCGGCCGGGACGAGGACCAGGTAACCGATCATCGGCGGCCGGCCGGGCAGGACCGGCAGGGTGTGCTGGGGGGCGGGCAGCCAGGTGGCGCCCGGCGGCAGGAAGTCCGCCACGTCCACCACCTCGTCCCGGTCCACGGCTCGCAGCCGGTGCCGCGGTGCGGCGGCCGGAGCGGCGGGCGCGGGGTCGGGGGCGGGGAGGGCGGCGGTGGTCAGGGAACGAGTGGTCGCCATGAGAGGTCAGCTCTTTCGCGCGAGGAGTTCGTCGGAAGGAGCGACGGCCGCGATTCGTGGTCGGGGCGCGCCGCGGGACGTACGTCGTTGCGCGCTGGCCGAAGGCCGGGGTGTACGGCTTTAGAGGGCCCGCGCGTTCGTCGCGCGGCAACACACCCGGTCGAAGTCGTGGTGCTGACGGGACGGCCAGAACGGCTCCAGGTCGTGGCGACCTGTCGCGTGCTGCTTCTGGATACCGGCCATGCCTCCATTGAAGCAGAGACCCGGCCCGGCGAGGACCCTCCTCTCACTGCTTGGACGTTTCCTTGGCGTGAAGTTGACGCCGTGTGGGTCGTTCGACCAGGCATCCGGGCCGATCAGGGCTTCGGCGCGGACGGCCGGGCCCGAGGGGCCGTCCCACAGTGTGGACGGCTGGACGCCGGACGCGTGCGGAACCGGCTCCCCGCGGGCATGCGGAAAGGGTCCCCGCGCGCATGCGAAAGGGGCGCCCACCTCGCGGTGAGCGCCCCGTCACGGCCTCGCGGCCGGGGATCAGACCTGGCCGGCCTTCTCCAGCGCGGTGCAGCAGGTCTCCACCAGCAGCCGCGTCACGACGTACGGGTCGACGTTGGCGTTGGGCCGGCGGTCCTCGATGTAGCCCTTGCCGTCCTTCTCGACCTGCCACGGGATGCGCACCGAGGCGCCGCGGTCGGAGACGCCGTAGGAGTACTCGTTCCACGGGGCGGTCTCGTGCAGGCCGGTGAGGCGGTCGTCGATGCCGGCGCCGTAGTTCTTGACGTGGTCCAGCGGCTTGGAGCCCTCGCCGAGCGCCTCGCACGCGGTGATGATCGCGTCGTAGCCCTCGCGCATCGCCCGGGTGGAGAAGTTGGTGTGCGCGCCGGCGCCGTTCCAGTCGCCCTTGACCGGCTTGGGGTCGAGGGTGGCGGAGACGCCGAAGTCCTCGGCGGTGCGGTAGAGCAGCCAGCGGGCCACCCACAGCTGGTCGGCGACCACCAGCGGCGCGAGCGGGCCGACCTGGAACTCCCACTGGCCCGGCATGACCTCGGCGTTGATGCCGGAGATGCCGAGGCCCGCCGTGAGGCAGTTGTCCAGGTGCGCCTCGACCACGTCGCGGCCGAAGATCTCGTCCGAGCCGACGCCGCAGTAGTAGCCGCCCTGCGCGGCCGGGAAGCCGCCCTCGGGGAAGCCGAGCGGGCGCGCGCCCTTGAAGAAGGTGTACTCCTGCTCGATGCCGAAGATCGGCTCCTGGCCGGCGAACCGCTCGGCGGCCTCGGCGAGCGCGGCACGGGTGTTGGACGCGTGCGGCGTCATGTCGATGTTCAGGACCTCGCACAGGACGAGGACGTCGTCACCGCCGCGGATCGGGTCGGGGCAGGTGAAGACCGGCTTGAGCACGCGGTCCGAGGCGTGGCCCTTGGCCTGGTTGGTGGAGGACCCGTCGAAGCCCCAGATCGGCAGTTCGGCGCCCTTGGCGTCGTCGCCGAGGATCTTCGTCTTGGAACGGAGCTTGGCCGTCGGCTCGGTGCCGTCGATCCAGATGTACTCAGCCTTGAAGCTCACGGGCCACGTCCTTCAGGGTCTCGCTCGGGCGCACTCGCGGGTGCTGCGGCGCTGCGGCACCGGGGCGCCGCCGTTGATGCGGGCAGCATGTCAACGGCCGATTTCCCATCGGTTGCCCGAGTGTGAACCCCGTGTTACCTGCGGTGGCCGTGGCCCGTCTCACACCGGCCCGTACCTCACCCCACCTTCTCGATCCGCGCGTGCCGGATCAGGAACTTGCCGGGCTCGCGGACCTGTTCGAAGGCGGCGTCGTTCAGCAGGACGCAACTGCCGGAGACCGAGGTGACCTTGACCGTGGTGGACTTGGCGTTGTCCAGGTTGGTCACCTTCAGCGTCGTACCGGCCGGGAACCGGTCGCTGGAGGCGGCCGGGGCGCCGCCCTCGCCGGAGAGGGTGACGGTGGAGCCGGCGCAGACCTGCTGCCCGGAGGCGCTCCCGCTCCCGGTCCCGCTTCCGGTCCCGCTTCCGGACCCGCCGTTCTGCGCGGGCGGCGCGCTCCGCTGTCCGCCGGTCTGTGCTCCGCCGGTCTGCGCTCCGCCGGTCTGCGCCCCACCGGTCTGTACTCCGCCTCCCGGCGCCTGCTGCCCGTTCTGCGCCTGCCCGCCGTTCTGCGCCTGCGGGCCCGCTGGGGGATCCTGAGCCGACTCCCCGACCGGGCAGCCGGACGCCGCCTGTTTGCGCTTGATCTCCTCGATGACCGCCTCGCGGTTGGCGATCCGGGCCGCCGACTGCGCGTCCGGGTGCGCCCGCTGCCCGTCGATGAACCCCTGGTTGTCGCCGAGGGCGGTGGCCAGCCCCTGACAGGCCGTCGAGTCCCCGGCGGACAGGGTGTGCGGGGCCTCGGGCTGGGCGGCACGGGAGGTGGCCTCCAGGGCGAAGGCCCCGCTGCCCGCCACCGCCGCCGCACCGGCCAGCAGGGCGATCCTCTTCTTCGTGCCGAGCGTTCTCCTGCGCGACATGCGCGCCTCCTGAAGGGCTGGGGGAGCGTACGCCGCTATGTACGGGAGGCCGAACGGGGTTGCTCAGCTCACCTGTGCACCGGCCGAAGTAACGTGTGCCACAGGTGAGTTGGCGAGCGGGCGAGTGGCCGGGCCGGTCAGCCGCGGCCGAGGGCGTCGCGCACCGCGTCCTCCGTGCGCGCCACCACCGCCGAGCCGTCGTCGGCCGTGATGATCGGGCGCTGGATCAGCTTCGGGTGCTCGGCCAGCGCGGTGACCCAGCGGCCTCGCGCGCCGGCGTCCCGCGGCCACTCCTTCAGCCCCAGTTCCTTCGCCTCGGCCTCCTGGGTGCGGGTGATGTCCCAGGGCTCCAGCCCGAGCCGTTCGAGCACCGCCCGGATCTCGTCCTCGGTCGGCACGTCCTCCAGATAGCGGCGGACGGTGTAGTCGGCGCCCTCGGCGTCGAGCAGGCCGATGGCGCTGCGGCACTTGGAACAGGCGGGGTTGATCCAGATCTCCATGCGCCCACGGTAGCCACCGAACACCTGTCCCATCCGTACGCGTACCGTTCCCCTGACCAAGATCGGCACGGCAGGCACAGGGGGACCGGCGATGAGCTGGCGCGGCGGACGGAACGGGACGAGCGGCGGGACGGGCGAGACGGGCGGCGGGACGGACCGGGCGGGCGGGTCCGGCCGAGGGGGCGGGAGTGGTCCGGGCGGGCCCCGTCGGCGGCGGTACGGGGCGCTGGCGGGCGTGGTCGCTGTGGCCCTGACGGCGGGCGGCTGCGGAGGCGACGGCGGGAGCGGTGGGGGCGGCGGGAGCGGCGGCGGCCGGGCCGGGGCCACCGACTCCGCCCACCCCTCCGCGTCCCCGGGCGGAGCCCACCGCGCCGCGCCGGGCGTCAGCGCCGCGACCTGGCGCAAGTGGGGTCTCAAGCCGCTGCCCGCCGCTCCGGAGCCCCCGGCCGACAAGCCCGTCAAGCTCTCCGCCACCGGGCCCGTCCCGGTCCTCGCGCACATACCGACCTCGAAGAAGGTCGTCTTCATCACCGTCGACGACGGGCAGGAGAAGGACCCGAGATTCATAGCGATGATGCGGGACCTGAAGATACCGATCACGCTCTTCCTGATGAACGACGCCGTCAAGTCGGACTACGCCTACTTCAAACCGCTCCAGGCGCTGGGCGACCACATCCAGAACCACACCCTGCGCCACCCGGTGATGAACACCCTCCCGCTCGCCCGGCAGAAGGAGGAGGTCTGCGGCGACCAGCGGATCCTCACCGAGCGGTACGGCGTCGCGCCGCTGCTGTTCCGCCCGCCCTACGGCGCGTACGACGCGCGCACCAGGACGGCCGTGGCCGAGTGCGGGCCCCGGGCGATCGTCTGGTGGCGGGAGTCCATGCAGATCAAGAACATGCAGTACCAGACGGCCGACAAGAAGCTGCGGCCCGGCGACATCATCCTCGCCCACTTCCGCGGGCCGAGTGAACTCAAGGGCACCACGATGACGGAGATGTTCGCCAACATGCTGCGGCACATACGCGAACAGGGCTTCGCGGTGGCCCGTCTGGAGGACTACATCCAACCGCCGGCACGCTAGCCGTGTTCGATTTTCCGCCGCCTCAGAACCCTCACGCGGCACACGGGTGACGGAGCACCAATTCATGTTCCCACCAGGTCATTTACTCCTCCCCGTGACCCCCCGGATGTCAGTGCCCGGCAGTACACTGGAAGCAGTGTTCGAGGGGGTCGCCGGGGGGTCCGCGCGGCGCCCGCACGCGACAGGAGGATGCCCGTGCCCGCTGCCGCACTGAAGCCGAGGCCGTTGCCGACCCAGTCCACCGCGAGGCGTTCCGTCCCGCTCGACTCGCCCTACGAGCCCGTGTCCAAAAGGCCGTTGCCGGCCGGCCGGCCGCGCGAGTGGTACGTCACGCACAACCGCCGCCTCAAGGCGATGCGGCTCGCCATCGCCCTGCTCGACTCCGGTGTCCACCTGCCGGTCCAGGCCCGCGACGAGACGATCCGCAGCACCGCCGAACTCATCGGCGTACACCCGCCGTCGGCCACCACCTGCCACATGGTGCGGGCCCTGATGCGCTACGCGCGCTGACCCGCCGCCGGGCGCCCCACTTCCGAGGGGCGCCCGGCGCGGTGCGTCCGCCCGGCGCGCGGACGCCTCAGGCCGCCAACTCCCGCTCCAGCGGCGTACGGAAGCGCGGCGTCACCCGCGTGCCGCCCAGCGCCCGGCGCAGCAGCTCGGCCCGCTCCGCGACGGCGGTCTCCGCCTCCCGGCCGAGCCCCTCGGCGTCCAGCAGCCGCCAGACGATCTCGCCGTCCGGCCGCTGCGCCCAGCCGCCGACCACCCGGCCGTTCCACCACACCGTCGGACCGACGTTGCCGCTGCGGTCGAACAGCGCGGGCCGCAGCCCGGGCGCCAGGTACCAGTCGCGCTGCTGCCAGCCCATCGCCGTCGGGTCCAGGGCGGGCAGCAGCGCCGCCCAGGGCCGCTCCGGCGCGGTCACCGGCTCCGCGTCGCCCGCGACCACGTACCCCGTGCCCTCGTCCAGGGACACCGGCCGCGCGCCCAGCGCTTCGAGCGCCCGCCGCACCTCCGCGGCCCGCCACCCCGTCCACCACTTCAGGTCCGCCTCGGTGGCCGGGCCGCAGACCGCCAGCCAGCGCCCCAGCAGTTCGCGCTGCGCGTCCGCGACGTCCAGCTCCCGGTGCTCGGGCGCGAGCGCCCAGCGGAACTGCGTGGACGTCCAGGAGCCGAGCGGCCGGCCCCGCACCACCTTGCCCTCCACCCCCAGCAGCCGCAGCAGCCGCGAGGAGACGGTGTGCACGCCCTCGTAACTCTTGCCGGGCGCGTACGCGAACCGCTCGCGCAGCCGCGGCTCGTCCTCGGCGAGTTCGGCCGCCGTGGCCTGTCCGCGCCGGGCCAGCGCCGCGAGCGCCGACTCCTCGACCTCCTTCAGCCAGGCCGCGTCCGGCGCGCCCGCCGCCGCCATGTCCTTGACCAGCTTGGCCCGGGCGCGGGCGGCCACGGCGAGGCCGGTCGAGGCGTGCACCACGGCCGTCAGCGCGGCCGGGAACACGAACACCGTGTCGCGCATGCCGTGCATCCGCACCAGCGTGCGGTCCTCGTACAGGGCCCGCTCGGTCGCGGACACCGCCTGGGCCGGGTCCGTCAGCCGCGCGCCCACCCCCAGGAACACCGTCGTCGGGTCCGAGCCGTGCAGCGCCACCAGCCGGTCGGCGACCTCCTCCGGGCCCGCCGCGCCCGCCCCGGCGGCCAGCCCGTGCCGCAGCGCCAGCCGCGCCCGCCGCTCCACCACGCCGATGTGCCGCTCTCCCATGGATGCCCCCTCGGTCCCGCGCCGTCATCGTCCCTACGGCATCCTCGCCGACCCCACTGACATCCACCCCACGGCCGCACGACGGCCCCGGCGCTCAGCCACCGTAGCGCTCCAGCAGCCCGCTCACGTACGCCGCCAGCCGGTCGGCCAGCACCTCGGGGGTAAGGTCGGTGCGGCCCAGCTCGCGCCACGGCCCGGCCAGCTTGGCCGCGTCGGGGCAGTAGTGCAGGGCGTCCAGCAGCCGCCAGTACAGATGGTCGGGCCCGTCGGCGAGACGCCGTCCGCCGAGGGCCTCGTACCGCTCCCGGAACCCGAGGCCGTGCTCGGGGCCGTGCAGCAGCGCCAGCGCGGTCGAACAGTGGGCGACGTCCAGGTCGGCCGGACCCCAGGAGGTCTCCACCCAGTCCACGACCCCGGACACCCGCAGGTCCGCGCCGTCCCCGGAGAACAGCACGTTGCCCGGATGGTAGTCCCGGTGCAGGAAGCAGCCCTCGTACGCGGGCGGTTCGCGGCGCAGTACCGCCACCGCCCGTTCCCACACCGCCCCCGGCGGCGCCTGCACCCGCTCCGGCGCCGTCCACGCCTCGTAGCGGCGCGGCCGCGCGTCCGGTACGACGGCGTGGACGCGCCCGAGCTGCGCGGCGAGCAGATCCAGCCGCCGGCCCAGGTCAGATCCCTTGCGCCCCTCGCCCCCCTCATCTCCTTCGCCCCCCTCGTCCACGCGCACGCGGCCCGGCAGCCGGGTCATCAGCAGGCTGGGGTGGTCGCAGTGCTCGGCGGCCGCGTCGACGGCGACGGGCAGCGGGGCCGGGACGCCGTCCCGGTCGGCCAGCAGGGCGAGGACGGCGGCCTCCCGGGCCAGCAGGGCGGGGGCGTGGCGGCGGAAGAACGGCTTCACGAACGTCCGCAGCACCAGCGACGCGCCGTCGTCCAGCGTCAGCGCCCGCATCTGGGAGCTCCAGCCGCCGCGCAGCGCGCTCCTGCCGGTGACCGCGCGGCCCGGCGGCAGCTGCGCGGCCACCCACGCCCTGGTCGCCGTCCAGCCGCCGTCGCCGAACCCGGTCAGCAGCGCCGTCACCAGCTCGCGTCGCGCGCCGGGCCGGTCGTGCAGCCACTGGCCCAGCCCGTGATCGGCCTCGGGCAGGTCGAGACGGCTGTACTGGGCGCGGGCGGCGAGGGCGTCCTGCACGGCCTCCGTGACGGCGGGCGGGATGACGGCGTCCGTGCCGGGCACGACGAGCACCGCCCGGCCCGCGTACGCCCGCAGGGCGTCCAGCGCGGGCGCGCTACGCCAGCTCCCGGGCCGCCGGATGATGGCGCTGAAGGGCCCGTCCCCGTCGCCGAACGGCACGTCCCACGCGGCGGCCGCGTACACCGCGGGCGCGGCGAGGCCGAGGGCCGCCACCCGCCGTCCGTAGTGCCGGACCAGATCGGCCGCGGTCTGCCCACTCATGCTGAACCCGACCAGGACCAGCGGCCCGCCGGCCGGCGTGTGCGCGTCGATCACCGACACCGCCTGCTCGAACCGCCGGCGCAGACTCAGCTCGCGCAGCGCGCCGCTGCTGTCGCCGTGCCCGGAGAAGTCGAACGCGAGACCCCGGCAGCCGCGGCCGGCGAACTCGGCGAGCAGCGGCAGCAGCCGCTCCTTGCGGCCCGCTCCGGCGCCGTGCAGCAGTACGACGGTTGGCCGCGCGTCCGGCGCGCCACCGGGGCCGCCGGGGGTGTGCACGCCGCTGAGCTGTTCGCCGTCGTGGTCGTGGAGGAAGGGGAGGAAGGGGAAGAAGGGGACGAGGTGCGCGGACGTCGTGCTCATGGCACCCATTCACGCACGCGGCGCGCCACGAGAGGGCCGTGTACGGAAGATCGCCCGAGGGGTTCCGTCGCCGCTGGAAGCAGCGCGGGCTCACAGCCCCGGAGCGCCCCACACCGGGAACCAGCGGCTCAGGTCCTCCTCCATGCGCAGGTCGTCGGCGAGGACGCCCTTCAGCTGGATCTCCAGGGCGTTGTCGCGCCGCTGCGCCTGGCCGGGCAGCGGGGCGAACGGGTAGAACGAACCCCGCTTGTACAGGTACACCAGCGCCAGCCGGCGGCCGGTGTCGTCGTGGAAGCCGGCCAGGGAGCACAGCAGCTGGGGGCCGAAGCCGCTCGCCTCCAGGGCGCTGTTCACCGCGTGCAGGTCGTTGACCAGCTCGACCAGCTGGTCGGGAGCGCGGCGGGAGACCAGCCAGGAGTAGCCGTAGGCGTCCTGGACGCGCTCCACCGGCGGCCCGGTGCGGCCGGCGTCGGCGTCCAGGAGCGCCTGGGCCTCGCGGTGGGCCTGCGCGAAGGCGGCGCCCTCGACCGTGGCGAAGCAGACCGCGCCCTGCCCGGTCGGGGTGAAGCCGGCCGCCGCCTCCAGCGTCACCGCGGCCGACGGCAGCCCGAACAACTGGTCGAGATCGGGCGGGGCGGGTTTCGTACGGCCGAGCAGGATGTCCAGCAGCCCCATCCTCAGCCCGCCTTCCCCGGCGCGGCGGCCTCGCCCAGCTCGGCGGAGATCCGCCCGAGCTGCGCGAGCCGCTGCTCCAGGCTCGGGTGGGTGGAGAAGAGGCGGGCGACGCCGGGCTCGGAACCCAGCGCCGGGGTGAAGTAGAAGGCGTTGAAGGCCTGCGCGGTCCGCAGGTCCTCGGAGGGGATCCGGGCGATGTCACCGGTGACCTTGGTCAGCGCGGAGGCCAGCGCCGAGGGCCGTCCGGTCAGCTGGGCCGCCGCCCGGTCCGCGGCCAGCTCCCGGTACCGGGACAGCGCCCGGATCAGCAGGAAGCTGATGGCGTAGACGGCCGCCGAGACGGCCATCACCATGGCGAACACGGCCACCGTGTTCTGGTCCTTGCGGCCCCGGCCGCCGAACAGCTCCGAGTAGAAGGCGAACCGCACGACCAGTCCCGCGATGACGCCGAGGAAGGACGCGACCGTGATCACGGCGACGTCCTTGTGCGCCACGTGCGACAGCTCGTGCGCGAGCACGCCCTCCAGCTCCGCCGGTTCGAGCCGGCGCAGCAGCCCCGTGGTCACGCAGACCACGGCGTTGTCGGGGTTGCGCCCGGTGGCGAACGCGTTGGGCATGTCCACGTTGGAGACGGCGACCACCGGTTTCGGCATGTCGGCCATCGCGCACAGCCGGTCGACCACCGCGTGCAGCTCCGGGTACTCGTCCCGCTCCACCACCCGGCCGTGCATCGCGAACAGCGCGATCCGGTCGGAGAACCAGTACTGGGCGAGCAGGGCGGCGGCGGCGACCACCACGACCAGCACCCAGGACTTCAGCAACACGATCAACGCGGCGACGAACGCCACGTACAGCAACCCGAGCAGGAACAGCGTGACCCCCATGCGCACGGTCAGCCGCCGGTCGCTCCGGAAGCGGCTCTGCATCTTGCATCACCCCGCAGTCAGGCACTCGTCCCGACTCCAGTGTGCACCTGCCGCCGCCCGGGGCGAATGGTCCGTACGGCCTAGACCCGATCCGCGCGGAAAGCGGCGACGTTGCGGGCGGCCCAGGCGGAGAAGGGGCGCGGGGCGCGGCCGAGGACGCGCTCGACGTCCGGGCCGACGCGCAGTTCGGCCGGGTTCGGCGCGCCGAGGATGTCCAGGGTGTCGTCGGCGAGCTCGGCCGGCATAACCCGGCTCATGGCGGCCCTGGCCTCGGCGCGGGTCAGCTCGTGGAACCGCACCGGCGTGCCCAGCGCGTCGGCGATCGCGGCCGCCTGTCGGCGCGGTGTGATCACCTCGGGGCCGGTCAGCTCGTACACACCGCCGGCGTGCCGGTCCTCCAGCAGGCAGGCCGCCGCGACCGCCGCGATGTCCGCCGGGTCGACGATCGGTACGCCGACGTCGCCGAAGGGCGCGGCGACGAGCCCCTGCGCACGGACGGATTCGGCCCACCACAGGGCGTTGGAGGCGAAGCCGCCCGGCCGCAGGACGGCCCACTCCAGGCCGGATGCGCGCAGCGTGTCCTCCAGCTCGCGCAGCGCGATCCGCGTCGGCCCGAAGGGCCTGGTCGCCACGCCCTGGCTGGAGAGCAGCACGACCCGCCGTACCCCGGCCGCCGCGGCCTCGGCGATGAGATCGGCGGGGCGGTGCCCGGCGGCGTGCAGGTCTCCGGAGAGCAGCAGGAAGAGCGCCGCCGCCCCGGCCAGCGCGGGCTTCAGCTCGGCCGGCCTGGCCAGGTCGGCCGTCAGATGGCGGACGCCGTCCGGCACCGCCGCCGCGTGCCGCGACACCGCCGTCACCTGCTGCCCCGCCTCGGTCAGCGCCCGCGTCAACGGCCGGCCCACGTTCCCGGTCGCCCCTGTCACCACGATCATGATCAGCTCCTCGTCGGATGTCTTCGGTGGCTCCGACGGTAGGAGTGCTGGCTAACTTTCCGTAAGGACATACCTGAAGGTAAGCTCATGGCATGGCGGGAGGCTCGCAGTACAGAGGGACCGAGTCAGGGGGCCGGTATGACGTGTTTCACACCGACTGCCCCGCGCGCGACATGGTCGACCACGTCACCAGCAGGTGGGGCGTCTGGGTGCTGATCTCCCTGCGGCGCAACGACCTGCGCTTCTTCGAGCTGCGCGAGAGCATCCACGGCATCAGCGAGAAGATGCTCGCCCAGACCCTGCGGGTCCTGGTCCAGGACGGCCTGGTCTGGCGGAAGGTCGAGCCGACCACCCCGCCCCAGGTCACCTACGGCCTGACCGACTTCGGCCGCGAGGTGGGCGAACCGCTGACCGAACTGTTCGACCGGATCACCCACCGGCTGTCAGCGGACGCCGTGTCCGGTACATAGGTACTTCACCCGGGCCGAGTGCTCAGCGCAGGCCGTGGGTCTGGGCGTAGCCGAGCAGGACGATCACCGCGGCGACGCAGCCGAGGACCACGGCCGTGGATATCCAGGACGAGCGGCGCGGCGTGACCGGGCCGACCTCGCCGCGGAACGGCACCGGGCCGGGCGGGTTCTCCTTCCAGCGGGCGGCGAGCATCCGCGCCCGGGCGGAGGGCTCCTTGTGCTCGGCGGCCTCCGCCCACCGGTGATCGAACTCGAACTCGCCCTGCACGTCCCCGTGTTCGCTCATCCCCGTTGCCTCTTCCGCTCCTGGTACGCCGCCGAGGGATCGTCTCCCGTCAGTAGGAGACGCGCGAAGCGCCGGAAGGTTGCACGGCGGAGCGAAGTCCGCCGGCGGTCCCTCGTTCGGCTCAAGATGCCGCGCGGACGGGGGACGGCTAGCCTCGATGAGGAGTGATCGCGCTGCGGCCGCGGCTTCCGTCACGTTCCCCGAACACCCCGAAGCGGCACGAGTGGGTGGAAGGAAGGAATCTCATGAAAGCACCACGCGTGAGGCGCCTCTTCGCGGCGACCGTCGCCGGCGTACTGCTGGCGGGCGGAGCGGCGGCCGGCACGGCCTCCGCCGCCACGCCGGACAAGGCCCCGACCACCACGAGCTACCGCTGCGGCGGCTGGTGGAACAACTGCGGCTACGGCGGCCGCGGCGGCGGCTTCTACGGCCCGGGCTACGGCTACGGCTATGGCTACGGCGGTGGCAGCACCGTCGTGATCATCGTCTGACCCCGCCCACGACGAACGAGGGCCGCCGTCCCCTTAGGGGGGCGGCGGCCCTCAGCCGTGCGGCACGGAGCCAGGTCTCCGGCCTGCCCCGCCCCACATCCATCAACCTGGTACATGGACTACGCTTGGTACATGTCCATGAAGCGCACCAAC
Source organism: Streptomyces seoulensis (assembly GCA_013364255.1). Lineage (GTDB taxonomy): Bacteria > Actinomycetota > Actinomycetes > Streptomycetales > Streptomycetaceae > Streptomyces > Streptomyces similanensis. The sequence goes on along the minus strand of CP054936.1, from coordinate 3,443,504 downwards.
GTCTACGCCGATCCCGACGACCTGGCCATCATCAAGGAGGCCGCCAAGCGCCGGGGCATAAGCGAGGCCGAGATCATCCGCCAGGGCATCCACCTCGCGGCCATGGCGAACCGCGTCTGGGACGAACCGCTGTTCTCCCGTACGTTCGAGGGGCCGGGCAGCACGCTGTCCAGATCGGAGGTCCGCGACACGGTCGCGGAAGCCGTCCGGCGTGAGACCGGCTCGGGTCACGGATCCGCCGCGTGATCATTGTCATCGCCGATACGTCCGGCCTCCTGGCCGCACTGGACTCGGCTCATCCGGAACACCGGGCGGCGAACGAGGCGATCATGGCAGCGGGCCTGCTGGTGATGTCCCCGCTCCTGCTGGCCGAACTCGATCACGTGGCGACGCGTGAACTCGGCAGGGAAGCCGCCCTCAGCGCGGTCGACGACCTGCGGCGCTGGATGACGCGGGGCCGAGTCGTCATGCCGGAGATCACGGAGGACCACTTGGGCGCCGCCCAGTCCGTCCGTGTCCGCTACCGCGCGCTGGACCTCGACCTCGCCGACGCGGTGAACGTGGCGCTCGCCGCCGACTACGACACCGACGCGATCCTCACCCTCGACCGACGAGACTTCCGGGCCGTACGCCCCCTGGGCCACCACAAGGCGTTCCGGGTACTCCCCGACGATCTCCCGCTCTGACCGGTCGGCGGAGTTCAGGCCGGTTAGCTGGAAACCCGCGGCGTCCGGTGCGGGGTGCTGTCGGCTGCTGGAGTTGCTGTGCTTCGCTGCTGTATCGCGGACGCGGGGTGTGTGGCGGCTTCGCTGTGGGCGAGTGGCAGGTGGAGCACGGGGCGGATCGCCCAGGTGATGCGGGTGTTCGAGTGTCTGATGGTCACCGTGCAGGGTTCACGGCGGAGCAGGGCCCGACGCGTCTCGATGCGGTCGTCGTAGAGCCAGGTCCATGCAGCGTCCGAGGCGTCTGCGTCGAGGGCCGGTGAGATCACGCGGAGTGTGACGGACACCCATCGGTCCGCCTGCGATGCCGTGTATGCGTCGAAGGACGCCACGAGGACCGGCCCCTCCGTGCCGCCTCTGACGGTTTCGGTCCAGCACTCGCACCAGTAGCCGGGTCGAAGCCTGACGGTGCCGGTTGCGGCGTTGCCCGGACCCAGGGGGAGGGGATCGGCTGTTTCCGTTTTCGGCGGGGCAGGCCGGGAGATCTCGGCCCAGCACCGCTTTCCGGTGGGGGTCGGCTCGACGCCGTGCCGGTCGGCGAGAGCGGCCACCAGCAGCAGGCCGCGCCCGCTCTCGGCGTCCTCGTCCGGAAGGCCGGGCAGGGGGAGCAGCGGGCTGGAGTCGCTGACCTCGATGCGCAGGGCGGTCGCGGTGAGGTGAGAGGCCAGGCGGATCCCGCCGGCGCCAGCATGCTGCACCGCGTTCGCGAGCAGTTCGCTGATCAACAGGGCGGCGGTGTGCAGCACCTCGTCGTCCAGTTCCGCGTCCCAGTCCCGTATCCCGTCCACCGCCTGGTGCCGCGCGACGGTGACCGCGTGCGGTGTGGCCGGTACGGACAGAGCGAGCCGGTGTACTGCCATGAGTGACCTTCCTTGCGGTGGTGGCGATGCTGGTGCCACCCCAAGGAACCAGTGGGCCGCTGTGTCCGTTCGGGTGATGCGCGGCTGGAGCATGGGGTATGCAAGAGCTGCATCGAAGCGAAACCCGACTGGTCCGAGCGCCGTTGCCTTGGCAGGATCGGCGGCAGCGGAAGGAGCCGTGGCAGATGGCCGAAGCAGGCGGCGAGGCCCGGCGGATCGGTGAAGTGATGCGCAGGGCAAGGGTGTTGCAGCGGCGCTCGCAGAAGAACGTCGCCGAAGCGCTCGGCTACCACCAGTCCAAGGTCAGCCGCCTGGAGAGCGGACGCGGTGTGGAGGACGTCCGCGTCCTGCGGGCTGTCGCACGGGAACTCGGCATCCCTCCGGCACAGTTGGGACTCACGTCCGCCCCCGATGCCTCCGCTGCCGATTCAAGAACAGAGGTCATGCAACGTCGTACGTTCCTCGCCTCCGGCGTCGCGGCTCTCGTGCCGCCCGCCGCATCAGCCACTGCCGACGACCAACTCGTCCGCGTACTCCTTCCTGGACCAGTCCCGGCAGGCTCCGCCGCTTCGCTCGATACAGACGTCCTGCGTGAACGCGTGGGCGAGGCCCGCAGGCTCTTCCACACCTGTGACTACAAGGCGCTGGAACGCATGCTGCCGGGCCTGATCGCCGACCTGCGACTGGCCGGAGACGACAGGCGAAGCAGCGGCGGAAGCACTACGGACGAGCTCTCGTCGCTCCTCGCCACGGCGTATCAGACCGCAACCAGTCTGCTGCTCAAGCGGCACGACCAAGGGACCGCCTGGCTCGCCGTCGGCCGTGCGATGGCCGAGGCCGAACGCTCCGGCGACCCGCTGATCCTCGCATCGAGTGTCCGCGTACAGGCTCACGTCCTCGCCCGGGAGAAGCACCAGACCCAGGCCGTCGTGCTCGTGCACCACACCGCGGACCAGCTCACCGGCTCCTACGACCGCCGCCCTCCGGAGTACCTCGCGGCTGTCGGCCTGCTGCTCCTGCGCGGCGTGACCGCGGCCAGTGGTGCGGGTGACCGTGCCGCCACGGAGGAGTTCCTCACGGAGGCCAGAGAGGTGGCGCGGTATGTCTCGCTCGACCGGCCGGGCGCCTGGGCCAACTTCGACTCCGTCAACGTGGACCTCCATGAAGTGAGCGCACTGGTGGCCCGGGGCGACGCCGGCCTCGCACTCCGAGCAGCCCGTCCGCTCACGCGCTGCCGTATCCCCGTCCCCGAGCGCCAGGCCGCGCTGTGGGTGGAGACCGCCCGCGCCTACAGCCAGCAGGGGCGCCTTGCCGACGGCTACCGGGCCCTGCGCATCGCCGAGACGTGCGCCGCACAGGACGTCCGCCGCCAGGCCGTACGGGACCTCGTCGCCGACATGGCCGCCCGCGATCATCGCCGTAGCCTTCCTGAGCTGCATCAGTTCAGCCGCCGACTGGAGGTCCCCGCGTGACCGAGCCGACAGCCACGGGCGAGAAGCCCTTCCTCTACGTCGTCGTCTGCGCGTGCGGCATCGCCGCCGACATCGGCAGGCTGATCGGCACCGCGCAGGAGCGGAACTGGGACGTCGGGGTCGTCGCCACTCCGCAAGGGCTGGCCTTCCTCGACGTCCAGGCCGTCCAGGAGCAGACCGGCTACCCGATCCGTTCCGCCTGGCGCACCCCCGGTGAAGCGCGTCCCCTGCCCCCTGCCGACGCCATCGCCGTCGCCCCGGCCACCTTCAACACGATCAACAAATGGGCAGCGGGCATTTCCGACACCCTCGCTCTCGGCATCCTGTGCGAGGCGTACGGCATGGGCATCCCGGTCGCGGTTCTGCCCTATCTGAACGCGGCCCAGGCGGCCCACCCCGCCTACCGGCGGAGCCTGGCAGGGCTGCGGGAGATGGACGTCCTGATCGGCACCTACGAGCCCCACCGACCCAAGGCCGGCGGCGGTGCGGAGCGCTTCCGGTGGGAGGAGGCCCTGGACCTCCTGGAGCCGCGGCTCGGTCCGAGGCCATGAGGCGTCACCCGCCGACCAGAGCCGCATCCGACTCGGCGGTGAGCGACTCGTTCGGGATGCCGGGCGCGAAAAGGCCGTCGGCCGGGTCCCTCCGGTGCGGAGGGACCCGGCCGACGGCCTGCAAGCAGTCCAGGTCAGAGTGGAGAACCGCTCTCACCCGGGGCCGCGTCACACGTCGAAGTACAGCTCGAACTCGTGCGGGTGCGGGCGGAGCTGGAGGGGGGCGATCTCGTTGGTGCGCTTGAAGTCGATCCACGTCTCGATCAGGTCCGGCGTGAACACGTCGCCCTGGAGGAGGAACTCGTGGTCGGCCTCCAGGCGGTCGAGGACCGCGCCGAGGGAGGTCGGGACCTGCGCGACGTTGGCGTGCTCCTCGGGAGCCAGCTCGTAGAGGTCCTTGTCGATCGGCTCGGCCGGCTCGATCTTGTTCTTGATGCCGTCCAGACCGGCCAGCAGCAGCGCCGAGAAGGCCAGGTACGGGTTGCCGGAGGCGTCGGGCGCGCGGAACTCCACGCGCTTGGCCTTCGGGTTGGAGCCGGTGATCGGGATCCGCATCGCCGCGGAGCGGTTGCGCTGCGAGTACACCAGGTTCACCGGGGCCTCGAAGCCCGGCACCAGGCGGTGGTAGGAGTTCACCGTCGGGTTGGTGAACGCCAGCAGCGACGGGGCGTGCTTGAGGATGCCGCCGATGTAGTAGCGGGCGGTGTCCGACAGGCCCGCGTAGCCGGCCTCGTCGTAGAACAGCGGGTCGCCGTTGCTCCACAGCGACTGGTGCACGTGCATGCCCGAGCCGTTGTCGCCGAAGATCGGCTTCGGCATGAAGGTCGCCGTCTTGCCGTTGCGCCAGGCGACGTTCTTCACGATGTACTTGAACAGCTGGAGGTCGTCGGCCGCGGCCAGCAGCGTGTTGAACTTGTAGTTGATCTCGGCCTGGCCGGCGGTGCCCACCTCGTGGTGCTGGCGCTCCACCTTCAGGCCGGCCTTGCCCAGCTCCAGGGAGATCTCGGCGCGCAGGTCGGCGAAGTGGTCGACCGGCGGGACCGGGAAGTAGCCGCCCTTGTAGCGGACCTTGTAACCGCGGTTGTCCTCCAGCGCACCGGTGTTCCAGGCGCCGGCCTCGGAGTCGATGTGGTAGAAGGACTCGTTCTCGGCGGTCTTGAAACGGACGTTGTCGAAGACGTAGAACTCGGCCTCGGGGCCGAAGAACGCGGTGTCGGCGATACCCGTGGACGCCAGGTACGCCTCGGCCTTCTTCGCCACGTTGCGCGGGTCACGGGAGTACTGCTCGCCCGTGATCGGGTCGTGGATGAAGAAGTTGATGTTGAGCGTCTTGTCCCGGCGGAACGGGTCCACCCGCGCGGTGGACAGGTCGGCGCGCAGGGACATGTCGGACTCGTGAATGGCCTGGAAGCCGCGGATCGAGGACCCGTCGAACGCCTGCTCCTCGTCGGGGTCGAACGCCTCGGCGGGCAACGTGAAGTGCTGCATGACGCCCGGCAGGTCGCAGAAGCGGACGTCGACGAACTTGACGTCCTCGTCCGCGATGTACTTCTTGGCCTCGTCGGCGTTCTGGAACATCCAGCTCCTCCTACTCCCGACCGTCCCGCCGGGGTGGTAGATCGTTCGTGCGGCCAGTGCGGTGGCACACGCTCCCTCGACCCTAGGGACGGGTGATTTCTCGGGCGTGACCCATTTGTTTCGCAGAAGTTAACCGGCCGGGGTGGGGTCACGTCCGCGGACACCCCGGCGGACCGTGTTCCTCCAGCCTCGCAGTACCGTGGTCGGGTGGACAACAGGCAAGCAGTGGGATCGTGGCTGTCCGGGCCGCGCGCCGCCATGGAGGACGCCGGAGCCGACCTCGGTTACCGGGGCGAACAACTGGGATTGCCGGAGGACGGACCGGGCTCGATCGCCCGCCCGGGCCGGCGGCTGGGCGCGGTCGCCGTCGACTGGGGCCTGTGCCTGCTGATCGCATACGGCCTGGCCACGCATGGCTACGACCAGGCGACCGGCAACTGGGCGCTGCTCATCTTCTTCGTGCTCGGCGTGCTCACCGTCGGCACCGTCGGCTGCACCCCCGGCAAGCGGCTGTTCGGCCTGCGCGTGGTCGCCCTGCGCACCGGCGGCGTGCGGCCGCTGCGCGCCCTGCTGCGCACGGTCCTGCTGTGCGTGGCGATCCCGGCGCTGGTCTGGGACCGCGACGGCCGCGGCCTGCACGACCGCCTCGCGGGCACGGTGGAGGTCCGGATCTGAGACGCGAGCCGCCGCCGGGGGCTCGTTCCCTGGCGGCGCGTGCGCACGGCGCGCGTACAGCGTCGGTACGGCGTGCGTACGACGATGGGGGCGCCCGGAGTGATCCGGGCGCCCCCATCGTCGTCGAGGCGTGCTGCGGCGGGCGTCAGCGGCGCGGGCCGCCGCGGGGCATCCGCATGCCCTTGGGCATCGGGCCCTTCGGCAGCGGCATGTTGCTCATCAGGTCGCCCAGGGCGCGCAGCCGGTCGTTGGTCGCGGTGACCTGCGGGCCGGTCAGCACGCGCGGGTACTTCAGCAGGGTGGTGCGCAGCTTCTTCAGCTCCACCTGGCCCTCGCCGGTGCCGACGATCACGTCGTGCACCGGGACGTCCGCGACGATGCGGGCCATCTTCTTCTTCTCGGCGGCCAGCAGGGACTTCACCCGGTTCGGGTTGCCCTCCGCGACCAGCACGATGCCGGCCTTGCCGACCGCGCGGTGCACCACGTCCTGGCTGCGGTTCATCGCGATCGCCGGGGTGGTCGTCCAGCCGCGGCCGATGTTGTCCAGCACCGCGGCGGCGGCGCCCGGCTGGCCCTCCATCTGTCCGAAGGCGGCCCGCTCGGCCCGGCGCCCGAACACGATCGCCATCGCCAGGACGGCGAGCAGCAGGCCCAGGATGCCGAGGTAGACCGGGTGACCGATCAGGAAGCCGATCCCGAGGAGGACACCGAGCACGACGATGCCGACAGCCGCGAGTACAAGACCGATCTTGGGGTCGGCCTTGCGGGTCATCTTGTACGTCAGGGCGATCTGCTTCAGTCGCCCCGTGTTGGCAGCCTCGGCTGCGGTTTCCTTCCTCGCCATGCCACGAAGTCTACGTGGCCCGCGGGGCGCCCGACGACGGCAGTGCCCGGGGAGATCCCCGGCGGCGGGTTCAGGGGCGTACGGCGGGGAACTGGTCGAGGACGCGCTGGGCCTCGACGCGGTCCTTGGCGCGGCGGCGGTCCTCCAGGACGGAGGTCCAGGCGTTGCGGCGGGCGGTCCGCTGACCACCGCTCATCAGCAGTGACTCGACCGCACGGAGTGCGTCCTTGACGGACGGGATGGCGGTGGCGCGAACGGGCGCGGCCTGCATGGTGGAGGTCCCCCCTCGTGACGGGCTCCGGTGTGTACGGGGTGTGAGTCCAGGCTCACGGTTCGGTGTTACCAGGGCGTGACCGACCGGTCAAACACCGGTGAAACCCGGACGGCGCGGGCCGAACGGGCGACGCGGCCCGGACGGCCGCCCTCATCTGCGGCGACGTTCCGGGCCGCGTCGTCACGGCCGCTACTGATCGGTAGGATCTTGTGCGCGAATTCACACACCCTCAGCCGCCCTGGCGGGCGCGGGGATGACGGCGCGTCAGACCGCCTGGGAGGCCACGAAGGCGCCCCGCTTCTCGATCGCCATCTGGTACAGGCGCCCGGCGCGGTAGGAGGACCGTACCAGCGGTCCGGACATCACGCCCGAGAAGCCGATCTGCTCGGCCTCCTCCTTCAGCTCGACGAACTCGTGCGGCTTGACCCAGCGCTCCACCGGGTGGTGGCGCACGCTCGGGCGCAGGTACTGCGTGATGGTGATCAGCTCGCAGCCCGCCTCGTGCAGCTGCCGGAGCGCCTCACTGATCTCCTCGCGGGTCTCGCCCATGCCGAGGATCAGGTTCGACTTGGTGACCAGGCCGAAGTCGCGGGCCTCGGTGATCACCTTCAGGGAGCGCTCGTAGCGGAAGCCGGGGCGGATGCGCTTGAAGATCCGCGGCACCGTCTCGACGTTGTGCGCGAAGACCTCGGGGCGGGACCCGAAGACCTCGGCGAGCTGCTCGGGGACCGCGTTGAAGTCGGGGGCGAGCAGTTCGACCTTGGTGCGGCCGTCCTCGCGTCCGGCGGTCTGCGCGTGGATCTGGCGCACCGTCTCGGCGTACAGCCAGGCGCCGCCGTCCGCCAGGTCGTCGCGGGCGACACCGGTGATGGTGGCGTAGTTCAGGTCCATGGTGACCACGGACTCGCCCACCCGGCGCGGCTCGTCACGGTCGAGCGCCTCGGGCTTGCCGGTGTCGATCTGGCAGAAGTCGCAGCGCCGGGTGCACTGGTCACCGCCGATGAGGAAGGTCGCCTCGCGGTCCTCCCAGCACTCGTAGATGTTCGGGCAGCCGGCTTCCTGGCAGACCGTGTGCAGGCCCTCGCTCTTCACGAGGTTCTGCATCTTCGTGTACTCGGGACCCATTTTCGCCCGGGTCTTGATCCACTCGGGCTTGCGCTCGATGGGGGTCTGGCTGTTGCGGACCTCCAGGCGCAGCATCTTGCGTCCGTCGGGTGCGACTGACACGTCGGCTCCCTGTAGCTTCGATTCTTCGGCGCACACCAGGGTACGCCCGTGTTTGTTGCGCCCAGTCCGTGAGGCCAACCTCAGGGGTGCGGGGATCATTCCCCCGGGCGGCCGGTTCGGCGGGGACCGGTCAGGCGCTCGCCCTCTCGATCTCCCGCGGCTTGAGGTCGGCGTTCTCCAGAACGTCGCGCAGGTGCCGCTCCACGACCGGCAGCACCTCCTCGATGGCGACGTCGCGGCTCAGCTCGTTGGCGAGCGAGGCGACGCCGGCGTCGCGGATGCCGCACGGGATGATGCGGTCGAACCACTTGTTGTCCGGGTTCACGTTCAGCGCGAAGCCGTGCATCGTGACGCCCTTGGCCACCCGGATGCCGATGGCGGCGATCTTGCGGTCCTCGCGGCGCTGGCCGGCGTTGGAGGGGGCGTACTCGGGGCCGTCGAGCCGCGGGTCGAACTCGTCGTCGGTGAGCCGGGGGTCGAAGTCGAGGGAGAGGCCGCCGAGGGAGGGGCGCCGCTCGACCGGGTCGCCGAGCACCCACACCCCGCTGCGGCCCTCCACGCGCGTGGTCGCGAGGCCGAACTCCGCGCAGGTGCGGATCAGGGCCTCCTCCAGGCGGCGCACGTGCGCGACCACGTCCACCGGGCGGGGCAGCTTCTGGATCGGGTAGCCGACCAGCTGTCCGGGGCCGTGCCAGGTGATCTTGCCGCCGCGGTCGACGTCGATCACGGGGGTGCCGTCGAGGGGGCGCTCGCTGTCCGCCGTGCGCCGGCCGGCGGTGTAGACCGGCGGGTGCTCCAGGAGCAGCACGGTGTCGGGGATCTCGTCGGCGAACCGGGCGGCGTGCACCCGGCGCTGCTCGTCCCAGGCCTCCTGGTAGTCCACGGCCTCGGCACCGAATCCCATGCGGACGAACCGCAGCTCACTCACGGCAAGCGCCTCCCTGGAGAGTCGTCAGGCACGTCGCGTGCCCACGCCACTGTACGTCCGGCCCTCGCAAGCACGTCCGGCCGCCCGTCGGGCGCGGGCCCGCGGGCCCGGCGTCAGCCTCGTACGGAATCCTCACACGATCGGATGAATGCCGCCGGAACTGCGCGGTCGGCTGCTCACTCTCCGCTACATTCGCGCCGTTCACATGGCCATAAGGGCTGCTCACAGGCAATCCGGGCGTCCACGCGGCCGCGCGGACGCCCGAAAGGCAGGAGACCGCACCGCAGATGACGGAACGACCCGCGCAGCGCACTCCCAACCGCCAGCTCGCCGCGCTCATCGCGGAAGCGGGGTTCTCCAACGCCGGACTGGCCCGTCGCGTGGACCAGCTGGGCCTCGAACACGGACTGGACCTGAGATACGACAAGACCTCGGTCACCCGCTGGCTGCGCGGCCAGCAGCCGCGCGGCACCACGCCCGCGCTGATCGCCGAGGTCTTCACCCGGCGGCTGGGCCGCCGGCTGACCGCCCAGGACCTCGGCCTGGACGCCTGCGCCCCGGTCTACGCGGGACTGGAGTTCGCGGCCGCGCCCGAGGAGGCCGTCGACATCGTCAGCGGGCTGTGGCGCAAGGACTCCGGCAGCCACGCCGAGCTGCGCAAGATCGCCTTCACTCCGGCCGGTCTCGTGGTGCCCAGCCGGGACTGGCTGATCGGCCGGGCCGACGACCGGGTCGCCCGCGCGGAGCCGCCGCCCGCCGTGCTGCCGTCCGCGCGGGCCGGGGAGGGCGCGCGGGCCGGGCAGGGCGGTGAGGGCGCGCGGGAGGGTGCGCGCGACGGCGTGCGCGACGGCGTGCAGGCGGGCGGGTCGGCCGCAGGACCGCCGCCGGCGCCGGGGGCGTCCGGGGCGCCGGGCGGACCGGGGGTTCCGGGGGTGCCGCAGCAGCGCGGCCGGGGCGAGCGGAACCCCGGCCGGAACCGGGGCCGGGCCGAGCGGGAGGCGGGGCAGCGGGTCACCGCCGGGGACATCGCCGCGCTGCGCTCGGTCGGCGAGCTGTTCCGCACGCTCGACGACATGTACGGCGGCGGCCACGCCCGGCAGGCCCTGGTGCGCTACCTGGAGCACGAGTGCGAGCCGATGCTGCGCGGCGGCTACGGCGAGCAGACCGGCCGCCGCCTGTTCGCCGCGACCGCCGACCTGACCCGGCTGCTGGGCTGGACGTCGTACGACATCGCCGCGCACGGGCTCGCCCAGCGCTACTTCGTACAGGCGCTGCGGCTCGCCCAGGCCGCCGGGGACCGCGCCTACGGCGCCTACGTCCTGGTCACCATGAGCCGGCAGGCCGTCTACCTCGCCCACGGGCGGGAGGCGGTGCAGCTGGCGCGGGTGGCCCAGCAGGGCGTCGGCGCCGCCGTCCCGCCGGTCGTCCAGGCGCTGCTGCACTCCGCCGAGGCGCGCGGGCACGCGGTACTGGGGGAGGCGCGGGCCTGCACGACCTCCCTGATGCGGGCCGAACGCGCGCTGGAGAGCGCCCGGCCCGGCGACGAGGTGCCGTTCTGGGCGCGCTTCTTCGACGAGGCGCAGCTCGCCGACGAGTTCGGGCACTGCCACCGGGACCTCCAGCAGTACCGCACGGCCGCGCAGTACGCCGAGCGCTCGCTCCAGCTGCGCGCGCCGGTGTACGCGCGCAGCCGGCTGTTCTGCCGCGTCGTCCTCGCCACCGCGCGCCTCGGCCTCGGCGACCTCGACCAGGCCTGCCGGCTCGGTGCGGAGGCGGCGGCCCAGGCCGCGGACATGCGCTCGGTCCGCGCCCACGAGTACATCCGCGACTTCGAACGCCGCCTGGAGCCCTACAAGGACGCCTCCCCGGTCCGCACCTACCGCGACAAGGTCGCGGCGCTGGGTTGAGGACCCTCGCGCGGGACTCCTACGCCACCGCCTTCCGGGGGGTCGTCGGGGTGGGGTCGGCGGTGTGCAGGGGGCGGTGGGCGCCCAGGTCGGTGAGGATCGCCGAGGCGGCGCGGTGGGCCGAGCGCAGGGCGCCCTGGAGGGTGCTGGTGTCGCGGTGGTCGCCGCACACGTACAGGCCCGCCAGCAACCGCACCGGCCGCCGCAGATCGTGCGGCGGCCGCATCGCGGGGACCGCCTCGGCGGTGTGGTGCACGGCCAGCGTCTCCCACCGCGCGGTCGGGACGCCGTACAGGCGCGCCAGGTGGCGGCGCACGGCGGTATCGACGTCGGCAGGAGGCGGCCCGAGGACCGTCGAGGACACCAGGGCCCGGCCCGCCGGGGCCCGCGACGGATCGATTCCGCTGACCACCGCGGTGTGCGCCACCGGACCGCCGCGCTCGGAGTCGAGCAGCAGGTAGCCGCCCGTCGCCGGCGCTTCCCCGGTCGTGTGGTGGACCACCGTCACCGCGTGGAAGCCGGGCACCCGCAGCCCGGGCAGCAGCTCGGCGGCCGACCGCGCGCCCGTCGCGACCAGCACCGCCCGGCAGCGGATCACGCCGTGCTCGGCGGTGGTCACCGCGTTGGTGGCGACCGAGGTGACCCGGACGCCGGTGTGCACGGTGCCCGGCGGCAGCGAGGCGGCCAGCAGCTCCGGCAGGACCTCCGCACCGCCCTCCGGCAGGCACAGCCGTCCGCTCGCGAAGGCGCGCAGCGCCAGGTCCGCGCAGCGGCTGGAGGTGGTGAGGTCCGGATCGCACAGCAGCGCGGCCAGCAGCGGCCGCAGGAAGCCGTCCACGGTGCGGGCGGGCAGCCCACGGGCGGCGAGCGCCTGCCCGGCGGGCTGTTCGGGCCGGGCCAGCAGACGGTCCACCGGGGTCGTGGCGATCCGGGCGAGCGCGGCGCGCAGCCGCAGCGGCGTGCCGATCCCGAACGGCTGGACCCGGTCGGCCGGCCCGGACGGCGCCGGCTGCGGCCCGGCGTCGAAGCAGGGCAGGCCCCCGTCGAACCGCCCCAGCTCCGTGACGGCGGCGCCCGGCATGCCGTACGCCGCCACGACGGGCGGCACGGGCCGCAGGGCGCGGACCCGGGCCCGCGCCTTCGGCAGCGACGCGGGCGGCCGCGGGGCGCTCGCGAAGGCGCGCACAGCGTGAAATGCGCTCCGTGCGCCCCCTGCGCCCGCCGGGCCGCCCGCCCGGTGGTGCCGCCCCTCGCTGTGCAGCAGCACCCCGGGTGCGAAGGGCCGCAGCACGAGCGCGTCCAGCCCCGGGCTGTGGCCCAGCTGGGGATAGGACGTGAACAGCAGCTGTCCGATCCTGTCGAGCCGGAAGCCGTCGACCTTCTCCGTCGACATCCGGCCCCCCACCCAGGGGGCGGCTTCCAGGACCGCGGTGGTCACTCCTGCGCTGGTCAGCCGGTGCGCCGCTGAGAGCCCGGCGACCCCGGCTCCCACGACGACGACATCGACCTGGTACGCGGGCTCAAGCACGTGCCCCTCCTCGAGGTTGCGCGGCCGGCGGAGCGGTGATGCCCTCGACCGGCTTGAGGGATACCCGAGTTCGGCACGAGGGTAGGTCCGCGCCCGGTCCGGGACAGTCGCGCATCGACAGGGCACGGTCGCACGGCGGTCGCATACGGCCGCAACGTTTCGCCGCCGTGCCTCACCGCGTCACCGGGCCGTGCCTCACCGCGTTCCGCCGCCGTGCCTCACCGCGTCACAGCGCCGCCCGCACGGCGTCCTCGATGCCCGGGAAGGCGAACGAGAACCCCGACTCCAGCAACCGCGCCGGCAGCACCCGCGCACTGCCCAGCACATCCCCCGCCATCTCCCCGAGCGCCGCCCTGAGCGCGGCCGCCGGCACCGGCAGCAGCGCCGGCCGGTGCAGCACCCGCCCCATCGCCGCCGTGATCTCACGGTTCGTCAGCGGCTGCGGCGACGTCAGATTGACCGGCCCCGACAGCGACTCGGTGTCGATCAGGTGCCGCAGCGCCGCCACCTCGTCGTGCAGCGCGATGAACGACCAGTACTGCCGCCCGTCGCCCATCCGCCCGCCGAGCCCCGCCTTGAACAGCGGGAACATCCGCCCCCAGGCGCCGCCCCCGCGCGCCACCACCAGCCCGGTGCGGGCGAACACGGTCCGGATCCCCGCCTCCTCGGCGGGCGCCGCGGCCTCCTCCCACTCCACGCACACCCGGGGCAGGAAGCCGTCCCCCGGCGGCGCGTCCTCGTCCACGGCCCGGTCGCCGGTGTCGCCGTAGAAGCCGATCGCGCTGCCGCCGACGAAGACCCGCGGCGGCACGTCCAGGGCGGCGACGGCCTCCGCGAGCGCCGCCGTGCCCAGCACCCGGCTGTCCCGGATCGTCTTCTTGTACGCGTCCGTCCAGCGGCGGTCGCCCACGCCCGCGCCCGCCAGGTTGACCACGGCGTCGCAGCCGGCCAGCCCCGCCGAGTCCACGTACTGCTCCTCGGGGTCCCAGCGGACCTCGTCCGCGCCCCGGGCCGGGCGGCGCACCAGGCGCACCACCTCGTGCCCGTCCGCCGTCAGGGACCGCACCAGGGCGCTGCCGATCAGCCCGGACGCCCCGGCCACCGCGATTCGCGTACGTTCCATGCCTCCCATCCTGCCCGCTGCGCCCCGGAAATCCCGCCGGGCGCGGGCCGGGCGCGCAGTAGGGTGATCACCATGCCGGAACCGCACATACGTCCCGCCACGCTCGCCGACGAGGAGGCCCTGGCGGCGCTCGACCGGGACACCTGGTCCCCGCTGCACGCCGTGCAGCCGCGCCCGCAGCCGCCGTACGAGCCCTTCTTCACCGAGCGCTCCGGGCCGCGCGAGATCCTGGTCGCCGAGACGGCGGGCGAGATCGTCGGCTATCTGCGCCTCGGCCTCGCCATACCCCTGGAGTGCAACGCGCACGTCCGGCAGATCCGCGGCCTGGCCGTCGCGGAAGCGGCGCGCGGCACGGGAGTCGGCCGGGCGCTGCTGCGGGCCGCGCGCGAGGAGGCGCGGCGGCAGGGAGCCCGCCGCATCACCCTGCGCGTCCTCGGGCACAACGCCCCGGCTCGCGCGCTCTACGCGTCCGAGGGCTACGCGGTGGAGGGCGTCCTGCCGGGGGAGTTCCTGCTGGCGGGCGAGTACGTCGACGACGTGCTGATGGGCCGCTCGGTGTGACCCGCCCGGCCGGCGCACGCGTCCCCGGGAGCGGACTTCAGGACGTGACCAGCCGGCCGGTGTCCACCGGGGCCGTCGCCGTCGTCCCCCGCCGCGCGTCCGCGGCGACCTCCGCCGCCGTCAGCGCGTAGCCCGTGCCGCTGTCGGAGGTGGAGCGGGCGAAGACCATGCCGTAGACACGGCCGTCCGTGGTCAGCAGCGGGCCGCCGGAGTTGCCGGGCCGGACGGTGGAGCGGATCGCGTAGATCTCGCGGGTGACCGTGGCGTCGCTGTAGATGTTCTGGCCCGTGGCCCGGATCCGGCTCGCCACCGTCGCCGCCTGGAGGTTCAGACCGCCGTCCTGCGGATAGCCCGCGACGACCGCCCCGGCGCCCCGCGCGGCGACGCCGTCGAACCGCAGCACCGGGGCGCGCAGCCCCGGCACGTACAGCACGGCCACGTCCCGGTCCGGGTCGAACAGCACCACCCGCGCCTCGTAGGACCGCCCCACGCCGCCGACCCGCACGAACGGGGTGTCGATGCCGGCCACCACGTGCGCGTTGGTCATCACCCGCTGGCGCGCGAAGACGAAGCCGCTGCCCTCGCGGCCCTGGTTGCCCGAGGAGCCCTCGATCTTCACCGTGCTCAGCCGCGCCGCGTTCGTGGCGCTCGCCGTGACGCTGTCGCCCGACGGCTCGGCGACGCCCGCCGCCGGCTCGGTCTCGAAGGGGTTGAAGACCTGCGGGAAGCCCGCCTCGGTCAGCGCGGAGGTGGCCCGCGAGAACCAGGCCGGCGTGGTGTCCGGCATCGCCTCCTGCACGGCGCCCAGCAGCTTGGAGTCGCGTATCGCCGTCGTCACCACCGGGGAGGAGGAGGCGCCCAGGACGCTCGCGGCCACCCACGCCACGATCAGCACCGCCACCGCGTTCGCCGCGGCGCCGCCGATCCCGTCGGCCACCCGCAGCGGGCCGCGGTCCAGCTCGCCGCGCAGCCGCAGCGCCAGCCGCCCGGCCAGCTCGTGCCCCGCCACCGCGGGCACCAGCACCGTCAGCACGGCGGTCACCGTCGCCGTCGTCGTACCGCGCGTGACCAGGTCCATCACCCAGGGCAGCGCCCACACCCCGACGGCCGCGCCGCCGACGAAACCGGCCAGCGACACACAGCCGGCCACCAGGCCGCGCCGGTAGCCCGACGCCGCGTACACGAGGATGACCAGCACCAGCACGAGGTCGAGCAGGTCCACACCGGCCGCCTTTCTCCCGGACCCTGAGAACGCGCGGGACGGACCCGGCGATCAGCGCACGCACATGGATCCGGGAACCGGCCACCTGTACGTGTACCCGCGAAAACGCCCGGACCAGGACGATGGTTCCACCAGGTGGCACACCACACATCGCGGACGGAGCGGATGGGGGTGACAGTGAGCTCATGCATGGAGTGGGGAAGACCGGGCGCGCCCGGAACCGGCGGCCGCGTCCCGGACCGCCGCACGGCGGCCCGCGTCCGGGCCGGCCGCGCGCGCTCACGCGCCCCGGACGGCCGCGCGGCGTCGTCATGGCGCTGCTGTGCGGACTGCCCGCGGCGGCCGCCGTCGGCGCGCTGCTGCTGGGCGCCGAGGACGTGGACCGCACGCCGGCGGCGCCGGAGCGCGCCCGGACGCCCGCCCCGGTGCCCGCGGGCGCGGTCGCGCCCCGCGCCGCCGGGCACGGCGCGCCCCGGCCGCGCATCCTGCCCCGGTCGGCCTGGCTGGACGCCACCGCCCGGCACGCGCAGCCGCCGCCGCGCTACGACGACAGGGTGGTCGCCGTCTTCGTCCACCACACCGACTCGCCCAACGCCTACGCCTGCGCCGAGGCGCCGAGCATCATCCGCCATCTGTACGCGGGCCAGACGGGCGTACGCCAGTGGGACGACATCGGCTACAACTTCCTCGTCGACCGCTGCGGCACCATCTACGAGGGCCGGGCCGGCGGCGTCGAGCGCGCCGTCACCGGCGCCCACACCCAGGGCTTCAACCACCGCACCGCGGGCATCGCGGCGATCGGCACCTTCACCGCCGGGACGCCCGTGCCGCAGGCCATGACGGACGCGATCGCCGCGCTGGCCGCCTGGAAGCTGGGGCTGGCCGGCGTCGATCCGCGCGCCGGGGTGGCGCTGGTCTCCAGCAACCGGCATAGCCGCTACCAGCCGGGCACCACGGCCCTGCTCCCGGCCGTCGCCGGGCACACCGACGGCTTCCCGACCAACTGCCCGGGCGCGGCCCTCACCGTCCGCCTGCCGGCCATCCGGGACGCGGCGGCCCGCCTCCAGGGCAGGTCCTGACCCGCCCGGGACTCCGGGCGCGGCCTACTCGCGGAACCGGTCCCACAGGCGCGGGTAGCGCTGGGCCAGTGCCCCATCGTCCTCGAACTCCACCGGCGTGCCCTCCGGCTCGGCCGGCGCGGGCGGGATGCCGAGGTCGGGGGCGACGGCACCGGTGAGCTGCTCGTAGGCCTCGTCGGCCGCGTAGCCCAGCTCCTCGCCGTCGCCGTCGATCTCCTCGTCGAAGTCGTCCAGCAGGTCGGCGAGCGCGTCCGGGTCGTGCAGCGCCCCTTCGTACACCTCCCGGCCCTGGCCGATCAGCCAGCACCGGAAGAAGTCGAACGCGTCGTCGCTCGCCCCGTCCAGCAGCACCCAGGCGGCGCCCCACAGGTCCCAGCGGTAGGCCCGGTTGTAGCGGGCCTCGAAGTGGCGTGCGAAGTCGAGGACCAGCTCGGGGTCGCAGTCGAGCAACCGCTCCACCAGCAGATCGGCCTGCTCCTCCGGATCGCCCTCGGCGGCCTCGCGCGAGGCGTCGATCAGGTCCCAGAACTCCGTCTCGTCCATCACGCGTTCCAGCATCGGCCCTGGGGCCAAGGGGCGCACGTGGAGTGCGGCGGATCGTTATACGCGCCCCGACCGCCCCCAGGGGCCCCGCACGCCCCCGTACGAGCCGGAAACGGGAGAACAAAGAGAACGGGGAGAACGGGGAGAACGGGAAAGGGGCACGGCGTCGCGCCGCACCCCTTCCCCGTCACTTCCCGTCATTCAGCAGACCTGATCACAGGCCGTACTTCTCCCGGGCCTCCTTGACCGCCGCGGCCTTCACCTCGCCGCGCCGGGCGAGCTGGGCCAGGGCGGCGGCGACGATCGACGGCGCGTCGACGCCGAAGTGGCGGCGGGCGGCGTCCCGGGTGTCCGACAGACCGAAGCCGTCGGCGCCCAGCGAGGACCAGTCCTGCTCGACCCACTGCGCGATCTGGTCCGGGACCTGGCGCATGTAGTCGGAGACGGCCAGCACCGGACCCTCGGCGCCCTGGAGCGCCCGGCGCACGAACGGCACCCGCTCCTCGCCGCGCAGCAGCGCCGCGTCGGCCTCCAGCGCGTCCCGACGCAGCTCGGTCCAGGAGGTCGCGGACCACACGTCGGCGGCCACGCCCCACTCCTCGGCGAGCATGCGCTGCGCCTGAAGAGCCCAGTGGATCGCGGTGCCGGAGCCCAGCAGCTGGATGCGCGGGGCGTTCGCCGGGACGGTCAGGCCGGCCGACTCCGCCGTGTTGAAGCGGTACAGGCCCTTGACGATGCCCTCGTCCACACCGGCGGCCGACGGCTTGGCCGGCTGCGGCAGCGGCTCGTTGTAGACGGTGAGGTAGTAGAAGACGTTCTGGTCCTCGCCCTCGGCCGCCTCGCCGTACATCCGGCGCAGGCCCTCCTTGACGATGGCCCCGATCTCGTACGCGAACGCCGGGTCGTAGCTCAGCGCGGCCGGGTTGGTCGCGGCGATGACCGGGGAGTGGCCGTCGGCGTGCTGGAGGCCCTCGCCCGTCAGGGTGGTGCGGCCGGCCGTCGCGCCGACCAGGAAGCCGCGGCCGAGCTGGTCGCCGAGCTGCCACATCTGGTCGGCGGTGCGCTGCCAGCCGAACATCGAGTAGAAGATGTAGAACGGGATCATCGCCTCGCCGTGCGTCGCGTACGCGGACGACGCGGCGATGAAGTCGGCCATCGAACCGGCCTCGGTGATCCCCTCGTTGAGGATCTGCCCGTTCTTCGCCTCCTTGTAGTACATCAGCTGGTCGCGGTCGACCGGCTCGTACGTCTGGCCCTTGGGCGAGTAGATGCCCAGCGACGGGAAGAGCGACTCCATGCCGAAGGTGCGCGCCTCGTCGGGGACGATCGGCACCCAGCGCTTGCCGGTCTCCTTGTCGCGGACCAGGTCCTTGACCAGGCGGACGAAGGCCATGGTGGTGGCGACGTTCTGCGTGCCGGAGCCCTTGTCGAAGGCGGCGAACGCCTTGTCGGCGGGGGCGGGCAGCGGGGCCACCGGGTGCACGCGGCGGGCCGGGGCGGGACCGCCGAGGGCCGCGCGGCGCTCCTGGAGGTAGCGCACCTCGGGGGAGTCGGCGCCGGGGTGGCCGTAGGGGACCTGGCCGTCGGCGAACGCGCTGTCGGCGATCGGCAGCTCCAGCAGGTCGCGCATCGCCTTGAACTCGTCCACCGTCAGCTTCTTCATCTGGTGGTTGGCGTTCTTGGAGGCGAAGCCCTCACCGAGGGTGTGGCCCTTGACCGTCTGGGCCAGGATCACCGTCGGTGCGCCCTTGTGCTCCAGGGCGGCCTTGTAAGCAGCGAAGACCTTGCGGGACTCGTGGCCGCCGCGCGAGAGGTGGAAGCACTCGATGATCTTGTCGTCGCTCAGCAGCTTCGCCATCTCGGCGAGCGCCGGGTCGGCGCCGAAGAAGTCCTGGCGGATGTAGGCGGCGTCGCGCGTCTGGTACGTCTGCACCTGCGCGTCGGGCACCTCGCGCAGCCGGCGTACCAGCGCGCCCGTGGTGTCGAGCTGGAACAGCTCGTCCCAGGCCGAGCCCCACAGCGTCTTGACCACGTTCCAGCCGGCGCCGCGGAACTGGGCCTCCAGCTCCTGCACGATCTTGAAGTTGGCGCGGACCGGGCCGTCCAGGCGCTGGAGGTTGCAGTTGATGACGAAGGTGAGGTTGTCCAGCTGCTCGCGGGAGGCGAGCGCGAGGGCGGCCGTGGACTCCGGCTCGTCCATCTCGCCGTCGCCGAGGAACGCCCACACGTGCGAGGCGGAGACGTCCTTGATGCCGCGGTTGGTCAGGTACCGGTTGAACCGGGCCTGGTAGATCGCCGACAGCGGGCCGAGGCCCATGGAGACGGTCGGGAACTCCCACAGCCAGGGCAGCCGCCGCGGGTGCGGGTAGGACGGCAGGCCGTCGCCGCCGGACTCCTGGCGGAAGCGGTCGAGGTGCCGCTCGGTGAGGCGGCCGTCCAGGAAGGCGCGGGCGTAGATGCCGGGGGAGGCGTGGCCCTGGATGTAGAGCTGGTCGCCGGAGCCGTCGCGCTCCTTGCCGTGGAAGAAGTGGTTGAAGCCGGTCTCGTACAGCCAGGCGGCGGAGGCGAAGGTGGCGATGTGGCCGCCGACGCCGTACTTGCTGCCGCGGGTGACCATCGCGGCCGCGTTCCAGCGGTTCCACGCGGTGATCCGGGCCTCCAGGGCCTCGTCACCGGGAACGGCGGGCTCGGCGCCGGTCGGGATGGAGTTGACGTAGTCCGTCTCCAGCAGCTTGGGCAGCGCGACGCCGGTGCCCTCCGCGCGCTCCAGTGTGCGGCGCATCAGGTACGCGGCACGGTGCGGCCCGGCCGCCTTGGCAACGGCGTCCAGGGAGGCCTGCCATTCGGCGGTCTCCTCGGGGTCGCGGTCCGGGAGCTGGTCGAGCTCGCTCGGCTGGATGGCGTTGGGGTCGGTCATGTCGCCGCCTTCCTCAGTCGAAGGGGGTTCCCTCATCTGCGTAAGGGTTCGGGGGTGCCCTTGGTCTTTGGCAGGACAGGGCGCGGGACTCCGGTGAGAGCCCGTCGGCGACTCTAACTCTGTGATCGATGATCGATCAAAGGGTTGAGGGGCAAAACCTCTCGATTCCGAGAAAGTCGGCACGGGGTGCCTCCGGCGGTGGCACCGGGTGACCTTGAATGGAGGGTGTTTTCGCAGGTGAGCGGGGGTCGGCTCGGGTGCGCCCCGCAGCTCGGGTCGGGGCGTCACCGGGCGGGTGTGGTCGATCGCGCAGTTCCCCGCGCCCCTTTCCGGGGCGCGAGGAGTCGCCTCAGGGGCGCGGGGCGCAGCCCAGGACGTGGGCCTTGACCAGCTCCGGAATGCGCGGGTCGCGGCGGCGGAACGCGGCGACCAGCTCCTCGTGCTCCTCCGCGTACGACTGCTGCACCGTCCCCAGCCAGCGGATCGACAGCGCGGTGAAGACCTCGATGCCCAGCCCCTCCCAGGTGTGCAGCAGCACCGAGTTGCCGGCCGCCCGCACCAGCTCCCGGTGGAAGCCCACCGTGTGCCGCACCTGCCCGGTGCCGTCGGCCCGCCGGTCGGCCTCGTAGAGCGCGCTCACGTGCGGCTCCAGGGCCGAGCAGTCCCCGGCCAGCCGGTCGGCCGCCAGCTCCGCCGCGATCGCCTCCAGACCGGCCCGGACCGGGTAGCTCTCCTCCAGGTCGGCGGCGGTGAGGTTGCGGACCCGTACGCCCTTGTTCGGCGCGGACTCGATCAGCCGCAGCGACTCCAGCTCGCGCAGCGCCTCCCGCACCGGGGTCTGGCTGACCTCCAGCTCGGTGGCGATCCGCCGCTCCACGATGCGCTCGCCCGGCTTCCAGCGACCGCTGACGATCCCCTCCACGATGTGCTCGCGGATCTGTTCGCGCAGCGAGTGGACGACGGGCGCGGTCATGGGTGCTCCTCCCGGGGGCTGACGTTTAGACAATACGGCGGGCGCGGGGTCGGGGTAGCGGGCCTGGGGATGCTTTTGCGCAGGTGAGACGAGACTTACACGGCGGGGGCGGCGGGCGGCGCGTTATGGCGCGGTTCCGTCCGCTGTGCGCCGGCTGCGCGCCGTTTGTGGCTGGTCGCGCGGTTTCCCGCGCCCTGGGCGGCGGCGGCCGCCCCCGCGGGTCCGGCGCAACGGCGGCGCCCCGCCCGGAGGAGTCCGGGCGGGGCGCCGTGGTGCGGGGACGACAGGGGGCTCAGAGGCCGAGTTCGACCTCGAACTCGCCCGCCTCCAGGATCGCCTTGACCGCCGTCAGGTAACGGGCCGCGTCGGCGCCGTCCACCAGGCGGTGGTCGTAGGAGAGGGTCAGGTACGTCATGTCGCGGACGCCGATGACCGTGCCCTCCTCGGTCTCGATCACGGCGGGGCGCTTGACGGTGGCGCCGATGCCGAGGATCGCGACCTGACCCGGCGGCACGATGATCGTGTCGAACAGCGCGCCGCGCGAGCCGGTGTTGGAGATGGTGAAGGTCGCGCCGGACAGCTCGTCCGGAGTGATCTTGTTGGCGCGGACCTTGCCGGCCAGCTCCGCCGTGGCCTTGGCGATGCCCGCGATGTTGAGGTCGCCGGCGTGCTTGATGACCGGGGTCATCAGGCCCTTCTCGGAGTCCACCGCGATGCCGACGTTCTCGCTGTCGAAGTAGGTGATGGTCCCCTCGGCCTCGTTGATCTTGGCGTTGATGACCGGGTGGGCCTTCAGCGCCTGCGCGGCGGCCTTGACGAAGAACGGCATCGGGGAGAGCTTGACGCCCTCGCGCGCCGCGAAGGAGTCCTTCGCCGCGGCGCGCAGCCGCATCAGCCGGGTCACGTCGACCTCGACCACCGAGGACAGCTGCGCCTGCTCGTGCAGCGCCTTGACCATGTTGTCGCCGATGACCTTGCGGATGCGCGGCATCTTGACGGTCTGGCCGCGCAGCGGGGAGGTCTCCAGGGCGGGAGCCTTCTTCGCGGCGGGCGCGGCGGCGGCAGCGGCCGGAGCCGGCGCGGCGGCCTTGGCGGCCTCCGCGGCGGTCAGCACGTCCTGCTTGCGGATGCGGCCGCCGACGCCGGTGCCCTTGACGGAGGACAGGTCGACGCTGTTCTCGGCGGCGAGCTTGCGCACCAGCGGGGTGACGTACGCGCCCTCGTCGGTCGCCTGGGCGGCGGCCGGAGCGGCGGGAGCGGCCGGAGCGGCCTGGGCCGGAGCGGGCGCCGGGGCGGCGGGCTGGGCCGGGGCGGCGGGCTGGGCCGGGGCCGGGGCGGCAGCGGCGGGCTGCGCCGGGGCGGCCGGAGCCGGAGCCGGAGCGGCGGGCTGCTCGGGAGCCGGGGCGGGAGCCGCGGGCTGGGCCGGGGCCTCGGCGGCGGGCGCCGGGGCCGGGGCGGCGGGGGCCTCGGCGGCCTGGGGAGCGGCGCCCGGGGCGCCGATGACGGCGAGCTTGGCGCCGACCTCGGCCGTCTCGTCCTCGCCGACCACGATCTCCAGCAGCACACCCGAGGTGGGCGCCGGGATCTCGGTGTCGACCTTGTCCGTGGAGACCTCGAGCAGCGGCTCGTCGGCCTCGACGGAGTCGCCGACCGACTTCAGCCAGCGGGTGACGGTGCCCTCGGTGACGGACTCGCCGAGTGCGGGCAGGACCACGTCCGTGCCCTCGGCGGACGCGCCGCCGGAAGCGGCCTCGGCGGTGGGCGCCGGGGCGGGGGCGGCCTGCTCGGTGGCGGGCGCGGCCGGGGTCTGGGCGGCCGGGGCGGCCGTCTCGGTCGGGGCCGGGGCGGCCTCGGCCGGAGCCTGCTCGGCGGCCGGGGCCTGCTCGGCGGCGGGGGCCTCGGCGGGCGCCCCGGTGCCGTCGTCGATCACGGCCAGCTCGGCGCCGACCTCGACGGTCTCGTCCTCGGCGACCTTGATGGAGGCCAGCACACCGGCGGCGGGCGAGGGGATCTCGGTGTCGACCTTGTCGGTCGAGACCTCGAGCAGCGGCTCGTCGGCCTCGACGCGCTCGCCCTCGGCCTTCAGCCAGCGGGTGACAGTGCCCTCGGTGACGCTCTCACCGAGCGCGGGAAGGGTTACGGAAACCGGCATGGTTTCGGTTGCTCCTTAGAAGTGCGGAAGTCTGTGTCGTCGCGCCCGATGACTGAGGGCGTCAGTCGTGGGAGTGCAGCGGCTTGCCGGCCAGCGCCAGGTGCGCCTCGCCGAGCGCCTCGTTCTGCGTCGGGTGGGCGTGGATGAGCTGGGCCACCTCGGCCGGCAGCGCCTCCCAGTTGTAGATCAGCTGCGCCTCGCCGACCTGCTCGCCCATGCGGTCGCCCACCATGTGGACGCCGACCACGGCACCGTCCTTGACCTGGACGAGCTTGATCTCGCCCGCGGTCTTCAGGATCTTGCTCTTGCCGTTGCCCGCCAGGTTGTACTTCAGGGCGACGACCTTGTCCGCGCCGTAGATCTCCTTGGCCTTGGCCTCGGTGATGCCGACGGAGGCGACCTCCGGGTGGCAGTACGTCACGCGCGGGACGCCGTCGTAGTCGACCGGGACGACCTTCAGGCCGGCCAGGCGCTCCGCCACCAGGATGCCCTCGGCGAAGCCGACGTGCGCGAGCTGGAGGGTCGGGACCAGGTCGCCGACGGCGGAGATGGTCTCGACGTTGGTGCGCATGTACTCGTCGACCAGGACGTAGCCGCGGTCCATGGCGACCCCGGCCTCCTCGTAGCCCAGGCCCTGGGAGACCGGGCCGCGGCCGACGGCGACGAGCAGGATCTCGGCCTCGAACTCCTTGCCGTCGGCGAGGGTGACCTTGACGCCGTTCTCGGTGTACTCGGCCTTCTGGAAGAAGGTGCCCAGGCTGAACTTGATGCCGCGCTTGCGGAAGGCGCGCTCCAGCAGCTTCGAGGAGTTCTCGTCCTCGACCGGGACCAGGTGCTTGAGGCCCTCGACGACCGTGACGTCGGCGCCGAAGGACTTCCAGGCGGAGGCGAACTCGACGCCGATGACGCCGCCGCCCAGGATGATCGCGGACTCGGGCACGCGGTCCAGGACCAGCGCGTGGTCCGAGGAGATGATGCGGTTGCCGTCGATCTGGAGGCCCGGCAGGGACTTCGGCACGGAGCCGGTCGCCAGGAGGACGTGGCGGCCCTGGATCCGCTGCCCGTTCACGTCGACGGAGGTCGGGGAGGACAGCCGGCCCTCACCCTCGATGTAGGTCACCTTGCGGGAGGCGATGAGCCCCTGAAGGCCCTTGTACAGGCCCGA
Source organism: Streptomyces seoulensis (assembly GCA_013364255.1). Lineage (GTDB taxonomy): Bacteria > Actinomycetota > Actinomycetes > Streptomycetales > Streptomycetaceae > Streptomyces > Streptomyces similanensis. The sequence goes on along the minus strand of CP054936.1, from coordinate 3,419,203 downwards.
GATCACGTCGTCCTTGTACTTCTGGACGGCCGGGACGTCGATGCCCTCGAAGGTGGCCTTGACGCCGAACTGCTCGCTCTCGCGGGCCTGGTCGGCGATCTCGCCCGCGTGCAGCAGGGCCTTGGTGGGGATGCACCCCTTGTGCAGGCAGGTACCGCCGACCTTGTCCTTCTCGATCAGGGCGACGTCCAGGCCCAGCTGCGCCCCGCGCAGGGCCGCGGCGTAACCACCGCTGCCGCCGCCGAGGATCACTAGGTCGAAAACGGTGCTGGCGTCGTTCGCCACGTCACGTCCTCCATGCATGTGCGCCGTACGCCGGTCTTCGCTGACCGGCAGGCGGCTGGTGTCCGGCCGCTCGTTCTTCGGCCCTTTGGTGGGGGCCCTGTCCTGCCGACGCCCATCTTCGCACTTGTCGGGGGCCTACGAGACGCGGGGCCGGGGTGTGAGACACCCCACTCCACGCGGAAAGCGCCCCGAAAGGGACGCGGAAGGGGCGCGACCGGGAAGGGGCGCGGGGCTGTGCCGATGTGCGGCTCCGCCGCGCGGGCGCGACCAGCGAGACCGGGAAGGGGCGCGGGGAACTGCGCGACCAGCCCCCTACGCCCCCGCACCCGCCCGACGACGGACGGACCCGAGCTCCTGGGCGGACCCGGAACCCGGCTCAGCTCACCGGAACCCGGCTCAGCTCAGTTCCCCCGCGGCCGCCAGCTCGGCAAGCCGCACCAGCGTCCGCACCGCGGACCCCGTACCGCCCTTGGGGGTGTAGCCGAACGGCCCGCCCTCGTTGAACGCCGGACCGGCGATGTCCAGGTGCGCCCAGGTGATGCCCTCGCCGACGAACTCGCGCAGGAACAGACCGGCCACCAGGCCGCCGCCCATCCGCTCGCCCATGTTGGCGATGTCGGCGACCTGGGAGTCCATGCCCTTGCGCAGGTGCTCGGGCAGCGGCATCGGCCAGGACTCCTCGCCGGCCTCCGCCGCGGCCTCGTGGATCGCGCCGCGGAACGCCTCGTCGTTGGCCATGATGCCGAAGGTGCGGCTGCCCAGCGCCAGCATCATCGCGCCGGTCAGGGTCGCGACGTCCACGATCGCGTCCGGCTTCTCCTGCGAGGCGGCCCACAGCGCGTCCGCCAGCACCAGCCGGCCCTCGGCGTCGGTGTTGAGCACCTCCACCGTCTTGCCGCTGAACATGCGCAGCACGTCACCGGGGCGCACGGCGGTACCGGAGGGCATGTTCTCGGCCAGCGCCAGCCAGCCGGTGACGTTGACCTCCAGGCCCAGGCGGGCGGCGGCGACGACGGTCGCGAACACGGCGGCGGCGCCGCTCATGTCGCACTTCATCGTCTCGTTGTGGCCGGCCGGCTTGAGCGAGATGCCGCCCGAGTCGTAGGTGATGCCCTTGCCGACCAGCGCCAGGTGCTTCTTCGCCTTGGAGCTGGTGTACGACAGCTTCACCAGACGCGGGGTGGCCGCCGAGCCGGAGCCGACGCCGAGGATGCCGCCGTAGCCGCCCTTGGTGAGCGCCTTCTCGTCGAGCACCTGGATCTTCAGGCCGTGCAGCTTGGCCGCGTCCTGAGCGAGGGCGGCGAAGGCGGCCGGGGTGAGGTCGTTGGGCGGCATGTTGATCAGGTCGCGGGCGCGGTTCAGCTCCTCGCCGACCGCGGCGGCGCGCTCCACGGCCGCCTTGTAGGCGCGGTCGCGGGGCTTGCCGCCGAGCAGCACGACGTCGGCGAGCGGCGCCTTGCCGCCGCGGCCCTTGGCGTCCTTGCCGTTCTCCTTGTAGGCGTCGAAGGAGTACGCGCCGAGCAGCGCGCCCTCGCCGACCGCGCCGGCGTCGGCGGCGTCGGCGAGCGGCAGCGCGAAGGCGGCCTTCTTCGCCCCGACGAGGGCCCGGGCGGCCACGCCGGCGGCCCGGCGCAGCGCCTCGGCGCCGTAACCGGCGCCCTTCTCGGCCGCCGCGCCCAGACCCACCGCCAGGATGAGCGGGGCCTTGAAACCGGAGGGCGCGGGCACCTTCGTCACCTCGCCCTCGCCGCCGGAGGCGCCGAGGGTCTCCAGGACGTCGGCGAGCCCGCCGTCGTACGCCGCGTCGACGGCCTCGGCGCCCGGTGCGACGACCGGGCCGTTGGTGCCCTTGGCGACACCGACGACGATCGCGTCGGCCCGCAGGCCGGGCACCGCGGCGGTGCTGAGAGTGAGAGCAGTCACGGTGGTGAAATCTCGCTTCCCTGTGAGATGGAGTGGCCGAAAGCGGGTGGGGTCGACCGGGCCCGACGACCGACCCTAGATCCCTCCTGCGGTGCGGTCTCCACCCGGGCGGGCAAACACCCGGCACGAGCCTACGCGCGTTGCCGCCTCCGGCGGTCCCCGCGGTCCTCCGGCCGCGGGCGGCGCCCGCGTCGTGCGGCGGTCCCCGCACGGCCGCGGCGGGGCGCCCGGCGGGGCCGACCGGCGCCGGGCGGCACACTGATCGGCGATGATCGTCGGGTGTACGTCCCCAGGCATCCCCCCGTCCCGGCCCGGACCGTCCGCCGGGTCCCGCTCGCCGCTCTCGCCGCCCTCGTCGGCCTGCTCCTGCTGCTCGCCGGCTGCTCCGGCGGCTCAGGCTCAAGTTCCGGCTCCGGCTCCGGCTCCGGCTCCGACGACCGTCCCGGCGGCGCCGAACCGCCCGCCGCCTCGGCGTCCGCCGCCGGCCGCTGGCTGCCGCGCCCCGGCGTCACCTGGCAGTGGCAGCTCAGCGGCCGGCTCGACACCTCCGTCGACGCGGCGGTCTACGACATCGACGGCTTCGACCACACCGCGGCCACCGTCGCGACGCTGCACCGCGCCGGCCGCAAGGTGATCTGCTACGTCTCCACCGGCGCCTGGGAGGACTTCCGGCCGGACGCGGCGAAGTTCCCGAAGGCGGTGCTCGGCGAGGGCAACGGCTGGAAGGGCGAGCGCTGGTTCGACATCCGCCGCACCGACGTGCTGGAGCCGCTGATGGCGGCCCGCCTCGACATGTGCCGCGCCAAGGGCTTCGACGCGGTGGAGCCGGACAACATGGACGGCTACCGCAACCGCACCGGCTTCCCGCTGACCGCCGCCGACCAGCTGCGCTACAACCGCCTCGTCGCCCGGCTGGCGCACGAACGGGGCATGTCGGTCGGCCTGAAGAACGACCTGGACCAGATCCCGCGGCTGGTGGGCGACTTCGACTTCGCGGTCAACGAGCAGTGCGCCCAGTACGGCGAGTGCGAGCGGCTCAAGCCGTTCGTCGCGGCCGGCAAGGCGGTGTTCCACGTCGAGTACGAGCTGCCCACCGGCAAGTTCTGCGCCGCCTCGCGCCGGCTGCGGCTCAGCTCGCTGCTCAAGAAGTACGAGTTGGGGGCGTGGCGCCGGGCGTGTTGAGGCCGGGGGCGGCGGGGGCGCCGTAGCCGGGCGCGGCGGGCGGCGCGTAGCCCGGGGCGCCGTGGTCCGGTGTGGCGGGCGCGCCGTACCCCGGAGCGACCGGCGGCCCGTAGCCCGGCGCGCCGTAACCCGGAGCAGCCGGCGCGGCGTACCCGGGAGCCGTCGGGGCGCCGTATCCCGGAATCGCCGGGGGGCCGTACTCCGGGGCCGCCGGAATCCCCGGGGTGTCGTAGTACGGAGTGGCGGCGGGGGTGTCGTAGTCCGGGGCCGGCGCGGGGGCCGGGGCCGGGCGGAGGCCCAGGCCGGTGACCGCGGTGCCCGCCAGCCGGTCGGCCAGCGACCGCCGGGCCGGCAGCAGGACCGGCAGGGCGTTGAGCAGGAAGACCGCCACCGCCGCCAGCCACACCAGCACCGACAGGACGAAGTGACCCTCGATCAGCAGCACGCAGGCCACGGCGTAGACGGCGACGTCGGCCGCGGTGGTCACGGCGGCCCGCAGCGCGGCCCGGCGCGCCCGCCCGGAGGGAACCGCGCCGGCCGGGCCGACCCGCAGTCCGAGCAGCCCCTTGCCGACCGTCCGCCCCAGCAGGGCGAGGCACGCCCACTGGTAGAGGAAGGTCGCCAGCACCAGCAGCCCGAACGCCTCCTCGACGTACAGCACCGTCTTGTTCCACAGCGACAGACCGAACTGCTCCGAGGAGCCGAGCACGTCGCCGCGCGAGGAGAGCAGGTCGAAGCCGCTGCGGGCGGCGAGGTCGGGCACGTCGGTGACCAGCGCGGATATGCGGTGGAAGGTGAGTACGGCGAGCAGCGAGGCGGCCGCGGCCACCAGCGCGAAATCGATGAACCAGGCCACGGCACGACGTAACTTCGGCACGGACGTCCCCCCGATCGCGTGTCTGTTCGCCATCACCCTAGCGACGCGACGCGGACCGGCCCAGCGTGTGGAGCGGATCGTTTCCGCCCGGTGACAAGTGGCGGCCTCGGCCCGGTGGCGGGTGCTGGGGGCCGTTTCAGGACAGGGCCAGGACGACCAGCGCCGTGGTGGCCGCCGTCTCGGCGAGCGCGCCGAACACGTCGCCGGTGACGCCGCCGAAGCGGCGCGTGCAGTGGCCGAGGAGAAGTTCCGCCGCGCCGAGCGCGGCGAGCACCGCCCCGGCGGCCAGCAGCGCGGTCCGCGTCCCGAGGAACGCCCCCGCGGCGGCCGCCGCCAGGGTGAGCGCGAGGGCCGCGCCGAGCGCGCCGGCCACCGGGACCACGCCCGCCACCGCCGCCCCCAGCCCCTCGGGCCGGGCGGCCGGCACCCCGGTGCGCGCGGCCAGGGTCAGGGCGAGCCGGGCGACGGCCGCCGAGACGACGGCGGCCAGGGCGCCGCGGGCCCAGGAGTGGCCGTAGGCCTGGGTCAGGGCGGCCACCTGGGCGAGCAGGACGAGGACCAGGGCGATGACGCCGAACGGGCCGATGTCGGACTGCTTCATGATCCGCAGCGCGTCCTCGGCGGGCTTGCCGCTGCCGAGCCCGTCGGCGGTGTCGGCCAGGCCGTCCAGATGCAGACCGCGGGTCAGTACGGCGGGCACGGCGGCGGAGGCGACGGCGGCGAGCAGCGGACCGGCGCCGCACCCCAGCAGGGCCAGGCCCGGGGCGGCGGCCGCCGCGCCGACCACGAGCCCGGCCAGCGGCGCGCACAGCATGCCGGCCCGGGCCGCCGCCCGGTCCCAGCGGCTCACCCGGACCGGCAGGACGGTCAGCGTCCCGAAGGCGAACCGCAGACCGGGCACGGCGGGGGTGAGGGCGGGAGCGGGGGAGGGGTCGGACACGCGGGCAGCCTACGGGAGCCCCGCGCGCCCCCCCGACGGGCGGGCGGGGCGGCGGCGCGGCGACGGGCGGGGCGGCGCCCACGGGCGGGCGGGGCGGCGGTGGCCGGGGCAGACTGACTGCATGGGGCACTGGCTGTACCGCAACATCGTGGAACCGGGCAAACTGCCGCTGCTCCTCGCCCTCGGCGCCTTCGTCGTGACCTTCCTCGTCACCCGGGTCATCACCCGGCTGATCCGGGCCGGGAAGGGGCCGTTCGGCAACGTGCGGGCGGGCGGCGTGCACATCCACCACGTGGTGCCCGGGGTGGTGCTCAGCGTCCTCGGCGGCTTCGGCGCGGTGGCCAGCGGCCGGCACGGGTTCGGCGCGGCGGCCTTCGCGGTGGTCTTCGGGGTGGGCGCGGGTCTGGTGCTGGACGAGTTCGCGCTGCTGCTGCACCTGGACGACGTCTACTGGAGCGAGGCCGGCCGCAAGAGCGTCGAGGCCGTCGTCCTCACCGCGGCCCTGGTCGGTCTGGTGCTGGCCGGCTTCTCGCCGTTCGGCGTCAACGACGTGTCCCCGGACGAGCTCCAGGACCGCGGCACGATCCTGTCCACCGTGGCCGTGAACTTCCTGTTCTCCCTGGTGGCCCTCGGCAAGGGCAAGCTGCGGCTGGCCGTGTTCGGCGTGATCGTCCCGCTGGTCGCCCTGGTCGGCGCCGTCCGTCTGGCCCGCCCCGACTCGTACTGGGCCAGACGCTTCTACGCCCGCCGCCCCCGCGCCCAGGCCCGCGCCGACCGCCGCGCCGAACGCCACGACCGCCGCTGGGGGGCTCCCCGCCGCGCCGTCGAGGACTGGATCGCCGGCAAACCGGACCCCCCGGCCCGCCCCGAGCTGCCGGACGCGCCCCGGTCCCAGCTGCCGGGACCGCCCCCTGCCGAGCTGGACGCGCCCGCGGCCGAGCCGCCGGACGCGCCCTCGTCCGGCCTGCCGGGGGCGGCCCCCGCCGGATCGCCCGGTCCGTCGGACGCGGGCCCCGCCCACGACTCCGGCCCCGCGTCGGGCAAGGCGCACAGGCCGGCGGCCCGGTCGCACCGGGATCCGGAGTGAGCCGGCCGGACCGGCCCCCACCCGCGCGTCCCCGTCCCCGCGCTTCCCGCCGTCCCCGCCGTCCCCGCGTCCCCAGCTGCCGCCGGTGCAGCCACTTCGGCAGGCCCGGCGCCTCCAGGAAGCCTTCCGCGCGGGCCGAGGCGAGGGCGATGCGCGGCAGGTCGGCGCTCTTCTCGAAGAGCAGGAACCGCGGCTCCCAGGCGGGCCGGTACTTGGCGTTGGCCCGGTACAGCGAGTCGATCTGGAACCAGCGCGAGTTGTGCCGCCGTACGTCCTGGCCGAGCCAGACCCACACCGCGCTGAGGAAGTTGACGGCCGCGACGGCCCGCAGGTACCAGACGGCGAACGCGGCGGCCCGCCGCGAGACCGCACCGCCGACCGCCGGTACGGCCGTACCGGCGGCGCGGTCCGGGGTCCGCCGCTCACCCACCGCGAATGAACCTGGCGAACCGCTCTTTTCCCGCTCCGGCGGCCCCTCGCCGTCCCCGGCGCGCGGTAGGCGCCGCGCGCCCCGCCCGCCGGCTCAGCTCCCGGTGTCGGCCGCCTCGGGCTCCGTCTCCTCCCCGGCGGCCTCACCCGACCGCTCGGGCCGCTCGGGCCGCTCCGGCAGCTCCGCCGCCAGTGCCGCCGCGGCCTGCACCAGCGGCAGGGCCAGCAGCGCGCCCGCGCCCTCACCCACCGTCAGCCCGTGGTCGAGCAGCGGCTCCAGCGCCATCCGGTCCAGCGCCTTGGCCTGGCCCGGCTCCCCGCTCGCCTGACCCGCCAGCCACCAGTCCGGCGCCCGGAACGCCACCCGCTGGCCCACCAGCGCGCACGCGGCCGAGACCACGCCGTCCAGCACCACCGGCAGCTTGCGCACCGCGCACTGGAGCAGGAAGCCGGTCATCGCCGCGAGGTCGGCCCCGCCCACAGTCGCCAGCAGCTGCAACTGGTCGCCCAGCACCGGCCGCGCCCGGCGCAGCGCGTCCCGGATCGCGGCGCACTTGCGCATCCACGCCAGATCGTCGATCGGCTCGCCGCCGCGCCCGGTCACCACCGACGCGTCCGTCCCGCACAGCGCCGCCACCAGCACGGCGGCCGGCGTCGTGCCGCCCACGCTCACATCGCCGAGCACGACCAGATCCGTACCGGAGTCGGCCTCCTCGTCGGCCACCGCCATCCCGGCCCGGAAGGCGGCCTCCGCCTCGTCCAGGGTCAGCGCGTCCTCGATGTCGACCCGTCCGCTGCCGCGCCGCACCCGGTGGCGTACGACGTCGGCGGGCAGCGTCTCGGGCGCGCAGTCCAGGGCCATGTCGACCACCCGCACCGGCGCCCCGAGCCGCCGGGCCAGCACGGACACCGGCCGGCCGCCCTCCAGCACCGCCCGCACCAGCTGCCCGGCGCCGCCCGCAGGCCGCGCCGAGACGCCCAGTTCCGCCACGCCGTGGTCGCCGGCGAACAGCACGACCCGCGGCCGCTCCACCGGCCGCACCGGCACCGTGCCCTGGGCCGCGGCCAGCCACTCGCCCAGGTCGTCCAGGCGGCCCAGCGCGCCGGGCGGCACGACCCGGCGCTCCCGGCGCTCCTCGGCGGCACGGCGCACACCGCCGTCGGGGCGCTCGATCAGATCGGTGAAGTCGTCGAGATTCAGCGAGCTCATTCGCCGAACAGTACCGGCCCCGGCCGCACCCGGCGGAGCTGCGTCACCGCCACACCCGGTCAGCCTCTTTCCCCTCGCGCGCGCGATCCCCTACGTTCCCTTTGCCATGAAATGTCGGCAGCGACCGGGCCGCCGCCGGCCCCGCCGCCGTACGACCCCGACGCCCCGGGAGCCGCCCATGCCGCCCCTGCCGTACGCCCCGCGGATCTACGACCCGCGCCGCATCGCGTACGCCGCCGAACTCGCCCAGGGCACCGACCGGTTCAGCGAACCGCGCCGCGAGGACTGCCCGTGGTGCGGATCGGCGCGGCTGCGCACCCGGCTGCGCGCGCCGGACCTGCTGCAACGCAAACCGGGGGTCTTCGCCCTCGACCAGTGCCGGGACTGCGGGCACGCCTTCCAGAACCCCCGGCTCACCCCGGCCGGCCTGGCCTTCTACCACCGCGACCACGACGAGAGCGACCCCGACGGCCTGCCCGACCCGGTGCTCGCCGACCGCCGCGGCCGCCGCCGGCACCGCGGCGACGCCCGCCTGCTGGCCGACGTGGGCGAACCGGAGAGCTGGCTCGACGTGGGCACCGGCCACGCCCACTTCCCGGCGGCCGCGCGGGAGGTGTTCCCGTACACCGCCTTCGACGGCCTCGACCCGACCGAGCGGGTGGAGCGGGCCCGCGAGGCCGGACGGATCGACGAGGCGCACATCGGCCACCTGGCCGACCCGCACCTCGCCGCACGGCTGCGCGGCCGCTACGACGTGGTCAGCGTCTTCCACCACCTGGCGCACGCCCCCGACCCGCGCGCCGAACTGCGCGGCGCGCTCGCCGCGCTGCGCCCCGGCGGCCATCTGCTGGTCGAACTGCCCGACCCGCGCAGCGCGTTCGCCCGGCTGCTGGGCAAGTGGTGGCTGCCGCACGGCCAGCCCCGCCATCTGCACCTGCTGCCGCTCGCCAACCTGCGCGCGGAACTGGAGTCGGCCGGCTGCACGGTCCTCGTCGTCGACCGCCGCACCCCGCACACCCCCAACGACCTGTCCGCCGCCCTCGCCCTGCTCCTCGCCCGCCTGCTGCCCGCCCCCGACGCGCCCTGGCGGCGCACCCCGCCCTCCGCCGCGCACCGCGCCGTGCGCGCCGTCCTGGCCGCCGCGACGGGCCTGCTGGTGGACGCGGTGGCCGTCGTCGACCTGATCCTGTCCCCGCTGCTGCGCCGCACCCCCGGCCTGTCCAACGCCTACCGCGTCGTGGTCCGCAAGGACGCCGCCTGACCCCGCGCCCCACCGGCGGCCCCGTGCCCGGGCCGCGCGGCCCGGCGGCTCAGCCGCGCAGCACCAGCGCCTGGCCCGCCACCACCAGCAGCACCTGCTCGCACTCGGCGGCGAACGCCGCGTTCAGGCGGCCGAGTTCGTCGCGGTAGCGGCGGCCGGAGGCGGTGGCCGGGACGATGCCGGAGCCGACCTCGTTGGAGACGGCGACCACGGTGCGGGAGGTGGCCCGGACGGCGGCCGTCAGCGCCGCCGTCCGCTCGCGCAGCGCCCGCTCGCCGCCGTCCGCCCACACCGCGTCGTCCCACGCGCCGACGGCGTCCATCGCGTCGGTCAGCCACAGCGACAGGCAGTCCACGAGCAGCGGCGGACCGTCCTCGGCCAGCAGGGGCGCCAGGTCGCAGGTCTCCGCCGTACGCCACGAGCCCGGCCGCCGCTCGCGGTGCGTGGCCACCCGCGACGCCCACTCGGTGTCCCCGCCCCGGGTCCCGCCGGTCGCCACGTACAGGACGCCGGGGAAGGACTCCAGCCGCCGCTCCGCCTCCACCGACTTGCCCGAGCGCGCCCCGCCGAGCACCAGCGTGCGCCGGGGCACGTCCGGCACCTCCTCGTACCCGCCGACCGCCAGCGTCGTGCCGTCCGGCACCGCCCGCGCGCCCGCCGCCGCCAGCCGCCTGCGCAGCTCCGCACCCGGCGGCACGTCGTGGTCCAGGTGCACCGCGACGACGTCCGTGGCCGGGCCCACCGAACCGACCGCCCGCAGCTTCGCCAGCGCGTCCGGCCGCCCCACCACGTCCGCGAGCACCATGTCGTACGACTGAGCCGAGTCCTCCTCCAGACCCGCGGGCGCGCCGCCCGGCGGCAGGTACAGCAGCCGCAGCCCGTCCGGCGCCGTCACCGCGTACCCGGTGCCCGGCGCGTCCATCGCCACCGCCCGCACCCGGTGCCCCGACAGCAGCGCCAGCTCGCGCCCGTCCGGCACCCGGCCCGGTTGCGGCAGCCCGGCCGGCGCCTCCACGGCGGGCCCGTCGTGCGGGTGGGTCAGCAGCACCTGGGCCACCTGGCCGAGGGAGGCCCCGGCGCGCGCCGCCGCCAGGGCCGCGCCCGGGGTCAGGTCCAGCAGCAGCGCCCCGTCCACCAGCAGCGAGGTCGCCGCCCGCGCGTCGGCGCCGAGCGCCGTCGCACAGGCCGCGCAGGGGCAGTGGGGGCGGGGCAGGCCCGCGGGGGCGCCGGTGCCGAGCAGAGTCACGTCCACGGACCTGATTTTCGCGGGTCGCCGCCGCTCCCGCGCATCCGGCCGGGCCTGTCGCGAAATTTCCGCCGTCCGCCCCGAGGGGTGCGCGGCGTCGCGGAGCGGGGCAGAAGTCCGGGGACCGGGCCTGTGCCGCGACCGGAAAGGCCCGCGGCACTAGGCTGCGGGCAGGAGCCGGACCAAGATCCGGCTACCGCTGTGCAGGGTGTTCATCTCAGGGAGGCGTACATGGCGGCATGGACGTGGCGGTTCGAGACGGCCGACGGGACGGAGGTCCAGCCCGCGGTGCAGCCGGAGGAGTTCACCACGCAGGGCGACGCCGAGTCCTGGATCGGCGAGAACTGGAAGGCCCTCGCCGACGGCGGCGCGGACCAGGTCCGGCTGTTCGAGGACGCGGCGGAGATCTACGGCCCGATGAGCCTGCACGCCGACGGCGCCCAGGCCTGAGGACGGGCGAGGGGGCGGCCCGCCCCCTCGCCCCCGCCGCTCGACGGACGGTGCCTCACTGCTCGCCCAGCGTCACGTCCACCGTGTGCTCCTGGCCGTCGCGGGAGAAGGTCACCTTGGTCCGTCCGCCGGGGCGGTCCGCGGCCAGCGCCTCGGACAGCGAGGTGATCGTCGTGATCCGCGCGTCGCCCACCCGGGTGATGATGTCGCCCGGCCGGATGCCCGCCTTGTCCGCGGCGCCGCCCGCCTTGACCTCGGCCACGGCGACCCCGGCGGGCTGGTAGTCGGCGTCGACGACCGTGCGGCCGGTGATGCCGAGCGCGGCCCGGCCGGAGTCCACGACCTTGCCGTACTTCACGATCTGCCCGGCGATCGTGCTCACCATCGACGCCGGGATCGCGAAGCCGATGCCGGGGGCGGCGCTGCCGCCGAGCTGCGGATCGGTGGCCGCCAGCGTCGGGATGCCGACGACCTGGCCGTCCAGGTTCACCAGCGCGCCCCCGCTGTTGCCCGGGTTGATCGCGGCCGAGGTCTGCACCATGTTGGCGATCGTCGCCCCCGTGCCGCTGCCGCTGCTGCCCTCGCTGACCGTGCGGCCGGTCGCCGACACGATGCCCTGCGTCACGCTGGAGGACAGGCCCAGCGGCGAGCCCATGGCCAGCACGATCTGGCCGACCTCGACCTTCTCCGACTCGCCGAACGCGGCCGCCTTCAGCCCCGGCGGCACCTTGTCCAGCTTCACCACGGCGAGGTCCTGGTCCGGGTAGGAGGAGACGAGGGTGGCGGTGAACGTCTCCTCGCTGCCCGCCGTGGTCACCCGGAACCGCTTCTCGTTCCCGACGACGTGCGCGTTGGTGACGATGTGGCCCTTGTCGTCGTACACCACCCCGGACCCCAGGTCGTTGCTGCCCTGGATCTGCACCACCGACGGCAGCACGTCCCGGATCACCCGCAGGTAGTCGCTCTGGAGGTCGTTCGCCGAGCGCGGGGCGACCGCCTGCTGCCGCCCCCCGGAGACGTCCCCGGCGCCCGCCGTCGCCTCACCGCGGGCCGAGGCCGTCGCCGCACCGGGCGACGACGAGCCGCTGCACCCGGCCAGCGGCGCGGCCAGCAGCGCGGCACAGCACACCAGGGCGGCCGGCGCACCGGCCCGTCGCGAGCGCCGGTCCCGGCCGAGGAAGACGTCCATGAACCGAGTCTGCCGCCGCCCCCGCTCCCCGTCCCGCACAGCTCACCCGAACGTGCGCCGAGGGCGGACCGGACCCGTACCGCGCCGCGCCGCGCCGGCGCGGCGGGGCGGGACTCAGCCCGTACGCCGCACGGGCGGGGCGGGCGGGCTCAGCCCCGTACGCCGCACAGGTGGAGCAGGCCCGCCACCGCGCGGTACGGGTCGGTGCGCCCGGCGCGGTCCTCGGCGGCCAGCAGGGTCTCCAGGTCGGCCGGCGGCTCCGTGCCGTCCGCCGCCGTGTCCGTGAAGACCCGCACCCCGTACCAGGAGTGCAGCGGTGCCCCGATGCCGGCCAGCGTCGCCGTCAGATCGGCGAGGCGGTCCGCGCGGACGCCGGGACCGGTCCGGGCATGGGTCTCCCCGTCCACGTCGGTCCGGGCACGGGGAAGGCGGGGGCGTGGAGCCGTCGCGTCGAACGCGGCCAGCGCCCCCGCCCAGTCGCCGGACAGGCCCGGCCGCAGCGCCGGCGCGTCGCCGTTGCGCACCAGCAGCGACAGCAGGCCGCCCGGCGCGAGCATCCGCGCCAGCCCGGCCAGCAGCGCGTCCGGCTCCTCGACGTGCATCAGCACGCCGTGGCACAGCACCACGTCGAAGCCGCCGGGCAGGAAGTGCACCCCGGTGTCCCGGCCGTCGCCCGCGACGATCCGCATCCGCGCCCGGATGCCCTCCGGTTCACCGGCCAGCGCCGCACGCGCCGCGGCGATCAGCGTCTCGTCGCGCTCCAGACCGGTCACCTGGTGACCGGCCCGGGCGAGCCGCAGCGCCTGCGCGCCCCGGCCCATCCCGACGTCGAGCACCCGCAGCCGCTGCCCGACGGGGAACCGCCCGGCTATCTGCTCCTCCAGTTGCCGGGCGACCAGTTCCTGCCGTACGACGTCGCGCAGCCCGCCCGGCCCGGCCGGCCGGGAATCGGCCGCGCCCCCGGAGAAAGCAGTCGTGCTCAGGGCCGCTCGCCCCGCTTGACCTGCGGCTTCGGCAGCCTCAGCCGGCGCATCTGGAGGGAGCGCATCAGGCCGTAGGCGACCGCGCCCTTGGTGACCTGGCCCGGGAAGCGCTCGGCGAGCCGCTTCTTCAGGCGGAAGCCGCTGAGCACCGAGTCCAGCACGATCAGCACGATCACCACCAGCCACAGCAGCAGCGCGACCTGCTGGAGGTAGCCCACCCGCACCATCGACAGCACCAGGATGACCACGGCCATCGGCAGGAAGAACTCCGCGATGTTGAACCGCGAGTCGATGAAGTCGCGCGCGAAGCGGCGCACCGGGCCCTTGTCGCGGGCCGGGAGGTAACGCTCGTCGCCGTTGGCCAGCGCCTGGCGCTGGCGGTCCATGGCGACGCGCCGCTCCTCGCGCTGCCGCTTGGCGGCGTCCTTGCGGTTCGTCGGAGTGGTGGCGACGCTGCGCCGCTGGGACTGGGCCTCACTCCGCTTCGGCGTCGGGCGGCCCTTGGGGGCCTGCGGGTCACGGGACTGCTTGGAGATGCTCACCGGGGCCTTGTCGGCGGCCGGGGCCTTCTCTTCCTTGGCACGGCTACGGAACACAAATCCCAAGGGTAAGGGCTTGACCCGCATGGACCACAGTCCGGCCGGGAACGATCCGGCAACACCGGACGTCCTAAGGAGAACAGGGGACGGCACGGGCACGGCGGTCCTGCCCCCGGGAGTCACCTACTCCCTGGGCCGGAGCGACGGCGTACGCAGTCGTCCTTGGGGATGACCGCATCCGCGACCGAACAGTGCGGTAATGGATGCGGGGCCCGTACTGTGGGTTCTGTCGCAGAGCTGTGAGCTGGAGTCCGTCAGAAGGGGGCGCGCGAAGCCCATGAGCGGTGTCATGAAGCGTATGGGGATGATCTTCCGCGCGAAGGCGAACAAGGCCCTTGACCGGGCCGAGGACCCGCGCGAGACCCTCGACTACTCGTACCAGAAGCAGCTGGAACTGCTCCAGAAGGTGCGGCGCGGCGTCGCCGACGTGGCCACCAGCCGCAAGCGCCTGGAACTCCAGCTCAACCAGTTGCAGTCGCAGTCCTCCAAGCTGGAGGACCAGGGCCGCAAGGCGCTGGCGCTCGGCCGTGAGGACCTGGCCCGCGAGGCCCTGTCCCGCCGCGCCGCGCTCCAGCAGCAGGTGACGGACCTGGAGACGCAGCACTCCACCCTCCAGGGCGAGGAGGAGAAGCTCACTCTGGCGGCGCAGCGCCTGCAGGCCAAGGTGGACGCCTTCCGGACCCGCAAGGAGACCATCAAGGCCACCTACACCGCCGCCCAGGCGCAGACCCGGATCGGCGAGGCGTTCTCCGGCATCTCCGAGGAGATGGGCGACGTCGGCCTGGCCATCCAGCGCGCCGAGGACAAGACCCAGCAGCTCCAGGCCCGGGCCGGCGCGATCGACGAACTGCTCGCCTCCGGCGCCCTGGACGACCCGAGCGGCATGGCCAAGGACGACATCGCGGCCGAGCTGGACCGCCTCTCCGGTGGTACGGATGTAGAGCTGGAACTCCAGCGCATGAAGGCCGAGCTGGCCGGCGGCGCCCCGCAGCAGGCCATCGAGGGCGGCCAGAACCAGGCGCAGCCCCAGCAGCAGCCGCAGGACGCTCCCCGCTTCGACAAGCAGTAGCCGGACGGGGTCCACGCCGCCGAGGAGGGCGACATGATCGTACGGATCATGGGAGAGGGGCAGGTGAGGCTGGCCGACGGCCACCTCGCCGAGCTGAACGGGCTGGACGACGAACTCCTGGCCGAGATGGAGAAGGGCGACGGACCCGGCTTCCGCCGCACCCTGACCGCTCTCCTCGACCGGGTCCGCGCCCTCGGCGACCCCCTCCCGGACGACTCCCTCGAACCCTCGGAGCTGATCCTCCCCGCCCCGGACGCCACCCTGGAGGAGGTCCGGGACCTGCTCAGCGACGACGGCCTGATCCCGGGGTGAGGCACGCCGCCTGAGGCACCGGGAACGGCGCCTCGGGCTCCGGGGGGCCTCGACGGCGTCGGCCCGACCACGCCCGGGCCGCGCGGCGACCCCGTACGGTGGACGACCGTGACCCGACTCGACCGCGCCCGCTGCCGCCTGGCCGCGCACCCCTTCGCCCTGGACGCGGCCCTCGCCACCGCCGTCCTGGTGTGCATGGTGGCCGGTTCCTTCGTGGGCCCGGGCGGACCGCACGGCGTCAGCTGGGCCGTACGCGAGCCCGCGCCCCTCAGCCTGGTCCTGATGACCCTCGGCGCCGCGGCGCTCGCCTTCCGCCGCCGCGCCCCGCGCACCGTCCTGGCCGTCACCGGCGCCGTCTCGCTGGTCGAGTGCGTCACCGGCGACCCGCGCGCCCCCGTCGCCATGTCGGCCGTGGTCGCCCTGTTCACCGTCGCCGCCACCACCGACCGCACCACCACCTGGCGGCTCGGCCTGGCCACCATGCTCGTGCTGACCGGCGCGGCCATGTTCGCCGGACCGCTGCCCTGGTACGCGCAGGAGAACCTCGGCATCTTCGCCTGGACCGGCATGGCGGCCGCCGGCGGCGACGCCGTCCGCAGCCGCCGCGCCTTCGTCCGGGCGATGCGCGAACGCGCCGAGCGCGCCGAACGCACCCGGGAGGAGGAGGCCCGCCGCCGGGTCGCCGAGGAGCGGCTGCGCATCGCCCGCGATCTGCACGACGTCGTCGCCCACCACATCGCCCTGGTCAACGTGCAGGCCGGAGTCGCCGCGCACGTCATGGACAAGCGCCCGGACCAGGCCAAGGAGGCCCTGGCGCACGTCCGCGAGGCGGGCCGGTCCGCGCTGAACGAACTGCGCGCCACCGTCGGGCTGCTCCGGCAGAGCGACGACCCCGAGGCGCCCACCGAGCCCGCCCCGGGCCTGGACCGCCTGGACGAACTCGTCGGCACCTTCCGCAGCGCCGGCCTGCACGTCGAGGTCGCCCGCGCCGACGACGGCACGACCCTGCCCGCCGCCGTCGACCTGGCCGCCTTCCGGGTCGTGCAGGAGGCGCTGACGAACGTGCACAAGCACGCCGGGGCCGGCGCGCGGGCCGAGGTCAGCGTCGTACGCGTCGGACCCACCGTGGAGATCACCGTCCTGGACGACGGCGCGCGCGGCGACGCCCGCCCCGCGCCCGGTGCCGACGCACCTCTGCCGGGCGCCGACGCGACCGCGGCCGTGGCCGACGGCGGCCACGGCCCCGACGGCGACCCGGCCGCCGAGGACGAGCCCGCCCCCGCCGGCGGCCACGGCCTGCTCGGCATGCGCGAGCGGGTCACCGCCCTCGGCGGCGCCCTCACCACCGGCCCCCGCTACGGCGGCGGCTTCCGGGTCCATGCGATCCTGCCCGCGACGACCCACGCCCACGGCCCCGCGTGCGCCCAGAGCCGCGCCCGCACCCGCACACCCGCCCCGGGGGATGCCGCATGACGATCCGTGTCCTGCTCGCCGACGACCAGGCCCTGCTGCGCAGCGCCTTCCGCGTGCTCGTCGACTCCGAGCCCGACATGGAGGTGGTCGGCGAGGCGTCCGAGGGCGCCGAGGCGGTGCGCCTGGCCCGGGAGCGGCGCGCCGACGTGGTCCTCATGGACATCCGGATGCCGGGCACCGACGGCCTCGCCGCCACCCGGCTGATCAGCGCCGACCCGGTGCTCGCGCACGTCCGGGTGGTCATCCTGACCACCTTCGAGGTGGACGACTACGTGGTGGGGGCGCTGCGCGCGGGCGCCTCCGGCTTCCTCGGCAAGGGCAGCGAACCGGAGGAACTGCTCAGCGCGATCCGGATCGCCGCGCAGGGGGACGCCCTGCTGTCCCCGGTCGCCACCAAGGGGCTGATCGCCCGCTTCCTCGCCCAGGGCGACGCCGACGACGGCCGCGACCCGGCCCGCGCGGGACGGCTGGCCGCGCTGACCGTGCGCGAGCGCGAGGTCCTGGTCCAGGTCGCCGGCGGCCACTCCAACGACGAGATCGCCGAGCGCCTCCGGGTCAGCCCGCTGACCGTCAAGACCCATGTGAACCGGGCGATGGCCAAGCTCGGCGCCCGCGACCGGGCCCAGCTGGTGGTCATCGCCTACGAGTCCGGACTGGTCCGCCCCAGGGCGGACTGAGCGCGCCGCCCGCTCCCGGCACGCCCCCGCACGCTCCCGCCCGCTCCCGCCCGATTCCGCGCGGACACGGCGGCGGCCGGGACTCCGCGAAGGAGCCCCGGCCGCCGCCGTGCACGCGGTCCGCCGTTACGGCAGCGCCAGCATCCGTTCCAGGGCCAGCTTCGCGAACGCCTCGGTCTCCTTGTCGACCTCGATCCGGTTGACCAGGTTGCCCTCGGCCAGGGACTCCAGGGTCCAGACCAGGTGGGGCAGGTCGATGCGGTTCATGGTCGAGCAGAAGCAGACCGTCTTGTCGAGGAAGACGATCTCCTTGTCCTCGGCGGCGAAACGGTTCGCCAGGCGGCGCACCAGGTTCAGCTCGGTGCCGATGGCCCACTTGGAGCCGGCCGGGGCCGCCTCCAGCGCCTTGATGATGTACTCCGTCGAGCCGACCTGGTCGGCCGCGGCGACCACCTCGTGCTTGCACTCCGGGTGCACCAGGACGTTGACGCCGGGGATCCGCGCCCGGACGTCCTCGACCGACTCCAGGCTGAAGCGGCCGTGCACCGAGCAGTGGCCGCGCCACAGGATCATCTTCGCCGCGCGCAGCTGCTCGGCGGTCAGTCCGCCGCCCGGCCGGTGCGGGTTGTAGACGACGCAGTCCTCCAGGGACATGCCCATGTCCCGCACCGCCGTGTTGCGGCCCAGGTGCTGGTCGGGCAGGAACAGCACCTTCTCGCCCTGCTCGAAGGCCCAGTCCAGGGCGCGCTTCGCGTTGGACGAGGTGCAGATGGTGCCGCCGTGCTTGCCGGTGAACGCCTTGATGTCGGCCGAGGAGTTCATGTACGACACCGGCACGACCTGCTCGGCGATGCCGGCCTCGGTCAGCACGTCCCAGCACTCGGCGACCTGCTCGGCCGTCGCCATGTCGGCCATGGAGCACCCGGCGGCCAGGTCCGGCAGGACCACCTTCTGCTCGTCGCTCGTCAGGATGTCCGCGGACTCCGCCATGAAGTGCACACCGCAGAACACGATGTACTCCGCGTCCGGCCGCGCGGCGGCGTCCCGGGCCAGCTTGAAGGAGTCGCCCGTGACGTCGGCGAACTGGATGACCTCGTCACGCTGGTAGTGGTGGCCGAGGACGAAGACCTTGTCCCCGAGCTTCTCCTTGGCCGCGCGGGCGCGCGCCACCAGGTCGGGGTCGGACGGGGAGGGCAGCTCGCCGGGACAGTCGACGCCGCGCTCGCTCCTCGGGTCGGCCTCGCGGCCGAGCAGCAGCAGGGCGAGCGGCGTCGGCTGGACGTCGAGCTCTCGGGGCTGGGCGGTGGTCACGACACGCACCCTTTCTACTTTTCGTCTAATTGACGCTATCTATCATAACCGCTTCACGTCACGTTGACGATGCACATTGCGTCGATGTGACGTGAATCCCGACACCTCGCCGTCCGCCGCGGTTGCCGCCGATGTCGCGTTCGTCGCATCCGGGCGCCCGCTCCGTGCGGCCCTGTCGGCGGCCCGCCGGGTGTGCGAGCATGAACTGACGAGCGGACGAGCGCAGACGGACTCGGAGAGGCCCACACGGGCGGGGACGTACGAGAAGGCACGTGCTCGGCCCGGAATGAATCCGCCGCTCCGCCGGTTGCACTCGTCGGCAAGCAGTCTCCGTACAACCCGGGAGAGATGTAGATGTCCGTATCGGACGAGACCAGCACCGTCACCGACGGCATCGTTCTGACCGACGCCGCCGCGTCCAAGGTCAAGGCCCTGCTCGACCAGGAAGGCCGTGACGACCTCGCCCTGCGCGTCGCTGTCCAGCCCGGCGGCTGCTCCGGCCTGCGCTACCAGCTCTTCTTCGACGAGCGCTCGCTCGACGGCGACGTCGTCAAGGACTTCGGCGGCGTCAAGGTCGTCACCGACCGCATGAGCGCCCCCTACCTGGGCGGCGCCACCGTCGACTTCGTGGACACCATCGAGAAGCAGGGCTTCACGATCGACAACCCGAACGCGACGGGCTCCTGCGCCTGCGGCGACTCCTTCAGCTGACCCGGCCGGACGCGCGAGCGTCCCGGCGGGACGGATCTGACGGAAGGCGGCGGCCCCCCAGCCGGGGGACCGCCGCCTTCCGCGTGCGCGGACACCGCTGCCCTCCGCGCCCGCCCGTCCCGCCCCGCCTACCTGACGGGCCGTCCGTCGTTCGCGTGCGGCGCGTCCGTCGTCCGGGCGGCGGGCCGCTCCAGCGGAACCGGGTCGCCGTCCGCCCGGACCACCTTCCGCTCGCCGAGCGGGCGCTCCAGCGGCACCGTGCGGCGGTACTCCTTGGCGATCGCGATGCACACCCGGCCGGGCCACCGCTTCTCGGTCACCGTGACCGTCACCCGGTCGGCGGCCTCGCGCGCCACCGCCGTGTACTCGGAGCACACCCCGCCCTCGAAGGTCACCGTCAGCCCGCCGTCCCGGACGCCGTACGCCGTCACCGGCACGTCCCGGGTGACCGGCGCGGCGGTGCCCGAACCGCTCGGCCGGGGCTCCGGCCGCCCGGACGGCGACGCCGGCGGTGTGGCCGAGGCGGTGGCCGGCGGGGCGAGATAGCGGGGGTCGACGGCCGGGTAGGTCACCGTGAAGTCCTCCTGCCCCGGCGCCCCGCGCACCTGGAACAGCCAGGACGGCACCAGCGCCCGCCGCCCTTCGGAGGTGCGCGACGCCAGCCCGAACACCGCCTTGTCCACGGTCAGCACATCGCCCTTGACCGCGCCGCCCGCGGAGGAGGCGCCGCACGGCGCCTCCAGCCGGTCCTTCAGCGGCACCGCGCTCGCGCAGCCGCCGACGCCCATGCGGTGGTCGGTCCGGGGCGCGGCGTTCATCAGGTCCAGCGTCCGGCGCGCGCTCAGCACCGGATACGTGTCCCCCTTCACCGGCGCCTTCACCTGCCCGCTGCCGCCGACCAGTTCACCCCGCACGCCGACGACCAGATCGGTCGTCCAGCCGTCCGTGGGCAGACCGCCCACCGTCGGATCGGCGGTCACCGCCCGCTGGGCGCCCATGATCCGGCTCGCGTCCACCCGCGCGTCGCCCTGGCCCACCGCCGCGAGCACCGGCGCCGCCGCCTTCTCCGCCGCCGCCGCGCTCACCGCGCGCCCGGCCGGAGCGACGGGCCCGCGCCCGCACACCGCGCCCTTGCAGTCGTCGGTGCCCGGCGCGTACCGGCTGAACGTCCAGGACCCCGGCGCCTGCCGGTCCACCCGGAGCACCGGCCCCGAACCGTCCTTGACGGCCCCGACCCGCCACGCCCGCGCCTCGGCCACCGGCGCGCCCGCCACGCCGAGCGCCTTCGCCAGCCGGGCCACCTCCGCCCGGCCGACCTCGCCCCGCGCGGTGTAGACCGGCGCCGACCCGGGCCCGGCGGGCAGCGCGCCGGCCGCCCGGTAGGTGGTCCCGTAGGGGTTGGGCTCGCCGGGCGCGATGCCGGGGCCGGTTCCGCCGTCCGTGCCGCCGCCCGTGCCCCGCGCGGCGTAACCGTCCAGGACGAGCGGCGGGGGAGTGCCGTGCCCGGCGGAAGCCGCCGACTGGGTACGGCCGTCCGCGGCGCCGGCGGCGAGGTACGCCCCGCCGCCGCCCACCAGCAGCACGGCGGCGGCCACCGGCACCGCCATCAGCGGCCCGCGCCCCCACCGCGACCGCCCGCCCGCCGTGTCCCCGCCCGAGGTGTCCTCTCCGGTGCGGGAGGCGCCGGCACCGGAGGCGCCGCTGCCCGCGGCCCCGGCCGCGTCGTCGTGGTCGGCTCGCTCGGTGTTCACCGCATCGCTCCTTCGGCTGCCGTACGTCCCCGGATCGGCCCGCGGCCGCCCCTGTGGAAGTGATCGGCCATCGGGTCGTATCCCGCATCCCCCGAACGGGGGACGGCGATGGGACGCGGCGAGGGAGCGTACGGTTCCCCGCCCGGGTTCCCTTCCCGGCTCCCGGCTCCCGGCGCGGGCCGCTCGCCCGGAGCGGCGCGCCCTCAGTCGCCGTACTCCGCCATGGCGGCCAGCAGCCGGGCGGCGGAGGCCGGCACGGACACGCCGTGGATGCGCGACGGCGGCACCGGACGGGCGGCCCGGCGCCCGGGCGCCGCCCAGCGCGGCGCCATCCGGGCGCAGTCCCCGCGCAGCGCGGCCAGATCGACGTCCTGATCGGCCCGGGCGGGGCCGGTGTGAATCCCGGGGTTCGTCATGGGCGAACCGTAGGCACGTCACAGCCGTCCGGGAAAGCTCTACTATCGGGTAGTTTCGCCCGCTTCAGCGCTCCGCGCCGAGCGGGTAGCGTGAACTGTCAATCCCCCTCCCGGCAGGAGAGTCCACGCCGTGCGCATCGCTGTCACCGGCTCCATCGCCACCGACCACCTCATGACGTTCCCCGGCCGCTTCGCCGACCAGCTCGTCGCGGACCAGCTGCACACGGTCTCGCTCTCCTTCCTCGTCGACCAGCTGGACGTCCGGCGCGGCGGCGTCGGCGCCAACATCGCCTTCGGCATGGGCCAGCTCGGCACCGACCCCGTCCTGGTCGGCGCCGCCGGCCCCGACTTCGGCGAGTACCGCGACTGGCTCGACCGGCACGGCGTCGACACCGCCTCGGTCCGCATCTCCGAGACCCTGCACACCGCCCGCTTCGTGTGCACCACCGACGCCGACCACAACCAGATCGGCTCCTTCTACACCGGCGCGATGAGCGAGGCCCGCCTCATCGAGCTGAAGACCGTCGCGGACCGCGTCGGCGGCCTCGACCTGGTGCTGATCGGCGCCGACGACCCGGAGGCGATGCTGCGGCACACCGAGGAGTGCCGCTCGCGCTCGATCCCGTTCGCCGCCGACTTCTCCCAGCAGATCGCCCGGATGGACGGCGACGAGATCCGCACCCTGCTGGACGGCGCGACGTACCTGTTCTCCAACGAGTACGAGAAGGGCCTCATCGAGAACAAGACCGGCTGGAGCGACGCCGAGATCCTCGACCGGGTCGGCCACCGGGTCACCACCCTCGGCGCCCGCGGCGTGCGCATCGAGCGCGCGGGCGACGAGGCGATCGAGGTCGGCTGCCCGGACGAGGAGCGCAAGGCCGACCCGACGGGCGTCGGCGACGCCTTCCGCGCCGGCTTCCTGTCCGGCCTGGCCTGGGGCGTCGACCACCAGCGCGCCGCCCAGGTCGGCTGCATGCTCGCCACCCTGGTCATCGAGACCATCGGCACCCAGGAGTACCAGCTGAGCCGCGGCCACTTCATGGGGCGCTTCACCAAGGCGTACGGCGACGACGCGGCCCGCGAGGTCCGCGCCCACCTGGTCTGACCGCCGCCCGGCCGCCCGGGGAGCACGGCTCGCGCCGCGCCGTCCTCAGGAGAGCCGGCGGACGACGTAGGCCGCGCCCTCGTCCGCCGGCTCCTCGCCGACGTACTCCTGCCCGCGCATCTCGCACCACGCCGGGATGTCCAGCCGCGCCGCCGCGTCGTCGGCCAGGACCCGCACCGTGCCGCCGACCGGCACCTCCCCGATCACCTTGGCCAGCTCGATCACCGGGACGGGGCAGCGCTTGCCGAGCGCGTCCAGCACCAGTTCCGCCCGGCGCACGGCCGCCCGCGGAGCGGGCGCCCCCAGCTTCTCCCGCACCCCCGCCACCGCCCCCGGCAGCACCGCGAGGAACCGCTCGACGTCCGGTGCGGACGTCCCGGCCGGCAGCGACACCCGCACGTTCCCCTCGCTCAGCACCCCCATCGCCCGCAGCACATGGCTCGGCGTCAGCGTGCCGCTGGTGCAGGAGGAACCGGAGGAGACCGCGAAGCCCTCCCGGTCCAGCTCGTGCAGCAGCGCCTCGCCGTCGACGTAGAGACAGGAGAAGGTGACGATGCCCGGCAGCCGCCGCACCGGATCGCCCACCACCTCCACGTCCGGCACCAGCTCGGGCACCCGCGCCCGGATCAGCTCCGTCAACTCCCGCAGCCGCACCGCCTGAGCGGCCGCCTCGGCGCGCACCGCCCGCAGTGAGGCCGCCGCCGCCACGATCGCCGGGATGTTCTCGAACCCGGCCGCCCGGCCCGACTCCCGCTCGTCGGCCGGCCCCCGCACCGCGAACCGCACCCCCTTGCGCACCGCGAGCAGTCCGACCCCCGGCGGCCCGCCCCACTTGTGCGCGCTCGCCGTCAGCAGCGACCAGTCGCCCGCCACCGGCCCCCAGCCCAGCGACTGCGCCGCGTCCACCAGCAGCGGCACCCCCGCCGCCCGGCACACCTCGGCCGCCTCCGCCACCGGCTGCTCGGTGCCCACCTCGTGGTTGGCCGACTGAAGACAGGCCAGCGCGGTGTCCGCGCGCAGCGCCCCGGCGTACGACGCGGCGTCCGCCCGGCCGCCCCGGTCCACCGGCACCCGGGTGACCGAACCGCCCGCCGCCTCGTGCGCCTCGGCCGAATGGAGCACCGAGGAGTGCTCCACGGCTGACACGATCAGGTGATCCCCGACGCGGCGCCGGCCGGCCAGCGCCCCCGCGATCCCCGTGTGCACGGCCCGCGTCCCGGAGGCGGTGAACGTCAGCTCGTCGGCCCGGCAGCCCACCGCCTCGGCCGCCGCCTCCCGCGCCGCGTCCAGCAGCAACCGCGCCCGCCGCCCCTCCTTGTAGAGCCGCGCGGGGTCGGCCCACCCCTCGTCGAGGGAGGCGACGAGGGCCTGCCGGGCGACGGGATGCAGGGGAGCGCCGGAAGCGGCGTCGAAATAGACCACACGCCCACGCTAAGCGCCCCGCAGGCGCGCGGCGGACCGCGCGCCCCGCCGCCAGCCGCCCGCCGGCGCCACGAACGGCACGCCCCCGGCCCGTTGGGCGCCCAGCACACCTGCGCAAACCCCGCCACCGAGGGGCATCCCACCCTCCAGCGTGACCCGCGGCGCGTTGGGCCCCCCTCCCCGCGACCCGCCGGAACGCGTCCAGTAGGGTTTGGTCCGCATAAACATCCAAACCCCTGCCCGACGCAGGGCGGCGACCGACCAGCGAGAAGGCAGGCCGCAGCCAACCGCGCGGGCGAGACTCTCGGGAAGGCGCTACGTGAGTCCCAACGGCTCCGACCGCTCGCCGCGGCGCCCGATGCGGCGGAAGCTGCTGCAGGCACTGACTGCGGGCCTGGTCCTGGCGACCGCAACCGGTTGCACATACAAGGACTTCCCCCGGCTGGGTATGCCCACCCCCGCGACGGAAGAGGCTCCGCGGATCCTCTCCCTGTGGCAGGGCTCCTGGGCCGCCGCGATCGCGGTCGGCGTGCTGGTGTGGGGTCTGATCCTGTGGAGTGCTTTCTTCCACCGGCGCAGCCGCACCAAGGTCGAGGTCCCTCCGCAGACCCGGTACAACATGCCCATCGAGGCGCTGTACACGGTCGTCCCGCTCATCATCGTCTCGGTGCTGTTCTACTTCACGGCCCGCGACGAGTCGAAGCTCCTCGACGAATCCAAGAAGCCCGACGTCACGGTCAACGTCGTCGGCTACCAGTGGAGCTGGGCCTTCAACTACGTGGCGCCCGTCGCGGGTTCCGCGGGTGACGCGAAGACCGACAAGAACCTCCTGGCCATTCCGGACCGGTTCAAGAACGACTTCCCGGCCAATGCCGGCGGCGTCTACGACTACGGCACCCCGGGCACGCGGAACCCGCAGAACGGGAACCCCGGCCCGACCCTGTGGCTGCCCAAGGGCAAGACCGTCCGCTTCATCCTGACCTCGCGGGACGTCAACCACTCGTTCTGGGTGCTGCCGTTCCTGATGAAGATGGACGTCATCCCCGGCCACACCAACTCCTTCCAGGTGACCCCCAACCAGGAGGGCACCTTCCGGGGCAAGTGCGCCGAGCTCTGCGGCCAGGACCACTCCCGGATGCTGTTCAACGTGAAGGTCGTCTCGCCGGACCGTTACGAGCAGCACCTCAAGGACCTCGCTAAGAAGGGGCAGACCGGTTACGTTCCCGCCGGCATCGCGCAGACGAGCCACGAGAAGAACCGGGAGACGAACAACCTGTGAGCATCCTCAACGAACCTCAGGGTGCCGCCGCGGCTGAGGGCTCTTTCGAGAGTGAGCAGCCGGTGCGGCGCAAGCAACCCGGCAGCGTCGTGATCAAGTGGCTGACGACCACCGACCACAAGACGATCGGCACGCTGTACCTCGTCACGTCGTTCGCGTTCTTCTGCATCGGCGGCGTGATGGCGCTGCTGATGCGCGCCGAGCTGGCCCGCCCCGGTCTGCAGTTCATGTCGAACGAGCAGTTCAACCAGGCGTTCACGATGCACGGCACGATCATGCTGCTGATGTTCGCGACGCCGCTGTTCGCCGGCTTCACGAACTGGATCATGCCGCTCCAGATCGGCGCGCCGGACGTGGCCTTCCCGCGGCTGAACATGTTCGCCTACTGGCTGTACCTGTTCGGCTCGCTGATCGCGGTGGGTGGCTTCCTCACCCCGCAGGGCGCCGCCGACTTCGGCTGGTTCGCCTACGCCCCGCTCTCCGACGCGGTGCACTCGCCGGGCATCGGCGGCGACATGTGGATCATGGGTCTGGCCTTCTCCGGCTTCGGCACGATCCTCGGTTCGGTCAACTTCATCACCACGATCATCTGCATGCGCGCGCCGGGCATGACCATGTTCCGCATGCCGATCTTCGTGTGGAACGTGCTGCTCACCGCGGTGCTCGTCCTGCTGGCCTTCCCCGTGCTGGCCGCGGCCCTGTTCGCGCTGGAGGCCGACCGCAAGTTCGGCGCCCACGTCTTCGACGCCGCCAACGGCGGAGCCCTGCTGTGGCAACACCTCTTCTGGTTCTTCGGCCATCCAGAGGTGTACATCATCGCGCTGCCGTTCTTCGGCATCATCAGTGAGGTCATCCCGGTCTTCTCCCGCAAGCCGATGTTCGGCTACATGGGTCTGATCGGCGCGACCATCGCCATCGCGGGTCTGTCCGTGACCGTGTGGGCGCACCACATGTACGTCACCGGCGGTGTGCTGCTGCCGTTCTTCTCCTTCATGACCTTCCTGATCGCGGTACCGACCGGTGTGAAGTTCTTCAACTGGATCGGCACCATGTGGAAGGGCTCGCTGTCCTTCGAGACGCCGATGCTCTGGGCGACCGGCTTCCTGATCACCTTCACCTTCGGTGGTCTGACCGGCGTCATCCTGGCCTCGCCCCCGATGGACTTCCACATCTCCGACTCGTACTTCGTGGTGGCCCACTTCCACTACGTCGTCTTCGGCACGGTCGTCTTCGCGATGTTCTCCGGCTTCCACTTCTGGTGGCCGAAGTTCACCGGCAAGATGCTGGACGAGCGCCTCGGCAAGATGACCTTCTGGCTGCTGTTCATCGGCTTCCACGGCACCTTCCTCATCCAGCACTGGCTGGGCGCCGAGGGCATGCCGCGCCGGTACGCCGACTACCTGGCGGCCGACGGCTTCACCGCCCTGAACACGATCTCGACGATCTTCTCGTTCGTGCTCGGCCTGTCGATCCTGCCGTTCTTCTACAACGTGTGGAAGACGGCCAAGTACGGCAAGCCGGTCGGCGTCGACGACCCGTGGGGCTACGGCCGCTCCCTGGAGTGGGCGACCTCCTGCCCGCCGCCGCGGCACAACTTCCTCACCCTGCCGCGGATCCGCAGTGAATCCCCGGCGTTCGACCTGCACCACCCGGAGATCGCCGCGCTCGACCAGCTCGAGAACGCCGGTCACGGCGAGAAGGCGGCGCTCGCCGGCGGCAAGGAGGCCGGCAAGTGAAGATCCAGGGCAAGCTGTTCATCTGGCTGGCCGCCTTCCTCCTGGTCATGGCCGTCGTCTACGGCCTGTGGTCCAAGGAGCCGGCCGGCACCACGGCGCTCTTCCTCTCCTTCGGCCTGAGCATCATGGTCGGCTTCTACCTCGGCTTCACGGCCAAGCGGGTGGACGCCGGCGCTCAGGACAACAAGGAGGCCGACGTCGCGGACGACGCCGGTGAGCTGGGCTTCTTCAGCCCGCACAGCTGGCAGCCGCTCGCCCTCGGCGTCGGCGGCGCGCTCGCCTTCCTCGGCGTGGCGCTCGGCTGGTGGCTGCTGTACTTCGGCGCCCCGCTGGTGCTGATCGGTCTGTGGGGCTGGGTGTTCGAGTACTACCGCGGTGAGAACCGCACCCAGTAGCGACACCCGCTCGGCCCCGGGAGCCCGGACCCTCCGCACGGAGGGTCCGGGCTCCCGCCGTTTCCGCCCGCGACCGTACGGCAGCCGTACGAGCGTCGCCCGAACGGACGACTTATCGCGCCGAAGTCGACGGAGCTACCTAGCGTGCTGCCATGAGCACCACTCCGCGCACGCGTACTCGCACCGTCGTCAGCCGTGCCCTGTTGGTGGCCGCCCTCGGCGCGGGCGCCACCGCTTGCGGCGCCGGCGGCAATCCCCTGGCCACCGCCCCGTACGACGCGGCGGACCAGATCTCCGTCAGCGGCCCCACGGAGGCCGGGAAACAGGCCGACCCGGACAAGCCCCTGGTGGTCACCGCAGAGGGCTCGGACGGCCGCATCACGGACGTCACGGCCGTGGACACCACGGGCCGCCGCGTCTCGGGCGAACTGGACGCCGACGGCGCCCGCTGGCACAGCACCTCGCCCCTGGCCGCCGGAGCCCACTACTCGGTCACGGTGAGCACGGAGGACGGCGACGGCGCACCCGGCCGCAAGGTCCTCACCGTGGACACCAGCAAGCCCGCCACCCTCAAGCGCCTGAACGTGGAGTTCGGGCCGGAGGCGGGCACCTACGGCGTCGGCGAGCCCATCGTCGCCCAACTGGACCAGCCCATCCGGGACAAGGCCCAGCGCGCCATCGTGGAGCGCGGCCTGAGGGTGGAGTCCACCCCCGCCGTGCAGGGCTCCTGGTACTGGGTGGACGACAAGCAGCTGCACTACCGCCCGCGGGACTACTGGCCGGCCGACGCCACCGTCGAGGTGCGCAGCAACCTGGAGAACATCCGGATCAACGACCAGCTGTGGGGCGCCGCCGCCAAGCCGCTGACCATCACCACCGGCGACCGCGTCATCGCCCTCACGGACGCCGCCACGCACCGGCTGACGCTCTACCGCAACGACGAGAAGGTCCGGGAGATCCCCGTCACCACGGGCAAGCCCGGCTTCGAGACCCGCAACGGCGTCAAGGTCGTCCTGGCCAAGCAGTACTTCGTGCGGATGAAGAGCACCACCGTCGGCATCGCCGCGGGCTCCTCGGACTCCTACGACCTGCCCGTCTACTACGCCACCCGGGTGACCTGGAGCGGCGAGTTCGTCCACGCGGCCCCCTGGTCCGTGGGCTCCCAGGGCAGCGCCAACGTCAGCCACGGCTGCACCGGGATGAGCACCCCGAACGCCAAGTGGTTCTTCGACAACATCCACGAGGGCGACGTCGTCCAGGTGGTGAACTCCGCCGGCCAGCAGATGGAGACCTTCGACAACGGCTTCGGCGACTGGAACCTGTCCTGGGACAAGTGGGTCCAGGGCAGCGCCCTCACCGGCGCCCAGGGCTCCCCCCAGGGCGACACCACCCGGCTGCGCCCCCAGAGCCTGTAGGACCGAGCCTGTAGGACGGGAGCCCCGGGACGGCCCCCGCGGTCACGAGGCCGCGGGGGCCGTCCCGGGCTGTCAGGCGCCGTGGAACTCCGTCAGGCGCCGCACGAGCCCGTCACGCGCTCACGGAGACTCTTTTCCGCAGCAGCGCGGCCAGCGCCGACGCGAACTCCACCGGCTCCACCGGCAGCGTCACCGCGGCGTCCGCGCGGCTCCAGGTGGCCAGCCACGCGTCCTGCGGCCGGCCGATCAGCAGCAGCACCGGCGGGCACCGGAACACCTCGTCCTTGATCTGGCGGCACAGCCCCATGCCGCCCATGGGCACGGCCTCGCCGTCCAGGACGCAGACGTCGATCCCGCCCTTGTCCAGCTCCTTGAGCACCGCGGCGGGCGTGGCGCACTCCAGGAACTCCACCACAGGCGCGTCCTGGGCCGGCCTGCGGCCGGTGGCCAGCCGCACCTGCTCCCGGGTGCCTGCGTCGTCGCTGTAGACCAGCACCGTGGCGGTCGCCTGCATTGTTCCTCCACGCATCTCGGAACAGCCTTGGTCGGAGAACTCATCGGGAACTTCCGGGTACCGATGGCGCGGATGCTACTCCTCCGCACTCCCGGTCAACACCGCTTGGAACACCCCTTCGATGGGCCATACGGGCTGGACACACCCCCCAGACACTCCGAACGGCACCCCCCGGAGTGAGGGCGGGATAAGCGACCGACATAATGTCGGTCGTGGCGACAGCAACGACAGTAGAAACCGGGCACGCGCACCCGTCGGTCAACCGGCCGAACCTCACCAGCGTCGGAACCATCATCTGGCTGAGTTCCGAGCTGATGTTCTTCGCGGCCCTCTTCGCGATGTACTTCACCCTGCGATCGGTGACGGGTCCGGCGCACTGGAAGGAGATGGCGGACCACCTCAACGTCCCCTTCTCGTCGGCGAACACCACGATCCTGGTGCTCTCCTCGCTCACCTGCCAGCTCGGCGTCTTCGCCGCCGAGCGCGGTGACGTGAAGAAGCTCCGGGGCTGGTTCATCGTCACCTTCATCATGGGTGCGATCTTCATCGGCGGTCAGATCTACGAGTACACCAGCCTGGTGAAGGAGGACGGGCTCTCCCTGTCCTCCGACCCGTACGGCTCGGTGTTCTACCTGACCACCGGCTTCCACGGCCTGCACGTGACGGGCGGTCTCATCGCCTTCCTGCTGGTCCTCGGCCGCACCTACGCGGCCCGGAGGTTCACCCACGAGCAGGCGACCGCGGCCATCGTCGTGTCCTACTACTGGCACTTCGTCGACGTCGTCTGGATCGGCCTCTTCGCCACGATCTACCTGATCAAGTAGCGACGAACCGACCTCAGTACGCAACGCATCGACGCAGAAGATCCTGACACCGGGGTAATCCGTGAAAAAGCTCTCCGCACGACGACGCCATCCGCTGGCGGCGGTCGTCGTCCTACTTCTCGCGCTGGCGGCCACGGGGGGGCTGTACACCGCGTTCGCGCCCGCGAGCAAGGCGAAGGCCGACGACTCGGCCCAGTCCCTCACGATCGAGGAGGGCAAGAAGCTCTACGCGGTCGGCTGTGCAAGCTGCCACGGCACGGGCGGTCAGGGCACCACTGACGGTCCCAGCCTCGTGGGCGTGGGCGCCGCGGCCGTCGACTTCCAGGTCGGCACCGGCCGTATGCCCGCGCAGCAGCCGAGCGCGCAGGTCCCGCGCAAGAAGGTCATCTACAGCCAGGCCGAGATCGACCAGCTGGCGGCGTACATCGCCTCCCTGGGCGCCGGTCCCGTCGTGCCGACGAAGAACCAGTACAGCCCGGAGGGCGCGGACATCGCCAAGGGCGGCGAGCTGTTCCGCACCAACTGCGCGCAGTGCCACAACTTCACCGGCAAGGGCGGTGCGCTCACACACGGCAAGTTCGCCCCGGACCTCGACGGCGTCCAGCCGAAGCACATCTACGAGGCCATGCAGACCGGCCCGCAGAACATGCCCTCCTTCCCCGACACCACGATGTCGGAGAAGAACAAGAAGGACATCATCGCGTACCTGAACGCGGTCAACAGCGACAAGACCGAGAACCCCGGCGGTCTCGAACTGGGCGGCCTCGGGCCGGTCAGCGAGGGTCTGTTCGCGTGGATCTTCGGCCTCGGCCTGTTGGTCGCCGTCGCCGTGTGGGTCGCCGCTCGGACCGCAAAGGCCAAGAAGTCATGAGTAGCCAAGACATTCCAGAAGAGAACCTGCCTGCCGAGCACGGCACGCACGGCGCCGTGAAGGCCGCGGACGAGAAGAACCCGTTCGCCGACCCCGGCCTGCCCCCGCACGAGCACCGGATCCAGGACATCGACGAGCGGGCCGCCAAGCGGTCCGAGCGCGTCGTCGCCCTGCTGTTCACGGTGTCCATGCTGGCCACCGTCGGCTTCATCGCCTCGTACGTGACGATCCCGAACGACAAGGTCGTCTACGTCTTCCCGATCGGCCACGTCAGCGCGATGAACTTCGCGCTCGGCCTGACCCTGGGCGTGGCGCTGTTCTGCATCGGCGCGGGCGCGGTCCACTGGGCCCGCACCCTGATGTCGGACGCGGAGGTCGCCGACGAGCGGCACCCGATCGAGGCGTCGCCCGAGGTCCGCGCCAAGGTCCACGCGGACTTCAAGCAGGGCGCCAAGGAGTCGGTGATCGGCCGCCGGCCGCTGATCCGCAACACCATGCTGGGCGCGCTCACCCTGGTGCCGCTGTCCGGTCTGTTCCTGCTGCGCGACCTGGGCCCGCTGCCCAAGGAGTCGCTGCGGCACACCATGTGGTCCAAGGGCAAGCGCCTGGTCAACATGAACACCAACCAGCCGCTGCGTCCCGAGGACGTCGCGGTCGGCTCGCTCACCTTCGCCATGCCCGACGGGCTGAAGGAGACCGATGAGGAGTTCCAGACCGAGATCGCCAAGGCGGCCCTGATGATCGTCCGGCTCCAGCCGGACAACATCAAGGACAAGCGCGAGCTGGAGTGGTCGCACGAGGGCGTCGTGGCGTACTCGAAGATCTGCACCCACGTGGGCTGCCCGATCTCCCTGTACGAGCAGCAGACGCACCACGTGCTGTGCCCGTGCCACCAGTCCACCTTCGACCTCTCCGACGGTGCCCGA
The DNA here is from genome assembly GCA_013364255.1 of Streptomyces seoulensis. GTDB lineage: Bacteria > Actinomycetota > Actinomycetes > Streptomycetales > Streptomycetaceae > Streptomyces > Streptomyces similanensis. The sequence continues at coordinate 3,387,335 of CP054936.1, read as the reverse complement.
GTGATCTTCGGCCCCGCCGGACACGCCCTGCCGCAGCTGCGCATCGGCGTGGACAGCGAGGGTTACCTCCAGGCGCTCGGCGACTTCGAGGAGCCCGTCGGTCCTGCATTCTGGGAGCGCGGATGAGTACTTCAGCGAGCAACGAGCCGACCCGCGCGCGCGGGAAGGCACCGGCCGGCGAGAAGCTCGCCGACTGGGCCGACGGCCGGCTGGGCATCTACAGCCTGGCCAAGGCCAACATGCGCAAGATCTTCCCCGACCACTGGTCGTTCATGCTGGGTGAGGTCTGCCTCTACAGCTTCCTGATCATCATCCTCACGGGTGTGTATCTGACGCTGTTCTTCCACCCCTCGATGAACGAGGTGGTGTACCACGGCAGCTACGTCCCGCTCCAGGGACAGCTGATGAGCGAGGCGTTCAACTCGACCCTGCACATCTCCTTCGAGGTGCGCGGTGGTCTGCTCATCCGGCAGATCCACCACTGGGCCGCGCTGATCTTCCTGGCCGGCATGTTCGTGCACATGATGCGCGTGTTCTTCACCGGCGCGTTCCGCAAGCCGCGTGAGGTCAACTGGCTGTTCGGCTTCCTGCTGTTCGTCCTGGGCATGTTCACCGGCTTCACCGGTTACTCGCTCCCGGACGACCTGCTCTCCGGCACCGGTGTCCGCTTCATGGAGGGCGCGATCCTGTCCGTGCCGATCGTCGGCACGTACCTGTCGTTCTTCCTCTTCGGCGGCGAGTTCCCCGGCCACGACTTCGTGGCCCGGTTCTACTCGATCCACATCCTGCTGCTGCCGGGCATCATGCTCGGTCTGGTGGTCGCCCACCTGATCCTGGTCTTCTACCACAAGCACACGCAGTTCGCGGGCCCCGGCAAGACCAACAACAACGTCGTCGGCATGCCGCTGCTGCCGGTCTACATGGCCAAGGCCGGAGGCTTCTTCTTCCTGGTCTTCGGCGCCATCACGGCCATCGCGGCGATCGCGCAGATCAACCCGATCTGGGCCATCGGCCCCTACCGTCCGGACCAGGTGTCCACCGGCGCCCAGCCCGACTGGTACATGGGCTTCTCCGAGGGCCTGATCCGCACGATGCCGGGCTGGGAGATCAACCTCTGGGGCCACACGCTCGTCCTGGGCGTGTTCGTGCCGCTGATCATCTTCCCGCTGGTGCTGGTCGCGATCGCGGTCTACCCGTTCCTGGAGGCCTGGGTCACCGGCGACCGGCGCGAGCACCACATCCTGGACCGGCCGCGCAACGCCCCGACCCGCACCGCCTTCGGCGCCGCGTGGATCTCGTGGTACTTCGTGCTGCTGGTCGGCGGCGGCAACGACCTGTGGGCCACCCACTTCCACCTGTCGATCAACGCGATCACCTGGTTCGTCCGGATCTCGTTCTTCGTCATGCCGCTCATCGTGTTCGTCATCACCAAGCGGATCTGCCTCGGCCTCCAGCGCCGGGACAAGGAGAAGGTGCTGCACGGCCGCGAGTCCGGCATCATCAAGCGCCTGCCGCACGGTGAGTTCATCGAGGTGCACGAGCCGCTCAGCCAGGAGCAGCTGTACACGCTCACCGCGCACCAGCAGTACGAGCCGGTCGAGATCGGCCCGGCGGTCGACGAGAACGGCGTCGAGCGCAAGGTGTCGGGCACGGCGAAGCTGCGCGCCAAGCTCAGCAACGCCTACTACGGCGAGGACAACCAGATCTCCAAGCCGACTGTCGAGGAGTACAAGGAGATCACGAGTGGCCACGGCCACCACTGATCACTGACCCCTGAGCGTCGCCACGCCAGGTCGAAGGGCCCCGTCCGGGGATCGGACGGGGCCCTTCGCCGTGTCCGGGGGTGGATAGGGTGGAAGGCGATTGACGACTACGCGTCCCGGTGCCCGGGGCGCCGACCCAGGAGCGGCTGATGAGCGCTGTGACCCCCGCTGGAGGCGACACCGCGGCGGGCCGTTCCTGGCCCGCCGTGCTGAACGGTCTGCTGGACGGCCGCGACCTCAGGGCCGACGACACCGCCTGGGCGATGGACCGGATCATGGGCGGCGAGGCGACGGACGCGCAGATCGCCGGGTTCGCGGTGGCGCTGCGCGCCAAGGGCGCCACCGTCGAGGAGATCACCGGCCTGGTGCGCACGATGTACGAGCACGCCAACGTGATCACGGTGCCCGGCGACACCGTCGACATCGTCGGCACCGGCGGCGACGGCGCCAAGACGGTGAACATCTCCACGATGTCCTCCATCGTCGTCGCCGGCGCCGGCGCGAAGGTCGTCAAGCACGGCAACCGGGCCGCGTCCTCCGCCTCCGGCGCCTCCGACGTGCTGGAGAAGCTGGGCGTGAACCTGGACCTGACCCCGCGCCGGGTGGTGGAGGTCGCCGAGGAGGCCGGGATCACCTTCTGCTTCGCGGTGAAGTTCCACCCGGCCCTGCGCCACGTGGGCGCGGCGCGCGGCCAGTTGGGCATCCGGACGGTGTTCAACCTGCTCGGTCCGCTGACCAATCCGGCCAAGGTGCGCGCGCAGGCGGTGGGCGTCGCCGTGGCGCACGAGGCGCCGATCGTCGCGGGCGTCTTCGCCGAGCGCGGCAACTCCTCCCTGGTCTTCCGGGGTGACGACGGCCTGGACGAGCTGACCACGACGGCCACCTCCCGGGTGTGGGTGGTGCGCGACGGCCGGGTCGCCGAGGAGACCTTCGACCCGCGGGACGTGGGCCTGGACCTGGTGCCCGTCGAGGCGCTGCGCGGCGCCGACGCCTCGTACAACGCGGAGGTGGCCCGCCGGCTGCTGGACGGCGAGCGGGGGCCCGTACGGGACGCCGTGCTGCTGAACTCGGCGGCGGCGCTGGTGGCGCTGAAGCCGGACTCCGGGACGCTGGTGGAGCGGATCAGGGCGGGCATGGAGCGGGCGGCGGAGTCCATCGACTCCGGGGCGGCCCGGCGCACGCTGGAGCGCTGGGTGGCCGCGAGCAACGCCTGACGGCTCCGACGGCCCGCGGGGGCCGTGGGGGCCGTGGGTGCCGCCCCGAGGACCCGACGCGGTCCCGCGATCCGGACAGGGGTTGCGGGACCGCGATCAGTTCGCGTACGTTCCTGTCCAGGTCATGAGTGACAGCCATGTGGCCCCGGCCGGCTGTCCGGCAACCCTCCGTCCGTGGCGGGGTGCCCCGGGTGAAGACCAGGTCGTAGGCAGCGAGGTCTACGGCAAGCGCGGACCCCTCGCACGCTTCTCGGAAAGCGTGGGGCCAGGGGTCCTGGTCGTTCGAGGGAGCCTTCCGTGAGCAAGCGAATGCGCTAGGGCCGCAGAGCCCCGCCTCCGCATTCCCTTTTTTCATCACCGTGCTTGAGCCGCGGCATACCTCGTCGCGCCCGCTCGCTCGGTGAATTCCGCCTGCTTTCACGGGAGTTGTGTCATGTCTGTCTCCACCGTCGCCGCCGACCAGTCCGTTTGTGCCCCGCTGCCCGTTCTGGGGCGGGATGTCACCGTGCCGCTGGTGACCGGCGGGGAGGTCGGCTACGCCGCCCTCGACTACGCGGCCAGCGCCCCCGCCCTCCAGCGCGTCTGGGACGACGTGGCCGCGTACGCGCCCTACTACGGCAGCGTCCACCGCGGCGCCGGCTACCTCTCGCAGCTGTCCACCGACCTGTTCGAGAACGCCCGCCGCACGGTCGCGGAGTTCCTCGGCTGCCGGACGGACGACCAGGTGGTGTTCACCCGCTCCACCACCGACTCGCTCAACCTGCTGGCCCGCGCGCTGCCCGCCGACTGCCGGGTGTTCGTCTTCGAGACCGAGCACCACGCCTCGCTGCTGCCCTGGCGCGACGCCCAGGTGACCTACCTGAACGCCCCGCGCACCCCGGAGCAGGCGGTCGCCACCCTGGAGCGGGCGCTCGCCGACCGCGAGCCGTACGGTCCCGCGCTGGTCTGCGTCACCGGCGCCTCCAACGTCACCGGCGAGCTGTGGCCGGTGCGCGAGCTGGCCGCCGCCGCCCACGCGCACGGCGCCCGGATCGTCCTGGACGCCGCCCAGCTCGCCCCGCACCACCCGGTGTCCGTCGCGGACCTGGACGTCGACTGGGTCGCCTTCTCCGGGCACAAGCTGTACGCCCCGTTCGGCGCCGGAGTGCTGGCGGGCCGCGCGGACTGGCTGCGCGCGGCCGACCCGTACCTCGCGGGCGGCGGCGCGAGCCGCAGGGTCTCCCGGCGCGCCGACGGCGGCGTGGACGTGGAGTGGCACGAGAGCGCCGCCCGCCACGAGGCCGGCTCCCCGAACGTCATCGGCGCCTACTCCATCGCCTCCGCCTGCAAGGCGCTGACCGAGGCCGGCTTCGACTCCCTGGTGGCCCGCGAGCGGCGTCTGATCGCGACGGTGCGGGCCGGACTGGCCGAGGTGCCCGAGGTCAGGGTGCTCTCGCTGTTCGGGGACGACGCCCCGCGGGTCGGCGTCATCTCGTTCGTCGTCGAGGGCTGGAACAGCTCCCACTTCGCCGCCGCGCTCTCCGCCGAGTACGGCATCGGCGTGCGCGACGGGCTCTTCTGCGCCCACCCGCTGGTGCGCACGCTGCTCGGCAGCGACCCGCAGAGCCAGGGCGAGTGCGGCGCCCCCGAGGCCGCGCCCGGCGAGAAGTCCCTCAACGCCATCCGGGTCAGCTTCGGCGCCGGCACCCCGGACGAGCACGTCGAGCGGTTTGTGACGGCGGTGCGGGAACTGGTCCGCGACGGCGCGAAGTGGCGCTACCGCACCGAGGACGGCCGCTGCGTCCCCGCGGTGTGAACCGTACGGCCCGCGCGGGCGGCGTCCGCCCGGTCAGGAGTCCAGGCCGATGGCGAACGCCGCCTCCAGGTCGTGCTGCGAGTACGTCCGGAACGCCACGTGCGTGTCCGTCGCCTCCACGCCGGGGATCTTGCTGATCCGGCCCGGGATGATCTCGGCCAGGTCCTCGTGCCGGCCCACCCGCACCATGGCGATCAGGTCGTAGGTGCCGGTGACGGAGAAGACCTCGCTCACGCTCTCCAGCGAGGCGATCCGCTCGGCGATCTCGGGAATCCGGTCCACGCTGGTCTTGATGAGGACGATCGCGGTGATCACGGCTGGTTCTCTCCCTCGGGGGCCGGAGCGGGGCTGGCCTTCACTCTAGTCGTCCGCCCGGCGCCCACCGCCGCCCCGCCGGAGCCCCGGCGGCGGCGGCCGTGCCCGCCGAACCGGGCCCACGCGAAGAGGAAGCCGAGCCCGAAGCCCACCACGTGCGCCAGATAGGCCACCCCCGGCCCCTGGGCGGCCCGGCCCGCCGCCAGCCACTGAAGGGCCGCCCAGAACGGCAGCACCACCCACGCGGGCAGCCGCAGCGGCAGGAAGAACAGGAACGGCAGCACGCTGGTCACCCGCGCCCTCGGGAACAGGTAGAGGAAGGCGCCGAGCACCGCCGAGATCGCCCCCGACGCTCCCACCAGGCTCTGGTCCGAACCGGCGTGGGCGACGGCGTAGCCCACCAGGGCGAGGTAGCCGCAGCCGGCGTAGAACAGCGTGAACCGCGTCCGGCCCATGCGCTCCTCGGTCATCGCCCCGAAGACGTGCAGGAAGAGCATGTTGCCGAGCAGGTGCACCCAGCTGCCGTGCACGAACAGGGCGGTGGCCGGGGTGAGGGCGGCGCGGGCGGAGCCGGTGAACAGGTCGGCCGGGATCACGCCCCAGCGCCGGAAGTAGGTCTGCTGCGCGGCGAGCAGCGCGTCCCCGGTGCCGTAGGCGGGGTTCAGTCCCCCGGCCGGGCCGATCACGAAGACCGCGCAGCACAGGACGATCAGCGTCCTGGTCACCGGCGCCGGCGTGGTCCGCGCCGCCCGGAGGGCCCTGGCCGCCCGGACGGCCACCGTGTTCCTGTACCCGTTCATGTGCACAGAGCATGGCGTAACGGGACGCATCAGCACAGACCGCCTCGCCGCCGTGGACACCCGGGCGGCGAGGGCCCGGCAGGCCGTAGGGTTACGAGCCGGCGCTCCGGGGAAGCTGGCGCGTCACGGAGACGAGAAGGAAAGTGAAGCCTCGATGACGGTTCCCCTGCCGACCGCCACGACACGGTGGCGCTGCACCCTCTGCGGCAACCTCACCCGCTTCGACGTGACCCGCTCGTCGAAGGTCGTGGAGTACGTCCACCTGGACCTGGCCGGCGAGCCCACCGTCGAGGAACGCGAAGTGGTCAGTGAGACCATCGAGTCGGTCCGCTGCCGCTGGTGCAACGCGGTGGACAAGGTGGAACTCGTGGACAGGCCGGGCGCCGGCTCCTGAGCGGAGCGGGCCCCTACAGGCGATCCCCGGACGGGGATCAGGCAAGACATTGGGGTGAGGATGGTGGAGACACGAGGCGGGGAGCCGGACGACGGCGCCGCTGAGGTGCTCGACCGTCCCCTGCCCGACGGTGTGCGGCGCCGGGTCGTGCAGATCGTGGCCGACGCCTTCGGCCGGCTGACCGTGGCCGAGCTGCCGGCCCAGCTGCGCCAGTACGCCCGGTTCGCGCCCAACCGCCGGGCCAAGTTCGCCGGCAACGCGATGGCGGCGGCGCTGGAGGGCGACACGCTGTTCCGGCAGCGGGTGGGGGAGAAGTTCAGAGAGGCCGAGCCGGAGCTGTCCGGCGCCCTGGACTCCGGCTCCCCGCCCCCGGCCGCGGACCCGCTCGACGTGGCGGCCGCGGCCTACGTACTGCGCCCGCCGGGCTGGGTGAAGCTGGTGACCGCCGCCGGCGAGGAGGTGCAGCGCGCGCACGCGGAGCGGGCCGGCGAGGAGAGCCGGGCCGAGCTGGAGCGGCTGCGCGCCGAGCTCGCCGCGGCCCGCGAGCTGACCCGCGCGGAGACCGAGCGGCTGCGCGCCGAGCTGGACTCGGCCAGGAAGGAGACCGAGGCGCTGCACCGCAAGCTGCGCGCCGCGCTCAGCGACGTCAAGCGCGGTGAGGCGGCGCTGCGCAAGGCGCGGGCCGAGGCGGAGGCGGTGCGCGCCGAGGGGCAGACGCAGGTGTCGGCCGCGGAGAGCGAGACCCGGCGGCTCAAGGCGCGCCTCGCCGAGGCGGAGTCCGCGCTGGAGGCCACCCGCAAGGCGGCCCGCGAGGGGCGCAGCGTGGAGGACATGCGGGTACGGCTGCTGCTGGACACCGTGCTCGACGCGGCCCAGGGGCTGCGCCGGGAGCTGGCGCTGCCGCCGGTGTCGGTGCGGCCGGCCGAGACCGTGGACGCGGTGGAGCCGGGGCGGATGACCCCGAAGGACATCGCCGCCCGCGCGCTGTCCGAGCACGACCCGGCGATCCTGGACCAGCTGCTGGAGCTGCCGCAGGCGCACCTGGTCGTCGACGGCTACAACGTCACCAAGACCGGCTATCCGCAGATGCCGCTGGAGAAGCAGCGCCTCAGACTGCTCGGCCAGCTCTCGCAGCTCGCCGCGCAGACCGGCGCCGAGGTCACCTGTGTCTTCGACGGCGCCGAACTGGTGGCGCCGGTGCTGCTCGCGCCGCCGCGCGGGGTGCGGGTGCTGTTCTCCAAGCCGGGGGTGACCGCGGACGAGCTGATCCGCCAGCTGGTGCGGGCCGAGCCGCCCGGCCGGCCGGTCATCGTCGCCTCCACCGACCGCGAGGTCGCCGACGGGGTCGCGAAGGCCGGGGCGCGGCCGGTGGCGTCGGCGATGCTGCTGAAGCGCTTCTCGCGGGGCTGAAGCCGCGCGCCCGGCCGGCCGCGCGACCGAAAACGGGCATAAGGCAATTCGCGCCGCAATCCCAACGTAGGGGTGTAACGCCCGAATTGGCCGGCGCGTCGGTGTCGCTCAGCGTCAACCTGAGTTCACTTCTCGTGAGTTGAGTGCAAAGAAACCTCTCGGGAGGCGGTATTTTCTGTTGTGGGATTTGAATTCATCACGATGAGGTCACTAGGGTCTGCCTTCGAACCTCCAAGCGGGTGATCACCCAAAAGAAGGAGATCGCTTCCGTGGCGTCCCACCGTCGACCCAAGCAGCCCAGCCGCGCACGTGTGACCGTGCTCACCGCGACAGCGGCGGCGGCCGTCGCGATCAGCGCCCAGGCGGCCAACGCGGCGCCGAGCGAGAAGCCGAGCAAGGACGAGGTCAAGTCCAAGGTCGACGCGCTCTACGAGCAGGCGGAGCAGGCCACCGAGAAGTACAACGGCGCCAAGGAGAAGCAGGAGAAGCTCCAGAAGGAGATCTCCACGATCCAGGACAACGTCGCCCGCGGTCAGCAGGACCTCAACAAGCTGCGCGACGGCATCGGTTCGATGGCGGCCGGCCAGTACCGCACCGGCGGCATCGACCCCTCGCTCCAGCTCTTCCTCTCCGCCGACCCGGACGACTACCTGGACAAGGCCTCCACCCTCGACCAGGTCAGCGGCCAGCAGGCCGACGGTCTGAAGAAGATCCAGGACAAGCAGCGCGAACTCGCCCAGGAGCGCGCCGAGGCCGGCGCCAAGCTCAAGGACCTCTCCGCCACCCGCACCGAGCTGGGCAACAAGAAGAAGGAAGTCCAGAGCAAGCTCACCGAGGCGCAGAAGCTGCTCAACTCCCTGACCGCGCAGGAGAAGGCGGCCCTGACCGCCGAGCAGAACCGCGCCAGCCGGGCCAGCGAGCGCGCCGCCCTGAACAGCGACACCGGCAACCCCGGCAAGATCTCCGCCGGTTCCGGCCGGTCCGGCGCCGCCTTCTCCGCGGCGCAGAGCAAGATAGGCTCCGCCTACGTCTACGGCGCCACCGGCCCGTCCTCCTTCGACTGCTCGGGCCTGACCTCCTGGGCCTACGCGCAGGCCGGCGTCTCCATCCCGCGCACCTCCGAGTCGCAGGCCAACATCGGCCAGCGCATCTACTCGCAGAGCCAGCTCCAGGTCGGCGACCTCGTCTTCTTCTACGGCGACCTGCACCACGTCGGCCTGTACGCGGGCAACGGCCAGGTGCTGCACGCCCCGCACACCGGAGCCGTGGTGCGCTACGAGGCCATCGGCAACATGCCCTTCCAGTTCGGCGTCCGCGTCTGACACCCGCCGCCGACCCGGCCCGGCCCCGCCCGGGCCGCGTCCGGATCACGGCCCCGTACCGCCCGAACGGGCGAATCACGGCGGCCCGCAGCGACCCCGCGCCCCGCCTCTGACCTGTGTCGGAGGCGGGGCGCCGCGCTGTGCGCGCGCCGAGGCGTTTTGGCCGGTGCGTCACCGCGCGGCTACTGTCTGCCGCGTTTCCCCGCCGCCGGGGCGCACCGCCCCCCGGCGGCGGGGAGACCGCCAACCGTCAGCCAGTGCAGGGAGTTCGGCTTCCCGTGGGGTCTCATCGCCGCCGTGCGTCGTCCGGGCCGGTCATCGGCGCCGGCACCGCCGGCACCGCCGTAGGTGTCCTGTCCGTCACGGCCGCCGCCCTCGGCGCCCTGCCCGCCGCCGCCGCGCCCGCCGCGCCGCACGGCGACGCCCGGGCCGAGGTCGACCGGCTCTACCAGGAGGCCGAGAAGGCGACCGAGTCCTACGACCGCGCCGACGAACGCGCCGACGCGCTGCGCCGCGAGGTGCACGACCGGCAGGACCGCATTGCCCGCCGGCAGCTGCGCGTCAACTCCCTGCGCGACGCGCTCGGTTCGGTGGCCGGGGCGCAGTACCGCTCCGGCGGACTCGACCCGGCCGTCGCCCTGCTGCTCTCCGGCGACCCGGCCGACTACCTCGACAAGGCGGCCGTGCTCGACCGGATCGGCGCCCACCAGGCGGAGCAGCTGCACGACCTGCGCCAGTCGCTGCGCGCCCTCTCCCAGGAGCGCGCCGAGGCCGGCCGGGCCCTGGCCGAACTGGCCCGGAGCCGCACGGCGGTCGCCTCCCACAAGCGGACCGTGGAGCGCAAACTCGCCCGCGCCCGGCTGCTGCTGAACTCCCTCTCCCCGGCCGACCGGGCCGCCTACGACCGGGCCGCCCGCCTCGGCCGCGACGACCTCCCTTCCGGCCCCGACGGCGGCCCGGCCGCCTCGGGCCGCGCCGCGGCGGCCGTCGCCGCCGCCCGCTCCGCGCTCGGCCGCCCCTACGTCTGGGGCGCCAACGGCCCCTCCGGCTTCGACTGCTCGGGCCTGATGCAGTGGTCGTACGCCCAGGCCGGAGTGCACTTGCCGCGCACCTCGCAGGAGCAGCGCTTCGCCGGCCGGCGCATCCCGCTCTCCCAGGCCCGGCCCGGCGACCTCGTCGTCTACCGCTCCGACGCCGGCCACGTCGCGATGTACATGGGCCACGGCCGGGTGATCCACGCCCCCTACCCGGGCGCGCCCGTGCGCTACGACCCGGTGGACATGATGCCGGTGGCCTCGGTCACCAGGGTCTGACGGCCGCCGCCCGGCCGCCGTACGATCGGGAAGTGGCGGGTCGAAGGCGGGTGTCGGGTTCCTCGGCGACGGCGGTGTGTCTGCTGCTCGCCTCACTGACGGCGTGCGGCGGGCCGGCCCCGACGGACACCGCCCGCCACCAGGTGCAGCGACTGCTCGACCGGCGGGCCGCCGCCGTCCTGCACCACGACCCTGCCGCCTTCGCCGCCACCGGCGTCCGCGCGCCGTACCCGAACCTGGCCGCCGTGCCCCTGGCCGCCTGGTCCTACCGGGTCACCGCGCTGCGCCGCAGCGGCGGCACGGCCGGCGCCGACGTGGACCTGAGCTACCGGCTGACCGGCTACGACACCGCGCCCGTCACCGTCGCCCGCACCCTGACCCTGTCCACCGGCGCCGACGGCGCCTGGCGCGTCGACTCCGAGCGGCCCGCCCCCCGGGCCGCCCAGCAGCTGTGGGACCAGGGGCCGGTGGCGGTGGTCCGGGGCGCGCACAGCATCGTCCTCGGCGTCGGACAGAGCACCGGCTCGCTGCGCGCCTACGCCGGCCTCGCCGACCGCGCGGTGCCGGCCGTGTCGCGGGCGTGGGGCGGCGACTGGAGCGGCCGGGTGGTGGTGCTGGTGCCCGGCTCGCTGGACCGGATGGCCGCGCTGCTCGGCTCGACCGCCGCCGGATACCGGGGGATCGCCGCCGTCACCACCGGCGAGACGGGGGGCGGCCGGACGCCCGCCGACCGGATCATCGTCAACCCGGACGCGTACGGCGTGCTCGGCCCGCTGGGCAAGCAGGTGGTGCTCACCCACGAGACCACCCACGTCGCCACCCGCGCCCACACCGGCGCGGCCACCCCGCTGTGGCTCTCCGAGGGCTACGCCGACTGGGCCGGCTACCGCGGCGCCGGACGCACCCCCGACGAGGTCGCCCCCGAACTCCAGCGCGCCGTCGCCGCCGGACGGGCGCCCACCGCCCTGCCCGCCGACGCGGACTTCGGCTTCGCCGGGGACGCGACCCGCCTCGCGCAGGCCTACGAGGGCGGCTGGCTGGCCTGCCGGATGATCGCCGCCCACTGGGGCGAGGACCGGCTCGACGCCTTCTACCGGGCCGTCGGCACGCATCCCCGGCGCGCCGGCGCGGTCGAGGACGCGCTGCGCACGGTGCTGCACACCACGCTGCCGGAGTTCACCGCGCGCTGGCGGGAGTACCTGCGGGCCCAACTGGGCTGACGGCGGCGGTCGTCGGCGCGGTGCTCACTCCCGGGGCGCCGCGGCCGGCCGGCCGCGCACCCCGGCCTGCCCGGGCAGCGTCACCGGCAGCGGACCGGGCACCGTGGAGCGCCACAGCGCCCGGCCCGCGCCCGCGCACGCGGCCACCAGCAGGCCGTTGCGCAGCACCAGCAGAAAGACCCCGAGCCGGTCGCTCGCCACCACGTCCCCGAAGTACACCGGGAACTCCAGCACCGTCACGGCGGAGGCGGCCAGCACCAGGACGGCCGGCCACCGCATCGCGCTGTCCCGGAAGCACAGGCACACCGCCGCGAGCCCCACCAGCCACACCAGGTACTGCGGGCTGATCACCCGGCTGGTGACCGTGAACAGCAGCACCGCCGTGAACGCGGCGTCCGCCGGCGTGTGCGGCGCCGACCGCCGCGCCCGCAGCCGCCACAGCAGCAGCCAGCCGCCCGCGGCCAGGGTCAGGGCCTGCGCGGCGGCGCTCACCGCGCCGACGTACGGGCCGAGGAACTCCACCGAGCCGTAGTTCAGCAGCACCTGCCCCGACCAGCCGAAGTGCCGGGCCACGTGGAAGACCAGCGCGCCCAGCGACTCCACCTCCGTGCCCCGGTCGCGCTGCGCGGTCAGGAAGGACAGCGCGCCGGGCAAGGCGAACGCGAGCAGCGCGGCCGGTACCGCTACGGCGGCCGCCGCCCAGGTCCACACCCGGCGCCGCGCCGGGCCCCGCACCCCCACCAGCAGCAGCACCGGCCACACCTTCAGCAGCGCCCCCGCGCCCGCCAGCACCCCGAGGACGCGCGGCCGCCGGACACCGGCGAGCAGCGCGGCCACCGCCACCGCGGTCACCATCACGTCGTAGCGGGCGTACAGCGTCGGGCCCAGGGCGGCCGCGCCCGCCGTCCACGCCCACGCCCCGCGCAGCGGCCGGCCGGGGCCCCGACCGCCGTACCGCAGCAGGAGCAGCACCGCCAGGTCGGCCAGCAGGGCCAGGACGAAGAAGGCGGTGGCGTAGCCGAGGAAGGGCAGCGCGGCCGGGGCGAGGATCGCCAGCGCCGCGCCCGGCGGGTACTGCCAGGCGACGTCGCCCACCGGGAACGCGCCCTGGCGCAGCACCTCGTACCAGCCCCGGTAGATCACCGACACGTCGCTGGTGACGTCCGGTCCCGGGAACACCAGCACCCGCAGGGCGCACAGCAGCAGCACCGCGCGGCTGGCGCCCCAGACCGCCCACAGCGCAGGTGTGCGCCGCCCCGTGCCCGCCTCGTCCACCCTCGGCCCCCTCCCGCCGTCCACCGCGGCCTCGATCCGTCGTCGCCCGGCGGCCGGTCCGCCCCGCGCCCTGCCATGGTCTCCCGGCCCGCCGCGCGCGGGCCACGGGAGTACGCCCGCCCGGGGGCTCCGGGGAGGTGGGCGCGGCTCGACGGCCCGTGGCCGCCTCCGGCCGGAGCGGCCGGATTGGGTAGGGTCGGCGGCGATGCGCAAGACCCTCGTCGTGACCAACGACTTCCCACCCCGCCCGGGCGGCATCCAGGCCTTCCTGCACAACATGGCGCTGCGCCTGGAGCCCGGCCGGCTCGTCGTCCACGCCTCCACCTGGAACCGGAGCGCGGAGGGCCGCCGGGCGACGGCCGCCTTCGACGCCGAGCAGCCCTTCACCGTCGTACGGGACCGTACGACGATGCTGCTGCCCACCCCGGACGCCACCCGGCACGCGGCCGCACTGCTGCGCGAGCACGGCTGCACGGCCGTGTGGTTCGGGGCGGCGGCCCCGCTCGGCCTGATGGCCCCCGCCCTCCGGCGCGCGGGCGCCGAGCGGCTGGTGGCCACCACCCACGGCCACGAGGCCGGCTGGGCGCAACTGCCCGCCGCCCGCGGGCTGCTGCGCCGCATCGGCGAGTCCACGGACACCCTCACCTACCTCGGCGAGTACACCCGCTCCCGGATCGCCCGCGCGCTGACCCCCGCCGCGGCCGCGCGGATGGCCCAACTGCCGCCCGGCGTCGACGAGAAGACCTTCCACCCGGGCTCCGGCGGCGCCGAGGTGCGGGCCCGGCTCGGGCTCACCGACCGGCCGGTGGTGGTGTGCGTCTCCCGGCTGGTGCGGCGCAAGGGACAGGACACCCTGATCCGGGCCATGCCGCGGATCCTGGCCGCCGAGCCGGACACGGTGCTGCTGATCGTCGGCGGCGGACCGTACGAGAAGGACCTGCGCCGCCTGGCCGCCGACACCGGGGTGGCCGCCGCCGTGCGTTTCACCGGCGCGGTGCCGTGGGCCGAACTGCCCGCGCACTACGGCGCCGGCGACGTCTTCGCCATGCCCTGCCGCACCCGGCGCGGCGGACTGGACGTCGAGGGGCTCGGCATCGTCTACCTGGAGGCGTCGGCGACCGGACTGCCGGTCGTCGCCGGGGACTCCGGCGGCGCGCCCGACGCGGTGCTCGACGGCGAGACCGGCTGGGTGGTGCGCGGCGGCAGCCCCGAGGACGCCGCCGACCGCGTCGTCACCCTCCTCGGCGACGCCGGACTGCGCCGCCGCATGGGGGAGCGGGGCCGGGCGTGGGTGCTGGAGAAGTGGCGCTGGGACCTGCTGGCCGAGCGGCTCAAGGAGCTTCTGGAGTAGGCGAGTCGGACAACGCGACGGCGCGGCGCCCACCGAGGGGGCGCCGCGCCGTCGGTGCGCGGGGCGGGGCTACTTCGCGTAGAGCGCCTCGATCTCGGCGGCGTAGTCCTTGGCGACCACGTTCCGCTTCAGCTTCAGCGACGGGGTCAGATGGCCGGACTCCTCGGTGAACTGGGCCGGCAGGATACGGAACTTGCGGACCGACTCCGCCTTGGACACCGCGGCGTTGCCGTCGTCCACGGCCGACTGGACCGCGGCGTTCAGATCCGGGTCCTCGCGCAGCGAGGCGACGGTGGAGCCGGCCGGCTTGCCGTGCTCGGCGCACCAGCGGCCCAGGAACTCCTCGTCGATCGTGACGAGCGCGCCCACGAACGGCCGCCCGTCGCCGACCACCATGCACTCGGCGACCAGCGCGTGCGCCCGGATGCGGTCCTCGATCACGGCCGGGGCGACGTTCTTGCCGCCCGCGGTGACGATGATCTCCTTCTTGCGGCCGGTGATCCGCAGATACCCGTCCTCGTCCAGGGTGCCGACGTCACCGGTGTGGAACCAGCCGTCGGCCAGCGCCTCGCGCGTGGCGTCCGGGTTGTTCCAGTACTCCTTGAACAGGTGCTCGCCGTGCAGCAGCACCTCGCCGTCGTCGGCGATGCGCACCACCGAGCCGGGCAGCGGCTGGCCGACGGTGCCGATCTTCTGCCGGTCCCAGGGGTTGAACGCGGTCGCCGCGCACGACTCGGTCAGACCGTAGCCCTCCAGCACCGTGAAGCCGATGCCGCGGAAGAAGTGGCCGAGGCGCTCGCCGAGCGGGGCGCCGCCGGAGATGGCGTACTCGCCGCGGCCGCCGAGCACCGCGCGCAGCTTGCTGTAGACCAGCCGGTCGAAGACCCGGTGCTTGATCCTGAGGCCGAGCGACGGGCCGGAGGGCGTGTCCAGGGCCGTGCTGTAGGCGATCGCGGTGTCCGCGGCCTTGTCGAAGATCCTGCCCTTGCCGTCGGCCTGGGCCTTGGCGCGCGCCGAGTTGTACACCTTCTCGAACACCCGCGGCACACCCAGTATCAGCGTCGGGCGGAACGCGGCCAGTTCGTCGGTGAGGTTCTTGATGTCGGGGACGCAGCCCAGCTTGATCGGGGCCATCATCGGGGCCACCTGGACCAGCCGGCCGAAGACGTGCGCCAGCGGCAGGAAGAGCAGCACGGAGCACTCGCCGGTGCGGAACAGCGGGCGCAGCCGCTCCACGACGTTGCCGCACTCGGCGAAGAAGCTGCGGTGGGTGAGCACACAGCCCTTGGGGCGGCCGGTGGTGCCGCTGGTGTAGACGATGGTCGCCGGGTCGTCGGCCTTGGCCAGCGAGCCGCGCTCCTCGACGGTGGCGTCGGAGATGTCCTGCCCGGCGCGGGCCAGCTCCTCCACGGCGCCGGCCTCGATCTGCCAGACGCTCTTGAGGGCGGGCAGGTCCTCGCGCACCGACTCGACGGCGGCGGCGTGCGCGTCCTGCTCGACGACGCAGGCGGTGGCGCCCGAGTCGTTGAGGATCCAGCGCACCTGCTCGGGCGAGCTGGTCTCGTACACCGGCACGGTGACGGCGCCCGCGCTCCAGATGGCGAAGTCGAGCAGCGTCCATTCATAACGGGTGCGGGACATCAGACCCACCCGGTCGCCGGGCTGGATGCCGGAGGCGATCAGACCCTTGGCGGCGGAGTGCACCTCGGCGAGGAAGTCGCGGGCGGTGACGTCCTGCCAGACCCCGCCGGCCTTGCGGGCGATGACGGCGACATCCGGATGCTGCGCGGCGTTTCTGCGGACGATGTCGGTCAGATTCCCGTCCGCGGGGACCTCGTACAAAGCCGGAAGGCTGAACTCGCGCAAGACTGCTGCTCCTCATAGGGCGCCGGCGCCACGACGTTGTGTGATGCGACGGTGCGGTCCAAGGCTCGGTCGGTGCCCAGGGCTTCACCAGGAGCCTTTTTCGGCCCCGATGGTTGAAATCCAGAGCACGACTGGACTGCCCGGAGGTTACCCGCCGGTATGGCCTCTTCGACAGGGGGCCCGGCGAGATGTTCGCTGCGTCACACGATGGGTGTTTCCTCGCGCACAGTAGTCGACCCGCTGAACGACTGGCCAGTAACCGGCCTGCGGCGGCCACTGTTCACAACTGCGGCGCTCCGCCTACGCTTGATCGTCATGGCAGCCTCACCCGCCCCGAACCGCAGGACCCGCGTCCACGTGGTCAGCGACGTGCACGGCAACGCACGTGATCTGGCCAGGGCGGGCGACGGCGCCGACGCCCTCGTCTGCCTCGGCGACCTGATCCTCTTCCTCGACTACGCCGACCACTCGCGCGGCATCCTCCCCGGCCTGTTCGGCGCCGAGAACACCCGCCGCATCGTCGAACTGCGCACCGCCCGCCGGTTCGCGGAAGCACGCGAACTGGGCGCCCGGCTGTGGGCGGGCGTCGACGGCGACCGCGCCGCCGTGATCGCGGACGCGGTGCGCGCCCAGTACGCCGAACTCTTCGCCGCCTTCCCCACCCCGACGTACGCCACCTACGGCAACGTCGACATGCCGCCGCTGTGGCCCGAGTTCGCCCGCGAGGGCATCACCGTGCTGGACGGGCAGCGGACGGAGATCGGCGGCCTGGTCTTCGGCTTCGTCGGCGGCGGCCTGCGCATGGCCGCGCCGCCCCCGGCCGCCGGCTCCGCGCGCACCGGCGGCACCCCCGTCCCCTACGAGATCGGCGAGGAGGAGTACGCGGCGAAGGTCGAGGCGCTCGGCGAGGTCGACGTGCTGTGCAGCCACATCCCGCCGGACGTCCCCGAACTCCTCTACGACACCGTCGCCCGCCGCTTCGAGCGCGGCAGCCGCGCGCTGCTGGACGCCATCCGCCGCACCCGCCCCCGCTACGCCCTCTTCGGCCACGTCCACCAGCCGCTGGCCCGGCGGATGCGGATCGGCGCCACCGAGTGCGTGAACGTCGGCCACTTCGCGCGGACGGGCCGCCCCTGGGTGCTGGAGTGGTGAGCGCGGCCGGGCGACGCGGCGGGTCATCCGCCTTGTCCACTGGTGGGGGTTCAGTCCGCCGTCCTCCTGCGCGGTAGCCTTCCGCTGCACACACGTGCGCACGAAGACCCGACTTGCGGCCCGCATCCGGAGGAGCCACGGCGATGGCGGAACACACCAGCTCGAGCATCACGATCGAGGCGGCCCCCGCCGACGTCATGGAGGTGATCGCCGACTTCGCCCGCTACCCCGACTGGACCGGCGAGGTGAAGGAGGCCGAGGTCCTGGAGGCGGACGAGCGGGGCCGCGCCGAGCAGGTGCGCCTGGTCATGGACGCCGGCGCCATCAAGGACGACCAGACCCTCGCCTACACCTGGACCGGCGACGACGAGGTCTCCTGGACCCTGGTGAAGTCCCAGATGCTGCGCTCCCTGGACGGCTCCTACCTGCTGCGCCGCTCCGGCCCGGCCGCCACCGAGGTCACCTACCGCCTCACCGTCGACGTCAAGATCCCCATGCTCGGCATGATCAAGCGCAAGGCCGAGAAGGTCATCATCGACCGCGCGCTGGCGGGCCTGAAGAAGCGGGTCGAGTCCAAGGAGCGCTAGGCGGTCTACGGCGGGGCGATCCCGGCCGGGGGCGGTCCAGGGCGGGGGCGGTCCAGGGCGGGGCGGAGTCGTCGGCCCGGCGTTCCGGCCGGGCGAGCGGAGGTAGCGTTCGGGGCATGCGTACCCTCCTGATCACGGGCCCCGGGGGCAGTGGTCGTACGACCGTGGCCGCCGCCACCGCACTCGCCGCCGCCCGTGACGGCGTCCGCACCCTGGTGCTCAGCGCCGACCGCACCGACACCCTCGGCGCGGTCCTCGGCACCGCGACCGGCGCCGAGCCGGCGCCCGTGACAGCGGGCCTCACCGCCTGGCGCCCCGACGCCGCCGCCGGCTTCCGCGCCGACCTCGCCGCCTTCCAGGAGCGCGCCGCCCACGTCCTGGACCTGCTCGGCGCCGCCCGCCTCGACACCGAGGAACTGACCCCGCTGCCCGGCGCCGAGGAACTCGCCCTGCTGCGCGCCCTGCGCGACGCCGCCCTCTCCGAGCGGTTCGACCTCCTCGTCGTGGACCTGCCGCCCGCCCCGCAGGCCCTCGCCCTGCTCGCCCTGCCCGCCGAACTCCGCCGCTACCTGCGCCGTCTGCTGCCGCCCGAGCGGCAGGCCGCCCGCGCCCTGCGCCCGGTCCTGGGCCGCCTGGCCGGCGTCCCCATGCCCGCCGAGTGGCTGTACGAGACGGCGGCCCGCTGGGACGTGGAGCTGGCCGCCGTCGAGGCGGTCGTCGCCGACCCGGGCACCGCCGTACGCCTGGTCGCCGAGCCCGGACCGGCCGGCGCCGACGCCCTGCGCTCCGCCGCCCTCGGCCTCGCCGTGCGCGCCCTGCCCGTCGAGTCGCTGATCGCCACCCGGGTCCTGCCCGAGGCCCCCGCCGACGCCTGGCAGGCCGCCCTCGCCGCCCAGCAGCGCAAGGCCCTGGACGAGTGGCACGAGACGTACACCGTCCACCCTGCCGCCCACCTGGGCCGGGACCCGCGCGGCCCGGAGGACCTGACCGCCCTCGCCCTGCCCGCCGCCGGCCCGGCCCCCGCCCGCGTCCGGTGGCCCGTCGCCGACCGGATCGCCGAGGACGGTGTGCTCGTGTGGCACATCCCGCTGCCCGGCGCCCTGCGCGACGAGCTGGACCTCGTCCGGCGCGGCGACGAACTCGTCCTCACCGCCGGACCGTTCCGCCGCGTCGTCGCCCTGCCCTCGGCGCTGCGCCGGTGCACCGTCGAGGGCGCCGCCCTGCGCGAGGGCGAGCTGCGGATCCGGTTCGCGCCGGACCCGGCGCTGTGGCCCCGCGAGAGATGAACCGCCGCCCCCGGTTCGGGTAACGTCGAAGGACGAACCGTAGTCAGGAGCCCGCCATGAGCGAAGAGCGCCCACCCACCGACGACGCTTCGGACGACGCCACACGGGACGACGCCGCTCAGGAGCAGCCCGCGCCGGGAACGCCGCCCGACGCCGACGCCTGGTCGACGGCCTGCGCCGAGGACCTGGCGGCGGAGCGGGACCGGCGCCGCGCCGCGTACGGCCCGCCGCCCGGCTCCGCCGCCGAGGAACTGCGCAAGCTCGTCGACTCGGTCGCCGGAAAGCTGTCCTCGCTCCAGTCGCCGCTGCTCGGCGCGCTGGCCGGACCCGCCGCCCAGCAGGTGGTCCGGCAGGTCGTGCAGCAGGCCAGGGCGACCGTGGAGCCGGTCATCGAACGCAACCCGGACGTCTTCGACCACCTCGCCGCGGCCGGCGGCGAACTGCTCGCCGCCTACCGCTCGGCCGTCCAGGCCCAGGAACGCCGCTGGACGTCCCGTACCGACCGCCCCGACGACCTCGACGGCGACCTCAAGAACCTCGACGAGACCGACGAGCCCGACGAGCGCCGCGACCGGGGCGAGGGCGCCGGCGGCGGCCAGCGCATCGACCTGGACTGAGCCCCGGCTCCGGCCCGTCCGGCCGCCCCGGTGCCCCGCCGCCGCCCGATGCGCGCCTGCTCGGCGGGTGGACGCCGCGAATCGGACGGTGCCGCCTCGGGTACGGTTGGCCGTAGCGGGGCTCGACCGGAACTGAGGGATTCATGGGACTCACCATCGGCGTCGACATCGGCGGCACGAAGATCGCGGCCGGCGTGGTCGACGAGGACGGCACCATCCTCTCGACCTTCAAGGTGCCGACCCCCACCACAGCCGAGGCCATCGTGGACGCCATCGCCTCGGCGGTGGAGGGAGCGCGCGCCGGGCACGACATCGTCGGCGTGGGCATCGGGGCCGCCGGATACGTCAACCGGCAGCGCTCCACCGTCTACTTCGCGCCCAACATCGACTGGCGCCAGGAGCCGCTCAAGGCCAAGGTCGAGGAGCGCGTCGGCCTGCCCGTCGTCGTGGAGAACGACGCCAACGCCGCGGCCTGGGGCGAGTACCGGTTCGGCGCCGGCAAGGGCCACCGCAACGTCATCTGCATCACGCTCGGCACCGGCCTCGGCGGCGGCATCATCATCGGTAACAAGCTGCGCCGCGGCCACTTCGGCGTGGCCGCCGAGTTCGGCCACATCCGGATGGTCCCGGACGGGCTGCTGTGCGGCTGCGGCTCGCAGGGCTGCTGGGAGCAGTACGCCTCCGGGCGCGCCCTGGTGCGGTACGCCAAGCAGCGCGCCAACGCCACCCCCGAGCGTGCCGAGGTGCTGCTCGCGCTCGGCGACGGCACGCCCGACGGCATCGAGGGCAAGCACATCTCCATGGCCGCCCGCCAGGGCTGCCCGGTCGCCGTCGACTCCTACCGCGAGCTGGCCCGCTGGGTCGGCGCGGGCCTGGCCGACCTGGCCTCCCTCTTCGACCCGTCCGCCTTCATCGTCGGCGGCGGCCTGTCCGACGAGGGCGAACTGGTCCTGGACCCGATCCGCAAGTCGTACAAGCGCTGGCTGGTCGGCGGCAACTGGCGCCCGGTCGCCGACGTGATCGCCGCCCAGCTCGGCAACAAGGCCGGCCTGGTCGGCGCGGCCGACCTGGCGCGGGAGCCCGACCCGGTCATGTGACCGCCCGCCGCCCGCCCACCGCGCGCACCGCGGGCCGGGCCGCCGGGCGACCTCACGCCCACCGCCCCGTCCGGGCCGGTGGGCGTCGGCGTATCCGGGACCGGGCCGTCCGCGCGGCCAGGCGGGCCGCCGTACCGGCGCCGCGGTGGGCGCGGCGTATGTTGATCGTCATGCTGCTGCCCAACTCCCGCACGGAGGCAGACGGTTCCGCCGTCGTCCGTGTCCTCACCTACAACATCCGCTCGCTCCAGGACGACACCGAAGCCCTCGCCCGGGTGATCAGGGCCTGCGCGCCCGACCTCGTCCTGCTCCAGGAGGCGCCCCGCTTCTTCCGCTGGCGCAAGAAGCTGGCCCGGCTCGCGGCCGCCACCGACCTGGTGACCCTCACCGGCGGCGCCACGGCCGCCGGCCCCGCGGTGCTCTGTTCGCTGCGCGCCACCGTCGAGCGCACCGAGGACGTCCTGCTGCCGCTCACCCCGGGGCAGCACCGGCGGGGCCTGGCCACGGCGGTCGTCCGGTTCGGCGGCGCCCGGCTCGGCGTGCTCGCCTGCCACCTCTCCCTCGTCGGCGCCGAGCGCCACGACCAGAGCGGCCTGCTGCTGGACCGGCTGGCCGAGATGGGCGTGGAGCACGCGGTCGCGGGCGGCGACCTCAACGAGGGCCCCGAGGGCCCGGCCTTCCGGCGACTGGCCGGCGCCCTCCAGGACGGTTACGCCACCGCTCCCTGGGGCGGCGAGCACACCTGGTCGGCCACCGAGCCGCACCGCCGCATCGACGCGGTCTTCGCGACGCCGGGCATCGAGGTGCTCGGCTGCGGAGTGCCGCTGGAGCAGCCCGGAGTCACCGAGGCGGACCTGAGGGCGGCCACGGACCACCGCCCGGTGCTGGCGGCCCTCCGGATCCCGGCGCAGGCGCAGGCGTAGGCGCCGTACGCCGGTACGACGACGGGGGCCGTACCGGCGTACGGCCCCCGTCCCGTCCACCGCGGCGCACCCGACCGCGTCGCGCCCGGTTCACACGACCGCGCCGCGCCCCGGGTCGTCGTCCTCGTCGTCGCCCGGGTTCATCCGGGCCACCAGCGTCGCCACGCCGCCGAGGAAGCCGCCGATGCAGAGCGTGGTCAGCCACCAGGTCATGTCCCAGCCGAGCAGCACCGCCAGCAGGAGCAGGGCGGGGCCGCCGGCCACGCCCAGCCAGGCGAACTTCGCGGTGGCGTCCGCGTCCGGCAGCGGGGGCGGCTCCGGGGGCACGAAGTGGCCCTCGTCGTCCTCGTCGAAGTCGTCGTCGGACGGCTCGCGCACCGCGTAGTCGCGCGGGCCCGCGGACGCGCCGACGCCGGGCGCGAAGGAGACCGAGCCGCCCAGCGGCCCGGGCGTCTCCGGCCCGCCGCCCTCGCCCCGCTCGCCCTCCGGTCCGTCGTCCCCGGCCCGCCGCGCCCTGGGCCCGGCGTCGTCCCCGGCCCCTCGCGTCCCGGGACCGTCGTCGTCGCCGGTCCGCCGCGTCCTCGGCCGTTCCTCGTCCGTGTCGGGCGGTTCGGGCAGCGCCAGGTCCTCGATCGACCGGAACGGTCGCGCCCCGGGCGGATCCGGCGGCTCGTCGCCGTACCCGGCGACGATCGCGGCCCAGGCGGCGTCCTCGTCGAACGGCACGCCACCGGCCCGCTCCGCATGGGCCGCGGCGCCCGCCTCCGCCGCCTTCCCCGGCCCGCGGAGCTGCCCGCCGTCACCCGGCCCGGCGCCCTCAGCGGCCTTGACGGAGTCCGCCGCCTTGACGGAGTCCGCCGCCTTGAGGGAGTCGGCCGTCTTGGACGGATCGGCCGCCTTGAGCGGATCGGCGGCCTTGACGGGATCGACCGCCTTGACCGGGTCGACCGACCTCAGCAGGTCGGCCGCCTTCACCGGCTCACTCGTCCGGGCCGGGTCCGCCGCGTCGACCGGCCGGTCCTGCCCGGCCGGATCGGCCGGATCGGCCGGTCCCGCATCACCCGACTGCACCGCGTCGACGGCCCGCACCACCTCACCCGGCCCGGCGGCGCCGGCGGTCCGGGCCCCCTCGGCGGGTCCCCCGGCGTCGCCCGGCCGGACCGGTTCGGCGCCCTCGCCCGCCTCCGCCGGACCGCCCGCCCCGGCCGGCTCGACGGACTCGCCGGGCCGTACCCCGTCGGCCGACCGGACCGCCTCAGGGGGGCGTACCGCCTCGGCCGCCTCGTCGTTCTCCCGGCCCTCGCGGTCGAAGTCGTGCTCAGCCACCTTGGGCCGTCCCTTCCTTGCCGACGCTGGGTGCGAGCCGTGCGACGAAGGCGTAGCTCTCCTCGAAGATCCGGTCCGCGTCATGGTCCAACGTCGCGACGTGGTAGCTGTGTTCCAGCAGCACCTCGGTCACGTCCAGGGAGGAGACCCGGCCGAGGATCCGCGCCGGGTCGGCCGGCGGCACCACGTGGTCCTCGGGGCTGCGCAGCACCAGCAGCGGCTGGGTGACCTGCGGAAGCTCGCCGTCCAGCAGCCGGAAGAACCTCCGCAGCGAGTGCGCGGCGTGCAGCGGCACCCGGTCGTAGCCCAGCTCGGCCGCGCCCTCCTTGGCGATGTCGCTGGCGATGCCCTTCGTCGTGGGCACCAGGTGCCGGGCCACGGGCAGCGCGTACGCGGCCAGGCCGTGCACCTTGTTGGCCGGGTTGACGACCATCACCCCGTCGATCGCGTCCCCGTGCTTCGCCGCCAGCCGCAGCGCCAGCGCGCCGCCCATCGACAGCCCCGCCACGAACACCCGCGCGCACCGCTCGCTGAGGGCGCGCAGCTCGCGGTCCACCTCGGCGTACCAGTCCTGCCAGCCGGTGACCCGCAGGTCCTCCCAGCGCGTGCCGTGTCCGGGCAGCAGCGGGAGGGACACCGTCAGGCCGCGCTCGGCGAGGTACTCGGCCCACGGGCGCAGCGACTGGGGGGAACCGGTGAAGCCGTGGCAGAGGAGGACGCCGACCTCCCCGCCCTCGTGGCGGTACGGCTCTGCTCCGGGGAGGACCGGCACGTCGGTCTCCTGTTCGTGAGTGGACGCGGCACGTCGGTGACAGGGGTGACAGGTACGTCGAGGCAGGGTGGCCCGCCGGCGGCGCACGGCCGTCGGCTTCGGGTACTTCACCGTACGCGACCGCACTGACACCGACCAGGGCCGTCGGGCCCTTCGGTGGCGCAGCGGGTTATGGTCTGATCGACACACACGGGAGGAAGTCGGTTGTTCTACGGCACGATGAAGGTCGCCATCGGGGGGCCGCTGCGGCTCGCCTTCAGGCCCTGGGTGGAGGGCATGGAGAACATTCCGGCCGAGGGACCCGCCATTCTGGCGAGCAACCACCTCTCGTTCTCGGACTCGTTCTTCCTGCCCGCGGTGCTCGACCGCAAGGTCACCTTCATCGCGAAGGCCGAGTACTTCACCACGCCCGGCGTGAAGGGCCGGCTGACCGCCGCGTTCTTCAAGGGCGTCGGCCAGCTGCCGGTGGACCGCTCCGGCGCGCGCGGCGCGGGCGAGGCGGCGGTGAGGAGCGGCATCGAGGTGCTGGAGCGCGGCGAGCTGTTCGGCATCTACCCGGAGGGCACCCGCTCGCCCGACGGCCGCCTCTACCGCGGCAAGCCCGGCGGACTGGCCCGGGTGGCGCTGGCCACCGGCGCGCCGGTCATCCCGGTCGCCATGATCGACACGGAGAAGATCCAGCCGCCCGGCAAGGTCGTCCCCAAGCTCATGCGCCCCGGCATCCGCATCGGCAGGCCGCTCGACTTCAGCCGCTACCAGGGCATGGAACACGACCGCTTCGTCCTGCGCGCGGTGACCGACGAGGTCATGTACGAGATCATGAAGCTCTCCGGCCAGGAATACGTCGACATGTACGCGACCGCGGCCAAGCGGCAGCTCACGGAGGCGGCCAAGGCCGAGAAGGCCGGGAAGGCGGCCACGGCCGCCCTGGAGAAGGCCGAGAAGGCGCAGGCCCAGAAGGAGCGGGTCGAGCGGGAACTGGCCGAGGAGAGCCGCAGGGAAGAGGCCGAAGAGGCGAAGGACGCCAAGGCCGCCGAGGACGCCAAGGACGCCAAGGACACCGCAGAGGCGAAGAAGGCGGGCGAGGAGAGAACCGCGGAGTAGGAGCGACCGCGGGAAACGGGGGGAGGGGCGCATGCCCAGGCGCGCGCGTGTCATGAGGATGTCGGTCGAGCAGCCGCTGTGGCGTGCGCTGGCCGGCTACCGGGTGCTGACGATGTTCTACGCGGTCGGCCTGTTCGCCACCGCCTACGACCGCTTCCCCCGCCCGGGGGTGGCCGTCGCGTACTACTGCGTGATCTTCGTGTGGACGCTGGCCACCCTGCCCCGGGTCGCCGGCGCCGCGAGCTGCACCAGGCCGTTCCTCGCCGCCGACCTCGGCCTCGCGGTCTGCGGCATCCTCCTCACCCCGGTGGCCGACGCGCACGCCCGGATCGCGGCGGGCGGTCCGACCCTGCCGTCGATATGGACCGCCGGCTCCGTCCTCGCCTTCGCGCTCAAGGGCGGCTGGCGGTGGGCCGCCGCGGCCTCCACCGCGATCGCCGTCGCCAACCTCGTCGAGCGCGGCGACCCGGCCCGCGACACCGTGCACAACGTGATCCTGGTCTGGGTCGCCTCCATCGCCATCGGCTACGTCGTCGAGGTCGCCCGCGCCTCCGAGCGCACCCTCGCCCGCGCCCTGGAGATCGAGGCCGCCACCAGGGAACGGGAGCGGCTGGCCCGGGACATCCACGACAGCGTGCTCCAGGTGCTGGCCATGGTGCAGCGGCGCGGCGCGGTGATCGGCGGGGAGGCGGCGGAGCTGGGCCGGCTGGCGGGCGAGCAGGAGGTGGCGCTGCGCACCCTGGTCTCCGGCGGACTGGTCCCGGTCTCCCGCGTCTCCACCGACGCGGCCGACGGCGCACTCGTCCAGCTCGTGGACGAGCACGACGAACGAGCCCGGCACGACGAGCGCTCCGGGCACGGCGGGGGCGACCGCCTGGACGGCGACGGCCCCGTGGACCTGCGCGCGCTGCTCGCCCCGTACGCCGGCTCCCGGGTGGCCCTGGCCGAGCCGGGCGCCCCGGTGCCGCTGCCGGCCGCCGTCGCCCGGGAGGTCGCCGCGGCCGTCGGGGCCGCCCTGGACAACGTCCGCCGGCACGTGGGCGAGGACGCGCGGGCCTGGATCCTGGTCGAGGACGAACCGGAGACGGTGCTGGTGACCGTGCGCGACGACGGACCGGGCATCCCCGAGGGGCGGCTCGCCCAGGCCGAGGGCGAGGGGCGGCTCGGCGTGGCCCTCTCGATCCGGGGCCGGCTGCGCGACATCGGCGGCACCGCCGAGCTGATCTCGGTGCCCGGGCAGGGCACGGAGGTCGAACTGACCGTACCCAGGAACACGCCGGGCGCGGAGAACGGGCAGCACGCGATGAGCACGCGGAACACGAAGGGCGGCGCCGTGGCGTGGGCCCGGGGGAAGGCGGGGAACCGATGACGGCGACGGACGTGAACGGACGGGACGGGCGGAGCGCGCCGGTGCGGGTCATGGTGGTGGACGACCATCCGATGTGGCGGGACGCCGTCGCCCGCGACCTGGCCGAGTCGGGCTTCGAGGTGGTCGCCACGGCGGGCGACGGCGAGCAGGCGGTGCGCCGCGCCCTGGCCACCGCGCCCGACGTCCTCGTCCTCGATCTCAACCTGCCCGTCAAGCCAGGGGTGCGAGTCTGCAAGGAACTCGTCGCGCACAACCCGGCGTTGCGGGTGCTGGTGCTCTCCGCGAGCGGCGAGCACGCCGACGTGCTGGAGGCCGTGAAGTCGGGCGCCACCGGCTATCTGCTCAAGTCGGCCTCCACCCAGGAGCTGTTGGAGGCGGTGCGCCGGACCGCCGTCGGCGACCCGGTGTTCACGCCGGGGCTGGCCGGACTGGTGCTCGGCGAGTACCGGCGGCTGGCCGCCGAACCCGCGCCCGCCTCCGCCGCCGGCCCGGACGCCGGGGAGTCGAAGACGCCCCGGCTCACCGAGCGGGAGACCGAGGTGCTGCGGCTGGTCGCCAAGGGCCTGAGCTACAAGCAGATCGCCGAGCGCCTGGTCATCTCCCACCGCACGGTGCAGAACCACGTGCAGAACACCCTCGGCAAGCTCCAGCTGCACAACCGCGTCGAGCTGGTCCGGTACGCCATCGAACGCGGACTCGACGGCGAGTAGGGCATATGACCACATCGCGTGGTCAAGTCGACGTAAACCCATAATTCACCCTTTCGAGCGCATTTACTGTGACCCACCGTGATCAACTACCGGACATTTCACCGGAATTGACCGTCCCGCCCGTCCCGAAGTGACGTGCGTCACCCTTAGCGTGACCCTCACCAGGCAACCGCGGCGAAGGGACATTTCCATGCGCGTCGGAGTACTGACCGGAGGCGGCGACTGCCCCGGGCTCAACGCCGTCATCCGGGGCGTCGTCCGCAAGGGCGTGCAGGAGTACGGCTACGACTTCGTCGGCTTCCGGGACGGCTGGCGAGGCCCCCTGGAGAACGACACCGTCCGGCTCGACATCCCCGCGGTGCGCGGCATCCTGCCCCGCGGCGGCACCGTCCTCGGCTCCTCGCGCACCAATCCGCTCAAGCAGGAGGACGGCATCCGGCGGATCAAGGACAACCTCGCCAAGAACGAGATCGACGCGCTCGTCGCGATCGGCGGCGAGGACACCCTCGGCGTGGCCGCCCGGCTCAGCGACGAGTACGGCGTGCCCTGCGTCGGCGTGCCCAAGACCATCGACAACGACCTGTCCGCCACCGACTACACCTTCGGCTTCGACACCGCGGTCGGCATCGCCACCGAGGCCATCGACCGGCTGCACACCACCGCCGAGTCCCACATGCGGGTCCTGGTCTGCGAGGTGATGGGCCGGCACGCCGGCTGGATCGCCCTGCACTCCGGCCTCGCCGGCGGCGCCAACGTCATCCTCATCCCCGAGCAGCGCTTCGACCTCGACCAGGTGTGCGCCTGGATCACCTCCCGCTTCCGCGCCTCCTACGCCCCGATCGTGGTCGTCGCCGAGGGCGCCATGCCCAAGGACGGGCAGATGGTCCTCAAGGACGAGACCCGCGACTCCTTCGGACACGTACGGCTGTCCGGCGTCGGGGAGTGGCTGGCCAAGGAGATCGAGCGGCGCACCGGCAAGGAGGCGCGGACCACCGTCCTCGGGCACATCCAGCGCGGCGGCACGCCCAGCGCCTTCGACCGCTGGCTCGCCACCCGCTTCGGGCTGCACGCCATCGACGCCGTCCGCGACGGCGACTTCGGCAAGATGGTCGCGCTGCGCGGCACCGACGTCGTCCGCGTGCCCATCGCCGAGGCCACCGCGAAGCTGAAGACGGTCGACCCGAAGCTGTACGAGGAGGCCGGCGTCTTCTTCGGCTGACGCCTTCCGTGGGGCAGGGGCCGTATTCTCGGCATGCCCGGGAGCCTCGGGATTCCCGGCGACCCCGGCCCCTGCCCCACACCGCACAGAACGGGAGCGCACGGTGGAGATCCTGGCCTTCGGAGTGCAGGCCGACGAGAAGCCCCTGATCGAACACGCCTTCCAGGACCACCACGAGGTCCGCTGCCTGGACGTCTTCCTCAACGAGGACACCGCGCCCATCGCCGCCGGCTACGAGATCGTCTCCTCCAGCGTCAACGCCGAACTCGACGCGCCGGTGCTGGAAACCCTCGCGGCCGGCGGCACCCGGATGATCGCCCAGCGCTCCACCGGCTTCAACAACATCGACCTGCGCGTCGCCGAACGCCTCGGCATGACCGTCGCCCGCGTCTCGTACTACTCGCCGTACGCGGTCGCCGAGTTCGCCTGGACGCTCGCCCTCGCCGTCAACCGCCGCATCGTGCGGGCCGCCACCCGCACCCGCGACTTCGACTTCCGCCTCGACGGACTGATGGGCCGCGACCTGCACGGCCGTACCGCCGGCGTGCTCGGCACCGGCAAGATCGGCGAGGCGTTCGCACGGATCGCGCACGGCTTCGGCATGCGGCTGCTCGGCTGGGACGTCGCCGAGAACCCCGCCTGCGCGGAACTGGGCATGCGGTACGTCGACAAGGACCAGCTGCTCGCCGAGTCCGACCTCGTCTCCCTGCACGTCCCGCTGATGCCGCAGACCCAGCACCTGATCGACGCCGCCGCGCTGAAGGCGATGAAGGACGACGCGATCCTGGTGAACTCCAGCCGCGGCGGCCTCGTCGACACCGCGGCCCTCGTCGCCGAACTGCGCGAGGGCCGCTTCACCGGCGTGGGCCTCGACGTCTACGAGTCCGAGGCGGGCCTGTTCTTCCTCGACAAGTCCCTGGAGGCCATCGAGGACGACACACTGGCCCGCCTGGTCACCTTCCCCAACGTCCTGGTCACCTCCCACCAGGCGTACTACACCGAGGACGCCCTGCGGCAGATCGTGGCGGCCACCGTCCGCAACGTCCTCGACTACACGGCCGGCCGCCGCTCGGAGAACGTGCTCGTGCCGCACAGCTGACCCGCCAGCCCGGCCACGATCGCCGCGCCGTTCAGGGTCAGCACCGACTCCGGGTGGAACTGCACCGACGCGAACCCGTACCCGTCGCCGTCCGCGCGCCCGGACCCGCCGGCGCCGCCGCCCGGCCCGCGCAGCGCGTGCACCTCGCCCGTCGCGCTCCGGCTCACCTCGACACCGTGCGCGGCCAGTTCGGCGCGCTCCTCGTCGTCGCAGCGCGCCACGAAGCTGTTGTAGAAGCCGACCGTCTCCACCCGCCCGAACAGGTCGATCGCCGTCTGCGCGCCCTGGTACGGCACCTGCTTGCGGACGATCTCCAGACCCAGTTCCGCCGCGATCAGCTCATGGCCGAGGCACACGCCGAGCACCCCGTGCCGGTGACCGGCGACCAGCCCGGCGGTCAGCGCGCGCAGCAGCCGCATCTTCGGATCGCCCAGGTCGCGCGGGTCGCCGGGCCCCGGGCCGAGGACGACGAGCCCCTCGTGCGTGAGCGCCGTCTCGCGCAGACCGGGCTCGTCGTAGCGGCGGACGCTCACCGCGAGCCCCGCCGAGCGCAGCACGTGCGCCAGCATCGCGGTGAAGGTGTCCTCGCCGTCCACGACCAGCGCGTGTCCGGACAGCGCCCCGGACCGCTCCCGCATCCGCAGCCAGAACGGCGCCAGCGAGGAGCGGCGCCCGTCCAGCGCGGCCCGCACCCGCGGGTCGTCGGCGAGCGCGGGCAGCACCCGCTCCGCCCGCGGCCGGCCGGGCCGTACCCCGAGGGCGGCCAGCACCCCCGCCGCCTTGGCGTGCGTCTCCTGGACCTCGCTCGCCGGGTCCGAGCCGCGCACCAGCGTCGCCCCGACCGGCACCCGCAGCCGCCCGGCCGCGTCGATGTCGGCGGTGCGGATCAGGATCGGGGAGTCCAGCGTCTGCGCGCCGCCCGCGTCCCGGCCGAGCAGCGCCAGCGCACCGGCGTAGTAGCCGCGCCCGCCCACCTCGTGGCGTTCGATGACCCGGCAGGCGTTCTGCACCGGCGAGCCGGTGACGGTCGCGGCGAACATGGTCTCCCGCAGCACCTCCCGCACGTCCAGCGAGGACCGCCCGCGCAGCTCGTACTCGGTGTGCGCCAGGTGCGCCATCTCCTTCAGCCGCGGCCCCACCACGACCCCGCCCATGTCGCCGACCGTGCACATCATCTTCAGTTCCTCGTCGACGACCATCGACAGCTCCTCGATCTCCTTGCCGTCGGCGAGGAAGTCCAGCAGGTGCTCCGGCGTCGGGCCCTCGGCCGGATAGCGGTACGTCCCGCTGATCGGGTTCATCACCACGGTGCCGCCGGACATCCGCACGTGCGCCTCCGGACTCGCGCCGACCAGGGTCCGCTCCCCGGTGTGCACCGCGAACGTCCAGTACGCGCCCCGCTCGCCCGCCAGCAGGCGCCGGAACAGCGCCAGCGCGTCGGCCCGCGCGAAGCCGGGGATCTCGCCCCGGTAGGTCCGCCGGATCACGAAGTTCGCGCCCTCGCCCGCGCCGATCTCCTGGTCGAGGACCCGCCCCACGATCCGCGCGTACTCCTCGTCGTCCACGTCGAAGCCGCCGCCCTCGACCCGCACCTCATGGGCGGGCAGCTGCGCCAGCGCCTCGGCGAGCGGGACGGCGTACCGCTCCTCGGGCGTGAGCACCAGCAGCGGGGCGCCGTCGTCGCGGACCTCGAAGCCGCGCTCGCGGATCTGCCGGAACGGCACCAACGCCAGTCCCTCGTCGGGCAGTTCGGCCAGCCGTTCGCGCTCGGACACCGGGCCGACGAGCACCTCGACCAGCTCGTGGTCGTGGCCCGGGGTGCGGCGGCGCAGCAGGGCGAAGGGGCGGTCGTCGTGGAGCAGCCGGGCCAGGTTCATGGTTCCTCTTCCGTTTCCGTCGGTACGTCAGTACGTCGGTGTCGTCGGGGTCTGCCGACGGCCGATGAGGAACGGTCCGGGCGCGAGAACGCCGAAGGCCGCCCCTCGGGCGGCCTTCGCGAAGTCTTGGGATACGCGCAGTCAGCGGGCCGCCGGAGAAGCGGTCCACCACCAGTTCTGGCAGTTCTGGTTCAGGGTCGGATGCGCGAACATGCCCGGCACCCTACCCCATCCCGGGCGCGCCCCGGGTAGCCCGGACGCACCACACGCCGGTTTCCGCCGGGCACGGCGCGTGGAAGGACGGCGTCCGTCCCCGTGCGGCCGTCCGCACCCGCCCGACCGAGGAGTCCGCCATGTCCGTGCGCCGAACCCCGCGCGCCCGCACCGCCCCGGCCCCGGCCCCGCCCGCGACCCGCCCCGCCCCGGCCCTGCGCGCCGTGCTGGCCGTCCCGGTCCTGTGCGCCGTGCTGGCCGCCGCCCCGCCGCCCGCCCCGCGCACCGCACCGCCGGCGGCCGCCCCGGCCGCCACCCGCGGCACCCCGCCCACCGCGTCCCCCGTCCGTCCCGCCCCGCCCGCCGCCGCACCGCCCCTCGCCCGCACCGCGCCACCCGCCGCCGGACCCGTCTCCCGCGTCGCTGCCTCCGGCGCCGCTTCCTCCGACGACGCCACCAAGACCGTCTCCTACCGCGGCCACACCTTCACCGTGCCCGCGAGCTGGCCGGTCGTCGACCTCACCGAGGATCCCGCCGCCTGCGTCCGCTTCGACCGGCACGCCGTCTACCTCGGCGACCCCGGCGAACAGCAGGACTGCCCGGCCCGCGTCACCGGCCGCACCGAGGCGCTGTGGCTGCGGCCCGCCACCGCGACCAAGGCCGCCGTCACCGAGAACCCGGTCGCCCACGAGTTCCGGGCCACCGCGCCCGCCGACGGCATCGCCGTCACCGCCACCTACGGCGCCGACCGCGCCACCGCCGAGCGGGTGCTGCGCAGCGCCGGACTGCCGGTCGCCGCCGCCCGCGCCGAACCGCCCGCCGCCGCCCCCGCCGCCCGGGCCCTGCCCGCCGACGCCACCGTCCACCAGGGCCAGGGCTTCGACACCTGCGCGGTGCCCGGCCCGAGCACCATGACCGCCTGGAAGGCCGCCTCCCCGTACAGCGCGGTCGGCGTCTACATCGGCGGCGTCAACCGCGGCTGCGCCCAGCCCAACCTGACCGCGGAGTGGGTGCGGACCCAGTACACGGCCGGCTGGCGCTTCCTGCCGCTCTACGCCGGCCCGCAGCCCGCCGCCGGGGCCGGCAGCTGCGCGGACGACTGCGCGGCCATCACCGACCCGGCGCCGCAGGGCAGGGCCGCCGCCGAGGACGCCGCCGCCCAGGCCGGCGCGCTGGGCCTCGGCACGGGCTCGGTGCTCTACAACGACCTGGAGCAGTACACGCCGGGCGCCGCCGTGACCGCGCGGGTGCTCGGCTACCTGGAGGCGTGGACCGCGCGCCTGCACGAGCTCGGCTACCGCTCCGGCGCGTACGGCAGCGTCTCCTCCCTCGTCGCCGACCTGGTCGACCACGCCACCGGGACGACCCTGCCCGACGTGATCCACTTCGCCCACTGGAACGACGAGGCCACCCTCACCGACCCGGCTCTCCCGGCCGCGCTCTGGTCCGGCCACCAGCGCGTCCACCAGTACGCGGGCGACCGCGCCGAGACGTACGGCGGCATCCGCGTCAACCTCGACCGGGACCTGCTGGACGTGGGCGCCGGGGCGTAGCGGCGTGCCCACAGTGTCCACGGGTGATCACCCTGTGTCTCAATTGATGAGCAGATGAAGGGACCGGCCCGTGGACCCCGTACTGTTTGAAGTGTGACCGTGAACGCTAAGACCAGCGCGAGCGCTGGCAACACCTGGCGAAACCTGCCCGCGGCGCAGCAGCCCGAGTACCCCGACGCCGAGGCTCTGCGCGATGTGATCGCGGAGCTGGAGTCGTATCCGCCGCTCGTCTTCGCGGGCGAGTGCGACCAGCTGCGCGCCCGGATGGCGTCCGTCGCCAGGGGAGAGGCGTTCCTCCTCCAGGGCGGCGACTGCGCGGAGGCGTTCGACGCCGTCTCCGCCGACCACATCCGCAACAAGCTGAAGACCCTGCTCCAGATGGGCGCCGTGCTGACGTACGCCGCCTCCGTGCCCGTGGTGAAGGTCGGCCGGATCGCCGGCCAGTACTCCAAGCCCCGCTCCAAGCCGACCGAGACCCGCGACGGGGTGACGCTGCCGACCTACCGCGGCGACTCGGTCAACGGCTTCGACTTCACCGAGGCGGCCCGCATCCCGGACCCGGAGCGGCTGAAGCGGATGTACCACGCCTCCGCCTCCACGCTGAACCTGGTGCGCGCCTTCACCACCGGCGGCTACGCCGACCTGCGCCAGGTGCACGCCTGGAACCAGGACTTCGTGAAGTCCTCGCCCTCCGGCCAGCGCTACGAGCAGCTCGCCCGGGAGATCGACAACGCGCTGCACTTCATGCGGGCCTGCGGCACCGACCCGGAGGAGTTCAAGACCGTCGAGTTCTTCTCCTCGCACGAGGCGCTGCTGCTGGACTACGAGTCGGCGCTCACCCGCACCGACTCGCGCACCGGGCAGCTGTACGACGTCTCGGCGCACATGGTGTGGATCGGCGAGCGCACCCGGCAGCTGGACCACGCGCACATCGAGTTCGCCTCGAAGATCCGCAACCCGATCGGCGTCAAGCTCGGCCCGTCCACGACGGCCGAGGAGGCGCTCCAGTACATCGAGCGCCTGGATCCCGACCGCGAGCCGGGCCGGCTGACCTTCATCGTCCGCATGGGCGCCGACAAGGTCCGCGACAAGCTGCCCGAGCTGGTCGAGAAGGTCACCGCCTCGGGCGCGACCGTCGCCTGGATCACCGACCCGATGCACGGCAACACCTACGAGGCGGCCTCCGGCCACAAGACCCGCCGCTTCGACGACGTGCTCGACGAGGTCAAGGGCTTCTTCGAGGTGCACAAGGCGCTCGGCACCCACCCGGGCGGCATCCACGTGGAGCTGACCGGCGACGACGTCACCGAGTGCGTGGGCGGCGGCGACGAGATCTTCGTCGACGACCTGCACCAGCGCTACGAGACGGCCTGCGACCCGCGGCTCAACCGCAGCCAGTCGCTCGACCTGGCCTTCCTCGTCGCGGAGATGTACCGCGACCAGTGACGGCGCGTCCCGCCGCGGCGGGATGATCTGGGGCGCGGATCACACACGGTCCGCGCCCCAGCCGCTTTCACGGCCCTCGCACGACGGGTAAGGTTAGGCATGCCTCACCGAGAACTCGGGACGGCACCACTGATCCGACCCGGCGGGAGGTGAGCCGCGTGTACGTCTGCAGTTGCTTCGGCATCACCGAGCAGCAGGTCAAGCAGCACGCGGAGAACGGCGCCTGCACGCCCCGCCAGATCGCCTCCGCCTGCAAGGCCGGCACCGACTGCGGCGGCTGCGTGAAGCGCATCCAGGCCCTGCTGGGCCGGGGCGCCTGCCCGCGCCGGGAACTGATCGACCGCGGCGCCGCGGCCTTCCCGCGACTGCCGCGCACCGCCGCGACGACGACGGCGGACGCCGCCCCCGAGCGCGACGCCGCCTAGCCCCGGCCGGGGCAGGGGCCCTGAAGCCTTTCGGGGGTCCTTACGGCGTCGAGAAGCCGTGGGTGCCGGGGCCCGAGGGGTCCGGCTGGCTCTGCTCGATGACCGTCGCCAGGTACAGCGCCTCGCCCAGCTTGTCCACCAGCTCCAGCTGGGTGTCCAGGTAGTCGATGTGGTGCTCCTCGTCCGCGAGGATCGCCTCGAAGATGTTGGCCGAGGTGATGTCGCCCTTGTCGCGCATCACGTCCACGCCCCGGCGCAGCCGGTCGATGGCCTCGACCTCGATCTGCCGGTCGGCCCGGAACATCTCGGTCACCGTCTGCCCGACCTGGACGTGGAAGAGCCGCTGGTAGTTCGGCAGGCCGTCCAGGAGCAGGATGCGGTCGGTCAGGAGCTCGGCGTGCCGCATCTCGTCGAAGGACTCGTCGCGGGTGTACTTGGCGAGTTTCGTCCATCCCTTGTGGTCCTGCAGCTTCGAATGCAGGAAGTACTGGTTGATCGCGGTCAGCTCGGCGGTCAGCTGCTCGTTGAGGAGTTCGATGACCTCGGGGTCGCCTTGCATCCTGCTGGGCTCCTTCTGTGCGGATCCGATCCGATAGCGCCGCATGATTGCACCGGTGCGCACAGTCGTCCAGTAAGTTCACACTTAGTAATAGATGCCCGAATCGTTCCCGGGCCGTTCCTGCTCACCCCGTCCGGTCTGTCAGGATGGAGTCATGGGTCAGCCGGTGGAACGCGGGTCTGGGGACGCGTCTGGAGCAGGGGCGAAGGGGGCGTCGGCGGGGGCGGCGCAGCCGGAGCTGCCGCCGGGCCAGCGACTCCAGCGCGGCTGGCCGGTCACCCACTACGGACCGGTGCCCAAGTTCCGGCCCGAGCGCTGGGAGTTCCGGGTCTTCGGCGCCACCGCCGACGGCGCCAAGCACTGCTGGACCCACGAGGAGCTGACGGCCCTGCCGTACACCACCGTGGTCGCCGACCTGCACTGCGTCACGAAGTACAGCATGCTCGGCGCCGAATGGGGCGGCATACCGGCCCGTACGATCCTGGACATCGCCCCGCCCGCGCCGGACGTCACCCATGTGATGGTCTGGGCGGAGTACGGCTTCAGCTCCAACCTGCGCCTGGCCGACTTCACCGCCGAGGACGCCCTCTTCGCCACCCACAAGGACGGCGAACTGCTCACCGCCGAGCACGGCTTCCCGCTCCGCCTGGTCGTCCCGCACCTGTACGCCTGGAAGGGCCCCAAGTGGGTGCGCGGCGTGGAGTACATGACCGCCGACCGGCGCGGCTTCTGGGAGGAGCGCGGCTACCACAACATCGGCGACCCCTGGAAGGAGCAGCGCTACTCCTACCAGGAGGAACCGGGGGACGGGCCGGAGCTGTGAGGCTCCCCTCCAGCCGTCCCTGAGCTTCCCAGCCGTCCCTGAGTTTCAGCCGTCCCTGAGCTTCTTCAGCCGCTCCACGTCGGCCGCGTGGCCCTCCTTGCCGCCGGGCGTCTCGATGACCAGCGGCACGCCCTCGGTGGCCGGGTGGGTCATCAGCGCGCGGAACGGGTCCTCGCCGATGTTGCCCGGCGCCGATGTTCTCGTGCCGGTCCTTGTGCGCGCCGCAGACGTCCTTGGAGTCGTTGGCGTGGATCAGCTTCAGCCGGCCCGGACCGATGGTCTCCACGAGCAGGTCGAGGGTCTGGTGCATGCCGTGCGGGCCGGTCAGGTCGTGCCCGGCGGCGAAGGCGTGGCAGGTGTCCAGGCACACGCCCAGCTTGGGATGGGCGTCCAGCGCCGCGAAGTACGGACCGAAGTCCCAGGTGCGCGAGCACAGCGAGGCGCCCTGCCCGGCCGTCGACTCCAGCAGCAGGCACGGGTCGTCGTCGTGGGTCAGCTCGTCCAGCAGCGGCAGCAGGCGCTCCCGTACCTGCGCGAGGGCCACCTCCCGGTCCCGGCCGCCGGTCGCGCTCCCGGTGTGCACGACCACGCCCAGCGCGCCGATCTCCCGGCCGCGCCGCAGCGAGTGCCGCAGCGATTCCACCGACCGCTCGGCGGTGGCCTCGGTGTGCGAGCCGAAGTTGATCAGGTACGGGGCGTGCACGTACGCCGGTATCGACTCCTCGGCGCAGGCCGCGCGGAACGCCTCGTCCTGGCGCGGGTCGCCGGTGGGCGTGGCCCAGCCGCGCGGGTTGGCGACGAAGACCTGCACGGTCTCGGCCTTCAGCTCACGGGCGTAGGCGAGGCCCACGGAGTTCAGCCCGCCCGCGACGGGGACGTGGCCGCCCACCGGGTTGCGGGCGCGACCCGGCGGGACGGAAGGGGCCGGCGGGGTGGGTGTGACGGGGGAGGCGGGGGACTGCTGGGTGCTCACCCGTTCAGGGTGTCACGGGGCCCGGCGGGCGCCGGGCCCGGGCCGCCGTGATCCCGCTCTCGTGGGGCGCCTCACCGGATGGTGAGGGTGATCGTGGAGCCCTTCGGGGCCCGGTCGCCGCCGTCCACCGACTGCTTCTTGACGGTGTCGCCGAACAGTCCGAGCAGCCCGCGGTCCTCGTCGACCTTGAACCCGGCGTCCTCAAGCGTCTTCTTGGCGTCGTCCACGCTGTCGCCCGTCACGTCCGGCACCTCGACCATCTCCGGGCCCTTGGACACGGTCAGCGTGATCGTGTCGCCCTCGGCGGCCCTGCCGCCGGCGCCCGGGGACTGGCGGGCGACCTGGCCCGCGTCGTCCTCGGAGTTGACCCGTTCGGCGGCGACCTTCACCTTCAGGCCCGCGTCCGTCAGATCCGACCTCGCCTGGTCCAGGTCCTCGCCGGTGACGTCCGGCACGTCCACCGGACGGCCCTTGCTGACCGTGAGCGCGATCGCCGAGCCGGCCCGGCGGTCGGTGCCCGCCCCGGGCTCGGTGCCGATCACGGAGCCCTTGTCCACGTCGTCGCTGAATTCCCGGCTCACCATGCCCGTCTCAAGGCCCTCCTTCTTCAGCCGGGCGCGCGCCTTGTCCAGCGCCATGCCCTTCAGGTCGGGCACCCGCACCGTCTCCGGTCCGTCGGACAGGGTGAGCCGCACCGCGTCGTGGCTGCGGATCCGGGCGCCGACCTTCGGGTCGGTGCTGATGACCGTGCCGCGCCGGACCGTGTCGCTGTAGGCGTGCTCGACGCCCTTGACCTTGAGACCGGCCCCGTCGAGCCGTGTTCTGGCCTGCTCCTCGGTCTTGCCGAGCACCGGCGGCACCTGGGTGAACTGGCCGGAGTTGATGTACCAGACGCCGCCGCCGACGCCGAGGACCAGCAGCACGGCGGCGACGAGCGTGAGCAGCCCGCGCCGGGACCGCCGGGCGCCGGACCGCCGCGGCCCGGGTCCCGGGGGCGGGGGCGTCTCCAGGCGGCTGGTGCGGTGCAGGGCGGCCTCGTCCGCCGGGTCGCCGTTCACGGGCAGCGGGCGGGGCACCGTCAGCGCGCGCGGGATCACGCTCGTACGGTCCTCGGCGTTGTCGTGCTCCTCGGTGCGGGCCCGCGGGGGCAGTGCGTCGAGCTGGTCGGCGCTCAGCGCCGCGCGGGCCTCCCGGGCCCGGGCCAGCAGGGCCACCGCGTCGTACGGGCGCGCCTGCGGGGCGCGGGCGGTGGCGGCGGCGACCAGCTCGTCCAGCGCCGGCGACAGGCCCGGCACGGCGGCGGACGGGGGCGGCACGTCCTCGTGCAGGTGCCGGTAGAGCACCTGGGCGGGGGTGTCGCCCTGGTGCGGCTTGCCGCCGGTCAGCATCTCGTAGAGGACGACACCGCACGCGTACACGTCGACCCGGGGGTCGGCGGTGCCGGTCTCGATCTGCTCCGGGGCGAGGTAGGAGACGGTGCCGAGGACGGCGCCGGTGGTGCTCGTCACGGTGTCCACGGAGCGCACCAGCCCGAAGTCGGCGACCTTGACCCGGCCGTCGTCCCCTATCAGGACGTTCTCCGGCTTCATGTCGCGGTGCACGAAGCCCGCGCGGTGGGCGGCGCCCAGCGCGGCGAGCACCGGCTCCAGGATGTCCAGCGCGGCCCGCGGCTGGAGCGCTCCGCGCTCGCGCAGCACGTCCCGCAGGGTGCAGCCGGCGACGTACTCCATCGCCAGGTAGACGTACGACCCCTCGGCCCCCTGGTCGAACACCTGAACGACGTTGGGGTGGTCGAGGCGGGCGACCGACTTGGCCTCCCGGATGAACCGCTCCACGAACGAGACGTCCGTGGCGAGCGCGGGGTGCATCACCTTGAGGGCGAGGACCCGGTCCAGACGGGTGTCCAGGGCCCGGTAGACCGTGGCCATCCCGCCGGCGGCGATCCGCGCGTCGACGCGGTAGCGGCCGTCGAGCACCTGCCCGACGAGAGGGTCCTGAAGGGTCGTATCCACGCAGCGAGTCTACGAGCCGCCACGGACGCGCACGCCTCCCGGACGCCGCCCGGGACGGGACTGAAGCCGTCCTGTGACGCTTCCCACGCCCCCCGCGGCCACCCGCCCGCGCCCCCGAGCGCCCCCGAGCGCCGCAGTGCCGGCGCCCGACCGGGCCGGAGCGCCGGAGCACTGTAGCGCCGGAGTCCTGGAGCGCCGGAGTCCTGGAACGCCGGAGTCCCGCCGGGCTAGAACGCCGGGCGCTCCGGGTCCAGGGCGGCCAGGCCCTCGGTGGGCGAGGACGCCTCGGCGAAGTGGCGCCGGGGGATGCGCCCGGCCAGCCGGGCCAGCCGGCCCGCCGTCACCGCGTGCCGCATCGCCTCGGCCATCAGCACCGGCTCCTGCGCCCGGGTCACCGCCGAGGCGAGCATCACACCCGCGCAGCCCAGCTCCATCGCCAGCGCCACGTCCGAGGCGGTGCCCGCGCCCGCGTCCAGGATCACCGGCACGCGCGCGTGCTCCACGATCAGCTGGAAGTTGTGCGGGTTGCGGATGCCGAGCCCGGAGCCGATCGGCGAGCCCAGCGGCATGATCGCCGCACAGCCCGCGTCCTCCAGCTTCCGGGCCAGCACCGGGTCGTCGTTGGTGTACGGCAGCACCGTGAAGCCGTCGTCCACCAGCGTCTCCGCGGCGTCCAGCAGCTCGATCGGGTCCGGCAGCAGGGTCCGCTCGTCGGCGATGACCTCCAGCTTCACCAGATCGGTGCCCAGCGCCTCGCGCGCCAGACGCGCCGTGAGCACGGCCTCGCCCGCGGTGAAGCAGCCCGCCGTGTTCGGCAGCACCGCGATGCCCAGCTCGCGCAGCACCGACAGCACCGAGCCGTGCACCGACGCGTCGACCCGGCGCATCGCCACCGTGGTCAGCTCGGTGCCGGAGGCCACCAGGGCCCGCTCCAGCACATCGAGGCTCGGCGCGCCGCCGGTGCCCATGATCAGGCGGGACGTGAGGGACGTACCGCCGAGGACGAGAAGGTCGTCGGCCATGGTTCAGCCTCCCTGGACGGCGGTCAGCACTTCGACGCGGTCGCCCTCGGCCAGCACCGTGGCGGACCAGCGGGCGCGCGGGACGACGGTCTCGTTGAGGGCGGCGGCCACCCCGGAGGGCGCCGCGGTCAGCTCCCGCACGACGGCGTCCAGCGCCGTGCCGGACGCCACGCTGCGGGACTCGCCGTTGACGGAGATGTTCATACGGGCTGCTCCGTGCGGACGGCGGCGCGAAAACGCCGCGGGGTGAAGGGGCGCGCCTCGTCGGGCAGTTCGCCGGTGGTCAGGACGTGCGCCAGGACGTCGCCGGTGACCGGGGTCAGCAGCACGCCGTTGCGGTGGTGGCCGGTGGCCAGCAGCAGTCCGGGCAGCGCGGTCGGGCCGAGCAGCGGCGCGTTGTCCGGCGAGCCGGGGCGCAGTCCGGCCCGGGTCTCGGTCAGCGGCAGCTCGGTGATGCCGGGCACCAGCTCGTGCGCGTCGCGCAGCAGCTCGTACACGCCGCCGGCGGTCACCGTCGTGTCCCAGCCCAGCTCCTCGCTGGTGGCCCCGACGACCAGCTCGCCGCTGAGCCGCGGCACCAGGTACAGGTGGCCGCCGCGCACCACGGCCCGCACCGTGCGGCTCAGGAACGGCGCGTACCGCGCGGGCACCGTCAGCCGCAGCACCTGGCCCTTGACCGGCCGCACCGGCGGCAGCACCTCGTCCGGCACTCCGGCCAGGCGTCCGCTGAGGCTGCCGGCGGCCAGCACCACCTGCGGGGCGCCGAGCGCCGTGCCGTCGGCGAGGACGCAGCCGGCGGCCCGGTCCCGCTCGACGGTCAGCCGCTCGGCCCAGGCGCGGTGGAAGACCACGCCGGCCCGCTCGCAGGCGGTCACCAGCGCCGCGGCCAGCCGCCGCGGGTCGATCTGGTGGTCGCCGTCCACCCGCAGCCCGCCGCGCACCCCCGGCGCGAGCATCGGCTCCAGCTTCCGGCACTCCCGCCCCGACAGCCACTCCGACTCCAGGCCCGACCGCCGTTGCAGCGCGTGCAGTTCGCGCAGATGGGCGCGGTCGTCGGCGTCCAGCGCCACCGCGAGGGTGCCGCACCGGCGGTAGCCGAGGTCGTGTCCGGTCGCCTCGGTCAGTTCGGCGGCGAAGTCCGGATAGCGGCGCGCGGAGGCCAGGTTGAGTCCGAGCAGCGTCTGCTCGCCGTAGTGGAGTTCGGTGACCGCGGCCAGCATCCCGGCCGCCACCTGCGCGGCGCCGCCGCCCGGCTCGGGGTCCACCACGGCGGTGGCCAGTCCGCGCTGCGCCGCGCGCCAGGCCGTTACCAGGCCGATGATCCCGCCGCCGAGGACGAGGACGTCCGACGTGTGCGTCGATGACATGGGCTTCCAGCCCCTCCCTTCGCCGGCATGACCCGGATCAGGTTCGTACGGTCGGAGGCCGCCAGCCTCCCTCTCAGCCCGGTGCGTCCGGGCTCCCGCGAGTGCTTATAGCCTAGCAGCGCCACTTGGGAGGGAGCTTTTCGCATGTCGCGTTCACCGGGTTCACCGGGTTCACTGGACGGTCTGATCCTCGCCCCCGTCGCCGACCAGGCCCCCGGCCAGGTGGGCACGCGGACCCGCTTCGCGTACCACGAGGAGGACGGGCGGATCTGGGCCGAGTACGCCGGCGGCGATGTCGTACGCGGCCATCTGGTGGGTACCAGAGAGGGCGACCGGCTCGACTTCCGGTACGTCCAGCTCAAGCACGACGGCACCACCTCCAGCGGGCACTGCGTCTCGACGGTGACCGAACTGGCCGACGGGCGGCTGCGGTTGGCGGAGAACTGGGAGTGGGAGTCGCAGCCGGGCAGCGGCACGAGCGTGGTGGAAGAGGTCCGGCGGTAGCCGTTGTGCGAGAGGTCACCGCGCACGCCGCTCACTGACGGCCCGTCAGGTGGCTATGGTGATCAGGTGAGCGAGCAGACGCGGGAACAGGGCACGGCACAGCCGCGGCGCGTGGTCGTCGTGGGCGCGGGCATGGCCGGCGTGCAGACCGCGGTCGCCCTGCGCGAGCAGGGCTTCACCGGCTCGGTGGTGCTGATCGGCGCCGAGCCGCACCAGCCCTACGACCGGCCGCCGCTGTCCAAGGCGGTCCTGCTCGGCAAGGCCGAGGACTCCGCCTTCGACGTCGACTTCGAGGCGCTCGGCCTCGAACTGCGGCTCGGCTGCGAGGCGCTGGCCGTCCGCCCCGAGGAGCACGTCCTCGACACCTCCGCCGGGCCGGTGCCCTACGACGTCCTCGTCCTCGCCACCGGTGCCGAACCGATTCGCCTCCCGGGCTCCGAGGGGGTGCCCGGCGTCCACCTGCTGCGCACCCTGGACGACGCCGCGCGCCTGCGGCCGGTGCTCGCCGCGCGGCATGACGTGGTGGTCGTCGGGGCCGGCTGGATCGGCGCGGAGTTCGCCACCGCGGCGCGCGAGGCCGGCTGCGCCGTGACGGTGGTGGAGGCGGCCGACCGGCCGCTGGCGGAGGTGCTGCCCGCCGAGGTCGCCGCGCCGATGGCCGCCTGGTACGCCGACAGCGGCGCCGAGCTGCGCACCCGCGCGCGGGTGGCGCGCGTCGAGCCCGGCGCGGTGGTGCTCGACGACGGCTCGCGGCTGCCGGCGGGCGCGGTCGTCGTCGGCATCGGGGCGCGCCCGGCGACCGCCTGGCTGGCCGCCTCCGGCATCGGGCTGGGCGAGCACGGCGAGATCCTCGCCGACGACCACCTGCGCACCGGCCTGCCCGACGTGTACGCGGTCGGCGACTGCGCCTCCTTCCCCTCCGGCCGCTACGGCGAGCGGCTGCTGGTCCACCACTGGGACAACGCGCTCCAGGGGCCGCGCACGGTCGCCGCCAACGTGGTCGGCGAGGCCCCCGCTCCCTACGACCCGGTGCCGTACTTCTGGTCCGAGCAGTTCGGCCGCTTCGTGCAGTACGCCGGGCACCACACGGCCGCCGACACGCTGCTGTGGCGCGGCGACGCGACCGGTCCGGCGTGGAGCGTGTGCTGGCTGCGCGGGCGGCGGCTGGTCGCTCTGCTGGCGGTCGGCCGACCGCGCGATCTGGCGCAGGGCCGGCGGCTCGTCGAGGCCGGTACGGAGATGGACCCGGAGCTGCTCGCGGACCCGGCCCGACCGCTGAAGACGGCGGCCGCGTAGGGCGCCGGGGCGCCGGCCGTCCGCCCAGGCGGGTGGGGCTGACTTCCGACTGTCGGTGGCAGATGGCACGCTTGGTTCCGTGACCGAGATTGACGCCAAGATTGATGCTCTCGTCCCCGCCTGGCTCACCCTGCCCGATATCGCCGAAATGTTCGATATCGAGGTGACACGGGTGCGGCAGCTGGTCAAGGAGGGCCAGCTCATCGCCGTACGCCGAGGTGAGAACCGGGCCCTGCACGTGCCTGCCGCCTTCATCGACGGCGACAAGGTCGTCAAGGGCCTGGTGGGGACCCTGACCCTGCTGCGGGACGACGGCTTCACGGCCGAAGAGATGATCGAGTGGCTCTTCACCCCCGACCCGAGCCTGCCCGGCACCCCCGCGCAGGCCCTCAGCGAGAACCGCGGCACGGAGGTGAAGCGCCGAGCCCAGGCCCTGGCCGTCTGACGCCCCGCCGCCGTGCCGGGGGCCGGCCGCGAAGCCGGCCCCCGACCACCCCTCGGCCCGCGCGCCGTCCACGGCGCCTCTGCGGGCCGCTGGCGACGGGGCCCCACAGGCCGGTGGCCACGGGGCCCTGAGGATCGGCGCCCCTGCGGGCCGGTGGCCACGGGGCCCTGGGGACCGGCGGCTACGACACTCCCTCGGCGGCCCGGCGGCGACGCCCTCATGGACCGGCGGCGACATCCCCGCAGACCAGGTGCCACGACGTCCCCGCAGACCGGTTGCCACGAGGTCCCGCAGGCCGGTGGCCGCAGGCCCCGAGAACCGGCGGGCGCGACGCCCCGAGGACCGGCGGGCGCGACGCCCGCGGGTCGGTGGTGACGCCCTCTCGGGCCGGTGGCCATGGTGTCTCGCGGGCCGTGGGTCGGCGAGTGCGGCGCGCTCCGGGCCGTGGACCGGTGACGGCGGCGCCGGCGGCCCGCGTAGGCTGTGGGCGCCGCCGTGCCGTACCGGACGGCGACGGGTGCGCGCCGCGACCCTACGGCCCGCGCCGCG
The DNA here is from genome assembly GCA_013364255.1 of Streptomyces seoulensis. Classification (GTDB taxonomy): domain Bacteria; phylum Actinomycetota; class Actinomycetes; order Streptomycetales; family Streptomycetaceae; genus Streptomyces; species Streptomyces similanensis. The sequence goes on along the minus strand of CP054936.1, from coordinate 3,342,972 downwards.
GCAGCGCGCCGCGCCCGTCGACGCGGCGCACCGCGCCGACGCACCGCACCGCACCTCGCGGCCGCGCGCCGGCACACGAGACGAACGAGGGGGACCCACGTATGTCCGACGCCGCCATCGGCGCCTCCGCCGCCCGGGAGCGGCTCGCCGACGCCCGGGTGTACCTGTGCACGGACGCCCGCAGGGACCGCGGCGACCTGGCCGAGTTCCTCGACGCGGTGCTGGCCGGCGGGGTTGACATCGTGCAGCTGCGGGACAAGGGCATGGAGGCGGGGGAGGAGCTGGAGCACCTGGAGGTGTTCGCCGACGCCTGCGCCCGTCACGGCAAGCTGCTCGCGGTCAACGACCGCGCCGACGTCGCCCACGCCGCCCGCGCCGACGTGCTCCACCTCGGCCAGGGCGACCTGCCCGTGCCCGCCGCCCGCGCGATCCTCGGCGACGACGTCCTGATCGGCCGCTCCACGCACGCCGAGCCGGAGGCCGCCGCGGCGGCCGTCCAGGACGGCGTGGACTACTTCTGCACCGGCCCCTGCTGGCCCACCCCCACCAAGCCGGGCCGCCACGCCCCCGGCCTCGACCTCGTCCGGTACACCGCCGCCCTCGGCGCCGACCGCCCCTGGTTCGCCATCGGCGGCATCGACCTGGACAACCTCGACGAGGTCCTGGCGGCCGGCGCCCGGCGCGTCGTCGTGGTCCGGGCGATCACCGAGGCCGACGACCCCGGCGCGGCCGCGGCCGCGTTCGCCGAGCGGCTGAGGGCGGCGCGCTAGCCCCGCGCCCGGCGCGGGTTTCCGGCCGTGACGGAGCCCGGCGGCGTCTCGGTCCGTGGACGGCGGGCGACTCCGGACGCCCCGCCGCGGACCGCGGTGTCCGAGGGGTGGACAACAAAGGTGCAATTCGGTCAAATTTCCGGCGCTCGGTTGGGGGACCGTCGCCCTGTGGATAGCCTGCGGGTATGGCCCTCGGAACCGCATCCACCAGGACTGACCGCGCACGCACCGTGCGCGACATGCTCGCCGCAGGCAAGAGCACGTTCTCGTTCGAGTTCTGGGCGCCCAAGACGGAGAAGGGCGAGCGCAACCTCTGGAACGCGCTGCGCAGGGTCGAGGCGGTCGCCCCCGACTTCGTCTCGGTGACCTACGGCGCCGGCGGCTCCACCCGCTCGGGCACCGTCCGGGCCACCCAGCAGATCGCGGCCGACTCCACCCTCACCCCGGTCGCCCACCTCACCGCGGTCAACCACTCGATCGCCGAGCTGCGCAACATCATCGGCCAGTACGCCGACGCCGGGATCCGCAACATGCTCGCGGTGCGCGGCGACCCGCCCGGCGACCCCATGGGCAACTGGGTCCCGCACCCGCGCGGGCTGACCTACGCCGCCGAACTCGTCCGGCTCATCAAGGAGTCGGGCGACTTCTGCGTCGGCGTCGCGGCGTTCCCGGAGATGCACCCGCGCTCGGCCGACTGGGACGCCGACGTCGCCCGCTTCGTCGACAAGTGCCGCGCGGGCGCCGACTACGCCATCACCCAGATGTTCTTCCAGCCGGAGTCCTACCTCCGGCTGCGCGACCGCGTCACCGCCGCCGGCTGCGCGACCCCGGTCATCCCCGAGATCATGCCGGTCACCAGCGTCAAGATGCTGGAACGACTGCCCCAGCTCAGCAACGCCGTCATCCCCGACGCCCTGAAAGAGCGGATCCTCGCGGCGAAGGACGATCCGGCGGCGGTACGCTCCATGGGAATCGAGTTCGCCACCGAGTTCTGCGCGCGGCTGCTGGCCGAGGGAGTGCCCGGACTGCACTTCATCACGCTCAACAACTCCACGGCGACCCTGGAAATCTACGAGAACCTGGGCCTGCACCACCCCCCGCGGGCCTAGACCGGCCGTCTCCGCGTACGACACACTGCGGAGCGGCCATTGGGAGAGGGGCGTACATGGGCTGGACGGTCCTCTACATCGCGTTCGGCGGCGTCGCGCTGTGGCTGCTCGGCGAGGTGCTGCTGCAGTACAAGGCGCGGCTGCGCTGGCGGCTGCTCGCCTTCGCCGGCTTCCTGTGCGTCGTGGTCGGCGTGCTGCTGCCCTCGGTCCTGGTCATCGCCCTGGGCACGGCCGCGTTCGCGGTGGGGCAGACGTTCGTGACGCTGTCCTTCCGCCGCGGCTTCGCCGCCGGCTGGGCGGTCAGCCGGCCGGATCCGGGCGCGGAGAGCACCAAGCGCCGCCGGGGCCGGGCCGAGCGCGGGAAGAAGGGCGACGCCCCGCAGAGCGCCGGCTTCGAACCGGCCGACGGCGACCACGACACCGGCGACGGCGCGCCCCGTGCGGCCGGCGCGGACCCGACGACCGCCATGGACCAGCTGAGCGCCACGGAGCAACTGGGCGCCACCGACCGGCCGGACGGCGCCGAGGCCCTGCCCGGCCACGACGTCCCGGCGTACGGGCACGACGACGACTACGACCGCGACGACGTGTTCGCCCCCGCCCGCCCCCTCCCGGCCGCGGCCGACGCGGCCACCGCCGTCTACGCACCCCAGCCTCTGCCCGACGACACCGGCTCCTACGGCGTCTACGCCGCCCAGCCCGCCCAGGACCAGTACACCACCGCCGCCCAGGGCCCCGAGCAGGGCTACGGCTACGACTACTCCGGCTACGGGCAGCAGGGCTACGGCTACGACGGCGCCGGCCAGGGCTACAACGGCTACCCCGACCCCTACCTCGGCGACCAGTCCGGCTACGGCGGCGCCTCCTACGATGGCGCCTACGGCCAGGACGGCGCCCAGCCGCCGTACACGACCGGCGGCTACGGCGGGGACACCCCGGCCGCCGGGGTGTGGGTGCCGCAGCAGCGCGGCGAGGACCCGCACGGCGGCGCGCTCCCGCCCGAGCAGCAGCCCTACCCGTACCAGGGCGACGGCCACCACCAGAGCCCGCACGCGCCGGGCTTCGACGAGCAGTACCGCTTCTGAACCCGGTTTCCGGACCCGGCGGCGCGCCGCCGGGTCCGGCTCACCGGGAGCCGCGGAACTCCGGGCCCTCCACGATCAGTCCGGCCACCAGCGCGCCCGACATCCCGGCGTGCGCCAGCCCGCCGCCGGGGTGCGACCAGCCGCCCACGGTGAACAGCCCGGCCACCGGCGTGGAGTTGGCCGGGTGCAGCAGCCGCCCCCCGGCCGCGGCCAGCGCCGGCGCGGGCACCGCGCCGCCCGCCGCCCCGGTCTCCCGCTCGACGTCGGCCGGGCCGCGCAGCTCGCGCCACAGGATCCGCTCCCGCAGCCCCGGCACGGCCCGTTCGGCCGCCGTGACCATGCGGTCGGCCTGCGCCTCCAGGGCGTCGCCCGCGATCGGCCCGGCGCCGTCCGCCGGGACCGTGGCCGTGAGCGTCACGGCCTCGTGCTCCGGGTCCGGGACCAGCGCCGGGTCGCCGGGCCGCGTCACGGCGACCGTCGGCCGCGCGGGCGGCGCGGGGGAGGGGCCGAACAGCGCGTCCAACTCGGCCTCGCGATCCGGCGTGTGCACCACGGTCCGGTGCGCCGTGCCCGCCGGACGGCCGCCGCGCAGCGCCAGCAGCACGGTCAGCCGGCTCGGCAGCCCGCGCCGGGCCGGCACCCCGTCCGCCGGCCGCACCGCGGCCCCGGCCAGCCGGTCCAGCGTCCGCGGCGGGACGCCGGCCACCACGAACTCCGCCGCCACCGCCGTCCCGTCGGCGAACTCCACGCCCGCCGCCCGGCCGTCCTCGACGACGATCCGCCGGGCCTCGGCCCCGAAGACGAACTCCACCCTGCGCGCCACGCACCGCTCGTACACCGCGCGCGCCAGCTCGCGCAGGCCGCCCCGCACGTACCAGGTGCCGAAGGCGTGCTCCAGGTAGGGCAGTACGGCCGCGCTCGCCGGCGCCGTGCGCGGATCGAGGCCGTACGCCAGCGCGTGGCTCTCCAGCAGGGCGGTGAGGCGGGCGTCGCGCAGCTCCCAGGCGCCGACCTCGGCGAGCGTGGCCGCCCGCCGGGTGCGCAGCAGGCGCTTGTACGGCACCGACGGATAGGGCTCCCGCTCGGCCAGCACCGGCCAGTCGGGCCACAGCGGCTCCTCCAGGAGCGGCCGGCGGGTGCGGTCCCAGGCTTCGCGCGCCCGCACCAGGAAGTCGCCCCAGCGCTGCCCGGCGCCCGCCCCGAGCGCCTCGTCCAGGGCCGTGACGACGCCCGCGCGGGACGCGTTCGGCAGGGACACCCCGGCGCCGTCCGCGAAGACGTGCCGGGCCGAGGGGTCGACCTGGACCAGCTCGACGCGGTCCTCCAGCGGCTCCTTGCCGGTCTTGACGAACAGGTCGCGGTAGACCGCGGGCAGCGGGAGCAGCCCGGGGCCGGTGTCGAAGGCGAAGCCGTCCCGCTCGAAGCGGCGCACCCCGCCGCCGTACGTCTCCGTACGCTCGTACACCGTCACCCGGTGGCCCGCGACGGCCAGCCGGGCGGCGGCAGCCATCGCGCCCGTCCCGGCGCCGATCACCGCAATCCGTGCCATGCCGGGGACTTTATCGACCACCACCGACAACGCCCGCCACGGGGCCGTGACCAGCACGTTCCCTCTCGGCGGCGCGTCGTCCGGGGCGCGGCGCGCGGTGCTGAGTACCCGTACCTAGGCGCACAGATGAGTACCCGCGCGGATGGGGAGCGGCCCCTCCGGACGGAAGAGTGGAGGCACGGGAAGGGGCACGGCGCCGGTACCGCCGACACGGGGCGGCGGAGCCGCGCCGCCCTGGACCGCTCCTTCCGCCGGCCGGCGTCGGCGGAAGCGAGGCACGGGGGAACCCGGATGACCGACGGGGGCCCGACGGGGGAACGGGGGCGGGACCGGAGCGCCGGTGCGCCGTGGCCGGCGGGGGAACGTGGGCCACGGCGCACCGGCGCTCTCGTGCGCGCCCGCACGCCCCCACGCGCCCCCGACGGTCCGGAACGGCCCTGGAGCGGCCCTGGATCGGCGGGGCGGTCAGCGGGCGCCGCTCACCCGGCCCTGGAGCAGCCGGGAGAGCGCCGCGTGGACGTCGTCCAGGGAGCGTTCGGGCTGGAAGGACTTCCAGTCGAGGGCGGCCACCAGCACCATCCCCACCAGCGCGGCGGCGGTCAGCGGCACGTCGATCTCGTCGCTGAACTCGCCCTGCGCCACGCCTTCGCGCAGGACGCCCTCCACCACCGCGACCGCCTCCCGCCTGACCACCATGAGGGTGGACTGCCAGGCCCGGTTGGTGCGCCACAGCTCGGCCACGTACAGCTGGGTGAAGGCGGGGTAGCGGTCGATGAAGACGAGGCCCGCCCGGACCATCGCGTCCAGCGCGTCGACCCGGCTGCCGCCCGCCCGCTCGGTGTCCTCGGCGGCCTCCCTGAGGGAGGCGGTGAGCAGCCCCACGCCGTGCCGCAGCAGCTCCTCGAAGAGGACCGACTTGCTCGCGAAGTTGTAGTAGACCGTGCCCTTGGCCACCCCGGCACGCTCGGCGATCTCGTCCACCGTGGTCGCGGAGAAGCCCTGCTCGGCGATGAGCGTGACGGCCGCCTCGTAGAGCTTCTGCCGGGTGGCCTCCCGGCGGGCACGGCCGCCCGGCGTGGTGCTGCTGCGTTCCATGGCCTTGATTCTCACAGGTGCGGACCGTCCGGCGGGCTCGACGGGTACGGAGACGGGTACGGAACGCGAGGCGGACGGGCGGGTCACAGGCTCAGCTCCGGGTGCAGCCGGTCCAGGGTCCACACCTGCCGCCGCCGGGCCGCCAGCGCGGTCAGCGCCAGCGCCGCCGCGGTGAAGCCCGCGAGCACCGCGCAGGCCGCCCACACCGGTGCCAGACCGCCGCCGGTGATCAGCCTCCTCAGGGCGTCGACGACGTAGCTCATCGGCAGGAAGGGGTGCAGGGCGTTGAAGAAGCCGGGACTCGTCTGCACCGGGTAGGTGCCGCCGGCGGACGTCAACTGGAGCATCAGCAGGGCCAGGACGAGGATCCGGCCGGCCGGTCCGAAGCGCGCGTTCAGCCACTGCACGATCGCCGCGAAGCACGCCGCCACCAGGAACAGGAAGGCGATCGTGCCCGCCGCGCGGGTCATCTCCAGCCCGACCCCCCAGTGCAGCACCGCCATCAGGGCCGCCGTCTGGAGCACCCCGACCGCGGCCACCGGCAGCCAGCCGGCCAGCGCGATCCGCCACGAGGACGCGCCCGCGGCCAGCGCCCGCCGGTTCATCGGCGGGATCAGCATGTACGCCACCATGGCGCCCACCCACAGGGACAGCGGGATGAAGTAGGGGGCGAAACCGGTGCCGTAGTTGGGCGCGTGGTGCAGGTCCCGGGAGGCCAGCTGGACCGGGTCGGCCATCACCCCGGTGCGCCGGTCGCGGTCCTTCTTGTCGTAGTCCGGGATCTTCTTCGCGCCCGCGTGCAGCCCGCCGGCCAGCTTCCCGGAGCCGTCGGCCAGCTTGTACATGCCGCCGTTCAGATCCGTGGCGCCCGTCTCCAGCTTGCCGACGCCGTCGTCCAGATCGGTGGCGCCGGTCTTGGCCGTGCCGATCCCGGTGTGCAGCTTCTTGGCGCCCGCGGCGACCTCGCCCGCGCCCTCGTTGAGCTTGTTGATCTTCTTGACGGCGTCGGCCAGGTCCTCGGACAGGTGCGGGGCGCGGTCGGCGAGCGCCTGGGCCTGCTTCTGGAGGCCGGCGAGATCGGTGTCGAGCTTCTTGAGGTCGCCGTCGTTGTCCGCGATCAGCGTGTTGAGGTCGTCGGCGACGGCCGCCACGTCGGCGGCGGCCTCCTCGGCCTTCTTCAGGTCGGGGCAGCCGGGGTCGGGCAGTGCGGCGCCCGGCTCGGCGCAGCGCCGGGCGTAGACGTCGTCCAGGACGGCGGCCGAGGCGTGGGCGGCCTTCGCGGCGGCCGGGGCCTTGTCCACCAGCGAGGCGAGGTTGCGGCGGATCGCTCCGGCCGAGTCGGCGACCACCCGGGCGGAGTCGCCGATCGTCTTCTCGTTGTCCCTGACGAACGGCCCGGCCTTCGCGTTCACCCCGTTGACCTTGTCGGCGAGGGTCTGGGTGCCGTCGGCGACCTGCCGCGATCCGCTCTCCAGGTCGCCCGCGCCGGTGTCGAGCCTGCGCAGGCCCTTGGCGAGCTTGCCGCTGCCCTTCTTGGCCTCCGTCAGACCGTCGGCGAGGTCCTGGGAGCCCTTCTTGGCCTTGCCGATGCCGCTGTCGAGCTGGTCGGCGCCCTTGGCGGCCTTGACCGTCTGCCCGTGGATGTCGGAGAACGAGATGAAGATCCGGTCCAGGAAGGACCGCGAGGTCTTGGCGGAGGCGGCGCTGCGGACCTCGTTGAACACCGTCTTGGAGATCTGCCCGACGATGTAGTTGTTGGCGTCGTTCGTCCGGACCTGGAGCGCGCTGGTCTCGGGGGAGCCGCCCGAGCTGGAGGCGATCCGCTCGCTGAAGTCGGCGGGCATGGTGAGCGAGAGGTAGTACGTGCCGTCCTCGACGCCCCGGCGGGCCTCGTCGGCGCTCACCCGGTGCCAGTCGAACACCTCGCTCTTGAGCAACTGCTTGGTGAGGTCGTCCCCCGCGGTGATCCGGCGGCCGTCCGCCGTGGCCCCGCGGTCCTCGTCCACCAGCGCCACCGGCACCCGGTCCAGACGGCCGTACGGGTCCCAGAAGGACCACAGGTACAGCGCGCCGTAGAGCAGCGGCAGCACGAGCAGCGCCACCAGGGCGGCGCGCGGCAGCTTCCCGCGGCCGAAGCGCCTCAGCTCAAGAGCGGCCAGTCTCGGCGAGCGCATCCGCCGCCCCCTTCTCGTCGTCGGCGAACTCGCCCTCGGCAGCCTCCCCCTGGGCGACCCCGCCCTGGTCGGCCTCGTCCTCGGCGGTCTCGTCCTCGGCGGTGGGGCCGCCGTCGCGGGTGCTCGCCGGCCCGCGGGAACCGGTGGTGGAGACGGTCACCGCGCCCTCGGGCGCCTCCGAGCACACCGCCAGCACGGTCGTGCCGGACGCGGCCAGGGAGCCCAACAGCTCCCACACCTCCGCCCGTTCGGCGGCCGAGAGCTTGTAGTCGGCGTCGTCCACGGCGAGCAGCCGCGGCCCGGACATCAGGGCCAGGGCGACGGACAGACGCAACGCCTCCAGCCGCTCCAGATCGCGCACGGCGGTCCGGGCGCCCTTGGGCAGCGCCGCGAGGTCGAGCCCGGCGGCGGCCAGCGCCGCGTCCGTCGCCTCCCGCCGCTCGGCCCGCCGCCGGGCGCGCGAGCGCAGCAGGGCGCGCGGCGCGGTGCCGAACCGGTCCTGGAGCAGCGCCCGTTCGCGCAGGTGCTCGCCGACGGTGAGGGCGGGTTCGAGGTCGGTGACGCCGGGGACGTTGGCCGGCGCGCTGATCCGGCGCAGGGCGGACATGTGCCGGGGAGGTTTGAGACCGCCGACCTCGGCCACTCCTTCGGTGGGCTTCATCCGTCCGGTGAGGGCCAGCAGCAGACAGGTGCGGCCGGACCCGGACGGGCCCACGACGGCGATCAGCGAACCGGGCGGCGCGTCGACGTCCACGTCGCGGAACGCCCAGCCGCGCGGCCCGCGCAGCCCGAACCCGCGGGCCACGACGGCGAGACCGCGCGGATCGTCGTCCGCGGGGCCGGGTACGGCCTCTCGCGGGGCGTCGCCCGCAGGGCCGGCCGTCTCGTGCGGGGTGTGCGGGGTGTGCGGGGTGTCCCGCGGGTCATCGGCGCCGTCCACGGGCCTTCCCCTCCCCCTGGAGTCAATTGAACTGACTGGTCAGTGCAAAAACTACCCCCGATGTCGCGATCCAAGCAAAAGTCCAGGTCAGAACGGATTGTCAGTGGCATACCTCACGATGGGCACATACGGCACCTGTGCCGTGACCCAGACGACAGGAGGTTCGTCATGGCCCACTCGTCCGCAGCCGCCGCAGGCCGGCGCCGCGCCCTGAGCCCTGCCCCCTCACTGACCGGCCCGGCGAGCGACGTGCACCCCGTGCTCCGCCGGGCCACGGCCCCGCCCGCCGCCCTCGACCTGCTCGCCCAGGCCCGCGCCGGACTCGACGAGGCCACCGTCCTGGAACAGCCCAACGAGCGCTACGCCACCGCCCACCTCGCCGCCCTGCGCACCGCCGCCGCCGTGCTCGCCGCGCGCGGCCGCCCCGAGACCAGCCCCAGGCGCCGGGCCCGGATCCGCAGCGCCTGGGAGGTCCTGCCCGAGATAGCGCCCGAACTGACCGAGTGGAGCGCGCTGTTCGCCTCGGGCGCCCGCCGCCGCGCGCTGGCCGAGGCGGGCGTCCAGGGCGCGGCCGGCCGCCGGGACGCCGACGACCTGATACGCGACGTGGCGATGTTCCTGCGCATCGTGGAACGGATGCTGGTCCTCCAGCCGGTACTGCCGCAGCCCCGCCCGGGGGAGGGGGAGGGCGGCGGCGCCGAGGCGACGGGCACGGGCGGCGGCGGAGGCAATAGGGTGGAGAGTGCCTGAAGCCTTCCCGCCTCCCGTTTCCCGGGCCGGGCAGGCAGCCCGATCGCCCCGCCGCGCAAGAGGCGGTGCCGCCGCGAGGAGTCAACAGCCGTGTCGGACCCGATGCGCCCGCCCGTCTCCCCCCACCAGCACAAGACGCCGCTGCGCCCCGGCCCCGCCCGCCCCCGCGCCTCGCTGCGTACCGCCGTGGTCTGGGAGGTGCTGCGGGACGCCCTGGACCGGCGGGTCAAGGCCACCGGCCGGGAGGCGCTGGACGTCCTCGACACCGGCGGCGGCAGCGGCAACTTCGCCGTGCCGCTCGCCGGTCTCGGCCACCGGGTCACCGTGGTCGACCCCAGCCCCAACGCGCTGTTCGCCCTGGAGCGCCGCGCCGCGGAGGCCGGCGTCGCCGACCGGGTGCGCGGCGTGCAGGGCGACGCGCACGGACTCTTCGACGTGGTCGAGCGCGGCGGCTACGACACGGTGCTGTGCCACGGCGTCCTGGAGTACGTGGACGACCCCGCCGAGGGCCTGCGCAACGCGGTCGCCGCGCTGCGCGCCGAGGGCGTCCTCAGCCTGCTCGCCGCCGGCCTCGGCGGAGCGGTGCTCGCCCGGGCCCTGGCCGGCCACTTCAAGGAGGCCCGGCGAGCCCTGGGCGACCCCGACGGACGCTGGGGCGAGGGCGACCCGGTGCCGCGCCGCTTCACCGCCGAACAGCTCACCGCGCTCGTCGAGGGCGCGGGCCTGACCGTCGGCGCGGTGCACGGCGTACGGGTCTTCGCCGACCTCGTGCCCGGGGTGCTGGTGGACACCGAGCCCGGCACGCTGGACGCGCTGCTGGAGCTGGAGGCGGCCGCCGCCGAGCTGCCGGCCTTCCACTCCGTGGCCACGCAGCTCCACGTACTCGGCGAGACCCCGGCCACCGGCGGGGCCTGAGCAGGTCGGTGGGGCCCGGGGCCACTCCTGGGCCGGGCCGCCGATCGGCCGCCCGGCCGGGCATGGAGTGCGCCACAGGCCCCCCGCTCCCGCACGGTGCGCCGTATGATCGAGGGAGACCGTCCGGCATGACGGGTCGGCCGCCGGGGAATGGAAGCCTCAGCGAGCCGGGCCCGCCGTGGCGGATCAGGTTGGCCAGTTGGCGCAGAGGGGCGGGTTTCACGGGGGCGATTCCCTGCCTATCCTGAAGGGACCCCCCCGGTCGCCCCCCGGCGACTGCATGATGAGGAGGACTCCGTGCCGCTCTCGGAGCACGAGCAGCGCATGCTCGAGCAGATGGAGCGAGCGCTGTACGCCGAAGATCCCAAGTTCGCGTCGGCGCTCGAGGGAAGCGGGCTGCGTACGTACACCCGGCGGCGGGTCTACCAGGCGGTCGCGGGCTTCCTCGTGGGTATCGCGCTCCTCATGGCGGGTGTGGTCACCCAGCGGACATGGGTGAGCGTCGTGGGCTTCCTGGTCATGCTCGGCTGTGCCGTGCTGGCCGTGACCGGCTGGCGCAAGGCCCCCAAGCCGGGCGAGCAGCCCGTCGGCGGCCCGCACGCCCGCCGCCCGGTGCGGGCCAAGCGCTCCATGATGGACCGCATCGAACAGCGCTGGCAGCGCCGCCGCGACGAACAGGGCCACTAAGCCCGACCTCCTACGACGGTGAGGGGCCGACCACGACGAGTGGTCGGCCCCTCACCGCTGTCCGCCCCCCGGCCGCCGAGCGAAGCCGACGGCCACCGTCCGGCCCGGCGACGCCGCCTCTCGGGGCACGGCGCCGCCACCTCGCCAGGAAGGTTGACGCCGCCCCTCCATTCACGGTGGCGCCGCCTGCCCGGGCGCGGCGACGCTGCCTCTTCGGACGCGGTGACGCCGTTTCTCCGGGCAGGGTGACGCAGCCTCTCCATTCACGGTGGCGCCGCCTGCCCGGGCGCGGCGACGCTGCCTCTCCGGACGCGGTGACGCCGCCCCGCCGGACGCGGTGACGCAGCCTGCCCGGGCAGGCTGGGCGTAGCGCCGCCTCGGGAGGCGATCAGTCGCCCGCCGCACGTGGGGGCGACCGGCTGATCGCCCCCATGCCGTGCGGGTGGGGCTAGCCCTCCTGCCGTGACGGGCGGCGCGGGGGCGGGCGCAGGGCCGCCGTGCGGGATCTCAGCGCCGACCAGCGGTCGGCGAGGGCCCACACCAGGCGGGCGGCCGAGCGGGGGGCCAGGGCGGCGCGCAGCCTGGCCGTGCGGGAGGCGGTGGCGCCCAGGCCCGCGGCGGCCCGGCGGGCGTCCTCGGCCAGCCCGGCCACCGGACGCGGCCGCGGCGCGTAGAGCACCTGCTCCACCGCGTCGGCCAGCCGGTGCACCGACTCCGCGGTCACCGGATCGAGCCGCCCGAGCCGGACGATCCGCGCCGCCGCCTTGCGCGGCGTCTGCGAGTCGTCCGGCGGGATCCCGAAGTCCCACGCCGTGTCGGTCAGTTCCCGCCAGACGGCCAGCGTGTGCGGCGCGGCGTCCGCCGCACCCCGCCCGTGCGCGCCGAGCCGCACCGACCGCGCCCTGCGGCGCCACAGCAGCGGCAGCAGCGGGAGCACCACGACCACCGCCCCGCCCAGCGTCCACGCCGCGACCGCCCACCAGCGCGGACCGCCGCCGTCGACCGGCGGCGCCGCCTGAGCCGACGGGCTCGGGCACTCCCGCAGCCGCCGCTGCGCCGGCGGGCACGCCGTGCTCGCCGGGGCCGAGGCGGACGGGGCCGCGCTCGCCGGCGGGGGCGGCGCCGTCGGGTTCGGCAGGCTCGTGTCCGGGGTGTCCGACCGGGTGTACTGCGGCAGCGTGCCCCGCGTCGGGGTCGGTTCGAAGCGGGTCCAGCCGACGCCCTCGAAGTACAGCTCGGGCCAGGCGTGCGCGTCCTTCAGCCCCACCGCGAGCGTGCCGTCGCCCTGCGGCGCGCCGGGCGCGAAGCCGACCGCCACCCGGGCGGGGATGCCCAGCGTGCGCGCCATCGCGGCCATCGCGAAGGAGAAGTGGACGCAGAAGCCCCGCTTGTCCTTGAGGAACTTGGCGATCGCCTGCGAGCCGGTGCCCACCTCGACCCGGGTGTCGTACTGGAAGCCGCCGTCCAGGGCGAACCAGTCCTGGAGCTTGACCGCCTGCTCGTAGTGGTTGGCCGCCCCGTCGGTCACCGCGCGCGCGGTGATCCCGACGATCTCCGGCAGCGACCGGGGCACCTCGGTGTACTCGCGCTTCAGCGCGCCGGACGGGTTCGGCGCGTCGGCCAGCTGCGCCGCCGTCGGCTGCACGTCCAGGCTCCGGACCTCGTACGACAGCCCGCGGGTGTTCTGTCCGTGGTCGCCGACCAGCGTCATGCCCACCGGTTCGTAGCGCCAGTTGCCCTTGACCCGTACGCCGCTGGGCGGGTACGGCATCGGCAGCCAGTCCTGGGCGTACCAGTCGGCCGCGGAGACCGTCGTGGTGATCTCCGCGCGTCTGACGTCGCCGCCGAGGCCGGCCGGGGTGGGCAGCGGGTCCGGCACCCCGACGATGTGCCGCTGGGACGGTTTCCAGGTGGTGCCGTCGAAGTCGTCCAGGGAGACGATGCGCAGGTACAGGTCGGAGGCGTCCGCGGCGTTGGTGCGCAGGCTCAGGACCGTGCGGTCCTGGTCGACGTTCAGGCTGTCGCGCAGCGAGACGAGCGGGTTCACCGCGGAGATCGTGCCGCCGCCCCCGACGCCGCCGCCGACGCCCGGCCCGGCGGGGCCCAGCAGTCCGCCGTCCATCGCCGGCAGCGCGAGCGGCACCACCAGGGCGACGCCCAGCGCGAGCGCGCCGATGCGGCGTCCGGTGCGCACCGGCGCGGGCGCGCCGCCGGACTCCCGGCCCGGCGGGCGCGCCGCACCGCTGAACACCCGGCCCCACTGGGAGAGCCGGTCCCGGCCCTCGGCCAGCAGCAGTGTCAGATAGCCCGCCGCCGCGAGGACGAACCACAGCCAGTCCCAGTCGCCGGTGGCCAGGCCCGCGGCCACGGAGTACAGCGCGAGCAGCGGCAGCCCGGCGGGGGCGGCGCTGCGGAAGGTCACCGCGAGGGCGTCCACCAGCAGCCCGATCACCAGGACGCCGCCGACCAGCATCAGCCGGATGCCGTCGGTCAGCGGCGCCGGGGTGGCGTACCGGCTGACGTCGTCGGCGCCCTGCTGCAACAGGTCGACCAGGTACCGGAAGGCGTCGGGGCCCGGCACCAGTCCGGCCAGGGCCTGGCCCCGGGCGAAGACCAGGGTCAGCAGCACCAGCGTCACCAGGGCCTGCACCAGCACGGTCAGCGGCCGCGGCAGCGGCACCCGCCGGGCCGCCGCGCCCGTGGCCGACTGCACCGCCACCAGCAGGGCGGCCTGCATGATCCACCGGGAGGAGCCGACCAGCGGCAGCAGCGCGCAGGCCGCCAGCAGCGTCGCCACCGCGGCGCTCAGCTCCAGCCGGGTCCGCCCGCTCATCCGCGCCCCTCCCCGAAGCCCGTACCGCCCGCCGCGCCGGACCGGGCGCCGCCCGCCACCGCGGAACCGGCCCCGAACGCCGAGCCGCCCCCGCCGCCTGTCCCACCGCCGCCGTACCCGCCGCCCGCGGCCCCCGTGCCGCCGTGGCCGCCGCCGTACCCGCCGCCGGATCCCAGGCCCCCGGCGGCGGCGCGCTCGTGGTCGGCGCGGCGCCAGAGTTCTTCCAGCGAGGCGCCGCGGGGCACGCCCACGGCCGTCCAGCCCGCGTCGCGCAGCAACCGCAGCACCCCCGGCCCGCCGGGATCGGCCGCGCCGGCCGCCCCCCGCGTCCACGTCTCGTCGTCCAGCACGAAGGCCACCGCGCCCCCGCTGCGCTGCCGCATCTTCGCCGCCACCGCGGCCTGTGTCTCGTCGAGGCCGCCGAAGAAGGCGACCAGCAGTCCCTCACCGCCGCCGCGCAGCACGTCGTAGGCGCGGGACAGACCCGCCCCGTCGGAGTGGTCGATCACGGCGAGGGTGTCCATCATCAGCCCGGCCGCGTCCGCCGACTCCTGCCCGGCCCCGGAGAACCCGTCGGGGCTCTCGCCGGGCACCGAGTCGCCCGTGTCGGTCAGCAGCCGCACCGTGAAACCCCGCTCCAGCATGTGCACCAGCACCGAGGCGGCGGCGGACACCGCCCACTCGAAGGCCGAGTCGGGGCCCGCGCCGCGGAAGGCGACGGCCCGGGTGTCCAGCAGCACCGTGCAGCGGGCGCGGTGCGGCTGCTCCTCGCGGCGCACCATCAACTCGCCGTAGCGCGCGGTGGAGCGCCAGTGCACGCGGCGCAGATCGTCGCCGTAGCGGTAGCCGCGCGGGATGACGTCGTCCTCGCCGGCCAGCGCCGGCGCGCGCCGGTGGCCCTCGCCGTACCCCTTGGCCTCGCCGGACAGGCGGACCGGCGGCAGCGGCGCCACCCGCGGTATGACGGTCAGGGTGTCGAACGAGGAGAAGGAACGGGTCAGTTCGCACATGCCGAACGGGTCCGTCAGGCGCAGTTGCAGCGGCCCCAGCGGGTACCGCCCGCGCAGGTCGGAGCGGACCCGGTAGGACACCTCGCGGCGGCCGCCGGGCTCCACCCGGTCGAGGACGAAGCGGGGGCGCGGCCCGAGCACGTACGGCACCCGGTCCTGGAGCATCAGCAGACCGGTCGGCAGCCGGGAGACGTTGTCCATCCGCAGGTGCACGCGGGCCTCGCTGCCGGCGGGCACCCGGGCGGGGGAGAGCCGGCGGTTGCCGGTCACCCGGTAGCGGGTGCGGTACAGCACGGCCGCGCAGACCAGCGGCAGCACGGCGAGCAGCAGGCCGACCCGCAGCAGTCCGGGCTGGCCGAGGACGTAGGCGCAGACGGCGGCCGCGATCCCGGCGGCCAGGAAGGAGCGCCCGCGGGTGGTCAGACCGGCCAGCGCGGTGCGCACCCCGCCCTTGTCGGCCGGGTCGTCCTCCGGGCGCGGGGCCCCCGCTTCGGTCATCACAGCCTCCGCGGCTGGTGCCGGCCGAACTCCGGTGTGGTGTGGCCGGAGCCGAGGCCGCCGGCCTGGGCCGCCGCGGGCACCGGCGTGTGCCGCACGATCTCCTGGGCGACCTGTTCCGCGGTGCGCCGGTTGAGCTGGGCCTGGGCGGTGGGCAGCAACCGGTGGGCGAGGACCGCCGCCGCGAGCGCCTGCACGTCGTCCGGCAGGGCGTACTCCCGGCCGCTCAGGGCCGCGGCCGCCTTCGCCGCGCGCAGCAGGTGCAGCGTCGCGCGCGGCGAGGCGCCGAGCCGGAGGTCGGGGTGTGTGCGGGTGGCGGCGACCAGGTCGACCGCGTAGCGCCGTACGGCGGCGGCGACGTGCACGCCGCGCACGGCGTCGATCAGCTTGACGATGTCGTGCGCGTGCGCCACCGGCTGGAGGTCGTCCAGGGGGCTCACCGCGCCGTGCACGTCCAGCATCCGCAACTCGGCCTCCGGGCTGGGGTAGCCGATGGAGACGCGGGCCATGAACCGGTCGCGCTGGGCCTCGGGCAGCGGGTAGGTGCCCTCCATCTCGACCGGGTTCTGCGTGGCCACCACCATGAAGGGGCTGGGCAGTTCGTAGGTCTGCCCGTCGATGGTGACCTGCCGCTCCTCCATGGACTCCAGCAGCGCGGACTGGGTCTTGGGGGAGGCGCGGTTGATCTCGTCGCCGATCACGATCTGGGCGAAGATCGCGCCCGGCTTGAACTCGAAGTCGCGGCGCTGCTGGTCCCAGATGGACACGCCGGTGATGTCCGACGGCAGCAGGTCGGGCGTGAACTGGATGCGCCGCACGGAGCAGTCGATGGACCGCGCCAGCGCCTTGGCCAGCATCGTCTTGCCGACGCCGGGGACGTCCTCGATCAGGAGGTGCCCCTCGGCGAGCAGCACGGTCAGCGCGAGCCGTACGACCTCGGGCTTGCCCTCGATCACCCGCTCCACCGAACCGCGGACCCGCTCCGCGGTGGCGGTCAGGTCCTCTCCCACGCCCTGCGTCGCCCGCGCGGGGAGACCCCCATGGCTCGCCCGATCGTCATAGGTCGTCACCCGGCCCTCCTCGGCCCTTCCCCCGCTCTCGGACGAGCGGGGGATACCCCAGCTTTCCAGGCCGACGCCCCGCGGCGCGGACCGGCCTGCCCCCAACACGGACCCCACGCGGAGGCGTTCCGCGTGACGTCACCCCCGCATTCTTGCCGCCGTTACCGATTCGTGTCATCCGCCTGTGGATAACTCGCCGCGATATGTCAGGTGTTATGACCTTTCCCGGGTGACAACTCGGCGTTCCGCCCACCCCGACCAGCGATTCCCTGTATGTCACCCGCCGGCCCCGCACCGCCGCCCGCCCCCGTACGGCCCCTAGGACGAGGGCCGTACGCCCCGGCGCGCGCCCCGGACCCGCGCGCCCCCGACCCGCGCCTCCGAGCACCGCACGTCCGCGCCCCGCGCCCGCGCCCCGGGTGCCGGGTGCCGGGCGTCGTCAGGCAGTCGCCGGGTCGATCTCGCGCAGCCGGCCCGTGCGGACGTCGAACACGAAACCGCGCACGTCGTCGGTGTGCAGCAGGAACGGCGAGGTGCGCACGCGCTGCATCGACTGCCGCACGTCCTGGTCGACGTCCTTGAACGCCTCCACCGCCCAGGACGGCCGCTGGCCGACCTCCATCTCCAGGTCGTGCCGGAACTCCTCGGTGATGGCCTCCATGCCGCAGTTGGTGTGGTGGATCAGCACCACGCTGCGGGTGCCGAGCGCCCGCTGACTGATGGCCAGGGAGCGGATCACGTCGTCGGTGACCACGCCGCCCGCGTTGCGGATGGTGTGGCAGTCGCCCAGCCGCAGGCCGAGCGCGGCGTGCAGGTCGATACGGGCGTCCATGCAGGCCACGACCGTCACCCGGCGGACCGGCCGGGCGTCCATTCCCGGATCGGTGAAGGCGTCGGCGTAGTCCGCGTTCGCCGCGACGAGGCTGTCGATGACGGCGGCGTCCGTTATGGCGCCCTCAGAGCCGGCGGGGACGGCGGGACCGGCGGGACCGGTGGGAACTGATGCAGAAGTCGTCATACTCATGACGTTACTGGTCATGCGCGTCGTGGTCCTCTCAAGGGAAGGGACAAAAACCATCACAGTCGCTTGTTGTGAGCGACTCCACACAGCCCGCTACGCCCCTCCTTACGGGTGAAACCCGCCGGACAGCCGTGTCGGCGGCACTCCGTCGGGCGACGCGCAGGCCGGTTGATTGACCGGGCGACACGGTGGACTAAAGTGACGCGAAGCGGGAGGCGCCGCTCTCCCCGCTGGACATGCATTCCCCGGAGGCCCCGGCACCCGCCCAGGCGGTCTCCCCACGTGCGCGGCGCGTACGTACGGCTCGGCCTCCTCCCGCTCCCGGTCGGCTGACGCTTCCGGCGCCGGTCGGGCCTACCGTTCGTGAGCGGTCGGGGACCCGGCGGTGCGTGCGGGACGCGCCGGACCTGAGAGGCCCCCTTGAGCGACAGCCGACACGTCCCCGTGATGCTCCAGCGGTGCCTGGACCTCCTGGCGCCCGCCCTGGAGCGGCCGGGGGCGGTGGTCGTCGACTGCACCCTCGGCCTCGGCGGACACAGCGAGGCGCTGCTCACCCGCTTCCCCGAGGCCCGCCTCGTCGGCCTCGACCGCGACAAGGAGGCGCTGCGCCTTTCGGGCGAACGCCTGGCTCCCTTCGGCGACCGGGCCACCCTGGTGCACGCCGTCTACGACGAGCTGCCCGAGGTGCTCGACCGGCTCGGCATCGCGCGCGTGCAGGGCGTCCTGTTCGACCTCGGCGTCTCCTCCATGCAGCTGGACGAGGCCGACCGCGGCTTCGCCTACGCCCAGGACGCGCCCCTGGACATGCGCATGGACCAGACGACCGGCATCAGCGCCGCCGAGGTCCTCAACACCTACCCGCCCGGCGAACTGGTCCGCATCCTCAGGGCCTACGGCGAGGAGAAGCAGGCCAAGCGGATCGTCTCCGCGATCGTCCGCGAACGCGAGAAGGAGCCCTTCGCCCACAGCGCCCGCCTGGTGGAGCTGATCCGCGACGCGCTGCCGCAGGCCGCCAAGCGCACCGGCGGCAACCCGGCCAAGCGCACCTTCCAGGCGCTGCGCATCGAGGTCAACGGCGAACTCGCCGTGCTGGAGCGGGCCGTCCCGGCCGCGGTGCGCGCCCTGGACGTCGGCGGGCGGATCGCCGTACTGGCGTACCAGTCCCTCGAAGACCGCCTCGTCAAGCAGGTGTTCGCGGCCGGCGCCGCCACCACCGCGCCGCCCGGCCTGCCGGTCGTGCCCGAGCGCTACCAGCCCCGGCTCAAGCTGCTGACGCGCGGTGCCGAACTTCCCACCGAGGAGGAGATCGCCGAGAACCGGCGGGCGGCCCCGGCCCGGCTGCGCGGGGTCGAGCGCGTCAGGGCGGACGTCGAGTGAGGCAATCGATGCGAGGGGGGCAACCGAGTCGAGGGGGGCAAGGGGGGCCAGTGACCAGGAAACCGGAACTGAGGGGCCGCGCCGCCCGGCTGGCTCGGCTCTTCCCGGCCAACCGGCGCCAGGCCGCCCGCACACCGTTCGTCCTCCTCGTCGTGCTGCTCCTCGGCGGCGGCCTGATCGGGCTGCTGGTGCTGAACTCCGCGCTCAGCGAAGGCGCGTTCCAGCAGGACGACCTCCAGAAGGACACCAAGAACCTCACCGACGAGGAACAGGCCCTCCAGCGGGACATCGACTCCTACTCCGCCCCCGACGCCCTGGAGCGCCGCGCCCGGCAACTCGGCATGGTGCCCGGCGGCGACCCGGCCTTCCTGAACCCCGACGGCACCGTCAAGGGCGTCCCCTCGGCCGCCCCCGAGCAGTCCACCGCCGAGCAGTCCGCCTACCAGGACCTGCCGGTGGCGGTACGGCCGCCCGAGTCCCTCATCGGCGCCCCGGACCCCGCCACCGCCACCCCGGCGAACGGCCTCCCGACGGACGCCGCGCCCGCCGGCGGCGCCCCCGCGGCCCCCCTGCCGACCGAGGCCACCCCCCTGAACGGCGCCACGCCCGACGCGCCGCAGGCCGTGTCTCCAGCGGCCCCAGCGGCCCCAGCGGCCCCAGCGCAGCCCGAGGCCGCGCCCGCCGACCCGGCGGCCCCCCGCCCAGCCACGACCACGACCCCCGGCAGGTGACGGAAGTGACCGACAGGGAACCGCCGCGCCGCCGCGTGCCCGGCCCAGCCAGGCCCGCCCGCCCCGGCGGCCGGCCGCGCCCCGGCCCCGGCGCCCGCCCGGCCCGCCGCCCCCACTCCACCTGGCGGCCGCCGCCCGTACGGGTCCTCAGGCTCGGCAGCCCCCGCCCGCGGCTGCGCCTGATCGCCGTGGCGCTCACCCTGGTGCTGCTGGTCTTCGTCGTCCGGCTGCTCCAGGTGCAGGCCGTGGACGCCGCCGCCTACGCCGCCAAGGCCGACGAGAACCGCTACGTCGTCCATACCATCGCCGCCGAGCGGGGCGGCATCACCGACCGCGACGGCGTGGCCCTCGCGGCCAGCGTGGACGCCGACGACATCACCGCCGACCCCACCATGTTCACCCGGGAGACGCTGAAGACCGGCGACGGTCCCGAGCAGGCCGCTGCCCTGCTCGCCCCGATCCTCGGGCAGGACCAGGCCGGCCTGGTCAGGAAGCTGAAGACGCGCAACACCCGCTACGTCCTGCTGGCTCGCCGGCAGACCCCGCAGGTGTGGAAGCAGATCAAGGACCTGAAGGCCGCCCTCACCAAGAAGGCGCAGAGCGACAAGAGCACGGTCAACGTCCTCGCCGGCGTCTTCTCCGACCCCAGCAGCAAGCGCGTCTACCCCAACGGCGACCTCGGCGCCGCCCTGCTCGGCTGGGTCAACTCCGAGGGCAAGGGCGGCGGCGGCATCGAACAGCAGCTCGACAAGGAGCTGTCCGGCAAGCCCGGCAAGATCCGCTACGCCCAGTCCGGCGGCCGGGAGGTGCCCACGGCCGGCTCCACCCAGACGCCGGCGGTGCCCGGCTCCGACGTGGAGCTGACCATCGACCGCGACATCCAGTGGGCCGCCCAGAACGCCATCACCGAGCAGGTGCGCAAGTCCGAGGCGGACCGCGGCTACGTGATCGTCCAGGACACCCGCACCGGCGAGATCCTCGCCATGGCGAACTCCCCGGGCTTCGACCCCGGCGACCTCGCCCACGCCAACCCGGCCGCGCTCGGCAACGCCGCCGTCCAGGACGCCTTCGAGCCCGGCTCCACCGCCAAGCTCATGTCGATGGCCGCCGTCCTCCAGGAGAACGCGGCCACCCCGCTCACCCATGTCGTCGTGCCCAACCGGCTGCACCGCGGCGATCGGCTCTTCCACGACGACATCGACCACAAGACCTGGTACCTCACGCTCAACGGCGTCCTCGCCAAGTCCAGCAACATCGGCACCATCGAGGCCACCGGACAGCTCGGCAAGACCCAGGCCGAGGCCAACAAGGTCCTCTACTCCTACCTGCGCAAGTTCGGCATCGGCAGCTACACCGGCCTCGACTTCCCCGGCGAGACCAAGGGCATCCTCGCGCCGCCCGAGAAGTGGTCCACTTCGCAGCAGTACACGATCCCCTTCGGCCAGGGCGTCTCCATCAACGCCGTGCAGGCGGCCTCCGTCTACTCGACGATCGCCAACGGCGGGGTCCGGATCCAGCCGACCCTGGTGCGCGGCACCAAGAGCGCCGACGGCCACTTCACCCCGGCCCGGAAGCCCGCGACCAACCGCGTGGTGAGCGCCGGGACGGCCAAGGAACTCGCCCAGATGCTGGAGTCCGTGGTGGACGACGAACAGGGCACCGGCATGAAGGCGCGCATCCCCGGGTACCGGGTCGCGGGCAAGACGGGCACCGCCAACCGAGTGGATCCGGCCACCGGCAGATACCGCGGCTACACGTCGTCCTTCGCCGGCTTCGCGCCCGCCGACAACCCCCGCGTCACCGTCTACTGCGCGATCCAGAACGCCACCAGCGGCAACTACTACGGCGGCCAGATCTGCGGCCCCATCTACAAGCAGGTCATGGAGTTCGCGCTGAAGACCCTTCAGGTGCCGCCCACCGGGGCGAAGGCCGCGAGCCTGCCCGTGGACTTCAAGCCCTGACCCCGCCGCCCGGGCCGGTCCGCGCCGCCGCCGCTCACCGCGGCGCGGACCGCCCCGCCGCCGGGGCCCGTACGACCCGAACCACCCGCACGGAACCACCAGGAACCAGCCCGTGACAACGATCACCCCCGATCCCGGGAACCGTCCCCGCCCCCAGCCCTCACTTCGCTCCCGGGCGGGTACGCCCGGTACGCTCACCGCCGTGCCACACGCTGATCAGTCCCCAACCACCCAGAAAGGCGCTTCCGTGACCTACCCGGGACCGCCGCGACCGGCTCGGATCTCCGCCACCCCCCTCGCGGAGCTCGCCGATCAGCTGGGTGCCGCGCGGCCGGACCGCACCGCCGACGTCACGGGCATCACCCACGACTCGCGCGCCGTGCGCCCCGGCGACCTGTACGCGGCCCTGCCCGGCGCCCGCGCGCACGGCGCCGACTTCGTCACCCAGGCGGCGAGCCTGGGTGCGGTCGCCGTGCTCACCGACCCGGCCGGCGCCGAACGCGCCGCCGCCACCGGCCTGCCGGTGCTGAGCGTCGAGGACCCGCGCGCGCGGATGGGCGAACTGGCCGCCACGATCTACGGCCGGCCGGGCCGCGACCTGCTCCAGATCGGCATCACCGGCACCTCCGGCAAGACCACCACCGCCTACCTCGTCGAGGGCGGCCTGAAGACCGCGAAGGCCACCGGCCTGATCGGCACGGTGGAAATGCGGATCGGCGAGGAGCGCATCAAGTCCGAGCGCACCACCCCCGAAGCCACCGACCTCCAGGCCCTGTTCGCCGTCATGCGCGAGCGCGGCGTCGAGGCGGTCGCCATGGAGGTCTCCAGCCACGCCCTGGTGCTGGGCCGGGTCGACGGCTGCGTCTTCGACGTCGCCGTCTTCACCAACCTCAGCCCCGAGCACATGGAGTTCCACTCCGGCATGGAGGACTACTTCCAGGCCAAGGCGCAGCTGTTCACCCCGGCCCGCAGCCGGCTCGGCGTCGTCAACCTCGACGACGAGTACGGCCGGCGGCTGGCCAAGGAGGCCACCGTCCCGGTCGTCACCTACTCGGCCGAGGGGCACCCCGACGCCGACTGGCGGGCCGAGGACGTCCAGGTCGGCCCGATGGACTCCACCTTCACCGTGACCGGCCCCGAGGGGCTGCGGGCCACCGCCCGCTCGCCGCTGCCGGGTCCGTTCAACGTGGCCAACACCCTCGCCGCGATCGTCGCCCTGGCCGCCGCCGGGCTCGACGCCCAGTCCGCCGCCGACGGCATCGCCGCCGTGCCGGGCGTGCCGGGCCGCCTGGAGCGGGTGGACGCCGGCCAGCCCTACCTCGCGGTGGTCGACTACGCGCACAAGACCGACGCCGTCGAGTCGGTGCTGCGCGCCCTGCGCAAGGTCACCAAGGGCCGGGTGCACGTCGTGCTCGGCTGCGGCGGCGACCGCGACCGCACCAAGCGGGAGCCGATGGGCGCCGCCGTGGCCCGGCTGTCCGACACGGCCGTGCTGACCTCCGACAACCCCCGCTCCGAGGACCCCCTCGCGATCCTGGCGGCCATGCTCCGGGGCGCGGCCTCGGTGCCTGCCCACGAGCGCGGCGAGGTGCTGCTCTTCGAGGAGCGCGCCGCCGCCATCGCCGCCGCCGTCGCCCGGGCCCGGCCCGGGGACACCGTGCTGGTCGCGGGCAAGGGCCACGAGCAGGGCCAGGACATCGCCGGGGTGGTCCGTCCGTTCGACGACCGCCAGGTGCTCCGCGAAGCCATCCAGAACACCCAGGGATGAAAATCCAGAAGACCCAGGGGATGAACTTGTGATCGCCCTCTCCCTCGCCGAGATCGCAGCAGTCGTCGGCGGGCAGACGCACGACATACCGGATCCGTCCGTCCAGGTCACCGGACCCGTCGTCCGGGACTCCCGCGAGGCGGTGCCCGGCAGCCTCTTCGTCGCCTTCGTCGGCGAGCGCGTGGACGGCCACGACTTCGCCGCCGCCGTGGTGGCGGCGGGCGCGGTCGCCGTCCTGGCGTCCCGCCCCGTCGGCGTGCCCGCGATCGTGGTGGAGGACGTCCAGGCCGCCCTCGGCGCCCTCGCCCGCCACGTCGTCGACCGGCTCGGCGCGACCCTGGTCGCGCTGACCGGCTCGGCCGGCAAGACCAGCACCAAGGACCTGATCGCCCAGGTGCTCGGCGCCAAGGCGCCGACGGTGTTCACGCCGGGCTCGCTCAACAACGAGATCGGGCTGCCGCTGACCGCCCTCAGCGCCACCGAGGAGACCCGTTTCCTGGTGCTGGAGATGGGCGCCCGCGGCATCGGCCACATCCGCTACCTCACCGGGCTGACCCCGCCGAAGGTGGGCCTGGTGCTCAACGTCGGCTCCGCCCACATCGGGGAGTTCGGCGGCCGGGAGCAGATCGCCCAGGCCAAGGGCGAGATGGTGGAGAGCCTGCCCGCGGCCGAGGACGGCGGCGCGGCGATCCTCAACGCCGACGACCCCTTGGTCCGGGCCATGGCCTCCCGTACGAAGGCGAAGGTGGTTCTTTTCGGTGAGTCCGACGAAGCGGACGTACGCGCCGAGAACGTGAGACTCACGGACAGCGGACAGCCCGCCTTCAGGCTTCACACACCCTCCGGTGCATCCGATGTGACCATGCGCCTGTACGGTGAGCACCACGTGTCGAACGCGCTCGCCGCGGCCGCCGTCGCCCATGAGCTGGGCATGTCCGCAACCGAGATCGCCACCGCGCTCTCCGAGGCGGGCTCCCTCTCCCGCTGGCGGATGGAGGTCACCGAGCGCCCGGACGGCGTGACCGTCGTCAACGACGCCTACAACGCCAACCCGGAGTCCATGCGGGCCGCCCTGCGCGCGCTCGTGGCCATGGGCAAGGGGCGGCGGACCTGGGCGGTGCTCGGCGAGATGGCCGAGCTCGGGGACGAGGCGCTCGCCGAGCACGACGCGGTCGGACGGCTCGCCGTCCGGCTCAACGTCAGCAAGCTCGTCGCGGTCGGGGGCAGGGAAGCGTCCTGGCTGCAACTGGGCGCATATAACGAGGGTTCGTGGGGTGAGGAGTCGGTGCACGTGTCCGACGCACAGGCGGCGATCGACCTGTTGCGCAGCGAGTTGCGCCCGGGGGACGTGGTCCTCGTGAAGGCGTCCCGTTCGGTCGGTCTGGAGGCCGTCGCGACGGCGCTGCTGGAGACCGCTGCCGAAGGCGAGGTCGCCGGCCGATGATGAAGCAGATCCTGTTCGCGGGAGTCATCGGTCTGTTCCTGACGCTGGTCGGCACTCCGCTGCTGATCAAGCTCCTCGCCCGCAAGGGCTACGGGCAGTACATCCGCGACGACGGCCCGCGCGAGCACGCCAGCAAGCGCGGTACGCCGACGATGGGCGGCATCGCCTTCATCCTGGCCACCGTCGCCGCGTACTTCCTGTCCAAGGTCATCACCGGCTACGCCCCGACCTATTCGGGGCTGCTGGTGCTGGGCCTGATGGTCGGCATGGGCCTGGTCGGCTTCCTGGACGACTACATCAAGATCGTCAAGCGCCGCTCGCTGGGTCTGCGCGCCAAGGCGAAGATGGCCGGCCAGCTGATCGTCGGCATCGGCTTCGCGGTGCTGGCGCTGCAGTTCTCCGACAACCGCGGCAACACCCCGGCGTCCACGAAGCTGTCGTTCATCACCGACTTCGGCTGGACCATCGGCCCGGTGCTGTTCGTGATCTGGGCGCTGTTCATGATCCTCGCGATGTCGAACGGCGTGAACCTCACCGACGGTCTGGACGGTCTGGCCACCGGCGCCTCCGTGCTGGTCTTCGGCGCCTACACCTTCATCGGCGTCTGGCAGTTCCAGGAGTCCTGCGCCAACGCGGTGACGCTGACCAACCCCAACGCCTGCTACGAGGTGCGCGATCCGCTCGACCTCGCGGTCATCGCCTCCGCCCTGATGGGCGCCTGCCTCGGCTTCCTGTGGTGGAACACCTCGCCGGCCAAGATCTTCATGGGCGACACCGGTTCGCTGGCGCTCGGCGGCGTCCTCGCGGGCCTGGCGATCTGCTCGCGCACCGAGCTGCTGATGGCGCTGCTCGGCGGCCTGTTCGTGCTCATCACCATGTCGGTGGTCATCCAGGTCGGCTCCTTCCGGCTCACCGGACGGCGCGTCTTCCGGATGGCGCCACTCCAGCACCACTTCGAACTCAAGGGCTGGTCCGAGGTCCTCGTGGTGGTCCGCTTCTGGATCATCCAGGGCATCTGTGTGATCGTCGGACTCGGCCTCTTCTACGCGGGATGGGCAGCGGACAAGTGACCGACTGGCAGGGGAAGAACGTCACCGTCGCCGGACTCGGCGTCTCCGGGGTACCGGCGGCCAGGGTCCTGGCCGGGCTCGGCGCGCACGTCACCGTCGTCAACGACGGCGACGACGAGCGCGCCCGGGCGCAGGCGGCCGAACTGGAGGCGCTGGGCGTCGCCGTGCGCCTCGGTGACGGGGACACCCTGCCCGAGGGCGCCGAGCTGATCGTCACCGCGCCCGGCTGGAAGCCGGACAAGCCGCTGTTCCAGGCTGCCGAGCGGGCCGGCGTCCCGGTCTGGGGCGACGTGGAACTCGCCTGGCGGCTGCGCGGCCCCGACGCCGCCCCGTGGCTGGCCGTCACGGGCACCAACGGCAAGACCACCACCGTGCGGATGCTCGCCGCCATCCTGACGGCGGCGGGCCTGCGCACCGCGGCCGTCGGCAACATCGGCGTCTCGCTGCTGGACGCCGTCCTCGGCGAGCAGGAGTACGACGTGCTCGCCGTCGAACTCTCCAGCTACCAGCTGCACTGGGCGCCCTCCCTCCGGGCGCACTCGGCCGCGGTCCTCAACCTCGCCCCCGACCACCTCGACTGGCACGGCTCCATGGAGGCGTACGCCGCCGACAAGGGCCGCGTCTACGAGGGCAATCGGGTCGCCTGCGTCTACAACGCGGCCGACAAGGCCACCGAGGACCTGGTGCGCGCGGCGGACGTGGAGGAGGGCTGCCGCGCCGTCGGCTTCACCCTCGGCACCCCCGGCCCCTCCCAACTCGGCGTCGTGGACGGCCTCCTGGTGGACCGCGCCTTCGTGGCGGACCGGCAGAAGAACGCGCAGGAGCTGGCCGAGGTCCTGGACGTGAACCCGCCCGCCCCGCACAACATCGCCAACGCCCTCGCCGCGGCGGCCCTGGCGCGCGCCTTCGGCGTGCCCGCGACGGCGGTCCGGGACGGCCTCAGGTCCTTCATCCCGGACGCCCACCGCATCGCGCACGTCGCCGACGTGGACGGCGTCGCCTACGTGGACGACTCCAAGGCCACCAACACCCACGCCACCGAAGCCTCGTTGGCGTCATATGAGTCGATCGTATGGATTGCGGGCGGTCTGGCGAAGGGCGCGACCTTCGACGAGCTGGTCGCCAAGGCCGGGAAGCGGCTGCGCGGCGCGGTCCTCATCGGCGCCGACCGCGCGCTGATCCGCGAGGCCCTCGCGCGACACGCGCCCGAGGTCCCCGTGGTCGACCTCGACCGGACCGACACTGGGGCGATGCTCCAGGCCGTCCGGGAGGCGCAGCGGCTCGCCCGGCCCGGCGACACGGTGCTGCTGGCTCCGGCCTGCGCCTCGATGGACATGTTCGCCAACTACAACCAGCGTGGTGACGCGTTCGCGGAGGCCGTTCGCGAACTCGGCGCCCGCTGAACCCGGCCGCCCCGCCGCCGGGCGACCTTGGAGGGACGCGTGGGACCCGCGATGCGAGCCGGACGGACGCGGCCGGCGTACGGCGGAGGCGCAGATGCCCGCTGAGCCCGAAGGCCCCCGCGGCCGCACCCGCCGCCCGCCCGTGCAGCGCGCCGCCCCCAGGCCCGCCGCCCGGCCGGCCCGCGACAACCCGGTCCGCACCCTGGTCACCCGCGCCCGCAAGGCGTGGGACCGGCCGCTGACCGCCTACTACCTGATCCTCGGCGGCAGCTCGCTGATCACGGTGCTCGGCCTGGTGATGGTCTACTCGGCCTCCCAGGTCACCGCGCTGCAGATGGCGCTGCCCGGCTCCTACTTCTTCCGCAAGCAGCTGCTGGCGGCGGTGATCGGCGCCGGACTGCTGCTGGCCGCCTCCCGGATGCCGGTCAAGCTGCACCGCGCCCTGGCCTACCCGATCCTGGCGGGCGCGGTGTTCCTGATGGCGCTGGTGCAGGTGCCCGGGATAGGGATGTCGGTCAACGGCAACCAGAACTGGATCTCGCTCGGCGGCTCCTTCCAGATCCAGCCCAGCGAGATCGGCAAACTGGCCCTGGTGCTGTGGGGCTCCGACCTGATCGCCCGCAAGCAGGAGAAGCGGCTGCTGACCCAGTGGAAGCACATGCTGGTGCCGCTGGTCCCGGTCGCCTTCATGCTGCTCGGACTGATCATGCTCGGCGGCGACATGGGCACCGCGATCATCCTCACCGCCATCCTCTTCGGCCTGCTGTGGCTGGCCGGCGCGCCCACCCGGCTGTTCGTCGGCGTGCTGTCGGTGGCCGCCCTGATCGGCCTGGTCCTCATCAAGACCAGCTCCAACCGGCTGGACCGGTTCGCCTGCGTCGGCTCCACCGACGCCTCCAAGTGCTGGCAGGCGGTGCACGGCATCTACGCCCTGGCCTCCGGCGGATTCTTCGGTTCGGGACTCGGCGCGAGTGTGGAAAAATGGGGCCAACTCCCCGAGGCCCACACCGACTTCATCTTCGCCGTCACCGGTGAGGAGCTGGGCCTGGCCGGGACGCTGTCGGTGCTCGCCCTGTTCGCGGCTCTAGGCTATGCGGGCATCCGCGTGGCCGGACGCACGGAGGACCCCTTCGTGAGGTACGCCGCGGGAGGCGTGACCACCTGGATCGTCGCGCAGGCGGTGATCAACATCGGTGCGGTGCTCGGCCTGCTGCCGATCGCCGGCGTCCCGCTCCCGCTGTTCTCCTACGGCGGGTCCGCCCTGCTGCCGACCATGTTCGCCATCGGGCTGATGATCGCCTTCGCACGCGACGAGCCCGCTGCGCGGGCGGCGCTTGCCATGCGGCAACCTCGCTTTGGTAGAAAGCGGGCGACAGGTTCCGCGGCCGGCCGCAAGACCGGCCGCAGGCCCGAGCGGAAACCCGCCCGGACGCCCGGCCGCACACCCGGCCGGGAGGCCGGCGGGGCGGCCGGCCGGGCGTCGGACCGCGGATCCGGGCAAAGCTCGGGTCAGGGGTCCGGCCAGGGGCCCCGGAGATGGAACACGATGCGACGGCGCGCCTCGGCGGCGCGTCCGTCCGGAGAGCGGTGAATTTCGGTGCATGTCGTACTCGCCGGCGGAGGTACCGCGGGCCACATCGAGCCCGCGCTCGCCCTCGCGGACGCCCTGCGCAGGCAGGACCCGACCGTGGGGATCACGGCCCTGGGCACGGAGCGCGGTCTGGAGACCCGGCTCGTGCCCGAGCGGGGCTACGAGCTGGGCCTGATCCCGGCGGTGCCGCTGCCGCGCAAGCCCACCCCCGAGCTGATCACCGTCCCGGGCCGGCTGCGCGGCACCATCAAGGCGGCCGAGCAGATCCTGGAGCGCACCAAGGCCGACGCCGTGGTCGGCTTCGGCGGCTACGTGGCGCTGCCCGGCTACCTCGCCGCCAAGCGGCTCGGCGTGCCCATCGTGGTCCACGAGGCCAACGCCCGCCCCGGCCTGGCCAACAAGATCGGCTCCCGCTACGCCGCCCAGGTCGCCGTCTCCACCCCGGACAGCAAGCTGCGCGGCGCGCAGTACATCGGCATCCCGCTGCGCCGCGCCATCGCCACCCTGGACCGGGCCGCGATGCGTCCGGAGGCGCGCGCGCTGTTCGGCCTCGACCCCAACCTGCCCACGCTGCTGGTCTCCGGCGGCTCCCAGGGCGCCCGCCGGCTCAACGAGGTGGTCCAGCAGGTCGCCCCCTGGCTCCAGCAGGCCGGCATCCAGATCCTGCACGCGGTCGGCCCGAAGAACGAACTGCCGCGCGTCCAGCAGATGCCGGGGATGCCCCCGTACATCCCGGTAAGTTACCTGGACCGGATGGACCTCGCGTACGCCGCGGCCGACATGATGCTCTGCCGGGCCGGCGCGATGACCGTCGCCGAACTCTCCGCCGTCGGACTCCCGGCCGCCTACGTCCCGCTGCCCATCGGCAACGGCGAACAGCGGCTGAACGCCCAGCCGCTGGTGAAGGCCGGCGGCGGACTGCTGGTCGACGACGCGGATCTGACGCCCGAGTGGGTGCAGGCCAACGTCCTGCCGGTGCTGGGCGATCCGCACCGGCTGTACCAGATGTCCCGCGCCGCCGGTGAGTTCGGCCGCCGGGACGCCGACGACCTGCTGGTCGGCATGGTGTACAAGGCGATCGCCGCGCACCGTTAGGACCATATGACCGAAGGGACTTGAGAGCGTGGCCGGACCGAGCACCGCCGAGCGCGGTGAACGCCAGCAGAAACCGTCCGGCCCGCCTCTGGTCCGCGGGCTGCGGCGGCCGAGCCCGCGCGCCCTCGCCGTCTCGGCGCTGGCCGCCGTCCTCCTCGCCGCCGGCGTCCTGTGGGTGCTCTACGGCTCCCCGTGGACCCGGGTGGAGCGGGTATCCGTCTCCGGCACCCGGGTGTTGACGCCCGAGGAGGTGCGCGAGGCCGCCGCGGTGCCCCTCGGCGACCCGCTGGTCTCCGTGGACACCGGCGCCGTCGCCGCCCGGCTGCGCCACCGGCTGCCCCGGGTCGACTCGGTGCGCGTCGAGCGCTCCTGGCCGCACGGGATCGATCTGAAGGTGGTCGAGCGGCGGGCGGTCATGGTGGAGGAGAAGGGCGGGAAGTTCGTCGAAGTGGACGCCTCCGGGGTCCGCTTCGCCACGGTCTCCCGGTCGCCCCGGGGCGTGCCGGTCATGGAACTGGCCCTCTCCCGGTCCGCCTCCTCGGCCGCGAGCCTGCGCCGCTTCGGCGAGGACCGGCTGGTGCGCGCGGCGGTGACGGTCTCCGGGCACCTCCCGGCCCAGGTCGCCCACCGCACCCGCGCCGTCAAGGTCCGTACCTACGACGACATCTCGCTGGAGTTGACCGACGGCCGCACCGTCGCCTGGGGCAGCGGCGACCGCAGCCGGGAGAAGGCCCGCGCGCTGACCGCGCTGATGAAAGCGGCCCCGGACGCACGGCACTTCGACGTCAGCGTCCCCAGCGCGCCCGCGTCAGCGGCGAGTTGACGTACATCAGCGCAGGCCAGCACCCTGGTTGGGCAGCGCTATGGCTGATCACATAGGGTGAAAAGAAAAACGGGAGGTTCGGCGTGTTCGTTGAACGGGCGCCACTTGTCGACTTAGTGTCCTGTTCAGAAGACTTCAAGGAACAGGCACACTGGTAACCCTAAACTTCAGGGTTAGGGTTCGGGTCGGCGTGACGGACCGTCCCATTCGGCATCAGCCGCCGCGACGCGGGCAACCGCGCAGCGACGGCAACGTAATTCGAGGCGAGAGGCCTTCGACGTGGCAGCACCGCAGAACTACCTCGCAGTCATCAAGGTCATCGGTGTCGGCGGCGGTGGTGTCAATGCCATCAACCGGATGATCGAGGTCGGCCTCAAGGGCGTCGAGTTCATCGCCATCAACACCGACGCACAGGCGCTGTTGATGAGCGACGCCGACGTCAAGCTCGACGTGGGCCGCGAACTCACCCGCGGACTCGGCGCCGGAGCCAATCCGGCCGTCGGCCGCAAGGCCGCCGAGGACCACCGCGAGGAGATCGAGGAGGTCCTCAAGGGGGCCGACATGGTCTTCGTGACGGCCGGTGAAGGCGGCGGCACCGGCACCGGCGGCGCGCCCGTCGTGGCCAACATCGCGCGCTCGCTCGGCGCCCTCACCATCGGCGTGGTCACCCGCCCGTTCACCTTCGAGGGACGGCGCCGGGCCAACCAGGCCGAGGACGGCATCGCCGAACTGCGCGAAGAGGTCGACACCCTCATCGTGATCCCCAACGACCGGCTGCTGTCCATCTCGGACCGCCAGGTCAGCGTGCTCGACGCGTTCAAGTCCGCCGACCAGGTGCTGCTCTCCGGTGTGCAGGGCATCACCGACCTCATCACCACCCCCGGTCTGATCAACCTCGACTTCGCCGACGTCAAGTCGGTCATGTCCGAGGCCGGTTCGGCGCTCATGGGCATCGGCTCGGCCCGCGGCGACGACCGCGCGGTGGCCGCGGCCGAGATGGCGATCTCCTCCCCGCTGCTGGAGGCGTCCATCGACGGCGCCCGCGGCGTGCTGCTCTCCATCTCCGGCGGCTCCGACCTCGGCCTGTTCGAGATCAACGAAGCGGCCCAACTGGTCAGCGAGGCCGCCCACCCCGAGGCCAACATCATCTTCGGCGCGGTCATCGACGACGCCCTCGGCGACGAGGTGCGGGTCACCGTGATCGCGGCCGGCTTCGACGGCGGCCAGCCGCCGGCCCGCCGGGACAACGTCCTCGGCACCGCCTCCTCCGCGCCCCGCCGCGAGGAGCCCGCCCCGGCGCGCCAGCCCGAGAGCCGCCCGACCTTCGGCTCGCTCGGCAGCGTGACGCCGAAGGAGGAGCCCGAGCCCGTCGCCCCCGAGCCGGTGCACGAGATCCCGGCCACCCCGGCGGTCCCGCCGGCGCCGCGGACCTACACCGACAGCGCGGCCGAGGAACTGGACGTCCCGGACTTCCTGAAGTGATAGGGCGGCGCGACACCGTGGACGGCGCGCACTTCGCCTTCACCGACCGGTGGGGCGGGGTGAGCGCCGTTCCGTACGAGGAGCTGAACCTCGGCGGCGCGGTCGGCGACGACCCCGGGGCCGTGCGCGCCAACCGGGAACGCGCCGCCGAGTCCCTGGGACTCGACCCGGCCCGGGTGGTCTGGATGAACCAGGTGCACGGCAACGACGTCGCCGAGGTGGACGGACCGTGGACCACGGAGCCCGTCCCGGCGGTCGACGGCCTGGTCACCGCCACCCGCTCGCTCGCGCTCGCCGTGCTGACCGCCGACTGCGTGCCGGTGCTGCTGGCCGACCCGGTCGCCGGGGTGGTCGGCGCGGCGCACGCGGGCCGGCCCGGCATGGTCGCGCAGGTCGTCCCGGCCGCCGTCGAGGCGATGGCCTCGCTCGGCGCCGAACCGGCCCGGATCGTCGCCCGCACCGGACCGGCCGTCTGCGGCCGGTGCTACGAGGTGCCGGAGGCGATGCGCGCCGAGGTCGCCGCCGTCGAGCCGGCGGCGCACGCCGAGACGAGCTGGGGCACGCCGGCGCTCGACGTGAGCGCCGGAGTGGACGCGCAGCTCGCCCGTCTCGGAGTGCGCGACCGGGAGCGCTCGCCGGTGTGCACGCGCGAGTCGGACGATCACTTCTCGTACCGCCGCGACCGCACCACCGGTCGGCTCGCGGGCTACGTCTGGCTGGACTGATGGGGCATGACGGAACGTAAGGACGAACTCGCCGGGAACCTGGCGAGGGTTGAGGAGCGCATCGCCGACGCGTGCGCCGCCGCCGGCCGCCGGCGCGAGGACGTGACCCTCATCGTGGTCACCAAGACCTACCCGGCCTCCGACGTGCGGACCCTGGCGAGCCTCGGGGTGCGCCAGGTCGCCGAGAACCGTGACCAGGAGGCGGCGCCCAAGGCCGCCGAGTGCGCCGACCTGCCGCTCCGTTGGCACTTCGTCGGTCAACTGCAGACCAACAAGGTCCGCTCGGTCGTGGGATACGCCGACGTCGTGCAGTCCGTCGACCGGTCGCGGCTGGTCACGGCGCTGTCGAAGGAGGCCGTACGGGCCGGGCGGGAACTGGACTGCCTGGTCCAGGTCGCCCTGGACGCGGACGAGGGCGGCCGCGGCGAGCGCGGCGGCGTGGCGCCCGGCGGCATCGAGGAGTTGGCCGACGCGCTCGCGCTCGCGCCGGGGCTGCGGTGCGGCGGACTGATGACCGTCGCCCCGCTGACCGGGGAGTACGCGGGCCGTCAACAGGCCGCGTTCGAACGGCTCATGGATTTGTCGACCCGCCTGCGCCGGAACCATCCGGCTGCCACCATGGTCTCGGCAGGGATGAGCGGGGACCTCGAACAGGCCGTGGCGGCCGGAGCGACACATGTGCGCGTCGGCACCTCGGTACTCGGAGTCCGCCCCGGGCTCGGGTAACGTCGCCAGGAAGTCGGACCACAGCAGAAAATATGGTCAATACCGCCGAAGAAGGCGCAACGACCTAGTGGATCGCGGGGACTTCGCGGTCGTCAGCGGATCCACCACAGAGCGGAGGACTCAGAGCATGGCCGGCGCGATGCGCAAGATGGCGGTCTACCTCGGCCTCGTGGAGGACGATGGGTACGACGGCCGGGGTTTCGACCCCGATGACGACTTCGAACCCGAACTGGACCCGGAGCCCGAGCGGGACCGCCGACGGCACGAGCCGCCGCACCAGCCGCTCGGGACACACCAGCCGCAAAGGGACGAACCGGTACGCGTGGTGCAGCCTCCGGCACCCCGCGAACCCGTGTCGCATTCCGCTTCGCTCCCGGCGGAATCCGGGCGTCCGGCGCGCATCGCGCCCGTGGCATCCATCACACAAGAACGCGCAAGCCTGGAGAAGAACGCACCGGTGATCATGCCCAAGGTCGTGTCCGAACGTGAGCCGTACCGGATCACCACACTTCACCCCCGGACCTACAACGAGGCCCGTACCATCGGGGAACACTTCCGTGAAGGCACCCCGGTGATCATGAACTTGACCGAGATGGATGACACGGACGCGAAGCGACTTGTCGACTTCGCGGCCGGTTTGGTGTTCGGTCTTCACGGCAGCATCGAGCGGGTGACACAGAAGGTGTTTCTGTTGTCGCCTGCTAACGTCGATGTCACGGCGGAGGACAAGGCCCGCATCGCAGAGGGCGGGTTCTTCAACCAGAGCTGAGACACACCGCTGGAAGACAGGCACGGAGCAGGGGAGAGGGAAGCACCGATCATGGGCGTGGCCATGGAGGTTCTCTACATCGCGCTGATGGTGTTCCTCATCGTGCTGATCTTTCGATTGGTCATGGACTACGTGTTCCAGTTCGCCCGCTCGTGGCAACCCGGCAAGGCGATGGTGGTCGTTCTCGAGGCCACCTACACTGTCACCGATCCACCGTTGAAGCTTCTGCGGCGGTTCATCCCGCCGTTGCGTCTCGGGGGCGTGGCGCTCGACCTGTCCTTCTTCGTTCTGATGATCATCGTCTACATCCTGATCTACATCGTGGGGAACCTCGCGACGTGAGTGTGGACGATACGGTCTTGCCGACTGCCGATGACTACGTTGAGGTGAAGAGATGCCGTTGACCCCCGAGGACGTGCGGAACAAGCAGTTCACGACCGTCCGCCTCCGAGAAGGCTATGACGAGGACGAGGTCGATGCCTTCCTCGACGAGGTCGAAGCCGAGCTGACCCGTCTGCTCCGCGAGAACGAGGATCTGCGCGCCAAACTGGCCGCGGCCACCCGCGCCGCCGCCCAGAACCAGCAGAACATGCGCAAGCCCCCGGAGCAGCAGGACCAGCAGCACCCGCAGCAGCAGGGCGGCATGCCCCAGCAGGGCGGCGGGATGCCCCAGCAGGGCGGAATGCAGCAAGGCGGTATGCAGCCGGGCGGAATGCAGCAGGGCGGAATGCAGCAGGGCGGGATGCCGCAGCAGGGCATGCGAGGTCCCGGGGCTCCGGTGCCCGCCGGGATATCGGGCCCGCCGCAGCAGCAGATGGGTGGCCCCATGGGTGGGCCGCCCCAGCTGCCGAGCGGTGCCCCGCAGCTGCCCGCCGGCCCCGGCGGACAGGGCCCGCAGGGTCCCGGCCCCATGGGTCAGGGTCCTGGTCCGATGGGTCAGGGTCCCGGTCCGATGGGCCAGGGAATGGGGCAGGGTCCCATGCAGGGCCAGATGGGTCCGGGCCCGATGGGCGGCCCCGGTCCCATGGGCGGCCCCGGCCCGATGGGTCAGGGTCCCGGTGGCGACAGCGCCGCGCGCGTGCTGTCGCTGGCCCAGCAGACCGCCGACCAGGCGATCGCGGAGGCCCGTTCCGAGGCCAACAAGATCGTCGGCGAGGCGCGGTCGCGGGCCGAGGGCCTGGAGCGGGACGCCCGTGCCAAGGCGGACGCCCTGGAGCGGGACGCGCAGGAGAAGCACCGCGTCGCGATGGGCTCCCTGGAGTCCGCCCGCGCCACGCTGGAGCGCAAGGTCGAGGACCTGCGCGGCTTCGAGCGCGAGTACCGCACGCGTCTGAAGTCCTACCTGGAGTCGCAGCTGCGTCAGCTGGAGACCCAGGCGGACGACTCGCTGGCCCCGCCGCGCACTCCGGCCGCCGCGTCGCTGCCGCCGTCCCCGGCGCCGTCGATGGCTCCGGCCGGTGCGAGCGCTCCGTCGTACGGCGGGAACCAGGGCATGGGCGGTGCGCCGAGCCCGTCCGGACCGTCCTACGGCGGTCAGCAGCAGATGTCGCCGGCGATGACCCAGCCGATGGCGCCGGTGCGGCCGCAGGGCCCGTCGCCGATGGGTCAGGCGCCGTCCCCGATGCGGGGCTTCCTCATCGACGAGGACGACAACTGAGGCGGCGGCCCTGACGGGCAGCACCCACTAGGCATCGGCAGCCTGCGAAACGGCCCCGGAGGATTCCTCCGGGGCCGTTCTCGTGTGTGCGGGCCGCGTCGTCCGGTGCGGGCCGGTGGGGGCTGGTCGCGCAGTTCCCCGCGCCCCTGACAGGGGCGCGGGGAACTGCGCGAACGGGGGTCTGGGGGCCGCCGCCCCCAGGGACGGGACGGGTAGGGGCGGCGGGGGCGAATGACGCCCCCGCGCACCCACCCCCCCGGAGTGACTACGCCTTGCGGAGGCGGAACGTCAGGCTCAGGCCCTCGTCCGTGAACGGCTCGCCGTAGGCGTCGTCCGCCTCGCCCTGGGCGAAGTCCGTGGCGAGGACCTCGTCCGCGATCAGACCGGCGTGCTCCGACAGCGCCGCGATCACCGCCGCGTCCGTCGACGTCCACCGCAGCGCGATCCGGTCGGCCACGTCGAGGCCGCTGTTCTTGCGCGCTTCCTGGATCAGCCGGATGGCGTCCCGGGCCAGGCCCGCCTGCCGCAGCTCCTCGGTGATCTCCAGGTCCAGCGCCACCGTCGCACCCGAGTCGGACGCCACCGACCACCCCTCGCGCGGGGTCTCCGTGATGATCACCTCGTCCGGCGTGAGCGCGACGGTCTCCCCGTCGACCTCCACCGACGCCGTGCCCTCGCGCAGCGCCAGCGACAGCGCCGCCGCGTCGGCCGCGGCGACCGCCTTGGCCACGTCCTGCACCCGCTTGCCGAACCGCTTGCCCAGCGCGCGGAAGTTGGCCTTGGCGGTGGTGTCCACCAGTGACCCGCCGACCTCGGACAGCGACGCCAGCGAGGAGACGTTCAGCTCCTCGGTGATCTGCGCGTGCAACTCGGTGTCCAGGGACTCGAAGCCGGCCACCGCGACCAGCGCCCGCGACAGCGGCTGACGGGTCTTGACGCCCGACTCCGCGCGCGTGGCCCGGCCCAGCTCCACCAGCCGCCGCACGACCACCATCTGCCGCGACAGCTCCGGGTCGATCGCCGACAGGTCGGCCTCGGGCCAGGAGGCGAGGTGCACCGACTCCGGAGCGCCCGGCGTCACCGGCACGACCAGGTCCTGCCAGACCCGCTCGGTGATGAACGGGGTCAGCGGCGCCATCAGCCGGGTCACCGTCTCGACGACCTCGTGCAGCGTGCGCAGGGCCGCCTTGTCGCCCTGCCAGAAGCGGCGGCGCGAGCGGCGGACGTACCAGTTGGACAGGTCGTCGACGAACGCGGACAGCAGCTTGCCGGCCCGCTGCGTGTCGTACGCCTCCAGGGCCTGGGTGACCTGGTCGGTCAGCGCGTGCAGCTCGCTGAGCAGCCAGCGGTCCAGCACCGGGCGGTCGGCCGGGGCCGGGTCGGCCCCGCTGGGCGCCCAGTTCGACGTACGGGCGTACAGCGCCTGGAAGGCGACCGTGTTCCAGTAGGTCAGCAGCGTCTTGCGGACGACCTCCTGGATGGTGCCGTGGCCCACCCGGCGGGCCGCCCAGGGGGAGCCGCCGGCCGCCATGAACCAGCGCACCGCGTCCGCGCCGTGCTGGTCCATCAGCGGGATCGGCTGGAGGATGTTGCCGAGGTGCTTGGACATCTTGCGGCCGTCCTCGGCCAGGATGTGGCCCAGGCACACGACGTTCTCGTACGACGACTCGTCGAACACCAGGGTGCCGATGGCCATCAGGGTGTAGAACCAGCCGCGGGTCTGGTCGATCGCCTCGGAGATGAACTGCGCCGGGTAGCGGCTCTCGAACAGCTCCTTGTTCTTGTACGGGTAGCCCCACTGCGCGAACGGCATCGAGCCCGAGTCGTACCAGGCGTCGATGACCTCCGGCACGCGCGTGGCCGTCGCCCCGCACCCGTCCTGCGGGCAGCCGAAGACGACCTCGTCGATGAACGGGCGGTGCGGGTCCAGGCCCGACTGGTCGGCGCCGGTCAGCTCGGTCAGCTCCGCGCGGGAGCCGACACAGGTGAGGTGGCCCTCCTCGCAGCGCCAGATGGGCAGCGGGGTGCCCCAGTAGCGGTTGCGGGACAGCGCCCAGTCGATGTTGTTGGTCAGCCAGTCGCCGAACCGGCCGTGCTTGACCGTGTCCGGGAACCAGTTGGTCTTCTCGTTCTCCTGGAGCAGCCGGTCCTTGACGGCCGTGGTGCGGATGTACCAGGAGGGCTGGGCGTAGTACAGCAGCGCGGTGTGGCAGCGCCAGCAGTGCGGGTAGCTGTGCTCGTAGGGCAGGTGCCGGAAGAGCAGGCCGCGCTCGGCGAGGTCCTCGGTGAGCTTCTCGTCGGCCTTCTTGAAGAAGACGCCGCCGACCAGCGGGACGTCCTCCTCGAAGGTGCCGTCGGGGCGCACCGGGTTGACGACCGGCAGGCCGTAGGCGCGGCAGACCTTGAGGTCGTCCTCACCGAAGGCGGGGGACTGGTGCACCAGACCGGTGCCGTCCTCGGTGGTGACGTACTCGGCGTTGACCACGAAGTGCGCGGGCGCGGGGCTGTGCCCATTGGTCCCCTCGCTGACGCTCGGGCTGTGCCCGTCGGTCCCCTCGCTGACGCTCGGGCTGTGCCCGTCGGTCCCCTCGCTGACGCTCGGGAACTCGATCAGCTCGAAGGGGCGCCGGTAGGTCCAGCGCTCCATCTCCGCGCCGGTGAAGGACTGTCCGGTCACCTCCCAGTCCTCGCCGAGCGCCTTGGCGACCAGCGGCTCGGCCACGACCAGCTTCTCGGCGCCGTTCGTCGCGACGACGTACGTCACGTCCGGGTGCGCGGCGACCGCCGTGTTGGACACCAGCGTCCACGGGGTCGTCGTCCACACCAGCAGCGCGGCCTCGCCCGCCAGCGGGCCGGAGGTCAGCGGGAAGCGGACGTAGACCGAGGGGTCCACGACCGTCTCGTAGCCCTGCGCCAGCTCGTGGTCGGACAGGCCGGTGCCGCAGCGGGGGCACCAGGGGGCGACGCGGTGGTCCTGGACCAGCAGGTCCTTGTCGAAGATCTGCTTCAGCGACCACCACACCGACTCCACGTACTCGGGGTCCATGGTGCGGTAGGCGTCGTCCAGGTCGACCCAGTAGCCCATGCGGGTCGTCAGTTCGGCGAAGGCGTCGGTGTGCCGGGTCACCGATGCGCGGCACTTGGCGTTGAACTCGGCGATGCCGTACGCCTCGATGTCCTGCTTGCCGCTGAAGCCCAGCTCCTTCTCCACCGCCAGCTCCACCGGCAGGCCGTGGCAGTCCCAGCCGGCCTTGCGGGCCACGTGGTAGCCGCGCATGGTGCGGAACCGGGGGAAGACGTCCTTGAAGACGCGCGCCTCGATGTGGTGGGCGCCCGGCATGCCGTTGGCGGTGGGCGGGCCCTCGTAGAACACCCATTCGGGGCGGCCCTCGGACTGCTGAAGGCTCTTGGCGAAGATCTTCTGCTCGCGCCAGAAGTCGAGCACCGCGTGTTCGAGCGCGGGCAGGTCGACCTGGGCGGGCACCTGGCGGTACTGCGGCTGCGTGTTCAACGAGCTTCCTCCGGCGGACGTGCTGCCTTCCGTCGGAGGGACGAGAGCCTTCGTGCTTCCTACGCCGTGTGCGGCGCGCTCCCGCGGTACCACCCTCCTTGGCCCCCCGGTGCGCCGTACGCTCCGACGAGCCCCCTCATTGGGGTCGCGATGCCGGGTCTAGTGGCCCGGCGGCTTCGCTGGGCGTTCTTCCGGCGGCTCCGGGGTGATCTTCACGTCGCGCTCGCCCCCGGGCTCACACCGTCCCCGGGTCGCTCTGGGCCGCTCACGCCGCTACTCGTCCCCATCCACGCTTCTCGCTGCGCCCAGTGTACGGCGCGCCGTACGCGGCGGCCGACCGGTTATCCGGCGCGTGACCCGAACGGCGCGCGGGGCCGGGTGCGGATCGGGGCGGCCGCCGGACAACCGGTCGGCCGGATTACCCGGCGGGGAGCTGGGCACCACGCACGCGTGTCCGCCGGACGGCACCCGCGCGGCGGGCGGATCGGGCGGCGTGCCCCGTTGCCGCGGGACCCCTGTCGATTTATCGTCCCAGCTTATCGTCTCAGCGCGATTCCTCCAGAAAGTGGGCGGCCCCGGACGGGTCGGGCGCGAAGGGTGCGGACGGCGTCCGTGTGGGCAGGAAGAGCACGGGCAACAAGGCGGGTGCGGCGCGTGCCGCCAAACAGACGGAGGTCACGACGGTGGTTGCGAAGAAGACCCCTGGTACGGCGGCCGCGGCGGACACCTCCGCCGTTCCGGCGGCACGGCTCGCCGCGACGGCCGAGCCCGGCGACCTCGCGGTACGGCCGGGCGAGGACCCGTGGACCGCGGCCGAGGTGGACGAGGCCCGCGGGGAGCTCCAGTCCGAGACGGAGCGGCTGCGCACCGAGATCACCTCGTCCGAGGAGGCCCTGGCGGGCCTGATGCGGGACTCCGGCGACGGCGCGGGCGACGACGAGGCGGACACCGGCACCAAGAACATCACGCGCGAGCACGAGATGGCGCTCGCCGCCAACGCGCGCGAGATGCTCACCCAGACCGAGCGCGCCCTGGAGCGGCTGGACGCCGGCACCTACGGCCGGTGCGAGAACTGCGGCGAGCCGATCGGCAAGGCCCGGATGCAGGCCTTCCCGCGCGCCACCCTGTGCGTGGAATGCAAACAGAAGCAGGAACGCCGGTACTGAACCGGGTCCGGGGCGTGCCGTACCCTCGTTCCTCAGTCAGGTACCTAGGTCGAGGGACTCACGTGGCAGAGGCGGAGCGCATCATCGGTACGCCGGACGACACCCCGGAGACGGAGCGGCCCGGCGCGCGGTCGGCGCCGGGCGAGGCGTCCGGCGCCGACGGCCCGGCGGCGGCCCCCGGCGCGTCCGGGGAAGCGGACGCGCGGCGGACGGCGGACCCGGCCGGCGAGGAGCGTCCCCGCCGCGGGCGCCGGATCGCCGTGCTGTTCTCGGTCGCGGCGTTCGCGTACGCCCTCGACCTGGTCAGCAAGCTGCTGGTGGTCGCCAAGCTGGAGCACCACGCGCCCGTGCGGGTCGTCGGGGACTGGCTCCAGCTGGAGGCGATCCGCAACTCGGGCGCCGCCTTCAGCTTCGGCGAGGCCTACACGGTGATCTTCACGGTGATCGCGGCCGCCGTGATCGTGGTGATCGTCCGGCTGGCCCGCAAGCTGTACAGCCTGCCCTGGGCGGTCGCCCTCGGCCTGCTGCTCGGCGGCGCGCTCGGCAACCTCACCGACCG
Organism: Streptomyces seoulensis; assembly: GCA_013364255.1. GTDB lineage: Bacteria > Actinomycetota > Actinomycetes > Streptomycetales > Streptomycetaceae > Streptomyces > Streptomyces similanensis. The sequence continues at coordinate 3,301,617 of CP054936.1, read as the reverse complement.
GATCTTCCGCTCGCCGGGCGTCTTCAAGGGCGCGGTCGTCGACTTCATCTCGCCCAAGCACTTCGCCGTCTTCAACCTCGCCGACTCGGCGATCGTGTGCGGCGGCATCCTGATCGTGCTGCTCTCCTTCCGCGGCCTGGACCCCGACGGAAGCGTCCACAAGGACTGAGCCGCACAGGCTGGCGTACGGGAGTGCCGGACCCGTCCGGCATACTCGACGGGTGAGCACGCTTCCCGAGATCCGTACCCTGCCCGTGCCCGACGGCCTGGAGGGCGAGCGAGTCGACGCCGCCATCTCCCGCATGTTCGGCTTCTCCCGTACGAAGGCGGCCGAGCTGGCCGCGGCGGGCAAGGTGCTGGTCGACGGCACGGTGGTCGGCAAGTCCGAGCGGGTGAGCGGCGGCGCCTGGTTGGAGGTCGAGATGCCGCAGGCGCCCGCGCCCGTGCGGATCGTCGCCGAGCCGGTCGAGGGCATGGAGATCGTGCACGACGACGACGACGTCGTGGTGATCGTCAAGCCGGTCGGCGTCGCGGCCCACCCCAGCCCCGGCTGGAGCGGCCCCACCGTGATCGGCGGACTGGCCGCCGCCGGGTACCGCATCTCCACCTCCGGCGCCGCCGAGCGCCAGGGCATCGTGCACCGCCTCGACGTCGGCACCTCCGGTCTGATGGTGGTCGCCAAGTCCGAGTACGCGTACACCTCGCTCAAGCGCCAGTTCAAGGAGCGCACGGTCGACAAGCGCTACCACACCCTGGTCCAGGGCCACCCCGACCCGACGAGCGGCACCATCGACGCGCCCATCGGCCGGCACCCGAACCACGACTACAAGTGGGCGGTCACCGCCGAGGGCAAGCCCTCCGTGACGCACTACGACCTGATCGAGGCGTTCCGCGCCGCGTCCCTGCTCGACGTGAAGCTGGAGACCGGCCGCACCCACCAGATCCGCGTCCACATGGCGGCCCACCGCCACCCCTGCGTCGGCGACCTGACCTACGGCGCCGACCCCACGCTCGCCAAGCGCCTGAAGCTGACCCGGCAGTGGCTGCACGCCGTGCGCCTCGGCTTCGAGCACCCCGGCGACGGCCGGTGGGCCGAGTTCGCCAGCGACTACCCCGAGGACCTCCAGCAGGCCCTGGACCAGGTCCGCGAGGAGACCTACGCATGAGCCTGTCCGCCGTGACGTACGAGGTGCGGCTCGCCGGGAGCGCCGCCGACCGCGAGGCGTGCTTCGCGGTCCGCAGGGAGGTCTTCGTCGCCGAGCAGGGCGTCGCCGAGGAGATCGAGTACGACGCGTACGACGCCGTCGCGGTGCACGTGCTCGCCGTCCGGGACGACGGCGTGCCGCTGGGCACCGGCCGGCTGCTGCACGGCGCGTCCGCCGCGGCCAGGACCGGCGGGGCGGCGGGCGTCGGCTCCCTCGGGCGGCTCGCCGTCACCAAGGAGGCCCGCGGGCTGGGCGTCGGCGTCGCCCTGGTGCGCGCCGTCGAGGAGGCGGCCCGCGCGCACGGCCTCACCGCCGTCGACCTGCACGCGCAGACGCACGCCCTCGGCTTCTACGAGCGGCTGGGCTACGAGGCGTACGGCCCCGAGTTCCCGGACGCCGGCATTCCGCACCGGGCGATGCGACGCGCCCTGTAGGGCCCGCCTCCGGGCCGTCGCGGCGCTCCGGCCGCCGCGACAGGAACCGTCCCACGGCCCCGAAGAGGCCCGTGAGCTGGGTGGCATGGCAGGCTTGAGGCTTGCCGTGTGATCGCCTCGACCTCCCGGAGCGCTGACCGTGGATCAGTTGGCCCTGCTGTTCATCGTGTTGCTCGGGGCCGTGATCAGCGTCCCGGTCGGCGACTGGCTCGGGCTGCCCGCGCCGGTGCTGATGACCCTGCTCGGGATCGTGCTGGCGGTCCTGGACTTCGTGCCGAACGTCGACATCCCGCCCGACCTGATCCTGCCCGCGCTGCTGCCGCCGCTGCTGTACGCCGCCGTGCGGCGCACCTCCTGGCGCCAGTTCGCGGCGAACAAACGGCCGATCTTCCTGCTGGCCGTCGCGCTGGTGTTCGTCACCACCCTCTGTGTCGCCGCCGTCGCCCACGCCGTCGTGCCGGGCCTGCCGGTGGCCGCCGCGGTCGCGCTCGGCGCGCTGGTCGCCCCGCCCGACCCGGTCGCCGCCACCGCCGTCGCCGGACAGCTCGGGCTGCCCCGCCGCCTGGTGTCGATCCTGGAGGGCGAGGGGCTGTTCAACGACGTCACGGCCATCGTGCTCTACCACGTGGCGATCGCCGCCGCCGTCAGCGGCGAGTTCTCGGTCTGGCGGGCCGGGCTCGACCTGGTGCTGTCCGCCGTGGTCGCGCTGATCGTGGGCGTGGCGCTCGGCTGGGGCGCCAACAAGATGCTGGACCGGCTCGGCGACGCCACCCTCCAGATCGGCCTGACGCTGCTGGTGCCCTACGCCTCCTACGTCCTGGCCGAGGAACTGCACGGCTCCGGCGTCCTGGCCGTCCTCACCACCGCGCTGTTCCTGGCCGAGCACGCCGCCGACGCCGACGACGTGCTGTCCCGGCTGGCCGGGCACACCGTCTGGGACGTCGTCGACACCCTGGTCACCGGCGTCGCCTTCGGACTGGTCGGCCTGGAGCTGCACAACGCCCTCAGGACGGCCTCCAGCCGCTGGCACGAACTGCTCGGCTGGGCCGGCCTGGTCGTGGCCGTGGTGGTCTTCGTACGGCTGCTGTGGCTGCTGCCGGCCACCTGGCTCACCAAACGCCTGCACGCGCTGCGCGACTACGACGAGGACATCCCGACCAGCTGGCGGGAGACCGTCGTCATGTGGTGGTCCGGGATGCGCGGCGTGGCCTCGGTGGCGCTGGCCCTCGCCATCCCGCTCAAGACGGAGAGCGGCGCCCCCTTCCCCGACCGCGACGAGATCATCTTCATCGCCTTCGGGGTCATCATGGTCACCCTCGTCGTCCAGGGCCTCACCCTGCCCTGGCTGGTCAAGAAGCTGGGGGTGCGCGCCGACACCGAGCGCGAGAAGGAGTTCGAGAAGCAGCTCGCGGTGCGCGCGGCCAAGGCGGCCAGGCGGCGGCTGCGCGAGATCGAGTCGGTCGAGGACCTGCCGGAGGAGCTGTCCGAGCAGATGCTGCGCCGGGCCTTCGACATCGGGCTGCGCATCAACCCGCAGATCGGCGACGAGGAGCGCCGCGAGGCCCAGGAGAACCGGGTGCGCAGGATCAGGCGGGTGCGCCGGATCCAGAACGAGATGCTGAGCGCGGCCCGGCACGAGGTGCTGGCGGCCCGCAGCGAGCCCGGCGCCGACCCGGAGATCGTGGACCGGGTGCTGCGCCACCTCGACGTCCGCAGCCTGCGCTGACCGCCGACCTGCCGGACGCGCCCCGAATCCCCTTGCCCTGGTCCGCGACGGGCCTAGGCTCGCCACCATGACTCGCAACGTGGTGATCAGTGGTGGCGGTACGGGGATCGGGCTGGCCGCGGCGCAGGCGTTCGCGGCCGGAGGCGACCGGGTCCTGCTGCTCGGCCGGCAGGAGGAGGTGCTGCGCGCGGCGGACGTGCCCGGGGCGCTCACCTTCGCCGCCGACGCCGGCGACGTCGACGGGGCGCGGCGGGTGGCCCGCTTCGTGGCCGGTGAACTCGGCGCGGTGGACGTGCTGGTGCACGGCGCCGGCGGCACCGGTCAGCTGGAGCCCCGGGTGGAGCGGGACGATCCGCTCGACCTCGTCGCCGACAACTGGAACGTCAACTTCCGTCTCAACACGCTGACCGCGGTGCTCCTCACCGAGGCCCTGAAGGACCGGCTCGCCGAGCCCGGCGGACGCGTGCTGTTCCTCAGCTCGATCGCCGCCTACCGGGGCTCGGGCACCGGCGCCTACGCCGCCTCCAAGGCGGCGCTGCACCCCTACGCCCACGACCTGGCCCGCCAGTTGGGCCCGCGCGGGATCACGGTGAACGTGGTGGCGCCCGGCTACATCGAGGACACCGAGTTCTTCGGCGAGGCGATGGACGACGCCCGCCGGGAGCGGCTGGTCGCCGAGACCGCCGACGGCCGGGCCGGCGCGCCGGGCGACGTCGCCGCCACCCTGCACTGGCTGGCCTCCCCGGCCGCCGGCCACGTCACCTCGCAGATCATCCAGGTCAATGGGGGCGCGGAACGCGGCCACTGAGGCCGCCGCGGCGCCTCACCGGCGCCCCGGCCGGCCGGCTGACGCCTCGCGCGCCCCCCGCGCGCCGCGCTCCTCGCGCCTGACGTCGGCGTCCTTGTCGAGCGAGGGCCGGGGCCGCACCACGCCGTCGTGGGCGGGCCCGCCCTCCTCGGCCTCGTCCTGCGGCACGACCGCCTGCGCCGTGTTGACGCGCGGCAGTGCGTAAGGGTGCTCCTCGCACAGCCAGCGGATCATCTCCTCGCGCACCGCGACGCGCACCGTGAAGATGTCATCGGCGTCCTTCGCGGTGACCAGCGCCCGCACCTCGATGGTGTTCTGGGTGGTGTCGGTGACGTACAGGTTGTAGGCGCGGCCGTCCCAGGCCGGGCACTCGCGCACGATGTCGCGCAGCTTCTTGCGCATCGCCTCCAGCGGCGCGGAGTGGTCCAGGTGCCAGAAGACGGTGCCGGTCATCTGCGGGGTGCCGCGCGACCAGTTCTCGAACGGGTTGGCCGTGAAGTACGACACCGGCATGGTGATCCGGCGCTCGTCCCAGGTGCGCACCGTCAGGAAGGTCAGGGTGATCTCGTCGACCGTGCCCCACTCGCCGTCGACGACCACGGTGTCGCCGATGCGCACCATGTCGCCGAAGGCGATCTGCAGCCCGGCGAACATGTTGCTCAGCGTGGACTGGGCGGCGACGCCCGCGACGATGCCGAGGATGCCGGCCGAGGCCAGCAGCGAGGCGCCGGCCGCGCGCATCGCGGGGAAGGTCAGCAGCATCGAGGCGGCGGCCACGACGATGACGACCGCCGAGACCACGCGCATGATCAGCTCGACCTGGGTGCGCACCCGCCGCACCCGGGCCGGGTCGCGGTGGGCGCGGGAACTGGCGTAGCGCGAGTACGAGGTCTCGACTATCGCCGCGGCGATCCGGATCGTCAGCCAGGCGGCCGACCCGATCAGCACCAGGGTCAGCGTCCGGCCGATGCCGGCCTTGTGCTCCAGGAGCAGTTTGGCCTGGTCGTAGGAGCCTCTGAGCAGGGCGGCGCACAGGACGAGTTGGTAGGGCACGCGGGCACGGCGCAACAGGCCCCACAGAGGTGTCTCGTGGTGCCGTTCGTCGGCCTTGCGCAGCAGCAGGTCGGTGGCCCAGCCGATGAGCAGGGTGAGGAACACCGAGCCGCCGATCACGGCAAGCGGGCGGAGTACGTTCTCCATGCCTGCGCTCCTAACCGGAGCCGGCCGGGCATGAACATGTGTCTTCGCCGGGATCGCGGGTAGCGCCCCCGGCGATGTGACGAGGTCAACCCGCGTCCCGGCGTGGCCGAACCGCGGCGGGCGGCGCCCCTGGCGGCTGGCACCATGGCCTCATGAACATCATGCTCTTCCACTCCACCCAGGGCCTCAGGCCCGCCGTGCGCGAGGCCGCGGACCGGCTGCGCGCCGCCGGGCACGAGGTGTGGACCCCGGACCTCTTCGAGGGGCGTACGTTCGACTCGATCGAGGAGGGCGTCGCCTTCAAGGACGGCGTCGGCAAGGACGAGCTGCTCCGGCGCGCCGTGCTGGCCGCGGCGCCGTACTCGGAACGGGGCCTGGTGTACGCCGGGTTCTCGCTGGGCGCCGCGATCGCGCAGACCCTCGCCCTCGGCGACGACAAGGCGCGCGGCCTGCTGCTCCTGCACGGCACCTCCGACGTCGCGCCGAACGCGGCCGTGGACGCCCTGCCGGTGCAGCTGCACGTGGCCGAGCCCGACCCGTTCGAGACGGACGACTGGCTTAGCGCCTGGTACCTCCAGATGGGCCGCACCGGCGCCGACGTGGAGGTGTACCGCTACCCGGGGGCCGGCCACCTCTACACCGACCCGGACCTGCCGGACCACGACGCGCAGGCGGCCGAGGCCACCTGGCGGGTGGCGCTCGGCTTCCTCGACAGCCTGTAGGGCGGCGGCCCGGCGCGGTTACACCGGGTCGTAGGTCCGCTCGACCTTCTGGGTGCCGCTGCGGGTGCGGTACGACCGCGCCCAGGACGAGGTGGCGTCCTGCTTCGTGCGGTCGGAGACGACGTAGTAGTCCATCTGCGCGCGCTGCGCGGTGATGTCCAGGACGCCGTAGCCGTGCCGGTCCGTGTCCACCCAGTGCACGTGCCGGTTGGCGGCCTGGATGACCGGTGCGGCCACCGCCGAGACCACGCCCTCGGGCACCTTGACGATGTCGTCGAGGTTGTCCGAGGTCATCGAGGTGACCACGAACTCCGTGGCGGCCGAGGCGGACAGCGGGTAGGTGCCGGCGTCCACCGGCACGTCGTTGGCCCACGCCATGTGGATGTCGCCGGTCAGGAAGACGGTGTTGCGGATGGCGTTGGCGCGCAGGTGGGCCAGCAGCTCGCGGCGGTCGTCGGTGTAGCCGTCCCACTGGTCGCTGTTGATCGCCAGGCCCTCCTGCGGCAGCCCGAGCAGCTTCGCCAGCGGCTTGAGCAGGTCGGCGGAGAGGGAGCCGACGACGAAGGGGGAGATCATCACCGAGTTGCCGACCAGCCGCCAGGTGGTGTCGGACGCCGCGAGATTCGACTTCAGCCAGTCCAGCTGGGCGCGGCCGGTGATGGTGCGGTCCGGGTCGTCGACCGAGCCGCTGCCGGTGGACGCCTGCTGGGAGCGGAAGGAGCGCAGGTCGAGCAGGGACAGGTCGGCGAGCTTGCCGAAGCGCAGCCGGCGGTAGGTGGTGCCGGCGATCGCCGGGCGGACCGGCATCCACTCGAAGTACGCCTGCTGGGCGGCGGCCTTGCGGTCGCTCCAGGCGCCCTCGGCGCCCTCGGTGTGGTTGACCGCGCCGCCCGACCAGGCGTTGTCGGCGAACTCGTGGTCGTCCCAGATCGCGACGACCGGCGCCCGGTGGTGCAGCGCCTGGAGGTCGGGGTCGGTCTTGTACTTCGCGTGCCGGATCCGGTAGTCGGCCAGGGTGAGGATCTCGTTGGCCGGGGCGTGCGGGCGCACCACCTTGCCGCGCGCCGCGTACTCGCCCGACTTGTACTCGTAGATGTAGTCGCCCAGGTGCAGCCAGGCGTCCAGGTCGCCGCGGGCCGCGAGGTGCCGGTACGGGGAGAAGTAACCGGCCTCCCAGTTGGCGCAGGAGACCACGCCGAAGCGCAGCCCGGTGACGGCGGCGTCGTGGGCGGGCGCGGTGCGGGTGCGGGCGGCGGGGGAGTCGGCGCCGCCGGCGGAGAAGCGGAACCAGTAGTCGGTGGCCGGCGCCAGGCCGCGTATGTCGGCCTTGACGGTGTGGTCGCAGGCGGCGGTCGCGGTGGTGGAGCCCCGGGCGACGACGTCCGTGAACGCCTTGTCCCGGGCCACCACCCAGCTCACCTCGGTGTCCGGACCGAGCCCGGAGCCCGGCACGGCCTCCTCGGTCGGGGTCACCCGGGTCCACAGCAGGACACCGTCGGGCAGCGGGTCGCCGGAGGCGACGCCGTGCAGGAAGGCGGGCGCGCTCGCGGCGGCCCGCGCGGGCAGCGCGGCGGCGAGCGGCGCCGCCAGCACCACACCGGCCGCCGCGGCCTTGACGACCGTACGGCGGCGCGGGGAAAGCGGGTTGACGAGCTCGGCTCGCGAGGCGTCGTCCTGGGTTGCTCTGTATCGACTGGTCACGGCCGATCAGATTACTGATCAGTACACCCGATGAGCGGGCGAACCGACAAAAGTTCGCCCGCTCTTCGGCGCGGGTTGGGACCGCGCGCCCGATCAGCCCTTCAGGGCCGCGTCGATGGCCTTGTTGAAGTCCTCCGGGGTGGACGGCGCGTTCTTGCCGTCGGGGCCCGTCAGCGTCTTGCCGTCCATCTTCAGGGTCGGGGTGCCGCTGATGCCGTCCTTGTCGAAGATCTTCGCCTCCTCCAGGGCCCAGCGGTCGTAGGTGCCCTCCTTCACGGCCTTCTGGAAGGCCGCGTTGCCCTTGAGCGCGGGGACCGTGTCCGCGATCTTGAGCAGGTAGGCGTCGTCCTTGAACTTGTCGTCGGTCTCCTCGGGGTGCCACTTGGTCGAGTACATCGCGGACTTGAACTCGACGAACGCCTCCGGGCTGACGTTCAGCGCGGCGCCCAGGGCGCTGAGCGCGTTCTTGGAGCCCACGCCCGGGAGGTTCTTGTCCAGGAAGGTCGCGCCGACGTACTGGAGCTTGAACTTGCCGTCGTCGACGTCCTTCTTCACCGTCGAGCCGACGGCCTGCTCGAACTGGGCGCAGACCGGGCAGCGCGGGTCCTCGTAGACGGTGAGGGTCTTCTTGGCGGTGCTCTTGCCTATGACGACGGTCGTGCCGTTCTCGCCGGTGGTGTGGGCCGGCTTCACCAGCGGCTTGGTCTTCGCCGCGTCCCAGCCGCTGGGCTTGTTGGCCTGGACGACGGCGTATCCGATGCCGCCGGCCGCGGCCAGCACGACGACGACGGAGGCGGCGACGATGACCTGCCGCTTCGTCCGGTCGCGCTTGGCCTGGCGCTCGCGCTCGGCGCGCAGCCGCTCGCGGGCCGCCGTCTTCGCCGTCTGGCTGTTGCGCTTGCTCATGGTGGTGTTCTCCTCAAGGGCGCGCGGGCGGGCCGCGCGGGGTTCGGTGGGGACCTGTCGTGCCCGGGGCGCCGTCGCCGCTCCTGGAGGGAGCCGTTCCCGGAGGGGCCGTGGGAGTCGGCTCTCGGGGGAGTCAGGCGAGGGCGGCCGGGCACGGCGGTCCGCGCCGTCCCAGGGAGTGCGCGAGGAGGAGGGTGCGCGGCCTGCCGCGGTGCGGTGCGGGCCGGCCGGGCCGGGCCGCGGCGCGCTCGCGGCGGACCGTGACGGCGGCCACCGCGAGCAGCAGCGGCCGGAAGGTGAGCGCCGCCGCCGAGCGCAGCAGCCGGGCGAGCGCGCGTTCGCCGCGGCGCAGCCAGGCGGCGGCGACGAGGCCGACGCCGAGGTGCGCGGCGAGCAGCAGCCAGGCGGTGGCCGGGTCGGCGTGGGCGAGCAGCGGCACCAGCCGGTCGCCGCCCCCGCTCAGCCGGGCCAGCGGGGTGCCGACGTCGTGGCGGTCGCCGCACAGCACGTCCCAGCCCACCGAGCGCAGGGGCCCCGCGACCGGGCCGCCGGCGGGGCCGTAGCAGAGCTGCTGGCCGGTGGTGAAGACCGTGTCGGCGGCCAGCTCCAGCGGGATCAGCAGGGCGGCGATCCGCCCGAAGCCGCGTTCGCGCCCGGCCAGGGCGTAGGCGAGCGCGAAGACGGCGGCCGCGACGGCGGCCACCGTGTTCAGCGGCAGCGGGACCCGCGACAGCAGCACGTGCGACGCGGTGCTGAGCGTCACGACCACGGCCGTGAACAGCGCCGCGCGTACGGCTCTGAGGGGGGTCCCGGATATGTCCATAGCGAGAGGAGAGTGTGTCATGCGGGCCGGTAAGAGGTCTCTAAAGGAACCCTGTGAGCGGCCCTTCCGTCACAGACCCGGAATCCGTCCGTTGCGGAACAGGTCCACGAAGATCTGGTGGTCGGCACGCGCGCGTGCCCCGTAGGCGTGCGCGAAGTCCACCAGGAGCGGGGCGAAGCCCTCCTCGTCGGCCGCGATCGCCGCGTCGATGGCCCGCTCGGTGGAGAACGGCACCAGCGACTCCCCGGACTGGTCGTCCGCCGCCGCGTGCATGGTGGCCGTGGCCCGGCCGAGGTCGGCGACGACCTGCGCGATCTCCTCCGGGTCGTCGACGTCGCCCCACTCCAGGTCCACCGCGTACGGCGAGACCTCGGCGACCAGCTGGCCGGCGCCGTCCAGCTCGGTCCAGCCCAGCCACGGGTCGGCGTGCGCCTGGAGGGCGCGCTGGGAGATCACCGTGCGGTGCCCCTCGTGCTGGAAGTAGTCGCGGATCGCCCGGTCGGCGATGTGCCGGGAGACGGCCGGGGTCTGGGCCTGCTTGACGTAGATCACCACGTCGTTCTCCAGGGCGTCGCTGTTGCCCTCCAGGAGGATGTTGTACGACGGCAGCCCGGCCGAGCCGATGCCGATCCCGCGGCGGCCGACGACGTCCTTGACGCGGTAGGAGTCCGGGCGGGCCAGCGAGGACTCGGGCAGCGTCTCCAGATAGCCGTCGAAGGCGGCGAGCACCTTGTAGCGGGTGGCGGCGTCCAGCTCGACGGAGCCGCCGTCGGGCGCGAAGCGGCGCTCGAAGTCGCGGATCTCCGTCATCGAGTCCAGCAGCCCGAACCGGGTCAGCGACCGGGCGTCGCGCAGCGCGTCCAGCAGCGGGCCCTCGGCGGTGTCCAGGGTGAAGGGCGGCACCTCGTCGTCCTTGGCGCCGGCGGCCAGGGCGTGGACGCGCTCGCGGTAGGCGGCGGCGCAGACGGTCACCAGCTCGGTGATCTGGTCGTCGCTGAGCGCCTTGGCGTGGCCGAGCAGGGCGAGGGAGGCGGCCAGGCGCTGCACGTCCCAGGTGAACGGGCCGACATAGGCCTCGTCGAAGTCGTTGACGTTGAAGACCAGACGCCCGTTCGAATCCATGTAGGTGCCGAAGTTCTCCGCGTGCAGGTCGCCGTGGATCCACACGCGCGAGGTGCGCTCGTCCAGGTAGGGCCCGCCCGCTATCGTCCCGCCGCTGCCGGCCGCCAGGTCGTGGTAGAAGAGGCAGGCCGTGCCCCGGTAGAACGCGAACGCCGAGGCCGCCATCTTCCGGAACTTCACGCGGAACGCGGCCGGGTCGGCGGCCAGGAGCTCGCCGAAGGCGGTGTCGAAGACGGCGAGGATCTCCTCGCCGCGCTGCTCGTCGCTGAGCTGGGGGACCGACATCGCGGGATGCCTCCTGGTACAGGTGGTACGTGACGGGTGGGGACGGGCCTTCCCCCGGGAGCCCAACGTCCGGCGCCGCCCGGGAGTGCCCGCCTCCGCTGCGCATGAAGGTACGCGGCGGGGCGGCCCGGGTGTCAGTGGCGGGGCATAGACTTCGACGCTGACCCCCAGACTTGTCCGACCCGCCGCCATGCCGTTCCCGAGGAGGCCGAACCGTGTCGAAGCCGCCGTTCACGCACCTGCACGTCCACACCCAGTACTCGCTGCTGGACGGTGCCGCGCGGCTGAAGGACATGTTCGACGCCTGCAATGAAATGGGCATGACGCACATCGCCATGTCCGACCACGGCAACCTGCACGGGGCGTACGACTTCTTCCACACCGCGAAGAAGGCCGGAATCACCCCGATCATCGGCATCGAGGCGTATGTCGCCCCCGAGTCCCGGCGCAACAAGCGCAAGATCCAGTGGGGGCAGCCGCACCAGAAGCGCGACGACGTCTCCGGCTCCGGCGGCTACACCCACAAGACGATGTGGGCGGTCAACAGCACGGGCCTGCACAACATCTTCCGGCTCTCCTCCGACGCCTACGCCGAGGGCTGGCTCCAGAAGTGGCCGCGCATGGACAAGGAGACCATCGCGCGGTGGTCCGAGGGCGTCGTCGCCTCCACCGGCTGCCCCTCCGGCGAGGTGCAGACCCGGCTGCGCCTCGGCCAGGACGAGGAGGCCCTGAAGGCGGCCGCCGACTACCAGGACATCTTCGGCAAGGACCGCTACTTCCTGGAGCTGATGGACCACGGCATCGACATCGAGCACCGGGTCCGCGACGGCCTCCTGGAGATCGGCCGGAAGCTCGGCATCCCGCCGCTGGTCACCAACGACTCGCACTACACCTACGCGCACGAGGCGACCGCCCACGACGCGCTGCTGTGCATCCAGACCGGCAAGAACCTCTCCGACCCCGACCGCTTCCGGTTCGACGGCACCGGCTACTACCTGAAGTCCACCGACGAGATGTACGCCATCGACTCCTCGGACGCCTGGCAGCAGGGCTGCGCCAACACGCTCCTGGTGGCCGAGATGGTCGACACCGCGGGCATGTTCGAGAAGCGCGACCTCATGCCCAGGTTCGACATCCCCGAGGGCTACACCGAGGTCACCTGGTTCAAGGAGGAGGTGCGCCGCGGCATGGAGCGCCGCTTCCCCGGCGGCATCCCCGAGGACCGTCAGAAGCAGGTCGAGTACGAGATGGACGTCATCATCCAGATGGGGTTCCCGGGCTACTTCCTCGTCGTCGCCGACTTCATCATGTGGGCCAAGAACAACGGCATCGCCGTCGGCCCCGGCCGCGGCTCGGCGGCCGGCTCGATCGTCGCCTACGCCATGGGCATCACCGACCTCGACCCGATCCCGCACGGCCTGATCTTCGAGCGGTTCCTCAACCCCGAGCGCGTCTCCATGCCCGACGTCGACATCGACTTCGACGAGCGCAGGCGCGTCGAGGTGATCCGGTACGTCACGGAGAAGTACGGCGCCGACAAGGTCGCCATGATCGGCACCTACGGCAAGATCAAGGCCAAGAACGCGATCAAGGACTCCGCGCGCGTGCTGGGCTACCCGTACGCGATGGGCGACCGCCTCACCAAGGCCATGCCCGCCGACGTCCTCGGCAAGGGCATCGACCTGAACGGCATCACCGACCCCGCGCACCCGCGCTACAGCGAGGCCGGCGAGATCCGCGCGATGTACGAGAACGAGCCGGACGTGAAGAAGGTCATCGACACCGCCAAGGGCGTCGAGGGCCTGGTGCGACAGATGGGCGTGCACGCCGCCGGCGTGATCATGTCCAGCGAGACCATCACCGAGCACGTCCCGGTCTGGGTCCGGCACACCGACGGCGTGACCATCACCCAGTGGGACTACCCGAGCTGCGAGTCGCTCGGCCTGCTGAAGATGGACTTCCTCGGCCTGCGCAACCTGACGATCATGGACGACGCCGTCAAGATGGTGAAGTCCAACAAGGGGATCGACATCGATCTCCTCGGCCTCCCGCTGGACGACCCCACCACCTTCGAACTGCTCCAGCGCGGCGACACCCTTGGCGTCTTCCAGTTCGACGGCGGCCCCATGCGCTCCCTGCTGCGCCTGATGAAGCCGGACAACTTCGAGGACATCTCCGCCGTGTCCGCGCTGTACCGCCCGGGCCCCATGGGCATGGACTCGCACACCAACTACGCGCTGCGCAAGAACGGCCTCCAGGAGATCACCCCGATCCACAAGGAGCTGGCGGAGCCCCTGGAAGAGGTCCTGGCCGTCACCTACGGCCTGATCGTCTACCAGGAGCAGGTGCAGAAGGCCGCCCAGATCATCGCCGGCTACTCGCTCGGCGAGGCCGACATCCTGCGCCGCGTGATGGGCAAGAAGAAGCCCGACGAGCTGGCCAAGAACTTCACCATCTTCCAGGCCGGCGCCAAGAGGAACGGCTACAGCGACGAGGCCGTCCAGGCGCTGTGGGACGTGCTGGTCCCGTTCGCCGGCTACGCCTTCAACAAGGCCCACTCGGCCGCCTACGGCCTGGTGTCGTACTGGACCGCCTACCTCAAGGCCAACCACCCCGCTGAGTACATGGCCGCGCTGCTGACCTCCGTCAAGGACGACAAGGACAAGTCGGCGGTCTACCTCAACGAGTGCCGCCGCATGGGCATCAAGGTGCTGCCGCCCAACGTCAACGAGTCCGAGTCGAACTTCGCCGCCCAGGGCGACGACGTGATCCTCTTCGGCCTCTCCGCCGTCCGCAACGTCGGCACGAACGTCGTCGAGTCGATCATCAAGTCCCGCAAGGCCAAGGGGAAGTACTCCTCCTTCCCCGACTACCTCGACAAGGTCGAGGCCGTGGTCTGCAACAAGCGCACCACCGAGTCGCTGATCAAGGCCGGCGCCTTCGACACCATGGGCCACACCCGCAAGGGCCTCACCGCGCAGTACGAACCGATGATCGACACCGTGGTCGCGGTCAAGCGCAAGGAGGCCGAGGGCCAGTTCGACCTCTTCGGCGGGATGGGCGAGGAGACCAGCGGCGAGCCCGGCTTCGGGCTCGACGTGGAGTTCTCCCCGGACGAGTGGGACAAGACCTACCTGCTCGCCCAGGAGCGGGAGATGCTCGGCCTCTACGTCTCCGACCACCCCCTCTTCGGCCTGGAGAACGTGCTCGCCGACAAGGCCGACGCCGGCATCTCCCAGCTCACCGGCGGCGAGCACGCCGACGGCGCGGTCGTCACCATCGGCGGCATCATCTCGGGCCTCCAGCGCAAGATGACCAAGCAGGGCAACGCCTGGGCGATCGCCACCGTCGAGGACCTGGCCGGCTCCATCGAGTGCATGTTCTTCCCGGCGACCTACCAGCTGGTGTCCACCCAACTCGTCGAGGACGCCGTGGTGTTCGTCAAGGGCCGGCTCGACAAGCGCGAGGACGTGCCGCGACTGGTCGCCATGGAACTCCAGGTCCCCGACCTCTCCCACGCCGGCGCGAACGCCCCCGTGGTGCTCACCATCCCGGCCACCCGCGTCACCCCGCCGATGATCAGCCGCCTCGGCGAGATCCTCACCCACCACCGGGGCGAGAGCGAGGTCCGCATCAAGCTCCAGGGCCCGACCAGGACGACGGTGCTGCGTCTCGACCGGCACCGGGTGAAGCCCGACCCCGCCCTCTTCGGCGATCTGAAGGTGCTCCTCGGCCCGTCCTGCCTGGCCGGCTGAGACCGGGAGCGAAAAGGAGGGGGCGTACCCGTGCGCATCGGGTACGCCCCCTCTCGGTACCGGGGCTCAGAGCACGCTCAACGGCCCGCGCACCTCACATCAGTTGTGGCCGAAGCGCTTCTGACGTCCCTTGCGGGCCACGTCGGTGGGACTCAGCTGCGGCGCGTGGTGCTCGGGCTGCGGCTCCGTCACGGAGTGCTCCGTGTCCCGAGGGCCGTTCGCGGCCACGGACGTCTTCTGCCGGCTGCGGTCCTGCTTGCGGTTCTTGGCCATGGTGATCAACCTCCTGCGGGGGATCTAGGGGCCAGGGCCGCGACCAGACTCACACACGCCGACAATGAACGCATGTCGGATAATTACCGTATGTGACAAGGGTCGTCGGGCCGTCGGACCCGGAAACGCCACGCCGAAGATCGAGTTCGGGCCGTTAACCCCGGCGCGGTCGGGCAGACTCGAAACAAGCCCGAAGCGAAACCCCGAGCAACAAAACCCGAAACAACCTCCCCGGAAAGAGGGTGGATCGCGTGGACCGCTGCATCGTCCTGGTGGACGCCGGGTACCTGCTGGGGGCCGCCGCCAGCCTCCTCGCCGGGGAACCCTCGCGTTCCCGGATCACCGTCGACCATGCCGCGCTCGTCCAGCGACTGCGCGAACAGGCCGAGTCCGACACCGGCCGGCCGCTGCTGCGCATCTACTGGTTCGACGGCGCCCCCGACCGCGTACCGCAGCCCGAGCACCGCAGACTGCGGGTGATGCCCCGCGTCACCGTCCGCCTCGGCGCGCTGACCCGCAGCGACGGACGCTGGGCGCAGAAGGGCGTGGACGCGGCCATGCACGCCGAACTCACCGAACTCGCCCGCAACCGCGCCTGCTCCGACGTCGTCCTCGTCACCGGCGACGGCGACCTGCTGCCCGGCATGATGGCCGCCAAGGAGCACGGCGTCGCCGTCCACCTGTGGGCCGTGCAGGCCGCCGACGGCGACTACAACCAGTCCGAGGACCTGGTCGCCGAGGCCGACGAACGCCGGGTGCTGGACCGCGCCTGGATCACCAAGGCGGTCCGCGCCAAGGAGTACGGCGGGATCTGCGCGCCGCCGCCCGTGCCCCGCCCCGAGATCGCCGCCATCCTCTCCGCGCCGCTGCCCGAGTCCTCGCTCTCGTCGGCCGGGGAGCGCCCGGCCGGCGAACGGCCGCACCCGGCGGCCGACGGCGCGGGCCCCCGGGACGGCGCCGGGGAGCGGCTGCCGGCCGCCAAGGGCGTGCCCACGCCCAAGGACCTCGCCGCCCTGCGCGCCCCGGGCGCCCCGGCGTCCGCGCCGCCGCACCCGCCCTCGGCCACCCTGCGCTGGTCCTCCGACCGCGGCTGGGTGGAGCGGCCCGGCACGGCCGCCGAACCCGCCGAGGCCGCCGCCATGCCCACCCTCGCCCAGCTGACCAGCGCCGAGCAGCGGTGGGCCGACCGGGAGGAGGACATCACGACCGTCGGCGGCGACCCGTACGAAGTGGGACAGGTGTTCGCCCGGCGCTGGGTGGAGCGGCTCGGCGACCAGGGCCACCTGGAGAAGCTGTCCTCGATGTACCCGCGGGTCCCGCACCGCGTCGACGGCGAGCTGCTGCGCTACGCCGCCCGCTTCGGCCTCCTCGCCCACAAGGACGACCAGATCGACGAGAACGACCGCTACGCCATCCGGGCCGGCTTCTGGCGCGAGATCGACGTGCGCACCGGCGTCGAACACGCCCCGGCGGGCGACTGAGCACCAGGTGGGCGACGGCCCGGCCGACCGGCCGGGCCGGGAAGAACCGGGAGCGGACGCCCCAAGGACGAGTAAAGCGCACCGACCCCGTACCCTCGTCCCTTGTGAGTACGCGCGTGGCACAGGCACTTCGGCCCGGAGACGACGTCGTGTGCGCGGTGCGCGGACTGACCAAGACCTACCCCGCCGCCCGCGGCCGGCGCGGCGCGCCCGGCACACCCGAGGTGCGCGCCAGCGACGACGTCGCGCTCGACGTCCGGCGCGGCGAGATCTTCGGCCTGCTCGGCCCGAACGGCGCCGGCAAGTCCACCCTCGTACGGCAGCTCACCGGCCTGATGCGCCCCGACCGGGGCGCCGTCGAGATCCTCGGCCACGACATCGTGGCGCACCCCGAGCGCGCCGCCCGCCTGCTGGCCTACCTCGGCCAGGAGTCCGGGGCCCTGGACGAGCTGACCGTCTCGCTGGCCGCCGAGACCACCGGACGGCTGCGCGGCCTGCCCGCCGCCCGGGCCCGCGCCGAACGGGACGCCGTCCTGGAGGAGCTGGGCCTGACCGCGCTCGCCGGCCGCGCGCTGAAGAAGCTGTCCGGCGGCCAGCGGCGGCTCGCCTGCTTCGCCGCCGCGCTGGTCGGCGAACGGCCGCTGCTGGTGCTGGACGAACCCACCACCGGCATGGACCCGGTGGCCCGGCGGGCGGTGTGGGGCGCCGTCGACCGGCGGCGCGCCGAACGCGGCACGACCGTCCTGCTGGTCACCCACAACGTCATCGAGGCCGAGACGGTCCTCGACCGGGTCGCCGTCCTGGACGGCGGCCGGGTCATCGCCTGCGACACCCCGGCCGGCCTCAAGGAGCGGGTCTCCGGCGAGGTGCGGGTCGAGCTGGTGTGGCGGGAGCGGGCGCCGCTGGAGGTGCCGGAGGTCGCCGCGCTGCGCGAGCGCGCGGTGGAGTCAGGGCGCCGCTGGACGCTGCGCCTGGCGCCCGAGGAGGCCCGCGCCGCCGTGGCGACGGTGACCGGCGGGGCCGCCTTCACCGCCCTGGACGACTTCACCCTCGCCACGCCCAGCCTGGAGGACGTGTACCTCGCGCTGGGCGGCGCCGCCCGGCAGGGGCTGGTGAAGGCGTGAGCCGTGCCGGACTGCGTCACGTGGGACGCGGGGAAGAGGAGCAGTTCGACGTGAGTGTCGTACCCGCCGACGTGCCGGCCGCCGAGGCGCCGGCCCCCACGGTGACCGGACCGCGCGGCGGCGCCGGACGGACGGCGGCCGCCGAGCTGGGGCCGCGGGCGCGGCTGTGGCCGTCGCTGGCGGCCGTCTACCGGGCCCAGCTGTCCCGGGCGCGGGTGGCGCGGATCCCGCTGCTGTTCGTGGCGACCTTCCAGTCCGTCGGCATCATGATCATGATGCGGGGCGTGGTCAGCGGCGGCGGCGAGGCGCACTTCGTGGTGGCCGGCGCCTCGATCGTCGTCGTCGCCTACGTCGCGCTCAACCTGCTCTCGCAGTACTTCGGCCAGCTGCGCTTCAGCGGCGGCCTCGACCACTACGCGACGCTGCCCGTGCCGCCGGCGGCCGTGGTGCTGGGCGCGGCGGCCGCCTACGCCTCCTTCACGGTGCCGGGCACGCTCGTCACCGCCGTCCTCGGCTGCGTGCTGTTCGGGCTGCCGCTGGGCAACCTGTGGGTGCTGGTGGCGGTGATCCCGCTCGCGGGGGCCGCGCTCTCCGGTCTCGGGGCCGCCTGCGGGCTGCTCGCGCCGCGCCCGGAACTGGCCACCTTGCTGGGCCAGTTGGGAATGTCGGCGGCGCTGCTGCTGGGCGTCCTGCCGCCGGACCGGATGCCGGGGGTCGTACGGCTGGCCCGGGACCTGCTGCCGTCGACGTACGGCGTGGAGGCGTACGCGCGGACCTTCGCCGAGCGGCCCGACTGGGCGTACGTCGCCGTGGACATGGCCGTGTGCGCCGGGGTGGGCGTGATCTCGCTGGCCGTGGCCACCTGGGCCTACCGCCGGGCGGCCGTCCGGTGACGCGGCCTCCGGAGCCAACTGGCACGATGGCAGGGTGACCTCTCCGTTGACTCCACCTCCGCCGCCGCACGGGCGGCCGTCCCACCCCTCCCGGCCCGGCGAGTCGGCGCAGACTCCGCAGCCGCAGCCGGAGCCCGCGGACCACGCGCCCGAGGCGCCCGAGGCGCCCGGCGCCCAGGCCGCGCCGGGCCCCGACTGGCAGGCGCCGGTGGCGGGCGGCGGGGCGACGGGATCGCCGTACGGGCAGGACGGCCCCGGGATACGGACCGAGCTGCGGGAGGCCGCCGTGATCACGGTGGCCGTGGCGCTCGGCGGGGTGCTGCTGGGGCTGCTGTGGCTCTGGCTGGCGCCCAGGGTGCCGCTGGTCGGCGAGGTGTCGGACAACAGCTGGGTGGTCTACCTCAAGGACTCCGAGGGCGAGCAGGCGATCGGCGTGGACGGAACGTTCACTCTGCTCGCGCTGGCCCTCGGCGCGCTGAGCGCGGTCGTCGTCTTCCTGCTGCGCAGGCGCGGGGGAGTGCCGCTGGTGGTGGCGCTGTGCGTGGGCGGGCTGCTCGGGTCGCTGCTGGCGTGGCGGCTCGGGCTGTGGCTCGGCCCGGAGCACGACGTGATCGCGCACGCCAAGGCGGTGGGCAAGGGCGTGACCTTCTCCGCCCCGATGAAGCTGGGCGCGAAGGGCGCGCTGCTGGCGTGGCCGCTGGCGGCCCTGGTGATCCACCTCGGCCTCACCGCCCTCTTCGGCCCCCGCGACCCGGACCCGTACGGCTACGACCACGCACCGCGCACGTAGCGGCGGGTCAACTCCGGCCGATGGGGGCCAGGGCGGCGTGGGTCAGGGCGGCCAGGTCGGCGGGGGACAGCTCGACCTCCAGGCCGCGGCGGCCGGCCGAGACGCAGATCGTGGGATGCCCCGTCGCCGAGGCGTCCAGGACCGTGGGGAGCCGCTTGCGCTGGCCCAGCGGGGAGATGCCGCCCCGGACGTAGCCGGTGGTGCGCTCGGCGAGCGCCGGGTCCGCCATCGCCGCCCGCTTGCCGCCGACCGCCGACGCCAGCGCCTTCAGGTCCAGCGACCCCGCCACCGGGACCACGGCCACCGTCAGGCTCCCGTCCACGTCCGCGACCAGGGTCTTGAACACCCGGTCCGGGGAGACGCCCATCGCCTCGGCCGCCTCCTCGCCGTAGGAGGGGTGGGAGGGGTCGTGGTCGTAGGCGTGGACGGTGAAGTCCACGCCCGCCGCGGTCAGGGCCACCGTCGCCGGCGTCCCCGCGGACTGCTGCTGTTTCTTCGCCTTCTTCGCCATGGGCGGCCCCGGCTTCCCTCCGCGTTCGTACGTCAGTTCAGGCTGGTGGGGGCGCGCGTCAGCTCGGGCGACGGCAGCGACGGCAGGTTGCGGATGATCGCCGTCTCCGCCCGCAGCAGCCGCAGCTCGTCACGCAGCCGCGAGGCGGTGTCCGGCGCCTGGAGCAGCCGCTGCTTGGTCGGCGTGTCCAGCACCATCGCCGCCGCCACCAGGTACGACACCACATTCGGCTCGTCGGGCAGCTCCGCTCCGGTGGCCAGCGACCGCTCCCGCGCGCCCGCCAGCCGCTTCTGGTACTGCCGGAAGGACCGCAGCACCCCCTCGGCCAGCGCGCCCGCCTCGTCGCCGGACTCGTCGGGCAGCTCCTCCAGCTCCGCCGTCAGATACGGCCCCGAGGCGTCCACCGACAGCAGCCGCACCCGGGTCGTGCCGGTCGCCAGCACCTCGAAGGTGCCGTCGGCCCGCTCCCGTACGGTCGCCGCGTCCGCCACGCAGCCCACCCCGTGGAACGCCCGGACCGGGTCGGCGCCGAACCCGGCGGCGGGGCCGGTGTCGGTCACCGCCGTCGCGTCGGGCAGGCCCGGGGCGCTCGGGGCCACCTCGTGGCCGTCGCGGATCGCCACGACGGCGAACCGGCGCGGTTCGTCCTCCGGGGTCTTCAGCAGGGCGCGCATCATCGCGCGGTAGCGCTCCTCGAAGACGTTCAACGGGAGCACCAGTCCCGGGAACAGCACGGAGTTCAGCGGGAACAGGGGAAGCCGGACGGTGGTCACGGCCCAGAAGCCTAATGGTCGCGGGCGCGGGCGCGTCGGCCGCGCCCGTTTTCCGGGCCGCCGTCCGGTTTCGCGCCGTGCGCCGAGCGGACCTCGGCGCGCAGTTCGAGGAACCGGCCCAGCGCGTCGTCGGACACCCGGTCCCAGGGGAAGGAGGTGGCGTAGGGGCCGATCAGGGCGAACTGCCCGAGCGCCTCCTCACGGCGGCCGAGCCGGATCAGCAGGTACGCCAGCAGGTTGCGGATCTCCGCCGCCGGCCAGGGCCGGTCCGCCGGGAGCAGGTCCGACAGCGCGATCGCCCGGTCCGCCGCCGCGTCCAGCCGGGCCCGCTCCACCCCGGCGCCGTCGCCGGCCAGACAGGCGAGGGCGGCGCGGGCCGGCAGCGCCTGCACCGGCGAGCCGGCCGGGGCGTCCTGCGCGGCGAGGTCGGCGAAGTCGAAGCACTCGCGGTGCGAGCCGTGCCAGGACGAGGCCAGGTAGCGCAGGGCGGCCACGTGGCAGCCGTAGTGGTGCGGGTCGCGGCGGACCGCGGCCTCCCACAGCTCGCCGAAGTAGGTGTGCCCGGCGCGGCTGCCGCGCGCGTGGTCCAGCGCGACCCGCCAGGGCACCGGGTCCCGGCCGTCGGCGCGGGCGGCGGCGGTGATCAGCGGGCTGACCTCGCGCAGCAGCTCGGCCCGGCCCGGCGAGGGCCAGGCGCGGTCCACGGCGAGCTGGGCGGCGACCAGCAGCGCGTCCGGGTCGTGCGGGGCGGCGGCGCGCCAGTCGCGCAGCCAGTCGGGGCGCGAGCGGGCGAAGGCGGCCAGCCGCAGCGCGTACCGGTCGCGGTCGTCCCACTCGGCCCGCTCGCGGGTGGCGGCGAGCAGGACGGCGGCGGGACCGTAGGCGCCCTGGGCGGCCGCGACCAGCGCCGGTCCGAGACGGTCGTCGGGGACGTCGAGGAGCACCTCGTCGTCGGCGGGCAGCCCGTCGGCGGCGAGGACGGCGACGGGGCGCCGGGCGCTTCGTGTCATCCGGGTGGGGCGGATGAAGGGGGGCAGCAGAGCCATGGTGTCGACCATTGAAAGTGCGCAGGTGGCGACGGCGCCAGAGGGTGTGGGCAAGCCGGTGAAAGTTGTACGCCGACCGGTCAAGGTCCGGTAAAAAGGTGAGGCTTCAACTATGTTCTCACGCCACCGACCCGCCCCCGCACCCCGGAACCGCGCCTCGGCCGCACCTCAGCGCCGCCGCCAGCCGCACCTCAGCGCCGCCGTCAGCCGCGCCTCAGCACCGCCGTCGGCCGCGTCTCAGCTCCTCCGCAGCAGCCGGGTGGCCCCCGCCGCCACCGTCGTGGCCAGCACCCAGCCCAGCAGCACCAGCGCCGCCGCGAGCCACTGCCAGCCGCCGCTCAGCTGCCACTGGCTGGCCTGGCCGAAGTCGACGACCGGCAGCAGCAGGTCCAGGGCGTACAGGGCCGGATTCCAGTGCGGGTGGTCGGCGGAGGCGGCCGGCGGATGCCCCGCGTGCGCGAAGGCGAGCGAACCGGCCCCCCACAGCACCGCCATCCACACCGCAGCCCGGCCGGGCCGGTACCCGTAGGCCACCGTGACGTCCTGGAGGTAGCCCCACAGCTTGGAGGCCGGCGGCAGCGTCTCGCGGCGCCGGCGGTGCTTGGCCAGGAGCACCTCGCGGGCGTCCTCGTCCTCACCGCAGCCCTTCAGCACCGCCGCCAGCCGCTCGTACGGCTCCGGGTTGAACTCGGCGGTCGCCGCCGACACCCACGCGAGCCGCTCGGCCAGCGGGAACGGGCCCTGCGGCACCAGGTTCTCGTAGGTGAAGCCGCTCATGTGCAGCCGGCCGGGGCCGGGCCAGCTGTCCGCGCGGTCGACCAGCGTCTCGACCTTCGCCCCGGACAGCACCACCTTCCCGCGCCCCGGCCGCTGCCCGAGGAAGCGCAGCTCGGGCGCCTGCACCCGGCGCAGCGACAGCTCCTGGTCGTCGCCGAGGGCGAAGCGCGCCCGCTCCAGGTCGACCGCGTCGCCGAACCGCCCGTCGTCCAGCCGCACCCCGCCCTGGCACTCGAAGTCCTGGATGCGGGTGCCGCGCGCGGGGGTCACCCCGCTCATCAGCGGGTTGCCGAGCCCGGCCGGGGTCAGGTACAGGGTGCGCTCGACGGTCAGCTGGGGCGCGTTGAGCGCGTACCGGGTGTAGGGGCCGGACAGCTTCGCGCCGCGCAGGCTCAGCGACACGCCGATCTTCGCGCTGCGCAGGCTCACCTCGCCGTACGCCTGGAGCAGCTCGGCCTGGAGGTCCTGGCCGACGGCCAGCCCGTCGGCGGCCAGCGAGCGACCGGCCCGGTCCCGGTGCACGATCGCCTCGTTGAGCAGCAGGTCCGTGCCGATCTGCGCGTCGGTCAGCCGCATCCCGCGCAGGAACCGGCAGCGCGGCAGGTGCAGGTCGCCCTCGGTCTGCACCCGGGCCGCCTCCAGGCGCGGCACCGAGCAGTCCACCATCCGCAGGGTCGTGAAGCGGGCCTCCGGCAGCAGCACCTCCTCCTCGAACCGGCAGCCCTTCATCTCCACGAACGGCACCACCGTGCCGCCGGCCAGATCGAACGGGCCGGTGATCCGCAGTCCGGTCAGCTTCAGCGACGACACCCGCCCGGCGAGCGCGGGCGGCCCGTCCAGCAGCAGCCAGCACACCACCCGCGCCCGTACCGAGCGCTCCGCTCCCCAGGGAGCGTCGCCGTGCGGATCGTCCACGGCCGCGTCCCCGGCGCGCAGGTCGTACACAGTGCCGTTGCGGAAGGCCTGCCACATCCCGGCCTCGACGTCGGTCAGGTCGTCCGGCAGGTCTCCGGCCCGGCGGCCGGTCACCTCGGTCACGGATCTCCCCTTCTTCCCCGGCTACTCGTGAGTTCTGTGGGTTCGTACAACCGGTCATGCCCGGTGTGTGACGATTCGAACGCACAGCGTGAAGAAGATCTTCCGACGATCACTCGAAAGTGCCGGACGCGACGGGCAGGCATCTGATATAGGCCACCGTCACGGGACGACACCCGAGTGACGGATGTTCCGTATCAGCCATTGATACGGGCGAACGGCGTCCGCGCGCGGTCTGAGAGAATTGGAACCGTGATCTCCCGAATCGATCTGCGCGGCGACGCCCTTCCCGAGGGACCCGCCCTGCGTGACCTGCTGCCCCGAGCCGACTTCGACGTTCAGGCCGCCCTGGAGAAGGTGCGGCCGATCTGCGAGGCCGTGCATCATCGCGGTGACGCGGCACTGATCGACTTCGCCGAGAAGTTCGACGGCGTACGGCTGGAATCGGTCCGGGTCCCGGTCGAGGCGATCAAGGACGCGCTGGAGCGGCTCGACCCCGCCGTGCGCGCCGCGCTGGAGGAGTCCATCCGCCGGGCCCGCCTGGTCCACCGCGCGCAGCGCCGGAGCGCGCACACCACCCAGGTCGTCCCCGGCGGCTCGGTCACCGAGAAGTGGGTGCCCGTCGAACGTGTCGGGCTCTACGCGCCGGGCGGCCGCTCGGTCTACCCGTCCTCCGTGGTCATGAACGTCGTGCCCGCCCAGGAGGCCGGCGTCGAGTCCATCGCGCTCGCCTCCCCGGCCCAGGCCGAGTTCGGCGGCCTGCCGCACCCGACGATCCTGGCCGCCTGCGCCCTGCTCGGCGTGGACGAGGTCTACGCCGCCGGCGGCGCCACCGCCGTGGCGATGTTCGCCCACGGCACCGAGTCCTGCCCGCCCGCCAACATGGTCACCGGCCCCGGCAACATCTGGGTCGCCGCCGCCAAGCGCTACTTCACCGGCAAGATCGGCATCGACGCCGAGGCCGGCCCGACCGAGATCGCCGTCCTCGCCGACGACACCGCCGACCCGGTGCACGTCGCCTCCGACCTGATCAGCCAGGCCGAGCACGACCCGCTGGCCGCCGCCGTCCTGGTCACCGACTCCGTCGAGCTGGCGGACGCGGTGGAGAGGGAACTGGCGCCGCAGGTCGCGGCCACCAAGCACGTCGAGGACCGGATCCGCCCGGCGCTCGCGGGCCGGCAGTCCGCGATCGTCCTGGTGGACGGCCTGGAGGAGGGCCTGCGGGTGGTCGACGCCTACGGCGCCGAGCACCTGGAGATCCAGACCGCCGACGCCGCCGCGGTCGCCGACCGGGTGCGCAACGCCGGCGCGATCTTCATCGGCCCCTGGGCGCCCGTCTCGCTCGGCGACTACGCGGCCGGCTCCAACCACGTCCTGCCGACCGGCGGCTGCGCCTGCCACTCCTCGGGACTGTCCGTGCAGTCCTTCCTGCGCGGCATCCACATCGTCGACTACACGCGCGACGCCCTCGCCGAGGTCGCCCACCACGTGGTGACGCTGGCCGAGGCGGAGGACCTGCCCGCGCACGGCGCGGCGATCAAGGCGCGTTTTGTTGGGAACGAACAGATGTCGCGTGGGTGGAAGGAACCGGAGAGCAAGTGAGCTTCGGAATCGACGATCTCCCCGTACGGGACGAGCTGCGCGGCAAGTCCCCCTACGGAGCGCCCCAGTTGGACGTCCCCGTACGGCTGAACACCAACGAGAACCCCTACCCGCTGCCCGAACCGCTCGTCGAGCGGATCGCGGAGCGGGTCCGCGAGGCCGCCCGCGACCTCAACCGCTACCCCGACCGCGACGCGGTCGAACTGCGCACCGGGCTGGCCGCGTACCTGACGAAGACCGGCCACCACCGCCTCGGCGTCGAGAACGTGTGGGCCGCCAACGGCTCCAACGAGGTCATCCAGCAACTGCTCCAGACCTTCGGCGGGCCCGGCCGCACCGCGATCGGCTTCGAGCCGTCGTACTCGATGCACGCGCTCATCGCCCGCGGCACCGGCACCCGCTGGATCTCCGGCCCGCGCGGCGAGGACTTCACCATCGACCTCGCCGCCGCCCAGAAGGCGATCGCCGAGCACCGGCCGGACGTCGTCTTCGTCACCACCCCCAACAACCCCACCGGCACCGCGGTCCCGCCCGAGACGGTCCTCGCGCTGTACGACGCGGCCCAGGCGGCGAAGCCGTCCATGGTGGTCGTGGACGAGGCCTACATCGAGTTCAGCCACGGCGCCTCGCTGCTGCCGCTGCTGGCGGGCCGCCCGCACCTGGTGATCTCGCGCACCATGTCGAAGGCGTTCGGCGCGGCCGGACTGCGCCTGGGCTACCTCGCCGCGCACCCCGCGGTCGTGGACGCCGTCCAGCTGGTCCGGCTGCCCTACCACCTCTCGGCGATCACCCAGGCGACCGCCCTGGCCGCCCTGGAGCACACCGACACCCTGCTCGGCTACGTCGAGCAGCTGAAGGCCGAACGGGACCGGCTGGTCGCCGAACTGCGCGCCACCGGCTACGACGTGGTCGAGTCCGACGCCAACTTCGTGCAGTTCGGCCGGTTCGCCGACTCCCACCAGGCCTGGCGGAAGATCCTCGACCGGGGCGTCCTGGTCCGGGACAACGGCGTACCGGGCTGGCTGCGGGTGTCCGCCGGCACCCCCGAGGAGAACGACGCGTTCCTGGACGCGGTACGAGAGTTGCAGAAGGAGTTGGACGCATGAGCCGCGTCGGGCGCGTGGAGCGCACCACCAAGGAGACCTCGGTCCTGGTCGAGATCGACCTCGACGGCACCGGCAAGACCGACATCGCCACCGGCGTCGGCTTCTACGACCACATGCTCGACCAGCTCGGCCGGCACGGGCTGTTCGACCTGACCGTCAAGACCGACGGCGACCTGCACATCGACTCCCACCACACCATCGAGGACACCGCCCTCGCGCTCGGCGCCGCCTTCAAGCAGGCGCTCGGCGACAAGGTGGGCATCTACCGCTTCGGCAACTGCACGGTCCCGCTGGACGAGTCCCTCGCCCAGGTCACCGTCGACCTCTCCGGCCGCCCCTACCTCGTGCACACCGAGCCCGAGAAGATGGCGCCGATGATCGGCGAGTACGACACCACGATGACCCGGCACATCCTGGAGTCCTTCGTCGCCCAGGCCCAGGTCGCCCTGCACGTCCACGTGCCCTACGGGCGCAACGCGCACCACATCGTGGAGTGCCAGTTCAAGGCGCTCGCCCGGGCGCTGCGCTACGCCAGCGAGCGCGACCCGCGCGCGGCCGGCATCCTCCCCTCCACGAAGGGCGCCCTGTGACCGGCCTGTCGACCATCCTGATCGTCGTCGGCCTGTTCCTGGTCGGCGGCATCATCTCCTTCGTCAAGCAGGAGATGCCGCGCAGCCTGATCGTGCTGCTGTCCATCGCCGCCGCGATGTGCCTGGTGGCGGGTGTGATGCGGCTGGAGGTGTGGAATTGAGCGCGTCGCCCCGCAAGGTGGTCGTCTTCGACTACGGCTTCGGCAACGTCCGCTCCGCCGAGCGCGCGCTGGCCCGGGCCGGCGCCGAGGTCGAGATCACCCGTGACTTCGACCGGGCGATGAACGCCGACGGGCTGCTCG
Source organism: Streptomyces seoulensis (assembly GCA_013364255.1). GTDB lineage: Bacteria > Actinomycetota > Actinomycetes > Streptomycetales > Streptomycetaceae > Streptomyces > Streptomyces similanensis. The sequence continues at coordinate 3,274,627 of CP054936.1, read as the reverse complement.
TGCCCGGCGTCGGCGCGTTCGCCGCCTGCATGCGCGGCCTCAAGGAGGCCCGCGGCGACTGGATCGTGGACCGCCGGCTCGCCGGCGGCCGCCCGGTCATGGGCATCTGCGTCGGCATGCAGATCCTGTTCGCCCGCGGCATCGAGCACGGCGTGGAGGCCGAGGGCCTGGACGAGTGGCCCGGCACGGTCGCCCCGCTGGAGGCCGACGTGGTGCCCCACATGGGCTGGAACACGGTGGAGGCGCCCGCCGACTCGCAGCTGTTCGCCGGCCTCGACGCCGACGCCCGCTTCTACTTCGTGCACTCCTACGCCGTCCAGGACTGGCGGCTGGAGTCGCACAACCCGGCGATGCTCGCCCCCAAGGTCACCTGGGCCACCCACGGCAAGCCCTTCGTGGCCGCCGTGGAGAACGGCGCCCTGTGGGCCACCCAGTTCCACCCCGAGAAGTCCGGCGACGCCGGAGCGCAGCTGCTGACCAACTGGATCGGAACCCTGTGATGGCTTCGAAGCTCGAACTCCTCCCCGCCGTCGACGTGCGCGACGGTCAGGCCGTCCGCCTGGTGCACGGCGAGTCCGGGACCGAGACCTCCTACGGCTCCCCCCTGGAAGCGGCCCTGGCCTGGCAGCGCTCCGGGGCCGAGTGGCTGCACCTGGTCGACCTGGACGCCGCGTTCGGCACCGGCGACAACCGCGCCCTGATCGCCGAGGTCGCCGGCGCCATGGACATCAAGGTCGAGCTGTCCGGCGGCATCCGCGACGACGACACCCTCGCCGCGGCCCTGGCCACCGGCTGCACCCGCGTCAACCTCGGCACCGCCGCCCTGGAGACCCCCGAGTGGGTCGCCAAGGTCATCGCCGAGCACGGCGACAAGATCGCCGTCGGCCTGGACGTGCGCGGCACCACGCTGCGCGGCCGCGGCTGGACCCGCGACGGCGGCGACCTCTACGAGACGCTGGAGCGCCTGAACAAGGAGGGCTGCGCCCGCTACGTCGTCACCGACATCGCCAAGGACGGCACCCTCCAGGGCCCCAACCTGGAGCTGCTGAAGAACGTCTGCGCGGCCACCGACCGCCCGGTCGTCGCCTCCGGCGGCGTCTCCTCGCTCGCCGACCTGCGGGCCATCGCCGACCTCGTGCCGCTCGGTGTCGAGGGCGCCATCGTCGGGAAGGCCCTGTACGCGAAGGCGTTCACGCTCGAAGAGGCCCTGGAGGCTGCATCGTGACAAGGGACACGGCGTCATGACGTCCGAAGCCGTACGGCGGGTGCGGAGCGGAAGTCCCTGGGAGGAGAGTTTCGGATTCGCGCGCGCCGTCGCGGCCGGCGACCGGGTGCTGGTCGGCGGCACGACGTCCTTCAAGGGCAGCGTGCTGTACGGCGAGGGCGACCCCTACGAACAGGCGAAGGTGGCCTTCGCCGGCGCGCTGGAGGCGATCGCCGCGTTCGGTCTCGGCCCCGAGTCGGTGGTGCGGACCAGGATGTACCTGTCGCACTCCCGTGACGTCGACGAGGTGGGCCGGGCCCACCAGGAGCTGTTCGGTTCCGTGCGCCCGGTGGCGACCCTGCTGGTCGTGGAGGGCTTCGTCGACCCGCGGATCCTGGTCGAAGTGGAACTAGAGGCATTCAGAGGAGCCGAGAGCACATGACCCTGGCGGTCCGAGTCATCCCCTGCCTGGACGTGGACGGCGGCCGGGTCGTCAAGGGCGTCAACTTCCAGAACCTGCGCGACGCGGGCGACCCCGTCGAGATGGCCAAGGTGTACGACGCCGAGGGCGCCGACGAGCTGACGTTCCTGGACATCACCGCCTCCTCCGGCAACCGCGAGACGACGTACGACGTGGTGCGCCGCACCGCCGAGCAGGTGTTCATCCCGCTCACCGTCGGCGGCGGCGTGCGCACCGCCGAGGACGTCGACAAGCTGCTGCGGGCGGGCGCCGACAAGGTGGGCGTCAACACCGCCGCGATCGCCCGCCCGGACCTGATCCGGGAGATCGCCGAGCGCTTCGGCCGGCAGGTGCTGGTGCTGTCCGTCGACGCGCGCCGCACCGGGTCCGGCACGTTCGAGGTGACCACCCACGGGGGCCGCGAGGGCACCGGGATCGACGCGGTGGAGTGGGCGCACCGCGCGGCCGAGCTGGGCGCGGGCGAGATCCTGCTCAACTCCATGGACGCGGACGGCACCAAGGACGGCTACGACCTGGAGATGATCGCCGCCGTGCGCGAGCACGTCACCGTCCCGGTCATCGCCTCCGGCGGCGCCGGCCGCCTCGACCACTTCGCGCCGGCCGTCGGCGCGGGCGCGGACGCGGTGCTGGCCGCCTCGGTCTTCCACTTCGGCGACCTGCGCATCGGCGAGGTCAAGGAGACCCTGCGCGCGGCGGGCCACCCCGTGCGCTGACCCCACAGCCCCCGCACTCCGCGCGGAGCACGCCCCGGCCGCCCCTCATGGGTGACCGGGGCTTCCTCTTCCGCAGAAGCAAAAGGAAAGTTGCGCAAATTATCTTGCGCAGTTTTTCTTTCGCGTCTACGGTTCAGGCATGTCAGGAAAGAAGCGCGAGGTCACCGACGTGGGCACGCTCAAGGCGCTCGCCCACCCGCTGCGGATGAAGCTGTACCGGCTGCTGTTCGTGGCCGGCACCGCCACCGCCTCCCAGCTGGCCGAGCAGGTGGACGAGGCCGTGTCGCTGGTCAGCTACCACCTGCGCAAGCTCGCCGAGCACGGTCTGATCGAGGCGGCCGAGCCGCGCAGCGAGGACGCCCGCGAACGCTGGTGGCAGCCCGCCTCCGACGGCGTCTCCGTCCGCGGCGAGGACTTCCGGGACGCGCCGGAGAAGGTGGCGGCGCACCTGGCCGCCTCCCGGCTCTTCGTGGCGCAGCGCGCCGACCTGTACCGCGCCTACCTCGACGAGCGCGCCCACTGGGGGCCCGAGTGGAACGAGGCCGCCCACGACAGCGAGTCGCTGACCCGGCTGACGGCCTCCGAGCTGGCCGCCTTCCAGCAGGACCTGCTCGACCTGCTGAGGAAGTACGACGAAGCCGGCCGCGCCCGTGAGGCGGCCGGCGACACGGAAGGGCGCGAGCACGTCGCGCTGCACGTGTACGCGTTCCCGTTCCGCGTCTGATCCACGTCTGATCCACGTCTGATCCGCGTCTGATCCGCGTCTGATCCCGCGTCCGAGAGAGGCCGCCGTCGTGACCGTCCTGCCCGTGACCCCTGCCGCCGCCCCGCCCGTCGAACGCCCCGCCCACCGCGACGGCAACGTCCTGCGCTGGCTGACCGCCTACCTCGCGTCGATGATCGGCGACAACGTCTACTACCTCGCGCTGTCCTGGGCGGCCGTCCAGACGGGCACGCCCGCGCAGGCCGGCGTCGTCACCGCGGTGAGCGCGCTGCCCAGGGCGCTGCTGATGCTCGGCGGGGGAGTGATCGCCGACCGGTTCGGACCGCGCCGGGTCGTCATCGGCAGCGACGCCGTGCGCTGCGCCGCCGTCCTCGCGGTGGCGGCCCTGCTGTGGCACACCGGCCCGGGCCTGTGGCCGCTCACCGTCCTCGCCCTGCTCTTCGGCGTCGTGGACGCGGTGTTCATGCCCGCGGTCGGCGCCCTCCCGGCCCGCGTGACCGGCCGCGACCAGCTCGCCCGGGTGCACGGGATGCGCGGCCTCGCGGTCCGCTGCGCGAGCGTCGTCGGCGCCCCGCTCGGCGGCCTCGCGATCGCGGCCGGCGGCGCGGCGGCCGCCTTCGGGATCGCCGGCCTGCTGATCGCCGTCTCCGTACCGCTGCTCACCTCGGTGCGGGTGCGGCAGCTGCCGCCGGACGAGACCGCGCGCGCCGGCGGCGCCACCGCCCGGCAGGACCTGGCGGCCGGACTGCGTTACATCCGCGGGCACCGGGTGCTGTTCCCGCTGATGCTCGCCATCGCCCTCGGCGACCTCGGCTTCGCCGGCCCGCTCAACGTCGGCCTCACCCTGCTCGCCGACGAGCGCGGCTGGGGCGCCGCCGGCATGGGCTGGGTGCTGGCCGGCTTCGGCACCGGGGCCGGCGCCGCCTCCCTGCTGCTGGCCGTACGCGGCCGGCTCCCGCACGCCGGCCGGCTGACCGCGTACACGATCTTCGCGGGCTCCGCGGCCATCGGCGCCCTCGCCTACGCGCCGGGCGTCACCGCGGCCGTCGGCGTGGCCCTGCTCGTCGGCCTCCTCGCGGGGCTCAGCGGCACCCTGTGCGGCGCGCTGCTCCAGACCCAGGCCGAACCGGCCTACCTCGGACGGGTCACCGCCGTGTCCGGCCTGGTCAGCCTGGGCCTGGCCCCCCTCGGCATGCCGCTGTCCGCCGCCGCGATCGGGGCCTACGGCACCGGACCGGTCTTCATCGTGAGCGCGACGGTCTGCGCCCTCGGCGGCATCGTAGCCCTGGCCGCCCCGGCCCTGCGCCGCGCAGAACTCCCGAACTGATACACCCCGGGCGCGCGGGCTGAGCTTGCCGGGTTCCCGGGCTGGGCCCGCCGGGTTGCCTGGCCGTACGCGCCAGGCTTGCGGGCTGGGGCCGCCGGGTTCCCGGACCGGTCCCACCGGACTCCCGGGCCGGAGTGGCCCCGCCGGGGCTTCCGGACTGGGCCTGCCGGGTTCCTGAGCGGTGCGCGCCAGGCTCCTGGGCTGGGGCCCGCCAAGGCCCTAGGGGGCTGGGCCCGCCGGACTCCCGGGCCGGGCCCACCGGGTTCCCGGGCCGGGATGGCCCCGCCGGGGTGCCCAGGCTGGGCCCGCCGGTGCCGGGCTGTACCGCCAGGCTCCTGGGCTGGGCCCGCCAAGGCCCCCGGGCCGGACTGGCCCCGCCGGAAGCTTCCGGGATGGGCCCGCCGGACTCCCGTACGCGCCGAGTGCTCGGGCCGTGCCCGCCAGGCGCCCGGGCCGGCCCCGCCGGGGGTTCCGGGGCGGAGCCGGCGAACGGGCCCCGTTCAGAAGCCCAGCCGCTTGGAGCCCGACACCTGCTCGATCGCGGCCGGCTCGCCCTCCAGATCCACCCGGGCCGCGCCCTGCCGGCCGAAGGCGAACATCAGCAGCTCCGCCGGCTCGCCGGTCGCCGTCACCACCGGAGCGCCCCGGTGCGCCACCGCCGTCTGGCCGTTGGGGCGGCGCAGCACCAGGCCGGTCGGAACGCCCCGGCCCAGCAGCCGGGCCGTGCGCTCCAGACGCGACCACAGCGTCTCCTGGAAGACCGGGTCCAGCTCGCGCGGCGACCAGCCCGGCTGCGCCCGCCGCACGTCCTCGGCGTGGACGTAGAACTCGACGGTGTTGGCCGCCTCGTCGACCTGCTTGAGCTGGAAGGGCGAGAACCGCGGCGGACCGGTGCGGATCAGCTGGATCAGTTCCTCGTACGGCTTGGCGGCGTACTCGTCCTGCACCTTCTGCAACCGCCCGGCCAGCGGCTTGATCAGCGCGCCCCCGGCCGCGTCGGGACGCCGCTCGCGCACCACCACGTGCGCGGCCAGGTCACGGGCGAGCCACCCCTCGCACAGGGTCGGCGCCTCCGGACCGGCGGTCTCCAAGAGGTCGGCGAGCAGGAGCCGTTCACGCTTGGCAAAGGTCGACATGGAGTCAGCCTACGACCGCCCGCCCCGTCCGCCCACCCGTCCCCCGGACCACCGCCCCAGGCCGGCGCCCGCCGCCGGCCGCCCCGCCCACGGAGTGGACGGCGGCCCCCGGCCACCCCGGCCGCGCGGCACAATGGCACCCATGACCAGCACGCCCGGTACCCCCCGGCCCAGCAGCCTCGACCCCGAGATCGCCGCGCGGCTCAAGCGCGGCGCCGACGGACTCCTGCCCGCGATCGCCCAGCAGTTCGACACCGGAGAGGTGCTGATGCTGGGCTGGATGGACGACGAGGCGCTGCACCGCACCCTGACCACCGGCCGCTGCACCTACTGGTCGCGCAGCCGCCGCGAGTACTGGGTCAAGGGCGACACCTCCGGCCACGTCCAGCACGTGCGCTCCGTCGCCCTGGACTGCGACGCGGACACCCTGCTGGTCAAGGTCGACCAGGTCGGTGCCGCCTGCCACACCGGCGAGCGCACCTGCTTCGACGCCGACGTCCTCCTCAAGGACGGCGCCCCCGCGCTCCCGCAGGACGGCACCGGCTCCGCCGCGGCCGCCGCGGATCAGTAGGGTCGGCCGCCATGGACCTCGAGACGTTCCGCAAGCTGGCCGCCGACCGCCGCGTCATCCCGGTCACCCGCAAGCTCCTCGCCGACGGCGACACCCCCGTCGCCCTCTACCGCAAGCTCGCCGCCGAGCGCACCGGCACCTTCCTGCTGGAGTCCGCGGAGAACGGCCGCACCTGGTCCCGCTACTCCTTCGTCGGAGTCCGCAGCTCCGCCACCCTCACCGAGAAGGACGGCCGCGCCCACTGGCAGGGCGCCCCGCCGGTCGGCGTCCCCGTCGAGGGCGACCCGCTGGCCGCCCTGCGGGCCACCGTCGAGGCGCTGCACACCCCCCGCGACCTCGCCCAGGACCTGGGCCTGCCGCCCTTCACCGGCGGCATGGTCGGCTACCTCGGCTACGACATCGTGCGCCGCCTGGAGAAGATCGGCCCCGGCGAGCGCGACGACCTCCGGCTGCCCGAGCTGACCATGCTGCTCACCAGCGACCTCGCCGTCCTCGACCACTGGGACGGCACCGTGCTGCTGATCGCCAACGCGATCAACCACAACGACCTCGACACCGGCGTCGACGAGGCGTACGCCGACGCCGTCGCCCGCCTCGACGCGATGGAGGCCGACCTGTCCCGGGCGGTGCCCCAGCCGCCCGCCGCCCTGCCGCCCTCCGCGCTGCCCGAGTACACCGCCCGGTGGGGCGGCGCCGACTTCCGGGCCGCCGTCGAGGACGTCAAGGAGCGCATCCGCGCCGGCGAGGCCTTCCAGGTCGTCCCCTCGCAGCGCTTCGAGACGCCGTGCACCGCCAGTGCCCTGGACGTCTACCGGGTACTGCGGGCCACCAACCCCTCGCCGTACATGTACCTGCTGCGCCTGGACGGCTTCGACGTCGTCGGCTCCTCGCCCGAGGCGCTGGTCAAGGTCGAGGACGGCCGGGCCATGGTCCACCCCATCGCCGGCACCCGCCCGCGCGGCGCCACCCCGCAGCAGGACCAGGCCCTCGCCGACGAACTCCTCGCCGACCCCAAGGAACGCGCCGAGCACCTGATGCTCGTCGACCTCGGCCGCAACGACCTGGGCCGGGTCTGCGAACCGGGCTCCGTGGAGGTCGTCGACTTCATGTCCATCGAGCGCTACTCGCACGTCATGCACATCGTCTCGACGGTGACCGGCCGGGTCGCCCCGGACCGCACCGCCTTCGACGTGCTCACCGCCTGCTTCCCGGCCGGCACCCTGTCCGGCGCGCCCAAGCCGCGCGCCCTGCAGATCATCGACGAACTCGAACCCTCCCGGCGCGGCCTGTACGGCGGCTGCGTCGGCTACCTCGACTTCGCCGGCGACTCCGACACCGCCATCGCCATCCGCACCGCCGTGCTGCGCGACGGCACCGCCCACGTCCAGGCGGGCGCCGGCGTCGTCGCCGACTCCGACCCGGTGGCCGAGGACACCGAATGCCGCAACAAGGCCGCCGCCGTGCTCAGGGCGGTGCACACCGCCAACCGGCTGGCCCGCTAGGAGAGGTGGGACGGGGGAGGTGGGGCGTATCTCACGTACCCGTGACGAGCCCCGGGTGACGGTCCGCCCCGGGTGCACGCGATAGTGGAGTACGTGACTGCCGTACCTCACCCCCGTACCGAAGCCGCCGCCCCCGCCCGGTCCGGCCGCCGCAGCCTCGCCGTCGCCCTGCTGTGCGGCGCGCTCGGCGCGGCCGTGGCGCTGCTCGCGTCCCGGCAGCGCTGGGCGGAGGGCACCGCGACGGTGGCCGGCGGCGCCTTCCCGCTGACCGTCAAGGGCAGCGACGTGACGGGCGTGCCCGCGGCGCTCGCCGTGGTGGGCCTGGCCGCGCTCGTCGCCGTCTTCGCCGTCCGCCGCTCCGGCCGCCTGCTGGTATCCGCCCTGCTCGCGCTCTCCGGCGCCGGCACCGTCGCGGCGGCCGTCTCCGGCGCCTCCGACAACGGCGCCCTGGACGCCCGGGCCGCCCAGGTCTCCGGCGACACCGCCGCGACCGCCGCCGCGATCGGCCACACCGGCTGGCCCTACGTCGCCGCGGCCGGCGGCGCGCTGATCCTGCTGGCCGGACTGCTCGCCCTGCGCTTCGGCCGCCTGTGGCCCACCATGTCCGGCCGCTACGAACGCTCCGGCGCGCCCCGGCCCCGCGCGGCCCGCCCCGTCGACCCCGACCGGCCCGAGGACCTGTGGAAGGCCCTCGACCGCGGCGAGGACCCCACCGGCACTGGACCGGCCTGACCCGGGCGCCCGGCCCCGGCGCGCCGGCCGGCCGCGACACGTGCGCGAGGAGCCACCCCCGATCACCTCGCGTGCACGGGTACGGGACAATGGTCGCGAGCGTCCGGCTCAGACACGTACAAGCAACGAGGAGCAAGTCATGGCGGGCAGCAGCCACGGTCACACCCCGGCCGCCTGGACCGGTGTCATCATCGCCTTCATCGGTTTCTGCGCCGCTGGCGCCTTCATGGTGGCCGCCCAGCCGGTCGGCTTCTGGGCCGGCATGGGCGTGGTGCTGCTCGGCGGTGTCGTCGGCGCCATCATGCGCATGATGGGCCTCGGCCAGAAGAACGAGCACCCCGTCCACCAGATCGCGGGCCAGGGCGAGCCGGCCGGCGCCAAGAGCTGACACCCGTACGGCGGACCCGTACGGAACGCGCAGGAGGGGCGGCCCGCAGTCGCCCCTCGCGCGCGGACCGGCCGGCCGCCCCCCGGCGCGCGCCCGCCCGCCGCGCCGGGCAGAATGCCAGGCGTGAACGCCGAGAGCCGAGCGGCGCCGCCGGGACCGGAGTCCGTCCCGCGACGGCTCGCCGTCCCCGCCGGGGTGCTGACCGCCGTCGCCGCCGCCTTCGCCTACGTCGGCGCGGTGGACCCGAACGAACCCGGCCACTACCCGGCCTGCCCCCTGCTGCGCTACGCCGGCCTCTACTGCCCCGGCTGCGGCGGACTGCGCAGCGCGCACGCCGTCGTCCACGGCGACCTCGCCGCGGCCCTCCACGACAACGCCCTGGCCGTCGCCGGCTACCTGCTCTTCGCCGCGGTGTGGACCGCGTGGGCGATCCAGGCGGCGCGCGGCCGGCGCCTGCGCCTGGATCCGCGGCCGGCGCACCTGTGGAGCGCGCTCGCCCTGTTCGCGGCCTTCACCGTCGTGCGCAACCTGCCCCTCGGCGCCCCGCTCCATCCCTGACCCGGGCAGCCGCCGTCCGGTGACCGGGCCGGCCCCTGTCCAGGTCGTGGGACCGCGCTCCACCGGATGCGGGGCCGACGCCCTCCTGCGGATACCATCGCAGTGACCGCCGGTTCCGCCCGTTTCACCGCCAAGCGGACGCCGGGGGCCGTTCGACCCGCTGGAACATCCCACCGTCTGGAAGGGGGCCGCTCGCGTGAGTGTGCTCGACGAGATCATCGACGGAGTCCGTGCCGACCTTTCGGAGCGGCAGGCGCGCGTCAGCCTCGAAGAGCTCAAGGAGCGCGCGGCGAAGGCTCCGGCCGCCAAGGACGGTCTGGCCGCGCTGCGCGGCGACGGCGTCAAGGTGATCTGCGAGGTCAAGCGCTCCAGCCCGTCCAAGGGCGCGCTGGCCGCGATCGCCGACCCGGCCGGCCTCGCCGCGGACTACGAGGCGGGAGGCGCCTCCGTCATCTCGGTGCTGACCGAGCAGCGCCGCTTCGGCGGCTCGCTCGCCGACCTGGAGGCGGTCCGCGCCCGCGTGGACATCCCCGTCCTGCGCAAGGACTTCATCGTCACGTCGTACCAGCTGTGGGAGGCCCGGGCCTACGGCGCCGACCTCGCCCTGCTGATCGTCGCCGCGCTCGACCAGCCGGCCCTGGAGTCGCTGATCGAACGCGCGGTGTCCATCGGCCTCACCCCGCTGGTCGAGGTGCACGACGAGGACGAGGTGGAGCGCGCGGTGGACGCGGGCGCCAAGGTCATCGGCATCAACGCGCGCAACCTCAAGACGCTGGAGGTCGACCGCGACACCTTCGAGCGCGTCGCGCCGGAGATCCCGGACCACCTCGTCAAGATCGCCGAGTCCGGCGTCCGCGGCCCGCACGACCTGATCGCCTACGCCAACGCCGGCGCCGACGCGGTCCTGGTCGGCGAGTCCCTGGTCACCGGCCGCGACCCCCGGACGGCGGTCGCCGACCTGGTGGCGGCCGGCACCCACCCCGCGCTGCGGCACGGCCGCGGCTGACCTGCCGGTAGGCTTGTCCCCGATGACGCTCACCATGACCCCCGTGGACCGGTACGCCCGCCTCGCGCGCGGCTGCCGCCCCCGCGGCTGCCGCGCGCCGGCCCGCAGGGTCCACGGCCGCCGGGTGAGGTACGTCATCGGCGACGAGCCCGGGCAGGTGAACGGTCGCCGATGGCAGCGCCCCGACAGGGGCGCGGGGCCGTGCCCGGACCCGCGGCTCGGCCGCGGGATCGTGACCGGCCGCTGACGGCGCGCGGCCGACGGCCGACCCCCCGCCCCCACGGCGAACAGTGTCTTTTCACACGCACTCACCGTGAGGTACTGGCATGCCCAGCAACTACTTCCACCCCGACCCGGAGGGTCAGGTGCCCAGCCCCGCAGGCTACTTCGGGGCGTACGGCGGCAAGTTCATCCCGGAGGCCCTGGTCGCCGCCGTGGACGAGGTCGCCGTCGAGTACGACAAGGCCAAGGCCGACCCCGAGTTCGCCCGCGAGCTGGACGACCTGCTCGTCCACTACACCGGCCGTCCCAGCGCCCTGACCGAGGTGCCCCGCTTCGCCGAGCACGCCGGCGGCGCCCGCGTCTTCCTCAAGCGCGAGGACCTCAACCACACCGGCTCGCACAAGATCAACAACGTGCTCGGCCAGGCGCTGCTCACCAAGCGCATGGGCAAGACCCGGGTGATCGCCGAGACCGGCGCCGGCCAGCACGGCGTCGCCACCGCCACCGCCTGCGCCCTGTTCGGCCTGGACTGCACGATCTACATGGGCGAGATCGACACCCAGCGGCAGGCCCTCAACGTCGCCCGGATGCGCATGCTCGGCGCCGAGGTCGTGGCCGTGAAGTCCGGCAGCCGCACCCTGAAGGACGCCATCAACGAGGCGTTCCGCGACTGGGTCGCCAACGTCGACCGCACCCACTACCTGTTCGGCACCGTCGCGGGGCCCCACCCCTTCCCGGCCATGGTCCGCGACTTCCACCGGGTGATCGGCGTCGAGGCCCGCCGCCAGCTCCTGGAGCGGGCGGGCCGGCTGCCCGACGCCGCGGTCGCCTGCGTCGGCGGCGGCTCCAACGCCATCGGCCTCTTCCACGCCTTCATCCCCGACGCGGACGTCCGCCTGATCGGCTGCGAACCCGCGGGGCACGGCGTGGAGAGCGGCGAGCACGCGGCCACCCTGACCGCCGGCGAGCCCGGCATCCTGCACGGCTCGCGCTCCTACGTCCTCCAGGACGACGAGGGTCAGATCACCGAGCCGTACTCCATCTCGGCGGGCCTGGACTACCCGGGCATCGGCCCCGAGCACGCCTATCTCAAGGACTCCGGCCGCGGCGAGTACCGCGCGGTCACCGACGACGCGGCCATGCGGGCGCTGCGCCTGCTCTCGCGCACCGAGGGCATCATCCCGGCGATCGAGAGCGCCCACGCCCTGGCCGGCGCCCTGGACGTCGGCAAGGAGCTGGGCCCGGACGGACTGATCGTCGTCAACCTCTCCGGCCGCGGCGACAAGGACATGGACACCGCCGCCCGCTACTTCGGCCTGTACGACACCGACGCCGAGGTCGCCGCCGACGAGACCGCCACCGCCGAGATCGAGGGAGACGCCAAGTGAGCGGGAACATCCAGCTGCTGACCGACACCCTCGCCGCCGCCCGGGCCGAGGACCGCTCCGCGCTCATCGCCTACCTCCCGGCCGGCTTCCCGACCGTGGACGGCGGCATCGAGGCGATCAAGGCCGTCTTCGACGGCGGCGCCGACGTCGTCGAGGTGGGCCTGCCGCACAGCGACCCGGTCCTGGACGGCCCGGTCATCCAGACCGCCGACGACATCGCCCTGCGCGGCGGCGTCCGGATCGCCGACGTCATGCGGACGGTGCGCGAGGCCCACGAGGCCACCGGCAAGCCGGTCCTCGTCATGACCTACTGGAACCCGATCGACCGCTACGGCGTCGAGCGGTTCACCGCCGAGCTGGCCGACGCGGGCGGCGCCGGCTGCATCCTGCCCGACCTGCCGGTGCAGGAGTCCGCGCTGTGGCGCGAGCACGCCGACAAGCACGGTCTGGCGACCGTCTTCGTCGTCGCCCCCAGCAGCAGGGACGCCCGGCTGGCCGAGATCACCGCGGCCGGCTCCGGCTTCGTCTACGCCGCCTCCCTGATGGGCGTCACCGGCACCCGCGAATCGGTCGGCGAGCAGGCCCAGGACCTGGTGCGGCGCACCCGTGCCACCGGTGCGGAGCTGCCCGTCTGCGTCGGCCTCGGCGTCTCCAACCCGGCCCAGGCCGCGGAGGTCGCCGGCTTCGCCGACGGGGTGATCGTCGGCTCGGCGTTCGTCAAGCGGATGCTGGACGCGCCCGACCACGCGGCCGGCGTCGAGGCCGTCCGCACCCTCGCCGGTGAGCTGGCGCGCGGGGTCCGTGGCAGGAGCGGACAGGCGTAGCGCGAGATCGCATCACCCGAAGGGGTGGACCTGGGACCGGGGGGGCGCAATGCGCCTCCCCGGTTCGTTCTGCTGGTGTGAGCGAGAAGAACCATGACGCAAAGCGCACCGCCCGGCAGCGGCTGGCGGTCGAGCGGGAGAAGCAGAAGGCCTCGGAGCGGCGGCGGCGCACGCTGATCGTGGCCGCCGGCGTGGTCTGTGTGCTGGGCCTGGCCACGGTGATCGGCGTGGTCGCCGCGAACGCCGGCAAGAGCGGCGGCGGCTCCGGACCGGTCGCGGCGCCCTCCGGCGCGCTGGGCAAGGACGGCCTGGCCATCCCGGTCGGCGCGGACGGCGCCAAGTCGACGCTCACCGTGTGGGAGGACTTCCGCTGCCCGGCCTGCAAGGCCTTCGAGGCGGCCTACCGCCCCACGCTCCACGAGCTGACCGCCGCCGGCCGGCTCAAGACCGAGTACCACCTGGTCCGGCTGATCGACGGCAACCTCGGCGGCACCGGCTCGCTGCGCGCGGCCAACGCGGCGGCCTGCGCGCAGGACGCCGGCAAGTTCCCCGCCTACCACGACGTGCTGTACGACAACCAGCCCGAGGAGACCGACGACTCCTTCGCCGACAACGACAAGCTGATCAAGCTGGCCGGCAAGGTGAACGGCCTGGACACGCCCGCCTTCCAGAAGTGCGTCAAGGACGGCGTGCACGACAGCTGGGTGGAGAAGTCCAACAAGGCGTTCCAGGCGGGCCACTACTCGGGCACCCCGACCGTCCTGCTGGACGGGAAGAACATCATCGAGGACCGCTCGATGACCCCGGCCAAGCTGAAGCAGACGGTGGAGGCGGCGAACAAGCGATGAACCGGGCGACGAGCGGCGGGCACGGCGCCGGCGGCGGGCGGAGGACGCGCGGCGGACCGGCTGTGACCAGGCCGGGAGGCGGGCGGCGGACGGGTGCGGAATGCTCCTGTTATGGACCCGTAGCCGGGTTGCCCGCCGTGGGCCCGCTCCGGCTGCGGTAGCGTCGACCCTGCCATGGAACTTGCCTACATTCCCAGCCCGTCGCACGGAGTGGTGTACCTCGGACCCATTCCGCTGCGCGGCTACGCGTTCTGCATCATCATCGGCGTCTTCGTCGCCGTCTGGCTCGGCAACAAGCGCTGGATCGCCCGGGGCGGACGGGCCGGCACGGTCGCCGACATCGCCGTCTGGGCGGTGCCGTTCGGCCTGGTCGGCGGCCGCCTCTACCACGTGATCACGGACTACGAGCTGTACTTCGGCGACGGCCGTGACTGGGTGGACGCCTTCAAGGTGTGGCAGGGCGGCCTCGGCATCTGGGGCGCGATCGCGCTCGGCGCGCTCGGCGCGTGGATCGGCGCGCGGCGCCGGGGCGTCCCGATGCCCGCCTACGCCGACGCCGTCGCGCCGGGCATCGCCTTCGCCCAGGCGATCGGCCGCTGGGGCAACTGGTTCAACCAGGAGCTGTACGGCCGGGAGACGCACGTTCCGTGGGCGCTGCACATCACCTCCTCGACGGACGGCCGGGTGCCCGGGTACTACCACCCGACCTTCCTGTACGAGTCGCTGTGGTGCGTGGGTGTCGCACTGCTGGTCATCTGGGCCGACCGCCGCTTCAAGCTGGGCCACGGCCGGGCGTTCGCGCTCTACGTCGCCGCCTACTGCGTGGGCCGCGGCTGGATCGAGTACATGCGGGTGGACGACGCCCACCACATCCTCGGCCTGCGGCTGAACGACTGGACCGCGCTGCTCGTCTTCCTGCTCGCGGTGGCCTACATCTGGGTGTCGTCGAAGAAGCGGCCGGGCCGGGAGGCCGAGGTGGAGCCGGGCGCGGCCGCCGCCGGCGAGCCGACCGGGACCGGGGCCGAGGCGGACGCCGGGGACGGCGAGGCGGACGGCGCCGCCGGGGGCGAGGTCTCACCGGCGTCGGCCGCCGACGCCAAGAACCCCGACGGGGCGCGCCCCGACGCGGAGGGCGCCGGGAGGACCGAGAGCACCGACGCGCAGGACGCCGACCCGAAGGACGGCGTCGGTCTCAAGGACGGTGCCGGGTCGGCCAAGCAGGGCTGACGGCGGTCACCGGATCGTAGGCACCGAGGGCGCCCCCGGATTCCGGGGGCGCCCTCGTCGTGTGCGGCGGCCGTGCCCGGGGCGCGGTCAGCACCTGCGGGCCAGCGCCAGGGTGCGCTGGGCCGCCGCGACCACCGCCGCGTCGATGAAACGGCCGTCGCTGAGCGCCTGGGCGCCCCGGTCCGTGGTGGCCGCCTTGATGATCGTCTCGGCCTCCTCCAGTTCGCGGTCGGTCGGCAGATAGGCGCGTTCGATGATCGGCAGCTGGCGGGGGTGGATGGCCGCGCGGCCGAGGAACCCCAGGGAGCGCCCGCGGGCGCAGGAGGCCGCCAGCCCCTCCAGGTCCCGGATGTCCGGGTGCACGGACTGGGTGGGCGGGGCGAGACCGGCCGCGCGGGCGGCGACGACGACCCGGGCGCGGCACCAGTCCAGGCCGGTGTCCCGCCGCACCCCGAGGTCGGCCCGCAGATCCGCCTCCCCGATCGAGACGCCCCGCAGCGCCGGGTGCGCGGAGGCGATGGCGAAGGCGTGCTCGATGGCGAGGGCGGTTTCGAGGAGGGCGTAGAGCGGGGGAGCGGAGCCGTCGCCCGGCGGCGTGCCGCCCAGCCGCGGAAGGCGCGCGTCGCCGTCCTGCGGGAGGTCCGGGCCGTCTCCCTGGGCAACGGCCTGCGCGTCGTGGTCCCGCGCGGGCCCGGGCGGTCGCGGGCAGGAGCCGGTGGGGGGCGAGTGGCCCGCCGCCCCGGTCTGCCGGGCGACCCGTACCACCTGCTCCGCCGAGGTCACCTTCGGCAGGCGCAGGCCGGCCAGGCCCGGCCGGGGGGCGACCGCCGCGAGATCCGCCGACGCCAGCGGGCCGTCGAGCGCGTTGACGCGCACATGGACCGGGACGGGCGGCGGCTCGGCCAGCAGCTCGGCCGTGGCGGCGCGGGCGTACTCCTTGCGGTCCGGGGCGACCGCGTCCTCCAGGTCGATCACCACCACGTCGGCGCCCGAGGCCAGCGCCTTGGCGACCACGTGCGGACGGTCGCCGGGCGCGTACAGCCAGGTCAGCGGGAACGGCGCGGTGGGCGTCACAGGGCGCCCTCCGCGCGCAGCGCGGCCAGCTCCTTCGGCGTGAGCCCCAGCTCGGTCAGCACCGTGTCCGTGTCCGCGCCGTGCGGCCGGCCCGCCCAGCGGATCGCGCCGGGGGTGGCCGACAGCCGGAACAGCACGTTCTGCATCCGCAGCCGCCCCAGCTCCGGGTCGTACAGGGTGGTCAGGGTGCCGAGGGCCTGGTACTGCGGGTCGGCCACCACGTCGCGGACGTCCTGGATCGGGGCGATCGCCGCCTCCGCCTTCTCGAAGGCGGCCATCACCTCGGTGCGGGTGTGCCGGGCGATCCAGCCGCCGACCGCCTCGTCCAGCACGTCCGCGTGGGCGGCCCGCTGCGCCCCGGTCGCGAACCACGGCTCGTCGATCAGCTCCGGGCGGCCCACCAGGCGCAGCACCCGTTCGGCCACCGACTGGGCCGAGGTGGAGACGGCGACCCAGGTGCCGTCCGAGGTGCGGTAGGTGTTGCGCGGGGCGTTGTTCTGGGTGCGGTTGCCGGTGCGCGGCTGGACGTAGCCGAGCTGGTCGTACCAGAGGGGCTGCGGGCCGAGGACGGTCAGGATCGGCTCGATGATCGCCATGTCGATGATCTGTCCCGCGCCGGTGCGCTCCCGGGCCGCGAGCGCGGTCAGCACCGCGTACGCCGTGGCCAGGCCGGCGATGGAGTCGGCGAGCCCGAACGGCGGGAGCGTGGGCGGCGCGTCCGGCTCGCCGGTGATCGCGGCGAAGCCGCTCATCGCCTCGGCCAGGGTGCCGAAGCCGGGCCGGGACGCGTACGGGCCGAACTGGCCGAAGCCGGTGACCCGGGCCAGCACCAGGCGCGGGTTGGCCGCCGACAGCTCCGGCCAGCCCAGCTCCCACCGCTCCAGGGTGCCGGGGCGGAAGTTCTCCACGATCACGTCCGCGGTGGCGGCCAGTCGCAGCAGGGTGGCGCGGCCGCCCGGCTTGGACAGGTCCAGGGTGACGGTGCGCTTGTTGCGGCCCAGCAGCTTCCACCACAGGCCGACGCCGTTCTTGGCGGGGCCGTGGCCGCGGGCCGGGTCGGGCTTGGCGGGATGCTCCACCTTGATCACCTCGGCGCCGAAGTCGCCGAGCATCATGGCGGCGATCGGCCCGGCGAACAGGGTGGCGAGATCGAGCACGCGCAGACCGGTCAGGGGCGGGGCGGCGCCCGGATCGTCGGAGTGGACGCCCGGGGCGTGGGGAGTGCCCGGGGTGTGGGGAGTGCCCGGGTCGCGGGGAGTGCCCGGGTCGTGGGGTGGCGGTGTCATCGGTGGGACGCCTCCCGGTGGGTGAGGCGGGCCAGGGCGTCGAAGCCGATGCCGTCGAAGTCGCCGACGGAGGTGGCCAGCCGGTTCTTCAGCGGGCCCGTCCAGCGCTCGGGCAGCGCGGCCGGGGAGCCGGCCAGCGCCGCGGCGACGGACCCGGCGGTGGCGCCGTTGGAGTCGGTGTCCCAGCCGCCGGACACCGCCCGGCAGACCGAGGCGGAGAAGTCGCCGTTCGCGTGGGTGAGCGCGGCGGCGATCAGCGCGGTATTGGGCACGGCGTGCACCCAGTGGTAGGCGGCGGAGTACGTGGCGTGCAGCTCGTCCACGACCGTGTCGAAGTCCTCGTGGACGGCGGCCAGTTCGACGGCGTGCCGGACCGCGCGGGCGAGCCGGGAGCCGGGCGGCACGACGGTCAGCCCGACGGCCAGACAGGCGTGCACGTCGTGGGCGCCGCCGGCCGCGGCGGCGATGACGGCGGCGGCGAACATGGCCGCGTGCACGCCGTTCGCGGTGTGGGTGAGGACGGCGTCCCGGTGCGCCTGCTCGGCGGCCGCCGCCGGGTCGCCCGGGTGGGTCCAGCCGTGCACGTCGGCACGGATCAGGGCGCCGATCCACTCCCGGAACGGATTGCGGTGGCGGGCGGTGCGCGGCGGTTCGATGCCGAGCAGGAGGTTGCGGTAGGCGACGCGCTCGGCGGTGAAGGCGCGGCCGGCGGGGAGTTCGTCCAGCCAGAGCCGGGCCACGTCAGCGGTGCTGAAGTCCTTGCCGTGGCGCTGGAGGAGGAGCAGGTTGAGCAGCGGGTAGTCGAGGTCGTCGTCCTCGGGCATGCCGTCGATGTTCTCGGCGAGCGAGGTGGCCGCCGAGCGGCGGTTCCAGGGATGGCGGGCGGTCAGGTCGTCGGGGACGCCCCGGGCGGTGAACCAGGTGGTCAGCGGCCAGTTGCCGGCGGCGCGGGCAAGCTGGCGGATGCTGTCCAGGGGGAGCTTCTCCACCGGCTTGCCCAGCAGGCACCCCGCGGCCCGCCCCACCCAGGCGGCCTCCAGCCGCTCCACGTCCGGCGCGGCCGAGGCACCCGAAGCGGCGGGCTTCGCCGGCCAGTCGGGGCACAGCGCCTTGATCGCGGCCAGCTCCGTCGGCTCGGCCTCCGCCAGACTGCTGGGCAGTTCGGCGAGTTCGTCCAGCAGATCCTCCGCGAGCAGGCGCAGATAGCGGGAGGACGGCTCGGGCGAGGCGCCCGCCCGGGCCGGCGCCTCGGGGCCGCCGGCCGCCCGCCACCGCGCGGCCACCGCCTTCGGCTCCCGCCCGTCCTGCGCCGCCTGGCGCAGTTCGTGGCCGAGCAGGTCCTCCGGCTGGACCCAGGTCAGTCGGAGCATCGCGACCCTCCCATCCCGGCGAACGCCCGCTCGTGGGCGCGCCGGCGTCGTACGTCCTTCTCGAAGACCTCCCGGGCCACCGCGGCCAGGGTGTGGGCCGGCTCCCACAGGTCGAGACGGCTGGCCTCGGCCACCGTCTTCGCCCACTCCTCGGGTGCCGGCGAGCCGAGCGCGCCCGCCAGCGCCCCGGCCATGGTCGCGATGGAGTCGCAGTCGCGGCCGTAGTTCACCGCGCCGAGCACGGCGTGCCGGAAGTCGCCGCGCGCCACCGTCAGCATGCCGAGCGCGACGGGCAGTTCCTCGATCGCGTGCAGCCGGGACGGGCGGCGGGCGCCCAATGAGGGGGCGCGGTAGTCGGGGCCGACCGTGTCGTAGGGGGCGACGGCCGCCCGCAGCGGGCCGAGCGCCGACTCGAAGTGGGTGTGGTCGCGGGCCACGTCGCAGACCGCTTCGATGGCCGCGCGGGTGCCGTCCTTCGCCAGCGCCAGGCACTCCGCCACGACCGAGTCGGGGGTGGCGCCCGGCGTGCAGGCCGCGGCCACCGCGGCCGCCAGCACGCCCGCCGCCTCCCGCCCGTAGGACGACTGGTGGGCGCCCGCGACGTCCAGCGCCTCGGCGTAGGCGGCCCGCGGGTCGGCCGCGTTGACCAGGCCGACGGGGGCCGTGTACATCGCGGCGCCGCAGTTGACGATGTTGCCGACGCCGGCCTCGCGCGGGTCCACGTGGCCGTAGTGCAGCCGGGCCACCAGCCACTTCTCCGCCAGGAAGATCCGGTGCAGCGGCAGCGCCTCCGCCTCCAGTTCGGGGATCCAGCGCGGGTGCGTCATCAGGTCGGGGACCAGGTGGTCGGCGACCGCGTAGGCGTCGAGGTGGTCGCGGACCCGCGCGTACACGCGGACCAGCGCGTGGGTCATCAGGGTGTCGTCGGTGACGTGGCCGTCGCCCTTGTGGTACGGCGCGATCGGGCGGGCGGTGCGCCAGTCGTCGCCGTTCCAGGGACCGACGACGCCGTGCACGCGGCCGCCGTGGCGCTGGAGGATCTGGTCGGGGGAGTAGCCCTCGACGGGTCCGCCGAGCGCGTCGCCGACGGCCGCGCCGACCAGTGCCGCGGTGATCCGTTCCTCCAGGGCGGGACCGCGCGGGCCCGCGGCGGGGTCGTCCTCCCGCCGGTCTTCTCCTTCTCGGGGCGTCCTGCCCGAGTCTTTTTGGGGCGTCATGCCCGAATCATCCTCCCGGTGGGGCCGGTCGCGCGGCTTCCAGGAGTCCGGCGAGTTCGACCAGGTCGGTGCCGGTGAGCCGGGGCAGCACACAGCCGGACAGGGTGCGGCAGGCCTCCCGCCAGGAGGCCGGGACGGCCGCGCCGCCGCCCACCGCGCCGGTCAGCGCGCCGGTCAGGGCGGGGGCGGAGTCGGCGAGGCGGGACAGGCAGGCGGCGGCGGGCAGCGCCTCCGCGATCCGGCCGCCGGCCGCCACCGCCAGGGCGAGGGCGACCGGGACGGTCTCGGCGGCGGCGACGCCGTAGCTGTAGACGTGGTCGACGATCTGGTGCTCCAGCAGCGGGACCAGCGCGAACGCGCTCTCGCCGGTGCGGGCGAGGGCGAGGGCGTGCCGGGCGTTGCGGCCGATCTCGGTCGGCTCGGGCAGTTCGGCCAGCGCGGCGGTGACGCAGTGCTCGACCTCGGCCCCGGTCAGGGCGAGCGCGAGCGCCGCCGCCATCGCCCGGGCGCCGTGCACGCCGTCGCCGTCCTGGGTGTAGCGGGCGTCGAACTCGGCCAGTTCGGCGGCGCGGCGCGGA
This sequence comes from Streptomyces seoulensis, assembly GCA_013364255.1. Lineage (GTDB taxonomy): Bacteria > Actinomycetota > Actinomycetes > Streptomycetales > Streptomycetaceae > Streptomyces > Streptomyces similanensis. The sequence goes on along the minus strand of CP054936.1, from coordinate 3,254,251 downwards.
TCGCCCGGGTGGGCGACGGCCAGCACGCAGGACCGGACGCAGGCCGCGTCGTCGAAGTAGTGCGGGTTGTCGTGGCCGGTGGCGGGCGGGCGCAGTCCGGTGGCGAGGTTGCCGAGGCCGGCCCGCACGGAGATGCGGGCGCGCAGCGGCAGCACCGCGGACTCGATCTCCGGGGCGCGGTCGGCCGCCGCGGCGACCTCGGCGGCCACCGTGTTCCAGGTGAGGTCGATGGCGGCCCGTATCCGGCGCTCCCGGCTGAGGTCGCCGAGCACGTCGTCGTCGCCGGCCCGCAGGACGGCCTCGGCGGCGAACGCCGCCCACTCGGCGTCGTCGGAGGGGCCCAGGCGCAGCGGTCCGGGCGGCTGGTTGAGCGCGGTGGGGACGGGCAGCGTGGTGGTCGCGTTCCGCTCGGCGAAGGTGTCCAGCTCGCGGGTGAGGCGCCGGGTCCACTCGGGCATCCGCGCGGCCCGGTGCCGGGCGGCCGGCCAGCCGGCGGCGTCCCCGGCGGCCAGCCCCAGCAGCAGCCCCTCGATCCGCCGCGGCCCGCTCACGCGCCCGCCTCGCCCTCGGCGGCGTCGGTGTCGGCGGTGAGGACGTAGTCGTCGGGAACGTCGGGCCGTGGGACGTCGGGTACGGGTCGCACGGCGTCGGGGGTGGGGCGCACGGCGTCTGGTGCAGGTCGTACGGCGTCGGGGGTGGGCAGTATGGCGTCGGGTACGGGCCGTACGGAGTCGGGGGCGGGCAGTACGGCGTCGGGGCCGGTCCGCAGGGCGTCGGGGGCGGGCAGTACGGCGTCGAGGCCGGTCCGCAGGGCGTCGGGCGCAGGCCGTACGGCGTCGGGTACGGGCCGTAGGGCGTCGGAGGCGGGCAGTACGGAGTCGGAGACGAGCGGTAGGGCGTCGGAGGTGGGCAGCACGGCGTCGGGGACGGGCCGTAGGGCGTCGGGGGTGGGCAGTACTACGGCGTCGGGGACGGGTCGCAGGGCGTCGGAGGTGGGTCGTACGGCCTTCGGGCGGGGCTCGGGCGTGGGGCGCCGGGCGGCGGTCTCGGCCGCGTCGACCAGCAGGTCCGCCACGTCCAGCACGTGCTGTCCGGCCATCGAGGGCAGGCAGCTGCCCCGGGCCGGGCCGATGGCGGCCGCCCACTCCCCGGGGATCGCGGCGACGCCCCGGGTCGCGCCGGCCAGGGCGCCGGCGACCGCGGCCGTGGTGTCGGCGTCGCGGCCCATGTTCACCGCGGTCAGGACGGCGGCGCGGAAGTCGCCGTCGGCGGCGGCGTACGCGCCGAAGGCCAGGGCGACCGCCTCCGGGGCCAGGTCGGTCCAGGGGTAGCCGCCGATGACGACGGCGGAGCGCACCGCGCGTTCGCCGCGGTGGGCGGCGGCCGTGGCCCGGCGCAGGGAGCGGGCGGTCCAGGAGTCGTCGGGGACGACGGCGAGCGCGGCGGCCACGACCGCGACCGGCGCGGCGCCCGCCATGGCCGCGGCGACCCCGGCGGCCACCGCCCGCCCGCCGTGGATGCCCTCGCCCTCGTGGCTGACCGAGCCGTCGACGGCCACCAGCCGGGCCGCCTCGGCGGGCCGCCCGGCGGCGAACACCCCGAAGGGCGCCGCCCGCATGGCCAGGCCGTCGCTCCAGGCGTGCCGGTGCTGGGCGGAGACGGGCGCGGCCAGGCCCCGGCGGAGGTTCTCCAGGGTGCCCCGCTCGCTGAAGCCGGCGCCGCGGAAGGGGCCCTCGGCGCGGTCGGCGATGTGCTCGTGCCAGGCGGCCTCCACATGGGCCGGGGTGAGGGCGGAGCCGTGCCGGGCCAGCAGCAGGCCGGAGAAGAGGGCGTACTCGGTGTCGTCGGTGCCGGCCGGGCGCTCGGCGACGTAGCCGGTGATGCGGCCCCAGCGGGCGCGGATCTCGGAGGGCAGCAGGTTCTCGGCGGGCGCCCCGAGGGCGTCCCCCACGGCGAGGCCGAGCAGCGCGCCGCGCGCCCGGTCGCGGAGGCGGAGCGCGGGGACGCCACTGCTCGGTGCCATCGCGGGCCTCCTTCCCGGGGCGCCGGCGGGCGGGCGCGCAGCCCCTTGCCGGAAGGTGTCCCCGGTGGAGCGGCCGACGCAGCCTCGCGGACCACAGCGTCACCCGTACGACATCTGTGCGCATCTGGACTCGGATGAGCGCAGCGGGGTAAAAGCGCAGGTTAGCCCAGCCTTTCCTTGCTGGCGGGCGTGGAATTCCGGACGTAGATTGAGTGTTGTCGAAAAGTAGAACCAGTCCAAAAGCAAGCCTTGCCTAAGTACTCTGGGGGAACCCGTGGCCATCCTCGACACCGAAGCACCGCTCCACGAGGCGCACCGCGACAACCACACGCACCGCGATGTGAACGGCGGCTGGCTGCGCCCGGCGGTCTTCGGCGCGATGGACGGCCTGGTCTCCAACCTCGCCCTGATGACCGGTGTCGCGGGCGGCGCCGTCAGTCAGCACACCATCGTCCTGACCGGACTCGCCGGCCTGGCCGCCGGCGCCTTCTCCATGGCCGCCGGCGAGTACACCTCCGTCGCCTCCCAGCGCGAGCTGGTCGAGGCCGAGCTGGCCGTCGAGCGGCGCGAGCTGCGCAAGCACCCGCAGGACGAGGAGAACGAGCTGGCCGCCCTCTACGCGGCCCGCGGCGTCGAGCCGCACCTGGCCCGCGAGGTGGCCCGGCAGCTGTCCCGGGACCCGGAGCAGGCCTTGGAGATCCACGCCCGCGAGGAACTGGGCGTCGACCCGGGCGACCTGCCCTCCCCGCTGGTGGCCGCGGTGTCCTCGTTCGGCTCGTTCGCGCTGGGCGCCCTGCTGCCGGTGCTGCCCTGGCTGCTGGGCGCCACCGTGCTGTGGCCGGCCGTGCTGCTCGCCCTGATCGGGCTGTTCGCCTGCGGCGCGGTGGTGGCCAAGGTGACCGCGCGCACCTGGTGGTACAGCGGTTTGCGGCAGCTTGTCCTGGGTGGCGCCGCCGCAGGTGTGACGTACGCCCTGGGCAGCCTGTTCGGAACGGCCGTAGGATGATGCGACTGGTACCTATGCGTCGGACCGTATAAGTACCCGTTACCGGCTGGTTTCGAGCGACGCGCCACCGGGCATGAGCCGTAAGCACTGCGGGCAACGACGCCTGACGCGCACCCTCGCGGACGCGGGCGAGCACGCCGCCCACCCCGCCACCGGACCCCGACGGACCCCGATCCGACCGATCCCCTCGTCGCCGGCCCACCCCTCGAAACCACCGCCGCCGGCAGCGGAACACCCGCCGCCGACCCCCTTCGGTGTCCGCATGATGGAACGCGGTATCCGGTTCCCGAGAACCGCCCCATCATGTAACCTGCACGAAATTTCGCACTCCGCAGAGGGCCAACGTCGTCCCTCGGCACCAGAACATGCCAGATGACGACGACGGGAGAGCCGATGCGTACGCCGCGCCAGCCGTCCCAGCACTCCACGAACGGCCAGCACTGGTCCTTTATGGATGCTCGCCCTGCTGCGCAGGGTATGTACGACCCCCGCAACGAGCACGACGCCTGCGGCGTCGGCTTCGTGGCCACCCTCACCGGCGAGGCGAGCCACGCGCTGGTCGAGCAGGCCCTCACCGTGCTGCGCAACCTCGAACACCGCGGCGCCACCGGCTCGGAGCCCGACTCCGGCGACGGCGCGGGCATCCTCTCCCAGGTGCCCGACGCGTTCCTGCGCGAGGTGGCCGGATTCGACCTGCCCGCCGCCGGCGGTTACGCGGTCGGCATCGCCTTCCTGCCCACCGAGGACACCGAGGACGCCGTCTCGCGCATCGAGACGATCGCCGCCGAGGAGGGCCTCACCGTCCTCGGCTGGCGCGAGGTCCCGGTCGCCCCCGAACTCCTCGGCGCCACCGCCCGCTCCACCATGCCGGCCTTCCGCCAGCTGTTCGTCACCGACCACGCGAGCGAGGGCATCGCCCTGGACCGGCGGGCGTTCGTGCTGCGCAAGCGCGCCGAGCGCGAGGCGGGCGTCTACTTCCCCTCGCTGTCGGCCCGCACCCTCGTCTACAAGGGCATGCTCACCACCGGCCAGCTGGAGCCGTTCTTCCCGGACCTGTCCGACCGCCGCTTCGCCTCGGCCATCGCACTCGTCCACTCCCGCTTCTCCACCAACACCTTCCCGAGCTGGCCGCTCGCCCACCCCTACCGGTTCGTCGCCCACAACGGCGAGATCAACACCGTCAAGGGCAACCGCAACTGGATGGTGGCCCGCGAGTCGCAGCTCGCCTCCCAGCTGTTCGGCTCCGCCGGCCGCGCGGACAGCGGCAGCGCGGACAGCGGCAGCGCGGACAGCGGCAGCACGGACGGCCTGGAGCGGATCTTCCCGATCTGCACCCCGGACGCCTCCGACTCCGCCTCCTTCGACGAGGTCCTCGAACTGCTCCACCTCGGCGGCCGCTCGCTGCCGCACTCGGTGCTGATGATGATCCCGGAGGCCTGGGAGAACCACGCCTCCATGGACCCGGCCCGCCGCGCCTTCTACGAGTACCACTCCACGATGATGGAGCCCTGGGACGGCCCGGCCTGCGTCACCTTCACCGACGGCACCCAGGTCGGCGCCGTCCTCGACCGCAACGGCCTGCGCCCGGGCCGCTACTGGGTCACCGACGAGGGCCTCGTCGTCCTCGGCTCCGAGGTCGGCGTCCTGGACATCGACCCCGCCCGCGTCGTGCGCAAGGGCCGCCTCCAGCCCGGCCGGATGTTCCTCGTCGACACCGCCGAGCACCGCATCATCGAGGACGACGAGATCAAGGCGTCCCTCGCCGCCGAGCAGCCCTACGCCGAGTGGCTGGAGGCCGGCGAGATCGAGCTCGGCGACCTGCCCGAGCGCGAGCACATCGTCCACACCCACGCCTCGGTCACCCGCCGCCAGCAGACCTTCGGCTACACCGAGGAGGAGCTGCGCGTCCTGCTCGCCCCGATGGCCAAGGCCGGCGCCGAACCGATCGGCTCCATGGGCACCGACTCGCCCATCGCCGCCCTCTCCGAGCGCCCCCGCCTGCTCTTCGACTACTTCACCCAGCTGTTCGCCCAGGTCACCAACCCGCCGCTGGACGCCATCCGCGAGGAACTGGTCACCTCCCTGCGCAGCTCGCTCGGCCCGCAGGGCAACCTGCTGGAGCCCACCGCGGCCTCCTGCCGCTCCGTCGTCCTGCCCTTCCCGGTCATCGACAACGACGAGCTGGCCAAGCTCATCCACATCAACGCCGACGGCGACATGCCCGGCTTCAAGGCCGCCACCCTCTCCGGCCTGTACCGGGTCTCCGGCGGCGGCGACGCGCTCGCCGCCCGCATCGACGAGATCTGCGCCGAGGCCGACGCCGCCATCGGCAACGGCGCCCGCCTGATCGTCCTGTCCGACCGGCACTCCGACGCCGAGCACGCGCCGATCCCCTCGCTGCTGCTCACCGCCGCCGTCCACCACCACCTCATCCGCACCAAGCAGCGCACCCACGTGGGCCTGCTGGTCGAGGCCGGCGACGTCCGCGAGGTCCACCACGTCGCCCTGCTCATCGGCTACGGCGCCGCCGCCGTCAACCCGTACCTGGCGATGGAGTCCGTCGAGGACCTGGTCCGCGCCGGCACCTTCCTGCCCGGCATCGAGACCGAGCAGGCCATCCGCAACCTGATCTACGCCCTCGGCAAGGGCGTCCTGAAGGTCATGTCCAAGATGGGCATCTCCACCGTCGCCTCCTACCGCGGCGCCCAGGTCTTCGAGGCCGTCGGCCTGGACGACGCCTTCGTGGAGAAGTACTTCAACGGCACCGCCACCAAGATCGGCGGCGTCGGCATCGACGTCGTCGCCAAGGAGGTCGCCGCCCGCCACGCCAAGGCCTACCCCGCCTCCGGCATCGCCCCCGCGCACCGCGCGCTGGAGATCGGCGGCGAGTACCAGTGGCGCCGCGAGGGCGAACCGCACCTGTTCGACCCGGAGACGGTCTTCCGCCTCCAGCACTCCACGCGCTCCGGCCGTTACGACATCTTCAAGCAGTACACCTCCCGGGTGAACGAGCAGTCCGAGCGCCTGATGACGCTGCGCGGCCTGTTCGGCTTCACCTCCGACCGGACGCCGATCCCGGTGGACGAGGTCGAGCCGGTCTCCGAGATCGTCAAGCGCTTCTCCACCGGCGCCATGTCGTACGGCTCCATCTCCAAGGAGGCGCACGAGACCCTCGCCATCGCCATGAACCAGCTGGGCGGCAAGTCCAACACCGGCGAGGGCGGCGAGGACCCGGACCGCCTTTACGACCCGGCGCGGCGCTCCGCCATCAAGCAGGTCGCCTCCGGCCGCTTCGGCGTCACCAGTGAGTACCTCGTCAACGCCGACGACATCCAGATCAAGATGGCCCAGGGCGCCAAGCCCGGCGAGGGCGGCCAGCTGCCCGGCCACAAGGTGTACCCGTGGGTCGCCAGGACCCGGCACTCCACCCCCGGCGTCGGCCTCATCTCCCCGCCGCCGCACCACGACATCTACTCCATCGAGGACCTGGCCCAGCTGATCCACGACCTCAAGAACGCCAACCCGGCCGCCCGCATCCACGTGAAGCTGGTCTCCGAGGTCGGCGTCGGCACGGTCGCGGCCGGCGTGTCCAAGGCCCACGCGGACGTCGTGCTCATCTCCGGCCACGACGGCGGCACCGGCGCCTCCCCGCTGACCTCCCTCAAGCACGCGGGCGGCCCCTGGGAGCTGGGCCTGGCCGAGACCCAGCAGACGCTGCTGCTCAACGGCCTGCGCGACCGCATCGTCGTGCAGACCGACGGCCAGCTCAAGACCGGCCGCGACGTCGTCATCGCCGCGCTGCTGGGCGCCGAGGAGTTCGGCTTCGCCACCGCCCCGCTCGTCGTCTCCGGCTGCGTCATGATGCGCGTGTGCCACCTGGACACCTGCCCGGTCGGCATCGCCACCCAGAACCCGGTGCTGCGCGAGCGCTACGCCGGCCAGGCCGAGCACGTCGTCAACTTCTTCACCTTCATCGCCGAAGAGGTCCGCGAGATCCTCGCCGAGCTGGGCTTCCGCTCCATCGAGGAGGCCGTCGGCCACGCCGAGGCCCTCGACGTCACCCGCGCCGTCGACCACTGGAAGGCGCAGGGCCTGGACCTGCAACCGCTGTTCCACGTCCCCGACCTGCCCGAGGGCGCGGTCCGCCACCGGATCGTCGCCCAGGACCACGGCCTGGAGAAGGCGCTCGACAACGAGCTGATCAAGCTCGCCGCCGACGCCCTGTCCGCCGACCTGGCCACCGACGCCCAGCCGGTGCGCGCCCAGATCGCCATCCGCAACATCAACCGCACCGTCGGCACCATGCTCGGCCACGAGGTGACCAAGAAGTTCGGCGGCGCCGGCCTGCCCGACGACACCATCGACATCACCTTCACCGGCTCCGCCGGCCAGTCCTTCGGCGCCTTCGTGCCGCACGGCGTGACGCTGCGCCTGGAGGGCGACGCCAACGACTACGTCGGCAAGGGCCTGTCCGGCGGCCGGATCGTCGTCCGCCCCGACCGCGGCGCCGACCACCTCGCCGAGTACTCGACCATCGCCGGCAACACCATCGCCTACGGCGCCACCGGCGGCGAGCTGTTCCTGCGCGGCCGCACCGGCGAGCGGTTCTGCGTCCGCAACTCCGGCGCCACCGTCGTCTCCGAGGGCGTGGGCGACCACGGCTGCGAGTACATGACCGGCGGCCACGCGGTCGTCCTCGGCGAGACCGGCCGCAACTTCGCGGCCGGCATGTCCGGCGGCATCGCCTACGTCATCGACCTGGACCGCGACCACGTCAACGCCGGCAACCTCGACGCCGTCGAAGCGCTGGACGAGAGCGACGAGCGGTGGCTGCACGAGGTGGTGCGCCGCCACCAGGAGGAGACCGGCTCCACCGTCGCCCAGAAGCTGCTGGCCGACTGGGACACCGCCGCCGCCCGCTTCAGCAAGATCATCCCCAGCACGTACAAGGCAGTGCTCGCCGCCAAGGACGCCGCCGAGCGAGCCGGTCTCTCCGAGACCGAGATCACCGAGAAGATGATGGAGGCGGCGACCCATGGCTGACCCGAAGGGCTTCCTCAACCACGGCCGCGAGGTCGCCAGGACCCGCCCCGTCCCCGAGCGCGTCAAGGACTGGAACGAGGTCTACGTCCCCGGCTCGCTGCTGCCCATCATCAGCAAGCAGGCCAGCCGGTGCATGGACTGCGGCATCCCGTTCTGCCACAACGGCTGCCCGCTCGGAAACCTCATCCCCGAGTGGAACGACTACGCCTACCGCGAGGACTGGGCCGCCGCCCAGGAGCGGCTGCACGCCACCAACAACTTCCCGGAGTTCACCGGACGGCTGTGCCCGGCCCCCTGCGAGTCGGCGTGCGTGCTCGGCATCAACCAGCAGCCGGTCACCATCAAGAACGTCGAGGTCTCCATCATCGACAAGGCGTGGGAGACCGGTGACGTCGCCCCGCAGATCCCCGAGCGGCTGTCCGGCAAGACCGTCGCCGTCATCGGCTCGGGCCCCGCGGGCCTGGCGGCCGCCCAGCAGCTCACCCGGGCCGGCCACACCGTCGCCGTCTACGAGCGCGCCGACCGCGTCGGCGGCCTGCTGCGCTACGGCATCCCCGAGTTCAAGATGGAGAAGCGGCACATCAACCGCCGTATCGAGCAGATGCGCGCGGAAGGCACCCGGTTCCGCACCGGCGTCGAGGTCGGCCGCGACATCAAGGCCGGCGACCTGAAGAAGCGCTACGACGCCGTCGTCATCGCCGCCGGCGCCACCACCGCCCGCGACCTGCCGGTGCCCGGCCGCGAACTCACCGGCGTGTACCAGGCGATGGAGTACCTGCCGCTGGCCAACAAGGTCCAGGAGGGCGACTTCGTCAGCCCGCCGATCTCGGCCGAGGGCAAGCACGTCGTCGTCATCGGCGGCGGCGACACCGGCGCGGACTGCGTGGGCACCGCCCACCGCCAGGGCGCGGCCTCGGTGACCCAGCTGGAGATCATGCCCCGGCCGGGCGAGGACCGTCACCCGCTCTCCCAGCCGTGGCCGACCTTCCCCATGCTCTACAAGGTCACCTCCGCGCACGAGGAGGGCGGCGAGCGGGTCTACTCCGTCTCCACCACCCACTTCGAGGGCGACGCGGACGGCAACGTGCAGTGGCTGCACATGAGCGAGATCGAGTTCGTCGACGGCAAGCTCACGCCGAAGCCGGGCACCGAGCGCAAGATCCCCGCCCAGCTCGTCACCCTCGCCATGGGCTTCACCGGCACCGACCGCGCCAACGGCCTGGTCGAGCAGTTCGGCCTGGACCTCGACGAACGCGGTAACATCGCCCGGGACGCCGAGTTCCAGACCAACGTGCCCGGCGTGTTCGTGGCCGGCGATGCCGGCCGCGGCCAGTCGCTCATCGTGTGGGCGATCGCCGAGGGCCGCTCCGCCGCCCACGGCGCCGACCGCTACCTGACGGGCGCCAGCGACCTGCCGGCCCCCATCCGCCCGACGGACCGCTCGCTGATGGTCTGACGGCACACAGAACGTCCCGTACAACGGCGTACGGGCGGGTCATCTGGGGGCTTGCCCCCAGACCCCCCGAGTTGGCGCTTGCCCACCGTCCCCGACCGGACACCCGGGCAGGCGCCGACGCATGTCCGCACCCTGCCGCCCGCCGCGGCTACGTGTCGCACTCCAGGACCGTCCGGCACAGCCCGCAGCGGGCCCGTACCCTGCCGCGCACCGGCACCCTGATCCGCTGATGGCAGGTCGGGCACGGGAACGACACCCGCAGCGGCTCCGGGCCGGCGGCCGTGAAGGAGTACGGGGCCGCCGGCGTCGGACTCCGGTCGTGGCCGTGCTCCTGGGCGTGCCGGCGGTCGCGGGCGTAGCGGCGGCGGCCCGCCCAGCCCGCCGCCGTCAGCGGCGGCTGCCGCGCGTCCCGGCGGGCGCGGTCCATCCCCTCCGCGTACGCCTCGTAGCCCTGCGGACTGGTGAACCAGACCGAAGGATCCTCGTCGAAGACCAGCGCCCGCTTGGCCAGCACATAGCCGAACTCCTCCGGGGTGAGATAGCCGAGCTTCTGCGAGGAGACGCCGTCCTGCCGGAACGCGTCCAGCAGCAGCCAGCCCGCGCCCAGGTACGCCGCCGTCGTGTCGGTGAGGATCTCGTTGTCCCGGGTGCCCGGGAAGGACAGGTCGAGGCGGTGCAGATACACGTGCGTCACCTCGTGCGCGAGGGCCGCGCCGATGTCCCGCCGGTGGGTGCGGAAGCGGTCGTTCAGCTCCACGAAGTACTCGGGGCCCGCCGTCAGCTCCACGTTCGCCGCGTGCCGCATCTCCCGGAAGCCGACGATCAGCCGGGCGTCCGGCAGCCCGTAGTGCCGCACCAGCTCCCGCGCCACCCGCTGCGCGCCCAGATGCAGGTCGTCGGCGTCGCAGAACGCCACGTCCACCGGGGCCACGCCGGCCGCGAACGTCCGCACACCGACGTACGACAGCCGCCGGTAGAGCGCCGTGATCGCCGCGCGCACCGTCTCCAGATGCGGGTAACCGCGCTCGACCGGTCCGTCGTCCGCCACGTCCACACCCCCAAAGACGCCCTGACCCCTTCCCACCATAGGCGTCCGCCCCGCCGCCGGACATGATCGAACCCGTCCCGCGCCCCCGTAGAGTTGCCCACCATGAGCACCAGCAACACCGGCACCGGTGACGTCGACGCCGCCGTCCGCGCGCAACTCGCCCGGCTGCGCGACAGCATCGACAACATCGACGCGGCCGTCGTCCACATGCTCGCCGAGCGGTTCAAGGCCACCCAGCAGGTCGGGCACCTCAAGGCCGCCCACCAGCTGCCGCCCGCCGACCCCGCCCGCGAGGCCCGCCAGATCGCCCGGCTGCGCGCCCTTGCCGAGGACGCCAAGCTCGACCCGGCCTTCGCCGAGAAGTTCCTCAACTTCATCATCGCCGAGGTGATCCGCCACCACGAGCGCATCGCCGACGGCTCCGCCCAGGAGCCGCCCCCGGCGGGCTGACGCACACCCCCGCCAGGGGGTGTGCGGACGGGAGCGCCCCGGAGGGCGTGCGCCCCGAGCGGTGCGCGGGGACGGCCGCCGGGCTCCGGTCCGGCCCCGGAACCCCCTCGTGCCCCGCCGGGGGCATCAGGCAGCATGGCACGCATGTCCGTACTGACGCGCGACGAAGCGCAGACCCGTGCCCAGCTCCTCGACGTCCACCGCTACACCGTCGACCTCGACCTGACCGGCGGCGACGACACCTTCGCGTCCCGGACCGCCATCCGGTTCACCGTACGGGCCGGCGCGGGCCAGGACACGGCGGACACCTTCGTCGAGCTGAAGCCCGCCGAGCTGCGCTCCGCCACCCTCGACGGACAGCCCCTCGACCCCGCCGCCCTCGACGAGAACCGGCTGCCCCTGAAGAACCTCGCCCTCGGCGAACACGAACTGCGCGTCGACGCCCGCATGCGCTACTCCCGCACCGGCGAGGGCATGCACCGCTTCACCGACCCCGCCGACGGCGAGACCTACGTCTACACCCAGCTCTTCCTCGACGACGTCCAGCGCGTCTTCCCCGCCTTCGACCAGCCCGACCTCAAAGCCGTCTTCGACCTCACCGTCAAGGCCCCCGAGGACTGGACCGTCCTGGCCAACGGCATCACCGAACACACCGGCGACGGCGTCTGGCGCGCCGCCACCACCCCCCGCATCTCCACCTACCTCGTCGCCGTCGCCGCCGGCCCCTGGCACTCGGTGCGCACCGAGCACCGCGGCCTGCCCTTCGGCATCCACTGCCGCCGCTCACTGGCCCCCCACCTCGACGCCGACGCCGACGAGATCCTCGACCTCACCCGCGCCTGCTTCGACCGCTACCACGAGAAGTTCACCGAGCCCTACCCCTTCGACTCCTACGACCAGGCCTTCGTCCCCGAGTTCAACGCCGGCGCCATGGAGAACCCCGGCCTGGTCACCTTCCGCGACGAGTTCGTCTACCGCTCCGCCGTCACCGACACCGAACGCCAGACCCGAGCCGTCGTCATCGCCCACGAGATGGCCCACATGTGGTTCGGCGACCTCGTCACCCTCAGGTGGTGGGACGACATCTGGCTGAACGAGTCCTTCGCCGAGTACATGGGCTACCGGATCACCGCCGAGGCCACCCGCTTCACCGGCGCCTGGACCGAGTTCGGCGTCTCCCGCAAGGCCTGGGGCTACGACGCCGACCAGCGCCCCTCCACCCACCCCGTCGCCCCCGAAGCGGTCGACGACACCGCCGCCGCCCTGCTCAACTTCGACGGCATCTCCTACGCCAAGGGCGCCTCCGCCCTGCGCCAACTGGTCGCCTGGCTCGGCGAGAAGGACTTCCTCGCCGGCATCAACACCCACTTCGAGCGCTACCGGTTCGGCAACGCCGCCCTCGCCGACTTCCTCGACTCCCTCGCCTCCGCCACCGACCGCGACGTACCCGCCTGGGCCGAGGCATGGCTGCGCACCACCGGCGTCGACACCCTCACCGCGGCCACCGACGCCCACCCCGGCCAGTGGACCTGCGCCCTCGACCGCGACGGCGCCCGCCCCCACCGCGTCACCGTCGGCGTCTACGACCGCGACCTCTCCGACGGCCGCACCCTCACCCTGCGGGAACGCTACGACACCGACGTGCCCCACGACGGCGCCCCCGCCCCCCGCCCGGGCATCCGCCCCGCCCTCGTCGTGCCCAACGACCTCGACCTCACCTACGCCAAGATCCGCCTGGACGAGACCTCCCTGCAGACCGCCCTGCGCGGCCTGTCGGGCATCCCCGACGCGCTCACCCGCGCCGTCGTCTGGAACACCCTGCGCGACATGGTCCGCGACGGCGCCCTCGCCCCCGCCGACTACCTGGCCACCGCCGCCGCCCACCTGCCCGAGGAGACCGACCTCGCCCTCGTCGAGGGCGTCCTCGCCTTCGCCGGCCCGCAGATCACCGACCGCTACCTGCACCCCGACGACCGCCCCGCCGCCCTCACCACGCTCACCGCCCTCGCCCGCGACCTGCTGCGCCGCACGGAGGACGGCGACCACCCCGGCCTGCGGCTGATCGCGGTACGCCAGTTCGTGGACGCCGCCGCCCACCCCGAGGCCATCGCCGCCTGGCTCGCCGACGGCATGGTCCCCGGCGGCCCCGAACTCGACCCCGAACTGCGCTGGCGCGTCCTGGCCCGGCTCGCCGTCCTCGGCGCCACCGACGAAGCGGCCATCGCCGCCGAACTGGAGCGCGACCCCTCCGCCGGCGGCCAGGAGGGCGCCGCCCGCTGCCGCGCCGCCCTGCCCGACCCCGAGGCCAAGCGCGCCGCCTGGGCGGCCATGTTCACCGGCGACGAGCTGTCCAACTACCTGTTCACCGCCACCGCCCAGGGCTTCTGGCAGCCCGAACAGGCCGAGCTGGTACGGGAGTACGTGCCGCGCTACTACACGGACGTGCTCGCCGTCGCCGCCCGCCGCGGCCCCGCCATCGCCCGCGCCGCCGGCCGCCTGGCCTTCCCCGCCCACGCCGTCGACGCCGCGCACCTGAGCCTCGGCGAGACCTGCCTGCGCGACGGCGACCCGGTCCCGGCCCTGCGCCGTACCCTCGTCGACCAGCTCGACGACCTGGCACGGGCACTGCGGGTACGGGAGGCGTAGCCCCGGCCGCTCCCCGGCCACGCTGCGCCGGGCCGCCGGACCGTCCTAGGCTCGGAACGTACGGAGGACGATCAGCCCGAGCCACGGAGGAAACCGTGTTCGTAGTCACCGGCGCCACCGGCAACGTAGGCCGCGCCCTCGTCGACCGGCTCGTCGCCGCCGGCCGGCCCGTGCGCGCCCTGACCCGCGACCCGCTGCGGGCCGGCCTGCCCGCGCCGGCGGAGGTCGTCCGCTTCCAGCCGGACGACCCCGCCGCCCTGTTCACGGGGGCGACCGGAGTGTTCCTGTACGCGCAGGCCGCGGGGGAGCGGCCGGACCGCCTGCTGCGGGCGGCCCGCGAGGCCGGCGTACGGCACGTCGTCCTGCTCTCCTCCGCGATCGTCGCCGAGGGCGCCGACGAGACCCACCCCATCCACGTCATGCACGCCACCGTGGAACGGGCGATCCGCGACAGCGGCCTGGAGTGGACCTTCCTGCGGCCGGGCGCCTTCGCCGCCAACGCCCTCCAGTGGGCGCCGCAGATCCGCGCCGGGGACACCGTCCGCGGCGTCTTCGCCGGCGCCCGGACCGCCCCCATCCACGAGGACGACATCGCCGCCGTGGCCGAACGCGCCCTCCTCGACCCCGGTCACGAAGGCGCCGTGCACCGCCTCAGCGGACCGCGGGCCACCACCAACGCCGAGCAGACCGCCGCGATCGGCCGCGCCCTCGGCCGCGAACTGACCTTCGTGGAGCTACCGCCCGAGCAGGCCGGCCCCGAACTCTTCCCCCACGTGCCGCCGGGCATGCTGGAGAGCCTGCTGAACACCTTCCGCGCCGCCGTCGACACGCCCCCGGAGATCACCGGCACCGTGGAGCAGGTCACCGGCGCCCCGGCCCGCACCTTCGCCCGGTGGGCCGAGGACCACCGGGCCGACTTCCAGTCCTGAACCGCGCCCGCCGCACCGCGACCGCCGTACCAGCGCCCGCCGCGCCGCCTCACTCGTGCGGGCCGAGCCGCAACTCGGCCCGCAGCAGGACCGCTGCGCGGTGTTCCGCCCGCCGCTCGTCCGGCCGCGCGGCCGGCGCCTCCCGCAGCGTGAAGCCGAGCCGCTCGGCGAACCGCTCCCCGGGCCGCCAGCCGCGCGGCACGGTCGCCGTCACCCGCGTCACCCCCTCCGCGCGAGCCAGCAGCGCCTCGGCCACCGCCCGGCCCAGCCCGCGGCCCCGCGCCCACGGCGCCAGCAGGAACAGCCCCACCGCCACCGAGCCCGGCGCGGGATGGTCGCGCACCGCGTCCACCAGCCCCGTCACCACCCCGTCCCGCTCCACCACCCACAGCGACTTGGCGTCCGGCTCCGCCCCCTCGGGCAGCGCGTAGAACAGGCTCTGCACATCGCCCGGTCCCGACGGCAGTCCCGTCGCCGCCACGAACCAGTCCTCGCACTCCTCGAACAGGGTCAGCAGCGCCCCCTCGTCCCGAGGATCCGGCGCCCGCACCACCACCCGCTCACCGGGCACGTCGATCAGCACAGTGTCATCCATCCACCCGACGCCAGCCCGGCCCTCCGCCGGACCCCAACACCTCTCACCCGCAAGGAAGTACCCCCTTTCGAGTTTCGATCACCGGGCTTTCCGGGCGCGTCGCCCCCAAGGCGGCCAAGCTGGACATCCCTGCCCCCGCGCCCCGGAGGACAGCCCATGAGCACTCCGCCCCCGCCCGCCCCACGGGCCCTCGCCTCCGGCCCCAAAGGCCCCGGCGCCCTGCGGCCGTTGCTCGACACCGTGCTCGGCGCCCTCGACACCGGCCGGCGCGCCCGCGGCGGACCGCTGCCCGCCGGCGGACCCGAAGCCGTCGCCGCCCGACTGCGCGACGCCCTCGGCGAGATCCTGCCCGAACACGGCGACCCCCAGGCCCTGCGCACCCTCGTCCACGCCCTCGCCGAAGGCGCCGCCGACCCCGCCGACCCGCTGTGCGCCGCCCACCTGCACTGCCCGCCGCTCGCCGTGGCCGCCGCCGCCGACCTCGCCGCCACCGTCCTCAACCCCTCCCTCGACTCCTGGGACCAGGCCCCCGCCGCCTCCGAACTCGAAGCCCTCGTCACCCGCGAACTCGCCCACCGCGCCGGCCTCGCCGACGCCGTCGTCACCACCGGCGGCACCGAGTCCAACCACCTCGCCCTGCTGCTGGCCCGCGAGTCGCACGGCGGCATCCGCCTCGTCCACGGCGCCAACGCCCACCACTCCCTGCCCCGCGCCGCCTGGCTGCTCGGCCTGCCCGAACCCGTCGTCGTCCCCGCCCCCTCCGGCACCCTCGACCTCGCCGCCCTGCACCGCGCCCTCACCGACGTCGCCGGACCCCGCGGCTCCCTCCTGGTCGCCGCCACCGCGGGCACCACCGACGCCGGCCTCATCGACCCCCTCCCCGAGATCGCCGGCCTGTGCGCCGCCCACGGCGCCCGCCTGCACGTCGACGCCGCCCACGGCGGCGGCCTCCTGTTCAGCGACCGCCACCGCGCCAAGCTCACCGGCCTCCAAGCCGCCCACACCGTCACCCTGGACCTGCACAAACTCGGCTGGCAGCCCATCGCCGCCGGACTCCTCGCCGTCCGCCGCCCCCGCGACCTCGACGTACTGCACCAGCACGCCGACTACCTCAACGCCGACGACGACACCGCCTCCGGCCTCCCCGACCTCCTCGGCCGCTCCCTGCGCACCACCCGCCGCGCCGACATCCTCAAGACCGCCGTCACCCTCAAGACCCTCGGCCGCACCGGCCTCGGCGCCCTGGTCGACCAGGTCTGCACCCGCGCCCGCGAGTTCGCCGACCTCGTGCACGACCACCCCGGCTTCGAGCTCTACGACCGGCCCGTCATCAGCACCGTCCTGTTCCGGCCCGCCGACGCCACCGACGACGCCGTCGCCGCCGTACGCCGCAGGCTGCTGACCGAGGGCCGCGCCGTCCTCGGCCGCGCCCGCCTCGACGACCGGCTCTGGCTCAAGACCACCCTGCTCAACCCCGACACCCGGCCCGACGACCTGGCCGCCCTGCTGAAACTGGTGGAAGGAACCACCCACGGATGAACCACCCCGACCCCGGCCGCCCCGACCCCGGCCGCCCCGACCATCCCCACCCCGGCCACCCCCACCCCGTCCCCGCTCCCGCACACCCGCGCCCCGCCCGTCGGCGCGCCGACCGCCCCCGCACGGCCCGCACAACCGGCCGCACCCCCGCCACCCCCCGCGACCTCGTCGGCATCGGCGTCGGCCCGTTCAACCTCTCCCTGGCCGCCCTCGCCCACCCCCTCACCGGCCTGGCCACCGCCTTCTACGAACAGCGCCCCCGCTTCCACTGGCACCCCGGCCTGCTCATCGACGGCGCCCGCGTCCAAGTCCCCTTCCTCGCCGACCTGGTCAGCCTCGCCGACCCCACCAGCAACTGGTCCTTCCTCAACTACCTGCGCGCCCACGACCGGCTCTACCCCTTCTACTTCGCCGAACGCCTCCACCTCCAACGCGCCGAATACGACGCCTACTGCCGCTGGGTGTGCGACCACCTCCCCGCCCTCCACTTCGGCCACCAGGTCGACGCCGTCCACTGGCACCCCGAACACCGCCTCTTCGAAGTCGACTTCACCCGACTCGACGCCGACGGCCGAGCCGCCTCCACCGGCCGCGCCCACACCCGGCACGTCGTCCTCGGCATCGGCACCGAACCCCACGTCCCCGCCCCACTGCGCCCCCTGCTCAACACCCCCGGCGCCCCCGTCGTGCACGCCGCCGACTACCTCGGCCACCGCGACACCCTCCTGACCGCCGGCCACATCACGGTCGTCGGCTCCGGACAGTCCGGCGCCGAGATCTTCCTCGACCTGCTGCGCCACCGCCCCGCCGGCCGCGAACGCCTCACCTGGATCGGCCGCACCGAGGCGTTCGCCCCCATGGAGTACTCCAAACTCGGCCTGGAGCACTTCACCCCCGACTACACCCGCTACTTCCACGCCCTGCCCGAACCCGTCCGCGACCGGCTCGTCCCCGCCCAGTGGCAACTGCACAAGGCCATCGACGCCGACACCCTCGCCGCCATCCACGACGAGCTCTACCGCCGCACCCTGCACGGCGGCTGGCCCGACACCGTCCTCACCCCCGGCGTCCGCGTCCGCGCCGCCGACCGCCGCCCCGGCCACCCGATCGAACTCCACCTCGAACACACCCAGCAGGGCGCGAGCACCCGCCTCACCACCGACGCCGTCGTCCTCGCCACCGGCCACCGCCGGCGCCCCCTCACCCCGCTCCTGGACGGCCTCGCCCCCCACCTGCGCCACGACGGCCGGGGCCGCCCCCGCGTTGACGAACGCCACCGCCTCGTCATGGACCCCGCCGTCGCCGCCGCCGGCTGCCACGTCCACGTCCAGAACGCCGAACTGCACACCCACGGCGTCGGCACCCCCGACCTCGGCCTCGCCGCCTGGCGCAGCGCCACCATCCTCAACACGGTGACCGGCAAGGACACCTACCCGCTGCCCGCCCGCACCGCCTTCACCACCTTCGGCCTGCGCGAACAACAGCAGCGGCCCCGGACCCCGCACCCCCACCGGGCCAGAGCGCTGACCCCCTCGGCGGACGGAATCTGAGGCCGCACACCTCAGCACTGTGCGGGGATCCGGCGGCGGCGCGGACATGCCGCCGCCGCGCCGGACCCCGTGCGCCCCTAGAACACCGGCGTGCCGTCGCGCGTCAGCCGCCAGTCCACCGAGGCGAAGTCCTTCGGGGCCAGCACACCCTTCGCCGTCACCCACTCGGCGATCCGGGTCCGGATCTCCGTCGACTCCGACCACAGCTCCTTGGCCGCCGCCACGTACGGGAACGCGCCGCCGCCGTTGGCCCGGTAGTTGTTCACCGCCAGCACGAACTGCTGCGCGTCGTCCAGCGCCGCCCCGTTGAAAGTCAGGTTCTTGATCCGCGACCCGGCCGGCTGCGCGACGTCGATGTCGTACTTCAGCCCCGACACATAGTCGTAGTTGTAGTCCGGACGGTTGTTCGCATTGGTCAGCTTGTCCACGTCGACCGCCGCGCCCGCCGCCGTCTGCGCGAAGTACTCCGCCGAGTACTCCAGGTACGCCCGCACCTGCGCGCCCGTCAGCAACTTCGCGACCAGCGTGTTGTCGTACACGTACAGGCTCGACAGGTCCCGGATCGTCACGTCGCCCGCGTGGATCTCCGAGGTCCGCGAGAACGGCGAGGCCTGCGCGATCACCGGCAGCGCGGCGTACGCGGTGCCGGCCAGCGCGGCCTTCACCACGTCCTCCTGCACCTTGGTGATCAGGTCGATGATCGGCGCGTCCTTGTACCGGGCGTCCACCGTCGTCAGGGTGTCCGTCGCCTGCCCGACCACCTGGTTGACGTACGTGACGACCTTCGCGTGCTCGTCCTTCAGCAGCCGGGTGATGCGCGGGTCGTCGGCGACCGTGCGGGAGTCGCGCAGCGACGCCGCGACCGACTCCACGTGCCACCGCCCCTTCTCGAACACCAGGTCGATGTCGAAGACGGAGAGCCGCTCCGCGTAGCACAGCGGCTCCGACAGCACGACCGTCCGGCCCGTCTTCTCGTTGACGACCTTCAGCTCCGGGATCTCCAAATGCGCGTGACCCACCAGGATCGCGTCGATCCCCGGCACCTGCCGGGCCACGTTCGCCGCCGCGTCCTCCACATACGGCAGCTGGTCGCCGTAGGACGACGTGCCCGACGTACCCGAGTGCGCCGACACGATCACCACGTCCGCACCCATCGAACGCAGCTTCGGCACCCACTTGGCCGCCTGCTCCTCCAGCCCCGGGAACGTCAACTTGCCCTGCACATACGCCTTGTCCCAGATCGCGATGCCCGGGTTGGTCAGCCCCAGCACCGCCACCTTCACCGGCGGACCGCCGTGCACCTGGAACTTCTTCATGAAGTACGGCGCGAACGCCGGCCGCTGCGTCTTCGCGTCCAGCGCGTTGGCGCCCAGCAACGGGAAGTCCAGCTGCCGCTCGAACGTGCGCAGCGTCTCGATGCCGTAGTTGAACTCGTGGTTGCCCAGCGCCGCCGCGTCGTACCCGATCGCGTTCATCGCCTGCGCCATCGGGTGCACCGGACCGCCCTTGGCGGTGATCGGGTCCACCTTCGCGTAGTAGTACGTCAGCGGAGTGCCCTGGATCGTGTCACCCGCGTCCAGCAGCAGCGTGTTGTGCCGGCCCCGCTCCCGGCGGATCTCGTTCACCAGCGTCGAGATCCGCGCCAGACCCTGCGCGTTGCCCGCCGCGTCCTTGTACTCCGCGTCCTTGAAGTAGTCCCAGTTGAAGACGTGCCCGTGCAGATCGGTGGTGCCCAGCACGGTCAGCGCGTACCGCTTGGGTTGCCTGCCCGGGTGGTGCGCCGCCCCCGTCGCGTACTCGGCCGCCTCGGCCGCCGGAGCCGCCGCCGCACCCGTCAGGGCCACCCCCGCCCCGGTCACGGCCGACTTCTTCAGGAACTTCCGGCGGTTCAACGCCATGTCTGGTTCTCCTCGGGAAAGATCAACGACGCGCGTAGATGGACGCGCGTAGATTCTGACCGGCACATGGCGAAGCGCAACACCCCCGACAGGTTGCGATCTGATGACCGGACACCCCGCGAGACCCACCACGGGTGACACAGTGGGACGTATGACCCTTCACCCGGAAGAGCGATCACAACCGGCCACCCCCGCCACGCCCTACGGCACCCCCGACGCCCCCCGCATCGCCGTACGCGGCGAAGCCCACCTCGAAGTCGACCCCGAGATCGCCCGCATCGGCATCACCGTCTCCGCCCGCGGCCGCGACCGCCGCTCCGCCCTCGACGACCTCACCCGCCGCAACGCCGCCGTCCTCCACCTCGTCAGGTCCTACGGCCCAGCGGTCGAACGCGTCGAGACCGGCGCCCTGTCCGTCACCCCCGAACTCGTCCGCCACGGCCGAGGCGAACGCATCCGCACCTACCACGGCGCCGTCCGCCTCACCGCCGAACTCACCGACTTCACCGCCCTCGGCGAACTCACCACCCGACTGGCCGACTTGGACCTCACCCGAGTGGACGGCCCCTGGTGGGAACTGCGCCCCGACTCACCCGCCCGCCGACAGGCCCGCCAGCAGGCCGTACGCGAGGCCGTCCAGCGCGCCAGGGAATACGCCGAAGCACTCGGCACCACCCTCGACGCCCTCGTCGAGATCGCCGACATCGGCGCCGAGGGCCCGCAGCCCCTCCCGCCCGCCCCCGGCGCGCGCATGCGCTCGATGGCGGGCTACGGCGGCCCCGCCGCGCCGGACGAGGCGCCCCCGCTCGACCTCGAACCCGAACGGCAGCACGTCTACGCGCAACTCAACGCGCGATTCACCATGAAACCGCCCAAACTGTAATCACGTCAGAACCGGAGAACGCCTCTTCAAGGAGACCCCCGGCACCCGTGAGAGTGCCCGCCCGCACACACCGCCGAATGCAAACTGCCCTTCAACTCCCCTTCACTGAAAGGACGTTGGACAGCAACCCGACACCGAGTTCCTACCGAACGGTAAGGCCTAGGCTCACACCATGCGCCGAGCAAAGATCGTCTGCACCCTGGGGCCCGCCACCGACACCTACCACCGGATCAAGGCCCTGGTCGACGCCGGAATGGACGTCGCCCGCCTCAACCTCAGCCACGGCACCCACGCCGAGCACGAGGAGCGCTACCGGCACGTACGCCGCGCCGCCGACGAGACCGGCCGCAGCGTCGGCGTCCTCGCCGACCTCCAAGGCCCCAAGATCCGCCTCGACCGCTTCCGCGAAGGCCCCGTCCTCCTGGAACGCGGCGACACCTTCACCATCACCGTCGAAGAAGGCGTCGAGGGCGACCGCCACACCTGCGGCACCACCTACGCCGGCCTCGCCGACGACGTCACCCCCGGCGACCGCATCCTCGTCGACGACGGCAAGGTCGTCCTGGAAGTCACCGCCGTCGACGGCCCCCGCGTCCGCACCCGAGTGCGGGAAGGCGGCATGGTCTCCGACCACAAGGGCCTCAACCTCCCCGCCGTCGCCGTCTCCGTCCCCGCCCTGTCCAAGAAGGACGAGGACGACCTGCGCTGGGCGCTGCGCACCGGATGCGACGTCATCGCCCTGTCATTCGTCCGCGGCGCACGGGACGTCCTCGACGTCCACCGCATCATGGACGACGAGGGCCGCCGCCTCCCCGTCATCGCCAAGATCGAGAAACCCCAGGCCGTGGAAGCCGCCGAGGACATCGTCGCCGCCTTCGACGGCATCATGATCGCCCGCGGCGACCTCGGCGTCGAAATGCCCCTCGAACAGGTCCCCATCGTCCAGAAACGCGCCGTCGAACTCGCCCGGCGCAACGCCAAACCCGTGATCGTCGCCACCCAGATGCTCGACTCCATGATCGACAACGCCCGCCCCACCCGCGCGGAGGCCAGCGACGTCGCCAACGCCGTCATCGACGGCACGGACGCGGTCATGCTCTCCGGCGAGACCAGCATCGGCAAACACCCCGTGGAGACGGTCCGCACCATGGCGAGAATCGTCGCCGCGGCCGAGGAGGACATCCTCGCCAAAGGACTGCCCCCACTGACCGAACGCGACAAACCCCGCACCCAGGGCGGCGCCCTCGCCCGCGCCGCAGCGGAGATCGGCGACTTCCTCGGCGCGAAATTCCTCGTCGCCTTCACCCAGTCCGGCGACACCGCCCGCCGCCTCTCCCGCTACCGCTCGCCCATCCCCCTCCTCGCCTTCACCCCCGAACCCGCCACCCGCTCCCGGCTCAGCATGTCCTGGGGCGTCGAGACCTTCCTCGGCCCGCACGCCGACTCCACCGACGCGATGGTCGACCAGGTGGACGAACTCCTGCTGCGCCACGGCCGCTGCCGCGAGGGCGACGTGGTGGTGATCACCGCGGGCTCCCCGCCCGGCGTCCCCGGCTCCACGAACCTGGTCCGGGTCCACCGCATCGGAGAGGACGACAGCCCTCGGTAGGGGAGCGTCAGTACTTGGCGCCCACGTGGGCGTCCATGAGGGCCACGGAGGCTTTGCGGGCGACGGAGATCGTCACGGCCGCGCGGGACTGGTTGAGCGGCTTCCATTCGACGCCGACCCTGTCGAGGGTGTCGGTGTAGAGCCGGACGATGTCGGGCGACGTGTTGGTGAAGAAGTACCGGGGGTATTCGTAGCGCTTGCGCTCACCGCCGATGAGGCGGGTGGTCCAGTTGGTGACGCGACACCCGTCGGAGTGGATGAGCCCCCGCACGAACTCCCAGGGGTACGCGTCGACGATCGTCTGCTGCCACGCTTCGAGCACGATCCGCCGCTCGTGCTTCCTGCCGGGGCCGTGCTGGGGGAACAATCGGGGCCAGTCCCGGAGGTAACTGGTCACCATGACGCACCCCTGCTTCTGCACGGTGAAGACGCCGACACCGGGACGCACGCGGGTGATCGTTTCCCTGCACTGCTGGACGAGCCCCGGCCAGGCGTCGGCGCAGGCGATCCGCAGGTAGTGGCCGCGGCGGTGTGGACTGAGGCATCCGTCGCCCAGATAGAGGCCCAGCAGGTAGGCGTACGCCGCCTCGTCCGCGGGCGGCCCGGACGGCGGGGGAGCCATACGAGGCGATGGTTCGAGGCGACTTCGCCAAGAGCGGATGGCGGCGCGGGAGATCCCCGTCTGCTTGCTGACGGAGTTCAGGCTGCGGCCCTGGGAGACCAACGCGAGGGCTCGCTTGCGTGTGCTGAGGTCGTACATGTGGACACTCTTGGAGAGTGATCGCGTCGACACGCAGCAAAAAGCGGATGTTCAGCAGAACGTGGACGTCCGCTTTAAAAACTGACCTTGAAATCGAAGGAAAAGTGCCCCGGGTCGGACTCGAACCGACACTGTATGGGTTTTGAATCCATTGCCTGCTGCCAATTGGGCTACCGGGGCCTAACGAATCGAAGGTCCACTCCGACCCGCCGTGCCCTACCTTACCGCAGCTAGGTAGGCTCTTGGGAGCAGTATCTGCCTCCCCCGGAACAAGGAGCGCCCCCGTGACCGCCGAGTCGCCCCAGCCCCTGGACGTGTCCGATGACGACAAGTCGCATGTGCCCCCGTTGACGACCCGTGTCGTCATCGCGGAGGACGAGGCGCTGATCCGGCTGGATCTCAAAGAGATGCTGGAGGAGGAGGGCTACTCCGTCGTCGGCGAGGCCGGGGACGGTGAGCGCGCGGTGGAGCTGGCCCGTGAGCACCGGCCGGATCTGGTGATCCTGGACGTGAAGATGCCGAAGCTCGACGGCATCTCGGCGGCGGAGAGGATCGCCGAGGAGAGCATCGCGCCGGTGCTGATGCTGACGGCGTTCTCGCAGCGCGATCTGGTGGAGCGGGCGCGGGACGCGGGTGCGATGGCGTATCTGGTGAAGCCGTTCAGCAAGAGCGATGTGGTGCCGGCGATCGAGATGGCCGTCTCGCGGTTCACGGAGCTGAGGGAGCTGGAGAAGGAGGTCGCGGACCTCACCCAGCGGCTGGAGACGCGCAAGCTGGTGGACCGGGCGAAGTCGGTGCTCCAGACGGAGTACGGGTTGAGTGAGCCGGCGGCGTTCCGCTGGATCCAGAAGACGTCGATGGACCGTCGTATGTCGATGCAGCAGGTGGCGGAGGCCGTGATCCAGGACAGCGACGAGAAGAAGGCGGCCAAGGGCGGCAAGCCGGAGAAGCCGGAGTAGTCGGCGTAGCAGCCGGTCGGGCTCGCCCCGCACAGGTGCCGAAGAGGCCCGCATCCCTTGCGTAGGGGTGCGGGCCTCTTGGTGTGTCGGGTGGTGTTCAGTCCTCGCCGAGGTAGGCCTTGCGGACCGACTCGTCGTGCAGGAGGTCGCGTCCGGTGCCGGACAGAACGATGCTGCCGACCTCCATGACGTGGCCCTGGTCGGCGAGGGAGAGGGCGGCCTGGGCGTTCTGTTCGACGAGCAGGATGGTGGTGCCCTGGGATTTGAGCGCGGCGATGGTCGCCATGATCTTCTGCATCATGATCGGGGACAGGCCCATGGAGGGTTCGTCGAGCATGAGCAGTTTGGGCTGGGACATGAGGGCGCGGCCCATGGCGAGCATCTGCTGCTCGCCGCCGGAGAGGGTGCCGGCGGCCTGCTTGCGGCGTTCCCCGAGGATGGGGAAGAGGTCGTAGGCGCGCTGGATGTCCTTCTCGATGGCGCTTCTGTCCTTGCGGAGGAAGGCGCCGAGGCGGAGGTTGTCCTCGATGGTCATGCGGGGGAAGATGTGCCGGCCTTCGGGGGAGTGGGCGAGGCCGAGGGAGACGATCTGGTGGGCGGGGACCTTCTTGAGGGACTTGCCGTTGAACCTGATCTGTCCGCCGACCGGCTTGAGGAGGCCGGAGAGGGTGCGCAGGGTGGTGGTCTTGCCGGCGCCGTTGGTGCCGATGAGGGTGACGACCTGGCCGGCTTCGACCTTGAAGGAGATGCCCTTGACGGCCTCGATCTTGCCGTAGGCGACGCGCAGGTCCTCGACTTCGAGCAGTGTGGTCATCGGTGGTTCTCCTTGCCGGGCGTGGCGTCGTCCCCGGTGGCGCCGGTGGAGCCGGTGGCCGTGTCTGTGGCCGTGTCGGTGGCCGTGCCGGTGTCCTTCGTGGTGGCGGTCTCGGCGCGGGTGCCGGCCGCGTGGGCCTCGGCCTGGGCGACTTCGGCGGCCTCCTCGGCGCCGGGGTCTCCTTCGAAGGGTTCGCCGAGGTAGGCGGCGATGACGCGTTCGTCGCCCTGGACGGTGGCGCTGTCGCCTTCGATGAGCTTTTCGCCCTGGACGAGGACGGCGACGCGGTCGCAGAGGTTGAAGATGAACCGCATGTCGTGCTCGATGACGAGGATGGCGATGCCCATGTCCCGGATGGCGAAGACGAGTTCTTCGGTGGCGCGGGTCTCCTGCGGGTTCATGCCGGCGGTGGGCTCGTCCAGGAGGAGGAGGCCGGGTTCGCTGGCGAGGGCGCGGGCGATCTCCAGTTTGCGCTGCTCGCCGTAGGGGAGGTTGCGGGCGAGGTGGTCGGCCTTGTCGGCGAGGCCGACGAAGTCGAGGAGTTCCATGGCGCGTGTGCGGGAGGCTGCTTCGGCCTTGTGGAAGCCGGGGCCGCGCAGGACGGCGGACCAGAAGCCTTCCTTGGTGCGGGTGTGGCGGCCGACGAGGACGTTCTCCAGGACCGTCATGTTGGCGAAGAGGCGGATGTTCTGGAAGGTGCGGGCGATGCCGGCCGCGGTGACCTTGAAGGATTTGGGCGGCAGGACGGCGCCCTTGTAGCGGACTTCGCCTTCGGTGGGGACGTAGAGGCCGGTGAGGCAGTTGAAGAAGGTGGTCTTGCCGGCGCCGTTGGGGCCGATGAGTCCGACGATCTCGCCGCTGCCGACGGTGAGGTCGACGCCGCGTACGGCGGTGAGGCCGCCGAAGCGCATGGTGACGCCGCGTGCGTCGAGGACGGTGGTGCCGGGGGCGGTGGCGTCGGGTGCGGTGCCCTGGGCGGTGGTGTCGGTGGTCATGGTGGTCAGGCCCCTGTCTTGCCGAGGGCCGCGGGCGCGTCGGCCTCTTCGTGGAATTCCAGTTGGCGGCGTCGGTTGGGGACGATTCCCTCGGGGCGGAAGCGCATGAGCAGGATGAGGGCGAGTCCGAAGGCGAAGAGCTGGTAGTTGCCGAGGAACTGGAGCTTGTTGGGGATGAGGAAGAGCAGTGCGGCGCCGATGAGGGGGCCGGCGATGGTGCCCATGCCGCCGAGGACGACGGCGGCGAGCAGGAAGGCGGAGTTGGGCGGTACGGCGCCGGCGAAGAGGTACTGCTCGGGGGTGACGGTGTAGGTGACGTGGGCCTGGACGGTGCCGGCGAGACCGGCGAGGGAGGCGCCGACGGCGAAGGCGATGAGCTTGACGCGGAAGCCGTTGATGCCCATGGCGAGGGCGGCGGTCTCGTCCTCGCGGATGGCGACCCAGGCGCGGCCGATGCGGGAGTTGCCGCTGCGCCGGAAGACGAGGACGACGACGGCGGTGATGAGCAGCATCAGGAAGAAGTAGTTGGCGAAGCGGCCGATGGTGAAGCCGCCCATGTCGTGCTGGGCGCCGAAGTCGAAGCCGAGGACGTCGAGGTTGGGGATGGAGGCGATGCCGTTGGAGCCGTTGGTCAGGTCGGGGCCGGAGGTGCCGTCGAGGTTGTTGGCGGTGATGCGGAAGATCTCTCCGAAGCCGAGGGTGACGATGGCGAGGTAGTCGCCGCGCAGGCGCAGGGTGGGGGCGCCGATGAGGACGCCGAAGACGAGGGAGGCGGCGCCGCCGACGAGGACGGCGGCCCAGAAGGGGAAGTGCACGTCGAAGGGGGAGTTGGGGGAGCCGGAGACGAGGGCGGCGGCGTAGGCGCCGACGCCGAGGAAGGCGACGTAGCCGAGGTCGAGGAGTCCGGCGAGGCCGACGACGATGTTCAGGCCGAGGGCGACGGTGGCGAAGATGAGGATGTAGACGCCGAGGGTGGCGTATTTGTCGTCGGTCTGGGTGAAGGGGAAGAGGGCGGCGGCGAGGAAGGCGCCGCAGATGGAGAGGTTCTGGTGGCGGGCGGTGATCTGGGAGGCGTGGGCGATGAGGCCGGCCTTGTTGAGGGCGGCGAAGCCGAAGCCGGCCATGATCAGGAAGCCGACGAAGAGTTCGTCGTAGGGGGTGCCGATGCCGTAGGTGAAGACGGTGAGGCCGAGCGCCATGATGGCGACGATGATGAGGATCTCGGCGTAGGACGGCAGGGCGCGTACGGGGCGGGGGGCGTCGGCGGCGAAGACGGCCTTGGCGGTGTCCCAGCCGTGGCCGAGGCGGTGCCTGAACTGTTCCCAGCCGGTGCTGTCGGGGTCGATCGGGTCGGGTGCGGGGCGCCGGAAGGGCAGGGCGAGGGCGCCGAGGAGGGTGGCGAGGGTGGTGGCGGCGACGACGTAGCCGCCGGGTTCGAGGTTGACGACGCCGCCGAGTTCGACGCTGATGGCGATGACGGTGTACCAGGCGGTGGCGAAGGTGGCGAGTGCGGCGAGTTTGACGCCGGCGTCGGCGCCGGCGGGGGCGAGCCAGCCGAGGCCCTTGACGCCGTAGGAGGAGAGGGCGAAGAGGGTGGTGAGGGCGCCGCCGATGAGGACGAGGACCTGGAGGCCGCCCGGGTAGCCGTAGACGGTGAGGTCGCCGGGGAAGTCGGCGGTCCAGGTCCAGGCGAGGAAGGTGGCGGCGATGGTGAGGAGGGCGCCGGCGGTGGCGAGGGCGCGGCCGATGTGTTCGGGGAGGGCGATCAGGCCGGTGGCGGGGGCGCCGGTGGTGGGGGTGCTGGGGGTTTCGGGTGCGGTGGTCTGTGTGGTCATCGGTGTCACGCCCTGTCCGCGACGCGCTCGCCGAGCAGGCCCTGGGGCCTGAAGAGGAGCACGAGAATGAGGAGTACGAAGGCCCAGACGTCGGCCCAGGTGTTGCTGCCGAACTTGTCCATGCCGGGGATGTCGGCGATGTAGGCGGTGGCGAGGGTCTCGGCGACGCCGAGGACGAGGCCGCCGATCATGGCGCCGTAGATGTTGCCGATGCCGCCGAGGACTGCCGCGGTGAAGGCTTTGAGGCCGAGGATGAAGCCCATCTTGAAGTCGATCTGGCCGTACTTGAGGCCGTCGGCGAGGCCGCCGACGGCGGCGAAGGCGGCGCCGAGGGCGAAGGCGACGACGATGATGCGGTCGGTGTTGACGCCCATGAGTTTGGCGGTGTCGGGGTCCTGGGCGGTGGCCTGCATGCCGCGGCCGGTGCGGGTCTTCATGACGAAGTAGCCGAGGACGGCCATGCTGATGGGGGCGGCCAGGAGGAGGAAGACGTCGCCGGTCTGGATGGTGACGCTGCCGAGGTGGAAGGGGCCGCCGGGGATCTGCGGGAAGGGCCGGGCGGACTTGGCGTCGGGGTACCACGCCCAGACGGCCTGCTGGAGGGCGAGGGAGAGGCCGATGGCGGTGATGAGGGGGGCGAGGCGTGGGGCGGAGCGCAGGGGCCGGTAGGCGAACCGTTCCGCCCCGATGGCGACGAGGACGGCGACGATGATCGCGCCGAGCAGCATGCAGGGCAGCGCGAGCCACATGGAGGTGCCGTCGGGCAGGATGTAGACGTAGACCGTGAGGGCGCCGAAGGCGCCGGTCATGAATATCTCGCCGTGGGCGAAGTTGATGAGCTGGACGATGCCGTAGACCATCGTGTAGCCAATGGCGACCAGCCCGTACATGGATCCCAGTAGCAGGCCGTTGACCAGCTGCTGCGGCAGTTCGTTCACCGCATGTCCTCCGAGACTTTCGGACGTTCGACGGATGTGACCGTGATGTGAGTCCGCGCGGGGCGCCAGTGGAACGACGCCCCGCGCGGCTGTTGAGCGGTGTGGGTGTGGGTCAGCCGGTGAAGGTGCCCGACTTCACGGGCACGAAGGCGCCGTTGTCGACCTTGTAGACGGTGAGCTGCTTGTTGGTCGCGTCACCGTATTCGTCGAAGGAGACCTTGCCGGTCACACCGTCGAAGGAGACCTTGGCCATGGCCTCGGTGACCTTGGCGCGGGCGTCGTCGGGGAGCTTGCCGCCGTTGTCGTCGACGACCTTCTTGACGGCCTCGATGATGGCCCAGGCGGAGTCGTAGGAGTAGCCGCCGTAGGCCGCGTACTCCTCCTTGTAGCCGGCCGCCTTGTAGTCGTCCACGAACTGCTTGGCGGAGTCGAGCTTCTCGACCGGGGCGCCGACGGAGGTGGCGAGGTCGCCGGCGGCGGAGGGGCCGGCCAGCTTGGCGTAGGTGGCGTCGTTGATGCCGTCGCCGCCGACCAGCGGGATCTTGGCGCCGGCGGCCTTGATCTGCTTGCTGAGCGGGCCGGCCTGCGGGTATTCGCCGCCGTAGTAGACGACGTCGGCGCCGGAGTTCTTCACCTTGGTGGCGACCGCGGAGAAGTCCTTGGTGTCGGGGTTGATGTGCTCGGTGCCGACGACCTGGCCGCCGAGCTTCTTGAACTCGTCGGTGAAGGTGCCCGCGAGGCCGGCGCCGTAGGTCTTCTTGTCGTCGATGACGAAGACCTTCTTCTTCTTGGCGTCGTTGTAGACGTACTGGGCGGCGAACGGGCCCTGGATGGCGTCCGTGGTCGCGGTACGGAAGTACGACGGGTGCTGGCGGACCTTCTTGGTGCGCCAGTCGGGGCCCTGGGTGAGGGAGGGGCCGGTGTTGGCCGGGGAGACCTCGACCAGTTTCGCGTCGTCGAAGACCTTCTGCATCGATTCGGCGACGGAGGAGTTCAGCGGGCCGACGACACCGAGAACGCTCTTGTCGGAAACGAAGGTGACGGCGTTCTGCTGGCCGGAAGAAGGCTGGGCCTGGTCGTCGCGGGCCTGGAGTTTGAAGGTGACGCCCTTGACGTAGTTTTTCTTGTTCGCGGTCTTGACGGCGAGGTCGGCGGAGTTCTTGATGCCGAGGCCGAGGGCGGACAGGTCTCCGGTCAGCGGGGCGTCGACGCCGATGGTGACGGTGGTTCCGCCGCCGCCGTCACCGGAGTCGGAGTTCTTGTCTCCGTCCCGGGAGCCACAGGCGGTGAGGGTGAGTGCTCCCGCAGCCAGCGCGGCGGTGATGGCGATGAGCGAACGTTGACGCACGGTCAGTCCTTTCCCTTGCACGGCCCTCCCCCCTGGAAGGGGCCGAGTCGAGCGCCGGCCCGAAGAGATTTTCCGACCGTGCGGTGACTGGCGGTGACTCTAGGCGGGCGTGGGGAACGGGGAGGAGAGTCTGACCAATGCTGTGACGTTCTTGTTATGACACGACGTATTGCAGAGCGGTGCTCGGCGGGTGGAACAGCGGAATTCAGGCCGATTCGCCCCGTCCGCATTCTGAGAACCCGCAGGACGCGCCCGGCTGTGTTCAGGTGTGTAAGGTGTTTTGGTGATGACGGGGAAACGTTGCCACAGGCTACTTGCAGTGCCTCGGAGAGGGCGTGCGCATACCGCGGCCCCAGGATGAAACTCTGGACCTCCATTGCGCGGGTATTACGCAGTGTTACATCCAGGAAAGGAAGTCCCGCATTCTCCGGAACTTTCCCGCATTCCCTGACATGCAGGGTGATGACGATCTTGCGTGCGGTGCCCGCCGCCGTCCGGAAGGGCGGACGGGGCGTGGAGGTGACGGAAAGTCCCGCATACGGCTGGTCGAGCGCGCTCACGGTCACCGGAGGCCCGGATTCCACACTCACCAGCAGCGCGAAACTGAAGCTGCCCGGCGGCGCGCCGCGCGGGGTGGCCACCGGGTCCAGATAGGAGACGTCGACCACCTGCGAGGGGTACGGCGGTGCGGGCGACGGCGGTGCGGGGAGCGGGAGTTGCCGCGTGCGGGCGGCCTGGAGGAAGCCGGCGCCGGCCAGCAGGGCGACGAGCACGGCGGCGACGAGGACGGCGCGGCGGCGGCGGGCGCGGGAGTCCTCCGGGACGCCGGTGTGCTCGGCGCGGGTGTGCTCGGCGCGGGTGTCCTCGCCCGGTTCGAGCGGGCCGATGCCGCTCACTGCCACGGCCCCTTGCCGGGGGCGCCGTCGCGGTACCGCTCGGCGCAGGCGGCGTTCGCCCGACGCACGATCAACTCATCTGCCGCCCGGTCGCCTTGGCGCTGCCGCACGGGGCGGGCGGCGGCCACGATCCGGCGCAGGATCTCGTACTGCCCGTTGGACAGCCCCATCGACTGGTAGTCGCCGTAGACGCCGTCGTCGAGCGTCTCGCGCGCCCAGTGGGCGACGACGTCGGCGCACAGCCGCGCCGGGGACGTCACCCGAGGTGACGGCGATGACGGCGGCCGATCGGCGACGGACGGTGGGGCGGGCGGCCGGGCGGCGGCGGACGGCGGGGCGGGTGCGCCGCCGTGTCCGGCGCAGCCGGCTGCCGCCGCGCCCGCCAGCAGCGCCGCGACGAGCGGCCCCCCAAGAGCCGTCCCCCCATACCGCGCAACTCCTCGCGCCCCCATGCTCCGAAACTAGGACCTGCGCACCTGCCGGGCAACGAAACGCACAAGCCCCCCGGGCAGACACCCGCACGAGCCGTGGGCTCGCTCCCGTGCCCGTACCGGCCGTGGGCTGGCGCCCGTACCTGTACCGGCCGCGGGCAGACACCCGGCCCCCGACCAGCCGTGGGCTGGCACCCGTACCCCTACCGGCCGTGGGCTGGCACCCGTTCCCGTACCGGCGGTGGGCAGACACCCGTTCCCGTACCTGCCGTGGGCAGACACCCCACCCCTACCGGCCGTGGGCAGACACCCGGCACCCGTACCAACCGTGGGCTGGCACCCGTACCCGTTCCCGTACCAGCCGTGGGCAGGCGTTCCGCAGGGCGGAACGGGTGGGCACGGCCCAGGACTCGGGTGCCTGTCCGAGTGACGCTGGCTGTCCTCCGCGGCTCGGGCACCGCCCGCACGGGCACCGCCCGCACCGGCACCCGGCCGTACCGGTGACCGAGGGGCCCGGGTTCAGCCAGCCGCAGGCGTCTGCTCGCCCGCGTTGAGATCCCGCAGCAGACACGTCAGCCGGGCGCTGCACACCCGCCGCCCCTGCTCGTCGCTGATCACGACCTCGTACGTCGCCGTGGACCGCCCCCGGTGCAGCGGGGTGGCCACGCCCGTGACCAGACCGGAGCGCACCCCGCGGTGGTGGGTGCAGTTCAGGTCGACGCCGACGGCGATCTTGGAGCTGCCGCCGTGCAGCATCGCGCCGACCGAGCCCAGCGTCTCGGCCAGCACGGCGGAGGCGCCGCCGTGCAGCAGCCCGTACGGCTGGGTGTTGCCCTCCACCGGCATGGTGGCGACGACCCGCTCGGCGGACGCCTCCAGGATCTGGACGCCCATCCGGGTGCCGAGGTGCCCGGCGGAGAACAGGGCGGGCAGATCGACGCCGAGCGCGGCGTACTCGTCGATGACCTCTTGCGGGAACTTCACTTCGTGCTGCTCGCCCATGGAACCGGCTCCGTCCGTCGTCGATCGGCCACTACGTGACTGAGCAAGCGCTCAGTCGGTCGCCGATTGTTCCAGACGCACCACGACGGACTTGCTGGCCGGGGTGTTGCTGGTGTCCGCGGTGGCGTCCAGCGGCACCAGGACGTTCGTCTCCGGGTAGTACGCCGCCGCGCAGCCCCGGGCCGTCGGGTAGTGCACGAGGCGGAAGCCGGGGGCGCGCCGCTCCACCCCGTCCTTCCACTCGCCGACGAGGTCGACGTACGTCCCGTCGGCCAGCCCGAGGGCGCGCGCGTCCTCGGGGTTGACCAGGACCACCCGCCGGCCGCCGCGGATGCCCCGGTAGCGGTCGTCGAGGCCGTAGATCGTGGTGTTGTACTGGTCGTGCGAACGCAGCGTCTGCAACAGCAGCCGGCCCTCGGGCAGCTCGGGGTACTCCACCGGCGCGGCGGTGAAGTTGGCCTTGCCGGTGGCCGTCGGGAAGCGGCGCTCGTCGCGCGGGCCGTGCGGCAGCGCGAAGCCGCCGGGGCGGGCCACGCGCGCGTTGAAGTCCTCGAAGCCGGGGACGACGCGGGCGATCCGGTCGCGGATCGCGGCGTAGTCCCGCTCGAACGCCTCCCACGGCACCACGCTGTCCGCGCCGAGCACCCGGCGGGCCAGGCGGGCCACGATGGCCGGTTCGGACAGCAGGTGGCGGCCGGCGGGCTCCAGGCGGCCGCGGGAGGCGTGCACCATGCCCATGGAGTCCTCGACGGTGACGAACTGCTCGCCGCCCGCCTGCACGTCGCGCTCGGTGCGGCCGAGGGTGGGCAGGATCAGGGCGCGCGCGCCGGTGACGACGTGGGAGCGGTTGAGCTTGGTGGACACGTGCACGGTCAGCCGGGCCCGGCGCATGGCGGCCTCGGTGACGTCGGTGTCGGGGGAGGCGGAGACGAAGTTGCCGCCCATGGCGAAGAACACCTTGGCCGCGCCGTCGCGCAGGGCGCGGATGGCCCGCACCACGTCGTAGCCGTGCTCGCGCGGCGGGGCGAAGCCGAACTCCTTCTCCAGCGCGTCCAGGAAGGCCGGGGCGGGCCGTTCGAAGATGCCCATCGTGCGGTCGCCCTGCACGTTGGAGTGGCCGCGCACCGGGCACACGCCCGCGCCCGTGCGGCCGATGTTGCCGCGCAGCAGCAGGAAGTTGACGACCTCGCGGATGGTGGGCACCGAGTGCTTGTGCTGGGTCAGGCCCATCGCCCAGCACACGATGGTGCGCTGCGAGTCGAGGACCATCTCGAAGGCGCGGTCGATCTCCGCGCGGGTGAGGCCGGTCGCCCTCAGCGTCTCGTCCCAGTCGGCGGCGCGGGCGGCCTCGGCGAACTCCTCGAAGCCGTGGGTGTGCTCGCGCACGAACAGCTCGTCGACGGCGCCGCCGGTCTCCAGGATCAGCTTGTTGAGGAGGCGGAAGAGGGCCTGGTCGCCGCCGATGCGGATCTGGAGGAACAGGTCGGTGAGCGCGGCGCCGGCGGCGAGGCCCTTGGGCGTCTGCGGGTTCTTGAAGCGCTCCAGGCCCGCTTCGGGCAGCGGGTTGACGCTGATGATCCGGGCGCCGTTCGCCTTGGCCTTCTCCAGCGCGGAGAGCATCCGGGGGTGGTTGGTGCCCGGGTTCTGGCCGGCCACGATGATCAGGTCGGCCTGGTGGAGGTCGTCCAGCAGGACGCTGCCCTTGCCGACACCGAGCGTCTCCGACAGCGCCGAGCCGGAGGACTCGTGGCACATGTTGGAGCAGTCGGGCAGGTTGTTGGTGCCCAGCTCGCGGGCGAACAGCTGGTAGAGGAAGGCGGCCTCGTTGCTGGTGCGGCCCGAGGTGTAGAAGACGGCCTCGTCGGGGGAGGCGAGGGCGGCGATCTCCTCGGCGACGATGCCGAAGGCGCGCTCCCAGGTGACCGGCTCGTAGCGGTCGGCGCCCTCGGGCAGGTACATGGGGTGGGTGAGGCGGCCCTGCTGGCCCAGCCAGTAGCCGCTGCGCCCGGCCAGCTCGGCCACGGTGTGCGCGGCGAAGAACTCCGGGGTGACCCGGCGCAGGGTGGCCTCCTCGGCGACCGCCTTCGCGCCGTTCTCGCAGAACTCCGCCGCGTGCCGGTGCTCCGGCTCGGGCCAGGCGCAGCCGGGGCAGTCGAAGCCGTCCTTCTGGTTGACCCGCAGCAGGGTCAGCGCGGTGCGGCGCACGCCCATCTGCCGCTGGGCGATGCGCAGGGTGTGCCCGATGGCCGGGAGCCCCGCCGCCGCGTGCTGGGGCTCGGCGACCTGCGGCGCGTCCTGAACCGGATCGCCCTTGGGCGGCTTCGTGGCCATCGCACCCTCCCCTTCGACGGCGCACACGGTGCGGGCCGCGCGCGTGGTGTCCTCCGGCCGGTCCCTCCGCCCGGAGTCCTCCGATCCTCCCACGCACCACCGACATCGCCGGAGGCCGGGCGGAGGCCGGGCGGAGGGGGGAGCGGGCGGAGGGGCGCGGTGGGGAACGGAGGGAGGACGCGGCCCGCGGGGCGGGCGGGCCCGGCGGCGGGTGCGTCCCGGCTGTCAGTGGTCCGTGGCAGGATCGGGGACGTGGCAGAGACAGCATCGAAGAAGACCGACAAGACCTCCGGCGGTACGCGTCCCCGGCTCATGCTCATGGACGGGCACTCGCTGGCCTACCGCGCGTTCTTCGCGCTGCCCGCGGAGAACTTCACCACCGCGACGGGCCAGCCGACGAATGCGATCTACGGCTTCGCGTCGATGCTGGCCAACACCCTGCGTGACGAGGCGCCCACGCACTTCGCGGTGGCGTTCGACGTGTCCCGCAAGACGTGGCGCTCGGAGGAGTTCACCGAGTACAAGGCGAACCGCTCCAAGACGCCCGACGAGTTCAAGGGCCAGGTGCAGCTGATCGGCGAGCTGCTGGACGCCATGCGCGCCGAGCGCTTCGCCGTCGAGGGCTTCGAGGCCGACGACATCATCGCCACGCTCGCCACCCGGGCCGAGGCCGAGGGCTTCGAGGTGCTGATCGTCACCGGCGACCGCGACTCCTTCCAGCTGGTCTCCGAGCACACCACGGTGCTGTACCCGACCAAGGGCGTCTCCGAGCTGACCCGGTACACCCCGGAGAAGGTCGTCGAGAAGTACGGGCTGACGCCGGCCCAGTACCCGGACTTCGCGGCGCTGCGCGGCGACCCGTCCGACAACCTGCCCGGCATCCCCGGCGTCGGCGAGAAGACCGCCGCGAAGTGGATCAACCAGTTCGGCTCGTTCGCGGAGCTGGTCGAGCGCGCCGAGGAGGTCAAGGGCAAGGCCGGGCAGAACCTCCGCGACCACCTGGAGTCCGTCAAGCTCAACCGCCGCCTCACCGAGCTGGAGCGGGAGGTGGAGCTGCCGAAGACGGTCACCGACCTCGCCAGGACGGCGTACGACCGCAAGGCCGTCGCCACGCTCCTGGACTCCCTGGAGATCCGCAACCCCTCGCTGCGCGAGCGGCTCTTCGCCGTCGACCCCGGCGCCGAGGAGGCCGAGGCCACCCCGGTCGCGGCGGACGGCGTGGAGCTGGACGGCACGGTGCTCGGCACCGGCGAGCTGGCGCCCTGGCTGGCCGGGCACGGCACGGACACGCTGGGCGTGGCCACGGTCGACGCCTGGGCGCTGGGCGCGGGCTCGGTCGCCGAGGTCGCGCTCGCCGCCGCCGACGGCGCCGCGGCCTGGTTCGACCCGGCGCAGCTGGACGAGGCGGACGAGAGCGCGTTCGCGGCCTGGCTGGCCGACGCGGAGCGCGCCAAGGTGTTCCACGACGCCAAGGGCGCGATGCGGGTCATGGCCGAGCACGGCTGGCGCGTCGCGGGCGTCCGCATGGACACCGCGCTCGCCGCCTACCTGGTCAAGCCGGGCCGCCGCTCCTTCGCGCTGGACGCGCTGTCCCTGGAGTACCTGCACCGCGAGCTGGCGCCCGCCGCCGCGGCCGACGGCCAGCTCGCCTTCGGCGCGGACGAGGCCGCCGAGGCCGAGATGCTGATGATCCAGGCCCGCTCGATCCTCGACCTCGGCGAGGTGTTCGAGGGCCGGCTCGACGAGGTCGGCGCGGCCGATCTGCTGCGCGACATGGAGCTGCCCACCTCCGCGCTGCTCGCCCGCATGGAGCGGCACGGCATCGCCGCCGACCGGGCGCACCTCGAAGCCATGGAGCAGATGTTCGCCGGTGCGGTGCAGCAGGCCGTGAAGGAGGCGCACGCGGCGGCCGGGCACGAGTTCAACCTCGGCTCGCCCAAGCAGCTCCAGGAGGTCCTCTTCGGCGAGCTGGCCCTGCCGAAGACCAAGAAGACCAAGACCGGCTACACCACCGACGCCGACGCCCTGGCCTGGCTCGCCGCGCAGACGGACAACGAGCTGCCGGTGATCATGCTGCGCCACCGTGAGCAGGCCAAGCTCCGGGTGACCGTCGAGGGCCTGATCAAGACGATCGCGGCGGACGGCCGGATCCACACGACGTTCAACCAGACCGTCGCCGCGACCGGCCGGCTCTCCTCCACCGAGCCGAACCTCCAGAACATCCCGGTCCGCACCGACGAGGGCCGGGCCATCCGCCGCGGCTTCGTGGTCGGCGAGGGCTTCGAGTCGCTGATGACCGCCGACTACAGCCAGATCGAGCTGCGGGTGATGGCCCACCTGTCCGAGGACGAGGGCCTGATCGAGGCGTTCACCTCCGGCGAGGACCTGCACACCACGGCCGCCTCGCAGGTCTTCGGCGTCGACCGGTCGGCGGTGGACGCGGAGATGCGCCGCAAGATCAAGGCGATGTCGTACGGCCTGGCGTACGGGCTGTCGGCCTTCGGCCTCTCCCAGCAGCTGAACATCGAGGCGGCCGAGGCCCGCGCGCTGATGGACGCCTACTTCGAGCGGTTCGGCGGCGTACGGGACTACCTGCGCCGCGCGGTCGACGAGGCGCGCGCCACGGGCTATACGGCGACGCTGTTCGGCCGCCGCCGCTACCTGCCCGACCTCAACAGCGACAACCGCCAGCGCCGCGAGGCGGCCGAGCGGATGGCGCTGAACGCTCCGATCCAGGGCACGGCGGCGGACATCGTCAAGATCGCCATGCTGAACGTGGACCGGGCGCTGCGCGAGGCCGGCCTCAAGTCCCGCATGCTCCTCCAGGTGCACGACGAAATCGTGCTGGAGATCGCCCCCGGCGAGCGTGCGGCGACCGAGGAGATCGTCCGCCGCGAGATGTCCGGCGCGGTCACCCTCCGGGCGCCCCTGGACGTCTCGGTCGGCGTCGGCCGCGACTGGGAGTCGGCGGCGCACTAGCCCCTCCGGGGGCGTGCGGGGGAGACGGCCCGCGCCCCCGTGGCCGCCCCGGGGCCGGTGCGCTCCGGCCCCGGGGCGGCGTGCTGTCGCTCCGGGCGGCTGTCGCTCCGGGTGGCTGCCGTCCTGGGTGGCTGCCGTCCTGGGCGGCTGCCGTTCTGGGCGGCTGCCCTTCTGGGGCCGCGAAGAGCTGGCGCATCCCGCCCCCGGCCCGCCCCGATGCGTCCAGTCCTCCCCAGGCCACCGGGCCGTTCCGGCCGGCCCCCGCCCCTCCGTCTCGTCACTCACGTGGCCCCCGCGAAGACGCCGCCCGCAGGACGGGCCGACAGGATGCGGGCATGGGTATACGCATGCTCAACCACCGGCCGGCGGCATCCCAGACAGCCGTCGGCGCGGCCCCCGCCGCGCCGCTCCCGCCGGTTCCGGCCCTCGCGGCCGCGGCAAGCACCGCCCGCGTCCCCACCGACCCCGCGGCCCCCCTGCGCCGCGCCGCGACCGGCCTGCGCCGCCGCCTCCCGCTCCACGAACCGCCGCCCTGGCGCCTGTGGGCGGACCTCAGCCGCGGCTACGTCGCCCTGTTCCTCGCCCGCCTGCCCCGGCCGGGCCCCGTC
The DNA here is from genome assembly GCA_013364255.1 of Streptomyces seoulensis. Lineage (GTDB taxonomy): Bacteria > Actinomycetota > Actinomycetes > Streptomycetales > Streptomycetaceae > Streptomyces > Streptomyces similanensis. Next base: position 3,215,680 of record CP054936.1, on the reverse strand, counting down.
CGCACCGTCACGGTCTTCGTCGCGGCGCCCCCGGCCGCCGACCGTCCGAGCGGCCCACCGCAACGCCGGCCCCGCCCGGACCGCCCCCCGCGCCACCCGCACCGCCCCCGGCGCGGACCCGGCCGGCCGGACGCCACACCCTGACCCCGGCGGCGCAGACCAGCAGCCCCGCCACCAGTCCGGCGCCCGCGCCGAAGCACAGCACCGGCACCAGGTCGCGCACCTCGGCCGACGGGCCGCGCCCGCCCCGCCACTGGGCCACCCGCCGCACCGCCCCCAGGCCCGCGCAGCCGCCGATCACCGCCACGGCCCACCACCGGTCCCGTCGCGACAGCGCGGGCACCCCGTACGGCTCGCCCGCCGGCATCCGCCGCAGCACACGCAGCACGAACACGGCGATCACCACCGCCGCGACCGCCGAGCCGCCGTACTGCACGTACCCGTACAGGGGCGCGCCCGGCAGCGAGCGGTCCAGCACCGGGAACACCCGCGACCCCCACCGGTCGAGATGCGTGAACGCGTCCCACACCACGTGCGTCAGCGCGCCGAGGACCGCCGAGACGTACCACCACGGCACCACGGCGGGCCGCACCCGCGCGCGCGGCGCCCCGCACCGCGTCAGCGCCGCCCAGCGCCCCTGACGGGCGGGCGGCAGCAGCGCCACCAGCGGCTCGCGCACCAGCAGCCACGCCGCCCCCAGCGCCCAGGCGATCAGCACGTCCACCGTGAACACCCCGGCGAAGGAGTGCGTGACCGCGCCGAACCCCATCGCCCCGGGCAGGACGCTCGCCGCGTAGTAGGTCATGTCCGGCGCGAAGGAGCCCGCCACCAGCAGCGCGGGCGTCAGCCGGCCCCGCCCCGTGCCGTCCCCGCGCACCGCGGGCAGCACGGCCGCCGCATGACTCAACGTGAACGGCAACACGACCCCCAGGCAGGCGACATGACCGGAGGGGCGGTCCGTCGGTCGGCGCCGTCCAGTACGCGGGACCCGGGACCACCGCGCCCCGCGCAACAGTAAGTGGCCAACCGGTGAAAACCGGGCACCAACCGGTCCCGTCGCAAAGGAAGTTGTCGTAGGGTCGCCTGGGTCGTACACACGCATCGCTCCACGAGGGCAACCAATACCGCGGGTCAACTGTCACAACAGGGCGAACAGACAGGCACGGACGGACGCTCGGCGTCCACGGGAGGGGTTCACTCCATGGCGGCGCATTTCGGCAGGAGGCTGTACAAGGGAGCGGCCACCACGGCCGTGGCGGCGGTGGCCGTAGCGGCCCTCTCCGCTTCCGAGGCACCGGGGGTGACGGCGGACGGCCAGGGAAGACCGACCGCCGCCGGCGCGACGCCCGCCCCCGAGCAGCCCGCCGCAGGCGACACCGCGACCGGCAACTCGCACTACTACACGGCGCTTCCCCCGCTGAAGAGCCCCAATCCCGCGCCCACCACCGCCGTCGGCCTCCCGGTCGCCGACACGCCCTCCGAGGCCGGCATCCCCGCCACCGTGCTCGCCGCGTACAAGAAGGCCGAGGCCGAGCTGCGCACCGCCAAGCCGGGCTGCAACCTGCCCTGGCAACTGCTCGCCGCCATCGGCAAGGTGGAGTCCGGCCACGCGGGCGGCGGCCGCGTCACCGCCGACGGCACGACGATCACCCCGATCCTCGGCCCGGTCCTCAACGGCGTCGGCTTCGCCAACATCAGCGACACCGACCACGGCGCCTACGACAACGACAGCACCTACGACCGCGCCGTCGGCCCCATGCAGTTCATCCCCTCCACCTGGAAGTGGGCGGGCCGGGACGGCAACGGCGACGGCAAGAAGGACCCCAACAACGTCTTCGACGCCGCCCTCGCCACCGGCCACTACCTGTGCCGCTTCGGCTGGGACCTGGCCGACACCCGCGACCTGCGCAAGGCGATCCTCAGCTACAACGCCTCCGAGGACTACCTGAACACCGTCCTGTCCTGGATGGAGTACTACCGCAGGGGCACCCACACGATCCCCGACGGCACCGGCGCCGTGCCGTCCGAGCGCGGCGGCACGGGCCCCACCCCCGGCACGCCCGGCACGACCCCCCGGCCGTCGTCCCCGTCGACCCCCGCCACGGACACCCCGAGCACCCCGGGCGCCCCGAACGGGTCCGGCGGGCCGAGCAAGCCCGGCAAGCCCGGCGGCGGGACCAGCCCCTCCCCGGACCCGACCGACCCCGCGCCGTCGAAGCCCACCCCGCCGCCCAGCCGCACCGACATCGTGGACCACCTCAAGGACGTGGACACGCCCCAGCTCACCGCCCGGGCGGGCGACGCGTTCACGCAGCGGATCACCGCCCGCGCCGAGACGAAGACCGGCAAGTCCCTCGCCAAGGTCAGGGTCCGGTTCGTGATCACCGGCGACACCGACGCCGTCTTCACCGGCGGCGAGAAGATCGCCACGGTCGTCACCGGCGCCTCCGGCGTCGCCGTCGCACCCGCGCTCCAGGCGGGCGAGAAGACCGGGACGTTCACCGTGCGCGCCCTGGTCGTCGGCCGCACGGTGACGGGCCTCGACTACCGGGCGACCGTCACCGAGCGCACCGCCGACGCCCTCGCCCGCACCGGCGACACCCCGCTCAGTTGCGCCCCCGGCGGCGAGTTCGCCGACCAGGTCGAGCTGAAGGCCACCTACGAGAAAGCCGCCGCCGGCAAGGTCGCGGCCACCGCGACCCTGGTCAAGTCCGCCGACGACGCCACCGCGAACACCAAGGGCCCCTACTTCAAGGACGCCGACGGCAAGCCGGTCCGCACCCTGACGGACCTGCGCACCGACGCCAAGGGCGTGCTGAAGCTGCCCAAGCTGTACGCCGACGACACCACCGGCACGTTCCTGCTCCGCGTCACCACCGCCGGCGGCGCGACGCTGACCGTCGAACTCCGGGTCGCGCCGGCCGGCACCCCGGCGAGCCCCGACCCGAGCCCGAGCCAGAGCCCCGGCACGGACACCGAACCGTCGACCGCCCCGAGCCCGTCGACCACCACCGGTTCCACGGCCTCCGCGTAAGCCGCCGGCCTCTTCGTGATCCGCCCGGCGCGGCCACGCACCGAGGGGCGCCCTCCGCCACGGCGGCAGGGCGCCCCTCCGCGTCACCGTCCGAGCCGCGCGTTGGTGTGCCGGGTGGGCCGCGCGGTGGCCGGGTCCTCGGGCCAGGGATGCTTCGGATACCGGCCGCGCAGCTCCGCCCGTACGCCCTTGTAGCCGTCCCGCCAGAAGGAGGCGAGGTCGGCGGTGACGGCGACGGGGCGGCCCGCGGGGGAGAGCAGGTGCACGAGGACCGGCGCCCCGGCGACGAGCGGCGACCGCTCCAGCCCGAACATCTCCTGGAGCTTGACCGCCAGCACCGGCTGCTCCGGGTCCGTGTAGTCGACGCGGACCGCGGACCCGCTGGGCACGGTGATCCGCTCCGGGGCGAGTTCGTCCAGCCGGGCCGCCGCACCGGACGCCCAGGGCAGCAGCCGGGCCAGCGCCTGCCCGGCGTCCACGCGCCCCAGGTCCGCGCGCCGCCGGGCCCGGCTCAGCTCCGGCTCCAGCCACTCGTCCACGCGCGCGTGCAGCGCGTCGTCGTCGACGTCGGGCCAGGGCGCGCCGAGCCGGCGGTGCAGGAACGCGAGCCGCTGCCGCAGCAGACCGCCCCCCGCCGGCCACCGCAGCAGTCCGAGGCCCTCCCGCCGCAGCCCGTCGAGCAGCGCTTCGCGGACGAGGGCGGGGTCGGGGGCGGCGAGCGGGCGCGCCGTCAGCTCCACCGCCCCGAGCCGTTCGACCCGCCGCGCGACGACGTCCCCGTCCGACCAGTGGACCTCCGTCCGCTCCTCGTACAGCGCCCCGGCGGCGAACCGGGCGACGTCCTCGTCGATCGCGGCGGCGAGCCGCACGCGCGCGTGCGCCCGGCCGAGCGGACGGTCGGCCACCGCGACCACGATCCACGGCGCGCCCCGCAGCGCGGACCCCTCGGCGAGCTCGGCCCGCGTCCCGGAGGCCATCACGTACGACCCCCCGTCCAGCCGGGCCACCCGCTCGGGATACGCCAGCGCCCCCACCACCCCGGCGACCCACTCGTCCGAATCCCGCCCGAGCCCGGCCCCGACGACGAGACCGGCAGTTCCTGGGCTGTCTCCGCTGCTTCGCCGCCCTTCGCCACCGGGGGCGGAGATGGCGGAGGCGGCCGGGGGCCTCGGCTTCTGCTCTCCCGCGGCGTCGTGCCGCGCGGCGCCCTCCGGCGGGGCGGCGGCCGTCGGCGGGCCCGTGACTGCGCTCCGCGCGGCGCCCGGGTCAGCCCCTCCCGCCCCATCCGCCTCTCGCGCCGCCACGCTCACCTCGGCACCGGGGTCCCGGCCGGGCACGCCGGGGAGTCCCGCTCCCGACGCCGCGCCCCGCAGCCGCCGCACCTCCCCGCGCCACCGCGCCGCGTAGGCGTCGCCGCCGCGGCGAGCGGTCCGCACCGCGGCGGCGAGATCGTCGCCGTACTCCCGCGGCGCCTCCTCGCTCAACAGCGCGACGGCCTCCGCGACCCGCTCCCCGCCCCCGAGGGCGGCGGTGTCCAGCAGCGCCCGACCCAGCCGCGGATGCACCCCGAGCCGCGCCAGCCGCGCCCCGCGCCCGGTGGCCCGCCCGGCGGCGTCCACCGCGCCCACCGCGGTCAGGACCTCCCGCGCCGCCGCCATCGCCCCGCCCGGCGGCGGATCCAGCAGCGCCAGCCCGGCGGCGTCCGGGTCGCCCCAGCAGGCCGTCTGGAGGGCGAACGCGGTCAGCTCCGCCACCTTGATCTCCGGCGCCGGGAACCGCGGCAGCCGCCCGTCCTCCGCCTCCGCCCAGCACCGGTACACCGTCCCCGGCGCCTCACGCCCCGCGCGCCCCGCCCGCTGCCGCCCGGCCGCCTGCGAGGCCCGTACGGTCGCCAGCGCGCTCAGCCCGCGCGCGTGGTCCACCCGCGGCTCCCGCGCGAGCCCCGAGTCGACCACCACCCGCACCCCGGGGACCGTCAGCGAGGACTCCGCCACGGACGTGGCCAGCACCACCCGGCGCCGCCGCCCCGGCGCGAGCACCGCCTCCTGCACGTCCGCCGGCGCACGCCCGTGCACCTGAAGCACGTCGACGTCCTCCAGGCCCCCGAGCTCCCCGAGCGCCCCCGCCACCCGCCCGATCTCTCCCGCCACCCGCCCGATCTCCCCGACCCCCGGCAGAAAGCACAGCACGTCCCCGGACCGCTCGGCCAGCGCCCGTCGCACCACCGACGCCACGTGCGCCAGCAGCGCCGGATCCACCCGCAGCCCGTGCGGCGGCCGCACCGGACGCGCGGGCGGCGCCCACACCACCTCCACCGGATGCGCCACGCCCGCCGCCTCGACCACCGGCGCCCCGCCCAGCAGCCGCGCCCAGCCCTCGGCGTCCGTGGTCGCCGACGCGGCCACCAGCCGCAGCTCGGGCCGCAGCGTCTCGCGCACGTCCCACAGGAACGCCGCCGCGGTGTCCGCGTCCAGATGCCGCTCGTGGCACTCGTCGAGCACCACCACGTCGATGCCGCCCAGCTCCTGGTCGCGCTGGAGCCGCTGGAGCAGCACACCGGTCGTGACGACCTCCACGCGCGTGTGCCGCCCGACGACGCGTTCCCCGCGGACCGTGTGGCCGACGCTCTCGCCGGGCTTCTCGCCCAGCAGCCACGCCATCCGCCGGGCCGCGGCCCGCGCCGCGATCCGCCGCGGCTCGGCCACCACCACCCGCCGCGCCGGCCCCGCGCCCAGCAGCCCGGCCAGGGCCAGCGGCACCAGCGTCGTCTTGCCGGTGCCGGGCGGCGCGACGAGCACGGCGGTGCCGTGCCCCTCCAGCGCCTCGTCGAGTGCGGGCAGGGCGCCGCGTACGGGCAGCGCCTCCAGGGCGTCGTAACGGATCACGCCCCCAGTGTCGTACGACGACGAACGGCGCCCTCAAGGCGCCGTTCGCGAGCCGTCCCGCAGGCCGTCCGCCGGCGGAAACACCCCCCTGTGTCCGTGCGGGAGCGCCCGCACCGCTCCGTCGCGTCAGTCGCGCTCGCACACGAAGATCGCCGTGCCCGGGATCAGATGCCCGCGCAGCGGCGACCAGCCGCCCCACTCGGAGGTGTTCCAGTCGGGCCACTCCGGCTCGATGAGGTCCACCAGGCGGAAGCCGGAGGTCACGACGTCGCGCACCCGGTCGCCGAGCGTGCGGTGGTGCTCCACGTAGACGGCCAGTCCCTCGTCGTCCTGCTCGACGTAGGGCGTGCGGTCGAAGTAGGAGGCGGACACCGACAGCCCCTCCGGGCCCGGCTCGTCCGGGAAGGCCCAGCGGATCGGATGCGTCACCGAGAAGACGAACCGCCCGCCCGGCCGCAGCACCCGGCGCACCTCGCGCAGCACCAGCCGCGGATCGGCGACGAAGGGCAGCGCCCCGTACGCGGAGCACGCCAGGTCGAAGGAGCCGTCGGCGAACGGCAGCGCCGCCGCGTCCGCGCACACCAGCGGGAACGGCCCGCCGATCCGCAGCGCGTGCTGGAGCTGGCGGTGGGACAGGTCCAGCGCCACCGGGCGCGCGCCCTGCGCGACCAGCCAGCGCGAGCACTGGGCCGCGCCGGCGCCGATCTCCAGGACGTCCCTGTCCTTCAGCTCCTCCGACGGGCCCAGCAGCTCCGCCTCCACCTCGTCCAGCCCCTCGGGGCACCACACGAAGCGGTCGTCGCCGAGGAACGTGCCGTGTTCGCCCTGGTACTCGTCCGCGTTCCGGTCCCACCAGCCCCGGTTGGCCCGGGTGCTCTCGGTGACGCCGGCCGCGCGGCGGGTGGCCTCCGGTTCGAACGTCTCGAACGGCTCTGGCTCTTGGATGATCGGCTCCCTCGTCGTACTCTTCCGTCCAACCCGCCCCCATGGCGTGCCGGCGAGAAGGGATGTCCTGGTGTCGGCGTGGCCTCGGGAGAAAGGTTCTGTGCCGGAAATGCGGTGAACCGCCCCGCGTGTGCGGCTTCGCGCATTGACCCTGTCCGGCTGCCCCCGTATGCTACAAGTTGCGCTGCGAGCCTGCGCTCCTCAGACGTAGCAGGCTGCGCTCGCGTCTGTTGTATGTCCCCTCGGTTTTCGAGGCGCCACCAGCGGTTTTGCGTGGTGCTTCTTTGGCTGTCCGGCTTCTTCAGAGCGAAACGGGCTCCTGGCGCAAGCAGTACCTACGACTTCAATGTCCGTACCGGAGCCCTTTCCCACATGACGAGCAGCACCGAGACCACCGCCACCACTCCGCAGGTAGCGGTCAACGACATCGGTAACGAGGAAGCCTTCCTCGCCGCGATCGACGAGACGATCAAGTACTTCAACGACGGCGACATCGTCGACGGCGTCATCGTGAAGGTCGACCGGGACGAGGTCCTGCTCGACATCGGTTACAAGACCGAAGGTGTCATCCCGAGCCGCGAGCTCTCGATCAAGCACGACGTCGACCCCAACGAGGTCGTCGCCGTGGGCGACGAGATCGAGGCCCTCGTCCTCCAGAAGGAGGACAAGGAAGGCCGCCTGATCCTCTCGAAGAAGCGCGCCCAGTACGAGCGTGCCTGGGGCACCATCGAGAAGATCAAGGAAGAGGACGGGATCGTCACCGGTACCGTCATCGAGGTCGTCAAGGGTGGTCTCATCCTCGACATCGGCCTCCGCGGCTTCCTCCCGGCCTCCCTGGTCGAGATGCGCCGTGTCCGCGACCTCCAGCCCTACGTGGGCAAGGAGCTCGAGGCGAAGATCATCGAGCTGGACAAGAACCGCAACAACGTGGTCCTGTCCCGCCGTGCCTGGCTGGAGCAGACCCAGTCCGAGGTCCGCCAGACGTTCCTCACGACCCTCCAGAAGGGTCAGGTCCGCTCCGGCGTGGTCTCCTCGATCGTCAACTTCGGTGCCTTCGTGGACCTGGGTGGCGTCGACGGTCTGGTCCACGTCTCCGAGCTGTCCTGGAAGCACATCGACCACCCCTCCGAGGTCGTCGAGGTCGGCCAGGAGGTCACGGTCGAGGTCCTGGACGTCGACATGGACCGCGAGCGCGTCTCCCTGTCGCTGAAGGCGACCCAGGAAGACCCGTGGCAGCAGTTCGCCCGCACCCACCAGATCGGCCAGGTCGTGCCCGGCAAGGTCACGAAGCTGGTTCCGTTCGGTGCGTTCGTCCGCGTGGACGAGGGCATCGAGGGTCTGGTCCACATCTCCGAGCTGGCCGAGCGCCACGTGGAGATCCCGGAGCAGGTCGTCCAGGTCAACGACGAGATCTTCGTCAAGGTCATCGACATCGACCTCGAGCGCCGTCGCATCAGCCTCTCGCTGAAGCAGGCCAACGAGTCCTTCGGCGCCGACCCGTCGGCGGTCGAGTTCGACCCGACCCTGTACGGCATGGCCGCGTCCTACGACGACCAGGGCAACTACATCTACCCCGAGGGCTTCGACCCCGAGACCAACGACTGGCTCGAGGGCTACGAGACCCAGCGCGAGGCGTGGGAGACCCAGTACGCCGAGGCGCAGCAGCGCTTCGAGCAGCACCAGGCGCAGGTCATCAAGTCCCGCGAGGCGGACGAGAAGGCCGCTGCCGAGGGTGGCGAGACCGCCGCTCCGGCCGCGTCCGGCGGCGGTTCGTACTCCTCCGAGGGCGGCGACACCTCCGGTGCGCTGGCTTCGGACGAGGCGCTTGCCGCGCTGCGCGAGAAGCTGGCCGGCGGCCAGAGCTGAACGCTCACCGCTAGGCACTAGCCGATGACTGCGGCCCGCACCCCACTGGGGTGCGGGCCGCAGCCGTTGCGAGAACGCCTTTGCCGCGGACCCGCGAGCAGGCCACCGCCCCTCCTTCCGCACGCGACCCCTTCCCCACGTGAAGCCTTCTGAAGGCGGACCGCCCCGTTGGGGAATGCCCGCGCCCCGCTCCTCGTTGTGAACCTACGAACACGAGGAGGGGCGGTCACCGTGCTTGATCCGCAGAGTCTGTACACATGGGAGCCGAAGGGCCTGGCAGTCGTCGACATGGCGCTCGCCCAGGAGTCGGCCGGCCTTGTCATGCTCTACCACTTCGACGGATACATCGACGCGGGCGAGACCGGCGACCAGATCGTCGGCGGACTCCTCGACTCGCTGCCCCACCAGGTCGTGGCGCGCTTCGACCACGACCGGCTCGTCGACTACCGGGCGCGCCGGCCGCTGCTGACCTTCAAGCGCGACCGCTGGACCGACTATGAGGAGCCCACCATCGAGGTGCGCCTCGTCCAGGACGCCACGGGCGCGCCCTTCCTGCTGCTGGCCGGCCCCGAGCCGGACGTGGAGTGGGAGCGGTTCGCGGCCGCCGTACGGCAGATCGTGGAGCGGCTCGGCGTCCGCCTGTCGGTGAACTTCCACGGCATCCCCATGGGCGTCCCGCACACCCGCCCCGTGGGGCTGACCCCGCACGGCAACCGCAGCGACCTCGTCCCCGGCCACCGCAGCCCCTTCGAGGAGGCGCAGGTGCCGGGCAGCGTCGAGGCGCTGCTGGAGTACCGCCTGATGGAGGCCGGGCACGACGTCCTGGGCGTCGCCGCGCACGTGCCGCACTACATCGCCCGGTCCGCCTACCCGGACGCGGCGCTGACCGCGCTGGAGGCCATCACCTCGGCCACCGGCCTGGTCCTGCCCAGCCTCGCGCACGCCCTGCGCAACGACGCCCACCGCACCCAGACCGAGATCGAACGGCAGATCCGGGAGGGCGACGAGGAACTGACCGCCCTCGTCCAGGGCCTGGAGCACCAGTACGACGCCGCCGCGGGCGCCGAGACCCGGGGCAACATGCTCGCCGAACCCGTCGAGATCCCCTCCGCCGACGAGATCGGCCGCGAGTTCGAGAAGTTCCTCGCCGAGCGGGAGGGCGACGGCTAGCGAGCGCGGTCGTGGGGCGTCCGCCGGGCCCGGCGGGCGCGCCGCCGCGGGCAGGGCCTAAGCTGCCGCTCATGCTGAAGGTGGGCCTGACCGGGGGCATCGGAGCCGGTAAGAGCGAGGTGTCGCGGCTGCTCGTCGAGCACGGCGCCGTCCTGATCGACGCCGACCGCATCGCACGCGAGGTCGTCGCCCCGGGCACACCCGGTCTGGAGGCGGTCGTCGAGGCGTTCGGTCCGGAGGTGCTCGCGGAGGACGGCAGCCTGGACAGGCCCCGGCTGGGCTCGATCGTCTTCGCCGATCCGGAGAAGCTGGCCGCGCTGAACTCGATCGTGCACCCGCTGGTCGGGGGGCGCTCGGGGGAGCTGGAGGAGGCCGCCGCCGAGGACGCCGTCGTGGTCCACGACGTCCCGCTCCTGACCGAGAACGGCCTGGCCCCGCTCTACGACCTGGTGATCGTGGTCGACGCGCGGCCCGAGACCCAGCTCGACCGGCTCGTACGGCTGCGCGGCATGACCGAGAAGGACGCCCGCGCCCGCATGGCCGCCCAGGCGACGCGGGAGAAGCGGCGCGAGATCGCCGACGTGGTCATCGACAACGACGTGCCGCTGGAGGAGCTGCGCGAGCGGGTGGCGGAGGTCTGGGCCGGGCTGGAACGGCGGGCACGCGCCGCCTGACCGGTGCCCCGCAGGAGTGGTGCCGGCGTCTCCCGGAACGGCGGCGCCGGAGCCTTCCCGGAATAGCGGTGCCGGGGCGGGGCGTTGAACCCTCGCAGTGAGGGAAGGACTTTGCCGTGCCCGACACCAGCGGTTCGACCGGACGTACCCCGGAAACGCATGTCATCGACTTCCGCGCCGCCGAGCAGTTGCTCGCCGCGCGCGACCCGCGGGGCGCGGTGAAGCTGCTCGACGGCGTCATCGCCGCGCACCCCGAGAACACGGCGGCACGCCTGCTGCGCGCGCGTGCCTTCTTCGCCGCGGCGCAGCTCAGACCCGCCGAGCTGGAGTTCACCATCGTCCTGGAGCGCGAGCCGGACAACGCGTTCGCGCACTTCGCGCTCGGCCGTACCTACGAGCGCCAGGGCCATCCCGACCGGGCCAAGCGCCACTTCCGGCTGGCCGCCGCGCTGGACCCGAACCCGGAGTACCTGCAACGCGCCCGGTTCGACACCTGACCGTCCTCGCCCGGCGCCCGGTGCCAGGCGTCCGGCGCCCGGCCGAGGACGCCGCGCCTGCTCCTCTCCCACTCTTCGCTCACTCGTACGGGTGAATGCGGGCGAGGGGGGAACGGGGGTCCGGGTGCGGGCCGTTGTCCGGGCATGGAACTGAAGACGCGTCAGGGCTATCGAGGGACGGGGCCGGGGCCGATCACTCCGGACGGCTGCGCGGTCGAGCTGTACAGCCGCATGCCGGTGCGGGACGAGCCGGACATCATCGCCGCGGCCGTGCCCGCGGGCGCGCACATCCTGGAACTGGGCTGCGGAGTGGGTCGCGTGACCCATCCGCTGCTGGAGCGCGGCTTCACCGTCACGGCGGTGGACGAGTCACCCGAGATGCTGGAGCGGGTGCGGGGCGCGCGGACCATATGCGGCCCGATCGAGCACCTGGACCTGGGGGAGACCTTCGACGTCGTGATGCTCGCGTCGTTCCTCGTGCACGCGGGCGACATCGAGGTGCGGCGCGGTCTGCTGCGCGCCTGCGCCCGGCATGTCGCCGAGGGCGGCTGTGTGCTGATCCAGCGGGAGGGACAGGACTACCACACGAACCTGCCGCGCGAGCGGGTCGATCCCGCCGGCTTCACGGTGCGGATGCTGTCGGCCGAACCGGTCGGCGACGGAGTGAACTCGGTCCGCGCCGAGTACGAGTTCCCGGACGCCACCTGGACCCAGACGTTCCTGTCCCGGCCGCTGAGCCCGGGGCAGTTCGAGGAGGCGCTGGCGGAGGCGGGCCTCCGGGTCGACAGCTCTCTGACGGAGGACGGAATCTGGGTGCGGGCGGTGCCCGTGCGATGACTTTCCCGGCGGTTCCCGGTCTACCTCCACGACAGCACGACACACCGCTTCCCGGAGGAACCCATGTCCGAGACCGCCGCCCCCGCCCCGTCCGCCGCACTGCGCGTCCTGCGTGTCGTCCAGGTCGTGCTGGCCCTGTTCTACGCCTTCGCGAGCGCGCTGCCCAAGCTCATCGCGCACCCCTCGGCGGTGGAGTCCTTCGACCGGATGGGCTGGAGCAGCGCGGGCATGTACACCATCGGCGCGCTGGAGCTGGCCGGCGCCGTGGCCCTGCTGATCCCGGTGCTCCAGTCGGTGGCGGCGCTGGCGCTGGGGGCGCTGATGGCGGGCGCGTTCGTCGTCCAGCTCACCGCCTTCGACGGGGAGAACGCGGCGACCCCGCTCATCCTGATCGTCCCCCTGGCCCTCGTCGCCTGGGCCCGCCGCGACCGCAACGCCGAGCTGCTGCGCCTGCTGCCGCACCGCCGCGCGTGACCCCGGCCACGGGGAGGCGGCCGCCGGGGACCGGCCATGGAGGACCGGCCCCGGGGAGCGGTCACCAGGAGGGGCATCGGTGCGGCTCCCTCACAGGCTGCGCGCGGTGATGTCGCCATGGGAGGTGGTGGCGCGGATGTCGAGTGCGACGGCGCCGTCGTTCTTCAGGGCGTTGCTGACGCGGCCGTAGCCGGTGCCGGCGTCCAGGGCGGCCGAGACGCCGGCGGCGGCCGCGACCGAGATCCCGCCGGACTGGGTGCTCAGCACGACAGTGCCGCGCACGGCCTCGCCGATCCGGATGTCGCCCCGCGCGGTGCTGATCTCCGCCGGGCCGTTGAGGCGGCCGACCTCGACGTCGCCCTCGGTCGCGGTGAGGCGGACGCTCTCCGCCTCGTCGATCTTGATGTGGCGGTACGCGCCGGGCCGCCAAGGTGCTGACCTGTCTGTTCCTGACCGATGCGGGCCACCTCACCGCGTCCGAGCTGGCCCGGCGTCTCCAGGTCAGCCCGGCGTCCATCTCCAAGGCGATCGCCTTCCTGGACGACCAGAGCCTCATCCGCAGGGAACGCGACGAACGCCGCCGCGACCGCTACGTCGTCGACGACGAACTCTTCTACCAGGCGACGATGGCCAGCGCCCGTTCGAACGACCAGTTCGTCGAGACCGCCCGCCAGGGCGTCGCCGTCCTCGGCCCCCACACACCGGCCGCCACCCGGCTGGAGAACATCGCCCGCTTCCTCGACTTCATCAGCGAGAGCATCGTCCGCGCCGCCGAACAGGCCCGCGCGGTCCTCCACACCAGCGCGCCGACCCCGTCGGCCGACACCGCCCGGCCCCAGCCGGACCACGGATAGCCGCCCCGCCACAACCCCGCCCCGAGGAGCGGGCCGACCGGCGGCGGGCTGGGCCTATGCGGTCGGCGGGCACCCCCCGGCCGAAGACCGTCGTCGCCGGTAGGTGTCAGCGGCCCGGACGGCCGGCCGGGCCGTTGGGGCCGTCGAGGCCGCCCATGTCGCGCAGGCGTTCCAGCTCACGGCGGTCCCGCTTGGTGGGGCGGCCCGCGCCGCGGTCGCGGACCGCGATCGGGGCCACGGCCTCGCGGGGCGGAGGCGGCGGGGAGTTGTCGACGTAGCACTGCACGGCCACGGGGGCGCCGACGCGCTTGCGGATCAGCCGGGTGACCACGACGATCCGCTCCCGCCCCTCGGCGCCCCGCAGCCGCACCTCGTCGCCGACGCGGACGGAGTGGGCGGGCTTGACCCGCTCGCCGTTCACCCGGACGTGGCCGCCCCGGCAGGCGGTGGCGCCGACGGAGCGGGTCTTGACCAGGCGGACCGCCCAGATCCAGCTGTCGATCCGCACGCTCTCACCGCCGGCCGGACCGGCCGCCTCGGCGGCGGCGATCGCGGCGGCGACCTGGGGATCCACGGCGCTCGCGGACGAGGCGGCGGAGCCCGCCCCGCTGCCGTCCCCGGAACTCATCCCGCCGCCGTCCTGCCCACGGCCCATGTCGTCCTGCCCACGGTCCATGTCGTCCTCGGAAGCCATGGCGTCGACCTTAGTCGCGCGGGCCGTCCGCGCCGCACGAATTTACGGTGGAGCCATGGGCAGTGGCAGGGCTATGGACACGGAAAGCGGCAGCCTCGCCGCGCTCGACGGGCGGATCACCGAGTGCCGGGCCTGTCCGCGCCTGGTGGAGTGGCGGGAGGAGGTGGCCCGCGTCAAGCGGGCCGCGTTCACCGACTGGACGTACTGGGGCCGACCGGTGCCGGGCTTCGGTCCGCCGGACGCCCGGCTGCTGATCGTCGGCCTCGCCCCCGCCGCGCACGGCGCCAACCGCACCGGCCGGATGTTCACCGGGGACCGTTCCGGAGACGTCCTCTACCAGGCGCTCCACGACCTGGGTCTCGCCTCGCAGCCCACCGCCGTCTCCGCCGACGACGGACTGGAACTGCGCGGAGTGCGGGTCACGTCGCCCGTGCACTGCGCCCCGCCCGCCAACAAGCCGACCCCCGGAGAACGGGACACCTGCCGCCCCTGGCTGGTGCAGGAGCTGCACCTGCTGCGCCCCACCCTCCGGTCGGTCGTCGTCCTGGGCGCCTTCGGCTGGCAGGCCGCGCTGCCCGCGTTCGCGGCGGCCGGCTGGACGGTGCCCCGCCCGCGCCCCGCCTTCGCCCACGGCGCCCGTGTCCCGCTCGACGGGCGCGACGGTCTCGGCGGCCTCGATGTGTTCGGCTGCTTCCACGTCAGCCAGCGCAACACCTTCACCGGCCGGCTCACCGCCGAGATGCTCCGGGAGGTGCTGCGCACGGCGGCCCGGACCGCGGGCCTGCCGACCACACCGCCCGGCGACGCCGGCGCTCCATGAGCACCAGGTGTTCCCGAAACAGTGCGGAAAGTGATCGATTACGCCAGAAGTGTGAGGTCGGACGCACTTTTGGCATGGAACTCGTGTCGAGTACGTCTCAGTAGCGTCACCGACCGCGCCGTTCACCCCATGCTTGGCGTTTAAATCTCCGAGTACGACATTGTGGAGGTGCAGGGTGAACGGGCGACGAACAGTGCTCGAGCGCTTTCCCGCCGGCGGTCCGCGCGGATCGTGGCCGGCGGAGGAATTCGCGCATGCGCGGCGTCAGGAGGGCCTGCCGGCCGAGGTCGTGATGGACCTCGCGACGGACACCTTCCTGGTGGTCGTGCGCGGCGGCGACGGCGGTGACGTGAGTGCCTGAGCGGTGCGGGCGGCGACGGCTTCAAGGGTGACGTGAACACGACTCTCGGGTGCGCCCGACGTCAGCCCGCCTCCGGGGCGGCCGGGGCGGGGACCTTCGCCGCGAACTGCTCCGCCTGGAGCGCGTACAGCTCCGCGTACAGACCGCCGGCGGCCAGCAGCTCCTCCGGCGGGCCGGACTCCACCAGCCGGCCCTGGTCGAGGACGTGCACCAGATCGGCGTGGCGCACGGACGCCAGCCGGTGGGTGATCAGCACCACCGTCTGCCCGCTGTCCGCCAGCCCCCGGATCCGTTCGAACACCTCCAGTTCGGCGCGGGCGTCCAGCGCGGCCGTCGGCTCGTCCACGATCAGGATCCGGCCGCGCCGGTAGGCGGCCCGCGCGATGCCCAGCCGCTGCCACTGGCCGCCGGACAGCTCGTGCCCGCCGCTGAAGTTCCGCGCCAGCAGCGTGTCCAGACCGCGCGGCAGATCCGCGACCACCTCCTGAGCGCCCGCGTCGGCGACCGCCGCGGCCACCCGCTGGTCGGTGGGCGCCGCCGAGGACCGGCCCACCGCCACATTGACCCGCGCGGTGAACGGCCAGCGCTTGAAGTCCTGCGCCACCATCGCGATCCGCTCCGCGAGCGCGTGCCGGTCCGCGTCCGCCGCGTCCACGCCGTCCCACAGGATCTGCCCCTTGTCCGGGGTGTAGAGCCCGGCGAGCAGTTTGACCAGGGTCGTCTTGCCGGAGCCGTTCTCGCCGACCAGGGCCACGATCCGGCCCAGCGGGATGGTCAGCGACACGTCGTCAAGGGCCGGCCGGGCCGCCCCCGAGTCGGCCGGGTAGCCGAAGGTCACATGTTCGAAGCGGATCTCGCGCGGGTCCTCGGGCAGCGGCTCGCCGCCGGCCGGGATCGCCCGTTTCGCCGCCTCGGTGTACAGGCGCTGCAGATCGCCCACGAACAGGGCCTCCTCGTGCAGCTGGTTGACCTCCAGGACGAGGGTGTCCAGGCTCGCCGAGCCGGTCCGGATCGCGATGACCGCCGTACCGGCCACGGACAGCGCCATCGCACCGGCCAGCAGCAGCCCGCCCAGCGTCGCGTACGTCGCCACCGTCGCCAGCCCCGTCCAGCCCGCCGCGAAGAGACCTGTACGGGCCGCCAGCCGGGCCAGCCGGGCCTGCTCCGCCTCGGCGGTCTCCGACATCTGGCGGTAGTGCCGCAGCAGGAACGGCCCCACGCCGTGCACCCGGATCTCCGGGGCTGCCGCCGGCTCGGTGAGCAGACCGCTGAGCAGGTGCCCCGCCCGCGCGTGCTGCACCCAGACATGGAAGGACTCGTAGCGCCGCCGGGCGTTGGTCAGCGCGCTCCACGCGCTCGGCAGGGTCATCGTCACCAGCAGCGGCAGCAGCGCCCAGTGCAGCACGGTCAGCACGCCCGCCGCCGCGATCAGCGAGATCATCGCGTTCACCACGCGCGTGCCGTACATGATCATCCTGCGGGCGGACGCGGCCCCGTACTGCGCGGTGTCCAGCAGCTTGTGGAAGGCGTGGTCCTCGATCGCGGCCAGCTCCACCCCCGCCGCCCGCTCCAGGTACAGCTCGGTCGCCACCCGCTCGACCTTCGGCTCCAGCCGGCCGGTGGCGTGCGTCGAGGCGGCCCGCAGCAGCGCGCCGACCAGCGCCACCGCCGCCATGACGACCAGCGCGGGCACGGCCCCGCGCAGCCGCTCCTCCAGCGCGCCGCCGCCGATCACCCGGCTGAGCACGCTGTTGACGGCGAGCAGACTGACGGCCTGCGCGGCGCCGCGCACCGCCTCGGCGGCCAGCACCGTGTTCGTGGCCCGCGGGTCGGCCTGCCGGGCCAGCCGGAAGCTGGCGGCCAGCAGTCCGGGCAGCCGCCGCACCATGCCGCGGAAGTTCAGCTCCAGGAAGGCGTCGTTGTGCTGGCTCCAGCCGGTGTCGTAGCGCAGCGGGCCGCCGAAGAGCAGGCTCTCGGAGTCGGACACCTCGGGTGCGGATGTCGTGGGTTTCGTCTTCCCGTCGCGTCGCCCGCGCCTCAGCTCCACCGATGGCCTCCCCCGATCGTGAATGGAGGCCACTATCGCGGGGCGGGACCGTGCACGGCAGGGCGCGTGACCGGGCGGCCGGAGCGCGCGGGCGCGTACGGCCGGCCGCCGCCCGGGCGCTCGCACGGCTCAGGTGCCGCACGGTTTCCGCGCCGCGCGGTCGCCGGGCCCGCCCGTGTGCGGCGCGTCGGCTTCAGGCGCTGACCGGGCGGGACCAGACGGGTGTCGTGCCCGTCACCCGGCACAGGGCCAGGTAGAGCGGGATCGGCGGGGTGTAGGGCACGGTGCCGGACGGCCGGTGGACCAGGGTGGGGAGCCGGTCCGGGTGCGGGGCGTCCGGGAGCACCGCGCCGGTGGCGTAGTGCGCGGCGTCGGGCCACCGCAGGGCGTAGTCGGAGTCGGCCGGGACGATCCACCACCAGTGCGTCTCGTCGGCGTAGACGCAGCCCACACGAGGCAGCCGCGGCATCAGCGAGGGGCCGAGGTGGGCGGGCACGGCCACGGCGTCGAAGCCCAGGGGAAGCGTCATGCCCGCGGGCAGCGGCAGCCTGCGCGCTCCGCCGGAGGGTGCGGTCCGCGCGGGCGGGTCCCCCGGTCCCGCGTCCTCGGCCGGGCCGGCGCCGCCGGGTCGCACGCGGCCGTCCGATGCGCCGGGCGTGCGCGTCTCGCGCCCCAGGCGTACGAGCGTGTCCAAGCTCAGTACCGGTCCCGAGCCGGAGCCACCGCTCACAGCCATACGGCCCCCGTTCCGTGTGTCGTCGCGTGCGATGCGCCGTGCCGCGCCGTGCGGCCGGTCCGTGCGGAGTCCTCGGTCTCCCGGTGCGGATGCGCGGGCCGCTCCGGCGTCGGCTGGGGCGCGCCCCAGCCGAGGTCGCCCCGGACCTCCCGGCCGGATCGGCCCGTACGGTCCTCGCCGGGCCCGGCCTGACGGCCGACACCGGGTGCGCTCCCGGCCCCGCGGCCGGCCCCGCGCTGCTCGCCGGATCCGGTCCCGAGGTCGGTGCCGAATCCGGTCCTGAGGTCGGTGCCGGGTCCGGTCGCGAGGTCGGTGCCGAATCCGGGCCCGTGGCTCTCGCCGCGTTCCGACGGGTGCTCGTCGGCGCGTCCGGGTGCGGACCCGGGAGGGGCGTCGAGTCCCGCCCCGCGGCGCTCGCCGTCCGGCTCCGTGTCATCGTCGGGAGCCGTCGCCGCGGCCGTGCGCGGCAGTTCCGCCCACACCACGAGCCCCGAGCCGTGCTCGCGCGTGCCCCAGGCGTGGCTCAGGGCCTCCACCAGCATCAGGCCCCGGCCGTGCTCCTCCTCCGGACGCTGCGGGGAGGGGTGCGGCTCGCCCGGGGCGCAACCCTCGTCGCGCACGGCGATGCGCACCAGGTCGGGGCCGTCGGACAGCTCGCAGACGACACGGCTGCTCGCCGTGTGCACGATGGCGTTGGTGACCAGCTCGGAGACGACCAGCGTCGCCGTGTCACACGTGTCCTCGCACACCGACCAGCCGGTGAGCCGGGCCCTGGTCAGGCGTCTGGCCTGGGCCGGAGAACCCGGATGCGCGGCCAGCTCGAAGCGGAACCGGCGCTCGGCGACGGTCCCGTCGGGGCCCGGTGCCGTGCGGGCGCCGGGGACGGCGAGGCCCGCGGTGGCGGCTGTTCCTAAGGGCGGGGACGGAATCACGCTTGCCACTATCGCCCCCGCCGCAAACACTTGGCAAGAGCCACTCTGAAAAATGCAGAGTGCTGTATGACGCGGTGAAGGGCCGTGGCACACTGCTCGCAACAGCACGTCGCGCGGCGCCAGTTCGGATCGGCGAGGATCCACCCGGATCTTCGAATGGATCTTCGAGTGGCGCCGCAGGGCTGTCAGGACTTTTTGGTGGAGGTGGAGCGTGAGCGAACCGCGGTCCGCGCCGACCGTCGGGCAGGTCGTGCTCGGCCGGCGCCTGCTCGACCTGCGCGAACGCGCGGGGCTCAAGCGCGAGGAGGCCGCGCGCGTCCTCAGGGTCGCGCCCGCCACGATCCGCCGCATGGAGATGGCCGAGGTCGCCCTCAAGATCCCGTACCTGCAACTCCTGCTGAAGGCGTACGGCATCCCGGACGACGAGGCCGAGGCCTTCGTGCAGCTGGCCGAGGACGCCAACCGCCCCGGCTGGTGGCAGCGGTTCCACGACATCCTGCCGGGCTGGTTCTCGATGTACGTCAGCCTGGAGGGCGCCGCCTCGCTCATCCGGTCCTACGAGCCGCACTTCGTGCCCGGCCTGCTCCAGACCGAGGACTACGCGCGCGGCGTGCTCGAGTCGGGCGCCGTCGGCCAGACCAGCCCCGAGGACATCGAGCGCCACGTCGCGCTGCGCATGCGGCGCCAGGACCTGCTCACCCGGCCCGACGCGCCCCGGTTCTGGGTCGTGCTCGACGAGACCGCGCTGCGCCGCCCGGTCGGCGGCCCGGAGGTGATGCGCGCCCAGATCGACCGGCTGCTCGAAGCCGCGAAGCTGCCCAACGTGACGCTTCAGGTCGCCCCGTTCTCCGCGGGGCCGCACCCCGGCACGTACGGGCCCTTCGTACTGTTCCGATTCGCCATGCCGGAACTCCCGGACATGGTCTACAGCGAGTACCTGACCGGCGCCGTCTACCTGGACGCGCGCAGCGAGGTGGCGACCCATCTCGAGGTCATGGACCGCATGGCGGCACAGGCCGCCACGGCACATCGCACGAAGGAGATCCTCCGGGATCTCCGCAAGGAGTTGTGAATGGATCGCATGACGTCCCAGCCGGGACCGCTCCTCCGCGGCCAGCGGATCTACAACGGCATGCCCGCCCGGGAGCTGGGCAGCGAGGGCTGGCACAAGCCCTGGAGCGGCGGCAACGGAGGCAACTGCCTGGAGGCGATGAAGCTGGCCGACGGCCGGATAGCGGTGCGCCAGTCCACCGACCCGGACGGGCCGGCACTCATCTACACCACCGACGAGATGACCGCCTTCATCCAGGGAGCCAAGGCCGGGGAGGCTGATTTCCTCCTCTCCTGACCGAACTTGACCGCTTGACCGGCGCTGACTGTTTTTCTTGGCTCAACTTCCTAATCTTGGCACTGACTTGATCACTGACACCGTTCCCTCGACCACCGCTTCCCCCCTCGACCACACACGCTTACGGAGTGCCGTATGACCGGGCAGGACGCCGGCCTCGACGCCGGCCAGGACGCGACTCGGATCGACACCAGCAGGCCCCATCCCGCACGCATGTACGACTGGTATCTCGGAGGCAAGGACAACTACCCGGTCGACGAGGAGATGGGCCGTCAGATGGTGGCCATCAACCCGCGGGTGCCGATCGTGGCCAGGGCGAACCGCGCGTTCATGCACCGCGCCACCCGCTGGCTGGCCGGCAACGGCGTACGGCAGTTCCTGGACATCGGCACCGGCATCCCGACCGAGCCCAACCTGCACCAGGTGGCCCAGGAGGTCGCGCCCGACGCCCGCGTCGTCTACTGCGACAACGACCCCATCGTGCTGGCCCACGCGGCGGCCCTGCTGCGCGGCACGCCCGAGGGCGTCACCGAGTACCTCCAGGCCGACGTGCGCGATCCCGCCGTCATCCTGGAACGGGCGCGCGAGGTCCTGGACTTCACCCGGCCCGTGGCGCTGTCCCTGATCGCGCTGCTCCACTTCGTCCCCGACGAGGACGGGGCGCACGACCTGGTGCGGCGGCTGCTGTCCGAACTGCCCTCCGGCAGCTGTCTGACGATGACCCACGCCACCGCCGACTTCACCCCGGAGGAGGAGGCGGCACAGGCCACCGAGAAGCTCAGGGCGGCCGGCGTCACCCTGGCGCTGCGCTCCCGCGCCGAGTTCGCCCGCTTCTTCGACGGCCTGGACCTCGTCGAACCCGGCGTCGAGGTGCTCCACCACTGGCACCCGGAACTGGGCGAGCCGGTACCGGGCCAGGACGACGGCATCATGGCGGGCTACGGCGCGGTGGCCCTCAAGCGGTAGGGGGCGCACGCCCGCGCGCCGCGTGCACGAGGGTGCGCTCCGGTCAGGCGATCATCGGGCGGTCGTACGGTCCGATCGGCGTCGGCAGTCGCGAACCGCCCGTCAGATGCCGGTCCACCGCCGCCGCCACCGCCCGTCCCTCCGCGATCCCCCACACGATGAGCGACTGCCCGCGCGCGGCGTCCCCGGCGACGAACACGCCGGGGACGTTCGTCGCGAAGCCGGGGTCCCGGACGATCGTGCCGCGCGGCGCGAGCGCGATCCCCAGCTGGTCGATCAGGCCGTCGCGCCGGTCGGGTCCCGAGAAGCCGAGCGCGAGCAGCACGAGATCGGCCGGCAGGACGCGCTCGGTGCCCGGCAGCGGACGCCGCCCGGCGTCCACCTCCACCAGGTGCAGCTCCCGCACGTGCCCGTCCTCGTCCCCCGTGAAGCGCAGCGTCGACGCCGCGAACAGCCGCGCGTCGGCGTCGGCGGCGGGCGCCGTCCGCAGCGCCCCGGCCTCCTGGTGCGCCGCCGAGAGCCGGTAGACCTTCGGATACGTCGGCCACGGCTCGGCGTCCTCGTCGCGCTCCGCGCCGGGCTGCGCGTAGATGTCGAGCTGGGTCACCGACGCCGCGCCCTCGCGCACCGCCGTACCGAGGCAGTCGGCCCCCGTGTCGCCGCCGCCCACGATGACCACGTGCCGGCCGGCCGCGGACAGCGGCGAGACCTGGAGGTCTCCCTCGCACACCCGGTTGGACAGCGGCAGGTACTCCATCGCCTGATGGACACCGGCCAGGTCACGTCCCGGGATGTCGAGTTCGCGCCAGGCCGTGGCTCCGGTGGCGATCACCACGGCGTCGTGGCGCGCCCGCAGCTCCGCCGCGCCGACGTCCCGCCCGACCGCCGTGGACACCCGGAACTTGGTCCCCTCGGCCCGCATCTGCTCCAGCCGCCGTTCCAGCTGCCGCTTCTCCATCTTGAACGCGGGGATGCCGTAGCGCATCAGCCCGCCGAGCCGGTCGTCCTTCTCGTACACGGCGACCGTGTGCCCCGCGCGGGTCAGCTGCTGGGCTGCGGCGAGCCCGGTCGGTCCGGAGCCGATCACCGCCACCGTCCGGCCCGACAGCCGGTCCGGCGGACGCGGCGGGACGAAACCCTCCTCCCAAGCCCGGTCGGCGATGGCGCACTCGACGTTCTTGATGGTGACGGCCGGCTGGTTGATCGCGAGCACGCAGCCCGCCTCGCACGGCGCCGGGCACAACCGGCCGGTGAACTCGGGGAAGTTGTTCGTGGCGTGCAGTCGTTCGCTCGCCGCCCGCCAGTCCTCCCGCGAGACCAGGTCGTTCCACTCCGGGATCAGGTTGCCGAGCGGACAGGCCTGGTGACAGAAGGGGACGCCGCAGTCCATGCAGCGGTCCGCCTGCTTGCTGATGATCGGCAGCAGCGCACCGGGGACGTACACCTCGTCCCAGTCCCGCACCCGCTCCTCGACCGGCCTGCGCGGCCACTCCTGCCGGGGCGTGGACAGGAAACCCTTGGGATCGGCCATGGCCGTCCCCCTCGCGTACTCGTACTCGCGTGCGTCTGCGCGTCCTCGGGCGGCGCCCTTCCGGTCACGATACGTCCGCCGGGCCACGAGCGCAGGCCACGCGGCCCGGGCGGCGGACGACCGCGCGCTGCCGGGCCGTCGGGGGGTGCGCGGTGCGGTGAGGCAGCGGGCGACCGCGTGCCGTCGGCCCGTCGGGGGGCGCGCGGTGCGGTGAGGCAGCGGGCGACCGCGTGCCGTCGGCTCGCCGGGGGAGCGCGGTGTGGTCAGGCGGCGGCCGGGTCCGGCCCGCGCCACGATCGCAGCACCGAGTCGACGGCCGCCGCCGTCCGCCGCCGGGCCTCGGGCCGGACCACGCCGTCCATCAGCAGCCGGTCGTACGGTGTGTCCAGATGCCGTACGGACGCCCGTACCGCCCAGCCGACCGCGCCCTCGGACAGCGCCCGGCCCGCCGCGCTGCGGCCGACCCGCCCGCTGCCGCGCACCGAGGCGTGCGCGGCGATCTCCCGGGCCCGGTCCGGCGGGCAGCGCGGGAACAGCCGCACGA
The DNA here is from genome assembly GCA_013364255.1 of Streptomyces seoulensis. Lineage (GTDB taxonomy): Bacteria > Actinomycetota > Actinomycetes > Streptomycetales > Streptomycetaceae > Streptomyces > Streptomyces similanensis. Next base: position 3,192,465 of record CP054936.1, on the reverse strand, counting down.
TCTCCACCGCGAACGCCTCGGCGAACCGTATGTCCTGGGCGGCCCGTCGCCGTGCGTCGCGGGCCCGGCGACGGCGTCGCGCCTCGGCGTCCGCCAGGCACCGCGCCTCGGCCCGGACGAGAGCCGGCTCCTCGACCAGGACGCCCTGCCGCTCGTACCGGCCCTTGCGCCGGTTGAACCGCACGACGACGACCGACAGCGCGCTCTCCTCCCGGGACCGCCGGGTCAGCGCCGTGTCGCCGCGCGGCAGGAACACCAGATGCCCGAGATCGACGCAGACCGGACAACGGGGCACGCCCTCCTCCAGGACCAGCAGGGACAGCGGACCCCGGCGGCACCGGGCGCAGCGCTTGCCCCGCAACGGCTGGACGACGACAAGCCCGAGACGGGACGGGGGAGTCGGCAGGCGGGCCATGCGGAGTTCATTCCCCGCACCGCCCCCTTACGCACTCGCTCCCTGACGCGCCGTCCTCTGCCACGTCCGCCCTCCTGCCGTGAAGCAGCGCCCCCACCTCCCGATGCACGCGCCCTCCTGCGCCGCCCGGCCCCCGGCGGCGCGCACCCTTGCCGACCCCGGCCCACGTCCGTGCTCCGGCCCCGGCGGCGCGCACGCTTGCCGACCCCGGCCACGCCCCTGCCCCGGCCGGGCGCATCATGGCCGTGTGCGACTCGAAGCGATCACCTGGGAACGGCTCGGCGACCTGCTGGCCGAGCGGCTGCTCGACCTGGAACCGGGCGACGGCAGCCCCTGGCCGCGCGTCGCCCTCGACGGCGCGCCCGCCGCCCGCCCGGGCGAGCTGGCCGCCCGGGTCGCCGAGGCGCTGCGCCCGCTCGGCCGCCCGTCCCTGGTCGTCGACGCCGAAAGCTTCCTGCGCCCGGCCTCCCTGCGCCTCGAACACGGCCACCGGGACGTGGACTCGTACTACGACGGCTGGCTCGACACCGGCGCGCTGTGGCGCGAGGTGTTCGGCCCGCTCGAACCCGGCGGCGACGGGCGCGTTCTGCCCGACCTGCGGGACCCGGTCACCGACCGCGCCACCCGCAGCGCCTACGTCGGCCTCCCGCCCGGCGGAGTGCTGTTGCTGCACGGCCCCCTGCTGCTGCGGCACTGGTTCCCGTTCGACCTGAGCGTCCATCTCCTGCTCTCCCCGGGTGCCCTGCGCCGCCGCACCCCCGAGGCGGAGCACTGGACGCTGCCCGCCTTCGCACGCTACGAGGCCGAGACCGACCCGGCCGGCACCGCGGACGTACTGGTCCGCGCCGACGACCCGCGCCACCCGGCCTGGCGCGCCGACTGACTCGCCCAGCCGCCGGGTACCGCCCGTGGCACCCCAACCGCCGGGTGCGGCCCGTGGTACCTCTGCCGCCGGGTGCCACCAGTGGCCCCTTCACCCGCCGGATTCCGCCCCTGACGCCCCTGCCGCTGGGTGCCGCCCGGGGCACCTCACCCGCTGGGTGCCGCGCCTCGCGCCTCATCCGCCGGATGCCGCGCCTCGCGCCTCATCCGCCGGATGCCGCGCCTCGCGCCTCATCCGCCGGATGCCGTTCCTGGTGCCTCAGCCGCCGGGTGCCGCCCCTGCCGCCGGGTGCCGCCCCTGACGCCGGGCGCCGCCCGGGGCGCCTCACCCGCTGCCCGCCCGCCCGTGGTGTCTCAGCCGTCGGGGGCCTCCTGTGGGGCCTCGGCCGTCGGGTCGTTCCGCGGTGGACGGCCGCCCACCCGGCCCACCGCGAGCGCGCCCGCCCGGCAGCCCTCCGCCGCCGCCTCCTCGGGTCCGGCCCCGCCGAGCAGTGCGGCGAGGAACGCTCCCGTGAAGGCGTCCCCGGCACCCGTGGTGTCCCGGGGCGTCACAGTCGGGGCGGCCACCCGGGCGCGTACGGCGCCGCCCCGGGCCACCAGCGCGCCGTCCGCGCCCTGCTTGGCCACCACCAGCGGTACGCGCCGGCTCAGCTCGGCCGCCGCGAACGCCGGATCGGCCACCCCGGCCAGCAGACACGCCTCGTCCCGACTCGGCAGCAGCACGTCCACGCCCGCGACCAGCTCCAGGAACCGCCCGGCGCCCAGCACGGCGAGGAAGCCGGCCGAGGCCGGGTCCAGACTCACCGGCACGCCACGCGCGCGTGCCGACGCGACGGCCACCGCCACCAGCGCCCGACCCGACGCGGAGAACAGCAGATAACCCGACAGGTGCAGCCGGGCCACCCCGTCGAGCAGCGCGTCCGACCAGTCCCCGGGCGCCAGCCGCAGCGACGCCCCGCTGTCCGTGAGGAACGTGCGCTCCGCCGCGGCCGCGGCGTCGACCAGGCACACCACCGTCCCGGTCGGCGCCTCGCGATCCACCACGAGCCGGGCCCGCACCCCCGAGGCGACCAGCTCCCGTTCGTGCCAGAGCGCCGACTCCGCGCCCACCCGCCCCAGCAGCCGCACGTCCCGGCACCCCCGGTGGGCCGCCCAGCAGGCCACGTTGGCCCCCGCGCCGCCCGGCACCAGCCGGATCGCGGCGGCGGTGTCGGTACCGGCCGCGAGCGCACCCCGGTGCCGGGCGACCACGTCCGTCACCACGTCCCCCACCACCAGCAACGCCCCGCCCGGCGTCACACGCGCGCCCAGGCCGTCGCGACGCGGGCCGCCAGGCGCACGTTGCCGCGCACCGCCGCCAGGTTGGCGCGCAGGGACGCGCCGTCGGTGTGCCGCACCAGATGGTCCAGCAGGAACGGGGTGACCGCCTGCCCGGTGACGCCCTCCGCCGCGCACGCGTCCAGCGCGTCGGCGAGCACGCGCGCGTGCAGCCCGGGGTCCAGCTGCTCCGCCAGGGGCACCGGATTCGCGACGATCAGCGCCGACTCCGGTCCGCGCAGCGCGTTCTGCGCCCGCATGACCTCGGCGACCTCCTCGGGCGTGCGCAGCGTCCAGTCCACCGGATGACCGGAGTCGCTGAGGTAGAAGCCGGGGAAGCGGTCCGTGCGGTACCCGGCCACCGCGACCCCCAGCGTCTCCAGCCGCTGGAGGGTGGCCGGCACGTCCAGGATCGACTTCACTCCCGCGCACACCACCGTGATCCGGGTGCGCGCCAGCAGTCCCAGGTCGGCGGACTCGTCCTGCGTCACCGTCCACTGCCGGTGCACCCCGCCGAGCCCGCCCGTCGCGAACACGCGGACTCCCGCCAGCGCGGCCAGCCGGGCCGTCGCCGACACGGTCGTCGCCCCGCTCGCCCCCGCGGCCACGGCGAGGGGCAGGTCTCGGTGGCCCAGCTTGCGGATCCCGTCCTCGTTCGCGACCCGCTCCAGCTGCCGCTTGTCCAGGCCCACGTGGGGCCGCCCGTCCAGCACGGCGATCGTCGCGGGTACGGCGCCCTCCTCGCGTACCGCGTCCTCCAGCTCCAGCGCCACCTGTAAGTTGCGCGGACGCGGCAGCCCATGGGCGATGATCGTGGATTCCAGGGCCACCACCGGACGGCGCGCGGCGAGCGCCTCCCGCACCTCTTCGGACACCACCAGCACGTGCCCACCTCCCCTCAGTCGGCTCTCCCTCATCCCTGGCGGGCCGCACACCCGGTCAAACCCTTGCGGCGGGGCGGGAGCGGCACCAGCCTGGACCCATGACCGACAGCCGCACGAACGGCAACACGACACGTCTGGACCACGTCGTCCTGTGGGTGCGCGACCCGGTCGCCGCCGCCCGTTTCCACGAGCGGGCGGTCGGCCTGGAGCCGATCGGCGTCGACGAGTTCCGCGCGGGCGAGAGGTCCTTCCCCTCGGTCCGCGTCAACGAGGAGACGATCCTCGACCTCGCCCCGCTCGACCTGGCCCCGCGCATGGACGTGCTCCCCGGCGCGGCCGACGGCGCCGGGCACCCGGTGCACCACGTCTGCCTGGCACTGCCCGCCGAGGCATTCGACGCGCTGCGCACCCGCCTGCGGGAACACGGCGTCCCCGTCTCCGACTTCTCCTACGACTCCTCCGGCGCCCGCGGCGACGCCCGCCGCAGCTTCTACTTCCGCGACCCGGACGGGAACGTGTTCGAGGCCCGGCACTACGACTAGACCGCTCGGACAAGACGCTCGGACAGGCCGCTCAGAACAGCGGTTCGGGCAGGACTCCCTCCAGCGCGAGCAGCGTCCGCTTGGTCTCCAGTCCGCCGCCGAACCCGCCGATGCCGCCGTCGCTCTCGACCACCCGGTGACACGGCACCACCAGCGGCAGCGGGTTGGCGCCCATGGCCACGCCCACCGCCTGGGCGGCCTGGGGCTGACCGACCCGCCGGGCCAGGTCGCCGTACCCGACGACCTGGCCGTACGGCACACCCGACGCCAGTTCGCGCAGCACCTGCCGGTTGAAGCCCGATATCAGCGACCAGTCCAAGGGCAGCTCGAAGTCCCGCCGCTCGCCGGCGAAGTACGCCTCCAGCTGGCCCGTCGCCTGCGCCAGCACCGGGGAGCCGGGCGCCTCGACCGGCTCGGTGCCCAGCCGGGACGCCAGCTGCCCGAGGGCCCGCTCGCGTACCTCGTCCGTGGCGTGGAAGACGACGTTGACCAGTCCGTCGGCCGTCGCGGCCAGCAGCAGCGGGCCGATCCGGGTGTCGGTCACGGCCCACACGACCTGCTGCCCGCCGTCCTCGGCCGACTGCTCGTCCCACTCGTGGCTGTCCATGCGAGAACCGTACGGCCCACCACTGACAATCGGCGGTGACCTGCGGATTCACCTGATCCGAGCCGGTTTCAGGCGGTCTTCAGAGCCGACCGCACCACGTCCGGCCGGTCGGTGATGACGCCGTCCACGCCGTACCCCGCGACGGTCCGGGCGTGGGCCGCGTCGTCCACCGTCCACGTGTACACCTTCAGCCGCCTGCCGTGCGGCCCGGTGAACCGGTGCACGGCGGAGACGTAGGCGGAACCGATGGTGCCGTACGACGGATTGATCATGTCCGTGAAGCCCGCGTACCGGCTCAGCTCCGCCGTGCCGGGGCGGCCGAGGAAGGCGGTGGTGACCGCGGGGGCGAGCCGGTGCACCGTGCGCACGCTGTCGGCGCTGAAGCTCTGCACGATCAGCCGGCCGGTCAGGTGCGGACGGTCCAGCCAGCCGTCGTTGCGCAGCAGCTTCAGGGTCTGCCGCTCGATGCCCGGATACAGCTCGGGATTCTTGATCTCCAGGAGCAGCTTCTCGTGGTTGTGCTCGATCCGGCGCATGTACTGGTCGAGCGTCGGCACCCTGGTGCCCGCGTACGCGGGGGAGAACCAGCTGCCCGCGTCCAGGCGGGCGATCTCGGCGGCCGTGAAGTCCTTCACCTTCCACGGCGACCGGTTCGGGAAGACCCGCTCGACGTCGGTCGTCCGGCGCAGGCTGTCGTCGTGCAGGACGACGAGCCGGCCGTCCTTGGTGCGCTGCACGTCGTTCTCCATCCAGGAGAAGCCCAGCGCGGCCGCCTTGTCGATGGCCGGCAGCGTGTTCTCCGGCGCGTAGGCGCAGGCGCCCCGGTGGGCGACGACCACGGGCCGCCCGGCGGCCCCCGCCGCCCGCACCTCGGAGGGGGGCGACAGCGCCAGCGTCCCCAGGAGAGCGGCCGTCGTGGCGGCAACAGCGCGCGCGTGCATACGTACTCCTCGCCTCATGCGATCACGGACAGCATCAGGGTGGCAGCAGATCGTCACCGAAGCGGTCCGGACGGGGCCGGGCCACCGGAACGGGGGCCGGTGTTCGGGCCGCTCACCGCTGTCGCACATCTGCGACGGGGTCGTGATTCTTTGCCGGATAATCGTTCGACCATTCCGGTGGGGGTCATACTCTCTGCGTCAACCCGGACCGCGGGACGGTCATGGGGGCGGGGGGCGACTTCAGCGCGTACCGGACGTTCCGGGACTCGACAGGGCGGAAGGGCAACCGCGCATGCACGACGGCACGGTCGACGGATTCAGCTACGGGCTGGTCACCCCGCTGGTGGCCTACCTCATGGCCTGCCTGGGCGGCGCCCTCGGCCTGCGCTGCACCACCCGCGCCCTGCTCGTCGCCCACTCCTGGCGGCCGGGCTGGCTCGCCCTCGCCTCGGCGGCGATCGGCTCGGGCATCTGGACCATGCACTTCGTGGCGATGATGGGCTTCGCCGTCCACGGCGCGCCGATCCGCTACGACCGCCCGACGACGTACGCGAGCCTGATCGTCGCCATCGTCATGGTCGGCGTGGGGATCTTCATCGTCGGCTACCGGGGCGCGCGCGGCTCGGCGCTGTTCACCGGAGGCACGATCACCGGACTGGGCGTCGCCTCCATGCACTACCTGGGCATGGCCGGGATGCGGCTCGACGGCGCCTTCGAGTACGACGTCTGGACCGTCTCCGCCTCCGTCGTCATCGCCGTCGTCGCCGCGACCGCGGCCCTGTGGGCGGCCGGTCAGGTCAGGGGATTCCTGTGGAGCGTCGGCGCCAGCTGCGTCATGGGCCTGGCCGTCAGCGGCATGCACTACACGGGCATGGCCGCCCTCAGCGTCCACCTGCACCCCGCCGCCGGCGCCCCGGTCGACGGCGAGTCCCCGGCCACCCTGCTGGCCCCCATGCTGGTCGGCCCGCTCGCCTTCCTGCTGCTGGCGGGCGTCGTCGTGCTGTTCGACCCGCTGATGGTCATGGGCAAGGGCGACTGGTCCCCGGCCGAGCACAAGCCCGGCGTGCCCGCGCGCGAACCGGTCAGCCACGCCACCCACCTGTCCCGGGCCACCCAGGCCGCCCGCCCCGCACCGCCCGCGCACGCCCCGCAGGCCGTCCAGCCGGCGCCGTCCGCCCACCCCGTCCAGCCCGCGCCGCACCTCACGCATCCCGCGCCCGCCGCCCCCGCCACCCGCTCGCCGGGCCGCCCCGACACCACCCGCCGGGCCACCGCGCGGCGCGGCCCGCGCACCGCGCGCACCCCGCGAAATCCCTGATCGGACCGCGTTGTCAGTGGCGGGTCGTACGGTTGATGACATGCGGCCCGTTTCCCAGATCGAACGCACGGTGGCGCCCTTCGAGGTCGTCAGCCCCTACCAGCCCAGCGGCGACCAGCCGAAGGCCATCGCCGACCTCGCCCGGCGCGTCCAGGCAGGCGAGAAGGACGTCGTCCTGCTCGGCGCCACCGGCACCGGCAAGTCCGCCACCACCGCGTGGATGATCGAGAAGCTCCAGCGCCCGACCCTCGTCATGGCGCCGAACAAGACGCTGGCCGCCCAGCTGGCGAACGAGTTCCGCGAGCTGCTCCCCAACAACGCCGTCGAGTACTTCGTCTCGTACTACGACTACTACCAGCCCGAGGCGTACGTCCCGCAGTCGGACACCTACATCGAGAAGGACTCCTCGATCAACGAGGAGGTCGAACGGCTGCGCCACTCCGCGACCAACTCGCTGCTCACCCGCCGTGACGTCGTCGTGGTCGCCTCCGTCTCCTGCATCTACGGCCTGGGCACGCCGCAGGAGTACGTCGACCGCATGGTCCCTCTCCGGGTCGGCGACGAACTCGACCGCGACGAACTGCTGCGTCGCTTCGTCGACATCCAGTACACGCGCAACGACCTGGCCTTCAGCCGGGGCACCTTCCGGGTGCGCGGCGACACCATCGAGATCTTCCCGGTCTACGAGGAGCTGGCCGTCCGCATCGAGATGTTCGGCGACGAGATCGAGGCGCTGTCCACGCTGCACCCGCTCACCGGCGAGATCATCAGCGACGACCAGCAGCTCTACGTCTTCCCGGCCTCCCACTACGTCGCCGGCCCCGAGCGCATGGAGCGCGCGGTCAACGGCATCGAGAAGGAGCTGGGCGAGCGCCTGACCGAGCTGGAGAAGCAGGGCAAGCTGCTGGAGGCCCAGCGGCTGCGCATGCGTACCACCTACGACATCGAGATGCTCCGCCAGATCGGCACCTGCTCCGGCGTGGAGAACTACTCGATGCACTTCGACGACCGCGCCCCCGGCACCCCGCCCAACACCCTGCTCGACTACTTCCCGGAGGACTTCCTGCTCGTCATCGACGAGTCGCACGTCACCGTCCCCCAGATCGGCGCGATGTACGAGGGCGACGCCTCCCGCAAGCGCACCCTCGTGGACCACGGCTTCCGGCTGCCCTCCGCCCTGGACAACCGCCCGCTGAAGTGGGAGGAGTTCCAGGAGCGCATCGACCAGACGGTGTACCTGTCGGCCACCCCCGGCCAGTACGAGCTGTCCCGCTCCGACGGCCAGGTCGAGCAGATCATCCGCCCCACCGGCCTCGTCGACCCCGAGGTCGTCGTCAAGCCAACCGAGGGCCAGATCGACGACCTGGTGCACGAGATCCGCGAGCGCACCGAGAAGGACGAGCGCGTCCTGGTCACCACCCTCACCAAGAAGATGGCCGAGGACCTCACGGACTACTTCCTGGAGCTGGGCATCCAGGTCCGTTACCTGCACAGCGACGTCGACACCCTGCGTCGTATCGAGCTGCTGCGCGAACTGCGCTCCGGCGAGTACGACGTCCTGGTCGGCATCAACCTGCTGCGCGAGGGCCTGGACCTGCCCGAGGTGTCCCTGGTGGCGATCCTCGACGCCGACAAGGAGGGCTTCCTGCGCTCCGGCACCTCGCTCATCCAGACCATCGGCCGCGCGGCGCGCAACGTCTCCGGCCAGGTCCACATGTACGCGGACAAGATCACCCCGGCGATGGCGAAGGCCATCGACGAGACCAACCGCCGCCGGGAGAAGCAGATCGCCTACAACAAGGCGAACGGCATCGACCCGCAGCCGCTGCGCAAGAAGATCAACGACATCGTCGCGCAGATCGCGCGCGAGGAGGTCGACACCGAGCAGCTGCTCGGCACCGGCTACCGCAAGACCAAGGACGGCAAGGGCGCCAAGGCTCCCGTGCCCTCCCTCGGCGACCAGACGCTCAAGGGCGGCAAGGGCGCCAAGGCGGGCAAGTCCGCCAAGGGCAAGGCGGCGGAGACCGTGCCGACCGACCGCCCGGCGGCCCAGCTCGCCGAGCAGATCGAGCAGATGACCGAGCGGATGCGCGCCGCCGCGGCCGAGCTGCAGTTCGAGGTCGCGGCCCGGCTGCGCGACGAGGTCTCGGAGATGAAGAAGGAGCTGCGCCAGATGCGGGAGGCCGGCCTGGCCTGATCCGGGAAGAGGCCGGTACGCCCTGGTACGCGCTGTGTTGCAAGACCGACACAAAGTGCGCACCGGCCGTGGCGCGGCCAAGGCGTCTGCGTAGGGTTCTGGTCAACCGCGCAATCCGCGGCAACAGGGGCGTAGTCCGAGAGGGGAAGCAGCCGTGACCGTCAACTTGACCAAGGGTCAGGCCATCAGTCTGCAGAAGAACGACGGGGGCAGCCTGAGCGCGGTCCGTATGGGTCTCGGCTGGCAGGCGGCCCCGCGCCGGGGCCTGTTCGGCTCGCGCACGCGGGAGATCGACCTGGACGCCTCCGCGGTGCTCTTCGCCGGCAAGGAGCCGGTCGACGTCGTCTTCTTCCGCCACCTGGTGAGCGACGACGGCTCCGTGCGGCACACCGGGGACAACCTGGTCGGCGGCGTCGGCCAGGGCGGCGACGACGAGGCCATCCTCGTCGACCTCCAGCGCGTCCCGGTGCACATCGACCAGATCGTCTTCACCGTGAACTCCTTCACGGGGCAGACCTTCCAGGAGGTGCAGAACGCCTTCTGCCGTCTGGTCGACGAGACCAACGGACAGGAACTCGCCCGCTACACCCTGGCCGGCGGCGGCGACTACACCGCGCAGGTGATGGCGAAGGTGCACCGCGCGGGGACCGGCTGGTCGATGACGGCTCTCGGCGCCCCGGCCAACGGCCGCACCTTCCAGGACCTGATGCCGGCGATCTGGCCGCACCTGTAGGAACCCGCGGAAACCCGTAGGACCCGCACCTCGCAGGAGGCCGCGGCGCCGCACCTCGCGAGGACGCCGCGGCGGGCGGCACGGCACACGACACGGCACGGCACAGGGGGAGAAGGCCATGACGGCCGAGCTGGTGCGGGGGCAGAACCACCCGCTCTCCGAGGAGCGCCTCGAAGTCCGGATCTCGGCCGGCACGCCGGTCGTGGCCGCCCTGGCGGCCGCCGACGAGAACGGCAGGGTGAGCGGCGCCGACCGGGTGGCCCACCCCGGCGCCCCCGCCCTGCCCGGACTCGAGGTTCCCCGCCGGGCCGCCGCCGAACACCGGCTCGCCGTCGACCTGGCGGCGCTGCCGGAGACCGTGCATCGCGTCGACGTGCTGCTGGCCCTGCCCGCCGGGCCGGGCGGCCCGGCCCGCTTCGGCGCGGTCGCCGCCCCCTTCGTCGCTGTCGCCGGTCCGTCCGGCGCCGCGCTCGCCGACTACACGATCACCGGCCTGGACGCCGAGTCCGCCGTGATCGCCCTGGAGCTCTACCGCAGACAGGACGCCTGGAAGGTGCGCGCGGTCGGCCAGGGCTACGCCGGCGGCCTCGCCGAACTCCTCACCGACCAGGGCCTCCCGGAGGCGCACCGCCTGGCGCGCACCGTCGAGGAGGCGGTGGCCCAGGGCCCGGCCCGCTCGGTGCCCGCCCCGCCGCCGCCCCCGGCGGACCCCGACCGCCCGCCCCGGCCCACCGCGACGGCCCCGCAGAGCGCCACCCGGACGACCGCGCCCACGGGCTCGCCGACGGCACCCCCCGACCGGCCCGCCCCGGCGGCCACGCCACCTGAGGCCGGCCCGTCCGTCACGCCGCCCTCGGACACGCCACTCGGGTCCGTACCGGCCCAGCCGTCGCCACCGCACGACAGCCAGGGCGCCGGCGTCCCAGCGCACCCGGCGCCGGCCCCGCGGCCGCCCCACCAGGACGGCGCGGCCCCGCAGCCCTCCCACCCGGCCCACGGAACCCCGCAGACCCCTGTCCCGGGCGGCTCCCCGGGGCCGGGCCCGGACATCGCCGAGGCCGCCCGCCCGGCGGCGACCGCCTCCGCCGCCCCGGGCGGACCGATCGACTACCAGCACCCACGGCGGCGGACCACCGCCCCGCCCGCGCCCCCGCAGGCCGCACCCCCGGCCGAGCCCGGCCGGCCCGCGCGGCCGGTCGCCGGGGACGCGACGGGCTGGACCATGGACGAACGGCTCTACAACCAGGTCTGGGGCATGTTCGAGGACCTGGCCCGGACCGTGGCCGCCTACCGCAGCGCCGTCGACTTCGCCGACTCGCGCAGGGAGAAGGAGCTGGACGAGGCCCTGTCCGACCCGCGCAGCCGGATCGGGGGCCAGGGCGACGCGGCACGGGAGACGGCACGCGCCCGGCACACCGAGCTGGTCGACCGGGCCAGGGAGGCCCTCGACCGCGACCTGGCCCAGCTGACCGCCGAGTCGGAGGTGGTGGAGCCCGCCCTGCCGCCGGCCTACGCCGGCTGGGACAACCCCGTCTGGCAGGGCTACCGGGCGCCGATGGAGATACCGATGGCCGCCCGCCTCGGCGACCTCCACCTGTCGGAGGCGCCCGACCTGCGCATCCCCATGCTGATCCGGCTGCCGCTGGAACGCGGCCTGTGGATCGACGGCGGCGGCTCGGGCGGGTTCGACGGGACGTCCGCCGACGGCACCGATCCGCGCCGTCTGGCGATGGAGACGGCCGTGTCCCTGGCCGCGCGGCTGCTCGCGGTGTACCCGGCGGGCGAGTTCGGCGTGCACGTCATCGATCCGGCCGGCTCCGCCGCGCGGGCCCTGGCGCCACTGGTGGACACGGGTGTGCTCGCGGGCGCGCCCGCGAGCGGCGCCGCCGGTGTCGCGGACGTCCTGAGCCGGCTGACCACGCGGGTGGACCTGGTGCAGATGGCGGTGCGCGGCGGCGCCTCGGACGCGCTGCCGCCGGGCTACGACACCTCCGAGCAGCTGCTGATCGTCAACGACTTCCCGCACGGCTTCGACGACCGCGCGGTGACCCGGCTGCGCTATCTGGCGGACGAGGGCCCGTCCGTCGGCGTCCATCTGATGATGGTCGCCGCCCGGGAGGACACGGCCGGCTACGGCCCGCTGCTGGACCCGCTGTGGCGGTCGCTGCTGCGGCTGACGCCGGTCCCCGACGACCACCTCGCCGACCCCTGGGTCGGGCACGCGTGGACGTACGAGCCGCCTCGCGTCCCCGGGGGCAGCCAGGTGCTGTGGCAGGTCCTCGCGGAGGTCGCCGCCGCCCGCCGGGCCCTGGGTCGCTGACCGCGGGCAGTCGTACACCAAGGGTAAGTAAAATGGCCCTGAGCTGCACCTTTGATCTTTCCTTTGCCTTCCTCTTTACCATTCCTTGGTGATTGGGGTACTGTCTTCCGTACGGAGGGGAGTACTCCCATCGCCTGCGGCGCACCCGTCAGCACGGATCCGAGCGGATCCCGGGGCGCCGGCCCGGACTCCGGGCGGAAGAGACCTCCGGCAGCGACGCCGCTGACACATCTGCCATGACGTACGCACCTGCCGGAGGCGCAATGGATGTCTCGACGACCCTGTGGGTCCTGACCATCGTCGGCCTGGCCGCCCTGATCGCGGTCGACTTCTTCATCGGCCGCAAGCCCCACGACGTGTCCCTCAAGGAAGCCGGGATCTGGACCGTCGTCTGGATCACCCTGGCCGGCCTCTTCGGGCTCGGCCTGCTCCTCTTCGCCGGCGGCCGGCCGGCCGGCGAGTTCTTCGCCGGCTTCATCACCGAGAAGTCGCTGAGCGTCGACAACCTCTTCGTCTTCGTCCTGATCATGGCGAAGTTCGCCGTGCCCTCGCACTACCAGCAGCGCGTGCTGCTGGTCGGCGTCCTCATAGCCCTGGTGCTGCGCGCCGCGTTCATCGCGGCGGGAGCCGCCGTCCTCGCGAACTTCTCGTGGGTGTTCTACCTCTTCGGCGCCTTCCTGATCTGGACCGCCTGGAAGCTGATCCAGGAGGCCCGGGCCGGCGGGTCCGACCCGGAGGACGAGGAGTTCGAGGAGAACAAGCTGCTCAGGGCCGCCGAGCGCCGCTTCGGCGTGGCCGACCGGTACCACGGCACCAAGCTGTGGATCCGGGAGAACGGCAAGCGCGTGATGACCCCGATGCTGGTCGTCATGCTCGCGATCGGCACCACCGACGTGCTGTTCGCCCTCGACTCCATCCCGGCGATCTTCGGCCTGACCCAGGACCCGTACATCGTCTTCACCGCCAACGCCTTCGCCCTGATGGGTCTGCGGCAGCTGTACTTCCTCATCGGCGGCCTGCTGAAGAAGCTGGTCCACCTGTCGTACGGCCTGTCGGTGATCCTCGGCTTCATCGGCGTCAAGCTGGTGCTGCACGCGCTGCATGAGTCCGGCGTCCATGTCCCGGAGATCAGCACCGCCGTCTCCCTCGGCGTGATCTGCGTGGTCCTGGCCGTCACCACGGCCACCAGCCTGCTGGCCACCAGGAAGAAGTCCGCGGCCGAGGAGGTGGCGGAAGACCGGGGCGACAGCGCCGCGAAGGAGAGCGTCGATGTCTGAGCGCCGGGACGGCAACGCCCGCCCGGCCCCCGCCGGTCACGGGCCCCCGCCCCGCACCGCGGCGGAAGGCCACCGGTCCCCGCGCCACGACGGCGCGGGGGCCCCGCCCGAGGGCGGCGGCCGGAATGCGAAGCCACCGGCCCTCTGCGACGATCGCAGCATGATCACGCGGCTCAGGGCGCTCATGAGGGCGTGGACGACCGCCGTGCCGGTGCTCGCGGTCGTCCTGCTGGCACTGACGTGGGGACGCGGCCTGCCCGTCGCGGTCGTCGTCCTGGTGACCCTGGTGCTCGCCGGATCGGTGCTGGCGGCCGTGCACCACGCCGAGATGGTCGCCCACCGGGTCGGCGAACCCTTCGGCTCCCTGGTCCTCGCCGTCGCCGTCACCGTCATCGAGGTCGCCCTGATCGTGACCCTGATGGCCGACGGCGGCGACAAGAGCGCCACCCTGGCCCGGGACACGGTCTTCGCGGCGGTGATGATCACCTGCAACGGCGTGATCGGAGTCTGCCTCCTGGTCGCCTCGATGCGGCACGGCACGGCCGTCTTCAACGCCGAGGGCACCATCGCCGCCCTCGGCACCGTGGCGACCCTGGCCACCCTCAGCCTGGTCCTGCCGACGTTCACCACCAGCAAGCCGGGCCCGGAGTTCTCCGGCGTCCAGCTCACCTTCGCGGCCCTGTCCTCACTGATCCTCTACGGCCTGTTCGTGGCCACCCTGACCGTGCGGCACCGCGACTACTTCCTGCCGATCACCCGGCAGGGCGACGTGATCACCTCCGACCACCACGCGGAGCGCCCCTCGGCGCGCACGGCCTGGACCAGCCTGGCCCTGCTCGGGCTCGCCCTGGTCGGCGTCGTCGGACTGGCCAAGAGCGTCTCGCCGACCATCGAGTCCGGAGTGGCCGCGGCAGGGCTGCACCACGCCGTGGTCGGTGTGATCATCGCCTTGCTGGTGCTGCTGCCCGAGACCATCGCCGCGCTGCGCTCCGCCCGGCGCGACCGGATGCAGACCAGCCTCAACCTCGCCCTCGGCTCCGCCATGGCCAGCATCGGCCTGACCATCCCGGCCGTCGCCCTGGCCTCCGTCTGGCTCCCCGGGCCCCTGGTGCTCGGCCTCGGCTCCACCCACATGCTGCTGCTCCTGCTCACGGTGGTGGTCGGCTCGCTGACCGTGGTGCCGGGCCGGGCCACCCCCCTCCAGGGCGGCGTCCACCTGGTCATCTTCGCGGCCTACCTGGAACTGGCCATCAATCCCTAGGTCTTCCCGCGCCCGCGGCGGGGCCGGCGGGCCGTGATAGACCGGGGGCGAGCGGCGGCCCCGGCGGGCCGTCGTACGCCCGAACGGACCCCGAACGGACATGGAGGAACCGTGCCCCGCACCCTGGCCAGCGCCCCGATCATGATTCTCAACGGCCCCAACCTGAACCTGCTCGGTCAGCGGCAGCCGGAGATCTACGGTCCCGACACCCTCGCGGACATCGAGGCCCTGTGCGCCAGGACGGCGGCCGCGCACGGCGGCACCGTGGACTTCCGGCAGTCCAACCACGAGGGCGAGCTGATCGACTGGATCCACGAGGCGCGGCTGCACCACTGCGGCGTCGTCATCAACCCCGCCGCCTACTCGCACACCTCCGTGGCGATCCTGGACGCGCTCAACGCCTGCGACGGCCTGCCCGTCGTCGAGGTCCACATCTCCAACGTCCACCGGCGCGAGACCTTCCGCCACCACTCCTACGTGTCGCTGCGCGCCGACGGAGTCATCGCCGGCTGCGGGGTGCAGGGATACGCCTTCGCGGTGGAGCGGGTGGCGGCGCTGGCCGGAGCGGCGCGGGCGGACGCGTAGAAAGACCGGCCGGGCCGGGGCCGCCGGTCGAGGACGGGGAATGAGACCGACGGCCGGGCCCGTGCCGCGCAGGGCCGTCGACCTGCGCGGACTGCCCTCAGTCCACCGCGCGGACGAACGGATGGGGAGCGCCTGCGGGCGACCGGCGCGTGCGCGGCCTTCACACGGGGTGTGCGCGCCCCCGCCTCCCGCGCCCCCGCCTCCGCAGCACGCCCCCAGGATGTCCCGCGCCCGCTCGCGCGCGGCTCACCACCCGCGTGCGCGCCACTCCGGCAGGTGCGGGCGCTCCGCGCCCAGCGTGGTGTCGTCGCCATGGCCGGGATAGACCCAGGTCTCGTCCGGCAGGGCGTCGAAGATCTTCGTCTCCACGTCGTGGAGCAGGCCGGCGAACGCCTTCGGGTCCTTGTGGGTGTTGCCGACGCCGCCGGGGAAGAGGCAGTCGCCCGTGAACACGTGCGGGTGCCCGTGCGGGTCGTCGTAGACGAGCGCGATCGAGCCGGGGGTGTGGCCGACGAGATGGCGGGCGGTGAGTTCCACCTGCCCGACCCGGATCGTGTCCCCGTCGTCGACCGGGACGTCGGTCGGCACCGGGATGCCCTCGACGTCGTCGCGGCCCGCGTACGTGCGCGCGCCGGTGGCCGCCACCACCTCGGCCAGCGCCTGCCAGTGGTCGCCGTGCCGGTGGGTGGTGACGACCGAGGCGATGCCGTCGTCGCCGATCGTGCCGAGCAGGGTGTGCGCCTCGTTGGCCGCGTCGATCAGCAATTGCTCGTCCGTGGCCCGGCAGCGCAGCAGATAGGCGTTGTTGTCCATCGGACCGACCGCGATCTTGGTGATCATCAGGTCCTTCAGCTCATGCACGTCCGCCGGGCCGCCGACCCGCACCTCTCCGCTGTACGTCATGGCGGTCAGCCTATAGCGGTCAACGGCCCCCGGCAGGCCCGGACTACAGCGGCGGCAGCGCCGGAAGGGCGCCCCGCTCCACCGTGAGCGCGGAGCCGTCCCGGCGTCCGGCGAGCCAGCCGAGCAGGTCGGCGGCGCCGCCGGTGACGGTGACCTCCGGCTCGGCGGCCGCGCGGCCCGTGCGCCACGTGCGCGTGCCGTCCGTCAACAGGGTCGGCGCCACGTCGGCGTGGCCGGCGAACCGCTCGGCGAGGAAGTCGGTCTCCCGCCGCGTGAACTCCGCCGGGAGATCCTCCAGCTCGTAGCCGATCCCGAGGTCCACGTGGTGCAGCCCGACCTCCGCCCAGCGCCGGAAGGGAATCCGGGCCGCGGAGTCGGTGACCCCGCCTCGCAGCTCCACGGTGCGCGACCAGTCGGCCGGCGCGGCTCCCGCGGCCCGGAACCGGTCCGCGCTCGCCCGCAGATCGGCGAGCTGGGCGTCCAGGGGGCGCGGCGCGTCGCGCTCGATGTCGGCGTCCCGGTCCGCGGCGGAGGCGTACATGGGCCGGCCCTGGAGGACGTTCACGAGCGCGTCCGCGTTGCGGGCCAGGTGGGCGAGGACATGACCGCGGGTCCAGCCGGGCAGACGTGACTGGTCGGTCACAGCCGCGTTGTCCAGTTCACCGACTGCGGTCAGCAGTCGTTCGGTGGCGAGGTGTACAGACTCCAGGTCGCGCGCGTGATCCATCATGGCGCCGACCCTAGCCGCGCCACTCCTTCGGGTGAAGCCGACCAACCACGGCCGTAAATCGAATGCACGTGCTATATGGTCGAGTGCGGCGTCGGGCATGCTGGAGAGCCGGGGATTGTTGAGTACTCGGGCGCATCCGGGAAATCCACCCGGCGTTGTCAGTGGCTCCCCCTAGTCTGAAGAAGCACGGGGGCCCCGCCCCTGTCACTTCTCTCAAGAAAGGTGCGGACCGGCGTGGCCGACCGTCTCATCGTCCGTGGCGCGCGCGAGCACAACCTGAAGAACGTCTCGCTCGACCTGCCTCGTGACTCGCTCATCGTCTTCACGGGCCTGTCCGGGTCGGGCAAGTCCTCCCTGGCCTTCGACACGATCTTCGCCGAGGGCCAGCGGCGCTACGTGGAGTCGCTCTCCTCCTACGCCCGGCAGTTCCTCGGGCAGATGGACAAGCCGGACGTCGACTTCATCGAGGGCCTCTCCCCGGCGGTCTCCATCGACCAGAAGTCGACCTCGCGCAACCCGCGCTCCACGGTCGGCACCATCACCGAGGTCTACGACTACCTGCGGCTGCTGTTCGCCCGCATCGGCAAGCCCCATTGCCCCGAGTGCGGCCGGCCGATCTCCCGCCAGTCGCCGCAGGCCATCGTCGACCGGGTCCTGGAGCTGCCCGAGGGCAGCCGCTTCCAGGTGCTCTCGCCGCTGGTGCGCGAGCGCAAGGGCGAGTTCGTCGACCTGTTCGCCGATCTCCAGACCAAGGGCTACTCCCGCGCGCGGGTGGACGGCGAGACCGTCCAGCTGTCCAGCCCGCCCACGCTGAAGAAGCAGGAGAAGCACACCATCGAGGTGGTCATCGACCGCCTCACCGTGAAGGACTCGGCCAAGCGCCGCCTCACCGACTCCGTCGAGACCGCCCTCGGCCTGTCCGGCGGCATGGTCGTGCTCGACTTCGTCGACCTCCCCGAGGACGACCCCGAGCGCGAGCGCATGTTCTCCGAGCACCTGTACTGCCCTTACGACGACCTGTCCTTCGAGGAGCTGGAGCCCCGCTCCTTCTCCTTCAACTCGCCCTTCGGCGCCTGCCCCGAGTGCACCGGCATCGGCACCCGCATGGAGGTCGACCCGGAGCTGATCGTCCCCGACGAGGACAAGTCCCTCGACGAGGGCGCCATCCACCCCTGGTCGCACGGGCACACCAAGGACTACTTCAGCCGGCTGATCGGCGCCCTCGCCGACGCGCTCGGCTTCCGGACCGACATCCCCTTCGCGGGCCTGCCCCAGCGCGCCAAGAAGGCCCTGCTGTACGGCCACAAGACCCAGATCGAGGTCCGCTACCGCAACCGGTACGGGCGCGAGCGGCTGTACACCACGCCGTTCGAGGGCGCGGTGCCCTTCGTCAAGCGCCGGCACAGCGAGGCCGAGAGCGACGCCAGCCGCGAGCGCTTCGAGGGCTACATGCGCGAGGTGCCCTGCCCCACCTGCGAGGGCACCCGCCTCAAGCCCGTCGTCCTCGCGGTCACCCTCATGGGCAAGTCCATCGCCGAGATCTCCGCCATGTCGATCAGCGACTGCGCGGACTTCCTGGGCGAGCTGAAGCTGACCGCCCGCGACAAGAAGATCGCCGAGCGGGTGCTCAAGGAGGTCAACGAGCGGCTGCGCTTCCTGGTCGACGTCGGCCTGGACTACCTGTCGCTGAACCGCGCGGCCGGCACCCTCTCCGGCGGCGAGGCCCAGCGCATCCGCCTGGCCACCCAGATCGGCTCCGGCCTCGTCGGCGTCCTGTACGTGCTGGACGAGCCGTCCATCGGCCTGCACCAGCGCGACAACCACCGGCTGATCGAGACGCTGGTGCGGCTGCGCGACATGGGCAACACGCTCATCGTCGTCGAGCACGACGAGGACACCATCAAGGTCGCCGACTGGATCGTCGACATCGGCCCCGGCGCGGGCGAGCACGGCGGCAAGGTCGTGCACAGCGGCTCCCTGAAGGAACTGCTCGCCAACGCCGAGTCGCAGACCGGTCTGTACCTCGCGGGCAAGAAGTCCATCCCGCTGCCGGACGTGCGGCGCCCGCTCGACCCGTCCCGGCGGATCACGGTGCGCGGCGCCCGGGAGAACAACCTCCAGGACATCGACGTCTCCTTCCCGCTGGGCGTCTTCACGGCCGTCACCGGCGTGTCCGGCTCCGGGAAGTCGACCCTGGTCAACGACATCCTGTACACACACCTGGCCCGCGAGCTGAACGGCGCCCGCAACGTGCCCGGGCGGCACACGCGCGTGGACGGCGACGACCTCGTGGACAAGGTCGTGCACGTCGACCAGTCGCCCATCGGCCGCACCCCGCGGTCCAACCCGGCGACGTACACCGGCGTCTTCGACCACGTCCGCAAGCTGTTCGCCGAGACCACCGAGGCGAAGGTCCGCGGCTACCTGCCCGGCCGCTTCTCCTTCAACGTCAAGGGCGGCCGGTGCGAGAACTGCGCCGGCGACGGCACCATCAAGATCGAGATGAACTTCCTCCCGGACGTCTACGTCCCGTGCGAGGTCTGCCACGGCGCCCGGTACAACCGGGAGACCCTGGAGGTCCACTACAAGGGCAAGTCCATCGCCGACGTGCTGAACATGCCGATCGAGGAGGCCACCGACTTCTTCGAGGCGGTTCCGGCGATCGCCCGGCACCTGAACACCCTCAAGGACGTGGGCCTGGGCTACGTCCGGCTCGGCCAGTCCGCGACCACGCTCTCCGGCGGCGAGGCGCAGCGCGTCAAGCTCGCCAGCGAGCTCCAGCGCCGCTCCACCGGACGCACAGTCTACGTGCTGGACGAGCCGACCACCGGTCTGCACTTCGAGGACATCAGCAAGCTGCTGAAGGTCCTGTCCGGCCTGGTCGACAAGGGCAACACGGTCATCGTCATCGAGCACAACCTCGATGTGATCAAGACCGCCGACTGGGTCGTGGACATGGGCCCGGAGGGCGGCGCGGGCGGCGGTCTGGTCGTCGCCGAGGGCACGCCCGAGCAGGTCGCCGCGGTCCCGTCCAGCCACACCGGCAAGTTCCTCCGGGACATCCTCGGTGACCGCATCAGCGACGCCGAGCCGGTCAAGGCGGTGAAGGCGCCGCGCAAGGCCGCCGCGAAGAAGGCAGTGGCGGCGGCCACCACCCGCAAGACCGCCACGGCCCGCACGGCCGAGGGCACGGCGAGCAAGAAGGCGACGCCCGCGAAGAAGGCGACGCGGGCCCGCAAGGCCTGAGCCCGCGAGGTTCATGACCTCGCCGGGCGGAACACGCGAACGGCGCCCCGGGGGGACTCCCGCGGGGCGCCGTTCGCGTGTCGGGCGGCGGCGCGTCGGGCGGCGGCGCCGTCACAGCTCGCCCACCTCAGCGGCGTACGGCGGCTCGGCGCCCGCACGCGAACAGGTGAGCGCCGCCGCCCGGGCCGCGAACCGCAGCAGCCGGGTCCAGCCGGCGGCGCCCAGCCCCACGAGGTCGTCCGCGCGCAGCGCGTCCAGGGCGGCCAGACCGTGCAGCAGGGCCGCGTTCACCGTGTCGCCCGCGCCGATCGTGTCCACGACCTCGGTCTTCTCGCCCGGCACGGCATACTCCGCGCCGTCCGCCGTGTACGCGGTCAGCCCGTCGCCGCCGTGCGTGATCACGACGGCCGAGGGTCCGGCCGCCAGCCACTCGCGCGGCGTCCCGCCCAGCCACCGCGCGTCCTCCGCGGAGAGCTTGAGCAGCGACACCGACGGCAGCCAGCCGCGAAAACGCGCCCGGTAGGCGTCCGCGTCCGGGATCAGCCCGGCCCGGATGTTCGGGTCCAGCGCGGTGAACACGCCCTCGGCGGCGGCTTCGCGCATCAGCTCCTCGTACGCGCTCGCGCCCGGCTCCAGCACCAGCGAGCAGGTGCCGAAGGACACCGCGCGGACGCCCGCGGGCAGTGCGGCGGGTGTCTCGAACAGCCGGTCGGCGGTGCCGTCGACGTAGAACGAGTAGGCGGCGGAGCCGTCGTCGCCGACCGTCGCGAGGGCCAGCGTGGTCGGCTCGGCGCCGCGCTGCACGGCGCGGACGTCCACTCCCGCGCGCCGCAGCCCGTCCAGCAGGGCCCGGCCGAAGGCGTCACGGGAGAGGCGGGAGCAGAAGGCCGCGGGGGAGCCGAGCCGGCCGAGTGCGACGGCCGTGTTGTACGGGCCGCCGCCGAGCGCCGGCTTGAGGTCCGCGAGCGCGCCCGCGCCCTGTGGAACCAGGTCGATCAGGGCCTCACCGGCGACGACGATCACGGGCGGGTCTTCCTCTCTCGGGGTGCGCGGGCGCCGCGCGAGGCGCGCCGGACGGAGCAGCGGGGCACTGGCACCGTACGGCGACGCGGCCCGGCGGGGCGAGGGGGCCGTCTCCTTCGTACGGAGAGCCGTCCCCTTCGTACGGAGAAAGGACCCCGACCCCGGTCCCGGGGCACGGCCGGCGCGGTGGGTATCGTCGGCGTGCACAACCCGCCCGACCAGTGGAGCGCCCCATGACCGGCCGTCCCTCCGCGAGCCGCCGTACGATCATCCGAGGAGCGGCCCTGACGCCCGTCGCCGGGCTCGGACTCGCCGCCTGCGGGCCGGGCGGCGGTGCCGGCCCCTCGGCGCCCACGGCCCCCGTCGACCTCGGCGCCGAGAGCGCGATCCCCAAGGGCGGCGCCAAGCTGTACCGGGACCACAACGTGGTCGTCAGCAAGGACGCGAGCGGCGCGCTGAAGGCGTTCAGCTCGATCTGCACGCACGCGGGGTGCGCGATCAACAAGCTCCAGGGCACCACCCTGGTCTGCCCCTGCCACGGCAGCGAGTTCGACGCCACCACCGGCGAGGTGGTGCGGTCACCGGCCACCCAGCCGCTGGCGGAGCTGCCGGTGCACGCGAAGGGCGGCAAGGTCGTCGCCGGACCGGGCGCCTGACCCGCCCCGCAGGCTCCGCCTCCCCGGCCGCCTGTCCCACTGGCGGCGGCCCCTCACTCCCACTCCCAGCCGATCCCCACCATCCCCGGCCGCACCCGCGGCTCGACCAGGTGCACCGAACGGTGCCGCTCGCTCACCGGGAGATCCTGCCGCCCGCCGCGCGGCGCGGCGGGCGACTGCTGGGTGAACCGGTGGCAGCGCACCGGCAGGGCGCCGGCGGCGAAGCGCACCTGGAGGGCGTACTGCCCGCCCGCCGAGCCGGAGCCCCGGACGTACTCGTGCGCCACCCCCGCGGTGCCGTCCTCGACGGCGTGCCGGAACACGAACGTGTCCCCGGACCGCAGCCGGGTGTCGAAGAGCAGCTCGGCCACGAGCACGCCCGTCTCGTGGTGCCACCGCACCCGTCCGGTACGGCAGTTCTCCAGCGCGTGCACGGCCATCCGCTCCGGCGCGCACCCCGGATCGCCGTGGTGGACCGCCACGAAACGGTCCACGCCGTCCCGGTGGGCGCGCACGATGTGCTCCGACTCGCGCCCGGCCAGCTCCCGGTGCGCCCCGACCCGTACCCGCTCGTGGTGCCCGAGCGTCTGCGGCGCGTCCTCGGGCGAGGCGTCCAGGGCCGCCAGCAGCCCGCACAGCACGTCCGACGCCTCCACCAGGGACCGGTAGGAGCGGCCGGCGGGCCGCGGGCCGGCCGGCGGCTGCCCGGACTCGGCCAGCAGCCGGATCAGCGACTCCTCCGGCAGCCGCAGTATCTCCTCCAGGGCCCGCACGGCCCGCAGCGACTCCGGGCGCTGCGGCCGCCGGGCGCCCTGCTGCCAGTAGCTCAGACTGGTGACCCCGACGCTGACCCCGTAGCGGGTCAGATGGTGCCGCACACGCTGCAACGGCAGCCCGCGGGCGGCGATCGCGGCACGCAGCGCCACATGGAAGGGACCGCCGCGCAGGGCCGAGTCCAGTTCCGCTGTGGCGACGTCCGCCTGCTGGGGGGCGTACGGCATGGACGGGCCTCTCTGTGAAGGTATGGGCGGCCGGCCGGTCCGTTCGCACGAGTCGCCGGGGTCACCGGCCGGCGTGCGGCGTGGGCGGAGGGCTTCTTCACATCCGTGCGCCGTCCCGGCCCCGACTTCCCCCGCATTGAAGCGTGTTGACCAAGCCCCGACAACACCTGCGGCCCCCGGCGGCCCACTCCTGGCCGAGTCCGCACCCCCGGCGACGGCCGCCCCGGCCGCCGTCCGCCACGCTCCCGCACCCAGCGAGGAGCGCTGGTCACAGCAGGTAGTCGCACATCAGTACGGCCGTCGGGGGCGCCGCGGCCCAGGTTGTCCACAGGCTCGCCGCGCTGTCGGTCCCCGCCAGTAGGGTGTGAGACATGGCCGACCCCTCCAGCTACCGCCCCAAGCCGGGAGAGATCCCGGACACGCCCGGGGTCTACAGGTTCCGCGACGAACACCGCCGGGTGATCTACGTCGGAAAGGCGAAGAGTCTGCGCCAGCGCCTGGCGAACTACTTCCAGGACCTGGCCAACCTCCACCCGCGCACCCGCACCATGGTCACCACCGCCGCGTCCGTGGAATGGACCGTGGTGTCCACGGAGGTCGAGGCCCTCCAGCTGGAGTACTCCTGGATCAAGGAGTACGACCCCCGGTTCAACGTCAAGTACCGCGACGACAAGAGCTACCCGTACCTCGCGGTGACGATGAACGAGCAGTTCCCGCGCGTCCAGGTCATGCGCGGCCACAAGAAGAAGGGCGTGCGCTACTTCGGTCCGTACGGGCACGCGTGGGCCATCCGCGACACCGTCGACCTGCTGCTGCGCGTCTTCCCGGTGCGCACCTGCTCGGCCGGCGTCTTCAAGAACGCCGCCCGCACCGGCCGGCCCTGCCTGCTCGGCTACATCGGCAAGTGCTCCGCCCCCTGCGTCGGCCGCGTCTCCGCCGAGGACCACCGGGAGCTGGCGGAGGAGTTCTGCGACTTCATGGCCGGCCGCACCGGCGCCTACCTGCGCCGTCTGGAGGAGCGGATGACGCGGGCGGCCGAGGAGATGGAGTACGAACGGGCCGCCCGCCTGCGCGACGACATCGGCGCCCTGAAGAAGGCCATGGAGAAGAGCGCGGTCGTGCTCGCCGACGCGACCGACGCCGACCTCATCGCCGTGGCCGAGGACGAGCTGGAGGCCGCCGTCCAGATCTTCCACGTGCGCGGCGGACGGGTGCGCGGACAGCGCGGCTGGGTCACCGACAAGGTCGAGGAGGTCACGACCGGCGCCCTCGTCGAGCACGCCCTGCAACAGCTCTACGGCGAGGAGAGCGGGGACGCCGTCCCCAAGGAGGTCCTGGTCCCGGCCCTGCCCGACCCCCTCGAACCGGTCCAGCAGTGGCTCACCGACCGCCGCGGCTCCGGCGTCTCGCTGCGCATCCCGCAGCGCGGCGACAAGAAGGCCCTGATGGAGACGGTGCAGCGCAACGCGCAGCAGGCGCTCGCCCTGCACAAGACCAAGCGCGCCTCCGACCTGACCACCCGCTCGCGCGCCCTGGAGGAGATCGCCGAGGCGCTCGGCCTGGACAGCGCCCCGCTGCGCGTCGAGTGCTACGACATCTCCCACCTCCAGGGCGACGACGTCGTGGCGTCCATGGTCGTCTTCGAGGACGGTCTCCAGCGCAAGAGCGAGTACCGCCGCTTCCAGATCAAGGGCTTCCAGGGCCAGGACGACGTCCGCTCCATGCACGAGGTCATCACCCGCCGCTTCCGGCGCTACCTGGCCGAGAAGGAGAAGACCGGCGAGTGGGCCGGGGACGGGACGGACGCCGCCGCCGACGGCGAGATCCTGACCGCCGACGGTTCACCCCTCGCCGAGGACGACGGGCGGCCCAAGCGGTTCGCCTACCCGCCCCAGCTCGTCGTCGTCGACGGCGGACAGCCCCAGGTCGCCGCGGCGCAGCGGGCGCTGGACGAGCTGGGCATCGACGACATAGCCGTCTGCGGCCTGGCCAAGCGCCTGGAGGAGGTGTGGGTGCCCGGCGAGGACGACCCGGTCGTCCTGCCCCGCACCAGCGAGGGCCTGTACCTCCTCCAGCGCGTCCGCGACGAGGCCCACCGCTTCGCCATCGGCTACCAGCGCACCAAGCGGGCCAAGCGGTTCCGGGCCGGCCCCCTCGACGAGGTCCCCGGCCTGGGCGACACCCGCAAACGCGCGCTGATCAAGCACTTCGGGTCGGTGAAGAAGCTGCGCGCCGCCACCGTCGACCAGATCCGCGAGGTGCCCGGCATAGGACTGAAGACGGCCGAGACGATCGCCGCCGCCCTCGCGCAGGCGGCCCCGGCCGCACCCGCCGTGAACACGGCGACCGGAGAGATCATGGAAGACGTGCAGGACACGGCGTACGGGACGACTCCGGACGCCGCGGGGGAGCCCGTGCCCACGGGCGCCCCGGACGAGTGACGGGGGCAGGAGACATGACCGAGCACGAGAGCCGGCCCGCAGCGGCACGAGATCAGGCTCAGGACGCGACACACGAGGACCAGCGGCAGCCCGCGGTCCAGGAGGAGTACGGAGCACAGGTGAGTCAGGGCATCGACACGGCGGGCTTCCCCGACGCGGCCATCCCCGAGCTGGTGATCATCTCCGGCATGTCGGGAGCCGGCCGGTCCACGGCCGCCAAGTGTCTGGAGGACCTCGGCTGGTTCGTCGTGGACAACCTGCCGCCCGCGCTGATCCCCACCATGGTGGAGCTCGGCGCCCGCTCGCAGGGCAACGTCGCGCGGATCGCGGTCGTCGTCGACGTCCGCGGCCGGCGCTTCTTCGACAACCTGCGCGAGTCCCTGGCGGACCTGGAGGCCAAGCACGTCACCCGGCGGATCGTCTTCCTGGAATCCTCCGACGACGCGCTCGTGCGCCGCTTCGAGTCGGTGCGCCGCCCCCACCCCCTCCAGGGCGACGGCCGCATCGTCGACGGCATCGCCGCCGAACGCGAACTGCTGCGCGAACTGCGCGGCGACGCCGACCTCGTCATCGACACCTCCAGCCTCAACGTGCACGAGCTGCGCGCCAAGATGGACGCCCAGTTCGCCGGCGAGGAGGAGCCCGAGCTGCGGGCCACGGTGATGTCGTTCGGCTTCAAGTACGGCCTCCCGGTCGACGCCGACCTGGTCGCCGACATGCGGTTCCTGCCCAACCCGCACTGGGTGCCGGAACTGCGCCCCTTCACCGGCGTCAACGAGGAGGTCGCCGCCTACGTCTTCAACCAGCCCGGCGCCAAGGAGTTCCTCGACCGCTACGCCGAACTGCTCAGGCTCGTCGCGGCCGGCTACCGCCGCGAGGGCAAGCGCTACGTGACCATCGCCATCGGCTGCACGGGCGGCAAGCACCGCTCGGTGGCCATGTCGGAGAAGCTCGCCGCACGGCTCGCGGCCGAGGGCGTGGAGACCGTCGTCGTCCACCGGGACATGGGGCGCGAGTGACCGGACGTTCTCGGCGGCTGAGCCGGCTGCGCCGGGTGGTGCCCGAGTCGCGCGCGGCCCGCCAGTCGGCCGAGCCGCGCGCGACCCGCCCCGCCGAGGCCCGTGGCGCCCGGCCGCGCCGCCGGGGCGCCCAGCCCAAGGTGGTCGCCCTCGGCGGCGGCATGGGCCTGTCCGCCTCGCTCGCCGCGCTGCGCCGGATCACCGGCGACCTCACCGCCGTCGTCACCGTGGCCGACGACGGCGGCTCCAGCGGCCGGCTGCGCGACGAGCTGGGCGTGCTGCCGCCCGGCGACCTGCGCAAGGCGCTGGCCGCGCTGTGCGGCGACGACGACTGGGGCCAGACCTGGGCCCGGGTCATCCAGCACCGCTTCACCTCCCAGGGCGACCTGCACGACCACGCGGTCGGCAATGTGCTGATCGTCGCCCTGTGGGAGCAGCTCGGCGACCACGTCCAGGCCCTTGACCTGGTGGGCAAGCTGCTCGGCGCGCACGGCCGGGTGCTGCCCATGTCCGCGGTGCCGCTGGAGCTCCAGGCCCTGGTCAAGGGGCACGACGCGGAGCGGCCCGACGACGTCGACACCGTCCGCGGTCAGGCGACCGTCGCGCTCACCCCGGGAGAGGTCCAGTCGGTGCACCTCGTGCCGCACGACCCGCCCGCGGTGCCGGAGGCCGTCGAGGCGGTCCTGGACGCGGACTGGGTGGTGCTCGGACCCGGCTCCTGGTTCTCCTCCGTCATTCCGCACCTGCTGGTCCCCGAGCTGCTGGACGCGCTCACCGAGACCAAGGCGCGCCGGGTACTCTCACTGAACCTCGCTCCGCAGCCGGGAGAAACCGACGGCTTCTCCCCGCAGCGTCATTTGGAGGTTTTGGGACGACACGCCCCTAAACTCGCCCTGGACGTGGTGCTGGCCGACGAGGCCGCCGTGCCCGACCGCGAAGTCCTCACCGAGGCCGCCAAGCGGTTCGGCGCCGCGGTCGAGCTGGCACCGGTGGCCCGGAGGGACGGAACTCCGCGGCACGACCCGGAGCTGCTGGCCGCCGCGTACGACCGTATTTTTCGGATGCATGGAAGGATCGGCCCATGGCGATGACGGCAGCGGTGAAGGACGAGATCTCTCGACTCCCCGTCACCCGGACCTGCTGCAGGAAGGCGGAGGTCTCCGCCATTCTGCGGTTCGCCGGCGGCCTCCATCTGGTCAGCGGGCGCATCGTGATCGAGGCGGAACTGGACACCGCGATGGCGGCCCGGCGCCTGAAGCGGGACATCCTGGAGATCTTCGGGCACAGTTCCGAACTGATCGTGATGGCCCCGGGCGGGCTGCGCCGCGGCTCGCGCTACGTCGTGCGCGTCGTCGCCGGCGGCGACCAACTGGCCCGTCAGACCGGGCTCGTCGACGGCCGGGGCCGCCCGATCCGCGGTCTGCCCCCGCAGGTGGTCTCGGGGGCCACCTGCGACGCGGAGGCCGCCTGGCGCGGAGCCTTCCTGGCGCACGGTTCGCTCACCGAGCCGGGCCGTTCCTCGTCGCTGGAGGTGACCTGCCCCGGCCCCGAGGCCGCGCTCGCCCTGGTCGGCGCCGCCCGCCGGCTCTCCATCGCGGCGAAGGCCCGCGAGGTGCGGGGAGTGGACCGGGTCGTCGTCCGTGACGGTGACGCCATCGGCGCCCTGTTGACCCGCCTCGGCGCGCACGAGTCGGTGCTCGCCTGGGAGGAGCGGCGGATGCGGCGCGAGGTGCGCGCCACGGCGAACCGGCTGGCCAACTTCGACGACGCCAACCTGCGCCGTTCGGCGCGCGCCGCGGTCGCCGCGGGCGCGCGGGTGCAGCGGGCGCTGGAGATCCTCGGCGACGACGTCCCCGAGCACCTCGCTGCGGCCGGGCGGCTGCGCATGGAGCACAAGCAGGCCTCCCTGGAGGAACTGGGCGCGCTCGCCGACCCGCCGCTGACCAAGGACGCCGTCGCCGGCCGCATCCGCCGGCTGCTCGCCATGGCCGACAAGCGCGCCTCCGACCTCGGCATCCCGAGCACCGAGGCGAACCTCTCCGAGGAACTCGCGGACAACCTCGCGGGCTGACGTCTCCACGGCGCGCTACGGCGCCCCGCGGCACCCGCACGGGCCGACGCCGCGGGCTGCCCGGCGGCCGGGGTGGGCCAGGCGGCCGCACGGGCTGACGTCCACGCGGCAGGCCCGGTGCCCGACGGTGACGCGGGGGCCTCGCGGCCACTGTTGCGAGAGATGCGGGTGCTGGGCCCCCGGCCCCCGCGCCCGTGAGGCGCGACGAATCCCCCAGGGCCCCCGGGACCATCCGGTCCGGCGGGGGCGTCCACTCGTGCGCCGAGGCGGTTCCGAATCGTCGCCGGGCACCCCTTCCCCCACTCCACGGCGTGCGCACATCGGCCGCCCAGGTGCCTCCGGCCGCCAGTACGGTCCCCACCGGCACCGGCACCGGCACCGGCACCGGCACCGGCACCGGCACCGGCACCGGCCATCGGCCTCGGCCCCGGCCCGGCCACCAGCCTCGCCCACCGGTGGCCCGCCGCACCGTCCACGCCGCCCCCATGGATCGCCCACCAGCGCGGCCCGTTGGGGCGCCGGGGCCGCAGGCCCGATCAGCGACACGCCGTGACCTCGGCCATCCACACGGACCGATTCGGACACGCGCGGGCCCCCCGCCCGGACAGGGGTCCTTTCCCGTCACCGGCTCGCCCGCCTTCCGTCCCTGCCCGGGTCCTCGTTCACCAACGCCGGGTCCGGCCGGGCGAAGGCACGTTTCCGATCATTCATGCGTGTTCGTGCGCTGTTCGGGGCACCCGCCCCCTGGCGCGGACCGGACGGCCGGCGGACCGTCTCCGGAGACGGCCGAGCGGCCGTCGAGGCCCGCGCCGAACCGCTCGGTTCCGGCCGCCGGCGCACCCCGCCGGAGGCCCGCCCGACGACCCCGGCGAAGGCGCCGGACACGACGCTTCTCATGTGAGCCGACACGCTCACGAAAGAGTGACCAATGCGGTCAACCCGTCACCGACATCCGTAGCGAATAGGAGTGAATCGGATGCTCGTGCGAGCGCCCCGTATCTCTACTGTCGGGTACGGAGAACCCCGCTTTCCGAGGGGCGTCCGAATGTCACTCGGGAGGTCTCGGAGGGGTAGGGTCGGGGGTGGTCGGGGACATCCCAATACAGCTCGCCGGTGTCGCAGCCGGCGTACCAACGAGGAGATCGGTTCGTGACGATCCGCGTAGGCATCAACGGCTTTGGCCGCATCGGTCGTAACTACTTCCGCGCGCTGCTGGAGCAGGGTGCAGACATCGAGATCGTGGCTGTCAACGACCTGGGTGACACCGCGACAACCGCTCACCTGCTGAAGTACGACACCATCCTCGGCCGCCTCAAGCAGGAGGTCACGCACACCGAGGACACCATCACCGTCGACGGGAAGACCATCAAGGTCCTCTCCGAGCGCAACCCCGCCGACATCCCGTGGGGCGAACTGGGCGTCGACATCGTCATCGAGTCCACCGGCATCTTCACCAAGAAGGAAGACGCCGAGAAGCACATCGCCGGCGGCGCCAAGAAGGTCCTCATCTCCGCCCCGGCGAAGGACGAGGACGTCACCATCGTGATGGGCGTCAACCAGGACAAGTACGACGCCGCCACGGACAACGTCATCTCCAACGCCTCCTGCACCACCAACTGTGTGGCGCCCATGGCGAAGATCCTCGACGAGAACTTCGGCATCGTCCGCGGTCTGATGACGACGGTGCACGCGTACACGAACGACCAGCGGATCCTGGACTTCCCGCACAAGGACCTGCGCCGCGCCCGCGCCGCCGCCGAGAACATCATCCCGACCACCACCGGCGCCGCCAAGGCCACCGCCCTGGTGCTGCCGCAGCTCAAGGGCAAGCTGGACGGCATCGCGATGCGCGTCCCGGTCCCCACCGGCTCGGTCACCGACCTGGTCGTCGAGCTGTCCCGCGAGGTCACCAAGGAAGAGGTCAACGCCGCCTTCCAGAAGGCCGCCGAGGGCGAGCTCAAGGGCATCCTCGAGTACACGGAGGACCCGATCGTCTCCTCCGACATCGTCAACGCCCCGGCGTCCTGCACCTTCGACTCGTCCCTGACCATGGTCCAGGACGGCAAGAACGTGAAGGTCATCGGCTGGTACGACAACGAGTGGGGCTACTCCAACCGCCTCGTCGACCTCACCGTCTTCATCGGCAACCAGCTCTGACCGGCAGGGCAGGCATCTCGATGTGAGATCAGGGCTCGGGCCGCGCACCACGCGCCGCCCGAGCCCTGACGCGCGTGCGGCGGGCCGGGCCACCATCCCGGCCCGCCGCCGGTGCGCGACGCCAGGCCCAGCACCGTGCGCGAGCCCGCTCGCACAGCCGGTGCGCGACCCCGGCGCGCGTGCGGATCGACCAGCCCTCGTACGATCAAGAGCCACCTCCTCCAGGAGTCCCATCCATGAAGACGATCGACGAACTTCTCTCCGAAGGCGTGAACGGCAAGCGGGTCTTCGTCCGCGCCGACCTCAACGTCCCGCTGGCCGACGGTGTCATCACCGACGACGGCCGCATCCGCGCCGTCCTGCCCACCGTCAAGGCCCTCGCCGAGGCGGGCGCCAAGGTGGTCGTGGCCTCGCACCTCGGCCGCCCCAAGGGCGCCCCGGACCCCGCCTTCTCGCTGCTGCCCGCCGCCGAGCGCCTCGGCGAACTCCTGGGCGCCCCCGTGGCCTTCGCCCAGGACACCGTCGGCCCCGCCGCCCACGACGCCGTGGACGGCCTCCAGCCCGGCCAGGTCGCGGTCATCGAGAACCTGCGCTTCAACCCCGGCGAGACCGCCAAGGACGACACCGAGCGCGGCGAGTTCGCCGACGCCCTCGCCGCCCTCGCGGACGTCTACGTCGGCGACGGCTTCGGCGCGGTGCACCGCAAGCACGCCTCGGTGTACGACCTGCCGGCCCGCCTGCCGCACTACGCCGGCTACCTCATCACCACCGAGGTCGGCGTCCTGAAGAAGCTCACCGAGGACGTCAAGCGGCCCTACGTCGTCGCCCTCGGCGGCGCCAAGGTCTCCGACAAGCTCGCCGTCATCGACCAGCTGATCGGCAAGGCCGACCGGCTGCTCATCGGCGGCGGCATGGCCTACACCTTCCTCAAGGCCAAGGGCTACGAGGTCGGCATCTCGCTCCTCCAGGAGGACCAGGTCCCGGCCGTCAAGGAGTACCTGGAGCGCGCCGAGAAGCAGGGCGTGGAGCTGGTGCTCCCCGTCGACGTCGTGGTCTCCCGGGAGTTCCCGGACCTGAAGACCAAGGCGCCGACCGACCACACCGTGGTCGACGCGGACAAGATCCCCGCCGACCAGGAGGGCCTGGACATCGGCCCGAGGACCCGGGAGCTGTACGCCGCGAAGCTCGCCGACGCCGCGACCGTCTTCTGGAACGGTCCGATGGGCGTCTTCGAGCACCCCGACTACGCCGAGGGCACCAAGGCGGTCGCCCAGGCACTGGTCGACTCGGACGGCTTCTCGGTCGTCGGCGGCGGCGACTCCGCCGCGGCCGTGCGCACCCTGGGCTTCGACGAGACCGCATTCGGCCACATCTCGACCGGCGGCGGCGCCTCCCTCGAATACCTCGAGGGCAAGACGCTCCCCGGCCTCGCCGCACTGGAGGACTGAACCTCAATGACCACCCGCACGCCGCTGATGGCGGGCAACTGGAAGATGAACCTCAACCACCTCGAGGCCATCGCGCACGTCCAGAAGCTCGCCTTCGCTCTGGCCGACAAGGACTACGACGCCGTAGAGGTCGCCGTCCTGCCGCCCTTCACCGACCTGCGCTCCGTGCAGACCCTGGTCGACGGCGACAAGCTCAAGATCAAGTACGGCGCCCAGGACATCTCGCAGCACGACTCCGGCGCCTACACCGGCGAGATCTCCGGCCCGATGCTCGCGAAGCTCAAGTGCACCTACGTGGCCATCGGCCACTCCGAGCGCCGCCAGTACCACGACGAGACCGACGAGATCGTCAACGCCAAGGTCAAGGCCGCCTACAAGCACGGCATCACCCCGATCCTGTGCGTCGGCGAGGAACTGGACGTCCGCGAGGCGGGCAACCACGTCTCCCACACCCTCGCCCAGGTCGAGGGCGGTCTGAAGGACCTCCCGGCCGAGCAGGCCGAGACCGTCGTCATCGCCTACGAGCCGGTGTGGGCCATCGGCACCGGCAAGGTCTGCGGCGCCGAGGACGCCCAGGAGGTCTGCGCCGCCATCCGCGGCAAGCTCGCCGAGCTGTACTCGCAGGACGTGGCCGACCGGGTCCGCATCCAGTACGGCGGCTCCGTGAAGTCGGGCAACGTCGCCGAGATCATGGGCCAGGCCGACATCGACGGCGCCCTGGTCGGCGGCGCCTCGCTGGACGCCGACGAGTTCGTCAAGATCGTCCGCTTCCGCGAGCAGTGAGCGCGACGGTGCGCCGGAAGGCGGGCCGAGCTGTGAGTATGCGGTAGCGGCGATCCGTCGTACCCTTGCGGGGGCGCGGCAAGCGTGTCGGCGCGCGGCTGGTCCGCGTGACACCTGCCGGGCCCCCGTCGTCCATCCGAATCCGAGGAAGTTGGTCCAGCCGTGGTTTTGGGGTTCTCGATCGCCCTGATCGTCTTCAGCCTGCTGCTGATGCTGCTGGTGCTGATGCACAAGGGGAAGGGCGGCGGCCTCTCCGACATGTTCGGCGGCGGCATGCAGTCGTCCGTCGGCGGCTCCTCGGTCGCCGAGCGCAACCTCGACCGCATCACCGTGGTGATCGGTCTGCTGTGGCTCGCGTGCATCATCGTGCTCGGCATCGTCATGAAGTCGAACGGCTGACGCGCCGCACACCGGACCGCGCCGAACGGTTCGTCACGGCGCGGCGGACACCGCACATTCCCGTACGTAAGGCCCCATGGTCGGTACGCGCTCCAGGGCGCGGCCTATCATGGGGCTTGCGTCTGTGTACGGGAGGCGGTAACTCCCATCACTGGACGCGCGTTGGGCCTTACGTAGACTGAGGCGCTCGCAGCGAAGAGAAACGCCGACTCGCTTCGCGGCACCATCACGCAGGGAGTTACGACCGTGGCAAGTGGCAACGCGATCCGGGGAAGCCGGGTCGGTGCGGGGCCGATGGGCGAGGCCGAGCGCGGCGAGTCCGCCCCGCGCCTGCGCATCTCCTTCTGGTGCTCCAACGGGCACGAGACCCAGCCGAGCTTCGCCAGCGACGCGCAGGTCCCCGACACCTGGGACTGCCCGCGCTGTGGATTCCCGGCCGGCCAGGACCAGGACAACCCGCCGGACCCGCCGCGCACCGAGCCGTACAAGACGCACCTGGCGTACGTACGGGAGCGGCGCAGCGACGCGGACGGCGAGGCCATCCTCGCCGAGGCCCTCGCCAAACTGCGCGGCGAGATCTAGGAGTTGACGTCCGGTCGGACGCCCACGGGCGTGGCGCCGGACCTCCTTGCCGCCCCGGGCGGCCGGCCGTCGCGGCCTGATTGTCAGTGGTGCCCTCTACGGTTTGCGCATCGGGCGAATCGTGAGGGGGACGACGGTGACGGCGATCGACGCGGCTGAACCGGCCGAGAGCGCGGTACGGCCCGCGTGGGGCGGGGCGTTCGGACGGCTGTGGAGCGCCGCCGTGCTGTCCAGCTTCGGCGACGCGCTGCGCACGGCCGCGCTGCCCCTGCTCGCCGCCTCCCTGACCGACGAGCCGCTGCTCATCGTCTCGGTCACCGCCTGCGGCTATCTGCCCTGGCTCCTGTTCGGGCTGCTCGGCGGCGCCGTCGCCGACCGGGTGGACCAGCGGCGGGCGATGTGGACGGTGGACGCGGTACGGGCCGTGCTGGTCGGCGGCTTCGCGGTGGCCGTCGCCCTCGGCCACGCCTCGATCGCCCTGCTGATCTGTCTGGCCTTCGCGCTCACCACGCTCCAGACCCTCTTCGACAACGCGGCGACGGCCCTGCTGCCCGCCCTGGTGGACCGCGCGGCGCTCGGCGGCGCCAACGCCCGGCTGATGACCGGGCAGCGCGTCGCGGGCGGACTGCTCGGCGGACCGGTGGTGCCCCTGCTGCTCGCCGCCGGCGCGGCCGCGCCCTTCGCCGCCGACGCCGTCACCTTCCTGGTGGCCGCGGCGCTGGTGGCCTCGCTGCGGGTCTGCGCGCCCGAGCGGGCGCGACGGCCGCGGGGCAGCACCCTGCGCGGCGAGATCGCCGAGGGGCTGCGGGTGCTCGGCCGGGACCGGTCCCTGCGGGCGCTGTGCGCCGCCACCGCCCTGTGCAACGTCGGGATGGGCGCCCTCATCGCCGCTCTGGTGGTGCTCGTGACCGGCTGGCTGCGGGCCGGGCCCGGGGGATACGCGGCGGCGATGACCGCCTACACGGTGGGGAGCCTGGCCGGGGGAGCGGTCAACGGGTGGGTGGTGACGCGGCTGGGGCGGATACGGGCCGTGCTGGTGGCGGGGGCGGTGCAGACCGGTGCGCTGGTCGTCATGGGGTCGGTGCGTCAACTCGCCGCACTGGTGGGGGCGATGGCGGTGTTCGGGGTGATGGGGATGGTGTGGAACGTCAACACGACGACGTTGATGCAGCAGCGGAGTCCCGCGGGGATGCTGGGGCGGGTCAGTGCGGCGTTTCGGACGCTCGCCGTGGCGGGGGCGCCGCTCGGGGCGGTGCTCGGCGGTGTCGTGGCCACCGCCTGGGGGTTGAACACGCCGGCGTTGCTCGCGGCCGGGTTCTTCGTGCTGTCCGTCGCCGTGCTGATAGCCGGCGGCGGCTGAGACGAGGTGGGGGCGGCGGGGGTTTTCGCCCCCGCCGCCCCCACCCGTCCCGTCCCTGGGGGCTGCCGCCCCGAGACCCCCGCTTCGGCCCGAACGGCCTCTTCCTCGAACGCCGGACGGGCTGCTGAAGCGGGGGCGGGGAACGGCGTACCGCCCTCAGACCCCCGCTTCGGCCTGAACGGCCTCGTCCTCGAACGCCGGACGGGCTGAGAGCGCGCAGGCGGGGGGCTGGTCAGGCCGAGGCCGGGGGGTACAGGCTTCTCGGGAGTTGGGATGCCGCCGGTGTGTCCAGGAGCCACAGGGTGCGGGCGCGGCCCCGGGCGCCCGCAGCGGGGGCCTGGAGTTCGCCGGCGCCCGAGAGGGCCATGGCCACCGCGTTCGCCTTGTCCTCGCCCGCCGCCAGCAGCCAGACCTCCCGGGCCGAGCGGATCGCGGGAAGGGTGAGGGAGACGCGGGTGGGCGGCGGCTTCGGCGAGCCGTGGACGCCGATCACCGTGCGCTCGGTCTCCCGTACGCCCGGGTGCTCCGGGAAGAGGGAGGCGACGTGGGTGTCCGGACCGACGCCCAGCATCAGGACGTCGAAGGCGGGCACCGCGCCGTGGTTCTCGGGGCCGGCCGCGCGGGCCAGCTCCTCGGCGTAGGCGTCCGCCGCGGCCTCCACGTCCCCTCCGTACGGACCGTCCGACGCGGGCATGACGTGC
Organism: Streptomyces seoulensis; assembly: GCA_013364255.1. Classification (GTDB taxonomy): domain Bacteria; phylum Actinomycetota; class Actinomycetes; order Streptomycetales; family Streptomycetaceae; genus Streptomyces; species Streptomyces similanensis. The sequence goes on along the minus strand of CP054936.1, from coordinate 3,156,666 downwards.
ACGCGCTTCGGGTCCAGCGGCACGGATTCCAGCAGCGCCTCGCGGGCCTGCGTGACGTTGCGCTCGGGGTCGCCCTCCGGCAGGAACCGTTCGTCACCCCACCACAGGTCCAGACGGCCCCAGTCGATCGCGTCGCGGGCGGGCGCGGCGGCCAGCGCGGCCAGCACGCCGTTGCCGTTGCGACCGCCGGTCAGGACCACGTTCGCCGAGCCCGTCGACGCCTGCGCGTCGACGATCTTCGTGATCAGGCGGGCCGCGGCGGCCTGCGCCATCAGCTCCTTGTCGCGGTGGACGACCAGCTGCGGAGTGCTCACTTCGCCGTCGCCTTCCGGGTCGGGGCCTTGCGGGCCGTCTTGGCGGCGGCCCGGCGCGCGGGCACCTTCACCGCGTCCTCCTCGGGCGTGGCGATCGCCACCGGCCCCTGCTCGGCGGATCCCCGGTCGCCGTCGCCGAGCCGGTCCACGCCGAAGCGCAGCGCCGACGCGTACGTGTCGTCCGGGTCGAGGCGGCGCAGTTCCTCGGCGATCAGCTCGGCCGTGTCGCGGCGCTTGAGCGCCACCGCGCGCTCGGGCTGGCCCTCGATGGACAGGGTCGCCAGCCGGCCGTCGGCGCGGTCCAGCCGGATCGCCCCGCAGCTCGTGTCCATCCGGACCGCGGTCAGGCCCGGTCCGGCGGACAGGGTCCGCCGGACCGGCACGCCCAGCCGGTCCGCGAGCCACATCGCCAGCAGCTCACAGCTCGGGTTGGACTCCTCGCCCTCCACCTCGACGGCGCCGACCTCGCAGGTCAACTGGTCCAGGGCCGCCGCCAGCATCGAGCGCCAGGGCGTGATCCGGGTCCAGGACAGGTCGGTGTCGCCGGGGGCGTAGGCCGCGGCCCGCGCCGTCAGCTCCCGTACCGGGTCCGCGCTGGTGTAGGTGTCGGTGACCCGGCGCTGGGCCAGGGCGCCCAGCGGGTCGCTGGCCGGGTCGAGCGGGGCGTCCACCGGCCACCACACGACGACCGGCGCGTCCGGCAGCAGCAGCGGCAGCACCACCGACTGGGCGTGGTCGGAGACCTCGCCGTACATCCGCAGCACCACCGTCTCGCCGGTGCCGGCCTCCGCGCCCACCCGCACCTCGGCGTCCAGCCGCGAGGAGGTGCGGTCGCGCAGGGTGCGCGAGACGCGGCGGATGACGACCAGGGTGCGCGAGGGATGCTCGCGGGAGGCGTCGCCGGCCGCCTTCAGGGCGTCGTAGGCGTTCTCCTCGTCGGTGACGATGACCAGGGTGAGCACCATGCCGACGGCGGGGGTGCCGATCGCGCGGCGGCCCTCGACCAACGCCTTGTTGATCTTTCCGGCCGTGGTGTCCGTCAGATCGATCTTCATGGCCGGCGCCAGCTCCGTCCGTCTCGTGCGAGCATCTCGTCCGCCTCGGTCGGGCCCCACGTGCCCGACGGGTACTGCGCGGGCCTGCCGTGCTCGTCCCAGTGCTCCTCGATCGGGTCGAGGATCTTCCAGGACAGCTCGACCTCCTCCGTGCGCGGGAAGAGGTTGGAGTCGCCCAGCAGCACGTCGAGGATGAGCCGCTCGTAGGCCTCGGGGCTGGACTCGGTGAAGGACTCGCCGTAGGCGAAGTCCATCGACACGTCCCGGATCTCCATCGACGTGCCGGGCACCTTGGAGCCGAAGCGCACCGTCACGCCCTCGTCGGGCTGGACGCGGATGACGACCGCGTTCTGCCCGAGTTCCTCGGTGGCGGTGGTGTCGAAGGGGGAGTGCGGGGCGCGCTGGAAGACCACCGCGATCTCGGTGACCCGCCGGCCGAGCCGCTTGCCGGTGCGCAGGTAGAAGGGGACGCCCGCCCAGCGGCGGTTGTCGATCCCGAGCTTCACGGCCGCGTAGGTGTCGGTCTTCGACTTCTCGTCGATGCCGTCCTCTTCGAGGTAGCCGATCACCTTCTCGCCGCCCTGCCAGCCGGCCGCGTACTGGCCGCGCACCGTGTGCGCGCCCAGGTCGTCGGGCAGCCGGACCGCGCCGAGCACCTTCTCCTTCTCCGCCGCGAGCGCGTCCGCGTCGAACGAGGAGGGCTCCTCCATCGCGGTGAGCGCCAGCAGCTGGAGCAGGTGGTTCTGGATGACGTCACGGGCGGCGCCGATGCCGTCGTAGTAGCCGGCCCGGCCGCCGATGCCGATGTCCTCGGCCATCGTGATCTGCACGTGGTCCACGAAGGACCGGTTCCATATGGGCTCGAACATCTGGTTGGCGAAGCGCAGCGCCAGGATGTTCTGGACGGTCTCCTTGCCCAGGTAGTGGTCGATCCGGAACACCTGGTCCGGCGCGAACACCTCGTGCACGATCGCGTTCAGCTCCTCGGCCGACCTCAGGTCGTGGCCGAACGGCTTCTCGATGACCGCGCGCCGCCAGGAGCCGCCCGACTGGTCGGCCAGGTCGTGCTTCTTCAGCTGCTGGATGACGACCGGGAACGACTTCGGCGGCACGGACAGGTAGAAGGCGAAGTTGCCGCCCGTCCCCTGCGCCTTGTCCAGCTCGTCGATCGTGCCGCGCAGCCGTTCGAACGCCTCGTCGTCGTCGAAGGTGCCCTGCACGAAGCGCATGCCCTGGCTGAGCTGCTGCCAGACCTCCTCGCGGAACGGCGTGCGCGCGTGCTCCTTGACGGCGTCGTGCACGACCTGGGCGAAGTCCTCGTCCTCCCAGTCGCGGCGGGCGAAGCCGACCAGCGAGAAGCCCGGCGGCAGCAGACCCCGGTTGGCGAGGTCGTAGACGGCCGGCATCAGCTTCTTGCGGGACAGGTCGCCCGTGACGCCGAAGATGACCAGGCCCGACGGCCCCGCGATGCGCGGGAGCCGTCGGTCCGCGGGGTCACGGAGCGGGTTCGCCCCGGTACCGGAACGGGATGACAAGGTGTCAGCCCTTCGCGGGGGCGAGGCGCTTGAGCTCCGCCTCGGTCGACTTCAGCAGGTCGTTCCAGGAGCCCTCGAACTTGTCGACGCCCTCGTCCTCCAGGACCCGGACGATCTCGTCGTAGGAGATGCCGATCTTCTCCAGGGCGTCCAGGTCGGTGCGGGCCTGCTCGTAGGTGCCCGTGACGGCGTCGCCGCGGATCTCGCCGTGGTCGTCGGTGGCCTCCAGGGTGGCCTCCGGCATGGTGTTGACCGTGTTCGGCGCGACCAGTTCCTCGACGTACATGGTGTCCTTGTACGCCTTGTCCTTGACGCCGGTGGAGGCCCACAGCGGACGCTGCTTGTTCGCGCCCGCGTTCTCCAGCGCGTCCCAGCGGTCCGAGGAGAAGACCTCCTCGTAGGCCTGGTAGGCCAGGCGCGCGTTGGCCACGCCCGCCTTGCCGCGCAGGGCCTTGGCCTCGTCGGTGCCCATCTCGTCGATGCGCCGGTCGATCTCGGTGTCCACCCGGGACACGAAGAACGACGCCACCGAGTGGATCTCGGACAGGTCCAGGCCGCGCTCCTTGGCCTTCTCCAGGCCGGTCAGGTACGCGTCCATGACCTTGCGGTAGCGCTCCAGCGAGAAGATCAGCGTGACGTTGACGCTGATGCCGTTGCCGATGGTCTCGGCGATCGCCGGCAGACCCGCCTCGGTGGCCGGGATCTTGATGAGCGTGTTGGGGCGGTCCACCAGCCAGGCCAGCTGGCGGGCCTCGGCGACCGTCGCCTTGGTGTTGTGCGCCAGGCGCGGGTCGACCTCGATGGAGACCCGGCCGTCCTGGCCGTCGGTGGCGTCGAAGACCGGCCGCAGGATGTCGGCGGCGTCCCGGACGTCCGCCGTGGTGATCATGCGGATGGCCTCTTCGACGGTCACCTCGCGGGCGGCCAGGTCCGACAGCTGCTGGTCGTAGCCGTCGCCCTGCGAGATCGCCTTCTGGAAGATCGTCGGGTTGGTGGTGACGCCCACGACGTGCTGCTGGTCGATCAGCTCGGCGAGGTTGCCGGACGTGATCCGCTTGCGCGACAGGTCGTCCAGCCAGATCGCGACGCCTTCATCGGAGAGGCGCTTCAGTGCGTCTGTCATGGAAAATGCATCTCCTACGTGTCGTATGTGAGCGTCAGCGCTGGGCGGCGGTGAGGGATTCGCGGGCCTTGGCGGCCACGTTCTCGGCGGTGAAACCGAACTCGCGGAAGAGCACCTTGGCGTCGGCGGAGGCGCCGAAGTGCTCCAGCGAGACGATGCGTCCGGCGTCCCCGACGTACTTGTGCCAGGTCAGTCCGACGCCCGCCTCGACCGCGACACGCGCCCGCACGGCCGGCGGCAGCACGCTCTCCCGGTACCCCTGGTCCTGCTCCTCGAACCACTCGACGGACGGCATCGAGACCACCCGGGTGGGCACGCCGTCGGCCTGGAGCTGCTCGCGCGCCTCGACGGCGACGTGCACCTCGGAACCGGTGGCGATCAGGATGACCTGCGGCTCGCCGCCCTCGGCCTCCAGCAGCACGTAGCCGCCCTTGGCCGCGTCGTCGTTCGCCTCGTACGTCGGCACGCCCTGCCGGGTCAGCGCCAGCGCGTGCGGGGCGCCCTTGCCGTACTCCTTCGTCCAGCGCCGGTGGATCTCGCGCCAGGCGATGGCGATCTCGTTGGCGTCGGCCGGGCGGACCACGTTCAGGCCGGGGATGGCGCGCAGCGAGGCCAGGTGCTCGACCGGCTGGTGGGTGGGGCCGTCCTCGCCCAGGCCGATGGAGTCGTGCGTCCACACGTACGTCACCGGCAGGTGCATCAGCGCGGACAGGCGCACCGCGTTGCGCATGTAGTCCGAGAAGACGAGGAAGGTGCCGCCGTAGGCGCGGGTGTTGCCGTGCAGCGTGATGCCGTTCAGCTCCGCGCCCATCGAGTGCTCGCGGATGCCGAAGTGGACGGTGCGTCCGTACGGGTTCGCCTCGGGCAGCGGGTTGCCCTCGGGCAGGAACGACGACGTCTTGTCGATCGTCGTGTTGTTCGAGCCGGCCAGGTCGGCGGAGCCGCCCCACAGCTCGGGGACGACCTCGCCGAGCGCCTGGAGCACCTTGCCGGAGGCGGCGCGGGTGGCCACGGACTTGCCGGTCTCGAACACCGGGATCTTCTCGTCCCAGCCGGCCGGCAGCTCGCCCCGGGCGACGCGGTCGTACTCGGCGGCGCGCTCGGGGTTGGCCTCGCGCCAGGCCTGGTACGACTTGTCCCACTCGGCGCGCAGCTCGCGGCCGCGCTCCAGCGCGCCGCGGGTGTGGGCGAGGACCTCGTCGGCGACCTCGAACGTCTTGTCCGGGTCGAAGCCGAGGACGCGCTTGGTGGCCGCGACCTCCTCGTCGCCCAGCGCCGAGCCGTGCGCGGCCTCGGTGTTCTGCGCGTTCGGGGCGGGCCAGGCGATGATCGAGCGCATCGCGATGAAGGACGGCCGGTCGGTGACGGCCTTGGCCTCCTGGATCGCCGCGAAGATCGCCGCCGGGTCCAGGTCGCCGTCCGCCTTCGGCTCCACGCGCTGCACGTGCCAGCCGTAGGCCTCGTAGCGCTTGGCGGTGTCCTCGGAGACGGCCGTCTCGGTGTCGCCCTCGATCGAGATGTGGTTGTCGTCCCACAGCAGGATCAGGTTGCCCAGCTTCTGGTGGCCGGCCATCGACGACGCCTCCGCCGAGATGCCCTCCTGGAGGCAGCCGTCACCGGCGACGCAGAAGATGAAGTGGTCGAACGGGGAGTCGCCGCGGGCGGCCTCCGGGTCGAACAGACCGCGCTCGTAGCGGGCGGCCATCGCCATGCCCACCGCGTTGGCGACACCCTGGCCCAGCGGGCCGGTCGTGGTCTCCACGCCCCGGGTGTGCCCGTACTCGGGGTGGCCCGGGGTCTTCGAGCCCCAGGTGCGGAACGCCTTCAGGTCGTCCAGCTCCAGGCCGAAGCCGCCCAGGTACAGCTGGGTGTAGAGGGTCAGGGAGGAGTGGCCCGCGGACAGCACGAAACGGTCGCGTCCCACCCACTGCGTGTCCGCCGGGTCGTGCCGCATCACCTTCTGGAACAGGGTGTAGGCGGCGGGAGCGAGGCTCATGGCCGTACCCGGATGGCCGTTTCCGACCTTCTGTACGGCATCGGCGGCCAGGACACGCGCGGTGTCCACCGCACGCTGGTCCAATTCGGTCCACTCGAGGTCTGTGGTGGTCGGCTTGGTGCTCACCCTGGCTCAGGGCTCCTCTCCACTGTCGGATGCCGGTGCACGTGCCCGCGCACCGGCTGCCGGCGTTCTCCGCGTCGGCCGGCCGTTGTTGAGCCTACCCTCGTAAAGACGTGCGTTTTTTCGCGTCATTCCAGAGTGCCGGGACTCTGTGAAATCCGCCTGCCGACTGGGCCGGGAGCGTATTCGGCAACTGAATACGGACCCGCTCATCCGATCGCTCAATCGAGCTGTCGCGCGCCCTTCGGAACACCGTTCCCGCCGCGTTCCGGAACACGCGTTCCGGCGTCCGGCGACCCGCTCGGCGGCACCGGCGCGCGGGGCGCGGCCAACACGACCCGACCCCCGCGAATGCCCGGGTCTGGGCAACGTCTACAGTGGCGTGGTACGCGCGAGCCTTCACCGTCGGTGCACATCGGCGGGGCTCGCTGGGAGTCTCTGTCAGGGGTGTGCGTGACGGCCGTCGAATCCCGTCCTGGGGGTCCCTCCCAGACCCTTAATGTCGTGGGGGAGGGACTACTCGGTGCAGGCCAGAGCCCGAGCCACCGGCCGTTCGGGGCCCGTGTCAAGGCGTTCGTGGCGCTGACCAAGCCACGGATCATCGAGTTGCTGCTGATCACCACCGTTCCGGTGATGTTCCTCGCCCAGCAGGGTGTGCCCGACCTCGGTCTGGTGCTGCTCACCTGCCTCGGCGGCTACCTCTCGGCGGGCGGCGCGAACGCGCTGAACATGTACATCGACCGGGACATCGACGCGCTGATGGACCGCACCGCGCAGCGGCCGCTGGTGACCGGCATGGTGAGCCCGCGCGAGTGCCTCGCCTTCGGCATCACGCTGGCGGTCGTCTCGACGCTGCTGTTCGGGTTCACCGTCAACTGGCTGTCCGCCTGGCTGTCGCTCGGAGCGCTCCTCTTCTACGTCGTCGTCTACACGATGATCCTCAAACGGCGTACGTCGCAGAACATCGTCTGGGGCGGGATCGCCGGCTGCCTGCCCGTCCTGATCGGCTGGTCCGCGGTCACGAACTCCATGTCGTGGGCGCCGGTCGTCCTGTTCCTCGTCATGTTCTTCTGGACGCCGCCGCACTACTGGCCGCTGTCCATGAAGGTCAGGGAGGACTACGCGCGCGTGGGCGTGCCGATGCTGCCCGTCATCGCCTCCAACAAGGTGGTCGCCCGGCAGATCGTGATCTACAGCTGGGTGATGGTGGTGGTCTCGCTGCTGCTGACCCCGCTCGGTTACACCGGCTGGTTCTACACGGTGGTGGCGCTGGCGGCCGGCGGCTTCTGGCTGTGGGAGGCGCACGGCCTCCAGAACCGGGCCAAGGCCGAGGTGACGGGCGGCAAGCTGAAGGAGATGCGGCTGTTCCACTGGTCGATCACCTACGTGTCGATCCTCTTCGTGGCCGTCGCGGTGGACCCCTTCCTGCGCTAGCCCCTTGATGCCTGCCGACGGGCGGGGTGCGTGGTCCATGCCACGCACCCCGCCCGTCGCCGTTGGAGCTACCGCTGGGTAGCATCCAGCCATGGCAGACACGCAGCAGGTTGACCCGAAGGCCGAGCAGAAGGCCGAGCGCAAGGCGGCCCGCCTCGCCGAGCGCATCGGCTCGTTCTCCAAGGCCCACGGCGGAGCCGAGGGACAGGTCGCGTACATCGGGGAGCGCGGCGCCCGGATCGTCCTGGTGGGCGAGGACGGCGCCTGGGGCGACATCGTGGCCCCCACGTACGCGATCGCCGAGCAGGCGGTGCTGAAGGCCGGGATCACCGTCCACGAGTCCTTCGACGGGGAGTTCGCGGCCAAGGTGAAGACCGGCCCGTACGAGTGGTCCCGGATGGCCGGACTCCAGCTGGGCGGCCCGAGCAACGGCTGACCGGCCGCGGCGCCGGGTGCTGCCCGGCAGCGATAACACCGGATACGAGAGAGCGGCCGTACGGACTCGGAGTGAGCCGACGGCCGCTCTGGCATGCGGCGGCGGGGCGGTGGCCGGGCGGCTGGACGAGGCACCCGGCCCGGACGTCACGCCTTGGCCGGACAGCGGAGCCCGGCCCGGACGTCAGGCCTTGGCCAGCTCCGGCTCGGCGGACGGATCCGGCAGCTCGGCCGCCCCGGCGGCGGGCCGCTCGCGCAGCGACAGCAGCACCCGCAGCACCCCGACCCACATCAGGCACGAGCCCAGCATGTGCGCGGCGACCATCGCCTCGGGCAGGTGGGTGAAGTACTGGACGTAGCCGATGACGCCCTGGAGGAGCAGGACGACGAACAGGTCCCGCGTCCGGTCCAGCGGCCCCTTGGGCGCGTCGACGGCCTTGAGGACGAACCACAGGGCGAACGTCAGCGTCACCACGATCCAGGCCAGCACCGCGTGCGCCTTGGCGACCGTCTCCCAGTCCAGCGGGATGCGCTCGACCTCCGCGGAGTCGCCCGCGTGCGGCCCCGCGCCGGTCACCACCGTGCCCGCCGCGATCAGCAGCGTGCTCGCCACGACCAGGAACCACACCAGTTGCTGCACCGCCTTGCCCACCAGCGGGCGCGGCTCGGCGTCGCCCTCCCGGGTGCGCTGCCACATCACCGTGGCGACCGTGATCAGCGCCGTGGACAGCAGGAAGTGCGCCGCGACGGTGTACGGGTTCAGGCCGACGAGGACGACGATGCCGCCGAGCACCGCGTTGCCCATGACGATCCAGAACTGGAGCCAGCCCAGCCGGGTCAGACCGCGCCGCCACGGCTTCTCGGCGCGCGCGGCGATGATCGCCCAGCCGACGGCCGCGCACAGCACGTACGTCAGCATGCGGTTGCCGAACTCGATGACGCCGTGGAAGCCCATCGCCCGCGTCGTGGTCAGCGAGTCGTCGGTGCAGGTCGGCCAGGTCGGGCAGCCGAGGCCCGAGCCGGTCAGACGGACGGCGCCGCCGGTCACGACGATGACGATCGCCATGACGAGTGCGGCGAGGGCCGCCCGCTGGACGGTCCGCGGGTGCGGGGTCCAGCGGTCGGCGATGAAGGCGAGCGGGTTGCGCGCTGCGGATACGGCGTCGGCGCGGGTCAGCTTTGGCACGCGTCCCATGGTAGGCGTCCGCTTGTGCACGCGTTCACGAGGGTCCCGCCACACGCCCGTACGGCCTACTCCCAGCGGAAGAACTTCCCGGCGGCCGCCAGCGCCACGACCGCCCACCCGGCGAGGATCCCCAGGTCGCCCCAGGGCACCCCGGCGCCGTGCTGGAGGACGTCGCGCAGCCCGTCGGACAGGGCCGACACGGGCAGCAGCCCCAGCACGTCCTGGGTGCCCGGGGGGAACTTGTCCAGCGGCACGATCACCCCGCCGCCGACCAGCAGCAGCAGGAAGACCAGGTTCGCGGCGGCCAGCGTGGCCTCCGCCTTGAGGGTGCCGGCCATCAGCAGCCCCAGCCCGGAGAAGGCGGCCGTGCCGAGGACCAGCAGCGCGAGCACGGTGACGGGGTCGCCGTGCGGGGACCAGCCGAGCGCGAAGGCGATCGCGGTCAGCAGGACGACCTGGAGCACCTCGGTGACCAGCACCGACGCCGTCTTGGCGGCCATCAGGCCCCAGCGGGGCAGCGGCGAGGAGGCCAGCCGCTTCAGCACGCCGTAGCGCCGCTCGAAGCCGGTGGCGATGGCCTGTCCGGTGAACGCCGTCGACATCACGGCCAGCGCCAGGACGCCGGGGGTGAGGAAGTCCACGGCCTCGCCCGCGCCGGTGTCCACGATGTCCACCGAGCTGAACAGCACCAGCAGCAGGGTGGGGATGACGACGGTGAGCAGCAGCTGCTCGCCGTTGCGCAGCAGCATCCTCGTCTCCAGCGCCGCCTGCGCCGCGATCATGCGGGGCAGCGGGGCCGCGCCGGGCCGCGGGGCGTACGCGCCGGTGGCGGCGCCGGTACCGGTGCCGGTGGTGAGGGTCACGAGCGCAGCTCCTTGCCGGTCAGTTCGAGGAAGACGTCCTCCAGAGTGTGCCGCTCCACCGAGATCCGGTCGGGCATCACCCCGTGCTGGGCGCACCAGGAGGTGACCGTCGCGAGCAGCTGCGGGTCGATCTCGCCGACGACCCGGTAGGAGCCGGGGGTCAGCTCGGCGGCCGAGGAGTCGGCGGGCAGCGCCTTGAGCAGCGAGGCGACGTCGAGGCCGGGACGGCCGGTGAAGCGCAGGGTGTTCTCCGCGCCGCCGCGGCACAGCTCCTCGGGGGTGCCCTGGACGACGACCCGGCCCGCGTCGAGGATCGCGACGTCGTCGGCGAGCTGCTCGGCCTCCTCCATGTAGTGCGTGGTCAGGATCACGGAGACGCCGTCGGCGCGCAGGTCGCGCACCAGGTCCCAGGTGGCCCGGCGGGCCTGCGGGTCGAGGCCGGCGGTGGGCTCGTCGAGGAAGACCAGCTCGGGCCGGCCGACCACGGCCATGGCGAGCGCGAGGCGCTGCTGCTGGCCGCCGGAGAGCCGGCGGTAGGAGGTGCGGCCGCAGCCGCCGAGCCCGAGCCGTTCGATCAGGGCGTCCACGTCCAGCGGGTGGGCGTGCAGCTTGGCGACGTGCCGCAGCATCTCGTCGGCCCGCGCGCCCGAGTACACGCCTCCGGACTGGAGCATCACGCCGATCCGCGGCCGCAGCTCGGCCGACTGCCGTACGGGGTCGAGCCCCAGGACGCGCACCGTGCCGGCGTCCGGCTTCCGGTACCCCTCGCAGGTCTCGACCGTCGTCGTCTTGCCGGCGCCGTTGGGACCGAGCACGGCGGTCACACCCGCCCGGGCCACCAGGTCGAGGCCGTCCACCGCGGTCTTCGCGCCGTACCGCTTCACCAGGGCCTGTACGTGGACCACGGGGACCACGGGCTCACTTCGCATGGCTCCAGAGTCTAGGTTCGCGCCGCACGGCCCGGACCCCCGGGTGGCGTGAGTCGTTTTACGCTCCGGCCGCCTTCTGGTGCGCCGGGAGGCACGCGTGGAGGGGAGCCGACCTGCCCGGACGGCGCCCCGGTTGATCGATCAAAGATCGTTTCCGCAGGTCAGGTTAGGTGAACCTAAGTGATGCAGGGCACCACCCGGGTGGATCAAGGCCGCTTGTCAGGCCCCGAGGAATTACGCAACAATGGCGTTGTGAAAAACGTCGACGAGGCTCGGGAGACCCCCACGGGGACCCCGCAGGAGGAGCTGGCGACCGGTGAGCGCTCGACGCGCAACCGGGTCGCGCGGTCCATCCTGGACCACGGCCCGTCGACCGTCGCCGAACTGGCCGGACGCCTGGGGCTCACCCAGGCCGCCGTGCGGCGCCATCTGGACGCCCTGCTCGCCGACGACGTCGTCGAGGCGCGCGAGCGGCGGGTGTACGGGGCGCGGACGCGCGGCCGGCCCGCGAAGGTCTTCGCGCTCACCGACTGCGGCCGCGACGCCTTCGACCAGTCCTACGACAAGCTCGCCGCGGACGCGCTGCGCTGGATCGCCGAGCGGGAGGGCGGCCAGGAGGCGGTCGCCGCCTTCGCCCGGGCCCGCATCGCCGCACAGGCGCGCGCCTACCGCAGGGCGATCGAGGCGGCCGGCCCCGACGAGCGCACCGGAGCGCTGGCCAAGGCCCTGAGCGCCGACGGGTACGCTGCTACGGCGCGCAGCGCGCCCCTCCCGCACAAGGGTGAGCAGCTCTGCCAGCACCACTGCCCGGTGGCCCACGTCGCGGAACAGTTCCCGCAGCTCTGCGAGGCGGAGACCGAGATCTTCGCGGAGCTGCTGGGTACCCACGTCCAGCGGCTGGCGACCATCGCGCACGGCGACGGCGTCTGCACGACGTTCATCCCCCAGATTTCCACTGACGCATCTGCTAGCACGGCCGGGAGGAACCCCGCATGACTCTCCCCACGGAGACTGCTCACCCCGAACTCGAGGGTCTGGGCAAGTACGAATACGGCTGGGCCGACTCCGACGCGGCCGGCGCCTCGGCGAAGCGCGGTCTGAACGAGGACGTCGTCCGGGACATCTCCGCCAAGAAGAGCGAGCCGGAGTGGATGACCAAGCTCCGCCTCAAGGGCCTGCGCCTGTTCGAGAAGAAGCCCATGCCGAACTGGGGCTCGGACCTGTCGGGCATCGACTTCGACAACATCAAGTACTTCGTGCGCTCCACGGAGAAGCAAGCGGAGTCCTGGGAGGACCTGCCCGAGGACATCAAGAACACCTACGACAAGCTGGGCATCCCCGAGGCAGAGAAGCAGCGCCTGGTCGCCGGCGTCGCCGCCCAGTACGAGTCGGAGGTCGTCTACCACCAAATCCGCGAGGACCTGGAGGAGCAGGGCGTCATCTTCCTGGACACCGACACCGCCCTGAAGCAGCACCCGGAGCTCTTCAAGGAGTACTTCGGCACGGTCATCCCGGTCGGCGACAACAAGTTCGCGTCGCTGAACAGCGCGGTGTGGTCGGGCGGCTCCTTCATCTACGTGCCGAAGGGCGTGCACGTCGAGATCCCGCTCCAGGCCTACTTCCGTATCAACACGGAGAACATGGGCCAGTTCGAGCGGACCCTGATCATCGTCGACGAGGGCGCCTACGTGCACTACGTCGAGGGCTGCACCGCGCCGATCTACAAGTCGGACTCGCTGCACAGCGCGGTCGTCGAGATCATCGTCAAGAAGAACGCCCGCTGCCGTTACACGACCATCCAGAACTGGTCGAACAACGTCTACAACCTGGTCACCAAGCGCGCCGTGGCGTACGAGGGCGCGACCATGGAGTGGATCGACGGCAACATCGGCTCCAAGGTGACGATGAAGTACCCGGCCGTCTACCTGATGGGCGAGCACGCCAAGGGCGAGACCCTGTCCATCGCCTTCGCGGGCGAGGGCCAGCACCAGGACGCCGGTTCCAAGATGGTCCACATGGCGCCCAACACCTCCTCCAACATCGTCTCCAAGTCGGTGGCGCGCGGCGGCGGCCGCACCTCCTACCGCGGCCTGGTCGAGATCGGCGAGGGCGCCCCGGGCTCCAAGTCCAACGTGCTGTGCGACGCGCTGCTCGTCGACACCATCTCCCGCTCCGACACCTACCCCTACGTGGACGTCCGCGAGGACGACGTGTCCATGGGCCACGAGGCGACCGTCTCCAAGGTCTCCGAGGACCAGCTCTTCTACCTGATGAGCCGCGGTCTGTCCGAGTTCGAGGCAATGGCGATGATCGTGCGCGGCTTCGTCGAGCCGATCGCCAAGGAACTCCCCATGGAGTACGCCCTGGAGCTCAACCGGCTGATCGAGCTGCAGATGGAAGGCGCGGTCGGCTGACCGCCGCCCCCTTCCGGAACAGCCAGCGAACCACCACGCAGGAAAGAGAGCAGACCGACAGCCATGGCTGAGGCTCAGAACTCCCCCCAGTCCTCGACTTCGCGCGCACAGGGGGCGCCCCCACCGGTGGGCTCCACCACCGCCGGACAGATCGCGGTGGCCGCCGAGTCGACCGTCGCCACGCGCATGAGCGCGCCCCCCTCGTTCGACGTGGCCGACTTCCCGGTCCCGCACGGCCGCGAGGAGGAGTGGCGCTTCACCCCGCTGGAGCGGCTGCGCGGTCTGCACGACGGCACCGCGACCGCCACCGGCGGCGTGAAGGTCGCCGTCCAGGCCCCCGAGGGCGTGCGCGTGGAGAGCGTCGGCCGCGACGACGCCCGGCTCGGCCGGGCCGGCGCCCCGGTGGACCGCGTCGCCGCCCAGGCCTACTCCGCCTTCGAGCAGGCCTCGGTCGTGACCGTCCCCAAGGAGACCGTCCTCACCGAGCCGATCCGCATCGCCGTGCACGGCGACGGCGGCACCGCCTACGGCCACCAGGTCATCGAGCTGGAGGCCTTCGCCGAGGCCGTCGTCGTCATCGACCACACCGGTGACGCGGTCCTCGCCGCCAACGTCGACTACCTGATCGGCGACGGCGCCAAGCTGACCGTCGTCTCCGTCCAGGACTGGGACGACAAGGCCGTCCACGTGGGCCAGCACAACGCCCTGATCGGCCGCGACGCCTCCCTGAAGTCCGTCGTCGTCACCTTCGGCGGCGACCTGGTCCGGCTGCACCCGCGGGTGACGTACGCGGGCACCGGCGGCGAGGTCGAGATGTTCGGCCTCTACTTCACGGACGCCGGCCAGCACCAGGAGCACCGCCTCTTCGTCGACCACAACGCGCCGCACTGCAAGTCGAACGTGATCTACAAGGGCGCCCTCCAGGGCGACGAGGCGCACGCCGTGTGGATCGGCGACGTCCTCATCGAGGCCGTCGCCGAGGGCACCGACACCTACGAGATGAACCGCAACCTGGTGCTGACCGACGGTTCCCGGGTCGACTCCGTGCCGAACCTGGAGATCGAGACCGGCGAGATCGTCGGCGCCGGCCACGCCTCCGCCACCGGCCGCTTCGACGACGAGCAGCTCTTCTACCTGATGGCCCGCGGCATCCCGGAGTACGAGGCCCGCCGCCTCGTGGTCCGCGGCTTCTTCGCCGAACTGGTCCAGCAGATCGGTGTCACGGACATCGAGGAGCGCCTGCTCGCCAGGATCGAGGAGGAGCTGGAGGCGTCCGTCGCATGAGCGGTGCCTTTGTCCGCGTCTGCGGTCTGAGCGAGCTGGAGGAGGACACCCCCAAGCGGGTGGAACTCGACGGCACGCCCCTGTCCGTGGTGCACACCGAGGGCGAGGTGTTCGCGATATACGACATCTGCTCGCACGCGAACGTCTCGCTGGCCGAGGGCGAGGTCGACGACTGCCACATCGAGTGCTGGCTGCACGGCTCGCGCTTCGACCTCCGCTCCGGCAAGCCCGACAGTCTTCCGGCGACGCGTCCCGTCCCCGTTTACCCCGTAAAGATCGAAGGGGACGACGTGCTCGTCTCCCTCTCCCAGGAGTCCTGAGGCACCCATGGCAACGCTTGAAATCCGAGACCTGCACGTCACCGTCGAGGCCGACAACGCCACGAAGGAGATCCTCAAGGGTGTCGACCTGACCGTGAAGCAGGGCGAGACGCACGCCATCATGGGCCCCAACGGCTCGGGCAAGTCCACCCTCGCCTACTCGCTCGCCGGTCACCCCAAGTACACGATCACCGGCGGTACCGTCACCCTCGACGGCGAGGACGTCCTGGAGATGTCCGTCGACGAGCGCGCCCGCGCCGGCCTGTTCCTGGCCATGCAGTACCCGGTCGAGGTCCCCGGCGTCTCGGTCTCCAACTTCCTGCGCACCTCCGCCACCGCGATCCGCGGCGAGGCCCCCAAGCTGCGCACCTGGGTGAAGGAGGTCAAGGAGACCATGGAGCGGCTCCACATGGACCCCTCCTTCGCCGAGCGCAACGTCAACGAGGGCTTCTCCGGCGGTGAGAAGAAGCGCCACGAGATCCTCCAGCTCGAACTGCTCAAGCCGAAGGTCGCGATCCTCGACGAGACCGACTCCGGTCTGGACGTCGACGCCCTGCGGATCGTCTCCGAGGGCGTCAACCGCGTCCGTGAGACCGGCGAGGTCGGCACCCTGCTGATCACGCACTACACGCGCATCCTGCGCTACATCAAGCCCGACTACGTCCACGTGTTCTCCGGCGGCCGCATCGTCGAGTCCGGCGGCGCCGAGCTCGCGGACAAGCTGGAGAACGAGGGCTACGAGGCATACGTGAAGGGTGGCTCCGTGAGCGGAGCGAACTCAATGGGAGGCGTCGCGTGACACAGCTGCCGGGCCTCCTCGACACCGAGGCGATCCGCAAGGACTTCCCGATCCTGGACCGCGTGGTCCACGACGGGAGGAAGCTCGTCTACCTCGACAACGCGGCGACCTCGCAGACTCCGCGCCAGGTCATCGACGTCCTGGACGAGTACTACGAGCAGCACAACGCCAACGTCCACCGGGGCGTGCACGTGCTGGCCGAGGAGGCCACGGCGCTGTACGAGGGCGCGCGCGACAAGGTCGCCGCGTTCATCAACGCGCCGAGCCGCGACGAGGTGATCTTCACCAAGAACGCCTCCGAGTCGCTCAACCTCGTGGCGAACATGCTCGGCTGGGCCGACGAGCCCTACCGGGTCGACCACGACACCGAGATCGTCATCACGGAGATGGAGCACCACTCCAACATCGTGCCGTGGCAGCTGCTGGCGCAGCGCACGGGCGCGAAGCTGAAGTGGTTCGGCCTCACCGACGACGGCCGGCTCGACCTGTCCAACCTGGAGGAGGTCATCACCGAGAAGACGAAGATCGTCTCCTTCGTGCTGGTCTCCAACATCCTCGGCACCCTCAACCCGGTCGAGGCGATAGTCCGCCGCGCCCAGGAGGTCGGCGCCCTGGTCTGCGTGGACGCCTCCCAGGCCGCCCCGCACATGCCGCTGGACGTACAGGCCCTCCAGGCCGACTTCGTGGCCTTCACCGGCCACAAGATGTGCGGCCCGACCGGCATCGGCGTGCTCTGGGGCCGCCAGGAGCTGCTGGAGGACCTGCCGCCGTTCCTCGGCGGCGGCGAGATGATCGAGACCGTCTCGATGCACTCCTCGACGTACGCCCCCGCGCCGCACAAGTTCGAGGCGGGCACCCCGCCGATCGCGCAGGCGGTCGGCCTCGGCGCGGCGATCGACTATCTGAACTCGATCGGCATGGACAAGATCCTCGCCCACGAGCACGCGCTGACCGAGTACGCGGTCAAGCGGCTCACCCAGGTCCCGGACCTCAGGATCATCGGCCCGACGACGGCCGAGGACCGGGGCGCGGCGATCTCCTTCACGCTGGGCGACATCCACCCGCACGACGTGGGCCAGGTCCTCGACGAGCAGGGCATCGCGGTGCGCGTCGGCCACCACTGCGCCCGGCCGGTCTGCCTGCGCTACGGAATTCCTGCGACCACGCGAGCGTCGTTCTATCTGTACTCCACGCCGGCCGAGATCGACGCCCTGGTCGACGGCCTGGAGCACGTACGGAACTTCTTCGGCTGACGGGACGGGACGAGCGATCGCATGAAGCTGGACTCCATGTACCAGGAAGTCATCCTGGACCACTACAAGCACCCGCACGGGCGTGGTCTCCGGGACGGCGACGCCGAGGTGCACCACGTCAACCCGACGTGCGGCGACGAGATCACCCTGCGCGTGAAGTACGACGGCACGAAGATCGAGGATGTCTCGTACGAGGGCCAGGGCTGCTCCATCAGCCAGGCCTCGGCGTCCGTGCTCAACGAACTCCTGGTCGGCCGGGAACTCGCCGACGCGCAGAAGATCCAGGAGACCTTCCTGGAGCTGATGCAGTCCAAGGGGAAGATCGAGCCCGACGACGCGATGGAGGAGGTCCTGGAGGACGCGGTGGCGTTCGCCGGGGTGTCCAAGTATCCGGCCCGGGTCAAGTGCGCCCTGCTGAGCTGGATGGCCTGGAAGGACGCGACGGCCCAGGCGCTGGACGGCGCCGAAGCCGAAAGGAAGACCGCATGAGCGAGACCGTGGAGATGAAGCCGGCCTCGGAGGAGGAACTCCGCGAGGCCCTGATGGACGTCGTCGACCCCGAACTGGGCATCGACGTCGTCAACCTGGGCCTGATCTACGGCATCCACGTCGACGACGCCAACATCGCGACCGTCGACATGACCCTGACGTCCGCGGCCTGCCCGCTCACCGACGTCATCGAGGACCAGGCCAAGTCCGCCACGGACGGCCTCGTCAACGAACTGCGCATCAACTGGGTCTGGATGCCCCCGTGGGGCCCCGACAAGATCACCGACGACGGCCGCGAGCAGCTGCGGGCGCTGGGGTTCAACGTCTGAGATCCACCGGCCGCGACACCCGATGAGGGGAGCGGCAAGGTCCACCAGAACCTTGCCGCTCCCCTCATCGGCTCTCCGCGCCCCGAGCCGAAGCCGATCCGTACGCGCGTACGCATCGCTCACTACGCTGCCCGGCATGGGATACGTGATGCTCGCCGGGGCCATCGCCGCCGAGGTCGTCGCCACGACGGCGCTGAAGTACAGCGAGGGGTTCAGCAGGCTGTGGCCCTCGCTGCTGACGGCGCTCGGGTACCTGGTCTCCTTCGTGCTGCTCGCCCAGACCCTGAAGTCCGTGCAGATCGGCACCGCGTACGCGATCTGGTCCGGAGTGGGCACCGCGGCCATCGCCGTGCTCGGGCTGCTGCTGTTCGGGGAGCAGCTGACCCTGACCAAGGTGGGCGGGATCCTGCTGATCATCGGGGGAGTGGTGGTGCTGAACCTCGGCGGGGCGACGCACTGAGGGCCGCCGCGCCGGTCCGGTACGGGCCCGTGCCGGGTGATCGCCGCGGGCCAGGGCCGGAGCGCCCCGGACGCCCGCCGGCGGGCGGTTCGTACGAAGGGCGGTCCGTACGAAGGGCGGTTCGTACGACGAGGGGTGCGCGCCGGAGGCGGCGGCTCGGGTGATCCCCCGAACCCGCGCCCGGCACATGAGACAGGGTTCGCTCCCGCACCCCGCCCCACGTTAGGTTTTCCCCATGACCGACACTGCTTCCCGCACCACCGGCGCCGTGGCCGCCGGCCTCGCCACGATCGCCGCCGACGGCACCGTCCTCGACACCTGGTTCCCCGCGCCCGAGCTGACGGACGAGCCCGGCCCGGCCGGCACCGAGCGGCTCTCCGCCGAGCGGGCCGCCGAACTGCTGGGCGGCGGCGCGACCGCGGCGACCGGCCCGGACCACCGCCGGGGCGTCGAGGTGGTCGCGGTCCGTACGGTCATCGCCTCGCTGGACGAGAAGCCGATCGACGCGCACGACGTGTACCTGCGCCTGCACCTGCTCTCCCACCGGCTGGTCAAGCCGCACGGCCAGAACCTGGACGGCATCTTCGGCCACCTCGCCAACGTCGCCTGGACCTCGCTGGGCCCGGTCGCCGTGGACGACGTCGAGAAGGTGCGCCTGAACGCCCGCGCCGAGGGCCTGCACCTCCAGGTCACCTCGATCGACAAGTTCCCGCGCATGACGGACTACGTGGCCCCCAAGGGCGTCCGCATCGCCGACGCGGACCGGGTCCGGCTCGGCGCGCACCTCGCCGAGGGCACCACCGTGATGCACGAGGGCTTCGTCAACTTCAACGCGGGCACCCTCGGCACCTCCATGGTCGAGGGCCGCATCTCCGCGGGCGTCGTGGTCGGCGACGGCTCGGACATCGGCGGCGGCGCCTCCACGATGGGCACGCTCTCCGGCGGCGGCAACGTCATCATCTCCCTCGGCGAGCGCTGCCTGGTCGGCGCCGAGGCGGGCGTCGGCATCGCGCTCGGCGACGAGTGCGTGGTCGAGGCCGGCCTCTACGTCACCGCGGGCACCCGCGTGACCATGCCCGACGGAGAGATCGTCAAGGCCCGCGACCTCTCCGGCGCCTCCCACATCCTCTTCCGCCGCAACTCGGTCACCGGCGCGGTCGAGGCCCGCCCGAACAACGCGGTCTGGGGCGGCCTGAACGAGGTCCTGCACAGCCACAACTGATCCCCGCGGGCACGGCACCGGCGTCCTTTCCCGGGTGGGGAAGGGCGCTCTGTCGTGTTCGGGGGCGGGGCTCGGGAGCGGTGTGGTGTGTCCAAAAGGGTTGTTCTGGGTCACCATGGGGGTGAGGTCCGTTGACGGGCAGCTCATGGGAGGCGTCATGAAGCTCGGCAAGGCACTGGCCACCGGAGTGGCGGAGGAGCGGGAGCAGGTGCGGGGCGAGGAGGAGCCGGAGCGTCCTGGGGAGATTCGGCAGGAGCAGCCGCCGGTCGTCGTGGCCGAAGAGGTGCCGGTCGGCCGATGAGGCTGCGGCTGCCGGCGGAGCGCCCGGCCGAGCCGCCGACCGGCTACAAGATCGGTTACCCGGTGCTGTCCCAGGACGGCGTCCGGGCCGGTTTCACCGGGGTGTCGCTCGGCGGCGCGCTGCCCTACGGCGTCGTCGCCGACGCGTCGTGTCTCTACGGCCGCCGGCACCGGCCGCCCGCCCGGCTGTGCGACTGCGGCTTCCACTGCGTGCACGATCGGGCGGCCGCCGAGGCGATGCTGTGCACGGCCGAGCACCGCGACGCCGTGCTGCTGGAGGTCACGGTCCTCGGCGCCTACATCCGCTTCGAGCACGGCTTCCGCTACGCGCGGCAGCGGGTGCGTACGGCGACGGTCGGGCCGTGCGGCTGCGGTGACCGGGCCGTCGCGCTCGCCGACGCCGGCTGGGGCCGGCCGGGGCGGCTCGCTCTGGCCGCCGCCTGCGGGTCGTGTCTGCGCGGTCGCAGGTCCGTCGCGCTCGCCGCCTTCGCCCGGCTGGCCGGGGACGGCCTGCGGGTCGCGTCCGCCGTCCCGGCGACCGGGTCCGCCTCGCGTCCGCCCGGCACGGGTGCGGCGGCGGCCGCGCTGCCCGACGAGTTCGGAGTGCCCGAACTGGTCGCGGAGGCGGCCCTGTTGCAGGCGCGGCTCGACTGGTTCCAGAGCCAGCTGGCCCGCCTCGGCGAGGGCGGCGGGGCCCCGGGCAGCCGAGGGTAGTAGCGCAGGCGTGGCGGGGTACCCGGGTGTTCCGAACCGAGAGGAGGCGGGACACCGTGACCGGGACCATCGACGCCAGGCCTGCCAGGCCGGTACGCGAGGAGCGCCCCTTGGCGGGCGACCGCCCGGCGGGCGATCACTCGGTGGGCGAACTCGTCCACCAGGCAACCGAACAGATCTCCCTGCTGATCCGGCAGGAAGCCGCCCTCGCCAAGGAGGAGCTGACCGCCAAGGGCCGCAGCATGGGCCGGGGCGGCGGCCTGCTGGGCGCCGCGGGCGCCGTCGGCTACGTCGGGCTGTTCGCGCTCGCCGGTACGGGCGTCGCCGCGCTCTCCCTGGTGCTGCCCGTGTGGGCCGCGGCGCTCATCGTGACGGGCGTGTTGTTCGCGATCGCGGGCGTGCTGGCGCTGACCGGCCGTGCCCAGCTGCACCGGGCCGGGCCGCCCACGCCGCAGCAGGCGATCGGCAGCGTCAAGGCGGACGTCGAGGAGATCAAGGAAAGGGCACACCACCGATGACGGACAGGACGCAGGGGGCGGGCGGCGGATCGACGGAGGCCGTCGGCGCGAAGGGCCCCGACGAACTGCGGCAGCAGATCGAGCAGACCCGGAGCCAACTCGGCGACACCGTCGAGGAACTGGCCGCCAAGGCCGACGTGAAGGGCCGGGCCAAGGCCCGCGCGGCCGATCTGCGGGACAAGGCCGGCGCGCTCACGGTCCAGCTGCGCAGCAGTGCCGCGCACGCCGGACACCGGGTCCAGGAGAAGACGGCGCGGGCCGGGCACCGGGTCCAGGAGCGGACCACCGAGGCGGGACACCGGGCGCAGCTGACGGCGCAGCGGGCCGGGCACACGGCCGGCGACTCGGTCCGGCGGCCGATGTCCGGCGCGGTCGAGACCTGCCGGCGCCACCCGCGCGAGTTGATGATCGTGGGCGCCGTCGGCGCCGCGGCGCTGGTGGCCGGGCTGCTGGCCCGCCGGCGCGGCGGCTGCCGCTGACACGGGCGGCGGCGCGGGACGCTCAAGCGGGAGGCGGAAGCGGGAGGCGGAAGCGGGAGGCCGCCCCCACCCAGGACGGGTGGGGGCGGCCTCTCGTCGCGCCGCGGCCCGGTTACGGACGGAACCGCAGCACCTGCGGGTCGTGGTCGCTGATCTGGTCGTGGAACTCCGAGTTGATGTGCACGCTGTCGTACGCGAAGTCGCCGCGCCGGATCGACGGGCTGATCAGGATCTGGTCCAGGACCTGCTGGTTGCCCTGGTAGTCGTAGGTGTAACGCTCGTTGCGGGGCAGCGACTTGATCGCCGACCACAGTTCGCCGTGGCCTTCGAGAATCTTCGCGGTGTCGGAGAACTCGAAGTCGTTCATGTCGCCGAGCGTGATGACGTCGGCGTTCTTCTGGACCTTCAGGATGTCCTTGACGAAGGAGTTCACCTCGGTCGCCTGGAGGTGGCGCTGCACCTCGGAGCTGCGCGCCGGCGGCTGGTACTGCGCGGTCAGCCCCTGGTCGCCGCCCTTGGAGGCGAAGTGGTTGGCGATCACGAAGACCGTGCGGCCGCGGAAGACGAACTCGCCGGCCAGCGGCTTGCGGCTGGACTTCCACGCGTCGCTCGCCGGGTCCACGCGGCCCGGGGAGGCGGTCAGGGCGGCCTTGCCGTGCACCTTGGTCACGCCGACGGCGGTGGTGGAGTCGCCGCCCGGGCGGTCGGTGAAGGAGACCCGCGCCGGGTTGAACAGGAACACCTGGCGGATGTTGCCGCCGGGCTCGCCGCCGTCCTGGTCGTTGACCGGGTCGATGGAGCGCCACTCGTACCGGGGGCCGCCGGCCGCCACGATCGCGTCGATCAGCTTGCCCACGGTCCGGCTCGCGCCGACCGTGCCGTCGTCGGTGGCGCCGTTGTCGTCCTGGATCTCCTCCAGGGACACGATGTCGGGCGAGTTGAGGTTGTGCACGATCGCCGAGGCGTGGGCGTCGAAGGTCGCGTCGGAGGGGTCGAGGTTCTCGACGTTGTACGTGGCCACCGCCAGTTCGCCGCGGGACTGCTTGGCGGTCGTCTCGCGCTGGAGGCCGCCGCTCTTGAGCGTGCCGAGCTGGGCGGCGACGAGCGTGTAGCCGCCGAACTGGTTGTAGTCCAGCGGGCCGACGGTGGCGCCGGCGAGGGTGTCGCCGACGTCGGCGACGGGGAAGTCGGCGGTGGCGCCGAGCGACTGGATCTGCAGCCGGCCGGTGTTCTGGGCGTCGTAGGAGCCGTACACCGTGCCGCCGCGGCGGCTCTTGTGCTCGTTCGGCTTCACCGTGACCCACAGCTCGCTGTACGGGTCGGTGCCGGTGACCACGCGGGTGTCGGCGACCTGGACGTTCATGCCCTCCAGCGACTCGTAGTAGTCGAGGGCGTAGGTGGCGGGCCGCAGCGTCAGGCCGTTGACCGAGCCGTTCGCGGCCGGGTCGCCGGCCGGGGTGTAGGCGGCCGGGACCGAACGGGCGTTGATCACGACCGGGGCGGGCACCGCGTTGCCGCTGGAGACGACGGTGACGACCGGCTTGGTGATCTCCGTGACGGACTGGTTGCCGCTGGAGGCGCCGCCGGGCACGTACTCCGAGACCGTGCCGGTCACCGTCACCGAGTCGCCCACGGCGACCTTCGGGGCGGAGCTGGTGAAGACGAAGACGCCCTCGCTGGTGGCCGGGTCGGCGTCCGGGTTCGGGTCCTGCATCCAGAAGCCCTTGGACGAGCCGTAGCCGCGCACGCCGGTGACGATTCCGGCCACGTCCGTGACCTTCTGGCCGGCGTACGGGGACGTCCGGGTGGCGCCCTGGATGTCGTGGATGCGTACGGAGTCCGCGTGCGCGGGCACGGTGAACAGGATCGTGGACGCCGCGGAACAGGCGACGGCGACGGTCAGCGCGGCGAGACGCGCGGAAGACTTGCTCGGCAAGGAAATCCCTCCGGGGACATGACAAGCGCCGGGACGAGGGTGGAACAGTGGTGAAACTGAGGTGGTACGGGGGTGGAACAGGTGTGGCGCTGTGGTGACGCGCGTAGAAGACGGGTGCGGTGCACAGCCGGACACCGACTTCTACGCGCGTCAATCTCCTGCCCGGCCAGGGCAGTTGTCAAGGTTTCGGCCATGTACGGAACCCGGCGGAGAGATGAACCGGGCGGCATGGGTGGAAATCCGTCTAGGCTGAGCGGCTGAGTCGTCAAGGCTTTCCGGGCCCGCCGGCACCCCTGCCCGCCAGGCCCCCAGGTCCGCTAGGAGAACCAGCCGATGTCAGACAGGTCCCCGCTCCCGCCGGTGCGGCTCGCTTCCGAACCGGAGCTGGCCCGGGACGCCCTCGCCACCCCGCTGCTCGCGCGCGCCGCCCGGCTCGCCCGCTGGGCCGGGCCCGCGACCCGGATCGACGCCGCCGGTGCGCTGGTGGAGGAGCAACTGCCCGCGGCGGCCGAGGTGCTGGGCCTGACCGGCGACGACGCGGCGGCCGAGGCGAGCGAGGCGTGGCGCGCGGCCGTCGACACCGGACTGGTCGAGATCGCCGACGAGAACAACGAGAACAACGAGAACAACGAGAACAACGAGAACAACGAGAACAACGGCGAGGACACCGGCGCGGTGGCGGCCGGCCGGGAACTGCGCCTGCTCACCGGCGGTTCGCCCCACGACGTGCTCACCGTGTGGCTGAGCGCGCTGGACGCGGCGCTGGCGGACGCGAGCGTGCCCGACCTGGACGGCCTGATCGACGCGATGGACGAGGGCGGCACGGTCGACTTCGGCTCGCTGGAGTGGGATCCGCAGGCCGAGGCGGAGTTCCTGGACGGGGTGCTGACCAACCTCTACCTGCTCACCGTGGGCGAGGACGCGCCCGGCGGCCCGGTGCCGCTGCCCGCGCTCGCCGCCTCCATGATCGTCCCCAGCGACATGGGCGAGCCCACCAACGACATACTGCAGCAGGTCTCCGACGCGATGATGCGGCTGGACGACCAGTTCCGGCTGCTGGAGCCGGTGGGGCTGGTCGAGTACCGGCCGGTGGACGAGGCGCTGCTCGACGGCGCCGAGGACGGCGAGGGCGCTGACGGCGCCGGGAGCGCCGACGCGGCCGGGGGAGCGGGCGACGAGGCGTCGGCCCCGGTCGACGAGACGGACGTCAGCCGCTACGGCATGGTACGGCTCACCCCGCTCGGGCTGTACGGCATCCGTGCCCGGCTGCTGGACGCCGGGCACGAGGCCCCGGCGGTCGGCGACCTCGCCGACAAGGGCGCGGACGCGCTGCTCGACGGCACCGCCGCCTTCCCGCCCGCGGCCGCGCACGCCGAGACCGAGCTGTGGCTGGCCCGCCGCGAGCCGCTGGCCGCGGCCGGCGAACTGCTCGCCGCCGCGCGCGGCACGGACGCCGGGGCGCCGCTGCGGCGGCTGCGCTGCCAGCAGGCGCTGTCGCTGGTGGGCGCCGCCGCCGAACCCGCGCTGCGCGAGGTGCTCGACGACCGTGAGCTGGGCGGCCTGGCCCGGGTCTGGCTGACCGAGCGCGCACTGGCCGACGTGCCGCCGCCGTCCCAGGACATGATCTTCTGGCTCACCATCGACACGGTCGCCGCGCAACTGGCCGCCGAGGGTGACTCCGCCGAACTGCACGCGCTCGTCCAGGGCCTCGCCGAGCAGCACGGCGGCTTCTTCGCGGCGGCCTGGCGGGTGGACCACCCGCAGACGGCGGACGTACTGGAGGCGATGGGCCGCCTGCACCCCGACAAGCGCATCGCCAAGGAGGCGCGCAAGGCCGCGTTCAAGGCGCGGAGCGGCCGGAGGGAGTAGAGCGCGTCGGTGGCCCGGGGCGCGACGCGCTTCGGTCGAGTGGGGTGATGGACCGTTGGGGCGGGGGCGCTCGGCGTGCGGGGGTGAACCCGGAGCACCGCCCGTCGGCTCGGTGTGAGCCGGGGGGTGCTCCGGGGGGCACCCCCGCCGGGGTTTCGTGGAGACCTCGCCGGGCGATGGATGCCGGCCGGCGCCGACGTCGGTTCGGCGGTGCGGGCGCGTCCGCGGTGTGGGTGTATCGGCGGTGCCGCGCGTCAGTGGGGTTCCGGCGTGGGCGTGGCGCTGGTGGCAGGCGTCGTCGCCTGGGCTGGATTCGAGGCGGAGGCCGGGGCCGGAGTCAGGGTGGAGGCGGGAGCCGGAGCCGGGGTGGAGCCGGGGGTCGGAGTCAGGACTGAGGCGGGAGCAGGGGCGGGTGCGGGGGCCGGAGTCGGGGACGGACCCGCGGCCGTGGGCGTGCGGCCGCCGGTGATGACGAACGCCGCCACCAGCAGCGCGGCGAGCGCGATCAGCGCGCCGACGCCGAACGCGCGGGCCGAGCCCTCGACCAGCACGGCGGACGGAGCGCCGGTCGCGTGCCGCGTGGCGGTGCCGAACACCGTCACCAGGACGGACAGCCCGAGCGTGCCGCCGAGCCACTGCAAGGTCTGGAGCAGACCGGAGGCCGCGCCGGCGTCCCGCGGCGTCACCTGCGCGAGCACCGTCGCGTTGAGCGGCATGAAGCTCAGTCCCATGCCCACGCCCAACAGCAGCAGCGGGCCGAGCAGCCCGGCCGCGTAGCCGTCGCCGGGCGTCAGCCGCCACAGCAGGACCGCCGCGCCGACGAGCAGCGTCATGCCCGTGACCAGCACCGGCTTCACGCCGGCGCGCGCCAGGAGGCGCGGTACGAGGCGCACGGTGGTGAACATGGCGGCGGTCATCGGCAGGAAGGCGAACCCGGCCCGCAGCGCGCTGTAGTCCAGGACGCGCTGGCAGATCAGGGTGAGGAAGTAGAACGCGCCGAACATGCCCGCGGGCAGCAGCAGGATCCCCGCGTAGCCGCCCGCGCGGTCGCGGTGCGCGAGCAGGCGCAGCGGCATGACCGGCTGCGCGGCACGGGACTCCACGAAGGCGAACCCGGCCAGCAGGACGACGGCCGCGGCGAACCCGGCCAGCGCCCGGCCGTCGCTCCAGCCCGTCTGCGACACGCGGACGAACGCGTACACCAGCGAGGTCGAGCCGGCGGTGCCGGTGAGGGCGCCGGCGACGTCGAACCGGCCCGCGTGGCGCGGGGTCTCGGTGACGAAGCGGGGGAGTGCGAGGGCGACCGCCGCGCCGATCGGCACGTTGATCAGCAGGGACCAGCGCCAGGACGCCCACGAGGTGAGGACGCCGCCGAGCACCAGGCCGATGGAGGCGCCGATGCCGGCCATGGAGGAGTAGACGCCGAGGGCGTGGTGGCGGCGCGGGCCCTCGGGGAAGTTCGTGGTGATCAGGGCGAGGGTGTTCGGTGCGACGAGGGCGGCGCCGGCGCCCTGGAGCGCGCGGGCGGCGAGCAGCCAGGCGCTGTCGGTGGCCACTCCGCCGAGCAGTGAGGACAGGGCGAAGAGCAGGACGCCGTACGTCAGGGTGCGGCGGCGGCCCAGGATGTCGCCGATCCGGCCGCCGAGCAGCAGTAAGCCGCCGAAGACGAGGGTGTAGGCGTTCAGCACCCAGGACAGGCCGGTGGGTGAGAACCGCAGCTCCCGCTGGATGCCGGGAAGCGCTACGTTGACCACGGTGGCGTCGACGCCGACCATCAGGTAGGCGGTGACGATGACGAGGAGGGTGGCGCCGAGCCCGGCGGGCGGGAGCGGCGCGGAAGGCGCCTCGGCGGTGACGGACGGTGCGGACGGGACGGACATGCGGTTCTCCCGGTCTGGCGTCCCCCGGACGGGGGCCAGGACGCGCGGGCAGCGCGAACGGCCCGCGAGGAAAGCGGGGACTGTCTCCGTTTAGTCCTCGTCAACATACGGAGAGAGTCCCCGGTTTGCAAGGAGTAGGTGGATGACGCAGGTCAGGCCCATGCGTGCGGACGCTCGGCGCAATTACGAGCGGTTGCTCGCGGTGGCCGCCGAAGCCTTCGCCGAGCAGGGGGAGAACGCGTCGCTCGATGACATCGCCAAGCGCGCCGGGGTCGGCTCGGGCACGCTGTACCGGCACTTCCCCAACCGTCAGGCGCTGCTGGAGGCCGCCTACGTCGACCGGATCGGGGCGATCGCCGCGCGCGCCGACGAACTGGCGGCCGAACTGCCGCCGGGGGAGGCGCTGGTGGAGTGGCTGAACGAGCTGTGCGTGGGGACGATCAAGGCGCGTGGGCTGAAGGCGCTGCTGGGTTCGGCCGTCACGGACGGCAGCTCGGCGGCGGTCACGGTCTGCGCCGCGTCGATGCGGGGGGCGTCGACCCGGCTGGTGGAGGCGGCGCAGCGGGCCGGAGTCCTGCGGGCCGACGTCGAGCCGGTCGAGCTGCTGCGGCTGGCGCACGGGGTGACGACCGCCTCGGAGCTGGCGGACGACCAGGGCACGCACGTCCGCCGCTATCTGACCCTCCTGACGGAGGGCCTGCGCGCCTGACCGCCGCCCGGCCCCAGGCCGCCGCTCGGCCCCAGGCCGCCGCTCGGCCCCAGGCCGCCGCTCGGCCCCAGGCCCCCGCCCGCTGCGGAACGGCGTGCGCCCTCCGGCCGGGACGCCCACCCCTGGCTGGGTGAGCCTTCTGCCGCCTGTGCCTCCGGCCGGGAGGGGGCGGCCCGGCCGGAAGGGGGTGCCCCGATCGGGAGCGAGTGCCCGGCGCGGGAGGGGGCGGGGTGCCGCGGTGGGGAGTGCGCGTCCCGGCCGGAGGGGAGTCCGGCGGGACGGTGTGCTCCCGGTGGGGGGCGCGCTCCCGGCCGGAAGGGCGCCTCGCCTCCGGCGGAGGTCGGGGGCTACAGGGCTTGGGCCGCCGGCTTCACCATGTTGCGTACCGTGCGGGCCTTGAGGAAGTCGCCCAGGGCCGTCATCTCCCACTCGCCGGAGTACTGGCGGATGAGCTTGGCCATCAGGACGCCGGTCTGGGGCTCGGCGGAGGTGAGGTCGAAGCGGACGAGTTCCTCGTCGGTGGCGGCGTCCAGGAGTCGGCAGTAGGCCTTGGCGACGTCGCTGAACTTCTGGCCGGAGAAGGAGTTGACGGTGAAGACCAGGCCGGTGACCTCCTGGGGGAGGCGGCCGAGGTCGACCACGATCACCTCGTCGTCGCCCGCGCCCTCGCCGGTGAGGTTGTCGCCGGAGTGCTTGACCGCGCCGTTCAGGATGGACAGCTTGCCGAAGTAGCAGCTGTCGAGGTGGTTGCGCTGCGGGCCGTAGGCGATGACGGAGGCGTCCAGGTCGATGTCCGCGCCGCGGAACGCCGGCTCCCAGCCGAGCCCCATCTTCACCTGGGACAGCAGCGGGCGGCCGCCCTTGACCAGGGACACGGTCTGGTTCTTCTGGAGGCTGACCCGGCCCTTGTCCAGGTTGACCTTCCCCGTGCCCGGCGCGGGTGCGGCGGCGGCAGGCGGGGCCGGGGGAGCGGCCGGCGCCGGCGGGGTGACCTGGGGCCGCATCGCGGGCGGCGCGGGCGGCGGGGTCACGGGCTGCGGCGGGACGCCCGGGTGCGGCGCGGCGGCCGGGGCGGGCGCCGGTTCCTCCACCGAGACGCCGAAGTCGGTGGCGATGCCGGCGAGTCCGTCGGCGTACCCCTGGCCCACGGCGCGCGCCTTCCACTGGCCGTTGCGCAGGTAGATCTCCACGACCACCAGCGCCGTCTCGGCGCCGAGCTGCGGGGGCGTGAACGTGGCCAGCGCGGAGCCGGTGTCCGCGTCGCGCAGGGTGGCGGTGGGCTCGATGCCCTGGAAGGTCTGCCCGGCGGCGTCCGGGCTGGCGGTGACGACGATCTTCTCGATGCCCGGCGGCACGGCGGCGGTGTCCACGGTGATCGCGTCGGGCGCGCTGCCGCCGCCGGAGCGGTAGGTCACGCCCGGTCCGCTGGGCTGGTTGTAGAAGATGAAGTCGTCGTCGGAGCGCACCTTGCCGTCGGCGGTGAGCAGCAGGCCCGAGACGTCCAGCCGCACCGGGGCGGCGACGTCCACCGCCACGCGGGTGGCGGTGAGGGGGATGTTCGAGCCGGGGGTCATAGCTGTCATGTGGGGGGTAACGAACGACGTCGTTTTGCCGTTCCCTTACCTGCCGGACGTGCTGCCGAACGGGTGACAGGCCCCACGCCGGGCGGCTCCCGCGAGGGCCGGTGGGGTCCTCGCGGCGCCGGCTCGGGCTCAGTACGGCCAGATCGGCGGGTCGGTCACGAAGCGGCCGCCGAGGAAGGCGTCCGCCTCGTCGTCAGGGTCCAGGTCGCCCTGCTCGGCGATCAGTCTCCGGGCGTACGGCTCGGAGTCGTCCTGCGGCTCGTAGCCGAGTGCCCGCGCGCCGGTCAGGTCCCACCACAGGCGGGTGTTGGCGGAGGAGCCGTAGACGACGGTGTGGCCGACGTGCTCGGCGGTCAGGGCGGCGTGGAAGAGGCGGGCGGCGTCGGCGGGGCTCAGCCACAGCGACAGCATCCGCACATCGGTCGGCTCGGGGCAGCAGGAGCCGATGCGCACCGAGACGGTCTCCAGGCCGTGCCGGTCCCAGTAGAGCTGGGCGAGGTCCTCGCCGAAGGACTTGGACAGGCCGTAGAAGGTGTCGGGGCGGCGCGGAGTGTCGACGGGGATCAGCGGGTCCGTCCCGCGCGGGCGGGGGGTGCGGCCGACGGCGTGGTTGGAGGAGGCGAAGACGATCCGGGGGACGCCCTCCGCGAGGGCCGCCTCGTACAGGTGGTGGAGGCCCTCGATGTTGGCCTTCAGGATCTTCTCGAACGGGGCCTCCAGGGAGATGCCCGCGAGGTGGACGACCGCGTCGACACCTCGGACCGCCTCGCGCAGCGCCGCCGTGTCGGCGAGGTCGGCGGTGATGGCCCCGGGCTCGTCCGCCACCGGCCGCACGTCCAGCAGGCGCAGTTCGTAGCCGTACCCGGGCAGCAGGTCCCGCATCAGGGTGCCGAGCCCGCCGGCGGCGCCGGTGAGCAGAACGGTGCGGGGAGCGGGCATCGGCGGTCTCCTGGCGTCGAGCGGTCGAGCGGCCGTATGCATGGACGGAATTCACATGCGTGGACACGCTAGGGACAGGGGTCCGCTCCGTCAAGTGCGCCGCGCAGACGTGGAATCCGCCGCGAATCCGCCGCCGCGTCGCCCCCGCGTGCGCTTGACCGGCCGCGAGGGGGCCACGTAGCGTGCGATTGTTCATGCATATGGACGCCGATCAGAAACGTGAGCGCCTGTCCCAGGGAGAGCCCGTGCCGCCAGCCGCCCCCCTCGCCGAACGCCTCAGCCTCACCGGCGGGCCGCTGTTCTTCCCCGTCACCGCCTACGGCCCCGACGGACACGTCGATCCCGCCGCCTACCGCGCTCATGTCCGCGACGGCATCGACCACGGCGCCGCCGCCGTCTTCGCGTGCTGCGGCACCGGGGAGTTCCACGCACTCACCCCCGAGGAGTTCCAGGACCTGGTGCGGGCGGCCGTCGAGGAGAGCGCCGGGCGGGTGCCGGTCGTCGCGGGCGCCGGCTACGGCACCGCCCTCGCCGTCCGCTACGCCCGCCTCGCCGAGGCCGCGGGCGCCGACGGACTGCTCGCCCTGCCGCCCTACCTCGTCGTCGCGGGGCAGGAGGGACTGCTGCGCCACTACCGCGAACTGGCCGCCGCCACCGCGCTGCCGGTCGTCGTCTACCAGCGCGACAACGCCGTGTTCACCCCCGCGACGGTCGTCGAACTCGCCCGCACCGACGGGATCGTCGGCCTCAAGGACGGCGTCGGCGACCTGGACCTCATGCAGCGCGTCGTCAGCGCGGTGCGCACCGACGTACCGGACGGCTTCCTCTACTTCAACGGGCTGCCCACCGCCGAGCTGACCCAGCTCGCCTACCGCGGCATCGGCGTCGGCCTGTACTCCTCCGCCGTCTTCTGCTTCGTCCCCGACATCGCCCTCGCCTTCCACCGGGCGCTCGGCGAGGGCGACGACGTCACCGCGCACCGGCTCCTGGACGGCTTCTACCGCCCCTTCGTGGAACTGCGCGACCAGGGCGCCGGCTACGCGGTCTCGCTGGTGAAGGCGGGCGTACGGCTGCGCGGACTCGACGTCGGCGCGGTGCGGCCGCCGCTGCACGAACCGGCCGAGGAGCAGGTGGCGCAACTCGCCCGGCTGATCGAGCACGGCCGCGCGCTGCTCGGGCGGGAGGTGTGAGGGCGGGCGCGTTCCTCTATCCCTGGGACGTCGTCGGCGACCCCGGCGCGGCCGCCCGTACCGCCGCGCTCGGCGTCCGGTCGGTGACCCTCGCCGCCGCCTACCACTCCACCCGCGCGCTCACCCCCCGCCACCCGCGCCACCGCGTGGTCACCGCCGGGCACGCCGCCGTGCTCTACCCGCCCGGCGACCGCTGGCGGGGCCGCGCGCTCCACCCGTACCCGGCCGGCGACTGGGCGCCCGGCGACGCGTACGGCGAGGCGGCCGACGCACTGGCGGCGGCCGGTCTGGACGTGCACTCGTGGGTGGTCCTCGCGCACAACTCCCGCCTGGGCGAGGATCATCCGGACACCTCCGTCGTCAACGCCTACGGCGACCGCTACCCGTGGGCGCCGTGCGTCGCGCAGCCCGCCACCCGCGCCTACCTGGTCGACCTGGCCGCCGAGGCGGCGGTGCGGCCCGGCGCGCACGGCACCGAGCTGGAGTCGCTCGGCTGGTACGGGCTGGCCCACCCGCACGCCCACGACAAGACCGCCGGGGTGGCCCTCGGCGAGGCCGGGCAGTACCTGATGTCGCTGTGCTTCTGCCCGTCCTGCCGCACCGGCTACGGCGAACACGGTCTGGACGCCGACCGGTTGGCGCACACGGTGCGCGCCGCGCTGGCACCGGTGTGGCGGGGCGCGCCCGAGACGGAGGGCTGGGCGGGGGTCGCGGAGCTGCTCGGGGAGGAGACGGCGTGGGCCACCCGCGCCTGGCGCGAGGAGCGGGCCCGCACCGTGCAGGAGGCGGCGGTCGCGGCGGTGCGCGCGGCGGCCCCGGACGGCTTCCGGGTGCTGCTGCACGCCGACCCGGCGCCCTACCGCTGCGGCGCCAACGCCGGGGTGGGCCCCGCGCACATCCTGTCCGTCGCCGACGGCGTCGTGGTGCCGTGCACGGGCGGGGCCGGACGGCTCGCCCCGTTCGCCGGGCGGGGCGGCCCGGACACCGTCCTGGCCGCCAACCTCACCGTCGTCTCCGGCATGGGCGGCCGTCCGGACACCCTGGCCGCCGACGCCGCCCGCGCGCGTGACCTCGGCGCGAACGAACTGCGGCTCTATCACGCCGGATTGGCGTCGGACGCCGATCTGGCGGTGGTGCGCTCGGCGCTCGGCCGGCTCTGAGCCGCCCGCACCGGCCGACGGTGCGCCCCGCGCGCGGGCAGCCCCCGGTGAGGAATTGCGTATCGATCGGGTAACTCCTCTCGCGCCCCGGACGTGATGCGCGTAGACAATGCGTGACCTGGTGCATCACCCACCAACCGGATCCGGAGAACCCATGCGGAAGTCCCTCAAGGCGACGGCCCTCGCCGCCAGTTGTGCCGTCGCCGGCGTCGCCCTCTACGGTGCGGGCGCCGCCACCGCCGGCCAGTCGACGGCCAACTCCACCCACGAGCCCTACAACATAGGGCTGCTGACCAAGGACATCGACACCTACTACGGCACCGCCGTCGACGCCGACGGCGTGTACCAGGCGTCCCCGAGCAGCCAGTACGCCAAGGACCTGGCGCGCGTCGACGCCGACGCCAAGCGGCACATCGACCAGGCGGCCCGCAAGGCGCAGCACCACAAGGGCCAGAAGAAGCCCGCCGTCGTCTTCGACATCGACGACACGCTGCTGCTCAGCCTGGACTACGAGAAGAAGAACAACTACGGCTACAGCAGCGCCTCCTGGGCCGCCTACGTCGACCAGGCGAACCGGCCGGAGGTCTTCGGCAGCCCCGAACTCGTCCGCTACGCCGCGAGCAGGGGCGTCGCCGTCTTCTACAACTCGGGCCTGACCGAGGCGCAGCGCACCGCCGCCGTGCAGAACCTGAAGAAGGTCGGCGCGGACGTGAACCTGGACGCCGGCCACATGTTCCTCAAGGACGCGGCCAACCCGCCGGCGTACCTGAAGGACTGCGCGACCCCGGGCGCCTGGAAGTGCACCACCGTCCAGTACAAGTCCGGCACCCGCAAGCACATCGAGGACCTCGGGTACGACATCGTCGCCAACTTCGGCGACCAGTACTCCGACCTCGACGGCGGCTACGCCGACCGCACCTACAAGCTGCCGAACCCGACGTACTTCGTCAGCTAGCTCTCCCCGGTCTTCCGAGGGCTTCGCGGACGTGCCCCGCCGGCCGACGCCGACGGGGCACGCGCACGACCGGGCACGCGCACGACGACGCACGCGCACGACGGACGGCCGGGCGGCCCGCTCAGTCCCGCAGGACCAGCACCACTTCCTCGATCTCCTCGCCGCGCGCCTCGGCGAACCCCCGGGCCCGCGCGACCGGCCGGAAGCCGCACTTGTCCAGCACCCGCAGCGAGCCCGCGTTGTCCGCCGCCGCCCGTGCGTACAGCGGGCGTTCGGGCACCTCGGCGAGCAGGGCGCCGAGCGCCGCCGTGGCGATGCCGCGGCTCCAGAAGGCGCGGTCGACCCAGTAGGTGACCTCGCGTTCGCCCGGCTCGCCGTAGACCGCCGTGCTGCCGACCACGTCGCCGTCGACCAGGATCGTGCGCAGCACGGCGCCGGAGGCGCGTATCGTCCGCCAGTGCGCGTCGAAGGCGTCCCGGTCGGCCGGGTCCTTCGGGGTGAAGGCGGCCGTCCGCAGCGCCTCGGGGTCGTTCAACTGCCGGTAGAACACGGGCAGGTCGCTGTCGTGGACCGCGCGAAGCGCCAGCTGCATGACTCAGAGCCTCCGGGTGGCGAGGGTCAGCCGGTCGCGGGCGTCGAACAGGGCGTCCTTCACCATCTGCTCGTGCGCGGGCGTCAGCCGCGCCACCGGGACCGAGCAGCTGATCGCATCACGCGCCGGGGTCCGGTACGGGATCGCCACGCCGAAGCAGCGCAGCCCGAGGGTGTTCTCCTCGCGGTCCACGGCGAAGCCCTGCTCGCGGACCTGGTGCAGCTCCTCGATCAGCTTCTCGCGGTCGGTGATGGTGTGCTCGGTGAGCGCGGGCAGCGTCTCGGGCAGCAGCGCGCGCACCTGCTCGTCGGTGTACGTGCTCAGCAGCGCCTTGCCGAGCGAGGTGGAGTGGGCCGGCAGCCGGCGGCCGACGCGGGTGAAGGGGCGCAGGTAGTGCTGCGACTGGCGGGTGGCGAGGTAGACGACGTTGGTGCCGTCCAGACGCGCCAGGTGGATGGTCTCGGTGGTGTCGTCGGAGAGCCGGTCCAGGGTGGGCCGGGCCGCCGCGACCACCTCGTCGCCGTCGATGTAGGAGGTGCCGACCAGCAGCGCCCGCACGCCGATGCCGTAGCGCGTGCCCGTCGCGTCGGTCTCCACCCAGCCCAGCTCCACCAGGGTGCGCAACAGCATGTACAGGCTGGACTTGGGATAGCCGACGGCCTCCTGGACCGCGGCCAGGGAGTGCATGCCGGGCCGGCCGGCGAAGTATTCGAGCAGTTCCACGGTCCGCACGGCGGACTTGACCTGCGCTCCGCCGCCTGTCTCGGCTGCCGCCATCGCCCTTGACCCCTTCGTTCCACGGGAAATAGTCTCCGACGAATATTCATCACCAGAGACAGCGTTCAGTATATCGAACAGCGCTGCGGGGTGACGTACGTACTGCGGCAAGACATCTGGAGGGACCCGCGGTGGCAGCAGCACCAGTCTGGAGTGTCGATCCCCGTACCGGGAAGCAGCGGGAACAGGTCGCGGTGGAGGCCACGGCCGAGGAGGTGGACGCCGCCGTCCGCGCCGCCCGCGACGCCCGCGCCCCGCTCGCCGACCGGACCGTGCGGGCCGCCTTCCTGCGCACCGCCGCCGACCGCCTGGCGGCCGCCGAGGACCGGCTGGTCGAGGCCGCCGACGCGGAGAGCGCCCTCGGACCGGTCCGGCTCACCGGAGAACTGGCCCGGACCTGCTATCAGTTGCGCGCCTTCGCGGACATCGTCGAGGAGGGCGCGTTCCTCGACGTAGTCATCGACCACCCCGACGACACCGCCACCCCGCCCGTCCCGGACCTGCGCCGCCACAAGGTGCCGCTCGGCGTCGTCGCCGTCTACTCCGCCTCCAACTTCCCCTTCGCCTTCTCGGTCGCCGGCGGCGACACCGCCAGCGCGCTGGCCGCCGGCTGCCCGGTCGTCGTCAAGGCCCACCCGGACCACCCGGCACTGTCCGAGCTGGTCGCCCGGGTGGTGCGCGGGGCCGCCGCCGCGCAC
The DNA here is from genome assembly GCA_013364255.1 of Streptomyces seoulensis. Classification (GTDB taxonomy): domain Bacteria; phylum Actinomycetota; class Actinomycetes; order Streptomycetales; family Streptomycetaceae; genus Streptomyces; species Streptomyces similanensis. The sequence continues at coordinate 3,120,804 of CP054936.1, read as the reverse complement.
GGCATCCCGGGCGGCGTCCTCGGCCTGGTCCACGGCTTCGACGCCGGCGTCGAACTGGTCCGCCACCCGCTGGTGAGCGCCGCCGGCTTCACCGGCTCGGTGCGCGGCGGCCGGGCGCTGTTCGACGCGGCGGCCGCCCGGCCGGCGCCGATCCCGTTCCACGGCGAGCTGGGCTCGCTCAACCCGGTCCTGGTCACCGAGGCGGCCGCCGCCGAGCGGGCGGAGGCGATCGGGACCGGGCTCGCCGGGTCGATGACGCTCGGCCTCGGACAGTTCTGCGTCAAGCCCGGCCTGGTGCTCGTCCCGGCGGGCGCCGCGGGCGACCGGCTGGTCAAGTCCCTCATGGACGCCGTCAGCGACACCGCGGCGGGCGTCCTGCTCGACCACCGGATGCGCGACCACTTCCTCGCGGGCGTCGCCGAGCGCGCCGCGCTGCCCGGCGTCGACAGCCCGGTCACCCCGGGCGCGGGCAGCGCGCACACGGTCAGCCCGGGCTTCCTGACCGTCCCCGCGGCCAGGCTGACCGGGGCCGGCGCCCACGACCTGCTCCTGGAGGAGTGCTTCGGGCCGGTGACCGTGGTGGCCCGCTACGCCGACGAGGACGAGGCGACCGCCGTACTCGCCCGGCTGCCCGGGAACCTCACCGCGACCGTCCACCTGTCCGCCGGGGAAGCGGCGGGCGAGGGGCGCGGCGCACGGCTGCTGGCCGAGCTGACCCCGCTCGCCGGACGCGTCGTCGTCGACGCCTGGCCGACCGGCGTCGCGGTGGCCCCCGCCCAGCACCACGGCGGCCCCTACCCGGCGACCACCTCCACCTCCACCTCGGTCGGCGCCGGCGCGATCGAACGCTGGATGCGGCCGGTGGCGTACCAGAACACCCCGCCCGCGCTGCTCCCGCCCGAACTGCGCGACGACAACCCGCTGGGGCTGCCGCGCCGCTGTGACGGACGCCTGGAACGCTGAGCCGGACACCGGCGCGGACGGCGCCCCGCGCACCGTCCGCACCGGGGGAATGAAACCGCGCTGCTTGAATGTTCACATACGGTGCGGAGGGCGGTCGCCGTCCGCGTTCCATGCGAGCTGGAGAGAACCGAGAACATGCGCGTCGAGATCTGGTCGGACATCGCCTGCCCCTGGTGCTACGTGGGAAAGGCGCGGTTCGAGAAGGCGCTGGCGGGCTTCGCGCACCGGGACGGCGTCGAGGTCGTGCACCGTTCCTTCGAGCTGGACCCCGACCGCGCCAAGGACGACGTCCAGCCCGTGCTGACCATGCTCACCGCGAAGTACGGCATGAGCGAGGCGCAGGCGCGGACCGGCGAGGACAACCTCGGCGCGCAGGCCGCCGCCGAGGGACTGGACTACCGCACCCGGGGCCGCGACCACGGCAACACCTTCGACATGCACCGCCTGCTGCACCTCGCCAAGGAGCGGGGCCGGCAGAGCGAGCTGCTGGACGCGCTGTACCGGGCGAACTTCGCCGAGGAGCGCTCGGTGTTCGCCGAGGGCGACGAGCGGCTGGCCGAACTGGCGGTCGCCGCCGGGCTCGACGCCGACGAGGTGCGCGGGGTCCTCGCCGACCCGGCCGCCTACGCCGACGAGGTCCGCGCCGACGAGCGGGAGGCCGCCCGGCTCGGCGCCGGCGGAGTGCCGTTCTTCGTGCTGGACCGCAAGTACGGCGTCTCCGGCGCCCAGCCCGCCGAGGTCTTCGCCCAGGCCCTCGCCCAGGCGTGGGACGAGCACCAGCCGCTGACCCTCCTCCAGGACGGCGGCGGCGACGGCGACGGCGGCGCGGACGCCTGCGGCCCGGACGGGTGCGCGGTGCCGCGGTCCTGACCCTCCTGGTGTTCCCGCAGGGCGGCGGCGACGCATAAGACGACCTTGGGGGAACCGGACCGAATGACGTGATGGACGTCGACTTCGCGGGGCCGCACAGTGGACCCATGGAGACCTTCGAGACCCTCGTCCGTGCCGAGTTCGCTCCGAGGAACACCTATCTGAACACCGCGAGCCTCGGGCTGCTGCCGGCCCGTACGGTGGCGGCGCTGCGCGATGCCGTCCAGGCGGCGGCCGGCGGGCAGCCCACCGACATGTTCGCGGACGTCGAGGCGGCCCGGGCGAGCTTCGCCCGGCTGCTGCGGGTCCCCGGCCGCCGGGTGGCGGTCGGCGGCTCGGTCGCCGTCTACAGCGGCGTCATCGCCGCCGCCCTGCCCGAGGGCGCCGAAGTCGTCACCGCCGAGGACGACTTCAGCTCCGTGGTGAACCCGTTCCACGTCCGCGGCGACCTGAAGGTGCGCAGCGTGCCGCTGGAGCGGGTCGCCGACGCGGTACGGCCCGGCACCGCTCTGGTCGCGGTGAGCGCCGCGCAGTCGGCGGACGGCCGGATCGCCGACCTGCCCGCCGTCCGCGCGGCCGCGCGCGAGCACGGCGCGCGCACTTACGTGGACGCCTCCCAGGCCGCCGGCTGGCTCGACCTCGACGCCGGCGCCTACGACTTCGTCTCCGCCGTCGCCTTCAAATGGCTGCTGTGCCCGCGGGGCGTGACCTTCCTCGTCGTCCCCGAGGACTTCGGCGGACTGCGCCCGCTGTTCGCCGGCTGGGTGGCGGGCGAGCGGCCCTGGGACAGCTGCTACGGCCCGGTCGGCGAACTCGCCCGTTCCGCGCGGCGGTTCGACGAGAGCCCCGCGCTGTTCTCCTACGCCGGCGGCCGCCGCTCCCTGGAACTCCTGGAGGAACTGGGGGCGGACGCCGTGCGCGCCCACGACCTCGCCCTCGCCGACCGGTTCCGCGCCGGCCTGCACTCCCTGGGCCACGAGCCGATCCCCGCGCCGGCCTCCCCGATCGTCTCCGTTCCCGGACTCGGCTCCCGGCAGGGCGAGTTGAGCGGGGCGGGGATCGAGGTGTCCGACCGCGCGGGCAACCTGCGCGCCGCCTTCCACCTCTACAACACACCGGCCGACGTGGACCGCCTCCTCGACGTCCTCGCCGGCTGACCGGCCCGGCCCACCGACGACACGCAGGGCGGGGGCCCTCCCGTCCCACCGGGGAGGGCCCCCGCCCTGCGGCTCAGAACCGGCTCACCGCACCGGGGTGAAGTCCCGCGCCCCGATGAAGTCGGGCCGGCGGATCGGGGCCGCGAAGGGGTCCACCGCCGTGTTCTCCACGCTGTTGAACACGATGAAGACGTTGCTGCGCGGGTACGGCGTGATGTTGTCGCCGGAACCGTGCATGCAGTTGCAGTCGAACCAGGTCGCCGACCCGGCCCGGCCGGTGAACAGCCGGATGCCGTGCTCGTCGGCCATCGAGGTCAGCGCCGCGTCGGACGGGGTGCCCGCGTCCTGCATCTGCAGCGACTTCTTGTAGTTGTCCTTCGGCGTGGCCCCGGCGCAGCCGAGGAACGTCCGGTGCGACCCCGGCATGATCATCAGGCCGCCGTTGGTGTCGAGGTTCTCGGTCAGCGCGATCGAGACGGACACCGTCCGCATGTTCGGCAGCCCGTCCTCGGCGTGCCAGGTCTCGAAGTCCGAGTGCCAGTAGAAGCCGCTCGCCCCGAAGCCCGGCTTGACGTTGATCCGGGACTGGTGGACGTACACGTCCGAGCCGAGGATCTGCCGCGCCCGGCCGACCACGCGTTCGTCGCGCACCAGGTTCGCGAAGACCTCGCTGATCCGGTGCACCTCGAAGACCGAGCGGATCTCCTGGGACTGTGGCTCGACGATGGACCGCTCGTCGGCCCGGATCGCCGGATCGGCCACCAGCCGGTCCAGTTCCCGCCGGTAGACGGCGACCTCGTCGTCCGTGATCAGCTGGTCGACGGGGAGGAAGCCGTCCCGCTCGAACGCCTGGAGGTCGGCGTTCGCGATCGGACCGGGTGTGTCGGGGGAGCCCCAGACGACCGGGTCCTGACGGGGTACGGACACCTCGGCGGCGCCGCGGGTGGGGTAGAGGTCCCGCACGGTCGCGGTCGACACGGCCTGGGTGGTCATGGCCTCGGCGGTCATGGCCTCACACCTCCTCGGGCTCGGGCTCGGTGAGCAGCGGGTAGACGCCGTTCTCGTCGTGGTCCTCCCGTCCGGTGACGGGCGGATTGAACACGCAGACGCAGCGGAAGTCCTCCTTGACCTTGAGCGTGTGCCGCTCGTGGCCGTTGAGGAGGTACATGGTGCCGGGCGTGATCGTGTACTTCTCGCCGGTCTCCCGGTCGGTCAGTTCGGCCTCGCCCTCGACGCAGACGACCGCCTCGATGTGGTTGGCGTACCACATCGACGTCTCGGTGCCCGCGTAGAGGATCGTCTCGTGCAGCGAGAAGCCGACCCTCTCCTTGGCCAGGACGATGCGCTTGCTCTCCCAGGTGCCGGACGCCGCCTTCACGTGCCGGTCGGTGCCTTCGATCTCCTTGAACGAACGGACGATCACGGTGCTGCCTGCCTCCTCGCAGGTGGTGACGGGTGTTTCCCGCAGGTGTGACGGGTCGCCCCGCGGGTGGCGCCGTCGCGGGCGGCGGCGTGGCGCCGCCGCCCGCGACGGCGATCGGCTCAGGCGGTCTCGCGGACCGCGCGGGCCAGGACGCTCATGCCCTCGTCCAGTTCCTCCGGCGTCATGGTCAGGGCCGGCAGCAGTTTGACGACCTCGCTCTGCGGGCCGGAGGTCTCCACGAGCAGGCCGAGTTCGAAGGCGCGCCGCGCGATCCGGCCGGCGCGCTCCTTGTCGTGGAACTCCAGACCCCACACCAGGCCGCGGCCGCGGTACTCCTTGACGTCGGCGAGGTTCTCCTCGGTGATCGAGACGAGCCACTGCTCGACCTGCTCGCCGCGGGTGCGGGTCTGCTTCTCCATCGCCGCGCCGTCCGCCCAGTACGTCTCCAGGGCGGCGGTGGCGGTGACGAAGGCCGGGTTGTTGCCGCGGAAGGTGCCGTTGTGCTCGCCCGGTTCCCAGATGTCCAGCTCGGGCCGGAACAGGCACAGCGACATCGGCAGGCCGTAGCCGCTGATGGACTTCGACACCGTGACGATGTCCGGGGTGATGCCCGCCTCCTCGAAGGAGAAGAAGGCGCCGGTGCGGCCGCAGCCCATCTGGATGTCGTCGACGATCAGCAGCATGTCCTGGCGTGCGCACAGCTCGGAGAGGGCGCGCAGCCACTCGGGCCGGGCGACGTTGATGCCGCCCTCGCCCTGCACGGTCTCCACGATCACGGCGGCCGGCTTGTTGAGGCCGGAGCCCTGGTCCTCCAGCAGCCGCTCGAACCACAGGAAGTCCGGGACCTGGCCGTCGAAGTAGTTGTCGAACGGCATCGGCGTGCCGTGCACCAGCGGGATGCCGGCGCCGGCCCGCTTGAAGGAGTTGCCGGTGACCGCGAGGGAGCCCAGCGACATGCCGTGGAAGGCGTTGGTGAACGACACGATCGCCTCGCGCCCCTTCACCTTCCGCGCCAGCTTCAGCGCCGACTCCACCGCGTTGGTGCCGGTCGGGCCGGGGAACATCACCTTGTACGGCAGGTCGCGGGGGCGCAGCACCAGGTTCTGGAAGGTCTCCAGGAAGCGGCGCTTGGCGGCGGTGGACATGTCCAGGCCGTGGGTGATGCCGTCGCGGTCCAGATAGTCGAGCAGCGCCCGTTTCAGGACCGGGTTGTTGTGGCCGTAGTTGAGTGAGCCGGCGCCCGCGAAGAAGTCGAGGTACTCGTGGCCGTCCTCGTCGTACAGGCGGCTGCCGCGCGCGCGGTCGAAGACGGTGGGCCAGCCGCGGCAGTAGCTGCGCACCTCGGACTCCACGGTCTCGAAAACGCTCAGGTCCGGCTGGGTGATGGTCACGACGAAATCGCTCCTCGGGTGGGGGAGTGGGAGGTCGGTCGAGTCGGGGGAAGAGGGGGGTGTCTGGCGGGGGTTCGCGGTGCGGCGGGCGGACGGGCCGGTGCGGTCCCGTTCCACGGGCGGCCGGACCGGGCCGGACCGGACAGGACCGGTGCGGTCCCGGTTCAGCGGGCGAACGGGCCGATGCGGTAGAGCACCTCGGGGTCGTGCGGCCCGTCCGGGAACTGCTCGCCGGCGAACAGCACTTCGCGCTCGCAGGACGCGCCGTGCCGGTCGGCGAAGGAGGTGAACAGCCGCTCCGAGGCCGTGTTGCCCGGCGTGATGGTGGTCTCCAGGTTCGTGACGTCCTGCTCGGCGGCGACGCGGCCGGCGAGCGCGTCCAGCAGCCGGGCGGCCAGACCGCGCCCGCGGTGGCCGGCTTCGACGGCGACCTGCCACACCAGGAGGGTGCCGGGCCGCTCGGGCCGCACGTACCCGGTGACGAAGCCGACCGGCTCGCCGGCGGCGTCGCGCGCCACCACGGAGGTGGCGGCGAAGTCGCGGCACCACAGCAGGTAGCTGTAGGAGGAGTTCACGTCCAGCGTCCTGGACTCCTTCGCCAGCCGCCACAGCGCGGCGCCGTCGGCGACCGAGGGATGCCCGATGGACACGCCGTCGGACGCGTCACCGAAGCCGTCGGAGGCGCCGGAGACGGCGCTCGACCCGGCACGGGATACGTCTTCGGATACGGCGTTCGGCATTTTCGGTCGGTCGGTTCGCAGGTCGGCTTGTGCGGCAGTCATGCAAATTGAACTTACCGAGCTGAATTGAAAAATGCATCGCCCCCTGCCCTTACGCGCCCATCGTCCATGTGTTATCGCGTGTGCGCGCGGTCGCGCGAGGGGGCCGCCTGACGTGGGGTTTTGCCCGTTTATTGCAGGACAAAGAGCGCGCCTTTGTGGAGTGCGTCACAATGGCGTAACCCCGCGGAGACCTCACGGAATTACGCCATCGGATGTTCTGTGAATCGTTGGGTTTACGGATAGGAAAACGGGGCAGGAGAAGACGGGAAGCTATCCGACTGAATTCCTGGAATTGTATTGCTTTCCCATTCCTGTGAAACCGCCCGCGACTACTGCCGCCAGGCTTCGGCGACGGCGCGGCGCGCGCCTTCCAGATCGGGTGCGGCGCCCTGCTCGGCGGCCAGCGCGGCGCCCAGGGCCGTCACGGACGCCTCGACGGCCTCCGGGGTCGCGTCGGGGCCGTAGTGGTTGACCCGGATCATCTCCTTGGCGAGCGCGCCGCCGCCGGCCGCCAGCGGAAGGCCGGGGCCGGCCGCCAGGGCACGGGCCACCAGGTCGGAGGCGGCCACCTCCGCCGTGACGCGCAGCGTGGTGGCGACCGGCGCCGCCTCGGACGCCTCACGCACGTACGGCTCAAGGCCCACGCCCAGCGCCCGCACACCCGCCCGGGTGGCCGCGGCGGCGGCCCGGTGGCGGGCCATCACCGTCTCCAGGCCGACCGACTCGATGCGCTCCACACACGCCTCCAGGGCCAGCATCTCCAGCTGGGCCGGAGCGTGCAGCAGCGCCTTGCGGCCGCCGTCGATCCAGCGCTCCTTCCAGTCCAGCAGGGACAGGTAGGAGCGCCGCGGCGCCTGCGGGTTGGCCGCCATCCGGGCCCAGGCGCGCTCGCTCACCGACACCGCCGACACGCCGGCCGGACCGCCCATCGCCTTCTGCGCCCCGATCACGCACAGGTCCACGCCCCACGCGTCCGGCAGCACCGGCTCCGCGCCGATGGAGGCCACCGCGTCGAGGTAGAACAGGGCCCCCTGCTCCCGCACCGCCGCGCCGATCTCCGCGACCGGGTTGGTGTTGCCGGTCGCCGCCTCCGCGTGCACCAGCGACACGAAGTCGATCTCCGGGTGCGCGACGAAGGCCTCCCGGACCTGCGCCGCGGTCACCGCCGTGTGGAACGGCACCGACAGGTCGTGCACGGTCGCGCCGCAGTCCCGCAGCCAGTCGCCGAACGTCTGCCCGTACGGCCCGGTGATCACGTTCAGGGCCACGGTGCCCGGACCGGCCGCGGCGCGGATCGCGCCCTCCAGCGGCAGCAGCGCCTCGCCCTGGGTGATCAGGACGTCCTGCTCGGTGGCGAGCAGCCGCGCCACCCGGTCCTCGATGGAGGCGAAGCGGTCGGCGCTCAGCGGGGCGAGGTCCAGGAACGGGTGCGTCACGGCGGGCTCTCTTCTCGATCGTCTCTCGGTCGTCGCGGGTGCGCGGATACGACGCGATCGAGGGTATCCGGCGGCCCCTGTCGGCCCTCCCACCGGTGACTTAAGGTGCGGGGCATGAGCGATCAGGCGGTGCTGCACGTGACAGGGCGGGTGCTTCTCGGGCCGCGGGAGGACCAGGTCCGGGACGAGGTGTGGGTGGTCGGGGGCCGGGTCTCCTACGACCGTCCCGCCGGGGCCCGGGACGTGCGGACGGTGCGCGGCTGGGCGCTGCCCGGCCTGGTCGACGCGCACTGCCACGTCGGCCTCGACGCGCACGGCCCGGTCCCCGCCGACGTCGCCGAGAAGCAGGCGCTGACCGACCGGGAGGCGGGCACGCTGCTGATCCGCGACGCCGGCTCGCCCTCCGACACCCGCTGGATCGACGACCGCGCGGACCTGCCGAAGATCATCCGGGCCGGCCGGCACATCGCCCGCACCCGTCGCTACATCCGCAACTACGCCTGGGAGATCGAGCCGGAGGACCTGGTGGCGTACGTCGCCCAGGAGGCCCGGCGCGGCGACGGCTGGGTCAAGCTCGTCGGCGACTGGATCGACCGCGGCCTCGGCGACCTGTCCGCCTGCTGGCCGCGGGAGGCCGCCGAGGCCGCGATCGCCGAGGCCCACCGCCTGGGCGCCCGCGTCACCGCGCACTGCTTCGCCGAGGACTCGCTGCGCGACCTGGTCGAGGCGGGCATCGACTGCGTCGAGCACGCCACCGGACTGACCGAGGACCTGATCCCGCTGTTCGCCGAACGCGGCGTCGCCATCGTCCCCACCCTCGTCAACATCGCCACCTTCCCCGCGCTCGCGGCCGGCGGCGAGGCCAAGTTCCCGCGCTGGTCGGCCCACCTGCGCCGGCTCCACGAGCGCCGCTACGACACCGTCCGCGCCGCCTACGACGCCGGCATCCCGGTCTACGTCGGCACGGACGCCGGCGGCTCGCTGGCGCACGGCCTGGTGGCCGGCGAGGTCGCCGAACTCGTCAAGGCCGGCATCCCGCCGCTGGACGCCCTGTCGGCGACGGCGTGGGCCGCCCGGGAGTGGCTCGGCCGGCCCGGTCTGGAGGAGGGCGCGCCGGCCGACCTCGTGGTGTACGAGGAGGATCCGCGGGCGGACGTACGGGTGCTGGCGGGGCCGCGGCGGGTGGTGCTGAACGGGCGGATCGTCGAATAGGGCGGCGGGGCGGGTACGGGGTGGGGCGCGGGGCGTGTCCCCGGGTTCCGGTGGGGCGTCGCGTACTCCGTCGTGCGCGCCCGGGCGTCAACCCGGGGATTCGTACGTGGGGGGCGTGGGGGTGATGCAGGGGAACGCCTGTGCCGGAGGAATCGAAAACGCGGTCGGAAACCCCACGATGGAGTGAAGTAACCCTGGATCGCCGCCCGTTCACTCTCCGTGGGTAATCCTTGCCGGGTCCCGAGCAGTTCTCCTCTGGGGGTCCCACACCTTGAACGGTCACTCCTTCCGCACGCCCGCGCGCCGCTGCGCCACCGTCGCCGCGGTCACCGCCCTCGCCGCCGGCCCGACGCTCCTGGCCGGCGCGGGCGCCGCGCACGCGACCGACGGCCGCGGCCAGGGCCGCGCCGGCGCGTCCGTGCTGCGCACTAGCCTCGACGTGTCCCTGCTCAACAAGACGGTGCACGTGCCGCTGGCCGTCTCCCTGAACGAGGTCCAGGCGCCCGCGAGCGCCCACCGGTCCGCCCTGACCGCGCGCCTGGACGGCGTCGACGGCGGAAAGGCGTTCAGCGTGCTGCGCGCGGACGTCGCGAAGACGGACGCGACCGTCACGGACGAGAAGGCGGAGGGGTCCGTCGAACTCGCCCGTGCCCGGGTCCACGTGCCCGGCCTGCCGCTGCTGTCGCTCATCGAGGTCTCGCAGGTCACGGCCAAGGCGACCTGCGAGACCGGTCGCGCGCCGGTGGCCGCCGGTGACGTCCTGGGCGCCGTGACCGTGCTCGGCCGGAAGGTCACGCTGACGGCGGGCGGTACGAGCGAGGTCGAGGTGCCGGGGGTGGGGGAAGTCCGCCTGGACCTGTCCCGGCACACGACGACGTCCCGTACGGCGGCGGCGACCGCGCTCGAACTCAAGGTCTCCGTCAACCCGCTCAAGCTGAACGTCGCCGACGTCGAGGGCACGGTGACGCTCGCGCAGGCGACGTGCGAGACGCCGGCGGGGCCCGCGAAGGAGCCGGCGGCGGCCGTCTCGACGCCGCCGGCGGCTGCCGCCGAGGTGAAGCCGCAGGGCGCCCCTGCGGGGAAGGACCTCGCGGAGACGGGGGGCGGCTCGCTGACGCCGTACCTGGCCGGTGGGTCGGCGGTGTTGCTGGCCGCGGGGGGCGGAGTGGTGGCGCTCGCGCGGCGTCGGCGGGGGTGAGGGGGCCGTCCCGGCGGTTGTACGGTTTTTTCCCGCCCACCCGCCCGACTCGGTGGGTGGGTGGCGCTCCGCGCCGGGGGCTTGTTGCTCGGGGTGCTTGGTGAGGTGCGGTGAGTCGGGGGTGCCGTGCCGGGGCTTCGCCCCGGAAAAGCCCTTTCCCACCCACCCGCCCGACTCGGTGAGTGGGTTGCGCTGCGCGCTGAGGTGGGGCTTGCCCCCGGGGGGCTTTGTGGGGTGCGGTGAGTTGGGGGGCGGAGCCCTGAGGAGAAGCTTGCTCCTTACCGGGGCTGGTGGGTGGGTGGGCGAGGATGCGCGGTCAGGGCGGTGGCCAGTGCCGTGAGGAAACCCTCCACCGTCTTCTCGTCCCGTACCGCCAGCCGTAGCCAGTCGTCCCCGTCAAGCCCGGGGAACGTGTCCCCGCGCCGCACCGCGTAACCCCGCTCGCGCAGCCGGCGCCGTACGCCGGTCGCGTCGGGGACCCGGACCAGCACGAACGGCCCCTCGGCCGGCTCCACCACCCGCACCCCGTGCCCGGCGAACGAGGCGAGGCCCGCCACCAGGCGGGCCCGGTCCGCCGTGATGCCGTGCGCCGCCCGCTCCGCCTCCGCGAGCGCCGCCGGCTCCACGCACGCCACCGTCGCCGCCAGCGCCGGCGTGGACACCGGCCACAGCGGCTGGGCCCGCTCCAGTTCGGCGACGATCTCCGGCGAGGACAGGACGTACCCGATCCGCAGACCGGCCAGGCCCCACGTCTTGGTGAGGCTGCGCAGCACCACCAGCCCCGGCACGTCGGTCCGCCCGGCCAGGGCCTCCCGTTCGCCGGGCACCGCGTCCATGAACGCCTCGTCCACCACCAGCGTCCGTCCCGGCCGGGCCAGCCGGGCGATCTCGGCGGCCGGGTGCAGCACGGACGTCGGGTTGGTCGGGTTGCCGATCACCACGAGGTCCGCGTCCTCGGGGACGGCCGCCGGATCGAGCCGGAAGCCGTCCGCCGCCCGCAGCAGAACCCGGTCCACGGTGTGCCCCGCGTCCCGCAGCGCCGCCTCCGGCTCGGTGAACTGCGGGTGCACGACGACCGGGCGGCGCACCTTCAGCGCGCGCGCCAGCAGCACGAACGCCTCCGCCGCGCCCGACGTCAGCAGCACCCGCCCGGCGGGCAGCCCGTGCCGGGCGGCCACCGCCGACCGCGCGGCCCGCCCGTCCGGATAGGCGGCGAGCGAGGAGAGCGAGCCGGCGATCCGCTCGCGCAGCCACGCGGGCGGGGTGTCCGCACGGACGTTCACCGCGAGATCGACCAGCCCCGCCCCGTCACCCCGAACCTCCGCGTCCCCGTGATGCCGCAGATCGTGCCCGCCGGGCGTCGCCTCGTCGTCCCGCATCTCCGCGCCGCCGTGATGCCGCAGGTCGTGCCCGGCGGGCGTCGCGCCGTCGTCACGTGTCTCCGCGTCGCCGTGGCGGCGCGAGTCGTGTCCGCCGGGCGTCGTGCGGCCGTCGGTCGCCTCCGCGTCGCCGTGGTGGCGCAGGTCGCGGCCGCCGCGCGTCGTGCCGTCGGCGGCCGCCTCCACGCCCCCGTGGTGACGCAGGTCGTGTCCGCCGGGCGTCGCCCCGTCGTCCCGGACCCCCGTGTCGCCGTGGTGGCGCGAGTGGCCGCCGGGGGCCGTCCCGCGTTCAGTGGGCATGTGAGTGGGTGTGGCCGCCGTGGTGGTGGCCGTGGTGGTGGTCGTCGTCGTCCGGGTGGAAGTGGGGCTGCTGCGGCAGTCCCACCTTGTCCTCGAAGCCCGGCAGCGCGATGCGGTACACGCACGAGTCGCAGTTCATCCGCAGATCGCCCCCGACCGCCTCCCGGTACCGCTCCATCACCAGGTCGAGCAGCTCCGGCTCCGGGCCGATCACGTCCGCCGACCGCACCTCCACCTCGGGGTGCGCACCGGCCCAGTCCGCCGTCTGGCGCCGCACCCGGTCCGGCAGGATGCCGGTGAACAGGAAGTACGGCAGGACCACGATCCGCCGCGCCCCCAGCCGCACGCACCGGTCGAGACCGCTCGGCACGTCCGGCGCGGCCAGCGACACGAACGCCGTCTCCACGCCCGCGTACCCCCGGCCCTCCCACAGCAGCCGCGCCGCCTTGAACACCTCGGCGTTGGCGTCGGGGTCGGTCGAGCCGCGCCCGACCAGCAGCACGGTCACCTCCGAGAGGTCCCCGGCGAAGCCCTCCAGCGCCTCGTCGAGCCGCCGCGCCAGCACCCGCAGCAGCGCGGGGTGCGGGCCCAGCGGACGGCCGTAGGTGTAGGAGATCCCCGGGTGCCGCTCCCGCTCGCGGGCCAGGGCCGCCGGGATGTCGCCCTTGGCGTGCCCGGCGGACACCAGCATCAGCGGCACGGCGGCGAACCGGCGCACCCCGCGCTCCACCAATTCGGCGACGGCCTCGCCCAGCGGCGGCGGGGACAGTTCGATGAAGCCGCCCGCGACGGGCAGTTCGGGGTGGCGGCGGCCCAGCTCCCGTACGAAGTCGCGGAACGCCTCGGCCCCGGCGTCGTCCCGGGTGCCGTGGCCGGCGATGAGCAGGGCGGGCGGCGTCGGGGTGGTCACAGGGTCTCCTCGGGGGAAGGCACGTATGGATCGGGTGCGGGTGAAAGGGGCGTGCGGGAGGTCACCGGGCCTCCTGCGGGGTGCGGCCGTCCTGCCAGCGGTAGCCGCGCGGGGTGACCATGCGGCCCGCGATCTCGCGGGTGGCGGTGTTGCCGACGGTGACGACCGTCATCATGTCGACCGTCGCCGGGTCCAGTTCGCCCAGCGTGGTCAGCCGGGCGGCCTCGTCGGGCCGGGAGGCGTTGCGTACGACGCCGACCGGCGTCGCCGGCCTCCGGTGCCCGGCGAGGATCTCCAGCGCCTTGGGCAGCTGCCAGTGCCGGCCGCGCGAGCGCGGGTTGTAGAAGGTGACGACGAGATCGGACTCGGCCGCCGCCCGCACCCGCCGCTCGATGACCTCCCACGGCGTGTGCAGGTCCGACAGGCTGATGGACACGTGGTCGTGACCGAGCGGCGCGCCGAGGACCGCGCCGGCCGCGAGCGCCGCCGTGACACCCGGGACGCCGACCACGTCGATGTCGTCGGACGCCTCGGCGAGCGCCGGGGAGGCCATGGCGTACACACCGGCGTCCCCGCTGCCGATCAGCGCCACGGCGTGGCCCGCGCGCGCCTCGGCCACCGCCGTGCGGGCCCGCTCCTCCTCGGCGCCGAGTCCGGACTCCAGGACCCGGGTGCCGGGCCGCAGCAGGTCGCGGATCTGGTCGACGTACTGGTCGAGCCCCACGAGGACGGCGGCGCGCCGCAGTTCGGCCGCGGCGCGCGGGGTCAGCAGGTCGCGGGCGCCGGGACCGAGCCCGACCACGGCGAGCCGGCCGCGCGCGGGCCGCCGTACGACCGCGCAGGTGGCCATCGCGGGCCGCCCGTCCGCCCGCTCGGACTTCCGTTTGGGCACGAGGAGTTCACCGCCGCCGGCGAGCGCGGCGGCCTCCGCGACGGAGGGCGTGCCGACCGCGGCGAGCGGCGCGTCGGACGGGTTCGGCACCGTCACCGCCGCCAACTCCTCAGCGGCGTACGTCACCAGCGGCACGCCCAGCCGCTCGGCCGCGCCGACGAGACCCGGCTCGGCGGCCTTGGCGTCCACCGTGGCCAGCGCGGCGACCGAGCGCGCGGACAGCCCGGCCTCCCGCAGCGCCCGCTCGACCAGCTCCAGCACCTCGTCCACCGGCGCGCCCCTGGAGGCGCCCACGCCCACGACGAGGGACGGCGGACGCAACAGCACTTCCCCGGCGGCGGGTCGGACGGCCCGGTCGGTGACCCGGACGGCGTACGAGCCCTGGTCGGCGACCGGCAGGGCGGGCAGCGGCCAGGGGACCTCGGCGTCCAGGCGTACCGGCTTGCCGTCGAGCAGCGCCCGCGACACCCGGGCCACATCGCCCTCCACCGGCAGGCCGAGCGTGTCGAGGCCGGCCACGCCCACGGCGTCCGTCGCCGTCGTCACCACCGGCTCGGCGCCCAGCACGTCACCGACCGCGACGGCCAGTTCGTTGGCGCCGCCGCCGTGCCCGCCGACCAGCGACACCGCGAACCGGCCGCCCTCGTCCACGCACACCACACCCGGGTCGGCGGCCTTGTCGCCCAGCAGCGGGGCGATCAGCCGCACCACCGCCCCCGTGGCCAGGAAGCACACCACCTGCTCGCACTCGGCGAAGGCGGCCCGTACGGCCTCGCCGACCGGGCCGTCGTACACCCGCGCACGGTCCGGCCAGGCGGCCGCCAGCCGGTCCCGCGCAGCCGCGCCCGCCGCGGTGGCGGAGATGAGGCCGATCACTGAGCAACTCCTTCTGTGCGCGCCGTGGTCGCCGCGGCCCCCTCGGGCCGCGTCCCCCACAGCAGGAAAACGGGATTGGTCGCCGCCAGCCGGGTCACGTCACCCGGCAGCGGCGCGAGCCGGGAGGAGTGCAGCAGCACTCCGTCGCAGTCCAGCCCGGCGGCGGTCAGCGCCCGGCGCGCGTCCGGCGCCCGGTCGAGCGCGGCCAGGGCGACGACGACGGTCCGCCGCGCCCGGCGCGCGCACGCCTCGACGATCGCGGGCAGCTCGCGCCCGCCGCCGCCGACGAACACCGCGTCGGGGTCGTCGGCCAGCTCCGCCAGCGCCCCGGGCGCCGAGCCGTGCACCACGCTCACGTCCACGCCGTGCGCGGCGGCGTTGGCGCGCACGCGTGCGACGCCGTCGGACGTCTTCTCGACCGCGACCACGGCCGCGCCGAGCCGCGCGCACTCCACGGCCACCGAGCCCGAGCCCGCGCCGACGTCCCACACCAGGTCGCCCAGGCGCGGCCCGAGCCGGGCCAGGGCCAGCGCCCGCACCTCGAACTTGGTGATCATCGAGTCGCGGTGCGCGAACGCGTCCTCGGCCGGCGCCCAGCCCGCCGGGCCCGGCGCCGCGCCGGCGACCGTGCGCACCGCGCCCAGCGCCCGCGCCGGGTCGAGGCACAGCACGACGCTCACCGCCGGGCCCCAGTCCCGGGCGGCGGCCTCGGCGGGCGTGACCGTCTCGACGCGCTCGCGGCCGGCCTCGCCGAGCGCGGAGGCGACGACCAGGACCCGGTCGCCCGGGGTGCGGGCGAGCGCGGCCCCCAGCTCGGCCGGTCCGGCGCCCGGGCCGGTCAGCACGGCCGTCTTCGGATGGGCCCGGCACACGTTGACGGCGGTGCGCAGGTCACGTCCGTGCGCGCTGACCACCACCGCGTCGTCCCAGGGCAGCCCGATCCGGGCGAAGGCGGCGGCGACCGAGGACACGCCCGGCCGGACGTCCAGCAGGCCGGGTCCGAACCGCTCGGCCAGCGCCCGCACGATCCCGAAGAACCCGGGGTCGCCGGAGGCCAGCACCACCACCCGCCGCTCCTTGTCGACGTGCGCGGCGATGGTGTCGAGGGCGGGCGCCAGCGGCCCGAGCGTCACCCGTTCGGCGGTGTCCGGCAGCCGTACGGCGTCCAGGTGCCGCCGTCCGCCCACGACCAGGTCCGCCCCGGCGAGGAGGGCGTCGTCGAGCGGTGCGCCGGTGCCCGTGCCGACGACCGTGATCACGTGCTCGCGCCCCGTGCGCGCAGGGCCTTGCGGGCCTCCGGGTCGGCCTTGCGGTAGCCGTGGAAGTGGCCCGGGTGGTACAGGTGCGAGCGGGTGCCGTGCGCGCCGAGCGCGGGGCCGACCAGGAAGAGCGTGTGCTTCCAGAGCTTGTGCTCCTTGACCGTCTCCTCCAGCGTCTCGACGGTGCACCGCACGACCAGCTCCTCCGGCCAGGTCGCCTGGTAGGCCACGACGACCGGCGTGGACGTCGGGTAGCCGCCCTCCAGCAGCTCCCGCACCAGCTGGCCGCTGCGGGCCGCCGACAGGAAGACGGCCATGGTGGTGCCGTGCCGGGCGAACTCGCGGACCTCCTCGCCGGGCGGCATCGGCGTCTTCCCGCCGCCCAGCCGGGTCAGCACCACCGACTGCGCCACCTCGGGAATCGTCAGCTCGCGCCGGGCGATCGCGGCCACGGCGGAGAACGACGAGACGCCGGGCACGACCTCCGTCTCGATGCCGAGCGCGTCGCACCGGTCCAGCTGCTCCTGCGTGCCGCCCCACAGCGCCGGGTCGCCGGAGTGGATCCTGGCCACTTTCAGGCCCTCGGCGCGGGCCCGCTCGTAGACGGCGACGACGTCCTCCAGGGACATGGCCGCCGAGTCCAGGATCTCCGCGCCCTCGTGCGCGTGGTCGAGCACCTCGGCCTGGACCAGGCTGGCCGCCCAGATCACGACGTCGGCCTCGGCGATCGCGCGCGCGGCGCGGAACGTCAGCAGGTCGGCGGCGCCGGGACCGGCGCCGACGAAGGTCACCTTGCCGGGGGTGGCAGCGGCCATGGGGTCAGGTCCTTCCGTACGGAATGTCATGGTGTGCGGTGATCCGACGATGGCCGGATGTGCGCGATGGGGGGTTGATCGGATAGCAAGGGCACATGGCGGTCTTCGTCGCGCTCGGCGCGTTCCTGATGACGCTGGCCGGCGGCTGGACGGCACAGCGGGTGACCGATCGTCGCCACCTGGTCCTCGGACTGGCCGGCGGCCTGATGCTGGGCGTGGTCGGCCTGGACCTGCTGCCCGAGGCGCTGCACGCCGCGGGCCGCGAGGTGTTCGGCGTACCGGCCGCCCTGCTGCTGTTCGTGGCCGGCTTCCTGCTGGCCCACCTGGTGGAGCGGCTGCTGGCGGCCCGGCAGGCCGCGCACGGCGGCGCCGAGGCGCACGACCACCGCGCGCCCGAGGTGGGCCTGACGGCCGCGGCGGCCATGGTCGGCCACAGCGCCATGGACGGCGTCGCGATCGGCGCGGCCTTCCAGGTCGGCGGCGGCATGGGCGCGGCGGTGGCGCTCGCGGTCATCGCCCACGACTTCGCCGACGGCTTCAACACCTTCACCCTGACCCGCCTGTACGGCAACGAGCGCCGCAAGGCCCTCGCGATGCTCTTCGCCGACGCCCTGGCCCCGCTCGTCGGCGCCGCCTCGACCGCCTTCGTCAGCATCCCGGAGTGGTTCCTCGGCGGCTATCTCGGCCTCTTCGGCGGCGTACTGCTCTACCTCGCCGCGGCCGAGATCCTGCCCGAGGCCCATCACGAGCACCCGGCCCGCTCCACCCTGCTGTGCACCGTCGCAGGCGTCGCGTTCATATGGCTGGTGGTCGGCCTGGCCGCCTGAGCGGGCGGTACGGCCGTGCGCCGGGGCGCGGCCGGCCGACCGCGCGCGGTCGTCCCTCACAGCTTGCCGCCCCGCCCGCCACCGCGCCGCGCGGGCGCGATGAGGGTCGACAGATACGGCAGGGGAGCGCCGTCCAGCTCGCCGGCCGGCCGGATCGACTCCTCCGCCAGCCCCAGCGCCGAACCCCACACCGCGTCCTCGATCCGCCCGCTGTCCCGCAGCGCCTCGGCGACCTCCCGCGCCTGCCGTCCGAACTTGTACGCGACGACCGTGCCCGGACCGTTCAGCGCGTCCTTGAGCACGGCGGCGCCCGCGGTCACCGGCACCAGCGTCAGCGGCTCGGTCCCCTCGGTGAGCACCGCGCCCGAACGCGCCGCCAGGTCCTGCATGGCGGTGATGCCGGGCACCGTCTCCACCGCGACCCCGGGCACCAGCTCGGCCACGGTCTGCGCGAGATACGTGAACGTCGAATACACGTTCGGGTCTCCGATGGTCGCGAACGCCACCGACCCGTGCGCCCGCAGCAGCGCCGCGACCCGCTCGCCGGCGGCGTCCCAGGCCGCCTCGCGACGCGCCCGGTCACTGCGCTCGTTCAGCGCGAACACCACCCGGACGACCTTCTCCGCGCCCACGTAGTGCAGCACGGTGGCCTCCGCGCGTCCGCGCTCCCCGGTGTCCATCACGGGCACCACCACGATGGCGGCCGCGCGCAGCGCGTTCACGCCCTTGACGGTCACCAGCTCCGGATCGCCGGGACCGACCCCTACTCCGACCAGCCTGCTGCTCATGACGTCCGGCACCTCTCGACGAACCGACGGGCGACACCGGGCGCGCCGGCCCAGTGCGTGTGGAGATAACTGGCGTGCACGTTGTGCTGCACGAAGCCTTCGAGCCGCCGCTCGGGCGCGTGCAGGCCCCAGGCGGGCGCCGCCGGTCCCGTTCCCGCGCCCGGCTCGACGACGGTGCGGTGGAACTCGTGTCCGCGCATCCGCTCCCCGGCCGCGGCGAGCACGCTGTCGCCGACGGCCACGGCGTCCCGGTAGCCGAGCGTCAGCCGTCCGGTCATCCGCGCGGCGGCGTCCAGCACCCCGCACATCGGCCGCCCGTCCAGCTCCCGGCACAGGTACAGCAGGCCCGCGCACTCGGCGGCGACGGGCGCGCCGCTCAGGGCCAGCTCCTCGACGGCCTTGCGCAGGGGCTCGTTGGCGGACAGCTCGGCGGCGTACACCTCGGGGAACCCGCCCCCGACGACCAGCCCCCGGGTCCCCTCGGGCAGCGCCTCGTCCCGCAGCGGATCGAAGACGACGACCTCGGCCCCGGCGGCGGCGAGCAGCTCGGCGTGCTCGGCGTAGGAGAACGTGAAGGCGGCCCCGCCGGCCACGGCGACGGTCACCCTGGAACTCCGGCCGACTCCTTCCGGCCCGTCCGGCGTTCGGACCGGCGCCGCACTCCGGCCGACTCCTTCCAGCCCGTCCGGCGTTTGAGGACGAGGCCGTCCAGGCCGATCCGGGGGTCTGGCGGCAAAGCCCCCAGGGACGGGAACGGGAAGGGGCGGCGGGGGCGAAACCACACCCGCGTCCCACGCCGCGCACGACAACGCCCCCGCACCCCGCGCCAGCGCGACCAACGCCTCCAGATCGCACCCCGCGGCCACCTGCGCCCCCATCGCCGCGACCGCCTCCACCGCGGCGCCGTGGCGCTCGGCGGCCGGCACCAGACCCAGATGCCGCGCCGGAGTGTCCACCTGCGGCGCCCGCCGCAGCACCCCCAGCACCGGCGCCCCCACCGACTCCAGCGCCTCCCGCAGCAGCGCCTCGTGCCGGTCGGAGGCGACCTTGTTGAGGATCACGCCCCCGATCCGCACCTCCGGGTCCCACGTCACGAACCCGTGCACCAGCGCCGCCACCGACCGCGACTGCGCGGACGCGTCCACCACCAGCACCACCGGCGCCCGCAGCAGCTTCGCCACCTGCGCGGTGGACGCCAGCTCTCCTTGCCCGGCGGCCCCGTCGTAGAGCCCCATCACCCCTTCGACCACCGCGATGTCGCACCCCCGCGCCCCGTGCAGGAACAGCGGCCCGACCAGCTCGGGCCCGCACAGATACGCGTCCAGGTTGCGGCCCGGCCGCCCGGTGGCGAGCGCGTGGTAGCCCGGGTCGATGTAGTCCGGCCCCACCTTGTGCGGGGACACGGCGAGCCCGCGCCCGGCGAGCGCGGCCATCAGCCCCGTGGCGACGGTGGTCTTGCCGCTGCCGGAGGCCGGCGCGGCGATCACCAGCCGGGGCACGGACGCGACGGCGGAACCGGAACCGTGACCGCGGGCACGGGAGACGGCGGAGGCGGAAGAGGCTCCGGTGGCGGGGGAGTTCAGCACGGTGTCACCACTCGATGCCCCGCTGGCCCTTCTGCCCCGCGTCCATGGGGTGCTTGACCTTGGACATGTCGGTGACGAGATCGGCGCACTCCACCAGCTTCTCCGGCGCGTTGCGCCCGGTGACGACGACGTGCTGGACGCCGGGCCGCGCCCGCAGCACCTCCACCACCTCGTCGGTGTCGACCCACCCCCAGTGCATCGGGTACGCGAACTCGTCGAGCACGTACAGCCGGTACGTCTCGGCGGCCAGGTCCCGCTTGACCTGCTCCCAGCCCTCGCGGGCCTTGGCCTCGTTGTCCATCTGGGCGTCGCGCTGGACCCATGACCAGCCCTCGCCCATCTTGTGCCAGTCGACGGAGCCGCCCTGCCCGGACGCCCCCAGCACCCGGAGCGCGTTCTCCTCGCCGACCTTCCACTTCGCCGACTTGACGAACTGGAACACCCCGATCGGCCAGCCCTGGTTCCAGGCGCGCAGCGCCAGCCCGAAGGCGGCCGTCGACTTGCCCTTGCCGATCCCGGTGTGCACGACCACGAGCGGCCGGTTGCGCCGCTGACGCGTCGTCAGCCCGTCCTCGGGTACGACACTCGGCTGCCCCTGCGGCATTACGCGGCCCTCCTCGAAGTCCCCTGCACGTCCCGGACCAGACCGGCGATCGAGTCGGCCCGCAACTCGTCCAACGTCACCGCCGTACCGCCCAGTTCACCGGCGAGCTGCCCCGCGAGCCCGAGCCGCACCGGCCCCGACTCGCAGTCCACGACCACCGAGGCGACGCCGTCGGCCGCGAACAGCCGCGCCGCCCGCCCGGCCAGCGCCACCGGCTCGACGCCGCCCGTCGCCCGCCCGTCGGTCACCACGACCACCAGCGCCCGGCGCGCCGGGTCCCGCAGCCGCTCCACCCGCAGCACCTCGTGCGCCCGCAGCAGCCCGGCCGCCAGCGGCGTACGGCCGCCGGTCGGCAGCGACTCCAGCCGTGCGGCGGCCGCGTCCACCGACGAGGTCGGCGGCAGCGCGACCTCCGCCGAGGCCCCGCGGAACGTCACCAGGCCCACCTTGTCCCGCCGCTGGTAGGCGTCCAGCAGCAGCGACACCACGGCGCCCTTCACGGCGCCCATCCGCTGTCGCGCCGCCATCGAGCCGGAGGCGTCCACCACGAACAGCACGAGGTTGCCCTCGCGCCCCTCCCGCGTCGCCTGCCGCAGATCGTCCCGGCGCACGATCAGTCCCGGACCGCCGCGCCCGCGCGCCCGCTGGTGCGGCGCGGCGGCCTGCACGGTCGCCGCCAGGTGCAGCTTGGTCAGCGCGCCGCGCGGCCGCCGCGCGCCGGTCGTGCGCCCGTGCTCGGTGCGCGCCCGCGAGCGCCGCCCGGCCGCGCCCTCGCCGATGCCCGGAACGCTCAGCACCTTGGTGCGGAACGGCTCCGCGGCCCGTACGGCGGACTGCTCGCCGCCGCCCGCCCCGGACGGCTGCGGCTCCCCGCCCTCGCCGGCCTCCGGCCGCGCGGCGGCGTCCCCGCCCCGCGGGCCGCCGTCCTCGGGCGCGGGCTGCCCGCCCCCGCCGCCGGGCCCGTCCGGACCGGGGTCGGGGTCCTCGTCCTGCGGGCCTCCGTCGTCTGTGTCGCTCCCGTCGCCCTCGGAGCCCTGGAACTCCTGGAGCGTCTCGTCGAGCTTGTCCTCGTCCAGACCGGGCGCGTCGAAGGGGTTGCGCCGCCGCCGGTGCGGCAGCGCCAGCAGCGCGGCCTGCCGCACGTCCTCGGCGAGCACGTCGGTCCGCCCGGCCCACGCGGCCAGCGCGGTCGCCGTGCGCGCCATCACGATGTCGGCGCGCATGCCGTCCACCTCGAACGCCGCACAGGTCGCCGCGATCTGCCGGAGCGCCCCGTCACCGAGGCGCACCTGAGGCAGCAGCGCGCGGGCGGCGACGATCCGCTGCCGCACCGCGGCCTCCTCGTCGGCCCAGCGCGCGGCGAAGCCGGCCGGATCGTCGTCGTGGGCCAGCCGCCGGCGCACGACCTCCACCCGCTGGTCGGGCTCGCGCGAGGCGGCGACCTCGACGGTCAGCCCGAACCGGTCGAGCAACTGCGGCCGCAGCTCGCCCTCTTCCGGGTTCATGGTCCCCACCAGCAGGAACCGTGCCGCGTGCCGTACGGAGACGCCCTCGCGCTCCACGTACGAGGCGCCCATCGCGGCCGCGTCGAGCAGCAGGTCGACCAAGTGGTCGTGGAGGAGGTTGACCTCGTCCACGTAGAGGATGCCGCGGTGGGCGTCGGCGAGCAGGCCGGGCTCGAACGCCTTGACGCCCTCGGCGAGCGCCCGCTCGATGTCCAGCGCGCCCACGAGCCGGTCCTCGGAGGCGCCGACCGGCAGCTCCACCATCCGCGCCGGCCGCGACTCGAACGCTCCCGGCTCGTGCGGCCCGTCCGGGCACGCCGGGTCGGGCGCGTCCGGGTCGCAGGAGAAACGGCACCCGGCGACCACGTCCACCGCGGGCAGCAGCGCCGACAGCGCGCGCACGGCGGTGGACTTCGCGGTGCCCTTCTCGCCGCGCACCAGCACCCCGCCGACCGCGGGGGAGACCGCGTTCAGCAGCAGCGCCAGGCGCAGGTCGTCCTGCCCGACGACGGCCGTGAACGGAAACGGGGTACTCACTTGTCGTCGCCCTCCAGATCGCCTTCCAGCTCCAGGTACGTGGCCCGCAGCCGCTCCAGGGTGTCCGCGTCCGGCTCCGCCCACAGCCCCCGGTCGGCGGCCTCCAGCAGCCGTTCCGTGATGCCGCGCAGCGCCCACGGGTTGGACTTCTTCATGAAGTCGCGGTTCTCGGCGTCGAAGACGTACTCGGTGCTGAGCTTCTCGTACATCCAGTCGTCCACCACGCCCGCGGTGGCGTCGTAGCCGAAGAGGTAGTCGACGGTCGCCGCCATCTCGAAGGCGCCCTTGTAGCCGTGCCGCCGCATGGCCGCCATCCAGCGCGGGTTGACCACCCGCGCCCGGAACACCCGGTGCGTCTCCTCGCCCAGCGTGCGGGTCTTCACCTGGTCGGGGACGGCCGAGTCGCCGACGTACGCCTCCGGGCTCGTGCCCGTCAGGTGCCGGACCATGGCGACCATGCCGCCGTGGTACTGGAAGTAGTCGTCCGCGTCGACCAGGTCGTGTTCCCTGGTGTCGACGTTCTTCGCGGCCACCGCGATCCGCCGGAACGCCGTCTCCATGTCCCCGCGCGCCGCCCGCCCGTCGAGCCCGCGCCCGTAGGCGTAACCGCCCCACACCGCGTACACCTCGGCGAGGTCCGCGTCCGAGCGCCAGTTGCGGGCGTCGATCAGCGGCAGCAGACCCGCGCCGTACGCGCCCGGCTTGGAGCCGAAGATCCGGGCCGTGGCGCGCCGCCGGTCGCCGTGCTCGGCGGTGTCCTCGTCGACGTGCGCCCGTACGTAGTTGGCCTCGGCGCTCTCGTCCAGCTCGGCCACC
The DNA here is from genome assembly GCA_013364255.1 of Streptomyces seoulensis. Lineage (GTDB taxonomy): Bacteria > Actinomycetota > Actinomycetes > Streptomycetales > Streptomycetaceae > Streptomyces > Streptomyces similanensis. The sequence continues at coordinate 3,097,278 of CP054936.1, read as the reverse complement.
GTCCGCACCGCGTCGTCGATCAGCCCGACCACGTGCGGGAACGCGTCCCGGAAGAAGCCGGAGATGCGGACCGTGACGTCGATGCGCGGCCGGCCCAGCTCCTGGGGCGGAACCACCTCGAACCCGGTCACCCGGCGCGAGGCGTCGTCCCAGACCGGGCGGCAGCCGAGCAGCGCCAGGATCTCGGCGATGTCGTCGCCCTGGGTGCGCATCGCGGAGGTGCCCCACACCGTCAGGCCGACGGACTTCGGGTACGCGCCGGTGTCCTGGAGGTAGCGCTGCACGAGGGAGTCGGCGAGCGACTGGCCGACCTCCCAGCTCAGCCTGGACGGGATCGCCTTGGGGTCGACCGAGTAGAAGTTGCGGCCGGTCGGCAGGACGTTGACCAGACCGCGGGTCGGCGAGCCGGACGGGCCGGCCGGGACGTAACCGCCGTCCAGCGCCCGCAGGATGTTGCCGATCTCGTCCGTGGTGCGGGCCAGCCGCGGCACCACCTCGGTGCAGGCGAACTCCAGCACGGCGACCGCCTCGGCGAGTTCGGCGCCCAGCACCTCGCGGACCAGCGCGGCGCTCTCGGCGGCGGCCCAGCCGCGCGCCTCCATGCCCTCGGCGAACCGCCGGCACAGCTGCTCCAGCAGGTCGATCGCGTCGGCGGCCGACCGCGAGGGCCCCGCCACCAGCTCCGTCAGCTCCGCCGGTACCTTCGCCGGGGCGCCCGGCTCGGCCAGCAACTCCTTCTCCACCAGCCCGAAGTGGGCCGCCAGCGAGGCCCGCAGACCGGGCAGCGCGTCCGCCTTCCCGCCCCACACCTGGGAGGCGCGCAGCACCGCCAGGACCAGGTTCACCCGCGCCTCGCCGACCGGGCCGCCGCCCAGGACGTGCAGGCCGTCGCGGATCTGCACGTCCTTGATCTCGCACAGGTAGCCGTCGATGTGCATGACGAACTCGTCGAACGCCTCGTCGTCCGGCTGCTCGTTCACGTGCAGGTCGTGGTGGAGCTCGGCGGCCTTCACGAGCGTCCAGATCTGGGCGCGCACGGCCGGCGCCTTGACCGGGTCCAGGTCGGAGACGAGGGCGTACTCGTCGAGGAGCTGCTCCAGCTTGGCCAGGTCGCCGTAGGTGTCGGCGCGGGCCATCGGCGGGACGAGGTGGTCGACCACCGTGGCGTGGCCGCGCCGCTTGGCCTGGGTGCCCTCGCCGGGGTCGTTGACGATGAACGGGTAGATCAGCGGCAGCTCGCCGAGGACCGCGTCCGGCGCGCAACCGGCGCTCAGGCCCAGGCCCTTGCCCGGCAGCCACTCCATCGTGCCGTGCTTGCCCATGTGCACGATCGCGTCGGCGCCGAAGCTCTCGTCCAGCCAGCGGTAGGCCGCCATGTAGTGGTGCGAGGGCGGCATGTCGGGATCGTGGTAGATCGCGATGGGGTTCTCGCCGAAGCCGCGCGGCGGCTGGATCATCACCACGACGTTCCCGAACCGGAGCGAGGCCAGCACGATGTCCTCGCCGTCCACGTACAGCGAGCCCGGCGGCTCGCCCCACGCCTCGGTCATCGCCGCGCGCAGCTCCGGGTCCAGCTTGTCGAACCAGGCCCGGTAGTCGGCGAGCGGCGCCCGCGCGGGCGCGGCGGCCAGCTGCTCCTCGGTCAGCCACTCCACGTCGTGGCCGCCGGCCGCGATGAGCCGGTGGATCAACTCGTCGCCGTTGTCGGGGTAGTCGGTCAGCGTGTACCCGGCCTCGCGCAGCGCGTCCAGGACGCGCACCGCCGAGGCGGGGGTGTCCAGGCCGACCGCGTTGCCGACGCGCGAGTGCTTGGTCGGGTACGCGGTGAAGACGAGGGCGACCTTCTTCTCGGCGTTCGGCTTGTGCCCCAGCCGGGCGTGCCGTACGGCGATCCCGGCGACGCGGGCGGCCCGCTCGGGGTCGGCCACGTACACCGGCACGTCGTCCGGGCCCTGCTCCTTGAAGGAGAACGGCACGGTGATCAGACGGCCGTCGAACTCGGGGATCGCGACCTGCATCGCCGCGTCCATCGGGGACAGGGCGGCGTCCGACGCGTCCCAGGCGGCCCGCGAGGAGGTGAGGCAGAGCCCTTGCAGCACGGGCACGTCCAAGTCGGCGAGCGCGCCGATGTCCCACGCCTCCTCGTCACCGCCCGCCGACGCCTGCGAGGCGTGCGTGCCGCCGGCGGCCAGCACGGTGGCGACCAGCGCGTCGGTCCTCGCCAGCAGCTCGTACAGCGCCGGGTCCGCGCCGCGCAGCGAACCGCAGTACACGGGCAGCGCGTTGGCGCCGTGCGCCTCGATCGCGTCGCACAGGGTGTCCACGAAGGCGGTGTTGCCGCTCAGGTGGTGGGCGCGGTAGAAGAGCACGCCGACGGTCGGCCGGCCCGCCACGAGATCGCGCTCGCCGTGGACGCCGTACTCCGGCATCTTCCGGGGCTCCTCGAAGCCCTCGCCGGTCAGCAGCACGGTGTCGGACAGGAACCGGGCCAGCTCGGTGAGGTTGGCGGGGCCGCCCTCGACGAGGTAGCGCAGCGCCTCGGCCACCACACCGGCCGGGACGGACGACTCGGCCATCAGCTCCGCGTCCGGCACCGACTCGCCGCCCAGCAGCACGGTCGGCACCCCGGACGCCTTCAGCGCGGCGAGCCCGTCCTCCCAGGCCCGCTTGCCGCCGAGCAGCCGTACGACGGCGACGTCCGCGCCGTCCAGCAGCGCGGGCAGCTCGCCGGCCACGTCCACCCGGGTCGGGTTGCCGATCCGGTAGGAGGCGCCGGAGGCCCGGGCCGCCAGCAGATCGGTGTCGGCGGTCGACAACAACAACACTGTGCTCATGCGGGCGCTCCCGGTGGGATGAAAGGCAGTCCTTGCGGCGCGCCGGACTCGATGAGCCGCCACAGCGCGTCCGTGTCCGCGTGCTGTTCGATCAGGTCGCCGAGCCGGTCCAGCTGCGCTTCGCGCAGCGCGGCGAACAAGGTGTCGGGCGCGGGGATGAAGCGGCGGCCCGCGGCGGCGGCCACCTCGCGCAGGAAGGCGCGCCGGAAACCGTCCGACTCCAGCGAGCCGTGCCAGTGCGTGCCCCACACCGCGCCGACCCGGCAGCCGTCCAGGCTGTGTCCATCGTCATCGGAGATGAACGCGTCTCCGCCCTCGACGGTGGCCACCCCGTGGTGGATCTCGTACCCCTCGACCGGCTCGCCGAGGGCCCGGCCGGCCGGCCGGGTGAGGGTCTTCTCGCGGGCGAACCGCACCCGCACGGGCAGCAGTCCGAGACCGGCGACCGCGCCGGCGCGCGACTCGACCTCGTCCTCGATGCGCTCGCCGAGGATCTGGAAGCCGCCGCAGACGCCGAGCACCGGCCGTCCTTCGGCGGCCCGGCGCGCCAGGGCGTCCGCGAGGCCCCGCTCCCGCAGCCACCGCAGGGCGCGGATCGTGCCGCGGGTGCCGGGGACCACGACCAGGTCCGCGTCGGCCAGTTCCTCCGGGCGGTCCACGAACCGCACCACGACGCCCGGTTCGGCGGCCAGCGCGTCCACGTCGGTGAAGTTGGACATCAGCGGGATCGCGCACACGGCGACGCGCAGCACGTCCTCGCCGACCGGCGGGGCGACGACCGACTCCCGCACGGCGCCGCGCAGGGAGACCCGGAGACCGTCCTCCTCGTCGATGCCGAGCCCGTGCCGGAACGGCAGCACGCCGTAGGCGCGCCGTCCGGTCAGCCCGTGCAGCATGTCGAGGCCCGGTTCGAGCAGGGTGACGTCGCCGCGGAACTTGTTGACGAGGAACCCCGCGACCAGCTCCTGGTCCTCGGGGGACAGCAGGGCGAGGGTGCCGAAGAAGGAGGCGAAGACGCCGCCGCGGTCGATGTCGCCGACCACGAGCACCGGCAGCCGCGCGCCGCGCGCGATGCCCATGTTGACGATGTCGGTGCGGCGCAGGTTGATCTCCGCCGGGCTGCCCGCCCCCTCGCAGATCACCGCGTCGTACGCGCCCCGCAGCTCGGCCAGGCAGTCCAGCACGGTGCCCAGCAGTTTCTGCTGGCGCCCGCCGTGGTAGCCGCGGGCGCTCAGCTCGCCGACCGGCTTGCCCAGCAGCACCACCTGGCTGCTCTGCTCGCCGCCCGGCTTGAGCAGCACCGGGTTCATCAGCGCGGTCGGCTCGATCCGGCACGCCTGCGCCTGCATGGCCTGCGCCCGGCCGATCTCGGCGCCCTCGCGGGTGACGAAGGAGTTCAGGGACATGTTCTGCCCCTTGAACGGCGCGACCTTGACGCCCTGGCGCACCAGCCACCGGCAGATCCCGGCCGTGACGACGCTCTTCCCGGCGTCGGAGGTGGTTCCGGCGACGAGCAGACCGCCGCTCATGAGGTACGTCCCTTCGTCACGGGGGTGCGCGGGCGGCGACCGCCGCCCGGTGCGGAGGCCGAACGGAGGCCGCTCGCCGCCGGGGTGCGCGGGAGACGGGCGCCCAGCAGGCGCGCGCCGGCGCAGGCGCCGAGCGCGAGCCAGCTCACGCGCCGGGAGAGGCGTACGGCCCGGTCGATGTCGGCCGCCCGGACGGCGCGTCCGCCGCCGTTGAGTACCGGCCGGTGCTCCACCCGCCCCGCGTACGACAGCGTGCCGCCCAGGCGCACGCCGAGCGCCCCGGCGAAGGACGCCTCGACCGGCCCGGCGTTGGGGCTCGGATGCCGGCCGGCGTCGGCGCGCCAGGCCCGTACGGCCCCGCGCGGATCGCCGCCGGCCACGGTGGCGAGGACGGCGGTCAGCCGCGCGCCCGGCCAGCCGGCCACGTCGTCCAGCCGGGCGGAGGCCCAGCCGTAGCGCAGGTGGCGGGGCGACTTGTGGCCGACCATCGCGTCGAGCGTGTTGACCGCGCGGAACCCGAGCAGACCCGGCACGCCCGCGACGGCGCCCCAGGTGAGCGCGCCGACCACCGCGTCGGAGGTGTTCTCGGCGACGGACTCGACCACGGCGCGGGCGATCCCGTCGGCGTCCAGCGCCTGCGGGTCGCGCCCGCACAGGTGCGGCAGCCGCGCCCGGGCGGCCCCGATGTCGCCGGACTCCAGCGCGCGGCCGATGGCGCGGGCCTCGCGGGCCAGCGAGGTCCCGCCCACGACGGCCCAGGTGGCGACGCCGGTCAGGGCGGCGGAGGCGGTGGGGGAGGTGCGTACGGCGCGGGCGGCGACGGCGCCCAGCGCGGCGGCGCCGCCCGCGCACACCGCGGTGTGCAGAGCGCCCCACCCGCGGTGGTCCCGCCACAGCACGCGTTCCACGGCGCCCGCGGCACGGCCGAACGCGGCGACCGGGTGCCCGCGGCGCGGATCGCCGAGGAGGAGGTCGCCGAGGAGGCCGGCGGCGGCGCCGTACGCGAAGACGCGCTCGGCACCCATCGGGTCAGCCCGCCGCGAGGACGGTCAGGGGTTCGTCGCTGGTGACTCTCGGTCGGCAGCCGCGCATGGCGATATGTCCTCACTCAGGGTGTCCACGCCCTGGGTCGACGAGACCGGCGGTGAGAGTTCCTGGCTCCCGGGGGGTTTCCTCCCCGGTCACAGTGGCGGGACCGCGCCGGATTCACACCGGGCTTCCTCTCCTGCCGCCGTACATGGCCCCGGCAGTCCACCACGCCCCGCGAACACCCGTCAACTTGCCGTTGACCTGCGTCGTACGACTGAGATGAGGCCCACACCGGCCCCGCGCGACGGCGTGCCCCGGCGTGCCCCGGCGCGCGCCCGCGCACCCGTCATCCCAGCGCCTCCCACCCCGCCGCTCCCGCACCTCCCACCCCTTCGACGCGGGCCCGCCCCGGACACGGCTCCGCCCCGCGCGGGCCGCTGGGTGGCGGTCCCTGCACGGGGCGGGGGAGGAGGCTGAGGGGGCCGGTCGGGGCGGCGGCGTCGGCCGCGGCGGTGACCGGCCCGGGGTCAGCCCTTGCCCATGATCAGGTAGATGCCGTAGCCCACCGCGGCGGCGCACGCCGCGAAGCAGACGTAGGCGCCGGTGACGGCGAGCGTCCCGCCGCCCGCACCGGTGGCCACCGCCCGCTCACGGCGGGAGAGGCCGGCGATGCCGAGGGTGAACAGGGCCACCAGGCCCACGGTGGCCACGAGGCTGACGCCGAAGACGGAGCCGAGGGCTGCCCAGTCGATCTTCATGGTGATGCTTCCTTGGGGGACCGGTGTGCGGGACTCAGACGGTCGCGGCCGGCGGTACCGCCGCGCTCGCGGGGGTCGCCGACGGCGTCGGGTCGATACGGGGCGCGGACGCCGGCGCCGGGATGGTCGCCGCGAGGTCCTCGGTGAGCAGGCCGGCGGCCGTGGCCGGGACCGCGCCGAGCGGGGCGGCGAACGCCGCGGCGGGGGCGCCGACGGCCTGGGCCGGGATCCCGGGGACCGGGGCGGCCGGGGGCGGCGCCACGGCGGCGATCGCCTGGGTCACCACGCCGGCCGGCTCCTCGGACCCGGCGCCCGTGACGTTGGTGTGGTCGACGACCTGGCGGCGGGAGACCTTCCAGATCGCCGCGGAGGAGGCGACGAGGAACACGGCGACGAGCGCGGTGCCCCAGTCGCCGAGGCCCGTCACGGCCTCCGCGCCCGCGCCCACCAGCGCGGCGGCGGGCAGCGTCAGCACCCAGGCGATGGCCATCCGGCCCGCGGTGGACCAGCGGACCACGCCGCCCTTGCGGCCCAGACCCGCGCCCATCACCGAACCGGAGACGACGTGCGTGGTGGACAGGGAGAAGCCCAGGTGGGAGGAGGCCAGGATGGCGGCGGCCGAGCTGGTCTGGGCGGCGAAGCCCTGCTGCGGCCGGAGGTCGGTCAGGCCCGAGCCCATGGTGCGGATGATGCGCCAGCCGCCGATGTAGGTGCCGGCCGCGATGGCCAGACCCGCGCAGAGGATCACCCAGGTGGGAGGGTTGGAGCCGGGGGCGATGGCGCCGCCGGCGATCAGGGCGAGGGTGATGATGCCCATCGTCTTCTGCGCGTCGTTGGTGCCGTGGGCCAGCGAGACCAGACCGGCGGAGGCGATCTGCCCGACCCGGTGGCCCTTTTCGGCCGCCTTGCCGTTCGCCCCGCCGTCGCCGTTCCCGCCGATGGCATACGACAGCCGGGTCGCGGCCAGCGCGGCCAGGCCCGCCACGATCGGGGCGGCGACGGCCGGGATCATGACCTTGGTGACCAGCACGTCGCCGTGCACCGCGCCGATGCCGGCGGAGGCGACGGTGGCGCCGATCAGACCGCCCATGAGGGCGTGCGAGGAGCTGGAGGGGAGTCCGACCAGCCAGGTCAGCAGATTCCAGAGGATCGCGCCGACCAGGGCGGCGAAGATGACCTCGGGACGGATGCCGGCCTCGTCGACGAGGCCCTTGGAGATCGTGTTCGCGACCTCCACGGAGAGGAAGGCGCCCACCAGGTTCAGCGCGGCCGACATGGCCACCGCGACCTTGGGCTTGAGCGCGCCGGTGGAGATGGTGGTGGCCATCGCGTTGGCGGTGTCGTGGAAACCGTTCGTGAAATCGAACGCGAGTGCGGTTATCACCACGATCGCGAGGATCAGCGAGAAGCTTTCCATTTACCCAGGCAATCGTTCGAGCGTCATTGGCTCGTTGAACGTAAGTAACCAGGGTGAACGGAAGATGAACTGGCGCGGTATGGGCGGTGTCCGATTCTGTTGCACACTTCACACCGCTGGCAGGATCGCCCCATGGCTGAAGAACACGACGAGGGACGGCCCGGCGCCCGCCCGGAACACGACGGAGAACGGCCCGGCGAGCGTCCGCGACGCGACGGACGACGGCCCGGCGGCCGTCCGGGACCGGACGGCCGCCGCGAGGTCCGTGCCGAGGAGGCCCGCGCCTGGCGCGAGCTGGTGGCGGCCGCGCGCCGCACCGTCGCCGACGGACTGGTCGTCGGCACCTCGGGCAACGTGTCCGTCCGGGTCGGCGACACCGTCCTGGTCACCCCGACCGGCGTGCCGTACGACCGGCTCACCCCCGACGACGTGACCGGCGTCGACCTCGACGGCCGCCAGGTGCTCGGCTCGCTCGCGCCGACCAGCGAACTGCCCACGCACCTCGCCGTCTACCGCGCCACCGACGCGGGCGCCGTCGTCCACACCCACGCCGTGCACGCCACGGCCGTCTCCACCCTCGTCGCCGAGCTGCCGCTCGTCCACTACATGGCGGGCGCGCTCGGCGGACCGGTGCGGGTCGCCCCGTACGCGACGTACGGCACCGAGGAACTGGCCGGAAACGTGCTCCGCGCCCTCGACGGCCGCTCCGGCTGCCTGCTCCAGAACCACGGCGCCCTCACCTACGGCGCCACCCTCGACCAGGCGTACGACCGCACCGCCCAGCTGGAGTGGATGTGCCGCCTGTGGCTGACCGCCTCCGCGATCCCCGGCCGCATCCCCTCCCTGCTGACCCCGGAACAGCTGGAACAGGCCACCGGACGCCTGCGCGGTTACGGCCAACGCCCGCGACCCGCGCCCGCCGAGGGATGAACCCCGCGCATCCTGGAACCCGCAGGGGCATGTCACTCCGACCCTTCCTTCCGCTGGCCGGTGAGCCGGTACACCGTGACACTGGTCCTGTGCGCACAGTCAAAGCGACGGCCGCGGCCGTCACCGCGGCCCTGGCGGCCGGCGCGGCGAGCGTCGCCGCCGGCCGGCTGGCCAGCGACGCCGCGCTCAAGGCGCCCCCGGGCCGCCCCCTGCCCACCGACCACCGCCTCACCGTGCACGGCACGGCCGACGGCCAGATCATCCTGACCCGCGACCTGGCCTCCCTGCGCCCGGGCGTCTACGGCCTGGCCGGCAACGGCTCCCACGCCATCGTCGGCCCCGTCCTGGACGGCGCCCCGCACCTGCCGGACACCGTGGTGCGCCGCCTCGACCGCGTCACCCACGGCGAGCTGCGCCCCCGCGACAAGGTCTGGCTCACCCCCAACCTGTACGTGGGCGACCCGCACGCCGCCCTCGGCCTGCGCTACGCGGAGGTGGAGATCCCCGGCGAGCTGGGCAGCCTGCCCGCCTGGTTCGTGCCCGCCGTCCGCGAGACCTGGGTGATCACCGTGCACGGCCTGGGCACCACCCGCGAGCTGCCCCTGAACATCATGGAGTTCCTGCACCGCAGACACTTCCCGGTGCTCGACCCGGCCTACCGCGGCGACCTCGGCGCGCCCCGCTCCCCGGACGGCCTGAGCCACCTCGGCCAGACCGAGTGGCGCGACCTGGACGCGGCGATCCGCTACGCCGTACGGCACGGCGCCGAACGGGTCGTCCTGCACGGCTGGTCCACCGGCGCCACCATGGCGCTGCACGCCGCCCTCCACTCGGAGCTGCGCGACCACGTCTCCGGTCTGATCCTGGACTCGCCGGTGCTCGACTGGGAGACCACCCTGCGCGCCCTGGCCAGGGCGCGGCACACCCCGCACGCCCTGCTGCCGCTCGCGGTCCGCGCCGCCCAGGGCCGCACCGGCCTGCACGCGGACCGGGTCGCCGGGGCCGCCGACGCCGCCCGGCTCACGGTGCCCACCCTGATCTTCCACGGCCCCGGCGACGAGGTGGCCCCCTGGCGCTTCTCCCGCCGCCTCGCCGAGCGGCGCCCCAATCTCATCGCCCTGCACACGGTCCCCGACGCCCCGCACGGCGCCCTGTGGAACGCCGACCCCGAGGGGTACGAGGAGGCGCTGCGCCGCTTCCTCACGCCGCTGATGTGACGGCCGGCGCGACGGCCGAGCGGCGGTTCCGCTCCCGGCCGCCGCGCCGGCCGGACCCGCCCGCGCCGAGGCCGTCCGCGGCCCGCCGATCCCCTTACCGCGCCGGCCGGTTCGCGCCGTTTGGCACGCCGTGCGGACCCCTGCGTTGGCCATCCCCGTCGCCCGCCGTGACATTCCGTTTGGGTTTTCGGACCGTCAACCGGAAGACTGCACCTGTGACGTCCCGTATCCCGCGCGACTCCAGGCTTCGACTCGTCCGCCCACGACCCCTGGCCGCCGCCCCCCGAGCCGTGAACCAGCGGCGCTCGCGCCGCCCCGCGCCCCGCCCGCCGGAGGGCACACCGGCCCCCGCGGAGCTGGCCAGAATGGCGCGCTCCGGCCTGGCCGGAGCGGCCCGCGTCGCCCGCTGGGCCGACGCCGCCCTCGGACCCGGCCGCGCCGGCGCGACCGCCGACGGCAAGGCCACCCTCTCCGCGCACACCGCCGACCGCGCGGCCGACGAGCTGGGCCGCACCGCCGCCCAGATCCGCGCCGACTGGGACACCGCCCGCCTGGCCGGCCTCATCGAGGTGCACGGCGACAGCGCCCGCCCCGGCTGGCGGCTGCGCGCCTGGGACCGCGACGACAGCGCCGTGCTGCGCGGCTGGGTGGCCCTGTTCGACGCCTGGTCGCTGGCCTGCCCCGAGCCCGCGGAGCACGAGGCCGCCGCCGTCGCCGAGGTCGTCTCGGCCATGCCGCAGGTCCTCTCCTTCCTCCAGCTCTCGGCCGGCCCCGTCCCGGTCGAACAGCTCCTCGACCTCCTAGAGCAGCGCGTCACCGAACTGCGCACCGCCCGCTGCGAGGTCCCCTACGACCGGCGGCTCGAACCCGCGGGACCGCCCGCCCCGGCCCCGGCCGGCACCGCCGCCCCGGAGCCCGCCGCGAACGACGCCCCGCTCGCGCCCCTGCTCGACTGGGCGCTGCGCGCCCTCGCCTCTGTCGGCGCGCTCACCTACGGCGACGGCCAGGCCACCCTCACCCCGCTGGGCAGCTGGGCGGTCTGGGTGAAGCTGGAGCAGATCTGCGTCGCCGCCCAGAGCCCCGCCGGGAACATCGAGCAGGCCGCCGAGGACATGCTGCGCGGCTGCGCCCAGCTGCGCCCGAACGCGGCCCGCGCCGAGTACCGCGCCTGGCTCGCCGCCCGCCCGGTCGGCAGCGCCGTCGCCGAGCTCCTCGCCGCGGCGCGCGGCGAGGACGCCCTGCTGCGCGGCCTCGCCTTCGAGGCGCTGCGGGTCGTCGGCGCCCCCGCCGAACCCGACGTACGGGGCGTCCAGGACGAGCCGGCGCTGCGGCCGTACGCACTGCTGTGGCTGGCCGAGCACGACGGCGTCGACCCGGAGGACGCGCACGAGGTCCTCACCCGCCAGGAGGCGACCTGGCTGTGGGTGGACACCGCCGCCGCCGTCGCCGACCACGGCGAGGCCCCGATGCTGGTGCGGCACCTGGAGGCCGCCGTGCAGCCCACCGTCCCGGCCCTGCTGGACGAGGTACGGGCGGTCGGGCACCCGCGCACCGTGCAGGTGCTGGTCGCGCTCGCCGCCGCGCACCCCGACCCGGCCCTGGCCAAGGCCGTCCGCCGGGCCGCCTTCCAGGTCCACACCGGCGGCAGCTGACCCGGAGCGCCGCCGGCCGCGGCGGAGGGCGGCGTCCCGGCGCGCGTGCCCAGCGGCGCCGGACAGCGGCCGGGGCGCCCGCCCGCGCCCGCGTCCGCCGTGCCGATCACTCCCTCGCGACCCGGTCTCGTGCCCCGGTCCGGGCCGAGGAGCTTCCGGCCCGCCGCCCGGTGTGGCCCCGGTCACCGACGGCGCCCGGCGGCGACGCGGAACGCCCGGCTCCGGGCGTCTTCGCCCCACACCCGCGCAAACACCGGGAAAAACCGCTTGCGGCCCCCCGTTAGACTGTTCCGCATGGCCATTCTCCTCGCGCATTAGACCAGCGGGAACGTCCTCAGCCGTCCATCCCGCCCCCACCCGCCCTGGAGTCTGTCCGTGATCTCCGCTTCCGGCATCGAGCTGCGCGCCGGTGCCCGCATCCTCATCGAGAACGCCACCTTCCGCGTCGCCAAGGGCGACCGCATCGGTCTGGTCGGCCGCAACGGCGCCGGCAAGACCACCCTCACCAAGTGCCTGGCCGGCGAGGGCATCCCCGCCGCCGGCACCATCACCCGCTCCGGCGAGGTCGGCTACCTCCCGCAGGACCCGCGCACCGGCGACCTCGACGTGCTCGCCCGCGACCGCGTCCTGTCCGCCCGCGGCCTGGACGTCCTGATCCGCAAGATGCGCGAGAACGAGCAGCGCATCGCCAACGGCCAGGGCTCCACCCGCGAGAAGGCCCTGCGCCAGTACGAGCGCCAGGAGACCGAGTTCCTCACCAAGGGCGGGTACGCCGCCGAGGCCGAGGCCGCCACCATCGCCGCCGCGCTCAACCTGCCCGACCGGGTGCTCGGCCAGCCCCTGCACACGCTCTCCGGCGGTCAGCGCCGCCGTATCGAGCTGGCCCGGATCCTGTTCTCCGACGCGGACACCCTGCTGCTGGACGAGCCGACCAACCACCTCGACGCCGACTCGATCATCTGGCTGCGCGACTACCTGAAGACCTACCGCGGCGGCTTCATCGTCATCTCCCACGACGTGGACCTGGTCGAGACGGTCGTCAACAAGGTGTTCTACCTGGACGCCAACCGCTCCCAGATCGACGTCTACAACATGGGCTGGAAGCTCTACCAGCAGCAGCGCGAGGCCGACGAGAAGCGCCGCAAGCGCGAGCGCGCCAACGCCGAGAAGAAGGCCGCCGCGCTGCACTCGCAGGCCGACAAGATGCGCGCCAAGGCCACCAAGACCGTCGCCGCGCAGAACATGGCCCGCCGCGCCGACAAGCTGCTGGCGGGCCTGGAGGCCGTGCGCCAGTCCGACAAGGTCGCCAAACTGCGCTTCCCGGAGCCCTCGCCGTGCGGCAGGACGCCGCTGATGGCGGAGGGCCTGTCGAAGTCGTACGGCTCGCTGGAGATCTTCACCGACGTCGACCTGGCCATCGACAAGGGCTCGCGGGTCGTCATCCTCGGGCTCAACGGCGCCGGCAAGACGACCCTGCTGCGGCTGCTGGGCGGCGTGGAGAAGCCCGACACCGGCCAGGTCGTGCCCGGTCACGGCCTCAAGCTCGGCTACTACGCGCAGGAGCACGAGACCCTCGACCCGGAGCGCACGGTACTGGAGAACATGCGTTCGGCGGCGCCCGACATGGACCTGGTCGAGGTCCGCAAGGTGCTGGGCTCGTTCCTGTTCTCCGGCGACGACGTGGACAAGCCCGCCCGGGTCCTCTCCGGCGGCGAGAAGACCCGGCTCGCGCTGGCCACCCTGGTGGTCTCCTCCGCCAACGTGCTGCTGCTGGACGAGCCCACCAACAACCTCGACCCGGCCAGCCGCGAGGAGATCCTCGGCGCGCTGCGCACCTACAAGGGCGCGGTCGTCCTCGTCACCCACGACGAGGGCGCGGTCGAGGCGCTCCAGCCGGAGCGGATCATCCTGCTGCCCGACGGCGTCGAGGACCTGTGGGGCGCCGACTACGCAGATCTCGTCGCCCTCGCCTGACGGCCCCGCCCCGGCTCGGGCCGGGGCCTGATCAACGGCGCATGGATCATTCGGCCCATCGGTGATCCATCATCTGTGTGAGATCTCCTCGTATCGGAGTGTGTCGTACACCGATTTCCCGGCCGAGCCCTTATCCACCAAGGGCTCGGCCGTACTGCGTCGCTGACCTGGCGTTTCTCGGAAGAACCCGTTCGGCGGTACGAACGCCGACAGATGGAATGTCCGATTCCGCTTGTGGGGACGGGCTCCTGTCGTCACAACCGTGTCTCACGGACCTTGCCGAATGGGTGGCCATGACGCCCCGGAGGGGTGATCATGAGGAGACCAGAGCGCACTTCCCATGAGGAGGCACGGGTGGCCGAGACTCTGAAGAAGGGCAGCCGGGTGACCGGCGCCGCGCGCGACAAGCTCGCGGCAGACCTGAAGAAAAAGTACGACGCCGGTGCGAGCATTCGGGCGTTGGCCGAGGAAACCGGCCGCTCGTATGGCTTCGTGCACCGGATGCTCAGCGAGTCGGGCGTCACGCTCCGTGGGCGTGGCGGGGCGACCCGCGGCAAGAAGGCCGCCTCGGCCTGAATCCCGGGCGGCCCCTCGGCTTCGATGGTGACCACCCGGTCGGTCCGTTGGTCGGCCGGGTGGTTACTGTGCAGTCACTTACGATGTCCGCGCAGGGCATCGCGGCTGACCGCACGCATCGGAGGCGCACCATGGCTTCGCCCGAGCACGACCTCGCACCGCTCGACCCGCTTCTCGACCGGGACGGCGTACGGCTCACCGTCGACGACGCGCTCGCCACGGTGACGCTGACCAACCCGGCCAAGCGCAACGCGCAGAGCCCCGCCCTGTGGCGGGCGCTGGCCGAGGCCGGCCGGCTGCTGCCGGGCACCGTCCGCGTCGTGCTGCTGCGCGCGGAGGGCAAGTCGTTCTCCGCCGGGCTCGACCGGCAGGCGTTCACGCCGGAGGGCTTCGACGGCGAGCCGTCCTTCCTCGACCTCGCCCGCGGCGGCGACAAGGAACTGGACGCGACCATCGCCGAGTACCAGGAGGCGTTCACCTGGTGGCGGCGCGGCGACCTGGTGACCGTCGCCGCGGTCCAGGGGCACGCCATCGGAGCGGGCTTCCAGCTGGCCCTCGCCTGTGACCTGCGCGTCGTCGCGCACGACGTGCAGTTCGCGATGCGCGAGACCAGCCTCGGACTGGTGCCCGACCTCACCGGCACGCATCCGCTGGTGGGCCTGGTCGGCTATGCCCGGGCGCTGGAGATCTGCGTGACCGGCCGGTTCGTCGCCGCCCAGGAGGCGGTGGGCTGCGGGCTGGCCAACATCGCCGTGCCCCGCGACCAGCTCGACGCCGCAGCGGCCGACCTCGCCTCGGCGGTCCTCGCAGCGCCCCGCGACGCGGTGATCGAGACCAAGACACTGCTCCAGGGCGTCCACGGCCGCTCCTACGAGGAGCAGCGCGCCGCCGAGCGGCAGGCCCAGGGCCGCCGCCTGCGCGACCTGGCGAGCCTGGGCGAGTAGCCGGTCCGCTCGCCCGCGAGGCCGGGCCGGCCGCCGAAGGCGCACGCCCCGGGCGGCCGGCCGGCGCGGATCAGAAGCCGTGCCGGGCGCCGCCGTCCACCGGCAGCATCACGCCGGTGACGAACGACGCCGCGGGCGAGAGCAGGAACGCGGCGGCGCGGCCGAACTCCCGCGGGGCGCCGTACCGGCGCAGCGGGATGCGCGACTCGTTCGCCGCCCGGGTCGCCTCCGGGTCCGCGGACAGCGCGTCCAGCTCCCGCACCCGGTCGGTGTCGATCCGGCCCGGCAGCACCCCGACGACCCGGATGCCCCGCGGCCCCAGCTCGTCCGCCAGCGACTTGGCGAACCCGGCCAGGCCGGGCCGCAGCCCGTTGGAGACGGTCAGCCCGGGAATCGGCTCGTACACCGAACCGGACAGCACGAAGGCGATGACGCCGCCCGCCTCCAGCTCCGCCGCCGCCGCGCGGGCCAGCCGCACCGCGCCCAGGAACACCGTCTCGAACGCCGACCGCCACTGCTCGTCGGTGGTGTCCGCGACGAACCCGGGCGGCGGCCCGCCGACGCTGACGAGCACCCCGTGAAAGCCGCCGAAGCTCTCCCGCGCCGTCGCGATCAGCCGCTCGGCCGCCCCGGCGTCCGCGTTGTCCACGGCCACCCCGACGGCGTTCGGGCCCAGTTCGGCCGCCGCGTCGGCGACCCGCCGCTCGTCCCGCCCGGTGACGACCACCTTCGCCCCGTCGGCGACCAGCTCGCGCGCGGCGGCGTTGCCCAGCCCGCGCGTCGCCCCGGTGACGACGTACACCCGGTCCTTCAGTCCAAGATCCATGGCGTCTATCCTGCCCCCTCGTCCCCGTACAGGGCGAGAGCGGTGTTCACCAGGCCGATGTGGCTGAACGCCTGCGGGAAGTTGCCCAGCTGCCGTCCGGCGCCCGTCCCGTCGTCCACGAGGTACTCCTCCGCCAGCAGCCCCACGTCGTTGGCCAGCCCCACCAGATGCTCGAACAGCTCCTCGGCCTCCTTGGTGCGGCCCGTCATGTGCAGCGCGTCGGCCAGCCAGAACGAGCACACCAGGAACGTGCCCTCCCCGCCGGGCAGCCCGTCCACGGCCGCCGTGTCGGTGCTGTAGCGGCACACCAGACCGCCTTCGCCGAGTTCCGCGCGGACCGCGTCGATGGTGCCGACCACCCGGGGGTCGTCCGGCGGCAGGAAGCCCACGCGCGGGATGAGCAGCAGCGCGGCGTCCAGCTCCCGCGAGCCGTAGGACTGGGTGAAGGTGTTGCGCTGCGGGTCGTAGCCCTTCTCGCACACCTCCCGGTGCACCTCGTCCCGCAGCTCACGCCAGCCGGCGAGGTCCCCGGACAGCTCCGGCTCCTCCTCCAGGGTGCGCACCGCCCGGTCGGCGGCCACCCACACCATCACCTTGGAGTGCACGAAGTGCCGCCGCCCGCCGCGCACCTCCCACAGCCCCTCGTCCGGCTCCCGCCACGCCTCGCGCAGGAACTCCAGCAGCGCGCGCTGCATCGACCAGATGTGCGGCTTGGGCGAGAGACCCGAGCGGCGCGCCAGCGCCAGCGTGTCCATGACCTCGCCGTACACGTCCAGCTGGCGCTGGAGCACGGCGTCGTTGCCGATGCGCACGGGTGCGGAGCCGGCGAAGCCGGGCAGCCACGGCAGCTCGTACTCGGGCAGCCGGCGCTCGCCCGCCAGCCCGTACATGATCTGAAGATCCGCCGGGTTGCCCGCGACCGCGCGCACCAGCCAGTCGCGCCACGCCTCGGCCTCCTCCTGGTAGCCCGCCGCCAGCAGCGCGCCGAGGGTGAGCGTGGAGTCGCGCAGCCAGCAGTAGCGGTAGTCCCAGTTGCGGACGCCGCCCAGCTCCTCGGGCAGCGAGGTGGTCGGGGCCGCGACGATGCCGCCGGTGGGGGCGTAGGTGAGCGCCTTCAGGGTGATCAGGGAGCGGACGACCAGGTCCCGGTGCGGACCGGAGTAGCGGCAGCGCGCCGCCCACGCCCGCCAGTCCGTGACGCTGTGCTCCAGCGCCTCGTACGGGTCGATCAGCGGCGGCCGCGGCTCGTGCGAGGGGTGCCAGGTCAGCACGAACGCCACCGACTCGCCCTCGGCGACCTCGAACTCCGCGTGCGTGCCGAAGTCCTCGCCCCAGGTGCGCACCGGCGGCTCGCTGCGCAGCCACGCCGAGTCCGGCCCGGCGACGGCCACCCGGTGGCCGTCGGACCGGCGCATCCACGGGACGACCGCGCCGTGGTCGAAGCGCAGCCGTAACGTGCTGCGCAGCGTGACCCGCCCGCTCAGCCCCTCGACGATCCGCACCAGGTCGGGCGCCCGGTCGCGCTGCGGCATCAGATCGGTGACGCGGACGGAGCCCTCGGGCGTGTCCCACTCGGTGTCCAGCACGAGGGTGTCGTGGCGGTAGGCGCGGCGGGTGCACGGGCCGTCGGCGTCCTTGGGGGCGATGCGCCAGTGTCCGTTGTCCTCGTCGCCGAGCAGTCGGGCGAAGCAGGCCGCCGAGTCGAACCGGGGCAGGCAGAGCCAGTCCACGGAGCCGTCCCTGCCGACCAGCGCGGCGGTCTGTTGGTCGCCTATGAGGGCGTAGTCCTCGATCCGGGGCCACATGGATGACCGGCTTCCCGGCGGACGGCGCGGCATTCCGGCTCACCCGGCTGTGCCACGCGGGTTCCGGCAGGTCGGGTACGCCGGCCGGGCGTCCCGGCGTACGGGGACCGCGCTCGGACAGGCCCTATACGGCCGCGGTCTCGCTCTCCGCGGCCACCGGCTTGGCCGTCGCGCCCTGCCGCTGGTCGCGCAGCTCGCGCCGGGCCAGCACCAGCCAGCCGACCGGGACGCAGGCGGCGAACAGCCACCACTGGATGGCGTACGGCAGGTTGATGTCGCCGACGCCGATCCAGCTGGTGTCCTCCTTGGGGGAGGGCAGCAGCCGGGGGCTGCCGCCCTCGGGGGCGGGGGCGACGAGTTCGACGTAGCCGCCGAGGACGGCCGTGGCGGAGGTGTCGCCGGAGTCCCGCAGGAGCGCGCCGACCTGCCCGCTGTTGATCAGCATGATCTGGCGGTCCGGGAGCCCCGAGACGTTCTTGATGCCGCTGGCGGCCGTCGTCTCGTCCCGCATCAGCCGGCCGGTCACCGTGATCTCGCCCCGGGCGGGGGCCGGGATCCTCGGGAACGCGGTCTGCGAGGCGGGTGAGGCGATCCAGCCCCGGTTGACGAGGAGGGTCCGGCCGTCCGTCAGCGTGAACGGCGTCAGGACGTGGTAGCCGACCTGGTCGTCGCTGTTGGTGCGGCGGCGCACGACCAGCTCGTGGGCGGTGTCGAAGTGCCCCTTGGCGGTCACCCGGCGGTAGATGTCGTCGTGCGCGACCGCACCGCCGACCGTGGTGAGCGACTCGACCGGCGCGGGCTTCGCCGCCAGCGAGGCGGTGATCACGTCGTTCAGCTTCTGCCGGTGGTCGTGGCGGTGCAGCTGCCAGAAACCCAGCCAGATCATCGTCGGGATGAGCAGCAGAGCCACGAGGGTCAGGATCACCCACTGGCGGGTCAACAGGAAGCGGTACACCCCACGACGGTACCGCGCCCGCCGTGGGGTGTTTTCGGCAGGGGTGTCCTCAGACCCGGTCGACGATTCCGACCCTCCCCTCGGCGCGGGCGCAGTGGCCGCCGCAGTACCAGTGGCCCTCGACCTCGACGCCCTGTCCGATGATCTGGACACGGCAGTGCTCGCACAGCGGTGCCATGCGGTGGATCGCGCAGGCGAAGCAGTCGAAGACGTGCACCGCTCCCTGGGCATGGACCTCGAAGGTCATACCGTAGTCATTTCCGCATACTTCACATCTCGCCATGCGCCACAGGGTGAGCGGTCGCCGCCGCCCGGACGGGACGCGCCCGCGCGAGTCGCCGCCAATCACCCGTACGCGCGCCCGCCCCGCCCACGCCCGCCGTACCGCGTCCGCGTGTCGTACCGGGTCCGCGTGCCGCCCGACCCTCGCGCGCCCTGCCGTCCGCGCGCCGTGCGCCGTACCGCGTCCGCGTGTCGCGCGGCCCCCGCGCGCCCTGCCGTCCGCGCGCCGTGCGGCGGGCGCTCGGCCTCAGGCGCCGTCCGCCGGTTCGACGTCGCCGAGGAGCTGGCCGAAGGCCGCCTCGTCGACGACGGGGGTGCCGTACTGGCGGGCCTTGGCCGTCTTCGACGTGCCCGAGTCGGGGTCGTTGGTCACCAGCAGGCTGGTCAGCCGGGACAGGCTCGTGGCGACGTGCAGCCCCGCCTCGGTGGCGCGGTCCTCCAGCAGCTCGCGCTCGGTGGAGGTGTCACCCGAGAAGGCGACCCGCATGCCCTGCTTGAGGCGTCCGCCCGCCTCGTAGCGGCCCGGGTTCGGATGGGGGCACGCGGGCCGCTTGCGCGACGGCCGCCAACTGCTCGCCCGGTAGCCGCCGTAGCCGCCCGACTGCTGCCGGGGCACCGGCCGGTCGGACCACTCGGTCAGCGGCCGGCACTCCAGCAGCGGCAGCC
Organism: Streptomyces seoulensis; assembly: GCA_013364255.1. Taxonomy (GTDB): domain Bacteria; phylum Actinomycetota; class Actinomycetes; order Streptomycetales; family Streptomycetaceae; genus Streptomyces; species Streptomyces similanensis. Next base: position 3,077,884 of record CP054936.1, on the reverse strand, counting down.
GGACCCCGCCCGCCGCCGCGGCCCGCAGGCTCGGCCGGAACGCCTCCGCCAGCACCCGCGCGTCGTCCAGCGCGTGGTGCGCCCGCCGCTGCACGACCCCGAAGTGCGCCGCCAGCGATTCCAGCTTGTGGTTGGGCAGCGGCAGGCCCAGCTCCTTGGAGAGCGCGATGGTGCACAGCCGCTGCCGCACCGGCGCCTCGCGCCGCGCCCGCGCGTACTCCCGGGCGATCATCTGCCAGTCGAACACCGCGTTGTGCGCGACGAGCACCCGGTCCGCCAGCCGGGCCGCGAACTCCTCGGCGATGTCCGTGAAGAGCGGCGCGCCCTCCAGCGTCTCGCTCGTCAGCCCGTGGATCCACACCGGCCCCGGGTCCCGCTCCGGGTTGACCAGCGTGTACCAGTGGTCCTCGACCTCGCCGCGCGCGTCCAGCCGGTAGACCGCCGCCGAGATGATGCGGTCGTCACGGGCCAGGCCGGTGGTCTCCACGTCAACGACCGCGTATCCCTGCGGATACGCGGTCGGCCACGGGGCGGGCGTGGCTCCTGCGAGCGTGCGGTCTTCGAGCATGGTCCATGAGGATACGGGCCGCGACTGACAGCGCGGCCCCGCAGGGCCCGACGTGCCCCCCGCACGCCCCCGGCACACCCCGCCCACGACCGCTCCCGTCGCCCGCACGCGCCCCCCGTCCGCAAAACGCCCGAAACGGACCAGAGTTCACAACGCGGACGGGACGGATCCGAAGCCGCGGCGCGGCCGTCCCGGCGAACCCGCGCGCGGCACAAGGTGGTTGACCTGGACCGGACCCGGGCAGGCGCCCGAGCCCGGACAGGACGGACAGGCCCGACGGACCCGCCGGGCCGCAGGCGGCCGTACGCCGCCGGGCCGCCGTCCGCGCGACCTCGCCCCCTCCCCATCGCGATCGTGCGATCCTCCGTGCTGTGACCGAACCAACGCATGACGAGCCGCACGGCGGCGCGCTCGGTTCCCGCCTCAACTGGCTGCGGGCCGCGGTCCTCGGCGCCAACGACGGCATCGTCTCCACCGCGGGACTCGTCGTGGGCGTCGCCGGGGCGACCGACTCCCGCCAGGCGCTGCTGACCGCCGGGCTGGCCGGTCTGCTGGCCGGGTCGATGTCGATGGCGGCGGGGGAGTACGTGTCGGTCTCCACCCAGCGGGACGCCGAGAGGGCCGCGCTGGCCGAGGAGCGGCGGGAGTTGCGCGACCAGCCCGAGGCCGAGCTGCGGGAACTGGCCGGACTGCTGGAGCGGCGCGGCCTCTCCGGCGAGGTGGCCCGCGACGCCGCCCGCCAGCTCACCGAGCGCGACGCGCTCAGAGCCCACGCCAGCGTGGAGCTGGGCATCGACCCCGACCGGCTGACCAACCCCTGGCACGCGGCCGGGGCGAGCTTCCTGGCGTTCACGGTCGGCGCGCTGCTGCCGCTGCTGGCGATCGTGCTGCCGCCGGCGGCCCTGCGGCTGTGGGTCACCGTGCTGTCCGTGCTGGCCGCCCTCGTCCTCACCGGCTTCAGCAGCGCCCGCCTGGGCGCGGCCCCGCCCGGCCGGGCCGTGGCGCGCAACGTGGCCGGCGGCGCGCTGGCCATGGCCGTCACCTACGCGGCGGGCGCCCTCCTGGGCGCGGCAGGGGCCTGACGCCCCGGTTCGCGCTGGTCGCGAGCCCCTCGTGCGCGGGGGCGCCCGGCGGCGGCGTACGGTGAAAGACGCCCGGGAACGCTCCCGGACCAGGGAGCGCCCCTCGCGCGCCCCCGCACGCCCCCCACCGAAGTGAGAAGGACCCCGTCATGCGCGCCACCACCATCCACGCCCCGTACGACATGCGGGTGGAGGACGTGCCCGAGCCCCTGGTGCGGCTGCCCACCGACGCCGTGGTGCGGGTGCTGCGCGCCTGTGTCTGCGGCAGCGACCTGTGGGCGTACCGCGGCGAGGCGGCCCGGCAGCCCGGCCAGCGCATCGGACACGAGTTCCTCGGCGTGGTCGAGGAGACCGGCTCCGACGTGACGGGCGTCCGGCGCGGCGATCTGGTGGTCGCGCCCTTCATGTGGTCCGACGGCGTCTGCGACCACTGCCGCGAGGGCCTGACCACCTCCTGCGAGCACGGCGGCTTCTGGGGCTCGGTGGGCTACGACGGCGGCCAGGGCGAGGCGGTGCGGGTGCCGTTCGCCGACGGCACCCTGGTGCGGCTGCCCAAGGACGCCGCCTCCGACCCGCGGCTGCTGTCCGCCCTGCTGACCCTCTCCGACGTCCTGGGCACCGGCCACCACGCCGCCCTCGGCGCGGGCGCCCGGCCCGGCGCCACCGTCGCGGTCGTCGGCGACGGCGCGGTCGGGCTGTGCGCGGTGCTGGCCGCCAAGCGGCTGGGCGCCGAGCGGATCATCGCCTTGGGCCGGCACGAGGTCCGCACCGACATCGCCCGCCGCTTCGGCGCCACCGACGTCGTCGCCGAGCGCGGGGACGCGGCCGTCGAGGCGGTGCGCGAACTCACCCGCGGTCAGGGCGCGCACGCGGTCGTCGAGGCGGTCGGCACCGAGCAGTCCATGCGGACCGCCCTCCACATCGCCCGCGACGGCGGCGCGGTCGGCTTCGTCGGCGTGCCGCACGGCAGCGGCACCGGAGTCGACCTCGGCGTCATGTTCAACCGGAACGTCGCGCTGCGCGGCGGCGTCGCCCCGGTCCGCGCGTACATCCCCGAACTGCTGCCCGACGTCCTGGACGGCACGATCGACCCCTCTCCGGTCTTCGACATGACGGTCGGCCTGGAGGGCGTGCCCGACGGCTACCGGGCGATGGACGAGCGGGTCGCCCTGAAGGTGCTCGTCACCACGGACTGACCCGCGCCGCCCGGCCCGCCGGTCACAGCCAGCGGGCCGGGTCCGCGCCCCACGGGCCGGGCGGCCGCGCCCAGTCGGCGGGGCCGCCGGCGAAGGCGACGGGCGAGCGGGCGTACCGCAGCCGCCCGATCCTGCTGTCCGCCTCGGCCAGCCACGGCCCGGGACCGCCGTACGGCGCGCCCTGCGTCGTCACGACGCCCTCCGCGACCGCCGCGACGGCCCCTGTGGCCGCCCCGGCCGCGCCCGCCGCGCAGCCGCTCTCCCGCGTCAGCCACGCCGCCGTGCGCGCCAGCGCCAGCCGTACGACCCGGCTCCCGCCCTCGTGCGCCTGCTCGGTCAGGGCCCGCAGCACCGCCCCGGCCAGCAGGTAGCCCGTGCCGTGGTCCAGGGCCTGCGCGGGCAGCGCGCCCGGCCGCTCCCGCGTGCCCTCGGTCGCGGCGACGCCGGTGGCGACCTGGACGAGGCTGTCGAAGCCCCGCCGTCCGCATCAGGGCCCGCGGCGGCCCCACGCCGAGAGCTGCGCGACGACCAGTCCGGGCCGCCGCTCGGCCAGCGCCTCGGGGGAGAGGCCGTACCGGTCCAGGGCGCCCGGCCGGTACGCGGTGACGACGACGTCCGCCCCGGCCAGCAGCTCCTCGAACCCGGCCCGGCCGATGGCGAGGTCCAGCACCGCCGAGCGCTTGCCGAAGCCCGTGTCCGCGTGCTGGTCGGCCAGTTCGGGCAGGTGCGGGGCGTCCAGGCGCAGCACGTCCGCGCCCAGCAGGGCGAGCGTGCGGGTGGCGACCGGACCGGCCAGCACCCGGGTCAGGTCCAGCACGCGCAGCCCGGCGGCGGGCCGCAGGACGGCGGGGTCCGTGAGCGGCGGCAGCACGCGCGCGGGCGTCTCGTCCAGCCGCTCCCGCTCCACCATCGCACCGGCGGCCGCCGCCGCGCCCTGCGGATGGGCGGCCCACTGCCCGGGGGTGCGCAGCGCCACGGCGAGCCCGCCGGCCGCGCACACGGTCTCCTCGACCTCGTGCGCGGAGCGCTCGGCGAGCACGGAGGCGACCCGGTCCGCCGAGGCGCCGTCCGCGGGGACGCCCAGGGCGCGCAGCAGCCGCTCGCGGTGGTGCGGGTAGTTGGCGTGCGTGCGCACCCAGCCGTCCGCCGTCGGCCACACGCGCGACAGCGGCGCGAAGCTCACGGGCGCCCGCCCGTCGATCAGGAGGTGCCGTTCACTGGCGAATGCCGTGGCCACCGCCCCGTCGTCCACCCGCACGGCCGGTACGGCGCCGAGCCCGGCGCGCCGCGCGCCCAGCTCGGCGGCGGCCAGCGCGCAGGCGCCCACGCACGCGCGCGCGAGCTGCCGTACGGGAAGGCGCGCCCGGAGCGCGCCCTCCCGTTCCACGACGGTGACGTGGGGGAGCAGGGCGGGGTCGCCGCCCAGCGCCGACCATGCGGAGGCGAGATGAGTCATGACATCACTATGCAGTATTGATTCAATCAATCTACGAAGATGACCGTGCAACTCTCGCCGTACATGATGTCCGCGCGCCCCCGAGGCGTTACTTGGTCACCGCGGCCAGCGCGTCCGCCGTGCCCCAGCCGTAGAAGCCGTTGTGGTTCTTCGACCCCTGGCACACCGCGTCGACCTTGCCGTCCCCGTTGATGTCATAGGGGTCGGTGCACGGCGTGGCGGTCGCCTCCGCGTACAGCAGCGCCTTGACCAGCGCGGCCGGCGCGTGCGGATGGGTTGACTTGATCAACGCGGCGACACCGGCCACGTGCGGGCTCGCCATGGAGGTGCCCGCCATGTAGCCCCACGTGCCGCCCGGCAGCGGGCCGAGGATCAGACCGCTGGTGGCCGGCGGAGCCGGGGTCTGGTAGGCCGTCGAGTCGCCGCCCGGCGCGGCGATGTCGATGACCCCGAGACCGTAGTTCGAGAAGGAGGACTTGACGCCCTTGGCGCCGGTCGCCGCGACCGTGACGACACCCGGGAGCTGGGTGGGTATGTCGAAGCACTTGTGCGGGTCCACCGTCCGGTCCCCGGGGGTCGAGTCGTTCGGGGAGGACGGGTCGGTGATCGAGCGGGAGGCCAGGTCGTAGTTCTCGTTGCCGGCCGCCGCGACGTTGACCGTGCCCTTGCTCTCGGCGTACAGCGAGGCCCGCCGCACCGCGTCCACCAGCGCCTTCTGGTCCGGGTCGTCGGTGCAGTTGAAGTACCACGGGTCGGTGTAATAGCTGTTGTTGGTGACGTCGACGTGGTGCTCGGCCGCCCACACGAAGCCGCACACCACGGCCTCCGTGTAGAAGAACCCGTCCGGGTTGCCCACCTTGATGCCGGCCACCTTCACGCCCGGCGCCACCCCGGTGATGCCGACGCCGTTCTTCGCGCCCGCGATCTCGCCGGCCACATGCGTGCCGTGCGGGCTCTCGGCGGCGCTGGGCCGCCAGGCGCCGTCCGTGGTGTCCGGCTTGCCCGAGACGCAGTTGGCGGAGGCCGCGCGGTCGAAGTTCGGCGCGATGTCGGGGTGGGTGTCGTCGACGCCGGTGTCGATGACGGCGACGGTGACCTTCGGGCTGCCGAGCGTCTTCTCGTGCGCCTTGTCCGCCTTGATGGCGGGCAGGTCCCACTGCAACGGCTCCAGCGGGTCCTGGCCGGCCGCGGCCTCGGTCTTCGCCCGGGACAGCTGGGCCGCGGTGAGCGGCTGCGGCGCGCCCGTGTCGGTGGTCGACTGCGCGGGCAGCGGCGCGGTCCGCGTGGCGCCCGCCGAGTCGACGCCGCGCGCCTTGCGGACCTGCTGGGCGAAGCCGGGGTTCGCGGAGTGGGCGACGATCACACCGATGCGGTCGTACGTCACCACGACCGTGCCGCCGGCCGCGGCGATCGCCCGCCGCACGTCGGCGAGCGTGTGACGGTCCGTCCTGGTGTTGACGACGTACGTGAGGGTGGACGCGTCCGCGGTCTGCGCGGCGGACGCCGCCCGCGGTGCCGCCGAGGCCGCCGCCGGAACGAAGCCGAGCGAGGCGGTCAACGACAGCACGGCCGGTACGGCCAGGGCGAGTCGACGTCTCGAACGCAGATGAGCCATGGGGTCTCCACATCATCCAGGAACGGGGCCCGCCCGACACGACGATGCTGTTCAGGCAGGTACATGACGAGTTGCGCAGGCCGAAGCTATCCCGACGCCCCGCCCGTCAGCAATGACTTGGCAATGACCGCGCACGGCCACTTGCGAAACAACTCATAGGACTTGAACCGGTCCTCGCGTGGCGCCGTGGACCTCGGACAGGGGCCCGAGCACCATCGAGCCCCTGTCGCATCCCCATCCGCAACACGAGGAGACAGACGTGGCCACCGAGACACCGCCACCCTCGAAGACACCGGCCGCACTCCCCTCGGCCGAGGAGTTCACCGCGGTGCGCGAGAGCGCGGAGTTCGCCGAACTGCGGCGCTCCCACCGCTCGTTCGCCTTTCCGCTGACCGTCGCCTTCATCGCCTGGTACCTGCTCTACGTGCTGCTCTCCAACTACGCGGGCGGCTTCATGGGCACCAAGCTGTTCGGCAACGTCAACGTCGCCCTCGCCCTCGGCCTCGCCCAGTTCCTCACCACGTTCCTCATCGCCTGGTGGTACGCGCGGCACGCCGCCGCCCAGCTCGACCCCAAGGCCGAAGCCATCAAGTCCCGGATGGAGGGCGGCGCATGAGCCCCGCGACACACCCCGCCGCACACACCCTGCTGGCCGCCGGCGGCGCCGCGAGCGAGCACCGGACGCTGATCATCACCCTGTTCTCGGTCTTCGTCGCCGCGACCCTCGTCATCACCGTCTGGGCCGGCCGGCAGACCAAGGACGCCGCCGACTTCTACGCGGGCGGACGGCAGTTCACCGGATTCCAGAACGGGCTGGCCGTCTCCGGCGACTACATGTCCGCCGCGTCCTTCCTCGGCATCGCCGGCGCCATCGCCCTCTTCGGCTACGACGGCTTCCTCTACTCCATCGGCTTCCTCGTCGCCTGGCTGGTCGCCCTGCTCCTGGTCGCCGAACCGCTGCGCAACTCCGGCCGCTACACCATGGGCGACGTCCTCGCCTACCGCATGCGCCAGCGCCCGGTGCGCACCGCGGCCGGCGCCTCCACCATCGTCGTGTCGATCTTCTACCTGCTGGCCCAGATGGCCGGCGCCGGCGTCCTGGTCTCGCTGCTGCTCGGCATCACCAGCGACGCCGGCAAGATCGGCATCGTCGCCCTGGTCGGCCTGCTGATGATCGTCTACGTCACCATCGGCGGCATGAAGGGCACCACCTGGGTGCAGATGGTCAAGGCCGTACTGCTGATGGCGGGAGCCGTCCTGCTGACCTTCCTGGTCCTGCTCAAGTTCGACTTCAACGTCTCCGACCTGCTCGGCAGCGCCGCCGGCAACAGCGGCAAGGGCGCCGCCTTCCTGGAACCCGGACTGAAGTACGGCGCCACCGGGACTACCAAGCTGGACTTCCTCTCGCTCGGCATCGCCCTGGTGCTCGGCACCGCCGGGCTGCCGCACATCCTGATCCGCTTCTACACCGTCCCCACCGCCAAGGCCGCCCGCAAGTCCGTCATCTGGGCCATCGGCCTGATCGGCGCCTTCTACCTGATGACCCTCGCCCTCGGCTTCGGCGCCGCCGCGCTGATCAAACCGGACGAGATCATCGCCTCCAACAAGGCGGGCAACACCGCGGCCCCCCTGCTCGCCCTGCACCTCGGGGGAGTGGACTCCGACTGGGGCGCCATCCTGCTCGCCTCCATCTCCGCCGTCGCCTTCGCCACCATCCTCGCCGTCGTCGCCGGCCTCACCCTGGCCTCGTCCTCGTCCTTCGCCCACGACATCTACGCCAACGTCATCAAGAAGGGCGCCGCCACCGAGAAGCAGGAACTCGGCGCGGCCCGCTGGGCGACCGTCGGCATCGGCGCGGTCTCCATCGTCCTGGGCGCCCTGGCCCGCGACCTCAACGTGGCCGGCCTGGTCGCCCTCGCCTTCGCCGTCGCCGCCTCCGCCAACCTGCCCACGATCCTCTACAGCCTGTTCTGGAAGCGGTTCACCACCGCCGGCGCCCTGTGGTCGATCTACGGCGGCCTGGTCACCGCGGTCGGCCTGGTGCTGTTCTCCCCGGTGGTCTCCGGCAAGCCGACCTCGATGTTCCCGGACGCCGACTTCCACTGGTTCCCGCTGGAGAACCCCGGCCTCATCTCCATTCCGGTCGGCTTCCTGCTGGGCGTCGTCGGCACCCTGCTGTCCAAGGAGGAACCGGACCGCGCCAAGTACGCCGAGCTGGAGGTGCGGTCGCTGACCGGCACCGGCGCGCACTGAGCGGTTCACACCGGCGGCCGTGCCGCGGGGATCGTAGATCCCTACGACACGGCCGCGCCCACTCCGTCGGATCGGGCACTGCGGTCCGTCGGCCCCGTCACGTAGGCTCGCAAGTGTCGGAACACATCCGGTCCGCGACACGGGAGGGGGCCCACGTGCTCATCGACACCTTCGGCCGAGTGGCCACCGACCTGCGGGTCTCGCTCACCGACCGGTGCAACCTGCGCTGCACCTACTGCATGCCCGAGGAGGGCCTGCAGTGGCTGGCCAAGCCCGACCTGCTCACCGACGACGAGATCGTCCGGCTGATCGGCATCGCGGTCACCTCCCTCGGCATCGAGGAAGTGCGCTTCACCGGCGGCGAACCGCTGCTGCGGCCCGGACTGGTCGGCATCGTGGAGCGGGTGACCGCCCTGGAGCCCCGCCCCCGCACCTCCCTGACGACCAACGGCATCGGCCTCAGGCGCACCGCGGCGGCCCTCAAGGCGGCCGGCCTCGACCGGGTCAACGTGTCCCTGGACACCCTGCGCCCCGACGTCTTCAAGGCGCTCACCCGCCGCGACCGCCACCAGGACGTCCTCGACGGCCTCGCGGCGGCCCACGAAGCCGGCCTGACCCCGGTGAAGGTCAACACCGTCCTGATGCCCGGCCTCAACGCCGACGAGGCCCCCGACCTGCTGGCCTGGGCGATCGCGCACGACTACGAACTGCGCTTCATCGAGCAGATGCCGCTGGACGCCCAGCACGGCTGGAAGCGCGACGGCATGGTCACCGCGGGCGACATCCTCACCGCCCTGCGCACCCGCTTCGAGCTGACCCCCGAGGGCGCCGGGGAGCGCGGCTCCGCACCGGCCGAGCGCTGGAGGGTCGACGGCGGCCCGCACCGCGTCGGCGTCATCGCCTCCGTCACCCGCCCGTTCTGCTCGGCCTGCGACCGCACCCGCCTCACCGCCGACGGCCAGGTCCGCACCTGTCTGTTCGCCACCGAGGAGACCGACCTGCGCGCCGCGCTGCGCTCCGACGCGCCGGACGAGGAGATCGCCCGGCTGTGGCGGCAGGCGATGTGGGGCAAGAAGGCGGGCGCGGGCCTCGACGACCCGACGTTCGTCCAGCCCGACCGCCCGATGTCGGCGATCGGCGGCTAGGACCAAGAGTCCGCGTCGGGCCGCCAGTCCTTCAGTGCGACGACGTCCTTGAGGAAACCGCGCACTCCGAGGAACGTCGACAGGTGCTCGCGGTGCTCCTCGCACGCCAGCCACGTCTTGCGGCGCTCGGGCGTGTGCAGCTTCGGGTTGTTCCACGCCAGCACCCACACGGCGGCCTCGCGGCAGCCCTTGGCGGAGCAGACCGGGGTCTCGTCAGTCACTGATCCGTCTGTCACTGATCCGTCCGTCACGGGTCCGTCTCACCACCACGCCATGAACAAGGCGACGCCGAGCAGCCACGGGGGGAGCTGCCCGGCGTCGGTCTGTCGCTCCGACGGGGGATGCGGAGCGCGTACGAAGTATGTCACGGGTGACCCGTCGCCCGGCACCGGAACAACGTGATTGATCTGAGCATTTCTTGAGCTTCGCGCACAGCGCCCGCACAGCCCTCCGAGAGGCCGGTCACGACCCGGCCACAGCGGGCCGACAGGCGCGCCTCACGCCCCGTCGCGTGACTCGCGCGCCGTGCTCGCCGAGGAACCGTCCGCCCCGTCCTCCGGAACGGATTCCGTAAAGCCGTCCTCCGTCGTCCGCGGCGCGGTGATCATCGGCTTCGCCGGCACCGTGACGAACGTCGACGGCAGCCCCGGGGCGTTCTCCCGGCCCGCGTTGGCGATCACCACGGCGATGTACGGCAGGACCGCGCCGAGCACCAGCGCCACGACGGCCACGTACCGTTCGACGTTCCACAGCGCCACCGCGAGGAGCACCGACGCGGTACGGACCGCCATCGAGATGACGTACCGGCGCTGCCGGCCGCGTACGTCCTCCTGGAGGCCCGTCCGGGCGCCGGTGATCCGGAACACCTGGGCGCTGCCCCCGCCATGCTGCTTCCGCATCGCATTCCACCATTCGTCCGCACCGGACGGCTCCCCGGCCCGTACCCGGTCCACGACCGGGCCGGGACACCGCGCCCGTACACCCTCGTCCTCCACGGTACGCCGCGCCGGCCGTGCCCTCGCGGTCGGGGGCGACCTCGGCCTGCGCGAACGCGCCGCTCACCACCGTCCGCGCGCCCCGCGTGCCCCGGACCGCCCGGCCTGCGCCCTCACGCGTACGGCCCTGTCCGGCATGCGGCGTAGCGGCGGGGCACCGACACTGGCGGTACTGCTCACGTCGAACCGGACGAGGAGGCGCCATGGGCTGGTTGTGGGCGATCATCGTGGGTTTCATCCTGGGTCTGATCGCCAAGGCGGTCATCCCGGGCAAGCAGCACAGTCCGCTGTGGCTGACGACCATCTTCGGCATCCTCGGGGCGATCGCGGGCAACGCGATCGCCCGCGCCCTCGGCGTCGCGGAGACCCGCGGCATCGACTGGAGCCGGCACATCTTCCAGCTCGTGGCCGCCATCGTCATCGTCGCCGTCGGCGACATGCTGTACCTGAAGACGGTCGGCCACCGCAGGCAGCGCCAGCGGATGTAGCCGCCCGGACGCACGGCGCGCCGCCCGCACGGCCGGGCGGTCGCACGGCGCGGGCGGTCGCACGGCGCGGGCGGTCGCACGGCGCGGGGGCGGCCCCGGAAACCCGGAACCGCCCCCGCACCACAACACACCGCGGGCGCGCTCAGCCGCCGGTGACCTCCACCGCCGCCAGGTTCTTCTTGCCCCGGCGCAGCACCAGCCAGCGGCCGTGCAGCAGGTCCTCGCGGGCGGGGACCGCGTCCTCGGCGGTGACCTTGACGTTGTTCACGTAGGCGCCGCCCTCCTTGACCGTGCGGCGCGCGGCCGACTTGCTGGCCACCAGGCCCACCTCGGCGAACAGGTCCACGACCTGGCCGAGGTCGGCGACCTCGGCGTGCGGCACCTCCGACAGGGCCGCGGCCAGCGTCCGCTCGTCCAGCTCCGCCAGCTCGCCCTGGCCGAACAGCGCCTTGGACGCGGCGATCACGGCCGCCGTCTGGTCGGCGCCGTGCACCAGCGTCGTCAGCTCCTCGGCCAGCGCCCGCTGCGCGGCCCGGGCCTGCGGCCGCTCCTCGGTCTGCCGCTCCAGCTCCTCCAGCTCCGTACGGGAGCGGAACGACAGGATGCGCGCGTACCGGGAGATGTCCCGGTCGTCCACGTTCAGCCAGAACTGGTAGAACGCGTACGGCGTCGTCATCTCGGCGTCCAGCCAGACGGCGCCGCCCTCGGTCTTGCCGAACTTGGTGCCGTCCGCCTTGGTCATCAGCGGCGTCGCCAGCGCGTGCACGTTCGCGTCCGGCTCCAGGCGGTGGATCAGGTCCAGACCGGCCGTGAGGTTGCCCCACTGGTCGCTGCCGCCCTGCTGGAGGGTGCAGCCGTGGCGCCGGTAGAGCTGGAGGAAGTCCATGCCCTGGAGGATCTGGTAGCTGAACTCGGTGTAGCTGATGCCCTGGTCGGACTCCAGCCGCCGGGCCACCGAGTCCTTCGTCAGCATCTTGTTGACGCGGAAGTGCTTGCCGATGTCCCGCAGGAACTCGATCGCCGACAGGCCCTCGGTCCAGTCCAGGTTGTTCACCATCACCGCGGCGTTCTCGCCCTCGAAGGACAGGAACGGCTCGATCTGCCCACGCAGCCGGTCCACCCAGCCGGCCACCGTCGCCGGGTCGTTCAGCGTGCGCTCGGCGGTCGGGCGCGGGTCGCCGATCAGCCCCGTGGCGCCGCCGACCAGCGCCAGCGGCCGGTGCCCGGCCTGCTGGAGCCGGCGCACGGTGAGCACCTGCACCAGGTGTCCGACGTGCAGCGACGGCGCGGTCGGGTCGAAGCCGCAATAGAACGTGACGGGACCGTCCGCGAGCGCCTTGCGCAAGGCGTCCTCGTCGGTGGACAGGGAGAACAGGCCCCGCCACTTCAGCTCGTCGACGATGTCCGTCACGGTTCTCTTGTCTCCTCGGTGATCGTGGGGCGGTCGGGTGACAGCCGCCTACGAGGTTATACGCCCTGGCTGACAGAGCTCATATTGAAATCGGGGACGCGCAGCGCGGGCATCGCCGCCCTGGTGAAGTAGTCGCTCCACTCGCGCGGCAGCGTCTTCTCGGTGCGCCCTGCCTCGGCCGCCCGGCCCAGCAGGTCCACCGGCGACTCGTTGAATCGGAAGTTGTTCACCGCGCCGGTCACCTCGCCGTTCTCCACCAGGTACACGCCGTCGCGGGTGAGACCGGTCAGCAGCAGCGTCGCCGGGTCCACCTCGCGGATGTACCACAGGCAGGTCAGCAGCAGCCCCAGTTCGGTGTCCGCGACCATCTGCTCCAGCGAGCGGTCCGTGCCGCCGTCCAGGATCAGGTTCCCGGCCGTCGGGGCGAGCGGCAGCCCGGTGAGCGCCGCGCTGTGCCGGGTGGTCGGCAGATGCCTCAGCTCGCCCTCGGCGATCCACTGGGTCGGCGCGACGGGCAGCCCGTTGTCGAACACCGACTCGTCGCCGCCCGAGGAGTGCGCGACCACGAACGGGGCGCACTCCAGGCCCGGCGCGTGCGGATCGCTGCGCAGGGTCAGCGGCAGCCCGGTCAGCTTCGCGCCGACCCGGGTGCCCCCGCCCGGCCTGGAGAACACCGTGCGCCCCTCGGCCGCGTCCCGGCCCGAGGACGACCACATCTGGTAGATCAGCAGGTCGGCCACCGCGCTCGGCGGCAGCAGCGTCTCGTACCGCCCCGCCGGCAGCTCCACGCGCCGCTCGGCCCAGCCCAGCCGTACCGCCAGCTCCGCGTCCAGGGCCGCCGGGTCGACGTCCGTGAAGTCCCGGGTGGACCGCCCGGCCCACGCCGAGCGGGTGCGGTCGGGCGACTTGGCGTTCAGCTCCAGCGTGCCGTTGGGCTGGTCGTGCCGCAGCCGCAGCCCCGTGGACGTGCCGAGATACGTCGACACCAGCTCGTGGTGGGCGAAGCCGTACAGCTCGCGGCCGCCGGCCCGCGCGCGGGCGAACGACTCGCCGAGCGCCGGCGCGAAGCCGGCGAACACGGCCGAGGACGTCTCGGCGGGCGCGTCGGCGAAGTCGGCGGCGGCGGGCACGCCGGTGACCAGCGGCTGCGCGTCCTCGGCGGGGCCGGCCGCGCGGGCCGCGGCCTCGGCGGCCCGCACCAGCGGCTCCAGGTCGTCCGCGGTCACCGCGGCGCGCGAGACCACGCCCGAGGCGGTGCCCTCCGCGCCGTCCACGGTCGCGATCACGGTGAGCGTGCGCCCGCGCGTGACACCGTTGGTGGTGAGCGCGTTGCCCGCCCAGCGCAGATTGGCGGAGGACTGCTCGTCGGCGATGACGACGCAGCCGTCGGCCCGCGACAGCTCCAGGGCGCGTTCGACGACCTCGTGCGGCTTGGTGGTGCGCGTGCTCATCGACCGGCCTCCTGGGTGGTGTTCAAGATGTTGACGCCCTTGAAGAGGGCCGACGGGCAGCCGTGCGAGACGGCCGCGACCTGGCCCGGCTGGGCCTTGCCGCAGTTGAAGGCGCCGCCGAGGACATACGTCTGCGGGCCCCCCACCGCGGCCATGGAGCCCCAGAAGTCGGTCGTCGTCGCCTGGTAGGCCACGTCCCGCAACTGGCCCGCCAGCCGCCCGTTCTCGATGCGGTAGAACCGCTGGCCGGTGAACTGGAAGTTGTAGCGCTGCATGTCGATGGACCAGGACCGGTCCCCGACGACGTAGACGCCCCGCTCGACACCGCCGATGAGGTCCTCCGTGGACATCCCCGCCGGGTCCGGCAGCAGCGACACGTTGGCCATCCGCTGCACGGGCACATGGGCGGGGGAGTCGGCGTAGGCGCAGCCGTTGGACCGCTCGAAGCCGGTCAGCCGGGCGATCCTGCGGTCGAGCTGGTAGCCGACCAGGGTGCCGTCCTTCACCAGGTCCCAGGACTGCGCCGCGACGCCCTCGTCGTCGTAGCCGATGGTGGCCAGGCCGTGCTCGGCGGTGCGGTCACCGGTGACGTTCATCAGATCGGAGCCGTAGCGCAGCGTGCCCAGCTGGTCGAAGGTGGCGAAGGAGGTGCCGGCGTAGGCCGCCTCGTAGCCCAGCGCGCGGTCCAGCTCGGTGGCGTGTCCGATGGACTCGTGGATGGTCAGCCACAGGTTGGAGGGGTCGACCACCAGGTCGTAGACGCCCGGGTCGACGCTCGGCGCGCGCATCTTCTCGGCGAGCAGCCCGGGGATGCGCTCCAGCTCGCCGGCCCAGTCCCAGCCGGTCCCGGTCAGGTACTCCCAGCCGCGCCCCACCGGCGGGGCGAGGGTGCGCAGGGAGTCGAACTCGCCGCTGGAGTCGTCCACCGACACGGCCGTCAGCTGCGGATGCACCCGCACCCGCTGCTGCGTGGTCACGGTTCCGGCGGTGTCGGCGTAGAACTTGTTCTCGTGCACGGCCAGCAGCGAGGCGTCCACATGGTCCACGCCGTCGGCGGCCAGCAGCCGCGCGCTCCAGTCGGCGAGCAGCGCCGCCTTCTCCTCGTCCGGCACGGTGAACGGATCGATCTCGTACGCCGACACCCACGTCCGGTCGGCGTGCACCGGCTCAGCCGCCAGCTCGACCTTCTCCGCGGACCCGGCCGCGGCGATCACCCGCGCGGACAGCTTGGCCATCGCCACCGCCTGCGAGGCGACCCGGGCGGCCGCGTCCATCGTCAGGTCCACCCCGGAGGCGAACCCCCAGGCGCCCCCGTGCACCACCCGCACCGCGTACCCGAGGTCGGTGCTGTCCGACGACCCGGCCGGCCGCGCGTCCCGCAGCCGCAGGGACGCGTCGCGCACCCGTTCCAGCCGGAAGTCCGCGTGCTCGGCCCCCAGCGCCCGCGCCCGCGCCAGCGCGGCGTCGGCCAGGGCGCGCAGTGGAAGGGCCGTGAAGGCCTCGTCGATCGTATGTGGCACGGGGGTCTCCCTGCTCTCGTCGCCTGTCGGACCGATCATGTCGCGCGGGCGGCGGGGGTGACCACACGTTTGCGGCCGGGTCAGCCGTTTTCTGTAGGGACTCGACAGCGCGACTCGCGCGCCACTGTCGGTGCCCGATTGTCCGCCGCGGTGGGCGGACCGATAGGTTTTCGGATGAAGCCGCCTGTCATCCAGGTGATCGGGCGTGCTGTCGGACCGCTTCAGACCGCTATGAAAGGGTGATCCGTTGAGCCGCTCGGTTCTCGTCACCGGAGGCAACCGGGGCATCGGCCTCGCCATCGCCCGCGCGTTCGCCGACGCCGGCGACAAGGTCGCGATCACGTACCGGTCGGGGGAGCCGCCGGAGGGCTTCCTCGCCGTCAAGTGCGACATCACCGACCCCGAGCAGGTGGAGCAGGCCTACAAGGAGATCGAGGCGCAGCACGGCACGGTCGAGGTCCTCGTCGCCAACGCGGGCGTCACCAAGGACCAGCTCCTGATGCGGATGTCCGAGGAGGACTTCGCGTCGGTCATCGACACCAACCTCACCGGCACCTTCCGGGTGGTCAAGCGCGCCAACCGGGGCATGCTGCGGGCCAAGAAGGGCCGTGTCGTCCTGATCTCCTCGGTGGTCGGCCTGCTGGGCTCGGCGGGGCAGGCGAACTACGCCGCCTCCAAGGCCGGCCTGGTCGGCTTCGCGCGCTCCCTCGCCCGCGAGCTGGGCTCGCGCAACATCACCTTCAACGTCGTCGCCCCCGGCTTCGTCGACACCGACATGACCCGGGCGCTCAGCGACGAGCAGCGCGAGGGCATCCTGGCGCAGGTGCCGCTCGGCCGGTACGCGCAGGCGGAGGAGATCGCCGCCGCGGTGCGGTTCCTCGCCTCGGACGACGCCTCGTACATCACTGGAGCCGTCATCCCCGTTGACGGCGGACTGGGAATGGGTCACTGATCACCATGAGCGGAATTCTCGAGGGCAAGCGCGTCCTGATCACCGGCGTGCTGACGGAGGCGTCCATCGCCTTCCACACCGCGAAGCTGGCCCAGGAGCAGGGCGCCGAGATCATCCTCACCGCGTTCCCGCGGCCCACGCTGACCGAGCGCATCGCCAAGAAGCTGCCGAAGCCGGCCAAGGTCATCGAGCTGGACGTCACCAACGACGAGCACCTCGGCCGCCTGGCCGACGTCGTCGGCGAGGAGCTGGGCGGCCTCGACGGCGTCGTGCACTCCATCGGCTTCGCGCCGCAGGACGCCCTCGGCGGCAACTTCCTGAACACGCCGTTCGAGTCGGTGGCCACCGCCCTGCACGTCTCGGCGTTCTCCCTGAAGTCGCTGACCATGGCCTGCCTGCCGCTGATGCAGAACGGCGGCTCGGTCGTCGGCCTCACCTTCGACGCCCAGTACGCCTGGCCGCAGTACGACTGGATGGGCCCGGCCAAGGCCGCCCTGGAGGCCACCAGCCGCTACATGGCACGTGACCTCGGCAAGCAGAACATCCGCTGCAACCTGATCTCGGCGGGCCCGCTCGGCTCCATGGCCGCCAAGTCCATCCCGGGCTTCAGCGACCTGGCCGCCGTGTGGGACTCCCGCTCGCCGCTGGAGTGGGACCTCAAGGACCCCGAGCCGGCCGGCCGCGGCGTCGTCGCCCTGCTGAGCGACTGGTTCCCGAAGACCACCGGCGAGATCGTCCACGTGGACGGCGGCCTGCACGCCATCGGAGCGTAGGCGCCACCGCCGGATCGAGACCGACGCGGGAGGGCCCGACACCCCTGGGGGTGCGGGCCCTCCCGCGTCGCTGCGTCGCTACAGGGGCCAGGGCGTACGCGCGCGGGTCGGTCGTACGCGTGCGTGCCGTGCGGCTCAGTCCTGGGCCGGCGGCGGAGTCGTGAAGCGGCCCGGACGGCACAGGAAGGGGTAGCTCGCCGCCTCCGCGGCGGCGGCCTCCGCGTCGCCCGTGCGGATCGCGTCGACCAGCCGGGTGTGGTCCATGTGCGTGTCCGGCGTCAGCTCGGCGCCGACGTCCGCGCGCAGCCAGTCCCGCATCACCTCGCCGAGGTCCGCGTACATCGCGGTCATCACGTCGTTGTGGGAGGCGGCCACCACGGCCAGGTGGAAGGTGGCGTCCGCCGTCACGAAGTCCTCCGCGTCACCGGACTCCCACGCCTCCTCCCGCCGCACGAGCAGCGCGTCCAGCTGCTTGAGGTCCTTCTCGCCGCGCCGCTCGGCGGCCAGCTTCGCCGCCCCCGACTCCAGGGTGGAGCGCAGTTCGGCGATGTGCCGGGGATCCGCCCCGGCGAACCGGCGGTGCATCACGCCCGCCAGCTCGCTGGTCGCCACGACGTAGGTGCCCGAGCCCTGGCGGATGTCCAGCAGGCCGTTGTGGGCGAGCGCGCGGACCGCCTCGCGCACGGTGTTGCGGGCGACGCCGAGCTGTTCCACCAGCTCGGGCTCGGTCGGGATACGCGAACCGACCGGCCACTCGCCCGAGGTGATCTGGTTGCGCAGCGCGGCGATGACCTGCTCGGACAGCGCCGACCGGCGCGGATGGCTCAGGGGCATGGCACACCTTCGCACGTCTGGCCCGGAGTGCTGCTCGCGGACACTGGACAGTCAATCATCCTATGATTCTATGATGGGTCTCATGGTAAGTGAGGAAACGACCCGGACGACGACGCCACCGACCGAGCAGCACACCCCGGCCGGGGCCGCCGCCCCGGAGGCGCCCGGGGCCCAGCGGGAGCCCCGGACGCCCGCCCCGCGCGCGTGGGCGACGCGCCTGGTCGTCGCCGGCATCGTGCTGTCCGCCCTGAACCTCAGGCCCGCCATCACCAGCCTCGGCGCGCTCCTGGAAGAGGTGCGCGACGGACTCGGGATGAGTGGCAGCGTGGCCGGCCTGCTCACCTCGGTGCCCCCGCTCTGCTTCGCCGTCTTCGGCGTCATGGCCCCCCGCCTCGCGCGCCGCTTCGGACCCGCCGCCGTGGTGTGCGCGGGCATGGCCGCCATCACCGCGGGCCTGGTGATCCGCCCCTACATCGGCAGCACCGTCGCCTTCCTGGCCGCCAGCGCCCTCGCCCTCATGGGCATCGCCGTCAGCAACGTCCTGATGCCGGTCATCGTCAAGCGCTGGTTCCCCGACCGGGTCGGCTCCATGACCGGCCTGTACTCCATGGCCCTCGCCCTGGGCACCTCGACCGCCGCCGCCGTGACCGTGCCGCTGACCGACGCCCTCGGCGGCTGGCAGCCCGGACTGGCCGTATGGGCGCTGCTCGCGGCGGTGGCCGTGCTCCCGTGGCTGCCGCTGATCCGGCACCGGGACGCCGCCGGCGCCGAGCGGCCCGAGCACGCCCGGCGGGACACCCCGCGGGAGGAGCCGGCCCCCGCGCTGCGCATCACCCGCAGCCGCACCGCCTGGGCGCTGGCCGTCTTCTTCGGCCTCCAGGCCACCGCCGCCTACATCACGATGGGCTGGATGCCCCAGATCTTCCGGGACGCGGGCGTGCCCGCCGGCACCGCCGGACTGCTGCTCGCCGTCACCATGGTGATGGGCGTGCCGCTCGCCTTCGTCATCCCGCGACTGGCCACCCGGCTGCCCCACCAGGGCCCGATCGTGCTCGTCCTCGGCGTCTGCGGCCTCGCCGGCTACGCCGGCCTGTACCTCGCGCCGGCCGGCGGCGCCTGGGCCTGGGCGGTGCTCCTCGGCGTCTCCAACTGCGCCTTCCCGCTCGCCCTCACCATGGTCGGCATGCGGGCCAGGAGCGGTCCGGGCGTGGCCCAGCTGTCGGCGTTCGCCCAGAGCGCCGGCTACCTGATATCCATCCCCGGGCCGCTGCTGGTCGGCGTGCTCTACCAGAGCAGCGGCGGCTGGGGCGTGCCGATCGCCCTGATGACCGCGCTGATGATCCCGCAGATGCTGGTCGGCTGGCTGGCCGGGCGCAACCGCACCGTGGAGGAGGAGGCGGCGCGCTGAGCCGCCCCCGCGCATCCGTCCGGGGCGCGGGGTGCCACACTGGTGGCCATGCAGCCTGTGCTCGATCCGAACCCGCCGAACGGCCAGAAGAAGATGCTGATCGTCTTCGGCGCGTTCCTCGCCATCTTCGTGGTCATCGCCATCGTCGCGACGCTCGCCTCCCCCTGACCCGCCCCTCGGCCCCCCTGACCCGCCCCTCGGCCAGGACCGGTCCGGCCCCGCCCATGGTGGGGCTGGCCCCCCTGTCCCCTAGGGGGTGAGGGTCAGGGTCAAGTGGGTGGATCACCGGATGGGCGGGCGCGCGCCGATTCCGTAGGTTCGTGGTGTGACCGCGACGAGCGGTCCGTGGAGTCCGTGGACGAGCGGAACCGACCCGAAGACCAGCGGAGGCGACCATGCCGGCCCGTACGCACACCCGGACCCACCCGGCGACCATGGGCGGCGTCGACACCAGGCTGCCCTGGTGGGCCCTGGCGCTGCCGGCCCTCGCCTTCGTGACACTGCTGGCCCTCATACTGAACCCGTCGCACGCACATGCGACCGGCGCCGACCCCGCGACCACGCAGCTGCTGGAGCGCGTCCAGGAACTTCTGACGCGATGAGGCGGCCGGACCGGCCCGCGGCCCGTCCGGCACCCGGCGCCCCGGCCGAGAAGGCGCATGTCAACTACCTGCGCCCGATGGCCTGTTTCGTGCGAAGCTGGGTGTCATGAGCGTCGCAGAACCCCGCAGGATTGTCCTCTTCCGGCATGCGAAAGCCGACTGGCCGCAGGTGTCCGACCACGAACGACCGCTCGCCGAGCGGGGCCGCAAGGACGCCCCGGTGGCCGGCCGCAAGCTGGCCGACACCCGGATCCCCTTCGACCTTGCCCTGTGCTCGACAGCGAACCGGACCCGGGAAACCTGGAAGCTCGCCGTCCACGAGCTGCCGCACCGGCCGAAAACCATCTACGAGGAGCGGATCTACGAGGCCTCCCCGGGCGAGCTGATCGCCGTGCTCAACGAGACGCCGGACGACGTGCGCAACGTCATCCTGATCGGTCACAACCCGGGTGTGCAGGGAGTGACCGAGGTGCTCTCCGGCGCCGCCGAGGGCGACGCGGGCGAACGGATGGGCCGCCGAGGCTTCCCGACCGCGGCCTTCGCCGTGCTGACCTTCGACGGCTCCTGGAAGGCCCTCGAACCGGGCACGGCCACCCTGAGCGACTACTGGGCCCCCTCGGAGTAGCCCGCCGAGCGCGCGAGAGGCCCGGCGGCCGGGGACGGCGCGCCGGACCTCGCGGCAAGGGCGCACGGCGACCGCTCCGCCCGACCGCGCGGGGCCGGTCAGCCGAGCGTGCGGGGCGGGCCTGGTCAGCCGACCGTGCGGGGCACGGGTCCGCTCAGCGCTCCTCGTGCGCGTCCGCCGCCTCGACCTCTTCGCGGGTGACTCCGAGCAGATACAGGACCGTGTCGAGGAAGGGCACGTTCACCGCGGCGTGCGCGGCCTCCCGTACCACCGGCTTGGCGTTGAAAGCGACGCCGAGACCGGCGGCGTTCAGCATGTCCAGATCGTTCGCGCCGTCGCCGATCGCCACGGTCTGCGCCAGCGGAACGCCCGCCTCGGCGGCGAACCGGCGCAGCAGCCGCGCCTTGCCCGCCCGGTCGACGATCTCGCCGGTGACCCGGCCCGTCAGCTTCCCGTCGACTATCTCCAGCGTGTTGGCCTGCGCGAAGTCCAGCCCCAGCCGGTCCTGCAGATCGTCCGTGACCTGGGTGAAGCCGCCCGAGACGACGCCGACCTGGTAGCCCAGCCGCTTCAGCGTACGGATCAGGGTGCGGGCGCCCGGCGTCAGCCGCACCTCGCTGCGCACCTTGTCCACCACGGAGGCGTCCAGCCCCGCCAGCAGCGCGACACGCGCGTGCAGCGACTGCTCGAAGTCCAGCTCGCCGCGCATCGCGGCCGCCGTCACCTCGGCCACTTGGTCCTCGCAGCCGGCGTGCGCGGCGAACAGCTCGATGACCTCGTCCTGGATGAGCGTCGAGTCCACGTCCATGACGACCAGCCGCTGCGCGCGCCGGTGCAGGCCCGCGGCGACCACCGCGACGTCGACGCCCAGCGCCGCCGCCTCCTTCGCCAGAGCGGTGCGCAGTGGTTCCGTCTCCACGCCGGACACCGCGAACTCCACGGCGGTCACCGGGTACTTGGCCAGCCGGAAGATACGGTCGATGTTGCCGCCGGCCTGGGTAATCCGCGCGGCGATCCGCGCGGTCGCCTCCGCCGTGAGGGGGTGGCCGAGCACGGTGACCAGGGAGCGGCCGAGACCGCGCGGCCGGTTGTCGCCCCGGCCGGACAGGATCTCCGCCTGCATCTTCATCGACTCGGCCCAGCTGTGCACGGTGGCCCGCAGATCGCCCTCGAGACCGGCGGGCGGCTGGGTGACGAGCGCGCACAGCACCATCCGGCCACGGGTGACGACCTGCTCGATGTCGACCACGTCCACGGAGTAGGCGGCGAGGGTGTCGAAGAGACCGGCCGTGATGCCCGGCCTGTCCTTCCCGAAGATCTTGACGAGAAGGGTGAGGTCATCGGAACTCTGCGAAGCGCTCATGGTGCCTCCCACCGTATCCGGCACCCCGTGCCCCACGCCCCTCAGGTCCGCCTGGCGGACAGGAAACACTGGGCGTCGATCAGGTGAAACCGCCCTGTCGCGCGCCCCGGGCCGAGGGGGCGGACGGACCCCGCGCGCCCGGGACCCGCCCCGGCGCACGCGCGGCGCGCCGGCACGGCGCAGGGAAGCCGGCCGGTGCCGCCGCAGGCACCGGCCGGGCGGCCGGTACGGCACGCCGGGGGAGCGGCGACCCCACACCGCGGAAGCGGCCACACCCCGCCGCCCCGCCACCCCGCCGCCCACACCGCACCCGTCCGCAAGGCCGCACCCGTCCTCAGGTCCGCGTCCCGGTGCGCGCACCCAGGTGTGTGCGGACGTCCGCGGCCACCACCGGCACCCGGAACCGGAGTTCGACCGAGACGAGCCCAACGGGCACCGTACGCAGGTGCCGTAGAGAGAGAACGCAGGGCGCGTCCGCCGTCCATGTCCTCCTCGGGCGGGAATGCCACTCTCCGCCCAGTTTTCAACCCTCGCCCGTGTCACGGCAGTCGAGTGGACGTTACCCACTCATGACAAGGCCCGGCTTTCGGTCACGGGGCCCAGCCTGAAATAGTTCCTCCCGATGTTCGACATCCCTACACCCCCTGCGACGGGGGCAACTCGGGGGACAAATCAGTGGGGCATGGAGTGCCGGAACTCGTACTGGAAACCAATGGACGGACCTGGACGCTCGACCCGTCCAGGCGCTACACCCTCGGACGCGATCCCCAGGGCGACA
Source organism: Streptomyces seoulensis (assembly GCA_013364255.1). Lineage (GTDB taxonomy): Bacteria > Actinomycetota > Actinomycetes > Streptomycetales > Streptomycetaceae > Streptomyces > Streptomyces similanensis. The sequence continues at coordinate 3,055,369 of CP054936.1, read as the reverse complement.
TCGTGTTCGAGGATGCCAGGGTCTCCTGGCGCCACGCCACGGTCGGCTTCGACGGCCGGGGTTGGGTCATCGAGGACCACGGCAGCACCAACGGCACGTTCGTGCGGGGCCAGCGGGTCCAGCAGGTGGGGATCGGCCCCGGCTCGGCCGTCCACCTCGGCAACGCGACCGACGGACCGCGGCTGAACCTCTCGGCCGCCGCGGCCCCCGTCGCCGCCCAGGGCGCCCACGCCGGCTGGGCACAGCAGGCCCCGGCCACGCAGCAGCCGCCCGTCGCGCAGCAGCACGCCGCACCGGCGGACTGGCAGCAGGCACAGGCACAGGCACAAGCACAGGCACAGGCGAAGCCGCAGCAGCAGGCGCCCGCACAGCAGCAGGCGCCGTCGATCCCGCACCAGCAGCAGGGCGGACCCGGTGGTGGCGCGGGGGCGCCGCCGGTCCACGGCGACCGCAGTCCCACCACGTTCCACCAGTTCTCCCTCGGCCGGGTGATGCGCATCGGCCGTGCGCTGGAGAACGACCTGGTCGTCTCCGACCTCCAGGTCTCCCGCCACCACGCCGAGTTCCACGCCACGCCCGATGGCCGTTTCGAGATCCGCGACCTGGGCTCGCACAACGGCACGTACGTCAACGGTCAGCCGATCGCCAAGGGCGGCTCGGCGACGCTCGGCCCCAGTGACATCGTCGGCGTCGGCCACTCGACGTTCCGGATCGTCGGCGACCGGCTGGAGGAGTTCGTCGACACCGGCGAGGTGTCCTTCTCCGCCCGCCACCTCACCGTCACGGTCGACGGCGGCAAGCAGATCCTCAAGGACGTCTCCTTCGGCGTCCCGGAGAAGTCGCTGATCGCGGTCATCGGGCCGTCCGGCTCCGGCAAGTCGACCCTGCTCAAGGCGCTCACCGGCTACCGGCCCGCCGACCAGGGCGAGGTCCTCTACGACAACCGGAACCTCTACAAGCAGTTCGCCGAGCTGCGCCAGCGCATCGGCCTGGTCCCGCAGGACGACATCCTGCACAAGGAGCTGTCGGTCAAGAAGGCGCTGAAGTACGCGGCCAAGCTCCGCTTCCCCTCGGACACCACCGCGCAGGAGCGCAACGCCCGGATCGACGAGGTGCTGCGCGAGCTGAAGCTCGACATCCACAAGGACAAGAAGGTCACCTCGCTCTCCGGCGGCCAGCGCAAGCGCGTCTCGGTCGCCCTGGAGCTGCTGACCAAGCCGTCGCTGATCTTCCTGGACGAGCCGACCAGCGGCCTCGACCCGGGCATGGACCGCGACGTCATGCAGCTGCTGCGGGGCCTGGCCGACGACGGCCGCACCGTCCTCGTGGTCACCCACTCGGTGGCCGAGCTGGCGATCTGCGACAAGCTGCTGGTGATGGCGCCGGGCGGCTCCGTCGCCTACTTCGGCCCGCCCGAGGAGGCGCTGAACTTCTTCGGCTACGACAGCTGGGCCGACGTCTTCTCCGCCTTCGAGAACTACCGCGACTACGACTGGGCGGGCCGCTGGAAGGGCTCGCAGCACTACCAGATGTACGCCGCGGACATCGACTCGGTCGCCCCGCAGGCCGTGCCGGTGGCGCCGCCGCAGGCCCTCAAGCCGCCCAAGCCGCAGAGCTGGGGCTCGCAGCTGCTGACCCTGATCCGCCGGTACGTCTCGGTGATCGTCTCCGACAAGGGCTTCCTGGCCCTGACGGTGCTGCTGCCGGCGGTGATCGGCTCGGTGAGCCTGCTCATCGACCACGAGAAGGGCCTGCTGGTCAACCCGATCAACCACAAGACGGGCCTGCACACCCCGAACGGCACCGCCACCACGGTGCTGCTGATCCTCGCGGTCGGCGCCTGCTTCGCGGGCTCCGCGAACTCCGTGCGCGAGCTGATCAAGGAACGGGTCATCTACGAACGGGAGCGCGCCACCGGCCTGTCCCGTTCGGCGTACCTGATGTCGAAGGTCGTCGTGCTCGGTGTGGTCACCGTGCTGCAGGGTCTGCTCGTCGGCGTGATCGGCTTCTCCAGCCGGACGATTCCCGACGAGGGCCTGATCCTGGGCCACGGGACCCTGCTGGAGCTGTGCCTGCCGATCATGGCGCTCGGCTTCAGCTCGATGATGGTCGGCCTGGTCATCTCCTCGTTGGTGAAGACCTCCGAGAAGACCATGCCGCTGCTGGTGATGTTCGCGATCGTGCAGGTGGTGTTCACCGGCTGCCTGTTCACGCTGCACGGCACGCTGGGCGTCAACGAGTTCTCGTACCTGATGCCGTCGCGCTGGGCCGTCGCAGCCGCCGGCGCCACGCTGGACTTCAACAAGATCGCCCCGAACACCGACGATCCCACCAGCACCGATCCGCTGTGGGACCACGCGGCCTCGGCCTGGACCGTCGACATGATCGCGCTGATCGCGCTGGGCGTCGTGTGCGGCTTCCTGGTGGCCCGCTTCCTGCGGCGCCACGAGCCGGAGGTCATGCGCAAGTAACGCCGGTCACCCCGACGTCCCCTGGTACGCCGAGGGCGGCACCCCGTCGGGGTGCCGCCCTTCCGCGTCTGTCAGAGGTCCGCGCCGACCTCAGTACGCGCTGTTGACGTTGTCCATCGAGCCGTACCGGTGGGCGGCGTAGTTGCAGGCGGCGGTGATGTTGGCGACCGGGTCGTAGATGTTCCACGAGGTGCCCGGGACGTGGTAGGTCCGGAAGGTCGGGTCGATGACCTGGAGCAGACCCTTCGAGGGGATGCCGTTGATGGCGTTGATGTCCCAGTCGTTGATCGCGCGCGGGTTGCCCGAGGACTCCCGCAGGATGTTGCGGTGCAGGCCGCTGTAGGAGCCGGGGATGTTGTGCTGCTTCATGATGTCCAGCGACTGCCGGATCCAGCCGTTCAGGTCGTTGCCGTAGGTCTTGGACGCGGCGACGGTCTGCATCTGCGGACGCTGCGCGGCGCGGGCGGTGGCCTGCTGGGCGTGGCGCCCGGCGACGGCCTTGCGCTCGGCGGCGGTCTTCTTGGCGGCGACGGCGGCCTTCTCCTTGGCGACGGCCTGCTGCTTGGCCGCGATGGCCTGGACCTTCAGGCTGTCGCCGGCGAGGCGGTCGGTCACGCTGGCCTTGACGCCCTTGACCGGCTGCGAGGCGACGGTGGCCGGAGCCGCGGTGTCGGCGGCGACGGTCGTGGCCTCGCCGGGCACGGCGGCGGAGACGGCGATGGCGGCGGCGCCGAGCGTAGTGACACCGGCGACGGCGAACTTCTGGGTCTTGGTCAGGGCACGACTCTTACGGATGAAGCGGAAGTTGGCAGACATACGAAATGGACCTCTTCGAGTAGCGCGGAGGTCGCTCTCCGGACTGCGGGAGGGGGTCCTACCCACACGAACGCCACGAGCGGAAACCCGCGGCGCTGAGCGACGAGAGCAATTCTTAGCTGCCGCAAAATCCGCTGGCAAAGGTGTGACGTACGAAGCCGGGTAGTGGATCAGGAACACGCAAAACGGGATAGACTGGGCTATCTGTCCCGTTCATCCGGGGTTCTATGTCTCCTATGCCCGTTCGTACGTGACGTGCGCCCTATGTGGGTCCTCACATCGGGGGCGGTTCGCCCTTACTGAAAGTTGCTGCCGCAATGCATTCGGTGAGCGGATTTCGGGGGTTTCCGGGAAGGTTCGGACAGCCCTCGGCACCGGGCCCCGGGACCTAGGTCCAGCGACCCCGGACGGCGCCGCCCCAGGGCCGATCCGCGCTGCCGGACCCCGCCGGTACCTTGAGGGCATGAGTCATGGCCCCCGGTCCGGCCTCGCCGCGGTCAGCTCCGCGCTGCTGGCGATGAGCAGGCACCTGGAGGTGCGCGACGTCCTCAAGACGATCGTCGCCTCCGCCCGTGAACTGCTCGACGCGCAGTACGCCGCCCTCGGCGTGCCGGACGACCACGGCGGCTTCGCCCAGTTCGTGGTCGACGGGATCAGCGAGGAGCAGTGGCGCGCCATCGGCCCGCTCCCGCGCCAGCACGGCATCCTCGCCGCGATGCTGCACCAGGCGGAGGCCGAGCGGCTGGCCGACGTCCGCCAGGACCCGCGCTTCGAGGGCTGGCCGGCCGCCCACCCCGACATGTCCGACTTCCTGGGCCTGCCGATCCGCGACGGCGACGAGGTCATCGGGGCGCTGTTCCTCGCCAACAAGCGCTGCCCGAAGCCGGCCGGCGGCTGCGGCTTCACCCAGGAGGACGAGGACCTGCTCGCCCTCCTCGCCCAGCACGCCGCCATCGCCCTCACCAACGCCCGCCTCTACGAGCGCAGCCGCGAGCTGACCATCGCCGAGGAGCGCTCCCGCCTCGCCCACGAGCTGCACGACGCGGTCAGCCAGAAGCTGTTCTCGCTGCGCCTGACCGCCCAGGCCGCCGCCGCCCTGGTCGACCGCGACCGGGTCCGCGCCAAGGGCGAACTCCAGCAGGTGGCCGCGCTGGCCGCCGAGGCCGCCGACGAGCTGCGCGCCGCCGTCGTGGAGCTGCGCCCCGCGGCACTCGACGAGGACGGCCTCGTCGCCACCCTGCGCACCCAGATACAGGTCCTCGACCGCGCCCACACCGCCCGCGTCACCTTCACCGCGCAGGGCCTGCGCGCGCTGCCCGCCGCACAGGAGGAGGCCGTGCTGCGCGTCGCCCAGGAGGCCCTGCACAACGCGCTGCGGCACTCGGGCGCGCGGCACGTGGACGTCACCCTGGAGCGCCGCGGCTGCGGCGCCGTGCTGCGCGTCACCGACGACGGCAGCGGCTTCGACCAGCAGGCGGTGCGCGGCGCGGGCCGCCATCTGGGGCTGGTGTCGATGCGTGACCGGGCGAGCGGGGCCGGCGGCACGCTGACCGTGGAATCGGCGCCCGGCAAGGGCACCACGATCGAGATGGAGGCGCCCGGTGGCTGAAGCGATCAAGGTGCTGGTCGTCGACGACCACCAGGTGGTCCGCCGGGGCCTGCGCACCTTCCTGGAGGTGCAGGACGACATCGAGGTGGTCGGCGAGGCCGCGGACGGCGCGGAGGGCGTCGCCCGCGCGCAGGAGCTGCGACCCGACGTCGTCCTCATGGACGTGAAGATGCCGGTCATGGACGGCGTCGAGGCGCTGCGCCGGCTGCGCGAGCTGGGCAACGGGGCGCGGGTGCTGATCGTGACCAGCTTCACCGAGCAGCGCACGGTGGTCCCGGCCCTGCGGGCGGGTGCCGCCGGGTACGTCTACAAGGACGTGGACCCGGACGCGCTGGCCGGCGCCATCCGCTCCGTGCACGCCGGGCACATCCTGCTCCAGCCGGAGGTCGCCGGGGCGCTGCTGTCCCAGGAGGAGGCCCAGTCCGGGCAGGGGCGCGGCGGCTCCCTCACGGAGCGGGAGCGCGAGGTCCTCGGCCTGATAGCGGACGGCCGCTCCAACCGGGAGATCGCCCGGGCGCTGGTGCTGTCGGAGAAGACGGTCAAGACACACGTGTCGAACATCCTGATGAAGCTCGACCTGGCGGACCGCACCCAGGCGGCGCTGTGGGCCGTACGCCACGGCGTGACCGACTGACCGGACCCTTCCGGCCGCTGCGGCCCCACCGGGCTGAGATTCATACCGTCGTGGGAATGTCCCCCGGATGGCGCAACCTTCACGAGGCCCGGCCGTTCTCCAGTGCGTGCCGCGGCGACTGCCGCGGCGATCACCAGGAAGGCTCAGAAGTGAAGAACCTGAAGAAGGCAGCGGCCGTGACGATGGTGGCCGGCGGGCTCGTGGCCGCGGGCGCCGGAATGGCCTCCGCCTCCTCCGCCGCCGGCGGCGCCGCCCACGGCTCCCCGGGCGTCGTCTCGGGCAACGTCATCCAGGCCCCGGTCCACGTCCCGGTCAACGCCGTCGGCAACAGCGTCAACGTCATCGGCGTCCTGAACCCCGCCTTCGGCAACCTCGGCCTCAACCACTGACCCCCCGGGCCTCCCGGCTCCCCCCGGGAGGCCCCAGTCCTCCCGCCATCACACGAGCGAGCCCACGGCTCCCACCCTCCCCACCCCCGACACCGCCCGGGCACCCGTACGGCCCCCACCCGGCCCGTCATCCCGGGGCATGCGTACTGCGCCTGCCCTCCCCGTCACCGCACAGGCGCGCGTACCCCTCTCGCCTCGCCCGTCATCCCGCCGGCGCGCGTACCGCCCCGCCGCACCCCTCTCCACCAACCCGCAGCCACGCGTGCCCACCGCACCTCGCCCCTCATCCCGTCCCGCGGGCATGCGTGCCGCCCGGGGCGGCACGGCTGGGCGCGGGCGGCGCCCCGCACACGCCGGGCCGCGCACCCCACCCCCGCAGCACACCGCCGGGCGCCAGGACAACCGACGCCCACCGGAGGAACCCTCAGCGCCGGACGCCGCCCCGACCGACACCCCCGTACACCCCTTTCCTCACCGCACCCTCTTCTCCCGCTCCTCCACAACGGAGTTGTACGCGGCGACCTGAGCCCGCCGAGCCGTCCGCTCCACCGGCCGCAACGCGGCCCCCCGCGCCGCCATCTCGGACGCGCTCACCGCACCCCCGTGCCCGTTCCCGTACGCCAGCGACACCAGCAACCCCACCCGCTGCGCCAGCTCCAGCACCCGCACCGCCCGCGGCGGATACCCGGGCGCCAACACCTCCCGCCCCCGCTCCGCCCGAGCCCGGTACGCGTCGATCGCCGCCTCCGCCACCGGCCCCGACCCGGCGACGTCCAGCCGCGCCAGCACCTCCGTGGCCTCCCGCAGCGCCTCCGCCAGCTCTCGCTCCGCCTCACCCAGCGACGGCACGTCGGCCGGCGGCGCCTCCCGCACCGGCAGCGCCCGCCACACCACCTCCACGTGCACATCACCCGCAGGGCCGGCCTCCGACACCTCCGGCACCAGCCCCCACGCGGCGCCGTGACAGATCACCGCCTCCTCCGCCTCCAGCGCCCGCGCGTTGAACTCCGGCGGCCCGCTCAGCCCCAGCGGATGCCCCGGCGCGGGCAGCGCCACCCGCAGCGCGCCCGCCCCCAGCCCCCGCAGCCGCCCCAGCGCGAGCGTCAGCCCGACGGGCTCCGGCTCCCCGGGCAGCCCCACCACCCGATGGACGGCGTCCTCACCCACGACGGCGAGCACCGCGTCGTCCGGTGAGACAAGTCCGGCAAGAAAGGCATTTCCCCAAGCGGCGAGGCGTCCAGAGCGCGGTTCCGTGAGCATGCCCCCACCCTAAGGACCGACCGATGGAACGGCCCGCCCGTCTCGTGGCGTAGATTCGGTGGGGGCTGCGCCCACCGGCGCGGCGGACCGAGCCACAGGCGTACGCGACAGCCGAGACCGGCGGCACACTGCAAGGGGAGACAACGCGCTCATGAGCGATGTTCTGGAGCTTCAGGACGTATCCGTGGTCCGCGAGGACCGGGCTCTGGTGGACCAGGTCTCCTGGTCGGTCAAGGAGGGCGAGCGCTGGGTCATCCTCGGCCCGAACGGCGCCGGCAAGACCACCCTCCTGAACGTCGCCTCCAGCTACCTCTACCCCAGCAAGGGCACCGCCACCATCCTCGGCGAGACCCTCGGCAGGCCCGGAACCGACGTCTTCGAGCTGCGCCCCCGCATCGGCATGGCCGGCATCGCCATGGCCGAGAAGCTCCCCAAGCGCCAGACCGTCCTCCAGACCGTGCTCACCGCCGCCTACGGCATGACCGCCGGCTGGCAGGAGGAGTACGAGGACGTCGACGAGCAGCGCGCCCGCGCCTTCCTCGACCGCCTCGGCATGACCGAGTACCTCGACCGCCGCTTCGGCACCCTGTCCGAGGGCGAGCGCAAGCGCACCCTGATCGCCCGCGCCCTGATGACCGACCCCGAGCTGCTGCTCCTGGACGAGCCCGCCGCCGGCCTCGACCTCGGCGGCCGCGAGGACCTGGTCCGCCGCCTCGGCCGCCTCGCCCGCGACCCCATCGCCCCCTCCATGATCATGGTCACGCACCACGTCGAGGAGATCGCCCCCGGCTTCACGCACGTCCTGATGATCCGTCAGGGCAAGGTCCTGGCCGCCGGCCCGCTGGAGCTGGAACTCACCTCCCGCAACCTCTCCCTCTGCTTCGGCCTCCCGCTCGTCGTCGAGCAGCTCGGCGAGCGCTGGACCGCCCAGGGCCTCCCGCTGTCCTGACCGCCGGGGCCGAACTCCCCACCCCGGGACGGCCCTTCGCCGCGAGCCGCTCCCCGTGCGCCCTGTCCGTCGCGGGGCCCGCGGTCCTACCATGACCATGTGAACGACATCGACGCATGGGTGTGGTGGCTCGTCGGCGCGGCCGCGCTCGGAATCCCGCTCGTGGTGACCGCGATGCCGGAGTTCGGCATGTTCGCCGTCGGCGCCGTGGCCGCCGCGGTCGTCGCCGGCCTCGGCTTCGGCGTCGTCGCCCAGGTGCTCGCCTTCGTCGTCGTCTCCGTCGCGCTCATCGCCGTCGTACGGCCCATCGCCGCCCGGCACGACCGGCAGCGGCCCCGACTGGCCACCGGTGTCGACGCGTTGAAGGGCAGGCAGGCGGTCGTGCTCGAACGCGTCGACGGCTCCGGCGGCCGGATCAAGCTCGCCGGGGAGATCTGGTCGGCCCGCTCGCTCGACACCGGCCACGCCTACGACGTGGGCGCGGAGGTCGACGTCGTGGACATCGAGGGGGCGACCGCCATCGTCATGTGACCTGGCTCGAACACCCCCCATGGCACGTGAGGGTCTGTCAGACTCGACAGAAAGATCTTCAACGGCCGTCAGCCCATAAGATCTTCCGAAAGCGCCGAGGCGGAGAAGGGTACGGGAAGCAACGATGGCACCGGTCATCATCGTCCTGATCGTTCTGGTGGTGTTGGTCTTCATCGCCCTGATCAAGACGATCCAAGTCATCCCGCAGGCCAGCGCTGCCATCGTGGAGCGATTCGGCCGCTACACGCGGACCCTGAACGCGGGCCTCAACATCGTCGTCCCGTTCATCGACACCATCCGCAACCGCATCGACCTGCGCGAACAGGTCGTGCCGTTCCCGCCGCAGCCGGTGATCACCCAGGACAACCTGGTCGTCAACATCGACACGGTCATCTATTACCAGGTGACCGACGCCCGGGCCGCGACCTACGAGGTCGCCAGCTACATCCAGGCCATCGAGCAGCTCACCGTCACCACCCTGCGCAACATCATCGGCGGCATGGACCTGGAGCGCACCCTCACCTCCCGCGAGGAGATCAACGCCGCCCTGCGCGGCGTCCTCGACGAGGCCACCGGCAAGTGGGGCATCCGCGTCAACCGCGTCGAGCTGAAGGCGATCGAGCCCCCGACCTCCATCCAGGACTCGATGGAGAAGCAGATGCGCGCCGACCGCGACAAGCGCGCCGCGATCCTCCAGGCCGAAGGTGTCCGGCAGTCCGAGATCCTGCGCGCCGAGGGCGAGAAGCAGTCCCAGATCCTGCGCGCCGAGGGTGAGGCCAAGGCCGCCGCCCTGCGCGCCGAGGGCGAGGCCCAGGCCGTGCGCACGGTCTTCGAGGCCATCCACGCCGGCGACCCGGACCAGAAGCTGCTGTCCTACCAGTACCTCCAGATGCTCCCGAAGATCGCCGAGGGCGACGCCAACAAGCTCTGGATCGTCCCCAGCGAGATCGGCGACGCCCTCAAGGGCCTCTCCGGCGCGATGGGCAACTTCGGTTCCTTCGGCGGTAATTCGGGCGGCAACGGCGGCGGCGCCACGGTCCCCCCGCAGAACGACGGCAGGAACAACCCCACCGAACGCCGCGAGAAGCCCCGCATCGACTGAGAACCCCGTTCCCCGCACCCCCCAAGGGGCGCGGGGAACTGCGCGCTCAACCCAGAACGACCCGCACCCGACAACGGACCCCAGCCCCACCGCCCAAGGGGCGCGGGGAACTGCGCGACAAGCCCCAACCGACCCGCACCGACCGACGAACACCGCCCCCGGCGCAACCTCAGGCTGCCTCCCGCACCAACCACTCCGGCAGCCCAGCAAGATCATCCGCCCCCAGGGCGAACAGCATCGCGTCCGCCGGCGTCGGCTCGAACGGCTCCCGCAACAACGGCATCCCCGCCTGCTCCGGAGTCCGGTCCGCCTTGCGGTGATTGTCGACCGCGCAGGAGGCCACCGTGTTCAGCCAGGTGTCCTGCCCGCCCCGCGACCGCGGCACCACGTGGTCCACGGTCGTCGCCCGCCCCCCGCAGTACGCGCACCGGTGCCGGTCCCGTACCAGCACACCCCGCCTCGACCACGGCGCTTGTCTTCGGAACGGCACCCGCACGTACCGGCACAGCCGTATGACCCGGGGCGCCGGTATGTCGACCTCGGCGCCCCGCATCCGCAGTTCGGGGTGGGCCTGCTCCACGACGGCCTTGTCCTGCAGCACCAGCACAACGGCTCGGTTCAGCGTCACCGTCGACAGCGGCTCGAAGCTCGCGTTCAGCACCAGCGTGTCCCGCATCCGGCCCACCTCCCGTGTGCACCTGCCCACCCCCTGGCGGGCCCGGATCAACTCTGGACGGGCACGCCGAGATGGACAACGCAATAAAACTGCCCGCCTCCGATCACTTCCAAGACCGAAGGCGGGCAAACGTCCGGTGAACACCGAACCGGGAGAAAGGCCGAGTCAGCCCTCGGCGGGAATCTCGTACTCACCGATCAGCTGGGCGCGCCCCAGCGTGTGGAACCGCAGGTTGAAGCCCACCACCGCGGGAGAGGCGTCCGAGTCCGGACCGAGCTTGTCCTGGTCGACGGCGTACACGGTGAACACGTACCGGTGCGGGCCGTCGCCGGGCGGCGGCGCGGCGCCGCCGAAGTCCTTGGACCCGTAGTCGTTGCGCGCGTGCACCGCGCCCTCGGGCAGCCCCTCGAACTTCCCGCCGCCCGCACCGGCCGGCAGCTCCGTCACCGAGACCGGGATGTCGAACAGCACCCAGTGCCAGAACCCGCTGCCCGTCGGGGCGTCCGGGTCGTAGCAGGTGACGGCGAAGCTCTTGGTCCCGGGCGGGAAACCCTCCCAGCGCAGCTGCGGCGAGGTGTTCCCCGCCGCCTGGACCTGAGCGTCCTGGAGCACCGCCCCTTCCCGGACGTCGTCGCTCGTGACCGTGAACGACGGCACGGGCGGATGGAAGTCGTGGGGGAGCGGTCGCCGCTTCAGCTCGGACACCTCGGTACCTCCTGCATCGGTTGCGTCGGGACCCCGCACAGGGTTCCCCGGTCCCGAGCCTAGAACCAACTGCGCTTGCTGCCGACCGCGGAGATCCACTGGTGCAGGTACGCCGCCCAGTCGGTCGCCTGGTAGTCGTGCAGAGAGACCTGGAAGCAGCGGTAGGTGTCGCTGCCCTCGCTGAACAGACCGGGCTTCTTGTCCATCTCCAGCACCACGTCCATCGCCTGCTCGTCGGCCACGAAGCTCAACTCGACCTCGTTGAGACCGCGGTACTCCGACGGCGGGTAGAACTCGATCTCCTGGTAGAACGGCAGCAGCTGCCGCGTCCCGCGGATGTGACCGCGCTCCATGTCCGCGTGCTTGAAGCGGAAGCCCAGCTGGATGAAGGCGTCCAGGATCGCCTTCTGCGCCGGCATCGGGTGCACGTTGACCGGGTCGAGGTCGCCGGAGTCCACCGCCCGCGCGATCGCCAGCTCCGTGGTCACCCCGATGTTCATGCCGCGCAGCGCCTGGCCGTCGATCATCGTGATCGGCGTCTCCCACGGGATCTCCAGCCCGAACGGCACCGCGTGCACCGCGCCCGCCTGGAGCTCGAAGGCGCCGCCGAGCTGCACCTTGGTGAACTCGATGTTCTGCTTGTACTCCTCGTCGCCGCTCTCCACCTCGACCTTGGCCTGCAGGCCGACCGAGAGCCCCTCGATCCGCTGGTTCACGGACCCGCCCTGGATCCGCACCTCGCCCTGGACCACCCCGCCCGGCACGACGTTGACCTCGTGCAGCTCCGTCTCGACGGACGCCCCGCCGGCCCCGAGACTCGCCAGCAGCTTCTTGAACGCCATGACACTCCTTCTACGCAGTGGGCTCCTGCCCTACCTACAAACGCGACCCGGCCGCGACCGGTTCCGCGTCCACACCCTGGCAAGTCCGAGGATCTTTGACCAGTCCTTGAAACCCACCCGTCTGGACTACGCTCGTCAGGCATGATCGCGCCCTCGGACCGTACGTCCCTGCCCAGAGAGTTCTTCGACCGCCCCGTTCTGGAGGTCGCCCCCGATCTCCTGGGCCGCGTCCTCATCCGTACGACCCCGGACGGCCCGATCGCCCTGCGCCTGACCGAGGTGGAGGCCTACGACGGCCCGAACGACCCCGGCTCCCACGCCTACCGGGGCCGCACCACCCGCAACGGCGTGATGTTCGGTCCCCCCGGCCATGTCTACGTCTATTTCACGTACGGCATGTGGCACTGCATGAACCTGGTGTGCGGACCCGAGGGAGAGGCGAGCGGAGTCCTGCTCCGCGCCGGCGAGATCGTCGAGGGGGCCGAGCTGGCCCGGCTGCGCCGGGTCTCGGCCCGCAACGACAAGGAACTGGCCAAGGGCCCGGCCCGTCTGGCCACCGCCCTCGGCGTCGACCGCGCCCTCGACGGAGCCGACGCCTGCGCCGCCGACGACACCGAGATCCGGATCGTGAGCGGCACACCGGTCCCCGCCGACCAGGTGCGCAACGGCCCGCGCACCGGGGTGGCCGGCGAGGGCGGCGACGGCGACGCCCATCCGTGGCGCTACTGGGTCGCCGACGACCCGACCGTGAGCCCGTATCGCGCGCATGTGCCCCGGCGGCGTCGGAGTTGACTCTGCTGGGCGAGGTGCGTAATGTAGCCCGAGCCGCTGAACCGGGTACGGCGATCGCCTGCAGCCGGAGCGGCCACTCCACTACCTACTGACAGCCCCTTCGCGGGGCCGATAGTGACGTGCTCGCACGTCCGCGTTCGAACCCGCGGAACACCGATTATGAATCGGAACGGGAATCGGCTAGCGTAGTGAATGTCGAAAGGCCGACAGGCGAAAGCCGAAAAGCCGGAGACAACCCGCCGACCGGGAATCGGAACAGAAAAGTTCTGATAGAGTCGGAATCGCCGGAAAGGGAAACGCGGAAGCGGAAACCTGGAAAGCACCGAGGAAATCGGATCGGAAAGATCTGATAGAGTCGGAAACGCAAGACCGAAGGGAAAAGCCCGGAGGAAAGCCCGAGAGGGTGAGTACAAAGGAAGCGTCCGTTCCTTGAGAACTCAACAGCGTGCCAAAAGTCAACGCCAGATATGTTGATACCCCGTCTCCAGCATCAGCTGGGAACGAGGTTCCTTTGAAAAAACACAGCGAGGACGCTGTGAACAGTCGAGCCTATTCCGCTCGACTGTTCCGCTCTCGTGTGTATTAATTTACTGGCCGAGTAAACATTCACGGAGAGTTTGATCCTGGCTCAGGACGAACGCTGGCGGCGTGCTTAACACATGCAAGTCGAACGATGAACCACTTCGGTGGGGATTAGTGGCGAACGGGTGAGTAACACGTGGGCAATCTGCCCTTCACTCTGGGACAAGCCCTGGAAACGGGGTCTAATACCGGATACAACCGCTGACCGCATGGTCGGGCGGTGGAAAGCTCCGGCGGTGAAGGATGAGCCCGCGGCCTATCAGCTTGTTGGTGAGGTAATGGCTCACCAAGGCGACGACGGGTAGCCGGCCTGAGAGGGCGACCGGCCACACTGGGACTGAGACACGGCCCAGACTCCTACGGGAGGCAGCAGTGGGGAATATTGCACAATGGGCGAAAGCCTGATGCAGCGACGCCGCGTGAGGGATGACGGCCTTCGGGTTGTAAACCTCTTTCAGCAGGGAAGAAGCGAAAGTGACGGTACCTGCAGAAGAAGCGCCGGCTAACTACGTGCCAGCAGCCGCGGTAATACGTAGGGCGCAAGCGTTGTCCGGAATTATTGGGCGTAAAGAGCTCGTAGGCGGCTTGTCACGTCGGTTGTGAAAGCCCGAGGCTTAACCTCGGGTCTGCAGTCGATACGGGCAGGCTAGAGTGTGGTAGGGGAGATCGGAATTCCTGGTGTAGCGGTGAAATGCGCAGATATCAGGAGGAACACCGGTGGCGAAGGCGGATCTCTGGGCCATTACTGACGCTGAGGAGCGAAAGCGTGGGGAGCGAACAGGATTAGATACCCTGGTAGTCCACGCCGTAAACGGTGGGAACTAGGTGTTGGCGACATTCCACGTCGTCGGTGCCGCAGCTAACGCATTAAGTTCCCCGCCTGGGGAGTACGGCCGCAAGGCTAAAACTCAAAGGAATTGACGGGGGCCCGCACAAGCAGCGGAGCATGTGGCTTAATTCGACGCAACGCGAAGAACCTTACCAAGGCTTGACATACACCGGAAAGCATTAGAGATAGTGCCCCCCTTGTGGTCGGTGTACAGGTGGTGCATGGCTGTCGTCAGCTCGTGTCGTGAGATGTTGGGTTAAGTCCCGCAACGAGCGCAACCCTTGTTCTGTGTTGCCAGCATGCCCTTCGGGGTGATGGGGACTCACAGGAGACTGCCGGGGTCAACTCGGAGGAAGGTGGGGACGACGTCAAGTCATCATGCCCCTTATGTCTTGGGCTGCACACGTGCTACAATGGCAGGTACAATGAGCTGCGAAACCGTGAGGTAGAGCGAATCTCAAAAAGCCTGTCTCAGTTCGGATTGGGGTCTGCAACTCGACCCCATGAAGTCGGAGTTGCTAGTAATCGCAGATCAGCATTGCTGCGGTGAATACGTTCCCGGGCCTTGTACACACCGCCCGTCACGTCACGAAAGTCGGTAACACCCGAAGCCGGTGGCCCAACCCCTTGTGGGAGGGAGCTGTCGAAGGTGGGACTGGCGATTGGGACGAAGTCGTAACAAGGTAGCCGTACCGGAAGGTGCGGCTGGATCACCTCCTTTCTAAGGAGCACTTCTTACCGAGTTCGCTCGGTCAGAGGCCAGTACATCAGCGAATGTCTGATGCTGGTTGCTCAAGGGTGGAACGTTGACTATTCGGCACGGTCCAGGATGGACCAGGCGCTAGTACTGCTCTTCGGGGCGTGGAACGCTGATCTGGTCGGCTGGCTGTGTCGGGCACGCTGTTGGGTGTCTGAGGGTGCGAGCGTTGCTCGCCCTTCGGGATGCCGGCCCCAGTGCACTCGGGATGTTGTCCCGGGGTGATGGGTGGTTGGTCGTTGTTTGAGAACTGCACAGTGGACGCGAGCATCTGTGGCCAAGTTTTTAAGGGCGCACGGTGGATGCCTTGGCACCAGGAACCGATGAAGGACGTGGGAGGCCACGATAGTCCCCGGGGAGTCGTCAACCAGGCTTTGATCCGGGGGTTTCCGAATGGGGAAACCCGGCAGTCGTCATGGGCTGTCACCCGCTGCTGAACACATAGGCAGTGTGGAGGGAACGCGGGGAAGTGAAACATCTCAGTACCCGCAGGAAGAGAAAACAACCGTGATTCCGGGAGTAGTGGCGAGCGAAACCGGATGAGGCCAAACCGTATGCGTGTGAGACCCGGCAGGGGTTGCGCATGCGGGGTTGTGGGATCTCTCTTCTGTTGTCTGCCGGCAACAGGACGAGTCAGAAACCGTTGATGTAGGCGAAGGACATGCGAAAGGTCCGGCGTAGAGGGTAAGACCCCCGTAGTCGAAACGTCAGCGGCTCGTTTGAGAGACACCCAAGTAGCACGGGGCCCGAGAAATCCCGTGTGAATCTGGCGGGACCACCCGCTAAGCCTAAATATTCCCTGGTGACCGATAGCGGATAGTACCGTGAGGGAATGGTGAAAAGTACCGCGGGAGCGGAGTGAAATAGTACCTGAAACCGTGTGCCTACAAGCCGTGGGAGCGTCGGATGCAGCTTGCTGCATCTCGTGACTGCGTGCCTTTTGAAGAATGAGCCTGCGAGTTTGCGGTGTGTTGCGAGGTTAACCCGTTGTGGGGTAGCCGTAGCGAAAGCGAGTCCGAACAGGGCGGTTGAGTAGCACGCTCAAGACCCGAAGCGGAGTGATCTAGCCATGGGCAGGTTGAAGCGGAGGTAAGACTTCGTGGAGGACCGAACCCACCAGGGTTGAAAACCTGGGGGATGACCTGTGGTTAGGGGTGAAAGGCCAATCAAACTCCGTGATAGCTGGTTCTCCCCGAAATGCATTTAGGTGCAGCGTCGTGTGTTTCTTGCCGGAGGTAGAGCACTGGATAGGCGATGGGCCCTACCGGGTTACTGACCTTAGCCAAACTCCGAATGCCGGTAAGTGAGAGCGCGGCAGTGAGACTGTGGGGGATAAGCTCCATGGTCGAGAGGGAAACAGCCCAGAGCATCGACTAAGGCCCCTAAGCGTACGCTAAGTGGGAAAGGATGTGGAGTCGCACAGACAACCAGGAGGTTGGCTTAGAAGCAGCCACCCTTGAAAGAGTGCGTAATAGCTCACTGGTCTAGTGATTCCGCGCCGACAATGTAGCGGGGCTCAAGCGTACCGCCGAAGTCGTGTCATTGCAGCATATACGCCCAACGGCGGCTGTGATGGGTAGGGGAGCGTCGTGTGCCGGGTGAAGCAGCCGCGGAAGCGAGTTGTGGACGGTTCACGAGTGAGAATGCAGGCATGAGTAGCGATACACACGTGAGAAACGTGTGCGCCGATTGACTAAGGGTTCCTGGGTCAAGCTGATCTGCCCAGGGTAAGTCGGGACCTAAGGCGAGGCCGACAGGCGTAGTCGATGGATAACCGGTTGATATTCCGGTACCCGCTGTGAAGCGTCAAACATCGAGCATCGTGATGCTAAGGCCGTGAAGCCGCCCTGATCTCTTCGGAGTTGAGGGGAGTGGTGGAGCCGCCGGACCAAGCGGTTAGTAGGTGAGTGATGGGGTGACGCAGGAAGGTAGTCCATCCCGGGCGGTGGTTGTCCCGGGGTAAGGGTGTAGGCCGTGCGATAGGCAAATCCGTCGTACATGTGGCTGAGACCTGATGCCGAGCCGATTGTGGTGAAGTGGATGATCCTATGCTGTCGAGAAAAGCCTCTAGCGAGTTTCATGGCGGCCCGTACCCTAAACCGACTCAGGTGGTCAGGTAGAGAATACCGAGGCGTTCGGGTGAACTATGGTTAAGGAACTCGGCAAAATGCCCCCGTAACTTCGGGAGAAGGGGGGCCACACTCGGTGATGGGCTTTACGCCCTGAGCTGGGGGTGGCCGCAGAGACCAGCGAGAAGCGACTGTTTACTAAAAACACAGGTCCGTGCGAAGCCGTAAGGCGATGTATACGGACTGACGCCTGCCCGGTGCTGGAACGTTAAGGGGACCGGTTAGTCACTCTTCGGGGTGGCGAAGCTGAGAACTTAAGCGCCAGTAAACGGCGGTGGTAACTATAACCATCCTAAGGTAGCGAAATTCCTTGTCGGGTAAGTTCCGACCTGCACGAATGGCGTAACGACTTCTCGACTGTCTCAACCATAGGCCCGGTGAAATTGCACTACGAGTAAAGATGCTCGTTTCGCGCAGCAGGACGGAAAGACCCCGGGACCTTTACTACAGTTTGATATTGGTGTTCGGTTCGGCTTGTGTAGGATAGCTGGGAGACTGTGAAGCAGGCACGCCAGTGTTTGTGGAGTCGTCGTTGAAATACCAGTCTGGTCGTGCTGGATGTCTAACCTGGGTCCGTGATCCGGATCAGGGACAGTGTCTGATGGGTAGTTTAACTGGGGCGGTTGCCTCCTAAAGAGTAACGGAGGCGCCCAAAGGTTCCCTCAGCCTGGTTGGCAATCAGGTGTTGAGTGTAAGTGCACAAGGGAGCTTGACTGTGAGACCGACGGGTCGAGCAGGGACGAAAGTCGGGACTAGTGATCCGGCGGTGGCTTGTGGAAGCGCCGTCGCTCAACGGATAAAAGGTACCCCGGGGATAACAGGCTGATCTTCCCCAAGAGTCCATATCGACGGGATGGTTTGGCACCTCGATGTCGGCTCGTCGCATCCTGGGGCTGGAGTCGGTCCCAAGGGTTGGGCTGTTCGCCCATTAAAGCGGTACGCGAGCTGGGTTTAGAACGTCGTGAGACAGTTCGGTCCCTATCCGCTGTGCGCGTAGGAGTCTTGAGAAGGGCTGTCCCTAGTACGAGAGGACCGGGACGGACGAACCTCTGGTGTGCCAGTTGTCCTGCCAAGGGCATGGCTGGTTGGCTACGTTCGGGAGGGATAACCGCTGAAAGCATCTAAGCGGGAAGCCTGCTTCGAGATGAGGACTCCCACCCACTTGATGGGGTAAGGCTCCCAGTAGACGACTGGGTTGATAGGCCGGATCTGGAAGCACGGTAACGTGTGGAGGTGACCGGTACTAATAGGCCGAGGGCTTGTCCTCAGTTGCTCGCGTCCACTGTGTAAGTTCTGAGGCAACGAACAGTTGCCGGCTTTGAGCTGAACTCACAATTAAAGAGTGTGCTTGTTCGCTCGAAACCATTAGGGTTTCGGTGGCCATAGCGTGAGGGAAACGCCCGGTTACATTTCGAACCCGGAAGCTAAGCCTTACAGCGCCGATGGTACTGCAGGGGGGACCCTGTGGGAGAGTAGGACGCCGCCGAACAATCTTTGGAGGACCCCTGGTCACCAGCGTTCAGCTGGGACCAGGGGTCCTTTTCTTTTTTCCGTTTCTTTTTCCGCGCGCACCGGGTACCCGGCTGCGTGAGACAGACTTTGCGGTACCGAAGACAGGAGTCACCGATGTCCACCAACTCTCCCGACGAGCGTCCCGAGCGCGACCAGCGCCGCCGGGACAGTGGTGACCGCGGTGACCGCAGCGGCTACCGCAGCGGCTACCGCGGCGGCCCCCGTCGCCCCAACGACCGCGCCGGCTTCGGCCGTCGGGACGACGACCGAGGCGGCTACGGCCGTCGCGACGACCGCCGGAGCGACGACCGTCGCGGTGGTGACCGTCCTGGCGGTGACCGCAACGACCGTGGTGACCGTGGTGGCTTCCGTCGTGACGATCGGCGTGATGACCGGCGGGACGACCGTCGTGAGGGTGACCGTGGGGGTTCTGGCGGTTACGGCCGGCGTGAGGAGCGCGGCGACCGTGGCGGCTTCCGTCGCGACAACGACCGTCCGGCCCCGCGTCGCGACGACCGTCCTTCCTTCCGCCGTGACGACGATCGCCCGGCCTTCCGCCGTGACGACCGCCGTGACGACCGGCCCTCGTTCCGCCGTGACGACCGCCGTGACGACCGTGGTGGCGAGCGCGGTGACCGCCGTGACGACCGCCGCGGTTACGTCCGGCGTGATGACGAGCGCGGTCCCGGCCGGCGCGACGACGACCGGGGCTACGGGCGCCGTGACGACCGCCGTGGTGGTGACCGTCCTGGCGGTGACCGCAACGACCGTGGTGACCGTGGTGGTTTCCGTCGTGACGATCGGCGTGATGACCGGCGGGACGACCGTCGTGAGGGTGACCGTGGGGGTTATGGCGGTTACGGCCGGCGTGAGGAGCGCGGCGACCGTGGCGGCTTCCGTCGCGACAACGACCGTCCGGCCCCGCGTCGCGACGACCGTCCCTCCTTCCGCCGTGACGACGATCGCCCGGCCTTCCGCCGTGACGACCGCCGTGACGACCGGCCCTCGTTCCGCCGTGACGACCGCCGTGACGACCGTGGTGGCGAGCGCGGTGACCGCGGCGGCTTCCGCCGTGACGACAACCGGCCGGCGTTCCGCCGTGACGACCGGCGTGACGACCGTCCCTCCTACCGGCGTGACGACGACCGCGGCCGGAGCGACCGGGGCGAGCGCGGTGACCGCGGCGGCTTCCGCGGCCGTGACGACCGTGGACCGCGCCGCGACGACCGGCGCGACGACCGGGGCGGCCGCCCCGGCGGTTTCCGCGGCCGCGACGACCGGCGTGACGACCACCGCGGCGGCGACCGCGGCGGCTTCCGCCGGGACGACGACCGGCGGGGCGGCGGGCGGTTCCGCGACGAGCGCGACCGTGACCGCGAGCCGATCAAGCGGCTGCCGATCCCCGAGGACGTCACCGGGGAGGAGATCGACAAGGACGTCCGGCAGGAGCTCCAGAGCCTGCCCAAGACGCTCGCCGAGGACGTCGCCCGCAACCTGGTGATGGTCGCCCGGCTCATCGACGAGGACCCCGAGGGCGCCTACGGCTACTCCAGGGTCGCGCTGCGGCTGGCGTCCCGTGTCGCCGCCGTCCGTGAGGCGGCCGGCTTCGCGGCGTACGCGAGCCAGAAGTACAGCGAGGCGCTCGCGGAGTTCCGCGCCGCCCGCCGGATGACCGGCAACGTGGACCTGTGGCCCGTCATGGCCGACTGCGAGCGCGGTCTCGGGCGTCCGGAGAAGGCGCTGGACATGGCCGGCGCGCCGGAGGTGCACAAGCTGGACAAGGCCGGCCAGGTGGAGATGCGGCTCGTCGCGGCCGGCGCCCGGCGGGACATGGACCAGCTGGACGCGGCCATCGTGACGCTCCAGAGCCCCGAACTGGCCTCCCACTCCATCCAGCCGTGGACCGCGCGCCTGCGGTACGCCTACGCCGACGCGCTGCTGGCCGTCGGCCGGGAGGCGGAGGCGCGGGAGTGGTTCGCCAAGGCCGTCGAGGCCGACCGCGACGGCAGCACCGACGCCTCGGACCGCCTGGCCGAACTGGACGGCGTGGAGTTCACCGACGCGCTCGACGAGTCCGAGCACGACGAGACGGACAAGGAGACGGGCGCGGCGAAGGACGGGGCCGAGGCTCCCTCCGCCGCCACGGAGAACGCCGAGACCGAAGCCGCGGCCCGGGCCGATGACGGCACCGCGGCCGATGACGCGGCCGAGGTCGAGGACGAGACCGTGGCCGAGTCCGGCGCCAAGGCCGAGGGCGAGACCGACAAGGACTGAGTCCGGTCGTAGGTGAGGGAGAAGGGCGGACCCGACCGGGTCCGCCCTTCTCCCTGTCCGGCCGGTCTCACAGATCCAGCGCCCGCAGCACCAGACCCGACGCCGGCTTCGGGCCGAAGGACGTCGACTTGCGGGGCATCGTGACGCCCTGCCGGGCCAGGTCCCGTACGACCTCCTCGCGGACCGGGTGCATCAGGACGGCCGTGCCGCCGTCGCGCTCCGCCTTCTGCACGGTGGCCGCCGTGTCGTGGATGTAGGCGATACGCGTCGGGTCGTCCTCCGGGATGTGCCAGACCTGCGCCAGGAGTGCGGCGTGCAGGACCGTCGCGTCGAGGGTGCGCCAGGCGGCCGGGCGGTCGGCGGGGACCGTGCGGGCCAGCAGCGCCGGGTCCGGGCGGTCCACCAGGTGGAAGGAGCCGTCGCCGGCGAGCAGGAAGGCGTTGCCCGCGCACGCCGCGTCCGCGAGCGCCGCCAGGGCGTCGACCTGCGGCACGTCCAGGCGCCGTACCCGGAACAGGCCGTCCAGGGCGGCCAGTGCCTCGGCCACCGGCAGGCCGTGCAGCAGGCGGTGGATGGCGCGGACCCGCAGCGGATAGCGGGCGGTGTCCACGAGCAGCACCAGGCCGTAGTCCCAGGCGCTGGGGGAGGCGTGCTCGGCGCGCAGCCGCCGGTAGGTCGCCCAGCGGTGATGGCCGTCGGCGATCAGGGCCTGGTGCTGGGCCAGGTCCTCCTGGACGGCGGCCACGTCCGCGGGGTCGGTGATCGCCCACAGCCGATGGCTGAAACCGTCCTCGGTGATGGTCGCCAGCAGCGGGAGCTTTTCGGCGGTGCGTTCGAGGATCACGGTCGTGGCGGCGGTCGAGCCGTTGCCGCGGTAGGTGAGCAGCAGCGGTTCGAGGTTGGCGCTGGTGGCCCGCATCAGGGCGGCGCGGTCGGCGATGACGTGCGGCATCACGTCCTCGTGCGGGAGCACGACGCCCTCGTCCGGGTCGGACACCCGCAGCGCGCCGATCAGGCCGCGTTGCAGCATGCCGTCGCCGTCGCACTGTTCGTAGACGTACAGGCCCGGTTCGGCGTCGGTGGTCAGGACGCCCTCGGCCAGCCAGCGGCGCAGGGTGTCGGCGGCCTGGTCGTTGCGGGCGGTGGGGGTGCCGGCCTGGGGCAGGATCAGCCGCACGATGTTGTGGGGGTCGGCGGATTCGAGGTGGTGCAGGCCGTCGGGTCGGACGACGACGTCGTAGGGCGGGGACGTCACGGCGGCCAGGCTGCCGACCCGGTCGGGGTCGTAGCGAAGGCCTCGGAACGGGGTGAGTTCCAGGCCTCGGCGCGGTGTTGCCGGTGTGTGACCTGCTGTGTTCATCCCGGCATCGTACGTGTGTCAGTGGCATGGGGGATGATCGGAGGAAAGCCGTTACGACGAGGAGCGATGCGGAATGAGCCAGGGTGTCAGGACGAGGCCCGAGGGCAGTGGGCAGGCCCTGAGCGAGGCGTACGACACGGCTCTGCTCGACCTGGACGGGGTGGTGTACGCGGGCGGTGAGGCGATCGCGCACGCGGTGGACTCGCTGGCCGCCGCCCGTGACGGGGGGATGCATCTGGCGTACGTCACCAACAACGCGCTGCGCACCCCGGACGCGGTGGCCGCGCACCTGACCGAGCTGGGCATACCGGCGGCGGCGTCCGACGTGGTCACCTCGGCGCAGGCGGTGGCCCGGCTGATCGCCGACCAGGTGCCCGCCGGGGCGCGGGTGCTGGTGATCGGCGGCGAGGGGCTGCGGGTCGCGCTGCGCGAGCGCGGCCTGGTGCCGGTGGACTCGGCCGAGGACGACCCGGCGGCGGTGGTGCAGGGCTACGGCGGGCCGGAGCTGCCGTGGGGGCGGTTCGCGGAGGCCTGCTACGCGGTGCACCGCGGTGTGCCGTGGTACGCCTCCAACACCGATCTGACCATTCCGGGCGCGCGGGGCATCGCTCCGGGCAACGGCGCGGCGGTGGAGGTCGTCCGGATCGCCACGGGCGCCGAGCCGCAGGTGGCGGGCAAGCCGCTGCCGCCCATGCACCGCGAGACGATCCTGCGCACCGGCGCGAAGCGGCCCCTGGTGGTCGGCGACCGGCTGGACACGGACATCGAGGGCGCGTTCAACGGCGGGGTCGACTCGCTGCTCGTGCTGACCGGGGTGACCGACGGGGCGCAGCTGCTCGCGGCGCCGCCGCAGCACCGGCCGACGTATGTCGACGCGGATCTGCGCGGGCTGCTCGCCGGGCAGCCGGAGATCACCCGGGAGGGTGATGGTTTCGGGTGCGGCGGGTGGACGGCGTCGGCGGGCGCGAGCCGGCTGGAGCTGGCCGGGGACGGGGAGCCGCTGGACGGACTGCGCGCCCTGTGCGCGGCGGCGTGGACGGCGGGCGGCGAGGACGCGTGCGAGCTGGAGGGGGAGAAGGCGCTGGCACGGCTGGGGCTGTGAGGCCGACGCGGTGAGGTGGAGGCCGGGGCGGTGAGGTCGAGGTCCGCCCCGACCGGCGGGCCTCGGAGCGGTCAGCCCCGGGACGGGGACGCGGCGGTGGGGGGTTGACGAGGCTAGGCTAACCTAACCGCGTGTTGGTCGACAGTCCCCCCGAAGAGCGCGCCGCGGTCGCCGCCGCGCCCCCGACCCGCCGCGGGACCCGAGCCGCCGGGCTCG
Source organism: Streptomyces seoulensis (assembly GCA_013364255.1). Classification (GTDB taxonomy): domain Bacteria; phylum Actinomycetota; class Actinomycetes; order Streptomycetales; family Streptomycetaceae; genus Streptomyces; species Streptomyces similanensis. The sequence continues at coordinate 3,031,832 of CP054936.1, read as the reverse complement.
TCCTCTCCGCCGCGGTCCTGGTGCTCGTCGCACTGGTGAGCATCGCCGTCGGGGCCAAGGAGCTGACCTTGGCCCAGGTCTGGCACGGTCTGTTCCAGGACTCGGGGACGTACGGCGACGTGGTGGTCGGCGAGCGGCTCTCCCGTACGGTCCTCGGGCTGCTCGCCGGGTCGGCCCTCGGGCTGTCCGGGGCCGTGCTCCAGGCGCTCACCCGCAATCCGCTGGCCGACCCCGGCGTCCTCGGCATCAACGCGGGCGCGTCGGCCGCCGTGGTCACCGCCATCACCTACTTCGGCGTGACCAGCCTGAGCGGCTACGTCTGGTTCGCCTTCCTCGGCGCGGCGGCCGTGGGCGCGCTGGTGTGGTTCCTCGGCGGCAGCCGGGGCGCGACTCCGGTACGGCTCGCGCTGGCCGGGACCGCGATCGGCGCCGCCCTGTACGGCTACCTCCAGGCCGTGATGATCATGGACGACGCGGCGCTGGGCCGGATGCGCTTCTGGACGGTCGGCTCGCTGGCCTCCGCCACGAACGGGACCATCGTCCAGGTGCTGCCGTTCCTGCTGGCCGGCACGCTCCTCGCGCTGCTGCTGGCCCGCCCGCTCAACGCGCTGGCGATGGGCGACGACACCGCCCGCGCCCTGGGCGCCAACCTGAACCGCACCCGGGCGCTGGCGATGCTCGCCGCGACCGTGCTGTGCGGGGCGGCCACCGCCGCCTGCGGTCCGATCGTCTTCGTCGGGCTGATGGTGCCGCACGTGGTGCGCTCCTTCACCGGCCCCGACCTGCGCTGGATCCTGCCGTACGCCACGGTCCTGTCGCCGGTGCTGCTGCTGGGCGCCGACGTGGTCGGGCGGATCGTCGCCCGGCCCGCCGAGATCCAGGTCGGGGTGGTCACCGCGGTCATCGGCGGCCCGGTGTTCATCCTGCTCGTACGCCGGCGGAGGACGACCCAGCTGTGAAGACCGCGCACTCCCCTCGCACCGCGCACCCCCCGCGCACCGCGCACCCCCCTCGCACCGCACGGGCCGTCCGCGCCCCGGGCGGGCTCTCCCTCCGCGTCGACACGCGGGCGTTCACCGTCGTCCTCCTGCTGCTGCTGGCCGCGCTCGCCGCGAGCGTCGTGCTGATCGGCACCGGCGACTTCCCGATCTCCTCCTCCGACGTGCTGAGGACGCTCGTCGGGCAGGGCGATGCGGGGCAGGAGTTCATCGTCCGGGAGCTGCGGCTGCCGCGCGTCCTGGTCGGGCTGCTGGTCGGCGCCTGCCTGGGCCTGGGCGGCGCGCTGTTCCAGTCCGTCTCGCGCAACCCGCTGGGCAGCCCGGACGTGCTCGGCCTCTCCCAGGGGGCGACGGCCGGGGCGCTCGCCGTCATCGTCCTGTTCTCCGGCAGCGCCACCGCCGTCACCCTCGGCGCGCTCGCCGGCGGCCTGGTCACCGGGGTGGCCATCTACTTCCTCGCCTGGAAGCAGGGCGTGCACGGCTACCGGCTGGTCCTGGTCGGCATCGGCGTCAACGCCGTCGTCACCGCCGTCAACGGCTACCTCATCACCAAGGCCGACTTCGTGGACGCGGCCCGCGCCGTCGTCTGGATGACCGGCTCGCTCAACGGACGCGACTGGACCCAGGTGTGGCCGCTGCTCGCGCTCGGCGCGGTGCTCCTGCCGCTGGTCCTCGCCCAGGCGCGCGGGCTCAGGATGCTGGAGATGGGCGACGACACGGCGTACGCCCTTGGGGTGCGCGTCGAGCGGGTGCGGCTGCTGCTGATGGGCTCCGCGGTGCTGCTCACCGCCGCCGCCACGGCCGCCGCGGGCCCCGTCTCCTTCGTCGCCCTCACCGCACCGCAGCTCGCCCGCCGGCTGACCCGCTCGCCCGGCCCCAACCTCCTGCCCTCCCTGTGCATGGGCGCCGCCCTGCTGGTCGTCGCCGACTGGGCCTCGCAGCGCGCCTTCGGCGCCGACCAGCTGCCCGTCGGCGTGGTCACCGGCGCGCTCGGCGGCGTCTACCTGCTCTGGCTGCTGGTCACCGAGCGCAAGAAGGGCCGGATATGAGCGCCCGCACCACCGCAGTGAACGATCCGAGGAGCACCGTGAACCGCCTGTCCGCCGAGAACGTCACCCTCGCCTACGACCAGCGGGTGATCGCCGAACAGCTGTCGGTGGAGATACCCGACAACTCCTTCACGGTGATCGTCGGCCCCAACGCGTGCGGCAAGTCCACCCTGCTGCGGGCGCTGTCGCGGATGCTCAGGCCCAGCGAGGGCCGGGTGCTGCTGGACGGGCAGGTCATCCAGTCGATGCCCGCCAAGAAGGTGGCCCGCACGCTCGGCCTGCTGCCGCAGTCCTCCATCGCGCCCGACGGCATCACCGTCGGCGATCTGGTGGGCCGCGGCCGCTACCCGCACCAGGGCATCCTGCGGCAGTGGTCGACCGAGGACGAGCGGGTGGTGCGGGAGTCCATGGAGCGCACCGGCATCGCGCGGCTCGCCGAGCGGTACGTCGACGAGCTGTCCGGCGGCCAGCGCCAGCGGGTGTGGATCGCCATGGCGCTCGCCCAGCAGACGCCGCTGCTGCTGCTCGACGAGCCGACCACGTACCTGGACATCCAGCACCAGATCGACGTCCTCGACCTCTGCGCCGAACTGCACGAGGAGCAGGGGCGCACGCTGGTGGCCGTGCTGCACGACCTCAACCACGCCGCCCGCTACGCCACCCACCTGATCGCTCTGCGCGAGGGCCGGGTCGTCGCCCAGGGCGCGCCGAACGACATCGTCACCGCCGAGCTGGTGGAGGAGGTCTTCGGGCTGCGCTGCCAGGTCATCGAGGACCCCGAGACGGGTACGCCGCTGGTGGTGCCGGCCGCGCGCAAGGCGCGGGCGGGCGCCGGGAAGAAGGCCGCGGGAGCGGCTGCCGTGGCTACAGAAGCTTCCTGAGCCGGAACAGGTCCCGCAGGCCCGCCTCCAGCCGTACCCGGCCCGAACCCCAGGCAGCGGCGAAGTTCAGCTCGCCGGCGACCAGCGCGACCAGGTCGTCGCCGGCCATGGCGAGCCGTATCTGCGCCTTGTCGGGCGGCGGCCCCGGCACCGTGTCGCGCACGTCGACGCGGCCGCCGGTGAGGCGGCCGACGAAGGTGACGTCGAGGTCCGTGATGTGGCAGCTCACCGAGCGGTCGAGCGCCGCGGCGGCGCGGACGTCGCCGTCGGAGTCCGCCATGCTGTCCGAGAGCTTCTCGAGCGCCGTGCGGCACTCCTCGATCGTGGCCATCGCGACCGACGGTACCCCAGGGCTTCGCGGTAGCGTCTGGGCATGAGCGACTCTGTGACCGGGACGGAGATGCCGCCGGACCCGGCGGCCGAGGCGGACGGCCTGCGGGACAGCGGCCCCGACCCCGCCGCGCCCGCCCCGCTGGACGTGCCCCGCACCCCCACCGGCGACGCCGGCGTCGACGCGGTCCTGGAGCGGCTGGGCGACGCCGGCCACCTCGGCACCGACGGCCACGTGGCGGTGTACGAGGATGTACACCGGGGGCTGCGCGACGCGCTCACCGCGCTCGACGCCCGCCCGGGCTCCCCGGCCCCCGTACCGCCGTACCGACACAGGAGCTGAACAGAACGTGGCAGGAGTCGCACGTCGCCGTCTCGACGCGGAGCTGGTCCGCCGCAAGCTGGCGCGCTCGCGCGAACACGCCGGCCAGCTGATCGCCGCCGGGCGGGTCAGCGTCGGCAAGACCGTCGCGACCAAGCCCGCCACCCAGGTGGAGACCGCCGCCGCCATCGTCGTGACGACCGACGACAGCGATCCCGACTACGTCTCGCGCGGCGGCCACAAGCTGGCCGGCGCGCTGGCCGCCTTCGTGCCGCGGGGACTCGCGGTCGAGGGGCGGCGGGCGCTGGACGCCGGCGCGTCCACCGGCGGCTTCACCGACGTGCTGCTGCGCGCGGGCGCGGCCCACGTCGTCGCCGTCGACGTGGGTTACGGACAACTCGCCTGGTCGCTCCGGCAGGATGAACGCGTCACCGTCAAGGACCGTACGAACGTACGGGAGTTGACGCTCGATGCGATCGACGGAGAACCTGTGGACCTCGTCGTCGGCGACTTGTCCTTCATCCCGCTCGGGCTGGTGCTGCCCGCCCTGGCGCGGTGCGCGGCGCCGGACGCCGACCTGGTGATGATGGTCAAGCCGCAGTTCGAGGTGGGGAAGGAGCGGCTGGGCAGCGGAGGTGTCGTACGGAGTCCGCAGCTGCGGGCGGAGGCCGTGCGCGGCGTTGCGAGCAGGGCGTGGGAACTGGGGCTCGGGGTGCGGGGCGTCACCGCGAGTCCGCTGCCCGGCCCCTCCGGCAACGTCGAGTACTTTCTGTGGCTGCGTGCCGGGGCGCCCGCCCTGGACCCGGCCGATGTTGACCGTGCAGTGGCGGAGGGGCCGCGTTGACACAGACTCAGGCTCGGACACAGACCCGGGCGCGTACCGTTTTCCTGCTGGCGCACACCGGCCGGCCGGCCGCCGTGCGCAGTGCCGAACTGGTGGTCAAGGGGCTGCTGGACTCGGGGATCGGCGTACGGGTGCTGGAGGCGGAGGCGTGCGACCTGCCGCTGCCGGGCGAGGTGGAACTGGTCGGCGAGGCCACGCCGCAGTGCCTGGACGGGTGCGAGCTGCTGATCGTGCTGGGCGGTGACGGCACGCTGCTGCGCGGCGCCGAGTTCGCCCGCGCCTCCGGGGTGCCGATGCTGGGCGTGAACCTGGGGCGCGTCGGCTTCCTCGCCGAGGCCGAGCGCGACGACCTGGACAAGGTCGTGGACCGGGTGGTCAGCCGGGCCTACGAGGTCGAGGAGCGCATGACCGTCGACGTGGTCGTGCACCGCAACGGCGACATCGTGCACACCGACTGGGCGCTGAACGAGGCGGCCGTGCAGAAGGTGTCCGCCGAGCGGATGCTGGAGGTGGTGCTGGAGATCGACGGCCGCCCGGTCACCGGCTTCGGCTGCGACGGGATCGTCTGCGCCACGCCGACCGGCTCCACCGCCTACGCCTTCTCGGCCGGCGGTCCCGTGGTGTGGCCGGAGGTGGAGGCGCTGCTGATGGTGCCGATCAGCGCGCACGCGCTGTTCGCCAAGCCGCTGGTCACCTCGCCGGACTCGGTGCTGGCCGTGGAGGTGCTGCCGCACGTCCCGCCGGGGGTGCTGTGGTGCGACGGGCGGCGCACGGTGGAGCTGCCGCCGGGCGCGCGGGTGGAGGTGCGGCGCGGCGCCGTGCCGGTGCGGCTGGCCCGGCTGCACCACGCCTCCTTCACCGACCGCCTGGTCGCCAAGTTCGCGCTGCCGGTCTCCGGCTGGCGCGGGGCGCCGCACTAGGCGCCGCACGGGCGGGCACCCGGTCAACGAGCGGGGCGGACGCGGGTGACCGGCCCTGCTCCGCCCCATCGGGCGGGGCGGCGTCGCACGAGGCGGCCAAAACCTCGTATGGTCGTCGTCGTGTTGGAGGAGATGCGGATACGGTCGCTCGGGGTGATCGACGACGCGGTCGTCGAGCTGTCACCCGGCTTCACCGCCGTCACGGGCGAGACCGGTGCGGGCAAGACCATGGTGGTCACCAGTCTGGGGCTGCTGCTGGGCGGGCGCGCCGATCCGGCGCTCGTGCGGATCGGGGCCGGCAAGGCGGTGGTGGAGGGCCGGGTGGCCGTGCCGCCGGGCGCCGCCGCCGTCCTACGGGCCGAGGAGGCCGGCGCCGAGCTGGACGACGGGGCGCTGCTGATCAGCCGTACCGTCTCGGCCGAAGGACGCTCGCGGGCGCACCTGGGCGGGCGGAGCGTGCCCGTGGGGCTGCTCGCCGAGCTCGCCGACGACCTGGTGGCCGTGCACGGCCAGACCGACCAGCAGGGCCTGCTCAAGCTCACCCGGCAGCGCCAGGCCCTCGACCGGTACGCGGGCGACGCCGTCGCCGTGCCGCTGGCCAAGTACGCCGGCGCCTACCGGCGGCTGCGCGCGGTGGCCGCCGAGCTGGAGGAGATCACCACCCGTGCCCGGGAGCGGGCCCAGGAGGCCGACCTGCTCCGCTACGGCCTGGAGGAGATCGCCGCCGTCGAACCGCGCGCCGGGGAGGACGCCGAGCTGGCCGAGGAGGCCGAGCGGCTCGGGCACGCCGAGGCGCTGGCGTCCGCCGCGACCGTCGCGCACGCCGCCCTGGCGGGCAACCCGGAGGACCCCGAGGGCATCGACGCGGCCACCCTGGTCGCGGGCGCCCAGCGGGCCCTGGAGGCCGTGCGCGCCCACGACCCGGCGCTCTCCGGCCTCGCCGACCGGATCGGCGAGATCGGGATCCTGCTCGGCGACGTGGCCGGCGAGCTGGCCGGGTACGCCGACGACCTGGACGCCGACCCGCTGCGGCTGGCGGCCGTGGAGGAGCGGCGGGCCGCGCTGACCGCGCTGACCCGCAAGTACGGCGAGGACGTGGACGGCGTGCTCGCCTGGGCCGAGAACGGCGCCGTCCGGCTGACCGAACTCGACTCCGACGACGAGCGGACCGGTGAGCTGACGGCCGAGCGGGACGCGCTCCGCGCCGAGCTGGGCGCACTGGCGCAGGCGCTGACCGACGCCCGCGCGGAGGCCGCCGAGCGGTTCGCGGCCGCCGTCACCGCCGAACTGGCCTCGCTGGCCATGCCGCACGCGCGCGTGTCGTTCGACCTCCGCCAGAGCGAGGACCCGGACGGCGTGGAGGTCGGCGGCCGGACCGTCGCCTACGGGCCGAACGGCGTCGACGAGGTGGAGCTGCTGCTCGCCCCGCATCCGGGCGCGCCGCCCCGGCCGATCGCCAAGGGCGCCTCCGGCGGTGAGCTGTCGCGGGTGATGCTCGCCGTCGAGGTGGTCTTCGCGGGCACCGACCCGGTGCCGACGTACCTCTTCGACGAGGTGGACGCGGGCGTCGGCGGCAAGGCGGCGGTGGAGATCGGGCGGCGGCTGGCGAAGCTGGCCAGGACGGCGCAGGTCGTGGTCGTCACGCACCTGCCGCAGGTGGCCGCCTTCGCCGACCGGCAGCTGCTGGTGGAGAAGACGAACGACGGGTCGGTGACCCGGTCGGGCGTGAAGGTGCTGGAGGGCGAGGAGCGGATCCGGGAACTGTCCCGGATGCTGGCCGGACAGGAGGACTCCGAGGCGGCCCGCGCCCACGCCGAGGAACTGCTCGCCACCGCCCGGGCCGATCTGTAGGGGTGCGTAGGGTGGCGGGATGATCTCGCGTCCCGCCGCCTCGCTCGCCCGGTCCGCCGCCCTCACCGGCACCCTCGCCGCCGTACTGCGCGCCACGGCGCCCGGTGGCCGGCGACGCTGGGAGCGGACCAACCACGCGGGCCGGACCGTCGGGCTGTACACCGGGCCCGCGACCGCGCTCGGCGCGGCGCTGGCCGCCGGACGGATACGGCCGGCGGCCGGACTCGCGGTGCTGGCGGCCGGCGTCTGCGGCGCCTACGACGACGTGGCCGGGGCCGGCGACCCGCGGCGCGGCTTCCGCGCCCACCTCGCGGCGCTGCGACGCGGTGAGATCACCAGCGGCGCGGTCAAGCTGTTCGGGATCGGCGCCGCCGGGCTCGCGGCCGGGGCGGTGCTGAAGGAGCGGCCCGTCGACAAGGTGCTCGCGGGGGTGGTGATCGCCGGGGCCGCGCACGCCGTCAACCTGCTCGACGTGCGGCCCGGCCGCGCCGCCGGGGCCGTCCTCGCGCTCGCCGCGCCCGGACTGCCGCGCGGCGGCCCGGCCGCCGCACTGTCCGCCGTCGCCGCCGGGGCCGCGGCGGCGGCCCTGCCCGACGACCTGGGGGAGCGCGCCATGCTCGGCGACACCGGGGCGCACGCCCTGGGCGCGGCTCTCGGCGCCGCCGTCGCCGTGGGCAACGGGCGCGCCGGACTGCTCGCGCACGCCGCCCTGGTGGTCGCCGCCGCCGGATGCGGCGACCGGGTGAGCCGGCTCGCCCGCGCCCTCTGAACTCCCGAAGCGCCCGGCGCATGCGCCCCCAGCGCATCCCTTTCACTCGTGTGGGTGACGTGGTGCACCGTGTCGGCCCGTCACCGAGCGTTTTCCGCCACCCGTTGGCACCGGAACACCCGTACGTACTGGCATCCTTGAGGAGGGAACGGCGCCCGGAGCGGACCCGCGCGACGCGGCCCTCGGCCCCGGACCCTCCGCCCGATCTTCGGTACGTTTCCCCGTGACCGCCCGACGCCGCACCCGCAGGCGCCGACCATCCGAGCCGTCCGACGCCGTACCGACCGGCGCCGACCGCCCGACGCCGAACCAGGAGCCCCGGCCGCGTGAGCCCCGTGACCCGCCACGTAACGCACGGTCAGTCGCCGCTGCGCACCGTGCAGGTGCTGGGCGGCGGCAACGCGGGCAGCAGCGCGCACGTGCGGTCGCTGACCGCGGGACTGATCGCCAGGGGCGTACGGGTCACGGTGTGCGCCCCCGAACAGGTCGACCGCGCCTACGGCTTCACCGCGGCCGGCGTGGAGCACGTCCACGTGCCGCGCAGCAGCGACCCGGTGTCCGTGGCCGCGCTGCGCACCGTCTGCGCGGGCGCCGACCTGGTGCACGCGCACGGACTGCACGCCTCCTTCCGGGCGGCGCTCGCCCTCAGCGGCCGCCCCACCCCGCTCGTCGTCACCTGGCACAACCACGCCCACGCCGAAGGGCCCCGAGCGCATCTGCTGCGCGTGCTGGAGCGGCGCGCGGTCCGGGCCGCCACCATCGTGCTCGGCACCACCTCCGAACTGGTGGACCGGGCCCGCCGCCGCGGCGCGCGCGACGCCCGGCTCGCCGCCGTCTCCGTGCCCCGGCCGCACCCCGCCGCCGCGCATCCGGGCCGCCCCGGCGCCAAGGTGCGCGCCGAGATCGGCGCCACCGGGCGGCCGTTGCTCGTCACCGTCGCCTCCCTCGACCCGCACCGCGGCCACGAACTGCTGCTGGACGCCGCCCGCGCCTGGCGCACCGCCGAACCCGTGCCGCTGGCCGTGGTCGCCGGCGAGGGACCGCTGCGCGGGGCGCTGCAACGGCGGATCGAGGACGAAGGGCTGCCGGTGCGGCTGATCGGCCGGCGCGAGGACGCCGGCGAACTCCTCGCCGCCGCCGACCTCGCCCTGCTGCCCGGCAGCCGGGAGGCCCGCTCGGTGCTCGCCCAGGAGGCCCTGCACGCGCGCGTGCCGCTGGTCGCCGCCCGCACCGGCGGGATCGCCGAACTCGTCGGCGACGCCGCCGAACTCGTCCCGCACGGCGACGCGCGGGCGTTCGCCGCCGCCGTACTGCGGCTGCTCGGCGACCCCGGACGCCGCCGGGAACTGCGGGAGCTGGGCGCCCGGCAGGCGGCCGGCTGGCCCACCGAGGACGAGACCGTCGCCCAGGTGCTCAGCGTCTACGACGAGTTGACCCGGCCCGGCCCGCTCGGCCGGCGCCTCGTCACCGGCTGACCGGGGCGGCGAGAGTGCGTGCACGGCGTCTCGCGGCAGCCGGGAATCGTCGGACAGGTCCTACGGCACGTGCCGGCGGGCGCGCAGGGCGAGACTGAGGGCCAGCACCGTCTGCGGGTCGTCCAGGTCGGTGCCCAGCAGCTCACCGATGCGGGCCAGGCGGTTGTAGAGCGTCTGCCGGTTCAGATGCAGCTCCCGGGCGGTCTCCGCCTTGCGGCCCGCGTGCGCCAGATACGTCTGGAGGGTGGGCAGCAGCGGCGGCTTGGACCGGCTGTCGTGATCCCGCAGCGGGCCGATCGCCCGGTCCACGAAGGCCGCCAGGTCCGGATGGTCGCGCAGCCGCCACAGCAGCAGGTCGATGTCCAGCCGCCGGGCGTCGTACCAGGGCCGCTCCGGCAGGCCCTGCGCCGCCGTCGCCGTCTCCGCCGCGTGCCGCAGCCCCGCCGAGGCCGCCGCCCAGCCGCCCGCCACGCCGACCACCACCACCGGCGGCTGCGCGCCCGGCCGGTGCATCCCGGCCCGCTCCACCCCGGCCCGCAGCGCCGCCGCGACCCGGTCGGCTACCGCCGCCCGCTCCGTCTCCGAGCGCAGGCCCACCAGCAGCGGCACCCGGCCCTCGACCGGCCGCACGCCCAGCAGCACCGGTACCCCCACCGCGGCCAGCTCCTCGGCGACCGCGCGCGCCAGCACCGCCCAGCCGCCGCCGGGCGCCAGGGCGTCGCCGAGCCGCATCACCACGGGCAGCAGCGGACTGGCGCCCGGCTTGAAGCCGAGGACGCGGGCCTGCGCCGGGGCGTCCTCGGCGGCGATACGGCCCTCGGCGAGGTCGGTGAGGAAGTCGCCGCGGCCGCGCGCCGCCAGTTCCTCCTCCTGCCGGGCCTGCATCAGCACCACGGCGAGGATGCCGGCCGCGCGCTCGGCGGCCATCCGGTGCACCGGGGCGAGCGGGGCGCGCACCGGCAGCAGCACCAGCCGGGCGCGGACCGAGCCGGTGCCGGGGCCGCCGCCGGGCACGTCCACCAGGACCGAGCCGGCCGGCGGGGCGTCCTTGTGCTGGCCGCGCAGGCCCTCCCACACCTGGAGCGGGTCGGCGCCCTCGGGGCCGGGGCCGGCCGCGTACAGGAGCCGGCCGTCCGGGGTCTCCAGGAAGACCGGGTTGCCGGCGGCGCCGGCCAGGATGGCGAGCACCTGGGGCACCCCGCCGCCGCCGAGCAGCGCCTCGGTGCAGCGGCGGTGCACCTCCTCGGCGCGTTGCAGCAGGGCGTAGTGGCCGTTGACGATCTCGGTGTGGATCTCCTCGGTGACCGTCACGAACGGCACCTCGCGGTGCAGCTGGACGAGTGGGAGACCGGCGGTGCGGGCCGTCTCCACCAGGGTGGCGGGCAGGCGGGCGAAGCGGGGGCCCAGTTCGACGACGAGGGCGGCGATGCCGCGTTCGGCGAGGGTGCGGACGAAGGCGCGCTGGTCGGCGGGGCGGGTGCCGAGGCCGTAGCCGGTGGTGAGGAGGAGTTCGCCGCCCTTGAGGAGGGAGGCGATGTTGGGGACCTCGCCGGCGTGCACCCAGCGGACGGTGCGGGTGAGGCGGTCCGCGCCCGCCAGGATCTCTGGGAGGCCGCTGCGGAGGCCGGGGAGTTCGAGGGCGCGCTGGACGGTGATGCCGGCGCCCTCGGTGTCTGGTCGAGGGTCCATGAAAGCGGACGCTACCTGCAAGTTTGGGGGCTTGGGGGTTCTTGGGTGACCGGAGTCGCGGGATGCGTGGAGCTCGGGGTGACCGCAGTGGCCGGGTACCCCGAGCTCGGGGTGGCCGTCGGGTGAGTGACGCTTGCCCCGCCTGAGGGGGCGCCTCCCCCAAGCTCTTCGAGCAGGGGGGACCCCCAGCCCACCCGTGCCGCCCCAGCGGCACGACTGCCCGCACTTGGGTGAGGGCAGCCGCGGGGGATGCTTCAGCCGCCGTAGGCTCCGCTCGCTGTGAGGCGGAGGGCGGTGTCGATCAGGGGGACGTGGCTGAAGGCCTGGGGGAAGTTGCCGACCTGGCGTTGCAGGCGCGGGTCCCACTCCTCGGCCAGCAGGCCCAGGTCGTTGCGGAGCGAGAGCAGCTTCTCGAAGAGCTTGCGGGCCTCGTCCACGCGGCCGATCATCGCCAGGTCGTCGGCCATCCAGAACGAGCACGCGAGGAACGCGCCCTCGTCGCCGGGCAGACCGTCCACGCCCGCGTGGTCGCCGTCGGTGGGGTAGCGCAGGATGAAGCCGTCGCTGGTGGACAGCTCGCGCTGGATCGCCTCGATGGTGCCGATGACCCGCTTGTCGTCCGGCGGCAGGAAGCCCATCTGCGGGATCAGCAGCAAGGACGCGTCCAGCTCGCGGGAGCCGTAGGACTGCGTGAAGGTGTTGCGCTCCTTGTCGTAGCCCTTCTCGCACACGTCCCGGTGGATCTCGTCGCGCAGGTCCTTCCAGCGCTCCAGCGGCCCGTCGACGTCGCCGGACTCCATGAGCTTGATCGTGCGGTCCACCGCGACCCACGCCATGACCTTGGAGTGCACGAAGTGGCGGCGCGGCCCGCGCACCTCCCAGATGCCCTCGTCCGGCTCCTGCCAGTGCTTCTCCAGGTAGCGGATCAGCTTCAGCTGGAGCAGGGAGGCGTAGTCGTTGCGGGCCAGGCCGGTCATGTGGGCCAGGTGCAGGGCCTCGGTGACCTCGCCGTAGACGTCCAGCTGGAGCTGGTGCGCGGCGCCGTTGCCCACCCGGACCGGGGCGGAGTTCTCGTAGCCGGGCAGCCAGTCCAGCTCCGCCTCGCCCAGTTCGCGCTCGCCGGCGATGCCGTACATGATCTGGAGGTTCTCCGGGTCGCCGGCGACCGCCCGCAGCAGCCACTCGCGCCAGGCGCGGGCCTCCTCGCGGTAGCCGGTGCGCAGCAGCGAGGACAGGGTGATCGCCGCGTCCCGCAGCCAGGTGTAGCGGTAGTCCCAGTTGCGCACGCCGCCGATGTCCTCGGGCAGGGAGGTGGTCGGGGCCGCGACGATGCCGCCGGTGGGGGCGTAGGTCAGGGCCTTCAGCGTGATCAGGGAGCGGACCACGGCCTCGCGGTAGGGGCCGTGGTACGTACAGTGCCCGACCCACTCGCGCCAGAACTCCTCCGTCGCCTCCAGCGACTGCTCCGGCTCGGGCAGCGGCGGCGGCTCCTTGTGCGAGGGCTGCCAGGAGATGGTGAACGCGATCCGGTCACCGGCGGCGACGGTGAAGTCCGCGTACGTGGTCAGGTTCTCGCCGTAGGTCTCCGCGGGTGTGTCGAACCACACCGAGTCCGGGCCGGCGACGGCGACCGTCCGCGTCTCGTGCCGGTGCACCCAGGGCACGACCCGGCCGTAGGAGAAGCGCATGCGCAGCGTCGAGCGCATCGGGACCCGGCCGGTGACGCCCTCCACGATGCGGATCACCTGCGGGGCGCCGTCGCGCGGGGGCATGAAATCGGTCACGCGGACCGTGCCGCGCGGGGTGTCGTACTCCGATTCCAGGATCAGCGAGTCGCCGCGGTAGCCGCGCCGGGTGGCCGAGGGCGGCTCCGCGCCGTCCGGGAAGACCGGGCCCAGCCGCCAGAAGCCGTGTTCCTCGGTGCCCAGCAGACCGGCGAAGATGGCATGCGAGTCGAAGCGGGGCAGGCACAGCCAGTCGACCGTGCCGTCCCGGCAGACCAGGGCAGCGGTCTGCATGTCTCCGATGAGTGCGTAGTCTTCGATGCGCCCGGCCACGTGCAACTCCAGTCGAACGGCCACGTCACCCCGCAAATGGGGGCTGTCGCTTGGTGAGGTCAAGGGGTCTTGGTAGTACGTCGTCGAGCGGTGAGGCAAACCGCCGGCCGTGGGGCACGACGACGGACCTTGCTCACACCACTGCTCAACGAACTGACGAGCTCTCGATGTTCCGGTCGGATACGGGCGGGGGTGGTGCCGTCTTGCCGGCCCTGCTCGGCAGCGAGTGTCCGAGCAGGATACGACGCACGTTCATGATCCGCGTGCCGCTCCGGACAACCTGCCTGCGCCGAACGGGTGAGCGCCGGGTGAGGAAACCGTGACCGCCACGCACCGCTGACGACGTGTGTGCGGAGGGTGCCCGGAGGCCCTACCCGTCCGGCGCTGATACCCTGGTAGCCCGTGGACCGGTGGGCAGGAAACCCCCGACCGCAGCGACGGCGCCTCAGCCGGAAAACCCGGGTTCCCCGGGCCGGAGCGCCGTACCGCACGACAATTCGCGACCACGGGAGCCCCCTCTTGGCCATGCCGCCCGCTGCTTTCCGAAACAGCACAGCAACGACGACCAAGCACATCTTCGTCACCGGGGGTGTCGCCTCCTCGCTCGGCAAGGGCCTCACCGCCTCCAGCCTGGGCATGCTGCTCAAGGCCCGGGGCCTGCGCGTCGTGATGCAGAAGCTCGACCCGTACCTGAACGTCGACCCGGGCACGATGAACCCGTTCCAGCACGGTGAGGTGTTCGTCACCAACGACGGCGCCGAGACCGACCTGGACATCGGCCACTACGAGCGCTTCCTCGACCGCGACCTGGACGGCTCGGCCAACGTCACCACCGGCCAGGTGTACTCGACCGTGATCGCCAAGGAGCGGCGCGGCGAGTACCTCGGCGACACCGTGCAGGTCATCCCGCACATCACCAACGAGATCAAGCACCGCATCCGGCGGATGGCCACCGACGAGGTGGACGTCGTCATCACCGAGGTCGGCGGCACGGTCGGCGACATCGAGTCGCTGCCGTTCCTGGAGACCGTCCGCCAGGTCCGCCACGAGGTCGGCCGGGACAACGTCTTCGTGGTGCACATCTCGCTGCTGCCCTACATCGGCCCGTCCGGCGAGCTGAAGACCAAGCCGACCCAGCACTCGGTGGCCGCGCTGCGCAACATCGGCATCCAGCCGGACGCGATCGTGCTGCGCTGCGACCGCGAGGTGCCCACCGCCATCAAGCGCAAGATCTCGCTGATGTGCGACGTGGACGAGGCCGCCGTCGTCGCCTGCCCCGACGCCCGCTCGATCTACGACATCCCGAAGGTCATCCACGGCGAGGGCCTGGACGCCTACGTGGTGCGCAAGCTCGACCTGCCCTTCCGCGACGTGGACTGGACGACCTGGGACGACCTGCTCGACCGCGTCCACAACCCCGACCACGAGATCACCCTCGCCCTGGTCGGCAAGTACATCGACCTGCCCGACGCCTATCTGTCGGTGACCGAGGCGCTGCGCGCCGGCGGCTTCGCCAACCGGGCCCGGGTGAAGATCAAGTGGGTCACCTCCGACGACTGCAAGACCGCGGCCGGCGCCGCGCAGCAGCTCGGCGACGTGGACGGCATCTGCATCCCGGGCGGCTTCGGCGACCGCGGTGTGCTCGGCAAGGTCGGCGCGATCCGCTACGCCCGCGAGAACAAGGTGCCGCTGCTCGGCCTCTGCCTGGGCCTCCAGTGCATCGTGATCGAGGCCGCGCGCAACCTGGCCGACGTCTCCGACGCCAACTCCACCGAGTTCGACCCGGCCACCGCCCACCCGGTGATCTCCACCATGGCCGAGCAGCTCGACATCGTCGCCGGCGAGGGAGACATGGGCGGCACCATGCGGCTGGGCATGTACCCGGCGAAGCTGGCCGAGGGCTCCATCGTGCGCGAGGTGTACGACGGCAAGGAGTACGTCGAGGAGCGCCACCGCCACCGCTACGAGGTGAACAACGCCTACCGCGCCGAACTGGAGAAGAAGGCGGGCATCCTCTTCTCCGGCACCTCCCCGGACGGCAAGCTCGTGGAGTACGTCGAGTACCCGCGCGATGTGCACCCCTACCTGGTCGCCACCCAGGCCCACCCCGAGCTGCGCTCGCGCCCGACCCGCCCGCACCCGCTCTTCGCCGGCCTGGTGAAGGCGGCGGTCGAGCGGAAGATCGCCGAGTAACACACCGGGTTGTACGGTTGCCGGGGTGCACACCTGCCGAAGGTGGGCACCCCGGTTTTTCGTAGGCGGTGCCGGCCGCGGGCCGCGGCGTGTGTGGGAAGGACAGGGCATGACGATCAAGGACACCCCCGAGGAGTGGGAGATCCGGGGGAGCCGGACCCCGTTCACCGGGGCCAAGACCTCCGTCCGCACCGACGAGGTGGTCATGCCCGACGGCTCGGTGGTCGGCCGCGACTACCAGGTCCACCCCGGTTCCGTGGCCGTCCTCGCCCTGGACGGCGAGGACCGGGTGCTGGTCCTCCGCCAGTACCGCCACCCCGTGCGCGAGCGGCTGTGGGAGATCCCGGCCGGCCTGCTCGACGTGCCCGGCGAGAACCCGCTGCACGCGGCGCAGCGCGAGCTGTACGAGGAGGCACACGTCAAGGCGGAGGACTGGCGGGTGCTGACGGACGTGTACACCACCCCCGGCGGCTGCGACGAGGCGGTGCGGATCTTCCTCGCCCGGGACCTGTCGGAGGCGGAGGGCGAGCGCTTCGCGGCCGAGCACGAGGAGACCGACATGGAGCTGGCCCGGGTGCCGGTGGAGGAGCTGGTGCGCGGCGTCCTCGCGGGCGACCTGCACAACAACTGCCTCGCGGTCGGCGTGCTCTCCCTCGTCGCGGCCCGGCACGGTGCCGGCCCGGACGCCCTGCGCCCGGCCGACGCGCCCTGGCCGGCCCGGCCCTTCGCGTCCTGAGCCGCGGGTGCTCTGTGGGTGCACGGCAGGTGCTCCGCGGGTGCGCCCTCCCCGCCCGTTCCGGTGTGACGATCGCTTGATCCGATTGGGCGATGTATCCGCGCTGCTCGTCACGGCACGTCGCAGAGCGTGAACTAGGCTCTGGAAACGCCCGTACCGAAGACCCGGTGGGCTGGCGCGTGCAGTGGGACGGGAGTGTGGCCCGTGACGGATCAGGCGGTGGACGCGGACGGCGCGAACCTGTCCGGGACCGACCGGTCACCGGCGGCCGCGCCGGGCCTCTTCCTGGGCCGCACACGGGAGTTGAAGGAGTTGCGCGCCGACATCGAGCGCGCCGGGCTTGACACCATCTCCGGCCGCAAGGCGCCCCGCGCGCGGGTCCTGCTCATCGCCGGCCGTCCCGGCTCCGGCCGCACCGCGCTCGCCGAGGAACTGGTCCGCCAGATCGCCGAGCGTTACCCGGACGGCGTGCTGCGCGCCCGCCTCGCCGAGCCCGACGGCGCCCCCGTCCCGGTCGAGCGCGCCGCCGGCGACCTGCTCGCCGCCCTCGGCCTGCCCGTCCCGCCCGGCGCCGCCGAGGACGACCTGAGCCAGGCGCTGCGCACCGCCCTCGCCGAGCGGCGCGTGCTGCTCCTGCTGGACGACGCGGCCGGCGCCGAGCAGGTCGACCCGCTGCTGCCGGACAACGCCGACTGCCTGCTGGTCGCCGTCTCCCGGGGCCCGCTCACCGGCATCGCCGACGTCCGCCCCTGCACGCTCGGCGGCCTCGACGCCAAGTCCGGGGTGGAACTGCTGGCCCAGCACATCGACCCGGTGCGCATCACCGTCGACCCGCGCGCCGCCGAGTCCCTGGTGGAGGTGTGCCAGGGCCAGCCCGCCGCGCTCACCCTGGCCGGCGGCTGGCTCGCCGCCCGCCCCAAGGCGGCCGTCTCCGATCTCGCCAAGCAGCTGCACGCCGATCTGGACGAGGGCGCCGTGCTCGACCGCGTCCTGCGGTTCGTCCACGACTCCCTGCCCGGCTCCGCGGCCCGGGTGCTGCGCCTGCTCGCCCTCGCCCCGGCCGGCGCCGTCGACCCGCAGACCGCCTCCGCGCTCGCCGGCTGCTCGCTGGAGAGCGCCCGGGACCTGCTCGACGACTTCGCCGCCCTCGGTCTGCTGCGCACCGTCGCCTCCCCGCTGCCGAGCTACGAGGTGCCCGGCTGTCTGCACCCGGCCCTCGCGGCCCTCGCCGAGCGCCTGGAGCGCCCCGCCGAGCTCCAGCTGGCCCGGGCCCGGATGCTGGAGCGGACCGTGCGGCTGCTCCAGTCCTGCCGGGCGATCACCGAGACCGACAGCGCCGAGACCCGCGAACGGCTGGGCAGCCTGCCCCCCGGCCTGCGCTTCCCGCATCCCCGGGCCGCCGACCAGTGGCTGCGCGCCCGCCGGCCCGCCCTGCTCGCCGCCGCCCGGCTCGCGGTCGCCGACGGGGAGCTGGACACCCTCGCCCGCCGGCTGATGTCCCAGCTGGTCCGGGCCATGGTCGCCCACCTGGGCACCCAGGCCGCCGCCGGCGACCTCTACGGCATCCACCGCCTGGTGCTGGACGTGGCCCGGCGCCGCCATCTGCCCCGCGAGCAGGCCGCCGCACTGCTCAACCTCGCCGATCTGGACGCCCGCACCGGCCGGACCGCCGACGCCCTGGCCCGCTACCGGGCCGCGCTGGACGCCGGACGCGCCGCGAACGACCCGTACGCGACCGGCAGGGCGATGGAATCCGTAGGCGGCGCCCACCAGGAGCTGGGCGACTTCGACCGGGCGGCCGACTGGTTCGGCCGGGCGCTCGCCCAGCGCCTGGCTCGCGACGAACGCGAGGACGCCGCCCGGCTCTACGGCCGGATCGCGACCGCCCACACCTACGCGGGCCGCTACGGCGAGGCGCTGCGCAACTGGCGGGCCGCCGTCGCCGCGCACCGCAAGGCTGGCGATGTCGCCGCGCACGCCCGGGCGTTGAGCGAACTCGCGCGCGTCCAGGAGTACGCCGGGCGGCCCGCCGACTGCCTGCGCACCTGCCAGGAGGCCGTGGAGCTGGCCCGCCGCGCCGAGGACGTACGGCTCCAGGCGGCGCTCCAACTGCGGCTCGCCGACACCCTGGAGCGACTCGGCGATCCGGCCGCCGCCGCGCTGCACCGGGGCGCCGCCGAACGCCTGCTCGCCGGCGAAATCCGGCCGCCCGGCCCCGCCGACGCGTCCACGGCCCAGGACGGTCAGGACGGCACATCACGGGAACAGGCCGCTGACGCCTGCGAAATCCGTAGCACGCCTGGTGAAGATTGATGCAATGAAAGGCTAGACAGGGAGAACGCCTTCATTAGACTGGCTCTGCCGCTCGTTCTCCTGCGGTGTCTCCTGGTATGCCCGTGCGTGCCGGGGTACGTCTTGTATTGCCCCACATTCCCTGAGCCAAGGACCGTGATCGACGTGAAGGTCGGCATCCCCCGCGAGGTCAAGAACAACGAGTTCCGGGTGGCCATCACCCCCGCCGGCGTGCACGAGCTGGTGCGCAACGGCCACCAGGTCGTCGTCGAGCGGAACGCCGGCGTCGGCTCCTCGATCCCGGACGCGGAGTACGTGGCCGCCGGCGCCGAGATCCTGGAGACGGCCGACGAGGTGTGGGCCGCCGCCGACCTGCTGCTGAAGGTCAAGGAGCCGGTCGCCGAGGAGTACCACCGCCTCCGCAAGGACCAGATCCTCTTCACCTACCTGCACCTGGCCGCCTCCAAGGAGTGCACGGACGCGCTGCTGGAGTCCGGCACCACGGCGATCGCCTACGAGACGGTCGAGCTGCCGGGCCGCGCGCTGCCGCTGCTCGCCCCGATGTCCGAGGTCGCGGGCCGCCTCGCCCCGCAGGTCGGCGCCTACCACCTGATGGCCGCCGCGGGCGGTCGCGGTGTGCTGCCGGGCGGCGTCCCGGGCGTGCCGGCCGGCAAGGCCGTCATCATCGGCGGCGGCGTCTCCGGCTGGAACGCCGCGCAGATCGCCATCGGCCTGGGCTTCCACGTGACCCTGCTCGACAAGGACATCAACAAGCTCAAGGAGGCCGACAAGATCTTCGGGACGAAGATCCAGACCGTCGTCTCCAACACCTTCGAGCTGGAGAAGGCCTGCCTGGACGCCGACCTCGTCGTCGGCGCGGTGCTCATCCCGGGCGCCAAGGCCCCCAAGCTGGTCACCAACGAGCTGGTCTCCCGGATGAAGTCCGGAAGTGTCCTTGTCGACATCGCGATCGACCAGGGCGGCTGCTTCGAGGACTCGCACGCCACCACGCACGCCGAGCCGACCTTCCGGGTCCACGAGTCGGTGTTCTACTGCGTGGCCAACATGCCCGGCGCGGTGCCCAACACCTCCACCTACGCGCTGACCAACGCCACGCTGCCCTACATCGTCTCGCTCGCCAACAACGGCTGGGTCGAGGCGCTGCGCCGCGACGCCGCGCTCGCCAAGGGTCTCAACACCCATGACGGCAAGGTCGTTTACAAGGAGGTCGCCGAGGCGCACCACCTGGAGCACGTCGCGCTGGAGACCCTGCTCGGCTGACCCGGACGGCCGCGCCGCCGGCCAAGTGCCCAGGGGTCACAAGGCGATACGTCAACATGTGTCGTCAACCCCGCCCACCCGGCCGGACCTTGCCCGACAAGGTCCGGCCGGGTGTGTGTATGGTCACTTCGCCGCACTCGGCCAACTCGCCTCGAACGCAACCATTCGACCGATTCACGCACCGGTGAAACCTGCTGTGCGACGGTTGTACGCCCTTGACAGGGGGATGTTCCATTGCCGACACATCGGGCCGGGTCCGGCGGATTGTGTTGCTGCGGACGCCCGACACGCCATAGAGTCGCCGAACGTCGGCATGGTGCCACGCTGACCTGTCTAGAAGTTTCCTGGTCACCAAGGAGGTAAGACGACTTGTGAATGAGTCGACATTTACTCCCGGGGGTGGTCAACCAGGAATGCCTGCGCGGGGCCAGGGCTCCACGGGGCTCCAGGCTGTCGGCTCCGTAGCTGTGCGCACCTTCGCAGCCCACCAGGGTCACCGGTTCCCAGGGGTGACCCAGCCAGGACACCAGAGCATGGATGGCCATCACGTGAACGCCATGGCCGGCGACGGAAGTGGCGCGCCCCACAACCACTTCGCCGACTACGACGAACTGCCCGAGGGGCACTTCTACGACCCCGACGCCGAGTACGAGCCCGATCCCGAGTACGCGGCCACGCTCGCGCCCGACGCGGCCCGCCAGCGCCGTGAGCGCGTCGGTCCGACCGGACGCCCGCTGCCGTACTTCCCGATCCCGGGCCCGCTGACCGAGCACGGCCCCGCGAAGATCATCGCGATGTGCAACCAGAAGGGCGGCGTCGGCAAGACGACGTCGACCATCAACCTGGGTGCCGCGCTCGCGGAGTACGGCCGCCGGGTGCTGCTCGTGGACTTCGACCCGCAGGGCGCGCTGTCGGTCGGTCTCGGCGTCAACCCGATGGAGCTGGACCTCACCGTCTACAACCTGCTCATGGAGCGGGGCATGTCCGCGGACGAGGTGCTGCTCAAGACGGCGGTCCCCAACATGGACCTGCTGCCCAGCAACATCGACCTGTCGGCGGCCGAGGTCCAGCTGGTCTCCGAGGTCGCCCGCGAGTCGACGCTCCAGCGCGCGCTGAAGCCGCTGCTGGACGACTACGACTACATCGTCATCGACTGCCAGCCCTCGCTCGGCCTGCTCACCGTCAACGCGCTCACCGCGGCGCACAAGGTGATCGTGCCGCTGGAGTGCGAGTTCTTCGCGCTGCGCGGGGTCGCGCTGCTCACCGAGACCATCGAGAAGGTCCAGGAGCGGCTCAACCCCGATCTGGAGCTGGACGGCATCCTCGCCACGATGTACGACTCGCGCACCGTGCACAGCCGCGAGGTGCTCGCGCGGGTCGTCGAGGCGTTCGACGACCACGTGTACCACACGGTCATCGGCCGCACGGTCCGCTTCCCGGAGACCACGGTCGCCGGTGAGCCGATCACCACGTACGCCTCCAACTCCGTCGGCGCCGCCGCCTACCGCCAGCTCGCCAGGGAGGTGCTCGCCCGGTGTCACGCCGAGTGAGTCTGCCCGGGGCCGACGAACTGTTCCGCACCACAGGGGGGTCGGCGCTCCAGGCGTCCGCTCCCCGGCGCCAGGCCGGCGGCGAGGGCCGGGTGCCCGCGCCCGCGGGGGAGAGCGATCCCTCCGCCGCCCCGGCGGAGGACGCCCCGCAGTCGGTGCCCGCGCAGGGCGGCGACGGCTCGGGCGCGGAGCACGCGGCGGCCGACGCCGAGCCGGCCGGGACCGGTGAGTCCCGCAGCCGGGGCGCGACGGAGGCCGCGGAGCGGTCCGGCCGCCGTGCGGGCGCGGCGGAGGCCGGCGGGGAGGCCCCGTCGCGCAAGCGCGGACGGGCGGCGGCCCGGCGGCCCAGCGGGCGGGAACGGCACGACGAGAAGATCACGGTCTACGTCTCCGCCGAGGAGCTGATGGACCTGGAGCACGCGCGGCTGGTGCTGCGCGGCGAACACGGGCTGGCCGTCGACCGCGGGCGCATCGTCCGCGAGGCGGTCGCGGTCGTCCTCGCCGATCTGGAGAGCCGCGGGGACGCCAGCATCCTCGTACGCCGGCTGCGCGGGCGGTAGCGGTAGCCTGCGGAGGCCATGACCTCGAACGACCTTCCCCCGGCCGGCCCGGGCCGCAGACGCGCACTGGGCAGGGGACCGGGCGCGACCACCCCGCCCGCACCCGCGGAGCCCGCGCGACCCCGGTCCACGACGCCGCCCGACGAGCAGACGCGCCCCGACGCCCCGGCGGCGACCGCCGAGCCGGAGCCGCCGAGGGCGCCGGAGCAGCCCGACGGCCCGGCCCGGCCCCGGACGACCGCGGCCCCGGGGCGGCCGACACGGCCCGAGACGGCGACACCGACGTCCGACGAGCCCGCACGGTCCGGCCCCGCACGGTCCGGCCCCGCACGGTCCGGCCCCGCACGGTCCCGGGTGCACGCAGCGCCCGTAGAGGCCGCAGTGCCCGCGGCCGTAGAGCCCACAGCTGCCGCAGCGCCCGCGGTGTTCGCGGCGCCCGTGGTGCGGGCCGAGGGGGAAACGCCCCTTCCGCGGCCGGCGGGCGGCCCCGGCTCGGTGGACGCCGACGGGGACGAGGAGGGCTCCGGGATCTTCAAGGTCCGGCTCGCCAACTTCGAGGGACCCTTCGATCTGCTGCTCCAGCTGATCGCCAAGCACAAGCTCGACGTCACCGAGGTCGCGCTGTCGAAGGTGACCGACGAGTTCATGGCGTACATCCGGGCGATGGGCCCGGACTGGGACCTGGACGAGACGACCGAGTTCCTAATCGTGGCCGCCACGCTGCTCGACCTCAAGGCGGCCCGGCTGCTGCCCGCCGCCGAGGTGGAGGACGAGGCCGACCTCGCCCTGCTGGAGGCCCGCGACCTGCTCTTCGCCCGGCTGCTCCAGTACCGCGCGTACAAGCGGATCGCCGACATCTTCAACCGGCGGCTGGACGAGGAGGCGCGCCGCTATCCGCGTACCGTCGGCCTCGAACCCCAGCACGCCGCACTGCTGCCCGAGGTCGTCATCAGCATCGGCCCGGAGGGCTTCGCCCGGCTCGCCGTCAAGGCGATGCAGCCGAAGCCCAGGCCGCAGGTGTACGTCGACCACATCCACGCGCCGCTGGTCAGCGTGCAGGAGCAGGCCGCGATCGTGGTGGCCCGGCTGCGCGAGCTGGGCGAGACCGGCTTCCGCACCCTGGTCGAGGACACCGACGACACCCTGACCGTCGTCGCCCGCTTCCTCGCGCTGCTGGAGCTGTACCGGGAGAAGGCCGTCGCCCTGGAGCAGGAGACGGCCCTGGGCGAGCTGACCGTGCGCTGGACCGGCGGCGACGGCGACGGGACGCCGAAGGTCACCGACGAGTTCGACCGGCCGCCCGAGCCGCCCGAGAAGACCCAGGAGGAGAGGAAGCCGTGAGCGAGGAGAGAGCCGGGGCACCGGCCGGGCCGCCCACCGTCGCCGATCTCGACCTCAAGCCCGCCCTGGAGGCCGTCTTGATGGTCGTGGACGAACCCGCGACCGAGGAGCAGCTGGCGAAGACCCTCCAGCGGCCCCGGCGGCAGATCGCGGACGCGCTGCGCGAGCTGGCCGACGAGTACACCGCGCAGGGCCGCGGCTTCGAGCTGCGCACGGTCGCCGGGGGCTGGCGCTACTACACCCGCCCCGCGTACGCGGCGGCCGTGGAGGACTTCGTCCTGGACGGCCAGCAGGCCCGGCTCACCCAGGCCGCGCTGGAGACCCTGGCCGTGGTCGCCTACCGCCAGCCGGTCAGCCGCAGCAGGGTCTCCGCGGTGCGCGGAGTCAACTGCGACGGCGTGATGCGCACCCTGCTCCAGCGGGGGCTGGTCCAGGAGGCGGGCGCGGAACCCGAAACAGGTGCGATCCTGTACACGACGACGAACTACTTCCTGGAGCGGATGGGCCTGCGCGGTCTGGACGAGCTCCCGGAGCTCGCGCCCTTCCTCCCGGAGGCGGAGGCGATCGAGGCCGAGACCCAGGAAGGGGTGCCGTCGTTCGACCCGGACGCCCCCGATGACGGCCCGGGTCCCCGGACGACCGTCCGGGGGTACGACGACGCAGACGACCAGACGGACATTTGATGCGAAGCAGCGGCAGGAACGGCGGAAACGGCGGGCGCGGCAACCACCGCGGCGCCGGCAACGACAGGGACGACAAGCAGGGGCAGGGCCGCCCCCGCAAGCCCCGCCCCGAGGAGCGCCGCTACGACGTGGGCCCCGGCGCCACGAAGGACGGCCCGAAGGCGGGCCGCGGCGGCGCCGCCCGCGGCGGCGCCAAGGGCGGCCCCCGGCAGGCCCAGGACCGCGGCGGCCGCACCGCCCCGGCGCGCTCGCGCGAGTACGAGGCGCGGGCCGAGGAGCGCAACCGCGAGCGCTACGCCGGCAAGAAGGACGTCAAGCCGCCCAAGACCTTCCCCGGCGCCGAGCAGGAGGGCGAGCGGCTGCAGAAGGTGCTCGCCCGCGCCGGCTACGGTTCGCGGCGCGCCTGCGAGGAGCTGATCGAGCAGGCCCGCGTGGAGGTCAACGGCGAGATCGTGCTGGAGCAGGGCAAGCGAGTCGACCCGGAGAAGGACGAGGTCAAGGTCGACGGCCTGACCGTGGCCACGCAGTCGTACCAGTTCTTCTCGCTGAACAAGCCGGCCGGCGTCGTCTCCACCATGGAGGACCCCGAGGGCCGTCAGTGCCTGGGCGACTACGTCACCAACCGCGAGACGCGGCTGTTCCACGTGGGCCGGCTGGACACCGAGACCGAGGGCGTCATCCTGCTCACCAACCACGGCGAGCTGGCGCACCGCCTCACCCACCCCAAGTACGGCGTGCGCAAGACCTACCTCGCGCACATCGTCGGCCCCATCCCGCGCGACCTGGGCAAGCAGCTCAAGGACGGCATCCAGCTGGAGGACGGGTACGCGCGCGCGGACCACTTCCGGGTGGTCGAGCAGACCGGCAAGAACTACCTGGTCGAGGTCACCCTGCACGAGGGCCGCAAGCACATCGTGCGCCGGATGCTGGCCGAGGCCGGCTTCCCCGTCGACAAGCTGGTGCGCACCGCCTTCGGCCCCATCACCCTGGGCGACCAGAAGTCCGGCTGGCTGCGCCGGCTGTCCAACACCGAGGTCGGCATGCTGATGCAGGAGGTCGACCTCTAGAGACCGGCGCCCCGGGGGATCACGGTCTCCAGGGGCTGGTCTCCGAGGGCTCCCGGCAGGCCGAGGCGTGGCGGACGCGGTGCAGGAAGTCCGCCACGCGGCGCCGGTCGGGCTCCGCGGGCAGGGGCGTGCGCTCGGCGGCCGCCCCGGCCTCGTCCGCCAGGCGGGCCATCCAGGACTCGACCCGGGGCCAGGCCACCTCGCCCCGCTTCACCGCGAGCAGACTCTCCCGTTCGGCGCCCACGTCCACGGTGAGGCGGCCGGTGCGCAGCAGATCGCGGGCGCTGGTCAGCAGGCGCAGCAGATGCATGGCGTGCTTCCAGCGCGGGGCGCCGTGCGTGCGCAGGTCGGCGTCGAGCTTGCGGCGCTGGCCCAGCGCGTAGCCCGTGAAGCTGTCGTACACCCCGCGGGACAGGAACGCCTCCCGCAGGGCGAGCAGCTCCCGGCCGGTGGCGTCGGCGTGCTCGACCAGCGGGGAGTGCAGGCACTCCAGGATGTTGGGGTTCGCGCGCAGGGCCAGTTCGCAGAAGCGTTCCAGTTCCCAGCTGAACTGCTCGGGCAGCGGGCCGTCCACGTGCGCCGGCGGCTTCTCGAAGCGCCAGAACAGCGCGGTGGGGGCCACGTAGACGCCCCGCAGGTCCGTGTCGCTGTCGTCCGTGGCCAGCCCGAAGGCGCGCGAGCCCATGACACAGGCGTAGATCGTGTGGTCGCGTACCAGGTCCTCGGGCTGCATGGCCCGGAGCGTACGCGCGACCTCAGGTCAGGCGAATCGAATTTCCCGACACCTCGATCTTCTTCGGGGCCAGCGGGTGGGTCGCCGGACCGTGCGCCACCGAGCCGTCGGCCACGTGGAACATGCTGCCGTGGCAGGGGCAGTCGATGGTGCCGTCCGCGACCTTGGCCACCGTGCAGCCCTGGTGCGTGCAGACGGCCGAGAAGGCCTTGAACTCGCCCTTCTTCGGCTGGGTGACGACGATCTTGTGCTCGGCGAAGACCTTGCCGCCGCCGACCGGGATGTCGCTGGTGCGGGTCAGCTCCTGCGCCATGGCGCTCGGCGCCGCGGACGTGGCCGCCGCCGCGGAGGAGACCGGCGCCGAGGCGGCGGGGGACCGCTCGGTCGAGCCGGTGCCGGTCGAGTTCGAGTCGCTGCAACCGGCGACGAGCGCCGCGGCGCCCGTCGCGAGAACCGTGCGCCGGGACGATCCCGTCGATCCCGTCGATCCCTGAGTCATGCCGTCGCTCCGAGGGGTGCCGAGGTGGGAGAGCGCTCCGAGTGGAGCGGGCAGCATCCTTCCACCGACAACGCCCAGGACGAAGCAAATCGGCAGGGAGTCCCGCGAATCGCTCTTTTCCCTCCCTTTGCCTCATCCGTCTCAGCGGGCGGGCGGCGCGCACCGGCCGTACCGAGGCTGACTAGGCTGGACGCCTGTCCCATGTCCCATCACATGTCAGCGAGGAGCAGCACCGTGGCGGTACGAGCGGTCCGGGGAGCCGTCCAGCTGGAGCGGGACGAGGCGGGTCACATGAGCGAGCAGGTGGAGGCCCTGCTCACCGCCGTCCTGGAGCGGAACGGTCTGACCGCCGACGACCTGATCAGCATCTGGTTCACGGCCACCCCCGACCTGCACAGCGACTTCCCGGCGGCCGCGGCCCGCAAGCTCGGCATCGTCGACGTGCCGCTGATCTGCGCCCAGGAGCTGGACATCGCGGGCGCCATGCCCCGCGTGGTGCGCGTCCTCGCGCACATCGAGTCCGACCGGCCGCGCGCCCGGATCGCCCACGTCTACCTCGGCGCCGCCGCCGCCCTGCGCAAGGACATCGCCCAGTGAGGACCGCACTCGTCATCGGCACCGGGCTCATCGGCACCTCCGCCGCCCTCGCCCTGACCGGGCGCGGCGTCGCCGTGCACCTGGCCGACCACGACCCCGGGCAGGCCCGGACGGCCGCCGCGCTCGGCGCCGGCACCGACGAGGCCCCGGACGGGCCCGTGGACCTCGCGATCGTGGCCGCACCGCCCGCCTACGTCGCCGACGTCCTCGCCGACGCCATGCGCCGGGGCGCGGCCCGCGGCTACCTGGACGTGGCCAGCGTCAAGGGCGGCCCGCGCCGCGAGCTGGAGGCCCTCGGCCTCGACCTGACCGGCTACCTCGGCACCCACCCCATGGCGGGCCGGGAGAAGTCCGGCCCGCTGGCCGCGACCGCCGACCTCTTCGAGGGCCGCCCCTGGGTGCTCACCCCGACCCGCGACACCGACACCGAGGTGCTCAACCTCGCGCTGGAGCTGGTCTCGCACTGCCGCGCGGTGCCGGTCGTCATGGACGCCGACGCCCACGACCGCGCCGTCGCCCTGGTCTCCCACATGCCGCACCTGGTCTCCAGCCTGGTCGCCGCGCGCCTGGAGCACGCCGAGGAGACCGCCGTACGGCTGTGCGGGCAGGGCATCCGGGACGTGACCCGGATCGCCGCCTCCGATCCGCGCATGTGGATCGACATCCTCTCCGCCAACCCCGGGCCCGTCGCCGACCTGCTCTCCGAGGTCGCCGCCGACCTGTCGGAGGCGGTCCGGTCGCTGCGCGCGCTCCAGTCCGCCGACGGGGACGAGCGCGGCGAGGGCGCCGCCGGCATCGCGGACGTGCTGCGCCGGGGCAACGCCGGCCAGGTCCGGGTGCCCGGCAAGCACGGGGCCGCGCCGCAGTCGTACGAGGCCGTCGTCATCCTCATCGACGACCAGCCCGGCCAGCTGGCCCGCATCTTCGCCGACGCCGGCCTGGCCGGGGTCAACATCGAGGACGTCCGCATCGAGCACGCGACCGGCCAGCAGGCCGGCCTGGTCCAGCTCCTGGTCGAGCCGAAGGCCGCCCCGGTCCTCGGCGCGGCCCTGCGCGAGCGGGGCTGGGCGGTCCGCCAGTAGCGGGGGCCCCAGCACTAGGCCGTCAGGAGGGCTTCGTGGAGCCAGTAACCTTGTGCGGGGCGCCCTCGCGCCCCGCCCACCCGTCCTCCACCCTTCACCAGGAAGGTGCCCCGCTGTGGAAAACGGCGCCGCCCGGACCGCCCCGCCCGTGATTGTCGCCATCGACGGCCCCTCCGGCACGGGCAAGTCGAGCACGTCCAAGGCCGTCGCCGCGCAGCTCGGCCTCAGCTACCTCGACACCGGCGCCCAGTACCGGGCGATCACCTGGTGGATGGTGACCAACGGCATCGACGTCGAGGACCCGACCGCGATCGCCGCCGTGGCCGGCAAGCCCGAGATCGTCTCCGGCACCGACCCGGCCCACCCGACGATCACCGTCGACGGCGTGGACGTGGCTGGCCCGATCCGCACCCAGGAGGTCACCTCCCAGGTCAGCGCGGTCAGCGCCGTGCCGGAGGTGCGGACCGCCATCACCGAGCTCCAGCGCTCGCTGGCCGCCGCCGCCCCGGCCGGCATAGTCGTCGAGGGCCGCGACATCGGCACCACCGTGCTGCCCGACGCGGACCTGAAGATCTTCCTCACCGCCTCCCCGGAGGCGCGGGCCGCCCGCCGCAGCGGCGAGCTGAAGGGCGCCGACGTCAAGGCCACCCGCGAGGCCCTGATCAAGCGGGACGCCGCCGACTCCACCCGTAAGACCTCCCCGCTGGCCAAGGCCGGCGACGCGGTCGAGGTGGACACCACCGACCTGACGCTGGCCCAGGTCGTCGAGTGCGTCGTCACCCTGGTCGAGGAGAAGAGAGCCGCGAAGTGAGCGCTGCTCCGGAGCGCACGGCGGGGCCGCCGTCGGAGCGCGGCGCCGACGTCGGCCGCCGGATCGGCGTCGGACTGATGTACGGGCTGTGGCGCCCGCGGGTGCTGGGCGCCTGGAAGGTGCCCGCGAGCGGTCCGGCGATCCTCGCCGTCAACCACTCGCACAACATCGACGGCCCGATGGTCATGGGCGTGGCGCCCCGGCCGGTGCACTTCCTGATCAAGAAGGAGGCGTTCGTCGGCCCGCTCGGCTCCTTCCTGACCGGCATCGGACAGCTGGAGGTGGACCGCCGCACCGCCGACCGCACCGCCATCACCCGGGCCCTCGGCGTCCTGGGCGCCGGCGGCGTCCTCGGCATCTTCCCGGAGGGCACCCGGGGCGAGGGCGACTTCGCCTCGCTGCGCGCGGGCCTCGCCTACTTCGCGGTCCGCAGCGGGGCGCCCATCGTCCCGGTGGCGGTGCTGGGAAGCGCCGAGCGCGGCGGCACACTGGTGAAGGCGCTGCCGCCGCTGCGCTCCCGCGTGGACGTCGTCTTCGGCGCCCCGTTCCAGGCCGGCGACGGCTCCGGGCGGCGCACCCGCAAGGCGCTGGACGAGGCCACCGAGCGGATCCAGAAGCAGCTGGCCGCCCACCTGGAGAACGCCAGGCGGCTGACCGGCCGCCGGGCGAGACTTGAGTAGTGGATCACCGCGCACCCGCGGCGCTCCACCGACCACCACGATGAACTACGAGGTACGGACTTCATGAACGACGACATCCAGCCCGACGGCTCGGCCGAGCACGAGTACGAGCACGGGGCGCTCGGCGACGCCGAGTACGCGGAGTTCATGCAGCTCGCCGCGGACGAGGGCTTCGACGTCGAGGCCGTCGAGGGCGCCATCGAGGAAGCCGGGCACGGCCCGCTGCCGGTGCTCGCCGTGGTCGGCCGCCCCAATGTCGGCAAGTCGACCCTGGTGAACCGGATCATCGGCCGCCGCGAGGCCGTGGTCGAGGACAAGCCGGGTGTCACCCGCGACCGCGTCACCTACGAGGCCGAATGGGCGGGCCGCCGCTTCAAGGTCGTCGACACCGGCGGCTGGGAGCAGGACGTCCTCGGCATCGACGCCTCCGTGGCCGCCCAGGCCGAGTACGCCATCGAGGCCGCCGACGCGGTGGTCTTCGTGGTGGACGCCAAGGTCGGCGCCACCGACACCGACGAGGCGGTCGTACGGCTGCTGCGCAAGGCCGGCAAGCCCGTGGTGCTGTGCGCCAACAAGGTGGACGGCCAGAGCGGCGAGTCCGACGCCGCCTACCTGTGGGCGCTCGGCCTCGGCGAGCCGCACCCGGTCTCCGCGCTGCACGGCCGCGGCACCGGCGACATGCTCGACCGCGTCCTGGAGGTGCTGCCCGAGGCGCCGCGCCAGACGTTCGGCGGCGCCGGCCTCGGCGGCCCGCGCCGGGTGGCCCTGATCGGCCGCCCCAACGTCGGCAAGTCCTCGCTGCTGAACAAGGTCGCCGGCGAGGAGCGCGTCGTCGTCGACGAGCTGGCCGGCACCACCCGCGACCCGGTCGACGAGCTGATCGAGCTGGGCGGGATCACCTGGAAGTTCGTGGACACCGCCGGCATCCGCAAGCGCGTCCACCTCCAGCAGGGCGCCGACTACTACGCCTCGCTGCGCACCGCGGCCGCCGTGGAGAAGGCGGAGGTGGCGGTCGTCCTGATCGACGCCTCCGAGTCCGTGTCGGTGCAGGACCAGCGCATCATCACCATGGCGGTGGACGCGGGCCGCGCGCTCGTCGTGGCCTACAACAAGTGGGACACCATGGACGAGGAGCGCCGCTTCTACCTGGAGCGGGAGATCGAGACCGACCTCGCGCAGATCGCCTGGGCGCCGCGGGTGAACGTCTCGGCGCGCACCGGCCGGCACATGGAGAAGCTGGTCCCGGCGATCGAGACGGCGCTGGCCGGCTGGGAGACCCGGGTGCCGACCGGCCGCCTCAACGCCTTCCTCGGCGAGCTGGTCGCCGCGCACCCGCACCCGGTCCGGGGCGGCAAGCAGCCGCGCATCCTGTTCGGCACCCAGGCCGGCACCAAGCCGCCGCGGTTCGTCCTGTTCGCCTCCGGCTTCATCGAGGCCGGCTACCGGCGCTTCATCGAGCGCCGGCTGCGCGAGGAGTTCGGCTTCGAGGGCACCCCGATTCACATCTCGGTGCGGGTGCGCGAGAAGCGCGGCGCGAAGAAGAAGTGACGTGAACGGCGAGAGAGGGCGGCCCCCGACCGGGGGCCGCCCTCTCTCGCCGTCCGGCGCGGGGCCGGCGGGCGGCGTGCGCGGGGTTCAGTCGCCGCGGCGGGCGGGGGGCAGCGCCGCCGGGACGTGGTGCGGACCGGGCTCCGGCCGGCCCAGCGTCCCGACGCGCTGCCACTGCGCCTGCTGCGGCCCGCCGCCGTGCCGGGCGCCGTACGTCCGGCCGCCGTAGGCGACGTACGCGTGCGAGCCCGCGCCGTGCGACAAGTTCCCGAACGCGACGAAGCCCAGGTCCTCCTCGCCGCTGCGGTCACCCGGCAGCGTCCGGTACGACTTGACGTACTCGGCGTAGAGCGCGTCGAAGATCGGCGTGGCCGAAGGGCCGCCGTGGGGGTCCTGGACGGGGCGCGCGGCGGACCGGCTCGGCGAGTAGGGCTGGCGGCGGGGAGCGTCGTATGCGTGCACGTATGTCCCAACGACCCCGGACCGGAAGGGATGCGGGCTCAGGTGCCGGCCAGCGGCAGCGTGGCCGCGACCAGCCTGCCCTGGGCCGCCGCCCGGTCCAGCGCGTCGCGCAGCAGGTCCTCGCGCGGCTGGCGGCCGATGGCGCCGACCGGCGCGGCGTACAGCAGCACCTGCTGGTGCTTGTTGGCGGCGGCCCGCCAGCCGTCGGTGACCTGGAGCGGCTGGTGCGCCTGCCACCACGCCACCGGGCGGCCGCCGTCGGTGCCGGGCTGCAGGACGGCGTGCAGCTGGCCCACGGCCAGCAGCACCGACCAGCCGTGCAGCACGGGCGGCACGGCGTCGAGGGCGGGCGCCGGCTGGTAGCCCTGCTCCACCAGGAGCTGGAGGAACTCGTCGCCGGGGCCGTTGGTGCCCGGGCGCACGATGGGGGCGGTCGGCTCGACGACGAGCGCGGGGTGCAGCTCACCGGCGATCAGGACCAGGCCGCTGGTCACGCCGAGCACGGCCTGCTCCGGGGCGGCGTGCTGCGGCGCGGTCTGCTGCGGCACGGTCTGCGCCGGCGCCCCGCCGGGGGCGCCCGCGTCCGCGTTGATCGAGCGCACCGCGCCGCGCAGCTGCTCCTCGGTGACCTGGACGACCTGCGAGGGCAGACAGGTGGCGTGGGCGAAGGCGAGGACGGCGGTCTCGTCCCCGACGAACAGGACGGTGCTGGTGCGCTCCTGGGCGGAGTCGCCGGGGGTGCGGCAGGACGTGCAGTCGTAACTGCCCGGGGCGTTGTCTCCGGCGAGCAGCCGGTCGGCCTCTTCGTCGCCGATCTCGGCGCGTACGGCGTCGCTGACGTCGAGCATGCGCGGCACGGGTGGCTCCCTCGGGATGCGGTGCGTGGCGGGACCGGGTGGCTCCCGGCCCAGGAACCGGGAGGGCCCCCGGCTCATGAAGATGACAACGGGCGATCTGTGGCGGGAGTCACGCACCAAGGCGAACGGAATCGAACCATCCTGTGCCCACGGTCACCGGTGGTGCGGAACCCGCCACTCCCTGTCAACTCATCACCCTGTAAAGGGGCTTGACCGGGTGAAGTGGGTCACATGGTGGCCGTGCCACAGGTCGACAAATCAGGAAATCAGCGAATGAAGTGGGTGGCCGAAAAAAGCCGTTCCCGCCGGTAACCCCCAACTGGCCTGCCGGAACGGGCGATTGGTTGAAGTGCGCCGCCCGCCCTCCCTACATTCCTCCGCCGGGTGCACCGAGCACCGCCCGGGTACGTCCGCCGACCGCACCGCCCAGCACCACCAGCACTGCCGGCACGACCCCGCACGGCGGACGGGGCGAGCGCGCCGACCGCGTCCACGCGCGGCGGGCGCGCCACGCCCTGGGGTACCCCGGGTCGTCCGAGAGGGATCCACATGTCCGAATGTGCCCATATCCACGCCGACTCCTCGCCCGAAGGCGCCCGTAGGGCGCGGACGACGGCGGTCCTCGCCGGCGCGGCCCTGCTCGCGCCGCTCGGCCTGCTGACCGCCGCGGGCGGAGCCCACGCCGCGGACAGCGGGGTGTGGGACCGCATCGCCCGGTGCGAGAGCGGCGGCGACTGGCACATCAACACCGGCAACGGCTACTACGGCGGCCTCCAGTTCGCCGCCTCGACCTGGCGCGCCTACGGCGGCGCGGCCTACGCGGCCACCGCCGACCGGGCCTCCAGATCCCAGCAGATCGCCGTCGCCACCCGGGTCCAGCAGGCCCAGGGCTGGGGCGCGTGGCCCGTGTGCTCGGCCCGCGCCGGAGCGTCCGGCGGCGCGCCGGCGGCCGGTACGGGCTCCGGGTCGGGTTCCGGCTCGGCCTCCGGGTCCGGCACCGGATCGACGTACAAGACCCCCAAGACCCGCAGCTCCTACGAGTCGGCCCGGGAGACGGCCCGGCGCGAGAGCCGGAACTCCGCCCCCGCGACCGGGACCGGCGGCGCCGGGCACGGCGGAGCGCGCGGCGGCTACACCGTCCGAGCCGGCGACACCCTCAGCGAGATCGCCGCCCGCAACGGCACCAGCTGGCAGCGGCTCTACTCCGTCAACGCGTCCGTCATCGGCGGCGACCCCGACCTCATCGTGCCCGGCCAGCGCCTGGCGCTCTGACCCGCGCCGAGGAAGCCAGGCATCGCGGACCGAACCTGTCCGCGACGCCTGGCAGACTCGCCCCATGCTGGAGACCTCGGCACGACTGCTGCGTCTGCTCTCCCTGCTCCAGGCCCACCGCCAGTGGTCCGGGGCCGAGCTGGCCGAACGGCTCGGCGTCACCGCGCGCACGGTGCGCCGGGACGTGGACCGGCTGCGCGACCTCGGCTACCCGGTCGACGCCGGCCCCGGCACCGGCGGCGGCTACCGGCTGGGCGCGGGCGCCGAGCTGCCCCCGCTGCTGCTGGACGACGACGAGGCGGTCGCCGTGGCCGTCGGGCTGCGCACCGCCGCCGGACAGGGCATCGAGGGCATCGGCGAGACCTCGGTGCGGGCGCTGGCCAAACTGGAGCAGGTGCTGCCGGCCCGGCTGCGCCGCCGGGTGGGCGCGCTCCACGACTACACGGTGCCGATGCTGCGCACCGCCGGGCCGTCCCCGGTCGACCCCGCCGTCCTGACCGAGCTGGCCCATCTGTGCCGGGACGGGGAGCGGCTGCGCTTCGGGTACCGGGGCCACGACGGCACGGTGAGCCGCCGCAGCGTCGAACCGCACCGGCTGGTGTGCACCGAGTACCGCTGGTACTTGGTGGCCTGGGACCTCGACCGCGCGGCCTGGCGCACGTTCCGCGTCGACCGCCTCACCCCGAGGCCGCCGCACGGTCCGCGGTTCGCCCCGCGCACCCCGCCCGCCGACGACCTCGCCGCCTACGTCTCCGAGGGCGTCTCGCGGCGCGTGTACGCCCAGCAGGCCGCCGTCCGGCTGCTGGTGCCGCACGCGGCGGCGGCCGAGCGGGTGTCCCCCTCGGCCGGGACGCTGGAGCCGGACGGGCCGGACGCCTGCGTGCTGCGGGCCGGCGCCGCCGATCTGGACACGATGGTCGTCCACGTGATGATGACGGGCCTCCCGTTCGAGGTGCTGGAGCCGGCCGCGCTGACCGAGGCGATCAGATCCGCCCGGGACCGGCTGGACGCCGCCCTGGCCCGCGGCGGCCGGGACGGCGAGGGCGGCCGGGACGGCGCGGCGCGCGACGGGGACGCTGTGGCGGAACGGTGAAATTCCTGTGCGGGCGCCGGGTTTTGCCGGGGCGTCGCGGAATCCGTGCGCACGGGCGGCCCAATGCCTCGCCGAACTCGCCCGCGAACGCGCCGGGAACCCTTCTCCGCGTACTTTCCGCCGGGTTTTTCCGGCGGTCGCCGCAGGCGCCGTGCACGGGCGGCGCCGTTCCTGGCGGGGCGCGGGGAATTCCGTTCGAATGGCCGGACGAAGGCGGTCGTGCGGCCGTCCGGGCCGACGGTGCGGGTCGTGCCCGGATGTCGTGGTCCTGTGACAGAAATGTGACAGTGAGGGCGTTTGTGGCCGCTGGGGCAGGTGACAGCCGGTGTCGGGCCGGGCTTCCCCGTCCGGGGTGGCAGGCCCTAGCGTGGCCGTATGGCACCGATTCCCACTCCGCCCGCGGAGCCCCAGGACAGTCCGGAAGGGTACGTCGGCCTGGAGGCCGAGCAGGCCGAGCGGCTGGCGCGGGAGCGCGGCTGGACGACGGTGCGGTCGCTGCCGCCGGGCACGGTCATCACCATGGAGTACCGGTACGGGCGGCTGAACTTCGAGGTGGCGGAGGGCCGGGTGGCCCGGGCCTGGAAGGGCTGACCGGGCGACGCCCGCCCCGCCGGAACGGCCGGCGGCCCGCCCCTCAGGGGCGGGCCGCGGTGGTGGTGCTGTGCGGGACGCGGTCGGAGTGCGGCGGCCGACGGCTGCCGGCCGGGGTGACCGGGGCGCGCTCGCCCCGCGTGGTGTGCGGGGCGGCGGCGTGGTGGAAGGCCGGCGGCCGCAGCGAGCGGGCCGCGCCGACCGCCTCGCGGGTCGCCGGCGCCTCCTCCGGAGCGGGCGCGCGCGGTTTGAGCAGTCCGGGCGCGCCGCCGGTCAGCTCGGGCGCGGGCATCGGCACGCCGCGGCCGTAGCGGTCGCGCAGACGGTCGCGCAGGGCGAAGAGCCAGTTCTCGGTCCGGGCGATCAGCGGCTCGAACCAGGGCAGCGCCAGCAGGTTCAACAGTCCGGCGGCCCAGCCGAGGAGCACGTCGCTCAGCCAGTGCGTCCCCAGGTACACGGTGGTGAGGCCGACGCCGAGCGCGGTCACCGCCGACAGCGCCGACAGCCAGCGGCGCGCTCTCGGGGTGGAGGCCAGATAGGCGAGGATGCCCCAGGTCATCACCGCGTTGGCGGTGTGGCCGCTGGGAAATATATCGCCGCCCCGCCACATCTCGTTGGAGCCGATGACGGTCGCGTAGTGCGGTCCGAG
The DNA here is from genome assembly GCA_013364255.1 of Streptomyces seoulensis. Taxonomy (GTDB): domain Bacteria; phylum Actinomycetota; class Actinomycetes; order Streptomycetales; family Streptomycetaceae; genus Streptomyces; species Streptomyces similanensis. Next base: position 2,996,070 of record CP054936.1, on the reverse strand, counting down.
GCGGCCCATGCCGTACTTGGCCGCGCCGACCGTGACGTTCAGCAACAGCAGCGAGGTGGCGAGGACGAGCAGCGGGCGCAGGGTGTGCTGCCGCCAGGCGCGCCAGCCCAGCCAGGAGGCGATCATCACCGCGGTCGGGCCGCGCTGGCCCAGCACCACGTAGTAGTCGAGGAACGCGTGGATCTGCGGCCACTGCTGGTACGGCCGGAAGAACATGACCTGCCAGTCCAGGCGGACCAGCCAGGAGGTGGTCACCACGGCCCAGACGATCGCCAGGTAGAAGGCCAGGATCGCCGAGAACAGCACGAGCCGGTGCCGGCTCATCCGCGGCACGTCGATGTGCGCCGGCCGGTGCGGCTCACGGTCCAGCCTGGCGAACACCCGGTCCAGGCGGGTGACGGTTCCTTCGGTACGCACCTAATCGACGTTACAGCGAGTGAGCTCAGTTCCCTGACGCATCACGTGGTTTGTGATGACGATGTGATGTGGGATTGCTCTCAACGGGTCTTTATTTCCCCGGATTCACTAATACGCCCGCCCACCGGCCTGCATTTCCTTTGATCATTCCGGTGAACTCTTATCGGGCGCTTATGAATGCGTTGACCGGAGGCACGGGCGGAATTCACCGCCCGTACACGGCGTCCGCCGGAAGGCCGCCCCGAGAAGTCGATCATGACGGCCGGGAGTCGATCATGATGGCCCGCGGCCGGTCACGGCGGTCCGGAGCCGTTCAGCCAGAACGCCCCGTAGACCGCCGAGACGAGCGCGACGCCGCCCACCACCAGCGCGGCCCGGGCGGCGCGCGTGCGGGCGAGCGCGGCCGCGAGCGGCAGCAGCAGCGGGAAGGCGGGCAGCAGCAGGCGCGGCTTGGAGCCGAAGTAGCTCGACGCGCACAGCGCCAGCGCGGTGACGACGCCCGAGTACACCAGCAGTGGGAGCGGCTGCCGCTGCCGCACCCCGACGACGTAGAGCCGGACGAGCAGGGCGACCCCGGCGATCAGGCCGAGGCCGGCCAGGGCGGCGGGGAAGGAGGTGAGCTTGGCGGCGACGAAGCGGGCGAAGGCGTACCCGCCGTCGAACCCGTTGCGCCAGCCGGCCTGCACGTCGAAGTAGCCGAAGAGGCCGTCGCCGGTGCGCCGGCCGACCCACAGGACGTACCCGGCGGCGCCGAGCGGGGCGAGCAGCACCCCGAGGAGCCCGGGGAGCCCCAGGTCGCCGAGACCCCGGAAGCCCCCGAGGGCGCGGCGGGCGGGGGAGCGGAGGGCGGACTCCGGGGCGTGCGGGGCGGTGCGCGCGCCGTGCGGGACGGGCGTGCTCCGGTTGCGCACGAAAGAGAGGACGGCCGCCGTCCACACCGCGGCGACCACCGCGAGTCCGACCGGCCGGGTCAGCCCGGCCGCCAGCGCCAGCGCGCCCGCGCCCACCCAGCGGCCGGTGAGCGCGCAGTACAGCGACCAGGCGGCGAGCGCCGTGAACAGCGACTCGCTGTACGCCATCGACTGCACGATCCCGACCGGCAGCGCCGCCCACAGCAGCACGGCGAAGAGTCCGGCCCGCCCGCCGTCCACCGCCGCCCCGCCCGCGTCCACGGCCGCCCCGCCCGCGTCCACGGCCGCCCCGAGCGTCGTCGACCCGCTCGTGCGGCCGTAGGCGTGGTCGACCACTGCGAAGATCCCCCACGCGGCGGCGAGCGAGGCGAGCAGGCTCACGACGAAGCCCGCGTCGGCGTACGACAGCGGGCCCACCGCGGCGAGCAGCCGCTCCAGCCAGGGGAGCAGCGGGAAGAAGGCCAGGTCGGAGTGGACGTCGCCGTTCGCCAGCCGCACTTCGTAGCCGTAGCCGCCGCCGGCCACCCTGGCGTACCAGAGGGAGTCCCAGCGGGCGGTCAGCAGGGTGTACGCGCTCTTGCCGCGCGCGGCGCTCCACACCGCGAGGACCAGCAGGCCCAGGGCGCGCACCGCCGCGTACCCGAGCAGGGCCGGGGCGGCCCGGCGCAGGGCCGTGGGGCGGGCCGGGGCGGCACGCGTCGCATGATCGATCACGGGCTCGATTATCGACCGGGGCGGAGAGCGGACCGCCGGCCGGGGCGCGCTCCCCGGTCCGGGCGTGGCGTACGCCACAGGCTTCGGCGGGGAGGGTGAGAGGTGGGCCATGTGTGCGCGGGGCGCACTCGCGTACGCTGACGTGTCACTCGCACACCGTTGCGCGGGCCGGAGGCGCCGCTCCCCTCCGGCCGAGCCGTGGGGAGTCCCCGCCCCGCGGGCCCGCCGAACGCGAGGGCTCATCTGGGAGGTACGCACATGTCCGGGACGACCGTGGTCCTTGCCCGGCCGCGCCGTCGGACGGCCGGAGCCGGTGCGAACCGCTGGGCCGTCCTGGTCGTGCTCTGCGTCAGCCTGCTGCTGGTCGCGGTGGACGCGACCGTGCTGCACGTGGCGGTGCCCGCCGTCACCGAGGACCTCAGGCCCGGCGCCATCGAACTGCTCTGGATCGTCGACACCTATCCGCTGGTCTGCGCCTCGCTGCTGATCCTCTTCGGCACGCTGGGCGACCGGGTGGGCCGCAGACGGGTGCTGCTGCTGGGCTACGCCCTCTTCGGCGTCGCCTCCGCCGCGGCCGCCTTCGCGCCGAATCCGCAGACGCTGATCCTGGCCCGGGCGCTGCTCGGCGTCGGCGGCGCCATGATCATGCCGGCCACGCTGTCGATCCTGCGGCAGGTCTTCCCCGACCGCCGCGAGCGGGCGGTGGCCATCGGCGTGTGGAGCGCGGTCGCCGCGGTGGGCGCGGCGGTCGGACCGCTGCTCGGCGGCTTCCTGCTCGAACACTTCTGGTGGGGCTCGGTCTTCCTCGTCAACATCCCGCTGATGCTGGTCAGCCTGCCGGTGGGCCGGCTGCTGCTGCCCGAGTCGACCGGCGAGCGGGACGGCCCCTGGGACGTGACCGGCGCCCTGATGGCGGCGATCGGCCTGTTCGGCGCGGTCCTCGGCGTCAAGCGGCTGGGCGGCGGGGAGGGCGTGCTCGACCCGCTCACCCTGGGGCCGCTGCTGGCCGGGGCGGCGCTGCTGGTGGCGTTCGTACGGCGGCAGCGGCGCAGGACGCATCCGCTGGTGGACCTCGGGATGTTCGCACGGCCCGCGTTCAGCACGGCGGTGGGCTGCATCGTGCTGGCGATGCTGGCGCTGGTCGGCCTGGAGCTGATCGCGGCGCAGTACCTCCAGCTGGTGCTGGGCCTGTCGCCGCTGGGCACCGGGCTGCGGCTGCTGCCGCTGACCTTCGCCGCGATGGCGGCCGGACTGCTCGGCGCGCGGCTGCTCAGGCGGTTCGGACCGCGCCGGACGGTGTGCGCCGGCTTCTGCCTGACCGCCGTCGCGGTGCTGGTGCTGACCGCGATGGGCGGCCAGGACGACTCCGGGCTGCTGCTGAGCGGTTTCGTGCTGCTCGGCTTCGGTCTGGAGACGACGCTGTTCGGGGCGTACGAGTCGATGCTGAGCGAGGCGCCCGCGGACCGGGCGGGCGGGGCCGCGGCGATCGGCGAGACGTCGTACCAGCTGGGCGCGGGCATGGGCATCGCGCTGCTGGGGACGGTGATGAACGCGGCGTACGCGCCGGGGCTGGCCCGGGTGCCGGGGGTGCCGGCGAAGGATTCGGCGGCGGCGTCGCACTCGCTCGGGGAGGCCTACGAGGTCGCCGGGCGGCTCGGCGGGGCGCCGGGACGGGCGCTGCGGAGCGCGGCCCGCGACTCCTTCGTGCACGGACTGCACGTGACGCTGCTGGTGAGCGCCGCGCTGCTGCTGCTCGGGGCGGTCGCCGCGTGCCGGCTGCCGCGGGCGATGCAGTGCGACGCCGAGGAGGGCGCGGCGGGTCTGCCCGCGCAGCGCGAGGCCGAGCGCTCGCGCGTTTCGGCGTGAGCGCGCCGCGCGCCGCCGGACGGCGCGGTCCGGACGCGGGACGGGCGTGGGCTGGACGGGGAACGGGCGTGGGCCGGACGGGGAGGGGCGCGGGCCGGGGGCGGTTCGCGTGGCGGGGGACGCTGGACGTGGGGCACCTCGCGTCGTAACGTCAGCGCGAGAGTCCTTTAACTAGCGGTGCTAGTTTCCTAGTCGGAGGTGCCCATGCCGGCGTCGTCGTCATCGTCGCTGCCCCCGTTCGACCCCGCCGACCCGCTCGGGATCGACGATCTGCTGGAGCCGGAGGACCTCGCCGTCCGCGACACCGTGCGCGCCTGGGCGGCCGACCGCGTGCTGCCGCACATCGCCGAGTGGTACGAGAACGGCGAGCTGCCCGGCATCCGGGATCTGGCCCGCGAGCTGGGCTCGATCGGCGCGCTCGGGATGTCCCTGACCGGCTACGGCTGCGCGGGCGCGAGCGCCGTCCAGTACGGGCTGGCCTGCCTGGAGCTGGAGGCCGCCGACTCCGGCATCCGGTCGCTGGTCTCGGTGCAGGGCTCGCTCGCGATGTACGCCATCCACCGCTTCGGCTCCGAGGAGCACAAGCAGCGGTGGCTGCCCGCGATGGCCGCCGGCGAGGTGATCGGCTGCTTCGGCCTGACCGAGCCCGACCACGGCTCCGACCCCGCCGCCCTGCGCACCCACGCCAAGCGGGACGGGAGCGACTGGGTCCTCAACGGCCGCAAGATGTGGATCACCAACGGCTCCGTGGCCGGCGTCGCGGTCGTGTGGGCGCGGACCGAGGACGGCATCCGCGGCTTCGTCGTCCCCACGGACGCGCCCGGCTTCTCGGCCCCCGAGATCAAGCACAAGTGGTCGTTGCGCGCCTCCGTCACCAGCGAACTCGTCCTGGACGGCGTACGGCTGCCCGCCGACGCCGTGCTGCCGGAGGTCACCGGACTGCGCGGACCGCTCAGCTGCCTCTCCCACGCCCGCTACGGCATCGTCTGGGGCGCCATGGGCGCGGCCCGCGCCAGCTTCGAGGCCGCCGTGGAGTACGCGAAGTCGCGCGAGCAGTTCGGCAGGCCCATCGGCGGCTTCCAGCTCACCCAGGCCAAACTCGCCGACATGGCGGTCGAACTGCACAAGGGGATCCTGCTCGCCCACCATCTGGGGCGGCGCATGGACGCCGGCCGCCTGCGTCCCGAGCAGGTCAGCTTCGGCAAGCTCAACAACGTGCGGGAGGCGATCGAGATCTGCCGCACGGCGCGCACGATCCTCGGCGCCAACGGGATCTCCCTGGAGTACCCGGTGATGCGGCACGCGACCAACCTGGAATCGGTGCTCACCTACGAGGGCACCGTCGAGATGCACCAGCTCGTGCTGGGCAAGGCGCTCACCGGCCTCGACGCCTTCCGGTGAGCCCCGGACGGGGCAGGGCCGACGCGCGGCCCTGCCTCAGCTCTGGTTGAAGAAGCCGTCGGACCGGTACGCCGCCGGGTCACCGCTGATGATCTCGGTGTCGGCGGGGGAGAGCAGGAAGACCCGGGTGGAGACGCGGTCGATGGACCCGCGCAGCCCGAAGACCAGCCCGGCCGCGAAGTCGACCACGCGCTTGGCGTCGCCCGCCTCCATGGCCGTCAGGTTCACGATCACGGGCACTCCGTCGCGGAACAGCTCGCCGATGGCGCGGGCGTCGCGGAAGCTGTCCGGCGTCACCGTGCCGATCCGGCGGCCCTTGTCCTCGGCCGTGTCCGCGGCGACCTTGACCCGGGGGTCGGTCACCCAGGCGTCGCCGGCCTCGGGTCCCTCGGAGTAGTCGTCGTCGTAGTAGCGCTCGTCTTCGTTGTCGTCGACGAGGCCGAGCCACGCACTCGCCTTGCGTACCGATCCCATGGACGCCTCCTCTCACAGCGGTCTTTCGTGCTTTCCGCATCCCTATGGTCATCCATGATGCGGACGGTGCGCCAAGTGGATAGACGCCGCGCGGGGGGTTTGTGACGGTACTGGTGCACAGCCCGATCCGTCGAGGGCCTTGTGCCCCAAGGGTCGTTTCCTACACGGCTGCTGACTGGGAGTGAAATATGATTGTCCATGTGGCGCGATGGCAGTCGGGTGACCATGGGTGCGTACGGGTGAACGTCCGGGCGAACGGGGTGGCCGATACGATGCGGCAGCTCAGCGTCGTACACACCACGGGGGAACGTCGTGTTCGGAATCGTCAGGCCATGCGGTCACCGGCTGGGTGATTATCTCAAGGCTCAGTGGATGGCGCATCTCTGCGGGCTCTGTCTGGCGCTGCGCGGCGATCACGGACAGTTCGCACGGATCGTGACGAACTACGACGGACTGCTCATATCGGTCCTGACGGAGGCTCAGGCGGGCGACGGCGGCGGCACGGGCGGCGGTCGGCGCACGGCGGGGCCGTGCCCGCTGCGCGGGATGCGCACCGCGTCGGTCGCCCAGGGCGAGGGCGCCCGGCTCGCGGCGGCCGTCTCGCTGGTGCTCGCCTCGGCCAAGGTGCGCGACCATGTCGCCGACGGCGACGGGCTGCTGGCCCGGCGGCCGGTCGCGCTCGCCGCGCGCCGGGTCGCCGCCGGCTGGGGGCGCGCGGGCGCCCGCACCGGCGCCGCCGTCGGCTTCGACACCGCGGTCCTGCTCGACGCGGTGGACCGGCAGGCGGGCGTCGAGGCGCTGGCCGGCCCCGGCACCCCGGTCCTCGCCGTCACCGAGCCGACCGAGACCGCCACCGCCGCGGCCTTCGCCTACACCGCGCACCTGGCCGGACGGCCGGCCAACGCCGCACCGCTCGCAGAGGCCGGCCGCCTCTTCGGCCGGCTCGCGCACCTGCTGGACGCGGTGGAGGACCAGGCGGCCGACGCCGCCTCGGGCGCCTGGAACCCGCTCACCGCGACCGGCACCCCGCTCACCGAGGCGCGCAGGCTCGCCGACGACGCCGTGCACGGCATCCGGCTCGCCCTGCGCGAGGTCGCCTGGGGATCCGGGGAGTCCGCGCGGGGGCGCGGCGCGGACGGACGCCTCGCCCATCTGCTGCTCGTGCACGAGCTGCCGCGTTCCGTGGACCGCGCCTTCGGCACCGCCTCCTGCGGTCACGCGCCCGGTCACGCGCCCGGTCACGCGCCCGGTCACGCGCCCGGTCACGCGCCCGGTCACGCGCCCGGTCACGCGCCCGGTCACGCGCCCGGTCACGCGTCCGGCCACGCGCCCGGGCATCCGCCCGCGCCGCAGGGCGCGTTCGGCCCGCCGCAGGGGCCGTACGCCCCGCAGGGCCCTCAGCACCCGCACGGCCCCTACGACCCCTCCCGGGGGCTTCACCCCCTCGGCGGTGAGCCGCCGCGGCCCGGCAAGCGTGGGTTCTGGGCCGGGTGCGCGGCGGCCGTCGGACTGTGCTGCACCTGCAAGGCGTGCTGCGCCGACGAGTTCGAGGGGCCGTGGTCGCGCAAGAAGCGCGAGGGCGCGTGCGGCAACTGCGACTGCGGCGACTGCGACTGCTCGTGCTGCGAGGCGTGCCAGTGCTGCGAATGCTGTGAGTGCTGCTCCTGCTGCGACTGCGGGGTGTGACGGCGGACCCGGCTTCGGACCGTCAGTCCTTCAGCTCCGGCGGGGAGATCTGCGACCGCTTGATCGCCGAGCCGGTGGTGCCCCACTTGTCGAGGATCTCGCGGTAAGTGCCGTCGGCGATCAGCTTGTTCACCGCGGCCTGGAAGGCCGGCGCCAGCTTCGTCCCCTTCTTGAAGGCGAAGCCGACGTCGAGGCGGTGGAACTCGTTGAGGAACTTCAGCCCCGGCTGCCGGGCCACCGAGTACCGCAGTCCGTTGATCGTGGACATCACCACGTCGCTGCGGCCCTGCTGGAGCGAGGACCACAGCGCGCCGGACTCGCCGTAGGTCTGCACCTTGTACGCCTTCTCGCCCGCGTCCGCGCACACGTGCTTGTTCTGTTCCAGCGTGGCCTCGAACGTGGTGCCCGCGCCGGTGGCGATGTTCAGGCCGCACAGCTGCTTCAGCTCGGTGATCTTCTGGAGCTTGCTGTCCTTGCGGGCGGCGAAGCCCTGGCCGTCGTTGATGTAGGTGACGAAGTCGATCGTCCTGCGCCGCGCCTCGGTCACCCCGAAGTTGCCCGCGCCGATGTCGTACTTGCCGCTGCCGAGGGCCGGCAGGATCGCCTCGAAACTCGCCTCCTGCTTGTCCAGGCGGATGCCGAGCACCTTGGCGACGGCGTCGGCGAAGTCGACGTCCTGGCCGGCGAGGGTCTTGCCGTCGGCGAGGTGCGAGGTGCCGGGCGGGGTGTCGCCCACGCTGTAGGCGATGGTCAGGCGGGTCACCCCGGCCGGCAGCAGTCCGGCCGCCGCCGGGTCCTTGCGGATGCCGGAGACGACGTCGGTGGTGGGGATCCGGACGCCCTTGGCCACGGTGCCCGCACCGCCGCCCGCCGAGTCGTCGTCCGACCCGGCGCCGCACGAGGTCATCAGCAGTGCCGCGGAACTGATCAGGGCGAGCGTGAGGAAATGCCGCCGGCGGGCCGGCTGGGGCGTACGCATGGGTGCGGTCTCCTGGGAGGAAAAGGAACGTCGGCGAAGGCGAGGGCGAACGAGGGGAAGCGAGGGGAAGCGAGGAAAAGCGAGGGCAAGCGAGGGGAGGGGAGCGCGTGTGAAGGCGGGAACAACGCTCGGATGCTGCGCTGGACGCGAGGAACGGACCCTGCGGACAGGGGCGGAGGCGAAAAGCGGGCGGCACGCCCCGAACGGACGCGACGCCGGTCGGAAAGCCGGGCCGAAAGCCGGGCGGGAAAGCCGGGCGGGAAAGCCTGGCGGGAACCGGTCGGAGAAAGGAGAACGCTAAAAGCGCCCGTGCTCACAGGGGCGCGCAGGGGGTCGGCTCAACAGGAACAGGACCACACACGACCGAAGTCGATGTGGGAGCGCGTGACCAGCCACTGCTGCGAATGCATGGGCCAAGTGGAACAGGCATCCGGATTCCCGTCAACCGACTTGAGACGTACGGCTCACATGATGGACAGCCTTGACAGCGAGGGGAAACGGGGCCGTACTCTCCTTGTCAACGGCCCTGCTGAGGGGCTCGGCCGTTGCCGCGCGCCCCGCGAGAGGCGCGCTCGCGTGTGAAGGCACCACCGTGTTCCACTCGACGTATCACGGAGCCTTCGCATGTCCTCCTCAGACATCACCCTCGTCAAGGCCACCGCCCCGGACACACCCGAACCGGCGGACGTGCCGCGCATCGTGCCGCAACGCCGGCTCGGCCAGTGGGCCGCCGCCGCCGCCGTCCTCGTCCTGCTCGGCCTCGCGCTGACCTCCGTCATCCGCAACAAGGCCTTCCAATGGGACGTCGTCGCCGACTACTTCACCTCGGACTCCGTCCTGCGCGGCCTGTGGCTCACCCTCTGGCTGACCGCCGTGGTGATGGCGCTCGGCTTCGCGCTCGGCACCCTGCTCGCCGTCTTCCGGCTCTCCGCCAACCCCGTGCTGCGCGCGGTCAGCTGGGGCTACGTCTGGCTGTTCCGCTCCATCCCGATCCTGGTCCAGATGCTGCTGTGGTTCAACATCGGGGCGCTGTACCCGCGCGTCCTCGGCGTGCGGACCGTGGACCTGTTCGGGCCGGTCACCGTCGCGATCATCGGCCTGACCCTGCACGAGGCCGCCTACGCCGCCGAGGTGGTGCGCGGCGGCATCCTCTCCGTCGGCCGCGGCCAGATCGAGGCCGCGCAGGCGCTCGGCCTGAGCCGGTGGCGGCGCTGGCAGCGGATCGTGCTGCCGCAGGCGATGCGTTCCATCGTGCCGCCCGCCGGGAACATGCTGATCGGCACCCTCAAGGGCACCTCCATCGTCAGCGTCATCGCCGTGCAGGACCTGCTCTACTCCACGCAGCTCATCTACCACCAGACCTACCAGGTCATCCCGCTGCTGATGGTCGCCACCCTCTGGTACACCGTGGTCACCTCGGTGCTCAGCGTCGGCCAGCACTACGTGGAGCGGCACTACGCGCGCGGGTCGGAGAGCGGCCGGTGAAACCCGCACTCGTCATCGTGGGGGCCGGGCCGCGGGGGACCGGTCTCATCGAGCGCATCGCCGCCAACGCCGCCGAGCTGTACGGCGGTTCGGACCTCGACATCCATCTGGTCGACCCGCACCCGCCGGGCGGCGGCCGCATCTGGCGCGACGCCCAGTCGCCGCTGCTGTGGATGAACTCGCACGCCGAGGACGTCACCATGTTCACCGACGACACCGTGGACATGGCCGGACCGGTGCGCGAGGGCCCCACCCTGCACCAGTGGGCCGGCCTGGCCGGGAGCACCTTCGCCGACCGCCGCCTCCAGGGCGCCTATCTGCGCTGGGTCCACGACGACGCGGTGGCCGCGCTGCCGCCCGGCGTCACCGTGCACCACCACCCCACGCGCGCCCTGCGCGTCGGCGGCCCGCGCGAAGGCCGCCAGCAGGTGTGGCTGGAAGGCCGCCCGCGCCCGCTCCCGGCCGACCTCGTGGTCCTCGCCCTCGGCCACCTCGACGCCGAACACGAGCCGCAGCAGGCGGAGTTGGCCGCCTACGCCCGCACCCACGGCCTGGTCCACCTGCCGCCCGACTTCACCGCCGACAGCGACCTGTCCGCCCTGAAAGCCGGCGAACCCGTCCTCGTGCGCGGCTTCGGGCTCGCCTTCGTCGATCTGATGGTGCTGCTCACCGAGGGCCGCGGCGGCCGCTACGAACAGGACGCCTACCTGCCCTCGGGACAGGAGCCGGTGCTGTACGTCGGCTCGCGGCGCGGAGTGCCGTACCACTCCAAGATCGGCTACGACCTCACCGGCGAACGCCCGCCGCTGCCCCGCTTCCTCGGCCCCGCCGAGACCGAGGCGCTGCTGGCCCGCCCCGGCGGCTTCGACTTCCGCCAGGACGTGTGGCCGCTGGTGGAGAAGGAACTCGGCTACGCCCACTACCACCGCCTCTTCACCGCCCACCCCGAGCGAACGGCCCTGAACTGGGCCGACTTCGAGGAGCGGTACGCGCACGCCGGCCCCGGCGAACGCGCCGCCCTCGTCACCGCCGCCGTGCCCGACCCCGCCGACCGGCTCGACCTCACCGCCCTGGACCGCCCGCTGACCGGCGAACACCACGCCACGCCCGAGGAGTTCCAGCAGGCGCTGCGCGACCGCGTCGAGGCAGACCTGCGCCGCCGGCACGATCCCCGGCACAGCCCCGACCTGGCCGTCTTCCTCGGACTGCTCTCCGTCTACGGGCAGTTGGTCCGGCTCGGCGACGTGGGCGCCTGGTGGCACGGCTTCTTCAGCTCCCTCGCCTCCGGCCCGCCCGGACCCCGGCTGCGCCAGATGCTCGCGCTGTCCCGGGCCGGGGTCCTGAAGTTCGTCGGCGCGGACATGACCGTCACCGCCGAGGACGGGGTGTTCCGCGCGAGCAGCCCCACCGTGCCCGGACACACCGTCGAGGCGCGGGCGCTGGTCGAAGCCCGGCTGCCCGAACCCACCGTCCGGCGCGCCCGCGACGCCCTGCTGCGCGACCTGCACGCCGACGGGGCCGCCGAGACCCCCGACGGACTGCTGCGCGTGGACCGCGCCGACAGCCGGATCCTGGACGGCGCCGGCCGGCCGCACCCCCGGCGCTTCGCGCTCGGTCCGTTCACCGACGGCCGCACCCCCGGCGCGTTCACCCGGCCGCGCACCGGCGGCCCCGCCTTCCGGCAGAACGACGCCACCGCCCGGGCCGCGCTGACCTTCCTGCGGGCGCTCGCCCCGCACGCGAACGCCGCCTAGCGCCCCACCGCCCGCCAACTACCCCAAGGACCCCCCATGAGCGTCATGGTCGACATCAAGTCGGTCCACAAGAGCTTCGGCTCGACGGAAGTCCTCAAGGGCATCGACCTCCAGGTGCGCACCGGCCAGGTCACCGTGCTCCTCGGCCCTTCAGGACCGGGCAAGTCGACGCTGCGGCGCACCGTCAACCACCTGGAGAAGGTGGACCGGAGCGCGATCAGCGTGGACGGCACGCTGATCGGCTACCGGCGCTCCGGCGACCGGCTGCACGAACTGCCCGAGCGCGAGGTGCTCAAACAGCGCACCCGGATCGGCTTCGTCTTGCGGAACTTCAACCTCTTCCCGCACCTGACCGCGCTGGAGAACGTCGTCGAGGCGCCGGTCTCCGTGCGCCGGCGGCCCCGCGCCGAGGCGGCGGCCGGCGGGCGACGGCTGCTGGAGCGGGTGGGCCTCGCCGACAAGGCGGACGCCTGCCCGGCCCAGCTCTCCGGCGGCCGGCAGCTGGGGGCGCCCCCCGGCCGTCAGGCACTGGGGGAGCGTCGCCGATGATCGTCGTCACCCACGAGACCGGCTTCGCCCGCGAGGTCGCCGACACGGTGGTGTTCATGGACGCCGGCCGGATCGTCGAGCAGGGCCCGCCGGAGGCCGTGCTCGACCGGCCGCGGCACGAGCGGTCCAGGGCCTTCCTCTCCAAGGTCGTCTGAGCGTGGCCCGGCACCGAAAGGACTTACCGCGATGACCGCACCGCACGGCCGGCCGCTGCTGCACCTGGCCGCCGACATCGGCGGCCAGCAGGCCTACGACGCCGGCCCGCATGTCGAGGCGGCCCGGCTCGCCGAGAGCGGCCGGCTCGACTTCGTCACCCTCGACGACAGCTTCGCCCGCCCCGGCCCCGACGCGCTCGCCGTCCTGTCCCGGGCGGCCCCCGCCACGCACCGCGTCGGCCTGGTCCCCACCGTCACCACCACGCACACCGAGCCGTTCCAGGTCCAGGCGGCCGTGGCGACCCTCGACTGGGTCAGCCGGGGCCGGGCGGGCTGGCGGATCGAGGTGTCGCCCACCGAGGGCGAGGCCCGCCTCTTCGGCCGCCGCAACGCCGCCCCCGCCGAGGAACTGTGGCAGGAGGCCGCGGAGGTCGCCGAGGCGGCCGAACGCCTGTGGGACAGCTGGGAGCAGGACACCGGCCCCCGGGACCCGGCCGGCGACCGTCCGGCCGGCCGGGACCGGCTGCACCCCGTCGACTTCACCGGCGGCACCTTCTCCGTCCGCGGCCCCTCGGCCGTGCCCCGGCCCCCGCAGGGGCACCCCGTACGGGTGGTCGACGCCACCGAGGAGCACGCCCGCGCCACGGCGGCGCGCTACGCCGACGTCGTCCTGGTGCGCGCCGCGAGCCCGGCGCAGGCCACCGCCCTGCGCGACCGACTGCGCGCCGCGGCCGCCGGGTTCGGCCGTGACCCCGGGTCCCTGCGGGTGCTGGCCTCGCTCGTCGTCGACCTCGGCGACGGCGAGTACGCCGCCGAGCGCGGCCACGGCGGGGGCGGCCCGCGGCCCAGTGAGCGCGGCCCGCTGTACCGCGGCGGCCCCGTCGACCTCGCCGAACTGATCGCCGCCTGGCACCGCGCCGGCGCCGTCGACGGCTTCCACCTGCTGCCCGCCGAACCGCGCCGCGACCTGGAACGGCTGGTCAACGGCACCGTGGCGCTGCTCCAGCACCGCGGCCTGTTCCGCACCTTCTACCCGGGCAGCACCCTGCGCGAGCACCTGGGCCTGGCCCGGCCCGCGAGCCGCTACGCCCGGGCCGGAGGCGCGGCATGACCGTACGGCCGCCCCGGCGGATGCACCTGGCCGCCTACCTCCCCGGCACCGCCGCCCCGGCGGCGTCCGGGCCGCGCCGCACCCCGCCCGGGAGCCGCACCGGCTTCGTCGCCTGCGAGGACCTCGCCCGCACCGCCGAGCGCGGCCTGTTCGACTTCCTCCTCCTCGCCGAGGGGCGGCGCGGGACGGTGACCCGCGGCCCGGCCGGGGCCGGGCGCCCGGAGCCGGTCAGCGTGCTCAGCGCGCTCGCCGGCGTCACCGAGCGCCTCGGGCTCGCCGCCACGGCCGACCCCGCCTTCGACGAGCCCTACGAACTCGCCCGCCGGCTCGCCACCCTGGACCACCTCAGCGACGGCCGGGCCGCCTGGAACACCGCCGGCGCCGCCCTCACCGGCGAGGACGCCCGGCGCGGCGGCGAACCCGGCCGCGCCGACCGGTGCGCCCGGACCGCCGAGTTCGTCGCCACGGCACGCGAACTGTGGGACTCCTGGACGCCGGAGGGCGGCCCGCGGCCGTTCGCCCACCGGGGGCGGCACTTCGACATCGCGGGCGAGTTCACCGTGCCGCGCCCGCCGCAGGGCCATCCGGTCGTCATCCAGGCGGGCGATTCGGAGGAGGAGCGGGAGTCCGCCGCGGCCAGTGCCGACGTCGTCCTCACCCGGCCCCGGACGCTGCGGGACGCGCAGGCGTTCTACGCCGACGTCAAGGGCCGGCTGGCCCGCCACGGCCGCGCACCCGGCGACCTGCGCATCCTCCAGGGCGCGCACGTCGTCCTCGGCGACAGCCAGGCGCAGGCGGTGGAGAGGGCGGCGGCGCTGCGGGCCGCCGCCCGGCCGGCGTACGCCGCCCAGGGACCGCCGGTCACCGGCCCCGTGCCGGCCCCGCGCCTCACCCGTCACCGCGACGGCGCCGCCGGCCCGCCGCCCCGGGAGACGGCCGCCGTCCGGCGGGGCACGACCAGACCGGACGCGGCCGACCTGGACGCGGCCGGGCGGGACGCTGCCGGTGCGGACGCGGGCGGGCCGGGCGCCGTCACGGTGAGCGGAGTCGTCTCCGTCGCGGCCGGCCCGCTCGCCGTCGGCCCGTTCGGGCCGGTCCTCGACGGAGAGGGACCGGTGGCGGGTGCTCCCGGCGGACCGGTCGCTATCGGCCTGGACGGTACGGCTGCCGCCGGTACGGAGAGGGCGGTCGCCGCTGGTGCGGCTGTCGCCGGTGCGGGCGGCGGCGCGGTCACCGCCGGAGCGGCCGGTACGGGGTGCGCCGGTACGGATGGCAGGCATGGCGCGGTCACCGCCGGGGCGGCTGCAGCGGATACGGACAGTGCGGTCGCCGCCGGAGCGGCCGGGGCGGTCGCCGCCGGCCTGGCTGGTGCGGGCGGTGCGGTTGTCGCCGGCCTGGCTGGTGCGGGCGATGCGGTCACCGCCGGTGCGGGCGGTGCGATTGCCGCCGGTGCGGGCGGGGCGGGCCGTGCGGGCGTCGCCGGTACAAGCGGTGCGGTTGTCGCCGGCCTGGTCGGTACGGGCGGTGCGGTCACCGCCGGTACGGGCGACGCGGTCGCCGCCGGAGTGGGCGGTGCGGGTGGCGCCGGCCTGGTGCGCGCGGTTGTCGCCGGTGCGGGTAGCGCCGAGGCGGGCGGCGCTGCCGTCGCCGGGGCGGGCGAGTGCGACGGCGGGGCGGGCGGGCCGGAACCGCTCGTCTTCGCCGGTACGCCGGAGGCGGTCGCCGGTGAACTCGCCGCGTTCGTGCGGCGGGCGGCCGTCGACGGCTTCGTCCTCGTCCCGTACCCCGTGCCGGGCGCGGGACTGGACGACTTCGTGGACCGCGTGGTGCCGCTGCTCCAGCGCGCCGGCGCGTTCCGCACCCGCTACGAGGGCGCCACGCTGCGCTCACACCTCGGTTTGGCCACCCGGCCGCACATGGAAGGGTTGATCACATGACGGACGCATCCGACCAGTGGAAGCAGTGGCACGAGGGCCGCACCGCATCGGTGTCGGCGCCCTACGGCCCGCTCGCGCTGACCGGCACGCACTGGCTCGCGGACCATCCGGACGGTCGACTTCCGGACATCCCGGGGGTCTGGACGGCCGACGGCGACGAGGTCGTGCTCATCGCCGCCGCCGCCGACGGGCTGACCGTGGACGGCCGGCCCCTCGACGGCGAGGTGCGGCTCGGCGCCGACACCGCGCCGGCGCCGGACGCCCGGGTCGCGCTGGGCGACCGCCGGCTGGTCCTGCTGGAACGCGACGGCCTGTGGGGCGTACGGGACTTCGACCCGGCCGCCCCCGCGCGCCGGGCGTTCCGCGGCATCGCGGCCACCGGCCACGACCCGCGCTGGTCGGTGCCGGGACGCTTCACCCGCTACGCCGAGGGCCGGACCGTACGGGTGCCGAACGCGGACGGCCGGGAGCGCGGCCTCGCCCTGGCCGGGGAACTGGCGTTCACACTGGCCGAGCGGGAGCTGACGCTCCAGGCGGCCGAGCAGCCGGACGGCACGCTGTGGGCGGTGTTCGCCGACGCCACCAGCGGACACGACAGCTTCCGCTTCCGGTTCCTGCACCCCGGGGCGCCGGACGCCGAGGGACGCACCACGGTCGACTTCAACCGCGCGGTGCTGCCGCCGTGCGCGTTCGGCGACGGCTTCCTCTGCCCCTTCCCGCCGCCGGGCAACACCCTGGACCTCGCGATACCGGCGGGGGAGCGCACGCTGCTCTGAACCAGGGCCCGGCGTACGGCGGCCCGTCGGCACCCAATGCTGACGGGCCGTCATATCCTCCTGATCGCACACAGTCCACTCGAAGCGAACACAGTCGCACGGCCGAAAGGCACTCTTGCGCCGACCGTCCGTTCGGCCGAATACTCCCCCACAGCGCTTGTCAGGGGCACACAACGTCCGGCATCCGGGCGACCGCCCCCGGCTGCGCCTCACGGGCCCCGACCCCACGCGGGCCCCCGACTTCCTTTGTGGAGGCACGAAAAGTGAGGATCAAGCGCACGGCCCCCCGCGGCATCACGAGACAGACCCGGGCGGTGGCCATCGCCGCCGGACTCGTGGCCGCCGCCGCGTTCGCGGTCCCCAGCGCGAACGCGTCCGACACCGACACCTTCAGCGCCGCCCAGCTCACCAAGGCGAGCGACTCGGTGCTGAAGGCCGACGTCCCGGGCACCGCCTGGGTGGTCGACAGCAAGAACAACCGGGTCGTCGTCACCGCCGACAGCCGGGTCTCCGACGCCCAGATCTCCCGTATCAAGCAGCAGGCGGGCACCGACTCCGGCGCCCTGACCATCAAGCGCACCGCGGGCAAGTTCAACAAGCTGATCTCCGGCGGCGACGCCATCTATGCGAGTAGCTGGCGCTGCTCGCTGGGCTTCAACGTCCAGGACTCCAGCGGCAACTACTACTTCCTGACCGCCGGTCACTGCACCGACGGCGCCGGCACCTGGTGGTCGAACTCGTCGCACTCCACCACGCTCGGCACCACCGCCGGCTCCTCCTTCCCCGGCAACGACTACGGCATCGTGCGCTACACCAACAGCTCGGTGACCAAGTCCGGCACCGTGGGCAGCGTGGACATCACCAGCGCGGCCACCCCCTCGACGGGCACCACCGTCTACCGCCGCGGCTCCACCACCGGCATCCACAGCGGCAAGGTCACCGCGCTCAACGCGACGGTCAACTACGGCGGCGGCGACGTCGTCTCCGGCCTCATCCAGACCACGGTCTGCGCCGAGCCCGGCGACTCCGGCGGTCCGCTGTACTCCAACGGCGGTGTCGCCTACGGCCTGACCTCGGGCGGCAGCGGCGACTGCACCTCCGGCGGCACGACCTTCTTCCAGCCGGTCACGGAGGCGCTGAGCGCCTACGGGGTCCACGTCTTCTGACGTCCCCGTCCCCGGGGCCGTGCGCACGGCCCCGGTCCGCACCGTATCCGCGGCCGGCAGCAGATGAAGCCCCCGCACGCGAACCGGCGTGCGGGGGCTTCGCGCTGCGTAAGGAACGAACAACGGTTCCCGGACAGGCGATTTCAAGACAGGACTAGACCTCACGCAGCGCCTATCGGTTACTCGCCCGTAGTGTTTGCAGCGCGAACGCGGGCGGCGTGACCTCGGGCGGTCCCGGCACACGGCAAGGCACGGGGGACGTACGCACGTTGACGTACTCCCGTCCAGAACTCGACCTTGTGTGTTCCCTGTGGGCCTCGGAATAGTGGGCTCCGTTCACCGCCTTCCGGCCCGTGAGGTCCCCACTCTTCCAGCCGGTCACCGAGGCACTGTCGGCGACCGGCGCGCGGATCGGCTGACCGCCCGACTGAACCCCCCACGGGAACCGTGGGAGCCCCGCCCCGCTCCGCCCGCACGGGCAGCGGGCGGGGCTCCCACACACCCGGCCCGTCACACACCCGGCCCGGCCCGCGGAACAGGCGGCTCCGGGCCGCGCTCGGGGCCGCGCTCGGGGATGGGTCCGGGTCCGGGGACGGGGTCGACGAAGGTGTCCCCCTCACCCGCCTCCCCGCCCTCGTGTCCTTCAGGGGCCGTCTCCTCGTTCCCGGAGTCCCGCGCGGCCCCGCCCTCCGGAGCAGTCCCCTCGGGGGTGGTCTCTTCGCCCCCGGAGTCCCGCGCGCCCCCGCGTTCGGGGGCGGCGGCCCCTTCGCCCGCAGAGGCGGGGGAGGCCCCGGCCGCCGGGGCCTCCTCGCCCTCACCGCCGTACCGGTGCGCCCCCGCCGTCGAGCCCGCCGGGCGCGGTGCGTCCGGGGCCGGGGCCGGCCGCTTCCGGTGGAGCGCCGACGCCAGCAGGGTGACCACCACTGCGGCGACCGCCCACGCGGCCAGGACGAGCAGGGCGTCCGTCAGGGCGTTGCTCCGGAAGTACGCGATCGAGCGGGCCGCCCAGGTCCCGGCGCCCGGCGGCAGGGCGGGGCCGATCGCCTTCCAGAACGGCGGCAGCAGCGGCAGCGGGAAGGCGCCGCCCGCGCTCGGGTTGCCCGCGATCACCACCAGCAGGATCGCCAGGCCGATGCCGACGACGCCGAAGACCCCCTGGAGGGCGAGGGTCGCGGCGCCCACCGCGAAGGTGACCAGCGCGCCGAGCCCCCACAGCGGGAGGACCCCGCCCGGCAGGGCGTTCAGGGCCGGCCCCACGATCAGCGCCCCGCCCGCCCCGCCCGCGATCGCGACCAGCGCCATCGCGGCCAGCCGGATCGCGGCGCGCCGCGGGTCGGCGGGCCGCGCCCCGGCGCTGACGGCGAGGATCGAGGCGCACAGGTAGCCGCCGACGCTCCAGCCCACGACCAGGTAGAACGAGGACAGCCCGTCGAAGTCGCCGGCGGAGGCGGGAGCCACGTCCACCGTCCGCACCGTGCGCCGCTGCGCCTTCTCCGCCTCTCCGACGATCTTCTCCAGGGTGGTGGCGAGGACGGTGCCGCCGCCGGAGGCGACCAGGAGCGTGTCGGCGGTTCCGGACGGGTCGACGACCAGCGCGCCGTCGATGTCCCGGTGCAGGATCCGCCGGCGGGCCGCCGCCTCGTCGGCCACCGTGCGCGGGTCCAGGGGCGAGCCGGGCAGCCGCCGCAGCCGGTCCGCCGTCCGCTCGGCCGCCGCCCCGGGCGCCGCGACGCCGAAGGGCACGCCGGCGGGCTTCGGCCGGTGCAGCGCGCCCACGTAGGAGGCGATGAACAGCAGCTGGAGCGCGACCACGCCGAGGACGAGCAGCGAGGCCCGGGGGGTGACGGCGTCCTTCACCTCCTGGCGGAAGGAGGCGGGACGCCGGTGGGCGTGGGCGTGGCTCATGTCCTCACGCTGCGTGCCGCCGGGCGTTTCCGCAGGCGGAACACGCCCGAACGGATGCCGTACGCGCGTTCGGCGGCGAACCGCCGCGAACCGCCGGTGAGCGGGCTTGCCGGACGTTTGCGCAGGTCGGACATGCCCGAACGGTTGTCGTACGCATGTTCGAGGATGGGGGTATGGTGGGTGGTGAGGTAGTTGGAACTGATGTTCGAGAGCCGCTGTCGGCTCACAGGTGCGGGAGGTGCGTATGCCGGGTTTCCCGCATCTGCGCACCGTCTCCGGGTTCTCCCTGCGCCACGGCGCCTCGCACCCCGAGCGGCTGGCCGAGCGCGCCGCCGAGCGGGGCGTGGACGCCCTCGCCCTCACCGACCGCGACACCCTCGCCGGCACGGTCCGCTTCGCCAAGGCCTGCGCGGCGGCGGGCGTCCGCCCCCTGTTCGGCGCCGAACTGGCGGTGGCCGCCCCCGCACCCGTACGACCCGCCCCCGGGACTTCACCCGTACGGCCCGACGGCTCCGTACCGCGCCGCACGGCGCCCGCGTGGCCCGCGGGGCGCGAGAGCGCCGTACGGCCGGAGCGGCGCCGTACGCCGGTGCGCGGCGGCGCCTTCGTCGACGAGTCGGCGCCCCGCGTCACCTTCCTCGCCCGGGACGGCGCCCGCGGCTGGGCCGACCTGTGCCGCCTGGTCAGCGCCGCCCACGCCACTCCCGCGGACACCCCGCTGCTCGCCTGGCCCGACAACCGCGCCGACGGCCTCACCGTCCTGCTCGGCCCCGACTCCGACGTCGGCCGCGCCCTGGCCGCGGGCCGCCCCGACCGGGCCGCGCGGCTCCTCGTGCCCTGGCGCGAGGTCTACGGCGACGCCCTGCGTCTGGAGGCCGTCTGGCACGGACGCGAGGGCACCGGCCCCGGCTCCCTGCGGCTGGCCGCCCGCACCGTCGGCTTCGCCGCCGAACAGCGGGTACGCCCCGTCCTCAGCAACGCCGTCCGCTACGCCGACCCCGGCCAGGGCCCGGTCGCCGACGTGCTGGACGCCGCCCGCCGCCTGGTCCCCGTCGAGGCGGCCGGCGAACGGGACTCGGGGGAGGCCTGGCTGAAGGGCCCGGAGGCCATGCTGCGCGCGGCCGAGCGGATCGTCGAGGCCGCCGGCTTCCGCCGCGAGACCGCCCACCGCCTGCTGGAGCAGACCCGGGCCACGGCCGCCGAGTGCCTGGTCGACCCGGAGGACGACCTCGGCATGGGCGCCGTCCACTTCCCCGAGCCGCACCTGGTCGGCGCCGGCCGCCGCACCGCCCAGCGCGCGCTGGCCTCCCGCGCCGCGGCCGGCATGGTGCTGCGCGGCTACGCGGGCCGGCGCGCCTACTGGGAGCGGATGCACCAGGAGCTGGACATCATCGCGTACCACGGCTTCGCCTCCTACTTCCTCACCGTCGCCCAGGTCGTGGACGATGTACGGGAGACGGGCATCCGGGTCGCCGCGCGCGGCTCCGGGGCCGGCTCCCTCGTCAACCACCTCCTCGGCATCGCCCACGCCGACCCGGTCGAGCACGGGCTGCTGATGGAGCGCTTCCTGTCCAAGCGGCGGTTCGTGCTGCCCGACATCGACATCGACGTGGAGTCCGCGCGCCGGCTGGAGGTCTACCGGCAGATCATCGGCCGGTTCGGCGCCGAGCGGGTCGCGACGGTCGCCATGCCGGAGACGTACCGCGTCCGGCACGCCATCCGCGACGTGGGCGCGGCCCTGTCCATGGACCCCGCCGAGATCGACCGCGTCGCCAAGTCCTTCCCGCACATCCGCGCCCGCGACGCCCGCGCGGCCCTGGAGGAGCTGCCCGAACTCAGGGCGCTGGCCGGGGAGAAGGAGCGCTACGGCAGGCTGTGGGAGCTGGTCGAGGCGCTGGACGCCCTGCCGCGCGGGGTCGCCATGCACCCCTGCGGTGTCCTGCTGTCCGACGCCTCCCTGCTCGCCCGGACGCCGGTGGTGCCGACCAGCGGCGAGGGCCTGCCCATGTCCCAGTTCGACAAGGAGGACGTGGAGGACCTCGGGCTGCTCAAGCTGGACGTGCTGGGCGTGCGGATGCAGTCGGCGATGGCGCACGCGGTCGCCGAGGTGGAACGGGCCGCGGGGGAGCGGATCGACCTGGACGCGGTGCCGGCGGGCGACCCGGCGACGTACCGGCTCATCCGCTCCGCCGAGACGCTCGGCTGCTTCCAGATCGAGTCGCCCGGCCAGCGCGACCTGGTGGGCCGGCTCCAGCCGGCCACCTTCCACGACCTCGTGGTCGACATCTCCCTCTTCCGGCCCGGACCGGTCGCCGCCGACATGGTGCGGCCGTTCATCGAGGCGCGGCACGGCCGGGCGCCGGTGCGCTATCCGCACCCCGACCTGCGGGAACCGCTGGAGGAGACGTACGGCGTCGTCGTCTTCCACGAGCAGATCATCCACATCGTGCACCTGATGACCGACTGCGGCCGGGACGAGGCGGACCGGGTGCGGCGCGGGCTGTCCGACCCGGAGTCGCAGGGGCGGATCAAGGTGTGGTTCGCCCAGCGCGCGGCGGCGCGCGGCTACGACGCAGAAACGATTCAGCGCACCTGGGGGATCGTCGAGGCGTTCGGCTCGTACGGCTTCTGCAAGGCGCACGCGGTGGCCTTCGCCGTGCCGACGTACCAGTCGGCGTGGCTGAAGGCCCACCACCCGGCCGCCTTCTACGCCGGGCTGCTCACCCACGACCCCGGGATGTACCCCAAGCGGCTGCTGCTGGCGGACGCGCGGCGGCGCGGGGTGCCGATCCTGCCGCTGGACGTGAACCGCTCGGGAGTCGCCCACAGTATCGAACTGGTGTCTGAAGAAGAGGGGTCTGGCGAGGGCGGGCGGTCCGGAGGCTCCCAGGGGTTCGCGGCGGACGGGCGGTCTGCGGCGGCCGGGCGGTCTCCGGCGGCCGGGCGGTGGGGGCTGCGGCTGGCGCTCTCCGACGTGCACGGCATCAGCGGGGCCGAGGCGGCGCGGATCGCGGCCGGCCGGCCCTACGCCTCGCTGCTCGACTTCTGGGAGCGGGCCCGGCCCAGCCGTCCGATCGCCGGGCGGCTCGCCCAGGTGGGCGCGCTGGACGCGTTCGGCGCCAACCGCCGCGACCTGCGACTGCACCTGACCGAACTGCACCGCGGGTCACGGGGCGCGGGCGGCGGCCAGCTGCCCCTGGCCGGCGGGCGCGGGACGGCCGCCGCCGGGCTGCCCGACCTGTCCGAGGCGGAGCGGCTCAGCGCCGAACTCGGCGTGCTGTCCATGGACGCCTCCCGCAACCTGATGGACGACCACCGGGCGTTCCTCGACGAGCTGGGCGTGGTCTCCGCCCGCCGGCTGCGCGAGGCGCGGCACGGCGAGACGGTGCTGGTCGCGGGCGCCAAGGCGGCCACCCAGACCCCGCCGATCCGGTCCGGCAGACGGGTCATCTTCTCCACCCTGGACGACGGCACCGGCCTGGTCGACCTCGCCTTCTTCGACGACTCCCACGACGCCTGCGCGCACACCGTCTTCCACTCCTGGCTGCTGCTGGTGCGCGGAGTGGTGCAGCGGCGCGGCCCGCGCAGCCTCAGCGTGGTGGGCGCCGCCGTCTGGAACCTGGCCGAACTGGCCGAACTGCGCGCCGAGGGCGGCCTGGAGGAGGTGGCGGCCCGGCTGGCCCGCCCCGGCACGGCGCCGGACGGCGGCGACGGCGGCGGCAGCAACGGCGGCGGTGGCGGCGACAGGGGCGGCGACGGCGACGGCGAGGGGCCGCGCCGGGCCCGGCTCGCCGGTTCGGACGGGCGTCCCGCGCCCGCCGGTTCGGCCGCGCCCGACCCGATGGACACCGCCCGCGGACGGCGCGTCCGCATGTCCACCGGCTACGAGATGCATCCGTGGGCGGACCTGCGACCGGCGGGCGAAGGACCCGCCAACGGAAGGAAGTTGTGGCATCAGAGCCCAGGGAGTGCGGGATGACTGTCCTCTGCGTACGTTTCCAGCCGCCCCCCATGCACGAGGCGGCCCTGCCGGGTCTGCTCGGGCTGCTGGAGGAGTTCACCCCGGTCGTCGAGGCGCTGCCGCCGGACGGGGCGCTGGCCGATCTGCGCGGCGCCGAACGCTACTTCGGGCGCGACGCGGTCGAACTGGCGTCCGTGATCCGGGTCCGCGCGCTCGCCCGGTACGGCGTCGACTGCCTGATCGGCGCCGGACCGGGCCCGATGCTGGCCCGGATGGCGCTGCGCGACGCCCGGCCCGGCCGCACCCGCGCGGTGCCCGGCGACCCGGCCGCCGTCGCGGAGTTCCTCGCCGAGCGGCCCGTCGTCGCGCTGCCCGGCACCGGCACGGCGACGGCCCGCACCCTGGCCGAGTACGGCCTCGACACCCTCGGCCGGGTCGCCGCCGCGCCCCTGTCCACGCTCCAGCGCCTGGTCGGCGCGAAGGCGGGCCGCGAACTGCACGAGAAGGCGAACGGCGTCGACCGCGGCCGGGTCGTTCCCCACGCCGTCTCCCGCTCCCTCGCCGCAGAACGCCCCTTCGACCGCGACGAGTTGGACCCCGACCGGCACCGCGGGGCGCTGCTGTCGGCCGCCGAGGACCTGGGCGCCCGGCTGCGCGCCGTCGGCAAGGTCTGCCGCACCCTGACCCTCACCGCGCGCTACGCCGACCGGTCGGCCACCGTCCGCGGCCGCACCCTGGCCGAGCCCACCGCCCACTCGGCGGCGCTGACCGCGGCCGCCTACGGCATGTACGAGGCGCTGGGCCTCCAGCGCGCCCGGGTCCGCGCGCTCGCCCTGCGCGCCGAGGGCCTGACCTCCGCCGAACAGGCATCCCACCAGCTCACCTTCGACCCCGTGGACGAGAAGGCGCGCCGGATCGAGGAGGTCGCGGACCGGGCGCGGGCCAGGTTCGGCCCGCGCGCGGTGATACCGGGCACGCTGGCCGCGTGACCGCCCGCGGCGGGCGGTCAGTTGGCCCACGGCGGGCTGAGCACGGTGCCGTCCGCCAGCCGGGCCCGCAGGCCCACGGGGGCGGTGACCCAGGAGACGGCGGTGCGGTCCGCGTGGTTCTCCACGGTGAGCGTCGCGCCGGCGTGGACGATCAGCGTGTCGCCCGCCATGACGCGCTCGGTGCGGCCGTCGAGCGTGATCAGCAGCTCGCCGTCGAGCAGGTGGAAGATCTCCTCGTGGCTGACGGTGTGGGCCGGGGCCCTGGTGCCCGCGGGGATCTCGCCGCGCCAGGCGCACAGCTGCCTCGCGCCGGTGCGCGGGGCGGCGTACGAGACGAAGCGGGCGCCGTGGATCTCGTGGGTGACGGCGTCGGACGGGCGGACGATCGGCATGGGAACTCCTCGGGACACGGATAATGGTCAAGCCACTTGACCAAGTGGCTCGGAGATATGGTCAGGCTCCTTGACCATTTCGTCAAGGGTGTTTCAATGCCTCCGTGCAGAACTCCGAAGCCATGGCCCTGTCCGCCGCCCTGCTCGCCGTCGCCGGCGAGCTGAGCCGGCGCATCCACGACGGCGTCGTCGCCCGCGGCTTCGAGGGGCTGCGGCCCGCGCACGGCTTCGCGTTCGCGCGCATGTCGGCGGCCGGGGCGACCGTCACCGAGCTGGCCGCCCATCTGGGCGTCACCAAGCAGGCGGCCAGTCAGCTCGTCGACGAGATCGTGCGCAAGGGATACGCGGAGCGCCGCCCGCACCCCGAGGACGCGCGGGCCCGGCTGATCGTGCTGACCGAGCGCGGCCGGGCCTGCGCCCGCGCGGCGGAGGAGTCGGCCGCCGACGCCGTACGGGCCTGGGCCGGGGTGCTGGGGGAGGAGCAGGTCCGCTCGCTCGGGCGGCAGTTGGCGCTGCTCGCGCCGCACGGCCCGATCCGGCCCACTTGGTGACGATTCGTCAGGGACGCTGCCGCACGCCACGCGCCCGTCACCGGCCGGTCCCCGGATTTTTTACCGACGCGTAACTTCACAGTTGCACTACTCGTTCGTAACTTGACGGGTGAACAGCATCCTCGTGATCCGGATCACAGGGCTCAGTGTCGTCGCCATGCCGTCGCACCTCCCCCAGAGCCGCAAGGAGTTCACCCGATGCTGCCCGTCAAGCGCACCCTGAGACACCTGGCCGCCCTGCTCCTGGCCGCCGCCGTCGCCACCGTCCCGGCCACCGCCGCGCACGCCTCCGGCGCCCCCTCCCGGGGCTGGAACGACTACAGCTGCAAGCCCTCCACGACCCACCCCCGCCCGGTCGTCCTCGTCCACGGCACCCTCGGCAACTCCGTCGACAACTGGCTGGGCCTCGCGCCGTATCTGGAGGACCGCGGGTACTGCGTCTACTCCCTCGACTACGGCCAGCTGGACGGCGTCCCGCTCTTCCACGGCCTGGGCCCCATCGACCAGTCGGCCGCGCAGCTGTCCGCCTTCGTCGACAAGGTGCTCGCCGCCACCGGAGCCGCCGAGGCGGATCTCGTCGGCCACTCGCAGGGCGGCATGATGCCCCGCTACTACCTGAAGTTCCTCGGCGGCGCCGCCAAGGTGAACGCCCTGGTCGGCATCGCGCCCGACAACCACGGCGCCACCATCAGCGGCCTGACCAACCTGCTGCCGTACTTCCCGGGCGCCGAGGGCCTGATCTCCGCCGCCACCCCCGGCCTCGCCGACCAGATCCCCGGGTCCGCCTTCCTCACCAAGCTCAACGCGGGCGGCGACACCGTGCCCGGCGTGCACTACACGGTCATCGCCACCCAGTACGACGAGGTGGCCACCCCCTGGCGCAGCCAGTACCTGAGCGGCTCCGACGTGCGCAATGTGCGGCTTCAGGACCTGTGCGCGCTCGACCTCTCCGAGCACCTGGCGATCGGTCTGACCGACCGCATCGCCTTCCACGAGGTGGCCAACGCCCTGGACCCGGCGCACGCCACCCCCACCACCTGCGCGTCGGTGTTCAGCTGACGCGCCGCGCCCCGATGCCCGGGGGCCCGCCCGGCCTGAGCCGCCGGACGGGCCCCCGCGTTCGTGTGGCCGCTCAGCGGCCGTGCCGGCCCCCGGTCACGGCGCGCCGCCGGACCGAGAGGAACAGGACCGCCGAGCCGGCCGCCAGGACGGCGGCGCCGCCGACCGCCAGGTACGGGGTGCTGCCGTCCCCGCCGGTCTCGGCGAGGCGCGTGCCGTCCGCCGCGCCGGCGGCCCCGGGCCGGCCGGAGCCGGCCGCACCGGTCGCGGCGGCCGGCGCGGCACCGGTCGGCGCGGCGGCCGGCGCGGGGTCTGAGGCGGCTCGCGCGGCGGCGGACGCGGTGGGGTCGGTGGTCGTGGCCGCGTCGTCGTCCCCGTGGCCGTGGTGCTCGACGGTGGACCTGCCGGCCCCGGCCTCGATCTGCCGGTCGCTCGGCGCGGAGGCCGCCGGCGCGGGAGCGGATCCGCCCGAGCCGCCCGAGCCGCCCGGCGTGCTGCCGCCGCTCCCCGCGCCCGCCGCGCCGCTCCCGCCGAAGGCGACGTCCGAGCAGGAGTAGAACGCCTCGGGGCTGTCCGAGCGCTGCCAGACCGCGTACAGCAGCTGCCGGCCGGTGCGCTCGGGCAGGGTGCCGGAGAAGGTGTAGAAGCCGCCCGCCGCCACCGGGTCGGTGACCGTGGCGACCGGGTGCTGGAGGTCCAGATCGGACCAGGCCAGCGCCTTGGCGGGGTCGTAGCCGGGCTTGGTGAGGTAGACGTTGAAGGTGCCCTTGTGCGGGGCGGTCACGCGGTACTTGAACGTGTACGCGCCGCTGTGCACGCTGGTCGCCGGCCAGTCCGCGCGGGCCAGGTCCAGCCCCTTGAACTCCTCCTCGCCGGCGCTGCACAGCTTGCCGTCGGGGACCACGGCCTGGTGCCGCCCGCCCGCGTCGCCGATCCGGATGCCGTTCCAGTCGTACAGGGCCTGGGCGCCGCCGGCCGCGACCGCCGCCTTGCACGCCGCCGACCTCGGGCTCTCCGGGCCCTCCGCGTAGCACTGCGAGACCCGGCTGACCGGGTCGCCCATCGAGCCGTGCGCGGCGGCGGGCGCCGCGGCGAGCGCGGTCAGGGCGAGCGGGGCCGGCCCGAGGACGGCGAACGCGGCGAGCGCCGCGGTCCTGCGGCGGCGGGGCGTGGCCTGCTCGGGCGCGGCGGAGGGCCTGGGGAAGGACATGCCGGAACTCCTGGGAGGGCTCTGATGCGGAACGGGGCGGACGGGGCTCCCGCGGGTGATCAGAAGCTAGCCCGGAGGATCCGGGAAATCGCCTGCTGAGGGGGGTGGAGGGTGATCCTTATGGCCGCGTTAAGGAAGCGCTCAGGCGGGCATCAGGTAGCCGGCGCGGCAGGCGGGCGCAGCAGAAATCGCCGTCCACCCCGGTACGCACGGCGGGGGAGTGGAACGGCGACTGCTTCGGCTCGGCGAACTCGATGAACTCGGCGGACTCGGTGACTCGGCGGACTGGATGGACTCGGTGGACTCGGTGGGCTCGACGGGGGTGACGTACGCGCGCGTGCGCCGCGTGGCCGTGCGTCACGACCGGATCGGATCAGCTGCCGCGTACGGCCGCTCTGGCGCGTCTCATCGGCCGGCCCCCGTCATCCCTCCGGCCACCATGTGCGCGCGATGTCCTTGCGGACCTCCGGCCGCCCGGCGGGACGTTCGTCGACCACTTCCTCACGGACCCGTCGGGTGTCCGTCTTCCTCAGGGGCTTCTGCACTGTCACACGGCGCATCGGTGCCTCCTTCGACGCCTACCGGGTTCCGTGTTCTCACGGAGGTAGACCTTTCGGGTGAGAGTTCCTCATCGGTGCGGGTCTGTCTGTGGCGGCTGTCACGAATCGGATGTCAGTGGCGGGTGCCACCGTGGGGTCCATGAGCGAACGGATCACGACCGACGGTGACGGGACGGCCCCCGTTCCCGTGGACTGGGACGCGCGGGCCGCCGACTTCGACGACGAGCCGGATCACGGACTGCGCGACCCGCTGGTGCGCGCCGCCTGGGCCGAACGGCTGCGCCGCTGGCTGCCCGGCCGGCCCGCCGACGTCCTCGACCTCGGCTGCGGCACGGGCAGCCTGTCGCTGCTCGCCGCCGAACAGGGACACCGGGTGACCGGCGTCGACCTGTCGGAGGCCATGATCGAACGGGCCCGCGCCAAGCTCGCCGGCCGGGACGCGGTGTTCCTGCCCGGTGACGCGGCCCGCCCGCCGGTGGCCGGGCGGCGCTTCGACGTCGTCCTGGTGCGCCACGTGCTGTGGGCGCTGCCCGACCCCGCCGACGCGCTGCGGCACTGGCGGAGCCTGCTGCGGCCCTCGGGGCGGCTCGTCCTGGTCGAGGGCGTCTGGGGGACGGTCACGCCCGTCGGCATACCCACGGATCGGCTTCTCACTCTTCTCACCCCCCTCACGGGGCACACCCGAGTGGAACATCTGTCCGAGGACGCGCGGCTGTGGGGGAAGGAGGTCGGCGACGAGCGGTACGCGGTGGTGGCGATGGCGTGAGGCCGTCCGGGCCGGTGCGCGGGGCCGGTGCGCCGGGGCGGTGCGCGGGCCGCGGCGGCCGGCGGCTCAGCGGTCCGGACCGAGCTCGCGGACGTGGCGCACCTCGGTCGCGCACCTCTCGTACCCGAGCCACTCGTTGATCGCGAGCATCGGCCCGTTGTCCGTGTCGTTGCCGGTCAGCGCCTCCGTGCACCCGGCGGCCCGGGCGCGGTGCAGCGAGTCGTTCTTGGCGAGCTTGGCCAGCCCCAGGCCGCGGTACGCCCGCGCGGTGCCCGTCATGGCCGTCAGGTACCGGCCGCGGCCGTCCGTGCGGGCGACGGTGAAGGCCGCGGGCCGCCCGTCGACCACCGCCACCGTCGTCAGCTCGGCGTCGAGCAGCGGATGCCGCCAGTTCTGCGCGAGCCACGTCTCGTAGTCGGTGAGCTCGACGGGCACGTCGCCCGGTTCGTCGGCGGTGGTTTCCGCGTCCAGCGCGAACAGCGGGCGCGGGTCGGCGGCGAAGTCCGACGCCCGGCGCAGTTCCACGCCCGGCGGCGGGTCCTGGAGCGGCGGCAGCGGGCGGGCGGCCAGGTCCCGCCGGAAGAAGTGCGCGGAGCGGCTCGCGCGGTAGCCGTGCCGCTCGGCGAAGGCGCGGTTGCCCGGCTCGTCCAGCACCCAGGAGTGCAGCCGGCGCGCGCCGTGGGCGGCCAGGTGCTCCTCGGCGGTCCGCACCAGGAGGGCGCCGACGCCGCGGCGGGTGTGCTCGGGGTGCACGTACACGTTGACGTTGCCCTGGCCCGGCTCGGAGCTGTCGTGCGCCAGGTGCACCTGCGCGGTGCCGACCACCTCGCCGTCGGCGACGGCGACCAGGGGGCGGTAGTGGGCGTCGGGGGGCAGACGGGTGAGGTCGTGGACGAGCGACGCGGGGGTGGTCAGGAGGTAGGGCATCGCGGCGTGCCGTACCCGGGCGAAGCCCTCCAGGTCGGCGCGCGCGTCGGGGCGCAGTGCACGGACGATCACGGTCATGGGGGCGCACGCTACGCGGGCGGCGCGGGCGGCCGCCCCCCATTTTCCGTCGGGTGCGCGACAATCGGGCCCGTGACCCTGAAGCTCCACATCGACGACGGCGCCGCACCCTACGAGCAGGTGCGGGCGCAGATCTCCGAGCAGGCCCGGTCGGGCGCGCTGCCGGTCGGCCACCGGCTGCCGACCGTACGCGGTCTGGCCGAGTCGCTCGGGCTCGCGGCGAACACGGTCGCCAAGGCGTACCGGGCGCTGGAGGCGGACGGGGTGATCGAGACGCGGGGCCGCAACGGCACGTTCGTCGCCGCCGCGGGGCCGGCCTCCGCCCGGGAGGCGGCGAGCGCGGCGCAGGTCTACGCGGAGCGGGCACGCCGCCTCGGCCTCACCGAGGAGGCGGCCCTCGCCGCGGCCCGCGACGCCCTCCGCGCGGCCTACACCCAGTAACCGCCGCCACCGCCCGCCCCCATGCTCGGGCCGCCCCCATGCCCGGCCCGCGGCCTGACCGGCCGCGTGCTCGGCCCGTGCCCGTCTCCGCGCGCCCGCGGCCGCGCCCTCGCACCCCGTGCCGCACCGCCGCCCCTCCGCCGCGTCCGCCCGGCCGTGCCTCACCGGTGGGCGGGTGGCCGGGCCGGGGTGCGGGTGACCGTGCGGCCCGCCCGGTGGGCCGCGGCGGCGAAGGCGGTGGCGTCCTCGACCGCCGCGCCCGTCGGATCGTTGTTGAAGTACGCGTACACGTCCAGGTCGTCCGGCCAGGTCGCCGCGGTGCGGGCCACCCAGGTCGCGAGGCAGCGGCGGCCGTAGTGCGGCCAGGCCCGGGCGCGGCCCACGTGGAAGCGGACGTAGCCCCAGTCGGCGGTCCGCCACAGCGGCGTCACCGGGCGGCCGTGGGCATCGGCCCAGCACAGGGCCGCGCCCCGCGACTCCAGCACCCCGCGCACCCGCGACGTCCACCACGAGTCGTGACGCGGCTCGACCGCGACCCGGGCGCCGGGCGGGAAGCGGGCCAGACAGGCGTCCAGCAGGTCCGGGTCGGCGCGCAGCGTGGGCGGCAGCTGGAGCAGCACCGGACCGAGCCGGCCGCCCAGCCCCGCCGCGCGCGACATCAGCCGCCGCACCGGCTCGGCCGGCTCCCGCAGCCGCTTGACGTGGGTGAGGAAGCGGCTCGCCTTCACCGCGATCACGAAGTCCGCCGGGACCCGCGCGCGCCAGGACGCGAACGTCTCCCGCTCCGGCAGCCGGTAGAAGGCGTTGTTCAGCTCCACCGTGGCGAACGCGGCGGCGTACTCCTCCAGCCACAGCCGCGTCGGGCACCCCCGCGGGTACAGCACGCCCCGCCAGTCCCGGTACTGCCAGCCCGACGTCCCGACGAACAGGGTCATACGACCATCACAGCACCGCACCGGCGCGAGAGCGCGCCCCACGCGCCCCCGCGCTACAGGTACAGCCCCGCGTCCGCCCCTTCGCGCGGCTCCGGGAGCGCCGTCGGCGACGTGCCCCGGCGCAGCGCGTACAGCTCGGCCAGGGTGGCCCCGTCGCGGCCCACGCCCTCCTCGGCGCCCAGCCACTCCACCGCCTCCCGGCGGGTCAGCCTCCCCACCTCGATCCGGGCCAGACAGCGGCCCGGCCGGACCACGGCCGGGTGCAGCCGCTCCAGGTCCTCGTTGGTGGTCACCCCGACCAGCACGTTGCGGCCCTGGCCGAGCAGGCCGTCGGTGAGGTTCAGCAGCCGGGACAGCGCCTGCCCGGCCGTGTGCTTGGCCTCGCCGCGGATCAGCTCGTCGCAGTCCTCCAGCAGCAGCAGCCGCCAGCGGCCCTTGCCCGTCGCGTCCTCCTCGCCGATCGCGATGTCCATCAGATAGCCGACGTCGCTGAACAGCCGTTCCGGGTCCAGGACGCAGTCCACCTGGCACCAGTCCCGCCAGGACCGGGCCAGCGTGCGCAGCGCGGAGGTCTTGCCGGTGCCCGGCGGCCCGTGCAGCAGCAGGAGCCGGCCCGCGATGTCCTCGGGCGTCGTCTTCATCAGGCGCTCCATCGCGTCCGCGACCGGCGCCGTGTAGTTCGCCCGCACCTCCTGCCAGGTGCCCGCCGAGATCTGCCGGGTGGTGCGGTAGGGGCCGCGCCGGGGGGAGACGTACCAGAAGCCCATCGTCACGTTCTCCGGCTGCGGTTCGGGCTCGTCCGCCGCGCCGTCGGTGGCCTGGCCGAGGACCTTCTGGGCCAGCTCCGCGCTGGTCGCCGTGACCGTCACGTCGGCGCCCCGGTTCCAGCGGGACACCAGCAGCGTCCAGCCGTCGCCCTCGGCGAGGGTGGCGCTGCGGTCGTCGTCGCGGGCCACCCGCAGCACCCGGGCGCCGGCCGGCAGCAGCGTGGCCCCGGAACGCACCCGCTCGATGTTGGCCGCGTGGGAGTACGGCTGCTCGCCCGTCGCGAAGCGGCCGAGGAACAGCGCGTCGACGACGTCGGACGGCGAGTCGGAGTCGTCGACGTTGAGCCGGACCGGCAGAGCGTCGTAAGGGTTCGCAGACATGCCGCCATGATCCGGCACCGGGCCGCCCCCCGCACCCCGTTTGCGGGGCGCGCGCCCCGTGTCGGACCGCTCGCGGGGCCGGTCGGCGCAAACCCTGTCCACCGGGCGATTTCCGCCCCTACTGTTGTCCCTGATGGCACGTCATGGGTGGGATCCGGGGGCGGGGCGGTGGCGGCTCGCCGCGCTGCTCGGGGTGGCCGCGGTCGCGCTGGCCCTGGTGGCGGCCCTGCTGAACGCGCTGTCCGGCGGCGCGAGCACCGAGGGCACCACGGACGACGGAGCGCGGGTGCACGGCAGTCCGGGCGCGGCGCGGCACGCGGACGATCCGTCGGTCGGCTGGGGCTTCACCCACACCCAGTTCAGCGCCGACCAGGGCAGCCCCGCCGCCGTGCGGCGCGTCGGGGGACTGCTGCGCGCGGACGGCGGGCTGCCGCAGAACCAGGCGATCATGGGCTGGGGCGCCGACAACCCCGAACCGGTCGAGGGCCGCTACGACTTCGCGGCGCTGGACCGCCGGGTCGACTTCATGCGCTCCTCCGGCGCCACCCCGGTGATCACCCTGTGCTGCGCCCCGGACTGGATGAAGGGCGGCCGGGCCGGCGTCGGTGCGACCGACTGGAGCCGGTCCGCGCTGGAGACCGCCCCCACCCCCGGCCACTACGCGGACTACGCCGCCCTCGCCGCGACCGTCGCCCGGCGCTACCCGGACGTACGCCACTTCATCGTCTGGAACGAGTTCAAGGGCTTCTGGAACGACGACGCCGCCCGCTGGGACTACGAGGGCTACACCAAGCTCTACAACCTGGTCTACCGGGCGTTGAAGAAGGTCGACCCGAAGATCATGGTCGGCGGCCCGTACCTGGTGATGGACAGCGTCGACCCGCGCCAGCCGGACGCCTCCACCGCGCTGCGCGGCGGCTGGGGGGCGATGGACCAGCGGGTCCTGGACGCCTTCGCCTACTGGAACGCGCACGAGGCCGGCGCGGACTTCGTGGTCGTCGACGGCTCCAGCTACACCAAGGACGACGAGCTGCTGCCCGACGAGTTCGCCGCCACGGACAAGTTCACGGCGGTCGGCCGGTGGGTGCGGCAGCGGACGCACGGCCTGCCCCTGTGGTGGGCCGAGTACTACGTCGAGCCCGCCGACGGCGACGACGACCGCTCGGGCTGGACCGAGCAGCGCCGCCTCGCCGTCCAGGCCGCCGGGATGATCGCCATGGCCAAGGGCGGCGCGTCCTCCGGCTTCTACTGGAACCCGGAGGAGGAGAAGGGCGCCGCCTGCCCCGGCTGTCTGTGGACGCCCACCGAGAGCGCCTCGGGCGGCCGGGCCCTGCCGATGCACGGCCTCGTCTCCCGCTTCGGCCGCGCCTTCCCGCCCGGCACCCGCTACGAGACGGTCGCCGTCGCCCCGGACGACGCGCCGGACGTCCGCGTCCTGGCCGACGCCCGGACCGCCCTGGTGGTCAACACGCGCGGCCGTGCGATCAGCGTCCAGGTGGACGGCCGTCGATTGGACCTGAAGGCGTACGAGGTGAAGTGGCTCGAACGGTGAACACCGCCCGAGCCACCCGCCCCGCCTGAGCCACCCGCCCCGGCCGAGCCACCCGCCCCGGCCTGCCTCACCAGGGGAAGCTCTAGCCGCCCCCCATCGTCACGAACCGCTGCACCAGCGCGGCGGACAGCAGCGCGAGCAGCGGCAGCGAGAACCAGAAGCTGCCCTGGAGCAGGCGAAGCCGCCGCACCCCCGGCCGCACCGCGACCCGGACGACCTCGCGGGCGGCGAGCAGCACGACCAGGGCGAGCGCCGCGAGGGCGCCGGCCACCGACCACGGCGTCCACGTCACCCGCGGACCGATCGGCCCGGGACGCGGCGCGGGCACCGCTCCCGGGGGGCGCTCGCGCAGCGCGTACACGCTCGCGTCGCCGTTGCCGTAGACCTTGGCCAGCTCGCCGCGGCCGTCGAGGCCGCGCAGCAGCCGCGTCTCCCAGGCGGCCGAGTAGCCCTTGTCCAGCCGCAGATAGGCGGCCTGGCTCTCATCGACCATCAGGTACGAGTTGGGGCCCGCGTCCTTGAGCGCCTTGACCAGGCTCGCCACCAGCACCGGGTCGGCCGGCGCCAGGGTGGGCACGTAGTCGACGCGTTCCATGTCCCGCGCGCCCCACGGCATGGCCGGGGTGACGTCGTTCACCGGGTCGTCGCTCAGCCACAGCAGCCGTACGGTCGGCCGGTCGTGGGCGTAGACGTACTCCATCGCGGCGACCTCGCCGGGCCGGATCCGTTCGAACGGCTCGTTGCCCCAGCGGGCCACCAGGAAGCCGCCCATCAGCAGCAGTCCCGTCAGCAGGGCGGCCGGCGGTCCCAGGCTCGACCGGTCCTTCGCGCGCTCCCGGGCGGTGACCCCGGCGCGCGGGAACAGGGCCAGCGCGGCCAGCAGTCCGGCTCCGGGCAGCGCGAACATGAACACCCTGAGCGCCATCTCGCCGCCGTAGGACTGCATGCCGAAGCCCAGGAACGGCACGAAGGCCAGCACCGGCAGCGCCCGGTCGCGGTACTGGTGCGCGCGCCGCCGCCACCAGCCCCAGCAGGCCAGCGCCAGCACCGTGCCGGCCAGCAGCACCCGGGTGTACAGCACCAGCTTGTGCGTGGGGTCACCGCCCGCGATACGGCCCGAGACGGACGTCGAGACGTTGCCGCCGACCCCGCCGACCCCGCCGAACAGTTCGTCGAAGTGCCCGGACCAGTACGGCTCGGCCATGAAGCCCAGCCAGAACACCACCAGCACCGTGAACAGGACGGGCAGGCCGCGCAGTTCGCACCGGCCCACCAGGACGAGCGCGGCCAGCACGCCCAGCATCACGAACGGCGTGAGCTGGTGGGCCGGGACGGTGGCGGCGAACAGGCCGCACACCACCGCGAGCAGCACCGTCCGCTGCCGCCGGGTCGTCGGCTCGACCTCCGCCTCGCCGGGCCGCGCCGTCGTCCACAGCACGCGCGGCGCCCGGAACCAGACCAGCAGGATCGCCGCGAAGACCAGGTAGAGCAGATAGGTGAAGCCCTGCGGGGAGAAGTAGTCCTGGCCGACCCAGCCGCCCAGCACGAAGATCCACACCCCGGTCCACTTGGCCCGCCAGCTCGCCCGCAGCGCCCGGGTCAGCAGGAACATCGGCGGCAGGTAGAGGAGCTGGATCGTCAGCGGCCACCAGCGGATGACCTCGGTGAGGTCGCTCAGACCGCAGGCCCTGGCGGTGAACGCGGCCACCGCGAAGAACCCCGGCCAGCTCCAGCGGGCGTCCAGGTCGGGGACGGCCGAACCGGTGCGGTCGATGTAGTCGATGAAGCCGAGGTGCTGCCAGGCGGTCGCGAACCGCGGCTCGCTCTCGATCACCGCGGGCAGCGCGTGCAGCGAGACCACGGTGGCCAGCAGCGTGACCAGCAGCAGCGCCCGGTGTTCGCGGCCCGGCCGGAGCAGCGCGGCGAACACCACGACCAGCAGCGCCGCACCGGCCAGCGTCGCCGGCGGCAGCACGGAGATCAGACCGAGCCCGCCCATCCGGTCCAGATCGGCGTCGTCCAGGCGCAGCGCGGGCACCCAGTACAGCAGCAGCGCGGCCACCAGCAGACAGCCGAGGACGACCCCGGAACGGGTGAGCCCGGGGGAGGGCGGGGGAGCGTCGTCCTTTGGGGGCGGCTCCGGCGCGTCCGCCTCCGGCGCGTCCGCCTCCCGCTCGGCCGCCGCTTCCGCCTCGTCCGCCTCGTCCGCCCCGGCGGCGCCGGCCGGCGGCGTGCCCGGGACGGGGCGTACGTCGGGGCGGCGTTCCACGTGGTCGAAGTCGAGGTGGAGGCCGAGCACGAGGGTGTCGGACTCCCGCGCCCAGGCGGGCCGCCGCCGCGCCGGCACGGCGCCGTCCGCGCCCGCCCCCAGGTCGGCGAGGTCCCCGTCGGGCGCCGTGTCCTCGGGGACGCCCCGGGCGGGCGCCGCCCGCAGGGTCCGGTACAGCCTCGGCGCGGCGATCGCCACGATCACGGCGAGGCTGGAGATCTCCGCCACGCCCGCGCCGGTCAGCCCCATCCGGGGCAGCAGCAGCACCGTCAGACCGAGCACCAGCACGCACAACAGGCCCTGGAGCCAGGCCAGTCCGGCGGTGCGGCTCTGCGCGCGCAGCACCGCGAAGTACGTCTCCATCACGACCCGCAGCAGCGCGCCGACCGCGAACCAGCGCAGCAGCGGGGTCGCCGCGTGCGCGTAGCCGTCGCCGAAGACGTGCAGGATCCGCGGCGCGAGGAGGAACAGCAGCCCGCAGACCGGGAGCGTGATCCGGGCCATCCGCCCCAGCGCGGCCCGGGTGTTGGCGGCCAGCCGCGCCGGGTCGTGCGAGCCCTCCACGGTCAGCGAGGCGCCCATGTTGATGGCGAGCAGGTTGACGGTGCCGCCGATGGTCGTGGTGATGTAGAAGTAGGCGTTGTCGGCCGAGCTGACCTGCGAGGCGATGAGCACCGGCACCAGGTAGACCACGGCGAGCGAGAACAGCGAGCCGGTGTAGTCGCCGGCCAGGAAGCGCACCAGTTCCCGGGCGTCCGGCGGCTTGGCGTGCCGCTCGGTCGCCGCCGTGTGCCGGGGCACAAGCCGCCGGAACACCAGCCAGCCCAGCGGCACCACGGAGGTGGCGATGGCGACGACCCAGGAGACGAACACCCCGGTCGTGGCGAGCACGCCGGCCAGGCTCACCAGCAGCGCCAGCTTCACCGCCGAGAACACCGTGTTGCCCACCGGCACCCACGGCGCGCTGCGCAGCCCGGTCAGCACCCCGTCCTGGAGGGTGAGCAGGTTCCACGCCATCACGGCGGCGATGAAGCCGAGCCCGTGCGAGAGCCCGTGCAGGAAGCGGTACGACGGCCCCCAGGTGTCCAGCGTCAGCAGGAACACGGCCGCCGCGCACGCCACGACGAGCGAACTGCCCGCGTAGGTGCGGGCGACGAGGCGTCCGGTGGCGCGGCCGGAGACCGGGATGAACCGGGCCAGGGCGCCGGTGAGGGTCACCGCGGTCAGCCCGGCCAGGAACTTCATGGCGGCGATCGCCGCGGAGCCCTGGCCGACCGCGGAGTCGGAGTAGTAGCGGGCGGCGACCAGCCAGAAGCCGAGGCCCAGCACCGCGGAGATCCCGGTGTTGAGCATCAGCGCGTAGGCGTTGCGGAACAGCTGGCCGCCGGGGCTCTCGCTCCGGCCGGGCAGGCGCGGCCGGCGTCCCGGCCGTTCGGCCGCCCCGGTTCCGGGCGCCGTCTCCTCGGTGGTGGTGGTCGTGTCAGACACGGGTGAGGGAAGCCTTCCGGCCGAGCCCGCGGGCTCTGCGGACCAGGGCGTAGCCCTTGGTGAGGGCCCGGTCCCGGGCGACGTCGCGGACGAGCGGGCGGCCCTGGACGAGCCGGGTGAACTCCTCGACGGTGGTGGTGCGGCGCACGGTCAGCCGCCGCATCGCGTACGGGCCCTGGCCGCGGCGGGCCGGCCCGTTGCCCACGGCGAGCGCCTGCCGGTAGCCGGCCGCCCTGACCCGGGCGCGTACCCGGCGGCTGGAGTAGCCGTAGGGGTAGGCGAACGAGAAGGGCACGGCGCCCAGTTCGCCCGCGATGATCTCCTTGCAGCGGATCAGCTCCGTCCACAGAGCGTCGTCGTCGAGCTGGTCGAGCTGCGGGTGGGTGTGGCTGTGCCCGCCGATCTCGACACCGCCGGCGGCCAGTTCGCGCACCTGGTCCCAGTCGAGCATGGCGTCCGGGCCGCCGCCGGTGTCGTACGCGCCCCGCAGCCAGCCGGTGGAGACGAACAGCGTGGCCGCGAAGGCGTGTTCGGCCAGGACGGGCAGGGCGTGCCGGTGGACGCCCGCGTAGCCGTCGTCGAAGGTGATCAGGACCGGGTCGCGGGGCAGCGGCCGGGAGCCGGGGGTACGCCAGTGGGCGGCCAGCTCGGCCGTGGTGACCGGGTGGCAGCCCAGTTCGCGCAGCACCGTCATCTGCTCGGCGAACGCCCGGGGGGACACGGACAGGCCGCGGGTGGCCGCGTTCGGCTCACCGGTGACCGCGTGGTACATCAGCACCGGCACGGACGCGTTCATACGGATCGTCCCCCCACCGCTTCCCCGTCGGCCCCGGCCACGCCGCCGACGGTTCCTCCAGCCGCCCCGGCCCGGTCGCCGCCGACGGTCTCTGCACTTGCTCCGGGCCTGTCGTCGTCGGCTGCTTCGACGTGTGCTCCGGCCCGGTCACCGCCCGACTCCTTCTCGTCCGCACCCGCCCTCACACCGCCCGCCGCCGCCCGGCCCGCCCCGGGCGGTGAGGCGGGCGCGGCCGGGGGCGCCAAGGGCGTCCCGACGCCCGGCACCCGGAACGCCGTGCCGCCCCGGCGGGCGGCCCGGACGCTGCCGACGGCGTAACCGCCGGCCGCCGTCAGCACCCCGGCGACGATCGCCCCGGCCCGGCCCGCACCCCCCTCGCGGGCCAGCAGCGCGTCCCGCAGCCCGCGCGCCACCCCGGCGGGCAGCACCCGCGTGGCGTAGCGGCGTTCGGACTCCAGGCCCCTGGCCGCGCCGACGCTGCGGGCCACCAGCGCCTTGGACAGG
Organism: Streptomyces seoulensis; assembly: GCA_013364255.1. GTDB lineage: Bacteria > Actinomycetota > Actinomycetes > Streptomycetales > Streptomycetaceae > Streptomyces > Streptomyces similanensis. The sequence goes on along the minus strand of CP054936.1, from coordinate 2,957,158 downwards.
CCCTCGGCCCAGGCGCGGGCGCGGAAGTAGCGGAAGTGCTCGCGGGCGTGCGGCACCCGGTGGTGGATGACCGCACGGTCGTCGATCAGGAGCACCGCGTCCGGGCGGGCCCGGCTGAGCCGGATGCACAGCTCGGTCTCCTCGCAGCCCAGCGGGCGCCGGTCGCCGTCCCGGCCGATGCCGGTGGCGAAGCCGCCCGCCGCGTCGAACGCGGCGCGCCGGAAGGAGGCGTTGCCGCCCAGCACGTTGCGCACCCGGACCCGGCCCGGCGGCAGGCCCCGGTAGGTGCAGCCCACCACCCAGTCGAACTCCTCCGGGAACCAGGCCGGCCGGCGGCCCGACGCCCACACGGGCTCCGTACGGCCGCCCACCGCCCACACCTTCGGGTCGGCGTAGGCCTCGGCGAAGCGGCGCAGCCAGTCCCGCTCGGCCACCGCGTCGTCGTCCAGGAAGGCGATCACCTCACCCCGGGAGGCGGCGATGCCGGTGTTGCGGCCGGCGGACAGGCCGCGCGGGCCCGCGTTGGCGAGCACCCGCACCCCGCCGTCCGCCCCGGGCGGCGCGTACCGCTCGGCCAGCCGCTCCAGCAGCGCGCGGTGGTGGTCCACGACCAGCAGGATCTCCTGGGCCGGCCGGGACTGCGCCCGCACCGAGGCGACCGCCGCGAGGATGTCCTCCCAGCGGTCCTCGGTGTAGACGCAGATCACGACGGAGATGCCGGGACCGGTCAAGACAGGTCCTCCGGGTCTCCCGGGAACGCGCCGAGCATCGGGGAGTGCCGCTCCTGGCGGCGCAGTTCGCGCCGGTTGGACCGCTCGGCGAGGATCACCCGCAGCACCCTGAGCCCGTCCCGCACCGCGCGCAGGTTGCTGGCGCCGTGGATGCGCAGGTACTCGTAGCTGGGGATCTCCTGCACCTTCAGGCCGGCCTTGACGACTCTGATGTTCATCAGGGTCTCGACCTCGAAGCCGGTGCAGTCCAGCTCGATCTTGTCCAGGCAGTGCCGCCAGAACGCGTTGTAGCCGTAGCACAGGTCGGTGTAGCGGGCGCCGAACTTGCGGTTGACGACGGCGCACAGGACGCGGTTGCCGAGCTTGCGCACGAAGGTCATGTCGTCGGTGCCGCCGCCGTTGGCGAAGCGGGAGCCCTTGGCGAAGTCGGCGCCCGAGACCAGGGCGGAGACGTAGCTGACGATCTCGCCGCCGTCGGCGGAGCCGTCCGCGTCGACCATCACGATGATGTCGCCGGTGCACGCCGCGAAGCCGGTGGTCAGCGCGTCGCCCTTGCCTTTGCCCCGCTGCGGGACGACCCGCACCCTCGGCCACAGTTCGCGGGCGACCGCCACGGTGGCGTCGGTGGAATCGCCGTCGACGAGCACCACTTCGTGTATCCAGTCCGGCAGTGTCTTGAAGACGTAGGGCAGGTTCTCCGCCTCGTTCATGGCGGGGATCACCACGCTCACCGGCGGCGTGATGGCCAGGTGTGAGGAGATGGGCCGGTACTGACCGGCCGTGGACGGGTCCGGGCCCGCGGCCGGCGGGCGCAGAACTGAGCTCATGGGTTGTGTCCCTCTCGTCCGGCGGACCGCCCGCCCCCGGGCGGCCCGGCTGTGTGTCCGGTTCGAAAGGGGGGCTCTCACCCGGCGGGCACGGCGGAGCGGTCCCCGGGCCCACCGGGTGAGCTGGCAGAACTGGCCGGTTCGCCCCGACAGCGGCGGCCGACCGCGCGGCACGGCCCGACGGCCTCGCGGCCACCGAGCACGGCACCCCCCTACCGCGCCTCACTCCGGCCCGTCCCGGTCCTGAGCCCTCCCCTGGAACCGCGTGCGGTCGGGCCGGTGCGAGTGAGATGTACGACAGTATTGACGATTGAGCCAGTATGGCAAGACCTGCAACCAGATCTCACGCTTTCCTGGATTTACCCCCGATGTACGTGATGCTCATTGTTTTTGGTGACTTGAACGTATTGAGCGTATTTGCCCCATCTTTTTGAGCAGTCGGTCGGCCGGCTGGAACAGTTCCGGCCGTGACTGCACCGCGTTGCGCAGCGCCCGGACCGGGGCGCGGCGCGCCCGGTGTCCGAACGCCACCGGGTGGCGGCGCGTCACCCAGCCCTCGGAGACGCTCAGTTCACGCGTCTTGAGGGAGTCCTTGTACTCCTTCTGGCCCCGGCCGAGATCGAGGTAGGCGATGCCGTCGGCGGCGGCCGCCTCGGCCATCCGCAGGTGCAGCACCAGGCCCGGGGAGTACTTCGCGTACGCCGGGTCGTACGCCGGGAACCAGCACGCCAGGACCCGCTCGGTGCGCAGCCCGAAATGCGCGGCGACCGGCTCGCCGCCCGCGTACAGCACCGACAGGACGCCCGCGAACGGCGCGGAGCGGGTGTGGAAGAGACGGGTGACCAGGGCGGTGATCCAGGCGTGCGCGAAGCGGTCGCTGCGCCCGGTGCGCCGGTACTGCGCCGACTTCCAGGTCATCAGGGTGGCCAGCGCGGCCGGGTCGCGCTCGTCGTGGACGTAGGTCACCGGGCCGGCGTCGCGGCCCAGCCGGCGGTCCTTGGCGAGGGTAGTGCGGGTGAACTTCGGGGAGCGGACGCGCAGTTCGCGCAGATAGGCGTCGTAGCCCCGGTCGAGGTCCAGCACCGGGGACGGGAAGGCGCCGGCGGCCTCCGCCTCGAACGGCCGCTGACCCGTCACCAGATGGTCGAACTCCCAGACGGCGAGCCCACAGGCCCGCAGCAGTGCGCGGGCGTCCCAGGTGAAACCGGGCCGGTGCACCACGCCCTGGCAGTCGGAGACGCCGAGGCCGACCGCCCGGCCGACCCCGCCGGCCGATCTCTGGAACGGGAAGAAGGCCACCGGCTCCCCGCCCTCGCGCACCACCGCGATCCTGACCCCGCGTCTGCACCGGCCCACCGCGAGCGCGAACTCCGGTGCCAGGAAGGGGTTGGCCAGCTCCGCCGCGCCGTGCAGGTGGGCCTTGGACTGCCACGCGGTCCACACGGCCCGGTCGGCGGCGCTCAGTTCGCCGGGGCGGTACACGCTCACGTCCACGTCACACGCCTCGTCTTCTCACCGCACGGGCCCGCCACCGCCCCACGGCGACCGACAGCAGGACCAGGGCGCTGAAGGCGCCCACGGCCACGATCCCGCCGTTCACCGACCAGCGGTGCACGGCCAGCATGCCTTGGGCCACCAGCATGTCGAGGGCGACGGCGCCCGCCAGCGAGACGAGCGCCCGGGCGCCCGGGGCCAGTCCGCGCAGCAGCGCGGCGAGCGCGGCGGCGGGCGCGGCGAGCAGGAAGAAGAGGGTCGTGGGGCCGCGCAGCGGTGAGCCGGAGCCGGTCAGCGCGAGCAGCGCCCCGAGGCCGGCGACGGCCGTCGCGGCGCCCGCGAGCAGCGGCGACAGGTCCCTCCCCGGACCCGGCCGAGCCCGCTTGGCGCCGTCCGTCGCGGCTGTCGTGACAGGGATGGTCTGCATGGGCGACTTTGCCCCCCGAAGCGCCGGATGCCGGGCTTCAATGTCGCGCAGTCGCGCGGGGCCGTCAAGACGCACCCACCACCCGTGAGGGTGGCTCCCGGCTCACGAAACCCGCTCGCCGCGGCTTGCTGACGGAGTGTCGGACATCTGTACGGAGCCCCTCGCCGCAGTTGAACGCCGGAGAATTTTTGGCATGAACACTTCCTGTCAACGCGCGTAGCCGGTATCACAGTTGACGCAGAGATCCTGCTACAGGGAGGGTTCCATGAGACGTTTCCGCATCGCCGCCCGTGTCAGCTCGCTTCTCCTCGCCGCCGGCCTGGCCCTGACCGGAGCGGCCGCCGCGCAGGCGTCCCAACAGGGCGCGGCCGCAGGCGGATACGTGGCCCTCGGCGACTCCTACTCCTCGGGCGTGGGCGCCGGCAGCTACATCAGCTCCAGCGGCGACTGCGACCGCAGCACCAAGGCGTACCCCTACCTCTGGAACGCCGCGCACGCCCCCTCGTCGTTCTCCTTCACCGCCTGTTCGGGCGCCAAGACCGACGACGTCCTCGCCAACCAGCTCGGGTCGCTCAACTCCGCCACGTCCCTGGTCTCCCTCACCATCGGCGGCAACGACGCCGGCTTCGCCGACGTCATGACGACCTGTGTGACCTCGTCCGACAGCACCTGCGTCTCCCGCATCAACACCGCCCGGTCGTACGTCACCTCGACGCTTCCCGGCAAGCTCGACAACCTCTACTCGGTGATCCGCAGCAAGGCGCCCTCCGCCCGCGTGGTCGTCATCGGCTACCCGCGCTTCTACCAGATCGGCCAGGTCTGCCTCGGCCTGTCCGACACCAAGCGCTCCGCCATCAACGGCGCCTCCGACCTCATGAACAGCACCATCGCCAAGGCCGCCGCCAACCACGGCTTCGCCTTCGGCGACGTGCGCACCCCCTTCACCGGACACGAGATCTGCTCCGGCGACTCCTGGCTGCACAGCGTCAACTGGCTCGACATCGGCGAGTCCTACCACCCGACGGCCGACGGCCAGGCCGGCGCCTACCTCCCGGTCCTCACCAACGCCGCCTGATCCACCCGGCGGCCCCGCGTCCGGCGCACGAGACGGAGACCCCGCACCCGGGGTCTCCGTTTCGCTTCGCGGCCGAACTCCCGCCCGGCGCACGGCGGGACGGGCCACGTGAGATGGCCCACGTTCACGCCACCGCCGACGCCCGGACGGACGTTCGGCCGGATGCCCGGGCCGCCGCCGACGGCGACGTCCGGGCCGCCGTATCGGAGTGATCGCTTCCGCCCGTGTGGGGCGCACGGCGCTCACCCTGAGCGGGCGCCCGGCTCCACCGCGTGGCAGAGCGCCCCGGCTCCGGGCCGTGCGCCCCGGCGCACCACCGCGATCCCCCGGGCTTCTCGCGGGCTTCTCGCGGGCTCCTGGCGGATTCGCCGCGGACTTTCCGCGGGCGACCCGCCTCCGGCCGTCGCCGGCCACGCCAACTCGGCGGCATCACTGGCCGTAACCGTGGAACCCTAAGAGGGGCCGGCCCGGCCCGACGGCCAGCCGATTGTCCAACTCGCCGTGAAATCGGTCGGATTCGGAGAGTAGTCGTCAACACCCTTACGGGGAAGGTGAATCCTGTGACCGCGATACCCGCAAGCCCCCATGGGGAGATAGAGTTACTCTGCCCGGGCCGGGTGGACTCGTACGGGTGGGGAGTGACATGGAGCAGATAACAGTGCGCAGCAGGGCGAGGGTCCCTGCGATCACCTGCGGCAGCAGCGCGACCAGCTCGCGTCTCGACCGCCATCTCGCGGTGCTGGGCGGCCCTGCCATCCCGCAGCGCGAAGCGGCCGAGGCGACCTTGCTGATGCGCGAGCTGACCGCGCGTGACACCGCGCACGACCGCACGGGCAGGGGCGCACGGGTGAGCCGGGTGTCGCTGTTCGCGCCCCTGCGCCGGCTGCGCCGCTCGCTGTTCGGCGGTCGCTGACCGCGCCGGCGCCCTCCGGAGACGTCCCGGCGTCCCCGGAGCCGCTCGGCGGCATCCGTGATCGGGCCGTCCGCGATCAGGCCACCACCCCGCCCCGGCGCAACGCCGCGATCTCGTCGTCCGGTATCCCTACGGCTCGCAGCAGCGCCTCGGTGTGCTGCCCCAGCGCGGGTACGTCCCCCATCCGCGCCTCGGCCCCGCCCGGCAGGGTGATCGGCGGCAGCAGCGCCCGGAGCGGCCCGGCCGGCGTCCCCACCTCCCGCCACCGCTCCCGCGCCGCCAGCTGCGGATGCCCGGCCACCTCGTGCACGTCCCGCAGGCGCGCGCAGGCGATTCCCGCGCCCTCCAGCCGCGCCTGCGCCTCGTCGGCGCCCAGCGCGCCCAGCGCCTCGCCGACCAGTTCGTCCACGCGCTCCCGGCGCTCCACCCGCGCCGCGTTCGTCGCGAACGCCGGGTCACGAGCCAACTCCGGCCGCTCCAGCACCTGTTCGGCGAGTCGGCGCCACTCCCGGTCGTTCTGCACCGACAGCAGCACCCGCCCGCCGTCCGCCGTGCCGTACGCGTCGTAGGGCGCGATCACGGCGTGCGCGAGGCCGGTGCGCGCCGGGGCGCTCCCGCCGTGCATCGCGTGGTGCAGCGGATGCCCCATCCACTCGGCCAGCGCCTCCAGCATCGACACCTCCACCGGCCCGCCCCGCCCGGTCGTGCCGCGCCGCACCAGCGCGGCCAGCACCCCCGAGAAGGCGTACATGGCCGCCGCGACGTCCGCCGCCGGGATGCCCGCCTTCACCGGCTGCCCGGGCGTCCCGGTCACCGACACCAGCCCGGCCTCGCACTGCACGAGCATGTCGTACGCCCGCTTGTCCGCGTACGGGCCGCCCGCGCCGTAGCCCGAGATGTCCACGGCGATCAGCCGCGGGTGCGCGGCGCACAGGGCGGCCGCGTCCAGGCCCAGCCGGGCGGCGGCGCCCTGGGCGAGGTTCTGCACGAACACGTCCGCGTCCGCGACCAGCCGCCGCACCACCGCCAGGCCCCGCGGGTCCTTCAGGTCCAGCGCTATCGACTCCTTGCCGCGGTTGCACCACACGAAGTGGGAGGCGAGACCGCCGGCCGCGGTGTCGTAGCCGCGTGCGAAGTCGCCGCCGTCGATCCGCTCGACCTTGATCACCCGGGCGCCGAGATCGGCGAGCTGCCGGGTGGCGAAGGGGGCCGAGACGGCCTGTTCGACGGCGACGACGGTGATGCCCTCCAGGGGCGGGGGAAGCTGGTCCATGCGCTGGATCATGGCCCGCGCGCGCCCGCCTTGTCAGCAGCGCCCGCCCCCGGCCTCGTCGGCAGCGTCCCCCGGCCTCGTCGGCGGTGTCCGCCCCGGCGGGCCGCGGCTCAGCGCTCGCCGCGCGCGTACCGGCGCACGGCCAGGGGCGCGCACAGCGCGATCAGCAGGACGCTCCAGGCCAGCGTTCCGGCGACCGGGTGCGCCACCGGCCAGGCGGCGCCGTGCGGGACGGGGGAGCCGCCGAACAGGCCGCGCAGGGCGGACGTGACCGCGCTGATCGGGTTCCACTCGGCCAGGGCGCGCAGCCAGCCGGCGAGGTTGCCGGTGGGGATGTAGGCGTTGGACAGCAGCGGCAGGACGAACGTGGACGCGCCCAGCTGACCGGCCGCCTCCTCGCTGCGCGAGAGGAGCCCCAGCAGGATGCCGGCCCAGGTGCACGCGAAGCGGAACAGCAGCAGCAGGGCCACCGCGCCCAGCGCCCGCACCGCGCCGCCCTCGATCCGCCAGCCCACCGCCAGCCCGACCAGCAGCAGCGGCACCGTGCCGAGCGCGGTGACGACCAGGTCGGCCGCCGCCTGCCCGAGCGGCACCGCCGCCCGGCTCACCGGCATGGCGCGGAAACGGTCCGCCACGCCCCGGTGCGTGTCCTGCGCCGCCTGGAACATCCCCGTCATGACGCCGCCCGCCGCCGTCGCCGCCAGCAGCCCGGGCACCAGGAAGGCGCGGTACTCCCGGCCGGGCATCGCCAGCGCGCTGCCGAAGACGTAGCCGAAGAACAGCAGCATGTTGATGGGCATGATCTGGGTCAGGATCGCCAGGCCCGGGTTGTTGCGGACCCGGCGCAGCTGCCGGCCCGTCATCGCCAGGCCGTCGTACGCGAGCGCGCTCATGCCGCGATCTCCTTCACGGGGGCGTCTCCGGTCAGCCGGAGGAAGACGTCGTCCAGGGTGGGCGGCCGGAGGCGGGCGTCGAGCAGCAGCACGCCCGCCGCGTCGAGTTCGCGCACCAGCCGGGGCAGGGTGAGCGTCGGGTCGGCGCAGACCGCGCCGACGGTGGCCCGCTCGTGGTCGAGCACCGGTCGCGCGCCGGTGAGCCGGTCCAGCACGGCCGCCGCCCGCGGCAGCTCGGCGGCGTCGGCGAGGACGGCCTCGGCGTGCGTGCCGATCAGCGCCTTGAGCCGGGCCGGGGAGCCGGTGTGCGCGACCCGCCCGCGGTCCACCACGGCGATGTCGTCGGCCAGCTGGTCGGCCTCCTCCAGGTACTGGGTGGTCAGCACCACCGTGGTGCCCCGCTCCTTCAGCTCGCGCACGGCCTCCCGGATGCGGTTGCGGCTGGCCGGGTCGAGGCCGGTGGTCGGCTCGTCCAGGAACAGCACGGCGGGCCGGCGCAGCAGACTGGCCGCCAGGTCCAGCCGGCGGCGCATCCCGCCCGAGTAGGCCGAGGCGCACCGCCCGGCGGCCTCGGTGAGGCCGAACCGCTCCAGCAGCTCGTCGGCGCGCGCCGCCGGGTCCGGCACGCGGTGCAGCCGGGCGAACAGCCGCAGGTTCTGCCGACCGGTGAGGTCCACGTCGACGGAGGTGTCCTGGCCGGTCACCCCGATCGCGCGGCGCACGGCGGCCGGCTCGCGCACCAGGTCGAACCCGGCCACCCGGGCCGAGCCCGCGTCCGGCCGCAGCAGCGTGGTCAGCAGCCGCACGGCCGTCGTCTTGCCGGCGCCGTTGGGCCCGAGCACCCCGCAGACCGTGCCCTCGGCGACCGCCAGGTCCAGGCCGCGCACGGCATGGACCCGACCGAACCGTTTCTCCAGACCTTCACTCAGTACAGCGTACGTAGAAGTCATGGCCCGACCATAGCGCACTACGTACGCCGTACGTAACTACGATGGTGGGGCGAGGTGGTGAACCATGGCCGGCCGTACGGCCCGACCCGAAGTGATCTGGGCCCGTCCGGAGCGGACCGGCCGGGGCCCGAAGCCCGCGTACACGCGCGCCGACGTCGCCGCGGCGGCCGTGCGGATCGCCGACGCCGGCGGTCTGGACGCGGTCTCGATGCGGCACGTCGCCGCCGAACTGGGCTGCGGCACCATGTCGCTGTACAACTACGTCCCCCGCAAGGAGGACCTGTACGAGCTGATGGTGGACGCCGTCAGCGGCGAGCACGAGCTGTGGGAGCCGAGCGGCGACTGGCGCGCCGACCTGCGCCGGGTCGCGCACCAGTCACGCGAGCTGATGCGCCGTCACACCTGGCTGCCCCGCCTGATGTCCGGGATCTACGGCTTCAGCCCCAACGCCCTGCGCTATCTGGAGCACTGCCTGACCTGCCTGGACCCCCTGGAGGCGTCCTCCGGCACCAAGATGGAACTGATCGCCATGCTCAACGCCGTGGTGACCATGTACGTCTCCAACGAGCTGGCCACCGCCGAGCGCACCCGCTCCCTGCCCTGGTCGGAGGCGGAGGAGACCGCCGTGCGGATCGCCTACCTGGGCGGCCGGGTCGCCACCGGCGCCTACCCGCGCCTGGCGGCGGCCTTCACCGAGGACGCCGGCCCCATCGACCTGGAGGCGGTGTTCGAACGGGCGGTGACGCGGGTGCTGGACGGCTTCGCACCGCGCGGCTGAGGCGCGCGGCGCCGCGCCGGGGACGCCCTCAGATCAGGGCGAACTGGCCCTCGGGGCCCTCCTCCTGGTGGTCGAGGACGGTGGCCGGCCGGCGCGCGGACTCCGGCGCCGGCAGCACGCCCGCGGCCCGCAGCTCGGCGGCCCCGACCGGGTCGGGCACCGCCTGCGGCGGTTCGGGCCGGGCCTCGGCGAGCAGCGCCAGGATCGTGATCAGCTCCAGCAGCTCGGAGGTCCACGCCTGCGGCCAGGCGGCCGGACCGATCGCCGCGAGGCCGTCCGCCCCGGCGGGCCCGGTGCGGGCCGCGAACCACTGCTCCAGCACCCGGCCGGAACCGGTCTCGAAGTCCCAGGCCGCCGCCGGCACCGGTGAGACGCGGCCCTCGTCGAGGTACAGGGCCTCTTCGTCGCGGTCGTAGCGCAGGGCGAGCGGCCGGGGCGGCAGCGGGGCGCGGACGTAGGGGCGGCGGCCGCCGGGCAGCTTGGGGCGCTCGCCGTCGCGCCGCATCAGCCACAGGGCGCGGCGGCCCGCCGCCACACCGGCCGCCCAGCGCTCCGCGTCCCCGGTCAGCGGGACGACGGGGCCGTCCGGCGACAGCCGGGCCGCCGCCAGCGTCCAGGCGAGCACGTCCTCGGGCGCGGGCGCGTGCCCGAGGCGGGCGGCCAGGTGCTCCAGCAGACCGGGCGCGAGATTCGGCTCCCGGCCCGCCGGGCGGCGGTACAGCGGGCGGATCCGGGCCGGGCGGACCAGCGGGACCAGCGAGGTGGCCAGCAGCGGCGGCTGCCCGGCGCCCGGGGCGGCGGGCGTCTCCACCACGAACACCTGCCGGGCGTCCGCCACCCGCCACAGCTCCGGCCGGGCCGCGTCGATCAGCCGGTGGTCGGGGATCAGCCACCGCTCGTCGAAGGGCGCCGCCAGCACCCGCACCGGCTCCGGGCATGGACCCGAGGCCCGGATCAGCTTCTCCGTGCCGCCCGGACGGCCCGGCAGCTGGCCCACGGCCGAGTACGCGGTGCGCGCCCGCGTCGGCTCGAACAGGGCCGCCCGCTCCGCGCCCGCGGCCCGCAGCAGAGCCTCCCAGCGGGCCCGCAGACAGGCGTCGTCGGGAGCCGTCGGCCAGCCCCGCCCGAGTCGCGGCGGTGCGACGGACCACGGCATGAGGTCCGCCAGCGGCGGAGCGTCGTCGTCGTACGGCACGCCGGGAATCGTACGGCCTGCGCGCTTCGGGCGGGAAAGGGGCGGGGGCGCGCTCAGGTGGCCTCCGGGTGACGGCGCGCTCAGGTGGCCTCCAGGGTGACGGTGAACGAGAAGCGGTCGCCGCGGTAGTGGATGACCACCACGTCCAGCGGGCGGCCCGCCGTGTCGTAGGTGACGCCCGTGTAGTGCAGGATCGGGCTGAGCAGCGGCACGTCGAGCAGCCGGGCGGTCTCCGGGTCGGCCAGCCGCGCCTCCACGGTGTCCGTGATCCGGCTGATGTCCGCGCCCACCACGTCCCGCAGCACCTTGGTCATCGGCCAGCGCACCAGATCGCCCGGGGATATCCGCCGCGCCAGCTCCGGACGGACGTAGTTGCGGGCGTGGTTGGTCGGCTCGCCGGTCTTCTCGTCGCCGCGCAGCCGGTGGTACGTCGCCACCTCGCCGAGATCCGGGAAGAACTCGGCGAGTTCGGCGGGCACCGGCGCCGTGCCGTGCGCCAGCAGCTCGGTCGTCATGCCCGACTGCTGGGCCACGATCGCGTCCACCGAGCCCAGCAGCCGCACGGGCGCGCCGCGCAGCGCCGCGGGCTCGATGAACGTGCCGCGCCGCCGGTGCCGGCTGATCAGCCCCTCGTCCTCCAGCTCCTTCAGCGCCTGCCGCATGGTCAGCACGCTCACCCCGTAGTGCCCGGCCAGCTGCTCCTCGGTGGGCAGGCGCAGCGGATCGCGGGACGAGCGGCCGAGGATCGAGGCGCGCAGCGACTGCGACACCTGGTACCACAGCGGCAGCTTGCGGTTCAGGACGATCGAATCCGGGGCGAAGGAGGTCACGGGGCCATCCGTACCGGTAGGGGCCGGTCAGTGCAAGGTCGGGGCCGGGATCAGCGCGCGGGGCGGAAGTGCCGCTCCATGCCCTGCCAGACGTCGTCGTAGCCCCCCTGGAGATGGTCGGCGCGGGCCGCGTGCGGGGTCAGCGTCACCGGCCAGCGGGTCTCGAACATGAACGCCAGCCCGTCGTCGATCTTCTGCGGCCGCAGCTCGGCCGCGCTCGCCCGGTCGAAGGTCTCCCGGTCCGGCCCGTGCGCCGACATCATGTTGTGCAGCGAGCCGCCGCCCGGCACGAAGCCCTCCGCCTTCGCGTCGTAGGCGCCCTCGATCAGGCCCATGTACTCGCTCATCACGTTCCGGTGGAAGTACGGCGGCCGGAAGGTGTCCTCGCCCACCAGCCAGCGCGGCGCGAACACCACGAAGTCCACCCCGGCGAGTCCCGGGGTGTCGCTCGGCGAGGTGAGCACCGTGAAGATCGACGGGTCCGGGTGGTCGTAGGAGATCGTCCCGATCACGTTGAAGCGGCGCAGGTCGTAGACGTACGGCAGGTAGTTGCCGTGCCAGGCGACGACGTCGAGCGGGGAGTGGTCGTAGGTGGCGGTCCACAGGTTGCCGCAGAACTTGTTCACCACCTCCACCGGCCCCTCGGCGTCCTCGTAGGCGGCGACCGGCGCGCGGAAGTCCCGCGCGTTGGCGAGGCCGTTGGCGCCGATGGGGCCGAGGTCGGGCAGGCGGAAGGCGGCGCCGTAGTTCTCGCAGACGTAGCCGCGCGCGGTGGCGTCGAGGAGTTCGACGCGGAAGCGCACGCCGCGCGGGATCAGCGCCACCTCGCCCGGCTCGGCGTGCAGCCGTCCGAACTCCGTGTGCAGCAGCAGCCCGCCGCTCTCCGGGACGATCAGCAGCTCGCCGTCCGCGTCGCTGAAGACGCGCTCCATCGAGGAGTCGGCGTGGTAGAGGTGCACCGCCATGCCGGTGCGCTGGGTGGCGTCGCCGTTGCCGCCGAGCGTCCACAGGCCCTTGACGAAGTCGGTGCCGGGCTCCGGTTCCGGCAGCGGGTTCCAGCGCAGCCGGTTGGGGTCGGGCACCGCCTGGTTGAACGGCGCGGTGCGCAGCCGGCCGTTGCCGGTGCGGACGAACTTCGGGTGCGCGGCCGAGGGGCGTACGCGGTAGAGCCAGGAGCGGCGGTTGTGCGCCCTCGGCTCGGTGAACGCCGTGCCGCTGAGCTGTTCCGCGTAGAGCCCGAGGGGCGCGCGCTGCGGCGAGTTGCGGCCGTCCGGCAGTGCGCCGGGAACGGCCTGAGAGCTGTGCTCGTTGCCGAATCCGGAGAGGTAGGCCAGTGCCTCGGCCCTCTTGCGTGCGTCCCCGCTCATCTTCGCTCCCTTGCGGACTGATTCCTATGGAACACCGTAGGATTGCGTTTTCGCCGGCGCAAGAGGGCCTCGGTCGCCCTTCGGGCGGAACCGGAACCCGACTTCAGGGGGATTCGGCTCGTCGCACCGTTGTTCTACCCTCCGGTCATGACGTCGAGGACGCGCGGATCTCTCGCCGCGCTCGCGGTCTGCGCCCTGCTGTGGGCCGGACCGGCCGGCTGCGGTGCGGGCGGTGCGCGGGGGAGCGGTACGCAGGAGAAGTCGCCCGCACCCGTGGGCAAGGTCATCGATCACACCGACGAGGAGGGACGGCCCTACCGCGAGGTGGCTCGGCAGGAGGCGCCCGAGGTCGGCGTGGAGGTACGGCCCGACGCCGACGGCAGCTGGGACGTGCGGCTGACCGTCCGGCGCTTCCGCTTCTCGCCGGCCGGCACGGCCGCGCGGGCGGCGGCGGGCCGCGGTCTGGCCCGCCTGCTGGTGGACGGCCGCCCCGTCGGCCGCCTGCGCGCCCCCGACTACCGCCTCTCCGCCCGCCTCGTCCCGCGCGGCACCCACCACGTCACCGCCCGTCTCTACGCCGACGACGACACGGTGTGGGCGGTGTCGGGCAGCGCGGTCCAGAGCACGGCGGACATCACGGCCTCGGGACCGGCCTCGGGACCGGCCTCGGGACCGGCGCCGGGTGCGGGGGCGTCCTCGGGTGCTGGTCCGTCGTCGGGGGCAGGCGCGTCGGCGGGTGCGGGCTCGTCCTCGGGTGCGCCGGGTGCCGGCTCGTCCTCGGGTACGCCGGGTTCGGGTGCGCCGGGTTCGGTCTCGTCGGGCGGCGCGCGGAGTCCGGGCTCGTCGTCGGGTGCGCCGTCCAGGGCGATGGGGGCGGGGCCGGGCGTGCCGGGGGTGGCTGCGGAGCCGGGTCCGGTCCCGGGCTCGTCGGCCGGAACCGCCGGGACGGGGGCCGACGGGGGGCGGGCCGCGGGGTCCGCCGGAGCGTGGGGCGCCGGTCGTCCGGACCTCGCCCCGGCCTCCGTACCGCCTCTCGCGGCCGTCCGCGCCGTCCTGGCCGCCGCGTCCCCGGACCCGGCGGGGACATGGACACGCGCCGCCGGACCGGCGCCGGGATCCGCCCCGGCCACGGCGATCGCCCGGGCGCCGGCCGCCGACGTGACGCCAGGTCAGGCACCGGACGTGACGCCGGGTCAGGCGTCGGCCGCCGGTCCGGCGGCGGCGCGTGCGGCGGGGTGCGCGGCGGCGGGTGGCGGAGGGCGCGGTTCACCCCGGGGGCCGGGGGATGCATCATGATGCCCGTGCACCAAGCGACCTCGCTCCGTCGCGCGCCCGTGCAGCGGCGCAGCGCCGAACGGCTGACCAGGATCCTCGACGCCTGTGCCGACCTCCTCGACGAGGTCGGCTACGACGAGCTGAGCACCCGCGCCGTGGCCCAGCGCGCGGGCGTGCCGATCGGCTCCGTCTACCGTTTCTTCGGCAACAAGCGGGCGATGGCGGACGCGCTCGCCCAGCGCAACCTGGAGCGCTACACCGAACGGGTGCTGGAGCGCCTCCAGCGGACCGCCGACGAGGCGGCGGGCGAGGACGCGGACCCGTCGGCGGGGGCGGGCGGCGGGCACTGGCACATCGCCGTGGACGCCGTCCTCGACGAGTACCTGGCGATGAAGCGCACCGCCCCGGGCTTCTCCCTCGTCGACTTCGGCAACCAGATCCCCCTCGGCACCCGCCACACCGAGCCGAACCACCGGGTGGCCCGCCGGCTCACCCAGTTGCTCTCCGGCTACCTGCGCCGGGAGCCCGACGAGAACCTGCGCCGGGTCTTCCTGATCGCCGTCGAGACCGCCGACACCCTCGTCCAACTCGCCTTCCGCCTCGACCCCGAGGGCGACGAGAAGGTCATCGAGGAGACCCGGGAACTGCTGCGGGCCTATCTGAGCCGCGTACTGGACTGAGCCGGGCGGGTGATCTTCGGCGGCGCGTCGGGCGGGGTTGCCGTGGCGGAGGGGGCGGGTGTGAAAGAGAGTCAGGTGAAAGAGCGATTTGTATGAAAATCGTCTGACTCGGAGGAGCGCGCATGCCCACCCTGACGATCCCACGGACCCTCGGCACCCGCGCCGGCGCCGTCGCGGCCCTGACGGCCCTCACCGCGGTGGGCGCCTCGTGGCTGGCCGCGCCGGACGCCATGGCGCAGGGGGAAGCCGGCGACATCAAGATCCACCGCGCGGGCGTGCCGTTCGGCGTCTCCAAGGACGACCCGGTCGTCTGCCGGTTCTACCTCGACGCCGTCAACTTCGACGTCCTGCCCACCATCGGCTACACCATCCAGGCCCAGCCCCCGCTGCCCACCCGGGCCACCGTCACCGGCACCATCCCGCTCGCCAACGGCGCCGGCCACACCGACCCGCTGATGCTCTCCGACGGTCAGTACAAGCTCATCTGGACCGTGGCGGGCATCTCCAAGGAGAAGCTGTTCCGCGTCGACTGCCACGACGAGGAGCACCAGCAGGGCGCGCAGGGTCCGGGCCGTCAGATCGACGACCAGGGGCGCGACGACGGCGACCAGGGGCACGACGACAACGGCCAGCGCGGCGGCGGCGCGTCGGGCCATGACGACCGGCAGGGGCCGAAGGGCGGCGTGCACGCGGGCGGCGGCGGTCTGGTCAGCGCGGCCGACGCCTTCTCCCCGGTCGCCGGGGCCGCGGCCGTCGGCCTGGTCGTGGTCGGCGGGGTCGCGTACGTCCGGCTGATCCGCCGGCGCCCCCATGGCGCCGCGTAGGCGCCGACGCAGGCCCTGGTACCGGACCCGCGCCTACCGCCTGGTCAGGACGGGTGCCCTCGCGGCCGTCCTGGTGACGGCGGGGGTCCGGTGCGGGGGACACCACGAGCGCGACGCGCCGCACCGCACGGCCGGCTCCGCCGCCGCGGCCCGCGCCGGCGCCGACGGCGAGGGCGCGAACGGCGCCGCCTCGCCGCACGACACGGGCCCGCCCCCCGCGGCGCTGCCGCCCTCCCGGGCGACGGCGCTGCGCATCCCCTCCCTCGGCATCGACGCCCCGACCGTCGGCATCGGCCTGGACGCCCGGCGGCAGCTGGAGACCCCGCCGGTCGACAAGCCCAAGCTGGTCGGCTGGTACCAGGGCGGACCCACGCCGGGCGAGTCGGGCACCGCCCTCGCGGTCGGGCACCGCGACACCACGACCGGCGCCGCCGTCTTCGCCGCGCTCGGCCAGGTGGAGCCGGGCCGCACCATCGAGGTGCGGCGGGTGGACGGCCGTACCGCCGTCTACACCGTGGACAAGGTCCGGGTCTTCGACAAGGACCGCTTCCCCGACAAGGAGGTGTACGGCCCCTCCCGCCGTCCCGAGCTGCACGTCATCACCTGCGGCGGCCTCTACACCCGCCGCACCGGTTACTCCAGCAACGTCGTGGTCTTCGCCCATCTGACGGCGACGAAGTGACCCGCGGCGCCACGGGCGGGGCGGAGCGGCGGACCCCCGGAGCCGCCGCCCCGCCCCCGAACCGGGGCGCGGCGGGGCGCGGGGAACCGGCGGACGCGTCCCGGACTTCCCGGCGCTCTCTGGCATCCGAAAACTATCGACGCTAGTTTATGGGCTTGTCGGTAGGTTGTGACGCGGACGAAGCGACCGCGGTCCGCGGACCCGGACGATGCCGCCCCCGCCCCCAAGGAGCGCAGCACCATGAAGGCACACGACGGCATGTACATCGACGGCGCCTGGCGGCCCGCCGCGGGCCGGGACGTCATCGAGGTGGTGAACCCGGCCGACGAACAGGTCATCGCCACCGTCCCGGCCGGCACCGCCGAGGACGTGGCCGCGGCGGTGCGCGCCGCCCGCGCCGCCCTGCCCGGCTGGGCCGCCACCGCGCCCGCCGAACGGGCCGCCCGGCTGGCCGCCCTGCGGGACGTGCTCGCCGCCCGCAAGGACGAGATCGCCGAGACCGTCACCGCCGAACTGGGCTCGCCCCTGGCGTTCTCCCAGGCGGTGCACGCCGCCGTGCCGATCGCGGTCGCCGGCTCCTACGCCGAGCTCGCGGCGACGTACGCCTTCGAGGAGAAGGTCGGCAACTCCACCGTCTTCCACGAGCCGGTCGGCGTCGTCGGCGCGATCACCCCCTGGAACTACCCCCTGCACCAGATCGTCGCCAAGGTCGCCCCCGCGCTGGCCGCCGGCTGCACGGTCGTCCTCAAGCCCGCCGAGGACACCCCGCTGACCGCCCAGCTGTTCGCCGAGGCGGCCGACGAGGCCGGCGTCCCGGCCGGCGTCCTCAACCTGGTCACCGGGCTCGGCCCGGTCGCCGGACAGGCGCTCGCCGAGCACCCGGACGTGGACCTGGTCTCCTTCACCGGCTCCACGGCGGTGGGCCGGCGGATCGGCGCCACGGCGGGCGCCGCCGTCAAGCGGGTCGCCCTGGAACTGGGCGGCAAGTCCGCCAACGTGATCCTCCCCAGCGCCGACCTCGCCAAGGCGGTCAACGTCGGCGTCGCCAACGTCATGTCCAACTCCGGCCAGACGTGCAGCGCCTGGACCCGCATGCTGGTCCACCGCGACCGCTACGACGAGGCGGTGGAACTCGCCGCGGCCGCCGCCGCCAAGTACGCCGACCGCATCGGCCCGCTGGTCAACGCCAAGCAGCACGAGCGGGTGCGCGGTTACATCGACCAGGGCGTGACCGAGGGCGCGCGCCTGGTCGCCGGCGGCGCGCGGCCCCCGCGCGAGCGCGGCTACTTCGTCAGCCCCACCGTCCTCGCCGACGTCACCCCCGCGATGACCGTCGCCCAGGAGGAGATCTTCGGCCCGGTCCTGTCGATCCTGCCCTACGACGACGAGGACGACGCCCTGCGCATCGCCAACGGCACCGTCTACGGCCTGGCCGGCGCGGTCTGGGCGGGCGAGGAGGCGGAGGCGGTCGCCTTCGCCCGCCGGATGGACACCGGTCAGGTCGACATCAACGGCGGCCGGTTCAACCCGCTGGCCCCCTTCGGCGGTTACAAGCAGTCGGGCGTCGGCCGGGAACTCGGCCGGCACGGACTGGCCGAGTACCTCCAGACCAAGTCCCTCCAGTTCTAAGGGAGTCACGAGTCATGGCCGTACGTGCCGCCGTCCTGCCCGCCATCGGCGCCCCGCTGGAGATCACCCGGATAGAACTGCCCGAACCCGGGCCCGGCCAGGTCCGCCTGCGCCTGGCCGCCGCCGGGGTCTGCCACTCCGACCTGTCGCTGACCAACGGCACCATGCGGGTCCCGGTGCCCGCGGTCCTCGGCCACGAGGGCGCCGGCACGGTGCTCGCGGTCGGCGAGGGCGTCGGCCACGTCGCGCCCGGCGACCACGTCGTCCTCAACTGGGCGCCCGCCTGCGGGAGCTGCCACGCCTGCTCGCTGGGCGAGGTGTGGCTGTGCGCCAACGCCCTCGACGGCGCCGCGAACGTCCACGCCCGCACCGTCGACGGCGTCGAACTGCACCCCGGGCTCAACGTCGCCGCCTTCGCCGAGGAGACGGTCGTCGCCGCCTCCTGCGTCCTGCCGCTGCCCGAGGGCGTCCCGCTCACCGACGCCGCCCTCCTGGGCTGCGCCGTCCTCACCGGCTACGGCGCGATCCACCACTCGGCGAAGGTCCGGCCGGGGGAGACGGTGGCGGTCTTCGGCGCCGGCGGGGTCGGCCTCGCCACCCTCCAGGCGGCCCGGATCGCGGGCGCCGAGCGGATCATCGCCGTCGACGTCTCCCCGGCCAAGGAGGACCTGGCGCGCGCGGCGGGGGCCACGGACTACGTCGTCGCCTCCGCGACCACGCCCCGCGAGATCCGCGCGCTCACCGGGAAGCAGGGCGTGGACGTCTCCGTGGAGTGCGTGGGCCGCGCGGTCACCATCCGCGCCGCCTGGGAGTCCACCCGCCGGGGCGGCCGCACGACGGTGGTCGGCATCGGCGGCAAGGAGGAGCAGGTCACCTTCAACGCCCTGGAGATCTTCCACTGGGGCCGCACCCTGAGCGGCTGCGTCTACGGCGACTGCGACCCGGCCCGCGACCTCCCGGTCCTCGCCGACCACGTCCGCACCGGCCGTCTGGACCTCGGCGCGCTGGTGACCGAGCGCATCGCCCTGGACGGCATCCCGGCGGCCTTCGAGAACATGACGGCCGGCAAGGGCGGCCGCTCCCTGGTGGTCTTCTGACCCGCACACCGCGGGCCGTTCAGGACGCGGGCTCGCGGCGCCGTTCCGCGAGCGCGGGCGTCTCCTTTCCCGCCCTTCGCGGGCGGGAGCGGGACACCGCCACGCCCGCCAGGCACAGCACCCCGCCCGCCAGCGTCAGCACGCCCGGCACCTCGCCCAGCAGCAGCCACGACATGAGCACCACCAGGGCGGGCACCGCGTACGTCGTCGCGCCCATCCGGCTCGCGGTGGTCCGGGACAGGGCGTACGCCCAGGTGGTGAAGGCGAGCGCGGTCGGGAAGACGCCGAGGTAGACCATGTTGAGCGTGGCGGACGCGGGCGCGCGGGCGGCCTCGTGGACCAGCTGCCCGGCGAACGGCAGACAGCCCACCGCGCCGGTCAGACAGCCGAACGCCGTCACCTGCGCCGCGCTCGCGTGCGCCAGCGCGGGCTTCTGCGCGACCACCCCGAGGGCGTACCCGACGGCCGCGAGCAGGCACAGCACCACCCCGAGCACCGAGGAACCCCCCTCGCCCGACATCGACAGGCCCACGGTCACCGCACCGGCGAAGGACACCGCGAGCCCCGCCAGCAGCCGCGGCGGCAGCGCGTCGCCCAGCAGCCGGGCGCCCAGCAGCGCGATGAGCAGCGGGCCGGTGTTCACCACCAGGGCCGCCGTTCCGGCGTCCACCTGCTGCTCACCCCAGTTCAGCACCACCATGTAGAAGCCGAACCAGAGCACGCCCGATATCGCGATCCCGCGCCACGCCGCCCGCGGCGGCCATCCCTCGCGCCGCAGCAGACAGAGCGCGCCCAGGGCCACGGCCCCGGCCAGCAGCCGGCCCAGCGCGAGCGCGCCGGGCGAGTACGCGGCGCCCGCGCTGCGGATCGAGACGAAGGCGGAGGCCCACAGCACCACGGTGACCGAGGCGGCGCCGGCGGCCAGGCGCGACGGCGAGAGGTTCATCATGCTCCCTGAGGCTAGGAGGGGAAGGGGGAGGAGGGCTCGCGGTTTTCGGACGCCGAGACGCGCCGCGCCCGAGCCGCGACGCGCCGCCGGAGCTGACCCCGAGCCGTGACGCGCCGCCGGAGCTGACCCCGAGCCGTGACGCGCCGTCGGCACGGGGGCACTTGAGGGTCTCGGGAGTCACTTCGGGGTCGCGGGGTCACTCCAGGGTCTCGGCGGTGACGCCCAGCAGTTCGGACAGCGCCCGCTCCCCGGCCGGCGTGAGCCGCACGGCGCGCCGGGTGCCGATGCGCACGCACCAGCCCGCGTCGAACGCGTGCCGGCACAGGGCCGCGCCGGAGACCCCGGCAAGGTGCGGGCGCCGCTCGGTCCAGTCGAGGCAGGCGCGGGCCAGCGGACGGCGGCCGGTGCGGTCGAGACCGATGCCGGCCGCGCCGAACCACGCCACGCCCGCGTCCGTGAGCGCGAACCCGGTGTCCTGCCGCAGCAGCCCCCGCGCGGTCAGCGCGTCGGTCAGCGCGATGCCGAGCCGTCCGGCGAGATGGTCGTAACAGGTGCGGGCCCGGGCCATCGCCGAAGCGGCGCCCGCCTCCCGCAGGGTGCGCGGCCGGTGCTCCGCCGGGGCGACCTGCGCGACCAGGTCCTCCACCAGCTGGGCCGTCCGCGCGTCGGCCAGGCGGACGTAGCGGTGGCGGCCCTGCCGCTCCTCGGCGAGCAGCCCGCCGCCGACCAGCCTGCCCAGGTGCTCGCTGAGCGTCGAGGCGGCGACGCCCGCGTGCCGGGCCAGCTCGCCCGCCGTCCACGCCCGTCCGTCGAGCAGCGCCAGCAGACACGCGGCCCGGGTCTCGTCGGCCACCAGGGCGGCGAGCGCCGCCAGCCCCGGCGCCCGCGGGTCCCTGCCGCCGCCGGTCCTCCCGGCGGCGCCCGTCGTACGGTTCGCGCGGCTCGTCATGCCCCCAGCATGCGCCCCGCACGTTTCGGCCGGCGCCGAAGTGTCCCGCGGACCGGTCGTGGTCCGGACAAGCGGCCCCCCGCCGCCCGCCCGAGCCGCCCCACGCCTCCGGCCCCGCCGCCCCACGCCTCCGGCCCCGCCGCCCTGAGCCACCCGCCCGAGCGGCCCTACGCCTCCCGCCCCGCCGCCCTGCGCCTCCCGCCGCGCCACCCTTAGCCTCCCGCCGCGCCGCCCTGAGCCACCCGCCCAAGCGGCTCTACGCCTCCCGCCGCGCCTGCTCGTACTGCTGCGCCAGGCCGTCCAGCAGTGCGGACAGCCCTGCCTCGAAGGCCCGTTCGTCGATCTTCTCCTGCTGCTCGGCCAGCAGGTGCGCCTGGCCGAGGTGCGGGTAGTCGGCGGGGTCGTAGGCGCTGGCGTCGTCCACGAAGCCGCCGGCGAAGGAGCCGAGCGCGGAGCCCATGATGAAGTACCGCATCAGCGCGCCGATGGAGGTCGCCTGGGCCGGCGGCCACCCGGCGTCGACCATCGCGCCGTAGACGGCGTCGGCCAGCCGCAGCGCGGCCGGGCGGCGGCCGGGCCCGCGGGCGAGCACGGGGACGATGTTCGGGTGGTCGCGCAGGGCGGCCCGGTAGGAGACGGCCCAGTCGTGCAGCGCGGTCCGCCAGTCCCGGCCGTCCTCGAACATCGACAGGTCGACCTGTCCGCTCACCGAGTCCGCGACCGCCTCCAGGATCTCGTCCTTGGTGCGGAAGTGGTTGTAGAGCGAGGGTCCGCTCACCCCGAGTTCGGCCGCCAGCCGCCGGGTGGAGACGGCCGCCAGGCCCTCCGCGTCCACGAGGTCCCGCGCCGTCGTGACGATGCGGTCGGTGCTGAGGAGGGGCTTGCGCGGTCGGGCCATGGCGCACATAGTAGGGCTGCGGCTTAAAACTAGCAGTGGTAATTTAAATGTACGACTTTCAAGATCCGTTCGATCCGTCGTCTTTCATCTTTGGGGTGATCCGTCATGAACCTCGGCCTCAGCGAGGAGCAGACCGCGGTGCGGCAGCTCGCCCGGGACTTCGTCGAGCGGGAGATCGCCCCCCACGTCGTCGCCTGGGACCGCGCCGAGGAGGTCGACCGGTCCCTCGTGAAGAAGCTCGGCGAGGTCGGCTTCCTCGGGCTCACCGTCGACGAGGAGTACGGCGGCTCCGGCGGCGACCACCTCGCCTACTGCCTGGTCACCGAGGAACTCGGCCGCGGCGACTCCTCGGTGCGCGGCATCGTCTCCGTCTCCCTCGGCCTGGTCGCCAAGACCATCGCCGCCTGGGGCGACGAGGAGCAGAAGCGGCGCTGGCTGCCGGGCCTGACCTCCGGCGACCTCGTCGGCTGCTTCGGCCTCACCGAGCCCGGCACCGGCTCCGACGCGGGCAGCCTCGCCACCCGGGCGGTGCGCGACGGCGACGACTACGTCATCGACGGCGCCAAGATGTTCATCACCAACGGCACCTGGGCCGACGTGGTCCTGCTCTTCGCCCGCTCCACCGACGCCCCCGGCCACAAGGGCGTCTCCGCCTTCCTCGTCCCCACCGACACCCCCGGCCTGACCCGCCGCACCGTCCACGGCAAGCTGGGCCTGCGCGGCCAGACCACCGCCGAACTGGTGCTGGAGAACGTGCGGGTGCCGGCGACGGCGATGCTGGCGCCGGAGGGCAAGGGCTTCACGGTCGCCATGTCCGCGCTGGCCAAGGGCCGGATGTCGGTGGCGGCCGGCTGCGTGGGCATAGCCCAGGCCGCGCTGGACGCCGCGGTCCGCTACGCCGGTGAGCGCGAGCAGTTCGGCAGGACGATCGCCCACCACCAGCTGGTCCAGGAGCTGATCAGCGACATCGCCGTCGACGTGGACGCGGCCCGGCTGCTGACCTGGCGGGTCGCCGACCTGATCGACCGCGGCCTGCCGTTCGCCGTGGAGTCCTCCAAGGCCAAGCTGTTCGCCTCCGAGGCCGCCGTGCGGGCCGCCAACAACGCCCTCCAGGTCTTCGGCGGCTACGGCTACATCGACGAGTACCCGGCGGGCAAGCTGCTGCGCGACGCCCGCGTGATGACCCTGTACGAGGGCACCAGCCAGATCCAGAAGCTGGTCATCGGACGGGCGCTGACGGGCGTGTCCGCCTTCTGAGCCCCGGACGCGGGGCCTGAGTACCCGCCTGAGTACTCCGGCGGATGTGGCGGCGGCCGCGTCCGCCGATGCTGTCCGGCATGAGTGACACACCGGTCAAGCAGCAGAGCACGGCCGCCTTCCACGGCCAGGCCGTCGCCTCCTTCTCGGTCGCCCTGGCGGCCACCGCCATCGGCATCTTCCGGCTCGACGCCAACGCCTGGGTCCGGGGCTTCCTCGCCGTCGCCGTGCTGTATCTGGTCACCTCCGCC
This sequence comes from Streptomyces seoulensis, assembly GCA_013364255.1. Taxonomy (GTDB): domain Bacteria; phylum Actinomycetota; class Actinomycetes; order Streptomycetales; family Streptomycetaceae; genus Streptomyces; species Streptomyces similanensis. The sequence continues at coordinate 2,933,914 of CP054936.1, read as the reverse complement.
TTCACCCTCGCCAAGGTGATCCGGGACCGTCAGGAGGCCGGCCAGATCGTCAGCCGGGTCGACCAGGCCCGGCTGGAGAAGCTGCTCGCCGAGCACGACCCCTTCGAAAAGCCGTGAGGCCGCCGGTCGGACCCCGCTCCGTCCACTAAGCGCCCGCTCAGCTTCAACGGTATGGTGGGGCCAGGACGCAGAGAGGGGCTTGTGAGCGATGAGTACGGCGGAGGAGACGGGCGGCGACGCGCAGCCGTGGGGCGAGGTCACCCCGGACGCGGCCCGGAGGCTGCTGGTGGCAGCCGTGGAGGCCTTCGCCGAGCGGGGCTACCACGCGACGACGACCCGTGACATCGCGGGCCGCGCCGGCATGAGCCCGGCCGCGCTCTACATCCACTACAAGACCAAGGAAGAGCTGCTCCACCGGATCAGCCGGATCGGCCACGAGAAGGCCCTGGAGATCCTGCGCACCGCGGGCCGGCGCGAGGGCTGCGCGGCCGACCGGCTCGCCGACGCGGTCGGCTCCTTCGTCCGCTGGCACGCCGGCGGGCGCACCACCGCGCGCGTCGTGCAGTACGAGCTGGACTCGCTCGGCCCCGACGCCCGCGCCGAGATCCTCGCGCTGCGCCGCCAGGTCGACGCCGAGGTGCGCGCGATCATCGAGGAGGGCGTGGCGGCGGGCGAGTTCGAGGTGCTGGACGTGCACGGCACCACCCTGGCCGTGCTCTCCCTGTGCATCGACGTCGCCCGCTGGTTCAACGTCGACGGGCCCTACACCCCGGAGGAGGTCGGCGCGCTCTACGCCGACCTCGTCCTGCGGATGGTCGGCGCCAAGCCGGCCGGCCCCGCCCAGGAGCGCTCCGGCGCCGCTCACAGGTAGTCTCCGGCGCCGCTCAGAGGTAGTAGCGGGAGACCGACTCCGCCACGCACACCGGCTTGTCGCCGCCCTCGCGTTCCACGGTGAAGGCGACGGTCACCTGCACCCCGCCCGGCACGTCGTCCACCCCGGTGATCACGGCGGTGGCGCGCAGCCGCGAGCCGACCGGTACGGGGGCGGGGAAGCGGACCTTGTTGGTGCCGTAGTTGACGCCCATCCGCACGCCCTCGACCCCGAGCAGCTGCGGCCCGAACAGGGGCAGCAGGGACAGGGTCAGATAGCCGTGGGCGATGGTGGTGCCGAACGGGCCGGCGGCGGCCTTCTCCGGGTCCACATGGATCCACTGGTGGTCGCCGGTCGCCTCGGCGAACAGGTCGATCCGCTTCTGGTCGATCTCCAGCCAGTCGGTGTGCCCCAGCTGCTCGCCCACCGCCGCCTTCAGCTCGTCGACGGAGGTGAAGATCCTCGGCTCTGCCATGTGCCCGGCCTCTCGCATCGCGTATCACTGTCTAAGCAACTGCTTAGCATGCTAGCGCCCGCGGCCGCTGTCAACGAACGGCCGCGGCGACACGGCGGGTGGGTAGGCTGTGACGGGTGCCCCAGATTCCCGGCAAGATCCACGAGCTGACCGTCGGGCAGGTCGCCGCGCGCAGCGGCGCCGCCGTCTCCGCCCTGCACTTCTACGAGTCCAAGGGCCTGATCAGCAGCCGCCGCACCAGCGGCAACCAGCGCCGTTACGCCCGTGACACCCTGCGCCGGGTGGCCTTCGTCCGGGCCGCGCAGCGCGTCGGCATCCCGCTGGCCACGATCCGCGAGGCGCTCGCCGAACTCCCCGAGGAGCGCACCCCGACCAAGGCGGACTGGGCCCGCCTGTCGGAGCGGTGGCGTTCCGAACTCGACGAGCGCATCCAGCAGTTGAACCGGCTGCGCGACCACCTCACCGACTGCATCGGCTGCGGCTGCCTGTCCCTGGACACCTGCGTCCTGTCCAACCCGGACGACGTGTTCGGCGAGCGCCTGTCCGGCTCCCGCCTGCTGGCGGAACGCCCCACCGGGGAGCCCCGCCCCACCGCGTGAGCCCGCCCGGCCCCCAACGCCGCGAGGCACCCCGGCCGACGGCCGCCCGGGAGCCCCCGCCGGACCCGGCACGGCCCGGCACCGCCAGCCGCCCTCCGACGCGCGGAAGCCCCCGCCCCGCCGGACCCGACACAGCCCGGCACCGGCAGTCGCCCCCCCCCGAGGCGCAGAGGTTCCCGCCCCGCCGGGTCCGGCGCAGGCCGCCCCCGGCGCAGGCCGCCCCCGGCAACTGCCCTCCGGCGCGCGGGATCTCCCGCCGGTTCCGGCGCGGCCCGGCACCGGCAGTCGCCCTCCGGCGCGCGGGAGTCTCTGCCGGGTCGGCGCAGCCCGGGCACCGTCAGCCGCCCCCGGCGTGCGGGAGGCCCCGCCGGGTCCGGCGCAGGCCGCCGCGGCAGCCGTCCCCGGCGTGCGGGAGACCCCGTCCCGCCAGGCCCGGCGCGGGCCGCCCCCGGCAGCCGTCCCCGACGCTCGGGAGCCCCCGCCCCGCCGGACCCGGCTCAGGCCGACACCAGCAGCCGCCCCCGCCTGGCACAGGCCAGCGCTCCGTCGGTGAGGACCGGGCGCGGGACCAGGATGCCGCAGTCCGCGCAGACCGGGCCCGAGGACGGCTCGTGGTCCAGGCCGTGCCGCCAGACCAGGCGCTCGCCGTCGCACACCGGGCACGCCGCGCCCGGCTCGCGCTCCAGCGCGTCGATCAGCCGGCGCAGCACCTCCGCCAGCGGCTCACCGGGATGCACCCGCGGATCGTCGCACCAGGCCACCCCGAAACCGCCCCAGGTCAGCCGGTGCCAGTCGTCCACGCTGCCCGGCCGGCGCAGCCCGTCGTGCTTCTCCTTCCTGCGCCGCCGGGCGAACCCGGCCTCGTAGTCGAGCCACACCGAGCGCGCCTCCTCCAGCTCCTCCAGCGCGGCCACGAGCCGCACCGGATCAGGAGACCTGTCCTCGGGACCGAACCCGGCCCGCGAGCACAGATGGTCCCAGGTCGCCCGGTGCCCGTAAGGGGCGAACCGCTCCAGGCACTTGCGCAGCGAGTAACGCCGCAGTGCCAGATCGCACCGCGGGTCCCTCACCTGTCTCGCCAGACTCCGAAAACCGGCCATCGCCCTGCACCTCCGTCACACCTGCACCTGTACTTCGGTCACTTCGGCGGCTGCGTACCGTCCTTCGCACCCGGTCGTCGTACGAGCGTCGCCGAGTAGACGTGCCGACCGGCGATCCGGCTCCATCCGATGTCCGATGTCCGCCATGTCTCCGCCGTGCCTCCGTCCCCCTCGACCGTCATCTCCGCCACGAGGTGGTGCCGTGACGCCAAAAAGTGACGCATGTTCATCTTCCAACTCGGGGATACCGGCAGTAACGTCCGGGCCCACCCCATCGGGAGGAGTTGGCCCATGCCACGGCGCACCCCACACGACGCGCTCGACGAAGTGAGAACTCCCCGCAGAATGAACGGGTTCCTGAAGACCGCATCCGTATGCGTCCTCGTTGCCGGTCTTTTGTCGCCCTTTTCCCAAGCGGTGGCCGTCGACGCCGCACCGAAGGCCGCCGCGGGCGACTACTGCGGCGGCCAGTGCTCGGACATCCTGCCGCCCGGCGAGAACGGCAACGCCACCCTCGCCCAGATCCTGCTGAACCAGGGCTTCGGCACCCAGCCCGGCCACGCCGAGGACCAGCTCGGCCCGTACGCCAACCTGGCCAAGGGCTATCCGGCGCTCACCGACGACAAGATCAACACCTTCTTCAACGACGCCTCCTTCGGCGTCCCCGCCGGGCAGGTCGCCTCCACCGAGAAGCCCGCCGGCCGCGGCGACGTCACCATCGTGCGCGACAAGAAGTCCGGCGTCCCGCACATCACCGGCACCACCCGCTACGGCACCGAGTTCGGCGCCGGGTACGCGGCCGCCGAGGACCGGCTGTGGCTGATGGACGTCTTCCGGCACGTCGGCCGCGGCCAGTTGACCTCCTTCGCCGGCGGCGCCCCCGCCAACCAGGGCCTGGAGCAGCAGTTCTACCGCAACGCCCCCTACACCGAGGCCGACCTCCAGGCCCAGATCGACAGCGCCGTCGCCAAGGCCGGCGACCGCGGCCGGCAGACCCTCGACGACGTCAACGCCTACCTCGCCGGCATCAACGCCTACATAGACGCCGCCGACCCCGGCCGCTACTTCCCCGGCGAGTACGTCCTGACCGGCCACAAGGACGCCATCACCAACTCCGGCACCATCGACCACTTCAAGGTCACCGACCTGGTCGCCCTGGCCTCCGTGGTCGGCTCCCTGTTCGGCTCGGGCGGCGGCGGCGAGGTCAACAACGCCCTCTCCCTGCTGGCCGCCCAGGCCAAGTACGGCGCCCAGGAGGGCACCAAGGTCTGGGAGTCCTTCCGCGAACGCAACGACCCCGAGGCCGTCCTCACCCTGCACGACGGCCAGAGCTTCCCCTACGCCGCCAAGCCCGCCAGCCCCAAGGGCCAGGCACTGCCCGACGCCGGCTCGGTGACCGCCGAGCCCCTGGTCTACGACCGCACCGGCGGCGCGGCCACCGGCGCCGCCAAGAGCGCCACCGGCACGGCCCAGAAGTCCACCCTGTCCTCGGCCAGGCGCGGCATGTCCAACGCCCTCGTCGTCAGCGGCGCGCACACCGCGAGCGGCCACCCGGTCGCCGTCTTCGGCCCGCAGACCGGCTACTTCGCCCCCCAGCTGCTCCTGCTCCAGGAGATCCAGGGCCCGGGCATCAGCGCCCGCGGCGCCTCCTTCGCCGGCCTGAGCATGTACGTCGAACTCGGCCGCGGCCAGGACTACTCGTGGAGCGCCACCACCTCCGGCCAGGACATCATCGACACCTACGCCGTCGAGCTGTGCCAGGACGACCACCACTACCTGTTCCACGGCGTCTGCACGGCCATGGACCAGGTGCAGCAGGCCAACTCCTGGAAGCCCACCGTCGCCGACGGCACCGCGGCCGGCTCCTACACGATGCGCGTGTGGCGCACCAAGTACGGCCCCGTCCAGTACCGCGCCACCGTAGGCGGCAAGAAGGTCGCCTACACCACCCTGCGCTCCTCCTACCTGCACGAGGCCGACTCCATCATCGGCTTCCAGATGCTGAACGACCCCGACTTCGTCAAGGGCCCCGCCGACTTCCAGAAGGCGGCGCAGCACATCAACTTCACCTTCAACTGGTTCTACGCCGACTCCCAGCACACCGCCTACTACAACAGCGGCGACAACCCGGTCCGGGCGAGCGGCGTGGACGCGGAGTTCCCGGTCTGGGCGCAGCCGGCGTACGAGTGGCAGGGCTGGGACGCGGCCGCCAACACCGCGACCTACACCCCCGCCTCCGCGCACCCCAACTCCATCGACCAGGACTACTACATCTCCTGGAACAACAAGCAGGCCGAGGACTACGCCGCCGCGCCCTGGGGCGAGGGCTCGGTGCACCGCGGGAACCTGCTGGAGGACCGGGTCAAGAAGCTCGTCGCGGCCGGCGGGGTGACCCGCTCCGCCCTGACGAAGGCGATGGCGGACGCGGCCCTGGCCGACCTGCGCGCCGAGGACGTCCTGCCCAAGCTCCTGAAGGTGATCGACAGTTCGGCGGTCACCGACCCGGCGGCCGCCGCCGCGGTCGCCAAACTCCGGACCTGGGTGGCCGCGGGCGCCCAGCGCACCGAGACCTCGGCCGGCTCCAAGACGTACGCGAACGCCGACGCCATCCGCATCCTGGACGCCTGGTGGCCGCTGCTGGTGAAGGCCGAGTTCCAGCCGGGAATGGGCGACGACCTCTACAACGCCGTCGGCGCCAACCTGCCGATCGACGAGGCGCCCTCCGCCGGGCACGGCCCGACCGGCTCGCACGCCGGCAGCGCCTTCCAGTACGGCTGGTGGAGCTATGTCGACAAGGACATCCGGTCGGTGCTCGGTGAGTCCGTCCAGGGACCGCTGGCCCGCGCGTACTGCGGCAACGGCGACCTGAACGCCTGCCGGGACAGCCTGATCGGCACCCTCAAGCAGGCGGCCGCGCTGACCGCCGCGCAGGTCTACCCCGGCGACGACCAGTGCTCGGCGGGCGACCAGTGGTGCGCCGACTCGATCGTCCAGCGCGCGCTGGGCGGCATCAAGCACGGCAAGATCAGCTGGCAGAACCGGCCCACCTTCCAGCAGGTGGTGGAGTACACCTCGCACCGGTAACCGCCGGGCGCCCGACGGCGCGGGGCGGGGGCGCGGCACCGCACCCCCGCCCCGCGCACGGCCGGCTCAGCGGTAGGCGAGGTAGCGGGCGCGCACCTTCCGGAACGCCGCCAGCTCGTCGTGCCAGCCGGCCACCACCTCGTCGGTGTCCGCCCCGGCGTCGATCATCGTACGCACCCGTGCCGAGCCGGTGAGCTTGTCGATCCAGCCGTCCGACCGCCAGGCGAAGCCGTCCCAGACCTGTTTGGCGGTGACCAGCAGCGCGATTCCGGTGCGCACCGGGTCGAAGGCGGCCCGGTCGTGGACGTGCAGCTGCACCCCGCCGACCGTGATGCCCTGGAACTTGGAGAAGGTGGGCGCGAAGTACGCCTCGCGAAAGCGCACCCCGGGCAGCCCGAGCGCGTCGGCGGCGGCGGCCCAGCGGCCGTCGAGGCCCTCCGCGCCGAGGAGTTCGAAGGGGCGGGTGGTGCCGCGGCCCTCCGAGAGGTTGGTGCCCTCGAACAGACAGGTGCCGGAGTAGACGAGGGCGGTGTCGGGGGTGGGCATGTTCGGGCTCGGCGGCACCCAGGGCAGGCCCGAGGCGTCGTAGAAGTCGGACCGCCGCCAGCCGGTCATCAGGACCGTCTCCAGCGGCACCGGCGTGCTCAGGAACTCGCCGTTGAACAGCCGCGCCAGCTCCGCGACCGTCATGCCGTGCGCCTGGGCGATCGGCTGCCGCCCGACGAAGGTCGCGAACTCCCGGTGCAGCACCGGACCCAGGGCCTGGCGGCCGGTCGCCGGGTTGGGCCGGTCCAGCACCACGAACCGCTTGCCGGCCAGCGCCGCGGCCTCCATGCAGTCGTACAGGGTCCAGATGTAGGTGTAGAAGCGGGCGCCGGCGTCCTGGATGTCGAAGACGACCGTGTCCACGCCGGAGGCGGTGAACACGTCGGCGAGCGGCTGCCCGCTCTTGAGATACGTGTCGTACACGGGCAGTCCGGTGGCCGGGTCGGTGTAGCGGCCCTCGGAGCCGCCCGCCTGCGCGGTGCCGCGGAAGCCGTGCTCGGGGCCGAAGACGGCGGTCAGCGCCACCCGGCGGTCGGCGTGCAGCACGTCCACGATGTGGCGCACGTCCCGGGTGACGCCGGTGGGGTTGGTGACGATGCCGACGCGCTGTCCGGCGAGGAGGGCGTAGCCGCTCTCGGCGAGCCGCTCGAACCCGGTCCGCGGCGACCGGTCGCGGCCCCGCGGGGCCGCCTCGGCCTGCGCGGCGGGGACGGACGAGGCCGCGACCGCGGCCGTCGTGGCGAGCAGGCTCCGGCGGGACAGCTTCATGCGGTGACCTCCGTGATCGCGACACGTGTCATGCGCACGCACGCTAGCGCGAGGCGGCGCGGAGGGGAACGCGCCGGACCGCCCCGACGACCGGACACCGGGCGGAAACCCCCTTTCGGACTCCATACCGACCGGTTAGTGTGGCGCGGCAGAGCCGTAGTGTGCCGTGTCGAAGGAGACCGATGGTGCAAGCCGTTCAGGGTGCGGGAGTGGTCGTCACCGGGGCCGGAGGCGGCATCGGCGCCGCGCTGGCCCGCCGGTTCGCCGCCGAGGGCGCGAAGGTCGTCGTCAACGACCTCGACGCCGCCCGGGCCGCCGCCGTCGCCGACGAGATCGGCGGCATCGCGCTGCCCGGCGACGCCGCCGCGGTCGTCGCCGACGCGCGGGACGCGCTCGGCGGCACGGTCGACGTGTACTGCGCCAACGCCGGCCTCGGCTCCGGCGGCTCCGAGGCGGCCGGCGAGGAGGTCTGGGCACGGGCCTGGGACGTCAACGTCATGGCCCACGTCCGCGCCGCCGAGGCACTGCTCCCGGCCTGGCTGGAGCGCGGCGCCGGCCGGTTCGTCTCCACCGTCTCCGCCGCCGGCCTGCTCACCATGATCGGCGCCGCCCCCTACAGCGTCACCAAGCACGGCGCGTACGCCTTCGCCGAGTGGCTGTCGCTGACCTACCGGCACCGCGGGATCAAGGTGCACGCGATCTGCCCGCAGGGCGTGCGCACCGACATGCTGGCCGCCACCGGCAGCGCCGGCGACCTGGTGCTCCAGCCCACCGCGATCGAACCCGAGGACGTGGCCGACGCCCTGCTCAAGGGCATCGAGGAGGACCGCTTCCTCATCCTGCCGCACCCGGAGGTGGCCGGCTTCTACCGGGCGCGGGCCGCCGACCCCGACCGCTGGCTGGCCGGCATGAACCACCTCCAGCGCACCTGGGAGGAGACCCGGTGAGCGCCGCCCCCGCCTCCCGCTACGCCGCCAGGCCCTGGCTGGACCTGCTCGACGACGCCCAGCGCGCCCCCGTCCACCCGGCCGGCTCGCTCGTGCACGCCCTGCGCCGCTCGGCCGCCGAAGCCCCCGACCGCGCCTTCCTCGCCTACTTCGACGCCCGCCTCACCTACCGCGAGACGGACGAGCTGAGCGACTCGGTCGCCGGTCACCTCGCCGCGCGCGGCCTGCGGCCCGGCGAGCGGGTCGCCGTCCTGCTCCAGAACTCCCCGCACTTCGTGCTCGCCGTCCTCGGCGCGTGGAAGGCCGGCGCCGTCGTCGTCCCGGTCAACCCCATGTACAAGTCGGCCGAGGTCGCCCACGTGCTGGCCGACGGCGAGGTGGCCGCGCTGATCTGCTCGGACCGCGCCTGGGAGTCCTACCTGCGCGAGACGGCCGCCGGCTCCCCGGTGCGGATCGCGCTCACCGCAAGCGAACGCGACCTCCAGACCCGCGACGACGCGCGCGTCCTCGCCTTCGAACGGCTGCCGCGGGCCGCCGACGCCGACGACCTGGTGGCCGTCGCCCGCGCCGGCCACCCGGCGCCCGAGGGCCGTGACCCTGCCCCGGACGGCATCGCCCTGATCAGCTACACCTCGGGCACCAGCGGCACCCCCAAGGGCGCCACCAACACCCACGGCAACATCATGTACAACGCCGAGCGGCAGCGCACCGGCCTCGGCCTGCCCGAGGCGCCCGTGTACTTCGCGCTGGCGCCGCTGTTCCACATCACCGGCATGGTCTGCCAGTTCGGCGCCTGCCTGAACAGCGCGGGCACGCTGGTGCTGGCGTACCGCTTCGAACCCGGCGTGGTGCTGGAGGCGTTCGCCGAGCACCGGCCGCACTACACGGTCGGCCCCTCCACCGCCTTCATGGCGCTGGCCGCCCACCCCGACGTCACCCCCGACCACTTCGCCTCCTTCGCGGTCATCTCCTCCGGCGGCGCGCCGCTGCCGCCCGCGCTGGTCGAGAAGTTCCGGGCCGGCTTCGGACCGTACCTCCGCAACGGCTACGGCCTCACCGAGTGCACCGCGCCCTGCGCCTCCGTGCCGCCCGGCCGGGAGGCGCCCGTCGACCCGGTCTCCGGGACGCTCGCGGTGGGCGTGCCGGGCCCGGACACGGTGGTGCGGATCGTGGACGACGAGGACCGGGAGCTGCCCTTCGGCGAGCCGGGCGAGATCGTCGTCAGCGGCCCGCAGGTGGTGCCCGGCTACTGGCGGCGGCCCGACGCCACCGCCGAGACCTTCCCCGGCGGCGAGCTGCGCACCGGCGACATCGGCTTCATGGACGAACGGGGCTGGCTCTACGTCGTCGACCGCAAGAAGGACATGATCAACGCCTCCGGCTTCAAGGTGTGGCCGCGCGAGGTCGAGGACGTCCTCTACACCCACCCGGCGGTGCGCGAGGCGGCCGTGGTCGGGGTGCCCGACGGGTACCGCGGCGAGACCGTCCGGGCGTACATCAGCCTGCGTCCGGACGCCCGGGTGGCCCCGGAGGAACTGGCCGCGTACTGCAAGGAGAGACTGGCCGCCTACAAGTACCCGCGGCAGGTGGAGATCCTGCCCGAGTTGCCGAAGACGGCCAGTGGGAAGATCCTCCGTCGGGAACTGCGTTCCCGTACCCGAGGAACCCAGCGCGAACAGCAGGACCGGTAGGTCCACGGAAAGGCAGGTGGCGGCAGTGCCCACGACGACGGACCCGGCCGGGACCCCGGTTCCCCAGCGGCTCCTGGCCGCCGCCACCCGGCTCTTCGCCGAGCAGGGCTACGACCGCACCTCCGTGCAGGAGATCGTCGAGGCGGCCGGCGTCACCAAGGGCGCCCTCTACCACTACTTCGGCTCCAAGGACGACCTCCTGCACGAGGTGTACGCGCGTGTGCTGCGCGTCCAGCAGGAGCGGCTCGACGCCTTCGCCAACGCCGACGAGCCGGTGGAGCAGCGGCTGCGGGGCGCCGCCGCCGACGTCGTCGTCACCACGATCGACAACCTCGACGACGCGATGATCTTCTTCCGCTCCATGCACCACCTGAGCCCCGAGAAGAACAAGCAGGTGCGCGCCGAGCGCCGGCGCTACCACGAGCGCTTCCGCGCCCTCATCGAGGAGGGCCAGGAGCAGGGCGTCTTCTCCCGGGCCACCCCGGCCGACCTGGTGGTGGACTACCACTTCGGCTCCGTCCACCACCTGTCCACCTGGTACCGCCCCGGCGGCCCGCTCACCCCCCAGGAGGTCGCCGACCACCTGGCCGACCTGCTGCTGCGGGCCCTGCGGCCGTAGACCCGAGCGGCAGGGGTAAGGGGCGGTCGCTATGGTGACCGCCCCTTACCCCTGTGGCCTACAGGTACTTCTTCAGCTCCCGGCGGGCCAGCGACCGCTGGTGCACCTCGTCCGGGCCGTCGGCGAGCATCAGGGTGCGCGCCCCCGCGTACAGCTCGGCCAGCGGGAAGTCCTGGCTCACCCCGCCCGCGCCGTACAGCTGGATCGCCCGGTCCAGGATGGCGACCACCGCGCGGGGCGTGGCGATCTTGATGGCCTGGATCTCGGTGTGCGCGCCCCGGTTGCCGACGGTGTCCATCAGCCAGGCCGTCTTCAGCACCAGCAGCCGCAGCTGCTCGACCTGCACCCGCGCGTCGGCGATCCAGTTCTGCACCACGCCCTGCTGCGCCAGCGCCTTGCCGAACGCCGTACGGGACACCGCTCGGCGGCACATCAGCTCGATCGCCCGCTCGGCCATGCCGATCAGCCGCATGCAGTGGTGGATGCGGCCGGGGCCGAGCCGGGCCTGCGCGATGGCGAAGCCGCCGCCCTCCTCGCCGATCAGGTTCGACACCGGCACGCGCGCGTGGTCGAAGACCACCTCGGCGTGCCCGCCGTGGTAGTGGTCCTCGTACCCGAACACCTGCATGGCCCGCTCGACGGTCACGCCCGGCGTGTCGCGTGGCACCAGCACCATGGACTGCTGACGGCGGATGTCGGCGCCGTCCGGGTCGGTCTTGCCCATCACGATGAAGATCGAGCAGTCCGGGTGCATCGCCCCGGAGATGTACCACTTGCGGCCGGTGACGACGTACTCGTCGCCGTCCCGCTCGATGTGCGTGGTGATGTTGGTGGCGTCCGAGGAGGCCACCTCCGGCTCGGTCATCGCGAACGCCGAGCGGATCTCACCGGCCAGCAGCGGCTGGAGCCACTGCTTCTTCTGCCGCTCGTCGCCGAACTGGGCCAGCACCTCCATGTTCCCGGTGTCCGGGGCCGCGCAGTTGGTGGCGGTGGGCGCCAGCTGCGGGGAGCGGCCGGTGATCTCGGCCAGCGGGGCGTACTGGAGGTTGGTCAGCCCGGCGCCGTGCTCGGCGTCCGGCAGGAACAGGTTCCACAGCCCCTGCCGGCGCGCCTCGGCCTTCAGCTCCTCCACCACCGGCGGGTTCCCCCACGGGGAGGCCAGCCGTGCCCGCTGCTCGTGCGCCACCGGCTCGGCCGGGTACACGAACTCGTCCATGAAGGCGAGGAGCCGGGCGCGCAGTTCCTCGGTGCGCGCGTCGAACGCGAAGTCCATGATGGATCAGCCCTCCTGGAGGCCCTCGTGAAGTGTGGTCAGACCGTGCTGGATGAAGACGGGGACGAGGTCGCCGATGCGGTCGAAGCCGCGGCCGACCGTCTGGCCGAGCGTGTAGCGGTAGTGGATGCCCTCCAGGATCACGGCGAGCTTGAACCAGGCGAACGCCGTGTACCAGGCCACCGCCGAGACGTCGCGCCCCGAGCGCGCGGCGTACCGCTCGATCAGCTCGGCGGGGGAGGGGTGCCCGGCCGCCTCGGCGGTCGTGGACACCGGCGACTTCGGCAGGCCGAGCGGGGTGCAGTACATCACCAGCAGGCCCAGGTCGGTGAGCGGGTCGCCGAGCGTGGACATCTCCCAGTCGAGGATCGCGTTGATCCGGTCGTCCTGGCCGATCAGCACGTTGTCCAGGCGGTAGTCGCCGTGCACGACGGTGGGCGCGGGGGAGTCGGGCAGCGCGCGGCCGAGCGCCGAGTGCAGCGCGTCGATGCCGGGCAGGTCGCGGTCGCGGGAGGCGTCCAGCTGCTTGCCCCAGCGGCGCAGCTGCCGGTCCAGGAACCCCTCCGGGCGGCCGAAGTCGGCGAGGCCCACCTCGGCGGGGTCCACCGCGTGCAGCTCGACCAGGGTGTCCACCAGCGACAGCACCGCGTCCCGGGTGCGCCGCTCGCCCAGCGGGGCGAGCTGGTCGGCGGTGCGGTACGGCGTGCCCTCGACGAACTCCATGACGTAGAACGGCGCGCCCAGCACCTCCTCGTCCTCGCACAGCAGCACCGGGCGCGGCACCGGCACGTTCGTCGGGTGCAGCGCGCTGATCACCCGGTGCTCGCGCCGCATGTCGTGCGCGGTGGCCAGCACATGGCCGAGCGGAGGCCGCCGGACCACCCACCGGGCTGCGCCGTCGGAGACCGCGTACGTCAGGTTCGAGCGCCCGCCCTCGATCAGCCGGCCGGTCAGCGGGCCCCGCACCAGGCCGGGCCGCTCCCGGTCCAGCAGGCCGCGCAGCCGGTCGAGGTCGAGTCCGGGCGGGTGGTCGGGGCTCATCATTGCTCCTACGGGCTGATCCGAGGCGAACGGGACGCGTCCATGATGCCGACCGGTCGGTATGTCGTCCAGTGGCTGACCCGGACGTGACCGGGGCCACCCTCCCTTTCAGCCCATTCCCGTCGGAAACTCAGGCGATCAGCGCCGCCGCGCACACCGCCAGCGCGACCGTGGCCGCCACCGCCGCCGCGGCGAGGCGCGGGGGGAGCGCCCGCGGGGCCGCCCGGTCCAGGTGGCGGATGCGGAACTGGGCGATCAGCAGGAAGCAGAGCCAGAGCAGACAGCACACGGCGCACACGACGAGCCCGCCGGCCGTGGCCCCGCCGTGCAGGGTCGCCCGCACGGCCAGCACGGCGGCCACCGTCCCGGACAGCGTGGTACGCCGCCAGGCCAGCCGGGTCCGCTCGGGCTGAAGCCCAGGATCCCGCCGCCCGGCCCCCACCCCGACACCGTCCCGCCCGGCCCCCGAGCCGTCCCGTTCGGCCCCGGCACCGGCGCTGTCGCGTCCGGTCCCGGAGCCGTCGCGTTCCGCCGTGGTGCCGTCCCGCCCGGTTGCGGTGCCGTCGCGCCCTGCCCCCGAGCCGTCCCGTTCGGCCTCGGCACTGTCGCGCCCAGCCCCCGAGCCGGAGCGTCCGGTCCTGGCGCCGTCCCGTCCGGTCTCGGCTCCGTCCCGTCCGGACCCCGCACCGTCGGGTCCGGACCCGATGCCGTCCGGCCCGGGCCCGTTCATCCCGCCCGGCCGGCGAGTACGACCACGACCATCACCACGGCGACCACCGCGACGAGCACGCTCAGCAGCGCGGGGAACCGCGACGTCGGCAGGTCCTCCCCGCGCCGCATCGCCCGCTCGCACCGCACCCAGTGATTGATCGCCCGCAGCGAGCACAGCACGCCCGCGGCGAGCAGCGCCAGCGCGAGCCCGACCCGCCACGCCCAGCGCAGGTGCGGCAGGAACTGGTCCACCGCGAACCCGCCGCCGATCAGGGCGAGCGCGGTCCGCAGCCAGGCGAGGAAGGTCCGTTCGTTCGCCAGCGAGAAGCGGTAGTCCGGCGTCCGGCCCTCCTCCCGCACCTCTTCGGGGGCGAACCACAGCCGGACGTTCCGTACGAAGTCGATCACTCCAGGACCCTACCCAGGCGGGCGCGCCGACGGCCCGGGAGCCGCCTCACCGCATCGACCGGTAGGTCTTCAGCCGCTCGTACGCGGCCAGGCTGTCCGGCGTCCACTCCCACCCGGGCAGCCGGCGCTCCAGCTCGTCGGCCGGCAGGAAGTCGTGCCAGGCGACCTCCTCGACCTGCGGGCGCACCGGCAGCTCGCAGCGGACCTGGTACACCGCCGACCACCAGCTGAGGCCCCCCTCGTGCTCGTACAGGAACTTGAACAGGAACTCCGGGCGGGGCAGCCCGCTCACCCCCAGCTCCTCCTCCGCCTCGCGCAGCGCCGCCGCGTCGTAGCTCTCGCCGGCCCCGACGACCCCGCCCACGAACATGTCGTACAGGGAGGGGAAGGCGAGCTTGGTCGCGGTGCGGCGGTGCACGAAGAGGCGGCCGTCGGCGTCCCGGGCCTCGATGAAGACACAGCGGTGCCGCAGCCCGCGGGTGTAGGCCTCGCCGCGCGGGGCCTGCCCGACGACGTGGTCGTTCTCGTCGACGATGTCGAGGATCTCGTCCGCAGCGCTCATGTCCCCATCCAACCAGGCGCCCCCGCCGCGGCGGACGGCCGGCGGCCGTCGAGGCGGCGGGGACGGGACGGGGGCGGGGCGGCCGTCGGCGGGCGCCGGGTCAGCGCGGCTGGAGCCGGTGCTCGCCGCGTTCGGTGGGCGAGGCCCCGCAGGGCATCGCCGGGTGCAGCCCCAGCAGGACGATGCCGGCGACGATCGCCGCGAGACCCGACGCCTCCCAGGTCAGCGCGGCCACGTCGGTGCGCAGCCGGTCGCCGAGGAAGCCCACCCCGCAGGCGATCCCGGCCAGCGGCTCGGCCGCCGTGAGCGCGGGCAGCGACATGCGCAGCGGCGCCGTCTCGAAGGCGCTCTGCACCAGGATCAGCCCGGTGACACCGATGGCGAACAGGCCGTACGGCTGCCAGCTGGTGAACAGCTCCGCCCAGCCGCCCGCCGAGAAGCGCTGCCCGCTCACCCGGGTCAGCGCGTCCTGCACGCCGTACAGCAGCCCGGCGGCCACCGCCAGCAGCACCGGACCCCAGCTCAGCCGGGAGCGCTTGGCGTAGGCGGTCAGCACCAGTGCCACGCCCACCATGGTCCCGATGATCAGCCAGTGCCGCAGCGGATCGGTGACCGCGGTGCCGGCCCGCGGCTGGCCGCCGAGGATGAACGCCGTCACCCCGCCGGCCAGCAGCGCGAGCCCCAGCCAGCCCTGGCGGCCCAGCGGCTGCCGGGTCTGTCTTCGCGACAGCGCGAGCGCGAACAGGAGGTTGGTCGCCAGCAGCGGTTCCACCAGGGAGATCTCCCCCCGGCCCAGCGCCACCGCGCCCAGCACCATGCCGACGACCATCAGCCCGAGACCGCCGAGCCAGCGCGGCACCCTGATCAGGTCCAGCAGCAGCCGGGGCGAGAGGAAGTCGCTCAGCGGGGCCCGCTGGGCGGCGTTCTGCTGGAGCACGAATCCGAACCCCAGGCAGCAGGCGGCGCTCACGGCGAGGATCAGAACCAGAACCGACACGCTGCGTACCTCGATCATCCGGTCGGGCCACGGGTGCGTAAGGGCCGACTTTAGCGGTCCGGGGCACTGTTCGCCGCTGGGAGTACCCGGATCCGGGCAGCCGACTCGGTCACGACGTCCACCGCGTCGGGGCGACGGCCCGGCCCTGCGGCCAGGGTGGGGCCTTTGGCGGCGCTGCGCCATGGCGTACGCCACACGAGTGAGACGCGCGCGGTCTCGCGGGCTCGTGACGCGAGACGCCGACCGGCGGCGGGCCGCGCCGCCGACCGACGCCGGGCACAGACGCCGACCGGCGGCGGGCCGCGATGCCGATCAGGTCCTGCCACCCCCCAGGTGACACAAGTGCCTTTCCGGTCAACCCAGTTGACGCGTGTAACGCGCCAGTGGCCCTTGACGCCGGGTGTTGGCTGCGGGTTTGCTGTCCGTGATCAGCCGACGGTCGGCCGACGACCGGAGGGCGGACCGCGGCGAGCGGGTCGGACGGGGCGGCACCGCCCCACCGGACCAGCCCGCGGCCACCGCCACCGCACGGAGACCGGCGTGCGCGGCACGGACACGGCACGAACACAGCATCATCGAAGAGCGCGTAGAGGAAGTCCCGCGGTGTCCCCACCCCCGCCCCTCGGCCGCGGCCGCAAGCGCGCGGCCCAGGCCTTCGACGCCGCTCTCGACGACGCCGAACTCGGCGCCGCCCGCTCCGCGTTGGCCCAGGGCCGCTGGCAGGCGGTGCGCACCCTGCTGGCCCGCACCGGCGACGAGTGGGACCGGCGCGGCCATCGCGTCGCCGTCCTGGCCGAGCCCTCGCACACCGCGGCCTGGACCCGCGACTGGCTGCTGGCCGAACCCGAGTCCGCCGACGCCCGCGTCCTGCTCGGCATGGCACTGGTCCAGCGCGCCCTGCGCGGCGAGGAGAAGCCCGGCCCGGTCCGCGAGGCGTGCCGGGCCGCGGCCGCGCTCGCGCCCGCCGACCCCACCCCGTGGCTGGGACTGCTCCTGCTGGAGCGCGCCGTGGGCGAAGAGGCCGACGTGGTCCGCCTCTTCGACGAGGTGCGGCTGCGCCACCCCGACCACCACCACGCCCACCACGTGATGGTGGCCGCGCTCGCCGAGCGGCACGCCGACGCCGGCCCGGACCCGCTGCACGAGGTCTACGACTTCGCCAACTGGGCCGCCGAACAAGCTCCCGCCGACTCCCCGCTCGCCATCCTGCCGGTGGTCGCGCACGCCGAGCGCTACCGCGTGCTGGCCGGCGCCGGTCTCACTCCCGCCGATCCGGCCGCCTCCGGGCACTGGGCCGGCCGCCGGGCCCGGCAGGTGATGAAGACCGCCTTCGACTGGTGGCTGGAATGGGGCCAGGAGGGCCATCCACGGCACATGATCGACCTGAACTACCTCGCGCACGCCAAGCACTGCCAGGGCCGCGCCGCCGAGGCCGCCGCGCTGTTCCTCCGCATCGGCGACCACGCCACCCCGGCGCCGTGGTCGTACCCCGACCACGACCCGTGCGCCGCCTTCCGCACCGCCCGCGCCACCGCCCTGGGCACCGCCTAGCCCCACCACCCGCAAGCCCGTACGACCGCAAGCTCGTACGACCGCAAGCCCGCACGACGAGCAAGCCCGCACACGCGGCAAGCCGCACGTCCGCAACCGCACAAGAGCACCGCACAAGAGCACCGCACAAGAGAACCGCACACGAGCACCGCACACGAGCCATTCCCGCAAGCCTGACGAGGCCCGAAAGGACGGTCCCTATGACGACGGGCAGTTCGCGCACGAGCAGACCCACCGCCGGCGGCGACGGCATCAGCACCTTCAAGGGCCAGGAACGCGCGCTGCGCGCCGACCGCCTCGGCACGGGCGGCCTGCTCCTGTCCGTGCTGGCCGCGACCGCCCCGCTGATGGTGGTCGCCGGGGTGATGCCCACCACCTTCGCGGTGATGGGCATCGTCGGACAGCCCCTGCTCTTCGTGGTCCTCGGCGTCGTCCTCGTCCTCTTCAGCGTCGGCTACGCCGAGATGAGCCGGCACGTCCACAACGCGGGCGCCTTCTACGCGTACATCTCCCGCGGCCTCGGCGGCACGGCCGGCGCGAGCGCCGCGCTGGTCGCGCTGGTGGCGTACAACGCCCTCCAGGCCGGCATCTACGGCATCTTCGGCTTCGAGGTCTCCAACCTCTTCGCCACCTACGCCGACGTCACCGTCGCCTGGTGGATCCCGGCGCTGCTGGCCGTCGCCGCCGTCGGCGCGCTCGGCTGGCTGAAGATCGACGTCAACGCGCGCGTGCTCGGCGTCCTGCTGGTCATCGAGGTGATCCTGGTGGTCGTCTTCGACGTGGCCGCGATCGGCGACCCCGCCAAGGAGGGCCTGTCCCTGCACGCCTTCAACCCCGACACCCTCTCCGGCGCCGGGATCGGCACCGCGCTCTGCTTCTGCATCGCGGCCTTCCTCGGCTTCGAGCAGGCCCCGGTGTACGCGGAGGAGACCAGCCGCCCGCACGTCCTCGTGCCGCGCGTGATGTTCCTCGCGGTGGCCGGCGTCGCCGTCTTCTTCGCCGTCAGCAGCTGGGCGCTGACCGTCGCCGCCGGCCCGTCCGCGATCGTCGGCACCGCCCGCAAGGAGAGCGCGGGCCTGCTGTTCACCCTCACCGAGTCCCGGCTCGGCGGGACGTTCACGGACATCCTGCACGTGCTGTTCGTCACCGGCATGTTCGCGGCGATGCTCAGCTTCCACAACGTGGTGGCCCGCTACGCCTTCGCCATGGGCCGCGAGGGCCTGCTGCCCGCGACGTTCGGCCGCACCTCCAGCGCCAGCGGCGCGCCCGCCATCGGATCGCTGTCGCAGACCGTCTTCTCGCTGGTCGTCGTGATCGCCTTCGCGGTCGCCGACGACAAGCCGGCCGGCGACCCCACCGCGCCCGTGCTGCACCTGTTCACCTGGGGCGGCAACATCGGCGCGCTCGGCGTGATCGTGCTGATGGCGGCGGCCTCCCTGTCGGTGATCGTCTTCTTCGTCCGGCGCGGCGCGGCGGCGGCGCAGGCCTGGCGCCTGGTCACCTCCGCCCTGGCCGGCCTCGCTCTGCTCGTGATCGCCGCCTACACGGTCAAGGACTTCGACGTCCTGGTGGGCACCGGGCCCGGCTCGGCGCTCAGCCGGATCCTGCCCGGCGTCATCGGCCTCGCCGTCGTCGTCGGCCTGGTCCAGGGCGCCGTCCTGCGCAGGCGCAGGCCCGAGGCGCACGCCCGCATCGGCCTGGGCAACGAGGCGTTCCAGCTGGACAAGGCGGCCGCACCCGAACCGCGGCCGTAGCCCGCGGCCGCCGGGAAAGGTTACGGACCCCTGACGAGCACCCGCGTTCCCTGGCCCCGCCCCGGGCGCGAGTGCTCGAATGGAGGAGTGCACTCCGAACCGCCCGGCGACCCGGGACCCCCCGAGAGGCCCGGACCGCCGGAAGAACCCGAGAGCCCGGGACCGCCGGAGGAACCCGGCCGGCCCGTCGGCCGCCGCGTCTTCCTCGCCACCCTCGGCCTGGGCGCCCTGGGCGTGGCCGCCGCGCCCACCCTGCAACGCGGCCTGGAGGACTTCCTCGGCGCCGCCTCCGGCCACGACCCCACGGGCCTGACCGGACTGCTCCCCAACGGCGGCGGCTTCCGCTACTACTCGGTCACCGGCTCCGTGCCGCGCCGTGACGCCACGGACTACCGCCTCACCGTCGACGGCCTGGTCGACCGTCCCACGACGTACACGCTGGCCGGGCTGAGGGGCATGCCGCAGACCCGCATGGTGCGCGACGTGCAGTGCGTCACCGGCTGGCGGGTGCCCCGCACGCCCTTCCAGGGCGTCCGGCTGTCCCGGCTGCTGGACGCGGCCGGCGTCCGCCCCTCGGCGAAGGCGGTCCGCTTCACCTGCTTCGACGGCGCCTACAGCGAGAGCCTCACCCTCGCCCAGGCCCGCCGCCCCGACGTGCTGGTCGCGCTGCGCATGCGGGACGCGGACATCGGCCACGACCACGGCGGCCCGGTCCGCCTCTACGTTGCACCGATGTACTTCTACAAGTCCGCCAAGTGGCTCTCCGGCATCACCGTCACCGACGCGGTGCGGCCGGGCTACTGGGAGGAGCGCGGCTACGACGTCGACGCCTGGGTCGGCCGTTCGAACGGACGCGGCGATGACCCCACCGGCTAGCGCCCCCGCGCCGCCCGGCGCCGACGTGCGCCGCTTCGGCCCCGCCCAGCGCCGGGTGCACCGCGCCACGGCCGTATTGATGGGGATCTGCGTGGTGACGGCGGCCTGCCTCTACGTCCCCCAGCTCGCCGTCCTCGTCGGCCGCCGCGATCTGGTGGTCCGCCTGCACGAGTGGGCCGGGCTCGCCCTGCCGGTCCCGGTCCTGCTGGGCCTGGTCTCCCGCGCGTTCCGCGCCGACCTGCGGCTGCTCGACCGGTTCGGCCCGCACGACAGGGTCTGGCTGCGGGCCGCGCTGCGCCGCGACAGGCGCCGCTCGTCCCGCCCGGCCGGGAAGTTCAACGCCGGCCAGAAGATCTACGCCGCCTGGATCGCCGGGGCCGCCCTCGTGATGCTGGGCACCGGCCTGATGATGTGGTTCACCCGGCTCGCCCCGCTGGTGTGGCGCACCGGCGCGACCTTCGTGCACGACTGGCTGGCCCTGACCGTCGGCGTGGTGCTGGCCGGCCACATCGGCATGGCGCTCGGCGACCCGGAGGCCCGGCGCGGCCTGCGCACCGGACGGGTCGGCCGCGAGTGGGCGAAACGCGAACACCCGCTGTGGCGGCCGTAGCCACGCCCCCGTCAGGAGGGGATGTCCACGGCCGCCGCAGCGGGTGACGGGGAGGGGCTCGAAAGAGCGGGCGCCTTCGCCGGACCGGTGACGCCTACAGGATCAGCGACAGCGCCAGGACCAGCGCGCCGGCCACCACGGACAGCAGCGTCTCCATGAGCGACCAGGTCTTGACGGTCTGCCCCACGTCCAGCCCGAAGTACTCCTTCACCAGCCAGAAACCGGCGTCGTTGACATGGCTGAAGAACAGCGAGCCGGCGCCGATCGCGAGGACCAGCAGGGCGGTGTGGGTGGTCGACATGTCGGCCGCCAGCGGGGCGATCAGACCGGCCGCCGAGACGGTCGCCACGGTCGCCGAACCGGTCGCGAGGCGGATCACCACCGCGATCAGCCAGGCCAGCAGCACCGCCGGGATCGACCAGTCCTTGGATATGTCCAGGATCATCTGACCCACGCCGCAGTCGATCAGCGTCTGCTTGAAGCCGCCGCCCGCGCCCACGATGAGCATGACGCCCGCGATGGGCATCAGGCCCTTCTCGACGGTGGAGTTGATCCGCTCCTTGGTGAAGCCGGCGGGCCGGCCCAGCGTGAAGATGCCGACGATCACCGCGGCGAGCAGCGCGATCAGCGGGGAGCCGACCACGTCGAACACGCGCTGCGTCCGGTCCGCGGGGTCGTCCACGACGATGTCGACCAGCGCCTTGGCCAGCATCAGCACCACCGGCAGCAGCACCGTGGACAGCGCGGCGGCGAAGCTGGGACGGCGCTCCAGCTGCTCGGAGGCGCGCTGCGGCAGCATGCGGTCCGGGGCGGGCACGTCCACCCAGCGGGCCGCGACCTTGGAGAACAGCGGACCGGCGATGATCACCGAGGGGATCGCCACGACGATGCCCAGCGCCAGCGTCACGCCCAGGTTGGCCTTGAGCGCGTCGATCGCGACCAGCGGGCCGGGGTGCGGCGGGATCAGACCGTGCATCACGGACAGACCGGCCAGCGCCGGGATGCCGATGCGCATCAGGGAGTAGTTGCCCCGCTTGGCGACCATCAGCACCACCGGGATCAGCAGCACGATGCCGACCTCGAAGAACAGCGGCAGACCGATCACCGAGGCGATCAGCACCATCGCCCAGGGCATGGCCCGGCCCTGGGCCTTCGCCAGGATCGTGTCCACGACCTGGTCGGCGCCGCCGGAGTCGGCCAGCAGCTTGCCGAGGACGGCGCCCAGCGCGATCAGCACGCCGACACCGGCCACCGTCGAGCCCAGCCCGGTGGTGAAGCTGGTGATCGCCTTGTCCAGGGGCGCCCCGGCGACCGCGCCGAGCGCGAGCGACCCGATGGTCAGCGACAGGAAGGCGTGCAGCTTGAACTTGGTGATGAGCACGACGATGACGGCGATGCCCACCAGGACGGCGATACCGAGCTGGGCGTGTCCGGCCGAGGTGATCGGCGGGGGCGCGTCCGCTGCCAGCATCTCGACGCTGAGTCTGGTCACGGGGTGTGTTCCCTTGGGGATGGAGAGGAGTGGGGTTCAGAGGTGCCGCGGCCGGCGGCCGTGGGGGAGAGGCGTCACGTCACCGGGGGGACGGTCCGGCCTCGGCCGGCGGTGCGGCGGCGTCGAGGCCGTCCAGCGCGGCGACGGCGCGCGCGGTGATCTCCTCGGGAGACCCGGCGACGTCCACCGCCACCCCGCGCTCGTCCGCCTCCAGCGGCTGGAGCGTGGCGAACTGGGAGTCCAGCAGCGCGGTCGGCATGAAGTGCCCCTGGCGGTGCCCCATGCGCTCCTCGATGAGCGCGCGGTCACCCGTCAGGTGCACGAACACGACGTCCGGAGCCGCCGCCCGGAGCCGGTCGCGGTACGACCGCTTCAGCGCCGAGCTGCTCACCACCCCGCCGAGCCCCGCCCGCCCGTGCGCCCAGGCGCCGATGGCGTCGAGCCACGGCCACCGGTCGTCGTCCTGGAGCGGGGTGCCGGCCGACATCTTGTCGATGTTGGCCCGCGGGTGGAAGTCGTCGCCCTCGGCGTACGGGACGCCGAGCCGGTCGGCGAGCAGGGGACCGATCGTGGTCTTGCCCGTGCCGGCGACGCCCATCACCACGACGACGTGGGGGGTGCGCATCACTGCCTCGCTGTCTTCTTCGGCATGTGACGCCGACTTCCGGCGTCGCCCCACTGAAACCCATTAGATACGACGAATTCAAGAGTGTGTGACATATAAGTCTGACTTTTTCGTCGCGTGATCCACCCCGTACGCTGAGTCCATGACCACTCCGGGCCGGGGGCTGCACGGCCGCGTCCTGGACGCCCTCGGCCCCGCCATCACCGCCGGCGAATACCCTCCGGGCAGCGTTCTGCGCACCGACGAACTCGCCCAGCGTTTCGAGGTGTCGCGCTCCGTGATGCGCGAGGCGGTCCGCGTCCTGGAGTCCATGCACCTGGTCGCGTCGCGCCGCCGCGTCGGCGTCACCGTGCTCCCCACCGCGGAGTGGAACGTCTACGACCCGCAGGTCATCCGCTGGCGGCTGGCCGGCGCCGACCGCACCCGGCAGCTGCGCTCGCTGACCGTGCTGCGCTCGGCGGTCGAACCGGTCGCGGCCGGACTCGCCGCCCGCCACGCCACCCCCGAGCAGTGCTCCGAACTCACCGAGTGCGCGCTCGGCATGGTGGCCAACTCACGCGGCCACCGCCTGGAGCACTACCTCCGCCACGACGTCGCCTTCCACCGGGTGATCCTCAGCGCCTCGGGCAACGAGATGTTCGCCCGCCTCGGCGACGTCGTCGCGGAGGTGCTGACCGGGCGCACCCAGCACGAGGTCATGTTCGAGGACCCCGACCCGGCCGCCGTCACCCTGCACGTCCAGGTCGCCGAGGCGGTCCGCGCCCGCGACGCCGAACGCGCCGAGCGGCTGACCCGCGAGATCACGGTCGGCGCGCTCCAGGAACTGGACATCCTGGCGCCGTAGCCGCGACGGCGGCCCCAGCGGCGCGAAGGCGTGTCCGCCTGTCGCCTACTCGGGGAAGTCCCCGTCGACGTACGCCCAGGCCCCCTCGACCCGCTCGAACCGGCTGTGCTCGTGCAGCGAGCCGCCCCGCCAGGAGGCGCGGAACGTCACGGTGCCGGTGGTGTGGAAGGCGGAGCCGCCCGTCGTCGCGAGGACCTCAAGGCCCGTCCAGCGGGTGCCCGGGTCCAGGTCCAGCCGCGTGGGCCGGGTCCGCAGATGCCAGGTGCGCAGCAGATACGCCGCGTCCCCGCGTACGAAGGCGCAGTACCGCGACCGCATCAGCGCCTCCGCGGTCGGCGCCGCTGCGGCCCCCGAGTGGAAACGGCCGCAGCACTTCTCGTACGGCTCGGGCAGCCCGCACGGGCAGGAACGCGTGGTCATAGCCCCCATTCTGCCCGCGCCGCCGCACCCGCCCGCCACCGCCCGCCGTGACGCGGCCCGCCGTGGTGCCGCCCCCGCGCGGCGGAGGCACAGTGGAAGGAGACGACGAGAGGCCGGCGTGACCGGCGCGGCCGGGTGACCGGCGACCACGGCTGAGGAGGGACGGACGATGACGCGACCCGCCGACGGCAGGCCCTTGTCCGTCAAGGAATGGCGGCTGAATCTGTACCTGTCCGAACACGACCCGGACACCACGGCCCGGATCGTCCTGGACACCGGCGACAACGTCCTGGAGAGCTGCGCGGAGGCCCGCCGCAGCCCCTATGACTCGGCGGTCCCCGAGATCGGCGACGAACTCGCCGCCGGACGCGCCCTCATCGCGCTCGGCCGCGATCTGCTGCGCGCCGCTGCGGGCGACATCGAGGCGGTCGGAGCACCCGAGGCGACGCCTCCCGCCCCGCTCTGGTCGCCCCGGGAGTGAGGTCGCGGCCGTGCTCTTCAGGAACCGCCCGCAGGCCGGCCGGCGGCTCGGCGACCGGCTGGCCCACCTGAGCGGACAGGACGTGGTGGTGCTCGGGCTGCCCCGCGGCGGCGTGCCGGTCGCCGCCGAGGTCGCCGCGCTGCTCGGCGCACCGCTCGACCTGTGCCTGGTACGCAAGCTCGGGGTGCCCGCGCAGCCCGAACTGGCCATGGGGGCGATCGGCGAGGACGGGGTGCGCGTGATCGACGACACCGTCGCGGGCCGCGCCGGGGTGCCGGCCCACGCGCTGGCCCGGGTCGAGGAGCGCGAGCGCCGCGAACTGGCACGGCGCGCCGTCCGTTACCGGGGCGAGCGCCCGCCGGTCGCCGTCGCCGGGCGGACGGTGGTGCTGGTCGACGACGGGGTGGCCACCGGCTCGACCGCCCGGGCCGCCTGCCGGACGGTGCGTGCCAGGGGCGCGGCCCGGATCGTGCTGGCGGTGCCCGTGGCGCCGCCGGACTGGACGGCGCGGCTGGCCGGCGAGGCCGACGAACTGATCAGCCTGGAGACCCCGGCCGCCTTCTTCGCGGTCGGCCAGTTCTACGACGACTTCACCCAGCTCGACGACGACGACGTGGTCGCCTGCCTGCGCCGGGCGCGCTCCGGCGGGAGCCGTACGGCGGTGGACCGGGAGATGGCGGCGGCCGTCGGCCCGGTGCGTCTGACCGGCCGGCTGACCGTCCCCGCCGACGCGGCCGGCATCGTCGTCTTCGCCCACGGCAGCGGCAGCGGACGGCACAGCCCGCGCAACCGTTTCGTCGCCGTCGGCCTCAACCGCGCCGGTCTCGGCACGCTCCTGTGCGACCTGCTCACCGAGGAGGAGGCGGCCGACCGGACCAAGGTGTTCGACATCGGGCTGCTGGCGGCGCGCCTCACCGCCGTCGCCGCCCGGCTGCGCGCGAACCCCGAGGCCGGGAACCTGCCCGTCGGCTACTTCGGCGCCAGCACCGGGGCCGCCGCCGCCCTGCGGGCCGCCGCCGCGCCGGACGCGCACGTCGCCGCCGTCGTCTCCCGCGGCGGCCGCCCCGACCTGACCGGCCCCGCGCTGTCCTCGGTGACCGCCCCGACCCTGCTGGTGGTCGGCGGCGCCGACCACCAGGTCCTCGACCTCAACCGCCAGGCCCAGACCCGGCTCACCTGCGAGAACCACCTGACCGTCGTCCCCGGCGCCACCCACCTCTTCGAGGAGCCCGGCGCCCTGGAAGCGGTGACGGACCTGGCCCGCGACTGGTTCACGGACCACCTGCCCCCGGCACACGTGTGACCACCCGCGCCTCCCCACGCGAAAGGCGGCACCGGCTCAGCCGGTACCGCCATCACGATGGTGTCCGAGGGGGGACTTGAACCCCCACGCCCGATAAAGGGCACTAGCACCTCAAGCTAGCGCGTCTGCCATTCCGCCACCCGGACAAGGTGTCTGTCGCGCGGGGTTTCCCCTCGCGGCGACGAAGGAAACATTACCAGGCTTTCGAGCCGCCCCGATCACCCCGGTGCGCCGCACCCGCCCCTCGCCCGATGTGAACGCGGTGTATCGGGCCGGGCCCTGTCTTGGGGTGGGAGCCGGCGGGGGGAGAGGATGAGGAGACCACCGGCACACGAGGTGGACCACCAGCACACAGCGGGAGGAAGCAGCGTGAGCGAGACGGACACCGCCAGGGGCGTCGCCGGCGAGGACGAGGTCGTGGACCTCTGCCGCGAGCTGATCCAGATCGACACCAGCAACTACGGCGACCACTCGGGCCCGGGCGAGCGCAAGGCCGCCGAGTACGTCGCCGAGAAGCTCGCCGAGGTGGGGCTGGAGCCGAAGATCTTCGAGTCGCACCCCGGCCGCGCCTCCACCGTGGCCCGCATCGAGGGCGAGGACCCGTCCCGGCCCGCGCTGCTGATCCACGGCCACACCGACGTCGTGCCGGCCAACGCCGACGACTGGACCCACCACCCCTTCTCCGGCGAGGTCGCGGACGGCTGCGTGTGGGGGCGCGGCGCGGTCGACATGAAGGACATGGACGCGATGACGCTGGCGGTCGTGCGCGACCGGCTGCGCAGCGGACGCAAGCCCCCGCGGGACATCGTGCTCGCCTTCCTCGCCGACGAGGAGGCCGGCGGCACCTACGGCGCCCGCCACCTGGTCGACCACCACCCCGACCTGTTCGAGGGGGTCACCGAGGCGATCAGCGAGGTCGGCGGCTTCTCCTTCACGGTCAGCGAGCAGCGGCGGCTCTATCTGATCCAGACGGCCGAGAAGGGCATGCACTGGATGAAGCTGACCGTGGCCGGCACCGCCGGGCACGGCTCCATGATCCACCGGGACAACGCCATCACCGAGCTGTCGGAGGCGGTCGCCCGCCTCGGCCGGCACACGTTCCCGGTGCGGGTCACCAAGACCACCCGGGCCTTCCTCGACGAACTGGGCGACGCGCTCGGCACCGAGCTGGACCCGGAGAACATGGAGGGCACCCTCGCCAAGCTCGGCGGCATCGCCAAGCTCATCGGCGCGACCCTGAGCAACACCGCCAACCCCACGCAGCTGGGCGCGGGTTACAAGGTGAACGTCATTCCGGGCGAGGCCACGGCGCACGTCGACGGGCGGTTCCTGCCCGGCTTCGAGGAGGAGTTCCTGGCCGACCTGGACCGCATCCTCGGCCCCCGGGTCAAGCGCGAGGACGTGCACTCGGACAAGGCCGTCGAGACCACCTTCGACGGCGCCCTGGTGGACGCCATGCAGTCCGCGCTGCTGGCCGAGGACCCGGCCGCCAAGGCCGTCCCCTACATGCTCTCCGGCGGCACCGACGCCAAGTCCTTCGACGACCTCGGCATCCGCGGCTTCGGCTTCGCCCCGCTGAAGCTGCCGCCGGAGCTGGACTTCGCGGGCATGTTCCACGGCGTGGACGAGCGGGTCCCGGTGGACGGTCTGAAGTTCGGCGTGCGGGTGCTCGACCGGTTCATCGACGCGTCCTGAGGAAACGTCAGATATTCGGGCGCGCGTACGAGATTGACTGAGAAGGGTGAATGCGACGATAAGCTCGTAGCTCCAATGGTTGAGCCTCGTTACAGGTATTGCGATCGGCAAGGTGAGATCGCTTTTGCCAACGAGGAGGAATAATGATCAAGAAGGTCGTCGCTGCCGCGGTTGCCACCGGTGGACTGGTTCTCGCGGGCGCCGGTATGGCCGCCGCCGACTCCGGCGCCCAGGGTGCCGCCCTGCACTCCCCGGGTGTCGCCTCCGGCAACGTCGTGCAGGTGCCCGTGCACGTGCCGGTGAACGTCTGCGGCAACACGATCTCGGTGATCGGGCTGCTGAACCCCGCCTTCGGCAACACCTGCATCAACCACTGACGTCGTGCCCCGCCCCGTGAGGGTCTGACTTCATCGACTCCGTGGGGGGGTCTGAACCCGTCGGCCCCGAGAGCGCGCACCCTGCGCTCCGGGGCCGACCGGTTTTTCCGCGCGGTCACGACGGCGCATTTCCGCCCTGTCGCGCACGCGCGTTCCGGAAGATTCGAAAAAGTCGAAGGCAGGGATTCAGTACATGCGACAGGTCACCCGCAAGGGCCTGATGACCGTGGCCGCCGCCACCGGCGTGATCGCCGCCGCGAGCGGCGCGGCGCACGCCGACGCGGGCGCGTCCGGGTTCTCGTCCGGCTCGCCGGGCGTGCTGTCCGGCAACACGGTCCAGGTGCCGGTGCACATCCCGGTGAACGTCTGCGGCAACACCGTCAACGTCGTCGGGCTGCTCAACCCGGCGGTGGGAAACACGTGCGTCAACCACGGCGGCGGCGGTGACTCGTCCGGGGGACACAGCGGCGCACACGCCGGCGGGCACGCGAGCGACTCCCCGGGCGTCGGCTCCGGCAACGTCGTCCAGGTGCCGGTCGACGTCCCCGTGAACGTCTGCGGCAACACCGTCGACGTGGTCGGCGTCGGCAACGCCGCGCTGGGCAACGACTGCGCCAACGGCGGCCGCCACACCCCGCCCGGCGGCGGCCACGAGAACCCGCCCGGCAACCCCGGCACGCCCGGAACACCGGGCAACCCCGGAACTCCGGGCAACCCGGGTACGCCCGGTCACCCCGGCACGCCGGGGAATCCCGGAACACCGGGCAACCCGGGCACACCCGGCAACCCGGGTACGCCCGGCAAACCTGGTACTCCCGGTCACCCCGGTACGCCCGTCACTCCGCCCGCCACGGGCGGCAAGACGCCCGGCGGAGCGGTGCACGTCAACCACCCGGGTACGCGGACCGGCGCCACGCCCGGCAGCGGGGCGCAACTCGCCCACACCGGCAACGAGCTGCCGATGGGCCTCGCTCTGCCGGTCGGCGCGGGCGCGCTGCTGGCCGGCACCGTGCTGTACCGCAAGGCGCGGGCCCGGGTCTGACGGCTCGGCCACCCGGACACCGGCCTTCGCGCCGTGCACATGACAGGGCGGGCCCCGCGAAGGCGGGGCCCGCCGTGCTGTCGGCGCCGTTCGACTCAGCTCACCACGTGGCGCGTACCTGGCGGATGATCCGCCGGCGCAGCCGCACCCTGCGGCTCCCGTCGTGCAGCAGACTCAGGCGGTCCAGCTCCCAGTGCCCGTACTCGGCGTGGTCGGTCAAAAGACGTGTGGCGTCCTTGCGGGAGACCCCGCGCGGTACGTACACGTCGACAAATTCGTATTCCGGCATCGCATCTATTGTGCGGGCTGGGGCCCGGTACGGATAGCGTCTGCACTATGTCTGATGCTGCGCAGCCCACCGCTGCCGAGGTACGCGCCGCCGCCGAGGCGGTCAAGACCGCGCTCGACCGCCACCTGGCCGCGGTCGAACGCCGGTCGGGGGAGGACGACCCGGCCGTCTACGAGGCGTTCAACGAGCTTGCCGCGGCCGCGGAGGCGTACGACGAACTGCTCTACGACCGCTACGACGAGGTCACCCCCTTCGAGATCCCCGGTGACGACGCGCTGCCGCCGTACACGGGTCCGGAGGAGCCGAACGCGATCAGCGTGCTGATCCGCCGCGACTACGCCGTGGCCGAGCCCCAGCGGCTGCTGGCCCAGGCCCAGCGGGTGGAGGCCGCGGACGTCGAGGCCGGCACCGGCATCGGCGCGGGCGCCGCCGGGACGGTGCACGGCGCGCTCGGCACGCTCTTCGGCGAGTACGAACCGGACGAGATCGCCTCGCGGCACAAGGAGTTCGGCCTGGAGGAGGGCGACTCCACCCTCTGGGTCACCGCCTCCGACGAACAGCCCGACCCCGGGGAATGGCTGGAGGAGCCCTTCGAGCACGTCGATCCGGAGCAGGTGGTCTGCCGCTTCGACGTCAGCACGGTCTTCGACGACGACCTCGACGAGGACGAGGAAGAGGACGAGGACGAGGTCGAGGGGGAGATCGACGACGCGGACGACGCGGACGACGCGGACGCCGTCGAGGACCTCGTCACCGGTCTCGTCGAGGACGACGACATCGAGCCGCTGGACAGGACCGAGCGCTAGCAGCGCCACGGCGCGAGGGGGCGGCGGTCACGGGCACGCACGTGCACCCGTGACCGCCGCCCTCCTCGTTCCCGGGGCACGGCCCATCGACCGCGCCCCGTTCACCGCACGCCCGGTGCCCGACCCCTCACGCCTGGGCCAGGTCCTCCGCCTGTGCCGCCTGCGCGGCCAGCAGGAGGGGCAGCCGGGTGGTGCGCGGCCGGGCCGGCACCTCGGCCACGGCCCGCGGCAGCGCCTGCTCCACACCGTGCACCACGGACAGATGGCGGCTCGCCCGGCCGAACGCCGTGTACACCCACGGCCGGCTGAGCGCCTGCGCCGCGTCGCCCGGCAGCACCACGACCGCCGCCGGCCACCGGCCGCCCACGGCCTGGTGCGCGGTCAGCGCCCACCCGTGCCGCACACAGCTCTCCACCCGCTCCCTCGGTACGACCACGCGGTCACCCGAGCACGACAGGTGCAGTCCCTCGGCGTCGGCCGTCACCACCCGGCCCGGCAGCGCACGGCCGGGCACGGGGGAGTGGACGATCCGGTCGCCCGGGTCGAAGCCGCCGAACCGGCCGGGGCCCGGATTGAGCCGTTCCTTCAGCGCCGCGTTGAGCGCGCGCGTGCCCACGGCGCCGCCATGACCCGGGGTGATCACCACGGTCTGCTCGGCCGGCACGCCGATCGCCCGGGGCACCGAGTCCGCGACCAGCTGCACCGTCCGGTGCACGGCCTCGCCCGCGTCGCGCACGGGGACGACCACGAACTCCTTGCCGGGCGCGGCGACCTGGTTCAGCTCCCCGACGCCGATGCCGGAGACCAGCTCGCCCAGCGGTCCGGGGTCCGCCACCCGCGAGGCGACGTGCGGGCACACCCGGGCCGCCAGCAGATCGGCGAAGACCCGCCCGGGCCCCGCCGACCACAGCACCGCCGGATCTCCGGACAGCACCAGCCGGGCCCCGTCCGGCAGCGACTCCACGAGCAGGGCCGCCGTCTCCACGTCCAGCTGCGGGGCGTCGAGCACGACGAGGAGGTCCAGGTCCAGCGCGCCGTCGGCGTCCCGCCCGGGCCCCTCCGCACCGGACAGCAGCCCGGCCACGGTCACGACGGCGGCATCCTCCGCGCCGCCGGACGCGCCCTCCCCGTCCTGTGCGTGCCCGGCTTCCGCGGCCTGCGGGCCCCCAGCTTCGGCGCCCTGTGCGCGCCCCGGCTCCGGCGCGCGCCGCGCACCGGCCGCGCGGACCAGTTCCGCGAAGTCGTCCCGGCCCAGCGGACTGTGGGCGGCGGCCCAGGCACGCAGCCCGAGGGCGCGTGCCCCGGCCAGCAGCAGCGCCGGTTCGGCGCGGGACGCCGCACCGCCCGAGTGCAGCACCAGGCCGTGGCCCGAGACCGCGCGGACCAGCTCGCCGGCCGAGCCCCGGGCGGGAGCGGCGACCCGCTCCCAGTCCTCGGCCGGGACGTCCTCGCCGGGAGCGGAGTTGATCAGGCGGCCCAGTCCGTCGGCCAGGCTCTCCTCGGCGAGCGCGTAACGCTCCAGGCCGACGAGCAGCCGCACCGGCCGTTCCTCGCCGGACTCGTCCTCGTCCCCGTCCCCCTCGGCATTCGGTGCGGCGGCCGGTGCTCCCGGCTCCTCCAGGGCGTCCTGGAACACCAGGGCCTCGCCCTCCGCGAGCGCGCTCTGCAGGGCCGCGTCCGCGTCGGGAACCCCGCACTGCGCCAGGGCGGCGGTGAGCGCCGACGCCTCCAGTGACGTGTGGCCGGCGAGGGCGGCCCGCTCCAGCAGCCAGACCGTGAAGGCACGGCCGCGCCGCTCGTCGTCGGGCCGGCTCTCCGCGCCGAGCAGGGCCCGGGCGAAGCCGTCGGCCTGTTCCGGCCGCACACCCGTGACGTGCAGCAGCTGCCACGGGTCGGCGCGCAGCCGGTCGGCCGCGCCCTCGCCGAGGGCCGCGGCGACCGGCAGGGCCAGCGACTCGGGGGCGCCGCCCTCGCCCAGGACTCCGTGAACGGCCTCGACGGTCCCGGGCGCGGGGGCCGCGGGCACGGCGGCGGCCTCGGCCGTCACCGGGCCCGGCCGCCGTACCGGCTCGGGCGCCGCCCGGCGTTGCGCGGGCTCCGGCTCAGGCGGGGTGTACACCGCCTGAGCGGGCTGATCGCCGCTCTCGACCGCGCGCACCGCCGCGAGCAGGTCGGCCGCCCGGCCGCTGAGCTTGGCCCCGCTCTCGATCGGCGCCTTCTTCTCGGCCTTCCGCCGCTCGATCCGCTCCCGCTCGGCCCGCTGCGCCGCCAACTCGGCCGCGGCCTCGGACAGCCCGGCCGCAGCCGCACCCTCCGCGCCCGGGTCGGACCCCGTACCCGTTCCCTCCGCGTCGGCGCCGGAGTCTGAACCCGTGTCCTCCGCGTCCGGGTCGGAACCCGTACTGGTGCTCTTCGCGCCCAAGTCGGAGCCCGCGCCCGTGCCCTCCACGTCGGCGCTGGAGCCTGAGCCCGTGCCCTCCGCGCCCGAGTCGGAGCCCGCCCCCGCCGAGTCGAGCCCCTGGGCCGTGCCCTCCGCATCCTCCGCGTCCGCCTCCGGGCCCCGGACGGAGCCCGCCTCCGCCGCGCCCTCCGCGTCCGAGTCGCCATGCCGAGCCCCGGCCACCGAACCGGCATCCGCGCCCCCGCCCTGCGTGTCCTCCGCCGCCGTGTCCTCCTCCGCCGTCTTCGCAGGCGCCGCGTCGTCCCCGGCCGCCGCTTCGCCCCCCGGTGCCGGCTCTCCGGCCGGTGCGTCGTGCTCCGGTTCCGGGGCCGTCCCGGGTCCCGCCTCCGGGTCCGGGGTCCCCGGCCCGGCCTTCTCCGCGGTCTCCGGGGTCTCCGGCTCCGTGCTCACAGCGTGCTCCAGTCGTGATCGGGATAGCGGTGCACGGGCGCCGACACATCGTCGAGAGCCCGGCAGATCTCGTCAGGAAGACTAAGCGCCTCCACTGACAACGCCGCCGTCAGCTGCTGGACGGTGCGCGGGCCGATGACCGGCGCGGTCACGCCGGGCCGGTCCCTGACCCAGGCGAGGGCGACCTGCAGCGGAGTCACCGCGAGCCCGTCCGCCGCCGTCGCCACCGCGTCCACGATGCGGCTCGCCGCGTCGTCGAGATAGGGCTCGACAAACGGCGCCAGCTGCTCGGAGGCGCCCCGCGAGTCCGACGGCGTCGCGTTGCGGTACTTGCCGGTCAGCACCCCGCGGCCCAGCGGCGAGGAGGGCAGCAGTCCGACGCCCAGGTCGAGCGCGGCCGGCAGCACCTCCCGCTCGACGCCCCGTTGCAGCAGCGAGTACTCCATCTGGGTGCTCGCCAGCCGGGTCCGCGCGCCCGGCGCCGCGAGCTGCCAGGTCGCCGCCTTGGCCAGCTGCCAGCCGCAGAAGTCGGAGACCCCGGCGTAGCGCACCCGGCCGCTGCCGACGGCCAGGTCCAAGGCATGGAGGGTCTCCTCCAGCGGTGTCCCGGGGTCGTAGGCGTGCACGTGCCACACGTCCACGTGGTCCGTGCCGAGACGGGCGAGGGAGGCGTCCAGGGCCGCCAGCAGATGGCCGCGGGAGCCGTCCACCCGGCGGTCCGGGTCGGGGACGCTGCCCGCTTTCGTGGAGATGACCAGATCGCGGCGGGGCACCAGGCCGTCCATGAGCCGCCCGAGCAGGTACTCGGCCTCGCCGTCGCCGTACACGTCGGCCGTGTCGACGAGGGTGCCGCCCGCCTCCCAGAACGCCTTCAGCATGTCCGCGGCGTCGTGCTCGTCGGTGCCCCGGCCCCAGGTCAGGGTGCCGAGCCCGATGCGGGACACGCGCAGGCCGGTACGGCCGAGATGCCTCTGCTCCATGGACGCCGAGATTACTGGCCGAAAGGTAGGCGTGGGCCACCCTGTGGACAACCCACGCCCGTCCCTGTGGACGACCAGTTCCCGCCCCTGTGGACAACCCGCGACACCCCCGCTGGACAACCCGCGACGCCCTCGCACTGCCCCGCGCCGCCCCCGCGAGGCGGCCGTCACACCCGCGTGGTCTGCCGCATCCGAGCCGCCCCGCGCTACTGTCTCCCGCACAGGCACGTTACTCATCGGTAAGGGGATGCGGCATGCGGCTCGGGATCAACCTCGGCTACTGGGGCGCCGGGATGGACGCGGACAACCTGGCCGTCGCCCAGGAGGCGGACCGGCTCGGATACGCCGTGTGCTGGGCGGCCGAGGCCTACGGCTCGGACGCGGCCACCGTGCTCTCCTGGGTCGCGGCCCAGACCGAGCGCATCGACGTCGGCTCGGCCATCTTCCAGATCCCGGCCCGCCAGCCCGCGATGACGGCGATGACCGCCGCCACGCTGGACTCGCTGTCCGGCGGCCGGTTCCGCCTCGGCCTCGGCGTCTCCGGGCCGCAGGTCTCCGAGGGCTGGTACGGCGTCAGGTTCGACAAGCCGCTGGCCCGCACCCGCGAGTACGTCGAGATCGTCCGCAAGGCCATGTCCCGCGAACGGCTGAGCCACGACGGCGAGCACTGGACGCTGCCGCTGCCCGGCGGCCCCGGCAAGCCGCTCAAGCTGACCGTGCACCCGCAGCGCGAGCACATCCCGCTCTACATCGCCGCCATCGGCCCCAAGAACCTGGAGCAGACCGGCGAGATCGCCGACGGCGCGCTGCTGATCTTCCCCTCCGCCGAGCACCTGGAGGAGACCGCGATCAAGCCGCTGCGGGCCGGCCGTGAGAAGGCGGGCCTGACGATGGACGGCTTCGACGTCTGCCCGACCCTGCCGCTCGCCCTGGGCGAGGACAAGGACGTGGCCGCGCTCGCCGACACCTTCCGCCCCTACACGGCGCTCTACGTCGGCGGCATGGGCAGCTTCAAGCAGAACTTCTACAACCGCCTCGCCCGGCGCATGGGCTACGAGCAGGTGGCCGCCGAGATCCAGGAGAAGTACCTGTCCGGCGACAAGCAGGGCGCCGCGGACGCCGTCCCGCACGAGCTCATCGACCGGACCACCCTGCTCGGCTCCGTGGACCGGATCGCCGACCGGATGAAGGAGTACGCGGCGGCCGGCGTGACCACGCTGACCCTCGCCCCCGCGGGCTTCACCCTGGACGAGCGGCTCGCCGCCCTGCGCGCCGGCACCGAGGCACTGGAGCGCGCCGGCCTGGCGTGAGGCGCGCACGTTCCCGCGGCCGTGGCGAAGGCTCGGGGGAGGCTTCCCCGCCACGGCCGCCGACACCGGTAACAACGCCCTGGGCCCCGCCCGGTCACGGCCGCGCGGTGCGGATGAGGACGCCCACCTCGCCCACGGCTACAGCCACCCCCGCCGCTTGAACGTCCGGTACAGCACCACTTCCAGCACGGCCATCAGCGCGATCACCGCCGGATACGCCCACACCCAGTGCAGTTCGGGCATGTGCTCGAAGTTCATGCCGTAGATGCCGGCGAGCATCGTCGGGATGGCGGCCATCGCCGCCCACGCCGAGATCTTCCGCATGTCGTCGTTCTGCTGGACCCCGGTCTGCGCCAGATGCGCCGACAGTATGTCCGATACCAGCCGGTCCAGGCTCTCCACGGACTCGTTGACGCGGGTCAGGTGGTCGCTGACGTCACGGAAGAAGGGCCGGGCGGCGTCGTCCACGAAGGGCACCGCGGTGGCGAAGGCGCTCTGGCCGGTGCCGCCGAGGCGGGACATCGGCGGCGCCAACGGACCCGTGGCGCGCCGGAACTCGGTGATCTGCCGCTTGAAGTTGTAGATCCGCGAGGCGGTGTTGCGCGAGCCGCCCCGCTCGGGGGAGAAGACCTCCGCCTCCAGTTCCTCCAGGTCGGTCTGGAGCTCGGTCGCCACGTCCAGGTAGTGGTCGACGACCGTGTCGGCGATGGCGTACAGGACGGCGGTGGGGCCCTTGCCCAGCATCTCCGGCTCCTGCTCCAGCCGGTGCCGTACGGCGGCCAGCCCGTCGATCTCGCCGTGCCGGACCGTCACCACGAACGAGTCGCCCAGGAAGATCATGATCTCACCGGTCGAGACGGTGTCGCTGTCCGGCTCGTATCCCACCGGCTTCAGCACCACGAACAGCGAGTCGTCGTAGACCTCCAGCTTGGGCCGCTGGTGCGCCTTCAGGGCGTCCTCCACCGCCAGCTCGTGCAGCGCGAACTCCTCGCTGACCAGCGCGAACTCCTCCTCGCTCGGCTCGTGCAGCCCCACCCACACGAACCCGCCGGCCGCCCGCGCCTCGGCCAGGGCGTCGGAGAAGTCCTCCGGCCCCTCCCTGCGGTGCCCGTCGCGGTAGATGCCACAGTCCACGATCACGGAGCGTGTTCTCCTCTCACCCGGCCGACGCCGGAGTCGCCTGTACGCCTACCCTGGCCGCATGCCCACGTTGATCCTCGTCAGGCACGGACGCTCCACCGCCAACACCGAGGGACTGCTCGCCGGCTGGACGCCCGGCGTCGCCCTCGACGAGCGCGGCGCCACGCAGGCGGCCGCACTGCCCGGCCGGCTCGCCGGCCTGCCGATCGCCGAGGTCGTCACCAGCCCGCTGCAGCGCTGCCAGGAGACCGTACAGCCCCTTCTGGACGCACGGCCCGAGCTGAGCGCGCACACCGACGACCGCATCGGGGAGTGCCACTACGGCGACTGGTCCGGCCGCAAGCTCGCCGAACTCAAGGACGAGCCGCTGATGGAGGTCGTGCAGGCGCACCCCACGGCGGCGGCGTTCCCCGGCGGCGAGTCCATGCGCGCCATGCAGCACCGCGCCGCCGAGGCGGTGCGCGAGTGGAACGCGCGCGTGGAGCGCGACCACGGCCCCGACGCCGTCTACCTGATGTGCTCGCACGGCGACATCATCAAGTCGCTCGTCGCGGACGCGCTCGGCCTCCACCTCGACCTCTTCCAGCGGATCTCGGTCGAACCCTGCTCCGTCACCGCGATCCGCTACACCCGGCTGCGGCCCTTCCTGGTACGCCTCGGTGACACCGGCGACTTCGCCTCCCTGGCGCCCCGCGAGGAGCCCGGCGACGGCGACGCACCGGTCGGGGGCGGCGCGGGCGCGCCGTGATCGTCGGCCGCAGTAGGGTGAGGCGTCCGGCGCCGGCCCACCGGCCCCGGGCCCGTCACCCCGACGCCCCAGCCAGTTCCAACCCCCGATCCCCATGGAGACAGGACGTGTCCCGTCAGGTGTTCCTCTACGACCCCCCGGACCGCTTCGTGGCCGGTACGGTCGGACTGCCCGGACGCCGTACGTTCTTCCTCCAGGCCGCCGCCGGCCCCCGGGTGACCAGTGTGGCCCTGGAGAAGACGCAGGTCGCCGCGCTCGCCGAGCGCATGGACGAACTGCTCGACGAGGTGGTGCGGCGCAGCGGCGGCAACGCCCCGGTGCCCGCCATGGCCCCCGCCGAGATCGCCGACACCGCCCCGCTGGAGTCCCCCGTCGAGGAGGAGTTCCGGGTCGGCACCATGGCGCTCGCCTGGGACGGCGAGGAGCAGCGGATGATCGTGGAGGCGCAGGCTCTGGTGGAGCTGGACGCCGACACCGAGGAGGACCTCGCCGAGGCCGAGGAGCGGCTGCTCCAGGACGAGGAGAACGGCCCCCCGATGCTGCGGGTCCGGCTCACCGGCACGCAGGCGCGGGCCTTCGCCAAACGCGCCCTCGACGTCGTCAACGCCGGGCGGCCGCCGTGCCCGCTGTGCAGCCTGCCCCTGGACCCGGAAGGACACGTATGTCCGCGCCAGAACGGATACCGCCGCGGAGCGTGACGCCCGGGACGGCCGCCGCCGAACTGCTGGCGCGCGGTGAGCTGACCGTGCGCGGGCGCATCCGCGAGGCCTCCAACGCGGCGCTGTTCTGCTCGGTCGCGCTCGACGGCCGGGAGGCGTCCTGCGTCTACAAGCCGGTCGCCGGGGAGCGCCCGCTGTGGGACTTCCCCGACGGCACCCTGGCCGGGCGCGAGGTGGCCGCCTACGAGGTCTCCGAGGCCACCGGCTGGGGCCTGGTGCCGCCCACCGTGCTGCGCGAGGGCCCGTACGGCGAGGGCATGGTCCAGCTGTGGATCGACGCCGAGCCGGAGGCCGAACTGCTCGCGCTCGTCGACGCCGAGGAACCCGGACCGGGCTGGAAGGCCATCGGCTTCGCCGAGGTCGGCGAGGACCGCACCGCGCTGCTCGTGCACGCCGACGACGAACGGCTGCGCCGGCTGGCCGTGCTGGACGCGGTGCTCAACAACGCCGACCGCAAGGGCGGCCACCTGCTGCCCACGGCGGACGGCCGGCTCTACGGCATCGATCACGGCGTCACCTTCAACGTCGAGGACAAGCTGCGCACGCTGCTGTGGGGCTGGGCGGGCGAGCCGCTGCCCGCCGAGGCGGTCGGCGTCCTGGAGGGGCTGCGCGACGCCCTGGGCGAGGGCGGCGCCCTGGCCGCCCGCCTGGCCGGGCTGATCACCCCGGCCGAGACGGACGCCACCCGCGCGCGGGTGGACGCCCTGCTCGCCTCCGGCGTCCACCCCGAGCCGGGCGGCCAGTGGCCGGCGATCCCCTGGCCGCCGGTGTAGACGCCCGCCACGCCCCGCGCTCAGGGGCGCTGCACACCCGCGCGAAATCGGCAAGAGCGCCTATCCGGCCGACTGGCCCGGTCCGGTTCGTGGACGGGACCGCGGTCCGGTTACGCTCATGACATGCATGCCTGGCCCGCTTCCGAGGTCCCCGCCCTGCCTGGTCAGGGCCGCGACCTGAGGATCCACGACACCGCGACCGGGGGTCCGGTCACCCTGACCCCCGGTCCCGTCGCCCGTATCTACGTCTGCGGCATCACGCCGTACGACGCGACCCACATGGGTCACGCGGCGACCTACAACGCGTTCGACCTCGTCCAGCGCGTGTGGCTCGACACCAAGCGGCAGGTCCACTACGTCCAGAACGTCACCGACGTCGACGATCCGCTGCTGGAGCGGGCGCGGCGCGACGCCATCGACTGGGTCGGGCTGGCCGAGCGGGAGACGTCCCTGTTCCGCGAGGACATGACCGCCCTGCGGATGCTGCCGCCCCGGCACTACATAGGCGCCGTGGAGGCCATACCCGGCATCGTTCCCCTGGTGGAGCGACTGCGGGACCTGGGCGCGGCGTACGAGCTGGACGGCGACGTGTACTTCTCCGTCGAGTCCGACCCGCACTTCGGCTCGGTCTCCCGCCTCGACGCCGCCGCGATGCGGCTGCTGTCCGCCGAGCGCGGCGGCGACCCCGACCGGCCCGGCAAGAAGAACCCGCTCGACCCGATGCTGTGGCTGGCCGCCCGCGACGGCGAACCCAGCTGGGACGGCGCCTCGCTCGGTCCGGGCCGCCCCGGCTGGCACATCGAGTGCGTGGCCATCGCCCTCGACCACCTCGGGATGGGTTTCGACGTCCAGGGCGGCGGCTCCGACCTCGCCTTCCCGCACCACGAGATGGGCGCCTCGCACGCCCAGGTGCTCACCGGCGAGTTCCCGATGGCCAGGGCCTACGTCCACGCCGGCATGGTCGCCCTCGACGGCGAGAAGATGTCCAAGTCCAAGGGCAACCTCGTCTTCGTCTCCCGGCTGCGGCGCGACGGCGTCGACCCGGCGGCGATCCGGCTCGCGCTGCTCGCCCACCACTACCGCTCCGACTGGGAGTGGACCGACCAGGTGCTCCAGGACGCCGTCGACCGGCTCGGCCGCTGGCGGGCGGCGGTCTCGCGGCCCGACGGACCGGCCGCGGACAAGCTGGTCGAGGAGATCCGCGACGCCCTCGCCGAGGACCTCGACGCCCCGGCCGCGCTCGCCGCGGTCGACCGCTGGGCCGCGCTCCAGGAGGAGCGGGGCGGCACGGAAACGGGCGCGCCCGGTCTGGTGTCGCGGGCCGTGGACGCCCTGCTGGGCGTGGCTCTCTGAGCTGAGACGTGACGCGGGGCCCGCCGGCCGGGCGGGCCCCGACGGACGCCGGAAGAACCGTCAGGGGCGGTGCGCTCGTGGCGCACCGCCCCTGACGGTTTCTCCGCTCAGTCCTCGTCGGAGGAGCCGTCCGAGTCGTCGTCCGGCGCCGGATCGGTCTCCGGCCGGGGTTCGCGCCGCGCGCGCGGACCGGTCTCCGGCCCGGAGCCGGCGTCGCCCTTCGGCTCCGTCCCCGCCCGCGGGTCGGCCTCCGGCTGCTCCGGCTCCGGCCTCGACGGCATCGGCGGGCGGGTGCGGCCGCCGGGGCCCTCGCGCAGGTAGGAGCCGGCGTCGCCGCCGTCCGCCGTGGCGTGGCCGCCCGCCGTCGGGCCGCCGCCGTCCCGGCGCCGCAGATACCGCTCGAACTCGCGGGCGATCGCCTCGCCCGACGCCTCCGGCAGCTCGGCGGTGTCCCGGGCCTCCTCCAGCGTCTGCACGTACTCGGCGACCTCGCTGTCCTCGGCGGCCAGCTGGTCCACGCCCACCTGCCAGGCGCGCGCGTCCTCGGGCAGCTCGCCCAGCGGGATCCTGATGTCGAGCAGGTCCTCAAGGCGGTTCAGCAGGGCCAGCGTGGCCTTCGGGTTGGGCGGCTGCGACACGTAGTGCGGGACCGCCGCCCACAGGGAGACGGCCGGGACGCCGGCGTGCGTGCACGCCTCCTGGAGGACGCCCACGATGCCGGTGGGGCCCTCGTACTTGGTCTCCTCCAGGTCCATCCGGCGGGCCAGGTCCGCGTCCGAGGTGGTCCCGCTGATCGGGACCGGGCGGGTGTGCGGGGTGTCGCCGAGCAGCGCGCCCAGCACGACCACCAGCTCCACGCCGAGTTCGTGCGCGAAGCCCAGCAGCTCGTTGCAGAACGAACGCCAGCGCATGGACGGTTCGATCCCGCGCACCAGCACCAGGTCACGGGGTTTGTCGCCGCCGACCCGGACCACCGAGAGCCTGGTCGTCGGCCAAGTGATCTTGCGCACGCCGCCGTCCATGAACACCGTGGGGCGGTTCACCTGGAAGTCGTAGTAGTCCTCGGCGTCCAGTGCCGCGAACACCTCGCCCTTCCACTCCCGCTCCAGATGCGCGACCGCGGTCGAAGCGGCGTCGCCGGCATCGTTCCAGCCCTCGAACGCGGCCACCATGACCGGGTCGATCAGCTCGGGAACCCCCTCGAGCTCGA
Source organism: Streptomyces seoulensis (assembly GCA_013364255.1). Classification (GTDB taxonomy): domain Bacteria; phylum Actinomycetota; class Actinomycetes; order Streptomycetales; family Streptomycetaceae; genus Streptomyces; species Streptomyces similanensis. The sequence continues at coordinate 2,892,973 of CP054936.1, read as the reverse complement.
TCACCCAGCGCCTCCTTCCGACGTGCCCTCGCCTGACCCACCAACCTTACGGCGTTCGGCGGGAGCGCCCGCAGCCCCCGTGCACGGGGGAGTGAACGCATCACTACCCGTACGGGCCACCCGAACACCCATGATCGCCGATCCCGGACCTTTCGACCGCCGCGGGGGCCGCGGCCCGGGCGGCTGACCCGCGGTCACTGCGCCGGACGCGGCTGACGGTTCCCGCCGGGTGTGCTCAAATCGCCCTGTGCGCACGGGTTCTGACGCGCAGTGAGGCAGGGGCGTGCCGGAGGGCCGGCTCCCCGTGCGGGAGGAGCCGGCCCCGGCGCCGGTGACCGGCGTCACCCGGCGCTCACTCGCCGTCGAGCAGCCCCTGCACCTTCGCCCGCACCTCGTCCGTGGCCAGACCGCGGATCGTCAGCGTCGTACGGCGGCGCAGCACGTCGTCGGCCGTCTCGGCCCACTCGTGGTCGCGGGCCCAGACGACCTGCGCCCAGATCTCCGGGGCGTCGGGGTGGACCCGCTCGGCCAGCTCCGGGTTCTCGTTCGCCAGCCGGGCGATGTCGAAGGCCAGCGAGCCGTAGTGCGTGGCCAGGTGCCGGGCGGTCTCCGGCGCCATCCGCGGACCGGGCGCCGGGCGGTCCACCAGCAGCCGGTGGGCGACCGCGCGCGGGTTGGCGATGCCCGGCAGCGGCAGCTTCTTCGGCAGCGTGGAGATCGGCTCGAAGTCGTCGCCCAGCGGGTGGCCCGGCAGCTCCTCCAGCTTCTTCATCACCGTGCGGCCGATGTGCCGGAAGGTGGTCCACTTGCCGCCGGCCACGGACAGCATCCCGCCCCTGCCCTCGGTCACCACCGTCTCGCGCTTGGCCTTGGCGGTGCTGCCGGGGCCGCCCGGCAGCACCCGCAGACCGGCGAACGCGTAGGTGATCAGCTCCCGCCGCAGCTGCTGGTCCCGGACGGAGAACGCGGCCTCGTCCAGGATCTGGGCTATGTCGTGGTCGTTGACGGAGACGTCCGCCGGGTCGCCCTCGTACTCCTCGTCGGTGGTGCCGAGCAGCAGCATGTCCTCCCAGGGGAGGGCGAAGGTGATGCGGTACTTGTCGATCGGGGTGGCCAGCGCGGCCTTCCACGGCGCGGTCCGCTTCAGGACCAGGTGCGCGCCCTTGGACAGGCGGATGGACGGCGCGGCGTTCGCGTCCTCCATCCGGCGCAGGTGGTCCACCCACGGGCCGGTGGCGTTCAGCACCAGGCGGGCGTTCGCGCCGAACTCGTCCCCGGAGAGCTTGTCGCGCAGCTCGGCGCCGGTCACCCGGCCCTTGGTGAAGCGCAGCCCGGTCACCTCGGCGTGGTTGAGGACGACCGCGCCCGCCTCGACGGCCGCGCGGACTGTCATCAGGGCCATGCGCGCGTCGTTCATCTGGTCGTCGCCGTAGACGGCCACGGCCTTGAGGTTCTCGGTGCGCAGCTCGGGCACGTCCTGCGCCGCCTTGGCGGGGGAGAGGAGGTGGCCGACGCCGTCGCCGAACGCGGAGAGCGCGGAGTAGGCGAACACGCCCGCGCCGAGCTTCGCCGCGCCGTGCGGCCCGCCCTTGTACACCGGGAGGTAGAAGGTGAGCGGGTTCGCCAGGTGGGGGGCCACCTGGCGGGAGACCGCACGGCGCTCGAAGTGGTTCTCCGCCACCAGCTTCACCGCGCCGGTCTGCAGGTAGCGCAGACCGCCGTGCAGGAGCTTGGAGGAGGCGGAGGAGGTGGCGCCGGCGAAGTCGCCGGCGTCGACCAGGGCCACCCTGAGGCCGGACTGCGCGGCGTGCCAGGCGGTGGAGATGCCCAGGATGCCGCCGCCGATCACGAGGAGGTCGTACGTCGCCTTGGAGAGCTGCTCCCGGGTCTCGGCGCGGCTCGGGTTGGAGCCGGAGGCCGGGTGCGTCCCCAGGGCAGGCACGGACTGCAGGGTGGACTGACTGGTCATTGGGGTTTCTTACTCCTCGTCCTCGATCCAGCCCATGGTCCGCTCGACGGCCTTGAGCCAGTTCTTGTACTCACGGTCGCGGGTGTCCGCGTCCATGCGGGGGGTCCATTCGGCGGCCCGGCGCCAGTTCTGGCGCAGCTCGTCGGTGGAGGCCCAGAAGCCGACGGCGAGACCGGCGGCGTAGGCGGCGCCGAGGCAGGTGGTCTCGGCCACCATCGGACGCACCACGGGAGCGTCCAGGAAGTCCGAGAGCGTCTGCATCAGCAGGTTGTTGGAGGTCATGCCGCCATCGACCTTGAGGGCGGTCAGCTCCACCCCGGAGTCCTTGGTCATGGCGTCGGCGATCTCCCGCGTCTGCCAGGCGGTGGCCTCCAGGACGGCGCGCGCGAGGTGCGCCTTGGTGACGTACCGGGTCAGGCCGGCGATCACACCGCGGGCGTCGGAGCGCCAGTACGGGGCGAACAGGCCGGAGAAGGCCGGCACGAAGTAGGCGCCGCCGTTGTCCTCGACGGAGAGCGCGAGGGTCTCGATCTCGGCGGCGGTGGAGATCAGCCCCATCTGGTCGCGCATCCACTGCACCAGCGAGCCGGTGACGGCGATCGAGCCCTCCAGGGCGTAGACCGGCTTCTGGTCGCCGATCTGGTAGCCGACCGTGGTCAGCAGCCCGCTGTAGGAGTTGATGAGCTTGTCGCCGGTGTTCATCACCATGAAGGTGCCGGTGCCGTACGTCGACTTGGTCTCGCCCTCGGAGAAGCAGGTCTGGCCGAACAGGGCCGCCTGCTGGTCGCCGAGCGCGGAGGCGACCGGGATGCCGCCGAGCAGCTCGCCGAGGCGGCCGCCCTTGATCTCGCCGTAGACCTCGGCGGAGGAGCGGATCTCGGGCAGGATCCGCGTCGGCACGCCGATCGACTCGGCGATCCGCTCGTCCCACGCCATGGTGTGCAGGTTCATCAGCAGGGTGCGGGAGGCGTTGGTGACGTCGGTGACGTGCTCGCCGCCGTCGACGCCGCCGGTCAGGTTCCAGATGACCCAGGTGTCCATGGTGCCGAAGAGGATGTCGCCCGCCTCGGCGCGCTCGCGCAGGCCCTCGACGTTGTCGAGCAGCCAGCGGGCCTTGGGGCCGGCGAAGTAGGAGGCGAGCGGCAGGCCGGTCTCGCGGCGGAAGCGGTCCTGGCCGACGTTGCGGCCCAGCTCCCGGCACAGGGAGTCGGTGCGGGTGTCCTGCCAGACGATGGCGTTGTGGACGGGCTCACCGGTGTTCTTGTCCCACAGCACGGTCGTCTCGCGCTGGTTGGTGATGCCGATGGCCTTGATGTCGTCGCGGGTGATGCCGGCCTTCTCGACGGCCCCGGCGACGACCTCCTGGACGTTGGTCCAGATCTCGTTGGCGTCGTGCTCGACCCAGCCCGGCTTCGGGAAGATCTGCTCGTGCTCCTTCTGGTCGACGGAGACGATCCGGCCGTCCCGGTCGAAGACGATGCAGCGGCTGGAGGTGGTGCCCTGGTCGATGGCGGCGATGAACGGTCCGGCGGTGTGCGCGTCGGTCACGGTGTGCTCCTGGGGTCCGGGTGGCTGTGGGGCGGTGGATGCGGCGGTGCGGCCGGGGCCGGCGTCCGGCGGCCCGGGGCCGCGGACGCCGCGTCCGTCAGGCGAAGGCGAGGTTGTAGATGCCTGCGCCGATGGCGCCGCCGATCAGCGGGCCGACCACCGGGATCCAGGCGTAGCTCCAGTCGGAGCCGCCCTTGTTGGGCAGCGGCAGCAGGGCGTGCACGATGCGCGGGCCCAGGTCACGGGCGGGGTTGATGGCGTAGCCGGTGGGGCCGCCGAGGGAGAGGCCGACGGCGACCACCACGAGCGCGGTGATCAGGCCGCCGAGGGTGCCCAGGCCGTTGCCGTTGTCGTTCAGGCCCTGGGTGAGGACCGCCAGGATCAGCACGACGGTGCCGATGATCTCGGTGGCGAGGTTCTGCACCACGTTGCGGATCTCCGGGCCGGTGGAGAAGACGCCGAGCACCGGTCCCGCGCCCTGCTCCTGGGCCTCGACGGCCTTGGCCGAGGTGGTCTGCGCGCCCGGGCCGCCGACGATCTCCTTGTCGGTCAGGTGCGCCTGGAACTGGCCGTAGTAGGCCAGCCAGACCAGCGTCGCGCCGATCATGGCGCCCAGCAGCTGGCCGCCGAGGTAGGTCGGCACGTTGGCCCAGCCGCCGTCCTTGATGGCGAGGGCCACCGTCACGGCGGGGTTGAGATGGGCGCCCGAGAGCGGGCCGGAGACGTAGACGGCCGTCATCACGGCGAAACCCCACCCGAAGGCGATGGCGAGCCAGCCGGCGTTACGGGCCTTGGAGGCCTTCAGGGTGACGGCGGCGCAGACGCCGCCGCCGAGCACGATGAGTATGGCGGTACCGATGGTCTCGCCGATGAAGATGTCGGAGCTGGACACCCGCGACTCCTTTGTCCTTCGTCCAGGGGTAGCCGAACCCCGGGTCCCGCCGGGGGTCTGGCGCCCTCAGGGGGTGAGAGCGATGCCGGCCTCTGGCGTTGTCACACTCTAACGCGTATTGCCGCAAGGTGTTCGACAATGCCGACCGATGGACGCGAGTCTTGCCCGCCACCCCATGGGCGTCAAGAGTTCTGTTGTCGAATGCACGATCGTTACTGATCGCGGCCCGTACATCCGTGCGATCCGGGTCCGCCGGGCATGCCGAAGGCCGGTACGGCGACTGCCGTACCGGCCCGCGAGGGGAAGGGGCGAGCGGTGGGGCGGGGGAGTGCCCCGCAGCGCTCAGAAGCGGCCGGCGCCCAGGTCCCGGGAGACCGCGCGGGCGCAGTCCCGCACCGCCGCGATCAGCTCGTGCCGCAGCTCGCCGTCCCGGCCCACCCGCTCCACGGCGCCGGTGATGCCGACCGCGCCGACCGGCATCCGCCGCCGGTCGTGGATGGGCGCCGCGACGGACGCGACGCCCTCCCAGGTCTCCTCCACGTCGGCCGCGTAGCCCCGCGCGCGCGTGAGGTCGAGGATCCGCTCGAACTCCTCGACGGCGCACACGGTGCGGTCGGTGAAGACCTTGCGCTCGGCCTCCAGCGCCTCGCTGTGCGCCACCGGGTCGTAGGCGGAGAGGACCTTGCCGAGCGCGGTGGAGTGCAGCGGCTGCATCGCCCCGATCTCCAGCACCTGCCGGCTGTCGTCCGGGCGGAAGACGTGGTGCACGATCAGCACGCCCTGCTGGTGCAGCACGCCCAGGTAGACGCTCTCCCCGCTGGCGCGCGCGAGGTCGTCGGTCCACACCAGGGCGCGCGCCCGCAGTTCGTGCACGTCGAGGTAGGTGGTGCCCAGGCGCAGCAGCTCCGCGCCGAGCTGGTAGCGACCGGAGGCGTCGTCCTGTTCGACGAAACCCTCCTGCTGGAGGGTGCGCAGTATGCCGTGCGCGGTGCCCTTGGCGAGGCCGAGCGACGAGGCGATGTCCGACAGGCCGAGCCGTCGCTCGCCGCCCGCGAGCAGCCGCAGCATCGCGGCCGCCCGTTCGAGCGACTGGATGTTCCGTGCCATCGCCGTCCTGCCCTCCGTCCCCTTCGGCCGTCGGCGGCGATCTCGTCTACCGCCGTTCGGCAATGTCGAACACTACCGGTCGTTGCCGACTCCCCGCCAATGGTCGGTCGACATCTGTTACGTCGTGCGTCGCCCGGACGTGACGCGGGTGCCATCCTCGTCCGAGCCGTGGACGCCCTGAACACCAGGGCCCGGCCCCCGCTACGCTTGCGGCGTGCACCGTCCCCGGGAAGCTCCGTGCGGAGCTCTCGGAACCGCCCGGGGAAGACGCAAAGCCGACAGCCGTCGCACCTAAGGGAGCCCCTTCATGGCCTCGTTGCCGCCGTCCCCTTCCGCAGACAGCCGGACCCGTGCGTCCGCCCTCCGCGAGGCGCTCGCCACCCGAGTGGTGGTCGCCGACGGAGCGATGGGCACCATGCTCCAGGCCCAGGACCCCACCCTCGAGGACTTCCAGGATCTCGAGGGCTGCAACGAGATCCTGAACGTCACCAGGCCGGACATCGTGGCCTCGGTGCACGCCGAGTACTTCGACGCGGGCGTCGACTGCGTCGAGACCAACACCTTCGGCGCCAACCTCACCGCCCTGGGCGAGTACGACATCCCCGAGCGCGTCGCCGAGCTGTCCGAGGCGGGCGCACGCATCGCCCGCGAGACGGCCGACGGGTACGCCGCCCGCGACGGCCGCGCCCGCTGGGTGCTCGGCTCGATGGGACCGGGCACCAAGCTGCCCACGCTGGGCCACACCACCTACACCGCCATCCGCGACGCGTATCAGCAGAACGCCGAGGGCCTGCTCGCCGGCGGCGCGGACGCGCTGCTGGTGGAGACCACCCAGGACCTGCTCCAGACCAAGGCGTCCGTCGTCGCCGCCCGCCGCGCGATGGAGATCGCCGGGTACGAGGTCCCGCTGATCGTGTCGGTCACCGTCGAGACCACCGGCACCATGCTGCTCGGCTCCGAGATCGGCGCGGCGCTGACCGCGCTGGAGCCGCTGGGCATCGACATGATCGGCCTGAACTGCGCGACCGGCCCGGCCGAGATGAGCGAGCACCTGCGCTACCTGGCCCGCCACTCCCGTGTCCAGCTGTCCTGCATGCCCAACGCCGGCCTGCCCGAGCTGACCAAGGACGGCGCGCGCTACCCGCTCTCGGCCGGCGAGCTGGCCGACGCCCAGGAGAACTTCGTCCGCGACTACGGCCTCTCCCTGGTGGGCGGCTGCTGCGGCACCACGCCCGAACACCTGCGGCAGCTGGTGGAGCGGGTGCGCGGCCTCGCCCCGGTCGAGCGCGACCCGCGTCCCGAGCCCGGCGCGGCCTCCCTCTACCAGACGGTCCCCTTCCGCCAGGACACCTCGTACCTGGCGATCGGCGAGCGCACCAACGCCAACGGCTCCAAGAAGTTCCGCGAGGCCATGCTGGAGGGCCGCTGGGACAACTGCGTGGAGATGGCCCGCGACCAGATCCGCGAGGGCGCGCACCTGCTCGACCTGTGCGTGGACTACGTCGGCCGGGACGGCGTCGCCGACATGGCGGAGCTGGCCGGCCGGTTCGCCACCGCCTCCACCCTGCCGATCGTGCTGGACTCCACCGAGGTCGACGTCATCCGGGCGGGCCTGGAGAAGCTCGGCGGCCGGGCCGTGATCAACTCGGTGAACTACGAGGACGGCGACGGCCCCGAGTCGCGGTTCGCGAAGGTGACCGCGCTGGCCCGCGAGCACGGCGCGGCGCTGATCGCGCTCACCATCGACGAGGAGGGCCAGGCCCGTACCGCCGAGAAGAAGGTGGAGATCGCCGAGCGGCTGATCGACGACCTGACCGGCAACTGGGGCATCCGCGAGGAGGACATCCTCGTCGACTGTCTGACCTTCACCATCTGCACCGGGCAGGAGGAGTCCCGCAAGGACGGCGTCGCCACCATCGAGGGCATCCGCGAGCTGAAGCGGCGCCACCCGAAGGTGCAGACCACCCTGGGCCTGTCGAACATCTCCTTCGGCCTCAACCCGGCCGCCCGGATCCTGCTGAACTCCGTGTTCCTGGACGAGTGCGTCAAGGCGGGCCTGGACTCGGCGATCGTGCACGCCTCCAAGATCCTGCCGATCGCCCGCTTCGACGACGAGCAGGTCACCACCGCCCTGGACCTGATCCACGACCGCCGCCGCGAGGGCTACGACCCGCTGCAGAAGCTCATGCAGCTGTTCGAGGGCGCCACGGCGAAGTCGCTGAAGGCCGGCAAGGCCGAGGAACTGGCCGCCCTCCCGCTGGACGAACGCCTCAAGCGGCGGATCATCGACGGCGAGCGCAACGGCCTGGAGGCCGACCTGGACGAGGCGCTCACCGAGCGCCCGGCGCTCGACATCGTCAACGAGACCCTGCTGGACGGCATGAAGGTCGTCGGCGAGCTGTTCGGCTCCGGACAGATGCAGCTGCCGTTCGTCCTCCAGTCCGCCGAGGTGATGAAGACGGCCGTCGCCCACCTCGAACCGCACATGGAGAAGACCGACGAGGCCGGCAAGGGCACCATCGTGCTCGCCACCGTGCGCGGCGACGTGCACGACATCGGCAAGAACCTCGTCGACATCATCCTGTCCAACAACGGCTACAACGTCGTCAACCTCGGCATCAAGCAGCCCGTCTCCGCGATCCTGGAGGCCGCCGACGAGCACAGGGCCGACGTCATCGGCATGTCCGGGCTGCTGGTGAAGTCCACGGTGATCATGAAGGAGAACCTGGAGGAGCTGAACCAGCGCGGCCTGGCCGCCGACTACCCGGTGATCCTCGGCGGCGCCGCCCTGACCAGGGCCTACGTCGAGCAGGACCTGCACGAGATCTATGAGGGCGAGGTCCGCTACGCCCGCGACGCGTTCGAGGGGCTGCGCCTGATGGACGCCCTGATCGGCGTCAAGCGGGGCGTGCCCGGCGTCAAGCTGCCCGAGCTGAAGCAGCGCCGGGTGCGGGCCGCCGCCCCGGCCGCGGTCGAGGAGCAGCGGCCGGAGGAGGGGCACGTCCGCTCCGACGTGGCCACCGACAACCCGGTGCCCGAGCCGCCGTTCCGGGGCACCCGGGTGATCAAGGGCATCCAGCTCAAGGAGTACGCGACCTGGCTGGACGAGGGCGCGCTGTTCAAGGGGCAGTGGGGCCTCAAGCAGGCCCGCACCGGCGACGGGCCGACCTACGAGGAGCTGGTGGAGACCGAGGGCCGGCCCCGGCTGCGCGGCCTGCTGGACCGGCTGCACACCGAGAACCTGCTCGAAGCGGCGGTCGTCTACGGCTACTTCCCGTGCGTGTCCAAGGACGACGACCTGATCGTGCTGGACGAGCAGGGCAATGAGCGCACCCGGTTCACCTTCCCGCGCCAGCGCCGCGGCCGGCGGCTGTGCCTGGCCGACTTCTTCCGCCCGGAGGAGTCCGGCGAGATCGACGTCGTCGGCTTCCAGGTGGTCACCGTCGGCTCCCGGATCGGCGAGGAGACCGCGCGGCTGTTCGCCTCCGACTCCTACCGGGAGTACCTGGAGCTGCACGGCCTGTCCGTGCAGCTGGCCGAGGCCCTCGCCGAGTACTGGCACGCCCGGGTCCGCGGCGAGCTGGGCTTCGGCGGCGAGGACCCGGCCGGCATGGAGGACATGTTCGCCCTGAAGTACCGCGGCGCCCGGTTCTCCCTCGGCTACGGCGCCTGCCCCGACCTGGAGGACCGCGCGAAGATCGCCGGCCTGCTCCAGCCGGAGCGCATCGGCGTCCACCTCTCCGAGGAGTTCCAGCTCCACCCGGAGCAGTCCACGGACGCGATCGTCATCCACCACCCGGAGGCGAAGTACTTCAACGCCCGCTGAGGCGGGCGCCGGGCCACGGCGCTCGTGGTGCCGTGGCCCGACGGGTGTCCGGCTTCCCCGTCCGCCGTCCGCCGTCCGGCGAACGGGGGGACGCGAGGGCGTCGGGTGTTCCCGGTGCGCCGTTCGCACCGATCACGTCGTACACTGGTCGGTCCACTGCAGGCCGGTTCCCCGCGCGGGAGCCGGCCTGCTCGTCCCTCAAGGAGGCGCCCGGATGACCAGTACGGTCCCCGCGCTCGGAACCCGGCACTCGGAAGGCTCAGCTCTCCAGGCCGTGCTTCTCGACATGGACGGCACTCTGGTGGACACCGAGGGCTTCTGGTGGGAGGTCGAGGTGGCGGTCTTCGCCGCCCTCGGACACACCCTCGACGAGGCGTGGCGGCACGTCGTCGTCGGCGGTCCCATGACCCGCAGCGCCGGCTTCCTGATCGAGGCCACCGGCGCCGCCGTCACCCTCGCCGAGCTGACCGTGCTGCTCAACCAGGGTTTCGAGGAACTGGTCGGGCGCACCGTGCCGCTGATGCCGGGCGCCGCGCGCCTGCTGGCCGAACTGTCCGCGCACGGGATCCCCACCGCCCTGGTCTCCGCCTCCCACCGGCGCATCATCGACCGGGTCCTCGCCTCCCTCGGCCCGCACCACTTCGCCCTGTCCGTCGCCGGCGACGAGGTGGCCCGCACCAAGCCGCACCCCGACCCCTACCTGCTGGCCGCCTCCCGCCTCGGGGTGGACCCGGCCCGCTGCGCGGTCGTCGAGGACACCGCGACCGGCGTCGCCGCGGCCGAGGCCGCCGGCTGCCACGTGGTGGCCGTGCCCTCGGTCGCCCCCATCGCCCCCGCGCCCCGGCGCACGGTCGTCACTTCGCTCGAAGAGGTCGACCTGCCCTTCCTGCACGGTCTGGTGACACTGCCTCACTAGCCCTCGCTCACACCTCCCGGGTCCCGTCGGGCCGGTCCTCCGGCGGGCCCGGAAAGCGCGCGAAACGCGCCGGACGGCTGAATTCCGTTACGGTCGCGCAGAGTTGCCGAGGTGACGTTCATCACTTGAAAGAGGGTCGACAAGGGCGGGGAGGTGTGCTTCCCGCCCCCTTTTCCACGGGGTGCGCGTGCCCTTGTGTCCCGTTTGGTGGAACGCTGCACGAATCCTTCCACTGGCGCGTTTTCGGTGCGTCCACACCTGGTTCCGCTGTGTGATGGCACCCCGGCTCCGGCGGCCGCGAGCCACCGCGCGGGCGCGGACTAATGTCGTCGCGAGTACATCGAACCAACCCCGTGATCCGCCGCGACACACCCTCAGCCCGCCGGGTACACGGACCTGACAGCCCTGGAGAAACTCGAGCATGAACCGTAAGACTTTGGTGCTGCCGGCCGTGGTCGGCCTGCTCGCGCCGGTACTCGCCGCGTGCGGCGGGTCCGACAGCGGAAGCGACAGCGGCGACGCCATCGTCGTCGGCACCACGGACCGGTTCACCGCCTCCAAGGACGATCCCGCGCCCCTCGACCCGGCCTACGCCTACGACGTCGGCACCTGGAACATCCTGCGCCAGACCGTGCAGACCCTGATGATCCAGCCCAAGGGCGACGGCGACCCCGTGCCCGAGGCGGCCGAGAAGTGCGGCTTCACCGACAGCGGCAACGAACGCTACGTCTGCACCCTGCGCTCCGGACTGGAGTTCGCCAACGGCGACGAGATCACCGCGTCGGATGTGAAGTACTCCATCGACCGGGCCCGCGGCATCACGACCGACACCCAGGTCAACAGCCTGCTCTCCACCGTCGACACGGTCGAGACCCGGGGGGACCGCGAGGTCGTCTTCCACCTCAACACCGCCGACGCCACCTTCCCGTACAAGCTGTCGACGCCCGTCGCGGGCATCGTCAACCCCAAGGACTACGAGAAGAGCAAGCTGCGCGACGGCTTCGCGGTGGACGGCTCCGGCCCGTACACGATGAAGGCGAACGTCAAGAACGACGAGATGGTCGACGCCGTCTTCACCAAGAACCCCAAGTACAAGGGGACGCTGCAGGTCAACAACGACAAGGTGCAGATCCGTTCCTTCGCGGACGCCGACGCCATGGGTGCCGCCCTGAACAAGGGTGACATCGACGTCATGACCCGCGCCATGTCGCCCCAGCAGATCCAGAAGCTCTCCAACGCCTCCGGCGGCAACATCGACCTCGTCGAGATGCCCGGACTGGAGATCCGCTACCTGGGCTTCAACACCGACGCCACCAGCGTCAAGGACAGGGCCGTACGCCAGGCCATGGCCCAGATCATCAACCGCAGCGCGTTGGTCGCCAAGGTCTACGGCACCCAGGCCGAGCCGCTGTTCTCGCTGGTCCCGGCCACCGTCACCGGCCACTCGAACTCCTTCTTCAACAAGTACGGCGACCCCAGCGACAGCAAGGCGCGCACCCTGCTGAACAAGGCCGGCGTCACCACCCCGGTGAAGCTCACGCTGCACTACACGACCGACCACTACGGTCCGGCCACCAAGCAGGAGTTCGAGATCCTGCAGCAGCAGCTCAACGCCAGTGGCCTGTTCGACGTCAGCATCCAGGGCACCGAGTGGAAGGTGTTCCGCCCGGCCGAGCAGAAGGGCGCCTACGACGTCTACGGGATGGGCTGGTTCCCCGACTTCCCGGACCCCGACAACTTCATCGCGCCGTTCCTCGACAAGAACAACATGCTCGGCTCGCCCTACACCAACAACAAGATCCGCAACGAGCTGATCCCGCAGTCCCGCCGCCAGGCCGACCGGCTCTCCGCCTCCAGCAGCCTGACGGAGATCCAGGACGACGTCGCCGACGACGTGCCGGTGCTGCCGCTGTGGCAGGGCAAGCAGTACATCGCCGCCCGCGACGACATCACGGGCGCCGCGTACGCCCTCAACTCCTCCTCGACGCTCCAGCTGTGGCAGCTCGGCCGAGGTGTGAGCAGCTGACACCGGGTCACCCCCACGACCGAGGGCGCCCCTCCCGGAATTCCGGGAGGGGCGCCCTCGGTCGTACCGCCGTCCGTTCGACGGGGCGTCAGGCGCTACTGCGCGCCCGGCCGCACCAGCCCGCTCTCGTACGCGTACACCGCCGCCTGCACGCGGTCCCGCAGCCCCAGCTTCGTCAGCACGTGCCCGACGTGCGTCTTGACGGTCGTCTCGCTGACGAACAGGTCCGCGGCGATCTCCGCGTTCGACAGACCGCGCGCCACCAGCTTCAGCACCTCCACCTCACGGTCGGTGAGGGTGTGCAGGGTGTCCGGCACCGGCTCCTCGCCCGAGGGCAGATGGATGGCGTACTTGTCCAGCAGCCGGCGGGTGATGCTCGGCGCGAGCATCGCCTCGCCCCCGGCCACCACCCGGATCGCCTGCACCAGCTCGTTGGCGGGGGCGTCCTTGAGCAGGAAGCCGCTCGCCCCGGCGCGCAGCGCCTCCACCACGTACTCGTCGAGGTCGAAGGTGGTCAGCACCAGCACCTTCGCCGGGCCGTCGCGCTCGGGTCCGGTGATCTGCCGGGTCGCCTCCACGCCGTCCATCCGCGGCATGCGGATGTCCATCAGCACCACGTCGGGCTGAAGCGCCCGCACCTGGTCCAGGGCCTGGAGACCGTCGCCGGCCTCGCCCACGACCGCGATGTCCTGCTCCGCCTCCAGGATCATGCGGAATCCGGTGCGCAGCAGTGGCTGGTCGTCGACCAGTAGGACGCGGATGGCCACGTGAGTCTCCTTCGCCGGTTCCCTAGTCCGCGCCCATTCTGCCCTGCGGCGACGGCGCGGCCGGTGCCAGGGGCAGCGGGTAGGGCGGGGGAGTGCCGCCGAACTCCGGGCAGTGCGCCCGGTGGTCGCACCAGCCGCACAGCTTGGTGGGGCGCGGCCGCCAGTCACCGGTCTCGGTGGCCAGCCGGATCGCCTCCCACAGCGCCAGCAGCTTGCGCTCGATCCGCTCCAGATCGGCCGGGACCGGGTCGTACGTCAGTACGTCGCCGCTGCCCAGGTACACCAGCTGGAGCCGCCGCGGCACGACCCTCTTCAGCCGCCACACCACCAGGGCGTAGAACTTCATCTGGAACAGCGCGCCCTCCGCGTACTCGGGGCGGGGCGCCTTGCCGGTCTTGTAGTCGACGATGCGCACCTCGCCCGTCGGGGCCACGTCCACCCGGTCGATGATGCCGCGCAGCCGGAGCCCGGAGGCCAGCTCCGCCTCCACGAACAGCTCCCGCTCGGCCGGCTCCAGACGGGTCGGGTCCTCCAGCGTGAACCAGCGCTCCACCAGCCGTTCCGCCTCCGACAGCCAGCGCGCCAGCCGCTCGCCGTCCGCGTCGTCGGCGAACAGCTCCACCAGTTCCGGCCGCGACTCCCGCAGCCGGTCCCACTGACCGGGGATCAGCGCCCTGGCCCGCGGCGCGGTGCGCTCCGCGGCCGGCGCGTCGAACAGGCGCTCCAGCACCGCGTGCACCAGGGTGCCCCGCGTCGCCGCCTCGCTCGGCTTCTCCGGCAGCCGGTCGATCACCCGGAAGCGGTACAGCAACGGGCACTGCATGAAGTCCCCGGCACGCGACGGCGACAACGACACCGGCGGCGCGGCCGGACGCCCGCCGCCCCCGGCGCCCTCCCGCCCGGCACCGGCCGCCGCGCCCGGGACGGCCTCGGCCGCCGCGCTGGTCTCGGCCGCACCGGGCACGGTCTCGGCCGCACCGGGCGGCGCCGTGGCCGCATCCGCACCGCCCACCGCCGAATCGTCGCCCGGAGACGCTTCCGCCACGGGTGCGTTCACCGAGGACGTATCCACCGCGGGTGCGTCCACCGCGGACGTGTCCGCCGTGGACGTGTCCACCGTGGTGTCCGTCGCGGGCCTGTCCGTCGCCGAGCCGTCCGTCGCGGGCTCGTGGTCCGTCGTCGGCGCGGCCGGCGCCGAGCCCCCGGCGGGCGCCTCGGGGGCGGTCGCCTGGGCGGGCACCGTCGTCGCCGTGGCCGCCGCCGTCCGCGGGGCGGGGCCGGACGCCGGTGTGCGGTCCGGTGCGGGCTCCGGCGCCTGCGTGCTCGTCTCCATGCCACAGACCCTACGGCCAGCCACCGACAGTGACCCATTCGTCCCGACTGACCAGGCCGACGGCGGGGCAGATGTCAGGGGTGCCGGACTGGACCGCGCGCCGCCGCCGCATACCATCGACCCGAGACCTCCCGTCCGGCAGGCACGGGAAACGCGCTTCGAACGAGGGGACACCGTGGACGTGAGCGGCGGAAGCGGGCAGCCGCGGTCCGGCAACGACGAGTCGGCGCAGTCCCCGACGGACCCCACGGCACCGGACGCCGGCCCCGCGCGCCGCCGCGCCGCCGAACCGGCCGCACCGCCCCCCGAACCCGCGCGGCCCTCCGAACCGGCGCGGCCCGCCGAGCCCGCCGACGGCGCGGCGCCGGAAGCCCCCCGGCCGGCGCGGCCCTCCGGACCGCAGTCCCAGCAGCCGCCCCGGGACGACGACCGCTCCGCCGACGCACCCGGCGGCGGCACGCACGGCGACGCCGCACCCGGCGAAGGCACGCACGGCGACGGTGGCACGCGCGGCGACGCCGCACCCGGCCAAGGCACGCACACCGACGCCGCGGCGGGCGCGGCCCCGCCGCCCCCGCCCCGGAACCCTCCGGCCGGAGCCGGCGCGACCGGCCCCGACGCCCACCCCGACCGCGCCCACGCGCACGCGCACGCGGACCCCGGCCCCCCCGGCCCCGGCCGCCGCCCCCGCCCGCCCCGCCGCCCGCAGGGACCCGGCGGCGGCATCCTCATGGGCCGCCCCTTCGGCGTGCCCGTCTACGTCGCGCCCAGCTGGTTCCTCGTCGCCGCCCTGATCACCTGGGTGTTCGGCGGCCAGCTCGACCGGGTGCTGCCCCAGCTGGGCGCCGCCCGCTACCTGGTCTCCCTGTTCTTCGCGGTCGCCTTCTACGGCTCCGTCCTCGTCCACGAACTCGCCCACACCATCGCCGCCCTCCGCTTCAAGCTCCCCGTCCGCCGCATCCAGCTCCAGTTCTTCGGCGGCGTCTCGGAGATCGAGAAGGAGGCCGAGACCCCCGGCCGCGAGTTCGTCCTCGCCTTCGTCGGACCGCTGCTCTCCCTGGTCCTCGGCGGCGTCTTCTACCTCGCGCTGCAACCGGTCGAGCGCGGCACCGTCCCCGGCGTCCTGCTGGCCGCCCTGATGATCTCCAACCTCATCGTCGCCGTCTTCAACCTGCTGCCCGGCCTGCCCCTGGACGGCGGCCGGATGCTGCGCGCCGTCGTCTGGAAGATCACCGGCCGGCCGATGAGCGGCACCGTCGCCGCCGCCTGGGTCGGCCGCGCCCTGGCCGTGTCCGTCCTCATCGGGCTGCCCCTGGTCAGCCAGTCCGGCGCCCTCGGGGCGACCGCCGAGGACAGCGTCGGCATGGACACGGTCACCGACGCCCTGCTCGCCGCCATCATCGCCGCGATCATCTGGACCGGCGCCGGCAACAGCCTGCGCATGGCCCGGCTGCGCGAACACCTCCCCGAGCTGCGCGCCCGCACCCTCACCCGCCGCGCGGTGCCGGTCGAGACCGGCACCTCCCTGGCCGAGGGGCTGCGCCGCGCCAACGCCGCCGGCGCCCGCGCCCTGGTCGTCGTCGACGGCCACGGCGAACCCCTCGCCCTCGTCCGCGAGTCCGCGATCGTGGGCGTGCCCGAGCACCGCCGCCCCTGGGTGTCGGCCGGTGAACTCGCCCAGGACCTCACCGAGGGCATGCGCGTCTCGGCGGAGCTGGCCGGCGAGCAGCTGCTGGACGTGCTGCGCGCCACCCCGGCGACCGAGTACCTGGTCGTGGAGGAGACCGGCGAGATCTACGGCGTGCTCTCCGCCGCCGACGTAGAGCGCGCCTTCGTCAAGGCCATGGCCCGTCCGTCGGCCTGATCCGGACGGGAGGCCCCGGGGATCCGGCCGTGGTCGGCGGCCCTCCCGGGGGCCGGTAGGCTGGTCACATGTCCGAACCGACCGGTGCCGCCCGCCGTCGCGGGCCCTTCAAGGTCGGGGACCAGGTACAGCTGACCGACCCCAAGGGCCGCCACTACACGTTCACGCTCGAGGCCGGGAAGAACTTTCACACCCACAAGGGTTCCTTCCCGCACGACGAACTGATCGGCGCTCCCGAGGGAAGCGTTGTCCGGACCACCGGCAACGTCGCCTACCTCGCGCTGCGTCCCCTGCTCCCCGACTACGTCCTGTCCATGCCCCGCGGGGCAGCCGTCGTCTATCCCAAGGACGCGGGGCAGATCCTCGCCTTCGCCGACATCTTCCCCGGCGCCCGCGTCGTGGAGGCCGGCGTCGGCTCCGGCTCGCTCAGCAGCTTCCTGCTGCGCGCCATCGGCGACCAGGGCATGCTGCACAGCTACGAGCGCCGCGCCGACTTCGCCGAGATCGCCCAGGCCAACGTCGAGCGCTACTTCGGCGGCCCGCACCCCGCCTGGCAGCTCACCGTGGGCGACCTCCAGGACAACCTGTCCGACACCGAGGTCGACCGGGTCATCCTCGACATGCTCGCTCCCTGGGAGTGCCTGGAGGCCGTCTCCAAGGCGCTCGTCCCCGGCGGCATCCTGTGCTGCTACGTCGCCACCACCACCCAGCTCGCCCGGACCGTGGAGTCCATCCGCGAGATCGGCTGCTTCAACGAGCCGACCGCCTGGGAGACGATGATCCGCAACTGGCACATCGAGGGCCTGGCCGTCCGCCCCGACCACCGCATGATCGGGCACACCGGCTTCCTGCTCACCGCCCGTCGCCTCGCCGACGGCGTCGAGCCGCCCATGCGCCGCCGCCGCCCCGCCAAGGGCGCCTACGGCGAGGACTACGAGGGCCCCAACGCCGACGGCGGCGCCGGCCGCTGAGGCCACCCGCCGCGACCAACGAACGGGCGCCGTGGCGCAGTTCCCGGCACCGACCGGAACTGCGCCACGGCGCCCTCGCGTTGACCCGGCGCCCGGGCGCCGCGATCGACAACGGATCCGGGTACCCACCCCACCGTTCCCCCGCACTGTGACGTGTGGCACGATGCTGGCCACCCCACCGGCACAGCCCTCACGGGAGACACTCCTAGTGCAGCACTCCGCCGTCCCGGAACTGGCGCACACGCACGCCCGGCCCATCCACTGGGTCGCCACCGCGACCGCCGTAGCCGGCGTGATCGCCCTCTCCTCGGCCCTCCAGCCCGGCTCCGCCACCGCCGCCCAGTCCGCGTCCGGCGGGGCGAGAAGCGCCCCCGCGGCCGCCGTCGCCCCACCGGACACCGCCGGTGTGGCGTTCCCGGTCGAGTGCGGCCCCGTCAAGGCGGTGGTGGCGAAGAAGGCGACCGGGGACCTGGACGGCGACGGCCGGCCCGAGACCGTGGCCGTCGTGCACTGCGACGCCTCCATGGGCACCCCGCCCGACGGCGTGTACGTGCTCACCCAGGCCCGCGGCGCGACGGCGCCGCGGGTGGTGGCCACGCTCGTCGAGCCCAAGGACCGGTACACCGTCACCGACTTCGCGGTGCGCGCGGGACAGGTCACCGCGACCCTGCTCGGTTACTCCTCGCCCGACGTGCCCAATTGCTGCCCCGACCTCAAGGAGGGGGCGAAGTGGCAGTGGAAGAACGGCGCGTTCGTCCGTTCCGCGCCCGACCAGGCCCGCAGTATCTGAGCCCGCGGCGTCCGGCGCCCCGCGCCCGCCGGGCGTGTGAGATATCAGACAGCGGTGACGGATGACACCGGTGCGATCACTCCGCGTCAGGTCCGTACACCTCGACGCTGTCCGAAACGCGCCGCACGTGGATGCACTCGCCGGGGCATTCCCGCGCCGAGTCCACGACGTCGGTGAGAAGCGGCAGCGGCACGGGCGTTGTCGCGCCCTTGGCCTGGAGCAGCTCGTCGTCCGTGCCCTTCACGTAGGCCAGGCCGTCGATGTCCAGCTCGAACACCTCGGGCGCGTACTGCGCGCAGATGCCGTCACCGGTGCACAGGTCCTGGTCGATCCAGACCTCCAGTGCCTCGCCGCCGTCCGCCGTCTGCTGCTGCACGCTCACATCTCCTGACCTGTCACGTCGAACCGCGCGGGAATCCGGCCAGCTCTGACGGGTGTTGAACGACTCGACCCTACCTCTGACGGCTTTCCAATCGCGTTCGGTGGGTATTCCCCTGGCGTGAGGGAGAGCGCAAGGGTGAAGATCGGACACACCCCGACAGTCTTTGTGATCTAGGGGTTTCAATCGACACCCACCCAGGTAGGGTCTGGAAGCGTCCAGCTCCCCTTGGAGGAGGTGAGGACCGTGGCAGCCCACGACGACGACATGAACCGCGGCATCCGCCCGGGACGAGGGTCCGACGACCCGGCCGGGCAGATCGCCTACCTTGAGCAGGAGATCGCCGTCCTGCGACGCAAGCTCGCCGACTCTCCGCGGCACACGAGGATTCTCGAAGAGCGGATCGTCGAACTGCAGACCAATCTGGCCGGCGTGTCCGCGCAGAACGAGCGGCTGGCGAACACGCTCCGCGAGGCCCGCGACCAGATCGTGGCCCTCAAGGAGGAGGTCGACCGGCTCGCGCAGCCGCCGGCCGGCTTCGGTGTCTTCCTCCAGGCCAACGAGGACGGCACCGCCGACATCTTCACCGGCGGCCGGAAGCTGAGGGTGAACGTCAGCCCCGGCGTCGAGCTCGACGAGCTGCGGCGCGGCCAGGAACTGATGCTCAACGAAGCGCTCAACGTGGTCGAGGCCATGGAGTACGAGAGCGTCGGCGACATCGTCACCCTCAAGGAGATCCTGGAGGACGGCGAGCGCGCCCTGGTGGTCGGGCACACCGACGAGGAACGGGTGGTGCGGCTCGCCGAGCCGCTGCTGGACGTCACCATCCGCGCCGGCGACGCCCTGCTCCTGGAGCCCAGGTCCGGCTATGTCTACGAGGTCGTGCCCAAGAGCGAGGTCGAGGAACTCGTCCTCGAAGAGGTGCCCGACATCGGCTACGAGCAGATCGGCGGCCTCGGCAACCAGATCGAGATGATCCGGGACGCCGTCGAGCTGCCGTACCTGTACCCGGACCTGTTCAAGGAGCACGAACTGCGCCCGCCCAAGGGCGTCCTGCTCTACGGGCCGCCCGGATGCGGCAAGACGCTCATCGCCAAGGCCGTCGCGAACTCGCTGGCCAAGAAGGTCGCCGAGGTGACCGGCCAGGCCGCCGGCAAGAGCTTCTTCCTCAACATCAAGGGCCCCGAGCTGCTGAACAAGTACGTCGGTGAGACGGAGCGGCAGATCCGCCTCGTCTTCCAGCGGGCCCGGGAGAAGGCCAGCGAGGGCACCCCCGTCATCGTCTTCTTCGACGAGATGGAGTCCCTCTTCCGCACCCGCGGCTCGGGTGTCAGCTCGGACGTGGAGAACACCATCGTCCCGCAGCTGCTCGCCGAGATCGACGGTGTGGAGGGCCTGGAGAACGTGGTCGTGATCGGCGCCTCCAACCGCGAGGACATGATCGACCCCGCCATCCTGCGGCCCGGCCGGCTCGACGTGAAGATCAAGATCGAGCGTCCGGACGCCGAGGCGGCCAAGGACATCTTCGCGAAGTACCTCACCGAGCGCCTTCCGCTGCACGCGGACGACCTCTCGGAGCACGGCGGCGAGAAGGACGCCACGGTCCAGGCCATGATCCAGACCGCGGTCGAGCAGATGTACGCCGAATCCGAGGAGAACCGCTTCCTGGAGGTCACCTACGCCAACGGCGACAAGGAAGTCCTCTTCTTCAAGGACTTCAATTCCGGCGCCATGATCGAGAACATCGTGGGCCGGGCCAAGAAAATGGCGATCAAGGACTTCCTGGAGAAGAACCAGAAGGGCCTGCGCGTCTCCCACCTCCTCCAGGCATGCGTGGACGAGTTCAAGGAGAACGAGGACCTGCCGAACACCACCAACCCGGACGACTGGGCCCGGATCTCCGGAAAGAAGGGCGAGCGGATCGTCTACATCCGCACCCTCATCACCGGAAAGCAGGGCGCGGACACCGGACGCTCCATCGACACGGTGGCGAACACCGGTCAGTACCTGTAAAAGCGGGGTGGCTGCGGGTTCCCTCGGCGGGTACCCGCAGCCGACCTGTTTTCCGGGCCACGCATGGAGCAGGCAATGACGCGAATGATCTCCCCACCAGCGCAAAGGCGTTCTAGGCTCGTTCGTACCGCCGGGTCGCGCAGTGCGGGGACGGGCACCGCACCGGCACCCGAGCATCAGCGGTACTTGAGCGCCGTCCTCGACCGAGGGCGCCGCCGGGCAAGGAGGGCCGCATGACCGTACGGCGCGTGATGGGCATCGAGACGGAGTACGGGATCTCCGTCCCCGGTCACCCGAACGCCAATGCCATGCTCACCTCGTCCCAGATCGTCAACGCCTACGCCGCGGCGATGCACCGGGCCCGGCGGGCCCGCTGGGACTTCGAGGAGGAGAACCCGCTGCGGGACGCCCGCGGCTTCGACCTCGCCCGCGAGGCCGCCGACTCCAGCCAGCTCACCGACGAGGACATCGGCCTCGCCAACGTCATCCTGACCAACGGCGCCCGGCTCTACGTCGACCACGCCCACCCGGAGTACAGCGCCCCCGAGGTCACCAACCCGCGCGACGCCGTCCTGTGGGACAAGGCGGGCGAGCGGATCATGGCCGAGGCCGCCGAGCGGGCCGCCCAGCTGCCCGGCGCGCAGCCCATCCACCTGTACAAGAACAACACCGACAACAAGGGCGCCTCCTACGGCACGCACGAGAACTACCTGATGAAGCGGGAGACCGCCTTCTCGGACATCGTGCGCCACCTCACGCCCTTCTTCGTCTCGCGCCAGGTCGTCACCGGCGCCGGCCGGGTCGGCATCGGCCAGGACGGCCACGAGCACGGCTTCCAGCTCAGCCAGCGCGCGGACTACTTCGAGGTCGAGGTGGGTCTGGAGACCACCCTCAAGCGCCCGATCATCAACACCCGCGACGAGCCGCACGCGGACGCCGAGAAGTACCGCCGGCTGCACGTGATCATCGGCGACGCCAACCTGTCGGAGATCTCCACCTACCTCAAGCTGGGCACGACCGCGCTGGTCCTGTCCATGATCGAGGACGGCTTCATCGCCGTCGACCTGGCCGTGGACCAGCCCGTGCGCACCCTGCACCAGGTCTCGCACGACCCGTCGCTCAAGCGCCTGATCACGCTGCGCAGCGGCCGGACGCTGACCGCGGTGCAGCTTCAGATGGAGTACTTCGAGCTGTCCCGCAAGTACGTCGAGGAGCGCTTCGGAGCCGACGCGGACGAGCAGACCAAGGACGTCCTGTCCCGCTGGGAGGACACCCTCAACCGGCTGGAGAACGACCCGATGAGCCTGTCCGGCGAGCTGGACTGGGTCGCCAAGCGGGAGCTGATGGAGGGCTACCGGCGCCGCGACGGCCTGGACTGGGACGCCGCGAAGCTCCACCTGCTCGACCTCCAGTACGCCGACGTGCGGGCCGAGAAGGGCCTGTACAACCGGCTGGCGGCCCGCGGCCGCATGAAGCGCCTGCTGGACGAGAGCGAGGTCGACCGGGCCCGCAGGAAGCCGCCGGAGGACACCCGGGCGTACTTCCGCGGCCGGTGCCTGGAGCAGTACGCCGACGACGTGGCGGCGGCCTCCTGGGACTCGGTCATCTTCGACCTGCCGGGCCGCGACTCCCTCCAGCGCGTCCCAACCCTGGAACCGCTTCGCGGAACGCGTAATCACGTCAAGGAGCTGCTGGACCGCTGCCGTACGGCGGAAGACCTGGTCAGGGTCCTGTCCGGCAACTGAGTGGGTACCCGGGCCGGGCCGGCCGGCCGGGGTGGAAACCCCGGCGCCCGGGAATCACAGAGATGGCCCCCGTACGTTGCGGAAACTGCGGGGCCGATGTCGGACCCGGCTTGTAGGGTCTGATCATCACCGATCGGCCGTAATGCCGACCATGTCGGGCGAACCGAACTGAGCGGGGTGAGGGTAATGGCGACCAAGGACACCGGCGGCGGGCAGCAGAAGGCCACGCGCTCGACCGAGGAGGTCGAGGAGCAGGCGCAGGACGCCCAGGCGAGCGAGGACCTCAAGGAACGCCACGAGAAGCTGAGCGACGACGTCGACGACGTCCTGGACGAGATCGACGACGTGCTCGAGTCCAACGCGGAGGACTTCGTCCGCAGCTTCGTTCAGAAGGGCGGCGAGTAGCACCCGGCACACGTCCCGGCGCCGGCCCCCGACGAGAGGGCCGGCGCCGGGACGGATGACCGGCCCCGGTACGGGTATGGTCCGTGCACGGATTTGATGATCGGCTCGGCCGTTCCCGGCGGGGCCGCAGCCATTTTGTGTGGAAGGAATCGCGTGGAACCCAACCCTCGTAGCACCGGGCGTCTGCCGGCTGCCTTCCTGACGCCCGGGTCCTCGTCGTTCATGGACTTCCTCGCCGAGCACCAGCCGGAGATGCTGCCCGGCAAGCGGCGGCTGCCGCACACCCAGGGGGTCGTCGAGGCGCCGCACGGCACCACGATCGTGGCCGTGACCTTCCCGGGCGGCGTCGTGCTGGCCGGCGACCGGCGGGCGACCATGGGGAACGTCATCGCGCAGCGGGACATCGAGAAGGTGTTCCCGGCCGACGAGTACTCGGCGGTCGGCATCGCCGGCACGGCCGGGCTCGCCGTGGAGATGGTGAAGCTGTTCCAGCTGGAGCTGGAGCACTTCGAGAAGGTCGAGGGCACCCAGCTGTCGCTGGAGGGCAAGGCGAACCGGCTGTCGACCATGATCCGCTCCAACCTGGGCATGGCCATGCAGGGCCTGGCCGTGGTCCCGCTCTTCGCGGGCTACGACGTGGACCGCGACAAGGGCCGCGTCTTCTCCTACGACGTCACCGGCGGCCGCAGCGAGGAGCACGGCTACGCGGCGACCGGCTCCGGCTCGATCTTCGCGCGCGGCGCCATGAAGAAGCTGTACCGCGAGGACCTGTCCGAGGCCGAGGCGACCACCCTGGTGGTCCAGGCCCTGTACGACGCGGCAGACGACGACTCGGCGACCGGCGGTCCCGATGTCGCCCGCCGGATCTATCCGATCGTCACCGTGATCACCGACGACGGCTTCCGCAGGCTGACCGAGGACGAGTCCTCCGAGATCGCCCGCGCGGTGCTGCAACGGCGCCTGGAGCAGCCCGACGGCCCGCGGGCCGCGCTGCTGTAGGCGGCGGCGGATTCTTGTCCAGGGTGACCCCGTGACCACAACAGAAAGGGACGGATAACCGGTGTCGACGCCGTTCTATGTCTCACCCCAGCAGGCCATGGCCGACCGGGCCGAGTACGCCCGCAAGGGCATCGCCCGCGGCCGCAGCCTGGTCGTGCTGCAGTACGCCGACGGCATCGTGTTCGTCGGCGAGAATCCGTCCCGCGCGCTGCACAAGTTCAGCGAGATCTACGACCGGATCGGCTTCGCGGCGGCCGGCAAGTACAACGAGTACGAGAACCTGCGCATCGGCGGTGTGCGCTACGCCGACCTGCGCGGTTACACCTACGACCGGGACGACGTCACCGCCCGGGGCCTGGCGAACGTCTACGCCCAGACGCTGGGCACGATCTTCTCCAGCGCGGCCGAGAAGCCGTACGAGGTGGAGCTGGTGGTCGCCGAGGTGGGGGAGACCCCGGAGGGCGACCAGATCTACCGGCTGCCGCACGACGGCTCGATCGTGGACGAGCACGGCTCGGTCGCGGTCGGCGGCAACGCCGAGCAGATCAGCGGCTACCTCGACCAGCGCCACCAGGACGGGATGACGCTGGCCGAGGCGCTGAAGCTGGCGGTGCAGGCCCTGTCCCGCGACACCAACGGCAGCGAGCGGGAGATCCCCGCCGAGCGCCTGGAGGTGGCGGTGCTGGACCGTACGCGGCCGCAGCAGCGCAAGTTCAAGCGCATCGTGGGGCGCCAGCTGGCCCGGCTGCTGGAGGGCGGCACGGCGGACACCTCCCAGGACTCCGACGACAACGGCGACGCCGAGGAGAACTAGCGACCTCGCGTCCCGCCTCCGCACCACCCCAGGAAGCCCCGGCCCGCGCCACGGCCGGGGCTCCCGGCGTCTCAGGAGGCGCCCGGCGGGGCCGTGGAGCCCCGGACCACCAGTTCCACCGGGACGTCGCCGCCGTCCGGCGTACGGCCCTCCAGGACCGCCAGCAGGGCCCGGATGCCGCGCTCGCCGAACAGCTCGGCGTCCAGCCGGACGGTGGTCAGCTCAGGGTCGACGGCGGTGGCCAGGCCCAGATCGTCGAAGCCGGTGACGGAGACGTCCTCCGGCACCCGCAGACCGAGCCGGCGCAGCGCCTTGTACGCGCCGACGGCCAGCTTGTCGTCGTCGCAGACCACGGCGGTGGGGCGGGGCCCCGGAGCGCTCAGGGCGGCCTGGGTGGCGTCCCGGGCGTCCTCGACCGCGATGGCGGCGCGGGCGGTGCGCACCGAGGCGCCCGGCACCGCGCCCACCCGCGCGGCCAGCTCCCGCGCCCGCACCTCGAAGGTCCACGACGGCACGTCCGCGGCCAGGTGCAGGAAGCCGCGGTGGCCGAGGCCGAGCAGATGGGCGGCGACCTGCCGCACGCCATCGGCGATGTCCAGGTTCACCGTCGCCGCGCCCAGGCTGCCCTCGGGGTCGCTGTCCAGCATGACCAGCGGGAGCCGGTCGCCGCGGATCGCGGTGAGGGCGTCGGCGGCCATGGAGGAGGCGATCACGCCGTCCAGGGCGGCCTGCGCCGAGGCGAAGGGGTTGCGGGCCGGACCGATGCCCTCGGGGGAGGGGTAGAGGACCACGCCGAAGCCGTGCTCGGCGGCGACGCGGGCGGCGCCGGTGTAGACGCCGGCGAAGAACTCGGTGGTCAGCGCCGGGACGACGAGGAGCACGGTCCGGGTGTGGCCGAGCCGCAGATTGCGGGCGGCCAGATTGGGCCGGTAGCCGAGCTCGTCGGCGGCCCGGCGGACCCGTTCGGCGGTGGCCTGCGACACCCGGCCGCGCCACTTGTCGCCGAGCACCAGTGAGACGGCGGCCTGGGACACCCCGGCGGCCTGCGCCACGTCACGGCTGGTGGGCCGCGTACTTCCTCGTGCCACCGGGAGAGCGCTCCTTGTCGTTCCTGTGTTCGGGCCCGGCCGGATGCGGACGGGCCCCGTCGCGCGCCGCCGGACGGTCCGTCCGCCTGCCGGTCGCGGTCCGCTCGTCTGGACTGCGAACAGCGCACATGGTACGTATGGCGGCGGACGTTATACGTAAAACTTGACCCTGGAGGCAGGCGATGGCCGCGGGATTCGCGGGATACCTGGAAATCCTCAGGACGCGGCACGCCGCCCGGCTGCTGACCGGCACCCTGGTGGGCCGGCTGCCGAACGCCACGGCGGCCATCGCGATCGTGCTGTTCGTCCGCGCCGAGGGCGGCACCTACAGCCTCGCCGGGGCGCTGGCCGCCGTCTACGGCGTCGCCAACGCCGTCGGGCAGCCCGTGCTCGGCCGCCTGGTGGACCTGTACGGACAGCCCCGGGTGCAGCTGCCGGCGGCGCTCGCGGCGGCCCTGGCGATGACCGCCTTCGCCCTGACCGGCGCCGGGCAGGGCGCGCTCGCCTACCCGGCCGTCGCGGCCGCCGGACTGTTCACCCCGCCCCTGGAGGGCGGTCTGCGCGCCCTGTGGCCCTCCGTGCTGCGCAAGGAGGGCCAGGTACACACGGCCTACGCCATGGACGCGGTGGCGCAGGAGGTCATGTTCACCGTGGGGCCGCTGCTGGTCACCCTGTGCGTGTCGCTGTGGTCGGCGCGGGCGGCCCTGATCGTGCTGAACGTGCTCGGCGTGCTCGGGGCGCTCTGCGTGGTCCTCTCGCCGCCCTCGCGGGCGTGGCGCTCGGCGCCGCGCGAGGCGCACTGGCTCGGCGCGCTGCGCTCGCCGGGCCTGCTGGCCCTGCTCGCCGCGTTCCTCTTCGTCGGCGTCGCGCTCGGCTCCATCACTGTGGCGGCCGTCCCGTACGCCGACGGCCACGGCGGCGACGCGGTGTACGGCTGGCTGATGGCGGCGCTCGGCCTGGGCGCGCTGGCCGGCGGCGCCGTCTACGGGGCGCGCCAGTGGGCGGGCGTGCCCGAGCGGCGACTGCGCGCGCTGGTCGCCCTGCTGGCGGTGTGTTACCTGCCGCTCCTGCTGATGCCGGGCGCGGTGGCCATGGTGGCGCTCACGGCGCTCGCCGGGGTGTTCCTGGCGCCCTGCATCGCCTGCGCGTTCGTCATCGTGGACCGGCACGCGCCGGCCGGGACGGTGACGGAGGCGTTCTCCTGGCTGGTGACCACGTTCACGGTGGGCGCGTCGGTGGGAACGGGGGCCGCGGGGCCGGTGGTCCAGGCCGGCGGAGCGCTGTGGGGGTTCGCGGTGCCGGGGGTCGCCGGAGCCCTGTCGCTGCTGGTGCTGCTGGCCACCGGGCGGGTCCTCGCAGCTCCCGCCGGACGGGCGGTCGTTGCGGCTTCATCGGAAAATGATCCAAATCGTGCTGCCGAACCCCGTTTCAGCTCGGGGGATCGGGCGTAATGTTCAGTCATGGACCGCCGCATTTTCGGGCTGGAGAACGAGTACGGCGTCACGTGCACGTTCAGGGGACAGCGCCGCCTGTCGCCTGACGAGGTGGCGCGGTACCTCTTCCGCCGTGTCGTGTCATGGGGCCGCAGCAGCAATGTCTTTCTGCGAAACGGCGCCCGGCTCTATCTCGACGTGGGGTCACATCCGGAATACGCCACACCCGAATGTGACAATGTGATCGAACTGGTCACCCACGACAAGGCCGGCGAGCGCATTCTCGAAGGACTCCTGGTAGACGCGGAACGACGCCTGCACGAGGAGGGAATCGCGGGCGACGTCTACCTCTTCAAGAACAACACCGACTCGGCGGGAAACTCCTACGGCTGCCACGAGAACTATCTGGTGGCCCGGCACGGGGAGTTCTCCCGGCTCGCGGACATCCTCATCCCGTTCCTGGTCACCCGGCAGCTGCTGTGCGGCGCGGGCAAGGTCCTGCAGACGCCGCGCGGCGCCGTCTACTGCGTGAGCCAGCGGGCGGAGCACATCTGGGAGGGCGTCTCCTCGGCGACCACCCGGTCGCGGCCGATCATCAACACCCGCGACGAACCGCACGCCGACGCCGAGCGCTACCGGCGGCTGCACGTCATCGTCGGCGACTCGAACATGTCCGAGACGACGATGCTGCTGAAGGTCGGCGCCACCGACCTGGTGCTGCGGATGATCGAGGCGGGCACGGTGATGCGCGACCTCACCCTGGAGAACCCGATCCGGGCCATCCGCGAGGTCAGCCACGACATCACCGGCCGCCGCAAGGTGCGCCTGGCCAGCGGCCGGGAGGCCTCGGCACTGGAGGTGCAGCGCGAGTACTACGAGAAGGCCGTGGACTTCTGCGAGCGCCGCGGCATCCGCACCGGCACCGTGGAACGGGTGCTGGAGCTGTGGGGCCGCACGCTGGACGCGATCGAGGCCGAGGACCTCGACCGGATCGGCACCGAGATCGACTGGGTGATGAAGTACCAGCTCATCGAGCGGTACCGGGCCAAGCACAACATGACGATGTCGCATCCGCGGGTCGCCCAGATAGACCTCGCCTACCACGACATCCACCGCCGCCGCGGCCTGTACTACCTGCTGGAGAAGAAGGGCCAAGCCACCCGGATCTGCAACGACTTGAAGATCTTCGAGGGCAAGTCGGTCCCGCCGCAGACCACTCGGGCGCGACTGCGCGGCGACTTCATCCGGCGGGCCCAGGAACAGCGCCGGGACTTCACCGTCGACTGGGTGCACCTGAAGCTCAACGACCAGGCGCAGCGGACCGTGTTGTGCAAGGACCCGTTCCGTTCGGTGGACGACCGGGTGGAGAAGCTCATCGCCGGAATGTGACCGCGGCCCGAGCGGTACGCGGTGCGAACGGAACACCGCACGACCTGCGGGAACACCGCACGGGCGCCGTACGCCCCCGCGTACGGCGCCCTTCGCGTACCCGCATCGCCCGCCGGCCCGCTTCACCCGGTCGCGGAGCCGGCGTACGGAGCGGCGTACGCGGTCGTCGGGTGCGGCGGTCCTCCCGCCTCCCGCCGAAACCGGTGCGGGCCGCAGCCGGTTTCGGCGGCTGATCGTCAGTAAGGTAGCGCGCACGCCAACCCACAGGACCGACCGATTACGAGGCCCCCACCGTGCGCCGACGCTCTCTACTGATTTCCGTACCCGCGGGACTGGTCACGCTGGCCGCCTGCGGCAGCGACAAGTCCGACTCGGGCAAGACCAGCGACAGCGCCTCCCCGGCCCCCTCGTCGTCGCCGTCGGCCACGGCCACCTCCGCCCCGCCCCCGCCGAAGATCGTCTCCGGACCGCTGCCGGCCATCACCGCGGGCGCCAAGTTCGGCGAGAAGCCGACCGTCGCCAAGGGCAGCGGCCGGCCCTCCAAGGACCTCGCCGTCAAGACGGTGATCGCGGGCGGCGGCCGCACCCTGGCGGAGAACGACTACGTCCAGGCGCACTACCTGGGCCAGATCTGGGACAGCGCCAAGGTCTTCGACAACTCCTACGACCGCAAGGCGCCGCTGCTCATCCAGCTCGCCCAGGGCACGATCATCGACGGCTGGCGCTACGCGCTCACCGGGAAGAAGGTCGGCAGCCGGGTGCAGTTCGCGGTGCCGCCCACCTGGGGATACGGCACGCAGGGCAACTCCCAGGCGGGCATCAAGGGCACCGACACCCTGGTCTTCGTCGTCGACGTGCAGGACGCCTTCAACGCCAAGAGCTCGGCCAAGGGCCGGACGGTGCAGAAGAAGGACGCCGCCCTGCCGACCGTGGGCACCGCCACCGACGGCAGCGCCCCCGAGATCACCCTCCCGAAGACCGCCGCCCCCAAGAAGCTGGTCTCCGAGTACGTCATCGAGGGCGACGGCCCGGCGGTCAAGGCGGACAGCACCGTGCTGGTCCAGTACAAGGGCGTGCTGTGGGACGGCGGCAAGGAGTTCGACTCGACCTACGGCCGCAAGGCCCTGACCTCCTTCTCGCTCCAGCAGGTCGTCAAGGGCTGGGCGCAGGGGCTGACCGGCAAGAAGGTCGGCAGCCGGGTCCTGATCGTGATCCCGCCGGCCGACGGCTACGGCGACAACCCGCCGCCGGACAGCGGCATCAAGAAGGACTCCACGCTGGTCTTCTCGGTGGACATCCTGGCGGCGATGTAGCGCGCCACGCTGCGCGACCCGGCGGCGCGGGCACCGGGCGGGCGGGGATGAAAGACTGTCCGCGTCACGTGTCGTACACGAGCAGGAGCGTTAAGACGTGAGCATCGACAAGCCCGAGATCGACTTCCCGGGCGGCGAGCCCCCGGCGGACCTCGAGATCAAGGACATCTGGGAGGGCGACGGGCCCGAGGCGAAGGCCGGCCAGAACGTCACCGTCCACTATGTGGGCGTCGCCTTCAGCACCGGCGAGGAGTTCGACGCCAGCTGGAACCGGGGCACTCCGTTCCGCTTCCCGCTGGGCGGCGGACGCGTCATCAAGGGCTGGGACCAGGGCGTGCAGGGCATGAAGGTCGGCGGCCGCCGCCAGCTGACCATCCCGGCGCACCTCGCCTACGGCGACCAGAGCCCCACCCCGGCGATCAAGCCCGGTGAGACCCTGATCTTCGTGGTCGACCTGCTCGGGGTCTGATCCCGGAGCGGAGTCGGACCGGATCCGATCACCTGGGGCCCACGCCTGTCCGGCGTGGGCCCTCGGCTTTCGCCGGCACGGCGCGGGGCGGTACGGTCGGGCGTCGTAGGGACCATGAGGAAGGCGAAGGGCACCGATGGCCATTGCCAAGGCCGAGCGGCTGATGAACCTGGCGCTGTGCCTGCTCGGTACGCGCCGGCCGCTCAGCAAGCGCGAGCTGCGCGACTCCGTCGAGGCCTACGTGGAGGCCGCCGGACCGGGCAGGGGAGCGGGCGCCGGCGACGACTCCTTCAACCGCATGTTCGAGCGGGACAAGGACGACCTGCGGGAGCTCGGCCTGGTCATCGAGACCGTGGAGAGCCTGGACGGCGAGATCGGCTACCTGGCCCGCCGGGACAGCAACCGGCTGCCGCCCATCACCCTGGACGCCGAGGAGGCCGCCGCCCTGGGCCTGGCCGCCAAGGTCTGGCAGCAGGCCCGGCTGGCCGGCGCCGCCAGCGGCGCCCTGCAGAAGCTGCGCGCGGCCGGGCTGCCGGCGGACGTCGACCCGTTCGAGGCGCACGGCGCCCTGGAGCCGCGCATCCCGGTGCACGAGGCCGCCTTCGAGCCGCTGATGCTGGCCTGCCGCGACCGCCGCCCGGTCGCCTTCGACTACCGCAAGTCCAACGCCGCCCGCCCCGAGACCCGGCACGTCGAGCCGTGGGCGCTGGAGTGCTGGCGCGGCCACTGGTACCTGGCCGGCTTCGACCGCGACCGCGGCGCCGAGCGGGTGTTCCGGCTGTCCCGGATCACCGGCAAGGTCCGCTCGCGCGGCGCCGCCTTCACCGCGCCGGTGCCCGATGTCGTCACCGTCCGGGAGACCGTGGCGGGCTGGGCCGGCGAGATCGCCGACCGCAGCGCGCGGATCAGGCTGCGCTCCGGCGCCGGCTACCCGCTGCGCGCCAAGGCCACCGCCGTACGGGAACTGGGCGGGGGCTGGGACGAGTTGGATATCCCGTACGGGCACGGGCTGGACGCCTGGCTGGTGGAGTTCGGACCGGACGTGGTGGTCCTGGAGCCCGCCGAGCTGCGGGCCGACGTGGTGGACCGGCTGCGTGCCGTGGCCAAGGGCTGAGGGGGAGCGAGCAACACTGTGGCAGGCAAACCGGTCAGGCCCGCGAACGCCATCGACCAGACCCGGCGGATGCTCTCCCTGGTGACGTACCTCAGGGAGCGGCCCGGCGCGCGGATCGAGGACGTGGCGCGCGCCTTCGGCATCACCGAGGACGAGCTGGTCTCCGACCTCGACGTGCTGCCCATGTGCGGCACCAGCTTCCGCGGCGGCGACCTGCTGGACATCGACACCGACGGCGAGCGCATCTGGTGGCACAACCCGGCGGCGCTCGGCGCGGACGCCGCCGAGCCGCTGCGGCTGGCCGCCGACGAGGCGACCGCCCTGCTGGTGGCCGCCCGCGCGGTGGCCACCCTGCCGGGACTGCGGGAGAGCGACCGGCAGGCGCTGCTGCGGGCCACGGCCAAGGTCGAGACCGCGGCCGGCGAGGCGGCGGGCGCCAGCTCCCGCCTGTCGGTGACCTTCGAGTCCGAGGGCGGTGTCTTCGCCGACGTCGACCGGGCCATCTCCGAGCGCCGCCGGCTGTGGATCCGCTACTACTCGCCCGCCCGCGACGAGGTCACCGAACGCGAGATCGACCCCATCCGTCTGGTCAGCGTGGGACACACGTATGTCGAGGCATGGTGCCGCCGCTCGGAGGCGCGCCGCACCTTCCGGCTGGACCGGGTCGCCGAGATCAGGATCCTGGACGAGCCGTCCGCGCCGCCCGAGGTGGAACTGCGCGACCTGTCCGAGGCGCTGGTGCAGCCCGCGGCCGAGGACCCGGAGGTCGTCGTGGAGGTCGGCCCCGGCGGCCGCTGGGTCGCCGAGTACTACCCGCACGACAGCGCCGACGAGCTTCCCGACGGCGGGCTGCGCATCACCTTGCGCACCCCCGACCCGGCCTCCCTCAGACGCCTGGCGCTGCGGCTGGGCCGCGACGGCCGGATCGTCGCGCCGCGCGAGCTGGCCGACAGCGCCCGGCAGGCGGCCCACGAGGCGCTGGCGGCCTACGACGGCGTCGACGCCGAGGAGACGGGGACCGCGGCGGCCGCCCCGGCCCCGGTGGCGCCGGGCGCGGCGGCCGGCCGGGCGGCGCACGACAGGCAGGAGCGGGCGCTGTGAGCGAGTCGGCGACGACCGGGGTGACCGGGATGTCGGTCGCGGCCGCGTTCGCCGGGATGCGCGGCGTCGCCCCGGTGGTGTTCCGCGCCGGCTGCCCCGACTGCCGGGGCAGCTTCGAGCTGGGCGCGAGCGCGCTGCGGCTGGCCATCGGCGCCAGCAGCCGCACCACCTTCTACTCGTTCACCTGCCCCGACTGCGGGGCCGCCGTCCGCAAGCCGGCCGGGGAGCGGATCGTGGAGCTGCTCACCGGCGGTGGGGTCAGCACACTGCGCCTGCACCCGACGGTCTAGGCTCGGGACATGTTCTGGCCGATGCTCGCGGTAGCCGCGGGGTTCCTGGGTCTCGCCGTGCTCGGTGTGTTCGCCGTCCGCGTCTTCGTGGAGGCGCGCCGCCTCGGCCGGCAGGTCTCGGAGTCGGCGAGCCGGATCAGCCGGGCCGCCGAGGAGCTGGAACGGGCGTCGCTGAGCGCCGCCCGGGCCGCGGACGCGCTGTGAGCGCGGCCACTGCCGCGGACCCGTGCCCTCCGGTCGCCGCGGACCCGATCCCTGCGGGCATCGCGCGCCCGGCCCGACGCCGCGCGCGGCGGACGGCTTCGCACCTGTCACGCCGTCGGCCCGGGCAGGTACGCTGCTCGGGCGGACCGGAGAACGAGGCCCGGACCGCGGACGGGAGTACGCCCGGGGATTGCCTCGTGTTCACCCCTGAGCGTTACGATCGCTGCCAGAACGACCGCGCGGACGCATGTCCGGCGGATCGGACAGCATCCCACCCAGCCGCCTCGGTGAGAAGGTAAAGACTTATGTTCGGAAGGCTCGGAGCCCCCGAGATCATTCTCATCCTCGTCGTCATCATCCTGCTGTTCGGCGCGAAGAAGCTTCCGGACATGGCGCGCTCGCTCGGCAAGTCCGCCCGCATCCTCAAGAGCGAGGCCAAGGCGATGAAGGAGGAGGGCCGCACCTCCGCCGCCCCGCCGCCGCCCGCCGGCGACGAGCAGCCCCCCGCGCAGCGCACCATCAAGGCCGCCCCCGGCGACGTGACGAGCGCGCGCCCGGTCAGCGAGCCGTCGGACACCACCCAGCGCTGACGCACGGCCGGACCCCTCCGGCCTGCCGCACGAGATGAGGACGTGGGTTGCTCAAGCCTGCCCGCAAGAAGGAGAGGGATCCCGAGGGGCGGATGCCTCTCGCGGATCACCTTCGTGAGCTCCGCAACCGGCTCGCGAAGGCGTTGCTGGCCATCGTCTTGGTCACGATCGTCGCCGCCTTCTTCTACTACGACATCATCAACTTCCTGACCGAGCCGATCCTGCGCTCGGTCGGCTGCGGAAGGACGTTCCAGGAGCTGGCGAACGCGCCGGCCCCCGCCGACCCCGGCGACTCGGCCAAGTGCGCGCAGATCACGATCAACGGTCTGCTGGCGCCCTTCACCATGGCCCTCCAGGTCTCCCTGATGGCCGGTGTCGTCTTCGCCTCGCCGGTCTGGCTGTACCAGCTGTGGGCGTTCGTCGCCCCGGGTCTGCACAAGCACGAGAAGAAGTACGCCTACGCGTTCGTCGGCACCGGCGTCCCGCTCTTCCTCGGCGGCGCGTTCTTCGCCTACAAGGTGCTGCCCACCACGGCGAAGGTGCTCCTCCAGTTCACGCCCGCCAACGTGAACAACCTGCTGCCGCTGGACGACCTGCTCCAGCTGGTGACGCGCATGGTGGTCGTCTTCGGCCTCTCCTTCGAGCTGCCGCTGCTGCTGATCATGCTCAACCTGACCGGCATCCTGACCGGCCGGCGCATGCTCGGCTGGTGGCGCGGCATGATCCTCGGCATCACCGTCTTCGCGGCCGTCGCCACGCCCAGCACCGACCCGGTCTCGATGCTGGCGCTCGCCGGGCCGATCTGGGTGCTGTACTTCGGCGCCGTCGTCTTCTCGCTGCTCAACGACGGCCGCAAGCGCCGCCGGGACGCGGCGGGACCGGCCGACGACGAGGCGTCCGAGATGGACCTCACCCCCGAGGACATCGGCGAGATCGAGTCCGTCGGCGCCACCCGCGCCCTGCCCGAGCAAAGCAGCGGCGACCGCGTCAACGGCTACGACGACGTGACCTGAGCCACGGTCCGCGCCGCCCGCGCCACGTCCCGCGGACGGCCGCCCCCCGTCGGCCCCCGGAGGCCGGCCGCTCGCCACCCCGAGCGGCCGGCCTCCGGCGTGTCCGGCCGAGCGGGACGATCGCGATATTGATCGTCCTGTTGTCAGTGCGGCCCGGTACGCTCGAAAGCACGATGACAGAGGATCTCTCACCGGCCGAGCGGTACGCGGCAGCGCGCAGGCGAGCTGTCGAGCAGGCCACCGCGCTCGCGGGCTTCCGCGAGATGTACGACTTCGGCCTCGACCCCTTCCAGATCGAGGCCTGCCAGGCCCTGGAGGAGGGCAAGGGCGTGCTGGTCGCCGCGCCCACCGGCTCCGGCAAGACGATCGTGGGCGAGTTCGCCGTCCACCTCGCCCTCCAGCAGGGCCGCAAGTGCTTCTACACGACGCCGATCAAGGCGCTGTCCAACCAGAAGTACTCCGACCTGTGCCGCCGCTACGGCAGCGGCAAGGTGGGCCTGCTCACCGGCGACAACAGCGTCAACTCCGACGCCCCCGTGGTCGTGATGACCACCGAGGTGCTGCGGAACATGCTCTACGCGGGCTCCCAGACCCTGCTCGGCCTCGGCTACGTGGTGATGGACGAGGTGCACTACCTCTCCGACCGCTTCCGCGGCGCGGTCTGGGAGGAAGTGATCATCCACCTGCCCGAGTCGGTGACCCTGGTGTCGCTGTCGGCGACGGTGTCCAACGCCGAGGAGTTCGGCGACTGGCTGGACACCGTCCGCGGCGACACCCAGGTGATCGTCGCCGAGCACCGGCCGGTGCCGCTGTTCCAGCACGTGCTGGCCGGACGCCGGATGTACGACCTGTTCGAGGAGGGCGAGGGCCACCGGCGGGCCGTCAACCCCGACCTCACCCGGCTGGCCCGCATGGAGGCCAGCCGCCCGTCCTACCAGGACCGCAGGCGCGGCCGGGCCATGCGCGAGGCGGACCGCGAGCGCGAACGCCGCCAGCGCTCCCGGATCTGGACGCCGAGCCGCCCCGAGGTCATCGAGCGGCTGGACGCCGAGGGCCTGCTGCCCGCGATCACCTTCATCTTCAGCCGCGCCGCCTGCGAGGCCGCCGTCCAGCAGTGCCTGTACGCGGGCCTCAGGCTCAACGACGAGGAGGCGCGCGAGCAGGTGCGCGCCCTGGTCGAGGAGCGCACGGCCGCCATCCCGCGCGAGGACCTGCACGTCCTCGGCTACTACGAATGGCTGGAGGGCCTGGAGCGCGGCATCGCCGCCCACCACGCGGGCATGCTGCCGACCTTCAAGGAGGTCGTCGAGGAGCTGTTCGTGCGCGGCCTGGTCAAGGCGGTCTTCGCCACCGAGACCCTGGCCCTCGGCATCAACATGCCCGCCCGCTCGGTGGTGCTGGAGAAGCTCGTCAAGTGGAACGGCGAGCAGCACGCCGACATCACCCCCGGCGAGTACACGCAGCTCACCGGCCGGGCCGGGCGCCGCGGCATCGACGTGGAGGGCCACGCGGTGGTCCTGTGGCAGCGCGGCATGAACCCCGACCACCTGGCGGGACTGGCCGGCACCCGCACCTATCCGCTGCGCTCCAGCTTCAAGCCGTCGTACAACATGGCGGTCAACCTGGTCGAGCAGTTCGGCCGGCACCGCTCCCGCGAGCTGCTGGAGACCTCCTTCGCCCAGTTCCAGGCCGACAAGTCGGTGGTCGGGATCTCCCGGCAGGTGCAGCGCAACGAGGAGGGGCTGGAGGGCTACAAGGAGTCGATGACCTGCCACCTCGGCGACTTCGACGCGTACATGGGGCTGCGCCGGGAGCTGAAGGACCGCGAGACCGAGCTGGCCCGGCAGGGCGCCTCGCAGCGACGCGCCGAGGCCGCCGTCGCGCTGGAGAAGCTCAAGCCCGGCGACGTCATCCACGTGCCCACCGGCAAGTACGCGGGCCTGGCCCTGGTCCTCGACCCCGGGCTGCCGGCCGGCCGCTCCAACGGCCACCGCGGCCTGGAGTACCAGGACGGCCCGCGCCCGCTGGTCCTGACCGCGGAGCGGCAGGTCAAGCGGCTCGCGGCGATCGACTTCCCGGTGCCGGTGGAGGCGCTGGAGCGGATGCGGATCCCCAAGTCGTTCAACCCGCGCTCCCCGCAGTCCCGGCGCGACCTGGCCTCCGCGCTGCGCACCAAGGCCGGGCACATCCCGCCGGAGCGGGCCCGCAAACGGCGTTCCCAGGCGGCCGACGACCGGGAGATCGCCCGGCTGCGCACCGCGCTGCGCGCCCACCCGTGCCACGGGTGCGACGACCGCGAGGACCACGCCCGCTGGGCCGAGCGCTACCACCGGCTGCGACGCGACACCAAGCAGCTGGAGCACCGCATCGAGGGCCGTACGAACACCATCGCGCGCACCTTCGACCGGATCGTCGCGCTGCTCACCGAGCTGGACTATCTGCGCGGCGACGAGGTGACCGAGCACGGCAGGCGCCTGGCCCGGCTCTACGGCGAACTCGACCTGCTGGCCAGCGAGTGCCTGCGCGAGCGCGTCTGGGAGGGGCTGGGTCCGGCCGAACTGGCCGCCTGCGTGTCGGCGTTGGTCTACGAGGCCCGGGTCTCCGACGACGCCGCGACGCCCAAGGTGCCCTCCGGCAAGGCCAAGGCGGCGCTCGGCGAGACGGTGCGGATCTGGGGCCGGCTCGACGCGCTGGAGGAGGACTTCCGGATCAGCCAGACCGAAGGCGTCGGCCAGCGCGAACCCGACCTCGGCTTCGCCTGGGCCGCCTACGAATGGGCGTCCGGCAAGGGGCTCGACGAGGTGCTGCGCGAGGCGGAGATGCCGGCCGGCGACTTCGTGCGCTGGTGCAAGCAGGTCATCGACGTGCTGGGCCAGATCTCGGCGGCGGCGCCCACGGAGAACTCGACCGTGGCGAAGAACGCCCGCAAGGCGGTCGACGGACTGCTGCGCGGAGTGGTCGCCTACTCGTCGGTGGGCTGACACCCGGCGGACCCGGGAAGCGGGGCGTGTCCTCACGGCTGGAGCCGTGAGGACACGCCCCGCTTCCGTTCTTCACCCGCTTCGGTGAGCTGGAATCGCACGCCCGTACGCGGTCACGCTCCGCGTTCGAACGGGATCACAGCGTGTAAAACCCCAGAGAGTACTCCTGCGCCGTGCCCCGTTTCAGGTGCTTGCCGAATATGACACGGCGATGATCCGGTCGGACTAGGCTCGCCCGCAGCGCACCGAGTTGAGGTGTATTCGGGCGCTTGTTCGCAAACTTCCCAAGGATGCCGAAGATTCCGACTGTCCCATGACCTACCCCACTGGAAGCTGCCCCGAACCCCAGCCGATTCGTCTCAGAGGGCTTACATGGTGAGTGTTCAACCGCCCCCCGGTGGCCGCGAACTTCCCTATACACGCGTGCTGTCGCTGCCGACCCTGCTGATGGCGGCGGCCTGTGCCGCCGCCGTCGCACTGGTGCCGGAACCCGCCCGGCTCGCCGTCGGCTGCTGCGGCGCCGTCGCCACCCTGCTCGTGCTCGCCACCGCGGTCGAGGCCGTCCGCCGCGGCCGCGTCATCCGGGAGCAGCGGGCCCGGAACGCCCGGCGGACCGCGTACCTGGAACGCCGCCTGGCCGGACACGACGAGGAGATCACCTACCTCGCCGACGAGATCCTGCCCGCCACGGTCGCCCACCTGCGCACCGGTCACACCCCCCGCGAGGTCTTCCGCGACCTCATCGACGGCGACCCCGAGTGGTGCCGGCTCCCGGACTCGCAGCGCGCCGTGGTGCGCATGATCCTCAAGATCGTGGACCACGAGGAGAACATGCGTGACTCCACGCAGCGCTCCTTCGTCAGCATCGCCCGCCGCGTCCAGGCCATCGTGCACCAGCAGGCGTCGGAACTGCGCGAGATGGAGGAGGACCACGGCCGCAGCCCCGAGGTCTTCGACGACCTGCTGCGCATCGACCACGGCACCGCGCTGATCGGCCGCCTCGCCGACTCCGTCTCCGTCCTCGGCGGCGGCCGCCCCGGCCGCCAGTGGCCCAACCCGGTCACCCTCTACAGCGTGCTGCGCGGCGCCATGTCCCGGATCCTGGAGTACCGGCGCATCGAGCTGCACTCCATCGCCAAGGTCAACATCAAGGGAACCGACGTCGAGCCGGTCATCCACGCCGCGGCCGAACTCCTCGACAACGCCACCCGCTACTCCCCGCCGCACACCAAGGTGCACGTCACCGCCATCGAGGTGCAGAGCGGCGTCGCCATCGAGATCGAGGACGGCGGCGTCAACCTCAACGAGGAGTCCCGCGGCCGGATCGAACGGATGCTGGAGGAGGCCAAGGCCGGCGTCGACCTCCAGGACATCGGCGGCGAACCCCGCCTCGGCCTCGCGGTCGTCGGCCGGCTGTGCACCGCGTACAACATGCAGGTCTCGCTGCGCCCCTCCGCCTACGGCGGGGTCCGCGCCGTCCTGGTGGTGCCCAGCGACATGATGACCACCGACCCCGCGCCCGGACTCGCCCACGGCATCGGCGCCACCTCCATCCCGCTGCCCGGCGCGGACGCCCTGGAGGGCCCCAAGCGCGCCCCCAAGAAGCGCCGCCCCACCAGCCCGCGCATCCCCGCCTCGGTGTCGATGGAGGACGACGTCCCGGTCGTCACCGAGTGGACCGAGAACGGCCTGCCGCAGCGCCGCAGCAAGGTCACCGTTCCGATCGGCCAGCTCATCGCCGATCAGATCGCCGCCGACCGCGCCGAGGAGGAGGCCCGGGCGCAGGGCCGGTCCGTGTGGACCCGGCCCGCACCCGAGCCCGCCGAGGACGAGCCCGAACCCGGCCTGTGGGTCGAGGCGTTCTGGGACGGCCTGAAGAAGGACAACCCGGGCCCCGACCCGACCGCGTTCACCCAGAACCCGACCGCTTACATGCACCTGATCGAGAAGCCGGCCCGCGCCGAGGCCGACGACGAGGGGGACCGCAAGTGATCCAGCAGCGAGCCAACTTCGACTGGATGCTCAAGGAGCTCGACGACGGCGTGCCGGGCATCGAGATGATCGTGGTGCTCTCCGCCGACGGCCTGCGCATCGCCCGCTACGGCGGCGACCCCGACGCCGCCGACCGGGTCGCCGCCGCCTGCGCCGGACTGCAGAGCCTCGCGAC
The DNA here is from genome assembly GCA_013364255.1 of Streptomyces seoulensis. GTDB lineage: Bacteria > Actinomycetota > Actinomycetes > Streptomycetales > Streptomycetaceae > Streptomyces > Streptomyces similanensis. The sequence continues at coordinate 2,853,457 of CP054936.1, read as the reverse complement.
CGCGGTGGCCGGCGAGATCCCGGGCAGCGACGGCCGGATGAAGCTGGTCGTCATCGAGATCAACGGCGGCTACTTCTACCTGATGTCCGCCGGCGCCAACGCCTACCTCGCCGTCCTCGCCGACATCCGCACCGAACCCGGCATGATGAGCGCCCGCATGCGCGACCTCGTGGTCCGCATCGGCGCCCACCTGACCAGTCCGCCCCGCCGCAACGGGCAGACCGTATGACGCCTCCGCGGCGCCAGAGGCGCAGCCCCGCACCCCCGCCGGAACCGCCGCCGCCCGCAGGAGCCGAGGGCGGCCGGCAGAAGAACCCCGAGCGGCTGTACGTCGTCGCCGGCGCGGACGAGGACGGCGCCCGCGCCGCCGTCGACCTGGTGACGCTGATCGTGGCGCACGCCGAGCCGCCCCCGTCCGCCAGCCCCGAACAGGCGGCACTGCTGCGGCTGTGCTCCGCCCCGCTGTCCGCGGCCGAGCTGTCGGCCTATCTCAGCCTGCCGTTCAGCGCGATCACGGTCCTGATCACCGAGCTGCTGGCGGCCGAACTGGTGCAGGCGCGCGCCCCCATCGTCCGCCGGGCGGTGCCCGACCGATCCCTCCTCGAAGCGGTGATGCATGGACTTCAACGGCTCTGACACCCTGCCCGGCCCCCGGACCGAGGACCAGCTGCCGCACACGGCCCAGGCCGCGGCGAAGATCGTCATCGTCGGCGGCTTCGGGGTCGGCAAGACCACGATGGTCGGCTCGGTCAGCGAGATCAGGCCGCTGACCACCGAGGAGACCATGACCCAGGCCGGCATCGGCATCGACGACAACTACGGCTCCGAGACCAAGACCGCCACCACCGTGGCGATGGACTTCGGCCGCATCAGCATCACCGAACAGCTGGTGCTCTACCTCTTCGGCACCCCCGGCCAGCAGCGCTTCTGGTTCCTGTGGAACGGCCTGTTCGAAGGCGCGCTCGGCGCGGTCGTCCTGGTCGACACCCGCCGCCTGGAGGTCAGCTTCGACGTCATGGGCCGCCTGGAGGAGCGCGGCGTGCCCTTCGTCGTGGCCGTCAACTCCTTCCCGGACGCGCCCCGTTACCCGATCGCGGAACTGCGCCAGGCGCTCGACCTGGCCGAGAACATCCCGATGGTCGACTGCGACGTACGGCGCCGCGCCTCCAGCCGGGACGTCCTGCTGACCCTGGTCCGCTTCCTGCACTCGCTCGCCCTGACCGGCTCGCCCAGCTGAGCCCCCCGTCTGCCGTCCCCCCTTTCGCCCCGAACCTTTCGCCCCGAAAGCGACCGCCGTGACGCCTGAACCCCACCCCCTGACCGGTCCGGACGACCTCACCCCCGCGCCGCCCCCGGGCTGCCCCGCGCACGCCGTCGCACCGACGGGCCTGTACCGGCTCCACGAGGTGCGGGACCTGCGCGCGCTGTACCGCCGGCTCCGCGAGGAGCACGGCCCGGTGGCGCCCGTGCTGCTCCACGACGACGTACCGATCTGGGTGGTCCTCGGCCACGCGGAGAACCTGCACATGGTGCGCACGCCCTCGCAGTTCACCCGCGACAGCCGGATCTGGACCCCGCTCGTGGACGGCCGGGTCAAGCCCGACCACCCGCTCATGCCGCACTTCGCCTGGCAGCCGGTCTGCTCCTACGCCGAGGGCGAGGAGCACCTGCGGCTGCGCGGCGCGGTCACCAGCGCCGTGGCGACCATCGATCCGCGCAGTCTGCGCCGCCACATCGGCCGCGCCACCCAGCGGCTGGTCAACCGGTTCTGCGAACGCGGCCGGGCCGAACTCGTCGACCAGTTCGCCGAGCACCTGCCGATGGCGGTGATGTGCGAGATCCTCGGCATGCCCGAGGAGTACAACGACCGGATCGTGCAGGCCGCCCGGGACATGCTCAAGGGCACCGAGACCGCGATCGCCAGCAACGAGTACGTCATGGACTGTCTGCGCCGGCTCACCGCGCGCCGCCGGGCCGAGCCGGCCGACGACTTCACCAGCCACCTCATCGCCGACCCGGCCCGGTTGAGCGACGACGAGGTCGGCGCCCACCTGCGGGTCGTGCTCATCGCCTCCTACGAGGCCACCGCCAACCTGCTGGCCAACACCATCCGCCGGGTGCTCACCGATCCCGGCTTCCGCGCCCAGCTCAACGGCGGCCAGATGACGGTGCCGCAGGCGGTGGAGCAGTCCTTGTGGGACGAGCCGCCGTTCAGCACCATCCTCGGCTACTTCGCCAAGGAGGACACCGAGCTCGGCGGCCGGCGCATCCGGCGCGGCGACGGGCTGCTGCTCGGCATCGCCCCGGCCAACGTCGATCCGCGGGTGCGCCCCGACCTGCCGGCCGACATGCAGGGCAACCGCTCACACCTGGCCTTCAGCGGCGGCCCGCACGAGTGCCCCGGCCAGGACATCGGCCGGGCCATCGCCGACGTCGGCGTCGACAAGCTGCTGATGCGGCTGCCGGACCTCCAGCTCGACTGCCCCGAGGAGGAGTTGCGCTGGACGGAGTCGATGGCCTCGCAGCACCTGGTGGAGCTGCCGGTGCGGTTCAGCCCGCGGCCGCAGCAGGACGTGACGTCGCAGCCGAGCCACACCCCGATGCCGCTCCCGCAGCAGCGCGCCGCCTGGGACATCAGCACGGTCCGCGCCTTCGCCGCGCCCCCGGGCCCGGAGCACACCCCGGCGGCCGGCACGCCGCGCCCGCGCCCTCCGGCCGCCTCCGCACCCCGGCCGCGCACCATGCCCGTGCCGAGCACCCTGCTGGAGCCGCCGCCGGTGCGGGAGACTCCCGCCGGGGCGGGCGCGGCGGATGCGCGGGACCGTCCGGCGGGCGCCTGGCAGCGGTTCCTGCGCTGGTGGCGCGGTGAGTGACGGCCGCCGCCGGGCCGGCCCGGCGGCGGCCCGCGGTCACCGCCCGGCCGACCACGCCGTCGGGTCGGACCAGGCCCGCAGCTCACGGCCGCTGCGGAAGCGGTGCTCCGCGCCCGTGATCGGATCGGTGAACTCCAGCACCCGTGCCAGCAGTTGCAGCGGGCGGCGGAAGTCGCCGGCCGGTCCCTCGGCGGTCACCACCGGGTAGAGCGGGTCGCCGAGGATCGGCACGCCGAGCGCGTTCATGTGCACCCGCAGCTGATGCGTCTGCCCCGTGCGCGGGGTGAGCCGGTAGCGGGCCGGGCCGCCCGGCCGGTGCCCGGCCCGCTCCACGTCCGTGACCGCGTTCGGCTCGCCCGCCACCTCCCGGGCGGCGAGCACCCCGCGCTCCTTCACGATCCGGCTGCGCACCGTGCGGGGCAGCGCGAGGTCCGGGTCGTACGGCGCGACGGCCTCGTACTCCTTGCGGACCCGCCGGTCGCGGAAGAGCGTCTGGTAGGCGCCGCGCTCCTCGGGCCGCACCGTGAACAGCACCAGTCCGGCGGTGAGCCGGTCCAGGCGGTGCGCCGCGCCGAGCGCGGGCAGGTCCAGATCGCGGCGGAGCCGGGCCAGCGCGGTCTCGGCCACATGGCTGCCGCGCGGGGTGGTGGCCAGGAAGTGCGGCTTGTCCACGACGACGATGTGCTCGTCGCGGTGGACCACCACCAGCGGGAACGGCACCGGCGTCTCCGGGGGCAGCTCGCGGTGGAACCAGACGAACATCCCGGGCCGGTAGGGCGCGTCGGGCGGCACCGCCCGGCCGTCGGCCGCGACGATCCGCCCCGCCGCGAACATCTCCTCGACCACCCCGGGCGCGGCCCCCGACAGCCGCTCCACCAGATGCTCGCGCACGGTGGCCCACGGCCCCTCGGCGGGCAGCCGCACCCGCACCGGGTCCACCCCGCGGCGCTGGGGCAGGGGAGCGGGCGGAACACGGGTACGGCGTCTCACCCGGTGCAGCCTACGAGGCGACGCGCGGGCGGGGAAACCGCTGCTGGCGCGGACAGCGCGGACAGCGGGAAGGAGCGGCGCCGGTCTCGGCGCCGCCCCTTCCCCTCAGGTCTCACGCAGGTCTCACGCGGCCGGCGCCGCTCCCTCCTGCTCGGCCTCGATCCGGGCGTTCCACTCCCGCTTGGAGGCCTGCCAGCCGTCCTCGTTGTGGCCCAGGCGCCAGTAGCCGGAGATCGACAGGTTCTCGCGCGCGATGGCCCGCTCGACCCGCAGCAGCCGGCGCAGCTCCTTCACGAAACCGGCCTCGCCGTGCACGAACGCCTGGAGCCGGCCCTCGGGCCACCGCAGCGCCCGTACCGCCTCGACCAGGGCCTCGCCGACCGGGCGGTCGCCGCGGTGCAGCCAGACCACCGGCACGTCGGAGTCGATCTTCTGCTCCTCCTCGGGGCCGGAGACCTCCACGAAGACGTGCGCGGTGACGCCCTCGGGCATCGCCTCCAGGGAGCGGGCGATGGCCGGCAGGGCGCTCTCGTCGCCGGCGAGCAGGTGCCAGTCGGCGCTCGGGTCGGGGGCGTAGGCGCCGCCGGGGCCCATGAAGCGCACCGTCTCGCCCGGTCCGGCCAGCGCCGCCCAGGGGCCGGCCAGGCCCTCGTCGCCGTGCACCACGAAGTCCAGGGTCAGTTCGCGCGACTGCGGGTCCCAGGCGCGCACGGTGTAGGTGCGGGTGACCGGCCACTGCTCGCGGGGGAACTCCGCGCGGATCCGCTCCAGGTCGAAGGGCTCGGGGTAGGTCACCCCCTCGGCCGGGAACAGCAGCTTCACGTAGTGGTCGGTGTACGCGTCGGCCGAGAACTCGGCCAGTCCCTCGCCCCCGAGCACCACGCGCTGCATGTGCGGGGTCAGCCGCTCGGTACGGACGACCTGCGCGGTGTGCGCCGTCCGCGGCTTGCGCGCCGGACGTTCTGCCATGACGGCCTCCCAGTCTCCCTGCTTAGGCTTACCTAAGTTAGCACCTTCCGGTGGCCGGCAGCGCCGCGGTTGAACACCTCTCGGCCCGGTGTCGGGCGGCGGTCCTCACGCCTCCAGTGTGGTCAGCAGCCGCTGAAGGGAGCCGCCCAGACCCCAGCGGGCCGCCAGTTCCCGCAGCGCGTCCGCGTCGCGCGGGGCGCGCGGCAGCGCCGTCGCGACCTCGGGCAGCGGCACGTCGGCGGCCACCCTGACCACCTTCGGCGCGACCGCCAGGTACGGCCGCGCCTCGTCGAGCCGTCCCCGCTGCGACGGCGTCAGCTTCGCCCGCGGATCGTCCACGGCCGCCAGGATCCCGGCCAGGTCGCCGAACTCGGCGAGCAGCTTGGCCGCCGTCTTCTCGCCGACGCCGGGCACGCCCGGCAGGCCGTCGCTGGGGTCGCCGCGCAGCAGCGCCAGATCCGCGTACCCCTTGCCGTCGACGCCATACTTCTCGCGCAGCACCGCCTCGTCGGTGCTCTGCAGGGTGCCCACTCCCTTGACGGGGTAGAGCACGCGCACCCCGCGCGCGTCGTCCACCAGCTGGTACAGGTCGCGGTCGCCGGTGACGATGTCCACCGGGCCGTCCGCCCGCGCGGTGAAGGTGCCGATCACGTCGTCCGCCTCGTATCCCGCGACGCCCACGCGGGCGATGCCGACCGAGTCCAGGACCGCCTCGATCACCGGGACCTGCGGGGAGAGGGTGTCGGGCACCTCTTCCTCGTCCGGGCCGCCCGGGTGCTCCTCGGCGACGCGGTGCGCCTTGTAGGAGGGGATCAGCTCCACCCGCCAGTGCGGCCGCCAGTCCGCGTCCATGCAGGCCACCAGGTGGTCGGGCCGGTGGTCCTTGACCAGGCGGTCGATGAAGTCGAGCAGTCCGCGCACGGCGTTCACCGGGGTGCCGTCCGGGGCGCGGACCGACTCCGGGACGCCGAAGTAGGCGCGGAAGTACAGCGAGGCGGTGTCGAGGAGCATCAGTCGTCCGGTCACGCCCCGATCATGCCGTACGCCGCTGACAGCGACCGGAAGCGGTGTGAGCCAGGACACTTCTGTGTTTGACCCCGGGGGGCCTGGGCAGGCGCGCGCCCGAGCCAGAAGTAGTTGCGTTATTCAACTGTTACCGGAACTCCGGCTCCGTCCCTGTCCCCTACGACGTGAGGTGCGCGTGACATCAAGGCTTGAGGCCCAACACCTGTACAAGGTGTTCGGCAGACGACCCGACGAGGCGGTCGAGCAGCTCCAGCAGGGCGCCGATCGCAAGGAACTGCGCGCCGACGGCGCCACCGCCGCCGTGATCGACGCCTCCTTCACGGTGGCCCCCGGCCAGATATTCGTCGTGATGGGCCTGTCCGGCTCCGGCAAGTCCACCCTGCTGCGCATGCTGAACGGCCTGCTGGAACCCACCGCGGGCCAGGTGTGCTTCGACGGCCAGGACCTCACCGCCCTCACCGACCGCGAGCTGCGCGAGGTCCGCTCCCGGAAGATCAGCATGGTCTTCCAGCACTTCGCGCTCTTCCCGCACCGCAGCGTCCGCGAGAACGCCGCCTACGGACTGGAAGTGCAGGGCGTGCCCCGCGCCGAGCGCGAACGCCGCGCCGACGAGGCGCTCGCCCTGTGCGGCCTGGCCGGCTGGGAGGACTCCTGGCCCGACGAGCTGTCCGGCGGCATGCAGCAGCGCGTCGGCCTCGCCCGCGCCCTCGCCACCGACGCCGACCTGCTGCTGATGGACGAGTCCTTCAGCGCCCTGGACCCGCTGATCCGCCGCGACATGCAGGACCAGCTGCTCCAGCTCCAGAAGACCCTGAAGAAGACCATCGTGTTCATCACCCACGACCTCAACGAGGCCATGCGCCTGGGCGACCGCATCGCCGTCATGCGCGACGGCCGGATCGTGCAGACCGGCACCGCCGAGGACATCCTGCTGCGCCCCGCCGACGACTACGTCGCCTCCTTCATCCAGGACGTCGACCGCTCCCGCGTGCTGACCGCCGAGTCGGTCATGGACCGCCAGGTGCGCGGCGACGAGGCCGACTGCGGCTGCGAGACGGCCACGCCCAACACCCCGTTCACCGAGCTGTGCGCGATCAGCGCCCGCGTCTCGCACCCGGTCGCCGTGCTGGACGAGCACCGCACCGTGGTCGGCGTCGTCCCGCGCCGGCAGCTGGTCGGCTTCCTCGGCGACGAGAGCGCCGACGCCCCCGAGCCCTGCGACACCCCGCGGGCCAAGGGCGGCGAGAAGGCGGTGGCCCGTGCCTAGGATCCCGCTCGGCGACTGGGTCAACTCCGCGGTCGACTGGCTGCTCGGACACATGTCCTGGCTCTTCGACTTCTTCAAGACCGTCTTCACCGGCGCCTACGACGGCATCAACGCCGTCCTCCAGGCGCCCGAGCCGCTGCTGCTCGCCGGCATCTTCGCCGTCCTCGCCTTCTGGCTGCGCGGCACGCTGGCCGGCGTCCTCACCTTCGCGGGCTTCGCGTTCATCGACTCCCTGGAGCTGTGGCCGGACGCGATGGTGACCCTGTCGCTGGTCCTGGTCGCCACCCTGATCGCCCTGGTGATCTCGGTGCCGGTCGGCATCTGGGCGGCGCGCTCGGACCGGGTCAGCGCCGTGGTGCGCCCGGTCCTGGACTTCATGCAGACGCTGCCCGCGATGATCTACCTCATCCCGGCCATCCTGTTCTTCGGCACCGGCGCCTCCGCCGGCATCGTCGCCACCCTGATCTTCGCCCTCGCGCCCGGCGTGCGCATGACCGAGCTGGGCATCCGCCAGGTCGACAAGGAGCTGGTCGAGGCCGCCGAGGCGTTCGGCACCGCGCCCCGCGACACGCTGCTGCGCGTCCAGCTGCCGCTGGCCCTGCCCACGGTGATGGCCGGCGTCAACCAGGTGATCATGCTGGGCCTGTCCATGGCCGCGATCGCCGGCATGGTCGGCACCGGCGGCCTCGGCGGCGACGTCAACGAGGCCATCGGCCAGCTCAACGTGGGCCTCGGCTCCGAGGCCGGCGTCGCCATCGTGATCCTCGCGATCTACCTCGACCGGATGACCGGCGCGCTCGGCACCCAGGTCTCGCCGCTCGGCCGGCGCGCCGCCGCCCGGGCCCGCGCCGCGGGCGGCCTGAAGATCTGGTCCTACCGGCCGCGGCCGCAGCTCGCCGTGGTCGGCGTGGTCGTCCTCGCCCTCGTCGCCGGCGGCATGGGCGTCTTCGGCGGCGCCTCCGGCACCACCGCCGCCGCCGACGGCACGAACGTCGGCAAGGGCAAGAAGATCACCCTGGGCTACATCCCCTGGGACGAGGGCGTCGCCTCCACCTTCCTGTGGAAGGAGATCCTCGAACAGCGCGGCTACCAGGTGGAGGCCCGGCAGTTCGACGCCGGACCGCTCTACACCTCGCTCGCCCAGGGCAGCGTCGACTTCGAGACCGACTCCTGGCTGCCCACCACCCACGCCCAGTACTGGAAGAAGTACGGCAAGCAGCTCGACGACCTCGGCTCCTGGTACGACCAGACCTCCCTGGAGCTGACCGTCCCGTCGTACATGAAGGACGTCGACAGCCTGGACGACCTCAAGGGCAAGGCGGCCGAGTTCGGCGGGAAGATCACCGGCATCGAGTCCAGCGCCGGCGAGATGGCCCTGCTCAAGAGCAAGGTCCTCAAGGAGTACGGCCTGGACAAGGAGTACAAGGTCGTCGACAGCTCCACGCCCGCGATGCTCGCCGAGCTCAAGCGCGCCTACAGCAAGAAGGAGCCCATCGTCGTCACGCTCTGGTCGCCGCACTGGGCGTACAGCGACTACGGCCTGAAGAAGCTGAAGGACCCCAAGGGCGCCTGGGGCACCGGCGACGGCGTGCACACCCTGGCCCGCAAGGGCTTCGCCGCCGACAACCCGGTCGTCGGGAAGTGGCTCAAGGACTTCAAGCTCGGCGAGAAGCAGCTCACCAGCCTGGAAGCCGAGATCAACAAGGCGGGCAAGGGCCGCCAGCAGGACGCCGTGCGCGGCTGGCTCAAGTCCAACCCCGGCCTGGTCGACAAGCTCGCCCCGGTGCCCGGCGGCTCCGGCGCCAAGCCGGCCGAAGCGGGGCGCACGCTGAACGTCGCCTGGTTCCCCTGGGACGAGGACGTCGCCGTCACCCGCCTGTGGAAGCACGTCCTGGAGAGCCGCGGCTACAAGCTGAACCTCAAGCAGATGGACGTCGGCCCCGTCTACACCGGCCTCGCCGGCGGCGACATCGACCTCAACTTCGACGCCTGGCTGCCCTACGCCCAGAAGAACTACTGGGACAAGAACAAGGACAAGCTCAAGGATCTCGGCACCTGGTACCGGCCGACCTCCCTGGAGATCGCCGTACCGTCCTACGTCAAGGACGTGAAGTCCCTCGAAGACCTCAAGGGCAAGTCCTCCGAGTTCGGCGGGAAGATCATCGGCATCGAGCCGGGCACCGGCGAGATGGACCTGCTCAAGAACAAGGTCCTGCCCGGCTACGGCCTGGACGAGGAGTACAAGGTCGTCGACGGCTCCACGCCCGCGATGCTCGCCGAGCTCAAGCGCGCCTACGCCAAGAAGCAGCCGGTGGCCGTCGTCCTGTGGTCGCCGCACTGGGCCTACAGCCGCTACGGCCTCACCAAGCTGGCCGACGACAAGAAGCTCTTCGGCGTCGGCAACACCATCCGCACCATCTCCGGCCCGAAGTTCCCCGAGCAGTACCCGCGGCTCACCCGGTGGATCAAGAACTTCCGGATGAGCGAGGCCGAACTCGGCAGCCTGGAGAGCGAGATCAACCGGCGCGGCCAGGGCCACGAGGACCAGGCGGTCGACGCCTGGCTCACCCAGCACCCCGACGTGGAACAGCGGATGACCGCCGGCTGACCACGCACACCGCCCACCGCCCGAGGGGCGGGCGCTCCCGGCACCGGGAGGCCCGCCCCTCGGGCGCGCACCGGGCGCGGACGCGAATCGGCCAACCACGGAGAGCGACCCTCACACCCCGGCCGCCCCGCCGCCCGGCGGGCGCCGCCGGGACTGCGGGCCGATCGGGTGACGCGGGGTCGCCCGGGGCCGCCGCACGCCCGGCCCGCACACCCGCCCCGCCCCCGCCGCCCGGCCCCCGGCGCACCTCGCGCCGCCCCGATCCACTGGCGCGAACCATGAGGTCCGCACTACGGAATCCTTACGTCGATGCGAAGCCCGCGTGAAACGGTTTGCCGAACATGCGTAGGGTGCAGAGAAGCCATCAGGAGACGTGCGCCCGCGACCGGGCCCCCGGACGGCGGACCGACGAGCGAAGGAGGGAGCCGCAGCGATGGGCGACAACAAAGAGCAGCCCCTTCGCGTGGGCGCCGCGGTACGGCGGCGACGGCGCGCGCTGGACCTCACCCTCGCCGTCGTGGCCCAGCGCAGCGGCCTGTCGGTGCCCTTCCTGAGCCAGGTCGAGAACGACCGGGCCCGCCCCAGCCGCGGCTCGCTGGAGAAGGTCGCCGACGCGCTGCGCACCACCGCCGTCGAACTGCTGGCGGCGGCCGACCCGGCGTGCAGCGTCGACGTCGTACGCGGCGAGGCCACCGAGCTGGACCCCGAACCCCGGGTGCGCTCCCTGGTGCGCGGCCACCACCAGCTGCACGCCTCCGAGTTCACCGGCGACCACGACGCCGGCCGCGAGTTCCAGCACCGCAACGACGAGCTGATGTACGTCGCCGACGGCGCGGTGGAGATCGAGGCGGAGGGCCGCGCCCACCGGCTGGCGCGCGGCGACACCATGTACCTCACCGGCGGAGTCCGCCACCGCTGGCGGGCGACCGTCCCGGACACCCGGGTGATCGTCGTCGCGGTCGCCGAGCACATCGAGGCGGTGCAGGACCGGACGCGCTGATGCGGGTCGTCTCCCTGGTGCCCTCGCTCACCGAGGCGATCGCCGTCACCCTGCCCGGCGTCCTGGCCGGCGCCACCGACTGGTGCGCCCGCCCCGCGGACCTCGACGTCGTCCGGATCGGCGGCACCAAGAACCCGCGGACCGACCGCATCGCCGCCCTCGCCCCCGATCTGGTGGTCGCCAACGAGGAGGAGAACCGCCCCGCCGACCTTGACGCCCTGCGCGCGGCCGGGATCGGGGTCCTGGTCACCGAGATCCGCGACGTGCCCCGGGCATTCCCGGAGCTGGACCGGGTGCTGGCCGCGTGCGGGGCCCGGAGCCGGCCGCGCTGGCTGGACGAGGCGGCCGCCGCCTGGGCGGCGCCGCCCGCGCCCGGCCCCCGCCTCAGCGCCGTGGTGCCGATCTGGCGGCGGCCGTGGATGGTGCTCGGCCGCGACACCTTCGCCGGCGACGTCCTGGCCCGCCTCGGCGTCGACCACCGCTACGCCGGCCACCCCGAGCGCTACCCGCGCGTCCCCCTGACCGAGCTGCGGGAGGCCGCCCCCGACCTCGTCGTCCTGCCCGACGAGCCCTACCGCTTCACCGCCGCCGACGGCCCCGAGGCGTTCCCCGGCCTGCCCTGCGCGCTGGTCAGCGGACGGCACCTGACGTGGTACGGACCCTCGCTGGCCGAGGCTCCGCGGGTGCTGGGCGAGGCGCTGCGAGCAGCGCTCCGCTGACCAGCCCGCGCGCGGTGCGCACGGCCGCCGCGGCCCAGGCGGCGACCAGGACGGCGTACAGCACGACGGCCAGGCCCGCGCAGACGGCGAGGTGGGTGTGGCGGGCGAGGGCCGACGCCCCTGTCACACAGGTGCCGACGGGGAAGGTGAGGGACCACCACGTCATCGCGAACCCCATGCCCCGCCGCCCGGCCCGCACCAGCTGCGCCGCCGCGAACGCGAACCAGAGCACCGCGAAGCCCAGCACCGGCACCCCGTAGAGCAGGGCGAACACGGTGAAGCCGGTGTCGTAGGGCGCCGGTACGACACCGGGGGCGGCGTCGGCGAAGGCCCCCGCGGCGGTGGTGGACTGACCCAGCGGGCCCAGCACCAGGAACAGCGTCGGGGTGAGCGCGAGGGGCAGCGGCCCGGCGATCAGCAGCCGGCCCAGCACCAGCGGCAGCAGCGCCAGCGTCGCCAGCAGGCTCAGCCCGAACATCGCCACGCACCCCAGCAGCAGCGTCTGCCGCGCCTGCCCGGCCGGCAGATGCGCGACCAGGGCCGGCCCGAGAGCCGCGGACACCATCGGCGCCACCACCGGCAGCAGCCACACCGGCGTCACCTGGTGCGGCTCTATGCGATGGTGCACGGCCATCAGGTACGGCACCGCCACCGCCGCCACCAGGCCCACGGCCGTGCCCGCCGTGAACAGCACCGCGTCCAGGGCCAGCGCGGGCGCGGCGCCGATCCAGTCCCGGCCCACCGACAGCGCGCCGCCGCCGACCGCCAGCAGCGCCATGGCCAGACAGCCGTAGAACGGGGCCGCCGCCGGGTCCAGGAGGTGGGCGCGGGCCCGGTCGCGGTGGTGGACCCAGTGCAGCGCGCGCGCCACCAGCAGCACCGCCAGCACGGCGAGCGCGAGCGCCCACACGGCCGTGCACCCGGTGCGCAGCCCCGGCGCCCGCACCGGCAGCGCGCCGCCCGCCGAGGCGACGGCGGCGGTGCCCATGACCGAGCCGTACCAGTTGGGGCCGAGATGGCGCACGGCGGGGAAGCGCGGCCGGGACGCGGCCGGCCGGGAAGGGTCCGACGGGGAAGGGTCCGGCCGGGAAGGGGAATGTGCTGCGGTGACCATGGGTTCAGGCTGTCGCGGAGGCACGGCCCCCACCAGGGGGTTTGTCTCTATCAGGGCATAAGCTGGATTTATGGGCGGGCGTACGGGCGGGCTGAGAGGAGGCCGGAGGTGACAGCGGGCGGCGGCACGGAGGACACGCGGCACACGGAACGGCGGGTCCCCGCGACGCTGGCGCACCGCGTGCCGGACCTGGGCGCGCTGGAACTGCTGCTGGCCGTGGCACGGCTGGGCAGCCTCGGCGGCGCGGCCCGCGAGCTGGGCATCACCCAGCCGGCCGCCAGCAGCCGTGTCCGCTCCATGGAACGGCAGCTGGGCCTGGCGCTGGTGGACCGCTCACCGCGCGGCTCACGGCTCACCGACGCGGGCGCGCTGGTGACGGACTGGGCCCGGCGGGTGGTGGAGGCGGCGGAGGCCTTCGACGCGGGGGCGCAGGCGCTGCGCGACCGCCGGGACTCGCGGCTGCGGGTCGCCGCCAGCATGACCATCGCGGAGTACCTGCTGCCGGGCTGGCTGATCGCGCTCAGGGCACGGCGGCCGGACACGGCGGTGTCGCTGCTGGCCGGGAACTCGGCGGTGGTCGCCGAGCGGCTGCTCGCGGGCGAGGCGGACCTCGGCTTCGTCGAGGGCGTGTCGGTGCCGCCCGGCCTCGACTCCGTGGTGATCGCCCACGACAGGCTGATCGTGGTCGCCGCCCCCGCCCACCCCTGGGCCCGCCGCCGGCGCCCGATCGAGGCGGCGGAGCTGGCCGCCACCCCGCTGATCCTGCGGGAGAAGGGCTCCGGTACCCGCCAGGTCCTGGACGCCGCCCTGGGCGGCCTGGCCCGCCCGCTGATCGAACTGTCCTCCACGACCGCCGTGAAGGCCGCCGCGGTGAGCGGGGCCGGCCCCGCGGTGCTCAGCGAACTCGCCGTGGGCGACGAGCTGACCCTGCGCCGCCTGGTCACCGTCCCGGTCGAGGACGTCGCCCTGCGCCGCGACCTGCGCGCGGTCTGGCCGGCCGGCCACCGCCCGGCGGGCCCGGCCCGCGAACTGCTGACGCTGACCCGCTCGGGGAACGGCTGACGCGGGGCGCCGGCCCGCTCGGCACGCGGCGGGCGCGGGGCGCGGCGCCCGTGACCGGGGACCCGCCGGCCCGTGTGCCGCTCGCCCCGGTGCGACGCGAGCGCCTACAGGAACGTGTGACCCTCGCCCCGGTACGTCGGCACGGACGCCGTCACCCGGTCGCCCTCGACCAGGTGCAGGGTGTCGAACCGCTCGCACAGCTCGCCCGCCTTCGCGTGCCGGAACCACACCCGGTCGCCGATCAGCAGATCGTCGGCCGGCGAGCCGAGCAGCGGCGTCTGCACCTCGCCGGCCCCCTCCTGCGGGTCGTAGCGCAACCCCTCCGGCAGATACGGCACCGGCAGCCGGTCCGGGCCGGCCGCGCCGGAGGCCGGGTAGCCGCCGCCGAGGACCGTGACCGCGCCGACGCCGGGCCGGCGCACCACGGGCTGTGCGAACAGAGCCGCCGGACGGCCCCGGAACGACGTGTAGTTGTCGAACAGACGCGGCACGTACAGCCCGGAACCCGCGGCGATCTCGGTGACCGCGTCCTCCACGGCGGTGTGCTGCACACTGCCCGTGCCGCCGCCGTTGACGAACTCCAGGCCCGGCGCGACCGCCCGGACCGCCCGCACCACGGCCGCCCGCCGCTCCACCAGCTCCCGCCGGGCGGCCGCCTGCATCAGCCGGATCGCCCGCGAGCGCACCGGCCGCCCGTCCAACGCGTCGCCGACGCCCGCGATATGCCCCTCGTACGCCATGATCCCGACCAGCTCGAACCCCGGCCGCCGGGTCACCGTACGGGCCAACTCGGCGACCTGGGCGGGGGAGTGCAGCGGGGAGCGGCGCGCGCCGACGCGCACCCGGCCGCCGAGCAGCCGCAGCGAGGTGTCCAGCTCCAGGCACACCCGGACGTCCTCGCGCCCGCCCTGGCGCGCGGCGTCGATCAGGTCGAGCTGGGCCGGGTCGTCCACCATCACCGTGACGGCGGCGGCCAGTTTCGGGTCGGCGGCCAGTTCGGCGAAGCCGGCGCGGTCGGCGGAGGGGTAGGCCAGCAGCACGTCCTCGAACCCGGAGCGGGCCAGCCACAGCGACTCCGCCAGCGTGAACGACATGATGCCCGCGAACCCGTCCTTGGCCAGGGCCCGTTCGAGCAGGGCGCGACAGCGCACGGACTTGCTCGCCACCCGGATCGGCTTGCCGCCGGCCCGGCGGACGAGGTCGTCGGCGTTGGCGTCGAAGGCCTCCAGGTCGACGATCGCGACGGGGGCGTCGAGATGTGCGGTGGCCCGGTCGTACCGGGTCCGGTCGGCGGCACGCGCAGTCATGTGCGAAGCCTGCCAGACAGGATTACCGCAGGGTAGGGGGACGTTCCGGGCAGATGCCCCGGGCCCGCCGTCCGGGTTCCCGCCCAACCGGATTCAGCCCGTAGAGTGACGCGCACGTCCGGCGGAACGACACGCCGGCCGCGGCCGCGGAGTTGAGCCGGGATGGCGCTTCGTCCGTACGGGTATGCGTGCCCGGTGACGACGAGTCGGCGCCGGGCGGGGAGACGAGGACTGCCGCCGCGCGCCGGGAAGCGGCCCGGGCACGAGGAAACGGGGGGTGCATGAGCACGGAAGCGCGCCACGCACCCGTACCGCCGCGCCCGTCCGACCCCCCGCCCCCACCCCCGGCCTCCGCCCGCTTCCCGGACACCCCACCGCCGGCTGGAACAAACGGAACTCCTGCCGGAGCGACCGCCGGGAGTAACGGAACCACCGCCGGGACGACCGCCGGGGGCAACGGAACCACCGTCGGGGGCAATGGAACCACCGCCGGACGCCCCGGCGCCCCCGCCGGAGCGGCCCCTGACGGCGCCTCGGACACCGCCCCGGCTCCGACCGGCCGCCCCGGGCTCCGCGTCCCGGCCGCGCCCGGCCCGGCGGTGACGGCCCCGGCCCGCTCCGCGCCGCCCGCCCCCGCCACGAAACGTTCCGCCGCCCCCTCGGCCGGACCCGCCGGTCCCCCGGCCCGTTCCGCCGCCCCGTCGGCCAGCCCCGGCACTCCTCCGGTCAGCCCCGTCGCCCCTCCGGTCGGGCCTCCCGCTCCCTCGGTCCCGCCCGGTGCCCCCTCGATCCGGCCCAGCGGCCCGTCGGCCGGACCCGTAACCGCTCCGATCCGGCCTGCCGTCCCGTCGGTCCGGCCTGCCGCTCCCTCGGCCCCGCCTGCCGCCCCCTCGGTCCGGCCCACCGCTCCCTCGGCTCCGCCTGCCGTCCCGTCGGTCCGGCTCGCCGCCCCGGCAGCTGGGCCTGCCACTCCCTCGGCTCCGCCCACCGCCCCCACGGCTCCGCCCGCCGGCCCGTCGAGGGCGGCCGGCCGGGGCGACGCCGGGCGGTCCGTGGAGGCCGACCCGGAGGTGACCCGGCGGTTGCGGCCGCTCCCGCCGCACCGTTCGTCCGCGTCCGCAACACCGCGTCCCGGTGGCGGGCGGCCGGTGGCGGGCGACGTGGACACGACGCGGTTGCGGCCCGTCCCCCCGCGTCGGTTGCCCGCGCCCACGACGCCGCCCCGGCCCGGCGCGGGACGCGCCACCGCGGCCACCGGCCCCGGCGCCGGCCCCGTGGCCCCGCCCGACCCCGCCCTGTCCTGGAGCGCGGCCGGCGCCGTGCTCGACGCCCCGCGGGCGTACTTCGCGCTCGGCGAGCCGGAGGGCTACGACGAGCGCGGACGGCCGCGCGCCCTCGGCGCGCGGGTGGGGCCGCGGACGGCGGCGGTCGCCGCCTGCGTCGTCCTCGGCCTCGGGCTCCTCGGCGGCGCCGCGACCGGCAGCTGGCTCACCGGGGACTCCGGGGCCGGCGGCTCGGCCGGCGCCTTCACCACCGCCGGCGCCCTGTGGCACAACGAGCCCGTCGACCAGCTCTTCCCGCCCACCGTCCGGGGCGACGGCGCGGGCCCCGGCGGCGCCGACCGCACCTGGACCCGGGTCGCCGTCGCCCCGGACGGCGGCTGCGCGGACGCCTTCGACCCGCTGCTGCGCCAGGCCCTCGACCCCGTCGGCTGCGCCCGCCTGCTGCGCGCCACCTACACCGACGCCACCCAGAGCTACGTCACCACCGTCGGCCTGCTCTTCACCCAGGCCGACGCCCCGGCGATGAGCGCGCTGGCCGCCCGCTTCAAGGGCGAGGACCTGGCCCGCCGCACCGACCTCGTGCCCCGCCCGTACGCGGCCCGCGGCACCGTCGCCGCGGACTTCGGCGACCGGCAGCGCGCGTCGTGGGCCGTCTCCGTCCTCACCGAGGCCCCGGTGGTCGTCTACGCCGTCTCCGGCTGGGCCGACGGCCGCACCGTGGACGCCCCGCAGCCCGCCGCCGACGCGATGCGGGCCGGCGCCACCACCGCGGCCGCGCAGGCGGGCCTGGGCAACGAGGCGCAGGGCCTGGCCGACCGCATCGA
This sequence comes from Streptomyces seoulensis, assembly GCA_013364255.1. Classification (GTDB taxonomy): domain Bacteria; phylum Actinomycetota; class Actinomycetes; order Streptomycetales; family Streptomycetaceae; genus Streptomyces; species Streptomyces similanensis. Next base: position 2,836,415 of record CP054936.1, on the reverse strand, counting down.
ACGAGGCTTCCGCAAGACCGCCGCCCCGGCCACGGAGAAGCCCTCGTGACAGCCGCCCCCACCCCAGCAGCTCACCCCTCGGCCGCCCCAGCCGCCCGCACGCGAACCGCCGCCCGCACCCGCCGCCGCGCCGCCCTGAGCGTCCTCCTCACCGCCTCCCTCGCCCTCGTCCCGGCCGGCGTCGCGCACGCCGACGGCATCCGCGCCAAGCAGTGGGCCCTGGACGCCCTGCACACCCAGCAGCTCTGGCGGACCACCAAGGGCAAGGGCGTCACCGTCGCCGTCCTGGACACCGGCGTCGAGGCCGACCACCCCGACCTCGCCGGCAACGTCCTGCCCACCAAGGACCTCATCGGCTTCGGCGCGCGGCCCGGCGACCGAGACTGGGCCCGGCACGGCACCGCCATGGCCGGCATCATCGCCGGGCACGGCCACGGCGCCGGCGACGCCGACGGCGTCATGGGCGTCGCCCCGGAGGCGAAGATCCTCCCCGTCCGGGTGATCCTGGAGGACGGCGACTCCGCCCGCGCCCGTGCCCGCACCACCCGCGGCGGCGCCCTCGCCGAAGGCATCCGCTGGGCCGCCGACCACGGCGCCGACGTCATCAACCTCTCCCTGGGCGACGACTCCGACTCCGCGCACCCCGAACCCGCCGAGGACGAGGCCGTGCAGTACGCGCTGAAGAAGGGCACCGTCGTCGTCGCCTCGGCCGGCAACGGCGGCGACAAGGGCGACCACGTCTCCTACCCCGCCGCCTACCCGGGCGTGATCGCCGCGACCGCCGTCGACCGCTACGGCACCCGGGCCGCCTTCTCCACCCGCCGCTGGTACGCGGCGGTCAGCGCGCCCGGCGTGGACATCGTCATCGCCGACCCCGACCACAAGTACTACGAGGGCTGGGGCACCAGCGCCGCCTCCGCCTTCGTCTCCGGCGCCGTCGCCCTGATCAGGGCCGCCCACCCGGGTCTCACGCCCGCGCAGATCAAGAGACTCCTGGAGGACACCGCCCGCGACGCCCCCGTGGGCGGCCGGGACGACTCCCGGGGCTACGGCATGATCGACCCCCTCGCCGCCCTCGGCGCGGCCGCCCGCCTCCGCCCGGAGGGCCTGCGGACGACGGCCTACGGCGGCCGGTACTTCGGCCCCGGCCCCGACACCGCCGGGAGCGACGACGCCGCCGGGGACTGGGCCGGGCCGCTGGCCGGCGGCGCCGGGGGAGTGCTGCTGGCCGCCGCCGCGGTGCTGTGGCGGCGCGGCCGCGGGGACCGGAGAAGGGCCGAGGGACCCTGAGGGAGCCGGCAGCCGCCCGGATAGGCTCGGGGACGTGGCGAACAAGAACATCCCCGACCCCGGCTACTCCGACGACGACGGCTCCGCCGACCCCCGGCTGAGCACCGCCCTCGCCGCCTGGGCCGAGGACCGCACCGCCGTGGACTCGGTGCTCCAGGCCCTTCAGGGCGCCCGTCTGCTCGTGCCCGTCGTCGCCGTGCTCGGCGAGGTGGAGGAGGACGAGAGGGGGCTGCGCCGCGAGAAGACCAGCGACATGGCCGTGCCGACGCTGAAGGCCGGCCGGCGCACCGCGCTGCCGGCCTTCACCTCCACCGACTCGCTGGCCCGCTGGGACCCGGCCGCCCGCCCCGTCGCCGTACCCCTGCACCAGGCGCTCCAGGCCGCGGCGCACGAGAGGGCGGACACGGTGGTGCTGGACCTGGCCGGGCCGGTGCCGTTCGAACTGACCGGGGCGGCGCTGCGCGCGCTCGCCGAGGGCCGGGCGACGGCCGACCCGCTCGCCGACCCGGCGGTCGTCACGGCCGTACGGGACGCGGTGGCCGCCGAGCCCGCCGTGCTGCGCGCCCACCTCGGCCCCGGACGGGCCGACGGCACCCTCGCCCTGGTCCTCGACCCGGCCGCCGCCGCTGACCCGGCCGACACCGCCCGCGCCGTCGCCGGCCGGCTGGCGGCCAGCGAGACGCTGAGGGCCCGCCTGGTGCGCGGCCTCGACCTGGCACTGCTGCCGGCCGGGGCGACGCCGCCGGGCGAGCCCTTGTACGTACGCGCCTAGACGTCCGTGCGTACGCGCGCGCGAGCGCTCCCGCGTACGCGGCGGGGGAGCGGGTCAGCCGTAGACCGGGCCGGTGTACTTCTCGCCCGGACCCTGGCCCGGCTCGTCCGGGACGACCGACGCCTCGCGGAACGCCAGCTGCAGCGACTTCAGACCGTCGCGCAGCGGCGCAGCGTGGAAGGAGCTGATCTCGGTCGCGCTCGCGTCCAGCAGACCGGCGAGCGCGGACACCAGCTTGCGGGCCTCGTCGAGGTCCTTGTACGAGTCGCCCTCCTCGGTCAGACCGAGCTTCACGGCGGCGGCGCTCATCAGGTTGACGGCGACCGTGACGATCACCTCGACCGCGGGGACCTCCGCGATGTCGCGGGTCATGGCGTCGAAGTCGGCGACGCCGGAGTTCTCGTGGCTCTCGGGGCTCTCCGGGGAGTGCTCGAAGGGCTGCTCGGCGGGGGTCTCACTCATGCCCCACACGATAGGCGCAGCGCGGACCCGCGCCGCACCGCGGCCCGGCCGGACCCGATTGGCCGTCCCCGTCCGATCCTGCTAACCTTGTGTAACGACCGGTCGGACACGTATGCCTCACCGCTAACGTTCCGGCCCACAAGTGGAGGCTTTCGAACTCCCACCTGACCGCCCCTCGGGCGGCGGGTCACCGGTCAGACGGTCCCGTCCCGGCGACGGCGGTCCGTCCGAACAGCGCGCCCCGTGACTTCACGGCGGTCGCTCCGGTAGTTCGAGGAGCCCCGCCTGTGATCGTCCGGGGCATTTTTCATGCTTCGGCGCGGTTAGGTCTAGTCGAACACAGACGTACGCGGCCGTCCGCCAGACCGCCGTGTGGTGCTACCGAGGAGGATCCATCAGCGCCGAGCCCCGCATCAACGACCGGATTCGCGTTCCCGAGGTGCGACTTGTCGGTCCCAGTGGCGAGCAGGTGGGCATCGTCCCGCTGGCCAAGGCACTGGAGCTTGCGCAGGAGTACGACCTGGACCTGGTCGAGGTCGCGGCGAACGCCCGTCCGCCCGTGTGCAAGCTCATGGACTACGGGAAGTTCAAGTACGAGTCGGCCATGAAGGCCCGTGAGGCGCGCAAGAACCAGGCGCACACGGTCATCAAGGAGATGAAGCTCCGGCCGAAGATCGACCCGCACGACTATGACACCAAGAAGGGTCACGTCGTCCGGTTCCTCAAGCAGGGCGACAAGGTCAAGATCACGATCATGTTCCGTGGTCGCGAGCAGTCCCGGCCGGAGCTGGGTTACCGGCTGCTGCAGCGCCTCGCGGAGGACGTCCAGGACCTCGGTTTCGTCGAGTCGAACCCGAAGCAGGACGGCCGCAACATGATCATGGTTCTCGGTCCGCACAAGAAGAAGACCGAGGCGATGGCCGAGGCCCGCCAGGCGCAGGAGGCCCGCAAGGCCGACGCGAAGGCCAACCCGGGCCGCTCGCAGAACGCCGCGGACATCGACGCGCCCGACGAGGAGCACGCCGAGGCATTCGCCGAGGAGCCCGCTGAGGAGCACGCCGAGGCGTGACCCCCGGGACCCGTGTCCCAGGATGTAACCGAAACAAGAGCGACGCTCCACCGTGTGCCCGGTTCTCGCGACCGGGCACCGGAGCGCCACCGACGAGGAGAGAACGGCGCTATGCCGAAGAACAAGTCGCACAGCGGTGCCAGCAAGCGCTTCAAGGTCACCGGCTCCGGCAAGGTGCTCCGTGAGCGCGCCGGCAAGCGCCACCTGCTCGAGCACAAGTCGTCCCGCGTGACGCGTCGCCTCACCGGCAACGCCGAGATGGCCCCGGGCGACGCCGCGAAGATCAAGAAGCTTCTCGGCAAGTGACGCCGCGGGCGCCCGATCGGCTGATCCGGCGCGCCCCACGTCTGGACCGGGACCCAATCGTTTCCGGGCCGTGTGAGCACCACCACGGCCCCGCTACAAGGAGTTAATCAAGTGGCACGCGTCAAGCGGGCAGTCAACGCCCACAAGAAGCGCCGGGCGATCCTCGAGCAGGCCTCCGGCTACCGCGGTCAGCGCTCGCGTCTGTACCGCAAGGCCAAGGAGCAGGTCACCCACTCGCTGGTCTACAACTACAACGACCGCAAGAAGCGCAAGGGTGACTTCCGCCAGCTGTGGATCCAGCGCATCAACGCCGCTGCCCGCGCGAACGGCATCACCTACAACCGCTTCATCCAGGGTCTGAAGGCCGCGAACGTCGAGGTCGACCGCAAGATCCTGGCCGAGCTGGCCGTCAACGACGCGAACGCGTTCGCCGCGCTCGTCGAGGTCGCGCAGAAGGCTCTGCCGAGCGACGTCAACGCGCCGAAGGCCGCGTGACGCTGCGCTGGCTTTGAGCCGGTGACTGTAGGACCCGCACGCCTCACGGCCTGCGGGTCCTGTTGTTGGGGTGGCTGCGGGATTTTTGGTCGGCTGCGGGTTCGTCGTGGCTGGGCGCGCAGTTCCCCGCGCCCCTTGGGGGTGGCTGCGGTTGGCGGTCGGCTTCGGGATTGTTGTGGCTGGGCGCGCAGTTCCCCGCGCCCCTTCGGGGGCGCGTCCCTTCTCCGTGCTGTTGTCGAAGGTAAGAGGATGTCCTCCGGTACTCCCGAGTTGATCTCATCCCGGTCCCCGCGTGTGAGCGCCGCGCGGCGGCTGGCCAAGCGGAACTTCCGGGGGAAGGACCGGCTCTTCCTCGCGGAGGGGCCGCAGGCCGTGCGGGAGGCGGCCGCGCACCGGCACGGCGGGCAGGCCACGCTGGTCGAGCTGTTCGCCACCGTCGAGGCGGCCGAGCGCTACGCCGACATCATCGGCGAGACCCGCGCCGCCGGCGCCCGCGTCCACCTCGCCGCCGACGAGGTCATCGCCGACATCTCCACCACCGTCACCCCGCAGGGCCTGGTCGGCGTCTGCCGGTTCCTCGACACGCCGTTCGAAGACATCCTCGGCGCCCGCCCCCGCCTGGTCGCCGTCCTCGCCCACGTGCGCGACCCCGGCAACGCCGGCACCGTGCTGCGCTGCGCCGACGCCGCCGGCGCCGACGCGGTCGTCCTCACCGACGCCTCCGTGGACCTGTACAACCCCAAGGCCGTACGCGCCTCGGTCGGCTCGCTGTTCCACCTGCCCGTGGCCGTCGGCGTCCCGGTGGAGCGGGCCGTCGCCGCACTGAAGGAGGCCGGGGCGCGCATCCTGGCCGCTGACGGCGCCGGCGCGGACGACCTCGACGACGAGCTGGACAAGGGCACCATGGGCGGCCCCACCGCCTGGGTGTTCGGCAACGAGGCCTGGGGCCTGCCGGAGGAGACCCGCGCGCTCGCCGACGCCGTCGTACGCGTCCCGATCCACGGAAAGGCCGAGAGCCTGAACCTGGCCACCGCCGCCGCCGTATGTCTCTACGCTTCGGCCCGTGCCCAGCGCGCCATCGGAGGATGCCGCTCCGTCGCCCACAGCTAGTAGGGTGACCAGCTCGGGGGCCTGCTGCACCGGCTGAGAGGTGGGGTACGGGGAGATGAGTGTCGGCACCGGCGGCGCACCGGACACGCACGCCGCGCACCAACCGTCCGTGCCCCGGCCCGGCGGCCCCGCCCCCGCGCGCGATCCGGGCGTCGACCCCGACGAACTGCCCGACGGACTGGTGATCGCCGGCCCCGACGGCCGGGTCGTCCGGTTCAACGCCGCCGCCGCCCGCATCACCGCCACCCCCGCCGAGCAGGCCCTCGGCCGCCCGCTGGAGGAGGCGCTGCCGCTGGAGGACCTGGAGGGGCGGCGCTGGTGGCAGCTCACCGACCCCTACGGCGGCCTCGCCATCCGCGCCGGCCAGCCCGAGCGCAACCTGCTGCTGCCCGGCGGCCGCGAGGTCCTCGTCACGGCGACGTACGTCCGCGCCCGGCCCACCGGGCCGGTCCGCCGGGTCGTCGTCTGCCTGCGCGACACCGAGGCCCGCCGCCGCACCGAGCGCAGCCACGCCGAGCTGATCGCCACCGTGGCGCACGAGCTGCGCTCGCCGCTCACCTCCGTCAAGGGCTTCACCGCCACGCTGCTGGCCAAGTGGGAGAGGTTCACCGACGACCAGAAGCGCCTCATGCTGGAGACCGTCGACGCCGACGCCGACCGCGTCACCCGGCTGATCGCCGAACTGCTCGACATCTCCCGCATCGACTCCGGCCGTCTGGAGGTGCGCCGCCAGCTCGTCGACATCGGCGCCGCCGTCGGCCGGCACGTCCAGGCCTACGTCGCCGCCGGGCAGCCCGCCGACCGGTTCCTGGTCCGGGTGGAGCAGCCGCTGCCCGACCTGTGGGCCGACCCCGACAAGATCGACCAGGTGCTGAGCAACCTGATCGAAAACGCGGTGCGCCACGGCGAGGGAACCGTCACCATAGACGTGACGCCCGCGGCGTCCCCCCGGGAAGGGGACGACGCGGCGCACGCAGCCACGTCGGTCACCGTGAGCGACGAGGGGCCCGGCATCCCGGAGGAGTCCATGAACCGCGTCTTCACCCGCTTCTGGCGGGGCAGCAAGCGCGGCGGCACCGGCCTCGGGCTCTACATCGTCAAGGGCATCGTCGAGGCGCACGGCGGCGCCATCACCGTCGGACGCGCCCCCGGCGGCGGCGCGCAGTTCCGATTTACCCTGCCCGTGGGCACCCCGGCGCACCTGCTCTGACCACCCGCCGAGGACCCACGGGCGCTTCGAGTCCGTTCAGCCCCGTTAGACTCGGCCTTTGGCACCTTTGCGTCCCGGAAACGGAGACGATTCGTCCACGAGTCGTGACGGGGACCGTCAGCCAGGGGGCACCTCCCAGCGGTAGCTGGGGGACAATCGGAAGCACGGGAAGAGATGTCGGCACCGAATAAGTCGTACGACCCTGTCGAGGTCGAGGCGTTGAAACCGGAAGAGATCGAGCGCCTGCGGGACGAGGCGCTCGCCGCCTTCGCCGCCGCGGACTCCCTCGACGCGCTCCACGAGGCGAAGGTCGCCCACACCGGCCCGGCCTCCCCGCTGTCCCTCGCCAACCGCGAGATCGGCGCCCTGCCCCCGCACGCCAAGGCGGACGCCGGCAAGCGCGTCGGCATGGCCCGCGGCGCGGTGAACAAGGCCCTCGCCGCCCGCCAGGGCGAGCTGGAGGCCGACCGCGACGCCCGGGTGCTGGTCGAGGAGGCCGTGGACGTCACGCTGCCCTACGACCGCGTACCGGCCGGCGCCCGCCACCCGCTGACCACGCTCTCGGAGCGCATCGAGGACGTCTTCGTCGCCATGGGCTACGAGGTCGCCGAGGGCCCCGAGGCCGAGGCGGAGTGGTTCAACTTCGACGCCCTGAACATCGGCCCGGACCACCCGGCGCGCAGCGAGCACGACACGTTCTTCGTGCGGGGCGCCGACGGCGCGGACTCCGGTGTCGTCCTGCGCACCCACACCTCGCCCGTGCAGGCGCGCTCCATGCTGACCCGCGAGCTGCCGATCTACGTGATCTGCCCCGGCCGCGTGTACCGCACCGACGAGCTGGACGCCACCCACACCCCGGTCTTCCACCAGGTCGAGCTGCTGGCCATCGACGAGGGCCTGACCATGGCCGACCTCAAGGGCACCCTGGACCACATGGTCCAGATGCTGTTCGGCGAGGGCATGAAGACCCGGCTGCGGCCGAACTTCTTCCCGTTCACCGAGCCGTCCGCCGAGATGGACATGGTGTGCTACGTCTGCCGCGGCGCGTCCGTCGGCAACCCCGACCGCCCCTGCCGCACCTGCTCGTCCGAGGGCTGGATCGAGCTGGGCGGCTGCGGCATGGTCAACCGCCGGGTGCTCGTCGCCTGCGGCGTCGACCCGGAGAAGTACAGCGGCTTCGCCTTCGGGTTCGGCATCGAGCGGATGCTGATGTTCCGCCACAACGTCGAAGACATGCGAGACATGGTCGAGGGTGACGTCCGGTTCACCCGGCCGTTCGGGATGGAGATCTGATGCGGGTCCCGCTTTCTTGGCTGCGGGAGTACGTCGACCTGCCGGCGACGGAGACCGGGCGCGACGTCCAGGCCAAGCTCATCTCGGCCGGCCTCGAGGTCGAGACCGTCGAACAGCTCGGCGCCGACCTCAAGGGGCCGCTCGTCGTCGGCCAGGTGCTCACCATCGAGGAGCTGGAGGGCTTCAAGAAGCCGATCCGGTTCTGCACCGTCGACGTCGGCCGGGCCAACGGCACCGGTGAGCCGCAGGAGATCGTCTGCGGCGCCCGCAACTTCGCCGTCGGCGACAAGGTCGTCGTCGTCCTGCCCGGCGCCACCCTGCCCGGCGGCTTCTCCATCGCCGCCCGCAAGACCTACGGCAAGACCTCGCACGGCATGATCTGCTCCGGCGACGAGCTGGGCATGGGCGACGACGGCAGCCACGGCATCATCGTGCTGCCGCCCGAGCACGAGGCGGGCACCGACGCCATCGAGCTGCTGCAACTCGTCGACGAGGTCCTCGACATCGCCGTCACCGCCAACCGCGGCGACTGCCTGTCGATCCGCGGCGTCGCCCGCGAGGCCGCCATCGCCTACGGCCGCCCGCTGTCCGACCCGGCACTGCTGGACGTGCCCGCGCCCAACGCCTACGGGCACCCGGTGAAGGTCTCCGACCCGTTCGGCTGCGACCGCTTCACCGCCCGCACGGTCACCGGCCTGGACCCCGAGGCGCGCTCCCCGATCTGGCTCCAGCGCCGCCTGCAGAAGGCGGGCATGCGCCCGATCTCGCTCGCCGTCGACATCACCAACTACGTGATGATCGAACTGGGCCAGCCGCTGCACGCCTACGACCGCACCCGGATCCAGGGCGCCGTCGGCGTGCGCCGGGCCGAGCGCGGCGAGCGGCTCACCACCCTCGACGGCGTCGCCCGCACGCTGTCCACCGAGGACCTGGTCATCACCGACGACCGCGGCCCCATCGGCCTGGCGGGCGTCATGGGCGGCGCCGACACCGAGATCGACGACACCGAGGGCACCACCACCGAAGTCGTCATCGAGGCCGCCCACTTCGACCCGGTCGCCATCGCCCGCACCGCCCGCCGGCACAAGCTGGGCTCCGAGGCCGCCCGCCGCTTCGAGCGCGGCGTCGACCCGCAGGCCGCCTCCGCCGCCGCGCAGCGCACCGTCGACCTGCTGGTCCTGCTGGCCGGCGGCACCGCCGACGCGGGCGTCACCGAGGTCGTCGCGCCGTCTGCGCCGCGCACCATCACCATCCCGGCCGACCACCCCGACAAGGTCGCGGGCGTCACCTACGGCCGGGAGACCGTCGTACGGCGCCTCCAGCAGATCGGCTGCGACGTCTACGGCACGGACGAGCTGATCGTCACCGTGCCGTCCTGGCGGCCCGACCTGGCCGACCCGAACGACCTGGCCGAAGAGGTCATCCGCCTGGAGGGCTACGAGAACCTGCCCTCCACGCTGCCCCGGCCGCTGCCCGGCCACGGGCTCACCGGACGGCAGCGGCTGCACCGCCGGGTCGGCCGCGCGCTGGCCGGCGCGGGCTACGTCGAGGCGCCGAACTACCCGTTCCTGGGTACGGCCGCCTTCGACCAGCTCGGCCTGGACGCCGACGACCCGCGCCGCACCGTGGTCACCCTCGTCAACCCGCTCTCCGACGAGGAGCCCGCCCTCCGTACGACGCTGCTGCCGGGCCTGCTCGGCGCGCTGCGCCGCAACGACGGGCGCGGCGGCCACGACCTGGCCCTGTTCGAGACCGGCCTGGTCTTCCGGCCCACCGGCCAGGAGGAGGCGCCGGCCCGGCTGCCCGCCGACCGCCGGCCCACCCGGGAGCAGCTGGCCGCCCTCGACGCCGCCCTGCCGCGCCAGCCGCGCCGGGTCGCCGTCGTCCTCGCCGGCGCCCGCGAGCAGGCCGGCTGGTGGGGCAGGGGCCGCCCGTCCGACTGGGCGGACGCCGTCGAGGCGGCGCGGACCGTGGCCCGCGAGGCCGGCGCCGAGCTGATCGTCCGCGCCGACCAGCACGCCCCGTGGCACCCCGGCCGGTGCGCCGCGCTGTACGTCCGGGTGGACGGCGAGGAGATCCTCGCCGGTCACGCCGGTGAGCTGCACCCGCGGGTCGTGAAGGCGATGCACCTGCCGGAGCGCAGCTGCGCCATGGAGGTCGAACTCGACCTGCTGGAGCAGGCCGGCGACGGCATCGTCAAGGCGCCGCGGATCTCCGCCTTCCCGGTCGCCACGCAGGACGTCGCCCTCGTCGTAGAGAAGCCCGTCCCGGCCGCCGAGGTCGAGGCCGCGCTGCGCGAGGGCGCCGGTGAACTCCTGGAGTCCATCCGCCTGTTCGACGTCTACGAGAACGCCGAGCAGCTCGGCGACGGCCACAAGTCTCTGGCCTACGCGCTGCGCTTCCGCGCCCCCGACCGCACCCTGACGGTCGACGAGGCGTCCGCCGCCCGGGACGCCGCGGTGGCGCTGGCCGGCGCGCGCACCGGCGCGGTCCTGCGCGGCTGAGACGCCCGTCAACGGCACACGAGGGGCGGGCCCGGGTCACCGGGCCCGCCCCTCGTGTGCTGACCTGCGTCCCTGCGCACCCGCATCGTTGCACACCTGGGAATGCTCACTCATTCGGGTGAGAACGCCTCTGATCCGGGGCTTCCCGGGTAGGCGGTGAACACGATCGGACCGACCCCGCGGGGCCGGCCGCGCTGTCAGCGCCTTCTCGGGGAGCCACCATCATGAACCGCCTCAGGGCTGGGACGCAGCGTGGGATGCGGCCGGGCGCCGTGTTCCTCGCCGTGGGCACCGGCATCGTCCTGCACGCCCGGCGGACCATCCTGCACGAGCTGCGCCAGGCCCGCGCGGTCGCGGGCGCCGCCCAGAACGCGCTGCTGCGGCCCCTGCCCCCGCACCTGGCCGGATTCGGCCTCGCCGCCGCCCAGCTCTCCGCCGACCGGGGCGCGGCCGTCGGCGGCGACCTGTACGAGGTGATCGCCACCGAATACGGCTTACGCGTGGTGATGGGCGACGTGCGCGGGCACGGTCTGGCCGCCCTCGGCACCGTGGCCGCCGTCCTCGGCAGCTTCCGCGAGGCCGCCCACGACGAGCGCGAACTCGCGGGCGTGCTGCGCCGGCTGGAGCGGGCGCTCGCCCGCCACCAGCGCACCCGGGAGCCGCAGCACCCGGCCGCCGAGGACTTCGTCACCCTGCTGCTCCTGGAGATCGCCGACGACGGCCGGGTACGGACCCTCAACTGCGGCCACCCCTGGCCGCACCGGCTGCGCGGCCGGGGCGCGGAGCCGGTCGCCGCCGTCGAACCGCTGCCGCCGCTGGGCGCGTTCCCGCTGCCGCGCGAGCTGCCCACCGCCGACCTGGACCGCCTGCTGCCGGGCGACACGCTCGTCCTGTACACGGACGGCGTGCTGGACGCCCGCGACGCCCGCGGCCGCTTCTTCCCGCTGGCCCAGGTCCTGGCCGGGGTGGCCCGCGCCGGGCCGATGTCCGCGCGCACGGTGCTGCGCGTCGTCTTCACCGCCCTGCTGCGCCACACCGGGAACCGCCGCTGCGACGACGCGGCGGTCCTCGTCGTCCGGGACGACCGCGACCTCCCGCACCCCGTCCGGTCCCGCGCGGGCGCCGACACCGGCCCCCGCCGGCCGGCGGGCGAGAGCTCCTGACCGCGCGACCCTCCGCGCTCCCGCCGGCCCGCCGACGGCGCCGCGTCCGCAGGACCGACCACACCGCGGCGAGGCCGCCCGCCCCGTCGCGGGGTGTCGGGCGGGCGGCGGGGCGGGCGGCGCGGCAGCGGGCCGCCGCGCTGTACGAGGGGGAGCAGGCGGCCCGGCCGGCCTCGGTGACGAGGCGCCTCAGTCAACCGGCCGCGCGCCGTCCGCGACAGCGTGCGCACGGTGCGGACGCGCGTACCCGATTCACACCCCGTGTGAAGCCGGTCGCACTACGCTGTGCGCACCGAGCCACCGGGGGCCCCGATGCAGCCCAACACTCTGCTCGACGCGATCCTGGACGAGGCGGGGATCTCGCACGCCGGTCTCGCCGCGCACGTCAACCGGGCGGGCCGCGCCCGCGGTCTGACGCTGCGCTACGAGCACACCGCCGTGGGCAGGTGGCTCAAGGGCCAGCGGCCCCGCGGCCAGGTGCCCGACCTGATCTGCGAGGTGCTGGCCGCCCGGCTGCGCCGGACCGTCACCCTGGACGACATCGGCCTGGGCGTGCCCGGCGGGCCGGCCGCCCCGCACGCCACCTCCCTGTCCGGCTTCGTGGACCGGGCCACCGCCCTGTGGCGCTCGGACGAGCGGCAGCGCCCGCACGTCCTGGACGCCCCCGCGGTGACCGGCACCCCGGCGGTGATGCCGGTGTGGGAGTGGGAGAACCCGCCCGAGGACGTCGACGTCTCCCGCGGCGGCCGGCACCGGGTCACCCCGGCGGACATCGAGACGCTGCGCGCGGCCCGCACGCACTACGAGCAGATGTACCGCAAGGCCGGGGGAGTGGCGACCCGCGGCCGGGTCGTCGGCTTCCTCAACACCGAGACCGCGCCGCTGCTGCGCGGCGGCTACCCCGACGCCGTCGGCCGCAAGCTGCACCGGGCGACCGGCGCGCTGGTGGCGGTCGCGGGCATCTGCGCCTACGACTCCGACGCGCACGGACTCGCCCAGCGCTACTTCCACCAGGCGCTGCGGCTGGCCAAGGCGGGCGGGGACCGCGGGCTGGGCGCCTATGTCATAGCGCTGCCGGTCAACCAGTCGCTGTTCCTGCGCGAGCACCGCCAGGCCGTCGCCTTCGCCGAGGCCGCGCTGCGCGCCGCGGGCCGGGACATCACGCCCGCGCTCGCCTCCGACCTCTACGCCATGCAGGCCAAGGCGTACGCCCACCTCGGCGACGGCACCAGCGCGCTGTCCCGCATCCGGCGCGCGGAGCGGGCCGCCGAGCGCATCCGGCCGGGCCAGGAGCCCGACGAGACCGGTTACGTCCAGCCCGGCCTGGTCAACGTGCAGGTCGCGGAGGCGCTCCTCAGCCTCGGTGATCTCGCCGCGGCCGAGGAGCACGCCACGGCGGCCGTGGACACCCCGGCGCACGACCGGGGCCGGGTGCACCGCCTGGCGATGCTCAGCACGATCGAGCTGCGCCGGGGCGACGCCGACAAGGCGGTGGCCACCGCCGTGCTGATGGCCGAGCAGGCCCGCGGGATGGAGTCCCAGCGGCTGCGGGACCGGCTGCGCGCGGTGCGCGAACACCTGGTGCGCAGCGGCTGCGCGGGCACGGCACAGGCGGCCGCACTCATCGACGGGGCCCTGCGCGTGCCGCTGTGACGGCTCCCCGGTCCGCCCGTGCGCGCCGGGGGCTGCACCGCACGCGGCCCGTGTGCGCCTGCTGCCCGGCCGCCGCGACTGCGATATTGCCACTGACCTGACGGAAGGTGGCAGAACCGTGCAGTGGACGAAACAGAACGAACAAACTGTGTACGCAAACCGCTGGTTCACCGTCAACCTCGCGGACGTGGAGCTGCCGGACGGCCGGCATCTGGACCACTTCCTGATCCGGCTGCGGCCCGTCGCCGTGGCCACCGTGGTCAACGAGGCCGACGAGGTGCTGCTGCTGTGGCGGCACCGCTTCATCACCGACAGCTGGGGCTGGGAACTCGCGGCCGGCGTCGTGGAGGACGGCGAGGACGTCGCCCGCGCCGCGGCCCGGGAACTGGAGGAGGAGACGGGCTGGCGCCCCGGCCCCCTGCGCCACCTCATGAGCGTCGAGCCGTCCAACGGCCTCACCGACGCCCGGCACCACATCTACTGGGCCGACCGCGCCGAGTACACGGGCCATCCCGTGGACGACTTCGAGTCCGACCGCCGCGCCTGGGTCCCACTCAAGATCGTGCCCGACCTGATCGCCCGCGGCGAGATCCCGGCCGCGAACATGGCGGCGGCGCTGCTCCTCCTCCACCACCAGAGGGCGGCCGCCTGACGCCCCTCCCGCGCCCCCGGTCGCGGGGGCGCGGGGAACCGCTCAGCCGTAGGTGTAGAAGCCCGACCCGGACTTCCGCCCCAGCCGCCCCGCGTCCACCATCCGCTGCAACAGCGGCGGCGCCGCGTACAGCGGCTCCTTGTACTCCTCGTACATCGAGTACGCCACCGAGGCCACCGTGTCCAGGCCGATGAGGTCGGACAGCTTCAGCGGACCCATGGGGTGCGCGCAGCCCAGCTCCATGCCGTTGTCGATGTCCTCCCGGCTGGCGATCCCCGACTCGAACATCCGGATCGCGGACAGCAGGTACGGGATCAGCAGCGCGTTCACCACGAACCCGGACCGGTCCTGCGCCCGGATGGCGTGCTTGCCGAGCACCTTCTCGGTGAACAGCTGCGCCCGGCTCAGCGTCCCCTCGGACGTGGTCAGCGCCGGGATCAGCTCGACGAGCTGCTGCACCGGGGCCGGGTTGAAGAAGTGGACGCCGACGACGTGGTCCGGCCGCGAGGTGGCGACCGCCAGCCTGACCAGCGGGATCGAGGAGGTGTTGGAGGCCAGGATCGCGTCCGGGCGGGTCACCACCTGGTCCAGGATCTGGAAGATCTCGGTCTTGACCTGCTCGTTCTCCACCACGGCCTCGATCACCAGATCGCGGTCGGCGAACTCGCCGAGGTCGGTGGTGAAGCTCAGGCGCGCCAGCGTGGCGTCCCGCTCCTCCTCGCTGATCTTGCCGCGCTCGGCCGCCTTGGCCAGCGAGTTGAGCAGCCGGGTGCGGCCGATCTCCAGGGCCTCGCCGGTGGTCTCGGCGACCTTCACGTCCAGGCCGGACCGGGCGCACACCTCGGCGATGCCCGCGCCCATCTGGCCGCAGCCCACCACTCCGACGCGTGCAATGTCTGCCGAAATGCCGGTCACATCGTCCCTTTCGCAGGTCCTACGGGGGTGCGCAGGCGGCCATGGGTGCGGTGCCTGCTCCGAACGTGCACGTTACCCCCTGTCGTAACGATGATCGATCGCCCGGGTCGTGCATGCTGACCCGGTGGACGATCCGTGAGGGCGCGGATCCGCAGCGTACGGGAGTGTCCGGATGAGCCGAGTGACCCGACGGACGTTCGCCGTCGCCGCTCTGTCGACGCTGGCGGTGACGCAGGGCGCGAGCGCCGCGCCGGCCGCGCCCCAGCCGCCCGGCGGGGCCGCGGGCGAGCGCCGCGAGCGGGCCGCGACCGAACTGCGCGGCATGTGGCTGGCGACGGTGGGCAACCGCGACTGGCCCTCGCGCACCGGACTGAGCGCGGCCCGCCAGCGCGGCGAGCTGACCGCGCTGCTCGACGCCGCGGTGCGCCGCCGCCTCAACACGGTCTTCCTCCAGGTCCGCCCCACCGCCGACGCGCTGTGGCCCTCGCCCTACGAGCCGTGGTCGCAGTTCCTCACCGGCACGCAGGGCGAGGACCCCGGCTGGGACCCGCTGGGCGCCGCCGTCACGGAGGCGCACGCGCGCGGCCTGCGGCTGCACGCCTGGTGCAACCCCTACCGCGTCGCCCTCAGCACCGACCGGAGCCGGCTCACCGCCTCGCACCCGGCCCGCAAGCACCCCGACTGGGTGGTGGCCTACGGCGGCAAGCTCTACTACAACCCGGGCCTGCCCGAGGTACGGGCCTTCGTGCGGGAGGCGATGCTCGACGCGGTGCGCGCCTATCCCGTGGACGGCGTGCACTTCGACGACTACTTCTATCCGTACCCGGAGGCGGGCCAGACGTTCGACGACGCGGACGCCTACGCCCGTCACGGCGGCGGTTTCGCGAGCCGGGCGGCCTGGCGGCGGGACAACATCGACAAGCTGGTGCGCGAGACGGCCGCCGCCGTCGCCCGGATCAGGCCCGGCGTCCAGTTCGGGATCAGCCCCTTCGGCGTGTGGCGCAACGCCGCCTCGGACCCGCGCGGTTCGGCCACCAAGGCGGGCGCGCAGTCCTACGACGACCTGTACGCGGACACCCGCACCTGGGTGCGCGAGGGCTGGATCGACTACGTCGTCCCGCAGCTGTACTGGTCGATCGGCCTGGCCGCCGCCGACTACGCCGCGCTGGTGCCCTGGTGGGCCGATGTGGCGCGCGGCAGCCGCACCCGGCTGTACGTGGGGGAGGCCCTGTACCGGGCGGGCGAGAAGGACTCCGCCTGGCGGGACCCCGCCGAGCTGTCCCGGCACCTCACGCTGGCGAGGAAGTACCCGGAGGTGCGCGGGCACGTGTTCTTCGCCGCCAAGGAGGTCGCCGCCGACCCGGCCGGCGCGATGGCGCGGGTGGTCGCCGACCACTACCGGCAGCCGGTCGAGCCCCCGCGCTGAAGCTGCGGCGAGGCACCGGGCCGGAACGGGCTCATAAGCCCGAGGCACGCGTCCGGGACGGGCCGGGCCCCGCGGGGCCGGCGCCGCCCGGACGCACTCCAGCCTCGGCGGCGTCGCCGTCGTTCCTCGTGACGACGGCTCAGCCGTGTCGCTGTTGTTCCTCGTGATGGCGGATCTGGCAGTCGGGGCCGGGTGACATGACGGCCTCGTGCCCGTCCGGGAAGCGGACGCGGTAGGGCGGGGTGCCCTCCGAGCCCATGACCTCGACGACTTCGGTGATCTGGTCGTGCTGGCCGACCACCCTGCCGTGCTGGACGAGCTGGTCGCCCACGGTTGCGCGCATTGGCGGGGCCTCCTCACCAGGTGCGGGAGCAGCGGTCCTCGGTTTCCGAGTCTACGGCGCGGAGCGCGGCCGGACCGGTGTGCGGCGGTACCGGGGTGTGCGGTCGGCACCGAAGCGGCCACCGGTCAGCCGCGCGCCCGCTGGGTGACGGCGATGCAGACGAGCACGGCGGCGGCCGTCACGGGGGCGGCCGGCGTCAGTCGCTCGCCGAGGAGCAGCACCGACCACACCAGTGTGAGCAGGGGCTGCGCCAGCTGCAACTGGCTGGCCTTGGGAATGCCGATGGCCGCCATGCCCCGGTACCAGACGACCATGCCGAGGAACTGCGAGCCCGCCGCCAGCCACAGCAGCCCGGCCACGCCGCGCACGCCCAGGTGCACCGGCTCGTACGACAGGGCGAGGACCGCGCCCGGCACGGTGACCGGCAGACACAGCACCAGCGCCCAGCCGATCACCTGCCAGCCGGGCATGACCCGGGCCAGCCGGCCGCCCTCGGTGTACCCGGCGGCGCACACGAGCAGCGCGGCGAACAGGAAGCCGTCGGCGGCGGTCAGCGCGCCGCCGCTCTGCTGCACGGTGAACGCGAGCACGGCCGCCGCGCCCGCCAGCGCCGCCGCCCAGAAGGTCCGCGAGGGGCGGGCGCCGACGCGCAGCGCGGACATCAGCGCCGTGGTCAGCGGGAGCAGGCCGACCACGACGGCGGCGTGCGCCGTGGTCGACGTCTGGAGGGCGAGGGTGGTGAGCAGCGGGAAGCCGATGACCACGCCGAGGGCCACCACCGCCAGGCCCGGCCAGTGCCGGCGCGCGGGCGGCGGCACGCGCGACGCCAGCAGGAAGCCGCCCGCGATGACGGCGGCCAGCACACTGCGCACCCCGACCAGCGCCCAGGGCCCGAACCCCGTCAGCCCCCAGGCGGTGGCGGGGAAGGTCAGCGAGAAGGCGACGACCCCGAGCCCGGCCTGAAGGAGCCCGGACCGGGCCCGGTCCCGGGCGGCGGCGGGGCGGCCGGCGAGCGGGGTGAGGGGCGGGGTGAGGGGCGGGACGGGGGACGCCGACGGCGTGCCGACCGGCTGCGGCGCGGTGTCCGCCGCTATCCCGTGCTGTGTGATAGCGCTACTCTTTGCTCTCATGCAAGAGCGTAGCAGCGTCGGTGAACTCGCCCAAGAGCTGAAGCGGGAGCTCAACCGCTACTCACCTGGCGGAAAGCTGCCGTCCAGTCGCGCCCTGGTCGAGCGCTACCGGGTCAGCCCGGTGACCGTCTCCCGCGCCCTGGCCCAGCTCGCCGCCGAGGGCCTGGTGGTGACCCGCCCCGGCGCGGGCGCCTTCCGCGCCGCGCCGCACGCGCCGGTCGCCCCCGCCGGCGACACCTCCTGGCAGGCGGTGGCGCTCAGCGCCGACGCCGCCGCCGACCCCGTGCCCCGGACGGTGGACGCCTCCGGGGTCACCGTCACGCTCGCCGTGCCGCCGCCGGGGGTGATCGAGTTCAACGGCGGCTATCCGCACCCCTCGCTCCAGCCCGAACGGGCCATGGCCGCCGCCCTCTCCCGCGCCGGCCGCCGCCCCGGCGCCTGGGGCCGCCCGCCGCTGGAGGGCCTGCCGGAGCTGCGCGAGTGGTTCGCACGCCAGATCGGCGGCCCCGGCGGCGCCGTCACCGCCGCCGAGGTGCTGATCGCAGCCGGCGGCCAGTCCGCGCTGACCACGGCGCTGCGCGCGCTGGCCCCGCCCGGCGCCCCGGTGCTCGTGGAGTCGCCGACCTACCCGGGCATGCTGGCCATCGCGCGGGCCTCCGGACTGCGGCCGGTGCCGGTGCCGGTCGACGCCGACGGGGTACGGCCCGAACTGCTCGCCGACGCCTTCCGGGCCAGCGGCGCCCGGGTCTTCGTCTGCCAGCCGCTGTTCCAGAACCCCACCGGCGCGGTCCTCGCCCGGGGCCGCCGCGCCGAGGTGCTGCGGATCGCCCGCGAGGCCGGCGCGTTCGTCGTCGAGGACGACTTCGTGCGCCGCCTCGCCCACGCCGACGCGGGCGAGCTGCCGCCGCCGCTGGCCGCCGACGACCCGGACGGCGTCGTCGTGCACGTGAGCTCGCTGACCAAGGCCACCTCGCCCAGTTTCCGGGTGTGCGCGCTCGCCGCCCGCGGACCGGCGCTGGAACGGCTGCGCGCCATCCAGGTCGTCGACACCTTCTTCGTGCCCAGGCCGCTCCAGGAAGCGGCCCTCGAACTCGTCGGCTCGCCCGCCTGGCCCCGTCATCTGCGGTCCCTGACGGCCGAGTTGAAGACCCGCAGGGACGCCATGACGGGCGCGCTGCGCCACCGGCTGCCCGAACTCGCGCTCCCGCACATCCCCTCGGGCGGCTACCACCTGTGGCTGCGGCTGCCCGACGGCGCGCACGAATCCGCCCTGGCCACCGCCGCCCTGCGCGCGGGCGTCGCCCTCACTCCCGGCCGCCCCTACTTCAGCGCCGAACCCCCCGCCGCCCACGTCCGGTTGAGCTTCGCCGCGGTCGCCGGAACCGCCGAGATCACCGAGGGAGTACGCCGGCTGCGGGCGGCCTGCGACGAGGTGCTCGGGCCGGGACGGGAAAACGGTTCGACACCGCCGCCCGGCATTGCCACCCTCCTGCCATGACCCGCACCCCACGTCTCGCCGACGGCTACGAGATCTCCACCGACCCCGGCCGCGTCGACGCCGAGCGCGTCCACCGCTGGCTGTCCACCGATGCCTACTGGGCGCTCGGCCGCACCCGCGACAAGCAGGACCGGGCCATCGCCGGCTCGCTGAACTTCGGGGTGTTCGACACCGCCTCCGGCGCCCAGGTGGCCTATGCGCGCGTGGTCACCGACCGGACGACCTTCGCCTGGCTGTGCGACGTGTACGTCGAGCCGGCCGTGCGCGGCAAGGGCATCGGCACGGCGCTCGTCGGAGCCGTGCGCGACCACCTGCGGCCGTTCGGGCTGCGCAGGATCATGCTCGCCACCGCCGACGCGCACGGCGTCTACGAGAAGCTCGGCTTCCGGCCGCTGGAGCACCCGGAGCGGTGGATGGCGCTCGCCTTCGACTGACGCCCGCATCACGCCGACACCCGTACGGCACACCTCTTGACCCGCCCACCCGTGCGGCCCACGATCGCCGCATGGCATCACGGGTCACGTTCGTCGCCGCCGCGCGCAACTCCCCGCTGCTGGCCGAACGATTCGATGACGACCGGCCGCTCGACCAGGGCGGCTGGGACGAGGTGCGCCGGGTCGTGCCCGATCTGCTGCCGCTGGCCGCCGCCGATCTGCGCTACTGCTCGCCGACCCCGCGCTGCCGCGCCACCGGCGACGCGCTCGGCTACGCCCCGCTCGCCCAACTCGCCCTGCGCGACTGCGACATGGGCCGCTGGCGCGGGCTGACCCTGGGGGAGGCGATGGCGCGGGAACCGCAGGCGGTGGACAGCTGGTTCGCCGATCCGCGCGGTACGCCGCACGGCGGCGAGTCGCTGCTGTCCTTCATCGTCCGGGTCGGCGGCTGGCTGGACACCCGGCCGGTCGGGGACGGCGGCAGCGTGGTCGCGGTGGCCGAACCCTCGGTGATCCGCGCCGCCCTGGTCTACGCCCTGAACGCGCCCCCGGCGACGTACTGGAACCTCGACGTGCACCCGCTGTCGGCCGTCACCGTCACCGGCGGCACGGGCCGCTGGTACCTGCGGATCGAGGGGGTGCGGTCTCAGCCCTCGCGGGCGTAGTCGGTGACGAGCACCAGGTCCTTGGCCGGGCCGCCCACCCGCCACACGGTCCGCCAGTGGTCCGCGTCGCGGACGGTGAACTCGCCGTCGTAGAGATCGGCCGCGCACGGATGCCCGGCCACATGCCGTCCGGTGCGCAGGTCCAGGTCGTGGAAGGGCCGCCCGTCCGCGAACCGCACCTCGGCCGTGCCCGCCTCGCCGCCCGGCAGGAACCGCAGGGTGCGCGTCGCCGGCCGGGTCACCCCCCGCCAGGTGAAGTCCCCGGACTCCTCGTGCAGCAGGCCGCCGCCGTCGAGCGGCCCGAAGACGGTCACCCCGGTGAACGCGCCCTCGTCGCCGCCGGACAGGTCCCGTACCCGGCGTTCGACGCGCCAGGGCCCGGCCAGAAACGCCAGCACGTCCGCCACCGGCCACCACGCGCCCATCCTCAGCCCCTTCCGGCCACCCGCCACGCCATGCCACCGAGCTTACGAGGCGCCGCCCCGCCCGGCCGGCGCGGACTCCTCGCCCAGCGGCAGCAGCCCCCGCTCGGCGAAGACCTTCTTCGCGGCGAACGTGGCGTTCAGCGCCCTCGGCATGCCGCAGTAGACCGCCGAATGCAGCAGCGCCTCCGTGATCTGCTCCGGTGTGAGGCCCACGTTGAGCGCCGCGTTGACGTGCACGTCGAGCTGCGCCTCGCAGCCGCCCAGCGCGGTGAGCGCGCCCAGGGTGACCAACTGCCGGTCGCGCGGGGCCAGTCCGGGACGGTCGTAGATCTCGCCGAAGGCCCAGGCGACGACCTGGTGGCCCAGCTCCGGGCTGACGTCGGCGAGCGAGTCGACGACCCGCTGCCCGGCCTCGCCGTCGACCCGCCGCAGCACGTCGAGGCCGTGGGCGAAGCGCTCCTCGCGGGTGGTGGTCTCGTTCACGCCGGTTCTCCCGTTCCCGGCCGCTCGGACCCGCCGAGCAGCCCTTCGTAGTGTCGGATCTTGTCGTCAAGCGAGCCCGCGCTGCGCCGCAACGCCCGCATGCGCACGGCCAGTTCGGCGCGGTGCTCGCGCAGCATCGCCAGCCGGTCGGCGACCGTCGCGTCCCCCGCCGCCCGCAGCCGAGCGAAGCGCTGCATGTCGGCGATCGACATGCCGGTCTCACGCAGCCGGAGCAGGAACTCCAGCCAGGCCAGGTCAGCGGCCTCGTAGCGCCGCTGGTTGCCGGTGGTGCGGCCGACCCGGGCGATCAGGCCGGCCTTCTCGTAGTAGCGCAGGGTGTCGTGCGAGAGGCCGGTGCGCTCGGCGACCTCGGCGATGGTCAACGTCGGTTCCCGGCCTCCGCCGAGGGGCTGTCCGCTGGTCATGGGAGAACCGTAGAACCTGGAGTGTGCTCCAGGTCAAGCGCCCTCCGCGACCCCGTCCGCGACCCCGTGGGCGAGACGGCCGGGAACGGGCCGGGGAGAGGCCGGGAACGGACCCGGGACAGGCCGGGGACAGGCCGGGGACAGCATTAACCACGGGATCATTCGAGGGACGGGACGTGTTTCCCCGGCCGTCATGGAATTCATCGAAATTCCACTGTACGCATTCCATGTTCCCGGCGTTCTCCACGGGCTACGGCACACACCGTCCGCGACGGACCGCCGCCCGGCCGGCGAAATGGACGGCGCCCGGGGACCGATCTCCCCGGCCGAGACGCACCGTGTCCCGAAATCGCCTGGGAGCCTGTCGGAAAATGCCACGCCCGACCCTGCGGGGAAAACCGCGGCCGGCCGCCGCCCTGCTCGCCGCGGTGCTCACCGTCACCGCGTTCTGCGCGGCCGACGCCGTCGCCGGCAGCTACCCCTTCGGCCCGCGCACCCGGGACGTCAACGACCTGGGCAACCAGTACGTGCCGTTCCACGCCCACCTGTGGGACCTGCTGCACGGCAGGGCCGACGGCGGACTGCTCGTCAACTGGCAGTCCGGGTTCGGCTCCAGCTTCCTGCCCGACCTCGGCACCTACCTCAGCAGCCCGTTCGCCCTGCTCGTGGCCCTCTTCCCGCGCGACGAGATCGACCTCGCCGTGTACACGGTCACCGTGCTGAAGACGGCGTGCGCCGGCGCGGCCATGGCCTGGCTGCTGCTGCGGCTGCGCCCCGGCCGCTGGTGGGCGGCGGGCCTGCTCGGCGCGGCCTACGCCCTGTGCGGCTGGTCGGTCGCGGACGCCTCGTACAACCCGATGTGGCTCGACGGACTCGTCGCCCTGCCCCTGCTGTGCCTGGTCGGCGAGTGGCTGCTGGCCGGGCGGCGCCCGCTGCTCGGCGTGCTGGTCGTGGCGCTCGCCTGGATCGCCAACTTCTACACCGCCTACATGGCCACCATCGGCGCCGCCCTGGTGCTGCTGCTGCGGATGTGGCTCCTGGGCCTGCCACGCCGCCGGGCGCTGGCGACCGCGGGCCGGGCCGCGGCCACCGTCGCCCTCGGCGTGGGCCTGTCCGCGCCGCTGGTCACGGTGATCTACCTCGGCACCCAGCACGCCTACCCGGGCCGCGTCACGCACTTCGCGCCGGTGGGCGCCGAGGATCTGCTGGCCCGGCTGCTGCCGACCACGTACGGCTTCGGCTCACCGGCCCTCTTCGTCGGCACCACGGCGCTGCTGCTCGCCCTCGCCCTGCCCTTCCACCGCGCCGCGCCCCGCCGGGTGCGCACCGGGTGGCCGCTGCTGGTGGCCGCGGTCACGCTGTCGATGCAGTGGACGCCCACCCACCTGGCCTGGCACGCCTTCGCCACCCCGAACGGCAGCCCGTACCGCCAGGCGTTCGTGCTGTGCGCGCTGCTGGTGATCTCCGCCTGGCACGCCCTCTCGTACGGCGTGCCCGACCGGCGCGCGCTGATCGCCGCGGGCGCGCTGCTCGCGCTCGTCGCCGCCGTGGCGAGCGGCAGCGGCCTGGTGCGCTCCTTCGCCTGGCCCGTCCTGCTGCTGGGCGCGGCGAGCGCCTTGGGCGGCCTGCTCCTGCTGGCCCGCACGGAGGACCGGGCCGCCACGGAGACGGAAAGCACCCCGAGCACCCCGCCGGATGCCCCCGCCCCGCCGGAGGCACCCGCCCGGCCGGACGCGCCCGCCGGGCCGCACACCCCGGCCCCCTCGCCGGAAGCGCCCGCCGAGCACCACGCCCCGCTCGCCGGTCACCGTCCGCACCCCACCACCGCCCCCGCCCGCCACCGCACCCTCCTCGCCGCGCTGGCCGTCGTCCTGCTGACCGGCGCGCAGCTCGGCGAGGCCACCGCCACCTCCGCCGTGGCCACCCGGCTGCGGCTGGGCCACCTGGACGACTACGCGCCCTGGGGCGCCCGCCAGCAGCGGCAGGCGGACCTGATCGCCGAGGCCGACGGCTGGCCCCGCTACCGCACCGACCCGGGCCGCGAACAGACGGTCGGCAACGACCCGATGGCGGTCGGCGGCCAGGGCGCCCAGTACTACAGCAGCCTCACCGCCGACGTCCTCAGCCGCACCCTCACCGCGCTCGGCGACGGCTGGACCTCGCGCGGCCGCAACCTGCAGAGCCTGGACAACGCGGTCACCGACGCCGTCTTCTCCGTCGGCGCCCGGGTGCACTCCCCGCCCGACCAGCACCAGCGCTGGAACCCGCGCGACCACAGCCCGGCCACCGTGACACGGCAGGACGTGCCGCCGCTGGTCACGGTGCGGCCGGCCGGCGCCGCCGCGCGCGGGCTGCGCGGGGTCGCCGCCTTCGGCCCGTCCCCGTACCGCAACCAGGAACTGCTGCTCGGCGCCCGCGTCTACACCGAGCCCGCCCTCACCGTGCGCACCGCCGCCGGACAGCCGCCGCGGACCGGTCACGGCGACCGGCGGGGCCTGCTGATCGACGCCCGCCGCGCGGCGGACGCCGGGCGGCGGCCGACGATCACGGCCACCTGCCGGCCCGGCAGCGAGGTCTACCTGTGGGCGCCGCACTTCTCCGGCACCGCGCGCCTGACCACCGCCCCGGCGGCCGGCTCGGGCGGCACGCCGTACGGGCCGACCGGGCGGTTCGCCTCGGACACGGCCAAGATCGCGGCCATGCAGCGGCTCGGCGCCGTCCCGGCCTCCGGGCGGCTGCGGATCGAGCTGGTCCCCAGCCGCGCCGGCGCCGTCCCGGACCGGGCGGTCGGCTGCCTGGACACCGCCCGGCTGCGCGCCGCCGTCCAGCGCCTGAAGACCACCGGCGCCACCGAGGTGAGCGTCTCCGACGGCGCCGTACGGGCCCAGCTGCCGGCCGGCAGCACCGGCACCGCCGTCGTGGCCGCCCCCCGGATCGCCGGCTGGCGGTGCGCGGCGGGCGACGCGGCCGCCGTGCCGGCCCGGCAGTACTACGGCCTGATCGCCGTCCCGCTCGACGGCTCCGCCACCAGCCTCACCTGCACCTTCCACCCGCCGGGCCTGCGCCTGGGCGGGGCCGTCGGCGGCGCCTCGCTGCTGACCCTCGCCGTGCTCGGCGCCGCGGCGGCCGTCCGCCGCCGCCGGGCCGCCGGCCGCCCCGCACGCCCGACGACCACACCACCGCGCGAGCGCACCACCGCCGCGCTCTGACCGCGCCCTGGGGGAGAACCCATGCTCATCTCGATCGTCGCACCCTGCTACAACGAGGAAGACGTCGTCGAACGCTTCCACGAAGCCGTCCAGCAGGTCGCCGACGACCTGCTGCCGCTCGGCCACGACATGGAGTTCGTGTACGTCGACGACGGCAGCCGCGACCGCACCCTGGTCCTGCTGGAGCGGCTGGCCGAGCGCGACCCGCGGGTGCGCTACGTCTCCTTCAGCCGCAACTTCGGCAAGGAGTCCGCCCTGCTCGCCGGGCTGCGGCACGCCACCGGGGACAGCGTGATCGTCATGGACGCCGACCTCCAGCACCCGCCGGAGCTGATCCGGCGCATGGTCGAACTGCGCGGCGAGGGCTGGGACCAGGTGCTCGCCCGGCGCAGCAGGGCCGGCGACCGCTTCACCCGCACCCTCACCGCCCGCCTGTACTACCGGCTGGTCAACCGGCTGGTCGACGTGGAGCTCAAGGACGGCGTCGGCGACTTCCGGCTGCTGTCGCGGCGCGTGGTGGACGCCGTGCTGGAGCTGACCGAGTACAACCGCTTCTCCAAGGGCCTGTTCGCCTGGGTGGGCTTCCCCAGCACCACCTTCGAGTACGAGAACGCGGTGCGCGAGCACGGCCGCAGCTCGTGGACCCTGAAGTCCCTGCTCAACTACGGCCTGGACGGCCTGCTGTCGTTCAACAACCGGCCGCTGCGGGCCGCCCTGCACCTCGGCATGGGCCTGCTGCTGTGCGCCGGGCTCTACACTGCCTGGATCGTGGGGGCCGCACTCGTCAACGGGGTCGAGACACCCGGCTACGTCACGATCGTCACCGCCGTCACCGCGCTGGCCGGGGTGCAGATGGTGATGCTCGGCGTCATCGGGGAGTACACCGGCCGGATCTACTACGAGGTCAAGGGGCGCCCGCACTTCCTGGTGAAGGCGACCAACGTGGAAGCGACCGACGGCCGCGCGCCGCGCGGCACGAAGAAGGACCTCATTCCCTGATGACCACGACGCTCGCCCGCCCGGTGGCGCGGCAGATCCTCACCTTCGCCGTCGTCGGCGTGGTGAACACCCTCACGTACTACCTGCTCTACCTGCTGTTCCTCACGCGTCTTCCGTATCTCGCCGCCCACGTTCTCGCGTTCGCGATCAGCATGGTCGGCTCTTTCTTCCTGAACGCGCGATTCACCTATCGGATTCGGCCGACCTGGCGGAAATTCCTGCTGTTCCCGCTGACCAACGCCACGAATTTCGTGATCACCACGGTGGGCGTCTATGTGATCGTGGACATGCTGCACGCCGGTAGCCGCTTCGCCCCGCTGCTGGCGTCCGCAGCGGCGATCCCGGTGACCTTCGTCGTCTCCCGCATGATCATGCTGCCCAAGGTGGACGCCGCGTGAGCGGGCCGGTCGATGCGGGCGCCGCATAGGATTGCATAAACGTGCAGCGATACGTATAGTCATGCCATCAAGGAGGAGGGTCCATGGCTGTACGTGTGGCGGTCGCCGGAGCGAGTGGATACGCGGGCGGAGAAGCGCTGCGTCTGCTGCTGGCGCACCCCGAGGTCGAGATCGGCGCCCTGACCGGCGCCGCCAACGCCGGGCAGCGGCTCGGCGCGCTCCAGCCGCACCTGCTGCCGCTGGCCGACCGGGTGCTCGCCGAGACCACCCCCGAGACGCTCGCCGGCCACGACGTGGTCTTCCTCGCCCTGCCGCACGGCCAGTCCGCGGCCGTGGCCGAACGACTCGGCCCCGACGTCCTCGTCATCGACATGGGCGCCGACTTCCGGCTGACGGACCCGGCCGACTGGGAGCGGTTCTACGGCTCCCCGCACGCCGGCACCTGGCCCTACGGCCTGCCCGAACTTCCGGGTGGCCGCGCCGCGCTGGAGGGGTCCAAGCGCATCGCGGTACCCGGTTGCTACCCCACCGCCGCCTCCCTCGCCCTGGCGCCGGCCTACGCCGCCGGCCTCGTGGAGCCGGAGGCCGTGATCGTCGCCGCCTCCGGCACCTCCGGCGCGGGCAAGGCGGCCAAGCCCCACCTGCTGGGCTCGGAGGTCATGGGCTCCATGTCGCCGTACGGCGTCGGCGGCGGCCACCGGCACACCCCCGAGATGATCCAGAACCTCAGCGCCGCCGCCGGAGAGCGGGTCACGGTCTCCTTCACGCCCACCCTCGCCCCGATGCCCCGCGGCATCCTCGCCACGTGCAGCGCGAGGGCCGTGGCCGGCGTCACCGCCGCCTCGGTGCGCGCCGCCTACGAGAAGGCGTACGCCGACGAGCCGTTCGTCCACCTCCTGCCCGAGGGACGCTGGCCCGCCACCGCCTCCGTGTACGGCTCCAACGCCGCCCAGATCCAGGTCGCCCACGACCCGGCCGCCCACCGGGTCATCGCGATCAGCGCCATCGACAACCTGACCAAGGGCACCGCGGGCGGCGCCGTGCAGAGCATGAACATCGCCCTCGGACTCGACGAGATGACCGGACTTTCCACGATCGGAGTCGCTCCGTGAGCGACGCACGCGCGGCCACCGGGCCGCAGACGACGACGATGGCCGCACCGGCGCGCCGCGCGGGCGACAGTGACATCAGCCGCTACCGCGGCGGAGCGAACGAGGAGATGCAGTGAGCGTCACGGCAGCCAAGGGGTTCCAGGCGGCGGGCATCGCCGCCGGGATCAAGGAGAACGGCAACCCGGACCTGGCCCTGGTGGTCAACACCGGGCCGCGCCGCGCCGCCGCCGGCGTCTTCACCTCCAACCGCGTCAAGGCCGCCCCGGTGCAGTGGTCCGAGCAGGTCCTGAAGACCGGCCGGCTCTCCGCGGTCGTCCTCAACTCCGGCGGCGCCAACGCGTGTACGGGCCCCAAGGGCTTCCAGGACACCCACGCCACCGCCGAGAAGGCCGCCGAGGTGCTCGGCGCCGGCGCCATCGAGGTCGCCGTCTGCTCCACCGGCCTCATCGGCGTCCTGCTCCCGATGGACAAGCTGCTGCCGGGCATCGAGACGGCCGCCGCCCAGCTCTCCGAGCACGGCGGCGAGAAGGCCGCCATCGCCATCAAGACCACCGACACCGTCCACAAGACCTCCGTCGTCACCCAGGACGGCTGGACCGTCGGCGGCATGGCCAAGGGCGCCGGCATGCTCGCCCCGGGCCTGGCCACCATGCTCGTCGTCCTCACCACCGACGCCGACCTGGAGGCCGGCGCCCTGGACGAGGCGCTGCGCGCCGCCACCCGGGTCACCTTCGACCGCGTCGACTCCGACGGCTGCATGTCCACCAACGACACCGTGCTGCTGCTCGCCTCCGGAGCCGCCGAAGTCACCCCCGACGCCGACGAGTTCGCCGCCGCCGTCCGCGCCGTCTGCGACGACCTCGGCCAGCAGCTCATCCGCGACGCCGAGGGAGCGAGCAAGGACATCAAGGTCGAGGTGGTGAACGCGGCCACCGAGGCGGACGCCGTGGAGGTGGGCCGCTCCATCGCCCGCAACAACCTCCTCAAGTGCGCCATCCACGGCGAGGACCCCAACTGGGGCCGCGTCCTGTCCGCGATCGGCACCACCGGCGCCGCCTTCGAGCCCGACCGGCTCAACGTCGCCATCAACGGCGTCTGGGTGTGCAAGAACGGCGGCGTCGGCGAGGACCGCGACCGGGTCGACATGCGCTACCGCGAGGTGCACATCGTCGCCGACCTCGCCGCCGGCGCCGAGACCGCCACCATCTGGACCAACGACCTCACCGCCGACTACGTCCACGAGAACAGCGCCTACTCGTCATGACCCACGGACCCGCGCGCAAGCACACCGCGCTCCCCAAGGCCCAGACCCTCGTCGAGGCGCTGCCCTGGCTCACCCGCCACCACGGCAAGACCGTCGTCATCAAGTTCGGCGGCAACGCCATGGTGAACGAGGAGCTGAAGGCCGCCTTCGCCCAGGACGTCGTCTTCCTGCACCACGCCGGCCTCAGGCCCGTCGTCGTGCACGGCGGCGGCCCGCAGATCAGCGCCGCCCTCGACAAGCACGGCATCGTCAGCGAGTTCCGGGCCGGCCTGCGCGTCACCACCGAGGAGGCCATGGACGTCGTCCGCATGGTGCTCGCCGGACAGGTGCAGCGCGAGCTGGTCGGGCTGCTCAACCAGCACGGCCCGCTCGCCGTCGGCCTCACCGGCGAGGACGCGCACACCATCACCGCCACCCGGCACACCCCCGAGATCGACGGCGAGCCGGTCGACATCGGCCGGGTGGGCGAGATCACCGAGATCGACACGGGCGCCATCGAGGCCCTGCTCGCCGACGGCCGTATCCCGGTCGTCTCCTCGATCGCCCGTTCCGAGGACGATCACCATGTCTACAACGTCAATGCTGATACGGCGGCTGCGGCACTCGCTGCGGCACTGGGCGCCGAAACCCTCATGGTCCTCACCGACGTCGAGGGCCTCTACGAGGACTGGCCGAACTCCGACGAGGTGATCAGCCGGCTCACCGCGAGCGAGCTGGAGAGACTGCTGCCCGACCTGTCCTCCGGCATGGTGCCGAAGATGCGGGGCTGTCTGCACGCCGTCCGGGGCGGCGTCACCACCGCCCGCGTCATCGACGGGCGGGTCCAGCACTCGATCCTGCTGGAGATCTTCACCGACGAGGGCATCGGCACCATGGTCGTGCCCGACGAGCAGCCGGACACGGCGCGGGAACAGGGGGAGTCATGAGCAACGGGGAACTGACCGCACGGTGGCAGGGCGCCCTCATGAACAACTACGGCACCCCGCGGCTGCCGCTCGTGCGCGGCGCGGGCACCCGGGTCTGGGACGCCGAGGGCAAGGAGTACCTGGACTTCGTCGGCGGCATCGCCACCAACGCCCTCGGCCACGCCCACCCGGCGATCGTGGAGGCGGTGAGCCGGCAGATCGGCTCGCTCGGCCACATCTCCAACTTCTTCATGGCCGAGCCCACCGTCGCCCTCGCCGAACGGCTGCTCCAGCTCTTCGGCCGCGAGGGCCGGGTATTCTTCTGCAACTCCGGCGCCGAGGCCAACGAGGCCGCCTTCAAGATCGGCCGGCTCACCGGGCGCACCCACATGGTCGCCACCGACGGCGGCTTCCACGGCCGGACGATGGGCGCTCTCGCGCTCACCGGACAGCCCGGCAAGCGCGAGCCCTTCCGGCCGCTGCCCGGCGACGTCACCCACGTCCCCTACGGCGACGCGCACGCGCTGGCCGCCGCGGTCACCGAGGAGACGGCCCTCGTCGTCATCGAGCCCGTCCAGGGCGAGAACGGCGTCGTGGTGCCCCCGGCCGGCTACCTCAAGGCGGCCAGGGCGATCACCGCCGCGACCGGCGCGCTGCTGGTCCTGGACGAGGTGCAGACCGGCGCCGGCCGCACCGGGCACTGGTTCGCCTACCAGGCCCACGAAGGCGTGCTGCCCGACGTCGTCACCCTCGCCAAGCAGCTCGGCGGCGGACTGCCGCTCGG
The DNA here is from genome assembly GCA_013364255.1 of Streptomyces seoulensis. Lineage (GTDB taxonomy): Bacteria > Actinomycetota > Actinomycetes > Streptomycetales > Streptomycetaceae > Streptomyces > Streptomyces similanensis. Next base: position 2,806,021 of record CP054936.1, on the reverse strand, counting down.
CGCGACCGTCGCCTTCGGACGCGCCGCCGAACTGCTCCAGCCCGGCCAGCACGGCACCACCTTCGGCGGCAACCCGGTGGCCTGCGCCGCCGGACTCGCCGTCCTCGACACCATCGAGGACCAGGGGCTGCTGGAGAACGTCAAGCGGCAGGGCGAGAGGCTGCGCGAGGGCGTCGAGTCCCTCGGGCACCCGCTGGTCGACCACGTCCGGGGCGCCGGACTGCTCCTGGGTATCGTGCTCACCGGGCCGTACGCGCAGCAGGCGCAGCAGGCGGCCCAGGAGGCCGGCATCCTCGTGAACGCGCCCGCCGCCGACGTCGTCCGGCTCATGCCGCCGCTGAACCTAGGCGACGACGACGTGGACGCGTTCCTCCGGGCGCTGCCCGGCGTCCTGGACGCGGCCGACGGGGACGGATGATCCGGGGAGACCGGGGAGACCGGGGAGACCGGGGAGACCGGAGAGATGGGACGACGATGAGCCAGGCGCCAGACCACGGACAGGGCGACGCCGGGGGTGCCGGGCCCGCCCTGCCGCAGACCCGCACCGCACGCCACCGCCGGATCGTGGACATCCTCAACCGGCAACCGGTGCGCTCGCAGAGCCAGTTGGCCAAGCTCCTCGCCGACGACGGGCTGAGCGTCACCCAGGCCACGCTGTCGCGGGACCTGGACGAGCTGAACGCGGTGAAGATCCGCAACGCCGACGGCGACCTGATCTACGCGGTGCCCAGCGAGGGCGGGTTCCGCACCCCGCGGGCGCCGCTGGGCGGGTCGGTCAAGGAGGAGCGGATGCGGCGGCTCTCGCAGGAGCTGCTGATCTCCGCGGAGGCGTCCGCGAACCTCGTCGTCCTGCGCACGCCGCCGGGTGCGGCGCAGTTCCTGGCCTCGGCGATCGACCAGGCCGAGCTGCACGACATCCTCGGCACGATCGCCGGCGACGACACGCTGCTCCTGATCAGCCGCGACCCGTCCGGCGGCCAGGCCCTGGCCGACCACCTCCTCCGCCTGGCCCAGAACGGCGGCTGAGGGTCGTGGGCGCGGAGGGGGTGGTCGCGGGGGGCCGTCGGGCGCGGGTCCCCCGTGCTCACCCGCGCAGTTCCCCACGCCCCTGACAAGTGCCCCCCAGCCACATGCCCCCCCACCCCGCCTCTGTACCTGCGGGCATGCGTGCCGCTAGGGGCGGCACGGGTGGGCTGGGGGTCCCCCCTGCTCGCAGAGCTTGGGGGAGGCACCCCCCTCAGCGGGGCGAGCGCCCCCCCGGCCGGCCCACCGCCGGGCGCCTGTGAACCCAGCCGCGCCGCCGCAGGCGTACCTCACCCCAGTAGGCCCGGCAGCCCGGCGGTGCACCGCATCTCGTCGCCCGCGGTGATCAGCAACGCCTCCACCCCCGACAGCGCCTCCAGCCACGCCAGCCCCTCCCGCGCCCCCATCGCGAACGCCGCCGTCGCCCAGCAGTCCGCCCACACCAACCGCGGCGCGACGACGGTCACCGCCACCAGATCGGTCACCGCCGCCCGCCCCGTACGCGGGTCCACGATGTGGGCGCCGCGCTCCGCGGTCCCCGAGGTGGCCACCGCCAGCTCCGGCGCCCCCGCCGCCGACACCACGGCCGCCAGCCCGCCCGGCCGCAGCGGATCCGACACCCCCACCCGCCACGGCCGCTCCGCCCCGGGCACACCCAGCAGCTGCACGTCCCCGCCGCCGTTCACACTGACCCCGCTCGCCCCCGCCGCGGCCGCCACCAGCCGGGCCGCCCGCTCGGCCGCCCACCCCTTGACGACACCGGTCGGGTCCAGCCGCCCCCGGTGACACAGGCTGAACCACCCGTCGCTCACCCGCTCGGCCTCCGCGCCCAGCTCCAGCACCTCGGCGACCAGCGGATCGCACCGCTGCACGGTCAGCTCGCCGCGCGCCAGCCGCGACACCTCGCTGTCGGCCCGATACGTGCTGAACAGCTCGTCCACCCGGTGCAGCCCGGCCACCGCCGCCCGCAGCGCCGCCCGCACCGCCCCGGGCTCCCCGCCGCGCACGTCGAAGGAGAACACCGTCCCCATCACCTCCTCCGTGTGCCGCACCGCGGCCGGAGCCTTCGCCGCCTCGGCCACGCCGTCAGCCGCCGGCCCGGTCGAGCGCCGACTGGAGCGACCTGCGGTACCCGCCGCTGGTGTACGTCGCCCCGGACACCGCGTCGATGTCCGCGCTCTGCGCCGCCACCGCCTCCCGGTTGAGCCGGGGCACGGCCAGGGCGGTCTTCTGGTCGCTGAGCCCGCCCTTCGGCGCCCGCACCGCCTCCGCCTTGACGACCTTCCCGCCGCTGACGGTCAGCCGGACCTGCACGTCGCCGTACTGCGTCGGGACCGCGTCGCCGGTCACGGTCGTCGTACCGCCCGGCAGCGCGCCGCCGCCCTGCGGCGCCTCGCGCCCCGCCGGGGTCGCCCGCGACGCCGCGCCGGCCGCAGCCGCCGCGGCCGGGTCGGAGGCCGGCTTCAGCGCCAGCAGCAGCACGATGCCGGACACGGTGGCCGCGCCCGCGAGCACCGCCCGCCGGACAGGATGGCTCTTCCTCATCGCTTCCGTTCTCCTGATGTCCCGTCGCTCACATCGCGAACGACTCGTGATGGATCCGGCGGGCGGGGACCCCCGCGCCGCGCAGCGCCTCGTACACCGACCGCGCGAAACCGGGCGGCCCGCACAGGAACACGTCGTGGCGGTCGATGTCGGCGATCTTGCGCCGCAGCGACTCGGCGGAGATGTCCGGCCGTGCGCCGTCCGGGCTGTTGACCGCGTACATCAGCCGCGCGCCGCGCTCCTCGGCGATCTTCGCCAGCTCGCCCCAGAGGGCCAGGTCCTGGGTGCTGCTGGCCCGGTAGAGCAGCGTGAGGTCACCGGCCGCGCCGGGCAGCGTCTCGAACAGCGCCCGCATCGGGGTGATCCCGACCCCGCCCGCCACCAGCAGCACCTTGCCCCGGCTGCGCCGGGCGGCGGTCAGTGCCCCGTACGGTCCCTCCGCCCACACCCGGGTGCCCGGCTCCAGTGCGCGCAGCCGCCCGCTGTGGTCGCCGATCGCCTTGACGGTGATGCGCAGCATCCCGGGGCGGGGCGCCGCCGACAGCGAGTACGGGTGCGAGCTGAACCGCATGCCCGGCGCCAGGAACCGCCAGCGGAAGAACTGCCCCGCCTCCGCGCCCATCCGGTGCAGCCTGCGGCCCGCGATCAGCACCGACACGATGCCCGGCGTCTCCTCGATCACGGCCTCGACCCGCATCCGGTGCCTGAGGTTCAGCCGGAGGGGGGTGAGGATCCGGTACCACACCACCAGCGCGGACACCGCGCCGTACAGGCCGTACCAGAGGGTCCGGGCGGCCGGCCGGACGGCGAAGTCGTTGCCGGTGGTGATCTGGTGCCAGAACGTCAGGAAGACCGCCGCGTAGGTGAGCAGGTGGACGTGGTACCAGGTGTCGTACGGCAGCCGCCGCCGGACGCCGCCGGCCGACGTCAGTGCGACGAGCACGAACAGTCCCGTGCCGATCGCGGCCTTGCCGAGGTCCGGCAGCTGCCCGACGGACTCGGCCGTCTGCCGCACGACGTCCCCGAGCGACCGGCCCGCCCGCACCGCGTAGCCCCACATGGTGAGGAACACGTGCGCCACGATCAGGCAGAGCGTGTACCGCCCGCTCAGGGCGTGCCAGCGGGCCACCCGGTCCGAGCCGACCCGCCGCTCCAGGGCCGGCACCCGCGCCATCTGGAGCACGACGAGCGCCACCAGATACCCGGCGAGCAGCCCGGTGATCCGGCCCGCGTTGAGGATCCGGCCGCCGTTCCCGGCGACGGACGGGGTGTTCGTCCACCACAGCCAGACGACCCCCGCCGCCCCCGCCCAGACGGCGAGGAGCAGCAGGGCGGCGGGGGAGCGGCGGGGCCGGATCCGGCGCATCGTCTGGCGCCGCGCGGCACGTCCTCCTGCGAGCGTGGTGGTCACGGTTCCTCCGTGGCGATTCGACCGTCGACCCAGGGATACGCGGCGCACCCGAGGAGCGTTCAGCCGGCCGCCGAGTCCAGGGCGGACTGCAGCGAGCGACGGTAGCCGTCACTCGTGTACGTGGCCCCGGACACCGCGTCGATGTCCGCGCTCTGCGCGGTCAGCGTCTCTCTCCTCAGCTCGGGTATCGCGTAGCTGTTGATCTCCTGGTCACGGGGGTTCTCGGTCGGGTAGACCACCGCGGTCACGTCGGTGATGCGGCCGCCTTCGAGCGTGATCCGCACCTGGACCGGTCCCCAGCGGGTCTGCGCGCTCTCGCCGGTTACGGTCTTCGTGCCGGTGGAGCCGGTCGTGCCGCCGGACTCCGCGGCGCCGCCCGGGGCGCTCGTGCCGGCGGAGGCGGCCGGGCCGGGCGCCGCCGCGATCCGCGGCGGGGTGTGCGGCTTGAGCGCCAGCAGCATCACCAGCCCGGAGACGGTGGCGGCGCTCGCCAGTACGACCCGGCGCAGCGGACGGTTCTTCCTCAACGCGTGCACGACGGCCTCACGACTCCTCGGACGGGCTCGGTTCCCATGGTTCTCACGGCTGTCCCGCTCTCACGGCATCCGCGGCGCTCCGCACGTCCACAGCTCTCACAGCGCGAACGACTCGTGGTGGATGCGGCGGTCCGGGACCCCGGCGGCGCGCAGCACCCCGTACGTCTCCTGCGCGAAGGAGTGCGGCCCGCACAGGTACACGTCGTGCCCGGCGAGGTCGGCGACCTGCCCGCGCAGCCACTCGACGGTGAGCGCGGGGCGTTCGCCGTGCGGGCCGTTGAGCAGGTACAGCACCCGCGACCCGCGCCACCGGGCGACCGCCTCCAGCTCGCCGCCCAGCGCCAGGTCCCGCGCGGAGCGCGCCCGGTACAGCAGGGTGACCTCGCCGGGCAGCGTCTCGAACAGCGCGCGCAGCGGAGTGATGCCGACCCCGGCGCCGATCAGCAGCGACCGGTGCGAGGCACCGCGCTCGGCGGTCAGCGCGCCGTAGGGGCCCTCCGCCCAGACCCGGGTGCCCGGCCGCAGCAGCGGCACGGCCGCGCTGTGGTCGCCGAGCGCCTTGACCGTGACGCGCAGGCGGTCCGGCCGCGGCGGCGCCGACAGGGAGTACGGCGTCGACGTCCCGCGCAGGCCCGGCATGAGGAACCGCCAGCGCAGGAACTGCCCCGGCAGCGCGCCGAGTTCGTCCAGCCGGTGTCCCCGCACGACGACCGAGTACACCCCGGGCGCCTCCTCGTGCACCGACTCCACCCGCATCCGGTGCCGCCGGTTCAGCCGCACCGGCACGAGGACGCGGTACCACAGCACCAGCGCGGCGACGCCCGCATACAGTGCGTACCAGGCGGCCGTGGCCCCGGGCCGGCCGTGGAACTGGTCGCCCAGGGCGAGCTGGTGGAAGAAGGCGAGGAAGACGGCGGCGTAGGTGAGCAGGTGCACGCCGTACCAGAACTCGTGGCTCGTGCGGCGGCGCACCGCGCGCGCCGAGGTGATCCCGACCGCGAACAGGATCACCGTGCCCGCGGTGGCCTTCAGCATGTCCGGGTAGTCGAGGGCCACCGTGACCGCCTCGTGCGCGAGCGAGGCCCGGTCCTGTGCCGCGTACCCGGCCAGGATCAGCGCGATGTGCGCGAGGAGGAGGCACACCGTGTACCGGCCGGCCCGTGCGTGCCAGCGGGCCGCCCGGTCCGAACCGATCCGCCGCTCCAGGAGCGGCGACCGGGCCGTCAGGGCGACGAGCACCGCGCAGGCGTAACCGCACAGCAGCCCCGTGATCCGTCCGGCGCCGGTCAGCCAGCCGGCCGCACCGGCCACCGCGGCCGTCCCCTGCCACCACAGCGCGACCACCGCCGCCGCGCCGCCCCACAGCACGGCGAGCACCGCGGCCGCCGGGGAGCGCCGGGGCGCCGGGACCACGGGCGGTGCCGCCCGTCGCTGGTACACCGTGGTCATGTCGTCCCCGTCCTCTCGCCGGTCCAGGACGCCACTGTGCGGGCCGAACCTCTGAGAGCGCTCTGAATCGGTGGCCGCGCGGCGCACTCACAGCGAACTCAGAGCACCCCCGGGCTCCGCACGGGCCGGCGACCGGCGATGCTGGAAGGGCCATGCACAGTTCCTGCCCGCCCCAGCCGGGGCCGCCCGCCCTGACCCGCCCGGACGGCACGCCCGTCCGGGTCCTCGTCGTCGACGACGACCCGGACCTCGCCGAGGTCCTCTCCGGCGCCCTGCGCTACCAGGGCTGGGAGGTCCGCACCGCCGAGGACGGCGCCAGGGCCGTCGCCGAGGCCCGCGCGCTGCTGCCCGACGCGGTCGTCCTCGACCTGATGCTCCCGGACACCGACGGCCTCACCGTGCTGCGGCGGCTGCGCGAGGTGCGGCCGGACGTCTGCGTGCTCCTGCTGACCGCGCGGGACGCGGTGGAGGACCGTATCGCCGGGATCACCGCGGGCGGCGACGACTACGTGACCAAGCCGTTCAGCCTGGAGGAGGTGATCGCCCGGCTGCGCGGGCTGCTGCGCCGCGCCGGGATGGCCCGGCGGTCGGCCGACGGTCCGCGGCTGACCGTGGGCGATCTGGTCATGGACGAGGACGCCCGCGAGGTCACCCGGGCCGGAGAGCTGATCGAGCTGTCGCCGACCGAGTACCAGCTGCTGCGCCTGCTGATGCGCAATCCGCGCCGGGTGCTCGGCAAGACGCAGATCCTCGACCGCGTCTGGTCCTACGACTTCGGCGGCCAGGCCCATGTGGTCGAGCTGTACATCTCGTATCTGCGCAAGAAGGTGGACGCGGGCCGCGAGCCCATGATCCACACGGTGCGCGGCGCCGGCTACGTGCTGAAGCCGGTCCGGCCGTGAGGGCGCCGGCGCGGCTCCGGGCGCGGTGGAGCGGGCGGCTGCCGCTGCCGCGCACCCTGCGGGCCCGGCTCACCCTCGGTCTGGTGGTGCTGCTCGCGCTGAGCTGCGCGGCCGTGGGGGTGGCCGCGGTCGTCGAGCTGAACGGCTTCCTCACCGGCCGGCTCGACCAGCAGTTGCAGCAGACGGGCACCGGCTTCCCCCAGAGCCTCGAGCACGGCGCCGCCGGCGGCGGGCGGAACACGAAGCCGTCCGACCACGACGGCGACGAGCACGGCGACACCCGCCGCCAGGCCGCGGCCACGTTCGGCGCCCGGCTGGTGGCGGGCCGGATCACCAACGCGGCGGTGGTGCCCTCCGACGCCCATCCCGGCTTCGCCGTCACCCTCACCGCGGCCGACCGCGCCGCCCTGGCCGCGCTCCCGGCGGACGGCGCCGGGCACACGGTGCGCCTGTCCGGACTGGGCGGCTACCGGCTGGCGGCGTGGCCGGGCCGGGACGGCGACGTCCTGGTCACCGGGCTGCCGACGGAGCCCGTCCGGGCCACGGTCCACCGGCTGGAACTCGTCGCCGGCGGCGTCTTCGGCCTCGCGCTGGCCACCACCGGGGTCACCGGGGCGCTGTGGGTGCGCTGGTCGCTGCGCCCGCTGAGCCGGGTCGCGGCGACCGCCGCCAGGGTCAGCGAACTTCCGCTGGCCAGCGGCGAGGTCGCGCTGCCGCCCAGGACGGGCGGGACCGATCCGCACGGGGAGGTGGGCCGGGTCGCCGCCGCCTTCGACCGGATGCTCCACCATGTCGAGGACGCGCTGACCAAACGGCACGCCAGTGAGGAACGGCTGCGCAGCTTCGCCGCCGACGCCAGCCATGAGCTGCGCACCCCGGTCGCGTCGGTGCGCGGCCACGCGGAGCTGGCCCTGCTGCACCCGGGACCGGTGCCGCCCGAGGTGACGCGGGCCCTGGAACGCGTCGCGGCCGAGTCCGCCCGGATGGGCGAGATGGTGGACGAGATGCTGCTCCTGGCCCGCCTGGACGCGGGCCGCCCGCTGGAGCGCCGCCCCGTGGACCTCACCCGCCTCGTCCTGGACGCGGTGACGGACGCCCGCGCCGCCGGCCCCGGGCACCACTGGACGATGGAGCTGCCCGAGGAGCCCGTCACGGTGACCGGCGACGCCCACCGGTTGCAGCAGGTGCTGGCCAACCTGCTGACCAACGCCCGTCTGCACACCCCGGCGGGCACCGAGGTGACGGTGTCCCTGGCCGTGTCCCCGGACGACGGCGGGGCCACGACCGTGCTGCGGGTCCAGGACGACGGTCCCGGCGTCCCCGTGGAGCTCCAGCCGGGCGTCTTCGAGCGTTTCACGCGCGCCGACCGCCGCCGCACCGGCTCCTCCGCGGGCGCCGGGGCGGGCTTGGGCCTGGCGATCGTGGCGGCGGTGGTACGGGCGCACGGCGGGAGCGTGGCGCTGGCCGGCCGCCCGGGCGCGACGACGTTCACGGTACGGCTGCCGTCCGACGGCGCGGTCACCGGGCCCTAGCGGCGGACCGTCCCCTCACACCGGTGTCGGCGGCAGCGGAAGGGGCAGGCCCGGGAGGCCGTCCAGGCTGCTGGCGATGTGGTCCTTCTTGGTGAAGTACGCGCTCAGCGAGGTGTCGTCCTCGCGGGCGAAGCGCCGGGCGTGCAGGTCGCGCTCCTCCTCGTAGGCCATGAAGGGCACCGCGTAGCCGCAGGTGTCGCGGATCAGGTCGGCGTGCACGACGATGACCGCGCGCAGCCCGTGCGCGGTGGGGTCAATGCCGGGGAAGCGGGCCACGAGTTCCGTGAAGCGGGGGTCGTCGCGGAAGACCGGCTCGCCCCGGCCGTGCACGCGCACGATGTTGGGCGGGCCCTGGAAGGCGCACCACATGAGGGTGATCCGGCCGTTCTCGCGCAGGTGCGCGATGGTCTCGGCGTTCGATCCGGCGAAGTCCAGATAGGCCACGGTCAGCTCGTCGAGCACCGCGAAGGAGCCCTTCAGGCCCTTGGGGGAGAGGTTGACCGTGCCGTCGCCGGACAGGGGCGCGGTCGCGGTGAAGAAGAGGGGCTGCGCCTCGATGAACGTGCGCAGCCTGCCGTCAATGCGCTCATACGTCTTTCCCATGTCCCATGATTATCCGCCGAGTTCTTTTGACTGTCTAAGGAATTCTCGGCCGTCTCACCCCATGGGCGGCACCCCGCTCGATTGACGATTCATGCGGAGCAATGCATAATCATGCATCACGGGGCCGGGAGGCGGCCGCACGGCGACAACTCTCCGAGGAGCAACGCGAGTGAGCAGCAACAGCGGTGACGTACGGCTCTGGGGCGGCCGTTTCGCCGACGGTCCCGCCGAGGCCCTGGCGAAGCTGTCCGCGTCCGTCCACTTCGACTGGCGACTCGCGCCCTACGACATCGCCGGCTCCCGCGCCCACGCACGCGTGCTGCACACGGCGGGCCTGCTCACCGAGGACGAGCTGACCCGGATGCTCGCCGGACTCGACCGGCTGGAAGCGGACGTGGCGGACGGCTCCTTCACCGGCACCATCGCCGACGAGGACGTCCACACCGCCCTGGAGCGCGGCCTGCTGGAGCGCCTCGGCGCCGACCTCGGCGGCAAGCTGCGCGCCGGCCGGTCCCGCAACGACCAGGTCGCCACCCTCTTCCGCATGTACCTGCGCGACCACGCCCGGATCGTCGGCGCCCTGATCGCCGACCTCCAGGACGCGCTGATCGGCCTCGCCGAGGCGCACCCGGACGTGGCCATGCCCGGCCGCACCCACCTCCAGCACGCCCAGCCCGTCCTCTTCGCCCACCACGTCCTTGCCCACGTCCAGTCCCTGTCCCGGGACGCCGAGCGGCTGCGCCAGTGGGACGAGCGGACCGCCGTGTCCCCGTACGGCTCGGGCGCGCTGGCCGGCTCCTCCCTGGGCCTGGACCCCGAGGCGGTCGCCCGCGACCTCGGCTTCGAGGGCGGCAGCGTCGGCAACTCCATCGACGGCACCGCCTCGCGCGACTTCGTCGCCGAGTTCGCCTTCATCACCGCGATGATCGGCGTCAATCTCTCCCGGATCGCCGAGGAGATCATCATCTGGAACACGAAGGAGTTCTCCTTCGTGACCCTGCACGACGCCTTCTCCACCGGCTCGTCGATCATGCCGCAGAAGAAGAACCCGGACATCGCCGAGCTGGCCCGCGGCAAGTCCGGCCGCCTGATCGGCAACCTGACCGGCCTGCTCGCCACCCTCAAGGCGCTGCCGCTCGCCTACAACCGCGACCTCCAGGAGGACAAGGAGCCGGTCTTCGACTCCTGCGACCAGCTGGAGGTCCTGCTCCCCGCCTTCACCGGCATGATCGCGACCCTCACCGTGCACCGCGAGCGCTTGGAGGAGCTGGCCCCGGCCGGCTTCTCGCTCGCCACCGACATCGCCGAGTGGCTGGTCAAGCAGGGCGTGCCGTTCCGCGTCGCGCACGAGGTCGCCGGCGAGTGCGTGAAGGCGGCCGAGGCCGACGGCAAGGAGCTGGACGAGCTGACCGACGAGCAGTTCGCCAAGATCTCCGCCCACCTCACCCCCGAGGTGCGCACCGTCCTCAACGTGCCCGGCGCCCTCGCCTCCCGCAGCGGACGCGGCGGCACCGCCCCGAGCGCGGTCGCCGTCCAGCTCGCCGAGGTGAAGGCGGACGTGGCGGCCCAGCACGCCTGGGCGGACGCCAAGAAGTAGCAGCCCCGCGCGAAGCGGTCGCCCCGCGGCGGGAGGCGCCCTCCCGCCGCACGGGCCGTCGCGGGTTACGTTGGTCGGCAGCCGCACGGAACCGACCGAACGGAGCCCGCGATGCCCTTCGCCAGGCTGGCCCACGTCACCACCCCCACCCGCCGCCTCGGCCTGGGTCTCGCGGCCGTCGGACGCCCCGGCTACATCAACCTCGGCCGGGACCGCGACCTGCCCGCCGACCGCACGGTGGACGCCCTGCGCGCCCGTACCCACGAACTGCTGGACGCCGCCTACGCCCAGGGCGTCCGCTACCTCGACGCCGCCCGCTCCTACGGCCGCTCCGAGGAGTTCCTCGCCGACTGGCTGCGCGCCCGCCCCGACGTCGACGACGTGGTGATCGGCAGCAAGTGGGGCTACACCTACACGGCCGGCTGGCGCACCGACGCCGAGCGGCACGAGGTCAAGGACCACGGCCTCGCCACCTACGAACGCCAGCGCGCCGAGAGCGCCGCGCTGCTGGGCGACCGGCTCGACCTGTACCAGATCCACTCGGTCACCCCCGACAGCCCGGCCCTCACCGACAAGGACCTGCACGCCCGGCTCGCCGAGGCCGCCGCCCAGGGGGTGACCGTCGGCTTCTCCACCAGCGGCCCCGCCCAGGCCGACGCCGTGCGGGCCGCCCTCGCCGTGACCGTCGACGGCGCGCCCCTCTTCCGCACCGTCCAGTCGACGTACAACGCCCTGGAGACCTCCGCGGGACCGGCCCTCGCCGAGGCCCACGACGCCGGGCTGACGGTGATCGTGAAGGAGGGCATGGCGAACGGGCGGCTGGCCGGTCCGGACGCGCCCGGGGCGCTGCGCGCCGTGGCCCGGGAGACCGGTCTGGGCTGCGACGCGGTCGCCCTCGCCCTGATCCTGCGCCGCCCGTGGGCGGGCGTGGTCCTCTCCGGCGCGGCCACGCTCGACCAGCTCGCCTCCAACCTGCACGCCGCCGCCGTGGACCTGGACGACGACCAGGCGGCCCGCCTGGACGCCCTGGCCGAGGAGCCGCGCGCCTACTGGGAGCGACGCGGACAGCTCCCCTGGCACTGACGCACTCCTGCCAGGAGTCTCCCTCGTGAGACTCCCACGCCCAGGATGAGACATCCATGTCTCACATGGGTTACTGTTGTCTCATGGCTGTCGATCGTGACCACGTGCTGCGCACCGCCGCGGCCCTGCTGACCCGTAAGTCCACCGCGACGATGGACGAGGTCGCCAGGGCGGCCGGCATCAGCCGCGCCACGCTGCACCGGCACTTCGCCGGGCGGGACGCGCTCGTCCGGGCGCTGGAGGCGCTCGGCATCGCGGAGTGCGAGGCCGCGCTGGACGCCGCCCGGCTGCACGAGGGCCCGGCACGCGACGCCGTGCACCGGCTGATCCGGCGGATCGAGCCCGCCGCCGGCCTGCTGGCCTTCCTCTACACCGAGAACCAGCTGTTCGAGGGCGAGGAGCAGAACGCGGGCTGGGCGCGGATCGACGAACGGATCGAGGCCCTGTTCCGGCGCGGCCAGCAGAGCGGGGAGTTCCGCATCGATCTCACCCCGGCCTGGCTCACCGAGGCGCTGTACGGCCTGATGGCCTCCGGCGCCTGGGCGGTGAGCGAGGGCCGGGTGGCCGCCAAGGACTTCACCCACATGATCGTCGAGCTGCTGCTCGGCGGCGCACTACGGAGAGAGGAACCATGACCAGCACCCTGCGGCCGGCGTACCCGGCGGAGACGGACAAGCGCCCGGGCCGCTGGCTCGCGCTCGCCGTCCTCGTCCTCGCCGTGCTGCTGGTGGCCGTCGACGCGACCGTCCTCGGTCTCGCGACCCCCTACATCAGCGAGGACCTGAAGCCCTCCGGCACCCAGCTGCTGTGGATAGGCGACGTCTACTCGTTCGTCATCGCCGGTCTGCTCGTCTCCATGGGCAGCCTCGGCGACCGCATCGGCCGCAAGCGCGTCCTGCTCGTCGGCTCCGCCGCGTTCGGCGCGCTGTCCGTGCTCAACGCCTACGCGACCACGCCGGGGATGCTGATCGCGGCCCGCGCGCTGCTCGGCGTGGCCGGCGCGACCCTGATGCCCGCCACCCTGGCCCTGATCCGCAACCTCTTCCACGACGCCCGCGAGCGCAGCCTCGCCGTCGGCATCTGGGGCGCGACCGCCTCCGCCGGCATGGCGGTCGGCCCGATCGCGGGCGGGTTCCTGCTGGAGCACTTCTGGTGGGGCTCGGTCTTCCTGATCAACCTGCCCGTGATGGCGGTGCTGGTCCTGGTCGGCAGCCGGCTGCTGCCCGAGTCCCGCAACCCGGCCCCGGGCCCGTGGGACCTGACCAGCGTGCTGCTGTCGCTGGTCGGCGTGATCGGCGTCGTGTACGCGATCAAGGAGGCGGCCGCGCACGGCTTCACCTGGGCCGTCCTCGGCGCCGGGGTGCTGGGCGCCGCCGCGCTGTACCGGTTCGTCCACCGCCAGCTGACCCTGCCTGCGCCGCTGCTGGACGTACGGCTGTTCCGCAACCGGGGCTTCAGCGGCGCGGTCCTCGCCGACCTGCTGACCGTCCTCGGCATGTCCGGACTGGTGTTCTTCCTGTCCCAGTTCCTGCAACTGGTCCAGGGCAGGCACCCGTTCGAGGCGGGACTCGCCGAACTGCCCGCCGCCGTCGGCGCGGTCGCGGCCGGTCTGGTGGCCGGCCGGGCGGCCCGGCGCTTCTCGGTGCGCTCCGTGGTCGCCGGCGGTCTCGCCGCCGTGGGCCTCGCCCTGGCCGTGCTGACCACGCTCAGCGCCTCGACCGGCTATCCGCTGCTGGGCACGGCGCTGCTGGTGGTCGGCGTGGGCGCCGGCTTCTCCTTCACGGTGACCGCCGACGTGATCCTGGCCGGCGTCCCCAAGGAGCAGGCGGGCGCGGCCTCCGCGGTCTCCGAGACGGCGTACGAACTCGGCGCGGCCCTGGGCATCGCCCTGCTCGGCTCGATCGTGACCGCCGCCTACCGCGGCTTCACCGGCCCGGCCGGCACCCCGCCCCAGGCGCACGAGTCACTGGGCGGCGCGGTCCAGGCCGCGCAGGCCCTCCCGCACGACCGGGCCGAGGCGATGCTCACCGCGGCCCAGGACGCCTTCGTCCACGGCCTCCACCTGGCCTCGGGCGCGGGAGCGGTCGTCCTACTGGCGGCATCGGCAGCGGCCTGGGTCCTGCTGAAGGGCCAGAAGCTCTGAGACCGCGCCGAGCAACCGCCCCTGAAAGGGGCGCGGGGAACTGCGCGCCCGGCCACGACGGCGCCGCACCGGACAGAAGACACGCGCCCCTACGGCGCAGGCACCGCCACGAAGGCGAAAGGCTTACGCAGCCTTCGCCTTCGTGGCGTACATGTCCACGTACTCCTGCCCGGACAAGTGCATGACCTCCGCCATCACGGAGTCCGTCACCGCCCGCAGCACGTACCGGTCCCGGTCCATCCCCTCGTACCGGGAGAACTCCATCGGCTCGCCGAACCGCACCGTCACCTTGCCCGGCCGCGGCAGCCCCGCGCCGCCCGGCTGGAGCTTGTCCGTGCCGATCATCGCGAACGGCACGACCGGCGCCCCGGTCATCAGGGTGAGCCGGGCGATGCCGGTGCGGCCGCGGTAGAGGCGGCCGTCGGGGGAGCGGGTGCCCTCGGGGTAGATGCCGAAGATCTTGTTCTCCTCCAGGATCCGGCGCCCCGTCATCAGCGCCGCCACCCCGCCCCGGCCGCCGTCGCGGTCGACCGGGACCATGCCGACGCCGGTGAAGAACCAGGCCATCAGCCGGCCCTTGAAGCCCTTGCCGGTGACGTACTCGTCCTTGCCGATGAAGAAGACCTGCCGGTCGCAGACCAGCGGCAGGATCATCGAGTCGATGAACGTGAGGTGGTTGCCCGCGAGGATGACCGGACCGTCGCCGGGAATGCGCTCCGCGCCCTCCACTCGCAGGCGGAACATCAGGCGGATGATCGGACCGAGCACTGCCTTGATGAGCGCGAAGCGGGACAACGGGCCCTCCGGTGTCAAGGGATTGTCTGAGGATCGGTATGAGTCTGTGCAGGTGAGGACGATACTCGCGGCCCGGGCCCGAACGCACATCGGGCTCACCACCTCTTACGTACCGTTGACCTACGTTTACCTGCGCCAAGGCGTCGGCGCACCCCGGTGACCGGCGTACGGCGATGTGACACAGGTCGCGCTCCGCCGCCGCGGCGACGGGCGCTCCGCCGGCCGGCGGGGACCGCGGCGGCCACGGGACGCGGCCGTGCGGCGGCCCGCGATCCGGCCACCCGATGCGACTTCCCCGGGTACGGAGAGTCATGCCGACGGCCCGTCAGCCCGCCGCCCCCGTACGACATCCGGCGTCACCCGGCTGTTCCGCACGCGGTCTCCCGTCCGTCACGCGCACACACCTACGATCGGCGCTCACCGACGACGAGAGAGCAGGAGGCGGTCATGGCGACGCTGCAGCCGGACGAGCGGGGCGGCACGCGGGAGTCCGACGAGCGGGGCATACCGGCGCGCAGCGGCGCGCAGGGGCGCGCGACCGGACGCCGGGCGCTGCTGGGCGCGGCGGTGCTCGGGGCCGGCGGCGCCGTGCTCGGGCTGCCCGGCACGGCCTCGGCCGCGCCGGACGCGGCGGCCGCGACCGCGGCCGGCCGCCGGGGCGGCGGGCTGCACAGCCTGCCGACACCCACGATCATCGGCCACCGGGGCGCGAGCGGCTACCGCCCCGAGCACACCTTCGGCTCCTACGAACTGGCCCTCGACCTCGGCGCGCACGTCGTGGAGGCTGGCGACCTGGTACCCACCAGGGACGGTCACCTGGTGTGCCGGCACGAGCCGGAGATCGGCGGCACCACGGACGTCGCCGACCACCCCGAGTTCGCCGGCCGGAAGACCACCAAGACCCTGGACGGAGTGGCCACCACCGGCTGGTTCACCGAGGACTTCACCCTCGCCGAGCTGAAGCGGCTGCGCGCGATCGAGCGCATCCCGGCCAACCGCCCGCACAACACCGTCTTCAACGGCCGCTGGGAGATCCCCACCTTCGAAGAGGTCCTGAAGTGGCAGGACGAGCAGACCCGCAGGCGCGGCCGCCAGGTGTGGATCTACCCCGAGACCAAGCACCCCACCTACTTCCGCGCGCTCGGCCTCGGCCTGGAGGAGCGGGTCGCCAAGCTGCTGCGCCGGCACGGCAAGGACCGCACGGACTCGCCGGTCATCCTCCAGTCCTTCGAGCCCACCAGCATCCAGCGGCTGAACCGGCTGGTGGCCAACCCGCTCGTGGTGCTGCTGTCCGACGCCGCCTCGCGCCCCTACGACTTCGTCGCCACCGGCGACCCGCGCACCGTCGCCGACCTCATCACCCCCAAGGGCCTCAAGGAGATCGCCTCCTACGCCCAGGGCATCGGCCCGACCCTCGACCTGGTCGTCCCCAAGGACGCCGCCGGCGACCTCGGCGCGCCGAGCACCCTGGTCCGCGACGCGCACGCCGCCGGCCTCCTCCTGCACCCCTACACCGTCCGCCCCGAGAACCCCTTCCTGCCGCCGAAGCTGCGCAAGGGCACGGCCAAGGACGCCTACGGCGACGTCTTCAGCCTCTACCGCGCCTACTTCGCCACCGGCATCGACGGCGTCTTCACCGACACCGCCGACCTGGGACTCCTCGCCCGCGAGGACTTCCTGAACGGCCGGTCCGTCAACCACTGACCCGACCCGCCCTCGTCGGAGTGAACCGCGGCCGTCCCGGCAACCCGCGCCGGGACGGCCGCGTCGTGCCGCATATGACACACGACCTGCTCACCGCCCTGCGCCCCCTGCTCCTGGCCGAGGCCTCGGCCGAGGCGCCCGCCGCCGGAACCGAGCCGGGCGATCTGGAACAGGCGGTCTGGCTGCGGCTGCTGGAGCGCCTGGAGGCGGACGGCCCGCCGCCCGACCCACAGGGCTGGCTGCGCCGGGCGGTCCGCTCCGAGGCCCGTCGCACCCGACGCACCATCAGCATCGAACGCCCCTACGGCCTGGAGCCCGCCGACGACAGCGAACGCGGCCCCGAACACCTCGCCCTGGTGGCCGCCAGCGGCCGCGCCCTGCGCGACGCGGTGCGCCGGCTGCCCGGCCGCTGCCCCCGGCTGCTGGAGGCACTGCTGTCGCCGCGGGACCTCACCTACCGCGAGATCGCCGGGGAGTTGGGTATCTCACAGGGCAGTCTCGGGCCGGAACGCTCCAGATGTCTGGGATGTCTGCGGCGACTGCTGGCCCCGGAGGTTGCGGTCCGCGAAGCGCGGGGATAGGTGTGGGGGACGACAGGTGATCAGGTGAGCGGGAGGCGTGCGCACATGGGCATGAGCGTGACCATCTCTGCGGCGGCCGAGCAGGACGCGGAGCAGATCTTCAGGTTGCAGTACCTGTGCTTCCAGAGCGAGGCCGCGCTGTACGGGAACTACCGCATCGACCCGCTCGTGCAGAGTCTCGACTCGGTGCGCCGCGAGGTCGCCGACGACTGCGTCTTCGTGGCGCGGCTCGGCGAGGAGGTCGTCGGCTCGGTGCGGGGCCGGGTGACCGAGGACGGCGCCGCCGCCATCGGCACGCTCTGCGTCCACCCCCGCCTCCAGGGCCACGGTATCGGCGCCCGGCTGCTGCGCGCGGCCGAGACGGCGCTGGCCGACGAGCGCGGCGCGACCAGGTTCCGCCTGTTCACCGGCCACCGCAGCGAGGGCAGCCTCAGGCTGTACCGGCGCGTGGGCTACCGGACGGTCGGCACCTCCGAGGGCGACGACGGCGTACCACAGATCGTGCTGGAGAAGCCGGCCGGCAGCGGGACGTACGTGGCCACCGCCTGACGCGGGGCGCGGCGCGGGACGCCGCGCCGGCGGGCGCCGCCGGCTCAGCCGGCCGCCGGCGCCTGCTCGCGCGAGCGGCGCAGCCAGTACAGCGCCGACAGCGGCAGCAGCACCGGGATGAACAGGTACTCCATGCCGTAGTCCGACCACACGGTCGAGTCGGCGAACGCCGACGGCTCCACCAGCGTCCAGGTCCCCACCCCGAGCACGCCCACCAGCTCGGCGGCGCAGCACACCAGCGCCGCCCTGCGGGCCGTCTCCCCGCCGCGCACCAGCGAGTACGTGATGAAGCCGTAGACCACTCCGGCCACCGCCGACAGCGAGTAGGCCAGCGGCGCCCGGCCGAAGTCCGTCGCGATCTGGTACACGGAGCGGGACACCGCGCCGACCACCATCACGCCGTACAGCCACACCAGCAGCGTGCCCGGCCCGCTGATGAGCCGGTTGCGCGCGGGCTTCTCCTCCACGGCACTCATCTCAGCCTCCCCAGATGTCATAGAGCCGCACCTCCAGAACGGCCAGGACGACACCGCCGGCCGCGACCGTCACCGAACCCCAGCGGGTGCGCTCGCCCAGCGACATGAACCCGGCCGCCGGAACGCAGGCGAAGGCGCCCAACAGGTACGCCACGAAGATCGTCGTCCCCTGGTCCGGCTTCTCGCCCCGCGCCAGCGCCACGATCCCGATCACCAGCTGGACCAGGGCCAGCAGCGAGACCACGGCCATGCCGATGAAGTGCCAGTCCTTCGTCGGCTGGTCACGGTAGGCCGCCCAGCCGCACCAGGCGGCGAGCAGCAGCGCGGCGACCCCGGTCACCAGGGTCAGGGCAGCAAGCATGCGGACGACCCTATTACGGCCCAAACCCCACCCCGCGCCCACCCCGGCCCGTACGCCCGCGCCCGCCCGCCCCCACCTCGGCCCGTACGCCCGCGCCCGCCCGCGCCCCCTCGGCCCGTACGCCCGTGCCCGCCCGCGCGCGGCCCGGCCCCGCGCGCCCGCGGCGCCCCGCCGTACCGGCGCGCCCGTACGCGGCAGGGGGCGTGCGGCGGCGCCCGCCGGACGTCGTGGCGTTGGCCACAGACCGCCCCGGACCCGGCCCCGCCGACGGCCGCCGCCACGGCCCGTCCGGCCCGTCGGCGCTGGTCAGCGACGTACGGACGCGCCGGCCCGGAACCGGACAGACCGCGTCCACGCGTGTCCACTATCCGGACGTCGGTGTCCTCCCAGCAGGCCGGGTCTGGTTTACTGACCGCATGACCACGACGAGCTGCCGCATCCCTGCGACCGAGGCGACGATGACGCCCGGTGCTCGTTGTCTGTGTCCTACGCGTCCTACGCGTCGAATGTGCGCCTTCTAGAGGGCCCCCGCACCACCTGAGCCTCGCGCCCCGAAGCGAGAGCCCGCTCATGTCCGCGCCCGCGTCGGTCCGTCCGGCGTACGCGGCCGAGCCCGTCCCC
Organism: Streptomyces seoulensis; assembly: GCA_013364255.1. Lineage (GTDB taxonomy): Bacteria > Actinomycetota > Actinomycetes > Streptomycetales > Streptomycetaceae > Streptomyces > Streptomyces similanensis. The sequence goes on along the minus strand of CP054936.1, from coordinate 2,787,110 downwards.
GCCGCCCACAGCGGCGCGGGAACGCCCCCAGCGCGCGCACGTCTCCCCTTCCGCCCCCGGCTCATCCACGGGAAGCGCGCCGCGCGACGGCTGCACCCGACCATGAACGCCGTGCCCGGCGCCCACGACGCGCCGCGCACTCGACAGTGACGGAAACCCACGTGATCACCACATCGGGCCTCACCAAGGTCTACCGCTCGCGCGGCCGCGAGGTCACCGCCCTCGACGGCGTCGACCTGCACGTCCGCGAGGGCGAGGTGTTCGGCGTCATCGGCCAGTCCGGCGCCGGCAAGTCCTCCCTCATCCGCTGCGTCAACCTGCTGGAGCGTCCCACCTCCGGCACGGTCACCGTCGCCGGCCGCGACCTCACCGCGCTCGCCGGCCGGGGCCCGCGCGCCGGCCGGGAGCTGCGGCAGGCCCGCAGCCGGATCGGCATGGTCTTCCAGCACTTCAACCTGCTCTCCTCGCGCACCGTGCGCGACAACGTCGAGCTGCCCCTGGAGATCCTCGGCGCCTCGGGCCGGGAACGCTCCCGCCGGGCGCTCGAACTGCTCGACCTGGTGGGCCTGGCCGACAAGGCCGGCGCCTACCCCGCCCAGCTCTCCGGCGGCCAGAAGCAGCGCGTCGGCATCGCCCGCGCCCTGGCCGGCGACCCCAAGGTGCTGCTCTCCGACGAGGCCACCAGCGCCCTCGACCCGGAGACCACCCGCTCCATCCTCCAGCTGCTGCGCGACCTGAACCGGCAGCTCGGACTGACCGTCCTGCTCATCACGCACGAGATGGACGTCGTGAAGTCGATCTGCGACTCGGCGGCGCTCATGGAAAAGGGCCGCATCGTGGAATCCGGCACGGTCAGCGAACTCCTCGCCACCCCCGGCTCGCAGCTGGCGGCCGCGCTCTTCCCGGTCGGCGGCGACGCCACCGGCGAGGACCGCACCGTCGTGGACGTCACCTTCCACGGCGAGGCCGCCACCCAGCCGGTCATCTCCCAGCTGGCCCGCACCTACAACATCGACATCTCGATCCTCGGCGCGGCCATCGACACCGTCGGCGGCCTCCAGGTCGGCCGGATGCGCATCGAGCTGCCCGGCCGCTACGAGGACAACGTCGTGCCCATCGGCTTCCTGCGCGAGCAGGGCCTCCAGATCGACGTCGTCGACGGCGGCGACCACGCCGCCGACGCCCCGGCGGACCGTGCCCTGCTGGTGAAGGAGGGCGCCAAGTGAGCTGGTCCGAGATGCAGCCGCTGCTGTCCCAGGCCTGTTGGGACACCCTCTACATGGTTGGCTGGTCCACCCTCATAGCCGTCGTCGCCGGCCTCCCGCTCGGCGTCCTGCTGGTCCTCACCGACCGCGGCGGCCTGCTCCAGAACGTCGTCGCCAACAAGGTCATCGGCCAGCTGGTGAACGTCGCCCGCTCGATGCCGTTCATCATCCTCATGGTCGCCCTGATGACCTTCACCCGCTGGGTGACCGGCACGACGATCGGCCGGGACGCCGCCATCGTGCCGCTGGCCATCGGCGCCATCCCGTTCTTCGCCCGGCTGGTCGAGACGGCCGTGCGCGAGGTCGACGGCGGACTCGTCGAGGCCGTGCAGTCGATGGGCGGCAACACCTGGACCATCGTGCGCAAGGTCCTCGTACCCGAGTCGCTGCCCTCGCTGATCGCCGGCACCACCACCACGATCGTCGCCCTCATCGGCTACTCCGCCATGGCCGGCACGGTCGGCGCCGGGGGCCTCGGCGACATCGCCATCCGCTACGGCTACCAGCGCTTCGAGACCCAGCTGATGTGGATCACGGTGGCGATCCTCGCCGTGGTCATCTCCGTCATCCAGTTCGCCGGCGACTTCGCGGCCCGCGCCCTGCACCGGCGCGGCGGCCGCGGCGGTCCGGGCCCCAGGCTGCGGCTGCTGAAGGCCGAGGAGCCCGCGGCGGCCGACGTGACCCGGGCCGCCGCCCCCGGTGACACGGCTCCCGGCGACGCCGCCCCGGCCGACGTGAGCAAGGTCGCCTGAGACTCCCGCCGCGACACCCCCGCAGCTGCCCCCCGCCGCGACACCCCCCCCAGACCCCCCGTTCACCCAAGACGGGGCGCACCACCCCTAGGAAAGGCACTTTTCGTGCGTAACACCGCCAAGATCACCACCGCCGTCCTGGCCGCCGGAGCCCTCACCTTCGGGCTCTCCGCCTGCGGCGGGTCCGACTCCGACGCCGGCAAGGCCGATCCGAACGCCACGCTGACGGTCGCCGCCACGCCCACCCCGCAGGGCGAGATCCTCACCTACGTGAAGGACCACCTGGCCGCGAAGGCCGGCCTCAAGCTGGAGGTCAAGGAGTTCACGGACTACGTGACCCCCAACACGGCCGTCCAGCAGGGCCAGGTCGACGCCAACTACTTCCAGCACAAGCCGTACCTCGACGACTTCAACAAGAAGAACGGCACGGACATCGTCCCGGTGCCCGGCGCCGATGTTCACCTGGAGCCGCTCGGTGTCTACTCCAAGAGCCTCAAGAAGCTCACGGACCTGAAGAAGGGCGCCACCGTCGCCCTGCCCAACGACACCACCAACGAGGCCCGCGCGCTGAAGCTGCTGGAGGCCAACGGCGTCATCCAGCTGAAGGCGGGCGCCGGCTACGACGCCACCCCCAAGGACGTCACCGGCAACCCCAAGGACCTGAAGTTCAAGGAGCTGGAGGCGGCCCAGCTGCCGCGCTCGCTCGGTGACGTCGACGCCGCGGTGATCAACGGCAACTACGCCCTGGAGGCCAAGCTCAGCCCGGCCAAGGACGCCCTGGCCGCCGAGTCCGCCAAGGGCAACCCGTACGCCAACTTCCTCGCCGTGAAGAAGGGCAACGAGAAGGACCCGCGGGTGGTCAAGCTCGCCAAGCTGCTGACCTCGCCCGAGGTGAGGAAGTTCATCGAGGACAAGTACGACGGCGCGGTCGTGCCCGCGTTCTGATCCGCACCCGGCGCGCCCGCGCGCCGAGCCGCGCACGCGGCACCGCACACGGGGTCCTTCCCACGCCGTCCGGGCGGCGTGGGAAGGACCCCGTGGTGCGCCCGGGCGCCGCGATGCTGCATGCTGGGCAGTTCAGCAGGCCCTGACGGAATATCCGAAGGTTACGGAGCGGCGCATGACGAGCACCTTCCCCAACATCTCCATCAGCACGGAGCGGTTGGTGCTGCGTCCCCTCGACGACGACGACGCCCCCGCCCTGGCCGAGATGATGAACGACGAACAGGTCGCCGCCTGGACCGACGTCCCCCAGCCCTTCGGCGAGGACCGCGCCCGCATCTGGATCAGGGAGCACGCGCCCGCCGAACGCGCGGCCGGCCGCGGCCTCGACCTCGCGGTCACCGAGTTCCTCACCCAGCGCCTGGTCGGCATAGTCCAGCTGGGCCGGACCGACTGGCACATACGCTCGACCGAGCTGTCGTACGTCATCGCCCCCTGGGCCCGCGGCGAGGGCTACGCCTCCGAAGCCGCCCTGGCCACCGCCCAATGGCTGTTCCGCGACCAGAAGTTCGAGCGCCTCGAACTGCGCACCGCCGCCGACAACGCCGCCTCCCAGCAGGTCGCCCAGAAGATCGGCTGCATCAGCGAGGGCGTCCTGCGCAACGCCTGCATCGCCCATGTGCGCGCCGAGGACGGCGCCTGGACCGACGTGCGCACCGACTTCATCGTGTGGAGTCTGCTGCCCGAGGACCTGGACGGCGCCGACGGGGAACTCGCCGACACCGGCGGTTTCACCTCGTTCGCCGACTGGAACTGACGGGACGGACCGTTCGGCGGTACGGCCCCGTCGCGCGTCCCGCGGCCGCACCGGGTAATCTCACGGAGCCCGCCCGCGGGCGCCCCCTGACGACCAGCGACATCCCTGGAGACTGACGACGATGGCCGACCGGGTCACGGTGATCGGCTGGGACGGTTCGCCGCTGACCGACGCGGCACGCGGCGCACTGGGCGCCGCCACCCTCGTCGCGGGCGCGGCCCACCACCTGGCACTGCCCGAGGTGCCGCCCACCGCCGAGCGCATCCGCCTCGGCAGCGTCGGCCTCGCCGCCCGCCGCATCGCCGGCCACCGGGGCACCGCCGTGGTCCTCGCCGACGGCGACCCCGCCTTCTTCGGCGTCGTACGCACCCTGCGCGCCCCCGAGTTCGGCCTGGAGGTCGAGGTCGTCCCCGCCGTCTCCTCGGTGGCCGCCGCCTTCGCCCGCGCCGGAATGCCCTGGGACGACGCCCAGGTGGTCGTCGCCCACAAACGCACCCTGCGCCGCGCGGTGAACGTCTGCCGCGCCCACACCAAGGTCGCCGTGCTGACCGCGCCCGGCGCCGGACCCGCCGAACTGGGCCTGCTCCTGGACGGCGTCCACCGCACCTTCGTCATCTGCGAGGAACTCGGCACCGACCGCGAACAGGTCACCGTCGTCACCTCCGACAAGGCCGCCGACCACACCTGGCGCGACCCGAACGTCGTCATCGTCATCGGCGGCGGGTCCGGCGCCGCCGAGGACGGCGGCTGGATCGCCGGCCGCGACCCGGCGGCGGGACCGCGCGGCTGGACCCAGCCCGCCGAGACCTACGGCGGCGCGCTGGGCGAGGGAGAAACGGATCTGCTCCGCGCCGCCCAACTCGCCCGGCTCGGCCCCCGCGTCGGCGACCTGGTCTGGGACATCGGCTGCGGAAGCGGCGCGTTCACCGCCGAGGCCGCCCGCGCCGGCGCCGCCGTCATCGCCGTCGACCGCGACCCCGCGGCCTGCGCCCGCGCCGAGGCCGCCGCCCGCCGCTTCGGCGTCCAGGCACAGGTGGTGCTCGGCGACGCCCCGCACATCCTGGAGAACCTGCCGGAACCCGACGTCGTACGCGTCGGCGGCGGGGGAGCGGCCGTCGTGGACGCGGTCGCCGACCGGCGCCCGCAGCGCATCGTCACGCACGCCGCCACCCGCGACGCCGCCGAACTCATCGGCCGCGAGCTGACCGAGCACGGCTACCGCGTCGAGTGCGCCCTCCTCCAGTCCGTCGCACTCGACACCCGCGCCTGGACCGAGACCGAGCGGAGCGTCGCGTTCCTGCTCACCGGGGAACTCGGCCGCGACGAGTCCCCTCGCTGAGCGGCCGCCGCCGGGCGACGGACGAGGCCATAGGACCACGCCCCGTGATCGGCTTGTCGTACCGCGCGCGGTAGGCTGGCCGATCGTTGTACCGCGCTGGGTGGTCCGGAGATTCGTTCGTCAATGTCCGGAAAACCCGCCCGTTGTACGGGGGGTGTGGTACGGCGGAACCGGAGGACGCGCAACGTGGCGCAGTCCACAGCGAGCCGCGGCGGATCACGCTGTCGCGGCGGCCGGACGACCGCGACAATGCCACTCAATGGCTTTGTCGCCTTTTTTGGGCGGGTCGTTCGTGCCGCCGGGCACGCACGCTCGTTCTTCACTGCGGGGCGGTCGGTGCGCCGCTCCCGGTGAGCTGGTCGTAGAGGCACTAACCGATGGGCGAGGGGTACGCATGACCGACACCGGCCAGATCCCGGGCGAGGGGCTGCCGGAGAGCGCAGGGATGGTGGAGCAGCCGGGCGTCCCCGCGCACGGCGTGTACACCTACCTCTCCGAGTCTCCCGCCGAGGACGAAGACCTGCTGCTCCCGGGCTCCCACGGCGCGTGGGGCAACGAAGTGCCCCCGCCCGCCCCCGAGCCGGTCGTCGAGACCGTCCACCAGCCGGGCCCGCACGAGCTGTCGGGCCGCGACAGCGGTTCCGTCGACCTGAGCGGCGTCCTGCACCCCGACCCGATGGCCGCGCCGCCGGCCGCGGCGACGCCCCCGCGCCGTCCGCTGCACCTCGGCCCGCCGATCCCCGACGCCTCCGCGAGCCCGGTGCGGTCGCTGGCCGACCGGGGCCCCGCCGAGGTGCCGGCCCGGCCGTCCGGGCAGCCCGCCCCCGGCCTCGAGTACCTGGACGCCCAGCACGGGCGCGAGGCGGCTGTGCAGGCCGCCGCCCCCTGGGGCGCGCAGGCCGCGCAGCCGGGCGTGACGGCTCCCGCCGCGCCCCAGGCCGACGCCCAGGAGCCGGCGGTGGAACAGGCCGTGGAGCAGGCCGCCCCGGCCGCGGAGTCGGTGGACGCCGCCCAGGCCGCCGTGGCCCGCCTCACCGCCCAGGCGGGCGCCCCCGCCGCCGTCGCACCCGCCCAGGAAGACGTTCCCGCCGTCGCCCCCGCCGCGGAGGCCGCCGCCCCGGCCGACGCGGCGACCGCGCGGCCCGAGGCCGCCCAGCCGTCCCCGGCTGCGGAGACGCCGGACCCGGCGCCGCAGGCCGTGGCCGCCCCGGCGGCCGGTCAGGCGCCGGAGGCCGTCCCGGCCGTCGTTCCGGCCGAGCAGAGCCCGCAGACCGCGCCCGCGCCGGAGGCCGAGACCGAGGCCGTGGGCGACTCCCAGGCCGAGCCCGTCGCCGAAGCGGCCGAGGAGAGCGAGGGGGAGGACGGCCCCGCGACCGAGGCGGCCGCCGTCCCGCAGGTTCCCCCGGCCCCGGTTCAGGAGGCGCTGGAGGCGCGGCTTCCGCAGGGCGCGCAGCCGTCGCCCACGACCGCTGCCGAGGGCGTACCGGCCGTGGACGGCGTCCCGGCCGCCGAGGCCGTCGACATCCCGGAGGCCGCCGTGCCCGCCGAGACGGCCGGTGTCCCCGAGACGGTCGGTATCCCCGAGACGGTCGCTGCCCCCGAGGCCACCGCCGGTGTCCCCGAGACGGTCGTCGCTGAGGTCGCTCAGGCTCCGGGCGCCGTCGCGGCGCCCGCCGCCGCCCCGGAGCAGGCGGCCGTTCCGGACCAGAACACCGCCGCCGCCCCGGAGCAGGCGGCCGTTCCGGAACAGAGCACCGTGACCGCCGAGTCGCCTGCCGTCCCTGAGCCAGCGGCCGTCCCCGAACAGTCGGTCGCTCCGGAACCGCCCCTCGCCGCCGACCAGGCCGCCCCCGCGCCGCAGGCCCCCGCCCCCGAGCCTGCCCCGGCCGCCGAGGACGCCCCCGCAGCGGAGGAGCCGACCGCCCCCGCGCCGCCCGTCGCCCCCGAACAGGCCCCCGAGGCCCCGCAGGCGGCGGAAGCGGCGGAAGCGGCGGAAACGGTCCCCGTGACCGCGCCCGACGCCGCCCAGCCGCAGGCGCGGCAGCCCGTCGCGGCGCCCGAGGCCGCCCCCGCCCCGGAGCCCGAGGCATCCGCCGTCACCGACGCGCCCCGGACACCGGCCGGCGTCGGCGTCACCGCGCCCGTCGAGGCGGCCGAGCGGATCGAGCCTGCGTCGCCCCAGGCGGCGCCGACCGCGGAAACCGCCCCGCAGGACGCCGCGCCCGCAGCCGCCCCGACCCCCGAGGCCCCCGCGGTCGAGGCGCCCACCTCCGAGGCCCCCGCCGCCGAGGCGGCCGAACCCGAGCCCACGCCCCCGGCGACCGGCACCCCCGAGCCCGCCGAGGCCCCCACGGACGCCGCGCCCGCCCCGGCCCAGGCCCCCGCAGACGCCGCACCCGCCCCGGCGGAGGACGCTCAGCCCCTCGCGTCCGCCCCAACCGAGGCCCCCACGGAAGCCACCCCCGCCGAGGACGCGCACCCCGCCGTCCCCACCCAGCCCCGGACGGCCCCCGCGCCCGAGCAGACGCCCCAACCGGCCGACGCCGCAGCCGAGTTCGCCGCCCCGGCGGCCGCAGCGGCCGAAACACCGCAGACCGCCCAGCCCGAGACCGAACCCGAGGCCCAGGCTCAGCCCCAGGCCCAGCCCGCGTCCGACTCCCAGCCCGGGTCCCCGGCCCAGCCCGCCCCCCAGCCCCAGGAACCGCCCGCGGCCGTCGCGGAGAGCGAGCCGGCAGACGGCGCCCCTCTCCCCGAGGCCCCCGCGCTCCCCGAGGCCCCCGCGCTCCCCGAAGCCTCCACGCTTCCCGAGGCCCCGGTGCTCCCCGAGGTCCCCGCGCAGCACCGCCCCGACCTCCCCGTGGGCCACTTCGTCCCGGTCGAGGGCTCGGCCCCCCGCACCCCGCGGCAGCCCCCGGCCGCCGAGCCGCACGACGTACCGGCGCGGCAGCCCGCCGCCCCGCACGCCGAGGCCGAGCCGCTGCTCACGGTTCCCGCCCCCCGCGACGGCGACAGCGTGCCCGCCACGCCCGGCGAGGAGCCCGCGTTCCGGGTGGTCCAGCACACGGACGACCCGGACGCCCGGGCCGCCGGGCAAGAGGAACACCAGGCACAGCACCAGGCACAGCACCAGGAAGAGAGCACGGCCGCAGTGGCAGAAGCACGGCAGTCCACCGGCCCGGCCGCGCCCGGCTACGACGAGGCCGAGCGCGAGGCCGTGCTCCGGGTGATGCGCGAGCGCCGCGACATCCGCAACGGCTTCCGCGACGACCCGATCCCGCACGAGGTGCTGCTGCGCGTGCTGGAGGCGGCGCACACCGCGCCGTCCGTCGGACACTCCCAGCCCTGGGACTTCGTCGTCATCCGCTCCGCCGAGACCCGCCGCACCATGCACGAACTCGCCGAGCGGCAGCGCGACGCCTACGCCAGATCGCTGCCGAAGGGCCGGGCCAAGCAGTTCAAGGCGCTGAAGATCGAGGCCATCCTCGAAACCCCGGTGAACATCGTCGTCACCGCCGACCCGACCCGCGGCGGCCGGCACACCCTCGGCCGGCACACCCAGCCGCAGATGGCGCCGTACTCCGCCGCCCTCGCGGTCGAGAACCTCTGGCTCGCCGCCCGCGCCGAAGGGCTCGGCGTCGGCTGGGTCAGCTTCTTCGACGAGCGCGAGATGGTCCGCGCCCTCGGCCTGCCCGAGCACCTGGAGGTCATCGCCTACCTGTGCGTCGGCTACGTCGACGAGTTCCCGGACGAGCCCGAGCTGATGCAGGCCGGCTGGGCCAAGCGCCGCCCGCTGTCCTGGGTCGTGCACGAGGAGACCTACGGCCGCCGCGCCCTGCCCGGCGAGGACCCGCACGACCTGCTCGCCGAGACCGTCGCCGGGATCAGGCCGCTGGACGCCAAGGCGCTCGGCGAGGCGTGGGAGCGGCAGAAGCGGATGACCAAGCCGGCCGGCGCGCTCGGCATGCTGGAGATCATCTCCGCGCAGCTGTCCGGGCTGTCCCGGCAGTGCCCGCCGCCGATCCCGGAGCCCGCGGCCGTCGCGATCTTCGCCGGCGACCACGGCGTGCACGCCCAGGGCGTCACCCCGTGGCCGCAGGAGGTCACCGCCCAGATGGTGGCCAACTTCCTGGGCGGGGGAGCGGTCTGCAACGCCTTCGCGACCCAGGTCGGCGCCGAGGTCTGCGTCGTGGACGTCGGCGTCATCGCCGACCTCCCGGCCAGCCCCGGCCTGCTGCCCCGCAAGATCCGCGGCGGCACCTCCGACATGACCGCCGGCCCCGCGATGACCCGCGAGGAGGCCAAGAAGGCCATCGAGGTCGGCATCGAGACCGCCCGCGACCTGGTGGCGGCCGGCAACAAGGCGCTGCTCACCGGCGAGATGGGCATCGCGAACACCACCGCGTCCGCCGCCCTCATCTCCGTCTACACCGGCGCCGACCCCGCCGAGGTCACCGGCCGGGGCACCGGCATCAACGACGAGACGCTGGCCCGCAAGACCGAGGTCGTCCGCCGCGCCCTGGACCTGCACCAGCCGGACCCGGCCGACCCCATCGGCGTGCTCGCCGCGGTCGGCGGCTTCGAGCACGCCGCCATGGTCGGCCTGCTCCTCGGCGGCGCCTCGCTGCGTACGCCGGTGATCCTGGACGGCGTCAGCGCCGGCGCCGCCGCCCTGGTCGCCCGCGCCATCGCCCCCGAGGTGCTGGCCGCCTGCATCGCGGGCCACCGCAGCGCCGAGCCCGGACACGTGGCCGCCCTCAACAAGCTCGGGCTGCGCCCCCTGGTCGACCTCGACCTGCGCCTGGGCGAGGGCACCGGCGCGCTGCTCGCCCTGCCGCTGGTGCAGAGCACGGCGCGCGCCATGCACGAGGTGGCGACGTTCGACTCGGCGGGCGTCACCGAGAAGTAGCCGAACGCCGGCCCGGGCCGGGGACGCGCACTCCTGCGCGCACCCCCGGCCCGGCCGTACGCTGAAGCCACGTCTAGAATCCGCACGTCAGGGCCGCTCCGGAGCCGTAGCGCCCCAGCCCCCCCCTGATTCCCTTGCTTCCTTTGCTTCCCCCGCTTCTACCGCTGCCCGGCGCCGCCCCGCCGAGGCCGCCCGGACGAGGAGCCGCTCTCCCATGGCCGAACACCCCGCCTACCCCGTAGGCCTCCGACTGACCGGACGCCGCGTGGTCGTCCTCGGCGGCGGCCAGGTCGCCCAGCGCCGGCTGCCCGCGCTGATCGCGGCCGGCGCGGACATCGTGCTGGTGTCGCCGCGGGCGACCCCGTCGGTGGAGGCGATGGCGGACGCGGGCGAGATCGCCTGGCGGCGGCGCCCGTACCGGGACGGCGACCTCGCGGACGCCTGGTACGCGCTGATCGCCACCAGCGACCACGACGCGAACACCCGCGCCTCCGCCGAGGCGGCGGCCCACCGCGTGTGGTGCGTGCGCTCCGACGACGCCGACGCGGCGACCGCCTGGACCCCGGCCACCGGCCACAGCGAGGGCGTCACGGTCGCCGTGCTCACCACCGACGCGCGCGGCCGGGACCCCCGGCACACCGCCGCCGTCCGGGACGCGGTCGTCGAGGGCCTGCGCGACGGCACCCTCGTCGCCCCCCACCACCGCACCCGCACCCCGGGCGTCGCCCTGGTCGGCGGCGGCCCCGGCGACCCCGACCTGATCACCGTGCGCGGCCGGCGGCTGCTCGCCGAGGCCGACGTCGTCATCGCCGACCGGCTCGGCCCGCGCGACCTGCTCGCCGAACTCCCCCCGCACGTCGAGGTGATCGACGCGGCGAAGATCCCCTACGGGCGGTACATGGCCCAGGAGGCCATCAACAACGCGCTCATCGAGCACGCCAAGCAGGGCAGGTCGGTGGTCCGCCTCAAGGGCGGCGACCCCTACGTCTTCGGCCGCGGCATGGAGGAGCTCCAGGCGCTCGCCGAGGCCGGCATTCCGTGCACCGTCGTCCCCGGCATCTCCAGCTCCATCTCGGTCCCGGGCGCGGCCGGCATCCCGGTCACCCACCGCGGGGTGGCGCACGAGTTCACCGTGGTCAGCGGGCACGTGGCCCCGGACGACGAGCGCTCCCTGGTCGACTGGCCGAGCCTGGCCAGGCTCACCGGCACCCTGGTGATCCTGATGGGCGTCGACAAGATAGGCCGGATCGCCGAGACGCTCGTGGCGCACGGCAAGTCCCCCGACACCCCGGTCGCCCTGGTCCAGGAGGGCACGACGGCCGCCCAGCGCCGCGTCGACGCCACCCTCGCCACCGTCGCCGAGACCGTGCGCGCCCAGGACGTGAGGCCGCCCGCCGTCATCGTCGTCGGCCCGGTCGTCGCGGTGGGCCCGCCCGCCGCCGAATGACCCGCCCCCGCCCCGCGCCCGTCGCACCGCAACCAGGACAAGGCAGCAACACCCCCGTGGCCGATCTCATCACCGTGGACGACCCCGCCGACCCGCGTCTGCACGACTACACCGACCTGACCGACGTCGAGCTGCGCCGCCGCCGCGAACCCGCCGAGGGCCTGTTCATCGCCGAGGGCGAGAAGGTCATCCGCCGGGCCCGCGAGGCCGGCTACGAGACCCGGTCGATGCTGCTGTCCGCCAAGTGGGTCGACACCATGCGCGACGTCATCGACGACCTGACGGCCCCGGTCTACGTCGCCGACCCCGCGGTGGCCGAGCAGGTCACCGGCTACCACGTGCACCGCGGCGCGCTCGCCGCCATGCGGCGTAAGCCGCTGCCCGCCGCCGCCGAGGTCCTGCGCACCGCCCGCCGGGTCGCGGTCATGGAGTCGGTCAACGACCACACCAACATCGGCGCGATCTTCCGGTCGGCCGCCGCCCTCGGCATGGACGCCGTGCTGCTCTCCCCGGACTGCGCCGACCCGCTCTACCGCCGCAGCGTCAAGGTCTCCATGGGCGCCGTCTTCTCCGTGCCGTACGCCCGCCTGGACGTCTGGCCGGGCGACCTGGAGCCGGTCCGCGCGGCCGGCTTCACGCTCCTCGCCCTCACCCCGCACGAGAAGGCCGAGCCGCTGGACGAGGCCGCCCCGCACCGGATGGACCGGGTCGCCCTGATGCTGGGCGCCGAGGGCACCGGCCTGTCCCCGCGCGCCCTGTCGGCCGCCGACCGGTGGGTCCGCATCCCCATGTCCCACGGCGTCGACTCCCTCAACGTCGGCGCGGCGGCCGCGGTCGCCTTCTACGCGGTGACCGCGGGCCGCCCGACGGCGTAGCCGGGAACCGCGGGGCACACGCGGCCGGGGTACGCACATGTGCGGGCTGCGGGCTGCGGGCTGCGGGCTGCGGGTCGTCGGCCGCGGGCACGGTCCGGTCCTCGGCGCGCGCACCCGCGACCCGGGCGGCGCGCCCCGGCCATCGGCACGAGTCCCGGGGAGCGCGGCGCGTGACGCCCGCGAGCGCACGACGGGGCCGGTCCCTGTCCTGAGTCCGGGCGGCCGGCCGCGTCGCCGGACCGGTTACCGGCCGTCGGTGGGACGGACCCCGGGGTCCGCCGCCCGCAGGGCCGGGGCCGCCGCCACATGACCGGTGTCCGTCACCGCGCCGCCGTCGCCGCCCAGGCCGCGCGAGGGCCCCTGACAGCCCTGCGCCACCGCGATGCCGAGGGCGACCAGGAGCGTCACCACCACGAACACGAACAGCCGCTGCCGCAGCAGCCGGGGATTGGCCGGCCGCCGGCCGGTGGAGGTGTTGCGCGGCCGCGGCCGGGTGCCGCCGGCCCGCGGGGCGGGACGGCCGCCGCCGCTCGGCCGGGAACCGCCGCGGGAGGCCGGGATCGGCCGGCCGCCCCCGCTCCGGGCGCGCGGCGCGTCAACGCTCCGGGGCGCGCCGCCGCTCCGGGGCGCACCGCCCGTGCGCGACGGACCGCCGCTGCGCGAGGGCGGCACGGTACCGCGTGGCGCCGGCGTGGCGGCGGAGGGGCCCGGCGGACGCCGCCGCCCCCGCTGCGGCTCGGCGTAGCCGGCCCGCGACTGCTCGGGCCGGCCGGCCCGCTGCTGCTCCGGGTAGGTGGCGCGCTGCTGGTCGGGATAGGTGTCGGCGAGCCGGCCGGTCGGCCGGTCCGCCTCCGCGGCGCGCGGCGCGGGTGGCCGCAGATCGCCGAGACCCTGCGCCTCGCGCGCGGCGATCTCCTTCAGCCGCAGCGACAGCTGGAGCGTGCTCGGCCGCTCCTCCGGGTCCTTGGCCAGGCAGGCCCGTACGAGCGGGGCCAGCGCGTCGGGCACGCCGTGCAGCTGCGGCTCCTCGTGCACGACCCGGTACAGCATCACCTCGGAACTGCCGTGCCCGAAAGGCGAGTCGCCCGTCGACGCGTACGCCAGCGTGGCCCCCAGCGAGAACACGTCGGTGGCCGGGGTGACGGTGGCGCCGCGCACCTGCTCGGGGGCGAGGAAGCCGGGGGAGCCGACCGCGGTGCCCACGTGCGTGAGCGTGGAGGCGCCGGTCGCCCAGGCGATGCCGAAGTCGATGATCCGCGGCCCCTTCGGGGACAGCAGGATGTTGGACGGCTTCAGGTCCCGGTGCACCACCCCGGCCTCGTGCACGGCGACCAGTCCCTCGGACAGCGCGGCCCCGATCGCCGCCGCCTCCGCCGCGCCCAGCGCGCCCTCGTCGGCCACCTTGTCGTGCAGGGAGGGCCCGGGCACGTACTGCGTGGCGAACCACGGCCGGTCCGCCTCCAGGTCCGCCGCCACCAGCCGCGCCGTGCACCCGCCGCGGATCCGGCGGGCCGCCGACACCTCGCGCGCGAACCGCGAACGGAACTCCTGGTCCTCCGCGAGGTCCGGCCGGATGACCTTCAGCGCCACCCGCTGGCCCTTGCGGTCGGAGCCGAGGTAGACCACACCCATCCCGCCCGCGCCGAGCCGTCGGTGAAGCCTGAACGAGCCGACGACACGCGGGTCCTCGCGCCTCAGGCGCATCATCGCCATGTTCATCCCCGCTGCCCGGTCCCTGTGACGAGCCACAGCTTACGTTTCCGGGGCCGTTCCCGCGCATAGGCCGCGCCCTCTCGACCCGACCGATTGTCATTGCCGTAAGGGCCACTTGAGGGACGGTCAGCACACCGGCGGCCCCCTGCGCGGGGCCGGGCGGCGAGCGCCAACCACTGCCCGTGTCAAGGGGGTTGGCACGCTCCGGGGCGGCGGCGGAAGAAGGGCGGCGGACCCGCGGCGACCGGCGCGCGGCCACGGCCCGGCGGTGGGCGGGCCGGACCTGCCGGGGCGGACGCCGGTCCGCCCGGACTTGACGCGAGTGAGCGAAGTCACGGGCGGAAACGGCGGAAGACGGGACACTTCGGATGTCCCTACGGCGACCCCTCCGGGAAGACCCCGAGGCCCGGCGCGATGTCTCCACCCAGGGGAGTACACCTCGGGCCACGGCTCATCCTCCCGGAGGCCCGGCAAGGGGTACGAGGGCATGACGCCCGCCCGTCACCGCCCGCCTAGATTTGAGGTCAAGCGGCGGGTGCAGCACTCGTCCCCCGAGGTCGGTCGCCCGCCGCTGCAGACGAGGACAGCACCACAACGGAACCACAACGGAACCACACAAAAACGGTCAGGAGAGGGACCATGGCCCACACGGCACCGCGGACACTGCTTCGCGGACGGGTACGCGGCACGCGCCCGCGCCGTACGGGACGCCGCCACCCCTTGGTGGCGACGCTGATGGCCCTTCCCCTGGCGGCCCTGCTCCTGCTCGTCTTCGACGGCTGGGAGACGGTGGCCACACAGGCGTCGTCCGTGGGAGTGATGCTGGGGCGCTGAGCGGCGACCCCAGGCCCGGAAGAGCGGTCCGGGCAGGGACATCCACCCATGAAACCCCGTGGGGACGGGGGTGCGGCGGACGGCAGAATGCCGGCGCAGCTGGGGAGCTGCGCCGGCATTGTCTTTTCCCGGCCCCCTCTTCCCTTCCCCGCCCCCGCGCACCCGCGCGATCACCTCCCTGTGCGCCCGCCTTCGCGAGCGCCCCCACGATCACTTTCCCGCGCACCCGCCGTTCCGCGCGCCCGTGCGTTCACCTTCCCGGCCACCCGTCCACCCGCACGCCCGCGGGCTCCGGCGCACCCACGCCCCCACGCGGCCGCCCAGCCCTCGTAAGCTCGCGGTCGCCGCCGTACCCGAGGGAGCCCCGTGACCGCCGACGCCCTGTTGCCCGCGCTGACCGCACAGGCCGTCCGGGCCGCCCACCACCGCGCCACGGGCGGCTGCCCCTGCGAGGCGGCCGTCCTCGCCGTCCGCCCCGACGCCACGGTCGTCCGGCACGCCGGCGCGGTCGCCAAGGCGCACGCCCCCGGCACCGACCCCGGCCCCCTCGCCCTGCGCCTCACCACGGCCGCCCGGCTGCCCGAGATCCTGCTGCCCCCGCTCACCGCGGAACCCGCCCCGCTCCACGACCGCCTCGTCACCCTCTGGCCCTACGGCGCCCCCGTGGACCCCGACGACCCCGACGCCGCCCCCTGGGAGGCCGCCGCGACGCTCCTGGCCCGGCTGCACCGCAGCCCCGCGCCCGCGGGCCTGCCGCCGATGCGCGGCCCCGCCAAGGCCGCGCAGGCCATGGCCCGGCTCCATGCCGCCGCACCCGACCACCCCGGCGCGCGCGCCGTCGCGCGCGCCTGGGCCACGCTCCCCGGCTGGGCCCGCGCCGAAGCGCCCATGCCGGGCCCCGGCAGCCTCTGCCACGGCGACCTCCACCTCGGCCAGCTGGTGCGCCACCCGGCCCCGGACGGCCCCTGGAGACTGATCGACGTCGACGACCTCGGCGTCGGCGTACCCGCCTGGGACCTGGGCCGCCCCGCCGCCTGGTACGCCTGCGGGCTGCTTCCGCCCACGGCGTGGACGCGGTTCCTCGCCGCCTACCGCGCGGCGGGCGGACCGGCCGTCCCGCCGGCCGGCGACCCGTGGGCCGCCCTGGACACCGCGGCCCGCGCGCTGACCGTGCAGACCGCGGCGCTGGCCGTCGCCAAGGCGACCGAGGCGGGCCGCCCGGTGGACGAGGTCGAGCAGGCCGTGGTGGACGCCTGCGACCGAATGAGCCGCCTCCCGCCGCGGTTGGCGGACGCCACGCCGAAGTAGGGTGCAACCGACCGCGGGCCGGACGGAGTCTGTCCCCGCGGTACCCGAAGCAGAACCCACCGGCGAGGAGTTGAGCCGAGCATGCAGTGTCCGAAGTGCCATGCGCCGATGCACACCTACAACCGCAACGGCGTCCAGATCGAGCAGTGCAGCGGCTGCCGCGGCATCTTCCTCGACTACGGCGAGCTGGAGGCGCTGACCCGCCTGGAGTCCCAGTGGTCCCAGCCCGCGCCGCCGCCGCCGCCCGCCCCGCAGGCCTACCCGGCCCCGCCCGCCCCGGCCTGGGGCGCGCCGCACGGCGGCCACGGCGGCCACTACGGGCACGGTCACCACCACAAGAAGAGCTTCGGCCGCATGCTGTTCTCCAGCTGACGCACGACGAAGCCCCCGGCCGTACGAGACGGCCGGGGGCTTGCGCGGTGTGTGGACGATACTGGGATTGAACCAGTGACCTCTTCCGTGTCAGGGAAGCGCTCTCCCGCTGAGCTAATCGTCCTCGGGACTATGATCGCGCGGAGACGATCGCGGGCACTGCGTGCGCGATACTGGGATTGAACCAGTGACCTCTTCCGTGTCAGGGAAGCGCTCTCCCGCTGAGCTAATCGCGCGGGGGGAAGCCTTGAGGCTTCAGTGGACGATACTGGGATTGAACCAGTGACCTCTTCCGTGTCAGGGAAGCGCTCTCCCGCTGAGCTAATCGTCCTTGGAGGTGGAGACGGGATTTGAACCCGTGTAGACGGCTTTGCAGGCCGTTGCCTCGCCTCTCGGCCACTCCACCAGGAGTGCTGGGGACCGGGAGTCCCCTTCTTCCTACGAGCGGACGACGAGGCTCGAACTCGCGACCTCAACCTTGGCAAGGTTGCGCTCTACCAACTGAGCTACGTCCGCCTGTCGGTTCGGTCCGCTTGCGCGTCCCGGCGACGTGTTGAACTCTAGCGGATTCCCGGGCCAGTACAAAAACGCGTTTGCGCAGCGTGCTGCGGTGCGTCCCGCCGGCCACCCGGTCGCACCCGCGGCCGGACCCGCGGCCCCCGCCCCCGACCGGGCTCCCGGCGGGTAACTCACAGGCCATCGGGACGACACGCGCCATAGACTCGACGGCGTGTTGGACCTGCCCGCCCTCGCCCGCTTCGGCGAACGTCTGGCCACCGGCCTGACCGACGTCACCAGCGACCCCGAGGCCCTCGACTCCAGCGGCTTCTGGGCCGTCGCCGCCGACTACGAGGGCCGCCTGACCTGCGCCCGCTTCCGGGACGTACGGGAGCGGCCGGTGCCCGCCCCCGCGCCCGGCCGGTGGTGCGGCCCGGCGCCCGGCGACTGGACGTCCTCCCTCGACCGCGCCGGATACACGGCGGCCGTACGGCGCGTCCGCGAGCACATCGCGGCCGGCGAGGTCTACCAGGTGAACCTCTGCCGGGTGCTCAGCGCGCCCGTCGCGCCCGACGCCGACGTGGACGCCCTCACCGCCGTGCTCGCCCGCGGCAACCCGGCCCCTTACGCCGGAACGATCCGCCTGCCCGGGCACGGCGTGGAGATCGCCACCGCCTCACCCGAACTCTTCCTGCGCCGCGCCGGCCGCGCCGTCGAGTCCGGACCGATCAAGGGCACCGCCCGCACCGAGGCCGAACTCCTGGCCAAGGACCACGCCGAGAACGTGATGATCGTGGACCTGGTCCGCAACGACCTCGGTCGGATCTGCGTCACCGGCAGCGTCAGCGTCCCCGACCTGTGCGCCGTCGAGAAGCACCCCGGCCTGGTCCACCTCGTCTCCACCGTCCGCGGCGAACTGCTCCCCGAGGTCGGCTGGCCCGAACTGCTGGCCGCCGCCTTCCCGGCCGGCTCCATCACCGGCGCCCCCAAGTCGAGCGCCCTGCGGATCATCGACGCCCTGGAGACCGCGCCCCGCGGCCCCTACTGCGGCGGCGTCGGCTGGGTCGACGCCGACCGCGGCACGGGCGAGCTGGCCGTCGGGATACGCACCTTCTGGATCGACCGGAGCCCCGGCGGCGCGGCCGTCCTGCGGTTCGGCGCCGGCGCCGGCATCACCTGGGACTCCGACCCGGAGGGGGAGTGGCGGGAGACCGAACTGAAGGCCGCCCGGCTGCTCGCGGTAGCGTCGGGGACGTACGCGGAGACCGGACAGTGACGTCGACGCACCGACGTGTGAGGTAGGCAAGCAGTGAGGATCTGGCTCGACGGCGGGCTGCGGGACATCGAGTCCGCGCGCGTCTCCGTCCTCGACCACGGACTGACCGTGGGCGACGGCGTCTTCGAGACGGTCAAGGCGGTCGACGGGAAGCCGTTCGCGCTCACCCGTCACCTGGACCGGCTGACCCGCTCGGCACGCGGCCTCGGCCTGCCCGACCCCGACCACGACGAGGTCCGCCGCGCCTGCGCCGCCGTGATCGAGGCCAACCCGATGCCGCTCGGCCGGCTGCGCGTCACGTACACCGGAGGCCACGGCCCGCTCGGCTCCGACCGCGGTGAACAGGGCGCCACCCTGGTGGTCGCCCTCGGCGAGACCACCCGCCGCCCCGACTCCACCGCCGTCGTCACGGTCCCCTGGACCCGCAACGAACGCGGCGCGCTCACCGGCCTGAAGACCACCTCGTACGCCGAGAACGTCGTCGCCCTGGCCCACGCCCACCGGCACGGCGCCTCCGAGGCCCTGTTCGGCAACACGGTCGGCCGGCTCTGCGAGGGCACCGGGTCCAACGTCTTCGTCGTCCTCGACGGCGAGATCCACACCCCGCCGCTCGCCTCCGGCTGCCTCGCCGGCGTGACCCGCGCGCTCGCCGCCGAGTGGACGGGCGCGACGGAGACCGACCTGCCGCTGGACGTGCTCGACCGCGCCGAGGAGGTCTTCCTCACCTCCACCCTGCGCGACGTCCAGGCCGTCCACCGCCTCGACGACCGCGAACTGCCGGGCGCCGCGGGCCCGGTGACCGCCAAGGCCATGCGGATCTTCGCCGAGCGCGCGGGCGACGACCTCGACCCGTGAGCCCCGGCCGGGCGGCCCCGGTCATGGAAACCGCGCTCTTTTTCGGCTGACCGACGGCCCGGCAGGGGGTAGAACTCCTTGGATGACCACGACCCTGCGGCCCGTTGAGCCGCTCCAGCAGAACGACGACGGAACCCGTTCACGCCACTACCAGGTGTGCGTGAACAGCCGTCCCGTCGGCGCGGTGCACCTCGCGACCCACCCCTTCTTCGGCCCGGCCACCGCCCGCTTCCTCGACCTGCGCGTCGACGAGCCGGACCGCGGCCGGGGCCGGGGCGCGGTCGCCGCGCTGGCCGCCGAGGAGGTGGTGCGCGGCTGGGGGTGCGAGCGGATCGAGGCCATCGTGCCCGCCGACGCCGAGGCCGCCCTGCGGCTCGTCACCGCGCTCGGCTACGTCCAGCGCAATCGCGGCCTGGAGAAACGCCTCGGCGCGGTCCCGCCCGAACTGCCCGCGGGCAGCCGGGGCCGCGAGCTGACGCGGGACGAGTACGAGACGTGGCGCGCACAGGGCGGGGCGGCCTACGTCCGGATCTGGACCGACCGCGGCGTGCCCGCGGACCGGGCCCGGGCCAAGATGGAGGACGACCACGCCCGGCTGCTGCCCGAGGGCCCGGCCACCCCCGGCATGCACATCAGCCTCCTGGAGCACGAGGGCGTCCCGGTCGGCACCGTGTGGGTGGCGATCGAGGAGAACCGCGCCTTCGTCTACGACGTCGTGGCCGACGAGCGCTTCCGCGGCCGGGGCCACGGCCGCTCGCTGATGCTCCTGGCCGAGCGGCACGCGGTGGCCGCCGGGAAAGGCGCGATCGGTTTGAACGTCTTCGCCGGCAACACCCCGGCCGAACGCCTCTACGCGTCCCTCGGCTACGAGCCGACGGTGTACGCCATGCTCAAGGAACTGATCTAGACCGGGCCGGCGAACCGCCGGGTCGCCGCTGCCGCCGAGGCCGGGAGCAGGGCGTGCCGCGGACGCCGGGCCGGATCAGACGTCCTGGCCGGCCTCGGCCAGCAGCCGGTCCACGATCTGCTCGACGCGCTCGCGCAGCCCCTCCTGGCTCTTGCCGCCGTCCAGGCGCTCACCGCCGACGACGTACGTCGGGGTGCCGGTCACACCGATCGCCTTGCCCTCGGCCTGATCGGCGTCGACGATCAGGATGTGCCGGCCGTCGATGAGCGCCGTGTCGAACTCCTCGGCGTCCAGGCCCAGTTCGCGGGCGGCGTCGACCAGGAACGATTCGCCGCGCCGGTCCAGCTCCTCGACCCGGCCGAGCACCTCCTCCACGTACGGCCACAGCCGGCCCTGCTCGGCGGCCTCCTCGGCGGCCTGCGCGGCGGCGAAGGAGTGCTTGTGCTTCTCCAGCGGGAAGTGCCGCAGCCGCAGGTCCAGCCGATCGCCGTAGCGGGCGCGCAGGGCGCGCAGGTCGTCCAGGGCGGTGCGGCAGTCCGGGCACTGCAGTTCGCACCAGACGTCGAGAACCGGGACGGCGGGCGCGGAGGAGGAGTCGCTCATGCGCCCAGTCTCCCAGGCCCGCCGCACAGGACCCAATCCGGAGCGGCCGCGGACGCCGGCCGGACGGCCCGGGGCGCCGCCCGGGTGCGGGCCGGCCCCGGCCGGGCCGCCTCCCGGACCGGCCCGGCGACCGGCACCTGCGAAGGAGGCGACCCGGAGATGTCCCTGATGTCCGCCGGGAGCGTGGCCCCGGAGGAGGGGAGCGGTGCAGGATGGAAGGGACGAACTGCCCGACCGGCGAGCCATGCCCAGGAGGACCGGATGATTGCCGAGACCGTCTGTTCCGCCGTCTCCGCGGCCGGCCTCGGCATCGCCGCGGTCACGGCCTACCGCAAGCGCTTCCTCGCGGCGGCGCGCATCGCCGCCTACGCCCTCGTCCCGGTCGGCCTGGTGATGACCGGCGTCGTCGGCTGGCTCGCCGACACGGCCTTCAGCCCCACCGCCTGGGCCGGCTTCGTCCTGCTCGGCTGCGCCTGGGCGCTCTTCGCGACGACCCGCGCGGTGGAGCGCCGCCGCGGCGGCACCCGCAAGGAGCGCCGGGCGGCGGCCCGCGCCGCGGGAGGCGACGCGGTGGCCCCGGCGGCGTCGACGCCGTCCCTGGGCGCGGCCGCAGGCCCGGCCGCCCGGCCCGCGGCCGCCCGGCCGCAGGGCAAGCCCCGGAGCGAGGACGACTTCAGCGACATCGAGGCCATCCTCAAGAAGCACGGCATATGAAGCACGGCACAGGACGGCCGGCCCGGCCGACGGGCGGGCCGGGCCGGAGTCCCGGGCGCCCCGGGGACGACCTGCGGGTGTCCGCCTGGTGAGCCGGGGGCGTCCAAGGGGTGCCCCGGAAACGATCAGTACCCGGGCCGATCCGAAGCGAAGATCACGAGAATCGGCGAACTCCCGGACATTTCGTGCGTCTTGATCGCGTGGGCGGCGCACTCTGCGTCATCATCGCCGCGAGATGGTGGATACGACACAGAGCGAGGCCGCGCCGTCGAAGGACGAGCCGCGCGGTTGCCTCTTCGCCCTATCCCAGCCGCCGCTGATGATCTTCCTTGCGGTGATCGGGATGCTGCTGCTCATGGCTGCGCTGCACGACCTGCTGCTGCTGTGAGCCGTAACCGTGGCTCCTCGGCGTCACCCGCCGGGGACCACGACACCACCGGGGCGCCATCCGCCCGGCGACGCCGGCCCACCCGGTACGGCGCCGGCCGTCAGCCCGTGGCCTCCTTGCGTCGCGCGCGGTACGCGGCCACATGCAGCCGGTTGCCGCAGGTCCGGCTGTCGCAGTAGCGCCGCGACCGGTTGCGGGACAGGTCGACGAAGGCGCGCCGGCAGTCCGGGGCCTCACAGCGCCGCAGCCGCTCCTGCTCCCCGGCCACCACGAAGAAGGCGAGCGCCATCCCGCAGTCCGCGGCGAGGTGATCGGCCACCGAGGCGCCGGGGGCGAAGTAGTGGACGTGCCAGTCGTAGCCGTCGTGATCGGTCAGACGCGGTGTGGTGCCCGCCGCGGCCACCAGTTCGTTGATCATGTGGGCGGCCGCGCGCGGGTCGGGGGCCGCGAAGATCCCGGCGAACCGGCCGCGGATGCGGCGCACCGCCGAGAGGTCGAACTCCGAGAGCACGCCGATGTCGCTCACGTCGTGGCCGCGCACGAAGTCCGCGAGGGCCGTGACGTCCGCCAGCCCGTCCGGCGCCGCGTCGTCCTCCGGCGCGGTGTTCACCAGATCGACCACGGTGTCCAGCGCGCACCGGGTGTCGTGGGTGATCAGCACGTTTCGCTCCCTGCCTGGGGATCGGGCACACGCCCGTCGATGCTGGCCGATGGTAGTGGCTCGGCCGGTCAGCCGGGCAGGGCGGCGGCGCACGCGTCGGCCGCGGCGGACGCACGGGTGCGCCGGCCGCCCCCGAGGCGGCCGGCGGTCACCGTGCGTCACCGCGACCGGTGGCGGTGCACGGGCGCACCGGCACCGGCTCCCCGCGGGGAACCGGCACCGGTGCTTCCCTATGCGGTTGTCGTGGCCCGGGCCGTCTCCCCGAGTGGACGGCGACGGGCGGCTCGAAGGGGCTCGCCGGGCCTCCCGCTAACTTTCCGCGAGGATGTGCGAGAGCTCCTGGTCGAGATCGAAGTGCCGGTGCTCCGTGCCGGGGGGCACGGCGGCGTCGGTTCGCTTCAGGAAGGACTCCAGGGCCCGCGCCGGGGCCTCGAGCAGCGCCTCCCCCTCCGGGGAGCTCAGGGCGATGCACACGACGCCCTGACCATGACTGCGCGACGGCCAGACACGGACGTCGCCGGTTCCCGTGGGACGGTGAAGCCCCTCGGCCAGGAGGTCGCGGGCGAACACCCACTCGACGGTTTCCTCGGCTCCGGTGTGGAAGGTGGCGTGCACGGCGTAGGGGTCGGCCGTGTCGTACCGCAGGCCTGCGGGGACAGGCAGGGATGACTCGCTCGACACAACGAGGCGCAGGTGCAGCTCGCAGCTGACCGTGGTGTTCATAAGCGCCAGGGCCTTTCGCTCAGTGTGCGCTCGGGGATTCGCACGTCGGCGAAATCGACATGCCACCTACGGTGCCGTTGTAAACCCCTCTGCGTGTTTTGCCTGGCTTTACGTAACTCTTCCGGCCGAGAACCGGTTCGGGTGGTACGACCATTCCGGTGACCGGTTTCTCTCCGGTAGGGTTTCGACGTATGAATACGGGGAGTGACCGGCCGGGCGAGGTTGCGGCGGCGTCGGACGGAGCGACGATGGAGGGACACGGGAAAGAGGCGGACGACGGGCGCGACCGGCGGGGTCTGGGCTCGCGGGCGCCGGAGTTCGTCCGGTCCCGGCGGGCGCTGCACCTGAGCTGGCAGGTCGGCGTCTTCGTCGTCGGTCTCGCGGTGGTCGCCGCCGGCGTGGTCATGCTGCCGCTGCCCGGACCGGGCTGGGTGGTGATCTTCGGCGGCATGGCGATCTGGGCGACCGAGTTCGTCTGGGCGCAGCTCGTCCTGCGCTGGACCAAGCGCAAGGTCACCGAGGCGGCCCAGAAGGCCCTCGACCCCAAGGTGCGCCGCCGCAACATCATCCTGACCGTGACCGGACTGGTGATCGTCGCGGTGCTGGCCGGGATCTACGTGTGGAAGTTCGGCCTCGTCCCGCCCTGGAGCATCCGCCACCAGTGACCGGCCCCCGGCGCGCCCGTCCGGACCGGCCCCGGGCCCGCGTGCGCGACCGTGGTCCCGAGCACCGGCTGACATGCGGTAATGTTCTTCCTGTGCCCGGGCGATTAGCTCAGTGGGAGAGCGCTTCGTTCACACCGAAGAGGTCACTGGTTCGAACCCAGTATCGCCCACCCGGACACGACGGCCCGTTCGCGATCACGCGGACGGGCCGTCGTCGTGTCCGCCCGCCGGAGGCGAAGGCGACCCGCCGCGCCGGATGGTGACGAACCGTCACCCACGACCCTCTTGCTGGACCGTGCCCCGTGGATCAATCAGACCATTGCGCCTTTCGAGAAGAATCGCCCGCACATCAAACAGATCAAGAGGAAGGCCGACTTTAAGACGTATCGGTCTTTCTGGTGGAAGTCCCGGAGTGGCATCCGGAAATAAGCGCCGGAAGCATTTCCCGAAAGGCCGTCACATTCCTCGCCCGGCACACTGGAGCGTCATGGACCCGAGCCACTACCGCTTCCGCAGCCGATGGCCCCTGAGCGCCCCGCCCGCCGCCGTGTACGAGGCGCTCGAACGGGTCGAGGACTACCCGCGCTGGTGGCGGCAGGTCCGCGCGGTGCGGCGCACCGGCGCGGACACCGCCGCCCTGCGCGTGCGCGCCGTGCTGCCGTACGACCTGTGCTTCACCGTCCGCGAGACGCGCCGGGACCCGGCCGCCGGGGTCCTGGAGGCGGCGCTCGCCGGCGACCTGGACGGCTGGGCCCGCTGGACGCTCACCCCGGACGGCGCCGGCACCCTCGTCCGCTACGACCAGGTCGTCGACGTGACCGCGCCCCTGCTCAGGTGTCTCGCCGTGCCGGGCCGCCCGGTCTTCCGGCTCAACCACCGGCTGATGATGCGCTCCGGACGGCGCGGACTGGCCGCCCGCCTCCGGACGGTTTGAAGGAAGGGCGCCGGGACCTGTATGGTTCAGTGCGTTCCCGGGCGATTAGCTCAGCGGGAGAGCGCTTCGTTCACACCGAAGAGGTCACTGGTTCGATCCCAGTATCGCCCACCATCGCGAGAGCGACGTGTGTCCGCCGGCCGTGCGGACCGCGTCGCTCTCGTCGTGTCGGACCCGGCGCGCGGGCTCAGGCCGCCGCCGGAAGCTCCGGCCGCAGCGGCCAGGACGGGTCCACCGTCTCCTCGGCGCCGCTGCGCGCGAACCACGCCTGCAACCCTCGGGCCTGCGCCGCGTGCCAGCCCGTCTGCAACGCGTGCAACTCGGCCGGCGACAGCCGCTCCAGCCGGGTGGAGAAACGCCGGCCGAGCGCGCGGACGACCTCCAGCGCGGCCAGCGCGTCCGCCGCCGCGTCGTGCGCGTCCGCCAGCACCACCT
The DNA here is from genome assembly GCA_013364255.1 of Streptomyces seoulensis. Taxonomy (GTDB): domain Bacteria; phylum Actinomycetota; class Actinomycetes; order Streptomycetales; family Streptomycetaceae; genus Streptomyces; species Streptomyces similanensis. Next base: position 2,761,881 of record CP054936.1, on the reverse strand, counting down.
CGTAGTGCGCGCACAGATCGGTCAGCGTGCGCCGGCCCTTGCGGTACCGGTCCAGATGCTTGTCCATGACCCGCGGGTCCAGCACCCTGAGCGGCGTCGCCTCGAACCAGCGCTCCAGCGACGAGGCCCGGTGCCGCCGCAACTCCCGGTCCAGCAGCGTCAGATCGAACGGCGCGTTCATCACCACCAGCGGCCGGCCCCGCGCCGCCTGCTCCGCCAGCTGCTCGGCTATCTCGTACATCACCGGGGCCGGCCAGCGCCCGGTGCGCTGCAACCGCTCCTCCGTCAGTCCGTGCACCGCCGTCGCCTCCACCGGCACCGGCACCCCCGGGTTCACCAGCCAGCGGGAGACCCGCGGCCGCGTACCCGGGGCGTCCTGGACGACGACGGCGGCCGACACGATGCGGTCGGTCTCGACGTCGACGCCCGTGGTCTCGGTGTCGAAGGCGGCCAGCGGCCCCTCGTACCAGCAGCACGTCATGTCGACCACAACTCCTCGCTCACCTCGGGCGGCTGACGCACCGTCTTCCGCCCGTTCGGTGATACCCGCCCCGTTTGCGCCGTACGCCGGAAGGAGACAACAGGAGTACGGGTCTTTGCAGTTCACGGACCCGCTCCGGGGGATTCCCCCACTCACCCTTTCAACTCTTCCGGCTGGGAAGGCTGTTGGCCATGGCGATAGCGCGGCCCGAGCGGGGCGGGCTGCCGCCCGAGCACCCGGGCGCCCCGCGCGGCACACTCGCCACCACCGCCTGCATGGAGACCCTGCAGGTGGGCTATCTGCACGCGGTCGCCGCCGCGGCCGGCTGCTCGCTGTCCCAGCCCTTCCCGGACAACGGCATCGACTGGCACGTCAGCCACAGCGCCCCCGGACACACCGTCGACGACGAGGTGACCGTCAAGGTGCAGCTGAAGTGCACGTACCAGCTGCCGCCCCACCCGCCGGGCCGGTCCTTCGCCTTCACCCTGGACAACGCCCACCTGGCGAAACTCGCCCGCACCCCGGTCTCGGTGCACAAGATCCTCGTCGTGATGATCGTGCCCCGCTCCCCGGACCAGTGGCTGCGGGCCGGGCACGACCGGCTCGACCTCAGGCACTGCTGCTACTGGATCAACCTCGCCGGCCACCCGATCACCGGCCGGACCCGCACCACCGTGCGGATACCGACCGCGCGCATCTTCGACGACCGGGCCCTGTGCGAGATCATGACGCGGGTCGGGACGGGAGGCAGACCATGACCCACCGCCCGCACGGCGACCCCGCCCACCGCCCTCCGGGCGACCCCACGCACCGCCCGCTCGGCGAGCCGCCGCGCCCGGCCCGGCCGCACCCCGTCGACCCGCCCTGGGGCCACGCGCCCCGGCCCGCCGACGTCGACCCCGCCGTCCTCGGCGCGCTGCTGCGCCGGCACGGCTGGCAGCGGCGCGGCGGCGCCGCCGGACGCTACGGCCGCTGGTCGCCCCCCGGCCCCGGCGGCGACCGCACCAGCCTGCTGGTGCCCGAGAGCCGGGCCTTCCCCGACAGCGACGACCTGCTCGGCGACGCCCTCGACGCCCTCGCCCGCAGCCGCACCGCCGCCGCCCGCGACGTGCTGGTCGCCCTCACCGTCCCCAGCGACGAGATCCACTGGTGGCGCGACGTGCCCGGCGGTCCGGCCGGCGCCGGCGCCGCGCCCTGGACCGTCCAGGAACGGCTGCGCTCGGCCGCCCGGCAGACGCTGCTGGCCGCCGCCCTGGCCACCCGCGCCCGGGCCGGCTACCACGGCGCACGGCACCGGCGCTCGGCCGGCGCCGCCCTCGAACACGTCCTCGTCGGCTCCGCCACCGACGGCTGCGACCTGACCGCCTTCGTCCCCGTCGCCCCCGGCCGCCCGCTCGCCGTCCGCCTCCACCAGTCGCTCTACGCCGTGCGCGAGGCCGTCGACTACCGGCGGGCCACCGGATCGCTGGACGCCTTCGACGGCGCCGTCCGGGCCGGTGCCAGCCGGGAGCTCACCGAGGCCCTGGTCGCCCTGGTGCGCGGCACCGAGGGCGCCAGGATCGCCGTCGAGTGGGCGCCGGCCGCCGGCGTCCCCGCCGACTGCGCCGCCGGAGCGGTGGAGTTCTCGCCCGGTGACCTGCCGGTGCTGCGCGAGGCGGGCGCCCGCTATCTGCGCGCCGAGCCGTCCGTGCCCGCGCGGATCACCGGCGCCGTGGTCCGCATGCGCCGACCGCAGCCGCACGGCGAGGGCACGGTGCGGCTGCGGGTGATCTCCGGCGCCGAGGTGCCCTACATCAGGGTCGCCCTGGACGAGGAGGACTACCGGACCGCCGGCCACGCCCACCTCGTCGGCCTGCCGGTGCGGGTGCTCGGCCGGCTGGAGAGCCGCGGCGGCTTCCGCCGGCTCACCGGGGCCTGCGAGGTCGCACCCGTCCCGGTGGACGACGAGGAACGCGACCGGCTGATGAAGTGGCTGCGGGAGGACCCGGGCGGCCCGGACTTCTTCGGCGGGACGTACCCGCCCGAGGACCTTGGGTAACCGTTTCGCGGAGCTGGCCCGTGGCTCGGTACCATCCGTTAAGCATTGCATTGCCATGCCTAACGGGGCACGGTGAAGCTTCCTTCAGTCAGGAGAAACCGGTGTCAGACGTCCGTGTGATCATCCAACGCGATTCCGAGCGGGAAGAGCGCACGGTGACGACGGGCACCACGGCCGCCGACCTCTTCGCCGGCGAGCGCTCCGTCATCGCCGCCCGCGTCGGTGGCGAGCTGAAGGACCTGGCCTACGAGCTGAAGGACGGCGAGAGCGTCGAGGGCGTGGAGATCTCCTCCCCGGACGGCCTCGACATCCTGCGCCACTCCACCGCGCACGTCATGGCACAGGCCGTGCAGGAGATCTTCCCCGAGGCCAAGCTGGGCATCGGCCCGCCGGTCCGGGACGGCTTCTACTACGACTTCGACGTCGAGAAGCCGTTCACGCCCGAGGATCTCAAGGCCATCGAGAAGAAGATGCAGGAGATCCAGAAGCGCGGCCAGAAGTTCTCCCGCCGCGTCGTCGGCGACGACGAGGCCCGCGCCGAGCTGGCCGACGAGCCGTACAAGCTGGAGCTGATCGGCCTCAAGGGCGCCGCCTCGCACGACGACGGCGCGGACGTCGAGGTCGGCGCCGGCGAGCTGACGATCTACGACAACCTGGACGCCAAGACCGGCGAGCTGTGCTGGAAGGACCTCTGCCGCGGTCCGCACCTGCCCTCCACCCGCCTTATCCCGGCGTTCAAGCTGATGCGCAACGCCGCCGCCTACTGGCGCGGCAGCGAGAAGAACCCGATGCTCCAGCGCATCTACGGCACCGCCTGGCCGTCCAAGGACGAGCTGAAGCAGCACCTGGACTTCCTCGCCGAGGCCGAGAAGCGCGACCACCGCAAGCTGGGCAACGAGCTGGACCTGTTCTCGATCTCCGACCAGATCGGCTCCGGCCTCGCCGTCTTCCACCCCAAGGGCGGCACCATCCGCCGGGTCATGGAGGACTACTCGCGCCGCCGCCACGAGGAGGAGGGCTACGAGTTCGTCTACACCCCGCACGCGACGAAGGGGAAGCTCTTCGAGACCTCGGGCCACCTGGACTGGTACGCCGACGGCATGTACCCGCCCATGCAGCTCGACGAGGGCGTGGACTACTACCTCAAGCCCATGAACTGCCCGATGCACAACCTGATCTTCGACGCGCGCGGCCGCTCGTACCGCGAACTGCCGCTGCGTCTGTTCGAGTTCGGAACCGTGTACCGGTACGAGAAGTCGGGCGTCGTGCACGGCCTGACCCGCTCGCGCGGCTTCACCCAGGACGACGCGCACATCTACTGCACCCGTGAGCAGATGGCCGAGGAGCTCGACAAGACGCTCACCTTCGTGCTGAACCTGCTGCGCGACTACGGTCTGACCGACTTCTACCTGGAGCTGTCCACCAAGGACCCGGAGAAGTTCGTCGGCTCCGACGAGGTGTGGGAGGAGGCCACCGAGACCCTGCGCCAGGTCGGCGAGAAGCAGGGCCTGGAGCTGGTCCCGGACCCGGGCGGCGCCGCCTTCTACGGCCCGAAGATCTCTGTCCAGGTCAAGGACGCCATCGGCCGCACCTGGCAGATGTCGACGGTCCAGCTCGACTTCAACCTGCCCGAGCGGTTCAACCTGGAGTACACGGCCGCCGACGGCACCAAGCAGCGGCCGGTCATGATCCACCGCGCGCTGTTCGGCTCCATCGAGCGGTTCTTCGCGGTGCTGCTGGAGCACTACGCGGGCGCGTTCCCGGCGTGGCTGGCGCCGGTGCAGGCGATCGGCATCCCGATCGGCGACGCGCACGTGGAGTACCTGGAGAAGTTCACGGCGGCGGCCCGCAGGAAGGGGCTGCGCGTCGAGGTCGACTCCTCCTCGGACCGGATGCAGAAGAAGATCCGCAACGCGCAGAAGCAGAAGGTGCCGTTCATGGTCATCGCGGGCGACGAGGACATGGCGAACAACGCCGTCTCCTTCCGCTACCGCGACGGCTCCCAGGAGAACGGCATCCCGTTCGACGAGGCCATCGCGAAGATCGCGAAGGTCGTCGAGGAACGCACGCAGGTCTGAGCGGCCGGCACGACGGCGGCGGGCGGCCCCCGGTGATCACCTCTCATCGGGGGCCTTGCCCTGCGCCCCGGCCCGAAGCCATATGCTGACTGGCATGACGAGTGAGCCGGAGCAGCAGATCGGAGTGGGGACGCAGGACGCGTTCCAGCGCCTGTGGACGCCCCACCGGATGGCGTACATCCAGGGCGAGAACAAGCCGACCGGACCGGGGTCCGGCGACGGCTGCCCGTTCTGCTCCATCCCGGCCAAGTCCGACGAGGACGGCCTGGTCGTACGGCGCGGCGAGCACGTGTACGCGGTGCTCAATCTCTACCCGTACAACGGCGGCCACCTGATGACCGTCCCCTACCGGCACGTCGCCGACTACACGGACCTCACCGCGGCGGAGACCGCCGAACTGGGGGAGCTGACCAAGCAGGCCATGCGGGCCCTGCGCGCCGCCTCCGGGGCGCACGGCTTCAACATCGGCATGAACCAGGGCTCCGTCGCCGGTGCCGGCATCGCCGCGCACCTGCACCAGCACATCGTGCCCCGCTGGGGCGGGGACACGAACTTCATGCCGGTGGTCGGCCACACCCGGGTGCTGCCCCAACTGCTGGCCGACACCCGCAAGATGCTGGCCGAGGCCTGGCCCGCGTAGCCGCCGCCGCTACGCGTCGTACAGGTCGGCCTTCCGGGGCGACGCGTCCTGGACGGCGCCGCTGAGCACCGACGAACGGCTGCCGAACTTCTCCACGTTCACGCCGTTGTCCCGGAGCGTCTTGAGCGCCGCCGCGTGCACCACGCGCAGCACCGGGGTGGCGGCGCGCAGCGCGTCGTCGGCCATGAAGCGGTGCCGCCAGGGCTGGTCGGCCCAGGCGTGCCGCAGACCGAACGGCTCGGGCAGGGCGAGGCTGCCGCCGAGCCAGTTCAGCAGCGGCGGGTACCAGGTCAGGGGGGCGCGGGCGGCGAGCCGTACGACCTCGTCGGGGTCGATCAGCGGGAGCTTGACCTTGCGGGTCTCCCAGAACCGGAACGCCTTCTGCACCTCCTTCTCCTTGGTCGCGGGCTTCTCGTTGAACAGCGGGTGGACCGGGCCCAGGGCGTGGCCGGTGACCTCGATGCGCAGCGTCTCGTGCAGCACGGTCACGGTGATCATCATGGTGATCACCAGGTGGCCGTCCCACAGGGTCCACTGGACGCCGAGGTAGTGCCGGTCGCCGCTGCCGAACTGCTGCTTGTTGCAGATGTCCTGGACGGCGTGGGTGCGGACGGTGTACGCGTCCACGTCGGAGCCGCTGGGCCGGGAGACCTCCTTGGCCTTCTCGCCGACGGGGGTGACGACCCAGTGGGTGATGGTCGGCTTGGTGAAGCCGCCGGTGTTGATGGGGGTGCGCTCCAGCATGCCGAGGCCGCCCTGGATGGCGGTGATCACGTCCCAGCTGCGGAACGGATGGAACTCCTTGCCCGGTTCGGCCGAGACCAGCTCCTCGGCGAGCTGCCAGCTGCCCCACCGGGTGCCCATGCCGAGGATGCCCTTGGGGCCGGCGTAGAAGACGGAGTTGGAGCGCTGCTCGGCGCCGAGGCGGGCCAGTTCCTTGCGGACCTGCTCGGCCGCGTCGCCGGGGCTGCCGGGCACCGCCTCGGGGATCTTGGCGCCGATGCCGCCGCCGGACAGCAGGCTGGACCAGCGGTCCCTGAGGTCGTTCGCGGTGCGTTCGCAGATCCGCTTGGCCCAGAACCAGCCGACGACCGGCATGACGATCGCGGCGCGCGCGTACCAGGACCAGAAGCCGTGGAAGGGCAGCTTGAACAGGCACAGCAGGGCGAGCGCGCCCATGGCGAGCAGCAGCGCGGTGCCCATGGCGCCGGCGCGCTTGTCCTCCCGGCGGCTCACGTTGACCCGCAGCGTGAACACCAGCAGCCAGAGCACGAATCCGGGCAGGAACAGGATCCCGCACAGCACGGTCACGGCGCTGAGCCAGTTGTCGCGTTCGCGGCGGATGCGGTGGGCCGCGAGGCTGTGCTCCACCACCACCTGGGGTTCGATGCCGAAGGACTGGATGAGCGGTTTGCGTCCGGCGCCCAGCGTGCGGTCGATGACCGCGCGGGAGAACGCCTCGCCGAACCTGGGGCGGAAGATCTTCGCCCAGGAGCGGGGAAGCGTGACGGTGGACTGGTGCCACTCGTTGTCCGCGTCCTTGATCTTGATCAGCTCGTCGTCCCGGTAGGCCGCCGCGGCCAGCGCGTAGGTCGCCGCCGTCTGCCCCGCCGAGCCGGACAGGGGCACCTGCGCCCCTGGACTGAAATCGAATCCGTCCGTCACTGCCGCCCCCACTGCCGCCGCGTCTGCTTCTGCGGCCTTCCCGACTTCCCTGCCCCGCACACCTGTTGATCAGGTCATCAGCGTATCCGCCCCGGTGCGCGCGCGGAGGTGGACGGCCGAAGCCGTCCACCTTTTCGGAGCGAAGCGTTCCGCGCCCCGGTCCGTCAGCCCGGTTGTGCGCCGGGCGCGCCGACTAGGGGGCCTCGCGCTCCTGTTGCCGGATCCGCTCGGCGACCTGCGGCGGCATCGGCTCGTGCCGGGCGTAGCGCCGGTCGAAGCGGGCGGTGCCGTGCGACAGGGACCGCAGGTCGACGGCGTACCGGCCGAGCTCGATCTCGGGCACCTCGGCCCGCACCAGGGTGCGCCCGCCGCCGGCCTGCTCGGTGCCGAGCACCCGGCCGCGCCGCCCGGACAGGTCGCTCATCACGGCGCCCACGTAGTCGTCGGAGAGCAGGACGCTGACCTCGGCCACCGGTTCGAGCAGATGGATCCTCGCGTCGGCCGCGGCCTCCCGCAGCGCGAGCGCGCCGGCCGTCTGGAACGCGGCGTCCGAGGAGTCCACCGAGTGCGCCTTGCCGTCCAGCAGGGTGACCCGCACGTCGATCAGCGGGTGTCCGGCGGCCACGCCCTTGGCGGCCTGGGCCCGGACGCCCTTCTCCACCGAGGGGATGAACTGCCGGGGCACGGCGCCGCCGACCACCTTGTCGACGAACTCGATGCCGGAGCCGCCCGGCAGCGGTTCCACCTCGATCTCGCAGATGGCGTACTGGCCGTGCCCGCCGGACTGCTTGACGTGCCGGCCGCGTCCGGCGGACCGGCCCGCGAAGGTCTCGCGCAGGGCGACGCGGTGCGCGACGACGTCGACCTGGACGCCGTAGCGGCCGCGCAGCCGTTCCAGGGCGACGTCGGCGTGTGCCTCGCCCAGGCACCACAGGACGACCTGGTGGGTGTCCTGGTTCTGTTCCAGGCGCATCGTCGGGTCCTCGGCGACCAGCCGGGCCAGTCCCTGGGACAGTTTGTCCTCGTCGGCCTTGCTGTGGGCGCGGATGGCGACCGGCAGGAGCGGGTCGGGCATGCGCCAGGGCGCCATCAGCAGCGGATCGTCCTTGGCGGACAGGGTGTCGCCGGTCTCGGCGCGGGTCAGCTTGGCCACCGAGACCAGGTCGCCGGCGACGGCGTGCGTCACCGGACGCTGCTGCTTGCCGAAGGGGGTGGACAGCGCGCCGACGCGCTCGTCGGCCTCGTGCAGGGTCCGGTCCTCGGGGCCGCGGTCGGCGAGCCCGTGACCGGAGACGTGCACCGTGTCGTCGGGGCGCAGGGTGCCGGAGAAGACGCGGACCAGGGAGACACGGCCGACGTAGGGGTCGGAGGAGGTCTTGACGACCTCGGCGACCAGCGGCCCGTCGGGGTCGCAGGGCTCCAGCTCGCGGGTCCGGCCGTCGAGCGTCGTGACGGCGGGCGCCTGCCGCTCGGGCGGGGTCGGGAAGCCGCGTACGACCAGGTCGAGCAGTTCGACGGTGCCGATGCCCTGCTTCGCGCCCTCGGCGGCCGGGGCGGCGGCCAGCACCGGGAAGAAGGAGCCGCGTGCGACGGCCCGCTCCAGGTCCTTGACGAGGGTGTCGAGGTCGACCTGCTCGCCGGCGAGGTAGCGGTCCATGAGGGTCTCGTCCTCGCTCTCGGCGATGATCCCCTCGATCAGCCGGTTGCGGGCCTCCTCCATCCCGGGCAGCTGGCCGGCGGCCGGCTCGGACTCCTCGCGCGCGCCGGTCGAGTAGTCGAACACCTTGCGGGTCAGCAGCCCCACCAGGCCGGTGACGGCGGCGTGCCCGTCGGGCCCCTCGGGAGCGCGCAGCGGCAGGTACAGCGGCAGCACGGCGTCCGGGTCGTCGGCGCCGAACGCCTCGGCGCACATCCGGGTCATCTCCTCGAAGTCGGCGCGCGCCGACTCCAGGTGCGTGACCACCAGGGCGCGGGGCATGCCGACGGCCGCGCACTCCTCCCACACCATGCGGGTCGAGCCGTCCACGCCGTCGGCGGCCGAGACGACGAACAGGGCCGCGTCCGCCGCCCTGAGGCCGGCCCGCAGCTCCCCGACGAAGTCCGCGTAGCCGGGCGTGTCCAGCAGGTTGATCTTGACGCCCTCCCATTCGACGGGCACCAGGGAGAGCTGCACCGAGCGCTGCTGGCGGTGCTCGATGGCGTCGTAGTCGGAGACGCAGCCGCCGTCCTCGACGCGGCCCGCCCGGTTCACCGCCCCCGCCGTCAGCGCGAGGGCCTCCACGAGGGTCGTCTTGCCCGATCCGGAGTGGCCGACCAGCACCACATTCCGTAGGGACGCGGGCCGGTCGGCCGTCACTGCTCTGCCGGCGGCCCCGGGGTGTGTGTGCGCCTTGTCGCCCATGGTCCTGCCTCCCGTTGACGGTGAGGTCACTGTGGGCGCGGACACGCGGCACCGCGTGCACTGGCGGCTCCTGCGACGCCCGCGGTCCTTCGAGCTTTCCACTCCTGTCATCCCGCGTCCATACGAACGGCCCCGAAGACCCCGGCCGCGTTCACCGCCGGGCGCCCGGCGCGGGGCCGCCCGGCGGGCCGCGGGCGCTCGCCGGGCGCCCCGCGAACGGGCGGGCTACGGTGCCCGGGCGTCACACGTCCGCGCGCGTGGCTACGATGGGCCAGCCGGGGCCACCAGGGGCCGTCCGGCCACACCGACCGTCGGGAAGGCCATGCTGAACAAGTACGCGCGTGCATTCTTCACGCGTGTCCTCACACCGTTCGCCACGTTTCTCATCCGCCGGGGCGTGAGTCCCGACACGGTCACGCTCCTCGGCACCGCCGGAGTGGTCGCGGGCGCGCTGGTCTTCTACCCCCGGGGCGAGTTCTTCTGGGGCACGGTCGTGATCACGCTCTTCGTCTTCTCCGACCTCGTCGACGGCAACATGGCCCGCCAGCTCGGCCGCTCCAGCCGCTGGGGCGCCTTCCTCGACTCCACCCTGGACCGGGTGGCCGACGGCGCGATCTTCGGCGGCTTCGCCCTGTGGTACGCCGGGCGTGGCGACGACAACGTGCTGTGCGCCGTGTCGATCTTCTGCCTGGCCAGCGGGCAGGTGGTGTCGTACACCAAGGCGCGCGGCGAGTCGATCGGCCTGCCGGTCGCCGTCAACGGGCTGGTCGAGCGCGCCGAGCGGCTGGTGATCTCGCTGGTCGCGGCCGGTTTCGCGGGCCTGCACAAGTTCGGGGTGCCCGGCATCCAGTACCTGCTGCCGATCGCCCTGTGGGTGGTCGCCGCCGGCAGCCTCGTCACGCTGGTGCAGCGCGTGGTCACGGTCCGCCGCGAGTCCGCGGAGGCCGAGGCGGAGGCCGCCCGGCAGGAGAGCCAGGGGAGCGGAGCGGCGAAGTGAAGGCCCAGGAGCGCCTGACCGACGCCCTCTACGGCCTCGGCTGGAGCACCGTGAAGAAGCTCCCCGAGCCGGCCGCCGTACGGCTCGGCCGCACCGTCGCCGACCTCGCCTGGAAACGGCGCGGCAAGGGCGTGGAGCGTCTGGAGGGCAACTACGCGCGGGTGCGGCCGGACGCCGGCCCCGAGGAACTGGCCGAGCTGTCCCGCGCGGGCATGCGGTCCTATCTGCGCTACTGGATGGAGTCCTTCCGGCTGCCGGCCTGGAGCCCCGAGCGGATCCGCTCCGGGTTCGCCCCCAAGGACGTCCACCACCTCACCGACGGTCTGGCCTCCGGCCGGGGCGTCGTCCTCGCCCTGCCCCACCTGGCCAACTGGGACCTGGCCGGCGCCTGGGTCACCACCGAGCTGGACACGCCGTTCACGACGGTCGCCGAGCGGCTCAAGCCCGAGACGCTCTACGACCGGTTCGTCGCCTACCGCGAGGGCCTGGGCATGGAGGTGCTGCCGCACAGCGGCGGCTCCGCCTTCGGCACGCTGGCCCGGCGGCTGCGCGACGGCGGCCTGGTCTGCCTGGTCGCCGACCGCGACCTGTCCGCCTCCGGCGTGGCGGTGGACTTCTTCGGCGCGACCGCGCGGATGCCGGCCGGACCCGCGCTGCTCGCCCAGCAGACCGGCGCGCTGCTGCTGCCCGTCACCCTCTGGTACGACGACTCGCCCGTCATGCAGGGCCGTGTCCATCCCCCGATCGAGGTACCGGAGGCGGGGACCCGGACCGAGCGGACAGCCGTGATGACGCAGGCGCTGGCCGACGCCTTCGGCACCGGGATCGCCGAGCACCCCGAGGACTGGCACATGCTCCAGCGGCTGTGGCTCGCCGACCTCGACCCGGCGAAGGGACCCGCGTGAGAATCGGGATCGTCTGCCCGTACTCCTGGGACGTGCCCGGCGGCGTGCAGTTCCACATCCGCGACCTCGCCGCGTACTTCATCCGCCTCGGCCACGAGGTGTCCGTCCTCGCCCCCGCCGACGACGACACCCCGCTGCCGCCCTACGTCGTCTCGGCCGGCCGCGCGGTGCCGGTGCCGTACAACGGCTCGGTGGCCCGGCTGAACTTCGGCTTCCTGTCGGCCGCGCGGGTACGGCGCTGGCTGCACGACGGCCGCTTCGACGTCATCCACATCCACGAGCCGACCTCGCCGTCGCTGGGCCTGCTCACCTGCTGGGCGGCGCAGGGGCCGATCGTCGCCACCTTCCACACCTCCAACCCGCGCTCACGCGCCATGGTCGCCGCGTACGCCATCCTCCAGGCGGCGCTGGAGAAGATCAGCGCCCGGATCGCGGTGAGCGAGTACGCCCGGCGCACCCTCGTCGAACACCTGGGCGGCGACGCGGTGGTCATCCCCAACGGCGTCGACGTGGACTTCTTCGCCCGGGCCGCACCGCGGCCCGAGTGGCAGGGCGAGACGATCGGCTTCATCGGGCGCATCGACGAGCCCCGCAAGGGCCTGCCGGTGCTGATGCGGGCGCTGCCGCGGATCCTCGCCGCCCGCCCCGGCGCCCGGCTGCTGGTGGCCGGCCGCGGCGACGAGGAGGAGGCCGTGGCGAGCCTGCCGGCCGAGCTGCGCCCGCGGGTGGAGTTCCTGGGCATGGTCAGCGACGAGGACAAGGCACGGCTCCTGCGCAGCGTCGACCTGTACGTCGCGCCCAACACCGGCGGGGAGAGCTTCGGCATCATCCTGGTCGAGGCCATGTCCGCCGGCGCCCCGGTGCTCGCCTCCGACCTGGACGCCTTCGCCCAGGTGCTCGACCAGGGCAAGGCGGGCGAGCTGTTCGCCAACGAGGACGCGGACGCGCTCGCCGAGGCGGCGCTGCGGCTCCTGGCCGACCCGGACCGCCGCGCCGAACTGCGCGAACGCGGCAGCGCCCACGTCCGCCGCTTCGACTGGTCGACCGTCGGCGCGGACATCCTGTCGGTCTACGAGACGGTCACGGCCGGAGCGGCGGCGGTGGCCGCCGACGACCGCGCGACGGGCCTGCGCGCCCGCCTGGGCCTGGCCCGCGACTGAGCGGCACGGCCCCCCGGGCGGGCGGCGGCTCGGTGGGACCGGGGGGATCTCGGGACGCCGCGCCTGAGCCCCGGCTGAGCCCCGGCTGAGCCCCGGGTACGCCGCCTGCGGCCTGCGGCCTCGGGGCGGTGTCTTGTTGAGGTCGCCTGCCGAGGGGTGCCGTCGGCCGGGCCGGTAGCCTTGCCGCCCGTGATCGCAACGTTCGTCTGGATCCTTGTCGCCCTCGTCGCCGTCGGGTTGTACCTGAGCTGGACGGCGGGCCGGCTGGACCGGCTGCACGCCCGGATCGACGCCGCCCGCGCCGCGCTCGACGCGCAACTGCTGCGCCGCGCCTCCGTGGCCCAGGAGCTGGCCACCTCCGGAGTCCTCGACCCGGCCGCCTCGATCGTGCTCTACGAGGCCGCGCACGCCGCCCGGCAGTCCGAGGAGGACCAGCGCGAGGTCGCCGAGAGCGAGCTGAGCCAGGCGCTCAGGGCGGTGTTCGCCGAGGCGGACCAGGTCGAGGCGGTCCGCGAGGCGCCCGGGGGAGAGGCGGCGGCGCGCGAGCTGACCGAGGCCGTGCGCAGGGTGCCGATGGCCCGCCGCTTCCACAACGACGCCGTGGGCGCGGCCCGCAGACTGCGCGAACACCGCAAGGTGCGCTGGTTCCGGCTGGCCGGCCACGCCCCCTTCCCGCTGGCCTTCGAGATGGACGACGAGCCGCCGGGCGCGCTCGTGGACCGCGCGGCGTAACGGGCAAAAGGATCCACCGGCTCGGCATTGGCCCTTGCCGTGGACTGGTCCACTCGCGTTTCCTCACTGATGCACCAACCCCCTCTTTTCCCCCCGAGTGAGGTCACCCGTGTCCACCACGCTTTCCGACTCCGCCCAGACCCCCGAGACCGGCACCGCGCGGGTGAAGCGCGGCATGGCCGAGCAGCTCAAGGGCGGCGTGATCATGGACGTCGTCACGCCGGAGCAGGCGAAGATCGCCGAGGACGCGGGCGCCGTCGCGGTCATGGCCCTGGAGCGGGTCCCGGCGGACATCCGCAAGGACGGCGGCGTGGCCCGCATGTCCGACCCGGACATGATCGAGGGCATCATCGAGGCCGTCTCGATCCCGGTCATGGCCAAGTCCCGCATCGGCCACTTCGTCGAGGCCCAGGTCCTCCAGTCCCTCGGCGTCGACTACATCGACGAGTCCGAGGTCCTCACCCCTGCCGACGAGGTCAACCACTCCGACAAGTGGGCCTTCACCACCCCCTTCGTGTGCGGCGCCACCAACCTCGGCGAGGCCCTGCGCCGCATCGCCGAGGGCGCGGCCATGATCCGCTCCAAGGGCGAGGCCGGCACCGGCAACGTCGTCGAGGCCGTCCGTCACCTGCGCCAGATCAAGAACGAGATCGCCAAGCTGCGCGGCTTCGACAACAACGAGCTCTACGCCGCCGCCAAGGAGCTGCGCGCCCCCTACGAGCTGGTCCGCGAGGTCGCCGAACTGGGCAAGCTCCCGGTGGTGCTGTTCTCCGCCGGCGGTGTCGCCACCCCTGCCGACGCCGCGCTGATGCGCCAGCTCGGCGCCGAGGGCGTCTTCGTCGGCTCCGGCATCTTCAAGTCCGGCGACCCGGCCAAGCGCGCCGCCGCCATCGTGAAGGCGACCACCTTCTACGACGACCCGAAGATCATCGCGGACGCGTCCCGCAACCTCGGCGAGGCCATGGTCGGCATCAACTGCGACACCCTGCCCGAGACCGAGCGCTACGCCAACCGCGGCTGGTAACCACTCCATGAGCGACGAAGCCCCTGTCATCGGCGTCCTGGCCCTCCAGGGCGACGTACGGGAGCACCTCATCGCCCTGGCCGCGGCCGACGCCGTGGCCAGGCCGGTCAGGCGCCCCGAAGAACTCGCCGAGGTGGACGGCCTGGTCCTGCCCGGCGGCGAGTCCACCACCATCTCCAAGCTCGCCGTCCTGTTCGGCGTGATGGAACCCCTGCGCGCGCGGGTGCGCGCCGGCCTGCCCGTGTACGGCACCTGCGCCGGCATGATCCTGCTCGCCGACAAGATCCTCGACCCGCGTTCGGGCCAGGAGACCATCGGCGGCATCGACATGATCGTGCGCCGCAACGCCTTCGGCCGCCAGAACGAGTCCTTCGAGGCCGCCGTGGCCGTGGAAGGCGTCGCGGGCGACCCCGTGGAGGGCGTCTTCATCCGCGCCCCCTGGGTCGAGTCGGTCGGCGCCGGCGCCGAGGTGCTCGCCGAGCACGACGGCCACATCGTCGCCGTCCGCCAGGGCAACGCGCTGGCCACGTCGTTCCACCCGGAGCTGACCGGCGACCACCGTGTGCACGCCCTGTTCGTCGACATGGTGCGCGCGATGCGGCCCGCGGAGTCCTTGTAGGATCTGCGGGGGTACCTCCCGGCTGCCGCAGGCCCGGGAGCGTTCGTACAGGATGGTTTACGCGAAGGAGACAGGCAGATGTCCGGCCACTCTAAATGGGCTACGACGAAGCACAAGAAGGCCGTCATCGACGCCAAGCGTGGCAAGCTCTTCGCGAAGCTGATCAAGAACATCGAGGTCGCGGCGCGCATGGGCGGCGTCGACCTGGAGGGCAACCCGACGCTCTACGACGCCGTGCAGAAGGCGAAGAAGCAGTCGGTGCCCAACAAGAACATCGACTCGGCCATCAAGCGCGGCGGCGGTCTCGAGGCCGGCGGCGCCGACTACGAGACGATCATGTACGAGGGCTACGGTCCCAACGGCGTCGCGGTGCTCATCGAGTGCCTCACCGACAACCGCAACCGCGCCGCCTCCGACGTCCGCGTCGCCATGACCCGCAACGGCGGCAACATGGCCGACCCGGGCTCGGTGTCGTACCTGTTCCACCGCAAGGGCGTCATCATCGTCCCCAAGGGCGAGCTGGGCGAGGACGACGTCCTGGGCGCCGTCCTGGACGCGGGCGCCGAGGAGGTCAACGACCTCGGCGAGAGCTTCGAGGTGCTCAGCGAGGCCACCGACCTGGTCGCGGTCCGCACCGCGCTCCAGGAGGCGGGCATCGACTACGACTCCGCCGACTCCAACTTCGTCCCGACCATGCAGGTCGAGCTGGACGAGGAGGGCGCCCGGAAGATCTTCAAGCTGATCGACGCGCTCGAGGACAGCGACGACGTGCAGAACGTCTTCGCCAACTTCGACGTCAGCGACGAGGTCATGGAGAAGGTCGACGCGTAACGCACCGCGCGCACGGCGACCCAGGCGGGCCGGAGGGACACGTCCCCCGGCCCGCCGCCGTTGTCAGTGGTGCCCGATAGCCTGCACGAACAGCAGACGGAAGGGGCGGGGCGTGCGCGTACTGGGGGTGGACCCGGGACTGACCCGGTGCGGGATCGGTGTCGTGGAGGGCGTCGCGGGCCGCCCGCTGACCATGATCGGCGTCGGCGTGGTCCGCACCCCCGCGGACGCCGACCTCGGCCGCCGCCTCGTCGCCGTCGAGCAGGGCGTCGAGCAGTGGCTCGACGAGCACCGCCCGGAGTTCGTCGCCGTCGAGCGCGTCTTCAGCCAGCACAACGTGCGCACGGTGATGGGCACCGCCCAGGCCAGCGCCGTCGCCATCCTGTGCGCCTCGCGCCGCGGCATCCCCGTCGCCCTGCACACCCCCAGCGAGGTCAAGGCCGCCGTCACCGGCAGCGGACGCGCGGACAAGGCCCAGGTCGGCGCCATGGTCACCCGGCTGCTGCGGCTCGCCGCGCCGCCCAAGCCCGCCGACGCCGCCGACGCCCTCGCGCTCGCCATCTGCCACATCTGGCGGGCGCCCGCCCAGAACCGGCTCCAGCAGGCCGTCGCCCGGCACGCGGCCGGAGCACCGATGACCCCTATGACCCCGATGACACCGAAAGGCCGTACGGCATGATCGCCTTCGTCAGCGGCACCGTCGCCGCACTCGCCCCCGACACCGCGGTGATCGAGGTGGGCGGCGTCGGCATGACCGTCCTGTGCGCCCCGAACACGCTGTCGACCCTGCGGATCGGACAGCCCGCCAGGCTGCACACCTCCCTGGTCGTCCGCGAGGACTCGCTGACCCTGTACGGCTTCGCCGACGACGACGAGCGCCAGGTCTTCGCACTCCTGCAGACCGCGAGCGGCGTCGGCCCCCGCCTCGCCCAGGCCATGCTCGCCGTGCACAGCCCCGACGCCCTGCGCCGCGCGGTCGCCACCGGCGACGAGAAGGCGCTCACCGCGGTGCCCGGCATCGGCAAGAAGGGCGCCCAGAAACTCCTGCTGGAACTGAAGGACCGGCTCGGCGAGCCGGTCGGCGCCCCTGCGGTCGGCGCCCCCGTCACCCAGGGCTGGCGCGACCAGCTGCACGCCGCCCTCATCGGCCTGGGCTACGCCACCCGCGAGGCCGACGAGGCCGTGTCGGCGGTGGCCCCGCAGGCCGAGGCCGCCGGCGGCCCGCCGCAGGTGGGGCAGTTGCTGAAGGCCGCCCTGCAGACCCTGAACCGAGCCCGCTGACCCACCACCCTCCCGAGGCAGAGCAGACATGAACTGGGACGACACGACCGACACGCCCGCCGGCGAACGGCTGGTGGGCTCTGTCGCCGACGGCGAGGACCAGGCCGTCGAGGCCGCCCTGCGCCCCAAGGACCTGGGCGAGTTCATCGGCCAGGAGAAGGTGCGCGAACAGCTCGACCTCGTGCTGCGCGCCGCCCGCGCGCGCGGCGCGACCGCCGACCACGTGCTGCTCTCCGGCGCGCCCGGCCTGGGCAAGACCACCCTTTCGATGATCATCGCGGCCGAGATGGGCGCCCCCATCCGGATCACCTCGGGCCCCGCCATCCAGCACGCCGGCGACCTCGCCGCCATCCTGTCCTCCCTCCAGGAGGGCGAGGTCCTCTTCCTCGACGAGATCCACCGGATGTCCCGGCCCGCCGAGGAGATGCTCTACATGGCGATGGAGGACTTCCGTGTCGACGTCATCGTCGGCAAGGGCCCCGGCGCCACCGCCATCCCGCTGGAGCTGCCCCCCTTCACCCTGGTCGGCGCCACCACCCGCGCCGGTCTGCTGCCGCCCCCGCTGCGCGACCGCTTCGGCTTCACCGCGCACATGGAGTTCTACGAGCCCGCCGAACTGGAGCGCGTCGTGCACCGCTCGGCGAGCCTGCTCGACGTCGAGATCGACACCGCCGGCGCCGCCGAGATCGCCGGCCGCTCCCGCGGCACGCCCCGCATCGCCAACCGGCTGCTGCGCCGGGTGCGCGACTACGCGCAGGTCAAGGCGGACGGCGTCATCACCCGGGAGATCGCCGCCGCGGCCCTCGCCGTGTACGAGGTCGACCCGCGCGGCCTGGACCGGCTCGACCGCGCCGTGCTGCACGCCCTGCTGAAGCTCTTCGGCGGCGGCCCGGTGGGCCTGTCGACGCTCGCGGTGGCGGTCGGGGAGGAACGTGAGACCGTGGAAGAGGTCGCCGAGCCCTTCCTGGTACGGGAGGGCCTGCTCGCCCGCACCCCCCGCGGGCGGGTCGCCACCCCCGCGGCCTGGGCGCACCTCGGACTGACGCCGCCGCGTTCGCAGACCGCGGGAAACGGACAAGGGGACTTGTTCGGGGCGTGATGCGTGCGGCATTGGCCCGAGCAGGAACCCAGGTGCCATGCTGAGCGTTGTTCCCCACGCGCGGACTCGCTTAGACTCCGCCGATGCCGCCCTTGTCGACGGCACGCACACCCCCAACCATCAGGCCGCCCCCATCGCGGTCGTGTGAAGGAAGTTCCGACCCGTGAGTCTCGTGACCCTCCTCCCGTTCATCGTGCTCATCGGGGCCATGTTCCTGATGACCCGGTCGGCCAAGCGCAAGCAGGCTCAGGCCGCCGACATGCGGAACCAGATGCAGCCCGGCAGCGGAATCCGCACCATCGGGGGCATGTACGCCACGGTCAAGGAGGTCAGCGACGACACGGTCCTCGTTGACGCCGGTCCGGGCGTGGAACTGCTGTTCGCCAAGAACGCGATCGCCACCGTCCTGTCCGACGACGAGTACAACCGCATCGTCCACGGCATCGAGCACGACCTGAAGTCCGACGCCGACCTCGTTCCCGACGACGCCTCCTCCCTCACCGAGACCGACGAGCCCGCCGCCGACGCTTCCACCGCTTCCGACGACAAGCCCATCGACCTCGGGAAGAAGGACGCGGCCGAGGGACCGGCCGGCGCCGCCACCGAGGCGAAGGCGGACGCAGAGCCGAAGAAGACCGACGGCGACTCCGAGGCGAAGTAGTCACCACTCGGGGCGCGCGGCACCGCCCGCGCGCCCTGGGACGTGTTCACTTCGCGCGGGATCCCGACACCATGTCATGGCCGCCACCGGGCTGACCCGGCGCGGAGCGGCCCGAGAGGGAGTACGAGAAGGTGGCAGCACCTAAGAAGGGCCGGAGCGCGAGCGCCCAGAGCAAGCCATGGCGCTCGCTGGCCCTCATCCTGATCGCCATCGTGGCGCTCACCGGCGGCATGTTCGCCTCGGGGAACACCACCCCGCGTCTCGGCATCGACCTGGCCGGCGGTACCAGCATCACCCTGCGGGCGGTCCCCGAGCGCGGTCAGGAATCCGCGATCAACAAGACCAACATGAACACGGCCGTGAACATCATGGAGCGGCGTGTCAACGGTCTTGGCGTCTCGGAGGCCGAGGTCCAGACCCAGGGCGACGACAACATCATCGTCAACATCCCCAAGGGCACGAACTCCAAGCAGGCCCGGGAGCAGGTCGGCACCACCGCGAAGCTGTACTTCCGCCCGGTCATCGCGACCGAGCTGTCCGCCGGCGCCGCCACGGCCAGCCCGTCGCCGAGCACGTCCGCCAGCCCCTCCGGCAAGGCGACGACGGGCTCCGGCGACAAGGCGACCTCGGGCGACAAGGCGACCTCGGGCGACAAGGCGACCTCCGGCTCCGCCAGTCCGTCGGGGACCGCGACCCAGCAGGGCCGCGCCGTCACCGACGCCCTGAAGGCCGACGCCACCCCGTCCGGCGGCGCCACCGGCTCCGCCAAGTCCTCCAGCACCCCCAAGGCCAGTGGCTCCCCGTCCCCGAGCGGCAGCGCGGGCAACGACGCCACCGCCAAGCTCCAGGCCCAGTACGCCGCCCTCGACTGCTCCAAGGAGAGCGTCCGGGCCACCGCCGGCAAGGGCGCGCTGCCCACCGAGCCGACCGTCGCGTGCGGCAAGAACAACGCGGGCGTGTGGCAGAAGTACGTCCTCGACAAGGCCGCCGTCGACGGCACGGACGTCAAGAAGGGCCAGGCGGTCTTCGACACGCAGGGCGCCGCCGGCTGGATCGTCCAGCTCGACTTCACCGGCTCGGGCGGCAAGAAGTTCGCCGACGTCACCGGCAAGCTGGCCCAGAACCAGTCGCCGCAGAACCAGTTCGCGATCGTCCTGGACGGCGAGGTCGTCTCCGACCCTCAGGTCACCACCGCGATCACCGGCGGCAACGCCCAGATCTCCGGCAGCTTCGACCAGCAGTCCGCGCAGAACCTGGCCAACATGCTGTCCTACGGCGCCCTGCCGCTGACCTTCAAGGAGGACAGCGTCACCACCGTGACGGCCGCGCTCGGCGGCGACCAGCTGCACGCCGGCCTGATCGCGGGCGCCATCGGCCTCGCCCTGGTCGTCGTCTACCTGCTGGTCTTCTACCGCGGCCTGTCGCTGATCGCCATCCCCTCGCTGCTGGTCTCGGCGGTCCTCGCCTACGTGATCATGTCGCTGCTCGGCCCGGCCATCGGCTTCGCGCTGAACCTGCCCGCCGTGTGCGGCGCGATCGTGGCCATCGGCATCACCGCGGACTCCTTCATCGTGTTCTTCGAGCGCATCCGGGACGAGATCCGCGAGGGCCGCACGCTGCGGCCCGCCGTCGAGCGCGCCTGGCCGCGGGCCCGGCGGACCATCCTGGTCTCCGACTTCGTCTCGTTCCTGGCCGCCGCGGTGCTCTTCATCGTCACCGTCGGCAAGGTGCAGGGCTTCGCGTTCACGCTCGGTCTGACCACCCTGCTCGACGTGGTCGTCGTCTTCCTGTTCACCAAGCCGCTGATGACGATCCTGGCCCGCAGGAAGTTCTACGCGAACGGCCACAAGCTGTCCGGTCTCGACCCGAAGGCCCTGGGTGCCAAGCCGCCGCTGCGCCGTACCCGCCGCCCCGCCCGCCCCGTCGACACGAAGGAGGCGTGAGCGATGTCGAAGATCGGCTCCCTCGGCGCCCGGCTCCACCGTGGCGAGGTCGGCTACGACTTCGTCAAGAACCGCAAGATCTGGTACGGCATCTCCATCCTGATCACCATCACGGCCATCCTCGGCCTGGCGGTGCGCGGCCTGAACATGGGCATCGAGTTCCAGGGCGGCGCGGTCTTCACCACGCCGAAGCACATGTCGACCTCGGTCAGCCAGGCCGAGACGTACGCCGTGGAGGCCTCCGGCCACGACGCGATCGTGCAGAAGCTCGGTGACGGCAGCCTGCGCATCCAGATCGCGGGCATCGACACCGGCAAGTCCGACGAGATCAAGGACACGCTCTCCAAGGACCTGAAGGTCAACGCCGAGCAGATCAACGCCGACCTGGTCGGCCCCAGCTGGGGCAAGCAGATCGCCAACAAGGCCTGGGAGGGCCTGGCGATCTTCATGGTCCTGGTCGTGATCTACCTGGCGATCGCCTTCGAGTGGCGGATGGCGCTGGCCGCCCTGGTCGCCCTGATCCACGACATCACGATCACCACCGGCATCTACGCCCTCGTCGGCTTCGAGGTCACGCCGGGCACCGTGATCGGTCTGCTGACCATCCTCGGTTACTCGCTCTACGACACGGTCGTCGTCTTCGACAGCCTCAAGGAGCAGACGAAGGACATCACCAAGCAGACCCGCTGGACCTACAGCGACATCGCCAACCTGTCGATCAACGGCACGCTGATGCGCTCCATCAACACCACGGTGGTCGCGCTGCTGCCGGTGGCGGGGCTGCTGTTCATCGGCGGCGGCGTGCTCGGCGCGGGCATGCTCAACGACATCTCGCTGTCGCTGTTCGTCGGCCTCGCGGCCGGCGCGTACTCCTCGATCTTCATCGCCACGCCGCTCGTCGCCGACCTCAAGGAGCGCGAGCCGCAGATGAAGGCCCTCAGGAAGCGGGTGCTCGCCAAGCGGGCGCAGGCCGAGGCCCAGGGCGAGCCGGTCGCGGACCGCGCCGGAGCCTCCTTCGACGAGGAGACCGCGGACGCCGCGCCCGCGGTCGTCGGACCGCGCGAGCAGGGCGCCTCCCGCAGCCGGGGCCGCGGCCGGCCCTCCGGGAAGCGCCGGTGACCGTGATGACCGACATCCAGGAACTGCTGCTCAGCCGTATCCGCGATGTGGAGGACTACCCGGAGCAGGGCGTGATGTTCAAGGACATCACCCCGCTCCTGGCGGACCCGGCGGCGTTCACCGCCCTGACCGACGCGTTCGCCGAGATCGCCGAGCGCACCCGCGCCACGAAGATCGTCGGCCTGGAGGCCCGCGGCTTCATCCTCGGCGCCCCGGTCGCGGTCCGCGCCGGCCTCGGCTTCATCCCCGTGCGCAAGGCGGGCAAGCTCCCCGGAGCGACCCTGCGCCAGGCCTACGACCTGGAGTACGGCTCGGCGGAGATCGAGGTGCACGCCGAGGACCTGAGTGCCGGCGACCGGATCCTGGTCGTCGACGACGTGCTGGCCACCGGCGGCACCGCCGAGGCGTCCCTCCAGCTGATCCGCCGGGCGGGCGCGGAGATCGCCGGCGTCGCCGTCCTGATGGAGCTGGGCTTCCTGGGCGGCCGCGGCCGACTCGAACCGGCCCTGGCCGGAGCGCCCCTGGAGGCGCTGCTCCAGGTCTGACCAGGACGCGGAAAAGCGGAAAAGTGGAAAAGCGGAAAAGGGGGACGAAATCCCCGCATCCGTACGGAAAGCACCGAAAGAGGCGGGCCCGGAGGAATCCGGCGCCCGTCTCCGGTGTTTGACCGGTGAACGGACCGCGCACCCGGACTGAAGGCGATGCCACGGCCCGGGATCGCTACCATGGGGTTTCCGGAGCCTGCCCGGGGGACCCGGATCGCGCACGAGGAGTCCTCTTGCCAGACGAGGCCCAGCCACTGACCGCCGCCAAGCCCGAGTCCGCCTCGGCGTCCGCGGCGAAGCCCGCGCCGAAGGGGTCGAACGCGAAGAACGACACCCGGCGGGCGGTCGAGCACGCCCAGTCCGCGCCGGTCGAGAAGACCGCCGAGGCCTCGCGCCCCAAACCCGCTCCGCCCGTGCGCTCCGCCGGCGGCTCCGGCGCCCGCTCCGGCTCCTCCAACCGCGTCCGCGCCCGCCTGGCCCGCCTCGGCGTGCAGCGCGCCAACCCCTACAACCCGGTCCTGGAGCCGTTGCTGCGGATAGTGCGCAGCAACGACCCCAAGATCGAGACCTCGACGCTGCGCCAGATCGAGCGCGCCTACCAGGTCGCCGAGCGCTGGCACCGCGGCCAGAAGCGCAAGAGCGGCGACCCGTACATCACGCACCCGCTCGCCGTCACCACCATCCTCGCCGAACTGGGCATGGACCCGGCCACCCTGATGGCCGGCCTGCTGCACGACACCGTCGAGGACACCGAGTACGGCCTGGAGGACCTGCGCCGCGACTTCGGCGACGTGGTCGCCCTGCTCGTCGACGGCGTCACCAAGCTGGACAAGGTCAAGTTCGGCGAGGCCGCGCAGGCCGAGACCGTGCGCAAGATGGTCGTCGCCATGGCCAAGGACCCCCGCGTCCTGGTCATCAAGCTCGCCGACCGCCTGCACAACATGCGCACCATGCGCTACCTCAAGCGCGAGAAGCAGGAGAAGAAGGCGCGCGAGACCCTGGAGATCTACGCGCCGCTCGCCCACCGCCTGGGCATGAACACCATCAAGTGGGAGCTGGAGGACCTCGCCTTCGCGATCCTCTACCCCAAGATGTACGACGAGATCGTCCGCCTCGTCGCCGAACGCGCGCCCAAGCGCGACGAGTACCTGGCCGTCGTCACCGACGAGGTCCAGGCCGACCTGCGCGCCGCCCGCATCAAGGCCACCGTCACCGGCCGCCCCAAGCACTACTACAGCGTCTACCAGAAGATGATCGTCCGCGGCCGCGACTTCGCGGAGATCTACGACCTGGTCGGCATCCGCGTCCTGGTCGACACCGTCCGGGACTGCTACGCCGCCCTCGGCACCGTGCACGCGCGATGGAACCCGGTCCCCGGCCGGTTCAAGGACTACATCGCGATGCCCAAGTTCAACATGTACCAGTCGCTGCACACCACGGTCATCGGCCCCAACGGCAAGCCGGTCGAGCTCCAGATCCGCACCTTCGACATGCACCGCCGCGCCGAGTACGGCATCGCCGCGCACTGGAAGTACAAGCAGGAGGCCGTCGCCGGCGCCTCCAAGGTCCGCACCGACGCGCCGAAGTCGCCCGCCGGCAAGTCCGGCAAGGACTCGGCCGCCATCAACGACATGGCGTGGCTCAGGCAGCTGCTGGACTGGCAGAAGGAGACCGAGGACCCCGGCGAGTTCCTGGAGTCGCTGCGCTTCGACCTCTCCCGCAACGAGGTCTTCGTCTTCACGCCCAAGGGCGACGTCATAGCGCTGCCGGCCGGCGCCACCCCCGTGGACTTCGCCTACGCCGTGCACACCGAGGTCGGCCACCGCACCATAGGGGCCCGGGTCAACGGCCGTCTGGTGCCGCTGGAGTCCACCCTGGACAACGGCGACCTGGTGGAGGTCTTCACCTCCAAGGCGACCGGCGCCGGCCCCTCCCGGGACTGGCTCGGCTTCGTCAAGTCACCGCGCGCCCGCAACAAGATCCGCGGCTGGTTCTCCAAGGAGCGCCGCGACGAGGCGATCGAGCAGGGCAAGGACGCCATCGTCCGCGCCATGCGCAAGCAGAACCTGCCGATCCAGCGGATCCTGACCGGCGACTCGCTGGTCACCCTCGCCCACGAGATGCGCTACTCCGACATCTCCGCGCTGTACGCGGCGATCGGCGAGGGCCACGTCTCGGCGCAGAACATCGTCCAGAAGCTCGTGCAGGCCCTCGGCGGCGAGGAGGCCGCCACCGACGAGATCGACGAGGAGCTGCCGCCCGCGCGCGGCCGCGGCCGCAAGCGCCGCTCCAGCGCCGACCCGGGGGTCGTCGTCAAGGGCGTCGACGACGTGTGGGTGAAGCTGGCCCGCTGCTGCACGCCGGTGCCCGGCGACCCGATCATCGGCTTCGTCACCCGCGGCAGCGGCGTCTCGGTGCACCGCAACGACTGCGTCAACGTGGAGTCGCTCTCTCGCGAGCCCGAGCGGATCCTCGACGTCGAGTGGGCGCCCACCCAGTCCTCCGTCTTCCTGGTCGCCATCCAGGTCGAGGCGCTGGACCGCTCCCGGCTGCTGTCGGACGTCACCCGCGTCCTGTCCGACCAGCACGTCAACATCCTCTCCGCGGCCGTCCAGACCTCCCGCGACCGGGTCGCCACCTCCCGCTTCACCTTCGAGATGGGCGACCCCAAGCACCTGGGCCACGTCCTGCGGGCCGTACGCGGCGTGGAGGGCGTCTACGACGTGTACCGGGTGACCTCGGCGCGCAACCGCTCCTGAGGCCTGTCCGGCACACGCCTGAGGGCTCCCGTACGCGCCGTACGGGAGCCCTCAGTCATGCGGAAGGGGTGCTCAGCCGCCGAACTCCTGGAGACCCTTCAGGGCCTGGTCCAGGAGCGCCTGGCGGCCCTCCAGCTCCTTCTCCAGCTTGTCCGCCCGGGAGGAGTTGCCCTGGACGCGCGCCTGCTCGATCTGACCGCGCAGCTTGTCCACGGCGGCCTGGAGCTGACCGGTCAGACCCTCGGCACGCGCACGCGCCTCCGGGTTCGTCCGGCGCCACTCGGCCTCCTCGGCCTCCTGAAGGGCCCGCTCGACCGTGTGCATCCGGCCCTCGACCTTGGGCCGGGCGTCCCGCGGCACATGGCCGATGGCCTCCCAGCGCTCGTTGATCGTGCGGAAGGCGGCCCGGGAGGCCTTCAGGTCGCTGACCGGCAGCAGCCGCTCGGCCTCCTCGGCCAGCTCCTCCTTCAGCTTGAGGTTCTCCGTCTGCTCGGCGTCGCGCTCGGCGAACACCGAACCGCGCGCGGCGAAGAACACGTCCTGGGCGCCGCGGAAACGGTTCCACAGGTCGTCCTCGTGCTCGCGCTGGGCGCGGCCCGCGGCCTTCCACTCGGCCATCAGATCGCGGTAGCGGGCCGCGGTCGGCCCCCAGTCCGTCGAGCCGGACAGCGCCTCGGCCTCGCCGACCAGCCGCTCCTTGATCCGGCGGGCGTCCTCGCGCTGCGCGTCCAGCTGCGCGAAGTGCGCCTTGCGCCGCTTGGAGAACGCCGAGCGCGCGTGCGAGAAGCGGTGCCACAGCTCGTCGTCGGACTTGCGGTCCAGCCGCGGCAGCCCCTTCCAGGTGTCCACCAGCGCCCGCAGCCGCTCACCGGCCACCCGCCACTGGTCGGAACGGGCCAGCTCCTCCGCCTCCGCGACCAGCGACTCCTTGGCGTGCCGGGCCTCGTCCGTCTGCCGGGCGCGCTGCGCCTTGCGCTCCTCGCGCCGCGACTCGACGGTCTCGACCAGCTTGTCCAGCCGGGCGCGCAGCGCCTGGAGATCACCGACCGCGTGGTGCGCGTCGACCTGTTCCCTGATGTGGCCGATGGCGACCTGCGCGTCCTTCGACGACAGGTCGGTGGTCCGCACCCGCTTCTCGAGGAGGCCGATCTCGACCACCAGGCCCTCGTACTTGCGCTCGAAGTAGGCCAGCGCCTCCTCGGGGGAGCCGGCCTGCCAGGAACCGACGACCTGCTCGCCGTCGGCCGTACGCACGTACACGGTGCCCGTCTCGTCGACGCGGCCCCACGGGTCGCTGCTCACAGCGCCTCCTCCACATGATGCCCGCGAGGGGGCTTCGTGGCTCCCCCGGGCATCGTCCACAGTTTCGTCACGGCCAACATAGGCGACCGGCGGGTTGCCTGTCCGCATCCAGCGCGACCGAAATTACGCAGTTGACGATCAGGATTTCGTGACCGTGGCCTTGTCGATGACGACCGTCGCGTTGGGCGCCCCGTCGCCGCCGCCCGTGTTCTCACCCGCGGCGGCGATCTTCTTGAGCACCTTCAGGCCGGACTGCGAAATCGTACCGAAGGGGGTGTAGTTGGGCGGAAGCTGGCTGTCCTGGTACACCAGGAAGAACTGGCTGCCGCCGGTGTGCTTCTGGCCGGTGTTCGCCATCGCGACCGTGCCCGCCGGGTAGACGTTGCCCTTCAGGCTCTTGTCCTTGAGGTTCTCGTCCGGGATCGTGTAGCCCGGCCCGCCGTTGCCCTGCGCCGTCGGGTCGCCGCACTGGAGCACGTAGATGCCGTTGGTGGTGAGCCGGTGGCACTTGGTGTGGTCGAAGAAGCCCTTGCCCGCCAGGAAGTCGAACGAGTTCACCGTGTGCGGGGCCGCCGCCGTCTTCAGCGCGATGTCGATGTCGCCGCACGTCGTCGCGAGCTTCATCGCGTACGCCGCCGAAGTGTCGATCGTCATCGCCGGCTCCTTCTTCCAGCTCAGCTTCTTCACCGCGCCCGCGGCCGGCTTGGCGCACGGGTCCGGCGCCTTGCTGGTGGCCGAGGCGCTCGGCGTCGTGCTCGGCGCGGCCTTGTCGTCGTCCGAGCCGTTCTTCAGGACCCCGGTCGTGTACAGCGCCACGCCGCCGATGACCACGACGGCGAGCACCGACGCGATCACCGAGTTGCGCATGCGCGACTTGCGCCGCGCGTCGGTGCGCCGCTGCTGCTGCCGCAAGAACTTCTCCCGGGCGAGCTGACGCCGCCGCTGCTCCTGGCTGACCACCGGGTTCTCTCCTCATGCGTCGTGTGTGCCGACCGGTACGCGCGCGTCCCGTGCGCCGACCGCCTGCGTGTGCCCCGTACCGTATATGGGTTACCTGAGGATCCGGCAGCGCCGGTAGGCTCGGATCACCGGCCCAGCCGGCCGAAGCCCTCCCGTACCGAGACAAACGAAGGACGATCGTGCTCATTGCCGGGTTCCCCGCCGGGGCCTGGGGGACGAACTGCTACCTCGTCGCCCCCGCCGCCGGTGAGGAGTGCGTGATCATCGACCCCGGCCACCAGGCCGCCCCAGGCGTCGAGGAAGCGCTGAAGAAGCATCGGCTCAAGCCCGTCGCCGTCGTCCTCACCCACGGCCACATCGACCACGTGGCCTCGGTCGTCCCGGTGTGCGGCGCACACGGCGTACCGGCCTGGATCCACCCGGCCGACCGGTACATGATGAGCGACCCCGAGAAGGCCCTCGGCCGCTCCATCGGCATGCCGCTGATGGGCGAGCTGACCGTGGGGGAGCCGGACGACGTCGAGGAACTGACCGACGGCGCCCGGCTGGAGCT
Source organism: Streptomyces seoulensis (assembly GCA_013364255.1). Lineage (GTDB taxonomy): Bacteria > Actinomycetota > Actinomycetes > Streptomycetales > Streptomycetaceae > Streptomyces > Streptomyces similanensis. The sequence goes on along the minus strand of CP054936.1, from coordinate 2,734,088 downwards.
GGCCGGTCTGGAGTTCTCCGTCGCGCACGCGCCGGGCCATACCAAGGGGTCGGTGACGTTCCGGATGCCCGAGACCGCGGACGTCCCGCAGGTCTTCTTCTCCGGGGATCTGCTGTTCGCCGGCTCCATCGGACGCACCGACCTGCCCGGCGGCGACATGGCCGAGATCCTCGACTCGCTGGCCCGCGTGTGCCTGCCGCTCGACGACTCGACCGTGGTGCTGTCCGGCCACGGCCCCCAGACGACCATCGGCCAGGAGCGCGCCACCAACCCGTATCTGCGGCAGGTGGCGGCCGGCCAGGGAGCGGACACCGGTCCCGCTCCCCGACGAGGAATGTGACGAGAGACCCCGTGAGCACCTTCAAGGCCCCCAAGGGCACCTACGACCTGATCCCGCCGGACTCCGCCAAGTACCTCGCGGTGCGCGAGGCCATCGCCGCCCCGCTGCGCAACTCCGGCTACGGCTACGTCGAGACGCCCGGCTTCGAGAGCGTCGAGCTGTTCGCGCGCGGTGTCGGCGAGTCCACCGACATCGTGACCAAGGAGATGTACGCCTTCGAGACCAAGGGCGGCGACCGGCTCGCGCTGCGTCCCGAGGGCACCGCCTCCGTGCTGCGCGCCGCCCTGGAGGCCAACCTCCACAAGAGCGGCAACCTGCCCGTCAAGCTCTGGTACTCCGGCTCCTACTACCGCTACGAGCGCCCCCAGAAGGGCCGCTACCGCCACTTCTCCCAGGTGGGCGCCGAGGCGATCGGCGCGGAGGACCCGGCGCTCGACGCCGAGCTGATCATCCTGGCCGATCAGGCCTACCGCTCGCTGGGCCTCAGGAACTTCCGCATCCTGCTCAACAGCCTCGGCGACAAGGAGTGCCGCCCGCTGTACCGCACGGCGCTCCAGGACTTCCTGCGCGGCCTCGACCTGGACGAGGACACGCTGCGCCGCGCGGAGATCAACCCGCTGCGCGTGCTCGACGACAAGCGCCCCGACGTGCAGAAGCAGCTCACCGACGCGCCGCTGCTGCGCGACTACCTGTGCGACGCGTGCAAGGCGTACCACGAGGAGGTCCGCGAGCTGATCACCGCGGCGGGTGTCTCCTTCGAGGACGACGCCAGGCTGGTGCGCGGCCTGGACTACTACACGCGCACCACCTTCGAGTTCGTGCACGACGGCCTCGGCGCGCAGTCCGCGGTCGGCGGCGGCGGCCGCTACGACGGCCTGTCGGAGATGATCGGCGGCCCCGCGCTGCCCTCGGTGGGCTGGGCGCTGGGCGTGGACCGCACCGTCCTGGCCCTGGAGGCGGAGGGCGTCGAACTGCAACTGCCCGCCGCCACCAGCGTCTTCGCGGTCCCGCTCGGCGAGGAGGCGCGCCGCGTCCTGTTCGCCAAGGTCACCGAGCTGCGCAAGAACGGCGTCGCCGCCGACTTCTCCTACGGCGGCAAGGGCCTCAAGGGCGCCATGAAGAACGCCAACCGCAGCGGCGCCCGCTACGCGATCGTGGCCGGCGAACGCGACCTCGCCGAGGGCGTCGTCCAGCTCAAGGACATGGAGTCCGGCGAGCAGGTGGCCATCGGCGTCAACGAGATCGTCGCCGAACTGGAGTCGCGGCTCGGCTGAGCCACCCGCGCGTCGAGGGCGCCGGATCCCCGCACCGGGGCCCGGCGCCCCGGCACGTCAACCTCGTGCGTGGCGCTTCACCACGTCGGGCGGTTTCGGTGGACGGGCGTGAACGCCGCTCCTGGCCGTGGGCGCCGCTCACGCCCACGGCGACCGCGTTCCCGGCGGTCACTTCCTTATCCGCACCGAACGGTGCACACGCGTGCGCGTACGGCACAATGGCCCTGCCCGAAGCACCCTCCGACTCTCGAGCGACGGAATCGGCGTGATGAGCAAGACGACAGTCAAGGACGTCTCCATGGAGCCCGACTCCGAGCACCCGGCCCCCGGACCGCGGACGGCCGGCGGCAGCCGCGCCCTCGCCCTGCTGCTGGTGATCTGCGGCGCCGCCGGACTGCTCGCCGCCTGGGTCATCACGATCGACAAGCAGAAGATCCTCGAAGGCAAGCTGAGCGGCAAGACCTTCACGCCGAGCTGCAGCATCAACCCGATCATCTCCTGCGGCAGCGTGATGGAGAGCAAGCAGGCCTCCGTCTTCGGGTTCCCCAACCCCATGCTCGGCCTGGCCGCCTACGCCGTGGTGATCTGCGTCGGCATGAGCCTGCTCGGCCGCGCCCGCTTCCCGCGCTGGTACTGGCTGACCTTCAACGCCGGCACCCTCTTCGGCGTCTGCTTCGTCACCTGGCTGCAGTTCCAGTCGCTGTACCGGATCAACGCGCTGTGCCTGTGGTGCTCGCTGGCCTGGGTCGCCACCCTCACCCTGTTCTGGTACGTCACCTCCTTCACCATCCGCAACGACTTCCTGCCCGCCCCGCGCGCGGTGAAGTCGTTCCTGGCCGAGTTCACCTGGGTGCTCCCGGTCACTCACACCGGCGTCATCGCCATGCTGATCCTCACCCGCTGGGGCAGCAGCCTCTGGGCCTAGGCCCTCTCGTCCGGAACAGGCCGGCCGTCGTACCCGGGCCCCCGGGTCCGACGGCCGGCGGCGTTGTCAGTGGCGTGCCCTAGGGTTTCCGTGTGGAGCCCGACCTGTTCACCGCCGCAGCAGAAGAACGCCAGGAGAAGGATCCGGCCGCCAGCCCGCTGGCCGTCCGGATGCGCCCGCGCACCCTCGACGAGGTGGTGGGCCAGCAGCACCTGCTCAAGCCCGGCTCGCCCCTGCGGCGGCTCGTCGGCGAAGGCGCGGGCGGCCCGGCCGGGCCCTCCTCGGTGATCCTGTGGGGTCCGCCCGGCACCGGCAAGACCACCCTCGCCTACGTCGTCTCCAAGGCCACCAACAAGCGCTTCGTGGAGCTGTCGGCGATCACCGCGGGCGTCAAGGAGGTCCGCGCGGTCATCGACGGCGCCCGCCGCGCCACCGGCGGGTACGGCCAGGAGACCGTCCTCTTCCTGGACGAGATCCACCGCTTCAGCAAGGCCCAGCAGGACTCCCTGCTCCCGGCGGTGGAGAACCGCTGGGTGACCCTGATCGCCGCCACCACCGAGAACCCGTACTTCTCGGTGATCTCCCCGCTGCTGTCCCGCTCCCTGCTGCTCACCCTCGAACCCCTCACCGACGACGACGTACGCGGTCTGCTGCGCCGCGCCCTGACCGACGAGCGCGGTCTGAAGTCCGCGGTCGCGCTGCCCGAGGACACCGAGGACCACCTGCTGCGCATCGCCGGCGGCGACGCCCGCCGGGCGCTGACCGCGCTGGAGGCCGCCGCCGGGGCCGCCCTCGACAAGGGCGAGGACGAGATCTCCCTGACCACGCTGGAGGAGACGGTCGACCGGGCCGCGGTGAAGTACGACCGCGACGGCGACCAGCACTACGACGTCTCCAGCGCCCTGATCAAGTCCATCCGGGGCTCCGACGTCGACGCCGCGCTGCACTACCTGGCCCGGATGATCGAGGCCGGCGAGGACCCCCGGTTCATCGCCCGCCGCCTGATGATCTCCGCGAGCGAGGACATCGGCCTCGCCGACCCCACCGCGCTGCCCACGGCCGTCGCCGCCGCGCAGGCCGTCGCCATGATCGGCTTCCCCGAGGCCGCCCTCACCCTCAGCCACGCCACCATCGCCCTCGCGCTCGCCCCCAAGTCCAACTCGGCGACGACCGCGATCGGCGCCGCCCTGGAGGACGTGCGCAAGGGACTGGCCGGCTCGGTGCCGCCGCACCTGCGGGACGGGCACTACAAGGGCGCCGCCAAGCTCGGCCACGCGCAGGGCTACGTCTACCCGCACGACCTGGCCGAGGGCATCGCCGCCCAGCAGTACGCGCCGGACGCCCTCAAGGACCGCGAGTACTACAGCCCGAGCCGGCACGGCGCCGAGGCGCGCTACGCGGACGCGGTGGAGTGGACCCGCCAGCACCTCGGTCGGAAGCGGTCGTAGCAGCCTGTAGACTGCTGCACAGTGCTGAGTCCCGTGCCGTCAGAGCGGGACAGTCAGCCGGAGGCCCGGTCCTCGCGGACCGGCTCCAGGAGCGTCGCGCACCGTCGAACGGTGTCGCGGGCAGCCCACCACCACCCGGGGTTCCGGGACGGTCGGTGGGCCACTCGCGTGCTGCACGTATGTGCCCAGACCAGGAAGCGGCTGCCCAGCGGGTCCCTCGTGGACCTGCGGGTCTTCCCGGCTGCGGATGCGACCTCCGTAACCCTGGCAAGCCGGAAAACTAGGAAATGAGAGACAGTGGCGAACCAGTCCCGCCCCAAGGTGAAGAAGTCGCGTGCCCTCGGCATCGCGCTGACCCCGAAGGCCGTCAAGTACTTCGAGGCCCGTCCCTACCCGCCGGGCGAGCACGGCCGCGGCCGCAAGCAGAACTCGGACTACAAGGTCCGTCTGCTCGAGAAGCAGCGTCTGCGCGCGCAGTACGACGTGTCCGAGCGTCAGCTCGTCCGCGCCTACGAGCGTGCCTCCAAGGTCCAGGGCAAGACCGGTGAGGCCCTGATCATCGAGCTGGAGCGCCGCCTCGACGCGCTGGTCCTGCGTTCGGGCATCGCCCGCACGATCTACCAGGCCCGCCAGATGGTCGTCCACGGCCACATCCAGGTCAACGGCCAGAAGGTCGACAAGCCGTCCTTCCGCGTCCGTCCGGACGACGTCGTGCAGGTCCGCGACCGCTCCAAGGAGAAGACGCTCTTCACCATCGCCCGTGAGGGCGGCTTCGCCCCCGAGGGCGAGACCCCGCGCTACCTCCAGGTGAACCTCAAGGCCCTGGCGTTCCGCCTGGACCGCGAGCCGAACCGCAAGGAGATCCCGGTGATCTGCGACGAGCAGCTCGTCGTCGAGTACTACGCCCGCTGATCACCGGCAGGCCGTAGCACCGCCTCGACCCGCCGTCCCGCCGCCCTTCCGGGCGGGCGGGGCGGCGGGTTCGCGCGTTCCCGGGCCCGGACGCGCCCAAGACGCACCCCGGGCCGCCGGTCAGTCGCCGTTCGACAGCTGGGAGCGCAGCCGGCGGACCGCCCCCGGACCGCGCGGCGCCGGCAGCCGCCGCAGCGACCGGGTGCGCGCGCCGCGCAGCGCCCGCGTCACCGCCGCCTCCCGGCCGAGCCCCGCCCCCTGGCGCACGCACTCCTCGTACCGCTCGTCGCCCAGCAGCTCCCGGGCCATCGCCTCGCACAGCTCGTGCGGGGCGTTGTAGTGCGCCGAGCCGAACAGCCGCAGCCCCACCGCCGGCCACATGCCGGCCGCGGCCCCCTGGAGCACCGCCGCCTCCGCCGCGTCGCCCTCGGCCGCCGTCACCAGCGCCAGCAGCTCCACCGCCAGCACCGAGCCCAGCAGATCGCGGAACCCGTGCGCGCTGCCCAGACAGTCCACCAGCAGCTCCCGGGCGCAGCCCAGGTTCCCCTCGCGCCAGGCCGCGTACGCCAGGACGTACAGCGCGTACGCGCGCGTCCAGCGCTCGCCGTGCTCCTCGCACACCCGGCGCACGTCCTCGCACAACCGCACCGCGTCCGGCAGATCGCCCTGGAACGCCCGCGTCATCGCCAGCTCCACCTGGCCCATCAGCACGGTGCTGTTCAGCTCGCCCAGCTCCCGGTAGCGCTCCAGCGCCGAGCGCAGCAGCCGCTCCGCGCGCTCCACGTCGTCCGTGATCAGCGCCAGACAGCCGGTGCGGTGCTCCGCGTACGCCAGCGCCGGCGCGCTCGCCGAGCGCTCCGCGCTCTCCCGGCACTCGCGCAGCGCGGCCAGCGCCGGCGCCGTGTCGCCCTGGAGGATGGCCACGTAGCCGAGCGTCGCCAGCGCCCGCAGCCGGGACTGCTCGTGCCCGCCCGCCAGCTCCACCGCCCGCCCCAGCCAGTGCCGGCCCTCCGACAGCCGCCCGCAGCCGGCCCAGCAGAACCACAGACAGCCCGCCAGGTACTGGCCCAGCCGGGCCTCGTCCGGGCCGGTCATGCAGTACTCCAGGGCGGCGCGCAGATTCGGCAGCTCCGCCTCGATCCGCGCGGCCACCTCCCGCTGCCGGGGCGAGAACCACTCCAGCTCGCACCAGGTGGCCAGCCCGACGTACCAGTCGCGGTGCCGGCGCCGCAGCCGCTCCGCGTCCCCGGCCGCCGCCAGCCACTGGGCGCCGTAGGCGCGCACCGTGTCCAGCATCCGGTAGCGCACCCCCGCCGCCGTCTCCTCGCGCGCCACCACGGACTGCGCCAGCAGCTCGGTCAGCACGTCGAGGACGTCCTCGGAGGGCAGACCGCGCCCGCCGCACACGTACTCGGCGGCCTCCAGGTCGAACGGCCCGGCGAACGCCGACAGGCGCGCCCACAGCAGCCGCTCGGCGGGCGTGCACAGCTCGTGGCTCCAGCCGATCGCCGTGCGCAGCGTGCGGTGCCGGGGCAGGGCGTCGCGGCCGCCGCCGGTCAGCAGCCGGAACCGGTCGTCGAGGCGCTCCAGCAGCCGCACCGGCGACAGCGCCCGCAGCCGTCCCGCGGCCAGCTCGATCGCCAGCGGGATCCCGTCCAGGCGCCGGCACAGCTCCCGTACCGCCGGATCGCCGCCGTCCACCGTGACGTCCTGCTGCGCGGCCCGCGCCACCAGCAGTTCGGCGGCGTCCTCCGCGCCCAGCGGCGCCAGCGGGAACAGCCGTTCGCCCGCCACCCCCAGCGGCCGCCGCCCCGCGGCCAGCACCGTGAGCCCCGGGGTCCGCCGGAGCAGCTCGGCCGCCAGGTCGGCGCAGGCGTCCGCCAGGTGTTCGAACCCGTCGAGCACCAGCAGCAGCCGGCGCTCGGCCAGATGAGCGAGCAGGGCCTCGCGCGGCGGACGCGTGGTGTGGTCGGTCAGCCCCATCGCCTCCACCACGGCGTGGTCCAGGAACTCCGGATCCTGGAGCGGCGCGAGGTCCACCCGCCACACGCCGTCCGGCGCCGCCGGGCGGGCGGCCGCCCGCGCCGCCAGCCGCGACTTGCCGACCCCGCCCACACCGGTCACCGTCACCAGCCGCGCGGCGCCGAGCGTCCGCGCCAGCGCGTCGAGTTCGGCCGCGCGGCCGACGAACGCGTCGAGTTCGGCGGGCAGATTGCCCGCGGTGCCGCCGCCCGGGGACCGGCCGGCCGGCGTGGAGTCACGCATGGGGTCTCGCATGGGACACGGAGCGTACTGAACCGTAATCGGTCCGTACAATCGCCGGTCCGCGCCGCGCGGCGCACCGGCGGTAATCCGGTACGGAGCCCCGCCCCGGGCGCGATAGGCTCGGTGTACGGCTTTCTCGGTGTTCTAGGTGCCAGGCGTTCTAGATCTTCCGGACAGTCCCGAAGTTCAGGCACGTTTCAGGGAGCGGGTGCGCACAGTGTCCGGTGGTGAGGTGGCCGGGATCCTGGTGGCCGTCTTCTGGGCGATCCTGGTCTCCTTCCTCGCCGTGGCGCTGGCGAGGCTGGCCCAGACGCTCAAGGCGACCACCAAGCTCGTGGCGGACGTGACCGACCAGGCCGTTCCGCTGCTGTCCGACGCGTCGCAGGCGGTGCGCTCCGCGCAGACCCAGATCGACCGCGTCGACGCCATCGCCTCCGACGTCCAGGAGGTCACCTCCAACGCGTCCGCGCTGTCGACGACCGTCGCCTCCACCTTCGGCGGCCCCCTGGTGAAGGTCGCCGCCTTCGGCTACGGCGTGCGCCGGGCCCTGGGCGGCCGCAAGGAGGACGTGCCCGCCAAGGCGTCGAGGCGTACCGTGATCGTGGGCCGCACCGTCCCGGCCGCACGGCGGGGGAAGCGGAACAACCGGGAGAAGTAAGGACTAGCGATGTTCCGCCGTTCGTTCTGGTTCAGCACAGGTGTCGCCGCCGGTGTGTGGGCCACCACCAAGGTCAACCGCAAGCTGCGACAGCTGACCCCCGAGTCGCTCGCCGTCACCGCGGCGAACAAGGCGCTGGAGACCGGTCACCGGATCAAGGACCGCGCGGTCGGCTTCGCGCTCGACGTCCGCGACAACATGGCGCAGCGGGAGGCCGAACTCGGCGACGCGCTCGGCATCAACGCCTCCGTCGACGCCCAACTGCCCCCGCCCAGGCGGCTCGCCGCCATCGAGAACCACCACAGCCCGAAGTACGTCGACGGCTCGGCGTACCCGACGAACTCGAACAACCGGAATGAGGACCACTGATGGAGTCGGCTGAGATCCGCCGCCGCTGGCTGAGCTTCTTCGAGGAGCGCGGGCACACCGTCGTCCCTTCGGCGTCGCTCATCGCGGACGACCCGACTCTGCTCCTCGTCCCGGCCGGCATGGTGCCCTTCAAGCCCTACTTCCTGGGCGAGGTCAAGCCGCCGTTCCCGCGCGCCACCAGCGTGCAGAAGTGCGTGCGCACGCCCGACATCGAAGAGGTCGGCAAGACCACGCGGCACGGCACGTTCTTCCAGATGTGCGGCAACTTCTCCTTCGGCGACTACTTCAAGGAAGGCGCCATCAAGTTCGCCTGGGAGCTGCTCACCGGCGCCCAGGACGAGGGCGGTTACGGCCTCGACCCCGAGCGCCTGTGGATCACCGTCTACAAGGACGACGACGAGGCCGAGCGCATCTGGCACGAGGTCGTCGGAGTGCCCAAGGAGCGCATCCAGCGCCTGGGCATGAAGGACAACTACTGGTCCATGGGCGTCCCCGGCCCGTGCGGCCCCTGCTCCGAGATCAACTACGACCGCGGCCCCGAGTTCGGCGCCGAGGGCGGCCCCGCCGTCAACGACGAGCGGTACGTGGAGATCTGGAACCTCGTCTTCATGCAGTACGAGCGCGGCGAGGGCATCGGCAAGGACAACTTCGAGATCCTCGGCGACCTGCCGAGCCAGAACATCGACACCGGCCTCGGTCTCGAACGCCTCGCCATGATCCTGCAGGGCGTGCAGAACATGTACGAGATCGACACCTCGATGGCCGTCATCAGGAAGGCCACCGAGCTGACCGGTGTCGCCTACGGCGACGCCCACGCCTCGGACGTGTCCCTGCGCGTGGTCACCGACCACATGCGCACCGCCACCATGCTCATCGGCGACGGCGTCACCCCGGGCAACGAGGGCCGCGGCTACGTGCTGCGCCGCATCATGCGCCGCGCCATCCGCAACATGCGCCTGCTGGGCGCCACCGGCCTGGTCGTACAGGACCTCATCGAGGTCGTCATCGGCATGATGGGCCAGCAGTACCCGGAGCTGGTCACCGAGCGCGAGCGCATCGAGAAGGTCGCCCTCGCCGAGGAGAACGCCTTCCTGAAGACGCTGAAGGCCGGCACCAACATCCTGGACACCGCCGTCACCGAGACCAAGCAGTCCGGCGGCAAGGTCCTCTCCGGCGACAAGGCGTTCCTGCTCCACGACACCTGGGGCTTCCCGATCGACCTCACCCTGGAGATGGCCGCCGAACAGGGCCTGTCCGTGGACGAGGACGGCTTCCGCCGCCTGATGAAGGAGCAGCGGGAGCGCGCCAAGGCCGACGCCCAGGCCAAGAAGACCGGCCACGCCGACCTGGGCGCCTACCGGGAGATCGCCGACGCCGCCGGCGAGACCGACTTCATCGGCTACGGCGACACCGAGGGCGAGTCCACGATCGTCGGCCTCCTCGTCGACGGCGTGTCCTCTCCGGCCGCCACCGAGGGCGACGAGGTGGAGGTCGTCCTCGACCGCACCCCGTTCTACGCCGAGGGCGGCGGCCAGATCGGCGACACCGGCCGCATCAAGGTCGACTCCGGCGCCGTCATCGAGGTACGCGACTGCCAGAAGCCGGTCCCGGGCGTCTACGTCCACAAGGGCGTCGTCCAGTTCGGCGAGGTCACCGTGGGCGCCAAGGCGCACGCCTCGATCGACTCCCGCCGCCGCACCGCCATCGCCCGCGCCCACTCGGCCACCCACCTCACCCACCAGGCGCTGCGCGACGCGCTCGGCCCGACGGCCGCCCAGGCCGGCTCCGAGAACCAGCCCGGCCGCTTCCGCTTCGACTTCGGTTCCCCCGCCGCCGTCCCGACGGCCGTGATGACCGACGTCGAGCAGAAGATCAACGAGGTGCTGGCCCGCGATCTCGACGTGCACGCCGAGGTCATGGGCATCGACGAGGCCAAGAAGCAGGGCGCCATCGCCGAGTTCGGCGAGAAGTACGGCGAGCGCGTGCGGGTCGTCACCATCGGCGACTTCTCCAAGGAGCTGTGCGGCGGCACCCATGTGCACAACACCGCCCAGCTGGGCCTGGTGAAGCTGCTCGGCGAGTCCTCCATCGGCTCGGGCGTGCGCCGTATCGAGGCCCTGGTCGGCGTGGACGCCTACAACTTCCTCGCCCGCGAGCACACGGTCGTCGCCCAGCTCCAGGAGCTGATCAAGGGCCGCGCGGAGGAGCTGCCGGAGAAGGTCTCCGCCATGCTCGGCAAGCTGAAGGACGCCGAGAAGGAGATCGAGAAGTTCCGCGCCGAGAAGGTGCTCCAGGCGGCCGGCGGTCTCGCCGAGTCCGCCAAGGACGTGCGCGGCGTGGCCCTGGTCACCGGCCAGGTCCCGGACGGCACCACGCCGGACGACCTGCGCAGGCTGGTGCTGGACGTGCGCGGCCGCATCCAGGGCGGCCGGGCCGCCGTGGTCGCCCTGTTCACCGTGAACAACGGCAAGCCGCTCACGGTCATCGCCACCAACGAGGCCGCCCGTGAGCGCGGCCTGAAGGCTGGCGACCTGGTTCGCACCGCCGCCAAGACGCTCGGCGGCGGCGGTGGCGGCAAGCCGGACGTCGCCCAGGGCGGCGGCCAGAACCCGGCCGCCGTCGGCGAGGCCGTCGACGCGGTCGAGCGCCTGGTCGCCGAGACCGCCAAGTAAGTACGACGGGGAGCGAGCAAGAGACGGTCGAGAAGATGCGCAGAGGACGTCGGCTCGCGATCGACGTCGGGGACGCCCGGATCGGGGTCGCCTCGTGCGACCCCGACGGGATCCTCGCCACCCCGGTCGAGACCGTCCCCGGCCGGGACGTCCAGGCGGCGCACCGTCGCCTCGGGCAGCTGGTCGAGGAGTACGAGCCGGTCGAGGTCGTCGTCGGTCTCCCTCGCTCCCTCAAGGGGGGCGAGGGCCCCGCCGCCGTGAAGGTCCGCGCGTTCGCGGGCGAACTGGCCAGGCGGATCGCGCCGGTGCCGGTGCGGCTGGTGGACGAGCGGATGACCACGGTGACGGCGAGCCAGGGGCTGCGGGCCTCGGGGGTGAAGTCCAAGAAGGGACGCTCCGTGATCGACCAGGCCGCCGCCGTCATCATCCTGCAGCAGGCCCTCGAATCCGAACGGGTGTCAGGTGAGCCACCCGGCGAGGGCGTCGAAGTGGTCATGTGATCGCGATACGGTAACGTTCCGCGCGATGCGCCGGTGTTCGAACAGCCGGCGCACAGCAAGAGGCGGGACGGTGCCGGGCGATACGCTGAGTGACCGCTGCCTCGCGGCTCTAGGGGATCGATGACTGAGTATGGCCGGGGCCCAGGCTCCGAACCGTGGCATCCGGAGGACCCGTTGTACGGGGACGGCGGATGGGGAGAGCAGCAGGGCCGGCCGGCCCCGCAGCCTCCTTACGGCGGCCTGCCGCAGCACCACCCGCAGCAGCCGCAGCACCCCCAGCAGTACGGCGACTGGGGCCAGGAGCAGCAGTCCGGCTACGGCCAGCAGTACCCGCAGCACTACGACCCGCAGGCCCAGCACCAGGGCCAGCAGCCCCAGCACCACGGTCACCAGCCCCAGCACCCCGAGCAGCACGGTCACCAGGGCCACCACCCGTACGACCCGCAGTACGGGGCCCACCTCCAGGACCAGCACCAGCAGCAGGCCGGCTGGGACGGCGCCGCCGGGCACCAGCAGCCGCCGTACGCCGCCGATCCCGTGGATCCCTACGGGCAGCAGGCCGCGGCCTACGGCGCCGAGCAGCCCGATCTGTACGGCACCCCCGAGGCATACCCCCCGCCGGAGCCTCCCAACCGCCGCACCGCCGAGCCGGAGCCTCGCCCGGACTGGGACCCGGAACAGGAGGGCGACCAGGACGAGGACCACGCCTTCTTCGCGGGCGACGACGACGGGGCCGACGAGGACGACGCCCCGGGCGCCGGCGAACCGGGCGGGGGCCGCGGCCGGGCCGGCCGCAAGGGACGGGGCGGCAAGGGCAAGAGCGGCAAGAAGCGCCGCAACGGCTGCGCCTGCCTGGTCGTGGTGCTGGTGTTCGGCGGCGGCGCGGCCGGCGTCGCCTACTACGGCTACCAGTTCTACCAAAATCGTTTCGGCGCGGCGCCGGACTACGCGGGCAACGGCACCGGCGAGACCGTCACCGTGGAGATCCCGCAGGGCGCCGTCGGCTACGACATCGGCCGCGCGCTGAAGAAGGCGGGCGTCGTCAAGAGCGTCGACGCGTTCGTCTCCGCCCAGTCGAACAATCCCCAGGGCAAGCAGATCCAGGCGGGCGCCTATCTGCTGAAGAAGGAGATGTCCGCGGCCAGCGCCGTCGCGATGATGCTCGACCCCACGAGCCAGAGCAGCGTCCTGGTGAAACCGGGCGAGCGCAACGCCGAGGTCTACCAGGCGATCGACAAACAGCTCCACCTGTCCGCGGGCACGACCAAGAACATCGCCGCCAAGCAGTACAAGAGCCTCGGCCTGCCCTCCTGGGCGGACGGCGACGGCCAGATCATGGACCCGCTGGAGGGGTTCCTCTACCCGGGCACCTATCCGGCGGCCAAGGGCATGAAGCCGGACATGGTCCTCAGGGCCATGGTCAAACAGGCCGGCGAGGCATACAAGCGCTACGACGTGACGGCGAAGGCGAAGCAGTTCGACCTCGCCGACCCGCTGGAGTTCGTCACGCTCGCGAGCCTGGTGCAGGCCGAGGGCAAGACGCACGACGACTTCCGCGCCATGGCCGAGGTGATCTACAACCGGCTCAAGCCGACCAACACCGAGACCAACCAGCTGCTCCAGTTCGACTCGACCTACAACTACCTCAAGGGCGAGAGCAACATCCACATCGCCGAGAAGGACGTGCACGGCAACCAGAGCCCGTACAACACGTACACCCACAAGGGGCTGCCGCCCGGTCCGATCGGGAACCCCGGCGAGGACGCGCTGAAGGCGGCGATGAACCCGACCGACGAGGGCTGGCTCTACTTCGTGGCGACCGACGGCATGAACAAGACCGAGTTCGCCAAGAACCTGGCCGACTTCAACAAGCTCAAGGAAAAGTTCAATGCCAGCTCGGGCCACTGACGCCCGCCGGGCCGCCGTGCTCGGTTCGCCCATCGCCCACTCCCTCTCCCCGGTGCTGCACCGGGCCGCCTACCGGGAACTGGGGCTCGCGGGCTGGTCGTACGACCGGTTCGACGTCGACGAGGCCGCTCTGCCCGGCTTCCTGGAGGCGCTCGGGCCGGAGTGGGCGGGACTGTCGCTGACCATGCCCCTGAAGCGGGCGGTGATCCCGCTGCTGGACGCGATCAGCGAGACGGCGGCCGCCGTGGAGGCGGTCAACACCGTCGTCCTCGCCGAGGACGGCCGCCGCACCGGCGACAACACCGACATCCCCGGCATGATCTCCGCCCTGCGTGAGCACGGCATCGAGCAGGTCGACTCGGCGGCGATCCTCGGCGCCGGCGCCACCGCCTCCTCCGCGCTCGCCGCGCTCGCCCGGATCTGCACCGGCGAGGTCACCGTCTACGTCCGCAGCGAGGCCCGCGCCGCCGAGATGCGCGAGTGGGGCGAGCGCCTCGACGTCGCGGTGCGCACCGCCGACTGGGCGGACGCCGAGCGGGCCCTGCGCGCCCCGCTGGTCTTCGCCACCACCCCGGCCGGCGCCGCCGACGCCCTAGCCGCCGCCGTCCCCGAGCGGCCCGCCACCCTCTTCGACGTGCTCTACGAGCCCTGGCCCACCGAACTGGCGGCGCGCTGGTCGATGTCCGGCGGCGCCGTCGTCGGCGGCCTGGACCTCCTGGTCCACCAGGCCGTGCTCCAGGTCGAACAGATGACCGGGCTGACTCCGGCCCCGCTGCACGCCATGCGCCACGCGGGCGAGAAGGCCCTCGCCGACCGCTGACCCGGCCCGCACGGCGGTCCACCGGGCGTCCGACTGCTGGACCGGCGGCCGTCTCCGGTCCCCGGACGTGGGAGGATCGGAGGTGGCGGGCCCGGGCCGCGCACCCGGTCGCGCCATCGCAGTTCCAGGCGCGCACATGAGGAGCACCGTTGAGCAGGTTGCGTTGGCTGACCGCGGGGGAGTCGCACGGACCCGCACTCGTCGCCACGCTGGAGGGACTTCCCGCCGGCGTGCCGATCACCACGGAGATGGTGGCTGACCACCTCGCCCGGCGCCGGCTCGGCTACGGCCGCGGCGCCCGGATGAAGTTCGAACGGGACGAGGTGACCTTCCTCGGCGGCGTCCGGCACGGTCTGACCCTCGGCTCCCCGGTGGCGGTCATGGTGGGCAACACCGAGTGGCCGAAGTGGGAGCAGGTCATGGCGGCCGACCCGGTCGACCCGGCGAAGCTGGCCGAGCTGGCCCGCAACGCGCCGCTGACCCGCCCCCGGCCCGGCCACGCCGACCTCGCCGGCATGCAGAAGTACGGCTTCGACGAGGCTCGGCCGATCCTGGAGCGGGCCTCGGCCCGGGAGACCGCGGCGCGCGTGGCGCTCGGCGCGGTGGCCCGGTCGTACCTGAAGGAGACCGCCGGCATCGAGATCGTCAGCCACGTCGTGGAGCTGGCCGCGGCGAAGGCGCCGTACGGCGTGTACCCGACCCCGGCGGACGTGGAGAAGCTGGACGCCGACCCGGTGCGCTGCCTGGACGAGGACGCCTCCAGGGCGATGGTCGAGGAGATCGACCAGGCCCACAAGGACGGCGACACGCTCGGCGGCGTGGTCGAGGTGCTGGCCTACGGCGTGCCGGTGGGCCTCGGCTCGCACACGCACTGGGACCGGCGCCTGGACGCGCGGCTCGCCGCGGCCCTCATGGGCATCCAGGCGATCAAGGGCGTCGAGGTCGGCGACGGCTTCGACCTGGCCCGGGTGCCCGGCTCGCAGGCCCACGACGAGATCCTCACCACCGACGACGGCATCAAGCGGGCCACCGGCCGCTCCGGCGGCACCGAGGGCGGCCTGAGCACCGGCGAGCTGCTGCGGGTGCGGGCGGCCATGAAGCCGATCGCCACCGTGCCGCGCGCCCTGCGGACGGTCGACGTGGCCACCGGCGAGCCGGCCCAGGCCCACCACCAGCGCTCCGACGTGTGCGCGGTCCCGGCGGCCGGCATCGTCGCCGAGGCCATGGTGGCCCTGGTCCTCGCCGACGCGGTCGCGGAGAAGTTCGGCGGCGACAGCGTCCCCGAGACCCGTCGCAACGTCCGCTCCTACCTCGACAACCTGGCGATCCGATGACCGTGACGCCCCGCGTCGTGCTGGTCGGACCGATGGGCGTGGGCAAGTCCACCGTCGGGCGCCTGCTGGCCGACCGTCTCGGGACCGGCTACCGCGACACCGACGAGGACATCGTCGCCGAGCGGGACCGCCCCATCTCCGACATCTTCGTGGAGGAGGGCGAGGCCGCCTTCCGCGCGCTGGAGAAGCAGGCGGTGCGCCGGGCCGTCGCCGAGCACGAGGGCGTCCTCGCGCTCGGCGGCGGCGCCGTCCTCGACGCCGACACCCGCGCGCTGCTCGCCGCCGTGCCCGTGGTCTACCTCTCGATGGACGTCGAGGAGGCCGTCAAGCGCACCGGCCTTAATGTGGCCCGCCCGCTGCTCGCGGTCAACCCGCGCAAGCAGTGGCGCGAGCTGATGGAGGCACGGCGGCACCTGTACGAGGAGGTCGCCACCGCGGTGGTCGCCACCGACGGCCGTACGCCCGAGGAAGTCGCCCAAGCCGTCCTCGACGTAGTGGAGTGGAAAGAAGCATGAGCGACGCAGTGACGCGCATCCACGTCGGCGGCACCGCCGGCAGTGAGCCCTACGACGTCCTGGTGGGCCGTCAGCTCCTGGGCGAGCTGGGCTCGCTGATCGGCGAGAAGGCCCAGCGGGTCGCCGTGATCCACCCGGAGGCGCTGGCCGAGACCGGCGACGCGCTCCGCGCCGACCTGGCCGGGCAGGGCTACGAGGCCGTGGCCATCCAGGTGCCCAACGCGGAGGAGGCCAAGACCGCCGAGGTCGCCGCCTACTGCTGGAAGGCGCTCGGCCAGAGCGGGTTCACCCGCACGGACGCCATCGTCGGCGTGGGCGGCGGCGCCACCACCGACCTGGCCGGTTTCGTGGCCGCGACCTGGCTGCGCGGGGTGCGCTGGGTGGCCGTCCCGACCACGGTGCTGGCCATGGTGGACGCCGCCGTCGGCGGCAAGACCGGCATCAACACCGCCGAGGGCAAGAACCTGGTGGGCGCCTTCCACCCGCCCGCCGGCGTGCTGTGCGACCTGGCCGCGCTGGACTCCCTGCCGGTCAATGACTACGTCTCCGGGCTCGCCGAGGTCATCAAGGCCGGCTTCATCGCCGACCCGGTGATCCTGGACCTCATCGAGTCCGACCCCGAGGCCGCCCGCACCCCGGCCGGACCGCACACCGCCGAACTGATCGAGCGGTCCATCCGGGTCAAGGCCGGGGTCGTCTCCGCCGACCTCAGGGAGGCGGGCCTGAGGGAGATCCTCAACTACGGCCACACGCTGGGCCACGCCATCGAGAAGAACGAGCGCTACAAGTGGCGGCACGGCGCCGCCGTCGCCGTCGGCATGCACTTCGCCGCCGAACTGGGCCGCCTGGCAGGCCGGTTGGACGACGCGACCGCGGACCGTCACCGTACCGTCCTGGAGTCGGTGGGCCTGCCCCTGCACTACCGCTACGACCAGTGGCCCAAGCTGCTGGAGAACATGAAGGTCGACAAGAAGTCGCGCGGCAACCTGCTGCGCTTCATCGTCCTCGACGGCCTCGCCAAGCCCACGGTCCTGGAAGGCCCGGACCCGGCCGTCCTGCTGGCCGCGTACGGCGAGGTGGGGGAGTAGACCCCGCGCGGCGGCGCAGGCATGGGGACGCGGGACCCGCGCGGCGGCGGAGCACGGACGCAGCCCGCGAGCCGGCGGCGGCGTACGGACTGGCTCCCGCGAGCCGGCGGCGGAGCACGGACGTAGCTCCCGCGAGCCGGCGGCGGAGCACGGACGTGACTCTCACGGGCCGGCGGCGAAGCGAGGCGGTGGCTCCCGCGAGCGGCGCCGGAGGGCGGTAGCTCCCGTGCTGCGGTATCCGTTTCCCTTCGCCGTGCGCCGCCGGGCACTTCGGGCCCGCCCCGGCCGTTCACCGGATGGCGGCCGGGGACGGTACCGTTCGACACGGAGCGGGGGTTCTGGCCCGCCGCCAGCGCCCATTGCCTTGTACGAGACGGAGTGGCACCGGATGCAGCACGCAGTGGGTTCTCCGCTGCCGCCGCCCCACCAGCCGGGGCACGGACTGGCCGCCGGCCGGCCGCAGGCCGCACATCACCCGGGTTCCTACCACCCGGACGCACACCAGGGCCCGGCCCCCGTGCCCCCACCGCCCGCCCCGGGCCACCCGGGCCCCCGGCCCGCCCCGCCGCACCAGCCGCCGCCCTCCTCGCAGCCGCCGGTTCCCCCGGCGCGGCCCGGCACGGCGGCCGCCCCGCCCGCGTCGGACGCCACCGGACACGTCAGGCTGCCGCCGGGCGGCCCGGTCGCGATGCCCAGCGCGCCCCCGGCCCACACGGTCCCCGACCCGACGACCACCACCCTCGCCGTGCTGCTGATCGGACCGGCCGGCGCCGGCAAGACGAGCGTCGCCAAGCACTGGGCCGAGCGCCGCCGGGTGCCCACCGCGCACATCAGCCTGGACGACGTCCGCGAGTGGGTCCGCTCCGGTTTCGCCAACCCGCAGTCGGGCTGGAACGACAACTCCGAGGCCCAGTACCGCCTGGCCCGCCGCACCTGCGGCTTCGCCGCGCGCAACTTCCTCGCCAACGGCATCTCGTGCATCCTCGACGACGCGGTCTTCCCGGACCGCCCGGTCGTCGGCCTGGGTGGCTGGAAACGGCACGTCGGCCCCGGCCTGCTGCCGGTGGTGCTGCTGCCCGGCCTGGACGTCGTGCTGGAGCGCAACGCCGAGCGCAGCGGCACCCGCCGGCTCACCGACGAGGAGGTCGCCCGCATCCACGGCCGCATGGCCGGCTGGTACGGCTCGGGCCTGCCCATCATCGACAACTCCCAGCTCGACATACCCACCACCGCCCACGTCCTGGACGAAGTCCTCACCAGAGCCCTGACCAGCCCCCCGACCTGGTGACCGCACGGCCGCGGGGCGCGGGCGCCCGGGACGGCACGGGCGGGCCGGCGGCGCCCCCG
This sequence comes from Streptomyces seoulensis, assembly GCA_013364255.1. GTDB lineage: Bacteria > Actinomycetota > Actinomycetes > Streptomycetales > Streptomycetaceae > Streptomyces > Streptomyces similanensis. Next base: position 2,715,713 of record CP054936.1, on the reverse strand, counting down.
GCCCGCAGGACCCGTCCCACCGCCCAGGGCGAACCCACTCGGCCCTCCCGAACGGCGATTTCCCGCCACCCCTCTTACGCTCGGTTCATGTCAGAGGTGTACGCGGCCCGCCGAACCCGGCTCCGGGAGCGCTGCAACGCGGGCGGCAGCGCGGCGGCGCTGGTGACTCGTCCCGCCAACGTGCGGTACCTCGCGGGCGCGGCCCCGCACGGTGCCGTCCTGCTCCTCGGAAAGCGCGAGGACCTCCTGGTGTGCCAGAGCCCACCGGACGACCGGCCCTGCGAAGGGCGCCCCGACGACAACCTGCGGGTGCGGATCCTGCCCCAGCCCGGCGGCGACCCGGCCGTCGCGGCGGCGGGCCTCGCCCAGGCCCAGGAGGCCGACTCCCTGGCCGTGGAGGAGCACCACCTCACCGTGGCCCGGCACCGCGCCCTCACCTCGGTGACCCCGCGGCTGCGCCTGACCGACCTCGGCAGCGCGGTCGAACAGCTGAGGGTCGTCAAGGACGAGGAGGAGATCTCCTGTCTGCGGATCGGCGCCGAGATCGCCGACCAGGCCCTCGGCGAACTCCTGGAGTCGATCCTCGTCGGCCGCACCGAACGGCACCTGGCCCTGGAGCTGGAGCGCCGGCTCGTCGACCACGGCGCCGACGGCCCCGCCTTCCCGACCTCGGTCGCCACCGGCCCGAACTCCGGCCGCCGCGGCCACCGCCCCACCGACCGCCGGGTCGAGGAGGGCGACTTCCTCTCGGTGTGCCTGGGCGCGGCCTACCGCGGCTACCGCTGCGAGATCGGCCGCACCTTCGTGATCGGGACCTCTCCCGCCGACTGGCAGATCCAGCTCTACGAGCTGGTCTTCGCAGCCCAGCGGGCCGGCCGTGAGGCGCTGACGCCGGGCGCGGCGTACCGCGACGTGGACCGCGCCGCACGCCAGGTACTGGACTGCGCCGGCTACTCCGAGGGCCTGCAACCGCTCACCGGGCACGGGGTCGGACTCGAAATCGACGAGGACCCGCAGCTGGCGCCCGCGGCCATGGGTAAACTGGACGCTTGCGTGCCGGTCACCGTCGAACCGGGGGTCCACCTCCCGGGCCGGGGCGGTGTCCGGATCGATGACACGCTCGTCGTGCGCCCCGAGGCGGACGGCGGACCCGAGCTACTCACCATCACGACCAAGGAGCTGCTCGCCCTGTAGCCAGGCGCGTGCTCCCGGGGTCGTCCACGTCAGTCCAGGAGATTCCGCAACCGTGGCTTCCACGAACGACCTCAAGAACGGCCTGGTGCTCAAGCTCGAAGGCGGCCAGCTCTGGTCCGTCGTCGAGTTCCAGCACGTCAAGCCCGGCAAGGGCCCGGCCTTCGTGCGCACCAAGCTCAAGAACGTGCTCTCCGGCAAGGTGGTCGACAAGACCTTCAACGCCGGTGTCAAGGTCGAGACGGCCACCGTCGACAAGCGCGACATGCAGTTCTCGTACATGGACGGCGAGTACTTCGTCTTCATGGACATGGAGACCTACGACCAGCTGATGGTCGACCGCAAGGCCGTCGGCGACGCCGCCAACTTCCTGATCGAGGGCTTCACCGCCACGGTCGCCCAGCACGAGGGCGAGGTGCTCTTCGTGGAGCTGCCGGCCGCCGTCGAGCTGGTCGTGCAGGAGACCGAGCCGGGCGTCCAGGGCGACCGCTCCACCGGCGGCACCAAGCCCGCCACGCTGGAGACCGGCCACCAGATCCAGGTCCCGCTCTTCATCACCACCGGTGAGAAGATCAAGGTCGACACCCGTACGAGCGACTACCTCGGCCGGGTGAACAGCTAACCGTGGCTGCCCGCAACACGGCCCGCAAGCGCGCCTTCCAGATCCTCTTCGAGGGCGACCAGCGCGGTGTCGGCGTCCTCACGGTCCTGGCGGACTGGGTCCGGCTCTCCCGCTCCGACACCCGGCAGCCGCCGGTCAGCGAGTACACGATGCAGCTGGTCGAGGGGTACGCCGAGCACGCGACCCGGATCGACGAGCTGATCGCCCAGTACGCGGTCGGCTGGACGCTGGACCGCATGCCGGTCGTCGACCGCAACATCCTGCGGCTCGGCGCGTACGAGCTGATCTGGGTCGACGAGACCCCGGACGCCGTCGTGCTGGACGAGATGGTGCAGCTGGCGAAGGAGTTCTCCACGGACGAGTCGCCCTCGTTCGTCAACGGCCTGCTCGGCCGGCTGAAGGACCTCAAGCCCTCGCTGCGCCGCGACCCGAGCACCGAGTCCTGAGCCGCGCCGGGGCCTGACACGGCACCCGAGCCGGACAGACGTCCGAGGCACGCACATGCCGAAGGGCCCGCAGCGTCACCGCTGCGGGCCCTTCGGCATCTCGCGCGCTCCCAGGGACCCGGATGCCCCCACAGAGCCGCAGAAGGCCACCGGGGCAGCCGGAACCATGTGATTCCAGCCACCCCGGCGGCACGTTTCTTCTGTTGTCCTGTGAGACCTGCCGCGACGGGCGGGACTCAGCTCTCGTCGTGGGCCGCCACCGCGCGTCGCGCGTCCGCGTCCAGCACGCCCCAGCTGATCAGCTGCTCGGTGAGGACCGAGGGCGACTGGTCGTAGATGACGGCGAGGGTGCGCAGGTCGTCCTGGCGGATCGAGAGCACCTTGCCGTTGTAGTCGCCGCGCTGCGACTGGATCGTCGCCGCGTACCGCTGGAGCGGGCCGGCCTTCTCGGCGGGCACCGTGGCCAGCCGCTCAAGGTCGAGGACCAGCTTCGGCGGGGGCTCGGCGGCGCCGCCCGGGGTGGTGCCCGGCAGCAGTTCCTGCACCGGGACCCCGTAGAAGTCCGCCAGCTCGGCGAGGCGCTGCACGGTCACGGCACGGTCGCCGCGCTCGTACGAGCCGACCACGACCGCCTTCCAGCGTCCCTGGCTCTTCTCCTCGACACCGTGGAGGGAAAGGCCCTGCTGGGTGCGGATGGCCCGGAGCTTGGCCCCGAGCTGTTTGGCGTATTCGCTGGACATATGGCTCCCCGGAACACTGTGTCGACGCGGCTGGATGGGATTCCAGACCGCGCGGCTGGTAACTCACTGTGAGGTTACGCAGCGTTACTCTGCCGCGTCAAGCCGAATGGTGCGGCCCGCCGCTTCCGTGCTAACGATCCCCGGTTGCGCCAAGGGGGTGATGAAGGGGTGACGAACGGCCGGCGGGCGGGCGGCGAGGGGGTGTGCGAAGCGGCCCGCGGCACCTGCTACCGTGGTTGGCGCAAATCCGACGTCCTTTAAGGTCCGTCCCGTGAGGCGGAGAAGGAGGTCCGTTTCGTATGGACAAGTTCGACAAGCTCGACAAGCTGGACACGGTCGACGGGAAGCTGGACACGACCGACGGGATCGACCGGCAGGACCCGCTCGCGGCCTCGCGGGCGGCCGAGGCGCGGCCCGTTCTGGAGGGCCCAGACATCGCCCGGGTGCTGACCCGCATCGCCCACGAGATCGTCGAGCGCGCCAAGGGCGCGGACGACGTGGTCCTCCTCGGCATCCCGACCCGCGGCGTCTTTCTCGCCCAGCGGCTCGCCGTCAAGCTGGAGCAGATCACCGAGCGCGGGATCCCGGTCGGCTCGCTCGACATCACCATGTACCGCGACGACCTGCGCATGCACCCGCCGCGTGCGCTGGCCCGCACCGAGATCCCCGGTGACGGCATCGACGGCCGCCTGGTCGTCCTCGTCGACGACGTGCTCTTCTCCGGCCGCACCATCCGCGCCGCCCTCGACGCGCTGAACGACATCGGGCGCCCCCGCGCGGTGCAGCTCGCCGTCCTCGTCGACCGCGGCCACCGGGAACTGCCCATCCGCGCCGACTACGTCGGCAAGAACCTCCCCACGTCGCTGCGGGAGACGGTCAAGGTCCAGCTCGCCGAGGAGGACGGTCGCGACACCGTGCTGCTCGGCGCCAAGCCGGCCACCGCGGGCGAGTCCCAGCACTAGCCCCCGCGCGCGTACCCGCCGACGCGCGCCCCGCGCCGGTGCCCGCACGCGCGCCCGCGCCCGGTCCCGCCCCCGGGGCAGCGCCACGAGCCGCCACCCCGGTGAGGCCCTCCGCCTCCCGAATGAACTTCCCTACGGAGCCTGACAGATGCAGCGTCATCTCATCTCGGCCGCCGACCTCACCCGCGACGACGCCGTCCTGATCCTCGACACCGCCGAGGAGATGGCCCGGGTCGCCGACCGGCCGATCAAGAAACTGCCGACCCTGCGCGGCCGTACCGTCGTCAACCTCTTCTTCGAGGACTCCACCCGGACCCGGATCTCCTTCGAGGCCGCCGAGAAGCGGCTGTCCGCGGACGTCATCAACTTCTCCGCCAAGGGCTCCAGCGTCTCCAAGGGCGAGTCCCTGAAGGACACCGCGCAGACCCTGGAGGCGATGGGCGTCGACGCGGTCGTCATCCGGCACGGCGCCTCCGGAGCCCCGTACCGCCTGGCCACCTCCGACTGGATCGACGCCGTCGTCATCAACGCCGGCGACGGCACCCACCAGCACCCCACCCAGGCGCTGCTCGACGCCTTCACCATGCGCCGCCGCCTGGTCGGCCGGGACGCCGGACTCGGCCAGGACCTGGCCGGCCGGCGGGTCACCGTCGTCGGCGACGTCCTGCACAGCCGGGTCGCCCGCTCCAACGTCGACCTGCTGCACACCCTGGGCGCCGAGGTCACCCTGGTCGCCCCGCCCACCCTGCTGCCGGTCGGCATCGAGTCCTGGCCCTGCGAGGTCTCCTACGACCTCGACGCCGCCCTGCCCAAGTCGGACGCCGTGATGATGCTCCGCGTCCAGCGCGAGCGCATGAACGCCGCGTTCTTCCCCACCGAACGCGAGTACTCGCGCCGCTACGGCCTGGACGGCGACCGCATGGCGCGGATGCCGGAGCACGCCATCGTGATGCACCCCGGCCCGATGGTCCGCGGCATGGAGATCACCGCCGAGGTCGCCGACTCGCCGCGCTGCACCGTCGTCGAGCAGGTCGCCAACGGCGTCTCCATCCGGATGGCCGTCCTCTACCTGCTGCTCGGCGGCAACGAGCCCGCCGTCACCCACACCCGCACCGAGGAGAAGTGAACACGATGAGCAAGACCCTGATCCGCGGTGCGCGGGTGCTCGGCGGCGAGCCGCAGGACGTCCTGATCGACGGCGAGACCGTCGCCGCCACCGCCCGGCAGGGCGAAATCGACTGGAGTGGAACCGGTCTCGGCGCCGAGGGCGCCGAGGTCGTGGAGGCCGGCGGCAAGGTGCTGCTGCCGGGCCTGGTCGACCTGCACACCCATCTGCGCGAGCCCGGCCGCGAGGACTCCGAGACCGTCCTCACCGGCACCCGCGCCGCCGCCTCGGGCGGCTACACCGCCGTCTTCGCCATGGCCAACACCTTCCCCGTCGCCGACACCGCCGGCGTGGTCGAGCAGGTCTGGCGGCTCGGCCGCGAGCACGGCTACTGCGACGTGCGGCCCATCGGCGCCGTCACCGTCGGCCTGGAGGGCAGGAAGCTCGCCGAACTCGGCGCCATGCACGAGTCCGCCGCCGGCGTCACCGTCTTCTCCGACGACGGCAAGTGCGTGGACGACGCCGTGATCATGCGCCGGGCGCTGGAGTACGTGAAGGCCTTCGGCGGCGTCGTCGCCCAGCACGCGCAGGAGCCCCGGCTCACCGAGGGCGCCCAGATGAACGAGGGCGTCGTCTCCGCCGAGCTGGGCCTGGGCGGCTGGCCGGCCGTCGCCGAGGAGTCGATCATCGCCCGGGACGTGCTGCTCGCCGAGCACGTCGGCTCCCGCGTGCACATCTGCCACCTGTCGACCGCCGGCAGCGTCGAGATCGTCCGCTGGGCCAAGTCCCGCGGCATCGACGTCACCGCCGAGGTCACCCCGCACCACCTCCTGCTCACCGACGAGATGGTGCGCACCTACGACCCCGTCTACAAGGTCAACCCGCCGCTGCGCACCGAGCGCGACGTGCGCGCCCTGCGTGAGGCGCTCGCCGACGGCACCATCGACATCGTGGCCACCGACCACGCCCCGCACCCGCACGAGGACAAGGACTGCGAGTGGGCCGCCGCCGCCATGGGCATGGTCGGCCTGGAGACCGCCCTGTCCGTGGTCCAGGCGACCATGGTCGACACCGGGCTGCTGGACTGGGCCGGCGTCGCCGACCGCATGTCCCTCGCCCCGGCCCGGATCGGCCGCGCCACCGGGCACGGACGCCCCGTCTCGGCAGGTGAGCCCGCCAACCTCACCCTCCTCGACACGGCATACCGTGGGCAGGTGGACCCCGCGGGCTTCGCCTCGCGCAGCCGCAACACCCCCTACGCGGGACGTGAGCTGCCGGGCCGTGTCACCCACACGTGGCTCCGGGGCAAGGCCACGCTCGTCGACGGGAAGCTCACGTGACACCTGCAACACTGCTCGCAGCCGGGTACGCCACCCGGATCGCCGCCGGGGAGAAGTCGGCCACGGTCACCGACTGGGGCGCGCGCGTCGGCTGGCTGGTCGGCCTCGCCCTCTTCGTCGCGCTCGTCTACTGGCTGATGCGCGAGGGCTGGAAGTGGCGCGGCACCCTCCAGAGCGACCTGCCCGAGCTGCCCGGCGCGCCGCAGGAGCCCGGCGAGGCGAGACTGACGATGACCGGCCGCTACCACGGCTCCACCACCGCCGGTCAGTGGCTGGACCGCATCGTGGCGCACGGCCTGGGCACCCGCAGCCGCGTCGAGCTGACGCTCACCGACGCGGGCCTGGACGTCGTACGCCCCGGCGCACCGGACTTCTTCGTCCCGGCCGCGCGGCTGCGCGGGGCCCGGCTGGACAAGGGCATCGCGGGCAAGGTCCTCACCGAGGGCGGCCTGCTGATCGTCACCTGGGCGCACGGCGAGCGGCTGATCGACTCCGGCTTCCGCTCCGACCGGGCGGCCGAGCACACCGAGTGGGTCCAGGCCCTCAACTCCATGATCGAAACGAACACCACGGAAGGCGTCGAACGATGACCACCTCCAGCAGGGGAACCACGAGGGTTCCCGCCGTACTCGTCCTGGAGGACGGCCGGATCTTCCGCGGCCGCGCCTACGGGGCCGTGGGGGAGACGTTCGGCGAAGCCGTGTTCTCCACCGGCATGACCGGCTACCAGGAGACCCTCACCGACCCGTCCTACCACCGCCAGGTCGTCGTCATGACGGCCCCGCACGTCGGCAACACCGGCGTCAACGACGAGGACCCCGAGTCGCGGCGCATCTGGGTCGCCGGCTACGTCGTGCGCGACCCCGCGCGCGTCCCGTCCAACTGGCGCTCCCGGCGCTCCCTGGACGAGGAGCTGGCCGCGCAGGGCGTCGTCGGCATCAGCGGCATCGACACCCGCGCCCTCACCCGCCACCTGCGCGAGCGCGGCGCGATGCGGGTCGGCATCTTCAGCGGCGACGCCGTCCGCGACGAGGCCGCGCTGCTGGCCCGCGTCAAGGAGGCCCCCGAGATGGTCGGCGCCGACCTCGCGGCGGAGGTCGCCACCAAGGAGGCGTACGTCGTCCCGGCGATCGGCGACAAGAAGTTCACCGTCGCCGCCGTCGACCTCGGCATCAAGGGCATGACCCCGCACCGCATGGCCGAGCGCGGCATCGAGGTGCACGTGCTGCCCGCCACCGCCACCGTCGAGGACGTCTACGCGGTCCGGCCCGACGGCGTGTTCTTCTCCAACGGCCCCGGCGACCCGGCCACCGCCGACCACCCGGTCTCCGTCATGCGCGGCGTCCTGGAGCGCGGCACCCCGCTGTTCGGCATCTGCTTCGGCAACCAGATCCTCGGCCGCGCGCTCGGCTTCGGCACCTACAAGCTGAAGTACGGCCACCGCGGCATCAACCAGCCCGTGCAGGACCGCACGACCGGCAAGGTCGAGGTCACCGCGCACAACCACGGCTTCGCCGTGGACGCCCCCACCGACCAGGTCTCCGACACCCCCTTCGGGCGCGCCGAGGTCTCCCACGTCTGCCTGAACGACAACGTGGTGGAGGGCCTCCAGCTGCTCGACAAGCCGGCCTTCAGCGTCCAGTACCACCCCGAAGCGGCGGCCGGCCCGCACGACGCCGCCTACCTGTTCGACCGCTTCGTTTCCCTGATGGAGGGCCAGCGTGCCTAAGCGCACCGATATCCAGTCCGTCCTGGTCATCGGCTCCGGCCCGATCGTCATCGGCCAGGCCGCCGAGTTCGACTACTCCGGCACCCAGGCGTGCCGCGTCCTCAGGTCCGAGGGCCTGCGCGTCGTCCTGGTGAACTCCAACCCGGCGACGATCATGACCGACCCGGAGATCGCCGACGCCACCTACGTCGAGCCGATCACCCCCGAGTTCGTCGAGAAGATCATCGCCAAGGAGCGCCCCGACGCGCTCCTGCCCACCCTCGGCGGCCAGACGGCCCTGAACACCGCGATCTCGCTGCACGAGAACGGCGTCCTGGAGAGGTACGGCGTCGAGCTGATCGGCGCCAACGTCGAGGCGATCCACAAGGGCGAGGACCGCGACCTGTTCAAGGGCGTCGTCGAGGAGGTCCGCAAGAAGACCGGCCACGGCGAGTCCGCCCGCTCGGTCATCTGCCACACCATGGACGACGTCCTCCAGGGCGTCGACACGCTCGGCGGCTACCCCGTCGTCGTCCGCCCCTCCTTCACGATGGGCGGCGCCGGCTCCGGCTTCGCCCACGACGAGGAGGAGCTGCGCCGCATCGCCGGTCAGGGCCTCACCCTCTCGCCGACCACCGAGGTGCTCCTGGAGGAGTCCATCCTCGGCTGGAAGGAGTACGAGCTGGAGCTGATGCGCGACAAGAACGACAACGTCGTGGTCGTCTGCTCCATCGAGAACTTCGACCCCATGGGCGTGCACACCGGCGACTCGATCACCGTGGCGCCCGCGATGACGCTGACCGACCGGGAGTACCAGACCCTGCGCGACGTCGGCATCGCGATCATCCGCGAGGTCGGCGTCGACACCGGCGGCTGCAACATCCAGTTCGCGGTGAACCCCGAGGACGGCCGGGTCATCGTCATCGAGATGAACCCGCGCGTCTCGCGTTCCTCGGCGCTGGCCTCCAAGGCGACCGGCTTCCCGATCGCGAAGATCGCCGCCAAGCTCGCCGTCGGCTACACCCTCGACGAGATCCCCAACGACATCACGCGGGAGACCCCGGCCTCCTTCGAGCCCACGCTCGACTACGTGGTCGTCAAGGCCCCGCGGTTCGCCTTCGAGAAGTTCCCGAGCGCCGACTCCACCCTCACCACCACCATGAAGTCGGTCGGCGAGGCCATGGCCATCGGCCGCAACTTCACCGAGGCCTTCCAGAAGGCGCTGCGCTCGCTGGAGAAGAAGGGCAGCCAGTTCGCCTTCACCGGCGAGCCGGGCGACAAGGCGGCGCTGCTCGAAGAGGCCGTACGCCCCACCGACGGCCGGATCAACACCGTCATGCAGGCCATCCGCGCGGGCGCCACCGCCGAGGAGGTCTTCGCGTACACGAAGATCGACCCCTGGTTCGTCGACCAGCTCTTCCTGATCAAGGAGATCGCCGACGAGCTGGCCGAGGCCCCCGAGCTGACCCGCGACCTGCTCGCCGAGGCCAAGCGGCACGGCTTCTCCGACCAGCAGATCGCCGAGATCCGCGGCCTGCGCGAGGACGTCGTGCGCGAGGTGCGCCACACCCTCGGCATCCGCCCGGTCTACAAGACCGTCGACACCTGCGCCGCCGAGTTCGCCGCGCGGACGCCGTACTTCTACTCCTCCTACGACGAGGAGAGCGAGGTCGCGCCCCGCGAGAAGCCCGCCGTGATCATCCTGGGCTCCGGCCCCAACCGCATCGGCCAGGGCATCGAGTTCGACTACTCCTGCGTCCACGCCTCCTTCGCGCTGTCCGACGCCGGGTACGAGACCGTGATGGTCAACTGCAACCCGGAGACCGTCTCCACCGACTACGACACCTCCGACCGGCTCTACTTCGAGCCGCTCACCCTGGAGGACGTCCTGGAGATCGTCCACGCCGAGCGGCAGGCCGGCCCCGTCGCCGGCGTCGTCGTCCAGCTCGGCGGCCAGACCCCGCTGGGCCTGTCCCAGGCGCTCAAGGACAACGGCGTGCCGATCGTCGGCACCTCGCCCGAGGCCATCCACGCCGCCGAGGACCGCGGCGCCTTCGGCCGGGTGCTCGCCGAGGCGGGCCTGCCCGCCCCCAAGCACGGCACCGCCACCACCTTCGCCCAGGCCAAGACCATCGCCGACGAGATCGGCTACCCGGTCCTGGTGCGCCCCTCCTACGTCCTGGGCGGCCGGGGCATGGAGATCGTCTACGACGAGGCGCGCCTTCAGTCCTACATCGCCGAGTCCACCGAGATCAGCCCGTCCCGCCCGGTCCTGGTCGACCGGTTCCTGGACGACGCCATAGAGATCGACGTCGACGCCCTCTACGACGGCGAGGAGCTGTACCTCGGCGGCGTCATGGAGCACATCGAGGAGGCCGGCATCCACTCCGGCGACTCGGCCTGCGCCCTGCCGCCGATCACCCTGGGCGGCTTCGACATCAAGCGGCTGCGCGCCTCCACCGAGGCCATCGCGCGCGGCGTCGGGGTGCGCGGACTGATCAACATCCAGTTCGCGCTGGCCGGCGACATCCTCTACGTCCTGGAGGCCAACCCGCGCGCCTCCCGCACCGTCCCCTTCACCTCGAAGGCGACCGCGGTGCCGCTGGCCAAGGCCGCCGCCCGGATCTCGCTGGGCGCGACCGTCGCCGAGCTGCGCGAGGAGGGCCTGCTGCCGAAGAACGGCGACGGCGGCACCATCCCGCTGGACGCGCCGATCTCCGTCAAGGAGGCCGTCATGCCGTGGTCGCGCTTCCGCGACATCCACGGCCGCGGCGTCGACACCGTCCTCGGCCCGGAGATGCGCTCCACCGGCGAGGTCATGGGCATCGACTCCGTCTTCGGCACGGCGTACGCCAAGTCGCAGGCCGGCGCCTACGGCCCGCTGCCCACCAAGGGCCGCGCCTTCATCTCGGTCGCCAACCGGGACAAGCGCTCGATGATCTTCCCCGCCCGCGAGCTGGTCGCGCACGGCTTCGAACTGCTCGCCACCTCCGGCACCGCCGAGGTCCTCAAGCGCAACGGCATCAACGCCACGCTGGTGCGCAAGCAGTCCGAGGGCGTCGGCCCGAACGGCGAGAAGACCATCGTCCAGCTCATCCACGACGGCGAGGTCGACCTCATCGTCAACACCCCCTACGGCACCGGCGGCCGCCTCGACGGCTGGGAGATCCGTACGGCGGCGGTGTCGCGCTCCGTGCCCTGCCTGACGACCGTCCAGGCGCTCGCCGCCGCGGTCCAGGGCATCGACGCCCTCAACCACGGCGACGTGGGCGTGCGCTCGCTCCAGGAACACGCCGAGTTCCTGACCGCGGCCCGCGACTAGCAGCCAGCCCCGAGGGGGACACCGGAAACGGTGTCCCCCTCTTCATGAGGACCCCCTCATGAGGACCCCGAGGACTTCTCCGAGATGTACGAGCTCTTCTTCCGCCTCATCTTCCGGCGGATGGACCCGGAAGCCGCCCACCACCTCGCCTTCCGCTGGATCCGCCTGGCCGCCCGCGTCCCCGTGCTGCGCACCTTCCTCGCGGCGGCCCTCGCCCCGCGCCACAAGGAGCTGCGCACCGAGGCCTTCGGGCTGCGCATGCACGGCCCGTTCGGGCTCGCCGCCGGCTTCGACAAGAACGCCGTCGCGATCGACGGCATGACGATGCTGGGCTTCGACCACGTCGAGATCGGCACCGTCACCGGCGAGCCGCAGCCCGGCAACCCCCCAAAGCGCCTGTTCCGGCTCGTGCCCGACCGGGCGCTGATCAACCGGATGGGCTTCAACAACGACGGCTCCCTGGCCGTCGCCGCCCGCCTGGCCGCGCGCACGCCGGTCTTCAGGGCCGTGGTCGGCGTCAACATCGGCAAGACCAAGGCCGTCCCCGAGGCGGAGGCCGTCGGCGACTACGTGAAGTCCGCCGAGCGCCTGGCGCCGTACGCCGACTACCTCGTCGTCAACGTCTCCTCGCCCAACACCCCCGGCCTGCGCGACCTCCAGGCCACCGAGGCGCTGCGCCCACTGCTGACCGCGGTGCGCGAGGCCGCCGACCGCTCCGTGCCCGCACGCCGCGTGCCGCTGCTGGTCAAGATCGCCCCGGACCTCGCCGACGAGGACGTGGACGCGGTCGCCGACCTCGCCGTGGAACTGGGCCTGGACGGCATCATCGCCACCAACACCACCATCGCCCGCGACGGCCTCGGCCTGAGGTCGGAGGCGGCCCTCGTCCAGGAGACCGGCGGACTGTCCGGGGCGCCGCTCAAGGCGCGCTCCCTCGCGGTGCTGCGCCGCCTGTACGCGCGCGTGGGCGACCGGATCACCCTGGTGGGCGTCGGCGGCGTCGAGAGCGCCGAGGACGCCTGGCAGCGCATCCTGGCCGGCGCCACGCTGGTCCAGGGCTACAGCGCCTTCATCTACGAGGGCCCCTTCTGGGGCCGCGCGATCCACAAGGGCCTGGCGGCGCGCCTGCGCAACAGCCCCTACGCCACCCTCGCCGACGCGGTCGGCGCCGATGTCAAGAAGGCGGGAGAGTCCGTATGAGCGCCAGGGAACCCTTCGGCGCGCGGCTGCGCCGTGCCATGGACGAGCGGGGCCCGCTGTGCGTCGGCATCGACCCGCACGCCTCCCTGCTCGCCGAGTGGGGCCTGAACGACGACGTGGCCGGCCTGGAGCGGTTCAGCCGCACCGTCGTGGAGGCGATGGCCGACCGGGTCGCCGTGCTCAAGCCGCAGAGCGCCTTCTTCGAGCGCTTCGGCTCGCGCGGCACGGCCGTGCTGGAGAAGTCGGTGGCCGAGGCGCGGGCGGCCGGCGCGCTGGTCGTCATGGACGCCAAGCGCGGCGACATCGGCTCGACCATGGCCGCCTACGCCGAGTCCTTCCTGCACGAGGACGCCCCGCTGTTCTCCGACGCGCTGACCGTCTCGCCCTACCTCGGCTACGGCTCGCTGCGGCCGGCCGTCGAGCTGGCCCGGGAGAGCGGCGCCGGCCTGTTCGTGCTGGCGCTGACCTCCAACCCGGAGGGCGGCGAGGTGCAGCACGCCCGGCGCCCGGACGGGCTGGACGTGGGCGCGACCATGCTCGCGCACCTGGCCGCGGAGAACGCGGGGGAGCGGCCGCTGGGCTCCTTCGGCGCGGTGGTGGGCGCCACCCTCGGCGACCTGTCGTCGTACGACCTGGACGTGAACGGACCGCTGCTCGCGCCCGGGATCGGCGCCCAGGGGGCGACCCCGGCCGATCTGCCGGCCGTCTTCGGCGCCGCGGTGCGCAACGTCGTCCCGAACGTCAGCCGGGGTGTTCTGCGTCACGGTCCCGACGTCGCCGCGCTGCGCGGCGCCGCGGAGCGCTTCGCGGAGGAGATCCGGGCGGCGGTGGCGGCCGGCTGAGCCGTCGGCCGGACGGTTCGGGGCCCGCCGGAGTCTGGTTTCCTCCTCAAATCAGGGGGATTATGTCCTAAATGTCCGGCCTGAGCGAGGCTGACCAGGACTTTTCCGCTGTTCTCGCTGACTCTTGGGCCCTTGACCGCTAGTCTCCGTCGAGAGCGCACGGGCAAGTGTGTCGCCCGTAGCTCGCCTGGTGTGGGGCGAAACGCCTCCTCACCGGTCCGTATCCGACAGTTCGACATCCGAGGTGACGTAGGCGTGGCTCTTCCGCCCCTTACCCCTGAACAGCGCGCAGCCGCGCTCGAAAAGGCCGCCGCGGCTCGCCGGGAGCGGGCCGAGGTCAAGAATCGACTCAAGCACTCCGGCGCCTCCCTGCACGAGGTCATCAAGCAGGGCCAGGAGAACGACGTCATCGGCAAGATGAAGGTGTCGGCCCTCCTTGAGTCCCTCCCGGGCGTGGGCAAGGTCCGCGCCAAGCAGATCATGGAGCGACTCGGCATCTCCGAGAGCCGTCGTGTGCGCGGCCTCGGCTCCAACCAGATCGCTTCCCTGGAGCGTGAGTTCGGCAGCACCGGTTCCTGAGTCCGGGCAGCACCGGTTCCCCGCGTCCCGGGTCCTCGGGACGCGGGTCCCGGGCACCCCGCGATTGCTGGAATAATCGCTGCATGGCAGTAACACCCCGGGGGACGACCCCCGTACCCCCGGACGCACGTCCGCGGCTGACCGTGCTCTCCGGCCCCTCCGGGGTCGGCAAGAGCACGGTCGTCGCCCATATGCGCAAGGCGCACCCCGAGGTCTGGCTCTCGGTGTCGGCGACGACCCGCAAGCCCCGCCCCGGCGAGCAGCACGGTGTGCACTACTTCTTCGTCACCGACGAGGAGATGGACAAGCTGATCGCCAACGGCGAGCTGCTGGAGTGGGCCGAGTTCGCGGGCAACCGCTACGGCACCCCGCGCGCCGCGGTGCTGGAGCACCTGGAGACCGGCGTGCCGGTCCTGCTGGAGATCGACCTCCAGGGCGCCCGGCAGGTCCGCGAGACCATGCCGGAGGGCCGTCTGGTCTTCCTCGCCCCGCCCTCCTGGGAGGAACTGGTGCGCAGGCTCACCGGCCGGGGCACCGAGCCGCCCGAGGTGATCGAGCGCCGGCTGCGGGCCGCGAAGGTCGAGCTGGCGGCCGAGCCGGAGTTCGACGAGACCCTGGTCAACACCTCCGTCGAGGACGTGGCGCGCGAGCTGCTAGCCTTGATGGACGTCGTGTGATCGTCCATGGTCATGCTGACTGATTCTTTCCCATCCATCGGAAGGTAGAGCGTGTCCTCTTCCATCTCCGCGCCCGAGGGCATCATCAACCCGCCGATCGACGAGCTCCTCGAGGCCACCGACTCGAAGTACAGCCTCGTGATCTACGCGGCCAAGCGCGCCCGCCAGATCAACGCGTACTACTCGCAGCTCGGCGAGGGCCTCCTCGAGTACGTCGGTCCGCTCGTGGACACCCACGTCCACGAGAAGCCGCTCTCCATCGCCCTGCGCGAGATCAACGCGGGTCTGCTGACCTCCGAGGCCATCGAAGGCCCGGTGCAGTAAGCGGCAAGTCTTATCTGCGTACCGCAGTAGCTTTTTCCACAGGCCCGGCAGCGCGACTGTCGGGCCTGTGGTGTGTCATAGAGGCGTGCGCCGGCCGGCGCACCGGGGCCGAATCCGGGAGAGACGGTGGACAAGCCGAAGGTCGTTCTGGGCGTCAGCGGCGGCATCGCCGCCTACAAGGCGTGCGAGCTGCTGCGCAGACTGACCGAGTCCGGGCACGACGTCCGGGTGGTGCCGACCGCCTCCGCGCTGCACTTCGTGGGCGCCGCCACCTGGTCCGCGCTCTCCGGCAACCCGGTCGCCACCGAGGTCTGGGACGACGTCCACGAGGTGCCGCACGTCCGCATCGGCCAGGGCGCCGACCTGGTGGTGGTGGCCCCGGCCACCGCCGACACGCTCGCCAGGGCGGCCCACGGCCTCGCCGACGACCTGCTGACCAACACCCTGCTCACCGCCCGCTGCCCGGTGGTCTTCGCCCCGGCCATGCACACCGAGATGTGGGAGCACCCGGCCACCCAGGAGAACGTGGCGACGCTGCGCCGCCGCGGCGCCGTGGTCGTCGAACCGGCGGTCGGCCGGCTGACCGGCGTCGACACCGGCAAGGGCCGGCTGCCCGACCCGGCGGAGATCTTCGAGGTCTGCCGACGGGTCCTCGCCCGGGGCGCGGCCGAGCCCGACCTCGCCGGCCGGCACGTCGTCGTCAGCGCCGGCGGCACCCGCGAGCCGCTCGACCCGGTCCGCTTCCTCGGCAACCGCTCCTCCGGCAAGCAGGGCTACGCGCTGGCGCGCACCGCCGCGGCCCGCGGCGCCCGGGTCACGCTGATCGCCGCGAACACCGCGCTGCCCGACCCGGCGGGCGTGGACGTGGTCCCGGCCGGCACGGCCGTGCAGCTGCGCGAGGCGGTCCTGAAGGCCGCCGCCGACGCCGACGCGGTCGTCATGGCCGCCGCCGTGGCCGACTTCCGTCCCGCCGCCTACGCCACCGGCAAGATCAAGAAGAAGGACGACCAGGAACCGGAACCCATCGTTCTGGTGCGTAATCCGGACATCCTCGCGGAGATATCGGCCGACCGGGCGCGGCCCGGACAGGTGATCGTGGGCTTCGCAGCCGAGACCGACGACGTCCTTGCCCACGGCCGCGCGAAGCTCGTCCGCAAGGGCTGCGACCTGCTGGTGGTGAACGAGGTGGGGGAGCACCGGACGTTCGGCGCGGAGGAGAACGAAGCCGTGGTGCTGGCCGCCGACGGCGGCGAGACCCCGGTGCCGCACGGGCCCAAGGAGGCCCTGGCCGAAATCGTGTGGGACCTGGTGGCCGCCAGGCTGCACTGAGTGGTTCCCTTCGCCCCACGATCCACTCAACGCTCGTGCCCGGCGCGCGGCGGCTCTGGTCAAGGCCGCCGTGCATTGGGCAGAATGCCCGTGCCGCAGGTCACAGGGTTCCCGAGAGGCGAGACAGGTGGGCCGGTGGCCGAGCGCGACCGATAAACTGTTCCACGGACGGCCGGGCGCAGCCCTGTGCCGCCCGCCCATGATCAGCCAGCAGCCGCTGCAACCCCAGGGAGCGTTGTGTCCCGTCGCCTGTTCACCTCGGAGTCCGTGACCGAGGGTCACCCCGACAAGATCGCTGACCAGATCAGCGACACCATTCTCGACGCGCTTCTGCGTGAGGACCCGACCTCCCGGGTCGCCGTGGAGACGTTGATCACCACCGGCCTGGTGCACGTGGCCGGCGAGGTCACGACCAAGACGTACGCGGACATCGCCACCCTGGTCCGCAACAAGATCCTCGACATCGGCTACGACTCGTCCAAGAAGGGCTTCGACGGCGCTTCCTGCGGCGTCTCCGTCTCGATCGGCGCGCAGTCCCCGGACATCGCGCAGGGCGTCGACACGGCGTACGAGTCCCGGGTGGAAGGCGATGAGGACGAGCTGGACCGGCAGGGCGCAGGCGACCAGGGCCTGATGTTCGGCTACGCCACCGACGAGACGCCGACCCTCATGCCGCTGCCGATCTTCCTGGCGCACCGGCTGTCCAAGCGCCTGTCGGACGTGCGCAAGAACGGCACGATCCCCTACCTGCGCCCGGACGGGAAGACCCAGGTCACCATCGAGTACGACGGCGACAAGGCGGTCCGCCTGGACACCGTCGTCGTCTCCTCGCAGCACGCCTCCGACATCGACCTGGAGTCGCTGCTCGCCCCCGACATCCGCGAGTTCGTCGTCGAGCCGGAGCTGAAGGCGCTCCTGGAGGACGGCATCAAGCTGGACACCGAGGGCTACCGCCTGCTGGTCAACCCGACCGGCCGCTTCGAGGTCGGCGGCCCGATGGGCGACGCGGGCCTGACCGGCCGCAAGATCATCATCGACACCTACGGCGGCATGGCCCGCCACGGCGGCGGCGCCTTCTCCGGCAAGGACCCGTCCAAGGTGGACCGCTCGGCCGCGTACGCCATGCGCTGGGTCGCGAAGAACGTCGTGGCCGCCGGCCTGGCCGCCCGCTGCGAGGTCCAGGTCGCCTACGCGATCGGCAAGGCCGAGCCGGTGGGCCTGTTCGTGGAGACCTTCGGCACCCACAAGGTGGACCCGGAGAGGATCGAGAAGGCCATCGACGAGGTCTTCGACCTGCGCCCGGCCGCGATCATCCGCGACCTCGACCTGCTCCGCCCGATCTACGCCCAGACCGCCGCCTACGGCCACTTCGGCCGCGAGCTGCCGGACTTTACCTGGGAGCGCACGGACCGCGTGTCCGCGCTGAAGGAGGCGGCGGGGCTCTGAGCCTTGCGCCCGGATCGTTCCGAGGCCCGGCTCCCCTCTGGGGGAGCCGGGCCTCGCCCGTTCCCGGAGCAGGCCGGGGCGCCGGCAAGCGGCGCGCACCGCGCGGGCCCTCGGGCGGGCTGTGCGGCCGGCGGTCCCGGCGGGGCGTCGGTTGTCAGTGGGGTTTGGTAAGAATGCAAGCGTGAGCAGCGAGAACGGGCAGGGGGACGGCGGGGCGCCGCCGGAGCAGCTCGCGCTCGTCCGGGAGAGCGTGCGCCAGGCCAAGGCGCCGCGCGCCAAGCCGCGGACCTGGCGCGGGGCCGAGCTGGCCGGGGAACTGCCGGTGGCCCGGGTGCTGGTCGACAAGGGCGTGCTCCACCTCGACCGGTACTTCGACTACGCCGTCCCCGCCGAGCTGGACGCGGACGCCCAGCCCGGCGTGCGGGTGCGGGTGCGGTTCGGGGCCGGCCGGCACCGGGTCCGGGAGGGCCGCCGCGAGGGCGGCGGACTGATCGACGGTTTCCTGATCGAGCGCCGGGCCGAGTCCGACTACGCGGGGCCGCTCGCCGCACTCGCCCAGGTCGTCTCCCCCGAGCCCGTGCTCGGCCCCGAACTGCTGGGCCTGGCCCGCTCCGTCGCCGACCGGTACGCGGGCAGCCTCGCCGACGTCCTGCAACTGGCCGTGCCGCCGCGCAATGCCCGCGCCGAGCAGCGCCCCTCGCCCGACCCGCTCCCGCCGCCCCCGGCGCCCGCCGCGGGCTCCTGGACGCGCTACGAGCGGGGCGCGGCGTTCGTCGAGGCGCTGGCCGCGGGCGGCTCGCCCCGCGCCGTGTGGAACGCGCTGCCCGGATTCGGCTGGAGCGAGGAACTCGCCCGCGCCGTCGCCGCCGCCCTCGCCTCCGGGCGCGGCGCCCTCGTCGTCGTCCCCGACGGCCGCACCGCCGCCCGCGTCGACACCGCGCTGACCGCCCTCCTCGGCGAGGGACGGCACGCGCTGCTCACCGCCGACGCCGGCCCCGAGAAGCGCTACCGCCAGTGGCTCGCGGTGCGCCGGGGCTCCGTCCGCGCCGTCGTCGGGACCCGCGCCGCCATGTTCGCGCCCGTGCGCGACCTCGGACTGGTCGCCCTGTGGGACGACGGCGACGACAACCACAGCGAGCCGCACGCACCGCAGCCGCACGCCCGCGAGGTACTGCTGCTGCGCGCCGCCCAGGACAAGTGCGCCTTCCTGCTGGGCAGCCGCGCCTGCACCGTGGAGGCGGCCCAGCTCGTCGACACGGGCTGGGCGCGCCCTCTGGTGGCGGCGCGCGACCAGGTGCGGCGGGCGGCGCCACTGGTCCGCACCGTCGGCGACCGCGATCTCGCCCGCGACGAGGCCGCCCGCGCCGCCCGGCTGCCCTCGCTCGCCTGGCAGGCGGCCCGGGACGGACTGCGGCACGGCCCCGTGCTGGTGCAGGTGCCCCGGCGGGGCTATGTGCCGCGGCTGGCCTGCGCCCAGTGCCGGCAGCCCGCCCGCTGCCGGCACTGCGCCGGACCCTTGCAGGGGCAGGACGGGGGAGTGCTGCGCTGCGAGTGGTGCGGGCGCGAGGAGAACGGCTGGCACTGCCCGCACTGCGGGGCGTTCCGGCTGCGCGCCCAGGTCGTCGGGGCCCGGCGGACGGCCGAGGAACTGGGGCGGGCCTTCCCCGCCGTGCCGGTGCGCACCTCGGGACGCGAGCACGTGCTGGACACCGTGCCGGACGCCCCCGCGCTGGTGGTGAGCACCCCGGGCGCCGAACCGGTCGCCGAGGGCGGCTACGCGGCGGCGCTGCTCCTGGACGGCTGGGCGATGCTGGGCCGGCCCGACCTCCGGGCGGCCGAGGACGCGCTGCGCCGCTGGATCGCCGCCGCCGCGCTGGTCCGCCCGCAGGAGGCGGGCGGCACGGTGGTCGTGGTGGCCGAGCCGACGCTGCGGCCCGTGCAGGCCCTGGTGCGCTGGGACCCCGTGGGACACGCGGTGCGGGAACTGGCCGAGCGCGCCGAACTGGGCTTCCCTCCGGTGTCCCGGATGGCGGCCGTCACCGGCCCGCCGGAGGCGGTCGCGGACTTCCTGCGCACCGTCGAACTGCCGGGCCCGGCCGAGGTGCTGGGCCCGGTGCCGCTGCCGGTCACCCCGGCCGGCCGGCCGCGCAGGACGGGCGCGCCGCCGCCCGGGGAGCAGTGGGACCGGGCACTGGTCCGGGTGCCGCCCGGCAGCGGCGCCGCGCTGGCCGCCGCCCTGAAGGCCGCGCAGGCGGCCCGTACGGCGCGGGGGAGCGCGGAGGGGGTGTGGGTGCGGATCGACCCGCCGGACATCGGCTGACGGGATGTGGCGGCCTTCGTGGTCGCTGTAGTCGCTGTAGTCGCTGTAGTCGCTGTGGTCGGCGTGATCGCGGACGCCGTCGCCGTCGAGGCACCGGCCCCGGACACACCCGCGCCCTCCCGGATACGGCGGGGAGGGCGGCGTGGTGTGGTGAGCGGCGGGCGTCAGCCGTTGCGGGGACCCGGGAAGGCGGTCGGCCGGACGTCCTCGCGCAGGGACGGGCTGCCGGCCGTCGGCTGGGTCGGCAGGGAACGGGCGGCGGGCACCGTCGGAACAGCGGGCCCGGCGGGCACGGCGGGTACGCCGGGCAGGGCGGCGCCGACCTCGACCGTGCGGGTGGTCCCGGGCTCCGCGGCCCGCTCGGCCTCCGCCGTCTGCGCGGCGGCGCGGCGCGCGCCGTAACGGCGGTGCACGGCCTGCTTGGTGACGCCGAGGGCCGAGCCCACGGCGTCCCACGAGAAGCCGAGCGAGCGGTCGAAGTCCACGGCCGCCGTGACCAGGGTCTCGACGCTGTCCCGCAGTTCCTGCGCGAGGCGGACGGTCGGGGCGGGGGCGCGTCCGTAGACGACGAAGCCCGTGGAGGGGCCGGAGCGGCGCGGGCGGTAGACGTTGCCCAACTGGGCGGTGAGGGTGCGCAGTGCGTCCACCTGCCGGCGGACCCGCTCGATGTCCCGCACCAGCAAGTGCAGGCTGGCCCGGGCCTGGGCGTCGTGGGTTGCGTGGTCGGCCATGAACAAGCCTCTCGAACCGGCGTTGAAAGGAACCGGGCCGCGCGAGCGGCCCGCTGTGGTCAACTCTGTCTTGACCAACGCCTTTTCGGTCCGCTGGTCACGGTGTGGGGGCGTAAGGGCATATGCGTACGCCCCCGAAGGTTGCCGGGCGACATGGCGCACGCCCGCCCCGTACGGCGCACAACCCCAAGCGGGGGCGCACGCCCGGCCGAGGGGGCGTACGCCCTCATGACTCGCCCTCGGCGGCCCGGCGTTCCTGGTCATAGACTGGTGCGCTGCCCGCGTTCCCGCCCCGACCGAGAGGCCCGCACCCGCCCATGAAGCTCGTCTTCGCCGGTACCCCCGAGGTCGCCGTTCCCGCCCTGGACGCCCTGATCGCCTCCGGCCGGCACGAGGTCGCCGCCGTCGTCACCCGCCCCGACGCACCGGCCGGCCGCGGGCGCCGGCTGATCGCGAGCCCGGTCGCCGAACGGGCGGAGGAGGCCGGGATCGAGGTGCTCAAGCCGGCCAAGCCGCGCGACCCGGAGTTCCAGGAGCGGCTGCGGCAGATCGCCCCGGACTGCTGCCCGGTCGTCGCCTACGGCGCCCTGCTGCCCCGGACCGCCCTCGACATCCCCCGCCACGGCTGGGTCAACCTGCACTTCTCCCTGCTGCCCGCCTGGCGCGGCGCCGCGCCCGTGCAGCACAGCCTCATGGCGGGCGACGAGATCACCGGCGCGTCCACCTTCCTCATCGAGGAGGGCCTCGACTCCGGACCGGTCTACGGCACGATCACCGAGGAGGTCCGGCACACCGACACCAGCGGCGACCTGCTCACCCGGCTCGCCCTGGCCGGTGCGGGCCTGCTCGCCGCGACCATGGACGGCATCGAGGACGGCGCCCTGAAGGCGGTGCCGCAGCCGGCCGAGGGCGTCACCCTCGCGCCGAAGATCACCGTGGCGGACGCCCGGGTCGACTGGACCGCCCCCGCCCTGCGCGTGGACCGGGTGGTGCGCGGGTGCACCCCGGCGCCCGGCGCGTGGACCACGTTCCGCGGCGAGCGGCTCAAGCTGATCCAGGCCGTCCCCGTGCCCGCGCGGACCGACCTCGCGCCGGGCGCGCTCGCCGTCGGCAAGAACAGCGTCCACGCCGGCACCGGCTCGTACGCCGTCGAGCTGCTGTGGGTGCAGGCCCAGGGCAAGAAGCCGATGCGGGCGGCGGACTGGGCGCGCGGGGCGCGGATCGCGGAGGGCGAGGCGCTGGGGGGCTGAGAGGCGGCGCCGGGGGCCGAGGCGAGCGGGCGTCGGCGGGGTCACCGGGCGGCCCACCGGGCGGCGGCGAGGCGGCCGTGGGGCGCGGGCGTGCGGTCCCGTACGGGACGTAGGCTGGGTGTACGGCGCATTCGCGCGCCGCGCGGCGCCCCGCGGCGCACCGCACCCCACACATCCGGAGCACCTTTTTCGTGAGCGACACCTCCCGTCGGCCCCGCAGGCCCGCCAAGCCCTACCGCCGGCCGCAGAAGGACCCCGTCCGCATCCTCGCCTTCGACGCGCTGCGCGCGGTGGACGAACGGGACGCGTACGCCAACCTCGTCCTGCCGCCGCTGCTGCGCAAGGCGCGGGAGAAGGGCGACTTCGACGCACGGGACGCCGCGCTCGCCACCGAGCTGGTCTACGGCACGCTGCGCCGCCAGGGGACCTACGACGCGATCATCGCCGCCTGCGTCGACCGGCCGCTCAGGGAGGTCGACCCGCCCGTCCTGGACGTGCTCGGCCTCGGCGCCCACCAGCTGCTCGGCACCCGCATCCCGAGCCACGCCGCCGTCTCCGCCACCGTGGAGCTCGCGCGGGTCGTGCTCGGCGACGGGCGGGCCAAGTTCGTCAACGCCGTGCTGCGCAAGGTCGCGCAGAGCGACCTCGACGGCTGGCTGGAGAAGGTGGCGCCGCCCTACGACGACGACCCCGAGGACCACCTCGCCGTCGTCCACTCGCACCCGCGCTGGGTCGTCTCCGCTCTGTGGGACTCCCTCGGCGGCGGCCGCGCCGGCATCGAGGACCTGCTGGAGGCCGACAACGAGCGGCCCGAGGTGACCCTCGTCGCCCGGCCGGGCCGCGCCACCACCGAGGAACTCCTCGGCGAGGAGGCCGCGCTGCCGGGCCGCTGGTCGCCGTACGCGGTACGGCTGACCGAGGGCGGCGAACCGGGCGCCGTGACCGCCGTACGGGAGGGCCGGGCGGGCGTCCAGGACGAGGGCAGCCAGCTCGTCGCCCTCGCCCTGGCCGACGCGCCGCTGGACGGCCCCGACGAGAAGTGGCTCGACGCCTGCGCCGGACCCGGCGGCAAGGCGGCCCTGCTCGCGGCGCTCGCCGCCGAGCGCGGCGCGTTCCTGCTCGCCTCGGAGAAGCAGCCGCACCGCGCCGGGCTCGTGGCCCGCGCCCTCGACGGCAACCCCGGCCCGTACCAGGTGATCGCCGCCGACGGGACCCGCCCGCCGTGGCGGCCCGGCAGCTTCGACCGGGTCCTCGTGGACGTGCCGTGCACCGGCCTGGGCGCCCTGCGCCGCCGCCCCGAGGCTCGGTGGCGGCGCCGCCCGGAGGACCTGGACGGTTTCGCCCCGCTCCAGCGCGGGCTGCTGCGCACGGCGCTGGAGTCGGTGCGGGTCGGCGGCGTCGTCGGCTACGCCACCTGCTCGCCGCACCTCGCCGAGACCCGGGCGGTCGTCGACGACCTGCTCAAGCAGTTCCCCGACACCGAGCTGATCGACGCCCGGCCGCTGCTCCCGGGCGTCGGGGCCCTCGGCGACGGCCCTGACGTACAGCTCTGGCCGCACCTGCACGGCACCGACGCCATGTACCTGGCCCTCATCCGCCGCACGGCCTGACCCCACGGGGCCGCCGGGTCTCCGGCGGCCCCGAGACCGTGGCCGTACCTCCGGCGGCGCCTCCCGGCCGCGCCGACCGGTACGTCCGCGCCCGCGCCCGATCGCGGGGCGTCCGCGGCCGAGGCCGACGGTGGCGGCGGCCCGGCGGCGGCCGGTGGACGCGGCCCGGCGGGACCGGGGCGAACAACCGTGCTCCGGCATGGCAGTCTTGGGGCATGGCCGCGCAGATCAACCCGAGCATCCTGTCCGCAGACTTCGCCCGCCTCGCCGACGAGGCGAAGGCGGTCGAAGGCGCCGACTGGCTCCACGTCGACGTCATGGACAACCACTTCGTTCCGAACCTCACCCTCGGCGTACCGATCGTGGAGTCCCTGGCCCGGGCGACGGACACGCCGCTGGACTGCCACCTGATGATCGAGGACCCCGACCGGTGGGCCCCGCAGTACGTCGAGGCCGGCGCCTCCTCGGTCACCTTCCACGTCGAGGCCGCCGCCGCGCCGGTGCGCCTCGCCCGGGAGATCCGCGCCAAGGGCGCGCGCGCCTCCATGGCGCTCAAGCCCGCCACCCCCATCGAGCCCTACGAGGACCTGCTCCCGGAACTCGACATGCTGCTGGTCATGACCGTGGAGCCCGGCTTCGGCGGCCAGGCGTTCCTCGACATCATGCTGCCCAAGATCCGCCGGACCAGGGAGCTGATCGGCAAGCACGGCCTCCAGCTCTGGCTCCAGGTGGACGGCGGAGTCTCCGCCTCCACCATTGAGCGCTGCGCCGAGGCCGGCGCCGACGTCTTCGTCGCCGGCTCGGCGGTCTACGGCGCCGACGACCCCGCCGAAGCGGTACGTGCACTGCGCACGCGGGCGGAGGCGGCCACCGCCACCGCATCGTGGGCGTGCGACCACTGAGCGTCAGCTACGTGAACGGCTCTCATCAGGGCTGATCCTGCGCGCCGGATCTGCAAGGATGAACGGCGAATCCAGAGTGTGAACAGCAGTGAGGAGATCGCCGTGTCGGGTATGTCGGCGGGCCGGTCAGCAGTGCGGATGGGACCCGCTGAGCTGGTGCAGGCGGCGGCCATGGCCCGCCGTTTCTACCTAGAGGGGAAGTCGAAGATCCAGATCGCCGAGGAGTTCGGCGTCAGCCGCTTCAAGGTGGCCAGGGTCCTGGAGACCGCTCTCGAACGGGATCTCGTGCGCATCGAGATCCGCGTGCCGGCCGAACTGGACGCCGAGCGCTCCGACGCGCTCCGCGCCCGCTACGGCCTCAGGCACGCCGTCGTCGTGGAGTCCCCGGCCGACGCCGAGGAGACCCCCGACCCGGAAAACCTCGGCGAGGTCGCGGCCGACCTGCTCGGGGAACTCGTCAACGAGGGGGACGTCCTGGGGCTGGCCTGGGGCCGCTCCACCATCCACATGGCGGCGGCCCTCGACCGGCTGCCCCCGTGCACGGTGGTGCAGCTGACCGGCGTCTACGACGCCGGGACCGCCGAGCGCGGCTCGGTGGAGGCCGTGCGCCGCGCCGCGCAGGTGTCCGGCGGCGACGCCCACCCCATCTACGCCCCGATGCTGCTCCCGGACGCGGCCACCGCGGTGGCGCTGCGCAACCAGACCGGGATCGCACGGGCCTTCGAGTACTTCGACAAGGTCACCGTCGCCTGCGTCTCCATCGGTTCCTGGGAGCCGGGCATCTCCACGGTGCACGACATGCTCAGCGACGAGGAGCGCGCCCACTACGCCTCGCTCGGCGTCGCCGCCGAGATGTCCGCGCACCTGTTCGACGCCGAGGGGCGGCGGATCGGCCGTGACCTGGGGGAGCGGTGCATCACGGTCAAGGCGGACCAGCTGCGCCGCATCCCCGAGGTCGTCGCGATAGCGGGCGGGCAGCGCAAGGCGCCCGCGATCGACGCGGTGCTGCGCTCCGGGCTGGTCACCAGCCTGGTCACGGACACCTCGGCCGCCGACTACCTGATGACGGCCGGTACCGCTCCGAAGCCCGCCCTGAACCGGGCGGACCCGGACGGGGTCTGAGAATACGGATCTGAGGACGCGGGTCCGAGGACGCGCGGGTCGGCGCGGGACGGCTGTGGCGATGTGTCGACACATCGCCACAGCCGTCCCGCGTTCGCGCACCCGGCACCCGCGCCCCCGCCCGGTCCAGCGGCCCGCCCCCGCCGTTGGAGGTTCCTCCCACCCGGCCCCTGACCGGCCTGGATGTTCTGCCGGGGGCCGGTGCCGCCCGGGGCGTGGGACAATGAAGTACGTGCTCTTTCCCCCTGGCGGTCCTGCCAGGGGGTCACCTCTGAACGACTGGGATGTGCAGCACGTGCGTTTCCTCAACGACATCCAGCCCGCGTACGACCTGACGTACGACGACGTCTTCATGGTGCCGAGCCGCAGCGCGGTCGGCTCACGGCAGGGCGTGGACCTCAGCGCCCCGGACGGCACGGGCACCACCATCCCGCTGGTCGTCGCCAACATGACCGCGATCGCCGGCCGCCGCATGGCCGAGACCGTGGCCCGCCGCGGCGGACTGGTGGTCATCCCGCAGGACATCCCGATCGACGTCGTCACCGACGTGGTCTCCTGGGTCAAGAGCCGCCACCACGTCCTCGACACCCCCATCGTGCTGGCCCCGCACCAGACGGTCGCCGACGCCCTCGCCCTGCTGCCCAAGCGGGCGCACAACGCCGGCGTGGTCGTCGACGAGAACCAGCGGCCCGTGGGCGTCGTCACCGACCGGGACCTCACCGGCGTCGACCGCTTCACCCAGCTCGAACTGGTGATGAGCAAGGACCTGCTGCTTCTGGACGCGGACATCGACCCGGGCGAGGCCTTCAACACCCTCGACCAGCACAACCGGCGCTACGCCCCCGCCGTCGACAAGGACGGCCGCCTGGCCGGCATCCTCACCCGCAAGGGCGCCCTGCGCGCCACGCTGTACACCCCCGCCACCGACGACCGGGGCGGACTGCGCGTCGCCGCCGCCGTCGGCATCAACGGCGACGTCGCGGGCAAGGCCAAGCAGCTCCTCGACGCGGGCGTGGACACCCTCGTCATCGACACCGCGCACGGCCACCAGGAGTCGATGATCAGCGCGGTCAAGCTGGTGCGCGACCTCGACCCGCGGGTCCCGATCGTCGCCGGCAACATCGTCTCCGCCGAGGGCGTCAAGGACCTGATCGACGCCGGCGCGGACATCATCAAGGTCGGTGTCGGCCCCGGCGCCATGTGCACCACGCGGATGATGACCGGCGTGGGCCGGCCGCAGTTCTCCGCCGTCCTGGAGTGCGCCGCCGAGGCGCGCAAGTACGGCAAGCACGTGTGGGCCGACGGCGGCGTCCGCCACCCGCGCGACGTGGCCATGGCGCTCGCCGCCGGCGCGTCCAACGTGATGGTCGGCTCCTGGTTCGCCGGCACCTACGAGTCGCCGGGCGACCTCCAGCAGGACGCCAGCGGCCGCCTCTACAAGGAGTCCTTCGGCATGGCCTCGGCGCGCGCCGTCGCCAACCGCACCTCGGAGGAGTCCGCCTACGACCGTGCCCGCAAGGCGCTGTTCGAGGAGGGCATCTCCACCTCGCGGATGTTCCTCGACCCCACCCGCCCGGGCGTCGAGGACCTGATCGACTCGATCATCGCGGGCGTCCGCTCCTCCTGCACCTACGCCGGCGCCGCCTCCCTGGAGGAGTTCGCCGACAAGGCCATCGTCGGCGTCCAGAGCGCGGCCGGCTACGCCGAGGGCAAGCCCCTGCACGCCAGCTGGAGCTGACCCGCCCGGCCGCCGGAGCCGAGCCGTATCCTTCCCGCGCCCAGCGGCCCCCACAGCCCCCACGGCCCCCGCCCGCCCCGTCACGGGGCCGGACGGGGGCCGTACGGCGTTCCGGGCCACCGGGGCGATAAGGGGCGCACCCGTACGTCGGGCGCGCAACGGTCGAAAGCACCCGCGCAACGAACGTCCGCTCAGCGCCGAGCAACGCAACGATCATGCGGAGACACGCAAGGTTGCTGCATTACGACCGCGACGCCCGGCCTCATAGGGTCTGCGCTGTACGTGGCGCGGCAGGGACCCCGCTCGGTGGGTCCCCCCGGGACGGGGCGCCACCGGTCCCCGCCGCTGAAGACCCGCAGCGACAAGGAGCCGCGCGTGCTCGACCGAGGCGCCCCCAGTGCACCACCGCACGACCGCACCACCCCCGTCCCCCCGTCCGTCGGCGCCCGCCTGATGCGGCGCAAGCCCGTGGAACGCCTGGTCGCCGAGGGCGGCCAGGGCGAAGGAGGGACCCTCAGGCGGTCCCTCGGGCTGTGGCAGCTCACCATGATCAGCATCGGCGCCACCCTCGGCACCGGCATCTTCGTGGTCCTCGGGCAGGCCGTGCCCAAGGCCGGTCCCGCCGTCACGCTGTCCTTCGTGATCGCCGGCCTCACCGCGCTGTTCTCCGCCCTGTCGTACGCCGAACTGGCCGGCACGATCCCTGTCTCCGGCTCCTCCTACTCGTACGCGTACGCAACGATGGGCGAGCTGATCGCCTGGGTGTGCGGCTGGTGCCTGCTGCTGGAGTACGGCGTGTCGGTGGCCGCCGTGGCCGTCGGCTGGGGCGAGTACCTCAACGAACTGCTCAAGGGGACCATCGGCGTCACCCTCCCGGCCGCGCTGTCCGAGCCGCCCGGCGACGGCGGCGTCTTCAACCTGCCGGCGCTGATCGTCGTCCTGCTCGCCATGGTCTTCCTGATGGGCGGCGCCAAGGAGTCCGCGCGCGCCAACACCGTCATGGTCTGCGTGAAGATCGCCTCGCTGGTGCTGTTCTGCGCCATCGGCGTCCAGGGCTTCCGCAGCGGCAACTACGCCCACTTCATGCCGCTGGGCATGGGCGGCGTCAGTGCGGCGGGCGCGACGCTGTTCTTCTCCTACATCGGCTTCGACGCCGCCTCCACCGCCGGCGAGGAGGCCAAGGACGCCCAACGTGACCTGCCCCGCGCGATCATGCTGTCGCTGGTCATCGTGACCGCGCTCTACGTCCTGGTCGCCGCCGTCGCCGTGGGCGCCAAGCCCTGGCGGCAGTTCACCGACTCGGAGGCGGCCCTCGCCCAGATCATGCGCGAGGTCACCGGCCAGTCCTTCTGGGGCACCCTGCTGGCCGCGTGCGCGGTCGTCGCCATCGCCAGCGTCGTCCTGACCGTCCTGTACGGCCAGACCCGCATCCTGTTCGCGATGTCCCGCGACGGCCTGGTGCCCAAGGTGTTCTCCCGCGTCCACCCGAAGACCGGCGCGCCGCGCGCCAACACGGTGATCGTGTCGCTGTTCTGCGGCGTGCTGGCCGCCGCCGTCCCGCTGGGCCAGCTCGCCGACGCCACCAGCATCGGCACGCTCTTCGCCTTCGCGCTCGTCAACGTGGCGGTCGTGGTGCTGCGCCGGACCCGTCCCGGTATGCGCCGCACCTTCCGCGTGCCGCTGTCCCCGCTGCTGCCCGCGATCGGCTTCGTCCTGTGCGTCTGGATGATGGGCAGCCTCTCGGCCGTCACCTGGGTGGTCTTCGGAATCTGGATGGCGGTCGGGCTCGTGTTCTACTTCGGGTACGGCTACCGCCGCTCCCGTCTCGCCGCGCCTTCCGAAAAGTGATCCACCCACTGTGCTGAACGATCTCGACGAACGCATCGTGCACGCCCTCGCCGAGGACGCCCGCCGCTCCTACGCGGACATCGGGCAGCTCGTCGGCCTGTCCGCACCCGCCGTCAAGCGGCGCGTGGACAGGCTGCGCGCCACCGGAGCCATCACCGGCTTCACCGTCCGGGTCGACCCGGCGGCGCTCGGCTGGGAGACCGAGGGGTACGTCGAGATCCACTGCCGGCGCAACACCTCCCCGGAGACCATCCAGCGGGGCCTGGAGCGCTACCAGGAGGTGGTGTCCGCCTCCACCGTCACCGGCGACGCGGACGCGATCGCCCAGGTCTTCGCCGCGGACATGCGCCACTTCGAACGCGTCCTCGAACGCATCGCGGGCGAGCCGTTCGTGGAACGCACCAAGTCGGTCCTGGTCCTCTCCCCCCTCCTGCGCCGCTACTCGTCGGGCTCCCCGACGTGACGCCGCGGGCTGGTGGAAACCGCCCCGCAGCCCACACCGCCCCCGGCCTCACCGGCTCCGGGGGCGGAGGCGTGTCCGGGCGCCGCACGCGGGTCTCAAGCGGGGGTCAGGGGGCGCAGCCCCCGCCGGGGTCCGGGGCGGGGCCCCGGGGAGGGTGACCTCTCACCCCACCGAGTCGGGCGGGCGGGCGGGTGGGTGGGCGAGGTGGGGGAGAGACAACTCCCCGCACAACGAATCGCCGTACACCCCCTTCCGTACGCAACGAACCCCCCACTCCCGCGCAACGGCGACCGCTTGTACCCCCCATCCACCCGCCCGTACCGTCTAACCGCCCCCCGAAGAAC
This sequence comes from Streptomyces seoulensis, assembly GCA_013364255.1. Lineage (GTDB taxonomy): Bacteria > Actinomycetota > Actinomycetes > Streptomycetales > Streptomycetaceae > Streptomyces > Streptomyces similanensis. Next base: position 2,685,552 of record CP054936.1, on the reverse strand, counting down.
CCCCGCACCGCGAGGAATCCATGCGCACCGCCCTGCTCCAGAGCTCCGGCCGCCCCGGCTCCGTCGTCGAGAACCTGAAGGTCCTCGACGCTGCGGCCGCCCGCGCCGCCGCCGCGGGCGCCGCACTCCTCCTCGCCCCCGAGATGTTCCTGACCGGCTACGCCATCGGCGACGACATCGCCCGCCTCGCCGAGTCCGCCGACGGCGACGGCGCCGACGCGGTCGCCGAGCTGGCGACCCGGCACGGCCTCGCGGTCGCCTACGGCTACCCGGAGCGCGAAGGCGGGTCCGTCTTCAACTCCGCCCAGCTGATCTCCGCCGACGGCGCCCGCCTCGCCAACCACCGCAAGACCCACCTCTTCGGCGGCTTCGAGCGCGACCACTTCACCCCGGGCGACCAGCCGGTCGTCCAGGCCGAGCTGAACGGCCTGACCGTGGGCCTGCTGATCTGCTACGACGTGGAGTTCCCGGAGAACGTGCGCGGCCACGCCCTGGCCGGCACCGACCTCCTCCTCGTCCCGACGGCGCTCATGCACCCGTACCAGTTCGTCGCCGAATCCCTCGTACCGGTGCGCGCCTTCGAGAACCAGATGTACGTCGCGTACGCCAATCGCACCGGCCGCGAAGGCGAGTTCGAGTTCACCGGACTGTCCGCCCTCGCCGGCCCCGACGGCGTCGCCCGCGCCCGGGCCGGCCGCGCCGAGGAGCTGATCCTCGCCGACGCGGACCCGGCCCTCCTCGCAGCCTCCCGCGAGAGCAACCCGTACCTCGCCGACCGCCGCCCCGGCCTGTACGGGTCCCTCGTCTGAGCCTCCCGGCCCGCACCCCGCCCGCACCCCGTTCTTCCCGCGCAAGGAGTCCGTACCCCATGACGTCCACGGTGCCCAACGCCGTCGAGCACGCCGACGAGCAGCAGCCGCCGATCACCATGTTCGGCCCGGACTTCCCCTACGCCTACGACGACTTCCTCGCCCACCCGGCGGGCCTCGGCCAGATCCCCGCGACCGAGCTGGGCGCCGAGGTCGCGGTCATCGGCGGCGGCCTGTCCGGCGTCGTCGCCGCCTACGAGCTGATGAAGATGGGCCTCAAGCCCGTCGTCTACGAGGCCGACCGGATCGGCGGCCGGCTGCGCACCGTCGGCTTCGAGGGCTGCGACGCGTCGCTGACCGCGGAGATGGGCGCCATGCGCTTCCCGCCGTCCTCCACCGCCCTCCAGCACTACATCGACCTGGTCGGCCTCACCACCCGCCCCTTCCCCAACCCGCTCGCCGAGACGACCCCGTCCACCGTCGTCGACCTCAAGGGCGAGTCGCACTACGCCGAGACGATCGCCGACCTGCCGCAGGTCTACCGGGACGTCGCCGACGCCTGGGGCCGGTGCCTGGAGGAGGGCGCCGACTTCTCCGACATGAACCGCGCCCTGCGCGAGCGGGACGTGCCGCGCATCCGCGAGATCTGGGCGAAGCTGGTGGAGAAGCTGGACAACCAGACCTTCTACGGCTTCCTCTGCGACTCCGAGGCGTTCAAGTCCTTCCGGCAGCGCGAGATCTTCGGCCAGGTCGGCTTCGGCACCGGCGGCTGGGACACCGACTTCCCCAACTCCATCCTGGAGATCCTGCGCGTCGTCTACACCGAGGCCGACGACCACCACCGCGGCATCGTCGGCGGCTCCCAGCAGCTGCCGCTGCGCCTGTGGGAGCGCGAGCCGGAGAAGATCGTCCACTGGCCCTACGGCACCTCGCTGCAGTCGCTGCACGTGGCTGGCGAGCCGCGCCCGGCCGTGACCCGGCTGAACCGCACCGCCGGCAACCGGATCACGGTGACCGACGCGAGCGGCGACATCCGCACCTACCGGGCGGCGATCTTCACCGCCCAGTCCTGGATGCTGCTGTCCAAGATCCAGTGCGACGACGAGCTGTTCCCGATCGACCACTGGACGGCGATCGAGCGCACCCACTACATGGAGTCCAGCAAGCTGTTCGTGCCGGTGGACCGGCCGTTCTGGCTGGACAAGGACGAGCAGACGGGCCGGGACGTCATGTCGATGACGCTGACCGACCGGATGACCCGCGGCACCTACCTGCTGGACGACGGGCCGGACAAGCCCGCCGTGATCTGCCTCTCCTACACCTGGTGCGACGACAGCCTCAAGTGGCTGCCGCTGTCCGCGAACGAGCGGATGGAGGTCATGCTGAAGTCGCTCGGCGAGATCTACCCGAACGTCGACATCCGGGCGCACGTGATCGGCAACCCGGTGACGGTGTCCTGGGAGAACGAGCCGTACTTCATGGGCGCGTTCAAGGCCAACCTGCCCGGCCACTACCGCTACCAGCGGCGCCTGTTCACGCACTTCATGCAGGACCGGCTGCCCGAGGACAAGCGGGGCATCTTCCTGGCCGGCGACGACATCTCCTGGACGGCCGGCTGGGCGGAGGGCGCCGTGCAGACCGCGCTGAACGCGGTGTGGGGCGTGATGCACCACTTCGGCGGCGGCACCGACGCCACCAACCCCGGTCCGGGCGACGTCTACGACGAGATCGCGCCCGTCGAGCTGCCCGAGGACTGACGCCGGCCGCGGGCGGTCACAGTCCGGCCGCCCGCGCCGCCTCGTACACCTCGGCGGCGACGTCCTTGAGCTCCTCGGCGTCGCGCGGGGTGCTCTGCACGTCGACCAGGATCTCCTCCAGGCCGAGTTCGGCGTAGGGGAGCAGGTCGGCCGCGATCTGCTCGGCGCCGCCGTTAAAGGGCCTGCGGTCGCCGCCTTCGCGCTTGGCCCGGTAGCGGGCGTTCACCCGCAGCACCGTCCGGATCGGCTGCTGCCGGCCGCGCTCGGCGGCCAGGTCCTGGAGCGCGTGCCACTGGTCGGCGACCTGCTCCAGGCCGGTGGCGGTCGGCAGCCAGCCGTCGGCGTGCTCGACCAGCCGCTCCCGCGCCCGGCCGGTGCCGGCGGCCAGCAGGATGGGAATGGGCCGGGCGGGCTTGGGGCCGACCAGGGCCGAGTCGATCGAGGTCAGCGGGCCGGTGTGGCGCACCGGGTCCGGGCCCCACACCGCGCGGCAGACGTCGATCACCTCGTCCAGCACCCGCCCGCGCTCCTTGATCGGCCGGATCCCCGAGGCCGCGTACTCGTCCAGGGACCAGCCGGTGCCGAAGCCGGCGAGCACCCGGCCGCCGCTGGCCGCGTCGAGCGAGGCGAGGGCCTTGGCGAGCTGGAACGGCGTGTGCAGCGGCGCGACGAGCACGCTGCTGCCCAGGCTCACCCGCTCGGTGGCCGCCGCGGCCAGGGTGAGCGTGACCAGCGGGTCGGCCACATGCCGGTAGGCGTCGGGCCAGGGCAGGCCCTCGATGCCGTACAGGCCCTGGGTGGCGGGCTCCGGGAACAGGGCCCGTTCGTACACCCAGAGGCTGTCGTAGCCGATGCGTTCGGCGGCGCGGGCCACGTCGGGCACGTCCGTGCCGAGGTCGTACTGACGGTTCTGCGGGAGACCCAGTCCCAGCCGTGTCGCCATGCCGGTGCGCTCCTTCGTGATCGTCGGTGTCCACCGGTCAACGTACAGTGATCACCCGAGAGTTCCCCGGCGCCCGGCCGGGGCCCGCGGCCGTGGCCGCGCCGGAGCGGGGCGGGGCGGGTCAGTGCGGCAGCGGGGTGAGCATCATGCGCCCGGCGAAGCCGACCGCCGCGTCCAGCCGCTGGGCGAACTCCTCGGCCACGTCCGGCAGTCGGCGCAGCGCCCACAGCGCCCGCGCGCTCGACCAGGCGGCGTCCCGGGCGCGCTCCAGGCTCCACGCGCTCAGCAGATGGGTGAGCGGATCGGCGATCTGGAGCAGGTCGGGCCCCGGCATCAGCTCCTCGCGGACCCGTTCCTCCAGCGCGGCCAGCAGGTCGCCGACGCGGTCGAAGTCGCTCTCCAGGTCCTCCGGTTCGCATCCGAGGGCGAGAGAGGCGTCCACGACGGCGAGGGCCAGGTCGTGGCCGATGTGCGCGTTGACGCCGGCCAGCGCGAACTGGAGCGGGCGTACGCCGGGATGGCGGCGGAGCTGGAACAGCGGGCGCCAGCAGGCGGGCGGGCGCCGCCCCCGGTCCGCCGCGTCCACGGCGGCGAGGTAGCGCCCGGCGAACCGCACGTCCAGCGTGGCCGCGGCGTGCGGGTCCGTGAAGCGTCCGGCGGTCAGCCGGTGGCCGACGGCCTCGGTGACGGTGAGGTAGACGCGGTTGAAGACCGCGATCCCGTCCCGCTCCGGCAGGGTGGCCGCCAGCGAGCGCATCCGCGTGAGGACCGCGTCCACGGTGTCCGGGCGGCGGGTGAGTCGTACCGAGTGCCCCATGGGGGCAGCGTCCCAGCCCCGCGCCGCCCGCACCGCCGACCGCCCCGCCGTTCCCCACAACGGGCGAATCGCGGCTACCGCTCGGCGCGCCCCTCGTCGTAGGACGACGTGCCCTCGTCCAGGAGCGGTTCCTGCTTCTTGAGGTGCGCGGGCGCGAAGGCGCGCAGCGCGTGGTACCCGGTGATGACGACGATCGTGCCGAGCGCGATGCCGCTGAGCGAGAAGGTGTCGGTGAACTTCATACTGACGTTGCCGACGCCGATGATGATGCCCGCCGCGGCCGGCACCAGGTTCAGCGGGTTGCGCAGGTCGACCTTGGCGTTGAGCCAGATCTGCGCGCCGAGCAGGCCGATCATGCCGTACAGGATGACGGTGATGCCGCCGAGGACGCCGCCGGGGATCGCGGCGACGACCGCGCCGAACTTCGGGCACAGGCCGAACAGCAGCGCGAAGCCGGCGGCGGCCCAGTAGGCGGCGGTGGAGTACACGCGGGTGGCGGCCATCACGCCGATGTTCTCGGAGTAGGTGGTGTTGGGCGGGCCGCCCACCGCCGTCGACAGCACCGAGGCGACGCCGTCGGCCGAGATGGCCGTGCCGAGCTTGTCGTCCAGCGGGTCGCCGGTCATCTCGCCGACCGCCTTGACGTGTCCGGCGTTCTCCGCGACCAGCGCGATGACGACGGGCAGCGCCACCAGGATCGCCGACCAGTGGAAGGCCGGTCCGTGGAAGGTCGGCAGCCCGACCCAGTCGGCCTTGCCGACGCCGGAGAGGTCCAGGCGCCAGTGGTCGGTGACCTTGCCCGACCCGTCCGCGGAGTGGATCCTGCCGAAGATCCGGTCGAGCGCCCAGGACAGGGCGTACCCGAAGACCAGGCCGAGGAAGATCGCGATGCGGGACCAGAAGCCGCGCAGGCAGACCACGGCCAGTCCGGTGAACAGCATCACCAGCAGCGCCGTCCACTGGTCCTGCGGCCAGTAGGTGGAGGCGGTGACCGGGGCGAGGTTGAAGCCGATCAGCATCACCACCGCGCCGGTGACGACCGGCGGCATCGCGGCGTGGATGATCCGCGCCCCGAACCGCTGGACGGCGAGCCCGATCAGGAACAGCACCGCGCCGACGACCAGCACCGCGCCGGTGACCGTTGCGCTCGTGCCGCCCTGGGCCCGGATCACCGCGGCGACGCCCACGAACGACAGCGAGCAGCCCAGGTAGCTGGGGACCCGGCCGCGGGTGGCGAGCAGGAAGATCACCGTCGCGACGCCGGACATCATGATCGCGAGGTTGGGGTCGAGGCCCATGAGCACGGGGGCCACGAAGGAGGCGCCGAACATGGCCACGACGTGCTGGGCGCCGAGCCCGACCGTGCGGGGCCAGGAGAGCCGTTCGTCGGGCCGGACCACCGCTCCGGGTGCGGGCGTGCGCCCGTCACCGTGCAGTTTCCAGCGCACGCCGAGGTCCATGGTGGGGTTTCGCTTTCTCTGTACGTGAGGTGTCCGAAAACCATTGTCGGGGGTGCGCGGCGATGCTCCGTTCGAAAGCCGCGCTGAGCGACCGCTTAGGATGGACCGCGCAGTACCGCCGCACCGCCCCACCGCACCCCCCAGGAGCACCCCGTGACCGTCCAGGCCCCCGCCGTCCCCGCCCTGTCGTACGGCCGGCTGATCCCCGTCGACGTGCACTTCGACGACCTGGACGCGCTCGGCCTGCTGCACAACGCGCGCTACCCGCTGCTGGTGGAGCGCGCCTGGTCCGAGCTGTGGAGCGGCCACGGTTTCCGCTTCGAGGGCGACTGGGCCGCCGCCGGCGACGCCTGCAACGCGGTCAAGGAACTGCGGATCACCTACGACGCCCCGGTGACCCGGCCGGGTGAGTACGCCGTCCACCTGTGGCTGGAACGGCTCGGTACCACCGGCCTGACGTACGGCTTCCGGTTCTGCTCGGCCGACGGCGCGACGGCCTACGCGCACGGCGCCCGCGTCCTGGTCCGGCTGGACTCCGAGACGCTGCGCCCCGCCCCGTGGAGCGAGCGGTTCAGGGCCGCGGGCCGGGAACTGCTGCGGCCGGACCACTGATCCTCGGCCGGTCCCGGTCGCCCGCCCGCAGCACCCCGGCGAAGGCGGCCAGCCCGCACGCCAGCACGGTCACCAGGCCGAACGACACCACCAGGCTGGTCGCCTGGGCGAGCCCGCCGATGGCGCTCGGCGCGACCAGACCGGAGGTGTACGTGATGGTCGCCACGCCGGCGATGGCCTGGCTGGGGTTGGGCCCGCTGCGCCCGGCCGCCGCGAAGCACAGCGGCACGACGACCGCGATGCCGAGCCCCATCAGCGCGAACCCGCCCATCGCCACCGCCGGATGGCCCGCCAGGACGACCAGCAGCCCGCCCAGCACGGCCAGCACCCCGCCGGCCCGCACCGTGCGCACCGAGCCGAACCGGTCCACCACCCGGTCGCCGACGATCCGGGCGACGGCCATGGTCAGGGTGAAGCCGGTGGTGCAGGCCGCGGCGAGCCCCGCCGAGGTCTCCAGCTGCTGGCGCAGGTACACCGCCGACCAGTCCAGGCTCGCGCCCTCCGCGAACACCGCGCAGAACCCGATCGCGCCGATCAGCAGCGCCGACTTCGGCGGCAGCGCGAACCGCGGCGGCGGCTCCTCGTCCTCGGCGGGCTGGAGGTCCAGGACCCAGGAGCAGGCCACCTGCCCGAGCACGGTCAGCACAGCGGCCGCCAGGACGTGGTGCAGCCGGGCGTCCGCGCCCAGGTGCGCGGCGAGCGTGCCGGCCGCCGAGCCGATCAGGGCGCCCGCGCTCCACATGCCGTGCAGCCCGGACATGATCGAGCGGCCGAGCCGGTTCTCCACCTCCACGCCGAGCGCGTTCATCGCGACGTCGGACATCCCCGCCGAGGCGCCGTAGACGAACAGCGCCAGACAGAGGGCGGGCAGGTTGGGGGAGAGGGCGGGCAGGACCAGGGACAGCGTCCACAGCGCGAGCAGGCCGCGCAGGGCGGCGCGGGCGCCGAAACGGTGGCTGATCCGGCCCGCCAGCGGCATCGCGAGGGACGCGCCGAGCGCGGGGAACGCCAGCGCGAGGCCCAACTGCCCGGCGCTCACCGAGGCGTGCTCCTGGATCCACGGCACCCGGGTCGCGAACGAGCCGGTCACCGCGCCGTGCACGGCGAACACGGCCGCCACGGCGTACCGGGCGCGCCGCACCTCGCGCTGTTCGTAGACCACTGCTGTCATTCTCCGGCCCCTTCTGGACGCTGGGCCGCCCCTGCGGACGGCCGGCGTGCTGAACGCGACGTAAACTATCAGGTACCCTTCCTGATGGATAGGGGATTTGCGACGGCCGCCCGGCGCGGCCCAGTCGATCTGGGAGGATTCCCGGCATGCCCGCATCCCCGAGCACCGCCCGGGCCATCAACGACCGGCTCGCCCTGCGCCTGCTGCAGCGGGAAGGACCGTTGACGGCAGGACAGTTGAAGCAGCTCACCGGCCTGTCCAGGCCGACCGTCGCCGACCTCGTGGAGCGCCTGGCGCTCTCCGGCCTGATCACCGTGGTGGGGGAGTCCGGCGAGCAGCGGCGCGGCCCCAACGCACGGCTGTACGGCATCGTCGCCGACCGCGCCCACCTGGCCGCCCTCGACGTGCGCACCGAGAGCGTCACCGTGACCGTCACCGACCTGCTGGGCCGGGAACGCGCCGAGGCGTGCGCGCCCATCGGCGGCGACACCGGCACCGGGGACGCGGTCGAGCAGGCGGTCACGCTGGTGGAGCGGGCGGCGAAGGAGGCCGGCGCGGAGCGGCTGCACACCGTCGCCATCGGCGCCCCCGGGCTCATCGACCCGGTCACCGGTGAGCTGCGCGACTCGACGGGCCTGCCCGAGTGGCACCGCCGGCTGGTGGCCGCCCTTCAGCAACGGCTGCCGCGCGCGGCCGTCATCGTCGAGAACGAGACCAACCTCGCCGCGCTGGCCGAGCAGCGCGACGGCGCCGCCCGGGGACGGGACACCTTCGTCCTGCTCTGGCTCGGCCACGGTACCGGCGCGGCCGTCGTCCTGGACGGCGCGCTGCGCCGCGGCGCGTCCGGCGGCACCGGCGAGATCGGCTTCCTGCCCGTGCCGGGCACCGGGGGCCTGCCCTCGGCCACCGACTGCACGGGCGGCTTCCACTCCCTGGCCGGCGCGGCGGCGGTGGCCCAACTCGCCCGCGCGCACGGACTGACCGGGGCGCCGGCGGCCGAGCTGGTGCGGCGGGCGGCGACCGGGGACGCCGCCGCGTCCGACGCCTTCCTGGACGCCCTCGCCGACCGCGTCGCCCTCGGCGCCGCCTCGGTCGTGGCCGTCCTGGACCCCGGCTGCCTGGTCCTGGGCGGCGAGGTCGGCCAGGCCGGCGGCGAGGCGCTCGCGGCCCGGGTGGCCGACCGCGTCCAGCGGATGTCGCCGCTGCCCCTGGAGGTGCGGCCGGGCGCGCTCGGCGGCGGCGCGGTGCTGCGCGGAGCGCTGATCACGGCGCGGGACCGCGCCCAGGACGACCTGTTCGCCCCGGCCGGCCGGAGCGGCGGGGAACACCGGGCCGGATGACCGGACGCGGGCCGTACCGGTGCGCGCCCCGCGTCACAGGACGCGCGTACCCGGCTCTCGTCGAGGGAGGTGCGTACGCCGCCCTCGTCACGGGAGGTGCGTACGCCGCCCTCGTCACGGGAGGTGCGTATGCCGCCCTCGTCACGGGAGGTGCGTATGCCGCCCTCGTCACGGGAGGTGCGTATGCCGCCCTCGTCACGGGAGGTGCGTATGCCGCCCTCGTCACGGGAGGTGCGTATGCCGCCCCCGTCGCAGGACGCGCGCCCGCCGCGCCGGGCGCCGCACGCGCGGCCGTCTCACCGGTGCAGCGCCGAGCCGAACCGCGTCAGCAGGTACTCCTCGAACGTCCGCTTGCCCACCGCCCGGCGCGGCGCGAGGTGGCCGCCCGTGCGGAAGCCGCGGTAGGCCCGGCCCGGCATCGGCAGGCTGAGGATCGGGCGGCGCCGGCCGACGGCCCTGAGATAGGCGCGGGCCAGGGACTCCACCGGACGCACCTCGGGGCCGCCCAGGTCGGGCGCCCGCCCCGCCGGCGCACCCACCGCCAGCTCGGCCAGCCGGCCCGCGACCTCGGCCGCCTCCACCGGCTGGGCGCTCACCCCGGCCGGCAGCAGCACGACCGGCGCCTTGGCCACCCGCTCGAAGACGTCCACCAGCAGGTCGTGGAACTGGGTGGCGCGCAGCACCGTCCAGCCCAGTCCCGACTCCACGACCAGCCGCTCCACCGCGTGCTTCGTCTGGTAGTAGCCGAACGGCACCCGGTCGACGCCCACGACGGAGACGTAGACGAGATGGGGGACGCCCGCCGTGCGCGCCGCCGCGATCAGGTGGCCGGCCGCCTCCTCGTCGCCGCCCCGGGGCGAGCTCGCGCAGTGCACGATCGCGTCCACGCCCGCCACGGCCGCGTCCAGCGCCGGCCCGCCCTCGCGCAGATCGACGGCGCAGGACCGGCTGTGCTGGCTGAGCACCCGCACCTCGTGCCCGTCGGCGCGCAGCCGTTCGGCGACGAGCCGGCCGAGCGTTCCGGTGCCGCCGGTCACCAGGATCGTGGTCATGCTGTTTCCGTCCCTCCGGACATCGGCGTCCCCGCTGGAACGTCCACGGCGTACGAAGCACCAGCTTCGCCGCGTTCACCGGCGCCCGCACCCCGGTTCCGGGCCGCGGCCCGGCCGCCGAACCGACGGTTGGTACGGACCTGTTGACCCGCGTGGTCTAGTCCTCTTAATGTCTGACTCCTGCACAGGCCGGTCCGGCGGCGGTGACGACGGCCCTTGCCCGCCGCCGGACCTCTCATCCCTCGTGCGGCCGGTGCCGGCCGCCCCTCGGCCGCCGACGCGTTCTGTGAGCGAACCCACACCGATCGTCCAGATGGACGCCATGAGGGCGTGGCACACTGGGCCCTGTACCAGAAGCAGCGCACTCCGGGGTCGGTGAAAGTCCGAACCGGCGGTTACAGTCCGCGACCCGGTCGCTTCCAGCGGCCGGTTGACCAGGTGAAATTCCTGGACCGACGGTTAAAGTCCGGATGGGAGGCAGTGCGCGGCGGGCGAACACGCACACGTGCGCGCCGCCGTCCTCGGGTCCGCCCTCACGGGTGTGGCCCCGTCCGGCGTCGCCCCGAGTGCTCCACGCCCGTGATCTCTGTCGTCGTCGGCAGCCCCGGAGTCCGTGCCCCTAGAGGCAGGAGGACCCGGGAAGTGTTCACCGGAATCGTCGAAGAGCTGGGTGAGGTCACCGCCGTCGAGAACCTCGGCGACGCCGCCCGCTTCCGGCTCCGCGGCCCCGTCGTGACCGAGGGCGCGCGGCACGGCGACTCCATCGCCGTGAACGGGGTCTGTCTCACCGTCGTCGAGCACGAGGGCGACGAGTTCACCGCCGACGTCATGGCGGAGACCCTCAAACGCTCCAGCCTCGGCGTCCTCGCCGTCGGCTCCCGGGTCAACCTCGAACGCCCCACCGCCGTGGGCGCCCGTCTCGGCGGCCACATCGTCCAGGGCCACGTCGACGGCACCGGCGCCCTCCTGGAGCGCACCCCCTCCGAGCACTGGGAGATCGTGAAGATCTCGCTGCCCGCGGAGCTCGCGCGCTACGTCGTGGAGAAGGGCTCCATCACGGTCGACGGCATCAGCCTCACCGTGGTCGACGCCGGCGCCGACCACTTCACCGTCAGCCTCATCCCCACCACCCTCGCGCTGACCACCCTCGGCCTGAAGAAGGCCGGCGACCCGGTCAACCTGGAGGTGGACGTCGTCGCCAAGTACGTCGAGCGCCTGCTCGGCGACCGCGCGTCCCGCACCGCCGACCGCAGCGGGGAGGCCGGCGCGTGAACTGGCTCAACTCCGAGGCCTTCACCCTCCTCGGCCAGCAGATCAAATGGTCCGACATGATCGGCAACGTCATCGGCCTGATCGGCCTGGCGTTCGGCTGGCGGCGCTCCCTGTGGAGCTGGCCCACCCAGTTCCTGTCCGGCCTGATCCTCTTCGCCGCCTTCTCCACCGCCCACCTCTCCGGCAGCGCCGGAAAGCAGATCGTCGTCATGGTCGTCGCGGTCTACGGCTGGTGGCAGTGGAACCGCGGCCGCGGCGGGGGCGAGGACGGCCACATCGCCGTACGCTTCGCCACCTGGCGCGAACGCGCCGCGCTGCTCGGCGCCGCCGCCGTCGGCACCCTCGCCGTCGCCGCCCTCTTCAAGGCCTACCCGTCCCTGTCCTGGGACCCCTGGCCGGACGCCTACATCTTCGTCGGCACCATCGTCGCCATGTACGCCCAGGCCCGCGGCATGGTCGAGTTCTGGTTCGCCTGGCTGCTCGTCGACGCCGTCGGCGTCCCGCTCAACTTCGCCAACGGCTTCGCCTTCTCCGGCTTCGTCTACGTCGTCTACGGCGCGCTCGTCCTGTGGGGCCTGCGCGACTGGTGGCTGCGCTCCCGTCGGACCGCGCGGCCCGTCCCGGAAGGAGCGTGCGCATGACCGCCCGCCCGTCTCCCGCCACCCGCCCGACCCGGGCGCCCGGCGCCGCCCGCCCGATCCCGCCCGCCCTCTACTCCGACGCCGTCGAGGAGTTCGCGCTCGACCCGGTCGAGCAGGCCGTCGCCGACATCGCCGCCGGCCGCCCGGTCGTGGTCGTCGACGACGAGGACCGGGAGAACGAGGGCGACCTCGTCATCGCCGCCGAGAAGGCGACCCCCGAGATCGTCGCCTTCATGATGAGCGAGTGCCGCGGCCTGATCTGCGCCCCCATGGAGGGCGAGGAACTGGACCGGCTCGAACTGCCGCAGATGGTCGCGCAGAACACCGAGTCGATGAAGACCGCCTTCACCGTCTCCGTCGACGCCTCGGCGGCGCACGGCGTCACCACCGGCATCTCCGCCGCCGACCGCGCCACCACCCTGCGCATGCTGGCGAGCGGCGCCGCCGAGCCCGCCGACCTGGTCCGCCCCGGCCACGTCTTCCCGCTGCGCGCCAGGAGCGGCGGCGTACTGGTCCGCGACGGCCACACCGAGGCCGCCGTCGACCTCGCCCGGCTCGCCGGGCTGCGCCCGGCCGGCGCCATCGTGGAGATCGCCGGCGAGGACGGCCGGATGCTGCGCCTGCCCGAACTGGTCGTCTTCGCCCGCAAGCACGGCCTGACGATCATCTCCATCGAGGACCTGATCGCCTACCGCCGGAGCAGCGAGCCCACCGTCCGCCGCGAGGCCGAGGTCCGCCTGCCCACCGCGCACGGCACGTTCACCGCCTACGGCTACCGCTCCACCGTGGACGGCGTCGAACACGTCGCCCTCGTCCACGGCGAGATCGGCGACGGCGAGGACGTCCTGGTCCGCGTCCACTCCGAGTGCCTGACCGGCGACGTCTTCGGCTCGCTGCGCTGCGACTGCGGCCCCCAGCTGGACGCCTCCCTCGCCCGCATCCAGCGGGAGGGCCGTGGCGTGGTGGTCTATCTGCGCGGCCACGAGGGACGCGGCATCGGACTGATGTCCAAGCTGCGGGCCTACGAACTCCAGGAGCGCGGCCGCGACACCCTCGACGCCAACCTCGAACTCGGCCTGCCCGCCGACGCCCGCGACTACGGCGCCGGCGCGCAGATCCTCACCGACCTCGGGGTGCGCGGCGTCCGCCTGATGACCAACAACCCGGACAAGAGCGACGCGTTGCTGCGCCACGGCATCAAGGTCACCGACCGCGAGCCGATGCCCGTCCAGGCCGGCGAGCACAACCTCCGCTACCTGCGCACCAAGCGGGACCGGATGGGGCACGACCTGCCCTGGCTGGACACGCCCGCCGTGTCCACCTGCGGCAACCAGTAAGCACCAGAACCACCAGAACCACCAGAACCACCAGAACCACCAGAACCACCAGAACCACCAGAACCACCAGAACCACCAGAACCACCAGGAACGAGGAGACACGTGAGCGGCAAGGGTGCACCGGAACTGTCCGTCCGCAACGTCGGCGACCTCAGGGTCGCCGTCATCGCGGCGCAGTGGCACGAGAAGGTGATGGACGGACTGGTGGACGGCGCGCTGCGCGCCCTGCACGAACTGGGCATCGACGAGCCGACCCTCCTGCGGGTCCCCGGCAGCTTCGAACTGCCGGTGGTGGCCAAGGTCCTCGCCGGCCGCGGCTACGACGCGATCGTCGCCCTCGGCGTCGTCGTCCGCGGCGGCACACCGCACTTCGACTACGTCTGCCAGGGCGTCACCCAGGGCCTGACCCAGGTGTCGGTGGAGACCGGCGTCCCCATCGGCTTCGGCGTGCTCACCTGCGACACCGAGGAACAGGCCCTGGACCGGGCCGGCCTCGCGGGCTCCACCGAGGACAAGGGCCACGAGGCGGTCACCGCGGCGGTGGCGACCGCGGCCACGCTCCGTTCGGTATCCGAACCCTGGCGGTGAGTCGCCCCCGACAACGGCTAGGGTGGAGGACACCATGTCCAAGAAGACGTTCGAGGAGCTCTTCACCGAGCTCCAGCACAAGGCCGCCCAGGGCGACCCCGCCACCTCCCGCACCGCCGAGCTGGTCGGCAAGGGAGTCCATGCCATCGGCAAGAAGGTCGTCGAAGAGGCCGCCGAGGTCTGGATGGCCGCCGAGTACGAGGGCAAGGAGGCGGCCGCCGAGGAGATCTCGCAGCTGCTCTACCACGTCCAGGTGATGATGGTCGCCCGCGGCATCTCCCTGGACGACGTCTACGCCCACCTCTGATCACCAGCAGATCCGACCCCGTACGCACCACACCGTACGCACGAACGAAGGAAGCCGACCTCATGCTGCGCATCGCCGTCCCCAACAAGGGTTCACTCTCCGGCCCTGCGGCGGACATGCTGCATGAGGCCGGCTACCAGCAGCGCCGCGAGTCCAAGGAGCTGCGGATCGTCGACCCGAACAACGAGGTCGAGTTCTTCTACCTGCGCCCCCGCGACATCGCGATCTACGTCTCCTCCGGCCGCCTCGACATCGGCATCACCGGCCGCGACCTGCTCGTGGACTCCGGGGCCGGCGCGGAGGAGATCCTCCCGCTCGGCTTCGCCCGCTCCACCTTCCGCTTCGCCGCCAAGCCCGGCGCCGCCCACGGCATCGAGGACCTCAAGGGCCGCACGGTCGCCACCTCCTACGAGGGCATCGTCGCCAAGCACCTGGCCGACAGCGGCGTCGACGCCTCCGTCGTCCACCTGGACGGCGCCGTGGAGACCGCGATCGAGCTGGGCGTCGCCGAGGTCATCGCCGACGTCGTGGAGACCGGCACCAGCCTGCGCAACGCGGGCCTGGAGGTCTTCGGCGAGCCGATCATGAAGTCCGAGGCGATCGTCGTCCGCCGCACCGGCGCGGACGCCGAGGACCCCAAGGTGCAGCAGTTCCTGCGCCGCCTCCAGGGCGTCCTGGTGGCCCGCACCTACGTCATGATGGACTACGACTGCCGGGTCGAGCAGCTGGAGAAGGCCGTCGCGCTCACCCCGGGTCTGGAGTCCCCGACCGTCTCCCCGCTGCACAACGAGGGCTGGGTCGCCGTGCGCGCCATGGTCCCGGCCAAGGAGGCCCAGCGGATCATGGACGACCTGTACGCCATCGGCGCCCGTGCCATCCTGACCACGGCCATCCACGCCTGCCGTCTGTAAGGGGCGCCCAGCGATGTCCGACCTCCCCCAGCTCCCTGTCACCTTCCGCCCCGCGATCACCCGTGTGGTCTTGCTCACGGCCGGCGTCGCGATCTTCGCGGTGATCACGGCCGTGGCGCTCCTGCTGGAGCCGCTCACCCCCGGCGAGCGGATCAGCTTCGTCTTCACCGGCGCGCTGCTGTTCGGCGTGCTGCTGATGCTGTCCCGGCCCAAGGTCGTCGCCGACGACTCGGGCGTCACCGTCGTCAACATCGCCGGCCGACGCCGCCTGGAATGGCCGGAAATACTCCAGGTGAACCTGCGTCCGGGCGATCCGTGGGTGTTCCTCAACCTGAGCGACGGCACCAGCCTGCCCGCGCTCGGCATCCAGCCCGGCATCGCCAAGCAGCGCGCCATCGCCGACGCCCGGGCCCTGCGCGCCCTCGTCGAGGCCCGCTCCCCGCACGACCCCGAGCCCTCTCCGGGTGCGTCTCAGGGCTGACTGGGGGATGTCCGCCCTGACGCACGCCGCCGCGTTTTGACTAATCTGGTGGCGGAGACGTTTCGCTGCGTCTCCGCCCCTGTGCCCCGACCGGTGCCAGGGGCTCCTGCTACCCGAGGAGTGACTCCCTCCGGCGATGGACGGACCGTCCTGCAGTACCTGCGCCGCCCCCTGCCGACATAGCGCGCGCCGCGACACCGCGGCCGTCGCGCACGCGGAGGCGGCGGCATCATGACCATCTCCCTGCTGCTCCTCGCAGCGGCTTTCCTGCTCATCCTCGCCAACGGCTTCTTCGTCGCCGCCGAATTCGGACTGGTGACCGTCGAACGCCCGGAGGCCGAGAAGGCCGCCGCCGACGGCGACAAACGGGCCCGCACGGTCGTCGAGTCGCTCGGCGAGCTGTCCTTCCAGCTCTCCGGCACCCAGCTCGGCATCACCATCACCTCCCTGGTCGTCGGCATGCTCGCCGAGCCCGCGCTCGCCGAGCTGCTGCGCGGCCCCTTCACCGCCGTCGGCGCGCCCGAGGGCGTCGTCTCCGGCGCCGCCGTGCTCGTCGGCATGCTGCTCGCCTCCGCGGTGCAGATGGTGATCGGCGAACTCGTGCCGAAGAACTGGGCGGTCTCCCGGCCGCTCCAGGTCGCGCGCTTCGTCGCCGGCCCGCAGCACCTCTTCTCCCGCCTGTTCCGCCCGGTGATCTCCGTGCTGAACACGGTGGCCAACCGGCTGGTGCGCGCCCTCGGCGTCGAACCCGCCGAGGAACTGGCCTCCGCGCGCACCCCCGGCGAGCTGGTCTCCCTGGCCCGCCACTCGGCCCGGGCCGGCGCCCTCGAACAGGACACGGCCGACCTGTTCGTGCGCACCCTGTCCCTGGGCGACCTGACCGCGCAGCACGTCATGACGCCGCGCGTGAAGGTCAGCGCGCTGCAGATCTCGGCGACCGCCGAGGACGTGGTCAACCTGACCCGCGCCACCGGTCTGTCGCGCTTCCCCGTCTACCAGGACAAGATCGACGAGATCGCCGGCATGGTCCACCTCAAGGACGCCCTCGCCGTCCCGGCGGCCGAGCGGCTGCGTACCCCGGTCGGCCGGATCGCCCGCCCGGCGCTGCTGGTCCCCGAGACCCTGCCCGTGCAGCCGCTGCTCGCGCAGCTGCGCAACGAGCAGCCCATCGCCGTCGTCGTCGACGAGTACGGCGGCACGGCCGGTGTGGTGACCCTGGAGGACATCGTCGAGGAACTCGTCGGCGAGGTGCGCGACGAGCACGACGCCAAGGACGTGCCCGAGCTGGCGCCCGCCCCGCCCGAGGACGGCCGGCCCGCCTGGGACGTCGACGGCGGCTGCCGCGTCGACCTGCTCGGCCGCGTCGGCCTCCAGGCGCCCGAGGGCCCCTACGAGACGGTGGCCGGCCTGGTCGCCGATCTGCTCGGCCGGATCCCGGCCCCCGGCGACCGCGCGGAGCTGCCCGGCTGGCGGCTGTCCGTGCGCGAGGTCGGCCACTACCGCGCCGAGCGGGTCCGCCTGGTGCGGACGGGCCGCGGCGCCGACGCCGTCGCGGCCGGGACGGAGGCCGCCCGATGAGCGTCCTGCAACTGGTCCTCGCCGCGCTGCTCGTCCTCGTCAACGGCTTCTTCGTCGGCGCCGAGTTCGCGCTCGTCTCGGTCCGGCGCAGCCAGATCGAACCGCTCGGCACCGCCCGCGCCCGCCAGGTGCTGCACGGTCTGGAGCGGCTGCCGCAGATGATGGCCGCCGCGCAGTTCGGCATCACCGTCTGCTCGCTGACGCTGGGCGCCGTCGCCGAACCCACGGTGGCGCATCTGCTGGAACCGGTGTTCGGCTGGATGCGGCTGCCGCACGGCGTGATCCACCCGCTCGGCTACGCCATCGCGCTCGCCGCGGTGGTCTTCTTCCACCTCGTCATAGGCGAGATGGTGCCGAAGAACCTGGCGATGGCCGCCCCCGAGAAGGCCGCGCTCTGGCTCGCCCCCGGGCTGGTCGCCTTCGCCCGGGTGTGCCGGCCGGTCACCGTGGCGCTCGGCGCCTGCGCCCAGGGCATCCTGCGCCTCTTCCGCGTCGAGCCCAAGGACGAGGTGGAGGCCGTCTTCACCAGCGTCCAGCTGGGCCGGCTGGTGGAGGACTCCGGCCAGGCCGGTCTGCTGGACCCCGAGGAGCAGGAGCGGCTGGAGGACGCGCTGGAACTGGGCTCCCGCCCGGTCCTGGACGTGCTGCTGCCCCGCGAGAAGCTGGTGACCGTCACCCCGTCGGTGACCCCCGGCGAGATCGTCGCGCTCACCGCCCGCACCGGGTACTCCCGCTTCCCGGTCGCCGCGGAGAACGGTTCCTTCATGGGGTTCCTGCACGTCAAGGACGTCCTTGACGCGGAGGACTCGGACCGGGCCGTGCCGCAGCGGATATGGCGCCCGATGCCGACGCTGCGGTCCGAGCTCCCGCTGGACGACGCCCTGACGGTCATGCGCCGCGCCGCCACCCATCTGGCTCAGGTTGCGGACGCCTCCGGCCGGGTGCTGGGCGTGGTGGCCCTGGAGGACGTCCTGGAACTCCTCGTCGGCGAGGTCCGCGACCCCGCCCACCGCATCGCCACCGAGATCCGCCTGACGGAGCCGAGGGGCAGCGGGGAACCGGAGGAGGTCCTCGCGACGTAACCGCGGCGGGACGTCAGCGGGGGAGCGCGGGACCCGTCACAGCGCCGACGGGTCCTGCGGCCCCCGCCCCGACAGCACCTCGCCGTACGCCTGCATCAGGTCCGGCAGGCGCAGGGTCGCCAGATCGTCGCGGGACAGGACGCCCGGGTATGCCGAGAGCCTGAGGTCGCGATAGGCGCAGCTCTTCTCGTACAGCGTCCGCAGGAACCGCCCGTTGCCCAGCTCGTCGATCCAGTCCTGGCCGACCACGTGCCCGGCGATCGAGCGCAGCTCCTCCAGCGCCTCCTCGTCCCACACGTCGCCGTTCTCCGCAGCGAGCACCTTCCCGATCTCGGTCAGTTCCAGGGGCCGGTAGGACGGGAAGTCCACCCGGGTGGTGAAGCGGGACGACAGCCCCGGGTTCGCGGCCAGCAGCCGGTCCATCCCCTCCGGATAGCCGGCCAGGATCACCACCAGGTGGTCGCGGTTGTCCTCGGCCCGCTTGAGCAGCACCTGGAGCGCCTCGTCGCCGTACGCGTCGCCCTTGCCGTACCCGGAGTTGGACAGTGAGTAGGCCTCGTCCACGAAGAGCACCCCGCCGATCGCGGAGTCGATCAGCTCGTTGGCCTTCACCGCCGTCTGGCCCAGGTACTCGCCGACCAGATCGGCGCGCTGGGCCTCCACCAGGTGGTCACCGCCGAGCAGCCCGAGCGCGTAGAAGACCCGGCCCAGGATGCGGGCGACCGTGGTCTTGCCGGTGCCCGACGGGCCGGAGAAGACGAAGTGCCGCTTCGGCGGCTGCACCGGCAGTCCCTGACCGGCCCGCAGCCGGGCCATGTTGAGCTGGGCGGACAGCGCCTTGACCTGACGCTTCACCGGTTCGAGACCGACCATCCGCTCCAGTTCGGCGAGCGCCTGCTCCAGCAGCGCCGGATCGGTCGGACCGCTGGGCGGCGGCCCGGCGGCGGAGGCGGCCCGCTCGCGCACCGCCGGATCGGCCACCGGCGGGTACGCGGCGGCGGGCGGCGGCTCGGGCTCGCCGCCGAGCTTCAGCTCGCGGCCCTCGCCGCCGAAGACCGGGTCCAGCAGGTCCGGGCCGTCCACGGTGTCCTGGCCGCCGGCCCCGGCGAGCGTGATCGCCGCGAGACCGGCCGCCTCGTCGTCGTACCCGTCGCCCTCGGCTATCGCCGCCAGCCGCGCCGAGGTGTCCATGAAGGCCGGGTCCACCCGGTGCACCGCCCGGTACAGCGGCAGCGCCGCGGCGCTGCGGCCGGTGCCCTCGTGCGCCCTGGCCAGCCAGTACCGCAGCTCCTTGCGCTGCGGCTGCTCGCTGCGGCACCGCATCAGCGCGGCCGACAGCAGTGGTTCGGCCTGCCCGAACATCTCCAGCCGCACCCGGGCCATCCCGCCGAACAGGCCGGCCTCGATGCCCAGCAGCGCATCGTCCACCAGCGGATCGGTGTGCCGCACGAGCTGCTCCCAGTCCTTGACCAGATAGGCGCGGCAGGCGTGCAGGAACCGCACCTGGGCGTCGGCGTCCACCGGCGGCAGCCCGGCCAGCGCCCGGTCCAGCTCGGGCACATGGCGCCCGTCCAGCCAGTGCGAGGCGTGCGCGAGCAGCAGATCGCGCGGGCTCTCCAGCACCGGCTGCACCCACCAGCCGAGCCAGTACCAGGAGTTGAGGTTGCGGCGGTGCCGGGAGCGCTGCTCGCCGAAGCGGTCGCGGTGCCGGAACATCCTCAGCAGCGCGGTCGTCGTGTCGACGCGCAGCGCGTGCAGGCCGAGCCAGCCGTCGGCCATCCCGGGGTCCATCCGCACCGCGGCCCGGAACTCCTCCTCCGCCTGCGGATAGGCGCCCATGGTGTAGGCGTCGACCCCCCGCAGCCAGGCGAGGTCGGCCGGGGCCTTCGTGCCCTGCGTGCCGAAGTCCATCACGTCCCCCACAGACCGTGCCCCCGTAGGTTCGCCGCCGGACCGGCGCCCGGCGGCTGCCTCTGGTCGAACCGCTGTGCCGCGGACCGGAGTTGCAGGTGCGCGAAGCAGCCGTTCGAAGGTCGCACCGAGGGCATCGTACCCGCGGGGCCACCGCCCGCCGTAGGGTGCCGCAGGGGGCGTTCGGCGAGGTGGGAGCGCGGGGGGCGCACCCCGGTCGGTGACCCAGGGTGATCGAACGGCGCCGCGCGGCGTCCGGAAATCGGCTTTCGGGCAGAACGAAGCCCCCGGTCACGGGGGAACAACCGGGGGCTTCGTGTCAGCGGGCGGTCCTCGATGACCGCACATTGAGAACGTAAGACCTGTACGGCCCCCGGGTCAAGCGGAGTTGGGGCACCGCGCCGAGTTCCCCGGAGGCGATCTTCACGAGTTCAGCACATTGCCGCCGAGCCGTCACGGAGCGTCATTTCCTGGTCCGGTCCAAGGGCCCGGCAGCACCTCGTACCCCGACTCCCGCTGTCGCACCAGGAGGTCGGCGAACGGCCGGGACGGGTCGGCCGCGAAATGCCGCCGCTCCGCCGCCGTCCACCCGGTCCAGAACTCCCGCTGCTCCGCCCCGTCCCGGGCCCGCCCCCGCGCCCAGGACCGCGCACGGGGCAGCTCCATCCACAGCAGACGGGCCAGATGCGGGCGCAGCGCCCGCCGGCCGGCGCCGACGCCCTCGACCAGGATCACGGGCGCGGGCGCCAGCGCGCGGGGCGTGCCGAAGCGCCGGGCGTGCCAGTCGTAGGGGGAGTAGTGCGCGACGGCGCCGCGCGCGAGCGGCTCGATCACCTCGGCCAGCAGCCGCCCGTCCCAGGCGAACAGCTCCTGATGGCTGGCGACGTCGTCCAGGTGCAGCACCGGCGCGCCGTCCAGCGCCGCGGCCAGGCGTCCGGCGAACGTGGACTTCCCGGAGCCGGCGTGCCCGTCGACGCCGATGAGACGGACCGGACCGCAGGACGGCGGAAGGCGGCGGAGCTGGGCGGCGAGGGCGTGGATGGCGGGTCCCGGAGTGCGAGTGCTGCGGCTGGCATATAGCGCGGGAACATTCTAGTGGCCGCCCGCACCCGGCACGGCGTGCGCTCCCCGAATCAGTGTCGTATTGAACTATCGGGCGCGTGCTCCGCAAAGCCCGCCCGAAGTCCGGGCCGATCCGCCGGTGCGGCAGATCTCGCCGGTGAACTTGTCGGAATTCGCGTTCCGGCTGCGCCCCGTGCTGAGTAAGGTGCCGGTGGTGCGACCACGAGGTGCCGTAAGGGATCGGACGGGGGAAGATGGCCGCCGGGTTGTTCGAGGGGCAGTACGTCTGGCATCCGGCGGCGGACGACCGGATGCTGGCGAGCGTCTGCGTCGACGTCCGGGCCGGCCGCTGGGCGCGCGCCAGGACGGTCCTCGCCGAGAGCCGGGGCGACCACGCCCTGCGGGCCCACCGCTCGCTGGTGCTGGCCTCGGAGGCCGCCGACTCCGACCTCGCCGAACGCTGGCTGGCCGAGGAACCGGCGCCCGAGGCCGCGCTGCTGTGGGCGCGGGTGGCCGTGCTGCGGGCACTGCGCGCCGCCGACGCCCGTGACGCCCGCGCCGAGACCCTGGAGCGGATAGCGCTGTCCGCCTGCGACCGGGCCTCGGCGGCCGACCCCGCCGACCCCACGCCCTGGGTCGCCAAACTGGCCATGGCCCGGCTGCACCGGCTGCGCGACCCGGCGCCGCACGGCCTGCTCACCTCGCCGCCCGGCCCCTGGCGGCTGTTCGCGCACGTCCTCTCCCTCGACCCCTGGCACCGCGAGGCCCACCACCGCTTCCTTGCCTTCTTCTTCACCCGCCACGGCGGCTCGGTCAACGCCGCCTGGGACGTCGCCGCCTTCCTGGCGCAGCGGGCCCCCGCCCACTCCGCGCTGCGGCTGCTGCCGCTGGTCGCCCTGGTGGAGAGCTACGACCCCGCGCGGCTGCTCGCCGACCGGGTCTGGGAACAGCCGCAGTGGCGCTCCACCGCCCTCGCCGTCCACCGCGACTGGCTGCCGACCGTGGCCGGTTACCGCTTCACCCCGGTGCTCGACCTGGCCTATCTCGCCCACGCCCTGATCCTGGCCCGCCGCGAGGCCGAGGCCCGCGCCCCCCTCACCGCCATGGGCCCCTACGCCTCACGGATGCCCTGGTGCGTCTTCGGCGACCCAGCCGGACAGCTCTCCCGGGCCCGGCGCGCCTGCGGACTTCCGGTGCCGCCCTGATCCGGGCGGCCCACCGGACCGCCCACCGGGCCGTTCGCCGGACTGCCCGCCGGGAACCGCCCGCCGTGGGGCCCGGTCCGACGCCCGCCGTGAGCCCCGACTCCACCGCCCCGACCCCGACCCCCCACCGCCCCAAGAGAAAGGCCCCACCGTGTCGCCACGCACACCGGCCCAGCGCGTCAGAACCACCGGAGCCCACCGGGCCCGCGGCCGGGCGGAGACGAACGCGCTCGACGACGACGCGACCCTGCACGCCATGGGCTACCCGAGAAAACTCACCCGGCGTTTCAAGGCGTTCGACAATTTCGCGATCTCCTTCACCATCATCAATGTCTTATCGGGTATTTTCTCGTCCTTCGGATTCGGCATGAACGCGGGCGGCCCGCGCGTTCTCGTCTTCGGCTGGATAGGCGTCTCCGTGATGGTGCTGTTCGTCGGCGCGGCCATGGCGGAAGTCGCCTCCGCCTATCCGACGAGCGGTGCGCTGTATTTCTCGGCCGGGAAACTCGCCAAGCGGCACAAGGGCGCCTGGTCCTGGTTCACCGGCTGGCTGAACTTCGTCGGCCAGATCGGCGGCACCGCCGCCACCGGCTACGCGGCCGCCACCTTCATCCAGGCCTTCCTCGCCCTCCAGTGGCCCTCCTACGTGCCCACCGCCCACCAGACGGTCCTGATCACCGCGCTGATCATCGTGCTCCAGGGCCTGGCCAACACCCGCGCCGTCCAGCTGGTCGCCGTCCTGAACCGGATCTCCGTGTGGTGGCTGCTCATCGGTCTTGTGGTGATCGTGACCGCCCTGGTCGCCGTGCCCGACCAGCACCGGCCGGTCTCCTTCGTCACCCATTTCGCGAACAACACCGGCTTCACGAGCGGCCTTTACGGCGGCATGCTCGGCCTGCTCGTCACCAGCTGGACGTTCACCGGCTTCGACGGCAGCTTCCACATGTCCGAGGAAACGGTCCACGCCACCGTCAACGCCCCCAGGGGCATCATCCGCGCCATCGGCTGGTCCGCGCTCACCGGACTGGTCCTGATGCTCGCCCTCGTCACCGGCATCGGCGACTACGACAGCCAGGCGGGTTCGGCCGCGCCCCCCGTCCAGATCCTCATCGACGCCCTCGGCCAGGCCACCGCGAAGGCGCTGCTGCTGATCGTCATCGGGGCGATGCTCTTCTGCGGCCTGGCCAACCTGACCAGCAACACCCGGCAGATCTTCGCCTTCTCCCGGGACGGCGCCATGCCGGGCTCGCGCTGGTGGCACTCGGTCTCCCCGCACACCCGCACCCCGGTCAAGGCGGTCTGGCTCGCGGTGGCCTGCTCGCTCGCCCTGGTCCTGCCCGGCTGGTGGTCGCACACGGCGTTCACCGCCATCGTCAGCGTCAACGTCGTCGGACTCTTCCTCGCCTACGCCGTCCCGATCCTGCTGCGGCTGCGGCTCGGCGACGAGTTCCGGCCAGGGCCGTGGAACCTGGGCCGCTGGGGCCGTCCGGTGGGCGTGGTCGCGGTGACCTGGATCGCGCTCAGCAGCGTGCTGTTCATGCTGCCGCAGGCCGCCCCGCTCACCGCCGACTCGTTCAACTACGCCCCCATCGCCCTCGCCGCCGTCCTGCTGGTGGCCACCGTCTGGTGGTTCGCCACCGCCCGCCGCCGCTTCCAGGGGCCGGTGAGCTACGGCCGCCCGGACGAGGTCGCCGCGATGGACCTCATCTGACACACCGGGCGGAGCCGTCCGACCCCGGGGGCCGGACGGAGCCGTCCCGGCCCGGCCCCCGAACCCGTGGGAAGGCGGACCGGACCTGGGCGCAGCCGCTGGTCACGCCAGTGGTCGAGACCAATATTGGTGGGCGTGGCGTGCGTCGCGGTGCTGGCAGGAGCGGGCCGCCGCGGCCATAGTGGGCGCAACGCCGTGCACGGACCGCCATCCGCCCCGACTCGGACACCCGGGGGTCTCCCGCCCATGAGCAGATCCGAACAGCCGTCCCGCAGAACCGTGCTGACCGTCGCGATGGCCGCCGCCGCGGCGGGCGCCACCGCCCTGACCGGCGGCGCGGTCCCGGCGGTCGCCGCGGCCGCCCACCGCGGCCGCACCGACCCGGCCCGCCCGGTCGACTACCGCGCCTGGACGACGTACACCGACTGGTACGGCGGCGCCTTCCGGGGCACCCGCGCGGTCGCCGGCCCGCGCCCCGCCCTGGAGATCGCCGCCCCGGCGGGCACCACCGACTACACCGACCCGCACACCGGCGCCACCGCGAGCTGGGAGTATGCCACCTGGACCGGCCCGCTGCACCGGCTCGCCGTCCCGGCCACCGAGGCGATCGCCTCCTGGAACGCGGACACTCCGGCCGGCACCTGGCTCCAGGTGGAGCTGCGGGGCACGTACTCCGACGGCACGGACACCCCCTGGTACGTGATGGGCCGCTGGGCCGCCGGCGACCAGGACATCAAGCGGACCTCCGTGGACGACCAGAGCGACGGCCGCAGCACCGTGTGGACGGACACCTTCGCGATCGACGACCCGGCCTCCGGGCTCCGGCTGGCCGCGTACCGGCTGCGCCTGACCCTCTACCGCCGGCCCGGCACCCGGCTCACCCCCGCCGTGCGGCGGATCGGCGCCATGGGCTCCGACGTCCCCGACCGCTTCACCGTCCCCGCCACCGCGCCCGCGGTACCGGCCCGGGAACTGGCCGTGCCGTGCTACTCGCAGGAGATCCACGCCGGCCAGTACCCGCAGTACGACAACGGCGGCGAGGCCTGGTGCAGCCCCACCTCCTCGCAGATGATCATCGAGTACTGGGGCGGCCGGCTCACCCCCGAGCAGCTCTCCTGGGTGGACCCGTCCTACGCCGATCCGCAGGTCTGCCAAGCGGCCCGCTCCACCTACGACTACCAGTACTCGGGCTGCGGCAACTGGCCGTTCAACGCGGCCTACGCGGCCACCTTCACGGACCTTGAGGGCGTGGTCACCCGCCTCGGCTCGCTCACCGACCTGGAGACGCTGATCGCGGCCGGCGTCCCGGCCGTCACGTCGCAGTCCTTCCTCAAGACGGAGCTGACCGGCGCCGGGTACGGCACCTCGGGCCACCTGATGACGGTCATCGGCTTCACCACCGCCGGCGACGTGATCGCCAACGACCCGGCCTCGCCGGGCGACGACGCGGTACGGCGCGTGTACGCGCGCCGCGAGTTCGAGAACATCTGGCTGCGGACCAAGCGCTACAACGCCTCCGGCCAGGTCGCCT
This sequence comes from Streptomyces seoulensis, assembly GCA_013364255.1. Taxonomy (GTDB): domain Bacteria; phylum Actinomycetota; class Actinomycetes; order Streptomycetales; family Streptomycetaceae; genus Streptomyces; species Streptomyces similanensis. The sequence goes on along the minus strand of CP054936.1, from coordinate 2,659,974 downwards.
CGGGCAGCGGCGGCGTCTGCTACCTGTACTTCCCGGCCCGTCCCACGCCCCAGCAGGTCCGGGCGCTGGCGGCGGTCGGCGTGCGCTGAGCCCGCCGCCCGGCCCGCGGCACGGTGCGGGCCGGGCGGCGGGTTCCGGACCCCCGGGGGCGGGCCTGTGACCAAGCTCTCCGCCGCGAGGGGGCGCGCGAGTGGCAAGGTGGACGGCGGGGCGAGGGGAGACGTTCCGCGGCGGGGGAGTCCACCGGCACACGACGAAACCCCTGCGAGAGACCATGACCGCTCACTCGGCCACCGCCGCCCCCGCCCGCGTCCGCACCGGCGGCCCCCAGGACGACGGCGACGGCCCGAAGATCCTGGAGCACGTCCTCGGCTGGACCCTCGTCGTGGTGATCGCGATGCTCGTCACCCAGCTCGGTCTGCTGTGACCTGACCCATACCGGACCTGCCATACTGCGGTGGTCCGACCGCAGTTGGAGACCGGGGCCGAAGTGAAGACGAGTCAGCAGCGCGAGACCGCCCGCCCCCGCACGCTCGGCTCCCCCCAGCCGTCGGGAACCGGCGGCCAGGTGCGCGGCACCCAGCGGTCCGCGACCCGCCGCGCCGAACTCATAGCCGTCGGACGGCGGTTGTTCGCCGACACCTCCTACGACGCCCTGTCCATGGACGACATCGCCCGGCAGGCCCAGGTCGCCAAGGGGCTGATCTACTACTACTTCCGCTCCAAGCGCGGCTACTACCTGGCGATCATCGAGGACTCGGTCGCCGACCTGATCGCCTTCGCGGCGAGCGGGCACGAGCTGCCGGCCGTGGAGCGGGTGCACCGCACCGTCGACGGCTACCTGCGCTACGCCGAGCACAACCAGGCCGCCTACCGCACCATCGTCAGCGGCGGCGTCGGCTTCGACACCGAGGTGCAGGCCGTCCGCGACGGCGTGCGCGAGGCGATCGTCGCGACCATCGCCGAGGGCGCCTACGGGCGCACCGCCGTCACGGCGCCGGCCCGCATGGGCCTGATCGCCTGGGTGTGCGGCGTCGAGGGCGCCACCCTCGACTGGATCGCCCGCCCCGAACTCTCCCGCGACACGATGCGCGACCTCCTGGTCAAGACCCTCGGCGGCGCCCTGCGCGCGATCGAGGAACTGGACCCCACCCACCCGGCCCCGCCCCCGGCCCGCCGGCCCGTCTGACGCACGGCGCGGGCGGCCGGCGCGACGACCGCCGCGACCGCCTTTCGGACAGTCGGGCGAAAGCATGTGAACCGGCCACTCCTCACCACTCCCGTGCGACCCCCGGAGAAGGCGGCTAGTCTTTCTTGAAGTAAGCGCTCGTTAACCGGTGACTCCGTGCTGGCGATCGGGCATACTCACAGCGCACAGCCGCTGGTCAGCCGCTTCCGCGACCCGGGAGTGCGCGCATCGAGCGGCCCGAGGAAGACCCCGGCGGAGCCGCCCCAAGAAGGCGCCGCCCGCCGGCGCCCGACAGGGAGGAGAGCGTCGCCATGCCCGACCGCGCCCCGCAGCCGGTGGACCGGCAACTGCCCACGGAAGAGGCCCGGGACCTGATCTCGCTCGTCCGCGACATCGCGCACCAGGAGATCGCCCCCGAGGCGGCCGAGGAGGAGGACGCCGGACGCTTCCCGCGCGAGGTCTTCACCCTCCTGTCCCGCTCCGGCCTGCTCGGCCTGCCCTACGACTCCGAGTACGGCGGCGGCGACCAGCCCTACGAGGTCTACCTCCAGGTCCTGGAGGAACTGGCGGCGGCCCGCCTCACCGTCGGCCTCGGCCTGAGCGTGCACACCCTGGCCTCCTACGCGCTCGCCACCTACGGCACCAAGGCGCAGCAGGTCGAGCACCTGCCCGCGATGCTCGGCGGCGGCCTGCTCGGCGCGTACGCCCTCTCCGAGCCCGCCTCCGGCTCCGACGCCGCCTCGCTGCGCACCAAGGCCGTACGGGACGGCGACGCCTGGGTGATCACCGGCACCAAGTCCTGGATCACCCACGGCGGCATCGCCGACTTCTACACGGTGATGGCGCGCACCGGCGGCGAGGGCCCGCGCGGGATCACCGCCTTCCTGGTCCCCGCCGACGCCGAGGGACTGAGCGCCGCCGCGCCGGAGAAGAAGATGGGCCTGAAGGGCTCGCCGACCGCCCAGATCCACCTCGACGGCGTACGGGTCGGCGACGACCGGCGGCTCGGCGAGGAGGGCCAGGGCTTCGCCATCGCCCTGTCCGCGCTCGACTCCGGCCGGCTCGGCATCGCCGCCTGCGCGATCGGCGTCGCCCAGGCCGCCCTGGACGAGGCGACCGGCTACGCCGTCGACCGGCGCCAGTTCGGCCGGCCGATCGCCGACTTCCAGGGGCTGCGCTTCATGCTCGCCGACATGGCGACCCAGATCGAGGCCGGCCGCGCCCTGTACCTGGCGGCGGCGCGACTGCGCGACGCGGGCCGCCCGTTCGCGCGGGAGGCCGCCATGGCCAAGCTGTTCTGCACGGACGCCGCCATGAAGGCGACCACCGACGCCGTCCAGATCCTCGGCGGCTACGGCTACACCGCCGACTTCCCGGCCGAGCGCTACATGCGCGAGGCCAAGGTGCTCCAGATCGTCGAGGGCACCAACCAGATCCAGCGCATGGTCATCGCCCGCCACGTCGCGGGTCCCGAGACCCGCTGAGCCACGGCGCGCGGAAAGGCGGCGCGAGCCGGACCCACTCCGGATCGCGGCGTCCGGCAGGGTGCGGCCCCGGTCGGCCCGGGCGCGCACCGGCTCACGGTGGATCGGCGGGTCCGCGGGCGGCGCGGCCCGGACCGGCACCGCGGGCGGCGGCGCCAGGACGCGGCGACGGCGCCCGCCCGCCGGCTCGATGGAGGCCATGCCGGGGCCGCGCGGGCTGGTCACCGGAGCCCGGAATCGGGCGTCAGGTCACCGGCGTCCGGCGCGGCGACCGGCCCGGGGACGGCCGTCGGCCCCGGGGCGCACCGATTCCGCCGCGCCACGGCGGCGGCGTGCGTACCGTGGCGCGGGGTGCGGCGGGCGCGGGCGTGGGAGCGGCGCTGGGCCGTCAGGCGGCGTCGCGGCGCATCGTCGGCACGCGCATCGGGCGGGAGCCCGGGCCACCGACGTGCGAGAAGGGCTGGGTCCGCCAGTCGAGTCCCTGAGGGAGCGTCAGGAGCAGGGCGGTGTCCTGCTCCTGCGGCTCCACCGACTCGTCGGCGGGCCGGGCCTCCCGGGCGCCGCGGCCGGTGCCGGGGCAGACGGTGAGCCCGAAGGGGTTCCACGGCGAGGCGCACAGCGCGTGCTCCGGCAGGACCTCCTCGTCCGCCAGCAGGGCGATGGGCTGCGCGCAGTCCGGGCAGATCACCCGGTACATCTCGAAGGTGTCGTAGGCGTCGAACTCGTCGCCGTCGAAGTCGTCGGGTTCGACGCCCTCCGGCTCGGGATCGAGGATCGGCTGCTGCCGCCTGGGCGCGGATCGGCCAGGGCGCTTGAGACTCTGCATGGGTTTCTCCCCCTAAGGCTGGGCCGTGAAGGCACTGCGGCCTCGACCACAGCAAGCACTTCCCGTCCGGTCTCCGAGGTAATCACGAGAACATCACGGAGCGCGCCAAGGAGATGTGGTGTTCGTCACATGACGCGGGCGGGTGCCCGTCGCGACTGTTTTGTCCCCCCGCGAGCGCCCGTCCGCCGCCGTCCGCTCCGGTGTGCGCCGGCATGACCTGGGCGGCCGAGGTATCCGGGGAGATCGACCGCACTGTAGGTTCTTGCGCCATGGAGGAGCTGGACCGACAGATCGTGCAGCTGCTCGTCAAGGACGGGCGGATGAGCTACACCGACCTGGGCAAGGCCACGGGCCTGTCCACGTCCGCCGTGCACCAGCGGGTGCGCCGGCTGGAGCAGCGTGGCGTCATCCGCGGCTACGCCGCGGTCGTCGACCCCGAGGCGGTGGGGCTGCCCATGACCGCCTTCATCTCGGTCAAACCCTTCGACCCCAGCGCCCCCGACGACATCGCGGACCGCCTGGCGGGGGTGCCCGAGATCGAGGCGTGCCACAGCGTGGCCGGCGACGAGAACTACATCCTCAAGGTGCGGGTGGCCACCCCGCACGAGCTGGAGGAGCTGCTGGCCCGGGTGCGGTCCCTGGCCGGGGTCTCGACCCGCACGACGGTGGTCCTCTCCACCCCGTACGAGGCCCGCCCGCCCCGCATCTGACCGCCCCGCCCCCACTCCCTCCCGGACTCCTGCCGGGTGATCGCGGCGCGGGCCGGGCGGCGCGGTCCGCCGCCGCGCCCGTCCGGGCGACCTGCGTGCCGGGTGCGCGAAGGCACGCGGGAGACTGGTGGGCATGAGTGAGCGCACCGCCGAACCGCAGACCGTCCTCCTCCGCCGCGGCGAGGTCCACAGCCCCGCCGACCCGTTCGCCACCGCGATGGTCGTCGAGGCGGGGCACGTCGCCTGGGTCGGCTCGGAGGGCGCGGCCGACGCCTTCGCCGACGGCGTCGACGAGGTGGTCGACCTGGACGGCGCCCTGGTCACCCCGGCGTTCACCGACGCCCATGTGCACACCACCGCCACCGGCCTCGCGCTCACCGGCCTCGACCTGTCCGACGCCCCCTCCCTGGAGGCGGCCCTCGCGCGGGTGCGGGACTTCGCCGCGGCCCGCCCGGACGACCGGGTCCTGCTCGGCCACGGCTGGGACGCGGCCCGCTGGCCCGGCGGCCGCCCCCCGACGCGCGCCGAACTCGACGAGGCCGCCGGCGGCCGCCCGCTCTACCTCAGCCGGATCGACGTGCACTCCGCGGTGGTCAGCACCGCCCTGCTCGACCTGACGCCCGGCGACCTCGGCCCCGCCGACGGCCCGCTGACCGCCGCCGCCCACCACGCCGTGCGCGCCGCCGCGTTCGGCGCCGTCACCCCCGCCCAGCGCGCCGGGGCCCAGCGCGCCGCGCTCGCCCACGCCGCCTCCCTGGGCATCGGCTCCGTGCACGAGTGCGGCGGCCCGGACATCTCCTCGGAGGACGACTTCACCGGCCTGCTGCGGCTCGCCGCCGCACTGCCGGGCCCCCGGGTCTTCGGCTACTGGGCCGAGCAGGACGTCGACAAGGCGCGCGAGCTGGGCGCGGTGGGCGCCGCGGGCGACCTCTTCGCCGACGGCTCCATCGGCTCGCACACCGCCTGCCTGCACGCGCCGTACGCCGACGCGGACCACACCGGCACCGCCTATCTGGACGCCGCCGCCGTGGCCGCCCACGTCGTCGCCTGCACCGAGGCCGGTCTGCAGGCCGGCTTCCACGCCATCGGCGACGCCGCCGTCACCGCCGTCGCCGAGGGCGTGCGGGCCGCCGCCGAGAAGGTCGGCCTGTCCCGGGTCCGCGCCGCCCGGCACCGCGTCGAGCACGCCGAGATGCTCACCCCGGACACCATCGCCGCCTTCGCCGAACTGGGGCTCACCGCCTCCGTGCAACCCGCCTTCGACGCGCTGTGGGGCGGCGAGGAGGGCATGTACGCGCAGCGCCTGGGCGCGGAGCGGGCCCGCACGCTGAACCCCTTCGCCGCGCTGCTGCGCGGCGGCGTCCCGCTCGCCTTCGGCTCCGACAGCCCGGTCACCCCGCTCGACCCGTGGGGCACGGTGCGCGCCGCCGCCTTCCACCGCACCCCCGAGCACCGCGTCTCCGTCCGCGCCGCCTTCACCGCGCACACCCGCGGCGGCTGGCGGGCGGTCGGCCGCGACGACGCGGGCGTCCTGGTGCCCGGCGCGCCCGCCGACTACGCGGTGTGGCGCACCGAGGAGCTGGTCGTCCAGGCCCCCGACGACCGGGTGGCGCGCTGGTCGACGGACCCGCGCTCCGGCACCCCCGGTCTGCCCGACCTCGGCCCGGGCCGTGACCTGCCCGTCTGTCTGCGGACCGTGGTGGGCGGGCGGACCGTCTTCGTACGGCCGGGCGAGTGATCTCCCGGCGCCGCGCGACCGCGATCACCGCCTTCCGCCCCGTCGCGCGACCTGCGCATCCTCGGCCGCCGGCGGGCAAGCGCGGCCGGCGCGGCGGCCCGGCGCGCTGTTTGACAGGCGACGGCGCGGGGCCGGTAGGTTCTGCCGGGTCCACCACCGGACGCCCGGCCGCGGGACGTCCGCACCCGCGTCGCAGCGCCGCTGGGTCAGGGACGGTGTGCCGCACCGGGTCACCGCCACTGGCAGCCAGGCTCAGCGACCGCGTCGGCGGGGCAGCGTTCCGGACGGTCGGCAGGGTGTGACCCGGGTGGGGCCCGGTCGCTCAGTAGACAACGGCTTCAGGCCGATCCGCAGCCAGCGGGTCCCAGGTCGGCCCGAAGGGCGCCGGGCCTCCATCCGCAGCACGGCGACACCCGCGGCACGGCCGCCCGGGCGCCCTCGACGAGGGTTCCCGCCGGTTCCCCGCCGCGGTACGCACGTCGTGTCACATACCCCCAGGCCGTGCCCACTATGGTGGACCTGTGCGTACGGACGTGAAGGGGCAGTGGTGAACGACGGCGACGGCACCCCGGCGGCGGGAGCCCAGGAGAGGCGGTTCGGTCCGCTCGGCACGGCCTTGGTGATCATTCCGACCTACAACGAGGCGGAGAACATCAAGACGATCGTGGGCCGGGTGCGCGAGGCCGTCCCCGAGGCCCACGTCCTCGTGGCCGACGACAACAGCCCCGACGGCACGGGCAAGCTCGCCGACGAGCTGGCCGCCGAGGACGAGCGGGTGCACGTGCTGCACCGCAAGGGCAAGGAGGGCCTCGGCGCCGCCTACCTCGCGGGCTTCCGCTGGGGTCTGGAGCGCGACTACGGCGTGCTGGTCGAGATGGACGCCGACGGCTCCCACCAGCCCGAGGAACTGCCCCGGCTGCTGACCGCCCTCAAGGGCGCCGACCTGGTGCTGGGCTCGCGCTGGGTGCCCGGCGGCCGGGTGGTGAACTGGCCCAAGGGCCGCGAGTTCATCTCCCGCGGCGGCAGCATGTACTCGCGCCTCGCGCTGGACCTGCCCCTGCGCGACATCACCGGCGGCTACCGCGCCTTCCGCCGCGAGACGCTCGAAGGTCTGGGCCTGGACGAGGTCGCCTCGCAGGGCTACTGCTTCCAGGTCGACCTGGCCCGCCGCGCCGTGAAGGCCGGCTACCACGTCGTCGAGGTCCCCATCACCTTCGTCGAACGCGAACTGGGCGACTCCAAGATGAGCCGCGACATCCTCGTGGAGGCGCTGTGGCGGGTCACCACGTGGGGCGTGGGGGAGCGGGTGACCAAGCTCACCGGCCGCGGCGCCAAGCCCGAGGGCGAGAAGGACTAGACCTTATCCGGCACTGAGCCGCGCCCAGGCACACTTGAGACATGACGACAGGCGCTCCGACCTCTCCCTCCTCCGCCCGGCCACGACGTTCCCGGCTCCGCAGGTACCTGCCGCTGGGCCTCGCGGCGTGGCTGGTGCTGGAGATCTGGCTGCTGTCCCTGGTCGCGGGCGCGGCGGGCGGCCTCACGGTGTTCCTGCTGCTGCTCGCCGGGATCGTGCTCGGCGCCGTGGTGATCAAGCGTGCCGGCCGCCGGGCCTTCCAGAACCTCAACGACGCCCTCCAGCGCGGCGACGCCCCCTCGGCGCGCCGCGGCGGCAACGGCCTGATGATGCTGGGCGGCCTGCTGCTGATCATCCCGGGCATGCTCTCGGACGTCGCCGGACTGCTCCTGCTGCTCCCGCCCGTGCAGCGGGCCGTGGGCCGCCTCACCGAACGCACGGTGGAGCGCAGGCTCCGCGCGGCCGCGCCCGGCACCCTGGGCGACGCCTTCCGGCAGGTCCGCGTCCACCGCCCCGACGGCAAGGTCGTCACCGGCGAGGTGATCAGGGAGGACGAGCCGGGCGGCGCGTCCCACGACCCGCGTCCGCCGCTGACCCGCTGAGCCGGACCGGCCGGCGGCCCGGCGGGCCGCCCATGGCCGCACCCGGGACAGGGACCGGAAACGGAACGGGCGCCGTACGAGAAGATCTCGTACGGCGCCCGTTCCGCGTTCTCGGGAGCGTCGCGGCCGAGGCCGCGGCCCCCGCGGGGACTACGCGCTCTTGCGGCTGTCCCGAGGATGAACGGCGATGTTCATCGCGCCCGACCGCAGTACGGCCAGCCGCTCCTCGAGGACCTCTTCGAGCTCCTCGCGGGTACGCCGCTCCATCAGCATGTCCCAGTGCGTACGCGCCGGCTTGGCCTTCTTCTCCTCCGGACCGTCGCCATCCACCAGGAGTGCCGGGGCCCCGCAGACCTTGCACTCCCACTCCGGCGGAATCTCCGCCTCGACCGAGAAGGGCATCTCGAAGCGGTGCCCCTTCTCGCATGCGTACTCCACGGCCTGGCGCGGAGCCAAGTCGATACCGCGGTCCGTCTCGTAGCTGGTCACCACGAGGCGCGTGCCGCGAAGAGCTCGCTCACTCATGAATCGTGCCTCCCGGGCTTGTCGCCCACAGGACAGGTGTCGCTGTCGTCGTCATCCGGTCAACGTCCGGTCGGCGGTAAAGATTCCCGTTCGGATGTCCCGTTCCGGGTCATGTGTCGCCGTCGTAGCCGCAGCCTTGTCAACCAGTGCAGTACCCACCGGCGCCCGGTTTGTCACATCTACAACGAGATGTCACCCAGCGTTTCGGCATCTTTGACGCGCAGTAACGGTACGCCTGGCAGGCCAAACGCGTACACTACAGCCCTTTCGCCGCGAGTGCTAAATCCGGTCGGGAACCGGATTGCCCGCGTCCCGGATCGCCCGCTCCACCGGTACCCGCGCCAGCAGGCCGAAACCGAGCACGAAGAACACCACCAGCGAGACGATCGCGTCCCGGTAGCTCCCGGTCAGCTGGTACGTCATCCCGAACAGCAGCGGCCCCAGCCAGCTCATGCCCCGGTCGCTCATCTCGTACGCGGAGAAGTACTCCGCCTCCTTGCCGGGCGGCACGAGGTGCGAGAACAGCGACCGCGACAGCGCCTGGCTGCCGCCGAGGACCAGGCCGATCCCGGCCGCCAGCACGAAGAACCACACCGGCGCCCCGGCGGGCAGGAAGAACCCGGCCGCCAGGGTGGCCGTCCAGGCGACCAGCGACCCGAGGATCGTCCGCTTCGCCCCGTACGTCCGCGCCAGCCGCCCCATGCCCAGCGCCCCCGCCACCGCCAGCACCTGCACCATCAGCACCGCCGTGATCAGCGTGGACTGCCCGAGTCCCAGCTCCTGCGAGCCGTACACCGAGGCCTGCGAGATCACCGTCTGGATGCCGTCGTTGTAGATCAGGTACGCCACCAGGAAGGCCAGCGTCAGCGGCCGCCCCCGCAGGTCCCGCACGGTGGCCGCCAGCTGCCGCCAGCCCCGTGCGCGCGGCGCGGCGGCCGCCGGCGCGCGCCGGTCCCGCAGCCGCCTGAGCGGCACGAGGGTGAACACGCCCCACCACAGCCCCGCCGAGGCCAGACAGATCCGCACCGCCGTCGCCTCGGACACGCCGAAGGAGTCGTGGCCGGTGAACAGGACCAGATTCGCCACCAGCACCAGCGAGCCGGCCGCGTAGCCGAAGGCCCAGCCGCGCGAGGACACCGCGTCGCGCTCCTCGGGCGGCGCGATCTGCGGCAGGTAGGAGTTGTACAGGACCATCGAGACGGCCACCGACGCGTTGGCGACGATCAGCAGGGCGCCGCCCAGCAGATAGCGGTGGCCGTCCAGGAAGAACAGGCCCGTGGTGGCGGCGGCCCCCGTGTAGGCGGCCGCCGCCAGCAGCGGCTTGCGCCGGCCGGTGCGGTCGGCCGCGGCGCCCGCCATGGGCATCACCACGATCGCCAGGACCACCGACGCCGACACGCAGTAGGCGAAGAACGACCCGGCCCGCACCGGTATCCCCAGCGGGTGCACGAATCCGTCCGGGTCCGCCGCCGCCCGGGCCACCGAGGTGAGGTAGGGGCCGATGAAGACGGTGAGCACGCTGGTGGAGTAGACGGAGCACGCCCAGTCGTAGAAGTACCAGCCGTGCTGCTCGCGCCGCCGCTCGGCGGCGTCGTCCCCGGCCTGTGCCCGCACGGTGTCGGTGCCCACCCGTGCCCTCGCTTCCCCGCCTCGGATGCCGCGCGCCGAACGGGCGGGCACGGCTCAGAACCAGACGCCCCGCTCCCGCATGACCGTGCGCAGCGTGTCGATGTGATCGGTCATGATGCCATCGACGCCGAGGTCCAGGAGCCGGTGCATCCGCTCCGGCTCGTTGATCGTCCACACGTGCACCTGGAGCCCGCGCGCGTGGGCCGCGCGGACGAACAGCCGGTCGACCACCGGGACGCCCGACTGCGCGACCGGCACCTGCGCGGCGACGGCCGAGCGCCGCAGGGCCGCCGGCAGCCCCCAGGACCGCAGCCGCAGACCCAGCACGCCCCGCGTCCCGTACGACGTCGCCAGCCGCGGCCCGGCCAGCCGCTGGGCCCGCACCACCCGCGCCTCGGAGAAGGAGCCGACGCACACGCGCGCGAAGGCGTCCCTGCGCTCGATCACCTCCAGCAGCGGACGCAGCGCCGGCTCCGCCTTCACGTCGACGTTCCAGCGCACCTCGGGGAAGGTCTCCAGCAGCTCCTCGAAGAGCGGCACCGGCTCACGGCCCGCCACGCGCGCCCGCGCCACCTCCGCCCACGGCAGGTCCGCTATCCGGCCCGCGCCGTCGGTCACCCGGTCCAGGGTCGCGTCGTGGAAGGCGACCAGCCGGCCGTCCGCCGTGGCGTGCACATCGGTCTCGATGTACCGGTAGCCGAGTGCGACCGCCCGCCGGAACTGGGCCACGGTGTTCTCCAGGCCGTCGGCGGCTCCGCCGCGATGGGCGAACGGGATGGGCCCCGGATGGTCGAGGTAGGGGTGGCGTACGAGCGTGGTCACGCACGCAGTATCGCCCTTTCGGGTGAAGCCGCGGCAACGGCCGCGCTGCCCTCGCCCGCCGCCGGAACGGCGAACAGGCGCAGGAAGAACTGGGCCAGCGGACCGATCGCGACCGCGTACAGCAGGGTGCCCACGCCGATGGTGCCGCCGAGGGCGAATCCGGTGACGACGACCGCCGCCTCCACGGCCGTGCGCATCAGCCGCACCGAGCGGCCGGTGCGCAGGTGCAGACCGGTCATCAGCCCGTCGCGCGGACCGGGACCCAGCCGGGCGGCGATGTAGAGGCCGGTGGCCGCCCCGTTGAGCAGCACGCCCGCCAGCAGCAGCGAGACCCTCGCCACGCTGACCGCCGGCGCGTGCACGGCGGGCAGCGCGGCGAGGGTGCCGTCCATCGCCACCCCGATCAGGAAGACGTTGGAGACCGTGCCGAGGCCGGGCCGCTGGCGCAGCGGTATCCACAGCAGCAGCACCGCGGCGCCCACGACGATCGACACCTCCCCGATCGTCAGGCCGGTCAGCTCGGCCAGGCCCTGGTGCAGCACGTTCCACGGCTCCAGACCCAGCCCCGCCACGACCAGGAGGCCGCTGCTGACGCCGTACAGCACGAGGCCGGCGTAGAGCTGGATCAGCCGCCGTCCGAGTCGGCCCCGCATGGACATGATGTGCCCCCTGGTGGTGGAAGTGGCCTGGTGCGTGACACTCTGTGGCGGGGGAACGAAAGTCATCCATGGCCAATTCGGGGAAGGTGGACTGGTACGCATGGCGCAGTGGACCTCGGCGATGGGCGCCACGCAGCTGGCGCGGCTGCTCAACTCACAGCAGGAGCGCCCGGCCGGGCCCGGCGCCCGCCGCCCGCCCGCCTACCGCGCGCTCGCCGACGGCGTCCGGCTGCTGGTCCTGGAGGGCCGCGTCCCGGTGGCCGCCCGGCTGCCCGCCGAACGCGAACTCGCGCTGGCCCTCTCCGTCAGCCGCACCACGGTCGCCGCCGCCTACGAGGCGCTGCGCACCGAGGGGTTCCTGGAGTCGCGGCGCGGGGCGGGCAGCTGGACCGCGGTGCCGGCCGGCAACCCGCTGCCGGCCCGGGGTCTCGAACCCCTGCCGCCGGAGGCGCTGGGCTCGGTGATCGACCTGGGCACCGCCGCGCTGCCCGCCCCCGAGCCCTGGCTCACCCGCGCCGTGCAGGGCGCGCTGGAGGAACTGCCGCCCTACGCCCACACGCACGGCGACTATCCGGCCGGGCTCCCCGCCCTGCGGTCGATGATCGCCGAGCGGTACACCGCGCGCGGCATCCCCACCATGCCCGAGCAGATCATGGTGACGACGGGCGCCATGGGCGCCATCGACGCCATCTGCCACCTCTTCGGCGGCCGGGGCGAGCGCATCGCCGTCGAGTCGCCCTCCTACGCCAACATCCTCCAGCTGATGCGGGAGGCGGGCGCCCGGCTGGTTCCCGTGGCGATGGCCGAGGGGCTCACCGGCTGGGACCTGGACCGCTGGCGCCAGGTGCTGCGCGAGGCCGCGCCCCGGATCGCCTACGTCGTCGCCGACTTCCACAACCCCACCGGCGCCCTCGCTGACGAGGACCAGCGCCGCCGCCTGGTGGAGGCGGCGCGGTCGGCCGGGACGGTGCTCGTCGTCGACGAGACGATGAGCGAGCTGTACCTGGAACCGGGTCCGGAGATGCCGCGGCGGGTCTGCGGCTTCGATCCGGCCGGCTCCACGGTGATCACCGTCGGGTCCGCCAGCAAGGCCTTCTGGGCCGGGATGCGCATCGGCTGGGTCCGGGCCGCCCCCGATGTGATCCGCAGCCTGGTCGCCGCGCGCGCCTACGCCGACCTGGGCACCCCCGTGCTGGAGCAGCTCGCCGTGAACTGGCTGTTCAGCACCGGCGGCTGGGAGCAGGCGGTCCAGCTGCGGCGGAACCAGGCCCGCGACAACCGGGACGCGCTGATCGCGGCGGTCCGGCGCGAGCTGCCCACCTGGGAGTTCGAGGTGCCGCAGGGCGGCCTGACCCTGTGGGTGCGCACCGGCGGGCTCTCGGGCTCCCGGATCGCCGAGGCGGGCGAGCGGGTGGGCGTCCGGGTCCCGTCCGGCCCCCGTTTCGGCGTCGACGGCGCCTTCGAGGGCTACGTACGGCTCCCGTTCACCGTCGCCGGAGCGGTGGCGGAGGAGGCGGCCGCCCGCCTGGCCGCCGCGGCCCGCCTGGTCGAAACAGGCACCCCCCTGACCGGCGACTCCCCGAGAACCTTCGTGGCCTGACAAACCCTCCGCCCGCCGCGCCCACCTGAAACAGGCGACCTCACGAAGGCTCGCCCACCGCCTTGGCCGCCTTCGCCACGGCCTCCTCGGCCTCGGCCACCGCCTCCGCACCCGCGGCTTCCGCCTCCGCCTCCGTCACGGACGGCTCCGGCACCGTCTCCCCGTCCGCCGGCGTCGTCTTCGGCGGCAGCAGCTCCTCCACCGCCTTCCGCAGCGCCGCCCCGATCGAGTCGTCGTACGGATCGGGCGTCGCCGGCACCTGGAGCCGGTGCACGGCCCCGTTCCCCAGCCGCGCGTACCCCCGCCCGGGCGGAACGGCCGACAGCGGAGTGGTGTGCGGCGGCGCCCCCAGCACCGCCTTGAGCTGCTCCACCGTCGCCGGCCCGAGCACCACCCGCGCCCGCGTGTGCTGCCGCAGCGCCTCCCCGAGCACGTCCGCGCTGTCGAACTGCTCGGCCACCACGACCGTCACGTTCACCGCGCGGCCGTGCCGCAGCGGCACCTGGAGCAGGGCCTGCGGGTCCTTGCGTCCGTCCGCCGCGGCCAGGTGGGTGAAGGAGGTCGGCCGGTCCAGCAGCAGCCACAGCGGACGCCGGGTGTCGTCCGGCGGCGCCAGCCCGGCCTGCCGGGCGCGGTTGACCGCGATCAGCCGGCGCTCGGTCTCGGTGGCCGCCCACTCCAGGCTCGCCACCGCCCCGGCGAGCCCGCACTCCACCGCGAGAACCCTGTCCCGGCCGACCAGGCAGGCGTACTCCCCGGTGCCGCCGCCGTCGACGATCACCACGTCGCCGTGCTGGAGCGCCTGCAACGCGATCGAGCGCAGCAGGGTGGAGGTGCCGCTGCCCGGCTGCCCGAGCGCCAGCAGGTGCGGCTCGGTGGAGCGGGGGCCGGTGCGCCAGACGACCGGTGGCACGTCGCGCTGCTCGGCCCCGTAGGTGAGGGGCAGCGTCCGCTGCACCTCGCTGGGGTCGGTGAAGCCGAGCACGGTCTCGCCCGGCGCGGCGACGAACCGCTGGGCGGGGACCCCGGTGGGCAGCGGGGCCAGCGCGGTGACCGTCAGCTCGTTGCCCTCCTCGTCCCAGGTGAACAGGTATTCGCGGCCGCGCCCCGCCTTGGCGGTCAGCAGGTGCTCGATCCGCGCGCGCGACTCGGGCTCCCCGTCGGTGAAGTACGCCGGGTAGCGCACCAGCAGATGGCAGAGGCGGCCGGAGTCGTCGAACTCGTAGGCCGGGAAGGCCTTCTCCCAGGAGCCGCCGTGCGCGTACAGCGGGGCCGGGTCCTCGGCGGCCGAGAAGTACGGGACCAGGGCCTCGTACAGCGACGCCAGGCGCCGGGTGCGCGGCTCGTCCGGGTCCACGGGCGCCGCCGGGGCGCGGTCCCGGCCGTGCCAGGCCGCCGCGCCCGTCACCGCGACGGCGGCGAGCAGCGGACCGTACGGCGCCAGGGCCGTGACCAGGAACAGGGCGGCCACCACGAACAGCAGCGGACCGCGCCGGTCCGTGGGCGTCTCGGCCCATCTGCGCCGGCCGGCCGCGGCGAGCCGGCGCAGACCCCGGGCGACGGTGATCAGCGGGTGCAGGACGTCCGTGGCGCCGTCGGCCGCCGTCCGGGCCAGTTCCCGGCCGCGGGCCAGCCGCGCGCCGCCGGTGCTCAGAATGCGGGGGAGGGGCCGCCGGGCCACTGCTGCCTCCTGGGGGTGCGGACGGTCGGTGGGGGTGTCCCCTGAACGGCGTCGGCGTCGGCGTCGGCGTCGGCCTCGGTCCTCGGGGCGTTCGGCGTCAGGGCCGTCAGGGCCGTGAGAGCTGTCAGAACCGCATGCCGCCGAGCAGGCTGGCCAGGCTCTCGCCGCCGGCTCTGATGCTCGGCGCGATGGCGGTGCTGGCGAGGTAGAAGCCGAAGAGGGTCGACACGCACGCGTGGGAGGGCTTCAGGCCGTCCTTGCGGAAGAAGATGAAGCCGATGACGCCGAACAGGACGACGCCTGAGACGGAGAGGATCATGTGAATCTCCTGGTGTCGAAGGGGGACAGTCACCCTCAGTCCTTCCAGGATCACAGCATGTATCCATATGACAAAAGGTGCAAGCGGGTGAAAATCGCCGCTTTTCCCTCGTGCGGTCGAGTCGGTGGGCGTGGCGGTGGCCCTCAGCTGTTGCGCGCGGCCGGTCACGAGGTGATCTTTACCTCCGGCGCGTCGGGTGCCGCGCCGCGCGAGCCAGTACCCTGGCGATTCACCCGTACGGCCGAGCACCGCTCGCGCGGCCGTACGCTTGCTCCCCGCAGTCCCCAGCAGTCCCCCAGTGGGGCCCCGGCGACCCCCCAGCAGTCGCCGGCGGCGCCCAGCAGTCCCCAACGCTCGCAGTGAGAGGCGGTCCGGCCGATGAGTGAAGCCCTCGACCCCGAGGTCGTGGAGCTGGCGACCAAGATCTTCGATCTGGCCCGGCAGGGACCGGCCGACACGCTCGTCGCCTACGTCGACGCCGGCGTCCCGGCCAACCTCACCAACGACCGCGGCGACTCCCTCGTGATGCTCGCCGCCTACCACGGCCACGCCGACGCCGTCCGCGCCCTGCTGGCCCGCGGCGCCGACGCCGACCGCGTCAACGACCGGGGCCAGACGCCCCTCGCCGGAGCGGTCTTCAAGGGCGAGCAGGACGTCATCGAGGCCCTGCTGGAGGCCGGCGCCGACCCGGCGGCGGGCACCCCGTCGGCCCTCGACACGGCCCGCATGTTCGGCCGGACCGAGCTGCTGCGACTCTTCGGCGAGCAGTGATCCCACGGGCCGCCCAGCACGCCGTGAGCTGCTGAAACGGCCCGCCGACCAGGCACGACACACAAAACGGGGGAGGCGGTACAAGGCCGCCGGAAATTTCGGTCGCGGCAGCGCAGACGCCGGGTCATCATGACGTCGTGGTTCACGGACACGGCGGACGGGCAGGGCTTGCCGCACCGCGCGGACCGTGACGCGGTCCGTATGGGCCACCGACGAGAGGCAGAGGAAGATGGTCTACAGCAAGCAAGAGACGGCGGGCGCCCCGACGTGTTGTCACGTGGCCAGGTAGTGCTGTTCCCCGGTTGCGTCGACGCTTGATGTGAGGCTGTTTCCCATGTTCGATCCGGTCATAGCGCCCAGCGGCACGCTGCTCGGCCTGCTCCAGCGGGGCCGCGGCGACGGCACACTGCACGCGCTCACCGCCCCGCGCACCGAGGCGCTCGCGGCACTCGACCACTGCGTGCTGCACGACCCCCGGCACGACTGGCAGGTGGAGAACCGCTCCCTGTACTACGCCCGGCTCTACCTCGATCTGAACGGCGAGCTGGACGCGATCGAGGCGCACCTCTTCGACCCCGAGGACGCCCTCGACACCGACGAGTCCCGCACCGGACTCGCCCTCGCCGTCCTCGGCCACCTGGCCTCCTACGGCCGGCCGGACGCCCTCGCCCTGCTGCGCGGATACGCCGCCGGCGGCGCCAACTGGGCGTGGGCCCTGGACGAGCTGGCGCTGCGCGACGACGACGCCGGGCTGCGCTCACTGGCCGCCCCGGTCCTCGCCCGCTTCGCCGCCGACGCCGAGGGCGAGGCCGCGCTGGCCGCCGCCGTGCGCGACGCCTTCGAGCCCCGGCCCTGGCGGCTGTGGGCCGAGGACCCGCGCGAGCCGATCGCCGCCCGGGTGCGCGCCGCCCACGAGACCGGCTGCTTCGACCGCTGGCAGCGGCAGATGCGCCCCACCGGGCCGCGCCCGGGCTGGAGCGTGGGGGCCGTGTTCGACTGGGCCCAGCAGGGCCTGGAGCGCGGCGCCGCCCTCCACGTCCCGGCCGCCCGCTGCCTGAGCGCCGTTGCGGGTCCCGAGGACCGCCCCGAGATCCTCCAGGCCGCCCGGTACGGCGCCGACGGCGCCCGCTGCACCGCCCTGCGCTATCTCGCCGACGGCGACGATCCCGGCGCCCTCGACCTGATCGAGGCCGCGGTGTCCGACGGCTCGGCGGTCGTGGTGGAGGCCGCCCTCGACGCCTTCGAACGGATGCGCGGCACGGCGGCCGTGGACCGCGCCCGCGGCTGGGCCCGCCGCCCCGACGCGCTGGGCGCCGCCGCCGGCCGCATGCTGGCCTGCCGCGGCGAGGTGCGCGACCGCGACCTCGTGCTCGCCGCGCTGCGCGAGGCCGTGCGGGGAGAGGGCCCCGACGCGGCCACCCTGTGGACCCTGGTCGACGGCGCCGGACGGCTCGGCATCGCCTGCGCCGCGCCCGTGCTGCGCCACGTCTACCGCGAGACCGCCTCCTCCCACCTGCGCCACCGCGCCGCCCGCGCGCTGGCCGCCACCGACCCGTCCTTCCCGGCCGGATTCGCCGTCGAGTGCCTGTGGGACTGCGAGGAGACCACCCGCGAACTCGCCGCCCGGTACGCCGAGACCGGCGACACCCGGGTCGTCGACCAGCTGCGCCGGCTCGCCGCCGACCCGGCCGAGGAGGCGGAGGTGCAGACCGCCGTCCGCAGCCGGATCGGCCCGGACCTGCCCACCGGCTGAACGGGCGCCGGACGGCGCCCCGGCGGCGCTCAGCTCCGCCGTACCGGCACGAACCGGACCGGGGTGCCGGGCGCCGCCTGGGCGGCGGCGGGCAGGTCGGCGGCGCGCACCACCGCGATCACCGGATAGCCGCCGGTGGTCGGGTGGTCGGCGAGGAAGACCACCGGGCGCCCGTCGGGCGGCACCTGGACCGCGCCCAGGACCATGCCCTCGCTGGGCAGCTCGCCGGTCCGGGCCCGCTCCAGCGCGGGCCCCTCGGTGCGCAGTCCGACGCGGTTGCTCGCCGACGACACGCGGTACGGCCGCGTGGCGAGCACGCGCAGCGCCCGCGCGGTGAACCAGTCCTCGCGCGGCCCGAGGACCACCCGCAGGACCAGCTCGGCCGCCGGCCCCGGCCGCGGGGCGACGTCCACGGCCGCGGGGAGCCCGGCCGGCGGCCCCAGCGGGAGCACCGTGCCGTCGGTGAGCGGCGCGGGTCCGAGTCCGGACAGCAGATCGGTGGACCGGCTGCCGAGCACCGGCAGGGCGGCCACCCCGCCGCCGACGGCGACGTAACCGCGTACTCCGCGCACCGCGGCGCCCACCTCCAGCACCGCGCCCGCCGGGACCCGTACCGGCGCTCCCCAGGCGACCGGACGGCCGTCCAGCCGGACCGGGCAGGGCGCGCCGGTGACCGCCACGGCGACCGGCGAACGCGGTCGCAGGGCGCAGCCGTCGAGCGTGGTCTCCAGCACGGCCGCCCCGCGCGGATTGCCGACCAGCCGGTTGGCCAGCGCGGCGGCCGGCGCGTCCAGCGCCCCGGAGCGGGGCACCCCCAGATGCGCGTGGCCGGGGCGTCCCTCGTCCTGGACGGTGGTCAGCGCCCCGGCGCGCACGACGACGAGCGCGCGGTCGCTCATACCGGCTCCTCGGGGACGAAGCGCACCCGCGTGCCCGGTGCCAGCAGGGCGGCCGGAGCCCGCGTGTGGTCCCAGAGCACCGCGTCGGTGCTGCCGATCAGCTGCCAGCCGCCCGGCGACGAGCGCGGGTAGACCCCCGTGTACGGGCCGGCCAGGGCCACCGCCCCGGCCGGCACCGCCGTCCGCGGGGTGGCCCGGCGCGGCACGTGGCAGCGCTCGGGCAGTCCGGTGAGGTACCCGAAGCCGGGCGCGAAGCCGCAGAAGGCGACGCGGAACTCGGTGGCCGCGTGCACCCGCGCGACCTCCCGCTCGGCCACCTTCCAGTGCGCGGCCACGGCGGCCAGGTCCGGGCCGTCGTAGCGCACGGGCAGCTCCACGGTCCGCTCCCCGCGCGCCGCCGCGGGCGGCACCCGCGCGGCGCGCAGTTCGCGGGCCACCCGGTCCGGTTCGGCGAGGCCGTCGAGCAGCACCGTACGGGCGGCGGGCACGATCTCGGCCGCCCTCAGCAGGCCCGCCGCGCGCCGCCGCAGCAGCTCCGCGTGCAGGGCCTCGGCCTGCGCCCCGGACGCGACCTCGACGAGCAGCGCGTCCGAACCCACCGGCAGCACCCTCACGCGAACGCCTCCACCCGCACCCCGGCCGCCGCCAGACGCGCGCGCACCCGCCGGGCCAGCTCCACCGCACCCGGCGTGTCGCCGTGCAGGCACAGCGAGCGCGCCCGTACGCCGATGACCTCCCCGCCGTGCGAGAGGACCGTCCCGGACCGGGCCAGGCGCACCGAACGCTCCAGGACGGCGGCCGGGTCGGTGATCACCGCGCCGGCCAGGCCGCGCGGCACGAGCGTGGCCTCCCCGGTGTAGGCGCGGTCCGCGAACGCCTCGGTCACCGCGGGGAGTCCGGCCTTGCCGGCCAGCTCCAGCAGCCGCGAACCCGGCAGCCCGAGCACCGGCAGCGCGGCGTCGGCGAGCAGTACGCCCTCGACGACCGCGCCCGCCTGCTCCTCGTCGCGCACCACCCGGTTGTAGAGGGCGCCGTGCGGCTTGACGTACGACACGCGGGCGCCGGCCGCGCGCGCGAAGACCTCCAGGGCGCCGATCTGGTAGGCGACCTCGGCGGCCAGTTCGTCGGGCGGCACGTCCATCGCGCGCCGCCCGAACCCGGCCAGGTCCCGGTAGGAGACCTGCGCGCCGATCCGCACCCCGCGTGCGGCCGCCAGCTCGCACACCCGGCGCATGGTGACCGCGTCCCCGGCGTGGAAGCCGCAGGCCACGTTGGCGCTGGTCACGACGGACAGCAGCTGCTCGTCGTCGGTCAGCCGCCAGCGCCCGAAGCCCTCACCGAGGTCGGCGTTCAGGTCGATCGAATGCACTGATGTCATGGCTCGCCCGTGTCTCTCTCAGGTCTCTGTCAGGCCACGCGGTACTGCTCGTCGCGGGCGTCGGTCAGGAGCATCTGTCCCGGTGCGTGGGTGAGGGCGAACGGCGGCCGGGACGCCGTCACCGCCGCCTGCGGGGTCACGCCGCAGGCCCAGAACACCGGCACGTCGCCGGGCTCGGCGTCCACCGGGTCGCCGAAGTCGGGCCGGCCGAGATCCTCGATGCCGAGCCCGGCGGGCACGCCGCAGTGCACCGGGGCGCCGTGCACCGCCGGCAGCAGGGCGCTCTCCCGGATCGCCGCCGACAGCCGGTCGGGCGGCACCGGGCGCATGGAGACCACCAGGGGTCCGCGCAGCCGCCCGGCCGGGCGGCACTGACGGTTCGTCACGTACATCGGCACGTTGCGGCCCTGCTCCACGTGCCGGATCGGGACGCCCGCCGCCGCGAGCGCCCACTCGAAGGTGAAGCTGCACCCGATCAGGAACGTCACCAGGTCCTCGCGCCAGTGGTCGCGCACGTCGGTCGGCTCCGCCACCAGCTCGCCGTACCGCCACACCCGGTAGCGCGGCAGGTCGGTGCGCAGGTCCGCGCCCTCGGCCAGGACCGTGGTGGTCGCACCGGCGTCGGTGACGTCCAGGACCGGGCAGGGCTTGGGGTTGCGCTGGCAGAACAGCAGCATGTCGTACGCCCAGTCGGCCGGGACCGAGATCAGGTTCGCCTGGGTGTGTCCCGCGGCCACCCCGGCCGTAGGTCCCGTCAGTCCGTCCCGGAACCGCCGCCGGGCGGCACGCGGGCTCCACCCGCGTGCGTGCTCGTCGGCGAGCACCACGGCGCGGTCGCGCACGGGCGCGTCCGGGCCGGCGTCCGCGTGCGGCCGCGGACGGATGCCGGACGTCATCGTCTTCTGGGGAGGGTTCGTGCTCATGGGCACCTCGCGACCGGGAGGAGAAGGGTGCTGGGACTGAGCCGTGCGCTGAGCAGCAAGGTAGAGGATCGTTGAACGATCCCTCAATACCCCTGTTGTCCCGCACTCCTGTCTGCGGTTCAATTCCGGGCATGGCTGAGCAGCTGACGCCACTGGCCGACGACCGCGCCCTGCTGGGCCGCACCAGCACCGCCGAGCGGGTCTCCGACATCCTCCGGAGCCGCATCGCCGAGGGCTACTTCCCGCCCGGCACCCGGCTGTCGGAGGACAGCATCGGCGGCGCCCTCGGCGTCTCCCGCAACACGTTGCGCGAGGCGTTCCGGCTGCTCACGCACGAGCGGCTGCTCGTCCACGAGCTGAACCGCGGGGTCTTCGTGCGGGTGCTGGCGGTCGAGGACGTCGAGGACATCTACCGCACCCGCCGGCTCGTCGAGTGCGCCGTCGTACGGGGCCTGGGCGAGCCGCCGTACGCGCTGGACGGGCTGGCCGAGGCCGTCGCCGAGGGCCGGCGGGCCGCGCGCGAAGGTGACTGGAAAGGGCTGGGCACCGCCAACATCCACTTCCACCGCGAACTGGTCGCGCTGGCCGGCAGCGAGCGCACCGACGAGCTGATGCGCAGCGTCTTCGCCGAACTCCGCCTCGCCTTCCACGTCGTGGACGACCCCAGACGGCTGCACGAGCCCTACCTCGACCGCAACGAGCAGCTTCTGCGGGCGCTCTCGGCGGGACAGCGGCGCGAGGCGGAGCACCTCCTCGCCGGCTACCTGGACGACTCCCTGGACCGGGTCGTCGAGGTGTACCGGCGGCGGGTGGGCGAGGAGGCGTAGCGGGCGGGGCGCGACGCCCCGGGGCGGCGTCCCGGGGCGTCGTTTTGGGGCGGGGTCCGCGGTGCGCGCGGTGCGCGCCGGCCCGGCCCCGCGGCGCCGGACGGGCCGGGCGGGGGCGGTGGGGCGGGGGCGGGTCTGCGCCGTTTGGGTCGTTGTCGGACCGAGGACCTAGTCTGTGCACCGTGACTTCGCCTGCGTCGACGGACAGCGTTCCGCCCCAGCTCAGCGCGGGGCCGCGCCCTGCCCCGGGCCCGGCCGCCGACGAGGGGCTGGCGCGGCGGCTGCGCGCGCTCGCCTGCACGGCGCCGCTGCACGACCTCGACGCCCGCAAGGCGAACCTCGCGGGCGAGTACTCGGTGTACGGCATGGCCGAGATCGCGCTCGCCGGCATCGACCTCGTCACCCTCAACATGGACTTCGACACCGGCGCCGACCACGACCAGATCGTGGCCCGGCTGATCCCGCGCGTCGCCGCCCAGGCGCCCGCGCGGCCGGCCGCCGAGCACGAGCGGGTGGCCCGCTGGGTGCTGGAGAACCTGATCAACGTCGGCAGCGTCGACCGCGGCTTCCGCGCGGTCTACGGCACCTTCGGCCCGGACGGCGCCTATGTGCGCCGCGACTACGACTTCAAGCTCATCGAGGAGGTGCCGGGCCCCGGCGGCACCGTCTACCTGCGCACCACCGACGAGGCGGTCAACGTCCTCGTCGGCGCCCTCGACACCGATGTCACCAGCGCGCAGATCGCCGCCGAGGTCAAGCTGGAGGTGCTCATCAACCGCGGCCGCCTCGCCGACGCGCAGCTCGCCGCCGAACAGGCCCGCTACCGGACCGTGCAGTACTCCGAGACCCTGCGCCGCGCCCTGGACGCCACCCGGCGCAACGTCCGCGCGGTGGACTGGCTCACCGCCGTGCCCGACATGATCGCCGAGGCCCTCGATCACGTCGCCGACCGCTACCGGCACGAGAACGCGATCCTGACCAACATCCGCCGGGCGCGCGACGAGACCGAGGAGCCCGAGCACAAGCGGCGCGCCGCCGAACTGGTCGACATCGTCAAGGACTGCATCCGCCGGCACACGCAGCTGCAGTCCCGGCTGCTGGAGGCCGGCCCGCTCTTCCGCGCCGAACAGGACCGGCAGGCCTTCGCCACCCCCCTCACCAGCTCCGGCACGGACCTCTACGGCCATCTGCTCGCCCCCACCCTCCCGCTGCCGCTGGAGCAGGCCGGACGCGTCACGGACGCCTTCTTCGCGCACGGCACCGGACTGCGCACCCCCGTCTCCGTCCGGGTCGCCGACCTCGTCGACCTGCTGCTGACCCCGCCCGTGGAGCGCGAGCACCTCGGCGCGGAGATGCCCGAGCCCGACCTGATCGCCACCCCCGACGACAGCAGGTTCAGCGAGGAGCAACTGGCCGCCGCCATGGAACTGCTGGACCTGCCGGCGGACGCGCCCAGACGGCTGTCGGGGCTGCTGGCCGAGGCGCGGCGGACCGGCGACCCCGAACTGGCCTACCTGGTCGCCCTGCTCGCCGTGCACGCGGCCAGCCCGCCGGTCGGCACCGCCTACCGGCAGGGCGAGGAGAAGCTGCTGTTCGCCGTGGACGACGGCACCGAGCTGACCGACCCCGAGTTCGGCGGCGCCGACCTCATCGTCGGCACCGCGCTGCTGGACGCCGCCGGAATGGCCGCCGGCCGCACGGAGGCGGCGTGAGCCCCCGTCACCGCCGTACGGGGTCGGTATGAACCCCCGCCGCCCCCGCACCCAGTACCCCCTTCGGGGCGTCCGCCCCGCAAACCGCCCGCACGACCGAGGAGTGGTGTGTCCGTGACCGAGCACGTCGACCGGAGTGAGCCGGACCTCGACGGCGCGCCCGCGTCGGCCGCCGTCACGCCCGCCGACGCCGCCGACGCGGCCCGGCTGGTCGCCTTCGGGCTCCAGCCCAGACTGCAGCCCGCCCGCGACCAGGAGTACGCCGAGCTGCTGCGCCGCCACCGCGAGGACCCGGCGTTCGCCCGGCTCGCCGACGCCGTGGCCGCCGGCCTCGGCCTGGTCGTCCTGGAGGTGTCCCCGCGCGCGGGCATGGCGGTCACCGCCGCCGAGGACTCGGTCTTCGCCGTCCGCATGGGCGACTACGCCCGCCGCGCCGCCACCGACTCCGGCGACCGGTTCCTGCACGGACTCGCCCACCTCGCGGTGGCCGCGCTCGCCTTCCCCCGGCCCGAGGACCTCGCCGACGACGGCTACATCGGCCGTGTCACCGTCAACGGCGTCGACGCCTTCGTCCGCCAGGCCTGCCGCCGGCTGGAGGAGCGCGCCGGGGAACAGGGCGAGAACACCGACCCGGCCACCGACGCACCCGGCCTGGAGGCCGCCTGGCGGATCTGGGCCAGGCGCAGCGCCACCGGCGCCACCAAGGACGCGCGCCGCCCCGCCGCCTCCACCACCGGCATCGTCGCCAAGGCCCTGACGTTCCTCACCGAATCCGGGTTCCTCCAGCGCACCGGCGACGAGAGCGGCGGCACCTACCGCACCACCGCCCGCTACCAGCTCCAGGTGCGCGACATGGCCGGCGCCGCCGCCCTGGCCGAACTCCTCGACCTGGGCGTCGTCCCCGTCACCGACGGCACACCGAGCCTGCTGCCCGCCGAGGACGGCGACGACCTGGAACTGGTGGCCGACGCCGGGCTGCCGTTCCACGCGCCCACCCAGCCCTGAACCCTGCCGAACCGCACGAAGACTGACGAGAGTCCGCCATGTACGAGCTGTCCCGGGTCCGCCTCTACTCCATCGGACCCGCCGGTGCGCGCTACGCCGACACCGTGCTTGACCTGCGGGGCGTGGGCAAGCCGGTGCCCGACCCCGCGCCCGCCCAGGCGGAGTTCTTCGAGGAGGAGCCCGTCGGCCCGCCGCGCCGCCCCGCGCCCGCCGGCGTGCTCTTCCTGGAGAACGGCGGCGGCAAGTCGGTCCTGCTCAAGCTGATCTTCTCCGTGATGCTGCCCGGCCACCGCAACACCCTCGGCGGCGCCAGCTCCGGCGTGCTGCGCAAGTTCCTGCTCGCCGACGACTGCGGACACGTCGCGCTGGAGTGGCAGCACGTGCAGACCGGCGCGTGCGTGGTCGTGGGCAAGGCCAGCGAGTGGCGCGGGCGCCAGGTCTCCAACGACCCGCGCAAGTTCGCCGAGGCCTGGTACTCCTTCCGCCCCGGCCCCGGCCTCAGCCTGGACAACCTGCCCGTCGCCGAGGCCACCTCCGTACGCCCGCCCGCCGAGGGAGTCTCGGGCGCCCGGGGCCGGCGGCGCACCATGAAGGGCTTCCGGGACGCCCTCACCGAGGCGGGCAAGGCCTACCCCCACCTGGAGGTGCACTGGGAGGAGATCCACGACCGCTGGATCGAACACCTCGGCGACCTCGGCCTCGACCCCGAACTCTTCCGCTACCAGCGCGAGATGAACGCCGACGAGGGCGAGGCGGCCGGCCTGTTCGCGGTGAAGAAGGACTCCGACTTCACCGACCTGCTGCTGCGCGCCGTCACCGACACCCGCGACACCGACGGCCTGGCCGACCTGGTCAGCGGCTTCGGCAACAAGCTCGGCCAGCGCTCCGAACTGATCGCCGAACGGGACTTCACCGCCGGCTCCGCCGACCTGCTCGGCCGGATCGTGGAGGCCGCCGAGGCCCGCACCCGCGCGCGCGACATCCACGCCGGAGCCGAACGCCGCACCCGCACGCTGGTGCGCCGGCTGTCCGCGCGCGCCGTGCGGGAACGCTCCCGCGCCACCGACCTCGCCCAGCGCGTCACCGCCGCCGCCCACACCGTCGCCCAATCCGACGACGCCCGCGAGCGCGGCGCGCTGATCGCCGCCGAACTCGCCTACCGGCACGCCTCGCTGGCCCTGGCCGCCGCCGAGAAGTCCGCCGCCGCGCAAAAACGGGAACTGGCCGACGCGCGCACCCTGCACTCCGCCTGGCAGGCGGCCGAGGCCGCGCTGCGCCACCGCGCCGCCGCCGACCGGGTGGCCCGCGTCTCCGCCGCGATCCAGGAGGCCGAACGCGACGCCGCCCCCGCGCTCGCGGCCCGCGCCAAGGCCGCCGTGGACCTCGTACGGGCCCTCCAGACGGCGGCTCAGAGCGCCGAAGCCCTCGCCAACGAGGGCGAGGAGCGCTCCGCACTCCTCCAGGACGCCGGTGAGACGGCCCACCGGGACGCCACCGCCGCCGCCACCGAGGCCCAGCGCGCCCGCAGCGAGGCCGGCCATCTGCGCCAGCGGCTGGCCGAGGTCGAACAGGAGACGGCACAGGCCGTCCGGGCCGGCTGGCTGGACGACAGCGCCCCCGACGCCGACCCGGCGCGCGCGGCCCTCGCCGCCAGCGACGCCGAGAAGACGGCCGTCGCCGCCTGGGACCAGGCCCGGGAGATCTCCCGCAAGACCGCCGAACACGCCCGGGAGACGGCCGCGGCCGAGTCCCGCGCCGAACTCACGGCGGCCCGCGCGGCCGACGCGGCGGCCGCGGCCCAGCGGGCGCACGAGGCCGAACGCCGCACCGCCGAGGCCCTGGCGGCCGAGGAACGCCTCGCCGAACTGCTGAGCCTGCCGGCCGCGGCCCCGGCCGGACGGACCGGCGTCCCCGGGCCCCGGACCGCGCCCGAGGACGCCGCGCCCGGCCCCGCGCGGGGCCGCACGCCCGACACGGCGGGCGCCCGGACCGAGGCCGCCGACGGCACGGTGCCGGACCCCGCGGACGGCGACGCCACCGGGACCGCACGGCACGGTGCGGCGGCCGCGGAACCGGCGCGCGCACCGCGCCCCGCCGCCGACGGCCCCCTCACGGTGGAGGACCTGGACCGCTTCGCCGACGAACTGCGCGCCCTCCTCGACACCGCCGTCTCCTCCGCCGAACGGCACCTGTTCGACCTGCGCACCGCCGCCGCCGACGACACCCGCATCCTCGGCGCGCTCGGCGACGGGGGACTGCTCCCGCCCGGACCCGACGTCCTGGCCACCGTCGAGTTCCTCGGCGAGCACGGCATCCCCGCACTGCCCGGCTGGCGCTACCTCGCCCAGGCCGTCGACCCCGCGGACCACGCGCGGGTGCTGGCCGCCCGCCCCGAACTCGTAGACGGCGTCGTCATCACCGACCCCGACACCCACGCCCGGGCCCGGCAGGTCCTCGCCGACGCGGCCCTGCTGCCCCGCTCCGCCGTGGCGGTCGGCACCGCCGCCGCCCTGCTCGCCCCCACCCCGGCCGGCGACCTCACCGAGGGCGCGATCTTCCTCGTCACCCCGAACCCGGCCATGCACGACGAGCACGCCGCCGACGAGGAACGGCAGGCGCTGCGCGCCCGGGCGACGGAGCGGGACGAGGAGATCCGCCGGCTCGCCGCCCGGCTCGGCAAGGACCGCGAACTGGCCGCCCGGCTCGCCTCCTGGCGCACCGGCTGCCCCGCCGGACGCCTCGTGGAACTGGCCCAGGCCGCCCACGACGCCCGCGCCTTCGCCGAGGAGTCCGAGGCCGAACTGGCCGAGGCCCGGACCGTGCGCGCCGAGGCCGAGGAGGCCGCCGCCGAGGCCGGACAGCTGCGCGACGAGCGCCAGGAGGCCGCGCAGAAGGCCCGCCGCGCCGCCGACGCCCTGGCCGGACTCGCCTTCCGGCTGCGCGAACGCGCCGGCTGGCAGGCCAGACTGCGCGAACTCGCCGACGAGGCCACCGAGTCCGAGGCCCGCGCCCAGACCTGCCTGGACCGCGCCCGCGCCGCCGACGAGGACCGGCGCGCCGCCCAGCGCGCCGCCGACGACGCCCGCCGCACCGCCCGCGCGCTGCGCGCCGAGCGCGCCGAGATCGCCGGCGCGCCCGACGACGTGCCCGAGGCCGACGGGGACGATCCCAAGGCGTCCCTGCCCGCCCTGCGCGAGGCCTACCGCGCCGCCTCCCAGGTCTACGAGAAGGTCGGCGTCGGCGCCGACCTGCGCGCCGAGCAGGCGCGCGCGGAGAGCGACGAGAGCGCGGCCCGCGCCGAACTCGACCGGCTCAGCAACAAGGTCCGCACCCGCGCCGAACAGCTCCTGACCTCGCCCGACGGGTCCGACGGGCCGTCCCGGCAGGCCGCCGCGGCCCGCGCCGAGGAACTGGTGCAGCTCCTGGAGACCCGCATGTCCTCCGCGAGCGAACAGCTCGGCCGGCTGCGCGGCGAGACCGAACGCCTCGCCCCCGAGGACGGCGAGGCGCACACCGGGCTGCCCGAGGAACAGCTCCCGCGCGACGCCGAGCACGCCCAGGCCCTGCTGCGCACGGCCGGCGCCGAACTCGCCTCCCGCACCGAGGCGTCGAATCAGGCCCGCGACGCGCACACCGAACTGCTGGAGGCCCACCGCGCCGCCGAGGACGCCGCGGGCGGCTTCGACGAGATCGCCGCCATGCTCCGCGACCTGCTGCGCGAGCACACCGGCGAGGACGAGCAGGAGGAGCCGGAGCCGTACCCGGGCAGCCCGGAGGCCGCCCGGCAGGCCGCCGCCGAGGCCCGCCGGTCGCTGCGCGGCTGCGCCGCCGACCTGTCCGCCGCCGAGGCCGCCGTCCGCGAGGCGAGCGACATCCTGGTCCGGCACGCCAACTCCACCCGCTACGAGCAGGTGCGCACCCCGGCCCGGCAGCAGATCCGCGAACTGCCCGCCTCCGCCCTGCCCGAGCACGCCCAGAAGTGGGCCGACGCCTTCGCGCCCCGGCTGCGCGTCCTCACCGACGAGCTGGCGCAACTGGAGCGCAACCGCGACTCGATCGTGGACCGGCTGCGCGGACTGGTCGAGTCCGCCCTCGCCACGCTCAGGTCCGCCCAGCGCCTGTCCCGGCTGCCCGAGGGCCTCGGCGAGTGGTCCGGGCAGGAGTTCCTGCGCATCCGCTTCGAGGAGCCCGACCAGGCGACGCTGACCGAGCGCCTGGGCGAGGTCGTGGACGAGGCGACCCGGGCCGCCGTGCGGAAGAACTCCGACCTGCGGCGCGACGGCATGTCCCTGCTGCTGCGCGGAGTGGCCGCCGCCCTCCAGCCCAAGGGCGTCGCCGTGGAGATCCTCAAGCCGGACGCGGTGCTGCGCGCCGAACGCGTCCCGGTCGGTCAGATGGGCGACGTCTTCTCCGGCGGCCAGCTGCTCACCGCGGCCATCGCCCTGTACTGCACCATGGCGGCCCTGCGGAGCAACGACCGCGGCCACGACAAGCACCGCCACGCGGGCACGCTGTTCCTGGACAACCCCATCGGCCGCGCCAACGCCACCTATCTGCTGGAACTCCAGCGAGCGGTGTCCGACGCCCTCGGCGTCCAGCTCCTCTACACCACCGGCCTGTTCGACACGACGGCACTGGCCGAGTTCCCGCTGGTCATCCGGCTGCGCAACGACGCCGACCTGCGGGCCGGGCTGAAGTACATCAGCGTGGAGGAGCACCTGAGGCCGGGCCTGCCGCGGGAGACACCCACCGGCGAGACCGTGCACAGCGAGATCACCGCGACCCGCATGTTCAAACGGCCGGCGCCGAGCACGCCGTAGGCACGCGCCGCACCGGCGTTCGCGGCGGGCGGCGTCGCGGCGGGCGGCGGCGCCTCGGCGCCGCCGCCCGCCGGGCAACCGCCCGCGCCGCCCCGTCCGCTACGGGTGCGAGAGCCGCCCCGCGCCGCCCCGGCGGCGTATGCGCTCCTGCGTGCGCTCGACCACCCGCGCCTCCCGCCGGGCCCGGCGCCGCTCGCGCCGCAGGGAACGCGCGGTGCTGTTCGGCGCCGAGACCACGCCGTTGCGCTGGCTCCACACCTGGCGGGTCACCCACACGTCGAGCGCCGCCCAGGTGGCCACCACCGTGCTCGCCACACTGCTGAGAACCATCGGGAAGGCCAGCCAGGACCCGGCCATGGTGCACAGGAACGCCACCACGGCCTGGATGAGCGTGACGGCGATGATCAGCACCGCCCGCACCGCCGCCTCGCGCACGGGGTCCGGCAGCCTGCGGCGCCGCGCCGGCTCCTCCACCCACAACGGCCGGCAGGAAGGCCGCCCGGCCTGCCCGGCCGATTCCCCGGCGGCCGCGGGCCGCTCCCGGCCGGGTGCGGGACCCCGGCCGCCTCTGGCCGCCGGAATGTCGTGATCCGGCGCCCGTCGCACCGCCGCGGACCTCGCACCGCCCCGGTCGGCGGCCCTCTCGTGCCGCTCCGCCGTGTCCATCAACGTGTCACTCCCCACCGCCAGCAGACCGCTCGCCCCGGTGTCCGAAGAACCGGCTCCCCAGTGGGCTGCCCGGCTTGCGCTGCTTTACGCCGCCCAGGTGCGGGACGCGGCTCCAGTGACTCGTTCCGCCCCCATGCCCCATGAGGAAGGACGAGTGGGACGGCGTGAAGATTCCCGGGAGACGAAAAATATCGGCCACCGGATCGGACACCCCGGCCCCTCGCGGCACCTCCACCACCTTCGCATTCCGGACGGCGATCTCCCGCCATGCCCGGACAACTCGGCATCTGTCGTCGCTGGCGCGGAAGTTCGGCTTCCGTTCGTCCCTTCGAGATCCCTGTGCGTCGGTAGTAGGCTCGCGCCGTTTGTTGACGCACATGTGTACCCCCGGCCGGCGGGGGTCGAGCTGGGGGAGGCCATGCGCTTTCGCGGGAAGTCCATCCGCCGGAAGATCGTGGCGCTGCTTCTCGTGCCGCTGCTGTCCCTGACCGCGATCTGGGCGTTCGCCACCGTGCTCACGGGACGGCAGGCGACCCGGATGTTCGACACTTCCTCCGTGATGGAGAAGATCGCCTACCCCACCGAGGACACCGCCCGCGTTCTGCAGCAGGAACGGCGCCAGACCCTCGTCTACCTCGCCGACCCGCGCGCCTTCGACGGCCTCGCCGCGCTGCGCCGCAGCCGCACCGCCACCGACCGGGCCCTCGCCGAACTCCGCGGCAACGCCCGCGACTCCGACGCCCGCGACGCCCTGGGCGCCGGCTCCCGCGGACGGCTGACCGCCGTGCTGGACTCCTTCGACGGCATCGGCACCCTGCGGCGCGGTGTCGAGGACGGCACCCTCCGCCGCGCCCAGGCGCTCGACCTCTACAACCGCCTGGTCGATCCCTGCTACACCCTGCTCGCCGGCCTCCACGTCGTCGATGACGCCACGCTCGACCAGCAGTACCGCGCCCTGGTCAACCTCGGCCGCGCCCGCGAACTCCTCGCCCGCGAGGACGCGCTGCTCGGCTCCTCCCTGGTCGTCGGCGCCCTCACCCGCGACGAGACCCGCGACATCTCCGAACTCGCCGCCCAGCGCACCCTGCTGTACGACATCAGCCTGCCGCTGCTGCCGGCCGACGAACGCGGTCGCTACCAGCGGTTCTGGGCCAACGCCGCCTCCGCCCCGCTCAGGGGGGCCGAACGGGCCACCGTCGCGACGGTGTCGGGCATGCCCCGCGGAGTGACCGCCAAGAGCTGGGACACCGCCGCCGGCGACGCCCTCCACCAACTGCGCGCCCTCGACGACCAGGCCGAGGACCGCTACGAGGACCGCGTCCGCCCGGTCGCGATGAACGTCATGCTCCAGGCCGCCGTCGCGGGCGTCCTCGGCCTGATCGCCGTCCTCGTCTCCCTCTTCCTGTCCGTGCGCATCGGCCGGGGCCTCATCCGCGACCTGCGCCAGCTGCGCACCGAGGCGCACGAGGCGTCCGGCGTCCGCCTGCCCAGCGTGATGCGCCGCCTCTCCGCCGGTGAACAGGTCGACGTGGAGACCGAGGTGCCCCGCCTCGAATACGACAGGAACGAGATCGGCGAGGTCGGCCAGGCCCTCAACACCCTTCAGCGCGCCGCCGTCGAGGCCGCCGTGAAACAGGCCGAACTGCGGGCCGGCGTCTCCGAGGTGTTCGTCAACCTCGCCCGCCGCAGCCAGGTCCTGCTGCACAAGCAGCTCACCCTCCTCGACACGATGGAACGCCGGACCGAGGACACCGAGGAACTCGCCGACCTGTTCCGCCTGGACCACCTGACCACCCGGATGCGCCGGCACGCCGAGGGCCTGGTGATCCTCTCCGGTGCCGCCCCGTCCCGGCAGTGGCGCAAACCCGTGCAGCTGATGGACGTGGTCCGCGCGGCCGTCGCCGAGGTCGAGGACTACGAGCGCGTGGAGGTCCGCCGGCTGCCGCGCGTCGCCCTCACCGGCCCCGCCGTCGCCGACATCACGCACCTGGTCGCCGAACTCCTGGAGAACGCCACGGTGTTCTCCCCGCCGCACACCGCGGTGCAGGTCATCGGCGAACGCGTCGCCAACGGCTTCACCCTGGAGATCCACGACCGCGGCCTCGGCATGTCCGCCGAGAACCTGCTGGACGCCAATCTGCGGCTCGCCGAGACGCCCGAGTTCGAGCTCTCCGACACCGACCGGCTCGGACTGTTCGTGATCAGCAGGCTCGCCCAGCGCCAGCACGTCCGCGTCTCGCTGCAGCCGTCCCCGTACGGAGGCACCACCGCGATCGTCTTCCTGCCGGACGCGCTGCTCACGGACGACGTGCCCGACACCAACGGCGTCGGCTTCCGTCTGGACCGGCAGCGGCCGGCGGAGCGCGACGACACCCGCGGGGGCGGCCTCGCCCGCACGGCCACCCAACTGCCGGGACTGCCGGTCTCCGTCCTGGACGGACCGGTGGAGCTGGGGACCTCGGTCGACCTGGCCGCCATCGAGGAGTTCCCGGACGCCCTGGACGACGAGGACGGGGAGGGCGGCGGCCTGTTCCGCCCGCGCCGCGCCGTGCCCCGGCCGCGCTCGGACGAGACGCTGCCCCGCGACTTCGCCGAGCACCGGGGCGGTGCCGGCCTGCGGGCGGCCGCGTACCGCACCGGCGACGGCGACGGCGAGGACGAGGGCGAAGGGGAGGACCGGCCGGTGCCGCTGCCCCAGCGCCGGACGCCCAAGCTGGTCAGCTCCCACGGACGCCCGGTCGCCGGGCAGCGCGGCCGCCGCGACCGGGTCGAGGGCAAGGTAGAGGACAAGGGCGGCCCCGGACAGGGGCGGGAGGAGCCCGCGGCCCCGCTGCCGTCCAGGCGCCGCGGCGAGAGCCCCCTCGGCAAGCCCGCCGCCCCGGCGGAGCGCCCCGGCGGCCCCGGCGTCCCGTCGGCGGCCCAGGGCGACGGCGGCGGCCCGGAACAGCCTCCCGCGCTTCCGCAGCGCACCCGCCGGCCGGCCCTGGCCGCCGGACCCGCCGACGACACCGGCACGGACCCGGCGGCGCCCCCGGCCCCGCCGGCGCCCGACAGCGCGGGACTGCCCCGTCGCGTACGGCAGGCGAGCATCGCCCCGCAGCTCAAGCGCATGCCCCGGCGGCGCGCCGAGGACGCGGCGGACCCCGCCGAACGCGACGCCGACGAGGTACGCAGCCGCATGGCCTCGCTCCAGCGCGGCTGGCAGCGCGGCCGCGAGGAGAACGCCGCGGGCGACGACGCCCGCGACGGCAGCACAGCACCAGGAACGACAGAGGGGGACGGTCGATGACCGCACCGAAGGCGACCGGCCACACCACGACCGACAGGGGGCAGCTCAACTGGCTCCTCGACGACCTCGTGGAGCGGGTGAAGAGCATCCGCAAGGCCATCGTGCTCTCCGGGGACGGCTTGCCGACCGGGGTGTCCAAGGATCTGACCAGGGAGGACAGCGAGCACCTCGCCGCTGTCGCCTCCGGCTTCCACAGCCTCGCCAAGGGCGTCGGCCGGCACTTCGAGGCGGGCAACGTCCGGCAGACGGTCGTGGAACTGGACGGCGCCTTCCTGTTCGTGACCGCCGCCGGCGACGGCAGCTGTCTGGCCGTCCTGTCGGACGCCGACTCCGACGTGGGCCAGGTCGCCTACGAGATGACGCTCCTCGTCAAGCGGGTCGGCGTGCATCTGGGGGCCGCTCCGCGCACCGATCTGCCCTCCGGCGGGTAGTGGGATGGCATGAGCGCAGACGGCCAGGCAGGAAGCCACTGGTTCGACGACGACGCCGGACCGGTGGTCCGCCCGTACGCCATGACGCGGGGCCGCACCACCCACGCGGCCCAGCACCGCCTCGACCTGATCGCGGTCGTCGTCGCCGAACCCCACGTCGACGACCCCGAAGCCGACGACACGCTGTCCCCGGAACACGTGGACATCGTCGAACTGTGCCGCGACACCCCGCAGTCCGTCGCCGAACTCGCCGCGGAACTGGACCTGCCCGTCGGCGTGGTCCGCGTGCTCGTCGGCGACCTCGTGGACGAGGAGTACGTCCATGTGAACCGCCCGGTTCCGCCGGCCGAGCTGCCGGACGAGAGTATTCTGCGCGACGTGATCAACGGCCTGCGGGCGCTGTGAGCGGCGTGGAAGCGGAGTAGCGACGTGACGGGCTGGCAGTTCTGGATCGACCGAGGCGGCACGTTCACCGACATCGTCGCGCGCCGCCCGGACGGCCGCCTGGTCACCCGCAAACTCCTGTCCGACAACCCCGCACGGTACGCCGACGCGGCCGTCGCCGGGGTGCGCGAACTCCTCGCCGGGGCCGCCGGGCCCGTGGACTCGGTCCGCATGGGCACGACCGTGGCCACCAACGCCCTGCTCGAACGCCGGGGGGAGCGCACCCTCCTCGTCGTCACCCGCGGCTTCGGCGACGCCCTGCGCATCGCCTACCAGGACCGCCCGCGCATCTTCGCCCGCCGCATCGACCTGCCCGAACTCCTGCACGAGCGGGTCGTCGAGGTCGACGAGCGGATCGCCGCCGACGGCACCGTCCTGCGCGCCCCCGACCTGGACGCCCTCGCCGGCCCCCTCCAGAAGGCCTACGACGACGGGATCCGCGCCGTCGCCGTCGTCTGCCTGCACAGCCATCGGCACCCCGCGCACGAACGCGCCGTGGGCGAGTTGGCCGCGCGCGTCGGCTTCCCGCAGATCTCGCTGTCCAGCGAGGTCAGCCCCCTGATGAGACTCGTCCCGCGCGGCGACACCGCCGTCGTGGACGCCTATCTCTCGCCCGTGCTGCGCCGCTACGTACAGCGGGTCGCCGACGACCTGCACGGCGTACGGCTGATGTTCATGCAGTCCAACGGCGGGCTCACCGAGGCCGGACGGTTCCGCGGCAAGGACGCGATCCTGTCCGGGCCCGCGGGCGGCATCGTCGGCATGGCCCGCATGTCCGAGCTCGCCGGCCACGACCGGGTCATCGGCTTCGACATGGGCGGCACCTCCACCGACGTCTCCCGCTACGCGGGCGCCTACGAACGCGTCTTCACCACCCGGATCGCGGGCGTCCGGCTGCGCGCCCCCATGCTCGACATCCACACCGTGGCCGCCGGCGGCGGCTCCGTCCTGCACTTCGACGGCTCCCGCTACCGGGTGGGCCCCGACTCGGCCGGCGCCGACCCCGGACCGGCCTGCTACCGGCGCGGCGGCCCGCTCACCGTCACCGACGCCAACGTCATGCTCGGCCGCGTCCAGCCGGACCACTTCCCCGAGGTCTTCGGCCCCGGCGGCGACCAGGCACTCGACGCCGCACTCGTCCGCGACCGGTTCACCGCGCTCGCCCGCGACATCCACGAGCGGACCGGCGACGACCGCACCCCGGAGCAGGTCGCCGAGGGCTACCTGCGGATCGCCGTCGCCGGCATCGCGGGCGCCGTCAAGCGGATCTCCGTGCAGCAGGGCCACGACGTCGGCCGCTACGCCCTCACCACCTTCGGCGGCGCGGGCGGACAGCACGCCTGCATGGTCGCCGACGCGCTCGGCATCCGCACCGTCCTCGTCCCGCCCATGGCGGGCCTGCTGTCCGCGCTCGGCATCGGCCTCGCCGACACCACGGCCATGCGCGAGCAGTCCGTCGAGGCACCGCTGGAACCCGCCGCCATGCCGGGCGTCGGCGAGAGGGCCCGCCGCCTCGAAGAGGCCGCCCGCGCCGAGCTGCGCGGCGAGGACGTCCCCGAGGAGCGCGTCCGCGTCACCCGCCGCGCCCAGGTGCGCTACGACGGCACGGACACCGCCCTCACCGTCGAACTCGCCGAGCCCGACGCCATGAAGCGCGCCTTCGAAGACCTTCATCGCCGCACTTTCTCCTTCACCCTCGACCGCCCCGTGATCGTCGAAGCCCTCTCCGTGGAAGCCACCGGCATCACCGCACCCCCCGATCTCTCCGCTCTCGCCCCGTACCGGCCCGCCCGCACGGACGGGCCCGCCGCACCGCGCCCCGTCCGGCTGCACACCGGCGGCGCCTGGCGCGACGCACTCCTGCACCGACGCGAGGACCTGCCCCCGGGCAGCGCCGTCACCGGCCCGGCGGTGATCGCCGAGTCCGGTGCGACGACCGTCGTCGACGACGGCTGGCGGGCCACCGCGACCGACGACGGGCATCTGCTGGTGGAACGCACCACGATTACGGAGAGTTCCCGACCCGACACGGAAGTCGACCCGGTTCTGCTGGAGGTCTTCAACAACCTGTTCATGTCCGTCGCCGAGCAGATGGGCGCCCGACTCCGGTCCACGGCCCAGTCGGTCAACATCAAGGAACGCCTCGACTTCTCCTGCGCCCTGTTCGACCCGGACGGGAACCTGGTCGCCAACGCCCCGCACATCCCCGTCCACCTGGGCTCCATGGGCACCAGCGTCAAGGAGGTCGTCCGGCGGCGCGGCACCCGGATGCGGCCGGGCGACGCCTACGCGGTCAACGACCCGTACCACGGCGGCACCCACCTGCCCGACGTCACCGTCGTCACCCCGGTCTTCGACGCCGCGGACACGCACGGTGACCGCGTCCTCTTCCACGTCGCCTCCCGCGGCCACCACGCCGAGATCGGCGGCATCGCCCCCGGCTCCATGCCCGCGGACAGCCGCACCATCGACGAGGAGGGCATCCTCTTCGACACCTGGCCGCTCGCCGAGAACGGCCGCCTGCGCGAGAGCGAGACCCGGCGTCTGCTGACCTCGGGCCCCCACCCCTCGCGCACCCCGGACACCAACCTCGCCGACCTGCGCGCCCAGATCGCCGCCAACCAGAAGGGCGTGGACGAGGTCGGCCGCATGATCGAGGAGTTCGGCCTCGACGTCGTCCAGGCGTACATGCGACACGTCCAGGACAACGCCGAGGAGGCCGTCCGCCGCGTCATCGACGCCCTGGACGACGGGGAGTGCGCCTACGAGACCGACTCGGGCGCCGTCATCCGCGTCCGGATCCGGGTGGACCGGGCGCGGCGCTCCGCCGTGATCGACTTCACCGGCACCTCGCCGCAGCTGGACACCAACTTCAACGCGCCCCGCTCGGTCGTCGACGCCGCCGTCCTGTACGTCTTCCGCACCCTGGTGGCCGACGACATCCCGCTCAACGACGGCTGCCTGCGCCCCCTGGAGATCGTCGTCCCGGCCGGCTCGATGCTGAGCCCCGAGCCGCCCGCCGCCGTCGTCGCGGGCAACGTGGAGACCTCCCAGGCCGTCACCGGCGCCCTCTACGCGGCGCTCGGCGTGCAGGCGGAGGGCTCCGGGACGATGAACAACGTCACCTTCGGCAACGCGCGGCACCAGTACTACGAGACCGTGGCCTCCGGTTCCGGCGCCGGCGACGGCTTCCCCGGCGCGAGCGCCGTGCAGACCCACATGACCAACTCCCGGCTCACCGACCCCGAAGTTCTCGAATGGCGGCTGCCCGTGCGGCTGGAGGAGTTCGCGGTCCGGCGCGGCAGCGGCGGCGCCGGCCGGTGGCCCGGGGGAGACGGCGCGGTGCGCCGCATCCGCTTCCTCGAACCCATGACCGTCTCCACGCTGTCCCAGCACCGCAGGGTCCCGCCGTACGGCATGGCCGGGGGCGAGCCGGGCGCGCTCGGCTCCGCCCGGGTGGAACGAGCGGACGGCACGGTCGTGGCCCTGGGCTCCAGCGGTTCGGCGGACGTCGGCCCCGGCGACGTGCTCGTCGTCGTCACCCCCGGCGGCGGAGGCTACGGCCCACCGCCGCCCGACCCCTCGAGCAGGAGAAGTGATCGATGATCTTCGGGCGTTCTGAGCGTGGCAAGCCCCCGGTCGAGCCCGTCACGCTCAAGATCCTGGTGGCCGGCGGTTTCGGCGTGGGCAAGACGACGCTGGTCGCGGCGGTCAGCGAGATCAGGCCGCTGCGCACCGAGGAGGTGCTCACCGAGGCGGGCCGTCCGGTCGACGACGTCAGCGGCGTGGAGGACAAGCGGACCACCACCGTGGCCATGGACTTCGGCCGCATCACCCTGCGCGAGGACCTGGTGCTCTACCTCTTCGGCACCCCCGGGCAGGAGCGGTTCTGGTTCATGTGGGACGAACTGTCCGAGGGCGCCCTCGGCGCGGTCGTCCTCGCCGACACCCGCCGCCTGGAGGACTCCTTCGCCGCCATCGACTACTTCGAGCGGCGCGACATCCCCTTCCTCGTCGGCGTCAACTGCTTCGAGGCCGCCGCCCGCTACCCGGCCGGGGACGTCCGCCGCGCCCTCGACCTGGACGACGGCGTCCCGCTGCTGCTGTGCGACGCGCGCGAGCGCGAGTCGGTCAAGGAGGTCCTCGTCGGCGTCGTCCAGCACGCGATGAAGTACGCGGCGGACCGCCGCCGGCGCGCCGTCACCACCTGACACGCGCGCGTGCCGCACGCCGGCACGCCTGGGCGCCTCCTAGTCGTCGCCGTCCTCCAGCCAGCCGAAGCTCTTCTCCACGGCCTTGTGCCAGTTGTGGTGCTCGCGGTCGCGGACGGCGGGTTCCATGGACGGCGTCCACTCGGCGTCCTTCTTCCAGTGCGACTTCAGCTCGTCCAGGTCGTTCCACACCCCGGTGGCGAGCCCGGCCGCGTAGGCGGCGCCCAGACAGGTGGTCTCGGAGACCCGGGGACGGATCACCGGTACGCCGAGCACATCCGCCTGGTGCTGCATGAGCAGGTTGTTCTTCGTCATGCCGCCGTCGACCTTCAGGGTCGTCAGCTCCACCCCGGAGTCCTGGTACATCGCGTCCACCACTTCACGCGTCTGCCAGCTGGTCGCCTCCAGCACCGCCCGCGCGAGGTGCGCCTTGGTGACGTACCGGGTGAGGCCGGTGACCACCCCGCGCGCGTCCGAGCGCCAGTACGGTGCGAACAGGCCGGAGAACGCGGGCACGATGTACGCGCCGCCGTTGTCGGCGACGCTCGCCGCCAGCGGCTCGATCTCGTCCGCGGTGCGGATGATGCCGAGCTGGTCGCGGAACCACTGCACCAGCGCGCCCGTGATGGCGATCGCGCCCTCCAGGCAGTAGACCGGCGCCTCCTCACCGATCTTGTAGCCCATCGTGGTGAGCAGGCCGCTCTTGGAGGCCACGGGCCGGTTGCCGGTGTTCAGCAGCAGGAAGCTGCCGGTGCCGTAGGTGTTCTTGGCGTCCCCGACGTCGTAGCAGGCCTGCCCGAACACGGCCGCCTGCTGGTCGCCCAGCGCCGACGCCACCGGAACGCCGGCCAGCGGGCCCATGGCGGTGCCGTACACCTCGGCGGAGGACCGGATCTCGGGGAGGACCGCCTCCGGGATGTTCATGGCGGACAGGATGGACTCGTCCCACTGGAGGGTCTTCAGGTTCATCAGCAAGGTGCGGCCGGCGTTGGTGACGTCGGTGACGTGCCGGCCGCCGTTCGTGCCACCGGTCAGGTTCCAGATGAGCCAGGAGTCGATGGTGCCGAAGGCGATCTCGCCGCGCTCGGCGCGGTCGCGCAGACCCGGTACGTGGTCCAGCAGCCAGGCCGCCTTCGGGCCGGAGAAGTAGCTGGCGAGCGGCAGCCCGGTCTGCTTGCGGAATCGATCCTGCCCTTCGGAGCCGCCCAACTCGTTGCACAGCGCAGCCGTACGGGTGTCCTGCCAGACGATCGCGTTGTGCACGGGCTTGCCGGTGGCGCGGTCCCACAGGACCGTCGTCTCGCGCTGGTTGGTGATGCCCAGGGCGCTGACCTGGTCGGCACGCAGCCCCGCCTTGGCCGTCGCGCCCGCGACCACCGCCTGGGTCTTGGACCAGATCTCCGTGGCGTCGTGCTCGACCCAGCCGGGCCTGGGGAAGATCTGCCGGTGTTCGCGCTGGTCGACCGCGACGATGGAGCCGCTGTGGTCGAAGACGATGCAGCGGCTCGAAGTGGTGCCCTGGTCGATGGCGGCCACGTACTTCTCGGCGTTGTCCGTCATGGCTACCCCTAGGTGGCGAGGGAAGCGGCCGAGGGCCGGGAGCCGCCGGCCCCCGATGCCCTCACTGGTGTCATTTTGTCCCACAGTGACATGAATCTGCGCGGGATGAGCGGCGAGCGCGACCGCCCCGGCCGGGAGCGGGGCCGGCGGGCGGCGGACGCGGGCGGCGCCGCCCGAGGGCGCACGGCGGACGCGAGCGACGACCGGACGTCACGGAAAGTGTTCCGACGCGCACGACAGGCGTCAACCCGTCCGTCGGCGACACGAGCGGCCGCGGCCCCCGTCCCGCCCCCCAGGAGACGACAGGCGCCGGGCCGTCCGAGGCGAGACGCTTGTCGTCTCATCGGATACAGTCCGCGCGTGTCCGAGAATCAGCACCCGCCCGCCAACTCCGCACCGGGCTCCCACTGTTCGAACTGCGGAGCGCCCTACGCGGAGGGCGTGTCCGGCTGGCCCCGCACCTGCCCCGCCTGCGGCACCGCGGCCTACCGCAACCCGCTGCCGGTCGCCGTCGCCCTCCAGCCCGTGTACGACACCAAGGGCGCCGCCCTGGTCGTCATCACCCGCACCATCGCCCCCGCGCGCGGCGGCACCGCACTGCCGGGCGGCTACATCGACGACCGGGAGGACTGGCGGCACGCCGTGGTCCGCGAGCTCAAGGAGGAGACCGGGATCGACGCCGCCGGCCGTGACGTACGGCTCATCGACGCCATGAGCGCGCCCGACGGCCACCTGCTGCTTTTCGGCCTGCTCCCGGAGCGCCCGGCGGACTCCCTGCCGCGGTCCGCCGCGACGGACGAGACGGAGGGCTGGCACCTGCTGCGCAGACCCGGGGAGCTGGCCTTCCCGCTGCACACCATCGCCGTACGCGCCTGGTTCGAGGGCCGGTACGTCTAACCTCAGCGCCCGTCCAGCCCCCGCACCCGCACCGGACGGGCGGGCACGTCCGCGCCGTCCTCCCGCTCGCCCTCCACGACCACCCGCCCGTCCCGACGGCGCACCGTGTACCGCTCGACCGCCGCCTCCCCCCACCCGTCGCCGGGGTCCGGCACCACCAGCCCGCCCCCGGGCCGCCCCGGGGCCGGCGCCCACACCTCCAGCTCCAGCCCGCCCTCGTCCCCGCGCACCGGGATCACGGCCCCCGCCCGCGCGAACACCGGGATCCGCGCCAACGGCGCGTCGACGACCACCTGCCCCGGCCCCTCGTACGCCCGCCCCGTCGCCGTGTCGTACCAGCGCCCCCGCGGCAGCCGCACCTCACGCCGGTCCACCCCCGGCTGGAGCACCGGAGCCACCAGCAGGGCGTCGCCCAGCAGGAACGCGTCCTCGCAGTCGCGCAGCGCGCGGTCCTCCGGCGCGCCCCACCACACCGGACGCACGTACGGCGCCCCCGTGCGCCGGGCCAGCCGCGCCAGCGACACGAAGTACGGCAGCAGCCGACGGCGCTCGACCAGCGCCGCGCGCGCGTGCCGCAGCACCTCCTCCCCGAACCCCCACGGCTCCCGGCAGCCCGCCCGCGCACCCGCGTGCGTCCGCAGCAGCGGCAGATACGACGCCAGCTGGAACCAGCGCAGATACAGCTCGGGCGACGAGGCCCCGGCGGACCCGCCGACGTCCGGCCCCGAGTACGGCACCCCGCACAGACCGAGCCCCAGCACCAGCGACAGCGACGCCCGCAGCCCCGGCCAGCCGGTGGCCACCTCGCCCGACCACGCACCGCCGTATCGCTGCATCCCGGCCCAGCCCGAACGAGAGAGGACGAACGGCCGCTCATCGGACACCAGTTCGCGCACCCCCTCGTACCCGGCGCGCGCCATGCACAGCGCGTACACGTTGTGCGCCTCGCGATGATCGCCGCCCCGGCCCTCCAGCGCGTGCCGGGCGGAACGGGGGAGCGTCCTCTCGCCGAACGCGGCGAAGGAGGTCGGCTCGTTCATGCCGTGCCAGAAACCCGCGAACCCCTGTGCGAGCCGCTCCTGGTAGAGCGCGCCCCACCACTGCCGCACGCGCGCGTGCGTGAAGTCCGGGAAGACGACCTCCCCTGGCCGCGCCACCCCCCGCACCAGCCGCCCCGACGCGTCCCGCACGAAGGCGTCCTCGCCCGCGCCCGCCTCGTACACGGCGGTGCCCGACCCGGCCCGCACCGCCGGATCGACGACCGACACCAGCCGGATCCCGTCCCGGCGCAGCTCCTCGGCCAGCACGGGCAGCTTCGGGAAGCGGTCCTGATCCACCGTGAACACCTGGTGCGCCTCATGGTGGTCGACGTCCAGGTGCACCGCGTCCAGAGGCAGCCCGTGCGCGTGATGGCCCGCGACGACCCGCCGCACCTCCTGCTCGTCGCCCGCACCCCGGCGGGCGTGCTGATGGCCGAGCGCCCACGCGGGCGGCACCGCCGCCGGCCCGGTCAGCGACGCCCAGGTCTGCGCCACGCGCGCGGGAGTGCCGACGACCACCCAGCAGCGCAGCGGCCCGCCGTCCATCCTCAGCTCGCTCACCCCCGCCCGGTCGTGGCCCGACCCGGCGCCCTCCGCACCCTCCCGCAGCGTGACCGTGCCGTCCCAGGAGTTGTCGTGGAACACCAGGTGCGTGCCCGCGTCGGCGACCACCCACTGGACCGGCATGGTGATGTGCAGCGGATCGTCCTGCGGCCCGAACGGACGACCCGGGTCGGCGTTCCACAGCCGGTGGACGCCGTCACGCAGCCGCGGCCCCGACGCCCGCCCGCCCAGGCCGAAGAACCGGGCGTCGGCCGCCACCTCCGAGCGCTGCGCCCAGCGCGCCGGCCCGCCACCGGCCGGCTCCCACCACCGCGGCGGCAGATCGCGCCGCAGCGGCACGCCCCCCGGCGTGCACACCTGGACGGCGCCGCGCCGCGAGACGGCGACCGTGACCCGCTCGGCCACGACCCGCCAGCCGCCGTCCTTGTCCGGCTCCAGCACCGCCCGCGGGTCCGGCTCCGGACAGCGGCCGGCGAGCGCGTACGACGGCTCGGGCCCCGCCCCGTCCCACCCCCAGAACACGGCGCCGTTGACGGCGACCTGGATCCGCAGCCGCGACCGGCTGAAGCGCACGACACCGCCCCCCGGCAGCGGCTCCGCGTCCACCACCACACCGGGCACCCGCGCACGCTCCGCCCCCCGCGGCGGCAGGCCCCGGGCGTCGGCACGCCGCCTGCGCCAGGCGGCCCGCACGGTGCGCACCCCCTGGGCCGCCCCCGCCGAACCGACCGCCTTCACCGAACGCACCAGGTCACGAGCTTCCATGCCGCTCACCCTGCCACCGACCGATCGCCGTGCGGGCGTCGTTCAACTGCCGTTCACCCAGGCCCGGCCCCTCTGCGCGACCCGGACCGACGGGGCGAGCCCTGGTGCGCGAGTCGATCACATGGCATCGTCCGTGTCAGCCGCGTCACGCGCACACCCCAGCACGTGCGCGGACCGACGCACACGACGCGCACAGTCCGGGAGCCGCCATGTCGACCGTGAACCCCCAGCCGCTCTGGCAGCCCGATCCCCAGCGGATCACCGACGCACAGATCACCGCGTTCCAGGCCTGGGCGGCCGCACACCACGGAGCGCCCGCCGAGGGCGGATACCCGGCCCTGCACCGCTGGTCCGTCGAACAGCTGGACACCTTTTGGAAAGCCGTCACCGAGTGGTTCGACGTGCGGTTCTCGACCCCCTACGCGCGC
Source organism: Streptomyces seoulensis (assembly GCA_013364255.1). Classification (GTDB taxonomy): domain Bacteria; phylum Actinomycetota; class Actinomycetes; order Streptomycetales; family Streptomycetaceae; genus Streptomyces; species Streptomyces similanensis. The sequence goes on along the minus strand of CP054936.1, from coordinate 2,616,447 downwards.
GTGCTGGGCGACCGCTCGATGCCTGGCGCCCAGTGGTTCCCCGGCGCGACCCTGAACTACGCCGAACACGCCCTGCGCGCCGCCGACGCCCGCCCCGATGAGCCGGCCCTGCTGCACGTCGACGAGACCCACGAACCGCGCCCCGTGACCTGGGCCGAACTGCGCCGCCAGGTGGGCTCCCTGGCCGCCGAACTGCGCGCCCTCGGCGTACGCCCCGGCGACCGCGTCAGCGGCTACCTGCCCAACGTCCCCGAGGCCGTCGTCGCCCTGCTGGCCACGGCCGCGGTCGGCGGCGTCTGGACGTCCTGCGCCCCCGACTTCGGCGCCCGCAGCGTCCTGGACCGGTTCCAGCAGATCGAACCGGTCGTCCTGGTCACCGTCGACGGCTACCGCTACGGCGGCAAGGAGCACGACCGCCGCGACGTCGTCGCCGAACTGCGCCGCGAGCTGCCCACCCTGCGGGCCGTCGTCCACGTCCCGCTGCTCGGCACCCCCGCTCCCGAAGGCGCCCTGGAGTGGTCGTCCCTCACCTCCGCCGACGTGCCGCCCGTCTTCGAACAGGTGCCCTTCGAGCATCCGCTGTGGGTGCTGTACTCCTCCGGCACCACCGGCCTGCCCAAGGCGATCGTGCAGTCCCAGGGCGGCATCCTGGTCGAGCACCTCAAGCAGCTCGGCCTGCACTGCGACCTCGGCCCGCACGACCGCTTCTTCTGGTACACGTCGACCGGCTGGATGATGTGGAACTTCCTCGTCTCCGGCCTGCTCACCGGCACCACGATCGTCCTCTACGACGGCAGCCCGGGACACCCCGACACCGGCGCCCAGTGGCGGGTCGCCGAACACACCCGAGCCACCCTGTTCGGCACCTCCGCCGCGTACGTCATGGCCTGCCGCAAGGCGGAGGTGCACCCCGCCCGCGACTTCGACCTGTCCACGGTGCGCTGCGTCGCCACCACCGGCTCACCGCTGCCGCCCGACGGCTTCCGCTGGCTGCACGACGAGGTCGGCGACGACGTGTGGATCGCCTCCGTCAGCGGCGGCACCGACGTCTGCTCCTGCTTCGCCGGCGCCGTGCCCACCCTCCCGGTCCACATCGGCGAACTCCAGGCGCCCTGCCTCGGCACCGACCTCCAGTCCTGGGACCAAAGCGGCGCCCCACTGGTCGACGAGGTCGGCGAACTGGTCGTCGCGAGCCCCATGCCGTCCATGCCGATCCACTTCTGGAACGACCCCGACGGCACCCGCTACCACGACAGCTACTTCGCCATGTACCCCGGCGTCTGGCGGCACGGCGACTGGATCACCCTCACCGCACGCGGCTCCGTGATCATCCACGGCCGCTCCGACTCCACCCTCAACCGCCAGGGCGTCCGCATGGGGTCCGCCGACATCTACGAAGCCGTCGAGCGGCTGCCCGAGATCCGGGAATCCCTCGTCATCGGCGTCGAACAGCCCGACGGCGGCTACTGGATGCCCCTCTTCGTGCACCTGGCCCCCGGAGCCGTGCTCGACGACGCCCTCCTCGGCCGCGTCAAGCGCACCATCCGCGAACAGCTCTCCCCCCGCCACGTCCCCGACGAGATCATCGAGGTCCCCGGCATCCCGCACACCCTGACCGGCAAGCGCATCGAGGTCCCGGTCAAGCGCCTCCTCCAGGGCACTCCGCTGGAGAAGGCCGTCAACCCCGGCTCCATCGACGACCTCGGCCTCCTGCACTTCTACGAGGACCTGGCCCGCAAGCGCGCCTGACGGCCCCGCCCGCCCGACCCGCCCGGCCTCGACCCTCGCCATGACGCTCCGCGACGTCCGAGGGCGGCCGGGCCGACAGCGGACGATCCCGGCTGTACCGCATCCGACCTGCGCGTCTCAGCACCGCCGGATCCGTTTCCGCCTCGCCCCACCCCGTTGTCAGTGCCTCCGATTACTGTGAGTGACAACTGATCGACCCCTGCGCGCAGGGGAGACCGAACATGGGGGACAACATGGCGCACACCGACCACCACACCCCGCGACGCGACCTGCACCGGGAGATCGCCGGCACCATCGGCCTGCTCACCGACGAACAGGACTTCCGCGCCATGCGGCGCTATCGCACCTTCACCTTCGACGACCACACCGCCTACCTCCAGCAGATCGAGGAACTCCTCAAAACCCGGGCCGCGGAGGGCGGCCACACCACCGTCGCCCTCTTCGACCCCGAGGAATACGCCGCGTACTGCGCGGACGCCGGACTCGACCCCGACGCCACCGCGAGCCGCACCCGCTACACCGCCGAACTCGCGGCCACCGGCCCCCACCTCCCCTACGACGGCCGGCCCCTCGCCGAACTCGTCCCCGACCTCGTCGGCGAAGCCATCCGCCAGGCCACCTGGGAGTACGCCTCCGTCCTCCTGTCCCGGCTCGGCCCCTGCGCCTCCTGCGGCGAGGACATCGGCCGCGCCGCCTTCGCCAGGGCCGCCGAACTGATCGCCCGCGTCCTCGACACCGCGCCGCCCGGAGACCGGCACCTGGTCTGCAGCGCCTCGACCACGCCGGAAACCCTCTCCGCCGTCCTGCACGCGGACGACGAGAGCGACGGCGCGGTCCGCCTGGACGAGGCCGAAGCCCTCGAATTCACCACGGTCCTCGCCCTCGGCATCGCCACTCGCAGCCCCGGCGGACTCGTCATGCGCACCATCGCCCCCGGCGTCCCGGACCGGATCTACGGCTGGCGCCTGCGCGGCGACGGCCTGGAGCCCCTCACCGCGGGCGAGGTGTTCGACGCCTACTGCACCGACGTGGAGTCCGGCGACCTCGTCGCACCGGAGTCCGGCGTCGACTACTGCGCCCCGCCCGACCTGGGCGAAGACGGCCCGCCGACGTCGCCACACACCCACTGAACCGCCGCCCCACCGGGCGCGGGACACAGGAGGGGCGCCTCACCCGCGGGTGAGGCGCCCCTCCTGAGCCGGCCGGGCGACGGCCGGCGGCCGGATCACTCGCCCGACAGCACCGCCTGCGCCGCCTGCCGCGCTTCCTCGGCGCTGTCCGCGGCCCGTGCCGCGGCAGCGGCGCGCTCGCACTGCGCGAGCGTGTACTTCGCCAGCGTCGCCCGGACGTAGGGAAGCGACGCCGCACCCATGGACAGGGAGGTGACGCCCAGACCGGTCAGCACACACGCCAGCAGCGGGTCGGAAGCGGCCTCACCGCAGACACCACAGCTCTTGCCCTCGGCCCCGGCCGCCCCGGCGGCCATCGCGACCAGGTCGAGCAGCGCGGGCTGCCACGGGTCCTGCAACCGGGACACCGCGCCCACCTGCCGGTCGGCGGCGAAGGTGTACTGCGCGAGGTCATTGGTCCCCAGCGAGAGGAACTCGACCTCCTGGAGCACCGAGCGGGCCCGCAGCGCCGCCGAGGGGATCTCGACCATCGCACCGAACTTCGCCCGCAGCCCCGCCGCGCGGCAGGCGTCGGCGAACGCCTTGGCGTCCGCCCGGTCCGCCACCATCGGAGCCATGACCTCCAGGTGGACCGGCAGCCCCTCGGCGGCCTTGGCGAGCGCCGTCAGCTGCGTGCGCAGCACCTCGGGGTGGTCCAGCAGCGTCCGCAGGCCGCGCACACCGAGAGCGGGGTTCGGCTCGTCGGCCGGGGTCAGGAACCCGAGCGGCTTGTCCGCGCCCGCGTCCAGCACCCGCACGACCACCCGGCCCTCGGGAAACGCCTCCAGCACCTGCCGGTACGCCTCGACCTGCTTCTCCTGCGACGGCGCCTTCTTGTCGTCGTCCAGGAAGAGGAACTCGGTCCGGAACAGGCCCACACCCTCGGCGCCGGCCTCGACCGCCGCGGCCACGTCGGCGGGACCGCCGATGTTGGCGAGCAGCGGCACCCGGTGCCCGTCGGAGGTGGCGCCCGGACCGGTCGACCCGGCCAGCACGGCCCTGCGCTCGGCCGCCGCGGCCGCCAGCAGCGCCTTCTTCTCGGCACTGGGGTTCACGAAGACCTCGCCGCTGCTGCCGTCCACCGCCACCACGGTGCCCTCGGCCAGCTCACCGGCGCCGGGCAGGGCCACGACGGCCGGCACCCCGAGCGCCCGCGCCAGGATCGCGCTGTGGCTCGTCGGCCCGCCCTCCTCGGTGACGAAGCCGAGGACCAGCGCCGGGTCCAGCAGCGCCGTGTCGGCGGGGGCGAGGTCCCGCGCGACCAGGACATAGGGCTCGTCGCTGTCCGGCACGCCCGGCATGGGCACACCGAGCAGGCGCGCCACGATGCGGTTGCGCACGTCGTCCAGGTCGGCGACCCGGCCCGCGAGGTACTCGCCGGCGTTGGCCAGCAGATCCCGGTAGGCGGCGAAGGCGTCGTAGACCGCGCGTTCCGCCGTGCTGCCGACAGCGATGCGCCGGTCCACGTCGGCGATCAGCTCGGGGTCCTGAGCCATCAGGGCCTGGGCCTCAAGCACCGCCTGGGCCTCGCCGCCGGCGAGATTGCCGCGCGCGGTCAGGTCGGCCGCCACAGCCTCCACGGCCTGACGGGCGCGCCCCTGTTCGCGCTCCGCCTCGTCCGCCGCTATCTGCTTGGCGGGCGGCTCCAGCACCGCCGTACCCATGTGCCGAACCTCGCCGATGGCCACACCGTGGCTCACACCGACGCCTCGCAGCGTTGTCTCCATCTCACCCGTCTCCGTTGGTGCGGCGGCCGGGCCGCCGTGGTGGTCGTTCTGGTCGCCGTGGTCAGTACGGCGGGGTGTCACTTCCAGGAGAAGAGACTGTCGCCGGTCTTCAGCTCGCCGCTCTCGCGCAGATCGGTGAGCGAGTCGGCGGTGGCCTCCAGGGCCACGACCGGGCAGACGGGGGACTTGCCGGCCGCCTCGACGGCGGCGGGGTTCCAGCGCACCACGGCCTGGCCGCGCGTCACCGTGTCGCCCTTGTTCACGAGCAGCTCGAAGCCCTCGCCGTTGAGCTGAACGGTGTCGATGCCCAGATGGGTGAGCACCCCGTGGCCCTGGTCGTCGACGACGACGAAGGCGTGCGGGTGCAGCGAGACGATGACTCCGTCCACGGGAGCGACCGCCTCGGACGGCTCGCGCACGGGGTCGATGGCGGTGCCGGGGCCGACCATGGCGCCGGCGAAGACCGGGTCCGGCACGTCGGCCAGTCCGATGGCGCGTCCGGCGAGCGGTGACGTCACGGTGGTCATGGGAAGCCTCCCAGGGGTGGAGAGTCGATCGGCCGTCACTGCTTGTCCTGGACGGCGCGCTGTGCAGCAGGGTATGTCACGGTAAGTACCGGTTCCGGGCGAGAGCTTACGACAGCTCCGATTGGTGGTCTAGACCACCCTTCCAACGGATTTGCACCCACTCGGCCGAGCGCTGTAGAGTCGTACTCCTGCCGGGGACGAGCGACGCAGACAAGCATGCTCACCTGGCGGCATCCAACTTGTCAGATCCTATCTCGGGATCATCTTCCGCATGTCTGCGGGACGGTGGTCAGAGAGACCGGAAAAGCCTGATAGAGTTTGGATCACCGAAGGGAAGCCCGGAGGAAAGCCCGAGAGGGTGAGTACAAAGGAAGCGTCCGTTCCTTGAGAACTCAACAGCGTGCCAAAAGTCAACGCCAGATATGTTGATACCCCGTCTCCAGCATCAGCTGGGACGAGGTTCCTTTGAAAAAACACAGCGAGGACGCTGTGAACGGTCGAGCCTATTCCGCTCGACTGTTCCGCTCTCGTGGTGTCGACCCGCCGCTTTTAATTAAGCACAGTCGGGAAAACATTCACGGAGAGTTTGATCCTGGCTCAGGACGAACGCTGGCGGCGTGCTTAACACATGCAAGTCGAACGATGAACCACTTCGGTGGGGATTAGTGGCGAACGGGTGAGTAACACGTGGGCAATCTGCCCTTCACTCTGGGACAAGCCCTGGAAACGGGGTCTAATACCGGATACAACCGCTGACCGCATGGTCGGGCGGTGGAAAGCTCCGGCGGTGAAGGATGAGCCCGCGGCCTATCAGCTTGTTGGTGAGGTAATGGCTCACCAAGGCGACGACGGGTAGCCGGCCTGAGAGGGCGACCGGCCACACTGGGACTGAGACACGGCCCAGACTCCTACGGGAGGCAGCAGTGGGGAATATTGCACAATGGGCGAAAGCCTGATGCAGCGACGCCGCGTGAGGGATGACGGCCTTCGGGTTGTAAACCTCTTTCAGCAGGGAAGAAGCGAAAGTGACGGTACCTGCAGAAGAAGCGCCGGCTAACTACGTGCCAGCAGCCGCGGTAATACGTAGGGCGCAAGCGTTGTCCGGAATTATTGGGCGTAAAGAGCTCGTAGGCGGCTTGTCACGTCGGTTGTGAAAGCCCGAGGCTTAACCTCGGGTCTGCAGTCGATACGGGCAGGCTAGAGTGTGGTAGGGGAGATCGGAATTCCTGGTGTAGCGGTGAAATGCGCAGATATCAGGAGGAACACCGGTGGCGAAGGCGGATCTCTGGGCCATTACTGACGCTGAGGAGCGAAAGCGTGGGGAGCGAACAGGATTAGATACCCTGGTAGTCCACGCCGTAAACGGTGGGAACTAGGTGTTGGCGACATTCCACGTCGTCGGTGCCGCAGCTAACGCATTAAGTTCCCCGCCTGGGGAGTACGGCCGCAAGGCTAAAACTCAAAGGAATTGACGGGGGCCCGCACAAGCAGCGGAGCATGTGGCTTAATTCGACGCAACGCGAAGAACCTTACCAAGGCTTGACATACACCGGAAAGCATTAGAGATAGTGCCCCCCTTGTGGTCGGTGTACAGGTGGTGCATGGCTGTCGTCAGCTCGTGTCGTGAGATGTTGGGTTAAGTCCCGCAACGAGCGCAACCCTTGTTCTGTGTTGCCAGCATGCCCTTCGGGGTGATGGGGACTCACAGGAGACTGCCGGGGTCAACTCGGAGGAAGGTGGGGACGACGTCAAGTCATCATGCCCCTTATGTCTTGGGCTGCACACGTGCTACAATGGCAGGTACAATGAGCTGCGAAACCGTGAGGTAGAGCGAATCTCAAAAAGCCTGTCTCAGTTCGGATTGGGGTCTGCAACTCGACCCCATGAAGTCGGAGTTGCTAGTAATCGCAGATCAGCATTGCTGCGGTGAATACGTTCCCGGGCCTTGTACACACCGCCCGTCACGTCACGAAAGTCGGTAACACCCGAAGCCGGTGGCCCAACCCCTTGTGGGAGGGAGCTGTCGAAGGTGGGACTGGCGATTGGGACGAAGTCGTAACAAGGTAGCCGTACCGGAAGGTGCGGCTGGATCACCTCCTTTCTAAGGAGCACTTCTTACCGAGTTCGCTCGGTCAGAGGCCAGTACATCAGCGAATGTCTGATGCTGGTTGCTCAAGGGTGGAACGTTGACTATTCGGCACGGTCCAGGATGGACCAGGCGCTAGTACTGCTCTTCGGGGCGTGGAACGCTGATCTGGTCGGCTGGCTGTGTCGGGCACGCTGTTGGGTGTCTGAGGGTGCGAGCGTTGCTCGCCCTTCGGGATGCCGGCCCCAGTGCACTCGGGATGTTGTCCCGGGGTGATGGGTGGTTGGTCGTTGTTTGAGAACTGCACAGTGGACGCGAGCATCTGTGGCCAAGTTTTTAAGGGCGCACGGTGGATGCCTTGGCACCAGGAACCGATGAAGGACGTGGGAGGCCACGATAGTCCCCGGGGAGTCGTCAACCAGGCTTTGATCCGGGGGTTTCCGAATGGGGAAACCCGGCAGTCGTCATGGGCTGTCACCCGCTGCTGAACACATAGGCAGTGTGGAGGGAACGCGGGGAAGTGAAACATCTCAGTACCCGCAGGAAGAGAAAACAACCGTGATTCCGGGAGTAGTGGCGAGCGAAACCGGATGAGGCCAAACCGTATGCGTGTGAGACCCGGCAGGGGTTGCGCATGCGGGGTTGTGGGATCTCTCTTCTGTTGTCTGCCGGCAACAGGACGAGTCAGAAACCGTTGATGTAGGCGAAGGACATGCGAAAGGTCCGGCGTAGAGGGTAAGACCCCCGTAGTCGAAACGTCAGCGGCTCGTTTGAGAGACACCCAAGTAGCACGGGGCCCGAGAAATCCCGTGTGAATCTGGCGGGACCACCCGCTAAGCCTAAATATTCCCTGGTGACCGATAGCGGATAGTACCGTGAGGGAATGGTGAAAAGTACCGCGGGAGCGGAGTGAAATAGTACCTGAAACCGTGTGCCTACAAGCCGTGGGAGCGTCGGATGCAGCTTGCTGCATCTCGTGACTGCGTGCCTTTTGAAGAATGAGCCTGCGAGTTTGCGGTGTGTTGCGAGGTTAACCCGTTGTGGGGTAGCCGTAGCGAAAGCGAGTCCGAACAGGGCGGTTGAGTAGCACGCTCAAGACCCGAAGCGGAGTGATCTAGCCATGGGCAGGTTGAAGCGGAGGTAAGACTTCGTGGAGGACCGAACCCACCAGGGTTGAAAACCTGGGGGATGACCTGTGGTTAGGGGTGAAAGGCCAATCAAACTCCGTGATAGCTGGTTCTCCCCGAAATGCATTTAGGTGCAGCGTCGTGTGTTTCTTGCCGGAGGTAGAGCACTGGATAGGCGATGGGCCCTACCGGGTTACTGACCTTAGCCAAACTCCGAATGCCGGTAAGTGAGAGCGCGGCAGTGAGACTGTGGGGGATAAGCTCCATGGTCGAGAGGGAAACAGCCCAGAGCATCGACTAAGGCCCCTAAGCGTACGCTAAGTGGGAAAGGATGTGGAGTCGCACAGACAACCAGGAGGTTGGCTTAGAAGCAGCCACCCTTGAAAGAGTGCGTAATAGCTCACTGGTCTAGTGATTCCGCGCCGACAATGTAGCGGGGCTCAAGCGTACCGCCGAAGTCGTGTCATTGCAGCATATACGCCCAACGGCGGCTGTGATGGGTAGGGGAGCGTCGTGTGCCGGGTGAAGCAGCCGCGGAAGCGAGTTGTGGACGGTTCACGAGTGAGAATGCAGGCATGAGTAGCGATACACACGTGAGAAACGTGTGCGCCGATTGACTAAGGGTTCCTGGGTCAAGCTGATCTGCCCAGGGTAAGTCGGGACCTAAGGCGAGGCCGACAGGCGTAGTCGATGGATAACCGGTTGATATTCCGGTACCCGCTGTGAAGCGTCAAACATCGAGCATCGTGATGCTAAGGCCGTGAAGCCGCCCTGATCTCTTCGGAGTTGAGGGGAGTGGTGGAGCCGCCGGACCAAGCGGTTAGTAGGTGAGTGATGGGGTGACGCAGGAAGGTAGTCCATCCCGGGCGGTGGTTGTCCCGGGGTAAGGGTGTAGGCCGTGCGATAGGCAAATCCGTCGTACATGTGGCTGAGACCTGATGCCGAGCCGATTGTGGTGAAGTGGATGATCCTATGCTGTCGAGAAAAGCCTCTAGCGAGTTTCATGGCGGCCCGTACCCTAAACCGACTCAGGTGGTCAGGTAGAGAATACCGAGGCGTTCGGGTGAACTATGGTTAAGGAACTCGGCAAAATGCCCCCGTAACTTCGGGAGAAGGGGGGCCACACTCGGTGATGGGCTTTACGCCCTGAGCTGGGGGTGGCCGCAGAGACCAGCGAGAAGCGACTGTTTACTAAAAACACAGGTCCGTGCGAAGCCGTAAGGCGATGTATACGGACTGACGCCTGCCCGGTGCTGGAACGTTAAGGGGACCGGTTAGTCACTCTTCGGGGTGGCGAAGCTGAGAACTTAAGCGCCAGTAAACGGCGGTGGTAACTATAACCATCCTAAGGTAGCGAAATTCCTTGTCGGGTAAGTTCCGACCTGCACGAATGGCGTAACGACTTCTCGACTGTCTCAACCATAGGCCCGGTGAAATTGCACTACGAGTAAAGATGCTCGTTTCGCGCAGCAGGACGGAAAGACCCCGGGACCTTTACTACAGTTTGATATTGGTGTTCGGTTCGGCTTGTGTAGGATAGCTGGGAGACTGTGAAGCAGGCACGCCAGTGTTTGTGGAGTCGTCGTTGAAATACCAGTCTGGTCGTGCTGGATGTCTAACCTGGGTCCGTGATCCGGATCAGGGACAGTGTCTGATGGGTAGTTTAACTGGGGCGGTTGCCTCCTAAAGAGTAACGGAGGCGCCCAAAGGTTCCCTCAGCCTGGTTGGCAATCAGGTGTTGAGTGTAAGTGCACAAGGGAGCTTGACTGTGAGACCGACGGGTCGAGCAGGGACGAAAGTCGGGACTAGTGATCCGGCGGTGGCTTGTGGAAGCGCCGTCGCTCAACGGATAAAAGGTACCCCGGGGATAACAGGCTGATCTTCCCCAAGAGTCCATATCGACGGGATGGTTTGGCACCTCGATGTCGGCTCGTCGCATCCTGGGGCTGGAGTCGGTCCCAAGGGTTGGGCTGTTCGCCCATTAAAGCGGTACGCGAGCTGGGTTTAGAACGTCGTGAGACAGTTCGGTCCCTATCCGCTGTGCGCGTAGGAGTCTTGAGAAGGGCTGTCCCTAGTACGAGAGGACCGGGACGGACGAACCTCTGGTGTGCCAGTTGTCCTGCCAAGGGCATGGCTGGTTGGCTACGTTCGGGAGGGATAACCGCTGAAAGCATCTAAGCGGGAAGCCTGCTTCGAGATGAGGACTCCCACCCACTTGATGGGGTAAGGCTCCCAGTAGACGACTGGGTTGATAGGCCGGATCTGGAAGCACGGTAACGTGTGGAGGTGACCGGTACTAATAGGCCGAGGGCTTGTCCTCAGTTGCTCGCGTCCACTGTGTTGGTTCTGAAACCACGAACAACCCCATGCCAGGTCACGGCATGGTGCGGTTGACAGTTTCATAGTGTTTCGGTGGTCATAGCGTGAGGGAAACGCCCGGTTACATTCCGAACCCGGAAGCTAAGCCTTACAGCGCCGATGGTACTGCAGGGGGGACCCTGTGGGAGAGTAGGACACCGCCGAACTCCTTTTAGAGCTCCGGCTCTTGGGCAGACAGCCCAAGAGCCGGAGCTTTTTTGCGTTGGGGTAAGGTCGGGAGGCATCGTAGGCACTTTTTCCCAGGAGGCCCCCGGGTGGAGGTCCAGGAGACCCGCGTCCAGACGGACCGAGTCCTCACCATCCCGAACATCCTCAGCATGGCGCGGCTCGTCGGCGTGCCCCTCTTCCTGTGGCTGATCCTCAGGCCGGAGTTCGGCGGCCCCAAGAGCGACGGCTGGGCCCTGCTGGTGCTCGCGCTGAGCGGGGTCAGCGACTACCTGGACGGCAAGCTCGCCCGGCGCTGGAACCAGATCAGCAACCTCGGCCGGCTGCTCGACCCCGCCGCCGACCGCCTCTACGTGCTTTCCACCCTCGTCGGACTCACCTGGCGCGAGATCCTGCCGGTCTGGCTGACCGCGGCCCTGCTGGCCCGCGAATTGATGCTCCTGGTGGCCGTGGCCGTCCTGCGTCGGCACGGCTACCCGCCGCCCCAGGTGAACTTCCTGGGCAAAGCCGCCACGTTCAACCTGATGTACGCCTTCCCGTTGCTTCTGCTCAGCGACGGAAGCGGTTGGATCGCGTCACTCGCTGCCGTTTTCGGATGGGCGTTCGCCTGGTGGGGTACAACCCTCTATTGGTGGGCAGGAGTGCTGTACGTGGTACAAGTCCGCCGCCTGGTCCGTGCGGACGCCATGGCCGACTGATCCCGCCGATTCCGGCACCCGAGTGGCTCCGATGGCCCGCTGCGCGAAAGTGCGGGACAATCATGACGGGTGAAGTCGGCTAGATCGTCATCTCTGGAGGAGGACGCTTCCGACATGAAGGCCGTCGTGATGGCCGGAGGCGAAGGCACACGCCTTCGCCCGATGACCTCGAGCATGCCCAAACCGCTCCTGCCGGTGGCCAACCGGCCGATCATGGAGCACGTTCTGCGGCTGCTCAAAAGGCATGGGCTGAATGAGACCGTCGTCACAGTGCAGTTCCTGGCCTCGCTGGTCAAGAACTATTTCGGTGACGGCGAAGAGCTCGGCATGGAGCTCAGCTATGCCAACGAGGAGAAGCCACTCGGTACCGCCGGAAGCGTCAAGAACGCCGAAGAGGCGTTGAAGGACGATGCCTTCCTGGTCATTTCCGGTGATGCCCTGACCGACTTCGACCTCACCGATCTGATCCGGTTCCACAAGGAAAAGGGCGCGATGGTCACCGTGTGTCTCACACGCGTGCCCAACCCCTTGGAATTCGGCATCACCATCGTCGACGAAGAAGGCAAGGTCGAACGCTTCCTGGAGAAGCCGACCTGGGGCCAGGTCTTCTCGGACACCGTCAACACCGGCATCTACGTGATGGAGCCCGAGGTCTTCGACTACGTCGAGGCCGACGTCCCCGTCGACTGGTCCGGCGACGTCTTCCCCCAGCTCATGAAGGAAGGCAAGCCCATCTACGGCTACATCGCCGAGGGCTACTGGGAGGACGTCGGCACCCACGAGAGCTATGTGAAGGCCCAGGCCGACGTCCTGGAAGGCAAGGTGGACGTCGACATCGACGGCTTCGAGATCTCCCCGGGGGTCTGGGTCGCCGAGGGCGCGGAGGTCCACCCGGACGCGGTGCTCCGCGGGCCGCTCTACATCGGCGACTACGCCAAGGTGGAGGCCGGCGCCGAGATCCGCGAGCACACCGTCGTCGGATCGAACGTCGTCGTCAAGAGCGGCGCCTTCCTGCACAAGGCCGTTGTCCACGACAACGTGTACATCGGGCAGCACAGCAATCTGCGCGGCTGCGTCGTCGGGAAGAACACCGACATCATGCGCGCGGCGCGGATCGAGGACGGCGCGGTCATCGGCGACGAGTGCCTCATCGGCGAAGAATCGATCGTGCAGGGCAATGTCCGCGTCTACCCGTTCAAGACCATCGAGGCCGGCGCGTTCGTCAACACCTCGGTGATCTGGGAGTCCAGGGGCCAGGCGCACCTGTTCGGCGCCCGCGGGGTCTCCGGCGTCCTGAACGTGGAGATCACCCCGGAACTCGCCGTACGGCTCGCCGGCGCGTACGCCACGACGCTGAAGAAGGGCGCCACCGTCACCACCGCCCGTGACCACTCCCGTGGCGCGCGTGCGCTCAAGCGGGCGGTCATCTCGGCGCTCCAGGCCAGCGCCATCGACGTACGGGACCTGGAGAACGTGCCGCTGCCCGTGGCGCGGCAGCAGACCGCGCGCGGCAGCGCCGGCGGCATCATGATCCGGACCACGCCGGGCGTGCCGGACTCCGTCGACATCATGTTCTTCGACAGCCAGGGCGCCGACCTGTCGCAGGGCAGCCAGCGCAAGCTGGACCGCGTCTTCGCCCGCCAGGAGTACCGGCGCGCGTTCCCGGGCGAGATCGGCGACCTGTACTTCCCGTCCAGCGTCTTCGACTCGTACACCGGTTCGCTGCTGCGGGACGTGGACACGAGCGGGATCGCCGAGTCGGGTCTGAAGGTCGTCGTGGACGCCTCCAACGGCAGCTCCGGTCTGGTGCTGCCCAGCCTGCTGGGCAAGCTCGGCGTCGACTCGCTGACGATCAACCCCGGTCTGGACGAGTCGCGGCCCACCGAGACCGTGGAGGTGCGCCGGGCGGGCCTCACCCGCCTCGGTGAGATCGTCGCGTCCTCCGGGGCGGCGTTCGGTGTGCGGTTCGACCCGGTGGGCGAGCGGCTGTCGCTCGTCGACGAGAAGGGCCGCATCATCGAGGACGACCGGGCCCTGCTGGTCATGCTCGACCTGGTGGCCGCGGAGCGGCGCAGCGGCCGGGTGGCGCTGCCGGTGACCACCACCCGTATCGCCGAACAGGTGGCCGCCTACCACGGCACCCAGGTGGAGTGGACGACCACGTCCCCCGACGACCTGACGCGGGTCGGCGGCGAGGAGGGGACGATCTTCGGCGGCGACGGCAAGGGCGGCTTCATCGTCCCGGAGTTCAGCAGCGTCTACGACGGCACGGCGGCGTTCGTGCGGCTCATCGGCCTGGTGGCGCGGACGCAGCTCACGTTGAGCCAGATCGACGCCCGTATCCCGCGGGCGCACGTCCTCAAGCGGGACCTGGCCACTCCGTGGGCCGTCAAGGGCCTCGTGATGCGCCGGGTCGTGGAGGAGGCGGGGGACCGCTTCGTGGACACGACGGACGGGGTGCGGGTCGTGGAGACCGACGGCCGCTGGGTGATGGTCCTGCCCGACCCGGCCGAGGCGGTCACCCATCTGTGGGCCGAGGGCCCGGACGACGCCTCCGCGCAGGCCCTGCTGGACGAGTGGGCGGCGGTCGTGGACAGCGCCGGCCGGTAGCGGAGCACCGCACACGCGCGTACCGGACAGGTGTCCCCGGGGACACCTGTCCGGCCCGTCGGTGGGGCCATTGGGAGGTCTCGGCCACGACGTGCGACGATGTGCGGCATGCCGCAGGTACCCCCCAATCGGAGCACTCCCGCGCGGCCCTTCCGTCCGGACGCCTCCATGTCGTTGATCACCAACGTCATGGACCACAGCCTCGACGACGGCTACGCCGAAGCCGCCGCCCGGAAGAAGGCCGCCGGCCAGGGCGCTCTGCCGAAGCCGCTCAGGGCCCGGCTGGGGCTGGCCGCGGGTCTGGTGCTGGCGGCTCTCGTCGTGACCGTGGGGGCGGCCCAGGCGCGGGTGGCGGCTCCCGTCGTCGCCAAGGAGCGCCAGGAGCTGATCGACCGCATCGACCGCGAGACGGCGGCGGCGGACAAGCTGGAGAGCGACGTCGACGAGCTGCGCGCCGAGGTGAGCGCCCGGCAGCGCCAGGCGCTCCGGCAGAGCGGCGGGAACCCGCAGGCCGACCTGGTGAGCACCCTGGCGGGCGCCACCGAGGTGCACGGCCCCGGGGTGAAGCTCGTCGTGGACGACGCCAAGGACGCCAGTATCGGGGGCAACGGCAACCCGCGCGAGACGTCGGGATTCTCCGACACCGGCCGGGTGCGCGACCGGGACATGCAGCGCGTCGTCAACGGGCTGTGGCAGTCCGGCGCCGAGGCGGTCTCCGTCAACGGGCAGCGGCTGACGGCCCTGTCGGCGATCCGGGCCGCGGGTGACGCCATACTGGTCGACAACAAACCGCTGGTGCCGCCGTACACGGTGCTGGCGGTGGGGGACGGGCCGCGGCTCAGCACTCGGTTCCAGAACAGTCCCGACGGGCTGTATCTGCACGCCCTCCAGGACAACTACGGCATCCGGACCGCCATCTCCACGGAGAGCGACCTCCGGCTGCCGGCCGCACCGAGTGTGACCGTACGCACCGCACAGCCGAGCACTGAGAAGGGCACATCGTGATCGCCGTACTGGGCCTCGTCGTGGGAGTCGTGGCCGGGCTGCTGGTCCGTCCGGAGGTTCCGGCGGTCGTCGAGCCTTATCTGCCGATCGCCGTCGTGGCGGCCCTGGACGCCGTGTTCGGCGGGCTGCGGGCCATGCTGGACGGGATCTTCGACGACAAGGTCTTCGTGGTGTCGTTCCTGTCGAACGTGGTCGTCGCCGCGCTGATCGTGTTCCTGGGCGACAAGTTGGGCGTGGGCGCCCAGCTGTCCACCGGTGTCGTGGTCGTCCTCGGCATCCGCATCTTCTCCAACGCCGCCGCGATCCGGCGGCATGTGTTCCGGGCGTGAACGAGATGACCCACCAGGACGAACTGCCGGAGAACAGGCTCCGCAAGGAGCTGCCGGCCGAGGTGCCCGCGCAGCCCGCCGCGCCCGGGCAGGGCGCCGCGGGGCCGTCCGCCGGGCCCGCGCCGACCGGCCGCCAGCGGCTGGCCAAGGGCCTGTGGCCGCCGCGCTTCACCCGGGCCCAACTCGTCGTCGCGCTGCTGCTGTTCGGTCTCGGCTTCGGCCTCGCGATCCAGGTCGCCTCCAACAGCGACAGCGACAGCGCGCTGCGCGGCGCCCGCCAGGAAGATCTTGTCCGCATCCTCGATGAACTGGACAACCGTACGCAGCGTCTTGAAGACGAGAAGCAAGGTCTGGACAAGCAGCGCCAAGAGCTGGAGAACAGCTCCGACCAGGCCGAGGAGGCCCGCAAGCAGACCGCCGAGAAGGAGAAGCAACTCGGCGTGCTGGCGGGCACGGTGGCGGCGCAGGGGCCCGGCATCACGGTGACGATCGAGGACACGAAGGGGACGGTCCAGGCGGACATGCTGCTCGACGCGATACAGGAGCTGCGCGCCGCCGGCGCCGAGGCGATGCAGGTCAACGGCGTACGGGTGGTCGCGGGCACCTACCTGACGGACTCCGGCAAGAGCGTGGAGGTCGACGGGAACAAGATCAACGCCCCGTATCGTTTCCAGGTCATCGGCAAGCCGCAGGACCTCGAACCGGCGCTCAACATCCCTGGAGGCGTGGTGCAGACCTTCGAGAAGGAGCAGGCCACCGTTACCGTGGACAGGTCGGACAAGATCGTTGTGGACGCCTTGCGGGCGGCGAAGCAGCCTGACTACGCTCGGTCGTCCTCCCAGTGAACCGGGGGTGCATGGCGTCCGTCCGGCAGGGGCATGAGGTTGCGGGGGGTCGGCGCACCGATTGGGTGGTGCGTGGTGGAAACTGTCTGGTGGATACGGACGTTGTGAGGATGTCCGGGTCGACCGGTGTACGCAGTCAGGGTTCGTCCTGCCCCACGGGCGGGTCTGTTTCGGTCAAGGGGAATCGCCCGTGAAGTTGTTTGCGAAATTGTTCGGCAAGAGCGCGCGAGAGGGCAACGAAAACGCCACCGCCCGCCATCGCGCACAGCCCGACGCGGAGGGCCGGCGCCCGCTGTTCCGGGACCAGGTAGCCGGTCAGGGGGGTGACGTCTCCGGCGGTCACGGCGCGCCGTCCGTTGACCCCGCCCAGGCCGGCGGCATAGGTTTCGGCCAACCGTCGGCCCCGGGTGCGGGCGGCGGGTACGGTTCCGGCCCGTACGGGTCCCAGGCCCCGGCGGGGCAGCCGCGGCAGGAGGATCCGTCCATGTCGGCCCTGGTCTGTACGAGGTGCGGCAACCGCAACGGCGAGAACAGCCGGTTCTGCTCCAACTGCGGTGCGCCGCTGCGTCCGGGCGCGGTGCCCGAGCGGGCCTCGGAGACGACGTCCACGATCTCCATCTCCGGCCTGGAGGCGTACGACGCGGAGGCCACCGGCCAGACGCCGATGCTCTCCCCGGAGGCGCAGGCGGCCGTGGACGCGCTGCCGCTCGGCTCGGCCCTCCTGGTGGTGCGCCGTGGCCCGAACTCGGGCAGCCGCTTCCTGCTGGACGGTGAGCTGACCACGGCCGGGCGTCATCCGCAGAGCGACATCTTCCTGGACGACGTGACGGTCTCGCGCCGGCACGTGGAGTTCCGCCGCGGTCCGGACGGCTCGTTCACGGTGGCCGACGTCGGCAGCCTGAACGGCACCTACGTCAACCGGGAGCGGATCGACCAGGTCGCGCTGGCCAACGGCGACGAGGTGCAGATCGGCAAGTACCGGCTGGTCTTCTACGCGAGCCGGCAGGGCTACTGACCCTCCTCCGGGCGCCGTCCGGAGGAACCCCCAGGGAAGGTCCATGCTTCGAACACCGAGCGGCGGCACCGGTCACGGGGCCGCCGCGACGGACAGTGGGCTGATGAGCATCGGCGCGGTGCTGAACGCGCTGCGCGACGAGTTCCCCGAGGTCACCATCTCCAAGATCCGCTTCCTGGAGGCGGAGGGGCTCGTCGAGCCGCGGCGCACCCCGTCGGGGTACCGGAAGTTCAGCGGGGACGATCTCGAGCGCCTGGCCAGGGTGCTGCGCATGCAGCGCGACCACTACCTGCCGCTGAAGGTCATCCGCGAGTACCTGGAGGCGGTGGAGCGCGGTGAGGCCGTGCGGCTGCCGGTGCTCGGCAGGCAGCGCGACGGCGAGCCGGCGCCGGCCTCCGCCGGGGAGTCCGAGCCCACGGCGGCCCGGATCGGTCGCGCCGACCTGCTGGCCGCCGCGGAGATGGACGAGGCCGAACTCGCGGAGTGGGAGTCGTACGGGCTGCTCACTCCGTTGGAGGACGGGGTCTACGACGCCGAGGCGGTGACCGTGGCCTCCCTGGTCCGCGCGCTCGGCGAGTTCGGGATCGGGCCCCGGCACCTGCGGGCGATGAAGGCGGCGGCCGACCGGGAGGCGGGCCTCGTCGACCAGGTGGTGGCCCCGCTCAGGCGCCACCGCAACCCGCAGACCAGGGCGCACGCGGAGGACCGCACCAGGGAGCTGGCGGCACTCACGGTCAGGCTGCACTCGGCGCTGGTGCAGACCGCCCTCGGGGTGCGGCTGCCCTGAGCGGGCGGCCCGCGCGGCCGCCGCGGGCGGACCCCGGCGCCGGCCGGAGCGGCGCGCGGCGAGGCCGGATCGGCCCGCTGATCGACCGCCCGATCCCGGCCCGACTACCCAAACGTCCCGGGCACGGCCTAGGGTTGCTGTGTGAACGAGCTCGATGTCGTAGGTGTCCGGGTCGAGATGCCCTCCAACCAGCCGATCGTGCTCCTGCGTGAAGTGGGAGGCGACCGTTACCTCCCCATCTGGATCGGACCGGGGGAGGCGACGGCCATCGCCTTCGCCCAGCAGGGCATGGCTCCCGCGCGGCCGCTGACCCACGACCTGTTCAAGGACGTGCTGGAGGCCGTCGGCCAGGAGCTCACCGAAGTGCGCATCACGGACCTGCGTGAGGGCGTCTTCTACGCCGAGCTGGTCTTCGCCAGCGGCGTCGAGGTGAGCGCCCGTCCGTCCGACGCCATAGCGCTGGCGCTGCGCACCGGTACGCCGATCTACGGCAGTGACACGGTGCTGGACGACGCGGGGATCGCGATCCCGGACGAACAGGAGGACGAGGTGGAGAAGTTCCGCGAGTTCCTCGACCAGATCTCGCCGGAGGACTTCGGCAGCAGCAGCCAGTGACACGCCGGCGCCCGCCGTCGGCCGCCGAGGGTCGCGCGCAGAGAGCCCGCGAGGACATTCGGCTAGCCTTTCCCCGCGGTAGGGCACGGGAAACCACTCTTAGGGTGATTATCACTCGGCGTGCCGAGTGTGGCGATCGTTGACGCACCCCTGGTGACTGCCTACCGTCGAGGAGGCAGGTCAAGGACGGAGGTCGGCGTGAGAAGCAGCGGCGACGGTACGGCTGGGGACATCCCCGGGCGCGGTGTCGGCGGAGGCGTTCCGTACCCTTCCCCAAGCTCTCGGCTCCGCTCCAGCAGCGGATACCCCCATCACGCCGGCACGGCCGACCACGCCCCGCAGTGGCCGGCGGCCGTGCCCAGCAGCAAAGGGGCGGCGTCCATGGTGACCGAGGAGATCGGCTACCGGGGTCCGACGGCCTGCGCAGCCGCCGGCATCACCTATCGGCAACTGGACTACTGGGCGCGCACCGGCCTGGTCGAGCCGAGCGTGCGGCCCGCGCACGGCTCCGGCACCCAGCGGCTGTACAGCTTCCGCGACGTCGTCGTGCTGAAGATCGTCAAGCGGTTCCTGGACACCGGTGTGTCGTTGCAGAACATCCGTACCACGGTGCAGCACCTGCGGGAGCGCGGCTTTCAGGACCTGGAGCGCATGACGCTGATGAGCGACGGCGCCACGGTGTACGAGTGCGGCTCGCCGGACGAGGTGCACGAGCTGCTCCAGGGCGGCCAGGGCGTCTTCGGCATCGCCGTGGGCGTGGTGTGGCGCGACGTCGAGAGTGCGCTGTCCCAGCTGCACGGCGAGCGCGTCGACACGGGGGAGACCCTGATCGGCCACAACCCGGGCGACGAACTGGCCCGGCGGCGCAACCGGGCGGTCTGACCACACCGGTTCGACCACACCGGGGCCGCGCCCTGCCCCGGGCTGCGCGCCCGTCCCGTCCCCGTGCCGGCACTCGGCGCGGGGGCGTTGTCAGTGGTGTGGTGCAGCATCGTAGATGTGAGAACCGCGCCCACGATCCTGCACCTCGACATGGACGCCTTCTTCGCCTCGGCGGAGCAGGCGTCCAAGCCGAGCCTGCGCGGGAAGGCCGTGATCGTGGGCGGCCTGGGACCGCGCGGGGTGGTCGCCACCGCGTCGTACGAGGCGCGCGTCTTCGGCGTCCATTCGGCGATGCCCATGGCGCAGGCGCGGCGGCTCGCGCCCAACGCCGCCTGCCTGGTGCCCCGGTTCGCCTTCTACCGTTCCATCAGCGAGCAGGTGATGGGGCTGCTGCGCTCCCTGTCGCCGCTGGTGGAGCCGCTCAGCCTGGACGAGGCGTTCGTGGACCTGGAGGCCGGGGGAGCGGCCGGGGACGCGGACTCGGCCCGGCTGGTGGGGGAGGGGCTGCGCGCCGACATCCTGACTGTCACCGGTCTGACGGGCTCGGTCGGGCTGGCCGCCTGCAAGATGCTCGCGAAGATCGCCTCCGAGCAGGCCAAGCCCGACGGCCTTGTGCTCATCGAGCCCGGCACCGAGCGGTCCCTGCTCGCGCCCATGCCGGTGCGGACCCTGCCGGGCGTGGGTCCGGCGACCGGCGACCATCTGCGGCGGGCCGGCATCCACACCGTGGGCGAAATCGCCGAGGCGGGCGAGGGCGAGCTGGTACGACTGCTGGGCAAGGCGCACGGGCAGGCGCTGCACGCCATGGCGCTGGCTCACGACGAGCGGCCGGTGGTCGCCGAACGCGAGGCCAAGTCGGTGTCGGTGGAGGACACCTACGACGTCGACATCCACGACCGGCTGCGGGTCGGTCTCGAGGTGCGGCGGCTCGCCGACCGGTGCGTGCGGCGGCTGCGCGCCTCCGGTCTGTCCGGGCGGACCATCGTGCTGAAGGTGCGGCGGTACGACTTCTCCACGCTGACCCGGTCCGAGACGCTGCGCGGCCCCACCGACGACCCGGCGGTGGTGCGGGAGGCCGCGGCCCGGCTGCTGGAGTCCGTGGACACCACGGGCGGGGTCCGGCTGCTGGGCGTGGGCGTGACCGGGCTGGCCGACTACACCCAGGAGGACCTGTTCGCGCAGGCCGCCGGCGCCCGCGCGGAGAGCCTCGCCGAGGAACCGGCGGAGGAGCCCGACGAGGAGCAGGCCGCGCCGGCCGAGCGGCGCTGGCCCTCGGGCCACGACGTGCGGCACGCCGAACACGGGCACGGCTGGGTGCAGGGCAGCGGCGTGGGCCGGGTCACCGTGCGCTTCGAGACGCCCCTGTCGGAGCCGGGCCGGGTGCGGACGTTCCGCGTCGACGACCCGGACCTGGAGCCGGCCGACCCGCTGCCGCTGGTGCGGCGAAGACAGAACGGGGCGGAGGGGGCGGAGGGTGCGGCCTGCGCGGTGGGCGGTGTCGACCCCGCGCTGTGAGGGGTGGGGTCGGTGGGTCGCGTCCGCCGTGTCCGGTGACCGCCGCGCGGTGGGCGGGGGTGCCGGATCGGTGGGTGTGGCGAGGCTGCCTCCCGGTGGCTCGCGGGTGCGGGGGCCGAGGCCGCCTGCCTCGGTGGCGCGGGGTGAATCCGGTGGGTGAGTCGGCGGCGCCGAGGCGGCGACCGGTGGCGGCTGCGGACGGCTGCGGGTGGCTGGGACGCTTGAGGAGGGGTGAGGAGGGGGAGGGAGCGGGCTGCGGCGGGCGGGGGTGGGTGAGTCGGCGGTGCCCGGCGCGGCCCGGTGCGCGAGAGGGAGGGACCTCCTCGGGCCTCCTCGTGCCTCCTCGGGTCAGACCTCCTCGGTGCCCGACCCCGCGAGTCTGCCGAAGTCGTGGTCGGGCAGCGCGGGAGCGGGGGCCACGTCGAGGCCGTAGTGGTGGTAGAGCTGCAGTTCCTGCTCGGGGGAGAGATGGCGGCCGACGCCGAAATCGGGGGCGTCCTTGATCAGCGCCCGGTCGAAGGGGACGCGCAGCGCGCCGTCGACCAGTTCACTGGGCTCCAGGGGGACGAAGGCGTCCCGGGAGAACAGCCCGGTGCGTATGGCGGCCCACTCCGGCACACCGGTGGCGTCGTCGAGGTAGACCTCGTCCACCGTGCCGATCTTGTCGCCGTTGCGGTCGAACGCCTTGCGGCCGATCAGGTTGCGCGGATCGATCTCGGTCAGCACGGTCCCTCCACATGGTCGCAACTCATCCGTAAGCACTACGAAAGAGCACATTCGCCCAGGCGGCCACTCGAAGACCTATGCGCCCGCCCCGCTGGTACCCTGGCAGCGGCTGCTGACCCCGTGCGGGAGAGTCCTCCGGCGAACACCGGAGGCGCCGAAGGAGCAAATCCTCCCCGGAATCTCTCAGGCCCACGTACCGCACGGACGAGGTCACTCTGGAAAGCAGAGCGGGTGTCGACGGCTCCCGCTCTCACCGACGGTGAAAGCCGGGCGCCGTCCAGGCGGCCCCGGTGAAGCTCTCAGGTTGAGATGACAGAGGGGGAGGCCGTCGGGGCACCCACGCCGTGGTGTCCCTCGAAGGTCGCGTCAGACCAGGAGGCCTCCGCAATGACCGCCCAGCGCATCCCGCTCTCCGAGCTCGAACAGGGCATCCCCTTCGAGCAGCGTCACATCGGCCCCGACCACGAGGCCCAGGCCAAGATGCTCGCGCAGGTCGGCTACGGCTCGCTCGACGAGCTGACCGCCGCCGCCGTGCCCGATGTGATCAAGAACGCCGACGCGCTCGACCTGCCGGGCGCGCGCACCGAGGCCGAGGTGCTGGCCGAGCTGCGTTCCCTCGCCGACCGCAACCAGGTCCTCGGCTCCATGATCGGGCTCGGCTACTACGGCACGTTCACGCCGCCGGTCATCCTGCGCAACGTCATGGAGAACCCTGCCTGGTACACGGCCTACACGCCCTACCAGCCGGAGATCTCGCAGGGCCGCCTGGAGGCGCTGCTCAACTTCCAGACCGTGGTCGCCGACCTCACCGGACTGCCCACCTCCGGCGCCTCGCTGCTCGACGAGGGCACCGCGGCCGCCGAGGCGATGGCCCTGTCCCGGCGGATGGGCAAGAACAAGAAGGGCCTCTTCCTGGTCGACGCGGACGCGCTGCCGCAGACCATCGCCGTCATCCAGACCCGTGCCGAGCCGACCGGCGTCGAGATCGTCGTCGCCGACCTCGCCGAGGGCATCCCGGCCGAGATCGCCGAGCGCGAGATCAACGGCGTGCTCCTCCAGTACCCGGGCGCCTCGGGCGCCGTACGCGACCTGAAGCCGGTGATCGACCAGGCGCACGCGCTGGGAGCCCTGGTCACCGTCTCCGCCGACCTGCTCGCCCTCACCCTGCTGAAGTCGCCCGGCGAGCTGGGCGCGGACATCGCCGTCGGCACCACCCAGCGCTTCGGCGTGCCGATGGGCTTCGGCGGACCGCACGCCGGCTACATGGCCGTGCACGAGAAGTTCGCCCGCAGCCTGCCCGGCCGCCTGGTCGGCGTCTCCGTCGACGCCGACGGCAACAAGGCCTACCGCCTGGCCCTCCAGACCCGCGAGCAGCACATCCGCCGCGAGAAGGCCACCAGCAACATCTGCACCGCGCAGGTGCTGCTCGCCGTCATGGCCGGCATGTACGCCGTCTACCACGGCCCGGACGGCCTGAAAGCCATCGCCGACCGCACCCACCGCTACGCCGCCGTCCTCGCCGAGGGACTGCGGGCCGGCGGCGCCGACGTCGTCCACGGCGCGTTCTTCGACACCCTGACCGTCCGGGCCGAGGGCCGGGCCGCCGACGTCGTCGCCGCGGCCCGCGAGGGCGGCGTCAACCTGCGCCTGGTCGACGCCGACCACGTCTCGATCGCCTGCGACGAGACCACCACCCGCGCTCACCTGCGCACCGTCTGGACCGCCTTCGGCGTCGCCGGCGACATCGACGCCCTGGACGCCGCCGCCGCTCAGGCGCTGCCCGAGGACCTGCTGCGCACCGACGGCTACCTCGCCCACCCGGTCTTCCAGCAGTACCGCTCCGAGACCGCGATGCTGCGCTACCTGCGCAAGCTCGCCGACCGCGACTACGCGCTCGACCGCGGCATGATCCCGCTGGGCTCGTGCACCATGAAGCTCAACGCGACCACGGAGATGGAGCCGGTCACCTGGCCCGAGTTCGGGCAGCTGCACCCCTTCGCGCCGGCCGAGCAGGCGCGGGGCTACCTCCAGCTCATCCACGAGCTGGAGGACCGCCTCGCCGAGGTCACCGGCTACGACAAGGTCTCCCTCCAGCCCAACGCCGGCTCCCAGGGCGAGCTGGCCGGTCTGCTCGCCGTGCGCGGCTACCACCGCGCCAACGGCGACGAGCAGCGCACCGTCTGCCTCATCCCGTCCTCCGCGCACGGCACCAACGCCGCCAGCGCCGTGATGGCCGGCATGAAGGTCGTCGTCGTCAAGACCGCCGAGGACGGCGAGATCGACGTCGAGGACCTGCGGGCGAAGATCGAGCAGCACCGCGACCAGCTCGCCGTGCTGATGATCACCTACCCGTCCACGCACGGCGTGTTCGAGGAGCACGTCGCCGACATCTGCGCCCAGGTCCACGACGCCGGCGGCCAGGTCTACGTCGACGGCGCCAACCTCAACGCCCTGGTCGGCCTCGCCAAGCCGGGCCACTTCGGCGGCGACGTCTCGCACCTGAACCTGCACAAGACGTTCTGCATCCCGCACGGCGGCGGCGGTCCCGGCGTCGGCCCGGTCGCCGTCCGCTCCCACCTCGCGCCGCACCTGCCCAACCACCCGCTCCAGCCGGAGGCCGGACCGGCGACCGGCGTCGGCCCGATCTCCGCCGCGCCCTGGGGCTCGGCCGGCATCCTGCCGATCTCCTGGGCCTATGTGCGGCTGATGGGCGGCGAGGGCCTCAAGCGCGCCACGCAGGTGGCGGTGCTGAGCGCCAACTACATCGCCAAGCGCCTGGAGCCGCACTTCCCGGTGCTCTACACCGGCCCCGGCAACCTGGTCGCGCACGAGTGCATCATCGACCTGCGCCCGCTGACCAAGGCGACCGGCGTGAGCGTGGACGACGTGGCCAAGCGGCTGATCGACTACGGCTTCCACGCGCCGACGATGTCCTTCCCGGTGGCCGGCACGCTGATGATCGAGCCGACCGAGTCCGAGGACCTGGCCGAGCTGGACCGCTTCTGCGACACGATGATCGCGATCCGCGCCGAGATCGAGAAGGTCGGCTCGGGTGAGTGGCCCGCGCAGGACAACCCGCTGCGCGGCGCCCCGCACACCGCGGCCGCGCTCGGCGGCGCGTGGGACCACGCCTACAGCCGCGAGGAGGCCGTCTTCCCGGCCGGTGTCTCGGCGGCCGACAAGTACTGGCCGCCGGTGCGCCGCATCGACCAGGCGTTCGGCGACCGGAACCTGGTCTGCTCCTGCCCGCCGCTGGACGCGTACGAGGACTGAGCGCCGTGACGCACCAGGCCCCGCCCGGCATGTCGTGCCGGGCGGGGCCTGGTCGTGTCGGGCGCGGGCGGGACGTCCCGGGTGCGGGGCTCAGGCCGGGTAGGCGTGCGTCTGGGCCGCCTTGACGGCCGCCCAGACCTCCGCGCCCGGGTGCAGGCCGAGCTCGGCGGCGGCGACCGTCGTCAGGTCGGCGGCCAGCGCCAGCTCGCCGGTGAGGTCCGCCCGGATCTGGTCGCCGTGCGTCTCCAGCCCGGCCACCTCGCACCGCCACAGATTGCGCGCGCTGCCGGCGGCCGGGCGGTCCCGGTGCAGGGTGACCGCACTCGGCGGGAACGCCACGAAGGCCGGTCCGGACAGTTCCTCGGTGGTGGCGACGGCGGGGCCGGCCTCCAGCCGCACCCGGTGCCCCTCCGCCTGCCCCCGGTACAGGTTCAGACCGACGAGCTGGGCGATGTAGTCGGTGCGCGGCCGCCGGGCGATGTCGGCCGGGGCGCCCTCCTGCACCACGCGTCCGTGCTCCACCACCACCAGCCGGTCGGCCAGCACCATCGCGTCCAGCGGATCGTGCGTGACCAGGACGGCGACGGCCTCGAACTCGGCGAGGTGGCGGCGCAGCTGGGCGCGGACCTCCAGCCGGGTGCGGGCGTCCAGCGCGGCGAGCGGCTCGTCCAGCAGCAGCAGCCGGGGCCGGGTGGCCAGGGCGCGGGCCAGGGCCACCCGCTGGGCCTGGCCGCCGGAGAGCCGGCGGGGCTTGGCTCCGGCGTGGTCGGTCAGGCCCATGCGCGCCAGCCACTCGGCGGCCCGCGCCCGCGCCTCGGTCCTGGAGGCGCCCTGGCAGCGCGGCCCGAACGCCACGTTGTCCAGGGCGGACAGGTGCGGGAAGAGCAGGTAGTCCTGGAAGACCACGCCTACCGGGCGCGCCTCCGGCGGTGTGCGGTCCAGTGCGGCGCCGTCCAGGCGCAGATGGCCGGCGGTGAGCGGGGAGAGACCCGCCAGCGCGCGCAGGGCCGTGGTCTTGCCGGCGCCGTTGGGGCCGAGCAGCGCGACCACCTCGCCGGGGCGGGCGGTGAGCGCCACGTCGAGCCGGAAGGCGCCGCGGGCGACGACGAGCCGGGCGTCAAGACCTTCGCCGGGCACGTCCTCGGCGCGGACGCCGGCCGGGGTCTCGTCGGTGTGGGTCATGAGGCGATGTGGGTCATGAGGTGAGCATCCAGGGTGCGTGGCGGCCGCCGGTCATGAGGAGGCCGTCATCCAACGGTCCCGCAGACCGGCCAGGACCGCGATCGACACGGCCAGCAGGACCAGGCTCAGGGCGATCGCCGCCGCCGGGTCGTCCTGAAGGGCCAGGTAGACGGCGAGCGGCATGGTCTGGGTGCGGCCGGGGAAGTTGCCGGCGAAGGTGATCGTCGCGCCGAACTCGCCGAGCGCCCGCGCCCACGCGAGGACGGCGCCCGCCGCGATGCCGGGCGCGATCAGCGGCAGGGTGACCCGGCGGAACGCGGTGAAGCGGGACGCGCCGAGCGTGGTGGCCGCCTCCTCGTAGCGCGGGTCGGCGGCGCGCAGCGTGCCCTCGACGCTGATGACGAGGAACGGCATGGCCACGAACGCCTCCGCGACCACCACGCCGGCCGTGGTGAACGGCAGGGTGATCCCGAACCAGGAGTCGAGCCACTGCCCCACGACGCCGTTGCGGCCCAGTGCCAGCAGCAGCGCCACACCGCCCACCACCGGCGGCAGCACCAGCGGCAGCGTCACCAGGGCCCGTACGAAGCCGCGGCCGGGGAAGTCGGTGCGGGCCAGCAGCCAGGCCAGCGGGACGCCCAGCACCAGGCTCACCGCGGTGGCGGCGGTGGCGCTGACCAGGGAGAGCTGGAGGGCCTGCCACACCTCGGTGCTGGTCAGATGGTCGGGCAGGGTGCGCCAGGGGGCGCGGATCAGCAGGGCGAGCAGCGGCAGCAGCAGGAACGCCAGGCCCGCCAGGGCGGGCACCAGCAGCGGCAGCGGCACGCCCCGCGCGGCACGGCGGCGCCGCGCCCCGCTCCGCGGGGTCACGGCGCCGTCGCGGCCGGTTCGGGCCAGGGTTTTCACGGCTTGAGGAACCCGGCCTGGTTCAGGACCTTCTGGCCCTCGGCGGACTTCACCAGCTCGATGAACGCCTTGGCCGCCGTGGCGTTGCCGGCGTCCTTGAGCAGGGTGATCGGGTAGTCGTTGACGGCCTTGGCCGACTCGGGGAACTCCACGCCCTCCACCTTGTCACCGGCCGCGTGCACATCGGTCTTGTAGACGACGGCCGCGTCGGCCTCCTTCAGCTCGACCTTGGTCAGGGCGCTCTTGACGTCCTGCTCGTAGGAGGCGGGGGTGAGCTTGAGGTCGCTGGCGGTCAGCGCCTTCTGGGCGGCGGCGCCGCAGGGCACCGTCTTGTCGCACAGGACGACCTTCAGACCGGACTTGGTGAGGTCCTTGAGCGAGGCGATCTTGTCCGGGTTGCCGGGCAGGGTGGCGATCTCCAGCTGGTTGCGGACGAAGGTGGCGGGCGTGCCGACCGCGTCGCCCTTGTCCGTGACGATCTTCATCGTCTTGGCGCTGGCGGCGGCGAACACGTCGGCCGGCGCTCCGCTGGTGATGCTGGCGGCCAGGGTGTCGCTGCCGCCGAAGTTGAAGGACACCTTGGTGCCCGGGTGCTGCTGCTCGAACTCCTTGCCCAGCGTCGTGAAGCTCTCCTTCAGGGAGGCCGCGGCGAAGACGGTCACCGTGCCGGAGAGCTTCTGCGAGGAGGCTCCGGAGGCGGCGGCCGACGGCGAGGAGGAGCTGTCCGACGAGTCGTCGGAGGAGGAGCAGGCGCTGAGGGCCAGCAGTGCCGCGGCTCCCGCACCGGCCACCTGCAGGGTCCGGGTCCGGCGCACTGAACGGGTCATCACGGATCTACTCCTCTGGTCGTGCACGAAGAAGGCTGTCGAGCCTAGGGGCACGGCCGTGCGGGGCCGTGCGGCGATGATACTGCCGCAGTTGAGAGGGGTAAGTCACCTGTTGCTTTGCATGAGCTGTTGTTCTGTGACTTCAGGGTCGCATGTGCGTTTATACGGTGCTCCACCTGGGGACGGACCTCCCGGAGGTGGTGGCGGTGCCGCTCGCGGAGCTCGTCCTGACCGGTGACCTCGCCCGGCCGGTGCGCCTGACCGTGCCCGATCTGCTGGGCTGGCCGCAGCACCGGGCGGGGGTGAGTTTCGAGTGCGCGACCAGCGGAGTGCGCCGCCACCGGTTCGCCGGGCCGCGGCTGTACGACGTGCTGGCCGACGCCCGGCCCGCCTTCGACGCGGCGCGGCGCAAGGACCGCCTGCGCTTCCTGATCGCGGTCGCGGGCGCCGACGGGCACCGCACGCTGCTCTCCTGGGCCGAGATCGACCCGGACTTCGCCGCCGCCCCGGTCCTGCTGGCGGTGGCCATGGACGACACCCCGCTCGACGGGACCGGGCCCCAGCTGGTGCTGCCGCAGGACCGCTGCGGGGCGCGCTACATCAGCGCCATCAGGGCGATCCGGGTGGACGGCGGGTACGCGCCGGCCGCCGCGGCCTGAGACCGGCGGCGCCGGAACCGGCGGCCGCCGCCGGTCACGCCCGGTCGATGTGCACGTTCGTGGACTTCACACGGGCGGTGGCCTCCATGCCGACCTCCAGGCCCAGTTCCTCCACCGCTTCCCGGGTCAGCAGGGAGACCAGCCGGTGCGGGCCGGCCTGGATCTCGACCTGGGCGGCCACGTCGCCGAGCTTGATGGCGGTCACGATCCCGGGGAAGGCGTTGCGGACCGAGGTGTAGGAGGGGTCCTCCTCGCCGCCGGAGGCGGCCAGCTCCACGGAGAAGGCGGCGAGGTCCCGGCCGTCGACGAGCCGCCGCCCGCTCTCGTCGCGGTGGGTGGCCACCCGGCCCGCGTCCGCCCACCGGCGCGCGGTGTCGGGGCTGACGCCGAGCAGACGGGCGGCCTGGCCGATCGTGTAGGACTGCATGCCGGCCACGATAGGGCCACCGGCGGGCCGTCCGGACGCGGGGTCGGCCCGGGGCGCTGCGGCCGACCTGCCGGAAGGCCGCAGGGGCCCGGCGCGGTCCGCGCGAGGCCGGCCCGGGGCGTGCCGCGGCCGCTCAGCCGGTGTGCACGCGGGGCCGCTTGGCGCGGTCCGGCTCCGCCTCGCGCAGCACCTCGCGGGTGACCGGCGCGACCTCGCCCTGGCCGAAGAGGAAGAAGCGCAGGAAGTTGCGGAACGGGTTGCCCTCGGTCCACTCGAAGTAGATGTGCGGGATGCAGCCGGTCGTCCTGCGGACCTCCAGCAGCAGCGCCGCCAGGGCGTTGGGCACCGAGGACGACTGGCAGGAGAGCACCCGGTAGCGGTCGTGCAGGACCTCGCCGCGCACCGTCAGGTCCGCCTCGAACTCGGAGGGGTCGGTGACCGTCACCTCGACGAAGACGAAGTCCTCCGTGTCGGGGATGTCGTTGTCGGCGCGGATCTGCTCGATCTTGTCGTGGTACTCGGCCTTGTCGCGGCGGCCCGGCTTGTTGGCGATGAACCGGATCCGGCGGCTGGCGATGTCCCGGACGAAGCGCTGCGCCATCGGGTCCATGGTCACGCTGGTCACCCGCAGTTCGAAGGCGCGGGCGAGCCGGGACAGCAGGGACACCAGGATGATGCCCACGATGAAGCAGGCGCCGATCTTCACGCCGTCCGGGCGCTCGATGACGTTGACGACGGTCGTGTAGAGGAACACCGCCGAGATCACCGCGAACGCGATGGTCCAGTGCCGCTGTCCGGCCTTGCGGGCGGCGATGGTCACGGCGATCGCCGCGGAGCTGATCAGCACCAGCACGCCCGTGGCGTACGCGCCGCCCTGCTTGTCGACGTTGGCGTCGAAGATCCAGGTGACGAGGAAGCCGATCAGGGTGAAGACGAGCACCATCGGCCGCACCGCGCCGGCCCAGTGCGGGGCCATGCCGTAGCGGGGCAGGTAGCGCGGCATCAGGTTGAGCAGCCCGGCCATCGCGGAGGCGCCCGCGAACCACAGGATGGCGATGGTGGAGACGTCGTACACCGTGCCGAAGACGTTCCCGAGGTAGTCGTGCGCCAGGAAGGCCAGCGCGCGTCCGTTGGCCTTGCCGCCGGGCTGGAACTCCCGTTCCGGGATGAGCAGGGTGGTGATGAGGCTGGTGGCGATCAGGAAGCAGCTCATGATCAGCGCGGCCGTGGTGAGCAGCTTCTTGGTGTCCCGGATCCGGCCGGCCGGCCGCTCCTCGGTGTCGCTCGCGTCGCCCTTCACGTGCGGCATGACGGCGACGCCGGTCTCGAAGCCGGACAGGCCGAGGGCGAGTTTCGGGAAGACCAGCAGGGCCACGCCGACCATGGCGAAGACGTTGCCGTGCTGGGCGGTCAGGGCGCCGGTCCAGTCGGTCACCAGGTGCTCGGCGGTGACGACGTGCCACAGGCCCGTGACCACCACCACGACGTTCAGCGCGAGGTAGACGCCGACCAGGACGACCGCGACGCCGATCGCCTCCAGGAACCCCTTGAGGAACACCGCGCCGAGCAGCGCCAGCAGGATCAGCGTGATCAGCATCTGGTGGTCGTGCAGCGTGCTCGTCAGATGCGGGTTCTCCACCAGGTGGGTGGAGGCGTCGGCGGCCGACAGGGTGATGGTGATCAGGAAGTCGGTGGCGGCGAAGCCGAGCAGGGTGAGGACGAACAGCTTGCCCTGCCAGAACGACAGCAGGCGTTCCAGCATCGCGATGGACCCCTGGCCGTGCGGGCTCTCCTCGGCGACCCGGCGGTAGACGGGCAGCGCGCCCGCGAGGGTGACGACGACCAGGACGAGGGTGGCGACCGGCGACAGCAGGCCGGCCGCGAGGGCGGCGATGCCCGGCTGGTAGCCGAGGGTGGAGAAGTAGTCGACGCCGGTCAGGCACATCACCCGCCACCAGCGCTGACCCTGGTGCGGGGGCTCCGGCGCGGCGTGCGGCGCCTGCTGCACGCCCTTGCCCATGTCGGAGAGGCCCTCCAGCATCCAGGCGCGCAGCCGACTGGGAGGGTGTTCGGTGGTGGCCATCGGCCCTGCTCCTGGGGTACGGCTCGGTGGGATCGGGCCTTCGTGCGGACGGAGCACCAGCGTAAGCAGACAGTGACGCCCAGACCCACGGTTGCCGGGCCCAGCGGACGTCAATCTTCCGTTAAGAGTCCCGCGGACCCTCCGTCCAGCATGGCCGGGCCGGTCCCGCCGCGCACACCCACGGGTCCGTTCCGCCGCGCGGGACGGTAGCGGGTCCGGTCGCGGGGCGTCGCCGGACACGCGTCGGGGCCGGTCCGCACGCGGGGTGCGGACCGGCCCCGTGAGGCGATCCCGGGCGGCCCGCCGGAGCGGACCGCCCGTCGTGCTCAGGCCGCGGTCACCACGCGCCCGGCGCCCAGCGGGCGGTGCGGCGCGATGACCCGGCCGTCCGGCAGGAGCTCACCGGTGTCCTCGAAGAGCAGGACGCCGTTGCACAGCAGGCTCCAGCCCTGCTCCGGGTGGTGCGCCACCAGACGGGCGGATTCCCGGTCGGCGGAGTCGGCTGTCGGGCACGGTGGCTGGTGCTGGCACATGGATGGGATCTCTCGCTCTGATGGGTGGTCCGGGATGGTCGTCGCGTCCGTTCCGCGGCTGCTGGCATTCTGCATGGCCGCCCCCCGTTTGATAAGTCGGACTGGCACCAGTGTTGCCCCGCGGGCGTGATTCCGCAGGGATTTCGCGGCACCGCTTCTCAAAGGTTCAAGACGCGTCACCCGCCCGAGCGGTTCACCTCAACTGCACTGTCACTTCGGGTGGTTCGCGGTAGCCGAGGGTGACTAGCCCGGTCGGGTCGGCGGGTGGTCCGGTCGGCGGCCGCTTTTTGTTCGGCCCTTGTCCGGCTCATTGGAGTGAATTGCGGCTCGCATGAGCGAATTACTTCCGTCCGTGAAACGCCGTACCGGCCGCCGGGAGATCCGGCGGCGGGTGCGGGGTGTCTGTCGAGGTGTGACGGCGTGCGGGTCAGGCCGGCGATCCCAGGAGTCTCACCGGGGCGGCCCGGTGGGTGAGGAGCGGCAGCAGGTCGGCGACCCGGTGCGGCACGTGGGCCGGGATGCCGGGCGGGGCCGGCGCGAGCGGGACGAGCAGATCGGTGTCGTCCGGGTGCCCGTCGGTGCCGTCGCCGTCGATGTCGCCGTGCAGCCACAGCGTCAGCATGTACAGGCTGGGCATCGACAGCAGGCGCGGCTGGTACGGCTGGCCCATGCTCTCCGCCTGGCGCAGCGCGCGTTCGGTGGAGGTGACGTAGGGCCCCTCGAAGAAGTGCGAGAAGGCCCAGCCGTCGGGGGTGAGCATGGTCTCGGCCGCGGCCACCGCGTGTTCGCCGCTGCGGATCAGGAAGCGCCATCCGGCCAGCCGGGTCGCGGACGCCCCGTCGGCGCTGATCCGGTCCAGGACGTGCACGGGCAGGGGGAGTTCGGGTGTCGTGGGGCCCTGGGCGGCGCGCAGGGCGGGGGTCGGAGCCTCCCGGAGTGCGGTGGGGGAATCGAGTGCCGTGAGCACGGAACGCAGTGCGGGGGCGGGAGCCGGGGGGACATGCAGCGGCATGGTGGGTCGCCTCTCATTCGACAGGCACGGTGGCGCGAGGGCGCGGCGTGGGGCGTGGTGCGGACGGCGCTGTCAGCTCTTGGGCAGGAGGAGGCGGGGCCGGGTCCTGGCGGACGGGTGAGGGATGCGGAGCGTGGCATGCCGCTTTTGGCCCTGACGTCAGGGTCCAGGGCGGCGGGAGCCAACCTTCTGCCGTGGTGCAGAGTTTATACGACAAATGTTCAGGTGGTGTTTCGGCTAGCTGTTTCCCGTGTGAACGGCAAGCCGCTATTCGGCCGGAGTTTCGCGGTAATCATCCCGGTTTCCGGATGAGCGTGCCGCAGTGACCTCGGGCGGTGTCCGCCCGGCGGACGGCCGGATGCCGTCGGCGTTTTTCACGAGCCCGCCGGGGTACCCGAAACTGCTGGGCGACCCATGCCCCGTGAATGTGCCTCTGGTCATACAGGTCCACAGTAGTCGGTGCCCGTCGGCGATGGGACGTTATCGATCGCGATGGCGGGGCATCATCCCACCTGACCGGGACCCGGCGGCCCGATCTCCGGCCCGCCCGAGCAAGGAGGGACGCTGCATGGGCGAGAAGGTCGTGGCAGGCCAGTTCGACCTGTCCGATCGCAACCGCTACCGCGACAAGCTCCGGCGGTGTCTGACGGGACTGGAGCGGCTCCTGGCGGAGAAGCGGTTCGACCGGCCGAAGAATCTGATGGGGCTGGAGATCGAATTGAATCTCGTCGGCTCCGACGGGCTGCCGAGAATGCTGAATGCGCAAGTTCTGGAGCGCATCGCCAGCCGTGACTTCCAGACCGAACTCGCGATGTTCAACCTGGAAGTCAACATCGCCCCGCACCGGCTCGGCGGCCGGGTATTCGACCGGCTGGCGGAGGAGCTGAGGACGTCACTGGCATATGCCGACCGAAAAGCCGGCGAGGTCGACGCGGGAATAGCGATGATCGGCATTCTGCCGACCCTCGGCCGCGACGACCTGGTCTCCTCCAACCTCTCCGACGTCGACCGCTACACGCTGCTGAACGACCAGATCGTCGCGGCCCGCGGCGAGGACTTCGCCCTGGACATCGACGGCGTCGAGCACCTCGTGTGCACCTCGAAGTCGATCGTGCCGGAGGCCGCCTGCACCTCCGTGCAACTGCACCTCCAGGTCACACCCGACCGGTTCGCGGACGTGTGGAACGCGGCGCAGGCGGCCAGCGCCGCGCAGATCGCCGTCGGCGCCAACTCGCCCTTCCTCTTCGGGCGCGAGCTGTGGCGCGAGTCGCGGCCCCCGCTGTTCCAGCAGTCCACCGACACCCGTCCGCCGGAGCTCCAGGCGCAGGGCGTACGGCCGCGCACCTGGTTCGGCGAGCGGTGGGTGTCCTCGGCCTACGACCTCTTCGAGGAGAACCTGCGCTACTTCCCGGCGCTGCTGCCGATCTGCGACGAGGAGGACCCGCTCGACGTCCTGGCCGAGGGCGGCGTGCCGAAACTCGCCGAGCTGGTCCTGCACAACGGCACGATCTACCGCTGGAACCGTCCGGTCTACGACATCGCCGACGGCGTGCCCCACCTGCGGGTGGAGAACCGGGTGCTGCCCGCCGGGCCGACCGTGACCGACGTGGTCGCCAACGCCGTCTTCTACTACGGTCTGGTCCGGGCCCTGGCCGAGGAGCCGCGGCCCGTGTGGACCCGGCTGCCCTTCGAGGCGGCGGCGGCCAACTTCGAGGCCGCCTGCCGCTACGGCATCGACGCCCGGTTCACCTGGCCCCGGCGCGGCCGCCACTCCGGTACGGCCGAGACCGACGCCGTCACCCTCGTGCGCGAGGAGCTGCTGCCGCTGGCCGAGGCCGGTCTGAGCGCCTGGGGAGTGGAGCGGGCCGACCGCGACCTGTATCTCGGCGTGATCGAGGAGCGGTGCCGCCGCCGCACCAACGGCGCCCAGTGGCAGGCCGCCACCTTCCACCGCGCCCTGGAGAAGGGAATGGACCGGGAGGCCGCCCTCGCCGCCACGACCCGCCGCTACTGCGAGCTGATGCAGCTCGGCGAGCCGGTGCACACCTGGCCGGCCGGCCTGCCGGCACCGGTGCCGGCAGGCTGAGGGCCGCTCGGCCGAGGGCCGCCCGCCCCCGCCGGCCGAGGGCCGCCCGCCCCCGCCGGCCGAGGGCCGCCCGCCCCCGCCGGCCGTGCGCGCCGCCCGCGCGCCCGGCGGCGGGTGGGCGGGCGGACGGGCGGACGGCCGCGCGCCGCCGTGCGTCGCCGTCGCCCGTGTGCCGCGTTCGCCGGGGTCGCCTGTGCTCACGCCCGGACGATCGGGCAAGCTGTGATCTCCGAACGACCGGTGGTACGGGAGGCTGGTGTGGAGACGGAGGCGGGCCCCAGGGGCGACTGTCTGCGGCACGAGGAGCCCTCGCGGAAGATCCTCCGCGACGAGACCCTGCTCGTCCTGGCGCTCTCGCTCGGAGCGAGCGGCGTCTCCGCCCTGATCAGCTTCGTCGGGTCGGTCACCAAACCCGGCGGGCTCAAGGACCAGGCGGCCACCCTCAACGCCTCCGCCGCGCCCGGACGCCCCTGGCTCGACCTCGCCTGGCAGCTCTTCGGGATCGCCACCGCCCTGGTGCCCGTCGCCCTGGTCGCGCACTTCCTGCTGCGCGAGGGGCGGAGCCTGCGCGTGCTCGGCTTCGACCGCACCCGCCCCTGGCCCGACCTCGGCCGCGGCGCCGCGATCGCGGCGGTGATCGGCAGCGCCGGGATCGCCTTCTACCTCGCCGCCCGCGGCCTCGGCTTCAACCTCACGGTGGTGCCGGAGGCGCTGCCTCCGGTGTGGTGGAAGTACCCGGTGCTGATCCTGTCCGCGGTGCAGAACGCGGTCCTGGAGGAGGTCATCGTCGTCGGCTATCTGCTGCGCCGGCTGGACCGGCTCGGCTGGTCCGCGGGAACGGCGCTGGTGGCCAGTTCCGTGCTGCGCGGCTCCTACCACCTCTACCAGGGCGTCGGCGGCTTCCTCGGGAACATGGCGATGGGCGTCGTCTTCGTCTGGCTCTACCGGCGCTGGGGCCGGGTCGGCCCGCTGGTGGCGGCGCACTCGCTGCTCGACATCGGGGCGTTCGTGGGATACGCCCTGCTGGCCGGCAAGGTGGGCTGGCTGCCGACGGCGTGAGCAGCGGGCGCGGGAGTGCCGAAGGGGGCGTACGACATCTTCGTACGCCCCCTTCGGCGTGACCGACGCGCCCCGTTCGGTGCGCGGGGCCGGTCAGGCGTTCAGTTCGCCGTCGATGACGGTGACCGCGTGGCCGGTGAGCAGGGTGCGGTCGCCGCGCAGGCCGGTGCGGACCAGGCCGGAGCGCGGGGAGGCCTGGAGGCCGGTGAGGTCGGGGCGGCCCAGCCGCTCGGCCCAGTAGGGGGCGAGCGCGGTGTGGGCGCTGCCGGTCACCGGGTCCTCGTCGATGCCCACGTTGGCGAAGAAGCAGCGGGAGACGAAGTCGTAGCCGCGGGCCGGGTCCTCGGCGCGGGCGGTGGCGATGATGCCCCGCGCGGAGTAGGCGGCCAGGGCCTTGTGATCGGGGTTCAGACCCCGGACGGTCTTCTCGTCGGCCACCTCCACCACCAGGTCGCCGACGTGGGGGCCGGTGTCGAAGGCGGTACGCGGCTCGGCGCCCAGGGCCTCGGCGACCCCGTCGGGCACCTCGACCGCGGTGAGCGGGGCGGTCGGGAAGTCCAGCGTGATCGAGCCGTCGTCGACGGGCGTGGCGGTGAGCACCCCGCTGCGGGTGGCGAAGCGCACCGGGCCCGGGTGCGCGCCGGTGGTGTGCAGGACGTGGGCGGTGGCGAGGGTGGCGTGTCCGCACATCGCCACCTCGGTGACGGGCGTGAACCAGCGCAGCGCCCAGTCGGCCTCCGCGCCCTCGGGCAGCCGGTGGGCGAAGGCCGTCTCGGCGTGGTTGACCTCCAGTGCCACGTTCTGGAGCCAGTCGTCCTCGGGGAAGGCGTCGAGGAGCAGCACCCCCGCGGGGTTGCCGGCGAAGGGACGGTCGGTGAAGGCGTCGACGATTCGGATCCGCATGCCCCGACGGTAGGGGCTCCGGCAAGCCCGCAACCAAGGCCAATCGGCGGTCGGCGGACTGGAATCCCGAGGGCGCCGGACCACCCGCAGGTCGGGAGGGGCTTGTCGGACGAGCTATTCCGATATATCGTTGAAGCATCGCGACAGATCAACGATGGAATGGAGTGGTAGCGATGCGTTCCCACGGACACGGACACGAGCACGAGCACGGACATCAGCACGGCGGCCCCCGGGGCGGCTTCGGCGGCTTCGCCGGTCTCGGTGGCTTCGAGGGACGGCGGGCGGCCTTCGGGCCGTTCGGACCGGGTGGACCCGGCGGACGGGGCGGTCCGGGCGGGCCGGGGTTCGGCCCCGGCGGACCCGGATTCGGGCCGGGCTTCCCGGGCCCCTGGGGTGGGCGGGGGCGCGGCGGCCCGCGTGGCCGGGCGCGGCGCGGTGACGTACGGGCCTCGATCCTGGCGCTGCTCAAGGACCGTCCCATGCACGGCTACGAGATGATCCAGGAGATCGCCGAGCGCAGCGGCGGCGCGTGGAAGCCCAGCCCCGGCTCGGTCTACCCCACCCTGCAACTGCTGGAGGACGAGGGGCTGATCGCCAGTGAGAGCGAGGGCGGCAAGAAGCTGTTCGCGCTCACCGAGGCGGGCCGCGCCGCGGCCGACGAAGGCCCGGACGCCCCCTGGGAAGAAGCCTCCCGCGGAGTCGACTGGGAGGCTCTCGGCGAGATCCGCCAGGCCGGATTCGGCCTGATGGAAGCCTTCGGCCAGGTCTGGAAGACCGGCAGCAAGGAGCAGCGCGACAAGGCGCTCGCCGTCGTCAACGAGGCCCGCAAGAAGCTGTACCTGATCCTCGCCGACGAGGACTGATCCGCTCCGCCGACCCGGACGGCGGCACCGGGCGCCCCGTGGAGTCCTCCGCGGGGCGTCCTGCACACGGCGGGGGCGACTGGCCTGATCTCATCCGTGAGGAGGAGATTCCGGTCGGCGGGGTGCACTCCTCGCGGCAGACGCGAATGGTTCCCGCCGGGGATGACCGGAGCACCGCCGTACTGATGGGGTGGGAGACGTGCACGACCGCATCCCCGGGCAGCCGGCCCACGACCAGGACGCCCCCCTTCCGGTCGACCGTCGCCCGGACCGCCGTCCTCCTGACGACCGTCCCGGTGACGGCCGTCCCTCCGGTGACGTCGCCGACGACGCCGGACTCAGCGCCGAACTGGCGGCGGTGCTCGCCGCCGCCCGTCGCAGGGCGGTCCGCGACGGTGACCGGCAGACCGACACCGCCCACCTGCTGCACACCCTCCTGGAGTCCGACCCCGAGGTGCGCGCCGCCGTCGGCGGCGGTCCCCGGCTGGCCCGGCTGCTCGGCTATCTCGTCCAGCGCAGCATCGGCTACGGCCTGCGCTGGCAGTCCACCGTGGAGGACTCCGGCGCCCTGCCGGTGGTGGCGCCGGGGAACGCGGCCGCGTCGGGCGCTCCCGGGGCGGCGGCCTGCCCCGATCCCCGCTCGCCCCTGGCCTCGGCCGCGCTGGAGAACGCCCGGACCCGGGCCGCCCGGCGCGGCGGGGAACCGGCGCGCGGAGCCGACCTCCTCGCCGCGCTCCTGGCGGATCCGCGGACCCGTGCCGTCGAGGTCCTCGCCCGGGCGGGGATCGACGCCCGCGAACTGGCCGCCCGCCTCGACAACGATGCCAAGGACCGGTCCGGGGGACAGGCCGGGAACCGGCCCGAGAGACATGCCGAGGACCGAACCGACGGGCACGCCGAGGACGCCCGGACCGCCTGCTGAGCGGCCGTCGGCGTCCAGCCGCTGAGACAGGTGCCACTGAGGATGACGCTCATGTCATCGCCTGTCATCATGTGCCGATGCGTACG
The DNA here is from genome assembly GCA_013364255.1 of Streptomyces seoulensis. Classification (GTDB taxonomy): domain Bacteria; phylum Actinomycetota; class Actinomycetes; order Streptomycetales; family Streptomycetaceae; genus Streptomyces; species Streptomyces similanensis. Next base: position 2,577,670 of record CP054936.1, on the reverse strand, counting down.
TCTGCGGTCGGTCACGGCCCCTCCGGCAAGGGCGTCGGGCTCGGTCTCGCCCTCGTGTCCGCGCTCGCCTTCGGCGGTTCCGGCGTCGCCGCCAAGCCGCTGATCGAGGCGGGCCTCGACCCTCTGCACGTGGTGTGGCTGCGGGTCACCGGCGCCGCCCTCGTCATGCTGCCGCTCGCCGTGCGCCACCGCGCGCTGCCGCGCAGCCGCCCGGCCCTGCTCGCCGGGTTCGGACTGCTCGCCGTGGCGGGCGTCCAGGCCTGCTACTTCGCCGCGCTCTCCCGCATCCCGGTCGGCGTCGCCCTGCTCGTCGAGTACCTCGCGCCGGCCCTGGTCCTCGGCTGGGTCCGGTTCGTGCAGCGGCAGCCGGTCACCCGGGCCGCCGCGCTCGGCGTGATCCTGGCGGCCGGCGGCCTCGCGTGCGTCGTGGAGGTCTGGTCCGGGCTGAGCTTCGACGTCCTCGGACTGCTGCTCGCCCTGGGCGCCGCCTGCTGCCAGGTCGGCTACTTCGTCCTGTCGGACCAGGGCGGCGACGCCGGCGACAAGGCCCCTGACCCGCTGGGCGTCATCGCGTACGGCCTGCTCGTCGGCGCCGCCGTCCTCACCGTCGTGGCCCGCCCCTGGTCCATGCACTGGTCGGTGCTCGCCCACAGCGCGTCCATGAACGGCGCCCGGGTGCCGGCCGTCGCCCTGCTGCTGTGGATCGTGCTCGTCGCCACCGTCCTCGCCTACGTCACCGGTGTGGTCTCGGTGCGCCGGCTCTCCCCGCAGGTCGCGGGCGTCGTGGCCTGCCTGGAGGCGGTGATCGCGACCGTGCTGGCCTGGGTGCTGCTCGGCGAGCACCTGTCCGCGCCGCAGATCGCCGGCGGCGCGGTGGTGCTGCTGGGCGCGTTCATCGCGCAGTCCTCGGCGCCCGCCGAACGGGCGGCCCCGCCGGTGGCGAGCGGCGGCGACCGGGCGGAGCGGGAGTTGTCGGCGCGCGGAACGGCGGCCTAAAGTGGCGATCATGCACACACGCGCCCGCGTTCTCCCGCCTCCGGCCGCCTGAGGCGGGCCCTCCGGTGACCTGCCCGGCATCGCGCCGGGCCGAACGGTGCTGCCCGCGGAAGAAGTCCGCCGCCCCCGCCCGAGCGGGGCCGGCCATCCCGTACTTCTGCATCTTCGCGGAGAGAACTCGTGTCGCACGCTTCTTCCGGCCTGCCCCTCGGGCGTGGCCTCCTCTACCTGATCGTCGCCGACGCCGCCTGGGGCACCGCGGGCGCCGCCGCCTCCCTTGTCTACCGGGCCAGTGACATGGGGCCGGCCGCGCTGTCCTTCTGGCGCTGCGCCATCGGCGTCGTCCTGCTCCTCGCCGCCCGCCTGCTGCGGCCGCGCGACCGGTCCGGCGACCGCTCCGCCGACCGGTCCGCCCCGGCCGTGCCCGCCGGCCGGCTGCTGCTGCGCGCCGGGGCCACCGGGGCCGGCCTCGCCGTCTTCCAGACCGCCTACTTCGCCGCGGTCCAGGCCACCGGGCTCGCCGTCGCGACCGTCGTGACGCTCGGTGCCGGACCCGTGCTGATCGCCCTCGGCGCGCGCCTCGCGCTGGGCGAGCGCCTGGGCCGGGCCGGGCTGACCGCCGTCCTCGGCGCGCTCGCCGGACTGGCCGTGCTGGTGCTCGGCAGCGGCGGCGTCGCCGTCCGCCCGTGGGGCGTGCTGCTGGCCCTGCTGTCGGCTGCGGGCTACAGCGTCATGACGCTGCTCACCCGCTGGTGGGGCCGGGACGGCGGCGCGGACCACTCCGCGACCACCGTGGGCGCGTTCGCCGTGGCCGGCGGGTGTCTGCTGCCGCTCGCGCTGGCGGAGGGGCTGGTGCCGCACACCGCCGACCCCGCGCGCCTGCTGTGGCTGCTGGCCTACATCGGCACCGTCCCCACCGCCCTCGCCTACGCCCTCTACTTCGCGGGCGCGGCCGTGGTGCGCTCGGCCACCGTGTCCGTGGTCATGCTGCTGGAACCGGTCAGCGCGGCTGTGCTGGCAGTCGCCCTGCTCGGTGAGTGGCTGACGCCGGCGACCCTGGCCGGCACCGCGCTGATGCTCGGCTCGGTCGCGGGCCTCGCCGTGGCGGAGACCCGGCAGGCGCGGGCCGTGCCGGCGGAACCGGTCCTCGGGTGAGCGGGGGCGGACCCCGTCGCGGGTCCGCCCCTTTCCGGTCCGTCGAGTCGAGCGGACGAAGTCGTCGCGTGGCGGCGAGCGGTGGGCGTCCGGTGGACCGTCCGCCTCGCGCTCAGCCCTCGCTCCGGCGCAGCAGGTGCTCCCGGGCGGCCGCGTCGCGCGGGCCGTCGCGTTCGTCCAGCCGCGCCGCGATCCGCTCCCGCACCTCGGCGGACCGCTTGCCGGCGTACTTGAACTTGGCGCGCACGCCGGTCACCTCCAGGCGCAGGCCGCGGATGCCGGACAGCTGCCGCCCGTACGGCGCCTCGCCCACCGCCGCGCGGGCCGAACCGCCCGCCGGCTGGAAGTGGCCGAGCTGCCGGTTCAGCAGTTCGGCCTTCTCGGCCGGATCGTCCACGATGTGCGCGGTGCAGCGCAGTTGCACGGCCGCGTAGAAGCTGGTGGGCACGCCGTGCTCGGGCGGCATGTCCGGGTCCGCCTGCCAGGGCCCGGGCACGTACACGTAGTCGTCGACCACGCTCAGCAGGACCTCGGGGCGCCCCGCGACGGCGGACCACAGCGGGTTCGGGCGGGCGAGGTGGGTGACGGCCTCGCCCCGGCCGGCGTCGTAGGCGAAGTGCAGCGGCTGGACCCACGGCGGCTCGCCGGGCGGGCCGTTCACCGCGAGCTGGCCGAAGCCGTGGCGAGTCAGCCAGCGCTGCCACTCGGCGTCCTCGCGGGGCGCGTCCCAGGGGTGGACCAGCATCACAGCGCCCTGAGGTAGTCCGGCAGCTCGGTGCCGGGGGCCAGGTCCGGGTCGGCCAGCGGAGCGCCGTACCGCCTGGCGACCGGGACGACGCCGGCCCAGTGCGGCAGCGCGAGGTCCTCGGGCTCGTCGTTCACCCCGCCGGTGCGCAGCTTGGCGGAGACCTCGGCCAGGTCGATGCGGAGCACGGCGGTGGCCGCCAGTTCCTTGGTGTTGGCGGGGCGGGAGTCGGCGGCCCGGCCGGCCACCACGTGGTCCACCAGCGCGTCCAGCGCCGTCCGCTTCTCCTGCGGGTCGGTGACCTGGTGGGCGGTGCCGTGCACCACCACGGAGCGGTAGTTGATCGAGTGGTGGAAGGCGGAGCGGGCCAGGACCAGGCCGTCGACGTGGGTGACCGTCAGGCACACCGGAAGCCCCGGGTCGGCCTGCCCGGCCATGCGCAGCGGCCGCGAGCCCGTCGAGCCGTGCACGTAGAGCAGCTCGCCGACCCGGCCGTACAGCGTCGGGAGGACCACGGGCGCGCCGTCGCGGACGAAGCCGAGATGGCAGACGTAGCCCTCGTCGAGTATCGCGTGCACCAGCTCCTTGTCGTAGGACGCCCGGTCGGCGGAGCGGGTGGGCACGGTGCGGTCGGTCGGGGCGTAGGCGTCGGGCGGCGATGTCGGCTGCGGGGTGCCCTGCATTGCGGTCTCCATTGCACTAGTGCATAATGTGGTTTGTGCTAGGAGGATATCGGATCGAGGGGCGGCGTGCGGCGGAGATCGCCGCGAGCGTCGAACGCGCGGTGGGCGGCGGAGACCTGGAGCCGGGTCAACTACTGCCACCCATGCGGGAGTTGGCGACTCAACTGGGGGTCAATCCCAACACCGTCGCCGCCGCGTACCGGGTGCTGCGCGAGCGCGGGGTCATCGAGACCGCCGGCCGTCGCGGCAGCCGGGTGCGGCCCGCGCCCGCCACCACCGGGCGGGACCACATCCGCGTGGACGTGCCCGAGGGGGTGCGGGACGTGTCGGCCGGCAGCCCCGACCCGGCGCTGCTGCCGCCGCTGGCGCCGGTGTTCGCCGAGGCGGCGGCCCGCGGCGACCGCGAGCCGGTGCTGTACGGGCACCGGCCCGTGGACCCGGAGCTGGAACGCGTCGCGCGTGCCGGGCTGGACGCCGACGCGGTGCCGCCGGGGCCGCTCGCTGTGCTGTCCGGCTCGCTGGACGGGGTCGAGCGGGTCCTCGCGGCCCACCTCAAGCCGGGCGACACGGTCGCCGTGGAGGATCCCGGCTGGGGGCGGACGCTCGACCTGGTGCCGGCGCTGGGGCTGCGCGCGGTGCCCGTCCGGGTCGACGACGAGGGGCCGCTGCCCGACGACGTACGCGGCGCCCTCGCGGACGGCGCACGCGCGCTGATCGTCACGGACCGGGCGCAGAACCCGACCGGCGCGGCGGTGAGCGCCCCGCGCGCGCGTGCCCTGCGGACCGTGCTGGGCGAGTACCCGGAGACGCTGCTCATCGAGGACGACCACGGCCACGGCATCGTCGACCTCCCCCTGCACCCGCTCGCCGGAGTCACCCGCCACTGGGCCTTCGTCCGGTCGGTCGCCAAGGCCTACGGCCCCGACCTGCGCCTCGCCGTCCTGACCGGGGACGAGGTCACCGTCGACCGGGTCCGCGGCCGGCAGCGGCTCGCCTCCGGCTGGGTGAGCCTGCTGCTGCAACGGGCCGTGGTGCTGCTGTGGGCGGACGGGGCGCCGGCCGCGCGCGGGGTGGCGGCGGAGTACGGCAGACGGCGCGCGGCGCTGATCGGCGCGCTGGCCGAGCGAGGCGTCGCCGCGCGCGGGCGCAGCGGGATGAACGTGTGGGTGCCCGTGCCGGACGAGACCGGAGCCGTCGCCCGGCTGCTGCACGCCGGCTGGGCCGTCGCCCCCGGCGCGCGCTTCCGGCTGAGCGCGCCCCCCGGAATCCGGATCACCGTCTCCACACTCCGGGACGGCGAGCCCGAGCGGCTGGCGGACGCCGTGGCCGCCGCGCTGGGGCCCGCGCCTGCGCGGGGGTACGTGTAGGGGGCGGCGGGGGCTGTGTTGTCGGTGGGGTCGTGTGGTGCCTCCGGGAAGGCAGGCGTGTGGGCGGGGGCGTCGGCGGGGGTCGGTTCCCCGCCGGAGAGCGCGCCAGGTGTGTGCGTCGGCCCCGTCGGTCCTGTGTGCGCCAGTTCCGCGCGCATCGGTCCCGTGTGGGCCGGCCTCGCGCACGTGGGCCCCGTATGTCCCAGTCCGCGTGCGACGACAGTCCACGTGCGACGACCGCCCGGCGGCGGGCACGTCCCGTGGGGGACGGCTCGCCGCCGGGCGGTCGTGCTACGCCGGGCGGCCCGTCGTCCGAGCGGCGGGATGGACGGGGCCTCCCGCCGGGCCGGAGGCGCTCCGGGCCGCCCTCGCCGGCCCGGCCCGGACGGTCCTCTACGGCGTGGCGGGTGCGGGCATCTCCGGCACGGCGCCCACCGGCTCGCCCGGTGTGATGCGTACGGGCTCGTCCGTCGCGGTCCGCGCCGACTCGTCCGGGGCGATGCGCACCGCTCCGTCCGTCGCGGTCCGCGCCGCCCCGTCCGCCGTCGCGCGCACCGCCTTCTCCCGTGCCGTGCGGGCGGAGCGGTCGCCGTTTCCGGGGCGGCGGGCCTGGGTCAGGGCCGCTCCCGCCAGGACCACGACCGCGCCGACCGGGGTGGACCAGCTCAGGTGTTCGCCGAGTACCGCGACGCCCGCCGTGGCGGCGATGATCGGGACGAAGTAGGTGACCATCTGGGCCGTCGTCGGCCCGACCTCGGCGACCAGGCCGTACTGGACGAGCATCGCGAAACCGGTGCCCAGGGCGCCCAGCGCGGCGATCGCCAGCAGCGGCCCCACCGACAGGCTGGTCGGCACCTCGGTGAACAGCGGGGTGACCACCGCGAGTTGCGCCGTGGCCAGCAGCAACTGCCCGCCCGTCAGGGACAGGTGGGACTCGGCGGAGCCGGCCAGGGTGCGGCGGACGTAGATCCAGCCGACCGGGTAGCTCAGCGAGGCCAGCAGGGCCATCGCCGTGCCGCCCGCGTCCAGGCCCTGGAACCCCTGCCAGGCGCCCAGCACCGTGAGCACCCCGAGGAAGCCGAGCCCGAGACCGGCCACCCGCAACCGGGTCGGGCGGTCCTCCGAGAGGGCGACGAGCGAGAGTGCCATGCCCCACAGCGGCGACGTCGCGTTGCAGATGCCGGCGAGGGTGGAGGGGATCGTCAGCTCCGCGTACGCGAACAGCGAGAACGGGAGCGCGTTGAGGAGGAACCCCGCGACCGCCAGATGGCCCCACGTACGCGCACCGCGCGGCAGCCGCTCCCGCTTCACGGCCATCGCCACCGCGAGCACCGCGGTGCCGAACAGCAGCCGCCCCAGCGTCACCTGGAAGGGCGCGAAGCCGCGCGTGCCCACCTTCATGAACAGGTAGCTGAAGCCCCACACCAGCGCGAGGAAGGCGAACCGGGCCCGCCAGTGCAGGCGGCGGCCGGCCTGTTCGGGCGGGGCGGACGGTGACGATGACGGTGAGGAGGCGGTCGCGGTGCTCATGGTCGTACGATGCACGGCACCGACCTCGTAGCACAATCGAGAATTCGAGCCCGGTATCTCGTAGCATCGCTTACATGTTGAACCTGGAGCGCCTGCGCACCCTCGACGCCCTTGCCCGGCACGGCTCGGTCAGCGGCGCGGCCGACGGACTGCACGTGACGACCTCGGCCGTCTCGCAGCAGATGGCCAAGCTGGAGCGCGAGGTGGGCCAGCAGCTTTTGGCCAGGAACGGCCGGGGTGTTCGCCTCACCGACGCGGGCCGGCTGCTGGCCGAGCACGCGGCGCGCATCCTGTCCCAGGTCCAGCTGGCACAGTCCGATCTGGAGGCCCGTCGCGGACAGGTGGTCGGCGAACTGCGGCTGGGCGCGTTCCCCACCGCCGCGCGGGGCCTCTTCCCGCCGGCGCTGGCCGAGCTGCGCACCCGGTACCCCGGCCTCACCGTCACCACCACCGAGGTGGAGCCCGCGCCCGCCCTGCGCGCCGTGCAGCGCGGCGACGTCGATCTCGCCCTGGTCCTCGACTGGTACAACAAGCCGCTGCCGGTGCCCGAGGGCCTCACCCGCGCCCCGGTCCTCGACGACCCCGTCGACGTGGCCCTGCCCGCCACCCACCCCTGCGCCGACCGCGCCGAAGCCGCGCTGGAGGACTTCGCCGACGACGACTGGATCACCTGGGCCGACGCGGAGTTCTGCCACGAGTGGCTGCTGGACACCCTGCGTTCCCAGAGCGTCGAACCGCGTGTCGCGCACCGCGCCCAGGAGCACGCCACCCAGCTCGCCCTGGTCGCCGCGGGCCTCGGCGTGTGCGTCGCGCCGCGGCTCGGCCGGGGGCCGCTGCCCGACGGGGTGCGGACGGTCCCGGTGCGGCAGGCGGTGCGGCGGCACGTCTACGCCGTGTGGCGCGCCGACGCCGACCGCCGTCCCTCGATCCGCGCGGCGGTGGACGCGCTGCGGGCGGCGGGGGAGCGGGCGGCCTGAGATCACGCTCCCCGCGACGTGAGCGGCTAGGCGGCGCCGAGTTTGCGGAAGTCCCAGGAGACGGTTTTCTCCGGTGTCAGCCGCAGCCACGCGTGCCGGCCGTCGTGCGGCATCTCCTCCAGGCCGAAGTACTTGCGGGCGAACAGGGTCTCGGGCAGGTCGAGTTCGGCGCGCAGCTCGCCGGTGCGCGGTGTCTCGCCCACGCACTCCACCGTGCCGGACAGCTCCACGCCGCGCAGCCGGTCGTACTCCTCGCCCGTGTCGACGACGATCGCCACCCGCGGATCGCGGCGCAGGTCGGCCCAGCGTCTGCTGCGCACCACCGAGTACAGCCACAGCGAGGCGCCGTCCCACACGAACCACAGGGCGCTCACGTGCGGTGCGCCGCCCGCCGACACCGTCGCGACCCGGCAGGTGCGCTCGGCGGCGAGGAACTCGTCCAGCTCGCCCGGCGTCATCATGATCTTGCGGCCCCGGCGCTGCGCGACGGTCATCCGACCCCCTCGTGTCCTGTCGTCTCCCTCGTCCCCGGCGGCGTGCCGGGGCCGGTCCTCGCCGGCGGGAGACGTCCTCCCGAGGATGAGGCCCCCCGCCCGCTCACGCAACGGCGGCCGGACGGTTCGTCACGTCAGCCTGATCTCCGACCCGGTGACGGAGATGCCCTTGGCGGGCAGCGGCCGGGTCGCGGGTCCCTTCCTGACGCCGCCGTCCGCGGCCGAGAACTCGCTGCGGTGGCAGGGGCAGCTGATCACGCCGTCCGCCACCCGGTTCACCGCGCAGCCCTGATGGGTGCACGCCGACGAGAACGCCTCGAACCGGCCCTTCACCGGCTGGGTGACCACCACGCCCTGCGCGGCGAACACCTTGCCGCCGCCCTCGGGGATGTCGGTGGTCCGCGCGAGGACACCGCCGTCGGAACCGGCCGCGCCCGCGCCGGACGACGGCCCGCCGCCCGACCCGCCGGCCCCGCCCGATCCGCCGGCCCCGTCCGATCCACCGGCCCCGTCCGACCCACCGGCCCCGCCCGCCCCGTCCGGGCCACCCGACCCGCACGCGCCGAGCCCGAGGGCGAGGCCCGCACCGCCCACCGCCGCCACGACCGTGCGGCGGGCCGGTGCCCCCTGGGAGTGAAGCGATTCGCTGGTCATGCCGACGTTCCCTTCGCGGACTTCGTGAACCGGTCTCGAATCCCGTGCCCGGACCCGCGCGCTCACACCTCGCGCGCGCCCCGACCCCGTGACCCGCACAGAGGTACGGCTCGCGGGCGCCGGACGTTCAGACGGCGTGGCGGCCGGCGAACGACCCCCGAGTAACCTGGGGCGATGCTGAAGGAAGTCGACGCGACCCGCTTCATCACGCCGTTGCGCGAGGGCGGCTCGCTGCCGGGGCTGGTCGAGGCGGACGACTTCGGGACGTACGTCCTGAAGTTCGCGGGCGCCGGACAGGGCCGCAAGACGCTCGTCGCCGAGGTGGTCTGCGGCGAACTCGCCCGCCGGCTGGGCCTGCGGGTGCCCCGGCTGGTGACCATCGGTCTCGACCCGGTGCTCGGGCTCGGCGAACCCGAGGAGCAGGTGCAGGAACTGCTGCGCTCCAGCGGCGGCGCCAACCTCGGCATGGACTTCCTCTCCGGCGCGCTCGGCTTCGATCCGCTCGCCTTCCCGGTGGACGCGCGGGAGGCCGGGCGGATCGTCTGGTTCGACGCGCTGGTGAACAACGTGGACCGGTCCTGGCGCAACCCCAACCTGCTGAGGTGGCGCGGCGAGCTGTGGCTCATCGACCACGGCGCCACCATGATCTGGCACCACAACTGGCCCGGCGCCGAAGCCTCCGCCGCCCGCCCCTACGACGCCGCCGACCACGCCCTCGCCCGCTTCGGGCCCGAGGTCGCGGCCGCGGCGGCCGAGCTGGCGCCGCTGGTCACCGAGGACCTGCTCGCCGAGGTGACCGCCGAGGTCCCGGACGTCTGGCTGGACGGCGAACCCGGCTTCGACACACCCGACGACCTGCGACGGGCCTACGCGCGGCCGCTGCTGGCCCGCGCCGCCGTCATCCACGAACGCGTCAGCGGCCTTGAGGGGGCGAAGTGAGCGACCACCACATCCTCGGCGGCCGCCAGGCGGGCGAGCGGCACATCATCCGGGCCGGCCAGGGCGGCGGCCGCGACGTGTTCGAGTACGCGCTGCTGCGCGTCGTCCCGCGCGTCGAGCGCGGCGAGTGCGTCAACGCCGGCGTGCTCGTCTACTGCCGCGCCCAGGGCTACGTCGGCGCCCGCACCCACCTCGACGCGCCCCGGCTGCTCGCCCTCGACCCGGCCGTCGACCTGCCCGGGGTGCGCGCGGCGCTGGAGGCCGTCGAGCACGTGTGCGCCGGCGGGCCCGCCGCCGGGCAGGCCGCGGGCGACGACGCCGGCCGGCGGTTCCGCTGGCTGGTCGCGCCCCGCTCCACGATCGTCCAGCCCGGCCCGGTGCACACCGGTCTCACCACCGACCCGGCCGCCGAGGCGGAACGATTGCTGGACCTCCTGGTGAGGTAATGGATCACACCGCCCCGGTGTCCCGTTGACACCGGGTGCCAAGGCTTCTAGCGTCACGTCTACCGAAGGTACTAAGCGGTCGCTCACCGCAGACCGGGTTCTCTCAAGGGCGAGGAGAAGCAGAAATGTCCACCACTGACCAGCGGGTCGCCGTCGTCACCGGCGCCGCGCGCGGCATCGGCGCCGCCACCGCCGTACGACTGGCCGCGGAGGGCCGTGCCGTCGCCGTGATCGACCTCGACGAGGCCGCCTGCAAGGACACCGTGGAGAAGATCACCGCGGCCGGCGGCCGGGCCATCGCGGTCGGCGCCGACGTGTCCGACGAGGCGCAGGTGGAGGCGGCGGTCGCGCGCATCGCCGAGGAGCTGGGCGCGCCGACCATCCTCGTCAACAACGCGGGCGTGCTCCGCGACAACCTGCTGTTCAAGATGAGCGTCTCCGACTGGGACACCGTCATGAACGTGCACCTGCGCGGCTCGTTCCTGATGACCAAGGCCGTCCAGAAGCACATGGTGGACGCGGGCTTCGGCCGGGTCGTCAACCTCTCCTCGTCCTCCGCGCTCGGCAACCGCGGCCAGGTCAACTACTCCGCCGCCAAGGCCGGTCTCCAGGGCTTCACCAAGACCCTCGCCAAGGAACTGGGCAAGTTCGGCATCACCGCCAACTCCGTCGCCCCCGGCTTCATCGCCACCGAGATGACCAAGACCACCGCCGAGCGCGTCGGCATGGGCTTCGAGGACTTCAAGGCCGCCGCCGCCACCCAGATCCCGGTGCAGCGCGTGGGCGAGCCCGAGGACATCGCCAACGCCATCGCCTTCTTCACCGGCGACGCGGCCGGTTTCGTCTCCGGCCAGGTGCTGTATGTGGCCGGCGGCCCGCTCGACTAGGGGATCGGTCACATGACTTCCGTGGAACTCTCCGGCAAGGTCGCCCTCGTCACCGGCGCCAGCCGCGGCATCGGCTACGGCGTCGCCGAGGCCCTGGTCGCCCGCGGCGACCGGGTGTGCATCACCGGCCGCAACGAGGACGCCCTCAAGGAGGCCGTCGACCGGCTCGGCGCCGACCGGGTGATCGGCATCGCCGGCAAGGCGCACGACGAGACGCACCAGGCCGAGGCCGTCGAGCGCGTCATGGCGGCGTTCGGCCGCGTCGACTACCTGGTCAACAACGCGGGCACCAACCCCGTGTTCGGCCCGATCGCCGACCTCGACCTGAACGTGGCGCGCAAGGTCTTCGACACCAACGTGCTCTCCGCGCTCGGCTTCGCCCAGCGCACCTGGCACGCCTGGCAGAAGGAGAACGGCGGCGCGATCGTCAACATCGCCTCGGTCGCGGGCCTCGCCCCCTCGCCGTTCATCGGCGCCTACGGCGTCAGCAAGGCCGCGATGATCAACCTCACCCAGCAGCTCGCGCACGAGTTCGCGCCCCGGGTGCGGGTCAACGCGATCGCCCCGGCCGTGGTGAAGACCAAGTTCGCGCAGGCGCTCTACGAGGGCCGGGAGGCGGAGGCGGCGGCGTCCTACCCGCTCGGCCGGCTCGGCGTCCCGTCCGACATCGGCGGCGCGGCGGCCTTCCTCACCTCCGAGCAGTCCGACTGGGTCACCGGTCAGACGCTGGTCGTCGACGGCGGCATCTTCCTCAACGCCGGAGTGGGCTGACCGGCCGTCGGGGCCGTTTCCGTTCGGTGAGGATTTCCCCGCCGCCCTTGACGGAAACGGCCCCGACGTCGTCGTACGGGAGCCCGGACGGAGTTCGGACGGAGCCCGGACGGAGGGTGACAACGTAGTCAGTCACACGCTGATCAAGACCGTGCGCAAGGCGGGTTCACCGGGCGACGACGCGCGGTATGGTCTGCCGACCCTTGTGGTACGGCGGATCGAGGAGCGTGCGCGTGTTCAACCGGAACCGATGCCTGCAACCGGCGGCGGCGATCGCGTCCATAAGCCTGGTGGCCGGGTGCGGCGTCCTTTCCGACAGCGGCCCGGACACCAGCAAGCCGATCGTGGTGGGCACCACCAGCGCCCCCACCACGCTGGACCCGGCGGCTTCCTGGGACGGCTCCTGGGAGCTGTTCCGCAACGTCTACCAGACCCTGCTGGCCTACCCGAACGGCGCCACGACGCCCCAGCCCGACGCCGCGGAGAGCTGCCGTTTCACCGACACGGGCAACCGCGTCTACCGCTGCCGGCTGCGCGCGGGCATGAAGTTCGCCGACGGCGACACGCTGGACGCGCAGGCCGTGAAGTACTCCATCGACCGCATCAGGAGCATCAACGTCGCCGGCGGCCCGGCCGGCCTGCTCGGGAGCCTGGACCAGGTGCAGGCGGTCGACGGCCGGGACATCGTCTTCCGGCTCAACAAGCCGGACGCCACCTTCCCGTTCGTGCTGGCCGCCCCGGCCATGTCCATCGTCGACCCCGACGACTACTCCGCCCACTCCCTGCGCAAGGACAGCCAGGTCTTCGGCTCCGGCCCGTACACCCTGAAGTCCTACGAGGAGGGCAAGCGGGCCGAGCTGGTCAAGAACGGCCACTACAAGGGATACGCCCAGCGCAGAAACGATGCTGTCACGATCCGTTACTTCCAGGACTCGGCGACGATGGTCAAGGCGCTGCGGGACGGCGGGATCGACGTGACCTACCGCGGCCTGGCCGCCGACGACGTCGTCACCCTCCAGCGCAACGGCGCGGAGAACCTCCAGCTCGTCGAGGGCTCCAGCGCCGACATCAGCTACCTGGTGTTCAACCCGAAGGACCCGTGGGCCGCCAAGCCGGCCGTGCGCAGGGCCGTCGCCCAGATCGTCGACCGGGCGGCCATCGCGCACAACGTCTACAAGGACACCGTCGACCCGCTGTACTCCATGGTCCCCAAGGGGCTGACCGGCCACACCACCGGCTTCTTCGACGACTTCGGCGACCCCAGCGCCGACAAGGCCCGCCGCATCCTCTCCGCCGCGGGCATCGACCAGAAGGTGCCGCTCACCCTCTGGTACACCACCGACCGCTACGGCTCCGAGACCGCCGAGGAGTTCCAGGAGCTCAAGCGGCAGCTGGAGGCATCCGGCCTGTTCACGATCACCCTGCGCGGCCGGCCCTGGAAGACCTACGTCGTGGGCTACCAGAAGGGGGAGTACCCGGTGTTCGGACGCGGCTGGTCCCCGGACTTCCCCGACCCGGACAACTTCATCGCCCCGTTCGTGGGCCGGCAGAACGCGCTCGGCACGCCGTACACGGCGCCCGAGATCACCAAGGTGCTGCTGCCCGAGTCGCGCCGCGAGAGCGACCGCGCGGCCGTGGTGAAGGAGTTCGAGCAGGCCCAGCAGGTCCTCGTGGACGACGCGCGGCTGCTGCCGCTGTGGCAGGGCAGACAGTACGTGGCCGCCACCGACGACATCTCCGGCGGCGAGCGCGCGCTCGACCCCTCCTCGATCATGACCATGTGGGAGCTGTACCGCAAGACCAGCTGGTAGGCGGCCGGTTCCCGGGGGCGCGGCGGCGTTGTCAGTGGTCGCCTGTAGGTTCAAGAACCTGGAAGTGACCGCACATCGTGAGGACGTTGACGTGACCGACATCGCCATGCTGCCCGAGTCCTGGCGCGGGGTTCTGGGCGACGAACTGCAGCAGCCCTACTTCAAGGAGCTGACCGAGTTCGTCGAGGAGGAGCGGGCGAAGGGACCGGTGTACCCGCCGCGCGAGGAGGTCTTCGCCGCGCTGGACGCCACGCCGTACGACAAGGTGAAGGTGCTCGTCCTCGGGCAGGACCCGTACCACGGCGAGGGTCAGGGGCACGGGCTGTGCTTCTCGGTGCGGCCGGGTGTGCGGGTCCCGCCGTCGCTGCGCAACATCTACAAGGAGATGCACGAGGAGCTGGGCACGCCCGTTCCGGACAACGGCTACCTGATGCCGTGGGCCGAGCAGGGCGTGCTGCTGCTCAACGCGGTGCTGACGGTCCGCTCCGGTGAGGCCAACTCCCACAAGGGGCGCGGCTGGGAGAAGTTCACCGACGCGGTGATCCGCGCGGTGGCCGAGCGGCCTGACCCGGCGGTCTTCGTGCTGTGGGGCAACTACGCGCAGAAGAAGCTGCCGCTGATCGACGAGAGCCGGCACGTGGTGGTGAAGGGGGCGCACCCCTCGCCGCTGTCGGCGAAGAAGTTCTTCGGCTCGCGCCCGTTCACGCAGATCGACGAGGCGGTGGCCGCGCAGGGCCACGAGCCGATCGACTGGCGGATCCCGAACCTGGGCTGAGGCGGCGCACCGCGTACGGCTTCGCGACGGGGGCGCGGGACCGGTCCCGGGAACCGGCCGGGTACGCGGTCCGGTCCCGGCCGCCGGACCCGGGGCGGGCGGCGGAGTGTTCTTCGCACGCGTCTGCGCCGGGTTGCGCCGGTCAGGCCCTAGCGTCGGAGGGTCGGGTCGGGTCGGGGACAGGGCTGGAGGGCACGGTGGCCGAACGGCAGGAGCGGACGGCGTCGGACGTCGTGAGGACACGGATCGGGCAGGGCGTGATGCTGCATCACGCGGGGGACCGGGAGGAGGCCCGGACGCGGTTCCTCGACCTGTGGCGGGAGATCGGCGAGGACGGCGATCCGCTGACCCGTTGCACGCTGGCCCACTACATGGCCGACACCCAGGACGACCCGGTGGACGAACTGGCCTGGGACCTGCGGGCGCTGTCGGCTGCCCGGGAACTCACGGACGGCCGGCCGGCCGGGCCCGAGGACACGGCGGCGGCCCGCGCCCTGTACCCGTCCCTCCAGCTGAACCTGGCCGCCGACTACGCCAAGCTCGGCCGCGCGGAGGCCGCCCGCACCCATCTCCACCAGGCGCGCGGCGCGGCCGGCGCGCTGGCCGACGACAGCTACGGCGACGGTGTCCGCGCGGCGATCCACCGGCTGGCCCTGCGGCTGGGCGAGCCCGGTCCCGGCGCCACGGGCGAACCGGGACCGCCCCGCCGGCCGGTGTAGCGCCTCCGGCGGCCTCACCGTGCTGCTCCGTGCGCCGGGTCCGCCGACGGCTCAGCGGTACGCCTGCCCGCAGATCCTCGACTGGGGGCTGTCCGCCGACCAGTGGCCGTACTCCCTGCCGAGGTCGCAGACGTCGGCGTTGCCCGGCACCGCGTGGCCGACGTCGGGGATGTCGGCGTGCGGCACGCGCGGGACGTACGGGGTGTAGTCGTGCCGGGGCAGCGGCAGGCGCGGGTGGCGGCTCGGCGCGGCCGGCGCCGCGGGGCGGCGCGGCTCCGCGGACGAGTCCGTCGTGCCCCTGGTCGGAGCCGGGCCCCGGTCCGGGGACGGTCCGACGCGGCCCAGCGCCTCACGGGCGGGGGCCTGTACGGCTCCTCGCCCGGTGACGCCCTCCGGTCGCGGGGCCGGCTGCCCGGCGGGGGCCGCGCCCGGACCGGACGTGGGGGTTCGATGGACCGTGACGCAGCCGGTGAGGGCCGAGACCGCCACGGTCACCAGAAGCGTTGCGGTGGTCGTTCGATGCACCCGCGCCACTCTGCTCGGTCCGCGCCGCCCGCGGGCGCCCGACGGGCGGATGATGCCCCGCACGGGTGACCTCTCGCACCGTACCGAGTGCGCGCGAGGCGCCGAGGTGACGCCGTACACCTCATAGGACCGTCGTTCTCCGCCCGCCGCGGGACGGCCGCCGGGGCCGCCGGAGTCGCCAGGGCCGTCAGTCCCCGGTCGCCCCGTCGATCTGCTCGCGGACGAGGTCCGCGTGGCCGTTGTGGCGGGCGTACTCCTCGATCATGTGGGTGTAGATCCAGCGCAGGTTGAACGGCTCGCCGCTGTGCCTGCCCAGGCCCTTGGACAGGTCGTCCAGACCGAGTCCCGCGGCGTTGCGGCGGGCGGCCTCGATCTCGCCCTGCCAGGCGGCGTACGCCTCGGCCCAGGTGTCCGCCTCGGTGAGGTGGAACTCGCCGTCGGGGTCCTCGTCGGAGAAGTAGATCGGTGCGGCGTCCTCGCCGGTGAGCACGGCGCGGAACCAGCCGCGCTCCACCTCCGCCATGTGCCGCACCAGGCCCAGCAGGGAAAGCTCGGACGGCGGGAGGGGCGCCGTGCGCAACTGCTCGTCGGTCAGCCCCTCGCACTTCCAGGCCAGGGTCTGCCGGTGGTAGTCGAGCCAGCCTTCCAGCATGGTGCGTTCGTCGGCGTTCTGGGCGGGCTCACTGCGCTCGGTCGTCATGCCCCTGATCTTGTCCTGACCGCGACCTCCGCACCACACCTTTTCGCGGTCGCCGTATGCTGCCGTGCGGACCGGCGCGGTGTGCGCGCGGGACGGGACGGCGGTGCGCGGCGGACGCGCACGAGCGGTGAGGGAGAGCACGTGAAGGTCGGCTGCATCGGACTCGGCGACATCGCGCAGAAGGCCTATCTGCCGGTCCTCGGCACGCGGCCCGGGGTCGAACTGCACGTGCAGACCCGCACGCCCGCGACCCTGGAGCGGGTCGCCGACGGTCTCCGTCTGCCCGCCGCGCAGCGCCACGCCGACCTGGACTCGCTGCTCGGCGCCGGCCTCGACGCCGCCTTCGTGCACGCGCCCACCGCCGTCCACCCCGAGATCGTCGGCCGGCTGCTGGAGGCGGGCGTGCCGACGTACGTCGACAAGCCGCTCGCCTACGAACTCGCCGACTCCGCCCGCCTGGTCGCGCTCGCCGAGGAGCGCGGCGTCTCGCTCATGGTCGGCTTCAACCGGCGCCACGCGCCCGGCTACGCTCAGTGCGCCGAACACCCGCGCGAGCTGATCCTGATGCAGAAGAACCGCGTCGGGCTGCCCGAGGAACCCCGGACGATGATCCTCGACGACTTCATCCACGTCGTGGACACGCTGCGGTTCCTGGCGCCCGGCCCGGTCGACGACGTCACCGTCCGCGGCCGCCTGCGCGACGGGCTGCTGCACCACGTCGTGCTCCAGCTCGGCGGGGACGGGTTCACCGCGCTCGGCGTCATGAACCGGCTCAGCGGTTCCGCAGAGGAGATCCTGGAGGTCTCCGGGCAGGACACCAAGCGCCAGGTGCTCAACCTCGCCGAGACCGTCGACCACAAGGGCCAGCCGACCGTGCGACGGCGCGGGGACTGGGTGCCGGTCGCCCGGCAGCGCGGGATCGAACAGGCCGTGCTGGCCTTCCTCGACGCCGTGCGCGCCGGGAAGGTGCTCAGCGCCCGGGACGCGCTGGAGACTCACGAACTGTGCGAGCGGGTGGTGCGGACGGTGCTGGAGCACTCCGGCGCGGCCTGACCCGGCGGACGCCCTCCGTCACGCACAGCGCGGCCAGCACCAGCAGCGCCGCGTGCACCGGCCAGTCGCCGAAGCGGACGTAGGGGGTGGTCCCGTGCGCCTTCGGCATGTCGTACACCCGTGCGGTGCTCGCGTCCGTGCCGAGCCAGGAGCCCACGCGCTGCCCGCTCGGCCCGTAGACGGCCGACACGCCGGTCAAGGTGGCGTGCACCATGGGACGGCCGGTCTCGGCGGCGCGCAGCGCGGCCAGCGAGGCGTGCTGCTCGGGGGCCCAGCTGTGCTGGAAGGTGGCGGTGGAGGACTGGGCGAGGAGCACGTCGGCGCCGTCCGCGGCCAGGTGCCGGCTCATGTCGGGGAACGCCGTCTCGAAGCAGATCAGCGGACCGACGCGCAGCCCGTGCCCCACGTCCATCACGACCTGCCCGGTGCCCCGCCTGCGGTCCTCGCCGGCGGCCTTGCCGACCGAGGTCGCCCAGCCGAGCAGCGAGCGGGCCGGGACGTACTCGCCGAACGGGACGAGCCGCATCTTGTCGTAGCGGTCGCCGGTGGGCCCGTCCGGGCCGACCAGGACGGAACTCTTGTAGATGCCGGGCCGGTCGGAGCGGCGGGCGTCCACGTTGACCAGCACGTCGGCGCCCACCTCCCGGGCGAGGGCCGCCGTGCGCCGGGCGATGTCGGGCCGGTCGGCCAGATCGAAGCCGACGCTGCTCTCGCCCCAGACGACCAGGTCCACCCGCTGTCCGGCCAGGGCCCGGGTCAGCCGCTCCTCGCGGTCGAAGCGCCGCTGCGGGCTGTCCGCCCCGTCGACCGGCCCCGGCTGGACGACGGCTATCCGGATCCGGCCGTCCACGTCCGGGCGCGGCGCCCACACCCAGACCGCCGAGGTGGCCGCCGCCGTGGCGAGCAGCCCGGCCAGGGCGCAGGTCCGCGCCGCCCGGACGGCGACGAGCAGGGCGACGGCGACGTTCACGGCCACCAGCAGCAGGCTGAGCAGCCACACTCCGCCGACCGACGCGAGCCGCAGCGCCGGCGCCACCTGCCACTGACTGGCCCCGAGCATCCCCCAGGGCCCGCCCAGACCATGCCAGGACCGGACCAGCTCGACGGCCAGCCAGCCCGACGGCAGCACCAGGAGAGCGGCGGCGGCCCGCCCCGCCGAGGGCGTCCCGCCGAGGAACCGCCGCACCAGCCATCCCCACGGCGCCCACAGCGCGCCGAGCAGCGCGGCGAGCACCACCGTGAACACGTGCAGGCTGGGCAGCAGCCAGTGGTGCACGGCCAGCATGAAGCCGAGGCCGCCGCACCAGCCGTCGTACACGGCCCGCCTCCCGGTCGCCGCCGTGCGGGCGAGCAGGAGCCACGGCACGAGGGCGACGTACGCGAACCACCACCACGACGGCGCGGGGAAGGCGAACACGGGCAGCGCCCCCGCGAGGACGGCGAGCACCGAACGGCGCCACGGGGAGACGAGCCAGCGGCCGAAGATCTTCATAGGGCGCCCTCCTACCCGTGGCCGGCTCCGGCTACCCCGCGGACGGCTCCAGTGTGCGCGCACGGCGGATTTCCGGACAGGCGGCGACGGCCGACGGGGAGGGGGCGGCCGACGGGGAGGGGGCGGCCGCCACGGCGGCCGCCCCGGCGGATATTCGGTGGCACCGGCCGGGCGGCCGGGCCGATCGTGGGCGGGTGAACGATCAACACGTCGCACCGGAGCCCCGATTCCGCGTCCGGGCCCGCCACACGGACACCACGGTCACCGTCTACCAGGCCTACCACCCCCGGATCGGCGGCCCCGCCGTCCGCACCGGCCGCTTCCCGGCCGACTGGAAGCGCGACCGGATGACCTGGATCAAGCCGTCCTTCCTGTGGATGATGTACCGCTGCGGCTGGGGGACCAAGGAGGGGCAGGAGACGGTGCTCGCCGTCGAGATCCGCCGGGACGGCTTCGAGTGGGCGCTGCGCAACGCCTGTCTGTCGCACCACGTGCCGGCCCTGCACGGGGACCGCGCATCCTGGCGGCGGCGGTTGCGCGAGGCGCCCGCGCGGGTGCAGTGGGACCCGGAGCGCGACCTGCGCCTCGACGCGCTGCCCCACCGCTCGCTCCAGCTCGGCCTCGCGGGAGTGGCCGCGGCCCGGTACGCGGACGAGTGGATCACCGGCGTCGAGGACGTCACCCCGCTCGCGGCCGAGATCCACGCACTGGTCAGAACGGGTGACCTGGAGCGGGCCGCCGCACTGCTGCCCGAGGAGCGGCCCTACCCTCTCGCCGACGAGGTGCTCGCGCACCTGCGGGCCTAGGCTCGTCACAGCGGGGGTCTCGCCGGCGCGGCGGACGGGCGGCGCCGAGAGTGCAGCGGAGGTCCGCATGAAACGTCTAGTCACCGTCGTCACCGGCGGCGGCCGGGGCATCGGCGCCGCGATCTGCCGGCGGCTGGCGGCCGACGGACACGACATCGTGATCGGATACGTCCACGACACCCGGGCCGCCGAGGCCGTCGCCGACGAGGTGCTGGAGGCCGGGGCGCGCAGCGTCACCGTGCGGATGGACACCTCGGTGGAGGCGGACGTCGAACGGCTCTTCGCCACCGCCGAGGAACGGCTCGGGCCGGTGACGGGCCTGGTGAACAACGCCGGCGTCACCGGACCCCTGGGCCGCCTCGCCGACACCGCCACCGCCGACCTGCGCCGGGTCGTGGACGTCAACCTGCTCGGCACGCTGCTGTGCGCGCGGCGCGCCGCGCAGCTCATGGCGCCCCGGGGCAGCGGCGTGATCGTGAACATCTCCTCCGTGGCGGCCACCCTCGGCAGCCCCGGCGACTTCGTCCACTACGCGGCGACGAAGGCGGCCGTCGACACCTTCACGCTGGGCCTGGCCAAGGAACTCGGGCCCGACGGCATCCGCGTCAACGCGGTCGCGCCCGGCATGATCGACACCGAGATGCAGGAGGAGATGGGCGACCCGGAGCGGGCCCGGCGCGCCGCCGGGACGATTCCGCTGCGCCGGCCCGGCCGGGCCGAGGAGATCGCGGCGGCCGTCGCCTGGCTGATGTCCCCGGACGCCTCCTACGCCTCGGGTGCGGTCCTGCGGGTGTCCGGCGGCCGCTGAACGGGGCCGAGTCCTCAGGCCGCCTCGGTCACCCCGCTGCGGATGGCGGCGGCCCACTTGACCACCAGCAGCTCGTACTCCGCGCGCTCCTGGGCCGTCAGGGACCCGCCCGAACGCAGCCAGAGCGCGCGGATCTGCTCGTTCAGTTCGGCGGCAGACCGCACGGAACCAAGGGCCATGGAATCGGGGAACATGGCCCCACCCTAGGGGCAAGCCCTGACGCTGCGCTACCGGACGGCTACACAGACCGCAGGGACTCGGTCACCCGTGCGACTGTGCCCGGCCGCTCCGTCGGCCGCGCCGGCGCGCCGGCCGGTCGGCACGGCGGCAGGCGCCCGCCTGCCGCGGCCGGCCGGGCGCGGGGCGGCGAACCCCGCCGTGACCAGCGGGATGCCCGCGGAGCCGGGCGGCGCGCACCACCGGAGCGACGGCGCGCCGCGGCCGACGGGGGAGCGAGAGGCCGGCCGGAACACGGCGGCGGCACCCGGCCGCGCCCGCGATCACGGTGGCCAAAAGCATCGGCCCGTCCGCGATCACGGTGGCCAAGGGCAGCGGCCCGTCCGTGATCACGGTGGCCGGTGGCCCAGAGCTCCGGCCTGCCCGGCGATCACGGTGAGCAAGAGCAGTGCCCCGCCCGGCGATCACCATGGCCAAGAGCAGTGCCCCGCCCGGCGTCCAAGGTGGCCGAGAGCGGCGGCCCGCCCGACCCGTGTCCGGCGTGCTCAGCGGGCCCGCAGGTGGTGGCGTTTGCGCCAGGCCACCGCCGCGCCCGCCACCGCCGGGACGGCGATGCAGGCCATGGCGATCAGGAAGGCCGGCGAGGTGGGCGCGGCGGCCCGGGCGCCGGCGACGACGTAGGCGGCGGTGTTCGGCACCGAGCCGAGCGCCGTCGCCAGCAGGAACGCCGGCCAGCTCATGCGGGAGACGGCGGCGCAGTAGTTCGCCGCCCAGAACGGCACGCCCGGGAACAGCCGGGCCGCGAGCATCGACCGGAAGCCGTGCCGGCTGAGCTGCCCGTCCGCCGCCTTCAGCAGCCGGCCGCGCAGCAGCGGCCGCAGCGCGTCCTGGCCCAGCACCCGGCCCAGCCCGAAGGCCACGCCCGCGCCCAGGACCGTACCGGCCAGCGCGGCCGCCAGCCCGAACTGCGAGCCGAACAGCGCGCCCGCGGCGAGGTTCAGCAACGGCCGCGGCAGGAACGCCACCGTGCCCAGGCCGTAGGCCAGCGCGAACGCCACCACCGCGGCGGCGCCGCCCAGTTGCGGCGGCAGGCCGTCGGTGAACAGCCGCTGCGGCTGGAACAGCAGCACGCACGTGCCGGCGGCGGCGAGCAGGACGAGCAGCAGGGACAGCCGCGACCAGGGGGAGAGCAGGACTCTCGCGCAGCGGGCCGCCGGACCCGCGGGCCCGGCGAATGCGACGGGTCCGGACGGGCCGGACGGGGTGAGCGGAACGGGGAGGGCGGTCACGGCGGCGCCGGGCTCCGTCGCCGCGGCCCGGGGAGAGGCCGTGGCGGTGCCCCCAGAGCGGGTGGTGGCATCGAGCATCTTGCGACCCTAACCGACGGATATGTCTGATCGCCGTATGGTGCGTCTCACCCTTGTCACAGGACACGCCGTCGTCCCTGGTGACACGTCAATCCCCGCACGCCGAAAACCATTCGACGGGCAGTGGGGGGTCGGCGATGATCGACCCATGTTCCGGCACGCCTTCGTCCTCGCAGCATCCGCGGCAGCGGATGCTCCGAAGGCTGCCGTCCCCGTCTTCCTGGCCGCAGTCGACGGCGCCCGAAGCTGACCCTCCCCGGATCGTCCGGCGGACCCCGCAGGGGGAGGGTCGGCCGTCCTCGGGGGTCCCGCAGCACGTTCCCGCTTCCAGGCTTCGAGGTACAGCCATGCCCAAGACGGCGTACGTACGCACCAAACCGCACCTGAACATCGGCACCATGGGCCACGTCGACCACGGCAAGACCACCCTGACCGCCGCCATCACCAAGGTCCTCGCCGAGCGCGGCACCAGCACGTTCGTGCCGTTCGACCGCATCGACCGGGCTCCGGAGGAGGCCGCGCGCGGCATCACCATCAACATCGCGCACGTCGAGTACGAGACGGACACCCGGCACTACGCGCACGTGGACATGCCCGGCCACGCCGACTACGTGAAGAACATGGTCACCGGGGCCGCGCAGCTCGACGGGGCGATCCTCGTCGTCTCCGCGCTCGACGGGATCATGCCGCAGACCGCCGAACACGTGCTGCTCGCCCGGCAGGTGGGCGTCGACCACATCGTCGTCGCGCTCAACAAGGCCGACGCGGGCGACGAGGAGCTGACCGACCTCGTCGAGTTGGAGGTCCGCGACCTGCTCAGCCGGCAGGGGTACGCCGGCGACGCGGTGCCGGTCGTCCGGGTCTCGGGGCTGAGGGCGCTGGCGGGCGACCCGCGCTGGACGGCGTCGATCGAGGCGCTGCTCGACGCGGTGGACACGTATGTGCCCATGCCCGAGCGGTACCTGGACGCGCCGTTCCTGCTCCCGGTGGAGAACGTGCTCACCATCACCGGCCGCGGCACCGTCGTCACCGGCGCCGTCGAGCGGGGCGCCGTCCGCGTCGGCGACCGGGTCGAGGTGCTGGGCGCCGGGGTGGAGACCGTCGTCACCGGCCTGGAGACCTTCGGCAGGCCGATGACTGAGGCGCAGGCCGGGGACAACGTGGCGCTGCTGCTGCGCGGCGTCCCGCGCGACGCCGTCCGCCGCGGTCACGTGGTCGCGGCGCCCGGCAGCGTGGCGCCCCGGCGGCGCTTCACCGCCCGGGTGTACGTGCTGTCGGCGCGCGAGGGCGGCCGTACGACACCGGTGGCCACCGGGTACCGGCCGCAGTTCTACATCCGCACCGCCGACGTGGTCGGCGACGTCGACCTCGGCGAGGCGGCCGTCGCGCGGCCCGGGGACACCGTCACGATGACGGTCGAACTCGGCCGCGACGTGCCCCTGGAGCCGGGCCTCGGCTTCGCCGTCCGCGAGGGCGGCCGGACCGTGGGCGCGGGGACGGTGACCACGGTGGAGTGAGGGGTGGGGCGGCGGGGAGCGCGGGCCGGCGCCCGCCGCCCGGCGCCCGGCGCCCGCCGCCCGGCGCCCGGCGCCCGCCGCCCGGCGCGGGTCCGGACCGGCGCAAGGGAGCACAAGGGAAGGGTGACAATGGAGGGGTGACCGAGTCCGAGGCGATACCCGTGACCCGCGCCGTCGACCACGGGACGGCCAAGCTGATGCCCGACGTCGACCGCGACCGGGCCTGGCTGCTCACCGTGGACGGCGCGCCGCAGTCCTACGTCGACCTCGACGCGCCCACCCACCTGGAGTTCGAGTACACGCGCCGGCTCGGGCACGTCCTGGACACGCTCGCCGCACCGGGCCGCCCGCTGGACGTGCTGCACCTGGGCGGCGGCGCGCTCACCCTGCCCCGCTACGTCGCAGCCACCCGCCCCGGCTCGCACCAGGACGTCGTGGAGGCCGACCGGGGCCTGCTCGGGCTGGTCGCGGAACACCTGCCGCTGCCGGACGGCGCCGCCGTCGCGCTGCACGCCGCCGACGCCCGCGCCTGGCTGGAGACAGCCCCGGCCGGCTCGGCGGACGTGCTGATCGCCGACGTCTTCGGCGGCTCCCGCATCCCGGCCCATCTGACGACGCTGGCCTACGCCCGCGAGGCGGAGCGGGTGCTGCGCCCCGACGGCGTCTACCTCGCCAACCTCGCCGACGCCGCGCCCTTCGCCTTCCTGCGCTCCCAACTCGCCACGTTCGCGGCGGTCTTCGCCGAGCTGGCGCTGATCGCGGAGCCGGGCGTGCTGCGGGGGCGCCGGTTCGGCAACGCGGTGCTGGTCGCGGCGCACCGCCCCCTCGACACGGCCGCGCTGGCCCGGCTCACCGCCGCCGACGCCTTTCCCGCCCGGGTCGAACACGGCGCCGCGCTGCGGGAGTTCACCGGCGGTGCGGCGCCCGTGCGGGACGCGGACGCGGTGGCGTCGCCGGAGCCGCCGGGCGGGGCGTTCGGGATCGGCTGACCCCGCCCGCTCCGGCGGCCGTCGCGGGGCGGCGGTCAGCCGGTCGGGTCGCCGTGCACCCGGACCGTGCTGAGGATCTTCATGACGGTCGCCTCGGGGATCTCGTTCTTGACGCCCTTCGCCGCGAAGAGGGTCCAGGAGACGAAGTCGCCCTGCGAGTTCTTGAAGGCGAAGGTGGTCGCCTTGCCGTCGCTGTCGCACTTGTGCTTCTTCGGCACACCGGAGGTGTAGGAGGTCGCGACGCTGCCCGTCACCCCGGACTTGGTGGTGTAGGGCGTGGCCTTGCCGACCTTCAGGTACTTCTTGGACGCGTCGGTCTGGTCGGTGAAGCCGCCGAAGGCGAAGGCGGCGGCGTCGCCGCGGGCGATGCTCGCGGTGTCCTTGCCGCCGTTCTCGCCCTTGGTGCCGCCGGCCGCCAGCGACGACGAGTCGAGGTGCCCGTCCTTGTCGTCGTCCGACGTGCACCAGTTCTTCTGGAGGTAGGCCGGGGCGGAGAAGCCGATGTACGGGTCGCCGGTCTTCTTGTCCTCGAAGAAGGTCGACCAGCCGGGCGAGGCCACCTCCCAGTCGGCGGGCACGTCGAACGCCGTGCCGTGCTTGGGATTGACGACGACCTTCCAGCCGGGGACCGTCGGCTTCTCGGTCTCGTTGCCGCGCGGGTTGTCCTCCGGGGCGGAGGAGGCCGGGCCCGGGTCGCCGGAGGCCGACTGCGACGCCGTCGCGGACCGGCTCGCCTTCGGGTCGCTCTTGTCGTCGGCCTTGTCGTCCTTCTTGCCGCCGAGCACCAGGAAACCGGTCACGCCCGCGGCCACCACCACGGCCGTCGCGGCGATGATCGCGACGAGCTTCGTCCGGTTCTTGCCGCCGCCCCCGCCGCCCCCGCCTCCGCCGCCGGGTGGCTGCGGTATGCCGGCGGGAGCCGGGGTGCCCCACTGCGGCGTGGGCGGCTGCTGCCCGTAGGGGCCGGGCTGCTGGTAGCCGGGCTGCTGATAGGGATTCGGCTGCTGGTAACCCGGCTGCTGGTACGGGTTGTTCTGCGGGTTCTGCTCGCCCCCGGGCGGCTGCTGTCCTGGCCACATGGGCAGTAACCCTAGTGGCGCGGGGGCACGATTCGGTCACCGGTCCTTGTCAGGGACGTACCAGAAAGGTGGGGGTGGGGTGCGGATCACTCTGGTCAGCTCGATCTACTCGTGAGTAACATCGGGTCATGAGCGCAGAACAGATGACGATCGGCGAGCTGCTCGCCGCCACGGTGCCCATGGTCCGCACCCTGAAGCTGGAGTACCTGGAGACCACGCCGGAGCGGGCGGTGCTGTCCCTGCCGGACCAGGAGGAGTACCGCAACCACGTAGGCGGGCCGCATGCCGGAGCGATGTTCACGCTCGGCGAGTCGGCCAGCGGCGCGGTCGTCCTCGCCGCCTTCGGCGACCAGCTCTCGCGGGCGGTGCCGCTGCCGGTGGACGCGCGGATCGCCTTCAAGAAGGTCGCCCTCGGCCCGGTCAAGGCAACCGCGACCCTGGACCGCCCCATCGCCGAGGTCGTCGCCGAGCTGGACGAGGGCCGCCGCCCCGAGTTCCCGGTCACCGTCCGGATCCAGCGCGAGGACGGCGCGGTGACCAGCGAGATGACGGTGGTGTGGACGCTGCGCCCCAACAACTGAGGGGCCTGGGCCTGGAAGCCTGAGATTCGTCGGGGGCCGGGTCACGCGGCGACGCGCCGGCCCGGCGCCTTCTCCGCGGCGTCCGCCGTCGCGACGAACTCCCGGAGCCAGGACAGGAACGCGGGGCCGAGGTCAGGGCGGGCGCAGGCCAGGCGGACGACCGTGCGCAGGTAGTCCGCCTTGTCGCCGGTGTCGTAGCGCAGCCCGTCGAACACGACGCCGTGCACCGTGCCGGCCGCGGCGAGTTCCTGGAGGGCGTCGGTCAGCTGGATCTCGCCGCCGCGGCCGGGCGGGGTGCGGTCCAGGACGTCGAACACGCCGGGATCCAGGACGTACCGGCCGATCACGGCGTACCCGCTCGGCGCCTCCTCGCGCGCCGGCTTCTCGACCAGGCCGGTGACGCGGACGACGCCTTCCTCGCCGGTCGCCTCGACCGCCGCGCAGCCGTAGAGGTGGATCTGCGCCGGGTCGACCTCCATCAGGGCGACCACACTGCCCGCGTACCGCTCGCGGACCTCCAGCATCCGGCGCAGCAGGGTCTCGCGCGGGTCGATGAGGTCGTCGCCGAGCAGCACCGCGAACGGCTGGTCGCCCACGTGGTGGCGGGCGCAGTGGACGGCGTGCCCGAGGCCGAGCGGGTCGCGCTGGCGGATGTGGTGGATCGCGGCGAGGCGCGCGGGGTCGCGCACGGCGTCCAGCCGCACGGCGTCGCCCTTGGCCGCCAGCGCCTGCTCCAGCTCGAAGGCCTGGTCGAAGTGGTCCTCGATGGCCCGCTTGTGCCGTCCGGTGACCATCAGGATGTCGTCGAGCCCGGCCGCCGCCGCCTCCTCGACCACGTACTGGATGGCCGGCTTGTCGACCACGGGCAGCATCTCCTTGGGCGTCGCCTTCGTCGCCGGCAGGAACCGGGTGCCGAGTCCGGCCGCCGGGACCACCGCCTTGCGGACGGGGCCGGCGGCACGGGCCGCACGGGCCGGTGCGGACGCCGGGCGCGGCGAGGGCGAGGGCACGGACGTGGACGCGGGCGCGGCTGCCGGGTTGGGTGCGGAGTCGATCATGCGGTCATGCTGGCCCACGGGGATGAGAGCGAGCCCGGAGGGGCATGGGAGCCCGCTGTGTGCGGGAAGCCGGCGGGCTCCGACCTACGGAATTCAACGGAAAAGGTTGTGGATACTCGCGGTAACTCCCGGACCGTTTCCGCGTATTGACGTACGAGGTTTTCGAACTTCTTGTTTCCGGTGAGTAACGTGTGCGAAAGTGAGCCACCCCGCGGGAGGGGGCGACGGCCGGCCTCCCTTTCCCGGCCGGGTGCGCGCTCCTCGCGAACTCGCTTTCCCCGAGGACGCATTCCGTGCGCCGTCCCGCGGCCTGGAAGGAAATGGCCCCGTGCGATCACCTCACCCTCCGCCTCCGCCCCGTCCGCCCCGGCCCGCGGCCGCACCGGCCGAGTCCGACCACCGGCTCGTCGCCCGCCTGCGGGAGTCCGGCGGCGGTCCCGACGGCGGGCATCACGCCGTCGCGCTGCTGCTCGCCCGGCACTGGCGGGCGACCTACGACTACGCCGTCGTCTGCCTGGCCGCGCCGGGCGGCTCGGCCGCGATGGTGGCCACGGCCGCCTTCCGCCGGGTCCTGCGCGGGCCGGCCAACGGCACGTCCGGCGGCGCGGCCGGCGGTACGAGGGACGGCGCGGCCGGCCGCGCGCTGCGGCCGCGGCTCCTGGTCGCCGTGCGGGAGACCGTACGGCAGTGGGCCGCCGACGACGCGGCCTGCGCCGTGCTGCCCGAACTGCGCAGGCCCTCCGGCGGGCGCGGACTGCGCGCGGTGCCGTCGCTGACGCCCGAAAGACGACGACTGGCCGAACGGGCGTTCCACGATCTTCCCGGCGCTTTCCAATGCCTGTTGTGGCACACCGAGGCGGAGGCCGATCCCCTAACCGTACCGGCCGGTCTGCTGGCCATGGACCCGAAAACCGCCGCGGGCCTGCGGGAACGCGCCCGGGAGCAATTCCGCGCCGGCTGTCTGCGCGCCCACCGGGAACTCGCCCCGACCGGGGAATGCCTAATCCTCGGCCCGCTCCTGCTCGACGTCCCCACGTCGAGGGGCGGAGCGCTGCCGCCCGGTGCGCGACGGCATCTGCGGGAGTGCCGCCACTGCGCGCACGCCGCCGAGCAGTTCGGCTGCTTCGACGGCGGCCTCGACGTCCTGCTCGCCGAGGCCGTCCTCGGCTGGGGCGCCCGCCGCTACCTCGACTCCCGTACGGCGCGCGGCGTCTCTGGCGGCGGGGGACGGGCGGACGGCGGGCGGTCCGCGAGCGGCGCCAGTGGGTCCGGGGGAGCCGGGAGCGACGGCTCGGGCGGTGCGGCCGGGTCCGGCGGGCGCGGCCGCGCCGCGGAGCAGTGGCGCGGGCACCGGACGGCGGTGGCGGTGGGTGCGGGACTGGCGTCCCTGGTGCTGCTCACCGGCGTCCCGACGGCCGGCCCGGGCGGCGACGACCGGTCGGCGCCCGCCGCCCGGACCGCCTGGAGCCTGCCGGGCGGCGGCCCCGCCGCCCGGCGGGGCACGGCCGGGACCGTGTCCCCGGTCCGCTCCGGCCCGGCGGGTCCGGCCCCGGCCGCGGGCGTCCGGCCGGTGGCCGGATCGCGGTGACGGCCGGTTCGGCGGCCGGCGGCCCGGCGGGGCCGAACCGGTAGGCTTTTCGGGAGGGCGCGTCCGCGCCCGGAACGCACGGGCGCGAAACGGGGAGGACCGGCGGTGCACGTCCAGGAGTGGCTCGACACGGTACCGGCGGCGGCCGTGTACGCCGTGGTGGCACTGGTCATCGGTCTGGAGAGCCTGGGCATCCCGCTGCCCGGCGAGATCATCCTCGTCTCCGCCGCGCTGATGTCCTCCCAGAACTCGGACATCAACCCCGTCGTGCTCGGCGCCTGCGCCGTCGTCGGCGCGGTGGTCGGCGACTCGATCGGCTACGCCATCGGCCGCAAGGGCGGCAGACCGCTGCTCGCCTGGCTCGGCCGGAAGTTCCCGAGGCACTTCAGTGAGGGCCATGTCGCCACCGCCGAACGGTCCTTCGAGAAGTGGGGCATGTGGGCCGTCTTCTTCGGCCGCTTCGTCGCCCTGCTGCGCATCTTCGCCGGCCCGCTCGCGGGCGTGCTGCACATGCCGTACTGGAAGTTCCTGATCGCCAACGTCCTCGGCGGCCTCTGCTGGGCGGGCGGCACCACGGCCGTCATCTACTACGTGGGTGTCGTGGCCGAGTCCTGGCTGAAGAAGTTCTCCTACCTCGGCCTGGTCGTCGCCGTGCTGATCGGTCTCGGCTCGATGCTGGTGATCAAGCGCAAGGCGAAGAAGGCGCAGGCCGAGCGCCAGGTGTCCGAGGAACCGGAGCCGGTGCCCGCGGGGGAGTGAGCGGGAGCGCCTCCCCAGCGCTCCCAGCGCCTCCGGGCACCCCGCCGGCTCCGTCGGGCCCCGCCGGCTCCGTCAGGCCCCGCCGGCCCCGCTACTTCTCGTGCACCTCGCGGTGCGCCGTCGCCAGTTCCGCGTACATCGTGCCGTTCAGCGTGATCCCCTGGCGCTCCTCGTCCGTCAGCTCCCGCCGGACCTTGGCCGGCACCCCGGCCACCAGCGAACCCGGCGGCACCCGCATGCCCTGCGGCACCAGGGCCTGCGCGGCCACCAGCGAACCCGCGCCGATCACCGCGCCGTTCAGCACCGTCGCGCCCATCCCGATCAGGCAGTCGTCCTCGACCGTCGCGCCGTGCACCACCGCGTTGTGCCCGATGGAGACCCGCTCGCCCACGGTGACCGGGAACCCCGGGTCGGCGTGCAGCGTGCAGTTGTCCTGCACGTTGCTGTCCGCGCCGACGGCGATCCGCTCGACGTCGCCGCGCAGCACCGCGCCGTACCAGACGCTCGCGCCCGCGCCCAGCGTCACGTCACCGATCACCGTGGCCGTGGGCGCGGTGAACGCCCGCTCGTCCACCTGCGGTTCCCGGCCGCCGATGCCCGTGATCAGCGCCTTGTGCGTCATGCTCGTCCTGCCTTTCCGCGCGGGGGGGGAGGCCCCGGTCTCCCGGAACCGTACGTCATCCGGTGGGGTGAAGATCACAGGTGTCCGGCCGCTCGGGCGCGTGCGGGGCTGAGTACGGTGAGCGGGTGCCCAAGTCCAAGAACACGTTCTCGTCCTGGCGGCGCGGCCTCGCGCAGCGCGCCGTCCACGCGGCGTGGGCGTGGGCGCAGCGCGCGGGTTCGGTCACGGCCGAACACCCCGGCAGGCTCCGCTTCGGGGCGCTCGGCGAGGGGACCAGGCTCGCCTTCCCGCTCGGCACCGTCTTCGGCGAGCCGTGGATCCGTCTCGGCGCGTACTGCATCATCGGCGAGCGGGTCACGCTGACCGCGGGCCTGATGCCCGACCTGGACCTCGGCCCGGACCCGATCCTGCGCATCGGCGACGGCGTCGTCCTCGGCCGCGGCAGCCACGTCATCGCCGACACCACGGTCACCATCGGCAGCGACTGCTACTTCGGTCCGTACGTCTACGTCACCTCCACCAACCACTCCTACGACGACCCCCACCAGCCCATCGGCAAGCAGTGGCCGCGCATGGAGCCGGTGGAGATCGGCCCCGGCTGCTGGATCGGCACCGGCGCGGTGATCCTGCCCGGCGCGCGGATCGGCCGGAACGTGGTGGTCGCCGCCGGCGCCGTGGTCCGCGGCGAGGTGCCCGACCACGCCGTCGTCGCGGGGGCGCCGGCCCGGGTCGTACGCCGCTGGACGCCCGCCGAGGGCTGGCAGCCGCCGCTGCGGACCCCGGCCCCGGTGCCGATACCGGACGGTGTGACACCGGACCAGCTGGTGGCCGTGGCCGGACTGGACGACGAGACCGTCGCCCGCCTCGCGGACCTGGACGACGAGAGCGCCGCCCGCCCGGCCGCCTCCTGACGCCGGTCGCCTTCCTCGCGCAGGCCGCGCCACTCCGCCGGGTCTCCGCTCCGTTCCGGCGCCGCCCCGGTCAGCCCGTCGCCAGCAGCAGTGTGCCCAGCAGTGCCAGTCCCGCGCCCGCCGCCTGGACCGCGCGGAGCCGTTCGCTGAGGAAGCCCCGGGCGGCCAGCGCGGTCACCACCGGGTAGAGCGAGGCCAGCACGGCGGCGACGGTGACCGGACCGTGCTGCGCGGCGACCGCGTACGTGCCGTTGGCCGCGACGTCGGCGAGGCCGACGAAGGCGAACGCCGGCACGGCCGCCCACCGCAGGCCGTCCGGCGGCAGCACCTCGCCGCCCCGCCGCGCGGACGCGTACAGCGCCGCCCCGCCCGCCGCCACATTGGTCACGCGCTGAACGAAGAGCGCGAGGAAGAGGCCGGGCACGGTGGTCGAAGCCTCGGCGATCAGCGCGAACACCGTGCCGAAGCCGAGCGCCGCGACGAGCGTCAGCCCGATCGTCCGGCGCTGCACGGCGGCGCCCCCCAGCCGCGGGCCGCCCGCGAGCACGACGCCGCCGACGGCGACCGCGATGCCCGCGACCTGGAGCAGTCCCGGCCGCTCCCCGAGCACCAGGCCGACCCCGATGGGCACCGCCACGCTCAGCGTCGCCAGCGGCGACACCACGCCCATCGGGCCGAGCGCGAGCGCCTTGTAGAAGGAGAGCATCGCCACCGGCCCGACCAGCCCCGCCGCGACGGCGAACCACAGCCGCGGGCCTGCCTCGCCCCAGGCGCCGGTGGCCGCCACGATCACGCCGAGCACCAGCGCGGCGATCGACTGGGAGACCACGACCACCGTGAGGGCCGGGTTGCGGCGTGTGAGCAGCCCGCCGCCGAAGTCGGCCAGACCCCACAGGAGGCTGGTGGCCAGGGCGAAGAATGCTGTCACGGGACGCCTCGCAGTACAGTTCGGTGAACGATCGGGTGCAACCCACCGTAGTTCAGCCAAGTGAACTCTGTCATCCAGAATATTGGACGGAATGTGTCGGACCTCGACCTGCTGACCCAGTCCCTGGCGCGCAACGTCAAACGCTGGCGCACCGAGCGCGGCTTCACCCTGGACACGCTCGCCGCCCGCGCGGCGGTCAGCCGCGGCATGCTCATCCAGATCGAGCAGGCCCGCACCAACCCCAGCCTCGGCACCGTGGTCAAGATCGGCGACGCGCTCGGCGTCAGCATCACCACGCTGCTCGACTACGAGCAGGGCCCCAGGGTCCGCATCGTCCCCGCCGACCAGGCCGTCCGGCTCTGGCACACCGACGCCGGCAGCTACAACCGGCTCCTGGCGGGCGCCGAGGCGCCGGGCCCGCTGGAGATGTGGGAGTGGCGGCTGATGCCCGGCGAGGGCAGCCCCTCCGACCCGCACCCCGGCGGAACGGTCGAACTGGTGCACGTCACGGCGGGCGAGCTGACGCTCACGGTCGACGGGGCCGACTACCGCGTGCCCGAGGGCGCGAGCGCGTCCTTCGAGGCCAACGCCCCGCACGCCTACGTCAACACCGGGGAGGCGCCGATGGAAATGATCATGACGGTCTCGGTGCCGCCCGTGCACTGAGACGCCCCGACGGGCCCCGCCGCGCGGCTGTTAGCGTGCCCGCATGCGCGCACCCATCGGAGACTTCCAGCAGGCCGCCGCCGCTCCCGACTCCCTCGACGAACTGGTCCGCCCGGTCGCCGAGGCCGTACGCCACTGGCGTGGCAGCGTCCCCGCCGAGCAGATCGTCTACGTCGACACCGACCCGCAGTGGGCGGACACCGCGACCTTCGTCGAGCACTACGGCCGCGAGCTGCTGGAGCAGTCGGCGAACTGCGTGGTGGTGGCCGGCAAGCGCGGCGGTGAGTCCCGGCTGGCCGCCTGCCTCGTGCTCTCCACCACCCGCGTCGACGTCAACGGCGTCGTGCGCCGCCAACTCGACGCCCGCAAGGCCTCGTTCGCGTCCATGGACGTGGCCACCGGGGAGACCGGCATGGAGTACGGCGGTATCACCCCGATCGGCCTCCCCGAGGAGTGGCCCGTCCTGGTCGACTCCGCCGTGGTCGACCTGCCCTACGTCCTCGTCGGCAGCGGCCGGCGCCGCGGCAAGCTCCTGGTGCCGGGCAAGGCGTTCGCGGAGCTGCCGGGGGCCGTGGTGCTGGACGGACTCGGCGTCTGACCCGGGGGGGAGAGGCCGGCCCCTAGGGCAGCCGGGGGATCTCGATCGCCGGGCAGCGGTCCATGACCATGTCGAGGCCCGCCGCCCGGGTCCGCTCGCAGGCGGCCTCGTCGATCACGCCCAGCTGGAACCAGACCGCCTTCGCGCCCTTGGCGACCGCCTCGTCGGCGACCGCGCCGGCCAGCTCGCCGTTGACGAAGACGTCGACCACGTCCACGTCGAAGGGGATGTCCGCCAGCGACGCGTAGCCCTGCTCGCCGTGCACGGTCTCCGCCTTCGGGTGCACCGGGACGACGCGCTTGCCGAACCGCTGGAGCACCTCGGCCACCCCGTAGGCGGCGCGGCCGCGGTTGGACGACAGGCCCACCACGGCCCAGGTGTCGCCGAGTTCGGTCAGGATCTTGCGCACCGTCGCCGTGTCGCCGTACCCCACAGGTCTCTCCTCGCGTCTCGTCACCGCTCGTCCTTCGGACAACAGCGGGCCGGGCCGGGCGATTCCCCGCCCGCGGCCCGCCCCGCATAGGCTGGCCCGATGCAGGACGAGTACCGCACGGTCGCCCACCCGGGTGTGCACGAGACCGAGATCAACCGCTCCCGCTTCCTGTGTGCCCTGGCCCCGGCGGCCACCGAACAGGAGGCTCAGGAGTTCGTCGCGGCCGTCCGCAGGGAGCACGCCGACGCCACCCACAACTGCTGGGCCTACGTCATCGGCGCCGACGCCGGCGTCCAGAAGGCCAGCGACGACGGCGAGCCCGGCGGCACCGCCGGGGCGCCCATGCTCCAGATGCTGCTGCGCCGCGACATGCGGTACGTCGTCGCCGTCGTCACCCGCTACTACGGCGGGGTCAAGCTCGGCGCGGGCGGTCTCATCCGGGCCTACGGCGGCGCGGTCGGCGAGGCCCTGGACGCGCTCGGCACCCGCACCCGCCGCCGCTTCCGCCTCGCCACGGTGACCGTCGACCACCAGCGGGCCGGCAAGGTGCACAACGACCTGCGGGCCACCGGCCGGGAGGTGCGCGACGTGCGCTACGGCGAGTCGGTCGCCATCGAGATCGGTCTGCCGGACGCCGACGTCGACGCCTTCCGCGCCTGGCTGGCCGACGCGACCGCCGGAAGCGCCGCGCTCGACCTGGGCGGCGAGGCGTACGGCGACGCGTGAAAGCTCACGCGACGGAACGGACATTAACTGAACAATCAGGGCAATCCGCGCCGTCCGTGGCAGGGGACGCGGGAACGGCCGCCCGTGCTGTCGGACCCGGCCGTTAGTCTTCGGGAATCATGAGGCTGCTGCACACTTCCGACTGGCATCTGGGCCGGTCGTTCCACCGGGTGAGCATGCTGGACGCCCAGGCCGCCTTCCTCGGCCATCTCACGGCGACCGTGCGCGAACGCGACGTCGACGCCGTGGTCGTCTCCGGAGACGTGTACGACCGCGCCGTGCCCCCGCTGGCCGCCGTCGAACTGTTCGACGACGCCCTGCACCGCCTCGCCGGCCTCGGCGTGCCCACCGTGATGATCTCCGGCAACCACGACTCCGCCCGCCGGCTCGGCGTCGGCGCCGGGCTGATCGACCGCGCGGGCATCCACCTGCGCACCGAGCCGGCGGCCTGCGCCACCCCGGTGGTGCTGGCCGACGCGCACGGCGACGTCGCCTTCTACGGGCTGCCCTACCTCGAACCGGCCCTCGTGAAGGACGCGTTCGGGGTCGAGAAGGCGGGCCACGAGCAGGTGCTCGCCGCCGCCATGGACCGGGTGCGCGCCGATCTCGCCACGCGGCCGCGCTCCACCCGCTCGGTCGTCCTCGCGCACGCCTTCGTCACCGGCGGCGAGGCCAGCGACAGCGAGCGGGACATCACCGTCGGCGGAGTGGCCGCCGTCCCCGCGGGCGTCTTCGACGGCGTCGACTACGCCGCCCTCGGCCATCTGCACGGCTGCCAGACCATCACCGAGCGCGTGCGCTACTCCGGCTCCCCGCTGCCGTACTCCTTCTCCGAGGCCGCGCACCGCAAGAGCGTGTGGATCGTCGACCTGGACGCCGACGGCTCGGTCACCGCCGAACGCGTCGACTGCCCGGTGCCGCGCCCGCTGGCCCGCCTCCGCGGCGCCCTGGAGGACCTGCTCGCCGACCCGGCGCTCGACCCCCACCGGGAGGCGTGGGTGGAGGCCACGCTCACCGACCCGGTCCGGCCCGCCGACCCGATGGCCCGGCTCACCGAACGCTTCCCGCACACCCTCAGCCTGGTCTTCGACCCCGAGCGCGCCCCCGACGACCCGGACGTCTCCTACGCCCGCCGGCTCGCCGGCCGCGACGACCAGCAGATCGCCGAAGACTTCGTCGCCCATGTCCGCGGCGCCGGACCCGACGCGCACGAGCGGGACGTGCTGCGCGCGGCGTTCGACGCGGCCCGCCTGGAGGAACTGGACGACCTGGGCGAATCGGCGCACGAGGTGACGCGGTGAGCCCGCGACCGCGCACCCCGGCACGCGGTCGCGCCGCGCGCCCGGGCGTGGGCGGCGCCCCGACGGGGCCGTACGCGACGCGCTCGTACGGGACTCGGCCCTACGGGTCTCGGCCGCACCATCAGGGAGGGGCGCAGTGAGGCTGCACCGGCTCGACGTCACCGCCTTCGGCCCCTTCGGCAGCCGCCAGAGCGTCGACTTCGACGCGCTGTCGGCCGCCGGGCTGTTCCTGCTGCACGGGCCGACCGGCGCCGGCAAGACCTCCGTGCTGGACGCCGTCTGCTACGCCCTGTACGGCTCCGTGCCCGGCGCCCGGCAGAACGGACAGGGAATCGCCCTGCGCAGCGACCACGCCGCCGCGGCCACC
This sequence comes from Streptomyces seoulensis, assembly GCA_013364255.1. Lineage (GTDB taxonomy): Bacteria > Actinomycetota > Actinomycetes > Streptomycetales > Streptomycetaceae > Streptomyces > Streptomyces similanensis. The sequence goes on along the minus strand of CP054936.1, from coordinate 2,541,670 downwards.
CGCACCGAGGTCGCCCTCGACCTGACCGTGGCCGGCCGCCGGCTGGAGATCACCCGGCAGCCGCCCTGGGAACGCCCCAAGCGGCGCGGCACGGGCACGACCGTCGACAAGGCGCAGACCTGGCTGCGCGAGTACGACGCGACGGCGGGCGCCTGGAAAGACCTCAGCCGCTCCCACCAGGAGATCGGCGAGGAGATCACCCAGCTGCTCGGCATGAGCCGGGAACAGTTCTGCCAGGTCGTGCTGCTGCCCCAGGGCGACTTCGCCCGCTTCCTGCGCGCCGACGCCGAGGCCCGCGGCAAGCTGCTCGGCCGCCTGTTCGACACCCGGCGCTTCGCCGAGGTCGAGAAGCGCCTCGCCGAACGCCGGCGCGCAACCGAGGCCCAGGTGCGCGAGGGCGACGGCGCGCTGCTCGCCGACGCGCACCGGATGCAGCAGGCGGCCGGCGACGCCATGGAACTGCCCGGCCTCGCCCCCGGCGACCCGGGCCTGGCCGAAGCGGTGCTGACCGCCGCGGCCGTCGCCCGCAGCACCGCCCGCGACCGGCTCACCGTCGCCCACTGCCGGCTCACCGCCGCCGAGACCGACCGGCTCGCCGCCGAACGCGCCCTGACCGGCGTACGCGAACTCGCCAGGCTCCAGAGCCGGTTCGCCGAAGCGCGCGAACGCGCCGAGCGGCTGGCGCAGCGGGCCGGCGCGCACGAGGAGACGCGGACGCGGATGGAACGCGGCCGCAAGGCGGGGACCGTCGCGCCCGCGCTGGAACTGCGGGAGGCCGCCGACGCCGAACACCGGCGCGCGGCCGGAGCCGAGGCGCACGCCCGCGCCCGGCTCCCGGACCGCTTCGCCGAGGCGGGCGCCGCCGGACTCGCGGCCGCCGCCCGCCGCGCCGCCGAGGAACTCGGCTCGCTGGAGTCCGCCCGCCGCGCCGAACGCCGCCTGGCCGAGCTTCTCGCCGAACGCGCCGAGGCCGACGACCAGGAGCGCGCCGACGAGGACGCGCTCCAGGAGGCCGAGAGCTGGCTCGCCGGCTGGGAGACGGCCCGCACCGGCCTGCACAGCCGGATCGAGACCGCGCAGGAGGCGGCCGGCCGGGCCGAACAGCTCGCCGTACGGCGCGAACCCGCCCAGACCCGGCTGCGGGCCGCCCGCGACCGGGACCGGCTGACCGAGGAGAGCGACCGGGCACGGCAGCGCGCCCTCGCCTCCGGCGAGAAGTCCCTGGAGCTCAAGGAGCACTGGCTGCGGCTCAAGGAGCAGCGGCTGACCGGCATCGCCGCCGAACTGGCCGCGAACCTCGCCGACGGCGCGCCCTGCGCCGTCTGCGGCGCCACCGAGCATCCCGCGCCCGCCCGCAAGGTCGCCGGACACGTCGACCGCGAGACGGAGGAGCGCGCCCTCGCCGACCACCAGGCCGCCGAGCGCCGGCACGCCGAGGACGAGCGCCGCCTCGCCGCCCTGAGCGCGGAACTGGCCGCCGCGGCCGCCGAGGCCGGTGACGCCCCCGCCGAACGGCTCGCCGCCGAGGCCGAGGAGCTGGACCGGCGGCTCGCGCGGGCGCGGCGGGACGCCTCCGCGCTGTACCCGGCCCAGCTGGAGCTGCGCGCCGCCGAGCAGGAGCGCGAACGCCGGCTCGCCGACCGCAGGCAGATCGAGCTGCACGCGGCCTCCCGGCTGGCCCGCCGCGAGGACCTGGACCGGCAGCGGACGGTCCTGGAGTCGGAGATCGCCGAGGCCCGCGGCGCCGCTCCCACCGTCGCCGCCCGGGCCGCCCAGCTGGAACGCCGGGCGGCCCTGCTGACCGCCGCCGCCGACGCGGCACGCGCCGCCGAGGAGAGCGCGGAGCGGCTCAAGGACGCCGACGGACGGCTCGCCGAGGCCGCCTTCCGGGCCGGCTTCGGCACCCCGCGGGACGCCGCCGCCGCGCTTCTGGACGACGGCGCCCACCGCGAGCTGCAACGCCGCCTCGACGCCTGGCAGGCGGAGGACGCGGCGGTGCGCGCGGTGCTCGCCGAGGCGGACACCGTCGCCGCCGCGCAACGGCCGCCCGCCGACCTCGCCGCGGCCGAGGCCGCCGCGCAGGGCGCGGACCGGCGGCTGCGCGAGGCCGCCTCCGCGCGGGACGCCGCGGCCCGCCGCTGCGGCGAACTCGACCGGCTCTCCGCCCGCGCGGCCACCGGCGTGCGCCGCCTGGCGCCACTGCGCGAGGAGTACGACCGGGTGGCCCGGCTCGCCGCCCTCACCGCGGGCACCTCCGCCGACAACGAGCGCAGGATGCGCCTGGAGTCCTACGTCCTCGCGGCCCGGCTGGAACAGGTGGCCGCCGCCGCCACCGTACGGCTGTCGCGCATGTCGTCCGGGCGCTACACCCTCGTCCACTCCGACGACCGGGCCGGACGCGGCCGCAGCGGCCTCGGGCTGCACGTGGTCGACGCCTGGACCGGCCGGGAACGGGACACGGCGACCCTGTCCGGCGGCGAGACGTTCTTCGCCTCGCTCGCCCTCGCCCTCGGCCTCGCCGACGTCGTCACCGACGAGGCCGGCGGGGTCCGGCTGGACACCCTCTTCATCGACGAGGGCTTCGGCAGCCTGGACGACCAGACCCTCGACGAGGTCCTGGACGTGCTGGACTCGCTGCGCGAACGCGACCGCAGCGTGGGCATCGTCAGCCACGTCGCCGACCTGCGGCGCCGCGTCCACGCCCAACTGGAGGTGGTGAAGGGGCGCTCGGGTTCGGCGGTACGGCAGCGGGGGCCGGCCTGACGCCCGCGGCCTTGCGTCGGTCTAGCGGCCGAGGGGACGCCTCGGCAGGGGCGAGGAGTAGACGACGCTCGTCGTCACCGAGCCCAGCGCGCCGATCCGGCCGGACACCTCCTCCAGGTGCCGCATGGAGCGCGCGGCGACCTTGATGACGAAGCAGTCGTCGCCCGTCACATGGTGCGCCTCCAGTATCTCGGGGGTGACGGCGACCAGGTCGTGGAACGGCTTGTAGTTGCCGTTCGGGTAGCGCAGCCGGACGAAGGCGAGGATCGGCAGCCCCAGCCGGTCCGGGTCGACGACGGCCGCGTAGCCCTGGATGACGCCGGCCTCCTCCAGCCGGCGCACCCGCTCGGTCACCGCGCTGGGCGACATCGACACCGCCCGCGCCAGCTCGGCGAAACTGGCCCGGCCCTCCCGTTGGAGGACGTCGAGAATGCGCCAGTCGGTGGCGTCCGGGGAAAACGCGGTCATGAGCGAGGGATAGCAGGCGGATCCCCGGCGGATCAAGAGGCGGGCCGTGGATCGCCCCTTCAGGGCGGTGCTTCGCGGCCATAGATTTCAGGCCGTCGCACCGAACCACGGAAGGACCCACCCGATGACCCTCCCCGCCGCGGCCCCCTCGACCGTCCGCGAGGCGGCCGCCCATCCCGTGCTGGGCGTCGCCCCCGCCTCCCCGGCCGAGGCCGCCGCCCACTTCCGGGCGAGCCTCGCCTTCCACACCGATGTCTCGGACGTCGCCGCCGCGCTCGCGGCCGGCGGCGAGGCCGGGTTCGTCCTGGTCGACACGCGCTCCGCCGAGGCATGGGACCAGGGCCACGTCCCCGGCGCGCTGCACCTGCCGACCGCGCTCGTTCCGCAGCGGGCCGAGGCGCTGCTCGACCGGTCCGTCCCCGTCGTCGTCCACTGCTGGGGCCCCGGCTGCGACGGCGCCGCCCGCGCCGCGCTGGCCCTCGCCGAACTCGGTTACCGCGTCAAGGAGATGCTCGGCGGCTTCGAGTACTGGGTGCGCGAGGGCTTCGCGTACGAGACCCGGGAGGGCGGCGAGCGCCGCGCGGCCGACCCGCTGACCGCCCCGGCCGAGGGCGGCGCCTGCGGCTGCTGACCCCGGACCGGCGGCCCGGGAGGCCGGGGTGGCGCAGCAGCGCGGGGCGGCCGGAGTGCGGCCGCCCCTGAGCCGGGCTCAGAGCCGCGACAGCTCGTCCAGCAGGTCGTCCAGGCCCAGTGAGCCCTGCGACAGGGCCGCCATGTGCCAGGCCTTCGCGTCGAACGCGTCGCCGTGCCGCCTGCGGGCGTTCTCCCGGCCCAGCAGCCAGGCCCGCTCGCCCAGCTTGTAGCCGATCGCCTGACCCGCCATGGACAGGTAGCGGATCAGCTCGCTCGCCACGAAGTCCCGCGGGCGGCTGCTGTGCGCGCCGAAGAACTCCAGCGCCAGTTCCGGCGTCCAGCGCTCACCCGGGTGGAACGGCGAGTCCGCCGGGATATCCAGCTCCAGGTGCATGCCGATGTCGATGATGACGCGGACCGCGCGCATCATCTGCGCGTCCAGGTAGCCGAGCCGGCGCTCCGGGTCGGTGAGGAAGCCCAGCTCGTCCATCAGCCGCTCCGCGTACAGCGCCCAGCCCTCGGCGTTGGCGCTGACGATGCCGACCGTGGCCTGGTAGCGGGAGAGGTCCTCCGCCACGTGCGCCCACTGGGCCAGCTGGAGGTGGTGGCCGGGAACGCCCTCGTGGTACCAGGTCGACACCAGGTCGTACACCGGGAAGCGGGTCTCCCCCATGGTGGGCAGCCAGGTCCGGCCCGGCCGGGAGAAGTCGGCGGACGGCGCGGTGTAGTACGGCGCCGCCGCGCCGCCGGGGGGCGCGATGCAGGACTCCACCTTCCGCACCCGCTCGGCGAGTTCGAAGTGGGTGCCGTCCAGCGCGTCGATCGCCTCGTCCATCACCTCCTGGAGCCAGGTGCGGACCTCGTCCACGCCCTCGATGTGGGCGCCGTGCTCGTCGAGGTGCGCGAGGGCGACCCACGGCGTCTCGGCGCCCGGCAGGACCTTCTCGGCCTCCTTCTTCATCTCGCCGAGCAGCCGGTGGAACTCCGACCAGCCGTACGCGTACGCCTCGTCCAGGTCCAGGTCGGTGCCGTTGTAGTAGCGGGAGAAGCGGGCGTAGCGCTCCCGGCCGACCGTGTCGGGCGCGCCCTCGATCGCCGGCGCGTACACGTCGCGCATCCAGTCGCGCAGCTCGGCGACGGCCGCGGTGGCCGCCCGGCCGGCCTCGTCCAGCTCGCCGCGCAGGGACTCGGGGCCGTCGGCGGCGAAGTCCTCGAACCAGCCGCGGCCCTGCCCGGTGTCCGACCACTCGGTGAGCTGCTCGACGAAGGTGGCCGTCGGCCGCGGGCCCGCGTACAGCTCGCGCTCCAGGCCCAGCGCCAGCGACGCGCGGTAGCCGCGCAGCGCCTCCGGCACGGCGCGCAGCCGCTCGGCGACCGCCGCCCAGTCCTCCTCCGTGTCGGTGGGGGTGATGGTGAAGGCCTCGCGCACCGAGTGCACCGGGCTGTGGATGTTGCTCACCGCCCGCAGCGGCTCGCCGGCCTCGTGCACGGCGAGCTCCGCGGTCAGGCGCTCGCGCAGCAGGCGGGCGCAGCGCCGCTCGACGTCGCTGTCCGCGCCGGGCCGGCTCTCGGCCTCCGCGAGCCGCGCCAGCGTGGTGCGCGCCAGCTCCGCCAGCGCCTCCTGGCCGGCCGGCGAGTTGTCGGGCAGTCGGCTCGAACACTCCTTCACGCCGAGATAGGTGCCGGTGATCGGGTCGAGGGCGATGAGGTCGTCGACATAGGCGTCGGCGACCTGACGGGGCAGCGGGCTCTTGGTCTGAGACATGCCGTCCATCCTCGTACGACCACACCGTCCGCGTCAGCCCGGTTACCGGACCACGGGCGGCATTGCGTCCGATATGCGGTCCGGTTTCACCGACAGCGTCGCCGGTTCCGCGCCCGGCGGCAGCAGCGGGCCGCAGTCCCACTGCTGGAAGATCAGCCGGGTCTCCACCCGCGCCACCTCGCGCCGGGCCGTGAACTCGTCCAGCACGAGCCGTTGCAGGTCGGCCATGTCGGCGACCGCGACGTGGACGAGGTAGTCGTCCGGACCGGTCAGGTGGAACACGGTCCGCGACTCCGGCAGCGCCCGGATCCGCTCCACGAACGGCCCCACCAACTCCCGCCGGTGCGGCCTGACCTGCACCGACAGCAGGGCCTCCAGGCCCCGGCCCAGCTTCGCCGGGTCCAGGCGCAGCTGATGGCCGAGGATCACCCCCGAGCGGCGCAGCCGGTTGACCCGGTCCAGACACGTCGACGGCGCGACCCCGACCAGCGCGGCCAGATCGCGGTAGGTGGTCCGGGCGTCGTTCTGCAGCAGCCGCAGCAGATGGAGATCCACCGGGTCCAGTACGACGGATTCGGCCATGCGCCGAACGTAGCACGGAGTCCGCGCCGCCCGGCCCGTCCGGTGTTCACCCTTCGGTCATGGACACGCCCTTCAACCCAGCGAGCACGTCCGCGTACGACGCCGTACGCCCCGCACCCCGCGCACTGGCCACCGAGGCCGTGCACGCCGGCCGTGAGGACCTCGCCCGGCAGGGACTGCACGCCCCGCCGATCGACCTGTCCACCACCTACCCCTCCTACGACAGCCGGGCCGAGGCCGCCCGGATCGACGCCTTCGCCGCCGACGGCGCCGAACTCGACGGGCCGCCGGTCTACGGCCGGCTCGGCAACCCGACCGTCGCCCGCTTCGAGACCGCGCTGGCCCGGCTGGAGGGCACCGAGTCCGCGGTCGCCTTCGCCAGCGGCATGGCCGCGCTCAGCGCGGTCCTGCTGGTGCGCTCCGCCCTCGGCCTGCGGCACGTGGTCGCCGTGCGCCCGCTGTACGGGTGCAGCGACCACCTGCTGACCGCCGGACTGCTCGGCAGCGAGGTGACGTGGACCGACCCGGCCGGGATCGCCGACGCGCTGCGCCCGGACACCGGACTGGTGATGGTGGAGTCCCCGGCCAACCCGACGCTCGCCGAGGTGGACCTGCGGGCCGTCGCCCACGCCTGCGGCTCGGTCCCCCTGCTCGTCGACAACACCTTCGCCACGCCGGTGCTCCAGCGCCCGGCCGGGCAGGGCGCGCGGCTGGTGCTGCACAGCGCCACCAAGTACCTCGGCGGGCACGGCGACGTGATGGCGGGCGTGGTGGCCTGCGACGAGGAACTCGCCGGGCGGCTGCGGCAGGTGCGGTTCGCCACCGGCGGGGTGCTGCACCCGCTGGCCGGCTATCTGCTGCTGCGCGGGCTGTCCACCCTGCCGGTACGGGTGCGGGCCGCCTCCGCCACCGCCGCCGAGCTGGTCGCCCGGCTGACGGCCGACCCGCGCGTCGCCCGCGTGCACTATCCGCGGATCGGCGGCGCGATGGTCTCCTTCGAGGTGCACGGCGACCCGCACGCGGTGATCGGCGCGGTCCGCCTGATCACACCCGCCGTGAGCCTCGGCAGCGTGGACACGCTGATCCAGCACCCGGCCTCCATCAGCCACCGCATCGTGGACGCGGCAGACCGGCGGGGCGCCGGGGTCGGCGACCGGCTGCTGCGGATGTCGGTCGGCCTGGAGGACGTGGACGACCTGTGGTCCGACCTGGACCAGGCCCTGGACCGCGGTCGCACGCAGGCGCCGGACGTGAAGGGCCTGCACGAGGCCCTGAACTGACGGGCCGTGGACCTGCGGTCCGGCGGCTCGGCGCACGGATCCTGGTCCGGTGGCCCGGCCTGCGGATCTTGGACCGGCGGTCCGGCCCACGGACCCCGGCCCTGTGACTGGACTCACGGGCCCTGGACCGGGGATCGCGCGTGGGCGCCGGACGTACAGGGCCGGCGCGAGGCGCTGAACCGACGGGCCCTGGACCGGCGGTCCGGCCCACGGACCCCGGGCCGGCGGCCCGATCCACGGGGGGCGGGCCGGTGGCCCGGGGTCCGTGACGCGGTCGGCCGGGGCGGGGGCCGGGGCCGCCGGCCGCGGGGGAGCCCGCCGGGGCGGTTCTGAGCAGGGCTGCTTCTCGGGCTGATCCGCCGGCCGATCCATGGGCCGGGCCGGGCCGGTCGGCCGGTGCGGTGCCTGGCCGGCGCAGCCGGGCTGATCCCGCCCGGCGCGGCCGGGCTGGTGGCCGGTCCGGCGGCCGGGGTCTCGGGCAGCGGCGGGGACTTTCCGGCCGCGGCCGGGGAGGTCCGGGCCGCGGCCGGGGGCCGGGTCAGTCGGGCAGGGCGGGGGAGTCGTCGTACTGGTGGCGGAGGGTGTCGTGGGGGAGCCGGGCGGGGACAGCGGGCTTGGTCAGCCGGGCGGTGATCACCAGGGTGCCCTCTTCGATCTGGTAGTCCAGCGGGAGACCGAGGCCGCGCATCGCGGTGACCATGCCGGTGTTCGACGCCTGCGTCACGGCGTACACGCTCCCGCAGCCCGCCTCCGCGGCCATCGCCACCAGGCGGCCGAGCAGTTCGGCGCCGATGCCGCGCCGCTGCCACTCGTCCTCGACGAGCAGCGCGACCTCCGTCTCGTCGCCGTCCCACAGCAGATGACCGAGGCCGACGATCCGTCCGGAGGCGGTCTGCGCGGCGAGGGTCCGTCCGAAACGCGGGCTGAGCAGGTGGTTCAGGTACCGGTCCGCGTCGCCGACCGGCCCGTGGTAGCGCATGCCCAGGGTGCGGGGCGAGCACCGCTCGTGCATCCGCCGGGCCTCCGGCAGATCGCCCGTGTCCGCCCGGCGCACGGTGATCGCGTTGCCCTCGGGCAGCGTCAGCACGTCCTGGCCCGACGGGATGCGCGGCCCGAGCAGGGTGTCCAGCTCCACCAGCGCCCGGGCCCGGGCGAACTCGGTGGGCGTGAAGGGCAGGTACGGCCGCTCGACGGTGATCACGCCGCCCTCCGGCGCGCGCAGCCGCAGCACGGTGTCCTCCATGACCCCCTCGGCCGGCACCTCCTCCGGGCCCCGGCCACCGCCCGCCGGCTTGCCGGGCAGCGAACGGATGGTGCACCGGCCCAGCAACTGCCGAAGCGCCAGCGGCAGTTCCGCGGCGTCCAGCGCGGTGCGCGTGGCCAGACCGAGGACCCGGGTCGGCGCGTCGACCAGATCGTGCGCGTCGGCCCGCTCGATCCAGGTGTCGGCGCCGCCGGCCGACGCGACCGCCTCCGTGATCCGGGACGCCTCGATCCGGCCGGGCGCGCGCAGCAGGAACTCGTCCACCGTGCCCTCGGCCAGCGGGTGCGTCTGAAGGCTCAGGATGTCGACGTGCCGGGCGGCCAGCGCCGCGCACAGCGTGGCCAGCGATCCCGGCGCGTCCCGCACCGTCGTCCGCAGCCGCCACAGCGCGTTCGCGGTCATCCCGTCGTCCGCCGTAGCCGGGGCGGGCGACGACGGCCCGGCCGCCCGCCGTTCGGCGGCGAGCGGCCGGGCGCCGGTATCGTGCGCCGGGGGAGCGTGCCCGTGGCGCCGTGCCCACCAGGTGTGGAACGCCGCCGTCGCGATCAGCGCCAGCGCCGAGATCAGCAGCAGCGCCGGCCCGCCGGGTCCGTGGCCGATCAGGTTCGCCACGCCGTCGGCCACCGCCACCGCCGTGAACAGCGCGGCCAGTTCGACCACGTCACGCCGCCAGTGGTGCACCGGCCGGCCGTGCTTCGTTCGTGTCACATCAGACAGTTCTCGAGTCATACGGCCACTGTGGAGGACCGGTGTTGCGCGGTCGCGAACGTCCTGTGACTTACTGGTAAAGCATTGATTTGCCCGGCTTTGGGCACCCTTTGCACCGCCGCGCGCGACCAGCGCCACGGACTGCGAAAACGGCGGAGCCAAAAGGGAGTTGGCGCCGCGCACCGGGGGATGACGCCGATGCGCGGCCCGGATGAAGAGTAGCGGGCGTCACTGCCCCACCCGCCCCGGCCGCAGCGTCCGGGTGAAGAGGACGGCGCCGTCCTGCTCGCGCAGCCGGACCGTCAACTCCCCGCTGTCGCCGTCGATGTCGACCTCGCCGAAGAACTGGTAGCCCTCGGCCGGCGAGACGTTCGAGGCGGTCGGCGCCTTGACGAACACCCGGTCCGGACCGAACGTCCCGTCCAGCAGGCTGGCCGGGAACGCGCCCGCGTTCAGCGGCCCGGACACGAACTCCCAGAACGGCTCGAAGTCCTTGAACGCCGCACGCGACGGATCGTAGCGCTGGGCCGAGGTGTGGTGGACGTCGGCCGTCAGCCACACCGTGCCGGTGATCCGCCGGTGCTTGACGAACCGCAGCAGTTCGGCGATCTGGAGCTCGCGGCCGAGCGGTGCGCCCGGGTCGCCCTGCGCGACGGCCTCGAAGTTCGGCTTCCCCTCGACCCCGTCGGGCACCACCAGGCCGAGCGGCATGTCGGCGGCGATGACCTTCCACACCGCCCGCGACCGGGCCAGTTCGCGCTTGAGCCACTCCAGCTGGGCGCGCCCCAGGATGCCCTGCGGGTCGCTCGCCTGGTCGTCGGGCGAGTTGGCGTCGCGGTACGTGCGCATGTCGAGCACGAACACGTCGAGCAGCGGGCCGTGGTGGTGGACACGGTAGATCCGCCCGTCCGGGCGGCCGCTGACGGTGGAGATGGGGAAGTACTCCGAGAAGGCCCGGCGGGCGCGCAGCGCCAGGTCGTCCAGGCGCGTCCCGGCCGGGTAGGGGGTGCCGGCGCCGACGATCTCGCCGGGATACCAGTTGTTGCGGACCTCGTGGTCGTCCCACTGGACGATGTTCGGCACCCGCGCGTTGAACCGGCGCAGCGCCGCGTCCAGCAGGTTGTAGCGGAAGTTGCCGCGGAAGTCGGCCAGGGAGACGGCGACGTGCGACTTCTCCTCGGTGGTGACGTTGCGGTAGACCCGTCCGTCCGGCAGCGCGGCCGTGGCCTGGATCGGGCCGTCGGCGTAGATGTTGTCGCCGCTGCACAGGAAGAAGTCCGGGTCCAGCTTCGCCATGGCGTCGAAGATCCGGTAGCCGCCGATGGAGTCGTTGATGCCCCAGCCCTGCCCGGCCAGATCGCCGGACCACACGAACCGCACGCCCTGGCGGCGGCGCGCCGGCGCCGTCCGGAAGGTGCCGAGGACCGGTTCGCCGGTGCGGCGCGGGTCGTCCGGGTCGGCCAGCAGCACGCGGTAGTGGATCTGCTCGCCGGCCGGGAGTCCGTGCAGCCGGGCGGTGCCCGTGAAGTCCGTGTCCGCGCCGAGCAGCGGGCCGTGCCAGCGGCGCGGGTCGCGGAACGACTCGGTCGCCGAGGTCTCGACGATCATCCGGGCCGGACGGTCCGCGCGCGCCCACACCAGACCCGAGTCGGAGGTGACGTCGCCCGCCTGCACGCCCCAGTCCGCCCGGGGACGGCCCGACAGGGCGAGCGCCGGGGCCGCGCCGAGTGCGCCGGGCAGGGTCAGGGCCGCGGACGCGGCGAGCGAGCCGCGCAGGACGCTGCGGCGGCCCGGAAGGGGACGGTGGGACATGACTGCGCCTCCAGGAACGGAATCCGGCCAGTGTTCGGCCCCACACCTACTGGGGCGGCGCGGCGCGCACGGAAACCGCGGGTGAACAACCGCCCGCGCGGTCAGCCGGCGGCCGCCTCGGCCATCAGCGCCACCCCCGCGCGGATCCGCGCGGGCGGCACGTGCGCGTACCCGAGGACCAACCGCACGCCCGCGACGTCGTCCGCGCCGTCCGCGCCCGCGTGTGTGTACGACGCGAGCGTGCGCACCGCGATCCCCGCCGCCGTCACACGCGCGAGGAACCGCTCCTCGGGGCCGTAGCGGGCGGGCAGGTCGGCGATCAGGTGCAGCCCCGCGGCGATCCCGGACAGCCGCGCGCCGGGGAAGTGCTCGGCCAGGGCGGTGACGAGCGCGTCCCGGCGCTCCCGGTAGGCGCGCTGGCAGCGGCGCAGCTGCCGGTCGTAGTCGCCCCGCTCCACGAAGTGCGCGAACACCGCCTGGTCGAGCGTCGGATGACCGAGGTCAGTGGTCCGCTTGCGTACCACGATCTCGTCGGCCAGCGCGTCGGGCACCAGCAGCCAGCCCAGCCGCAGTCCGGGGGCCAGCGACTTGCTGACCGAGCCCGCGTAGACCACCCGCTCCGGGTCCAGGCCCTGCATCGCGCCCACCGGCGCCCGGTCGTAGCGGAAGTCGCCGTCGTAGTCGTCCTCGAAGACGTAACCGTCCACCGACCGCGCCCAGTCGAGCAGTTCGGCGCGGCGCCGCGCGGTGCAGGCGATGCCGGTGGGGAACTGGTGCGCCGGCGTGGTCACCACGGCCCGTACGCCCGACCGGTACAGCGGGCCGAGGGCCGGGCCCCGCGCGTCCAGCGGGAGCGCGACGGTGCCGACGCCCGCCGCGGCGTACAGGGCGCTGTGCTGCGGGCTGCCCGGGTCCTCGACCCCGACGGCCCGTATCCCGCGCGCGTGCAGCACCGCGCCGAGCAGGGCCGCGCCCTGCGCCACCCCGGAGACGACGACCAGGCGTTCGGGGTCCGCGACGGCGCCCCGGCGCCGGGCGAGCAGTTCGGCCAGGGCCGTACGCAGCCGGGGCAGCCCGCGCGGATCGGGATAGCCGAGGTCCTGGTGCGGCAGCGCGGCCAGCACCGAGCGGTGCGCGGCGGCCCAGGCGGCCCGGGGGAACAGCGCCAGGTCGGGGGTGCCGGGCACGAAGTCCGCGCGGGCGCCGGGGGAGCGGGGGGCGAGGTCACGCGCCCGGGTGCGGGCGGCCCGCGCCGCGCCGCCCACCCAGGTTCCCGCGCCGCGCCCGCTGCGCAGATAGCCCTCTGCCGTCAGCTGCTCGTACGCCTCGGTGACCAGCCCGCGCGAGACGCCGAGGTCGGCGGCGAGGTCACGGCTGGAGGGCAGCCGGGTGCCCGGCGCGAGCCGCCCCGAACGGACCGCCTCGCGCAGCGCCGCGCGCAGGGAGCGGCCGCGCGCGCGGGCCGGCGCCGTCGCGGCCGGCAGCAGCAGCTCCCAGGCGGCCGAGCCGGGCCGCCCGTCCGGATTGGTCCCCGAAGACGTCATGGAAGTGGACCTTAATGCGGGCCGCCGCGCTCCCTAGCGTCGCTGCCATGAACGCCACCACCTCACGCGGCGCGCTGCTCGCCGCGTTCGCCTGCGTCCTCGTCGGAGGCTCCTTCACCGCCAACAGCGTCCTCGGCCACTACCCGTACGCGGGCGGCCAGTTCCTGCGCTACGGCCTGGCCTGCCTGCTGCTCCTGCCGCTGGTCCGGCGGGAGGCGGGGCCGCGGCTGCGGGCGCTGGAGCCGCGCCAGTGGGCCCGGCTGGCGCTGCTGGCGGCGGTGGGCATGGTCGGCTTCAACCTGGCGGTCCTGGCCGCCGAGCGGAGCGCCGAACCGGCCGTGCCGGGCGTCTTCGTGGGCTGCGCGCCGGTGGCCGTGGCCGTCCTCGTCCCGCTGCTGGAGCGCCGCCGGCCGCAGCGGGCCGTGCTGCGAGGAGCGGCGCTGGTCGCCGCCGGGGCGCTGACCGTGCAGGGCTGGGGCCGGACCGACGGCGCGGGCATCGCCTTCTCGGCGTGCGCGCTGGCCGGCGAGGTCGGCTTCGCGGTCCTCGCGGTGCCCGTGCTGCGCCCGCTGGGCCCCCGGCTGCTGTCCGCCGTGGTGTGCGCGGTGGCGGCGGGGGAGTCGGCGCTCGTCGGCGTCCTGCTGGACGGCGGCGCCTGGCTGCGGACGCCCGACGCCCACGAGGCCGCCGCGCTGCTGTGGCAGGCGGCGGTCGTCACCGTCGTCGGCTTCGTGTGCTGGTACATGGGCATGCAACGGATCGGCGCCGAGCGCGCCACCCTCTTCTCCGGACTCATCCCCGTCGCCGCCGCCTGCACCGCGCCCCTGGTCGGCACCGGCTCGTACGGCCCCGCCCAGGCGGCGGGCAGCGCCCTGGTGGGGGCCGGAGTGGCCCTCGGCTCCGGGGCGCTGACCCGGGCCGGACGCCGCCGGCCCGCGCCCGCCGGCTCAGCGGCTGCCGTCGAGGAGCACCCGCGCGACCAGCGCAGGATCGTCGTTCATGGGGACGTGTCCGCAGCCGGGCAGCCGCACCAGCCGGGCGTGCGGGACGATCCGCTTGGCGCGCACCCCCTGCCGGGGCACCAGCAGCCGGTCCTTGAGGCCCCAGGCGACGGTGACCGGAACGCCGGTGACGTCGTGCGTGAACCGTACGCCGACGCCCGCGCGCAGGGTCTCCTCGAACCCGGAGGCCCCGGCCAGGGCCAGGGTCTCGGCGACCACGGCCTCGGGTGAGCGGCGGGCGGGCCGGGCGTAGATGGTGCTGGTGAGGAGGGTCCGGCCGGCGGCCGAGCGGGAGAGCCGCTCGACCAGGGGCAGCGGCGTGCGCGCCGCGATGCCCCGCATGGCCTGGAGCACGCCGAACGCGTAGCGCCGCTCGGCCTCGGTCCAGAACCCGGCCGGGGACAGGGCGGTGACGGACCGGGCGCGCCCCGTGCGGCCCATCTCCAGGGCCAGCAGCCCGCCCAGCGAGTTGCCCGCCACGTGCGGCCGGCCGATCTCCAGCGCCTCGCACAGGGCGCCCAGCGCGGCGTTCATGGTCGGCAGGTCGTGCCGGAGTCCGTCCGGCAGCGCGGGCGAGGCGCCGAAGCCGGGCAGGTCCACGCTGATCACGTCCCGTTCGCCCGCGACGAGGTGGATCACCGGGTCCCAGGCCTGCCGGTGGTGGCCGATGCCGTGCAGCAGGAGCAGCGGCTCGCCGGCGCCCACACGCGCGTAGGAGAGCGTCACGGGCTGCGGCCCGTGCGCGGAGGGAACCTTGAAGGAGACGGTGGCGGACATGGGTGCTTGCTCCTCGTCGATCGCTGACGACTACTGGGTAGACAGCTTGTCAACAATTACTACCGACGGGTAGCCCCCGGCCGCTCCCGATCCCTCCGCGCAGCCCCCGACCGCCCCGCGGCCGGGGGCTTCTCCGCGATGTCACGTGTGCGACGCCGTGCGAACGCCCCGTGAACGCTGTGCGGCACACGCGCCGTACGGCGCGCAAGAGCCGAGGATTGGTCTTGACCAAGGGTGGGGGCGGCCCTATCGTCGCAGAGAAGTACAACAACCTTTAATAAACAAGGGCGCTAAACGCCGCCGGACTACGGCGATTGCGGAGGACAGGGTGGGGAGCACTCAGCTGGAAACGGTGCCGGAGCCGAAGTACTGGCATCTCAAGACCGTGCTCAGTGAGGCACTGGACTCCGAGTTCGCGGTCGGTGAGATCCTGCCCAACGAGCGGGATCTGGCCGCCCGCTTCGGCGTGGCCCGCGCCACGCTGCGCCAGGCACTGGAGCAGCTGGAACTGGAGGGCAGGCTGCAGCGCCGCCGCGGCGTCGGCACGACCGTCGCGCCGCCGCGGATGGGGGTCGCCGTCGGCACCGAGCAGCACGCCTGGCCGGGCGCGGCCGGAGACGCCTGGCAGTCCGCGGACTGCGCGCAGGCCGCTCCGCCGGCCGCCGTCGCCGCCATCCTGGAGACCGACCGGAGCGAGGCGGTGCACACCGTGCGCCGGTCCCGGATGAGCCACGGGCAGCCGGTCGCGGCCGAACTGCTGTACATCCCGGCGTCCTCGGTGCCCGGCCTGACCGCGATCGACGCGCCGTCCGGACCGGCCCGCGCGCGTGCCGTGCTGCGCGAACTCCAGCACCTGGAGCTGGAGGGCCAGGAGCGCGCCGTGGAACTCGGCTCGGCCCGCGCGGACGACGCCAAGGAGCTGGACCGGCTGCCCGGCGCGCCCGTCCTCGTCGTCACCACCCGCTTCGTCGCCGCCGGCCGCGTCGCCGCGCTCTCCGTGGCCACCTACCGCGCCGACACCTGCCGGCTGACCTTCGGCGACTCCGGGAGCGTGGAGATCCACCACGGCCCCGAGCGCCAGGCCTCCTGACGCGAGGCCGCCCGGCCGCCCGACCGAAGACGACAGCCGCCGCGCCCCCCCGGAAGCACCGGGGGCGCGGCGGCTGTCGTACGAGCCGGGTGTCCGCCGGAGCGCGGCGGGCCGCGGGTCAGCGGCGGGCCGTGACCGTGCTCTCCACCGCGAAGAGCTGTTCCTCCACGTGGTCGAGGGCGAGGCGTACCGCGCCCGTCGCCACGACCGCCTCGCCCAGCAGCGAGAGGGTCACCCGAGGGGGCCGCAGGCAGTAGCGGGCCAGCTCGCCGCGCAGCGGCTCCAGCACGCCGTCGAGACCGGCCGCCCAGCCGCCGACGACCACCAGCTCCGGGTCCAGGGCCAGCACCAGCGCCGCCACGTCGTGGACGAGCCGCTGGATGAAGCGGTCCACGGCCGCCAGGGCCCGCCGGTCGCCCTGCCGGGCCAGCGCGAAGACCTTCGCCACCGCCTGCTCGTCCAGCGGGTGCAGCGGCTCGTCCGTGGTCGACAGCAGCGTCTCCGGGGTCTCCCCGCGGCCCAGCAGGTGCAGCGCGCCGATCTCGCCCGCCGCCCCGCCGTACCCCCGGTGCAGCCGGCCGCCGATCAGCGAACCCGCGCCCGGACTCAGCCCGGCCAGCACGAACACCACGTCGTCGGAGTCGGTGGCGGCGCCCTTCCAGTGCTCGGCGACCGCCGCGGCGTTGGCGTCGTTCTCGACCAGGACCGGGCACTTGAAGGACCGGCCCAGCCGCTCGCCCAGGTGCAGACCGGTCCACCCGGGCAGCGCGGTGCCCAGCCGTACGGTGCCGCTCGCGTCGACGATGCCCGGCGTGCCGACGCCGACGGCGCGCAGCGCGCTGCGCGGCACCCCGGCGCGGCGCAGCAGCTCGGCGATCGCGGTGCGCAGCCGCTCCAGCCGCTCGTCCGCGTCGGCCGTCTCGGCCACCTCCTTGGCCTGCGCGCCGACCACCCGGCCGTCTAGGTCGGCCAGCAGCGCGGCGACCCGGTGCGCGCCGATCTCCAGGCCGAGCAGATGGCCGGCCTCGGCGCGGAAGCGGAACCGCCGGGCGGGCCGCCCCTGCCGCCGGGCGGCCCCCTCCTCGGCCGCCGTCTCCATGACGAGGCCCGCCCCGATCAGGTCGTCCACGACGCCCTCGACCGTGGGCCGGGACAGCCCGGTCACCCGGGTGATCTCGGTGAGCGTCGCACAGTCGGTGGCGCGCAGCGCGTGCAGCACCACCGCGGAATTGATCCTCCGCAGCAGCGAGGGATCCCCGCCGGTCAGCCGCCCCAACGTCCGTCCTCCCAGCTCGTGCGCGTGTGGGGCGGATGGTACTCGGCGCGGGCCGGGGCGGCGAGCGCCGGGTGACCCGCGCGGCGTCCGCCGCCCCGGGCGCGGGACCGGGAGCGCTCGGGCCCCCGCCGGGTCTCGGGGCCGTCCGCCGCCCGGCGGCGGCCCCGGCGCGAGCCCTGACGCACCGCCAATTGTCAGTGCCGGCCGCTTTACTGGAACCCATGGACATCGCTGAGGCGCTCGCCGTGATCGACCGGCTGTGCTCCGGGGCGTTCCCCGCCGCGTGCACCCGGACGGACACCGGCTGGGCCGGGCCCGGTTACCGCACGGCGGAGCTGGCGACGAGCGAGGACTTCTGGGAGGACGACGGCACGCGGTGGCGGGAGACGGCCGACCAGTACGCGTGCGACCGCGACGGACTGGCCGAGCGGCTCGCCGAACGCTGGGGCCCGCCCCAGGAGTTCAGCCTGTACGGCGTGCTCCTGCGGAGCGCGCAGGAGGAGGCGCCGCAGCCGTGGGGTCCGCTCAGCGGTCAGGTGCCGGACGTCCAGCTGTGGAGATCGCCCGAGGCCGGCCGGTGGATAGTCCTGGGCGTCGGCCAGCAGGGCCGGGAGCTGCCGTTCCAGCTGCTCGCGGTCGTCACGGACGTGGACCCGCCGTGAGCGGCCGCGAGGCCGCCCACGGCCGTTCCGGATCCCGCGTGGGCGAGCCGTCGGGCCGCCCGGCCGTCACTCGCCCCGGCGGGCGGCGGGCACGTCCGGGCCGTCCTGCGCCGCCGCCCGCAGCAGCGCGAACTCCCGCGCCATCGTCTCGGTGGTCCAGTGCGCGTTCAGACCGCTCGGGTTGGGCAGCACCCACAGGCGGGTGTCGCCGATCGTCCGCTCCTGCGGCCCCACCCGGGCCGTGCGGTCCTCGAAGGCGGCCCGGTACGCGGTCACGCCGACGACCGCCAGCCAGCGGGGCCGCAGCCGCGCCACCTTCAGCGCCAGCAGCCGGCCGCCTTCCCGGTACTCCTCGCGGCTCAGCTCGTCGGCGCGGGCCGTGGCCCGGGCGACGACGTTGGTGATGCCGAGCCCGTACGACAGCAATTCGCCCTGCTCGGCGGGCCTGAGCAGCCGCGGGGTGAACCCCGAGCGGTGCAGCACCGGCCAGAACCGGTTGCCGGGGCGGGCGAAGTGGTGGCCCGTCGCGGCCGTCATCAGGCCGGGGTTGATGCCGCAGAACAGCACGCCGAGGCCGTCCGCGACCAGGTCCGGCACCAGCCGGTCGCGGGCGGCCTCCAGCTCGGCCGGGGTGAAGCGGGTCAGAGGATCGCCCCCGGCGCGTAGGCCGCGGCCTCCGGGTGCTGCTTGACGATCTCCTCGATCCGGCCGACGACCGCGCCGACCTGGTCGGCGGCGGCGCCGGTGAAGGACAGCTTGTCCGCCATCAGCGCGTCCAGGCCCGCGCGGTCCAGCGGCAGCCGCTCGTCGGCGGCGAGCTTGTCGAGCAGGTCGTTGCGCTCGGCGCCCCGCTCCCGCATGGCGAGCGCGGTGGCGACGGCGTTCTCCTTGATCGCCTCGTGGGCCACCTCGCGGCCGACGCCGGCCCGCACCGCGCCCATCAGCACCTTCGTCGTCGCCAGGAACGGCAGGTAGCGGTCCAGCTCGCGGGCGATCACCGCGGGGAAGGCGCCGAACTCGTCGAGCACCGTCAGGAACGTCTCCAGCAGACCGTCCAGCGCGAAGAACGCGTCCGGCAGCGCGACCCGGCGCACCACCGAGCAGGACACGTCGCCCTCGTTCCACTGGTCGCCCGCCAGCTCGCCCGTCATCGAGGCGTAGCCGCGCAGGATCACCATGAGGCCGTTGACCCGCTCGCAGGAACGGGTGTTCATCTTGTGCGGCATCGCCGAGGAGCCCACCTGGCCCGGCTTGAAGCCCTCGGTGACCAGCTCGTGCCCGGCCATCAGCCGGACCGTCTTGGCGAGCGAGGACGGCGCCGCCGCCAGCTGCACCAGCGCGGTGACGACCTCGTAGTCCAGGGAGCGCGGGTAGACCTGGCCGACCGAGGTGAACGCCTGCGAGAAGCCGAGGTGGTGGGCGACGCGCCCCTCAAGATCGGCCAGCTTCGCCGCGTCGCCGCCGAGCAGGTCCAGCATGTCCTGGGCGGTGCCGACCGGGCCCTTGACGCCCCGCAGCGGGTAGCGGACGAGCAGTTCCTCGACGCGGCCGTGGGCCACCAGCAGCTCGTCGGCGGCGGTGGCGAAACGCTTGCCCAGGGTGGTGGCCTGCGCCGCCACGTTGTGCGAGCGGCCGGCCATGACCAGCTCGCCGTACTCCGCCGCCAGCTTCGCCAGCCGCGCCAGCACCGCCACCGCGCGGTCGCGCACCAGCTCCAGCGAGAGCCGGATCTGGAGCTGCTCCACGTTCTCCGTCAGGTCGCGGGAGGTCATGCCCTTGTGGACCTGCTCGTGCCCGGCGAGGTCGTTGAACTCCTCGATACGGGCCTTCACGTCGTGCCGGGTGACCTTCTCGCGCTCGGCGATCGAGGCCAGGTCGACCTGGTCGAGGACGCGCTCGTAGTCGGCGATCGCCGCGTCCGGCACCTCGATGCCGAGGTCCTTCTGGGCGCGCAGCACGGCGAGCCAGAGCTGCCGCTCCAGCCTCACCTTCTGCTCGGGCGACCAGAGCGTGGCGAGCTCGGCGGAGGCGTAGCGTCCGGCGAGGACGTTCGGGATGCGGGGCTTGGCGGGCGCAGAAGTCACGTGACCAGAGTTTACTGGCGATTCGTGCAGGCCAGCGCCGCGGGGGTGTTCGTCGGAAGCTACGAGAGGCCGACGGGCGGCCCCGGCGGCCCCCGGTCCCGCCGTCACACCGCTTCCGGTCGCGCCGGTCGCACCGCTTCCGGTCGCGCCGTCAGGCCGGTCCGGCGTCGGCCGCCGGGTGCGCCAGTTCCTCGTAGGGCAGCAACTCGGGGCGCTTGGCCGGGCGGCCGTCGCCGGAGGAGCGGCCGGTCAGGCGGCGGCCTATCCAGGGCAGCAGGTGCTGCCGGGCGAAGCGGGCGTCGGCGGTACGGCGGCTGACCCAGCCCGGCCGCGCGCTCGCGGCCATCGGCGTACGCCACTCGGCGTCCTCCGCCTTCAGGCCGAGCGCCTGCCACACCGCCTCGGCGACCCGGCGGTGCCCCTCGGCCGTCAGGTGCAGCCGGTCCACATCCCACAGGCGCGGGTCGGCGAGCGACGGCGCGCCGTACAGGTCCACGACGACCGCGCCGTGCCGGTCCGCGAGGTCGTCCACATGGGCGAACAGCTCCTCTATGCGCGGCCGGAACCGCTCCAGGACGGGACCCTGCCGGCCGGGGCTGCGCATCAGCACCAGCCGCTCGCAGGACGGCGCCAGCCGCTCCACCGCCTCGGTCAGCAGCCCCCGCACCCTGCCCATGTCGCACTTGGGCCGCAGGGTGTCGTTGAGGCCGCCCACCAGCGTCACCACGTCGGCCTTCATGGCCGCGGCCACCTCGACCTGCTCGTCGACGATCTGTCCGATGAGCTTGCCGCGCACGGCGAGGTTGGCGTACCGGAAACCGGGGGTGCGGGCGGCCATCCGGCCCGCCAGGACGTCGGCCCAGCCCCGGTAGGAGCCGTCGGGCAGCAGGTCCGACATGCCCTCGGTGAACGAGTCGCCGACGGCGACCAGGCTGCTGTATGTGGGAATCGTCTGCATGGCGTGAGCGATGGTAACCCGTCGCGCCCGGCGCATACCAAGCGGTCGGTCCGGCGATGCCGGCCCCGGCTCAGACCCGCTGCCCGAACAGTTCCTGGAGCACGTCCTCCATGGTCACCAGACCCGCCAGCCGCCCGTCCGAGCCCAGCACCGCCGCCAGGTGCGTACGGCTGCCGCGCATCGCCGTGAGCACGTCGTCCAGCGGGGTGCCCTCCCGGACCCGGGCGATCGGCCGCATGTCCCGCAGCCGGAACGGCTCGGTGCGCGGCGAGGCGTCCAGCGCGTCCTTCACGTGCAGGTAGCCGATGATCCGGCGGCCCTCGTCGACCACGGGGAAGCGGGAGAAGCCGGACTCGGCCGACAGCCGCTCCAGCTGCTCCGGGGTGACCCCGAGCCGGGCGTAGACGACCCGCTCCAGCGGCAGCACCACGTCGCGCACGGGCCGCCTGCCCAGCTCCAGCGCGTCGTGCAGCCGTTCCTGCGCCCGGTCGTCGATCAGCCCGGCCTCGCTGGCGTCCTTCACGATCTGCGCCAGCTCCGCGTCCGTGAACGTCGCCGAGACCTCGTCCTTCGCCTCCACCCGCAACAGCTTGAGCAGCCCGTTGGCGAACGCGTTCACCGTGAAGATCACCGGACGCAGCGCCCGGGACAGCGCGACCAGCGGCGGACCGAGCAGCAGCGCGCTGCGCACCGGCTCCGCCAGCGCGATGTTCTTGGGCACCATCTCGCCCAGCAGCATGTGCAGATACGTCGCCAGGGCCAGCGCGATCACGAACGACACCGCGTGACCCGCGCCCGCGGGCACGCCCACCGCGTGGAACACCGGCTCCAGCAGATGGGCGATCGCCGGTTCGGCGACCACGCCGAGGACCAGGGTGCACAGGGTGATGCCGAGCTGCGCCGCCGCCAGCAGCGCGGAGACGTGCTCCAGGCCCCACAGCACGCTCTTCGCGCGCCGGTCGCCCTCCTCGGCGTACGGCTCCACCTGGCTGCGGCGCACCGAGATCAGCGCGAACTCGGCGCCCACGAAGAAGGCGTTGACGACCAGGGTCGCCAGACCGATCAGGATCTGTACGGCGGTCACCGGCCGGCCCTCTTTCCGTCGCTCGGGTCCATGTCGTGCGCCGGACGGTCCGCGCGCACCGCGATGCGGCGCCTGCCGCGCCGGGTGGGAACCTCCTCGACGGGAGCGTCGTCCAGCGGGGCGTGCAGCAGCACGCGCGCGGCCCGGCGGCCGCCCGCGTCCACCACGTCCATATGCCACCCGGCGACCTCCAGCGCGTCGCCGCTCGCCGGTATCCGGCCCAGCTCGGCGGCGACCAGGCCGGCCAGCGTCTCGTACGGGCCGTCCGGGACCCTCAGGCCGACGCGGGCCAGCTGGTCCACGCGCGCGGAGCCGTCGGCCGAGTACAGGGCGCGGCCCTCCGCGTCGGCGCCGGCCGGGGCCAGGTCGGGCGTCTCGTGCGGATCGTGCTCGTCGCGCACCTCGCCGACGACCTCCTCGACGATGTCCTCCAGGGTCGCCACGCCCGCCGTGCCGCCGTACTCGTCGATGACGACGGCCATCGTGCGCCGGCCGGAGAGCCGGTCCAGCAGCCGGTCCACGGTCAGCGACTGCGGCACGAGCAGCGGCTCGCGCATGATCTCCGAGACGCGCAGGTGCAGCCGCCGCCGGGCGGGCACCGCCAGCACGTCCTTGACGTGGGCCGTCCCGACCACGGAGTCGAGACTGCCGCGGTAGACGGGGAAGCGGGACAGGCCGGTCGCCCGGGTCGCGTTCGCGACGTCCTCGCAGGTCGCCTGGGCGTCCAGGGCCACCACCTGGACCCGCGGCGTCATCACGTTCTCCGCGGTCAGGTCGGCGAGGTTCAGGGTGCGCACGAACAGCTCGGCGGTGTCCGCCTCCAGGGCGCCCTGCTTGGCGGAGTGCCGGGCCAGCGCCGCCAGCTCCTGGGGACCGCGCGCGGAGGCCAGCTCCTCGGCGGGCTCCACGCCGAGCCGGCGCACCACCCGGTTCGCCGTGTTGTTGAGGTGGGTGATGAACGGGCGGAAGGCCGCGCTGAACCAGCGCTGCGGAGTGGCCACCCGGCGGGCGACGGCCAGCGGCGAGGAGATCGCCCAGTTCTTGGGCACCAGCTCGCCGACGACCATCAGGAAGACCGTCGACAGGGCGGTGCCCAGCACCAGCGCCAGCGAGGCGGCCGCGGAGCGGGACATGCCGAGCGCCTGGAGCGGACCGGAGATCAGCTTGGAGATCGACGGCTCGGCGAGCATGCCGACCACCAGGTTGGTGACGGTGATCCCGAGTTGCGCCCCGGAGAGCTGGAAGGTCAGGTTCCGTACGGCCTTCAGCGCGCCGGGCGCGCCGCGCTCGCTGCGCTCCGCCGCGCGCTCCAAGGCGCCGCGCTCGACCGTGGTCAAGGAGAACTCGGCCGCGACGAAGGCGCCGCAGGCCAGGGACAGCAGTACCGCCACGAGCAGGAGGAGCACTTCGGTCATCGGGTCACCCCTCTTCCATGGTCGGTCAGGACAAGGGGGATCGCGCGACGGTGCTCGCCGGGAGGCACGCCCATGGGCGGACGCTCACAACCTTTCATGGAGGGCCGAGTGCTCCACCCAGGGTAAAGGATGGGCAAAGAAGCCGGTAGATCAGTCCGTCCGGGCGGTCAGCGGCTTCACCCAGCGCCGCCAGTGCTCCTCGGGCGCGTACCCGGCCGCCCGCCAGGCGTGGTGCGCCCGCTCGTTGCCGGTGAGCACCATGGCGTCCCCGCGCCGCCCGCCCAGCCGCGCGAACCGCTCCTCGGCGGCGGCCAGCAGCGCCGTGGCGATGCCCTGCCGGCGGCGGCCGGGGTGCACCGCGAGCCGGTACAGGTGGCAGCGCCAGCCGTCGAAGCCCGCGATGACCGTGCCGACCAGGTCCCCGGTGTCCTCCGCCAGCAGCAGCGCCCCCGGGTCGCGGGCCACCAGCCGGGCCACTCCGTCCCGGTCGTCGCTGATGCTCGTGCCCTCCGCGGCCGTCCGCCAGAAGGCCAGCACCGCGTCGATGTCGTCGCCGGTCGCGGGGCGTATGCGCAAGTCCGTCATGCGGGGATCCCATCACGCGGGCCGAGCGCGGAACGGGAATTCCGGCATCCGGACACGAGGACCCCACCGGCCGCCGCCACCGCACCAGCACCGCCGGGACCGGCCCCACCGCGCCGCCGCCACGACACGCCCGCCCCGCCCCGGCGCGGCCGGCGCCCCCTCACGCCTCGCGCAGCGCCGCCATCACCGGCGCGAACGTCTCCATGTCCGGCTCCAGGACGGTGAGGTAGGAGAAGCCGAACCGCTCGCGCTGGGCCCGCACCCGCGCGATGATCCCGTCCAGCGTGCCGACCAGCACGATGGGCAGCGTCAGCGCCTGGTCCAGGGTCAGCTGCGGCTGGCGCTCCAGCAGCGGCCCCAGCGCCGCGGCGGGGTCGTCGGTGACGGCGACGGTCTGGATCAGCAGGTTCAGCTCGGCCGGTTCCGCGCGGTCCGCCGCGTACTCCCGGTACCGGGCCACCCGCTCCGCCAGCTCGTCGGCCGTCAGCGGGGCGAGCCCCGTGGGGCTGCCGGCCGACGGACGGGCTCCGGTGAACGCGGCGATGTCCGCGTGCCGCGCGGTCAGCCGCAGCATCCGGTCGCCGTTGGCGCCGATCAGCAGCGGGATCCGCGGCCGCTGCGCCGGTGCGGGCCGGTGGTCGGGGGAGCCGAGCAGCCGCTCCAGCTCCTCCACCGTGCGCCGCAGGTGGTCCACTCGCTCGGCCGGCGAGCCGAACGGCAGCCCGGCGCTCTCGTGCTCCTCGCGTACGTACCCGGTGCCGAGCCCCAGTTCCAGGCGGCCGTCCGTGAGCGCGTCCGTCGTCGCCGCCTCGCGGGCCAGCAGCGCGGGACGGTGGAAGCCGGCGTTGAGCACGAACGTGCCCACCCGGGGCCGCTCGGTGGCCTGCGCCGCCGCCACCAGCGCCGGGAACGGCGCGACCCAGCCGAGATGGTCGGGCACCAGGAGCACGTCATAGCCGAGTTCCTCGGCCCGCCGGCACTTGGCGCGCCACTCGGCGGCGGACCCGGGATTCAGCAGGTTGACTCCGAAGCGGAACGGTCGCGGCATGAACTCTCCCAGGAATCAGCGCAGTTGAATACCTCGCGCGATTCCATCACTCGTGCGCGATCGCCGCCAGCACGTTCATGCGCGAGGCGCGCAGGGCCGGCAGCAGGGCCGCCACCACCCCCACGGCCGCCGCCCCGGCCACCACCGCGACGATCGTGCCCCAGGGGAACGCCAGCGCCGTCATGCCCTCAAGGGCCAGCACCCGCTGGACGCACACGCCCCACACCAGTCCCAGCGCCAGCCCCAGGACCGCGCCGAACACCGCGATCACCACCGACTCCAGCCGGATCATCCGGCGCAGCTGCCGGCGGGCCAGTCCGATCGCCCGCAGCAGCCCGATCTCCCGGGTCCGCTCCACCACCGACAGGGCGAGCGTGTTCACCACGCCGAGCACCGCGATGACGATGGCCAGCCCGAGCAGCGCGTACACGAGCCGGAGCAGCACCGCGATCTGGTCGTGCACCAGCTTCTTGTAGTCGGCCTGGTCGCGGACCTGCACGTTCGGATAGGGCGCGAGGGTCTTCTCCAGCCGGGCGCGCAGCGGGCCGGCCCCGGTGCCGGGAGCGGCGTTCACGTACAGGGCGGAGTCCAGGCCGCCGGGCGCGTACCGGTCGAGCGTGCCGAGGCCGAGGAGCAGGCCGCCCTTGAGGCCGAACGCCTCCGCCTGCTCCTGGTCGGTCAGCGCGGCCACCGTCAGCCGGGCCCGGCGGCCGCCCTGGAACTCGGCGGGCAGCACGCTGCCGATCCGCACGCCGTGCGTCCGGGCGAAGCCCGCGTCCATGGCCAGGTGCCCGGGGGCCAGCGCCGCCGCCGTGTTCCCGGCCGCGTACTTCAGATGGGACACGGCGTCCAGTCGGGGGCCGTAGCCGGAGGCGGCCGTCTCCACCCGCCCGCCGTCCGGCAGTCGGACCGCGATCGCCGCCAGCCGCTGCCGTACGACCACGCCCGTGCCGGCGGTGGCGCGGACCCGGTCGCCGATCTCCGGGGAGAACGGGATGTAGGTGCGGTTCTGCACGATGTAGTCGGCGCCGAGCGTCTGGTCGATCCGGCGGTCCACCGACCGGGTCACGGAGGCGCCGGCCACGGCCATCCCGCCGACCAGGGCCAGGCCCACCGTCAGCGCCGCCGCCGTCGCCCCGGTCCGGCGCGGATTGCGCAGGGCGTTGCGCTGGCTCATCCGCCCGACGGAGCCGAACAGCGCCGGGAAGGCGCCGCCCAGCACCCGGATCAGCGGGCGCGCCAGCAGCGGCCCGGCGACCACGGTCGCGATCAGGGTGAGCACGACACCGGCGCCCAGCAGCGCGACGGCGGGCGCGGTCCTGGTCGCGACGGCGCAGCCGGCGAGCGCGCCCGCCCCGGCGGCGCCGACGACGGCGCCCGCGAGCGCCCGCGTCCGCAGCGGCCGTCCCGTTCCGGAGACCTCGGCGTCGGCGAGCGCCGCCATCGGGGAGACGCCCGCCGCGCGCCGGGCGGGAAGACCGGCCGCGAGGAAGGTGACGCCGACGCCGACGGCGTACGCCGCGACGGGCGTCGCCCAGCCGATGACCATCCCCGCCGATCCCAGCCGCACGCCGAACGTGCCCACGAGCCGCATGAGACCGGCCGCGAGCCCGATCCCTGCCGCCAGACCCAGCGTGGCGCCGGTCAGGCCGAGCAGCAGCGCCTCGATGTGCACCGAGCGCCGCACCTGCCCGCGGTCGGCGCCCAGGGCGCGCAGCAGGCCCAGTTCGCGGGTGCGCTGGGCGATCAGCATCGAGAAGGTGTTGACGATCAGGAAGACGCCGACGAGGACCGCGATCCCGGCGAAGCCGAGCATCACGTACTTGATGACCTTCAGGAACCCGCCCAGGTTCGCGGCGGCCGACTTGGCCTGCTCGGCGGCGGTGCGCACGTCGTACGTCCCGGCGCCCAGGGCCGCGCCGACGCGCCGCTTCAGCTCGGTGTCGGTGACGCCGCCGGCCGCGTCGACCGAGATGCCGGTGGCGCGGGCGGTGGAGCCGAGGAGCTTCGCCTGCGCCGTCGGCGTGTCCAGGAAGACCAGGGCCGAACCAGGGTTGGTGGTGGTGAAGGCGGCGATGCCGGCCACCCGGACCCGGAACGTGCCCGTGGGCGCCTGCACCGTCAGCACGTCGCCGATCCGCACCCGTCGGCGCCCGGCGCTGTCCGCGTCCAGGACGGCCTCGCCGTCGCCGTGCGGGGCGTGACCGGAGGTCAGCCTGACGCCGCTGCGCCCGGTGGCCTCCCAGCCGCGGGCGATGGTGGGGGCGCCGGTGGTCGGTCCGACGGGCTGGTTCCGGCGGTCGACGACCACCACGTTCTCGACGACCGCGTCCACGTGGGCGGCCGCCACGCCGGGCACCTTCGCCAGCCGGCCGGCGAGCGAGGCGGGCAGGGTCCGCACCGCGCCGGTCCGCACCGGCGGGGCGAGATCCCGCCGGGGGGCCACCGTCACATCGGCGGCGGTGGAGGCGAAGAGGCGGTCGAAGGTGCGGGTGACGGTGTCGGAGAAGATCAGGCTGCCCGCCACGAAGGCCACCGACAGCACGACGGCCAGGCCCGACAGCAGCAGCCGCCCCTTGTGCGCGAGGAAACCGCGCAGAGTCGCCCTGAGCACGCCGGTCAGGCCTCCTCTGCGACGGCGTCGCACACCCGCGTGAACCGGTCGTCGGACGTCCGGCGCAGGATGCCGGGGCGGCCGACCGGGGCCGGGCCGCCGGGCTGGTCCCCGTCCTGGGCGAACCGGCGCATCCGGGCGAGCACCGTCTCCGCCGTCGGGTGCTCCCGCTCATCCACGATCCGTCCGTCCGCGAGGAAGAGCACCAGGTCGGAACGGGCCGCGGCGTTCGGGTCGTGGGTCACCATCACGACCGTCTGGCCGAGGCGGTCGACGGCGTCCCGCAGGAAGCCGAGCACCTCCGTGCCGGCCCGCGAGTCCAGGTTGCCGGTCGGCTCGTCGGCGAAGATCAGCTCGGGGCGCGCGGCGAGCGCCCGGGCGCAGGCCACCCGCTGCTGCTGGCCGCCGGACAGCTGCGCCGGCCGGTGCCCCAGCCGGTTCCCGAGGCCCAGGGTGTCGACGACCTGGTCCAGCCACTCCCGGTCGGGGGCGCGGCCCGCGATGTCCATCGGCAGGGTGATGTTCTCCAGCGCGCTGAGCGTGGGGATCAGATTGAACGACTGGAACATGAACCCGATACGGTCCCGGCGCAGCCGGGTCAGCTCGCGGTCCTTCAGACCGGTGATCTCGGTGCCGCCGATCCACACCTGACCGGCCGAGACGGTGTCCAGTCCCGCCAGGCAGTGCATCAGGGTGGACTTCCCGGAGCCCGAGGGGCCCATCACGGCGGTGAACCGGCCGCGCGCGACGTCCACGTCCACCGAGTCGAGCGCCAGCACGGCCGTCTCGCCCGCCCCGTACGCCTTGGTCAGCCCGCGGGCGCGGGCCGCGACCCGGTCCGAGTCGTCCGGCGCGTTCGGCGCGTTCGGTCCGTCCGGCCGTGTCCGGTCCGGTGCCGCGTCGTGTGCGGACACGGCGGCCTCCTCGGTGCTCCCGCGACCCTGAACGTCCTGGCTCATGAGACTTTTGTCCCCCGTCGAGCGTAATGTCAGCGCGCACGCGACCGGTATCCCCCGTGCGGCCGAACCGCGGTCCCACGGCGGGCCGGTCCGGATCCGGCCCCGTCCGGCCCCGTCCGGCCTGGTCGCCGCCCTGGGGGCGCGCGCCGCCACGGTGGGCGCTCCCGGTGCGCGAGCTGTGCGCCTTGCCCGTGCTAGCGGACCGGCGCTAGCGTCGAGGTATGGCGAAGACCCAGCTGAACGTGAGAGTGGACGAGGGCACCGCCCGTGCCGCCCGGGAACGCGCGCTCGCCCGCGGCATGAGCGTCAACCGCTACATCGAGGAACTGGTCCGCCAGGACACGGGGGAGGTCGGCCACACCTTCGTGGAGGCCGCGGCGGACTTCATGAAGAGTTACGAGAACGTCTTCGCCGAGGAGTTCGGGACGGACCGCGAGGGCCGCCGCGCGCACCGGAGCGAAGGCCGTCACTGATCCCTTGAACGATCTCAGAATCGACCTCGCCTGGCTGCTCATGCTCGCGGAGCGGATGACGCCCGGGGACCCCCAGGTCACCGACTGGGGCGCCCTCGTCGCCGCCGTGGCGCGGCACCGGGCCGAGATCTTCGACGTCCCCGTCTACGACACCCCGCACGCGCGGGCCGCCGCGCTGCTCCAGCTCCTCGTGCACGTCCCCGCGCTGGAGCGCTCCAACGCGCTGTTCGCCTCCGCGGTCGCCTACGCCTACCTGGTCGCCAGCGGTCTGAAGGTCGTCACCTCGCCCGAACAGGTGCGCGATCTGGCCCGGCTGGTCAAGAGCGGCGAGGCGTCGGTGGACGACATCGCGCGCGAACTGCGCCAGTGGAGCCTGTGACCGGCCGGCCACGTCCCCCTTCCGGCGACCGCCCGACGATCCGACGATCCGATGGCCCGCCGGACGGTCAGGTGGCCCCGTCCGCGGCCGGCGGCCGCCAGGCGGTGCCGAGCGAGCAGTACGAGGCCGGCAGGACGGGCCCTGTCGGCGGCATCAGCACCCGCCGGTAGGGGCAGAGCCGGAACCCGGCGTCGCGCAGGGCGGCCACCGGATCGCGGGCCGGATGGCAGCCGCCGCTCAGCAGCGGCCACACCGTGCGGTCCAGGGCGCGCTGGGTGAGGGCCATCGCCCGGCCGCCGCCCCTGCCGTGCTCGAAGAACCGCACCTCGCCGCCCGGTCGCAGCACCCGCCGCACCTCGGCCGGCGCCCGCGGCACGTCGCGCACGCCGCACAGCACCAGCGACAGCACCACCGCGTCGTAGGCCCCGCTCTTGACCGGCAGCGCCTCCGGGCAGCCCGGCACCACGTCGACCGGCACCTCGGCGCGCAGCGCCGCCGCCACCGCCCTGCGGCGCAGCAGGCGCTCCGGTTCCACCGCGACGACCTCCGAGGCGGCGCCCGGGTAGCGCGCGAAGTTAAGCCCGTTCCCGGCGCCGATCTCCAGCACCCGCCCGGACAGCCCGGTAAGCAGTCGCTCCCGCACCCCGGCCACGCCCGTCCGGGTCTCCGCCGCCACGCTGAACCGGGCGTAGCAGCGCGCGAACAGCGGATGGCGGACGGGATCGGGCGGCATCGTGCGCGAGCCGGTGGACCGTAGCGGCATGGCTGCCTCCGCGAGCGCGAGCAGGACGGGCCCGCGGTGAGTCTCCCCCCGCGCCGGCCCGGCCACACGCGCGGCCCCGCGAGGGGGACCGCCGGCTACGCGAACGGCGGCGGCGCCTCCCGCACGGTGAACGCCGCCGCGTCCCACCGGCCGCCGAGGCGGGGCGCCAGCCAGTCGAGCGCGGCCGTCCGGAAGGCGTCGGGCGCCAGCGCGCCGGCCCCCTCGGGCAGCGCGCCCAGCAGCGGCGCGCCGGCCACCTGCGGCAGGTCGGCGATGTTGCAGCGGTCGGCGAGATCCGGCTCGGCGGGCCAGCTGCCGATCACCACGCCGAGCAGGTCCAGCTCGCGCGAGCGCAGCTCACGGGCGGTCAGCTCGGTGACGTTCAGGGTGCCGAGCCCGGCGGTGGCGACCACCAGCACCGGCGCCCGCAGCAGCTGCGCCGCGTCCGCGAGCGTCCCGCCCGCCTCGTCGAACCGTACGAGCAGCCCGCCCGCGCCCTCGACCAGCACGAGGTCGTGCTCGGCGGCCAGCTCGGCCGCGGCCTCGGCCACCTCCTGCGGGCGCACCGGCGGCCGGCCGGACCGCAGCGCTGCCGTGCCGGGCGCCAACGGCTCGGGATAGCGGGCCCCCTCGGTCCAGGTCACCGGACCGGCCAGCCGCACCACCTCCGCGCCGTCGCCGCGCTCGTGCGGGCCCACGCCCGTCTGCGCGGCCTTCAGCACGGCCACCGACCGGCCGGCCGCCGCGGCCGCCGCCGCGACGGCCGCCGTGGTGACGGTCTTGCCGACCTCCGTGCCCGTGCCCGTGATCACCAGTACCGGCATCTCATCCCTCCCGCGCCGCCGCGCACACCGCGCGCGCGATCCGCGCCACGTCCACGTCGCCCGTGACGTACGGCGGCATCGTGTACACCAGGTCCCGGAACGGCCGCAGCCACACGCCCTCGCGCACGGCGGCCCGGGTCGCCGCCGCCATGTCCACCGGGTGGTCGAGCTGGACCACGCCGATCGCGCCGAAGACCCGTACGTCCGTCACCCCGGCCAGTTCCGCCGCCGGGGCCAGGCCCTCGCGCAGGCCCGCCTCGATCCGCTTGACCTCCGCGCGCCAGTCCTGGCCGAGCAGCAGTTCGATCGAGGCGCACGCCACGGCCGCCGCCAGCGGGTTGCCCATGAACGTCGGACCGTGCGCCAGCACCGGCACCTCGCCGCGGGAGATCCCGTCGGCCACCCGCGCGGTGCACAGCGTCGCCGCCATCGTCAGATAGCCGCCGGTCAGCGCCTTGCCCACGCACATCACGTCCGGTGTCACGGCCGCGTGCTCCGCCGCGAACAGCGCGCCGGTGCGGCCGAACCCGGTCGCGATCTCGTCGAACACCAGCAGCACGTCGTGCGCGTCGCACACTTCGCGCAGCACCCGCAGATACGCGGGGGAGTGGAAGCGCATGCCGCCCGCGCCCTGCACCACCGGTTCGACGATCACCGCGGCCAGCTCGTCCGCGTGCCGTTCGACCAGATCGCGCAGGTGGGCGGCGTACGCCTCCTCGTACCCGGCCGGCGGGGCGTCCGCGAAGACCTGGCGCGGCAGTGCGCCGGACCACAGCTCGTGCATCCCGCCCTCGGGGTCGCACACGGACATCGGCTGCCAGGTGTCGCCGTGGTAGCCGCCCCGCCAGGTCAGCAGCCGCCGCTTGGCCGGGCGGCCGAGCGAACGCCAGTACTGGAGGCACATCTTGACGGCGACCTCGACCGACACCGAGCCGGAGTCGGCGAGGAAGACGTGTTCGAGACCGTCGGGCGACATGTCGACGAGGAGCTTCGCCAGGCGGACGGCGGGCTCGTGGGTGAGCCCGCCGAACATCACGTGGCTCATCCGCTCCAACTGCGCGCGGACGGCCTCGTTGAGCACCGGGTGGTTGTAGCCGTGGATCGCGGCCCACCACGAGGACATGCCGTCGACCAGCTCGCCCGAGCCGTCCGCGAGGCGCAGCCGCACCCCGCTCGCCGACTCCACGACGAGCGGTTCCTGACGGCCGGGCATCGGACCGTACGGGTGCCACACGTGCCGCCGGTCCAGGTCGAGCAGCCCGGCGACACCCGGTCCGTGCGGGGCGGAAACCTCAGGCATTGGGCGCGAGGTCCGTTCCGGCGCCCCGGCGGCGCACCGCCACCAGGTCCGTGCGGGGCTCGCCGGCCTTCGGCTCGGCGGCCGCGGGGACGGTCTCGGGCGCGCCGGCGGAAGCGGGGGCGGTCTCGGGCGCGGCGGTGGGAGCGGGGGCGGTCTCGGGCGCGGCGGTGGGAGCGGCGGAACCGCAGACGCCCGCGCCGCCGTGCGAGCCGCACCCGGCGTCCGCGTGCGAGCCGCAGCCCGCCCCCTGGTGGGTCCCGCACCCGGCGGCGCCCTCCGGCGCCCCGTCGGCCGCTGCCGCCGCGTGCGCACCGCAGCCGCCGCCCTGCTCCGACCGGTGCTGAGGCAGCGTCACCTGACCGGCGCCCTCCACCTCGAACCCGGCGTCCGCGATCATGTCCAGGTCCGCCTTGCCGGCCTGGCCCTCACTGGTCAGGTAGTCGCCGAGGAAGATGGAGTTGGCCAGGTGCAGCGCGAGCGGCTGCATGGAGCGCAGATGCACCTCGCGGCCGCCCGCGATCCGGACCTCCACGTCCGGGCAGACGAACCGCACCATCGCGAGGATGCGCAGGCACCGCTGCGGGGTCAGGTTCCACTCCTTGGCGAGCGGGGTGCCCTCGAACGGGATCAGGAAGTTCACCGGAACCGAGTCGGGGTCCAGCTCGCGCAGCGAGTGGACGACGTCCACCAGGTCCTCGTCGCTCTCGCCCATGCCGGCGATGAGCCCCGAGCAGGCCGACAGACCGGCCGCGTGCGCCTTGTGCACCGTGTCCACCCGATCGGCGTACGTGTGCGTCGTGGTGATGTCGCCGTACGTCGACTCGGAGGTGTTCAGGTTGTGGTTGTAGGCGTCGGCGCCGGCCGCGCGCAGCCGCTCCGCCTGGCCGTCGGAGAGCAGCCCGAGGCAGGCGCACACCTCGACGCCCTCGTTCTGGTCCTTGATGGCCTTGATGG
Source organism: Streptomyces seoulensis (assembly GCA_013364255.1). Classification (GTDB taxonomy): domain Bacteria; phylum Actinomycetota; class Actinomycetes; order Streptomycetales; family Streptomycetaceae; genus Streptomyces; species Streptomyces similanensis. The sequence goes on along the minus strand of CP054936.1, from coordinate 2,508,605 downwards.
TCTGCGAGACCCGGTCCACGTCCCGGTCCGTCGGACCGCGCCCGCTGGCCACCAGGCACACCCGCTTGGCGCCGCCGGCCAGCCCCGCGGCGGCGGCCTCGGAGGCCTGGTCGGGCTTGAGCCAGGTGTACTTCAGGATGTCGGCCTTCGAGCCGAGCCGCTGCGAGCAGTAGGAGCAGTCCTCGGGGCACAGGCCGGACTTGAGGTTGACGAGATAGTTGAGTTTCACCCGCCGCCCGAACCAGTGGCGGCGCACCCGGCCGGCCGCCGCCACCACGTCGAGCAGGTCTTCGTCGGAGGTGGCCAGCACGGCCAGAGCTTCCTCGCGGGTCGGCAGTTCGCGCCGAAGCCCCTTGTCCACCAGCGTGTTCAGCAGGTCCATGAAAGCCGATCCTGGCCTACCGGACGGCCCGGGGCCAAGGAGACTTCGCACAACAGACGCGGATCGACGTGTGGGTATCGCCACACCATGGGCGGCCGGTCGTGCCGCTAGGGTCTGTCCACTGCCTACAAAAGCCCCGGAGGAACCATGGCGTTCGGCTGGATCGACGAGCAGGCGGACGCGCGCCGCCGCGCGGGGCTCGTACGGACCCTGCGTCCCCGGCCCGCCGACTCGCCCCTGCTCGATCTCGCGAGCAACGACTACCTGGGCCTGTCCCGCCATCCCGAGGTGACCGAGGGCGCGGCGCGCGCGGCGCGCACCTGGGGCGGCGGCGCGACCGGCTCCCGGCTGGTCACCGGCACCACCGAGCTGCACACCGAACTGGAGCGCGAACTGGCTCGGTTCTGCGGCGTCGAGGCGGCGCTCGTGTTCTCCTCCGGCTACGCGGCCAATCTCGCCGCGGTCACCGCGCTCGCCCCGCACGGCTCGCTGCTCGTCTCCGACGCGGGCAACCACGCCTCGCTCATCGACGGCTGCCGGCTGGCGCGCGCCACCACCCAGGTCGTCGCCCACGCGGACCCCGAGGCCGTCCGCAAGGCGCTCGGCACGCACGAGGGTCCGGCGGTCCTGGTCTCCGACACGGTCTTCTCGGTCGACGGCGACGCCGCCCCGCTGGCCGCCCTCGCCGAGGTCTGCCGGGAGCGGGGCGCCGGGCTGCTCGTCGACGACGCCCACGGCCTGGGCGTCCTCGGCGACGGCGGCCGCGGCGGCGCGCACGCGGCGGGCCTGGCCGGGGCCGACGACGTCGTCGTGACGGCCACGCTCTCCAAGTCCCTCGGCAGCCAGGGCGGAGTCGTGCTCGGACCCGCCCGGGTGATCGACCATCTGGTCAACGCGGCCCGCACGTTCATCTTCGACACCGGCCTCGCCCCGGCCGCCGCGGGCGCCGCGCTGGCCGCGCTGTGGCTGCTGCGCCGCGAGCCGGAGCGCGCCCGCCGGGCGCGCGCGGTCGCGGACGACCTGCACGCGCGCCTGACCGCCGCGGGTCTGGAGGCGGTGCGTCCGGACGCCGCGGTGGTCTCGGTGCGCGCGCCGTCCGCGGACGGCGCCGTGCGGTGGGCGGCCGACTGCCGTACGGCGGGCCTGGTGGCGGGCTGCTTCCGCCCGCCCTCCGTGCCCGACGGCATCTCACGGCTCAGGCTGACCGCCCGCGCCGACCTCACCGATGCGCAGATCGAACGCGCGGTGCGGGTGATCGGCGAGACACGACCGTGAGCCGGCGTGGCACGACCATGGGCCGGCCTGGCACGGTCGTGCGCCGCCGTCGGCGGGGTGCGGTCAGAAGCGGTGCGCCGCGGCCGTGAAGTCCGCCCAGCTGCCGGGCGAGAAGAGGAGCGCGGCCCCGGCCGGGGCCTTGGAGTCGCGCACGGCGAGCAGTCCGGCGCCCGGCCCCGAGGCCGGTCGGGCGGTCTCCACACAGTTGTTCGCCCCCGTGCTGTAGCTGCTGCGCAGCCACCGCACGGCGTGGAGATCGGCGCTGGAAGGTACGTGCCGCGGCGGAGCGGACATGGTGCCTCCTTGTTCGGTCGCGCGCCCTCACCTGCTCTGGCGCAGCCCGGCGATGAAGTCCGACGAATCCTCGGCCGACAGGGCGTGGAACCGAAGAGCGTCGAAGGCCTCGGTATAGGCCTCCAGGTCTTCTTTCCGATCGAGGTGGAGGCTACTCGTCAAGTGGTCGAGAACGACCACATCCAGATCAGTAGTGTGAGAAAAAGAGAAGATGACGAAAGGGCCGGTGACGCCGATGTGCGCCCCGGCCGAGAACGGCAGCACCTGCAACCGCACCTGGGGCAGGCGCGCCGCCTCCACCAGCCGCTCCAGCTGACGCGCCATGACCTCCGGACCGCCCACCTCCCGGTGCAGTACGGCCTCGTCCAGCACCGCGTTCAGCTCCAGCGGCGGATCGGCCCGCAGGACGTGCTGCCGGGCCAGCCGCACCTCCACCAGCGCGTCCAGACGCTCCTCGTCGAGTCCGTCCACGGCGGCCCGGGTCACCGCGCGGGCGTACTCGGCCGTCTGGAGCAGCCCGGGCACGACCGTGGTCTCCAGGGTGCGCATCGCGGTCGCCTGCGACTCCAGGCTGATGAAGTCCCGGTAGGTGGGCGGCAGTACGCCGCGGTAGGCGTGCCACCAGCGGTGCCGGCCGTCGCCGTCCTCGGAGCCCGCCAGCGCCAGCAGCAGCCGGCGCAGCTGCGCGTCGTGGACCGCGTAGGCGTCCAGCAGCAGCCGTACATCGGCCGGTTTCACCCCACTGGTGCCGGTCTCGATCCGGCTCACCTTCGACTGGTGCCAGCCCACCAGCCGGGCCGCCTGCCCGCTGGTGAGACCCGCGCCGGCGCGCAGCGTGCGCAGTTCGGCGCCCAGCTTGCGGCGGCGCACCACGGGACCGTGCTGCATGGCTCTCCTTACTCCCCAGGGCGCCCCGCGACGGACCGCGGCCACCCGCGCCGCCCCGGGCGGGACCGGTTCCCGGTCGGCTCGGCGCGCGCCGTCGCACACGGTCGGCCGTCGCAGAGTTCACCGCTTCGAGCGACAGATATATGCATATCTCGGTGGATCGCCACCGGGACCCGTGCGGTGATGGCAGTCTGACGGCGAAGCACCAGTCCGGGACCGTACTCGAACCATCCGCTCCGTGTCGGACCACGGCCCCGTGGGAAAGGGACGACATCGCCATGGCAGATCTCCTGGAAGCATCCGTCACTCTGCCGAGCGATCCCGCCTCGGTGGCCGCCGCCCGCGCCTACGCGGTGGGCACCCTCGTGGAGTGGGGCCTGTCGGCCCGGGCCGAGACCGCGGACACCGTGCGGCTCATCGTCTCCGAACTCGCCACCAACGCCGTCCAGCACACCCTGGGGCAGTCGCCCACCTTCACGGTCGACCTCGCCCTCGAACGGGACGAGCTGCTGCGCATCGGGGTCACCGACAGCCATCCCCGGTTCCCGAAACGGCTGCCGGCCGCCGTCCAGCAGGACAACGGCCGGGGCATGGTGATCATCCGGTGGCTCGCCGCGGAGTGCGGCGGCAGGCTGAGCGTGCGCCGCACCCGCGAGGGCGGCAAGACGGTCTGCATCGAACTCCCGTGGACGCCCGGCGCGCAGGAAGCGCCGCCGGCGCGCTGAGCGCGCCGGCGGCCGCGCGACGGTCCACGCCCTGCGCCCGCTCCGGGCCACGCCGCCCGGCCCGCGTTCCCCGGATCGCGGACGACGGCTCGCGGACGGCGGACGCACGAGGGCCGGTCCGGCTCGGCGGACGCCGGTGGGTGCCGTGCGGCGGCGGCCGACGGCCCGGGACCGTGACGGCACGGGCGGCCGCGGCAGCGGATTCCCGCGACGGCGACGGCGACGGCGACCGCGACGACGACCGCGGCGGCTCGTGGTCGCGGCGGCGGGTCGGCGCGCGGGCGCCGACGGATGGCCGGCGCCGCCCTCGGGCGGGTCAGTTGACCCGCCCGTACCACACGCTCTTCGTCCAGATCTTCTGCAGCCGCACCACGTCACCGGTCTTCGGCGCATGCCAGATCTTGCCCCCGCCGGCGTAGATGCCGACGTGGTAGACGTACGAGCCCGAGTGGAAGAACACCAGGTCACCGGCGCGGCGGCTGCCCGCCGAGATGTGGCGGGACTTGTTGTACTGCTGCTCGGCCGTGCGGGGCAGCTTCTTGCCCGCCCGCTTGAACGAGTACAGCGTGAGTCCCGAGCAGTCGAACCGGCGCGGTCCCGTGGCGCCCCACTGGTAGGGGGAGCCCTTCTTGGACGCCGCGATCTGGAGCGCCTTCGCCGCGAACGTCGCGGCCGAGGCGTCGGAGGCGCCGCCGGGCACCACGATCGAACCGCCGACGGCGGCGATGGTCAGGGCCGAGGCCGTGCCGGCCCGGGCCATGAACGACGGGACACGATTGAGCGCAGTCATGCGCAACCCTTCGTCAGCCGCCTGTGAAGGATGACCTGTCGGATTCGGGCTGGCGAAGTTGCCCGGCCGCGTTGTCGCGGCTTCACCCCAAGGGCTGCTCGACCCGGCCATGGTGTGACCGTTCCGGCGACCCGTCGTGCTTGGGTCCTCCACTCCTGCCGATCCACTTCCGTCGACCGGTCGTCCGTGCGGCGGCAGGACTCGGCGTCCGCCCGGACCGCCCCGCCGCTGTGGCGGGGGCTTGTCGTCAGACAGGGATCTTCACCTACGGATGTCCGAAAATCCCAACGGAACTATGGATTTGTGTTGTTACTCACCACTCACCCGTTCGGGTGGACATCCGCTCGTTCGAACGACTGTGTCCTCCCGTCACGACGCCCGGACCAGCGGCGGAACGCCCCATTCCGCCATCCGTGCAGGCGCGTTGCGCAACCGCGAGGGGTCGGGAAAAGGGTGTATATCTACACCGAAAGGCGGTACCTCATTTGGTCCGTTCCGGATCCCGCCCGGGAGTGTCGGCTCCGTCGCCGACGTGCGGTCGCCCCGGGAGGCACCTGTGCGTCCGTCAACTGGCGTCCCGTGACGGCAGGGTGACGCGGGCGGTCCGGCGCTCGCCGTCGAGCGCGCGCAGCGCCCGCGCCAGGGTCGCCGTGTGCAGCTCGGTCTCACCCCGCCGGTGCATCAGCGCGAGCGCGTCCCGCAGCTCGGCCGCCGTGCGGACCAGCGCCTGGGCGGCCCTCAGCCCGCTGTAGGTGTCCTCGTGCCGGCCCGGATTGATCCGGCCGAGCAGATCCACCGCGGCCAGGTAACGGTCGATCAGCTCCGCCTCGGCGCCGGTCAGCGCCGGCAGCCGCGGCTCCGGGGGCGGTCCGGCGGGCGGCACGGACGGTTCGGGCGGCTCCACCGGCGGCTCACCCCGCGCCCGGGCCCGGTGTCCGCGCGCTCCCGCGCACGTGCCCGGCGGCGTCCGGCGGGACCCTGCGGACGGTCGGTCGGTCCAAGGCACGGCCCTCCACGTGACGGTCGTCGGCCCCCGAGCGGGGGTGCCGGTGCCGAGAACGTACCGGACGTGCCCGACCCGGCGGCACCCTTCGGCCGGCCCGTCTCCGGTCGTGCGCGCCGTTCTCCTGGAGCAAGCTGGAGGTGGAACTCCGGCCGCTCGACGACCCAGGGGATCTGCAATGGTGTTCTTCGCGATGTCCAGGCGGCACCCCCTCCAGCTGCTGTCGACCACCGACCTGGTGCTGGAGCACGAACGGCTGCACGAGGAGATCGACCAGCTACAGCGCGCCCTGACCTCGCACGCCGTCATCGACCAGGCCATCGGCGCCGTGGTGGCCTTCGGCCGGATCCCGCCCGACGACGCCTGGCGGGTCCTGCGGGAGGTCTCCCAGCGCACCAACACGAAGGTGCGCACGGTCGCCGAGCACGTCCTGAAGTTCGCGCAGGGCGGCGCCCTGTCCGACACCGAGCTGGAGGAGCTGAGGCGGGCGCTCGACCGCCACTCCGCGCACTTCTCCGCAGGCCGCGCGGGGTCCTGAGCCACCCGCGCCTCCGGTCGCCGCCGGTACGCGCCCCAGCCCGCCGCCGTGCGCCCCGCGCCCGCCGTGGGCGTGCCACGGACGGCGCAGCGGGGCGCCCCCGGTATGCCGCAGCCCAGCTGCCGGTCATGGGACGACCAAGGTCTGGTTAACGTCGTTGAAACTCCGACGAACTAGCCTGCCGATCCATGCCACCTGCGGTTTTTCCGTCTGGATTGTTCGAGGATCGAGCGATTCCTCCCTGTGTTAGACCTGTGCCGTCGTGGTGGCTGCGGCAGCCGGGCCCCGTGCGGTCCGGAGCGATGACTGTGAGGTGGGCCCATGCAACTGACCCCGCACGAACAAGAGAGACTGCTCATCCATGTGGCGGCCGACGTGGCCGAGCGGCGCCGGGCCCGGGGGCTGAGGCTGAACCACCCCGAGGCGATCGCCCTCATCACCTCGCACATCCTGGAGGGCGCCCGCGACGGCCGTACCGTCGCCGAGCTGATGTCCTCGGGACGCAAGGTGCTGACCAGGGACGACGTCATGGAGGGCATCCCCGAGCTGATCCACGACGTGCAGGTCGAGGCCACCTTCCCCGACGGGACCAAGCTCGTCACCGTCCACGAGCCGATCGTCTGAAGGGGGAGGAAGCGGTGATTCCCGGAGAGATCCTGTTCGCCGACGGCCCGATCGTCTACAACGAGGGCCGCGAGGCCACCCGGCTGACCGTGCTGAACGCCGCCGACCGCCCCGTACAGGTCGGCTCGCACTACCACTTCGCCGAGGCCAACCCCGGCCTGGAGTTCGACCGTGCCGCCGCGCACGGCAGGCGGCTGGACATCGCCGCCGGGACCGCCGTGCGCTTCGAGCCCGGCATCCCCGTCGACGTCGCCCTCGTCCCGATCGCCGGCGCCCGGATCGTGCCCGGTCTGCGCGGGGAGACCGGAGGCGCCCTCGATGCCTGAGATCTCCCGCCCCGCCTACGCCGACCTGTTCGGCCCCACCACCGGCGACCGCATCCGGCTCGCCGACACCGATCTGCTCGTCGAGATCGAGGAGGACCGCAGCGGCGGCCCCGGGCTGGCCGGCGACGAGGCCGTCTTCGGCGGCGGCAAGGTCGTCCGCGAGTCCATGGGCCAGTCCCGCGTCACCCGCGCGCAGGGCGCCCCCGACACCGTGATCACCGGCGTCGTGATCGTCGACCACTGGGGCATCGTCAAGGCCGACGTCGGCATCCGCGACGGCCGGATCACCGGCATCGGCAAGGCGGGCAACCCCGACACCATGGACGGCGTCCACCCGGACCTGGTCCTCGGTCCGGAGACCGAGATCATCGCGGGCAACGGGCGGATCCTCACCGCCGGCGCCATCGACGCCCATGTCCACTTCATCTGCCCCCAGATCGCCGACGAGGCGCTCGCCTCCGGCATCACCACCCTGGTGGGCGGCGGCACCGGACCGGCCGAGGGCTCCAAGGCGACCACCGTCACCCCCGGCCCCTGGCACCTGGCCCGCACGCTGGAGGCGCTGGAGGCGTACCCCCTCAACATCGGTCTGCTCGGCAAGGGCAACACCGTCTCGCACGACGCGATGCTGTCCCAGATCCGCGGCGGCGCCCTGGGCCTGAAGCTGCACGAGGACTGGGGCTGCACGCCCGCCGTCATCGACGCCTCGCTCACCGTCGCCGACCGGACCGGCGTCCAGGTCGCCCTCCACACCGACACCCTCAACGAGGCCGGTTTCGTGGGCGACACGCTCGCCGCGATCGCCGGCCGCGGCATCCACAGCTACCACACCGAGGGCGCGGGCGGCGGGCACGCGCCGGACATCATGACCGTGGTCTCCGAGCCGAACGTGCTGCCCAGCTCCACCAACCCCACCCGGCCGTTCACCGTCAACACCGCCGAGGAACACCTCGACATGCTGATGGGGTGCCACCACCTCAACCCGGCGGTGCCCGAGGACCTGGCGTTCGCCGAGTCGCGGATCCGGCCCTCCACCATCGGCGCCGAGGACGTGCTGCACGACCTGGGCGCCATCTCGATCATCTCCTCCGACTCCCAGGCCATGGGCCGGGTCGGCGAGGTGATCCTGCGGACCTGGCAGACGGCGCACGTCATGAAGCGGCGGCGCGGCGCGCTGCCGGGCGACGGGCGCGCCGACAACCACCGGGTGCGCCGCTATGTCGCCAAGTACACGATCAACCCGGCCGTCGCGCAGGGCCTGGACCGCGAGATCGGCTCGGTGCGGACCGGAAAGCTCGCCGACCTGGTGCTGTGGGAGCCCGCGTTCTTCGGGGTCAAGCCGCTCCTCGTCATCAAGGGCGGCCAGATCGCGTACGCGCAGATGGGCGACGCGAACGCCTCCATCCCCACTCCGCAGCCCGTGCTGCCGCGCCCGATGTACGGGGCGGTCGGCCGGGCGCCCGCCGCCAACTCGCTCAACTTCGTCGCCCCGCTCGCGATCGAGGACGGACTGCCGGACCGGCTGGGCCTCGGCAAGCGCTTCGTCGCCATCGCCTCGACGCGCGCGGTGACCAAGGCGGACATGCGGGAGAACGACGCGCGGCCCGACGTCGCCATCGACCCGGACAGCTTCGCCGTGCGGGTGGACGGCGAGCTGATCGAGTCCGTGCCGGCCGCCGAACTGCCCATGGCCCAGCGTTACTTCCTCTTCTGAGGGCGGCGCCGATGACCAAGGCGGCACTTCTCGTCCTGGCCGACGGCCGCTTCCCCGCCGGCGGGCACGCGCACTCCGGCGGGGCCGAGGCGGCGGTCCGGGCCGGGCGGATCACCGGGGCGGCGGACCTCGCTGACTTCTGCCGGGGGCGGCTGCACACGGCGGGGCTGGTCGCGGCCGCCCTCGCCGGTGCCGCCGCGCTCGGCTGCGACCCCGTGGAACTGGACGCGGCGGCGGACGCGCGGACGCCGTCGCCCGCCCTGCGGCTGGCCGCCCGCAAGCTGGGGCGGCAACTGGTGCGGGCCGCCCGCGCGACCTGGCCGACACCCGAACTCGACGCCCTGGCAAGGGGGTTCCCCAAGGGGGCGCATCAGCCGGTGGTGCTCGGGCTCACCGCGCGGGCCGCCGGACTCGGCCCCGAGGAGGCCGCGTACTGCGCGGCGTACGAGAGCGTGAGCGGACCGGCCACGGCGACCGTGCGGCTGCTCAGTCTCGACCCGTTCGACGCGACGGCCGTACTGGCCCGGCTGGCACCGGAATTGGACCAGGTCGTCGAGCGCGCGGTGGCCGCGGCCCGGCGCGCCGCACTCGACGGCCCCGGTGCGCTGCCCGCCTGCTCCGCGCCGCTGCTGGAGATCGCGGCCGAGGCGCACGCCGCCTGGCCCGTACGGCTGTTCGCTTCGTAGGCCCCGTCCCTTCCCACCTCTCCCGCCTCTCTTCCCGACCTCGGGGGCCGCGCCCTCCGCTCCCGGCCGATCACTGGAGCCCTGCCATGCATCTCGACCACTCCCACCCGGCCACCCCCGCCGTGAGCGCCGACGCGCATCGGCCCGACGGTGCCCGCCGGGCCATCAGGATCGGCCTCGGCGGGCCCGTGGGGTCCGGGAAGACCGCGACCGTCGCCGCCCTGTGCCGGGCGCTGCGCGACGAACTCTCGCTCGCCGTCGTCACCAACGACATCTACACGCGCGAGGACGCCGAGTTCCTGCTGCGCGAGGCGGTGCTGCCGCCCGAGCGGATCACCGCCGTGGAGACGGGCGCCTGCCCGCACACGGCGATCCGGGACGACATCTCGGCCAACCTGGAGGCGGTCGAGGACCTGGAGGACGCGGTCGGACCGCTGGACCTGATCCTCCTGGAGTCCGGCGGGGACAACCTCACCGCGACCTTCTCCAAGGGGCTCGTGGACGCGCAGGTCTTCGTGATCGACGTGGCCGGCGGCGACGACATCCCGCGCAAGGGCGGCCCCGGCGTCACCACCGCCGACCTGCTCGTCGTCAACAAGACCGACCTCGCGCCGTACGTCGGCTCCGACCTGGCGCGGATGGCCGCCGACGCGAAGGCCGCCCGCGGCGAACTTCCGGTCGTGCTGCAGTCGTTGCGCGGCGAGGCGGGCGTGGCGGACGTGGCCGACTGGGTGCGGGCGCGGCTCGCGGCCTGGACGGCGCGGGCATGACGACGACCGCCACCACCGCCACGACGGCCACCACCACCGCCACGACGGCTACGACGGCCACGACGACCGTCACCACCGCCGCGACGGCCACGACCGTCGCGACCGGCGCCGCTCGGCGGACGGCCGCCGTCCCGGTCGCACCGCCCACCACGGCCGCGGGAGTACGCGCCACCGCGCGGATCGTCGCCCGCGACGACGGCCGGGGCGGCACCTGCCTTCCCGTGCTCGCGGGCGAGGGGCCGCTCGCGCCGCGCCGCACCCGGGGCGGCGCCGCCGAGGCGCGGGTGCTGCTGGTCGGCGCGATGAGCGGCCCTCTCGGCGGCGACCGCCTCACCGTCGACGCCCGGGCGGAGGCCGGGGCCCGACTGCGGATCGGATCGGCGGCGGCCACCATCGCCCTGCCCGGCCAGGTACCGGCCCCGGCCCGCTACGACGTCCGGCTCACCGTCGCCGACGGCGGCGAACTGCGCTGGCTGCCCGAGCAGTTGATCTCCGCCCGGGGCAGCGACCTGCACGTCGCCACGCACGCCGACCTGGCCCCGACCGCACGGCTGGTGCTGCGCGAGGAGCAGGTGCTCGGGCGTGCGGGCGAGCTGCCCGGCCGGCTCACCAGCCGGCTCACCGTCCGGATCGGCGGCCGGGCCGTGCTGGACCAGGAGCTGTCCTGCGGCCCGGGCGCACCGGGCGGCTGGGACGGCCCCGCGGTGCTGGCCGGACACCGCGCCGTGGGACAACTCGTCCTCGTGAGACCCGAGTTCGCCCACACCCCGGTCACGTCCCGCCTCCTGGGCGAGGCCGCCGCCCTGGTGCCGCTGGCCGGACCGGCCGCTCTGGTCAGCGCCGTCGCCCCCGACGCGCTGCGGCTGCGCCGCCTGCTGGACGCGGCGCTGGGCGAGCTGGAGGCGGCTCTCGGCGGCCCGCCGGAGGAACTCCGCTGAGCGGAACACGCCGCGTCGGTTATCGGATTGGCAAAGAAGGTCAACGACCCCTGTTCTCAGCCACCTCACAGCCGGAAGGATCCCCGTACCCATTCGTAACGATGTACGGGGAGGTCCCACTTGAGGGACATCAGACCGAAGAACCGGTTCCTGGCCCTCGGTTCGGCCGGTGCGCTCGTCACGGCGACCCTGATAGCCGGCGCTGTGGCGGCCCCCGCGGCCAGTGCGGACAGCCGCCGCGGCCAGGACCGCGAGGCGCGCGGCGCCGCCGTCGCCGCGGACCGTGCCGCCAAGGCCGGCATCGACTGGCAGGACTGCCCCGCCGACTGGGGGCTGGCCAAGCCCATCCAGTGCGGCTACGTCTCGGTGCCGCTCGACTACGCCCACCCCTACGGCAAGCAGATCAAGCTCGCCGTGGACCGCATCGGCAACACCGGCACGAAGCAGGAGCGCCAGGGCGCCCTCGTCTACAACCCCGGTGGTCCGGGCGGCTCGGGCCTGCGCTTCCCGACCCGCGTCACCGGCAAGAACCCGCTGTGGACCAACGTCTCCAAGGCCTACGACTTCGTCGGCTTCGACCCGCGCGGCGTCGGCCACTCCGCGCCGATCTCCTGCGTCGACCCGCAGGAGTTCGTCAAGGCGCCCAAGATGGACCCGGTGCCCGACTCCGAGGCCGACAAGCGCGCCCAGCGCAAGCTCGCCCGCGAGTACGCCGACGGCTGCCTCGACCGCTCCGGCGCGGCGATGCTCCGGCAGATGACGACCCCGAACACCGCCCGCGACCTGGACGTCATCCGGGCCGCGCTCGGCGAGAAGAAGATCAACTACCTGGGCGTCTCCTACGGCACCTACCTCGGCGCCGTCTACGGCACCCTGTTCCCGGACCACGTCCGCCGGATGATCGTCGACAGCGTCGTCAACCCGGACCGCGACAACATCTGGTACCAGGCCAACCTCGACCAGGACATCGCCTTCGAGGGCCGCTGGAAGGACTGGCAGGACTGGGTCGCCAAGAACGACGCCGCCTTCCACCTGGGGACCACCCGCGACGCCGTCCAGGCCAAGTGGCTCCAGCTGCGCGCCGCCGCCAAGAAGAGCCCGATCGGCGGGGTGGTCGGCCCGGCCGAGCTGCTCGCCTTCTTCCAGAGCGCCCCGTACTACGACTCCTCGTGGGTCCCGGTCGCGACGGTGTTCAGCAAGTACTTCGCCGGCGACACCCAGGCGCTCGTCGACGCCGCCGCCCCGGACATGTCCGACACCGCGGGCAACATCTCCTCGGAGAACGGCAACGCCGTCTACACGGCCGTCGAGTGCGCCGACGCCAAGTGGCCCACCAGCTGGCACAAGTGGGACCGGGACAACACGCGGCTGAACGCGAAGTACCCGTTCCTGACCTGGTCCAACGCCTGGATGAACCTGCCCTGCGCCACCTGGCCGGTCAAGCAGCAGAGCCCGGTGAACGTCAAGACCGGCAAGGGCCTGCCGCAGGTGCTGATCGTGCAGTCCACGCGTGACGCGGCCACCCCGTACGTGGGCGCCGTCGAACTGCACAAGCGGTTCAAGGGATCGCGTCTGATCACCGAGAAGGACGCCGGCTCCCACGGCGTCACCGGCCTGGTCAACCCGTGCGTCAACGAGCGGGTGGACGCCTACCTGCTCAGCGGCAAGGTGGACGCCGCGGACGTGACCTGCGCCCCGCACGCCACGCCGAAGCCGTAACGGCACGCGCCCGAGTGCGTATCCGCCAAGGGGCGGCCGGTGACTCCGGCCGCCCCTTCGCCGTCCGTACGGCGCACCCGCCCTGCGGCGACGGCGTCACCCCAGCGGCGGGTGCGGGAAGCCACGCCCGCGCCCGGTCTTCGGCGCGGCCGCCCCGTCCGCCTGCCCGGCCTTGGCCACGGCCGCGTACGTGTCGACGTACTCCTGCCCGGACAGCGCCAGGATGGCGTACATGATCTCGTCCGTGACGGCGCGCAGCACCGCCTTCTGCTCCGTCATGCCGGCGAAGCGGGAGAAGTCCAGGGGCGCGCCGAAGCGGATGACGACGGGCCGGATCCGCGGCAGCACCCGGCCCGGCGGCTGCGCCTCGAACGTGCCGATCATCGCGCACGGGACGACCGGCACCCCGGCCCTGATGGCCATGACCGCGACCCCGACCTTGCCCTTGTAGAGCCGGCCGTCGGGCGAACGGGTGCCCTCCGGGTAGATGCCGAGGAGCTCGCCCCGGCGCAGCACCCCGAGCCCCTCCCGGATCGCGGCCTGCCCGGCCTCCTTGCCGGAGCGGTCGACCGGGATCTGCCCGGCGCTGCGGAAGAAGGCGGCGGTGAGCCGGCCCTTGAGCCCGGGCCCCGTGAAGTACTCCGCCTTGGCCAGGAAGGTGATGCGCCGTCTGAGGATCGCGGGCATCAGGAAGTGGTCCGAGAACGACAGGTGGTTGCCCGCGACGATGGCCGCACCGGACGCCGGCACCTGCTCCAGCCCCTCGATCCGCGGCCGGAAGACGACCCGCAGCAGCGGTCCCAGCAGGACGTATTTGAGCACGTAGTAGAACAAGAAGGTCGCTCCTCACTCGCCGGAACAGGCTTGCTTCGGAACCGCGGTGGGCCGGCGCGGACCTGTCCGACCCGGAGCGCCCCGGAGGCCGGCCCGCGCCCACCCTCCTCATGTGTAACCCCTTACGGGCCGGGCGATGCCGGTCCGGTGCGGTCAGGCGGAGGCGCCGGGGCGGCGCAGGGAGCGCGTCACGGCCGCCCCCGTCTCGCGCGCCGTGAGGTACGGACGGACGTCGTGCGCGCGGGCCCCGTTGTGCACGGGCACGTCCGTGACCCGCGCGCCGAACGCGGGAGCCAGCTCCTTGGTCAGGGCCACCGCGTCACCGGAGTCGGCGATGTTGGTCCATTTCCTTACCGGCGCGGGCCAGCGCGCGAAACCGCCGGCGGGAGCGGGTTCGAGCCGGTCGAAGACCATCTTGCGCACCCCGAGCGGCGACCCCAGCGTGATGAGCGTCAGGTCGGGCCACTCCGGGTGCGCGCACAGGCCCTCGTAGGCGATCACCGATCCCAGGGAGTGCGCGATCACCAGTTCCGTCCGGTCGGTGACGCAGCGCGCGAACTCGGCCTGGACACCGGCCCGCACCGCGGGTTCGGTGAAGTAGCGCCGTGCCTGACGGGCCGCGTGGATCAGCAGGCTCTCGCCGAGGCCGGCGAAGAACGCCGAGTGGCTGAGCGCGTCGAGGGCACGCTGGACCGGACGGGGGGTGCGCAGCCGGGCCGGCTCCTCGGGACTGGGCACCCGTGTCTCGGCCGCCGAGGCCGCCTCCCACCAGCCGAGCAGCAGCTCCTCCTCCAGACCCTGTTCGACGTCGGAGGCGTCGAGCACGGGCGGGCCCAGGGTGCGGCGGCCGGCCGGCCGGAACACATGGCCCCAGAAGGCCATCGACACCTCGGCGCGGTCGACCGGCTCGGCTTCCGCGCGTTTCAGTCCGTCGCACAGCGCCGGGTACCAGTCGAGGAGAAGGCTCTCCTCTCCCTTGGTCTCCTGCGCGATTCCGTGGACGAGTACGACACGGCTCATTCGGTGGTCAGCTCCTTCGCGGGCGACGGCAGGTGCAGACGCAGGGCCGCGAGGCCCATGTCGGTGGCCACGCTGACCCGCCCGCTCTCGTCCAGGGCGAGATCGTTGATCCCGCTCCCGATGTCCAGGGCCAGGTTCCAGGACGGCGAGCGCAGGTCCCACACCCGCAGCTGCCCGTATCTGTCGCCCGCCACGAGCACGGCCTGCTCGCCGGTGGACACGGCGGCGAGCGCGGTGACGGCCGAGGGGAACGGTTCGGGCTCCAGCGCCACGGGGCCCGGACCGGCCAGGTCCCACAGCCGCACCCGGCCGCCGGCGGTGCCGCAGACGGCGAAGTCCCGGTCGAGCCGGACCAGCTCCAGCGACGCGGCGCCCATCTCGTGACCCTCCAGTGTGGCCGTGGCGTCACCGGTGGCGAGGTCCCAGAGCCGGACGGTGCCGTCCATGGAGGCGCTGACCAGACGGGGTTCGCCTTCGGCGGGGTCCCAGAAGCGCAGGGCCCGGACCGCCGCGGTGTGGCCGCTCATCACACCACAGAGGGGCGCGCCGGTTGCCGGGTCCCAGGCGTGGACGTCGTACCAGCCGTCCGTCGCCGCCGCAGCCCAGCGGCCGTTCACCGATCCCAGCGTCGGGTTGTCCTTGGCCGAGCGGTGCCTGGCCAGCAGTCTGCGTTCGTCCAGCGCCCAGACCTCGACGGTGTTCGACGAGCCACGCAGGAGCAGTACCCGGCCGTCCACCTCGGCGGCGGCGATCCCCTGGCTGCCGAAGGCGGCGGCCGTGAGGGGGTTGCCGACCACCCGTCCGTCGCGCAGGTCGTGGAGGCGGAGTGTCCCGGTGCCGTCCTGAGTGGCCACCGCGTCGCGTCCGGAAGCCGTGCGCAGCATCAGGGCCTGTCCCACGCCCCGGTCCGACCAGCACATCGGCTCCCCCCACGGCTGGAACTCGTCGAGATTCCAGATGCGCACCATGGATCTGACCGTGGTGATCAGCGCGTCCACCGTGCCGATCCGGCCGAACACCGGCTTGACCGTGTTGTACTCGCGGTAGTCCTCGAGCGGTTCCTGATAGGGCTCGTTGGTGGTCAGGTCCCACAGGCGCAGGGTGCCGTCCCATGACTGGGTGGCCAGCATCGTCCGGCCGGCGGCGCGGCCCACGGCGGCACCGGTGACCGCGTCGATGTGACCGCGGAAGGGACCTGCCACCCGTGCCGCCGTCTCCACGTCCAGAACATGCACGTTGTGGCCCTCGACCGCGCACACCACGAGGGGGCGTTTCTGGCTGAACGCCACCGCCACCGGTCGAGCGGACTGGGAGTGGTCCTCCAGGAACAGGTGGGCCCGGACGGCTCCGCCGGCCTCTCGTACGTAACAGTGCCCGGACGAAGTGGCCAGGACGATGCGGAGTGCGGGGCCGTCCTGGTCCAGCGCGAGCTCCGAGACGCCGCCGATGTGCCCGGCCAGCGGATCGCCCACGGGCCGGCCGGTCTCCGCGTCCCAGATCCTGACGGTGCCGTCCTCGCTGCCGCTGACGACCACCGGGCGGCCGTCCAGTTGCCCGGCGGCCAGGCAGGTGACGGAGTTGGTGTGGCCGGTCAGCACCGGGCCCACAGCGGCTCCGGTGATCGCGTCCCACAGCCGGACGGTGGTGTCGTCACCGCCGGTGGCGGCGAACGCCCGTCCGTTGCGCACCCAGAGGGCGACGGCGAGGACCGAACCCGAATGCCCGGCCATCGGCGGCCCACCCTGGCGGCGATCAGCGAGGTCCCACAGCCGGGCGGTGCCGTCACGGGACGCGGTGACGGCCACCGGCCTGCCGTCCAGGACGGTGAAGGCGAGCGCGTTGATGGAGTCGACGTGTTCCTGGTCCGGCTGTTCGGTGGTCAGGTCCCAGATACGGGCGGTGCGGTCGCTGCCGACGGTCACGGCGAGTGAGTCCGAGTCCCGGATCAGCAGGGCCGCACCGGTGATGGCCTCCACATGCCCGCGCAGGGAGCGGCCGATCTGCTGGAGAGTGGCCAGGTCCCACAGCCGTACTTCCTCCTCACCGCTGGTGAGGGCCACGACGGCGCCCCGGAAGCGGCCGGTCGTCACGGACATCACCCTGCCGCCCCACTTCGACATGTGGCCGAGGACCGGCTCGCCGATCTGGCGCCGGTCCGTCAGGTCCCACCGGCTGAGCAGACCGCTGGAGTCGCCGACGAGCACCACCGTGCGTCCGTCCACCTCCGCCACCCGCAGCGCCGTGATGTCGCCGGGGGTGCCGAGCAGGGGCAGTCCGTCGATGCGGGCGTCCCCGCCGTGCGGCACGTCGCTCAGGTCCCAGACGTACAGCGCCCGGTCCTCGCCGCCCGTCACGGCGATCGGCCGGCCGTCCAGGTCGCCCAGGTCGGCGTCGTTGACCGTGCGCCGGTGCGCGGCGAGCGCGGTGCCGAGCTGACGCCGGGTCCGCAGGTCCCACAGCCGGGCCGTACCGTCGGAACTGGCCGTGAGCGCCACCTCGCTGCCGCCGACGCGTCCGGTGACGACGCTCTCGATCCGGTTGGTGTGCCCGGTCAGCGGGGCGCCGAACTCCTGGCCGACCGACAGGTCCCAGATCCGGACGGTGCCGTCCTCGGCGCCGGTGAGCACGATCGTGTAGTCGTCGAGGTCGCTGACCGCGACGGCGCTGACGGCGATCCCCACGGACAGCGGCACGCCGATCCGCCGCTGTGAGATCAGGTCCCACACCAGGGCCGTGCCGTCCTGGCTGCCGGTGACCGCGACGGGCCGGCCGTCGAGTTCGCCGACCGCCGTGCACTCGATGGACTTGGTGTGGCCGCTGAGGAGCCGGTGGACCCCGCTGGCGGACCACCAGGCCCAGGTGGCCGACCAGGGCATGGCCACGCCCAGCGCGCCGATCCGGTCGGCCAGGTCGTCCGCGCCGCAGCGGCGGGCCGACAGCTGGAGGTCGGCGGCCCGCTCGCCGAGCGGCCGGTCGGTGGTGAGGCGGTGGGCCACCTGCTCATAGGCGCCGCGTACCTGCCGGGCCGGGCCGTGTCCGCCCACCGAGGCGAACGCCCGCAGCAGGGCGAGCGGTTCGGCGGCGAGGAGGAAGCCCGGGTCCGCCATCAGCGTGTCCAGGGCGCCGGCCGCCGCGGCGTGGGTGGCCAGGTGCATACGGACGTAGGGCGGGGCGGCGAACCAGTCGGGCCGGCCGTCGGCGGCGACGGGGACCAGCGCGGTCAGCGCCTCGCCGACCGTGCGCTGGACGTCCACGGCGGGCCGCCCGGCGGTGGCGCGCAGGTGCTCGGCGAGCGCCTTGTGGTACAGCCGGTAGGCCGACCGGCGGTCGTCGTCGATGACCTCGGCGATGTACGCCTCGGCGACGTCCAGTGCCCAGGTGACGTCCTCCTCGGTACAGGTGACGCCGGACAGGGTGCTGCTCAGCTCGGTCCACAGTCGCCCTCGCGGCAGCCCCTTGCCTTCGGAGAACGCCAGCGCCAGCAGCATCCGCCGCACTCGCGGCTCGTCCCGGCCGAAGCGGGCCAGGTAGTCGTCGAAGGCGCCGCCGATCTCGCTGGGCAGGGCGTCCGACCATCCCGGCCGGGTGGCGTCGACCGCCGTTCGGTCCGAGCGCAGGGTCCGCGCGGTGGTCCGCGCGTACAGGTAGACGCCGGCCGCTCTGGCGGCCACACCGCGCGCCACGGTCCGGGCGAGTTCGGGATCGTCCCGGTAAGGGGTGCGGACCTCGGGCTCCTCCGCCGCGACCAGCACCCGGGTGACGTAACCGGTCACGTCGTCCTCGCCCGCCCGGTACTCGGGCAGGTCGAGGTCGAGGATGGCGAAGGTCGGCCCGAGCGCGGTGATCAGCTCGTGCCGGGTGCCGACGAGGAGCCGTACCCCGCGGATCTCCGACATCGGGCGCAGGAGCTCCCGGCTGATCCGGCGCGGCTCGCCGTGGCCCCCGGCGTCGGCGGCGGTGTCGGAGCCCGCCTCGTCCACGGCGTCGACGACGATCACCAGCGGAGGTCCCTGACGGCCGCGCCGGGTCAGTTCCTGGAGCAGGGCCGCCGAACCGTCCGCCTCGATGTCCAGGGCGTCGCCGATGCGCTCCACGACCTCTTCCAGCCGCTTGTGACGGGCGTGCACGGCGGCCGCCACCAGACCCGCCGGCACCACCGTGGCGGGGTCGACGTCCGAGAGGTCGAGGGCCGCCCGGTACCCCGCGTCGGACAGGGCGACGATGCGGCCGAGCACGGCCGACTTGCCGCAGCCCGGGCTGCCGGTGACGATCCGGCCGCGGCCGTCGTGGTCCGGGTCGACGAGCCAGGACACGAGTTCCTTCAGGACGTTGGAGCGTCCGCTGAAGTAGAGGCCCTGCTCGGATTCGAACTCCACGCCGCGCGAGCGCGGTCCGAAGTGCTCCGTGAGGTCCCGGCCGGCGACCCGCCGCTGGACCTCCAGGTCCGTGCCGAGCGGGGGCAGCTCGGGACGGTAGCCGGCGTTGGGCAGGAACGGGGCCAGGCCCGTGACGAGGCCGCTGGCGAGTTCGGCGCGCTGGGCGCGTCCGTCGGCGTCGAACCGTTCGTTGACGGCTTTGATCAGCTCGGTCAGATCGAGGTACTGCTGACGCTGCCCGGTGCGTTCGGTGGTGGTCTCGACGGCCGCGGCGAAGGCGGAGGTGAACTGCCCGTCGGCGGCGATGTCCTTGCGCCGGGCCGAGGCGAGGAACCACAGCCCGGTGGTGGCGGGCCCATTGGGGCTGCCGTAGACCAGCCGTTGCAGCGCGACCGCCGTGGCCTCCGCGCTGCCCGCTCCGCCCGCGCAGGTGTCCAGGATCAGCAGCAGGTGGCGTAAGTCGCCGTTGCACAGGATCCGGACGAGATCCTCGGTGGCCAGCGCCGTGGCGGCCAGGTCGTCGGGGGAGGAGTCCCAGCAGAACAGGTAGTGCCGGTCGCCCGGAGCGGTGGCGCCATGGCCCGCGAAGTAGACGACGACGATGTCGTCGCCGGTCAACGCCGTGTCGGCGGCCCAGTGGCGCAGCTTCTGCCGGATCTGCTCGGCGCCGTCGTACTCGCCGAGGCCCGGCAGCGCCGACTCGTAGCCGAAGCCGCCGAAGAGCCGGGCCGTGGCCTGTTTGTCCGACTGGACGAACTCCAGCTGATCCGCTCGCGGAAGATGCTGATACCGGCCGCTGCCCAACGCGACGAAGAAACGCCGTTCCACCCGATCCGCCCCCGCCGCGTCCTGCCGGAGCGCGCCGTTCCCCACGGCGCCGCCCGGTTCCGAGCTGTCCTGCCGACGACTGTATAGGCGGGCCGGTCTCCCGGTCAGGGCTGTGCGCGACTTCCGAACGCGCCGGAGCGCGCGGCGGCTGCCGGGCCCGTGCGCCGGGCGACGTACGGTGGTGACCATGCCTCCTCCGCTTCCGGGTCCGCTGGAGCACCTGGCACCGCTGCTCGGCCACTACGGCTACTGGGCCGTCGGTGGCGTCGTCTTCGTGGAGGACTTCGGGATCCCCGCGCCCGGCGAGACGATCCTGATCGCGGCGGGCGTGTACGCGGGAGCGGGCGAGCTGAACGTCGTGGCCGTGGGGCTGATCGCGTTCACCGCGGCCGTGGTCGGGGACAACATCGGCTATCTGATCGGCCGCCTGGGCGGCCGCGCGTTCGTGCACCGCTGGGGCAAGTACGTCTTCCTGACGCCGGAGCGGTTCGCGTCGGCCGAGCGGTTCTTCACCCGGCACGGCGGCAAGATCGTCACGGTGGCCCGCTTCGTCGAGGGGCTGCGCCAGGCCAACGGCATCATCGCGGGCACCAGCGGGATGCACTGGCTGCGCTTCCTGGCCTTCAACGCGCTCGGCGCGGCGCTGTGGGTGGGCATGTGGGTGACCCTCGCCTACTTCGCCGGCACGCACATCGGCGCCGTCTACGACACGATCAGCCGGTACGAGGCGTACGTGCTCACCGGGCTCGGCGTCCTCGTCGCGGCGCTGGTCGTCCGGCACCTGCTGCGCCGCCGGCGCCGGAGCCGGGAGTCCTGACCTCCGGCACGCCACGGGGGCGCCCGCGGCCGGTGCGGGGGAGTCCGTACGATGGGCGCGTGTCGTCCGGCGCCCGCCTCCGCTCCGCGACGAGCCGCGCCGGCCGGGCGTCGCTCGTCCTGGCCGTGCTGGCCGGGGTGTTCGCGATGCACGCGCTGTCGCCCGCCGGGATGCCGGCCACGGGCGAACACGGCGCCATGACCTCCCTCGCCGCGGCCGGCCACGACGCGGGTGCCATGACGTCGTTCGCGGCGGCCGGGCACGAGACCGGTGGCATGGCTTCGTCCGCCGCGGCCGGGCACGAGACCGGTGGCATGACCTCCTTCGCCGCGACCGGCCGCAACACCAGCGCTACGTCTTCCTTCGCCGCGACCGGCCGCAACACCAGCGCTACGTCTTCTTTCGCTGCGACCAGGCACGACGCCGGCACCATGTCTTCCCTCGCCGCGGCCGGCCACGACGCCGGGCCAGTGCGGCATCCGGCGGCCGGCGCCGATCACGCGGCCCCGCGCCCGGACCGGGCCTGCCGCCCGTCGCCCGGCGCCACGGACGGCGGCGGTGCGGCGATGACGCACGCCGGCGGCACCTGCGCGGCGGCCGGCACCTCGGCGCCGTACGCGCCGCCCGCGCTGCTGCCCGCGCCGGGCCTCGCCTCGGCCGCGCCCGCCGTGGCCCGCACGGGTCCGGCGGCCGAGCCGGCCGGCGGCCGGGCCCCGCCCGATCTGGCCGAACTCCAGCTCCTGCGGATCTAGAGACGCCCGCGCGACGCCCCAGCGGGGTGCCGCGTTCCGGTCCCGTCTCACCATCCGTCACTCCCGCGTGTCCGCACGCGGGCCGCACAAGGAGCCTCACCGTCATGACAGATCGCCGATCCCTGCTTCGCCGTACCGCCGCGCTGGCCGCGGCGGCCACCGCCGCGCTCGTGCTGACCGCCTGCGGCGGCGACGCCGGCTCAGCCGCTCCCGGCCACTCGGGTCACCCGGGCGACCCGGACCGCGGCACGGGAGCCGGTGCCGCCCCCTCGGCCGGGCACACCGGCCACAACGCGCAGGACGTCACGTTCGCGCAGCAGATGATCCCGCACCACCGCCAGGCCGTCGCGATGGCCGCACTGGCTTCCTCGCGGGCGAAGTCGCAGCAGGTCAAGGACCTCGCCGCGCGGATCAGGAAGGCCCAGGGCCCGGAGATCACCACCCTGACCGGCTGGCTGAGGGCCTGGGGCGCCAGCGTCCCGGACGCCGACTCCTCCGCGATGACGGACATGCCGGGCATGGACCACTCCGGCTCGGGCCACTCCGCCCCGTCGGCGTCCGGAGCGGCCGGCACGACCGGCATGCCCGGCATGATGTCGGACGCCGAGATGAGCGGGCTGGCGAAGGCGTCCGGTGACGCCTTCGACCGGGCGTTCCTGCGGATGATGGTCGGCCACCACGAGGGCGCCCTCGACATGGCGCGCACCGAGCAGACCAAGGGCGCCTACGGCCCGGCCACGGCGCTGGCGAAGTCGATCGTCGCCTCGCAGTCGGCCGAGATCGCCGGCATGAAGAAGACGCTCGGCGAGCGGTAGGAGTCCGCCGGTCTCCTCCCCGCGTGAATCCCCCTTCGGGGCAGCCGCCCGGTCCGGGCTGCCCCGAAGGGGGTCCCTCATCCGGGGTCCTGGCTCCAGAATACCCCCAGGGGGTATGTTGTTAGAGTCCGGTGAGCCTCATCAGCAAGGGGAGAGCGACGATGACACACCCGGCGCACCACCACGGGGAACACCACCACGAAGGTCACCCCCACGGCGGGCACGACCACGCCCCGGCGGGCGTCTCCTGGCGCATGGCCGCGCAGGCCACGCTGCACTGCCTGACCGGCTGCGCCGTCGGCGAGGTGCTCGGCATGATCATCGGCACGGCCGCCGGACTGCACAACGCGGCCACGGTCGTCGTCTCGATCGCGCTGGCCTTCGTCTTCGGCTACGCGCTGACCATGCGCGGAGTGCTGCGCGCCGGGCTCGCCCCGCGGCAGGCGCTGAAGGTGGCCCTCGCCGCCGACACGGTCTCCATCGCGGTGATGGAACTGATCGACAACACGGTGATGGTGGGCGTCCCCGGAGCGATGGACGCCGGTCTCGCCGACGCCCTGTTCTGGATCTCACTGGTGCTCTCCCTCGCCCTGGCCTTCGTGCTGACCACTCCCGTCAACCGGTGGATGATCGGCCGGGGCAGGGGCCACGCGGTGGTGCACGCCTACCACTGACCGGGGCGGTCAGGGATAGCGGCGGTCGTCCGGGCGGGTCGTGTCGTCCACCGGCCCGCCGCCCGTACGGCCGTAGTTCCGCGCCACCTTGTGGGTGCGCCGGCGGTGGTTGGCGGTGCCCAGGAAGAGGAGCGCCCCCAGACAGAAGATCAGGGCCAGGGCGAGCCCGGCGCTGAAGAGGGCGAGGGGGCTCATGGTGGCGATGTGGTTGCCGAACATCGACACCGGGTAGCCGGGCCCGCCGGAGATGTTGCTTGCGATGGCCAGAACGACGAACGCGGCGGTGGCCGCGAGGAGGAGCAGGCCGATGAGCAGCATGGGAGTCATCTCCTCAGGAAGTGCCGTCTCGCGGTCGGGTACCCGCATCCGGCCACCCGAACGGAATGTTCCGTTCCGTATGTCGGGTGCGGCATCGCCCGCCCCGGGTACCCGGCGCCACGCAGAGCGGTGAACGGCACCGCAGGACCCTGACGAAGGGAGGCGTCATGGCTCAGCACGTACGCGACATCATGACCAGCCACCTGGTGACGGTGGAGCCGCAGACGTCGGTGACGGCGGTCGCCCAGAAGATGCGCGACGAGGACATCGGGATCGTCCTGGTGACCGAGGGCGACGAGCTGCGCGGCCTGGTCAGCGACCGTGACCTGGTGGTGCGTTCGCTCGCCGAGGGCGGCGACCAGGAACAGCGGACCGTCGCCTCGGCCTGCAGCGACGACATCGTCACCATCACCCCCGACGACGACGTCGACCAGGCCGTGCGGCTGATGCGCGAGCACTCCGTGCGCCGGATGCCGGTCGTCGACCACGGACACGCCGTGGGCATCGTCTCCATCGGCGACCTCGCCATCGAGCGTGACCCCGACTCCGCCCTCGGGGACATCAGCGCGGCCAAGTCCAACCAGTAGGCCCGCCGGTCCGCGCGGTGCCGGGGGCGTCCCGCGTCGGGACGCCCCCGGTGGGCGTACGGGGCCGCCGTCCGGGCGGCCCCGCGGCGGCCGCGCTCAGACGGCCAGCGCCCCCGCCAGGACGGCCAGGGCCGAGCGGAGTTCCGCCTCCGTGATCGTCAGCGGCGGGGCCAGTCGGATCGTCGAGCCGTGGGTGTCCTTGGCGAGGACGCCCTCCCGCATCAGGCGCTCGCTGATCTCCCGGCCGGTGCCGAGGGCCGGGTCCACGTCCACGCCCGCCCACAGCCCGCGCGAGCGGAAGCCGACCACGCCCCGGCCGACCAGATCGGTCAGCCCCTCGCGCAGCACGCCCCCCAGCTCGGCGGCCCGGCGCTGGAACTCGCCCGTCTCCAGCAACTCGACCACCGCCGTGCCGACCGCGGCGGCCAGCGGGTTGCCGCCGAAGGTCGAACCGTGCTCGCCCGGACGCAGCACGCCGAGCACCTCCCGGCGGCCCACCACCGCCGACACCGGCACGATCCCGCCGCCCAGCGCCTTGCCCAGCAGCACGAGGTCCGGCACCACGTCCTCGTGCTCGACGGCGAGCGTGCGCCCGGTGCGGCCGAGGCCCGACTGGATCTCGTCCGCGACGAACAGGCAGCCCGCCCGCCGGGTCAGCTCCCGCACCCCGGCGAGATAGCCGTCGTCCGGGACGATCACTCCGGCCTCGCCCTGGACGGGCTCGATCAGCACGGCCGCCGTCGTCTCGTCGACGGCCGCCTCCAGGGCCGCGAGGTCGTTGTAGGGGACGATCCGGAAGCCCGGCGTGAACGGCCCGAAGCCGGAGCGCGCCGTCTCGTCCGTGGAGAAGCTGACGATCGTCGTGGTACGGCCGTGGAAGTTGTCCGCCGCCACCACGATCGTCGCCCGGTCGGCGGGCACCCCCTTGACGTCGTACGCCCACTTGCGGGCGACCTTGATGCCGCTCTCCACCGCCTCCGCGCCGGTGTTCATCGGCAGCACCATGTCCTGGCCGGTCAGCCGCGCCAGCCGCTCGGCGAACCCGGCCAGCTGGTCGTTGTGGAAGGCGCGCGAGGTCAGCGTGAGCCGGTCGAGCTGGCGGTGCGCCGCCTCGATCAGCGCCGGATGACGGTGGCCGAAGTTCAGCGCCGAGTAGCCGGCCAGCATGTCCAGGTAGCGGCGGCCCTCCACGTCCTCCACCCAGGCGCCCTCCGCGTGGGCGACCACCACCGGCAGCGGATGGTAGTTGTGCGCGAGCACCGGCTGCTCGGCGCGGATCAGCTCGTCGGAGGTACGGGCGCGTGCGGGTGCGGTCATGAGCGGATCTCCTGGGTGCAGCACTTGATGCCGCCGCCCGCCTTGTGGAACTCGGACAGGTCGACGGGGACGGGCAGATATCCATGGTGCGCCAGCTGCTCGGCGAGCGCCGTCGCACCGGGGGAGACGAACACGTGGCGGCCGTCGGAGACGGAGTTCAGCCCGAAGGCCAGCGCGTCCTCGCGGGTGGCGATCACCGCGTCCGGATAGAGCCGGGCCAGCACCTCGCGGCTGCCGGGCGAGAACGCCTCCGGGTAGTAGGCGATGTTCCCGCCGGTCCCGCCTGTCCCGCCGTTCTGGCCGGTCGCGCCGGTCCCGTCGTCCAGGACGAACAGCGCCGTGTCCAGATGGTAGAAGTACGGGTCCACCAGGGTCAGCGCGATCACCGGGACGCCCAGGAACTCCTGCGCCTCGCGATGGGCCTGTCGGGTGGTGCGGAAGCCGGTGCCGGCCAGGATCCAGCGGCCGGCCGGGACGAAGTCGCCCTCGCCCTCGCACACCGCTTCGGGGCGGTGGACGTCGAAGCCGGCCGACTTGAACCAGGTGTCGTAGGGGACCGACTCCGGGCGCCGCTCGGGCGCCTTGAACAGGGAGCCGAAGACGCGCCCGCCGACGACGACGGCCGCGTTGGCGGCGAAGACCATGTCCGGCAGGCCGGGCACGGGTTCCACGGTCTCCACGGTGTGACCGTGGGCGCGATAGGCGTCGATCAGCGCCCGCCACTGGGCCTGGGCGAGCGGCACGTCCACCGGACGGTCCGGCCGCATCCAGGGGTTGATCGCGTACTGCACGGCGAAGTGTCTGGGTTCGCAGACGAGGAAGCGCCGCCGGCGCGGCACACGTGTCTCGGACACAGAGGGTCTCTCCGTTCCCGGGTGTCGACTGAGGGTTGACACCACGGTAGGAAGCGGCCGGTACGCACGACAAGGAACGAACCCTGCGTGTTGGAGCAGTATCGCTGCGTCTTCACCGGCGCGCGCGCACGAGCGCTGCGTCACGGCGGCGGCGGATGGCTGGCGCCGGCCTCCGGACTGTCCGGCAGCAGATGGGAGAGCACCATCACGCTGATCGTCTTGCGGATGAACGGCTCCACGCGGATCCGCTCCAGCACCTCCTCGAAGTGCTCCACGTCCCGCGCCCGCACATGCAGCAGCGCGTCCGCGCCGCCGGTCACCGTCATCGCCGCCGTGATCTCCGGATGGTTGCGCACCACCTCCGCCAGCCGCCGCGGCGGCGCCGCGCCCTCGCAGTACACCTCCACGTACGCCTCCGTGCGCCAGCCCATCGCCGACGGCTTCACCGTGGCCGTGAACCCGGTGATCACCCCCGCCTCGCGCAGCCGGTCCACCCGCCGCTTCACGGCCGTCGCCGACAGGCCGACCACCGCGCCGATCTCCGCGAAACTCGTACGGGCGTTCGCCATCAGGGCGGTGAGGATCTTCCGGTCGAGGTCGTCGAACGGCGCGGGCCTGCTGCTCATGGCGGCACTGTATCCAGCGCGAACGCCCGTGCCCGGCACATGTCCAGGCGGGGCTTTCGCCCCTACACTCCACCTTCATGCTGCGCGCCCTCGCCGTCGACGACGAACGCCCCTCGCTGGAGGAACTGCTCTACCTCCTCAACGCCGACCCCCGCGTCACCGCCGCCGAAGGGGCCGGCGACGCCACCGAGGCGCTGCGCCGCATCAACCGGGCGCTCGCCTCGGGCCCGGACGGGCCCGACGCCGTCGACGTGGTCTTCCTCGACATCCAGATGCCCGGCCTCGACGGACTCGACCTGGCCCGGCTGCTCACCGGCTTCGCCGCACCGCCGCTGATCGTGTTCGTCACCGCCCACGAGGACTTCGCCGTGCAGGCGTTCGACCTCAAGGCCGTCGACTACGTGCTCAAACCCGTGCGCCGCGAACGCCTGGCCGAGGCGGTGCGCCGCGCCGACCACCTGCGCCCCGCCGCACCCCGGATACCGGTGAGCGGACCCGACCCCGACCACGTCCCCGTCGAACTCGGCGGCGTCACCCGCTTCGTCGCCGTCGACGACATCACCCACGTCGAGGCGCGCGGCGACTATGCCCGCCTGCACACCGCCAACGGCGCCCACCTCGTCCGCATCCCGCTGTCCGCCCTGGAGGAACGCTGGCGCGGACGCGGCTTCGTCCGCATCCACCGCCGCCACCTGGTCGCCCTGCGCCACATCGGCGAACTGCGCCTGGACGCCGGCTCGGTGAGCGTGCTGGCCGGCGGCGAGGAACTCCAGGTCAGCCGCCGCCACGCACGCGAACTGCGGGACCTGCTGATGCGCCGCACCGCGCGCTAGGAGACGTACGCCATGCCGCAGGACGCCACCGAACGCCGGGTCGTCGTCACCGGACCGCCCCGCCGCACCCGCCGGGCCCCGAGCCCCTACCGGCCGCGCACCGAGATCGACGAGCAGACCACCCTCGGCCACACCTACGTCCGCTCCCTCATGCGCAGCCAACTGCGCACCGCCCTCGCGGCGTTCGCGGTCCTCGTCCTGCTGGTGGGCCCGCTGCCGCTGGTCTTCGCCGCCGCCCCGGAGGCCCGCCGCCTGAAGTGGGCGGTCCTCGGCTTCTGCCTCTACGCACCCCTCGTCCTGCTCGCCCGCTGGTACGTGCGCCGCGCCGAAGGCAACGAACGCGACTTCGTCCGGCTCGTCGAGGACCGCTGAGGCCGCCCGCACGTGAACTCCGCCTACACCGTCCCCGCTCTCGCCCTCGTCGTCGTCGCCACCGTCCTGGTCGGCGCCTTCGGCCTGCGCGTCTCCCGCACCACCTCCGACTTCTACGTCGCCTCCCGCACCGTCGGACCGCGCCTGAACGCCGCCGCCATCAGCGGCGAGTACCTCTCCGCCGCCTCCTTCCTCGGCATCGCCGGACTGGTCCTCGTCCAAGGCCCCGACATGCTCTGGTACCCGGTCGGCTACACCGCCGGCCACCTCGTCCTGCTGCTGTTCGTCGCCGCCCCGCTGCGCCGCTCCGGCGCCTACACGCTGCCCGACTTCGCCGAGGCCCGGCTCGCCTCCCAGGGCGTGCGCCGGCTCGCGGGCGGCTTCGTCGTCGGCGTCGGCTGGCTCTACCTGCTGCCCCAGCTCCAGGGCGCGGGCCTGACCCTGGCCGTGCTCACCGGGGCGCCCGACGCGCTCGGCGGGATCGTCGTCGCCGTCGTCGTGGTCGCCACCGTCGCCGCCGGCGGCATGCGCAGCATCACCTTCGTGCAGGCCTTCCAGTACTGGCTGAAACTGACCGCCCTGCTGGTCCCCGTGCTCTTCCTCGCCCTGGCCTGGCAGGGCGACGGCGCACCCCGCCGCGCCTTCGCCGAACCGGCCGCCTTCCGCGAACAGCGCACCGTCCGCGTCGACGCCACCCTCGACCTGCGGCTCGACAGCCCGCTCACCGTCACCGTCAGCGGCGCCGTCGACGGCCGCGCCCTGCACGGCCGGCCCGTCACCCTGCCCGCCGGCCCCCACCGCGTCGCACGCGGCACCCGCCTGACCTTCGCCGCCGGCACCGCCGTCCCCGAGGCCGACCGCCGCGGCACCGGCGGCATGTCCGCCTCCCTCGCCACCGGCCGCGAGGAACGCCCGCTGTACGCCACCTACGGACTCATCCTCGCCACCTTCCTCGGCACCATGGGCCTGCCGCACGTCGTCGTCCGCTTCTACACCAGCCCGCACGGCGTCGCCGCCCGCCGCACCACCGTCGCCGTCCTCGGCCTGCTCGGCGCCTTCTACCTGCTGCCGCCCCTCTACGGCGCCCTCGGCCGGCTCTACGCCCCCGAGCTGACCCTCACCGGCAACGCCGACGCCGCCGTCCTGCTGCTGCCCGACCGGGTGCTCGGCGGCCTCGGCGGCGACCTGCTGGGCGCGCTCGTCGCCGGCGGCGCCTTCGCCGCGTTCCTGTCCACCGCCTCCGGCCTCACCATGGCGGTGGCCGGCGTGCTCACCCAGGACGTGCTGCCCTCGCGCGGCCACCTGCCCGCACGCGGCGTACGGCACTTCCGGCTGGGCACCGCGCTCGCGATGGCCGTCCCGCTGGCCGGGAGCGTCCTGGTCGGCTCGCTGCCCGTCGCCGACGCGGTCGGCCTGGCCTTCGCCGTCTCCGCCTCCTCCTTCTGCCCGCTGCTCGTCCTCGGCATCTGGTGGCGCCGGCTCACCCCGCCCGGCGCCGCCGCCGGCATGCTCGTGGGCGGCGGCGCCGCGTTCGCCGCCGTCACCGCGACGATGGCGGGCCTCGCCGGCGGCGGGCCGCTGCACGCGCTGCTCGCCTGGCCCGCCCTGTGGTCGGTGCCGCTCGGCTTCCTCACCATGGTGCTGGTCTCCCTCGCCACCCCCGGCAAGGTGCCCGCGGGAACGGCGGCCGTCCTGGCCCGCTTCCACCTGCCCGAGGAACTCGGCGCGGAGGCCGGGGCATGAGCGGCTTCCTCGCCGGACTGTGCGTGGCCGTCCTGCCGCTGCTGGCCACCGGGTTCTGGCTCGGCCGGCGCACCGCCCGGCCGCCCGGCCTCGACGGCCTGGGCACCCCCGTCGAGCACGCCACCTTCCGCACCCTGCACACCGCCTCCCTGGCCGCGCCCCCGCTGCGCGCCGGACTCACCGAGGAGACCGCCCGCAGGTCGGCCCGCCGGCTGCGCTCCCTGCTCGGCACCGACGCGCTGTGCCTCACCGACGACCGGCGGGTCCTGGCCTGGGACGGCGTCGGCGCCCACCACCGCGACGCGATCATGGAACGGCTGGCCGGCCCGCTGGACACCGGCCGCGGCGAGGCGTTCCGCATCGACTGCGGCATCCCCGGCTGCCCGGTGCGCTGGGCGGTCGTCGCCCCGCTCACCGTGGACGACCGCGTGCACGGCGCCCTGGTCGCCTGCGCGCCGGGCGAGTCCGCCGTCCTGGTCCGCGCCGCCGCCGAGGTCGCCCGCTTCGTCTCCGTCCAGCTGGAACTGGCCGACCTCGACCGCTCCCGCACCCGGCTGATCGAGGCCGAGATCAAGGCCCTGCGCGCCCAGATCTCCCCGCACTTCGTCTTCAACTCGCTCGCGGTGATCGCCTCGTTCGTGCGCACCGACCCCGAGCGCGCCCGCGAGCTGCTGCTGGAGTTCGCCGACTTCACCCGCTACTCGTTCCGCCGGCACGGCGACTTCACCACGCTCGCCGACGAACTCCACGCCATCGAGCACTACCTCTCGCTGGTGCGGGCCCGCTTCGGCGACCGCCTCGCGGTGACGCTCCAGATCGCCCCCGAGGTCCTGCCGGTCGCCCTGCCCTTCCTGTGCCTGCAACCGCTGGTGGAGAACGCCGTCAAACACGGCCTGGAGGGCAAGACCGGCACCCGCCGCATCCGCATCACCGCACGCGACGCGGGCGCCGAGGCGCTGGTCGTCATCGAGGACGACGGCGCCGGCATGGACCCGCGGCTGCTGCGCCGCATCCTGGCCGGCGAGGAGAGCCCCTCCGGCGGCATCGGCCTGTCCAACGTCGACGACCGGCTGCGCCAGGTGTACGGCGACGACCACGGCCTCGTCCTGGAGACCGCGCCCGGCGCCGGAATGCGGATCACCGTCCGGCTGCCCAAGTACCAGCCCGGCGTGCACTCGGCCGGGCGGCTCGGGAACCTCACCGGCGACTGAGCCGCCTCACGTCCCGTGGGTGACCACCATGCCCAGCGTCACCAGGCCCAGCACGACCCACCCGAACCACAGCCACCCGTTGGCGCCCATCGCCACCGAGTAGGCCGACACCACCACCAGCGCGCCCACGGTGAGCACTCCCATGGCTCTCGTGGAACCGTCCGTCGAACCGGGCATCACGACACCCCTCCTCACGTCCGCTTCCCCACCATGGTGCCCCCGTTTCACCCTCCGGGCGCCGGGAGTGCGGCAAGCGGAACGCGCCGGGAGGTCAGTTCCCGCGCGCGTTGAGCGAGGCCAGGTAGGCGTTGTAGGCCGCCAGCTCCTTGTCGCCGTCGCGGTCGGCGGCCCGGTCCTTGCGCTTGGCCTGCCGCTGCTCGGAGCGGTACCACTGGAACAGCAGCGCCAGCAGCACCAGCACCGAGGGCACCTCGCTGAAGGCCCAGGCGATGCCGCCGGCCGCGCTCTGATCGGCCAGCGCGTCGATGCCGAGCGAGGCGGGCGGGTTCTCGAAGGTCTTCACCATGGGGGTGGAGCCCATCATCAGCGCGATGCCGAAGAACGCGTGGAACGGCATCCCCGCGAACAGCTCCAGCATCCGCATCAGATAGCCCGGCCGGTGCGGGCCCGGGTCGACGCCCATGATCGGCCAGAAGAACGCCACGCCGACCGCGAGGAAGTGCACCATCATCGCGATGTGCCCCGCCCGCGACCCCATCAGGAAGTCGAACAGCGGGGTGAAGTAGAGCGCGTACAGGCTCGCCACGAACATCGGGATGGTGAACGCCGGGTGCGTGACGATCCGCATGTAACGGCTGTGCAGCAGGGCCAGCAGCAGTTCGCGCGGCCCCTTGCGGCCCCGGCCCGCCACCGGCAGCGCCCGCAGCGCCAGGGTGACCGGCGCGCCCAGCAGGATCAGGATCGGCGACAGCATGCTGATCACCATGTGCTGCACCATGTGCACGCTGAACATGACCATGCCGTAGTCGTTCAGTCCGGTGCACATCACCAGCAGCACGGTCAGCACACCGACGACGTACGCGATCGTCCGGCCCACCGGCCAGGAGTCGCCGCGCCGCCGCAGCCGCACCACGCCCCACCCGTACAGGGCGAGCCCGAGCAGGCAGGCGACGAGGAAGAACGGGTCCGTGGACCACTCCAGGCCGCGTCCCAGCGTGAACGGCGGCAGATCCATGGTCATGCCGTGCCCGCTGTGATCCATCCGCCGGCTCCTGATTCGTGGGGGTTGTGCGCTGTCTGTCCGGACCCAGACTAGAGCCGCCCCCGGCCGCGCTCGCGACCGGGGGCGGCTCATACCCGCACGTGTCCTACAGCACGCACTCCGCCTCGGCGTACCGGTCGGCGGGCACCGTCTTGAGGGTCTCCACGGCCTCGGCCAGCGACACCATCACGACGTCGGTGCCGCGCAGCGCGGTCATCCGGCCGAACTCCCCGCGGTGCACGGCCTCCACCGCGTGCCAGCCGAACCGGGTCGCCAGCACCCTGTCGTACGCCGTCGGGGTGCCGCCGCGCTGGACGTGCCCGAGGATGACCGGCCGGGCCTCCTTGCCCAGGCGCTCCTCCAGCTCGACCGAGAGCTGCCGGGCGATGCCCGCGAACCGCTCGTGGCCGTAGACGTCCTTGCCGCCCTCGTCGAAGTCCATGGTGCCGGGCAGCGGCTTGGCGCCCTCCGCCGCGACGACGATCGCGAACCGCTTGCCGGCCGCGAACCGCTCGCCGACCTTCTTCGCCAGCTCCTCGATGTCGAAGGGGCGCTCGGGCACGACCACGGCGTGCGCGCCGGCCGCCATGCCGGACTGGAGCGCGATCCAGCCGGTGTGCCGGCCCATGACCTCCACGATCAGCACCCGCTGGTGCGACTCGGCGGTGGTCTTCAGCCGGTCCAGCGCCTCGGTGGCGACGGTCACGGCGGTGTCGAAGCCGAAGGTGACGTCGGTGACGGCGATGTCGTTGTCGATGGTCTTCGGCACGCCCACGATGGGCAGGCCGCTGTCCGACAGCAGCCGGGCCGCCTTCAGGGTGCCCTCACCGCCGATCGGGATGATCGCGTCGAGCCCCAGCTCGCGCACATGCCCCCGGGCCCGCTCCACCCCGTCGCGCAGGTGCTCGGGACGGACCCGGGAGGAGCCGAGGATGGTGCCGCCGCGGGCCAGGATGCCGCCGACGGCGTCGAGGTCGAGCTTGAGGTAGTCGCACTCCAGGAGGCCCTTCCAGCCGTCCCGGAAGCCGATGACCTCGTCGCCGTGGTCGGCGACCGCACGGTGCACGACGGACCGGATGACGGCGTTCAGGCCGGGGCAGTCGCCGCCGGACGTGAGGACACCAATGCGCATAGCCCGAACAACCTTCTCCACATGGGCACGGGACCGGACCGCGCTGTCCGGCTCGATCCCCGCCACCCTAGCGGCAGCAGGGGGGCCGCCCTAAGGGTGCGTCCGCCTGCTGGACGGGGTCGCTCACCTGTGCGGAAGGCCCGTCAGACGGGCTGGTCGCCGCGTGCTGACGGGCCGGTGAACACGCGGGCGCGGCCCGGGGCGGCGGCGGTGGAGAAGAACCGTTTCGGGCCGCTTCCCGCCGCGCGGACCGCCGCCGGGCCGGGCGCCTAGGCGGGCTGCTGCGCCGCCGCGATGCGCTCGCCGCGCAGCGCCTCGTACCAGTGGTCGTCGGTCGGCGGCAACGCGTTGACGTCCAGCGCCAGCTTCAGCAGCAGATCGGCGATCTGCGGGTTGCGGGCGAGCACGGGTCCGTGCATGTACGTGCCGAAGACGGTGTCGTTGTACGCGCCCTCCGTGCCGTCGCCGGTGCCGTTGCCTCGGCCGACGCGGACCTGGGCGAACGGGCGGGCGGTGGGGCCGAGGTGGGTGACGCCCTGGTGGTTCTCGAACCCGGTCAGCGGCGGCAGCCCGAGCCGCGGGTCGATGTCGCCCAGCACGTCGCCGACGCACCGCTCGCCCTCACCGCGCACCGACACCACGTCGAGCAGGCCGAGACCGGGCTCGCGCTGGCCGAGGTCGTTGACGAACTCGTGGCCGAGGATCTGGTAGCCGGCGCAGACCGAGAACACGATCGCGCCGTTCTGCACGGCCTGGTACAGATGCCCGTCGCGGCGCAGCCGCTCCGCCGCCAGCCGCTGCGGCCGGTCCTCGCCGCCGCCGATCAGGTAGATGTCGCCGGAGGTCGGGATCGGCTGGTCGCTGCGCACGTCGAGCCGGGCCACGTCCAGGCCGCGCTGCCGGGCCCGGCGCTCCACGACGAGCGCGTTGCCCTGGTCGCCGTAGGTGCTGAGCAGGTCCGGATAGATCCACACCAGCCGCAGTTGGTTGTCGCTCATGAAGTGATCGTCCTTCGTGGTCAGTTGCCGACGCGGCGGCGCAGGTCCTGGAACGCGGTGTAGTTGGCGATGACCTCGATCCGGCCGGGCGGCGCCTGCTGCACCGCCTGGTCGACGCTCTCGCAGACCTGGAAGTGCTGGTTCGCGACCTCCAGGCGCACCGCGAGGTCCAGCTTGCGGTCGCCGATCACGAAGAGGGGGTGGCCGGTCAGCCGGGTGTAGTCGACGTCCCACAGCCACGAGGTGTCGGTGCCGTCCGCGCCGCGCGCGTTCACCGAGAGGATCACCGGGGTGGGCGGCGGGTCGATCAGCGAGAACGTCTCCAGCCAGCCGGCCGGGTTCTTCGCCAGCAGCAGCCGCAGGTCGCGGTTCATGAACTGCACGACGTCGTAGCGGCCGGCCACCGCCTGCACCTGGTACATCCGCTCCAGGGCGACCTGCGGCGGCACCCCGAAGACGGCGGCCACGGCCGCGGACGAGGCGGCGTTGGCCTTGTTGGCGCGGCCCGGCAGCTGGAGGTGGATCGGCCAGGCCGAGCCGTGCGGGTCCAGCACGTGGTCGCCGGAGAGCGCCCAGCTGGGCGTGGGCCGGCGGAAACCGCACTCGTTGCAGTACCAGTCGTCGCCCGGGCGCTGCATGACGCCGCCGCACGACGGGCACGACCAGGCGTCGTCCTTCCACATCTGCCCGGCCGCCACCCAGATGACGTTGGGGGAGGAGGACGCCGCCCACACGACCAGCGGGTCGTCGCAGTTGGCGACCACCACGGCCTTGGAGCCGGCCAGGCCCTCGCGCCAGTGCTCCGCGAGCATCCGGGTCTCGGCGGCCCGGTCCAGCTGGTCGCGGGAGAGGTTGAGCAGCGCGATGCACTTGGGGTCGGTGTCGCGGGCCACGCCCGCGAGGTACTTCTCGTCGACCTCTATGACCGCGAACTTCGCTTCCGAGCCGCCCGCCAGCGCCGAGGTGATGCCCGCCGGCATGTTCGCGCCGAGCGCGTTGGAGACCACCGGGCCGGCCGCCCGCAGCGCCTCGGCGATGAGCCGGGTCGTGGTCGTCTTGCCGTTGGTCGCCGACACCAGGACGACGTCCAGGTTCTGCGCGAGCCGGGCCAGCAGGTCGGGGTCGAGCTTGAGCGCCACCCGGCCCCCGATCACCGAACCGCTGCCGCGCCCCGCGGCGCGCGATGCCGCCGCGACCGCCTTGCCCGCGGTCACGGCCAGCTTGGCCCGCGGCGTGAGCGGGTCCGAGTTGCCTGCCATCAGTTCT
The DNA here is from genome assembly GCA_013364255.1 of Streptomyces seoulensis. Taxonomy (GTDB): domain Bacteria; phylum Actinomycetota; class Actinomycetes; order Streptomycetales; family Streptomycetaceae; genus Streptomyces; species Streptomyces similanensis. Next base: position 2,473,338 of record CP054936.1, on the reverse strand, counting down.
CGATCCTCCTTGCGTACGCGCCGCGCCTGAGCCATCCGGCAACGTGGTGTGGACCTCAGCCTATCGAGATCCGCCGGTGCTCCCGAACCCCGGCACGGTCGCGGCGCCCGCGCGCCCTTCGCGCGTTCACCAGGACCGTACCCTTGCCGCCATGCGAAACGGCTCGATCCCGGGCGCCCGCGGGCGCGTACGGCCCCTCACCTGCCTCGGCGACGCGGCCCTGGCGGCGCCCTGCCGCGAGGTCACCGACTTCGGCCCCGAACTGGCCGCGCTCGTGGAGGACTTGTTCGCGACGATGTACGCCGCCCGGGGCGTCGGACTGGCCGCCAACCAGGTGGGCGCGGACCTGCGGGTGTTCGTCTACGACTGCCCGGACGACGAGGACGTACGGCATCTGGGGCACCTGGTGAACCCGCGGCTGGTGACCGCCGACGGACTGCTCTTCCGCGGTCCGGAGGGCTGTCTGTCGCTGCCGGGCATCGAGGCGGGCGTCGAGCGCCACGACCGCGCGGTCGTCGAGGGGTTCACGGCGGCCGGGGAGCCGGTCACGGTGGAGGGCACCGGGTTCTTCGCCAGGTGTCTGCAGCACGAGTGCGACCACCTGGACGGCCGCCTGTATGTGGACCATCTCACGGGCTGGCGGCGGCGCAGAGTGCTCGGGCGGGCGGCACGGGCGCCCTGGAATCGCGGGGGCTGAGTCCTCGCCGCGGGGGCCGCGGCGCCGGGGCGGGGAGTCTGGACGGGGTCTCAGAACCCGGGGCCGCCGGCCCTGTCGCCGGCCGCCGCGAGGCGTCCCCACAGCAGGTCGGCGAGGCTGCGGACCAGTTCCGCGCGCGAGCAGGGGCGCTCGCCCAGCCACCAGTCGCCGGCCGCGTGCATCATGCCGACGATGCCGTGGCCCCAGACCCGGGCCAGCTGCTGGGTGCCCGGCCCGAGGTCGAGCCGCTCCTCGACGACCTGGGCCAGCTCCTCGCCCATCCGGCGCAGCAGCGGCGCGGAGTGCTTGCCGACGTCGAAGCCCTGGTCGCCGCCCTGGCCGCCCTCCGCCGGGTGCATCAGGAACCGGTACACCTGCGGGCGGGCCTCTATGGCCGCCAGATAGGTGTCCAGCGTCGACTCGACCCGCTCGCGCCGCTCGGCCGGCGCGTCCAGCGCGGCGCGCAGCGAGTCGAGCAGGGCGTCGGTGTGCCGCTGGGCGAGGGCGGCGTACAGTCCGCCTTTGTCGCCGAAGTGGCGGTAGAGGATCGGCTTGGTGATGCCGGCCTCGGCGGCGATGGCGTTCATCGACGCCTGCGGGCCGTCGCGCAGCACCACCCGGTCGGCGGCCTCCAGCAGCTCGCGCCGTCGGCGGTCGGCGGACCGCTGCTGCTCGGTCCGCTGCGTGGTGTCCATGAGCTCTCCCCACCCGTGCTGATTCGGTGACGCCTGCGCAAACTAACACTGACCGGGGCGGCGGCATCGAACGGGCTGCCGAGGGTACCGGGCGACTTGACTTTTCCTACTGGTCGGTAACACAGTACGGTTACCGCAAGTAACACGCCTGTGCGCCGCTGGAGGGGACATGGCCGAGTTCACCATGGAGCTCAACGACGAACAGAAGGAGGTCCGGGACTGGCTGCACGGCTTCGCCGCCGACGTCATACGGCCCGCGGCCGCCGAATGGGACGAGCGTGAGGAGACTCCCTGGCCGGTCATCCAGGAGGCCGCCAAGGTCGGCATCTACTCCCTCGACTTCTACGCCCAGCAGTACTTCGACTCCACCGGCCTCGGCATCCCGATGGCCATGGAGGAGCTGTTCTGGGGCGACGCCGGCATCGCCCTGTCGATCGTCGGCACCGGCCTGGCCGCCGTCGGCGTCCTCGCCAACGGCACCGAGGAGCAGATCGGCACCTGGATCCCGCAGATGTACGGCGACGCCAGCGACGTGAAGGTCGCCGCCTTCTGCTCCTCCGAGCCCGACGCCGGCTCCGACGTGGCCTCCATGCGCACCCGCGCCGTCTATGACGAGGCCAAGGACGAGTGGGTGATCAACGGCACCAAGACCTGGGCGACCAACGGCGGCATCGCCAACGTCCACGTCGTCGTCGCCTCCGTCGACCCCGAGCTGGGCTCCAAGGGCCACGCCTCCTTCATCGTCCCGCCGAACACGCCGGGCTGCTCCCAGGGCCAGAAGTTCAAGAAGCACGGCATCCGCGCCTCGCACACCGCCGAGGTCATCCTCGACAACGTGCGCGTCCCCGGCTCCTGCCTGCTCGGCGGCAAGGAGAAGCTGGACGAGCGCCTCGCCCGCGCCCGCGAGAAGGCCAGGAAGGGCGGCGAGCGTGTGAAGAACGCCGCGATGGCCACTTTCGAGGCGTCCCGCCCGGCCGTCGGCGCCATGGCGGTCGGCACCGCCCGCGCCGCCTACGAGGTCGCCCTCGACTACGCCAAGACCCGCGAGCAGTTCGGCCGGCCGATCATCGACAACCAGGGCGTCGCCTTCCAGCTCGCCGACATGGCCACCTCCGTCGACGCGGCGCGCCTGATGGTGTGGCGGGCCTCCTGGATGGCGATCAACGGCAAGCGGTTCACCGCCGCCGAGGGCTCGATGTCCAAGCTGTTCGCCAGCGAGACCGCGAAGAAGGTGACCGCGCAGGCCATCCAGATCCTGGGCGGCAACGGCTACACCCGCGAGTACCCGGTGGAGCGGATGCACCGCGACGCGGCGATCTACACGATCTTCGAGGGCACCAGTGAGATCCAGCGGCTGGTGATCGCCCGCACCATCTCGGGCCAGCCGATCCGCTAGCCCCGCGGCGGCGGCCCCGCCGGACCGGAGGGCGCGGCCGCGGCACGGCGCGCGCGTGCGCCCCGCCCGTCGTGACACGGGCGGGGCGCACGGCCGTGTCGCGGGCCGGCCGTCAGCGGTGTCGGAGCGGCGTCAGCTGCTCGATGTCGTACCGCTTGCGCAGCGCCTCGATCGCCTCCAGGTCGGGCGGGCCCCCGCTGCCCAAAATCTCCAGCAGCTCGTCGAAGTACCGCTCGTGGTCCGGCGGCGGGGACGCCTGGAAGAACATCTTCGCCGCCGTCTCCGTGGGGTTGGCGAACGCGTGCGGGCAGCCCGGGGGCACGACGATGACCGTGCCCGGCGTGGCCCGCACCACGCGCCGGCCGGAACTGGACTCCCACTTCTGCCAGTTGTCGGGAGTCCGGATCCTCGGCTCGAAGGCGAGCACATCCAGCTCGCCCTCCAGCACGTAGAACAACTCCTCGCTGCGCGTGTGCACATGGGCGCCGACGTCGAAGCCCGGCGGCACCTCGACCTCGAAGGTGGAGGCCGTCCGCGAGTGCGAGCCGGTCACCTTGTACGTCACGCGCTGCGCGGCCGTCTCGACGACCCGGCCGTGCCCCGGTGGCACGAGCAGCCCGTCGGCGGCGGTGGCCGGGGGTACCTCGATCGCGGTGATCGGTGGCTCGATGGTCGTCATGGGCACCTCACCAGGTCACGGGCAGGGCCTCGGGCCCCCGGATCAGCGCGCCCTTCTTGAACGGCACCTGACCCGCGGCCACCGCGAGCCGCAGCCCCGGCAGCCGGTCCAGGAGGGCGTCGACCAGCAGCTCCGACTCCATCCTGGCCAGCTGACCGCCGGGACAGTAGTGCGGGCCGAAGCCGAAGGCCACGTGCGGGTTCGGGGAGCGCGTGAAGTCGATCTCCGCCGGGTCGGCGAAGACCTCGGGGTCGCGGTTGGCGGCCAGGTACGACACGTAGACCGCGTCGCCCGCCCGGATCCGCACCCCCTGGATCTCCACGTCCTCCAGCGCGATCCGGGACAGCCCGACCGCGTTGCGGTGCGGGATGTAGCGCAGCAGTTCGTCGATCGCCTGCGGGCGGATCGCCCGGTCCGCGCGGAGCCGGTCGGCCAGCTCGGGCCGGGTCAGCAGGATGTAGAGCATCTGCCCGCTGTTGTTGGTGACCGCCTCACCGCCGATCTGGAGCAGCACCGCGAGACCCACGGCCTCCTCCAGGGTGACCTCCCGGCGCCCCGTCGCCGCGCCGAGCAGCGAGGCGACGTCCTCCTCGGTGCTGTCGGCGCGCGCGTCGATCAGCTCCGTGAAGTAGGCGCCCATCTCCTGCTTGGCCCGCTCGCTGACGTCGGCGCCGTGCGCGGAGGACAGGATCAGCTGCGTCCAGGTGTGCATGGCGTGCCGGTCGGCGGCGGGCACCCCCATCAGCTCGCAGATCACCGCGATCGGGAACGGGCTGAGCACCGCGCTGGTGAGATCGGCGGGCGGGCCGGCCGCGATGAGTTCGGTGACCATCTCGTCCAGCATCCGCCGGGAGCTCTCCCGCACCCGCTCGACCCCCCGCGCCGTGAAGGCGGGGGCGACCGAGCGGCGCAGCCGGTTGTGGTCGGGCGGGTCCAGGAAGCCGACCGCGTCCCGGCTCGGGATGAAGTGCGGCGCCAGCCGGGTGACCGGCCGGTCCATGACCGCCTCGCGGCTGAACCGGGGGTCGTTGGCGACCAGCCGCACATCCTCCATGCGGGTCAGCAGCCACGCCCAGCCCTCGCCGTTGGGCAGCTCGATCCGGGAGACCGGACCCTCCTCCATCAGCTCGGCCAGCACCGGGTCGAAGTCGACGCCGGCCAGGTCGCGGGCCGGCCAGTGCCGCACCGGCGGCATGGCCGTGCCGGCGGCCGGGCAGGCGGGCGCGGGCGGGCCGGCGGCCGGGGTCGTGCCGGTGCCCGGGGTGAGCACGCTCTCGCTCATGACCGGCCCCCGTTCTGCCAGCTGCCGAGGGACATCTCCGCGGTGATGCCGGGACCGAACCCGGCGAGCAGACCCCGCGCGCCGTCCTCCGGCGCGCCCTCGTCGAACAGCCGGCGCAGCGCGTCCAGCACGACGGCGCTGGCGATGTTGCCGTACTCGGTGAGCGTGGACCGGCTGAACCGGAACGCGTGCGGTTCGACCTTCAGGAACTTGCTGAGGTCGTCCAGGATGCGCGGGCCGCCCGCGTGGATGACGTAGAAGTCCATGTCGGACGCGTCCCACTCGTGCATCCCGGCCAGGTCCTGCAGGGCCGGGGCGAGCGGCTCCATCGTGGTGGGCACCCGCTTGTCCAGCAGGAAGTGGAAGCCCGTCTCCCGGACGTCGTACGCGATCCAGTCCTCGGTCTTGGGGATCAGGTACGAGCCGTTGCGCTCCAGCCGGACGCCGGTGCCGCCGGTGCCGCGCACCACGGCGGCGGCGATGCCGTCGCCGAACAGGCCGTTGGACAGGAGCGAGCCGACGCCGAGGTCGGTGGGCTGGTAGCACAGCGAGCAGAACTCGCAGGCCACGATGAGCGCGTTGGCGTCCGGGTAGGCCGTGCAGAAGTCGTGGGCCCGGTTGATCGCCGCGCCGCCCGCCGCACAGCCCAGCTGGGCTATGGGTATCTGACGCGTGGTCGAGTCGAACGCCATCTCGTTGATCAGCCACGCCGTCAGCGAGGGCATCATGAAGCCCGTGCACGAGACGTAGATGATGACGTCGATGTCGGTGGTGAGGAGTTCGGCGTCGTCGAGCGCCCGCTGGATGACCGCGGGGACGCGGGCCTTCGCCTCCCGCTCGTAGAGCTTGTTGCGCGCCTCGAAGCCCGGGTGCTTCAGGGTCTCCTCGATGGGCTGCACGATGTGCCGGGTGCGCACACCGGTGTTCTCGATCAGCCGGAGGGCCAGCGGGAGTTGCGGGTGGTCCGCGTGGTGGGAACGCGCGAGGTCGAGCGTCTCCTCCATCGTGATGACGTGCTCTGGAACGGACACCGAAGGTCTGCACAAAGTCGCCATGAGCCGTGCCTGCTTTCGCCTTCCGGAAGGCCGGTGGCCCCCCGGTCAGAGGGTGGTGCACCCAGAAGGGTGGTCCATCCACGATCGCCCGGGAGAGCGACGATCTCGCGCCGGACTACTCCAATCCGGCGACGCGGGGTGGGGCGCGGGGGCGGCCGGCGGTGCCGCGCGAGGGGGCGCGGAGTGGGCTCCGAGGGGAGAAGAACGCCTGGTCAAGGCCGTTCTCTCGGGAGCGCGGCCGACGGCGGCCGGCCAGCCCGTCCGCCTGATCGCCGATGCACGGCGAGCCGGGCCCCGCTCACCGTGATCACCCCGCCCGCACAGCCGAACGGCCGCCGACGGCCCCGGGGGGCGTCGGCGGCCGTCGTGCGGGGCGACCCGGGCTCCACCTCACCGGAGGTCTTCGCCGTGATCAAGCGTCCGCGCGTGTCAACCACGCTGGTGATCGACGCACCTACGGCGTCGTGCCGCTGCTGTGGGCGATGCAGGCCACGTCGATGCGGTCGGCGAGCTTGGCCAGTTCGATGGTGAGGGCGGCCACCGTGTCCTCGTCGAGGTCGTCCCGCCCGGACTCCACCAGGCGCAGCCACCGGCCGCCCACCGTCCGCAGCAGCTTGCTCACGTCGGCCGCGGCCACCTGCAGCGTACCGCGGTCGTCGACGATCAGAGGGAGAGTCACTTCGCGGTTCACAAAGGCGATCGTAGCCGCGGAAGGCTCACGCCCCGTGCCATACCGTGGTGATGTTGCAGAACTCGCGGATTCCGTGCCCGGACAGCTCACGCCCGTACCCCGAGCGCTTCACACCGCCGAACGGCAGCGCCGGATGCGAGGCGGTCATCCCGTTGACGTAGACGCCGCCCGCCTCCAGATCCCGCACGAACCGGTCGATCTCGTTCTCGTCGCGCGTCCACACGTTGGAACTCAGGCCGAACGGCGAGTCGTTGGCGATCAGCACCGCCTCGTCCAGGTCGGCCGCCCGGTACAGCGTGGCGACCGGGCCGAAGGCCTCCTCGCGGTGGACGCGCATCTCGCGGGTGACGTCGGCCAGGACGGTCGGCGGGTAGTACCAGCCGGGCCCGTCGGGCCGTTCGCCACCGCACAGCACGCTCGCCCCGCCGCGCCGGGCGTCGTCGACCAGCTCCTCCAGGTCCGCCCGGCCCCGCTCGCTGGCGAGCGGACCCACCTCGGTCTCCTCCCGCATCGGATCGCCCACCTCCAGCGCCCTCATCCCGGCCACGAACCGCTCGGCGAAGGCGTCGTAGACGTCCGTGTGCACGATGAACCGCTTGGCGGCGATGCACGACTGCCCGTTGTTCTGCACCCGCGCGGTCACCGCGACCTCGGCGGCCCGGTCGACGTCGGCCGACGGCATCACGACGAACGGGTCGCTGCCGCCCAGCTCCAGCACCGTCTTCTTGATCATCTCGCCGGCGGTGGCGGCCACCGCCCGCCCGGCCGGCTCGCTGCCGGTGAGCGTGGCCGCCCTGACCCGCTCGTCGCGCAGGACGTCGTCGACCGCGCCGGAGCCGATCAGCAGCGTCTGGAAGCAGCCCTTGGTGAAGCCCGCCCGGTGGAACAGGTCCTCCAGGTACAGCGCGGTCTGCGGGACGTTGGAGGCGTGCTTGAGCAGCCCGACGTTGCCGGCCATCAGCGCGGGCGCCGCGAACCGCACCACCTGCCACAGCGGGAAGTTCCAGGGCATCACCGCGAGCACCGGGCCGAGCGGCCGGTAGCGGACCAGGGCCCGGGAGGCGCCGGAGTCCTTCACGTCGGCCTCGGCCGGCTCCTCGTCGGCGAGCAGCTCCTCGGCGTGCTCGGCGTACCAGCGCATCGCCTTGGCGCACTTGGCGGCCTCGGCGCGGGCCTGCGCGACGGGCTTGCCCATCTCCGTGGTCATCACCCGGGCGATCTCCGCCTGGTCCTCGTCCAGCAGATCGGCGGCCCGGTTCAGCAGGCGGGCCCGCTCGGCGAAGGACGTCGTCCGGTACGTACGGAAGGTGGCCTCGGCGAGCTGGAGCCGGCGCTCGATCTCCTCCTCGTCCATGGCCTCGTACGTCTTGAGCGTCTCGCCGTTGGCCGGGTTCACCGTGGCGATGGACATGACTGACCTCCCTGGGGGCGGGCTGTGCTTCGACCTTCGCGCGCCGCGGCGGCGACCGCAACGCGTGAGGCCCTCCTCAGCGCGAGTGCTCAGCCAACCGGTCCAGAAACGCGCCCTGCGCCTTGACGATCACCGCGCGCGCCCGGTCGAGGTCCAGCCACTCCACCCGGTCGATCTCCGGGAAGTCCGCGGTCCGCCCGGACCGCGGCGGCCATTCCATGGTGAACGTGCCGGGCGTGATCGTCGCCGGATCGAGGTCGCCCTCCACCGCCCAGGCGGTCACGGTCTTGCCGCTGGCCTGCCGGACCTCGCCCAGCGGCACCGCCTCGCCGTCCGGGGGCGGCAGCCCCAGCTCCTCCCGGAACTCGCGCCGGGCGGCCGTCCAGGCGGGCTCGTCAGGGGTGTACTCCCCTTTGGGCACCGTCCAGGCGCCCACGTCCCGCCGGGCCCACAGCGGGCCGCCCATGTGCGCGAGCAGCACCTCCAGGCCGTCGTCGCCGGTACGGCGGAACAGCAGCAGCCCGGCGCTGCGCCTGCCCCGCCGGCGGGACGTGTCGTGGCGGTCGTCCTCGTCGTGCCGGTCGTCCCCGTGGTGCCGGTCGTCCTCCTTGCCCCGGTCGTGCGCGTCGTGCCGGTCCGTCATGGCCGTACCTCCGGGTGTGCCGCCAGCAGCGTCTCCACGGTGTCCGCCTCCTCGGGGCGCTTGTCCTCCCGGTAGCGCACCACCCTGGCGAAGCGCAGGGTGACGCCGGCCGGGTAGCGCGTGGAGCGCTGGAGGCCGTCGTAGGCGATCTCGACGACCAGCTCCGGACGCACGGTCACCCCCCAGCCCCGCTCCTCGACCGCCAGCTCCCGCAGCCGTTCGGTCTGCCAGGCCAGCATCGTGTCGGTCATGCCCTTGAACGTCTTGCCGAGCATCACGAAGCCGCCCTCGGCGGCGCGCGCGCCCAGGTGCAGGTTGGACAGCCTGCCGGTGCGGCGGCCGTGGCCCCACTCGGCGGCCAGGACCACGAGGTCCAGCGTGTGCACGGGCTTGACCTTCCGCCACGACGCGCCGCGCCGGCCCGCGCTGTAGGGGGCGTCCAGCGCCTTGACGACCACCCCCTCGTGGCCGCGTCCCAGGGTCTCGGCGAGGAAGTCCTCGGCCCGCCGTACCTCCTCGGGACCGGCGACCAGGGCCCGCCTGACCCGCATCGGCTCCGGCACCAGCCGGGCCAGTTCGGCGTGCCGCTCGGTGAAAGGCAGGTCCAGCAGGTCGCGGTCGCCCACCGACAGCGCGTCGAAGAAGACGGGCGAGACCGGGACGGCCGCGGCGGCCGTGGCCACGTCCACCCGGGAGCCGACGCGCCCGGCGGTCTCCTGGAAGGAACGCGGCCGGCCGTCCGCGCCGAAGGAGATCACCTCGCCGTCCAGGATGAACCGCTCACCCGCCAGCTCCAGCGCCGCCGCCGTCACCTCGGGCAGCCGGTCGGTGATGTCGTCCAGGGTGCGGGTGTGCACCCGTACGGTGTCCCCGTCGCGGTGCACCTGGACGCGGATGCCGTCCAGCTTCTCCTCCACGGCGCACGCGCCCAGCTTGTCGACCGCCTCGGCCACCGAGGAGGCGCTGTGCGCGAGCATCGGCAGCACCGGGCGGCCCACGGTGAGCCGGAACCGCTCCAGGGCGGGCGGACCGTCCGCGAGCAGCGCCCGGGCCACCGGTTGCAGCGATCCGGCGAGCATCACCGCCCGGCGCACGTCCGCCGCCGGCGCCTCCGTCGCCAGGGCCAGCCCCTCCACGGCGACCGCGTCGAGCGCGCCCTGCCGCACCTCGCCGGTGAGCAGCCCCAGCAGGAACCGCTGTTCGTCCTCGGTGGCCGCGGACATCAACGCGCCCACCAGACGCGTGCGTTCCGCCTGCGAGCCGGGTCCGGACACCTTGCCCAGCTCGCTGAGCAGGGCGTCCACCGCGGCCACGGTGAGGGAGGGCTCGGCGGCCGGCGCGCTGCGGCGTCCCAGCACCTTCCACCCCACGCCGAGCCGCCCCTGCGGCAGCCGTCCGGCCAGATACGGGATGACGATCGGCACGTCGTCCGCCGCCGCCTCCCGGAACAGCTCCGCGAGCAGGGCGGTCTTCCGGGACCGCGCCGAGGTGGCCGCGACCTCCCGGGACACCTGGGCCAGCCGGGCAAGCAACATGCAGTCATGGTGCACCGCGGGAGGGCGCCCCACACCTGCGCGCCCACGACGCGTGCACCCGCCCGTGCGGTGCGGTGCGGCAACGTGTGCGGTGCGGGTGGTCCCGGGCGGCAGGGCGTGTGCGGCGCGGGTGGGCCCGGGGCGGCCCGGTGGGTGCGGCGCGGGTGCCCTCGGGGCGCGCCACGCGTCGGCGCTACGCCCCGGCCGTCCCGCTCCGCGCCGCCACCGCCGCGTCGAGGTCGGCGAACAGCAGCTCGCCGTTGATCGCCGCGCCGGCCCGGTAGCCCCGGCTGGCCGCGTTGACCACCTGCTCGGCGAAGCCGCTCGCGTTGCCGGCCGCCCACAGCCCGGGAACGCTGGTCAGCCCGCGCTCGTCGGTCTCCGGGTACGCGCCGAACGGCGTCTCGCGCAGCTCGGCGCCCAGCCGCCGCAGGAGGTCGTTGCGCGGCACCGCGCGCGGCGCGACGAACAGCGCCTCACGGGCGTGCGCCGTCCCGTCCGCGAGCCGGACCCCGGTCAGCCGGTCGGCCTCGACCACGACCTCCGCCACCTTCCCGGGCACCACGGCGACCCCCGCGGCGGCCAGTCCGCGCAGCTCGTCGTCGCTCAGCTCCGCCTCGGCGACCTCGTGCAGGAACAGCGTCACGTCCTTGGACCACTGGGTCACCATCAGCGCCTGGTGCACGCTCAGCGCGCTCGTGGCCAGCACGCCGAAGCTCTGGTCGCGCACCTCCCAGCCGTGGCAGTACGGGCAGTGCAGCACGTCCCGGCCGAAGCGTTCGGCGAGCCCCGGCACACCGGGCAGCTCGTCCTTGAGCCCGGTCGCGACGACCAGGTGCCGGCCGTGCACCGCGCTCCCGCCCGCCAGGGTCACGTCGAACTCCCCGTCGGCGTCCCGTACGGCGTCCACCGCCCGGTCCCGGACCAGCTCGACCCCGTAGCGCGCGATCTCCTCGCGGCCCACGGCCAGCAGCTCGGCCGGCGGCATGCCGTCCCGGGACAGGAACCCCTGCAGATGCGCGGCGGGGGCGTTGCGCGGCTCGCCCGCGTCGACGACCAGGGTGCGGCGCCGGGCCCGGCCGAGGACCAGAGCGGCGGACAGCCCGGCCGCGCCGCCCCCGACGACGACCACCTCGTACGCGTCGGTCCTGTTCCCGTGCTTCTCGGTCTTCCCGCTGTGCCGGGTCTTCTCGGTCATGACGACCACCTCCGGGCACGACGGTCGCCGACACACTGCCGGATTGACAAACCTCTTTGCTGAACCTGCAATGTCCTCATGAGTACCGACGACGTACTGGCCGGTGTGGGGCCGAGACTGCGGCGTCTGCGCAAGGAGCGCGACGTGACCCTGGCGGCCCTGTCGGAGACGACCGGCATCTCCGTCTCCACCCTCTCGCGGCTGGAGTCCGGCCTGCGCAAGCCCAGCCTGGAACTGCTGCTGCCGATCGCGCAGGCCCATCAGGTGCCGCTCGACGAACTGGTCGGCGCGCCGCCGGTGGACGACCCCCGGGTGCGGGCCAGGAAACCGATCGTGCGCGGCGGCCGCACCCACTGGCCGCTCACCCGCCAGCCCGGCGGCCTGCAGGCGTACAAGGTGCTCGAACCGCGGCGCGAGCTGGAGCCGGACCCGCGCACCCACGAAGGTTACGAGTGGCTGTACGTGCTCTCCGGCAGGCTGCGCCTGGTGCTGGGCGAGCACGACGTGGTGCTCGGGCCGGGCGAGGCGGCGGAGTTCGACACGCGCGTGCCGCACTGGTTCGGGTCGGCGGGGGAGGGGCCGGTGGAGTTCCTGAGCCTGTTCGGGCCGCAGGGCGAGCGCATGCACGTACGGGCGCGGCCCAGCCGGCGCGCCGAGGACGACTGACCCGGACGCGTGCGGCCGGTTCGGCGATCCGAACGACTCGACCGGCCTGGCGGCTCGACCGGCCAGGTGATCCGACCGGTCCGGTGATCCGACCGGCTCGTGGGTTCCCCGATCGGCAAGCGACCGCTTAGTATGCGGTCGAACCCGGTCCGACGAAACAGTCACCCGTGGAGGCGGCGCATGCAGGCATGGCGAGTGCACGAGAACGGCGAGCCGAGCGAGGTGATGCGGCTGGCGGAGACCGAGCGGCCCGTGCCCGGCGACGGTCAGGTCCTGCTGAGGGTCCGTGCCGCCAACGTCAACTTCCCCGACGCGCTGCTGTGCCGGGGCCAGTACCAGGTCCGGCCGCCGCTGCCGTTCACCCCGGGCGTGGAGATCTGCGGCGAGACCGAGGACGGCCGCCGGGTGATCGCCAACCCGGCGCTGCCGTACGGCGGTTTCGCCGAGTACGCGGTCGCCGACGAGGCCGCCCTGCTGCCCGCGCCCGAGGCCCTGGACGACGCCGAGGCGGCCGCCCTGCACATCGGATACCAGACGGGCTGGTTCGGGCTGCACCGCCGGGCGCACCTGGAGGCCGGCGAGACACTGCTCGTGCACGCGGCCGCGGGCGGCGTCGGCAGCGCCGCCGTCCAGCTGGGCAAGGCGGCCGGCGCCACCGTCATCGGCGTCGTCGGCGGCCCGGACAAGGCGGCCGCGGCCCGTGAGCTGGGCTGCGACGTCGTCGTCGACCGGCGTGCCGAGGACGTCGTCGCCGCCGTCAAGGAGGCCACCGGCGGCCGCGGCGCCGACGTGGTCTACGACCCGGTCGGCGGAGCGGCCTACGCCCAGTCCGCCAAGACCGTCGCCTTCGAGGGCCGGATCGTGGTCGTGGGCTTCGCCAGCGGCGCCGTCCCCAGCCCGGCGCTCAACCACGCGCTGGTGAAGAACTACTCGATCCTCGGCCTGCACTGGGGCCTGTACAACACCAAGAACCCGAAGCTGGTCCAGCACTGCCACGAGCAGCTCACCGAACTGGCCGCCCGGGGCGCGATCAAGCCGCTGGTGAGCGAGCGGGTGCCGCTGGACGGCGCCGCGTCCGCCGTGCAGCGGGTCGCCGACGGCGTCACCACCGGCCGTGTCGCCGTGCTGCCCGCGCACCGCGACGGTGCCGCCGCATGACCAGCCGGCTCGACGCGGCCGAACTGCGCCGCCGCACCCAGGAGTTGATGGCCGCCCACCCGCCCGCCACCACCGACCGGCTGACCTTCCTGGAAGCCCGCTTCGACGCCGGTCTCGCCTGGGTGCACTACCCGGAGGGCCTCGGCGGGCTCGGCGCGCCGCGCGCGCTGCAAGCCGTCGTGGACGCCGAACTGGAGGCGGCCGGCGCCCCCGACAACGACCCGCGCCGCATCGGCATCGGCCTGGGCATGGCCGCCCCGACCATCCTGCGCTACGGCGCCGAGGAGCAGCGGCGGCGCTTCCTGCGGCCCCTGTGGACCGGTCAGGAGGTGTGGTGCCAGCTGTTCAGCGAGCCCGGCGCCGGCTCCGACCTCGCCGCCCTGGGCACCCGCGCCGTCCGCGACGGCGAGGACTGGGTGGTCGACGGGCAGAAGGTGTGGACCTCCAGCGCCCATGTCGCCCGCTGGGCCATCCTCATCGCGCGCACCGACCCGGCCCTGCCCAAGCACCAGGGCATCACCTATTTCCTGTGCGACATGACCGATCCCGGCGTCGAGGTCCGGCCGCTGCGCCAGATCACCGGCGAGGCCGAGTTCAACGAGGTCTTCCTCACCGGCGTCCGCATCCCCGACGCCCACCGCCTCGGCGGTGTCGGCGAGGGCTGGAAGGTCGCGCAGACCACGCTGATGAACGAGCGCGTCTCCATCGGCGGCATGCGGCTGCCCCGCGAGGGCGGCATGATCGGCCCGCTGGCGAAGACCTGGCGCGAGCGCCCGGAACTGCGCACCCACGACCTGCACCAGCGGCTGCTGAAGCTGTGGGTGGAGGCCGAGGTCTCCCGGCTGACCGCCGAGCGCCTGCGCCAGCGACTCGCCGCCGGCCAGCCCGGATACGAGGGTTCCGGCATGAAGCTCGCCTTCGCCCGCCTCAACCAGGAGATCAGCGGCCTGGAGGTCGAACTGCGCGGCGAGGAGGGCCTGCTGTACGACGACTGGACGCTTCGCCGTCCCGAACTGGTCGACTTCACCGGCCGCGACGCCGGCTACCGCTACCTGCGCGCCAAGGGCAACAGCATCGAGGGCGGGACCAGCGAGATCCTGCTGAACATCGTCGCCGAACGCGTCCTGGGCCTGCCCGCCGAGCCGCGCACCGACAAGGACGTCGCCTGGAAGGACCTGGCCCGATGACCGATCTGCTCTACTCCGAGGAGGAGGAGGCGCTGCGCGCCGCGGTCCGCGACCTGCTCACGGACCACTGCGACGCGGCGGGCGTCATCGCCCGCACCGAGTCGGACGCCCCGCACGACGTGCCGCTGTGGAAGTCGCTCGCGCACGGCATGGGCCTGGCCGGTCTGCTGGTGCCCGAGGAACTGGGCGGCCAGGGCGCCACGCACCGCGAAGCCGCCGTCGTCCTGGAGGAGTTGGGACGCGCGGTCGCGCCCGTGCCCTACCTCACCAGCGCCGTCGTGGCCACCGAGGCGCTGCTGGCGTGCGGCGCCGACGACCTGCTCGCCGACCTGGCGGCGGCCACCTCGATCGGCGCGCTCGCCGTCGGCCTGCACACCGCGCCGGGCGCCCGCTGCCCGGCCGCGCGGCTGGAGAACGGCGCGCTGCACGGGGAACTGACCGCCGTGGCCGACGCGTCGATCGCCGACGTGCTGCTTGTGCCGGCCGACGACGGCGGGCTGTACGCCGTCGGGGCCTCCGCCGCGACCGTCACCGCGCAGGTGTCCCTGGACCTGACGCGTCCGCTGGCCCGCGTGGTCCTCGACGGAGCGCCGGGCCGCCGCCTGGGCGAGGCCGCGCCCGCCGTGCGCCGGGCCCTGCGCGCCGGGGCCGCCCTGCTCGCCTCCGAGCAGTTCGGCCTCGCCGACTGGTCGCTGACCGAGACCGTGCGCCACCTCAAGGAGCGCAAGCAGTTCAACCGGCCGGTCGGCGGCTTCCAGGCCCTCAAGCACCGCCTCGCCCAGCTGTGGCTGGAGGTCGTCAACCTCCGCGCCGCCGCCCGCAACGCCGCCGACGCGCTCGCGCGCGGCGAGGACGCCGATGTGGCCGCCGCCGTCGCCCAGGCCTACGCCGCCCCGGTCGCCGTCCACGCCGCCGAGGAGGCGCTGCAACTGCACGGCGGCATCGGCATGACGTGGGAGCACCCGGTCCACCTGTATCTGAAGCGGGCCAAGGCCGACTCCCTCGCCTACGGCACGGCGGGCGCCCACCGGGAGGCGCTGGCCCGCCTGGTCGACCTCCAGGCGCCCTGACGCGGCCCCCGCCGAAGTCCCACGCCGCCGGGGGCGGCCGCCCGGGACGCGGGAGAGCCGGACCGGGCGCAGAACCACACGTTCGGCGGACGCGTCAGCCGCCCGGACAAACCCCCCGCTACGCCACACTTGCGGCCGAAAGCCGCGAAGTGGGCGCGGCGGAGGAGGCTGACGATGGCGATTTCCATCTCTGTGGTGCTGCTGCTCGCGATCCTGGCGATCATCTTCGTGCGCAACTGCGCGCTGAAGTTCTCGCACGCCCTGGTCTGCGGCATGCTCGGCTTCTTCCTGGCCGAATCCAGCATGGCGCCCACCATCCACGAGGGCCTGCTGGCCACCGCCCAGATCGTCAGCAGCCTGCACCCCTGACCCGCGCCCGCTGCGCGGGCCCCCGGGCGTCAGCGGTGGCCGAGGACGTTGACCACGCGGCCGTTGGGGTCCCGGACGAAGAAGCGGCGCACGCCCCACTCCTCGTCGGTGAGCGGGTGCACGATCTCCGCCCCGCGCTCCCGCAGGGCCGCGTAGGCGGCGTCGACGTCGTCCACCTCGACGCTCAGGTCCGGCGCCACGGGGGCGGTCAGGTCCTCGCCCATGAAACTGATCTGCGCGGCCGGGTTCGCGGCCGGCGCGAGCGTCATGATCCAGCCGTGGTTCATGACCTCCTCGAACCCCAGCGTCCCGTAGAAGTCCGCGCTCTCCTCCAGTGCCTGCGAGCGGACGTTGGGTACGACACGGCGGACATGCATCGGGCGGCTCCGGTGATCGGTCGGATCGGACACGCGGCTCGGGCCCGGCCAGCGTAGCGAAGGCGCCGGACGCGCGAGGGCGTGCCGGGGATCGCGGCCGCGCCGCACCGGTGTCAGTGGCGGTCCGGGAGGGGCTGCTCGGCCCAGACGGTCTTGCCCTCGGCCGCGTATCGGATGCCCCAGTTCTGGGCCAGCTGGGCGGTGAGGAACAGACCGCGGCCGCCCTCGTCGGCCACGTGCGCGTGGCGCAGGTGCGGCGCGGCCGGGCTGGCGTCGCGCACCTCGCAGGTGAGGCTGCGGTCCCGGATCAGCCGGATCTCGATGGGCGGGGTCCCGTAGCGGACCGCGTTGGTGACCAGTTCGCTGACGATGAGCTGGGTGTCGGACGACGTCTCGTCGTCCACGCCCCAGTCGGCGAGCTGCCGGCGGGTGCGGTGCCGTGCGGTGGCCACCGAGGTGCGGTCGGCTTCGAGGCGCCAGGTGACGAAGTCGGACGCCGGGAAGGCCCGGGTACGGGCGATGATCACCGCCGCGTCGCCCGCGCCCAGCCCGTCCGGCAGGGCGTAGGCGACGGCGTCGCACAGGTCGCGCAACGGCCGCTCCGCGTAGTCCGGCGCCGCCCGCAACTGCGCCGACGACTCCGCCAGATACTCGGTGACCAGCGGATCACTGGTGAACACCAGCACGCTGCCGGGCGGCACCTCGAACTCCGCCGTCGCGAACGGCGCGTCCTCCGTCGCGCCCAGGCACGGCCCCGACGGGGTGTCCGGGACGGTGACTGCGTGGCCGGGGCGGACCACGACCGGGGCCAGCCGTCCGGCCGTCGCCAGCACACAGGTCCCGGCCAGCGGGTCGTGCACGGCGTACACGCAGTTCGCGGTGAGCGCCTCCCGGCGCAGCGGATCGCCCAGCGGCAGGTTCGCCCGCTCGAAGGCCAGCTCGATCGCCGTGTCGTGCAGCCGGGCCAGCAACTCGTCCGGGGCGAGATCGAACGCCGCAAGGGACCGTACGACCGTGCGCAGCTGCCCCATGGTGGCCGCCGCGTTCAGACCCCGCCCGGAGACGTTGCCGACCACGAGCGCCGTACGCGCCCCGGACAGCGCGATGGAGTCGTACCAGGCGCCGGGATCGCCGCCCGTGACCGACAGGTAGGAGGTCTCCAGCGACGTGTGCGCCTCGGGACGGCGGGGCAGCAGCTGGCGCTGGACCGTGGCCGCGATGGTGTGCTCGCGGATGAAGCGACGGGCGTTGTCGATGCCCAGCGCCGTGTGCGCGGCCAGCTCGACCGCCAGCTGCCGGTCGCCCGAGTCGAACGGCGGCGACTCCCCGGCCCGGTACAGGCTCACCAGGCCCAGCACCGCGTCGCGCAGCGCCAGCGGCACCACCAGCAGCGTGTGGGAGCTGGAGGAGTGCATGGCCTCCGTGCGCGCCGGGTCGACGGGCATCCACGGCGCTCCCGGGCGCAGCGGGACCACCCGGGGGCGCAGGTCGCTCAGCGCCTGGGTGAACGGCGTGGGCGCCGGCAGCCGGCGCACCTCGCCGACGGGGAAGGCCTGCGGCGGATGCGCCGCGCCGCTGCGGAACGCGGTGCGCATCAGCGGCGTCCCCGGCGGCATGGGGGCCGGCGGCGGCTCGTCGCCGCGGATCACCGAGTCCACCACCTCGACGACGGCGACGTCGGCGAACTCCGGAACCAACGCCGAGACGAGCTCCGAGCCGGTCACCGCCGGGTCCAGGGCCCGCCCCACCTGGCGCCGCACGGCGTCGAGCACCTCGGCGCGCGAGCGGCCCCGCTCGCGTTCGGTGACGTCGATGGCGGTGACCGCCAGACCGAGCACCTCGTGGTCGCCGTCCTCCAGCCGCAGCGCGGTGATCTCGAAGTAGCGCTGCTCCGGTGGCTCCCCCCTGGTGCGCGCGCGGACGATGTGCTGCCACAGCGGCTCGCCGGTCTCCAACACGTCCCGGAGGACGATCTCCGCCTCGTTGCCCTCGACCATGTGGTAGACGTCGCGGATCGGCCGTCCGACGAAGTCGTCCGGGGCCACGCCCCGGGTCGCGGGCATCGCCGTGTTCAGCCGCACCACCCGCAGCTCAGGATCGAGCAGGTGGAGCCCGACGGGCGAGGTGGTGAACAGGGCCTGCAGCATGGCCGCCGAGGTCTCGTCCACGGGCCGGCCCGGATCACCGTGCGCCACTGGGACCTCCTTCGGGCCGCGAGCCGGTGCGCCCGCAGCGGCTCGCGGCCGAGGGCGCGCTTCCAGCCTGCTCCAGCCGCAGGCCCGTCGCATGCGCAGCGCCCGGGGTGCGGGCCGCGGACGCGGCCGACCGGACGCACCCGGCTCGCCGGGCACGACCCGCGGTGATCCCGCCGCGGGGGACGGCCCGCGGTGACCTTGCCGCGGGGCGCCGCCGCCGGGTCGCGGCGCCGGCCCTGCCGCCGGGTCCGCCGCCGGGTCACGGTCCGGGTCCGTCAGGAGAAGTTGACCATTCTTATGTAGCGGACCCAGTCCCAGTACGGTCCGGGGTCGGTGTGGTCCGTGCCCGGCACCTCGTAGTGCCCGATGATGTGGGCGCGATCCTTGGGGATGCCGTAGCGGTCGCAGACGGCCGCGGTGAGTTGGGCCGACTGGGCGTACAGGGCGTTGGTGAAGTAGGCCGGCTGGTCCACCCAGCCCTCGTGCTCGATGCCGATGCTGCGGGTGTTGTAGTCCCAGTTCCCCGCGTGCCAGGCGATGTTCGCCTCGCTCACGCACTGCGTGACGTGTCCGTCGGCGGACCGGACGAGGTAGTGCGCGGACACCTTCTTCTGCGGGTTCTGGAAGATGGCCAGCGTGTTGGCGTACGTCTCCTGCGTGACGTGGACGATCACTCGGTCGACGGAATAGCTGGTGGGCCGGTTGGACGCCGTGTAGTTGCCGGAACTCGCCGGCTGCCAGTCCACGGGCGGGTAGACGGCGCCCTGGGCGCGGGCGGCCGAAGGGGAGGCGGGGAGTAAGACGGAGGGGACGGCGGCGAGGGCGGCGGCGCCCAGGATGATCCGCCGTCTGCTGGGCGGGGGTCCGGCCCGGTCCATGGCGGTGACCTTTCTCGTGAGGGGGTGCTCGGCTGCGTGCGTCTCTCGCGGGGTGCTCGGCCGCGGGGGACGCGGGGCGGTGCGGCGAGTGTCACGCACGGCCGGCCGCTCCTCGCGGAGCCCGGCCGCACGTGTGGGGCGGGTGTCGCGCCGATGGCCGCGCATGCCGCGTCCGTCCGCGCCGCGTGCCGCCGTCCCGGGCCCGGGGACGGCGCCTCGCGGGAATCACGGTACGGCGCTCGCGGGTCGCGCAGAAGAGCGCGGCGGACTTCCGTGGACAGACGGCGAGTTGTGGACAACTCCGCCACCCGGACGGGTGAATGACGGGCCGTCAGCCGTGTTCGGCGACCGCCGCCGGGTCGTCCAGGACGGCCCGCACCACCGAGTGCGCGGCGCCCAGCAGCGGCCCCTCGGGGCCCAGCCGGGAGACCGTGACCGGGCAGGCCGGACCGGCGGTGCGCCGGTCCAGCTCGGCGTCCAGCGCCGGCAGGAGCCACGGGGCCAGTTCCGCCAGCGCGCCGCCCAGCACGACGGCCTCGGGGTCGAGCAGGTTGACCGCGCCGGTCAGGGCGATCCCGAGGGCCCGGCCGGCGTCGCGCAGCGCCCGCCGCACGCCCTCGTCTCCGTCGGCGGCGCGGGTGGCCAGCAGTCCCACCCGCCCCTCGCCCGCCGTCAGACCGGCCGCCCGCAGCACGGCCTCCTCGCCCGCGTACTGCTCCAGACAGCCGCGTCCGCCGCACGGACAGGCGGGCCCCTCCGGTTCGATGGGGACATGCCCGAGTTCGCCCGCGAAGCCGCGCGTTCCGCGCAGCAGCCGGCCGTCCACCACGACGGCGGCGCCGATGCCGATCTCCGCCGACACGTGCAGGAAGTCCGGCGGAGTGCCCTGGCCGAGCCAGAGTTCCGCGAGGGCGCCGAAGTTCGCCTCGTTGTCCACGGTCAGGGAGAACCCGTCCGGCAGCAGGGCGCTCAGGTCGGTGTCGTGCCAGTCGAGGTTGGGCGCCCGCACGACCGTACGGCCGTCCCGGGCGATCAGGCCGGGCACCGCGACGGCGAGCCCCGCCGGCCACAGGCCCTGCTCCTCCGCCTCGGCGACCACCTGGGATATCAGCGCCGTGAGGTCCTCGGCCACCGGCCGGGGTGAGCGGCCGCGGTTCGTGCCGTGCCGTACGGCGCGCGCCCGCACCTCACCCCGCAGATCGACCACGCAGGCCGCCAGGTGATCGACGCCGACCTCGGCGCCGACCCCGGCCGGGCCGTGCCCGCTGACGGCGAGTGCCGAGCCGGGCCGGCCCACCCGGCCGGGCCGCTCGGGGCCCAGCTCCTCCAGCAGTCCCGAGCGGATCAGCTCGTCCACGAGGGTGGAGACCGCCGCCCGGGTCAGCCCGATGCGGGAGGCGACCGCCGCTCTCGACAGCGGGCCCTCGGCGCTGACCGTGTGCATGACCCGCGCCAGGTTGCGGCGGCGCATGCCCTGCTGGGTGTCGGGCAGCGTCCGCCCGGGACCTGCCGGGCGGGGTTCGTGCAGCGGTGCGCTCATGCCTCCGTCGTCCTCGGTCGGTGTCCGGCCGGCGGGCGTCCGCCGGTTCCCCTTCGGCGGGTCTGCCCGGTGCGTCCGGTCAGTGGTTCCGCGTCCCCCGCTCCAGCAGCGGGGCCGCGTCGGAGAGTACCCCGGAGATCCGCGCGAGTGTCGTGTCGTCCCGCTCCACGGCCGCCAGCACCGGGCCGTCGGCGGTCCTCCAGCGCCGGGCGACCGCCGCCGGGTCCTCCCCGGTCAGCAGGGCCGCCGCCTGCGCCGCGGCGCCCAACGCGACCAGTTCCCGGGCCTCGGGCACCTGGACCGGCCGGCCCGACAGCCGCCGTACGGTCTGCTGCCAGGCCGTGCCGCGGGCGCCGCCGCCGATCAGCAGCAGGGGAGTGGTGCGGTCGGCGTCCTGGTCGAGGACCCGGTCCAGCGCGCCGAGCAGCGAGTGGACGGTGCCGTCGTAGGCCGCCTGGAGCAGCTGGCCCGCGGTGGTGTCGTGGCGCAGCCCGTGCAGCAGTCCTGAGGCGTCCGGGAGGTTCGGGGTGCGCTCGCCGTCCAGGTAGGGGAGCAGGGTGACGGCGCCGCCCGGCTCCACCGCCTCCCGGTCCCGGCCGAGCAGGGCGGCGATCCGGTCGACGGCGAGCGTGCAGTTCAGGGTGCAGGCCAGCGGCAGCCAGTCGCCGCGCGCGTCGGCGAAGCCCGCCACGGTGCCCGACGGGTCGGCGGGGCGGTGCACGGACACCGCGTACACCGTGCCCGAGGTGCCGAGACTCAGTACCGGTGTTCCGGGGCGCAGTCCGAGACCGAGCGCGGCGGCGGCGTTGTCGCCGGTGCCGGGAGCGACCAGGGTGCCCTTGGAGAAGGGCAGGTCGTGGGCGTCGCGCACGGTGCCGGCCACCTCGCCGGGCCGCACCAGGCGGGGCAGCAGCGCCGGGTCGAGGCCGACGCGGCCGAGGACGTCCTCGTCGTACGTCTCGGTCGCCGACGCCCACCAGCCCGTTCCGGAGGCGTCGCCCCGGTCGGTGGTGCCCTCTCCGGTCAGACGCCCGGTCAAGTAGTCGTGCGGCAGGCGCACCGCCGCCGTCGACCGGGCCGCCTCCGGCTCGTTCTCGGCGAGCCAGGCCCACTTCGTGACGGTGAAGGAGGCGCCCGGGACGCTGCCTGTGCGCTCCGACCACGCCGTGGCGCCGCCCAGCTCCGCGACCAGCCGTCGGGCCTGCGGGGCGGAGCGCACGTCGTTCCACAGCAGCGCCGGCCGTACCGGCTGGCCCCGCCCGTCCAGGGTGACCAGTCCGTGCTGCTGGCCGGCCACCGACACGGCGGCGGCCTCGTGCGCCGCCTCGCCGCAACTGTGCAGCGCCGCGCGCAGCGCGTCCCACCACTGGCGCGGGTCGCTCTCCCGGCCGGCCCCGCCGGAGACGCTGTGCGGCGCCTGGCCGCTCGCCACGACGCGACCGGTGGCCGCGTCGACGACGAGCACCTTGGTGGACTGGGTGGACGAGTCCACACCGACGACGAGCGGACCCTCGGCTGCTGACATCGGCTCTCCCTCTTCTTCGCGGCTCACCGCATCTGACCAGCGGTTCTCTCGGTCCAGTGGGTCCGACCGACGGGGTGGAACCCAGGTCGGGACCCTCCTGTCCCTTCCCAGGGACGCGTCGGCATACTAATTTGTAAATCGCCATGACGAAATAGTCGCAAGCGAGCAAGGAGCCGCGGCATGAACTACCAGCCCACCCCCGAGGACAGGTTCACCTTCGGCCTGTGGACCGTCGGCTGGCAGGGACGGGACCCGTTCGGCGACGCCACCCGCAGCGCTCTCGACCCCGTCGAGACGGTGCGGCGCCTGGCGGAACTGGGCGCCCACGGAGTGACCTTCCACGACGACGACCTGATCCCCTTCGGGTCCTCCGAGACCGAGCGCGACACGCACGTCAAGCGCTTCCGCCAGGCGCTCGACGCGACCGGCCTGACCGTGCCGATGGCCACCACCAACCTCTTCACGCACCCCGTCTTCAAGGACGGCGCGTTCACCGCCAACGACCGCGACGTGCGCCGCTACGCCCTGCGCAAGACGATCCGCAACATCGACCTGGCGGCCGAGCTGGGCGCGAAGACGTATGTTGCCTGGGGCGGCCGCGAGGGCGCCGAGTCCGGCGCGGCCAAGGACGTGCGCGCCGCCCTCGACCGCATGAAGGAGGCGTTCGACCTCCTCGGCGAGTACGTCACCACCCAGGGC
Source organism: Streptomyces seoulensis (assembly GCA_013364255.1). Taxonomy (GTDB): domain Bacteria; phylum Actinomycetota; class Actinomycetes; order Streptomycetales; family Streptomycetaceae; genus Streptomyces; species Streptomyces similanensis. Next base: position 2,450,392 of record CP054936.1, on the reverse strand, counting down.
TACGACCTGCGCTTCGCCATCGAGCCCAAGCCCAACGAGCCGCGCGGCGACATCCTGCTGCCCACCGTCGGCCACGCGCTGGCGTTCATCGAGCGCCTGGAGCGCCCCGAGCTGTACGGCGTCAACCCGGAGGTGGGCCACGAGCAGATGGCCGGCCTCAACTTCCCGCACGGCATCGCCCAGGCCCTGTGGGCCGGCAAGCTCTTCCACATCGACCTCAACGGCCAGTCCGGCATCAAGTACGACCAGGACCTGCGGTTCGGCGCCGGTGACCTGCGCGCCGCCTTCTGGCTGGTCGACCTGCTGGAGAGCGCCGGCTACGACGGCCCGCGGCACTTCGACTTCAAGCCGCCGCGGACCGAGGACGTCGACGGCGTGTGGGCCTCGGCGGCCGGCTGCATGCGCAACTACCTCATCCTCAAGGAGCGCGCCGCGGCCTTCCGCGCCGACCCGGAGGTCCAGGAGGCCCTGCGCGCCTCCCGCCTCGACGAGTTGGCGCAGCCCACGGCCCCAGACGGCCTGCGGGCGCTGCTCGCCGACGCCTCGTCCTTCGAGGACTTCGACGTCGACGCGGCCGCCGCGCGCGGGATGGCCTTCGAGCGGCTGGACCAGCTGGCGATGGACCACCTGCTGGGAGCCCGCGGCTGACCCGACGGGCGGACGAAGGCCGTGGTGCACGCGCGCGTGCACCACGGCCTTCGCGCTTCTCGGGTGCGCTTCTCGGCCGGCGCTCCTCGGACACGAGCCGTGCGCGCGCTGGGGAGGACCGCACCCTTACGGGTGCCGTCAGCCCCCCTCCCGCGCGCGGGGCTGGCCCCCGGCTTTCCAGGGTGCTGGCGCCATGGCCGGCGCAGGGCTCCGATCCGTACGTTTCCTGAGGTCAGGACGTTACCGAGAGAGCCGGAGACCCCGCCATGCCCCAGCCAGCCGCCACCGTCGCGGACGGTCTCGCAGCAAGGACCGGTGAGCCGTCCGCCGGCAGCGAGTTCTCCCCCTTGTTGCGCACGGTCCGGGCCCACGGGCTCCTGAGGCGACGCCACGCCTGGTACGCCCGCGTGGTCGCGGGCAACGCGCTCGCCCTGGCGGGCGTCGTCACCGGGCTGGTGCTGATCGGCGACTCCTGGTGGGCGCTGCTCCTGGCCGCGCCGCTCGCCGTGCTCTTCGCGCGCACCGCGTTCATCGGCCACGACGCGGGCCACGCGCAGATCACCGGCCGCAAGGACGTCGGCCGGCTGCTCGGGCTGGTGCACGGCAATCTGCTCCTCGGGCTCAGCCACGCCTGGTGGAACGCGAAGCACAACCGGCACCACGCCAACCCCAACCACCTGGAGAAGGACCCCGACGTCGCCGCCGACGTGCTGGTGTTCTCCGGTGGGCAGGCCGGCGGCCGGCAGGGCCTGCGCCGCTGGCTCACCCGCAACCAGGCGTGGCTCTTCTTCCCGCTCACCCTCCTGGAGGGCGTGGCCCTGAAGGTGCACAGCTTCCAGGACCTGCGCCGGCAGCCGCCGCGTGAGCGCCTGGTGGAGGGCGCGCTGCTCGTGGGGCACGTCGCGGCCTACTCGGGGCTGCTGCTCACCGTCCTGTCACCCGGTCGGGCCCTGGCGTTCGCCGCCCTCCACCAGGCGCTGTTCGGGCTGCACCTGGGCCTCGCCTTCGCGCCCAACCACAAGGGCATGGAGATGCCCGACCCGGACGGCGAGCGCTGGGGCCACCTGCGCCGACAGGTGCTCACCTCCCGCAACGTCCGCGGCGGCGCGCTGACGGACTGGTTCCTGGGCGGCCTGAACTACCAGATCGAGCACCATCTCTTCCCCAGCATGCCGCGGCCGCACCTGCGACGGGCACAGCCCCTGGTGCGCGCCCACTGCCGCGAGGTGGGCATCCCCTACACGGAGACCGGCCTCGTCGACTCCTACGCGCAGGCCCTGCGGCACCTGCACGAGGTGGGTGAACCGCTCAGGTCCCGGTAGGCGGCGGCGCCGCCCGGCGCCCGCGCGCCTCGGCGTCCCGGCCGCGCCCCTTAGGGGCAGGCTCCGGGACGACTCAGGGGCTTCTCGGGGACGCGGTCCGGAACCGCGGCGGGCGCGGAGCCGTTTTCACGACAGAGAGCGGCAGTGGCCGCGAAGGAGGCGACAGATGTCGAAGAACGCGAAGATCGCCGCGGGCGGTGTGGCGGTCGGCCTGATCCTGCTGATCTGGCTGCCCTGGTGGGCCGTCCTCCTGGTCGTCCTGGGAGTCCCGGCCGCCGCCTACCTCGCGCTGGACCCGGCACAGCGACGGCGGCTGCGCCGTGTCACGCGCAAGGAACTCGGGCGCTGAGGGCCGGAGCGACCCGGTCAGTGCGGGCGCACCGCCAGTTTGTCGAGCGCCTGGAGCAGCCCGGGCAGCTCCGGTCCGCGGCCGACCGGCAGCACCTCACCGGGCTCCTCGTCCAGGAGCACGAAGGCCATGTCGTCGGTGCGGGCCACCATCGACCAGCCCGGACCGTCGGCGCGCAGAGTCCGCGCGTCGCCCGGGGCGAAGGAGGACCGCACGCGGCCCAGCGGCGGCGGTGCGTCCACGTACGCACGGGCCTCCGCCAGGACGCGCCGAACGCCGAGATGACTCGGGGGAGTCGTCTTCCGGCCGGACGCTTCGGAGGAGCCGTCGTCCGGTTCGGGGACCGGCTCGTGGGCCGTACGGGCTTCCGGCGCCGAGCCCGCTCCGGGCTCCCGCGCCGAGCTTGCTCCGGAACCGGCGGTCGTGCCGGCGGCGCCGTTCTCGATCTGGTCCCGCCACAGCGTCCACTGCCGCGCGATCTCGTCGGCGCCCAGGCGGCGCAGCGCCGAACCCCAGACGGCGGTGTCCGGCGGCGTCAGCAGCGGTCCGTCCGCCGTCTCGGGGTCCGGGTCGTGCGGCGCGGGCACGCCGGGAGCCGCGACGGCGAGAGCGAGGGGCCAGCCCGGCAGGGCGGTCACGACCGTGCGCGCGTCGGGCGACAGGTCGTACTCCATCCCGCAGTCCCAGGAGGCGATCGCGACGGCGACCAGTGAGACGTCGTCGACGACGACGGTCCACCGCGCCCCGGCGCCGTCCTGCCCCAGCACTAGGCCGTACCCGTCGGCCATCGGCGCCAGGCCGAGCGCCGCACAGGCCTCCGGATAGTCGTCGCCGAGCACGCTCGGGAACTGCGCGGGCGTCAGCAGCACCGCCGTGAGCACATAGAGCGCGTCGTCCGCGGCGGCGACGGCTTCCTCGTCCGTCCCGGCCATCCAGGCCTCCCCTCGGTTCGTCCAACCGCGCGCACCCTAGTGCGGCGGGAAGCCGGTTGTCACGACTCCTCGACTACCGGGACCTGCAGTTTTCCATCCGGACATGGGCGAAACGACCGTCGTCCCGGCGTGCTTTCAGGCCGCCGGGAGCCCCAGCAGCGCCCGCGCGACCGTCCGCGGCGACTCGCCCCGCTCCCGCGCCAGGGCGACCACCGCGCGGCAGGCCAGCTCACTGACGCCGAACGACAGCGCCTCCGGCGACACCCAGGCCGTCGCCTCGTAGACCCGCTCCTGGTCGTCCTCCGCACGGGCCGAGACGTAGACGGCGGCGGCCTCGAACAAGTTGGGCGTACGGGCCCCGCGTCCACCGCGGCCCTCCTCCACCCGCCACGAGGCGACGACCCTGGCGAAGGACGTACGGAGCCTGCCGATCATGCGGACACCTTCTCCCTGCGTGATTCCCCGCGCCGACCGCGCATCTGTCGCCGCCCACCGTAGAGTTGGAGCACCGACGGCAGAAGGGGCACGGCGTGACGAAGCGGTTCGAGCGGCTGGAGCGCATCCGCCGCATGGATCCGGTGGCCGACGCTTCGGAGATCTACCGGCTCACCGTCGCCTACGAGTTCCCCTGGGACATCACCCGCGCGCTGGAACTCGCCCTCTACCGGACGTACGCCGTCCCGAGCATCGGCCGGCTGCTCGCCGAGACGGCGGAGCTGACCGACCGCACGCAAAAGCGCTACGACGACACCTCCCTGCTCCTCGACACCGTCGTCGAGCACGGCTTCGCGAGCGAGCCGGGCCGCACCGCGATCCGGCGCGTCAACCAGATGCACCGCAGCTACGACATCAGCGACGACGACATGCGCTACGTGCTGTCCACCTTCGTCGTCGTGCCGAAACGCTGGATCGACGCCTACGGTTGGCGCAGGCTCTCCCGTCACGAGACCGTCGCGTCCGCCGTCCACTACCGCACCCTCGGCCGGCACCTGGGAATCAAGGACATCCCCGAGACGTACGAGGAGTTCGAGGCCCACCTCGACGCCTACGAGGAGCTGAACTTCGGCTGGGACGCGCGCTCCCGCGAAGTCTCCGACGCGACGCTCGGCCTGATGACCTCCTGGTACCCGCGGCCCCTCGCGCCCCTGCTGCGCGGAGCCACCCTGGCCCTGCTCGACGAACCCCTGCTGAGGGCCTTCCGCTACGAGCCGCCGGCCGCCCTCACCCGTGCCCTCGTGCGCCGCGCGGTGCGCGCCCGGGGCCGGGCGGTGCGCCTGCTGCCACCGCGCCGGGCCCCGCACTTCGCACGGCAGAACGGGGAGATCAGGAGTTATCCGGACGGTTACCGGGTGGCCGACCTCGGCACCCGCCCGGTCCCCGGGCTGCGGGGCTGTCCCGTGCGGCACTCGGAGGGTTCAGCGGGCGACGCCCTCCAGTGAGGCGATCGTGGCGCGCAGCCAGGCGAGTTCGGCCCGTGTCGTGGCCCGCGCCACGGTGAGGATGCCACGCCGGAACGGGTCGTCCAGTTCCTCGGCGCGCAACGGCCGGTCGCCGTCGTAGAAGAAGCTGGCCGGCGTCTCCAGGAAGGCCAGCCTGCGCCGCAGCACGGTCGCCTGGGCGTGCGGCTCGGCGAGGTGCCTGAGGAAGGCCAGGACGGTGAACCAGCGGTTCTCGTCGGTGATGTCCCGCTGGACCGGTTCGGCGAGCCGGCGGCGCAGCTCGCCCCGGCCGTCCTCGGTGAGGGTGAGGACGTGGCGCGGCGCGGCCACGGCCCCCGGCTCGGTGGCCCGTTGGAGCAGTCCCGCCTTCTCCAGCCGTTTGATCGCCGGGTAGAGCGTGCTCTCGGCGACGGGCCGGACGTGCCCCGTCAGTGCCGTGATGCGTTTGCGCAGCTCGTACCCGTGCAGCGGGGTGTCGTAGAGGAAACCGAGGATCGCCAGTTCCAGCATGCCCGCATTCTCTCGCATGAGCGAAGTACATCGGCTCCTTTGTGTATCGAGAAGGCAATACATCGCATCCGATGTATCCTCTGGAGTGCTGCCGATCGAGGTGGCGGAACCGTGAGGGAGGGCGATGTGAGACAGACCGAGTTCGACAGCAGGGGCAGCCGTATCCGCTGGACGGAGGTGCCCGGGGAGCACCCCGCACGGGTCTATGTGCACGGACTGGGTTCGGTCTCCTCCGTGTACCACGCGCATATCGCGGCCCGTCCGGAACTGGCGGGCCGGCGCAGTCTCTTCGTCGATCTGCCCGGCCACGGCATCAGCGACCGCCCCGCACACTTCGGCTACACCCTGGAGGACCACGCGGACGCCCTGGCCGCGGCGCTGGACGCCGCGGAGGTGTCCGGTTGTGAACTGATCGGGCACAGCATGGGCGGCGCCGTCGCGATCGTGCTGGCCCACCGCAGAGCCGACCTCGTCTCCCGGCTGGTCCTCGCGGAGGCCAATCTCGACCCGTCCCCGCCGCCCACGGCGGGCAGCAGCGGCATCGCCTCCTTCGAGGAGGAGGCGTTCGTCGACGACGGCTACGCGCGCGTGCTGCACAGCGTCGGCCCCCTGTGGGCGGCGACCATGCGCCTGACCGACCCGCGCGCCCTGCACCGCAGCGCGGTGGGCCTGCGGCGCGGCTCCGACCCCACGATGCGCCGCATCCTGGAGGAGCTCCCCGTCGACCGGCTCTACCTGCTGGGCGAGCACAGCGGTGAACTGCCGGATCGAGACGGCCTCCAAGCGGCGGGAGTCCGTGTGGTGACCGTGCCCGGGGCCGGTCACAACATCATGTTCGACAACCCGGACGTGTTCACGGCGGCCGTCGCCGGAAGCCTCTGAGCGCTCCCCCTTCGCGCGGGCGGGGCGAGCGGTGTCAGTCCTCGCGCACCGCCAGCGCGAGGAAGCGGGCGTCCTCGTCGGTGTACGAGGTCATGCGCCACCCGGAACCGGCCAGCAGCGGGCGGAGGTTGGACTCCGCGCGCAGGTCGTCCGGTGTGATCCGCCGTCCCTGCCGCGCCGCGAGCGCCGCCCGGCCGATCGGGTGGAACAGCGCCAGCGTGCCGCCGCGCCGCACCACCCGCCGCAACTCCCGCAGATCGCGGGCCGGATCGGGCAGGTGCGCGACGAGGCCGGCGGCGAACACGGCGTCGAGGGAGCGGGACCCGAGCGGCAGCGCGCCGACATCGGCGAGCAGCAGCCGCCCGTCCCGGTCCCGGCCGGCCCGCACGGCGGCGGCCAGCATGGCCCAGGTGAGATCGACGCCCACGACGACGCCGGAGGTGCCCACGGCGGCACGCAGCTCGGGCAGGGCGCGCCCGGTGCCGCATCCCGCGTCGAGCACCCGGTCGCCCTCGCGCAGTCCGAGTTCGGCGACCGCCGCCGCGTAGGCGGGGCCGTCGTCCGGGAACTTCCCGTCCCAGTCGGCGGCGCGCGCGGTGAAGAACTCACGGACGTGGGTGTGATCCTCGCTCATGTCCGCATGATCCCCCATCGCGGCGGACCGCGCGGTGGTCCGCGGGCCGCCTCAGTCCGCGAGGTCCCGCACCGCGACCACCTTGTCGACCGTGACCCGGACCAGGAGCTCGCCCGGGACGCCGTTGCGCGTCCCGAACTCCTCGGCGCGGTCCTCGCCCATGTACCGCCCCCCGATCCGGCCGGCCCAGTGGCGCAGCTCGTCCAGGTCCTCGGACAGCCGGGCGCGCCCCTGCAACACCACGAAGCTGAACGGCGGCCGGTCGTCGTCCACACACAGGGCGACCCGGTCGTCACGCGCCAGATTCCGGCCCTTCACCGTCTCCTTGCCGGTGTTGAACACCACGTCGTCCCCGTCCAGCAGGAACCAGATCGGCGCGACGTGCGGACTACCGTCCGCCCGGACGGTCGACAGTTTGCCGGTGCGCGTACCGGACGAGACGAACGTCCGCCATTCCTCATCGGTCATGTTCTGTGCCATGTGCCCATCTTGCTTGCCGCCACGGCGGCGGTGGGGAAGGCTGGCGGGGAGATTCCTCCGGGCCACGGGGGGAGACGCCCACGGGGGGAGACCGCGGCATGGCGCACAAGCAGACACTCGGCTGGTTACTCGACGACCTGACCGAGCGGGTGGAGCACGTACGGCACGCCCTGGTCCTGTCGAACGACGGACTGGTCACCGGAGCGAGCACGGGGCTGCGGCGCGAGGACGCGGAACACCTCGCGGCCGTCTCGTCCGGGCTGCACAGCCTGGCCAGAGGCTCCGGACGCCACTTCGGTGCGGGCTCGGTGCGGCAGACGATGGTCGAGTTCGACGAAGCGGTGCTGTTCGTCACGGCCGCGGGCGCGGGCAGCTGCCTGTGCGTCCTCAGCGGCGCCGAGGCCGACATCGGCCAGATCGGCTACGAGATGACCCTGCTGGTGAACCGGGTCGGCGAGCACCTCGACGTCGACGCCCGCAGACCCGACGACGATCCGCCCGCACGCTACTGACCTGCGTGTTCGCGGCCTCTCGTGGAGTTGTCCACAGGCTCGCGCGGAGATCTCCGGCACCGGCTACGGTTTTTCGCAGGTGAGCGCAGACGGCGCAGCCACCCACCGCACGGGGGTACGGACATGTCCGGCAACACCATCACACGCGAGACGGCAATGGACGAGATCAGGCCGACGGCGGGCCCGGCCGCCCGCCGCGCAACACCCTTCGCTCAGGGGCGAGCGGCTCACGAACTCGGCCTGAAGCGGCACGAGTTCGATCTGGCCGTCCAACTCGGCCACATCCGTACCCTGCCCGACGAAGGCGGTGGCGGCCGGCGCGTCGCCCGAGCCGAGGTCCAGCGCCTGCTGGCCTCGGAGGGCTTCCCGCAGGCGCTGCGGCAGCGGGTCGCGGCCGTGGGGACCAAGGACGGCGCGGAGATCATGCGGGTGACCGCGGCGAGGTTCACGCGGCTGGCCCGCTCGGGTCTGGTGGTGCCCGTCGGCTTCTACCTCAACCGGTACAAGGCGGTGGTCTGGCGCTATCTGGCCGACGAGCTGCGGGAGTTCGCGGCCGACGCCGAGCACGCCGAGCTGCTGACCAAGCCGCTGCCCGAAAGGCTGCGCGACCAGCTGGACGCGGGCCTCGACCTGCGCCCGCGCAACTGGCGCGGCCGGCACCTCGGCTTCCTGCTGCGCCAGGCCGACGACCCGTGGGAGCGCGCCGCGGCGGTGGCCTCACTGCTGGACCAGCCGGACCTCTCCGAGATCGTCACGGACCCCTGGGAACGCGCGTGGCTCAACCGCTTCCGGCCCCGTCCGGAAACCCACGGCGCGGCGGGATCGTCCGCGGCCCACCTCACCGAGCGGATCACGACGGCGCAGGACGCCGACGAGATCGACTGGCTCCGGGCGGACCTGGCAGCAGCGGTCGCCGAAGCCCGGTCCTGCCATCCGGCGCCCCGCCCGGTGCCCCGTCCGGCTCCTCGGCACAGCGACCACCGCAGCCCGCGGGCACCGCACCCGCGCCCACGCCCCGCCGCAGGGACCGGTTCGGCCCGGCCCGCTCAGCGGCCCGACCGGTGCGACGGCTCCGGACCGGCCGGACCGACCGGCGCCCCCGGGCGGTCGCACGGCCTGCTGCGCCGGATCTTCCGCAGAGGCGCCGCACGCCGGTGACCAGCGCCCGCGGCCGGTACGCGTGCGGCTGCCGGAGGGGCGGCTACAGGGAGCGGAACAGTCCCTCCTGGACCACCGACACCAGCAGACGCCCCTGCGTGTCGTAGATCCGGCCGCGGGCCAGGCCCCGGCCGCCCGTCGCGATCGGGGACTCCTGGTCGTACAGGAACCACTCGTCCGCGCGGAAGGGCCGGTGGAACCACATGGCGTGGTCCAGCGAGGCCATGTCGAAGCCCCGCGGCCCCCACAGCGGTTCGACCGGCAGCCGCACCGCGTCGAGCAGCGTCATGTCACTGGCGTAGGTCAGCGCGCAGGTGTGCACCAGCGGGTCGTCGCCCAGCGGACCCACCGCGCGCATCCACACCGCGCTGCGCGGCTCGGCGTCCCGCACCTCCTCGGCGGTCCAGCGCAGCCGGTCCGCGTACCGGATGTCGAAGGGCTGGCGGCGTGCCATGCGCTCCCACTGCTCGGGCAGCGCGCCCAGATGCTCCTGGATCTCCTGCGCCACCGTCGGCAGGGACTCCGGGTCCGGGACCTCGCGGGCCGGCGGCAGCTGGTGCTCGAAACCCCCCTGTTCAGGCTTGTGGAAGGAGGCGGTGAGATTGAAGATCGTGCGGCCCTGCTGCACCGCGGTGACCCGGCGGGTCGTGAAGGACCGCCCGTCCCGTATCCGTTCGACCTGGTACACGATCGGCACCCCGGGCCGGCCGGGACGCAGGAAGTACGCGTGCAGCGAGTGCACCGGGCGCCCGCCGTCCGTGGTGCGCCCGGCGGCGACCAGCGCCTGGCCGGCCACCTGGCCGCCGAAGACCCGTTGCAGGGACTCCTGCGGACTGCGGCCGCGGAAGATATTGACCTCGATCTGTTCCAGGTCCAGCAGGTCGACGAGGCTGTCGGCCGGGTTGGTCATGAGGGGGATTCTCCTGTGCTCACAGCTGTCCGACGGCGGTCACCCGGACGATCGCGCGGCCCTCGGCGTCGGAGGCGGCGAGATCGACCTCCGCGCTGATGCCCCAGTCGTGGTCGTCGTCCGGGTCGTCGAAGATCTGCCGCACGCGCCACAGCCCGTGCTCCGGCTCCTCCTTGATCACCAGCAGCTTGGGGCCGCGGGCGTCGGGACCGGTGCCGAGGTCGTCGTACTCGTCCCAGTACCCGTCCATCGCCTCGCCCCACGCCTCGGCGTCCCAGCCGGACTCGGCGTCCATCTCGCCCAGCACCGCCATCTGATCGAGGGCGGCCAGCTCGACCCGGCGGAACATGGCGTTGCGGACCAGGACACGGAAGGCGCGCGCGTTGGCGGTGACCGGTTTGACCTGGTCGGCCTTCTCCTGAGCCTCCTCGGCGGTCATCTCCGCCGGGTTGGCCAGCTGCTCCCACTCGTCCAGCAGACTGGAGTCGACCTGGCGCACCATCTCCCCGAGCCAGGCGATCAGGTCCTGAAGGTCCTCCGACTTCAGGTCGTCCGGGACGGTGTGCTCCAGGGCCTTGTAGGCGCCGGCCAGGTAGCGCAGCACGATGCCCTCGGTGCGGGCCAGCTCGTAGAGGGAGACCAACTCGGTGAAGGTGAGGGCCCGTTCGTACATGTCCCGGATCACGGACTTCGGCGACAGCGGATGGTCGCCCACCCACGGATGGCTCTTGCGGTAGGTGTTGTACGCGTGGAAGAGCAACTCCTCCAGCGGCTTGGGGTAGGTGACGTCCTGGAGGCGCTCCATGCGCTCCTCGTACTCGACGCCGTCCGCCTTCATCGCGGCCACCGCCTCGCCGCGCGCCTTGTTCTGCTGGGCGGCCAGGATCTGCCGCGGGTCGTCCAGCGTGGACTCCACCACGGAGACCATGTCCAGCGCGTAGGACGGCGACTCCGGGTCCAGCAGCTCGAACGCGGCCAGCGCGAACGTCGACAGCGGCTGGTTGAGGGCGAAGTCCTGCTGGAGGTCGACCGTCAGCCGGACGATGCGGCCCTCGGCGTCCGGCTGGTCGAGCTTCTCGACGATGCCGCCGTCCAGCAGCGAGCGGTAGATGGCGATGGCCCGCCGGATGTGCCGCAACTGCTGCTTGCGCGGCTCGTGATTGTCCTCCAGCAGGTGCCGCATCGCCTCGAAGGCGTTGCCCGGACGGGCGATCACCGACAGCAGCATCGTGTGGGTGACCCGGAAGCGGGAGGTCAGCGGCTCCGGCTCGGAGGCGATGAGCTTGTCGAAGGTGGTGTCCGACCAGGCGACGAACCCCTCCGGCGCCTTCTTGCGGACGACCTTGCGCCGCTTCTTCGGGTCGTCGCCCGCCTTGGCGAGCGCCTTCTCGTTCTCGATGACGTGCTCGGGGGCCTGCGCGACGACGAAGCCCTCCGTGTCGAAGCCCGCCCGCCCGGCCCGGCCGGCGATCTGGTGGAACTCCCGGGCGCGCAGCGTGCGCACCCGGCTGCCGTCGTACTTGGTGAGCGCCGTGAACAGCACCGTGCGGATCGGGACGTTGACCCCCACGCCGAGCGTGTCCGTACCGCAGATCACCTTCAGCAGACCGGCCTGCGCCAGCTTCTCCACCAGCCGCCGGTACTTGGGCAGCATCCCCGCGTGGTGCACGCCGATGCCGTGCCGCACGTAGCGGGAGAGGTTCTGGCCGAACTTCGTGGTGAAGCGGAAGTTGCCGATCAGCTCGGCGATCTGCTCCTTCTCCTCGCGCGAGCACATGTTGATGCTCATCAGCGCCTGGGCCCGCTCCACGGCCTGGGCCTGGGTGAAGTGCACGATGTACACCGGCGCCTGCCGCGTCTGCAGCAGCTCGGTGAGCGTCTCGGTCAGCGGGGTGCGCCGGTACTCGTAGGACAGCGGGACCGGGCGGGTCGCCGAGCGGACCACGGAGGTCGGACGGCCGGTGCGACGGGTCAGGTCCTTCTCGAAGAAGGACACGTCACCGAGCGTCGCCGACATCAGCACGAACTGCGCCTGCGGCAGTTCCAGCAGCGGGATCTGCCAGGCCCAGCCGCGGTCCGGCTCGGCGTAGAAGTGGAACTCGTCCATGACGACCTGGCCGACATCGGCGTGCTTGCCGTCGCGCAGCGCGATCGAGGCCAGCACCTCGGCGGTGCAGCAGATCACCGGCGCGTCGGCGTTCACGGAGGCGTCGCCGGTGAGCATGCCGACGTTCTCGGTGCCGAACAGCTTGCACAGCTCGAAGAACTTCTCCGACACCAGCGCCTTGATCGGCGCCGTGTAGAAGGTGACCTCGTCACGGGCCAGGGCGGCGAAGTGCGCACCGGCGGCGATCATGCTCTTGCCGGAGCCGGTGGGTGTGGACACGATCACGTTCGCCCCGGAGACCGCCTCGATCAGCGCCTCCTCCTGGTGGGGGTAGAGCGTGAGGCCCCGCTCCTGCGCCCACGTCTCGAAGGCTTCGTACAGGGCGTCGGGATCGGCGGTCGGCGGCAGCTGGTCGATGAGGGTCACGCCCCCATCTTGCCTGGCCGCGCGGCCCGGGCGGGAATCGGATGCCTAAGCCAAGATCACGGCCGCTACGCTGTGTCGCCGACGCGGGATCAGCGCGCCGGGCCAACTGGACGGCGGCGCACGAGGAATGGGGCGGGAAGCGGCCATGATGGGACCAGCACACTCACTGTCGGGCGCGGCGGCCTGGCTCGGCGTCGGAGCCGCGACCGCGGCGGCAGGGCATCCGATGCCCTGGCCGGTCCTGCTGGTCGGCGCGCTGATCTGCGCCGGCGCCGCGCTCGCCCCCGACCTGGACCACAAGGCCGCCACCATCTCGCGCGCCTTCGGGCCGGTCTCGCGATGGCTCTGCGAGATCGTCGACAAGCTGTCCTACGCCGTCTACAAGGCGACGCGCAAGAAGGGCGACCCGCGCCGCTCCGGCGGCCACCGGACCCTGACGCACACCTGGCTGTGGGCGGTGCTGATCGGCGCGGGCGCCTCCGCCGCGGCGATCACCGGCGGCCGCTGGGCGGTGCTCGCGATCCTCTTCGCCCACATGGTGCTGGCCATCGAGGGTCTGCTGTGGCGGGCGGCCCGCGGCTCCAGCAGCGACATCCTGGTGTGGCTGCTGGCCGCGACCAGCGCCTGGATTCTCGCCGGCATCCTGGACCAGCCCGGGAAGGGCTCGGCCTGGCTGTTCACGGCGCCGGGCCAGGAGTACCTCTGGCTGGGGCTGCCGATCGTGCTCGGAGCGCTGGTGCACGACATCGGGGACGCGCTGACCGTGTCCGGCTGCCCGATCCTGTGGCCGATACCGGTGGGCCGCAAGCGCTGGTACCCCATCGGGCCGCCCAAGGTCATGCGGTTCCGGGCGGGCAGCTGGGTCGAGCTGAAGGTGCTGATGCCGGTGTTCATGCTGCTCGGCGGCGTGGGCTGCGCGGCCGCGCTGAACTTCATCTGAGGCTCCTGCCCGGCGGCCGGGGCGGAGGCCGGGGCCGGGCGCACCAGGAGCCCCGCCCCTCCGCTCGCCCCGCGCCCGGTCCGGCGGCCGTCGCCCGCGCGGGCGACGGATCAGGCGGGCGCGTCGCCGCCCGTTCCCTGTCCCGCCGCACCGCCGTAGCGGCGCTCGAACCGGGCGACGCGGCCCTCGGTGTCCACCGTTCGCGCCTTGCCGGTGTAGAACGGGTGGCTCTCCGAGGAGATCTCCACGTCCACGACCGGGTACGTCTCACCGTCGTCCCACTCGATGCGCTGGTCACTGACCGCGGTGGACCTGGTCAGGAACGCGTAGCCGGCGGCGCGGTCGCGGAAGACCACGGGGTGGTAGTCGGGCTGCTTGTCCTGCTGCATGGATGCTCCTCGTGCGGCGGTGGGGGAGGAGGACGGGACGCCGGCGCCCGGACGCGCGGATCAGCCGTACAGGGTGTCCTCGTCCACGACGTGCACCGCGGCCTCCTCGGCCGAGGCGGCCGCGCCGTCGATGCCCACGTCCGTGGCGACCAGGGCGCTCTCCTCGTCCTCGTGCGCGCCCTCGTCGGGCGCAACAAGCCGGCCGGACCGGGCGCCGCCGACCTCGTCGTCCAGGAGTTCCCCGTCCCCGCCGTCGTAGTCGCCGATGCCGTCGCCGTCCGGCGCGGCCGGCTCGGGCAGCTCCTCGGCCAGTCGCTGGTCCAGGGTCTCGCCCCGTCGGCCCTCCGCCGCGGTCACACCGGTGTGCTCCACCGCCCACGGGCGCTCCGGAGGGGACCAGCCGCGGTCCAGGGGATCGTCGACTCCGTCGTACTCCAGCGTGTCCTCCGAGTCGAGGACCCCGGTGTCTTCCTTGATCTCGGAGTCGTCGTCGGGCTGGTAGACGTCGTCTCCCCATCCGTCGGCGCTGTCCACGGATACCTCCAGGTGGTGCGGACGGTCCCGTTCTCACCGCGGCCGACGGCCGGCCGCCGGTGCGCGGGGCACGGTTGTCGCCGGGCGGGAACCGCGTGGTTCCCGGGCGCTCCCCGAACCGCTGCCGCTTCCCAGCCTTCCACCCCTGTTCGCCCCCGCGCAACGGCACGGCGGCAGCGCCCCGCCCGCGCCCTCGCCGCCCGGCGGCGCCCGCCGCACGTCGCCGGGCGGCGCACCGGTCGTGATCGGCCGGACACCGCCGGGCGGCGAGGGCGGCCGCCCACCGGCCACGGCCCGCCGCTCGCCGCCGGACGCGGCACCGGGAGGCGCCCCCCGTCACTCTCCGCGTCCGGCCGCTCAGCCGTGCCAGGACCGCCACAGTGCCGCGTACGCCCCGTCCGCGGCGACCAGCTCGTCGTGACTGCCCAGTTCGCTGATGCGGCCGTTCTCCACCACGGCGATGACGTCCGCGTCGTGGGCGGTGTGCAGCCGGTGGGCGATCGCCACGACCGTGCGGCCGTCCAGCACCCGTGCCAGGGAGCGTTCCAGGTGCCGGGCCGCGCGCGGATCGAGGAGGGAGGTCGCCTCGTCCAGCACCAGGGTGTGCGGGTCGGCCAGCACCAGCCGGGCCAGCGCGATCTGCTGGGCCTGGGCCGGCGTGAGCGCGAGGCCGCCCGAGCCGACCTCGGTGCCGAGGCCGTCGTCGAGGGCACGGGCCCAGCCGTCGGCGTCGACCGCGCCCAGCGCCGCCCACAGCTCGGCGTCGTCCGCGCCGGCGCGGGCCAGCAGCAGGTTGTCGCGCAGGCTTCCCACGAAGACGTGGTGCTCCTGGTTGACCAGAGCCACGTGCGAGCGAACCCTTTCGGCGGGCATCCGGGACAGTTCCGCGCCGCCGAGGGTGATGCTGCCGGTCCGGGGCGCGTAGATCCCGGCGAGCAGGCGTCCCAGGGTGGACTTCCCGGCGCCCGAGGGCCCGACCAGGGCCACCCGGGTGCCCGGGGCCACCCGCAAGGAGACCTCGCGCAACACGTCGACGCCCTCGCGGTAGCCGAACCGCACCTGGTCCGCGTACACATGCCGCCCGTCCGGCACAAGCGAACCGTCCCCGGCGTCCGGCTCGATGTCGCGGACGCCGACCAGCCGGGCCAGCGACACCTGCGCCACCTGCAACTCGTCGTACCAGCGCAGGATCAGCCCCACCGGGTCGACCAGCATCTGCGCGATGAGCGCTCCCGTGGTCAGCTGCCCGACCCCCACCCAGCCGTGCAGGACGAACACACCGCCGACCATCAGCACCGAGGCGAGGATCGTCACATGGGTGACGTTGACGACCGGGAACAGCACCGAGCGCAGCCACAGCGTGTAGCGCTCCCACGCGGTCCACTCCCCGATCCGGCGCTCCGACAGGGCGATGCGGCGCTCACCGAGGCGGTGCGCCTCCACGGTGCGGCCGGCGTCGACGGTCTCGGCGAGCGCGGCGGCCACGGCGGCGTAGCCCGCGGCCTCCGAGCGGTAACCGGCCGGCGCCCTGCGGAAGTACCAGCGGCAGCCGGCCACCAGCAACGGCAGGGCGAGCAGTACCGCGGCGGCGAGCGGCGGCGCCGTGACGACCAGGCCGCCCAGCAGCAGCGTCACCCACACCACGCCGATCGCCAGCTGCGGCACGGCCTCGCGCATCGCGTTGGCGAGCCGGTCGACGTCCGTGGTGATGCGCGACAGCAGGTCGCCGGTGCCCGCCCGCTCCAGGACACCCGGCGGCAGCCCGACCGACCGCACGAGGAAGTCCTCCCGCAGGTCGGCCAGCATCCGCTCGCCCAGCACCGCCCCGCGCAGCCGCACCTCCCGCACGAAGACCGCCTGGACGAGCAGCGCGAGCACGAACAGGGCGATGGTGACCCCGAGATGGAGCTCGCGCGCACTGTCGGAGACCCGCTCGACCAGGTCGCCCAGCAGCCAGGGGCCCGCCATGGAGGCCAGCACGGCCGCCGTGTTGACGGCCACCAGGAGCAGGAAGGCCCGCCGGTGCCGGCGCAGCAGTTCGCCCACATAGGCCCGTACGGTGGCGGGGGCGCCGACGGGCAGGGTGTTCGCGGTCGTCGGGGCCGCCGGGTCGTAGGCGGGTGGGGCCACGCCGATCATGCGCTCTCCTCGATCTCTTCCAGCACGCCCCGCGGGGCGGCCGTCCGGCGTGCGGACACGGCGGCCGGCGCGGTCCGCGGCGTCCCGTCGTCGTCCAGCACCTCGCCCACCGCGCGTTCCTCGTCCGTCTCGCGCGTCACCACCGACCGGTACAGCGCCTCGGTGCGCATCAGGTCGCGGTGCGCACCGACCGCCGCGACCTCGCCCTCATGGACCAGCACCACCCGGTCGGCGCGGTCCAGCAGCAGCGGCGAGGAGGTGAGGACGACCGTCGTGCGCCCCGTCCTGAGACTCCGCAGGCCCTGAGCGATCCGCGCCTCGGTGTGCGAGTCGACGGCCGAGGTGGGCTCGTCCAGGACGAGCACCCCGGGATCGGTGACCAGGGACCGGGCCAGGGCGAGACGCTGGCGCTGGCCGCCGGACAGGGACCGGCCGCGCTCGGTGATCCGGACGTCCATCGGGTCCTCGGCCTCCAGCGACGCCTGGGCGAGTGCCTCCAGGACGTCGTCGCACTGCGCCGCCGCGAGCGCCGCCCGCACGGTGACGTCGCCCGAGGCGGGCACGTCGAGCAGGTCGCGCAGCGAACCGGACAGCAGCACCGGGTCCTTGTCCTGCACCAGGACGGCCGTACGCGCGGCGTCGAGGGGCAGTCCGTCGAGCGGTACGCCGTCCAGCAGCACCGAGGCGCCCGGCCGGGCCTCGGCGGGATGGCCGCCGAGCCGGTCCGCCAGCCGGCCGGCCGCGTCGGGGTCGCCGCACACCACGGCGGTCAGGAGCCCGGTGGGCGCGCGCAGCCCGGTCACCGGGTCGTACAGGCCCTCTGACGGGGTGTCGGCCGCGGCCGGGCGTGTCGTGGCGCCCTCCTCCGGCCGCTCCCGTTGCTCCGGCCGCCCCGCAAGCGTCGTCCGTTCCAGCGACAGCACCCGCGCGGCGCGTTTGGCCGAGGGACGGGAGAAGGAGTACGCCATGGCGATCTCCTGGAAGTGCTGGAGCGGGTAGGTGAGGACCATGACGGAGCTGTAGACGGTGACGAGTTCGCCGACGGTGATCCGGCCCTCGCGGGCCAGGCGCACGCCGTACCAGACGACGGCGACCAGCAGCAGACCCGGCAGCAGTACCTGGATCGCGGAGATCAGGGACCACATGCGGGCGCTGCGGACGGCGGCGTGCCGCACCTCCTGGGAGGCGCGGCGGTAGCGGTCGAGGAACAGCTCCTCGCCGCCGATGCCGCGCAGCACCCGCAGCCCGGCGACGGTGTCCGAGGCCAGTTCGGTGGCGCGGCCCGCCTTCTCGCGCTGCACGTCGGCGCGCCGGGTGGCGCGGGGGAGCAGGGGCAGCACCGTGAGCGCCAGCGCGGGCAGTCCCACGGCCACGATCAGGCCCAGGGCCGGCTGGTAGACGAGCAGCGCGACGCAGACCAGCACGATGGTGACGGCCGCCGCGGTGAACCGGGACACCGCCTCCACGAACCAGCCGATCTTCTCGACGTCGCCCGTGGAGACGGCCACCACCTCGCCGGCGGCGACCCGCCGGGTCAGGGCGGAGCCCAGCTGAGCGGCCTTGCGGGCCAGGAGCTGCTGGACACGGGCGGCCGCGGTGATCCAGTTGGTGACCGCGGCACGGTGCAGGAAGGTGTCCCCGAGGGCGTTCCCGACGCAGACGAGCAGCAGCAGACCACCCGTCAGGGCGAGACGCCCGCCGGAGCGGTCGACCACCGCCTGCACGGCGAGGCCGACGCAGAAGGGCAGGGCGGAGACCGAGGCGAAGTGCAGCAGCCCCCAGGCCAGTGCCTTCAGCTGGCCGCCCAGCTGGTTCCGCCCCAGCCACCACAGGAATCGGGGGCCTGAGCGTGCGTCGGGCACGCCTGGGTCGGGATACGGAAGGTCTTGAATCTGCATGACGTCCCAGTCACTCGTGTCAGGGGCGGGGTCGGGGCCGGGGTCGGGGCCGGGCCGCGGAGGACGGCGGCGAGCCGTGACAGCCTCGCTGCGCGCCGTCGCGGAAAGCAAGCGGTTTTCCCCGGCGGCGGACCGGGCCGGACACCGGGGAAGGGACGCCGGTCAGGGCGTCGGCGCTAGCAGGTGAGCCGTCTTCAGCACACGACCGACATACTTCAAAAGAGTCAAAAAGCAGTAGATAAGGCTATTTGGTCCAATCTCGACTAGATCACCCGGCCTCCGCGTGTCCACCATGGGGACATGCGAAAAGGTGGTGTAAGGCGTGCGACGGCCGCGGTGGCGGCCTGCGGTTTCCTTCTGACGGCCCTGGCCGCGTGCGGTGACACGCGGGCAGAGGTCCAGCACAGGGAACTGCCCAGACCCGGCGGTCCTTCGGGAACCGCCCGACCCAGTCCGACCGTGAAGCCGGTCCACGTCCCGGGCGTCGGCGACCGGCTGTGGCAGCGGATCCCGGCGGACACCCGTCAGATCGTGACGGTCTACGGCGACGGCGAGAACTCCCCGGACTCCACGCTCGTCCTCTACGAGAAGCGGGGGACGACGTGGCAGCGCGGCGGCAGCTGGCCGGCGCACAACGGCAAGCGCGGGTGGACCACCGACCACCACGAGGGCGACGAGCGCACCCCGGTCGGCGTGTACACGCTTTCCGACGCCGGCGGCCTCCTCGACGACCCGGGCACCCGGCTGCGGTACACCCAGGACGAGGACGCCTTCGCCTCCCCGTACTACTGGGACGAGGCGCACTGGCACGACTTCGACTACGTGATCGCCATCGACTACAACCGGCGGCGGGGCGCCCGCCCCGACGACCCGACCCGGCCGCAGGGGCAGAGCAAGGGCGGCGGCATCTGGCTGCATCTGGACCACGGCGACGGCACGTTGGGCTGCGTCAGCGTTCCGGAGACGGCGATGGAGTACCTGCTGCGCACGCTGAACCCGAAGGACAAGCCCGTGGTGGTGATGGGGGACCGGGCCAAGCTGAAGCTGTGATCGTCGCACGGCCGTACGGGCCTGCGCCGCGTCCCGGCGGCGGCGTCCCCGTCCGCACCCGGTGGGCCGGCGGCGCCTCCACCGCGCGAGCGTCGCGACACGGCGGCGACGACCTCGCGCGGACCCCGGGAACCGGCGGAGTCAGCGGCAGGGCCCCCGCGCCGGGGCCGGGGCTCGGCGGCGGAGCGCCCGCGCGGGCGTCGCGGCTCAGCAGCGAGCCCCCTGGGCGGGCTCCGTGCCGACCAGGGTGTCCAGCAGGCCGCCGAGCGCCTCGCGCTGTTCGGGCGTCAGGGGCGCAAGGATCTCCTTCGCCGCGTCCCGGCGGGCGCCGCGCAGGCGGCGCAGCGCGTCGCGGCCCTCGTCGGTGAGTTCGACGCGGATCACCCGCCGGTTGGCCGGGTCGGGGGCCCGGCGCACCGCGCCGCCCGCCTCCAGGGCGTCCACCAGTGTCGTCACCGCGCGGGGCACGACCTCCAGGGCCTCGGCGAGATCCGCCATGCGCGGCGGCTCGCCGAAGTGCGCCAGCGTGCGCAGCAGCCGGGACTGGGCCGGCGTGATGCCGAGGGCGTGCTCCTGCAAGTGGCGCTTCTGGATGCGGTGCAGCCGGCGGGTGAGCCGGAGCAACTGCTCGGCGAGGAGGCCGTCGGCGTCGGGGTCGCTCATGCGGGAACAATATCAGGACGACGTTCATTGTGAGTATAGGTAACAATGAGCTAAGATCCGTGAGTCCTCGCCGTCCGTGCTGTCCGGGCGGCGCCCGCACCCCTCGTAGGAGCCCATGCACCCCGACCGTCAACCCTCCTGGACCCCGCCCGCCGACGCCGAGGCGCAGCCGCGGCAGGTCCGGCGCATCCTGAAGCTGTTCCGCCCCTACCGAAGCCGTCTCGCCGTCGTCGGCCTCCTGGTCGCCGCCTCCTCGCTGGTCTCCGTCGCGACCCCCTTCCTGCTGAGGGAGACGCTCGACGTGGCGATCCCGCAGGGCCGCACCGGCCTGCTCAGCCTGCTGGCCGCGGGCATGATCCTCAGCGCCGTCCTGTCCAGCGTCTTCGGCGTCCTGCAGACGCTGATCTCCACGACCGTCGGCCAGCGCGTCATGCACGACCTGCGCACCGCCGTCTACGGCCGCCTGCAGCGCATGTCGCTCGCCTTCTTCACCCGCACCCGCACCGGCGAGGTGCAGTCCCGCATCGCCAACGACATCGGCGGCATGCAGGCCACCGTCACCTCCACCGCCACCTCGCTGGTCTCCAACCTCACCAGCGTGGTCGCCACCATCGTCGCTATGGTCGCCCTGGACTGGCGGCTGACGGTCGTCTCGCTGCTCCTGCTCCCGGTGTTCGTGTGGATCAGCCGCCGCGTCGGCAACGAGCGCAAGAAGATCACCACCCAGCGGCAGAAGCAGATGGCCGCGATGGCGGCGACCGTCACCGAGTCGCTCTCCGTCAGCGGCATCCTGCTCGGCCGCACGATGGGCCGGTCGGACTCGCTGACCGCGTCCTTCGCCGCCGAGTCCGAAGGCCTGGTCGACCTGGAAGTGCGCTCGAACATGGCCGGGCGCTGGCGCATGGCCGTCATCACCATCGTCATGGCCGCCATGCCGGCGGTCATCTACTGGACCGCGGGCATCGCCCTCCAGCTCGGCGGCCCGCAGGTCTCCATCGGCACCATCGTCGCCTTCGTCTCGCTCCAGCAGGGCCTGTTCCGGCCCGCGGTGAGCCTGCTGTCGACCGGAGTGCAGATCCAGACCTCGCTCGCCCTCTTCCAGCGCATCTTCGAATACCTCGACCTGCCCGTCGACATCACCGAACGCGAGCGGCCCGTCCGGCTGGACCGCGTCAAGGGCGAGGTCCGCTTCGAGGACGTCGGCTTCCGCTACGACGGCGAGGGCGCCCCCATCCTCGACGGCGTCGACGTCACCGTCCCGGCGGGCAGCAGCCTCGCGATCGTCGGTCCCACCGGCGCCGGCAAGTCCACGCTCGGCTGCCTGGTGCCCCGGCTCTACGACGTGACCGGCGGCCGGGTCACTCTCGACGGGGTCGACGTGCGCGACCTGGACTTCGACACGCTCGCCCGCGCCGTCGGCGTCGTCTCCCAGGAGACGTACCTCTTCCACGCCTCGGTCGCCGAGAACCTGCGCTTCGCCAAGCCCGACGCCACCGACGAGGAACTGGTGGCGGCGGCGCGCGCGGCTCAGATCCACGACCACATCGCGTCCCTGCCCGACGGCTACGACACCGTCGTCGGCGAGCGCGGCCACCGGTTCTCCGGCGGGGAGAAGCAGCGCCTGGCGATCGCCCGGACCATTCTGCGCGACCCGCCCGTCCTCCTCCTCGACGAGGCGACCAGCGCCCTGGACACCCGTACGGAGGCGGCCGTGCAGGAGGCGATCGACGCGCTGTCGGCCAACCGGACCACGCTCACCATCGCCCACAGGCTGTCCACCGTCCGCGGCGCGGACCAGATCGTCGTCCTCGACTCCGGACGGGTGGCCGAGCGCGGTACCCACCGCGAACTGCTGGAACTCGACGGGCGTTACGCGGCACTGGTCCGCCGGGACGCCCAACTGGAGCCGACAAGCTGACGATATGCCAGGTTTATGAGCATATGGGAGTTACCGTGCCCGCATGCAGACGAACACTCCGTCACGGAACACCATCAAGCTGACGCGCCGGGGCCGACTGGCCCTCGTCGTGTCCGGGGCCGTCCTGGCCGGCACCGCCGTGGCGGTGCCGCTGCTGACCCTGGACAGCGACCGGCCCACCCGACCGCGCACCCTCGTGATCCCCGAGGGCTGGCGGGCCGGACAGGTGTACGCCGCCGTGGACAAGGCCCTCGCCCTGCCCGCTGGCAGCACCGGGCAGGCCGCGGCCAAGGCCGGCCTGAAGCTGCCGAACGCCGCCGAGGGCAACCCGGAGGGCTACCTCTTCCCGGCGACCTATCCCCTCGACGACAAGGCGACTCCGGGGTCACTGCTGTCCGCCATGGTCGACACCGCCACCAAGAAGTTCTCCGCGGCGCCGATCGCCGCGGGCGCGCAGCGCGACTCCATGGACCTCTACCAGGCGGTGACCATCGCGAGCATCGTCCAGGCCGAGTCCGCGACGAAGACGGACATGGCGAAGGTGGCGCGGGTGGTGTTCAACCGGCTGAGCAGCGGCATGCCGTTGCAGATGGACTCCACCCTGCACTACGCCCTGGGCCGCACTGGCGTCCGTACCACCGCGGCCGACACCCGGCTGGACAGCCCGTACAACTCCTACCAGCGCATGGGGCTGCCGCCCACCCCGATCGACAACCCCGGCGAGGACGCGATGCACGCCGCGCTCAACCCGGCCCCGGGCGACTGGCTGTACTTCGTCACCGTGAAACCGGGCGACACGCGCTTCACCGCCGACTACGACGAGCACGAGCGCAACGTCGCCGAGTTCAACGCCCGCCAGCAGAGTCCGACCCGGCAGCAGAGCCCCAGCGCCGGACCCGAACCGTCGAAGTGACCCCGGCCGCCCGGCCCGACACACCCCTGCTTCTCTGTCCGTCCCCGGCGCCGTCTCAGGCCGCCGCCGCGTCGGCCGGGTGTCCGGCCAGCAGCCGCTGGACGTCCCGGACGGCCGCGCGGCCGGCCCGGTTCGCGCCGACTGTGCTCGCCGACGGTCCGTAACCCACCAGCTGCACCCGCGGGTCGGCCACCGCCCGCGTGCCGTCGACGCGGACGCCGCCGCCCGGCTCGCGCAGCCCGAGCGGCGCGAGATGGCCGAGCGCGGCCCGGAACCCGGTCGCCCACAGGATGACGTCGGCGGCGACATGCCGCCCGTCCCGCCACGCCACGCCGTCCGGAGTGATCCGGTCGAACATGGGCCACCGGTCCAGGGTCCCGTCCGCCAGCCCCCGCCGGACGGCGTCGTTCAGCGGCAGCCCGGTGACCGAGACGACGCTCCGGGGCGGCAGCCCACCCCGCACCCGCTCCTCGACGAGGGCGACGGCGGCCCGGCCCGCCTCCTGGTCGAACGGCCCCTCGCGGAACACCGGCGGACGCCTGGTCACCCAGGTGGTGGCCGCCGCGTACGGCGCGAGCTCCAGCAGGTGCTGGGTGCCGGACGCGCCGCCGCCCACCACGACCACCCGCTGCCCGGCGAACTCCTCAGGGCCTGCGTACTGGGCCGTGTGCAGCTGCCGGCCGCGGAAGGACTCCTGTCCGGGCAGGCGCGGCCAGAACGGCCGCTCCCAGGTGCCGGTCGCGTTGATCAGCGCCCGCGTGGACCACACGCCGGCCGACGTCTCCACGAGCAGCCGCCCGGCAGCCCCTTCCCGCACGGCGCGCACGTCCACCGGCCGCCGCACCCGCAGATCGAAGGCGTGTTCGTACGCGGCGAAGTAGCCCGCGATGACGTCCGCCGACGGCCGTGCGGGATCCGCGCCCGTCAGCTCCATCCCCGGCAGCGAGTGCATCCCGTGCACTTTGCCGTACGTCAGCGACGGCCAGCGGAACTGCCAGGCGCCGCCCGGACCGGGGGAGTGATCGAGCACGACGAAGTCGCCGTCCGGCCGGAGACCGGCGCGCAGCAGGTGATAGGCGCTCGACAGTCCGGCCTGCCCGGCCCCCACGACGACCACGGCGACCTCGCGCACGTCGTCCACGTCGTCCACGCGCCCATCGGCCTCGTTCACAGCGTCCACGCGGCTGTCAACCGCGCCACGGTCACGGATCTTCCCCGCCGACCGGCGGGGATCGGTGAGGATGGGGGCATGTCACATGCCTTCACCACCCGAGTGCTGAACGTCGCCTCCGGATCGCGGGAGAGGGTCGTCGACCTCACCCGCGACTGCGAGGCATTCCTGCGGGAGGTCGCCGACGGCCGGGACGGCCTGCTGAACCTGTTCGTGCCGCACGCGACCGCCGGAGTCGCCGTCATCGAGACCGGCTCAGGCAGCGACGACGACCTCCTCGCCGCACTGCACACCCTGCTGCCCGCCGACGACCGCTGGCAGCACCGCCACGGCAGCCCGGGCCACGGCCGCGACCACGTCCTGCCCGCCATCGTCCCGCCGCACGCCACGATCCCGGTCCTCGGCGGCCGTCTGGAACTGGGCACCTGGCAGTCGGTGTGCCTGGTCGACACCAACAAGGACAATCCCGACCGCCAGGTGCGGCTGTCGTTCCTCGGGGCTGCTCCCGGCAACTAGGGCCGGCGGCAAGGGCCGCCGGAGCCGGCCGGAGTCCGAAAGGGCGCTCCGCGCCCGCCGAGAGGCGAACAAATGCCCGACAACGTACGGTGTGATGGACGCAGCAAGCCGGGCTCGCCGTGCCGGAAGCGGCTTCGCACACGCGGCCGGAGGCAGCCCCGACTCGTCCAGGCCGGGAGAAGAAGCATGTCGATACGCGTCCGGCAGCAGTCCAGGAGCCGTCGTCGCACCGCCGCACGCGGTGCGGTCCCGCTGATCGCTCTGGCGCTCGCCGTCACCGGCTGCGGTGGCACGGCGACCCCCGGGGCGACGGCCGACTCACCCCGATCTCCGGCCGCCAGTCACGGCGGCCGAGAACCGGGCCTCACCAGTGCACCGCCCAGCCGCACCAGCGCCGACGCCGCTCCGGCCACCACCAGCGCGTCGGTGTCCGCCGCCACCTGCACCGACCGGTACCTGTCCGGCATGACCACCGCGCAACGAGCGGGCCAACTGATCATGGGAGGGGTCTCCGCGGCCCACCCCGACCAGGCCCAACTGCGCGTCCTGCGCGACAACCACGTCGGGTCCGTCATGCTGACCGGCCGCAGCACCGCCGGTACGGCGGCCACCCGGAAGGCCGTCGACGGCTTCCGGGGCCAGGCGGACCGGGTCGGCGGCCGGCAGGTCGGCCTCCTGGTCTCCACCGACCAGGAAGGCGGCCGGGTGCAGGTGCTCAACGGCCCCGGCTTCTCGGCCATGCCCAGCGGCCTGACCCAGGGCAGTTGGTCGACCGCGACGCTACGGGCCCGGGCCGCCGGCTGGGCCAAGGAACTCAAGGCGGCCGGGCTCAACCTCAATCTGGCGCCGGTCGCCGACGTGGTCCCCACCGCCCTGGGCGCCCGCAACGTCCCCATCGGCTCCTTCCAGCGGGAGTACGGCCACACCCCGGCCACCGTGACCTCGCACGCCGGCGCCTTCGCCGCCGGCTTCGCGCAGTCCGGCGTGCTGACCACGTACAAGCACTTCCCCGGCCTCGGCCAGGTGATCGGCAACACCGACACCACCGCCAATGTCGTGGACTCGGTGACGACCGCCTCCAGTTCCTCCCTCGCGCCCTTCCGGGCTGGGATCCAGGCCGGAGCGCCCTTCGTCATGATCTCGTCGGCCACCTACACCAAGATCGACCCCAAGCATCTGGCGGCCTTCTCGCCGACGGTCATCGACCATCTGCTGCGCGGCCAGTTCGGCTTCAAGGGCGTGGTCATCTCGGACGACCTCGGCAACGCGGTCGCGGTACGGTCCTTCACCCCCGCTCAGCGGGCCGTCGACTTCGTCGCGGCGGGCGGGGACGTGGTCCTGACGGTGCAGCCGAACACCGTGCCGGCGATGGCGCGGGCCCTCCAGGCCCGGATGGGTAAGGACGCCTCGTTCCGGGCCAAGGTCGACGCGAGCGTGCGCCGGATACTCGACGCCAAGCGCGCAGCGGGCCTCTTGAACTGCGGCTGAGCGGCACCCTCAACGGGACGCCGGGTGACGTACTGAGCGGTGCGCCACCCGGCGTCCCGTCGACCACGTCCCGGGCGCCCGGGACGTGGCTCCGCACCCGCGAGCGCCCCGGCGGGCCCGCCGCCTCCGCGGCGGCGGGCCCGCCGCCGCGGAGGGCACCGCACGGGCGGGCGGGCCTACCGCACCGGCACGATGGCGACCGGACAGCTCGCGTGGTGCAGCACGGCGTGCGTCACCGTGCCCAGCGGGAGCCCCAGGCCGCCCTCGGCCGGATGGCGCGGCAGCACCAGGAGCCCAGCCTCGCGCGAGGCGTCCACCAGCGCGGAGGCCGGCGACCCCACGGCCAGCTCGGTCGTCACGCGCACCCCGGGAAAGTCCTCGGCGCTGCGGGCGACACGGCTCAGCAGTTCCGCGTGACCGTGCTGCTCCTCGTCCACCCGGTCCACCTGCGGCACCATGAGCCCTGCCTCGCGCAGCGGCGTCCAGGCGTGGACCAGGCGCACCGTGGCCCGGCGCCGGTCGCCCTCGGCCAGGGCGAACCGCACGGCCGGCTCGTCGCGCTCGTCGCGGATGCCGACCACGATGTCGTCGTCCACGGCCCGTTCCGCCTGGCCACGGGCGACCATTACGGGCCGGTTCGCGTGCGCGGCCACCTTCATGCTCACCGAGCCCAGCAGCAGCCCGGCGAAGCCGCCGCGACCATGGGTGCCGAGGACGACCACCTCGGCGTCCGCGTCCGCGACCGCGTCGAGGACGGCCTCCGCCGGACGGCCGTGGACGAGGACCGTGTCCACCGGCAGACGGGGATGGGCGGCGGCGATCCGGCCGCGGGCGTCCTCCAGCATCCCGGTGGCCGCTTCGAAGACCTGCTCCGTGAGGCCGGCGCCGGTCTCGTCGTACCCGATCTCCGGACCGGGACCCACGGAATGGGCGAGCCGCAGCGTCGTTCCGCGCACCGATGCCTCCGTGGCCGCCCAGTCCACGGCGAGCCGGGAGTGCGCCGAGTCGTCGATCGCCACGAGAACCGGGCCACGGTGGTCGTCAGTCATCGTTCCTCCAGGACCGTAGAAGCGGGGCCGCGGGCGTAGCGGCGGTCACCACCGCGGCCGGGCGGTCTCGCGCGCCGACCGCAGCCGCTCGGCGCACCACTCACCGGCGATGTCGGTGACCTGGTCGAGCGCGTCCCGGCCCTCGAAGAGATGGGTGGCCTCGGGCACCACACGGACCGAGTGCGGGGCGTGCAGACGCCGGGCCGCCCTCTCGGTCAGCCTCAGCACCCCCGGCTCCCGGCCGCCGGCGATGAACAGCACCGGCACCTCGAGGCGCCGGACCGTGTCGGTCGCCGGATCGGGCAGTCCGCCCCACAGCACCACCGTCAGCACCCGGCCGGGCAGTTCGGCGGCGGCTTCCAGCACGCTGGCCGCCTGGGTGCCGCATCCGAACAGGACGACCGGCAGCGTCCGGGTGCCGGGCTGCGCCCCGACCCAGTCGACCGCGGCCACCAGCCGGCGGGCCAGCAGTCCCGTGTCGAAGAGCTGCTCCCCCCGCTCCGTGGCCCTGCGGTCCTCCCTCGCGCTGAGGAGATCCACCATCAGGGTCCCCCACCCGGCCGCGCGCAGCCGGGTGGCGATCGCCTGGCTGTGCGGGTCCCGGCGGGACGTGTCGACATCGTGCGGGATCAGCACCACAGCCTGGGCCGACGCGGGAACGGAGAGGTCACCCTCGAGCGTCACACGGTCGGCGGGCATCGACACCGTTTCGGACAACATGGGCATCACTCCCCGGGTCGCTCGGCTCCATGCTCCATGGCGGAGCACTCCACCGCTCGCCGGGTACCCGGTCGGACCACGCCCGGATCACCTCGGCGAGCCCGCCCGGACGACGATGCGGACGCGGACGCGCCCTCATGCTCGGTCGACGGGAGTGGTGCGGTCGAGCGCGGGGCGCTCCGAGACGTCCGGCGCCCGTTCGCACGCACGGTCGCGGAAGGATTCGGCGCGGTCGGCGTTCGCCCCCCCGTACGCGTGCTTCCTCAGCCGCTGACCCACTCGATCGTCAGCGCGCGTCCCTGTGCGCGCCCGGCTTCGGCGGCCGGGCCGCGGGTGGCCGGGTCGAGCGCGTTGGGGCCGATCGCGGTCTTCGACGCCTCGTCCGGTTCGATCACCGTCACCTCGGCGCCCTCCGCGCGCAGCCGCGCCACGGTCTGCTCCAGAGGCGTGTCGCTCGGGAACGGTTCCACGGCCCCCATCGGCACGAGCAGCAGGACGCGCGAGGCGCCGGCGGCGTAGTCGGCGTTGGCGATGGACCGTACGCCGCCGTCGACGTACCGGCGGCCCTCGATCGTCACGGGCGGCCAGACGCCCGGAACCGCGCAGCTCGCGGCCACGGCGTCCACCAGACTGACGCCCGAGGCGTTGTCGAACACCCGGGGCCGACCGCTTACGGCGTCCACCGCCACGATCCGCGTCGGGCGCGTGGGCCATTCGTGTCGCGGCAGCCGCGCTTCGATCACCGCCCGCCGCTCCGCCTCCGGCACGGTCCTGGCGCGCAGCGCCAGGTCGCCGACGGCCCGCCGCAGCTCCAAGATGTCGGAGCCGTCGGCCGGCAGGGCGCCCAGCTCGGCCGCGAAGGCCTCCAGATCCATCTCCGCCATGATCTCGGCGGCCTGCATCAAGGGCTCGACCTGCCGGGCGTACAGCTTCTCCAGGGACAGCCCGCTGCCGAGTTGGGCGGCGACGGTCGACCCGGCGGAGGTCCCGACGATCAGATCGGCCCCCGTCACGTCCCGGCCCGCGTCCGCGAGCCCCGTCAGCAGCCCGGTCATCCAGGCGATGCCTCCGACACCGCCACCGCCCAGCACCAACGCCTCGGTCATGTCCGCCCCCTCAACCCGCCGAAATCAACCCGCCGAAATCAACCCGCCGAAATCAATCCGCTGGAACCAATCCGTCGGAATCGTCTACATGTTCCGATGTCCAGGTGTTCGGATGAACCCTGGTCAGTCGGTCCGCGCGGTCCTGGGCGCGGGCGCTCGCGCGGCGGGTGGGTCCGACGGCGGGCGCTCACCCGTGCCGGGGGAGCGGGGCGCGGGCGCTCCGGCGCGCAGACCGTCCATGACGAGGTCCAGCAGGCGGGCGGCGCGTGGCTGCCAGTCGCCGTGCGGATCGAGCTGCCACAGGCCGGCGATGGCGAGCAGGAAGTCGTCGCCGCTCACGCCCGGCCGCACCGTGCCGGCCTCCTCGCCCGCGCGGAGCAGGAGTTCGGCCGCCTCGTTCACCGGTCTGTTCCCCGGTTTCGCCGGGCTGCCGGGGGCGCTGGTCGCCTGGCGGATCGCCTCCGCCAGTCCCGCCTTGGTCATGGCGAACCCGGCCAGGCGGTCCATCCACTCCCGCAGCGCCAGATCGGGTTCCAGGCTCGCCAGCAGCTGGACGGCGCTGTCGGCGACGTGCCGCATCTCGTGGCGGTAGACCTCCAGGACGAGTGCCTCGCGGCTGGGGAAGTTACGGTAGAAGGTGGCCTGTCCGACCCCGGCCTTCTTGGCGATCAGACTGAGCGGGACGTCGGCGCAGCGGGTCAGTTCCGTCACCGCCGCTTCCAGGATGCTCTCGCGGTTGCGCTGCGCGTCCGAGCGTTTGGGTGCGTCCTTCTCCTGCCGCACTCGTCCTCCTCGCGGGTGGCGATGCCGTACCCGGTCTTGCTAAGCGGACAACTGTCCGCTAGTTTTCCGATAGCGGACAGTTGTCCGCTTCATCTCCACCATAGTGGTGGGCAGCGCTTTCCCGCCATCCGCGGTGCCCCTCCCACGTCTCCCACGTCAGGCTTTCCGACTCCTGTCCTTCTACTTCTCCGTTCCGCTCCTCTTCCGAATGGTCCGTCCGTCGGCAGTCTCCCTCCGACGCATCTTCCGGATACGCGAAAGAAGCTGATCATGGATCCAGTCCCGTCGCCCACGCACAGCGGCATCACCTTGAACGTCAACGGCGAGAAGCACGCGCTGTCGGTCGACCACCGCACCACCCTGCTCGACGCTCTCCGTGAGCGACTGGACCTCACCGGCACCAAGAAGGGCTGCGACCAGGGGCAGTGCGGCGCCTGCACCGTCCTGGTCGACGGCCGCCGCACCGTGGCCTGCCTGCAGTTCGCGGTGGCGGCGGAGGGCCGTGAGATCACCACCATCGAGGGCGTCGCCGAAGGCGAGCGACTGCACCCGGTGCAGCAGGCCTTCCTCGACCTCGACGGCTACCAGTGCGGTTACTGCACGCCCGGACAGATCTGCTCCGCCATCGCCGTGATCGAGGAACACGCGGCCGGCTGGCCGAGCGCCGCCACCGACGACGTACGCCCCGAAGCGGGCCCGCCGCCCCTGACCCCCGACGAGATCCGGGAGCGGATGAGCGGCAACCTCTGCCGCTGCGGCGCCTACGTCGCGATCACCCAGGCGGTCGCCAGGGCGGCCGGAGCGCGCACCGCCCCGGCCGCGCAGACCACGGCAGACCGGGGGGCGGCGGCATGAGGGAGTTCGGCTATCACAGGGCGTACGACGTCGCGGGCGCCCTCGCCCTGCTCGGCGCCGACCCGGACGCCCGCTTCCTCGGCGGAGGCACCAACCTCGTCGACCTGATGAAGACCGGCGTCGAACGGCCCGCCAGCCTCGTCGACGTACGGGAACTCCCGCTCGACGGGATCGAACCCACCGCGGACGGCGGCCTGCGCATTGGAGCGACCGTCACCAACAGCGACCTCGCCGCCCACCCCGAAGTGCGCCGCCGCTACCCGGCCTTGACGCAGGCGGTGCTCGCCGGCGCCTCCGGACAACTGCGCAACATGGCCACCGTCGGCGGCAATCTGCTCCAGCGCACCCGCTGCGCCTACTTCACCGACGTCACCCAGGCGTGCAACAAGCGCGTCCCGGGCAGCGGCTGCCCTGCGATCGAGGGCGAGCACCACAACCACGCCGTCCTCGGCGCCTCCGAGCACTGCGTGGCCGTCCACCCCTCCGACATGGGCGTCGCGCTGACCGCCTTCGACGCCACCGTCACCTACGAGACACCCGACGGTCCCGGTCGGTCGCCGCTCACCGACTTCTACCTGCCGGTCGCCGACACCCCCCACCAGGAGACGGTCCTGCCGCCGGGCGCCCTGATCACCGGCGTCACCCTGCCGCCCGCGCCGGTCGCCGCCCGCTCCCGCTACCGCAAGGTGCGCGAACGCGCCTCCTACGCGTTCGCGATCGGCTCCGTGGCCGCCGCGCTCGACGTACGGGACGGCGTCGTGCAGGACGTGCGGCTGGCCCTCGGAGCGGTCGCCTCCCGGCCGTGGCGCGCCCGCACGGCCGAACGGGCACTGGCCGGAGCGCCGGCCGGCGCCGAGACCTTCGCCGCCGCCGCGGACGCCGAACTCGCCGCGGCCCGGCCGCTGCCCCACAACGGATACAAGGTGACCCTGATGCGCAACCTCATCGTGGCCGTCCTGACCGAACTCGCCGAGGAGGCGGCCCGATGACCACCACGACGACCGGGACGCCCACCACCCCCAAGCAGTCCGTGGGGACGGCGCACACCCGGGTGGACGGCTACGAGAAAGTCACCGGAAGCGCCCGGTACGCGGGGGAGATCCCCTTCGCCGACCTCGCCCACGGCTGGCTCGCCGTGTCCACCGTCGCCCGTGGCCGGATCCGCTCCGTCGACGACGAGCCCGTCCTCCGGATGCCCGGTGTGATCACCGTCCTGCACCATGGGAACGCGCCCCGGCTGAACACCGAGTACATCGGCATGCTGGGCGCCCCGCCGGACCCCACCTGCGCCGTCTTCCAGCACGACCGGGTGCCCCACCTGGGCTGGCCGGTGGCCCTGGTCGTCGCCGAGACCCCCGAACAGGCCAGGGAGGCCGCCGAGGCACTGGCCGTCCACTACGACCGGGAGCCGCACGACGTGGCGCTCTCCGCCACCCGCACGGACACCCACCCGGTGGACGGCTTCATGCCGGCGGTGACGGAGAAGGGCGATCTGGAGGCCGAACTCGCCGCCTCCGACGTCGTCCTGGACGCGGAGTACACCACCCCCGAAGAACACCACAGCATGATGGAGCCGCACGCGGCGACCGCCCTGTGGGACGGTGGCCGACTCGAAGTGATCGACTCCAACCAGGGAGCCACCTGGGTGGGGAGCGAACTGGCGAAGCTGTTCTCCCTCGAACCGGACGCGGTGCGGGTGCGCTCCGAACACGTCGGCGGCGGGTTCGGCAGCAAGGGAGTGCGCGCGCACCAGGTCGCCGCCGTGATGGCCGCGACCGCTCTGGACCGCCCGGTCCGCGTCGTCATGACCCGTCGGCAGATGTTCTCGCTCACCGGCTACCGCAGCCCCACCATCCAGCGGGTCCGGCTCGGCGCGAGCGCCGACGGGCGGCTGCGCGCGCTGGAGCACAGCGCCGTCAACCTCACCTCGACCGTCTTCGACTTCGTCGAACCCGCGGCCGGCCCCGCCCGGGTGATGTACGGCGCCGAGGCGCACCACACCGCCAACCGCATCGTGCGGCTGGACGTGCCGACCCCGACGTTCATGCGCGCCCCCGGCGAGGCCCCGGGTTCCTTCGCCCTGGAGTCGGCGTTCGACGAACTCGCCGAGAAGTGCGGTCTGGACCCCATCGAACTGCGGCTGCGCAACGAGCCGGACCGGGGCCCCGTCTCCGGACTGCCCTTCAGCAGCCGCAATCTGAGGGCCTGCTTCGACGAGGGCGCCCGCCGGTTCGGCTGGGCCGGCCGGGACCCGCGCCCCGGTGTGCGCCGCGACGGCCGCTGGCTGCTCGGCACCGGCACGGCCGCCGGCTCCTTCTCCGCCGGGGCCGCACCGTCCACGGCGGTCGCCACGGCCGAGGCCGACGGCACCTTCACGGTGCGGATCGCCGCCGCCGACATCGGGACCGGCGCCCGCACCGCGCTCACCCTGCTCGCCGCCGACGCCCTGGAAGTCGCCCCCGACCGGGTCAAGATGCGGATCGGCGACAGCGACTTCGGACCCGCGTGGCTCGCCGGCGGCTCCATGGGCACCCGCTCCTGGGGCTGGGCGGTCACAATCGCGGCGAGCGAACTGAAGGAGCGGCTGGCGCTGGGCGCCGACATCCCGCCCGAGGGCATCACGGTCCGGTCCGACACCACCGAGGCGCTCCAGGCGCTCACCCAGAAGGAACGGCACTCCTTCTGCGCGCAGTTCGCCGAGGTCGCGGTCGACGTCACCACCGGCGAGGTGCGGGTGCGCCGGATGCTCGGCATCTTCGCCGCCGGCCGGATCGTCAACCCGCTCACGGCACGCAGTCAGCTCGTCGGCGGCATGACCTGGGGAATTTCCATGGCCCTGCACGAGGAAGCGGTCCGGGACCCGGCCACCGGCGGCCTCTACGGCGCCGACCTGGCGGGCTATCACGTCGCCACCAACGCCGATGTGGCGGAGATCGAGGCCGACTGGGTGGCCGACCCGGACCCGGACGACCCGGTCGGGCTCAAGGGCATCGGGGAGATCGGCATCGTCGGCGCCGCGGCGGCGATCGCCAACGCGGTCTGGCACGCCACCGGCGTCCGCCACCGGAATCTGCCCATCCGGCCCGACCGCGTCCTCCAGGCGGTGACGGGAGCACCGGATGCTTGACATCGCGGAGGAACTGCACCGCTGGGTGGAGGAGGGCCGGGACTTCGCCGTCGCCACCGTGGTGAGGGTCGGCGGCAGCGCGCCGCGCGACCCCGGGGCCGCCCTCGCCGTCGACAGCGCGGGCACGGCGATCGGCTCGGTCTCCGGCGGCTGCGTGGAAGGAGCGGTGTACGAACTGTGCGCGCGGGCCCTCCAGGAGGGCGAGACGGTTCTCGAACGGTTCGGCTACAGCGACGAGGACGCTTTCGCCGTCGGGCTGACCTGCGGCGGCACCATCGACGTCCTGGTCACCCCGGTGCACTCGGCGTCCCCCGCCCGACCGGTGGTCCGGGCGGCGCTGTCGGCCGCCGTCCGCGGCGAGCCGGCGGCCCTGGCCCGGATCGTCCGGGGCCCGGCCGGTCTGCCGGGCGCCGCCCTGCTGGTGTGGCCCGACGGGACGTACGAGGGATCGCGGGAGGGAGGTCTGACCGGGGACCCGGAGCTGGACCGTACGGCAGCGGCCGAGGCGCGGGCACTGCTCCAGGCGGGGCGCACCGGCACGGTGGAGCTGTCGGAGGACGGGGCGCACTGCCCGGGCGGACTGACGTTGCTGGTCGAGTCGAACATGCCGCCGCCCCGCATGATCGTCTTCGGGGCGGTCGACTTCGCCGCGGCGCTGGTGCGGGCGGGCAAGTTCCTCGGGTACCACGTGACCGTGTGCGACGCCCGCCCGGTCTTCGCCACCCGGGTCCGCTTCCCGGACGCCGACGAGATCGTGGTCGACTGGCCCCACCGTTACCTCAGGCGTACGGCGACCGACGCGCGTACGGCGCTGTGCGTCCTCACCCACGACGCGAAGTTCGACATACCGCTGCTGACGGTCGCGCTGCGGATGCCGGTCGCGTTCGTCGGCGCGATGGGATCGCGCCGCACCCACGCCGACCGGGAGCGGCGGCTGCGAGACGCCGGACTGGGCGAACGGGAGCTGGCCCGGCTGCGGTCGCCGATCGGCCTGGACCTCGGCGCCCGCACCCCGGAGGAGACGGCGCTGTCGATCGCGGCGGAGATCGTCGCGGCCCGGCACGGGGGAACAGGCGTTCCGCTGACCGGGTCCGGAACGCCGATCCACCGGGAGGCGGCGGAGCGGTCCGGCACCCGGGCGGCCTGAGACGCGGGGTGTGGAGTGGAAACCCGACGCCCGGGGCCGGCAAACCGGGGTGGGTGACTCAGGGGCCGACACCGGGGCCAGGAATCCAGGGCCGGAGACCGAGGGTTCGGCGCCCGGCGCCCGGCGCCCGGCGCCCGACACCTGGCCCCCGACACCTGGCCCCCGGCACCGGGAGTCCGCGCCCGGACCTCGGGTGCCGTGAGGTCCGGGCAGCCGGAGTCCCGGTGCCCGGGGAGCCCGGTGGACGGTCAGGAGCGGGGCTCGTCGCCCTGCTCGGCACGCTCGGCGTCGCGCTTCTTCAGCCGGGCGGTCTCCTTGCGGACCTCGGCCTGGGTGGCGCGCTCCTTACCCAGCCACTCGGGCTCGTCCTGCTTCAGCGCCTCGATCTGCTCCGTGGTGAGGGCCTCGGTGATCCCGCCCCGTGCGAGACCGGCGATGGAGACACCGAGCTTGGCCGCGACCACGGGGCGCGGGTGGGGGCCGTTGTGTCGCAGCTCCCGCAGCCACTCGGGCGGATTGGCCTGGAGCTCGTTCAGCTCGGCGCGCGAGACGACGCCCTGCTGGAACTCTGCGGGCGTGGCGGGGAGGTACACACCCAGCTTCTTCGCCGCGGTGGCGGCCTTCATGGTCTGGGCGGTCTGGTGCGACTTCATGGTGTCCAGACTATCGACCGCCGGAGGGCGCTCCGACCACGGCGGGTAACCTGGCGGGGTGACAGGCTCGGAGACATCCCCCACGTTCCGGCTCGCGTACGTCCCCGGGGTGACGCCCGCCAAGTGGGTGCGGACCTGGAACGAGCGCCTGCCCGACGTCCCCCTCACCCTCGTCCAGGTACCGGCCGCCGACGCGCCCGGGACCCTGCGCGACGGCGCGGCGGACGCGGGCATCCTGCGGCTGCCGGTGGACCGCACGTTCTTCAGCGCGATCCCGCTCTACACCGAGACGACCGTCGTCGTGGTCCCCAAGGACCACCTGCTGACGGCCGTGGAGGAGGTGTCGGTCGAGGATCTGGCCGAGGAGGTCGTCCTCCACCCCCTGGACGACGTGCTCGGCTGGGACCAGCCGCCCGGAGAGCCCGCCTTCGAGCGCCCTGCCACCACCGAGGATGCCGTCGAACTGGTGGCGGCCGGGGTGGGACTGCTCCTCGTCCCGCAGTCCCTGGCCCGCCTCCACCACCGCCGGGACCTCACCTACCGGCCGGTCGTCGACGCCCCGCAGTCGGGCGTCGCGCTGACCTGGCCGGAGGAGGCGACCACGGATCTGGTCGAGGAGTTCATCGGCATCGTCCGCGGCCGGACGGTCAACAGCACCCGGGGCCGCACCCGCGCCCAGACCGCCGACCGCGCCAAGGACGGCCAGGGCAGCGGCGCCCGCGGAAAGCCCGCGACGGCCCGGGGCGGCAGGGCGACCGGCCAGAAGGAGGGCTCCGGCGCTTCCCGTACGGCCAAGGGCGCCAGGGCAGGCAAGGGCGGCAAGGGTGGGAAGGGCGCCAAGGGCGGCGGCCGCCAGGGCGGTGCGCGCCGCCGGTCCTGAGCGCCTGCCTCGGACGATGGGCGGGCGGCGGATGGGTCACCCGGCCCGGGTCAGCAGTTCCCGCAGGGCCTTCGCCACCTCCTGCGGAGCTTCCTCGGCCATGAAGTGCCCGCAGGTGACCGTGGTGTGGCGCAGGTCCGGCGCCCAGGCGCGCCACAGTGCGGCGGCGTCGTAGCCGAGGGCGGCGCCCCAGTCCTGCTGGAGCACGGTGACGGGCATGGCCAGCCGCTTCCCGGCGTCCCGGTCGGCGCGGTCGTGGGCCGTGTCGATGCCCGCCGACGCCCGGTAGTCCGCCACGATCGAGGGCACGGCGGCGCGGCAGGCAGCGAGGTAGGCGGCCCGCACGTCGGCGGGCAGCGCCTCCGGCGCCCGGGTCCAGGCGTCCAGGAAGAAGCCGAAGAAGTCGTCCGCCGCGGCGGCGATCATCCGCTCGGGCAGGCCCGGCGGCTGGGCCATCAGATACAGGTGGAAGGCGACGGCGGCCGACGTTCCGTGCAGCACGTCCCACATGTCGAGGGTCGGCAGGACGTCCAGCAGGGCCAGGTGCGTCACCCGCTCCGGATGGTCCAGCCCCGCGCGGAAGGCCACCAGGGCGCCGCGGTCGTGCCCGGCCAGCGCGAAGCGCTCGTGGCCGAGCGCTTCGGTCAGCGCCACCACGTCCGCGGCCATGGTCCGCTTGGCGTAGGCCGTCCCGTCGGTGTCGGCCGGTTTGCCGCTGGCGCCGTACCCGCGCAGGTCGGGGCAGATCACGGTGTGGTCGGCGGCGAGGTCGGCGGCCACGTGCCGCCACATCAGATGGGTCTGCGGAAAGCCGTGCAGCAGGACGACGGGGCTGCCCGAGCCGCCCACGGCCGTGGTCAGCTCGACTCCGTCGGCGACGGGAACACGGCGCAGGTCGAAACCGGGGATGGCGGGTGTCATCGGCGATGCCTCTCCTGAGAAGGGGGTGTCGGAACGGCCGGTCGGATCGGCCGGCGGCACCGAGCCTGCCGCCGCCGAATCAGCGGACAATCAGCACGCCGGGGCGAGGAACGATCGGTGCGCGGCGGACCGAGGGACGAGAACGAGAGGGAAAGGGGCGACGATGGCGGACGGAGTCCGGTTCGGCGTGCTCGGGCCGGTCGTGGCCGAGGGTGACGGCGGCCCACTGGACCTGAAGGGCCCACGGCACCGCGCCGTCCTGGCCCGGCTGCTCGTCGCCCGCCGCCGGGTGGTCCCGGTCGCCCGGCTGGTCGCGGACCTGTGGCCGGAGCCGCCGGCCGGAGCCGTCGGCGCCCTCCAGACCTTCGTCGCCGCCCTGCGCCGCGCCCTCGAACCCGACCGCCCGCCCCGTGCCCCCGCCCGTCTGCTGGTCACCGAGGGCCCCGGATACGTATTGCGGACCGCGCCGGACACGGTGGACGCCTGGCGGTTCGAGACGGCCGTGACCGAAGCGGCCCGCCTGCCGCCCGGGCAGGCCCTCGACCGGCTCGAACAGGCCCTGGCGTGGTGGCGGGGACCCGCCTACGCGGAGTTCGCCGACGAGGACTGGACCCGCGCCGAACGCGCCCGCCTCGCCGCACTGCGACTGAACGCCGAGGAACAGCGGGCCGCGACCCGCCTGAGGCTCGGCCGGGCCGCCGAGGCCGTGCCCGACCTGGAGGCCCACGTCACCGCGCAGCCGTGGCGCGAGGAGGCCTGGCGGCTGCTGGCGCTCGCGCTGTACCGCACGGGCCGTCAGGGCGACGCCCTCGCCGTCCTGCGCCGCGCCCGCGCGACCCTCGTCGAGCAGCTCGGCGTGGACCCCGGCCCCGCGCTGCGCCGTCTGGAGGCGGACGTGCTCGCCCAGAGCCCCGGCCTGGAGGCGCCGGAGGAGACGGCCGCCGCGGCGCACCTGTGGAACCGTGCCGCACAGGCGTACGACCGCACCGTGGCCGCCGGGTCGCGGGCGCGGCTGGAGTCGACGGTCGGACTGCTGCGCGGCCTCGCCCTGGCCGGCGGCGGCGGACTGGCCGCCGCGCGCGAGCAGCGGACGGCGGTGGTCGACGCCGCCGAGGAACTGGGCGACCCGGCCCTGACCGCCCGCGTCATCGGCGCCTACGACGTCCCCGCGGTCTGGACCCGCAGCGACGACCCGCGGGCGGCCCGGCGGATCGTCGACGCCGCCGAGCGCACCCTCGCCGCCCTGCCGCACGGCCCCGCCCACGACGCCGACCGCTGCCGGCTGCTGGCCACCGTCGCCCTGGAGTCGCGCGGCACCCGGTCACCCCGTGGGCCGCTGGCCGCGGCGGAGGCCGAGGCGCTCGCCCGCCGGCTGGACGATCCGGCGCTGCTCGCCTTCGCCCTCAACGGCCGATTCATGCAGTCCTGCGCGCGGGCCGGTCTGGCCGCGCGGCGGGACGCGATCGGCGCGGAGCTGGTGGCGCTGTCGGCGCGGCACGGGCTGACGAGCTACGAGGTGCTCGGCCGTCTGGTGCGGATGCAGGCCCGCGCCGCGCTCGGCGACCGCGTCGGCGCACGGGCGCACGCCGCTGCCGCCGACCGGCTCGGCGACCGCCACGAACGCCCGCTGGTGGCGGTGTTCACCGGCTGGTACCGCGCCATGGAGGCCGGCGACGAGCAGGCCGTACGGTCGGCCGCCGCGCTGCTGGACGGCGCCGGAATGCCGGGTCTGTCAGCCGGGCTGCTCCCGCTGGCGCTGCTCTGCTCCCGCCTCGCGGATCGGCCCCGGGCCGCGCTGGAGGCGGCCGGCGCCGTGGACCCGGGCGCGGACTGGGGACCGTACCGGCCCTGGCTGCGGCCTTTCAGACTGCTCGGAGAGGGTCGTCGCGACCAGGCCCGGGCCGCCCTCGACGGCCTGCCCGAACCGCCCGCCGACCTGCTCCAGGAGGCACTGTGCTGTCTGGAGGCGGCCCTCGCGCTGGAGCTGGACGACCGGGCCGCGCTGGAGCGGACGCACGCACGGCTGCGGCCGGCCGCCGGGGAAGTGGCGGGCGCGGGCAGCGGCCTGGTCGCCCTCGGGCCGGTCGACCGGTGGCTGGCGGAGATCGCCGCGGCGCTCCGGGCGCCGGCGCCCTGACGGCCCGGCGGCGCTTGGCGGAGCGCGCCCGGCTCACCTCCGGTGCGCCCGGCTCACCTCCGGGCCGTACGGCCGATCGACTCCACCAGCGGCAGCATCCGGTGCGGGACACGTTCGCGCAGCGCCACCTCGGTGCGGGTGCGGACCACGCCGGGCAGGCTGATCAGCTTCTGGATCACGTCCTCCAGATGCGCGTTGTCCCGCGCCACCACCCGGGTCAGGAGATCGCCGCCGCCGGTGATGGAGAACGCCTCGACGATCTCCGGCACCCCCGCCAGCGCGTCCCCCACGTCGTTCAGGTGGCCCTGGGTCACCTCGATGTGCACGAACGCGAGCACCGGGTGGCCGAGCGCGGCGGGGGAGAGGGCGGGGGCCGTGCCGGTGATCACACCGTCCCGCTCCAGACGGTCCAGCCGGGCCTGGAGCGTGCCGCGCGCCACGCCGAGGATGCGGGCGTACTCGCGCACGCTGGTGCGCGGTTGTTCGAGGAGCAGCCGCAGGATGCGGGTGTCGAGTTCGTCCACGGCCATGACGCGCCGCCTCCTGGTGCGTTCGTTGATCGACGTCGACTGTACCAATGGCTCAACGGGGAGCGGACGGTCTGGGCCAGAGGACGTCGTCCATTGGCCTGTGATCAGCAGTGATCGAAAGCGTCCAGCTGCGCCAATGGTCCAGTGGAAAGCGAGTCACTTGAGCCAAGGGCCATCGTGATGCTGTGATGGACACGTCGATGGCGCTGCGGACTTCCGCGGCGCCTTTTTCATGCCGGTGTCCGGTGCGGCGCGCGAGACGCGTCCCGGGGCACCCACGTATTCCAAGGGGGCGGTCAGCAGTGCTGAAGAGGGTGTTCGCGGCTCCGGACCCGGGGCGGGCGCGGCTGCGCTTCGCCGCCCGGGCCGTCCTCGGCATCGGCCTGGCGGTCCTCGTCAGCGCCGCCGCCGGACACTCGCTCACGGGCGCCGTCACCGGCGGGCTCGCCGCGCTGCTCGCGCTGTTCACGGTCACCGACCCCACGGTCCGCGGCCAGGCCGGCACCACCGCGCTGCTGCCGTTCGTCGGCATCCCGGTCCTCGCCGCCGCGTCCGTGCTGCACGACCACCCCCTGGCCCGGGACCTCGCCTTCCTCGCCGTGGTCGGGGCCGGTGTGTACGCGCGGCGCTGGGGACCGCGCGGCCACAGCCTCGGCGTGTTCGCGTTCATGACCTTCTTCGTGGCCCAGTTCCTGCACGCCACACCGGGACAGCTGCCCGAGCTGTCCGCCGCCGTCGTCCTGTCCGTGCTCAGCGCGGCGGCGGCGCGCTTCGGCCTGTGGTGCTACGAGCGCCGGCTGCCTCCGCCCGTCGTGCCCGCGCCGCCGGCCGGGGCGGGACTGGCCCGGGTGACCACCCGGCAGGCGGTGCAGGCGGTCGCCGGCGCCGGCTTCGCCCTCGTCGTGGGCGAACTGATGTCCGGACAGCGCTGGTACTGGGCCGTCGGCGCCACCTGGTGGGTCTTCGTGAACACCGCCTCGCGCGGCGAGACCCTGGTCCGCGGCTTCCGCCGGGTCCTCGGCACGCTGCTCGGCATCGGCCTCGGCGTCCTCGTCGTCGCCCCGCTGCACGGAGCCGCACTGCCCACGGCCCTGCTCGTCGCCGTGAGCGTGTTCGGCATCTTCTACACCGCCGCCGTGTCCTACACCTGGATGATGCTCTGGGTCACGGTGCTCGCCGAATCGCTCTACGGCCTGCTCGGCGTGCTGACCCCCCACCTGCTCGCGCTGCGTCTGGGCGAGACCGCCGTCGGCGCGCTCGGCGCCTGGCTGGCCGTGCTGTTCCTGCTGCCGGTCAGCACCCACGCCGTCACCGATGCCTGGATCCAGCGCGCCCTGCGCTGCGTCCACGCCTGCACCGGCGAGGCGGCAGCCCGGCTCGCGGGCGCGGCACACGCCGACCCGGCGCTCCGGGTGGCCGAGCTGGAGCAGTTGCTCGGCCGGGTACGGCTCTCCGTGGCGCCGCTCGTGCACCCGCTGAACCCGATGCGCGGCCGCAGGCGCCGCGCCCGGCAGGTCCTCCGCTCGCTCGACGACTGCGCCCGCGAGATCCGCGGCCTGGTCGCCGTCGCCGCCGACCCGGAGGCCTCCCACGACGCCCGTCTGGCCGCCGCCTGCTGGCGCGTGGAGGCGGCGGTGGAGGCACTCACCGGCGGCGCCGGACCCGTCGCCGACGTCACCGCCCGTCCGGCCGCGGAGGCCGGCGCGCTCGCTCACCTGCACGGCTTGGAACGCGCCCTGGCCGAGCTGTCCGCGCCCCTGCGCGCCCCCTCGGGCTCCCCGCTCGTCGGAGCCTGAGACACACGGTCCCGCCCCTGAGACGCGCGCTCCCGCCCCGGGCCGTCCGGGACGGGAACACGTCCGCCCGCTTGGTCTAGACCGCGCGTGATCGGCTGCTACCGTCACCGCAGGGGTCGACCGAGAGGGGTTCAGCGGTGGCAGACGGCGGCAGGCGGGCACGGCGGGCGTTCATCGGATCGTTCACGGCGGCGGGCGGCCCCGGCGTCGTCACCGCGGCCGTGGCCGAACACGGCGGGGCGCTGACCCCGCTGACCAGCGCGGACAACGTCGCCGACCCCTCGTACCTGGCCCTGTCGCCCGACGGCGACACGCTCTATACCGTCAGCGAGACCGCCGAGGGCGCGGTGGCCGCCTACCGGGTCAAGGGCGAGGCGCTCGAACTCACCGGCCCGCCCGTACGGATCGACGGCAGCGGCCCCACCCACCTGAGCCTGTTCGACGGCCACGTCCTCACCGCGAACTACGGCTCCGGCAGCGTCACCGCCGTCCCCGTCCGCGCCGACGGACGCCTCGGCAACGCTCCCTCCGGGCAGCTCCGGCACAGCGGATCGGGCCCGAACGAACGCCGCCAGCGGAGCCCGCACGCCCACCAGGTGCAGCCCGACCCCAGCGGCCGCTGGGCGGTCAGCGTCGACCTGGGCACCGACTCGGTGCGGGTCTGCGCGCTGACGGACGGCAGGCTCGACCTGCACCGGGAGATCGCGCTGCGCCCCGGCTCCGGCCCCCGCCACCTGGCCTTCCACCCGGACGGCCGGCACGCCTACGTCGTCAACGAACTCACCCCCACCGTCACGGTCTGCCGCTGGGACGCAGCGGCCGGCTCGCTCAAGCCGCTGGCCGAGGCCCCGGTCCTGCCGGACACCCCGACCGGGGACGCCTACCCCTCGGGCATCGTGGTCGCGCCGGACGGCCGGTTCCTGTGGATCGCCACCCGCGGCGAGGACGTGCTGTCGGCCTTCGCCGTCGAGGCGGACGGCGAGCGGCTGACGCGGGCGGGGACGGTGCCGTGCGGCGGTCACTGGCCACGGGCGCTGACCTTCTGTGACGGCTTCCTGTACGTCGCCAACGAGCGCTCCGGCGAGGTGACCTGGTTCGCCGTGGACCCGGCCACCGGGCTGCCGGCGCGCGCCGGAGCGGTACGGGTGCCGGCCGCCTCCTGCGTGGTCATCGGCTGAACCGACCGGCGGCCCGCCCGGCGACCCGCCCGGCGACCCGCCCGACGCGCAGACCGGGTGACGCGGCTCGCACGGCGAAGGGCCCGCCCCGTCGGTACGGAGCGGGCCCTTCGTCGCGGTCGTGCGGGTCGTGCGGGTCGTGCGTTCGTGCGTGGTGCCGTGGCGTCCGGCGGGGACCAGGGTCAGAGAACCGGCGTGCTCTGCGCCTGCTGCGGGGCGATGCCCAGAGCCGTCGTGTACTTGGCCAGGACGAGCTTGCCGATCGCCGGGTAGGCGCCGAGGGACTCGGCGGCGGCGCAGTCCGCCTCCCCGGCGGCGGCCTCGAGCAGCTCGGCGCCGATCTCCGGACCGATCAGGTACGGAGCCAGGGCCAGCTGCTGGGAGCCGGAGGAGCGCAGCTGCTCGGCGACGGCCGAGATCGAGCCCTCCTGGTCCAGGGCGGCGGCCATCACCGGCACGGCGAGGCGGGCGGCCAGCAGCATGCCGGTGATACCGGCCGCCTGCACGGCCTCGTCGCCGCCGACCGAGGCGAGGATGATGCCGTCCGCCGCGGTCGCCACCGTGAACAGCCGGGCCCGGTCGGCGCGGGCCAGACCCGCCTCCGACAGCCGGACGTGCAGCGCCTCGGCGAGCAGCGGGTGCGGGCCGAGGACGTCGGTCAGCTCGGCCGCGACCCGGCTGTCCATGACGGCCTGGCGGACCTGGCGCAGCAGCGCGCCGTCCGGGCCGGCGAGCAGCGGGACGACGACCGCCACCGGACCGTCGGGTTCCTTGACCTCGAGACCGGCGGAGAGGGCCTGCTCGTAGCGGGCGGTCCGGCCGTCGGCCGCGCGCGCGAGCACGGACTGCAGGGTCGGGAACTCCGCGTCGTCACCGTCGAGGTAGCCGATCAGGGCGTCCAGGCCGGGCAGCTCGGAACGGGCGATGCTCACGACCTCCTCGGCGAGGCCGCGCGTGGCCGCGCCGGGCGTGCCCGGCACCGCGAGGACGAGCGCGGGCGCGCCCTCGGGAGCCGCCAGCGGTTCGGGTCGGCGGTGCCGTCCGGGCTGGCGGGGGCGCGGCATTCGTACTGGCAGGCCGGACGCGGGCCCAGTGGGGGAGCTCATGGCGCCGCATGTTACTGGCTTTCGCGGTGCCCCTGTTCGGGGAGGGTGCAGGTGAGCGGTTTCCGTCCGGTTTTGTCTGATGAGTTACGTACTGATCAAGCATGTTCTATGGGCGCAAACAGGTCGGATGCGACAACTCGCCCAGGACATCGGCGCACTTGTCCGGCGCGGGGT
The DNA here is from genome assembly GCA_013364255.1 of Streptomyces seoulensis. GTDB lineage: Bacteria > Actinomycetota > Actinomycetes > Streptomycetales > Streptomycetaceae > Streptomyces > Streptomyces similanensis. The sequence continues at coordinate 2,406,302 of CP054936.1, read as the reverse complement.
CGACACGTCGGGATGTGGGCGATCGGTCGGGGGATCAGTCCCTTTGTGCCGGTGGGACGTACAGCATCTTCTCGTCACCCGGCAGGGCGAGCGCGCCGTCGGCCAGCTCGGCCGCCAGGAGCGCGCAGCCGTGCAGCGGGTCGCCCTCGGCGGTGACGCGCCGCGCGTGCGGCAGCCGTGCCGTCAGCTCCCGTTCCAGCGGGACGAGAAGCGGCTCGCCCGTCTTGAACAGTCCCCCGGTGAGGGCGATGAGCGGCTCGCCCTCCGGCGGGCACACCGCGGCGGCGGACTCGGCGATGTGCCGGGCCGCGGCGCGCAGCACACCGGCCGCCACGGGGTCGTCGGCGGCGCAGGCGGCCACCTGGGGGGCGAAGGAGGCCAGGACGGCGGCGCGGTCGGGGCGCGGGTAAAGTCTGCCGGGCAGTTCGGGCATGGGTCCGAACGCCTCCTCGGCGCGCGCGAGCAGCGCCGCCGAGCCGCCGTCGCGTCCGTCGTGGGCGCGCAGCGCGGCCTCCAGGCCGGCCCGGCCGATCCACGCGCCGCCGCCGCAGTCGCCCAGCAGATGCCCCCAGCCGTCGGCGCGCCGCCAGGCCGCCAGGTCGGTGCCGAGCGCGATCATCCCCGTCCCGGCGGCGATCACGGCGCCGGGGCGCGAACCGAGCGCACCGGCGTAGGCGGTGACGGCGTCGGCGGCCAACGCGACCTCGCGCACTCCGAGTTCCCGCGCCAGCGCGCCGGGCAGTTCGGCGCGCAGGGCGTCGCCCAGGGTGGCGAACCCGGCGGCCCCCACGACGGCGCTCTCCAGCCGCTCCACCCCGGCCTCCGCGACCAGCGCCCGCGCCATGGGCACCAGTTGCTCCATCAGGTGCGCCGGGTCGATGCCCCGCTCCCCGGTGCGCACCGGCACCGGCGAGCGGCGCTCGGCGAGCGGTCCGCGACCGGGCGTCCCGACGACGGCCCGGATCCCGGAGCCGCCGGAGTCCACGGCGAGGAATCCCACCGGGCCGGCCGCCGGCCGGTCCGTCACGGCAGGCGCCAGTCCACCGGCTGTCCGCCCTGCCCGATCAGCAGCTCGTTGGCGCGGCTGAACGGACGGGAGCCGAAGAAGCCGCGGTCGGCGGACATGGGGGAGGGGTGGGCCGACTCCACCGAGGGCAGATCGCCGAGCAGTGGACGGAGGTTGCGGGCGTCGCGGCCCCACAGGATCGACACCAGGGGCTTGCCGCGCGCGGCCAGCGCCCGGATCGCCTGCTCGGTGACTTCTTCCCAGCCCTTGCCCCGGTGGGCGGCCGGTTTGCGCGGGGCGGTGGTGAGCGCCCGGTTGAGCAGCAGCACGCCCTGCTGGGTCCACGGCGTCAGATCGCCGGAGGACGGCTGGGGCAGCCCCAGGTCGCTGTGCAGCTCGCGGTAGATGTTGATGAGGCTGCCGGGCAGCGGGCGCACCTCGGGCGCGACCGAGAACGACAGTCCCACCGCGTGCCCGGGAGTGGGATAGGGGTCCTGTCCGACGATCAGGACGCGTACCTCGTCGAAGGGTTGCTGGAAGGCCCGCAGGACGTTCGCCCCGGCCGGGAGGTAGGTGCGTCCCGCGGCGATCTCCGCGCGCAGGAAGTCGCCCATCTGGGCGATCCGTCCGGCCACGGGTTCCAGGGCCTGTGCCCAGCCGGCTTCGACGATTTCATGCAAGGGTCGTGGTGCCACGGGCGTCACCCTACTGCCGGTCCCGGGGCGGTGATCAAGCGGTTGCCGGACACCGGCCGGAGACGGCCGGTCCGGTGCGGCCGGTGCCGCCGGCGCCGCAGGCGGACCGAGGACGCCCGACGCGGTCATGCGATCACCGCCGCGCGCACGCACAGCACGTCCGGCAGGTGCGCGGCCACCTGCCGCCAGCTGTCGCCGTCGTCCGCCGAGGCGTACACCTCGCCGTTGCGGTTGCCGAAGTAGACGCCCGCCGGATCGGCGTCGTCGGTGCACAGGGCGTCGCGCAGCACCGTGCCGTAGTGGTCCTCCCGGGGCAGGCCCGCCGACAGCGGCTCCCAGCTGCCGCCCGCGTCCGAGGTGCGGAACACCCGGCACCGGTGGCCGGCGGGCACCCGGTCCGCGTCGGCGTTGATCGGGAAGACGTACGCCGTGTCGCCGCGGTGCGGATGGGCGGCCGCGGCGAAACCGAACGTCGAGGGCAGCCCCGCGCCGATGTCGGTCCAGTTCGCGCCGCCGTCGTCGCTGCGGTACACCCCCCAGTGGTTCTGCAGGTACAGCCGGTCGAGGTCGGCCGGGTCCTGGGCGACCTTGTGCACGCACTGGCCGAACTCCGGGTTCGGGTCGGGCAGGAACACGGCGGAGACACCGCGGTTCGCGGGGGACCAGCTCGCCCCGCCGTCGCGGGTGCGGAACACCCCGGCGGTCGACACGGCGACCGTGACGGCGTTCGGGTCGCGCCGGTCCGTCACCACCGTGTGCAGGCCCTCACCGCCGCCGCCCGGCACCCATCGCGACCGCGTCGGGTGCTCCCACAGCGGGCGCACCAGCGCGAAGCTCTCGCCGCGGTCCTCGGAGCGGTACAGCGCGGCCGGCTCCGTGCCCGCGTACACCACCTCCGGTTCCGCCGCCGCCGGGTGCAGCTGCCACACCCGCTCCAGCGAGGCGCCGGTGTCCTTGGGGAACCTCACCGCGGGGCGGGCCGGCTCGGTCCAGGTGCGACCCAGGTCGTCGGAGTGGAACACCGACGGGCCCCAGTGCGCGCTGTCGCCGCCGGCCAGCAGCCGCGGGACCGGGCCGCGGGTGTCCACGGCCACCGAGTACACGGCCTGCGCGTTGAAGTGGGGGCGGTCGTCGAACTCCCAGTCGCCGCCGCGCCGCCGTCCGATGAACAGGCCCTTGCGGGTGCCCACGGCGAGCAGTACCTCGGTCATGCCGGTCACCTCCGGGAGTCGTCGTCCCGGACGCCGTCGTCCCGGACACCGGTCAGTGTGCACCCCGCCACTGACAGTGACCCGCGCGGCGACGTCGTCGCAGGTCGGACCGGCACCGTCGGCGCCCCGCGCGGCCGTGCGGGGCCGCGGACCCTTGGGCCCGGCGCACCGGGGAACCCGGGCGTCGAGCATCGGTGAGCCCTCTTCCGTACGGGAGAGCGGTCCGGCATGTCCGCGCGTATGTGAGGAGGACGCCTTCGATGGCCTTCCGTGGTCCCGGTCCCGGGGTATGGCTGTGGCGGTGGCGCCGCAATCCGCTCAAACGCCGTGCCGACGCGGTGGAGGCATGGGTGGTGCTCGGCGTCTGGCTCCTCACGCTCGCCGCCGGCGTGCTCGCCGGCTGGGCGGGCGTCCGGGGAGTGCGCCACGGGCTGGACCAGGAGCGCTCGGAGTGGCGGTCCACGGTGGCCCTGGTGACGCGGAAGGCGCCCGGCGCGGCGTCCGCCGCGGAGACCGACGACGACGGCGCGCGTGACGCCGGGACCGGGCACGGGCCGGGCGGCGCTCCCGCCTCGGTGTGGGGCAAGGTGCGCTGGACCGCGCCCGACGGGACGGCGCGCACCGGTCGGACCCGGGTGGCCTCCGACAGCGCGGTCGGCGCCGCGGTCACGGTCTGGACCGACCGCCGGGGACGGCTGGTGACCCGGCCGCCCACGGTGAACCAGGCCCGCACCCGGTCCCTGGTGATCGGCGGCCTGGTGGGGATGACCGCCGCGGCGGTTCCCCTCGCCTGCGGCCGCCTCCTGCGCGAGCGCCTGGAGCGCCGGCGGCTCGACGGGTGGGACGTGGAGTGGGCCCGCTTCGACCCGCTGTGGGGCCGCGAGACCCGGTGAGCGGACCGGTCGCCGGCCCCGGTGAGCGAGTCGGCCGCCCGCCCGGGAGCGATCCGGTTCACCCGGCCCGGCCGGTCGGCCGACAGCCCACGGCTCGATCCCGGCGGACGTTCCGGTCCCGGCTCACGTCCCGGACGGCGGCTCACACGGCAGGCCCGGACCGTCGGCTCACGCCGTCCCGGGCAGCGCCCGCCCCAGGATCGTGTCGACGTCCGCCGTGTCCGGCAGGGTGCCGAAGGCGTGGCCGCCCTCGCCGCCCAGCCGGGTCGCGCAGAAGGCGTCGGCGACGGCGGACGGGGCATGCCTGACCAGCAGGGACGCCTGGAGGACCAGCGCCGTCAACTCCACCACACGGCGCGCACCGAAGGGGGAGGCCGCGCCGAGACCGTCGCGCAGACGGGTCACTGCCGCGTCCAGACGGGCGTCCGCCCCCCGGGCCAGGGCGAGTTCGGCGAACAGCGCCTCCGCGGCGCCGGGCTCGCGGCCGAGCGCCCGCAGCACGTCCAGCGCGTTGACGTTGCCCGATCCCTCCCAGATCGACAGCAGGGGCGCCTCGCGGTAGTGGCGGGGCATGCCGGACTCCTCGACGTAGCCGTTGCCGCCCAGGCACTCCAGGGCCTCCGCGGTGAAGGCCGGTCCGCGCTTGGTGACCCAGTACTTGCCGACGGCGGTGGCGATCCGCCGGAACGCCGTCTCCTGCTGGTCGCCCCCGCGCACCGCCCGGTCGGCCGCGCCGGCCAGCCGCAGCGTCAGCGTGGTGGCCGCCTCCGACTCCAGCGCCAGGTCGGCCAGCACGTTGCGCATGAGCGGCTGGTCGGCCAGGCGGGCGCCGAAGGCCCGGCGGTGCAGCGTGTGGTGGCCGGCCTCGACGAGCGTCTTGCGCATCAGCGCGGCCGACATCATCACGCAGTCCAGCCGGGTGCAGTTGACCATCTCGATGATGGTCTTGACGCCCCGCCCCTCGGCGCCGACCAGCCAGGCGACCGTCCCGTCGAACTCCGGCTCGCAGGAGGCGTTGGAACGGTTGCCCAGCTTGTCCTTGAGCCGCTGGATCCGGAAGGCGTTGCGGCTGCCGTCGGGCAGGACGCGCGGCACCAGGAAGCAGGACAGCCCGCCCGGGGCCTGCGCCAGCACCAGGAAGACGTCGCACATGGGCGCCGAGGTGAACCACTTGTGCCCGCGCAGCGTGTACACGCCGGGCTCGGCGGTCGGCGCGGCCGCCGTCGTGTTGGTCCGCACGTCCGAGCCGCCCTGCTTCTCGGTCATGCCCATGCCCGCGAGCAGGCCCTGCTTCTCCGTCGGCGCCCGCAGTCCGGGCTCGTAGACCCTGCTGGTCAGCAGCGGTTCGTAGACGGCGGCGAGGTCGGGCTGGGCGCGCAGGGCGGGCACCGCGGCGTACGTCATCGACGTCGGGCAGCCGTGCCCGGCGTCCGTGTGCCCCCACACCAGTCCGCCCGCCGTGCGGGCCACGTGCGCGCCGGTCCGGGCGTCCGCCCAGGGCGCGCCGGCCAGGCCCTCGGCGACCGAGGTCCGCATCAGGTGGTGCCAGCTCGGATGGAAGTCGACCTCGTCGATCCGGTGGCCGTACCGGTCATGGGTGCGCAGCTCCGGTCCGTTCCGGTCGGCCTGCTCGGCCCACTCCTGCGCCTGGGCGCTCCCGGCCAGCCGCCCGAGCCGCCGTACGTCCTCCTCGGCCCACCCGGCGCCCTCCCGGCGCAGGCCCTCCAGCAGGGCCGTGTCCTCGGCCGCGTCGTACGGGCTCAGGGGCGGGGGCTGGTTGGTGACGTCGTGCGTGGCGTACTGCCCGGCCGGCTGCGGCGGCCGTTCCGCGGCCGGCCGCCGGTCCTGCGGCGTCCGCCCGGCCGGCCGCCCTTGATCCTGCTGCTCGTGCGCGAGTGTCGAGGCCATACGCGCAGTGTTGCACTCGCTCTGCGGTCGTAGCAATAGTGCAACAACTTGCTCCGTAGAGTACGTGTCCATGAACGCCTCCGAGGTGCCCGCCGCGGTCGAGCTGCGCCCGCTGTCCGCGCGGTCCGTGGTCCTGAGCCTGCTGCTGGGCGCCCATCCGCCCGAGCTGCCGGTACGGGACCTGCTGCGGGCCGTCGAGCCCTTCGGGATCGGCGGCTCCACCCTCCGGGCGGCGCTCAGCCGCATGGTCGCCGCCGGTGACCTGCGGCGCGCGGACGGCGTCTACGGCATCGGCGACCGCCTGCTGGAGCGCCAGCGGCGCCAGGACGCGGCCGTGCACCCGCGGACCCGCGACTGGACCGGGGAGTGGGAGATGGCGGTGGTCACGGCGACCGGCCGAGGGCCCGCCGAACGCGCCGGACTGCGCACCGGCCTGACCGCCCTGCGCCTCGCCGAACTCCGCGAGGGCGTCTGGCTGCGGCCCGCCAACCTGCGCCGTCCCTGGCCCGACGGCCTCGACGACGTGGTCCGGCGGTTCACCGCCCGGCCCGACGAGCCGGGGGAGGGCCTCGCCGCGCGCCTGTGGCCGCTGGACGCGTGGGCGGCGACGGCCCGTGCGCTGCTCGCCCACGCGGCGCGCGCCGACCGGCCCGCCGACCGCTTCACCGCACTCGCCGCGGTGGTGCGGCACCTGCTGGCCGACCCCGTCCTGCCCGCCCCGCTGCTGCCCGCCCGGTGGCCGGGACCGGAGCTGCGCGCCGCCTACGCCGCCTACCGGCGGGAGCTGACCGAGGAGATGCTCGGCCACGCCGGGCGCTGAGAAGCCGTACGCCGGTCGGGGTGCGGGAAGGCGTGGCCGGGGCGCGGAGAGGTGCGGTCGGGACGCGGCGGAGAGAGGCGGCGGAGAGGCGGAGAGGTGCGGTCGGGAGGCCGAGTGGGCGCGGTGGAGAGGGTGGACGGCCGCGCCGCACCCGGCCGCTCGTGACCGGGGCGGCGAGAGCCGTCCGGCCGAGCGGGCGGCGTGGCCGGTGGCGCGGGCGCGCACCCTGACGTTCCCTGAGACGAACGGGATGACCAGCGCGGTCGCGGGCACCCGGGGGGCACGGAAGGGATCTCACCCAGGCGAGGAGAGTCATGGCTGAGCAGAAGTCGTCGTCGGTCCTCACGGCGCCCCTGCACGGCGCTGCCTCGGTGCTGCGGAGGGTACCCGGCGCCGGGACGGTGGGCAGGGCCGCGCAGGGCACGCTGGACAAGGTCGGCGCGGTGTCGCCGAGGGGACGGCGGCTCGCGGTCTACACGGGCGCCGGAGTTCTCGGCGTCGCGGGAGTGGTGGAGTGGCCCGTCGCCCTCACCGGAGCCGCCGTCGCCTGGCTCACCCAGCCCCGGCCCGCCCGCTCCGCCTCCGAGGAGCCCCGCGAGCCCGGATGCCTGACCGCCGGCGGACCGGAGACCGGCGCCGCCACGGACCGCGCCGCCACGGACCGCGCTACTACCGGTACCGGCACCGGCACCGGCACCGGCACCGGCACCGGTACCACCAGCACCGGTACCACCGGTACCGGTACCGCGGACACCGGTGCCACCACCCCCGGCGCGACGGACACCGCACCCGGTGCCGCACCGGCCACGGAGACCACCGGCACCGCGCGCACCACCGGCCCCACCGCGAGCGCCGCCCCCGCCTCCCGGCGGACCAGGCGCGCCCCCGCGACCGCCGAACCGGCGGAGGACATCGCCACGGCGGCACTCGCCTCCGGTACGGCCGAGCGTTCCGCGACGCCCCCGGCCGCGCAGCCCAAAGGGCCCGGCCGCCGAGCCCGGAGCGCGTCCCCCACGGACAAGCCGCCGACCGGCAAGTCGGCGACCGGCAAGGCGTCGGCGGACAAGCCGGTCACCGGTCCCGCCGCCACCGGCGCCCTCGGCCCCACGGCGCGGCCCGGCCGCACCACCCTCTGAGGGCCCGCCATGGTGCTCGGTCTGCTCACCGCTCCGTCGGCCGCCGTCCGGTGGCTGCCCGCGGCGCCCCGGGCGCTCGCCCGGGCCGCCGCCCCGGCGGTCGGAGCGGCCGCCGGGGCGGCGGCCGGAACCGCGCGCGCCGGGGTACGCGGCGCGGACGCCGCGGCGCGCGTCGCGCGCGTCGCCCGCAACGCGCTCCCCGGCGCACGCGGCCACTGGCGCTCCGGCACCCGCGCCCACTTCGCGCTGCGCGCCGCCGAGCCGGGCGCCGTGCGGAGCGCCGGCGGCACCGAACACCTGGCGCGCCGGATGGCGGCCAAGCTCGCCGAGCGGCCCGACGTCCTCTTCGCCTACTGGGACCAAGGGCTCGGCCGCCTGGTCGTCAGCGTCACCGAGGAGGAGTTCTCCGACCGGGTCATGGAGCACGCGACCGACCTCGCCACCCGGCACGGGCTGACCCTGGCGGGCGGCGACCCCGAGGAGATGCCGCACCCCGCCGACGCCGCCGGGGTGCGGGCCGCCGCGGCCACGCTCGGCGCCGACGCGCTGGGCATCGCCGCCGGCCTCACCGCGTACTGGCTGCGGCTGCCGCCGTCACCGCGCCTGGCGACCGCCGCCGTCACCCTGCTCCGGGAGAACCCCCGCTTCCGCGCCCGGCTGCGCGCCCGCCTGGGCGCCTCCCGGATGGACCTGCTGCTGGCCTGCGTGAACGCGGCCGTGCACGGTGCGGGCCAGAGCCCCACCTCGCTGGTGCTCGACGGCGCCCTGCGCGCCTGCCAGCTGGCCGGGACGGTGGCCCGCTCGGCCGCCTTCGACACGGTGCACGACCAGCTGTGCTCGCCCGAGCGGATCAGCGTCGCCACCGACGACTGCCCGCGCCCCCCGCTGCGCGTCTCGCCCGCCCAGGAGTACGCCAACCACGCCTCCGCCGGCAGTCTGATCGGCGCGGCGGCCACCCTGCTGGTCAAGCACGACGCGGCCGAGGCGGCCGAGGCGGTGCTCGCCGGCTCGCCCAAGGCCGCCCGCTACGGGCCCGCAGCCTTCCACGCCGTGCTCAGCGCGGCGCTGGCCCGCACCGGCGTGCTGGTGCGCGACCCCGAACGGCTGCGGCAGCTGGAGATGGCCGGCACCGTCGTCCTGCACCCGAGCGCGCTGGTAGCCGACGACGGCGCCGCCGACCCCTGGGCCGAACCCGTCCTGGACGCCGCCCGCCGGGCCGGCCTGCGGATCGTCGTCGTGGGCCACCCGGCGCTGGAGGACTTCACCGGCCTCGCCGACGAGGTGGTGGACGCCCGCCGGCCCTTCGACGACGTCGTCCACGGGCTGCGCCGCGACGAGGACGAGGGCGCCGTCGTCACCGTGGCCCGGGCGCGGTCGGCCGACGACCACGACGTCCTGGCCGCACTGCGCGGCAGCGACATCGCCGTCGCCCTCACCGACCGCGCCGGAGCGGTCGTGTGGGGCGCCGACATCCTGGCCCTGCACGGCCTGCCCGACGTGTGGCGGGTGCTCACCGCGGTCCCGGCCGCGCGCACGGTCGGCCGCCGCTCGCAGACCCTGGCCCGCTCCGGCGCCGCGCTGTCCGGGCTGATGGTCGCCGTCGGCGAGTCCGGCGGCGGCCGCGGCCGCCGCTCCGTCCTGCCCGGACTGCGGCACGCGCCGGTCGACGCCGCAGCGGCCACCGCCCTGCTCTCCGGCGCGCGCGCCGCCCTGGGCGTGGCCGCCGCCCGCGCCCCCCGCCCGCACCCGCGCGTGCCCTGGCACGAGCTGAAGCCGGCCGAGGCGCGGGAGCGGCTGGCGCACGAACCGGCCGACGTGCCGACCCCGCTGGAGCAGGCCACCACCCGCGTCCGCGACACGGCCGGCGCCGCCTTCCGGCATCCCGCGCTGGCCCCGGCCCGCTGGACGTACGACCTCGGGCGGGCCGTGCGCGGCGAACTCCAGGACCCGCTCACCCCCGTCCTGGCCGTCGGCTCGGCGGCCTCGGCGATGCTCGGCTCCGTGATGGACGCCCTGCTCGTCGTCGGAGCGCTCGACCTGAACGCCCTGGTCGGCGGCGTCCAGCGGCTGCGCGCCGAGCGGGCGCTGTCCGGGCTGCTGGCCGAGCAGAAGCAGAAGGCGCGCCTGGCGCCCCCGGCCGGCCAGGCGCCGGCCGGCGGCGCCCGCACCGTGGACGCGGGCAAGCTCAGCCCGGGCGACGTGATCGAGCTGAAGGGCGACGACGTGGTGCCCGCCGACGCCCGCCTGCTGTGGCAGGAGGGCCTGGAGGTCGACGAGTCCGCGCTGACCGGGGAGTCCCTGCCGGTGCAGAAGCAGACCGGCCCCACGCCGCACGCCGTCGTCGCCGACCGGCTCTGCATGGTCTTCGAGGGCACCACCGTGGTGGCCGGGCAGGCCAGGGCCGTCGTCGTGGAGACCGGCGAGCTGACCGAGGCCGCCCGCGCCGTGCACCTGGCCGCCCGTACGCCCCCGGCCGGCGGAGTGCAGGCCCGCCTCCAGGAACTCACCCGCAAGGCGCTGCCGTTGACGCTCGCGGGCGGCGCCGCGGTGACCGGCCTCGCCCTGCTGCGCGGCGCCCCCGTCCGCGACGCGGTCAGCGGCGGCGTGGCCGTCGCGGTGGCCGCCGTGCCCGAGGGGCTTCCGCTGGTGGCGACGGTGGCCCAGCTGGCCGCGGCGCGCCGGCTCAGCCGGGCCGGCGTCCTGGTGCGCACGCCGCGCACCCTGGAGGCGCTGGGCCGGATGGACACCATCTGCTTCGACAAGACCGGCACCCTCACCGAGAACCGGCTGCGCCTGGTGCGGATCTCCGACGGCGGCGGCGCCGTCCACGCGGTGGGCGACGATGCGGGCGCGCAGACGCTGCGCGTCGCGGCACGGGCCTGCCCACGCCTGAACGGCGGCTCCGACCGGCCGGTGCACGCCACCGACGAGGCGGTCCTGGACGCGGCCCGGCCCGACCCGGACTGGACGCAGCTCGAAGGCCTCGGCTTCGAGGCCGCCCGCGGTTACGCGGCGGCCGTCGGCCGCACCGCCGACGGGCGACGGCTGCTCGTGGTCAAGGGCGCCCCGGAGACCGTGCTGCCCGCCTGCCCCGCCCTGCCCTCCCACGCCGCGGAGACCTCGCACGCGCTCGCCGGCAGCGGACTGCGGGTCCTGGCGGTGGCCCAACGGCGGCTCGCCGACGGCGAAAAGGAGTCGGAGGCGCTCGAACAGGGCCTGAGCAACCTGGAGTTCACCGGAGTGCTGGCCCTGTCGGACGTGCCCCGGGAGACCTCCACCACCCTCGTGCACGGCCTGTACGAGGAGGGCGTACGGCCGGTCATGCTCACCGGCGACCATCCGCAGACCGCGCGGGCGATCGCCACCGAACTCGGCTGGCCCGAGGACACGACGGTGGTCACCGGCGACGAACTGGGCGCCGCCGACCGCTCGGCCCGGGCTCGCATGCTGCGCGACGCGGGCGTGGTGGCCCGGGTGGCGCCCGAGCAGAAGCTCCAGGTCGTCGAGGCGTTGCGGGACGCCGGGCGGGTGGTCGGCATGGTCGGCGACGGCGCCAACGACGCGGCCGCGATCCGGGCCGCCGACATCGGCGTCGGCATCAACGCCCGCGGCTCGGCCGCCGCGCGCAACGCCGCCGACATCGTCCTCACCGCCGACGACCTCACCGTCCTGATCGACGCCATCGGCGAGGGCCGCGCCCTGTGGCACAGCGTCGCGGACGCCATCGCCATCCTGATCGGCGGCAACGCGGGCGAGGTCGGCTTCGGCATCCTGGGCACCCTGCTGGCCGGCCGGGCGCCGCTGTCCACCCGGCAGATGCTGATGGTGAACCTCTTCACCGACCTGTTCCCGGCCATGGCGGTGGCGGTCACGCCGAAGGAGGACGTGGAGCAGGCCCGCGCCGGCTCGCCCGAGGACGCGGCCGGCGGCGTCCTGGGAGAGCCGCTGATCCGGCAGATCCGCCACCGGGCGCTCACCACCTGCCTGGGCGCCGTCACGGCCTGGCTGATCGGCCGCTTCACACCGGGCACCGCACGCCGCTCGGGCACCATGGCGCTGTGCGGGGTGGTCGGCACCCAGCTCGCCCAGACGCTGCTGGACCGCCGTGACAGCAGGCTGGTCCAGGTGACCTCCCTCGGCTCGGCGGTCGCCCTGATCGCCATGGTCCAGACCCCGGGCGTCAGCCGCGTCTTCGGCTGCACACCGCTGGGCCCGGTCGCCTGGGCCGGCGTCGTCGCGGCCATCGCCCTCGCCCTGGCGGGCCAGCGCGCGCTGCCCCGCCTGGAGGAGACGGTCCTGCGGCTGCTGCCCAAGGGAGCGGGCGACGGCCGGGAGACCCCCGCCCCCGCCGGGGTGTGACCGGGACCTGACCGGAACCGCCGCGACGTGACCGGGGCGCTGCCCTCAGGGGCACGCCCCGGCGCTCGGACGGACCGTGGTCCCCGTCGTCTCGGACGGACCGGTGGTGTCAGACGGACCGGTGGTACTGGTCCGGCACGTGGACCGAGCCGCCCAGATCGCGGGCCGCGTGCCGGGCCCAGGACGGGTCGCGCAGCAGTTCGCGGCCGAGCAGAACCGCGTCGGCCTCGCCGTTGGCGAGGATCTTCTCCGCCTGCCCGGCCTCGGTGATCAGCCCCACGGCGGCCACCGGCATCGGCGTCTCGGCCTTCACCCGCGCCGCGAAGGGCACCTGGTAGCCGGGGCCCGTCGGGATGGACACACCGGAGGCGTTGCCGCCCGTGGAGACGTCCAGCAGATCGACGCCGTGCGCGTGCAGCTCGGTCGCGAAGCGCACCGTGTCGTCGGCCGTCCAGCCGCCCTCGTCCAGCCAGTCGGTGGCCGAGATCCGGAAGAAGACCGGCTTGTCCTCGGGCCACACCGCGCGCACCGCGTCCACGACCTCCAGGGCGAACCGCACCCGGTTCTCGTACGAGCCGCCGTAGGCGTCCGTGCGGTGGTTGGAGTGCGGGGAGAGGAACTCGCTGATCAGATAGCCGTGGGCGCCGTGTATCTCGACGATCTCGAAACCGGCGGCCAGCGCCCGCCGAGCCGCGTCCGCGAACTGCCGTACTACGGTCCCGATCTGATCGGTCGTCAACTCGTCCGGTACCGGGTGGCGTTCGCCGAAGGGCGTCGCGCTCGGCGCCACCGGCTGCCAGCCGTGCGCGTCCGGCCCGAGCGGCGCGCCGCCCCGCCAGGGCTGGTCCGTCGACGCCTTGCGCCCGCCGTGTCCCAGCTGGATCGCCGGCACCGTGTTCTGGCTCCTCAGGAAGCGGGTGATCCGTCGGAACGCCTCGACCTGGGCGTCGTTCCAGATGCCGAGGTCGTAGGGGGAGATCCTGCCCTCCGGCGACACGGCGGTCGCCTCCACGATGATCAGCCCCGTGCCGCCGGTCGCCCGCGCCGCGTAGTGGGCGAAGTGCCAGTCGTGCGGGACACCGGTCAGCGGGCCCTCGGGCTCGGCCGAGTACTGGCACATCGGGGGCATCCAGACCCGGTTCGGGATCGTCACTTCGCGCAGTGTCCAGGGCTCGAAGAGCGCACTCACGGCGGACTCCATTCGTCACGGGAGCGGTGGTCTGCTTGTACGGTAACTCTCGTAGTACGTCAGCTGTCAAACTACGATGTCCTTCGTAGAATGAGAAGCCTCGTACGAAGTGGAGTCACCGTGACCGCTCCCCCCGCCGCCGGCGGCCGCACCCTCGCGCACCCCGCGCCGGAGGACATCCGCCTGGAGGACGTGCTGCACGCGCTGTCCGACCCGCTGCGCCTGGGCATCGTGCGGGACCTCGCCGGCGGCCGCGGTGAACTCGCCTGCTCGGACTTCGACGTGCCCGTCACCAAGTCGACCACCACGCACCACTTCCGGGTGCTGCGCGAGGCCGGGGTGATCCGGCAGGTCTACCGGGGCACCGCCAAGATGAACGGGTTGCGCCGCGACGACCTCGACGCCCTCTTCCCGGGCCTGCTCGACAGCCTGCTCGCCGCCGCCGCCCGGCAGGAGGAGCGCCGCGCGCACGACTGAGACGGCCGGGCCGCCCCGGCCTCCCGCCGCCTCAGGGCGCGTCCGTACCGGCCGCCGCCCGCAGCGACTCCCAGTCGGGCAGCTTGACGACCGCGCGTCCGAGCGAGGCCCCGAGCCGTGCCTCGGCGCGCTCGATGGCCTGCCAGCCCGCCCACCCGACCGGCTCCACGCCCTCGGCGCGCAGCGCCGCCACCGCGTCCCCGGGCACCGGCTCGCGGACGAGCGCGGGCGCGTCCGCGAGCAGCGAGGCCACCGTCTCCTTCGCGCACGGCCGGTTGGTGCCGATGACACCCGTGGGGCCCCGTTTGATCCAGCCGGCCACGTACTCGCCGGGCGCGACGGCGCCCGCGCGCAGCACCCGGCCCTCCCGGTGCGGCACGGTGCCCGTGGCGGCGTCGAACGGCAGCCCGTCCAGCGGCACCCCGCGGTAGCCCACTGAGCGCAGCACCAGCTGCGCCGCCAGGTCCTCGTGGCGCCCCGTGCCCGTCACGCCGCCCAGGCCGTCCGGCGCCGTCCGCTCGAACCGCACCCCCGCCACCCGGCCGCCGGCGGCGAGCAGTTCGACGGGGCGGAGGAAGAACCGCAGCCGGATCCGGCGGGAGCCGCCGCGCGGGGGAGTGCGCGCCCAGGCGCGCAGCACCTCCACGTTGCGGCGCTGGGCGGCCGGCAGCGCGGAGGGGTCGGCGCACCCGGGGTCCAGCGCGAGTTCCGCCGGATCGACGATCACGTCGGTGTCCGGCAGCGCGCCCAGCTCCCGCAGTTCCTTGGTGGTGAAACGGGCCTGCGAGGGGCCGCGCCGGCCCACCATGTGGATGTCGGTCACCCGGCTCGCGGTGAGCGCCGCGAGGGCGGCCTCGGGCAGGTCGGTGGGGCTCAGCTCGGCCGCGCCCCGGGCCAGCATGCGGGTGACGTCCACGGCCACGTTGCCCACGCCGACGACCACGGCGCCGCGGGCGTCCCGCACGAAATGGCCGTCCACGGCGTCGGGGTGGGCGCTGTACCAGGACACGAACTCCGTCGCCGACCAGCTGCCCGGCAGTTCCTCGCCCGGGATGCCGAGCCGGCGGTCGGTCGAGGCGCCCACGCAGTACACCACCGCGTGGTACAGCCGCCGCAGCCGGTCGAGCGGCAGTCCGTCCGGGCCGCCGACCGGCACCGCGCCCAGGAACCTGATCCGCTCGTGCTCCAGCACCGCGCGCAGGCTGCCCTGGAGCGACTTGATCTTCTCGTGGTCGGGCGCCACGCCGTAGCGGACGAGCCCGTACGGGCACGGCAGCCGGTCCAGGACGTCGACGCGCACCTCGGGGTCCTGCTGGACCAGGCCCTGAGCGGTGTAGCACCCGCTCGGCCCCGAGCCGACGACGGCGACACGCAGCACGGCGGAACTCCTTACCCCGGCGGTCGGAGGAGGTCGCTGATGCCTACCAGCATGGCACCGGACGCCCCGGCACGGCAGCACCCCGCCGCCACCCGGCCGACACGTCACCCGCCCACCCCGCCCCGGCCGACTCGTCACCCGCCCGCCCCGGCCGACCCATCCCCACCCGCCCCCTCGCGGCGGCGTCCGCCCTACGGCACCCGTCCGCGGCCGTTCAGGCTTCCAGGACCGGGAGTCACCCCTCCGCGTCCCGGGCCGGGTCCGTCGCGAAGAAGCGGGACACGTCCGTGCCGCGGGAACCGCCGGCGGCCTCCGCCCCCGGGGGCCGCCCCATGTCCCAGTCCAGTCCGTACCGCCCGAACAGCTCGGCCCGCAGCACCGGCACCGGCATCGGGGCGCCCGGCACCAGCGCCGCGTACACCGCGCCCATCAGCAGCGCCCGCAGCATCGGGTAGTCCGCGTCGACGTCCGCCGAGCCGTGCCGGGCCACCGTGTCGCGCAGCAGGTACGACAGCCGCTGCTGCTCCGGGCACTGGAGGAAGCCCTCGGCCTGAAGGATCCCCGCCATGTGCTGGCGCATCAGCACCGGACGCTCCCGGGCCAGACCCAGGATCGCGTCGATGGCGCGCGCCATCCGCTCCCGGCCGTCCTCGGTGCGCGGCTCGCGCTCCAGGGCCTCCTCCAGCGTGCGGTGCATCAGCCGGTGCACGGCGGACTGCACCAGTTGGCGCTTGCCGGGGAAGTAGTACGAGACCAGACCGCGCGCGGAGCCCGCCCGGTCGGCGATGGCGCCGAGCGTCGTCGCGTCGTACCCGTGGTCGCCCACCAGCTCGACCGCCGCCTGGAGGAGCCGTTCCCGGGAACGCCGCCGCAACTCTTCATTGACCGAGGCGCTGCGCGGGGACATGCTGTAACTCCTGCGTTGACTGGCTGCCAGCCAACTATACTCAGCGCAAGCGGACCGGCCCGTGGTACGGGCCCGGTCGGCATGCCGCCCGTCTCGGGCGACGCGGGGGATCGTCCGAGGCGGGCGCACTTCCCCCCGATGGTGTCCTGAGGCTCCTAACTGGGGCCCCGGCTCCGCTTCCCCTATCCCAGCGCGCGCAGTCCCGGCATCAGTGCGACCAGGACCGGCACCGCCGGGACGAGCGACGCCAGCGCCGTCAGACGCAGTCGGTGGACGGCGGTCAGCCGGGTCCGGGGTGCCAGCAGCCGGTGCACCCGCCGCGGCACATCGGCCCGCGGGCTCGGGCAGGGGCCGAACACACCGCGGTCCTCGTTGAGTTCGACGAGTGCGAGCGCGGTCGTCAGCCGGCCGAAGCGGCGCGAGGCGGCGTCGTCGGCGGCGAGCTCGACCAAGCGGTGCATCTCGTCGCGGAACGCGGCGAAGACGGGCACCTGCGGGAAGCCGTCCGCCAGCGCGGCCGAGCAGTGCAGCAGCCAGTCGTGCCGGGCCCGCGCATGACCCTGTTCGTGGGCGAGGACGGCGTCCAGCTGCCGTCCCTTCAGCCGGCGCAGCGCGGCCGTGGTGACGACCAGCCGGGGTGTGGTCCCGGGCAGCCACCACGCGTCCGGCCGGTCGCTCTCCAGCACCACGAGCCGGTCGGCGCCGGGCTCCTCCCCGGGCAACAGCGGGGCACGGACGAGGAGTTCGGCACGGCGGCCGGCGCGCCGCCGACGGGCGCGGACGATCTCGCGCAGCAGCATCGCCGCGCTCCACACCCCGCCGCAGGCGAGGGTCACCGCGGTCGTCGGCGCCCACGCCCCGGCCGTGCCGAGGGCGTATGCCTCGACCACCGCGCGCGGGGCCGTGGCGAACACATGGCCGCGCACCGCCTCCCAGGCGGCGGCGGCGCTGAGCGTCATCGACAGCGCGCAGCACAGCAGGACGGCGGCCACCGCGCACTGCCACGCCCACAGCGCGACGACCGGTTCGCGGTCCGGCCAGTCGGTCCGGGCCAGCAGCCGCGGAGCGGCCACGGCGATCAGCATGCCGAACAGCAACAGGACCGCGGGGACCATCATGCGAGCACCCTATGAGCGCCCGGCCGCCCGGGTTGCCGCTCCGCACGGCAAAGTGACGCAGACCACGGCGACGCCTCCGCACGCACCCCTCTCGTCACATCGCCCGCGCCCTCGCCGGCTCACAGGGTCAGCAGCATCGCGACCATCGCCATCCCCATGGAGAGCCGGCAGGCGCGCGCGAGTTCCGGACGGTCCCCCCACCCCGTGACGGCCCCCGCCCCGCCCGGTACGGCTCCCGCGCCGCTCGCGGGAGCGGCGGCCGCCGGTACCAGCCGCGCGCCGGAGGCCAGGACGTAGCCCGCGAAGTACAGCAGCAGCGCGCCGGTGAGGAGGGGCGCTCCCGAGCCGCCGTGCGCGTGGTGGTGCCCGCCGGGGGAGCCGGGGGACAGCGTCATCACCACCGACATGTAGACCATGGCGGCCGCGCCCACCGAGTGGTGCAGATGGTGCGCGCTGGTCCGCGCCCACCACAGTGAGCGCAGCGCGGCCACGCCGAAGACCAGCGCGTAGCCGGGCCAGGCCCAGGCCGGCGGACTGAAGACCGCCGCGGGGACGGCCATGGCGGCCATCGCGAAGCCCATCACCGCCTCGCTGCCCGCGGCCCTGCGCTGCTCCTCGACACCGCTGCGCATGCGCAGCAGACAGTAGGCGCCGCTCGCCGCGCACAGCGCGACCAGCAGCCAGCCGGGCGAAGCCGGTCCGTGCACCCCCCACCTCCCCGCTCGACGTTGCCGGACCGCCGCTGGGCGGTCCGCCGGTCGGTCAAGCGATGCCCGGACCGCGCGGTGCGCACACGAGCGCAAGGGTGTACGCGGGGAGCGTTCGCGGGAGCGCGCCGCGTCATGAGGGGACGTCGGTCAATAATTTACCTGTAAAACACCTGTTAAGCTTATGGCCATGAGCAGTGCGCCTCCCAGCCCCACCACCCGCACCCCCGCACCGGCCCCGGGCCGCCGATCCGCCCCGCGCCTCCCCCTGGCCGGCGTCCTCCGGCTCGGCCGGCCCTCGGACATCTGGTTCAAGCCCGCGCTGAGCGCCGTCGTCTCGGTCGCCCCGCCCAACCTCACGCTGCTCGCTCTCGGCCGGCTCGACCTGGCCATGTACACGATGGCCGGCTCGCTCTGCGCCCTCTACGCCCACAACCGCCCCTACGCCGCCCGGGCCCGGGTGCTGGCCTGGGTCGTGGCGGGAATGCTCGGCGGCCTCGCGCTCTCCCTCGTAGCGGCCTCGCTCACCTCCGACGCGGTCGTCCTGGTCACCGTGGGCGCGCTCCTGGCCGCCGCGCAGAAGACGCTGTGCGACGCCACCCGGCTCGGCCCGCCCGGCAACGTCGTCCTCAGCTTCGTCAGCTCCGCCGCCCTCTTCGTCCCGCAGAGCCTCGGCCAGATCCCCGGACACCTGGCGCTGGCCGCGGCGGCCGGAGCCTGGGCCTGGCTGGTCGGCATGGCCCCCGGCCTGCTGCGCCCGCACGGCCCGGAGCGCCGCGCCACCGCCCAGGCGCTGAACGCCGCCGCCGCGTACGCCGCGACCGGCGGCGACGGCGAGGGCCACGCCCGCGCCCGCGCCGCCGCGGCCGCCGCCGTGCAGGCCGCCTGGCAGGCGCTGCTGGCCACCGGCGCCCGCACCGGGCCCCGGCGCGCCCTGGAACGCCTCGTCGTGCGCGCCGAGGTCGCGCTCGCCGCCCCGGCCGACGCCGACCCGCGCCTGCTGCGGACCTGGGCGCGCGGGCTGTGCGGCAGCGGACCGGTCCCGAGCGTGGGCGAGACGGCCGCGGCCACCGACGAACTGCTCGGCGTGGCGGCGGAGAGCGCCGCCCCGCACCGCCCCTGGTGGAGCCGGCTCGGCCCGCTCACCCCGATCGCGCTGCGCACCGCCCTCGGCTGCGCGCTCGCCGGATACGCCTCCCTCGCGCTCGGCATCGGCCGCCCCTACTGGGCCCTGGTCACCGCCGCCGCCCTCTACCAGGCCAACCTGACCCTCACCTGGAGCCGGAGCGTCCAGCGGGTCGTCGGCAACCTCGCCGGCGTCCTCGTCTTCGCGGCCATCGCCCCGCTCGCGCACACCAGCGGCGTGGCCCTCGTCCTGTGCTGCCTGGTCCTCAACTTCGGCGCCGAGGCGCTGATGGGCCGCAACTACTGGCTCGGCTCTCTCTGCGTGACCCCGATGGCCCTGCTCATCACCGAGTTCGCCCGGCGGCAGGCGACGGGCGAGCTGATCACCGAGCGCGCGGTGGACACCGTGGTCGGCGCACTGGTCGGCTTCGCGGCCGCCGTGGCCGTCACCAACCGGCGGGCCGGCGACCGCATCGAGGACGCCCTGAGCGCCGTCGACCGGGCACGCGAGCGAGCCGCGCGGCTGCTCGCCGAGGAGCGGGCCGAGCCCGCCGCGCTGGAGTCCGCCCGCCGGGGCCTGGCCGCCGCGCTGGTCGAGCTGCGCGCCACCGCCGACGCCGCCTCCGGCGAGTGGTGGCAGCGCGCCCTGCCTCAGGAGCGGGTCGTGCTCACCGAGCGGTCCGCACACCGTACGCTCGCCGCGACGATACGTCGCCTGGGCCTGCACACCCCGGCGACCAGCACGGACGGCACGACGGAGGACCCACGGCCATGACGGCGGACAACGGACGG
Organism: Streptomyces seoulensis; assembly: GCA_013364255.1. Classification (GTDB taxonomy): domain Bacteria; phylum Actinomycetota; class Actinomycetes; order Streptomycetales; family Streptomycetaceae; genus Streptomyces; species Streptomyces similanensis. The sequence goes on along the minus strand of CP054936.1, from coordinate 2,386,581 downwards.
CCGGCACCCGGCGACGCGACCGGCGAGGGTGACGCCACCGACGGCGGCGCCACCGGCCGGGCGACCACCGGTGACGCCGACGGCGCCACGGCGGCCCGGGAGGCCGCCGGCGGCCGCGAGGACACCGTCGCCGCGGTCGTACGCCAGTGGCGGTCCGTCCATCCCGAGCTGGACACGGCGCCGATGGAGATCATCGGCCGCATCAACCGCTGCGCCGCCCTCCTCCAGCAGGCCGAGGACGCGCCGCTGCGCCGGGCCGGGCTCAGCCGGCCCGAGTTCGACCTGCTCGGCGCGCTGCGGCGCACCGGGCACGAACTCACCCCCAGCGAGCTGGCCCGCGAGACGTTCTCCTCGGGCGCCGCCGTCACCAAGCGCCTCAAGCAGCTGACCGAGCGCGCTCTGGTCGAGCGGCGCGGCGACACCCGGGACCGCAGGGTCGCCCACGTCCGCCTCACCGACGCCGGACGGGACCTGGTCGACGGCATCCTGCCCGAACAGCTCGCCTACGAGCGAAGCGTCCTCGCCGGTCTCGACGGCGACGGCCGCGGCGAGCTGGCCGTACTCCTGTGCGAGCTGCTGGGCAGGCTGGAGGGCCGCCCCGGACTGCCCCGGACCTGACGCCGTCCTCTCGGGAGCCCGCCCGTTCCTGCCCGGTGTCCTCAGCCCGCCGCCGGCCCCGCCCCGCCGTCCCGTCCCGTGTCCTGTCCGGTGTCGGACGCGCCGGACTGCCCGGCGTCCTCGTCACCGGCCTGGTAGACGCCGTAGGCCGCGCCCTGCGGGTCGCGGAGCACCGCGATGCGGGGGCCGTCCGGGACGGAGGTGGGCTCCTGGAGGGCCTTGCCGCCCGCCCGCAGCGCGACCTCGGTGGTGCCGTCCACGTCCTCGACCGCGAAGTACGGCAGCCAGTGCGGCGGCACGTCGACCGGGAAGCGCTCGTGCAGCGCCGTCACGCCGCCGAAGTCCATGCCGTGCGTGCCCCACTGCGTGTACCACTCGGAGGCGTTGACGCTCCAGCCGAACACGGTCGTGTAGAAGTCCCTGGCCCGCTTGACGTCGCGGGTCGCGAGTTCCACCCAGCCGAGGGCGCCGGGCCGGTTGAAGACGCCGGCGCCGGGGAAGTCGCGCGCCTGCCACATCTGGAAGGCCGCGCCGGACGGGTCGAGCGCCACCGTGCGGCGGCCCTCGTCGAAGATGTCCATCGGGCCCCGGATCACCGTTCCGCCGGCCGCCACCACCTTGTGCGTGGCCGCGTCGACGTCGGCGACGGCGAACGAGACGTTCCAGGCGATCGGCTGCGTGGGCCGGTACAGGGGGCCGAGTCCGGCGACCGCCGCGCCGCCCAGCCGGGCGACGGTGTACCCGCGCAGCTCCGGGCGGGAGTCGGTGTCGCACCGCCAGGCGAAGACCTCACCGTAGAACTGCTTGGCCGCCGCCAGATCGCTGGTGCCCAGCTCCGCCCAGCAGGGGCCGCCGATCACCGGCTTGTCGAACTCCATGGCACTCCTCCGGGAAGGCTCGCCCCCACCAGCAGCACGCTATCCCCGGTCACCGACGGTGGCCAGCCGGAGCGGTACGCACGGGAACGCCCCTGCGGCGCCCTATCCGCGCGGGAAGACGCTAGATCCCGGCCCGGTGGCGCAGCGGGTGGTCCGCGGGCACCTCGACGAGGACGACGGGGGTGCCGTCGGGGTCGGCGATCCACATCTCGATCAGCCCCCACGGTTCGCGGACCGGCGCCCGCGCGATCTCGACGCCCGCCGCCCGCAGTTCCGCGTGGGCGGCAGCCACGTCCGCCACCTGGAGCCAGAGCCGCACGGCGGGGGAGCGCGGGGCGTCGGAGCGGCCCGACAGCTCCAGGAAGCCGCCGCCCAGGAAGTAGACGGTGCCCCGCTCCGGCCCCGTGCCGAACTCGCGGTAGACGGGCAGGCCCAGCTGTTCGCCGTAGAAGCGGCGGGAGCGCTCGGGGTCGGTGGGCTGGAGCAGTGTCCTGCTGCTGAGTACGTGCACCATGCGCCGGAGCTTAGGCCCTGGAGCCGGATCCGCGCCCGCCCCGCCCCGCGACGCGAGCGCGCCCGGGGCCGCGGCGCCCGCCCCGCGTTCCCGCGCAGCCGGGTCACCGTGCCCGGCGGCAGGCTCTTCGCCGAGGTCCGCGGCCGGACGCGGGAGACACGACGGCGGGATCTGGTGGCAGGATGGCGTCCTGCCCCACCTGCCGCGCGCGTACGAAAGGCACCGCCCCCATGGAGACCGCCGCCACCCCACTGACCTTCCGGGACGCCACCGAGGCCGACGCCGACACGCTGGTGGCGCTGATAGAGTCGGCGTACCGCGGCGACGCCAGCCGGGGCGGCTGGACCACCGAGGCGGACATCCTCGACGGGCGGCGGACGGACGCCGAAGGCGTGCTGGCCGTGATCACCTCGCCCGACAGCAGGCTGCTGGCGGTCGAGCGGGACGGCCGTGTGGTGGCCTGCTGCCAGCTGGAGCACCGCGGCACGCACGCCTACTTCGGGATGTTCGCCGTCAGCCCGGCCCTCCAGGGCGCCGGCCTCGGCAAGGCGATCATCGCGGAGGCGGAGCGCCGGGTCCGGGAGAGCTGGGGCGCGACGGAGATGCACATGACCGTGATCTCCGTGCGCGAGGAGCTGATCGCCTGGTACGAGCGCCGCGGCTACCGCCGTACGGGGCGCACGAGCCCCTTCCCGTACGGCGACGAGCGCTTCGGCGTCCCGCTCCGCGACGACCTGGTCTTCGAGCTGCTGGTCAAGGAGCTGGGCTGATCCGGGCCGCGCGCCCTCACGCGGTGAAGCGGCCGGTGCGCTTGATCTCCGGGTAGTCGGTGGTGGCCCCGTCCAGTTCCAGGGCGCGGACGAGCCGCAGCTGGTCGAGGGTGTTCACCACCCAGCCGATGATCCTCAGGTTCGCGGCGCGGGCGTGTTCGACGGTCTCCAGGGTGAGCCGGCGGATGTTCAGCACGAGGGTGGCGGCGCCGGCGGCGGTGGCGCGCCCGACGACCTCCGGGCCGTAGTGGTCGGCGACGAGCGCCGTGCGGACGCCGGGCACCAGGCGGGCGACCTCGGTGAGCGCCTCGTCGTGGAACGAGAGCACCTCCACCCGGGAGAGCAGGTCGCGCCGGTGCATGACCTCGGCCAGCGTCCGCGCCGCGGCCGTGTCCTTGATCTCCGCCTGCAACGGTGCGTCGACGGCGTCCAGGACCTCCTCGAACAGCGGGATCCGCTCGCCGTGCCCGGCGTCGAGCGTCCGCAGCTCGGCGAGGGTCTTGTCGGCGATGGCGCCGCTGCCGTCGGTCGTGCGGTCCACCTCCGCGTCGTGCATGACGACGAGCGCGCCGTCCTTGCTGAGGTGCAGATCGAGTTCGATGACGTCGAGGCCGGCCTGCTGGGCGGCCACGAAGGAACGGAGGGTGTTCTCGGGCTCGACACCCATGACTCCGCGGTGACCGATGGTAAGGAAGTTCAAGGTTCAACTCGCTTCCGTCGACGGCGGCTCGGCGCGCACGCGGACCTACGGGGACCTCGTCGTCCACGCGGCAGGCCCGCAGCCTAACGGCCCGCACCCCCGTTGAACCCCCGCGTACACGGCGCACTGGGGTGACGGCCGGGCGCCGCCCGGGCCCGGCGCGCGGGGACGATCACTCGGGCGTGGGCGCGTCGCGCGGGGGTTGACCGGCGGCCGCGGGCGGTCGTGCGGCGGGCGCCGCAGGCCGGAAATCGCCTTGGTGGCACGGCGGTTCACATCACTCGAACGGGTGAGCACATGTAGCCGCCATCCGGGTATCCGGCAGGAAAATGACCGGTGGACGTGGCCGTGCGCAGAATAATTTCCTGAGGGTGCCCTTGATGGGAGAAACGCTGTATGTATACGGTCTCCTTACGCGAGCTTCTCCCGTGGAGGATGGGTCATGACGGAAATTCTTGTGCAGGTGGGTGCCGAGGGGGAGGTTCCTCCGGCGACCAGGGTGGTTGAGCACCCGGCGTGGCCCGTGCTCAAGGATGCCGTGGAGCAGATCCGGCCATGGCAGTCGAAGGACGGCTCGATCGACTTCCAGGCCGAGGGCGCGCCGTCCCGGACCGACGCCGAGGACGCCGTACGCCGGGTGACGGACGCCGTGGAGCGCCTGTCCCCGCTGCTGCCGCACGACGCCGCCTACCACCGCGCGCTCGTCGCGGACCTGCGCCGCTGGGCCGACGACGGCTTCCAGGTGCCGGACTTCCTCGACTCGCTGCTGGCCTTCCAGCCCGCCGCCGAGCGCGCGGACGGCCTCCAGCACCTGGTCGTCTTCCCGATGTACACGCAGAACGGCAACCCGGACCGCAACCTGGAGGCGGTCGTGCTGCGCATGGTCTGGCCCGACTGGCTGGCCGAGCTGGAGCGCACCCGCTACGACAACCCGCTGTTCTGCGGCATCACCTTCGAGGACTTCACGGCCGGCTACGACACCAACTCCGCCGTCCTCTTCCCCGAGACCATCGCCGTGCGCGAGGCGCCGGAGCGCTTCTCCTGGGGCGGCATCTTCTGCGACCGCGAGGCCGCCCGCTTCCGCCGGGTCACCGCCGCCGCCGTCGACCTGCTGGGCCTGGAGCTGCCCGAGGACATCGCCGCCCTGGTCCACGACCAGAAGCGCTGCGAGGAGGCCTTCGTCCTGTGGGACATGGTCCACGACCGCACCCACAGCCACGGCGACCTGCCGTTCGACCCGTTCATGATCAAGCAGCGCCAGCCGTTCTGGATGTACGGCCTGGAGGAGCTGCGCTGCGACCTCACGGCGTTCAAGGAGGCCGTCAAGCTCCAGGCGGACGGCGTCCCGCAGGCCCGCGACGTGCAGTACGCGGTCCTCTTCGACCGGATGTTCCGCTTCCCGGTCACCGGCGAGCGGGTGCGCAACTACGACGGCCTCGGCGGCCAGCTGCTCTTCGCCTACCTGCACAAGCACGACGTGGTGCGCTGGACCGACAACCGGCTCTCCATAGACTGGGAGCGCGCCCCGCAGGTCACCAACGAGCTGTGCGCCGAGATCGAGAACCTCTACCGCGACGGCATCGACCGCCCCAAGCTGGTGCACTGGTTCGCCGGCTACGAGCTGGTCTCCGCCTACCTCGCCCCGCACCCCGGCTCCAAGTGGGCCAAGGGCCCCGACGCGCTGGACCTGAGCCTGCCGCCGCGCAAGCTCGTCGACGACGTGCTCGCGGACGAGTTTCCGCTCAGCATGTTCTACGAGGCACTGTCCAAGAAGCTGAAGAACGTGATCGCCTCCACCAAGGGCATCACGGCGAACGGCGCCGAGCGGGTCGCCGCGTGAGCGACCACGGCGAGAACACTGCTGCTACGGAGGCGAAGAACATGGGGAACGGGGCTCTTAGCGGTGCGGTGATCGCGGTGGCCGGCGCGGGCGGCCCCGCCGGCCGGGCGGCGCTGCTCAGGCTCGCCGAGGCGGGCGCGACCGTCGTCGGCGCGGACAACGACCCCGAGAGGCTCTCCGAAGCCGTGGACGCGGCCCGCTACGCCTCCGGCGGCGCCACCGTCACCGGCGACACGGTCGACCTGCTGGACCTGAAGTCCACCCGCGAGTGGGCCGCCCACGTCGAGAAGGACTTCGGCCGCGTCGACGGCCTGGTCCACCTCGTCGGCGGCTGGCGCGGCAGCGAGACCTTCACCAAGACCAGCCTGGACGACTGGGACTTCCTGGAGCTGCTGCTCGTCAAGACCGTGCAGCACACCTCGCTGGCCTTCCACGAGGCGCTGCAGCGCAGCGAGCGCGGCCGGTACCTGCTGATCAGCGCCGCCGGCGCGACCAAGCCCACCGCGGGCAACGCCGCCTACTCCGCGGCCAAGGCCGCCGCCGAGGCGTGGACGCTCGCCATGGCCGACTACTTCCGCAAGGCCGGGAAGGCCGAGGGCGCCGACGGACCGACGTCGGCGGCTGCGATCCTGGTGGTGAAGGCGTTGGTGCACGACGCGATGCGCGCCGAGCGCCCCAACGCGAAGTTCGCGGGCTTCACGGACGTCAAGGACCTGGCCGAGGCCATCGTCGACGTCTGGGCCGAGCCCGCCGCGGAAGTGAACGGAAAACGTCTGTGGCTGACCGAGCAGCCGTGAACCCCGCCAAGACCGACGCGCGTCGCCACCACGACCCGGAGGTCCGCGGTTTCGCCAGCGACAACTACGCCGGGGTCCACCCGGAGGTGCTCGCCGCCCTGGCCCTGGCCAACGGCGGCCACCAGGTCGCGTACGGCGAGGACGACTACACCGAGGGCCTCCAGCGCGTCGTGCGCAGCCACTTCGGCGCCGGCGCCGAGGCGTTCCCGGTCTTCAACGGCACCGGCGCCAACGTCGTCGCGCTCCAGGCGGTCACCGACCGCTGGGGCGCGGTGATCTGCGCCGAGAGCGCGCACATCAACGTGGACGAGGGCGGCGCCCCCGAGCGCATGGGCGGCCTCAAGCTGCTCACCGTGCCCACCCCGGACGGCAAGCTCACTCCCGAGCTGATCGACCGGCAGGCGTACGGCTGGGAGGACGAGCACCGGGCCATGCCGCAGGTGGTGTCGATCACCCAGAGCACCGAGCTGGGCACGCTCTACACGCCCGAGGAGATCCGCGCGATCTGCGAGCACGCCCACGCGCACGGCATGCGGGTGCACCTGGACGGCTCCCGGATAGCCAACGCGGCGGCCTCGCTGGACGTGCCGATGCGCACGTTCACCAACGCGGTGGGCGTCGACATCCTCTCCCTGGGCGGGACGAAGAACGGCGCGATGTTCGGCGAGGCGGTCGTCGTCCTCGACCAGGACGCCGTCCGCAAGATGAAGCACATCCGCAAGATGAGCATGCAGCTCGCCTCCAAGATGCGCTTCGTCTCGGTCCAGCTGGAGGCCCTGCTCGCCAAGGACCTGTGGCTGCGCAACGCCCGGCACGCCAACGCGATGGCCCAGCGGCTCGCGGAGGGCGTGCGCGCCGTGCACGGGGCGGAGATCCTCTACCCGGTGCAGGCCAACGGCGTCTTCGCCAAGCTGCCGCACGACGTGAGCGAGCGGCTGCAGAAGCGGTTCCGGTTTTACTTCTGGGACGAGACCGAGGGCGTCGTGCGCTGGATGTGCTCCTTCGACACCACCGAGGACGACGTGGACGCGTTCCTGGCGGCGCTGAAGGAGGAGATGGCGCGCTGAGGCGCGCCGTGTCCGCCCCGTGGACACCGGGCGGGGCGAGCGCCGGACCGGTGGGACGATCTGCATAGTTATGCGATCACACGGAAAGTCATTGACTGACGGGTGATCGCATTCCTATGCTCTGCGGACATGGAGCTGATCCAGCACACCCCCGACCTGTCCCGCTATCTGGCCGCTGACGAGGCGATCGACCACGAACACCCGGTGGTCCGTGAAACGGCGGTCCGCCTTGCCGAGGGGGTCGCCGACTCGTATGCCTATGCGCGAGCCGCCTACGAGTTCGTGCGCGACACCATCCCGCACTCCCAGGACTCGGGCGATCCGCGCGTCACCTGGCGGGCCTCCGACGTCCTGCGGCTGCGCACCGGCGTCTGCCACGCCAAGGCGCACGCCCTGACCGCGCTGCTGCGGGCCGAGGACATCCCGGCCGCCCTGTGCTACCAGCGCCTCACGCACGACGAGGAGATCGGCGGACACGTCGTGCACGGACTGGTCGCGGTGCGCTTCAACGGTGCCTGGCACCGGCAGGACGCGCGCGGCGGCGCACCGGGCGCCGGTGCGCGGTTCTCCCTCGCCGGTGAGCGGCTGGCCTTCCCGGTCGATCCGGAGGCGAATGAAATGGACTACCCGGTACTGTACGCTGAACCACATCCGGTCGTGCTGAACGCGCTCAAGGCCGCCCCCGACCGGCCGCGGCTGTGGAAGACGCTGCCCACGGCACTCTGATCCCGAGGCGACAGAACGGCGACAGAACGATGACACTCCAGCTCACCGTGTCCGACGAGGTGCGCGCACTCGCGCCCGGCTTCACCCATGTGGCGGTGGAGGCGTACGAACTGACCAACGGGCCCAGCACCGAGGCCAGTTCTGCGCTGCTCGACGACGCGGCCGGCCGGCTGGTCGCACGGCTGGAGGGCCGCGCGCCGCACGAGGACGCGCACATGGCCGCCTGGCGCGAGGTCTACACGGCGTTCGGCTCCAAGCCCTCCCGCACCCGCAACTCGGCCGAGGCGCTGGCGAAGCGGGCGCTCTCGGACGCCGGACTGCCGCGGATCAACGTCCTGGTCGACGTCTACAACGCCGTCAGCGTCGCCCGGCTCATCCCGGTCGGCGGCGAGGACCTCGCTCTCATCCAGGGCGGCATGCGCCTGGTGCGCGCCACCGGCCAGGAGGACTTCGCGACCGTCGCGGGCGGTGAGGAGACCGTCGAGCACCCCGACGCGGGCGAAGTGGTGTGGTGCGACGAGGCCGGCGTCACCTGCCGCCGCTGGAACTGGCGCCAGGGACCGCGCACCCGGCTGACCGAGCGGACCGTCTCCGGCCTGTTCCTGCTGGAGAGCCTGGCCCCGATGCCGGTCGCCGAGGCCGAGGCGGCGGCCGCCGAACTGGCGGAACTGCTGGAGAAGTTCAGCCCGGGAGCGCGCATCACCGTGCACGCACCGCGGTCGGCCGCCTGACCGGGCCCGCCGCCTGACCGGGCCGGAGCGCCCGACGTCTCCGGGGCGCCCGGAGGCGACGGGAGAAGCGGGTCGTGCCGTCGTGCGACCGGACCCGCCCGGCTGCGGTCAGTGGGCCTCGGCCAGCCGAAGCTGCTCCGGGGTCGGGGCGGTGCCGCCGAGGTGGGCGGGCATCCACCAGGTGTCCTCCGCGCCCCTGGGGCGCACCGGGTAGGCGCGCTGCGCGGCCTCCAGCAGCTCCTGGACGCGCTCGCGCAGCCGGCGGGTGATGGCGCCGGCGTACTGGTCGCGGGGCGCCTCGACCGCTTCGCCCACCCGGATGGTGATGGGCGTGTGGCTGCGCCGGAAGTTGCGCGGGTGCCCCTTGGTCCACAGCCGCTGGGTGCCCCAGACCGCCATCGGGATCAGCGGGACGCCCGCCTCCTGGGCCAGCCGGGCCGCGCCCGACTTGAAGCTCTTGAGCGTGAACGACTCGGAGATGGTCGCCTCGGGGAAGACCCCGATCACCTCGCCCGAGCGCAGCGAGTCCAGCGCGTGCTCGTAGGCCGCCTCGCCCCGCGCGCGGTCCACCGGGATGTGCTTCATGCCGCGCATCAGCGGACCGGAGACGCGGTGCCGGAAGACCGACTCCTTCGCCATGAAGCGCACCAGGCGGTTCTGGGGGAGGGCCGCCAGGCCGTTGAAGATAAAGTCCAGGTAGCTGATGTGATTGCTCACCAGCACGGCACCGCCCGAGCGCGGAATGTTCTCCGACCCCCGGCAATCGATCTTGAGGTCCCACACCTTGAACATGGTGCGGGCGAAACCGATGACGGGACGGTAGACAAGCTCGGCCATGGGCGGGGTGGACCCTTCTGTCTGCCAGGGAAGGGGGACTCCCTGCAAGAAGTTACGCTGCCGTAGGTTTACGGCATGTCGCAGATCGTGCCCGAAGAACGGCCGGGTAGCCAGTCCGCGTGCCCGTACACGGCGAGATCCTCGTCACGTCGGCCCAACGGCACGGCGCGCCCGTCGCCGCGGCGGCCGGGAATCAACCGCGGCCGCCGGGACGCTGAGGACTGAAGAGGAAAACCGAGGGACGAAAGGCCGTGCGCCGCCGGCGCCCGGTCCGGTGCCCGCGGCGGCCACGGGCCGGATGAAGCCGGACGAAGCCGGATGAAGCCTGATGGAGAGGGAGAGCGCGGTGCGCGCAGGCGAGGACGAAGGGCGGCTCGACGCCGCCCGGTTGGGCGCGGAGCTGGGCGAGCGCGCCACGCTGGTACAGTTCTCCTCCGCCTTCTGCGCCCCCTGCCGGGCCACCCGCCGGATCCTCGGCGAGGTCGCCGCGATGGTGCCCGGCGTCGCCCACGTCGAGATCGACGCCGAGGACCGCCTCGGTCTCGTGCGCGAACTCGGCGTCCTCAAGACCCCCACCGTGCTGGTCCTCGACGCGGCCGGCCGGGTCGTACGGCGCGCTGCCGGGCAGCCGCGCAGGGCGGACGTCATCGCGGCGCTGGGGGAGGCGGTCTGACGCCGTGTCCGCCACCGTGAGGCGCGTCCCATGTGTCCGACGCCACTTGACTGTGCCCGCCATCCATCGTCAGCCTGGCTGCATGGACCGGGAACTCCTTCTCTTCGGACGGGCGCACGTCGACCTCGTCCGTACCGCGAGCGCGCGCTGTCCGGGCTGTTGAGCAGCCACGGTTCCCGCTCGTCCCACCACCAGAAGGACAACTCCATGACGGCCACCCCCGCCCTCGGCACTCCCGGTGACCTCCAGCCCGCCTCGCCCGACCTGCTGCGCTCCGTCTTCCGGCGGCACGCCGCCGGTGTGGCCGTGATCACCGCCCGCGGCCCGGCGGGCCCGGTCGGCTTCACCGCGACCTCGCTCACCTCCGTCTCCGCCGAGCCGCCGCTGATCTCCTTCGGCATCGGCGCCGGCGCCTCCAGCTGGTCGGCGGTGTCCGCCACCGACCACATCGGCGTGCACATACTCGGCGAGCACCAGGAGGAACTGGCGGCCACCTTCGCGCGCAGCGGCGCCGACCGCTTCGGCGCGCCCACCGCCTGGCGCGAGGGCCCCGAGAGCGTCCCGGTGCTGGACGGCGTGCTGGCCTGGCTGGTCTGCCGGATCGTCGCCCGGGTCCCGGCCGGGGACCACCGCATCGTCATCGCCGAGGTGCTCCTCGGCGACCCGGCCGGCGCCGGCCGGCCCCTGCTGTACCACCAGGGCCGCTTCAGCGGCCTGCGCGACTGAGTCCGCCTCCCCGGCCCCGCGTCCGCCTCCCCGGCCCCGCGTCCGTCTCCCCGCCCGAGGCCGCCGTCGCCCGAGCCCGCCGCCGGGCCCCGGACCTGCGGTCCGGTCGAGTTCCGGTTACGCTGCGTTGCGAAGGTCACAGTTCAAAGCGCTTGCTTAGCGGGAATGAACTGGGTGTACTGACGAGTAATATTCCGCTCGGAGCGCGGGGTCGCCCCGACCGGGATCGGCCGCTTCAGGCACCTATGCTGCCTGCAAGAAGGCAGCCCTGGAAATGACGATGCAGTAGGAGAGCCGGCGTGAGCTTGAGGATCGTTGTCACTGTGAAGTACGTGCCCGACGCCACTGGCGACCGGCACTTCGCCGATGACCTGACCGTCGACCGGGACGACGTGGACGGTCTGCTCTCCGAGCTCGACGAATACGCCGTCGAGCAGGCGCTGCAGATCGCCGACGACGCCGACGACGCCGAGGTCACCGTGCTGACGGTGGGCCCGGACGACGCCAAGGACGCGCTGCGCAAGGCGCTGTCGATGGGCGCCGACAAGGCGATCCACGTCGAGGACGAGGACCTGCACGGCACGGACGCCATCGGCACCTCGCTGGTGCTGGCCAAGGCGATCGAGAAGGCCGGCTACGACCTGGTGATCTCCGGCATGGCCTCCACCGACGGCACCATGGGCGTCGTACCGGCCCTGCTGGCCGAGCGCCTGGGCGTCCCGCAGGTCACCCTGCTCTCCGAGGTGTCGGTCGAGGACGGCACGGTCAAGGGCCGCCGCGACGGCGACGCCGCCTCCGAGCAGCTCGAGGCCTCCCTGCCGGCCGTCGTGTCGGTGACCGACCAGTCCGGCGAGGCCCGCTACCCGTCCTTCAAGGGCATCATGGCGGCCAAGAAGAAGCCGGTGGAGTCCTGGGACCTGTCCGACCTGGACATCGACGCGGACGAGGTCGGCCTGGAGAACGCGTACACCGCGGTCGAGTCGGCCACCGAGCGCCCGGCCCGCACCGCGGGCACGATCGTCAAGGACGAGGGCGAGGGCGGCAAGCAGCTCGCCGAGTTCCTCGCGGGCCAGAAGTTCATCTAGAGCCCGCTCGCCGACCGCCCCCGCACACCTCGCAAGCAGGAGAGAAGAAGTCCCATGGCTGAAGTTCTCGTCTACGTCGACCACGTGGACGGCGCCGTCCGCAAGCCCACCCTGGAGCTGCTGACCCTGGCCCGCCGCGTCGGCGAGCCGGTCGCCGTCGCGCTGGGCAACGGCGCCGGCGACACCGCCGCCGCGCTCGCCGAGCACGGCGCGGTGAAGGTCCTCACCCACGAGGCCGCCGAGTACGCCGACTACCTGGTGGTGCCGAAGGTGGACGCCCTCCAGGCCGCCGTCGAGGCCGTCTCCCCGGCCGCCGTCCTGGTGCCGTCCTCCGCCGAGGGCAAGGAGATCGCCGCCCGGCTCGCGCTGCGCCTCGGCTCGGGCGTCATCACCGACGCCGTCGACCTGGAGGCCGGCGACGAGGGCCCGGTGGCCACCCAGTCGGTGTTCGCCGCCTCCTTCACTACCAAGTCCCGTGTCTCCAAGGGCACCCCGGTCATCACGGTCAAGCCGAACAGCGCCGCCGTGGAGGCCGCCCCGGCCGCCGGCGCGGTCGAGGCCCTGAGCGTGTCCTTCTCCGCCCAGGCCACCGGCACGAAGATCACCGGCCGTACGCCGCGTGAGTCGACCGGCCGCCCGGAGCTGACCGAGGCCGCGATCGTGGTCTCCGGCGGCCGCGGTGTCAACGGCGCGGAGAACTTCGCGATCATCGAGGCGCTGGCCGACTCGCTCGGCGCCGCCGTGGGCGCCTCGCGCGCCGCGGTGGACGCGGGCTGGTACCCGCACACCAACCAGGTCGGCCAGACCGGCAAGTCCGTCTCGCCGCAGCTCTACGTCGCCAACGGCATCTCCGGCGCGATCCAGCACCGCGCCGGCATGCAGACGTCGAAGACGATCGTGGCCGTGAACAAGGACCCCGAGGCCCCGATCTTCGACCTGGTCGACTACGGCGTCGTCGGCGACCTGTTCGAGGTCGTCCCGCAGCTCACCGAGGAGATCAAGACTCGCAAGGGCTGACCTCCCCGGCCGGCGACCCCGGTCTCCCCAGGCCCCCGTGACCCGCGTGGTCACGGGGGCCTGAGTATTCCCAGGTTGTCCCGGGCCGGTCGATGGCTCAGGCTGCGGACAGGTGTTGACCGGCGGGAAGATCCACGGATAACTTCATTCTACGGATTGTTGATTCCGTAGAGCGGAAAATTGGAGGGTGTGGGATGGGTCAGGGCCAGCAGGAGAAGGTGTCGACGAGCCTCGCGGGCGCCGTCAGCGAGGAGATCAGCGCCTCCCTCGCGCCGGTCGACGCCGAGCTGGAGCGGCGCTACCCGGGCGACCCGGGAACCCGCCAGCCCGTCCACACCGTCTACGTCCCCGGTGACGTCTTCGCCGCCGACACCCTCCGCTCCTGGGGCGACCGGGCGCTCGCCGCGCTGGACGAGCACGCCCCCGACGCCGCCGCCTTCGCGGCCGTCCTCGGCCTGAGCGACGAACTCGCCGAACCGGTCCACTCCCGCGTCCGCGCCAAGCTGGAGCGCGAGCCGATCGAGGACCTGCGCATCGACTTCGAGGACGGCTACGGCCCCCGCCCGGACGCCGAGGAGGACGAGGCGGCCGCCCGCGCCGCCCGCTTGGTCGCCGAGGCGTACGCGAACGGCACGGCCGCCCCCTACATGGGCATCCGCATGAAGTGCATGGAGGCGCCGGTACGCGACCGGGGCATCCGCACCCTCGACATCTTCCTCAGCGGCCTGATCGCGGCCGGCGGCCTGCCCGAGGGACTGGTGCTGACCCTGCCCAAGGTGACCTACCCCGAGCAGGTCACCGCGATGGTCCGGCTCCTGGAGGCGTTCGAGAAGGCGCACGCCCTGGAGCCCGGCCGGCTCGGCTTCGAGATCCAGATCGAGACCAGCCAGTCCATCCTCGCCGCCGACGGCACCGCCGCCGTCGCCCGGATGATCCAGGCCGCCGAGGGCCGGGCCACCGGACTGCACTACGGCACCTTCGACTACAGCGCCTGCCTCGGCGTCTCCGCCGCCTACCAGGCCAGCGACCACCCGGCCGCCGACCACGCCAAGGCCGTCATGCAGGTCGCCGCGGCCGGCACCGGCGTCCGCGTGTCGGACGGCTCCACCAACGTCCTGCCCGTCGGCCCGACCGAGAAGGTGCACGACGCCTGGCGGCTGCACTACGGCCTCACCCGCCGTGCCCTGGCCCGCGCCTACTACCAGGGCTGGGACATGCACCCCGGCCACATCCCCACCCGGTACGCGGCCGTGTTCGCCTTCTACCGCGAGGGCTTCGAGCAGGCCGCCGCCCGCCTGTCCCGCTACGCCAACCGCACCGAGGGCGACGTGATGGACGAGCCCGCCACCGCCAAGGCGCTCAGCGGCTACCTGCTGCGCGGCCTGGACTGCGGCGCCCTCGACATAGCCGAGGTGGCCCGCCTGACCGGTCTCACCCGGGCCGACCTGGAGGGCTTCGCCGCCCCGCGCCGCGGCGACCTGACGGCGTCCGCGCAGTAGCCGCACCCGCCGGGACGGGCGTGACCGCGCGCGGTCACGCCCGGCACGCTTCGGGCCGTGGGGCCGCTCAGCCCGACGGCGGGATCTCGCCCGAGCCGCGCTCCACCAGCCGGGTCGGCAGCTCGATGCGCTCGGGAGCGAGCAGGGTGCCGTCCAGCTGGCGGAAGAGACGCTCGGCGGCGGTGCGGCCGAGGGCCGCCGCGTCCTGGGCGACGACGGTCACGCCCGGCTGGAGCAGATCGGCGAGTTCCAGGTCGTCGAAGCCGACGAGGGCCACCGGCCGGGACAGCGCGGCCAGCACACGGATCACGGTGACGGTCACCCGGTTGTTGCCCGTGAAGACGGCGGTCACCGCGTCCGGTCCGGACAGCATCTCCTCCGCCGCCCGGCGCACCCGCTCCGGATCGGTGCCGCCCAGCGACATCCACCCGTCCGCGACGGCTGTCCCGGCGTCCTCCATGGCCGCCCGGTAGCCGCGCAGCCGCTCGGCCGCCGTGTGGATGCGCGGCATGTCGCCGATGAAGCCGATCCGGCGGTGGCCGTGCGCGATCAGGTGCGCGACGCCGTCCCGGGCACCGCCGAAGTTGTCCGACAGCACCACGTCCGCGTCGATCCGCCCCGCCGGACGGTCCACGAACACGGTCGCGACGCCCGCCCTGATCTCCGGCTCCAGATACCGGTGGTCGTCGCCGGCCGGAATGATCACCAGGCCGTCCACCCGGCGCGCGCACAGCGCCAGCGCCAGTTCCTGCTCGCGGTCGGGGTCCTCGGCGCTGGAGCCGTTGATGAGCAGCGCGCCGTGCGCGCGGGCCACCTCCTCGACCGCGCGGCTCAGCGGCCCGTAGAACGGGTCGGCGAGATCCTCCAGCACCAGTCCGATGCTCGCCGTGCGGCCCTTGCGCAGCACCCGGGCGCTGTCGTTGCGGCGGAAGCCCAGCGCCTCGATGGCCTCCTGGACCCGCCGCTCGGTGTCGGGGGTGACGCCGGGCTCGCCGTTGACCACCCGGGAGACGGTCTTGAGGCCCACGCCGGCCCGGGCCGCCACGTCCTTCATGGTCGGACGGTTGCCGTAGCGGTTCCCTGGGCGGTGGTCGCCGGGGCGGTCGGCACGGCGGGCGGTCTCTGGCACGATGGGGCGTCCTGTCCTGTCGTTCCCGCGGGGAGGGCGGGTCCCGGGAAGCGTTTCACGGATGTGGCGTCGAGCATAGAGCCTGGACAACGTTGTCAAAGGCGCGAGAGACTGTCCCCCGCACACTCGGCCCGCCGCCCCACCGCGCGACCGGGACTGCGCCCACCTCTTGGTTTTTTCATGGTTGACGGGGAGATCCGACTCTGATGCACACCGACCTCGTGGCCGCGCTCGACATCGGCGGCACCAAGATCGCCGCAGCCCTGGTGGACGGCCGCGGCGGCATCCTGGTGCGCGCCCAGCGCGCGACGCCCGCGCAGGAGGACGGCGACACCGTGATGCGGGCGGTGACCGACGTCCTCGGCGATCTGACGGCGTCCCCGCTGTGGGGGCGGGTCGCGGCCCTGGGGATCGGCAGCGCCGGGCCCGTGGACGCCTCCGCCGGCACGGTCAGCCCGGTCAACGTGCCCGGCTGGCGCGGCTACCCGCTGGTGGAGCGGGTCCGCTCCGCGGTGGGCGGGCTGCCCGTGGAGCTGATCGGCGACGGGGTGGCCATCACGGCGGCCGAGCACTGGCAGGGCGCCGCACGCGGCCACGACAACGCGCTGTGCATGGTGGTCTCCACCGGCGTCGGCGGCGGCCTGGTGCTGGGCGGCCGGCTGCACCCGGGCCCGACGGGCAACGCCGGGCACATCGGGCACATCAGCGTCGACCTGGACGGCGACCCGTGCCCGTGCGGCTCGCGCGGCTGCGTGGAGCGGATCGCCAGCGGCCCGAACATCGCCCGCCGGGCGCTGGCCAACGGCTGGCGGCCCGGCCCCGACGGCGACGCCTCGGCCGCCGCGGTGGCCGCCGCGGCGCGTGCCGGGGACCCGGTCGCGGTGGCCTCCTTCGAACGCGCCGCGCGGGCCCTGGCGGCGGGTATCGCCGCGACCGCCACTCTGGTCGAGATCGACATCGCGGTCGTCGGCGGCGGCGTGGGCAAGGCGGGGGAGGTCCTGTTCGGCCCGCTGCGCAAGGCCCTGACCGACTACGCCACTCTCTCCTTCGTGCGACGCCTGGAGGTCGTCCCGGCCGAGATGGGCACGGACGCGGGCCTGGTGGGCGCGGCGGCCGCGGCGCTGACCGGACCGGTGAAGGCGGCTGCCGCCGGGGTCTGAGCGGGTCGGTCGGTGCCACGGGCGCCCGGGTCCGGGCCGGTTCGGTGCGGGCGGCTGCCGCCGGGGTCTGAGCCGGTTCAGTGCGGGCGATGGCCGCCTGGATCTGAGCCGGGTCGGTGCGGGCGGTGGCCGCCTGGGTCCGGGCCGGTTCGGTGCGAGCGGCGGACGCCAGGATCTGAGCCGGTTCGGTGCGGGCGGCGGGCGTCCGGGGCCGGCCCGCCCGGCCGGTCACCGCCGGGTCTCCTCCTCGCGACGCCGTGACCGATCGCCGGCCGTGGCGTTGAGCAGGGTATGAAGAAGCGCAGCATGCTCGCCCTCGCCTCCCTCGCCACCGGGTTCGTGGTCGCCGCCGTCTCCCCGTCGCACGCCACCGGGCACCCGGCGGGCGGCGACGCGCAGGCCAAGGACACCGCGAGCGCCCCGGACCACTCCGTGGCCGACGAAGGCCCCGCCGCGGACGGCGCGGGGTCGGCGCGGGAGGGCTGAGCCCCCGGCCGGTCCTTCGCCGACACGGCGCCGGCGCCCTTCCACGGGGGTGCCGGCGCCGTGTCGTGCGCGTCCTCAACTGGGGCTGGTTTCCGTGGCAGGGTGGAGCGGGCAAGCCACAGGGGGCCAAACAGAAGAGGGGGACCAGTGACCGTCGTCTGGATCAACGGCACGTTCGGTGCGGGAAAGACCACCACCGCACGGGAACTGATCGAGCTGATCCCGAACAGCACGCTCTTCGACCCCGAGGTCATCGGCGGCGCACTCGCACACCTGCTGCCGCCCAAGCACCTCGCCGAGGTCGGTGACTTCCAGGACCTGCCGATCTGGCGGCGGCTGGTGATCGACGCGGCGGCGGCCATGCTGGCCGAGCTGGGCGGCACCCTCGTGGTGCCCATGACCCTGCTGCGCCAGGAGTACCGTGACGAGATATTCGGCGGCCTCGCCGCCCGCCGCATCGCTGTCCGGCACATTCTCCTCGCCCCGGCCGAAACGATCCTGCGGGAGCGAATAGCCGGCCGTGAGGTCCCGCCCGACCTGCCCGACGGCGAACTGCGCGTACGCCAGTGGTCCTACGACCACATCGAGCCCTACCGCAGCGCCCTCGCCGCCTGGCTCACCGCCGACGCCCACGTCGTCGACACCAGCGCCCTGACCCCGTACGAGACGGCCGTCCGCATCGCCGAGGCGGTCGGCGGCGGGACCGTGCCCGCCTGCGACATCGTGCAGACGCCGGAGCCCACCGCGGAGACCGTCGCCTCCGGCGTGCTGCTCTTCGACGAGCGGGACCGGGTGCTGCTCGTCGACCCCACCTACAAGCCCGGCTGGGAGTTCCCCGGCGGGGTCGTGGAGCCGGGCGAGGCGCCCGCCCGCGCCGGGATCCGCGAGGTCGCCGAGGAGACCGGGATACGCCTCGCCGAGGCGCCGCGACTGCTCGTCGTGGACTGGGAGGCCCCGAGACCTCCCGGCTACGGCGGGCTGCGGCTGCTGTTCGACGGCGGCCGGCTCGACTCCGAGGCGGCAGGCCGGCTGCTGCTGCCCGGCCCCGAGCTGCGCGGCTGCCGCTTCGTCACCGAGCGGGAGGCCGCGACCCTGCTGCCGCCCGTCCGCTACGAGCGCCTGCGCTGGGCGCTGCGGGCCCGGGAACGCGGCGCGGTGATGTACCTGGAGGCGGGGGTGCCGGTCGGCTGACGGGCGTCCTGAGCCCGTGCGGGGGCGGCCTGCGGGCGTTCCGCTCAGTCCCGCACGGGACGCACGCCTCTACACCGCCTCGCGGGAGAAGGCCCCGGCCCGTGCCCCGGCCCGCCCTGGCCGGGCGACCTCGACTCGACGCCGGGTGCGGCAAACCGAGACGGTGCCCGCCCGGCATGACTGGGCGGTGCCCCGGCAGGGCCAGCGTTGTGCCCTGACGGGACTGGGCCGTGCCCCCGGCGGGACCAGGCCGTGTCCGCCTGGCAGGAGTGGGCCGTGCCCGCCCTGTAGGACTGGGCTGTGCCCCGGCGGGGCCAGCGCTGTGTCCTGGCGGGACTGGGGTTGTGCCGCCTGACGGCACTAGGCCGTGCCCCCGGCGGGACCGGGCCGTGCTCGCCTGGCAGGAGTGGGCCGGGCTCCCGTAGGACTGGACCGTGCCCCGGCAGGGCCAGCGTTGTGCCCCTGGCGGGACTGAGCCGTGCCCCCAGCGGGACCGGGCCGTGCTCGCCTGGCAGGAGTGGGTCGTGTCCGCTCGGCAGGGCCGCGCCATCCGCCCCGAGGACCCTCACCCCGGGAGGGGGCGGCCCTCAGGGCGGGCATAAGCCCGCTGCCCGCGGCGGAGCGGGCGGCGGGCTCAGCTCGCGGCGTAGTTGCGCAGGAACAGCGCCTCCGCGACCGACAGGCGCTCCAACTCCTCGGGGGAGACGCTCTCGTTCACGGCGTGGATCTGCGCCTCGGGCTCGCTCAGGCCGATGAGCAGGATCTCGGCCCGCGGGTAGAGCGAGGCGAGGGTGTTGCACAGCGGGATGGAGCCGCCCTGGCCGGCGTACTGCATCTCCTGGCCGGGGTAGGCGACCCCCATCGCGTCGGCCATCGCCTGGTAGGCCGGGCTGGTGGTGTCCGCGCGGAAGGGCTGGCCCTGGCCGACCACCTCGGTGCGCACCCGGGCGCCCCACGGCGTGTGCGCCTCCAGATGGGCCTGGAGCAGCTTGGCGGCCTCGCCGGCGTCGACGCCCGGCGGCACCCGCAGGCTCACCAGGGCGCGCGCGCCGGCCTGCACGGACGGGGTGGCGCCGACGACCGGCGGGCAGTCGATGCCCAGGACGGTGACGGCCGGGCGGGCCCAGATGCGGTCGGCGACCGTGCCGGACCCGATCAGCTCGGCCCCGTCGAGCACCTTGGCGTCCGCGCGGAACTGCTCCTCGTCGTACTGGAGTCCGTCCCAGGCGAAGTCGCCGGCCAGACCGTCCACGGTCGTGGAGCCGTCCTCGGCGCGCAGTGAGTCCAGGGCGCGGATCAGCGCGGCGAGCGCGTCGGGGGCGGCGCCGCCGAACTGACCGGAGTGCAGGTTGCCCGCCAGGGTGTCGACCTGGACCCGGACCATGGCCATGCCGCGCAGGGTGGAGGTGACGGTGGGCAGGCCGACGCGGAAGTTGCCGGCGTCGCCGATCACGATGGTGTCGGCCGTGAGCAGCTCGGGGTGCTCCTCGGCGTAGCGCTCCAGACCGCCGGTGCCCTGCTCCTCCGAGCCCTCCGCGATGATCTTGACGGAGACCGGTATGCCGCCGTCGGCCTTCAGCGCGCGCAGCGCGAGCAGGTGCATGATGACCCCGCCCTTGCAGTCGGCGGCGCCGCGCCCGTACCAGCGGCCGTCGCGCTCGGTCAGCTCGAACGGCGGGCTGATCCAGGCGGCCTCGTCCAGCGGCGGCTGCACGTCGTAGTGGGCGTACAGGAGCACCGTCTTCGCGCCCTCGGGCCCGGGCAGGTAGCCGTACACCGACTGGGTGCCGTCCGGGGTGTCGAGCAGGGCGACGTCGGTGAATCCCTCGGCGCGCAGCGCGTCGGCGATCCAGTTCGCCGCGCCCTCGCTCTCGCCGCGCGGATACTGCTCGAAGTCCGCGACCGACTTGAAGGCCACCAGTTCGGCGAGTTCCGCCCGGGCCCTGGGCAGCAGGGCGGCGACGGTCTCGGCGACCGGATTCGACGACATGGGCACGCTCCTTGTGGGTGCGACGTTGCACTCGTGAGTACCTTCGTCGGTACTTCGGGTACGTCCGTTTTCCGGGTGATCGGGTGGGTGTGGGCGCCGTGCGGCGGGCGGGTCGCCCACACCGTCGATCCTCCCACAAAGGACCTGGCCGCAGACCGCCGTAGGATGCGGGAGACAGCAGCGGCAGTCGGCTTGATCTGGAGCGGTAGACCATCGTGAGCAGCGACAACTCTTCGGCAGACGACGTGCGGCAGGTGTGGGACGTCGTCGTGGTGGGCGCGGGACCGGCGGGGGCCTCGGCCGCCTACGCGGCGGCGGTCGCGGGACGGCGCGTGCTGCTGCTGGAGAAGGCGGAACTGCCGCGCTACAAGACGTGCGGCGGCGGCATCATCGGCCCCTCGCGCGACTCGCTGCCGCCCGGCTTCGAACTGCCGTTCAAGGACCGTGTGCACGCGGTGACCTTCTCCAACAACGGGCGCTTCACCCGCACCCGCCGCTCCCGGCAGATGATGTTCGGCCTGATCAACCGGCCCGAGTTCGACCAGCAGCTGGTCGAGCACGCGCAGAAGGCCGGCGCCGAACTGCGCACCGGCGCCACCGTGTCCCGGGTCGAGCAGCACGGCTCCGCGGTGCCGGACCGGCGCACGGTCGCCGTGGTGCTCCAGGGCGGCGAGACGGTGCTCGCCCGTGCGGTGGTCGGCGCCGACGGCAGCGCCAGCCGCATAGGCGCGCACGTCGGCGTGAAACTGGACCAGGTGGACCTCGGTCTGGAGGCGGAGATCCCGGTGCCCGAGACCGTCGCCGAGGACTGGCGCGGGCGGGTGCTGATCGACTGGGGGCCGATTCCCGGCAGTTACGGCTGGGTGTTCCCCAAGGGCGACACCCTCACGGTCGGCGTGATCTCGGCCCGCGGCGAAGGCGCCGCCACCAAGCGGTACTTGGAGGACTTCATCGCCCGCCTGGGCCTGGCCGGCTTCGAGCCGAGCATCTCCTCCGGGCATCTGACCCGCTGCCGCGCCGAGGACTCGCCGCTGTCGCGCGGGCGGGTGCTGGTGTGCGGGGACGCGGCCGGGATGCTGGAGCCGTGGACGCGCGAGGGCATCTCGTTCGCGCTGCGCTCGGGCCGGCTCGCGGGGGAGTGGGCGGTGCGGATCGCCGAGGCGCACGACGCGGTCGACGCCCGGCGTCAGGCGCTGAACTACGCGTTCGCGATCAAGGCGGGGCTCGGCGTCGAGATGGCCGTCGGCAAGCGGATGCTGGGGATCTTCGAGCGCCGTCCCGGCCTCTTCCACGCCGCCCTGACCGGTTTCCGCCCCGCCTGGAAGGCGTTCAAGGACATCACCCAGGGTTCGACCTCGCTCGGTGAGCTGGTCCGCAGCCACCCGATGGCCCAGCGGGCGCTGTCCGTGATGGACCGCAGGCCCGTCGAACCGGTCGCGCCGCCCGCCGAGGACGAGCCGGCGGAGGACGAGACCGCTTCCTGACCGCGGCCGGTCCCCGCCGCGACCGGCCCCTGTCGCGGCCGGCCCCTGAGGGCGGTCAGTTCCCGACCGTGATGCGGAAGACCGGGTGGTCGGCGGCCGCCGCGGTGATCTCCTCGTCCGAGGAGGCGGCCGTGACCCCCTGGAAGTACTCGTTGACCTGCCAGCCCCACCGTTCCAGATAGGTCCGCAGGATCGGGAGCTTCTCCGCGTCGGGAAGCTCCACCGCGGTGAACTCCCGCACCTTGCGCCCCACCCGCAGCTCCCCGCCGCCGGCGGCGCGCATGTTGCGCACCCACTGGGAGTGGCCGCGCGCCGAGACGAGGTACTGCGCCCCGCCGTGGGTGTGCGGGTTGACCGGGACGCGCTGGAGCCGGCCGCTCTTGCGGCCCCGCACGGACAGCTCGGCCGAGCCGGCGAGGCTCAGTCCGTGCCGGGCGAGCCACCCGACGACGCCGTTCAGACGGACGTTCAGCGCGCTGCCCTTGAGGTAGTACGGCGACGACGACATGACGACCCCCACAGATTCGGGAGAGCAGTGCTCTCGCTTCCGGTCATCAGTGTGCCCGGATCGCCGCTCCGAAGCAAGAGCGGTGCTCTCTTTTTGGTTCGCCGATCTCCTATGTGCTCACCGATCTCTTTTGTGTGCGGTGCTCCGGATCCGTGGAACACTCTTCCCATGAACACCGCCAAGGGAGCCCGCGCACGGGCCAGGACGGAGATCACCGCGGCCATCAAGGAGGCGGCGCGCGGTCAACTGGTCGCCGAGGGCGCCGCCAAGCTCTCGCTGCGCGCCGTGGCCCGTGAGCTGGGCATGGTCTCCTCCGC
Organism: Streptomyces seoulensis; assembly: GCA_013364255.1. Taxonomy (GTDB): domain Bacteria; phylum Actinomycetota; class Actinomycetes; order Streptomycetales; family Streptomycetaceae; genus Streptomyces; species Streptomyces similanensis. The sequence goes on along the minus strand of CP054936.1, from coordinate 2,363,838 downwards.
GCTGTACCGGTACTTCCCCAGCCGCGACGACCTGCTCACCGCGCTCATCATCGACGCCTACGACTCCCTGGGCGCCGCCGCAGAGAAGGCCCACCACGCGGTCGCGGACGCCGCCCCCCTCGAACGCTGGACCGCCGTCTGCGTCGCGGTGCGCGCCTGGGCCCTCGCCCACCCGCACGAGTACGCCCTGATCTACGGCTCGCCCGTGCCCGGCTACACCGCGCCGCAGACGACCGTGCCGGCCGCGGCCCGCGTCGGCCTCCTCCTCATCGGCATCGTCCGCGACGCCCACGAGCAAGGCCGCCTGACCGGTCCCGCGCTCCCCGCCGAACTGGGCCGGGAGGCCGAGCGGATGACCGCCGACCTCGCCCCCGGCCTGCCCCCCGAGGCCGTGACGGCGCTCGTCGCGGCCTGGGCGCAGCTGTACGGCCTGGTCGGGTTCGAGCTGTTCGGACAGTTCCACCGCGTGGTGGAGGATCGCGAGCCGTTCTTCCGGCACGCGGTGGTCCGGCTGGCGCGGGGCGTGGGCCTGGAGCCCTGACCCCCGCCGCCGGAGCGCCGTACGACCGGCCTGCCCGGCCGCCGGATCCCCCGGCGGCTCAGCCGATCGCCGAGGTCTCCCGCCACAGCGCGGCCAGCGACGCGTCGCCCGCCGCCTCTGGCATCGGCGCCCGGTTCCACAGCGCCAGATACAACTGGTCGGCGGGTCCGGAGAGTTCGGCGTCGGCCGTGCCCCGCGCGCCTCGGTCCGTGACCGGCGGCCCGTCCGACAGCCGTACGGTCCACACCGCCTCGTCGGCCTCGGCGGCGTCCGTGGCGCGCACCCGCAGGACGCGCGGTTCGGGGGTGCGGACGCGGCTCCTGGGGAGGGCGTGGAAGCCGCGCAGCAGCTCGTCGATGCCGTCCACGGCGAAGCCGGCGCCGATCGCCGTGGGGTCGCCGCCGCGCGCCGACTCGGCGTCGACGCGGTGCACGGCCGTCTCGTGCGCCTGCCGCCGGGTCCAGAAGGCCAGCGCCGAGGGCGGCGACTGGGGCGCGGGAAGGAACGTCCAGCACTCCACGTCGGCGGGCGCCTCGGCCAGGGTCCGCACCAGCCGGCGGTGCGCGTCGCGGTACCAGGCCACCAACTCGGCGCCGTCGAGCTTCGGCGGATCGCCCAGGGGGCGCGGGGAGGCGAGCGCATCCGCGACGAACGCGGCGGCCCACTCGTGCACCAGGCCCGTGTGCTCCAGCAGGTCCCGCACCCGCCAGCCCGGGCAGGTCGGCACCTCGGCGTCGGTGCCCGCCTCGTCGGCCGCCGCGGCCAGCAGCCGCCCCTCCCGGTCGAGCGCGTCAAGGAATTCGGCAGTCTTCATTCGCGGCAGTCTGCCCGAGACGGCGGCATCCGCGACAGAGGGATCTTGACCTGCGGGACGCGAACGGCCCGCCTTGCGGATCCCTGCCGCCCGGCGGAGCCCGGCCGCCTTGCGGAGCCCGGCTGCCAGGTGGCACTCGGCCTGCCAGGGGGAACCCGGGTCGCCCGGCGGAGTTCGGCTCGCCAGGGGGAACCCGGCTCGCCAGGCGGAGCCCGGACCATCCGGCGGGGTCCGGCCCGTCCCGGGGGCTCCGGGGGCTCCGGTGGACGAACCGGGCCGGCACCGGGTCGGCGTACGCCGCGTTGCGGCGGCGCACGGGACGGGGTGGGCTGGGGGTGACTCCTTTCCCACGTTCCCCACGCTGCGGACGGCGACCATGACGATGTCTCCCTTCGGCGCCTCATTCGGCGGCCAGGACCCGTTCTCCGAGATCCTCAACCGCTTCTTCGGCATGACGCCGGCCGCCTCGCCGCCCCAGGTGCAGCGGGTGCCGATCGGGCGGCTGCTGACCGAGTCCGCCCGCGAGCTGATCAACACCGCCACCCGGCGGGCGGCCGAGGACGGCAGCTCCGACCTGGACACCGAGCACCTGCTGTGGGCGTGCACCCAGGTGGACCCCACCCGCGGTCTGCTCAGCCAGGCCGGCGCCGACCCCGAGCGGCTCGGCGCCGATCTGGCCGCCGCGCTGCCGGGCGAGAGCGGCACCCCCTCCGCCGAGCCCGGCCTCACCCCGGCCGCCAAGCGGGTGCTGCTGCGCGCCTACGAACGCTCCCGGGCCGCCGGAGTGTCCTACATCGGCCCCGAGCACCTGCTCGGCGCCCTCCTGGACACGCCGGGCACCGCGGCGGGCCGCGTCCTGGCCTCGCACGGCCTGGAGACGGAGCGGCTGCGCCGCAGCGCCGAGGAGGCGGTCCGCGGTGAGGCCGCGGCGGGCGGCGGCGAGAAGCCGAGCGACACGCCCACCCTCGACCAGTACGGCCGCGACCTCACCGAGGAGGCGCGCGACGGAAAGCTGGACCCGGTGGTCGGCCGCGCCCTGGAGATCGAGCAGACCGTGGAGATCCTGTCCCGCCGCTCCAAGAACAACCCCGTCCTGATCGGCGAGCCGGGCGTCGGCAAGACCGCCATCGTCGAGGGGCTCGCCCAGCGGATCGTCGCCGGGGACGTGCCCAAGACGCTGGAGAACAAGCGGGTCGTCGCCCTCGACCTGACCGGGCTGGTGGCCGGCGCCCAGTACCGCGGCCAGTTCGAGGAGCGGCTGAAGAACGTCATCGACGAGGTGAAGGCCGCCTCCGAGTCCACGATCCTCTTCCTCGACGAACTGCACACCGTCGTCGGCGCCGGCGCCACCGGCGAGGGTTCCATGGACGCGGGCAACATCCTCAAGCCGGCCCTGGCCCGCGGCGAGCTGCACGTCGTCGGCGCCACCACGCTGGACGAGTACCGGCGCTACGTCGAGAAGGACGCCGCCCTGGAGCGCCGCTTCCAGCCCGTCATGGTGCCCGAACCGAGCGTCGAGGAGACCGTGCAGATCCTGGAGGGCCTGCGCGACTCCTACGAGGCCCACCACCAGGTCCGCTACAGCGACGACGCCCTCGCCGCGGCGGCCGAGCTGTCCGACCGCTACGTCTCCGACCGCTTCCTGCCCGACAAGGCCATCGACCTGCTCGACCAGGCCGGCGCCCGGGTACGGCTGCGTTCCCTGGGCCGCTCCACCGAGGTCGCCGACGGCGAGGACCGGCTCGCCAAGCTGCGCCGCGAGAAGGACCAGGCCGTCGGCGCCGAGGACTTCGAGCGGGCGAGCGACCTGAAGGACCGCATCGCGGAGGTGGAGGCCGAGCTGGCGGGCCTGGCCGAGCGGCGCGAGGGCGTGCTGGAGGTGACCGTGGACGACATCGCCGACGTGCTCTCCCGGCGCACCGGCATCCCCGTCTCCCAGCTGACCGAGAGCGAGAAGGAACGGCTGCTGAAGCTGGAGGAGGCGCTGCACGACCGGGTGGTCGGACAGGACGAGGCCGTCACCGCCATCGCGCAGGCGGTGCGCCGCAGCCGGGCCGGCATGGGCGACCCGAACCGCCCCGTCGGCTCCTTCCTGTTCCTCGGCCCGACCGGCGTCGGCAAGACCGAGCTGGCCAAGGCGCTCGCCGAACTCCTCTTCGGCGACGAGAACCGGCTCGTCCGCTTCGACATGAGCGAGTTCCAGGAGAAGCACACCGTCTCCCGCCTGGTCGGCGCCCCGCCCGGGTACGTCGGCCACGAGGAGGCCGGCCAGCTCACCGAGAAGGTCCGCCGCCAGCCCTACAGCGTGCTGCTGTTCGACGAGGTGGAGAAGGCGCACCCGGACGTCTTCAACGCCCTGCTCCAGGTCCTGGACGACGGACGGCTCACCGACGCGCAGGGCCGTACCGTCGACTTCCGCAACACCGTGGTCGTGATGACCTCCAACATCGGCGCGCAGCGCATCCTCGCCCACCACGGCGACGTCGCCGACATCAAGGACCAGCTGATGGAGGACCTGCGCGGCAGGTTCCTGCCCGAGTTCCTCAACCGGATCGACGACATCATCATCTTCCACGGGCTCGGCGAGGGGGAGCTGAACCGGATCGTGGACCTGCTCCTGGACAACAGCCGCCGGCGGGTGCGCGCCCAGGGCCTGGAGCTGGAGGTCACCGACGCGGCGAAGAAACTCCTCGTCGCCCACGGCCACCAGCCCGAGTTCGGCGCCCGCCCGCTGCGCCGCACGATCCAGACGGAGCTGGACAACCGCATCGCCTCGCTGCTGCTGGCCGACGAGGCCGACCCCGGGGACACCATCGTGGCCGACGTCGTCGACGACTCCCTGGTCTGCCGCGTCGAACGCCCGGCGCCCTCCGACGCCAAGGTCTACGAGGAGGGCGGCGAGAGCGCGGCTCCGGCGCGGTGACCCGAGCCGGTCAGGCGTACGGGTGACCCGCGCGGCTCACTCGTACGCCGCTCACTGCTCGTACGACCGCCGTTCAGCGAAGCCGATCACCGCGGCGACGGCGGCCAGGACGGCGACGCTGGTGAGCGCGGCCGGCAGCGAGAACCAGTCGGCCATGAACCCGATGGCCGGAGGACCGAGCAGCATGCCGCCGTAGCCGAGCGTGGAGGCGACCGCGACTCCGGCCGGGCCGGCCAGGGCGCCGGCGCGTTCCACGGTGACCGGGAAGACGTTGGCGAGTCCGAGCCCGGTCACGGCGAAGCCGAGCAGCGCCGCCCACACGGACGGCGCCAGCGAGCCGAGCAGCATCCCGGCCGCCGCGGTGGCGCCGCCGGCCACGATGGTCCGGGACCGGCCGAGGCGTTCCAGGAGCGTGGTCCCGGTCAGCCGTCCCGCGGTCATCGCCAGGGCGAAACAGGAGTAGCCGGCGGCCGCCACCGCCGCCGAGGCGTCCAGGTCCTGCTGGAAGTGCAGGGCGCCCCAGTCGGCCATCGCGCCCTCGCCGTAGGAGGTGCACAGGGCGATGAGGCCGAGGATCACGACGGGGCCGCGGGTGCGGCGGGCGTCGGGGCGGTGCGGGTCCGCGGCCCGGGACGGACCCGGACCCGTCGACCGGTCTGCGCCCGTCGTCGGCCCGTCGTCCGGCCGCGCCGGGGCGGGGTGGCGCAGCAGGGTGGGGCCGGCGGCGGCGGTGACGAGCAGGCCGATCAGCGTCAGGCCCAGCAGATGGCGGGTGGGGGACACGGAACCGGCCACGAGGCCGCCGAGCCCCGCGCCCAGCATGCCGCCCAGACTGAAGGCGGCGTGGAAGGTCGGCATCACCGGCCGGCGCAGCGCGGCCACCAGATCGACGGCCGCGCTGTTGAAGGCGACGTTGATGCCGCCGTACGAGGCGCCGAAGGCCAGCAGCACCGCGCCCAGTGCCCAGGCCGAGTGGGTGAGCGGGGGCAGGGCGACGCTGAGGGAGAGCAGGACGGCGCAGACGACGGTGACCGGATGGCTGCCGTAGCGGCGGCACAGGCGTCCGGTGAGGGTCATCGTGACCACGGCGCCGGCCGACACGCCGAGGAGGGCGAGACCGAGGTCGCCGGCGGAGGCGTGGGTCTGTTGTTTGACGGCCGGGATGCGCACCACCCAGCCCGCGAAGACGAAGCCGTCGAGGGCGAAGAAGGCGGTCAGGGCGACCCGGAGCCGGGTGAGGGAGTGGTCCGGCACGGCACTGTGCGGACGGACTTTGTTTATGAGCGGCACAAACTCAGGCTAGAAGTGCGCGCACCTCACGGGCAAGGGGCGGTTGGCGACGAGCGGAGGGAGGCGGGGGAAGGGACGGTGCGGCGACGGCGGGGGATACGCCGGTCCGGTCCGGGGGCGGCGGCTCCGAGGGGCGGCGGGCGGCCGGTCGCTCGGCGCGGCGCCGTCCGGTCCGGTACAGGGGCGGCGGGCAGCCCGTCATTCGGCGCGGCGCTGTCTGGTCCAGTCCGGTCCAGCCGGGGGCCAGTCCGGTCCGGCGGGCGCAGAACCTTCGGCGGGGCGCTGCCCGGTCCGGTGCGGGGCGGCGGGCAGTCGGTCGTTCGGCGCGGCGGCCGTCCGGTTCGGTCCGGATCTGGCGGGGTCCAGTCCGGGTCCGGCGGCATCCAGTCCGGGTCTGGCGGGTGCCGAACGTTCGGCGGGCCTCCGCCCGGGCCCGATCCGGGTCCGGCGGGCGGCCGGTCGTTCGGCGCGGCGTCGGGGCCGGTCAGCCCGTCTTGCGGCCCCAGGTGTCGACCCGGGCCCATTCCTCGGCCCACTGGTCGAAGCGGCGGCGGTCGAGGCGGGTGCGGGCCAGTCTGGCGCCGCCGAGGACGAGGCCCGCGGCGGCCGTGCCGGCCCACAGGCCGCCCAGCACCGTCTGGAAGGCGGTGTCGGCGGCGGACGGCGGCGGGGCGGTCAGGGCGCCGCGTGCGTTCGTCCACACCGTGACGCGGGCGCCGGGCGCGGCGGTGGCCGGCACCCTGGTCCGGTCGGTGTGCGTCACACCGTCGGCGTCCGTCCAGCGCACGGTGCCCCACACCAGTGCCCCGCCGGCCGGCCGCGCGGCGGCGCCCGCCGCCGGTTCCCCGGCCAGCACGGCCGACACGGCGTGGGTCTGCTCCCGGACGCGGTCCGCGGTCCGCTGCACGGCGCCCGACGTCAGCAGCCCCGCCACCAGCGCGCCCGCCAGCGCGAGCACCCAGGCGGAGATCAGGATCCACGCCTCCACGACATCACTGGTCCGCCGGAGCGGATTGCGCCGCAACCGCCACAGCCGCACTCCCGCACGACGTGTCACTTTCGACACCCCCTCGTGCACCGACGGGCTCCTACTGCCAGTGTGCCCCCTGTGGCGATCGGAAGCCCCGGCGCGGGACGGAAAAGGCGGTCCGGCCGGATTCGGACACGGATCGGTTAAGGCTCGCTCACGTCCCGGTTGCCGTGCGGTGAGCGCGTCATGATGGTGCCATGACGCTCGCCGCGCATGCCTTCGCCCAACTGGCCACCTGGCCCGACCTGATGGAAGCGGTGCCGAGCTGTGGCGCCGGGCAGGCGCTCAGCTCGCCGTACGGGGAGATCGCCCACTTCCACTCCGAACGCGATGTCGACCTCAAGCTGACCGACCGGGCCATACGCCGGCTGGCGGGCGACCTGAGACGCTTCGCCGCCCTGCGGATCGTGCCCGGCTCGTCGTGGGTGACGATCCGCCTCGACGCCTCCGCCGACGTCGATCTGCTGCTGTCCCTGATGAGCGTGGCCCTCAAGGCCCACCAGAGCGGTCCGGCCGCCGACGACCGCCCGGTGCCCGCCGGCTGCAACGACGGCCGCGGCGTCGGCTTCCTGCGCACCTGACCACGCGCCCGCACTTGGCCACCCGGCCCGCCCCCGACCAGCGGACCCGCCCCGCCCGGCTCACACCGTGACGACCCGGACCCCCGCCTCCTCGAACCTGCGCACCGCGTCCTGGTCCGCCGCCGAGTCCGTGACCAGCGTGTCGACCGACTCCACCGGGCAGATCCGGGCGAAGGCGCGCCGCCCCAGCTTGCTGGAGTCCGCGGCCACCACCACCCGCTCGGCGCGCTCGCACAGCAGCCGGTTGATGGCGGCCTCCGCCTCGTCGTGCGCCGCCGCGCCGTGCGTGACGTCCAGGGCGACCACGCCGAGCACCGCCACGTCCAGCGTGATCTGGCTCAGCACCCCGTCCGCCAGCGGTCCGATCAGCTCGTACGACTGCGGGCGCGCCACCCCGCCCGTCAGCACGATCTTGAACTGGGGCCGTACCGCCAGCTCGTTGGCGATGTTGAGCGCGTTGGTGACCACGGTCAGGGCGGGCGAGCCGGCGGTGAGATCGGCGCGCACCGCCAGGGCGCGGGCCACCTCCGTGGTCGTGGTGCCGCCGGTCAGGCCCACCGCCTCGCCCGGCGCGACGAGCTCCGCCACCGCCTCGGCGATCCGCTGCTTCTCGCCCGCGCGCCGGGCCGTCTTGTAGCGCAGCGGCAGTTCGTAGGAGACGCCGTGCACGACCGCGCCGCCCCGGGTGCGCACCAGCATCTGCTGCTCGGCGAGCTGGTCGAAGTCCCGCCGGATCGTCGCGGCCGACACCTCGAGGCGCGCCGCGGCCTCCTCGACGTCCAGCCGGCCCCGCTCGACGAGCAGTTCCAGCAGCGTCTTCCAGCGGGCGTCGCGCGACATCGGCGGCCTCCGTTCCTCGGTCCTCCGTGACCCTAACGCACCCCCTACGAGGCGAAATGCTTGATCGTGCTTGAAACTCGGCGCTATCTTGCAAGAACGATCAGTGGACCGGGAGGGTGTGCCATGAGCCATGTCGAGGACGAGCTGACCAGTCAGCCCGAGTGCTGGGCCCGCGTCGCCGCCGACGCCGCCGGACACGGCCGGGCGCTGCCCGCGCCGGGGGAACGGGTCGCGATCGTCGGCTGCGGCACGTCGTACTTCATGGCCCAGGCCGCCGCCGCCCTGCGCGAGAACGCGGGGCAGGGCGAGACCGACGCCTTCGCCGCCTCGGAGTTCCCCCACGGCCGCTCCTACGACCGCGTCCTCGCCCTCACCCGCTCCGGCACCACCACCGAGGTGCTCGACCTGCTCGCACGGTCGAAGGGGCGTACCCGCACCACGGCCGTCACCGCCGACCCGGACACGCCGGTGATGGCGGCCGCGGACGACGTGGTCGTCCTGGACTACGCCGACGAACGCTCCGTCGTGCAGACCCGGTTCGCCACCACCGCGCTCACCCTGCTGCGCGCCCACCTCGGTCTGCACACCGACGCCGTCGTCGAGGACGCCCGCACCGCGCTGACCGCGCCGCTGCCCGAAGGGCTCGTGGAGTGCGGGCAGTTCACCTTCCTGGGCCGCGGCTGGACGGTGGGGCTCGCCAACGAGGCCGGGCTGAAGATGCGCGAGGCGTCGCTGTCCTGGACCGAGGCGTACCCGGCGATGGAGTACCGGCACGGCCCCATCAGCATCACCACCGAAGGCACCGCCGCCTGGATGCTCGGTCCGGCGCCCGAGGGACTGGCCGGACAGGTGCGCGCCACGGGCGGGCTGTGGGTCGAGAGCGGACTCGACCCGCTCGCCGAACTCGTCCGCGCCCAGCGGCTCGCCGTCGCCGTCGCCGCCGCCCGCGGTCTCGACCCGGACCGGCCGCGCCATCTCACCCGCTCGGTGATCCTCGCCTCCTGACGCCCCGTCACCCCCAACGGAAAGGACAGGCCGTGCCACTCGCAGCCACCGGCGACCTGGTCGCCGGCGCCGCCACCGCGCGCTCCGCCGTCGTCGCCTTCAACGTCATCACGCTGGAACACGTCGAGGCCGTCGTCGCCGGCGCCGAGGCGGCCGGCACGCCCGTCCTCCTCCAGATCAGCGAGAACGCGGTGCGGTTCCGCTACGGACGGCTGCTGCCGCTGGCCCGGGCGGCCGTCGCCGCCGCCCGCGCCGCCGCCGTGCCCGTCGCGCTCCACCTCGACCACGTGCAGAGCGACGAACTGCTGCGCCAGGCGTCCGAGGCCGGCTTCAGCTCCGTGATGTACGACGCCTCCCGGCTGCCCTACGCGGACAACCTCGCCGCGACCCGGGCCGCCGCCGAATGGGCGCACGCGCAAGGGCTGTGGATCGAGGCCGAGTTGGGCCAGGTCGGCGGCAAGGACGGCCGGCCGCCGCTGGACGCCCACGCCCCCGGCGCCCGCACCGACCCCGGCGAGGCGCACGCCTTCGTCACCGGCTCCGGGGTGGACGCCCTGGCCGTGGCCGTCGGCAACGCGCACGCCATGACCGAGCGCACCGCCGCCCTCGACCACGACCTGCTCAAACGCCTCGCCGGCGCCCTGGACGTGCCGCTGGTCCTGCACGGCTCCTCCGGCCTGGCCGACGCCGAGCTGACCGAGGCCGTCGCCGGCGGCATCGCCAAGGTCAACGTCGGCACCGCCCTCAACATCGCCATGACCGGCGCCATCCGCGACTTCCTCGCCGCCCGTCCCGAGGCGGTCGACTCCCGTAAGTACCTCGGGGTGGGCCGGGAGGCGATGGTGACGGAGGTGACCCGCCTGCTCGGGGTGATCGGCACGCCCCGCGCGACGCCTACCGCTTGACCGCCCGCAACAGCACGAACTTCGGGTCGCTCGCCACCAGTTCGCTGTCGCCGAACAGCCGGCGCAGCTTCACGTGGTAGCCCAGGTGCCGGTTGCCGATCACCCACAGCGAGCCGCCGGGGCGCAGCGCGCGCCGCGCCCCGGTGAACATGCGCCACGCCGTGTCGTCCGTCGTCGCCTGGTGGGAGTGGAACGGCGGATTGTTGAGCACCAGGTCCACGCTGCCGTCCGGCACCCCGTTCAGCCCGTCGCCGACCCGGAACTCGGCGTGCCCCGGCACCCCGTTCGCCTTGTACGTCGCCTCGGCCGAGGCCACCGCCTGGAACGACTCGTCGGTGAACAGCACCTCGGCCTCCGGGTGCGCCAGGCCCATCGCGGTGCCCACCACACCGTTGCCGCAGCCCAGGTCCACGATCCGGCGGGCGCCCTCGCCGTCGGGCAGGTGCTGGAGGAGGAAGCGGGTGCCGATGTCGAGCCGGTCCGCGCAGAACACCCCGGCGTGGTTGACGACCGTCCGGCCGGAGACCGCGCCGATCCCGTCGGGCAGCGTGTAGGTGTACGGCCACGGGTTGGCGGGCCGTGCGAGGGACGGGTCGGGGGCGCACAGGATCAGCCGGGCCTTGCGCTCGGCGAGCGTGGTCCGGGTCGGGCCGAGGATCCGCTCGAACAGCTCCAGCGTGGAGGTGTGGATCTCCTTCACCATGCCCGTGCCCACGACGACCGTGCCCGCGTGCACGGCGGGCGCCAGCCGCAGCAGCTGGTCCTCCAGCAGCGCGAGGCTCTTGGGCACCCGCACCAGGAGGACGTCGATCCGCTCCGGCGGCGGGTCCTGCGTGGTGAGCAGGCGCACCGCGCCGGGTTCGGCGCCGTTGCGGGCGAGGTTGCGGCGGGTCGCCTCCTGCCCGAGGTGGGAGTCGGTGATCTGCGTCGGCCGGTGCCCGGCCAGCGCCGTGACCAGCGCGCCCCACCGGTCGCCGACGACCACGACCGTCCCGGACAGGTCGATGGCCTCGTCGGCCAGGTGCCGCAGGAGATAGGCGTCGGAGGCGTCCCAGGCGCGCAGCCGGTCGCGCGGGTCCACGGGGAAACGGGACAGGGCCGGCTCGCCCCAGGGAGTCGTCATACGGTCGTTCATCGTCCGTCCAGGCTAGCCGAGCCGCAGCTCAGGATGGCGTCGGCCGACGGCGGCCGCGGGAGGATCCCGTGCGGGAGGATGGGGGCATGGACGCCGAGCTGTTCCCGCGCCGCCGGGCCGAGATCGCGCCGGGCGCGGTGCACGTCCCCGACTGGCTGGACCCGGCGCGCCAGCGCGAGCTGCTGGACGCCTGCCGGGGCTGGGCCCGCCCGCCGGCCGGTCTGCGCACGGTGCGCACCCCCGGCGGCGGCGCGATGACCGCCCGCCAGGTCTGCCTGGGCTGGCACTGGTATCCCTACGCCTACGCCCGCACCGTCGCCGACGGGGACGGCGCGCCGGTGAAGCCGTTCCCGGCCTGGCTGGGCGAACTGGGCCGGCGCGCGGTGCGCGACGCCCTGGGGCAGCAGGCGGCGCGGCAGGCGGCGTACGACATCGCGCTGATCAACTTCTACGACGCCGACGCCCGGATGGGCATGCACCGCGACGCCGACGAGAAGTCCGCCGCGCCGGTGGTGTCGCTGAGCCTGGGCGACACCTGCGTCTTCCGCTTCGGCAACTCCGACACCCGTACCCGGCCGTGGACGGACGTGGAGCTGCGCAGCGGCGACCTGTTCGTGTTCGGCGGCCCCGCCCGGTTCGCGTACCACGGCGTGCCGCGGGTGCACGCGGGCACCGCCCCGGGCGAGTTGGGGCTGACCGGACGGCTGAACGTCACGCTGCGGGTGAGCGGTCTGGAGAGCGTCCCGCCCGGACCGGGACGGAGCGGACGGCGGACCTGAGCCGGGCCCCGGACCCCGGGCGGCCGGGACGGCGGATCATGACAGACTCGCCCTCATGAGCGGCAAGGCTGACCCCCGGGCGGCGGGGGAAGGGACCACCTCGAGGACGCGGCTTGACCGGGGGCGCGGCGCGCTCGGGCCCGCGCTGGAGCTGGTGCACACCGGGCGTGCCCCGACCCGTGCCGTGCTCACCGCCGAGCTGGGGGTGACCCGGGCGACGGCCGGCGCGGTCGCCGCCGAACTGGAGGCCCTCGGCCTGATCAGGGTGGACGCCCGCCCGGCCGCGGCGGCCGGTTCGCAGGGCCGGCCCTCGCACCGTCTCTCGGTCGCCGAGGACGGGCCCGTCGCCCTTGCCGCGCAGGTGCACGCCGACGGGTTCCGGGCCGCCCTGGTGGGCCTCGGCGGCCGGATCGTGGCCACCGCGCCCGGCTGCGAGACCGTGGACGCCGACCCGGCCAAGGTGCTCGGCTCGGTCGTCGAGGCCGGCGCGGAGCTGCTGCGCGCCACCGGCCGGCGCTGCGTCGGCGCCGGACTCGCGGTGCCGTCCGCGGTCGCCGAACCGGACGGCACGGCCCTCAACCCGCTCCACCTGGCCTGGCCGGTGGGCGCGCCGGTGCGGCGGATCTTCACCGAGTGCGTGCGCGCCGCCGGGATCACCGGACCGGCGTTCGCCGCCAACGACGTCAACCTCGCCGCGCTCGCCGAGCACCGGCACGGCGCCGGGCGGGGCGCCCGCGACCTGCTGTGCGTGGCCACCGGGCACCGCGGGGTGGGCGGCGCGCTGGTGCTGGACGGGCGGCTGCACACGGGCAGTTCGGGCCTGGCGCTGGAGGTCGGGCACCTCACCGTCAACCCCGAGGGCCGCCCCTGCCACTGCGGCAGCCGCGGCTGCCTGGACGTGGAGGCCGATCCGCTGGCCCTGCTCACCGCCGCCGGCCGCGCGCCCGGCCCCGAGGTGTCGTTGCTCAAGCAGGCCGACGACCTGATCCGCGGCCACCACGACGACCCGGCCGTCCGGACGGCCGTGCAGATGCTCGTGGACCGCCTCGGGCTGGGCCTGGCCGGACTGGTCAACATCCTCAACCCCGACCGGATCATCCTCGGCGGACTGCATCGCACCCTGCTGGAGGCCGCCCCGGACCGGCTGCGCGCGGTCGTCGCCGACCGCAGCCTGTGGGGCCAGAGCGGCGGAGTGCCCATCCTGCCCTGCACCCTGGACCACAACAGCCTGGTCGGCGCGGCGGAACTGGCCTGGCAGCCGGTCCTGGACGACCCCCTGACGGCACCGGCCTGACCTCACGCGTGCGCCGGCCCCGCGCCCGACGGAACCCCCGGGGGACGGTCGGGCGCGGGGCCGGCGTGATCCGTCCGGATGAGGCCCCGGTGCTCAGCGCCAGTCGACGGCGAAGGCCCGGCCCGGGTTCTCGGTGAGGACCTGCTCCACCAGGCCCGCGCCCAGTTCGGCCGCCAGCCGCGGGCGGACGCGGCGCAGCAGATACGGCATCCCGGGGCCGCCGTCGACCGAGCGGGCGGCGGCGACCACCGTGTCACCGCCGAGCAGCAGGCGGTCGCCGAAACCTCCCTCGGCCAACGCCCGCACGGCGTCGGGCATCCGCCAGTCGGTGGCGTGATGGGTGCGGGAGGGGCCGTCGAACGCCAGGTAGCAGCCCGACTCGGCCGCCTGGCGGTGCAGCACGGAATCGGGGAAGCGGTTCAGATGGCCGAGGATCACCCGGTGCGGCGGCACCTCCAGTTCGCCGCAGAGCAGGTCCAGCACGTCGAGCGCGGCCGTGCCCATCTCCAGGTGCACGGCGACGGGCGCGCCGGTGGCGTGATGGGCCTCGGCCGCGGCGGTCATGGTCCAGCGGGCGTGCGCGTCGAGGCCGTGGAAGCCGCCGGCGACCTTGACGAGCCCGGCCCGGACCCCGGTGGCGCCGATGCCCTCGGTGAGTTCGGCGACGAACACGTCCGCGAGGCGGCCGCGCAGCGCGGCCAGGACGTCCTCGGCGTAGTGGACGTCCTGGTGCAGGCCCGTCGCGCACACCACGTGCACCCCGGTGGCCCGGGACAGCGGCGGCAGGTCGGCGGCCCGGCGGCCCAGCCCGTACGGCGTCCACTGGACGACGGCCGCCCCGCCGGCCGCGCGGAACGCGGCCAGTTCCGCGCCGGCGGCCCGCGCGTCGTCCAGTTCCTGGCCGGGCAGCCGGGGGCTGCGGAAGAAGAGGTGGTCGTGGGAGTCGGTGACGCCCAGCTCGGCGGGCGGGAGGTCGCCGAGCACCGTGCGGACGGCGCTCACCACTGCCGGCCCCGGGGCAGCGTCTCGCGTCCGGGCGCCGACAGGTGCAGGACCCGGAAGACCTCGCCCTCGGCGTCCGGCGCCTCGTGCGACCAGAGCGAGAAGCGCACCAGCTCCCAGCGGCCGGTGTCCACCGCGGTCGCCGTGAGCACCGCGCCGTCCCGTGCGGCCAGCCGCCCGGTCTCGCGCACCGCCTCCGCCATGAACTCGGAGAGCACCACCCCCTCAGGCACGGGCACCCGCTGCCGCACCGCGAGGACGGCGGCCGAGTCGGCGCGACCGCCGTCCTCGCAGGCCACCCCCGACCACTGCCGCACCACGGGCCGGCCGAAGTCGTCCACCAGCCCCTGGAACGGACCGCCCCACAGGAAGGAGTTCATGCCCTCCATCGTGTTCCACAGGTAGAAGGGCGCGTACTGGTTGACCGGCGAGCCGTGCACCCCGCGCTCGCGCATCAGGTAGGCCTTGACGCCGAGTCCGTCCCAGTCGTCCAGGAAGTGCCCGAGCCGCTCGACGCGGTCGCGGACGATCCGCATGTCGTAGTCGGCGGGCAAGGTCATCTCGTACTGCATCGCGTGCATGGCGCGGCTTCCCCCCTGGCCCTCAGGCCACTTGATCCGTGTCGGAGCGCAGCAGCGACAGCAGTCCCCGCACGCCGGTGTCGAAGGCCGCCGGGGAGCCGGAGGCCCGGGCCAGCACATAGCCGCCCTGCACGGTGGCGAGGACCGTCGCCGCGATCTCCTCACCGTCCAGATGGGGCGGGAACTGACCCAGTTCCTTGCCCTCCTCGACCGTCCCGGCGAGGCGTTCGCGGAGCCGGTCGAGCGTCTCGTCGACCGGTGCGCGCAGTTCGGCGCTGGCGATGATCTCCGGGTCCATCGTGAGCCGCCCGACCGGACAGCCGCGCAGCACGTCGCGCTCGCGCAGCAGGTACGCCTCGATGCGCTCGTAAGGCGTGCCCGGACCGCACAGCAGTGCCTCGGCGGTGCCCAGCAGTTCGGCGCAGGTGCGCCGGATGGCCGTCAGCGCCAGGTCGGACTTCCCCTTGAAGTGGTGGTACATGCTGCCCTGTCCGGCGCCCGCGTGCTCCAGGATCGCCTTGGGGCTGGTGCCCACGTAACCGCGCTCCCACAGCAGTGCGCGGGCGGACTCGATCAGTCGCTCCTGCGTCCTCATGGCGATCACTGTACATACTAGTAGTTACAGACGTCGAGTCCTTGTGGGCGGGGAGTGCGGCGTCCTGTGGCGGTCATGGCATGGGACGGGCGCGGGCGCGGAACGGCGCCGCCACCGGCCGGAATCCGGCGGTGGCGGCGTCACTCGGGCTCGTCCCGGTCAGCCGGGAACGGGCGAGCGGACGGGAACGGGCGTGGCCCGCGCGCCATCGAGCGCGGGTTCCACCTCGGTGAACCGGCGTACGGGCTGCTGCTCCCCGGCCGCCAGCCGCGGTACCCGGGACGGCGCCGTGACGGCGACCGGGGCGGCGGAGGCGGGCAGCGTGAACCAGACCACCTTGCCCTCCTCGCCGTCCGGGCGCGCGCCCCAGCTCTCGCTCATCGCGGCCACCATCGCCAGTCCCCGGCCCTCGGTGGCCAGCGGCGCGATGTCGCCCATGTCCTCCACCACGGGAAGACGCGGATCGTGGTCGCGTACGGAGACGGTGAGCCGGTCGAGCAGGAACTCGAGTTCGACGGTGCACGACTTGTCGGGCCGGGCGTGCTGGTGGACGTTGGTCAGCAACTCCGTCACACCGAGCGCGGCCCGGTCTATCAGAGGATCCAGATGCCAGTAGCGCAAGTGCGCCGATACGATTCTGCGGACCTGGCCGATCCGCGACGGCAGGGCTTGGAGCTCCACCGTGCAGTGCCTGATGGGGTGACTGATCACGGCTGCGACTCCCCGACGTTGAGGTCCGGAAGAACACGACGTTTCGGATGCAGCAGGGCGCCTGCGTGACATGGCCGCCTGCTGTCGTGGCCGGCGGGCTGGTTCGCAGCGTTATCGCCGGTAAACCCAGAGTGACGTGAGACCAGCGTGACGCAAGGGGTTCGGCACCGCAACTTCGCGTCATCTTCGCGACGACGGCTCAGCCGCCGCGCCCCGCCGCCTCGCGGACGATCTCGATGAACCGGCGCGCCGCGGGCGGACCCGGCTCGCCGGGCGCCGGGTCGCGGTCGCTCAGGGTCAGCAGGTACCGGGTGCCACCGAGGTCGGCGCGCGCCCGGTCGTCCGGGCCGAGCCACGGCCTGGACGCGCGCACCGCGCTCACCGGCGCGCTGTCGATCACACAGCCCTGACTGGTGAGCAGTTCGAGCCTGCCGTCGCCGATCCGGACCCGTCCGGCCCGGGTGAGGGAGCGCAGTCGCCTGTCGATCCGCACGCCCGTGGCCGTGAACTCCGGTTCCGCCATTCCTCGCCCGCCCCCTCGCACGTGCCGCCGGCTCCCTGCCCGGCCCGGTCCACGGGCCACACCGCCCGCACGGCACCTTTGGCGCCCCGTACGGCTCTGCGTCCCGCGCCGTGCAGTCTGCCCCCCTTCCGCGCGCAGCACCAGTACACGTCGGGGGCTCCCGGCCGGCGCCCGGAGCACTCCGGCGAACGCGCCCCCGACGATGCGGCGAATGCGCCCCGTACGCGCTCTGGCGAGTCCCGCCCCAGGTCTGCCTTTGGGCCGCTCAAAGTGACGTTTATGCAGGTGAGAAGCGTGCGGAAGGTGTCTATCATCGGTGGCGTCCGGCCGCGCGACACGCCGTCGGCGCCCAGCGTAAGGAGTCCCGCCGTGAGCACCACCGAGCAGCGCCGGACCGGCGACACCCTCGACGTCGACCGCAGCGACACCGGCTACCGCGACTGGCTCAAAGAGGCCGTCCGCAAGGTCCAGGCCGACGCCAACCGCTCGGCCGACACCCACCTGCTGCGCTTCCCGCTGCCCGAGCGGTGGGGCATCGACCTCTATCTGAAGGACGAGTCGACCCACCCGACCGGCAGCCTCAAGCACCGGCTGGCGCGCTCGCTGTTCCTGTACGGCCTGTGCAACGGCTGGATCCGGCCGGGCCGCCCGGTGATCGAGGCGTCCAGCGGCTCGACGGCGGTCTCCGAGGCGTACTTCGCCAAGCTGATCGGGGTGCCGTTCATCGCGGTGATGCCGCGCACGACCAGCGCCGAGAAGTGCCGTCTGATCGAGTTCCATGGCGGCCGCTGCCACTTCGTGGACGACCCGCGCACCATGTACGAGGCCTCCGCGCGGCTCGCGGTGGAGACCGGCGGCCACTACATGGACCAGTTCACCTATGCCGAGCGGGCCACCGACTGGCGCGGCAACAACAACATCGCCGAGTCCATCTTCCGCCAGCTGGAACTGGAGCGCTTCCCCGAACCGGCGTGGATCGTCGCCACCGCGGGCACCGGAGGCACCTCGGCGACCCTCGCGCGCTACGTCCACTACATGCAGTACGACACCCGCCTCTGCGTCGCCGACCCGGACAACTCCTGTTTCTTCGACGGCTGGACCACCGGCGACCCCGATGTCACCTGCGACAGCGGCTCGCGCATCGAGGGCATCGGCCGGCCGCGCATGGAACCGAGCTTCGTGCCCGGTGCGATCGACCGGATGATGAAGGTGCCCGACGCGGCCGCCGTCGCCGCCGTCCGCGCCCTGGAGCGGGCCATCGGCCGCAAGGCGGGCGGCTCCACCGGCACCGGTCTGTGGAGCGCGCTGAAGATCGTCGCGGAGATGGTGGCGCAGGGCCGCCGGGGCAGCGTGGTGACCCTGCTGTGCGACCCCGGGGACCGCTACCTCGACAAGTACTACTCCGACGCGTGGCTGGCCGAACAGGGCCTGGACAGCGCGCCGTACACGGCGACGATCGACGCCTTCCTGGCGACCGGCGCCTGGCCGTCCTGAATCCCGCGCCGCACCGCTCGCCGTCGGGCGCCCGCGCGCCGCGAGCCGCGGGACACCGCGACCGCGGCCGACGGCCGCTCAGATGTCGGCGATCTCCGCCGGCTCCCCGGCCACCACGAGCCGCAGGTGCTCGGAGATCTCGGCGCGCGCCTCCGGCGGCAGTCCCGCGTCCGTGACCAGGGTGTCGATCCGCTCCAGCGCCGCGAAGGAACTCAGCCCCACCACACCCCACTTGGTGTGGTCGGCGACCACCACGACCCGCCGCGCGGACTGCACGAGGCGCCGGTTGGTCTCGGCCTCCGCCAGGTTCGGCGTCGAGAGCCCGGCCTCGGCCGATATCCCGTGCACGCCCAGGAACAGCACGTCGAAGTGGAGCGCGGCGATCGCCTGGTCCGCCACCGGACCCACCAGCGAGTCGGACGGGGTGCGCACCCCGCCGGTCAGCACCACCGTCGCCGAACCCTGCCGCTGACCGGAGGCGCGCTGCGCCGTGTGGAAGACGTCCGCCACCCGCACCGAGTTGGTGACCACCGTCAGATCCGGCACGTCCACCAGATGATGGGCCAGCGCGTACGTCGTCGTACCGCCCGACAGCGCGATCGCCGAGCCCGGCGCGACCAACTGCGCCGCCGCCCGCGCGATGTCCTCCTTGGCCGACAGCTCAAGGCCCGACTTGGCCTCGAAGCCCGGCTCGTGCGTGCTGGCCTCCACGACCGGGACCGCGCCGCCGTGCACCTTCTCCAGCATGCCCTGACGGGCCAGCGCGTCCAGGTCGCGGCGGACGGTCATGTCCGACACGCCGAGCTTGCGCGTCAGCTCGTTGACCCGGACACCGCCGCGGCGCCGGACCTCGTCCAGGATCAGGGAGCGGCGCTGCTCCGCGAGGAGGTTCTGATTCTCACTCACGTGTGCTCCGGTTCCTCTCGCCTCAAGCCGTCCGACACGCCCGGCGCGACCGCTGCGACGAAGGGCTCGTCACGCGTGCCGTCATGCGGGCGGCCCATCCTTTCACGGGGCGTCGCACGCCGCGCCATCGCCCGCCCCGACACGCACCCGCCGACCGTCGCGCCGCCCCGCGACACGCCCGGCGCGCGGCGGCCGTCACCGGATCGGGCGCAAACCCGGGACGGCGTGTGTGGCGCGCGCCGCCACCGGACATCCTGTCCCCGCCAGGACACTGGCGACGGCACGGCCAGGGGGGTGCGGGCGGTGGAAAGCGCACAGCGGCGTCCGACGGCGGACCGGTCGGCAGAACGACACACGGCACAGGGGACGGCGCCCGGACCGCGGACACCGGCCCCGGCGGCCGGGCGGCCCGCCCTGGAACTCCTGGTGCACGGAGTCGGCGGCACCACACCCCAGGAGATGCTGGACGATCCGCACACGGTCCGGGTCTCCGGGGACGACACCGCGGCCCTCTACCGGCGCGCCGCCGACGTGCACGCCGAGTCCCGCCCCGAGCGCGACGGGCCGGTGCCCGAGGCCTACGTCTGGTGCAACCTCACCTCCGGCGACGGCAGCCGGGCCCTGTGGCTGTTGCTGCTGCCGTTCATGGTCGTCAACCTCGCCCACTGGATGCGCCCCACCGCGCACGGCCGGACCCGCACCGTGCGCCTGTACGGACTGCTGGTCAGACTGACCGGCCTGACCCTCACGGTGCTGTTCGTCGCCGCCGCCTGCGAGGTCGCGCTGGACCTCGCCGCCTGGCAGTGCGCGGGCACCCGCGCGTGCGCCGCCCGCCACTCCTGGCTGGGCTTCCTGGCGCCCGGCGCCGGCTGGTGGAGTCCGCCCGGCCGCCGGCTCGCCCTCGCCGCCGTGATCCCCGCCGCCCTCACCGGCCTGCTGTGGTACCTCTCCCACCGCACCTGGAGCGCCTACGAGTCCCAGCAGCCCCTGCGCCGCGACCCGGAGACGGAGCCCGCGGGGGAGGGCGGCGGCTCCGACGGCGCCCTGAGCCGGCCCGGCTTCTGGTACGGCCGCCGTCTGGTGGCCCGGCTGCGCGCCGCGCACACCGCCGTCGGCCTGCTCACCGTGGCCGCCGCGCTCGCCGCCCCGGCCGCCCGCTTCGACCGCAGGCCCGGCGGCCCCGCGCTGCTCGACCTCCTCGGCTGGCTGCTCAACGCCGCGCTGATCGCCGCCGCGGCCGCCGTGGTGGGCGTGGTCGCCGGCCGGGGCCGCAGCGAGCAACGCGTCGACCGGCGGCTGGACCGCCACCTCGTGCGCGGGCTGCCGCTCGGCGCGCTCCTGCTGCTCGTGTGCGCCGCCCTGTACGCCGGCTGGTCACGCCCCGCCTGGCACTCCACGGGCCGGCTCGCCGGTGACGCCGCCTTCGGCGGGGTCACCCTGGCCCAGGGCCTCCTGGTGATCGTCCTGAGCTGCGTGGCTCTGGCCCTGCACCGCACCCGGCCCGACCCCCGGGCCGTCCTGCGCGGCCTCGGCGGCCCGGCGGTCGCCCTGCTGGCCTGCGCCCTCGGCGGGGTGATGACCGGCGGAGTCGCCCAGCGGGTCGCCGACTGGCTGGACGGCGACGGGACGTCGATGCCGGGCCCGCCGGTCCT
Source organism: Streptomyces seoulensis (assembly GCA_013364255.1). Lineage (GTDB taxonomy): Bacteria > Actinomycetota > Actinomycetes > Streptomycetales > Streptomycetaceae > Streptomyces > Streptomyces similanensis. The sequence goes on along the minus strand of CP054936.1, from coordinate 2,343,237 downwards.
GCTCACCTGGCAGGCGTCCGTGATCCCGCCGCTGCTCGTCGTCCTGCTCGTGCTCGGCGTCCGGCTCGCCCTGCGCGCCCGCCGGCTGGCCCGCGCCGGGGAACCCGCCGTGGCGCGGGACTACCCGCACGACCCGCCGGACCCCGCGCGCACCCACCGCATCGCCCGCGTCCGCGCCCTGGCGACCCTCACCGACCAGGCGCCCCGCGTGGTCGGCCTCACCTGCGCCGTCACCCTGCTGCTGGGCGCCGTCGCCCTCGTCGGCGGCCTCGGCCTCCACACCACCCCCGCGCGGGCCGCCGAGGGGACGCCGCCCTTCGTGGCCGGCGCGGCCGACACCGCGCAGGCGCTGGGCTCCTGGCTGGTCGGCCTCGGCTTCATACTGTTCGTCACCTGGGGCAGGCGCGCCTACAAGGACGCCTCGGCCCGGCGCACCATCGGCATCCTGTGGGACGTCGGCACCTTCTGGCCGCGCGCCGCCCACCCCTTCGCCCCGCCCTGCTACGCCGAACGCGCGGTGCCCGACCTCACCTGGCGGATGGCCACCTGGACCGGCGCGACCGGCGGCCGGCTCGTCCTGTCCGGCCACTCTCAGGGCAGCGTGCTGGCCGCCGCGGCGGTCTGGCAGCTGCCCGCCGAGGTGCGCCGGCGCGTCGCGCTGCTGACCTACGGCTGCCCGCTCGAACGCCTCTACGGCCGCTGGTTCCCGGCCCACTTCGGACCCACGGCCCTGACCGCCCTGCACCGCGACGCGGACTGCTGGCGCAACCTCTACCGGCTCACCGACCCCATCGGCGGCCCGGTCCGCGTCCCCGCCGGCCGCACCCCCGGCGCGCCGTCCGAGGCGGACCACGACGACGAAGTGGACCGCGCCCCGCTGAAGGACCCGCTCGCCTACGGCCGCGACGCGGCGCACCCGCTGCCCGCCCCGATCCTCGGCCACTCCGACTACCGGGCCGACCCGGCCTTCGCCGAGGAACGCGGGCGGCTCCTGGCCCGGCTGCGCCCGGACCTGCCGGCGCCCCGCCACGCGGCCGGCGAGGGCGCCGAACCCGACGGCTTTGGCGCTCAGGGCAACGCCGGCAGGTCCTCCGGGTAGAGCAGGGTCAGATCGTCGGTGCTGGGATCGGCGAACTGGGCGACCCGGCCCGCGTGCCGCTCCACCATCGCCTCGAACGTCTGCCGCGCACTGCGCCCGTTGCCGAACGCGGCACCCTTCGGCAGCGCCGTGAAATACCCGAGCAGCGCCTGCTCGGCGCCCGGGGCGAGCCGGTACTCGTGCTCCTCGGCCTGCTGCTCCACGATCCGCAGCAACTCCTCGGGGCCGTAGTCGCGGAAGGTGATGGTGCGGGAGAAACGCGAGGCCACACCCGGGTTGACGGACAGGAAGCGCTCCATCTCGGCGGTGTAGCCGGCCACGATCACCACCACCGCGTCGCGGTGGTCCTCCATCAGCTTCACCAGCGTGTCGATGGCCTCCTTGCCGAAGTCGCGCCCGGCGTCCTCGGGCGAGAGCGCGTACGCCTCGTCGACGAACAGCACGCCGCCGCGCGCCCGTTCGAACGCCTCCTGGGTACGGATCGCGGTGGAGCCGATGTGCTCGCCGACCAGGTCGACCCGGGACACCTCCACGAGATGGCCCTTCTCCAGCACTCCGAGCGAGGCCAGGATCTCGCCGTACAGGCGGGCGACGGTCGTCTTGCCGGTGCCCGGTGAGCCGGTGAAGACCAGGTGCCGCTTGACCGAGGCGGCCTTGAGCCCCGCCCGCTGCCGCCGCCGGCCCACCTCGATCATGTCGGTGAGGGCGCGCACCTCCCGTTTCACGCTGTCCAGGCCCACCAGCGCGTCCAGTTCGCCCAGCACGTCCTTCGCGCTGCGCTCGGTCCGCTCCGGCTCGGGCGCCGGCGCGTCGCGCACGGGGTCCGGCTCGGTGGCGCGCTGTCCGGGGACCGCGCCCAGCAGCCCGGGCGACGGACTCGCCGACTGCACGGCCGTCTCCGGGGCCGCCGGTGGGCGTACGCCCCCGCTCCCGTCGCTCGTGCAGTCCTCGACCACGGGACCCGAACCGGCCGTCTGCGCACCGCCGTCGGCGAACTCGAAGCCGCCGCGCGCGCACCGCTCGGTGCGGCACTTGCGCAGCGTGGTGCGGCACCCGTCGATCACATGGAAGCCGTAGCCGCCGCTGTCCGTGACCCGGCAGCCCAGGAAGCTGCCGCGGCCCCCGGCGGAGACGTAGAACCCGGCCTCGGCGGGGGAGACGACCGTGCAGCGCTCGATGGTCGGGTCGGCGCCCTTGGTGACGATCACGCCGGTCTGGGCGCCGTCCACGGTGCAGTTGGCGAGCGTGCCGCCGCTGCCGTGGTCGCGGAACCAGGCGCCGGTGGCCGCCTCCTTGATCCGGCAGTCGTCGAGTTGCGCGGTGGCCCCGTCGCTCACCGAGACCGCCGTGTTGCGCACCTGGGACAGATCGCTGTCGACGACGTCCGCGCGCGATCCGCGGTCCAGGACGAAGAGCGCGTCCGGCACGTCGTGCACCCGGCAGGAGTCGAGGACGGCGGTGGCTCCGTCGCTGACCCACACGGCCGGGTAGTCGCCCGTGCTGTCGGAGATCTCGCACTGGTTGGCGTCCACGCGGGTGCCCGGGTCCCACACCGACAGGCCGTTGCGCCCGAACCGCTGCACGGTGCTCCGGGTCAGGGTCAGCACCGAACGCGAGCGGAGGTCCACCGCGTTCTCCGGGATGTCGTGGATGCGGCAGTCGGCGAGGGTCAGGACGGCGTCCGTGTCGAGGGTGACGCCGTCGGCGGTGGTGCGGTGCACCTCGCAGTCGGTGAGGTGGGCGGTGCCCCGCCCGGTGATCTGCAGACCGCTGCCCCGCACCTCGTAGATCTCGCACCCCACCGCCTCCAGGGCGGAGTTGTCGCCGGTCACGGTGATCCCGGCGCCCGAGGCGTGGTGTACCCGGCAGCGTTCGAGGCGGGGGTGGGCGCCGCCGCGTACGGCCACGCCCGACTGCCCGGCCGCCACGATCTCGCACTCCTCGAACACCCCGCCGCCGCCGTCGAGCACCGCGATGCCGACGCCGGCCGGATTGTCCACCGTGCAGCGCCGCACGGTGGGCCGGGCGCCGGTGCGCACCTCGATGCCGGACGCGGAGCGGGTCACGATCCGCACGTCCCGCAGCTCCGGCGCGCCCTCCTCGACCAGCAGCGCGGGCGCGGTGGCGTCCTGGCCCTCCACATGCAGGTCCTGCACCACCGCCGAGGCGCGCACGGTCAGGGGCACCCCGTCCGCGGGCGCGATCCGCACCGAACCGGGGGAGCCCTCCGGGCCGCGCAGGGTCACCGCCCGCTGGACGACGAGGTTCTCGCGGTAGGTGCCGGGGGCGACGGTGAGGACGTCGCCGTCCGCCGCGGCCTCCAGGGCGGCGGCGAGCGATGCGTACTCACCCGTGCGGCGCCGCCACCGCGATGTGCCGGTGTGCGTCACCTGGACCGTGCCCTGTGCCATGGCGTTGCTGTGCCCCCACCTCGTGCTGATGGCTCGTTCGCCGTCGCGGCGCGCCGCCGCGGTGCGCTCGTGCGCCTGTCGTGTCCGACGCGCCGGCCGGTCCACCGTAGCGTGAGCGCGGTCGATCGGTTGACCGGAGCCGCAAGGCGGTCAGCTGTCGGCGCCGGCGCGGCCCCAGTCCGGTCCGGCGCGGTCCCACGCCTGGTCCCAGCGCGCGTAGCGGCGGCGGACCAGCCGCCAGAGGATCAGTCTGCGTACGCTCTCCACCGCCGCGGCGGCCACCATGGCCGTGCCGAGGCCGGCCAGGACGGCGTGCGCGGTGGCCGTGCCGGAGTCCAGCGGCCGGCCCACCGTCCGGCCGTGCCCGTCGGTCCACAGCGCGAAGCGGTCGCCGGGGTGCGGCTTCCTCAGGTTCGTCGCCACCGGGCCGTGCCGCCTGGTGCCGTCCGGGGCGGTCCAGTCGGCGACGACCCGGATGCGCACCGTCCGCCCCGAGGTGATTTCCGGGTCCGGCCGCGGCACTTCGCCGGTCGTCCTCGCCACCACGGTGGCCCGCACCAGGTGCCGGGTCCGGTGCTGCTCGCGCACCGACCGCTGGAGGGCGTTCTGGGCGGCGGAGCCGGCGAGGGACCCGGCCACCGGGGCGGCGACCAGGATCAGCAGCAGGGCGGTCAACGCCACCCAGCACTCGACCAGATCGGTCGTCCGGCGCAGCGGGTTGTGCCGCCAGCGCCACAGTCCGCCGATGACGCGCACCCTCCACCACCGCCTTCCCGCTCCGTCGTCCCGCGCGGCGCGGCCGGTGCGCCGCGAGCCGGGCCGAAGGGACAGCGACTGAGAGCGACGTCCCCTTCGGCCGCGACCCGCACCGGCCTCTCACGCACCCCAACGACCGGACCCCGCCCCGGGGTTCCCGGTGTTCCCGGTGGACGACGGACGGACGAAGGCCGCCGCCGGGCTACTGCCCGGCGGCGGCCTGCGCGAAGGTGCGGCTCCCGGCGTCGGGCGACGGCCCTTCCCCCGTGTCCCCCGTGGTCGATCGGCGCCCGGCCGGGAAGCCGATCAGTAGCCGCGGTACTGCTGGTTGTTGTACGGGTCCTGGTACGGCGCCGCGGCGGGCCGGGGAGCGGCGGGGCGCATGGCCTCGTAGCCGGTGCCGTTGGCCATCGGGCGCGGCGGCATCGGCTGCTGCGGGCCGGGGTAGCCGCGCGGGACCGAGGCCTGCTGCGGGATGTAGGCCGTGGGCGCCTGGTGCAGCGGAGCGGGCTGCTGCGCCTGCGGGTAGCCGTAGTACGCCTGGGGCTGCGACGGGGCCGCCGGGAGGGCGGGCAGTGCCGAGGGGAGCGCGGGAAGGTGACTTCCCGTGTCGTACGGCGCGGGGACCCGGATCGGGGCGATCTGCGGCGTGCCGCGCTCGGCGACGAGCGAGTCGTAGATCGGGGTGTCCGGGAAGGAGGCGGAATAGTAGCCGCCACCATAAGTGGAGCGGGGGGAGGTCATGGCACATAAGTTAAGCCCACGATGTGCTGGTTGGGGAGACCGATAAGAGGGTTGTTTTCCGTGTCCGCGGTGACGCGGGATCCCCAATGCGAGCGAACTTGACAAAAAGGGGCACCACGGAAGCCCTTCGGCTGGTAAAAGGCGGGTTTCTGGGGGGTTACCGGCGGTCCGACACACGTGTTCCACTGCTCCTCGCGGGGGGCGCGGCGCGTCGGGTCCGCCCGGGGAGCAGACTGGGTGCCGAGCGGGCCGACGGTCCGCCGGCGGCCGTACCGCCGGGACACGGCCCGGCGCCACACGTGAGGGGGGCGGACATGTCGATGTCGAAGGGGTCCAACACGCAGGTGCCGGCCACGGCCCTGCGGGTCGAGGTGGGCCGGCGCTCCGGTCCGGGCGTCCCCGACGTGGACGCCTCCGCGCTGCTGCTGGCGGCGAGCGGCAGGGTGCGCTCCGACGCCGACTTCGTCTTCTACAACCAGCCCGCGCACACCTCCGGCGCCGTCCGGCACGAGGGCAAGCGGGAGGCCGGCGGCCTCGCGACCGACACCCTCCTCGTCGACCTCGCGCGCGTGGAGCCCGCCGTCGACCGCGTGGTGCTCGCCGCGTCGGCCGACGGCGGCGCCTTCGGCCAAGTGCCGGACCTGTACGTCGAGGTGCGCGACGCGGCCCGGGACACGGTGGCCGCCCGCTTCGACAGCGCCGGCGCGAGTGTGGAGACCGCCTTCGTCCTGGGCGAGTTCTACCGCCGCCAGGGCGGCTGGAAGTTCCGGGCCGTCGGCCAGGGCTACCGCAGCGGCCTGGCGGGCCTGGCCACCGACTACGGCATCACCGTCGACGAACCGCGGCACACGCCGCCGCTCGCCGGCCCCGCCCCGCACCCGGACCGGCCCACGCCCCCCGAGCCCACCGCCGCCCGCACCCCGGCGCCGCCCGCCGCCCCGCCCCGCGCCCCCCTGCCCACCGCGCCCCCGCCCACCGGAGCGCCCGTGCCCCTGCCGCCGCCCGCCGCGCACCCGGTGACGCCGCCGCCGCCCGCCGCCGCACCGGTCCGCCTCACCAAGGTGACGCTCACCAAGGCGGCCCCCGCGGTGTCGCTGGCCAAGCAGGGCGGCACCTCCGGCGCCCTGCGCGTGAACCTCAACTGGCAGGTGCGCAAACAGTTCTCCGGCTGGGCCGGCAAGCGCGGGCGGGCCTTCGCCACCCACTTGGACCTCGACCTCGACCTGTGCGCCCTGTACGAACTGACGGACGGCCGCAAGGGCGTCGTCCAGGCCCTCGGCAACGCCTTCGGCTCCCTGCACCGGCCGCCCTACATCCAGCTCGACGGCGACGACCGCACCGGAGCCGTGGCCGCCGGCGAGAACCTCACCGTCAACCTCGACCGCAGGAACGACTTCCGGCGCATCCTCGTCTTCGTCACCGTCTACGAAGGCGCCCGCTCCTTCGCCGACCTGCACGCCACGGTCACTCTCCAGCCCCAGCACGGCGCACCGGTCGACTTCTCCCTCGACGAGTGCACCGTGCCCTCGACGGTGTGCGCGCTCGCTCTGATCACCAACACCGGAGGCGACCTGGTCGTCCAGCGCGAGGCCCGCTACCTGGTGCCCCAGCGCGGGGTGAGCCCGCAGCGCACCGTCGACCAGGTCTACGGCTGGGGCATGCGGTGGACCCCGGGCCGCAAGTGAGCAACCGCGCGCCCGGCCTCCTCAGCCCTCCTCGGGCAGCGCGTCCGGGCGCGCGTAGGTGCGGCCCTTCCAGGCCGCGCCCCGGCCCCGGTAGTGCAGCACCGCCGAGTCCACCGTCATCAGCAGGTACAGGAACGCGGTGAACGGCAGCAGCGGGGCGAGCCACAGCGGCTGGCGGTAGTAGCGCAGCATCGGCACGTAGGTCGCCGCCATCACCAGCCAGGCCGCGCCGCCGGCGACGGCCGCCGCCGCGCCGCCCGCCGCCGGGTCCGCCAGGCCCACCGCCAGCGTCACCGGCGGCGCCAGGTACACCAGCGCCAGCCCGGCGACCGTGCCGGCCAGCAGCAGCGGGTTGTGCCGCAGCTGCGCGTAGGCGCTGCGCGCCACCATCCGCCACAGGTCGCCCAGCCGCGGGTACGGACGCACGCTGTCCACCCGGTCGGCCAGCCCCAGCCAGATGTGCCCGCCGCCGCCCTTGACCGCACGCGCGAGCGCCACGTCGTCGATCACCGCGTGCCGGATCGCGTCCGGGATCCGGGCCCGTTCGGCGGCCTCGGCGCGCAGCAGCACGCAGCCGCCCGCGGCCGCCGCCGTCCGCCCGCCCCGGCGGCCGATCCGGCGGAACGGGTACAGCTGCGCGAAGAAATAGACGAAGGCCGGCACGACCAGCCGCTCCCACGGTGTCTGAACCCGCAGCCGGGCCATCTGCGACACCACGTCGAAGCCGCCGCCGCGCGCCGCCGCGACCAGCCGGCGCAGGCTGTCGGGGGCGTGCGCGATGTCGGCGTCCGTCAGCAGCAGGTACTCGGGGTCCCGCGCGCGGGCCAGGGCGATGCCGTGGCGCACGGCCCACAGCTTGCCGGTCCAGCCGGCGGGCGGCTCGCCCGGCGAGGCCACGGTCAGCGCCGGCCCCGCGCCGCGCCGCCCCAGCGCGCGGGCCAGCTCCCCGGTGCCGTCCGTGCTGCCGTCGTCGATCAGGAAGACCTCCGCCCGCCCGGGGTAGTCCTGGGCGAGCAGCGACGGCAGGCTCTCGCCGAGCACGGCCGCCTCGTCGCGCGCGGGCACCACGACGCACACGTCCGGCCAGCCGTCCGGCGGCGGCTCCTCGCCCGGCGGCAGCCTGACGTCCGTACGCCAGAAGAAGCCCTGGCCGAGCAGCAGCCACAGCCAGGCGGCGAGTGATCCCACGGCGATCCACACGATCACGGTCACCCCCGCAGTCTGCCCCACCCGGGCGGCCCGTTCGAGGGCATCGTCTATCGTTACGGGGTGAAGATCGCGCTCATGGACTCCGGGATCGGGCTGCTGGCGGCCACCGCCGCGGTACGGCGCCTGCGACCCGACGCAGATCTCGTGCTCTCCCTCGACCCGGCCGGCATGCCCTGGGGGCCGCGTACCACGGAGGACCTCACCGCGCGCGCCGTCGCCGTCGCCGAGGCCGCCGCGGCGCACGCCCCCGAGGCCCTGATCGTCGGCTGCAACACCGCGACCGTGCACGCGCTGACCGCCCTGCGCGCCCTGCTCGAACCGGACCTGCCGGTCATCGGCACGGTGCCCGCGATCAAACCGGCCGCGGCCGGCGGCGGACCCGTCGCCATCTGGGCCACGCCCGCCACCACCGGCAGCCCCTACCAGCGGGGTCTGATCCGCGACTTCGCCGACGGCGTGCCGGTCGCCGAGGTGCCTTGCTGGGGACTGGCCGAGGCCGTGGAGCACGCGGACCAGGCGGCGATCGACGAGGCGGTCGCCGCCGCCGCCGCGCTGACCCCGGACGAGGTGACGACCGTCGTCCTGGGCTGCACCCACTACGAACTGGTCGCCGAACGCATCCGGACCGCCGTGCGGCGGCCCGGCCGCCCGCCGCTGGTCCTGCACGGCTCGGCGGGCGCGGTCGCGGCGCAGGCGCTGCGCCGGATCGGCGCCCGGCCCGCGCCGGACGCCCCGGTCCGGGGCGCCGTGACGGTGCTGCTCAACGGACGGGAGGGCGCGCTGCCCGCCCCGGCCCTCGCCTACGCGGAGGGCCGGCTCGTGCAGGCCGCCGCACCCGCCCGCTGACACCCTTCGTGTGCGACGCGCTACCCGCGCGGCGAAACCTTAGTAACCTCGTTGGCATGAGGGACCACCCCCGCAGTGACGGCGGCCCGCACCCCGAGGTGTGGACGGGCCGCGCCACCAACCGGTTCCAGTGGCTGCTGGCGCTCGTCGGCGCCGCCTGTCTGGCGCTCGGCATCGAACTGGCCGTCGACTCCGCGTGGAGCTCCGGCCTGGCGCCGCTGGTGATGTCCGTGGTGGGCTGCATCGCGGCCGGACTGCTGGTCCTGTTCGGCACCCTCGCCTTCGTGCACGTCGCGGTGAAGGTCGACCGGGAGTGCCTGGAGGTGCGCTGCGGCCACATCGGCCTGCCGCGCCGCCGGATCCCGCTCGCCCAGGTCGCCGGCGCCGAGTTCGCGCCGCACGTCACCCCACGGCACTGGGGCGGCTGGGGCTACCGCTGGCGGCCCGAGAAGGGCACCGCCGTCGTCGTACGGCGCGGCGAGGGCATCGTGCTGCGGCTGTGGGACGGCCACACGTTCACGATCACCATCGACAACGCCGAGGCCGCGGTCCGCGTGATCAGAGCCCGGCTGCGCCCGCCGGCCCCGGACCTCGTCTGACCGCCCTGCCGCTCCCAGGTCGCCGCCGTACACTCCCTGAGGTGACCGTCACCGCAACTTCCGTCGACGAGTCGGACAGGCTGCGACCGCAGCCCGCTCCGGCGCCCCGGAGCGCCAGGCTCGTCCGGCTCGCACCGGCCGCGGCCGCCACGCTGGCCGGCCTCCTCCTGTACGTCAGCTTCCCGCCCCGCACCCTGTCGTGGCTGGCCCTGCCCGCCTTCGCCGTCCTCGGCTGGACGCTGCGCGGCCGGAGCCGGAAGGCCGCCTTCGGGCTCGGCTACCTCTTCGGGCTCGGCTTCCTGCTCCCGCTGCTGGTGTGGACGGGCGTGGAGGTCGGCCCGGTGCCGTGGCTGGCCCTCGTCCTCATCGAGGCGGTCTTCGTCGCCCTGGTCGGCGTGGGGATCGCGGCGGTCTCCAGGCTGCCCGGGGCGCCGGTGTGGGCGGCGGCCCTGTGGATCGCCGGCGAGGCGGTACGCGCACGGGTGCCCTTCCACGGCTTCCCCTGGGGCAAGGTCGCCTTCGGACAGGCGGACGGCATGTTCCTGCCGCTGGCCGCCGTCGGCGGCACACCGGTGCTCGGCTTCGCGGTCGTCCTGTGCGGCTTCGGCCTGGGCGAGGCGGTCCGCCTGGCGGTCCGGGGACGGCGCACCCGCACCCTGCGGCGGTCGGCCGCGGCGGCGGCCCTGCTCAGCGTGGCGGTGCCGGTGGCGGGCGCGGTCGCCGCCCGCTCACTGGTGAGCGACAAGGCCGAGAACGGCACCGCGACCGTCGCCCTCGTCCAGGGCAACGTGCCGCGCGCGGGCCTCGACTTCAACGCCCAGCGCCGCGCGGTCCTCGACTACCACGCGCGCGAGACGGCACGCCTGGCCGCCGACGTGCGGGCGGGCAAGGTCCCCCGGCCCGACTTCGTGCTGTGGCCGGAGAACTCCTCCGACATCGACCCCCTCGAATACCCGGACGCGCGGCTCGTCGTCGACCAGGCAGCCAAGACCGTCGGGGTGCCGATCTCGGTCGGCAGCGTCGTCGAGCGGGACGGCAGGCTGCTGAACGAGCAGATCCTGTGGGACCCGGTCAAGGGCCCCCTCCAGACGTACGACAAGCGGCAGATCCAGCCGTTCGGCGAGTACCTCCCGCTGCGCTCGATGATCGGGGCGATCAACGAGAACTGGACCTCCATGGTCCGCCAGGACTTCACGCGGGGCAGCGAGCCGGGCGTGTTCACCATCGGCGGCGCCAAGGTCGGCCTGGCCACCTGCTACGAGGCCGCCTTCGACTGGGCGGTGCGCGACACCGTCACGCACGGCGCGCAGATGATCTCCGTGCCCAGCAACAACGCCACCTTCGACCGCAGCGAGATGACCTACCAGCAGCTCGCCATGAGCCGGATCCGCGCGGTCGAGCACAGCCGGACCGTGACCGTCCCGGTGACCAGCGGGATCAGCGCGATCATCATGCCGGACGGGCACGTCACGCAGAAGACGGGCATGTTCGTGCCCGCCCACCTGGTACAGAAGGTGCCCCTGCGCTCCTCGAAGACGCCCGCCACCGAGCTGGGCGTGCTGCCCGAGATCGCCCTGGTGCTGGTGGCCGCGGGCGGACTGGGCTGGGCGATCGGCTCCGGGCTGCGCGCCCGCCGCGCCCGTTAGGGTCGAGCGCATGGCCACTCCCGACTTCATCCGCACGATCCGCGCCGCCGCCGGCAACCAGCTGCTGTGGCTGCCCGGGGTCACCGCCATCGTCTTCGACGACGAGGGCAGAGTGCTGCTCGGCCGCCGCTCCGACACCGGGAAGTGGTCGGTGATCGGCGGCATCCCCGACCCGGGCGAGCAGCCGGCCGCCTGCGCCGTGCGGGAGGTGTACGAGGAGACGGCGGTGCGCTGCGTCGCCGAGCGGCTGGTCCTCGTCCAGGCGCTGAACCCGATCACCTACGGCAACGGCGACGTCTGCCAGTTCATGGACATCACCTTCCGCTGCCGTGCCGTCGGCGGCGAGGCGCGGGTCAACGACGACGAGTCGCTGGAGGTGGGCTGGTTCGCGCTGGACGCGCTGCCCGCCCTGAACGAGTTCGGCCTGACCCGGATCAAGCAGGCCCTGACCGACGAGCCCGCGTGGTTCGACCCGGCGGCGACCGGCTGAGACCCGGGCGTCGGCCCCGGGCGAGGGGCGGGGCTCCCGGCGGGACCGTGTGCTCCGTCCGCGCCCTTTTCGCCGTCCCGCGCCGCGCACCGCCCCGCGTGACGGCCGCGCCGGGAGGGACGGCGCGGATACTCGTGGCCCGAGCCACGCATCCCAGGAGCCCGCTTGTCCCGCACCCGGCCCCGCACGTTCTCCCGTTCCGAGACCACCCGCGCCGAGGCATTCAGCGACGGCGTGTTCGCCATCGCCGTCACGCTGCTGGTCCTCGACCTCGCCGACCCGCCGCACCGGCCGGGCGGCCTCGGCCGCGCCCTGCTGGCCCAGTGGCCCGCCTACCTCGGCTACCTGGCCTCCTTCGGCTATGTGGCGGTGATCTGGCTCAACCACCACCAGGCGTTCGTCCGCATCCGGATCATGGACCGCGGCCTGCACGCCGCCAACCTGTTCCTGCTGCTCACCACCGCGGCGCTCTCCTTTCCCACCGCGGTGGTCGCCGACGCCCTCCAGGCCGACCTGTGGGACGCCGACGCGCGGGTCGCCGTGGCCCTGTACGCGGGCCTCGCCGCGGCGATGTGCCTGAGCTGGGTGGTCTTCTACCAGCAGCTCGCCCGCCGGCCCGAACTCCTCCACCCGGACGCGGAGCGGACGTACGTCCGGCACGGGCGGCTCCGCTCATGGGCGGGCGCGCTCGCCTACACCGCCGCCGGACTCCTCGGGGTTTTCGTCGCGCCGCTGCTGGCGATCGCCGTCTTCGTCGCCCTGCCGGTCTTCTACTTCGTCACCAGCGAGGGCCTGCCCGAAGGACGGGACGACTGAGCCGCCGCCCGGCTGCCCGCCCCCGCCCTGCCCCACGCCACCATCCGGCCGCGCCGCAACCCGCAGCGCCGCTCAACCCGCCACCTTGGAAGGAAGCTCCGATGACCGAGCCCGCCACCGAACCCGTCGTCGAACGCAGGGACGACCGGCACCGCTACGAGATCCTGGTCGACGGCGAGCGCGCCGGCCTCACCGCCTACCGCGACCGCGGCGAGCAGCGCGTCTTCTACCACACCGAGGTCGACGACGCCTACGCCGGCCGCGGCCTGGCCGGGCGGCTGGTCGGCGAGGCCCTGGCCGACGTGCGCGCCCAGGGCAGGCGGATCGTGCCGGTGTGCCCGTACGTGGCCAAGTACCTGACCCGGCACGACGAGTTCGCCGACCTCGCCGATCCGGTGACCCCGGACGTCCTCGACTGGCTGCGGGACGGCGAACCGGCCTGACCGGCGGCTGCGGGCGCCCCCGCCGCCCGGGCGCGCCCGCCCCGCCCGCGGGGTGGCTCCCGGCGGCCGGGGGGCGCACCGGCCGTCGCCCGCCGCCGTCCGGAAAGGACCCGGAGATGCCCGAGCGCCCTGTGCGGGCCGTCACCGCCCCGATACCCTGAACTCAGGTATGCCTGGTCGGGCAGGGCCACTCCGGGGGGTGAGTGGGTGATGCGCGTTGACCCGTATGCGGCCGGTGAGGCCCATGAGTACGGCATGATGGGCCCTCCGCGCCGCCACGACGACGATCCCCACGGCGACCGTCCCCGAGCCGCGCGACCGTACCCGTCATGAGGCCGAACGGAGCACGGGCCGTGGGAGTGCACCTGCTGCGCGGGCACACACGCCGGCTCGCCGTGCCCTACCTCGTGATCGCCGTCTGCTTCGCCGTCGGCGCCGGCCTCGTCGCCGGGGCGCTGTGGCCGGCCGGCTCCGTCCTCGGCGCCCCCGGCTACGGCTTCGCCGCCACCCTGCTGCTGGGCGTCGGCCTGTACGGCAGCACGCACGCCATCGAACCGGCCGAGGTCAGAAGGTCCCTGGGCGTCGTGCTGGTCGCCGTGACCTTCGGCGTGCTCCTCAAGGCCGCCCTCATCGCGGCCGTGATGGTGCTCGCCTTCCGCAGACCCGAGTACCTGGTCCTGGGCATCGCGGTCGCCCAGATCGACCCGCTGTCCGTCGCCGCCACGCAGGACAACCCGCGGGTCAGCGCGCGCGCCAAGGCGATCCTGTCGATCTGGGCGTCCTTCGACGACCCGATGACCGTCCTGCTCACGGTGTACTTCTCCGCGCTCGCCCTGCGCCTGGACCACACCGGCCCGGCCCCCGGCTCGGCGCTGTCGGACTCCGCCGACGTCCTCGGCGGCCTGCTGTCCAACATCGCGCTGTTCGCGGCCACACTGGCCGTGTGGTGGCTGATCCGCCTGGCGTACCTGCTGCGCCCCCGCACCCGGCGCGGAGGCGCGGACCGGCCGGCCCCGCCGCCCGCCGCCCCGACCGCCGTGCCCGGCCGGCCGCTGTCCCTGGACGTCGCGGCGCTGGTCCTGGTCGCCGTGCTGCTGGCGGTGGCCGCGCACACCGCGCTGGTCCTCGCGGTGGCGCTGGCCGGACTGGCCGTCCGCCTGGGCCGGTTCGCCGCCGTCCTGGAGGGCGCGGTCGCCGTCGCCTTCCTGCTGGCCGCGGCCGCCCTCGGCTTCCTGCTCTCCGGCGGCGTCCTCCTCTACCAGGGACTGGTGCTGGGCGTCGCCGCGTTCGCCGCGCAGTTCCTGGTCACCCTGCTCATCGGACGTCTGCTGGTGCGGCCCGGGCTCAGCCGCGCCGACCGCGCCCACCTCGGCCTCGGGCAGCAGAACGGCATCACCGCCATCCTGCTGGCGCTCTCGCTGGAACCGTCCTTCCCGGGGACGGTCGGCGTCGTCGGCCCGGCGATCCTGACCGTCAACCTCCTGCACTACGCGTTCCGCTGGGCCCGCGCCGACACCTGGCGGTGGGACGCCGTACGCTCCTGGACGCGCGCCCGGCGCACCCCGGACCGGCCGGCCGGTCCCGCCCCCGGGCCGGCGCGCCCCTACCGGCGGTCACCGCGCCGCGGCAAGGACCGCGGCCGGATCCGGGCCCGATGAGTACCCGGGCGCGGGAGCGGGGATCGCCATGAGGGAGGATCCCCGGGCGGGCCGCGGACCGCGCCCGGCGGGCGCCGCCGCCCGCTGACGCACCAACGATCGTGTTCTTCACGGAGGTTCGACCGGCAGGGGAATTTCGTGACACAGCCACCCAGCGCCGCGGGCGGCGTACGCGCGCCCCGCACAGCGCACCGAGGACACCGTCGGGCGGCCCGCTCCCCGGGACGGCCCGAAGCAAGAACACGGGGGAACGCGCATGCCCAACGCCAACTGCAGCCTCTTCGGCACCCCTCCCGAAGACGGCCACGCCCCCTGGCCCACCTACGAGCCGCTGGCGCCCTGGCACATCACCGGGCACGAGGACCTCTGGGTCGACATCGACCACCTGCCGAACGCCCTGCTCACCTTCCGCAACACGATGGGAGCCGTGGCCCGGGGGATCAGACCGGGCGAGGACGGCCATGGCCACCTGGTCGTGGTGAGCGGTCTGCCCGGCACCGGCAAGAGCAGCCTGCTGCACCGCTGCGTCCACGAACTCGTCCAGCTGCTCGACGGCTTCGAGGAACCGGCCGACGACCCGGCGCCGTGCGAGAGCACCGCGTCCGCCCGGCCGGAACGGCCGTGGAGCCGGCGCCGCCCGGCCAGATCGGTGCACGTCGTCCGGATCGACGGCAGCGCCAACGAGGGCCGCGGCCTCGGCTCGCCGCCCGGGGCCGAGCCCTTCGTCCCGCAGTACGACATGACGGTCCACCGCATCGCCCACCTCATCGTGGAGAAGCTGTGCGCGGACGAGGAGTTCGCCGCCGCCTGGCACGGCGCGGACCGCCCCGAGCAGCCCGACCCGTACCTGGCCTGGCGCCGGCTCACCACCACGCTGGAGGCGCGGGGCCGCACCCTCGTGGTGATCGTGCCGCACATCGACTGGCAGGACGCCGACATCGCCCGGCGGTTCCTGCGCTTCTGCTACGACCGGTCCACACGCGGGGTGGTGTTCTTCGTGGAGACGAAGCGTACTGACGTCGGACGCGACCTCGACACCTTCTTCACGGAGAAGGAGCGGACGGGCATCACCCACCTCCAGACCTCCGCCCTGCGGCCGCAGGACTGGGGCAAGTACCTGCGGCACTGGATGGAGGTCCGGGACATACCCGCCCCGAAGATCGTCATCCACGACGACGTGCTCGAGTACCAGCCGGAGACCTGGGCGCTGCTCAGCATCTCCCGGCTCCAGGACTGCCTTCGCCAGGTCTCCCAGGAGGCGGTGCTCAACGACGAGGGACAACTGCGCATGAGCCATGTGGCCGACTGGTTCGAGGCACACCGGCCGAAGCCGGACGCCTTCCTGCGCGAGCCGGGCACCACCCGCCACGGACAGGAGACGCGATGACCTCGCCACCCGCCCGCCCGCCCGAGGGACGTCCCCTCAAGAACCCCTTCCGCGAGAGCACCGTCGCGCAGTTGGAGGCGTTCGACGACAGCACACAGATCGGGACCGGACCGACCGGCGCCGGCGTCCACATCCCGGGCCGCACCAGCGCCTGGCTCACCGAGCACATCGAGGCCTACCTCGGACACCGGGGCGAGCCGGAGACGCGCGGGCGCGCCATCGCGCTGGTCGGCGAGTTCGGCCTCGGCAAGAGCCATCTGGCCCGGGAGGCCACCCGGCTGCTGAGGAAACACGTGCCGCCGCTGCCGCTGTGGGTGATCAGCCAGCCCTCGATCGACATGCGGACCGTCTACCAGGAGCGCCTGACCAGCCCCCGCGACGACTTCGACGCCTTCGTGGACTTCAAGCAGGCCATCACCGACTTCTACGCCGACGTCACCGCCGAGATCCTGGGCGAGGACGACACCGACCGGTTCGGCGCCGACCGCGGCGCCTTCCTGGAGGGGCTGCGGGCGCGCCGGCTCGACCCGCAGAAGATCGTCCAGGCCTTCAACCTGGACGAGGAGCGGATCCAGCACCGGCTGCGCCGCCACTTACGGGGCGTCACCGCCCACCGCACCTTCGCCGTCGCCCTCGCCCAGCTGTTCAACCGGCCCTTCGAGAACGACGTGTGGAACTGGCTGTCCGGCGGCGAACCCGTCGCCCACCTCCGCGAACGCGGCATCCGCGAACCGATCCGCAGCATCCAGCAGGTGTTCGACGCGCTCGCCGTCTTCAGCCTCGTCTACGGCAAGAGCGGCCGGCCCTACGCACTGGTCCTGGACGAGCTGGACAAGACCACGGAGTGGCCCGAGCAGGACCGGGCGGTGTTCATCAACGCGTTCGAGATGCTGGTGGAACGCTATGTGAACCAGGGCGGCCTGCTGCTGTTCTGCGCCCGGCCGGAACTGTGGGGCCGGCTGCCGCTGTCGCTGCACGAGCGGGTGCTGCCGCTGTGGCTGGACAGCTGGGGCCCGGCCGAGACCGACCGGCTGATCGCCGGGCACGTCCACCGCGCGGACCGGACGCCGGGCGCGGGCCCGGACGGCGCGCCGTTCGCCGAGCCCGCGCTCCGGGAGATCGTCCTCCAGTCCGACGGGGTGCCCCGGCAGATCCTGCAGATCTGCGAGGGCGCCTGGGACCAGGCCGTACGCCGTGAGGCGGGCGCACGCGAGGACCGCAGGCCGCGGCCCGGGCCCCCTCGGGAGATCGGGCTGACCGACGTGCACGCCGCGCTGCGCTCCGCGCACGGCAAACGCGACATGGCCGAGGTCGCCCACCGGTTGCAGCACGTGCTCGCCCCCCGGCAGTGGTGGCACCACATGCCGCCGGTCTCCGTGCGGAGCCTGTCCGCGCCGCGGGAGGGCGGCGAACCCCGCTGGGTCCAGGTGACCCGCAGGACGTGGATCGCGCTGCTGCCGGTGCCCTCCGTGCTGGCGCAGGACGACGTGCACGGCATCCAGCGCTTCGTCGACCGGGTCCGCTCGGTCCTGGCGCCCGAGAACGTCGAGGTCCTGGTCATCGTGAACGGCCACGCCTGCCGGGAGATGCGCAACCGCGTCGCCGAGCACTGCGGCACCGTACCGCTGGTGTTCGACGACCCCCGCTTCGAGTCCATGCTGATCGACGGCGTCCGCAGTCTGATCGAACGGCTGCGGGCCAACGGGCGCAACGCCGTGCTGGGGGAGGTCCGGGACCAGCTGGAGACCATCGCGACCCAGCAGGCCATGCTCGCGGACCGCATCGACGCCGTCGACCACGCGGTCAACCACCCCCGGCTGCCCCCGCCGACGCCCGGCCCGCCCACGAGCGACCCGCGCGTGCCGCCCCCCGTCCGCGAACCCTTCCGGCAGGCGCAAGCGGCCCTGGACCGGCTGCTGGAGGACGGCGTCGGCCCGCGCCCGCGCCTGGGCCCGGCCGTGCCCGGCGCCGAGGGCGCGCACGCCGCGCTGCCGCGCCGGGCCACCACCGAGCAGACCACCCTCCAGGCCATGGGCGCCCTGCTCTACGCCCGCCGCCTGGTGGAGGCCTTCCGGGAGGCGATCACCCACTGGTGGGAGGCCGGCGGCGACGCCGACGGCCGCAACGCCCAGGGCCTGTTCACCGTCTGCCGCAGCTTCGAGATCTCGGTGGAGGTGCTGCCCCGGGTCGACACCGGCGAGTCCGGCCCGGGCGCCCGGGCCGGCGGCGGAGTGGAGGAGGTGCTCACCGGCCTGGCCGAGCAGGTGTGGTTCGCGCTGCGCGACGGGCTCAGCGCGGAGCCGGGCGGAGCTGCGCGATGAGGTCGGCGAGCCGCTCCTCGGCCACCGCGACCTCCCGCTGCCGTACCGTCACGCCCACCAGGAAGTCGCCCGCGGCCGGGTCCAGCCAGTGCACGTACACGGCCCCCTCCTGCACGTCCAGGACGAGCCGCTCCAGCGGGTCGCCGGTGACCGGCCGCAGGATGTCCGCCAGATCGACCAGCGCCGCACCGAGCCGGAAGACGAGGTCCCGGTAGAGCGCGCGCCGGGTCTGGACGGGGACGACGAGGAAGGTGTCGGCCAGCTCCCCGTGCTCGAAGGCGTCTCCGACGCAGACCGGGGCGCGGTTGCGGTAGTAGCCGGCGTACTGGAGGTCGTAGGGGTTCACGTGGCGCTGCCAGAGGCCGCGCAGCCGGCTCTCCTCGTCCCTGTCGGGCGTCAGGACGTGCATCACCAGCGGGACCTGGCCGTCCAGGGAACGTTTGGGCCGGTCCAGTTCGCCGCCCGGCAGCTCGTCCGCCTGCTGGTAGTGGCTGGTCCGCAGATCGGTGACCATCGCGTTGACGGCCCGGTCCACCGCGTCGCCGCCGGCGCCCGTGGCGCTGACGCCGACGACGTACTGCCCGTCCCGCAGCCGGGAGCACTGCGCCCCGGCGGACCGGGTGACGGCCAGCACCCGCATCAGCTCACCGGTGTTCAGGGGCCGCATGGCGGCGTCCAGCTCCGTGACCCAGCGCACCAGCCGTCGCGCGGGCCGCCCCTCCACCTCCACCTCGTCCTCCCAGGGCAGCGCGTCCTCGAAGGGCACCGCGGCGGCGGCCCGCAGGCAGAAGTCGACGGTGTTGAGGGTGAGGTGGGTCAGGGACCGGATCTCGGGGCAGGCCGCCGCGGTCGTGCGGCAGGCCTCGATCAGATGGTCGTAGCCCCGTTCGGCGTGGGGGGCGACCAGGGCCTTCGGATCGCTCACCGCCCCGTCGGCGTCCCGCTTCATCGGCTTGCACGCTCCTTCCGGTCCGTGCCGCGCGGCGGCGCGGACCGCGTCACAGGTCGGGCAGTTCGAGGTCGATGTCCGTGCGCCGGCGCGGCTCCTCGCCGGTGGGCGGGGCGCCCAGCCGCCGGGCGCGGGTCATGGCGAGATTGTCCGCCACGATGGCCCGGTCCGGGTGCCGTCCGAGGCCGGTCCGGTCGTAGCCCCGCAGGGCGAACTCCTCCAGCCGCACCGCCTCGTCCAACTCGTCCAGCCCGACCAGGGTGTTGGCGACGGAGGCGGCGGCCGCCAGCACCCAGGGGTGGTGGTCGCCGAGCCGTCCGCGCAGGCTCTCCCGCGCGGCCCGGCCGGCCTCCAGCGCCTGCGGCAGCCGCCCGGCGCCGCGCAGATGGACGCCGAGGCGCACCCGGCACAGATCGGAGAACGGGTGGGCCGAACCCAGCGACGCCTCCAGCCCCTCCAGACAGCGTTCTGACTCCGCCACGGCGCCCGCGTGGTCGCCGAGCAGGTGGTGGTCGGCGGCGAGCGAGAACCGGCAGCGCAGCGCGGTGATGCCGTGCTCGCCCAGCATCGCGGCCGCCATGTCCAGGGTGCGCAGGTCGCGTTCCTGGGCCCGCTCGTGGTCGCCGAGCCGGCGCTCGCTCACCGCCAGCCCGTTCTCCGCCTGCACGACCAGCGGCACCCGGCTGATCCGGGGCCGCGCCCCGCCCAGCACCCGGGCCTTCTTCAGCAGCTGGTAGGACTCGATGTTCTGGCCCAGCAGCCGGTGCATCTCGGCCAGTTCGGGGACCATGGCCTCCACCGCCGGGTCGTCGTCCCCGCCCACGGCGCGCCGGTGGTCGTAGAGCAGACGCAGGATGCGCAGGCCCTCGGTGTAGTTGCCGAGCACGGCGTAGCGCCAGGCGAGGTTGCGGCGCAGCTGCTCGGTGGTCCAGTGCCGCGGCCCGAGCAGCCGGCTCATGGCGCGCGCGGCGTGCAGCCCCTCGTCCAGGGCGTCGCCGAAGCGGCCGAAGGTGCGCAGGTTCGCGGCGTACCCGTCGGCCATCAGCAGGGCGCGGGGATGGCCGAGTCCGAGGCGGGTGCGGTAGCTCTGCAGGACGCCGCGGGCCATCCGCGCCGAGGGGCCGTAGACCTGGAGGTGGCGCAGGGTCTGGGACAGCATGGAGCGCAGCCGCAGCCCTTCGAAGGAGTCGGACTCCCAGTGCCGCTCGGCCAGTTCGGCCAGCCGCCGGGCGTCCTGGAGGTGCTGCCGCTCCTGGCTGACGATCAGGTCGGACAGATGGGCGAGGAGGGCCTGGCGCACCTCGGGGCGGTGGTCCGCCCAGAGTCTGAGCGCGTCGATCTGCCGGCCGCGGCGCACGACTGTCTGCGCGGCGGGCGCCGGCCGGTCCTGGTCGGTCACCAGCAGGGTGTCGCCGATCGCGGCCCGCAGCTCCGCGTCCCGGTCGGCCCGGTCGCCGCCCGGCATGCCCGCGACGATCAGGTCCCGCAGCACCCGGTGCTGGCGCACGGGCTGGTCGGGACGGGCGAAGTCGAAGTCCAGCAGACCGTGCCGGTTCATCGCCCACAGCGAGGCGTCGATGAGCAGCTGGTCGCCCGACCGGACCGGCGCGGCCGGGTCGCCGGGCGGGCCGGCGGCCGGGTCCGCCGCGATGCGGGCCAGCGCGGCGGCCAGCTGCCGCGAGTGCAGCAGCCGCAGGTCGGTGCCGGCCCCGGTGAGCAGGGCGCACGCCTCCAGCAGCCACCCCAGCGCCCGGCTGCCCACCGGCTCCCGCGACCACGCTTCGGCCGCCGGGGTGCGCAGCAGGGAGGCGCGGGCCAGGTGCAGCAGCACCTCGACGCCGGGCAGCGGGCCGACGCCGTGCGCCTGACGGCGCAGGTCGAAGGCCCGGCTGAAGTCGTCGACGGCGGTGAGCAGCGCCTGCGCGCCGGACTGGTTGACCGCCTCCGCCCGCTCGGCGGCCACCCGCAGCCAGCAGGCGGCCAGCCACAGCGCCAGCGGCAGCGGCCCGACCCGCTGGGCGACGGTCCGCGCGGACAGCGGCGTCAGCCCCGGCACCATGGTGGTGAGCAGCGCCTCGCTCTCGGCGCGGGCGAACGGCGGCACCTCCACGGCGGCGCGCGCGGCCGCCTCGGCGCCGCCGCGCGCGCCGATCAGCACATGGCAGTACTCGGACGGCTCGGGCAGCAGCCGGGCGGCGGCCTGGGCGCCGGCGTCGTCGTCGATCTCGTCGCACACCAGCAGCCACCGCTCGCCGAGAGCGTCGGCGCGCGAACGCAGCGCGTGCACATGCGCGGCGGCGTCCTGGATGGTGGGCTCGCCGAGCGCGCCGCCGAGCGCGGTCAGACCGGACAGGATCTCGCCCCGGTCGTCGCCGGTCAGCCACCACACCACGTCGTAGGAGCCGCCGAAGCGGTGGCAGAACTCCAGCAGCACCTCGCTCTTGCCGATCCCCGGCGCGCCCAGGACCAGGCAGGGGCGGTGATCGCGGGCCAGTTCGGCCACGGCGGCGCGGATCTCGCCCAGCAGCGCGTCCCGGCCGACGAAGGCGACGTTGCGGGCCATCAGGTCGGTGCTGTGGGGCAGGCTGGGGAAGCGGCGCCCCCTCGACGGCCGTACGGTGTCGGCGGGCAGGTCCAGGCCGCGCAGCAGCCGTTCGGCCGCGCGCTGTTCGGACAGCCGGCGCAGGTCGACGCGCTGGTGGTGGGCGAACTCCCGGGGCAGCGCCTCGTCGTCGACGAGCACCATGCGGATGCCGGGGTCGGACAGCGCCCGCAGCGCCTGCCGGTCCTCGGGGCCGGGCGCGGCGGGCGGCAGGAGCAGCAGCACCTCGTCCGCGCCGGGCGGCCGCAGCGCCCAGTCGTCGTAGGAGCGGCGGACCACCTGGACGCCGGCGCCGCGCAGCCGGTCCTCGATCCACTCCGCCCACACCGCGTGCCGGGGGCCGCAGACCAGCAGCGCCTTGGCGGGCCGGTCGAACCGGGGCCGGGACAGGGCCTGAACCAGCTGTTCCAGCGCGGGGCGCACGCGTTCGGCGAAGCCGTTGCCGGGCTCCAGCTCCATGCCCAGGCGGGGGCTGCGCTCGGACAGCGCGTGGTAGGGGATCTCCAGGTAGCGCGCGGGCCGGTCGCCGCCGAGCGGGGCGAACCGCTCGCGGGCCCGGTCGCGGGCCAGGCGCAGCTGGTCCTCGTGGGCCGGGTCGGTCTGCAGGGCGAGGGCGAGCACGTCGAAGGGCCGCTCGGCGTGCTCGCGCAGCCGCTCGGCCAGCCGGACCGCGGACTCGATGAAGGCGGAGGCCGCGGTGAAGCACATCACCAGCACCGACGGCAGCCGGGCCAGGCCGGCGGCCTGCCGCTCGGTGCGGATCAGCGGGGCGTCCACCAGGACGTCGTCGTAGGCGGCGAAGGCCGGATGCTCCGGCGCGGGCAGCGCCGTGAGCGCGTCGTGGCCCTTGAGGGTGACGATGCCGATGGGCCGCGCGACACCCGCCGGACTCCACTCCTCCACCGCGGGGCCGCCCTCGCTGTCGGCGAGCAGGGCCGGGCCGGGTGTGACGGAGCGGACGTAGTGCCGGGTGCGGACGTCCGCGTTGCGCGCGTCCAGCACCAGCACCCGCCGGCCGGAACGGGCCAGCAGCACGGCGGTGTTGAGCAGGGTCGTGGTCTGGCCGATGTTCTCCGCCGTGGAACAGAACACCGTCACGCGGGGGCGCTGGTTTCGGCCTTCCGCCTCGGACATCTCGGCTCCACTTCGCTTCGGGGTGGGTGCGTCCGCGTGGCTCTGGCGCGCCTAGGGTCTCTCGTGTGGATCCCGCCGGGCTCGCGGGCCCTGGTGCCGCACCTCGCCGCGTTGTCGTCGGTTGCCATGGCTCCGCCATGACGCCCTCCTCCGCCTTGCGATGCACGGCACCAGACCCCGCTCCCTGATCCGGCCTGATCCACACGAGAGACCCTAGGGCAGGGCCGGGGGATCGGGCTGCTGGGTGTAGTTGGTGTGGAACAGCGCCTCCGGGCGGGCGGCTTCGTCCCGGACCCGGCGCAGAGCGAGAACCAGCGCGGATTCCGGCAGTGCGGCGATTTCCTCGAAGGGGAATTCGGACAGGTCGACCAAGGGCGATTCCACGACGTTCCGCGCTTCGGTCTGGTCATCCATACGGAGCCCCGTCATCCCGTTTCCGTCGAGAATCCGCCACGGTGTGGAGGAGTGCCGGACAGTTGTGGTTTGGCCGGTGAACCCGGCTGCCAAACAACCGACTTGCTGCCACACTGCTGAGTCTACTGGCAAGGGCGGCGCGCGGAGCGCTCGGTGACGGGCGGCGCGCCACACGGCCCGCCGGTCCCGGCACGGGACGCGAAAACGTTCACACGGGAGTTCCATGGGCGCGGAAACAGGTGAGTGCGGGTGGCCGGCTCGGCGCTCACAAAACGGCCGGCCCTCTTCCCCGGGCGGCGCGGAAACCCCATACCCGGACGGCGCGGAAACCCCCTCCCCGGGCGGTGGGGAATCCTCTTCCCCGGGCGGCGCGGAAACCCCGTACCCGGGCGGTGGGGAACGCTCCTCCCCGGACGGCCGCGGGGAATTCCCCTTCCACACCTTCGTCCTGAAGTTCCACAGCCGGTGCGACCTCGCGTGCGACTACTGCTACATGTACCGGGCCGCCGACCAGAGCTGGCGCCACCAGCCCCGCTCGATGTCGCCCGCGGTCATCGCCTGGACGGCGCGCCGCATCGCCGAACACGTCCACACGCACGGTCTGCGCGCGGTGAGCGTGGTGCTGCACGGCGGCGAACCGCTGCTCGCCGGACCGCGGCTGCTGCGCCTGGCGGTGACCGAGATCGCCCGCGCGGTGGGGCCCGGGGTGCGGGTGACGACCGCCGTGCAGACCAACGCGCTGCGGCTGGACGAAGCCTGGCTGGACACGCTGGGCGAACTGGACGTGCGGATCGGCGTGAGCCTGGACGGCGACCGCGCCGCCCACGACCGCCACCGGGTGCGCCCCGGCGGCGGGGGCAGCCACCGACGGGTCGCCGCGGCCGTCCAACGGCTCGCCGAGGGCCCCCACCGGCGGCTGTTCGCCGGACTGCTGTGCACCGTCGACCTGCGCAACGACCCGCACACCACCTACCGGGAACTGCTGCGCTACCGCCCCCCGATGATCGACTTCCTGCTCCCGCTGGGCACCTGGGACGCGCCGCCGCCCGGCCGGATCCCCGGACGGCCCGACACGCCGTACGGCGACTGGCTGGCCGCGGTGTTCGACCAGTGGTACGCGGCGCCGGTCCGCGAGACGGACGTCCGCGTGCTGCGCGACCTGGTCTCCCTGGTGCTCGGCGGGCGCTCCCGCACCGAGGGACTGGGCCTGGAGCCGGTCCGGTACGCCGTCGTGGAGACCGACGGCTCCATCGCCCTCGACGACACCCTGCGGGTGGCCCGCGCCGGCGCGGCCCGCACCGGCCTGCACGTCGCCCGCGACTCCTTCGACCGGGCGCTGGGCCACCCCGACGTCAGGGCGCGCCAGTCGGGCGCGGCGGCGCTGAGCGCCGTGTGCCGGGCCTGCCCGCTGCTGCCGGTGTGCGGCGGCGGCCACCACGTCCACCGCTACCGCGCCGACGGCACCGGCTTCCGCAACCCCAGCGTCTACTGCCCCGACCTCACCGGACTCATCCGGCACGTCCACCGCGAGGTGGCCGCCGACACCGCGCGGCTGCGCCGCCGGGCGCCGGCCGCCAGGACGTGCCCGTGACCCCGAGCCCCTACCGCCTGAGCGGCCCGGTCTTCCAGGCGCTGGCCCGGGGCGGGGGCGGCGCACCCGCGGTCCGGCTGCTCGCGGACGCCGAGTACGGCCGGCGGCTGCTGCTCCTGCGGGCGGTGCTGGACCGGGCGCGCGAACACGGCGGGAGCACGGAGACCCGGGTGCGGCACCTGTTCGGCGTACTCGCCGAGGCCCGGCGCACCGCGCCCGAGGCCACCCGGCGGGTGCTCGCCCACCCCTCCGTGGGGCCGCGTCTGGTGACCACCTGGCGGGCCCTGGAGCAGCCCGGCCCCGAGAGCGCGCTGCCGTTGGCGGCCGTCGCGGCAGCGGCGGCCGCCGCCGCCGGTCTCGACACCCCGGTCGCCTTCCACACCACCGGACCGGGCGCCGTACTGCCCGCGGTCGGGACGGCGCCCCTGCCCGGCGCGGGGCCAGGCGGCGCCGTACGGCTGCGCGGCCGGCGGCTGGAGTACGGCGACGGCGCACGCGCCTGGCTGCCGCCGCCGGCCGAACTGCCCCGCGAGCGCCCCGGATGGTGGCCGCTGCGCGCGGTGGCCGCCGGGGGAGTGGTCCTGGACGACGCCGACCCCGCGGACGGCACGGCCCCGGCCCGGCTCTCCGCCGCCGAACTGCGCTCCTGGCGGACCCAGACCGCCCTCGCGCTCCATCTGCTGCGCACCCGGCACGCCGGATACGCCGCCGAACTCGCGGCCGGCCTCAGGGCGTTGACCCCGGTGGCGAAGGACGACGGCGACCGCGCGCACCACAGCGGCAGTTCGGCCGAGATGTTCGGCGGCGTCGCCCTGAGCCGCCCGGCCTGCGCGCGCTCCCTCGCCGAGACGCTGGTGCACGAGATGCAGCACAGCAAGCTGCTGGCCGTGACCCACCTGGTCGACCTGCTCGACCCGGCCGCCCCCGACGACGCGCCGCTGCACTACGCCCCCTGGCGCGAGGACCCGAGGCCGCTGTCCGGCCTGCTGCACGGCACCTACGCCTTCCTGTCCGTGGCCCGGTTCTGGGCCGTAGAGGCGGCCGCCGAGCCCGGCCCCGAGGAGCGGTACCGGGCCCAGGTGCGGTGCGCTCGGTGGCGTGGGGCCGCGGCGGAGGGCGCCGGGACGATCCTCGCCGACGGCGCCGACCGGCTGACGCCGACCGGCCGCCGCTTCGTCACGGGGATGGCGCACGCCCTCGCCGAACTGACCGGGACGCCGCTCCCGGCGAGCGCCGTGCGCGAGGCGCGCCGCCAGGCCGAGGAGCACCGCGGACGGTGGTCGGCGAGCGGCGACGCCGTCGGACAGACATGTACTTGACGTGGCATCAGAAGGCGCGGGAGTGTGACACGTGTGCGCGGCCGTCCCGGGCGGCCGCCGGTGCGTCGGACCGGCTCGGACCGGCTCGGACCGGCACCGACTTGTACGGACCGGCTCGGACCGGGCAGGGTTCCCGCACAGCGGCTCGGCCATGGGGGTGGTGGGGATGGGCGCCGTGGTTCTGGTGCACGGCATCTGGAACGAGGAACCGGACCTGTCCCCCCAGGACGCGGCCCGGCACAAGGCCGCGGACGCGGCGCGGCGGCTGCGCCAGGGCCTGGCCGCCGCACACCTGACCCACCTCGCCGTACCGCCCCTGGTCATGGCCTACTACGCACACCAGCTCGCCGACCGCACCCGGCCCGAGCAGGCGCAGTCCGGCGACGAGGCCACCCTGGACGACCTGACGCCCGAGCAGGCGGCCGAGGCGCTGGAGTGGCTGCGCGCGGCCGGCGCGCGCGAACCGGACGACTCCCAGGCCGCGGTCCTCGCCCCGCTGCGCTGGACGCTGGGACGACTCGTGGCCCAGCGGACCCCCGACGCCCCGCCCGGCGCCCGGCAGAGACTGACCGAACTGCTGTCCCGGATCGTGGTGGCCACCGTCCGCGACCTGGACTCCTACACCTCGCGCCCCGGCCGCCGCGCCCTGGTCCGCGGCACCGTCGCCACGGCGGTCCGCGACAGCGGGGCCCGCGTCGTGGTGGCCCACTCGCTGGGCAGCGTGGTCGCCTACGAGACCCTGCACGCCCACCCCGACATCGAGCTGGACCTGCTGCTGACCCTCGGCTCGCCGCTCGGCCTGCCCGCGATGCTGCGCAAGCTGGACCCGGAGCCCGTGGCAGGACGCGGCGCCCGGCCGCCGGGCGTACGGAACTGGATCAACATCGCCGACCTCGGCGACCTGGTGGCGATCCCGCCCCGGCTGGGCGAGGCGTTCGAGGTCGACCGGCACGACACCACCGACATCGGCCTGTTCGACCCGCACACCCTCGGCGGCTATCTCGCGAGCGGCCTGACGGCCGCCGCGCTCGCGCCGTACCTCGACGGCTCCCGCTCCTGAGGGCCCCGAGGACAGGGGAGGGAGCCGGCAGGTGACCTTGCACGCGCTCGTGGCGGGCGCCGGGAACTTCCCGGAGCGCTCCCTGACCGAGGAGGAGCGGGCCGCCGGCGCGGTGGCGCTGCGCCGCCTGCCCCGGGTCGCCGACGCCGTCGCCGAGGTGGCCCGGGCGCTGGCGGCGGCCGGGGCCCGGGTCGCGCCCGTGCTCACCGACCCGACCCGGGTGGAGTGGGACACGGCGTGGCGCACCGCGCGCGAACGGGCCGGCCAGGACCCCCTGATCGTCCACTTCTGCGGTCACGGCCTCCTCGTCGACGACGACCTCTACCTCGCCGTCGCCGGCACCAGCCCGGTCCGGAACCGGATCCGCGACACCGCCGTCGAGGTGGAGTCGCTGCTGAAGGACGTCCGCCAGGGCGACGGCGGACCGGTGCTGTTCCTGCTGGACGTGTGCCACGCCGGCGCCGCGCTGCGCCCCCAGCTCACCGCCCGCCTGCACGGAGTGACGGACCGCAGGACCTGGGTGGTGGCGGCCTGCGACACCCACGCGATCACCTACGGCGCCCGGTTCAGCACGGCCGCCGCCACCGTCCTGGACGGCATGGCCCGGCGCAGACTGGTCGTGCCCCCGGAGTACGAGCACGTCCCGGTGGAACTGCTCGCCCGGGAGATCGACACGGCGCTGGCCCGGGCCGACCGCGAGCGGGGCGAGCCGAAACAGGACGTCGTGCGCACCCCGCACGACGAGGCCGCGCTGCTCCCGGCGCCGATCCTGCCCAACCCCTGGCACGGGGCGTCCTGGGCCGAGCGGCTGTGGGCCGCCTACGACGCCGGGCTCCAGGACTTCGCCGCCTCCCTCGAACTCGACCCCCGGCTGGACGCCTTCCACTTCGTCACCCGCGCGACCGGCACCGGCCACGCCGGAACCTCCTTCTTCCGCGGCCGCGCCCGCCAGCTGGCGCGCATGCAGCGCTGGCTCGACGACCCCGACGGCGACCAGGGCCGGCTGCTGGCGGTCACCGGCAGCCCGGGCGCCGGGAAGTCCGCGCTGCTCGGCGCCGCGGTGTGCGCGGTCCATCCGAAGTTCGCCCCGCTGCGCACGGAGATGGCCGTGGACGGCTTCCGCCCCCGCGCCGACCCCGACTTCGTCGCCGTGCACGCCGGCGGCCTGACCACCCAGCAGGTGGTGGCCTCCCTGCACCGGCAGCTCCACGGCGAGCCGGCCGCCGTCGCCGGCCCCGGGCAGGGGCCGAGCGAGGCCGTCGCCGAACGCCTGCTGGACGCCCTCGGCACGCGCGGCGCGGTGACCGTCGCCGTGGACGCCCTGGACGAGGCCGCCGACCCCGAGGAACTGCTGCGGGAGGTGCTGCTCCCGCTGGCCGGCCGCACCCCCGGGGACCGGGCCCCCGGCTGCCGGGTGCTGATCGGCACCCGCCTGTGGCCGGACACCCTGCCCGCCCTGCACACCGCCCTGGCCGGGCGGCCCGCCGAGCGCGTCGACCTCGACGAGGAGGACCCGGACGTCCTCGCCGGCGACCTGGCCGCCTACCTGGACCGCATGCTGGGCCCCGGCTATCCCGCCGAGGTCGCGCGGACGCTCGGCGGCCGCCTGGCGCACTCCCCGGAGCACGGCGCGTTCCTGACCGCCTTCCTCTACGGCTCCCACGTACGCGCCCTGGCCGCCGCCGGTGCGCCGCCGACCGCCGAGCGGGTCCTTAGCGACCTGCCGGACGGCCTGCCCGGCACGCTGGAGCTGAACCTGCGGACCCTGCTGGCCGAGGACCCCTGGACCGGCCCGGTGCTGACCGCCGTCGCTCACGCGGCCGGCCCCGGCATGCCGCTGGAGCTGATCCACGCGGTGGCCCTCGCCCTGGCCCCCGAACGGGCCTGCGGCCCGCTGCCGCCCCGGCCCGAGGACACCCGGCGGGCGCTGTGGCACGGCCGGTTCTACCTGCGCGTCACCGCCGACGGCGACCGCCGCCTGCACCGCTTCTTCCACCGCGCCCTGGCCGAACACCTCGCGCCCCGCGCGGACGCCCACGACGTCCTGCGCGCCCTCGTGGAACGCGTCCCGGCCGGCGCCGCGACCCGCGCCTGGGCGCGAGCGGACCCCTATCTGCTGCGCCACCTGGCCGACCACGCGGCCCGGGCCGGCCGGATGGACCTGGACGAACTCCTCGCCGACCCCGGCTACCTGCCGCACGCCGACCCCGACCGGCTCACCCCGCACCTGCACCGCGCGCGCGACCCCCGGGCCCGGGCGCACGCCGACGTCTACCGGCACAGCACCGCCCACGATCCGCGCCGCCACGACCCGGCCGTACGGCGCGACCTGCTGGACCTGGACGCCGCCGGATGGCGCCGGCCCGCCCTGGCCGAAGCGCTCGGCGCCCCGCCCGGGGTGCTCGCCCGGCCGAGCTGGGCGGTCAGCCGGGCGGCCTCCCCGGCCCGGCTGCACACCCTGGGACCGCACGGCGGACACGTGCTGCGGGTGGCGCTGGCCCGCACCTCCACCGGCGGTGCGGGCGCGGACCTCGTCGTCACCGCCGCGGGCGACGGCCGGCTGCGCCGCTTCGACGCGCTGGGCGGCCGTCCGCTGCCCGGCCTGGCCGGCGGACCGGCCCGCGCGTTCGCCGCGACCCGGCTGTCCGACGGCCGGCCCGTCCTGGTCTCCGGCGGCGACGCGGGCGGGGTCCTCGTGCACGATCTGCGCACCGGGGACCCGGTCCGCTCCCTGACGGACTCCGAGGCCCGGCCGGTCGGCCTGCTCACCGCGCTCGCCCTGCCGGACGGCGCGCGGGCCGTCACCGCCGGGCAGGGCAAGGAGTTCCTGGTCTGGGACCTGGAGGCGGGCCGGCTCGCGCACGAGGAGGACAGCCCCGTCGTGGTCGTCCGCGCTCTGGCGGCGGCCGAACTCCCCGGCGGCGAGGCGGTCCTGCTCGCCGCCGGGGACGAGTACACGGCCATGGTGTGGGACCTGCGCACCGGCCGCCGGCTGCGCGCCCTCGGCCCGCACCCGGAGTTCGTCCGCGCCGCCGCCACCGCCCGCCGCGGCGACGGCGCCGTCCTCGCGGTGACCGGCGACCGGGACGGCGCCGTCCTCGTGTGGAACCTGGCCGACGGGACGCCGGTGCACACCCTGCGCCGGCACGCCGACTGGGTGACCGCGGTGGCCGCCGGCCCGGTCGGCGGCCGCTGCCTGGCGGTCAGCGGGGACCGGTCGGGCCGCGTGGCGGTGTGGGACCTGGACACCGGCGGCCTGCTGCACGACCTCGACGGGCAGCACGGCGTGATCACCCGGGTGGCCCTCGGCGAGGGCGCGGGGGCCGGCGTGGCGGTCACCGGCTGCGCCGACGGCCGGGTCGCGGTGTGGGACCTCGGTTCCGGACGGCGCACCCACGATGTCGCCGCCCACGCCGACGGGGTGCACGACGTGGCCGTCGGCCGGCTCGGCGAGCGGGTGGCGGCGGTCAGCGGCGGCGCCGACGGACGGGCCGTGGTCTGGGACGTCACGGGCCCCGGCCCGAACGCGCCGGAGACCGGCCCCGGCGAACCGCCCACCGCTCTCGCCGTCGCGCCGCCCGCCGGGGGCGTGCCGGACGGCGGCGGGGCGGCGCGTGCCGCGGGTGCCGGGGGAGCCGTGCGCGACCGCGGGGCGCCGCACGGCGCGGGCGCCTTGCTGGTGGCCGCGGGCGGTGAGCGGACGGCGGAGGTGCGGGATCTCGCCGGGGGCCGGGTCGTACGCCGGCTGCGGGATCCGGAACGGCCGTTGCTGGTGCGCGCCGTCGTCGCCGCCGAACTGCCGGGGAGCGGCCGGGTGGCGGTCACCGGCAGCCGGGACGGCCTGCTGCGGGTGTGGGACCTGGCCGACGGGTCGCTCCTGCGCGGGTGGGACACCGGGACGGGCCGCGTACGGGCCCTGGCGGCCGGACATCCGGGCGACGCCGGGCCGACGCTGGTCGTCGCGGGCGGCGACGAGGGCACGGCGACGGTCTGGGACCCGGCGACGGCCCGGCGCGTGGCGGTCTTCGACGGGCACGACGGCGCGCGCATCCTCGCCCTCGCCGCCGTCCCCGGCACTCCGGGGGCCGTCGTCAGCGGTGACGACGCCGGCGCCCTGCTGCTGTGGGACGCGCGCACCGGAACGCGGCTCGCGGTCCTGACCCGGGCGGCCGGCCGGATCGACGCGCTGGCCGCCGCCCTGCCCGACGGCCGCGCGGTCGCCGTGTCCGGCGAGGCCACGGGCGAGACCCGGCTGTGGGACCTCGGCGACCCGGCCGCCGCCCGGCGACTGGACGGCCCGCGCGGCCCGGTGACCGCGCTCGCCGCGGCCCGGCTGCCGGACGGCCGGGCCGTGGTCCTCGGCGGCGGCGCCGACTGCCGTGTCCTGGCCTGGGACCCGGCCGACGGTACGCGGCTGACCGCGACGTACCACCTGCCCGCGGCCGTCTCGGCGCTCGCCGCGTGCCCCGCGGGCTTCGTCGTCGCCCACGCGGCGGGCACCGCCCGCCTCACCTGGAACGCGGCCCTCGGCGAGCGGGCGCCCGGCGCCGACCGGCCACGGTGAGCGCGCGGGTGGGCGGTTGCCGGGGCCGAACGGCCCCGACCCGCCCGGCGGACCGGGACGGCACGGCCCCGCACCTCCGAGGAGAACCCCGTGCACGCGGCGTGCCCGCCCGTCG
Source organism: Streptomyces seoulensis (assembly GCA_013364255.1). GTDB lineage: Bacteria > Actinomycetota > Actinomycetes > Streptomycetales > Streptomycetaceae > Streptomyces > Streptomyces similanensis. Next base: position 2,311,379 of record CP054936.1, on the reverse strand, counting down.
CGTGCGCAGCGAGGTGTCCGGGCCGGATGCGCGGCCGGCCCGCGCGGAAGGCCGGGCACCGCCCGCTCGCCCGCCGCGCCGCCGTACTACCCTTGCCCCAGATGGTTCGGGCAGGTCGCCCGATGATGGTGTTGGGGGTAGGTGTGGTCACTGGTCGGGTGGTCCGGTTCGACAGCGCGCGGGGCTACGGCTTCATCGCGCCCGATCACGGCGGGGAGGACGTCTTCCTGCACGTGAACGACATGCTGATGCCGGAGTCCTACGTCCGCTCCGGGGTCGCGGTGGAATTCGAGATCGAGGAGGGCGACCGCGGTCCCAAGGCGTCGTCGGTACGGCTCGCCACGAAGGCCGACGGCAGCCCGGTGACGCCCCCGGCGGCCGCGCCGGTCGCCGCGGGCGGACGGAGCGCCGCGGACGACGGGCTGTGCGACGTGCTGCGGCACGACGAGTACGTCGCCGAGGTGACGGAGGTCCTGCTCGCCGCCGCGCCGACGCTGACGGGCACTCAGGTTCTGCAAGTGCGGGCCGGACTGCTGGAGTTCGCCACGAAGCGCGGCTGGATCGAGGGCTGACGCACCCCGGCCGACGGGCACGGGGGCACGGCGGCGCGGCAAGCCGGTCCCGGCTCAGCCCTCGTGCGCCGGGCGCCGGCCCGGTCCTGCGGCCGGAGTGCTAGGCGTCCGCGTCGTCCGCGGCCTCGGCCGGCGTCCGTTCCGGCGTCAGCAAGTGGGTGAGACGGCGGGCCGAGGCGTCCCAGGACCAGGAGTTCCGGACCCGGTCGCGGCCCGCCGCGCCCAGGGCGGCGGCGCGCTCGGTGTCGAGGAGCAGGCCGCTCAGCGCCCCGGCCACGGCCGCGGCGTCGGCGCCGTCCACGACCATGCCGGTCTTCCCGTCGACCACCGTGTCGGGAGCGCCGCCCGAGTCCCCGACGACCACGGGCAGTCCGCTCGCCGCCGCCTCCAGGAACACGATCCCGAGTCCCTCCGCCTCCAGGCCGCCCCTGCGGGTGCGGCAGGGCATGGCGAACACGTCGGCGGCGGCGTAGTAGCGGGGTGTCTCGGTGTGCGCCTTGCCGCCCGCGAAGACGACCGCGTCCGGGGCGTGGCGGCCGGCCAGCCTGCGCAGCCGGGCCTCGTCGGGCCCGTGGCCGACCAGCAGCAGCACCGTGTCGGGCGCCGCGCGCCGGATCAGCGGCATCGCCCGGATCAGCACGTCCTGGCCCTTGCGGGCGACCATGCGCGCCACGCACAGGATCACCCGCCGGCCGCGCAGCCCCAGCTCGGCCCGCACCTCCGCGCGGGCGGCGGCGTCCGGCCGGTACACCCGCGCGTCCACCGCCGGCACCAGCCGGCTCATCCGCGCGCGCGGGCCGAGGGCCGGCTCGATCCGGGCACGTGTGTACGCGCCGAGGTAGGTCACGACGTCGACCCCGTCGCCGATCCGCCGCATCGTCCGCCGCGCGCCGGGTATCCGGGCCCACCAGATCTCGTGGCCGTGCGTGGTCGCCACGATGCGCCGCACCCCGGCCGCGCGCAGCGCCGGCGCCATCAGGGCGAGCGGCGCGGCGGCCCCGAACCAGACCCGGTCGCAGCCGTGCGCCCGGGCGATCCCGACGGCCCGGGCCGTCGCGCGCCGGGTCGGCAGCAGCGTGCGGGCCGCGTCCCGGACCACCGGGAACGGCAGGGTCGCGTCGAACGCGGCGCCGCCCGGTTCGTGCGAGGTGTAGACGACCACGTCGTCGTCCGGCATCCGGGTGGCCAGGGCGTGCACGAAGGTCTCGATGCCTCCCTGACGGGGCGGGAAGTCGTTGGTGATGACGAGGGTGGAGCCCATGGAGGTGTCGCATCCTTCGGCGGGTGGCGAGGGACGGACCGCGGTCGCGGCCGTCGTCGCCGGCCTCCGGACGCCCGCGGAGACCGACACCTCATGCCACCATCCGGCACCCCGCCCCTTCGTCCCTCCGGGGAGGGAAACCCGGCCGCCGGCTCGCACCTGAGAGGTAGTACCGGCCGGGGAGGGGCGGCACCGGCCCGCCGTGCGCGCGGCCCCGCCGGCCCTCGTCAGCCCTGTGCGGCCGGGACCGCCGGACGCTCCTCGCGCACCCGCTCGGCGGCCGGCGTCCCGGTGAACTCCGGCAGCACCTGGAAGACACCCGTCAGGCCCGTACGGCGCAGGATCCGCCGGAACGACGCGCTGTCGCTCACCAGGCGCAGCCGGCCGCCATGGGCGGTGACCCGGTTGCGCAGCCGGCACAGCAGGCCCAGCCCGGCGCAGTCGATGAACGGCACGGCGCGCAGGTCGAGGACCAGGTCGGGGCGGGAAACCGCGCTCAGCGCGTCCAGCCGTCCGCCGAGGCACAGGCGGGTGGCGAAGCCGACGTCGCCGCTCAGCGTCACGACGGTCGCTCCACCGATCGTGCGCTCGATGTGGCCGAGCTGGGGCCGGGTCTGGCTCTTGGACATGCGGCAAGCAAATCCCGGCGGGCACCTCGGGCGGTAGGGCCGTTCGGCCCCCTCCGGACCGGCCCCAGTGGCCCCGCGGCCGTCCGGTGCGGAAGGCGGTGCGTCCGGTGCGGCAGGCCGTGCGTCCGTACGGCGGGCCGTCCGGCCCGCGCGGAACCTCCGGTCAGCGGACAAGATGGAAGCGATGGGCATCCCGGCGACACGTCACCCTCAGGCCGCCCCGCCGGCCGTGTGCCGCCCGGCCCCGGACAGCCGCCCGAGAAGCAAGGGGTGAGGACCGGCATGAAAGCCTATGTCTTCCACGGCCCCGGGCAGTCCGCCTGGGAGGACGTGCCCGACCCGGACATCAAGGACCCGACCGACGCCGTCGTGCGGGTGGACACCGTCACGATCTGCGGCACCGATCTGCACATCCTCAAGGGCGACGTGCCCGAGGTGCGCCCCGGCACCGTCCTGGGGCACGAGGCCGTCGGCGAGGTCGTCGAGGTCGGCGCCGACGTGCGCACCGTACGCCCCGGGGACCGGGTGCTGGTCTCCTGCGTCTCCGCCTGCGGCCGCTGCCGCTACTGCCGCGAGGCCGTGTACGGCCAGTGTCTGGGCGGCGGGGGCTGGATCCTCGGCCACCTCGTCGACGGCACCCAGGCGGAGTACGTCCGCGTCCCCTTCGCCGACCTGTCCGTGTACGCGCTGCCCGCCGCGGTGCCGAGCGAGGACGCGGTGCTGCTGGCCGACATCTTCCCCACCGCCTACGAGGTGGGAGTGCTCAACGGGCGGGTACGGCCCGGGGACACCGTGGCCGTGGTCGGCGCCGGGCCCATCGGCCTGGCCGTGATCGCCGCCGCCCACCTGTTCGCGCCCGAACGCGTCATCGCCGTGGACGTGGACCCGGCCCGGCTGGAGGCCGCCCGCAGGCTCGGCGCCGAGGCGGTCGCCGACGCCCGCGAGGCCCCCGAGCAGCTGGTCGCCGACCTCACCGCGGGACTCGGCGCGGACGTGGTCGTGGAGGCGGTGGGCCTCCCGGAGACGTTCGAGACGTGCACCCGCATGGTCCGCCCGGGCGGCCGCGTCGCCAACGTGGGCGTGCACGGCCGACCCGCGACCCTGCACCTGGAAGACCTGTGGATCAAGGACGTGACCATCACCACCGGGCTGGTCGACACCCATTCCACCCCCACGCTGCTGAAGATGGCCGCCGCGGGCCGGCTGCCCACCTCGCAGCTGATCACCCACACCTTCCCGCTGGAGCGCATGCAGGAGGCGTACGACGTCTTCGGCCACGCCGCCGAGACGGGCGCCCTCAAGGTCGTGCTCGGCGGACCGCAGCGCGAGGTGGTCCCCGTCCCCACCGCCTGACACCCCCACTCGACACCCCCTGCTCGGCACACCCCCACTCCACACACCCGGGCGGGACCCGACGGACGGAAGGCGGTGCGCGCGATGGAGCTGCCCCGGTGGCCGCCGGGCCCCGACGGGTGTGACCCCGTGACGGACACGACCTGGGCGTACGAGGGCTACGACCCGGCGGCCGAACGGCTGAGGGAGTCGCTGTGCACCCTCGGCAACGGCCGCTTCGCCACCCGCGGCGCACTGCCGGAGTGCGCCGCCGACGACGTGCACTACCCCGGCACGTATCTCGCCGGGTGCTACAACCGGCTGGTCTCCCGGGTCGCCGGCCGTGAGGCCGAGCACGCCGACGACGCCGAGCACACCGACGACGCCGAGCACGTCGAGCACGTCGAGAACGAAGACATGGTCAACCTGCCCAACTGGCTGCCCCTGCGCTTCCGGCCGGCCGGAGGCGACTGGATCACCCCGGACACCGCCCCGGTCCTCGACCACCTCCAGGTCCTGCACCTGGACGCGGGGGTGCTGGAGCGCCGCACCCGCTACGGACTCGGCGCGCAACGCTTCCTGACCGTGCGTCAGCTGCGGATCGCGCACATGGTCGACCCCCATCTCGCCGCCCTGCGCACCGAGTTCACCGTCGAGGGCGGCGGGGTGGAGCTGGTGGTCGAGGCCGCGCTCGACGGCGGGGTGACCAACTCCGGCGTCGCCCGCTACCGGGACCTGGACGGCCGCCACCTCACCGGGGTGCACACCGGCACCGCCGCGCCCGGCACCGTGTGGCTGGGCTGCCGGACCCGCACCTCCGGCATCGAGATCGGCCTGGCCGCCCGCCTCACCGGCGACGGCGAGGTCACCGCCCGGCACCAGCCGCCGCGCGCCCTTCAGGAGACACGGCTGCGCCTGACGCCCGGCCGCACCCGCACCCTCGACAAGACCGCCGCCCTGCACACCTCCCACGACCGCGCGATCAGCGACCCGCTGTGCGCCGCCACCGTCCGGGTCGCCGCCGCGCCCGCCTTCGAGGCCCTGCTGGCCGACCACCGCACCGCCTGGGCCCAGTTGTGGCGCAGGGCCGGCATCGACGTGCCCGGGGAACCGGGCCGCATCCTGCGCCTGCACCTCTTCCACGTGCTCCAGACCCTCTCCCCGCACACCGCGGACCTGGACGTGGGCGTGCCCGCGCGGGGCCTGCACGGCGAGGCGTACCGCGGGCACGTGTTCTGGGACGAGCTGTTCGTCCTGCCGTACCTGAACCTGCGCCTGCCCGAGGTGGCGCGCGCCCTGCTCGACTACCGTCACCGGCGTCTGGAGCGGGCGTGCGCGGCGGCGCGCGCGATCGGCCGGCGCGGCGCGATGTACCCCTGGCAGAGCGGCAGCGACGGCCGGGAGGAGACCCAGCGGCTGCACCTCAACCCCCGCTCCGGACGCTGGCTGCCCGACCACTCGCACCTCCAGCGGCACGTCGGCTCGGCCGTCGCCTACAACGTGTGGCAGTACTGCGAGGCGAGCGGCGACACCGAGTTCCTGCACACCAAGGGCGCCGAGATGCTGGTGCGGATCGCCTGGTTCTGGGCGGACTCGGCCACCTGGGACGAGCGTCTGGGCCGCCACCGGATCCTGGGGGTGATGGGCCCCGACGAGTACCACGACGCCTACCCGGACGCCGAGCGGCCCGGCCTGGACGACAACGCCTACACCAACGTCACCGCCGCCTGGGTGCTCGCCCGCGCGCTGGAGGCGCTGCGCCTGCTGCCCGAGCCCCGCCACCGCGAACTCCTCGAACGCACCGGCCTCGACGGCCCCGAGCTCCAGCGCTGGGAGGAGGTCTCGCGCACCCTGCACATCCCCTCGCACGACGGCGTCGTCAGCCAGTTCGAGGGCTACGGCGACCTCGCCGAACTCGACTGGGCAGGCTACCGCGAACGCTACGGCGACATCCGCCGTCTGGACCGGATCCTGGAGGCGGAGGACGACACCGTCAACCGCTACCAGGCGTCCAAGCAGGCCGATGTGCTGATGCTCGGCTACCTCTTCCCGCCCGCCGAACTGCACTCCCTCTTCCGCCGGCTGGGCCACCGCCTGGACGAGGAGAGCTGGAGCCGCACCGTCGACTACTACCTGGCCCGCACCAGCCACGGGTCCACGCTCAGCGGCCTGGTGCACGGCTGGGTGCTGGCCCGGGCCCGCCGCGCCGAGGCGTGGGCCTTCGTCCAGGAGGCGCTGCGCGGCGACATCGCCGACGTGCAGGGCGGCACCACCGGCGAGGGCATTCACCTCGGCGCCATGGGCGGCACCCTGGACCTGGTCCAGCGCGGACTGACCGGCCTGGAGGCGCGTGACGGCGCGCTCCGGCTCGACCCGGCGCCCCTGCCGGAGCTGTCCTCCTACGGCTTCGCCATCCGCTACCGGGGCCACTGGGGGGTACGGCTGCGGCTGACGCACGGCCGGCTGGAGATCACCCTGCCGCGTTCCCACCAGAGCCCGGTCGAGGTCCGCCTGGCCGGCCGCGCGTACCGCGTCGAGCCGGGGGAGACCCGCCGGCTGACCCTGCCGGAGTGAGACGCGGGGGAACCGTCCGCCGGGCGGCCCGGCGTCCGTGCGCCACGACGCGCCGGCGGGGCCACGAAGATCTCGTGGCCCCGCCGGCGCGTCTTGACGGTCGGACGTCCCCGCCGCCCTACGGTTCCTGCCCGCGGTCGGGCGCACCGGCGAGCCGCTCCGCGCCCCGGGGGCCCTTGGACGCCTGGAGGGACTTGAGCACCTCGTCGCCGTACAGGTCCTCCAGCCAGGTCGACTGGTAGATGGTGTCGAGGTAGCGCTCGCCGAGGTCCGGCGCGATGGCCACCGCGGTCAGGTCGCGCTCGTCGTGCTCGGCCAGCCACTTCATGGCGCCGCTGACCACCGTCCCGGTGGAGCCGCCGAACAGGAAGCCGCGCCGGGCCAGCCGGTGGCAGGCGCGGATGGTGTCCGCCTCCTCCACCCGGATGACCTCGTCGACGTAGGACTCGTCGAGCAGCGGCGGGCGCATGCTCATGCCCAGCCCGGGGATCATCCGGCGGCCCGGTTCGCCGCCGAAGGCGACCGAGCCGACGGTGTCCACCGCCACGATCCGCACCGGACGGTGCCACTCGCGGAAGTAGCGGGCGCACCCCATCAGGGTGCCGGTGGTGCCCGCGCCCACGAACAGCACGTCCAGGCGCGGGAACTGCTGGGCTATCTCCGGGGCGGTCTTGCGGTAGTGCGCTCCCCAGTTGCCGGGGTTGGTGTACTGGCTGAGCCACACGTACCGGTCGTCGGAGGCGCACAGCGCGCGCACGTAGTCGATGCGGGCGCCGAGGAAGCCGCCGTTGGCGTCCAGGTCGGCGATGACCTGGACCTCGCTGCCCAGCGCTTCCATGAGCAGACGGGTGGAGAGGTTGCAGCGGGAGTCCGTGACGCACAGGAACCGGTAGCCCTTGCTGGCCGCGATCATGCTGAGCGCCACGCCGAGGTTGCCGGAGGAGGACTCGACCAGGACCGAGTCCTCCGTCAGCAGCCCGTCCCGTTCCGCGGCTTCCACCATCTCGATCGCGGCCTTCAGCTTGATCGAGCCCGCGAAGTTGAAGCCCTCGCACTTCAGGAAGAGCGAGCGCCCGAATGTCGGCCGCAGATCGACGTAGAGCTGGCCTTCGTTGAAGGCGTGGGGGGCGGTGATGACGGGCACGGTGGCCTCCTGACGCTCGGGCCGAGTAAGCGGATGATCAGCCGGACAGAGGATCAGCCGTACCGCCGAAGTTCGTGGAAGAAGTCGTCGATGACGCGCAGTTCCCCGGCCCGGGCCACCTCGTCGTGGACGTAGCCGCCGACGGCGAGGTCGAGGACCCCGAGGCCGAAGGGGGAGAAGATCACGGTTCGGTCGGCCGGCGGCCGCACCCGGTCCGACAGGACGTCGTCGAGGGTGCCGTCCAGGAAGTCCCGTCCGCCGGTGAGCTGTTCGGCCAGGTGCGGCGAGGTGTCCGCCTTCAGGCAGTGGTCGACGTCGTCGACGAAGTTGGCCGAGGCGAGCAGCACCTCGGGGGCGAGGTCGCGCAGCGACACGTGCAGGACGAGGGGATGGTGGTCGAACCAGCCCGGATCGGTGACGTGCGGCCGGCCCGCGACGGTCGCGAAGACCACCAGGTCGCTGGAGCGGATCAGCTCCTCGGGACGGTCGTGGACGGTGATGTCCGCACCCCGCCCGGCGGCGCCGGCCTGCCGCAGGTAGCCGCTGAAGCCGGCCGCGCTGTCGGCGGACACGTCGTACACCCCGACCCGGTCGAACTCCCAGCCGGTGGCGGCGAGATACGTGTGGATGTAGCGGGCGATCAGACCGGTGCCGAAGAAGCCGACCCGGGTGGGCCGGGCCCGGCCGCGGCTGAGCCGGTCGGCGGCCAGCGCCGCGGACGCCGCCGTCCGGGAGGCGCTGATAATGGAGCTCTCCAGACAGGCGAACGGGTAGCCGGTCTCGTGGTCGTTGAGGATCAGCACCGCCGAGGCCCGCGGCAGACCGGCCGCGACGTTGTCGGGGAAGCTGGAGATCCACTTCAGGCCGTCCACGCCCACCGGACCGCCCACCGACGCCGGCAGCGCGATGATCCGGGAGGCGGGCCGGTCCGGGAAGCGCAGGAAGTACGACGGCGGGTTCACCGTCCGGCCTTCGCCGTGCAGCCGGTAGGTCGCCTCGACCAGGTCCACGATCTCCTTCTCGCGGCCCTGGAGCGCCTGGTGCACCTGTGCGCCCGGGATCACCGCGAAGGACGGCGTCCGGGGCGGCCGGGCGGTGTGCGCGGCGCCGGCGTCGGGACTCGTCACGGAGGTCATCGCCGGCTCCCCTTCGGGCTCGGGCGGCCGTCGGCCGGGTGCCAGGGCTCGGCCATGGCGACCAGCACCTGCCGCTGCCCGGTGAAGGCCTCGCGGCTGTGCGCGGTGCGGATGTTGTCGACGAGCATGAGGTCTCCGTCCTGCCAGGGGGTGCGCCGGGTGTGGTCCTCGTAGGTGGCGTTGAGGGTGCGCACGACGTCCTCGTCGATCGGACCGCCGTCGCCGTAGCGGGTGTTGAACGGCAGGCCGTCCGGTCCGTACTCGTCCACCAGGTACTCGCGCACCTCCGGCGCCAGCGTCCATTCGTTGAGGAAGGCGACCTGGTTGAACCAGCAGCGGCGGCCGGTGGCCGGGTGCCGCACGATCGCGCTGCGGCGCTGCCGGGTGCGCAGCGACCCGTCCGGCTGCCACTCGAAGTCGATGGCGTGGGCGCGGCAGTAGTTCTCCACCGTCTCACGGTCCTCACTGCCGAACGACTCGGACAGCGAGGCCCCGATCTCGTCGTTGTAGCTGCGGGTGAGCAGCCAGCCCTCCCGCTCGAAGCGCTCGGTCAGCTCGGCGGGCAGCGCCCGCAGCACCTCCTCCGCGTCGGCCACCGCGGTCGCCCCGCCCTGCGCGGGCGCGGTGAGGCAGGCGAACAGCATCAGGCCCGGCACCCGCTGGACGTAGCTCAGCTCGTGGTGCATGCACATCGGCTGGTTGTCCGGCCAGGCGGTGGAGGAGTACAGCCCCGCGCCGTACGACGTGCGCGGGGCGAACGCCTCGCGCTCCGCCAGGAGTTCGCCGGCCAGCGCGGTGAAGACGGCCCGAACCTGGTCCGGCTCCCGCAGCCCCAGGCCGCGCACCAGCAGCGCGCCGTGCTCGGCGACCTGCGCCCGCACCGCCTCGCGGTACTGCGCGGCCCAGCCGGTCACGTCGAGCGGCTGCTCCACGTGCAGGACCGGCGGCCGGTCCGGTCGCAGCTCCACCTCCAGCATCGACGCCGGGGACGAGAACGACATGTGGGTCTCCTTTCGTTCGCAAGGTGGCCGCAAGGCCCTAGGAGGACGCCAGCAGTTCGGCGGCGCCCAGTACGGCACGCGCCGCCTCGGCCGGCCGGGTGCGCGGGAAATAGTGGCCGCCGTCGGCCAGTTCGCGCAGCTCCACCCGGTCGGCCAGCAGCCGCCACCGGCGGTGGGCGGCGCGGGCATCCGCCGTGTGCGGGTCGTCTGCGGCGACGACCACGGTGATGGGCGCGGCCAGCGGCTCGGCCGGCGGATGCTCCAGCGCGTCGGCGAAGTAGCGGTGCGCGGCCAGGCAGTCGTGCCGGTAGGCGGCCCCGATGTGCTCGGCGTGCGCCGCGTTCAGCTCGCCCAGCTCGGTGTACCCGCTGTCCGCGCCGAGCCGCGCGGCGATCTCCGCGTCGCTCAGCAGCGTCAACTCCTCCGCCGCCGCACGCCGTTCCGTAGCGGTGCCGAGCAACTGGGCGCCGACGAACACCCGGACCACCTCCACGCCGCGCTCGCGCAGCCGCCGGGCCGTCGCCACCGCGAGCGCGGCGCCCGAGGAGTGGCCCCACAGCATCACCCGGCCGAGACCGCGCCCGGCCAGTTCGGCGACCACGTCCTCCACCACCCGCTCCAGCGGCGCGAACGGCTCCCGGGCGGCGGCCAGGTCGTGGCCGGGCAGATCGACGGCGTACACCGCGAGGCCGCTGCCGGCCAGCGCGCTCGCCATCGGCCGGAAGTTGACCGCGTTGCCGCCCGCGTACGGGAAGCACACCAGCGCGCACTCCTGCCCGCCCGCCGCGCCCGACAGCGGTTGCAGCAGCTCCGTGCGCCGCTTGCCCGCGCCGTCCAGCAGCGCGGCCAGGTCGGCGAGCACGGGATGGCGGGTGACCTCCTTCAGGGACACCGCGCGGTCCAGGGCGATGGTGAGCTTCACCGCCGTCAGCGAGGTCCCGCCCCGGTCGAAGAAGTGGTCCCGGCGCCCGATCCGGTGCGCGGACACCCCCAGCAGCTTGGCCCAGACCTCGGCCAGTTCGCGTTCGGTCGCGGTGCGCGGCGCGTCCCGCCGCCCCTCGCCGCCGGCCGGCCCGCCCTCCCCGGCCGTCTCCCCGGCCGCCCGTGCCGCCCGCTCGGCCGACGCGGTCAGCGCCTTGCGGTCGATCTTGCCGTTGGCGGTCAGCGGCAGGCTCTCCTGCCAGTGGAACGCCGTCGGCACCATGTAGGCGGGCAGCGCCGCGCCCAGCGCCCGCCGCAGTTCCTCGTCCGTCAGCCGGCGGCCGCTGTAGTAGGCGATCAGGTGCGCGCCGCCGCCCGCGAGTTCCGCCACCACGACCGCGCCGTCCCGCACCCCGCCCACCCGCAGCAGCGTGTTCTCGATCTCGCCGATCTCGATCCTGAACCCGCGGATCTTGACCTGGCTGTCCCGGCGGCCGAGGAACTCCAGCTTGCCGTCCGGATGCCAGCGCCCCCAGTCGCCGCCCAGGTACAGGCGCTCACCCGGCCGGTACGGGTCCTGCCGGTAGGCCTCGCGGGTGCGCTCGGGATCGTTGACGTAGCCGCGCCCCACGCACACCCCGGAGAAGGCGATCAGCCCCGGCGCGCCCAGCGGCACCAGCGACAGCCGCTCGTCCACGACCAGGACCCGGACGTTGTTCACCGGGCGCCCCAGCAGCACCCGGTCCGGGACCGCCTCCATGACCTCGTGGTTGGTGTCGTCCGACGTCTCGGTCAGCCCGTAGGCGTTCACCAGGGCGACGCCCGCCTTGAGGGCGAACCAGCGCTGCACCAGCTCCCGCTTGAGCGCCTCGCCGGTCACCGACACACAGGCCAGGTCGGGCAGTTCGCGCGGGCGCTGCTCCAGGTAGGACACCACCACCTCCAGATAGGAGGGCACCAGCTGCGCCACGCCGACCCGGCCGCGCTCCAGCGTGTCGACGAAGCGCTCCACGTCCGTGATCGCGTCCTGCTCCACCAGCAGCGTGCGCCCGCCCACCAGCAGCGCGGCCAGCAGCTGCCACAGCGAGATGTCGAAGCACTGCGGCGCCGTCTGCGCCACCACCGTGCCCGGGCCGACGCCCAGGTCGTCGATCTTGGCGAAGAGGTGGTTGAGCAGGCCCGCGTGCTCGCACATCGCCCCCTTGGGCTCTCCCGTGGAGCCGGAGGTGAAGTAGATGTACGCCAGTTGTTCCGGCGTCACCTCCACCCCGAGGTCGACGTCGTCGTGCCCCTCCGCGTACGCGTCCGGCACGAGCAGCTTCTCGACCGGGGCCGGCAGTGCGGCGAGCGCCTCGTCCAGCGTGTCGGCGGAGCCGGGCTCGGTCAGCACCAGCCGGCACCCGGAGCGGGACAGCGTCGCCCCGATCCGGACGGCCGGGAAGTGCGGCTCGATCGGCAGGTAGACGCCGCCGGCCTTGAACACCGCGAGCACGGCGGCCGGCCAGTCGAGATCGCGCTCGGTGACCACCGCCACCACGTCCTCGCGGCCCACCCCGCGGGCCAGCAGCGCCCGCGCCAGCCGGTTCGCCCGCGCGTTCAGCTCTCGGTACGTCCAGGAGACGCCGCCGTGCACCGCGGCCACCGCGTCCGGGTGCGCGCGCACCTGCCGCTCGAACAGCTCATGCGCCCGCGCCTGCGGCAACTCCCGCTCTGGACCGGCGAGTTCGGTCAGCTGAGCGCGGACCTCGGCCGTCGACAGCAGGCTCTGCCGGGTGTGCTCGGCGTCCGCGTCGGCCGTCATCAGCCGCAGCGCGGTCAGGTGGTAGCCGCCGATCCGGGCCGCCGCCGGGGCGTCCAGCACGTCCGTGCGGTAGCGCAGCCGCAGCGCCGTCCGCCCGTCCGGGTCGCTCCACCCCACGCTCAGCACGGCGCCCTCGGACAGCGCGCCGCCGTCGTCCTGAGTGCCCGCGGGGGCCTCGGGAACGTCCGGGTCGAACACCACCTCGTACGCCGGCCCCGTCAGCCCCAGTTCCCGGCGCAGCTCGCCGACGGGGAAGTCCCGGTGCGTCAGCAGGTCCGCCTCGACCCGCCGGGCGCTGCGCACCAGCCCGCGCCAGGTCGCCGGCGCGAGGGTCAGCCGGCAGGGCAGCGGGGCGCCCTCGCCGGTGGCGTGCCCGGTCACCACGTCCTGCTCGCCGCCGAGCGCGGCCAGCGTCTTGGCGTGCGCGGCCAGCAGCACCGCGCTCACCGGAACCCCCAGCTCGGCCGCGAGGGCGCGCGCCGCCCCGGCCACCTCCGCCGGCACCGGTTCCCGGTGCTCGGCCACACCCGGCTCGGGCCGCCGCGTCCACCGCGGTACGGCGGTGAACCCGCCGGCGGTGAGCACCTCCGTCCAGAAGTCCCGGTCCGCTGCCACGAGCGCTCCCATCGAATGCCCCTTCCTCAGTTCGCAGTCGGTGCGGCGGGGTTGCCCTCCCAGGCCGCGTTCGCGGGGACTTCCTCGCCCTTCATCAGGAAGGAGTCGGGCGCCAGCACGGCGCCGTCGCCCATCGTCACGCCGTAGTGCACGTGTGAGCCGACGCCGAGGGTCACACCCGCGCCGAGCGTGCTGTGGTCGGACTTGAAGGTGCCGTCCTCCTGCGAGTGGCACTGGATCTTGCTGCCGGCGTTCAGCGTGCAGTCGTCCCCGACGACGGTCAGCGTCCGCTCGGTGATGTAGCAGCCGTCGTCGAAGACCCGGCGGCCGATCCGCACCCCCATCAGCCGCCACACCAGGGCCTTGAACGGCGTCCCGTTGAACACCGCGAGATACCGGTCGGGCACCTTCCACAGCCGCTCGTGCCACCAGAAGTACGGGTCGTAGATGGAGCACAGCCGGGGGCGCAGCGGACGGAAGGAGGCCAGGGCCCGTTCCACCAGGACGTGGAAGAGCGTGGTGAGGACGAGGGTGATGGCCAGGTAGCCGGCTATCACCACGTGCCCCAGCGTGCCGTACAGGTCGACGGAGGTGAGCGCGAGCGCCGTGAGGAGGACGGTGTGCAGCCAGCGCAGGAGCAGGTGCAGCGCCATCGAGCGCAGGTTGTAGCGGTTCTTCGCGGCGAGGTTGCGGCGCAGCTCGTCGCCGGTGCGCAGATGGTCGAAGCGGGTGTCGCGCTCCACGGAGCGGGGGATCTCGAAGCACGGTGAGCCGAGCAGTCCGACGCCCTCGCGGATCTCGCCGTCGAGCGGGACCATGACCTTCGTCGCCAGCAGGCAGTCGTCGCCGGTCCGGGCGCCGGCCGGGTAGGCGATGTTGTTGCCGAGGAAGTTGTGGGCGCCGATCGTCGCCCGGCTCACCCGGAACGAGGTGCTGGAGAACTCGGCGTTCATGACGGACAGTCCGTCGGCGATCATCGTGCCGCTGCCGACCGAGACCAGGAACGGCGTCTCGTGCTGCACCTCGGTGCCGAAGTTCGAGCCGGTCTGCTCGACCCGGTTCAGGTCGTAGCCGAGGCCGCGCAGGTAGGGGACGATGTAGGAGCTGTCGCCGAACAGCCAGGGGAAGAAGTGGACGTTCGTCAGCGCGGCCACGGCGCGGTGCGCGGCGTAGTGGAAGCCGTAGAGCGGGTAGACCCGGTCGGGTCTGACCACCAGGCGCAGCAGCCGCGGCACGGTGTACAGGACGGCGAGGCCGAGGACGAGGGCGCCGCAGAAGAGGACGGTGGCCACGACCAGGGTGTCGGTGGCGAACTCGGCGGCCGTGGCGGTCCTGGTCTCCGCGTCCAGCCGCTTGCTGAGCGCGGGCACCTCGGCGAACACCATGTAGAGGCCGCCGACCGTCAGCGGCAGGTAGACCAGGAAGAGCTGGAGCAGGCTGGTGACGCCGAAGGCGGCCCTGCGCAGGGCGCCGCACCGGGCCGGCGGGACCCGGACGTGGTCGACCTCGGTGGGCTCGGCCGGCGAGCCGTGCCGGCGTTGCCCGGCCGGGATCTCCTGGCCGCGGTACAGGGCGGAGGCGTGGCCGAGCTGGGCGCCGTCGCCCAGCGCGGTGTCGATGTCGAGCACCGTCTTCTCCCCGACGAACACCTCCCGGCCGAGGGTGATCCGGCCGGTCTGGATGTACCCGGCGTGCGCCCGGTAGCCGAGGAGGAAGGCGTCCTTGCGGATCACCGCGCCGTCGCCGATGACCAGCAGGTCGGTGCAGACCGGCACGGTGCGGGTGAGGATCGTGACGTTCCGGCCGATCCGCGCGCCCAGGGCCCGCAGATACAGGACGTACAGCGGATTCCCCACGAACAGGATCATGGGATTGGCGTGCAGCAGTGTCTTGACGATCCAGAAGCGCAGATAGGCCGGACCCCAGATCGCGAACCGGGCGGGTTTCCAGCGCCCGATGAGCACCCATTTCGCGGCCACCGGAAGGGCGCACAGCGCGATGAATCCGATGCCGCCGCACAGGAGCGAGCGCACATAGACGTCGAGGAGGCCGGAGCCCTTGGCGACCCATTCGTAGGCCCAGGCGCTGGACATGCCGAGGACGAGGGAATAGCCGAGGAAGACCAGCGCCTGCGCGGTTCCGCACAGCGCGTGGCGCGTCGCGCCCGGCGGCGCGGGGACGGCCGGCGCGGTCGCCGGGACCGCGGTCGCCGGGGCGTCGGCGCCCGGCGGCGGGGGAGCGGCGGCCGTGCCCGCGAGGGCCGCGGCCAGTTCGCGGACGGTCGGGTGCCGGTAGACGTCCTTCATCGACACCGACGGCAGATCGGGGTGTTTGCGCACCCGCGCGCAGAACTGCGCCATCACCAGGGAGTTGGCGCCGAGGTCGGTGAAGAAGTGGCTTTCGGGCGGAACGTGTTCCGCGTGCACGACGGCCGCGAGAATTCCGGCGAGTTCCCGTTCGGTGTCCGCCGTCGCCGGGGCGGCGGGTGTGTCCCGGGCCAGCACGGGTCCGTCCGGCCCGGGCATCAGTATGTCGGCAGATTTCTCCACCATGCGAGCTCCCTGAGGAAAGGTCGAAAACCTTCGGCCAGCGGTGGCCGGTCCCCGAGACCGAGCGTTTTCGCCTGATCACGAAACCATGGATCAGTTTTGTGCTGTCCCGCCGGGGCTGCCACTCGGGCACGTCCGTATGGAGTTCACGCGCAGGTGGGCGCGGCGCGGGCGGGCGGACGGGCGGTGAGCGGCGGGGCGCTGAGCCGGTCCGGTGCGGGCGTCACGCGGGGGACGGGTCCGACAGACGTCCGACGGGGGCCGAGTGGCCTGGGCCGGGCCGGGCGCGCACACTGAGCAGTGCGCGGGGCCGCGACCGGGCTGTGGCGCGGGCGGCCTTGGAGCCGGACCGTGCCGGCTCGTACGCCGGACCGTTCGTCGAGGGGGCCGATATGGCCGTAGAAATCCCGCCTCTGATCAAACCCTCCCGGCTCAGGCGTCGGGGAGGTCTGTGGGGCGAATGCCTGGCGGAGTTCCTGGGGACGTTCGTCCTCATCGCCTTCGGCGCGGGCGTGGTGGCCATGGCGGTCGCGGCGCTGCCCGGCTCGGGCCGCACCGAGGGCCCCACGACCTTCTTCCTGGGCGCGGGCGACTGGCTGCTGGTCTGCTGGGGCTGGGCCTTCGCGGTGACCTTCGGCGTCTACGTGGCCGGCGGCGTCAGCGGCGCGCACCTCAACCCGGCGGTGACGCTGGCGTTCGCGGCGCGGCGCGGGTTCCCGTGGGCCAAGGTGGTTCCCTACTGGGCGTCCCAGGTGGTGGGCGCGTTCGCCGGGGCGGCGCTGGTGTACGCCGTCTACCACGACGCCATCGACACCTTCGACCAGGCGATGAAGGGGCCGAAGACGAACGGGCACACCGTGGCCTCGTTCTCGATCTTCGCCACCTTCCCGGCGCCGTACTTCCACGGCGGCGTCTGGGGACCGCTGATCGACCAGATCGTGGGCACCGCCCTGCTGGTGATGCTGATCGTGGCGATCGTCGACCTGCGCAACACCGCCGTGAAGGCCAACCTCGGCCCGGTGGTGATCGGGTTCGCCGTGGCCGCCATCGGCATGTCCTACGGCGCGAACGCCGGGTACGCCATCAACCCGGCCCGCGACTTCGGCCCGCGGCTGTTCACCTACGTCGCGGGATGGGGGAAGTTGGCGCTGCCGGGCAGTGCGGCGGGCTTGTTCAGCGATTACTGGTGGATTCCGATCGTGGGCCCGCTCGTGGGCGGTCTGATCGGGGTGCTGGTCTACGACCTGTTCATCGGCGACGTCCTGCACCTGCGCGCCCAGCAGAAGGAACTGCCCGAGGTCGGCCGGGCCCGCCCGGTGGACGAGGACTGAGCGGCGCGGCCTCCGCGCCTTCGGCGGCCCCGCGGGGCCGCCGAAGGCGCGGAGGCCGGCGGCGGGACGGTCGGACGCGGGCTCAGCCGTGGTACGTGATGTAGCCGTTGCCGTCGCGGTCGTCGCGGGACTTGGTGTAGGAGTGCACGTCGGCGCGGGCGCCGGAGGGCTTGTAGAGGTAGATGGTGTCCTTGTCGTTGTTCCAGAGGAAGTTGCAGTTCTGGCGGTAGACGACGTTCTTGGCGTCGGAGTCGGTGCCCTTGCCGCCGCGCAGGTTCACGTAGTCGCCGTGCTCCAGGTAGTGGTTGGAGCGGAACGTGAAACGGTTGCCGGTGGCGTCCTTGACGACGTAGCCCTTGAGGTTGACGGTCGAACGCGAGTAGTTCTTGATCGTCAGGAACTCGTCCTTGGTGTTGCCCTTGGCGCAGCTGTTGGAGTCGCGTCCGGGGGCGTCGTACTGGACGCCCTTGATCTTCAGCGCGGACGAGTACTCGGTGGCCTGGGCCGGCGCCGCGGCGACGACGGCGACCGTGCCCGCCGTGGCGGCGACGGCCAGTGCGGTGCGTATGCGCATGAGGTTCCCCCCTCGGTGATGCGGATGAGGCGCGAGGAGCATACACACAACATGGCCGCCACGTGTCTGAGATGTGCGGGAAACGTGAAGGCGCGCCCGCCGACGGCCGACGGCCGGCGGGCGCCGTGCGCGGGTGACGGTGCGTCAGGTCGTCGTGAGGACCATGCGGAAGCGGGCCGCGCCGGACAGCATCCTGCGGTACGCCGCGTCGGCCTCGGCCAGCGCGACCACCTCCGTCATCGGCCGGATGCCGTGCAGGGCGCTGAACTCCAGCGTGTCCTGGACGTCCTCGGCGGTGCCGGACGGATGACCGCGGACCACCTTGGCGCCCGTGATCAGCTGGAGCGGGCTGATCGCCAGCGGCTCGGGCGAGACGCCGATGACCACCAGCTCGCCGCGGTGCGTCAGCCCGTCCACCGTCTCCGAGACAGCCGCGGAGTGGCCGACGGTGGCCAGTACCACCTTGGCCCCGCCGAGCGCCTGGAGCGCCTCGGCGACGGGGGTGTCCGCCGTGCTGTCGACGTAGTGGCGGGCGCCCAGCCGGGCGGCGAACTCCGCCTTGTCGGCGCCCCGGGCGATCGCCGCCGTCTCGAAGCCCATGGCCGCCGCGTACTGCACGGCCAGGTGCCCGAGCCCGCCGACGCCGAGCACCGCGACCAGATCGCCCGGCCGGGCGGCGCTGCGGCGCAGCCCGTTGAACACGGTCACCCCCGCGCACGCCATGGGCCCGGCGTCGCTCGCCGCGAGAGCGTCGGGGATCCGGGCCAGCGCGTCGACCGGGGCGACGGTCCGCTCGGCGAACCCGCCGTCATAGGCCCAGCCGGGCACCTTCAGGTGCTCGCACACGATGAAGTCGCCCTGCCGGCACGCCGTGCAGTGGTGGCAGCTGCCGCCGAACCAGCCCACCGTCACCCGGTCGCCCACCTGCCAGCCGTACTCCGCCGCACCCGCGCCGAGCGCGTCGATCCGGCCGGCGATCTCGTGCCCGGGGACCAGCGGGAACCGTACGCCGGGCAGCGCCCCGTCCACGAAGAGCGAGTCGCTGTGGCAGATCCCGCACGCCTCCACGGCGATCCGCACATGACCGGGTCCGGGCTCGGGGACCTCGCGCTCGACCAGCTCGAACGGCCCGCCGGCCTCGGTCACCTGCGCGACTGTGTAGGCACTCATCCGGACCTCCCGCGACGGCTACGGCACGACACCCCCGACTCCAGCACAGCAGCTCGCCCCGCATCCCGCGCGCCGAACCCGCCGCCGCCCCCGGGCGGGGCCCGCCCTCAGCCCGCGGCGCGCCCCTGCGGCGCCCCCGCCGCGCCCGCCGTTCCCCGGCGGCCGCGGCGCTCGGGGCGGGGGCGGACGCGGACCCGCCGGACGAGGTCCTCGGCGGCCTCGGGCCAGTGCGGGTGGTCGAAGGCGAAGCCCGCGTCGAGCAGGCGGCCGGGGACGACACGCCGGCTCTTGAGCAGCAGTTCGGTGTCCGAACGCAGTGCGAACGCCCCGATCCCGGCCATCCACCCGGTCGCCGGCAGACCGACCGGCGCCCCCCACGCCGCCCGCAGCACCCGCATCAGCGCGCGCTGCGGCAGCGGTGCCGGCGCGGCCAGGTTCACCGGCCCGGCGAGGTCCTCCCGGCCGATCAGGAACCGCACCGCGCGCACGAAGTCCCGGTCGTGGATCCAGGACACGTACTGCGCGCCGCCCGCGACCGGCCCGCCCAGACCGAGCCGCGTGAGCCCCAGCAGCACGTCGAGGACACCGCCCCGGTCCGGGCTCATCACCATCGCGGAGCGCAGCGCGACCTTGCGGGTGTGCGGGGTACGGGCCCGCTCCTGCTCGCGCTCCCACGCCCGGGCGATGTCGACGCTGAAGGACCAGTAATCCGGAACGCCCGGCTCCGAGCCGCCGATCAGGCCGTCGCGCTCGTCGTTGGCCGCGTCGAACCGGTGGGCGTAGATCGTCGCCGTGCTCATCTGGAGCCACACCCGCGGCGGCCGGGCCGCCGCGGCGATCGCCTCGCCCACCGCCCGCGCGGAGTCGACCCGGGAATCCATCATCTCCCGGAGGTTGGCGGGCGTGTAGCGGCAGTTGACGCTGCGCCCGGCCAGGTTCACCACCGCGTCGCAGCCGTCGATCTCCGCCGTCCACGGACCCGCCGTCCGCCCGTCCCAGCGCACCTGGCCCGGCCGCACCGGCCGCCGGGTCAGCACCACGACCTCGTGTCCGGCGGCGCTCAGCGCGCGCTCCAGGACCGTACCCACCTGCCCGCTGCCGCCGGGCAGCACGATCTTCATCGCTCTCGTCCCCCCTCTGTCGGAGGAGACGACTGTAACCACAGAACTGAACGCGTTCAAAAGCGGGGGTTCCCCACCGCCGCTGACGGCATGTCACCCGCGTCACCCGCCGCCCGACGCGTCCGGCGGCGCGTCCCGCGCACGGGAGCGGGGCCGGGGCCCGCTATGTTCGCTGCGGACATCGGAACGTTCGGAGCCGCCATGCAGAAGACCGAAGTACTGGCCGAGGAGCCGGGCGCGACCCCGGCCGACCCGGCGCTCTCCCCGGCCGCGGCGCCGGCCGGCCCGGCCCCGGCGCGCGAGTGGCCCCGGTTCTGGCCGGCCCTGCTGCTGGGCGCGGCGGTCCTGCCCGGCACGGTGGTCTTCGTCCTCGGCCGGTGGAGCGACGGACAGGCCCTGCAGGCCTGGCGGACCGTCTGCCTCGCCGTCACCGTGCAGGCGCTGCCCTTCCTGCTGCTCGGCACCGCGCTGTCCGGCGCCATCAACGCCTTCGTCCCGGCCCATGTGTTCAGCCGGGTGCTGCCCAGGCGGGCCGCGCTCGCCGTCCCGGTCGCCGGAGTGGCCGGGGTGATCCTGCCGGGCTGCGAATGCGCCTCGGTGCCCGTCGCGAACAGCCTGATCAACCGCGGGGTCACCCCGGCCGCCGCGTTCGCGTTCCTGCTGTCCGCGCCCGCCGTGAACCCGGTCGTGCTGACCGCCACGGCGATCGCCTTCCCCGGCAGCCCCGCCATGGTCCTGGCCCGGCTGCTCGCCTCACTGGTCACCGCCGCCGCCATGGGCTGGCTCTGGCTGCTCCTGGGCCGCGAGGAGTGGCTGCGGCCGGCCGTACGGCACACGGGGCACCGCCCGGGGCACAGCCGCTGGACGGAGTTCCGGCGCGGCTTCCAGCACGACTTCCTGCACGCGGGCGGCTTCCTGGTGCTCGGCGCCATGGCCGCCGCCACCTTCAACGTGGCGGTCCCGCGCACCGTGCTGGACGCCTTCTCCGGCTCGCCCTGGCTCTCCGTGCTGTTCCTGGCCGCCCTCGCCGTCCTGCTCGCGGTCTGCTCGGAGGCCGACGCGTTCGTCGCGGCCTCCCTCACCGGGTTCTCGCCCCTGGCGCGGCTGACGTTCATGGTGGTGGGCCCGATGGTCGACCTCAAGCTGATCGCCCTTCAGGCGGGCACCTTCGGCCGCGCCTTCGCCGCCCGCTTCTCCGCCGCCACCGCCGTCGTCGCGGTCCTGGTCAGCACGCTCGTCGGAGGCATCCTGCTGTGAAACGCCCCCTCCAGGTGACCCTGCTCGTCCTCAGCGGACTCGGACTGCTGCACGCCTCCCTCTTCACCGACCTCTTCCTGCGCTACGTCAAGGAGGGGATGCGCCCGCTGCTCATCGCCTCCGGCGTGCTGCTGCTCCTGCTGGGCATCGCGGAGGCGTGGTCCACCCCGGCCGAGGCCCCCTCCGCGCGGCACGGCCACGACCACGGCCCCGACGGCGACGCCCGGAGCGACGGCCACGGCCACGACAGCGGTCAGGGCGACGGCGGCCACGGACACGATCACGGTCATGACCACTCCACCGTCCCGCGCGTGGCCTGGCTGCTGTTCCTGCCCGCCCTGAGCCTGCTCTTCTACGCCCCGCCGGCCCTCGGCGCGTACACCGCCTCCCGGGAGGCGCCCCGGGCCGTCGCCTCCGGGGAGCGCCGCTTCGACCCGCTGCCCGCGACCTCGCCGCTGCCGATGACCCTCACCGACTTCACCCGCCGGGTGCGGCAGGACCGCAGCCGGGCCCTCGCGGGACGCACGGTCCTGCTGACCGGCTTCGTCACGCCGGACACGTCGGACAAGGGCGGGGACACCTGGTACCTGACCCGGATCATCCTGTCCTGCTGCGCCGCCGACGCCCAGTCGGTGAAGGTGCGGGTGCACGGGACGCCGGCGCTGCCCGGCGACACCTGGGTGGCGGTCACGGGCGCCTGGCACCCCGGCGGCACGCTCGGCACCGCCTCCGCCGGCGCCGATCTCGACGCCCGTGCCGTCCGGCGGATCGAGCGGCCGGTCAACGGCTACACCGACGACCTGCCGCTGGTGCCCTCCAGGTGACGGCGGGCCGCGACCCCTTCCGCGGCCGTGCGGTCAGGCGCCCGGCATCGGCCGTACGGTGAGGATCTGCTCGGCCCGTCCGACGGGACCGCGCACGTCGTGCAGGACCGTGCTGGTCAGGCCCTGGCCGCTCGGTCCGAAGACGACCGTGGTGTCCAGACCGGTCCAGGCGCCCTCCGGCCGGCGGTGCAGATGGACGGTCAGGTCGACGTTGGGGAACATCCACCGGGTCGGCGACTCCCGCACGGCGATGCCGTTGGCCGTGTCGACGAGGGCGAGGTAGGAGGCGTACGGGCCGCTGGGCTCGCCGGCGACCAGGGCGAGCGGCGTGGACACCCAGGCGGTGGTGCGGCCCGGCCGGGGCGGGGCGACCGGGCGTACGTCCAGGGACGCGATGTAGCCGCCGGGCCACAGCTCGGCCATCGGCCACGGGGCGAGCCGCTCGGGCGCGGTGAGCCGGTCCCCGGCGCCGCCGGCGACGGCGGCCGTGTCCTGCTCGGCCAGCAGCCAGGCGCGGGCCCGGACCACCGGGCGGTCCGCGACGGTCACCACCGCCTCCAGGAGCTCGATCGTACGGCCGGGGCGGATCGTCTCCACCCGGATCTCGCACTCGTCCAGGGCCAGCCGGCCCAGGATGTCGTAGCTGATCCGGGACAGGGCCGGGCCGCCCTGCGGGCGGGCGGCGAGGCGCCGCTCGACGACGTGGGCGACCAGGCCGCCGAGCGGGCTGAAGTGCAGCTCGTTCTCGTCCCAGGCGCCGCTCGCGTGGGCGGTGGGCTTGAAGCGGTGCTCGTCGATGCGCACGTAGTAGCTGTCGGGGACCGCGCTGCCGGTGTTCAACGGGGCTCTCTCCTCGGGATCTTCCGGCGCCGCCGGATCGTTGGACCCTGCACAGACTAGGAGCGGACCAGCTCACGACCGACGGGAGGACCCTGTGCGACTGCGCAACGTCACGCCGGACGACGTCGACGCCTATCTCCGGATGCGGTGCGATCCGGTGATGATGGCTGATCTCGGCGGACCGCTGCCGGCCGACGGCATGGCCGACAAGGTGCGCCGGGACGCCGCGGCGGCCGCGGCCGACACCGCGTGGATCAAGATGATCGTGCCCGATCCGCGGGTCCCCGGGGAGGTGGCCGGGACGGTGTGCCTGTGGTCCCACGACGACGGCGACGGGCCCGTGTCGGAGATCGGCTGGATGGTCCTGCCCGAGTTCCAGGGCCGTGGCCTGGCCCGACGCGCGACCCGACGGCTGCTCGAACAGGCGCGCGACGAGGATCGCTGGGGCACGGTGCACGCGTTCCCGGCCACGGACAACGCGGCCTCCAACGCCCTGTGCCGTTCCCTGGGCTTCCGGCTGCTCGGCGAGCGCGACGTGCCGTTCGCGGACCGGGTGCTGCGCGGCAACCAGTGGGCGATCACCCCGCGCACCGACCTGACGCCGCGCTGAGCGGTGACCAGGACCGGACCGGCCCCGCACGCCTCGGCGCGCCGGGTACGGGGTCAGGGTGCCGTCAGCCGGCCAGGACCTCCGCCCAGCGGTGGGTGCCGCCGGGGCCGGTGCGCACCCCGCAGCGGGCCGACAGCGCGGTCACGATGCCCAGGCCGCGGCCGTGCTCGTCCGGGTCCGGCGCCGCGGCCGGGCCGGGCGGCGCGGCCGGCCCCAGGTCGCTCACCTCGACGTGGACGGCGCCGCGTCCGCCGAACGGCACCCGCCACATCCGCAGCGTCGCGGGCGGCCGGGCGTGCACCAGCGCGTTGGTGACCAGCTCCGAGACCACCAGCAGCACATCGTCGGCGGCCCCGGTCGGCAGGTCCCAGCCGCCGAGCACCGCGCGGACGCGATGACGTACGGACGGCACGGCGCCGGGGGTGGGCGGCAGCGGGAAAGCGTGCCGGGCGTGGTCGGCGCGGTCGGCTTCCCCGCGGGGCGCGGCGTCGAGCTGCGCTGCGGTCATGGGGCCTCCTTCTCCGTGCGGCGCTGCCGACCGGGAGTCGGGCGCGACAAGGAACGCTAGGGAACGGATACGCGGCGGTCAATGAACCGCGGTCGGCATTACCGAACGGCAGTCCTGAACGGGGCAAATAGGATTAATATCGCTCCATGGCCGGACCCGTCCAGTCGATCGAACGAGCGGCGGCGATCCTGCGCCTGCTGGCCGGCGGGCCGCGCAGGCTCGGGCTCGGCGAGGTCGCCTCCTCCCTCGGGCTCGCCAAGGGCACCGCCCACGGCATCCTGCGCACCCTCCAGCACGTCGACTTCGTCGAACAGGACGAGACCACCGGCAAGTACCAGCTCGGCGCGGCGCTGCTGCACCTGGGCACCAGCTATCTCGACGTCAACGAACTGCGCTCGCGCTCCGTCAACTGGGCGGACGCGCTGGCCGCCCGCAGCGGCGAGGCCGTCCGCCTGGGCACGCCCCTGGAGGGCCAGGTCCTCGTCGTCCACCACGTCTTCCGCCCCGACGACACGCTGCAGACCCTCGACGTGGGCGCCCTGCTGCCGCTGCACGCCTCCTCGCTGGGCAAGGTCCTGCTCGCCTTCGGGGCCGCGACCCTGGACCCGCTGCCGCCCAAGGGCCTGACGGCGTACACGCGGCACACCCTGGTCGATCCCGGCGACCTGGACCGGGCGCTCGCCGAGATCCGCGAACAGGGCTGGGGCGCGGAGGTGCAGGAGATGTCCATGGGCGACGCCGGGATCGCCGCGCCGATCCGCGGCCACGGCGGACTCGTCGTGGGCGCCGTCTGCCTGTCCGGCCCCGTCGAACGGATCTGCGACCCCAGGGGCCGGCCGCTGCCCGCCCTGACCGCACTGCTCCGGGAGGCCGCCCGGGCGATCTCCCGGGACCTGGGGGCGACCCGCTGGTAGCCCCCGCCAGGACCTCGCAGCTTCCCCAGCCGCGCCACGCATCGGAAGGCAGGCCCGCACATGGTTGACCGGTATGTGATGTCCATCGACCAGGGCACCACGTCCACGCGGTGCATCCTGTTCGACCACCGCGGACGGCTGTGCTCGGTCGCCCAGCGCGAGCACCAGCAGCACTTCCCGAAGCCCGGCTGGGTCGAGCACGACGCCGTCGAGATCTGGCGCAACGTCCAGCGCATCGTGCCCGAGGCGATGGAGTCGGCCGGCGTGGACGCCGCGCAGATCGCCGCCATCGGCATCGCCAACCAGCGCGAGACCACGGTGCTGTGGGACCCGCGCACCGGCGTCCCGGTGGGCCGGGCCATCGTCTGGCAGGACACCCGCACCGCGCCGCTCGTCGACACGCTCCGCGACCGCCCCGGCGACGAGTTCTTCCTCGACCGCTGCGGCCTGCCACCCTCCACCTACTTCTCCGCCCCCAGGATCCGCTGGCTGTTCGAGAACACCCCGGACCTGGAACGGCGCGCCCGCGCCGGCGAGGTGCTGTTCGGCACCGTCGAGAGCTGGCTGATCTGGAACCTCACCGGCGGGCGCGACGGCGGACTGCACATCACCGACCCCACCAACGCCAGCCGCACCATGCTGGTCAACATCCGCACCCTGACCTGGGACCCGGAACTGCTGGACTTCTTCGGCGTGCCGCGCGCCATGCTCCCCGAGATCCGCTCCTCGGCCGAGAGCTACGGCGAGGCCCGCGCGCTGCTCCCCGGCGTCCGCATCACCGCCGCCCTCGGCGACCAGCAGGCGGCCCTGTTCGGCCAGACCTGCTTCTCGCCCGGCGAGGCCAAGTGCACCTACGGCACCGGCAGCTTCCTGCTCATGAACACCGGCACCGACCTGGTCCGCTCCCGGCACGGACTGCTCACCACCGTCGCCTACCGCATCGCCGGCCAGCCCACGGTCTACGCCCTGGAAGGCCCGATGGCCGTCACCGGCTCACTGGTCCAGTGGTTCCGCGACCGGCTCGGCATGATCAGCACGGCGCCCGAGATCGAGACCCTGGCGCGCACCGTCGAGGACAACGGCGGCTGCTACATCGTCCCCGCCTTCTCCGGCCTGTTCGCCCCGCACTGGCGCAGCGACGCCCGCGGCGTCGTCGTGGGCCTCACCTCCTACATCACCAAGGGCCACCTGGCGAGGGCCGTACTGGAGGCCACCGCCTGGCAGACCCGCGAGGTGGTCGACGCCATGAACGCCGACTCCGGGCTCGCCCTCAAACAGCTCAAGGCCGACGGCGGCATGACCTCCGACCACCTGCTCATGCAGATGCTGGCCGACGTGCTGGACGTGCCCGTCGTCCGGCCCCTGGTGGCCGAGACGGTCTCCCTGGGCGCCGCCTACGCCGCCGGGCTCGCCGTCGGCTACTGGTCGGACCTGGAGGTGCTGCGCGGCAACTGGCACCGGGCCGGGCAGTGGCTGCCCGCCATGGACCCCGAACGGCGCGCCGGGGAGTACGAGAGCTGGCAGCGGGCCGTCCAGCGGTCCCTGGACTGGGTCCGGCCCGACGGACGGCCGCGCTGAACCCGGCGCGCCCGGCGGCCGGCCGGACGGATTCGGCGCCGGGGGCGCATCGGCCGTGAAGGCGTGGTTACTCAGAGGGCGAGGGGTTCGGAAGTGAGCCCCCACCGGGCTCTCCGCGCCGTGGTTCTCCGCGGAGGGCCCTCAGTGGGCTTCATCCGACCGTTTCCCGTTCTTCACCCGGCCGTTTCCCCTCCACCGGCGCCCCCGGCGCATGCTGTACCACCGCCCCGCGCCGCACCGCCGGCCACGGGTGGCAGCACCCGCCGTTCGCAGAAAGACCGATGGCCCCGTGCCCGCACCCGTCGTTCTCGCCGGCCGCACGACGCGGCTGGAACCCCTCGCTCCGCACCACGCGGAGGGCCTGGCTCAGGCCGCACACGAGGACCGCGCCTCCTACGCCTTCACCCCCGTGCCGCACGGCCCCGACGCGGCCCGCGCCTACGTGGAACGGGCCCTCGCCGAACAGGCGGCGGGCCGGGCCCTGCCGTTCGCGGTGATCCGCGCCGACGACGGCCGGATCGTCGGCTCCACCCGCTTCCTGGAACTCGACTACTGGCAGGGCCCGCTGATCTGGCCCCCGGCGCCCGGGGTCCCGTACGGCGACCCGCGCACCGCCGTGCCCGACGCCGCCGAGATCGGCAACACCTGGCTCGCCGCCGGCGCCCGGGGCGCCGGCATCAACACCGAGGCCAAGCTGCTCCTGCTGCGCCACGCCTTCGAGACCTGGCGGGTACGCCGCGTCTCCTTCCGCGCCGACGCCCGCAACCTGCGCTCGCGCGCCGCCATCGAACGGCTCGGCGCCCGCTGCGAGGGGGTCCGCCGCGCCCACTCGCGGGGACTGGACGGAGCCGTGCGCAGCACCGCCTTCTACTCGATCCTCGACGAGGAGTGGCCCACCGCCCGCGCCGTCATCGAACTCCGCCTCGCCGCCGGCCGGCCCGCCGTGTCCGGCCCTGCCGTGTCCGGCCCCGCCGTGCCCGGCCCCGCCGTGTCCGGCCCCGCCGTGTCCGGCCCCGCCGTGTCCGGCCCCGCGGTGCCGGGCGGCGCCGGACCGCGACCGGACGACATCGACGGCCGCCTCGTACCCGCGTAGCGCGGCACCGGAGCACAGACACCCCCCGGTCGCGGCCTAGGTGGTGACCGGGCGCGGGGGATGAGAGCATGACGTGTGCCGCCGCTCCAGCGCTTGTGGCGTTCCCGCCCCGGGCGGACGCTGGTCCTCGTCCCGCTGGGAATGATCGCCGCCGTCTGCGTGGTGGACGTCCTGGCCCCGCCGGACGTGCACCTCGGCCCCCTGCTGGTCGCGGCCCCCGCCCTCGCCGCCGCGTTCTCCGGCCCTCGGCGCACCGCGCTGATCGGCGCCCTGGCCGTCGCGGCCCAGGTGTTCATCGGGGCGGCCCGGGGCGTGCTCGGCACCGAGAACCTGATCGCCCAGATCGCCGCGCTGATCCTGGTCTCCGCCCTGATAGTCGTGTTCTGCCTGGTCCGCGAGCGCCGCGAGCGCCAGCTCAGCCAGAGCCGGACCGTGGCCCAAGCCGTGCAGGAGGTGCTGCTGCCGCCGCTGCCCGAGCGCAGCGGACCGCTGCGGCTGGCCAGCGTGTACCTGGCCGCCCAGGACGAGGCGACCCTCGGCGGCGACCTCTACGCCGCCGCCCGCACCCGGCACAGCACCCGGCTGCTCCTCGCGGACGTCCGGGGCAAGGGACTGCCGGCGATCAGCCACGCCGCGCTGCTGCTGGGCGCGTTCCGCGCCGCCTCGCACCGCCGGCCCGCGCTGCCGCTGCTCGCCGTCCACCTGGACGGCGCCATGCGGTGGGACTCGCGGCAGTGGCAGACCGAGGAGGCGCTCGACACCGAGGAGGCGTTCGCCACCGCGCTGCTCCTGGACATCCCGGACGACGAGGACGTGGTGCACCTGGTCAACTGCGGCCACCCGCCGCCGGTCCTCATCGCCGAGGGCCGCGCCCGCACCCTGGTCGCCGAGACCGTCGCGCCCCCGCTCGGCCTCGGCGGCCTGACCGACGCCACCGCCTACGCCGTCGCCACCTTCCCCTTCCGGCCCGGTGAGACGCTGCTGCTGCACACCGACGGCGTACTGGAGGCGCGGGACGCGGACGGCGCGTTCTTCCCGCTCGCCGCCCGCGCCTCCGGCTGGGCCGCCGTCCGGGACGCCGCGGCGCCTAACCGGCTGCTGGACCGGCTCCGCGACGACCTCCTCGCCCACGCCCGGGGCCGTCTCGGCGACGACGCGGCGGCCGTCGCGATCAGCCGCCGGGAGCCGTGAGCACCGTTCAGCGGTCCGGTTCCTCCTCCACCGGCGGCTCGGGCACGTCCCGCAGCTGCTGGGACTGCCCCGGCCGGCCGCCCTCCCGGGCCTGCTCGGCACGCTGCGCGGAGCTCGTACCGAGAGGCGCGGCGCCCCCGATTCCCGTGGTCAGGGGCGGTTGCGCCGGGGGCGTTCGGGTACGCGTCCAGAACCGTGCCCGGGCGATCACCCTTCCCGGGGCGTACCGCACGACCGCCGCAAGCAGGGAAATCGCCATGGACACACCCGAGAACGACCGCACCGCCACGCAGGCGCAGCAGGCGCTGGACGTCCTCGCCGAGAACGCCGAGGACCGGGCGGCGCTCGACGCGCTCGCCCACAGCGACGTGCTCATCCCGGTGCCCGATGACGTGAGCGACGAGGACGCCACCAACCCGTCGTCGGTGGCCCTGCCCGTCCTGGAGCAGCCCGGCGGGGTGCCGGTGGTGCCCGTGTTCACCTCGGAACTGGAGATGTCGGAACTGCTGCCCTTCGTCTCCCGCTACCGCCTGGTGCCGCTGGGCGCCCTGGCCTCCCAGTGGCCGGCCGAGGACCTGTCGCTGACCATAGACGCCAGCTCCCCGCACGGCCTGACCCTCACCTCGGAGGGCGTCCGCACCCTGCTGGCCCGGCCGTAGCGCCGGACCGGATCCCCGGCGGGCCGGACGCATCCGCGCGGGTCCGCGCCCGCCGCGTGGTCAGCCGTCGAGCATGCGCGCGAGCACCTCGCGTTGCAGCGGGAGCACCTCGGCGTGCAGGTCACGGCCCCTGCGGGTGAGGGCGACCCACACCCCGCGCCGGTCCTCCGCGCACACCGAACGGTTCACCAGACCGTCCTTCTCCAGCCGGCCGATGAGGCGGGACAGCGCGCTCTGGCTGAGGTGCGCCCGGCCGGCGATGTTCTGCACCCGGCACAGATCGCCGTCGGCGGGCGACTCGGAGGCCAGGATGTCCAGCACCTCGAAGTCGCTAGCGCCGAGCCCGTAGGGGTGCAGCACGCGGTCGATCTCGCACAGCGTGCGCGCGTGCAGGCACAGGATCTCCCGCCACTGTTCGCCGAGCCGGGCGCCGGCCGCGTTCGCTCCCATGCCCGCATCGTAGTGCGGCCGCCGGGACCGCCCCGTCCGCGCCCGCGACGCGCTCGGCCGGCCGCCCGGCCGCCCGCGGACCGCGCCACCCGTCCGCCCCGGCGTCCCGCGCCGGGGCGGACGGCCCTGCTCGGGTGGGGTGCGACGGGCCCCGGCGCGACGCCCCGGCGAGGTTCCCGTTCAGGTGAGCGCCGGTCGAGGGACACCCGGATGTCACCTCCGCGCAGTAAGAGTGACTGCGACGCAAGCGTGTCTGCGCCATTGTCGACCACCCATCCCCAGAACTGGATCCCATGAGCGCCATCTCCGTCGGTCAGGCCGTCGTCCTCGGAGTCGTCGAGGGGGTGACCGAGTTCCTCCCCGTGTCCTCCACCGGCCATCTCAAGATCGCCGAGGGCCTCATGGACATCCCCGTCGACGACAGCTCCGTCGTCGGGTTCTCCGCCGTCATCCAGGTCGGCGCCATCGCCGCCGTACTCGTGTACTTCTTCAAGGACATCGTGCGGATCGTCTCCGCCTGGTTCCGCGGGCTGACCGACCGCGAGGAGCGTTACCACCACGACTACAAGTTCGCCTGGTGGGTCATCTACGCCACCCTCCCGATCGTCCTCGTCGGCCTGGCCGCCAAGCCTTTGATCGACGGGCCGCTCGGCTCGCTGTGGGTGGTCGCCGGTTCGCTCATTGTCGGCAGCGGTGTGATGTGGTGCGCGGACCAGATGGGCCGGCACAAGCGCGGGGAGGACGACACGTCCTTCAAGGACGCGATGCTGGTGGGCGCCTCCCAGATCCTCGCCCTGCTCTTCCCCGGCTTCTCCCGCTCCGGCGCCACCATGTCCACCGCGCTCATCCTGGACCTGGACCGCGTCGCCGCCACCCGGCTGTCGTTCTTCCTCGGCATCCCCGCCCTGACCGGCGCCGGCATCTACGAGCTGAAGGACGCCCTGGGCGCGGGTGTGGGCGCGGCGCCGCTCGCCGTCGGCACCGTCGTCTCCTTCGTGGTGGCCTACGCCTCCATCGCCTGGCTGCTGAAGTTCGTCGCCAAGCACTCCTTCAACGCCTTCGTGCTGTACCGGATCGCCGTCGGTGCCCTCCTCTTCGGCCTGCTGGGCACGGGCGTGCTGGACGCCTGAGCGGCGCGGCGGCCGCCGCGCCCACCGCCCACGGGGGCGGGACCGCGTCGGCGGTCCCGCCCCCGTGGCCGTCGCCCGCGCACTGCCCCGCTTGACAGGGTTCGTCCGCGACCCGCAGGATCGCCCCGTGAACCTGAACCTGTCAGACAGCCAGACAGGTGTGGTGGCACTCCGACGCGTCAGCGCCATGGAAGCGGTGCTCACCCACCTGCGCGGCGCCATCGAACGCGGCGAGTACGCCATCGGCGACAAGCTCCCCTCCGAGGCCGAGCTGTGCCGCACCCTGGAGGTCTCGCGGCCCGTGCTGCGCGAGGCGCTGCGCGCCCTGCAGACCATGGGCCTGACCAGGTCCAGGACCGGTAAGGGCACCTTCGTCGTGGCCGACGCCGTGGAGGACCCCACCTTCGGCGACTACGCGGCCGGCGACCTGATGGAGGTGCGCCGGCACATCGAGGTCCCGGTCGCCGGCTACGCGGCGCTGCGCCGCACCCCGGAGGACCTGGACCACCTGGTCCACCTGCTGGAGCGGATGGAGCGGGAGACCGACACCACCTCGTGGGTCGCGCTGGACACCCTGTTCCACCTCGCCGTCGCCCAGGCCGCCCGCAACCCGGTCTTCCGCCGGGTCATCGAGGAGATCCGGGACGCCCTGGCCCGCCAGTCGGCCTTCCTGACCGAGCTGGGCGGCCGGCGCGAGCAGTCCAACCGGGAGCACCGGGCCCTGGTGGAGGCGCTGACCGACGGCAGCGAGCACGACGCCGTCCAGGCCATGACCCACCACCTCGACCGCGTCGAGAACACCCTCGCCGCCATCGTGCGCCCCGCCCACCAACCGGCACCGGGCGGACCGGGGACGTAAGACGCCCCGGACGCCCCCGGCCCCCACCGCGCCACCCGCGGCCGCACCGCGCACCGCTCCACCCGAAGCCCCCGCGCACACCCCGCGCGTCTCCACCCACCCACTCACCAGTGACGCAGGCAGCCATGCAGACCCTTCCCCCCGCTTCCCCCGCCGCGGCGCCCCCGGTCCGCGAACCCCGCCACGCACCCGTCGCCCACCTCATACGCGGCGGCGTCGTCGAAGGCGTCCACTACGGCTCCGTCGTCGTCCTCGACGCCGACGGCGAGGTGTGCTTCCGGCTCGGCGACACCGAGGCCGCCTTCTACCCGCGCTCGGCGCTCAAGCCCGTCCAGGCCGTCGCCATGGTGCGGGCCGGGCTGCCGCTGGACGGCGAGCTGCTCTCGCTCGCCGCCGCCAGCCACTCCGGCGAGGAACGCCACCTGGCCGGCGCCCGGCGCATCCTCGACCTGGCGGGGCTGACCGAGGACCACCTGCGCAACGTGCCCGACCTGCCGTTCGGTGCGAGCGTGCGGGACGCCTGGGTGCGCGCGGGGCGCCTGCCCTCCCGGCTCGCCCAGAACTGCTCCGGCAAGCACGCCGCCATGCTCTACACCTGCCGGCTCAACGGCTGGTCGCTGGACGACTACCTGGACCCGGCCCACCCGCTCCAGCGGGCCGTCGCCGAGACCGTCGAGGAGCTGACCGGGCAGCGGGTGGCCCGCGTGACCGTCGACGGCTGCGGAGCGCCCCTGTTCGCCGTCTCCCTGCACGGCCTGGCCCGCGCCGCCGCCCGCGTCACCACGGCCGCGCCCGGCACCCCGGAGGCCCGGGTCGCCGACGCGATGCGCGCCCACGCCGAGACGGCCTCCGGCGCCGGCCGGGACGTGGCCGCGCTGATGCGGGCCGTGCCCGGGCTGCTGGCCAAGGACGGCTTCGAAGGCGTCGAGGCGGCCGCGCTGCCGGACGGCCGGGCCGTCGCGGTGAAGATCTCCGACGGCGCGGACCGGGCCCGCGTCCCGGTCACCGCCGCGGCCCTGGTCCGGGCCGGCGTCGACCCGTCCCGGCTCACCGCGTTCGCGGGCGAACCCCTCCTCGGCGGCGGCGAGCCGGTCGGCCGGGTCCGCCCGGTCGACGCCCTGGCCCCCGAGCCCCGCCCCTCGGCCTGCGCCTGACCCGCCCGCCCGACGCCGCCCGCGCCCGGCGTGGGCACAATGGGGAGCGTGACGTCCTCGATGGCCTTCCAGCCGGTTCTGGAGCGAATCGCCGAGGAGATCGGGCGGACGCCCGGCCGTGGGCGGCCCGCCGACTACATCCCGGCGCTCGCCGCCCGCGACCCGCGTGCCTTCGGCATGGCCGTCGCGGAGCTGGACGGCACCGTGTACGGGGTGGGCGACTGGCGCGAGCCGTTCTCCGCGCAGTCCATCACCAAGGTCTTCACCCTCGCCCTCGACCTGGCCCGCGAGGGCGACGAACTGTGGGAGCACGTGGGCCGCGAGCCCTCCGGCAACCCGTTCAACTCTCTGGTGCAGCTGGAGTACGAGAACGGCATCCCGCGCAACCCGTTCATCAACGCCGGCGCCCTGGTCGTCACCGACCGCCTCCAGACCCGTACCGGCGACGCGGCGGGCGAGCTCCTGCGGCTGCTGCGCGCCGAGAGCGGCAACCCCGGCCTGGACTTCGACCTGGCGGTCGCCGCCTCGGAGACCGCGCACGGCGACCGCAACGCCGCCCTCGGCCACTTCATGGCGTCCTACGGCAACATCGACAACCCGGTGCCGGTCCTGCTCGACCAGTACTTCCGGCAGTGCTCGATCGCGGCCTCCTGCGCCGACCTCGCCCTGGCCGCCGCCTTCCTGGCCCGGCACGGCATCCGCGCCGACGGCACCCGGCTGCTGACCCGCAGCCAGGCCAAGCAGGTCAACGCCGTCATGCTGACCTGCGGGACGTACGACGCGGCGGGCGACTTCGCCTACCGGGTCGGGCTGCCCGGCAAGAGCGGCGTGGGCGGCGGCATCATCGCCGTCGTGCCCGGCCGGTGCGCCCTGTGCGTGTGGAGCCCCGGCCTGGACGAGCGGGGCAACTCCGTCGCCGGGGTGGCGGCGCTGGACCGCTTCACCACCCTCACCGGCCTGTCGGTGTTCTGACCTCGCCGGGGGCGCGCGGCCGCCCGGCGGTCAGCGGCGCCAGGGCCGCGTGTTCCTGCGCCGCAGACCCAGCAGCAGCGCCAGCGCGCCCGCCCCGACGGCGCCGCCCACGATCGCGGCCGTCCGCGGCCAGTTGGACGCCGTCGGCGCCTGGGCCGTCGTGACCGGCGCCCGCGAGGGCGAGGGGGAGGGCGACGCGGCCGGCGCGGGGGCCGCGGCGGCGTGCGCCACCGGGCGCAGCGCGTCGAGCGAGCCGACCGGGTCGACGTGCCCGGCGGCGTCGAATCCCCAGTCGAGCAGCTGGCGGGCCTCCTCGTACACCTCCAGACCGTCGCCCTCCTGAGGGTTCATCAACGTCACGATGAGGGTGCGCCCGTCGCGGTGGGCGGCGGCGACCAGGGTGTTGCCCGCGTTGGTGGTGTAGCCGTTCTTGATGCCGATCAGCCCGGGATACGGCTCCACGCCGTCCGCCCCGGTCAGCAGCCGGTTGGTGTTGGCGATCCCGAACGAGCCGCCGTCGTTGCCCGGGAAGAGGGCGTTCACGGTGGAGCAGTAGCGCGCGAAGTCCGGGTTGCGCAGCCCGGCCCGCCCGAACACGGCGAGGTCGTAGGCCGAGGAGACCTGCCCGTCGGCGTCGTAGCCGTCGGGGGAGACGACGTCGGTGTCCACGGCGCCCAGCGCGCGCGCCTTGGTCTGCATCTGCCGCGCGGTGCGGTCCCAGCCGCCGTTGAGCGCCGCGAGCACGTGCACCGCGTCGTTGCCGGAGTTGAGGAACACCCCGCGCCACAGGTCGGACACCTGATACGTGTGACCCTCGACCACCCCGACCAGGCTGCTGCCCTCCCCGATGCCGGCCAGATCGGCGCCGCTGACGGTGTGCCGCAGGCCGCCGGGGAAGGCGGGCAGCACGGTCAGCGCGAACAGCGTCTTCAGCGTGCTCGCCGGGGGCAGCTGCTCGTGCGCGTCGTGCGCGGCGAGCACCTCGCCGCTGCCCGCGTCGGCCACCAGCCAGGACAGCGCGGAGACCGCCGGGGTCTCGGGCGCCTCGGACCGCGGCCGTACCTGCGTGCCCTCGCGTTCCAGGAGGGCCGGCTGCGGCATCGCCGTCTTCGGCCGCCCCGGCGCTCCCGGGTCCGTCCCGGCCAGGCCCGTGGCGGCGGCCGGGGAGGTCACTATCAGCAGGCCCGTCGCGCAGAGGGCGCAGGTGGACAGGGCGACCCTGGTGGGGAGTTTGATCGTCATAGCGCCAACGTAGGAACGAACCGGCGCGGGCGTGACCTTGCCGAGGGCCGAACGGGGAGCACGAGCACCCGGATGTCCCAGCGCGTGGCCCGGATGCCCCAGTGGACGGCCCCGACGGCGGCGTCCCGGGCACGCCTGCGGCGCGCGGCTGTCCAAGTCCCCGGGGTGAGGGGTGCTCAGCCGCCGCGTCCGCGACGGAAGCGGCCTAGGCGCTCGGCAGCGTCGGCTGGACGCGGCGCAGGAAGGTCGCGTTGTCCGGGGTGGCGCGCAGCCGTTCGAGCAAGGTCTCCAGGCCGGTCCGGCCGTCGCGGCCGTCGCGGCTCAGCAGGGCGCGCCGCAGTCCGGCGCTCGCCGCGGACTCGGCGGGGGAGTGCAGGAGTTCCTCGCGGCGGGTGCCGGAGGCGCTGACGTCGACGGCCGGGAACACCCGCCGGGAGGCCGGCTCGCGGCTCAGCCGCAGTTCCATGTTGCCGGTGCCCTTCAGCTCCTCGAAGAAGAACTCGTCGGCGCGCGAGCCGGTCTCCACCAGCGCGGTGGCGAGGATGGTGAGCGAACCGCCCTCCTCGGCCAGGCGGGCGGCCCCGAAGAGCCGCTTGGGGCCGAGCGGCGCCGCCGCGTCGACACCGCCGCTGAGGGTGCGTCCGCCGGGGGCGGCCGCGTTGTTGTGGGCCCGGCACAGCCGGGTCAGCGAGTCCAGCAGGATCACGACGTCCTCGCCGGCCTCCACCAGCCGCTTGGCGCGCTCCACGACGAGTTCGGCGAGCGCGATGTGCTCCTTGGCCGTGCGGTCGAAGGTGGAGGCGTAGACCTCGCCGCGCACGGAGCGCCGCATGTCGGTGACCTCCTCGGGGCGCTCGTCCAGCAGCACCACCATCAGCCGGCATTCGGGGTGGTTCCCGGCGACGGCGGCGGCGAGCTGCTGGAGCAGCACGGTCTTGCCGGTCTTGGGCGGGGCCACGATCAGTCCGCGCTGGCCCTTGCCGACGGGGGCGAGCAGGTCCACGACGCGCCCGGCGAGACCGGCGGCCGGGTGTTCCAGGCGCAGCCGCTCGCGGGGGTGCAGCGGGGTGAGGTCGGCGAAGCGGCGGCGGCCGCGGAGCGCTTCCGGGGCGCGGCCGCCGACCCGGGCGACCGCGGTGAGGGCGCGCTTCTCACCGGGCACGCCCTCGACGAGGTCGCCCCTGCGCAGTCCGTGGCGGCGGATCAGCGCGGCGGACACGTGCGGGTCGGTGGGGGAGGGCAGGCAGTCCCGGCCGCGCAGCCGGCCCGCTCCGCTGTGGTCGACGTCCAGGACACCGGTCACGAGCTGGACGGCCTGGTCCGGCCGCTGTCGTACGGGAGGGTGTTCGAGTGTGGTGGTCATGGGGTGGGTGTCCTTTCGCGGACGACGGGCACGGAGGCCGTGCGGGGGAGGAAGCAAGGGGGGAAGGGGGGAACGGCCGCGAGAGGGAAGGCGCGCACGGCTGCCTTCGGCGGCGGGAGAACGCACCTCGGGGAGGGCGGCCCGAAACGGTGGTACGCCTGGCACGCGAGGTGGTGGAGAAGATCCGGTGTGCCGATCGCCGGACTGGTTGGCCGGAGCGGCAGACGGAGCAGCGGGAGACCCGCTCGCACCTGGTCCGAAGAGGCGGACAGAGAAAGGTGCTG
Organism: Streptomyces seoulensis; assembly: GCA_013364255.1. Lineage (GTDB taxonomy): Bacteria > Actinomycetota > Actinomycetes > Streptomycetales > Streptomycetaceae > Streptomyces > Streptomyces similanensis. Next base: position 2,274,720 of record CP054936.1, on the reverse strand, counting down.
CATGCAATGTAGCACGATCCTCCGCCGTCGTCGCCTCTCATGTTCTCGCGGCGCGCCGAGGACTAGGCTGACGTGGGTGTTCAGCCCCGAAGGCCCCACCGTCCGCGAACTCGCCGTGCAGGCGCTGTCCTCCGTCGAGCGCGGCTACGACCTGCTCGCGCCGAAGTTCGACCGCACCCCCTTCCGCACGCCGGCGTCGGTGCTCGACGCCGTGGCGTCGCTGCTGGAGCGGACCGGGCCGTACGACGACGGGCTGGACCTGTGCTGCGGGACGGGCGCCGGTGCCGATGTGCTGGCGCGGGTGTGCCGGAGGACGGTGACCGGCGTCGACTTCAGCGCCGGGATGCTCGACGTCGCCCGGGCGCGCGCCCCGCGTACCGCCGTGCCGACCGCCTGGGTGCGCGCGGACGCCCGCGCGCTGCCCTTCACCGCCGCCTTCGACCTCGTCGTCAGCTTCGGCGCGCTCGGGCACTTCCTCCCCGCCGAACTGCCCGTGCTGTTCGGGCAGGCGCACGCGGTCCTGCGGCCCGGCGGCGTGTTCGCCCTCCCGGTGTTCGCCCCGCCCCCGCCGCGCTCCCGCGCCTTCTGGACGCTGCTCGGCTTCGACGCGGTCATGCGGGTGCGCAACGCCGTGTGGCGGCCGCCGTTCGTGATGTACTACCGCGCCTACCGCTTCGGCGACGTGCTGCGCGAGCTGGAACGGGCCGGTTTCCGGGTCGAGCCGTTCGCGCTGCCCGAGTTCGGCGAGCGCGCCGACGGCAGCCCGCGGGCCCGGCTGATCGCGGCCCGCAGGCTGCCGTGACGGACCGGCGGCCCGCCGCGGAGAGCGGCGGTCAGACCGCCGCCGGCAGGGTGAACTCGTAGACGAGGGCGTCCTGTCGGGCGTCCACGAGCAGGTCGGTGATCTCCAGCAGGCGGGCGTACTGGTCGCGCACGCGCCGGGTGACGCGCACCGAAGGGCCGTCCGGGAGCCGGGTGATGGAGTCGCGGTGATGCAGGGTCAGGCCCGCCCGGCGCATCCAGTCGTAGGCGCGGCGCAGTTGGGCGCCGTCGGAGCCGTCCGCGCGGTCGCGGTAGCGGGCGAGTTCGGCGACCTCGGCGAGGGCGACGGGGGAAAACGATGTCACCGCCGTGCGCAGGTCGCTGCCGTCGGCCGCCGTGGACCGGTAGTGGTGCACGAGGGTCGGCCGGTGCGCGGCGAGCCCCAGCGCGGCGGCGTGCTCGGGCGGCGGCGTCTCCCAGGCCACCGCGGTCCGGTCGCAGGCGTCCGGGTCGCCGCTGCGGGCGCCGACCGGGAAGGCCAGGCGGACCGGCGCCGCCACCGGCGGCCCGGTCAGCGCGGCGTGGCTGCCGCGCCGGTCGGTGGCGACCAGCCCGTCCCGGCGCAGCACCTCCAGCGCCTGGCGCACGGTCTCCCGGCTGACCCCGAAGTGCACGGCCAACTGCCGCTCGGCCGGGAGGCGTTCACCGGGTGGGATGGTTCCGTCGCGCAGCTCGTCGAGGAGTCGGGCGGCGACTTTCCAGTACAGCGGACCTCCTTCGGCCCTCGCTCGTGTCCTGGGGCGGTCGTGGGGGGTGGTGCGGGCCATGCCGCGCCTCCTGTTGATGACGTACCGTAGCCACTCGGGCTCATTGCGCCACCAGGTCTAACATTGGTCTAAACCAGCTGGGAAGGCCGCTCGGAGGATTCGGCTGAAACCTTTCAGCAGATGCCTGCCGAAGACCCTTCCCGAGCGAGTCGGCCGACCGCCGAACGACGGGCGAACGCCGGACATCGCGTGCGTGCCGGACGGTACTCGCGGAGTGCGCCGAGAGGAAGGCCGGACGGGGCGCCGGCCACCGCCCTGCGGGCCGAGGCCCGCGGCCGACCGCACCGTACGGCGGCGCCCGCGCGGATCACCGGGACAGCGGCCGTGCCGTCGCGCTCCGCCCCCGGGAGGCGGGCCGCGGCCCCGCTCACGCGCGGCGACCGCTCCACCGCGGGCCCGTGCGGGCCCAGGCGCGGTCCCATTCGTCCAGCCGGCGGCGCCAGGAGACCCGGCGGGCGACCGCGCGGCCCAGCAGCAGGACGGCGACGGCTCCGCCGGTGGCGTAGCAGCCCAGACTGACCGTGTACTGCCACACCGTGCTGTCGCCCGAGGGCGCGGTGACGACCCGTCCGCCGGAGTCCAGCCACACGTCGACCGGATCGCCCGGCCGGACCCCGGTCCGGACCCGCGTCGTCGCCGTACGCGGGCGGCCGCCCGGCTGCGTCCAGCGCACCGTGACCGGACGGGTGTCGCCGGGCCGGGCCCGTGCCGTGAGCGGTGCGGCGCGGGTGTCGCCGACGGCCTCGGCGCGGACCCGGTGCCGGTCGGCCCGCTGCGCCGTCTGCGCGGCACGCGCCTCGCCGTACGCCCACCAGGCGGTGCCGAGCCCGAGCAGCGGCGCGCCCGCGCACACCAGGACCGCGAGGACGAGGGCGGCCCACGCCCGGACGACGTCCGCCCGGCGCCGCAGCGGATTGCGGCGCCGGGCGCGCCCACGCCTTCGCATGCCGACCCCCTCACCGCCGCCGACGTCCCGCCGGGCACACCCGCACCGTCCCGAACTCGCAGGCCCGTCAACCGAGTTCGCCGCGACCTCAGACGAAGTGCCCGCCCGTCCCGCGCCAAAACCGCAGCCCGCCTGGCGCAGCCCGTCCCCTGGCCGGAAGTGGGTCGGCGCCTCCCCGTCGTCCGTGCCCGTCGGGACCGGTCCGGGGCGGCCCGGCCGCCCCTCGTGACGGGCGTGTGAACTCTCCCGGACGCCGGGAATAGCCGCCCGGCGATCCTTCTTGCACGGGGCGTGCCGGCCGCGGTCGTCCGCGGCCGGCGACGCGGTGAGAACGACGGCAGGAGAGTGGGAGCATGCCCAAGGCATACGTGTTCACCCGGTACGGCGGCGCGGAGCCCGCGGCGCCGACGGGGACGGACCGGGCCCGACCGGACGCGGGCCGCGCACCGGCGGCGACGGTGGTCGCGGCCGGTCACGAGGCGCGCACGGGCCGGCCCAAGGGCCGGTCGGAGGTGGCCGCGTGAGCGGGACGACCGATCCGGCCGCCGCGGCGAGCGGCGGGCACGTCCTCGACAACCCGGCCCTCGCCTCCCTGACCGGGCCGCACGCCCACTTCGCCGAGCGGCGCGGCCGGGTGCTGCGCTACCCCCTCGACGTGTCGCCGTGGCTGGCGCTGCCCGACGAGCCGGACGCCGACGACTGGGCCGATGTGGCCGCCCTGGCCGGACCCGGCGCCGAGGTCCCGCTGGCCGGCTTCCGCGGCCGCGTCCCGGACGGGTGGGAGATCACCTTCGAGGTGGCGGGCGTGCAGTTCGTGGACGACGGCCTCGCCGCGGCGCCCGACCCGGAGGCGGTCCTCCTCGGCCCGGCCGACGTGCCGGAGATGCTCGACCTGGTCGCCCGCACCCGGCCCGGCCCGTTCCTGCCGCGCACCGTCGAACTGGGCGACTACCTCGGCATCCGGCGCGCGGGCGCCCTGGTGGCGATGGCGGGGGAGCGGTTGCGTCCGCCCGGCTGGACCGAGATCAGCGCGGTGTGCACCGACCCCGCCGTCCGCGGCCAGGGGCTCGCCACCCGGCTGATCCTCGCCGTCGCCCACGGCATCCGCGAACGCGGCGAGACCCCGTTCCTGCACACCGGCGCCGGCAACACGACGGCCATCCGGCTGTACGAGTCCCTGGGCTTCCGGCTGCGGCGGCATACCGCGTTCCTCGCCGCCCGGGTGCCGGAGCCGCTGGCCGGCGGGCGGGAGGCCGTGCCGGTGGCGTAGCCGCCGGAGAGACCGGACCGGCGCGCGGGCAGGCCCGACACACGCGCGCCGGTCCGTCATGGCGGGCATGTGCCCGCGCGCCGGTCCGTCATGGCGGGCATGTGCCCGTGCGCCGGTCCGTCATGGCGGGCATGTGCCCGTGCGCCGGTCCGTCATGGCGGGCATGTGCCCGCGCGCCGGTCCGTCGCGGCGTCCACGCACGCGCCGCCGCCTCACGGCTCGTCGGGCGGCGGCGTCCAGGCGTTGTAGCGGGCGAGGTACTCCGCGAACCGCTCCAGGTCCTCGGCCGGCCACCGCGCCAGCCGCTCCTTGAAGGCGGCGCGGCGGCTCTCGGTGACCTGGGCGAGGATCCGCCGTCCCGCGTCGGTCAGGACCAGCACCTGCACCCGGTGGTCCTCCGGGTCCAGACGCCGTTCGACCAGGCCGGTCCGCTCCAGCGCGGACACCTGGCGGCTGACCGTGGACTTGTCCAGGGCGTAGTGCGCGGCCAGGTCGGTGGCGCGGCAGCCGCCGCGCTCCTCCAAGTGCCCCAGCAGCGTGTACGACACCAGGGACAGCTCGGGGTGCATCCGGCCCGCCGAGGCCCTGGCCCGGCGGGCGAAGACCGTCATCTCGCGCTGGATCGTCTCCACCGCCGACTCCCCGGCGGGCTCGTCGGGCCCTTCGCCTGCTGTCACGGAATACCTCCCCGGCTCGCTGGTTGTATAGTACAACTGAAAAGAGAGTTGTATAAGCCAACCAATGGAGGAGAGCGATGAGGTCGCCCGCGCTGCGCCATGTGCTCACCGACCTGATCACCCCCCTGCTGATGTGCCTCGGTATGGGGCTCGCGTACATGGGCGCGTTCGTGACCCCGCACCCGCACCACCTGCCCGTCGCCGTCGTCGGCGAGGGATCGCAGGCCAAGGTCTTCGCCCAGACGGTCAAGGACCGGGCCGGCGACCAGCTCGACGTCCGCACCGTCGCCACCCGCGCCCAGGCCGTCGACCTGCTGAAGTCCCGCGACGTCACCGGCGCCTACGTGCCGAGCGCCAAGGCCCCCGAACTGGTGGTCGCCACCGCCGCCTCCGACATGGGCGCGACCGCGGTCGAGAAGGTGTTCACCCCCGTCGCCGCCGAGCAGGGCCGGCCGCTGAAGGTGACCGACGTGGCCGCGCCGGCCGCCGACGACCCCACCGGACAGGGCCTGTTCTTCCTGCTGATCGCGCTGAGCATCGGCTCCTACGCCTCCGTCGCCGCCCTCGGCGCGGCCGGCGCCGCCCTGCCCATGCGCGTCCGGGCACTGCTCACGCTCGGCGTGTCGGCCGTGGTGAGCGGGATCGGCGCCCTGCTCGCCGGACCGGTCTTCCACCTCGCGCACCACGGCCTCGCCGGCGTCTGGGGCATGGCCTGGCTCTACTCCGCCGGCATCCTCTTCATCGGCGTCGGCCTGCACACCTTCCTCAAGCGGTGGACCACGCTCACCATGATGGTGCTGTTCGTGATGCTCAACTTCACCAGCTCCGGCGGCCTGTTCCGGCCGGAACTGCAGAACGGCTTCTTCGGCACGCTGCACGCCTTCTGGAACGGCGCCGGTTTCGTCGAGGGCGCCCGCAGCCTGCTGTACTTCGACGGCGACGGCCTCGCCCGCACCGTGTGGACGCTGGTGGTGTGGCTGCTGCTCGGCCTCGCGGTCACCGCGCTCGCGGCGGCCTGCGAGCGGCTGCGCGCCCCCGCCTCCCACGGCGCCCACGCGGCCGGCGCCCACGCCGCCGGCGGTCCCCACTCCGCCGCGGGCGCCCCCGCCGCGCCCGCGCTCCGGGAGTCCGGCGCCGACGGCGACGCCCGCACCCGCGAGGCGGCCGAGGCCGTCGAGGAGGAGACCGAAGAGACCGTCGCCGTCTGAGGGTTGGGGTAAGGTGACCTGCGGTCGCGGACGGTCCCGGCCGCCGCAGGCCAAGGAGGTGAGACCCATTACCGCAGTGTCAGGTCGGGTGCTCTCCCTCCTCGCCGCAGCGGCGCGGTCCACCGCCGCCGGGTGATCGCGGGAGCGCCCTTCGCCTCCCGAAAGGTCTCCGCCCGCCATGTCCGAACTTCCCTCTCCGCCCGTCACACCCGTCACACCCTTCCCGCCCGCCGCACGCGCCGAGGTCGTCACCGCACTGCGTGCGGCCGGCTGCGTCTTCGCCGAGGACGAGGCCGAGCTGATCCTCGCCGCGGCGCGCACCCCGCGGGAGCTGACCGCGCTGGTGCGGCGGCGCGCCTCGGGCCTGCCCCTCGAACAGGTCCTGGGCTGGGCCGGGTTCCACGGTCTGCGGATCGCCGTCGAACCGGGCGTCTTCGTGCCCCGGCGCCGTACCGAACTGCTCGTCGACGAGGCCGTGGCCCAGGCGCCGCACGCCCGGCTCGTCGTGGACCTGTGCTGCGGCTCGGGCGCGGTGGGCGCCGCGCTGGCCGACGCGCTCGGACCGGTCGAGCTGCACGCCGCCGACATCGACCCGGTCGCGGTGCGCTGCGCCCGGCGCAACGTGCGCCCCGCCGCCGGCCGGGTGCACACGGGCGACCTGTTCGACGCGCTGCCGGCCGCACTGCGCGGCCGGGTCGACATCCTCGCCGCCAACGTCCCCTACGTCCCCACCCGTGAGGTCGCCCTGCTGCCGCCCGAGGCCCGCGACCACGAACCCGCAGCCGCCCTCGACGGCGGCGCCGACGGGCTGGACGTCCTGCGCCGCGTCACCGCCGAGGCCCCCCGCTGGCTCGCCCCCGGCGGCTGCCTCCTGGTCGAGACCAGCGAGCGGCAGGCGCCCGCGGCCCTGGCCGCCTTCGCGGCGGCGGGTCTCGCCGCGCGCCTCGCCGTCTCGGCGGAGCTGTACGCCACCGTCGTGGTCGGCATGGCGCGATAGGCCCGCCGGACGACCCGGCCGCGCCGTGGGCCCGCCGGGCGGCCGGCTCACGCCAGCGGCTGCGCCCGGGCCACCAGCAGGGCCACGTCGTCGTGGTTGTCCGGCTGGTGCAGGGTCCGCAGCAGCAGGTCGCACAGCTCTTCGAGCGGGCGTTCCGGGTCGTCCAGCAGCGACAGCAGCGTGTCCAGGCGCTCGTCCAGCGGGTGCCGGCGGGTCTCCACCAGCCCGTCGGTGTACAGCACCAGCTGGTCGCCCGGCTCCAGGTCGACGGCGGTGGTGGCGAACGGCACGCCCCCGACGCCCAGCGGCACCCCGGTGGGCAGGTCGAGCAGCTCCGCCGGCCGGCCCGGGCGGACCCGGGCCGGGGGCAGGTGCCCGGCGTTGGCGATCCGGCACTCCCGCGCGTGCGGGTCGTGGATGGCGTACAGGCAGGTCGCGATGGAGTGGTCGAGGCCGTCGGTGATGCGGTCCAGGTGCTCCAGCAGCCGGGCCGGGTCCAGGTCCAGCGAGGCCAGCGCCTTGGTCGCGGTGCGCAGCCGGCCCATCGTGGCGGCCGCGCCGATCCCGCTGCCCATCACGTCCCCGACCACCAGCGCCGTCTTGTCCTCGGTCAGCGGGATCACGTCGAACCAGTCGCCGCCCACCTCGATGGTGGCCCCCGCCGGCTGGTAGCGGGAGGCGACCTCCAGGCCGCCGGTGACGGACGGGTGCCGGGGCAGCAGACTTCGCTGGAGGGTCAGGGCGGTGTCCCGGACGTTCTGGTACCAGCGGGCGTTGTCGATCTGCACGGCGGCCCGGGAGGCCAGCTCCCGGGCCAGCAGGACGTCGTCCTCGCCGAAGGGCCGCGGATTGCGGGTGCGTTTGAGGTCCAGCGCGCCCAGCACCTCCCCGCGCGCGATCAGCGGCACGGCCAGGTACGAGTGCACCCCCGCGCGGCCCAGCAGCACGGCCGCCTCGGGGGAGCGGGCGATGCAGGTCAGGTCCTCCTCGCCGACGTGCGCCAGCAGCACCGGCTGCCCGGTGCGCACGCACTGGGTGACCAGCCGGTCGGGGCCGTAGCGGGCGATCTGGCCGGGCGGGTCGGCGGCCTCCAGGGCGTCGGCCGCGCGGTCCGCCCGCACCGCCAGGGCGCGGAACACGGCCGGCTCGGTGGGGCCCAGGCTGCTGCGGCGGCCCCCGACCACCGCGTCCAGCAGGTCCACGGCCGCCACGTCGGCCAGCTCGGGCACGGCGACCTCGGCCAGTTCCCGCGCCGTGCGGTCCAGGTCCAGGGTGGTGCCGATCCGGGTGGTGGCGTCGGCGATCAGGGTCAGGCGGCGCCGGGCGGCCTCCGCCTCGATGCCCGCCCGGTACCGCTCGGTGACGTCCACGATCGACACGGCCACGCCCAGGATGGTGCCGACGGCGTCCTCCAGGCGGTACAGCGAGATGGACCATGCCTGGTCCTCGTCGGGTTCGGCGGGGGTGCGGCCGACGGTGAAGACGTCGACGACCGGCTGCCCGGTCTCCAGCACCCGGCGGGTCGCGGACTCCACCTTGTCGGCGTTCAGCTGCGGCAGCACCTCCGGGATCGTACGGCCGAGCCGCTGGGCGGCCGGGACGCCGTCGATCCGCTCCAGGGCCGGGTTGACGGAGACGTAGCGCAGCTCGGTGTCCAGGACGGCCAGCCCGATCGGGGACTGCGAGACGATCCGCTCGGACAGCGCCACGTCCCGCTCCAGGCGCCGCACGGTCGACTGGTCGGCGGCGAGCCCGAGCGCGTACACGTCCCCCCGGTCGTCCAGCAGCCGCATGTTGCGGAACTCGACCATGCGCGTGCTGCCGTCCTTGTGCCGGATCGGGAAGGCTCCCGCCCAGCCCCGGCCGGTGAGCAGGACGTCGGCGAACAGCTGCACCACCACGTCCAGGTGCTCCTTGTGCACCATCAGCCGGGCGGCCGACCGGCCCAGCGCCTCCCGCGCGCTGTAGCCGAACAGCTCCTCGGCCTGCGGGCTCCACAGCACGATGCGGCCCTCGTCGTCCAGGACCACCGAGGCCACGCCCAGCACGTCGAGCAGCCCGCTGGGCGGCACCGGACCGCGGGGCGGCTCGCCGCCCTCGGCCGGAAGCCCCCCGGCTGCGTTCATCGCCCGCACCGCCTTCGCCCGTCCACGCGGCCGGCCGCCGCCGACACGCCCCGCTGCACCGCGCCCACGCTCACCTCTCCGAGGGTCCGTCGCTCTCCTCCACCATCCCTCACCACCCGGGCGGCCGTCCCGCCGAACCGGCCGGAAGGACCGCTTCCGGCGTGGACGCGGAGGCCGCCGGCAGTGCCCCGGACGGCGGGTGGTGCTTTGCTGGGGACGAGGGCGGGGCTCGGCTTCGAGGAGTCCGCGCGGCAGCACGGCGCGGTCACGAGAGGAGCGATCACGATGGACAGCGAGCGAGCGCATCCGCAATCCGTCTCGGTGGAGCTGAGCGGGTGCAGCAAGGAGGACGCCCGGGTCGTGTTCGACGCCCTGTGCGCCTGCTACGACTCCGACCGGTGCGCGGGCGAGGTGCCGCGCGACTTCGACGAGGTGCGTCCCACGGTGTGGCTCGGCACCTTCGACGTGGCCGGGACGCACGGGGCCGAGTGCGGTCCCACCCGGCTCGGGGCGTCCGTCACGGCCGACGTGCAGGGCGGCTACTGGGCGATCGACCGGTTCCGCACGACCCTGGACTCCCTGTTCACCGTCCAGGACCTGTGCACGGCCTCCGGCGACCAGGAGCGCGAGCTGCACGTGCGGCTGGAGACCCGCTGAGTCACCCGTACGGCCGCCGCCGGTGAGGAAGGCGGCGGCCGTACGGCCGTCGGAGTGACCGGACCCGGCCCGCGGCCGCCGCTCCCGTGCGCCCAGCGTTTGTGCAACTAGTTGCAAAAAGGCCCCGGCGTCCTCTACAACTGGCGGGTACGACGTCGCCACGGAGGGCCCGATGAGCCGTTACCCGCACCTGCTGAGCCCGCTCGACCTGGGCTTCACCACCCTGCCCAACCGCGTCCTGATGGGCTCCATGCACGTCGGCCTGGAGGAGGCCGAGCGCGGCTTCGAACGGATGGCCGAGTTCTACGCGGCCCGCGCCCGCGGCGGAGTGGGCCTCATCGTCACCGGCGGCATCGCCCCCAACGACGAGGGCCGCCCCTACGAGGGCGGCGCCAAGCTCACCACCGAGGAGGAGGCCGCCCAGCACCGCGTCGTCACCGACGCCGTCCACCGCGAGGGCGGCCGGATCGCCCTCCAGATCCTGCACTTCGGCCGCTACGCCTACCACCGCGACCTGGTCGCCCCGAGCCCCCTCCAGGCGCCCATCAGCCCCTTCGTGCCGCGCGAACTCACCGACGCCGACATCGAGCGCACCATCGACGACTACGCCCGCACCGCCCGCCTCGCCCGGCAGGCCGGCTACGACGGCGTGGAGATCATGGGCTCCGAGGGCTACCTGATCAACGAGTTCACCGCCGCGCGGACCAACCGCCGCACCGACCGCTGGGGCGGCTCGTACGACCACCGCACCCGCTTCCCGCTGGAGATCCTGCGCCGGGTGCGCGAGGCGGTCGGCGAGGACTTCATCGTCGTCTACCGGCTCTCCATGCTCGACCTGGTGCCCGACGGCTCCACCCTGGACGAGGTCGTCCGGCTCGCCCGGGCCGTCGAGGCCGCCGGCGCCACCCTCATCAACACCGGCATCGGCTGGCACGAGGCCCGCATCCCCACCATCGCCACCTCCGTGCCCCGCGGCGCCTACACCTGGGTGACGAAGAGGCTGATGGGCGCGGTCACCGTCCCGCTCGTCACCACCAACCGCATCAACACCCCCGAAGTCGCCGAGCAGTTGCTCGCGGACGGCTGCGCCGACATGGTCTCCATGGCCCGGCCGATGCTCGCCGACCCGGAGTTCGTCAACAAGGCCGCCGCCGGCCGGCCCGAGGCCATCAACACCTGCATCGGCTGCAACCAGGCCTGCCTCGACCACACCTTCAGCGGGAAGATCACCTCCTGTCTGGTCAACCCGCGCGCCTGCCACGAGACCGAGCTGGTGCTCTCCCCGACCCGGCGGCGCAAGCACGTCGCCGTCGTCGGCGCCGGGCCGGCCGGCCTCGCCTGCGCCGTCTCGGCGGCCGAACGCGGCCACCGCGTCACGCTGTTCGACGCCGCGAGCGAGATCGGCGGCCAGCTCAACGTCGCCCGCAAGGTCCCCGGCAAGCAGGAGTTCGACGAGACCCTGCGCTACTTCCGCCACCAGCTCGACGCGCACGGCGTGGAGGTGCGGCTGGACACCTGGGTGGACGCCGCCGACCTCGACGGCCACGACGAGGTGGTCGTCGCCACCGGCGTCACCCCGCGCACCCCCGAGATCCCTGGCGTCGACCACCCCAGCGTCGTCGGCTACCTCGACGTCCTGCGCGACGGCGCGCCCGTCGGCGACCGGGTCGCGATCCTCGGCGCGGGCGGCATCGGCTTCGACGTCGCCGAGTACCTCACCGACGCCGGCGACAAGGCGAGCGAGGACCCGGCGGCGTACTTCCGCGCCTGGGGCGTCGACACCGACTACCGCGCCCCCGGCGGCCTGGCCGCGCCCGAGCGGCCCGCACCGCCGCGCACCGTGCACCTGCTCCAGCGCAAGGCCACCAAGGTCGGCGCCGGACTCGGCAGGACCACCGGCTGGATCCACCGCACCGAACTCAAGCACCGCGGCGTCACCATGGTCCCCGGCGTCAGCTACGACCGGATCGACGACGCGGGCCTGCACATCACCGTGGACGGCGCGAGCACGGTGCTGGAGGTGGACACCGTCGTGCTGTGCACCGGACAGGAGCCGCGCCGCGACCTGTACCGGGACCTGGTCGCCGCGGGCCGCTCCGTGCACCTCATCGGCGGCGCGGACGTGGCCGCCGAGCTGGACGCCAAGCGCGCGATCAAGCAGGGCACCGAACTGGCGGCGGCGCTGTAGGGCCCCGGGCGTCCACCGGCCTTCCCTAGGATGACCGCATGTCACTCCCGCACGCCATCCTCACCGCCCTGCTGGAGAAGCCGTCGTCAGGGCTGGAGCTGACGCGCCGCTTCGACAAGTCGATCGGCTACTTCTGGTCGGCGACGCACCAGCAGATCTACCGGGAGCTGGGCAGGCTGGAGGCGGACGGCCTGATCCGCGCGCTGCCGACCGAGCAGCCGGCCCGCGGGCAGAAGAAGAGTTACGAGGTGCTGCCGGCGGGCCGCGCGGAACTGGCCCGCTGGACGGCCGCCTCCCAGGAGCCCAAGCCGCTCAGGGACGTCCTGCTGCTGCGGCTGCGCGCCGCCGCGGTGGTCGGGACGGGAGGTCTCGGGCCCGAACTCGCACGCCATCTTGAGTCGCACGAGCGACAGTTGGCGGAGTACCGGGAGATCGAGGAGCGTGACTTCCCGCCCGGCAAGGACAGTTCGGCCGACCGGCTGCGCCATCTGGTGCTGCGGGCCGGCATCGACCTGGAGACCTTCTGGACCCAGTGGCTCCAGCACGCCCTGTCCGAGTTCGCCCGGCTGACGCCCGACAACAGCCCTGCCGAGCAGAACTGACGCTCTGTCAGGCGCGGCGTTGACGCCTCATCGGAGCCGGTACGGGCGGGAGCGGTGGCGCAGCACCCAGCCGGTGGCGATCAGCGCCACGCCCACCAGGCCGCCGCCCACGGCGAGGGTGAGCGGTCCGTAGTCCCGGGCGGCGCCGCCGAGGCCGCCCATCACCCCGCGCGACGGCGCGGTCGTGGCGCGGGCGGTCGGGGCCGAGGCGGCGGAGACGACCACGGACTGGGTGCCCGCCGTCATGTTGTTCGCGCACACCACGATCACGGTGTAGGTGCCCGCGGGCACGCTCTGCCAGGCGGCCGACTGGCTGACGGTCGTCCCCGCCAGCGCGATCCGGCGGCCCTGCGCGAAGCTGGTCTGCCCGCCGGCGAGCAGCGAGGCCGTGCCCCAGCCGCCGTCGACCAGGGTGCACGCGCTGGTGGTGACCGACACCGTGGAGCCGATGGCCTTCACGGCGATGCCCGCGCCCGCCGCCGCCGGTCCGGCGGCGAGCCCGAGCGCGAGGGCGGCGGCCGCCGCGGCCGGGGCGGTACGGAGGAGCGGCTGGGTGCTGTGCATGGGACTTCTCCTCCGGCGGCACGGTCGGCGGACCATCCCATGTGCCGCCGGAGACGGGGAATCGCCCGTGCTGCCTCAGGGACAGCCAACGCCCCCCGCCCGGCCGCCGCACCCCCGGCGCGCCCGCTCGGGTGACGGCCGGGCACGGGCGCCCCGTGCTGCCGGCGTCCGGCCGCGCGGGCCTACGGCCGCCCGGTGGTCACCGCGCGCTCGGGGGTGAAGCCGCCCCAGGTGCCGTCCGGCAGCCGGGCGCGCAGCCGCACCCGGTGGCTCTCCCCGGCCTCGCGGCCCAGGTAGAAGCTGTACGACGCCTTCCCGCGGGGCGCGGAGTCGCCCCAGACGAGGGAGGTGGCCGGCCGCCCGTCCAGCTGGATCTGGTACTCCGTCACCACGCCGTCGGTGCGCGGCGCGACCCAGTCCAGGTCGAGGTAGTAGGCGCCGTCCGTGCGGTGGGTCGCCGCGTGGAAGGAGGTGGGCGCGGTGCCCCGGCCGTCGTCGGAGCCGGGCGCGGTGGTGAGCCGGACCGGCGGGCTGGCGGGGGAGAGGTTGTCGGCCGCGTCGCGGGCCCGGACGGTGAAGGAGTACCGGGTGCCCGGCCGCAGCCCGGTGACCACGGTCGCCGTCTGGCCGCCGCCCACGCTGTGGATCCTCGTCGTCCCCTGGTAGACGTCGTAGGAGGTCACGCGCCGGTCGTCCGTGGCCGCCGACCAGGACAGCTGGACGGCCCGGCTGCCGATCGCCCGGCCGCGCGGGTCGAGCGGGCGGGTCGGGGCCGAGCGGTCCGCCGCGGCGGCGGCCGGCGTCGTCGCCCGCGCCTCCCGGCTGGGCGGCCCGAGCCGGCCCTCGGTGTCGCGGGCGCGCACGGTGAAGACGTACGCGGTCGCCGGGGCCAGCCGGGTGACGTCCACCATGTGCTCGGACGCCGGTACGTCGGTCACCTTGGCACCGCCGCGGTACACCTCGTAGACGCGGACGCCCGGCCGGGCGGCGACCGCGTTCCACATGACGTGCACGCTGGTCGCGCTGCCGGCCGTGGCGGTGACCCCGGCCGGCGCTCCGGGCAGCGCGCCCCCGTCGTCGTCCGCGGCGCCCGGCGCGCAGCCGGCCAGGACGGCCAGCGCGCCGCACACCGCGACGACACGCCCGGGAGCGCGGCCACGGCGGGGGACGGGACCCGGAACGCGTCGCACGAGGGCTGCCTCCCCGTCAACTGCGGCGCGGACGGCCCGGACGCCGCACGGTCAATGGTCCGGACCAATATGCCGCCTCGGTGAGGTCACATCAAGAGGGCGGTGTCCGGCGCCCTGGGCGGCCTCCGCGCCGGGTTGCGTATGCTGACGTCATCCCGGCCGAACTGCCGTCCGTCAAAGACCAGTTCGTGCCGAGGCGCGGACCGCTGTCGTCGCTGAGCCCGCGCCGGCGCGGGCGGTCGGGGGCCGGGCCCGCGCGGCTCCGCCCCCGGCCGCCCCGCACGTGTTGCGGGCCATGCGCCGCCCGGTCACCTAACGTGGGCCGCGATCACCTTCCATTCATATGTGAGGAATGTCCTTTCATGTCCCCGAGGAGAGGGTTCCCCATCGTGCGTGTCCAGTCGCTGACGCTCGTCGCGGCGAGCGCCGCCCTGCTCGCTCCGACGACGCTGCCCGCCGCCCCCGCGCCGCCGCCGGACCGGCCCCGCGAGGAGCCCGTGGCGCACACCGGGGAACCGGCGGCGCGCGGCGAGGGGGCGACGGCACGCGGCGAGGGCGAGGTGCGCGCCGCCGACCTGCTGGCCCTGGTACGCGACTGCGCGCAGGTCTCGCGCGGCAGGCTCCGCCCGGACGCCGGCCGGCCCGCCACGATCCCGGTCTGCGGGCTGCCCGGCGCGGTCTTCTGGAAGGCCGACATGGACATCGACTGCGACGGCCGGCCCACCCGCCGCTGCAACCGCCGCACCGACCCGCACTTCTCGGCCTCCGCCGCCTACCAGCAGTCCGACGGCCGCCGGCTGAACGCCGAGCGGCTGCCGTACATCGTGCTGCCCGCCCCGAGCCGCGTCTGGGACCACCGCGACCACGCGGTGGGCGGTGGCTCCGTCGCGGCCGTCGTCTACCGGGGCCGGGTGGAGTACGCGGTGGTGGGCGACATCGGCCCGCGCGACCTCCTCGGCGAGGCCAGCTACGCCGCGGCCCGGCGCCTCGGCATCCCCGCCGACCCGCGCGGCGGCGGCGCCCGCTCGGGCGTGACCTACATCGTCTTCGAGCACTCCCGGGTCCGCCCCATCGAGAGCCACCGGGCCGCGGTGGCGGAGGGCGAACGCCTGGTCCGGCGCCTGCTGACCAGCACCGGCACCGAGCTCCCCACAGACTGACCCAGCCGGCCCCTTCCGGCCCGGGGCCGCCGAGCTGCCTCCCGTCCCGAGCGGCGCCCGGTCCCACCCGCCCGCGCCGGTACGCTCGCCCCGCCCACGCTCGCCCACGAGACCGACGCCCGCACCGGCCCCGGACCGGGTGCGGCCCGCAGCCGCCTCGGCCGGGCGTGGGCTCATGGCGCGCGGTGGCGACACGCGGCCGTCGGTACTCCGGGGCGGCGGGCGGCGGTGGAACCTGGCCGGTCGTCGGCCCGCGGCTGCCTGCGGCCGGGGCGGGTTCGCGCTACGCGGTGGCGGCGCGGGGCCGTGGCTTCGGGCGGCCGCCATCGCCGGTCGCGGTCCGCGGCGGTGGGCCCGCGGTGGCCGGGGGACGGGCGTGGGTCCCGGGCCGTCCCGGCCGGGCGGCCGGTGCGGGCAGGGCCCGGCCGTCCTCCGGGCGCGGACGTCGCCTCACGCCTTGCGGTAGCTGTACGCCTCCGTGGCCGCCTCCGTCACCGCGTCGAGGTCGGCGCCGGTGGCCGCCGTGACGACCGCGGCGACCGTGCCCTCCACGAACGGGGCGTCCACCAGACGGGTGTCCTTCGGCAGTTCGTCGCCCTCGGCGAGCAGCGCCTTCACGGTGAGCACCGCGCTGCCCAGGTCCGTCAGGACGGCGACCCCCGCGCCCCGGTCGACGGAGGCGGCCGCCGCGGCGACCAGCTCCGCACTGGTGCCGAGGCCGCCGTCCGGCCGCCCGCCCGCCGGCGCCACCGGCACCGTCACGCCGCCGCCCGCGAGCCCCTTCGCCAGCTCGGCCACCGACTCCGCGACCGCCGCACTGTGCGACACCAGCACGATTCCGACCAGCTTGCCGTCGCCCATGTCAGCCCTCCGCCCCTTCGGCCGCCGCCACGAGCGCCGCGATCAGCAGCGCGGACGACGTGGCGCCCGGGTCCTGGTGCCCCTTGCTCCGCTCGCCCAGATAGCTCGCCCTGCCCTTGCGCGCCTGGAGCGGGGTCGTCGCCTCGGCGCCCTCCTCGGCGGCGGCGCGGGCCGCGGCGAAACCGTCGCCCAGCGCCTCCACGGCCGGCACCAGCGCGTCGATCATGGTCTTGTCGCCCACCGAGGCGCCGCCCAGCTTCATCACCCCGTCCACCCCCGCCCGCAGCGCCTGCGTGAACTGCTCCTCGCTCACCTCGGCGTCGTCGCCGAGCGCCTTGCCGGTCCGGCGCAGCAGCGTCCCGTACAGCGGCCCGGACGCCCCGCCGACTGTGGAGATCAGGTGCCGCCCGGCCAGGGTGAGGACTCCGCCCGGCGTGTCCGGCGCCTCCTTCTCCAGTTCGGCCCGCACGGCCCGGAACCCGCGCTGGAGGTTGCTGCCGTGGTCGGCGTCCCCGATCGGCGAGTCGAGAGCGGTGAGGCGGTCGGCCTCGCGGTCGACGGACGCGGCGGTCGCCGTCATCCAACGGCGGAAGAAGTCGGCGTCGAGCACAGGATCTCCCTTGCGTGGTAGGTACGGTTCAGGCACGGCCGGGGGATCACACGCCCCAGCGCAGACCGGGCGTGTTCACCGGCGCGTCCCACAGCCGCAGCAGTTCCTCGTCGATCTGGCACAGCGTGACCGACGCGCCCGCCATGTCGAGGGAGGTGACGTAGTCGCCGACCAGCGTGCGGGCCACGGCGACCCCGCGCTCGGCGAGGACCCGGTGCACCTCGGCGTTGAAGCCGTACAGCTCCAGCAGCGGGGTGGCGCCCATGCCGTTGACCAGCAGCAGCACGGGGTTGCGCGGGTTCAGGTCCTCCAGGACCGCGTGGAGCGCGAAGTCGGCGATCTCGCCCGAGGTCATCATCGGCCGCCGCTCCCGGCCCGGCTCGCCGTGGATGCCGATGCCCAGCTCCAGCTCGCCGGCCGGCAGGTCGAAGGTGGGGCTGCCCTTGGCGGGGGTGGTGCAGGCGCTCAGCGCGACGCCGAAGCTGCGGGAGTTCTCGTTGACCTGCCGGGCGATCGCCTCCACCCGCTCCAGCGGCTGTCCCTCGTCGGCCGCGGCGCCCGCGATCTTCTCCACGAACAAGGTGGCCCCGGTACCGCGCCGGCCGGCCGTGTACAGGCTGTCGGTGACCGCGACGTCATCGTTGACCAGCACTTTCGCGATCTGGATGCCCTCGTCCTCGGCGAGTTCGGCCGCCATGTCGAAGTTGAGCACGTCGCCCGTGTAGTTCTTCACGACGAACAGCACACCCGCCCCGCTGTCCACCGCGGCCGCGGCCCGCACCATCTGGTCGGGGACCGGAGAGGTGAACACCTCGCCCGGACAGGCCGCCGACAGCATTCCCGGGCCCACGAACCCGCCGTGCAGCGGCTCGTGCCCGGACCCGCCGCCGGAGACCAGGGCGACCTTCCCGGCCACGGGAGCGTCCCGCCGTACGATCACCCGGTTCTCCACGTCGACCGTCAGTTCGGGATGGGCGGCGGCCATCCCGCGCAGCGCGTCCGCGACGACGGACTCGGCGACGTTGATGAGCATCCTCATGGGTACCTCCTACTGAGCCGGCCTACCCGCAGTATCGACCTTGCGGCACCGAAGGTCACGTGCGCGGACCGCGACGGCGGGGTCGCGCGGGGGCGCCCGTCAGGCGGTCGGGTGGATCTCGCGTCCGCCGCGGCCGTCGCGACGCACGGCGTGCACGGCGTCGAACCCGGCGGCCCGGGTGGGGCGGCGCGGCCGGCCCGACGTCGCCCGGACGCCGGCGTCCGGCACGCGGGCGCGGCCCGCGCGCAGGGCGTCGCGGCGCGGGGATCCGGCCGGATCGGGCGGGAACCAGTGGGCGAGGACGGTGGCGCCGTGCGCGTGCCCGGCGGCCACCAGGGGGGCGCCGCTCCTAGGGGGAGGGGCGGGTGTCGCCGACGGCCACCGGGCGGCCAGCGGCCGGCTTCTCCTCGATCGGCCGCGTCTGCCGGGCCTGCCGGCCGCGCGCCCCGCGCGGGAAGAGGTCCTCGCCGACCAGGCCGAAACGGCCGGCCAGGTGACCGCGGGAGAAGGCCGGCCTGCCCGACGCCCGGAGCCCGACCACCACCGCCGACTCGGTCACCCCGCGCCGCCCCCTCCGCCCTGGGACGCCTTCACCGCCCGGCCCCGCCCCCCGGCCCCGCCTCCTGCGCTCGCGCCCGGGCGTTCAGCCCTCCACGCGCTGCTCCGTGAAGCTCCAGGCGTACTGGAGCCAGTCCGCCAGTGTCACCGCGCCGAGCCCCGCGCACACCAGCCGGGTCGCCCGGGGAGCCCACGCGTAGCCGCCGGCCAGGGCGCCGGCCACCCACACCGAGCTGCAGAACGGGCAGGACACCAGGTCGCCGACGGCCCGCCGCACCCCGTCGCCGCGCGGCTCGTCCATCACCTCGCCCGCCGGGATCTCCTCCGCACGGCGGGTGAAGGGAGCCCGCAGGAAGCTCGTGACCTTGTCCTTGGTCAGCAGCCGGGACCCCTTGTACGTCGCCGCGCCCAGCAGCAGCACGTCCCACGGCGGGACGTGGTCCGGCAGCCGCACCCCGCGCCGCCGGGCCGTCGCGGCGAACAGCGTCGCCCCTGCGGCGAAGGCCGTCGCGAGCGCCGCGTAGCCGCCCAGGGGCACCCCGCCGTCGTCGTAGGACCGTTTGCCGGCCGCCATGCGGACCTCCCTCGTCCTGCCGGGCCCGTGGTGCGGGCCCGGTCGTCACCCGGCCCCGAGTGCCCCGCCCCGTTCCCCGCCACACGCACCCGTGCGGCGACGGACAACGCGACGGCACCGCGCACGAACGATCGTGCGCGGTGCCGTCGCGTCGGATGTGCCGCCCGCTCTCCGTGCGGTCGCCCTTCGGCTCGCCCCGCTGCTCGGGTGTGCCGTACGGCGGCGGGTCAGTGGCCGCCGGGCCCACCGCTGCCGAACGAGCCGCTGCCGCCCTCGTCCCAGCGCGGGCGCGTCTGGTCGGCGCTGGTCCGCGAACCGTGCGCGTTCAGCCGGTGCGGCGTCAGACGGTCGCCGTCGCGGGGCATCTCGTCGGGCTCCCTGTTCTCCAGCACGTCGCCCACGGGGCCCGAGTCGGGCAGGCGCGGCTGCTCCTCCGGGCGCGGCGGGGCGGGTTCGCGGCGGCGGATGCGGGCTCCCAGGAAGAAGGCGCCGATCAGCAGCGCGACCACGACCAGGCCGATGCCCGCGAACGGCCAGACGTGGGTTCCCTGGGCTGCGGCGATGTCCAGCGATGCGGTTCTCATGGAGCGCGGGTACCCCAGGTCAGCGCCGTGAACCGGCCCGCTCGGGCGACGCCCGCCCGCTCACTTCTCCCGTGCCCGCCGGGTGCTGGAGCGGTTCGCCTTGCGGATGGCGTCCAGCAGGTCGCCCTTCGACATGCGGGAGCGTCCCTCGATGCCGAGCCGCTTCGCCGTGTCGTACAGGTGCTCCTTCGAGGCGCTCTCGTCCACGCCCTCGCCGCTGCGGCCGCCCTGGCCGCGGGGCCGGGCCGACCGCGGGTCGGAGGGACCCTTGCGGCCGCCCTCCTTGCGCTCCCAGTGGTCGCCGACCTTCTCGTACAGGTGCTTCAGCGCGCCGTACGCCACCCAGTGCGCCCGCTCGCCCTCGCCGTACGTCTCCACGGCCGAGTCGTGGGCCTTGATCCAGGTCCGCCGGGCGTCCTCGGACGAGCGCTCCAGCGTCGACGGCAGCTCCTGTCGTCCGGGCACGGATCCCACCTCCCGTCGCTCTCGTCCTACGTTCTCCCGCGGGCCGACGGGTGCCCCACGGGGGCGGCGGAAAACGGCCGTACCCCTTGGGAACACAGGGTTTGGCGGGGGTGGCACCGGCTACCCGCCCGAATGTGACTTCGACATCCACGACCCCATCGACGACTTCGCAACAGGAACTCATCCAGTTCCTGGAGGACCGGTTCGCCTGCGCGCAGGCGTGCACGGAGTGCGCGCGGGCCTGTGCGCTGCGCGCGAGCCTGGTGGATCCGGGCGGCGACGAGGAGCAGGAACTCCTGCGCCGCAAGGGGATCATGTGCGCGGAGGTCTGCGACGCGACCTGCCGCATCCTGTCCGAGCAGAACAGCCAGGACGAGGCCGGCATCCGCGCCCAGCTGGAGTGGTGCCGGACCGTGTGCCTGGAGGGCGCGCACGTCTTCGACCGGCACCCGGGCGCCGAGCAGACCGCGGACGCCTGCCGCACCTGCGCCAAGGCGTGCGAGGAGTTCCTCGCGACCCTGACCTGACCCGCCCGCACGGCGCTAGCCTTCCGGCATGGAGCCGACGGAGCGGACGCCACGCACGGTAGGGACGGCACGGGCCGAGCGGGCGGAACCGGCCGAGCGGGTGGCACGGGCTCAGGCCGTGCCCGCGGGCGACCCCGGCCTCTTCGGGCCCGCCTCGGTCACCTGGCAGCTGCACAGCGACCCCGTGATGTGGATCGCCGGCATCCGGGCGCTGTACCTCCAGGCCCTGCACCCGCGCGCGGTGCGCGGCGTGATGGAGAACTCCGACTTCCGGCGCGACGCCTGGGGCCGGCTGCGGCGCACCGCCGACTTCGTCGGCACCACGACGTACGGCACCACCGAGGCCGCCGAACGCGCCGGCGCGCGGGTGCGCGCGATCCACCGCAAGCTGTCGGCCACCGACCCGGACACCGGGGAGCGGTTCCCGGTCGACGCGCCCGACCTGCTGCTGTGGGTGCACTGCGCGGAGATCGACTCCTACCTGCACGTGCTGCGCCGCTCCGGTTTCCCGCTCACCGACGCCCAGGCCGACCGCTACGTCGCTGAACACCGGACCAGCGCCCGCCTGGTCGGCCTCGACCCCGCCGCCGTGCCCGCGGACCGGGCCGCACTGGCCGCCTACTTCGAGGCGGTGCGTCCCGAACTCGCCGTCGGGGCCGACGCCCGCGCGGTGGACGACTTCCTGCGCCGGCCGCCCACGCACCCCCTGCTCGTCCCGGCGCGCGCGGTGCTGTGGCGGCGCGTGGCCCACCTGGCGTACGCCGCCCTGCCCCCGTACGCCCACGAGCTGTACGGCCGGGCGGCGCCCGCGCCCGCCGTGGTCACCCGCCGGCTGCGCACCACCGGCGCCCTGCTGCGCCGCGTCCCCGCCCAGGTGCGCTGGCGGCTCCCGCCCCGGCACGTGCTCCGCGCGGTGGCCCGACTCGGCCCCGAGACCCGCCCGGCACCGCACGCGTCCCGTCGATGACCCCGCCCGGCACCGCCCCCCGTCGATGACCCCACCAGGACCGGCCCCGCCGGCGCCCGGCCCCCTGGCAGCCCCGGATCGCCGCGTGCTACCAAGAGCCATGAGCGCACACGCGGCACCCGGCGGCACGGCGGCACCCGGCGGAACGTACGACGCGGTGATCGTCGGCGGCGGGCACAACGGACTGGTCGCCGCCGCCTACCTGGCCCGGGCGGGACGGTCGGTGCTGGTGCTGGAACGGCTCGACCACACCGGCGGCGCGGCCGTCTCCACCCGCCCGTTCACCGGCGTCGACGCCCGCCTCTCCCGCTACTCCTACCTGGTCAGCCTGCTGCCCCACAAGATCGTCCGGGATCTCGGCCTGGACGTCCGGCTGCGCACCCGCACCATCTCCTCCTACACCCCCGTCGAACGGTCCGGCCGGCCCACCGGCCTGCTCGTCGGCGGCGGCGAGGACCGCACCCGCCGCTCCTTCGCCCGGCTCACCGGCTCCGACCGCGAGTACGCGGCATGGCGGCGCTTCTACGCCCTGACCGGCCGCGTCGCCGCGCGCGTCTTCCCCACCCTCACCGAGCCGCTGCCCACCCGCGCGCGGCTGCGCCGCCGCGTCGACGACGAGGAGGCGTGGCGCGTCCTGTTCGAGGAGCCGATCGGCGTCGCCGTCGAGGACCGCTTCGCCGACGACCTGGTGCGCGGCGTCGTCCTCACCGACGCCCTGATCGGCACCTTCGCCGACGCCCACGACCCGTCCCTGGCGCAGAACCGCTGCTTCCTGTACCACGTGATCGGCGGCGGCACCGGCGCCTGGGACGTACCGGTCGGCGGCATGGGCGCCCTGACCGACGCGCTCGCCGACGCGGCCCGCGCGGCCGGCGCGCACCTCGCCACCGGCCACGAAGCGCTGCGGGTGACCTCCGACGGCCGCGCCGCCGAGGTCGCCTACCGCACCCGCGACGGCGGCGAACGCACAGTCGGCGCCCGGCACGTCCTGGTCAACGCCTCCCCGCAGACCCTGGCCGCGCTGACCGGCGACGCACCGCCGCCGCCGGCCGAGGGCGCGCAGCTCAAGGTGAACATGCTGCTCAAGCGGCTGCCCCGGCTGCGCGACACCGCCGTCGACCCGCGCGAGGCGTTCGCCGGCACCTTCCACATCGCCGAGGGCTACCGCCAGCTGGCCGCCGCCCACGCCGAGGCCGCCGCCGGCCGCCCGCCCAGCGCGCCGCCCTCCGAGATCTACTGCCACTCCCTGACCGACCCCACCATCCTCGGCCCCGCCCTGGCCCGGCGCGGCTACCAGACGCTCACCCTGTTCGGCCTGCACACCCCCGCCCGCCTCTTCGCCGCCGACCACGACGCCGTACGCGAGGAGCTGCTGAAGGCCACGCTCGCCCAGCTCGACGCCCACCTCGCCGAACCGCTCGCCGACTGCCTGGCCACCGACGCCGAGGGCCGGCCCTGCATCGAGGCGAGGAGCCCGCTGGACCTGGAACGCGACCTCCGGCTGCCCGGCGGCAACATCTTCCACCGCGCGCTGAGCTGGCCCTACGCCCAGGAGGGCGCCGGCCGCTGGGGCGTGGCGACCGGGCGGCCGAACGTGCTGCTGTGCGGCGCGGGCGCGGTGCGCGGCGGCGGGGTCAGCGGAGTGCCCGGGCACAACGCGGCCATGGCGGTGCTGGAGGAAGGGCGGCCCTCGGCCGACTGAATGCCTCCGCCGTCGCTGGGCACTCCGACAGGCGAAGGACAACCCGCACGACCCGGCCGCCCGCGCGGCGGCCGCACCACCCCCCACGGGAGGTTCCCATGGCCGACCTCAGCCCCATCGACCTCCAGAAGGCGCTCAGCGGCGCCGACTATCCCACGGACAAGCAGCACCTGGTGGACCGGGCCCGCGAGAACAAGGCCAACGACAAGATCGTCAGCCGGCTCGACGGCCTCAAGCAGGACCACTTCGACGGACCGAACGAGGTGCAGAAGGCCGTCTTCAACGAGTGACGCCCGCTCGCCGCCGCAGGCCCGCCGCCCCGCCCGGGAAGCGGGCCTGCGCCGCGTTCCCGGCCCCTTCCGACTCCTTGACCTCGCCCCGCCGCGGGCCGAGGATCAGCTGCCATGACCCCTGGACACGGCAGCACGGTCGGCGCGATCCTGCGGCGCAGCGCCCGCCGCACCCCGGCGCGCGTCGCCGTCGAGTACGGCGAGCGCTCCTGGACGTACGCCGGACTCGACGACGCCGTCTCCCGCGCGGCGGCCGTCCTGCTCGGCGCGGGCCTCGCCCCCGGCGACCGGGTCGCGGCCTACGGACACAACTCCGACGCCTATCTGATCGCCTTCCTCGCCTGCGCCCGCGCGGGCCTGGTGCACGTGCCGGTCAACCAGAACCTCACCGGCGCCGACCTCGCCTATCTCGTCGGCCAGTCCGGCAGCGCCCTCGTCCTCACCGACCCCGACCTCGCCGGACGGCTGCCGGCGGGCGCCGCCTCGCTGCCTCTGCGCGACACCGGCGACTCGCTGCTCGCCCGGCTCGCGGACGCCGTGCCGTACGACGGCCCCGAGCCGCGCGCCGAGGACCTGGCGCAGCTCCTGTACACCTCGGGCACCACCGCCCTGCCCAAGGGCGCGATGATGACCCACCGCGCGCTGGTCCACGAGTACCTGAGCGCGATCACCGCCCTGGACCTGCGGGCGGGGGACCGTCCGGTGCACGCGCTGCCGCTCTACCACTCGGCGCAGCTGCACGTCTTCCTGCTGCCCTACCTCGCCGTCGGCGCGACCAACGTCATCCTCGACGCCCCGGACGGCGACCGCCTCCTCGACCTGGTCGAGGCGGGCCGCGCGGACAGCCTGTTCGCCCCGCCCACCGTCTGGATCGCCCTGGCCGGCCGCCCCGACTTCACCGCCCGCGACCTCGGCGGACTGCGCAAGGCGTACTACGGCGCCTCGATCATGCCGGTGCCCGTGCTGGAGCGGCTGCGCGCCCGGCTGCCGGAACTGGCCTTCTACAACTGCTTCGGGCAGAGCGAGATCGGCCCGCTCGCCCTGGTCCTCGGCCCCGACGAGCACACCGGCCGGATGGACTCCTGCGGCCGGCCCGTGCTCTTCGTGGACGCCCGCGTGGTGGACGAGCGGGGCGAGGACGTGCCCGACGGCACGCCCGGCGAGATCGTCTACCGCTCGCCGCAGCTGTGCGAGGGCTACTGGGACAAGCCCGAGGAGACGGCCGCCGCCTTCCGCGACGGCTGGTTCCACTCGGGCGACCTCGCGGTGCGCGACGCCGACGGCTACCACACGATCGTCGACCGGGTGAAGGACGTCATCAACTCCGGCGGCGTGCTGGTCGCCTCGCGCCAGGTCGAGGACGCGCTGTACACCCACCCGCGGGTCGCCGAGGCCGCGGTGGTCGGCCTGCCCGACGAGCGCTGGATCGAGGCCGTCACCGCGTTCGTCGTCCCGCGCGGCGAGGTCACCGAGCGGGAGCTGATCTCCCACACCCGCGAGTCACTCGCCGCCTTCAAGGCGCCCAAGCGGGTGTTCTTCGTGCCGGAGCTGCCGCGCAACGCCAGCGGCAAGATCCTCAAGCGGGAACTGCGCGACCGGTTCGCCGCACGGTCCTGACCCGCGCGGGGACGCCGCTCAGGAGCGCAGGTCCACGATCCGCCTGATCTTGCCCACCGACCGCTCCAGGGACTCCGGTTCCACGATCTCCACCGTCACCGACACCCCGACGCCGTCCTTCACCGCGGCCGCGATGGACCGGGCGGCCGTCTCACGCGCCGCCGGCACCGCGCCGGGACGGGCTTCGGCCCGGACGGTGAGCGCGTCGAGCCGGCCCTCGCGGGTCAGCCGGAGCTGGAAGTGCGGCGCGACGCCCGGGGTGCGCAGCACGATCTCCTCGATCTGGGTCGGGAAGAGGTTCACCCCGCGCAGGATCACCATGTCGTCGCTGCGCCCGGTGATCCTCTCCATCCGCCGGAAGACCCGCGCCGTGCCCGGCAGCAGCCGGGTCAGGTCCCGCGTCCGGTAGCGGATCACCGGCATCGCCTCCTTGGTGAGCGAGGTGAACACCAGCTCCCCTTCCGCGCCCTCGGGCAGCACCTCCCCGGTGACCGGGTCGACCACCTCGGGGAAGAAGTGGTCCTCCCAGACGTGCAGGCCGTCCTTGGTCTCCACGCACTCCTGGGCGACGCCCGGTCCGATCACCTCGGAGAGGCCGTAGATGTCGACCGCGTCGATCCCGAACCGCTCCTCGATCTCCCGCCGCATCCCCTCGGTCCACGGCTCCGCCCCGAACACGCCCACCTCCAGCGAGGTGGAGCGCGGATCGACGCCCTGCCGCTCGAACTCGTCGAGCAGGGTGAGCATGTACGACGGCGTCACCATGATGATCCTCGGCCGCAGGTCCTGGATCAGCCGCACCTGGCGGGCGGTCATCCCGCCGGAGGCCGGGACGACCGTGCAGCCGAGCCGTTCGGCGCCGTAGTGCGCGCCCAGGCCGCCGGTGAACAGGCCGTAGCCGTAGGCCACGTGGACCACGTCGCCGGGCCGGGCGCCGGCCGCGCGCAGCGAGCGGGCCACCATGTCCGCCCACATCGACAGATCGCGCTCGGTGTAGCCGACGACCGTGGGGCGGCCGGTGGTGCCGCTGGAGGCGTGCAGGCGGCGCACCCGCTCGCGGGGCACCGCGAACATCCCGTACGGATAGTGCTCCCGCAGGTCCGCCTTGACGGTGAACGGGAAGCGGGCCAGATCGGCGAGGGAGCGGCAGTCGTCGGGGCGCACGCCCGCCTCGTCGAAGGACTCCCGGTAGAACGGCACGTTCTCGTACGCGTGCCGCAGCGAGGAGCGCAGCCGCTCCAGCTGGAGGGCTCGCAGCGCCCCGGCGTCGAGCCGTTCCCCCGAGTCCAGCAGCTCCGTCGTACCCGCCATCGGGACTCTCCCTCAACAAACATGACAATACGGTCGACCGATCATTCGGTCGAGATGCTGGGGACCCTAATCCAGGCCACCCCCCGGCGGGCAAGAGGCCGGCGGAGAAAAACCCGGCAGGCCACAGCTGTCCCAAGGTCCCCCTCACGTGGCCTGTCGGCGGCTCGGCACGATCGCTAGGCTGACCCGCGGACGACGGAATCGGGAGGAGCACGGACGTGGCCGAGAGCACTGTCCAGCAGCACCCGCTCGCGGGATGGGACAAGCCGGAGCTGGACCTGAGCAACGCCGAGTGGCAGTCCAGCAGCCGTGGCCTGGGGGATGTCCAGATCGCCTTTGTCGAGGGATTCATCGCGATGCGCAACAGCGAGCGCCCGGAGAGTCCCTCCCTGATCTTCACCCCGGCGGAATGGGGCGCGTTCGTGTCGGGCGCCCGGGAAGGGGAGTTCGACCTCACCTGAGCGGACGCCGATCCGGGGGTGTTCACCGCGCTTTCGGGGACACGCGATCAATCAAGCCCCACCGGGGCGCCCGCCTGAGCAAGGCTGGAGCCGGCCCCGGAAGGGGGACGGTCGCCATCCGAAGGTGAGGAACCCATGAGCACCCCACCGGTCGTCGTCGCGGTCGACGGCTCCGACGACAGCCTGCGCGCCCTGGACTGGGCCCTGGACGCCGCCCGGCGCCGCGAGGCGCCGCTGCGCGCGGTCCATGTGCGCCAGTACGCCGCCTGGTACCAGCCGGACGTCCTGGTCGCCGGACCACCGCAGGGCGAGGACGACGACCCGGTGCTCGACCAGGCGCGCGCCCGCCTGGCGGACCGCGACACGGGCGCGGTGTCCGTGGAATACCTCGGCCTGGACGGACTGCCCGGCGCCCTGCTGCCCGAACTGGGCTCCACCGCCCAGCTGTTGGTGCTCGGCTCCCGGGGCCGCGGCGGCTTCGCGAGCCTGCTGCTCGGCTCCAACGGACTCGCCGTCGCCCGCGACGCCGACTGCCCGGTCGTCGTGGTGCCCCGGACCGACCGCGCGACGCCCGGCGAGGCGCCGCACGCACCGGGAGCGCGGGTCGTCGTCGGCGTCGACGCCGACGGCCCCGACGAGGCCGTGCTCGCCTTCGCGTTCGCCGAGGCGGCGCTGCGCGGGGTCCGGCTCCAGGCGGTCGCCGCCTATCCGTGGCCCGTCCAGCCCTGGCTGGTGCCCGGCGAGGTCGCCCCGCCGGTCGTCGACCAGGACGCGGTGGAGCGCGACACCCGGGCCCTCGTCGAGGACTTCCTCGCCGCGCACCGCACCCGGCACCCAAACGTGGCCGCCGACGTCACCGTGACGCCCGGCGACGCGGCCGGCCAACTGGTCGCGGCCGCCAAGGGAGCCGATCTGGTCGTCGTCGGCCGCCACCGCCGGCGCCTGCTCTCCCCGGCCCGGATGCTGGGCTCGGTCACCCACGCCGTCCTGCTGCACGCGCCGAGCCCGATCGCGGTCGTCCCCCCGGCGCCCCCGCAGGAGTGAGCGCGAACCGCCGCCCGGGCGACGCGGCCCGGCCGGGGCCCCGCGGGCGGCGGCGACCGCCCCCGGTCGGGCGCCGCCCGCACGTCGCGCCGACCGCCCGGACACGTACCATGGCGGCATGTCGTTCCTCCGTCGCCGCAGCGCCACCCCCGCCGGGCCCGACTTCGACGTACTGGCCATGGACCCGGGCGACTGGCCCGGCAATCTCGGCGCCGGGCTGCTGCCCGCGCCCGACGGCACCTGCCAGGGCGTCTTCCTGCGCTACGACCTGTTCGGCGGCCGGGGCACCGCGATGATCATCGGGAACCTCCCCGAGGGCTCCCCGGCCCGTGAGGTCCCCGAGGGCGAGATCCCCTTCGAGGTCGCCCAACTGCTGCTGGCCCTGGAGAACGACGAGGAGGTCACCGTCGTCGGCACCGAGGACATGCCGGTGCTCCAGGGCGACAACCTGCTGATCGTGCGCCGCCTGAAGCTCTCGGAGAGCCGCGTCTCCTGCGTGCAGTTCGACCGCAGCGACGGCGTCCTGGTCACCATCGCCGCCTGGGACCGGCCCATCACCGACGACCTGTACGCCCTCCTCAAGCCGCTGCCGGCCGAGCTGTTCCAGCAGGGCTGACCGGACGACCACGACCACGACCGCGCGGGGCCGGCCTCCCACCGAGGCCGGCCCCGCGCGCCGTCACATCCCCGACGGCTCCACGCGCACGTCCGCCGCCCGGACGAACGCCACCCGGTGGCCGAACTGGATCTCGTAGTAGAGGTCCTTGCCGACGACCACCTTGTGCGAGTCCTCGGTGAAGGTGACCGAGTAGTCGTACTCGCCCGGCACCATGTCGCCGATCACGTACTTCTGCCCGGCGAGCAGCTTGTACGGCAACGGGCTGACCGACTGCACCGGCACGCCCGCCGGATAGGCCTCCTTCTCCGGATACGCCCGCCCGTACACCGGCACGCTGTCCGCGCCGGCCTTCGGCGTCACCACCAGACCGGCCGCGTTCACCGCTGTGGCCTGCTTCGCCGGGTTCTGGAACCATGCCTTCTGGCCCAGGTACCAGATCGCCGTCCAGTCGCCCTGCCGCCCGGCGACCGCGTACTGCTGCCCGGTCTCCACCCGTGAGGCCACGTCGTTCACGTCGGCGGTGGAGTCACCGCCGTCCGGCCGCAGGCCGATGTCCTTGATCAGCGGCGCGGAGACGTCGGGCTGCGAGTACAGCCGCACCTCGTTGGAGCCGTGCGCGGCGCACGGCTGTCCGGGCGCGTCGCAGCCGGTGTAGTCCGGCTGGTTGACGGCGTAGTCCGGACGGATGGTCACCAGACCGCCGTTCTTGCCGGCGGTCGCCGCGAACGGGCGGCCCAGCAGCTCGAAGTAGTGCCGCCAGTCCCAGTAGGGACCAGGGTCGGTGTGCATGCCGGGGATCGTGGAGGTGGTCGGGCCCGGCACCGTGTCGTGGCCGAGGATGTGCTGCCGGTCCAGCGGAATGCCGTACTTCGCGCCGAGGTACTTCACCAGCCGCGCCGAGGAACGGTACATCGCCTCCGTGTACCAGGCGTCCGGCGCGGCCAGGAAGCCCTCGTGCTCCAGGCCGATCGAGGTGGCGTTGACGTACCAGTTGCCCGCGTGCCAGGCCACGTCCTTGGCCTTGACGTGCTGGGCGATGTGCCCGTCGGTGGAGCGCAGCGTGTAGTTCCACGACACGTAGGTCGGGTCCTGCACCAGGTTGATCACACCGTCCCAGGTGCCCTCGGTGTCGTGGATGACGATGTACCGGATGCGCTGCGACTTCGGCCGCTGCCCCAGGTCGTGGTTGCCGTAGTCGTCGGTACCGAACTCCTGGTACGGCGCCGGGATCCACTCGCAGGACACCGTGTCCGGGCACTCCGTGCCGGCCGCCGAGACCCGCCTCAGGCCGGTCCGGGCCAGCTGGGCGGCGGCCGGGGCGAGCCGCGGCCGGGCGGTCAGCACGACGCGCTGCCCGGTGTCCGTGGTGCGCTGCTCGCCGGAGCGGATCACCCCGTACACGTCGTTCGCGTACGCCGCCGCCGTGGCGCTGTCGTCCGCGCCCGAGTACCGGGCCACGGCGCCGTACCAGTCGGCCGGGTCCGCGCTCAGTGGTTCGCCGGCCTTCTTCTGGGCGGCGGCCAGCAGCGCCGCGCCGCCCTCGATGTTCGCCGCCTCGTCGGTGCGCAGCCGCTCGGCGGGCAGACCGGTCAGCCGGGCCGCCTCGGTGAGGGTCTTCAGCCGGGCGGGCAGCTGCGCGTTGGCGGGCACGCTCCGGGTCGGGTGCAGGGCCGGGCGGGCGCTGTCGCCGCGCGCGTCCTCGGCGCCCTCGCTGTGGTGCGGGGCGCGGGCCAGGGCGGTGTGCGCGTCGGTCAGGTGCATCGGGCCGTAGCCGCCGGTCACGCTCGGGGCGCCGCTGTGCCCGTCCCACCGCGACTGGAGGTAGGAGACGCCCAGCAGCACACTGAGCGGCACGTGGTACTCGGCGGCGGCGGAGACGAACGCCCGCTGGAGCCGGCCGGTGTCGGCCCCGGCGGCCGGCGCGGTCGCGCCGGCGGACGGGGCCGCGCCCAGCAGCGGCAGCAGCAGCGCGGCCGAGGCGACGGCGGCGGCCGCCGTCCGGCGGGTACGTCCGCCCGCGCCGGGCGCGGGTCCGCGCTCCGGCGCGGATCTGCGGCCGGGGACGGGACCGGGGTCGGTGGCGGATCCTCGCAATGCAGCCTCCAGGGGCGCTCGGGCGGGGCGGGGCGTGCGGGGCCGGCGTGGATCAGTGGTACCGGCTGGCCGACGATCCGTCAATCATGCGCGCGAGAAGGCGATTTCCCATGTCAAGCGGGGTCCCGGCGAGTTTCCGGGCGGCGATGCGCGGGCCTGCGGGGCGTCAGTGGCGTACACCAATGGGCGCGTCGGGAAGGCCCCGCGAGGGAAGTCCGTCCGGGAGCCCGAGGCCGGGCGTGACAAAGGTCCGCGGTGCGCCGCCGGGGGCGGGCGCGCCACGGACCTCCGTCACGCCTCAGCGGGTGCCGACCGCCGCGCGCACCGCCCGGCGGGCCATCTGGCAGTCGTCGTGCAGCCGCCGCAGCAGCAGCCGCTGCTCCTCCCCGGCCGACAGGGCGCCGGGATGGGCGCCGGCCGGGGCGGTGTCGCTCATCGAGCGCTGCACGGCCGTCTCGTAGGCGCGGATCTCGCGGGTCAGCACGAGCATCAGGTTCACCAGGAACGCGTCCCGGATCGCCGGGCCGCCCGCCTGGGCGAACTGGCTGATCTGCCGCCGCGCCCCCGGCGCGCCCCCGAGCACCGACCACAGCGTCGCCAGGTCGTAGCCCGGCAGGTACCAGCCCGCGTGCTCCCAGTCCACCAGCACGGGACCGGCCGGTGAGAGCAGGATGTTGGAGAGCAGGGCGTCGCCGTGGCAGAACTGGCCCATGCCCTGCCGGCCGGACGCCTGCGCGATGCCGTGCAGCAGCTTCTGCAGGTCGCCCAGGTCGCGGTCGGTGAGCAGCCCCGACTCGTGGTCGCGGGCGATGCGGTCGGCGTAGTCCAGCGGGGCGTCGAACGTGCCCGCCGGCGGCCGCCAGGCGTTCAGCCGGCAGATCGCGCCGAGAGCCGCCCGGATGTCCGCCCGCGGCGGGGCCTCCACCGGATGCCGCTGGAGGGCGGCCACCCGGCCCGGCGCGCGCTCGACGACCAGGGTGCAGTTGTCCGGATCCGCCGCGATCAGCCGGGGCACACGGACCGGAGGCCGGTGCCGGACGAACGAGCGGTATGCCGCTATCTCGTGCTGGTACCGCTCGGCCCATTTGGGTGAGTGGTCCACTAAGCACTTGGCCACGGCCGTGCTGCGCCCGGTGGTGCCGACCAGGAGGACGGACCGCCCGCTGCGGCGCAGTACCTGCACCGGCGCGAACTCCGGACAGATCCGCTGCACCGAGAGCAGCGCCGCGCGCAGCTGGGCGCCCTGTGGGCCGGACAGGTCGAGCCGGCCGCTGAGCGGTCCGGCGCCGGGCCCCGGGGCGCGTCGTGGCCGGGCCACGCCGACACCGAGTGCGGGGGCCGCCGCCGGACGCGCGGGGTCGAGGTAGGGGACGCCGACGCCCTGGCGGGGGCGCAGCGGCCGGGGCGGGGCGGACACGGAGGACGATGCTGCGTACATGGGCGAGACAGATCCCTTCGTGTGCCTGCTGCTGACGCGCGCCGCCCGGCCCGGCCGCCCGGGTGCACCCTGGGGAATGTCCCTCGGCGACCGGGTCGGGGTGGCGCGTTCCTACCTGACACCCGTAGCCCAGTGGCACACCATCT
This sequence comes from Streptomyces seoulensis, assembly GCA_013364255.1. Classification (GTDB taxonomy): domain Bacteria; phylum Actinomycetota; class Actinomycetes; order Streptomycetales; family Streptomycetaceae; genus Streptomyces; species Streptomyces similanensis. Next base: position 2,242,639 of record CP054936.1, on the reverse strand, counting down.
GGCGCACCCTGGCGAACCCTGGCGAATAGTCGCCCGGCAACTCTCACCGGGTCTACTGTCAACTCAGCCGAGTACCTGGGGGCTTGACGTGACAGGACAACCCAACACCCGTCTCGCGGACCTGTTCGGCCTGGCCGGCTGGTCCAAGGGAGAGCTCGCGAGACTGGTCAACCGGCAGGCGGCGGCCATGGGCCACCCGCAGCTGGCGACCGACACCTCACGGGTCCGGCGTTGGATCGACATGGGAGAGATCCCGCGCGATCCCGTGCCCCGGGTGCTGGCGGCCCTGTTCACCGAGCGTCTCGGCCGTGTCGTGACCATCGAGGACCTCGGTCTGGTACGGCACGGGCGCGCGGGGAAACGGCAGGGCGCCGGGGACGTGGAACATCCCGACGGCATGCCGTGGGCGCCCGAGCAGACCGCCGCGGTCCTCACCGAATTCACGGGAATGGACCTCATGCTCAACCGACGCGGCTTGGTGGGCGCGGGCGCCGCGCTCACCGCGGGCTCCGCACTCAGCGCGGCCATGCACGACTGGCTGCACACCGATCCGACCCTGAAGGCCGACGCCCCCCGACCGAACAGCCCCCTGTACGCGGACCCCGCCGGGTTCGACCGCTACGACGCCGCACCCGTCGGGGCGCAGGAGGTCGAGGAACTGGAACACTCGGTGGACGTGTTCCGGGCGTGGGACGCGGCCCGCGGCGGCGGGCTCCAGCGCAAGGCGGTGGTCGGCCAGCTCAACGAGGTGGGCGGCATGCTCGCCTACCACCACCCGCCCCACCTCCAGCGGCGCCTGTGGGGCGTCGCGGCCAACCTCGCCGTCCTGGCGGGCTGGATGTCGCACGACGTGGGCCTGGAGCCGACCGCCCAGAAGTACTTCGTCATCGCCGCGCACGCCGCGCGGGAGGGCGGCGACCGGCCGCGGGCCGGCGAGGCGCTGTCCCGCGCGGCGCGCCAGATGGTCCACTTGGGCCGGCCCGACGAGGCGATGGACCTGATGAAGCTCGCCCAGTCCGGCTCGGGCGACCGGCTCCAGCCGCGCACCAAGGCGATGTTCCACACCATCGAGGCCTGGGCGCAGGCGTCGATGGGCAAGGGGCAGGCCATGCGCCGCACCCTCGGCCAGGCGGAGGACCTCTTCGTCTCCACCCGGGGCGAGGCGGAACCGCTCGACTGGATGCAGACCTTCAAGGACGAGGACCTCTACGGCATGCAGGCGCTCGCCTACCGTACGCTGGCGGAGTTCGACCCGGCCGCGGCCCCGCACGCCCGGCACTTCGCGGAGAAGGCCCTCGCGCTGCGGATCGACGGCCGTGAGCGGTCGAAGATCTTCGACCATCTGTCCATGGCCTCGGCGTGCTTCATCGCGGACGATCCCGAACAGGCGGTCGGCTACGCCCGCCTCGCCCTGATGGCGATGGGCTCGAACTCCTCCCAGCGCACCTGGGACCGGCTGCGGCAGATGTACCGGCTCACCGCCCAGTACGCGACCTATCCGAAGATCCACGAACTGCGGGAGGAGATCCGGCAGGTCATGCCCAAGCCGCGCACCAAGGGCGCGGGCAGCGCACCGGCGTAACGGCGCACCGCCCGGGCGGAGCACGTCCGCCGACGCACCGCTCTACGGCAGCACCCTGGCGACCAGCACATCGAGGCCGTCGGCGTGCCCGCTCCCGCCGAACTCCGCCAGGACCACCCGCAGACAGTCCCGCGCGCTGCGCGCCGACCCGAGGCGGGGGGCCAGCGCGAGCAGGCGTCGTACGGTGTCCGCCTCGTCGTGTCCGGACGCCGGCCGGCCGGTGCGCAGCACGAGGACGTCGCCGACGCCCAGGGCCGTTCCGGCCTGCCCGGCGCCCGGCGGGGCGCTCTGCGGCGCGTCCAGCACCCGGCCCGTCCCGGCGCGGAACAACAGGGGAGCGGGGCCGCCCGCCCGCGCCCACTCCAGGGTGCGCGGGTCCGGGCGGTAGCGGCAGCAGACGGCGCCGGCGAGGGACGGCCCGGGGGCGGCGGTCAGCAACTGGCCGAGGCAGGCCAGTTGCCGGGCCGGGTCCGCGCCCGCCAGCGCCATGCCGCGCAGCGCCCCCAGCGGCATCGCGGGGTCCGCGGCGCCGCCCGGACCCGGGTCGGCGAGGGCGCCGGCGGTGAGCACGGTGGTGCCGTCGGACAGCTCCAGCGCGTCGCACCAGCCGCCCGCGACCGGGCCGCCGGGTGCGGCCGCCAGGTCGAGGGCGGGGCCGCCGGGGTGCGGGAGCCGGGGGAAGCCGCGCCACGGGGGGAGCGCGACCTCCTCCGGCTCGACCGCGAGCCGGTGCCCGTCGTGCGCCGGACGCCGGTCGCGGTGCAGCGAGTCACGGGTCTCGCGCACCGCCGACTGGCTCCGGCGCAGTTCGCTGACGTCCCGCAGCACCGCCCACATGGCGGCGGTGGCGCCGTCGGCGTCGAGCACGGGCTCGCCCATCAAATGCACCGTGCGGACCGCTCCGTCCGGCCGGACGACACGGAACTCGCCCTCCACCGGCCGGGCGTCGACCAGGCAGTCGGTGACCAAAGCGGTCAGCAGGGGGCGGTCCTCGTCGAGCACCAGGGAGGGCAGCTCGTCGAGGGTGCGGGCGGGTCCGGCCGGGTCCAGACCGAGGATCCGGTACAGCTCGGCGGACCAGCCGGCCTCGTCCGTGAGCAGGTTCCACTCCGCGCTGCCGACCCGGCTCAGCAGCGAACCGTGCGGCGCACCGGACGGCTCCGGGGCAGCGTCGGCCCCGGGGCCGTCGGGAGCGGCCGCGGCCGGCGAGAGCGGCGGACCGTCTCGCAGCTGCGCCAAGTGCGCGTCCAGATCGGCGAGCTGGTGCAGCGCCAGATCGCACAGGGCGCGCTCCCAGCGGCCCTGCGGGTCGGCGGTGTCGCCCGGCGCCTCCCGCCGTACGGCGACCACCTCGCCCTTCAGCCGGCGCGCCTGAGTGATCAGGGCGTCCACCGCGCCGCGCCCCGACGGCAGGGCCGACGAGGGGTCCGCGGACAGTGGGGACGGCATGACACACTCCGATGCGGGGACGGTGGGCCGGGGCGGCGGAAGGGACCGTCACGACTGTCGCACAGCGGGCGACGGCCCGTAAGGGATTTGGCGACACCCGCGCCGGTGGTGCCTCTGGCATATGCCAGCGTCTTTCCGGCGTGGCTCCCCGGTCTCTTCGGCGTACGCGCCCGGACGGGCGGGACGTAGCGCCGGTACGTGATGCGACGGTCCGCGGGGGCGTCGGGGCGGACGCTCACGTAGGTGTTCGACGGCAACGTGTTCCGTCTCGACCGGTTCGCGGCGTCCCTCGACGGGAGGGTGACGCAGGTCACATCAATTGGTCCCGGATCGGGCGTACTGCGAACGGCCCCTGCGGACTCCTAAGGAGACACGGCGAAACCGGCCGACCCATGACCCGTAGGGGGACCGAGCATGGACATCACCCTCGAACAGACGGCCGAAGCCCGTCTGATCACCCTGGACGAGCGGGAGCTCGTCGCGTCCGCCACGCTGCGCTACGCCGCCGCCGACCCGCTGGCCGTGCACGTGGACTTCCCGCCCGAGGCGTCCGTCGACGGTGAGGAGGTCTCCTGGACGTTCGCCCGGTCCCTGCTGGAGGAGGGCCTCGCCCGCCCGGCCGGCACGGGGGACGTGCACCTGTGGCCCTGCGGCGCGGCCCGGACGGTGCTCGAACTGCACGCGCCGGCCGGCATGGCCCTCCTGCAGTTCGACACCGCGGCACTGCGCCGCTTCCTGTTGCGCAGCTACGCCGTGGTCGCCCCCGGCCAGGAGGATGTGGGCGCGGCCGTCGAACAAGGGCTCGACGCCCTGTTCGGCACGGTCTGAACGGCACGAGCGCCGCTCGGGGGAGGGGGTCGGCCGGGGGCCCGGACGGCTCGCGGCGGCGCGCAGCGGCGTACGACGGCTCACGGCGGTCCGCGGCGCGCACTCCGGGGGCGCACAGGGCCGGGCGCCCGGAGGGCGACTCCGCACGGCGTCGCCCGCCGGCCGCTCTCAGCGGCCGGCCGGTGCGTACAGGTCCGGCCGGGCGGCCAGGTCGATCGGCACCCGGCCGCCGTCCGTCAGGGAGCGGACCCCGGCCTCCGCGACCACCGAGGCGGCGTAGCCGTCCCACGCGCTCGGCCCGGTGACCCGCCCGCGCCGGGTGGCGTCCACCCATGCCTGGACCTCGCGGTCGTAGGCGTCGGCGAAGCGCACCAGGTAGTCCTGCGGCACCTCCTCGCGCGCGCCGCCCCGCGCGGTCACGACCATGCCGTGCTCCTCGCCGATCCGGGCGCTGCCCGTCTCGCCCACGGCCTCGCAGCGCACCTGGTAGCCGAAGCCGCAGTTGACGAAGACCTCCACGTCCACCAGCGCGCCCCGCTCGGTCTCGAACAGCACGAACTGAGGGTCCACCAGCCCCGCGGGCGCGCCGGCGGAGGACGCCGGACGCAGCACGGTCACCGCGGTCAGCTCCTGGCCCAGCAGCCAGCGCGCCGCGTCGATCTCGTGCGCGACCGAGCTGTTGATCAGCATGGCGCTGGTGAAGTGCGGCGGCGAGGAGACGTTGCGGTGCACGCAGTGCAGCATCAGCGCGCGCCCCAACTCCCCGCTGTCCAGCAGCGACTTCAGCCGCAGGTACCCGGCGTCGTAGCGCCGCATGAAACCGATCTGGGCGAGCCGGCGCCCGAGTCGCGCCTCGGCCCGCGCCACCCGCAGCGCGCCCGCCGAGTCGGGCACCATGGGCTTCTCGCACAGCACCGGCAGGCCGCGCGCGAAGGCCGCGAGCAGCGCCTCCTCGTGCGCGGGCCCGGGCGAGGCGATCAGCACCGCCTCGACGCCGGGGGCGGCCAGCGCGGCCGCCGCCTCGGCGTGCACGGACGCCCCCTCGATCCCGGCGACGGCCGCGGCCGCCCGCGCGGTGTCGGGGTCCGCCACCGCGGCCACCCGGGCGCCGCTCACCACCCGGTCGAGGCGCCGTACGTGATCGGCCCCCATGTGCCCGGCACCCAGCACGGCCACGCCCAGCAGGTCAGCCATCCGCCGCTCCCTCCTCGCCGACGATCACCACGCCGTAGCGTAGACGCCGGACGGCGGGCGGCGGGAGCGGCCGTCAGTAGCGCAGCACGCCGGCGATGCCCTGCTCGTCGCCGAGCATGCCGTCCGGGACGAAGCGCACCTCGGCCCCGGTCTCCAGGCACCGTTCGACGATCTCGTCCACGATGTCCTCACGGGCGTCGAGGTCACCGCCGTCGGCCGGCACCAGGTGGGCGCCGGCGTCGTCGCGCACCGTCACCCGGTAGTTCTCCTCGACGGCCAGCAGCCGCACCCGGCCCTCCTGGGCGGTGCGCCACAGCTCGTCGACGCCGGCCGCGAACTCCTTGCGTCCCCGGGCCGCCTCCAGCTCCCGGGCCACGGCCTGTGTCCGCCGGCGGGTCTGCTCCTCGCGCACCGGCGCGATCGCCCGCCACACGGCGTCGGGGGAGCCGTGCGCCAGGCCGCCGTGCGGCACGTGCACCGCCTGCCGGGCGACGCCGCCCAGCTCGTCCAGGACCGCCAGCGCCCCCGGCTCACCCGTGACGTACAGCGGGCGCGGGTAGCGGCGCAGCAGCGTGCTCATCGCGGCGTCGGCCTCGCGCAGGAAGCGGTACGTGCGCTCGTCGCGGAAGGCGCTCGGCGCGTCGCCGACCTGCTCCTGCCGTTCGGCGTCGAAGTTCTCCGCGAGGTCACGGGTGCGCGGGAAGCCGCCGACGCGATCCTCGGTGACCCGGCCGCCGCCGCCGCTCCACAGGGTCACGCGGTCGGCGGCGAGGGAGAGCACCCAGAAGGGGCGCTCGGCGGCGTGTGCGGAGACCAGGTTGCGGGTGAGGAAGGTGTCCGAGAGCACCACCCGCTCCGGAACGGTGCGGCCCAGCGACCACACCTGGTGCTCACCGGGGGCGGCGAAGATCAGCAGGCCGTCCTCGGCGTAGGTCAGGTCCACCTCGGAGAGTGCCTGGTCGAGTTGGCGTTCGACGTCGTAGCGCCGTTCCCGGGTGACCGCCGGGTCGCTCTCCAGCTGCTTCTTGGCCTCGGCCACGGCGTTGCGCAGCCGGACCCGGTCCTGGTTGTTGTCGGGTTCCCGGCGGTGCGTCGGCGTCAGCACGGACACCGCGGGATAGCTGCGCGGGCGCCGCAGCTCGGCCAGGGTCGCGGGACTCAGATCGTGCTCCATGACAGCACCATAGGGCCGATTCGCATATCGGGCATTTGGAGTAATCGGGGCGGCCGTGCGGGGTAGTTGGTTGCGGTGGCCGCCTTGTCGCCCGAAGGCCGCGGCGAGGGCCGGATCGTAGGCGATCGGGGATGTTGGGTGAATCTTTGCCAATGGCCGAATTCCGGCGGCCCCTGCCTGGTGGGCGGCCGGATCGCGGGTGTCGCGGGAGCAAAGGGCGGCCGAAAGTGCGAGGCGCGCACGGGCGTTCCTGTTACGGCCGCGTTGACCGCCGGCCGCCGGAGGCACACGCTCGTCATATAGGTGCAGGATGCAACTGGTTCTCGCCAGGAGGTTGGACATGTGCGGCATCACCGGCTGGATCTCCTTCGACCGCGACCTGAGCGCCGAGGCCGCCACACTGAACGCGATGACCGAGACGATGGCCTGCCGCGGTCCGGACGACCGCGGCACCTGGACCGAGGGCCCCGCCGCCCTCGGACACCGCCGGCTCGCCATCATCGACCTGCCCGGCGGCCGCCAGCCCATGACCGCCGCCACCCCGGACGGCACGGTCGCGCTCGTCTACTCCGGGGAGGCGTACAACTTCACCGAACTGCGCGCCGACCTCGCCGGGCGCGGCCACCGCTTCACCACCGACTCCGACACCGAGGTCGTGCTGCGCGGCTACCTCGAGTGGGGCGACGCCGTCGCCGAGCGGCTCAACGGCATGTACGCCTTCGCCGTCTGGGACGGCCGGCACGACAAGCTCGTGATGATCCGCGACCGCATGGGCATCAAGCCGTTCTACTACCACCCGACTCCCGACGGCGTCCTGTTCGGCTCCGAGCCCAAGGCGATCCTCGCCAACCCGCTGGCCCGCCGCCGGGTCACCCTCGACGGCCTGCGCGAGCTGTTCACCTTCGTGAAGACCCCCGGACACGCCGTGTGGGACGGCATGCGCGAGGTCGAGCCCGGCACCGTCGTCACCGTCGACCGCACCGGCCCGCGCACCCGCGCCTACTGGACGCTTGAGACCCATCCGCACCCCGACGACCGCGACACCACCGTCGCCACCGTCCGCACCCTGCTGGACGACATCGTGCGCCGCCAGCTCGTCGCCGACGTGCCCCGCTGCACCCTGCTCTCCGGCGGTCTCGACTCCTCCGCCATGACCGCGCTGGCCGCCCGGCAGCTGGCCGAGCGCGGCGAGAAGGTGCGCAGCTTCGCCGTCGACTTCGTCGGCCAGAGCGACCGCTTCGTCGCCGACGAACTGCGGGCCACCCCCGACACCCCGTTCGTCCACGACGTGGCCGAGGCCTCCCACACCGACCACCAGGACATCGTGCTGGACTCGCAGACCCTCGCCGACCCGGAGGTGCGGGCCAGGGTGCTGCGCGCCCGCGACCTGCCGCTGGGCTTCGGCGACATGGACGCCTCGCTCTACCTGCTGTTCCGCAGCATCCGCGACCACTCCACCGTCGCCCTGTCCGGCGAGTCCGCCGACGAGGTGTTCGGCGGCTACCTCCAGTTCTTCGACGAGGAGGCGCGCCGCGCCGACACCTTCCCCTGGCTGGTCCGCTTCCACCGCGACTTCGGCGACGACGGCGACGTGCTGCGCCCGGACCTCGCGGCCGCCCTCGACCTGCCCCGCTACGTCGACGACAGCTACCGCGCCGCCGTTGCCGGCATCGAGCGCCTCGACGGCGAGAGCGACTTCGAGTACCGGATGCGGCGGATCTGCAACCTGCACCTGACCCGCTTCGTCCGCGTCCTGCTGGACCGCAAGGACCGGATGAGCATGGCGGTCGGCCTGGAGGTCCGCGTGCCCTTCTGCGACCACCGGCTCGTCGAGTACGTCTACAACGCGCCCTGGTCCCTGAAGTCGTACGACGGCCGGGAGAAGACCCTGCTCAGGGAGGCCACCGCGGACCTGCTGCCCAAGTCCGTGTACGACAGGGTCAAGAGCCCCTACCCCTCCACCCAGGACCCCGCGTACGCGCAGGCCCTCCAGGGCCACGTCAAGGAGCTGCTCGCCCGGCCGGGTCACCCGGTGTTCGACCTGGTCGACCGCGAGCGGGTGCGCGAGGCGGCCTACCGCGACGCCCCCGTCAGCACGCAGGCGGCCCGGCGCGGCCTGGAGAAGACCCTCGACCTCGCGCTGTGGCTGGACCTGTACCGCCCGGAGATCGTCACCGGCTGACCCGCCCGTCCGGCGCGCCTCACCCGCCGTCGTCCGGCTCCGCGTCCGGTGGGCAGGAGCTGCCGTCGGGCGGCAGGGAGCCGTAGAGGAGGAAGTCGTCCACCTTCCGGTGCACGCACGTGGAGGACGCGTAGCCGGTGTGGCCGTCGCCCCGGTTGTCGAGCACCACGGCCGACGAGCCCAGCCGCCGCGCGGTCTCCACGGTCCAGCGGTACGGCGTCGCCGGGTCGCCGCGCGTGCCCACGAGCAGCATCTTCGCCGTGTGCACGTCCTTGACCTTCTCGCGGATGTACTCGGTGCCCCTGGGCCGGCCGTAGCACATCAGCAGCTCGTTGAGCCGGTACCGGCCGAAGACCGGCGAGGCCTGCCGGTAGTCGGCGGCCAGCCGGCCGAGGTCCGCGGTGAGCTGCGCGGCGGCTGGCCGGTCCGGGTCGTCCGCGCAGTTGATCGCCATGTTCGCGGCCGCCATGTTGTCCGGCGGCACCGCACCGCCGTCCGTCAGTCCGCCGCCCGCCCGGACCGCGTCCCGCTGCCGGACCGCCGGGCCCGGGGGAGCGGCGCCGAGCGGGGAGAAGGCCTGCACGCCCCTGGTGTCCCCGTCCTCGACCAGCGAGGCGATCGCCCGCTCCAGGGACGGCCACAGCGATCTGCTGTAGAGCGCCTGGCCGATCGCGCCCACCAGGTCCTGGCCGGACAGCTTGCCGCCGGAACCCGTGGGCACCGGGTTCTCGTCGAGCGACCGGACGAGTTGCAGCACCTGGTCGCCGGCCCGGCGCCGGTCCTGTCCGAACGGGCACGCGAGGTCCCGCACGCACCAGTCGAGGAAGTCGTCCAGCGCCGTCTGCTGGCCCTCGGCGGCGACCCGGCCCTGCTCGGCCAGGGGTTCGGTCAGCGTGTCCACCCCGTCCAGGGCCATGCGGCCCACCTTGCCGGGGAACTCGGCGGCGTACACCGCGCCGAGCCGGGTGCCGTAGGAGAAGCCGAGGTAGTTCAGCTTGTCGTCGCCGAGGGTCTGGCGTATGACGTCCAGGTCGCGGGCCGCGTCGACGGTGCCGATGTGCGGCAGGACCGGGCCGGAGTCGCGGGCGCACTCGGCCGCCACCTTCTTCCACTCGTCCAGCACCTTGCGCGCGGCCTGCGCGTCCGCGAGATCGGCGTCGTTCGTGCCGCCGCTGTCCGAGGCGGCCCCGCCGGCGTCCACCCCGCAGCTGACGGGGGAGGAGCGGCCGACGCCCCGGGGGTCGAAGGAGACCACGTCGTAGCCGTTGGTCAGGTCCATGAACTGCTTGCCGTCCGAGCCGAGCGAGGCGACGCCCGAGCCGCCCGGGCCGCCGAAGTTCAGCACCACCGAGCCCCGCCTGGCCGGGCCGGTCGCACGGTAGCGGGCCAGGGCCAGGTCGAGGGTGCCCGCGCCCGGGCGGGCGTAGTCGACGGGGACGGTCACTTTCCCGCACTGCATGTCCTCGGGCGCGCCGCCCTCGCACGCCGACCAGGCCACCTTCTGGCGGTAGAAGCGCTCCAGGCCCGGCTGTCCGCCGCTCGCGGCCGCCGCCGGGGCGAGCAGGGAGGATCCGAGAAGGGTGAGCGCGACGGCTCCGGCGCCCGCGCAACGCCGGGCCGCGCATCGCGACGACAGCTTCGCCCGCATCGTTGCCTCCAGGGACGCGCCGCCGCGGACCGGGACAACGCCCTCGCTCACCATAAGAGGACTCGGCACGGACCGCCTCCCGGCGAGACCTCGCCGGACCGGGGCACCTCCGTGTCGGCCGCCCGTGCGAGGTTCCACGCGGCATTCGAAATCCGGGACGCCCGAAAGGGTGAATGGCCGGGCGGCCATAACCCCGATCGTTCACCAGCGTTTTACCCGGTGCGGGCGAGCGCCCGCGACCAAGTCTGGAAGGCACAGAACCTATGAAACGGGTTACCCGAAACGGTGTGCTCGCCGTCGCCGCCGCCGCATCAGGCGCGATGGTGATGACGGTGCCGGTGTCCGCGGCGTTCGCCGCCGACGGCGGTGCCGCGGCGGACGGCGCGGCGGTGGGCTCGCCGGGAGTGCTCTCGGGCAACACCCTTCAGCTCCCGGTGCACATCCCGGTCAACGTGTGCGGCAACACGGTCAACGTGGTGGGGCTGCTCAACCCCGCCGCCGGCAACCACTGCGCCAACGCGTCCGCCGGGAGGGATCGGGCGTCCTCGGCCGACGGTGCGACCGCCCAGGCGAGCGGAAAGGATTCGCCCGGGGTGCTCTCGGGCAACGTCGTCCAGCTCCCGGTGCACGTCCCGGTGAACGTCACCGGCAACAGCGTGAACGTCGTGGGCGTGGGCAACCCGGCCACCGGCAACACCTCCACCAACGGCTCGGTGGACGAGCCGGCGCCCGCGCCGGTCACGCCGCCGGAGCGGACCGCGCCGAAGCCGAAGCCGCTGCCGCACCCGGTGGCCGCGCCGAAGACGGAGCCGTCCCTCGCCCACACCGGCGCGGACGCCACCCTGCCGGCCGCCGCGGCCAGCGCGGCGCTGCTGCTCGGCGGCGCCGTCCTGTACCGGCGCTCCCGTGCCGGGGCCAACCGCTGAGGCGGACCCCGGCCCCGGCATCGGCCCCACCGCACGCGTGACATGACCGGTGGGGCCCGCCCAGCCCCGGCCCGGCCTCCGGCCCAGGTCCCCGACAGGACCCGGACCGGAGGCCGGTCCCATGCCCGGCCAAGGCCCCCGTCCCCTTAATCCCGTTGCCCCCGGCATCCCCGTTTGCTGAAGTGGCCGTATGGATCACGCCGCCGTGCTCGCCCGCTATGACCAGGAACTGCGCGAAGGCGCCCGGCCCGACGGGCCCGGGGCGCGGATCGAGCGCGTCGGCGGTGTGGTGCGCCACGTGGGCGCCGGCGCCCGGGACTGGAACGGCGTGCTGTGGTCGGCGCTGGACGAGCAGGACGCCGACGCGGCGATCGCCGGGCAGATCGCCCGGTTCGGGGCCCTGGGCCGCGCCTTCGAGTGGAAGCTGTACGGGCACGACCGCCCCGCGGACCTCGGACAGCGGCTCTCGGCAGCGGGTTTCACACCCGAGCCGACCGAGACGCTGATGGTCGCCGAGATCGCGGACCTCGCTCTCGACGTCCTCCCGCCCGAAGGGGTCCGGCTGCGCGCCGTCACCGACGCGGCCGGCGTCGACGCGCTGGTCGCCGTGCACGAGCGGGCCTTCGGCGCCGACGGCTCCCGGCTGCGCCACCGCGTCCTCGCCCAACTCGCCGCCGCGCCGGAGACGTTGGTCGCCGTGGTCGCCCTGGCCGGTGACGAGCCGGTGAGCGCCGCCCGCACGGACCTGCCGCCCGGCACGGACTTCGCCGGACTGTGGGGCGGCGGCACCGTGGCGGCGTGGCGGGGCAGGGGCCTCTACCGCGCCCTGGTCGCCCACCGCGCCCACGTCGCCGCCGAGCGCGGCTACCGCCACCTGCACGTCGACGCCTCCGACCTCAGCCGCCCCATCCTGGAACGGCTCGGCTTCGCCCCGCTGACCACGACGACGCCGTACACGTACGAGCCGTAGCCGCGGCCTGGTGAGCGCGCGGCCGCGGGCGCGCGTGCGGGCGGCCGTGGACGCGATGAGGGGCCGGTCGAACCGTTCGTGAACGGTTCGACCGGCCCCACGGGCCTTCGAACAGGGGCGCGGCCGGACGGGCGTCACCGTCTCTTCGCGTGCCGGGCCTCCTGCGACCGGTTCAGCGGCTGCCCGCCTTCGCCCGGTCCAGCGCGATCACGCCGACCGCGGCGAGAGCGATCTGGATGAGCCACTCGATCCAGTCGACGCCCTTGGTGTCGTCCACGCCGAGCGCGCTCGCGATGGCCGCTCCGATGAGCGCCGCCACGATGCCGATGAGGATCGTCCAGAGGATGCCGATGTGCTGTCGGCCCGGGACGACGAGCCGCCCCAGGGCACCGATGATAACGCCGATGACGATGGCACTGATGATGCCGCTGATCTCCATCTTCGCCCCTCTTCGTCGCACGCCCTTGCGGTGTTCGCATGCCCACTGGGGACACGGGCAATCCGTTCGTGTCATTGCCGGGACTTTCTGTTCACCGTTCAGCTATGCCATGTACCTTTCAATCAGTCGACGCGTGTAGAACACTCGACCCGCTCGGCCGGGTCTACGCGCGCAGATGCCGCACCCGCACCGCTCCCCGCCTCACCCCACTCGGAGGTTCGCCGGATGCTCGGATTCAGCAGGTCCCCCCACAGGCTCCCCACCGCCCTGGCCGCTCTCGGCCTGCTCGCCGCCTCGGCCGCCGTGCAGGCGTCCGCCGGCGCCGCGCCCGCCCACGCGGCCGCCGCCACCACCCACCGCGTCCTGTTCGACAACGCCCACGCCGAGACCGCGGGCAACGCCGACTGGATCATCTCCACCAGCCAGCCCGACCCGCTCGGCCAGGACTCCTCCCCGTCCGCCGAGACCGACTGGACCGGCGCCCTCTCCTCCTGGGGCGTGGCCCTCCAGAAGACCGGCGGCTACAGCCTCAAGACGCTGCCGTCCGGTTCGAGCCTCGCCTACGGCGGCTCGTCGGCGACCGACCTGGCGAACTTCGACACCCTGGTCCTGCCCGAGCCGAACACGGCGTTCACGGCGGCCGAGAAGACCGCGATCATGAACTTCGTGAAGAACGGCGGCGGGCTGTTCATGATCTCCGACCACAACGCGTCCGACCGCAACAACGACGGCAAGGACTCGGTGCAGATCCTCAACGATCTGATGAGCAACAACAGCGTCGACGCCACCGACCCGTTCGGCTTCTCCATCGACGCGCTCAACATCGACTCCGGCTACCCGGCGGCCGTGAACGACAGCGCCGACCCGGTTCTGCACGGCTCCTTCGGCACCGTCACCAAGAGCCTGTTCGCCAACGGCACCACGGCCACCCTCAAGCCGGCCGACAACTCCGCCGTCAAGGGCCTGGTCTACCGCAGCGGTTACTCCGGGAACACCGGGGCGTTCTTCGTCACCAGCGCCTTCGGCAAGGGCCGCGTCGCCTTCTGGGGCGACAGCTCGCCCATCGACGACGGCACCGGCCAGTCCGGCAACACCCTCTACGACGGCTGGAACGACCCCGGCGCCACCAACGCCGCCCTCGCCCTCAACGCCACCGCCTGGCTGGCCGGTTCGGGCACCACCACCGGCGGCGGCACCGGTTCCTGCACGGCCGCGCAACTGCTCGACAACAGCGGGTTCGAGTCGGGCGCCTCCACCTGGAGCGCCAGCAGTGGCGTCATCACCAACTCAACCGTACAGAAGGCGCGTTCGGGCTCGTACTACGCCTGGCTCGACGGCAACGGCACCGCCACCACCGACACCCTCTCCCAGTCGGCGACCATCCCGGCCGGCTGCGGCGCGACGCTGAGCTTCTACCTCCACGTCGACACCGCGGAGACCACCGCCACCGCCTACGACACCCTCAAGGCGCAGGTCCTCAACAGCTCCGGCACCGTCCTGGCCACCCTGGCGACGTACTCCAACCTCGACGCCGCCACCGGATACACCCGGCGCACCTTCGACCTCGGCGGCTACGCCGGGCAGAAGATCACCGTGAAGTTCACCGGTACCGAGGGCTCCAAGCTCCAGACGTCGTTCGTCCTCGACGACACGGCGCTCGACGTCGGCTGACGCGCGACACGCAGAGGAACACCCGCCTGCCGGTCCGGGGCGGCGGGGCCGGGGGAGACTGCACCGACCTGGCCCCGCCGCCGAGGAAGCCATGACCGACCAGCCGAGCTATGTGTACGTCAGCTACGTCGAGAGCACACCCGAGGCGGTCTGGGACGCGTTGACGGACGCCGACCTCACCGCCGTCTACTGGGGCCACGGCAACGTCTCGGACTGGGCGCCGGGGTCCCGCTGGGCACACGTGCGCACCGACGGCTCCGGGATCGCCGACGTCGTCGGGACCGTCGTCGCGGCCGACCGCCCGACCCTGCTGGTGACCACCTGGGCGCCGCCCGGGGACGAGGAGCGCCGGCCCTCGCGGGTGACCTTCGCCGTCCGGCCCTACGGCGACATCGTCCGGCTCACCGTCACCCACGAGGACCTGCGGGACGCGGCGGACCGGGAGGCGGCGGCGCGGGGCTGGCCCGCGGTGCTCTCCAACCTGAAGTCCCTGATCGAGACCGGCACTCCACTGCCCCAGGACCCCTGGCTCGTCCCGCCGGACTGACCCCGCGCGGACGCGCGCACATGCTCTCGTCTTCTGCGGGCAGGCGGATTGTACGAGTCGCTCCGGTTCAGGGCAGCGGACGAGGACATGCGGAGGTGTCTGCCGGTATGGGTGCGAAGGTGTTGGAACGGTTTCCCGCAGGTTGTCCGCGCGGGTCGTGGCCGGCCGAGGAGTACGCGGCGCGGCGCCGCGCGGAGGGACAGCCCGCCACAGTGGTGATGGACCTGGAGGACGACGCCTTCCTGGTCGTGGTGCCCGCCGCGGAGGCGGACTGAAGAACAGCACCGGCCCGCTCCTGGGGGTGTGGGCCCCCGGAGGCACGCGCCCCGGGGTGTGGGCCCCCGGTGCGCGGGCCGATGACCCGGCTGCGCGTGGGGAGCGGTCCGAGGGGCCGGCGAGGTGCTCAGCCGGTGGTCCGTGAGGTGTCCAGGGACCGGGCGAAGTCGGCGAGCGCGTGGAAGTCGTCCTCCCGCAGGCCGATCCGCGGGTTGACGTGGTGGAGGAGCCCGGGCCCTCGGTGGTGGGCGGTCACGTAGGTCTGATCCAGCTCGCTCTGCTCGTCGTCCACCCAGGCGAAGGGGCGGCCGCCTGCGTAGTCCACCAGCGGCCCGGTCTTCCAGTGGACTCCATCAGGCCGTTCTTGGAGCAAGGCGTCGCCGAAGTCGACGAAGGGAAGTTCCGGGAGGCCGAGGACCGGTGCGATCCACCGGTTGGCGTCGTCCCTCCACGTGGTGGCCCAGCACAGCTCGAAGCCGAGCTGGAGCAGGAGGTGTCCGTGCTCCGGGTTGAGCCAGACCCGTAGGGGGCGTCGTCGGGACGACAGGCCCGTGCCGTCCTGTTGGGCGCTGTTCCGGGGAACCCGGAGTGTGGTGTAGCCGTCGGGGCGCCTCTCCGGCTTGGCTGCATAGGGGTTGAGCGGCCCGTCCACGTCGAGAAACAGCAGCGGTCGGTTCACGGTTTCCCCCGGTGTTGCGCACTGTGGACTGCCCGATCAGCGTAGCTGTGGGGAGCGTGTCGGCAGTGGGCCGGCCGGAGTGACAAGCCTGCTTCGCGGACCGTTCGGGCCACGTCGCACGGGTCCGTCAGCCAGTGCTCCGGGTCCCGCGCCCCTTGTACGGAATCCGGCACCACCCGCCGACATCGTTAAGGACGTGAAAACCGGTGGTCCGCGATGCGAGACCGGTCGGGTTCTCCTTGACTGTGTTCGGCGGTGGCTGCCACGATCGGCGACATGATGATGCGACTGGACCTCACGCGGCGACGCCATGTCGACCTCGCGCGCGTCTCCAGCGCCTCCTGTTGCCTCGCGGTCTGATCCGCCGCCCCTTCTCCCGCCCGGCGGCAACGGCCCTCGCCCGAAGGGCCGTCCTCCCGCAGCGCGTTCACCGCACCGCGCCTCTTCGCCGCACCGCCTGAATTCCGCGCCGTCCCGCGCGCTCGTCGCCCGGGTCCGGCCGCCGGGTCCGGCGGGTGCGGGAAAGCCGCGTCGTCCCGGGCGCCCTCGATTCCCCGTCGTTCTCCGCGAGCAGGAGTCCGCCGCCGTGCCCGCCCGCCCCGGCCTCACCGACGACGCCGGCCGGCGCGCCGCGCCCGGCCTGCCGGAACCGCCCCGCACCTCCCAGAAAGAGGATCACCATGGCCACGGTCCTGTCCGTCTCCGGCAGCCCCTCCGTCTCCTCGCGCACCCATCGCCTGCTGCGCCACCTCGACCAGCGGCTGACCGCACAGGGCCACGAGGTCGTACCGCTCGACGTGCGCACCGTCCCGGCCGAGGCGCTGCTCGGCGCCGACTTCCGGCACCCGGCGATCGTCGAGGCCACCGAACTGTTCGCCCGCGCCGACGGCGTCGTCGTCGGCACGCCCGTCTACAAGGCGTCCTACTCCGGGGTCCTCAAGGCCTTGCTCGACCTGCTCCCGCAGTACGCCCTCGCCGGCAAGACGGTGCTGCCGCTGGCCACCGGCGGCTCCGTCGCGCACGTCCTCGCCATCGACTACGCCCTGCGGCCCGTCCTGAACTCCATGGGCGCGGCGCACATCGTGCAGGGCTGGTTCACCCTGGACACGGACATCACCGTGCACGAGGACGGCGCGCTGACCGTCGCGCCCGCGGCCCACGAGGCGCTCGCCCAGGTGGTCGACCAGTTCTCGGCCGCCCTCGGCCGCACACCGCTGCTGGCCGCGGCGAGCTGAGCGACATGGCCGTACGGGTGCTCGTCGGCGACCAGGAGACTCCGGCCGTCACCGCCGGGCCGGCAGCCGGGTTCCGTCCGGGCGCCGACTGCCGCGACCGCCGACGGCGGCTGCCGCGCGCCGAGTTCCCGAACCCGCACCCCCCGCTCCTCAGAAGTCGCGCGATCGGAGACCCCCGTGTCCCTCACCTTCCACTGGTTCCTGCCCACCAACGGCGACAGCCGTCACGTGGTCGGCGGCGGCCACGGCACCCCGGCCACCGCCTCGGGCCGCGACCGGCCGCCGACCGTCGCCTATCTGAGCCAGATCGCCCAGGCCGCCGAGGACCTCGGCTTCGTCGGCGCGCTCACTCCCACCGGCGCCTGGTGCGAGGACGCCTGGCTGACCACGGCGATGGTCAGCCGGCACACCGAGCGGCTGAAGTTCCTGGTCGCCTTCCGGCCCGGCTTCGTCTCCCCGACCCTGGCGGCGCAGATGGCCGCCACCTTCCAGCGGCACAGCGGCGGCCGGCTGCTGCTGAACGTGGTCACCGGCGGCGAGAGCCACGAGCAGCGGGCCTACGGCGACTTCCTCGACAAGGACGACCGCTACCGCCGCACCGGCGAATTCCTGGAGATCGTACGGAAGTTGTGGGACGGCAAGAGCGTCGACCTGGACGGTGAGCACCTGCGGGTCGAGGACGCGAGGCTCGCCCGGGTGCCCGACCCGGTGCCCGAGATCTACTTCGGCGGGTCCTCGCCGATCGCGGGCGAGATCGCCGCCCGCCACGTCGACGTGTACCTCACCTGGGGCGAACCGCCCGCGCAGGTCGCCGAGAAGATCGCCCGGCTCCGCGGGCTCGCCGCCGCACAGGGCCGCACCCTGCGCTTCGGCATCCGGCTGCACGTCATCACCCGGGACACCGCCGCACAGGCGTGGGCGGAGGCCGACCGGCTGCTGGCGGGCTTCGACCCCGAGACGGTGCGGTCCGTGCAGGCCGGACTCGCCCGCAGCGAGTCCGAGGGGCAGCGGCGGATGCTGGCGCTGCACGGCGGCGGTCGCGACCGCCTGGAGATCCACCCCAACCTGTGGGCCGGCATCGGACTCGTGCGCGGCGGCGCCGGCACCGCCCTGGTCGGCAGCCACGACGAGGTCGCCGAGCGGATCAAGGAGTACCACGCCCTCGGCATCGACGAGTTCGTGCTCTCCGGATACCCGCACCTGGAGGAGGCGTACTGGTTCGGCGAGGGCGTGCTGCCGCGCCTGGCCGCCCAGGGCCTGTGGCGCCACCCGGCGGACCGGGAGGCGGCGCGGGCGGCGCCCGTGCCGTTCGCCGGCTGAGGACCGGTCCGCGGACGGCCGGGCGCGCGGACGCGACCCGGCCCGCGACCGCCGGCGCGCCCGCGACCGTCGGCGCGCCCGCGGCGGGCGGTGTGCGACACTCCGCCGATGACCTCGCAAACGATCACCGGGGACGCCGCGGGCACCTGGAAACTCGGCGACCACTCCGTCCACCGCATAGGGCTCGGCGCCATGCGCCTGACCGGCTCCGCCGCCTTCCACCTCGGCGTCCCGAGCGACCGCACGCGCTCGATCGCCGTGCTGCGCAAGGCGGTCGAACTCGGGGTGAACCACATCGACACGGCGGCCTTCTACTTCTCCGCGCTGCGCTCCGCCAACGAACTGATCAACAGCGCGCTGGCCCCGTACCCCGACGACCTGCTCATCGCCACCAAGGTCGGCCCGCACCGCGAGTACGACGGCGAGTGGGGCACCGCCGCCCGGCCCGAGCAGCTGCGCGGCCATGTCGAGGAGAACCTGCGCCAGCTCGGCCGCGACCACCTGGACCTGGTCTATCTGCGCCGGATGCGCCAGGACTCCGTCGCCGAGCACTTCGGCGCGCTCGCCGAACTGCGCGAGGCGGGGCTGATCCGGCACCTCGGCCTCTCCGACGTGCACCCCCGGCACCTGGCCGAGGCGCAGGCCATCGCGCCGGTGGTGAGCGTGCAGAACCGTCTCGGGCTCGGACTGCGCACCCCCGCCGCCGACGAACTCCTGCGCCGGTGCGGGGAGCAGGGGATCGCCTTCGTGCCGTTCTACGCGATCGCCGGGGAGCGCGGGGAGCTGGGCGCGGCCGAGAGCGGCGACGAGGTGATCGCGGCCGTGGCACGGGCGCACGGGGCGACGCCCGTGCAGATCAGGACCGCCTGGACCCTGCACCGGGGGCCGCACGTGCTGGCCATCCCGGGCACCGGCAACCCCGACCACCTGGTCGCGAACGTCGCCACCGGCGCCATCCGTCTCACCGACGCGGAGCTGGCCCGGTTGGACGCGCTGCACGCCGCGGCCGCCTGAGCCTTGCCCGCTGCCGGCTGTCCGCTGCCCGCTGTCCGCCGGGGCCCGGTCAGCCGAGCCGTTCGTGCAGGAAGGCGACGGTGTTGCGCCAGGCGCGGTCGGCGGAGCCGGGCTCGTAGGCGGGCCTGCGGTCGTTGAAGAAGGCGTGGCCGGCCGGGTAGCGGCGCAGGTCCGGGGCCGTCCCGGTCTGCTCCCGGATCGTCTCGCGCAGC
Organism: Streptomyces seoulensis; assembly: GCA_013364255.1. Taxonomy (GTDB): domain Bacteria; phylum Actinomycetota; class Actinomycetes; order Streptomycetales; family Streptomycetaceae; genus Streptomyces; species Streptomyces similanensis. The sequence goes on along the minus strand of CP054936.1, from coordinate 2,223,293 downwards.
TCCTCCACCTTCTCCGGGGGCACGCTCGCGTCCTGTTCGCCGTAGTGGCCCAGGACGCGGGCGCGCAGACCGGAGAAGTCCGGCAGCTCGCCCTGGATCACGCCGTAGAACGGCACGGCCGCGCTCACCCGCGGGTCGACGGCCGCCAGGTACAGCACGAAGCCGCCGCCCATGCAGAAGCCGACCGCGCCGACCGTGTCCGAGGTGACCTCGGGCCGGGACAGCAGGTGGTCCACGGCGCCGGCGAGGAGGTCGACGCCGCGGGCGACCGGGAGGGCCTTCATCATCCGCCCCGCCTCCTCGCTGTCGTGCGCCACGCTGCCGCCGTACAGGTCGGGGGCCAGGGCGACGAAGCCCTCGGCGGCGAGCCGGTCGGCGACGTCGGCGATGTGGCCGGTCAGGCCCCACCACTCCTGGATGACGAGGACGCCCGGGCCGCGGCCGGAGGGCGGCAGCGCCACATAGCCGTGAGCGGTGGCCCCGGCGCTCGGGAAGGTGACGTTCTGGCGGGCCGGCGTCTCGGTGGTCGTGGGCCGCTCGGGCATCGTGCTCAGCTCCTGTGCGTTCTCGCGGCGGCGCGTGCGCCATGGGTGACGGACGGGGTTCCCTCCCGGGAGTATCCCTACCGCGCCACGCCCGCCGCGCCACGCCTACCGCGCCACGCCCGCCGCGCCACGCCCCCGCGCGCGAGGCGGCGAAGAGGCTCCGCGTCACCGTGCGGCCGTACGCCCGCGGGAACGAACTGGCGTCCGACAAGTTTTACGTATAACCTCACCCGTCAATCGCCCCTCCCGAAAGGCCCCGATGAGACGCGTCGCCCTGGTCACCCTCGTCGTCGACGACTACGACGAGGCCATCCGCTTCTACACCGAGGCCCTCGGATTCCGGCTCGTCGAGGACACCGGCCGCCCGGACGGCTCCCGCTGGGTCGTCGTCGCCCCCGGCCCCGCCGAGGACGGCCGGGACACCGGCACCGCACTGCTGCTCGCCCGCGCCAAGGGGGAGCGGCAGCGGACCCGGATCGGCGACCAGACCGGCGGACGGGTCGGGTTCTTCCTGCACACCGACGACTTCGCCCGCGACCACGCCCGGATGCGCGCGGCGGGCGTGACCTTCCTGGAGGAGCCGCGGCACGAGCCGTACGGCACTGTCGCCGTCTTCCAGGACCTCTACGGCAACCGCTGGGACCTGCTCCAGCCGGCCGCCGGCTGACCCGCCCCGCACCACCCGCCACCACCCGACCCACCCACCTGCCCGAGGAAACACCCATGACCGCGCCCCGCGTCGAGACCGAAACCCTCCGCCGCCTCCCCAAGGCGGTCCTGCACGACCACCTCGACGGCGGCCTGCGCCCCGCCACCGTCGTGGAGCTCGCGGCCGCGGTCGGCCACCGGCTGCCCACCACCGACCCCGACGAGCTGGCCGCCTGGTACTACGAGGCCGCCAACTCCGGCGACCTGGTCCGCTACATCGCCACCTTCGAGCACACCCTCGCCGTCATGCAGACCCGCGAGGGCCTGCTGCGCACCGCCGAGGAGTACGTCCTCGACCTCGCCGCCGACGGCGTCGTCTACGCCGAGGTGCGCTACGCCCCCGAGCTGAACACCGACGGCGGGCTGTCGCTCGCCGAGGTCGTCGAGACCGTGCAGGAGGGTCTCGCCGCCGGCATGGCCAAGGCGGCGGCCGCCGGGACGCCCGTCCGGGTCGGCACCCTGCTGTGCGGCATGCGGATGTTCGACCGGGTCCGCGAGGCCGCCGACCTGGCCGTCGCCTACCGCGACGCGGGCGTGGTCGGCTTCGACATCGCCGGCGCCGAGGACGGTTTCCCGCCCGCCGACCACCTGGCCGCCTTCGAGCACCTGCGCCGCGAGAGCGTGCCGTTCACCATCCACGCCGGCGAGGCGCACGGCCTGCCCAGCATCCACCAGGCCCTCCAGGTGTGCGGTGCCCAGCGCCTCGGGCACGGGGTGCGCATCACCGACGACATCGTGGACGGCAAGCTCGGCCGGCTGGCCGGCTGGGTGCGCGACCGCCGGATCGCCCTGGAGATGTGCCCGACCTCCAACCTCCAGACCGGCGCCGCCACGTCGATCGCCGACCACCCGATCACCGCGCTCAAGGACCTCGGCTTCCGGGTCACCCTCAACACCGACAACCGCCTGGTCTCCGGCACCACGATGACCCGCGAGATGTCCCTGCTGGTCGAGCAGGCCGGCTGGGGCGTCGAGGACCTGCGCACCGTCACGGTGAACGCCGTCAAGAGCGCGTTCCTCCCGTTCGACGAGCGCAGGGCCCTCATCGACGACGTGATCCTGCCGGGTTACGCCGCCGCGCTCTGAAGCAGCCCCCTGAGGAAGGCGGCCTGTCCGACGTGCTGGAGATCGTCGGACAGGACGCTGACCAGGCGCGCGCCCAGGGTCACCGGCGGGTCCCAGTTCTCGTCCACGACGCGTTCGAGATCCTTGGCGGCCAGGCCGCGCAGCGCCCGCAGGCTCTGCTCGTGCACGGCGTCGTAGTACCCGGTCAGCAGGTCGCCGGAGTCGACCCGCACCTTGGCGACCTCGGCCGGGGTCTGCCCGTACCCGGTCTCCTCGCGGCCCAGGCCGAGCCCGAAGCGCTGCTCCCAGTCCTGCGCCAGCCACACCTGTTCGAGGTCGAACGCGTCCGCGAAGTGGTCGTCCTGGACCCGGGTGAGGTGCCACAGGAGCCAGGCCACGGAGTTGGCGTCCTCGGCGGGGCGCGCGTTCAGCAGGGTCGCGGACAGACCGTCGACCACGGCGTGGACTTCTTCCTGGATACGGCCGTAGCCGTCGATGAGGATGTCCTTTGCATGCATGCGTCCACCATCGCGCATCGCGGCCGCCCGCGCGTCCCGGATCCCGATCCCGATACCGATCCCGGCCGCCGTCGGGCCCGCCCACCGGACGGCGGGGTCAGGTAACGCCCACTGGACGGCGGGTCAGGTAACGCCCACCGGACGACAGGTCAAGGCAGCGGGAACTCGCGGGCGAACGAGCCCTCGGCCTCCAGCAGCTCGATCAGCGCCCGGGCCGCGGGGCTGGTGGCCTGCTCGGCGGGCAGCAGCGCCACCGTCTCGTACGCCGTCTCGCCGACGCCCTTGAACGGCAGCGCGGTCAGCGCGGGCCGCTTGTGCCGGAAGTGCCGGGGAACCACGGCGATGCCCAGGTTCTCGTCCACCAGGTCGAGCAGGCTGTGCACGTCGTTGACCTCCAGGGCCACCGTGCGCCGGACGCCCGCCGCGGCGAAGGCCGCGTCCGTGGTGCGGCGCGGGCCCCAGTCCGGGTGGAAGTCCACGAAGACCTCGCCGCTCACGTCCTCGGGCCCCAGCGCCGCGCCCGCCGCCGCGAACCGGTGCCCCGGATGGCACAGCACGGTCGGCGGCTCGCCCGCCAGGGCCACCGAGCGCAACTGGTCGGTGTCCGGGCGGGTCCGGTAGGCGAACGCCAGATCGAGCCGTCCGGCCGCGACCCCCTCCGCCAGCGCCCCGGACCCGGCCTGCCGCAGCCGCACCTCCACGTCCGGGTGCCGCCGCCGGAAGGCAGCCAGCAGCCCGGCCACGTGCACCCCGGCGATGCACTGCTCGGTGCCCAGCGAGAGCGTGCCGCGCAGCACGCCCTGCACCGCGGCCACCGCCTCGTGCGCCGCCCGCACCTGCGCCAGGATCCGCTCCGCCTCGCCGAGCAGCGCCCGCCCGGCCTCCGTCAGCGTCACCCGGCGGGTGGTGCGCACGAACAGCGTGGTCTGCAACTCGCGCTCCAGGGCCCGGATCGACGCCGACAGACCCGACTGCGACACCATCAGGCGCTCCGCCGCCCGGGTGAAGTGCTGGTCCTCGGCGACGGCGACGAAGTGGTGCAGATGGCGCAGTTCCATGATTGAGAACTGTATCCGCTCAGTTCCATCGGATTCTTCTGTTGGACCACTGCCCGCAGGTCGCGCGAGAGTGGGACACCGGAACCGGCCCCGCCGGAACCGGTCATCTCTGTGCCGAACCCCTCATGGAGTCGCGTTGTACACCGCCCACCCCGACCGTTACGCCGACATGCCCTACCGGCGCACCGGACGCAGCGGCCTCAAGCTCCCCGCGCTGTCGCTCGGCCTGTGGCACAACTTCGGCCCGGACCGCCCGGTCGAGACCCAGCGCGCCATCCTGCGCCGCGCCTTCGACCTCGGCGTCACCCACTTCGACCTGGCCAACAACTACGGTCCGCCGCCCGGCGCCGCCGAGAGCGCGCTCGGCGAGGCGCTGCGCGCCGACTTCGCGCCGTACCGCGACGAGCTGGTGATCTCCACCAAGGCCGGCTACCTGATGTGGCCCGGCCCGTACGGCGAATGGGGCTCGCGCAAGTACGTGCTGTCCTCGCTGGACCAGAGCCTGAAGCGGATGGGCCTGGAGTACGTCGACGTCTTCTACTCGCACCGCCCCGACCCGGACACTCCGCTGGAGGAGACGATGGGCGCGCTGCACACCGCGGTGCGGCAGGGCAAGGCGCTCTACGTCGGCGTGTCCAACTACTCCGCCGCGCAGACCCGCGAGGCCGCCCGGATCCTCGCCGACCTGGGCACCCCGCTGCTCATCCACCAGCCGCGCTACTCGATGCTCGACCGGCGGCCCGAGCGGGAGGGCCTGCTCGACACGCTGGACGAGCTGGAGATCGGCTCCATCGCCTACTCCCCGCTGGAGCAGGGCCTGCTCACCGGCCGCTACCTCGACGGCATCCCCGAGGACTCCCGCGCGGCGAGCGACAGCCCCTTCCTCAACTCCGACGCGGTGACCGGGGAACTGGTCGGGCGGCTGCGGGCGCTGGCCGAGGTCGCCGAGTCCCGCGGCCAGTCGCTGGCCCAGCTGGCGCTGGCCTGGGTGCTGCGCGGCGGCCGGGTGACCTCGGCCCTGGTCGGCGCGAGCAGCCCGCGGCAGCTGGAGGACAGCGTCGCCGCCATCGGCAACCTGGACTTCGACGCGGAGGAACTGGCCCGCATCGACGCCCTCGTACGTCCGTAGCGAGGGCCGACCGGTCCGCCGTCCGTGGCCAGGACGCACCGGTCCGCGCCGCCGGGCCCGAGTGACCCGGTTCCGCGCCGACGGCGAACGGCCGTCCACCCCCCGTGGGGTGGACGGCCGTTTCCGTGTCGCCGGCTCGGCTCACGCCCCGGCCGGCACCCGGTCCAGGAAGCCGAGCACGGACCGGATGCGGCCCTCCTCGTCCAGGGTGATCACGTCGAACCCGGCGACCGGCGCCGAACCGTCCGCCGCGCTCACCAGCTCCCAGGAGAAGCGCGCGGTGTCGTGGTGGCCGTCGACGCCGCCGCTGAGCCGGAAGGCGAAGCCGGGGAACTGGCCCTGCGCCGCGGTGATCAGCGCCGCGATCTGCTCGTGGCCGCTGACGTCGGCGAGCGGGTCGGTGTAGCCGCCGTCGGGCGTCCAGGCGGCGGCGACCGCCTTCTCCAGCGCCTCGGGCCCGCTCGCGTTCCAGGCCTCCAGGTAGCGGGCGACGGCGGTCTCGTAGCGGTCGGTCTGTGCGGACATGGGGAATCAGCCTCCATCGAGGGGGTCGGTTCTGGTCGGTGCCCGGACCTCCGTGACCGGCGATCCGATGGCTCCACCATGCCCGGGCAGCTGGGAGGGGGTCGATTACCGCCGGGGTAATGCCCGGTCGGCGGCGGGTCCGTGCGGTTCTGGCCAAGAAGCCCACGGAATATGCCAAGAGACTGGCCAAAAAGTCATGGTGACACTGTTTCAGGAGTCAACATACTCGAACGTCAGGGACGTTCAACCGCACAGGAGCCGCACCGAGAACGAGGCACGACCAGCAGGCGAACCCTGCCACGGGGGAGGAGCAGTGCACGACGAATTCCTGTGCCATGTGACCGGGTACGGCGTGTGCGACGGCCGTCGCATCGGCGTACCGCTCGGCACCTACCGGGCTCCCACCCTGGCCCTGGCCCTGTGGTGGCTGCGCGACCGGGCGTCCTGGATCGCCGAGCGGCTCGACCCCGGCCCCGACACCCCCTACGTCCCCTCGGGCGCCCTCATGCCGGTGGCGGACACCGTGCCCGACGTGCCCGGCATCCTGCGCTCCTGGTGCGCCGACCCGGTCCGCCAGGAACTCGTGGCCGACGAGCTGGCCGGCGGCCGGCTGGTGCGGATCGCCGCCGGCGACGAGACCACCGAGTACGAGCTGCTGGCGGAGTCGGTGGACGCGCTGCGCATGCAGCGGACCATCCCGGCCCTGCTGCTGCCGATGGCCTGACGGCCCCGCCGCCGTGACCGCCCAGGGTCCCGCCACCGCCCGTGCGGCGCCGGCGGGGCCCGGGGCACGGGCGTCAGGTTCGGCCCGTGCCCCGGTGCCGGCGGGGGACCAGGCGGGCCGGCAGGGCGCCCAGGAGGCCGGTGGCCAGGCCCCACAGCGCGGCCAGGCCCAGCGCCGACCACAGCCGGGGCCGCAGCAGCAGCTCACCGGACAGCCCGCCGCCCACGTCGCCGATGCCGAGCAGGGACAGCCCGTAGTGCGCGGAGATCCGGCCCGTCAGACAGATCAGCAGCACCGTCAGCACCAGCGCCGCCGCCATCCGCACGGCGTGCTCCCACAGGCGCAGCCGGGCCGGGGAGCGGGTCGCCGCCAGGAAGGCCGCGGCGAGAAGCAGCACCGCGTCGACGGTCACCAGCCACCACACCCGGTGGTCGTGCTCGGCCAGCGTGCGCAGGTTGAGCGTGGAGACGTCCGGCGTGCGCAGCACCTCGTCGAGCAGGTGCGGCGCCGGCAGTCCGAAGGGGCCGTCCACCCTGCCGTTCCAGGTGGCGCCGAGACCGATGGTCAGGGCGAGCCAGGTCAGGTTCGGCAGCCCGAGCAGGATCAGGGCGAACGTCTGGGCCGGGTGCCCGCGGGTGGCCGCCGTCACCAGCGCGACGACCAGCCCCACGGCGACGTACGCCAGCAGCAGCAGCACCATGGCGTACGCCACCGGACGCGCCGACGCCTGCGGGCGGCGCAGCCGGGCCGGCAGCGGAGCCCCGCGCGCCACCAGCAGGGCGATCGCCAGGACGCCCAGCAGCCACAGCAGACCGAAGCCGGCCGTCAGCGGCACATCGGTGGTGAAGCCGACCCGCGGCCGCGCGCCGAACAGCTCGCCGATCGCCCCCAGCACCCCGTCGCCCAGGTCCACGGCGAAGGTCTGGCGGGCGGCGAACGCCAGCGCGACCAGCGCCGCCAGCCACAGCACGGCGATCCGGGCGGCCCACCGGGCCAGCTGCCCCGCCCCCGCCACCGCCCGGTGCCGGCACGGCCACAGGAACCCGGCGCCGACCAGCAGCGCCCCGGTGAGCGTGACCGACAGCGGCAGCACCGTGACCCCGGCGTGCGTCCGCGCCAGCGCTCCCGCGTCGCCCGACAGCTCCATGCTCCCGCCGACCGCCGTGACCATCGTCGCCGCGACCACCCGCCAGAAGGCGTCGTCGGGCAGGTCTGCGGCGCCGGCCGCCCACAGCCCGAGCGCCGCCACCACGCCCATGGCGGCCATCGCGCCGACCACGGTGACCAGGGCGGGCGCCCAGCCGGGGCGTACGGTGACCGGTGCGGCCGAGGCGGGCGGGCGCGGGGCGGGGGAGGCCGGTGGGACGGCGGGGCGGTTCGGTGGGCGGCTCACGCTGTCACGCTAAGCAGCGCCCCGTCCGCACGCCCGCCGGGAGGTCCGTCCGCGCCGACCGGGACGCCGGGGAGTGCCGGGCGCGGCTGTGGGTAACAGGACAGGTGCAGTAGCGTCCGGTCGGACCGGCTTCCGAGAGAGAAACGCATGATCGAGCATCCGGGCGGGGCAGTGATCCCCACTGGCTTCGACATACCCGTGGAACCGCTCCGGCGGGCGACGCACTACACCGGCGAACCCGGGTGCATCGCCGAGGCGCGTTCCTTCGCCGCGCGCTTCCTGGAGGAACTGAGGACCGAGTGGTGCGCGCCGATCGGCCGCGGCTCGGGCGAGGCGCTGCTGCTGGTGGTGAGCGAGCTGGTGACCAACGCGGACCGGCACAGCGAGGGCCCCTACATCCTGGAGCTGGAGGGCACGGACAGCTCGGTGAGCGTGTGCGTGTACGACAGCAGCGCCGCGCTGCCCCGGCGCTACCCGCGCGACCCCGAGCGGATCGGCCGGCACGGTCTGGAGATCGTGCACGCGCTGGCGGCCGAGGTCACCGCCGACCGGGTCCCGGTCGGCAAACGTGTGCGCGCCCTGGTGCGGTTCGGCCGCGACTGAGTCCGCCGCTGAGTCCGCGACCGGGTCGCGGCGCGGGGCCGGTCCTCAGGCGCTGTTCAGGTCGCCCAGCATGCCCTGGCGCAGCTGGGTGATGATCCGCTTGATCAGCCGCGAGACGTGCATCTGCGAACAGCCGAGCTGCTCGCCGATCTCCGCCTGGGTGGCCTCCTCGACGAACCGCAGATGAATGATCCGCCGGTCCCGCTCGCTGAGATCGGCGACCAGCGGCGCGAGCGCGTGGAAGTCCTCGACGAGTCTGATCCCGTCCTCCTCGACGCCGATGAAGTCGGCGAGCACCGCTTCACCGCCCTCGGGGCCGTCCCCGGTCAGGGCGGCGTCCAGGGAGGAGGAGTTGTAGCCGTTGGAGGCGATCTGCGCCTCGATCACCTCGTTCTCGGAGAGGTTCATCAGGGTGGCCAGCTCGGCGACGGTCGGGTCGCGGTCGAGCCGGCTGGACAGCTCCTCGCGGGCTCTGGCCAGTTCCACGCGCAGCTCCTGGAGCCGGCGCGGCACGTGCACCGCCCAGGTGGTGTCGCGGAAGAAGCGCTTGATCTCGCCGACGATGTACGGCAGCGCGAACGAGGTGAACTCGACCTCGCGGGACAGCTCGAACCGGTCGATGGCCTTGATCAGGCCGATCATCCCGGTCTGGACGATGTCCTCCATGTCGTCGCTGCGGTTGCGGAACCGGCCGGCGGCGAACCGCACCAGCGACATGTTCATCTCGATGAGGGTGTTGCGCGCGTACTGGTGCTCGTGCGTGCCCTCGTCCAGTTCCGTCAGGCGACGGAAGAAGTGCCGGGACAGTTCGCGGGCGTCGCGCGGGGCGACCGCGCGCGGGTCCGCGACCGTCGGCAGAGGCGCACCGTCCGTCCGGTTCTCCCGGGTCTTCGCGACCATGACGTCGGACCGGGTCTTGGCGGTGTCCATTGCCTCTCCTGCGAAAGTCACGGGTCGGCCCCTGCCTCTTCGGCCTTCATTCACCTGTTCATCTGTCTGTCCAGCGGCTCCCGCTCCGGTTCCAACCGGTCCGGGACCCCCGGGTACCCGCCTCGCGGGAGAACATGCCCGTTCCGCGCCGTGCGACGACGCGTGTCCTGCGCATACCCCGAGTGACCCGTCCCATGCGGAACGTGCGGTGTCGCGGCGGTGTCCCGCGGCACCGCGTCCGCCCTTCCCCGCGCCGGTGATTCACCCAGGGCGCAATGCCGTCCCCTTCCGCGGGCGTCCAGGACTCCTAGTCTGAGGAGGTGACCAACCAAGCGCCGAACCAAGCCCGAGTCGTCCCCCCGCGCCCGTCGGCCACCCGCCCGGGAGCCGTCCGCCCGGCGCGGGAGGCCCCGCCCGCCGAGCACCTGCCCACCGTCCGCCAGGGCGGCTTCCGCCCGGCGGCCGAGCGCCCGGCCGCCGTCCGCCCGGTTCCGGGCCGTCCGGCCGGCGAACCGTTCGGCGGCGAACGGCCCGTGTCCGGTGGGCCGGCCGTCGGTGGGGCCGGTGGCCGGGGCGTGCGGGAGCCGCTCTGGCGGGACCTCGTCGGCGACGTGCTGCGGCGGGAGCGGCTCGCTCAGGAGCGGACGCTCAAGGACGTGGCCGACGCGGCGCGGATCTCCATGCCGTACCTCTCGGAGGTCGAGCGCGGCCGCAAGGAGGCGTCCTCGGAGGTGCTGGCCGCCGCCGCCCAGGCCCTCGGACTCGGCCTCGGCGATCTGCTCGCGCTCGCCCACGGCGAGCTGGTGCGGATCACCAGCCGCGTCGCGGACCGCGGCCGCGGCTCCGCCGCTGCCCGCGTCGACGGGCTCTGCCTGGCGGCCTGACGCCGGCCCGCCCCCGCACCGCCTGCCGGGCGGAGCGGGGGCGGGCGCGGACGGCCGGGCTCCGTGTGCTCGCGCACCGGACCGGGAGCCGGGTGCGGGCGGCCCGGCTCCGTGCGTCCGGGCACCGGGCGTGCGCGGGGCGGCCGGTGTGCCCGGCCGGCGGGTCGGGTTCCGGGCCTCAGGCCATCGCGAGGCGTCGGCTCAGTACCTCGTCGGCCAGCCCGTACGCCACCGCCTCGTGCGCGGTGAACACCTTGTCGCGGTCCATGTCGGCGCGCAGCGTCGCCGCGTCGTGACCGGTGTGCCGGGACAGCACCTCCTCGACCTGCGCCCGGACCCGCACCATCTCCTTGGCCTGGAGGGCGAGGTCGGAGATCGTCCCCTGCCGGCCGCCGCTGGCCGGCTGCCCGAGCAGCACCCGCGCGTGGTCCAGCACGAACCGCCGCCCCGCGTCGCCGCCCGCCAGCAGCACCGCCGCCGTGGAAGCCGCCTGTCCCACGCAGAACGTGGAGATCGGCGACTGCACGAACGTCATCGTGTCGTAGATCGCCATGAGCGAGGTGAACGAGCCGCCGGGCGAGTTGAGGTAGATCGAGATCTCCTGCTCGGGATGGGCCGACTCCAGGTGCAGGAGCTGCGCGATGACGACGTTGGCGACGCCGTCGTCGATCTCCGTGCCGAGGAAGATGATCCGCTCGTTCAGCAGCCGGCTGAACACGTCGTAGGACCGCTCGCCCTGCGCGGTGCGCTCGATCACGTACGGAACCGGGTAGGACCCCATGTCACAGCCCCATCCGTCGGCGCGACGTGGCCGGGCGGACGTCGGCCAGCGACTCCACCACCCGGTCCACCATCCCGTACTCCCTGGCCTCGTCGGCGGTGAACCAGCGGTCCCGGTCGCCGTCGCGCGAGATCGTCTCCTCGCTCTGCCCTGTGTGCCGCGCCGTGAGCCGTTCCATGGTCCGCTTGACGTACTCCAGGTTCTCCGCCTGGATCTCGATGTCTGCGGCGGTGCCGCCGATCCCCGCCGACGGCTGGTGCATCATGATCCGCGCGTGCGGCAGCGCGAACCGCTTGCCGGGCGCCCCCACCGTCAGCAGGAACTGGCCCATGCTCGCCGCGAAGCCCATCGCCAGCGTGGACACGTCGTTCGGGATGAGCCGCATCGTGTCGTAGATGGCGAGCCCGGCCGTGACCGAGCCGCCGGGGCTGTTGATGTACAGGCCGATGTCGGTGCGCGGGTCCTCGGCGGACAGCAGGAGCAACTGCGCGCACACCCGGTTGGCCGACACCTCGTCGACCTGGGTGCCCAGGAACACGATGCGCTGGGCGAGCAGTTGGGCGGCGAGGTGGTCGTCGAAGCGGCTGGGCGGGGTGTCGCCCTCCTCGGCCCGCGGGGCGAGTGCGGTCGGTGCGGTCATCGGGTCTCCTCCGTCGTGGCGTGGCTGCCGTCACGACCACTGTCGACCGCGGAGCGGGCGCCGGGGGCGGTTCTCTGCCCCCGGCAGATTCGCCCCGGGCAGAACGCCCGGACCGGCGTCCGGATGAATTCCGCGACCGGGCGATGAGTTTCGGGCGGCGCGCCGGTCAACAGTGATGACGGCGTCCCGCACCCCCCACAGAACCCCACAAACGCCCGCAGGAGGCACCCATGGCCGGCGAAGGATTCACCACCTGTCTCTGGTTCGACGGACAGGCCGAGGAGGCCGCGCGCTTCTACGTCTCGGTGTTCGAGAAGTCCGCCATCGGCCGGATCACCCGCTCCACCGAGGCCGGTCCCGGCCCGGCCGGCTCCGTGGTCGTCGTCGACTTCACGGCCAACGGCCAGCGGTTCATCGCGCTGAACGGCGGCCCGCAGTTCGCGTTCAACGAGGCGGTCTCCTTCCAGATCCACTGCGCCGACCAGGCCGAGGTCGACCACTACTGGACCAGGCTCACCGAGGACGGCGGCGAACCCGGCCCGTGCGGCTGGCTCAAGGACAAGTACGGCGTGTCCTGGCAGGTCGTCCCGGACGCGCTGACCGACATGATCTCCGACCCCGACACCGCGAGAGCGGCCCGCACCACCCGGGCGATGCTTGCCATGGGCAAGCTCGACATCGCCGCCCTGAAGAGGGCCTACGCGGGCGAGTAGCGGGCGACCGCGCGGCCGGCCCACCCGATCGGGGGAGTGGGCCGGCCGCCGTGGGCCCCGTCCGGACCGTGGCCGGGGCACCCGGACGGGCGTGGCATTATCGAGCCCATGCTTGAACGAGTGGTGGCCGCGTGCGACGGGGCGTCGAAGGGAAATCCGGGACCGGCCGGCTGGGCATGGGTGGTCTCCGACGACGCCGAGACGGCGGCCCGCTGGGAGGCCGGCGCCCTGGGCACCGCCACCAACAACGTCGCCGAACTCACCGCGCTGGAACGCCTGCTGGCGGCGACCGACCCGGACGTGGCACTCGAGGTGCGGATGGACTCGCAGTACGCGATGAAGGCCGTCACCACCTGGCTGCCCGGCTGGAAGCGCAACGGCTGGAAGACGGCCGCGGGCAAGCCGGTCGCCAACCGGGAACTGGTCGTGCGGATCGACGAACTGCTCGGCGGCCGCACCGTGGACTTCCGCTACGTCCCCGCCCACCAGGTCGACGGCGACCCGCTCAACGACTTCGCCGACCGCGCCGCCAGCCAGGCCGCCGTCGCGCAGACGGCCGCCGGCAGCGCCCTCGGATCGCCCGAGCCGCCGGCCTCGCCCACCGCCCCGGCCGCCGCGCCGCGCCGCCGCTCCGGCGGCGGCAGCGGCAGCGCCGCCAAGGGGGCGCGGACCCGCACCGCCGGTTCCGGGTCCGCGCGCACCATCAAGGCGAAGTTCCCCGGCCGCTGCGTGTGCGGCCGCCCCTACGCCGCCGGTGAGTCCATCGCCAAGAACGACCAGGGCTGGGGCCACCCCGAGTGCCGTACGGCGGCGGCCGCCGGCTAGCGGAACGCTCCGGCGCACTCCGTCCGGGCGCCTGGCGCCGGCCAACGGGCGTTGGTGAACAGCCATTCACCCGATAAGGTGAATGGCTGTTCACCTCATCTCAATACCGCGCCGTCCGCTGGAGTGCCGATGGAACAGCCCGCACCGATATCCGACCCGGCCGGCGCGCCCGGCGGCGTCCGCCCGCGGGACCGGTTCACCATCCCGGTGCTGGCGTTCGGCGGCATCCTCATGGCCGTCATGCAGACGGTCGTCGTGCCCCTGCTGCCCGACCTTCCCCGGCTGACCGGCGCGTCACCGGGCGCCGTCTCCTGGACGGTCACCGCGACCCTGCTCGCCGGCGCGGTCCTCACTCCCGTGCTCGGCCGGGCCGGCGACATGTACGGCAAGCGGCGGGTGCTGACCGCCGCCCTCGCGCTGATGACCGTCGGCTCGGTGATGTGCGCGCTCTCCTCCGACATCGCCGTGCTCATCACCGCCCGCGCCCTCCAGGGCGCCGCGGCCTCCGTCGTGCCGCTCTCGATCAGCATCCTGCGCGACGAACTCCCGCCGGAGCGCCGGGGATCGGCGGTCGCGCTGATGAGCTCCACCGTCGGCATCGGCGCCGCGCTCGGTCTGCCGCTGGCCGCGCTGGTCGTCCAGTACGCCGACTGGCACACCATGTTCTGGCTGACCAGCGCGCTCGGCGCGCTGGGCGTGGCCGGGGTGTGGTGGGCGGTGCGCGAGTCGCCGGTGCGCGAGCCCGGCCGGTTCGACGTGCTCGGCGCGCTCGGCCTGGCGGCCGGTCTGGTGTGCCTGCTGCTTGGCGTCTCCCAGGGCAGCCAGTGGGGCTGGACCGGGCAGCGGGTGCTGGGACTGTTCCTCGCCGCCGTCGTCGTGCTCGCCCTGTGGTGGTGGCAGCAGCTGCGCACGCCCCGGCCGCTGGTCGACCTGCGGCTGGTGACCCGGCCCAGGGTCGGCCTGTCGCACGTGGCCGCCCTGCTGACCGGCTTCGCGTTCTACGCCAACTCCCTCGTCACGGCGCAGCTGGTGCAGGCGCCGAAGGCCACCGGGTACGGGCTCGGCCTCTCCCTCGTCGCCACCGGCCTGTGCCTGCTGCCGGGCGGTGTCACCATGCTGCTGTTCTCGCCGCTGTCGGCACGCATCTCGGCGGCCCGCGGCCCCCGGATCACGCTGGCGCTCGGGGCCGCGGTGATCGCCTGCGGCTATGTGCTGCGGATCGCCGACAGCCGCCACCTGTGGATGATCATCCTCGGCGCGACCGTCGTGGCGACCGGCACCACCCTCGCCTACTCCGCGCTGCCCACCCTGATCCTGCGGGCCGTCCCGGCCGCCCAGACCGCCTCCGCCAACGGCGTCAACGTGCTGATGCGCACCATCGGCCAGGCTGTCTCCAGCGCCGCCGTCGCCGCGGTCCTCGTGCACCACAGCAGCCTCCTCGGCAAAACGCCCGTGCCCACCCTGCACGGCTATCTGCTCGCCTTCGCGATGGCCGCCGCCGTGGCCCTCGCCGCGTGCGCCGCGGCCCTCACCATCCCGGGCGACAAGGAGCGGGCCGGCACCCGCCGCGCCGCCGGCCGCACCCCGGGACCCCGCGAGCAGGCGCTGGAGGAGGCATGACCACCCCGCCGGCCGCCTCCACCCCGCCGACCGCCTTCCCCCGACCGGCCGCCTCGCCGACGGCTTCCGCGCCGCCCACCGACTCACCCACCGACCCGCCCGCCGACTCAGCCGCCGACTCAGCCGCGCCGCACCCGGCCGGGCCCGGCCGCCGGGACGCCGAGGCGACCAGGACGGCCATCCTCACCGCCGCCCGGTACCTCCTCGCCCGGCAGGGCCACACCGGCATCACGCTCAAGGCGATCGCCGAACGCGCCGGTGTCAGCCCGCCGTTGATCCTCAAGTACTTCGGCTCCAAGGACGCCCTCTTCGCCCGCGTCATGTCCTTCGAGGCCGACGCGGCCGGCCTGTTCGACGCACCCCTGGACGAGCTCGGCGCCCACATGGTCCGCCACGTCCTGTCCGGTCAGCGCGACCGGGGCGCCGACCCGATCCTGCGCATCGTCTTCGCGCCCCTGCACGGCGAGCGCGGCGACGTCCTGCGCGCCAACTTCCGCACCCAGGTCACCGAACGCCTCGCCGAGCGGCTCACCGGCCCGGACGCCGCGCTGCGCGCCGAACTCGCCGTCGGTGTCCTGCTCGGGCTGAGCGCGATGTACGGCATCGCGCGCGGGCCCCGGCTGCGCGCGAGCGCGCTCGACGACCTCGTGGCGCGGTACGCGCCCGCCGTGCAGTCCCAGTTGACGCCCCTGCCCGGGTGACGCCCCTGCCCGGGTGAGCTGCCGTCCCGGTCCGGGCCGCCGAGGGGGGCGTACGGCTCCCGGGTGCCAGACTGGCCCCATGGACGAACGTGAATTCGGCAGGTCGCACCAGCACGCGTCGGTCGTCGGGCTCGGCACCTGGCAGTTGGGCGCCGACTGGGGCGACGTGGACGACAAGGAAGCCCTCGCCGTACTGGAGGCCGCCGCCGAGTCCGGCGTGACCTTCCTCGACACCGCCGACGTGTACGGCGACGGCCGCAGCGAGCAGACCATCGCCACCTTCCTCAGCTCCCGGCCGGATCTGCACGTGCTGGTCGCCACCAAGATGGGCCGCCGGCTGGAACAGATCCCGCGGAACTACGTGCTGGACAACTTCCGCGCCTGGAACGACCGCTCCCGGCGCAACCTCGGCGTCGACCGGATCGACCTGGTGCAGCTGCACTGCCCGCCGACGCCGGTGTACTCCAGCGACGAGGTGTTCGACGCCCTGGACACCCTGGTGGCGGAGGAGCGCGTCGCCGCCTACGGCGTCAGCGTGGAGACCTGCGCCGAGGCGCTGACCGCGATCGCCCGGCCGGGCGTGGCCAGTGTGCAGATCATCCTCAACCCGTTCCGGATGAAGCCGCTGCGCGAGGTGCTGCCCGCCGCGCGCGAGGCGGGCGTCGGCGTCATCGCGCGGGTCCCGCTGGCCTCCGGGCTGCTGTCGGGCAAGTACACCAAGGACACCGTCTTCGCCGCCGACGACCACCGCACCTACAACCGGCACGGCGAGGCGTTCGACCAGGGCGAGACCTTCTCCGGCGTCGACTACGAGACGGGTGTGGAGGCCGCGGCGGAGTTCGCCGCGCTGGCCCCCGAGGGGTGCACGCCGGCCCAGCTGGCGCTGCGCTGGATCATCCAGCAGCCCGGCGTCACCACCGTCATCCCCGGCGCGCGCTCCCCGGAGCAGGCCCGCGCCAACGCGGCCGCCGGGAAGATGCCCCCGCTCACCGAGGAGACCCTGACGGCGATCCGGGATCTGTACGAGCGCCGCGTCAAGGACCAGGTCGAGTCCCGCTGGTAGCCGGCCCGCCGGCCGGCGGGCGCCCGGCCGCGCTCACGGCTCCAGGCGCAGCTGCCGCTCCTGCTCCTGGTCGCCGGCCGCCGCGCCCTCATCGTGCGCGGTGAAGGCGCGGGCCAGGGTTTCGCTGGCCCGCGCCACGGCCTCCGGCGTGCCCTGGACGGTGACGGTGACGGGCGCGGAGAGCCGTCCGGCCCCGTGCGTGCCGCCGGACTCCGCCGCCGCGGGCCGGCCGGTCGCCCCCTCGGCCGCCGCGGAGAAGGTGGCCGTGCGGACGGTCGCCTTGTCGTCGCCGGGCAGGTCGTCGGGCGCTCCGAAGGAATCCTCCAGAGCCCTGACGATCGCCTGGGCGTCGGCGGCTTCGCCGCCGCTGAGTGTCACCGTGAGTTGCGTGCCGGGCATCGGCCAGGACCTCCTCGACTGGGCTGCCGTTGTCACCGGACCGTGTAACCGGCGGCCGATCGCTCAAACAGGCACCGACCAGGCAGGATTCGCCGTCCTCGGGGAATGCGCGAGGACGAAGGAACGAATCTGCGGCAACGGGAGGGCGGAGTGACGGTGGCCGGATCGGGTACGGACGAGGCGCGGCGGCGGGGGCGCGACGAGAGCGAGGAGGAGCGAGCCGACCGGATGTGGGGGGAGCTCATCCAGGAGGTGCGGGTGGCCCAGACGGGCGTGCAGATCCTCTTCGGCTTCCTGCTCACCGTGGTCTTCCAGCCCAAGTACGAGACGCTGAGCCACACCGACAAGACGATATACCTCGTCACGGTCGTCCTGGGCGCGACCGCGACCGGCGCCCTCATCGGCCCGGTCTCCCTGCACCGGCTCGTGTCCGGGCGGCGGGTCAAGCCGCAGGCGGTGCGCTGGGCGTCCCGGCTGACCTTCGTCGGCCTCGTCCTGCTGCTGGCCACCATGACCTCGGCGCTGCTGCTGATCATGCGGGTGGCGACCCACGACGACTTCGTGCCCTGGCTGCTCGCGCCGGTGGTCGCCTGGTATCTGCTGTGCTGGTTCGTGCTGCCGCTGTGGACGCGGCGCCGCTACACGTCCCGGTGAGGCGCCGCCGAACGTCCCGGTGAGCCGGCGGGCGGGGCGCGGGGCCGGGGCGGGGGCCGCCGGCTCACGCCCCGCGGCCGCCCCGGCGCCCCGTACGGCTCAGCCGCCCGCGATCACCTCGGCCAGGAAGTGGTCCACGTCGACCGCCTCCTCGCCCGGCGCCACCACCTGGTAGGTCTCCTTCAGGAAACCCGAGACGGCCGGCGCCCACACGTACACCGCCGCGTGGTGCCGGCCGCCGTCGGGGTGCGCGTCGCCGTAGAACTCCATGCACAGCTCCTCCCACGGGCCGGTCGACACCGGGTGGAAGCGCACGTCGCCCATGCCCACCGGACGGACCAGCCCCTCCTGGAGCATCTCCCGGTCCAGCTTCCAGCGGGCGAGCACCCGGCCGTCATGGCTGAACGCGGCCGTGACGGCGAACGGGTCGTCGGCGTCGTAACCGAGGTGCGCGAGCACGGGGAAACGGTCCGTGCCGCTCGCCTGCAACTGCACGACCAAGCTCCGGTGCACCAAAGAGTTCACGAGTGGGGCCCTCCGAGGACATCAGGACGTAGGGCCCTCTAGTACCCCCCGAACGCGCAAGATGCTCAGGCGAGCGGGTGAATCTCGGATCAGAGGGCCTTCCGCAGCGCGGGCAGCAGGGTCTTCGCCGACCAGTCGAGGAACGGCTCCTGGGCGTCCCCGCCGATCTGCACCAGGGCGACCTCGGTGAATCCGGCCTCGGCGTAGGGGCGTACGGCCTCGACGAACGCCTCCGGGTCGTCGCCGCACGGGATCGACCCGGCCACGTCGTCGGGGGTGACGAACTGGGTCGCCGAGTCGAACGAATCGGGGTGCGGCAGCTCGGAGTTGACCTTCCAGCCGCTGCCGAACCAGCGGAACTGGTCGTGCGCCCGCGCGATCGCCGCGTCCCGGTCGGTGTCGTAGCACACCGGCAGCTGGCCCACCCGCGGCTTGCCCTCGCCGCCGTGCCGGTCGAAGGCCTCGATCAGCCCCGGCTTGGGCTCGGTGGCGATGACCAGGTCGGCGAGGTGGCCGGCCAGCTCGCAGGACTGCTCGCCGGAGACGGCGATGCCGATGGGCGGCGGCTGGTCCGGCAGGTCCCACAGCCGGGCCGACTCGACGTCGAAGTGCGCGCCGTGCCGGGTGACGTGGCCGCCGCCGAACAGCGCGCGGATGATCTCGACGGCCTCCTCCAGGCGTTCGTGGCGGACGTCGACGGAGGGCCAGCCGCCGCCCACCACATGCTCGTTGAGGTTCTCGCCGGAGCCCAGGCCGAGCCGGAACCTGCCCTCGGACAGCAGCTGCACCGTCGCCGCCTTCTGCGCCACGATCGCGGGGTGGTAGCGGAAGGTCGGGCAGGTCACGTACGTCATCAGCGGGATGCGCGAGGTGGCCTGCGCGGCCGCTCCGAGGACGCTCCACGCGTACGACGCGTGGCCCTGGGAGCGCAGCCAGGGGAAGTAGTGGTCCGAGATGACCGAGAAGTCGAAGCCGACCTCCTCGGCCCGCACCACATGGCCGACCAGCTCCCGGGGCCCGGCCTGCTCGGTCATCATCGTGTATCCGATTTGCACCATGCGGCCCGAGTCCCCGCGCGGGCGCGGACGAAAACGGCCGACCGTGATCATCCTCCGTACGGCCCACACCGTACCCGGCGCCCGGCGCCCGGCCGGGCCGCGCCCCGGGCGGCTCAGCGCACCCCGAACCGCTCCGCCCAGTCCAGCACGTCCGCGACCGTCGCGTTGCCCCCGCACACCACCAGGCCGATCCGGGCGTCCGGACCGACCCGGTCCCGCACCCGGCGGGCGGCCGGCAGCAGACAGCCGGCGGCGGGCTCGGTCCACACCTTGGCGTGCTCGGCCAGCTCCAGGCAGCCCCGGACGGCCTCCCGGTCGGAGACCACCAGCACCTCCTCCACCAGGGCGGCGACGTGGTCGTAGGTCAGGCGCGACACCGAGGGAGC
Source organism: Streptomyces seoulensis (assembly GCA_013364255.1). GTDB lineage: Bacteria > Actinomycetota > Actinomycetes > Streptomycetales > Streptomycetaceae > Streptomyces > Streptomyces similanensis. The sequence continues at coordinate 2,203,846 of CP054936.1, read as the reverse complement.
GCTCAGGGTGGTGACGACGGAGGACAGCTCCACCGGCACCGGACCGCCGGCCGCCAGCGCCCGGGACATGGCCTCGGCGCCCGCCGTCTCCACGCCCCACACCCGCACCCCGGGGCGCAGCGCGCGCAGCGCCGCGGCGACGCCCGCGATCAGTCCGCCGCCGCCGACGCTGACCAGGACGTCGGTCAGCTCGCCGGCGTCCCGGGCCAGTTCCAGACCGACGGTGCCCTGCCCGGCGATCACCACCGGGTCGTCGAAGGGGTGGACCAGGGTCAGCCCCTCCTCGCGCAGCCGCTCGGCCGTCGCGAACGCCTCGGCCATGCCGTCGGTCAGCCGCACCGACGCGCCGGTGGCCCCGGCGATCTCGACGGACCGCGCCGGGGCCGACGCCGGCATGACCACCGTGGCCTTCACGTCCAGGGCGGCGGCCATCACCGCGAGCGCGATCCCGTGGTTGCCGCCGCTGACCGCGACCACGCCCGCGGCCCGCTGCGCCGCGTCCAGCGACAGCAGCTTCGCCGTCGCGCCGCGCGCCTTGAACGAGCCGGTGCGCTGGAGCAGTTCGAGCTTGACGGTGACCGGGACGCCGAGCAGCGCGGACAGGCCGGGGCTCGGCGCCGTCGGCGTCCGCACCACGTGTCCGGCGATCCGCCCGGCCGCGGCTTCGATCTCCGAGATGCCGATCACGGCGGTTTCTCCCCTCGGCGCGGGGCTGGCGTCCGCACCACCCCGACCCTCACCCGGCGAGGGCGCCCCGGTCAAGATCCCGCGGCGCCTCCGGATCCGTCAGTGCTGCTGAGGCTTCTGCGCGGTGGCCTCGCTGGGCCGGACGACGACATGTCCCTCGCCCCGCAGCATCAGCTGCACCGCCTCGCCGGAGCCGCCGCGCAGCATCGAGCCGACCGACTGCGAGCGGTGCAGCGACGTCTGGAGCCGGGCGGTCCAGCCGACCACGGCGTCGGTGTCGACGTACACCGGCTGGTCGGGCGTGACCGGTATGACGAGCGGGTTGCCCTCGCACACCAGGCCGAGCCGGCCCTGTCCGGTGAACACGCTGTTGAACAGTCCGCCGCCCGCTATGCCCGAGCCCTTCACCGTCTTGATCTCGTACGCGAGCGAGGCGTCGAAGCACAGGACGTTGCGCCCGTTGACGGTGAACTCGTCGCCCGCGCCGATCTCGACGACGAAGACGTTCTGCGCCTCGTGCGCGAACCAGGCCTCGCCCCGCCCGCGCACCACCATGAGGGGGAGCCCCTCGCCGGTGACCGCGCGCTTGAGCATGCCGCCCACGCCCTGTCCCTTGCGTTCGAACCTCAGGTCGCCGCGGAAGGCCACCATCGCGCCCTGGCGGGCGAGCATCTCGCCGTCCACCGCGTACTTCACGCACTTGGCGTTCTCGACGTACATGCCCGGCGCGGTCGCGGGCCGTACCACGTGCTCACTGGAGAAAAGATCACCCTTCATCCGGGCATCCTGGCCCGGAAGGACTCCTTCCGCCAAGATCACTGTCCGAAGTCGTCGGCGCCCGCGGGGACGGCGGCAGTGGATTCGGCGGCAGCGGCGGCGGCGTTCGCCTTGGTCTGCTTGCCGCAGAACGCCGCCTCCAAAGTGGCCGGCATGGTGCTCTGCACGGTCGCGTTGTTGGAGGTGTTGGCGAGCGCGGTCAGGCTGCGCAGGCCGCCCGCGCTGGTGAACGCGTAGGTGTAGAAGCCCTGGACGACGCCCGTGTGCCCGTAGACCGAGACCCCGCAGGACAGGTCGCGGCGGCGCAGTCCGAGCCCGTAGGCCTGGCCGGGGCCGGCCGGCAGCCACTGGCGCATCTGGTCGAGTTGGGCGGCGGGCAGCAGCCGGCCGCCGAGCAGCGCCGACAGGAAGGTGTTCAGGTCGCGGGCGGAGGAGATCAGGGCGCCGGCGCTCTGCGCCCACGACGCGGTCTGTTCGGTGGCGTCCACCAGGGCGGCCTTCGCGTCGTCCGGGGTGAGGTAGCCGTGCGCGTGGCGGCCGGGGATCGTCGTGTCGGGGTGGACGTAGAAGGTGTCGGTCAGCTTCAGCGGCTCGATGATCCGCTGCTCGTACTCGGTGCGCACCGGGTGGCCGGTCAGCTTCTCGATGAGCGCTCCGGCCACCACGAAGTTGGTGTTGGAGTAGGAGTAGGCGGCGCCGGGCGCGTTGGTGCGCGGGTGCCGCAGCGACTCGGCCACCAGCTCCCGGTAGGTGAACACCTTGGTGCGCACGGCCTCGAAGCCGGCCACGGACCGGGCGAACATGTCGTAGGTGTAGTCGTAGAGGCCGCTGCGGTGGCCGAGCACCTGGCGCACGGTGATGCGGTCGTCGGGCAGCAGCCCCGGCAGGTAGCGGTTCACGGAGGCGTCGAGGTCGAGCCTGCCCTCGGCGGCCAGCTGGAGCAGGACGACGGCGGAGAACGTCTTGGTGACGCTGCCGATGCGGAACCGGTCGGCGCTGTCCATCGCCTCGCCCGCGCCCCGGTCGGCGAGGCCCTCGACGGCGGTGTGGACGGTGGCGTGGTCGTCGTAGGAGGCGCGGTGGTCGTCGATGCGGGCCAGCGCGCCCGGCGCGCCCTGGGCGACGGCGGCGCGCAGCGCACCGGCGAGGGCCGCCGGGTCCGGCGCGGGCAGCACGGCGCGTGCCGTGCGGGCCGTGCGCGCCGCGGGGACGGCGGGCGGCGCGGGCGGTGCGGCGGGGGGCGAGAGCGTGCGGTGCGGTGCGGGGTCCGGGCGGCGGTCCGCCGCGTGGGCGGGGCCCGCGACCAGGGCCAGCGCCACCGAGCCGAGCACCGCCGTCCTGCACATCGTCCGTGAGGCCATAGGATTCCTCTTCCGTCGCCGTCCGCGGGTGATCCGTGCGAGATCGATCACATGTGAGCCACGCAACCATCTCGCACGGCGTCACATCCTCACAGACGACACACAGTTGGTCACGTGGTGATCACTGAGTGAGAGGGAATGGCAAAGGATTGCCATCAAGGGCACGGAACGGATCATTCGTGCTTTACATGCCCATGACTGATCCGAAAGTGTTCCGTTCCGGGGCCGGTCCGGCCCCCGTGGCGCGACCGCGCCACGCGTCGGGGCGGCCCGAGTCCGCGGCCGCCTTCACGAACGAAGGAACACCGAAGAGTGCACAGACCCCACATACGCAGCGTGGCGGTCGCCGTCGTCGCGACGACGGCCGTCACGTGTCTGGCCGGCCAGGCGCTGGCCGCCCCCGCAGCGGGGCCGAACCGCACCGCGTCGTCCGCCGGCTCCACCGCCCTGGTGGTCACCGCCGCCCGCGCCGCCGCCTTCGCCCACGCGTCGGCGACCGGCGTCACGCAGGGGGACGAACTGCGTCCCGAGGACGTCATGCTCGACCCCGAGGGCGCCCGGCACGTCCGGTTCGTCCGCACCCACCAGGGCATGCCCGTGCTCGGCGGCGACCTCGTCGTCCACCTGAGCCGGTCGCTGGCGTACACCGGTGTCACCCGGAGCGCCGACCACACCGTCAAGCCCGCGACCACCGCGCCGAAGCTGACGGCCGCCCAGGCCGCGGCCAAGGCCGCCGCCGCCGCCCAGGGCACGGCGGGCGCCGCCCAGCTCGTCGTGGACGCCCGCGACGGCGGCTCGGCCCTCGCCTACCAGGTGCGGGTCGACGGGGCCGCCACCTCGGAGTCCACCGGCTCCCGGACCGTCGTGGTCGACGCGGTCACCGGCGAGGTGCGCAGCAACACCCCCGACAGCGACGAGTTCCTCTCGCCGCACCTGCTCTCCGTGCTGCACGGCGACGGGCAGGTCATCGACCCGGCGACGTACAACAAGCCGCCGGCCGGCTCCTTCGGCTCCGGCACGGCCGTGGCCAACACCTTCCCGAAGACGGTCACGGGCACCGGCTCGTCGCTCTTCGTGGGCTCGGTGCCGCTGACCACGACCCAGACGGCCAGAACCACGTACGTCCTCAAGGACCCCACGCGGTACGGCACCGAGACCCGGGACGCCCAGGGCGCCGAGCTGGAGAACTTCGCGGGCGGCAAGAAGATCACCAGCAGCGGCAACGCCTGGGGCAACGGCGCGACCTCCAGTCGCGTCAGCGCCGCCGTGGACGCGCAGTACGGCGTCACCAAGACGCTGGACTTCTACGGCAAGACCTTCGGGCGCAAGGGCATCGAGGACAACTCCAAGGGCGCCCAGGCCATGGTCCACTTCGGCAACAAGATCGCCAACGCGTTCTGGGACTCCACGTGCGGCTGCATGCTGTACGGCGACGGCGACGGGCAGCAGTTCAAGAAGCCGCTGGTGGCGCTCGACGTCACCGGGCACGAGCTGACCCACGGCGTCGTGGACGCCACCGCCAAGCTGGAGCCCACCTTCGTGGACGCCTGGGGCAACCAGTACGGCGAGCCGGGATCGCTCAACGAGTCGCTGGCCGACATCTTCGGCTCCAACGTCGAGTTCTTCGCCAACAACGCCAAGAACCCCCCGAACTACCTCATCGGCGAGAAGCTCGGCCTGGCGCAGAAGTTCCTGCGCCGGCTCGACCACCCCTCGCTCGACAAGCTCGAGGGCACCATCGACTACTGGTCGGCGAGCACGTACTCCACCGAGGTGCACGCCGGTTCCGGCGTCTCCTCGCACGCGTACTACCTGCTCGCCGAGGGCAGCGGCAAGAAGACGATCGGCGGCGTGGCCTACGACTCGCCGACGTACCACAACGTGACGGTGAAGGGCATCGGCCGCACCAAGGCCACCGCCGTCTTCTACCGGGCGCTGACCCGCTACATGGTCTCCTCGACCGACTTCCACGACGCGCGGGTCGCGACGTTGCAGGCGGCCAAGGACCTCTACGGCGCGGGCAGCACCGAGTACAAGACGGTGGACCAGGCCTGGGGCGCGGTCAACGTCACCGCCGCCAACACCCCGGCCGCCCGTAACTGACGGCTCGCCGGACCCGGTGACACGGGAGGTGACACGGGGATGCCCCGCCTTCGGGCGGGGCATTCTCATGTCCGGTCCTGTGCGGTCCGGTCCGGCCGCCGTGCGTACCGGCCGGACCGCCGGCCGTCAGCGCAGGGTGTCCGCCCAGTCCGGCGGGACCCGGCCCGCCGGGCCAGGCACCGGCTGGTCGGCCGGATGGGCGGCCGGCGGCGCCAGCTCGGGGCCGGAGACGAACAGCTCGCCGGTGGCGAAGTTCCAGAACCACTCCTCGCCCGGCTCGTAGCTGCGGATCAGCGGATGCCCGGTGTCCCGGTAGTGGGCGCTGGCGTGCCGGGCGGGAGAGTCGTCGCAGCAGCCGACGTGGCCGCAGGCGGCGCAGCGCCGCAGGTGGAACCACCAGCCGCCGGACGCGTCGCACTCCACGCAGCCGGCGCCGCTCGGCGGCGCCTCGGGGTCGATGCCGTTGTCGTTGTCGCTGGTCATGACGGCTCCTCGGGAGTGGCGGCGGGAGGCGGGACGTCGGGGGCCGGTGCGGTCAGCGGCAGCAGGACCTGGAAGCGGGTGTCGCCCGGCACGGACTCCACCTTGAGCTCGCCGTGGTGCTTGTCGACCACGATCCGCCAGGAGATGTCCAGCCCCAGGCCGGTGCCCCGGCCGACCGGCTTGGTGGTGAAGAACGGGTCGAAGACGCGGTCGCGGATCTCCGGCGGCACCCCCGGCCCGGTGTCCCGGAACTCCACCAGCAGCCGGTCGTCGTGGCGTGCCGTGCGCACGGTCAGCGTGCCCTCGCCGCCGGCGTCCTCGACGGCGGCGACCGCGTTGTCGATCAGGTTGGTCCACACCTGGTTCAGCTCCGCCGGGTAGGCGGGGATCCGGGGCAGCGTGCGGTCGTACTCCTTGACCACCCGCACGCCCGGCCCGCGCTTGCCCGCGAGCATCAGCAGGGTGCTGTCGAGCAGTTCGTGCACGTCGGCGACCTGGTAGGGCGCCCGGTCCAGCTGGGAGTACTGCCTGGCGGCGTCCACCAGCCGGGAGACGCGGGTCGTGGAGTCCGCGATCTCGTCCATCAGCAACTCGGTCTCCACCGTGTAGTTCAGCCATCCCACCGCCCCCGGCAGGATCTCCTCGTCCACGGCCGCCGCGACCTGCTCCAGCCAGTCCACGTCCAGCCCGGCCTGCACGAAGACGGGCGCCAGCTGCCAGCTCTGGCCCACCCCGTGCTCCTCCAGCCAGTCGGTGACGGCGTCCTCCCGGTCGGCGGCCTCCAGCGGACTGAGCGCCGGCGCCTTGCCGACCCGCTCCGCCGTGCGCTCCTGAATCTCGATCAGGTTCGCCAACTGGTCGCGGGAGAAAGGGCCTTCGGCGATGACGGCGAGCTTGTGCCGCATCCTGGCCACCCGTTCGCGCAGCGCCGCCGTCGCCCGCACCGCGGCCGCCGCCGGATTGTTCAGCTCGTGCGTCAGACCGGCCGACAACGAGCCCAGCGCCAGCAGCCGTTCGCGCTGTCCGATGACCGCCCGGGTGTTCTTCGAACCGAAGAACAGGCCCTCCAGCAGGTGCACCGCCATCGGGAACCACTCCCGCATGATCTCCGCGAAGACCGCCGCAGGCAGCACGAAGAACCGCGTCGGCTCCGTCACCCGCATCGAGTTGCGGTACACCTGCTGCACCCGGTCGCCCAGATACGCCTGCATCGCGCCGCCGTACACCCCGCGCTGCGCGGTCCTGGCGACCTCCACGTCGTCCGCGCCCACCCGGCGGGAGAGCACCACCGTGCCCTCGATCATCACGTAGAAGCAGGTGGCCGGATCACCCTCGGCGTAGACCGGACCGGGCTCGAACAGCTCCACCCGCCCCTCGGCGCACAGCCTGCCCAGCTGCTCGGCCGACAGCTCCTCGAACAGGAACAGCCGGCCGATCTCCCGCGGGCTGCACGGCACCGGCCGCCCGCTCACGACTGCTCCAGATAGCGGTGCACCAGCATCACGGCCATCGCCCCTTCCCCGACCGCGGAGGCGACCCGCTTGGCGGACTCCGCCCGCACGTCGCCGGCCACGAACACGCCGGGCACATTGGTCTCCAGGTGGTACGGCGGCCGGTCCAGCTCCCAGTCCGCCGGCGGCCGCCCGTCGGCGGTCAGGTCCGGGCCGGTCAGCAGGAACCCGCGCTCGTCGCGCAGCACCGTGCCGTCCAGCCAGTCGGTCAGCGGCGCCGCGCCGATGAACACGAACATCCACTGCGCGTCCACCCGCTCGGTGCGCCCGCCGGCCACCTCGCGCAGCGTGAGCTGCTCCAGCCGCCCCGAGCCGTGCGCCTCCTCCACCACCGTGCCGGTGCGCACCGTGATGTTCGGCGCCTCGGCGATCTGCTGGATGAGGTAGTACGACATCGACGCCGCCAGCGACGGGCCGCGCACCAGCAGCGTCACCGACTTCGCGCCCCGCGACAGGTACATCGCGGCCTGCCCCGCGGAGTTGGCGCCGCCGACGATGTAGACGTCCTGGCCCTCGCAGGCGGGCGCCTCGGTCAGCGCGGACCCGTAGAAGACGCCGCAGCCGGTCAGGTCGGCGGCGCCGGGCGCGGGCAGCTGCCGGTAGGACACCCCGGTCGCCAGGATCACGCTGTGCGCGGCGACCGCCGAGCCGTCCGAGAACCGCACCGTGCGCGCCGCGCCGCACACCTCCAGACCGGTCACCTCGCGCGCGGTCAGGATCTCCGCGCCGAACTTCGCCGCCTGCCGCCGCGCCCGGTCGGTGAGCTGCCCGCCCGAGACGCCGTCCGGGAAGCCGAGGTAGTTCTCGATGCGCGAACTCTGCCCGGCCTGCCCGCCGGTCGCCGAACGCTCCACCAGCACCGTCCGCAGCCCCTCCGAGGCCCCGTACACCGCCGCGCCGAGCCCGGCCGGGCCGCCGCCGACCACGACGAGGTCGTAGAAGTCGGCCGCCGGCGTCGTCGCCAGCCCCACCCGGGCCGCCAGCTCCGGCGCCTCCGGCTCCACCAGCGCGGCGCCGTCCGGGGTGACCACCAGCGGCAGCCGCTGCCCGTCCTGTCCGGCCGCCCCGAGCAGCCGCCGCCCCTCGGGCTCGTCGGAGGAGTACCAGCGGTAGGGCACCTGGTTGCGGGCCAGGAACTCCCGCACCTGCGAGGAGCGCGCCGACCAGCGGTGCCCGACGACCTTGGTGCTGGTCACCGGCCGGTGGTCGCTGTGCCGCCACGCGGTCAGCAGGTCGTCCACGACCGGGTACAGCTTCTCCTCGGGCGGATCCCACGGCTTGAGCAGATAGTGGTCGAGGTCGACCACGTTGATCGCGTCGATCGCCGCGCCGGTGTCCGCGTACGCGGTCAGCAGCACCCGCCGGGCGCCCGGATACACGTCCAGGGCCTGTTCGAGGAACTCGATGCCGTTCATCAGCGGCATCCGGTAGTCCGCCAGGATCACCGCGACCGGGTCGCCGCGCAGCTTCAGCTCGCGCAGCGCCTCCAGCGCCGACTCGCCGGACTCCGCGCGCACGATCCGATGGGACCTGCCGTAGCGCCGCCTCAGATCGCGGGCGACGGCACGGGAGACCCCCGGATCGTCGTCCACAGTCATGATGACGGTCCGAGCCGGTTCCGCGGCCTGTGCCATGTGTCTCCCGCCCCGGGCGGCCGGCGGCGGCCCGGTGCCCCGTCGTCCCGCCCACTCGGGCCCATCGTATGTTCGATCCGCCCGCCCCGCCCGGCGTCCGAGCCCCCTGCCGGACCGCGTGCACGGCATGCGGAAGACTGGGCCGGGAAGACCACGGCGCGAGGCTCCGGACCACGGCATGGAGCCGGATCACGGCACGGGCCGGACCACGGCACAGGGAGGCGGACGGCATGACACGGCCGATCACGGCAGGGGTGGACGGAACCGAGGAGAGCCTGGCCGCGCTGGCCTGGGCCGGCCGGGAGGCCGTGCGCCGCGGGCTGCCGCTGCGCGTGGTGCAGGCCTGGACGTTCGAGACGCACGACGCGTTCGACCTCGGCGACCGCGACACCCAGCGGGACCGGGTGCGCGACCGGCTCGCCACGACGGCCCGCGACCTCGCCGGTCGCCACCCGGAGCTGACCGTCACCACCGACGCCGTGGAGGACGACGCGGTGGACGCGCTGCTCGCCGCGGCCGCCGACGCCGAGACGCTGGTGCTCGGCTCGTGCGGCAAGGGCCCGCTCGTCGGATTCCTGGTCGGCTCGGTCGGCCAGCAGGTGATCGCCCAGACCGCCCGGCCCGTCGTCCTGGTGCGCGCGGGCGACGAGCCCGCCGCCGAGGCCGCAGGCCGGGAGATCGTCGTCGGCCAGCACGGCGCCCCCGAGGACAGCGCCGAGACCCTGCGGTTCGCCTTCGAGACCGCCGCCGCCCGGGGCGCCGCCGTCCGGGCGGTGCGCGCCTGGACCCTGCCGCCGGTGTTCGCCTACAGCCCCGGTTCGCTCAAGCTCCTCGACGAGGCCGGCGGCCTGGAGCCGTACGAGAAGAAGGCGCTGGCCGACGCGCTCCAGCCGTGGCGCGAACGCTTCCCGGACGTGCCCGTCGTCGAGCACGTGGAGCTGGGCAGCGCCGGCCAGGTGCTGCTGTCGACCGCCGACCGGGCCCAACTGCTGGTCGTGGGCCGCCGGGCGCGCCGCACGGCGGTGGGCGCGCGGATCGGTTCCGTCGCCTACGGCGTGCTGCACCACGCCGGCTGCCCGGTGGCCGTCGTCCCGCACGCCTGAGTCGCGCCCGCCCGCACCTCGGCCCCTCGCTTTCGACCCTCGGCTCTCGTCTCTCGGCTCTCGGCGAGGCCCTAGCGGGCGTGTGCGCGGGCCCGCCGGGCGGCCTCGCGCACCGGGCCGCGGTGCACGGGGCCGTGGCCGGGCGCCAGGACGTCCGCGTCGAGTTCTTCGAGTATGTCCAACGAGGCCAGCGTGCGGGCGCGTTCGTGGTGGAACATGTCGGGCAGCAGCTGCGGCCCCCGCAGCCGTGAGGTGGGGTGGCCGCTGACCAGGGCGTCGCCGGAGACCACCACACCCGCCTGCGGCAGGTGGAAGACGGTGTGGCCCTGGGTGTGACCGGGGGTGTGCACCGGCACCGGCCGCCCGGGCAGGTCCAGCGGGCCCGCCGCCGGGAGCGCCTCGGGCTCGGCGACGGGGTTGTGGGCGGTGCCGCCGACCCGCAGCGCGTGCACCGCCCAGGGCAGCACGCCCGGCCGCCAGCCGTTGCGCAGCACCTGGCCGATGGTCACCTGGTGCAGGAACTCCCGGCGGGCGTGCGCCACTTCGGCCTCGTGCGTCCGCACCGGGGTGCCGTAGGTCTCGCGCAGGTACTGGGCGGAACCCAGGTGGTCGTTGTGCGCGTGGGTGATCAGCACCGCCGCCACCACCTCGGGCGAACTGCCCACCTCGGCCAGCGAGTCGAGCACCTGCTGCCGGTCGCCGGGATAGCCGGTGTCGATGAGCGTCGCCGCGTCGCCCTCGGTCAGGATCACCCAGTTGGTGTTGCTGCCGTGCACCAGGTAGGTGCCGTCGGCCACTTGCTGTACGCCCGCCCGCATCGCCGTCTCCCCGCGTCCTCGTCCGCTCTCTGACGCGGGACAGCAAACCAGACGATCATGTGTCACCGGACGGGGGGACGGCTCAGCGCACGCCGGTGGGCCGGAACTGGACGCTGACGCGCGGCTCGGTAGCCCGGGTGCTCTTGGGCACGCAGTGTTCCCAGGTGCGCTGGCAGGAGCCGCCCATGACGATCAGGTCGCCGTGTCCGAGCGGGCGCCGCACGCTCGCGCCGCCGCCGTGCGCCGGGCGCAGCAGCAGGTCCCGGGGCGCGCCGACGGACAGGATCGCGACCATGGTGTCCTCGCGCGCGCCGCGCCCGGTCCGGTCGCCGTGCCAGGCGACGCTGTCGCGGCCGTCGCGGTAGTAGCACAGCCCCGCGGTGGTGAACGGCTCGCCCAGTTCGTCGGCGTAGTGCGCGGACAGCGCCTCGCGGGCCTCGGCGAGCACCGGGTGGGGGAGCGGGGCGCCGGCGGCGTAGAAGGCGAGCAGGCGGGGGACGGCGACCACGTTGTCGTACATCTTGCGCTGCTCGGCCCGCCAGGGGACCTCGGCGGCCAGCTGTTCGAACAGTTCGTCGGCGCCGGTCAGCCAGCCGGGCAGCACGTCGATCCAGGCGCCGAGCCCCAGCTCCGTGCGGTGCAGCCCGGCCAGGGAGCCGAGCCGCAGCTCGTCGGTCTGGTCGAACAGGGAGCCCTGGAGGTGGTGCGCGGTCATGGGGCCAGCGTACTCCGTATTCGAAAGTGTGTTCCCTTTCGATCTTCCGGTCTTCCGGAGCGCGGGGCTGTTCGATACATCGGTGTATCGGATACGCTCGTGTATCGAACGGCGGCGAAGCGAGGGACTGCATGACGAGCGAGGACGGGACGCGGGGGCGCGTCACCAAGCGGCGGGAGCGCACCCGGGCGCGGCTGCTGGCGGCCGCGTTCGGCGTCTTCGCCGCCAAGGGCTTCGGCCGGGTCTCCATCGAGGAGGTCTGCGAGGCCGCCGGCTACAGCAGGGGCGCCTTCTACTCCAACTTCGCCACCCTGGACGAGCTGTTCTTCGCCCTCTACCGGGACCGGGCCGACCTGATCGCCGAGCAGGTGGCCGGGGCGCTCGCCGCCGACGGACCGGGCCTGGACGTGCCCGCCGCCGTGGACCGGGTCACCGAGGTGCTGCTGCTCGACCTGGACTGGCTGCTGGTCAAGACGGACTTCCTGGTGCACGCCGCCCGTGACCGGGCCGTCGCCGCGACCCTGCTGGAGCACCGCGCCCGGCTGCGCCGGGCGATCGCCGGCCGGCTGGCCCGCGCGCACCGCCACACCCCGCTGCCCGCCGTCCTCGGCGGCGCGGACGGCGCCGCCCACGCGGTCGTCGCGGCCTACGACGGCGTCACCACCCAGCTCCTGCTGGACAAGGACGTCGACGCCGCCCGCGCCTGGCTGCGGCAACTGCTCACCGCGCTGCTGACGGACGGCGGAACCCCCGCCCCGGCGGACCGCACCGCCCCCGCCGCACCCTCCCCGCCGGACCGCACCGCCCCGGCCGCACCCTCCCCGCCGGACCGCACCGCCCCGGCGGAAGAAGACTCCCCCCTGCAAGGGGCCTCCCCCCTGCAAGAAGCCTCCCCCGTACAAGAGGACTGAGGAAGGAGACGGTCGCCATGGACGCGGACGTCATCGTCGTCGGAGCCGGCCTGGCCGGTCTGGTCGCGGCGCACGAGCTGACCAGCCGGGGCCGCAAGGTCGCCCTCGTCGACCAGGAGAACGCCGCCAACCTCGGCGGACAGGCCTACTGGTCCTTCGGCGGGCTGTTCCTCGTCGACTCGCCCGAGCAGCGCCGCCTGGGCGTCAAGGACTCCCTCGAACTGGCCTGGAACGACTGGCAGGGCAGCGCGGGCTTCGACCGCACCGAGGACGAGGACTCCTGGGCGGTGCGCTGGGCGCGCGCCTACGTCGAGTTCGCGGCCGGGGAGAAGCGGTCGTGGCTCGCCGGGCACGGCATCACCCTGCTGCCCACCGTCGGCTGGGCCGAGCGCGGCGACCTGAGGGCGCACGGCCACGGCAACTCCGTGCCCCGCTTCCACATCGCGTGGGGCACCGGCACCGGCGTCGTGGAGCCGTTCGCCGACTACGCGCGGCAGGCGGCACGGGACGGGCTGCTCACCTTCCACCACCGCCACCGCGTGGACCAGCTGGTGGTCGAGGACGGCACGGCGCGCGGGGTGCGCGGCACGGTCCTCGCCCCCGACGACGCGCCGCGCGGCGTCGCCTCCAACCGGGACGCCGTCGGAGAGTTCGAACTGAGCGCCCAGGCCGTGATCGTCACCTCCGGCGGCATCGGCGCCGACCACGACATCGTCCGCCGCCACTGGCCCGAGCGGCTCGGCACCCCGCCGGCCCGCATGGTCACCGGCGTCCCGGCCTACGTCGACGGCCGGATGCTGGACATCAGCGCCGAGGCGGGCGTACGGCTGGTCAACCGCGACCGCATGTGGCACTACACCGAGGGCATCCAGAACTGGAACCCCGTCTGGCCCGGTCATGGCATCCGCATCCTGCCCGGACCGTCCTCGATCTGGCTCGACGCCCTCGGCCGCCGGCTGCCCGACCCCTGCCTGCCCGGCTACGACACGCTCAGCACCCTCCGGCACCTGCGCACCACCGAGGACATCGCCGCCCACGACCACTCCTGGTTCGTGCTCACCCGGAAGATCATCGAGAAGGAGTTCGCGCTGTCGGGCTCCGAGCAGAACCCGGACATCACCGCCAAGGACGGCAGGGCGGTGCTGCGCGACCGGCTGTTCGGCAAGGGCGCGCCGGGCCCGGTGCGCGACTTCGTACGGCACGGCGCGGACTTCGTGGTCGCCGACACCCTCGAACAGCTCGTCGAGAAGATGAACAAGCTGACCGACGCGCCGCTGCTCGACGCCGCCGAGGTGCGCCGCCAGATCACCGCCCGCGATCTCCAGATGGACAACCCCTACAGCAAGGACGCCCAGATCCAGGGCATCCGCAACGCCCGCCGCTACATCGGCGACCGGCTCGGCCGGGTCGCCGCCCCGCACCGCGTCCTCGACCCGGCGGCGGGCCCGCTGATCGGCGTCAAACTGCACGTCCTGACCCGCAAGACCCTCGGCGGCATCCAGACCGACCTGGACTCGCGCGCCCTCGGCCCGGACGGCCGGCCCGTCGAAGGGCTGTACGCGGCCGGCGAGGTGGCCGGGTTCGGCGGCGGCGGCGTCCACGGCTACAACGCCCTGGAGGGCACCTTCCTCGGTGGCTGCCTCTTCTCCGGCCGGGCCGCCGGCCGCGCCGCCGCCCGCCAGACGGCCTGACGGCCTGACCGAACGCCCCGCCGCCCGCCGCCCGTTCGCGGGCTGCGGGCGGCGCGGTGTGCGGGGAAAGCGCCACTTCGTCCGCCGGCGGGCGGCCGCGACACGCGACGCGGTGCGACGTGTCGCGGAAAACTCGGCCGATCCGCTGCGGGTCGCCCCTAGTCTGTGGGGCGTTGATCGCGCGCCATCCCCCGAGCCCCCAAGGAGAGCACGTGACGCCACCCCCGAAGCGGCCCGCCGGAGCCGGACGCGGTGCGGCCCTGCGCCGTGATGCCGTGGCCGCCACCGTCCCCGTCGCCCTCGCGGCGCTGCTGGCGGCCGGCGGCCCCGCGGCGGCCGGCCCCGCCCACATCCCCGCCGGACACCCGGCGGCCCGCACCACCGGCTCCGCCGGCGCCGGCGACCCCTACTTCCCGCTCGCCGGCAACGGCGGCTACCACGTCGAGCACTACGGCCTGACCCTGGGCTACGACCCGGGCAGCAGGCGCCTGGACGGCACGGCCGTGCTCACCGCCCGCGCCACCCAGCGCCTGACCCGGTTCGACCTCGACCTCAACGGCCTCAAAGTCACCCGGCTCACGGTCGACGGCGCCCCGGCCGCCTTCCGGCGCGACGGCCAGGAACTCGTCGTCACCCCGCGCACCGCCCTGCCCAAGGGCCACCGCTTCCGCGTCACCGTCGCCTACAACGGATCGCCCGAGCAGGTCACCGACCCCGACGGCTCCGACGACGGCTGGATCACCACCGACGACGGCGCCTTCGTCGCCGGGGAGCCGCAGGGCGCGATGACCTGGTTCCCGGCGAACAACCACCCGACGGACAAGTCGTCGTACGACTTCACCATCACCGTCCCGCAGGGGCACACCGCGGTCGCCAACGGCCTCTACCTCGGCAGCCGCACCGCGGGCGGCCGCACCACCTTCCGCTGGCGCCAGCCGGAGCCGATGGCCGCCTACCTCGCCACCGCCACCGTGGGCAAGTTCCAGGTCGAGCAGTACACCACCCGCGACGGCCTGAAGATCTACAACGCGGTCGACCCGCGCGAGGCGGCCGACGCCGCCCCGGTGCTGAAGCAGCTGCCCTCGGTGCTGGAGTGGGAGAGCAAGCTGTTCGGGCCCTACCCCTTCCAGGGCGCCGGATCGATCGTCGACCACGCCCCGTCCGTCGGCTACGCGCTGGAGACGCAGAGCCGGCCGCTGTACGACTCCGCGCCGAGCCTGAGCACGCTCGTCCACGAGAGCGCCCACCAGTGGTTCGGCGACTCGGTGTCCGTCACCCGCTGGAAGGACATCTGGCTCAACGAGGGCTTCGCGACCTACGCCGAGTGGCTCTACGCCGAGCAGCACGGCGGCCGCAGTGCCCAGGACCGGTTCGACGCGCTGTACGCCCGCCCGGCCGGCGACGCCCTGTGGGCGTTCCCGCCCGGCGACCCGGGCGACGGCGAGAATATCTTCGCCAGCCCCGTCTACTCGCGCGGCGCGATGGTGCTGCACAAGCTGCGCGGAGCGGTCGGCGACACGGCCTTCTTCCGCGTCCTGCGCACCTGGGCCGCCGACCACCGCCACGGCAACGGGACCACCGCCCAGTTCACCGCCCTGGCGGAGAGGGTGTCCGGCAAGAACCTCGACGGGCTGTTCCACACCTGGCTGCTCACGAAGGGCAAGCCGGACACCCCGTGAGCGCCTGCCCCGCCGGGTGACCGGGGCCGGTACGTCACCTGATCGCGGGGGCCGGCCACCGATCCCGGCGCCACCTCCGCACCGACACGTTCACGGGCGTACGCACGCCAGGGCCCCGTCCGGAGATCCGCGGATCTCCGGACGGGGCCCTGGCGGTCGCGTGCCGGCCGGGACGGTGCTCAGCCCGAGTGCCGGCGGGCCGCCGCCGCACGCCGCCGCTTCAGCGCGCGCCGCTCGTTCTCGCTCGTTCCGCCCCACACACCGATGGCCTGGTCCGACTCCAGCGCCCAGTCCAGGCACTGCTCGCGTACCGGGCAGCGGCCGCACACCGCCTTGGCCTGCTCGGTCTGGAGCAGTGCCGGGCCCGTGGTGCCGATCGGGAAGAAGAGGTCGGGGTCCTCCTGGCGGCACGCGGCGTGGTCGCGCCAGTTGTCCATGAGAAGTCACCTGCGATCGAAGTCGTCCGTGCCTGTCAAAAGTTCGTACGCCACATCGGGTGACCGGGCGAAACAGTGCGAAACCGGCCGAGCGCCCAGGCCGCCGACCTTCGCAGAATCCGCACAGGTGCTCCGTACGCCGTCCGCCTCCGCGCCCGTGTGCTCCCCGGCCGGTGGTTCCCGCCGCACAGCCGGTGCTGCGATAGTGAAGTCCGACAAAAAGATGTAACGAGCAACCAGGAAGACAGTGGACACCAGCGAGACCACCGACAGCAGCGCCGAACCCCGGGCGGACGCCCCGGAACCGGCCGGAGCCGACCGGCGCGGCTGGCGCCGCTGGGCCATGGACACCCGCCCCCTGCGCCGCCCCGCCTACCGCAGGCTGTGGACCTCGACCATCGTCACCGCGGTCGGCAGCCAGCTCACCGCCGTCGCCGTGCCCAAGCAGATCTACGACATCACCGGCTCCTCGGCCTGGGTCGGCTACGCCAGCCTCGCCGGCCTGGTGCCGATGGTGGCGTTCGCACTGTGGGGCGGCGCCGTCGCCGACACCGTGGACCGCCGCAAACTGCTCCTGGTCACCAACATCGGCATCGCCGTCACCTCGCTGCTGTTCTGGCTCCAGGCCCTCACGCACCTGGACTCGGTGGCGGTGCTGATGGTGCTGCTCGCCCTTCAGCAGGCCTTCTTCGGACTGAACTCCCCGGCCCGCAACGCCTCCATCGCCCGCCTGGTGCCCGCCGAGGAACTGCCCGCCGCCAACGCCCTGGGCTCCACCGTCATGCAGACCGGCCTGGTGGCCGGACCGCTGCTGGCCGGCGCGCTGATACCCGTCATCGGGCTGCCCGAGCTGTACCTGATCGACGCCGTGGCCCTGTGCGCCACGGTGTGGGCCGTACTGCGCCTGCCCGCGCTGCCGCCGCTGTCCGGCACCGCCGTCCGCCGCGCCGGGATGCGCGAGATCACCGCCGGGTTCCGCTACATCTCGGGCCACAAGGTCCTGCTGCTGTCCTTCCTCGCCGACATCATCGCCATGGTCTTCGGCATGCCCCGCGCCCTGTTCCCGCAGCTGGCCGCCGAGACGTACGCCCCCTACGGCGAGGGCCTCGCGCTCGGCCTGCTGTTCGCGGCCATCCCCATCGGCGCGGTGCTCGGCGGCCTGTTCTCCGGCACCTTCTCCCGGGCGCGCCGGCACGGCTGGATGGTCATCGGCTCGGTGACCGCCTGGGGGATCGCCGTCGCCGGGTCCGGCGCGACCCGCAACCTGTGGATCGCGGTGGCCTTCCTGGCCGCCGCCGGCGTCGCCGACATGGTCTCCATGGTGTTCCGCGGCGCGATCCTGCTGTCCGCCGCCACCGACGAGATGCGCGGCCGGATGCAGGGCGTCTTCACGGTGGTCGTCGCGGGCGGCCCGCGCCTGGCCGACGTGCTGCACGGCACCGCCGGCTCCGCCTTCGGGCCGCGCGCGGCCGTCGCCGGCGGCGGGCTGCTCGTCGTCGTGCTGATGCTGGGCCTGGCGGCGGCCGTGCCGGCGCTGCGCCGCTACCGCGTCTGAACCCGGGCGAGCCCCGCGGGCGGCGGCGCCCCGGCCGGCCCCTACAGGCCGCGCCGGGGGATCGTGTACTGCTCCATGAGCCGGCCGCGGGTCAGCTCCAGCCGGTGGGCCAGGATCTCGGCCACCGTCCGCACCAGGGACAGCCCGAGCAGCGGGTCCTCCACCGACAGCCCCAGCACCGCCGGCCCGTCGAACTCGTAGGCCCGCACCTGGCTGAACGCCTCCGCGCCGAAGTCCCACTGGTAGGGCGGGAACAGCCAGGACCAGCCGAGCAGATCGCCCGCGCCCAGGCTCGCCACGGTCACCCGGCGGGTGGCCGTGACCGGCTGGTCGAGGTGGACGGCGCCGGTGCGGATGACCCAGAAGCGGTCGGCCGTGCCGCCCGCCTCGAAGATCCGCGCGTCCTCGGGGAAGGAGACCTCCTTCGCGAGCTCCATCAGGCGTTCGCGCTGCTTGTGGGGGAGGGCGGTCAGCAGTTTGATCGGCTTCGTCATGACCTGGGCCTCTCGCCGGCGATCGGTGTGGCGCATGTGCCTACGCCCATTTTCAGCCGCTGCGCGGGTCCCGGGCACCTCGGCGGCGGTGGCCGCCGTCGCCCCGGCGGGCACCGCCCGCCGGACCCGGACGGTCGCCGGGAGCTGTCCGTAGTGTCCCGGCCGGGGTCGGGCGACGGCCGTGCGGACAGGAAAAAGCCCTGGCTGGACGGGGGAAGCCAGCCAGGGCCGTTCGCGACGGTGCACGGGGGACTCATCGGATCGACCCCGTCACCGCGTATGGATGAACCGTAAACCATTTCCGGCCGTTCCGCGCGGTCGTCGGGGACCCGCGTGACCGGTTTCACTCGCTTTCATCCGGCGTCCTCACTTGGCGTCCGCCGTCACCCGCACCGTCTTCAGTTCGGCGTCGCTCGGGTCCGGGAGGTTCATGCCGGCGGCCAGACCGGTGGTCAGG
Organism: Streptomyces seoulensis; assembly: GCA_013364255.1. Classification (GTDB taxonomy): domain Bacteria; phylum Actinomycetota; class Actinomycetes; order Streptomycetales; family Streptomycetaceae; genus Streptomyces; species Streptomyces similanensis. The sequence continues at coordinate 2,185,430 of CP054936.1, read as the reverse complement.
TAGCGCAGCACGGGCCCGGTCAGCCGCTCGCCCGGCAGCACCGCCGGGATGCCGGGCGGGTACGGCGTGATGATCTCGGCCGCGATCCGCCCGGCGGCCGCGCCCACCGGAACGTCCTCGGTGGCCCCGAAGAACGCGTCCCGCGGCAGCCGCGCCTGCTCCATGCGCAGCCCGGCCGGGTCCGGCACGTCCACCCGAGGCCCCGGGTCCAGCTCCGCCGCGGCCCCGGACAGGTCCTTGAGCGCGGACAGCAGTTCGGCCGCCGTCCCCCGGTCGTCGCCGTGGGTGAGCTGCGCGCCGATACGGCGGTGGTCGGCCAGGTGCGCGTCGATCCGGTGGTGCTCGCGCAGCCAGTCGGCGGCCCGGTAACCGGTGATCCCGAGCCCGGTGACGTCGATGACGACGGGCAGCGGGTCGAAGTCGTCGGCGAGGCCGGGGCCGCAGAAGTCGTCGCGGTCCTCGACGTGCAGGCCGTCGATCTCCTCGATCGCGCCGCGGACCCGGCCCGCCAGCTCCAGGGCGCCGCCCATCAACTCCTCGCCGCGCAGGGCCATCTGGCGCCGCCAGCCGTCCAGCCCGGCGAAGATGAGCGCCGAGGGACTGGTGGTGCCCAGCAGGTCCGCGCGCATCTTCAGCAGCGCGGCGGGGACCAGGTCGCCCCGCAGGTGGAAGACCGAGCCCTGCTCCAGGCCGCTGCCCATCTTGTGGATGCTCGTCACACAGATGTCGGCGCCGGCGTCCATCGCCCAGGACGGCAGGTCCGGGTGGAACGGCAGGTGCGCGCCCCACGCCTCGTCCACGATCAGCGGCAGCCCGCGCCGGTGGCAGACCTCGGCGACCGCGCGCAGATCCGCGCAGGCGCCGTACGGGGTCGGGCTGGTGATCAGCGCGCCCTTGGCGTCGGGGTGCGCCGCCAAGGCCCGCTCGAAGTCCTCGGCCGACGGGGGATGGGCGAGGTGCCGCTCGGCGTCCCAGCGCGGGTCCACCCAGACCGGTTCGATGCCGGACAGCACCAGGCCGGAGGCGACCGACTTGTGGGCGTCCCGGCCGATCAACAGCTTCTCGTGCGGACCGGCCACCGCCAGCATCGCCGCCTTCACCGACAGGGAGCTGCCGCAGGTGGTGAAGAAGGTGTGGTCGGCGTGGACGGCGTCCGCCATCAGCTCCTCGGCCCGGTCCAGCACCCGCCCCCGCATCAGCCGGTCGTCGAGGCCGCCCGAGGCCAGCACGTCCCCCAGGAAGACCGCGTCGCCGAGCGCCTCGCGCACCGCCGGATCCGCGCCGCGCGCCTGCTTGTGCCCGGGCGGGGTGAACGACAGCCGTCCTTCGCGGCGGTAGTCGACGAGTGCTTCCAGGACAGGTGCGCGCGTGTGATCGACAGCCATGTCACTACGCCTGTCCGGGTCCGCCCCTTTCATGCGGGTCCGTATGCCGCGAGGTCCGACACCGGCGGGGACCCGGTCAGGCCGGGGCGGTGTGCTTGCCGGGGGTGACGATCTCGTCCAGGACGCGCAGGACCGCCTCGTAGGCCAGTGCGCGGCCGGCCGCCTCGCGGGCCTGCTCCGGATCGCCGGCGCCGAGGCTGTCGCGACGGGCGCGCCACCGCCGCTCCTCCTCCTCGGCGCAGGCCCTGGCCCGCTGGATGCGCCGCAACAGCTCGTCTGAGTCAACGACTTCGGTCATGACAGTGCGCGTACCCGCTCCACGCGCTCCAATGGCCCCGAGCGCGTCGCCGACCGGGCCGCGGGGAGGTTTCACCGCGCCCGCAGGGGCTAGCCGGACAGGGAGACCTGAGAGCGGCACGTGCCACCGGCCGCGCGGCACCGAGGGCCGGCCGCCGCCCACCGGGCGGCCCGGACCCGCCGGGACGCGAGTCTTCCGCCGGTCCGGCTTCCCTCTTCACGACACCGGGAGCGAGGAGATGTGCGAGAAGCACAGCACCACCCCCACCATCGAGGCGCCGTCCGCCCGGGGCCGGGCGGAGCGGAGCGCGTCCTGCAAGCCGGCCGACGCCCGCCGCGCGGTGGAACGCGCGATCAGTGAGTGCTGCCGCGCCGGGCACGCCCCCTGCGACGCGCACGCCGTCTCCGACGCCCAGCTCGTCGCCTCCGAGCTGACCACCAACGCCATCCTGCACGGCGGCGGGGTGACCGACTTCCACGTGGACGTCGTCGGGCCGGACGTGCGCGTCTGCGTGAGCGACCGCAGCGACCGGCTGCCCGTGGCCTGCCCGCCGGTGGACCGGCAGGGACGGCGCCGGCTCGGCGGCCGCGGCTGGCCGATCGTGTGCCGGCTGGCCCGCGACGTCGAGGTCTGCGACCTGCCCTCCGGCGGCAAGTGCATCAGCGTCGTGGTCCCGTTGAACTGACCCGATCGCTGTGCCGCACCCTCACTGACCTGGCCTGATGTGGGCCGTGTCCCAGGAAGCGTTGCCCGCTGCAAAGAATCGCGGGGAAGCGGAGTTTGTCGCTCCCGCGCCCGGGCAGACGGAATTTCGTGCTTCGGACCGGAGGCGCGCCAGCGGGAGCCGTACGGCTGCTCGGAAGGCACCCGGTTGAACCGGAGAGCACCGAGGAGCCCGCCCCTCCCGCGGTACATCCCTGAGACGACCGTTCAGGAGCGATTCCGCATGCTCATCGATATGTCGACAACCCGTCCCGGCGCCCCCGAAGACCAGACCCTCGACACCACCCCTGATCGCACGGCCGACCGGACCGCCGAGCAGACCGCAGCCGAGCAGACCGCCGACCGGACCATCGAGCAGACCGCCGACCGGACCGCACCCCGGCGCCCGCACGACGACGCGCCCGACACCGTGGCCCTCTTCCGGCGCCTCGCCGAACTGCCGGACGGCCCCGAGCGGGACGGCGCCCGCGACGAGCTCGTGACCGCGTGGCTGCCCATGGCCCACCGCATCGCCGGCCGCTTCCGCGACCGGGGGGAGTCGATCGAGGACCTGCGTCAGGTGGCGGCGCTGGGACTGGTGAAGGCGATCGACCGGTTCGACCCGGACCGCGGCGCCTTCGAGAGCTACGCCGTGCCCACCATCACCGGCGAGGTCAAGCGGCACTTCCGCGACCGGATGTGGGCGCTGCGGGTGCCCCGCCGGGTGCAGGAGCTGCGCAACAAGGTGCGCGTGGCGCGCCGCGAGCTGACCCAGAACCCCGGCAGCCCCGAACCCTCGGTGGCCGCCGTCGCCGCCCACACCGGACTGACCGAGGAAGAGGTCAACACCGGCATGGAGGCGCTGGACAGCTTCAGCACCCTGTCCCTCGACGCCGAGATGTCGACCGGCGCGGACGGCTACAGCCTCGCCGACACCCTCGGCGCCGCCGACTCCTCCTACGACGTCGTCGTGGACCGGGAGTCAGCCAAGGAGGGACTGCGCCGGCTTCCCGAACGCGAGCGGGCCATCCTCTACATGCGTTTCTTCGAGGACATGACCCAGAGCCGCATCGCCGACCGGCTGGGCATCTCCCAGATGCACGTCTCCCGCCTGATCAGCCGCAGCTGCGCCCGCGTGCGCGACGAGGTGCTGGCCGAGCGGGCCGGCCGCCGCGGCAAGGGGCCGAGGCCCACGGCCCGGTGAGCGCCCCCCTAACAGACCCCCGTACCAGAGCCATGACAGCCCTTGACAGCCATGGAGAGTGACCGAGTGTTGATGCCCCACCCCGAGTTCCTGCGCAAGCTCGTCCACGAGTACGAGACGGCCCTGGCCGAGGAGACCATGGCCGCGGCCGCCGGCCGCCACACCCGGTCGCAGGACCTTGCCTACACCTTGTGCGTGTCCACCGGCACCCGTGACGTGCGGTCGGCCCTGGAGACGGCCCGCCGCATGCTCGCCGCCGCGGCCCCCGCCGCCGAGCGCCGGGTACCCACCGTCCGCGAGGTCGTACCCGCCCCGCGCGAGACGGCCGTCCCGGCCGCGATCCTGACCGGGCGGACACCGGCGACCGCCTGACCGCCCGACGCACGGAGACCGCCGGCCGCGCCGGCCGCCCGGCCCCGGTCGGCGCGTCCGCCGGGGAGCCCGGCCGGCCGCGTCCCGGCGCCGGCCCGCCCGTCCACGCCACCGCCCGTGTGCGCACATCGCGCACACGGGCGGTGGCGTGTCCGCGGCCGTGTGTGTGCGGCCGTCGGCGGGGCATCCGCAGGTCCGGAGGTGGCGATGGAGACGAGTGCCACGGCACGTTCCGGACGCATAGGCGTCCGGCGGGCGGCCAAGGGTTCGATGACGGAGGGGGCCGCGCGGGCCGGACTGGCCGCGCGCGGGGTGATCTACCTGCTGGTCGGTGTGCTGGCGCTGCGCGTCGCCTTCGGCGACGGCGACCGGCAGGCCGACCGCAGCGGCGCGCTGGCCGCGATCGCGGGCAAGCCGTTCGGCGCCGTACTGCTGTGGGCGCTCGGGATCGGCCTGGTCGGCATGGCGCTGTGGCGGCTGTCCGAGGCGGTGTTCGGCGCCGCCGGGCCGGACGGCCGCAAGGTGGGCAAGCGGCTCGCCTCGGCGGCGCGGTGCGTCTTCTACGTGTCCGTGGCCTGGTCCGTGCTGTCGTTCGCGGCGGGCTCCGGCGGCAGCCGCTCCAGCGACGAGCAGTCCCGCGACATGACCGCCCGGGCCCTGGGCGTACCGGCCGGGCAGTGGCTGGTCGGCGCCGCGGGTGTGGGCATCGCGGTGGCGGGCGTGTGGATCGGCGTCCAGGCGGTGCGCCGTCACTACCACAAGAAGCTCAAGCTGGGCGAGCTGTCCACGAGGACCCGCAGGCTGATCGACGTCACCGGCGTCGGCGGCGGAGTGGCACGCGGACTGGTGTTCGCCACGGCCGGCGTCTTCGCGGTGCGGGCGGCGGTCGACTACCAGCCCAAGCAGGCCAAGGGCCTGGACGACACGCTGCGCTCGCTGGCCGACACCCCGGCCGGACCCTGGCTGCTGGTGCTGGTCGCGGCCGGTTTCGTGCTCTTCGGACTGTTCTCCTTCGCACTCGCTCGCTGGCGTCGCGTCTGACGAGCGCCGGGCGGGGAACACGGAGCAGATGAACGAGAACGAGCTTCCGCCCGATGACCGGGCCGTGGAGGTGTATCTCGACCTTCTGCGGGTCCGGATGCCCGAAGAGGAATACGAACTCCTGCTCACCGTCGTCGACCCGGTCCTGCAAGCCATCCACGAACAGGGCGAGCAGGGCGTGCCGACGACGGACTTCCCGCTGGACGGCCCCCAGGCACAGGGCCTGCCCCAGGAGATCCGGGACGAGGCCGCCCTGGTCATCGCCACCGCCGTCACCGGCAGGCTCGACAACGAGCTGGTGGTCCTGGACATCGAGGAGACCGGCCCGGTCCGGGTGGTCACCGACGCCGCGACCGCCTCGGACCCGGCCCGCCTCACCGAGATCGCGGACTACATACGCGACCGCCACCGGGACACCGAGGAGCTGCGGGGCATCGCCGAGGTGAGCGACCTCCCCACGGACTTCTGACCGGCCCGGCACGGCGTCCGCACCCGAGTGCGGTCCGCCCGCGTCACCGTTTGGGCGCGGGCAGCCGCACTCCCAGCGGACGGGCCAGACCCACCACCGACTCGTCCAGCCGTTGCAGATGGCGCAGCACGCGGTCGGTGATCCGGCCGTAGCGGGGGGTGCCGGGCGGGCCGCCGGACTCCAGCAGCGACGCGATGCTCGGCCCCGTCTCGATCTCCGCGTCGGCGTGCTCGTCCGACAGGTGCGCGGTGAGCGCCGCGATGTTGTGGGTGATCCGCGCGCAGGCCCGGCGCAGCCGGGGATCGGCCGCGATCGAGGGATGGGTGGGCAGCAGTTCGGCCGTCGCGGCCAGCGACCGCGCGTGGTAGGCGCAGGTCTCCAGGAGCGCCAGCAGGTACTGGGCGGTGTTGCGCCGCGCCCGCAGCGGCGTGATCGGATGCGTCAGCGGCTGGACGGCCGCGCGTAGATCGCTCAGCGCCTGGTCCAGGTCACGGGCCTGGTCCAGCAGATCCGCCCCCGGTCCGCCGCTGAGCTGCTCGACGGCCGCCCCCGTCACGTCGGCGAGCCGGTCGAGCACCGTGATCAGCAGCTCGTTGGTGCGGCGGTGGGTGCCCACCGGCAGCACCACGGCCGCCGCGATGATCCCGCAGGCCGCGCCGAGCGCCGTCTCCTCGATGCGCAGCACCAGCACCGCGAGGCTGTAGGTGTGCAGCAGCGTGTAGAGCAGGCCCAGCGCCGCCGTCACGAAGAACGACATCAGCGTGTACGACAGCGGCGCGGTGTAGAACATCGCGAAGACGAACACCAGCACCAGTCCCAGCGCCGGCCAGGTGTGCGGCCCGACCAGACCCGCCAGCACGATGCCCGCCACCACGCCGAGCACGGTGCCCAGCAGCCTGCGGTAGCCCTTCACCAGGATCTCGCCGGTGGAGGAGGTGTTGATGAAGACGATCCAGCAGGTCAGCACCGCCCAGTACCAGCGCTGGCTGGAGAGGAACTCGCCGCCGACGATCGCCAGCGACGAGCCGAGGGCGACCTGCACCGCCGCCCGGGTAGTGGGCCGGCGCAGCCCCGTGGGGGGCTCCTCCAGCACCCGCTCGCCCGCCTCGGCGCCCTCGATGGAGGCGTCCTCGGCATCCAGCTCCTCCCGGGAGCGGGTGGTGGCCGGGGAGTCGTCCGACTCGTCCTGCGGCCCGCCGAGCGCGACCCGCAGTCCGAGGACCGCGCGTCCCGCCTCGCCGATCCCGCGGAAGACGTCCTGCACGGCGGCCGAGGCGGGCGGCAGGTTCTCCTCCTCGCGGTAGCCGAGGAGCCGGTTGCGCACATGGGTCATGGCGGTCCCGCCGCCGGCCCCGACGGGCCGCAGCACCAGCATCCTCAGGGCCATCAGGTCCCGGCGCAGGACGTCGGTCGCCTCCTCGCGCACCGGCTGCCGGCCGGCCGTGGGCAGCGGCGCGCCGGGCAGGTGCAGAGTGAGCGTGTCGGCCCGCTCGCTGCTGCGGACGGTCAGCAGCAGCAGCCCCAGCCGCTCGGCGGCGATCTCGGCGCCCGCGATGCGCCGCTGCACCAGCCGCGCTGCCGACTCGTCCGCGGTGCCCTCCTGCAACCGGCCCTGGATCATCAGCGCGGTCTCGTGCAGCCGGGCGGTGCGCTCGCGCACCGTGCCCAGCACCTTGTCCACCTGGCCGGGGCCGGCGTCCAGCAGCTCCAGCTGCGCGGAGACCAACTGGGCCAGACGCACCCGGAACGCCTCGCGCAGCCGTTCCAGGATGCCCGCCGGAGTCTCGTAGACGATCACGAAGCGCACCAGGGCGCTGCACGCGAAGGCGACCGTGAGGACCAGGTAGAGCCCCGGCAGCGTCGCGAGCGTGGCGCCGACGAACAGGGACATGAAGTAGATCTGGAAGCCGATCAGACCGAGCGCGTTGCCCCGGTCGCCGAACCGGCGGCTGTAGACCGCGCTGAAGATCAGCACGACGAAGAAGACGTCGCCGACCACCACGCGCGCGTTGAGCAGCGCGCCCAGCGACACCGACACCAGCGCCACCGGCAGGCACAGGGCGAGGGTGACGGCCTGCCGGGAGCGCACCTTCTCCCGGATGGCGAAGGTGGCCGCCATCGACGCGATCGCACCGGCCACCAGATGCGTCACCGGAGCGTTCAGGGCGCTCAGGACCGCCAGCGTCAGCGCGATCGAACCGGCGGTCCGGGAACCCGCGGCCAGTCTCAGCAGCCCGGGATCGGACGCCGTGAGGCGATCCCGCAGCCGTGCCCAGACCGACCCATCAGCTGCACTCACGCCGTCGTACTCTCTCCCGGTCCCCGATGATCCGCGCCATCCACGCGTCCACATGATCCGCTCGTCCCAGCATCGCACGCGCCCGCCACGGCCCCGCGCCCGTCGGGGCCGGCCGCGGCGGGCGTGCCCCGCCCGGCGTCACACCGCCCGCGACCGGGCCTTCTCCACGTGCTCGCGCACCTGCTCCTTCGTCAGGTACGCGTCGGTGTACTCGAAGTCCTTCAGCTTGGCGGCCTTGCGGGCCTGGAAGCCGGTGCGCACGAAGTCGTCGCCGGCCACCGCGTTGAGCAGCCAGTTCGTCATCACCCGGGTCTTGGCCACGTTGGTGCGCAGCGCCGCCAGGTGGTAGCCGCGGGCCACCGCCTGGGCGGGCACCCCGTGCAGCTCCACACCGAGCGGCTTGGACACCGCGTCCGCGCCGCCCAGGTCCACGACCAGACCCAGGTCCTTGTGCCGGTACGGCCGCAGGGGCTGGCCGCGCAGCGCCGCGATCACGTTCTCCGCGACCGCCTTGCCCTGCCGGGAGGCGTGCTGCGCGGTCGGCGGGCACACCGCGCCCTCGCCCTTGGCCAGGTCCGGCACGGCCGCCGAGTCGCCGACCGCGAACACCCCGTCCTCGCCGGGCAGGCACATGTCGGCGTCGACCGCGAGGCGGCCGCGCACGGTCTCCGCGTCCAGCGTGCCGATCAGCGGGCTGGCCACCACGCCCGCCGTCCAGATCAGGGTGCGGGTCGGCACCACCCGGCCGTCGGTGAAGGTGACCTCCTCCTCGGCCGCCTTGGCGATGGACACCCCGAGCGACACCTCGATGCCCCGCCGGCGCAGCACCTCCAGCGCGCTGCGGCCCAGCTTGTCGCCGAGTTCCGGCATCAGCTTCGGCGCGATGTCGATCAGGTGCCACTTGATCAGCGCCGGGTCCAGCCGCGGGTAGCGCTCGACCGCGGCGTGCGTCAGCCGCTGGAGGCAGGCGGCCGTCTCGGTGCCGGCGTAGCCGCCGCCGACCACCACGAACTGGAGCCGCGAGGCGCGCTCGGCCGGGTCCTCGCTGGCGTCGGCCAGGTCCAGCTGCGAGATGACGTGGTCGCGGATGTAGGCGGCCTCGGCGAGCGTCTTCATCCCGAAGGCGTGGTCCGTCAGACCTGGGATGTCGAACGTCCGGGTGATGCTGCCGGGAGCCAGCACGATGTAGTCGTACGGCTCGTTGACGATGCGGTCGGTGATGGTGCGGATGACGCAGACCTTGGCCCGCAGGTCCACGCCGATGGCCCCGCCCGGGATGATCCGGGTGCGGTACTTCTGGCTGCGGCGCAGGGAGATCGCGATCGACTGGGGCGTCAGCACGCCGGAGGCGACCTGCGGCAGCAGCGGCAGATAGAGCTGGTAGGCGAACGGCGTCACCAGGGTGACGTCGGCCTCGTGCGGGGAGAGCCTGCGTTCCAGACGGCGGACGCAGTCCACTCCGGCGAAGCCTGCGCCCACCACCAGGATCCTGGGTCGTGTCACGGTGTTCATTCCCTTCTGCGGCTCCAGGCGGTCTGCCTCGACCTCTTGCGGCTGCCCCTGGACCGCTGCTTTCGCACCTCGTCCGTTCCGCCGTGCGTGCGTGCCGCGCGTCGGCCGGGCACGGCGGCCGGACCCGGCGGGCCGGCACGGGCTCGGTCACCACCATGCCCCCCGCGGGCGGGGTGCGCACGGCGCGACCGGGTCCGCGGCCGCCCGCGTGTCCGGGTGTCCGCGCGGTCCGTGTCCCGATGTCTTCGCCTACGTGGGTTCCCGGGATCGGCCGCCCTATGGCGACGACGACGGCGCGCCCGCGATGTGGCACAGCAGCAGACACACGTCGTCGTCGCGCTCGGAGTCCTTGAGCAGCGGCTCCAGGACGCGGTCCGCCGCACCCTCCAGATCGGTGTCCAGCTCCCCGGCGCCGCACCCGCCGAGGGCCACCGCGAGCCGTTCGATGCCCGGGTCTATGCCCTGGGCGCGCCGCTCCACCAGACCGTCGGTGTACAGGGCCAGCGTCGAGCCGGGGGAGACCCGCACGGTGTGGTCGGCGATCTCCTGCCGCAGCGGGATGCCGAGCATCGCGCCCGGCTTGGCGTCCAGCACCCGCACCCGCCCGTCCGGCAGCCGCAGCACCGGCGGCGGGTGCCCCGCGGCGGCCCAGGTGATGGTGGGGTCGCCCGGCCGGAAGCGGGCGATGACCGCGGTGGCGAACAGGTCGGGCTGAAGATGGTGCAGGAACACGTGCAGCCGGGTCAGCAGCCGGCCGGGGCTGCCGCCGTCCACGGCGTAGGCGCGCAGCGCGGTGCGCAGCTGGCTCATCATCACCGCCGCGTGCAGCCCGTGCCCGGTGACGTCGCCGACGACCGTGATCAGGCTCCCGTCGGGCTGCCGGAACGCGTCGTACCAGTCGCCGCCGATGTTCAGCCCGCGGGTGGCGGGCAGATAGCGCGCGGCGAGACCGAGTCCCGGCGGCGCGGACAGCTCGGTGAGCAGCGCGCGTTGCAGGGTCTCGGCGATGTCCCGGTTGTGCTCGAAGCGCCGGGCGTTCTCGATGGCGATGCTGGCCCGCCGGATCAGCTCGATCAGCATCACCGCGTCGTCGGGCTCCCAGCGCGCGCCCGGCGGCGACAGCGTCAGCACGCCCAGCGGCGCCCGCCGCGTGGACAGCGGGACGCACAGCAGCGGACGGCCCGGGTCCAGCGCGGACGGCGGCCGGTCGGCCACGCCCGGCAGATTGCCGGGATGGTCGGCGGCGTACTGGGCCCGTCCGGTCCGCGCGGCCAGCACGGCCGCCGCCGGCCGCGGCGCCGACGGACGCCCGCCGTCCGTGCCGTCGAACAGCCATACGTCGACGCTGTCGGCGTACCGGGGCACCAGCAGGTCCGGCAGCCGGCGCACGATCTCCTCGTGGTTGAGCGAGGTGGTCAGCACCGCGCTGGCGTCCGCCAGGAACGTCAGCCGGTGCCGGGCCCGCTCCGCCTCGGTGCGGGCCTCGCGCTCGGCGGCGAACGCCTCGCGCTCGGCGTGGCCGGCCGCGTCGAGTTCGGCGTGCAGCGCCAGCACGCCCTGGTTGGTCTGGTCCAGCTCCTCCCGGTGGAAGGAGACCAGGTCCTCCTGCTCGGCGAGCCGGTCCAGCGCCAGCGCGGTGTCCTCGTCGGCGCCCAGCAGCGCCTCGGCCAGGGCGGCCGGATCGTCCGGCGTCTCCTCGTCCGCCACCGGCGCCGCCGCCGGCTCCGGGCAGGCCACCGAGGTCCGCCACGGCGGCTCCCCGGCGGCGCTCGCCTCCCGGTCCGGGGTGAGCGTGAGGGTCAGCAGCCCGTCGCCGGGTCCCGGCCAGGGGGCGTCCAGGGTGAGCCGCCAGGTGCCGCCCTTGGTCAGGCACTGCCGCAGCCGGGCGCTGAGCGCGGTCGTCAGCCGGGTGCGGTCCAGCGTCGGCACGCCGTGGGCGGCGGCCAGCCGGGCCGTGGCGATCCGGGCCCGGGCCGCGTCGACGACGGTGCTGATCTGCCAGGTGGGGGTGCGTGTCATGGCCGCTCCGGCTCGGTCGCGGCGCCCGGCCCGGCCACGGTGAGGGTGTCGTCGGTGATGCCGCCCGGAGCCGCAGCGCGGGCGCCGAGGCCGGTGCCCGCGCCCACCGGGCCGACCGCCGACGGGAGAGCTGCCCACGGGCCCGGTCCGGCGTACGGTGCCCATCGCCAGGCCGGACCAATGCCGCACGACACCACCGCCCGGACCGCCCCGACAGCCCGGTGCGTCCCGGGAGCCCGGCCGGTCCCGGCAGTGCGGTCCGTTCCAGGGCCCTGGCCCGTTCCGCGACGCTGGCGTGCCATGGCAGTCCGGCCTGTTCCGGCAGCCCAGCCGGTCCTGCGAACTCGGCCCGTTCCGCCGGTCCGGTCCGTCTCGGCAGTCCGGTCCGTGCCGGGGGCCCGGTCCGTCTCGGCAGCCCGGTCCGTGTCGGGGGCCCGGTTCGTGTCCGTGCGGGACAAGGTCTCGTCGTCGTGGGCCGGTCGGACACCGGGCACTCGTCCGTCGGCCACGCGTCGCGCCTCCATCCGTCTGTCTTCGTCGTGCGCCGGGGTCTCACCGGCCGTTCCGTTCGCGGCGGCGCCCGGGCCCGTGCGCTCGCGCCGGGGCCGGCGCGTCTGTCGGCGCAGCCGGGGGAGAGCCAGGGCCCCGTGTTCCGTCGGGCGGGCCCCGACGCCCGCCGTCGTCGCCCTCACGCGCTCCCCGGACGCGCGCCGCCGGGCCGGAGCTGATCGTGGGTCATCGCTCACCCGCACCGCTGGGCGCCCGGTCGGCGCAGCGCGTACGCCAGGGCGTCGGCGAGGGACGTGCGGGTGACGAGCGTCTCCGGGCCGGCGCCGGGGCGCACGAGGGTGCGCGCGAGGTCGGGCCGGATGCCGCAGACGACGCACTCCGCCCCCGTCAGCCGTACCGCCAGGGCCGCGTCCAGCAGTCGCCGCGCCGTCCGCGAGTCGACGGCGGACACCCCGGTGACGTCGAGGATCGCGCACCGCGCCCGCCGCGCCACGACCGCCTCCAGCAGCGTCCGCGTCACGGTCCGGACGCGGGCGCCGTCGAGCGTCCCGGTCGGCGTCACGGCCACGACACCGTCCCCCAGCCCGACGACGGGCGCGGCCGTCGCGTGCTCCCGCACCTGCTCCACTCCTGGTCCACTGTCCCGTCCGCCACGGCCGGTCCGTCCCCGGGCCGCCGTCAAGGGGCCGTGCCGTGCGACGGCCGGCCCGCGCGGGTCCGGGTCCGCCGGGCGGGCGCGGCCGGCGGCCGGCACGCGGGGGGCCCGCCCCTCAGACCTGCCGCTCCGCCGGTTCGGCCGGCGCCGCGTACTCCTCGGACGGTCCCGGACGGTCCTCGGGCCGGCGGTCGATCAGGGCCAGCGCCTCGTCCGTCGTCCCGGAGACCGGCACCGTGATGCTGACCCCGGTCAGGTCGAGAATGCGCCGTACGGCAGGCGTGGGCGCGATGATGTGCACGCTGCCCGGCCGGTCCCGGACCTCCTGATACGCGCGCAGGATGATGTTCATACCGGAAGAGTCCATGAAGGGGACCCCGGTCAGGTCGAGCAGAAAGTGCCGCCTGCCGTGGTGCAGTTGATTGGCCAGATGGGCCTGCAACTCGGTCGCCGTGTCGACGTCCAGGTAGCCCTCGACCGTGAGGAGGGCGACATCCTCCCGGGGGACGGTGACCTCGACGGACAGCGGGTTCTGGGCAATGGGCACGAGTACCTCCAACGAGTGCTGACGGCCAGTGCGGGGCACCCGTGTCCACGACAGGGCAACCCGCACCGCGCACCCGCGCCTACCCCTGAATCAATCCCTCATGCCCGCCCGCCCCGAAACCCTTACGGCAGCGGCGTGCCCCCGGTCGCGTTGACCACCTCGGCGGTGATGTAGCTCGCCCGCTGCGAGGCTAGGAAGACGTAGGCCGGCGCCATCTCCGCGGGCTGGGCCGGGCGGCCGAGCGGCGCCTGCTTGCCGAACTCCCTGGTGTCCGGCATCGTCGCCGGGATCAGCGGCGTCCACACCGGGCCCGGGGCGACCGCGTTGACGCGGATCCCGTCCCCGGCGACCATCTGCGCGAGCCCCTGGGTGAAGGTGACGATCGCGCCCTTGGTCGTCGCGTAGTCCAGCAGATGCGGGCTCGGCTTGTACGCCTGCACCGACGTCGTGTTGATGATCGAGGACCCTGGCCGCATGTGCGGCAGCGACATCTTGCACAGCCAGAACATGCCGTACAGATTGGTGCGCAGCACCCGGTCGAACTGCTCGGTGGTGATCGCGCCGATGCCGTCCGGCTGGGACATCTGGTACGCCGCGTTGTTGACCAGCACGTCGATGCGGCCGAACTCGGCGACCGCCCGGTCCACCAGCGCGCGGCACTGCTCCTCCTCGCGGATGTCGCACGCCACCGGCACCGCCCGGCGCCCCGCCTCCTCCACCAGCCGCGCCGTCTCCCGCGCGTCCTTCTCCTCGTCGGGCAGGTAGGTGAAGACCACGTCGGCGCCCTCGCGGGCGAAGGCCAGCGCCACCGCGCGCCCGATGCCCGAGTCGCCGCCGGTCAGCAGCGCCGCCCGGTCGGTGAGCAGACCGCTGCCCCGGTACGACTCCTCGCCGTGGTCCGGCGGCGGGTCCATCGGCCCGGTCCAGCCCGGGTGCTCCTGGTCCTGCTGCGGGAAGTCGGGCCGCGGATGCCGGGTCGTCGGGTCCTGCGGGCGGTCGTCTGACATGGTGCGCCTTCCGTCGGCGGGGCGGGTGCCGCCGACTTCAAGTGCCCCGGCGCGTGCGGCGCACACCCGGCGAACGGGTGACTCCCGCCGCGCGCCCGGCCTGGTCCGTACGAGCGCCGGGGTCCTAGGCCACCCTTATCCCCACGATGCAGGTGTCGTCGTCCGTGTCCGAGCGGCTGTATGTCAGCAGGCGGTCCAGCTGCTGGTCCAGCGTCTTGGGCGCGGAGCGGGCCGTGGTCAGCAGATGCGACAGCGACTCCTCCACGGACCGGTCCCGCCGCTCGATCAGACCGTCGGTGTACATCAGCAGCGTGTCGTCCGGCGCGAACTGCACCTCGGCCTCCTCGTAGACGGCCTCCGGCACCGCGCCCAGCAGCATGCCCCGCACCAGCGGCAGCGGCGCCGCCTCCGCGCCGCGCACCACCACCGGCGGCAGATGACCCGCCCGCGCCCAGCGCAGCACCCGCCGGTCCGGTTCGTACAGCGCGCACACCGCGGTGGCGGTGACCGCCCCGGTGAGATGGTGCGCCACGATGTTCAGCCAGGACAGCAGCTGACCCGGCCCCGCGCCGGTCACGGCGAGCCCGCGCAGCGCGTTGCGCAGCACCACCATGCTGGTCGCGGCCTCGATGCCGTGCCCGGCCACGTCGCCCACGCACAGCAGCACCAGACCGGACGGCAGCACCACCGTGTCGTACCAGTCGCCGCCCACCAACTGCTCGGTCTCCGCCGGGCGGTAGCGCACCGCCACCTCCAGACCGGACACCTTCAGCGGCGCCTGGGTCGGCGGCATGATGGCGTGCTGCAACTGGAGGGTCAGCCGATTGCGCTCGGTCGCCTGCTGCTCGGTGTGGGCGAGCTGGTCGCGGGTGGCGGCCAGCGCCACCTCCGTCCAGTGCTGCGCCGAGATGTCCTGATAGGCGCCGCGCACCACGAACAGCCGCCCGTCGGTGTCCAGCACCGGCTCGGCGACCACCCGGATGTGCCGGGTCACCCCGTCCGGCCGCTGGAGCCGGAACGCCGCCGAGGACGGCCGGCGCTGGTGCAGCACCGTGCGCAGGAACCGGCCGAGGGCCACCGCGTCGTCCGGGTGGGCGTGCGCGGGCAGCTCCTCCAGCGGCACCGGCATGCTCGACGGGGACCGCCCGTACAGGTGGAACAGCTGGTCGTTCCAGGTGATCTCGGCGGTCAGCAGGTTCTCCTCGAACCCGCCGATGCGGCCGAGCCGCTGGGCGTGCTGGAGCAGGCTCGCCAGCCGTGCCGTCTCGTCCTCGATCCGCCAGATCAGCAGCACGCTGTTGCCGTGCCGGCTGATGCTGATGTCGGCGACCGCCGACAGCGACACCTGGTCGACCAGCGCCGTCAGCTGCATCCGGTGCGCCCGGTACGCCTCGCCCGTGGCGTACACCCGCTCCACGCGCTGGAACAGCTCGCTCTTGCCGGCGGCCATCGGATAGGCCTCCAGCAGCAGCGCGCCGCTGACCACCGCCCGCGGCCGGCCCGCCGGGTCGAGGAAGCGGTTGTTGACGTGCTGGATGCGGAAGTCGACCAGCTGGCCCGAGCCGTCGATGTGCGGCACCAGCACCAGCGCCGGGTCGTGCAGCCCGTCGGCCAGGTCCATCAGCTCGGCCGCGTCCGGCAGCACCCGCGGCTCGTGCCCCACGTCCGGGCGCGGGACGTACGTCTCCAGCGTGTGCGCGCACAGCTCGGCCAGCGCGTCCACCTGCCGTACGACCTGCGGCGACTGCGGCTCCAGCGGCCCCGGCCAGGCGATCTCCAGCACCCCGTGGATGCGGCCCCCGGTGCCCGCGGGCATCGCCACCCGGCCGCCGTCGGGGTGCATGTGCCGGCCGATGGTGGGCAGCCCGGTCTCGGCCAGCGACGCGAACCACTGGCCGGTGCGCTCGGTCAGCCCGCAGCGCGCCACCGTGGCCACCTCCGGCGGGACGTAACGCCACCGGGTCGCCTCCGCGGGGGAGAAGCCGGCCGAGCCGGCCAGGGTCAGCGAACCGTCCGCGCCCGCGGCCCACACCGCCACCGCCACCGCGCCGAGCGGACGCAGCGCGTGCTCCAGGAGCGAGTCGGCGACGGCCTGGGTGTCGTCCGCGGCCAGCGCCCCGCTCTCGGCGGCGCGCAGCCGTACCGCGGCCGCGTCGCGTTCGGGCGCGCCCGCGGCCGCGGCGAGGAAGGCGTCGGTGACCTCGGACACCCGGTCGCGGGCGGCCTGGTTGATGACCTCGACCGCGAACTCCAGCGGCGACACGCTGGCCTGCTCGGCCAGTTCCGCCAGCTGCCGGGCGGCCTGGGCGGGGCCGCAGCGCAGCCGCTCGACCAGGATGCCCTTGGCCAGCTCGACCAGCGCCCGGCCCTCGGCCTCGGCCTGCGCGGTGCGGACCTCGCGGCGCAGCCGGTCCACGGTGGCGGCCAGCCGGCCGACCGGGGAGGTGGGGGGAACCCCCGCCAGATCCGGGTGCGCGGGGTCGCCGGCGGACGCCTGCGCGATCTGCGCGGACGGTTCCTGACGCGGCTCGGCCCCGGTCTGCTCACGCGGCTGCTCGGACGTGCTCACGATGCGGATGCTCCTCGGCCGGACGGTGTGTGCTCGCTCACGCGGACAGCCAGCGCCGGACGCAGGCGATCAGGTCGTGGGTGTCCACGGGCTTGGTGACGTAGTCGCTCGCCCCCGAGGACAGGGACTTCTCACGGTCCCCCGGCATCGCCTTGGCGGTGACGGCGATGATGGGCAGCTCGGCGTACTGCGGCAGCTTGCGGATCTCGGCCGTGGCCGTGTATCCGTCCATCTCGGGCATCATCACGTCCATCAGCACCAGCGCGATCTCCGGGTGCGCCAGCAGCGTCTCGATGCCCTTGCGGCCGTTCTCCGCGTGCAGCACCCGGAAGCCGTACAGCTCCAGGATGCCGCTGAGCGCGAACAGGTTGCGCGCGTCGTCGTCGACGACCAGGACGGTACGGCCCTGGAAGGAGTCGTCGACCGGCGGCGCGAGGTCCTGCGGCTCCTCGGAGCGCACCAGCGACAGCACGTCCCCGGGCTCCTCGGCCGACAGGTGCAGCGCGATCCGCTCGCGCAGCTCGTCCAGGGAGGACAGGAACTCCAGGGAGCCGTCGTCGCGGTGCGAGCGCAGCGCCTCCGAGCGGGCCACGTCGGGGCGGTTGCCGCTGTGGATCAGCACCGGCACCCCGGTCAGGGCCGAGTCGCCGGCCAGCGCCCGCAGGAACCGGGACGCCTCGCCCTCGGGCATGTCCAGGTCCAGGACCACGCAGTGGCACGGCTCGGCCGCCAGCGCGCCCGCCGCCTCCTGCGCCCCCACGGCCGTGATGACGTCCACCTGGGGCAGCGCGGTGCCGTCGTCCGGGCTGTGCCGGGCCAGATCGGCCACCACGCTCTCGGCGACCAGCGTCAGCAGGCCGCGCGAGCGCTCCTCCACGACGAGCAGCCGGCGCGGCCGCTGCCGCGCCGGGCCCGCCGGCAGGGCCACGGCGACCGGGTCGGCGGACGCCGCGGTCAGCTCGGCCGGCGCCCGCTCGGCGGACCGGCCGGCGGCGAGCAGCTGCTCGAAGTCGGGGCGGGCCACCGGCAGGAAGAGGGTGAAGGTGCTGCCCCGGCCGGGCGCGCTGTCCACCACCACGGCGCCGCCGAGCAGATGCGCGATCTCCCGTGTGATGGACAGGCCGAGGCCGGTGCCGCCGTACTTGCGGCTGGTGGTGCCGTCCGCCTGCTGGAACGCGCCGAAGATCGACTCCAGGTGCTGCTGCGGAATGCCGATGCCGGTGTCCTTGACCCGGAACGCCACCACCGCGCCGCCCCGGACGACGCCCGTGGGCACCTCCTCGTCCGCCGCGGGCTCGATGGACAGCTCCACCCGGCCCTGCTCGGTGAACTTCACCGCGTTGGACAGCAGGTTGCGCAGGATCTGCCGCAGCCGGGAGTCGTCGGTGAACAGGTCGGCGGGCGCGCCGGTCGCCGTCTCGACGCCGAACTCCAGGCCCTTCTGGGTGGTCATCGGCCGGAAGGTGGCCTCGACGTACTCGATGAGCCGGCTCAGCGGCACCCGCTCGGGGGTGACGTCCATCTTGCCGGCCTCGACCTTGGACAGGTCCAGGATGTCGTTGATCAGCTGGAGCAGGTCGCTGCCGGCCGAGTGGATGATGCCCGCGTACTCGACCTGCTTCGGGGTCAGGTTGCGCGAGGGGTTCTGGGCGAGCAACTGGGCCAGGATCAGCAGGCTGTTGAGCGGGGTGCGCAGCTCGTGGCTCATGTTGGCCAGGAACTCCGACTTGTACTTCGAGGCCAGCGAGAGCTGCTGGGCGCGCGCCTCCAGCTCCTGGCGGGCCTGCTCGATCTGGAGGTTCTTCGCCTCGATGTCGCGGTTCTGGGTCGCCAGCAGCGACGCCTTGTCCTCCAGCTCGGCGTTGGAACGCTGGAGTTCCTCCTGCTGGGCCTGGAGTTCGGCCGAGCGGGCCTGGAGCTCGGCGGTCAGCCGCTGCGACTCGTCCAGCAGCTCGTCGGTGCGGGCGTTGGCGACGATCGTGTTGACGTTGACGCCGAGGGTCTCGCGCAGCTGCTCCAGGAAGTCCCGGTGGATCGCCGTGAACGAGGTGACCGAGGCCAGTTCGATGACGCCGAGGACCTGGTCCTCGAAGAGGATCGGCAGCAGCACCAGCGCGCTCGGCACGGCCTGGCCGAGCCCGGAGGAGATGGTGACGTAGCCGGCGGGCAGCTCGTCGACGGTGATCGTACGGCGGCTGCGGGCGGCCTGGCCGACCAGCGAGCGGCCGAAGGAGAAGCGGGTGGGCCGCTCGTCGTCGTCGGGCCGGCCGTAGGAGCCGACCAGCCGCAGCTCGGGGCCGCGCGCGCCGTCCTCGGCGAGGTAGAAGGCGCCGTACTGGGCCGACACCAGCGGGGTCAGCTCCTCCATGATCAGCTCGGCCACCACCGGCAGGTCCCGGTGGCCCTGCATCAGGCCGGAGATCCGCGCCAGGTTGGTCTTGAGCCAGTCCTGCTCCTGGTTGGCCCGGGTGGTCTCGCGCAGGGACTCCACCATGGAGTTGATGTTGTCCTTGAGCTCGGCGACCTCGCCGGACGCCTCCACGGTGATCGACCGGGTCAGGTCGCCCTCGGCCACGGCGCTGGCCACCGCGCCGATCGCGCGGACCTGGCGGGTGAGGTTGCCGGCCAGCTCGTTGACGTTCTCGGTGAGCCGCTTCCAGGTGCCCGAGACGCCCTCCACCTCGGCCTGGCCGCCGAGGCGTCCTTCGGTGCCGACCTCGCGGGCGACGCGGGTGACCTCGTCGGCGAAGGCGGAGAGCTGGTCGACCATCGTGTTGATGGTGGTCTTCAGCTCAAGGATCTCGCCGCGCGCGTCGACGTCGATCTTCTTCGACAGGTCGCCGCGGGCCACGGCGGTGGTCACCAGCGCGATGTTGCGCACCTGGCCGGTGAGGTTGTTCGCCATCGAGTTGACGTTGTCGGTGAGGTCCTTCCACGTGCCCGCCACATTGGGCACGTGCGCCTGGCCGCCGAGGCGTCCCTCGGTGCCGACCTCGCGGGCGACTCGGGTGACCTCGTCGGCGAAGGCGGACAGCGTGTCGACCATCGTGTTGATCACGTCGGCCAGGGCCGCGACCTCGCCCTTGGCCTCGACGGTGATCTTGCGGGACAGGTCGCCGCGGGCCACGGCGGTGGCGACCTGGGCGATGGAGCGGACCTGACCGGTCAGGTTCGACGCCATCACGTTGACGTTGTCGGTGAGGTCCTTCCAGGTGCCGGAGACGCCCTTGACGTCGGCCTGGCCGCCGAGGCGTCCTTCGGTGCCGACCTCGCGGGCGACGCGGGTGACCTCGTCGGCGAAGGCGGAGAGCTGGTCGACCATCGTGTTCATGGTGTTCTTCAGCTCGAGGATCTCGCCGCGCGCGTCGACGGTGATCTTCTGCGACAGGTCGCCCTTGGCCACTGCGGTCGCTACCTGGGCGACGTTGCGGACCTGGTTGGTCAGGTTGCCCGCCATCGAGTTCACCGAGTCGGTCAGGTCCCGCCAGGTGCCCTTGACGCCCTTGACGTCGGCCTGGCCGCCGAGGCGTCCTTCGGTGCCGACCTCGCGGGCGACGCGGGTGACCTCGTCGGCGAAGGCGGAGAGCTGGTCGACCATCGTGTTGATGGTGTTCTTCAGTTCCAGGATCTCGCCGCGCGCGTCGACGGTGATCTTCTGCGACAGGTCGCCCTTGGCCACGGCCGTGGTCACCTGGGCGACGTTGCGGACCTGGTTGGTCAGGTTGCCCGCCATGAAGTTCACGGAGTCGGTGAGGTCCCGCCACACGCCGGCGACGCCGGGCACCTTGGCCTGGCCGCCGAGGCGTCCTTCGGTGCCGACCTCGCGGGCGACGCGGGTGACCTCGTCGGCGAAGGCGGAGAGCTGGTCGACCATCGTGTTGACGGTCTCCTTCAGCTGAAGGATCTCGCCGCGGGCGGGCACGTCGATCTTCTGCGACAGGTCGCCCTTGGCCACCGCGGTCGCCACCTGGGCGATGTCGCGCACCTGGGTGGTCAGGTTGCCCGCCATGGCGTTGACGGAGTCGGTGAGGTCGGCCCACGTCCCGGAGACCCCCGGCACCTCGGCCTGGCCGCCGAGCGTCCCCTCGGTGCCGACCTCGCGGGCGACCCGGGTGACCTCGGAGGTGAACACCGACAACTGGTCGACCATGCCGTTGAAGACGGTCGCGATGTCGCCCATGAGACCGTCGGCGTCCTCCGGCAAGCGCGTGCCGAAGTCACCGTCCCGTACGGCCGTCAGGCCGGCCAGGAGCTGCCGCAGCTCCCGGTCGCCCGGCACCGCGTCGGCGACCTCGGTCTTGTCGCTGGTCATGCGCACCCTCGTCCCGCTCCCCAGGGAGCCCTCAACGGTGAGGGCTCGGAAAAACCCCGCCGGGCCGCGTGGGCCCGTGTCGCCGCGCGTTTCCGCATGTCACGGAAGCGCGCGATGAGAAAATACGTCGCAGGCTAACCCAGTGGGGCCGCGCCGAACAAAAATCCCCGTCAATCCGGGTCCGCGGAAATCCCGTGGGATTGAGACGAGCGAACCGGGGTACTCGACCGTATTTTCCGGTCCTCGGCCGACCGGCTCCGCCGCGTAGCAGGCGGAGCCGCCGAAACCCGCTCCGGGCCGCCGAATGCGACCGGCCACGCCGGGTAGTCGATGCGGTGAGCCGGGGCGCGGACCAGCGGAGGTCCGGCCGCCGACGGCTCGTTCGTCCTGGAGAGGAGCAGCGTGACCGTCGACAGCATCTGGTCGTACCCGCCGCAGGCCGTTCGCGAGCAGGGAGGGGACCCGACCGGCTTCACCGTCGTCGCCCCGGACGGTGTCGTGGGCCATGTGGACCGCGAGGCCGATCACTTCGGGATGCGGCACCTGGTCGTGGACACCGGCGTCTGGGTGTTCGGCCAGAGCGTTCTGGTGCCGGTCGGCGTGGTCACCGGGATCGACGCGGGGGAGCGGCGGATCGAGGTGGCCTGCTCCCGGACGGAGATCAAGGCCGCGCCGCGCTTCCGCACCGACAGCGAGACCATGGACCCGGACTACCTCCGGCGGGTGGGGGAGTACTACCACGGGCTGCCGCCCCGCGCCCCGAGCGTCGCCTGACCCGGCGGGGCGCGGCGCCGGCGGGCGACGACGCCGGCTCACCAGGGCAGGAAGACGTGCACGTCCTTGCCCCGCTCGTTCACCACCACGCTGACCTGGTCGCACAGTGTGTGGATCAGGTGCCAGCCGATCCCGCCGCCACCGCGGCTGGGATGGAAGGGGCGCGGGGCCGGCGGCGTCGTGCTGGTGTCGCTCAGCGTCACGTGCACCCCGTCGAAGGTGCGGCGCATGCGCAGCACGAACGGCCCCGGCGCGTACTGCACCGCGTTCGCGGCCAGTTCGGTGACCACCAGCAGGATGTCGTCCCAGTGCTCCTGCGCCGTCGGCAGGGCGGCGCGTGCCAGGTCGTCGAGGAACTCCTCCGCTGCCAGGCGCGCACCCGTCACATGGTGCAGCTCGCCCGCGAAGCGAGCGGTGCGAGTCGGAATCCCCTCGGTGGCCAGTGTCTCGTTCCAATGCGGCTCGGTTGCCATCGTGCCTTCCCGGCCCGGCCTGTGAGCAGGGCGTCGTCGTCCTTTCCTTCTCATCCGTCCCCCTGTCTGGTTCCCATGGGGGCGGACCCTACGCGTGGGCCGCCCGTGGGACCCGTCTCAGCGACGACGGGGACCGGACCGCCTCACGCGGCGGTCCGGCCCGGGCACGCCCCGGGGTCGTGCAGGCTGCCGCGCGACTCCCAGCCGGTCAGGCAGCAGGTCTCGTACAGCTCCCGCCACGCGCCCGCCGTCCCGGCGCCGCCGCAGTCGCGGACCTGGTCCGGCCCGTGGGCGGGATGGGGGAGCGGGCGGCGGGGCTGGGACATGGTCGGGCTCCTCTCGCGCTGATCGGCACGGCGTCGTCTCTGCGCCTGTGACGATGCGGCGGATGTAAACCCGTCGGACCGAAGAACGGCGTGAACCGGCGCACACCGTTCGCCCGCCGTGGCCCGTTCAGCCGAAGGCCGTCCAGGAGGAGCCGTGGTGCGCGGCCATCAGGACGGCGAGGACGACCAGGTCGGCGATGCCCAGGGCCAGTCCGAGCCGGGCCCGGCCGGGACGGGGCGTGCCCCGGCGCAGCGCGATCACGGCCAGGGCGATCGCCACCGGGCCGAGGACCAGGTTCAGCACGATCAGGCCGACCAGGCCGAGCACGAAGGAGGCCACCGCCATGCCCTCGGTGTCGCGGCGGCCGGTGTAGCGGGAGGGCGGTGCGGTCATCCGCATGGCTCACGCCCTCCCGGTCCGGCCGCGGCGGCGGCGTTCTCGCACCGTGAAGACGGCGAGCCAGCAGAGGACGACCGTGCCGAGGATCAGGGTGACCGGCCAGGGCAGATAGGCCACCGAGCCGAGAACGAAGGCCAGCAGCAGCAGTGCCACGACGAGGAAGAGCACGGCTCACCTCCGGCCGCGCGGGTGCGGCGCGGCGAAGATCTCACATGTTGTCAGGAGCATGCGAGAACAGGTTTCCCGAGACGCCGATCTCACTCCTGGGCGCGCCGCCCGGTCCGGACCGGACAGGGCCGGCCGCGGCCTGCCGCCCCCGGCCGCGGTCAGCGGAAGACGTCGTCGGACTCCTCCCACCGCGCCATCGCGTCCGCCGCCGCCCGGCGCGGGGAGCGCGCCTGGTACATGGCGTCGATCTCGAAGGCGTAGCGCTCCACGATGGCGGACCGGCGCGGCTTCAGCGACGGCGTGAGCAGTCCGCCGGCCACGTCGAAGGGCTCCGGCAGCACCCGGAAGACCCGGATGGACTCCGCCCGCGACACGGCGCTGTTGGCGGCGGCGACCGCCCGGCCCACCTCCTCGCGCAGCGCGTTCTCCTCGCGCGCCTTCTGCCCCGGCGCGTCCCCGTGCAGCGCCAGGCCGGCCCGCCAGTGGGCCAGGAACTGGGGGTCCAGCGTGATCAGCGCCCCCACACAGGGCCGGTCGTCGCCGACGACCACGGCCTGGTGGACCAGCGGATGCGCCCTGAGCCGCTGCTCCAGCAGGGCCGGGGCCACGCTCTTGCCGCCGCTGGTGAGGATGACGTCCTTCTTGCGCCCGGTGATCGTCAGATAGCCCTCGGCGTCCAGGTGCCCGAGGTCCCCGGTGGCCAGCCGGCCGCCGCGCAGCACGGCCCGGGTGGCGGCCTCGTCGCCGACGTACCCCTGGAACACCGACGGCCCGCTCACCAGGATCTCCCCGTCGCCGGCCACCT
This sequence comes from Streptomyces seoulensis, assembly GCA_013364255.1. Classification (GTDB taxonomy): domain Bacteria; phylum Actinomycetota; class Actinomycetes; order Streptomycetales; family Streptomycetaceae; genus Streptomyces; species Streptomyces similanensis. The sequence continues at coordinate 2,161,583 of CP054936.1, read as the reverse complement.
CGACGGCGGTGCCGGGCAGGGCCTTGCCGACCGTGCCCGCCTTCTCCCGGCCCAGCGGCTGCATGGTGATGCCGCCCGCCGTCTCGGTGAGCCCGTACCCGTCGTGGACGGGGATGCCGATGCCCTCGTAGAACAGGGCCAGTTCGCGGCTGAGCGGGGAGCCGCCGGAACTCGCGCGCACCACCCGGCCGCCCAGCGCAGCCCGCAGCCCGCGGTACACCGTCCGCTCGTACAGGGCGTGTTGCAGCCGCAGGTCGAGGCCGGGGCCCGCGCCCCGCCCGGTGCGCCGCCGCTCCAGCGCCGCCGCGAAGTCCCGCGCCGTGCGCGCCGCCCGCTCGAACAGCGCGCCCCGGCCCTCCTGTTGGGCGGTGCGCAGGAAGCCCTTGTGGAACCGCTCGAAGACGGACGGGACGGCGTACAGGTACGTCGGCCGGAACGAGCGCAGCGCGGGCGCCAGCGTCGCCTCGCCCGCCTCCGGCTCGTGGCCCAGCAGGATGCCGCCCCGCAGGCAGATGTTCTGCACCATGAGGCCGTAGACGTGCGAGAAGGGCAGGAAGGCCAGGACGGAGGGCTGCTCGCCCGGCGGCGCGGCGGTGTGCCCCCAGCCCGCCAGCAGTCTGTCGCAGGGGTCGGCCAGCGCGCGGTGGCTCAGCGCGCAGCCCAGGGCGCGGCCCGTGGTGCCGGAGGTGTGGGCGACGACGGCGGTGGCGTCGGGCAGCACGATCCGGCGCAGCGAGTCGACGGTGGTCGGCGGCACCGGGGCGCCCCGCTCGGTCAGGTGCGCCAGCGCCCCGGCGTCCAGCTGCCACACGTGCCGCAGCAGGGGCAGCGCCGCGCACACCGACCCGACCGTCATCGCGCCCTGCTCGTCCTCCACGGCCACCGCCACGCAGCCGGAGCCGCGCAGGATCCCCTCGACCTGGTCGCGCGCGGAGGTCGGATGGACCGGGACGAGTTCGGCGCCGACCGTCCACAGGGCGTGGGCGAGGACCGTCCACTCGGAGCGGGTGCGGGCCATCAGCGCCACCCGGTGGCCCGGCGCGATCCCGGCGGCGACCAGTCCGCGGGCGACCCCGGCCACCTCGTCGCGCAGCTCCGCCGCGGTCACCTGCCGCCACGCGTCGCCCGCGGGGGTGCGCCGCGCCAGCACCGGCAGAGCGGGCCGTACCCGTGCCGTCTCCCAGACGCTGTCGGCGAGCCCGCCGGTCATGGGGGAGCCGGACGGAGCGGGGGCGGGGTCGCGCATGCGCTGCTCCTGCTGGGTACGGAGGGTGACTCCGCCGACGGGCGGCGTGGTCGTCGGCGGGTGGTCGAATCTAGCCCAGCGCGGCGCACCCGGGGGTCCGGAACCGGGAAGTGGCCCTGTTTCGTGATCTCGGCCCGATCGGGGAACCCGGCGGCCATGAGCTACGTCAATCCCGATCCCGATCCCGAGCGGACGCCCGGCCTGGAGCCCGGGGGCGGTGTGCCGCCCGGCGAGACCCCGCCGGCGGAGAGCAGCATGCCCGAGGCGGCCCCGCACGAGCCGGACTACCGGTCCAGGGGCTGGGCCAAGGCCCCGCTCACCCTCATCCTGCTCCTCGTCCTGGTGGTCGCCGCCGGCTTCCTCGCCTACGCCCTGGCCCTGATCTTCTGAGACCGCCCCAGCCGTCCCGCCCCGGAGGACTCCGGCGGTCTCACCCCTGGGTGTGGCGTACGCACTCCGTGACGACCTCGCGCAGGCTGCCGGTCCGTTCCAGCAGCTCGCGCTGCACCGTGGCGCCGTTGCCGCGCCGCAGCAGCCCGGCCACCGCCTCCCGGGTTCCCGCCAGGTCGCCGGAGTCGGTGAGCGCGTCGCCGACGTGGTCGAGCAGCGCCTCCAGCACCGACTCGGCCGGCAGCCGCCGCATGGTGTCGGGGTGCAGCAGCTCGCGTGCCAGGCCCGCCCGGGCGGCCTGCCAGCCGGCCAGCCGCAGCAGGGTCACACTGTGGTCCGCAGGTTCCCGGCCGGCCCGCCAGTCGCGGGCGGCGGTCTCCACCAGGGCGCGGGCCAGCGTGGCGATCAGCTGGGCCGTCTCGGCGTGCAGGCACACGTCCGAGACCCGCACCTCCACCGTCGGGTACCGCTCGGACAGGCGCGCGTCGAAGTACGCCATCTTCTCGTCCAGGATGACGCCGGTGCACACCATGTCCGCCACCAGCCGGTGGTAGCGCTCGGGCGAGCCGAACAGCTCGGTCGGGCCGGCCGACGGCCAGCGGTCCCACACCCGGCTGCGGTAGCTGTCGTAACTGCTGTCCCTGCCCTGCCAGAACGGCGAGTTCGCGCTGATCGCCACCAGCACGGGCAGCCAGGGGCGGATGCGGTCCAGGACCGCGACGCCCTCCTCGTCCGACTCCACGGACACGTGCACGTGCATGCCGCACACCAGCTGCTCCCGGGTGGCGATGCCGTACTGGTCGGCCAGCCACTGGTAGCGGGGGTTGATGCTGATGGTGGGGCTGACCGGCAGCGGCGAGGTGGCCAGCGCGGCCACCGCGCAGCCGATCTCCCCGGCGTGCCGGGCCGCCTCCTTGCGGCAGCGCGCGATCTCCGCGCCCAGCTCGGCCATGTCCGTCTGCGGATGCGTGGCGAACTCCAGCATCTGCCCGTACAGCTCTTTCTCGAACACGTCCTGGTCCGCGTCGTCCGCCTCGGCCCGGGCGAGCACCGCCGCGGACAGCGCCTTGGGCTCACCGGTCTCCGGGTCGACCAGGAGGAGTTCCTCCTCCACTCCGACGGTCCGCACCTGTCGCCGCCTTTCCGTGTCGTCGCGCGACACCGGGCCGTCGCCGGGTCGTCGTACGACCCCCGACTGCCCCGGGACGGCGGCCGGACACCTCGGTGCGGAGGAGACGTCCGGTCGCCGGCCCGGGAAGGGACCCGATCAGGCGGGGTACGAGGCCAGCCAGAGGGTGGCCAGCGGCGGGAGCGTGAGCCGGATGCCGCCGTCCTCCGGCTTGACGGGGCCGGGGTTGGCCACGTCGCCGCCGCCGTAGCGGGCGGCGTCGGTGTTGAGGACCTCCGTCCAGGCGATCACGTCGTCCGGCACCTGGAGGCGGTAGTCCTCGCGCACCACGGGGGAGAAGTGGGACACCGCCAGCAGCGGCACGCCCTCGGCGTCGTAGCGCAGGAAGGCGTAGACGTTGTCCTCGGCGGCGTCCACGGCGACCCAGCGGAAACCCTCGGGGCTGGTGTCGCGCTGCCACAGCGCCGGGGTCGACCGGTAGCGCGTGTTGAGGTCGCGCACCAGGTCGCGCACCCCGCGGTGGTCGCCCGCCGCGACGTTGCCCTCCTCCAGCAGCCACCACTCCGGCCCGTGCTCCTCGGAGAACTCGCCGCCCTGGGCGAACTCCTGTCCCATGAACAGCAGTTGCTTGCCGGGGTGGGCCCACATGAAGCCGAGGTAGGCCCGGTGGTTCGCCCGCCGCTGCCACCAGTCGCCGGGCATCTTGGAGACCAGGGCCTGCTTGCCGTGCACCACCTCGTCGTGCGAGATCGGCAGCACGTAGTTCTCGCTGTAGGCGTACACCATCGAGAACGTCATCTCGTGGTGGTGGTACTTGCGGTGCACCGGCTCCTTGCTCATGTACTGGAGCGAGTCGTGCATCCAGCCCATGTTCCACTTCAGCCCGAAACCGAGCCCGCCCCGGTCGGTCGGCGCGGTCACCCCGCCCCACGCCGTGGACTCCTCCGCGATCGTCACCACGCCCGGCGCCCGCCGGTACACGGTCGCGTTCATCTCCTGGAGGAACGCCATCGCGTCCAGGTCCTCCTGGCCGCCGTACGGGTTGGGCGTCCACTGGCCGGAGTCGCGCGAGTAGTCCAGGTAGAGCATCGAGGCGACCGCGTCCACCCGCAGGCCGTCGATGTGGAACTCCTCGCACCAGTAGACGGCGTTGGCGACCAGGAAGTTGCGCACCTCGGTGCGGGCGAAGTCGAACTCGTACGTCCCCCAGTCGGGGTGCTCGGCGCGCTGCGCGTTGCCGGGCTCGTACAGCGGGTCCCCGTCGAAGCGGGCCAGCGCCCAGTCGTCCTTGGGGAAGTGGGCCGGCACCCAGTCCATGATCACGCCGATCCCGGCCCGGTGGCAGGCGTCCACGAAGTACCGGAAGTCGTCCGGGGCGCCCAGCCGTGAGGTGGGGGCGTAGAAACCGGTGACCTGGTAGCCCCACGAGCCGCCGAAGGGGTGCTCGGCGACCGGCATCAGCTCCACGTGCGTGAAGCCCAGGTCCTTCACGTACGCCGGCAGCTCCTCGGCCAGCTCCCGGTAGGTCAGCCCCTTGCGCCAGGACGGCAGGTGCACCTCGTACACCGACAGCGGCGCCTCGTGCACGGGCGTGTCCCCGCGGTGCGCCATCCACTCGGCGTCGCCCCACTCGTGGTGCGCGGCCGTCACGATCGAGGCGGTGTCCGGCGGCACCTCGGCGCGCCGCGCCATCGGGTCGGCCTTCAGGAACCGGCCGCCGTACTGCGAGGTGATCTCGAACTTGTACCTCGCGCCCTCGCCGATCCCGGGCAGGAACAGCTCCCACACCCCGGCCGCGCCCAGCGAGCGCATCGGGAAGGCGGTCCCGTCCCAGTAGGTGAAGTCCCCGGCCACCCGCACCCCGCGCGCGTTGGGCGCCCACACCGTGAACCGGGTGCCGGCCACGCCCTGGTGGGTCATCGGCTCGGCGCCGAGCGCCCGCCACAGCTGCTCGTGCCGGCCCTCCCGGATCAGGTGCAGGTCCAGCTCGCCGAGCGCGGGCAGGAAGCGGTAGGGGTCGTGGACCTCGTACGCCTCGTGCTCGTAGGCGATCACGAGCGTGTACTCGGGGACCGCCCCGAAGGGCAGGACGGCCGAGAACAGGCCGTCGCCCTCCGGGACCAGGTCGGTGCGCTCGTCGCCGACGACGACGCCCACCGCGCGGGCGAACGGGCGCAGCGCCCGGAAGACGACGCCACCGCCGTCGACCGGGTGCGCGCCCAGCAGCGCGTGCGGATCGTGGTGCGCGCCGGACAGCAGCCGCGCACGGTCGGCGGGGTCAAGGGGCGGTGCGGCCGGGGCCCGGCCCACCGCGGGCGGGACGGGTCCGGACGGCTCGGGAAGTGACGTTTCGCGCAGTGCCACCGGTTCAGCCTCCTCTCACGGCGAGACGTTCGATCGCCGCCATCGGTACGGCGAGCCAGTCGGGACGGTGCCGGGCCTCGTACAGCACTTCGTACACGGCACGGTCCGTCTCGTAGGCCCGCAGCAGGGCGTGTTTCTTACGGGGGTCCCAGCCGGCCCGGGAGGCGTACCCGGCGCAGTACGCCTCCCGGCACCGGCGCGCCCACTCCGGGCGCCAGGGGCGGCGCTGCCGGGCGGCGTAGTCGAAGGAGCGCAGCATCCCGGCGACGTCCCGCACCGGGGACTCGGGGATGCGGCGCTCGGCGAGCGGCCGGGACGGCTCGCCCTCGAAGTCGATCACGAACCACTCGCGCCCGGCCCGCAGCACCTGGCCGAGGTGCAGATCGCCGTGGACGCGCTGGGCGGGCGGCCCGGCGTCGCAGCCGGCCAGCGCCGCGAACGCGGTGCGCAGCCGGGCCGTGTACGGCCGCAGCGCGGGCACGTTGTGCGCCGCCGCCTCCAGCCGCTCGGTCATCGCCGCCGCGGTGCGCGCCATCTCCCGGTGCGTGCCGGTCGGGAACGCCTCGGCCAGCGCGAGGTGCACCTCGGCCGTCGCCTGCCCCAGCTGGTGCGCCTGGGCGGTGAAGTCGTCGCCGGTGGCCAGCGCCCGCAGGGCCAGCGTCCAGCCGTCGGCCGCGTCGCGCAAAAACGGCTGGAGCACGCCGAGCGTCGCCGCCTCCGGCCGGGTGGTGCGCAGCCAGGCCACCGGGGCCGGGACCCGGCGGCAGCCCTGCCGGGCCAGCGCCCACGGCACCTCCAGATCCGGGTTGACGCCCGGCTGGATCCGGCGGAAGACCTTCAGGATGAACTCGTCGCCGTAGACGATGGAGGAGTTGGACTGCTCGGCGTCCAGCACCCTGGGCGCCAGCCCGGCCGGGATGGGCACGGCCGGGTCGGTCTCGAAGCGCAGCGGTCCCGAGGCGCCCGGGTGCCGCAGCCGTTCCAGCAGCAGCTGGGCCGAACGCGGGTCGCACAGTGCGTCGTAGACCGCGAAGCCGGCCAGCGGTCCGGCCGCCGGGCGGCCGATGAGCGCCCGGTGCGGACGCGGCGCCGGCTCCCGCCGCACCCCGAGCAGCAGCTGGTAGCAGTCGGCGGGCGGCGCCGCGGTCGTCCCGGCGGGGGCGGGGACGCCGCCGTGCCCGCCGGGGACGCCCGAGTGCTCGGCCTGCACCAGCATATGCAGACAGCCCGGGAACAGCTCGGTCATCGACAGCAGCCGCAGATCGGTGACCGGCCGGTCCTTGCCGGCGAACCAGCGCTGGCGCGGCAGCCATTCGCGCAGCAGCGATCCGAGCGAGGCCATGGGGTCGACCAGGGCGGCGGTGCCCGGCAGCGGGGACGCGGTCTTCGGCATGGTCACACCTCCTTCTCTCTCGGCCGGTCGCTCAGACCCGCCGTCCGATCCGGGAGGCGACCTTGGTGAGCCGGAACCAGTAGAAGCCGTGCCCCGCCAGGGTCAGCAGATACGGCAGCTCCCCGACGGCCGGGAAGCGCACCCCGCCGATCAGCTCGACCGGATGCCGTCCTTCGAAGGCGCTCAGATCGAGTTCGGTGGGCTGGGCGAAGCGGGAGAAGTTGTGCACGCACAGCACGAGGTCGTCCTTGTACTCCCGCAGGAAGGCGATGACCGCCGGGTTGGAGGACTGCAGCTCGGTGTAGGAGCCGAGGCCGAAGGCGGGGTTCTGCTTGCGGATCTCGATCATGCGGCGGGTCCAGTGCAGCAGCGAGGAGGGCGACGACATGGACGCCTCGACGTTGGTGACCTGGTAGCCGTGGACCGGGTCCATGATCGTGGGCAGGAACAGCCGGCCGGGGTCGCTGGAGGAGAAGCCGGCATTGCGGTCCGGCGTCCACTGCATCGGGGTGCGCACCGCGTCGCGGTCGCCGAGCCAGATGTTGTCGCCCATGCCGATCTCGTCGCCGTAGTACAGGATCGGCGAGCCGGGCAGCGACAGGAGCAGCGCGGTGAACAGCTCGATCTGGTTGCGGTCGTTGTCCAGCAGCGGCGCCAGGCGGCGGCGGATGCCGATGTTGGCGCGCATCCGCGGGTCCTTCGCGTACTCCGCCCACATGTAGTCGCGCTCTTCGTCGGTAACCATTTCCAGGGTCAGCTCGTCGTGGTTGCGCAGGAAGATGCCCCACTGGCAATTCGACGGAATGGCGGGCGTCTTGGCGAGGATTTCCGAGACGGGGTAGCGCGACTCGCGGCGCACCGCCATGAAGATGCGCGGCATCACCGGGAAGTGGAACGCCATGTGGCACTCGTCGCCGCCGCCGGCGTAGTCGCCGAAGTAGTCGACGACGTCCTCCGGCCACTGGTTGGCCTCCGCCAGGATCACCGTGTCCGGGTACTGCGCGTCGATCTCCTTGCGCACCCGCTTCAGGAAGTCGTGCGTGGCGGGCAGGTTCTCGCAGTTGGTGCCCTCTTCGGCGTAGAGGTAGGGCACCGCGTCCAGCCGGAAGCCGTCGATGCCGAGGTCCAGCCAGAACTTCAGCGCGGCCAGGATCTCCTCCTGCACCGCGGGACTCTCGTAGTTGAGGTCGGGCTGGTGGGAGAAGAAGCGGTGGAAGTAGTAGGCGCCGCGCACCGGGTCGAAGGTCCAGTTGGACACCTCGGTGTCGACGAAGATGATCCGCGCGTCCGGATAGCCCTTGTCGTCGTCGGCCCACATGTAGAAGTCGCCGTAGGGGCCGGTGGGGTCCTTGCGGGACTCCTGGAACCACGGGTGCTGGTCGCTGGTGTGGTTCATGACGAAGTCGATGATGACGCGCATCCCGCGCTGGTGGGCGGCGTCCACGAACTCCACGAAGTCGGCCAGGTCGCCGAACTCGGGGAGGACCGCGGTGTAGTCGGAGACGTCGTAACCGCCGTCCCTGAGGGGTGACTTGAAGAACGGCGGCAGCCACAGGCAGTCCACGCCCAGCCACTGCAGGTAGTCCAGCTTGGCGGTCAGGCCCTTGAGGTCGCCGACGCCGTCGCCGTTGCTGTCCTGGAAGGAGCGGACGAGGACCTCGTAGAAGACCGCGCGCTTGAACCACTCCGGGTCACGGTCCCTGGCCGGGGCGTCCTCGAAGATGTCCGGGACGGGCTCGTTGACTGTCATGGCGCTGGAGGCCCTCCGATCTGCGGCGAGGTGGACGGTCGCTGGACGTGGAGCACGTGCGCGGGGCTGCGGCCCGGCTCCAGCCGGACGTAGTTGGCGCTGCCCCAGTGGTAGGTCTCACCCGTCAGTTCGTCGCGGACCGGCACCGACTCGTGTCGTTCCAGGCCGAGTTGCGGCAGGTCCAACGAGACCGTGGCCTCCTGGGTGTGGTGCGGGTCGAGATTGGCGACGACGACGACCGTGTCCTCGCCGGAGCGCTTGCTGTAGGCGATCACGGCGTCGTTGTCGGTGGGATGGAAGCGCAGGTTGCGCAGCCGGTGGAGCGCCGGGTGCCGGCGGCGGATGTCGTTGAGGCGGGTGACGAGGGGGGCGATGGAGCGGCCCTCGCGTTCGGCGGCGGCCCAGTCGCGGGGTTTGAGCTGGTACTTCTCGGAGTCGAGGTATTCCTCGCCGCCCTGCCTGAGGGGGGTGTTCTCGCAGAGTTCGTAGCCGCTGTAGATGCCCCAGGAGGGGGCGAGGGTGGCGGCGAGGACGGCGCGGACCTCGAAGGCGGGGCGGCCGCCGTGCTGGAGGTAGGCGTGCAGGATGTCGGGGGTGTTGGGAAAGAAGTTGGGCCGCATGTAGGAGGCGGCCTCCCCCGACAGTTCGGTGAGGTACTCCGTCAGTTCCTCTTTGGTGGTGCGCCAGGTGAAGTAGGTGTAGGACTGCTGGAAGCCGATCTGGGCCAGGGTGTGCATCATCGCGGGGCGGGTGAACGCCTCGGCCAGGAAGATCACGTCGGGGTCGGCGGCGTTGATCTCGCCGATGACGCGTTCCCAGAACACCACCGGTTTGGTGTGGGGGTTGTCGACGCGGAAGATCCGCACGCCGTGGTCCATCCAGTGCCGCAGCACCCGCACCGTCTCCTCGACGAGGCCGTCGAGGTCGGCGTCGAAGGCGATGGGGTAGATGTCCTGGTACTTCTTGGGCGGGTTCTCGGCGTAGGCGATGGTGCCGTCGGGGCGGTGGTGGAACCACTCGGGGTGTTTGTGGACCCAGGGGTGGTCGGGGGAGCACTGGAGGGCGAAGTCGAGGGCGATCTCCATGCCCAGTTCGCGGGCGCGGGCGACGAAGGCGTCGAAGTCGTCCAGGGTGCCGAGCGCGGGGTGGATCGCGTCGTGGCCGCCCTCGGGGGAGCCGATCGCCCAGGGCACGCCGACGTCGTCGGGGCCGGCGGTGAGGGTGTTGTTGGGGCCCTTGCGGAAGGTGGCGCCGATGGGGTGGACGGGGGGGAGGTAGACGACGTCGAAGCCCATCGCGGCGATGGCGGGCAGGCGGCGGGCGGCGGTGGTGAAGGTGCCGTGCGGCTGCTCGGGGGTGCCCTCGGAGCGGGGGAAGAACTCGTACCAGGCGCCGTACAGGGCGCGCTCGCGCTCGACCTGAAGGGGCAGCGGGTCGGAGGAGGTGACCAGCTCGCGCAGGGGATGGCGGGCCAGCACCGCGGCCACCTCCGGCGTCAGCGCCGCCGCCAGCCGTGTCATGACCGGCAGGGCGTCGTCCTCCATGACCCGGACGGCGTCCAGCAGCGTCGCGCGCTCCGGGCCCTCGGGCGCCGCGGCGGCCGCCCGGGTGTGCAGGTCGGCGCCCTCCTCCAGGACCAGCCCGGCGTCGATCCCGGCCGGCACCTTGATGCCGGCCGTGTGCCGCCAGGTGGCGACCGGGTCGCTCCATGCCTCCACGTGGTAGGTCCAGCGTCCCGGCGCCCCCGGTGTCACCTCGGCGCCCCAGCGGTCGGAGCCGGGGGCCAGCTCGCGCATCGGCGTCCACGGCCCCGGGCGGCCCTCCGGGTCCGTCAGCACCACGTCGGCGGCCACCGCGTCGTGGCCCTCGCGGAACACGGTGGCGGTGACCTGGAACGTCTCGCCGGTCACCGCCTTGGCCGGACGCCGGCCGTACTCCACGGCCGGACGTACGTCCCGCACCGGAACGCGGCCGATGACCGCGGTCGGACTCGCGGTCGGACTCGGGGTCGAACTCATGGTGTCACCTCCACCGTGCTTGCGGCCGGGCTCGCGCCCGGCCGGGAACCGGAACCTGCTGGGGTGTGCGGGGCGCGGTCTCCCGCGCCCCGGGGACTACGCGCCGGCCGGGGACGGCGCCTCGTCGGCGCGGACCTCGGCCGCGCGCACCTGCGCGCCGCGAACCCTGCCGCCCGCCCGCGCCCGCGCGGCCCGGACCTTGCCGGCCACCCGCGCCTCCGCCGGCCCGGCCTCGCCGGCCCGGCGGCGGCCGCGGCCCGCGACGGCCGCCACGTGCGGCCGGGGGGCGCTCTGCTCCCGCGTCTGCTCCCGCAGGTAGGCGCCGGTGTTGGTGCGCAGATAGCGCTCCGCGGCGTCCGCCGCCTCCCGTGCGCACCGCTTGCCCATCAGCACGCACAGGCTGTAGCCGGCGTCCTCGAACGTGGCTCGCACCCTGCGGTCCTCGGGAGACGCGAGCGTCGCGCGTTCCCACGCCCGGTAGCGCCGCAGATACCGGGCGACTTCGGTCTTGGCGGGTAGCAGCATGGCGCTGTTCACCTTTCGGAAGCGCTCGATGGGCACGTCTCCCCGACGGTCGGGGCGGAGACCGCGCACGCACAGGCACGGGTCCCGTTCACGGCGCTCGAGACTTTCACTCATGGTGCACGTTCAACGACTCACCGTCCTGTTGGGACTTCAACCAGCCTTTCGGCGCGTTCGCCCCGGTCGGCGCCCTTCGTGTTGCACGAATGGCGTAGCGGCCGCACTGTGGTTCTGACTCAGAGGCAACAAACGCTCACGCTTCGTGCTCGGGGATTCGCCCACCGGGGCGAGAACAGGGAGCGCGAGCCCCGCCGGTGAGGAGCCAACGACGATGAAGAGCGCAGTGCCCTGCTACTACCACCTCGACGTGGAAGTCAGCCCGGAGCGGGTCGGACAGGTCAGGCGCATCCTGGCCGCGCACCTTCGGCTCTGGGACCTGGAGGATCTCGTCGAGCCCGTGTGCGGCGGCGCCGAGATGCTGCTGAAGGCCATCGACGCACACGCGAGGGACAAGCACACGTCCATCGAGATGTGGTGGACCGGCCAGCACCTCATCACCGCGGTCGGGGAGAACAACCACGATCTGCGCCCCGACCAGGACCTGCGGGCCTGCCTGGCCCGCATCGCGGCGACGAGCGACGGCTGGGGGTGCTGCGCCGCCGAGACCGGCAGCAAGATCATCTGGTTCTCGCAGCGGGCCCGCGCCGGGGTGCGCGTCCCGCTCGTCCCGAAGGCCCCGGCCCCCACCCTCACCGAGGGCCTCAAGCCACCGCGCGAACTGCCGGTCGTCGCCCTCGCCCAGCCCGCCGGCGGCCCCGTGGCCGTCCTGGAGGGGGCTCGGTGACGAGGCGCCGCACGAGACGCGAAGGGGTGCCCGTGCCCGTGTGGAGCGGGTACCCCTACCCGCTGGGCGCCGCCTACGACGGGGAAGGCACCAACTTCGCGCTGTTCAGCGAGGTCGCCGACCGGGTCGAACTCGTCCTCGTGGACGACGCCGGCGCCCACCGCGCGGTGGCGCTCGCCGAGGCCGACGGCTTCGTGTGGCACGGCTACCTGCCCGGCGTCGGACCGGGCCAGCGCTACGGCTACCGGGTGCACGGCCCCTGGCACCCGGCCGCCGGCCACCGCTGCAACCCGAAGAAGCTGCTCCTGGACCCCTACGCGCGCGCCGTGGACGGACGGATGGACGACCATCCCTCGCTCTACGAGCGCGCCCCGCACGGCCCCGACCCCGCCGACAGCGCCGGGCACACGATGCTCGGCGTGGTCACCGACCCGTCCTTCGACTGGGGCGAGGACCGCCCGCCGCGCCGGGCCTACTCCGACAGCGTGATCTACGAGGCGCACGTGCGCGGCCTGACCCGCACCCACCCCGACGTCCCGCCCGAACTGCGCGGCACCTACGCCGGACTCGCCCACCCCGCGGTGATCGAGCACCTGACCAGGCTGGGGGTCACGGCCGTCGAGCTGATGCCGGTCCACCAGTTCGTGCACGACGGCGTGCTCCAGGGCCGGGGCCTGACCAACTACTGGGGCTACAACACCATCGGCTTCTTCGCCCCGCACAACGACTACGCCGCCCACGGCACCCGGGGCCGGCAGGTCGACGAGTTCAAGTCGATGGTCAAGGCGCTGCACGCGGCCGGCCTGGAAGTCATCCTCGACGTCGTCTACAACCACACCGCCGAGGGCAACGAGAAGGGGCCCACGCTCTCCTTCCGGGGCATCGACAACGCCTCGTACTACCGCCTGGTGGACGGCGACTGGTCGCACTACTACGACACCACCGGCACCGGCAACAGCCTGCTGATGCGCCACCCCTACGTGCTCCAGCTGATCATGGACTCGCTGCGCTACTGGGTCACCGAGATGCACGTCGACGGGTTCCGCTTCGACCTCGCGGCCACCCTGGCCCGGCAGTTCCACGAGGTCGACCGGCTCTCGGCGTTCTTCGACCTGATCCAGCAGGACCCGGTGATCAGCCGCGTCAAGCTGATCGCCGAACCCTGGGACGTCGGCGAGGGCGGCTACCAGGTGGGCAACTTCCCGCCCCTGTGGTCGGAGTGGAACGGCCTGTACCGCGACGCGGTACGGGACTTCTGGCGCGGCGAGGAGCACACCCTCGGCGACTTCGCGTCCCGGCTGACCGGCTCCGCCGACCTGTACGCCCACAACCGGCGACGGCCGCGCGCCAGTGTCAACTTCGTGACCGCGCACGACGGTTTCACACTGCGCGACCTCGTCTCGTACAACGACAAGCACAACGAGGCCAACGGCGAGGGCAACCGGGACGGCGAGAGCGCCAACCGGTCCTGGAACTGCGGCGCCGAGGGCGACACCGAGGACCCCGCGATCCTCGAACTGCGCGCCCGCCAGCAGCGCAACCTCCTCGCCACACTGCTGCTCTCGCAGGGCATCCCGATGCTCTGCCACGGCGACGAGCTGGGCCGCACCCAGGGCGGCAACAACAACGCCTACTGCCAGGACGACGCCACCTCCTGGATCGACTGGCGGCTGACCGGGGAGCAGCGCCGGCTCGCCGACTTCACCCGGTACGTCATCGGCCTGCGCACCGCCCACCCCGTGCTGCGCCGCCGCCGCTTCTTCCGGGGCGAGACCGCGACCCGCGACGACCAGCCGCTGCCCGACCTGGTGTGGCTGCTGCCGGACGGCCACGAGATGGCCGAGGAGGACTGGCGGCGCTCCGACGCGCACTCCCTGATGGTCTTCCTCAACGGCGACGCGATCGCCGAACCCGATCCGCACGGCCGGCCGGTCGTGGACGACTCGTTCCTGCTGCTGCTCAACGGCTACTGGGAACCGGTCGGCTTCCGGCTGCCCGGCCCCGGCTACGGCGACCGCTGGACCGCCCTCATCGACACCGCCGAACCGCAGGGCCCCCCGGACGAGGCGGAGCACAAGCCGGGCGGCGAACTGCGCGTGGAGCCGCGCAGCCTGGTGCTGCTCACCCGCCCGCCGCGCACCGGGCGCACCGGCGGCGGCTGACCGGCCGCCGTACGTGCGCGAGGGCCGCCCCGCTCGTGGGGGCGGCCCTCACACCCGTACGGCGGGGGAGGAGGCGGTCAGGCCTCGCGGCGGGAGGTGACCGTGAACTGCGCCCCGTCGGCGTCGCGCAGCACGACCTCCTCGGGCCCCTCGCGCAGCACGCTGCCGCCGTGGCTCTCGGCCGCCCGCGCGCAGGCGGCCACGTCGGCGACCCGGAAGTGGATCTGCCAGTGCGGCCGGATCGTCGGATCGGGGGCCGCCCCCAGCGCCCCCGACTCGATGCGCGCGACGATCTCGCCGTGGCTGCGCAGCACCACCTCGTCGCCCTCGTAGCGGACCTCGACACAGCCCGGCCGCTCCGAGGCCCAGTCCAGTACCTCGCCGTAGAAGATCGCGGCGTCGAAGGCGTCGCGGGTGTGCAGCCGGATGAAGGCCGGCGCCGCCTTGCGCCAGGTCTCCCAGTCGGTGAACAGGTCGCCCTCCCAGATGCCGAAGGTCGCGCCGTCGCGGTCGGCCAGCAGGGCGGCCCGCCCGGGCGGCAGCGAGATCGGGCCGACCGCCGCCGTGCCGCCGCGCTCCTGCGCCCGGGAGACCGCCGCGTCGGCGCTCGGCACGGCGAAGTACGGCGTCCAGGCCACCGCCATCTGCCACATGGAGGCCACCGCCGCGATCCCCGCCACCGGCGCGCCGTCCACCAGCGCGATGCGGAAGCGGTCGCCGAGCTTGGCCGAGCGCCACTCCCAGCCCAGCACCGCCCGGTAGAACTCCTCCGTGGCCTCCAGGTCGCGGCTGGTCAGACTGACCCAGCACGGCGCCCCGCACACCGTCTGGGTGGAGACGACGCCGGTCGAAGGGGTGGCGGAGGGTGTCGCGTCGTGGTTCATGGCACGTCCTGGTCTCGTCGGCCGGTGGCCACCGGTCTCACACCAGTGTCGGACCGGCGTCCCGGGGGCGCCTGCCGAGTACCCTGCGCGGGTCCCCGAAACGGCGCCCGACCTGGCCCGCGACCCGTCAGCCCGTCTCGGCGAGCAGCTCCTCGCGCAACTGGGCGAAGCAGCCGCTGAGCAGACGCGACACGTGCATCTGCGAGATGCCGAGCTGCTGCGCGATCCGGCTCTGCGTCATCCCCCGGAAGAACCGCAGGTAGAGGATCATGCGCTCCCGCTCGGGCAGTGCCTCGAGACAGGGCCGCACCGCCACCCGGTCCACCACGAGGTCGTAGCGCGGATCGGCCTCGCCGAGGCCGTCGCCGAGCGCGTAGCCGTCGGTTCCCGGGACCTCCGCCTCCAGCGACAGCGCGGCGAAGCAGTCCAGCGCCTCCATGCCGGTGCGCACGTCGTCCACGCTGAGCTGGGTGTACTCGGCGATCTCCGCGACGGTCGGCGGCCGGCCCGGCGTCGTCTGGGCCAGCTCCTTGGCAGCCCGCCGCACCCGGTTGCGCAGGTCCTGCACCCGGCGCGGCACGTGCAGGGTCCACATGTGGTCGCGGAAGTGCCGCTTGATCTCGCCGGTCACCGTCGGCACGGCGTACGCCTCGAACGCGTAGCCGCGGGCCGGATCGTAGTGGTCGACGGCCTTCACCAGGCCGAGCGCCGCCACCTGGTACAGATCCTCCAGGGCCTCGCCGCGCCCGCGGAACCTGACCGCGATCCGCTCGGCCATGGGCAGCCACACCTGGACCAGCTCGTCGCGCAGCGCCTTGCGCTCGGGTCCGTCGGGCAGCGCGGCGAGCCGTTCGAAGGCCGCGGCGGTGTCGGGCGCGTCGTCGTGCGGATGGGCCTTGGTTCTGCCGGTGGTACGCATACGCTGCGCCTCCCTCAGCAGGTGCTGGATGGGCGGACACCGCGGGGAGACGCGGGCAGGGGGCTCCCGGAGAGACACCGGGGTCCCGGCGCGCGCCGGCTCCCACGGACGTGCCTCCGGTCCGAAGCACTCGAATGCGGATTCACGGGTACGGCGATTTCAGAGCCATTCCGAAATGCGCCGGCCGTGCACGGCCGCATGAATCTCAATTGTCGACCCGCGCTCGGCGAATTGCCACCGCAGGGAACGCTGTGCATTTCAACGACGGAACAACGACGGAACAACGACGGAAAACGAGCGCGCACCGGCGCCCGCGGCGAGCGCGCGGTCTTGACCCTCCCTTGGGAACATTACCTCTGCTACAGAGGTAATCTGGCGGCGTGGAACCAGAGAACCCGCGGGGCGAGGACGCCTACGCCGACGACCTGGCCGACGCGCTCGTCGGCGTCCAGCGCATGATCCGGCGCCGGCTGCGCGCCGGCCTGACCGTGGCGCGGCTGCGCGGCGCCGAGGTCGAGCTGCTGCGCCTGATCGAGGCCCGCCCGGGCATCGGCGTCTCGGACGCCGCCAAGGAACTGCACCTGGCCGGCAACTCCGTCTCCACGCTGGTCAACCAGCTGGTCCGGGACGGCCAGCTGGTCCGGGAGACCGACCCCGCCGACCGGCGGGCCGCCCGCCTGCTGCTCACCGAGGCCGCCCGGACGCGGCTGCGCGACTGGCGCGAGCGCCGCGCGGCCCTCGTCCGCGGCCAGGTGGAGCGGCTCGCACCGGCCGACCGGGACGCCCTGCGCGAGGCGATCCCCGCCCTGCGCAGGCTGGCCGAGAACCTGCACGAGGAGGCCGACCGCCCATGACCGGGGACCCCGCCGACACCACGACCGCCACCGAAGCGGCCCACGACAGCACCGGCCCCACCGCCGCCCGGGACGGTTCCGCCGCCCAGCCGGGCGGCCCCGACGCCGTCGCCTGCGCGGGGCTCGTCTACGCCTTCGGCGGCACGAACGCCGTCGACGGCCTCGACCTGACCGTGCGGCCGGGCGAGGTGTTCGGACTGCTCGGACCCAACGGCGCCGGGAAGACCACCGCCATCCGCTGCGTCACCACCCTGCTGCCGGTCCCGGCCGGCATGGTCCGCGTCTTCGGCCGCGACCCGGCCGACGACCGGATGGCCGTACGCCGCCTGCTCGGCTACGTCCCCCAGCAGCTGTCCGCCGACGCCGCCCTGACCGGCCGGGAGAACGTCACGCTCTTCGCCCGCGTCTTCGACGTCCCGCGCCGCGAACGCGCCGCCCGGGTCGCCCAGGCGCTGGCCGCCGTCGACCTCACCGAGGCCGCCGACCGGCTGGCGAAGACCTACTCCGGCGGCATGGTCCGCCGTCTCGAACTGGCCCAGGCCCTGGTCAGCGCGCCCCGGCTGCTGATCCTGGACGAGCCGACCATCGGCCTCGACCCGATCGCCCGCACCGGAGTGTGGGAGCACATCAACGCCGTACGCACCGCCACCGGCATGACCGTCCTGGTCACCACGCACTACATGGACGAGGCCGACCAGTACTGCGACCGGGTCGGCCTCATGCACCGCGGCCGCGTCCGCGCCCTCGGCACCCCGGCCGAGCTGCGCCACGGACTCGGCGAGCGGCGCCGCGCCGAGGGCGGCCCCGCCGACGGCGCGCCGCCCACGCTGGAGGACGTCTTCCGGGACGTGGCCGGCAGCGGCCTCGACGACAGTTCAGGAGATTTCCGCGATGTCCGAAGCACCCGTCGCACCGCCCAGCGTGTCGGCTGACCCCGCCGCGGCCGACGGCATCGGCCTCCTGGTGCGGCCGCCGCGGCCGCGCGCCGGCTGGCGGCTGCTGCCCGCCCGGGTCGGCGCCATGTGCGTGGTCGAGCTGCAGAAACTGCGCCACGACCGCACCGAGCTGTACACCCGCGCGGTCCAGCCCGCGCTGTGGCTGCTGATCTTCGGCCAGACCTTCACCCGCATCCGGGCGATCCCGACCGGCGGCACCCCGTACATCGACTTCATGGCGCCCGGCATCATCGCCCAGTCCGCCATGTTCATCGCCATCTTCTACGGCATCCAGATCATCTGGGAGCGGGACGCGGGCGTGCTCAACAAGCTGCTGGTCACGCCGACCCCGCGCTCGGCCCTGGTGACCGGCAAGGCGTTCGCCGCCGGGGTGAAGTCGCTGATCCAGGCGGTGGTCGTCGTCGTGATCGCCGCGCTGCTCGGCGTGGCGCTGACCTGGAACCCGCTGCGGCTGCTCGGCGTCGCCGCGGCCGTGATCCTCGGCTCGGCGTTCTTCTCCTGCCTGTCCATGACCATCGCCGGGATCGTGCTCAGCCGCGACCGGCTGATGGGCATCGGACAGGCGATCACCATGCCGCTGTTCTTCGGCTCCAACGCCCTGTACCCGGTCGCCGTGATGCCCGGCTGGCTCCAGGCGGTCAGCAAGGCGAACCCGCTCAGCTACCAGGTGGACGCCCTGCGCGGACTGCTGCTGGGCACTCCGGCGCACCTGGGCGCCGACTTCGCCGTCCTGGTGCTGGCCGCCGCGGCCGGCATCACCGCGGCCTCCGCCCTCCTGGGCCGGCTGGCCCGGTGAACCCCCGCGGCGGGCCCGCCGGTCCGACCGGTCGGACGGCCCGCCGCGCACCGCGCCCCGACGTGATGTACGGCACCCCCGCGGCGGCCGCCGCGGGGCCGCGATCGGGGATATCTCCAGCGCACGGCTTGATCGTTGATCAAAGCGGTGGAATTACCTGGCCACGGCGCATTCCGCGCATTTGACAGTCTCCTTCGCCCACAGATAGGAAGCAGCTCTGAAGTCGAGAGGTTGCATTGTGTACGAGCCGAACGTGGTCGGGGACTGGCACGAGTACGACGAGCACGCCGGTCTGCGTGTCCGCGTGCACGGTCTGGAGCAGGCCGAGCCGCCGCGCGGACGCGACGACGCGGCCGAGGGCCTGACGTACTTCCGCCTCCGGGTCACCGTCGAGAACCGCGGCTCGCGGCCCTTCGGCCTCCACCTGGAGGACGGCCAGCTCGACGTGCGGATCGGCCCGGACGGGGAGAGCGCGTTCGTCGACTGGCGCAACTCGCAGTTCATCGAGGGCTACGACGTCCATCCGCTGCGCCGGGCCACGGCGGTGCTGTACGCGGCGGCCCCGGAGGCCGCCCTGAGCCAGGTCGACATCCAGGTCCAGCTGCGCGTCGAGGACGAGTGGACCGGGCGCAGGCTCTGGTCCGGCGGCATCGGCGTGCAGGAGGCGCCCGTCGGCGCGGGCTCGCCGTGCTGCGCCGCCCAGGGCACCCTCGCCCACCAGGTCAGCAACTTCCTGCGCGACCAGGCGGAACCGGGCGCCGCCGGCTGACCCCGCCGGCGCCGCCGGATCACCGCGCTCACGCCGGACGCCCGCCCCGTGGATCTCCGCCGGGCGGGCGTCCGGCGTCCCGCGGTCCGGCGCCGCTGTTCAGCGTGCGGCGCCCGGCGCGCGGTGCTCAGTGCGGGATGCCGTCGATGATGTCGCGGGCGCCCTGGCGCAGCAGGGCCACGGCGACCGAGGTGCCGAGGGTGGCGGCGTCCAGACGGCCCGCCCACTCGTGCGCGTTCAGCCGGGTCTTGCCGTCGGGGGTGAACACGCACGCCCGCAGGGACAGCTCCCCGCTCCGGTCGACCCGCGCGTACCCGGCGATCGGGCTGTTGCAGTGCCCCTGGAGCACATGCAGGAACATGCGCTCGGCGGTCGCCGCCCGGTGGGTGTCGGCGTCGCCGAGGTCGCTCACCGTACCGATCAGCTCGCTGTCGCCCTCGCGGCACTGGAGGGCCAGGATGCCCGCGCCGATCGGCGGCATCATCGTCTCCGGGGACAGCACCTCGCTGATCACGTCGGCGCGGTCGATGCGGTCGAGGCCGGAGGCGGCCAGCAGCAGCGCGTCCGCCTCCCCGGCCGCCAGCTTCGCCAGCCGCCGGTTGGCGTTGCCGCGAAACGGCACGCAGGTCAGGTGCGGGTGCGTCGCGGCCAGCTGGGCGATCCGCCGCACCGCCGAGGTGCCGATCCGGGTGCCGGGCGGCAGCTCGTCGAGGGTGAGACCGCCCGGATGGACGAGCGCGTCGCGGATGTCGTCCCGCTTCAGGAACGCGGCGAACGTGGTGCCCGCGGGCAGCGGCCGGTCGGCGGGCACGTCCTTGAGGCAGTGCACCGCGAGGTCCGCCTCGCCGGCCAGCAGCGCGGCGTCCACCTCCTTGGTGAACGCCCCCTTGCCCTCCACCTTCGACAGCGCGCCGAGCCACTTGTCGCCGGTGGTCTTCACCGGCACCACCTCGGTGCGCACCCCGGGGTGCAGGGCGGCCAGCTCGGCGCGGACGCGCTCCACCTGGGCGAGCGCCATCGGTGAGTCGCGGGAGACGATACGGATCAGTTCCGGCACGGACATGCGGGACACGATAGACCGTCGGCCGGCTCCCCGGCGCCGCTCACCGTCCGGCGCCCCGCCCCCCTGACGCGCCCTCACCTCGCGGGGCCGTCCGGCAGATCCGCCGCCGACTCCTCCGGGGTGAGGTCCGGGCGCAGCCGCAGCCACGACGGCTGGCGCAGCAGACCCGCCCGGGTACGGACGCTGTAGCGCACCTCGCCGACCAGCCGGGGCAGCACCCAGTGCGCGCCGCGCACCGCCGGCGCCGGAACGAAGGGGCACACCCGCGTCGCCAGCCCCGCGAGGAGATCGGCCAGCTCGGTCCGCTCGGCCTCGCTCCAGCCGGTGCCCACGCTGCCGACGTAGCGCAGCCGGCCGCCGCCGCGCTGGCCCACCAGCACCGCGCCCGGCAGCCCGGTCAGCCGTCCCTTGCCGGGCAGCCAGCCGCCCACGACGACGTCCTCGCTGAGCATGTTGCGGATCTTGATCCAGGCCCGCGAGCGCACCCCCGGCTCGTAGACCGAGTCCAGCCGCTTGCACACCAGCCCCTCCAGGCCGTGCTCGCGGGTGGCGGCCAGCGCCTGGGCGCCGTGCCCGACGACGGCCCGCGGCGTCGACCAGCGCGGTCCGTCGAGCGCCAGCGCCGCCAGCCGCTCGCGCCGCCGGGCGTAGGGCAGCGCGAGCAGCGGCTCGGCGCCGAGGTGCAGTACGTCGAACAGCACGAGGTGGACGGGGACCCGGGCCGCCCGGCGGGCCGCCAGGGCGGGGGAGTGCGCCAGCCCCATGCGGTGCTGGAGCAGCTGGAAACTGGCCCGGCCCCGCTCGTCCAGGGCCAGGACCTCGCCGTCCAGCACGGCCGGCGTCGCGCCGAGGGCCGCGCCGAGCGGACCCAGCTCCGGATAGGCCGCGGTGATGTCCTCGCCGGAGCGGGCCCGCAGCACCAGGGAGCCGTCGCCGGGCAGGTAGGCCACCGCCCGTTGGCCGTCCTGCTTGGTCTCGTACGCCCAGCGCGCGTCCTGCGCGGCCGGCGGCAGGACGCCGGGCGTGGCGAGCATGGGAGCGATCATTGGCAGGGTCACGGCTGAGGTCTCGACGCCCGCCCCCGCCGCCAAGCCCGCGCCCGGCCGCTGTGCCCCGATTCGCCGCGAACTTCCCCCCGAATGCCCCCCGGAACGGGCCTCCGGGCCGTACTTACCGTCCAGTAGGATCGCGCCGCAGTCCATTCGAGGAGGAACCGTGCCCCGGTCCGAACGCTCATCGCTGCTGCTCGCCGGCCTGCTGGCCACGGCGGGCGTCGCCCACTTCGTCTCCCCGCGCCAGTTCGACGCGATCGTCCCGCGCGTCCTGCCGGGCTCCCCGCGCACCTGGACCCGCGCCAGCGGCGTCGCCGAACTCGCGCTGGCGGCCGGCGTCGCGCTGCCCCGCACCCGCCGGGTGGCGGCCCGCGCCACGGCCGCCTTCTTCGTCGGCGTCCTCCCGGCCAACATCCAGATGGCCGTCGACTGGCGCGACCGCCCCGCACCCCAGAAGGCGGCGGCACTCGGCCGCCTGCCGCTCCAGGTCCCCCTGGTCCTGTGGGCCCGCAGCGTCGCCAAGGGCGCCCGCCGCCCGGCGTGACCCGGACGGGAGGCACCCGGCCGCCCCGGTCCGCCGTGTCGCGCTTGAGGGGCCGTGGTGCGCGCCCCATCCTGGGAACATGCAGCAGGTCTCCGTTGCGGCGATCGTCGACGCCCGCGGCGTCGTCACGGGCTGGAGCGAGGGCGCCCGGCGGCTGACCGGGTACGCGGCCGAGGAGACGGTCGGACGTGCGGCGCGCGACCTGCTCGCGCAGGAGCCGCCGCCCGGCGCCGTGGCCGCGCTCGTGGGGACCGCCGCTCTGCGCCACCGGGACGGGTCCACGGTGACGGCCGTGCTGCGCGCCTGCCCGGTGCTGGACGCAGCGGGCCGCCCGGACCGCTTCGTGGTGACCGCCGAACCCGACGGCCAGCCCGAACCCACCCTCGCCGGACAGGCCTTCCAGCAGGCGTCCATGCCGATGTCCGTCTTCGACACCCGGCAGCGCTACCTGCGCGTCAACGACGCGGCGTGCCGCCGGATGGGGGTGCCGGAGTCCGCCCTGCTCGGCCGCCCCTACCTGGAGACGGTGGCGTGCGCCGAGACCGACCGGAGCTTCGCCGAGCACCTGCGCCGGGTCGCCGAGACCGGCGAGCCGATCCGTCACGAGACCTTCGCCAGCGCTCCCGCCCTGCACCGCGAGCACGCCTGGAGCGTGGAGATGTGGCCCGTGCGCGACGCCTCCGGAGAGCCGGCCGGCGTCGCCCTGGCCGCGCAGGACAGCAGCGAGCAGTACTGGTCCCGGCGCCGGCTCGCCCTGCTCAACGAGGCGGCGGCCGGCATCGGCACCACCCTGGACGTGGTGCGCACCGCCGAGGAACTGGTGGAACTGCTGGTGCCGCAGTTCGCCGACTTCGCCACCGTCGACGTCCTCGAATGGGTGCTCGGCGCGGAAGAGCCGCCCGCCCGCTCCGTCGGCGAGATCGTGCTGCGCCGGGTCGCCCACGGCTCCCGCACCGAGGGCACCCCGGAGGCGGCCGTGCGCGTGGGCGAACGCGACGTACGGCCCCCGTCCTCGGCCGCCGCCCGGGCGATGCGGGAGGGCGCGGCCGTCTTCAGCCACGCCGGCGAGCCCGAGTTCACCGGCTGGCAGACCGACCGCGACGCCCGGCGCCCCGCCGGACACGACTACCGCGACCGCGCCCACTCGATGATCACGGTGCCGCTGCGGGCCCGCGGCACCACCCTCGGCGTCATGGTCGCCGTCCGCATCACCCAGCCGGACGCCTACGCCGCCGACGACGCGGTCTTCGCGGAGGAACTGGCCAGCCGGGCCGCCGTCTGCGTCGACAACGCCCGCCGCTTCGCCCGGGAACGCACCATCGCCCTCGCCCTCCAGCACAGCCTGCTGCCGCGCGGGCTGAGCGGCCAGGCCGCCGTCGAGGTTGTCCACCGCTACCTGCCCTGCGTCTCCCCGGCGGGCATCGGCGGCGACTGGTTCGACGTGATCCCCCTCTCCGGCAGCCGGGTCGCGCTGGTCGTCGGCGACGTCGTGGGCCACGGCATCCAGGCCCAGGCGACCATGGGCCGGCTGCGCACGGCCGTGCGCACCCTGGCCGACGTGGACCTGCCGCCGGACGAACTCCTCACCCACCTGGACGACCTGGTCACCCATCTGGCCGGCGACCACGGCGACGACGTGCCGGAACTCGGCGCCACCTGCCTGTACGCCGTCTACGACCCGGTGGCGCGCCGCCTCGCCCTGGCCGCCGCCGGCCACCCGCCCCCCGTCCTCGCCCTGCCCGGCCGCGCGGCCGAACCGGTGGCGCTGGCCCCGGGGCCGCCGCTCGGCGTGGGCGGACTGCCCTTCGAGGCGATGGAACTGGACCTGCCCGAGGGCTCGCTCGTCGCCCTGTTCACCGACGGCCTGCTCGAACGCGACGCCGACCGGGCCGGCGCCGAGCTGCGCCGCACCCTGGCCGCGCCCGCCGACTCGCTGGCGGACCTGGCCGACGGCGCCCTGAAGGCCGTCCTGCCCGAGGAGCCGGACGACGACGTGGTGCTGCTGCTGGCCCGCACCCGCGCCCTGGGCGCCGACCAGGTCGCCACCTGGGACATCGCCCCGGACCCCGTGCACGTGGCCGCCGCCCGGCAGGCCGCCGCCGAGCAACTGGCCGCCTGGGGGCTGGAGGAGACCGCGTTCGTCACCGAACTGGTCGTCAGCGAGCTGGTCACCAACGCCATCCGCTACGGCGGACCCCCCATCCAGCTGCGGCTGATCCGCGACCGCACCCTCATCTGCGAGGTCTCCGACTCCAGTTCCACCTCACCGCACCTGCGCCGCGCCCACGCCTACGACGAGGGCGGCCGCGGACTGCTCCTGGTCGCCCAGCTCACCCAGCGCTGGGGCAGCAGGCCGAGCGGCCGCGGCAAGACCATCTGGTGCGAGCAGCCGCTGCCGCCCGGGTGAGCGGCTACTCCTCGCCGCCCTCCGCCGCGACCTGGGCGAGGGTGCGTCCGGTGCGCACCGAGCGGGCCCGGTGCGGATCGGGGGTGCCGTGCGCGTCCGTACCGCCCGTGCCCTTGCGCACCAGCAGCCACGCCTCCTCCTCGCCGTCGCGGCCGTCGCGGAAGCGGGTGAGGGCGTACTCGCCGCGCAGCTTCTCGCCGTACAGGCGGAAGGTGGCGTGCCCGTGCTCCAGGGACTCGGCGAAGCCGACCGGACGCCCCCGGCGGTCGTGGCTCAGCGGCTCGTAGGTGCCCCGGTCCCAGACGATCACCGTGCCGCCGCCGTACTCGCCCTTCGGGATCACGCCCTCGAAGTGCTCGTACTCCAGCGGGTGGTCCTCGGTGGGCACCGCGAGCCGCTTGTCGTGCGGGTCGTCCGAGGGCCCCTTGGGGACCGACCAGGACTTCAGCACGTCGCCCACCTGGAGCCGGAAGTCGAAGTGCGTCCGGCGCGCGTCGTGGATCTGCACCACGAACCGCGGCGCCTCGTCGCCCGGGGCCCGCTGCCCCGACGGCTCCATGGTCCGTCCGAAGTCACGCTTGCCGCGGTACTCCCGCAGCCGGTCGTCCGCAGCCACGCCGGGCCTCCTCGTACTGATCGTGTGCACCGACGCCTCCGAGTACCCCCCGCTGCCCGGCCGACGCGCCGCCGGCCCGGGCGCGCGCCGCGCCGAGCGGCACCAGGCCCTGTCGACCCGGCGCCGGATCGCTGTCACGATCTTCTGGGCAGGACGCGACCGGACGGACGACCAGCGGAGCGCACATGACGACGGGCACGGGAGCACAGGCACACGAGCGGGCGGCCGGCGGCGGGCCGGCCGGCGCCGTCCAGGTCAGCCCGGTCGCCGGGCACATCGGGGCCGAGATCACCGGCGTCGACCTGGCCGGCGACCTGGACGACACGGTGGTCGCCGCGATCCGCGCGGCGGTGCTGCGCTGGAAGGTGGTGTTCTTCCGCGGACAGCGCCTCGACCACGAGGGGCACGTGGCCTTCGCCCGCCGCTTCGGCGCGCCGGTGGTCCTGCCGCGGCGCGGCGGCGCCTCCCCGGCCGGCGTCCCGGAGGTGGAGACCACCGCCGACCGGCTGGAACTGGGCGGCCGGTTCGGGATGGACCACGACGAATGGCTGCACCGCCGCCGGCACACCCTGCTGCGCGGCTGGCACTGCGACCACGGCGCCCGGGTCGACCCGCCGGCCGCGACCGTCCTGCGCGCCGAGCGCGTGCCGCCGTACGGCGGCGACACCACCTGGGCCAACCTGGCCGCCGCCTACGCCGGACTGTCCGCCCCGGTGCGCGCCTTCGTCGACGGGCTGCGCGCCGAGCACCGGCTCGGCGTCGGCTACCAGCCGCGGCCCGGCGACGACGCCTACGTCCGCCGCCTGCTGGAGCACCAGACCGCCACCGTGCACCCGCTGGTGCGCGTCCACCCCGAGACGGGGGAGCGGGTGCTGTTCGTCAACGGCTACTACGTCGAGCAGATCGAGGGCCTGTCCCGCCCGGAGAGCGCGGCCGTCCTGGACATGCTGCTGGAGCAGGCGGTCCGGCCCGAGTACACGGTCCGCTTCCGCTGGGAGCCGGGCAGCGTGGCCTTCTGGGACAACCGCGCCACCATCCACCTGGCCCCGTCCGACAACGCCCGTCTGGACCACCCGCGGATCATGCACCGCGTGATGCTCGCCGGCGACGTGCCGGCCGGGGTGGACGGCAGGCCCTCCACCCCGGTCACGGGCAGCGCGCCGGGCCGGTGGTGAGCCGGAGCGGGACCGCGCGCCGGGGCGCCGGACCGGGCCGGACCGTGCGCCGGGCCGTCGGTGGGAACGGCCGGACGGGCGGGGCGGGTCAGACCAGCGGGATGGTCACCTCGTCCTCGACCGGCGGGTCGATCTCCTGCGCCCGGTTGCCCGTCGCCGCGAAGCAGCGCAGCCGCACCGCCTCGGGGGTGACGTCCAGACGCAGGAAGGACTTGAAGAACGGCGGGCTGTAGGTGGCCGAGCCGGGGGAGAACAGCTGGGTGTAGATCTTGCGCACCGGCAGCCGGAAGCGCGCCCGGCGCTCCGGCCGCCGGCCCGCGCCCAGCAGGCTCGCCACCAGCCGCATCCGCCGGGTGACCCGGACCGGCCCGGCCGGGTGCCGCACCGGCGGGACGCCGAGCCGTTCGGCGACCACGGCCATCGCCTCGGCCTCGGTGAGGGCGAAGAACCGGGGCAGCCGCAGCCGGCGGCCGTAGAGCCGGCCGTAGAAGGCGAGGGAGTCGCCGCGCAGCGGGTAGCAGCGGAAGTCGCGCTCCGTCACGTTCGCCACCGACACCCGCGGGATGGTGTGCGTGGCGTGCATGAACGCGCCGCCGCCGCCGGAGACGACGTACTGGACGACACGCCCGTCCACGTCCACCGGATAGCGCTGGTAGTTGTGGATGTCGCCGCCGATCGCGGCCACGTAGCGGTGGGCCGGGTCGCGCACGACGTCGTCGACGGTGCCGCCGCCCTCGATGGCGCAGGGATGGTGCTCGCCGTCCACGTACAGCGGCGAACCGGTGATCAGGATCTTCGGGCGGGGCCCGCGCGAGACCTCCCGCAGCCAGGCGCCCTGTTCGGCGTCGAGCGTGCCGAGCAGCCCGGTGTCGATGCCGACGATCCGTACCGGCCCGGCGTCGATCGCCCAGTAGGGGCCCGGCTGGACGGCCTGCTGCCCCGGCGCGGAGCGCAGCTTGCGCGCCTCGGTGAGGGCCGCCTCGTCGGCCGGACGCGGCCGGTGCCACAGCAGCGTCCGCCACCAGGCCCCGCTGAGCGCCCGGGGTGCGGGCTCCGGTTCCAGCGGCGGCGCGTCGTCGCAGAAGACGCGCATGAACCCGCCCAGGTCCTCGTACCAGTCGTGGTTGCCGGGGACGGCGTACACGGGGGCCGGGTAGTCCTGGTACGGGCGGAAGAACTTGGTGCCGTAGTCGTCCGTACGGCCCACCGGATAGATCACGTCGCTGGCTATCACGGCGAACGAGGTGTCCCGGCTCACCTTCAGGAAGCCCGGCACGACGGCGTACTGGGACTCGTCGCCCTCGCCGGTGTCACCGAGCACCATGAAGGAGAAACGATCCCCCTCCGCGCGGCGGACCACCTTGTCCGCCGGGGCGCCGGCCGCCGCACGCTGCGCCACCCAGCGCTCGCGGGTACGCCCGGTGGGGTCGCCGAACCAGGACGCCACGACGCCGTTGCGGGCGGCCCACAGCGTCCTGGGGTTCAGCCACGACAGCTTCTCGACCCGGCCGGGCAGCAGTCGCCGGTACTCGCCGCGTTCGGCGGCGTTCCAGCCGGCGCCTTCGACGGTATCGCGTGAGGAGTCAGACACGCCGTGCACCGTAACAACGGCGCCGCCGCACCCACACGGCGGGTCGACCCAACTACCGGCTCGGCCGCGGGAACTGAGCCGGTGACAGCCCTGCGCGGGACGTCAGCTCACTCGAACCGCGAGGTGTCGCCCGCGCCGTGCCGCACGATCTCGGCCTCCCCGCCGGAGAAGTCGATGACCGTGGTCGGCTCGGTGCCGCAGTCGCCCGAGTCGACCACCGCGTCCAGCTCGTGGTCGAGCCGGTCCTTGATCTCCCAGCCCTGCGTCATCGGCTCGTCCTCGTCGGGCAGCAGCAGCGTGCTGGACAGCAGCGGCTCGCCCAGCTCCGCCACCAGCGCCTGCGCCACGACGTGGTCCGGGATGCGCACCCCGACGGTCTTCTTCCTCGGATGCTGCAACATGCGCGGCACCTCCCGCGTGGCCGGGAGGATGAACGTGTAACTGCCGGGCGTGGACGCCTTGATGGCGCGGAACACGTCGTTGTCGATCCGCACGAACTGCCCCAGCTGCGCGAAGTCCTGGCACACCAGCGTGAAGTGGTGCCGGTCGTCCAGCCGGCGGATCGACCGGATCCGCTCGACCCCGTCCCGGCTGCCCAGCCGGCAGCCCAGGGCGTAGCAGGAGTCCGTCGGATACGCGATCAACGCCCCCTCGCGCAGACTGCCGACGACCTGCTGGAGGGCGCGCGGCTGGGGGTTGTCCGGGTGAACGTCGAAGTACTTCGCCATCCGCCGAGCTTATGCCGTCCTCCGGCGCGCCGCTGTGCGGGCCGCGACGGGCGCCGGGGCCGCCCCCGAGGACGCGCGCCGAATCCGTTCCCACTTCGCCGGCTTACTCCGCGCATCCGGGGGAACCAGAGGTGTACAGCGTCCGGGAGCTGTCCCCCCGGCACCGGACGCGCGGCTTCGCCGGCCGCTCACCTCCCCCCGTGACCCGCCGGCGAAGCCGCCGATCCTCTTCCGCCGGTACGCCGCGCGCCGCACCGCCCCGTGCCCGCAGCCGCACCGCCGTGCGCGTCACTGATAACGTCCTCGACCGGAAACACCGAGGTCAGTGCGGTGCACAGGGAGAGAGGAGAGGGCCGACATGGCCGGCCGAGAGGATCGGGACGCCGTGGCACACGGCCCGCACAGCCCACCGGCGACCTGGGCCGAGGAACTTCTGGAGCAATTGCGGCCCGGCGGGCGGGACGTGCGCAAGGTCGTGGCCTGGCTCGCCGACGCCGCGCACGGCACGGCCTGCCTCCTGGACGGCGACGGCGCGCTCCTGGCCGGGGAGCCGGCGCTGCTGGCCGAGGACCCGGTCGCCGACCTCCTCGCCGGACGGCTCGCCTCCGCGTCCCTCCAGGACCGCGGCCGGCACGTCCACGCGGTGAGCGTGGGACGCCCGCACGCGCCCCCGGCCGGCGTCCTGGCCGTCGCCCGCGCCACCCCCTTCGACCGGCAGGCCGCCGAACTGCTCGGCCGCACCGCCGCCGTGGTCGAACTGCTGCTGCGCGCCGACGAGAGCGCCGCCGCCGCACGACGGCTCGAACAGGCCGCCTCCGCGCTGCGCCTGGCCGTCCTGCAACTTCTGATGGTCGAGGACACCGTCTCCGCCCGCCGGGTCGCCGCGGGCCTGTGGCCGGGCCTGCTCGACACCGACACCGCCACCGTCTACGTCGTGGAGGTCCGTCCCGACGAACGCGAACGGCTGACCGCCGAGTGCCTGGACGCCGCCGGCCGGCGGGCCCTGGTCGTGCGCTGCCCGGCCGTCGACGGCCACGTCATCGTGGTCGCCCCCGCCGAGACCGTCGGCCGCAGCCTGCGCTCCCTGGTCGGCGGGCGCCCGCACACCTACCTCGGCGGCAGCACCCGGCACACCCTGGCCCGCACCGCCACCGCCTACGGGCAGGCCGTCAGCGCCCTCGCCCTGGCCCGGGTCCGCCCCGACGGCACCGCCGTGTACGCCGAGCGCACCCACCCCGAACGCCTGATGGACCCCGAGGCCCTGCGCGCCTGGTCCGGCCGGCTGCTGCGCCCGCTGGACGCCCTGCCCCACCACACCCGTGCCGAACTGGTCGCCACCACCCGGCTCGGCCTGGAGTTCACCGCGGTGAGCGCCGCCCGGATCCTCGGCGTGAGCCGCAACACCGTACGGGCCCGCATGGAACGGGCGGAACGGCTCCTCGGCGCCGACTTCTCCCAGCTGACCGTCCGGGCCGCCGTCCACCTGGCCCTGAACACCGAGGCGGCCCTCGGCCCCGCCCCGGCCGCCGCACCCGCCCCCGCGCCCCCCGCCCGCACCGCCCGCCTGCCCGACCTGCTGGCCGGCCCCGCGCTGCGCACCTGGGCGCACGAGCTGCTCGGCCGCCTGGCCGCGGACACCCGGGACGTGCGCACCACGCTGCGCGCCTGGATCGCCGCGGGCGGCAACGCCGAACGCGCCGCCCACCTGCTCGGCGTGCACGCACAGACCGTGCGGGAGCACGTACGGGGCGTGGAACCCGTCCTGGAACGACGGCTCCTCACCGTCGGGAGCGATCTGTACGAGATCGTCCTCGCCCATCTGGCCGCGGGCGACCTCGACCCGCCCGCCCTGACGGACATGAATGAGGGCATTGCGGACCGACCTGTGCACGAGTGAGTCCTCCGGCTGCCCGAAAGGGCACCGGCGCGGTACCGACGGTTCCCCGGGCCACGTAGGTTCGACGGGCCGCGGAGCCACTGCGCGGGCCGCTCGCGGAGGCCGGACCGGAACGGGGGACCGGTCCGGCCTCCACCCGGCGCGCCTCCGCACGCCGCGACGGCCCAGGGGGCCACCGGCGCCGTCCCTGTGAGGAACACCACCGGGACCCCGACTCCCCGCCGCAGGCGGCCAGTTGGAGCAGCGGAGGCCGCCGTCGGCGGGCCTGTGCCCCCGCGCACACCGGGGCTTCTGTGAGGATGGGCAGCCGCTGTGCCCGGCCATGTCTCACCGTCGAGCCGCCCCTGGCGGCACAGCACGGCACGTCGTCCGGCCCCTCACGCAAAGCGACCTCCCGTGGTTTCCTCCCCCCCTGCCTTCCCCGCCCCGCCCGCGACCGCGGGCCGCCGGGTGTTCCTCCCCTCGTCCCGCCGCCCCGATCGCCGGGCGGCCCGGGACGAGGACCGCGCCCCGTGGCGGGCGCTGCGCCACACCGGCATGCGCTGGTGGTCCGCGGCCAACCTGGTGTCCAACGCGGGCACCTGGATGCAGCTGACCGCCCAGAACCTGCTGGTGCTCCACCTCACCGGCTCCGCCGCGGCGACGGGTCTGTCCCTGTCGGTGCAGGCCGCCCCCGGACTGCTGTTCGGCGTCCTCGGCGGGTCCGTGGTCGACGCCTGGCCGCGCCGCCTGACCGCCACGGTGAGCCAGGCCCTGCTGGCCCTCGTCGGCTTCCTCACCGCGGCGCTGGTCCTCACCGACCAGTTGTCGGTGCCGGTCCTCATGGCGCTCGGCGCCGTCACCGGCCTGGTCGCCACCGTCGACGCGCCGGCCTGCGCCCTGCTCGGCAACGACCTCGTACCGCCCAGGGACCTGCCCTCGTCGATCGCGCTGGGCTCGGTGGTGAGCGGCGCCGGCCGGGTGGGCGGCACCGCCCTGGCCGGCGTGGTCGTCAGCTGGTGGGGGCCCGGAGCGGCGTACGTCGCCAACGGCGTCTCCTTCCTGGCCGTCGCCGCGGTGATCCCGTTCCTGCGCCCGCACCCCGCCGCCGGACCGCAGGGACCGGCCGCCCGCGCGCGGACGGCCCCGCGCGAGCGGCCCGCCCCGCGTACGGCGTCGCGTACGGCCGCCCCGGCGTCCGAACGGCGCGGCACCGGCGCACGGGACGGCCTCGCCTTCTTCCTGAGCCGCCCGCGGCTCGTCGCCCTGGCCGGCATCACCGCGATCAGCAGCGTCTTCGGCCGCAACTACGGCCTCACCCTGGCCGTCCTGGTCACCGGGCCGCTGGGCGGCGCCGCCGGGTCGTTCGGAACGGTCTCCACCGTCCTGGCCGTGGGCGGCGTGGCGGGCGCGGTGCTGGCCGGCCGGCTGCGCAGCCCGTCGGTCCGCATGGTCGGCGCCCTGGCCGCCACCGGAGCCGTCCTGCAGATCGCCGCCGGTCTCTCCCCGACCCTGTGGGTCCTGCTGCTGCTCGTCGCTCCGATGGCGGTGGTGGAGTCCGTCTCCGACACCGCGGGCACGACCGTGCTCCAGACCGACCCGCCCTCGCACCTGCGCGGCCGCGTCCTCGGCGTGTGGCGTACGGCGAGCACCGGCTGGAGCCTGGTCGGGCCGCCGCTGCTGGGGCTGCTGATGCAGACCGCGGGCGCCCGGGGCGCCCTCGTGACCGGCGGCGTCCTGATCGCCGGCACCATCGGCGCGGCCGCCGTCCTGCGCACCCGCCACACCGCCGCCCGGAACCCGGCCACACCCCACCCCACCACCGTCGCCTACACCCCCCTTCCCGCCGCCCGTCCGGCCCCTGCCGCCCGCCCGACCCCCGCCGCCCGTCCGGCCCCGGCCGCCCGCCCGACCCCCGCCGCCCGTCCGGCCCCGGCCGCCCGTCCGGCTCCCGCCGCCCGTCCGGCCCCGGTCGCCCGCCCGACCCCCGCCGCCCGTCCGGCCTCGGCTGATCGTCCGGCCCCGGCCGGCCGTCCGTCCTCGGCGGGCCGCCCGGTCCCGGTCGCGCTCGCCGCCTGCGCGGCACCTGGTCACGGCGAGCTGTGCGCCGCGGGCTGCGCCTCGGTGGCCTGAGCCCGCACCCGGCGGGCCTCGCCGCCCGCACCTGCCCGCCCCTGGCGCGCCGCACGCCCGGCCGCCCCCTGTGAGCCCCGACCGGCCCGTTCCCGGCGGGGCTTGCCCGTTCCGCCCGCGCCAGTCGTCTCCGGCGCGGCCCGCGCGTCCTGTGCCCGCCGTGCCGCGCGTCCGGCTGCCGTCTGGGAGCCCGCTCGGCTTGTCCGTGGCCGGGTTGCGCCCGTTCCGTCCGCGTGGGGCCGTCTCCGGTGTGGGCTGCTCGGCCGTTCCCGGTGCGCCGCGTGCCCGACTGTCCGCTGCTCAGCCCGCATGGTGGGTCACCAGCGTGCCGCGCGCTGAGCGGCTCCGCTCAGCCGCTGGGTCCGTCCGGGCGGGCTCCGGTCGGGCCGTCTTCGGAGTGGGGCGGCCGGTCGTCTCCGGCGGGACGTCGCCCGGTACGCCCCCCGGTCAGGCGCCGTCGGGCGGGCAGGGGGTCAGGACGAGCATCGTCACGTCGTCGCCGACGTTCCCGCAGTACGCCAGGAGATCGCTCAGGACCCGCTCGGCGAGCGCGGCCGGCGCGCGGTCCGCCAGCCGGGGCAGCCGCTCCAGCAGCGGATAGAACTCCCCGTCCGGACCCCGCGCCTCGGTGACGCCGTCGGAGGCCAGGAACAGCACGTCACCGGGGCGCAGCGGCACCATGTGCCCGTCCTGGTGCGGCACGCCCTCGGAGAGTCCGAGACCCAGCGGAGTCCACGGCGCGACCTCGATCTCCGTGGCCGTCCCGCCCCGCAGCAGGATCGGCGGCGGATGACCGCAGGCCACCACGCGCACCGACCGGGCGTCCGCGGCGAACTCCAGCAGCGCGGCGGTCGCGAACAGCTCCGCGTGCCGCACCTCCGCCGAGTCCACCACCAGCCGCCGGTCCAGGGCGCCCGCGACCGCGGTCAGGTCCGGTCGGTCGAGCACCGCCTCCCGGAAGCTGCCCAGCAGCGCGGCGACCGTGGACACCGCGGCCAGCCCGTGCCCCTGCACGTCGCCCATCACCGCCCGCACACCCCACGGACCCTGCCGCACGTCGAAGAAGTCCCCGCCGACCAGCGTCCCGCGCTGCGCCGCCCGGTACAGGCCCGCGCAGCACACCGGCCCGACCCGCTCGGGCAGCGGCGGGACCACGGCCCGCTGCGCGGCCTCGGCGACCGTGCGCTCCAGGTCCAGCTGCGCGTCGCGGCGGCTGCGCACGAAGGACAGGAACACGCTCAGCAGCGCGACGAAGCCGACCGTCTCCAGGTCGGTGTTGCCGGGATGGTCGAGACCGAACAGCGGCACGCTCAGCAGCGCGACCACGGCGCCGCCGAGCAGGGCGGTCGCCAGCGGTCCGTACGACAGCACGGCCAGCGGCGGGATCGCGCCCAGCAGGAAGCCGATGTCGAGCCGGCTGGGGCTGGTCAGCGTGGCGACGCACACGGCGGCGACCAGCACGACCGGCAGGATCCGCACCCAGCGGGGCGGCGGGGCGCCCCGCAGCCAGCCCCGCCGGTGCGGATCGCGGCGCGACACCAGGACAGGCAGCTTCAGCACACCACCACGCTGCTACGACGGCACCCGTCCCGCACGCCGGGCGGGCGGCGACCGCGGAGGCGCGCCGCCCGGCCCCGGACCGCCGTACGCGAGAGGTTTGCCGCCGCTGGATGCGCGCATTCGATAAAGCACATACTTTCCATGGACAGTGGAGGAAAAGTGGGCATCATCGCCTGGATCCTGATCGGTCTGCTCGCCGGCGCCATCGCCAAGCTGCTCCTTCCGGGGAAGGACCCGGGCGGCATCATCGTCACGATGCTGATCGGCATCGCGGGCGGGCTTCTCGGCGGCTGGCTGGGCAAGGTCATATTCGGCGTCGACTCGATCGACGGCTTCTTCGAGCTGTCCACCTGGATCGCCGCCATCGTCGGCTCGCTGATCCTGCTCGTCATCTACCGTCTCATCACGGGCAACCGCAGCTCGCACCGCCACGCCTGAATGTCATGATCGCGTCACGATGACGCTGGTGCAGGACACCCCGTGGAGTGTGGCCGGGCCGAACTCATCGGCCCGGCCACACGTGCGTACGGGGGAGGGGACCGAAGCGGGAAAGGGCGCGTACGGGGGAGGGGAGGGAGTGACGCCGAAGCCGCCGGACGCCTCCCGAGGGGGAGGCGTCCGGCGGCTCAGGCGGCCCGCCGCCGCTCTTCCGGCGAGTTCTCCTGCGTCGCCCGCGGCGCGGCGTCCCGGCGACCGCCCGGGATCAGCCGCAGATGCCTGCGCTGTCCGGCGTGCCGGCCCCGCTCCTGACCGGGTTCGAACACACGCTCCTCGATGCGGTCCATCACCACGAGCAGCACGGAGACGAGCGGCAACAACAGAACAGCGACAAATACCACGACGCCCCCTTGTCCGACTCCTGAGGCGGGTGCTCGCCACCGCGCCGTTGATGGGTTCGGCGAAGTGAAGAATTCGTGACGATCGCCGACGCCGGACGTGAATTAGCCAACTGCCGCTGCTCATGGCCTGGTTCGGGCAAAAGCAGGGTCCATGAGAGGTAATCTCTGTCGGACCCGCCCGTCGTCGGCGCGGTGTTTGTCGGCGAACCTGGGGGACGGATGCCTGCGGAGAATCAGTTGTCCACGCACATCGACCAGAATGTGCCGACCGCGGCACGTATGTACGACCATTATCTGGGCGGCAAGGACAACTACGCCGCCGACCGCGCCGCGTGCGAGGAACTCGACAAGGTCGTCCCGAGCACCCGCCGCCTCGCCCTGAACAACCGCCGTTTCCTCCAGCGGGCCGTCCGTACCCTCACCCAGGAGTACGGCATACGGCAGTTCCTCGACCACGGCTCCGGCCTGCCCACCCAGGACAACGTCCACCAGGTCGCCCAGCGCGTCGACCCGGACACCCGCGTCGTCTACGTGGACAACGACCCCATGGTCCTCGTCCACGGCCGGGCCCTGCTCCAGCAGGACGACCGCACGGCGGTCGTGCACGCCGACATGCGCGACACCGAGGGGATCTTCCGGCACCCGGAGACGGCGCGGC
Organism: Streptomyces seoulensis; assembly: GCA_013364255.1. Taxonomy (GTDB): domain Bacteria; phylum Actinomycetota; class Actinomycetes; order Streptomycetales; family Streptomycetaceae; genus Streptomyces; species Streptomyces similanensis. The sequence goes on along the minus strand of CP054936.1, from coordinate 2,126,345 downwards.
TGATCGACTTCTCAGAGCCGGTGGCCGTGCTGTTCAACTCGGTGTTCCACTGCATTCCGGACGGTGACGCCGACGGACCGCGCGCGGTGGTCGACCGGGTCCGCGCCCGGCTCGTGCCCGGCAGCGTCCTGCTCATGTGCCAACTGGTCAGCGACGACGCTGAGGTGCGTGACTTCGTCACGGACTTCATGGACCGGGCCACCCAGGGCCACTGGGGCCGGGTCCGGGAGGAGAAGGACGTCGCCGAGTGGTTCGAGGGGCTGGAGATCCTCGAACCGGGCCTGGTGGAGGTGTCCACCTGGCGCCCCGACACGGAGGTCGCGCCCCGCCAGCTCACCACGGAGTGGGTGGAGTTCGGCGGCGTCGGAGTGATCCGGTGATCCGGCGGCCCGGGTCCTGCATCCGGCGCGGGCCGGATCAGGGCGCCGGGTAGCGCTCCTTCATCGTCCGGCACAGCAGCTCCAGCGAAGCGGCGGGAGTCAGCGCCTCGTCCGCCAGCCGGTCCAGGGCGATGCGGTACTCCTCCGTCTCGTCCCGGTCCTCCAGGAACTGGGCGCTCCTGATGTGCTCCAGATAGACGACGTCGGGCAGGTCGAAGCCGCCGAAGCGGAGATAGGTGACCGGTATGGCGGGCGCGGAGGCCTTCGTCGCGTCCAGCGGCACGATCTGCACCGTCACGTTGGACAGCCGGGCGGTCTCGATGAGGCGGGCGAGCTGCTCGCGCATGATCTCGCGGCTGCCCAGCACCCGCAGCAGCACCGACTCGTCGATGACCGCCCACACTTGCGGTGCGTCGGTCCGCGTCAGCAACTCGGCCCGATGGGTGCGCAGTTCGACCCTGCGATCCACCTCGCCGGCGGTGGCCGTCGGCAGACCCCGCTGCACCACCGCCCGCGCGTAATCCGGGGTCTGGAGCAGGCCGGGGACGTACTGGATCTCGAAGGTGCGGATCGCGGCCGCCGCCTCCTGGAGTCCGACCAGCCGGTCGAACCACTCGGGCATCAGCCGCTTGTCGTAGCGCTGCCACCAGCCGGGCTCACCGGCCCGCCGCAGCAGTCTGAGCAGCACCGAGGCCTCGTAGTCCTTGGTGCCGTACAGCCGCAGCAGGGCCTGGACGTCGCCCTCGGCCGGGGGTCGGCGGCCCTTGCCCGCCTCTATGCGGGAGAGCTTGGCGGCGCTGAAACCGAGGGCCCGCGCCGCCTGCTCCTGCGACATCCCGGCATCCTCGCGGAATCCCGCCAGCTGGAGGCCGACCAGCGTCTTCAGCAGTGTCGGCGCCGGTTCGGACCGGTCCAGGTAGGGTTCGAGGCGGGAGACGCGATGCTGCTCGGCGGACATCCTGACTCCCCGGTGGACCGACAGACGTGCGACACAGACTATCGCACCGGTGTTCCGCACGGCAGTTCCGATGGCCGAAGTCGACCGGCTGCCTTGCGTGTTGGAGAGTCCTGGGCGGACGGCCGCCGCCGGCCTCACAGCAGGTGGTCGAACTCCCCGTCCTTGGCGCCCGCCACGAACGCGGCCACCTCCGCCGGGGTGTAGACCAGGGCGGGGCCGTCGGGGTCGCGGGAGTTGCGCATCGCGATGTCCCCGCCGGCCAGGGTCGCGACCTCCACGCAGTTGCCCTCGGCGTTGCTGTGCCTGCTCTTGATCCAGCGGGCGTCCAACGAACTGGCCCGCACTCCGTTGCGCACTGATGGCACCGCAGTCTCCTCGCTGTTCCGTACCGTCGTGTGGTTGCCGGGCTCGGAGGTCGAAGACCGGCCGTGCCCGACCGGAGTCTTCCCCTTCCCGCGCACTTTCACGAGAAATTTCGCGTGCAATTGCACGCGGACGCTGACAGGGTGAATAATAGCGGGGGCGTCAACCCTTGTGTGGGCGCCCCAGGTTGACGATGCATCAGGTCAGCGGCGAGATGCCGTGCTCTCACCGGTGAGCCCGATACGGGCGCCCCCGCACCGGACTCCCGCCGCCCGCCCCGCTGAACCGCCGCCCCCCATATGACCGCCGCGGAAAGGCCCGACACCATGCCCCCCGCACCGATGGAGCAGCCGAGCACGCAGCGCACCGACCGCGCCGACGCCTCGACCGGAGCGGCCGCCGGCGCGCCACTGGCCGCCCTGGGCCAGGTGCCGTGGAGCGACATCCGGGACTCCACCGGCTCGGCCGCCGCCATCCCGAAGCTGCTGCACCGGATGGCCCGCGGCGACGCCGCCACCGCCCGGGTCGCCCTGGACGAATTACGCAAGCGTGTCTGCCAGTACGGCTTCGTCGTCGAACAGGCGACCGCCGACACCGTCCCGTTCCTGTGGGAGCTGGCCCGGCTGCCGCACGTCACCTGCCGGCCGCAGATCATCCAGCTGCTCAAGAGCATCGCCGACGCCCGGCAGTGGGAGTCCGTCGCCGCGGTCTACCCCAAACTCCTCAACCACCACGAGAACCCGGCCGTGTGGGAGTGGCGGGCCCGGCAGGCGGTCCGGGCCCGGCGCGGCGACCTGGACACGCTGCTGACGGAACCGGACGGGGAGATCGCGCGGGCCACCACGGAACTGGCCGACGCGCTCGCCGAGTGACCCCGCCCCGGACGCGGCGGACGCCCTCGGTACGGCCGTGCGACGGACGCGCCCCGACCCGCCCCGGCCGCGACGGAGCCCAGCCGCCCCCACCCGGCGACAGGCCCCCCGCCACCGATCCCCGACGACCGCCCCCGGCCACCGCAGGCCCGGACCGGCCGCCACCCGCCCCACCACCGCAGAGCCGGCCACCGTCGGCCTGGACCGTCCGCCACTCGGCCGGCCGCCGCCGGGCCGGGCGCCGTCGAACCGAATCGACCGCCACCCGCCCTGCCACCGCAGAGCCGGCCACCGTCGGTCTGGACCGTCCGCCACTCGGCCGGCCGCCGCCGGGCCGGGCGCCGTCGAACCGAATCGACCGCCACCCGCCCTGCCACCGCAGAGCCGGCCACCGTCGGTCTGGACCGTCCGCCACTCGGCCGGCCGCCGCCGGGCCGGGCGCCGTCGAACCGAATCGACCGCCACCCGCCCTGCCCCCGCCGAGCCGGCCGCCGTCGGACTGCGTCGACCGCCACCCGGCCGCCCACTGCCGGACCTGGCCCCGGCCCTCACCGGCCCCGGCCACCGTCGGCCCGGATCGACCGCCACCCGGCTGGCCCCCGTCGGACCCGGCCCCCGCAGGACCTGGCTGCCGTCGGAGCGGACCGGTCGCCACCCGGCCGACCACCGCCGAGCCGGGCGCCGCAGGACCGGACCGGCCGTCATTCGACCGGCCATCGCCGAGCCGGGCGCCGCAGAACCGGATCGACCAGAGACGAATCGGCCGCCGCCGAACCGGACTGCCGGTCGTCCGTCCGCCGGGAACCGGCCATCGCCGCACCGCCCCAATCCGGCCGCGCGTGCGAAGAATTCACCGCCCGAACGCCCGGGCGGGCGGAAGCCGTCCGTCGCGGACGGCTCCTGACGCTGTGTTCTCCGGTGTCCGTGATGCGTGCCGTTCACCCAATCTTGGCCGAAGGCCCGAAAACCACCTATATTGCGGATACCTCCGCCGGGTCGCGCGGCGCCCTGTCGCCGCGCACGGGCTTGCCCGAGCATGCGCGGCCGAGAGTTCAGCGGAGGTTGCGGTGAGCGTCACCCAGCGAATCCGGCCCGGCGAGCGGCATCGCCGCACGGCGGTCCGCGGCCCCGAGCCGCGCTCCATATAAGGCAGGGCGTACAGGGCGGGCCGCACCCCGGCGCCGTATCGACACGGAACCACCGGAAACCGGCCGAATCCGGTTCATCACCTGCCGCGAGGCGGTCGACGTGCATGGCACGGCGTGCCTGGGGCATACGCAGAGAAAATCGAGAGAGGGGCGCTCCGTGCTGGTACCGGACCCGAAGGTCGTCAGGACACTGCTGACTCGGTACGCATCGCTGAAGATCGCGCAGGCCGAGAGGGAGCGGGTCGAGACGGCTCGGGAGCTGGAGGACGTCAGCTACACCCTGTGCGTCATGATGGGCGTCACCAGCGTCCACGACGCCATCGCCCGGGCCGACGCGCTGCTCGTCGCCGCCGGCCGCACGGCCGGGGCCGACGGGGAGAGCGGACTGTCGCTGGCCGTGTGAGACGGCGGCCCGGACGGACGGGGCGGCCCGGCGCCCTGGGTGGCACCGCGTGCCGAGGCGGCGGCCGGTACCGGGCCGCGCTCGGGCCACGGAGGTCCCGCCCCGCCCGCCGCCCGGGTCACGGCGCCGCCAGGCGCCGGTCGTCCGCGCAGCCGGGCTCCCGCGGCGCGGGACGGGCCAGCCACGCGGCGATGGTGCGGGCCACGGGCAGCCCCGTCTCCACCTCGACGAAGCCGAACTGTCCCGACTGGTTGCACTCGAGGAACCACCAGGTCCCGTCGGCGTCCTCCGCGAAGTCGAAAGCGCCGTAAGCCAGTTCGGCCGTCCGCAGATAGGCGCGTACCCCGGCCGCCACCCGCGGCGGTACCTCGGTGGGCAGCCACGGCGTGGCGGCGGAGGCGAACCGCACGTCCACCTCGTCCGGGTCCGCGTCCGCCGGGGTCTCCTTGCGGGCGGCCAGCAGCGCCTCGCCCACGACGGTCAGCCGGATGTCGGCGCGCTTGGCGACCCGCCGCTGCAACAGCGTGGGGCCGTAGGCGACCGCCGCGAAGTCCGTGTCCGGCGCGACCCGGCTGGTGGGCACCGCGCGCGGCGGCTCCTGCGGATGCGCGCCGGAGACCGGCTTGACCACCAGGTCCGGGAACCGCGCCGCGAACTCCCGGGCCGCCTGCGGGAAGGTGGTGACGATCGTGGCGGGCACCGGCAGTCCGCAGCGCTGGGCCAGCCGCAGCTGCCACGGCTTGTGCCGGGCGCGCCGGGCCGCGTCCGGATGGTTCATCCAGCGCGCCGCCGAGCCGCGCAGCATGCCGTACAGGGCCTGCCCGGCCTCCTCGGTGAGCCAGGCCGAGGGCTGCGCCGCCCGGGCCGCCGGCGCCCCGGGCCGGCGCACCCAGACGGAGCGCAGCCCGCTGACGCTCACCAGCCGTCCCCCGGCGGACAGATGACCGCGGAAGGACCCGTGCACGTACTCGCCCGACAGGGCGACCCCCGCAGTCAGATCGGCCGGGTCGAGCCGGACCACCGGCACCGAGGCGGCGTTCAGGTGGACCACCACCATGTCCGCCGTCACGTCCTCCTCACCGGTGAGGATGAGAACGGTCATCGTCGGCCGTGTTCAGTCGTCGAAGTGAGTCTTGGAGCCCGCCGTGGAGGTCGTGGTGCCCAGCTCCCTGAGCAGAGCGGCGTCGGACGCGGCGATCCGGCCGTCCACGAGCACGTTCAACTGCAGTCCGGAGTCATAGACGTACGGGAGCACGGCCTCGCTGTCCACGGCGGGCCGGGCGTAGTTGAGCGCGAACGGTTGCATCGTCTCTCCCCTGTCGGTGCAGCCGCGATCAAGCGGTGGTCGTCCTTGCGGCGTCGCTTGGCCCGCTGACTTTGTTTCGGGTTCCCGAGACTTATACGAATCGAACGGGTGAATGGTTTCCTTACGGAGCGTAGTCATCGGCGCCCGGCTGCCTTCGGAAGCCGAAACGGCCCGGCCGGCGCTCCGGCGGGGCCGCCTCGCGACCGACGGCGCCGTGCAGGGTGCGCAGCGCCAGCAGCAGGACACCGATGTCGTCCAGGTACACCGGATCGGGCAACACGTCGAACGGCAGGACCACGTACAGGACCGCCCCCCAGAACACCCAGCGCGGCCCGGTCGGCAGCCCGGCGCGGCGCAGCTCCCGCCGGGTCCGGACCAGCCGCACCAGCAGCACCAGGGCCACGGCGAGCACGACGGCCGCCGCCGCACCGGCCAGGAGGAGCACCTTCGAGGTGGAGTCCACGGGCCCGCTCCCCTTTCCGTCCGTGCGGCGTGCCGTCCCCCTGCTTCTTGCCGCGCTGCGGCCCCTCACTCCCGCGCCGCGTCCGGGTGGCGTAGCGCCGCCGCCGCCCTGGTAATGGTCAGGGTAAGTCGCGTGTCGCGCTTCGGGGGCGCAGGTGCGGCCGCATCCCTGCCCTGGAGCCCAGATGACCACCCGCTCTTCACCACCCCAGTCCGGCCGGTCCGTCGTCGCCCTCACCGAGGAGGCCCCCTGGGCCGGTCCGCCCGGTGAGCCGGCGGGCGACCAGGAGGGCGAGCACGCGGACGGCGATCCGGCCCCCGGCCCGGCGCACGCCGCCGCACCCGGCCGGCCCCCGGAGGACATCCTCCGGCTCGTCACCCTCCTGGAGGAGTCCCCGGCGGTCCGCGCGGCGGTCGGCCCCCGCAGCGCCGACGAACTCGCCGAAGCCGTCGCACGGCTCACCCGCGACTCCTCCCGGGAGCCGCACTCCCGGCAGCGGCCGTTCCCGCCGGGCGAGGAGCCGATGACGGGCCCGGCCGGGTACGCCGCCACGGACGCCCGCGCGGCCGGGGCCGCCGTGCCCGGCCGCGCGGACCGCACCGGCGCCACCGGTCCCGACGACCGCACCACACCGCCGCACGAAGCGGAGACGTTCCCCCTCCCGGGCGCCGGCGCGTTCGGCCGGGCGGCCGCGCGCCTCGCCTTCTGGCCCGGGTGGGTCGCCGCCGCCGCGCTCGTGGTGTGCGCCGCCGCTCACTTCCCGCTGCACCGGGAGGGCGCGCCGCCGCTCGTCTACGGGCTCGCCCTCGCGGCGTCCGCGCTGTGCGCGGCGCTGGCCGTCGCGCTGGTGCTGCGGGCCGGGGTGGTGGTGCTGGTCGCCGGCTCGGTCGTACCGGCCGTGCTGGCGGCGCTCGGCTACGTCGAGGGCCGGTTCGCGCCGCGCGAGCTGTCGCACGCCCTGTCGGTCACGGTGGCCCCGCCGGCCGGCGCGGGCCTCACCGCCGTGTGCGCCTCGCTGGCCTCGCTCGCCGCGCTCTCCCTGCTGCTGATGGTGCACATCGCCGAACGGCACCCCACCCCCCGGCCCGGCGACTGAGCCCGGCGCGCGAGGAAGGACCAGCGGTTCTTCCGGCCGGCCGGCGGTGCGACCGTCAGCCGGCCAGTGCGCCGATCACCTTGTCCGGCGTCAGCGGCAGCTCGCGGAAGCGGACCCCGGTGGCGTGGTGGACGGCGTTGCCGACAGCCGCCGCGGCGCCCACGATGCCGATCTCGCCGATCCCCTTGCTCCCCATCGGGTTGAGGTGGCCGTCCTCCTCGTCGATCCAGTGCGCCTCGATCGCCGGCACGTCCGCGTGCGCGGGCACGTGGTACGAGGCGAGGTCCGGCTCGGCGAAGTCGCCGAAGGCGGGGTCCATCGTGCTGCTCTCGGTGAGCGCCATGCCGAGCCCCATGATCATGCCGCCGACGAACTGGGAGCGCGCGGTGCGCGGGTTGAGGATCCGACCCGCGGCGAACACGCCCAGCATCCGGCGCACCCGCACCTCGCCGGTCACCGTGTCCACGCTCACCTCGGCGAAGTGCGCCCCGAACGCGTGGCGCGCGTACGAGCTCTCCGCGTCGGCCTGGCCGGCCGTGTCCGCGCGGGCGCTGAGCCCGGACCCGGGCGGCGGACCCGCGTGGTCGGCCAGGCGCGCCGCCAGCCGCACGCACGCCTCGTGCACGGCCCAGCCCCAGGACGCAGTCCCGGACGAGCCGCCGGCCAGCGACGCCGCAGGCAGGTCGCTGTCGCCCACCTCGGTGCGCACCCGCTCCAGCGGCACACCCGAGCGCGTCCGCCGCCACCTGAGCGAGCACGGTACGCGCCCCGGTGCCGATGTCGGTGGCGTTGATCCGCACCTCGAACGTGCCGTCCGGCAGCGCCCGCGCCTGGGCGGTGGACGGCTGCACCAGCACCGGGTAGGTGGCCGCGGCCACGCCCGTGCCGATGAGCAGCGGCCCCTGCGCGCGCGAGCGCGGCCGCGGGTCGCGCCGCGCCCAGTCGAAGCGCCGCGCGCCCTCGCGCAGGCACTCCACGAGGTGGCGGCTGCTGAACGGCTTGCCGCTGTCCGGTTCCCGCTCCGGCTCGTTGGCGACGCGCAGCTCCACCGGGTCCATCCCGAGCGCCTCGGCCAGCTCGTCCATCGCCGACTCCAGCGCGTACATGCCGGGGCACTCGCCCGGCGCCCGCATCCAGGAGGGGGAGGGCACGTCGAGCCGCACCACGCGGTGGGCGGTGAGGCTGTCGGGCACGGCGTACATGACGCGGGCCGGGACCGCGGCCTGCTCCACGAACTCCTTGACGCGCGAGGTGCACGTGGCCACCTCGTGGGTCAGCGAGGCCAGGCGGCCGTCGGACCCGGCGGCCAGCCGGAGCCGGTGCAGGGTGGGCGCGCGGTGCCCGACCACGGCCGGCAGGTAGCGGCGGGGGAGGGCGACGGTGACGGGCCGGCCGGTCTCCCGGGCGGCCATCACGGCCAGCACCACGTCGGGGCGCGCGGTGCCCTTGGAGCCGAAGCCGCCGCCTACGTGCTCGGAGAAGACGGTGATGTGCTCGGCCGGCAGCTCGAACATCGCGGCGAGCGCGTCGCGCACATCGCTGCCGCCCTGGCTGGAGGTGTACACCGTCAGCCGGTCCGCGTTCCACCGCGCCGTACTGCTGTGCGGCTCCATGGGGTGGTTGTGCAGCGGCGGGACGCGGTAGGCGACGTCGACGCGGACGTCGGCGGCGTCGTAGGACTTCTCGGGGTGTCCGTGCTCGCGGCGGCCCGGGTGGCCGCCGTTGGCGGTCTCCGGCTCGTAGGCGTCCGGGTGGTCCGGCGTCAGCGTGACGTCGTACGGCTCCTCGGCGTACGCGACGCGGACGGCCGCGGCGCCGGCCCGCGCCGTCTCCAGGGAATCGGCCACCACCAGGGCGACGAACCAGCCCCGGTGCGGCACGTCCGGGTTCTGGAGGACGGCGAGGATCGGGTCGTCGGGCTCGGCGATCCGCGGGGCGTTCTCGTGGGTGAGCACGGCGCACACGCCCGGCATCGCCAGGGCCGCCGTCGCGTCGATCGCCGTCACCCGGCCCCGGGCGATGGCGGCCGGCACCGGCCAGGCCTGCGCCCGGCCGGGCAGCGGGTGCTCGGCGGCGTAGCGGGCGCCGCCGGTGACCTTCAGGCGCCCCTCACGGCGCTCGGCGGGAGCGCCCAGCGCGGTTGCGGTGGCGGCCATGGAGTCCTCCTGTGACGTGACGGACCGGGTCCTGGACCCGGGGGGGGAGCGGGGGAGGGGCGCGCGGGCGTCAGGCGCCGTCGGCCGCCGCGAGCCGGGTCAGGACGTCCACGGCGAGCGCGCGGGCGAGCGGGACCTTGTAGCCGTTGTCCCGCAGCGGCCGGGCCGCGGCCAGCTCCCGGTCGACGGCCTGTTCGAACGCGGCGGCGGTGGCGGGGCCGCCGAGCAGCGCCTCCTCGGCCCGCGCCGCCCGCCAGGGCCGGTGGGCCAGCGCGCCGAAGGCGATGCCGGCGTGCTCGACCGTGCCGTCCGACACCCGCAGCACCACCGCCACCGAGGCGAGGGCGAAGGCGTACGACGCACGGTCGCGGGCCTTGCGGTAGGCGGAGGGGAGCCCCGCGGCCGCGCCCGGCAGCAGCACGCCGGTGATCAGCTCGCCGGGGCGGATCTCGGTGTCCTGCTGCGGGCGGTCCCCGGGCAGCCGGTGGAACGCTGCCGCCGGGACGCTGCGCGCGCCCTGCTCGCCGTGCAGCTCCACGCGCGCGTCCAGGGCGGCCAGCGCCACCGCCATGTCCGACGGGTGGGTGGCGATGCACTGGTCGGACCAGCCTAGGACCGCGTGGTCGCGGTGCACGCCCTCGCGGGCCCCGCAGCCGGTGCCGGGCTCCCGCTTGTTGCAGGGCTTGGACAGGTCCTGGAAGTACTGGCAGCGGGTGCGCTGGAGCAGGTTGCCGCCGGTCGTCGCCGCGTTGCGCAGCTGGCCGGAGGCGCCCGCGAGCAGCGCCTGCGAGAGCACCGGGTAGCGGTCGCGGACCAGCGGGTGCGCCGCGAGGTCGCTGTTGCGGACCAGGGCGCCCACCCGCAGCGACCCGTCCGGCAGCTCCTCCACCTCATCCAGCGGCAGCCGGTTGACGTCCACCAGGCAGGACGGCTCTTCCACGCCCAGCTTCATCAGGTCCACGAGGTTGGTGCCGCCGCCGAGGTAGCGGGCGCCGGGGTGCGCGGCGAACGCCTCGGCGGCCTCCTCGACGGTGGTGGCGCGGACGTAGCCCAGGGGATTCACCGGATCACGTCCTCGACGGCCTCGACGATGCGCGGGTAGGCGCCGCACCGGCACAGGTTGCCGCTGAGCCGTTCGCGGATCTCGTCCGCGTCCAGCGGGACGGGCAGGCCGGAGGGCGCGGCGGGGTCGGTGACGTGCGAGGGGTGCCCGGCGGCGGCCTCGGCGAGCGCCGCGACGGCCGAGCAGATCTGGCCGGGTGTGCAGTAGCCGCACTGGAAGGCGTCCCGCTCCAGGAAGGCCTGCTGGAGCGGGTGCAGCTCCTCGCCGTCGCCCGCCAGGCCCTCCACGGTGGTCACCTCGCAGCCGTCCAGGGCGACCGCCAGCTGGAGGCAGCTGTTGACCCGGCGCCCGTCGACCAGGACCGTGCAGGCGCCGCACTGCCCGTGGTCGCAGCCCTTCTTCGCCCCGGTGAGGTCCAGGTCGTCGCGCAGGACGTCCAGCAGGACGCGCCGGTTGTCGAGGACGAGCGTATGGGGCTTGCCGTTGACGCGGAGCGTCGTCCCGGAACGGTGAGTATCGCTGTCCATGGCGTGGATGACCTTCCCCGACGTGCCGTGCCGTGCGTGTGCACACCGCGTATCCAGCCTGCGGCGGCTGACACGTGCCGACGTCACGGCACGCCGGAGTCCCGCCCGGTTCAGTCCTTGGGCGGGCGGGGGGCGGAGCCGTCCGGACCAGGAGCGGACGCCTTGTCCTGAGCGGCGGGCGGCGGGTCCTGCGGCGCGGGCGGCAGCGGCGGCGGGTCGGCCGGCGGAGCCTGCGGCACGGAACCGGGCCGCAGGGACAGGGCCGTGCCCCGGAGCCGTCCGAATCCGCGCGCCAGCTGCTGGAACGGCGACCCGGCGCCGGCCCGGGCCGGCTTCCGGGCGGGCGGCGAGCCCTGGGCCCCGGCGGCCTCCCGGTAGCCGGCGAGGGCCTCGTTGGCCCGCTCGGCGGCCTCGCGGTACAGGTCCCGGGACGTGGTCATCGCGTCCAGCGCCTCGGCGTACATGGCGACCAGTTCCCGCGCGCGGGCCAGCTCCTCCTCCATGGTCATCAGGCGCCACTGCTCGCGCAGCGCGGTCAGCGCCGCCTCCGCGCCGTCCGGCAGGGGCAGCGCCAGCGCGGCGAACCGGGTGACCGCGCCGAGGACCTCAGCCGGTTCGGAGCCGTCCAGGAAGACGCTGCGCACGGAGAACTCCTCCGCGTCGTAGCCGGCGCCGGCCGCCGCGCCCGGCAGGACGACCGCGCCGCCGCGGGGCACCCGGGCGCCGAAGTCGTCCAGCACCCAGTTGACGGCCCGCAGGCGGTGCGGCGCCGCGCGGTGCTCCACCACCCGGTGCCGCAGCCCCTCGGGCAGCAGCCGCACCAGCGCCTGCCGGCCGCGCTCGTCGGGCGTCATGGCCTCGTGCACGACGAGGTGGACGCACCAGGTGTCCCGCACCGCGTGCCGCAGCACCCGCCGCAGCTCCTTGTCGTCCTCCGGCAGCGGATCGGCCTGCCCGAGCCGCGCTCCGGTGCCGGCCTCGTGGCCCCAGGCGGAGTCCGGCTCCTGCGGCCAGAACATCGCTGCTGGGGAGGGCCACCGGGGGTCCCAGGGCTGCTCCGCCTCGGCGATCAGCACCCACTCCTGGTCCAGGGCGGCGCCGCGCGGCGGTGACAGGGCCAGCCGGGCGCGTACGGTCACCTCGCCGGGCGCCAGCCAGCGGGCCTCAAACACGTGCTCGCCGCCGGGTCGGGTGCCGTCCGGTTCGAGATGGCTGTGCAGGACGCCCTCGGCCGTCAGCTGCTCCAGCCGACGCCGTACGGCGTCCGCCGCTGCCGGGCCGGTGTGGCGGCCACGGGCCGGCCACACCGTGGGCGGCGCCGCGGGACGGGGAGAGGAGGAGTTCGACATGGGCCAATCTGCGGGCGGGGACGGCGTACGACTGCCAGTATCACGGTAGCGGATCATGATCGGTCGCCCGGGGTCGCGCGCCCCGGTGTCCGCGCCGCGCCGCGTCCCGGGCGGCCCGGCCGCCGGGGGCCCGCCCCGCCCGCCGGGCCGCGTCCGGGGTCAGCCGGACTGGGCGGTGGAGCCGCCGCTCTTGACCAGCTTGTCGGTCACGTCCGCGGTGTCGGCGGCGGCCGGCGGCGTCACCTCGACGTCCGTGCCGAAGTCGGAGAACTTCAGCACCGTGGTGCTCGTCACCCGGGTGTTCTCCTTGCCCGGCGTCCGCTGCGCCAGGGGCTTCAGGCTCATCCGCACGCTCTCCTGCCGCATCCGGCCCTGGTCGTCCAGCCACAGGTCCACCGGCAGCTTCGTGCTGCCGAGCTGGCGGCTCAGCTCCTGGGCCTGGGCGGTGTCGCCCTTGGCCAGCGCCGACACGGGCACGTTCACCCGGTAGTGGGTGGTGGCCGCGCCGTCCACCGTCTCCTCCCCGATCCGGGTGACGTCGCCGGGCCGCACGCTCTTGACGTAGCCGATCGGCTCGGCCGGGTCGGAGGCGTCGGTGCGGCCGGCGGAGCCGGAGCGGGCCAGGCGCTTCAGGTCGATCCGCATCCAGCTCTTGCCGCCGGGCAGCTCGGCCCGCCGGGAGCCGGACGGCTTCTGGTAGAGGACGCCGTCGACGACCCGCTGCTCGATCCGGTTGCCCTGCGAGGTCACGGTCATCGTGCTGGCGCCGTCCTTGAGGTCCACGACGCCGTTCCCGTGCGCCGTGACCTTCTGCCCCTCGGTGACGGCCTCGCTGGTGACGGTCATCCGCGCGCTGTCGGCGGCGACGGTCTTGCGGTAGGCGTCCTGGACGGCCCGCGCCTTCGGGGTCGCGCTCGACCCCGCGCCGGCGGCGCCGTCCTTGTCCGCCCCGCCGCCGGAGTCGTTGCCGCAGGCGCTCACCCCTAACACCAGGCCGAGCGTGGCGAGGGCGGTGGCGATCCTTGCTCGCGACACGGTGGTTCTCCTCCCGAGTGGGTTCGTCGGTGTCTGTTCGGTTCGTCCCTGCTTCCCCGTCCGGACCCGCTCACGCCCGCCCCGGCGAGAGCGGGTCCGGACACGGAACGAGCCGCGCCCCCGGGAGGGGGCACGGCTCGTCCGTACGGCGGTTGCGCCGGCCGTGCGGCCTCAGCCGCCCTCGTCCATGCGCCGCTGGTCCTGCTCGTCCCAGGCGCGGGTGTCGCGGGGCTCCACGTACGGCTCCTCGTCCGCCGGGTGCCCGCCGTCGATGACGCGCTGGCGCGCCATCTCCGCGTCGAACTCCAGACCCAGCAGGATGGCGAGGTTGGTCACCCACAGCCACACCAGGAAGATGATCACGCCGGCCAGCGCGCCGTACGTCTTGTTGTACGAGCTGAAGTTGGCGACGTAGAAGGCGAAGCCGGCCGAGGCCGCCAGCCAGATCACCAGGGCGACCACGCTGCCGGGGGTGATCCAGCGGAAGCCGCGGATCTTGGCGTTCGGGGTGGCCCAGTACAGCAGTGCGATCATCATCGTGACCAGGACGACCAGGACCGGCCACTTCGCGATGGACCACGCGGTCACCCCCGCGTCGCCGAGGCCGAGCGCGGTGCCCGCCTGCCGGGCGAGGCCGCCGGTGAAGACCACGATCAGCGCGCTGGCCACGGCGAGCAGCATCAGGGCGACGGTCAGCGCCACCCGCAGCGGCAGCACCTTCCACACCGGACGGCCCTCGGGGACGTCGTAGACGGCGTTGGCCGAGCGGATGAACGCGGCGACGTAGCCGGACGCCGACCAGACCGCGCCGAGCACACCGACCACCGCCAGCACCGAGCCCAGGCCGGCGCTGCCCTGCAACTGGTGCACCGCGTTCACGATGATGTCCCGCGCCGGGCCCGGCGCGAGCTTCTGCAGGTTGTCCAGGACCCGCTGGGTGGCGGAGTGACCGGCGATGCCGAGCAGCGAGACCAGCACGAGCAGCGCGGGGAACAGGGCCAGCACGCCGTAGTACGTGAGGGCGGCGGCCCGGTCGGTCAGCTCGTCGTCCTTGAACTCCGCGACGACCCGCCGCATCACCGCGAGCCAGGAGCGGCCGCGCAGCTCCGTGGGCGAGTCGGGGGCGTCCCGCTCGGTCGCCGCGTCCGGCCCGAACTCCTCGGGCGACTTCTCCCGCGCGTCCGGCGCCTGGTGCGCGCCGCTCCCGCGCTCCTGCCCCTCGTCCTCGTCGCGCACGGCGTCCTCGCCGTGCTTACGGGCGTCCTTGCCGGTGGAGTGGTCCCGGTGACCGGGAAGGTGCAGACGGTTCATGCACTCCGGGTGTCCGCCCAGCGCCCAAACACGCGTGACGGACACCGGCGTCTTCCACCGGAACGGCGCCCCGCGAGACCCGCGGCCCGGGGGCGGCGCGGGCCCCGGGAGGCTACGCGCCGCTGGCGCGCAGCATGCCCTCGCGTTCGACGATCTTCACCCGTTCGCGGCCCTGCGGTTCGCCCAGGGCCTTCTCCGCGGCGTCCAGGCGGTACCAGCCCTCCCAGGTGGTGTAGCGGACCGCGCGCTCGGCGAGGAACGCGTCGACCGCCTCCGGGTCGGGCGAGGACGGCGTGTGCAGGCGGCCGTTCGCGTGGTCGTCCAGCAGGTTGGCGACCGTCTCGTTGGCGTCGCCCTTGGTGTGGCCGATCAGGCCGATGGGGCCGCGCCGGATCCAGCCGGTGACGTACGTCGACGGAACGTGCTCGCCGGTCTCCCCGATGACCCGGCCGCCCTCGTCGGGAACCGTGCCCGACGCCTCGTCCCAGGGCAGCTTCGGCAGCCGGTCGGAGAGGTAGCCGACGGCGCGGTAGACCGCGGTGACGTCCCAGTCCTTGAAGGCGCCGGTGCCCTTGACGTTGCCGGTGCCGTCCAGTTCCGTGCGCTCGGTGCGCAGGCCGGTCACCCTGCCGTCCTCGCCGAGGATCTCGGCCGGCGACTCGAAGAAGTGCAGGAACAGCTTGTGCGGCCGGTCGCCGACGTCGCGGATCGCCCAGTTCTCCAGGGTCTTGGCCACCATGTCGGCCTGCTTGTTGCCGCGCCGGGTGGCGATCGAGCCCTCGTCGTAGTCGATGTCCTCGGGGTCGACGATGACCTCGATGGTGGGGGAGTGGTCCAGCTCCCGCAGCTCCATCGGGCTGAACTTCGCCTGCGCGGGACCGCGCCGGCCGAACACGTGGATCTCCAGGGCCTCGTTGGCCTTCAGGCCGTCGTACACGTTCGGCGGGATCTCGGTGGGCAGCAGTTCGTCGGCGGTCTTCGCCAGGACACGGGCCACGTCGAGGGCGACGTTGCCGACGCCGAGCACGGCGACCTTGCGGGCCGTCAGTGGCCAGGTACGCGGCACGTCCGGGTGCCCGTCGTACCAGGAGACGAAGTCGGCCGCGCCGTAGGAGCCGTCGAGGTCGACGCCGGGTATCGGCAGCGCCCGGTCGGCGGTGGCGCCGGTGGAGAAGATCACCGCGTCGTAGAACGCGCGCAGGTCGTCCAGACCGATGTCGCCCGGGTAGTCGACGTTGCCGAACAGCCGGATCTGCGGCTTGTCGAGCACCTGGTGCAGCGCGGTGACGATGCCCTTGATCCGGGGGTGGTCGGGAGCGACGCCGTAGCGGATCAGACCGAACGGCGCCGGCATCCTCTCGAAGAGGTCGATGGACACACCGGGTTCGGCGGCCACGCCGGATTTGAGCAGGGCGTCGGCGGCGTAGATGCCGGCGGGGCCGGCTCCGACGATGGCTACCCGCAGGGGGCGCGGCATGATCAGGTTCCCTTCGAGCGATGGGCGACTCGTCCGCAACCCTAAGCTAAGGCAAGCCTTAGTTGGTACCGGGGTCCCGTCTATGAGGTCATAAGGCGGGGTTATGGGTTCTCAAAGGGGTGGCGATGGCCGTGCGGAACGTCCTCGTCCGGGGCGCCGCGCGCGGCACGGCAGGACGGGACGGCCCGGGTCGGGCATGGTGGACGTGTGATCGGACTGGCCGCGTGCTTCGCCCTCCTCGGAGCCGCCAGCAACGCCGTCGGCACGGCCTGCCAGCGCAAGGCCGCCGCCACCGTACCCGCCGGCGGCGGACTGCGGCTGCTGTTCGCCCTCGCCCGGCACCCGGTCTGGCTGGCCGGCATCGCCGGCGTGGTGTGCTCCGCCATGTTCCAGGCACTCGCGCTGGTCAACGGACCGATGGCACTGGTGCAGCCGCTGTTCATCATGGAACTGCCGTTCGCCCTGTTCGTCGCCGGCCTGCTCATGCGCCGGGGGCTGCCGGCCGCCGGCTGGTGGGCCGTAGGCGGCATGGTGGGCGGCCTGGCCATGGTCCTGATCGCCGCCGATCCCTCCGGCTCCCACGACCAGGCGCCCATGACGCGCTGGATCCCCGCGCTGGCCGTGGGCCTCGGGGTGATGGCCACGGCGGTCGCCCTGGCCCGCGCCTCGGGCTCCTCGCTGTTCCGGGCCGCCGTGCTGGCCGGGGCCGCGGCCACCGGCAACGCCCTGACCGCCGCCATGCTGAAGTCCGCCAGCGCCACCCTGGAGACCGACGGCCTCACCGCCTTCCTCACCACCTGGCAGACGTACGGGTTCGCCGTCCTCGGCATCGCCTCGCTGCTGCTGCTGGAGAACGCCCTCCAGGCCGGCTCGCTCGCCGCCTCCCAGCCGGCGCTGACCATCGGCGACGCGACGGTGAGCCTGCTGCTGGGCGTCCTGCTGTTCGGGGAGCACATCCGCACCGGCGTCTGGCTGCTCCCCGAACTGCTGGGCGCCGGCCTCATCCTGTGGGGCGTCCTGCGCCTGACCCGGGTCGTCCCGCACGCCCAGCAGTCCCTCGCCGGCGAGGAGGCGCCCGCCCCCGCATCCGGCGTGTCGCCCCAACTCGCCCGGCCCGAGCGGTCGGACGGTCATACCGACGGCGGTGCGGGGTAACCGCCTGCGCATGACTACTGAGGTGGCTCCCTCCCCGTCGGGCGCGTCGGCAGCGGGCCGGCTGCGCCGCCTGCACGACGTGTACGCGGCCGGCACGGGCCTGTGGACCGTGTCACTGTTCGCCGCGGTCCTCGGCCACGACGCCGACGTACGGCAGGTCCTCGTCCTGCTCGCCCTGCTGGCGTCCTTCGGCGCCATGTGGCTGTGGTCGGCCTGGCGGCTGTGGACGGAGCACCCCGGCGGACGCTCGCCGCGCCGTTCGGCCTAACCCCGGCCGCCGGCCCGGACCGTGGGGTGTGAAGGTGGACGCATCGGCGTGAGACGGGGCAAGCAGGGCACCGGGCGGTGCCGGGCCCTCCCGCGCCGCGCCGGACGCGAGCCCCGCGCCTCCCGCCGGCCGCGCCGCGACCGCGGGACGAGTCGAAGTCGAAGGAGTCCACGGCCATGACGGACGTATCCAGCAGGGGGGCCGCCCCGGGCGGCGACCGGAAGGTCCTCACCAACCGGCAGGGCCACCCTGTCCACGACAACCAGAACCAGCGCACCGTCGGAGCCCGCGGCCCGGCCACGCTGGAGAACTACCAGTTCCTGGAGAAGATCAGCCACTTCGACCGCGAACGCATCCCGGAGCGCGTCGTGCACGCCCGGGGCGTGACGGCGTACGGCTACTTCGAGGCGTACGGCGCCTGGGGCGACGAGCCCATCGGCCGCTACACCCGGGCCAAGCTGTTCCAGGAGCGCGGCCGGCGCACCGACCTCGCGGTCCGCTTCTCCACCGTGATCGGCGGCCGGGACTCCTCCGAGGCCGCCCGCGACCCGCGCGGCTTCGCGGTGAAGTTCTACACCGAGGACGGCAACTGGGACCTGGTCGGCAACAACCTCGGCGTCTTCTTCATCCGGGACGCCATCAAGTTCCCCGACGTCATCCACGCCCTCAAGCCCGACCCGGTGACCTTCGAGCAGCAGCCCCGCCGGATCTTCGACTTCATGTCGCAGACCCCCGAGTCCATGCACATGCTGGTCAACCTGTTCAGCCCGCGCGGCATCCCCGCCGACTACCGGCACATGCAGGGCTTCGGCGTCAACACCTACAAGTGGGTGGACGAGGAGGGCCGCACCGTCCTGGTCAAGTACCACTGGATGCCCAAGCAGGGCGTGCGCAGCATGACCGAGGAGGACGCCGCCCACGTCCAGGCGGACTCCCTCGGCCACGCCACCAAGGACCTGTACGAGGCCATCGAGCGCGGCGAGTACCCCGAGTGGGAACTGCTCGTGCAGATGATGGACGACCACGACCACCCGGAGCTGGACTTCGACCCGCTGGACGACACCAAGACCTGGCCCGAGCAGGACTTCCCGCCCCGCCCGGTCGGCCGGATGGTGCTCGACCGGATGCCGGAGAACTACTTCGCCGAGAACGAGCAGATCTCCTTCGGCACCGGCGTGCTCGTCGACGGCCTCGACTTCTCCGACGACAAGATGCTCGTCGGCCGGACCTTCTCCTACAGCGACACCCAGCGCTACCGGGTCGGCCCCAACTACCTCCAGCTCCCGGTCAACCAGCCGAAGAGCGCCCCGGTGCGCACCAACCAGCGCGACGGGCAGATGACCTACCACATCGACGGCGGCGGGGCGAACCCGATCGTCAACTACGAGCCGTCGATCACCGGCGGCCTCCAGGAGGCCCCGCTCCCGCGCCACGACGAACAGGGCCCCGAGATCCGCGGCCGGCTGACCCGCAGACGGATCGCGCGCGCCAACGACTACCTCCAGGCCGGCCAGCGCTACCAGCTGATGGAGGACTGGGAGCGCGACGACCTGGTGAAGAACTTCACCGACCTGCTCTCCCAGTGCGACCGCCCGGTGCGCGAGCGGATGGTGTGGCACTTCCTGCTGGTCGACAACGACCTCGGGCTGCGGGTCGGCAAGGGGCTGGGCATCTCGCCCGAGGACGTGGCCCGGCTGGAGCCGCTGGCCGGGCAGGACCTCACGGACGAGGACCGCAAGCGCCTCGCCAACCTCGGCAAGAACCCGCCGCGCGACGTCGAGGGCCTCACGATGACCCACTGCGTCCCCGACGAGCGGCACGTCGTGACCCGCTGACCCCGCGCGGGCCGGGAGACGGCACGCGAAAGGGCCGGACGCCGCCCACCTCCCCAGGAACGGCGGCGTCCGGCCCTCGACTCGGGCCCGGGGCTCAGCGCGTGGTCAGCAGACCCTCGCGCAGCCGCGCCAGCAGGCGGTTGAGCAGACGCGAGACGTGCATCTGGGAGATGCCGAGACGCTCGCCGATCTGCGCCTGGGTCATCTCCTCCACGAACCGCATGTGGATGATCTGCCGGTCGCGCTCGTCCAGCTCGGCCAGCAGCGGGGCCAGGCTGTGGACGTCCTCGACCAGCTCCATCGCCATGTCCTCGGCGCCGATGAAGTCGGCCAGCACGCTCTCGCCGTCCTCGCTGCCGCTCACCGCGGCGTCCAGCGAGGCGGAGGTGTAGCCGTTGGAGGCCACCATCGCGTCGACGACCTCGCTCTCCGGGAGGTTCATCAGCTCGGCCAGCTCCTTGGTGCTGGGCTTGCGGCCCAGCCGGCTGCTCAGCTCCTCGGTCGCCTTGGCCAGCTCGACGCGCGCCTCCTGGAGCCGCCGCGGCACGTGCACGGCCCACGAGGTGTCCCGGAAGAAGCGCTTGATCTCGCCCACGATGTACGGCACGGCGAACGAGGTGAACTCCACCTCACGGGCCAGCTCGAACCGGTCGATCGCCTTGATCAGCCCGATCATGCCGACCTGGACGATGTCCTCCATCTCCTGCGGACCCCGGCTGCGGAAGCGGCCGGCCGCGTAGCGGACCAGGGACATGTTCATCTCGATCAGCGTGTTGCGGGCGTACTGGTACTCGTGCGTGCCCTCTTCAAGATTCGCCAGCCGGTCGAAGAACACCCGCGACAGTGCCCGCGCGTCGGTCGGCGCGACCTTGGAGGGGTCGGCCACCTCCGGCAGCTCCGTCCGAGCCCCAGTCGCCTTCACCTCTGTGATCACCGCCATCGTGCGGTCCTCCTCTGCCAGCCTGTACGTCGTGCCTGCCTGGTCCGCCCGTGATCGCGGGGTGGACTCCGCAGCGTCTACCCCCATCGGGAAACCTCACACCCATTATTTCCCGGCGATCCGAGAATCGGTCCGCCAGGTCTGTCCGGCGCGTGCCGGGGTAGGCGCACGACGACACATGAGCACCGTGCCGCGCCCCGGAATCCGGGGCGCGGCGCCGCAGGGACAGGGGGTTGGGATGAGACGTCTGGTCCATCGCCTCGGCGGCCGGTCGCCGCGCGAGCGGGCGGCACGGCAGGCCCGGCACGTACGGGCGCAACTGGGCGTCGCGGCCGACATCGCCATCACGGCCCGCCGCCGCGCCCTCGCCGATCAGCCGCCCGCCGCGGAGCCCGGCCGCGGACGGCGTCCCGCGCGCGGGCGGGTCACCGTCGACGACGTCCTGGAGTACGCCCGCCAGCACTTCGGGCTGGCGGCGGTGCCGCGCGAGAAGGCGGCCGCCGTGCTGCGCGCCCGCTACGAGCTGCGCGGCGGACGGCGCGACCTGGACACCGACGCCTACACGCTCTGACGCCCCCCGAGCGACGCCCCCGCGCGCCGGGCGGCGTCCCTCCGCACCGGGCGGCGCCTACCCCCTCTGACCGGCGCCGTGTCCCGCCTCCGGCAGCCGCAGCCGTGCGCCCTGCCGGGCCAGCTCCTGCTGCACCAGGGCGTGCGGCACCTCGCGCGGAGCGCGCCCGAGCCGCCCGGCCAGCGCGGCGCAGACCCCCGCCGCCTGGCCGGTGGCCATCGCGATGGGCATCACCCGGTACGACGAGTGCGCCACGTGCGAGCCGGAGATGCAGCGCCCGGCGACCAGCAGCCGGTCCGTTCCCGCCGGCAGCAGACAGCGCAACGGGATGTCGTAGAACCGGCCCCGCGGAACGCGCCGGATCACGGTGCCGGCGCCCTCCGGGTTGTGGATGTCGATGGGGTAGGCGCCGTGCGCGACGACGTCCGGGAAGGACCGGGCGTCCAGGATGTCGTAGCCGGTCAGCCGGTAGTCGCCCATGACCCGGCGGGTCTCGCGCACCCCGATCTGGGTGCCGCTCTGCACGGCGTACGCCGTCTCGAACCCGGGCACCCGCGAGCGCAGGAACCGGTCGATCTCGGCCAGCTGACGGCGCGCCGTCCACTCGGCCCGGCTCAGGTCCCACACGTCGATGCCGAGCGCGCCGGTGACGCGAGTGCTGTTGACGGCCACCTCGTGCGGACGCGGGGTGCCGAAGAACAGGACGTCCTCACGCGGCAGCCGCAGCTCGCCCGCCTCCGTCGCCTCCCGGACCAGGTCCCACAGCCCGTGCACGCCGCGCCACTGGTCGGGGTGGTCGTGGACGTACCGGCTGAAGTGCTCCTGGGCGAAGTCGGCCATCCGGAACATCAGCGTCATCGGCTGGACCCGCCCGTCCTCCGAGCGCCCCACCTCGAACGGCGCCCCGCAGGCGGCGGCCACGTCGCCGTCGCCGGTGCCGTCCACGACGACGCCCGCGTCGATCACCACCGGGCCCGACTTCGTCTCGAAGACCACCCGCCAGCCGTCCTGAAGCGGCAGCGCGCTCGACGCGAAGGAGTGGAACAGCAGCCGCACCCCGGCCTCGTCCATCAGGTCCAGCAGGACCAGCTTGAACAGCTCCGGGTCGAACGGGACGGTGTAGCCCGTCTCCAGGGACGGCGGTACGCAGCCCCCGCACGCGGCGAGCCGGTCGAGCAGCCGCCACAGGAAGCCCGCCACCACCGGTTCGCCCTCGCCGTGGTCGGTGGGCAGCAGCCGGTCCCGGGCGGCGTCGTCGCCGAACACCGCCTGCTTGTGCTCGTTGTGGAACGACATCAGGGGCATCACCAGCGCCACGGTGGCGTTGCCGCCGAGGAACGCGTACCGCTCCACCAGGGTCACCTCGGCGCCGGCCTCGGCCGCCGCCCACGCCGCGGCGGTCCCGGCCGGGCCGCCGCCCACCACCAGCACGTCGGTGCGTCCCGCGTGCTGGGCCGTACGCGGCGGGAGGGTCACGGTGCGGGGCCGCTCGGGCCGGGGCAGGACGGGCATCAGCCCTCCCGCCCGACGCCACCGCCGCGTTCCGCGCCCTCCGGGGCCTGCGCGAACCCGTGGGCGACCGGCACGACGGCGCCCGTGCCGCCCGGACCGCCCGGACCGCCGCCGGGCTCGGCGGGGGCGGTGGCATCGGAGCCTTCGGGATCTTCGGAGCCTTCAGGGCTTGAGGCGAGCCCCGAAGTGCTCCGCGCCGGCCGGGCCGTGCCGTCCGCGGGACCGGCGGCAGCGTCGGCGGAGCCTGCCGCGCCCCCGCTGGAGCGCGCCGCGCCCTCGGCGAAGTCCACCGCGCCTTCGGTGGAACCGACCGTGTCTTCGGCGGAGCCTGCCGCCTCCTCGGTGGGACCGGCGGTGTCGTGGACGCGGCCGGGCGCCTTCCCGGCCGGCTCGGCCGCCGCACCGGCGGACCTTGCCGCCTCCCCGGTGAGGCCGCCGGCGTCGCCGGGCGGCACCGGGGCGGCGCCGTCCGCGCGGCGGTCCATGTCGTCCAGCAGCGCCCCGCACCGCGCACAGGTCTCCGCGGCCAGCTCGCGCAGCTCGCGCACCCGGGTGCCGAGGTCCACCCGGCGCTGCGGGAACTCGTCCCACAGCCGGTCGACCTCCGCCAGCAGCAGCCCGACCTGCTCGCGGGCCACGCCGACCAGCGCCGGCGCGCCCAGCCGGCGGGCGAAGTCGAACACCTTCCCGGCGTACGGCAGCGGCAGCACCGGCAGCCCGGAGAGCGCCGCGAAGATCAGGAAGTGCAGCCGCATGCCCACCACCAGGTCCAGGTGGCTCATCAGACCCAGCACCTGCCCGGGCGTATAGGCGCTGTGCAGGATCCGGCCCCGGTCCGGCGCGCTCATCCGGGACAGCACCGCGTGGGCGTGCCGCACATCGTGGCGTTCCATCGGCATGAACACCACATGCGCGTCCAGCCGGCGCACCAGGAAGTCGGCCACGTCGGCGAGGAGCGCGTGGTAGTCGCCCTCGTCCAGCTTCTCCGCCGCCCGCCCCGGCTCGCGCACCGACATCCCCACCAGCCGGGCGTGCGCCGGCACGCCCTCCTGACGCATCATCTCCGCGGTGAACGGCTCGGGCGGCAGCAGCAGCGCCGGGTCCGCGGTGACCACGAGGTCCCGCTCGACGCCCACCTCCTCCAGGACGAGCCGCGACTCCTGGTCGCGCACCACCACCTCGTCCATGTCGGCCAGTACCGTGCGCACCGCCTCCCGGTCGTCGCTCTCGCGCAACGGGCCGGCGCCGACCGCGTAGGCGAAGGTGCGCACCCCGTGCGTCTGCGCCGTGCGCACCAGCTTCAGATAGCGCCGCGCCTCGCCGTCGTAGAGGATGCCGCCGCCGCCGAGCACCAGCAGGTCGAGCCCGGCCAGCACGTCGGTGACCTGCCGGTACGGCACGCCCTCCCAGGGCACCACCTCGTCGGCCATGGGCTGGTGCGCGCGGGTGTGCTCGGCGTCCCGGCTGAAGACGATCAGCCGGGCCCCGGGCCGGTGGCCGCGCAGACAGCCCAGGACGCACTGGAGGATGGCTTCGTCGCCGATGTTGTAGCCGCCGTAGGAGCCGAGCAGGCCGATGCGCGGGGCCCCCGGGCCGGGCGGCCGGTGCTGTGAGGTGGTCATCCGGAACTCCGGTTGCGTGCGGGCGGAGGTGACTGCGCGGACAGTCCCGGGCGGGTGCGCGGGCCGAGTTGCCTTCACCTGACGAGGAAAACACCTCGGCGGCGGTCCGGCAGCCGCTGCCTGTCCGGTCGGGGGCCGCCCGCCCGGCGACGGGCGGCCCCCGACCAGGTCAGCGGAGTGTGGCGCGGTCGGCGTGCGGGAGCAGCCGGGCGTGCTGCCCGCGAGGGCAGTGGACCAGCCGCTCGGCCAGCCCCAGCCGGCGCGCCTCGGTCAGGAAGTCGCCGAGCGGGGAGCGGAAGACGCGGTAGTCGTCGTAGTGCACGGGCAGCACCCGCCCGGGGTCGAGACGGCGGGCGAGTTCGGCGCCCTCGGCCCCGTCCATGGTGACCACGAAGCCGCCCGGCAGCCGGGTGCCGCCCAGGTGCAGCACGGCCACGTCGGCGGCGGGGAAGCGGCGGCCGATCTCGTCCAGGCCGTCGTACAGCAGGGTGTCGCCCGACAGGTACAGCCGCTGGCGCACCGGTCCGCCGGTCGGGCCGAACTCCAGCATGGCGCCCATCACCGGCGGCAGCATCCGCCGCGGCACCGGTCGCAGCGCGTGCCGGCCGGGCAGCGCCGTCACCCGCACCTGCGAGCCGCCGCGCCGGAAGACGCCGCTCTCCCAGGTGCGGAGCCCGCCCGCCCGGCGAAACCCCTGCCGGGCGCTCAGCCGCCGGGCGGCGTGCGGGGTGGTGGCGATCGGCACCGAACGGTCCAGGCCCCGCCGGGCCCGCCGGTCCCAGTGGTCGCCGTGCAGATGGGACAGGACCACCGCGTCCAGGCGGGGCAGTTCGCCCACGTCGAGGGCCGGTTCGGTGACGCGCCGGCTCACCAGCCCGTACCCGAGGTGCGCCGCCTCGCCGCGGTGCAGGAAGTTGGGGTCGGTGAGCAGGGTGAGGTCGCCGTAGCGCAGCAGGACCGTCGCGGTGCCGATGAAGTGCAGGTCGAGGGCGTCGTCGAAGGCGGCCATGGGGCTCCTTGCCCGACGGGCGGGGCCCGTCTCGGGTGTGCGTGCCGCGGGGCCGGAGGCGTACGCCGTCCGGACCCGTGCGGAGTACCCGTCCCGGCCCGCGCGCATACGCCGCACGCCGTCCCGGCCCGCACGAATACGCCGTCCCGGCCCGCGCGCTTACGGCCACATGCGGTCCCGGCCCGCGCGCTTACGTCGCACCGCGTCCCGGCCCGTCCGGGCCGGCTCCGGCAGCCGCCGTCACCCGCCGTGGCTACGGCGGGCCGGCCTGCCCCGGCCACAGGGCCACCTCGGCGATGACCAGTTTGCCGTCGGGCCCGGCGACGGTGTCCAGCGCGCGGCTGCACGCCCGCACCAGGAACAGCCCGTGCCCGCCCACCCGCGTGCCGTCGCGCTCGTTGACCAGCGGCACCGACGGGGAGGTGTCCCAGACGGTGATGCCGAGCCGCGCCCGGTCCGCGGACAGCTCCAGCAGCAGGCCGCACGGCCCCGGCGCGTGCCGCAGCGCGTTGCCGACCAGCTCGCTCACCACCAGCTGGGCGTCCTGTTCGGCCCGGCTGGTGACCGAGGCGTGGGCGGTGCGCGCCGCCAGGGCGAGGAACGCGTGCACGGCCCGCCGCGCGTCGGCGGTACGGGCGGCCCCGGCCACCCACGCGGCGCCGTAGCGCAACGCGGCGGCGGGCCGCATCCGCTCGGCGGCGGGCCGGCTGCGCGCGCGCTCGTCCGGCGCCTTGTTACCCGGAGGGGTGATCATAGGAGTACCGTTTTGTGCCGCTCGTCGTGGTTCGTGCTCTCTGACCTCGCTACGGCTACCCGGTGTTCGCCGTCCGAAGCCGACCGGACGGGCGAGGCGCCGGGCGGCCGCCCGAAGTGGCCGCGGCCGCCGGGAGCGACGATCGTGTGGGGGAGACGTTCGTGTGGTCGAGGCGTTCCGCCCGGCCCCTCGGGGGAACGCGCCACTTCGGCGCACAGCCGAGACGGCCGGTGCGTGCTCGGGCCGCGACCGGGAGGAGCGTGCGTGAACAGCGAAGCGCGGCCGGACGGCCCCGGCGGCCGGCCGGAGGCCGCCCCCGACCCCAGGCGCTGGAAGGCCCTGTGGGTCACCCTGGCGACGGGGTTCATGAGCCTGCTCGACGTGACGATCGTGGCCGTGGCCCTGCCGTCGATGCAGCGCGACCTCGGCGCCTCGGCGGCCGCCGTGCAGTGGGTGGTGTCCGGGTACGCCCTGGCGTTCGCCCTGGTCCTGGTCCCGGCCGGGCGGCTGGGCGACGCGATGGGCCGGCGCCGGATCTTCCTGTGCGCGCTGGCCGGCTTCGTGATCTGCAGCGCCGCGGCCGGCGCCGCGCCCACGATCGGGTGGCTGGTGGCCGCCCGGCTCGCGCAGGGCGCCTGCGCCGGGTGCCTGGCGCCGCAGAACTCCGCGCTGATCCAGCAGATGTTCCGCGGCGCGGAACGCGGCCGGGCCTTCGGCCTCTTCGGCGGCACGGTGGGCGTCTCCAGCGCCGTGGGACCCGTCACCGGCGGACTCATCCTGGCCCTCGCCCACGGCACCCAGGGCTGGCGCTGGATCTTCTACGTCAACGTGCCCGTCGGGGCGCTGGCGCTGCTGCTCGGGCTGCGGCTGCTGCCCCGGGTGGCCCCCGGCCGCCGCGAACGGCTCGACCTGCCGGGCGTGACCCTGCTGGGCGTGGGGGTGCTCGCCCTGATGCTGCCGCTGGTGTTCGCCGAGAGCGGCGGACTGAGCCGGCTGTGGTGGCTGTTCCCGGTGGGCGTGGCGCTGCTGGCCGCCTTCGCATGCTGGGAGGCGCGGGTCGCCGCCCGCGACGGCCAGCCGCTGCTGGACCCGCGACTGCTCACCAGCACCCGCGGCTACGCCGCCGGCACGGCGCTCGGCACGCTGTACTTCGTGGGCTTCAGCGGGGTGTGGCTGGTGTTCGCGCTGTTCTTCCAGAACGGCCTCGGCTACGAGCCGTTGCGCTCCGGCCTCGCGGTGACGCCGTTCGCGATCGGCTCGGCCGCCGGCGCGGTGGTGTCCGGACGGCTGGTGGAGCGCATGGGGCGGCTGCTCACCCTGTGCGGGCTCATCGGGGTGATCGCGGGCCTCGGCGCCGCCGCCTGGATCATGTGGTCCGCGCCCACCGGCGTCATGACCTGGCTCGCCGCGCCCGCCCTGTTCGTCGGCGGGCTGGGCAGCGGCTGCGTGATCTCCCCGAACGTCACGATGACCCTGCGCGACGTGCCGGTGCGGATGGCCGGGGCGGCCGGCGGCGCCCTGCAGACCGGGCAACGCCTGGGCGGCGCGATCGGCACGGCGGCCCTGCCGGGCCTGTTCTACACCGTGCTCGCCGCCTCCGGCCGCGACTACCGCGAGGCGGTGGCGCTGTCGGTGGGCGCGGCCCTGGTGGCGATACTCGCGGCCCTCGCGGTCGCGGTCGCCGACTGGCGCCACGACCACGTCCACGGGCCCCCGGACCGGCCCGACCGCTCCGACGACCGCTCCCAGGACCGCCCCGCGCCCGCCCACCGCCCGGAGCGCGAGCACCGGGCGGCCGAAGGAGGCGCGACCCGGCTCAACGGGGGATGACCCGACCGGATCCGGACGGCGGGGCGGCCCCGACGCCACGGCGGGCGCTCCGGCGCGGTGTCGGGGCTACTCGTCGTTGTCGCGCCACCGGCCCCCGGCGGGCGGGGTGTCGAACCGGGTGGCCGCGACGGCGTTCCCGCCGAGGTCGTTGTCGAAGACCCGGCAGTCGGTCCAGTCCCCGTCCGGCGTGACGCGCAGGCCGTGCGTCTGCGTCCCGACGGCCTGGTCGTCACCGATCCGGTTGCCGTCCAGCCACGTCCCGGACACCGCGGCGTCCACGGTCAGCCCGGCCCGCGCCTGCACGGTGCCGGGCAGCCGGTACCGGGCGCCCGGCTCGGGCACGCCGTCCGGCCAGGCGGTGTCCGCGCCGGGCCGCAGCGGCGCCAGGATCAGCTCGGTCGCGGTGTTGCCGGTGACCACGGCCGTCCACGCCCCCACGGTCACCTCCTTGCCGCGGTGCGCGTCCGGCGGCCAGCCGGCCCCCTCGTCGCTCAGGGACAGCGCCGTGCAGCGCACCCCGGCGCCGCCGCCCTCGGCCGCGCCCGCGCTGCGGCGGCCGTTGTCGCGGATCCGGTTGTCCACGATCGCGGCCTCCCGCATCGCCGCGTCCACGCGTACGCCGTCCAGGGCGTTGTCCCGGATGTCGTTGGCCTCCAGGACGATGTCCACCGCCGGCTCGTCGGCGCCGCCGGCCAGGTTGTGCTGCCAGTAGCCGTAGCGCCCGTTGCCGCTGATCCGATTGCCGCGCAGGGCGTACGGGCCCGGCGTGTTGCCCAGCCCGACCCCGTCGCGGACGTTGCCGTCGATCACGCAGCCGGTCACGATGCCGCCCCGGCCGCCGACCTTCGAGGTGCCCTGCGAGGACACGTCGAACCCGGCCTCATGGTTGCCGATCATGGTCGAGGAGGTGACCAGCAGGCCGTCCGCGCCCCAGTCGGAGATGCCGAACCGGTTGCCCTCGGCGTGGCAGGCGGTGATGCGGATGCCGCAGGTCAGCGGCCAGTCCTTGTTCTGGAGCTCCAGGAAGATCCCGTTGGTGCCGTTGCCGACGGCGGTGCAGGCGGTGACGGTGAGGCGCTCGACGCGGCCCCAGCCGCCGACGCCGATGCCGATCCCCGCGCCGCCCATCTGCTCGCCGCTGTCCTGCCGCCCGCACCGCTCGACCAGCAGGCCCTCCACGACGGTGTCCTGGAGGAAGTCGCAGCCGAATCCGGTGGCCGCCGTGTCGTGGATGTACAGGTCGCTGAACCGGCCGCGCAGCACGTACTGCAGCCCGAGCCCCTTGGCCAGCACGTCGTACTCCTCGGTCCGCACACCCGACCCGTCGATCTCGAAGTGGGCGAAGGTGACGTCCGCGACGTGGTGGTCCCGCCCGGCCCCGTGCTGGGCGGCGGTGAACCAGGCCAGCGGCACCGGCGTCGTCCGCGCGCCGGGATTGGCCAGCACGAAGCAGGTGGCGCCGCGGCCGGCGCCGATCAGGGAGACGCCGCTGCGCCACAGGGTGGGCCGGTCCCGCATCAGATAGCGCCCGGCGGGCACGCGCAGCACCCGCGGCATGCCGTCGGCGGCGCAGGCCGCGCCCAGCTCGTCCACCAGGCGCTGGAACGCCGGCTGGTCGTTGGTCACCCCGTCACCGGCCAGGCCGTGCTCGCGGGCGTCGACGGTCAGGGTCTCGAGCATGGCGGGCTCTCCTCTCCGGCTGCTGCGCGCCGAGTACCCCGTGCCGCCGAACGGGCGACAGCGGCCGGCTCGCGGGTTTGCCGGCCGCCGCCGCGGACACCCGAGGCCGTGAAACACCGACGTCGATTGCGGCTTGGAGTGAGCGACAGTGGCTGGTGACGAAAAGGGCAAGGCCAAGAAGGAACAGATGAAGGGCAAGGCCAAGGAGACGGTCGGCCGCACCGTGGGCAACGAGCGCATGACGGCCGAGGGCCAGGCCGAGAAGTCCAAGGGTGACGCCCGGCAGGCCAAGGAGAAGGCGAAGGACACCTTGAAGCCGTGAGGCTGCCGCCTCGGACACGGTCCGGGCGGACGCCCGGACGCTGCGCGAGGACGCCCTGAGGGAGCCTCGCACGACGTCTCTCAGCGGGGTCCCCGTCCGTCGGACGGGGACCCCGTCGGCGTGTCACCGGGCGGTTCCGCCCCGGGCCCGGACGGCGTCCGCCCGGCGGAGGTCCGCGCTGTCCGCGCTGTCCGCGCTGTCTGTGCTGTCTGTGCTGTCTGTGCTGTCGTCGTCGGCGGTGCCTGCGCGGAGGGCGCTGCCTCGGACGGCCCGCCCTCGCCGGACGATGTGCGGGCGCCGGCCGGCGCGTCGGGCAGTCGCCGGTGGTCACCGCGCAGCGCGGAGGCGAAGGCCGCGACCAGCGCCATGGCGCCGGCGACGCCGAAGACGACGGTCAGCCCGTGGTGGAAGGGACCGGACACCAGCCGCGGGAAGAAGGTGTGGCCGGTCAGGGTCCGCCGCTGTCCGGCCGACAGGTGATCGAGCGTGCCGCCCGCGGCGAGCAGGTGCTCGATTGGATTGTTCCCGAGGAACGTGGCGAACAGCGTGCTCACCGGCGGCAGCGAGGCGGCCTGCCCGGCCGCGCCGGCCGGGACCCCGTGCGCCCGCAGTCCGTCGCCGAGCGCGGCGGGCAGCGAGGCGGCCAGCCCCGAGATCATCAGGGAGAAGAAGACCCCGATGGACAGGGCGGTCCCGGAGTTCTGGAAGGTGGAGCGCATGCCCGAGGCCACGCCCCGGTATTCCGCCGGCACGCTGCCCATGATCGAGGAGGTGTTGGGCGCGGAGAACATGCCCTGCCCGAACCCGCTCATCAGCAGCAGTCCCGCGAACGGCCCGTAGCGGAAATCGACCGGCAGCACGAGCAGACCGGCGAAGGAGGCCGCGACCAGCAGCAGACCCGTCGTCGAGAACAGCCGGGAGCCGAACCGGTCCGAGAGGTACCCGCAGACGGGGCCTGCGAGCAGGAACCCCATGGTCAGCGGGAGCATGAAGATCCCGGCCCACAGCGGGGTGTCCTCGAAGGCGTAGCCGTGCAGCGGCAGCCAGATGCCCTGGAGCCAGATGATCAGCATGAACTGGAGCCCGCCGCGGGCGACCGCGGTCAGCAGCGCGGCCAGGTTGCCCGCGGCGAACGCCCGCACCCGGAACAGCCCGAGGTGGAACATCGGTTCGGCGACCCGGCTCTCGACCCAGCAGAACAGGGCCAGCAGCAGGACGCCGCCGGACAGCCCGGCGAGCACCCAGGGGCTGCCCCAGCCGGTCGCGCTCGTGCCGTAGGGCTGGATGCCGTAGGTGAGGGCGGCGAGTAGGATGCCGGCGCCGGTCGCGAAGGTGGCGTTGCCCAGCCAGTCGACGCGTCCGCGCCGCCCGGTGGAGGTCTCGCGCAGGCTCAGGTACGACCAGACGGTGCCGGTCACGCTGATGGGCACGCTCAGCCAGAACACCGCGCGCCAGTCGACCGCGGCGAGCAGGCCGCCCGCCAGCAGGCCGAGGAACTGGCCGGCCAGGGCGGTGATCTGGTTGACGCCCAGGGCCATCCCGCGCTGCCGGGCGGGAAAGGCGTCGGTGAGGATCGCGGCGGAGTTCGCGGTGAGCATCGAGCCGCCGAACGCCTGCACCATCCGCCACAGGATCAGCCAGAGCGCGCCGGCCCCGGCCCGGAACGGATCGAGGGAGAGGGCGACGGAGGCGCAGGCGAAGACCAGGAAGCCCAGGTTGTAGATGCGTACCCGGCCGAACATGTCGCCCAGGCGGCCCAGCACGACCACCAGGACGGCGGAGACCAGCAGATAGCCCAGGATCATCCACAGCAGATAGCCGATGTTGCCCGGGGTGAGCGGGTCGAGGCCGATGCCGCGGAAGATCGCCGGCAGCGAGATGATCACGATGGAGGCGTCCATCGTCGCGATGAGGACCCCGAGCGTGGTGTTGGACAGGGCCACCCACTTGTACCCGGGACCCGGCGCCCGCGCCGAGCGCGCCGTCACGGCTTCATCGACGTCCACGTCATAACGATAGGTTTATCAGTCTGGACTGTAGAACCAAGGGCCGGCAATAGTTGTGGGCCCCACGCACTACGGCCCGCCGAGCACCTGGCACTACGGCCCGCCGAGCACCCCGCGGTGCGTCGGCGGGCGGCAGTCGGCGGGCGGCAGCGGCGTCAGGGCGTGCGGAACGTCAGCTCGGCCTGGCGCAGCCGCAGATCGGCGATGGTGCGCAACTGCCTGCGGGCCCGGTCGAGCAGTCCGTCCAGGTGCGCCGCGTCGAGCCGCCGGTCGTGCTCGGCGAGCCCGCGCAGCGCCTCCCACGCACAGGCCTTGCCCTTCACGCCGATCAGCAGCAGCTCCAGTTCCTCCAGCGTGCTGAGCGGGGAGCGCCGGATGAGGGCGCCGTTGCTCTTGAGCCGCCCGGCCCGCTCGCCGAGCCGTCCGGCGTACACCTTGTAGCGCCGCACCGGCAGGTCGAGGCTCCGCATCAGCGCGAGCAGGGATCTGCGGTCCTCGGCTATCTCGGCGACGATCGGGGCCATGGCGTCGCCGATCTCGGTGCCCCGGCAACTCGTCGCCAGATGGCGGGAGCGCTCCATGCCCACCGTCGCGCCGGTCAGATGGTCGTTGAGGTAGATGCCGAGCAGGGTGTGCCCGCTCGGCCCGGCGAAGCCGGGCACCAGGGTGCCCGAGCGTCCTTCGTCGTTCATGGGCGTAGGCGTCCTTCTCGCTCGTCGGCCGGGCCGGTCGGTCGTGCGGGCGGGGCGGCGGGCGGGTCAGCAGGGCAGCTTGGCCCGGATGCCGCCGGCCACGGCGGCCGGACGCGCCGTCGCCCGGACGGTACGGCCCATCACGGCGGCCTGGCGCTGCAGCTCGTGGGCCGAGTGCCGGCCGCGCCACAGCAGGGAGGGCGCGGCGCCGGTGTCGTCGGCCTCGATCAGCAGACCGCCCAGCATGGAGAGGTTCTTCAGGAAGTTGATGCGCTGCTGGGCGCGCTCGCCGGGGTCCTCGACGTCCCAGTAGCGGTGGCCCGCCAGCGTGGTCGGCACCAGGGTCGCCGCCAGAGCCAGGGAGGCGAGCCGGGGCATGCGGCCCAGGCCGAGCATGACACCGGCGACCACCTGGACGCCGCCGCTGAGCCGCACGACCTGCTCGGTGCGCTCCGGCAGGACCGGCACACGCTCCCTGATCGCCTGCACGACGGGCTCGGCGAGCGGGGTCACGGCCTCGGGTTTGCGTACGGAGTTCATGCCTCCGACGACGAACATCGAGGCCAGCAGGGGACGACCGGCCAGACGCAGCAGACTCATGGCCTCTCCAGGGGTGAGGGGTACGCGGCGCTGGCCGGGTTCCCGAGTCGCCCGGAAGCAATCGAGCCGACCGGGTGAACCGGCCACGGCACGGCCGTGCGGCTCCCGGAACCGGCCGCGCCCGCGCCCGGAATCGGCCACGGCACGGCCGTGCGGTTCTCGGAACCGGCCCGCGGCGGACACCGGACCCGTTCGGCCGACCCGTCCGCCCGCCCCGTCGGGCACGCCACCGCCCCGCCGCGCGGCTTCGCAGGTTCCGCGGCCCGTTCCCGGGGCACCCGCCCCCGCATGGACGCCGACCGACGCCCCCCGCACCCCCTGTCCGACCAGACGCTCGCCCTGCTCGCCGGCGGCTACGCGTGGCTGCCGCAGCGCATGCGGGACAGCGGCGGCGAACCGGCGCTCACCACCCGCCTGATGGGCAAGCCGGTCCTCGCCGTGCGCGGACCGGACGCCGTGCGGTTCTTCTACGACGAGCGCAACGTGCACCGCCACGGCGCGATCCCCGGCCCCGTACAGGCCACCTTGTTCGGCCACGGGGCGGTGCACACCCTGGACGGCACGGCCCACCGCGAGCGCAAGGGACTGTTCCTGCCGCTGCTCGGAGCGGACCTGATCGAGGGCGTCGTCGAGCAGGTCGTCGCCGCCTGGGACGAGGCCGTCGCCGAGTGGGCCCGACGGCCGCGGGTCGTCCTGTTCGACGAGGCCGCCGTGGTGCTCACCCGCGGCGTCCACCGCTGGGCCGGCGTCCCGCTGCCGGACGCCGAGGCCGGCGCGGTGGCCCGCGACCTGATCGCCATGGTCGACGGCTTCGCCACCCCGGGTCCGCGCCACTGGCGGGCCCGGCACGCCCGCCGCCGCCAGGAGGAACGGCTGGCCCGCCTGGTGCGCGACGTGCGCTCCGGCCGGACCCCGGCCGCGCCCGGCTCCCTGCTGGAACGGGTCGCCGGGCACCGGGAGGGCGCGGGCGAGCGGCTGACGCCCGGGACGGCCGCCGTGGAACTGCTCAACATTCTCCGGCCCACGGTCGCCGTCAGCTGGTTCGCCGCCTTCGCCGCGCACGCTCTGCACCGCCTGCCCGGGCTGCGCGACCGGCTGCGCGGCGGCGACCCGGCCGAGGCCACCGCGTTCGCCCACGAGGTGCGCCGGTTCTACCCGTTCGCCCCCTTCCTCGGCGGACTGGCCGCCCGGGACCTGTCCTGGCACGGGCACACGGTCCCGCGGGGCGGGATGGTCCTGCTGGACGTGTACGGCCAGAACCACGACGCCGGCCTGTGGGGCGACCCGTACGCCTTCCGTCCGGAGCGCTTCCTGGAGCACCCGGCCGAACGCGACGAGCTGATCCCGCAGGGCGGCGGCGACCCGCGCACCGGCCACCGCTGCCCCGGCGAGGGCGTCGCCCTGGGCCTGCTGGAGAGCCTGGCGGTGCGGCTGGCCGGCCTGGAGTACGAGGTGCCCGCACAGGACCTGCGGATACCGCTGCGCCGCATCCCGACGCGGCCGCGCGACGGCTTCGTGATGAGCGGCGTACGCGCACCGGAGCACCGCACGAACACATCGACCGACACCGAGAACGAGACGGACACCAAGGAGCCCCCGGCATGGGACACGGCGGAGACGTCATCCACGAACTGACCACCGACCACCGCGAGGTGGAGGAGATCTTCGCGCAGATCGAAGCCCTCCCGGTGGGGGACAAGAGGCGCAAGGACCTGGCCGACCAGGCCGTCATCGAACTGGTCCGCCACTCGGTGGCCGAGGAGATGCACCTGTACCCGGCGGTGCGCCGCCACCTGCCCGACGGGGACGAGATCGCCGACCGGGAGATCGAGGACCACTCCGAGGCCGAGCGGACCATGAAGGAACTGGAGGGCTGCGAGGCCGCCGACCCGCAGTTCGACGAGTTCATGGGCCGGCTGATGCGGGAGATCCGGGAGCACATCACGGACGAGGAGCAGAACCTCTTCCCCCGGCTGCGGGAGGCGGCGAGCCCGGAGGACCTGGAGGAGCTCGGCGAGAAGGTGCGCTCGGCGAAGAAGACCGCGCCGACGCGCCCGCACCCCTCCGCCCCCGACACCCCGCCCGGCAACAAGCTCCTGGCGCCCGGCGCCGGACTGGTCGACCGGCTCAGGGACGCGCTGTCCGGCCGCGGCAAGACCGGCTGACGCACCCGGCGGCACGCGCGCGGGACCGGGCGCCGGCCTCGCGCGCGTGCCGCCGCCCCGCCGCCGCCCGCGTCGCCGCCGGGCCCGCGTCGTCCCCCGCCCGCCTCGCCGTCACGCGGCGAGCGCCGCCTCCACGCTCGGGTACCAGGGAATGAGCGTGTCGAGGCCGACGAGCTCCAGCACCCGCAGGACCGCCTCGCGGGGCGCGGCGAGGGACAGCCGCGCCCCGGACGCCTGCGCCGCCTGGTGGGCGGAGATGAGGGCGTTGATGCCGCTGGAGTCCATGAAGGTCAGGCCGCCGAGATCGGCCACCGTGGCGGGTGCGGCCGTCAGACAGGACAGCAGCGTGTCCCGCAGGCGTGCGCTGCTGTCCAGGTCGGCCTCGCCCTCGAGCGTCACGACGCAGGTGCCGTCCTCGGCCGTGGTACGGGTGATCAGCAGCCGGTCGGCTGCCGACGCTCCCTCGGTCTCTGCCACTCTTTCCTCACTTCTCGTGAACGCCTGGCCAGGGCCAGTGGGCCGGGTGACCATGATGGCAGGGGTTCGTGAGGAGGGGGACGGCGGCGGGAGAAGCGCCGCGGACCAGTTGACCCGGCGGCGGGCGACGCGCGAGGAGCGGCCGGTCCGGCGGGCGGCTGACCACACGCGGCGCGCCGGTCAGGCCAGCGTCGCCGCCATCATGAGCGCGGCCACCACCGTGAGCGCCGCCATGGGCGGCACGACCACGTGCGCCCGCCCCAGCCAGGCCGCCGCTGCCGCCCGCCGGGACTCCGCACGATCGTTTCTCCGGCCGGTGCCGAAGCGCATGGGGGACGCGTCCTGAGCGGGCCCCAGCAGCGAGCGGCACCACGGGCAGTCGCCGTCCTCCCACATGTCCATGCCGCGCTCAACGAGGGGCCGGCGCCGCGGCAACGCCCCCGCCCACCATCGTGACGCCCCCGTCACCACCCTGTGAGCAACCGGTGTCCACGCCCGCGCACGCCACGGCCCTCGCGCGCGCCCCCGACCGCCGGTCGCGCCGACCGCCCTCGCCGGGAATACGGCGGCACCCCGCGCGGCCATCGCGTCGGCCATCGCGTCGGCCGTCCTCACGGGCCGGGGATCCCGCGGGGCACCGGCACCGCCGGAACGGCGTACGCCCCCCGCGGCGCCGGTGGTACGGCCGCTCCGGCGCCCCACGGCCGCAGCAGCGGCGCGGCGGACTCGATCGCGGGCGGCCGCGGGCCGGCGCCCGCACGGCCGGCGGAGGGTAGGGGTACGGCGGCGCGAGAAGTGCTGTCCATGCCCGGGCAACGGCCCGCGCGCCCCCTTCGTACGCCCCGTGCCGCCCCCCTCACCGCATCAGGTGAGGACACCGCCCGAACGGCCGCTGCCGCTCATCGGACAACCAGCCCGCCCCGCGTACTCAGTTCTTCCCCGGCGTCAGCTCGGCCAGCAGCAGCGTCCGGTCGTCGCGCCCGTCGTCGGGCCCGGAGTCCGCCAGCAGCCGCCGGCACAGCGACGACAGGGCGTCCGGGTGCCCCGGGTCCGCCAGCTCGTCGGCGCCCGCGTCCAGCGCCCGGGAGAGCCGGCTGATGCCCTGGTCGATGTCGCTGGCGCGGGACTCGACCAGCCCGTCGCTGTAGAGCAGCACGAGCGTCGGCTCGGTCAGGTGCAGCACGGTCGGCTCGTAGCGGCCCGGGCCGAGCCCGAGGGGCAGACCCGCGGTGGCGAGGTCGACCGGCACCGCCGTGCCCCCGTGCCCGCGCACCAAGGGCGGCGGATGGCCCGCCCCCACGAAGGTGCAGGTGCGCAGCTCGGCGTCCCACTCCGCGTACATGCAGGTGGCGAACGAGGCGCCCGGGGTGTCCCCGGCGATGGCGTCCAGGCGCCGCATCAGCTCGGTCGGCCCGGTGTCCA
This sequence comes from Streptomyces seoulensis, assembly GCA_013364255.1. Taxonomy (GTDB): domain Bacteria; phylum Actinomycetota; class Actinomycetes; order Streptomycetales; family Streptomycetaceae; genus Streptomyces; species Streptomyces similanensis. The sequence goes on along the minus strand of CP054936.1, from coordinate 2,089,578 downwards.
GCGTCGCCAGCGTCCGTACCGCCGTCCGCAGCTGGATCATCGCGACGGCCGACTCCGGCCCGTGCCCCATCGCGTCGCCGACGATGAGCCCGAGCCGGCGGCCGGTGCGGGGCAGCACGTCGTACCAGTCGCCGCCGATGACGTTGTCCTGCCCGGCGGGCCGGTAGCCGTGGGCGACCCGGCAGCCCTCGAAGGTCTGCCCGGTCTCGGGGAGCAGACTGCGGCGGATGGCCAGCGCGGTGCGCCGCTCGCGTTCGTAGCGCCGGGCGTTGTCGACGCGACGCAGGCCCGGGCGCCCAGCGACTCCACCGCCACGGCCTCACGACGGGTGAAGGGCCCCTTGTCCGGTCCGCGCGTGCAGGCGATGAAACCGACGGCCGTGCCGCGCAGCCGCAGCGGCACGATGAGGAAGGCGGCGCTGCGCAGCAGGGCGTTGACGCCGCTGTCCTCCGGACCGGTCCTGCGCAGCCGTTCGAAGGTGTGCCCGTCCATGCCGTCCAGCAGCTGCGTCTGCCCGGTGGCCAGGGCCCGCGCGTACGGCGTCTCGCGCGGGAAGACCAGCACCTCGCCGACCGGCAGCAGCGGCTCCCAGTCCTCGGCGGCGTCCGACCCTATGCGCAGGGCCAGCCGGCGCGCCTCGATCTGCGGCGGATCGGCCGCCATGTGCGCCTGTTCCTCCAGGAGCCAGCGCTGGAGCAGATACACCGAGGCCGCGTCGCAGAAGGCCGGCGCCAGCGCGTGGACGACATGACGGCCGGTCAGTTCCAGGTCGAGTTCGGAGCCGATGGCGTCGGCCGCGGGGGAGAAGTACCCGCGGCTGCGGAGCGGCGCCATCAGACGCACGCCGTCCCGCGCCCTGGCGGCGGCACGGGTGCCGGGCGGCTCGCTTGGCTCACTGCGTTCTGTGTTCCGCAGGGTCGTTGCCTTCCGGGTGGGGCCGGTAGCGGCGGAGGGGGCGGTGCGGCGACGGGAGGGGGAGGGGGGAAGCGGTCGGTCCGTACCGGGATCGGCGACGGAAACGGTGGCACGTGCTGGGGGCAACTATATGATGCCCAGTCACAGTCGAGGTCGCCGGATTCCAGGGGGAGTTGTCATGCCGGACGGGGACGTTCTGCCGCAGGGTGTGGACCCGGGCAAGGCCAGTGTGGCCCGTATGTACGACGCCATGCTGGGCGGGGAGCACAACTTCGCCATAGACCGGGAGGCGGTGGCGGCCTTCACGGCCATCGACCCCCAGGTGCGCACCCTGGCCCGCGCCAACCGCGCCTTCCTGGGGCGCGCGGTGCGCTTCCTGGTCGAGTCGGGCGTACGCCAGTTCGTCGACCTCGGGTCCGGCATCCCGACCCAGGGCAACGTCCACGAGGTCGCCCAGGCCGCCTGCCCCGGCGCCAAGGTGGTCTACGTCGACAACGATCCCGTGGCCGTCGCGCACAGCGAGGCGCTGCTCGCCGACAACCCGGACGCGACGATCGTCGCCGGCGACATACGCGACCCGGCCGGCATACTCTCCGCGCCGCGCCTGCGGGAGCTGATCGACTTCGAGCAGCCGGTCGCCGTCCTGATGATCACGATCCTGCACTTCATCACCCCGCAGGAGGACCCGGCCGGGATCGTGGCCGCCTTCCGCGAGGCGCTGCCCGCCGACAGCTGGCTGGCTCTCACCCACGCCACGGACGAGGACCGCCCGGACACCGCCGCCGCCGTCGGGCAGCTGTACCGCGACCGGGCCACCTCCCCGGTCACCGCCCGCTCCCGAACCGAGATCGAGTCCCTGTTCGACGGATTCGAACTGGTCGAACCCGGCCTCGTCTACGTCCCCCTGTGGCGCCCCGACCGGGCCGAGGAGGTCCCGGAGAACCCGTCCCAGTACTGGGTGTACGCGGGCGTGGGCCGCAAGGACGCGTAAGGTTCGGGCGGGGAACGGCCGGGGCCCGTACGCGGGACCTCTCCGTCATCGGCGCCGCCGCTCCGGCCCCGGCCGCACACCGGCGCGAGGGGCGTCTCCTCGCGCGGGGCGGCCGTCGGCCGTGGCACCCTGGCCCCATGTGCGGCCGTTACGTCTCCACCCGCAGCCCCGCCGAACTGGCCCGGCACTTCAACGCGGCCGAGTGGCACGCCCCGCAGGCGCCCGCCCCGAGCTGGAACGTCGCTCCGACCGACGAGGTGTGGGCCGTACTGGAGCGCGCCCCGCGCGAGGAGGACGGCGAGGGGCCGGGCGCCGTCCGCCGCGAGCTGCGGCCGCTGCGCTGGGGACTCGTGCCGTCCTGGGCGAAGGACGTGAAGATCGGCGCCCGCCTGATCAACGCCCGGGTGGAGACCGTGCACGAGAAGCCCGCCTTCCGCCGGGCCTTCGCCCGGCACCGCTGCCTGCTGCCCGCCGACGGCTTCTACGAGTGGCAGCGGGCCAAGGCCGAGGGAACGGGCCGGGCGTACAAGCAGCCGTACTTCGTGCATCCCGAGGACGGCGGGATCATGGCGCTCGCCGGACTGTACGAGTACTGGCGCGATCCGGCGGTGGCCCGCGACGACGACCCCGCCGCCTGGCTGACCACCTGCGCCGTCATCACCACTGACGCCACCGACGCGGCCGGCCGCGTCCACCCCCGGATGCCGCTCGCCCTCACCCCGGACCACTACGCCGGCTGGCTCGACCCGCGCCGCCAGGACCCGGGCGAGCTGCGCCGTCTGCTGAGCCCTCCGGCGGACGGCCGGCTGGCCGTCCGCCCCGTCTCCACGGCCGTCAACGACGTCCACAACAACGGCCCCGAACTCCTGGCGAAGCCGGCCGCCTGACCCGCCCCGCCGCCGGGTCCGCCCCCTCCCGCCGCGCCCGGCGCCCCGGCCCCGGGGGTGTCCGCCGGACGGGCCGCCGGGGCCTCGGATGCCCTGTGACCGGGCGCGTTGCGCGCGAACCGCGCGGGTGCGGCCCGTACCGTGCATACGACGTGACCGGCGGGCGGCGACGGGAGGCACGGTGGCGGAAGCGGGCGGTCCGACGGCCGGGCGGGGCCGCGGGCGCCGGACGGGCGGCGTGGTGCTCGGCAGCCGGCCGGCGCACTCCCCGTCGCTGCCGCCGCGCGCCCGCTTCGTCCCGGCGCCCCCGGCCGAGGAACACCCGCTCGCCGAGCGCACCGTGCCCTGGCTGCGCGTCGGCGCCGCCTACGCCTGGCGCCTCGTCCTCGTCGGCATCGCCGTCTACGGCGTCTTCACCGTCCTCGGCCGCTTCCAGCTCATCGCGGTCGCCCTGTTCGCCGCCCTGGTCGTCACCTCGGTGCTGCGCCCCCTCGCCGACCTGCTGAACCGCCGGCTGCCCAGGCCGCTGTGCGTCGCCGTCGCGCTGGTGGGCAGCCTCCTGCTGCTGATGGCGCTGCTCGCCTTCGTCGGCAACGCGGTGGCGGGGGAGTCGGCGCAGCTGGCCGACGAACTGCGCGGCGGCGTCCACCGCATCGAACAGTGGCTCGAACGCCCGCCGCTCCGCATCAGCCCCGGCCGCCTCTCCCACCTCCAGAACCAGCTGCTGGCCTACCTCTCCGCGCACCGGGAGAGCCTGCTCAACAGCGCCCTCAGCGGCATCGGCCGACTGGTCGAACTGGTGACCGCGGGCGTACTCGCGCTCTTCGCCTCGATCTTCTTCATCCACTCCGGCGAGCGCCTGTGGCGCTGGACCCGCGACCAGTTCCTGCCCGCCGGCGCGCGCCCCGCCTGGGACCGGGCCGGCGCGGCCGCCTGGCACGCCTTCGCCGGGTACACGCGCGGCATCTTCATCGTGGCCGCCACCAACGCCGTCCTCGTCGGCGTGGCGCTGTCCCTGCTGCGGGTGCCGCTGGCGCTGCCGCTCACCCTGCTGGAGTTCTTCGCCGCCTTCGTGCCCCTGATCGGATCGCCGGTCGCGCTCGCCGTGGCCACCGTGGTCGCCCTCGCCGGGCGGGGTCCGCTCACCGCGCTGGCCGTGATCGTCCTCATCGTCGTCATCGGCCAGCTGGAGGGCCACGTACTGCACCCCCTGGTGATGAGCTGGGCGGTCCGGCTGCATCCGCTCGTCGTCGCCGTCTCCGTCATCGCCGGCAGCATCGTCGCGGGCGTGATCGGCGCCATCGTGGCGGTGCCGTTCGTCTCGGTCGCCTGGGCGGTGCTGCGCGCACTGCGCGGCTCCGGTCCGCCGGGAGAACGAGGGGGCTTTTCGGCGGCGGCGGAAAGGGCACGCGTGGGGGCGTACCACCCCCGAGCGTGAGGAACGGTGCCGCGATGTCCGAGTACGAACGTTCACGCACGATGCCCGCACAGCCCGAGCAGGTCTTCGACCAGGCCGCCGACCTCCACCGGCTGGACGCCTGGCTGCCGGACGACCTGCACGTGCGCGCCGAGGAACCGCCCGCCGTCACCGTGCACGAGGACCACACCGACCAGGACACCGCCGGCCTGCTGCGCGCCGAGCGCGACCAGATGCGGATCGAGTGGGGCACCCGTGAGCAGGGGAGCTACGCGGGCTGGCTCCAGGTCGCCGGCATCGGCAGCGGCGCCAGCGAGGTCACCGTCCACCTGTCCTTCTTCGACGACAGCCACGACCCGGGCGAACGGGCCGCCTGCGACGCCCTGGACAGCAGCCTGCGCCGGCTGGAGGAGCAGGTGCGCATCCGGGTGGACCACCCGGCCGGCTGAGCCGGGCGGCCGCGGCCGTACCGTCCGCACGCCCCGTGCGGACCGTACGCGCCGTACAAGCCGCACGGGGCGCACGGGAGCGCCGACACACGCCACGGCGTGCGGACCGGAGACCGGGCCGCACGCCGTGCTTGTTCAGTGAGTTCGGTCGGGGACCTCAGCGACCTCCGCCACCGTGGCCTCCGCCACCGCCGTGACCGCCACCGCCGTGACCGCCGCCACCGTGGCCTCCGCCACCATGGCCGCCACCGCCGTAACCGCCACCGTGGCCTCCACCGAAGCCTCCGTGGTCGCCGTAGCCGCCACGTCCGCCGTGGTCGCCGTAGCCACCGTAGCCTCCGTGGTCGCCGCGTCCGTGGTCGCCACGTCCGTGGTCGCCGTAGCCTCCGTAGCCGCAGTCGTCCCACCAGCCGCGGTCGCAGTCGCGGCTGTATCCGGAGCGGTGGTGGTTGGAGTCGAAGCCCGAGTCATGGGCGGAGGCGGTCCCCGCCGCGCCGATCGCAGCGCCGCCGGCCATCACGATGCCGGCCGCAGACACGGCGAAGAGACGCTTTACGCGCAGTGCTCGCATGGGAAATACCTTTCTTTCCATCGTCTCGCGCGACAGAAGCGGCGCGAGAATGATGGCCGCGCTCGCCGGTTGGGGTTGTGCGGCGCGGTCTGGAGCCGCCGGCTGTGTAGAGAACACGTCTCGGTCTCCGACACCGTCCACGTCGCCCGCGTGCACTTCCACGGGCCGACGCTGCGGCTACGGGCCCCTCGGTGGAGACCTCGCCGGACGGGGCGTGCCCCGGTTGCGGCTCCCACTGGTAGACGCTAGTCGCCGCTTCGCCGGTCGGCATCTTGAAAAGGAAACTGAGACGACACCGGTTCCGAGGCCGCGCGTCGCGGCGCGAGGACCCGGCGGCAGGGGCCGCTCCGGGCGGTTCTCCGCGGCACGCTCCGGCCGGCCTCGGCGCCGCGTCCCGGACGATTTCCGCGCCGCTTCGCGGACGCTCCCGCACGGCGCGGAACCAGGACGGCGAAGACGGGCGACAGGGCGGGCGCGCGGGCGCATAACGCCGCCCGCGGCGGGCAGTCGAAGCAGTGCCCAAGGGGGTGTGTCACATGTCCACCGGAACACTTCTCGCGATCATCATTCCAGTCGTCGTCGTGCTCGCCCTGATCGCGGTGGCGGTGCCGACGCTGGCGCGCCGTCGCCGGCTGCGCGAACGCTTCGGCCCCGAGTACGAGCGGACGGTCGCCGACGCCGGCGACCGGCGCGCCGGCGAGCGCGAGCTCCGGGACCGCGAGAAGCGGCACGACTCGCTCGACATCAAACCGCTGCCGGCCGCCTCCCGGGACCGCTATACACGCGAGTGGAGCAGCGTCCAGGAGGAATTCGTGGACCGGCCCGAGGACGCGGTGCACGACGCGGACCGGCTGGTGACCTCGCTCATGCGCGAGCGGGGTTATCCGACCGAGGGGTTCGAGCAGCAGGCCGCGGACCTGTCCGTCGAGCACGGCCGCACCCTCGGCCACTACCGCGCGGCCCACGACGTCGAGTCGCTCACCACCCGCGGCAAGGCCACGACGGAACAGCTCAGGGGCGCGATGGTGCACTACCGCGCGCTCTTCGACGAACTGCTCTCCGACGGCGGCGGGCCCCGGCACGCACCGTCCTGACCGCGGCCCCCGCCCCGGTCGTCACTCGCACCAGCCACTCGCCGGCGACGTCACGTCCCGGCAGGGAGGAACGCCATGCACAGCAACAAGGAACCGCGCCGCTTCGCCGGTGAGCTGTCCACCGAGGACCTGGCCCGCAGCACCCCGGACGGCCCGGACCGGACCGAGGGGGAGCCGGAGGCCACCGGCTCCAGGCCGCCCGTCTACCCGGGCGAGAGCACCGGCGGCACGACGGCGGCCCGGCCCACCCGGGACCCCGCCACGTCCGCCGGCATACCGTCGGCTGACCCGTCGGACCCGGCAGCGCCCGCGGAGACGACCGGTGCGGCCGAAGCGGCCGGACGGGTCGACGCGGCGCGGGCCCGGGAGCCCCTGGGCGCCGGGGCCGACGCCACGACCGCGCCGGACACCGCCACGGGCCCGGGCCGGGCGGGGGCCGCGGGCCCGGCCGACGCGGCGGTCCCGACCGGCACGCCGGACGCCACCGGTACGTCCGGTGTCGCCGGTACGTCCGACGCCGCCAGCAGGACGGACTTCGCCGGCACCGCGGACACCCGGGACGCGAAGCCCGCGGCCGACGCCGACGACGAGCTGCCCCGGCTGCTGGACGCCACCGACGAGCAGAGCTTCCGCGACCGCTGGCGGGAGACCCAGAGCAAGTTCGTGGACGACCCCAGGGACGCCGTGCACAGCGCCGACACCCTGGTCGCCGACGTCATCCGCACCCTGGCCGCCACCTTCGCCGAGCACAAGCAGGGCCTGGAAGGCCAGTGGAGCCAGGGCGAACAGGTGGACACCGAGGAACTGCGCAGGGCGCTGCGCCGCTACCGGTCCTTCTTCAACCGCCTGCTCAGCACCTGACGGCCCCCGCCCGAGGCCCGCGTCGTCCCTGTCGCCCCCGGTACCTCCACCGTGGTGGTGACCCGGACGACGCAGGGCCCGCGCGGGGTCGAACCGAAGCCGAACCGCACCGCGGGCGCGACCGGCGCCAGCGGGCCGAGGTCCACGCCGTCGAAGCGGGCCGCGGCGGAGCCGACCGGACGCAGGTCCCGCGCGCCGTACCACTCGCGCCGTCCGCCGCCCGCGCTCCCGCGGGTGCGGACGCCGCGCAGCACCCGCGCCGGACGGTCCAGCAGGGCGATCCACCACGGACGGACGGCCAGCGCCCGGGGCACGGCGCTCAGCAGCAGGCCCAGCGGACCGCGCCGGCCGGTGGTGAAGCACAGGCTCAGCGAGTCCGAGGAGACGGACCAGCGCCCGGCCGCGGCCCGCACCACGACCGGTTCCACGCGCACCTCGTCGAAGGAGTAGGTGCGCGCGATGAAGTCGGCCGTGCGCGCGTCGGGGGCGAGCAGCACGCGGTGCCCGTCGGCGCGTTCCAGCATCACGTCGCTGACCGGCCCGAACGGCGAGTCGGTCCAGTGACCCAGCACCAGACGCGTACCGGACGCGGTGCCGACGCCCGCGATGAAGCCGTCGAAGACCCAGCGCGCCCCGCCCCGGCGCGTCGCGCCGGGCTCTCTCGGCGGCCGGCGGCCACTGTCCACCCCGGCACCTCTTCCGTCGCGGCGGTCACGGTCGCCGCCGGAGCCCCGGGTGACGGCGCGCCGGACGGCGCCCGCGCGGGTTCCCGTCCCCGCCGCCCCGAAACGGGGTACGACCCCTGCGCGCGCATCGGCCGCCGCCGCCGGGGTACCGGCGTGTCGTGCGGACGGCCGCGGGCCCTGCGAGACGATGGGGCCGCCTGTACGGCCAGCGGCAGGGCTCGGAACGGAGGGGCTGCGTGGACCAGCGGGTCACGGGCTGGACGACGGAGGAAGCACCCGGCACGGGAACCCCCGGAGCCGACGGCACACCGGAGGGCTGCTGCCCGCCCCCGACCGGCGGTGCCCCGGGGACCGGGGGACCGCCCCACCTCGACGCGCGCCGCCGCATCCCCCGTACCGACGCCCTCCTGCGCGACCCGCGGCTGGCCGAGGCGGCGGGGCGGCTCGGGGCGGAGGCGGTCAAGGCCGCGGTCCGGCAGGCACAGGAGCGGGCGCGGCACGGCGCCGTCGCCCCCGAGCAGGTCGCCGACACGGCGGTGGCCCTGCTGCCGCGCACGGCCGGCGGACTGCGCCCGGTGATCAACGCCACCGGTGTCCTCCTGCACACCAACCTCGGCCGGGCGCCGCTGTCCGCCGCCGCCCGGCGAGCGGTCCAGGAAGCCGCCGGACCCACCGACGTCGAACTGGACCTCGCGACCGGGACCCGGGCCCGCCGCGGCCGCGGCGCCCTGCACGCGCTGCGCGCCCGGGTGCCCGCGGCCGGCGCGGCCCACGTCGTCAACAACGGCGCGGCCGCCCTCGTCCTGGCCGCCACCGCGCTCGCCGCCGGCCGCGAGATCGTCGTCAGCCGGGGCGAGATGGTGGAGATCGGCGACGGCTTCCGGCTGCCGGACCTGCTGGTGTCCACCGGCGCCCGGCTCCGCGAGGTCGGCACCACCAACCGCACCAGCGCCGCGGACTACGCCGACGCGATCGGACCCGGGACCGGGTTCGTCCTGAAGGTCCACCCCTCCAACTTCCGCGTCACCGGCTTCACCCACGCTCCCGCCACGGCCGAACTGGCCTCCTTGGGCGCGCCGTTGGTCGTCGACATCGGCTCCGGGCTGCTCGCCCCCCATCCGCTGCTGCCCGACGAGCCCGACGCCGCGACCGAACTGCGCGCGGGCGCCGCCCTGGTGACCGCGAGCGGCGACAAACTGCTCGGCGGCCCCCAGTGCGGCCTGCTCCTCGGCGCCGAGGACCTCGTACCCGCGCTGGCCCGGCACCCGCTGGCCCGCGCGCTGCGGGTCGACAAGCTCACCCTGGCCGCCCTGGAGGCCACCCTCACCGGCCCCGCCACCCCGACCGCCGAGGCCCTGCGCGCCGACCCGCGCGAGCTGGCGCACCGCGCCGAACGGCTCACGGCCACGCTGAGCGCCGCCGGAGTCGACGCGCGGCCCGTCGCCTGCGCCGCCACCGTGGGCGGGGGAGGCGCACCTGGGGTGACCCTGCCCAGCGCCGCCCTCTCCCTGCCGGAGCCCTACGCCGCCGCGCTGCGCACCGGGACCGTCCCGGTGGTCGGACGGCTGGAGGGCGGCCGGTGCCTGCTGGACCTGCGTGCGGTGCCGCCCGAGGACGACGAACGGCTCGCCGGGGCCGTACTGGCCGTGCGGGCGGCGGCGGACGGCGGGAGGTGAGCGGCATGCGGGTGCTGGCCACCGCCGGACACGTCGACCACGGCAAGTCCGCCCTGGTACGGGCGCTGACCGGGATGGAACCCGACCGCCACGAGGAGGAGCGGCGGCGCGGGCTCACCCTCGACCTCGGCTTCGTGTGGACCGGCCCCGACGCCGACGGCGAGCACCTCGCCTTCGTGGACGTGCCGGGCCACGAGCGGTTCGTGGCCACCATGCTGGCCGGGGTCGGACCCGTGCCGGCCGTGCTGTTCGTGGTCGCCGCCGACCAGGGCTGGCAGCCCCAGTCGCGGGAGCACCTGGCGATCCTGGACGCCCTCGGAGTACGCCACGCCGTCCTCGCCGTGACCCGCAGCGACCTCGCCGACCCCGAACCGGTGCGCGCCGAGGCCCTGCGGCACCTGGCCACAACCTCGCTCGGCGCCGTCCCGTCGGTCGCGGTGAGCGCCGTGACCGGGGCCGGACTCGACGCCCTGCGCGCCGAGTTGACGCGGCTGGCCCGCGCGCTGCCCGCCCCGGACACCGAGGCCGACTTACGGCTGTGGCTGGACCGGGCCTTCACGGTGCGCGGCCACGGCACCGTCGTGACCGGCACCCTCGGCGCGGGCGCCCTGCGGGTGGGCGACCGGCTGGTGACCGGCGACGGCTCGACACGGCTGCGGGTGCGCGCGCTCCAGTGCCTCCAGCGGGAGCGTACGGAGGTGAACGCGGTGGCACGGGTGGCCGTCAACGTGCACGGCGCCCCGGACGGCGCGCTGCGCCGCGGGGACGTGCTGCTCTCGCCGGACCGCTGGCTGCTCACCGACCTCGTCGACGTCCGCGTCACCGGCGAGCCCGCCGCCGACCTGCCCCGCCGGATGAGCCTGCACATCGGCGCGGCGGCCGTCCCGGCGACCGTGCGGCCGCTCGGCGAGGACACCGTCCGGCTCACCCTGGACCGGCGGCTGCCGCTGCGCGTCGGCGACCGGGCCGTCCTGCGCGAACCGGGCGGCGGCCGCCCGCCCTCGGCGGTGACCGCGCTCGACGTGCGCCCGCCCCGGCTGGACCGCCGCGGCGCGGGCCGGGCCAGGGCGGCGGAACTCGCCACGGCGACCGGCCGCCCCGACGCGGCGGCCGAACTGCGCCGCCGCCGGCTCGTCCGCCGCCCGGACCTGTCGGCGATGGGCGTCCCCGCGTCCGCCGAACCCGTCGCGGGCGACTGGCTGGCCGACCCGGAGCACTGGACACGGCTGCGCGCCCGGCTGACCGCCGAGGTGGAGCGGTACGCGCGGGCGCACCCCATGGAACCCGGCCTGCCCGCCGAAGCGGCCCGACGCCTGCTCGATCTGCCCGACCGTGCCCTGGTCGACGCCCTCGCCCGCACCCCGGCGGCCACCGAACTCCTGTGCCGCCAGGGCAGGCTGTACGCCCCGGACCGCACCCGCCCCGCCCTGCCGCCGCCCCTGCGCGCCGCCGTCGACGCGGTGCGGGACGAACTGGAGAGGGCGCCCTTCCGCGCGCCCGAGGCCGACCGCCTCACCGCACTCGGCCTGCACCGCAAGGCGTTGGCCGCCGCCGTCACGGCGGGCGCGCTGCTGCGGATCGACGACGCCGTGGTGCTGCTCCCGGGAGCGGACGCCCGGGCCGCCGCCGTACTGCGCGAACTGCCGCAGCCGTTCACCCTGAGCGAGGCCCGCAAGGCCCTGGACACCACCCGCCGCGTCGCCGTGCCGCTGCTGGAGTTCCTCGACGCCCGCGGCCTCACCGAACGGGTGGACGACCAGCGCAGACGCTGCCGGCCACAGCGGCGGGACGGAGGCGGACGGGAATCGAACCCGCCTGCCCGAGATCCTCGGACACCTCGGTTTTGAAGACCGGGAGGGCCACCAGGCACCCACACGCCTCCACCGCCCGCCAGGCTACCGGACGGCCGTCCGACGACCCAGGGAGACAGGCATGACCACCACCCCCCGAACCCCCGTCCGGCTCACCCGGTTCGCCCACGGCGGCGGCTGCGCCTGCAAGATCCCGCCCGGTGAACTGGAGGACCTGCTCGGCTCGTTGACGGCGCCCTTCCCGGCCCCGGCCGGCACGCCGCTGCTGGTCGGGGCGGCCACCGGCGACGACGCGGCCGTGGTCGCCCTGCCCGCGCCCGGCGGCGGCCCCGCGCAGGCGCTGGTGTCCACCGCCGACTTCTTCACCCCGGTCGTCGACGACCCGTACGACTGGGGCCGCATCGCCGCCGCCAACGCCCTGTCCGACGTGTACGCCATGGGCGGCCACCCGGTCGTCGCCGTCAACCTGCTCGCCTGGCCGCGCGAGGTGCTGCCGTTCGAGCTGGCCCGCGAAGTGCTGCGCGGCGGCCTGGAGATCGCCGCCGCGGCCGGCTGCCACGTCGGCGGCGGCCACAGCGTGGACGACCCCGAACCCAAGTACGGCATGGCCGTCACCGGGCTCGCCGACCCGGCGCGGCTGCTGCGCAACGACGCGGGACGGCCCGGCCTGCCCCTGTCCCTGACCAAGCCCCTGGGCCTGGGTGTGCTGAACAACCGGCACAAGGCCACCGGCGAACGCTTCGAACAGGCCGTCGCGACCATGGTGGCCCTCAACCGGGACGCCTCGCGGGCGGCGCTGGCCGCCGGGGCGACCTGCGCGACCGACGTGACCGGCTTCGGCCTCCTCGGCCACCTGCACAAACTCGCCCGCGCCTCGAACGTGACGGCCGTGCTGGACACCGCCGCCGTGCCCTACCTCGACGGGGCGCGGGACGCCGTACGGGACGGCTACGTCAGCGGCGGCACCCGGCGCAACCTCGACTGGGTCGCGCCGTTCACCGACTTCGGCGGCGCGGACGCCGACACCCGGCTGCTGCTGGCCGACGCCCAGACCTCTGGTGGCCTGCTCGTCGCCGGCGAGGTGCCCGGCGCCCCGGTGATCGGCGAACTCGTCCCGCGCGAGCCCCATTCGGTGGTCCTCAGGTGACGTCCGCGCACCGGGCGCGGCCCCGCCGTCACGGCTCGGTCCCGGTGTGCTCGTCGATGCCCGCCCGCGCCCGGTAGGCCCGCACCAGCGCGGGCGCGGCCGGGCCGCGCGGCCGCCGCCCCGGCCGGATGTCCACGGCGAACGCCTTGGTCTCCTGGATGTGGGTGTTCGGGTCCAGCGACAGATGCAGCAGCTCGTTCGCCGCGTCGCCGGTGCTGTAGCCGTTCGGCCCCCAGTGGTAGGGCAGGCCCACCTGGTGCAGCGTCCGGCCGTGCACGGTCAGCGGCGTCATCCGGTCGGTCACCAGCACCCGCGCCTCGATCACCCCGCGGGCGCTGACGACCGTCGCCCACCCGGTGTGCTCCAGAGCGCGCTCGGCCGCCAGCTCCGGCGACACCTCGCAGAAGAACTCCGGTTGCAGCTCGGCCAGATACGGCTGCCAGCGCGACATGCCGCCCGCCGTGTGGTGCTCGGTGAGCCGGTAGGTGGTGGCCACGTACGGGTACACCTCGGCGCCCGGCTCGCCGCCGCTGGGCTGATAGCGGTTGTCCGGGCGCGACGGCAGCACCTGCCGCACCGGATTGCGCTGCCGGCCGTAGAGCAGGTTCGGGAACGGCGAGTCCTGCGGCTCGTAGTGGGCCGGCAGCGGGCCGTCGGTCAGACCGGCGGGCGCGTACAGCCAGGCCTTGCCGTCGGCCTGCATCACGAACGCGTCCGTGCCCGACAGCGCATCGGCGGCCCTCGCACCCGGCGGCGGCCGGTAGAACGGCGACTTGGTCCTGCCGAAATCGGCGATGTCGTGGCCCGTCCACTGCCCCTGCTCCGCGTCCCACCACACCAGCGCCTTGCGCTCGCTCCACGGATTGCCGTCCGGGTCGGCGGACGCCCGGTTGTACAGGATGCGGCGGTTGGCCGGCCACGCCCAGCCCCACTCGCCGGCCACCCAGTCCTGCTCCGTGCCGGGCTTGCGGCGAGCGGCCTGGTTGACGCCGTCGGCGTTGACCCCGCAGTAGATCCAGCAGCCGCACACCGTCGAGCCGTCGTCCGCCAGCTGCTCGTACGAGCTGAGCGGCCGGCCCTCGGCGTCGTGGCCGTTGATCTCCGCCAGCACCGCCTCGGCCACCGGCTCGGCGATCGCGCCCCGGGTGGCGTAGTCCCAGGTCAGATCGAGCACCGGCCAGTCCATCGGATCGGCGGACCCGGCGAGCCTGTCCCGGATGATCCGGCCCAGGTGGAAGGTGAACCACAGGTCGCTGCGCGCCTCGCCCGGCGGCTCGACGGCCTGGTGGTGCCACTGGAGCAGCCGCTGGGTGTTGGTGAAACTGCCCGCCTTCTCGGTGTGCGCGGCGGCCGGCAGGAAGAACACCTCGGTGCCGATGTCCTCGGTGCGCAGCTCCCCGGTCTCGATCTCCGGCCCGTCCTTCCACCAGGTGGCCGACTCGATCAGCGAGAAGTCGCGCACGACCAGCCAGTCCAGATTGGCCATGCCCAGGCGCTGCGACTTGGCGTTGGCCGAGCCCACCGCCGGGTTCTCGCCCATCAGGAAGTAGCCCTTGCAGGTCCCCTCCAACTGGGCCAGCACGGTCTCGTAGGTGGAGTGCGAGCCGGTCAGGCGCGGCAGGTAGTCGAAGCAGAAGTCGTTGTCCGCGGTCGCGGCGTCGCCCCAGTACGCCTTGAGCAGGCTCACCAGGTACGAGCGCATCTCGCCCCAGTAGCCCTTGGCCGTCGCCTCGGCGCGCACGAACGAGTCCAGGTCCTGCCGCTGGTGCGCGTGCGGCATCGGGATGTAGCCCGGCAGCAGGTTGAACAGGGTGGGGATGTCCGTCGAGCCCTGGATGGAGGCGTGGCCGCGCAGCGCCAGGATGCCGCCGCCGGGCCGGCCGATGTTGCCCAGCAGGGTCTGGAGCACGCCGGCCGCCCGGATGTACTGCACCCCGACCGTGTGCTGGGTCCAGCCGACCGCGTAGGCGAACGCGGTGGTCCGCTCGCGCCCGGAGTTCTCGGTGACCAGTTCGCACACCTGGCGGAACAGGTCCTGCGGCACCCCGCAGATCCGCTCCACCACCTCGGGCGTGTAGCGGGCGTAGTGCCGCTTGAGCACCTGGAACACGCACCGCGGATGCGTCATCGTCTCGTCGCGCTCGGGCTCGCCCGCGCCGATGTCGGCGCCGCCCGACCCGTGGGCCTCGCCGCGCGCCGCCTCGCTGACCGAGCGGCCGCCGGCGCCCCGCGGGTCGTCCCGGTCGCGCTCGCCGGAGACCGCCCGCACCTCCATGCCCGCGTACTGCCAGGTGCCGTCGTCGTACGTCCGGCTCTGCGGATCGAAGCCCGAGAAGACGCCGTCGAGGTCCTCGGTGTCGCGGAAGTCCTCGCCCAGCACCACCGGCCCGTTGGTGTACGCCACCACGTAGTCGCGGAAGTACTTGTCGTGGCCCAGGACGTAGTTGACGACGCCGCCGAGGAAGGCGATGTCCGAGCCCGCGCGCAGCGGCACGTGCACGTCGGCGACCGCGCTGGTCCTGGTGAACCGCGGGTCGACGTGGATCACCTTCGCGCCCCGGGCCTTGGCCTCCATCACCCACTGGAACCCGACCGGATGGCACTCGGCCATGTTCGAGCCCTGGATGACGATGCAGTCCGAGTTCTGCAGGTCCTGCTGGAAGGTGGTCGCGCCGCCGCGGCCGAACGAGGTTCCCAGACCGGGAACGGTGGAGGAGTGTCAAATACGCGCCTGGTTCTCGATCTGGATCGCTCCGAGCGCGGTGAACAACTTCTTGATCAGGTAGTTCTCCTCGTTGTCCAGCGTCGCTCCGCCCAGGCTGGCGACGCCGAGGGTGCGCCGGGTGCGGGCGCCGTCGACGTCCCACTGCCAGCCGGCGCGGCGGGCCTCGATCACCCGGTCGGCGATCATGTCCATCGCCGTGTCCAGGTCCAGACGCTCCCACCCGGCGCCGTACGGACGCCGGTACAGGACGTGGTGCTCGCGGGCGTCGCCGGTGGTCAGCTGGAGGCTGGCCGAGCCCTTGGGGCACAGCCGGCCGCGCGAGACGGGCGAGTCGGGGTCGCCCTCGATCTGGGTGACCCGCCCGTCCTCGACGTAGACGTTCTGGCCGCAGCCCACGGCGCAGTACGGGCAGATCGACTTGACCACCCGGTCGGCGGAGGCCACCCGGGGGGTGAGCCGCGCGGTGGGCCCGCTCCTGGCGGCGGCCCCGCGGCCCAGCGGGTCGGTGCCCGTGAGCTGGCGGTAGACCGGCCAGGAGTCGATCCAGGTGCGTACGCCCATGAGGTGAGCCCTTCCGGATGCTGCTCGGTCGCGCGGTGCGGCGGTCGCGAGGTCGCCTCGCGGCCGCCCGGGTGGCGCTGCTGCGGAGTACCCGCGGCGCCCCTGCGGGAAACCGGCGCCCACGGCCGCCCGCGGGCTGTCGTCTGGCGTGCGGTCACCCGTCGCGGGCCCGCAGCCGTTCGCGTTGCGGCACCACCGTGTATTTGGGGTCCTCCGCCGAGGCCACCCCGGCGTGGAACACGCCGAAGCGCAGCGCGGCCGAGCCGGCCAGCAGTGCGGCTCCGCCCGCCGCCGCCAGGCCCCGGCCCCGCCGCCGGCCCGCGCGGGCGGCCAGCGCCGCGCCGCCCACCGTGAGGAATTCGGCGGCGCGCAGCAGCCGCTGCGGCAGACCCCGCTCGAACGGCTCGGCGGCCAGCCCCATCCGGCGCTTCATGAGCTGGAAGGCGCCCGTCTCCAGCACGACGCCCAGCACCGCCATCCGGCGGGCGGGCCCCGTCTGCGCCGTCGGCGCGCAGAGCAGCCCGAGACCGGCCGCCGCGCCGGCGGCGGACCCGGCGAAGACGAACGGCAGCTCCCGGTAGCCCTCGTGCCAGGACGGCACCGCCGTGTCGGCGAGCAGCACGGCCGTGTAGGTGGCCACCGCCGGGCCCAGCACCGCGGCCCCGCCCGTGGCGGCCGCGCCGACGAGCCGGCAGCGGCCCGTGACGTCGGCCGCCGCCGCGGCCATGGTCAGCGGCGCGTACCCGGCCAGCAGCCACGAGCCCATGCTCATCGGCGAGGTGGGCTTGAAGACGCGGAGCATGTTGACGAAGCGGGCGGGCCGCCCGAGGTCGTGCACCAGCGCGCCGAGCGAGAGGGTGATGGCGCCCGCCGCGCCCAGCTTCGCCGCCCGCGCGAGCCCCGGCCGTCCGGTGGCGTGGCCGCCGGCCGCCAGCAGCGACGAGGCCCCGGCGAGCCCGCCGAGGTAGAGGTAGCCGGCGATGTCGAGCGCTTTCCAGGTCGGCTTGTTGAGGACCGGCCTGCCGTAGTACGAGGAGAACCGGGCCTCCGGGACCATCGGCTGCTCGCCCCGGCCGCGCCGGCGCCCGCGCCGTCCGGCGAAGGCCCCCACCGGCGCGTCCCGCCCCGGCCGCGCCCCCTGAACACCCTCGCGGGTGACGTCCGATCCGCTCATCGGGGCCTCCTGGCGAAGCTCGCGACGCCCAGCGCGGCGAGCGAGAGGGCGGCCGTCGCCGCGTGCTTCCACATCGAGGGCAGATCCCGGGTGGTCACCTGCGGGTCCGGCGGCAGGCCGTAGACCTCGGGCTCGTCCAGCAGCAGGAAGAACGCGCCGTCGCCGCCGACCCCGTCGTCCGGGCTCTCGCCGTACAGCCGGGCGTCGGCGACGCCGGTCGCGCGCAGTCGCTCCACCCGGGCCGCGGCCCGCTCGCGCAGCTCCTCCAGCGGGCCGAACTGGATGGAGTCGGTGGGGCACGCCTTGGCGCAGGCCGGTTCCATCCCGACGCCGAGCCGGTCGTAGCACAGCGTGCACTTCCAGACCCGGCCGTCCTCCTCGCGCTGGTCGATCACTCCGTAGGGGCAGGCGGGCACGCAGTACCCGCAGCCGTTGCACACGTCCTGCTGCACCACCACGGTGCCGAACTCGGTGCGGAACAGCGCGCCGGTGGGGCACACGTCGAGACAGGCCGCGTGCGTGCAGTGCTTGCACACGTCGGACGCCATCAGCCAGCGCAGCTCGGTCCGCCCGTCCGGCGCCACCGGCGAGATCTCCCCGGCCGGCGCGCCCGCGGGTGCCGCGCCGGGCGACGGCGCGGTGGCGCCCGGCGCGGGCGCGGGGGCGCACGGGCCGGGTGCGGCGGTGGTGGCGGGGGAGCGGCCCAGGTTGCGGGCGGCCTCGAACACGTCGAAGCCGCCGTGGTCGACGCCGGGTTCCTGGCCGCCGAACGGCTTGCGCTGCTCGATGAACGCCACGTGCCGCCAGGTGTCCGCGCCCAGCCCCTGGGTGTTGTCGTAGGACATGCCGGTCAGCTCCAGGCCGTCCTCCGGCACGGAGTTCCACTCCTTGCACGCCACCTCGCACGCCTTGCAGCCGATGCAGACCGAGGTGTCGGTGAAGAAGCCCATCCGCGGCGGCGGATCGACGTGTCCGGCCGCCGCGGCGACGTTCGGCTGCGGCCCGTACAGCAGGTTCCGCGACGGGGGCGGCGGAGCACCGCCGGCCGGCCGCGCCGCCGTGTCGCCCTCGGTCATGCTCCGACCTCCCAGCCAGGCTGCCGCCCTCCGCCCCGGCTCTTCCGGACCGCCGAGGCGCCCGCGGGCGCGGGCGGGCCGTACGGGCCGGCCGCGCACGAGCGGACCGGACCGGCGGCCGGGCAGCGCCCCGTGTGCGGGCTGCCTGCCGAGGGCTCGTCAACGAGCCTGGCACGAGTGCCCGGTGGGCGCACGCCCGAAACGGCGCACGGTCGCCCCCCACCCGGGTGAACGCCGCCCGGCGCGGTTTCGCGGCCCCCGGCGGGGAAACCCCGCAACGCCGACGCGACCTCCGCGCCAGGCGCGATCCGAACCGGACGAGGAGTGGTGGATGACCGTCACCACAGCGAGGTGCATCTCGTAGACGCGCCCGCGTCCGCGCCTGTCTGGACTGCGCGGACATCTGCGACGCCACCGCCCGCGCCCTCTCCCGCCGCACGGGGTACGGCGCCGATGTCGCCCGCGACGTCCTGGCCGCCTGCGCGGCGGCCTGCGCGGCAGGCGCCGGCCACTGCGCCCGGCACGAGCCGCGCCACGAGCACTGCGCGGTGTGCGCCGAGGCATGCCGGCGCGAGCCGCCCCCGCGCCGGGCGCCCTCGGCCGCGGCGGTGTCACAGCCGGCTGTCGGGCCCGAGGTGCGCGTTGTGCCAGGCGATGGCGCGCCGGATCTCCGGGTCGTGCAGTCCGGTACGGCAGCCGAGCTGATGCATGGTCAGGACGGGTGCGCCGGCGGTCAGCACCCGCTCGATCTTCGCGGCCCACAGCTCCTCCTGCACGAAGGGACGCAGCCGGTAACTCTCCCGCACCACCGCGAAGTGCGCCTCACCGCAGGCGGTGACCGGGCGCAGCCCGTCCAGCCAGTCGTCGGTGGGGTGGGCGGCGGAGGAGTCGGGCACGTATCCGCGCACCGCCCGGTCCGCCGGGAAGGTCGCGGCGCACAGGTCGCACAGCTCCAGCCCCAGCGGTTCAGCGGACCGTCGGTGGCCCCGGTTCCGCTTCCTGCGCTTCCACATGACCGCTCCCCGGACGTACCTGTGCGGAGGACTCGGGCGTCGCCCGGTCCGGTGGCCCCGCGACGCGCCCGTCGGGCCCGGCGCCACGGGTCTCGGCGACCGTCAGGCGCACCGCGGCGGGCAGGCCGCCGGCCTCGGCGGCCCGGCGCAGCCGGTGCGCGGCGCTGCCCTCGGCCAGCGCCCGGTCCAGGAGTTCGTGCACGTTCTCCCAGTCGCCGGACGCCTCCAGCGCCGGGCGCAGCCTGGCCAGCATGCCGAGCAGGGCCACGCGGGCGGGGACGGCGCGCCGGGTGACCGGGTCGACCAGGGGCCCTTCGAGTCCCGAGCGGGCGGCCCGCCACGCGGCGGCGCGCAGCCACTCGTGGTGCCCGTCGCACGCGGGCGCCTCGCGCCGGGCCAGCCGGAGGCAGGCGTCGTGCACCAGGGCCCGGAAGAGACCGGCGACCAGCACGACCGTCTCGGCGCGCGGGCAGGCGTCGCAGATCCGCAGTTCCAGCGTGCGCTGGTGCGCGGAGGGCCGGATGTCGTAGTAGACCATTCCGGTGTCGGTGATGACACCGGAGCGGACCAGTTCGGCGACCGTCGCGTCGTAGTCGGCGGCGTCGCGGTGGCAGCCGGCCGGACCGGCGGTGGGCCAGCGCTGCCACAGCATCGTCCGCCAGCTCGCGTACCCGGTGTCCGCGCCGAGCCAGAACGGCGAACTGGCCGACAGCGCCAGCAGCGGCGGCAGCCAGGGCGCGACCAGGCACATGGCGCGCACCGCCGTGTCCCGGTCGGGGACGTCGACGTGCACCTGCGCGCTGCAGATCAACTGCTCGTCGGCGACCCTGCGGTACTCCTCCGTCATGTGCCGGTAGCGGGGATCGGGGGTGACGTCCGCGCTGCCGACGGCGGCCAGCGGAACGGTGCCCGCGGCGGCCGCGGCGAGTCCGAGCGCTGAGACGGCCGTGTCCAGCCGGCGGCGGGACGCGGTCAGGTCCGCATGCAGGCCCTCCAGGGTGTCGTGCACCCCGCTGTTGCTCTCCACCACCGACTGCTGGAGCTCGGAGGTGAACCCGGAGCCGGGCAGCAGGGCGAGCACGGCGCGGGCGCGCGGCACCAGCAGCCCGCTGTCCGCGTCCAGCAGGTGGAACTCCTCCTCGGCCCCGATGCACTGCATGGCGTCGCCCGTTCAGCCGAGCGCCCGGTACACGGCGGCCGCCGTCAGGCCGTACACCAGGTGCGGGACGATGTCGGACAGCCACGACGCCGTGTCCCACGTGGTGGGATCGGTCAGCCGCAGCGCGGTGGCCGGGCCGTTGGCGCCCGCCATCACGGCCGCGCCGAGCAGCGGCCCGGCCACCGGGTTCGGCAGCGGCGGCCGCCCCCGCAGCAGCAGCCCGTACGCCGCTCCGGCGGCGACCCCGGTGCCGTAGCCCATGAGCGCGCCGGCTCCCTGGGCGCGCGCGTCCCGTGCCGCGCCGTCGCCGAGCGGCACCGAGGCCCGCCGGGCGAGGCGGTCCGCGACCTGCGCCGGGATGCCGCTGGAGGGCCGGCCGCGCACCAGCATGTCCGTGTAGGTGACCACGTCGAGGGCGAGGGTCCCCACGGCGCCTGCCAGCAGGCCCTTGGTGATCGAGTGCATCCCGGACGCTCCCTTGCTCGCGGTGCGGCGCTGACGGGTGCTCGCGGTGCGGCGGCTTCACGCCGACGGGCGCCCGCGTCCCCCGCGGGCACCCGTTCCGGCGTGCGTCAGCCGGCCCGCTGGGGCGCCACGATCGCCGAGTCGCCCAGCTGGTACGTCACGACCCGCTGGTACCCCTGGGGCCTGGCCCCCGGGAAGACGAGGCTGAGGCGGGTGAACTGCCGCAGTTGGGGGTCCTTCTTCCAGGGCTGCGGACCCTCCAGCCGGACGACGACCGGGTACGAGCGGAACGTGCCCGCCGCGCAGTAGGGCTTGCAGTCGTTGACGGCGTTGACGCCCCGGGCCGTCGCGGCCCGGCCGGTCCACTTGGTCCAGTGCAGCGAGACCAGCCGGCTGTTGCCGTCACCGCAGGCGAGGACGAAGGTGTCGGGGCGCACCTGCGACTTCATGGAACAGTCCACGAGCACGGACTGTCCTGGTTGCCGGTGCGCGGGGTCCGTTACCGCCGGTGAAGCCGGTGCCCCGGGTGCGGCGGATGCCGTGCCCAGGCCGCCCGCGCCGAGCAGGACGGTGGCACCGAGTGTGACCGCTGTGCTCACTGTGTGTTTGCGCATGTTCACTCCCGGCCGACGACGTCTGACTCTGTAACGACGCTACGGCCGAGCGGGACGATGCACCACTCGACCGGCGCAGCGCCGCACCCGGTCGGGTGAACGCCGGTGTCAGTACGGCCCCGGCGGATATGCTCCGCCGTCCGTGTCCGACTGGCAGGTGTCGCACAGCTCGTGGTTCCCGTCGCGGGTGACGACGGTTCCCCAGCCCAGGCAGTGGTCGCAGTCGCGGGCCAGGCCCGGATCGGGGCGCGGCAGCGGGACGGGGCTGCGGCGGGGAGGCGGGGTGGGGCTGTGGTGGGCTCCGTACGCCATACGGGAGCGGCTCCTCGAAGTCGCGGTGGGGATGCACACCATTTTGTCCGATTTTCCTGGGATGTCCAGAAATTTCTGCGAGGTAGTCGCATCCTCACCCACCGCGACCGGCGGCAGCCCCTACCGCCGCGGCGCCCTGCGACGGCAGCCCCCTACCGCTGCTGCGCCCCCGGGGCCGCGGCCCTTCCGGCCGTGGTCCCCTACGGCAGCACGCCGTCGACGTCGACGGTCAGATGGCGCGGACCGCGCAGCACCGCGTTGGTGCGGTACGGCGGCGGGTCCTCGGCCAGGCGCGGGTTGTCCAGCCGGCGGGCCAGCTCGGCCAGCGCGACCTGCGCCTCCAGCCGGGCCAGCGGCGCGCCGAAACAGCTGTGGATGCCGCTGCCGAAGCCCAGGTGCTCGATGTCCTCGCGGTCCGGGTCGAACCGGTCGGGGTCCTTGAACCGCTCCGGGTCCCGGTTGCCCGCGGCCAGCACGAGCCAGATCCGCGAGCCCTTGGGGATGGTCACCCCGCGCAGCTCGATGTCCGTGATGCAGGTGCGCTGCGGCACCAGCTGCACCGGCGGCTCGTAGCGCAGCAGCTCCTCCACGATCCTGACGGACAGGCCGGGATCGGCGCGCAGCCGCTCCAGGTACTCCGGGTGGCGCAGCAGGGTGAGCATGCCGTTGGTGATCAGGTTGACCGTCGTCTCGTGCCCGGCGATCAGCAGCAGCACCGCCGTGCTCAGCACCTCCATCATCGACATCGCGCCGTCCGGTCCGTGCCCGGCCACCAGGTCGGACAGCATGTCGTCGCGCGGGTCCCGGGTGCGCTCCTCGACCAGCCCGGCCAGGTACATGCCCAGCTGGACCCGGGCCTCCTGCGCGGCCTTGGGGCCCGGCGCGCCGGGATCGTCGCGGTTGCCCGGGTCCAGGCCGGCCACGATCGGGTCGACCCAGGCGCGGAAGCGCGGCTCCTCCTCGCGCGGCACGCCGAGCAGCCGGCAGATGACGGTCACCGGGAAGGGGTACGCGAACTGGTCGACGACGTCGATCCGTTCGGCGCCGGCCAGACCGTCGAGGAGGTCGGAGACGATCGCGCCCAGCTCGCCGCGCAGTCCGTCGATCCGGTCGGGGCGGTGCGGAGGCCCGAAGGAGCTGTTGGCGATCCGGCGCAGCCGGTCGTGCTCGGGCGGGTCGAGCCGCAGGAAGCTCGGCGGCAGCCCCGTGGCCTCCGGCGCCGAGAACTCGTCGTCGACGGCGGTGGCGTTGGCCGCGTCGGAGCTGATCCGGGGATCGTGGAGCAGCCCCTTGATGTCGTAGTACGAGCTGATGACGTACGGGCCGCCCTCCTCCTCGTGCAGCACCGGGGTGCGGCGCAGCTCTTCGTACAGCGGGTACGGGTCGGCGCGGCTGGAGTAGTCGGTGATCCGGCGCAGGAGCGGGGCTTGCGTCATGGCGGGTCCTTGGGCGTGCTGGGGCGTGGGGGAGTCGGGGCCGGCCGGCCGGCGGCCGGCGGGGGATCGGGCTCCGGCCGGCGGCGGCCGGAGCCGGGCACAGGGCGTCGCCGGGCACAGGGCGTCGCCGGGGCGTCAGTGGCGGGCCGGGGTGAAGACGAGGCGGCGGTCGGCCGGGGAGTAGCCGCTGAGCGTCACGGTCGCGCCGTGGGTCGGCAGGGACGGGTCGGGGAAGTCGGCCGGCACCGGCTTGCGGCCCTCGGGCCTGCGGTCCATGGTCGGGTACTCCACCGGGAACGGCGCGCCCCGCTCGATCTGTCCCTCGTAGAACTCCAGCCACCGCGTGTTGTCGAAGCTCACCGCGGCGATCACCCGGCCCCGGTACCCGTACACCCCGACGAACCGGCGCTCGGCCAGCGACCCCTGCGTGATCATGATCTCCTCGCCCATGGTCGGCACGCCCACCGACTTGATGTTGACCCCGAACTGGGCGGACCAGAAGGCGGGCACCCACAGGTGCGGACGCCGGTCGGCGCTGGCGCTGATCATGTTGTGCGCGGCCACCTCGGCCTGCGCGACCGCGTTGCCCCAGTGCTCCAGCGACAGGAACTGGTAGCCGAACAGCGCGTGCGGGGAGCGGGCCACGTCACCGGCCACGTACACGTCGTCGGTGACGATGCCGCGGAAGTCGAAGGCCCGGCAGCCCGCGTCGCAGGCGATGCCGCGCGGTCCCGCGCCCAGCCCCGAATCGGCCAGCCACTCGGTGTTGCGGGTCGCGCCCAGCGACACCACCACGACGTCCGTGTCGACGACGGACCCGTCGGACAGGTGCGCGGCCCGCACCCGACCCACCGAGTCGCCCTCCAGCCCGGTGACCATCACACCGGTGCGCAGGTCCACCCCGTTGTCGCGGTGGAGTTCGGCGGCCACCGAGCCGATCACCCCGCCCAGCGCGCCCACCAGCGGAGCGTCCGCGCGTTCGGCCACGGTGACCGCGATGCCCTGGTGCCGGCAGGCGGAGGCGATCTCCGAGCCGGTGAACCCGGCGCCGATGACGAACACCCGGCGCGGCCCGGCCTTCAGCCGCCGGTGCAGCCGGACCGCGTCGTCCCTGGTGCGCAGCGTGAAGACCCCGTCGAGCTGGGCCTCCTCCTCCCTCGGCCAGGGCCGGGCGCGCACCCCGGTGGCGATCAGCAGCCGGTCGTAGGGCACCTCGTCGCCGTCGGCCAGCCGCACCCGGTGAGCCGCGAGGTCGAGCCCGGTCGCGGCGACGCCCAGCCGCCACGTCGCGTCGATCTCCCGGCGGCGGGGCAGGTCGGTGCGGTCCGGCGCGGACATGCCGAGCAGCACCGCCTTGGACAGCGGCGGCCGGTCGTACGGCTCGTAGGGCTCGTCGCCGATCATGGTCAGCGAGCCGGTGAAGCCCTCGGCGCGCAGCGTCTCGGCGGCCCGCAGCCCGGCCAGCGACGCGCCCACGACGACGATGCGGCCCTCGCGGCGCAGCCATTCGTGGAACTGCTCAGCGGGCATCGGAGGCCACCCGCCCCGCCCCGGCGGGCGCGTCGGCCGGGTCGGCGAGTCCGTCCGCGGTGATCGCCTGCACGGGGCAGGCGGCGACGGCCCGCGCTGCCTTCTCCCGGTGCTCGTCGCCGGCCCAGGGGCTGTAGACGAGCGATTCCTCGCCGTGCATGGTGAACACCTCCGGCGCGAGGAAGGCGCACTGCGCGTACCCCTGACACCGGTTGAGATCGACGACAAGCCTCATCGGCGCGATCCGCCCTTCAGCGGCCAGGCCCGGGCGGCCGCCGGCGCGGCGGACGTCCTGGGACGGCGGTCAGCTCCCCCACGCCAGCATCGGCGGCACCGCGGGCGGCCCGCGCGCCGGAGCCCGCCGAAGGGGTGAGGGGGGTCACTTGCGGTAGCCGAGGACGGTCATCATGCCGGACTCGGAGTGGTACTGGTTGTGGCAGTGCAGCATCCACAGGCCGGGGTTGTCGGCGTCGAAGTCGAACACCAGCTTGCGGTGCGGCAGCACGATCGCCGTGTCCTTGCGGGTGCCGACGTCGTCGATGCCGGTCAGCGCGAAGGTGTGGCCGTGCAGATGGATGGGGTGCCACATGTCGGTGCCGTTGATGAGCGTCAGCCGCACCCGTTCGCCCTGCCGGACGGGATGGCGGTGGTCGGTGGAGTAGGACTGGTGGTCGAACTGCCAGTTGTACTCCTTCATGTTGCCGGTGGCCCTGATCCGGATCTCGCGGTCCGGGTGGCGGTCGGAGAAGGCCACCGACTCCGCGGGCGCCAGCCGCCTGGCCGGCACGAGCGCCCCGTCCAGCTCGGCGGGGTGGACGGAGGGCGAGGGCAGACCCTTGCTGCTGTCGGTGCGCAGCACCGCCAGCGCCCTGGCCCGGTTCCCCTTGCCCTCGGCCAGCGCCACCAGAGGGAACGTTCCGTCCTTGACGGTGACGATCACGTCGTAGCGCTCGGCCATGGCGATCAGCAGGGCGTCCGTCTCGTGGTGCTCGACCGGGTAGCCGTCGGTGTGCGTCACCGTCATCCGGTGGCCGCCGAGCGCCACCCGGAAGGCGGTGTCCGCGCCGGCGTTGATGATCCGCAGCCGGACGCGGTCGCCGGGCTTGGCCCTGAAGACCGAAGCGGCCTGCGGCAAACGGCCGTTGACCAGGTAATAAGGGTGGTCGACGTTGCCGCCCATGCCGTGCAGCAGCGCGCTGGAGGAGTGGCGCAGCACGCGCGAGGGGCCGCCGGAGGCGGCGCGGCGCGGCGCCTGCCGCCCGGCGGAGCCGTGCGCGCCCGTGGAGCCGTGCTCCTCGCCGCCCATCTCCATGCTCATCGGCACCCGCTTGCCGCCGTGCAACTGGGACAGCACCGCGTCCGGGTCGGAGCCGTCGACCCCGTCCACCCAGTCGTCCAGGACGACGATCCACTCCTTGTCGTACTTCAGCGGCTCCCGGGGGTCGTCCACGATCAGCGGCGCGTACAGGCCGCGGTCGGGCTGCATGCCCTCGTGCGAGTGGAGCAGGTAGGTGCCCGGGTGGGAGACCGCGAACCGGTAGGTGAACTCGGCCCCCGGCTTGATCCCGTCCTGGGTGAGACCCGGCACCCCGTCCATGTCGCAGCGCAGCCGCACACCGTGCGAGTGCAGGGTCGTCGGCACGGGCAGGTGGTTGGCGAGCGTGAGGTCGAGCACGTCGCCCTTGGTGACCCGGACCACCCGGCCCGGCGCGACGTCGCCGTACGCCCAGGTCCTGATCGTGCGTCCGCCGAGGTCCAGTGACGTCTCGGTGGCGGTGAACTTGTACGTGCGCACCGGTCCGGCGCCGCGCTGCCTCTCGGCGGCCAGGACCTCCGGGTCGGAGGGATTCACGTACCCCTTGGGCCCCTTGGGCACGAAGCGGCGGTCGCCGGGGCGGGAACCCGGACCCTCCGAGGCGCCCGGACGCGGACCCGGCTCCGAGGAGGAGCCGGACCCGGAGCAGGCGCCCAGGAGTCCCGAACCGGCAGCCAGGATCGAGGCACTGAGCAAGGTGCGCCGCGTATGTGTGTGCATGACTGAATAACACACGTTTTGTGCCGACATGTGGGAGAACCAGGGCGGCGCGTCCGATGTTCGCGCCCCCCGATTTCCCCCGCCGCCCCTTCGCCGCCGGCCCCCCTCACCCGGTCGGCGGGCCGTCAGTCGGTGCGGGGCGCGGTCCTGCGGGCGTTGTTGTACACCCGCATCAAGTGCTTGGCCACGGCGCACGGCGCACCGTCGGCGTGGCACTGGCGGCAGGTCCGCATGTGGTGTTGGTAGTCGGAATGCGCTTGCTGCAGAGCGTCGCCCTGGGACGGCATGGAATTCCTCGCACGGGGGTGATCGAAGACATACGAGGCGCTCAAGTTCCTTGTAGGGAGCACCTGATGGCAAAGTTGATCACATTACTGCCGGTAGTGGAAAACCGCTTTCGGCCACGCTGCGCCACGGACCGGCCGTTGTCGGCTCAGCCCCGCGGCGCGGAGTACGCCCACCAGCGGCCCTCGTGCCGGTTCACCGCGATGGGCCGCCCGAAGCAGGCGGTCAGCCAGGGCCCGGTCAGCACCTCCGCCACCGGTCCACGGGCCAGGATCCGCCCCTCGCGCAGCAGCAGGGCGTGGCTGACGGCGGGGGACAGCTCCTCCAGGTGGTGGGTGACCGTCACGGTCGCCAGCCGCGGGCGCCCCTCGGCCAGCCGGTGCATGGCCTCGACGAGATCCTCGCGGGAGGGCAGGTCCAGGGCGTTGAACGGCTCGTCCAGCAGCAGCAGGGCCGGCTCGGCCATCAGCGCCCGGGCGATCAGGACGCGGGCCCGCTGCCCGCCCGAGCAGACGCCGTACGGCCGCTCCGCCAGCTCCTTGATCCCCAGCTCGGCCAGGAGCTCGTGGGCCCGCTGCCGCACCTCGTCGTCGTACGTCTTCCACAGCGGCTGCACCGTGCCGCTGTGGCCGGTCAGCACCACCGTGTGCGCGGAAAGGTCCTGCGGCACGCGCTGGGCCGAGGTGACGTGTCCGATCAGGGCGCGCAGTTCGCGCACGTCGATCCGGCCGAGCCGGCCGCCCAGCACCTCCACGGTGCCGGTGGTGGGGTGCATCAGCGCGCCGAGCAGTCGCAGCAGCGTGGTCTTGCCCGCGCCGTTGGCGCCGAGGAGCGCCCAGTGCTCGCCGGGCCGCACCGTCCAGTCGACGCCGTCGAGGATCACCTGGTCGGTGGTGAACCGCCGTACGCTCACGTCCCTGAGCGCCACGACGTTCCCGAGTTCCGCAGGTCCCTGCTCGGTCGTCCTCTCGGCCATCTCCCGGGCTCCCTTCGACGCGCGCCGGACCTCCGTCCGGCCGGTCCGCCCGACGTTAGATGCATCCGGCACCTTGTCGTCGGGGCGTCCGGTGGGTGGACGGCGAAGCGGTCGGGGGAGCCGGGCGCACGGGACGGGACCTTCCGCCTTCAGTGCCCCGGCCGGGGAGCCGGGGCACTGGAGACGGCCGAAGGGTTCAGGCCGCCGGCCGGAAACAGGCGACGACGGTCTTGCCGTGCGGGCAGGGGCGGGTCTCCCACGAGTCGGCGAGGGCGTCGACGAGGAACATCCCCCGGCCGCCCAGGCGGTCGGTGCTCGGCTCCCGCGGCGCCGGCACCTCGCTGGAGGCGTCGTGGACGGCGATGTGCAGACAGCGGTTGTCCCAGGTGAGGATCAGCTGGGCGCTGCTGTGGGCGTGCCGGTGCGCGTTGGTGACCAGTTCGGAGACGGTCAGGAGCACCGCGTCCACCGTCTCCGGGGCGGTGGTGGTCCAGCCCAGGGCCTCCAGGTGAGCGCGCGCCCAGTCCCGGGCCGCCTTCACCTCGCTGTCCAACGGCAGTGAGCGTGCCCAGCCCACCGCCCGGAGCGATGTCTCGTCCACTGTGTGGCCTTCCTGTCGTCTGCGGGTGGACGCCGTCTACCCCCCGGACCGCCTTCGACGCGGCGCGAACCGGTCCGTCGCGCAGTCGGGCGACCGGTGGGCCGGATGTGACGCAGCTGACAGGAAAGAAGGGGGCGTGGGTTTTCCGAACAGGGGTATATGCAGCCCCGTGAACAGGGTGGTGAATGCGGTGGACATGCGATCCGTCCTCCTCGGCGGTGGGAGAAGGGTCTCGGATGCTGACGTGATACGGACGGCGGCGGCCCTCGACGGGGACGGTACGTGCATCGCCGAAGCCCGTCGTCTCGCGGCCCAATTTCTGACCCGGGTGCGGGCCGAACACGGACTGCCGGTCCCGGACCGGGCCATGGACCTGACCCAGCTGGTGGTCAGCGAACTGGTCACCAATGCACGCAAGTACGCCTCCGGGCCGATCCTGCTGGACCTGGCGGTCGACGGCGACGCGGTGGAGATCGCGGTCTGGGACAGCGATCCCGTGCTGCCGGTGGCGCGGGCCGCGGATCCGGGCCGGGTCGGCCAGCACGGTCTGGAGATCGTGATGGCCGTCGTCCAGGGCTTCGAGGTGCGGCGCGAGCCGGTGGGCAAACGCGTCATCGCCCGTGTCGCCCTGCTGGACGACCCGGCCGACGGCCCGACGAGACGCGGCGGCCGGTAGCCGGACGGGTGCCGCGCGGTTCCCGTCCGGCAGGGCGCGTACGGTGCGGTCGTGTACGGCGGGGCGCTTACGGTGCGGTCCCGTACCGCGGTGCGGCTTCCGGCGGCACGACGGGTACCGGGGCGCGTGCGGCGCGGGCCGCCGCCGACGGCGGCGGCCACGGTTCCGGACGGCGTCCCGCCCGGACGGACCGTCAGGCCGCGAGGTCGCGCCGGTCGCCCATCACCACGACCGGGTGCCGGCTGGGGTCGAGCGTGCGCAGCAGCGTCCGCATCGCCGACTTGGGCATGGACACGCAGGCCGAGGTGCCGCTGCCGTGGTCCATGTGCAGCCAGATGTTCCCGCCCTTGGTCTGCCCCAGGGGCCGCGTCGGGTCGTCGGGCGAAGTGCCCTTGACCCGGTTGTAGTCGATGGCGATGACGTAGTCGAAGTCGTGCCAGTACGCCTTGTTCCAGTAGCGCGGGGGCTGGAACGCGTCGGACCGGTTGTACGGCAGCTTCGCGCCCGGGTCGGCCAGCACGCCGCCCGCGTCGCTCAGCGTGAACACCCCGACCGGGCTGCGCTGGTCGTCCTCGTGGTGGTCGGTCGTCCAGCCCTTGCGCCCGTTGTGCGCCGCCCAGGACTGCGTGCGCTTCCAGGTGTCGCCCTGCTTGACGAAGAGTTCGACGGTGGCGGCGGGGGAGTCCGGACCGGTCCCGTAGACGGCGACGACCTGGCGGGAGTCGGCCGGGACGCGCTGCCACAGCCGGTCGCCGATCCCGGGCACCTGCTTCCAGGCGGTGCTGCGCGGCGCTGCGTCGTCGGTGCTCCCGCCGCCCCCCGCGCCGCCCGTCCCCTTCTTCCCCGAACCGCCGGAACCGCCGCAGCCCGCCAGGGACATCGTGACCGCACCGCACACGGCCACCAGAGCCGCTGTCCGCATCGCACCCCTTTTTCGCATGGGCCCATGATTCCACCGCGCCCTGTGCGCTCGGTCGGCGGCCCGGCCGTGGGCCGTCACCCGAATGGTCGTCCGTGGCGGCGTGGATGCGGCTGACCGGGTGTTTCCTGGAATCAGAGAGGCGTCCATCAAGGGAGCCGATCATGTATGAAATGTGTGCTGGAGTGGAAAAGCCCGGAGACGCGTTGGTATGGCACGTCATGGCCAAGAACACGGCCACGACGCTGTGCGGCCAGCGGCTCGGACAACGTGTCGACGGGGCGAGCGCACAGCGGGCCGGCCATTGTTCCACCTGCATGGCCCAGTTCGGGAAGCTGATGACCGCACCACCCGCCGTCGGTTCTCCCGCCGCCACGGACCGCTAGCCGTCCGTGGCGTGAAGGCCTGCTCGTCCGGGCGATGTCCGCGACGAGCAGGTCTTCTTCACTGTCCGGCACGGTGCTGTCCGGCGCTTGCGGGTCAGGCGGCCGGTGCCGCCGCCCGGCGGGTCACTCCTCCCGGCGCCCGCGCAGACCGAGCACGGCGGTGAGCGCGCCCGCCGCGCACAGCACGCCCGTGGTCAGGGCGGCGGTGTGCAGACCGTTCACGAACGCGTGGCCGCTGCCCTCCACCACGGCCTCCCGCAGCCGCTCCGGCATGGCGGCGGAGACCGGCGCGACCCCCATGGCGACGGCGTCCTCGGCGCCCTGGAGCTGATGGGCCGTCCGCTCCGGCACTCCGGCCGAGACGAGGGACGGACCGAGACTCGAACCGACCCGGCCGCTGATCAGCGACACCAGCACCGAGGTGCCGAGCGCCCCGCCGACCTGGAGCGAGGTGGCCTGCAACCCGCCCGCCACGCCGGCGTCCGCGACCGGGGCGTTGCCGACGATGGTGTCCGACGAGGCCGACATCACCATGCCGACGCCCAGACCCAGCGCGACGAACGGCGGCCACAGGGCGCCGTACCCGGAATCGGCGCCCCAGGTGAGCATCAGGAACGACGCCGCGCCCTGGAGCACCATGCCCAGCGGCATCGTCAGCCGGGCCGAGAAGCGTGCGGTCAGCGCGGCGCCGAGCGGCGAGGCGACGACCGAGGCGAGGCTCAGCGGCAGGGTCCGCACCCCCGCCTCGACCGGGGAGAATCCGCGGACGTTCTGCAGGTAGAGCATCACGAAGAAGATCGAGCCGAGCAGGACGAAGAAGTTCAGCCCGGTGAGGACGGCGCCGATGGTCAGCGCCCGGTTGCGGAACAGCCGCATCGGCAGCAGCGGAGCGGCCACCCGGGTCTCGTACCGGCCGAACAGGAGAATCACGACGAGCCCGGCCGCGATCGCGCCGAGGGTGCCGGCCGAAGTCCAGCCCCAGCTCTCGCCCTTGACCACGCCGAAGACGACCAGCAGCGCACCGGCGGCGAGCAGCGCCACGCCTGGGATGTCGAACTTCTCGCCGCGGGCGGCCTCGTTGCGGCTCTGCGGCAGCACCAGCGCGCTGACGACCAGGGCGAGGACGCCGATCGGGGCGTTGATGTAGAAGACCGACTCCCAGCTGACGTGTTCGACGAGCAGACCGCCGACGATCGGGCCGAGCGCGGTGGAGACGGAGGACACCATGGCCCAGATGCCGACCGCCATGCCGAACTTGCGCGGCGGGAAGACGGCGCGCAGCAGACCGAGCGTGTTGGGCATGAGCAGGGCGCCGAAGAAACCCTGCACGGCGCGGAAGGCGATGACCGGAACGATGGCGCCGGACAGGCCGATGGCGACGGAGGCCGCGGTGAACCCGGCGACGCCGACGAGGTAGACGGTGCGGCGGCCGAGACGGTCGCCGAGCTTGCCGCCGAGGATGAGCGCGGCGGCGAGCGCGAGCAGGTAGGCGTTGGTCACCCACTGCAGGTCGGCCGTGGTGGCGTCGAGGTCGCGGCCGATCTCCGGATTGGCGATGGAGACGACCGAACCGTCGAGACCGACCATGAACAGGCCGAAGGCCACGGCGGTGAGGGTCAGCCAGGGATTGGCGCGGCGGCCCGCCGCCGGCGTGGGCGAAGCGGCCGACGCGGTCGCGCTGGACGGAGACGTGACGCTGGGCGAGGACATGATGAGGACTGCCTTGCGTTCGGGAGGGCGGCACGGCACGCCCGCCCGCACCGCCGGCCGACGGAGGCCGGAGGACGTGCGGGAGGGGCGGGACGCGGGGCCCGGGAAGGGAAAGGAGAGGGAAAGCAGAAGGAGAGGACCACACCTGAGGAACCCGGTGGCGGACCGGGCCGGTGGCGGGCCGTCGCGGCGCGGGGGAGTCAGGCCCGGCTGGTCGTCGGCCGCCGGTGCCCTGCGGACTTCGACGGTCTCGGACCCGGACTGGTCGTGGGCCGCCGGTGCCCTGCGGACTTCGACGGTCTCGGACCCAGACTGGTCGTGGGCCGCGGACGCGCGGCCGGTGTCAGGCCGGGCCGGGCGCGGGCCGCAGGTGCGCGGTGAGGGAGGACAGCGCGCCGAGGGCGGAGCCCAGTGCGGCCATCTCGCCCTCGCCCAGATGGCGCATGGCGGTGGCGAGGTGGCGCTCGGCGAGGGCACGGGCCTCGGCGAGGTGCTCCCGGGCGAGGTCCGTGACGTAGAGATGCGCGACGCGTCGGTCGGCCGGGTCGGCGCGGCGCTCCAGCAGCCCCCGGCCGGTCAGCTGGGAGACGAGCGCGCTGACGTTGTTCGGCTTCATCAGCAGCGCCTCGGCCGCCTCCCGCACGGTGACGCCCTCCCGTTCGGCCGCCAGTCGCAGCAGGGCGAGCGGACCGTCGGGGAGTCCGGCGTGCGGGAAGTCCGCGCGGATGCGGTGGTCCAGGGCCCGGTGCAGCGCCGGCAGGGCGACCGCGAGGTGCGCGGCGGCGCTGTCGACGGGCGTACGGGTTCCTGGCATACGGGCGACAATAGATATGGTCTTATAGGTATGTCAAAAGAGGTAAGGCTCCGGGGAAGCCCTTCGCCGTCCGTCCGCTCGTGCCGGGTGGGGCCCGGGAGCACACCGGGACGTGGGCCGGTCAACGCTTTGACCATCTTTTGGCAACGTGGCCCCATTTCGCATCCCCACCTCGCCCGGTGGGTAACACTGAGCGGCGGAGGGGGGAGGCGTGCGGCGGCGCTGTTCCGTCGTGCCCGTCCCGAAGTGCCGCGCCGCCTTGGGGAAGGCGGCGGGGGGAGCAGTCGGGGGGATGCATGACGCAGTCGCTTCCGGGGCGGCGCCCGCTTCGCGAAGGGCCGTCCACCGAGGATCGGCGGCTTCCGGACGTCGTGATCGGCGCGGGTCCGTACGGCCTGTCGATCGCCGCGCACCTCAGGGCCGCGGGCCTCGCCGTCCGGGTCTTCGGCGAGGTCATGGGCAGCTGGCGGCACGCCATGGCGACCGGGATGTTCCTGAAGTCGACCCCGAACGCCGTCGACCTCTCGGTCCCGGAGCCCGGCGGACGGCTGGCGGACTTCCTGCGGGTGCACGGCGAACCGCGGCTGACCGAGCTGACCCCGATCCCGTGCGACGTGTTCGTCCGCTACGGCCAGTGGTTCCAGAAGCGGTACGTCGGCGAGGTGGAGCCGGCCCGGGTGGCGGCCGTCGAGCGGGCGGAGTCCGGCGCCGGATGCACCGTGCGGCTGGACGACGGACAGGAGTTCGCCGCGCGCGCCGTCGTCGTGGCCACCGGCCTGAACGGCCTGGCCCACATCCCCGAGGAACTGCGGCGGCTCGTGCCCGACGGCCCGGGCGTCCACGCCCCGGTCTCGCACACCAGTCAGCACGTCGACCTCTCCCGGTACGCGGGCCGGCGGGTCGTCGTGGTCGGCGGCGGCCAGTCCGCGCTGGAGAGCGCGGCCCTGCTCCACGAGGCCGGCGCCCGGACGCAGGTGCTCGTCCGCGAGGGCGACCTGCTGTGGGGGGCGACGCCGGAGCCGGCCCGCGCGTGGCCGTACCGCCTGGTGCGGCCCACCTCGCCGCTGGGCGCCGGCTGGATCCTGGCCGGGGTCTGCGGCGCGCCGGGCGGCGTGCGGCGGCTGCCTCCGGCCGCCCGGCTGCTGCTGTTCCGGCGCGCGCTGCGGCCCTCGGGCGGGTGGTGGCTGCGCGACCGGGTCGAGGGGGTCGTGCCGGTGCGCACGTCGTGCCGCGTCGTCGGGGCCGAGATGGCCGGTTCCATCGTCCGGCTGGACCTCGCCGGACCGGGCGGCGCACGGGAGAGCGTCACCGCCGACCACTTGCTGGCCGCCACCGGCTACCGGCTCGACCTCGGCGCCGTCCCCTTCCTGTCGCCGGACGTGCGCGGCGCCCTGCGGCTCGTACGCGGCTCGAAAGCGCCGCACCTGTCCGCCTCGTTCGAGTCGACGGTGCCGGGTCTGTACTTCGCCGGGTCCCTGTCCGCCCCGATGTTCGGCCCCATGATGCGCTTCGTGGCCGGCGCGGAGTTCGCGGCCACCCGCATCGCCCACCACCTGGCCCGCCGAACGGCCCCGCGCTGAGCGGCGGAACGCCCCGGCGGGCGTCCGGACGGCACCCCGCCGCCACGGGCACGGGGGGCATCGCGGCACCGGGACCCGCCCCGACCGGTTTGCCTAATACCTTTAGGAAGACGCATAATCCCTTCAGGTAACCATCGGGCGACCGGAAGGGAGTGTCTCGTCGTGCCGCGTGCTGGACTCACCACCGAACGCCTGGTCAGAGCCGGGGCCGAACTGGCCGACGAGGTCGGCTTCGACCAGGTGACCGTCTCGGCCCTCGCCCGACGCTTCGACGTCAAGGTCGCGAGCCTCTACTCCCACCTGAGGAACTCGCAGGACCTGCGGACCCGGATCGCCCTGCTCGCCCTGGAGGAACTGGCCGACCGCGCCGCCGACGCCCTGGCCGGACGGGCCGGCAAGGACGCCCTGGCCGCCTACGCGGACGTCCTGCGCGACTACGCGCGCGACCACCCCGGCCGCTACGCCGCGGCCCGGCTCCGCCTCGACCCCGAGACGGCCGCCGCGAGCGCCGGAGTGCGCCACGCGCAGATGACCCGGGCCCTGCTGCGCGGCTACGACCTGGCCGAACCCGACCAGACACACGCCGTGCGCCTGCTGGGCAGCGTCTTCCACGGCTACATCAGCCTGGAACTGGCCGGCGGCTTCAGCCACAGCGCCCCCGACGCGTCGGAGACCTGGACCTGGATCCTGGACCGCCTCGACACCCTGCTGCGCGGCGCCCCCACCCCCTGAACCCGCGACCGCTCCCCGCCGACGCTCCTCCGCGCCGCTCGCCTCCCTCCGTGCCGCGGCGCTCCTCCCGCGCCGCCGCGCGCCCGCACACCCCCGATCGACAGGCGAAAGACCATGGCCACCGGACCCCGACCCGACTGGATCACCACCCCCATCACCGCCGGCCTCCTGCGCGGCGCCCTCGACCTGGAACGCACCGCGCACGGCGTCCTGCCGCACCGGCTGCCCGCCCGGGCCCGCGCCCAGTGCGCCGACGCACAGCTGGCCATGGCCGAGAGCCAGCCCTCCGGCGTACGACTGGCGCTGCGCACCCGCGCCACCGCCGTCGAACTGGACACCCTCCCCACCAAGCGCCGCTACGCCGGTCTCCCGCCCCGACCGGACGGCCTGTACGACCTGCTCGTCGACGGCCGCCCGGCCGGCCAGGGCAGCGTGCCCGGCGGCAACACCCTTTACATCGACCTGGCCACCGGCAGTCTCGAACACCGGCCCGGCCCCGTGGGCACCGTCCGCTTCACCGGTCTGCCCGAGCGGGACAAGGACATCGAGATCTGGCTGCCGCACAACGAGACCACCGAACTCGTCGCGCTGCGCACCGACGCCCCCGTCGGACCCGCACCGGACCGGGGCCGCAGGGTGTGGCTGCACCACGGCAGCTCCATCAGCCACGGCTCCGACGCGGCGAGCCCGACCACCACCTGGCCCGCGCTCGCCGCCTCCCGCGCCGGCGTCGAACTGATCAACCTGGGCCTGGGCGGCAGCGCCCTGCTCGACCCGTTCACCGCGCGCGCCCTGCGCGACACCCCCGCCGACGTGATCAGCCTCAAGCTCGGCATCAACCTCGTCAACGCCGACCTGATGCGGCTGCGCGCCTTCGGCCCCGCCGTCCACGGTTTCCTCGACACCGTCCGCGACGGCCACCCCAGCACACCGCTGCTCGTCGTGTCGCCGATCCTCTGCCCCATCCACGAGGACACCCCCGGCCCCACCGCACCCGACCTGGCCGCCCTCGCCGCCGGACGGACGCGGTTCCGGGCCGCGGGCGACCCGGCCGAGCGCGCGGCGGGCAAGCTCACCCTCGCCGTCATCCGCGACGAACTGGCCCGGATCGTGGAGCGGCGCGCCGCCGAGGACCCGCACCTGCACCACCTCGACGGCCGCGCGCTGTACGGCGAGGCCGACGCCGCCGAACTCCCGCTGCCCGACGAGCTGCACCCGGACGCCGCCACCCACCGCCGCATGGGCGAACGCTTCGCCGAACTGGCCTTCGCCGCGGGCGGCCCCTTCGCGGCACCCGACCTTTCGGCCCACGGGTGACATCGCGTCGCCGGGGAGGCGGGCGGACGGATGGCCGCTCCGGCGGGAGACCGACTCGAACGGGTGGCCGCCCCGGCCGGAGACCGACCGCGCCGAGGAGGGGCCGCGGCGGGCCGGCCGGTCCCTCCGAGCAGCGCTCCTACCAGGGAACATGTATCCAGGCCGTGACGATTGGGGCAAAGGGATGCTAGAAAGGCCGGATGGCAGACCGTTTTGACCGTCTTCGACGGATCTCGGGGCGGTCGCTGGTGGGAAAGAGTCCGCGAAGTGTCGCCGGACAGGTGTTCATCCTCCAGGTGGCCCTCGTGGTGCTGCTGGTGGCCTGCGCCGTCTTCGCCCTTCTTCTGCAGTCCGAGCGGGACACCAGTGACGAGGCCAAGCGCCGCTCCGTAGCCGTCGCCGAGACCTTCGCGCACTCCCCGGGGCTCCTCGGCGCACTCCGTTCGCCCGCCCCGTCGACCGCGCTCCAGCCGCTGACCGAGGCCGGCCGCAAGGCCGCGGGCGTCGATTTCATCGTGGTCATGGACACCCACGGCATCCGCTACACCCATCCCATGCCGGACCGCATCGGCCAACGCTTCGTCGGCACGATCGGACCGTCCCTGGCCGGGAAGGTCCACACCGAGAGCGTGCACGGGCCGCTCGGCCAGGAGGTCCAGGCCGTCGTCCCGGTCAAGGACTCCGGCGGCCACGTGGTCGCCCTGGTCTCCGCCGGACTCAAGGTCAGAAACGTGACCAGCCAGGTGAACCGGCAGATACCGATCATCCTCACCGCCGGAGCCGGCGCCCTCGGCGTGGCCACCGCCGTCACGGCGCTGGTGAGCAGGCGGCTGCGCCGCCAGACCCACAGCCTGGCCCCGGACGAGATGACCCGCATGTACGACCACCACGACGCCGTGCTGCACTCGGTGCGCGAAGGGGTGCTCATCATCGGCGGCGACGGCCGGCTGCTGCTGGCGAACGACGAGGCCAAACGGCTCCTGGACCTGCCCGCCGACGCCGAGGGCGGCCACGTGGCACGG
The DNA here is from genome assembly GCA_013364255.1 of Streptomyces seoulensis. Lineage (GTDB taxonomy): Bacteria > Actinomycetota > Actinomycetes > Streptomycetales > Streptomycetaceae > Streptomyces > Streptomyces similanensis. The sequence continues at coordinate 2,051,955 of CP054936.1, read as the reverse complement.
CTGCCGCACCTGGAACCGGAGATGGCCGCGCTGCTCGCCTCGGGCCGCGAGGCCACCGACGAGGTGCACCTGGCGGGCGGTCTGCTGCTCGCCGTCAACCAGCGGCCCACCGACCGCGACGGCGGCCCCGAGGGCACCGTCGTCACCCTGCGGGACTCCACCGAACTCCAGGCCGTCTCCGGCCGCGCCGAGGTCGCCCGTGAGCGCCTCAAGCTCCTCTACGACGCCGGCCTCGGCATCGGCACCACCCTCGACGTGGCCCGCACCGCCGACGAACTCGCCCAGGTCGCCGTCCCGCGCTTCGCCGACTTCGTCACCGTGGACCTCGCCGACGGCGTGCTGCACGGCGAGGAACCCGCCGGGACCGCCACCGGCATGCGCCGCATCGCCGTGCACGGCGTCCGCGACGACCACCCGCTCTACGAGCGCGGCCGGCTGATCGACTTCCTGCCCTCCACGCCCCAGGCCCGCGGCTACGGCACCGGCCGCCTGGAACTGGTGCCCGACCTCTCCTCGGCCCCCGGCTGGCAGGTCCAGGACCCCGAACGCTCCCGGGAGATCGTCGACTACGGCATCCACTCCCTCATCTCCGCCCCGATCAAGGCCCGCGGCGTCGTCCTCGGCGTGGCCAACTTCTGGCGCTCCAAGGAACACGGCCCCTTCGACGAGGAGGAGCTCTCGCTCGCCGAGGAACTGGTGGCCCGCGCCGCCGTCAGCATCGACAACGCCCGCCGCTACACCCGCGAGCACGCCCTCGCCGTCACCCTCCAGCGCAGCCTGCTGCCCCGCGCCCTGCCCGAACAGAGCGCCATCGAGGCCGGCTACCGCTATCTGCCCGCCCAGTCCGGCGTCAGCGGGGACTGGTTCGACGTGATCCCGCTGCCCGGCGGCCGGGTGGCGCTGGTCGTCGGGGACGTGGTCGGCCACGGCCTGCACGCGGCCGCCACGATGGGCCGGCTGCGCACCGCCGTGCACAACTTCTCCACCCTGGACCTGCCCCCCGACGAACTGCTGTGCCACCTCGACGACCTCGCCGGCCGCATCGACCAGGACGAGGCCAGCACCGAGGCCGCCGCGGCCGTCGTCGGCGCGACCTGCCTGTACGCGGTCTACGACCCCGTCACCCGCCGCTGCGCCATGGCCCGCGCCGGACACCTCGCGCCCGCGCTGATCGCCCCCGACGGCGAGGTCACCTTCCCCGACCTGCCCTTCGGACCGCCGCTGGGCCTGGGCGGCATGCCCTTCCGCACCGCCGAACTGGAGCTGGAAGAGGGCACCCAGCTCGCCCTGTACACCGACGGTCTCATCGAGGACCGCAGCCGCGACCTGGACGAAGGCATGGAACTGCTGCGCCAGGCCCTGGCCGGGCACCCCGGCCGGTCCCCGGAGCAGAGCTGTCAGGCCGTCCTGGACGCGCTGCTGCCCGCCCGGCCCAAGGACGACGTCGCCCTGCTCATCGCCCGCACCCGGGCACTGCCGGCCGACCGGATCGCCGACTGGGACGTGTCGCCCGACCCGGCCGCCGTCGCCGGCACCCGCGCCGCGGCCTGCGCGAAGCTCGACGAGTGGGGCCTGTCGGAGCTGACGTTCAGCATCGAACTCGTCCTGAGCGAACTCGTCACCAACGCCATCCGCTACGGCTCCGAACCGATCCACGTCCGGCTGATCCACGACCGCACCCTCATCTGCGAGGTGTCCGACGGCAGCAGCACCGCCCCGCACCTGCGGTACGCGGCCACCACCGAGGAGGGCGGCCGGGGCCTGTTCCTGGTGGCGCGGATGACCGAGCGCTGGGGCACCCGCTACACCCCCGAGGGCAAGGTGATCTGGGCCGAACTCGCCCTGCCCGGGACCAGCGGAGCGGCGGACCCGGCCTTCCCCGGTCTCGACGCCCTGCTGGCACTCGACGACGCGATGGACGACGGGATCTAGGAACGGGCCACCGAGACGATCACCTCCCGCAACCGCTCGACGTACAGCCGCATGTTCTTGTACGCGACGTCGGTGTCCGGGTACCGGCTCGCGAACTGCATGCCCTCGTGCAGCCGGTTGACCCACGCGCACACCTGGTCCCCGTACGACACCCTGATCAGGCCGTACGCCTTCAGCTCGGTCCAGCGCTCGGAGCCGGGCACCGCCCGGGCGTCGACGTAGGAGACGATCGAGTACAGGTCGGGCGAGGTCGGGCGGAAGTCCGCGCCCAGCAGGCGCAGCACCCGGGCCAGCGGCATCCGGGACAGCGACCGGTTGGCCCGCAACTGGTCGCTCACCACCCGCAGCAGGCCCTGGAAGTCCGACGCTCTGGCCGTGTCGATCTCCACGGGGGCGCCGCCGACGTACCAGCCCACGGAATCCATCCACTGGGACTTCCTCCTGGTGTGGAAGGGGACGACCGTCCGGTAGACCGGCTGGTCGCCGATCTCCTGGACGATCAGGCTGGTGGCCGCCAGGATCCCGACCAGGCTCCCGCCGAAGGGCCGGCAGTGGGCCTCGAACGCGGTCGCGTCGTCGGCGTCCACGAGCATCTCGTGCATGAGCTTCTGGCGGGGCAGCTCCCCGTCCGGGTCCAGCCCGAGATCGAGCGGGAAGTTCGGCAGCCGGCCGTCGCAGCGGCCGATGAACTCCCGCCAGCGCCCGACGATCTCGTCGGTGGCGTCCATCTCGTCCGCGCTGGCCCGCTCGGTCCGGCAGAAGTCGACGTAGCTGCCGACCGGCCCGCGCTCGGCGCTGCCGCCCTCCAGACCCGCGGTGTACAGCTCGTGGATCTCGGCCGGGATGCGGTACACGGAGTAGGCGTCCACGTTGCTGTGGTCGAACGCCATGTACACGCTCGCGCCGTCGTCCCTGACGACCGCGGCGAACAGGAAGTTCGGCCAGCGCAGCGCGTCCGCCGTCACGTCGAAGCGGTCCTGGAGATGCCGCACCAGCACCTCCGGGTCGGTGAAGTCCCCGACCGTCTCGCGGTGCAGCGCCACGTCCCGGGCGTCGAGGGTGAAGCGGCGCATGTCGTCGCCGGACCAGCGGAAGCCGCTGCGCAGCGTCTCATGGCGGAGCATCCAGCCACGCAGGGCGTCGCCGAGCACGTCGAGATCGATTCTGCCCGGGATGTCGAACGCCGAGCCCAGCCAGGTCGGCACGAACAGACCGTCCTCCCGCACGGTCCTGGCCGTACGGATGTGCGACTCCTGGATGTAGGCCGGTGGCCGGGAGTCGTCCGGCAGTCCGGTCGCGGCCTCGACGGCCGCCGGATCGAGGGTCCACTCGACCAGCCGTCCGGGCCGGACCTCGCAGCGCTGGATGTCGGTGATACGCAAGGGATGCCTCCGTTGCAGAGGGGGTACAGGGAAGCAACTGCGTAAAGGCGCAAGTGGTTGCGGTCGGGTCGGCGCGCAGGCGGCTGATCATAAGTTCGCGGGGCGCGGAGGGGGTGACGGGACGGGTTGTCTCGGCTCGGTCGCCGTGGCTGGAGTTCCTCATGACTCCAGCGTGCCCTGCGTCGCCCTCTCGTCACTATCGGTGACATCCCTGGGCGTACCCCGAAAGACGTCAGGGTGGAACCCCGACGCGAAGGACCTCACTCGGGATCGAGGCGGGAGCTCCCCCCGTGTGACCCGCCCCCGGCCACGGAAGCGTCAGGAGTAGGCCGTCCGGGTGCATTTCACCCGGCGGTTGGGCCATCTCGGCGACAGCGCGGCGCCGTTCTCCGGACCCGCAGCGCGAGGATGGTGCGGAGCCCTGCGGGCAGCCCCGCGGAACTCACGCATCCGAGTCTTGAGAGAAAGCGTGTCACGGGCCGCATGACAGACGTTCAGCAGCACTCCGCGGCGGAAACCGCCGGTCCTCCCCGTCGTCGCCTGCGGCCCGGAGCCGTGGTGGTGAAATGGGTGACGACCACCGATCACAAGACGATCGGCTCCCTCTACCTGATCACCTCCTTCACGTTCTTCGTGATCGGCGGCATCATGGCGCTGCTGATGCGCGCGGAACTGGGCCGCCCGGGTCTGCAGATCATGTCGACCGAGCAGTTCAACCAGCTGTTCACCATGCACGGCACGGTCATGCTGCTGATGTTCGCGACGCCGCTGTTCTCCGGCTTCACGAACTGGATCATGCCGTTGCAGATCGGCGCCCCGGACGTCGCCTTCCCCCGTCTGAACATGCTCGCCTACTGGCTGTACCTGTTCGGCTCGGTGATCGCCGTGGCGGGCTTCCTCACCCCCGACGGAGCGGCCGACTTCGGCTGGTTCGCCTACTCTCCGCTGACCAGCGCCGAGCACTCGCCCAACGTCGGCGGCGACATGTGGATCATGGGCCTGGCCTTCTCCGGCTTCGGCACCATCCTCGGCTCGGTCAACTTCATCACCACCATCATCTGCATGCGCGCGCCGGGCATGACCATGTTCCGCATGCCGATCTTCGTGTGGAACGTGCTGCTCACCAGCCTGCTGGCGATCATGGTCTTCCCGATCCTGGCGGGCGCGCTGTTCGCGCTGGAGGCCGACCGCAAGTTCGGCGCCCACGTCTTCGACGCCGCCAACGGCGGAGCCCTGCTGTGGCAGCACCTGTTCTGGTTCTTCGGCCATCCCGAGGTCTACATCATCGCGCTGCCGTTCTTCGGCATCGTCACGGAGATCATCCCGGTCTTCGCCCGCAAACCGATCTTCGGCTACATGGGCCTGGTGGGCGCCACGATCTCCATCGCGGGCCTTTCCCTGACGGTGTGGGCGCACCACATGTTCGTCACCGGCGGCGTGCTGCTGCCGTTCTTCTCCTTCCTCAGCTTCCTGATCGCGGTGCCGACCGGGGTGAAGTTCTTCAACTGGACCGGCACCATGTGGAAGGGCTCGCTGTCCTTCGAGACACCGATGCTCTGGGCGACCGGCTTCCTGATCACCTTCCTCTTCGGCGGTCTCACCGGCGTGCTGCTCGCCTCGCCGCCGCTGGACTTCCACGTCTCCGACAGCTACTTCGTGGTGGCGCACTTCCACTACGTGGTGTTCGGCACGGTCGTCTTCGCGATGTTCGCCGGCTTCTACTTCTGGTGGCCCAAGTGGACCGGCAAGATGCTGGACGAGCGCCTGGGCAAGATCAACTTCTGGACGCTGTTCGTCGGCTTCCACACCACCTTCCTGGTGCAGCACTGGCTGGGCGTCGAAGGCATGCCGCGCCGGTACGCCGACTACCTGGCGGCCGACGGCTTCACCGCGCTGAACATGGTCTCCACCATCGGCTCCTTCATCCTGGGCCTGTCCTTGCTGCCGTTCTTCTACAACGTGTGGAAGACGGCCAAGTACGGCAAGAAGGTCGACGTGGACGACCCGTGGGGCTTCGGACGCTCGCTGGAGTGGGCGACCTCCTGCCCGCCGCCCCGGCACAACTTCGTCACCCTGCCCATGATCCGCAGCGAGTCCCCGGCGTTCGACCTGAACCATCCCGAGGTCTCGCTCACGGACAAGCGGGAGAACATGGGCCTGCCGGCATGACGGACGCGGCGGGCCGCACCGGCGAGGACGCGGGGCCGGCCGGCGGCGACGTGGTCAACCAGGTGGAGGGCTATCTGCTGTGGCAGGCCCGGATCACCGAGGCCGAGGAGCGGGCCCGCGCCTTCACCGAGCCCCTGGAGTGGCTGACCACCGCCCAGCGCGAGCAGATCGAGGAGCACTACGTCCGCGACTGCCTGAACCGGGCGAAGGCGGATCTCCAGCGCGTCGCGGACCGCTGCCGGGCGCTGCGCGGCGAGTACGAGGAGCGCTACCGCCAGCTCCGCGCCCGCTGCCTGGCCTTCGTGATCGCCGGCGTGGCCGTCGTCGCGGCCGCCGCCCTCCTCGCGGTGGCGGTCACCCAGTCCTGACCGAGGCCCGCGTGGGAGGCGCCCGGCGGCCTCACAGCTGCTTGCGGACGCCGGGCTCCCGCGGCAGCCGGGCGTGCTGGTCGCCCAGGTCGCTCTCAATGGCCCGCCTGGCCTCCCCGCGCCGCCGGATCGGCAGCACCGTACGCTGCCGCAGGTCCTCGACGAGGAACGCGGTGCCCGCGTAGCAGGCCAGCGCCACCAGCAGCGAGGCGGCGGCGCCGTTGGCCAGTTCGAACGCGTGCGGCGCGCCGAGTTGGTACGCCGCGGCGAGGGCCGCGCGCAGCGTCGACACGCTCAGCACCACGCCCAGCAGCGTCTTGCCGAGGAAGCCGGTGACGGCCAGGGGCAGCAGCATCAGGGCGAAGGCGCTCAGGAACATCCCGACGGCGGCACTGGTCGACTGCGTGGGCGCGACGATGTGCAGCACGCCGAGCGCCGCCCACGACGCGGCGAACAGTCCGAGCGCCGCCGCGGCGGCCGTGTCCCGGGCCAGGAAGGCCATCACCGCGGCGAGGAACTGCACCGGAAAGACGAAGACCGCCAGCAGGACGCCCAGCGGGCGGATCTGGTCGCCGCCGATCGCACCGAGCGCCGCCCCCGCGGTCAGCGCCATGCCGATGCCGAAGGAGAAGAAGCCCAGCGGCAGCGGGTTGCCGTACGGCCGGACGGTGATCGTGGCGGCCTCGGAGCCGTTCGCCGACGCCGGAGGGGGGATCATGCCCGCCGCGTACCCGTCGCCTCCGGTGGAAAACGCCGGGGCCGGCCTGCTGTGACGCCGGTGCGGCCGCCCCGGCCGGGCTCTCAGGCGCCGACGGCGGCGCGCGCCGCGCCGTGCAGGTGTTCCAGGGCGTCGAGGACCAGGGTGCGCCGGTGCCAGGACAGCCAGCGGCCCACCGTCCGGCCCATCTTCTCCAGCGCCTCGTACTGGGCCCGGGGCAGGTCGGACAGCGGCCGGGCGTGGTGGGTGGAGACGATGCCGGCGAGCCGCCCGTCGTCGGTCAGCAGGGGCACGCTGTGGCAGGCGCGGCTGCCGGCGTCGAGGATGACCTGCCGGGACGCCTCGTCGAAGACGGGCGCGGTGGCCACGTCGCGCACCGTCACCTGGCACTGCCGGCGGGCCGCCTGGGAGCAGGACGTGGTCGCGTGGTCGACGAAGGTGAAGAAGTCCGTGAACCGGCGCGGCAGGCCCGCGTGCTTCTCCATCCGCAGGACCCCGCCCTCGGCGAGCTGGAGGTTGCCCATCGACGTCCCGGTGACCGCCAGCGCCCGGTGCAGGGCGGCCTTGAGGACCGCGCCGTGCTGCGTGCTCGCGTGCCGGTCCAGCTCCAGGTCCGGCAGCGGCGGCGAGCCGTGCCGGGCCCGGCCGGGAAACCACACGGCGGCGCCGTCGGGCGGCGGGGGACTGGAGGCCAGCGCGTCGGCGAGCGTGTGCAGCTTGACGTTGTGGGTCTGCGACGCCCGCCGCAGCAGCGCGAACGCCTCGTCCGGCGAGGCCAGCCGGTAGCGCTCGACCAGCACGCTCTGGGCCGCCGCCACCGTGGCGTGCGCGAGCAGCCGGTTGCGCGAGTGCGACGGCGCCGCGTCGGCGGGTGCCGCCTCCGACGCCGCCCCCGGTGCGTCCGTCGCGTCCGTTTCGCGGCGGGCCGCCGGCGCGGGCAGCCGGCGTTCGGACAGCGAGCTCACGGTGCGACTCCTTGGGGGACCGGTGGACGACGGCGTTCTGCTTGCCCCTACCCCGAGCGCTCACGGGAACACAGGCCGTGGCCGGCGCGTGAGAAGGGGAGGTACGGGTGGAACCTCGCGCGGAGCCGGACGGAAGCGCGGGAGCGCGGCGAGTCAGGGGCCGCCGCCGAGGCCGAGCCGCCGGGCGCCGTGCTCCGGGACACCGGCGCGGCGCCCCGGGACGGGGGTGCGCCGGGGGTGTCCGGAAGAGGCGGGCGCCCGGGGCCCGAGCCGTCCTACCGGTGCGCCTGCCGCCTGTCACCGGGGGAAGATGAGATCGCGAGCGCAAGCACGATCGAATCGAGGAGTGGGTGTCATGCAGCAGGAACGTGCGGGCAAGCCGGCCGGGCCCGAGGACCTGATCGACGTCGCCCGGCTGGTGACCGCGTACTACGCGCTCCACCCCGACCCGGCCGACCCGGGCCAGCGCGTGGCGTTCGGCACCTCCGGGCACCGCGGGTCCTCCCTGGCGGTGGCGTTCAACGAGGACCACATCGCCGCGACCAGCCAGGCCATCTGCGAGTACCGCGCCGGACAGGGCACCGACGGGCCCCTCTTCCTCGGCGCGGACACCCACGCCCTGTCCGAGCCCGCCAAGGTCACCGCGCTGGAGGTGTTCGCCGCCAACGACGTGACCGTGCTCATCGACAGCGCGGACGGCTACACCCCCACCCCGGCGGTCTCGCACGCCATCCTCGCCCACAACCGGGGCCGCACCTCCGGCCTCGCCGACGGCGTGGTGATCACCCCCTCGCACAACCCGCCCGCCGACGGCGGCTTCAAGTACAACCCGCCGAGCGGCGGCCCGGCCGGCTCGGACGCCACCTCCTGGATCCAGGACCGCGCCAACGAGATCATCGCGGCCGGTCTGAAGGACGTCCGCCGCATCCCGTACAGCAGGGCGCTGGCGGCCCCGGGCACCGGCCGCCACGACTACCTGGACGCCTACGTCCGCGACCTGCCGAACGTGCTCGACCTGGACGCGGTCCGGGACGCGGGCGTGCGCATCGGCGCCGACCCGCTGGGCGGGGCCTCCGTCGCCTACTGGGGCCGCATCGCCGAGCAGCACCGCCTCGATCTGACCGTGGTCAACCCGCTCACCGACCCCACCTGGCGGTTCATGACGCTGGACTGGGACGGCAAGATCCGGATGGACTGCTCCTCGCCGTACGCGATGGCCTCGCTCATCGAACAGCGCGACCGCTTCCAGATCGCCACCGGCAACGACGCCGACGCCGACCGGCACGGCATCGTCACCCCGGACGGCGGGCTGATGAACCCCAACCACTACCTCGCCACCGCCATCGGCTACCTCTACGCCCACCGCACGCGGTGGCCCGCCGGAGCGGGCGTCGGCAAGACCCTGGTCTCCTCCGGCATGATCGACCGGGTCGCCGCCGACCTCGGCCGCCGGCTCGTCGAAGTCCCGGTGGGCTTCAAGTGGTTCGTGGACGGACTGGTCGACGGCTCGCTCGGCTTCGGCGGCGAGGAGTCCGCGGGGGCGTCCTTCCTGCGCCGCGACGGCTCGGTGTGGACCACCGACAAGGACGGCATCATCCTGGCCCTGCTCGCCTCCGAGATCACGGCCGTCACCGGGAGGACGCCCTCCCAGCACTACGCCGAACTCACCGCGCGCTTCGGCGAACCCGCCTACGCCCGCATCGACGCGCCGGCGACCCGGGAGGAGAAGGCCCGCCTCGCCAAGCTGTCCCCGGCGCAGGTCACCGCCGACACCCTCGCCGGCGAGCCGGTCACCGCCGTGCTCACCGAGGCGCCGGGCAACGGCGCGGCGATCGGCGGCATCAAGGTCGCCACCGAGAACGCCTGGTTCGCGGCCCGCCCTTCGGGCACGGAGGACGTCTACAAGATCTACGCCGAGTCGTTCCACGGCCCCGACCACCTCGGCCAGGTCCAGGACGAGGCGAAGCAGGTCGTGCTGACGGCGCTCGGCGGCTGACCGGCAGGGCGCGGCCCCCGCCCGCCGCGGAAGGGTTCCGGGCGGCGCCGGCCGCGTTCCGGAGCCCCGTACGCTCCTTGCCGTCCCCGCCCCCGCTCCCGTCCCCGTCCCCGCCCCCGTCCCCCTTCGGTCGGTCCACGACGCCGGCCGCGACATGTGCCGCCCCACGGCCCGCACGTGTCGCGGTCGGCGTCGCGGCGTTCCGCCCGCTTCGTCAGCTTCATCCACGGCGCCCCCGCTTCGTCCACGGCGCCGCCGTCACCTTCCCGTCTCCCGGCGGAGGACGGCGGAGCGGGCGGACCGGGCCGCCCCAGACTTTCATCCTTCGTTTTCTTGAACTCCTCATGTTTAAGACGGTAGGTTCTGGGCTCATGACGGCAGCCCAGCGACCCGCCACCGCACAGGAGTTGCGCGGTGCCGGCCTCAGGGTGACGGCCGCCCGCGTCGCCCTCCTGGAGACCGTCCGCCAGGGTGACCACCTCGACGCCGAGGCCATCGCCGCCGGGGTGCGCGACCGGGTCGGACACGTCTCCCTGCAGGCCGTGTACGAGGCCCTGCGCGCGCTCACCGCGGCCGGACTCGTCCGCCGCATCGAACCGGCCGGCAGTCCGGCCCGGTACGAGGGGCGCGTCGGGGACAACCACCACCATCTCGTGTGCCGGTCGTGCGGCGCCGTCGCCGACGTGGACTGCGCGACCGGCGAAGCACCCTGCCTCACCGCCGCCGACGACCACGGCTTCTCGATCGACGAGGCCGAGGTCATCTACTGGGGCCTGTGTCCCGGATGCGCCACCGCCCGCAGTTCCTGAGCACCGTGTTCCGCCCAGCTTGGAAGGATGCACATGTCCGAGAACCACGACGCAATCGTCACCGACCCCAAGACGGAGGGAACGGGCGGCTGCCCGGTCGCGCACGGTCGCGCCCCGCACCCGACCCAGGGCGGCGGAAACCGCCAGTGGTGGCCGGAGCGGCTCAACCTGAAGATCCTCGCCAAGAACCCGGCGGTGGCCAACCCCTACGGTGACGGCTTCGACTACGCCGAGGCGTTCCAGTCCCTCGACCTGCCGGCCGTGAAACGGGACATCGCCGAGGTCCTGACCACCTCCCAGGACTGGTGGCCCGCCGACTTCGGCCACTACGGCCCGCTGATCATCCGGATGGCCTGGCACAGCGCCGGCACCTACCGCATCAGCGACGGGCGCGGCGGCGCCGGCGCCGGCCAGCAGCGCTTCGCCCCCCTCAACAGCTGGCCCGACAACGCCAACCTCGACAAGGCCCGCCGCCTGCTGTGGCCGGTCAAGAAGAAGTACGGCCGCAACCTGTCGTGGGCCGACCTGCTGATCCTGGCCGGAAACGTCGCCCTGGAGTCGATGGGCTTCGAGACCTTCGGCTACGCCGGCGGCCGCGAGGACGTGTGGGAGCCCGAGGAGGACGTCTACTGGGGTCCCGAGACGACCTGGCTGGGCGACGAGCGCTACACCGGCGACCGGGAGCTGGAGAGCCCCCTCGGCGCGGTCCAGATGGGTCTGATCTACGTCAACCCCGAGGGTCCCAACGGCAATCCGGACCCGATCGCCGCGGCCCGCGACATCCGCGAGACGTTCCGCCGGATGGCGATGAACGACGAGGAGACGGTCGCCCTGATCGCGGGCGGCCACACCTTCGGCAAGGCCCACGGCGCGGGCGACGCCGACCACGTCGGCCTCGACCCCGAGGCGGCCGGTCTGGAGGAGCAGGGCCTCGGCTGGCGCAACACCCACGGCACCGGCAAGGGCGGCGACACGATCACCAGCGGCCTCGAGGTGACGTGGACGCCCACCCCGACCCAGTGGGACAACACCTTCTTCGAGACCCTGTTCGCCTACGAGTGGGAGCTGTTCAAGAGCCCCGCCGGAGCGAACCAGTGGCGGCCCAAGGACGGCGCCGGCGCGGGCACCGTGCCCGACGCCCACGACCCGGCCGTGCGGCACGCGCCGACGATGCTGACCACCGACCTCTCGCTCCGCTTCGACCCGGTCTACGAGCCGATCTCGCGGCGCTTCCTGGAGAACCCGCGGGAGTTCGCGGACGCCTTCGCCCGCGCCTGGTACAAGCTGACCCACCGCGACATGGGCCCGGTCGCCCGCTACCTGGGTCCCGAGGTGCCCGCCGAGACGCTGCTGTGGCAGGACCCGCTGCCGGAGCGCGCCTACGAGCTGATCGACGCCGAGGACGTCGCCGCGCTCAAGACGAAGATCCTCGCCACCGACCTGCCGGTGTCCGAACTGGTCTCCGTCGCCTGGGCGTCGGCCTCCTCCTTCCGCGGCAGCGACAAGCGCGGCGGCGCCAACGGCGCGCGCATCCGGCTGGAGCCGCAGCGCGGCTGGGAGGTCAACGACCCCGACCGGCTGGCGACGGTGCTGCGTGCCCTGGAGGGCGTCCAGGAGGCGTTCAACGCGGCGCAGAGCGGCGGCAAGCAGGTCTCGCTCGCCGACCTGATCGTCCTGGCCGGCGGTGTGGGCGTGGAGCGGGCGGCCAAGGAGGCCGGCTTCGAGGTCGAGGTGCCCTTCACGCCGGGCCGCGTCGACGCCGCGCAGGAGCAGACGGACGTCGAGTCGTTCGCCGCGCTGGAGCCGACCGCGGACGGCTTCCGCAACCACCTCGGCAAGGGCAACCGGCTCCCGGCCGAGTACCTGCTGCTGGACCGGGCCAACCTGCTCACCCTCAGCGCCCCCGAGCTGACGGTCCTCGTCGGCGGTCTGCGCGTCCTGGGCGCGACCCACCAGCGCTCGCAGCTCGGCGTCCTCACCACGACGCCGGGCGTGCTGACCAACGACTTCTTCGTCAACCTGCTCGACCTCGGCACGGAGTGGAAGGCGACGTCCTCGGACGCGACCGCCTTCGAGGGCCGTGACGCGGCCACGGGCGAGGTCAAGTGGGCCGGCAGCCGCGCCGACCTCGTCTTCGGGTCCAACTCCGAGCTGCGCGCGGTCGCCGAGGTGTACGCGAGCGACGACGCCAAGGAGAAGTTCGTGAGCGACTTCGTCGCGGCCTGGACCAAGGTCATGAACCTCGACCGGTTCGACCTGGTGTGACCGTACGGCAGTGAGGACCGTGGGGGCCGGCCGGCGACGGCCGGCCCCCACGCGTCCGTCTTCCGGCGGGCCGTGCGCGCGCCCGGGCGGTCAGTGGCCGCCGCGGGGCGGTTCGCAGCCGGTGCCGTCCGGGTAGCCGCCGAAGGCGTCCGCCTCGGCGGCCACCCGGTTCAGGGAGCCCTCCAGGCACATGGTGGACGCGTCGATCAGGAAGCTGACGGCCTGGTCGCCGTTGGCGGAGGACTCCACCTTCCCGGCCGGGTACCCGAGAGCGGTGAGCGCCTCGCGGGTGTGCTCCGGGTCGAAGTCGCGGCGCTCGCTCAGCGGCCGCAGGGCCTTCTCGATGCGGGCGGCGGCCGCGAGGCCGGCGCAGCGCGCCCGGCCGTGCAGCGGGATGGGCACCCGGAAGCCGTGGTTCTCGGCGTAGTGGTCCGGGGGCAGTTCGCCGGAGCCCGTGGCGGTCGGCGTCGGGGTGGGGCTCTCGCCCGGACACGGGACGTCGGCGGGCCCGCTCGGGGCGGCCGCGGAGGTCCGCGCGGACCCGGCCGCGCCGCCGGCGTCGTCGTCGGACGACTGGGTCCCGCAGCCCGCCGCCAGCACGGCGAGCACCGCCACCGCCGCCGGCAGCGCCCCGGCCGCGGCCCTGGTCCTTCTCGGCTTGGTCATGCCGCGATCGTTCCCGCTGTCGCCGCGGGTGTCATGAGTACCCCTACTCATCCGTTTCGCGCCGCTCACGTCACCTTGTGAACACCGTGACCGGCCCGCTCGGGCCCCTTCTCATCAAGGCTTGAAAGATTCCCGTGTCCGAAGGCTTGCCGCACCACAGGTCTCATCAGTTAAATCAAGACGTGAACTAAGCGACTGGCGCGAGTCGTTGAGCCGTACTCTCCCTACCTTCTGCGCGCCTGTCGCCGACCCCTCTCGATTCGCACCCGCAGGGACCCCCATGAGACCAAGATCCCTGGGTGTCGCGCTGGCCGCACTGGCAGCGCTCATCACCCTCCCCGCACACGCCCCGTCCGCGGCGGCCGCCGAGATACCGCTGTCCCAGGGCAGGACCGCCACCTCGTCCTCGACCGAGAACGGCGGCACCCCCGCCGCCTTCGCCGTCGACGGGGACACCGGCACCCGCTGGTCCTCGGCCGCCACGGACGACCAGTGGCTCCAGGTGGACCTCGGCGCCTCGGCCTCGGTCACCAAGGTCGTCCTCAACTGGGAGGCCGCCTACGGCAAGGACTACAAGGTCCAGATCTCCTCGGACGGCAGCGCCTGGACCGATCTGAAGAGCGTCACCGGCGGCGACGGCGGCACCGACAGCCTCGACGTCTCCGGCCAGGGCCGCTACGTCAGGATGTACGGCGTCCACCGGGCCACCCAGTACGGCTACTCCCTCTGGGAGTTCCAGGTCTTCGGCACCGCCGGCGGCGACACCGGAGGCGGCTCCACCGGCTCCTGCGACAGCGCCAACGCGGCCAAGGGCAAGCCGGCCTCCGCCTCCTCGACGGAGAACGCGGGCACCCCCGCCTCCGCCGCCTTCGACGGCGACACCGGCACCCGCTGGTCCAGCGCCGCCGCCGACCCGCAGTGGGTGCAGGTGGACCTGGGCTCGGTCCAGAACCTGTGCAAGGTGGACCTCAACTGGGAGGCCGCCTACGCCAAGAACTTCCAGATCCAGACCTCCTCGGACGGCAGCAGCTGGACCACGCTGAAGAGCGTCACCGGCGCGACCGGCGGCACCGCCTCCTACGACGTCAGCGGCTCGGGCCGTTACCTGCGCGTCAACGGCACCGCGCGCGCCACCGGTTACGGCTACTCGCTGTGGGAGGTCGCCGTGCACACGACCTCGTCCGGCTCCACCGGTCCGGTCCAGGGCGGCGGCGACCTCGGCCCCAACGTGATCGTGGTCGACCCCTCCACCCCCAACCTCCAGCAGAAGTTCGACCAGGTCTTCTCCCAGCAGGAGTCCAACCAGTTCGGCTCCGGCCGCTACCAGTTCCTGCTGAAGCCGGGCACCTACAACGGCATCAACGCCCAGATCGGCTTCTACACCTCGATCTCCGGCCTGGGCCTGAACCCCGACGACACCCAGATCAACGGTGACGTGACCGTCGACGCGGGCTGGTTCAACGGCAACGCCACACAGAACTTCTGGCGTTCGGCGGAGAACCTCGCCATCACCCCGTCCAACGGCACCGACCGCTGGGCCGTCGCCCAGGCCGCGCCGTTCCGCCGCATCCACGTCAAGGGCGGCCTCAACCTCGCCCCGAACGGCTACGGCTGGGCCTCCGGCGGCTACATCGCCGACTCCAAGATCGACGGCACCGTCGGCCCGTACTCCCAGCAGCAGTGGTACACCCGCGACAGCTCGGTGGGCGGCTGGACCAACGGCGTGTGGAACATGACGTTCTCCGGCGTCCAGGGCGCCCCGGCGACCAACTTCGACTCCGGCCCGTACACCACGCTGGACAACACCCCCGTCTCGCGGGAGAAGCCGTTCCTCTACCTGGACGGCAGCACCTACAAGGTGTTCGTGCCCGCCAAGCGCACCAACGCGCGCGGCGTGTCCTGGCCGGCCAACGCGGGCACCTCCCTGCCGCTCGACCAGTTCTACGTCGTCAAGCCGGGAGCGACCGCCGCCACCATCAACCAGGCGCTCTCCCAGGGCCTCAACCTGCTGTTCACGCCGGGCGTCTACCACCTCGACCAGACCATCAACGTCACCCGCGCCGACACCGTGGTGCTCGGTCTCGGTCTCGCCACCATCGTGCCCGACCACGGCGTCGACGCGATGCACGTCGCCGACGTGGACGGCGTCAAGCTGGCCGGCTTCCTGATCGACGCGGGCTCCGCCAACTCCGACACCCTTCTCCAGATCGGTGCGGCGGGCTCCTCGGCCGACCACTCGG
This sequence comes from Streptomyces seoulensis, assembly GCA_013364255.1. GTDB lineage: Bacteria > Actinomycetota > Actinomycetes > Streptomycetales > Streptomycetaceae > Streptomyces > Streptomyces similanensis. The sequence continues at coordinate 2,036,445 of CP054936.1, read as the reverse complement.
CCAACCCCACCACCATGCAGGACGTGTTCGTCCGCATCGGCGGCGCGGGCCCCGGCCTGGCCACCAACTCGGTCGTCGTCAACAGCAACAACGTGATCATCGACCACACCTGGCTGTGGCGCGCCGACCACGGCAGCGGCGTCGGCTGGGAGACCAACCGCGCCGACTACGGCCTGCGCGTCAACGGCAACGACGTCCTGGCCACCGGCCTGTTCGTCGAGCACTTCAACAAGTACGACGTCTACTGGGCCGGCGAGCGCGGCCGGACCATCTTCTTCCAGAACGAGAAGGCCTACGACGTCCCGAACGCCGCCGCCGTCACCCACGACGGCATCGTCGGCTACGCGGCCTACAAGGTCGCCGACACCGTCAACCAGCACGAGGCCTGGGGCCTGGGCAGCTACTGCAACTTCACGGCCGATCCCTCGATCGTCCAGCGGCACGGCTTCCAGGTGCCGGTGAAGTCCGGCGTCAAGCTGCACGACATCCAGGTGATCTCCCTCGGCGGCAAGGGCCAGTACGCCCACGTCGTCAACGACACGGGAGCGCCCACCTCCGGCACGGACACCGTGCCGTCCAAGGTGACGCTGTTCCCCTGATCCGGGGCGCCTGACCCACGGCACGGCAAGGGTGTGCGGCGAGCCGGTCTCCCGGCTCGCCGCACACCCGCGTCTCCGGCGGCCGCCGAAGCCGTCAGCGGCGGGTGCCGAGGGTGCGCAGCACGGCGTCCGCCATGGCCTCCTCACCCCGGGCGTTGGGGTGTGCCGGCGCGGCCGGCGCGGCGGGCTGCAACGGCTCGATCCAGCGGTCGGCCGGAGCCTTGCACATGTCGTGGCCGCGTGTGGGTCCGTAGGTGTCGACGTATCGCGCGCCGTTGACCGCGGCCACCAGGCGCAGCATCAGGTTCAGCCGCTTCTCGGTGTCGCGCAGGTACGGGAAGTCCCGCGCGGCGAACGGCACCGAGGGGAAGCAGCCGCTGCCGTCGTCGGGCAGGAGGTCCGGGTAGCCGACGACGACCACCCGTGCGTGCGGGGACCTGGCGTGCACGGCCCGCAGCACCCGGTCCACCCGGGGAGCGGTGCGGGCGATGGTCAGCGTCAGCTGATCGACGCCCGAGGAGGTGTAGGAGCGCCGGCACGGGTCGCCCGCCGGGTCCTGCACGCCGAGGCGGGCGCAGGTGGCGATGATGGAGCCGAAGCCGACGTCGTTGCCGCCGATCTGGACCGTCACCAGGTCCGTGTCCCGGTCCAGCGCGTCGAGCTGGGGGCCGTTCGTGCCCTGCGGCCGCCACATGTCCTCGGTGGTCGCGCCCGAGCAGCTCACGTCCTGGAAGCCGGTCGTCGCGCGCTGCCGCGCCACCAGGGAGGGGTAGTTGCTGTCGGACCGGGCGCAGTTCGCGTCCACCTGCCGGGGGATGAGCGGCCCCGAGGTGTAGGAGTCGCCCAGCGACACGTACCGCTCGGCGCGCCCGGACGTCCCGCCGTGCGCGGCGGCCGGCGCCGTCGACGCGGCGAACAGGGCGCAGCAGCCGAGCGCCACCCCCGCGGCGGCCCGCCACCGACGTCCCCGCGTCCCTCGGCCCCGCTCCGCGTCGTTCCCCATGAACACCCTCCCCCTCGTCCCGGACACGGCTGAACCCGTCGCGGCACCGGCATCCGAGCACGGCCGCTCACGCGTTCGACTGGGCATGTATACCGCTCGGTATCTCCCCGGGGCCAGAGCCGGGTACGGGCGGAGCCGTCGCCCGCGTAGGATCAACCGCCGTTCATTCCACTCCACTTACCGAACGGGGCCATCGCGCCCGTGGTCTTTTTTGGCTAGGAAACGATCGTGTGAAAGGGCGGCGGACACGTAAGGTGCCAGATGCACTCCGATGAACCGATACGGCGTGAGTTCCGAGGTCGGTGCCGCCCCGGAAGGAGACACCGGCCGATGACCACCAAGGCGATGAAGTCGCTGCTCACCGCCCTGGCCCGGGAGGCGTCGAAGTCGATCCGGCGGCCGGCCGAACCCACGGCGGTCATGAACGGGTTCTGCCGCGCCATGAGCGTGCGCGTCGGCCGTCCCGTCCAACTGGTCCTGCGCGGCTTCCCGCCGGACGTCCCCGTCACCGGCCTGCGCCTGGACTGCGGAGACCGCTCGATCATCGTCGTCGAGGAACGCACCGCACCCGAAGCGCAACTGGTCATACTCGGACACGAGTTGTGGCACGAGGAGTGCGGCCACTGCGACCCGCACGGCGCCGACCCCCCGGCGGCCGCCCGCGCCCTGACCGCCGGCCGGTCGCCCGAGGCGGTGCGCCGGGCCGCGGAACGGATCCTGGCCGCGGTGGAGGTGCCCCGCGAGGCCCTGGTGACGGCGGCCGCCCGGACCGAATCGGCCGACGACCACGAGGCGCAGGCGGAGACCTTCGGCCTGCTCTTCGGCCGCGAGGTGCGCACCTGGATGACGGGCCGCTACGCCGAAGGCCCGGTCAGCGCGGCCACCGTGGAGGGACGCATCAACCTCTCGCTCCTCAACCGCACCGGACGCATCCTGGGATGAGCCCCCACTTCCACATCCCCTACGCGGTCCCCACCGCGCTGCTGGTCATCGCGCTGGTCTCCCGGGTGCCGACCTTCCTGCGCGCCTGGCGCGACCCCGAGGTGCGCGCGACCACCCTGCTGCTGCTGTGGGCCACGGCCGTCCTCGTCGTCATCACCCCCGCCAACATCGACCGCCTCAACCGGCGCACGGGCGTCGCCAACATCGCCTCGCCCTGGGCGTACTCCTTCCTGACCGCGTTCTGCGCCACCGGCCTCGCCATGATCATCCGCTGGCGGGAGGCGCCCTCGCCCCGGCGCCGGCGCACCATCCGCCGCCTCTACGCCGCCTACACGGGCGTCGTCGTCGCCCTGTGGACCACGTTCGCCCTGGCCGACGCCCCGGTGCCGCGCATCTACGACCTGGACACCTACTACGCCGACACCCCCTGGATGCGCGAGCACATCCTGCTCTACCTGCTCGCCCACCTCACCTCGTGCGCCGTCTCCACCCGGCTGCTGTGGAAGTGGTTCCCGCAGATCGCCAACCCCTGGCTGAAGGCGGGGGTCGTCCTGCTCCAGCTCGGCTTCGCCTCCGGACTGGTCTACGACGCGGCCAAGCTGACCGCCGTGACGGCCCGGTGGTCGGGGACGGACTGGGACGTCCTGAGCACCCGCGCCGCGCCGCCCTTCGCGCTCGCCCAGGCGGCCCTGCTGGCCATCGGCTTCATCGTCCCGCAGGCCGGCCCCGCCCTCACCGGCTGGGCCCGCGACCGCGCCGAGTACCGGCGGCTGCGCCCGCTGTGGCGCGCCGTCAAGGTCCTCGCGCCCGCCGCGGCCAAGGCCCGCATCGGCCCGTGGGCGCCGCTCGACCTGCGCCTGCTGCAACGGCGCCAGCGCATCCACGACGCCCTGCGCCTGCTCGCCGGCCACCTCGACCACGGCCTCTACGCGCGGGCCCACCGCGTGGCCGCGGCCGCGCACGGCGCGGCCGCGGCGGACGGCCTGGCCGGAGCCGTCACCGTCCTGGCCGCCGTCGAGACCTGCCGGCGCGGCGAGCCGGCCGCCCCCGCCCGGCGCCCACCGCACCCCGGCGCCGACCTGAGCGACCACCTCGACGCCGTCTCCCTCGCCCTGCGCCACCCCCGCACCGTCGACGGCGTCCGCCGGCGGGCGGCCAGCACAGAAAGCCTTGACCTCCATGTCTGACAGAGCCACCAACGGCCGGCCAACCGCGATCGTCATAGGCGCGAGCGCGGCCGGCCTGTTCGCCGCCGCCGCGCTCGCCGACTTCGCCGACGTCACGGTCGTCGAGCGCGACACCCTGCCCGAGCACGCCGCGCCGCGCCGCGGCGTGCCCCAGGCCCGGCACGCCCACCTCGTCTGGAGCGGCGGCGTACGGGCCTTCGAGGAACTGCTGCCCGGCGTGGTCGACGACGTCGTCGCCGAGGGCGGCCGACTGGTGGGCATCATGGGCGACATGGTCTCCAGGGCCCCGAACGAGGTCTGGTTCCGGCGCTTCCTCGCCACCCGTCACCAAAACCTCGTCAGCTCCCGGGACCTGCTCGACCACGTCCTGCGCCGGCACGCCCTCGCCGACGGGCGGGTCACGCTGCGCCAGGACACCACCGCCCTCGCGCCGACCGGCGACGCCGGCCGCGTCACCGGGCTGCGGGTGCGCACCGGCGACGACGAGCACACCCTCGCCGCCGACCTCGTCGTGGACGCCTCCGGCCGCGGCTCCCGCTCCCCGCAGTGGCTCGAAGACCTCGGCCTGCCCCGCGTCGCCGAACGGCGGGTCGACGCGGGCGTCACCTACGCCACCCGTACGCACCGCGCCCCCGGCACCACGGCGGACGGCGCCTTCCCGCTGGTCAACGTGCAGGCCAACCCGGCCAAGGCGCCCAGCCGCGGCGGCATCATCCTGCCCGTCGAGGACGGCCGGTGGATCGTCACCCTCACCGGCTCCCGCGGCGCCGAACCGACCGCCGACCCGGACGCCTTCGTGGACTACGCGCTGAGCCTGGGCGACCCGGTCATCGGGGACCTGCTCAAGGACGCCGAACCGCTGGAGGACGTCGCCCTGTCCCACAGCACCGCCAACCACCGCCGCTACTACGAGAAGGCCCGGCACTGGCCCGACGGCTACCTCGTCGTCGGCGACGCCGTCGCCGCGTACAACCCCGTCTACGGGCACGGCCTGACCGTCGCCGCCCAGTGCGCCCTCGCTGTCCGCGAGGTCCTGCGCGCCCACCGCGTCACCGCCCCCGGCACCGCGCGCCGCCTCCAGCGCGCCGCCGCCCGCCCCGTCGCCGGGGCCTGGGACCTCGCCGTCGGCCAGGACGCCTTCTACCCGGGCGCCGCCGACACGCCGCCCACCGCCGTCGAGCGCTTCCTCGCCCGGTTCGTCGACCGGGCCGTGGCCACCGGCGCGCGCAGCCCGCGCGCGCTCGGCGCCCTGCTGGACGTGATGAGCCTGGAGAAGCCCGCCACCCGGCTGTTCTCCGCCGACATGCTCGTCCCGATGCTGCTGGGCCCGAAGAAGCCCCTGCTCCAGGAGGCCCCGCTGACGGAGACGGAGCGCAAGGCCGCCGCCGTCCCGCGCTGAGCCGTACGCGCGACAGCGGGCGGTCGGCGGCCGGGCGCGTGCGGCCCGCGCCCCGCCGCGCACCCGCGCGTCCTACGACGGCGCGCCGCTCTCCAGGGCCGCCGCGCGCAGGGCGGCGGCGACGCGGAGCACCGGCTCGGCCGGCGGGTGCGGCAGCCGGGCCAGCACCACGCGCCGCTGCTCCTGCGGGCCGCCGCGCACCGGCAGGACGCGCACGCCCGGGGGAGCGGCCGCGGCCAGCGCGGCGGGCACCGTGGTCAGACCACCCCCGGCGGCCACCAGGTGCAGCTTGGCCAGCCAGTCCCGGGCGGTGTGGGCGATCTCGGGCCGCTCGTCGAGACCCGGCCACACCCCCATCAGCCGGTCCTCGTCGGAGGGCGGAGCGGCGATCCAGCGCCGCCCGCGCAGATCGGCGACGTCCACGAAGTCACCGCGGGCCAGCGGATCGGCGGCCGGCACCGCCAGGCACAGGGCGCGCTCGGTGAGCGTGCGCACCGCCAGCGCGGGCGATTCGGCGTCCGGGGGGCGGAACGGCGGCCCCGACGCCAGCACCGCCAGGTCCAGGCTGCCCGCCCGAAGGGCCCGCACCAGCTGGGGCGTGGTGCCCTCCCGGGTGACGACCCGCACGGCCGGGTCCGTGCGGTGCAGCGCGGCCAGTGCCCTGGGGATCAGGACGGCGCCCGCGCTGGGGTACCAGCCCACCCGCACGGTGCCGCCCTCGGCGGGCAGCCCGGACAGTTCCCGGGCGGCCGCGTCGATCTCGTCGAGCACGGCGGTGGCCCGGCGCAGCACGACGCGGCCGGCGGAGGTCAGCCGCACCCCCTCGCGCCGCCGCAGGAGCAGCTCCGCGCCGGCCGCCCGCTCGATCGCCGCGATCTGCCGCGAGACCGCCGACTGGGTGTAGCCCAGCGACGCGGCCGCCGCGGTGAAGGTGCCCCGCTCGGCGACGGCGCGGAAGACCCGCAGCGCGGTCAGCGACACATCGGTGAAGTCCATGACGATGACGCATACTAGCCGTGCGTGACTCTCGTTGGACGCATCAACTGCCGCCGCCTAGCGTGGAGTTCATGAACACCTCACGCATCGCGCTGGTCACCGGAGCCAACCAGGGACTGGGCCGGGCCCTGGTCGAGGGACTGGCCGCCCGGCTGGGACCGGACGACCTGGTCCTGCTCACCGGCCGCGACGCCGGCCGCGTCGCGGACGCCGCCCGCGAGATCGCCGAAGCCCCCGCCACCCGCGGCCGCGTGGAGGGGCGGGTCCTGGACGTCACCGACGCCGGCGCCCTCGCCGCCCTCGCCGCGGAACTCGGCGAGCGGCACGGCGGGGTGGACGTGGTGATCTCCAACGCCGTCGCCCCGCTGCACCCCGACCGGTCGCAGGCCGCCCAGGCCGACGCGTTCATCGACGTCGCCAACGGCGCCACCCACGCCGTACTGCGCTCCTTCGGCCCGGTGCTCAAGCCCGGCGGCCGGCTGCTCGTCGTGGCCAGCAGCCTGGGCACGCTCGGCCGCCTCGACCCCCGGCTGCGCCCGCTGTTCGACGGAGCGAGCCTCGACCAGGTCGAGTACGCCGTCGAGTCCTGGCGCAGCGCCGTCCACTCCGGCACCGCCCAGGAGGCGGGCTGGCCGCTGTGGGTGAACGTGCCCTCGAAGGTGGCCCAGGTCGCCGCGGTGCGCGCGGTCGCCGCCGAGCGCCGCGAGCACGACCTCGCCTCCGGCACCCTGATCGCCGCCGTCTGCCCGGGCATGGTCGACACCCGCGCCTCCCGGCCCTGGTTCGGCGACTACAGCGGGGCCCAGACGCCCGCCGCGGCCGCCGAGGCGGTGCTCGACGTGGTGTTCGCCGAGGGCGCCGACCCGGCCCTGTACGGCGAACTGGTCCGCTTCGGCAAGCCCCTGCCGTGGCACGGCGGGGAGCCGGCCACCGAACAGGACCGGATGCTCGTGCCGTGAGCGCCGCCCCGTCCCGGCAGGGCGGCCCGGCGGAGCCGCCTCGATGTGCGGGGCGCGCCCGGAGCGAGCAGGGTGGGACGCGGACACGCTCCGGGCGTGTCCGGAAGGAGCACTCCCATGGCGAAGGACACCTCAGGGAAGAAGCGGCCGGCCAAGGGCGACAAGGTCGCCTGGCGCACGCACGGCAGTGAGACCACGGGGACGGTGCGGCGCGAGATCACCGATCGGACGCAGGCCGCGGGCCGCACCGTGGACGCGTCGTCCGACGAACCCCAGTACGAGGTGCGCAGCGACAAGTCCGGCCGCTCGGCCGTGCACAAGCCGTCCGCCCTCAAGCGCAAGAAGTAGCGACGGTTCCGGCGGGGGACACGAGGGACAATGGAAGCGCCCGCCGCACCTGACCACCCACCGGAACGCGTATGCCCCCCTCGCACCAGGCCGGACCCGGCCCGCGGCTCTCGCGGCAGGAGAGCCTCTTCCCGCTCGGCGACCTGTACGCCGAGACCGCGGGCGACCCGTCCCCCGAGACCGCGGGCGAGCCCGCCCCGGGGCCCGCACGGGCCCGGTCCGACCGCGCCCCGGCGCCCGCGGCCCCGTCCCCCGAGGCCGCCCGTCTGCTGGACGTGCGCGAGATCCACGCCGAGCCGGCGGCGGCGGCCTCGCCGCGCGGCCGGCAGATCCTGGCGCGCTTCCCGCACGCCCGCCTGATCGAGGTCGACTCCCACTGGCGCGTCCCGCACCTGCACGGCAACGAGGGCAACGTCGAGCGCTGGGTGCGGGTGAAGACCGAGACCCTGGTCCTGGGCGTCCGCAAGACGCTCACCACCCGGCCCAACGGCCGCTCCGCCGACTGGATCGCCCCCGGCGCCTCCAACGGCTGCGCCATGGCCTGCGCCTACTGCTACGTGCCGCGCCGCAAGGGCTACGCCAACCCGATCACCGTCTTCACCAACATCGACGCGATCATCGCCCACCTCGGACGCCACGTCGCCGGCCAGGGCGTGAAGCCCGAGCCCAACCAGTGCGACCCCAGCGCCTGGGTCTACGACGTCGGCGAGAACGGCGACTGCTCCGTCGACGCGCTGATCTGCGACAACACCGCCGATCTGATCCGCGCCTTCCGCTCCTGGCCGACCGCCAAGGCCAGCTTCGCCACCAAGTTCGTCAACCGCGACCTGCTCGGCCTCGATCCCCGGGGGCGCACCCGCGTCCGCTTCTCGGTCATGCCGCCGCGGGACTCCCGGCTGCTGGACATCCGGTGCAGCCCGGTCGCCGAGCGGATCGCCGCCGCGGAGGACTTCCTGGAGGCCGGGTACGAGGTGCACTTCAACCTGTCGCCGGTCGTCCTCCGGCCCGGCTGGGAGGCGGACTGGGCCGAGCTGCTGCGCCACCTCGACGACGTGCTGCCGCCGGCCGTGAAGGCGCAGGCCGCCGCCGAGGTCATCCTGCTCACCCACAACCGCGAGCTGCACGAGGTCAACCTCGGCTGGCACCCGCGGGCCGAGGACCTGCTGTGGCGCCCCGATCTCCAGCAGGCCAAACGGTCGCAGAACGGCGACACCAACGTCCGCTACCGCACCGGCGTGAAGGGCCCGGCCGTACAGCGGCTGCGCGAGCTGATCGCGGCGCACGCCCCCTGGCTCACCCTGCGCTACGCCTTCTGACCGCCGCGTCCGGGGGCCGCGGAACGCGGCCGTACGGCGCGGAGGTAGCTTCCGGGGCATGACGACATCCGAGCCCCTGAGCGCGGTCTCGCGCACCGCCCTGTCCGTGGCCCTGGTCAGGGCCGTCGAGACCGCCCGGCCCGAGCCGCTCTTCCGGGACCCCTACGCCGCGGCCTTCGTCACCGCCTCCGGGACGCCCCGGCCCCCGGCCGACCGGACCGGCGACTTCGCCAGGGCCCTCGCCTTCCAGGGCGTGATCCGCACCCGCTTCTACGACGACCGCCTCCTCGCGGCCGGCTGCGACCAGGTCGTCCTGCTCGCCGCCGGGCTGGACACCCGCGCCTACCGCCTGGACTGGCAGCCCGGCACCCGCCTGTTCGAACTGGACTTCGCGCCCGTGCTGGCGTTCAAGGAACGCGTCCTCGCCCAGGAGACGGCCGCGGCCCGCTGCGAGCGCACCGCCGTCGCCGCCGACCTGCTCGGCGACGACTGGCCGGACCTGCTGCTGCGGGCCGGCTTCGACCCGGCCCGGCCGACCGCGTGGCTGGCCGAAGGACTCCTGGTCTACCTCGCCGAGCACCAGGCCGCACAGCTGCTGTCGACCGTGGGCGCCCTCTCCGCGGCCGGCAGCCGCCTCTTCCTCGAACGGGGCAGGGACGTGCGCGCCACTCCGCGCGAGGCCGCCCTCGCGCCCCTCACCGACCTGTGGAAGGGCGGACTCGGCCCCGGCACCCACGAGTGGCTCGCCCGGCACGGCTGGTCCGTGCGGATCAGCGACCTCGTCACCGTCGCCGCCGACTACGGACGCCCCACCCAGCGGGCCACCACCGCCGGATTCCTCAGCGCCCTGCGCACCGCGCCCGGCCGGGACGCGCCCGCCGAACGGCCGGCGGCGCGGACCTGACCCCGCGCGCGCACCCCCGCGCCCCGCGCCCCGCGCCCCCGCGCCCCCGCGCCCCCGCACCCCCGGCCACCCGGCGCGGCGCCCCGGCCGGTACCCCGATTGCCCGCGCCCAGGGCGGCTACTCGGCACCCATGACACACACCACGCGCACCCGCCGCGCCGCGGCCGCAGCAGGCCGTCTCCTGCCCGACGAAGCCGGTCCCGGCCGCATCCTGCGCGCCGTCGACCGGCTCGAACGGTTCTCCGGAGCCGACCGGATGCTCGACAGGATCCGCGACGCCGTCCACGCCGTGCCCCTGGGCCCGCTCCGCGACGGCCTGCACGGACGGTGGCTCGGCCACCCCGTCCACCCCGTCATGGTGCAGCTGCCCATCGGCAGCTGGATGTCGGCGGCCGTCCTCGACTTCGTCCCGGGACAGCGCCGCGCCGTCCGCACCCTGATCGCCACCGGACTGCTCACCGCCACACCGGCCGCCGTCTCCGGCCTGGTCGACTGGGCCGAGCTGCACCCCCAGCAGATGCGCGTCGGCGCCGTCCACGCCGTCGCCAACATGACCGCCCTCGCCCTGTACACCGGCTCGCTCACCGCGCGGCTGCGCGGCCGGGAGGCCCGCGGCAAGCTGCTCGGCCTCGCCGGACTCGGCGCGGTCGCCGCGGGCGGCGCGCTCGGCGGCCACCTGGCCTACCGGCAGGCCTCCGGCGCCAACCACGCCGAACACGTGCCGCACCTGGTCTCCCCGGGCTGGCACCCGGTCGCCGAACTCGCCGACCTGCCCGACGGCACTCCCGTGCGGCGCGAGATCGACGGCATCGCCGTCGTCGTGGTCCGCCAGGGCCCCCGGACGGTGTACGTCCTCGCCGAACGGTGCAGCCACATGGCGGGCCCCCTCTCCGAGGGCGCCGTCGAGGAAGGGTGCCTGCGCTGCCCCTGGCACGGCAGCGTCTTCCGCCTCTCCGACGGCTGGAACGTCCAGGGCCCGGCCACCGCGCCCCAGCCCGCCTTCGACACCCGCGTCGTCGACGACCGGGTGGAGGCCCGGCTGCGCACCCCGTGACCGGCCCCCGGCCGCCCGCCCGCACCCCGTCCCCGATGGACCGGGTGCGGCGCGACGACCGCGGCAAACCCGGTCCGGCGCACGGCGGTTCGGGCTAGAGTCGACGGGCGGTCGGGCGCCGAAGCGCTCCGTGGCGCGCCGACCGGACCCGGTCCCGATCAGTGAGGTGGCAGCCCGTGCGCATCGTCGACCTCGCCGCGCTCGGCGAGTCCTTCACCCGCGACCCCTACCCGGTCTACGCGCGGCTGCGGGCCAAGGGCCCGGTGCACCGTATCCGGATGCCCGAGGGCGGCGCCGAGGCCTGGCTCGTCGTCGGCCACGAGGCCGGCCGCGCCGCACTCGCCGACCCCCGGCTCACCAAGGACTGGAGCAAGGCGTCCCCCGCGCTGCCGCTGGGCTCGGTCGCCTCCGGCCCCCACATGCTCATCGCCGACCCGCCCGAGCACACCCGGCTGCGCAGGCTGGTCTCGCGCGAGTTCACCCCGCGCCGGGTGGAGGAACTCGCCCCGCGCGTCCAGAAGACCACCGACGCGCTCCTGGACGCGATGCTCGCCGCGCCCGACGGCCGCGCCGACCTGGTGGAGGCGCTGTCCTTCCCGCTGCCCATCGCCGTCATCTGCGAACTCCTCGGCGTCCCCGACCTCGACCGCGACTCCTTCCGCACCTGGTCCAACGACGCCACCGGCGCCCTCGACCCGGAGCTGCGCCGCGGCGCGGCGGCCGCCATGGCGCGGTACATCGAGGACCTGGTCGCGGCCAAGCGCCGAAACCCCGGCGACGATCTCCTGAGCGGGCTGATCCACGGCACCGACGACGACGGCGACGGCCTCACCCGCGAGGAACTCGTCGGCATGGCCTGGCTGCTGCTCGTCGCCGGCCACGAGACCACCGTCAACCTCATCTCCAACGGCGTCCTCGCCCTGCTCACCCACCCGGAGCAACTGGCCGCCCTGCGCGCCGACCTCTCGCTCATCGACGGCGCGGTCGAGGAGATGCTGCGCTACGACGGCCCGGTGGAGACCCCCACCTACCGCTTCACCACCGAACCGCTCACCCTGGCCGGCACCCCCGTTCCGGGCGGCGGCGAACTCGTCCTCGTCGCCCTCGCCGACGCCGACCGCGACCCCGCGCGCTTCCCCGAACCCGACCGGTTCGACATCCGCCGGGACGCCCGCGGCCACATCGCCTTCGGCCACGGCATCCACTACTGCCTGGGCGCGCCGCTGGCCCGCCTGGAGGCGCGCGTCGCCGTCCGGACGCTGCTGGAGCGCTGCCCCGACCTGGCCCTGGACATCCATCCGGCGGCGATCACCTGGCGGCCCGGACTGCTGATCCGCGGGCCGCTGAGCCTGCCGGTGCGCTTCGGGCGGCAGCCCGCCGGCCCGCGACGCGGCTGACGCCCCCACGGCTCTTCAGCACGCCTTGCGCCACACCCCGAGTTCCGGCTTCTTGCGCATCGACGACAGCCGCAGCCGCCGGGACTCGGCGCAGAAGCTGCTGGTCGGCTCCGCGTACTCGACGTGGAAGACCGCCTTGCCGGCCGCCACGAACGGGGTGAGCCGCGCGCACTCGCCGTACTGCGCGCACTCCTCGTTGACGGCGAAGTCGAAGTCGCCCACCAGCTGCGGGATCTGCGGCAGGTCGTTCTTCAGCCCCACCGACAGGCCCCGCTCGTGCGCGATCGCGGCGATCATCCGGTTGTAGCGGAGCTGGTCGCTGGCGGTGAGCGGGAAGCCGGTGTGGTTGCCGTAGCCCTCCACCAGGTCGGGCTCCACCGCGTCGAACCCCTTGTCCCGGCACATGTCGAACCGCCGCTCCATGAGCGGCCGCAGCACGTCGACGCGGCGGATGTCGAGCCAGCGCTCGCCCTTCCAGCCGTTGGCCGCGCCGAGCACCGAGCGCGGGAAGGCGTCCTTGTCGGGCCGGAAGTCCTCCCAGGAGCCGACGTTGACGTAGCAGATCACCTTGCGGCCCGCGCGGTGCAGCCGGGCCACGTCCGCCGCGGAGTTCTCGAAGCCGTCGATGTCGTAGACGGGCACGTCGGCGGACGGGTCCACCCTGCCGTCCAGCTGCCACTGCCAGGCCAGCCCCGGACGCGGGCGCCACCGGGCCGTGCGGGGGCCGCCGGAGGCGGTGGCGGAGCCGGAGGCGGCGGAGGGGGCGGGGCGGCCGGTCGCGGGCGGGGACGAGGAGCCGGGCGCCGAGGGCCGCGCGGAGCCCGACGCCGTGCCCTCCGAGCCGTGCGAGCCGCCCGGATCACGTGTGCCGCCCGTGCCGGACGGCCGGTGCGCGCCCCCGCCGCGGTCGGCGCCGGAGCAGCCGGTCAGCGCCGACAGCGCCAGGGCGACCAGTACGGCCGCACCCGTCAGTGCCGTCTTCCTCATCGCTCCGTCCCGGTCAGTGCGGGGGTCAACTCGACCCAGGGATTGGGGGGTTCGCCGGTCACCGGCCCGCAGACGGCCGCGCCGCGCTCGCGCGCCGTGCGCACGGCCAGCGGCACCAGCGCCTCGGGCACGCCGTAGACGAGGTGGCACAGCCGTCCGGGCGGCTGCCGGGCGGCCCACGACGGGCGGCTGAACGCCGACACGTAGGTCGACCAGTGCCCCTCGAAGGTGACCGTCAGATCGGCGAGCCGGACGTAACCGGGCGCCGGGTGCACACCCGGGTTCAGCACCACCGTCCCGGCGCCGAGCCGGCGGACCGAGCGCACCAGCCTGCGGCAGGCGGCCAGTCCGTCCGGCGCCGCGGTCACCCGGTCGAGGAAGCAGCCGTCGGCCGCGTACCACTCCCGGTGCCGGCGCACCTCGTCGGCGACCTCGGCCGCGTCGCGCGTCCCGTAGTCGGTGTCCACGTACCCGAGCAGCCGCGCCCCGGCCTCCCGCAGCGCGCCCGCCACCGAGGCGAACGCCGGATCGGGGGCGTCGCCCGGTCCGCTGGCCGGGTTCAGCACCACCCCGTAGGTGTGCGCCGCCGCCCTGATCAGCCGGTGCCAGGCGCCGGGATCCTCGGCGGGGTGGACGTACAGCGGAATGAGCAAATTCACGGCGTGCCGTCGCCTCCCGGATCGTGCGGGCCGGCCTGAGCCGCCGCCCACAGCGCGGCCAGCGACTCGTCGAGGGTGTGCTCCGGCCGCCAGCCCAGGGCCGCGTGGGCGGCGGTGACGTCGGAGCACTGCCAGGACACCCGCGCCGAGCGGTCCGAGCCGCCCTCGTCCTCCTCGATCCGCCCCGCGAAGCCCGCCGCCGCGGCCAGCCGGCGCACCAGCTCGCGCACCCGGACGGCCTCGCCGCCGCCGATGTTGAGCACCGGCGGCAGCGGCCCGGCGGTCGTGACCGCGAGCCCCACCGCGCGCGCCACGTCGCGTACGTCGACGAAGTCGCGGTACGCCGACAGGTCGCCCAGCCGCAGCACCGCGCCGGGGTCCGGTCCTGCCGTGCGCAGCAGCGCGGTGATCCGGCCGGGCAGCCCGGTGACCGGCGCCCCGGGCCCCACCGGGTTGCCCACCCGCAGCACCACCGCGTCGAGGCCGGAGCCGGTCACCGCGACCGTGCCCGCGAGCTTGGTGGCTCCGTACGGGCCGAGCGGACAGGTGACGGCCGACTCGGTCGCCTTCGTCCCGGGCGTGCCGGGGCCGTACTCGGCGGCCGAGCCGAGGTGCACCAGCCGGGCGGCGGGCGCCGCCTCGCGCAGCGCGGCGGCGAGCAGGGCGGGGCCGCGGGCGTTGACCTCCGCGAGCGTGACGGCGTCGCCGCCGGTCGCGCCCGCGCAGTTGACGACGGCGTCCGGGGTCACCGACTCGATCAGTTCGGTCACCCGTTTGAGCGGGTCGCGGCCGAGATCGATCCGGGCGCCGACGCCGGCGCCCGGGGAGCGGCCGGCGCCGGACACCCGGGCGCCGGGCAGGCCCCGCAGGTGTCCGACGACGTGGCGGCCCAGATATCCGGTGCCGCCGAGGACGAGAATGCGCATGTGGTGCTCAGGCTCCCTTGAGCAGAAGCGACTTGCGGGTGGTGAACTCGGCGTTGGCCCGGTCGTAGTCGTCGGGGCGGCCGATGTCCAGCCAGTATCCGTCGAACTCGTAGGCGTGCGGCGGGCGTCCGTCGGCGAGCAGGTCGAGCACCAGTTCGTCGAAGCCCAGCGGCAGACCGGGCGTGTAGCCGTCGAGCGTGGTGCGCGAGAGCCCGTAGACGCCCATGGAGACGCGGTAGTCCATCTTCGGCTTCTCGGTGAAGGCGACCACCTTGCTCGCGTCCGTGGTCAGCACGCCGAAGTCGATGTGCACCTGGCGGGCGTACGTGGCGATGGTCAGCGGGGCGTCCGAGACACGGTGCCGGCGCAGGACGTCGGCGTAGTCGAGGTCGGTGAGGACGTCGCCGTTCATCACCAGGAACGTCTCGGGCAGCCGCTCGCGCATGGTCAGCAGCGGGCCCATGGTGCCGAGCGGACTCTCCTCGGTGGAGTAGTCGACGCGCATGCCCCACTGGGAGCCGTCGCCGACGTAGGCGCGGATGATCTCGCCCAGGTGGCCGATGGCGATGGTGCAGCTGGCGAAGCCGGCCGCGGAGAGCTGGCGCAGCACGATCTCCAGGATGGCGTGCTGGTCGCCGATGGGCACGAGCGGCTTGGGCAGCGCCGTGGTGTAGGGCCGCAGCCGGACGCCCTTGCCTCCGGCCAGTATCACTGCGTGCATGGGCCTCTCCTTCGTGGACGTGCCGGACGGGTCAGATGTTGTAGATGCCGGTCTTGTAGCGGGCCAGGTTGGCCGGGTCGCGGAAGAACTGCACGGTGTGCGCGAGGCCCTGATCCAGGGTGTGCGCGGGCTGCCAGCCGGTGGCCTCGGCCAGCCGGGTCGCGTCCGCGACCAGCCGCATCACCTCCGAGTTGGCCGGGCGCAGCCGCTCGGAGTCCTCGCGCACGTCCAGCGGGGTGTCCATCACCTTGCCGATCAGCGCGACGAGGTCGCCGACCGAGATCTCCCCGCCGGTGCCGGCGTTGAAGGTGCGCCCCACCACCCGCTCGGCCGCGGCCGTGCCCACCGCGAGGAACGCCCGCGCGGTGTCCTTGACGAAGGTGAAGTCGCGGGTGGGACGCAGGTCGCCGAGGGTGATGGTGCGCTGCCCGGCGGCCACCTGGCCGATGACGGTGGGGATCACCGCGCGCATCGACTGGCGCGGCCCGAAGGTGTTGAAGGGCCGCAGGGTGACCACCGGGGTGTCGAAGCTCGCGTGGTAGCTGTCGGCGAGCCGGTCCCCGCCCGCCTTCGAGGCGGCGTACGGTGACTGGGTGTGGATGGGGTGGTCCTCGGTGATCGGCACCGTCTGCGCGGTGCCGTAGGTCTCGCTGGTGGAGGTGTGCACCAGGCGCGGTGTGCCGAGGGCGCGGACCGCCTCCAGCACGTTGAGGGTGCCGGTGACGTTGGTGTCCACGTAGCTGTGCGGCGCCTGGTAGGAGTAGGGGATGGCGATGAGGGCCGCCAGGTGGTAGGCGCAGTCGGCCCCGTCGAGCAGCCCGCGCACGGAGCCGGGGTCGCGGACGTCGCCGAGGACGATCTCCACCTGGTCCAGGACGTCGGCGGACAGGGTCTCCAGCCAGCCGTAGGAGGAGAAGGAGTTGTACTGGGCCATGGCCCTGACCCGATAGCCGGAGGCGACCAGGGCCTCGGTGAGGTGGGAGCCGATGAAGCCCTCGGCTCCGGTGACGGCGGCGAGCGGTGCGGAAGTCAACTCGTTGTCCTTTCGGTCACGTTGCTTGGCATACGTCGGGTGCGGGTGCGGGTGCGGGTGCGGGTGCGGGTGCGGGTGCGGGTGCTGGGGCGGGGCGGGGCGGGCTCGGGGCGCCGCGTTCGCGGGGTGCGGCGCGCACCTCGGGAGGGGGAGGCGGCCGCACCGCCGGTCCGGGCGCCGTCCGTGCGGTGGGCCGGCCGGTCACATGTGCGGGGCCGGGCGGCCGAGCAGCCGCAGCACACAGGCCGCCAGACACAGCGCGGCGACGCCGCAGCACAGTGGCAGCGCGGCCGCCCCGGGTGGCAGCCGCAGCAGCGTGACCGCGCCCGCGCAGCCCGCCGCCAGGACGCAGACACCGGCCGGCGGCCATCCCGCGCCGAACGCCTGGAGCAGCAGCGCCGTCCACAACGTGGCGGCCAGGAACAGCAGTTCGGCCGGTGGCGCACCGGTGAGCAGCGCCGCGGGCAGCAGCGGCGCCAGATAGGCGAGCAGGCACAGGCCGAGGATCCCGGCCGAGCGCAGTAGGAAGCCGGCCGGTGTCGCGGCCCGGCGCAGCGCCGTCACCGACCAGCCGCGGTAGCGGTACAGTAGCCACTCGGCCGGTCCCATGCTCACCGTCAGCGCGATCACCGCGTACGGGTGCCGGCGGCCCTCCAGCAGCACCAGGACCGCGGCGGCCAGGCCGAACAGACCGTACGGCAGGGACACCGCGAGGCGCGGACGCGGGCCGTCGGCGGCGGCCGGGGCCGCGAGGACGACCCGCAGCGCCCGGGCCGTGGCCGCGAGGGTGGCCGCGAGCGCGAGCAGCGGCAGCCCGGCCCGCGGCAGCGTCCCCGGCTCCCCCCACGGCAGCAGCGCGGAACCGGCGGCCAGCGGACTGAGCGCGGCCAGCAGCCACCGCTCCCGTGCCAGCACCAGCAGCACTCCGGCGGCGGCCAGATACGCCGACTGCGCGGCCGCCACCCACAGCACCGTGGCGCCGCCGGCCAGCGGAGCGGCGGCGGCCGTGGCCAGCACGGCGCCCAGCGGGGCCCCGGTCAGCAGCGTCCGGCCGGCCTCTCGGCGGCCGGTGGTCATCCGCAGGTGGGCGCGGTGGCCCAGGGCCTGGCCCCACGCCCAGGAGACGACGCCCGCCACGACGAGCGCGGACACGTGCGCGCCGGGGCGCCACAGCGGTCCGGCGAGCAGATAGGCCAGTCCGGGCAGCGCGAACAGGACTCCGCGCAGCAGGCAGCGCACATGGTCCGGTCGCCACGGGTCGCTCGCGGGCGCGGGCTCGGGGAAGGTGCGCGGGACCCGCTCGTAGAGCGCCGAGGCCAGCGAGAACAGGTTCGGGTGCCCGTACCGGTGCCGGATGACGTCGGCGGACAGTCCTTCCGCCTCCAGCAGCGCGGCGACCTCGTAGGGGTGCACGGCGGGGCCTATCCGGTCGGCCAGTTCGGCGGCGAGCCCGCTCACCTCCGCCTCGTCGGGGCCGAGCCGCGGCAGCCGCAGGGCGAGGGTGCTGTCGTCACCGCGGCGCGCCCGGACACGCCGGGGGCCGGCGAGCCGGATCGCCAGCGTGTCCTGCTCCGTCCCGCCCGGTTCCAGGGACATGGGCCCGCTCATATGGCCACGCTCCCCGCGACCGGACCGGCCGGCGACGCCTGCGCGTCGGCCGGTCCGCTCGCGACGGCGGTCACACCCGCCGCGCCCGCCACACCCACTGGCCCGTGCGGTCCGCCCGGCCCTGCGGCTCCCGCCGTGGCGGCGCGGAGGTCCGTGCGGACAGCCGCCGCCGTCGCGGCGGCCGGGGCCTGCCGTCGCGCCGACAGCTCCAGGTAGATGGAGCGGAAGGTGTCGATGGTCTGGCGCAGCGTGAACTGCTCGATGACCCGCAGCCGGGCCGCCTCGCCCATCGCCCGGCGGCGTCCGGGATCGCCCAGCAGCCGCAGCGCGGCGGCGGCCATGGCGGCCGGGTCGCGCGGCGGCACCACCAGGCCGGTGTCGCCGACGGCCTCCCGCACTCCGCCCACGTCGGTGGAGACGGTGGCCCGGCCGCACGACATGGCCTCGATCAGGGTGAACGGGAATCCCTCGCTGATGCTGGACAGCATCACCACGTTCCCGGCGGCGTAGGCGTCCTTGATGTCCTCCACCCGGCCCTCGAACCGGACGGCGTCCCCCTGTCCGAGCTCGGCGGCCAGCGCCTCGCAGCGCTCCCGGTAGGCCTCGCCGCCGCGCGGGGTGCCGCCGAACAACCTGAGCCGCGCGTCGGGGAGTTCGGCCCGTACCAGGGCGAAGGCGCGGATCAGGGTCTCCAGGTCCTTGATCGGATCGACCCGGCCCGCCCAGCTGAGCGTGGGCGACTCGGGCTCGGGCCCGGCCGGCGGGAAGGCGGCCGGGTCCACGCCGTTGTAGACGGTGCGGATGGCCTGCGGGTCGGCGCCGCCCTCCTCCTCCCACAGCCGGTTGTAGCGGTTGCCGGGGGTGATCAGCGCGGCCTTGCGGTAGCTCTCCTCGGCCAGCAGCCGGAAGAAGCCGAGGACGACCGCCTTCACCGGCCAGCGGTACGGCGCGGTGCGGTAGCCGAGGTAGCGCTCGCGCAGGTAGACGCCGTGCTCGGTCAGCAGCAGCGGGACGCCGTGCTGTTCGAGCGCGGCCAGTCCGGGCAGTACGGCGACCCCGCCGCTGACGGCGTGCGCCACGCCGCCGCCCGGCGCCGGCGCGGCCAGCGGCCGCAGCGCGTGCTCCAGCAGGCCGGTGGCGGTGAGCGCGTCGTGCAGCGTCGGCCCGGCCTCGCGCACCACCAGTCCGGGCCGGTTCCACACGGCGCTCAGCACCGAGACCGCCTGGTCGCCGCGGAGGAAGGGGCTCAGCGTGCCGTCGGCGGCGGCCCGCGCCATCGTGTACAGCGCCGGGGCGAAGCCGTCCTCGGCGCACGGATCGAGCAGCGCCGTCAGGAACCGCTCGTAGGCGGCGGCGAGCCGGTTGCGGGCGCGCCCGCGCGGCGCACGGCCCTCGGGCGGGTCGCCCCACATGGGGACGGACAGCACCCGGGACACGTGCCCGGGCAGGTCCCACACGACCGGCTCGCGGCCGGTGCCGGTGACGGCGAGCACGTCGAACTCCAGGTCCGGCATGCCCTGGACGAGCTGGTCGCACCAGACGCTGACGCCGCCGTGACTGTGCGGGTAGGTGCCTTCGGTGAGCAGGGTGACGCGCGCCGGGTCGGTGCGGCGCGCGCCGTGGTGAACGTGCATCGAGGTGCTCCACGGCCGAGGTGTGAGGTGGTCGTGCCGGTCCCGGCCGCGCGGTGGCGGCCGGGACCGGTGGTGCTCGGTGCGCCGTTCAGTCCGTCGCGGTACCGGCGGTCGGCCGGCTCACACCCGCGGGGATCCGGGTGCGGGGTGCGGGGACGGTGATCTTGACGGAGGCGGTGCCCGGGACGACGGCGTGCGCCGGCGCCGACGAGGGCACGGTGAAGACCAGCGGCAGCCCGAGGGTGCTGCTGGTCCAGCCGGACCTCGCGCCCGCGTAGGCCGTGCCGAACGCGCCCAGGCCCTGGGTGGTGCCGGTGGGCATGGTGGCGGTGACGGCCAGTCCGGCGGGCGCCGACACGGTGACCGTGCTGCCGACCCGGTACGCGGTGACCTGGCCGGCCCGTACGGCCGACTGCCAGGCGGCGCGCCGCTTCAGCTCGGTGCCGATGTCCTTCATCCGCAGGTTCACCAGGGGGGTGCTGTCGGTGAACAGGGCGTGGTAGCCGTCCAGCACACCGTTCAGGACCGGGTAGGCGAGACGGTCCTCGGCGAGGTTGGACTGGTGGATGAAGTGCGGCTTGGGGTCGCCGGCGAGGACGTGCCCGAGGGCGATGCGGGTCTCCAGCGGCACGATGTGGTCGGTGTAGCCGGTGGTGGTGTCCAGCGGGGCCGGCAGGCAGGTGGTGGTGGCCGGGTTGTCCTCGCAGATGCCGCTGCCGCCCTGGGCGCGGCTGGTGTAGATCCAGTTGTACTCGTCGACCTGCTCGCTCGCGTGCCCGGCGTTGTAGAAGACGTTCATCGGGTAGCGGGAGACGGTCGTGGCGGGGCCGACCTGGCGCTGGGCGGGGTCGCGGGAGTTGTCGGAGGCGAGCCAGGCGACGCCGTTGTCGGTGAGCGCCGGGCCGAGGTTCGGGTTGTCGGCGGGCTGCTGCGGCAGGATCCGCAGACCCGAGTGCTCGCCGGTGACCAACTCGTCGTTCTGCAGCGGCAGTCCGGCGCTCTGGCCCCAGACCCGGTTGAGGGCGATCTCGTCGGAGATGTCCTGCCGGCTGACCCACTTGGTGCTGCCGTCGGCGTTGGTGGCGCACTTCCAGGGCACCACCGTGACGTCCTGCTGGCAGCCGAGGAAGGCGTGCGTGTAGGTGTGGTTGACCCAGCGGAACTGGTCGCGGTCGGCGATCAGCTTGTCGGCGAGCGCGTCGGCGCCGTTGTGGTCCGACCGCTCGTCGACGCTGCCGGCGCCGTTGTAGACCAGGTCGAGGGTGAAACCGTGGTCCTTCTCCCACGCGGTGGCGTAGTCGACGTCGGCCGGGGTCATGCGGATGGGGTCGGGGGTGCCCTCCCCGATGGGGCAGTCCACGTCGCCGGGCGTGCAGTTGAGCCGGGTGTCCCAGCGGTCGTCGGCGGCGAACACGTCGTCGACGTGCACGCCGAAGTAGTTCCGGGTGGCGCCCAGGTGCACGCCGCCGGTCATCCACTCCACGATGCCGCGGGCCAGCAGACGGAACTGCTGCTGGTACTGGTTGTAGACGAAGGTGACGACGAGTTCGCGCCGCCCGTCGTGCCGGTACTCGCCGACCAGGGAGCCGCGGGTGGAGCCGCCCGGGATCGGGGCCTCGACGTACGGGGTGAAGTCGGCGCCGGGCGCGGGCTGGGCCAGGTAGGCGTAACTCTCGCCGACGGTGGGGGAGTTGTCCTCGAAGGGCACGGCTCCGTCGAGATACCCGAAGGGCCCCGCCTTGCCCGCCGCCGTCACCTGGGCCTGTACGCCGTCGATGCTGCCGGAGTAGCCGCCGGCCGTCGGGTACTGAAGTCCCGCCTCGGGGCGGGCGTAGGTGTAGGCGTCGACCTGCGGGATGCCGTAGGCCGACTCGTAGGTCGCGAGGGCCGTCATCTCGGCGGAGCCCGCCGGGAACGGGTTGTCGTTGGGCAGGACGACGGCCTGGTACTTCGCCCGCGGCCGGCCGTTCACCGTGTCGGCGAGGAAGGCGGCGTCGATCACGGGTCTGCCGGACTGCGTCAGATCGATCTTGGTGTAGGGCGTGCCCGCGGTGTCGAGTTCGGCGGCGATCGCGTCGGTGGCGGGGCCGCCGTCGCTGACGATCAGCGTGCGCAGGTCGACACGGGGCGCGGTGGTGTCGGCGTGCGCGGCGCCCGCGGGCACCCCCAGCGCGGCGACGAGCGCGCCCACCGTGAGCGCGGTGGTGCGAATGGTCCGCTTCATTGCGGTGAAGTCCTCTCCCCCCGGGCAGGGGTGAGCACGGCTCCGCGGAGCGGACGCACCCCCTTGCGCGACGCCGGCATCCCCTCGAGACCGGTCGCCACACATCCGTCGCGTCATATGGTGATGGGTTTGTGTGACTTTCGTGGCAGTACTGCGCGTCCTGACGGAAAAACGCAGGTGACCACGGTGTCGGCCGCGGCCGCGGAACGCGCTTGCGGTGGCCCGGCGGCAGCCGTGGCACGAGAGGGCCCGCGGGGGCGCGTGCGCAGGTCGGGGCGGGTGCGGGCACCGGCGGACCGGCTCCGGTCCGCCGGCGGGGGCGCCGCCGGCGCGCGCGTGCCGACTCCTCGGCCGCAGGCCGGAATCAGGTCATCGCGGACGGCGCCCACGGCGCTCAGGCGCAGGCCACCCGGACGTCCGGCGTGTAGACCGGGCCGCCGTTGGTGTTCGCGCTGTCGCTGAACTCGGCGTAGAAGTACGAGTAGAAGCCGATGTTGCCGTTGCAGCCCGAGTCGGCGGCGATCTGCAGGGTCAGGGTCACGGTGCGGCTCTGGCCGGGCGGGATCGTCGCGCCGTAGTTGCCGCCGAGGTTGGCCGGGCCGGTGCCCGAACAGGGGGTGCTGCCGGCGGCCGTGGCCAGCGTGCAGCCGGTGAAGCTGTACTTCAGGTCGGGCCGCTGGGTGGTCAGCCAGGTGGGGTCGATCGTCTGGTAGACGAACCAGACGTCGTAGGTCCGGTTGTTGGTCAGCGTCATGGACAGCTGGACCGAGCCGCCGGGCGTGGTCGTCGCGGTGTCGGTGGAGAACGTCAGGGCGGCCGGGGCCGGGTCCGCGCTCGCGATGGGGGCGAGGCCGAAGACGGCGAGGACGAGACCGAGGACGGTGGCGAGGCCGAGGCGCCGCATCAGAGGTGATCGCATGGCCCGGGAGGCTAGAGAAGCGACAGTCGCCCCGTCTGCCCCTCGGGTGCCGCCCTGAGGCCGGCCTGGCCGAAGGTGTGCGGAGCGTGAAGGCCCGGTGGGGAAGTGGTGCGGCCGCGTGTGCGACAGTCGAACACGCACCGTATCGACATGGTGACGGGGTGGCTCCAGGGGGCGGCCGGAGCGCGCGCCGGTCGGAATCCGGTAGTCCGCGTCCGCTCACTTTGGCGCGTACCCGACGCTCGGTGGCGGTGGCGGTGGCGGTGGCGGTGGCGGTGGAGCGCGAGCCGGGAGCTTGCCGGTGGCGAACACCTGCGTCCGCGGGGCGACTTGTGAGCGTTTCAAGAACTTCGGTCCGCAACGTTGACCCGCCCTGGCGGCCGCTGCACATTACCTAACGGTAGAACCCGCCGGTAGCCCTCGCGTCCGTCCTCCGCGAGCGCCGCACCGTCCTCGCGCCCGCCTCCCGAGACGAGAAAAGAGAGCACATGTCGAAGAAGCATGCGCTGCGCCGTGTCATGACCGCGACAATGGCGGTCGCCGGGGCGCTGGCCCTCGGCCTGTCCGGGGCCACCGCCCAGGCCGCCACCTCCCTCGACTACGTCGCCCTCGGCGACAGCTACAGCGCCGGCTCCGGCGTCCTGCCCATCGACGTCACCAACCTGCTCTGTCTGCGCTCCACCGCCGACTACCCCCACGTCATCGCCTCCCGGACCGGCGCCCGCCTCAAGGACGTGACCTGCGGAGGCGCCCAGACCAAGGACTTCACCCAGTCCCAGTACCCGCTGGTCGCCCCGCAGGTCCAGGCCCTCGGCACGGGCACCGACCTGGTGACCCTCACCATCGGCGGCAACGACAACGGCACCTTCATCAACGCCCTGACCGCCTGCGCCACGGCGGGCGTCCTCAGCGGCGGCGCCGGCAGCCCCTGCGAGGACCAGAACGGCACCCACTTCGACGACCAGATCGACGCCACCACCTACCCCGCGCTCAAAGCCGCCCTGAGCGCCGTCCGCGACAAGGCGCCCCACGCCCGCGTGGCCGTCCTCGGATACCCCTGGATCACCCCGGCCGCCCCCGACCCCTCCTGCTTCGTCAAACTGCCCGTCGCCTCCGGTGACGTGGCCTACCTGCGCGGCATCCAGGCGCATCTGAACGCCGTCGTGCAACGCGCCGCCGAGGAGAGCGGCGCCACCTACGTGGACTTCGCCCAGGCGTCCGAGGGGCACGACGCCTGCAAGCCGGACGGCACCCGCTGGATCGAACCGCTCCTGTTCGGCAAGAACATCGTCCCCGTCCACCCCAATGCCCTCGGCGAGCAGCGCATGGCCGAACGGACCATGAGCGTCCTCGGCCTCGGCTGACCGGAGCGCGCGTCCGGCCCGGCGGTCAGCCCTCGTCGTCGAACATGGCCAGCAGCGCCTGCTCGTCGATCTCCCGCTCGGGCCGGCCGCCGTGCGGGACCTGCTCGGCCCAGACCGTCTTGCCCTGCCGCATGTAACGGGCGCCCCAGTTCGTGGTGAACTGCGCCACCAGGAACAGTCCGCGCCCGCCCTCCTCGGTCGTGGCCGCCCGCCGCAGCCGAGGCGAGGTGTTGCTGCGGTCGGACACCTCGCAGATCAGCGAGTCGCCCCGCAGCAGCCTGAGGCCCACCGGGCCCTGGCCGCCGTAGCGCACGGCGTTGGTGACCAGCTCGCTGACCACCAGGCTGGTACTGGAGTCGAGGTCCGCCATGTCCCACGCCGCCAGCTGGGCGGAGGTCACCGCCCGGGCCCGCGCCACCACCGACGGATCGGAGGCGAACTCCCAGGACGCCACCCGGTCCTCGGGCAGCGCGTGCACCCGGGCCAGCAGCAGGGCCACGTCGTCGTGCGGGCCGCCGGGCAGCAGGGTCCGGGTGACCCCGTCGCACACGTCCTCCAGCACCGGACCGCTCTCGTCCAGCGAGGCCAGCAGCCGGGCCAGACGCGCGTCGGTGTCCCCGTAGCCGCGCTCCTCCTTGAGCAGTCCGTCGGTGTACAGGGCCAGCAGACTGCCGGCCGGTACGGCGACCGTCGCGGACTCGTACGGCTGGATCCCGCCGAGCCCGAGCGGCGGCCCGGCCGGCAGGTCGATCAGGTGCGCCCCGCCGTCCGGGGGCAGCAGCGCGGGCGGCGGATGGCCGGCGCGCGCCGCCGTGCAGCGGCAGGACACCGGGTCGTACACGGCGTACAGACAGGTCGCCCCCGTCGCCGGGTCCTGTTCGCCGTCCGGGGAGCCGCCCGGCTCGGTCAAGGTGTGGCTGACCAGGTCGTCCAGATGGCTCAGCACCTCCTCCGGCAGCAGGTCCTGCCCGGCCAGCGTCTGCACCGCCGTGCGCAGCCGGCCCATGGTCGCCGCCGCCTGGAGCCCGTTGCCCGGCACATCCCCGACGACCAGCGCCACCCGCATCCCGGACAGCGGGATCGCGTCGAACCAGTCGCCGCCCACGCCCGCCCAGGCGTCCGCGGGCAGATAGCGCGAGGCCAGACCGGCGGCGCTGACCCGGGGCAGGGCGCGCGGCAGCAGACTGCGCTGGAGCGTCAGGGACGCCTGGTGCTCCCGGCGGTAGTGGCGGGCGTTGTCCACGCTGATCGCGGCCCGGGCGGCCAGCTCGCCCGCCAGCGTCAGATCGTCCTGCTCGAACGGCCGCCCGCCGCCACGGCGGTAGAACCCGGCGAGCCCCAGCACACAACCGCGGGCGCACAACGGCGCGCCCAGGTAGTGGTGCACGCCCTCGCCGAGCAGCTCGACCGGGTGCGCGCTCCGGGCCGGGAGCCCGGTCAGCGCGGCGGTCGGCACCGAGTCGGCGACCGGCCGCTCGGTCTCCAGACAGCGTGCCTGCGGGGTGCCGGCCGGATAGGAGACGGGCTCGCCCACGCCGCCGGCCGCGGCACCCTCGTTCTCCTCGCCCGCCCAGGCCGCCACCCGGCGCAGCGCCTTGGCGGGGCACGGCCGCCCCAGCGGCGGCTCCGCGCCCGTCAGGGCGCTCTCGACGAGATCGACGACGACCAGGTCCGCGAAGTCCGGCACGGCGATCTTCGCCAGCTCCTCGGCGGTGCGCCGCATGTCCAGGGTGGTGCCGAGCCGGCCGCCCGCCTCGTTCAGCAGGGACAGCCGGCCGCGCGCCTGTGCGGCGATCCGGCCGACGCCCGGCTCGCCCACCAGCAGCAGCCACCGGTCGGCGGGCTCGGCGTCGGACGACCGGTCCGCCGCCGGTCGTCCGTTCCCGGGTTCCGCGGCCGGGCGCGCCCGTGCCGCGGCCGGATCCGGGCCCTGCGACTCGGGTGCCACGGGTGCCGTGGACGGGGGGCGTTCCGCCTCGGACGGGGGAGGCCCGGTCCCCGCCGACTCCGGTCGCGGCGGTTCGATCCGGTCCCGGCCGCCCCGTTCCCGGCCGCCCGCCGCCAGGTCGGGAAGGCCCAGCAGAGGCACCTCACGGCCGTCGGGCGCGGTCGCCATCGCCGTGACGGTGCGGGGTGTGGCCGCCGTACCGCGCCGGTCCGCGAAGCCGACCTCGACCGCCGCGCCCCCGGCCTCGCCGTGCCGCAGCTCCCGGCGGCGCAGCAGGGCGACGCGCCCGCCCGCCAGCGTCACCTCGGCGTACGGCTCGCCGCCGGCGGAGATCAGCTCGATGGCCCGCTCCAGCAGCGCCGTCCGCTCCCGCGCGCTCAGCTCGGGCACCGGTCCGCCGGGCCGCAGCAGCTCCCCGGAGCCGAGGTCCAGGCGGCCCCTGCCTCCGGTCCGCCCGGCCCGGCCGAAGGAGCGCAGCAGCTCGCGTTCGCGGGCCGAGCTCAGCTCCAGCATCCGGTCCCCGATGCGCTCGGTGGCGTCCTGCAGCATCAGCGCCATCCCGGGCTCGCCCAGCTCCCGGGGGACGGAGAGGTTGACCGCGCCCTGCACGCTGCCGCTGACCGGGTCGCGCACCGGCGCGGCCATGCAGGTCAGCTCCTTGAGACTGTGCAGGAAGTGCTCCTGGCCGACGACGACGAACGGCGCCCGGGTGCTCAGCACCATGCTGACGCTGCTGGTCCCCATGAACCGCTCGTCGACGTTGGCGCCCTGCACCAGCGAGGCCGCGTCCATCAGGTCGAGCCCCGCCGGGTCGCCCCGCCGGTCCACGATCCGCGCCTGCGCGTCGGCCAGCGCGATCGTGATGGGCAGGCCGGAGAAGCGGGCGCGCAGCCGGTCGAGCACCGGGCCCGCGGCCCTGATCAGCCGGGCGTCCGGATCGAGGTCGCGCTCGACCGGCAGGACGACGCCCTCCTGGTCGATGCCGAGCGAGTGCGAGCGCTGCCAGGACGCGAGGATTTCCGGACGGACGCCGGCGACCGGCGGCTCCCGGTTGCCGTGACCGCCCGCAGGAGTGGGGTAGGACTCCACCCAGCCAGCGTAAGCGGACGGCGTGGCATCCGCTCGGCACGCCCATCCGCGGCCGCTCGCGCCCACCCGGACCCCCACGCACGCGACCGCTCCCGCACACCGTGCGGGAGCGGTCGCGGGTGAGCGAGGGCCGCCGCGCCGCGGGCGCCTGCGCGGAGGAACCCGGGCGACGGCGCCCGGCAGATCAGGCGGCGCAGTGGAACTTCGCGTCCGCCCAGTCGCCGTGGTCGCCGGACTTCGTGCCGTCCGTGTCCGTCACCACCAGATGGACATGGCGGGCCCCCGCCAGCGGCACGTCCACCGGCAGCGGGTCGGACGTGCCGGTGACGGTGGGGGAGGACCACACCGTCCTGCCGTCCGCGACGACCGAGAAGGAGACGCCTCCGTAGCCGTTGATCTCGTCGTCGATGCCCGCGGTCGCGGTCAGCGCGGAGCACCGGCCGCCGAGCCAGAACTCGATGTCGGAGTCGGCGTGCACGCCGATGCCCTTGGCGTGGGCCGTGCCGTTCAGGGTGAGCGGACGCCCGTCGCCCGCGGCCGACTCCCCGTTGCTCAGGTCGCGTTCGGCCGGCCCGTAGCCGTTGGCGGAGTTCAGCCAGGGCAGGTCGCTCGCCCAGCTGTCGCCGCCGGGCGGGGCCGGCATGGTGCGCAGCGCGGACCGCTGTGCGGTGACGTGGTCCTCGCCCGCCGCCCGGTAGCGTGCCGTCGCGGTCAGCACGGCCTCGCCCGCCGTGGCCCCGGCCGGCGCCGTCACGGTGAAGTCCGCGCTCACCCGCTCGCCCGGCTTCAGCCGCCCCACGGTGCGCTCCGGCGAGACGGTCCAGCCCTGCGGCGCGCTCACCGACAGCCGGGTCGCGGAGCTGCCCGTGCGGCCCGCGGTGAACTCCGCCGTGACCTTGCCGGACATCCCGGCGCCCAGTTCCTCGGGACGGGTCAGCGAGACGGCGCCCGTGGCCGCGGGAACCCTGCCGCCCACCGCGCTCGCCCCGGCCAGGTCGACCCGGAACCCGCGGGCGGTGCTCAGCGAGCGGGTCTTGACGTGCACGACCCCGGCCCGGTCCGAGGCGTCGTACCACCAGCCCTCGGCGGCGGCGTCGAAGGCCGCCTTCGAGGCGGACCGGGGGAGGGTACGGCCGTCCAGGGCGACGTGCCCGGGCGAGGAACCGGTGTGCACGGTGAAGGCGTACGGGCGGCTCTTCTGCTTGCCGGTGAAGTCGCCCTTCGCCGCGCCGACCGCGATGCGCACCGCCCCCGCACCGTCGCGCGGCGCGGTCACGGTCACCGGCTGCTCGGAGTACGCGCCCGCGCGGTGCGCGCGGGTGACGCCGTCGTCCTCGTAGAGGGTGAAGGAGCTGCCGCCCCGCGGGTAGACGTCCCAGGCGAGCGGGGAGCCGGCGGTGCGGTCCTGGTAGGAGTTCACGCCCGGCCACATCGGGATCACGGCGCCCGCCTTCACGAACAGCGGCAGGGTGTCCAGCGGCGCCTGGTAGCCGTCCACCGTGGTCGGGCCGTGGTAGGTCCGGCCGGACCAGTAGTCGATCCAGTCGCCCTCGGGCAGGTAGATGCCGTTCCGGACGGCGGTGTCGCTGTAGACGGGCGCGACGAGGAAGTCCTCGCCGGTCAGGAACTCGTACTTGGCCGCGTCGCCGGCCGCCTTCGCGTCGCCCGGGTACTCCAGCGCCAGCGGCCGCACGGGGCCGACACCGGTGCGGTGGGCCTCGGCCGCGTACGTGTACATGTACGGCAGCAGGGACTCCTTGAGCTTCAGGTACTTGCGGTTGACGCTGGTGTACGGCTCGCCGTACTGATAGGGCTGCTTGTCCTTGGCGGCCCAGCCGTCCATGGTCATCACGGCCGGCAGGAACGATTTCCACTCCAGGTCGCGGGTGTACGTCTTGGCGCTGCCGCCGAAGATCCCGTCGATGTCGCCGGTGGTGTAGGCGAGGCCGGACATGGTGGCGCCCGCGTAGGTGGGTATCTGCCAGCGGATGTAGTCCCAGCTGCCGGACTGGTCGCCGCTCCACTGCACACCGCAGCGCTGCGCGCCCGACCAGCTCTCCGGCGCCCAGGTGAAGCCGCGCGCGTCGCTGTTGTCCTCGATGCCGCGGTAGGCGTCCTTGCAGCCGTCCAGGGCGAACTTGTAGCCGTCGCCCACCCAGGCCACGTCCAGCTTGGCCACCCGCTGGCCCGCCTTGACCTGGTCGGCCAGCTTGTCGAGACCGTTCTCGGTCCACAGGCCCATCTGCGCCTTGCGGGAGTTCAGGCCCTGCGCGGTCTCGGCGAGGTCCTCGTAGCCGCAGCCGTAGCCGTCGTTGACGAGCATCCAGCCCAGCGGCATGTCGTTCTTCGCGTAGTCGTCGGCGACCTTCAGGGCGTCCAGGGTGTGCCGCTCGCCCCGGTTCGCGTTGTGCAGGTAGCAGTCGGAGTCGCCTACCTCCAGGCCGTAGACCGGCGGCAGCATCGGCCGGCCGGTGAGCTTGGTGTACGCGCCGATGACGTCCTTGGCGGAGGCGCCGGCGAAGTAGTAGGCGTCGAACCGGTTCTCCCGCTCGGTGGTGGTGACCGGGTCGGTGAAGGCGTACGTGCCGGGGGCGTAGGTGTTGCGGTAGACGCCGTAGCCGGCCGAAGAGAGGTAGAACGGGACGGAGTTGGGGTGGCCGCCCTCATTCCAGTCGTAGTCGACGCCCACTTCCAGGGTCTTGCCGCGGTGCGAGGTGTTGCCGCTGCCGTTCTGCTCGCCCGCGCCGTAGAACTGCTCGTCGGCGCCGCGCGCGAGGGTCTGCGTGGTGGCGGCGCCGTTCCAGCTGATGCCGCGGGACTCCGTCCACAGCCGGGTGCCGTCGGCCCGGTACAGGGCGAACCGCAGCGGCGCTTTGTACACCCGCAACGTCACTTCGGCCGTGGACAGTTCGTAGCGGTCGCCGCGGTCGGACCAGCGGGTGGCAGGCGGCTTGCCCTGCGGCAGCACGATGTCGTCGCCGACCGGGTCGGTGAAGGTCCCGTCCGGGGCCGCCTCGATGCGGAAGGTGTCGGCGGAGACGAACGAGACGCGGGCCTTGGCCGCGCCCGCGGTGAAGGTGTAGACGGCGCCCGACGCGGAGAAGCCGGTGACCGCCCCGATCTCGGTGTCGGCCGCGGCGCCGGCGGCCGACGCGGCCGCGGCCGGGGCGGCCGGTCCGGCCGCGGTCGCCCCGAGCACCGCCAGCACGGCCGCGGCGGCCAGAACTGCCCCTCGGGAGCGCGAAACCCTGTGTCTGCGGGGTGGAACGGTCATGTCGATCCCTTCGCACACGTCGTCCGCAATGATTGATTCTGCTTGATATGGCGCTTAAACGAGCACAATCAAGCAGGCGAAGGAAGGTATAGCGCACACCCCGTCACTCTGGCCAGACCGCGTGCACGTCCCACCGGCCGTGCTCCCGGCCCCGCCGCGTCGGACACGCGGGTGACAGGCGGGTCCGGGTGGGGGCGCGCGGGCCGCGCCTCGGCACGGAGGGCGACGGCGCGGGCGACGATGGCGCGGACGTCCCGTCCGACCCGCTGGAGGAGAGCCGCATGGCCCTGACCGAGCACGAGCGCGAGAGCTTCCTCGCCGAGCCGCACATCGCCGCGCTGGCGGTCGACGCCGGCTCGGGACGGGCCCCGCTGACGGTGCCCATCTGGTACCAGTACGCGCCGGGCGGCGACGTGTGGATCATGACGGGGCTGCACTCCCGCAAGAACGAACGCATCGGCGCGGCGGGCAGGTTCTCGCTGATGGTCGACCGGGTCGAGCCCACCGTTCGCTACGTCTCGGTGGAGGGACCGGTCACCGGCACCTCACCCGCCACCGTCGAGCAGCTGCGCGAGATGTCGGCCCGCTACCTGCCGGCCGACAAGGTCGACGCCTATGTCGACCTGGCCTGGAAGAGCCACGGCGAACAGGTCGTCGTCCACATGCGCCCCGAGCGCTGGCTCTCCTCCGACCTCGGATCGGTCTGATCCGGCCCCGCCGGCGCCGGCCGCCGTTGTCAGTGCCGTACCGCACAATGCCGTTCCGAAGAAACGAGATCAAGATCGCTCGCACTGGGTAAGCGACCTTCAGTCTCCGAGTTCAGGAAGGCCACCCGCTGATGCAGCCCGTCCCTGGCCAGGCACAGGCCCACGTAGTGTCGTTGACCGCACGCCGGCAGCAGGCCGGGACGGTGCGGACCCCCGCCGAGGCGGGCGCCGCCGCGCGGCCCGTCCCGGGACGCACGGGCCCGGCGCCCCGCTACGGCCGCCGTGCCGCCCCGCCCGGCCCGGCCGGCGCCGACGTCCTGCGCATCATCGGCGACTCCCGCCACCCCGTCTTCCTCACCGTGCACGCCGACGGCCGCCGCAGATACGGCTACTGGCAGCCGCTGGACCCGAACACCGGCAGGGGCGGCTGCTACGTGGCCCTGGCCACCGCCGAGTGCGACGCGCTGTACGAGGCCGGGCGCATAGCACTCGGCGACCCCCTCGACGACGCCACCAGGACGACCTACCGCGTCCGCGCCGCGCACACCCCGGCCGCGCCCCAGCGCACGCCCCGCCGCACGGCACAGCGCTGGGAGCGGGCGGCCTGACGCGCCGCGCCGGACGGTCCCGGACGGGCCCGACGACGCCGGTACGGCGGCCGTGCGCGGCCCGGCGCGCGGACGCCCCCGGTGAGGGGCCCGCGCACGGACGCCGCGACCGGCATGGAGCCGGCGCCCCGGGGGAACCGGAGCCGTGCCCTGGCGTACCAGCGGGAGGAGACCGCGTGTTCGACGGCTTCGAGTTGACGGAACGTGACGGAGACGGCGCCCGGCTCCGGGTGCGCCACGGCGGCGACGGCCCCGCGGTGCTGCTGCTGCACGGCCACCCGCGCACACATGTCACCTGGCACCGCGTCGCCCCGCTGCTGGTCGCCGCCGGCCACACGGTGGTCTGCCCCGACCTGCGCGGCTACGGCCGCTCGTCCAAGCCCCCGACCGACCCCGAGCACCGCCCCTACTCCAAGCGCGCCATGGCCGGCGACTGCCTGGCGCTGATGCGCGGCCTCGGCCACGAACGGTTCGCCGTCGTCGGCCACGACCGGGGCGCCTACGTCGCCACCCGGCTGACCCTGGACCACCC
This sequence comes from Streptomyces seoulensis, assembly GCA_013364255.1. Classification (GTDB taxonomy): domain Bacteria; phylum Actinomycetota; class Actinomycetes; order Streptomycetales; family Streptomycetaceae; genus Streptomyces; species Streptomyces similanensis. Next base: position 2,004,107 of record CP054936.1, on the reverse strand, counting down.
CGACGCGGTCGCCGCGCTGAGCGTGCTGGACGCCGTCCCCATCGCGGAGGCGCTGCGCCGCTGCGACGCCACGTTTGCCGCGAGCTGGTGGCACTGGTTCTTCCTCGGCCAGACCGACAAACCCGCCGAGCGGGTCATCAACGCCGACCCCGACGCCTGGTACCGGGCCACCCCCGACCACATGGGCGCCGAGGCCTACGAGGACTACCGGCGCGCCGTCCACGATCCCGCGACCGTGCACGCCATGTGCGAGGACTACCGCGCGGGTCTCGGCGTCGACCGCGACCACGACGAGGCCGACCGCCGGGCCGGCCGGCGCGTCGCCTGCCCGCTCCAGGTGCTGTGGGCCGCCCGGGACGACCTGGCCGACCTCTACGGCGACGTGCCCGGCGTCTGGCGCGACTGGTCGGCCGGACCGCCGGCCGGCGGACCGATCGACTCCGGCCACCACATGGCAGAAGAGGCGCCCGACCAACTCGCCGCCGCACTGGTCGAGTTCTGGAAGTCCGGCCCGACCTGGCCCTGAGGACCGCGCCGAGCCGCCGTCCTCCGCCACGCACCGCCCGCCCGCCGTGCCCTGGCCGTTCGTCCGGACGCCACCGCTGTTCCTGCCCGCCGCCCGTTCCTTCCCGCGCCTGGCCGGCCGCCACCGCGCGGCTCCCGGAACCGACACGGCGGCGGACCGGCGCCCGGCCGCCTCGGCCCGAGCCGGCACGGGGCCCGCACGCGCCGCCGGGCCCGCGGCTCAGCGGTGCTCCGCCCCGGACTCCTCCGCCCCGGACTCCGGTGCCATCCGGTGGAGCAGCCAGGCGTTGACGGCCGCTCCCAGCGCCACGCACGCCGCGTACGCCCACGGCGAGTCGCCCGGCAGCACGAGCAGCAGCAGACTGCCGGGAGCGGTCACCGCCAGTGGCCAGACGGCCGCGAACGAGGCGTCCTCGTGCGCGACGAGCCGCCAGTCGATCACCGCCCACACGCAGACGGCCGCGACCGCCACCAGATACGCCGTGCTCAGCCAGTGGGCGCGCAGCCGGGTGAGCGGGCCGGACGGACGAGGACGGGTGTCGCCGCGCATGGTGTCCCTTCGGGTCGAGTGCGTCATCAGTACACAGGAGTACACAGGTGCCCGGTGCGGCGGAACATGAGCACGGGTGCTCACCCACCGGCTGAGTACGACCGATCAGACCGGGTGCGGCCCGGCTTCGGCCTCGGTGGGGCGGAGCAGCAGCAGCGTGGTGTCGTCCGTTCCGGCGGGATGGTCCTGGAGGAGGGCGTCGGCGATCTCGTCCAGGGACGCGCCCGGTCCGCCCGCGCCGGACAGCCGCCGGGCGAGCACGGTCAGCGCGTGGTCGGGATCGGTGCCGGGCAGATCGGTGAGGCCGTCGGTGTACAGGGCGAGGGTCGCGCCGGCGGGCAGCCCCAGCCGGGTGTGCGGATAGGCGGCCTTCGGATCGATGCCGAGCAGCATCCCGCCCGGGGCGTGCAGCGCCTCGACCCGGCCGTCGGCGTGCCGCAGCAGCGGATGCGGGTGCCCCGCGCGCGCCAGCAGCGCCCGGTTGCGGCGCGGGTCCAGACGTACGTACGCGGCGCTGGCCAGCAGCTCCGTGTCCAGGGCCGTCAGCAGCCGGTTGGTGAGGGCCAGGACGCGCCGGGGGTCGGCCCCGCCGGACGCGTGGGCGCGCACCGCCGTGCGGATCTGGCCCATGAGCGCGGCGGCGGGGGCGTTGTGGCCCTGGATGTCGCCGACGACGGCGGCCACCCGGTGGTGGTCCAGGGCGATGAGGTCGTAGAAGTCGCCGCCGACGGCCAGCCCCTCGGCCGCGGGCAGGTAGCGCACGGCCGTCTCCAGACCCGGGATGCGCGGCAGCCGGTGCGGCAGCAGGGCGTCCTGGAGATCACGGGCCAGACCGCTGGCCGTGTCGTACTGGCGGGCGCGGGTCAGCGCCTGCGCGATCAGGTCGGCCAGCGCGGTCAGGGTGGCGCGCTCCTCGGCGCCGAACCGGTGCGGGGCGTCGTACGACAGGACGCACGCGCCCACCCGCCGCTGCGGGGTCAGCAGCGGCAGGACCGCCCAGGCCGAGCCCTGGGCGAGCGTGGCGTGCCGGGGATAGCGGCGCTCGATCTCCTGGCGGCTCTCCAGGAAGAACGGGGCGCCGGTGGCCAGGGCCAGGGTGCCGGGCGTCCGCGCGTCGGCGGCCGGCCGGTCGATGAGCTCCAGCGCGCCGGGCCGGTAGCCGTGCGCGCCGATCACCCGCAGCCGCCCGTCCGCCTCCACGGCCAGCAGCACCGCGCGGGCGGCGCCGAAGACGGGCAGCAGCTCGTCGGCGATCAGCCGCACGATGTCCCGCACACCGGTGGCCCGGGCCAGGGCGCCGACCAGATGCAGCACGTGGTAGTAGCCGTCCAGCCGCGCCGGCGCCCCGGACCCGCCCCGGCCGCCGGGCGGCGGGGCCACGCCGGGCGCCGGGCCGGTCTCGGTGATCCGCACGGTGATGCCGGAGACGTCCGGGTACAGCTGGAAGGACAGCCAGCGGTCCGGCGGGCGCAGCACCGTGAACGCGGTCGGCTGGCGGCTCATCGCCGCGGCGCGGTAGCGCTCCTCGTAGACCGGATCGTCCAGCCACGGCAGCACCTGCCACAGCGCCCGTCCCAGCAGCACGTCCGCCGCCGCGCCCAGCAGGGCCGCGGCGGCGGGGGTGGCGAGGGTGACCCGGCCGTCCACGCCCAGCGCGCACACCCCCTCCGGCAGCCGGGCGAGCGTGGCGTGCTCCGACGTGCGGTCCTGGCCGTGCGGGAGGCCCGGCAGCACCAGCGCCTCGTCCGCCGTCCGGACGGGCTCCCCGGCGGCCGCCGCGTGCGCCAGGACCCGGCCGAGGACCGACGCGGCGGCCCGCAGCCGGTCGCGCTCGTCCGCCGCCAGCGACCCCGGACGCGAGCCGGCCCAGTTCACGAACAGCGCGCCGTGCACCCGCCCGTCGCCCTCCAGCGGCAGGCACGCGAAGGCCAGCCGGTACGGCAGGATCAGTGCCGTACGCGGATACCGGCGGGCCATCTCCTGGGTGTCGCCCACCCAGACCAGTTCCCGCTCGCGCACCGCCTCGGCGACTCCCACCGGGGCGTCCACCCGGATACGACGCCACGGGCCGGCGAACTGCGGCGGCAACCCGGTGAACACGGCCAGCTCCAGGGCCTCGCCGTCCGGGTCGAGGAGGTACACCCCGCCGCCGTACGCGCCCAGCCCCGACACCGCCCCGGTCAGGCAGACCCCCAGCTCCTGGAGCGCACGGCGGCCGACGGCGGCGGTCGCGCGCCGCGCGCCGGGAACACCGTCTGCGGTGGAGTCTTCGTCGCACATGGGTACCACCCTGCCCGCCGTCGGACCGGGGGCCCGGCCACGGCGGCAGTGAGGAGCCGGGCGGGACCCGGGGCCTCCTCCCACTATTCCACGGGGCGGCGCGGGCCGTCGGCCCTCGGCCGGGGACGACGGCACGCCCGCCCGCCGTCCCCGGGACCGCGTCCGGAGTCAGCCCGTCAGACGGCGTTCGATCCACTCGGCGGCGGTCCGGCGGAACAGGCGGCGGTTGTCGGCGCGCTGGAAGTCGTGGCCCTCCTGGCGCAGCAGGAGCAGCGCCGCCTCCAGCCCGCGTTCGCGGGCCGCCCGCACGAACTGCTCGGACTCGCCCGGCGGCACGTTGGTGTCGTGCTCGCCGTGGACGGCCAGCACCGGGGCGCGCAGGGCGTCGACGCGGCTCATCGGCGACAGCGCGCGCAGCAGGTCGCGGTCGTGCTCCGGATGCCCGTACTTGTGGGCCGCGGAGCGCGCGATCCACGGTTCGGTGCCGGCGAAGAAGGTGGCGAAGTCGGACATCCCGCAGACCGCCACACCGGTGCGGAACAGGTCGGGGTGCCACACCAGGGAGGCCATCACCAGGTAGCCGCCGTAGGAGCGGCCCATGACGGCCAGCCGCTGGGGGTCGGCCGGCCCGGCCAGGACCGCGTGGGCGGCGCAGTCGGCGACGTCGTCGATGGCCGCGAACCGGCCGGAGCCCAGGTCGGCGTCGGTGAAGGAGCGCCCGTGCCCGCCGGAGCCGCGCACATCGGGGGCGAAGACGTCCAGTCCCCGGCCGAGCAGCTCGTGGTAGAGCGGGTCGAACACGGGACGTTCCTGTTCCTCGGGGCCGCCGTGCAGGTGGAGGACGCAGGGCGCGGGTTCGCCGGGCGAGCGGCCCGGGGCGCGGTAGTACCAGCCGCCGAGGGCGAGCCCGTCGCGGGCGACGGGACGCATCGGCACCGGCCGGACCGGCGCGCGGCCGTCCGGCGCCACGTCCTCGTCGCGCGAGGACCACGGCGTGCGCAGGGCGGTCCCCTGAGGCAGCCACCACACTCCGGGGCGGCGCTGCGACCCGGACAGCGCGACCACGGGGCTGTCCGGCTCCGCGGTGGGCACGACCCGGGTGACCACCTCGTGGGGGAGCGGTACGTCCCAGGCGGCCACCTCCTCGCGCAGCGGCGGCACGACACTCGGGCCGCCGAACGCCGCGGCGCCCGGACCGCCGAGACCGGGGAGCCGGGGCGCCCGCTCCGCCCCGGAGGCGGCAGCCGCTTCACCGGCCTGCCCGTCGGTCGCGCCGGTCCCGTCGTCCTCCTCGGCGGAGGCGTCCAGCGTGGCGATCTGCAACTCGCTGCGGCCGCGCACGTTCCAGGAGAGCAGGGCCCGGCGCCCGGTCCGGTCCAGGGCCAGCAGTTCCAGGCCGCGGTCGGCGCGCTCCGCGGCGACCGCGAGTCCCCGCCGCCGCCCCTGCGGGTCGAGCCGCAGCGCGTACAGGGCGGCGAACTCCCGGCCGTGGTCGCTGCGCAGCCACACCGTCAGGCCGTCCGGGGCGAAGCCGCCGATCCAGGGGTCGTCGTCGGCGACCGGCACCGCACAGGTGGTGGCCAGGTCGCGCACGCGCACGACGAGGGCCTCGCGCCGGGCCCGCGGTCCCCGCCGCAGCAGGGCGAGCCGGCCGTCCCGGCTCAGATCGCACACGCGCAGGGTGGCGGCCCCGCGTTCGCTCGCCAGGAACACCGGTGCGGCCACGCCCTCCGGGTCGACCAGATAGGCGGACAGGGTCAGGGTCGCCGACGCGTCCAGACCGCCCCCCGCTTCGCCGCCCGGGACGGCGCGGCCGACCGGCCCGTCCGGTCCCGGGGCGTACGGCCGTGCCGCCGTGGCGCGCGGCGGCCCGCCGAGCAGCACGGCGTGCCCGTTGCGCGCCGCCCAGCCGGGCGGGTGCGGCGGGACGTGCGTCCCGGCCTGCGCGCGCACGGGGGCGGCCTCCACGGCGCCCGGCTCCTGGCCCGCCGACGGCTCGGCGACGGTCACCGCGAGGGCCGAGCCGTCGTGCCGCCAGCACCCGAGGTGGGCCGAGCTGCCCGGCTCGGCGCCGGCGAGGACGCGCCGTCCGGTGCCGTCGGGACGCACGCACAGCACCCGGGTCAGCTCCCCGCCGCCCGGTGCGGTGGTGTACGCGATCCACCGGCCGTCCGGCGACCAGGACACCTCGACGACCGGGTCCGGGTCGCCGTCGAGCAGCCGTACCGCGTCTCCGTCGACCGGTCCCGTCCACAGCTGCGGTACGCCGCCCCGGTCGCAGATGAAGGCGACCTGCCGGCCGCCGGGGTCCACCGAGGGGTACCAGCAGCCGTGGGCCGTGACCGGCTGGGGCACGTCGTGGGCCGCCGAGACGTCCGGCAGCGCCAGCGGCGCGGGCGCGGCCAGCGGCGCCCGCGCCGACGGGTTCAGCGGCGCCGTGCCGTCCGCCGGAGCGGCGGTCCACAGCTCCTGGAGCCGGTCCGCCGCCGGCCCGTACGCGGCGCCCGCGTCCCGCCCGGGCCCGCCCGCGCCGCCGCCGGGACGGCGGAAGCCGACGGCGCGCGGGGCCGTCCCGACGGCTCCCGGGTCCGACGAGCGGGGAGCCGACGACGTACGGGAAGCAGTCGACGAGGGACGGGGGTCCGGGCCGCCGGTCAGTCGATCCCGTGCGTTTGCAGCCATATCTCCAGCAGAGCTACCTGCCACAGCGTGTTCGCCCCCCGGTGGGTTCGGTGCGCGTCGGGCGCCGCCAGCAGTTCGGCGACGTACTCCGGGCGGAAGACGCCCCGGCCCTTGGCGGCGGGAGCGGTGACCGCGTCGCGCACCCGCTCCAGCACCGGGCCCGCCATGTGGGTGATCGCCGGAACCGGGAAGTAGCCCTTGGGCCGGTCGACGACCTCGCGCGGCAGCACCTTGCGCCCGGCGGCCTTGAGGACGCCCTTGCCGCCGTCCGCGAGCTTCAGCCCGGGCGGGCAGGCGGCGGCCAGTTCGACCAGCTCGTGGTCGAGGAACGGCACCCGCGCCTCCAGACCCCAGTCCATGGTCATGTTGTCCACACGTTTGACCGGGTCGTCGATCATCATCACGTGCGTGTCCAGCCTGAGGTCCGCGTCCAGCGCGCTCTCCGCGCCCGGGGCGGCCATGTGGGCGCGGACGAACTCGGCGGACGCGTCGTGACCGGCCAGCATGTCCGGCTCCAGCATGCGGGCGAGATCGCGGTGCGACCGGTCGAAGTAGGCGTCGATGTAGGCGCGCGCCGCGTCCTCGCGCGGCGCGTCCGCCATCGCCGGGTACCAGTGGTAGCCGGCGAAGACCTCGTCTGCCCCCTGCCCGCTCTGGACGACCTTCACCTCCTTGGCGACCTGCTCGGACAGCAGGTGGAAGGCGACCACGTCGTGGCTCATCATGGGTTCGCTCATGGCGGCGACCGCGTCGTCCAGCGCGTGGGAGACCCGGTCGGAGGGCACCAGCAGCTGGTGGTGGTCGGTGCTGAAGCGCCGCGCCACCAGGTCCGAGTAGCCGAACTCGTCGCCCTCGTCGCCGCCCTCCGACTCGAAGCCGACGCTGAAGGTGGCCAGCTGCCGCTGTCCCTCCTCGGCCAGCAGCGCCACGATGAGACTGGAGTCCAGGCCGCCCGACAGCAGCACGCCGACCGGCACGTCGGCCACCATGCGGCGGCGCACGGCGGTGCGCAGCGCCTCCAGCACGGCGTCCGTCCAGTCGTCGGCGCTCAGTCCCGCGTACTCGGCGCGGCGCGTGTAGGAGGGCTGCCAGTAGCAGTGCTCGCGGCTCGTGCCGTCCGCTTCGATCACGCGGACGGTGGCCGGCGGGAGCTTGCGCACGCCGTTGAGCACGGTCCGGGGCGCGGCGACGGTCGCGTGCCAGCTGAGGTACTGGTGCAGGGCGACCGGGTCGAGCGAGGTGTCCACGCCGCCGGCGGCCAGCAGGGCGGGCAGCGAGGAGGCGAACCGGAGCCGCTCCGGCGTCTCGGCCAGGTACAGCGGCTTGACGCCGAGCCGGTCGCGGGCCATCACCACCCGGCCGGTGTCCTGCTCGACGACGACGAAGGCGAACATGCCGTAGAAGCGCTCGACGCACGCCGTGCCCCACTGCCGGTACGCCTTGAGCACCACCTCGGTGTCGGACTCGGAGAAGAAGCGGTGGCCGAGCCCGCGCAGTTCCTCGCGCAGTTCGCGGTAGTTGTAGACACAGCCGTTGAAGACGCCGGTCAGCCGGGCACGCGGGTCGGCCATGGGCTGGGCGCCGCTCTCCGACAGGTCGATGATCTTGAGCCTGCGGTGGCCGAGGGCGACCGGGCCCTGGGACCACAGGCCGCGGCCGTCCGGTCCGCGCGGCGCGAGCCGGTCGGTCATCCGCTCGACCGCGGCGACGTCGGGCCGGCCGCCGTCGAAGCGGATCTCGCCGCTGAGACCGCACATCAGGCGGACCTCCCTTCCCCGGCCTGTCGCCCGGGTGGCGCCGGCCACCGCCGGGCGTGACCGCCTCGGCGCGCGACGGCGACGGCACGGCGCGCGACGGTGCGGGACGAGGACGGGAACGGGGGCGGGAACAGGCGGGGCAGCATGGCGGCGGGACTCTCCTCGGTCGCGACGCGGGAACTCGGCTCGCACGGCCGGGCCTCGGCACACGTGCCGTCGCCGCGTCTGTTCTCTCGTCTTCCCGGCGGGCCTCGCGGCCCGCCGCACCCCGGGTCCGTGCCCGGCGGTGTCCGTGTTCCTGCCGAGTGCCCCCGAGACGGCAGGTGCAAGCCCGCTGATCGGGCACCGCGTGCCATCACCGGCCCCCTGCCGGTCGCCGCGCCCCGTCCACCGGTACGGCCGCGCACCGGCCGCGCGGCATGCGAGAGGCCCCGCGCGGCCGGGCACGAGACGCTCCGCCCACCGCCCCGCACCGGGGCGCGGCACAGTCCGCTCGCCGCCCCGCATCGGGGCGCGGTGCGATCCGCTTGCCCCATCCGGCCGCCCGGTACGCAGCTCACCCCCATCCGGCCGCCCGGTACGCAGCCAGGCACAGCCAGCCGCCTGGTGCGCGACCAGGCACACCCGGCCGCTCCGTGCGCGGCCCGGCGCAGCCGATCCGCACGGTCCGCCGCTACGCCCCCGTCACTCGGCGTCCTCCGCCGCGCGCCCCAGCGGCAGCAGTTCGCGGATGTCCCCGGGCAGCGCCCCGGCCAGCTTCTCCATCAGCTCGGGAGCGAGCGCGGCGTCGAGCACCTCCAGCACCGCGGCGGCCTCGCGCAGCGCCGCGTCCTCGTCCGTGCCGGTACGAGCGGCGATGCGCCCGGCGAACGTGGTCAGCCCGAAACGCTCTCCCGACGCGGCCGCCCCGGACGCGGCGGCCTCCGAGGCCTGCCGGAGGCAGGCGGCCGGCTCCGGCGGCAACTGGGCCGCCACATGGCCGGCGAGCCCGGACGGCAGCCGCTCGCCCAGGGTGGTCAGCACCGCACGCGTCGCCGCCTCGGCCGGCCCCCGGCCCGGCAGCTGGGCCAGCGCCCGCACCTTCGTGATCATCTCGTCGTGCTGCATGGGCGGCCGTCCTTCCCTACGGCGCGGACCGCCGGAACACCGGCGGACGGGCACGGATCGAGTACCCATCACGCCGTCGCCGCCCGAACCGCGTGCGGGAGCGCCCCGGCCCGGCGGTCGACCGCGCCTCATCCGGCCGACGCCGCCCGCGCGGTTCAGTAAAGTGGTGTCGCCAAATCCCGGCGACAGCGCACCTGTGAGGTACACGCGAACCATGCCGACCGAAACGTTTGAGTTCCAGGTTGAAGCCCGTCAGCTGCTCCAGTTGATGATCCACTCGGTCTACTCGAACAAGGACGTCTTCCTCAGGGAACTCGTCTCCAACGCATCCGACGCGCTGGACAAGCTGCGGCTGGCGGCCCTGCGGGACGACACGCTCGACGCCGACACCTCCGACCCGCACATCGAGATCGAGGCCGACCAGGAGGCCCGTACCCTCACCGTGCGGGACAACGGCATCGGGATGTCCTACGACGAGGTCACGCAGCTCATCGGCACCATCGCCAACTCCGGCACCGCCGCCTTCCTGGCGGAACTGCGCGAGGCGCAGGAGGGCGCCGGCGGCGACGGGCTGATCGGCCAGTTCGGCGTCGGCTTCTACTCCGGCTTCATGGTGGCCGACGAGGTCACCCTGGTCACCCGGCGGGCCGGCGAGTCCCAGGGCACCCGCTGGTCCTCGCGCGGCGAGGGCACGTACACCCTGGAGAACGTCGACGAGGCCCCGCAGGGCACCGCCGTCACCCTCCACCTCAAGCCCGCCGACTCCGAGAACCAGCTGCACGACTACACCTCCGCCTGGAAGATCAAGGAGATCGTCAAGCGGTACTCGGACTTCATCACCTGGCCGGTCCGCCTCGTCACCGCGGCGGTCGACGGCGAGGACGCGCCCGAGCCCGAGACGCTGAACTCCATGAAGGCGCTGTGGGCCCGTCCGCGCGACGAGGTGGCCGACGAGGACTACCACGAGCTGTACAAGCACATCAGCCACGACTGGCGCGATCCGCTGGAGACCGTCCGCCTCCAGGCCGAGGGCGCCTTCGAGTACCAGGCGCTGCTCTTCCTGCCGGCCCACGCCCCGCACGACCTGTTCACCCGGGGCCAACGGCACGGCCTCCAGCTCTTCGTCAAGCGCGTCTTCATCATGGACGACTGCGAGGAACTGCTCCCGCCCTACCTGCGGTTCGTCAAGGGCGTGGTCGACGCCCAGGACCTCTCGCTCAACGTGTCCCGCGAGATCCTCCAGCAGGACCGCCAGATCCGGCTGATGCAGCGCCGTCTGACGAAGAAGGTCCTCGCCACGGTCAAGGACATGCGCTCCGCCGACCCGGACCGCTACCGCACCTTCTGGCGGGAGTTCGGCGCGGTGCTGAAGGAGGGCCTGGTCACCGACGCCGACAACCGGGCCGCCCTGCTCGCCGCGGCCTCCTTCCCGAGCACCCACGACGCCGAGGAGCCGACGACGCTCGCCGCGTACGCGGAGCGGATGAAGGACGGCCAGGAGCACGTCTACTACATCACCGGCCAGTCCCGGGAGAGCGTCGAGAACTCCCCGCACATGGAGGCGTTCCGCGCCAAGGGCGTCGAGGTGCTGCTGCTGACCGACCCGGTCGACGAGGTGTGGGTCGACACGGTGGGGGAGTACGAGGGCAAGCGGCTGCGCTCGGTCGTCAAGGGAGAGATCGACCTCGGCGGCGAGGAGGACGAGCAGAAGACGGCCGAGCAGGAGAAGCACACCGAGGAGTACGCCGGGCTGCTCGGCTGGATGACCGAGCACCTGGCCGACGACGTCAAGGAGGTCCGCCTCTCCTCCCGCCTCACCGTCTCGCCCGCCTGCGTCGTCTCCGACTCCGAGGACCTCACGCCCGCGCTGGAGAACATGTACCGGGCGATGGGCCAGGAGGTCCCGCGGGCCAAGCGCATCCTCGAACTCAACCCGGACCACCAGCTGGTCAAGGGCGTCCGGCAGGCGTACGCCCGGCAGGGCGAGGATCTCTCGGAACTCACCGAGGCCGCCGAGCTGCTGTACGGCCTCGCGCTGCTCGCCGAGGGCGGACAGCCCAAGGACGCCGGACGGTTCGTGAAGCTGGTGGCCGACAGGATGGAGCGCACGCTCTAGCCGCGACGGCCGGCAGGGCGGCAGGACGGGGGCGGCCGGCACACCCGGCCGCCCCCGCCCACCCGGCCGCCCCGCCGACTCGGCCAGCTGCGCCCTCCCGACCCCGCCCGCCCGGCCCCGTACACCCGTGTGTCACCCTCCGGACAGGCCCGGTACGGCAGTTGCCGGTGCCGGGCGGATAGGCGGCACGGCGCTCGCTGGATAGAGTCGTGCCGTTACAACTGGTTGTGGGGACAATCAGGGCACCTCGGGGAGGGCTTGCAGCACATGAGTCGTCGTTCTACCGGCTTGGCAGGCGTCTGGGCCGAGACGCAGAGGCAGCAGCAGCGCCAGCTGGAGGCCGACGCCAGGCGACGCAGGCAGGAGGCCCAGCAGGCGCGCGCCCGGGAGCGGGGGGCCGCCCAGACCTACCGCGAGTACCGGCAGGCCGAGGCGGCGCGCCGGACCGAGGAACTGGACGCGCGGGTCGCCGCGTTGCAGGGGCTGCTCGCGACGGGATGCCGGGCGCCCGCCTTCGACGTCTCCTCCCTGACGCGCCCCGAGCAGATCGAGCCCTTCGCCCCCGGCCCGCTCGCGCAGCCCCTGCCCATGCCGGACTTCGAGCACTACCGCACCCAGAGCGGATGGACAGCCGGCCGGCGCTCCCAGGCGCAGGCCGAGGCCCGCGCGCGCTTCGAGCAGGACCTGCGGGCGGCGCAGGCGGCGGAGGCTCAGCGGCAGCGCCAACTGGCCGCCTACCAGCAGCAGTACCGGCAGTGGGCCGACGCCCGGCTGGCCGAGCTGCGCCGCCACAACGCCGGTGTCGCCCAACTCGCCGAAGGAGTCGGGCGCGGCGACCCCGACTCCGTGGTCGAGTACTTCTCCGCCGCCCTCTACGCCTCGACCGCCTGGCCCGAGGACTTCCCGCGGCAGGTGGCGGTCGCCTACGACCCGGCGGCCCGGCAACTGGTCCTGGACTGGGAGCTGCCCGCCTACGACGTCGTCCCCGAGACCAGGTCCGTGCGGTACGTGGCCGGGACCGACCAGGACAAGGAGACCGCCCGTCCGGTCACCCAGCGCCGGGCCCTGTACCGCGAGGTCCTGGCCCAGTGCATGCTGCTCGTCCTGCACGAACTCTTCGCCGCCGACCGGTCGGACGCGCTCGAATCGGTGGTCCTCAACGGGTTCGTCGACGGCCACGACCCCACCACCGGCCGTCCCGGCCACATCCACCTGGCCACCGTCATGGCCGCGCGCTCCACCTTCCGCGAACTCCACCTGGCGCAGGTGGACGCCGGCAGCTGTCTGGCCGACGCGCTGCGCGGGCAGCTCTCGGCCCGCCCCGACCAGCTCGCGCCGGTACGGCCGGGCCGCCGGCCGCAGGAGGTCGGCGACCGGGTGGTCACCCATGGCAGCGACGAGGACCCCGACCTGTACGAGATGGACCCGATCGCCTTCGAGAACCTCGTCGCCGAGCTGTTCCGGGCCATGGGGATGCAGGCGGTCACCACCCAGCGCTCGGGCGACGGCGGGGTGGACGTCGACGCGCTCGACCCCACGCCGATCCGCGGCGGCAAGATCGTCGTGCAGGTCAAGCGCTACCGCAACACCGTGCCGCCCACCGCCGTGCGCGACCTGTACGGCACCGTGCAGGACACCGGCGCCAACAAGGGCGTCCTGGTGACGACGTCCAAGTTCGGCCCCGGCTCGCACACCTTCGCGGGCGGCAAGCCGCTGGAACTGATCGCGGGGACCGAACTCGTCGACCTGCTGCACCGCCACGGCCTGCGCGGCCGCCTGGACGACGGCCCGCGCCGTCCCGCGGCCCGGCCGGCGCCGCGGGCCGCGGACCCCGGGCTGCCCGACGGCCACAACGTCCTGGGCATGTCGTGGACCGGCGGCGTCGCCCTGGACGTGTGCGCCCTCGTCTGCCGCGGCGGCCGGGTGCTCGACGACGACCACTTCGTCTTCTACAACAACCCGCGTTCCCCGGACGGCGCCGTGCGCGCCCTGCCCGCCGCCGCGCCCGACAAGGCCGCGATCGGCGTCGCCTTCGACGCGCTGCCCGCCGACGCCGACCGGTTCGTGCTGGTGGCCGCCGTCGACCCGGAGGTCAACCCGGACGCCGACCTGTCCGGGTTCACGGACGCGCACATCCGGCTGCTCGACGCGCGCCTGGCCGAGCTGGGGCGGCTCGACGTGTCCGACGGCCGGCCCGGCGAGACCGCGCTCGTCCTCGGCTCCTTCCGCCGCCGGGCGAGCGGCGACTGGGACTTCGTCCTCGGCGGCCGGGGCTACCCGGGCGGTCTGGCCGAACTGGTCCAGGACTTCGGCATCGACGTGGAGTAGCCCCGCCCGTCACCGGCCGGGGACGCTCCCCGCCGCCGCGCCCGCGAGGACACGGGCCCGCGTCACCGCCCGCCGCCGTCGGCGGTCAGATGGTCTCCGGCGATGCCGGCCTTCTCGGGGCGGTAGTAATCCCGGATGCCCTCCGCCCAGACCTCCACCGGGATGCGGTCGCCGGCCACCGGGCCGAAGGCCTCGAACAGCGCCTCGATGTTGGCGCGCCGGAAGCCGATGGCGGTCATCAGGGCCACGAAGTCCGGACGGTCGACGAATCCGTCGCCCTCCGGATCGCCGATCGCGGAGAGCGCCCGGGCGAACTCGTCGATCGTCGCCTCGAACCGCTCCGGCGACAGCACACAGGCCTCGAACTCCTCCGGACTGATCCGGCCGTCGCCGTTGGCGTCGAGTTCGGCCAGCAGCGTCGTCCAGTACCGGCGCAGGGAGGCCAGCAGCGCGCCCTTCGCCGCGTCGTCGGCCTTGGGCGCCGCCGCGACCACCCGCTCGCCCATCAGATCGAAGTCGTCGGCCTCCAGACAGCCGTTCCCGTCGGCGTCGAAGAGGGAGAAGACAAGCTGGACACGGTCGGTCGCCTCAGGGGTACGCATGACGGCACACCTCTCCTTCCGGACTTGCGGCCCACGCCGTCGACGGGGCCGGACGCGCGCCGGCATCCCGTTCCGGCGGCTGCTCCACTATCCGTCCGGCGCGCACGCGGCGGCAGGTGAAGCGGGGCCGTCCACCCGAACGGGGGGAATCCGCCCGCCGGGCGCATGAACCGCCTCAACCCCGTTTCGCCGTACGCCCCTTGGCGTCCGGCCGGCCGTCACGGCGCGGTGCGCCAGGCGTTCGCCGTGGCCGCGGCCGTCCCCGTGTTCCAGTCCAGGCGCAGCACGGCGAGGTCGTCGCTGTGCCGGTCGGCGTTGAGGGTGCGGGTCCGGGCGATCAGCTCGTCGAGATGGGCGCCCGGGTCCGGCGTGGGGATCGTGTCGATGATCCGCAGCAGGCCGTCCACCCCGAGCCGGTCGCCGGTGCTGTTGGCGAATCCCTCGATCAGGCCGTCCGTGTACGCGACGAGGGCGCCGCGCGGAGGCAGGGCGAGGGTGGTCGCCGTCCACTGGCCCAGCCCGGGCACGATGCCGAGGGCCACCCCGTGGGCCGCGGAGACCTCCCGGGCCCCTTCGGGGGTGAGCAGCAGCGGCTCGTGGTGACCGGCCAGGTGCAGCGTGGCGGTGGCCGCCCGCGGGTCCACGGTGATCAGCGTGCAGGTGGTGAACAGGTCGTTGCCGGTGCGCTCCGCGATGTGTATCCGCTCCAGCAGACGCAGCAGCTGCTGGTTGCGGTGGCCGCCCAGGGTCAGGGCGCGCCAGGCGATGCGCAGGCACACACCGAGCGCGGCGGCGTCCGGGCCGTGGCCGCTGACGTCCCCGATGATGGCGTGCACCTGCCCGTCGTCGGTCTGTACGACGTCGAGGAAGTCGCCTCCGAGCAGCGCCTGCGCCCGGCCGGGGTAGTAGCGGCTGGAGGCGGTGACGGCGGCGGAGGAGAGCAGCGGCTCGGGCAGCAGTCCGCGCTCCAGACGCGCGTTCTCCTCGGCCCTGAGCCGCCCGATCTGGAGGGCGGCGTTGGCGCGCTCGGCCTGCTTGCGCTGGAGGGCGTAGCGCACGGCCCGCTGGAGCAGGTCGGGTTCGACCTTGCCCTTGATGAGGTAGTCCTGGGCGCCGGCGCCGAGCGCCTCCACGCCCGCGCGGGGCTCGTCCAGACCGGTCAGGACGATGATGGCGGCCCCGGTGTCGGTCTGGATCGCCTCGACCGTCTCCACCCCGGAGGCGTCGGGCAGGTGCAGGTCCAACAGGACGCAGTGGACGGGCTGCGCCGCGAGTTCCCTGCGCGCGTCGGCGGCCGTGCGGCAGCGCGTCAGGGTGTGCGGCAGGTCGGTGTCGTAGAGGAGTTCCTCGACCAGGAGGGCGTCCCCGTCGTCGTCCTCGACCAGCAGGATGTGGTACTTCCCGGGCGTGCCCGCGGCGTGGTCGGTCACGGCTGGGTCTTTCTCTCCGGGGCCGCGGGCGCGTCGGCGGCGGGCAGGGTGAAGACGATCCGGGTGCCCGGTGCGTGGCCGGGGTCGATCCCGATCGTGCCGCCGTGGAACTCCACGACCTTCTTGCACATCGCCAGACCGATGCCGGTGCCCGGGTAGGCGTCCTTGGTGTGCAGCCGCTGGAAGAGGATGAACACCTTCTCCTGGAACTCGGGCGCGATGCCGATGCCGTTGTCGGCGACCGCGAACCGCCAGTTGTCGCCCTCGCGCACCGCGCTCACGCGGATGCGCGGCGGCCGCTCGGGGCTGCGGAACTTCACGGCGTTCGACAGCAGGTTCTGCCAGAGCATGCTCAGCTGCGTGGTGTCGCCGACGACCTCGGGCAGCGGGTCGTGGGTGATCTCCGCGCCGCTCTCCTCGATCGCCACGCTCAGATTGTCCACGGACCGGGCGAACACCTCTTCCAGGGCCACGCGCTGGTGGTCGTTGTGCACGCGGCCGACCCGGGAGAAGGCCAGCAGGTCGTTGATCAGGACCTGCATGCGGTTGGCGCCGTCGACGGCGAAGGCGATGTACTGGTCGGCCCGGTCGTCCAGCTGTCCGCCGTAGCGGCGCTGGAGGAGCTGGGTGAAGCTGGACACCTTGCGCAGGGGTTCCTGGAGGTCGTGCGAGGCGACGTAGGCGAACTGCTCCAGCTCCGCGTTGGACCGCTTCAGATCGGCCGCCTGCTCGTCCAGCAGCCGGCGGGACTCCTCGCTGAACTCCAGCTCCTCCAGCAGCCGCCGGCGCATGGAGTCCACGTCCGAGGCCAGCCGGCGCAGGTCGGCCGGTCCGGTGCCGGGCAGGTTGCGTCCGAAACGGCCTTCGGAGACGTCCCGGGCGGCCGAGCCGAGCCGGGTGAGCGGATTGGTGATGCCGCGCCGCAGTCCCTCGAAGACGAGGGACGCCACCAGCAGGATGACAGCGGCGATGACGGCGAACATCCAGTTCCGCAGCGTCTGCGCCCGCCGCAGGTCGCGGCCGGCGGCCGTCCGCTCGCTCTCCAGGTGCGACTGCTGGCGCACCATGGCCTTGCGCAGCGAGTCGAAGGTGTCCTTGCCCTCGGTCGCCCGCTCGGTGCTGAGCCTGGCGGCCTGGGAGGCGGGGGCGGCGGCGATGGGACGGGCGATGCGCTCGTGCCAGACGCCGATCAGCCGCTCCACCTCGGCCAGGTCGGCGCTGGTGCGGGCGTCGGCGCGGGTGAGCGGGCGCAGGCGGTCGAGGGCGGCCTTCTCGTCGGCCTGGCCCTCGGCGTAGGGCTGGAGGAAGTCGGCATGACCGGACAGTCCGTAGCCGCGGATACCGGTCTCCTGGTTGACCAGGGACTCCTGCAAGCGTATGGAGTCGATCAGCGCGGGGGACCGCCGGTCCACCAGCTCGGTCGTGATCTGTGAGGTGCGCCACATGGCCCAGCCGCCCAGTGACCCGACCACCGCCAGCACCACCAGGGTGGCGGCGACCCCCGCCCGCAGCCAGTGCCGGGTGGTCCAGTCCGAGAACAGACCCTTGGGGCCGGGCGGCTTGCTGTTCATGGGGGTTCGTGTCTCTCCTTCGGGGTACCAGGACCACGGCTCGGTGCGGCAAGCACACTGTACCCGTGGCCTGACAACGTATGTTGTCTCGGATCGGATCAACGCCGTACGCTGGTGGCATGCCTGGTCCGCCTTCCCTTCCGCGCGCCGCCGGCGCAGAGACGGCCGCGCTGGTGACGCAGGTGATGGACGAACTCAACCGGCTTCTGACCCAGGACGCCGCCCACCCGACGGCGGAGACCTGTGACGAGACCGACGCCCGCAGCCACGCGCTCGTACGCCTGCGCGTACTGGCCGGCGTCAAGCAGGCGGTGCGGCGCCTGGAGGACCAGGCGGCCTCCACCGCGGCCGCGCACGGCGCCGGTTACCCCGAGATCGGCCAGGCCGTGAGCATGAGCCGACAAGGAGCCCGGCGCCGCTGGCCCGGACTGATCACCAACGGCACCCACCGCCCCTACCCCCATCCCACACCCCGGAGCTCGTGAATCATGGCTGTCGCCGCAACCCGCCCCTACGACGTCCTGCTGGTCGAAGACGACGCAGCGGACGCCATGCTCATCCAGGACGCCCTGGCCGAGCGCGGCACCCGCAACCTCACCCAGGTGTCCGACGGCATCGCGGCCCTCGACTACCTGCGCGACCCGGCCAACGAGCGTCCCGACCTCATCGTCCTCGACCTCAACATGCCGCGCATGAACGGCCGGGAGTTCCTCGCCGTGGTCAAGGAGGACGCCGAGCTGCGCACCATCCCGGTCGTCGTCCTGACCACCTCCGCGGCGCCCGACGACGTCACCGGCGCCTACCACCACCACGCCAACGCGTACGTCACCAAGCCGGTGAACCTGGAGGAGTTCGAGGCGGCCGTCCGCAGCATCGACGCCTTCTACCTCGACATCGCCGTCAAGCCCCCCAAGGCCTGACCGCACCGCAGCCGTAGGGAGCCGGGGCCGAGAGGCCCCGGCTCTTCGCTGTTCCCGGGCGGTCGCCGCGCGCGGGCGGCCGATGCGCCCGGGCAAGTCGTACCATCACTCTTAGTCGCCACGCGATTACCCAAAGCCACGCTGGGCATGCAGGGAGCAGGAACCGGGGGAAGCGGGAAAGGGGGTGGTCGCGCATGTGGACGCGTCGCGCGGCCTATCCCGTGCTGCTCGTGGCCACGGTCGCCACGGCCGTCGCGGGTCTGCGGTACCGGCTCGATCCGGGACTGACCACCTCCGCCTTCCAGTTCGCGGTCATCGCCTATCTGGTGATCCTGGAGCGGGTGATCCCCTACGACCGCGGCTGGCACCCGGACCGCCGCGAATGGGGCCGGTACGGCGTCTACTTCCTGGTGACCGCCGTCGGCAGCGTCACCGCGCAACTGCTGGTGGAGTCCCTCGTCGGCGTCGTGTCGCCGGCCAGGCCCAGCCTGCCCCTGGCGGTGGAGACACCGCTGGCCCTGCTGGTGGGGTCCCTGGCGAGCTATCTGGTGCACCGCTGGAGCCACACCAACCCCTGGCTGTGGCGGCTGCACGGCGTGCACCACCTGCCGCGCAAGGTCAACGTCGCCAACAACGGCGTCAACCACGTCCTGGACGTCCTGCTGGCCCAGGGCGGAGTGCAGCTGTCGCTGAGCCTGCTCGGCTTCTCGCAGGAGTCCGTGTTCCCGATCGGCCTCTTCGTGATCACCCAGGGCTACTTCACCCACGCCAACATCGACGTCCGCATCGGCTGGCTCAACCACCTCTTCGCCAGCCCCGAACAGCACCGCCTGCACCACAGCACGGACCTCGCCGAAGCCGGTCACTACGGCTCGGACCTGGCCGTCTGGGACCGCATATTCGGCAGCTGGACCTGGTGTCCCGGCCGCCGGCCGGCCGCGGTGGGCCTTTCGGACCCGGCGTCCTTCCCGGGGACCGAGGCCGTCCTCGCCAGCCACCTCCAGGCATGGCGGCGCCCCGCCGCCTGACGCCCGCCACCTTCCGCCGCTCTCCCGCCCCGCCTGACCGCCGGCCCTCGCCGCCGTCGGGCCGTCGCCCTGCCCTTTCACGTGCGCCGCCACGTCACGACCACCCAAGGACTCGGCCATGTCGGACTCCCACAACGCCCCCACCGAGAAGATCGCGATCATCGGCATCGGCTGCCGCCTGCCCGGCGGCGCCAGTGACCACCGGGCGTTCTGGCACAACCTGATCGAGGGCAGGGACTGCATCACCCCGACCCCCGCCGACCGGTACGACGTCACGACCCTCGCGAGCCGGGACAAGTCCAAACCGGGCCGGCTCGTCGGCGGACGCGGCGGCTACATCGACGGCTTCGACGAGTTCGACCCGGCCTTCTTCGGCATCAGTCCCCGCGAGGCCGCGCACATGGACCCACAGCAGCGCAAACTGCTGGAGGTGGCCTGGGAAGCCCTGGAGGACGGCGGGCAGAGACCGGCCGAGCTGGCGGGCCGTGACGTCGGCGTCTTCGTCGGAGCGTTCACGCTCGACTACAAGATCCTCCAGTTCGCCGATCTGGGCTTCGAGTCGCTGGCCGCCCACACGGCGACCGGCACGATGATGACGATGGTGTCGAACCGCGTCTCGCACTGCTTCGACTTCCGCGGTCCCAGCGTCTCGCTCGACACCGCGTGCAGCTCCTCGCTGGTCGCCGTCCACCTGGCCTGCCAGAGCCTCAGCCGCCGCGAGAGCGCCCTCGCCCTCGCCGGCGGCGCCCTGCTGCACATGGCGCCGCAGTACACCATCGCCGAGACCAAGGGCGGATTCCTCTCGCCCCAGGGCCGCTCCCGCGCCTTCGACGCGTCGGCCGACGGCTACGTACGCTCCGAAGGCGTCGGCGTGGTCGCGCTCAAGCGCCTGGACGACGCCCTGCGCGACGGCGACCCGGTCCACGCGGTGATCATCGGCAGCGGCGTCAACCAGGACGGCCGCACCCACGGCATCACCGTGCCCAACCCCGACGCGCAGGTCGCCCTGATCCAGCGGGTCTGCGCCCAGGCCGGCATCGCACCCGGCAGCCTCCAGTACGTCGAGGCGCACGGCACGTCCACGCCGGTCGGCGACCCGATCGAGGCCGCCGCCCTGGGGCAGGCGCTGTCGCTCGGAAGGGAGCCCGGCGCCCGCTGCTACGTCGGCTCGGTCAAGACCAACATCGGCCACACCGAGGCGGCCGCCGGCATCGCCGGACTGATCAAGACCGCCCTCAGCCTCGAACACCGCAGGATCCCGCCGCACATCAACCTCGAACACCTCAACCCGGCCATCGACCCCGACTCCCTGCCCTTCGAGATCCCCACCCGCGCGGTCGACTGGCCCGAGCACGACGGGCCCGCCCGCGCCGGGGTCAACTCCTTCGGCTTCGGCGGCACCAACGCGCACGTGCTGCTCGAAGCCGCGCCCGTCCGCGCGGGGGCGGGGGAACGGCCCGAGCCGGACACCGTCCCCGCCGCCCTCGGCTACTCCGTCCTCCCGCTGACCGCCCGCGACCCGGACCTCCTGCCCGAGGCGGCCGCCGGCATCCGCGCGGAACTCGCCGGGACCGCGCACGGCCCGGCGGTCTCCCTCACCGACCTCGGCCACACCCTGGCCCGCCGCCGGCAGCACCTCGAAGCACGGCTGTCGGTCGTCTACGACTCGCGCACGTCGCTGGAAGAGGCCCTCGACACCTACTTACGCGGCCAGGCCCACCCCCGGGTCCTGCTCGGCCGGCGCCGCGAGGGCCGCGGGCGCGGCCTGGTCTGGGTCTTCACCGGCATGGGGCCGCAGTGGTGGGGGATGGGCCGGCAGCTGTTCGAGACGGAACCAGTGTACCGGGCGGCCGTCGAGCGCTGCGACCGCGAGATCCGTGAACTGGCCGGCTGGTCGCTGCTGAAGGAGCTGTCCGCCGACGAGGCGGACTCCAGGATGAGCGAGACCTGGCTGGCGCAGCCCGCCAACTTCGCCGTCCAGGTGGGCCTCGCGGCCCTGTGGCGCAGCCGGGGCGTGCACCCCGACGCGATCGTCGGCCACAGCACCGGCGAGGTCGCCGCCTTCCACGAGGCGGGCGTCTACACCCTCCAGCAGGCCGCCATGGTCGTCGTCCACCGCAGCCGCCTCCAACAGAGACTCGTGGGCGCCGGCACGATGCTGGCCGCCGGCCTTCCGGCGGAGGAGGCCGAGCGACGGGTGCGGCCGTACGCCGACCGCGTGTCGGTCGCCGCCGTCAACAGCCCGACCGCGATCACCCTGGCCGGGGACGAGGAGGCGCTCGCCGAGCTCGCCGCGCTGTTCGCCGCCGAAGGCGTCTTCGCGAAGTTCCTCGCCGTGCGGGTGCCGTACCACAGCCACCGCATGGACCTGATCAAGGACGAGCTGCTCTCCTCGCTCTCCCGGCTCCGGCCCCGCGCCGCACAGGTGCCGCTGTACCTGACGGGCGGGCAGGAGGCGGCCGGCCGCGGTCCCGCCAAGGGCCCCGAGCTGGACGCCGCCTACTGGTGGAGCAACGTCCGCGACACCGTCCACTTCCGCACGGCCGTCGACCACCTCGCCGACGACGGCCACGGCCTCTTCCTGGAGATCGGCCCGCACCCCGTCCTCGGCCACGCGATCGCCGAATGCCTGGGCGCCGAGGACGCCGACGGGCTGAGCCTGCCCTCGATCCGCCGCGGTGAGGACGAACGCGAACGGATCGCCCTGTCGCTGGCCGCCCTGCACAACGCGGGCGTCGACATCGCCTGGGAGGTGCTGCACCCCGAGGGCCGGCCGGTCCCACTGCCCCGCTACCCCTGGCGGCGGGACCGCCACTGGGCCGAGCCGAAGGCGGTCGAGCAGGTCCGCCTCGGCCGGCGCGACCATCCGCTGCTGGGCCGCCGGCTGGCCACGGCCGAGCCGGCCTGGGAGGCCCGGCTCGACACCGAGCAGCTGCCCTACCTGGAGGACCACCGCATCCAGGGCAGCGTGGTCTTCCCGGCGGCCGGCTATCTGGAGATGGCGGCGCAGGCGGTGCGCGCCCTGACCGGCGGCACGGCCGTGTTCGCCGACATCGAGCTGCGCAAGGCGCTCTTCCTGACCGCCGGACCCGACACCCAGGACGCCTCGGCGGGCTCCACCGCCACCGTGCAGTTCTCCTTCTCCCCGGACAGCGCCGCCTTCACCGTCGCCACGGCGCCCACCGGAGACGCCGGGGAACGCACCGTGCACGCCCGCGGCGTCGTGCGTTCCGGCCAGCCCACCGCGGGCGGTGAGCGGCTGGACGCCCACCAGGTCCGCGCGCGCGGCCTGCGCCGCCTCGACGGCGCCGGCTGCTACGCCGCGCTCGCGGCGCTCGGCTACCACTACGGCCCGGCCTTCCAGGCCATCGAGGAGGTGTGGACCGGCCCCGGGGAGGCGCTGGCCCGGCTCCGGCCCCCGGCCGCGATCGGCGCCGACGCCGCCCGCCACCACCTGCACCCGGTCCTGCTCGACGCCTGCTTCCAGACACTGCTGACCGAGCAGATCCCACCGGCCGAGCAGATCCCACCGACCGGGCAGATTCCCCCGGCCGGGCACGACCCGGCCGGCGCCCCGGGCATCCGGCTGCCACTGTCGATCGACGAGGTGCGCATGGCCGCCGTCGGCGACCGCCCGCTGTGGGCGCACGCCGTCGTCACCCGCCGGGCCGAGGGCGAACTCGTCGGCGACATCACCGTCCACGACGACGACGGCGCCCCGCTCGGCCGCATCAGCGGATTCCGCGCCGTCGACGTGGAGAAGACCACCGCCGCCGTCGGCCTGGGCACCGTGGACTCCTGGCTCGCCGACCTCACCTGGGTTGACGCGCAGAGCCCGGCCGACTCGGCCGGCCCGGCCGCGGCCGACGGGACGACGGCGCCCGACTGCCTGCTGTTCGCCGACGCGCGGGGCGTCGCCGACGCGCTCGCCGCCCTGATCACCGCCCGCGGCGGCCGCTGCCACCTGGTCCGCCCGGGCGCCGCCCACCGCACCTCCCACGACCTGCGGGAATCCACCGTCCGGCCGGACTCGGCCGCCGACCTCGAACGCCTCTTCGCGCACCTGCGCGGCTCCGGCGCCCGCCCCTACGACCACGTCGTGCACCTGTGGAACCTCGACCTGCCCACCCTGGACACGACGACCACCGCGGACGCACTGCGTGAGGCGGCCGGCACCGGCGGATACGCCCTCGTCGCCCTGGCCCGGACGTTGCCTGGCGCGCTGCCGGACGCCAGACTGCACATCGTCACCCGCGGCAGCCAGGCCGTCACCGCCACCGACCCGGTCGAGCCGCTGGCCGCCCCCGCCTGGGGCATCGGCCGCGTGCTGTGGCAGCAGGAACTCACCGCCCACCGCGGACGGCTCATCGACCTCGACCCGGCCTCCCCGGCCGGCGCCGCCGCCCGCGGGGCCGAGGCCGAAGCCCTGCTGCACGAGATCACGACCGCCGACGGGACACCCGAGGCCGACGACGAGATCGCCCTGCGCGCCGGCCGCCGCCACACCAGCCGCCTCACCCCGGCCGCCGGCCTCACCCGGCCGCTGCCGCTCAGACTGCGCCCGGACGGCGCTTACCTGGTCACCGGCGCCTTCGGCGCACTCGGCCGGCTGCTGTGCCGCGCCCTCGTCGCCTGGGGCGCACGGCGGCTGATCCTCGTCGGCCGCACCCCGCTGCCCGACCCCGGGAGCCGGTCCGCCACCGACCCCGACTCCGCCGCCGGCCGCGCCGCCCGCTTCGTGCGCGAGCTGGAGGCACGGGGCGCCCAGCCCGTCGTCGCCACCCTCGACATCGGCGACGAGGCGAGCCTGGTCGCCTGGCTCGCCGAGCACCGGCGCCTCGGCTCCCCGCCGATCCACGGCGTCTTCCACCTCGCCGGCCAGGTCCGCGACACCCTGGTGCCCGAGATGGACCGGCCGACCTTCGACGCCGTCCACGACCCCAAGGTCCTCGGCGCCTACCTCCTCCACCGCCACCTCGCCGACCAGCCCCTGGACCACTTCGTCCTGTTCTCCTCGATCGCCTCTCTGCTCACCACCGCCGGACAGACCAACTACGCCGCCGGCAACGCCTTCCTCGACGCACTGGCGCACCACCGCCGCGCCCGCGGGCTGCCCGGCCTCAGCCTGGACTGGGGCCCCTGGGCGACCGGCATGATCGAGGAACTCGGCCTCATCGAGCACTACCGCACCCACCGCGGCATGAGCTCCCTGTCGCCCGAGGCGGGCACGGCCGTACTGGAACGCGTCATCGGACAGGACCGCGCCCAACTGCTCGTCGCCACCGTCGTCGACTGGCCCGCCTTCCTCGCCTGGTACCCCTCGGCGCCGCCCCTGGTGACCGAGCTGGCCGCCACCGGCGGCCCGGCCGTCCCACCGGGCGAACAGGGCAGTTTCCTCGACGACTTCCGCGCCGCCGACGCCGCCGCCCGCCGCGCCCTGGTGACGGCGCGCTTCACCGAGATCGTCGCCGGCGTCCTGCGGGTCGGGGCGGAGCAGGTCGACCTCGACGCCGCCCTGGGCGTGCTCGGTCTGGACTCCCTGCTCGCGATGGAACTGCGCTCCCGCGTCCAGACGCACCTGGGCCTCACCCTCCCCGTCGTCACCCTGCTCAGCAGCGCCCCGGTCGCCGAACTGACCGGGCAGCTCCACGACGGACTGGCCGAACTGGTCGCGGCCGACGCCGACGAGACGGCGGGCGCGGCCGCGGTGGAGCTGTTCCACGACGAGGCGCGGCACCCGCTGACCCAGAACCAGAAGGCCCTGTGGTTCCTCAAGCAGCTCAACCCGGACGGCTTCGCCTACAACATCGGGGGAGCGGTCGAGGTGCGCACCCCCCTCGACCCCGAGCTGGTGTTCGACGCGTTCCGCGCCCTGGTCGAGCGCCACCCCGCGCTGCGCACCAACTTCACCCACGAGGACGGCCGCCCGGTGCAGAAGGTCACCCCCGCCGCCGACGCCGCGCGGCGCCTGGACGTCGCCCTCTTCGACGTCGAGGGCACGCCCTGGGACGACGTCCGCACCCTGATCGTGCGCGAGTACCGCAAACCGTACGACCTCGCCCACGACCCCCTCGTGCGGCTGCGGCTGTTCCGGCGCGGGCCCGACCGCTGGGTGCTGATGAAGGCCGTCCACCACATCGTCTCTGATGCGATCTCGACGTTCACCTTCATCGAGGAACTCCTCGCCGTCTACGAGGCGCTGCGCCGGGGCAGCACCCCCGAGCTGCCGCCCGTCGCCGCGCGCTACCTCGACTTCCTCAACTGGCAGAACCAGTTCCTGGCCGGCCCCCAGGCCCGCCGGATGCTCGACTACTGGAAGGCGGCGCTGCCGGCCGAGGTCCCGGTGCTCGGCCTGCCCACCGACAAGCCCCGCCCCGCCGTCCAGACCCACAACGGCGCCTCCGAGTTCTTAGCCCTCGACGCCGGCCTCAGCGCCCGCGTCCACGAGGTGGCCCGCACGCACCAGGTCACCGTCTTCATGGTGCTGCTCAGCGCCTACTACGTGCTGCTGCACCGCTACTCCGGGCAGGACGACATCGTCGTCGGCAGCCCGGTGACGGGCCGGACCAAGGAGGAGTTCGCCTCCGTCTACGGCTACTTCGTCAACCCGCTGCCGCTCCATCTCGACCTGGGCGACGGCCCCTCGGTGGAGCAGTTGCTCGCCCGCGTCCGCGAGGTGGTGCTCGGCGGCCTGGACCACCAGGAGTACCCGTTCGTGCTGCTCGTGGAGGAACTCGGCCTCCAGCACGACCCGAGCCGCTCCGCGGTCTTCCAGGCCATGTTCATCCTGCTCACCCACAAGGTGGCCGCCCAGAAGTACGGCTACCGCCTGGAGTACATCGAACTCCCCGAGGAAGAGGGGCAGTTCGACCTGACGCTGTCGGTGTACGAGGACGAGGCCGACCGGCGGTTCCACTGCGTGTTCAAGTACAACACCGACCTGTTCCTGCCCGAGACGATGCGGCGGCTGTCCGCGCACTACGTCACCCTGCTCGACGCCCTCACCCGCGCCCCCGCCACGCAACCGGCCCACAAGCTGGAACTGCTGGGCCCCGGCGAGCGCCGCCGGATCCTCGGTGAATGGAGCGGCGCCGTACGCCGGCCGGCCGAGCCGCGGACGCCGGTGCACGAACTGATCCTCCGGGCGGCCGCCGCGCACCCCGGGGCGATCGCCGTCCGGGTGCCCGCGCCGGACGGGACGGCCGACTGCCTGACCTACGGCGAACTGGACCGCCGCAGCCGCGCCCGCGCCCGGCGGCTGCGCGCACTCGGCGTCCGCGAGGGCACGGTCGTCGCCGTGTGCCTGGACAAGTCGGCCGAGCTGATCGTCACCCTGCTCGCCGTCCTCAGAGCGGGCGGCGCCTATCTGCCGCTCGCCCCCGACGACCCGGACGACCGGCTGGAGCACATGACCGCCCAGGCCGGCGCCGCGCACCTCGTGACCGACGACCCGCGCCGCTTCACCGCCCACCCCGGCGCGCTCACCCTGGCCGACCTGACCGCGCAGGAGGCCGAAGCCGCGCGAGCACCCGAGACCGCGCGAGCACCCGAGACCGCGCGAGGCGCCGAAGACGCCGAACTCACGGAACCCCCCGAGTTCTCCGAGCCCTCGGAACCCGCCGATCCACCGGTCCGCATGGACGCCCCCGCCTACGTCATCTGCACCTCCGGCTCCACCGGCCGCCCCAAGGCGGTCCAGGTCGGCCACCGTAATCTGGCCGCCGCCTACGCGGCCTGGCGCACGGAGTACCGCCTCGACACCGACGCCCGCGTCCACCTCCAGATGGCGAGCCCGTCCTTCGACGTCTTCACCGGCGACCTGGTCCGCGCCCTGTGCTCGGGCGGCACCCTGGTCCTGATCGGCCGCGAGCTGCTGTTCAACACGGCGAAACTGTACGAGACGATGCGCGCCGAGGGCGTCGACTGCGCCGAGTTCGTGCCCTCGGTCGTCCGCGGCCTCATGGCGCACTGCGAACGCGACGGCCTGCGCCTCGACTTCACGCGTCTGCTGATCGTCGGCTCGGACACCTGGAAGGTCGAGGAGTACGACCGGCTGCGCGCCCTCGCCGGCCCCGCCACCCGCGTGGTCAACTCCTACGGCCTGACCGAGGCCACCATCGACAGCACCTGCTTCGAGGGCCCCACCGACGGCCTGGACCCGAGCCGGATGGTCCCCATCGGCCGGCCCTTCCCCGGCACCGAGACCTACGTCCTGGACGACCAGGGCGAGCCGGTGCCGCCCGGTGTCACGGGCGAGCTGTGGATCGGCGGCAGCGGGGTCGCCGCGGGCTACCTCGGCGACCCCGAGGAGACCGCGCGCCGCTTCGTCCGGCGGACCCCGGGCAGCGGCGACGCCGACGCGGCCCCGGTACACCTCTACCGGACCGGCGACCTGGCCCGCTGGGACGCCCACGGCTGCCTCCACCTCATCGGCCGCGCCGACTCGCAGGTCAAGGTGGGCGGCCACCGGGTGGAGACCGGGGAGATCGAGTCCCAGCTCGCCCGCTGGCCCGCCCTGGCCCAGGCGGTCGTCCGCGTCCGTCCGGACGCACACGGCGAGAACACCCTGTGCGCGTACGGCGTCGCCGCGCCCGGCGCCCGCCTCGACTGGCGCGAGCTGCGCCGCCACCTCGGCGAGCACCTGCCCACCTACCTGATCCCCGCCTCCTTCACCGAACTGCCCGAACTGCCGCTCACCCCGAACGGCAAGGTAGACACCGCCGCACTGCCCGAGCCACGGCCCACCACCGGCGAGGAGGCCCACGATCCGCCGGTGACGCTGTACGAGACCCGTACGGCCGCGCACTGGTCGGCCCTGCTCGGTGTGGACGGCATCGGTCTGCGGCACGACTTCTTCGAGTCCGGCGGCAGCTCCATCAAACTGATCGAGCTGATCCACCGGCTCCAGGGCGAGTTCGGCATCAGCATCCCGGTCGGCCGGCTCTTCAAGGTCACCACGCTGCACGGCATGGCCCGGACGGTCGAGGACATCGTCACCGGCCGCCTGCCGGGCGCGCAGCCCTACCTCACCCTCAACCGCGGCGCCGGAGAGACGGTGTTCTGCTTCCCGCCGGCCGGCGGCCACGGCCTGGTCTACCGGCGGCTCGCCGAACATCTCCCGGAACACGAGCTGACGGCCTTCAACTACGTGGCGGACGACGACAAGATCACCCGCTACGCCGACCTGATCACCACGCTCCGGCCGGAAGGCCCCTGCGCCCTGCTCGGCTACTCCCTCGGCGGCAACCTCGCCTTCGAGGTCGCCAAGGAACTGGAGCGGCGCGGCCGGGAGGTGAGCGACGTCGTCATCGTCGACTCGTACCGTATCGACGCCTCCTTCGCCCCCGGCCCCGAGCACATCGAGGCATTCGAACGGGAGCTGCGGGAGCACCTGCGCAAGCACACCGGCTCCGACGCCCTCGCCCGGGAGACCCTCGAACAGGCCAGGGACTACATCGCCTTCTGCGGCCGCACCCCCAACCTCGGCACGGTCCGCGCCCGCGTCACCGTCGTCTCCGACGCGCACAAGACCGCCTTCTACGCCGCGGGCGAGCGCGGCTCCTGGCACGGCGCCTCACCCCGGCCGACCCAGGTCCTGCGCGGCGCCGGCGGCCACGCCGACATGCTCGACCCGGGACACGTGGAACACAACGCCCGGCTGATCCGCGGCCTGCTGGCGCACGGCGGCGCGGCGAAGGAGGCGACGGCGCGTGCGAGCTAGCCCACGCCAGCAGTGGACCGCCCGGGACCGGGCCCCCGGAGCCAGGCCGCGCGTCATCGTCGTCGGCGCCGGCATCGGCGGACTGTCCACCGGCTGCTACGCCCAGATGAGCGGCATGGAGAGCCGCGTCTTCGAGAAACACGTCCTGCCCGGCGGCTGCTGCACGGCCTGGTCCCGCGACGGCTACGTCTTCGACTACTGCATCGAGTGGCTGATCGGCACCGCGCCCGGCAACGACGCGCACCGGGTGTGGCGGGAACTGGGCGCCCTCGACGGCAAGACCATCCGCAACTTCGACGTCTTCAACACCGTCGTCGCCGAGGACGGCCGCTCGGTGTCCTTCTACAACGACCCCGACCGCCTGGAGCGCCACCTGCTGGACCTCGCCCCGGCGGACGCGCGGCTGATCCGGTCCTTCTGCCGCGACCTGCGGCGGTTCGCCGACGTCGACCTCTTCCCGTTCCTCAAGCCCACCCCGCTGCTCTCCCTGCGGGAGAAGGCCCGCACCGTGCGCACGGTCGTGCCGCTGCTCAACCTGCTGCGGCGCACCGCCGGAACACCCATGGCGGCCTTCGCCGAGCGCTTCCAGGACCCCCTGCTGCGCCGCGCGCTGCCGTTCATCTTCTTCCAGGACCACGAGGGCTTCCCGCTGCTGCCCTACCTGTTCAACATGGCGGGCGCCCACCGGCTGAACGCCGGCTTCCCGCAAGGCGGTTCGCTGGGACTGGCCCGCTCGGTCGAGGAGCGCTACACCTCCCTGGGCGGCCGGATCGACTACCGGGCGCGCGTGGAGCGCATCCTCGTCGAGGGCGACCGCGCGGTGGGCGTCGAACTGCGCGGCGGCGAACGGCACTACGCCGACCACGTCGTGGCGGCCTGCGACGGCGCCACCACCCTCGACCGCCTGCTGGGCGGCCGCCACTCCAGCCCCCGGGCCGACCAGCTGTTCCAGTCGATGCTGCGCGCCTCGCACCTGGTCTACCCCGGCGTGGTGTCGGTCTTCGTCGGACTGCGCGGGGACGTACCGGCCGACACCCCGCACAGCACCACCCACCTGCTCTCCGACGCCGACAGCGCCCGACTGCCCGGCGTCCTCCAGAAGAGCCTGGTGGTGCAGTTGCGCTCCCGCTTCTCCGACGGTCTCGCACCGCCCGGCCGCTCCGTGATCCACTGCACCTACTTCAGCGACTACGCCTCCTGGAAGGCACTGCGCGCCGGCGACCGCCGCGCCTACTGGGCGCTGAAGCGGCAGACCGCCGACTTCGTCCGGGAGTTCCTGGACCGGCGCCATCCCGGACTCGCCGGGCGCGTCGACGTCATCGACGTCGCCACACCGGTGACCACCGAGCGCTACACCGGCAACCTGCACGGCAGCATCCTCGCCTGGAAGTCCTTCACCGACGCCGACGACCCGTTGCAGGCACTGATCGACAAGGACCGGATGCGGCTGCCCGGCCTCGCGGGCCTCTCCCTGGTGGGCCAGTGGTTCACCGGCGGCGGCCTGATCCGGGTGGCCTCCGGCGGACGCTTCGCCGTCCAGTACCTCTGCCAGGAGCTGGGCCTGCCGTTCCGGGCCTGGGAGAGCACCGGCCGCGACGCGTGGCACCCGGGGAAGCTGGGCCGGCTGCCCCAGCTCGACCAGAGCATGAGGTGAGGAGAGCGTGACGATGCCAGGAAAGCCCCGCCGCGAGACGATGATCATCATCGGCGCCGGTCTGGGCGGCCTGTCCACCGGCTGCTACGCCCGGATGAACGGCTACCGGACCCGGATCTTCGAGATGCACGAGATCCCCGGCGGCTGCTGCACGGCATGGGAGCGGGGCGACTTCACCTTCGACTGCTGCGTCAGCTGGCTGCTCGGCAACGGACCGGGCAACGAGATGCACCGCGTCTGGCTGGAGCTGGGCGCCCTCCAGGGCAAGCAGATGCGGCACTTCGACGTCTTCAACATCGTGCGCGGACGCGACGGCCGGGCGGTCTACTTCTACTCCGACCCCGACCGGCTCCAGGCCCATCTGACGGACCTCTCACCGGCCGACGCCAAGCTGATCCGCGACTTCTGCGACGGACTGCGCAAGTTCCGCACCTGCCTGGCCGCCTACCCCTTCCTCAAACCGGTCGGGCTGATGAGCCGCACCGAACGCTGGCGCATGCTCGCCTCGTTCGTCCCCCACTTCAACGTCATCCGCAAGTCCATCGGCGTCCTCATGACCGACTACTCGGCCGCCTTCAAGGACCCGCTGCTGCGCGAGGCGTTCAACTTCATCCTCTACGAGAAGCACGCCGCCTTCCCGGTGCTGCCGTTCTACTTCCAGCTCGCCGCGCACGCCAACCTCTCGGCCGGCGTCCCCGAGGGCGGCTCCCTCGGACTGGCCACCTCCATCGAGCGGCGCTATCTGCGGCTCGGCGGCGAGATCGCCTACAACGCCAAGGTGACGGAGATCCTCGTCGAGGACGACCGGGCCGTGGGCGTACGCCTGAGCGACGGACGGGAATTCCGCGCCGACATCGTGGTCTCGGCGTGCGACGGCCACACCACCGCCATGAAGTTCCTGGGCGGCCGCTACCTGAACGAGGAGTACCGGCGGCTGTACACCGAGGTCATCGACCGGCCCGGCATGATCTTCCCCGGCTACGTCGCCCTCTTCCTCGGCCTGCGCCGCCCCTTCCCGGACGGCGACCCCTGCACCACCCACCTGCTGACCGACGCGGAGGCGGACCGGCTGACCGGCATCCGCCACCCCAGCGTCAACGTCCAGTTCCGCAGCCTGCACTACCCGGAGCTGTCCCCCGAGCGCACGACCGTCGTCTACGCCACCTACTTCAGCGACGTCGGCCCCTGGCGCGCCCTGAACGACGCCCCGGAGCAGCGCACCCGCAGCCGCGGCGGCAAGGAGCTGCACACCCTGCCGGTGCGCCGCGGCCGGGCGTACTACGAGGCCAAGCACCAGGTGCGCGACACCCTGCTGGACTTCCTGGACCAGCGCTTTCCCGGACTGAAGGACTCCGTCGCCGTACGGGACGTGTCGACCCCGCTCACCCAGACCCGCTACACCGCCAACCACGACGGCACCGTCCTCGGCTGGCAGCCCTTCGTGGAGAGCGGCGAGACGCTGGAGAAGCTGGTCAAGAAGCACGGACCGACCCTCCCGGGCCTGTCGAACTTCTACTTCTCCGGCGTCTGGGCCACCACCGGCGGCCTCATCCGCGCCGCGGCCGCCGGCCGGCACGTCATGCAGTTCGTCTGCCGCGACGACGGCCGCGCGTTCACCGCCCACACCGACGACACCGGACCGCCCCCCACCCACGTCGTCATCCCGGTAGGCCCCCATGGGAAGGATGCGAGCCCCGATGAGCGAACGACCGGAACCCCTCCGGTATCCCTTCACGTCCGATGAGTGCCTGGCGCCCGCACCGCGCTACGCCGAACTGCGGGACGCGCCGATGCCCAGGGTCCGGCTGCCCTACGGCGAGGACGCCTGGCTGGTCACCGGATACGCCGACGCCCGCTCGGTGCTCTCGGACGCCAGATTCAGCCTGCGGGCGGGCGCCGAGCGGGACCAGCCCAGGATGCGGCCGCAGTCCATCAGCGGGGTCGGACTGCTCTCCACCGACGGCGCCGAGCACGCCCGGCTGCGCGGGGTGGTGGCCCGGCACTTCGGCGCGCGCCGCGTCGACCGGCTGCGCGAGCGGGTGTGCGAGACCGCCGAGGCGCTGCTCGACCGGCTGGAGGAGACCGGCCCGCCGGGCGACCTGGTGCGGGGCTTCGCCTTCCCGCTCGCCATCACCCTGATCTGCGACCTGCTCGGCGTGCCGGAGGACGACCACCACCGCATCCGGCGATGGCTCGACGTCATGCTCGCCCACGCCGTGACGGTGGAGGACTTCACCGCCCAGTCACAGGAGTTCGGCGCCTACCTGGCCGAACTGGTGGAGCTGCGCCGCCGGGAGCCGGGCGACGACCTGTTCACCTGCCTGGTGCGGGCCCACGACGAGGAGGACCGCCTCAGCTACGACGAACTGTTCGAGCTCGCCGCCGAACTGCTCTCCGCCGGATTCGTCACCACCTACCACCAGATCTCCAACTTCTGCTACCTGCTGCTGCGCCGCCCCGAATGGCTGTCCCGGCTGCGCGACCGCCGCGCCGACATCCCCGCCGCCGTCGAGGAACTGCTGCGCTACGTCCCGATGCCCAACGGCCTCGTCTTCCCCCGCTACGCCACCGAGGAGGTCGAGGTGGGCGGCGTTCTCGTCCGCGCGGGCGAACCCGTCCTCGTCGACATGTCGGCGGCCAACCGCGACCCGGCGGTCTTCGAGGACGCCGACGACCTGATCCTGGACCGCGTCCCGCAGGCTCCGCACCTGAGCTTCGGGCACGGCGCCCACTTCTGCGTCGGCGCCCGGCTGGCCCGGCTGGAACTCCAGGTGGCGCTGGAGACGCTGCTGGTGCGGATGCCCGGTCTGAAACTGGCCGTCGGCGACGCGGAACTGCGCTGGAAGACGGAGGCCATGCTCAGAGGTCTGCACGCACTGCCGGTCGAGTGGTGAGACCGCCGGTGCGGCTCGCCCGGGAGAAACGCAGCTCGGGATCGGTGACGTCGTCCGCGCGCAGCAGCCGGACGTCGTCCCGGTAGTCCGTCGAGGTCAGCCACGGCATCCGGTCGCCCTGGCGGGGCAGGGAGTCGACGGCACGCTGGATGTAGCCGGCGCCGAAGTCGAGGAATGGACGGGTCGGCATCCGCGGGTCGGCCGGCTCGGGCCGGCAGACGTCGTACCCGTGGGCGTCCATGTGCGCCAGCAGCCGGCAGAGGTGCTCGCACAGCAGGCCGATCTTCAGCGTCCAGGAGGAGTTGGTGTACCCGATCGCGTACGCGAAGTTCGGCACCCCGGAGAGCATCATGCCCTTGTAGGCGACGGTGTCCGGCAGGCGCACCTCGCGGCCGTCGACGGTGAGGCGGGCGCCGCCGAAGGCCTGCACGTTCAGCCCTGTCGCGGTGACGACGACGTCCGCCGGCAGCTCCCGCCCCGACTCCAGCAGGACGCCCGTCTCGGTGAAGGAGGCGATCCGGTCGGTGACGACCGAGGCACTGCCGCCGCGGATGGCGCGGAACAGATCGCCGTCGGGCACCGCGCACAGCCGCTGGTCCCACGGGTCGTAGGGCGGGTTGAAGTGCGTGTCGACGGCGTAGCCGGCGGGCAGCTGCCGGGCGTTGACCCACCGGATCAGCCGCCGTGCCGCCTTCGGGTACTTCTGGCACAGCCGCCACACCACGCGCTGCTGGGCGATGTTCTTGCGCCGGGTCAGGGCGTAGCCCCGCCGCTGGCCGAGGTACTTCTTCAGCGCGTTGGCGATCACGTCCTCGCGCGGCACCGGCAGCACGTACGACGGCGTGCGCTGGAGCATCGTCACGTGCGCGGCGGCGCCGGCCATCGCGGGAACCAGCGTGACGGCGGTGGCGCCGCTGCCGATCACCACCACGCGCTTGCCGGCGTAGTCCAAATCCTCGGGCCAGTGCTGCGGGTGCACGACCGGGCCGGTGAACCGGTCGCGGCCCGGGAAGGACGGGGTGAAGCCCTCGTCGTAGCGGTAGTAGCCGCCGGCGCAGAAGATCCAGCCGGCGGTCAGCCGGACCCGCTCGCCGGTGTCGGTGCGCTCGACGTCCACGGTCCACCGCGCCTCGGCGCTCGACCAGGACGCGCCGAGCACCTTGTGGTGGTAGCGGATGTGCGCGTCCAGGCCGTTCTCCCGCACCGTCTCGCGCAGGTACGACAGGATGCGGGGCGCGTCGGCGATGGACTGCTCGTCGCGCCACGGCTTGAACTCGTAGCCGAAGGTGTGCAGGTCCGAGTCCGAGCGGATGCCCGGGTAGCGGAACAGGTCCCAGGTCCCGCCGGACGCCTGCCGGGCCTCCAGGATGGCGAAGCTCTTGGCGGGCAGCTCGGTCCTCAGGTAGCGCCCCGCGCCGATGCCCGAGATCCCGGCTCCGATGACCAGGACGTCGAGGTGCTCGGGGGCGGGCGGGCCGGAGGCGGCGGACATGGGCGGCTCCAGACGGTGTGGGACGGGCGCGTCCGTCCATGCTGTGTGCCGGGACACCCGAGCGCAATGTGCGAAGCGCACCACAACCGTCCGCCCGGCGTGACGATCCGCACCACTACGATGGGCGCGTGGCATGGAAGACGCCGTCCCCCCGGGTACGGGAACTGATCCGGCAGGGCGCGGAGATCGCCCTGCACCCGCCCGACGAGTGGCTCGACGAACTCGACGCGGCCACCCTGACCGGCGAGACCAGGCGGCAGATCGCCTCCGATCCGGTGCTCGCCGCGGGAACACGCCGCGTCAACCGCTCCAACCTGCTCTTCTGGGCCGCCGCCAACGTCCGCGACCCCGGCGAGCCGGTCCCGGCCAACGAGACCGAGACCCCGCTGGCCACCGCCCGGGACATCGTCCGGCGCGGCCTGGACGAGTCCGCCCTCGACGCCTACCGGGCCGGCGAGAGCGTCGCCCTGCGGCTGTGGACCCAGATCGCCTGCTCGCTCACCGCCGACCCCGGGGAACTGCGCGAGCTGCTCGACGTGTCCCTGCGCTCCATCTCCGCCTTCGTCGACGACACCATCAGCACGATCACCGCCCGGATGCGCGCCGAACGCGACGAGCTGACCCGCGGCACGCACGCGGAACGCCGCGAGACCGTCACCCTGCTGCTGGAGGGAGCGCCGATCACCCGCGAGCGCGCCGAGAGCCGGCTGGGCTACCGGCTGCGGGCCGCCCACACCGCCGCGATCGTCTGGACCGACGCCGCCGACCCCGATCTGCGCCGGCTCGACCGCGCCGTGGACGCCCTCGCCGAGGCCGCGGGACACACCCGCCCGCTGAGCGTCCTGGCCGGCGCCGCCACCCGGTGGGTGTGGGTCCACGGCACACCCGACACCGCACCACTGCGCGCCGCGCTGGACCAGTTGCCGGACGTGCGGATCGCGGTCGGCTCCACCGCGCCGGATCTCGACGGCTTCCGCCGCAGCCACTTCGACGCCCTGACCACCCAGCAGATGCTCGCCCGGCTCACCTCGCCCTCGCGACTGGCCTCCCACCACGAGATCGAGCTCGTCGCCCTGCTCACCTCCGACCCCGAACGCGCCGACCGGTTCGTCACCCGCACCCTCGGCGACCTGGAGGGCGCGCCGTCCGAGGTCGCCGAGACGCTGCGCGTCTTCATCGCCGAGCAGTGCAACGCCACCCGGGCGGCGGCCCGGCTGTTCACCCACCGCAACACGCTGCTGCGCCGGCTCGCCCGCGCCGATCGGCTGCTGCCGCGCCCGCTCGCCGAACACCCCGTCGAGGTGGGGGCCGCCCTGGAGATCCTGCGCTGGCGGGGCCGCCCCTGACCCCGCGGCGGCCCCGCGGAACCGGGCCGGAAAGCGGGCGAACGGATGATCCGCAAACGGTGGGAATCATGGCGGCGGCGCGGGGGACTCTTGGATCAGGTCGGATCGGTGGCCTTCCCCTAGGGGGCCGGCCCGGCTCAGGCTCCCCCGGTACAGACCACGTGCCGGGGGAGCCGCGTACCCGCCGCGGCGCACCGGCGGCGGGCGGCGGACCGTCCCCGGGCGGCAGCCGACGGAAGCACAGCACTCACACCTGCGGGCTCCGGCGGCCGGGTTGCCGCGGTGACCGGCCCGGCTTGTCATGGGAGAGGCCCCGAGCGGAGGGATGAGGAGCATGTGGAGCGAACTCCTCGCCCTGCGCGCCTTCCCCGGACAGGTGCTCCTGGTGCGCGTCGCGGACGGCCGGGTGCGCCGTCGCCGTGCACGAGCCGGCGGGCCGTGAGTCCCTCGAACGCGGCGACGAGCAGACGGGCCAGGTCCTCAGGATCGAGGCCGGGCCGGCGACCGGCTCCGCGACGTCCGCCAGGCCCTCGGTCAGCCGGTTCTCGTGGACGGCGAGAGCCTGGGCGACGTCGGGATGCCGGGCGGCGTGCAGGGTGAACTCCATGGACACCGCATACCACTGGCGCTCCTGCCGGGTACGCCCGGTGACACAGTCGTGGAGCTGGAGGACCGGGTGGACGCCGCTGCGGTCACCGGCCGCCGGGCGGCGCGCCGCGGCCGACTCCGATTCACCGGCGGCGAGTGCCTCGGCGCCGGAAACGGCTCGGGGCCCGAACCAGTGGTTCGGGCCCCAAAACCGGCCTAGATCACCTGCGGGGTGATCGTCAGCCGAAGCTGACGGTGGAGGCGCAGGACACCGAGGTCGCCTTGCCGACCGGGTTGCCGACGCCGAGGATGGCGTTGAGGCCGACGCCGAGGTCCTGGACGTTGACCAGGCCCTGCTGGGAGTCGACCTGACCCGTGCAGGTCTGGTTCTGCTTGCTGTCGACCTTCAGCCCGCCGTCGCCACCGTGGGCCTGGGCCGCACCGGCACCGATGAAGCCGACGCTGCCGAGCATGGCCACGACGACAGCGGCCTTCTGGAACTTGCGCATTGCCTCTCCTTGTTCGTGTCACCACAGCCCGTTATGGGCTGGTCGCTGACAAGCAGGACAGTAGAGACTCTTCGTGGCTTTTGACAGGAAAAACACCGGTGTGTGGGTATTTCCTGAAGAAGCAATTTCATCGGTTTGTCATATGAGGCCGGAAGGAGGCGGCACGGGGACCGGACCGCCGCCCCGGGTCGTGAATCGCGTTGCCGCAGGTGATCGGGTCCGACTAGGTTCTGGACTCATGGCAGATGACGAACCCACGCGCGCCGCACGGCTGCTGGACGCCCAGGGCAAGGCCGCGCGACTGTTCCGGGAGATCGAGGAGCGCGGCCTCGTCGCACCCGGAGAAGGGGAACGGGCGGTCAGCGACCGGGTCCGGGACCTGGCCAACGAGCTGTTCGGCACCACCCGGCACTGGCACAAGCGGATCGTGCGCTCCGGGCCGAACACCCTGGCGCCGTACCGGGAGAACCCGTCGGACCGCGTGATCGGCGCGGACGACATCGTGTTCGCCGACTTCGGCCCGATCTTCGAGGAGTACGAGGCCGACTTCGGCCGTACCTTCGTCCTCGGCGACGACCCCGTCAAGCACCGGCTCCGCGCCGACCTGCCCGAGGTGTTCGCGGCCGGCAAGCGGCACTTCGAGAGCCACCCGGAGATCACCGGCGCCGCGCTGCACGCCGAGGTCGCCCGCCTCGCCGCCGAGGCCGGCTGGGAACTGGGCGGCTGGCACGCCGGGCACCTGGTCGGCGAGTTCCCGCACGAGAAGATCGACGGCGCGGACACCGAGTCGTACATCGCCCCCGCCAACGACACCCCGCTGCGGCGCACCGACAAGGCGGGCCGCGCCTGCCACTGGATCCTGGAGATCCATCTCGTCGACCCGGCGCGGCGGTTCGGCGGCTTCTACGAGGAACTGCTCACCCTCTGACGCCGCACACGTGTGAGACGTCGCGGACCGTGCGGGCCACGCCCGGCACGGCGAGCCTGTGGCCCGGACGGACCGTCGTCCGGGCCACAGGCGGTACGGGGGCGCGAGGACGCGGGGGCGGGTCAGGCCACCGCGGTCCGGCCGGCCAGGACGGAGCTGTGGATCTCCTGCGCCCGGATCGCCACGGTCGACAGCAGGGTGCTGGTGAGCCCGTGGGTGTGTTCGGTCCCGCCCTGGAGGTAGATGCCCGCACTGACCTCCGGCGGCGTCTGGACCCGGTGGTCGCGGCCCACGCGCAGCTCGTCCCCGTCGTCGCGCAGACACAGCTTGGCCGCGTCGCCCAGGAGCGCGGCCGGGTCCCGGGGCCGGTAGCCGGTGGCCAGCACCAGGACGTCGGCGGACAGCGACTGCCGCTCGCCGGTGGGCAGGAACTCCACCGTGACGTCGACGCCGCCCGCCGGTCCGGGCGCGACACCGCGCAGGCGTGAGACGTTGAGGAAGCGCAACCGCTCCCGCCCGGCCACCTTCTCCCGGTACGCGGTGGCGTACAGCGACTCGATCAACTCCATGTCGACGACCGAGTAGTTGGTGGAGCGGTGGTAGTCGAGCAGGGACTGCTTGACCCCGGAGGGCGCGGAGAAGTAGACGTCGACCGCGTCGGGGTCGAAGATCCGGTTCGCGAACGGGCTGTCGTCGGCGGGTGTGTAGCCGTACTTGGCGAAGACCGAGCACACCTCGGCGTCCGGGAACGTGCGGTGCAGGTAGTCCACCGTCTCGGCGGCGCTCTGTCCGGCGCCGAGCACGACGGCCCGCCGCACCGCCGCCCCCGAAGCGGCCAGCCGCTCGGCCCGGGGAATCAACTCGCTGTTGTGCCAGACCCGTTCGGACAGTTCGAGACCCGGCGGCACATGCGGCTCAAGACCCATCGCCACGCTGACGTTGCGGGCCCGGTGGGTCACGGTCGCGCCGGGGCGCCCGGCGTCGCGGCAGGTGACGTCGAAGAAGGCCACCTGCCCCGCCGCGTCGCGCACCGGGTCCACCGCGACGACCTCGCTGTCGTAGGAGACCAGGTGCGCGACGCGCGCGGCCGCCCACGCGAAGTACTCGTGGAACTCCGCCCGCAGCGGGAAGAGCGTCTTCTGGTTCAGGAAGTCGATCAGCCGGCCCCGTTCGCGCAGGAAGCACAGGAAGCTGTAGTCGCTGGTCGGATCGCGCAATGTGACGAGGTCCTTGAGGAAGGAGACCTGCATCGTGGCATCGTCGATCAGCATGCCCCGGTGCCAGCCGAAGCGCGGCTGGCGTTCCAGGAACAGGGCGTCGAGGCGGCCGTCCGCCGCAGAATGCGCGTTGTACTCCTCAACCGCTATGGACAGAGCGAGATGTGACGGACCAAAACCGACTCCGACGATGTCGTGGACGACGTCGGAATCCATGATCGGTGATTTCACCTTGGCATCGCCTCCCTCAGGCAGCCTCATGCTAGATAAGGTAAGGCTTACCTAGCAATGGAGTCTGTGAAGGGATGGACCGTCATGCGGGTCGTCATGCTCGGCTACCAGACGTGGGGCCACCGCACGCTGCAGGCGTTGCTGGACTCCGACCACGAGGTGGTGCTCGTCGTCACCCATCCGAAGAGCGAGCACGCCTACGAGAAGATATGGGACGACAACGTCGCCGAACTGGCCGAGAAGCACGACGTCCCGGTGCTGCTGCGCAGCCGTCCCGACGACGCCGAACTCCTCGACGCGGTACGGGAGTCGCGCCCCGACATCATCGTGGCCAACAACTGGCGGACCTGGCTGCCGCCGGAGCTGTTCGACCTCCCCGCGCACGGCACCCTCAACATCCACGACTCGCTGCTGCCCGCCTACGCCGGGTTCTCCCCGATCATCTGGGCGCTGATCAACGGTGAGGAGCGGGTCGGGGTGACCGCGCACCGCATGAACGCCGAACTGGACGCCGGCGACGTCCTCGTGCAGCGCTCGGTGCCGGTCGGCCCCACCGACACCGCCACCGACCTCTTCCACCGCACCGTCGACCTCATCGCGCCCCTCGTGCGGGAGTCACTTGACCTGATCGCCTCCGGCCAGGACACCGGCCAGTGGATGCCGCAGGACCGCGCCCGCGCCAGCTTCTTCCACAAGCGGTCGGCCGAGGACAGCCGCATCGACTGGAGTTGGCCCGCCGACCGGCTGGAACGCCTCGTGCGGGCCCAGTCCGACCCGTACCCGAACGCCTACGCCTTCCACGGCGGCAAGCGGCTCAGGATCGTCTCCGCGGCGGTGTCCGAGGGACGCTACGGCGGCACCCCGGGCCGCGTCTTCATCCGCGAGGGCGACGGCGTGGTCGTCGTGGCGGGCGCCGACGCCCACACCGGGCGCTGCCCCGGCTTCCTGGTCCGGCGGGTGCGCACGGACGACGGCACGGAGTACGCGGCGACGGACTACTTCCGCACGATGGGCGGGTACTTGACGTCCCGGCCCTGAGCGCCGGGCGGAACACGCCGCGGCCGGCGCGCGCCACGCCGGGGCCGCGCGCCGGATCGCGTCGGGCCGCGCGCCGGGTCGGACCGGGGCCGTGCGCCGGATCGGGGGCGGGCTCAGTCGACCGCGGCCGGCACCGCGTCCCCGGCCGTCCGCGCGCCGTCGCCGCTGCCGCCGTGGTGGTGGCGGCCGAGCGGGATGACGAGCGGGGTGCCGCTGACCGGGTCGGGGGCGATCCGGCAGCGCAGGTCGAAGACGTCCTCGACGGTGGCCTCGGTGACCACCTCGGCCGGCGCGCCCTCGGCGACGATGCGGCCCGCCTTCATGGCGATGACGTGATCGGCGTACCGGCACGCCTGGTTGAGGTCGTGCAGCACCATCACCACCGTGCGGCCCTCGCGCCGGTTGAGGTCGGTGATCAGGTCCAGCACGTCGATCTGGTGGGCGAGGTCGAGATACGTCGTCGGCTCGTCCAGGAGCAGGACGGGCGTGCCCTGGGCGACGGCCATGGCGATCCAGGCGCGCTGCCGCTGGCCCCCGGACAGCTCGTCCACCGGCCGGTCCGCCAGTTCGGTCAGTCCGGTCGCCGCCAGCGCCGATCGGACGGCCTCCTCGTCCGCCGCCGACCACTGCCGCCACCAGGTCTGGTGCGGGGAGCGGCCCCGGCCCACCAGGTCGGCGACGGTCAGCCCCTCCGGCGCCACCGGCGTCTGCGGCAGGATGCCGAGGGTGCGGGCCAGTTCCCGGGTCGGTATCGAGCGCAGGGCGGCGCCGTCCAGCTCCACGGCGCCCTGACGGGGGGCCAGCAGCCGGGCCAGAGCGCGCAACAGGGTCGACTTCCCACAGGCGTTGGCGCCGACGATGGCCGTGATCCGGCCGGTGGGCACGGTCAGGTCCAGGCCCCGCACCACCACGCGTCCGTCGTAGCCGAGGTGCAGGTCACGGGCCCGCAGCTCGGGTCCGGGCGCGGGCTGCGGCAGGGAGCCGGGGGTGGCCGGCCGCGGGGTGCGCGAGTCGGTGGTCGACATGGGATCAGCCTCCAGAGCCCGCGCGGTTGGCGCGGATGAGCAGCCACAGCAGGACCGGCGCGCCGAGGGCGCCGGTGACGATCCCGACCGGCAGTTCCGTCCCGGGGATCGCCTCGCGTGCGAGGAGGTCGGAGCCGAGGACGACGAACGCGCCGGTGAGACCGGAGACGAGCGGGGGCGGCGCCGAGGTGCCGGCCAGCCGCAGGGCGATCTGCGGACAGGCCAGGGCGACGAAGGCGACCGGCCCGGCCGCCGCGGTGCCGAAGGCGACCAGGCCCACCCCGGTGAGCAGCAGCGCCAGCCGGACCGGCTGGACGGGCGTGCCGAGTCCGGCGGCGACGTCGTCGCCGAGCTGGAGCGTGCGCATCCAGCGGCCCATGCCCAGCGCGGCCGGGAGCAGCACGGCCAGCGCGACGGCCAGGGAGTCCACCTGGCTCCAGGTGCGGCCGTTGAGGTTGCCGACGAGCCAGCCGAGCGCCTCCTCGGCCTCGAACCGGTTGCCGCGCGCCACCAGGAAGTCGGTGGCGCTGGTGCAGATCCAGGAGACGCCGATGCCGACGAGGATGATGCGGTAGCCGGTGGCCCCGCCCTTCCACGCCAGCGCGTACACCAGCAGCGCGGTCGCCAGGGCGCCGAGCAGTCCCAGCGTGGACAGTCCGAGTCCGCCGGTCCAGCCGAGGACCACCGCCGCGACCACGGCGGTCCCGGCGCCCTCGGTCAGCCCGATCATGTCGGGGCTGGCCAGCGGATTGCGGGTCATCGTCTGGAACACGGCCCCGGAGACGCCGAAGGCGACGCCGACCAGGAGGCCGGTGAGGGCGCGGGGCAGCCGCAGCTCCCGTACGACGGTGAGGGTGCCGGGATCGCCCACGCCGAACAGGGCCTTGACCACCTCGGGCAGGCTCACCGGGTAGTCGCCGAGGGCCAGGCCCCAGCAGAACAGCGCGAACGCGCCGACGCCGACGAGCACTCCGGTCAGCACCAGACGCGGCCGCCACATGCCGGACACCGGCGGCGCGGCGAGGCGGAACGGCCGGTCGCGCAGCGCGGACCGCGCCGGGAGGGCGGACGGTGCGGGCAGGGCGGGAGAGGACTTCGCGGGCACGCTCATACCTCCGCGAGCTTGCGGCGGCGGACCAGGGCGATGAAGAACGGGCCGCCGAGGAAGGCGACGAGGACGCCGGCCTGGATCTCGGTGGGGCGGGCCGCCATCCGGCCCACGATGTCGGCGGAGAGCAGCAGCACGGGCGCGAGCGCGGCCGACAGCGGCAGCAGCCAGCGGTGGTCGGGGCCGATGCCGGCGAACTGGGCGAGCATCCGGGCCAGATGCGGGACGACGAGGCCGAGGAAGACCACGGGGCCGATGACGGCGACCGACGCGCCGGTCAGCAGCATGATCGCGGTCACGCCCTGGAGGCGTACCAGGCCCAGCCGCCGGCCGAGGGAGGCGGCCACGTCGTCGCCGAGGGCCAGGCTGTTGAGTGCGGGGGCGCAGGACAGGGCGAGGACGGCGCCGACCGCCAGGAACGGCAGGATGCGCAGCAGGTCGCCGGAGTCCTTGTCGGCCAGGGTGCCGGCGGACCAGAAGCGGTAGCGGTCCAGCGCGTCCTGGTCGGTGAGGACCACGGCGCTGGTGAGCGAGGAGAGCAGGGAGGTGACGGCCACTCCGGCGAGCGCGAGCTTGACCGGGGTGGCCCCGGACCGGCCGAGCCGCCCCAGGAAGAAGACCAGGACGCTCGCGACGAGCGCGCCGGCGAAGGCGAACCACACGTAGCCGTACAGCGATCCGACGCCGAACACCGCGACCGACACCACGATGGCGAACGAGGCGCCGGCGCTGACGCCGAGGATGCCGGGGTCGGCGAGCGGGTTGCGGGTCAGCGCCTGCATCAGCGCGCCGGACAGGCCGAGCGCGGCGCCTGTGGTCAGGCCGAGCAGGGTGCGCGGGACGCGCACCGACCAGATCACGTTGTCGATCAGGCGGCTGGGCGGATGCCCGAGGACCGAGCGGACCACCTGGTCGAGCGGGACGCTCAACGCGCCCAGCGCCACGGAGAGGAGGGACAGCAGGATCAGGAGGGCGACGATCAGCGCCACCAGCACCGTGGTGCGAAGCCTTCTGCCGGAAGCCACTTGCCGGTCTCCATGACGTCGTTCGGTGGACCGCGGAACAGTACTGACAACAGGTTAGGTGAGCATAACCTCAGCCGCTGCGATGCGGCCCGTCCCAAACCTCGGCGGCCCTATTGAGTTAGGCAACCCTTACCTTACTATGTGGGCGGTCGCGGCTCCGCTGAGCCGTTCCACACCTATGGGGAGGCACGGGCAGCTGTGTCGGGCAACAGGCGTTCTTCCACACCCTCCGCCGCCGCGACGGCGCGGGCGGCGACCTCGGCGGACCACTGGCGGGAGCGGTTCGGCTCACCGGCGCCGCAGACCTCGCTGCCCTTCGACTTCCCGCACCCGCCGCACCCGCGGCGATCCGGACCGTACGCCGACCGCACGGCCCCGCCCGGCCCGACGGCCGACGAGACCACCCGCCTCGCCGCCTTCACCGCCCTGCTGCACCGCTACGGCGGCGGCGCGCCGGGCGAGGTGACGGTCGCGCACGAGGGACTGCCGCTGCGGGTGCCGGTGCACGGGGAGCTGTCGTTCGCCAGGCTGCGCGAGCGCGTCGCCGCCGTACGCGACGAGGCCGCCGCGCACCGGCTGCCGACCGGCGAGCTGCTGCGCCTGCTCGCCCCCGAACCCGGGCGCGGCGGCGCCCTGTTGTGCGCCGCGGGCTTCGGCCCCGCGCC
This sequence comes from Streptomyces seoulensis, assembly GCA_013364255.1. Lineage (GTDB taxonomy): Bacteria > Actinomycetota > Actinomycetes > Streptomycetales > Streptomycetaceae > Streptomyces > Streptomyces similanensis. The sequence continues at coordinate 1,959,770 of CP054936.1, read as the reverse complement.
CTGGGACGACGGCGGCCCGCTGGACCTCGCGCTGTCCGTGACCGACGGACGGCTGCGGCTCCGGTACGCCGAGGACGTCTTCCAACCCGCCACCGCCGACCGCATCCTGGGCCACTACGCCACCCTCCTCGCCGACGCCCTCGCCCGCCCCGGCACACCCGTCGCCGACCTCGAACTCCTCGGCGCCGACGAGCGGCGGCGACTGCTGACCGACTGGAACGACACCGCGCACGACGTGCCCGCGCTCACCTGGCCGCGCATGTTCGCCGAACAGGTCGCCGCCCGGCCGCGCGACGTGGCCCTCGTCCACGACGACGTCCGCCTCACCTACGCCGAACTCGACGAGCGCGCCGCCCGGTTGGCGCACGCCCTGGTCGCCCGGGGCGCCGGACCCGAGCAGGTCGTGGCCCTCGCCGTGCCGCGCTCAGCGGACATGATCGTCGCCGAGGTCGCCGTGCTCAAGACGGGCGCCGCCTACCTCCCGATCGACACCGACTACCCGGCCGACCGCATCGCCTACATGCTGGACGACGCCCGCCCGGTCTGCCTGGTCACCACCGCCGACACGCTCCCCGACCTGCCGCCCGGCGCCGACCCACTGGTCCTCGACGCCCCGGAGACCTCCGCCGAAGTCGCCGCCCACCCGGCCCACGACCCGGACGTCGCCGCCGGGTTGACCACGGCCCACGCGGCGTACGTCATCTACACCTCCGGCTCCACCGGCCGCCCCAAGGGCGTGGTCCTCTCCCACGCCGGCGTCGCGGGGCTGGTCGCCACCCAGCGCGAGCGGTTCGGCATCGGCCCGCACAGCCGGGTCCTCCAGTTCGCCTCGCCCAGCTTCGACGTGGCCTTCTGGGACCTGTGCCTCGGCCTGCTCTCCGGCGGCCGCCTCGTCGTCGTGCCCGCCGACCGCCGCGTCCCCGGCGCCCCGCTCGCCGACTACGCCCACGCGCACGGCGTCACCTTCATGATCCTGCCGCCCGCCCTGCTCGCGGCGATGCCGGACGACGTCCACCTGCCGCCCGCCGCGACCCTGCTGGCCGGCACCGAACGCGTCTCGCCCGAACTGGTCGGCCGCTACGCGCGCGGCCGGATGATGTTCAACGCCTACGGCCCCACCGAGGCCACCACCAACTCCACGCTCGGCCGCTGCGACCCCGACACCCCGGCGGGCGCCATCGTGCCCATCGGCGTCCCCGACCCCGGCACCCGCGCCTACGTCCTGGACGACCGGCTGCGCCCCGTACCGGCCGGTGTGGTGGGGGAGTTGTACCTCGGCGGCGCCGGACTCGCCCGCGGCTACCTCGGCCGGCCCGCGCTGACCGCCGAGCGGTTCGTCGCCGACCCCTTCGGCGCGCCCGGCGAACGGCTGTACCGCACCGGCGACCTGGTCCGCTGGACGGCGGACGGCCGGCTGGAGTTCCACGGCCGCGCCGACGGCCAGATCAAGATCCGCGGCTTCCGCGTCGAACCCGGCGAGATCGAGTCGGTGCTGCGCGCCCACCCCGCCGTCGACCAGGCCGCCGTCGTGGTCCGCGAGGACCGCCCCGGCGACCGCCGCCTCGCCGCCTACGTGGTCCCCTCCCTGGACACGGCCGCCGGAGCCGACGAGGCCGTCGCCGACTGGAAGGACCTGCACGAACTCCTCTACTCCGCCGCCGGATCGGAGGGCCTGGAGGAGAACTTCGCGGGCTGGAACAGCATGTACGACGGCCTGCCCATCCCCCTCGCCGATCTGCGCGAGTGGCGGGACGCCACCGTGGCCCGGATCCGCGGGCTGCGGCCCCGCCGCGTCCTGGAGATCGGCGTCGGCAGCGGACTGCTGCTGTCCCGTATCGCCCCCGACTGCGCCGAGTACTGGGGCACCGACCTCTCCGAGGAGGCGGTACGCGCCCTGCGCGCCCAGGTGGACGGCGTACCCGCGCTGGCCGGCCGGGTCACCCTGCTCGCCCGCCCCGCGCACGAGCTGACCGGCCTGCCCGAAGGGCACTTCGACACGGTCGTCGTCAACTCGGTCGTCCAGTACTTCCCTAGCGCCGACTACCTCACCGGCGTCCTGCGCTCGGCCGCCCGGCTCCTCGCCCCCGGCGGCGCGCTGTTCGTGGGCGACGTCCGCAACCTGCGGCTCCAGCGCACCCTCGCCGCCGCCATCGAGTCCGGCCGCGCCGCCGACGGCCGCCCCGGCGACGGCCGTTCCGACGACAAGGAGGCCCTGCGGGCCGCCGTGGACCGGGCCGTCGCCTGGGAGGGCGAACTCCTTCTCGACCCCGACTACTTCGCCACCCTGGACGGCTTCACGGCCGACGTGCGGATCAAGCGCGGCGCCCACCACAACGAGCTGACCCGCTACCGCTACGACGTCGTCCTGCGCCCCGGCGCCCACCCGGCCCCGGACACCGCCCCGCGGCTCCCCTGGTTTGCCGTCGGCTCCCCCGAGGCCCTCGCCGAACGGCTCACCGCCCCGGACCGGCCGGCCCTGCTGCGCGTCACCGGCATCCCCAACGCCCGCCTCGCCCCCGACCTGGCCGCACTCGGCGCCCTCGACGACAGCAGCCGCACCGGCCCCGCCGGCGTGGACCCCGCCGCCCTCGACGAGACCGCCCCCCGGCACGGCTACCGCACCGGCCTCACCTGGACCGCGGACGCCGAGGACGGCAGCTTCGACGCGGTGTTCGCGCTCGGCGACGCCGCCCCGCCCGGCCCGCTCTACCGGCCCGGCAGGACCCGGCCGTACGCCAACCGCCCCGCGCCGTTCCGCAACGTCACCGCGCTGATGGCCGTGCTGCGCGCGCACGCCGCCGAGTTCCTGCCCGCGTACATGGTCCCGGCCGCCCTCGTCCCGCTGGACCGGCTCCCGGTCACCCCCAGCGGCAAGCTGGACGCCGCGGCCCTGCCCGTACCGGACTACGGCCTGCTCAGCTCGGGCCGCGCCCCGCGCACCGAACGCGAACGCCTGCTGTGCGACCTGTACGCGCGCGCCCTGCGCGTCCCCTCGGTGACCGCGGACGACGACTTCTTCGCGCTCGGCGGCGACAGCATCGTCGCCATCCACCTGCTCGTCCTGGCCCGCCGCGCCGGTCTGGAACTGACCCCGCGCGACGTCTTCCGGCACCGCACCGTCGCCGAGCTGGCCACCGTCGCCCGCACCGCCGACAGCGCGGGCGAGAGCGCCGAGGCGCCCTGGCAGACGCCCACGGACGCCGAACTCGCCGCACTGCGGGGCGAGGACCCGCTCACCGTCGCCGAAGTCCTGCCGCTCGGCCCGCTCCAGGAGGGCTTCTACTTCCACGCCCTGGTGGACGGCGCCGAGCACGACGCCTACGTCGTCCAGCAGACCATCGACCTGGCCGGACCCGTCGACGGCGGTCAACTGCGGCGCGCCGCCGAGCGGTTGCTCGACCGGCACGCACCCCTGCGGGCCTGCTTCCGCCAGCTCCCCGACGGCCGTCCCGTCCAGCTCATCGCCACCGGCCTCGACCTGCCCTGGCGCGAGGTCGACCTGTCCGCCCAGGCCGCCGACGTCCGCGCGGGCCTCGCCGAGGCCGTCGCCGCCGACGAACGCGCCCACCGCATCGACCTCGCCCGCCCGCCGCTGCTGCGTTTCGCCCTGGTCCGCCTCGGCGAGGACCGCAGCCGCCTGCTGCTGACGTTCCATCACATCATCGCCGACGGCTGGTCGCTGCCCGTCCTGCACCGCGAACTCCTCGCCCTCTACGGCGAGCGGCCGGCCGAGCTGCCCGTAGTCGCCCCGTACCGCGATCATCTGGCCCGGATAGCCCGCGCCGACCGCGAGGCCGCACGACAGGCGTGGCGCACCGCGCTGGCCGGCATCGACGAGCCCACCCGGCTGGCCGGGAACCCGGCCACCGGGCCGATCGATCCCGCCCAGATCCGCGTCGAACTGCCCGAGCGCACCACCGCCCGCCTCACCGCCCGCGCCCGTGCGCACGGCGTCACCCTCGGCACGGTCGTCCAGGCCGCCTGGGGCCTGCTGCTGGCCGGGCTGACCGGGCGCCAGGACGTGGTCTTCGGCGCCACCGTCTCCGGCCGCGACGCCGCCGTGGACGGCATCGAGTCGATGATCGGCCTCTTCATCAACACCCTGCCCACCCGCCTGAGCTGGGCCCCCGCCGACACCCTGGGCGCCGTCCTGGAACGCCTCCAGGGCGAGCAGAGCGCCCTGATGGACCACCAGCACCTCGGCCTCGCCGAGATCCAGCGGGCCGCCGGGCACGCGGGCGACGGCGAACTCTTCGACACCCTGGTGGTGTTCGAGAACTACCCCGCCGAACCGGGCCTCACCGACCCCACCGGCGCCGTCCGGCTGGCCGGGCACGCCTTCCACGACGCCGTCCACTACCCGCTGGCGCTGATCGTGAAGCCGGGCCGGCGGCTCGACCTGCGGCTCAAGCACCACGCCGACCGGATCCCCGGCGACGCCGTACGGACGGTCGTCGACCGGCTCGTTCTGGTCCTGACCGCCCTCGCCGACGACACCGCGCTTCCGGTGGCCGCCCTCGACCTGCTCACCCCGGCCGAGCGGGCCGCCGCGCACACCGAGGGCGAGCGGCGGCCCGTGCCGCCCGTCACCCTGCCCGCCGCGATCTCCGCCCAGAGTGCCCGCACCCCCGGGGCGACCGCCGTCGTGTACGGCGACACCGCCCTCACCTATGCCCAACTCGACGCGCGCGCCGCTGCGTTGGCCCGCCGGCTGCGGGCCGCCGGGGCGGGACCCGAGAAGTTCGTCGCCGTCGCCGTGCCGCGCTCGGCCGAACTGATGGTGGCCCTGCTCGGCGTGCTCAAGTCCGGCGCCGCCTATCTGCCGGTCGACCTCGACTACCCGGCCGACCGCATCGCGTACATGCTCGCCGACTCCGGCGCCCGGACCGTCGTCACCACCGCCCACGACGCCGCACGCCTGCCACAGGGGCACGGCCTGGAGGTCCTGCACGTCGAGGAGGAGGGCGAGGCGGGCGAGACCGGCGAGAGCGAAGCCGCACCGCTCACCCCCGACCACCCCGCCTACCTCATCTACACCTCCGGCTCCACCGGCCGCCCCAAGGGCGTCGTCGTCACCCACCGCGCCGTCGGCAACCGGCTCGCCTGGATGCAGGGCGCCTACGGACTGACCCCCGAGGACCGGGTGCTGCAGAAGACGCCGGCGAGCTTCGACGTGAGCGTGTGGGAGTTCTTCTGGCCGCTGTGCCAGGGCGCCGCCGTCGTCCTGGCCGCGCCCGACGGCCACCGTGACCCCGGGTACCTCGCCCGGCTGATCGCGGCCGAGGGAGTGACGACGACGCACTTCGTGCCCTCGATGCTGGAGGCGTTCCTCGCCTCCGACGAGGTGACCGCGGACCCGTCCTGGGCGGCCCGCCTGCGCCGCGTCTTCAGCAGCGGCGAAGCCCTGCCCGGCCGCACGGCGGCCCGCTGGCGCGAGCTGACCGGCGTACCGCTGCACAACCTGTACGGCCCCACCGAGGCCGCCGTCGACGTGACCCACCACGCCTACGACGGCGCACCCGGCACCACCGTCCCCATCGGGCGGCCCGTGTGGAACACCGGCCTGCGCGTGCTGGACACGTGCCTGCGCCCGGTGCCCGACGGAACGCCCGGCGAGCTGTACCTCACCGGCGTCCAGCTGGCCCGCGGCTACCACCGCCGCCCCGCCCTCACCGCCGACCGCTTCGTCGCCGACCCGGACGCCGCCACGCCCGGCGCCCGCATGTACCGCACCGGAGACCTGGTGCGCCGCCGCCCGGACGGCGCCCTCGACTACCTCGGCCGCACCGACCGGCAGGTCAAACTGCGCGGCAACCGGATCGAACTCGGCGAGATCGAGGCCGTGTTGACCGCCCACCCGGCGGTGGCCCGCGGCGCCGTCGTGGTCCGCGAGCAGCACCTGGTCGCCTACGCGGTCCCGGCGACCGGCGCCGTCGCCGACCCCGCCGCGCTGCGCGCCGCGCTCGCCGCCGCGCTGCCCGCACCGCTCGTGCCGGAGGCGTACGTCGTCCTCGACGACCTGCCGCTCACCCCGAGCGGCAAGCTCGACCAGGCCGCGCTGCCCGCCCCCGAGGCCGAACGCGCCGCCCGCCGCGAGCCCGCGGGCGAGGCGGAGCGGCGGCTCACCGAGATCTTCGCGGCCGTGCTCGGCACCGAGGACGTGGGCCCGGACGACGACTTCTTCCGGCTCGGCGGCGACAGCATCAGCTCCATCGGCGTCGCCGGCCGGGCCCGCGCGGCCGGACTCGACCTCAGCCCTCGCGACGTGTTCACCCACCGCACACCCGCCGCCCTCGCCGCCACCGCGGGCACCACCGCGGCCGCCGCCGACACCCCGGCCGCGCCCTTCACCCTCACCGAGGCCGAACACGCCCGCGTCCGCGCGCTCGCCGCCCCGGCCGCCGTCGCCGACGTATGGCCGCTGGCACCGCTCCAGGAGGGCCTGTTCTTCCACTCGGCCTACGACCGGGGCGCCCTCGACGTCTACACCGTCCACGAGACCTTCGACTTCGCCGCCCGGCTGGACGCGGACCGGCTGCGCGCCGCCGTGCGCACCCTGCTGGAGCGCAACCCCGGGCTCCGCGCCGGCTTCACCAGCGAAGGAACGTCCCAGCCCGTCCAGTTCATCGTGCGGGCCCCGGAAGTGCCCCTCGAAGAGATCGACCTCTCACACCTGCGCGGAGCCGAACAGGACGCCCGCACAGCCGAGTTGACCGAAGCGGAACGCCACCGCCGGTTCGACCTCGCCGCGCCCCCGCTGTTCCGGATGCTCCTCCTGCGCCTCGGCGAGGAGCGCGGCGACCGGCTCGTCATCGGCCGCCACCTGATCCTCTGGGACGGCTGGTCGGCCTGGCTCTTCCTGGACGAGCTGTTCGCCCTGTACGAGAGCGGCGGCGACGCGAGCGCCCTGCCCGTCCCCGGCGCCTACCGCGACTACCTCACCTGGCTGGACCGGCAGGACGACGCGGCCGCCACCGCCGCCTGGCGCACCGCCCTGACCGGCCTGGACGAGCCCACCCTGCTCGCCCCGGCCGCCGCCGACGGGCTCGAACCGGTCGTCCCGGACCAGCTCGACGCACACCTGGACGCCGAACTCAGCGACCGGCTGCGCCGGACCGGCCGCGACCACGGCCTCACCCTGAACACCCTCCTCAACGCGGCCTGGGCCCTGACCCTGGCCTCCGCCACCGGCCGCGCCGACGTCGTCTTCGGCACCACCGTCGCCGGCCGGCCCAGCGAGGTCCACGACGTCGAGAACGTCATCGGCCTCTTCCTCAACACGGTCCCCACCCGCATCGCCCTCGACCCCGCCGAACCGGTCCTCGGCCTGCTGCGCCGCGTCCAGGCCGAACGGCTGGACCTGATGCCCTACGAACACCTGAGCCTCGGTGTGCTCCAGGCCGAGACCGGCCACCGCAAACTGTTCGACACCCTGTTCGTGCTGCGCAACAACGACACCGAGGACCGCCTGGAGCGGCTGCGCACCCGGCACGGCGCCACCGCCGTCGCCAACGTCGACGCCACCCACTACCCGGCCAACCTCGTCGTCACCCCCGGCCGCCGCATCGCCGTCACCCTCACCCACCGGCCCGACCTGGTCCCGGCCGACCGGGCCCGCACCCTCCTGGACCGCTTCACCCTGCTCTGCGACCGCCTCACCGCCGACCTCGCCGCGCCCGTCGGCTCCCTCGACCCGCTGCTGCCCGCCGAACACGCGGCCCTGCGCGAACAGTGGGCCGCCGCCCGGGTCGAGGACCCCGAGGACACCATCGCCGACCTGCTCGCCGCCCAGGCCGCCCGCACCCCCGACGCCCGCGCCCTCGTCTTCGGCGACCGCGCCCTCACCTACGCCGAACTCGACGCGGCCGTCGACCGCACCGCCCGGCTGCTCCTCGACCGCGGCGCCGGCCCCGAGCGGGTCGTCGCCCTCGGCCTGCCGCGCTCCTTGGACACGGTGGTCGCGCTCTTCGCGGTCCTGCGCACCGGCGCCGCCTACCTGCCGCTGGAGCTGGACCACCCGGCCGACCGGCTCTCGCTGACGCTGGCCGACGCCCGCCCGCTGCTGCTGCTCACCACCACCGCCGTCTCCGCCACCCTGGCCGGCGACCTGCCGCGCGTCCTGCTGGACGACCCCGCCGTCCGGGCCGAACTGGCCGCGCTGCCCGACACACCCGTGCGCCGCCGCTTCAGCCTCGAACACCCCGCCTACGTCATCTACACCTCCGGCTCCACCGGCCGCCCCAAGGGCGTCGTCACCCCCTACCGGGGCCTGACCAACATGCAGCTCAACCACCAGAAGGAGATCTTCGCACCGGCCATCGCCGCGGCCGGCGGACGGCGGCTGCGCATCGCGCACACCGTGTCCTTCGCCTTCGACATGTCCTGGGAAGAGCTGCTGTGGCTGGTCGAGGGCCACGAAGTCCACATCTGCGACGAGGAGTTGCGCCGGGACGCCGAAGCCCTGGTCGCCTACTGCGAACGGCACCGCGTCGACGTCGTCAACGTCACCCCCACCTACGCCCGGCTGCTGATCGAACAGGGCCTGCTGGAGGGCCACGTGCCGCCGCTCGTCCTGCTCGGCGGCGAGGCCGTGCCGGAGACGGTGTGGACGGCCCTGCGCGACACCGAGGGGACCTACGGCTACAACCTGTACGGGCCGACCGAGTACACCATCAACACCCTCGGCGGCGGCACCCTCGACAGCGACACCCCCACCGTCGGCAGGCCCATCCGCGGCACCCGCGCCCACCTCCTCGACGCCTGGCTGCGCCCGGTGCCCGACGGCGTGCCCGGCGAGCTGTACATCGCCGGCATCGGCCTGGCCCGCGGCTACCTCGACCGCCCCGGCCTGACCGCCGAGCGGTTCGTCGCCGACCCGTTCGGCGCGCCCGGCGAGCGCATGTACCGCACCGGCGACCTGGTCCGCCGGGGCCCCGACGGCAACCTCGACTTCCTCGGCCGCACCGACGACCAGGTCAAGATCCGCGGCTACCGCGTCGAACCCGGCGAGATCGAGAGCGCCCTCAGCCGCCACCCGCTGGTCTCCCAGGCCGCCGTCGTGGTGCGCGACGAACGGCTCGTCGGCTACGTCGTGCCCTCCGGCGCCGACGCCGGCGAACGCCCGGCCGCCGAGGCCGCCCAGGTCGGCGAGTGGCAGGAGATCTACTCCGACGAGTACGAGGAGATCGGCACCGCCGTCTTCACCGAGCGCTACGACGGCTGGGACAGCTCCTACGACGGCCGGCCCATCCCCTTCGAGGAGATGCACGAGTGGCGCGAGGCCACCCTCGCCCGCATCCGCTCGCTGAACCCGCGCCGCGTCCTGGAGATCGGCGTCGGCTCCGGCCTGCTGCTGTCCGCTCTCGCCCCGGACGCCGAGGCGTACTGGGCGACCGACTTCGCCGCCCCGGTCATCCGCAAGATCGGCGCGGAACTGCGCGCCCACGACCCCGAACTGGCGGCCAGGGTCGAACTGCGCTGCCGGCCCGCCGACGACCTCAGCGGACTGCCCGCCGGCTGGTTCGACACGATCGTCGTCAACTCCGTCGTCCAGTACTTCCCGAGCATCGACTACCTCACCGCCGTCATCGACGGCGCCATGGCCCTGCTCGCGCCCGGCGGCGCCCTCTACCTCGGCGACGTGCGCAACCTCCGCCTCGCCCGCGCCTTTCACACCGAGATCCAGCGCGCCCGGGGCGCCGACGCCACCGACGACACCGCCCTGGAGCGGGCCGTGGAGCGCGGACTGCGCCTGGAGAAGGAACTCCTCGTCGACCCCGACTACTTCACCGCCCTCGGCCACGGCGTCGACCTGCGCACCAAGCGAGGCCGCCACCACAACGAGCTGACCCGGCACCGCTACGACGTCGTCCTGTACGCGGGCGAGCCGGACGTCCGCCTCGACGACATCCCGGCCGTCGCCTGGGCCACGGCCCACGCCGCGGGCGAACTCACCCGCGGCGGCTGGACCTCCGAGGCCGTCGGCGAGCTCCTGCGCGCCGCCGGACGGCCCGGCCGCCGCGCCGGCGCACGCCCCGGCGCCACACGGCCCGACGCGCTGCGGGTGACCGGCATCCCCGACGGCCGCACCCGCGAGGACGGCATCGACCCGGAGACCCTGCGCCTGCTCGGCGAGAGCGCCGGACACCGGGTGCTGACCACCTGGTCGGCACGGACCGGAACCTACGACGCCGTCTTCCTGGCGGCCGAACCCCGGCTCACCGCCGGCCTGTTCCGCCCCGGCGGCGGCGTCGCGCCGTACGCCAACGACCCCACCGCCGCCCGCGGGACCGCGGCCCTGATCCGGCGGCTGCGCGAGGACCTGGGCCGCGAACTGCCCGAGTACATGGTCCCGGCCGCCTTCGTCATCGTCGACGCGCTGCCCATGAACGCCAACGGCAAGCTGGACGTGCGCGCCCTGCCCGACGCCGAGCCCGCCGTCGCGCTCGGTGGCGGGCGCGGCCCACGCACCCCGCGGGAGGAGGCGCTGTGCCGCCTGTTCGCCGAGGTGCTGGGACTGCCCGAGACCGGCGCCGAGGACAACTTCTTCGACCTGGGCGGCCATTCGCTGCTCGCCACCCGGCTGGTCAGCCGCGCCCGCACCGAACTGGGCGCCGAACTCGCCATCCGCGACCTCTTCGAGGCCCCCACCCCGGCCCTGCTGGCTGGCCGTGTGGACGACGGCAGGCCCGTCCGGTCGCCGCTCACCGCCCTCGCCGAGCGGCCGGAACACATCGCCCTGTCGGCCGCTCAGCGGCGGCTGTGGCTGGTGGGACAGCTCGGCGACACGGCGGGGGGCGCCCAGGGAGCGGCGTACAACTTCCCGCTCGTCCTGCGGCTGCGCGGGGCGCTCGACCTCCCCGCGCTGCGCGCCGCGCTCCACGACGTCACCGCACGGCACGAGTCGCTGCGCACCCTGGTGGGCGAGATCGACGGCGTGCCCCACCAGCGGATCCTGCCCGCCGAGGAGGCCGAGCCGCCGTTCACGGTGACCGACAGCGCCGAGGACGGGCTGCCCGCGCTGATCGAGTCCGCACAGCGCCGCCCGTTCGACCTGACCCGCGAGATCCCGGTGCGCGCGGAGGTGTTCCGGCTCGCGCCCGAGGACCACGTGGTCGCCCTCGTGCTGCACCACATCATCACCGACGAGTGGTCCGACCGGCCGTTCCTCGCCGACCTCGAAACCGCCTACGCCGCCCGCACGGCCGGCGCCGCCCCCCAGTGGGCGCCCCTGCCGGTGCAGTACGCCGACTACACGCTGTGGCAGGAACAGCTCCTCGACGAGGTCGGCGCGCGGCAGCTCGCCCACTGGACCGAGACCCTGCGCGGCGCACCCGAGGAACTGGCGCTGCCCCTGGACCGCTCGCGTCCGGCCGAATCCACCGGAGCAGGGGCCGTCGTGCGCCGGGACGTACCGGCCGCGACCGGGCGGGCGCTGCGCGAGCTGTCCGCGACGACCGGCGCCAGCATGTTCATGCTGTTCCAGGCGGCCACCGCGGCGCTGCTGCACCGGCTGGGCGCGGGCGACGACATCCCCCTGGGCGCCCCCGTCGCCGGCCGCACCGACAGCGCGCTGGACGACCTGGTCGGCTTCTTCGTCAACACCCTGGTCCTGCGCACCGACCTGTCGGCGCCCGACGGAGGCGAGCTGACGTTCCGCCGACTCGTGGAGCGGGTGCGCGAGTCGGCGCTCGCCGCCTTCGAGCACCAGGACGTGCCGTTCGACCGCGTCGTGGAGGCCGTCAACCCGCCCCGGGCGGCCGGCCGCAACCCCCTCTTCCAGGTCATGCTCGGCTACCACCACCGCCCCGACGGCGACGCCCGCACCCTGCTCGGACTGCCCGCCGACTGGTACGACATGGACACCGGCACCGCCAAGTTCGACCTCGACTTCACCTTCGTCGACGAGTCCGACGCGAGCGGCCGCGTCACGCTCCTGCTGGAGTACGCCACCGACCTGGCCGACCCGGCGACCGCGGCGCTCCTCGCCGAACGCCTCGTCCTGCTCCTCGACCAGACCGCCCGCACCCCGGACGCCCCCCTGGCCGCACTCGACCTGCTGACCCCCGGCGAGCGCGCGCACGCCACCGGCGCCTGGAACGACACCGCCCACCCGGCCGAGACGCGCTCCGTCCCCGAGATCCTCGCCGACACCGCCCGCCGCCACCCCGACCGCACCGCACTGGTCACCGGCCCCGACGACGACCCGGCACACCTCACCTTCGCCGAACTCACGGCATACGCGGACGAGGTGGCGGCGCGGCTGCGCGCCCACGGCGCCGCCCCCGGCACCGTCGTCGCCCTCGCCCTGCCCCGCCGGTCGATGGTGCCCGCCCTGCTCGGCGTCCTCGCCTCCGGCGCCGCCTACCTCCCGCTCGACCCCGAACACCCGGCCGAACGAGTCGAGTTCATGCTGACCGACGCGGCCCCGGTGTGCCTGCTCACCACCACCGCGCTCGCCCGGCGCCTGCCCGACACCCCGGCCGTACCGCGCCTGCTGCTGGACGCCCCGTGGCCGGCCGCCGCGACGGCCCCGGCCGGACCGCCGCCCCACCCCGCCGAGGCCGCCTACACCATCTACACCTCCGGCTCCACCGGCCGCCCCAAGGGCGTCATCGGCACCCACCGCGGACTGAGCAACCTCTACGCCGCCCATCTGCGCGACCTGATCGAACCGGCGGTCCGCGCCACCGGCCGCGACGCACTGCGCGCGATCCACGCCGCCTCGTTCAGCTTCGACGGCTCCTGGGAACCGCTGCTGTGGCTGCTCGCCGGACACGAACTGCACGTCGTCGACGAGACCACCCTGCTCGACCCGGCCGCCCTGCTGCGCCGCCTGGCCGCGTCCCGGATCGACTTCCTCGACCTCACCCCCACCTACTTGCGCGAACTGCTCCATCACGGCTTCCTCGCCCCCGACGGCGCCGATCCGGTCCCGGCGGTCATCGCCGTCGGCGGCGAGCACACCCCGCCCGCCCTCTGGCGCCGCCTCACCGCCCTGCCCGGCACCGCCGTGCACGACCTGTACGGCCCCACCGAGTGCGCGGTCGACGCCTACGGCTGGCACCACGGCCCCACCGGACCGCGGGCCGACACCGAGGACGCCGCCGCCCGGGACGCGGCCGACTGGGCCGCCCCGCTGGACAACATCCGCGCCCACGTCCTCGACGATCGGCTGCGCCCGGCCCCGGTCGGCGTCCCCGGCGAGCTGTACCTCGCCGGGGACGGCCTGGCCCGCGGCTACCTGGGCCGCCCGGCCCTGACCGCCGAACGCTTCGTCGCCGACCCGTTCGGCGCGCCCGGCGAGCGCATGTACCGCACCGGCGACCTCGTGCGCCGCCGCCCCGACGGCGCCCTGGTCTTCCTCGGCCGCGCCGACGACCAGGTCAAACTGCGCGGCTTCCGCATCGAACCCGGCGAGATCGAGTCCGTCCTGACCGCGCACCCCGCCGTCTCCGCCGCCGCTGTCCTCGTCCGCGAGGACCGGCCCGGCGCGCCCCGCCTCATCGCCTACGTCGTCACCGACCGCACCGGCGCCGCCCCCGAACCGGCCGCCCTGCGCGCCCACACCGCCGCCGCGCTCCCGGACCACATGGTCCCCGCCGCCTTCGTCGCCCTGGACGCCCTGCCCCGCACCGTCAACGGCAAGCTCGACACCGCCGCCCTGCCCGCCCCCGGCCCCGCCGCGGCCACCGCGAGCGGCGGACGCCTGCCGCGCACCGGACGCGAGGAACTGCTGTGCGCGGCGTTCGCCGCCGTCCTCGGCGTCGAACGCGTCGGCCCCGACGACGACTTCTTCGCCCTCGGCGGCCACTCCCTGATCGCGATGCGGCTGGCCGCCCGGATCCGGGCGGCGCTCGGCGAGGAGGTGTCGCTGCGCACCGTCTTCGACGCGCCGACCCCCGCCCGGCTCGCCGCCCGCCTCGGCACGGCGACCGCGCTCGCCCGCCCCGCCCTGCACGCCGGACGCCCGCTCCCCGAGCGGCTCCCGCTCTCCTCCGCCCAACGGCGGCTGTGGCTGCTGCACCAGGTGGAGGGCCCGAACCCGGCCTACACCGTCCCCTCCGCCTGGCGGCTCACCGGCGCCCTGGACCGGACAGCCCTCGAAGCCGCCCTCAACGACGTCATCGCCCGGCACGCACCGCTGCGCACCGTCTTCCCGGCCGTCGACGGAGAGCCGTACCAGCACGTCCTGGACCCGGCGCGGGCACGGCTCGAACTGGCCTCGGCCGACGGCGCGGACCTGGCCGCCGAGGCCGCCCGCCCCTTCGACCTCGCCCGCGACCTCCCGCTGCGCGCGGTGCTGTCCCGGACCGGCCCCGACGAGCACGTCCTGCTGCTCCTGCTGCACCACATCGCCACCGACGAGTGGTCCGACCGGCCGCTCCTCGCCGACCTCTCCACCGCCTACGCGGCCCGCGTCCAGGACCGGACGCCCGACTGGACGCCGCTGCCCGCCGGTTACGCCGACTACACGCTCTGGCAGCGCGACCTGCTGGCACAGGCCGGCCCCGCCCTGCTCGCACACTGGACCGGCGTCCTCGACGGACTCCCGGCGGAGCTGAACCTGCCCGCCGACCGGCCGCGCCCGGCCGAGTCCAGCGGGCGCGGCGGCGCCGTCGCCTTCACCGTGCCGCCCCGCCTGACGGGCGCGCTGCGCGGCCTGGCCCGCGACCACGGGGTCAGCGTGTTCATGGTCGCCCAGGCGGCCGTGGCCGCGCTGCTGCACCGGCTCGGCGCCGGCGACGACATCCCCCTCGGCGCGCCGGTCTCCGGACGCGCCGACGAGGCCCTCGAAGACCTGGTCGGCTTCTTCGTCAACTCCCTGGTCCTGCGCACCGATCTGTCCGGCGACCCCACCTTCGCCGACCTGCTCGCCCGGGTCCGGGAGACCGACCTGGCCGCCTACGAGCACCAGGACCTGCCCTTCGAACGCCTGGTGGAGGCCCTCAACCCCGAACGCTCCCTCGCCCGCCACCCGTTGTTCCAGGTGATGGTCGTCCACCTCGCCGGCCGCAGCGAGGGACCCGCCCTGCCCGGCCTCACCGTCCGCCGCGAGACGCTGGGCCAGGACGGCGCCAAGTTCGACCTCAGCTTCGACTTCGTGGAGCTGGGCGACGGCGCGGGCATCGAGGGCTGGATCGAGTACAGCGCCGACCTCTTCGACGAGGAGAGCGCCGAACTCCTCGCCCGTCGGCTGGAGATGCTGCTGGAGCAGGTCGCCGCCGACCCCGGCCGGCGCGTCGGCGCCCTGGACGTGCTCCGCGACGGCGAACGCGCCCGCGTCCTCACCCGGTGGAACGACACGGCCCGGCCGGTGCCCGGTCTCACCCTCCCCGAGCTGTTCCGCGCCCAGGCGGCCCGCACCCCCGCCGCCACGGCCCTCGTGTGCGAGGACGCCTCGCTCACCTACGCCGAGCTCGACCAGCGCGTGGAACGCCTCGCCCGCACCCTCGCCGCACACGGCGCGCAGGCGGAGACGACCGTCGCCGTCGCCCTGCCCCGCTCGGTCGCCCTCGTGGTCGCCCTGCTCGCGGTGCACCGCGCGGGCGCCGCCTACCTCCCCCTCGACACCGGCCACCCGGCCGAACGCCTGGCGCACACCCTCACCGACGCCCGCCCGGTCTGCCTGGTCACCGCCGAGGACGCCGAGGCCACGGCCCTGCCCGGCACCGGGACGCCGACCCTCGCCGTCCACGCCGACGGCACACCCGTCCACCCGTCCGACGCCCCCCTGCCCGCCTCCTACGACCCCCGCCACCCCGCCTACGTCATCTACACCTCCGGCTCCACCGGCCGCCCCAAGGGCGTCACCGTTCCCCACCAGGGCATCGCCAACCGCCTGGCGTGGATGCAGGACGCCTACCGGCTCGGCGCGCAGGACCGCGTGCTGCAGAAGACCCCGGCCGGCTTCGACGTGTCGGTGTGGGAGTTCTTCTGGCCGCTGATCACCGGCGCGGCCCTCGTCGTCGCCCGCCCCGAGGGCCACCACGACCCCGCCTACCTGGCCCACCTGATCCGCCGCGAGCACGTCACCACCGCCCACTTCGTGCCGTCGATGCTGCGCGCCTTCCTCGACGAGCCCGCCGCCGCCGGCTGCGGCGTCCTGCGCCAGGTGATGTGCAGCGGCGAGGCCCTGCCCGCGCCGCTGGCCGCCCGCCTCCACCGGGTGCTGCCGGGCAGCCGCCTGCACAATCTGTACGGCCCCACGGAGGCGTCCGTCGACGTCACCGCCCACGAGGTGGGCGCCGACCCGGCCACCGTGCCGATCGGCCGCCCGGTGTGGAACACCCGCACCTACGTGCTCGACGCCGCACTGAGCCCGGTACCGCCCGGTGTGGCCGGCGAACTCTATCTGGCAGGCATCCAGTTGGCCCGCGGCTACCTCGGCCGCCCGGACCTGACCGCCGAGCGGTTCGTCGCCGACCCGCACGGCCCCGCCGGCGCCCGCATGTACCGCACGGGCGACCTGGCCCGCTGGACGGCGGACGGCGAGCTGGAATACCTCGGCCGCACCGACGACCAGGTCAAACTGCGCGGCCTGCGCATCGAACCCGGCGAGATCGAGCACGTCCTCGCCGCCCACCCGGCCGTCGCGCACGCCACCGTCGTCCTGCGCGAGGACCGGCTCGTCGCCTACGCCGTCCCGGCCGCCGGAGCCAGGCCGGAGCCAGCCGCGCTGCGCGCCCACACCGCCGCCGCGCTGCCCGACCACATGGTCCCGGCCGCCGTGCTCGTCCTGGACGCCCTGCCGCTCACCGCCAACGGCAAGCTGGACCGCAAGGCGCTGCCCGCGCCCGACTTCGCCGCCGAGGTGAGCGACACCCGGCCGCGCACCCCGCTGGAGGAGACCCTCGCCGCCCTCGTCGCCGACGTCCTCGGCCTCGAACGGGTCGGCGTCGACGACGACTTCTTCGCCCTCGGCGGCGACAGCATCGTCGCCATGCGCCTGGTCGCCCGCGCCCGCGCCGCCCACCTGGCCTTCAGCCCCCGCGACGTCTTCCGGCACAAGACGGTGGCCAAGCTCGCCGCCGTCACCACGGCTGCCGCCACGGCCGAGCGGACGGGCGAGGACACCGTCCCGCTCGACCTCACCGCCGCCGAACGCGCCGAACTGACCGCGCTGCCCGCCGCAACCGAGGTGCTGCCGGTCTCGCCCCTCCAGGCCGGACTGCTCTTCCACGCGGCCCTGGACTCCGGCGACGAGGGGCCGGACGTCTACACCGTCCAGGTCTCCTACGACCTCGAAGGCCCCCTGGACGCCGGCCGGCTGCGCGCCGCCGCGCAGGACCTGCTCGACGCCCACGAGAACCTGCGCAGCGGCTTCACCCACCTGTCCTCCGGCCGGCCCGTCGCCGTCGTCCCGCGCACGGCCGTCCTGCCGTGGCGGCAGCTGGACCTCACCGGCAACGACGACACCGAGGCCGAACTGACCCGGCTGCTCGGCCAGGAACGCCGCCGCTTCGACCCCGAACGCCCGCCGCTGCTGCGGCTGTTGCTCGCCCGGCTCGGCGAGGGAAGGCACCGGCTGGTCCTCTCCCACCAGCACCTGCTGCTCGACGGCTGGTCGCTGCCGCTGCTCACCGCCGAACTGTGGGCGCGCTACACGGGCCGCACCCCGGCCCCGCCCGCCTCCTACCGCGCCCACCTCAGGCTGCTGGCCGCCCAGGACCCGGCCGCCTCCGCCGCCGCATGGGCCGAGGCGCTGTCCGGCCTCGCCGAACCCACCCGGCTGGCGCCCGCCGACCCGGACCGCGCCGCCGTCCTCCCGCACACCCACACCGTGGAACTGGACGCCGGCCGCACCGCGCGCCTGGAGACCTTCGCCCGCGCCCGGGGCATCACCCTCAACACCCTCGTCCAGGCGGCCTGGGGCGTACTGCTGGGCCGGCTCACCGGACGCGACGACGTGGTGTTCGGCGCCACCGTCGCGGGCCGCTCGCCCGAACTCGCCGGATCGGAGGCCATGATCGGCCTGTTCATCAACACGGTGCCGGTCCGGGTGCGGCTGCGCCCGCAGGAGAGCACCGCCACCCTGCTGGACCGGCTCCAGGACGAGCAGTCCCGGCTCATCGCCCACCAGCACCTCGGCCTGGCCGACATCCAGCGCGCCGCCGGACTCGGTGAACTCTTCGACACCCTCGTGGTGTTCGAGTCGTACCCGGTGGCCGAGAAGGACGCCGACGGGGACGACGCGCCGCGCGTCAGCGTCCTCGACCACCAGGACGCCACCCACTACCCGTTCGCCTGGGCGATCGAGCCCGCCGAACGACTGCGGCTGACCGCCGAGTTCCGGCCCGAGCTGTTCGAGGCCGCCACCGTACGGCGGATCACGGACGCCCTGACCGGCCTGCTCACCGACATGGCGGCCGACCCGGACCGCCCCGTCGGCCGGCTCGACCTGCTCGGCGCCGCCGACCGGCACACCGTCCTGCACACCTGGAACGACACCGCGCTCCCGCCCGCCGAACGCCTGCGCACCGTACCGGCCCTGTTCACCGCCCAGGCCGCCGCCGACCCCGGCGCGCCCGCGGTCACCGACGCCACGACGACCCTCACCTTCGCCGAACTCGACGCCCGCACCGACCGGTTGGCCCGCGTACTGGCCGGACACGGCGCCGGACCGGAGCGGATCGTCGCCCTCGCCCTGCCGCGCACCGCCGACCACATCGCCGCGATCCTCGCCGTGATGAAGTCCGGCGCCGCCTACCTGCCCCTCGACCCCGACCTGCCCGCCACCCGCCTCACCGGCATGCTCGACGACGCCCGCCCGGTGCTGATCCTCGCCACCGAGGACACCGCCGGCGCCCTGCCCGCCACCGACGTCCCCGTCCTGCGCCTGGACGCCCCGACGGACGGCCTCCCCGAGACGGAACCCACCCCGCCCGGCCCCGACCACCCCGCCTACGTCATCTACACCTCCGGCTCCACCGGCCGCCCCAAGGGCGTCGTCGTCACCCAGCGCGGCCTCGCCCACCTCTTCCACAGCCACCGCCACGACCTGCACGAGGCGGCCAAGCGGCGCACCGGACGCCGCCGCCTGCGCGTCGGACACGCCTGGTCGTTCTCCTTCGACGCCTCCTGGCAGCCGCAGCTGTGGCTGCTGGACGGGCACGCCCTGCACATCGCCGACGACGACACCCGCCGCGACCCCGAACTCCTCGCCGCCTTCGTCCGCGACCGCCGCATCGACTTCATCGAGGTCACCCCGTCCCTGCTCGCCCGGATGGCGGACAGCGGCCTGATCGGCCCCGGCGGCGACTGCCCCCTCGCGGTCGTCGGCTTCGGCGGCGAGGCCGTCCCCGAGTCGCTGTGGACCCGGCTGGCCGCGCTTCCCGACACCGAGGCGGTCAACCTCTACGGCCCCACCGAGGCCACCGTCGACGCCCTCGTCGGCCGGGTCCGCGACAGCGACCGCCCGGTCGTCGGCCGCCCCGTCCACCACGGCCGCGCCTACGTCCTGGACACCGCCCTGCGCCCGGTGCCGCCCGGCGTCACCGGCGAGCTGTACCTGTCCGGACCGGGCCTGGCGCGCGGCTACCTCGGCCGCCCCGACCTCACCGCCGAACGCTTCGTCGCCGACCCGTACGGCGCGCCGGGGCACCGCATGTACCGCACCGGCGACCTCGCCCGCTGGCGCGAGGACGGACTGCTGGAGTTCGCCGGACGCACCGACGACCAGGTCAAGATCCGCGGCTACCGGATCGAACTCGCCGAGATCGAAGCCGCGCTGAGCACCCACCCCGCCGTCGCCGAGACGGTCGTCGTGGCCCGCGAACACCGGCCCGGCGTCCGCCGGCTGATCGCCTACGCCGTGCCGCGCGCCGCAGAGAGCCCCGAACCGGCCGCGCTGCGCGCCCACACCGCCGCCACGCTGCCCGACTACATGGTCCCGGCCGCCGTCGTCGTGCTGGAGAGGCTGCCGCTGCTGTCCAACGGCAAGCTCGACCGGGCCGCTTTGCCCGCCCCCGACTTCACCGCGGCGGGCGGCGGGCGGGCGCCCGGCAACGCCACCGAGCACACCCTGCGCGACCTGTTCGTTGACGCCCTCGGCCTGCCCGCCCAAGCGGTCGGCGCCGACGACGACTTCTTCTCCTTCGGCGGCGACAGCATCATCGCCATGCAACTCGTCGCCCGGGCCCGCTCGGGCGGACTGCGCGTCACCCCGCGCCAGGTGTTCCAGCACCGCACCGTCGCCGCGCTCGCCGCCGTCGCCGTCCCGCTGGGCGCCGGGGAACGCCACGCCACGCACGACGACGGCACCGGCAGCGCCCCGCTCACCCCGATCATGCGCTCCCTGCTCGACCGCGGCGGCCCCCTCGCCGCCTACCACCAGGCGGCCCTGGTCCGTACCCCGGCCGGCCTGTCCGAACCCGCTCTGCTGACCGTGCTCGGGGCGCTCGCCGCACGGCACGACATGCTCCGCGCCCGCCTCGTCCGCACCCCCGAACCCGTCCTGCGCATTCCGCCGGCCCACGACGCCGACGTACGCGGCTGGCTCACCCGCGTCGACGTGCGGGACGCCGCGGACGACCAGGGCGCGCTGCGGGACGCCATCGCCCGCCACGCCCGCACGGCACGAAGCGGCCTCGACCCGGACGCCGGGGCGATGGTGCGGGCGGTCTGGTTCGACGCCGGAGCGGACCGCCCCGGACGGCTGCTGATCCTCGTCCACCACCTGGTGATCGACGGCGTCTCCTGGCGGGTGCTGCTGCCCGACCTGGCGACCGCCTGGGCCGCCGTCCGCGGCGAGCGCGCCCCCGAACTCGTCCCGGTGGAGATGTCGTTCGCCCGCTGGGCGCGCCTCCTCGGCGCCCGGGCCGCCGACCCGGCCGCCGAGGACGAACTGCCCTGGTGGACCTCCGCCCTCGCCGGAGGCGCCGGCCTGCCCCTGCCCCGGCCCCTCGACCCCGCGCACGACACCGTCGCCACCACCCGCTACCTCTCCCTGACCCTGCCCGCCGATCTCACCGGACCCCTGCTCGGCCGGGCGCCCGCCGCGTTCGGCGCGAGCGTCAACGACGTCCTGCTCACCGCGTTCGCCCTCGCCGTCGGCGACTGGCGGGCCCGCACCCTGGGCGCGGCGGCGGCCGGCGGCCCGGTCCTGGTCGACCTGGAGGGCCACGGCCGCGAGGAGGAACTCGCGGGCGCCGCCGACCTGTCCCGCACCGTCGGCTGGTTCACCAGCGTCGTCCCCGTACGCCTCGACCCGGGCCCGAACGCACCGGACGCCCTCGCCGGCGGACCCGCCCTGGACGAGGCCGTGGCCCGCGTGAGCGGCCACCTCACCGCCCTGCCCACGGCCGGCATCGGCCACGGCCTGCTGCGCCACCTCAACCCCGCGACCGGCCCGCTCCTCGCCGAACTCGGCGAGCCCGACATCGAGTTCAACTACATGGGCCGCTTCGAGCGCCCCGAGGCCGCCGACTGGTCCTACGCCCCCGAGGAGGACGCCGCCGACCTCGACGCCGACCCCGGCATGCCGATGTCGCACGCGCTCACCCTCAACGCGCTCACCGAGGACCACCCCGACGGGCCACGGCTGAGCGCCCACTGGGCCTGGGCGGCCGAGCTCCTCACCGAGGACGCGGTCCGCGCACTGGCCGAGACCTGGTTCCGGGCGCTCGAGGCGGTGGTACGCCGAGCGGACGAACGGATTTGACCCCCCACAGCCCCCCACAGCCCACCCACCACCCCACCGGACAAGGACCGCACCGACATGAGCAACCCGTTCGAGAACCCCGAAGGCCTCTACTCCGTCCTCGTCAACGACGAGGGCCAGTACAGCCTGTGGCCCGACTTCGTGGACGTACCGGCCGGCTGGAAGGCCGTCCACGGTCCGGCGGCCCGCCAGGAATGCCTGGACCACGTCGAGGCCAACTGGACGGACATGCGCCCCAAGAGCCTGGTCGACGGCTCCTGACAGGGCACGACGAAGCGGAGAGGGGCGGGCCCGCCGGGCCCGCCCCTCTCCGCGTTCCTCCCGCCGCTCGCTCAGGAGGCGGGCTGCGCCACCTTCGTCGCGGGCTTGCCGTCCACCGCCGCGGCGAGCTGCGGCACCAGGCGGTCCAGCACGTAGGGGATGCTCAGCACGGTCGACAGGGACACCGCGTTGCCGTAGTCGCTGGTCTCCTTGATGAAGACCTCCCGGCCCTGCTTCACCACGTTCAGGTCGGCGTAGATCCGGTCATTGTGCAGCTTGGTCACCGCGCCCGTCAGGTCCGGCACGATCCACACGGCCACCTTCTGGTCGAGCAGGTCGAGGCGCTCCTTGCTGATGTTGGCGCCGAACTCGTCCCCGATCACCTTGTCGAGGTCCTTCGGCAGCCCGAAGCCGAGGTCGGACAGGAGACGGGAGCGCGGGTCCTGACTGCCGAAGACGAACGTGCCCTCGTAGGGCGTCGCCATCACCGACGTGGCCCCGGCGAACTCCGGATGCGCCTTCTTCGCCGCGGCGAACTTCGCCTCCACCCCCGACACCAGCTGCTCGGCCTGGCCGGGCTTGCCGAGCGCCTTGCCGATCTCCTCGGTCTGCTGCTGCCACGGCACGCCGAAGTCGTTGTACTGCTTGGGCTGGGCCACCACCGGCGCGAACTTCGACAGGCTCTCGTACTGGGCCTTGGTGAGCCCCGAGTAGACGGCGAGGATCAGATCCGGCTTGAGCGCGGCGATCTTCTCCACCTGCGGGCCGGTGCCGCTGTCCTTGAGCACGGTCGGCGCCGCCGCGCCGCCGAGCCTGTCCTTCGCCCACGGCCCGATCGCGCCCGGGTAGCCGCCCACCCACTCGGTCGTGCCGACGGGCACCTTCCCGAGGGCGAGGACGGCGTCCTGGTCGGTGAGCCCGACGGTCACGATCCGCCGGGGCTCGGACTTGACCGTCGTACTGCCGAACTTGTGGTCGATCGTCACGGGGAACGCGCCGGCGGACGCCGACGAGCCCGAGGAACCGGAGGAGGACGAGTCGCTGTCGGAGCCCGAGGAGCCGCAGGCGACCGCCGTGGCCGTCAGCAGCAGTACGGAGGCGAGCAGGCCGGTGAGCCTGGAGACTCTGGTGGCGCGGGGCATCGGTTGATCCTTCGGTTCGTGTCGACGGTGCGGTTGGCTGGCTCGGAGGGGGCGGCTCAGTGAGCGGCCGGGGAACCGCCGGCGGCGGGCTCGGCGGGTGCAGGGAGTTCAGTGAGTCCGGTGCGGTCAGTGAGTCCGGTGGGGGAGGCGGAGCGGTTGTCCGACCAGGCGCGCCACAGAGCGGCGTAGCGGCCCCGGGCGGCGAGGAGTTCGTCGTGCGTGCCCTGCTCGACCACCCGGCCGCCGTCCAGCACGACCACCCGGTCGGCCGCGGCGGCCTGGCTCAGCCGGTGGGCCACGACCAGTGCCGTACGGCCGCGCAGCGCCCGCTCGGCGGCCTCGTCCAGCAGCCGGGCGCCCGAACTGCCCGCCTCAGCGGTCGCCTCGTCGAGCACGACGACCGGCGGATCGGCCAACAGCACGCGTGCGAGAGCGAGTTGCTGCGCGCGGTCGGCGGTCAGCCGGTGGCTGCCGTCGCCCACGACCGTGTCCAGACCGTCCGGCAGCTGCTCCGCCCAGCCGAGCGCGCCCACCGCGGCCAGCGCCTCCCGCAGTTCCTCGTCGCCCGCGTCCGGGCGGGCCAGCCGCAGGTCGTCGGCGAGCGGTCCGGCGAAGACGTGCACCTCCTGGGTGACCAGGCCCACCAGGCGGCCGGAGCCGTCGGGTTCCGTGCCGCCGACGTCGACGCGTCCGGCCGTCGGGCGGTGCAGTCCCGCCACCAGTTTGGCCAGGGTCGTCTTGCCGGCGCCGGTGGTGCCGACCAGCGCCACGCGCTCCTCGGGCCGCACCTGGAGATCGACGCCGTCGAGGACCGGACGGCCGGGCGCGTACGCGTGCGAGACGCCGGTGAGCGTCACCGCGGGCGCGCCCGGCACGGCGGCCGCGCGGTCCTCGGCGCCGTCGCCGGGCGCGGGCGCGGGCTCGTCCACCACGCCGACCAGCCGGGCCAGCCCCGCCGTCGCCGACTGGGCGTCGTCGAGCAGGACGAGCGCGGTGTTGACCGGTCCGAAGAGGCTGTGGAAGTACAGGGCGGCGGCGGTCGCGGTGCCGATCGAGGCGGAGCCGGACCGCACCAGCCAGTACCCGGTGACCAGGACGGCGGTCAGACCCACGTATTCGGCGATGTGCAGTCTGCTGTAGAAGCGCAGCACCAGCCGCACCCCTCGCATCGTCAGCTCCACCGCCGCCCGCGAACGCTCGGTGACCTGCCGGGTGTGGCCCTCCTGGAGCCGGTGGGCCCGCACGGTGCGCGCCCCGCCGATGGTGTCGAGCAGTTGCTGCTGCTGGGCGCCGGCGGCGATCCGCTCCTTGGCGTACAGGGGGACGGCGTTGCGGACGTACCAGCGGGCGGTGTGCGCCTGCACGGGTACGGCGGCCAGCGCGGCCAGCAGGAACCGCCAGTCCAGCAGCGCGAGGGCGCCCAGCGTCAGCACGATCGACAGCCCCGAGCGGGCCAGTTCGGGCAGTGCGCCGCGCACGGCGTCGGCGACGCGGGACACATCGCGGGTGACCCGGGCGTTCAGGTCGCCCGAGCCGGCCCGCTCCAGCCGCTCCAGGGGCAGTGACAGGGCGCGGGCCACGAACAGTTCGCGCAGCCGGGCCAGGGCGGTCTCGCCGAGCCGGGACACCAGGGACATGCCCAGCGCGGTCGTCAGGCCCTGCACCAGGGCCACCCCGGCGAGCGCGAGGACCGGCCAGGTGAGCGCGTCGGGGGAACGGTGCTCGGCGACGGCGTCCACGATGTGGCCCAGCAGCGGCTGGGTGAGCAGCCCGACGGCCGTGGCCAGCATCATCGTGCCGAAGCCGGCGACCGCCAGGGCGCGGTGCGGGCGCAGCAGTTCGCGCACCGCGGCCCGGGTGCGGGCGGGCGTGGCCGTGGGCAGCAGGGCGCGTTCGGAGCCGTTCGGCGCGGCGGTCACGCTCATGCCAGCACCGCCGTGCGGTAGGTCGCGTGCGTACGGGCCAGCTCGCCGTGGGTGCCCTCGGCGCCGACCCGGCCGCCGTCCAGGAACACGACCCGGTCGGTGACGGCGAGCAGCGCGGGGCTGTTGGTCACCACGACCGTCGTACGGCCCTGTCTGATCTCCCTGAGGCCCTGGGCGATCCGGGCCTCGGTGACCGCGTCCACGGCCGTCGTCGGATCGTGGACGACCAGGACGGGCGGTTCGGCGCGCAGCGCCCGGGCGAGCAGGACGCGCTGGCGCTGCCCGCCGGACAGCGACCGCCCGCCTTCGCCCACCTGCGTGGCCGCGCCGTGCGGCAGCGAGCGGGCGACCTCGTCGGCGTCGGCGGCCGCCATGGCGCGTGCGGTCCGCGGGTCCGGCCCGCCGTCCGCCGTCCCCTGCGCGGGCCTCACGTTCGCGGCCAGGGAGCCTTCGAACAGGGCGGCGTCGTGCGCGGCGACCAGCACCGCGGCCCGCAGCTCGGCAGGCGCCAGCCGGGTCAGCGGCACACCGTCCAGCTCGACCGACCCGGACTCCGGGTCCACCTCCCGGCCCAGGCACCCGAGCAGCGCCTCGGCGCAGGCGGGATCGGTCACGGCGATCCCGGTCAGCCGCCCGGCGGGCACGTCGAGGTCCACGCCGTCCAGCCCGCCGAGCCGGACCCCGCGCAGCCGCAACTCCCCGCGCACACCGGCCGGCACCGGCTCCTCGCCGCCGACGACGGCGGGCCCGGCGGCGAGCACCCGGGCGATCCGGGCGGCGGAGGCGCGGCCCTGCGCCAGGTCGGCGTTGACCCAGGCGAACGTCTCCAACGGGCCCAGCAGGAACAGCGCGAGACCCACCGCCGTCACCAACTGCCCCAGGGACAGGGAACCTTCCAGGGCCAGCCGACCGCCCACCCAGGCGATCAGCGCGATGAAGACGCCGGTGAGGGCCAGGACGAGCCCGGTCTGCCACGACTCGGCCCGCGCCGCGCGCAGGGTGGCGGCCAGGGACACCCTGCTGGTACGGCGGTAGCGCTCCACCGCCGCCTGCTGGGCGCCGAGCCCCTTGAGCACCCGCAGCCCGGCCACCAGGTCGGCCGCGACACCCGCGGCGCCCGCCGCGCGGTCCTGCTCGGCCTCGCTGCGCCGCTCCAGCGGCTTGCTCAGCAGATGCCCGAGCCACAGCAGAACGGGAGTGCCGACCAGCACGATCAGACCGAGCGGCACGGATGTCAGCAGCAGTACCACGGCGCTCACGGCGAGGCCCGCGACGGCCCAGACGCCGCTCATCAGCGCCATGTTGACCGCGCCGACGCGCTTGGCGTCCTCGGTGGCGACATTGGCCAGCTCACCGGCGAGCCGGTCGTCCTCGGCTCCGCCCCTGGGGTCCAGGACGCGGCGCACCAGCGCCAGCCGCAGCGTGTGGGCGGCTTCCTCGGCGCCGCGCTCGCCGATCCGCGCGCCCAGCCGGAAGCTCCACGAGAGGCACACGTACAGGACGGCCAGGACGGCCAGCCAGAGCACCAGGCGCCCGGCGTCCCGCCCGGCCACCGCCTGATCGACGACGACGCCGATCAGCACGGGCACCAGCGCCTCCCCGAGCTGGTGCACACAGCCGAGCACCGCGCCCACGGCGACGCGCCGTCCTTGTCCCCTGACCGAGCGCGTCAGGACGTCCCGCCCCGACAGTTCCCCAGATCCCACCGGCCACCCTCCGGAAACGGTCAACTTAGGGAAGGCTAGTCTAAGTAGACGCGGGGACGTCAATCCCCGGCACGCTTTCCCCGAGCCCCCACCGACGCCGAACGCCGCCCGCTCCCGAGCCCCGCTCCACGCCCCTCTCCGACCCCGGCCACCCCGCCGACCGGCCCTCCACCCCGTTCCCAGCCGCTGTGCCGGCCGACCGCCCGGTTCTCGGCCAATACGCCGGACGGCGGTTCGGTTCCCGTCCACCACGCCGGCCGGCCTTCCGCCTCATCCCAGGCCACCGGGCTCGCCAGCCACCCGCCCCGGCCGGAACGGTTCCGCCCCGCGGCGGCCCACCGGCTCCCGGACCGTCGGCGACCGTACGACGACATGTCCCACCGCGCGACACCGTGTCCCGCCGGGCCCGGCCAGCCACGAAGGCCCCAGCCCAGGCGGCCGAGGAGGCACCCCGCCCAGCCGGCCGGAGCGCGCGCCCCACCCGCCCGCCCGCGGAGCGCACCCCACCCGGTCGGCTGTCCGGCCGCGCGGCGCAGCCCGCGCGACGTTACGTTGCTGCTCGGCATGTGTACGGATTCGGCTGCCCTGTCCGATCGGTACCTTCCCCTACAGATGCGGCGGGTGAGTGTATGGGCGTGCTCCGCGGCCACCCGGAACTCGCGCTGTTCCTGTGCCTCGCCGTCGGCTACCTGCTCGGCAAGCTGCGCGTCGGCCCGATCACCCTGGGCGGCATCTGCGGCACACTGATCGTGTCCCTGCTCCTGGGCGCCTGGGCGAAGGTGACCGTCTCGGACGACGTGAAGACCGTCTTCTTCGCGATCTTCATCTTCGCCCTCGGCTACCTGGCGGGGCCGCAGTTCTTCGCCCACCTCAACCGCCGCAGCCTGCGCTTCTTCTGCCTCTGCCTGATCGAGCTGGTGTGCGTGCTGGGCATCGCGTTCGGGCTGGCCGCAGCCTTCGACCTGGACGTGGGCACCGCCTCCGGCATCCTGGCCGGGGCCGCCACCGAGTCCGCCGTCGTCGGCACCGCGACCGAGTCGATCGCCAAGCTCGGCGGACTGACCCCGGCGCAGATGAGCCAGTACCAGGGCCATGTGGCCACCGCCTACACCGTCTGCTACCTGTTCGGCCTGATCACCATCGTGATCTACACCAGTCAGCTCATGCCGATGCTGATGCGGATCAACCTCGCCGACGCCTCCCGCGACCTGTGGGAGCGGATGCGCGGCGGAGGTGGGGGACTGGAGGCGGACGAGCGGGAGGCGCTGCCCGTACTGGTCGGCCGCACCTTCTTCGTCACCCACGCCGACGGCCGCACCGTCGAGTCCCTGGAGCGGCAGCTCGACGGCCTCGTCACCGTGGAGTCGGTCAAACGCGGCAGCAAGGTCGTCCCCGCGCCCCCGCCCGGCTTCGAGCTGACCCTCTCCGACCTCGTCCTGCTGGTCGGCCGGCGCGCCGACATGATCGAGGCGGGCCGTGTCACCGGCCCGGAGACCGCGGGCCTGCCCGATCTGGACACCCACCTGGCCACCGGCCAGGTCGCCGTCACCGAGAAGGCCACCGACGGCCGCACCCTGGGCGAACTGCGGCGCGACCACCCGGAGTTCTCCCGCGACGGCGTCTACGTCACCGAGGTGGTGCGCGGCGACCTGCGCCTGCCCGCCTCCGCCGACACCGCCGTGCACCGAGGCGACGTGCTGACCCTGGTCGGCGCCCGCGCCGGGCTGAGCCGGGTCACGGCGAAACTCGGCGCCGTCGTCAAGAACGACACCACCGACTTCGTCTACATCGGCCTCGGCATCGCGGCCGGCTCGCTGCTCGGCCAGGTCGTCGTCCGCTTCGGCGCGGTCCCGCTGTCGCTGGGCACCGGCGGCGGCTGCCTCGTCTCCGGCCTGCTCTTCGGCTGGTTCCGCTCCCGCCGCCAGACCTTCGGCGCCTTCCCGCCGCAGGCCGCGACCACGCTGAAGGACATGGGTCTCGCCGTCTTCATCGCCTGCACCGGACTCACCTCCGGACCGCAGGCGCTGCCGCTGCTGAAGCAGTACGGCGCGCTGCTGCCGATCGCGGGAATCGCCATGGTGCTCGTGCCCGCGACCGTCTCGCTGATCATCGGCCGCAAGCTGCTGAACATCGAGAAACCCCTGCTGATCGGCGCCATCGCGGGCCAGCAGTGCTCCACCCCGGCCATCACCTCCATCACCCAGGTCGCCCGCAGCTCCGTCCCCATGCTCGGCTACACCATCACCTACACCC
Source organism: Streptomyces seoulensis (assembly GCA_013364255.1). Lineage (GTDB taxonomy): Bacteria > Actinomycetota > Actinomycetes > Streptomycetales > Streptomycetaceae > Streptomyces > Streptomyces similanensis. Next base: position 1,930,822 of record CP054936.1, on the reverse strand, counting down.
TCTCCAACTTCCTGCTCCCGCTGACCGGCCCGCTCCTGGTCGGCGTCCTCGGAGCCTGACGCCGGCCGGCGCGCCCGCGCCCGCACACCTGGAGGCCCCATGACCGAGGCGAGCCTGTCCCGCGAGCAGATCCAGGCCTACGCGCGGCTCTCCCCGTTCGAGCTGAAGAACCTGTTCATCTCCCTGGCCGAGCACGCCCAGCGGGAGCGGCCCGGCCAGCAGGACAAGTCGCAGGTCCAGATGCTCAACGCCGGCCGCGGCAACCCCAACTGGGTGGCGACCGGGCCGCGCGAGGCCTTCCACGCCCTCGGCTGCTTCGCCCTCGCCGAGTCCAAGCGGGTGTGGACGGCCGACAACCTCGGCGGCATGCCCGAGAAACACCGCGCCGGGGACCGCTTCGACACCTTCGTCGCCCAGCACCCCGGCATGCCCGGCATCGGACTCCTCGCCGCCTGCGTGTCCTACGCCCTGGAGCGCTTCGGCTTCGACAAGGACTCCTTCGTCCACGAACTGGCCGACTCCGTCACGGCCGACAACTACCCGGTTCCCGACCGGATGCTGCCGCACGCCGAGGAGATCGTCCGCGCCTACCTCGCAGACGAGCTGTTCGCGGGCGACCCGCCGCCCGACGACCGCCTGAGCCTGTTCGCCACCGAGGGCGGCACCGCCGCCATGTGCTACGTCTTCGACTCCCTGACGAAGAACGGACTGCTGCACCGGGGCGACCGCATCGCCCTGATGGTGCCGGTCTTCACCCCGTACATCGAGATCCCCGAACTCGACACCTACGGCTTCGACGTCACCTACGTCGAGGCGAGCCGGTTCGCCGAGGCGGGCGTACGCGAGTGGCGCTACCCGCCCGAGGAGGTCGCCAAGCTGGAGGATCCCGCCATCAAGCTGGTGTGCCTCGTCAACCCGTCCAACCCGCCCTCCCTCGCCCTCAGCGACCGCGTCACCCGGCAGATCAAGGACATCGTCCAAACGAAGAACCCCCGCCTGATCGTCGTCACCGACGACGTCTACGGCACCTTCGTGGAGGGCTTCCGCTCCCTGGCCGCCGAACTGCCGCGCAACACCCTGCTGGTGTACTCCTACTCCAAGCACTTCGGCGCCACCGGCTGGCGACTCGGCGTGATCGGGCTGCACGACGACAACGTCGTCGACGACATGATCGCCGGCCTGCCCCAGGCGGAGAAGGACCGCCTGGACCGGCGCTACGGCACCCTGACGCTGGAACCGGCGAAGTTGCGGTTCATCGACCGCATGGTCGCCGACTCCCGCCAGGTGGCGCTCAACCACACCGCCGGCCTGTCCCTGCCCCAGCAGGTCATGATGGTGCTGTTCTCCCTCTTCGGCCTGCTGGAGGAGGGCCGGGAGTACAAGCACCGCGTCCGCGGCATCGTCCGCCGGCGCCTCGCCCTGCTCCTCGAAGGCGCCCGCATGAAGATCGCGCACGATCCCGGACGCGCGAGCTACTACGTCGAACTCGACCTGCTCGCCGAGGCCGAACGCGAACACGGCCCCGACTTCGCGCACTTCCTCACCACCGCCTACGAGCCCATCGACCCGCTGCTGCGCCTGGCCGAGAAGACCGGCGTCGTCCTCCTGAACGGCGGTGGTTTCGACGGCCCCGAATGGTCGGTGCGCGTCTCCCTCGCCAACCTCGACGACCTCGACTACCTGCGGATCGGCCACCACCTGCGGCACATCTTCGACAGCTACGTCACCGAATGGCGCCGGAGCGGGCCGGACACGACGGGAACGTGACACGGCCCTCCGGGAGACCATGCCGCGACGTGACGATGCCGCGGCGTCGGCGGTCCGCCGCCCGCGCGGTGGTCAGGGCCGCTGATGACCGAAGCGCACCCCCTCCCAGGGCACCGTGCCGGGCAGGGAGTCCGGGCTGCGCTGGGCGCGCGTGCGCACGGCCGCTGCCTCGATCGCGGGCTCGGCGCCCTCCACCCGCGCCAGCCACCCGGCCAGTTCCCCGCGCAGCTCGTCGGCGACGCGGCGGTAGGCGTCCAGCCCGATCAGGTTGTCCAGCTCGTACGGGTCGGCGTCGAGGTCGTACAGCTCCGTCTCCCGGTAGCGGTCCGCGGCCGGCTCCCGCCACGGGTCCGCGTCCGGGCGGGCGGCCGTCACCGCGTACTTCCAGCGCGCGGTGCGCACCGCGCGGCCGATGTGGTCCTCGCTGATCTGGACGAACACCGACGCCGCGCGCCCCGGATCACGGCCGCCGCCGAGCAGCGGCAGCAGGGACCGGCCGTGCACGCCCTCCGGCACGGTGAGGCCGGCGGCGTCGACCAGCGTCGGCATCAGGTCGAGCGTGCTCACCGGCCGCCGTATCAGACCGCCCCCGCGGAAGGCGGCGCCCGTCAGCGCGAACGGGACGCGTACGGAGGCCTCGTGCGCCGAGCGCTTGTACTCGCCGTTGCGGGTGCGGAAGTGCGACCCGTGGTCGGCCGTCCAGGCCAGCACGGTGTCGTCCTCGACACCCAGGCCGCGCAGCGCGTCGCGCAGCCGGCCCACCCCCTCGTCCACCCGTTTGATCTGCCCCAGATAGCCGCCGAGGTGGCGGTGCGGGCCGCCGTGCGGCGCGCCCGGCGCGAGCGCGGCGAGATCGGGAGGCGTCCAGCGTCCCTCGTAGCGCTCCCGGTAGCCGCGGGGCGCCGGGTAGTCGTCCGCGGGGTTCTGGTGGTGGGGTTCGAGCAGGGAGAGGAAGAGCAGGAACGGCCGGTCGTGGTGGTCGGCGACGAACCGGATCGCCGCGTCGATCAGGGCGTCCGAGCGGTAGCCCGGCAGCCGCACCGCTTCGCCCGCCTCGTCGTGCACCACGGTGCGGTAGGCGTCCGAGGTGAACTCCAGCCGGTCGGAGGCGAGCCACGTGCGGTAGCCGCCGCGCCGTTCGCGGGGCACCGGCCCGTCGGGGCCGTCCTCGCCCGCCAGGTGCCACTTGCCGATGTAGCCCGTCGCGTATCCGGCGGCGGCGAACACGTCGGCGAGCGTGGGGATGCCGGCGGGCAGCGGCAGCCCGTTGCGGAACACCCCGGTGGCGGTGGGGTACCGGCCCGTCTGCAGGGCGGCGCGGGCCGGCGCGCACACCGGGTTGGGGGTGATCGCGTGCTCGACGAGCGTGCCCTCGCGGGCCAGCCGGTCGAACTCCGGGGTCACCCCAGCCCGGTTGCCGTGCACCCCCGCGGTGTCCCAGCGCTGCTGGTCGGTGAGGACCACGATCACCTGGGGCCTGCGGGCGGCGGTCATACGGCGGCGGCCTCCCGCGTCGAGGCGCCCGACGCGGGGCCGAACGACGGCTCGGGCACCGACTCGGGGGCGAGCAGCACGGAGGGCCGCCCGTCGACGCCCACCGGAACGTCCCCGTCGATGGTGACCCGGCGCAGCTTGCGGTCGTGGTCGTCGGAGTCGTCCACACCGTAGTGCTGGGTGGCGCGGTTGTCCCAGATGGCGACGTCGCCGACCTGCCACTGCCAGCGGAAGGTGTTCTCCGGCCGCTCGATGTGCGACTGGAGGAGCTGGACCAGGGTGCGGGAGTCGGACGCGGTCAGCCCGGCGATGCGCTGGACGAAGCCGCCCAGCAGCAGGACCCGCTCACCGGTCTCCGGGTGGACGCGCACGACGGGGTGCTCGGTGAGGAACTTCGTCGAGGCGAACACCTCCCGGTAGCGCACCAGTTGCTCGGGCAGCGCGCCGGGGCGCAGGGCCGCGTAGTCGTAGTCGTTGGAGTGCACGGCGCGCAGTTCGTCGGCCAGCCGGCGCAGCGGCGCGGGCAGGTTGGCGTAGGCGGTGGCGGTGTTGGCCCACAGGGTGTTTCCGCCGTAGGGCGGGATGACGGAGGCGCGCAGGATCGAGAACGCCGGATAGGCGGGGACGAAGGTGACGTCGGTGTGCCACTGGTTGGCGCGGCCGCCCTGGTCGGAGTCGATGGGCAGGGAGTAACGGCCGTCGGCCGAGGGGACGGTGGGGTGGGCGACCGGGGTGCCGAGCAGCCGGCCGAACGCCTCGTGCCGGTCCTCGTCCAGGTGGTCCTGGCCGCGGAAGAACACCACCTTGTGGGCGAGCAGGGCGGCGCGTATCGCGGCGACGGTCTCCGGGGCGAGATCGCCGCCGAGGCGGACGCCGGAGACGAGCGCGCCGAGGCGGCCGCCGAGCTTGGTCACGGTGAGGGTGGCGGGGGAGGGGGCGGTGGTGGACACGGGGGAGTCCTTTCGGTGGGTCTCCGTACGGCTCAGTACGCCGGAGAGGCGGGCCGGGAGAGGACGGGCGGGGAGGCCGGCCGGCGGGGTTGCTTCCGGAGCGGAAGAAACCAGGGCGCGGGTGTGCGTCGTGGTGCGCGGACCGTCACGAACAGGAAGGCCGGGAAAGGCCGGTGCGGGCGGACGTGCCCCCGCGGTCCTGCGGGTCAGGCGTCGGCGGCGGCCGGGCAGCGGGTCGTACAGAGTGCCGGCACGGTGTTCCGTGCCGCCGTGCCGGGCCGCGGCCCGGAAGCGGCCGTGGCGAACATGTCTGTGGACATTGGCAGCCGCCGTGCGGTCCGTCAAGGACGGCCATGCTGCCCGGCCGGCGCCCGGCGGTGGTTCAATCTGCGCCTGGGCACACCCCGGCGCTCCCCTCGCGTACCCGCTGTGAACAGCGCGAACGTGGACGGAGAGCGGGCGTGTGACCGGCAGCGGACCGGCGCGTGAGCCGCGTCCGGGAATTCATGTCCCCGCAATGTCGAAGGAGGCGTCGATGACGTCCGCCCCCCACGCGTCGCGGATGGTCGGTGACGGCCGGCGCGACGCCAACGCCGCCCTGGTGCTGCGGACCGTCCTCGACCACGGCCCCGTCGCCCGCAGCGCCGTCGCCCGGCTCTCCGGACTGAGCCCGGCCGCCGTGTCGCGGCAGGCCACCGACCTCTCGGCGCTGGGCCTGCTGCGCGAGCTGCCCCAGCTCGCCGAGGGCGGGGGAGTGGGCCGCCCGCAGATCCCGGTGGATCTCGACCTCGGCGCGGTCGCCGGTCCCGTGGCCGGCGGAGTCCACCTCGGCGTGCCCGCCTCGACGCTGGGCCTGGTCGATCTGCGCGGAAGGGTGCTGGCCCGGCGGCTCGTCCGGCACGACGGGCTGGCCCGCGACCGCCTGCCGGCCCTCGTCACCGCCGAGCTGCGCGCCTTCCTCGCCGAACACGTGGCGGGCAGGCCCCTGTTGGGGGTGGGCGCGGCCCTCGGCGGCTGGATCGATCCGGGGACCGGCACGGTGGTCCGGCACGACGCGCTCGGCTGGCGGCGACGGCCGCTCGCCGCCGAACTCACCGACGCGCTCGGCGGCCTGCCGGTGCGGATCGACAACCACGCGCGCGCCGTCGCCCAGTCGGAGATCCTCTTCGGCCGGAGCGCCGCCCGGCGGAGCCTGGTCCACCTCTTCGTGGGCAACGTCGTGGACGCCGCCGTGGGGGTGGCGGGCGTAGTGCACCAGGGGCCCGGCTCGGCGGCCGGCGACGTCGCCCACCTGCCCGTACCCGACTCCACCGCGCCCTGCCCGTGCGGCCGTTCGGGCTGCCTGGAGGCGACCGCCTCCAACACGGCCGTCGCGGCGACCGCGGTTCGCCGCGGCATCGTGCCGGAGGCCGACGTCTTCCTGGTCGTGGACGCGGCCGCCGCGGGCGACCGCCGCGCCGACCGGCTGCTGCGCGAGCGGGCCCGTGCGGTGGGCCGGGCGGTGGCCCTGCTGCTCGACGTCCTCAACCCGGACCTGGTGGTCGTCACCGAGCACGCCAGCGTCCTGGACGCGGGCTATCTGGAGGAGATCCGGGGCGCGGCGATCGACCTGTCACACGTCTGCGACGACCCCGAACGCATCGTCAGTCCGCATGCCGGACCCGCCACCCTCCCCGTCGCGGCCGGCACCGTGCTGCTGAACCCCCTGTTCAGAGCGCCTTTGCAGACCATGCGGGAGATCCGCGACGGCGGCCGGGAGGGCTGATCCGATCTCATTCCCCGGACGCGGTCGTTGACCAGCGCACGACATCACTGTCATATTGGCGCCGTGAATCCGGACAAGCGCCTCGTCTCCCGCAGGCACGTCGACCTGTGTCGACAGGCCAGCGCGGTCTGTGCCGTCCGCCTCTGATCACCGCGATCACCGCGGCCGGGCCCGGGCGCTGCCCGCCGGCTGACGCCCCGGCGCGCCCCTCTCCGTTCCCTCCGGCTCCCCTGACTCCCGCGGGATCGCCGGTTCCTCCTCCGGTACACGCCTTCGTACGGTGACACCCGTCGGCTGACGCCTCGGGGCACCGAGACGCGGGCTCGATTCCTCGCGCCATTGCTCTCGCAGCGGAACGAATCCGCCGCCGGCCGGCGCGCGGGTGCTCACCGGAGCCCCTTCCCTCTCCGATCTGTCACAGGCAGGCATCCGATGACCGAGTTGTACCCTTCCATGCCCGGGCGGCTCTCCCGGCGCAGCGCCCTCAGGTCCGCCGGCGGCGGCGCCCTGCTCCTCGGGTTCGGGCTGGCGGGCTGCCGCTCGGCCGTCTCCGAGACCGGCTCCGCCGGGCAGGAGGGCTCCGCCGGGCCACGGCGCGGCGGCACCGTGAGCGTCGCGATCAACAGCGACTTCACCCCGAGCCTGCTGTTCGCGCAGAGCAGCCAGTCCTACCAGCACCGGCTGATCTACAACACGCTGACCCGCTACGACGACCGGCTCACCCCCCACCCCGAACTGGCCACCTCCTGGGACTACGCCGCGGACGGCCGCAGCATCACCCTGCGTCTGCGGTCGGACGTGACCTTCCACGACGGCCGCCCGTTCACGGCGGACGACGTCATCTTCGCCGTGAAGAACCTCCAGAACCCCGCCCGCGCCGCCCAGTTGCGCTCGACGGCGGCCGTGATCACCGGATTCGACAAGCGCGGCGACCACGAGCTGGTCCTCAGACTGGCCCACCGCGTCAACAACCTGTTCGACCTCTTCGAATTCATGATCATCACCGACCGGAACTCCGTCGAGGAGGCCCTCAAGGGAACCAGGCTCAACGGCACCGGACCCTTCAAACTCACCAAGTGGAGCCCCGGTTCGGGACTGAGCTTCGTACGCAACGACGCCTACTGGCTCAAGGACCGCCCCTACCTCGACGCCGTCGAGTTCCGCGTCGTCTCCCAGGCCGACGCCCTCGTCTCCTCGCTGCGCACCGGCCAGTCCCAGCTGTCCTTCCAGGTGCCCGGCCGCAACCTCGCCGTCCTCAAGGACCATCCCGACCTGACCATCACCCCCTACGACACGGGCGCCGGAGCCACCTACCTCGGCGTCAACACCACGATCGCCCCGCTCAACGACAGGACGGTCCGCCAGGCCCTCGCCTACGCCGTCGACCGCGACCGCCTGCTCGCCCAGTCGCTCGGCGGCTACGGCCTCGCCTCCGCGGCGCCCTGGCCGAAGTCCTCGCCCGCCTTCACCGAGACCGGCCGCACCCACTACACCCACGACCCCGCCAACGCACGGCAGTTGCTGAAGTCCGCCGGTCACACCCGGCTCGACCTCCCGCTGCTGCACCTCGCTCTGCCCGGGGACACCGCCGTCGCCGAGTCCCTCCAGTACGACCTCAAGCAGGCCGGCGTCCACGTCACCCTCCAGCCCACCGACCCGGCCACCGCGCAGAAGAACCTCATCTCCCAGAAGATGCCGGCCCTGTGGACCATGAGCCACGGCTTCGCCCAGGTCCAGCCCTCCACCCTGGCCGTCAGCGCCTACCCCTTCAACGAGGCCAGGAACACCTCGAAGTTCCACTCCGCCGAGTACACCCGGGTCGTCCAGCAGGCGTGGACCAGCCCGGCCACCGGCGCCGCCGCGGGCCGGCTGCGCCAGGAGATCTCCGACATCCTGCTGGACGAGGCGTTCATCATCGACCTCGTGATCCGCGGCAACGTCCAGATCGCCGCGAGGAGACTGCACGGGGTCACCCTGAACAAGTTCTCCTACCTCGACCTCGACCACGCCTACCTGGCGGGCTGACATGCGCGGCCACGTCCTGCGGCGGCTGCCCTCCGCCCTCCTCATCCTCTTCGTCGCCTCCCTGGTGATCTTCGCCGTGCTCAGGCTGGTGCCCGGCGACCCCGCCACCTCCCTGGCCGGACCGGACGCCGGCCCCGAGACCGTCGCCGCCATCCGCGAACGCCTCGGCCTGGACGACTCGTTGCCCTCCCAGTACCTGCACTGGATCGGCGGCCTGCTCACCGGCGACCTCGGACCCTCCTACGCCATCGGCGGCCAGAGCGCCGACCTCATCTCCGACGGCCTCGGCGCCACCGTCGAACTCACCGCGGCCGCCCTGCTGTTCGTGATCGCCCTCGGCACCGCCTTCGGCGTGCTCGGCGCCACCGCGCGCCGCGGCTGGGTGCGCGCCGCGGTCCGCGCCCTGACCACCGGCGCGCTCGCCGTCCCGCCGTTCGTGACCGGAGTCCTGCTCGTCCTGCTGTTCGCGGTGCTGCTGAAGGTCCTGCCGCCCGGCGGACACGTCTCCCTGCTCACCGCCCCCGACCTCGCCGTGCAGTACCTGCTGCTGCCCGCCCTCTGCCTCGCCCTGCCCAGCGCCGCCGTCCTCGGCCGCTACCTCAAGGACGGCATCGAACGCGCCCTGGCCGAGGACTACGTCCGCACCGCCACCGCGGCCGGCGTCCACCCCCGCCGGCTGCTGTGGCGCCACGCCCTGCCCAACGCGCTGCCGCCGGCCGTCACCCTGCTCGGCATGCAGACCGGCCACCTGCTGGGCGGCGCCGTGCTCGTCGAGGCCATCTTCGCCTGGCCCGGCCTCGGCCAGCTCGCCGAACAGGCCCTCACCCGCCGGGACTACCCGGTCGTACAGGACCTGCTCCTGCTGCTCGTCACCGTCTTCGTCGTCGTCCAGCTGATCACCGACCTCGTCTACGCCTGGCTTGACCCCCGGATCAGGTGGGAGTGACCATGACCGCCACCGCACCCCTCCCGGCCACCGGGAAACGCCCCCGCACCGCGCCGCGCCACCCCTACCGGGCCGCCCTCGCCTCCGCCCGCGGCCGCACCGGACTCGTCCTGGTCGCCCTCGTCGTGCTCGCCGGGCTGCTCGCCCCGCTGCTCGCCGGCCACAGCCCCACCGACCAGTCCAGCCAGTCCCTGGCCCCCCTCGGCACACCCGGCCACCCGCTGGGCACCGACGACCTGGGCCGCGACCTGCTCGCCCGGCTGCTCTACGGCACCCGCGCCGACCTCGGCATCATCGTCCTGTCGGTGCCCCTCGGAGCCCTCCTCGGCTGCCTGTTCGCCCTGCTCGCCGCCGTCCACCCGGTCCTGGACACCGCCGTACAGAGGCTGTTCGACCTCGTCCTCGCCTTCCCCGGACTGATCCTCGCCCTCGCCGTCACCGCCATCCTCGGCCCCGGCCGGCTGCCCGTCGTCCTGGTGATCGCGCTCGCCGAGATCCCCGCCTTCGGCCGGCTGCTGCGCGGCGGCATCCTGGTCGAGCGGGAACGCGAGTACGCCACCGCCGCGCGCGTCGGCGGCTCCTCCCGCATCCGCGTCCTGACCCGGCACATCCTGCCCAACGCCGCCGACCCGCTCGTCGTGCAGATCGCCGTCTCGCTGACCGTGGCCGTCTTCGTCGAGGGCGCGATGAGCTTCCTCGGCGTCGGCGTCCGGCCCCCGCAGCCCACCCTCGGCTCGGTACTGAGCCAGTCCGTCCCCTACCTGTCCGACGCGCCGCACTTCGCCGCCGGCCCCCTGATCACCGTGACCGCGCTCGTCCTCGGCCTGTCCCTGATCGCCGAGGCACTGAACCGGGAGATACGCCGATGACCGCCAGCGAGCTGCTCGAAGTACGCGGCCTGGACGTGGAGTTCACCGCCCCCGACGGCGCCGCCGTACGCGCCGTGCGCGACGTGTCCTTCACCCTGCGCCGCGGCGAGACCCTCGCCGTGGTCGGCGAGTCCGGCTCCGGCAAGTCCACCACCGCCCTCGCCCTGGCCCGGATGCTGCCGGGCACCGGACGCATCCGCGCCGGCCAGGTCCTGCTCGACGGACAGGACCTGGCCACCGCCGGCCCGCAGGAACTGCGCCAGGTCCGCGGCGCCCGCATCGGCATGGTCTTCCAGGACCCCATGACCGCCCTCAACCCCGTGCTCACCGCCGGCGCCCACCTGGACGAGGCACTGCGCGCCCACGGCCGCGGCCGCGACAAGGCGGCCCGCCGCGCCCGCGCCGCCGAACTCCTCGACCTCGTCGGCATCCCCGACGCCGGGGCCCGGCTCGACGACCACCCGCACCAGTTCTCCGGCGGCCAGCGCCAGCGCATCCTCATCGCCATGGCCCTCGCCGGCGAACCGGACGTCCTGGTCGCCGACGAGCCGACCACCGCCCTCGACGCCACCGTCCAGGACCAGATCCTCACCCTGCTCGGCGACCTCAACCGCCGCACCGGCACCGCCCTGCTCCTGATCACCCACGACATGGGCGTCGTCGCCCGCTCCTGCGCACGCGTCCTGGTGATGTACGGCGGCACCGTCGTGGAGGACGGACCCACCGCCGAGGTCCTCACCCGCCCGCGGCACCCCTACACCGCCGGACTGCTCGCCGCCGTGCCCCGCCTCTCCGCCCCCTCCGGCACCCGGCTCACCGGCATCCCCGGCGCCCCGCCCGACCTCGCCCGGCTCACCGAAGGCTGCGCCTTCGCCGCCCGCTGCGCCCTCGCCGAGGACCGCTGCCGCACCGCCACCCCGCCCCTGGCGCCGACACCGGCCGTCCCCGGCGAGGAGAGCGGCACGGTACGCGCCGCCTGCTGGCCCGCCGCCGAACGCCACGAACCGCTGCCCGCCGCACCCCCGCCCGTCCCCATCGACCGGCCCCGCCCCGGAGCCGTCGTCCTGACCGCCGAGAAACTCGGCAAGACCTACCGCGGCCGCGGCAGACGCGGGCGCACCGTCACCGCGCTCGACGGCGTCTCCCTCACCCTGGCCGCCGGCGAGACCCTCGGCATCGTCGGCGAGTCCGGCTCCGGCAAGTCCACCCTCGCCCGCGTCCTCGCCCACGCACACCCCAGCGACTCCGGCACCCTGCGGCTGGGCGGCCGGGACGTCACCCGTCCCGCACGGCGCGAGCTGCACACCGTCCGGCGCAGCGTCCAGATGGTCTTCCAGGACCCGTACGCCTCCCTCAACCCCCGCATGACCGCGGGGGAGATCATCGCCGAACCGCTGCACGCCTTCGGCATCGGCGACCGCGCCGGCCGCGCCCGCCGGGTCGAGGAACTGCTGCTGCTCGTCGGCCTCGAACCGGGCGCCGCCCACCGCCGCCCGCGCTCCTTCTCCGGCGGCCAGCGCCAGCGCATCGGCATCGCCCGCGCCCTCGCCCCCGAACCCTCCGTCCTCGTCTGCGACGAGCCGGTCTCCGCGCTCGACGTCTCCGTCCAGGCACAGATCGTCGGCCTGCTCACCGACCTCCAGCGCGACCTCGGCCTGGCCCTGATCTTCATCGCCCACGACCTCGCCGTGGTACGGCAGGTCAGCCACCGCATCGCCGTCATGCACCGGGGCCGCATCGTGGAGACGGGCACCGCCGACGAGGTGTGCGAGAACCCCGCCGACCCCTACACCCGAGCCCTGCTGGCCGCCGCACCCGAACCCGTCCCCGCGGCACACCTCCCGCGGCCCCGGAACACGCAGGTGCCGGCATGAGCGCCTGCTGCACCCCCGGCCGCCCTTGCACCGCGGCCGGCCCCGCGTCCGCGACCCTCGCGTCCGCCACCGGCCCGCTCCCGCTGCCCCGGGTGCGCCCGGCCGCCCCGGAGACCCACCCCGCCATGGTGGAGCTGCCCGGCGGCGCCTTCCGCATGGGCGACGCCTTCGGCGAGGGCTACCACGCCGACCGCGAGGGCCCGGTGCGCGAGGTGACCGTCGCCCCGTTCGCCATCGACGCCACCGCCGTGACCAACGCCCGCTACGCCGCCTTCGTCGCCGCCACCGGCCACCGCACCGACGCCGAACGCTTCGGCTCCTCCTACGTCTTCCACCTCCTGCTGCACCCCGCCGCCCGGCGCCACGTACAGGGCCGCGTCGCACAGGCGCCCTGGTGGCTCGGCGTCAGCGGCGCGTCCTGGCGCGCCCCCGAGGGCCCCGGCTCCGACCTCGACGGCCGCGCAGACCACCCGGTGGTGCACGTCTCCCACAACGACGCCCTGGCCTACTGCGCCTGGGCCGGACTGCGGCTGCCCACCGAGGCGGAGTGGGAGTACGCCGCCCGCGGCGGCCTGGACGGCGCCCGCTACCCGTGGGGCGACGACTTCACCCCGGACGGCCGGGAGATGTGCAACACCTGGCTCGGCCGCTTCCCGCACCGCTCCGACCGCCCCGGCGGCCGCACCGGCACCCTGCCCGTCACCGCCTACGAACCCAACGGCTTCGGCCTCCACAACACCTCCGGAAACGTGTGGGAATGGGCCGCCGACCCCTACGGCCCCGGCGAGTACGTCATCCGCGGCGGCTCCTACCTGTGCCACGCCTCCTACTGCAACCGCTACCGCGTCGCCGCCCGCTCCCACAACACACCCGACTCCTCCACCGGCCACGGCGGCTTCCGCTGCGCCCGCGACCCGAGGACACCCGCACCGGAAGGACGTACCGCACCGTGAAGGCCGTCATGGTGATGTTCGACAGCCTCAACCGGCACATGCTGCCGCCCTACGGCGCACCCGAATGGGTCCACGCCCCGAACTTCGCCCGCCTCGCCGCCCGCACCGTCACCTACGACACCTGCTACGCCGGCTCGATGCCCTGCATGCCCGCCCGCCGCGAACTGCACACCGGACGGCACAACTTCCTGCACCGCGGCTGGGGCCCGCTGGAGCCCTTCGACGACTCGATGCCCGAACTGCTCAAACAGCACGGCGTCCACACCCACCTGGTCAGCGACCACCAGCACTACTGGGAGGACGGCGGCGCCACCTACCACGGCCGCTACAGCACCTGGGAGTTCTTCCGCGGCCAGGAGGGCGACCCCTGGAAGGGCCAGGTCGCGGACCCGGCGCCGCCCGAGGACCTGCGCGCCGGGCGGGGCGAGCTGTGGCGCCAGGACTGGATCAACCGGCAGTACCTCGACACCGAGGACAAGCAGCCGCAGACCCTCACCTTCGACGCCGGCCTGGACTTCCTGCGCGTCAACCACGCCGAGGACGGCTGGTTCCTCCAGATCGAGACGTTCGACCCGCACGAACCCTTCTTCGCCCAGGCCCACTACAAGGCCCTCTACCCGCACGACTACGACGGCCCGCACTTCGACTGGCCCGACTACAACCGGGTCACCGAGACCGACGCACAGGTCGAACACGCCCGCTACGAGTACGCGGCACTGCTGTCCATGTGCGACCACTCCCTGGGCCGCGTCCTGGACGCCATGGACGCCCACGGCCTGTGGGACGACACCCTGCTGATCGTCTGCACCGACCACGGCTTCCTGCTCGGCGAGAAGGGCTGGTGGGCCAAGGTGGTCCAGCCCTGGTACGAGGAACTGGTGCACACCCCGCTGTTCGTGCACGACCCGCGCCGCCCGGAGCGCGCCGGAACCCGCGACGACGCGCTCGTGCAGACCATCGACCTCGCCCCCACCCTGCTGGAGTTCTTCGGCGCCGAGTGCACACCCGACATGCGGGGCCGCCCGCTGGGCGAGACACCCGGCACCGCCCCGGAGCGCACCTCGGCCCTCTTCGGCATGTTCGGCGGCCACGTGAACATCACCGACGGCCGCCACGTCTACCTGCGCGCCTGCCACGACGACACCAACCAGCCCCTGTACGAACACACCCTGATGCCCACCCGGATGCGCGGCCTGTTCACCCCGCGCGAGCTGGCTGCGGCGACCCTGGCCGAACCCTTCTCCTTCACCAAGGGCGCGCCGACCCTGCGCGTGCCCGCCCCCGCCCCCGCCCTCCTCGGACCGCAGCGCTTCGGCACCCTCCTGTTCGACCTCGCCGCCGACCCGCACCAGGAGAATCCGATCGTCGACGACGCGACCGAACTGCGCATGATCCGGCTGCTGGTCGAGCAGTTGCGCGCCAACGACGCCCCCGACGACCAGTACACGCGCCTCGGCCTGCCCCGCGACCCGCACGACGTCCACGAGGGCCACCTGCTCGTCGCCGCCCAGCGCGAGCGCGCCGACGCCGCCCGCCGGCCGGCCGCCCGCGCCGACGAGTTCCCCGAGGGCGCCCTGAACCTGCGCACTCCGCTCGCCCGGCTGCTCGCCGACCCACGGGCCGCCGACGCCGTGCGCCGCATCGTGCCCGGACTGCTCGACAGCGAACTGCTCACCCTGCGCGGCGGCGGCTCCCTGCTGCACCTCGCCGCCTTCACCGGACAGCCCGACCGCGCCCGACTGACCGAACTGGCCCACGAACTGGCCCGCCTCTTCCCGGCGCCGCACACCCCCGACCCCACCCGAGCCACCGCACAGGACGCGGAGATCCCCGCATGAGCGACAGTACCCGACGCGACCCCTACGCGGGCTTCCCCGGCCGCATCGGCCGCACCTTCGCCGAGTCGGAGCCCGCCTGGCCCGCGCCCGCCCGCACCGGCAAGGCCCCCAACATCGTCGTCGTCCTCGTCGACGACATGGGCTACAGCGACATCGGCCCCTTCGGCGCCGAGATCCCCACCCCCGTCCTCGACCGGCTCGCCGAGGACGGCGTCCGCCTGACCAACTACCACACCATGCCGCTGTGCTCGCCGGCCCGCGCCGCGCTGCTCACCGGCCTCAACCCGCACCGCGTCGGCTACGCCATGGTCGCCAACTCCGACCCGGGCTTCCCCGGTTACGGCATGGAGATCGCCGACGACATCCCCACCCTCGCCGAACTCCTGCACGACGCCGGCTACGCCACCTACGCCGTCGGCAAATGGCACCTGGTGCGCGACTCCGCCTCCAACGCCGCCGACGACCGCGCCAACTGGCCCCTGCAGAAGGGCTTCGACCAGTACTACGGCGTCCTGGAAGGACTCACCAGCCTCTTCCACCCGCACCAGCTCGTCCGCGACAACAGCCCGCTCGACATCGACGAGTTCCCCGACGACTACTACTACACCGACGACCTCACCGACCAGGCCGTCAACATGGTCACGTCGCTGCGCGCCCACGACCCCGACAAACCCTTCTTCCTCTACCTCGCCCACAACGCCGTCCACGGCCCCCTCCAGGCCAGGGCCGAGGACATCGAACGCCACCGCGGACGCTACGACGCCGGCTGGGACGCGCTGCGCGAGGCCCGCTTCGCCGCCCAGCGGGCCGCGGGCCTCTTCCCGCCCGGCACGGAGCTGCCCGCCCGCAACAGCGAGGCCGGACTCGACGTGCCCGCCTGGGACAGCCTGACCGAGGAGCAACAGCGTCTCTACGCCCGCTACATGGAGGTGTACGCGGCCCTGGTCGACAACATCGACCAGAACCTCGGCCGGCTCACCGACACCCTCCGGGAACTCGGCGAACTCGACGACACCATCATCGTCTTCACCTCCGACAACGGCGGCACCGGCGAGGGCGGCGCCGAGGGCACCCGCTCCTACTTCAGCCGCTTCGTCCACCACCCGCGCCTGCCCGGCGACTGGGACCCGGACGTCGAGCGCGCACACGACCTCATCGGCGGCCCCCGCAGCCTCGTGCACTACCCGCGCGGCTGGGGCATGGCCTCCAACACACCCTTCCGCCTCTACAAGGGCCACACCTACGCCGGCGGCGTACGCGTCCCCTTCGTCCTGTCCTGGCCCGAGGGCGCCCGCGAGGGACGGCTCACCCCCGGCCTGCGCACCCAGTACCAGTACGTCACCGACATCGCGCCCACCCTCCTCGAACTCGCGGGCCTGCGCCGCCCCGACGCCCGGCGCGGCGTCACCCTCCAGGAACCCGACGGCGCCAGCTTCGCCCCCGTCCTCGCCGACACCGACCACCCCTCCACCCACGGCGAGCAGTACTGCGAGATGAGCGGCAACCGCAGCTACTACCGCGACGGCCGCAAACTCGTCACCCTCCACCGGCCGGGCACACCCTACGACGACGCGGAATGGGCGCTGTACGACATCCGCGCCGACCCCACCGAGATCCACGACCTGGCCGCCGAACACCCCGATCTCGTCAAGGAGCTGTCCGAGGCGTGGGAGCGGGCGGCCTGGCGCAACGGCGTCTTCCCGCTGCCGGACGGCAGCGGCGCGCTGGCCCGCCGCAACCCCGCCGAACAGCGGCTCGCCCGGCCGCTGACCCTGCTGCCCGGCACCCCGGAACTGGAGCGCTACCGCTCCTCCCGCCTGGTCTCCCTGCGCTCCTTCGACATCGAGGTGCTGGTCGAGGAGACCGGGGAGGGCGTGCTGGTCTCGCACGGCGACCAGGGCGGCGGCTACAACCTGCACGTCGAGGACGGCCGGCTGCGCCTGGCCTACAACGAGTACGGCGTGCTGCACGAAACCGACGCCGGCCCCCTCGGCCCGGACGCGCACCGGATCGTCCTGGCCGCCACCGCCGAGGAGGGCCTGCGCTGGCGGTTCACGATCAGCGTCGACGGAATCGAGCGGGCGGTGTCCGACAGCGTCCACCAACTGATCGGCATGGCGCCCTTCCAGGGCATCAGCGTCGGCATCGACCGCAAGTCACCTGTCTCCTGGCCCCTGTACGAGCGCCACCGCGTCTTCCGCTTCACCGGGCGGCTGCGTTCGGTGACCTACCGCCCGGGCCCTCCCGGCCCCGACGCGCCCGGAGCGGTCGCCACGGCTCTGCGGGAGGCGGCGGCCGCCTTCGAGTGACGGCGCACCCGGCCCGTAATCGGCTTGTCCGTGCGCGTCGCATCGCCCTAGGGTGGAGGACACTTCGATGAGACGTTCCCCCGGAACCACGCCGCAGAGCGGGAGCGTCCCACCTCGCCGAGGTGCCGGAGGGGCGGCAGCAGTCCTTGTCGACCCTTCCCTTCGGAGGTCTCCTTCATGAACGTCGGAATCGGCCTGCCCATCGGCGATCCCGCCACCCTGCTGACCTGGGCCCGGCGCGCCGACGCCGGGCCCTTCAGCACACTCGGCCTGCTCGACCGGCTCGTCTACGACAACCCCGAACCCCTGGTGGCCCTCGCCGTCCTCGCGGGCGCCACCTCCCGCATCCGCGTCCAGACCGAGGTGCTGCTCGCCCCCCTGCGCGACACCGCCCTGCTCGCCAAGCAGGCCGCCACCCTGGACCGCATGACGGGCGGCCGTCTCGTCCTCGGCCTGGGCGTCGGCGGCCGGGACGACGACCACCGGGCAGCGGGGGTGGACCTGCGCACCCGGGGCCGGCGCCTGGACGAGCAGATGGCGGTGCTGCGCCGTCTGTGGTCCGGCGAGCCGTACGGCGACGGCGTCGGCCCGATCGGCCCCGCACCCGCCCGGCCCGGCGGGCCCGAGGTGCTCTTCGGCGGTTTCAAGCCCGCCGCGATCGAACGCGTCGCCCGCTGGGGCGACGGCTTCCTCGCCGCCGCGTCGCCCTCCTGGGCGGGCGGCCTGTTCGAGACCGCCCGCGGCTTCTGGAAGGAGTACGGCCGCGACGGCGAACCGCGCATCGTCGCCCAGGTCAACGTCGCGCTCGGCTCCGACGAGGTGATCCAGCAGGCCCGGGCCACCATGCACGCGTACTACACGTTCACCGGTATGGCCGACCGCATGGTGTCCTCCATGCTCACCACGCCCGCCGAGATCCGGGACGCCGTCACGGCCTTCGCCGACCTCGGCGCCGACGAGGTCATGCTCTACTGCTACGGCCTCGACCCGGCCCAGGTGGACCGCCTGGCCGATCTCCTGTGACCCGGCCCGAGGGGTAGCGCCCCGACCGTCTCGCCGACGGTCCGCTCATCGGCCGGCACGCGGCCCCGGAAGACCTCCCGCGTCCCGATCGGTGAGCGGCCCGGTCGTTCGGCCGAGATAGGTGAGCGGCCCCGGGTCCGCCACCGGGAGGACCGAGAAGCCGAGGCGGTCGTAGAAGGCGCGGGCGCCGGTGTTGGCGGTGACCATGCCGAGGTGCACCCGCCGCACCCCCCGAGCGGCCAGCGCGGCCAGGAAGACGTTCATCAACTCGCGCCCGTAGCCGAAGCGTTGGTGACTGGGCAGCAGGTCGATGTGCAGATGGGCCGGGTGGTCGGCGATCTCGGGCACGAGCATCCGCTCGGGGGTGTGCATCAGCCGCAGCATCACCTCGCTCGGTGTGCTCGGCTCGCCGGCCGGGTCAGGATGGCGGTCGGCCAGCCGGGGCAGCCAGGTGTCCCGGAAGCGCCGTACGAAGGTCGGGGTGTGCGCGGTGCCGAGGACGTACCCCACCGCACGGTCGCCGTCGTCCACGACGAACGCCAGCTCCGGCTCCAGCTCCGCGTAGGGCGCGGCGAAGATGTTCGGCAGCAGCTCCGGGTCGGGATAGAGGTGCCGGGAGTCGCCGCCGCCGTCGCCCGTGCGCACACAGATGTCGAAGAGGGCGTCGCGGTCGGAGGGCCGGTAGGGCCGGATGCGTGCGCGTGACGTCGTCATAGGACCATGCTGCACCGCACGGGAGCGCTCCCACAACGCTTTTCCCGTCGAGCGGACTCCGCCGGCCGCCGTCAGACGTGAAGTTCCGGAGGGAAGCCGGTCCAGCGGAGATCTGCGGGAAGGTGGCCCGTGTCGTTGAAGAGGAGGACGGACGGGGGGCGGCCGGGCGCGTACCGGATCACGGTCAGCGCGGCGTTGGCGTGGTCGATGCCCATCCACCGCCACTTCGGGGCGTCGAGCGCGGCCCGCACGAGCCAGCCGATGAGGAAGTTGTGCGTCACGACGAGTTCGTGGCACGGCACGTCGCCGTCGACGGGTCCGGTGAATCGCGCGACGGCCGCCCGGGCCAACTCCGGCCCGCGCTCGCACTCTTGCGCCGGAAAGAGCGCCAGGCGGGCCAGCATGGCGTCGGCCGACTCCGGCGGCAGCTCCGCGCGCCGCGGCAGGTGGGGGACGTAGTCGCCGGCCGGCTCGGACGGCTGCGGGGCGACCGTGTCGAGCACCTCGCAGACCAGGCGCGCCGTCTCGGCGGCCCGTGCGAGCGGGCCGTGGTGGACCGCCGTGAGGGGCGCCCCGCGAAGCCGCTCCCCGAGGAGAGCGGACTGACGGCGGCCCCGGTCCGTCAGCCTGCTCTCGTCCGGTGAGGCCTCACCGTGGCGCGTGAGATAGAGGTAGCGGGCAGAGGTTCCCGGCATGGACGAGCCCTCCGGTCGAGGCCGATCGATCTTGCGGACACCTGGACGGACGGTGCGCGCCCCCGCCTGGTTCCGCCACCGGCGCACGCGGGGAACGGCGGGAGAGCCCGGCGGCCGGCGCCGACGCGGAGCGGGCCCGGCAGGGCACCCGGACGGCGCATCTTGCGCGTGGCGGGGCGGGATCGGCGGCCGAGAACGCGACCCGATGTGGGATATGTGTCGCTGGTCCGGTGTCCACGCGGTTCGTCCGCGGGCGGGGAGGAGTTCGGCTCGTGACGTTCGCGCGGTCGGGCGGTGCCGAGGGGCCGGCACCCGCCGCCCGGCCGGGCCCGGAGCGGGGACACCGGCCCTGGGCGCCGCTGCTCGCGGTGTGCGCCGGGTACTTCATGGTGATCCTGGACGTGACGATCATCAACGTGGCCGTGCCGGTCGTCGGCCGCGAACTGTCCGTCTCCGTCACCGGGATCCAGTGGATCGCGGACGGCTACACCCTCGCCTTCGCCGGGTTCCTGATGACCGGTGGCGCGCTCGGCGACCGGCTGGGCAACCGGCGGGTCTTCTGTGCGGGCGTCGTGGTGTTCACCGTGTCGTCGGCCGCGTGCGCGTTCGCGCCGGACGCCCTCTTCCTCATCGCGGCCCGCATGGCGGAGGGCGTCGGCGCGGCGCTGATCGTGCCCGGCTCCCTCGCCCTGCTCCAGCAGGAGTACCCGGCTGCGGCGGCCCGCGCGCGGGCCTTCGGACTGTGGGGCTCGATGGCGGGCGTCGCGGCCTCCGCCGGGCCGCTGCTGGGCGGCCTGCTGGTCTCCACGGTGGGCTGGCGGTGGGTCTTCCTCGTCAACCTTCCGGTGGGCGCGGCGTGTCTGGCCCTGACGCTGTGGCGGGTGGCGCCCTCGGCCCGGCACACCGGACGGTCCCTCGACTGGCCGGCGCAGTGCGCGGTGGTGGCGACGGTGGCCCTGCTGACCGCCGCGCTCAACGAGGCCGGCCGGCGCGGCTGGACCGACCCCGCCGTCCTCGCCGGGATCGGCCTCGCCGCCGCGGCCGCGGCGCTGTTCGCACTGCGCGAGCGGCTCGCCGGATCTCCCGCCCTGCCGCCGGGGCTGCTGCGCTCGCGGGCCATGACCGGCGGCGCCGTCATCGGCCTGCTGTTCAACTTCGGCTTCTACGGCATGGTGTTCACCGCCAGTCTCGACTTCCAGCGCGGACGCGGCCTGAGCGCCCTGGAGACCGGACTCGCGCTGTTCCCGGCGGTCGCCATGACCATGTTCGCCTCCGCCCTGTCCGGACGGCTGACCCGCCGCACCGGCGACCGGCCGCTGGTGGTCTGCGGCATGCTGCTGGCGGCGCTCGGGCTGGCCGGCTGGGCCGCGGCCGGGCCCGATCCCGGCTACCCGCTGCTGGTCCCGCCGATGATGGCCGCGGGATTCGGCACTTCCTTCGCCCTGACCGGTACGACCGCCACGGTGATGGAGGCCGCGCCGCCGGGGCGCCCGGGAGTGGCCTCCGCCCTGTTCAACACCACTCGGCAGATCGGCAGCGCGACCGGAGTGGCGCTCGGCGGCAGCCTGCTCTCCACGGGCGGCGGCTCCGGCGGCGGGCTCCGTACCAGCATGGCCGTCGGCGCGCTCGCCTTCCTCGCGGCCGCGGCTCTGGCGTGGCGGTGCGTACCGGCGACGCCGAGGGAGCCGTAGCAGCCCCCGGAAGCGGACGTCGGGCCGGGCATCGCGGGGAATGCTCCCACCATGACCATCGAGAACCACGGGAGAACGCCGCCGACGGACGAGGCGCCGGTGCCGCCCCCGCGGACAGCGGGCCGCCGGACGCGCCGGACCGTGCTGGCCGGGGGCCTGGCGGGCGTCGGCGCCGCGCTGATCGGCTGCGGCGCGGACCGCCCGCCGCCCGCTGCCTCCCCGTCCGCCCGTCCGACAGCCTCGGGCAAGACCCGGGCGGAGACCGAACTGACCGAGCTGGAGCGGCGGTTCGGCGGCCGGCTCGGGGTGTACGCCGTGGACACGGGTACCGGCGAGGAGGTACGGCACCGCGCCGACGAGCGCTTCCTGATGTGCTCGACGCACAAAGCGCTCACCGTCGCCGCGGTCCTGCGCGCCCACCAGGACCGGCCGGGCCTGCTGAACCAGGTGATCCACTACCGGCGTGCGGACCTGCTCGACTACGCGCCCGTCACCTCCCGGCACGTGGGGGAGGGGATGACGGTCGCCGCGCTCTGCCGGGCCGCCGTCACCCGCAGCGACAACACGGCGGCGAACCTGCTCCTGAGGACGGTGGGCGGCCCGGCGGCCGTGACCCGCTTCGTACGGACGCTGGGCGACCCCGTGACCCGTCTCGACCGCGACGAACCGCACGTCAACGAAGTCGACGGCGTCCTGGACACCACCAGCCCCGCGCACCTCGGCGCGAGTGTGCGCGCCCTCACGCTGGGCGACGCGCTGGAACCGCACGGGCGCGGACAGCTCCTCGCCTGGCTCGACGCCAACACCACCGGCGACCGGGCGATCCGGGCCGGGTGCCCGAAGGGCTGGCGGATCGGCGACAAGACCGGCAGCGGCAACCACGCGGAGTCCAACGACATCGCGGTGATCCGCCCGCCCCGCCACGCCCCCCTCGTCCTCGCGGTCTTCACCGCCCCGGACGATCCGAGGTCCACCACCGGTCAGCACACCATCGCCGAGGCGGCCCGCATCGTGACCACGGCGCTCGTCCCGCGGACATGACCTCCGGCTGCGGCGCGGACCGGACCGACACAGGCCGACACCGCCCGGACCGACACCGCCCGGACCGACCCAGGCCGACGCCACCCGGGCCGGCCCGCGCAGTCGGGACGTACCCCGCGCCCTCACCGCATCCAGTGTCCGCCGGTGCTCCACCCCAGGAGACGCCGGGCGCGCCCGCCGTCCGCCGTTCCGTCAGCGCCGAAGGCGCCGCCCCCGGCGACCAGGGCCAGGCCCCGCAGGGCGGGCGCCAGCCGGGCCGCGACGTGCGCGGGGTGGCGAGCCGTCTCCTCCGCGAGGCCCGCGACGACCCGCCGCTGCTCCTGCGACGGGCACAGCGACAGGTGGAACACCATCTGCCGCCACGCGTACGCGGCGTCCTTGATCGTGCCCAGGGGCCGCGGATTGTGCTGCACACGTGCGGTCAGCCGGCACACCGTCACGAAGCAGCGGCGCGCCAGGTCGGCCCAGCCGGGCCTCGGGGCGACCCCCACCCGGTGGACCAGCGTCGCCAGGTTGTGCGTGGTGAGGATCTGGGCCTGCTCGATCACCGTGCCGTTCGCCGCGACCGACCAGGACCGCGGCCGCGTCCCGGCCCGCTCGGCGCACAGCCGTGCGAAACCGGGTGAGGTGCGGGCACCGTGGGCACGGGTCAGGGCCGTGCCGCCCTCGACGATCGCCAGGTTGCGGATCGCCGCGTAGTCGACGCCGTAGTAGCGCTCGTAGAGCGAGCCGCGCAGCAGTTCGCCCGCGATCCGGGCCGCCTTGAGGAACTTCGGAGTGAACGTCCCCATGAAGATGTCGGCGGCCAGCTCCTCCACGAACGGAGCGCCCAGATCCCCCTGCCGTTCGAGGACGCCGAACTCGCGGACCAGCGGGTTGGGCAGGATGGTGCCCGGGAAGGCCCGCACAGCCAGCTCGCCCAGCTGCCGCAGCACGGCGAGCGCGCCCTCGTCGTCCGGCTCGCCCGCCGCCGCTGACCGCTGCCCCGACACGGCCCGCACCCAGGGAAGTTCCTCGACGCGCACCTGGCGCTCCAGGTTGAGCAGGAGCAGCGAGCGGCGGTCGCGGAACGCCCGGTAGTTCGCGGTCATCAGCGCCCGCAGCGTCTCCTCGCCGTACGCCTGCGCGGTGGTGGCGGCGACCAGCTGCGGCACCAGCTCGGCCAGCACCTCGGCGGAGGGGACGACGCCCCGCTCCACGAGCGTGCCGAGCGGTGCGCTCAGCGCGGACTCGACCACCTGGCCGATCGTGGCCGGTACGGCCGCCCCGGCGGGCAGCCCGCTCGTGCGGCTCTCCTCCTCGCTCACCGCGGCCAGCAGCGGGCCGACCTCGCCGACGCCCGTCTCCTGCGGCAGCACGGCGAGCCGGCGCAGCACCAGTTGTGCCAGGGCGTGGTGCGAGGGAAGCGCCGCCTGCGCGGTCTGACGCCGGCGCAGGGCCGTGTGCGCGGCCGAACCCGGCAGACCACGCCGCCGCACCATGGAGGCCACCGCGTGCCGCAGCAGCCCGAGCCGCCGCGCGTCCAGCGGCCGCCCGGCGACGGTCTCCTCCAGCGCGCCGCGCAGGATACCCAGATTCTCCTTGGGGTTGCGGTGCTTGGCGCAGCGGGTGTGCTCCGCGGCGAGCAGCCGGTACCGGCCGAGCAGAGCCTCGCCCCGTGCCAACCAGTCCTCGCCCGGGGCGAGTTCGAGGACTCGTCCGTCACGTGCCGTCCGCAGCCAGTGGACGAGCAGCTCGTCGCCGAACGGCTGCCACACCGCGAGCGCCTCGCGCTGCGCCTCGACGGCCGGGTGGGGCCGCCGCCGCTTCAGGGCGCCGACGGCGTCGGAGACGGTGCGGCGGTGGACGGCCGCGGTGGTGTCCGGCGCGGGTCCGGCCGCCGGCCGGGGCAGGAACCGCAGCCGATCGGCGAACGGCTCCAGTTCCGCCACCAGATCCAGCGCCGCGTCCGTCTCCCCGTGCCGCACCAGCCAGGCCACGGTGAGCAGCGCCGCCTCCTCGGGCACGCCGATCTCGTAGTGGCCGCTGTCCAACCGGTCCCACAGCCAGGCGAGTCCGGGCTTGGTGAGGCAGTGCACGAACAGCGCGCGTCGTTCGGGGGTCACCCCGAGACTCCGCGCGGCCTCGGTCTCGTACGCTTGGAGTGGTCCGCCCGCGTTCGCCGTCCCGGTGGCGAAGCCGCCCCGCACCACCTCCGGCGTCACCCAGGACGGAAGACCGCCCACGGGGGTACGCGAGCCGATGGTCAGCCGGCCTGCGGCCATTGCGGCGAGGACCTGCCGCCAGCGCTGCCCGCGCACGTCGGCCAGACGCCGTGTGCCGGCGTCCTCGTGCGTCAGCGCGGTCGTGAAGGCCCTGGCCGGCTGGGCCCGCGGGGAGGAGGAGGCCACGACGAGGGGCTGCTGCTCAGCGTTGTCGTTCATAAGCCGGCGTGGCAGGTTCCGCCCCTGCGCCCTCCGGGTGCATAGCCCGGTGCTCTGCTACTGAGCTACACGCCGATGACGACTGACGATAGACGCCGGGATGATCACCGTACAACCTGATTCTCCAGCGGCCCTCCGCCCGACCGCTCACCGCTCGGGCGGAGCGTCGGTGGCGGCGGAGACGGCGGTGGCGGCGGAGGAGGTGCGGGTGCGGGCGCTGCGGCGGCGAGGAGAACGCCGTCGGCTGCCGCCCCGTGCGCGCGCCGGGCCGGCGCCACCCGGGCACGGTCTACGGCCGCGCGGCCGCCGGGGGCGTGTCCGTGTGCGGCCGCGCGCCGGCCGAGAGGGCCTACATGTGCGGCGAGACCCGCGGCCAGTGCGCGCGCAGGGTGCGGACCGTCTCGGCGATGGCCGGACGGCGGGCCGCGCCGGCGCGCCACAGGGCGTACAGGCGGCGCACCGGCATCGGGTCGAGCGGCACCTCCGCCACCGCGGGCGGCAGCGGACCCCGGCCCAGGCGGGGGATGAGGGAGATGCCGAGCCCGGCGGCGACCAGGGCGACCAGCGTCGGGTTCTCCTCGGCCTGGTGGACGATCTCCGGCTCGTGCCCGGCGGAGCGCAGCGTGCGGACCAGCCAGTCGTGGCAGACCCGCCCGGGCGGCTGGCAGACCCAGCGCTGCCCGCCCAGCTCCTCGCGCGTCACGGCCGTCCGCCCGGCGAAGGGGTGCCCCGCGGGGACGATCAGGTCGCACGGGTCGTCGCCGATCACCGCCTGCTCCACACCCGCCGGGGCGGGCAGCGGGGCGATGTCCCAGTCGTGCGCGACGACCAGGTCGACGACGCCCTTGGCCACCAGGTCCACCGACAGATGCGGGTCGACCTCGCTCAGCCGGGTGTCCAGGGCGGGGTGGCGCACCGCGAGATCGGCCAGGACGCAGGGCAGCAGACCGCGCGCCGCCGACGCGAAGGCGGCGACGGTCAGCCGGCCCGCAGGCACCCCGCGCCGCTCCTCCAGACGGGTCTCCGCCCGTTCCACGAGGGCCAGCAACTCGGCCGCCGTCTCGACCAGTTGATGGGCCTCGTCGGTGAGCCGCACTCCGCGCCCCTCCCGCTCCAGCAGCACGGTGCGGGTCTCCCGCTCCAGCTTGGCGATCTGCTGGGACACCGCGGAGGGGGTGAAGCCGAGCGCGACGCCGGCCGCGGCGACGGTGCCGTGCACAGAGACGGCGTGCAGGGCGCGCAGACGCTGGAGATCGAGCACGACGGACTCCTCACCGAGGTCAACCGAGTAGTGATGCTTCATCCAACCATGCAGCAATCATCGCTGGTGCTACACGGTCGTCCGAGGTGATCCTCGACCCATGCGACCTTCCCACCTTCTCCTCGCGGTGCTCGTCGCGGCCGTCTGGGGCGTGAACTTCACCGTCATCGAGATCGGCCTCGACCACTTCCCGCCGCTGCTCTTCTCCGCCCTGCGCTTCCTGGTGGCCGCGCTGCCCGCCGTGTTCTTCGTGGGCCGCCCCAAGGTGGCCTGGAAGTGGATCGTGGCCGTGGGACTGGCCCTGGGCGTGGCCAAGTTCGGCCTGCTCTTCATCGGCATGGACGCGGGGATGCCGGCCGGGCTGTCCTCGCTGGTGCTCCAGATCCAAGCCGTCTTCACGGCCCTGTTCGCCGCCGTGGCCCTGGGCGAACGCCCCACCGGCGTGCGGCTCCTGGGCATGCTGATCGCCCTCACGGGCATCGGCGCCGCCGCCGTGGACGAAGGGGCGTCGGGCCCGCTGGGCGCCTTCCTCGTCGTCATCGCCGCGGCGGCCTGCTGGGGCCTCTCCAACGTCCTGACCCGCAAGGCGGCCCCGCCCGACGCCCTCAACTGGATGGTCTGGGTGTCGACGGTGCCGGTCCTGCCGCTGCTGCTCCTCTCCCTCCTCACCGAGGGCCCCTCCGCCGACCTGGCCGCGCTGCGCGGCTTCGACTGGGCGGGGGCGGGCACGCTCCTCTACGTCGCCTGGGGCGCGACCGTGTTCGGCTTCGGCGCCTGGGGCTGGCTGCTGCGCCGCCACCCGGCGTCCACGGTCGCGCCGTTCTCGCTCCTCGTCCCCGTCTTCGGGATCTCCGCCGCGGCTCTGTTCCTCGGCGAGTCGGTCAGCCCCCTGCGGTGGTGCGCGGCGGTGCTGCTGGTGGGCGGGGTGGCACTGACCACGCTCGCCCCGGGACGCCGGACGGGCGGCGCCGGGGGAGAGCTCCGGCCCGAGGTCCGGCCCGCTTCCGAACGCACGCTCACGGAGGCGTGAACTCGACCGCTCACGCGCGGAGTTCCAGGCCGTCGTGAAGCGCCGTGCCTTGTCCCGGGCCCCCGAGCACGTTCGCGTGCTTCGGGGGCCTTTGTGCTGCCCGGCGTTGCGCAGGGTGCGTCCGGCGGTCACAGAGTGGTTGAGACCTCTTGTCGGCACGTTCGTGGAGTACTTAGCCTCCGTGGTGTTGTGCAGAGCAAAACCGTCATTGCATATGTTGCAACACCCTGACCGGAGGATCGCTCCATGAAGCTCTCCGCAAGACTTTCCGGCCGACTGGCGCTGACGCTGGCCGCGGCCGTCGTCACCGCCACCGCCTGCGCCCCGCAGACCTCCGGCAACGACTCGCCGGGCAAGGACGAGAAGTCCGGGACCCTGCGCCTGTGGCTGTTCCAGGAGGTCGACAACACACCGAAGGAACGCGTGGTCGACCAGGTCCTCGCCGACTTCCGGAAAGCCCACCAGGACACGAAGGTCACCGTCGAGTACATCCCCGTGGAGACCCGCGCCCAGCGGATCAAGGCCGCCTTCAACGACCCGAAGAGCGCCCCCGACGTCGTCGAGTACGGCAACACCGACACCGCCGGCTACGTCAAGGACGGCGGACTCGCCGACGTCAGCGACGAGTTCGGCGCCTGGCCCGAGGCCAAGGACACCGACCCCACCGCCCGTACGTCGGTCACCGTGGACGGCAAGGTCTACGGCGCCCCCTACTTCGTCGGCGTCCGCGCCCTGTACTACAGGACGGACGTCTTCCGGAAGCTGCACCTGAAGCCGCCGCGGAGCATGGCCGAACTGGCCGCCACCGCACGGAAGATACGGGCCGCCGAGCCCGGTCTGTACGGCCTCGCCGTCGGCGGCGCCTACACCTACGGCGCCATGCCCTTCATCTGGGCCGACGGCGGCGCGCTCGCCACCGGCAGGAGCGGCTCCTACACCGCCGCGATCGACAGCCCCGCGGCCCGCAAGGGCATCGAGGCGTACACGTCCCTGTTCGGCGACGACAACTGTCCGGCCGCCAAGTGCGCCGGGATGACCGGCAACGACACCGTCACCGCCTTCGCCTCCGGCAAGGCCGCCATGGCGATCGCCGGCGACTTCAGCCACCAGGCCGTGGAGTCCGGTCAGGTCAAGGGCGAGTACGCGGTCGTGCCGCTGCCGGGCGTCACGCCCGGCTCGGTCGCGCCGGCCTTCGCGGGCGGCAACAACATCGGCGTCCTCAGGAGCACCGCGCACCGCACCCTCGCCGTGGACCTGATGAAGCGGCTCGCCTCGAAGAAGACCCAGGCCGAGATGTTCGACGCGATGGGCTTCCTGCCCACCTTCACCGACGTGCGCGGTCAGGTCGCCGCGAAGGAGCCGTTCGTGAAGCCCTTCGTCGACACCCTCGCCGCGGGCACCGAGTTCGTGCCGGCCACACCCGCGTGGGCCCAGATCGACTCCGCTCAGGTGCTGCCGACGATGTTCCAGGAGATCGTCAGCGGCAAGAAGGACGTCGAGGCGGCCGCCGGGGACGCGGCGAAGAAGATGAACGACGCGTTCGGCGCCGCCGGATGAGCGCTCCTCCCACCAGCCCGCAGGACGCGGTGCGCGGCCGGCCGCGCACCGCACCGCGCCCCTTCGCCCGCACCGCCGTCCCCTGGCTGTACCTCGCCCCCGCCCTCCTCGTGCTCGGCGCACTGCTCGTCTACCCCGTCTACCAACTCGGCCTGATCTCCCTCCTGCACTACACCCAGGCCCAAGTCAGCGGCGGCGAACCGACCACCTTCGAGGGCCTGGGCAACTACACCGAACTGTTCACGGACGACCAGTTCTGGCGGGTGCTGCTGGCCACCGTGGTGTTCGCGGCGGCCTGCGTGCTCTGCACCCTCGCCGTCGGCTGCGCGCTCGCCGTGCTCCTCACCCGGGTGCGGGCCGTGCCGCGTCTCGC
This sequence comes from Streptomyces seoulensis, assembly GCA_013364255.1. Taxonomy (GTDB): domain Bacteria; phylum Actinomycetota; class Actinomycetes; order Streptomycetales; family Streptomycetaceae; genus Streptomyces; species Streptomyces similanensis. The sequence goes on along the minus strand of CP054936.1, from coordinate 1,902,224 downwards.
GCTGATGCTCGCCGCCCTCGGCGCCTGGGCCACCCCGGCGGTCACCGGCTCCACGGTCTGGCTGCTGCTGTTCGACGCCGACTTCGGGCCCGTCAACCGGCTCCTCGGGCTCGGCGACCACTCCTGGACCTACGGCCGCTACAGCGCCTTCCTCCTCGTCCTGCTCGAAGTGGTCTGGTGCTCCTTCCCGTTCGTCATGGTCACCGTCTACGCCGGCATCCGCGCCGTACCCGCCGAGGTACTGGAGGCCGCCGCGCTGGACGGCGCCTCCCCGTGGCGGATCTGGCGCTCGGTGTTGGCGCCCATCCTGCGGCCGATCCTGGTCGTGGTCACCATCCAGTCGGTGATCTGGGACTTCAAGGTCTTCACCCAGATCTACGTCATGACCAACGGCGGCGGCATCGCCGGCCAGAACCTCGTCCTGAACGTCTACGCCTACCAGAAGGCGTTCGCGTCCTCGCAGTACGGCCTCGGCTCCGCCATCGGCGTCGTGATGCTGCTGATCCTGCTCGCCGTGACGCTGGTCTATCTGCGGCTGCTGCGCCGCCAAGGGGAGGAGCTGTGAACCTCGCACGCGCGCGGGTGCGCCGTCCGGGGCGGCTCGCGGCCGAGGCGGCAGCGCTGCTGATCGCGGTCGTGGTCGCCTTCCCGCTGTACTGGATGGTGCTCAGCGCCTTCAAACCGGCCGGCGAGATCGAGTCGTCCGAGCCGCGCCCCTGGACGACGTCCCCCTCGCTGGCGTCCTTCCGACGTGTCTTCGGCCAGCAGGAGTTCGGCCGCTACTTCCTCAACAGCCTGGTCGTCGCGGGCGCCGTCGTGATCGCCTCCGCGCTGATCGCGTTCCTGGCGGCGACCGCCGTCACCCGGTTCCGCTTCCGCTTCCGGACCACCCTGCTGATCATGTTCCTGGTGGCCCAGATGGTGCCGGTGGAGGCGCTCACCATCCCGCTGTTCTTCCTGATGCGGGACTTCGGCCAGCTGAACACGCTGGGCTCGCTGATCCTGCCGCACATCGCCTTCTCGCTGCCGTTCGCGATCTGGATGCTGCGGGGCTTCGTCAAGGCCGTACCGGAGGCCCTGGAGGAGGCCGCCGCCATCGACGGGGCGGGCCGGGCCCGCTTCCTGTGGCAGATCCTCTTCCCGCTGGTCCTGCCGGGGCTCGTGGCGACCAGCGTGTTCTCCTTCATCTCGACCTGGAACGACTTCCTGTTCGCCAAGTCGTTCCTCATCAGCGACACCTCCCAGTCGACCCTGCCCATGGCGTTGCTCGTCTTCTACAAGCCGGACGATCCCGACTGGGGCGGGGTGATGGCCGCGTCCACGGTGATGACGATCCCGGTGCTGGTCTTCTTCGTCCTCGTGCAACGACGACTCGTCTCCGGCCTCGCCGGAGCGGTGAAGGACTGACCGGCCGGACACACGGCCGCCCCGCCCCGCCCGCCACGGGTGACGACAGGCCGAGCGCGCACCGGGCAGCGCCTTCCAGGCGGCGGCACGCCGGGCGCTGCGGACCCAGGACTGAGAGGTGTCGCGGTCGCCTCCCGCGTCCGCGCCGACATCGCCACGGGCCGCCTGCCCGCCGACGTGGACGCCGACGGGCAGGCGGCCTTCTGCGCGCGACGGTACGGCCCGCCGTGACCGCCCCTCACCGCGCGACGGTCACCCGCCGTCCGTGTGGCGGCGCCGCTCCACGTACAGGCGGCCGTCCGCCGGGCCCGTCCACTCCAGCCGCACGACACCGGGCACGGCGGCGTCGGCGACGCGCGACGGATCCGCCCAGTAGCCGGCGTTCGGGTTGCGGAAGAACGTCGACCACAACTGACCGCCGCCGTCCTCGAAGATGTTGTTGTGGCCGACGCCGACACCCGCGGTCCACCGCTTGGAGTACGGGCCCTCGAAGGAGTCCGAGACGGCGACGACCGCGTCGTACTGGTACTGCACCCGGCCGGTACCGGGATTGTCGTAGGCGTGCCGGGTGCTGCCGTAGGCGTCGACCGAGGCCCAGTCCCAGGCGGTCTGGACGAGGTAGTACTTGCCCCGGTGCTTGAACACGTACGCTCCCTCGAGATACGGCTCGGGGGAGTAGGGCGTCTGCCGGAACGCGGGGAGGTTCGTCGTCGGGACGATGTCCTCCATGTCGTCGCGGAACTTGGCGTACAGGTTGTTGTGCAGGACGAGCCAGGCGTCGTCGCCCTCGGTGAAGAGGCCGCCGTCGATGTGGTGGTAGGCGCCGGGCTCGATGAACTTCGGCCCCCCGATGAAGGAGTCGCCGAAGGGCTTCTCGTGGTTGCCCTCGACGAGCCGGTACGGGCCTTCGACGCCGCCGTCGCTCACCAGCATGAAGGACCCGACCTTGCGGGAATGGTCGCCCATGCACGCGACGATGTACCACTTGCCGCGGAAACGGTGCACCTCCGGCGCCCAGACCTCACCGCGCTTGCCGAACTGGTCGTCGTACCAGTACTCCTGCCACGGCGCGACGACCGTGCGCCCGGGCCGGTTCTCCGCGGTGAACTCGGGCGACCACACCTTGCCCTTCTCGGCGCCCGGCCGGACGCCGGTCGTGTCGGCCAGCCGCCACGGCCCCTTCAGGGAGGGCGCCGTCCACACGAAGATCCCGTCGTTCCACGGGGCGGCCGCGGTCAGTCCGGGCACCCGAGTGGTGCCGGTGGCGACGTAGACCGTGCGGCCGCCGACGACGAAGCGGTTGACGTAGGTGTCCCGCATCCAGACCTGCCCGCGCTCCTTGTCCCGGGGGCGCAACTGGAGCGGGAGGACGAAGGAGTTGTCCTCCCGCGGCCACAGGTCCGTCCGGGTGTCCGCCAGGCCGTAGGGGGTGGGGTCGGGCCAGTTCGCCGGGGCGCGGTGCCTGCCGGGCGCTTTCGGCCGGCCGGGCGCCGCCTGAGCGGATGCGGCCTGGGCGGGTGCGGCGGTCACCGGCAGGGCGGCGGCCGCTCCCAGACCGGCGGCGCTGGCCAGCAGGGACCTCCGCCGCACGGGGTGCTTCTCGTTGCTGGTCATCGCTCAGGTCCCTTTCGTCGTCCGGATGCCGGGTGTCCGCACCGGGCCGGAGGACCGTCCTTGGTTCGGCATGGCGCACAGCATGGGAAGGACACTTCAATTAGGTCAACAGCCCGGACGAATAATCCGGAGGCGTTGCCACCGCCAACTCGGCGCGCTCGGTCAGGTATACGCAGTTCACAAGGCTCAACGCCTCGTCCGGACCACAATGTCACGATCGAGTAACGCAGTCGGCGTCACGCACCGAACGCACAGTCAGGTCACTTCTTTCCGTCGGAGTGTTGACGGAAAAGCGCGGCCGTCCCTACCTTGACCGACATGCAGAAGCCCACGGGAGTGCACGCACTGGTCAGGCGGACCCATGAGGACCGCGTGCTGCGTGCGTTGCAGGAGAACGGCGCCATGAGCCGCGGCGAGATCGCCCGCATCGTCGGCCTGTCCCGCACGACGCTCTCCGAGATCACCGGCAACCTCCTGCAACGAGGCGCCATCGTCGTCGTGGACACCGACGCCTCCCTGCGCGAGGGCAGCGGCCGGCCGGCCGAACGGCTGGCGCTGGACCCGTCGTCGGCGCAGTTCATGGGCGTCGACTTCGGGCACCGCAGGGTCCACGTCGCCGTCGCCGACGCATCGCACAAGATCCTCGTCTCCGGCGCGGTGCGCTACGACGACACCGCGTCCTGGCAGACGCGGACCGGACTGGCCCTGGAGCTCATCGAACGGCTGGGCTCCGGCGCCGGGGTCCACTACGGCGCGCTCCAGGGCGTCGGCATCGGCGTACCGGGGCCCTACCCCGCGCCGGACGGAGCGGCATGGCCTCGCGACAGCCGCGGCGCGACGGTGCTGCACCCGGCCCCGGAAGGCGTCGACGTGGCGTTCGCGGAACGCTTCGGCGCACCGGTGATCGTGGACAACAACACCCGCCTGGCCGCGCTCGCCGAGGCCATCACCGGCGCCGACAGCGTGTCGGACCTGGTGTACGTGCGGCTCTCGGACGGCGTCGGCGGCGGCCTCGTCGTCGGCGGCCAGCTGGTCACCGGCTCGGGCGGACTGGCCGGGGAACTCGGACACGTGACCGTCGCCCCGGCGGGCCGCCCGTGCCGGTGCGGCAAGCGGGGCTGTCTGGAGACCGTCGCCTCGGTCCCCGGAATCCTCGCCGCCTGCTGGGAGTTCGGCCTGCGCCTGGAGAACCTCGACGACCTGGCCGCCGCCGTGGCCCGTTCGCATCCCGTCGCCGACCGGGTGCTCCGGGAGGCCGCGGCGACCCTGGGGCGCGTCATCGGTTCGGCGACCATGATCCTGAATCCGGCCAAGGTCGTCATCGGCGGTGAGATCACCCGGCTGGCCCCCGTCCTCGTGGAGCAGGCCGCCGCCACGCTCGCCGCGGAGATCTTCCCGACCGCCTCGGCCGGCCCCGCCGTGGAGGCGGCGCGGCTCTCGGACGAGGACGGCGCCCTGGGCGCCCTGGCCGCCGTCTTCCACAACTCCCCGCTCTTGGCGCGCTACCCCGAAACCGCCGAGGTGAAGGGCCGCTCGGACGCACCCGACGCCACCACAGAAAGAGCCGCCCATGTCCGTCCTTGACAAGCAGGACACCGAACCGCAGGACCCGGTACCGCGCAAGGCGCACCAGGCCTCGGACGGCCCGGCCGCCGGGACCGGCGACGAGAGCTCGCCGCGGCGCCGGCGGTCCGGACGAAGCCGCCTGCCCCTTCTCCTCAACGCGGTGTCCATCGCGCTGGGCATCGGACTGTGGTGGGTCCTGGCCGCGTCGGGCTTCAAACTGCCGACGCCGCCCGAGGTCGTCGCACGGGCCGGGACGCTGATCGGCGACGGAACGCTCGAAGGAGACGTAGTCGCGAGCCTCACCCGGGTGCTCATCGGCTTCGCCCTCGGCACCGCCGTCGCCGTCCCGGTCGGCTTCCTGATGGGCTGGTACACGGTCCTGCGCGGCCTCATCGAACCCTGGATCCAGTTCTTCCGCACCATCCCGCCGCTGGCGATCATCCCGCTGGCCGTGGTGGTCATGGGCATCGACGAGACGCCGAAGATATTCGTCATCTTCCTCGCCGCGTTCCTGGCGTGCGTGATCTCCACCTTCCAGGGCGTGGTGAACGTCGACCGCACCATGATCAACGCCGCCCGGGTCCTGGGCGCCGGCGATCTCGTCATCTTCGCCCGTGTGGTGGTGCCCGCCTCCACCCCGTTCATCCTCGTCGGCATGCGGGTCGGCCTCGGCTCGGCCTGGGCCACCCTGGTCGCCGCCGAACTCATCGCCGCCCAGCAGGGACTCGGCTACCGCATGCAGAACGCCCAGCTCTACTACGACCTCCCGACCATCTTCGTCGGACTCATCTCGATCGGGATCCTCGGTCTGCTCATGGACCGCGTCCTCCTGCTCGCGGAACACAAGCTCACCGGATGGCAGGAACGCCGATGACCAGCAAGCCGGCCAAGATATCCGTCCAGAACGTCACCAAGACCTTCGCCCTGGGCCGCGAGACCTTCACCGCCCTGGACGACGTCTCGCTCGACATCGCGGACCACGAGTTCGTCACCGTCGTCGGCCCCTCGGGCTGCGGCAAGAGCACCCTCATGAACATCCTCGCCGGACTGGAGACCCCCACCGCGGGCCGCGCCCTGGTGGACGGCGCCCCGGTGGACGGCCCGGGCCCCGAGCGAGGAGTGATCTTCCAGCAGTACGCCCTCTTCCCCTGGCTGACGGTACGTCAGAACGTCGAGTTCGGCCTGCGCACCACCGGCGTGCCCAAGAAGGAACGCCGGGCCAGGGCCGAGCACTTCATCGAGCTGGTCGGACTCGAACGGTTCGCCGACGCGCTCCCCAAGACGCTGTCCGGCGGCATGCGCCAGCGCTGCGCCATCGCCCGCGCCTACGCCGTCAACCCCTCCATCCTGCTGATGGACGAACCGTTCGGCGCCCTCGACGCGCTCACCCGGGTCAAGCTCCAGGAACAGCTGCTGCACACCTGGAGCCAGGACAAGCGCACGGTGCTGTTCATCACCCACGACGTCGACGAGGCGGTGTTCCTGGCCAACCGGGTGATCGTCATGGCCGCACGCCCCGGCCGCGTCTACGACGTGATCGACGTGGACCCCGCCGTCGAGCGCACCGAGGAGTTCCGCCTCAGCCCCGAATTCGCCGCCCTGCGCAACCGCGTATGGCACTCCGTCTACCACCAGGAAGTCCGCACCGCCGTCCCTTCCGCCGCTCACACCCCGACGCCGTGACCAGAAGGGACCCCACCACCATGAACGCCACCCGCACCAGGAGACAGCTCTGTCTCGTCCTCGCCGGACTCACCGCGGCGGCACTGCTGACCGGATGCGGCGGCGGCTCGTCCTCCGGCGCCTCGGGCGACAAGGTGCGCTTCGGCTACATCGGCGACTTCAACGGCGCCAGCCTGATCGCCATCGCCGACGCCAAGGGCCTGTGGAAGAAGCACGGACTGACGGCGCAGAGCAGGGTTTTCACCAACGGCCCGCTCCAGATCCAGGCCCTCGGCACGGACAACCTCGACTTCGGCTACATCGGCCCGGGCGCCATGTGGCTGCCCGCCTCGGGCCAGGCCAAGGTCGTCGCCATCAACACCCTCGGCGACTCCGACCGCGTCATCGCCCAGCCCGGCATCACCTCGATGCGACAGCTCAAGGGCAAGACCGTGGCCGTCCCCGAAGGCACCTCGGGCGACATGATCCTCACCCTCGCCCTGAAGAAGGCGGGCATGACCAAGAGCGACGTCAAAATCGTCCCCATGGACCCGTCCACCATCGTCTCCGCCTTCTCCTCCAAGAGGGTCGACGCGGCCGGCTTCTGGTACCCCGCGGCCGCCACCATCAAGAAGCAGGTCCCCGACCTGGTCGAACTCGCCAAGAACAGCGACTTCGACGACAGCGTCTCCTTCCCGACCGCCTTCGTGGCCGGCAACAAGCTGGTGGCCGACCACCCGGAGAAGGTCAAGAAGGTCCTCGCCGTCCTGCGCGACGCGATCGACTTCCGGTCCCGGCACACCGACGAGGCCATCGCCCTCACCGCCGACAAACTCCACGTCCCGGTCGCACAGGTCAAGGCGGACGCCGCCAACAACAAGCTGCTCGGCGTCGACGAACTCGACGCGCTGACCAAGGACGGCACCGTCGACAAGTGGCTGACGGGCATGAACGACTACTTCGTCGCGGCCGGCAAACTCAAGAAGCCCGCCGACCCGAAGACCTACTACACCGGCGACCTCTTCACGGGAGCGGCCCAGTGACCCCGTCCCCCTCGGACGCGGCCTCCCCCACGTCCCGCAAGAACATCCTCTTCCTCATGACCGACCAGCACCGGGCGGACACCCTCGGCGCCTACGGCAACCCCGCGGGACACACCCCCGTCCTCGACGAACTCGCCGCCACCGGAACCCGTTTCGACCGCTGGTACACCCCCACCGCCATCTGCACCCCCGCCCGGGCCAGCCTGCTGACCGGCCAGGCGCCCTTCCGGCACAAGGTGCTCGCCAACCACGAACGCAACGTCGGCTACCTCGAAGACCTGCCCGAGGAGCAGTTCACCTTCTCCCGGGCCCTGCGGGAACACGGCTACAACTGCGGACTCATCGGCAAGTGGCACGCCGGCCACCTCCGCACGGCTGCCGACCACGGCTTCGACGGCCCCGACCTCGCGGGCTGGCACAACCCGGTGGACCACCCCGACTACCTGGCCTACCTGGACGAACACGGCCTGCCGCCCTACCGGATCAGCGACCGCGTCCGCGGCACACTGCCCAACGGCGGCCCCGGCAACCTGCTCGCCGCCCGGCTGCACCAGCCGGTCGAAGCCACCTTCGAGCACTACCTGGCCACCCGCGCCATACAAAAGCTCGAACAGTACGCCACCGACTCCCGCGAGCAAGGACAACCCTTCTTCCTCGCCCTGCACTTCTTCGGCCCCCACCTGCCCTACATCCTCCCCGACGCGTACTACGACCTCGTCGACCCCGCGGACGTGGAACTGCCCCGCTCCATCGCCGAGACCTTCCACGGCAAACCACCGGTCCAGCGCAACTACAGCGCGCACTGGACCTTCGACACGATGCCGATCGAGACCACCCGCAAACTCATCGCGGTCTACTGGGGCTACGTGGCGTTGATCGACATGCAGATCGGCCGTGTCATGGACGCCATGCGACGCCTCGGCCTGGTGGACGACACCGCCGTCTTCTTCACCTGCGACCACGGCGAGTTCACCGGCTCGCACCGGCTGCACGACAAGGGGCCGGCGATGTACGAGGACATCTACCGCACACCCGGCCTGCTGCGCGTCCCGGGCGCGCCGGGCGGCGTCGTACGCTCCGAGTTCGTCAGCCTGCTGGACTGCACCGCGACCATCCTCGAACTGGCGGGGATCGACCCGAAACCGGCGGTCGACTCACGCAGCCTGCTGCCCCTCGTCCACGAGGACGCCGTCGAGTGGGACGACGACATCGTCTGCGAGTTCCACGGCCACCACTTCCCCTACCCCCAGCGCATGCTGCGCGAGGACCGGTACAAACTCGTCGTCAACCCCGACTCGGTCAACGAGCTCTACGACCTGCACACCGACCCGGACGAACTACAGAACGTCTACGACCACCCGGAACAGGCCGACGTCCGCACACGCATGCTGCGCCGCCTCTACGACGTGCTCCGGGACCGCGGCGACAACTTCTACCACTGGATGACGTCGATGTACGACGTGGGCGAGGTGGGCCACGATCCGACCCTGAGCGGCCTGGACGAGTCCACCTACCGGCCGGCCACGCCGGAACCCGCACCGGCCCCCGGCGACCTCGGCTCATGACCGCCGAGCGACGCGCCTGCTGCGCTCCGCCGACCGACGCGCCGGCCGCCACGGCCACCCCGCCGGCGACGCGGACGGGCGGCACGGCCGCCCGTCCGCGCTCGACCCGCGGCCAGGTCCGGGTGCCGGGAGGCGAGTTCTCCATGGGCGACGCCTTCGGCGAGGGCTACCCGGCCGACGGCGAGGGACCCGTCCACGCGGTACGCCTCCGGCCGTTCCACATCGACGAAACGGCCGTCACCAACGCCCAGTTCGCCACCTTCGTCAAAGCCACGGGCCATGTGACCGACGCCGAACGCTACGGCAGCTCGGCGGTCTTCCACCTCGTGGTCGCCGCGCCCTCCTCCGACATCCTGGGCGACGCCGCCGGCGTCCCGTGGTGGATCAACGTCCGCGGCGCCCACTGGCGCCGCCCCGAGGGCGCGCGCTCCGACGTCACCGGCCGGCAGAACCACCCGGTCGTCCACATCTCCTGGAACGACGCGACCGCCTACGCGCGATGGGCCGGCAAGCGCCTGCCCACCGAGGCCGAGTGGGAGTACGCCGCACGCGGCGGCCCGGCGGGGCGCCGCTACCCCTGGGGCGACGAACTCACCCCCGGGGGCCGGTGGCGCTGCAACATCTGGCAGGGACGCTTCCCCCACGCCAACACCGAGGAGGACGGCTACCTGACCACCGCCCCGGTCAAGTCCTATCGCCCCAACGGCTTCGGACTGTGGAACACCGCCGGGAACGTGTGGGAATGGTGCTCCGACTGGTTCTCGCCCACCTACTACGCCGAGTCCCCCTCCGCCGACCCACGCGGCCCGGAGTCCGGAACCGCGCGCGTCCTGCGGGGCGGCTCCTACCTGTGCCACGACTCCTACTGCAACCGCTACCGGGTGGCCGCACGCTCCTCCAACACACCGGAGTCCTCGTGCGCCAACCTCGGCTTCCGCTGCGCCAACGACGTGACCGGGACGGCCTGACCGGCTGACAACATTCTCCCGCTGCTCCTCCCGCGTTCGCTTTGCCTCGCTACTCTCCTCCCGCCCAGCCCGGTACAGGAGAGGTACGTCCATGAGCACCCCGGTCCACCGCACCTCGGCACAGCGGCCCGGGGCCGCTGTGCCGCCGCACCGGCAGCGCCCGCTTCCGAGCAGAACGGGACACCTGCCCGGCGACTTTGCCGAGCGCGCCCTCCTCGCCGTCCAGGCCGGCGCCGGCAACCGAGCGGCGACCGCGATGGTGCAGCGCGCCAGGAACACGGCGCAGGAGAAGGCGCCCGGCAACGGCGGAGCGTCCGCCGGATCGCGCGGTTACCGTGACCGGATCGCCGCGGTCCTCGACCGGCTGAAGAAGAACTTCGAGTTCATCGACACCTTCGTCAAGGGCGTCCAGGTGCCCGCCAACGCCGGCTTCTCCCAGCACGCCTCCGCCACGGTCGACGCCGGCCTCAAGCACTCCGCCGCGGCCTCGGGCGGCGCCGCCGGCTCGGAGAGCCTCGTAGCGGAGGCGGTCGGCGCCGCACTCGGCGGCATGGAAGCGGCCAAGGCCAGGAAGGACGCCGAGAAGCACAAGAGCGGGGCCGCCTTCCACGGCGCGGACAAGAAGTACACCTCCAAGTCGAGCGAGGCGGTCATCAGCGCCGCGAGCGCGGGAAACTACGCCCTCGGGATCGCCAAGGAGCTGACCAAGGCCGAGAAGGCGGCACACGCCATGGCGGCGGCCGAGGCGAGCGGCATCGGCTCCAGCGTCGTCGGCGCGGCCAAGGGCGGGCGGGCCGCCCGCCGCTTCGGCCTGACGGCCCGCAAATACCGTGCCCTGAAGGGCCTGGAGAAGCCGGACCGCACCGCCGAGGGCGCACTGACCCGGCTGAGCCAGGCACGGGAGAACGCCGAATGGGCCGCCGCCGAGGCGTACGTCGCGCTGGACGCCCACTGGGACCATGAGGGCGAGGACCGGCTGGAGCGCGTGTCCGACGCCATCGACGCGGCCTGGGCGGCGATGGGCGACGCCCGCGACGCGGCGCGGGACTTCCAGCGCGCCGACGACGTGAACTCGATGAACACGGTGCTCACGTACGCGCTCGCCAAGCAGCGCAACAAGATGGGCAAGCAGGCGTTCACCGCCGTGGGCGAGTCCACCAAGGCCGCGGGCGGCGTCGTGACCGCGGTCGCCGCGACGGCGGGCGGGGCCGGCCTGGCGAGCAACCCGGTCGGCTGGGGCCTCGCCGCCGGCGCGGCCGGCCTCATCCTCGGCGTCACCGCCTACAAGGCGACCCGCGCGGGCATGAAACGCTACGACGGGGCCCGCCACCCCGAACGCTGGGCGGCGCAGGACGCGACCCCGGCGGCGCCCGCCTCCCGCGAGGACGCGCTCAAGGAGGCCCTGAAGTTCTGGAAGAAGGTGGAGAACGGCGAACGCCAGGCGATGGCGCGCAAGATCTACGCCTTGGCGGCGGGTCCGGACATCAAGGGGAGCGGCCACACGACAGCCGAGATGCGGGACTCGGCCCGAGCCCTCCTCATCGCCCTCAAGGCAGGCCCCGCCAACCAGCGTCTGACGCCCGAGGAGTGGGCGGACTCCCTCAACACCCCCGAAAAGACGGCCGCCTGGGTCAAGGAGATAGCGGAACAGCTGTCCTCGGCGTGACCGTGCCTCGTGCGGGGAGCGCCCCCGCACGAGGCCCGGGGCGCTGCCCGTCCGCCCGGTCAGCGCAGCAGCGCGTCGAGGAACGGACTGGACAGCACGTGGTGGGGGTCGAGCCGGTCGAGAGCGGCGACCGCCTGGTCCCAGCCGGGGCCGCCGCCGGCGCGGTGGCCGGCCGGGACGGCACCGGAGAGGACGTCCGGGTCGGACCACGCGGCGGTGTCGGTGTACGCCCAGCCCTTGGACCACTCCACCCGCACCGTGGCCCGCTCCCCGTCCAGGGCCAGGAGGAACCGCTCGATGTCGCGGTAGAAGCGGTGCAGAGCGGGCGTCGTCGGCAGGGACAGGACGTCGATCCACACGGCGGTGTCGACGTCGGGCCGGTCGGGGCGCGGCCGCAGCGCGGACAGCAGCGGGGGCCGCGCGCCGGGGACACCGCTCACGGACGGGTCCTCGAGACCGGTCACCCGGATCTCCACCTGGCCGTTGACCGGGTACTCGCCGCGCGCCGCGTACTGCGCCAGCAGGGTGCGGTAGAAGTCGGCGAACTGGCTGACGACCCACTGCAGATCGGCTCGGCGGGTGAGCACGGCATAGCCGTTGGCGGTCTCGCGCAGTGTGGTGGGCCGCACGTACTGGAGCAGGTCGCGGGAGGCGCCCCACAGGTCCGAGCGCAGGCCGCCGGCCAGCAGGTGGGTGAGCACGTCACCGGTCAGCACGTCCCGTACGAGGTTGCCCGAGAGCAGGACGTCGGTGATGTCGCCGGTCAGCGCGACCTTGGTCAGCAGGTACTGGACCTGCCCGAAGAGCGGCGCACTCGCCCACGCCCCGGAGACCAGGTCTCCGGCCAGCCGGGCCACCGGTTCGGGCAGCGAGTCGGAGAACGGGTAGTTGTACGGCCCGTCGACCGCGCGGGAGGCGAGCGGCCGGTTCGCGGCGACGCTCCAGACCTTCAGCCAGGGGCGGTCCGTGAAAGCGAACCAGATCGCCTCCACCCGCCCGGTGCGGTCCACGAAGCCGGCCAGGGTCCGGGTGCCCGCCGGGGCGCCGGGCGCGGCGAACAGTTCGGCGGCCGGAATGTCCACGAAGGACTGGCAGCGCAGATGGTGGTCGGTCCCCACCCGCAGAACGGCCTCGGTGATGAGCGAGCGGCCGAGGTGGGTGAGGAGCGCGTCGCAGTCGGGATCGGCCCGGCCCACGGTCCGCAGGACATAGCGGCCGGCCTGCCCGTCCCAGACGACGGCGGTCAGCTCGGTGACCAGGTTGCTCAGCGAGCCCAGGCCGTGACCGGCCGACGGGCGCTCGCCGACGGCCGCGACGGCCGTGCCGTGCGCACCGATGGCCAGCGCGCCGCCGACCGAGAGGTCACCGGGGGCCGGCGCGGACGCCACCCCGTATCCGCTCGCGCCGGCGAACCTGAGCAGCGTCTCCAGCGACGCGCCCGCCTGGACCCGGACGGCGGCCGAACCGTCGGCGGCCCGCTGCTCCAGCGACATGGCGGTGAGGTGCGCGGTGGTGTCCAGCAGGACGACCCGGGTCGCGGCGGGGGTGCCGTCGGCCACGGTGAGGGGCGCCCAGCCGTGCCGCTGTCCTTGCGCGCGTACCGTCCAGCCCGCGCCGTGAGCCCAGTTGACGACGTCGAGCACCTGCTGCGGGCCGCGCGGCGCGCACGTCCACAGCTGGTCGGTACGGATCTCACCGGCCCAGTTCTCGTACGCGCGCTGATAGACGTCGATCCCCGCCGGAAAGCCGGGCGGCGACGCCGAGGCCGCGTAGGCGCTGCCCGGCCGCACCAGCCCGCGCAGCAGCCAGACGCCGCCGCCCGCGGCGGCCGACGACGCGAGCAGCCTGCGCCGGGACAGCCCGCCACCCTGCTCCGAAGGACCGTCCGTCATTCCCCGCACCCCCACGACTCGCCCCGATCCGGCCCTACCAGGCCAGCCGATCACGCAGATTACCCAGCAGGAAAGCTCCCACGGTCATACGTTCGGTCCGTTCACGTAAACGAGTGAATGCCCCGCTAATCGCTCGCTCCGCTCAACTCCTGCCATATAAAGCCCCACCGCCAGGACGGCGCCCAGCGAGAGCGGACGCCGGCCTAGGTCGCCGACGAGCCCGGGGGAGCGGCCGTGCCGCGGGCGTTCCAACTGATCAGCAGGGCCGCGGCCACGAGGGACAGCACCGTGAACGCCGCGGGCAGCGCGACCCCGGCGGCCCCTCCTCGCCACAGCCGCGCGTTGCCGAGCCAGGCCACCGGCAGGTCCACGAGGAGCAGGCCCAGGCCGGTCGGCCAGTAGCGACGGCGGGACCTCTCCCGCACGCCCGAGACGACGAGCACTGCCGGGACGACGAGCATCAGCGCCGTCACCAGGGCCCGGTCGGGACGCGGGTCGAAGTCCTCGCCGCCGGGGATGAACAGCGCCACGGCGGTCAGGACGAGACCGAGCAGGATCCGGCCCCTGCCGGGCCGCTTCTTCCGGACGGGGCCGAGCGGCGGCGCGGCGGCGGGGACCGGCGCCGGCGCCGCGGGAGGCGGCGGAACCGGTGCCGTGGCGATCCGGCGGGCCGGGGCGTTGACCGCGCTCATCGAACCGTCCAGCCCGTAGACGAACAGCGCGATGTCGTTCTCGGCGGCGTACGCGACCGCGGGGGCGGCGTAGCTGCTGCCCGTGAAGAAGAGCAGGTCCTTGTCCATGGCACGGCCGCGGGCGCCGAACAGCCGCTGCACCTCGGGCCGCCCCACCGCGGCCCCCTGGTACTTCACCTGCCCCAGCGCCCGTCGCGAGCGCACGTCGACTCCACCGTCGCTGCCGCCGGGCCGGGCACGGGCGTCCTCGAACCCCCAGTGGCGCATCCAGGCCGCGGCATTGTGCTCGGCCTCCTGCCAGGACTGGATCCGGCGTCCGGCCGGAGGCTGCACCACAGGGACCGCCGCAATGTCTTCGCTCGTCACAGCCATGAAGTATCGCCCACGCGTGCTCACACACCGCCCACACCTGCTCCGAGCTCTCGAACTCGTGGTCGCCCGGAGCGATACGCTGGCGAGCGGCCAGAGCGGTACGGTCTCGGGGACGCGGCGCGCGGGAATCGGCGGCCGCTCTCGCCGGCTGTGACGCGGCGGCCGTGGATCCCGCCCGTGCCGTTCAAGTGGCCCACGGCGGGCGCGGCACGGAGAGTGGGAGGTCATGGAGGGCGCGACGGCCGAGACCGCGAAGCGGACGGGTGTGCACAAGAGACTCGCGCGGATCGCGCGGTCCGCTCCGGAACTCTCCGTGGTCGCCCGGCTCGCCCATCTCCAGTGCGCGGTGGGGAACGCCGCCGTCCTGGACATGCTGGGAAACCGGCCGACTGCTGCGGACGAGGCATCGGGGACACCGAATCCTGCCCCTTAGACTCTTCCTCGGCGACGCGTGCATCGCCTACAACGAGGAGGCAAGGGAGCCTAGTCGCCAGAGAGGACCGCCTGTGCACTCCGTCGATCGGGAGCGCCCGAAGGCCGGCGAGCGGACATCGGGCGGTGCGCGCCGGACACAGCCGCCGACGACCATGAGCAGTGCCTGGGTGCGCCACCTTCAGCGGGTGGCCACGGAAGGAACCACCTCGCCACCCGCCGGAGCCGACCGGGAGACCGGAACCCCCGACCAGGTCGCGCAGCAGCCCGCGGGCGCGGAGCTCATCGCCCGGCTCAGCCAGTCGATCGAGCAGCACACGACCCAGAGCAAGATGAAGAAGAACGTCGTCGCGCCGGGCACCTGGTGGCCCGAGCAATGGATGACCGCGGGGCCGGCACGACTCAGGAAGACCCTGGACCGGCGGGTGATGCGCGGCGAGGTGTTCAACGACCAGGAGCTGGCCGACATCAAGCACCTCTCCGAAGTGAACGCGCGGTGGCTCGACGAGGTGGGCATCGGCACCTACGAGCAGGCCGCGACCTACACCAAGGGACGCTTCGACGACTGGCTGAAACTTCCCGCGGGCAAGCGTGTGCTCACCGCCACCCTCGCCGTCCGGGCCAACCACCCCACCGTACGGGAGGCGGGCCGGGACACGCCGATCTCGCCGGACTACACGCTCGGCCGGTTCATGCTCACGCAGGGACCCGCCACCGCGCCGGAGGAGAAGCGGGACCTGGAGCGCGAGCGCGACCAGCAGATCCGGGCGACGGCCGTCGACACCCTGTACCCGGCCGGGATCGCGCCCGAGCGCCTGCACCCGGACGGCATCCCCGAGACGGCCCCGACACAGGGCAAGGGCAAGGGCGGGAGCACGGCGGCGGACTTCGTGGGCAAGGACGCGCGGGCCCGCGAGATGCTCACCAGGGTGCTCCTCATCCTGCAGCACGGGCTGAAGCTGTACGACCCGAAGGCCGGCGCGCACGTGGCCGACTACGAGAAGGACGTCATCCGTGCCCTCGCCCACGGCGGACGGGTCAACATACGTATCCCCGCGCTGAGTTCCGCGAGCGCACCGGCCTACGCGCTGCCGGAGTTCCTGGGAGTGACCCAGGACGACCGGACGAACACCCGCGCGGGAGACGTCGTCGACCGGGGCTTCGCCACGCACCGGACCTCCATCGGGGCCAACAAGGAGGGCAAACCCGGTACCTTCAAGGAGAAGGGCGGCCCCGTCGCGTCGCTCACCAACATGGTGTCCGTCGGCGCCGACCGCCCGGACCTGTGGGGCCAGAACATCTCCGGCGGCGGTCTCGGCTCCAAGGACTGGAACGGCGACGTGGTGCTGCCGGACGGGTCGCACGGCCACATGCTGCTGGTCCACCACCGGCCGACCACGCGGAAGGACGGCTCGCTCCAGATCGGCATCGAGACCCTCGCGCCCCACGCCACCAGTCCGGTGGGCTACCAGCACGACTTCCGCTCCACCGAGGCCACCGCCAACCCGGAGTCCGTCCTGCACGGCCACAAGGGCGACAAGGTCGGCTCCGGCGGACTGAGCAAGAACGAACGGCTCGTCGAACTCGCCGAGTTGGGCAAGCGCCACGCCAGCGGGGACTGGCGCGTCTTCCTGGACGAGGTCAAGAAGCAGTGGGACGCCGCACTGGCCGAGACGGAGGAAGGATCCAAGGAACGACTGGCCCTCTACCAGGGCCTGGTCGGACCACGACAGCCGAAACCCTGACGGCGCCGGCAGCGACGACCCAGCGATCTCGACCGAGTGCGCCCGCGCCCTACTACCGGGGCGGGCCACACGACGCACCGACGCTGCCTCATGGGGCAACTCACCATGCCCCCGAAGCCCGGCACGACGCAACAGCGGGCGATGTCAGAGCAACGCCACGACGCCGTCCCGATCCCCGGGCAGCCCGGCCGCACGGAACCACGACCCGTTCCCGGCGATGCCGCCCGTGGCGCCGTCGGTGCGCACGAAGGCCCGTAGCAGATCGCGTTGGGCCGGAGTGAGCGGGCGGGCCGGGTCGTAGCCACCGGGGAAGGCTCTGAACAGGATCGGCCCGCGTTCGAAGTCAACGATCGACGTGTGGGAGGCCACGATGGCGACAGCCACCGGTGCCACCTCCTCGAACGATTCGGCCAGGGCGAGCGCGGAACGCAGCACGGTGAACCGGAACCGCCCGTCCAGCCCGGGCAGCGGCTCGGAGAACCAGCCGTCCGTCGTCCGCGGCTCCCGCAGCGCGTCGAGGAGGACGGCGAGAGCGCGTGGCCGATCGACCTGGGCGGGACCGAGCGCGGCGCAGACCCGCACGGCCGGATCGGAGTCGGCGAGCAGATCGGAGGTGTCCGTCCCCCACACACCGAGCGCCCGCGCGACACCCGCCCGCTCCCGCCGGGTCTCCATGGTGCCCAGCCGGGCCCGCAGCAGCGCGACGGCCCGTGGCACCCGGTCGGTGAGCCCTGGGGCGCACAGGAGCGGCAGTGCCGCGCCGAGCGCGGCCTCACGAACGTGGGCGTCGGCAGAGGAAAGGAACGGCTCGACGGAGTCGTAGAGGGCCGGGCGTATGCTCCGGCACGCGTGGAGTGCGGCGCGCTCGTCAGGGTCGTGCTCGCGTCGCGCCGCGTCGAGCCAGGGCTCCCACTGCCAGTCGGCTCGGTCCCGCACCGGATCTTCCCCGTAGGCGGCCGACGCGGCCACTTCCCCCAGCCAGCCGAGCAGGTCGGCCCGCAGGGTGCGCGGCGGCCCACCGTCCCACGGAAAGTACCCCTCGTGCTCGGCAGAGCCCATGGGGTGGTCGAGGATCGCGGCGACGAACAGCGCCACGGGCGCGGTGGCGGTGTACAGCGAGCCCTGATGCGACACGGCCGTGTCCAGCGCGGCCAGCGCCTCGGACCGCGCCCTGGGGTCCTCGTCCACTAGGGAGCACAGAAAGACAGGTATGTCCTCGATCCAGGGTGTGAGCGGCTCGGACCGGCACCCGCAAGGGTGACACCGACGAAGGAATCGACCCCGACGGGAAGGAGTTGATCCGCTGTAGTTCCGAGTTATAGGCATGGGGGGAGCGCGGGCAGCCGTCGACCATGGCCGCCTGCGTATCACTCCGGGTGGGGCGCAGGCTCCTCAGGGCCCGACTGCGAACACGTGCGCTATAGTTGATCTCGATCTGGCCGCCGGAAGTCCGGTGGGCCGGTCGCGCGTCGGTGGTCCAAGGAAAGACGTCCCGCTTCCTGCGGGGAGATGCAGGTGCAAGGCCTGCCCGGCGCTCCATCCAGACCCCGTCTCCGGTACATCGGAGACGGGGTCTTCGCATGCCGGGACGCCCGAAGTCCCGGCAGTGCCACCCGGTGCCATGGCACCGAGACCCAGGCGCACGCGCACCGCTGGAATCCACGCGCCACGCGGCCGCCGCCTCGTACGGCGCCCTCTCCCCACCGCGCACCGGACCATCGCATGTGCCGGCGTGAGCCCGTGGAGCGATCGTGAAGGCCCTGTGGCGACGGTGTCGGTGGGGCCGCTTATGCTGCACCGGACGATCATGCGAAACCAGGGGAGGGTGTGGCATGTTCCGCAAGTTGTTCGGCGGGGGCGAGAAGAGACCGGCGGTGGATCCGTACGCCCTGCCCGCCCGGCGCAAGAACGGCGTGTACCCAGTGGACGCGCTCGGCGACGTGCGGGTGCTCGCGCTCGTGCAGGCGGCCGAGGCGGGGGACTGGGAGGCGGTCAAAGCCGGCCTGGCCCCCTTCGATCTCGGCCGTCAGCACCGGGTTCTGGCCGAACTGGCCGACGTGGACGGGGTGCAGGACTGGATCGTCCAGGCCGCCGAGGAGGACAAGGAGTACCGGGCGACGGCCCTGCTGATATCCGGGGCGCGCCACGTCCTCTGGGGCTGGGAGGCGCGCACCAGCGCACGTGCCGTCGACGTCTCCCGGGAACAGTGGCAGGTCTTCTACCAGCGGCTCCGTATCGGCGAGGACCAGCTCCTGGAGGCCGCCGAGCTGCGCCCTGAGTGGGTCACGCCGTGGCGCCGCCTCCTCACGTCCGGCCGAGGCATGTCGCTCGGCCTGGACGTCAACGAGGCCCGGCTCGACGCGGCCCTGCGCCGCGACCCGCTGGACCTGGAGACCCACATCGAGTGGGTGTCGTACCTCCAGCCCCGGTGGAGCGGCGAACCGGGCCAGGCCATGGAGTTCGCGCGGGAGGCGGTCACCGCCGCGCCCGAGGGCCATCGTCTCGGCTGCGTGGTCGCCCTGGCCCACATCGAGGACTGGGTGGAGTCGGACGACAAGGACTGCCTCGACACCCCGGCGATCCAGAACGAGCTGAAGGACGCGGCCAGGCACAGCATCCTCCACCCCGCCTACGAGCGGCGCCCCGGCTGGCAGGAGGACTTCAACATCTTCGCCATGGCCCTGTCGCTGGCCCAGGAGAGCGTCGTGGCCCCGCGCGTCTTCCACGAACTGGACGGGGCGTACACCGCATGGCCCTGGAAGTTCATGGCCCAGCCGGAGAAGATGTACGCCCACTTCCGACGACACGCCTGAGCCGCCACCGGGCCGTGCCCCACGGCACATCACCCCGCCGGTGAACCTCCGGCGCTCAGCGTCCCCACGACAGCCAACGGCAGCCGGCGACAGCCCACGGCAGTTGGCCGCGCTCGTGGCTCCACGGCAGCGCGCACCGCACCCGCGGTCCCACGGCGCCCCACCGCGCCCGCGGCCCGAAAACACCTCGCTCCACCCGTCGCCCGTCACCCGTCGCCCGTCGCCCGTCGAAACACCCGACCCCGGACTCCGAGATGACTCTGCCCGACACCCCCGCGAACCCGACCGGCGCCGACCGCGCCTTCCAGGTGGATCTGCGCGGCCTCGTCGATCTGCTCTCCCACCACCTCTACTCCAGCCCCCGCGTCTACCTGCGTGAACTCCTGCAGAACGCGGTGGACGCCCTGACCGCCCGGCACCGCCTCGAACCGGACGCCCCCGCCGACGCCTTCGGCATCCGCCTGTACGCCGACGGCTCGGTCGTACGTGTCGAGGACGACGGCGTAGGTCTCACCGAGGCCGACGTGCACACCTTCCTCGCCACCATCGGCCGCAGCAGCAAGCGCACCACCGGGGGACCCGAGGAAGAGCCCGTTCGAGGCTGGGGGAAGATCGCCGAGCAACGCGGCGACTTCATCGGCCAGTTCGGCATCGGCCTGCTCTCCTGCTTCCTGGTCGCCGACGAGATCCACGTGGTGAGCCGCACCGCCCGCACCCCCGACGCACCCGCCGTCGAGTGGCGGGGACGCGGCGACGGCAGTTACCGCGTCCGCACCCTGCCCGCCTCCGCCCGGCCCCGGCCCGGCACTACCGTCACCCTGACGCCGCGCGCCGACGCTGCCGAGTGGACCGCACCGACCCAAGTGCACGCCCTGGCACAGCACTTCGGCTCCCTGCTGCGGCACCCGGTGACCTTCGACGACGGCAGGGACCGCCCGGCCGCCCCCGTCAACCCCGAGCCCGCCCCCTGGGCGCGTACCTATCCGACACCGGGCGCGCGCTCGCGCGCACTGGCCGCGTACGGCGAGGACGTCCTCGGCTTCAAGCCGCTGGACACCATCGAGCTCGACCTGCCCGCCGTGGGCCTGAAGGGCATCGCCTGCGTACTGTCCGAAGCCGTGCCCGCCGGACGCCGCCACGGCCACCGGGTGCACGTCAAGGGCATGCTGCTGTCCGAGCAGGCCGAGGAGATCCTGCCCGAGTGGGCGTTCTTCGTCCGCTGCGTCATCGACGCCGAGAGCCTGCGCCCGACCGCGTCCCGCGAGTCCCTGTACGAGGACGACACGCTCGCCGCAGTCCGCGACGCCCTCGCCGAACGGCTCAGGGCATGGATCGCCCGCACCGCCGCCAGCGACCCCGAACTCCTCTCCCGCTTCCTCCAGGTCCACCACCTGGCCGTCAAGTCGCTCGCCGTGCACGACGACGAGATCCTGCGGATGCTGCTGCCGTGGCTGCCGTTCGAGACCACCGACGGACACACCACCCTCGACGAGTTCGCGCGCACCCACCGCACCGTGCTCGTCACCTCCAGCGTGGAGGAGTTCCGCCAGGTCGCGGCCATCGCCTCGGCCGCCGGCCTCGGCGTCGTCAACGGCGGCTACACCTACGACCGGCAACTGGTCCACCGGCTCCCCGAGATCCGCCCGGAGGCCGTCGTCGCCGACCTCGACCCGGCGACCCTCACCGCCCACCTCGACCCGGTCGACCGCGAGACGGAACTCGCCGCCGCCGCCTACCTCGCCCGGGCCCGGGACGCCCTCGCCGTCTTCGACTGCGACGTCGCGCTGCGCACCTTCCAGCCCGCCTCCGCGCCCGCGCTCCTCGTAGACAGCCGCGAGGCCCGGCACGAGCGCACCCGTTCCCGGCTCGCCCGTGAGCAGGAGGGCGGACTGTGGGGCGACATCCTCGGCCACCTCAGCCGGCAGGAGCCGCGCGCCCAGCTGATCCTCAACCAGCTCAACCCGCTGGTCCGCGCCGCCGTCGCCATCGACGAGCCCGAACTCGCCCGCACCAGCGCCGAAGCCCTCTACGGACAGGCCGCGATGCTGTCCCGGCGCCCGCTCAGGCCCGCCGAGTCGAGCCTCATCAACCGTTCCTTCCTCGACCTCCTCGCCCACGCCCTCCGCAAGGACAGCTGACGATGCCGACCGCACCCCAGACCACCGACGAGCTGTACCAGGAGCTCCGGGAGAACGACCGCCGCCCCTACGGCCGCACCCGCACCGTCACCGCCGAGGAACTGGCCGAGGCCGCGGAGCAGTTCGACGATCCGGAGCCGCTCATCGACGCGCTCCTCGAACTCCAGGAGGCGTACACCTACGGCTCCGAACCGCGGAAGTCGCCCGTCGTCTTCGCCCGCCTGCTCACCCTCCTCGACGAGCAGCCCGACGTCTTCGACGAGCGGCAGCGCAACCAGCTCTTCTGGCGGTTCAAGTGGGTGGCCAACGCCTTGCGCGCCCTGCCCGAGGTCCCGCTGTCCGGCCTGCGCCAGTGGCTGACGGAGATGCGCGACCGGTACGAGAAGGCCGGCCTCGGCCTCCAGCCCTACTACGGGCAGGTCTACCAGCTGGCCGACCACCTGGGTGAGGACACCACCGCCGCCTACGAACTGTGGGCGGCCCGCGCCCGCACCCCGTACAGCGACTGCGAGGCCTGCGAGATCTGCGAGCGCGCCCGCCACCACCTCACGGCCGGCGACGACCAGCGGGCGCTGCGAACCTGGGAGCCCGTCCTCGCCGGAAAGCAGTCCTGCCAGGAGGAGCCGGCCCGCTCCGCCTCGTACGCGCTGCTGCCCCTGCTGCGCGCCGCCCGCGCCGACGAGGCCCGCACGCTGCATCTCGCCGGGTACCGCGCCTGCCGTCGCAACCCCGCCATGTCCGGAGAGGTCGGCCGGCACCTGGAGTTCTGCGCACTGACCGGCAACGAGGCGCGCGGCCTGGAACTGCTCGCGGAGAACCGGAACCTGTTCGACGAGGTCGACTCGCCGCTCGACCTGCTCAGCTTCCTCACCGGCGTCGAGGTCCTCCTCCAGCGCGTCGAGCTCCTGGGCCACGGCGAGCTGCCCGCCGCCGGATACGCCGGCCGCACCTGGTCCGCGGCCGCCCTGCGCGCCGAGGTCCGCGACCGCGCCGACGACCTCGCCGCCCGCTTCGACGCCCGCAACGGAACCACGGCCCACGCCGACCGCCGCCGGGCCCGCCTGGAACGCGCCCCGCTCCTGGCGGCGCTCGAACTGACCCTGCGCGTCCGCACCCTCGAAGACGTGACCCCGGCCGCACCCGCGCCCACCGCGGCCACGTCCACCCCCGCGCCCGCCGCCCTCCCCGAATCGCTCACCGAACTCATCGTCCGGACAAGGTCGTTGGACGAAGAGGGTCACCCGGACGCCAAGGCCCGCTGGTCCCGGCTGCGCACCCTGCTCGACGCCCCCGACTACACCCACCCCGACGACCCGGCCGTGGGCCCGCTCGCACGACTGCGCGCCGACCTACTGGCCGACGAGGCCGGAACGGCGGGGGAGCGGGACGACTTCGCCAGGTCCAAGGCCCTGTACGAGCAGGCCGCCGCCCGCTACGAGGAAGCGGGCCTGCCGGGCGCCGCCGCGCTCGCCCGCGCCGCCGCGCTGCTCGCCACCGCCGAGAAGGCCGGCGAGGACGCCGACCCGGCCGAGAAGGCCGCCGCGCTCACCGACGCCCACGCCGCCATGGTCCGGTTGCACGAGGAGACACCGGACCTCGCGCCGCGCCAGGAGGCCCGTCTGCTCAGGCTGCGGGCGAGCGTACTCGGCCTGCGCCTGCAGACCTCGGGGAACGAGGAGCACGCGGCGCCGGCGTTCGCCGAGGTCGACCTGCTGCACGAACACGCCGTCCGGCACGACGTCGTCGGACAGGTCTCCGGCGCCCGGCTGCTGCGGGCCAGCACCCACGCCCTCACCGGTGACCTGCCCGCCGCCGTCGCCGAGGCCGACGCCCTCGTCGAGCGGCTGCGGGCGGACGGTCCCGCCTGGCACCTGCCCCGCACACTCGTGCTCCGCGGCCAGATCCACCTCGGTCTCCGGGACGCGGAGGCCGCGCACGCGGACCTGACCGAGGCGCTGCGGCTGGCCGCCGACTGGCCGGCGCACGCGACCGACACCGGTCGCGTGCACGCCCTGCTGGCCCAGACCTGCATGCGGCTGGGGCGCCCGGACGAGGCGCTGCGGCACCTGACGCGCTCGGCCGAGCTGGACCTGCGTCGCGGCAGTCGCACCGCCGCGTACTGCACCTACAGCAACGCCGCCCAGCTCACCCTGGACCTGGGCCGTGTCGAGGACTGCATCGCCCTGCTCGACTCGCTCCTGCTCGAACCCGACGTCGTCGCCGGCGAGCTGGACGACAGACTGGTCGCGCAGCTGCGGCTGACCCGCGCCCGGGCGCTGCACGCGGGCGAGGACCTGAAGGCCGCCACGGCGGAGTTCGTCTCCCTCGCTGCGGAGTCGGCCGGCTGGGACGACGACCCGTCGAGCCACGCCATGATCGCCGCGGAGACGGCCGTACTGCTCGGCGAGTCCGGCGAGTTCGGCCGTGCCCGCGAGGCCGCCCGGCAGGCGCTCGCCGCCCACGCCCTGGCCCCGCGCTACGAGCAGCTCAGCAGCTGTCTGCGCGAACTCGCCCGGCTCCAGGCCCAGCAGCAGGGCGCGGAGGGCCTGGCCGGAGCCCTCGCCCACCTCGCCGACGCCGGCCGGATCGCCGACGAGGCCCGCGCCGCCGGTTACGAGGCCCGCGACCGCTCCCTGGACAGCGCACTGGCCTACGAACACGGACGGGTCAACGCCTACGCGGGCGAGTACGAGGCCGCCCTGACCGCCCTGGACGAGGCGCTCGCCCTGCTCGGCGAACCGGGGGAGGAGCAGGGACACGCCGGTGAGTGGGCCGAGTGCGTCCGGCTCGCCGGGGCGGTGGAGGGCATCTACCTGAAGCGCCCCGAACCCGCCCTCCCCCGCCTCGACGCGGCGGTCACCCGCCTGACCGCGCTGGGCCACACCGAGGAGGCCAAGTCGTTGACCTCCCTGGCGACACAGCTGCGCGAGGGGGAGTGACCCGAAGGGCCGCGTTTCACAGACAGGGAGCCAGAGCCCCTTCACGCGAACGAGGAAACACCCCGAAACCGTGACGAATCGGTCCGTGTGAAGTGATCTCGCGCGGTCGTGCAACCCACCGCGCGGGTTCGGGAGTACCTACGAGCGGATGTCCGAGCCGCGACGCCGTCCCGGTGATCGCGGCAGGCCGGCACGCGGGCCCAGCGCGCCGGCCGTCGAGGACCGCCCGGCACGGTGCCGGGCGGCAGCTCCGAAGGGGAAGTACTCCATGGCTCTCAGTCCTGGCAGGAAGGCGGCCAGAGCGGCCGTCGCCGTCGCCGCCCTCGGCGGGATGTCGTTCGGCGCCTCCGCGATCGCGGCGACGCCGGGCCCGGCCGCCCACAAGGCGTCGGCGCCCGCCTCCGCCGCCGCCGCACGAACCGCTTCCGCTCACCAGCGGACGCCGCGCCCGCCGCAGGTGGTCACGCAGGTGATCGGCCGCGGCACGGTGGACGGCCACCGCTGGTCGGTGGCGCTGGAGTTCCACCGCACGCTGCCCAAGGGCTACACCCTGCCCACCCTCCCGGACGGGACGACGCCCGTCGCCTCGTCGCTGCTGTGCCAGCGCATGTACATCGGCGGCGTCCGCATCGACCACCAGGGCGGCCCGTGGGCCGACTGCCAGCCGGTCGACGGCGCCCACGATGCCCGCGTCGCGGGGGAGTTGGGCCTGTGGGGCCTGCACGACAAGGGCGTCAGCGGCAGCCGGCTGATGGTGGCCAACCCCGAAGCCGCCGTCGCCTACGGTGTGCTGTCCCTGTCCGACGGCACGCGGGTGAAGGCGGCCACGGTCACCGTCCCCGGCACCGTCTACCGCGCCTGGGCCGCGCCCATACCCGACGGGCGGACCATCACCGCGGTCGACCAGTACGACGCCCGCCACCGCCTGCTCAGCCATGACACCAACTGGCACTGACCACTGAGACGAAGGACGGGCGCATCCTGCCGTGCAGCCTAGTGACCGCAGGGCCGCGGACAGCGGACCGGACGCGGACTTCACCCGGTTCGTCACCGCCCGCTGGCGGTCCCTGACCCACACCGCGTACCTCCTCACCGGCGACTTCCACGAGGCGGAAGACCTGGTGCAGACCACGCTGGCGAAGGTGTACCCGCACTGGCGGCGCCTGGAACCGGAGCGTGTCGAGCACTACGTCCGGCGCGCCCTGGTCAACACCAACCGCAGCCGGTACCGCCGCCGCAGGATCACCCACCTCCTTCTCCCGTCGCTGCCCGACACCGGTCCCGTCCACGACGACGGGGCCGGTGCCGGGGGCTCGGAGGTGCACGACGCACTGGCCCGCGGGCTCGCCGAACTGCCCGAGCGGCAGCGCGCGGTCGTGGTGCTGCGCTACTGCGAGGACCTGTCCGTCGAGGAGGTGGCGGACCTCCTCGGCTGCTCGGTCGGCACCGTGAAGAGCCAGGCGTCCCGGGCCCTGGCCAAACTGCGCAGCCGCTCGGCTCTCGCCCGCACCCACCGCCCCAGCCGCCCCGCAGAGGCACGATGACTCCTGACCACGACCAAGAAGACCGGCTGCGCGCCGCCGCCGCCCGATCACGCGACGCGCATCCCGCGTCCCCGGCTCCCGTCGACCGCATCCTGACCGCCGCGCGCGCCCGCAGGAAACGCCGCCGGGCCGCGGCCGCCGTGGCCGGCGCCGCCTGCGTCCTCGGCGTCGGCCTGGCGGTCCCGTTCCTGAAGCCGGCGCCCGACGCCGTCGGCGCCGCGGACCGGCCCTCACCCCTCCCGACCCGCTCCGCAACCCCCACACCCGCCCCCGCTCCCGACACGGTCGGCGCCCGGGTGGCCGAGGGGACGACGGACGGCCACCGCTGGTCGGTGGCGTTGGAGTTCCACCGCACCCTGCCCAAGGACTACGCGCCGCCCACGCCACCCGGCGCGGCCACGGCGGCGAGCGCGTCGCTGCTGTGCCAGCGCATGGTCATCGGCGGCGTCCGCATCGACCACCAGGGCGGCCCCTGGTCCGACTGCCAGCAGGTCAACGGCGCCCAGGACCCCCGGGCGTCGGGGGAGATGGGCCTGTGGGGCCTGCACGAGAAGGGCCTCAGCGGCACCCGCCTGCTGGTCTCCAACCCCGAAGCCGCCGTCGCCTACGGCGTGGTGTCCCTGTCCGACGGTACGCAGGTCAAGGCGGCCACGGTCACCGTCCCCGGCACCGTCTACCGCGCCTGGGCCGCGCCCGTCCCCGACGGGCGGACCATCACCGCCGTCGA
Organism: Streptomyces seoulensis; assembly: GCA_013364255.1. Lineage (GTDB taxonomy): Bacteria > Actinomycetota > Actinomycetes > Streptomycetales > Streptomycetaceae > Streptomyces > Streptomyces similanensis. The sequence goes on along the minus strand of CP054936.1, from coordinate 1,875,439 downwards.
CCAGTACGACGCCCACCACCACCGGCTCAGCCACGACACCGACTTGCGCTGACCGCCCCGACCGGCCCCGGCCGCCATACCCCCCACCGGCCACGGCCGCGAACGTCCAGTTCACCCGCGACCACGAGACCAGCGCGCCACGGGCGGCGGAGGACCGGTGAGTTCGCCGTCGGCCCCGATGTCCCGCCGGCGCTCCGCCTTCGCACCACGGACCGCCGAACCCGCTCGGCCCGCCGCGCCCGCCGGGCTCCTCGTCGCCGTCTGCCGGTCATGTACTACCGGCTGCTGTGGGAACTGTCGGACTGAGCAGGCTTCGGGCAGCGGCGTGGTCAAGAGACCGGCCGTAGTTCTCCCAGGAGGATGCAGCGGGCAAAGGAAAAGGACGGCGTCGGGCGGCACGCGCACAATACCGTGCCGCCGGATTCCGGATACGTAAAAAACGCGGCGCCCTTATCCGTGTTTTCGCCTTCAGCTCAGGATGCCCACCGCGGTCACCGCTGAATTCAACAGTGTTCCGCTTCCTGTTGAAAAAGGATTGAGGTTGATCCCCGGGAGCGGACACCGGGTTTCATGCGACGAGTGACAGCGTACGTGACGTGATCAGTTGCTGTTCGAACTCGGCTGGTGTGAGGTAGCCGAGCGCGGAGTGCCGACGGCGCCGGTTGTAGTACGACAGCCAGCGGAACAACTCCAGCCGAGTCTGTGCCTTCGAGGTCCAGCGGCGACCATGGAGCAATTCGCGCTTGAGGCCCTGGAAGAACGACTCGGCGAGAGCATTGTCATAGCTTGAACCGACCCGGCCCATGCTGCGGCGGATGCCATGCCGGTGGCAGACCTCGGCGAAGGCGGCCGCGCTGTACTGGGCGCCCCTGTCGGTGTGGAAAACGACACCGTGGACCCGGCCGCCGCGGGCAGCCACGGCCATCTCGATCGCGTCGGTGACCAGGGAAGCGCGCATGTGGTCGGCGATCGACCAGCCCACCACCCTCCTCGAGCAGATGTCGATCACCGTGGCGAGGTACAGCCACGTCGTACCGACGGCTATGTACGTGATGTCGCCGCACCATCTGGTGTTCAGCGTGTCCGCGGTGAAGTCGCGCATCACCAGGTCCGGCGCGGGTGACGCGGCCCTGTCCGCGATCGTCGTCCGCTTCGTCTTGCGCAGATGCCGGCCGACGATGTGGTTGATCCGCATCAGCCGGGTGACGCGCTTGCGGTTGATCCTGCGTCCTCTCGCACGCAGCTCGGCATGGACGCGCGGAGCGCCGTAGGCACCCTGGTGTTCGGCGTGGATGGCGCGGATCTCGCTCACGGTCCGCTTCTCCTCGGCCCGGCGCTCGGCGCGGGCCTGTGCTGTGGCCAGGTGCCGGTAGTAGCCCGAGCGGGAGACTCCGAGCACACGGCAGATCCGCTTGACGCCGAAGTCGGCTCGGTTCTCGGAGATGAAGTCCCAGCGGCGAGGGCTCACTTCACCTCCCGGGCGAAATAGGCGGCTGCCCGGCGCAGGATCTCGCGCTCCAGCTGCCACTCCTTCTCCGCCTTCAACAGCCGGGCATTCTCTGCCCGCAGCCGGACCAGTTCCTCCGCCTCGCTCCCGCCCGCGTCACGGCCTCCCGGCACGGCCTGGGCCTCGGCCTTGCGCACCCACGTCCGCAACGACTCCGCGGTGATACCGAGATCCGCGGCCACCGCCACGTACGTCCGCTTCCCGCCCGCAGCGCGGTAGAGCGCGACGGCGTCCTTCCTGAACTCCTCCGGATACGGAGACTTACGTCCCACCTGGACATCCCTCCCTGGACCATCGGGATCCATTGTCAGGGTGTCCACTCCAAGGGATCAGCCTCAGGATCGGTGACCGCTTCTTGAACCGGCGCCGGAGGATGGGTCAGAGTTCGGGGCAGCGGCACCCCCATTGCGCCGCTGGACCGGCATCTCGCGTACCGCAGACGGCCGCCTCCTGTTCAAGGAGATCCGCCGACACCCCATATGCGGACATGACATGCCCATGCAGAAAGGAAAGTCGTGCGCGTTTCTCGGATAACCCTGGTGGCCGCCGCGGCAGGCACGCTGCTGTCGGCGGCTGTCGCCACGGGCGCCACCGCTCAGGCCGCCCCTTCCCCCACCGCGCCCCGCTACCAGCCGGCGATGGTCGCGGCCCTGGCCCACTCCCTCGGCGTCAGCGAGACCGCCGCCGTGGCCCGGCTCGACCACCAGGCAGCCCAGCAGGACGAGTTGGGCGAGCTGAACCACGCGGGTGTGGCGACCGACGGCGCCTACTTCACCGCGGACGGCAAGCTGACGGTGAACGTCTCCTCGGCTGCCGCGGCCGCGCAGGTCAGACAGCACGGCCTGGCGGCACGCGTACCGCAGCGCGGCGAGCACGCCCTGAACCGCATCAAGGCGTCGCTCGACACGCAGGCCCTGCGCAACGCGCCCGAGGGCGTCGCCTCGTGGTCGGTGGACCTGCCCAGCGACACCGTCACCGTGCACGTCGACCCGAGTCGTACGTCCGCTGCGGCGAAGTCGTTCCTCAAGGCGGCCGCCTCGCACGGCAGCGCGGTCCGGGTCGTCCGTGACGGGCAGAGCCTCGGCCCCCAGTCGACGATCTACCCGGGCAGCCCCATGACTTGGACCAACAACAAGGGCAGCTGGGTCTGTTCCGTCGGCTACGGCGCCCACGACTCCTCGGGCCGTCAGTACCTCGTGAGCGCCGGTCACTGCGTGGCCGACCTCACCGACCTGTACAACAACAAGTCGCACTTCGCGAAGGGCGTCGCGAGCCGCTACAAGCTGGGCACCCGGAGCGTCGACATGGGCCTCGCCCAGGTCGACTCGGACGACTCCATCGCCACCCAGGTCGGAACCTGGGGCACCGGAGCCAATATCGCCGTCAAGGGCAGCAAGCGCGCGGCCTCCGGCGCCTCGCTGTGCAAGTCGGGCCAGACCACGGGCTGGACCTGCGGCGCGGTGAAGTCGTACAACGTCTCCGTCACCTACATCGACGAGCACGGCGGTCCCGACACCGTGGTCACCGGTCTGGGCAGCTCGTCGGTGTGCACCGAAGGCGGTGACAGCGGCGGCGCGTACATCTCCGGCAACCAGGCGCAGGGCATGACCTCGGGCGGCCCCACCGACCAGCAGTGCTCGGGCGGCACCAACTCCAGCGGCTCGTCGTACTTCCAGCCCCTCGACGACGCCCTGTCGTACTACGGTCTGACGCTGAACACCAACTGACCACCGGGTCGCAAGGCAGAGGGCGGGTCCGCTCACGGCGGGCCCGCCCCGCGCGTATGATCCCGCACCACACGACGCGCACCAGCGATGCGGAGGCCCCATGAGAAGGCCGGACCCGGTCGGACCCACCGAAGGGGTCCCCGCCGCTGCCGGGCGGGAGACCGCCGCGGACACCGCCGGCCCGTTCGCGGCGGTGTTCCGCGACTGCGTCCAGCAGCGAGGACTCTCCCTGGACCGGGTCCGCGAACGACTGGCCGCCCAAGGAATCAACGTCAGCCTCGCCACCCTCAGCTACTGGCAACGCGGGCGCAGCCAGCCCGAACAGGCGCGTTCCCTGCGCGCCGTGGACGCCCTCGAAACCATCCTCGATCTGCCGGCGGGCACCCTGAGATCCCTCATCGGACCGAGTCGCCCCCGCGGCCGAACCACCAGCGAGGCCCCTGGACTGGACGCCTCGCGCCAGGTGTACGGAGAGCGGTCCCACGTCGAACGCGCCCTGGGCGCCGAATTCGCCCAGTTCAACAACGACTTCGTCTCGTTGTCCATCCACGAGACGGTGCGGATCGACGCGCGCCGCCGCTGCCGAGCCGTCGCCGTGAAGCAGGTGATACGGGCGACACAGGACGGGGCGCGCCACATCACCGTCGTACACGACGAGATCGCCGCGCAGACCGCGACCCTCACCGTTCACTACGGTCGGCTCGGCCCCGTACGCCGGCTGCCGGATCTGCGGACCGTCGTCGCGGAGATCCATTTCGGCAGGCCCCTGGCCCGCGACGAGAGCGCGCTGATCGCCTACACACTTCGCTACGGCCCCGAACCGGCGGAATGCCCGCACTACGAGCGGCGCGTACGCACCAGCCCGCACGAGTACCTGCTGCACATCTGCTTCCACCCCGACGCGCTGCCGACCAGCTGCCACCGCTACTTCAAGGAGCAGATCGACACACCCGCGCGCTACGAGCGCCGTGTCGCCCTGGACGTGTCGCACACCTCGCACATGCTGCTCCACAAGTGTCCACCCGGCGTGCACGGCATGTCCTGGAAGTGGCCCCGCTGACCGGCTCCCGCATCGCCGCCACCCCGGTCACGGGAGGGTGCGCGACAGGGGCGGCCGTTCATTGGACGAGGTCGGTGTGCGGATGTTCGGGGGACGTCGGGCAGACGTAGATCTGCAGGTTGTCCGCGCTGCCCACTTCCACCTTCGTCGGCTGCGAGGGATCCTGGCCCGCGTAGTGGGAGCCGGCCAGAGCGGCGGCCTGGTCCTCCTCCGGCGCCCAGCTGTGCCCTTCGCCGCCGTCCCATTCCCAGGAAGCGACCGTCAGCAGCGGCACCATCTGCACCTGGCACACAGCGCAGTACCGAGGATTCGGGTCGGTACGGCCCCAAGGGGGCCAGCCGCCGACCTTCCAGCCGGGCGCGTTGCCCAGATGAATGGAGTAGAAGTCGCACGGAGACTCCGCGTAGGAGCCGTCCACACCGGCGCCGGCCGCCTGCCACCTGCTCCAGTCCGCCAGCGTCTCCGCCAGCTCCGGGCTCAGATCCAGGCTGTTGGGGTACTCGGTGATCGCCTCCGGCGCCAGCACGCACGGCTCTGGCACATACCCCGGCCAGTCCGCCTCGTACGGCTCCGGCGGGGCGGCGAGGACGTCGACGACGTCCGCGGCGGCCCGCCAGAACAGCGCGGTCGCCGGCTTGTTGTCCGGTTCGTGCTCGTACGGGCACCAGAGAATCTGCAGCAGATCGGCCTGCCCGGGCGGCCGCAACAGGGGTATGTCCCGCAGGAACAGCTGCGCCACGGGCACCATCGGAACCGGGCATTCGGAGGGCCATGGAGGGCCGGCGTCGAACCGTTCGGCGAGCCAGGCGGCATTGCGCTCCTTGAGCGCTTCCTCCTCAGGCGTGAACGTGGGAGGCCGGTCGTCGGGACGCCACCGGGACTGCAGGCGTCTCTGGAGCCGTACTTCGGTCGGTGACTGGCGAAAACCAGTGTCCACATGCAGGTGCGCGTCCTCGCAGTGCGGCCACGGCTCCTGCGCCGGCCACAGCAACGGCCCGCCGACCGAGCTGTCCCTGATCGACGGCGACCCCGGACGCGGATGCAGCCGGATGGCGGGTCGCGCCGACGGAACCAGCTCGGGAAAGACCGCGGCCACCTCGACGGGCCGCGGCGGAGTAGTGCGTACGAAACCCATGCCGGTGATCCTTTCACCAGCCACCGACAGTCCCCTGCCGCCGCGACCGCGGTCGTGTCCGGCACTCAGTCCGGACCGCCGGCGGCGAGCACTTGATATCCGGTCGTGCCAGGGCGCGCCTGCTGGAATGATCCAGTCGCGCGGTCACTACCATGTGACCCTAAGACAACCATTCGGCCGGTGCGTTGGACGCGCGTCGGCCGGGGTCGCCGATGCCGGGGTCCGCTCCCCGGGCTGCGGTGATCTTCCTGTCCAGGAGGACCCCCCGCATGTTCCGAACCATAGGCAACGCCGTCGTCCGACATCCGGTCTGGACGATCGTGGCCTGGCTCATCGCCGCGGTGGCGATCGTCGCCACCGCTCCCGGCCTGCCCTCGAACAGTGACGAGAGCAGCTTCCTGCCGAAGAGTTACGAGTCCATCAAGGCGGCGGACCTGCAGCAGAAGGCGTTCCCCAGCGCCTTCACGCCGTCCGCGATCGCGCTGTACCAGCGCACCGACGGCGGCCGGCTGACCGACGCCGACAAGAAGGACGTCGCCCGGATCACCACCGAACTGGGCAAGAAGCACATCGACCAGGTGCAGAAGGTCGTCCCCGGCCAGCCGTCCAAGGACGGCAGGTACGACCTGACCCTGGTACAGATGGACAGCAAGAAAGCCGGTCAGCCCGAACAGGCCGACGCGGCACAGGTGTTGCGCGACGACGTCAAGCAACTCGCCAAGGGCACACACCTGGAGGTCAAACTGGGCGGCTCCGCGGCCCAGGCACTCGACCAGCAGGACTCGTCCAAACGCGGACAGGCACTGATCGGCATCGGCACCTTCGTCATCATCCTGGTGACGCTGCTGATCATCTTCCGGGCGCCGATCCTCGCCATCCTGCCGCTGATCCTCATCGGCCTGGTGTCGGCCGTCGCCAACGGGCTGATCGCCTACGCCACCAAGCTGTTCGGCCTCCAGGCCAACAGCTCGATCTCGTCGATCCTGATCGTCGTGCTCTTCGGCGTCGGCACGGACTACTTCCTGTTCCTGATGTTCCGCTACCGCGAACGCCTGCGCGCCGGCGACGAACCCAAGCTGGCCATGATCAACGCGGTCGACCGGGTCGGTGAGGCCATCGCCTCGGCCGCCGGGGCGGTCATCATCGCCTTCCTCGCACTGGTGCTGTCCACGCTCGGCTTCCTCAAGCAGATGGGACCGGCGCTCGCCATCGCGGTGGCCGCCACGCTGATCGCGGGCCTGACCCTGATCCCGGCCGTGGTCTCGCTCATCGGGCCGAAGGTCTTCTGGCCGTCCAAGTCCTGGCAGCGGGAACCGGAGAACGCCCGCTTCGCCGCCCTGGGCCGCGGCGTGCAGCGCCGCCCGGCGCTGACCGCCGGACTGTCCGGACTCGTCCTGGTCGTGCTGTCGCTGGGCATTCTGAACTTCCACGCCACCTTCGACCTGGCGTCCGGCTCCATGCCCAAGACCAAGGAGTCCATGGTCGCCCAGGACCAGATGCAGAAGGCGTACTCGGCGGGCGCGGCCGCTCCCACCGACGTCTACCTCTCCAGCGCCGACGGCAAGCCGCTGGACCGGAGCGCGTTCGACTCCTACGCCCGCAAGCTCGGCGCCGTGGACGGCGTCGCGGACGCCCGGATGAACCAGGTCAACAAGACGGGCACCACTGCGGACTTCACGGTCACGCTGAAGTACGAGGCGTCGACGGACAAGGCCATCGACGCTGTGGGCCGGGTGCGCGACGTCGCGCACGCCGACGCCCCCGACGGCACCGAGGCCCTGGTCGGCGGCATGTCCTCGATCTACAAGGACATCGACGCCGCGGTCAACCACGACTACCGCACCGTCTTCCCCGTCGCAGCGATCCTCATCATGATCATTTTGGGACTGCTGCTGCGCAGTGTCGTCGCGCCCTGGTACCTGATGGCCTCCGTGGGCCTGGGCTTCGGCTCCACCCTCGGTGCCACCGTCTGGATCTTCCAGAACGGCCAGGGGCATTCGGGCCTGATGTTCATGCTGCCGGTGATCATGTATCTCTTCGTGGTCGCCATCGGCACGGACTACAACATCCTCATGATCGCCCGGTTGCGCGAGGAGGCCCGCGAGGGCCGCGAGCCGCGCGAGGCCGCCGGCATGGCACTCCGGCACGCCGGGCCGACCGTCGCCGCGGCCGGCTTCATCCTGGCGGCCACCTTCGCCACGATGATGCTGGCGGGCAACTCGCTGCTCACGGAGATGGGTTTCGCCGTCTCCTTCGGCATCGCGGTCGCCGCCTTCGTGATGTCGATGTTCTTCACGCCCAGCCTCACCGCACTCATCGGGCACGCGGCCTGGTGGCCGGGGCACGGTGACCGGGCAGCCGGAACCGGCTCCGCCGCCGCGCTCCCGGCCCACGAGAGCGAGAGCCACGACGACGTCGCCCACGATCCCGCGGGCCGCAGCAACTAACGGCAGCACGACGAGCGGCCCCGCCGGACGGTGTCCCGGCGGGGCCGCTCAATGCGCCGGGCACCGGAGGACCAAGCCTGGGCCTTCTGGAAGCAGTCGGCGACGGATACCGCACACACGGCTTGAGCGGCTCACTGGGACACTGAAACAACTGAACTGTCCTGGGGGTGAGTTGTGAACCGACGGTTGTCCGGCCTGGCATGCGCGCTGATCCTGGTGACGTCAGCGAGTACGACCGGCTGCTACGGCAGCCCGAATTCCTCATGTCCGGGGGCGGGTGAACGGCCGCAAGGACTCGGCACGCGGGACATGGTCGGCGCCTACCGGAACTCTGCCGGACGCTTGATCCTCAAGAGTGACGGGACGTTCACGACGGTCGGGTGGCCCACAGACCTGGAGGGCGCCACCGTCGACCCGCGGAGCAGGACCGGAAGCGGAACCTGGGAACTGACCGTCGCCAACGACGCGGACTGGCCTGTCTCCTTCAGCTTTCACAAGATCAGCGGCTACTGGGACAGCGATGTCCGAGGCAGGTACTACGGGGACGGTCTCATGGTCAGCGGCAGCCGAGAGAGTCCACGTCTCTACGCATTCGTCGGCGACCCCGACAACTGCGACCTCATCACCTTCACCCGCGACAGCTGAGTTCGCTTCCCTGAAGCCTCCGCGCTCCGCCCAGGCCCCCGGTCACGGTCTTCCACGGGGCCACCAACCGGGACTCCAGGGTGCGCGGCATAAGTGCGACCGTACGTCAGAGGAAGTGCTCCACGAGCACCCGGCCGGAGGCATGGCCGCGGTGCTGGGTGTCCCGCACACCGAGCCGGGTGAGGAGGCCGCGGCCGTGGTCGTGCTCCGCCACGGGGAGCCGGACCGCGCGCCGGACATGCCGCCGGGGGCGGCCGGAGTCGTGCTCCGTCCGCCCCCGGGGTTTTCCGCGTCAGGCTTCCTCGACCAGGTACTCGACCGTGTCGACGACGAACTCGCCGTACTGCAGGGCCGAACCGATGGCCTCCATCCTCGCGTACTGCGCCGGGGTCAGCGAGACCTCGGAACTGGCGAACCTCATGGCACTCAGCAGCACCCGGAACGCCAGGTCCGGGCTGCAGCGGCGCGCGCACTCGGTGAGTGCGGAGCGCACCTCGGCCGGGAGGAGCCGTACCGCCTCGATCTCGGCGACGACCGCGTCGAGGCAGGCGGCGCCTTCCTCGGCGTCCGCCCCCGTGAGCGCGTGCACCTCGGCGCCGGCCGACAGCCGGGCATCACACAGACCGGCGACCGTGCGCGTCCACTCCGCTCCGCCGCCCACAAGGTGGAAGGCCGGCATGTACTGGGACCCGGCCTCCCACAGCACCTCCAGCGTCGCGGAGGAGAGGACGGCGAGGAGCCGTGCGTCACGGCGTACGGCCAGGGCCTGCTCGTCCTGCGACTGGGCGAGGTACTTGGCGACGACGTCGGCAGCCGTGTCCCCGTCGTAGATCCAGTCCTGATGGAAAAGGCCCATGACTGTCGTCACACCGAAGTCGAACGGCGTGAAGCGTGGCATCACCACTCGCCTCCTCACTTCGGGTAGCACGTCTGGACGTAGAAACCGGCCTTGTGCCCCTTGGCGCGCACGAGCTTGATGTAGAAACCGTTGCCCGCTTCCGTCGCGGCCCTCCCGTCCGCATAGTAGACCTTGCCGAGCGAGTTCTTCGCCCCGAAGTAGCCGTTCCAGTCCAGCTGCGGGTCCCTCGTCTTCTGGAGCCAGTTCTTGATCCGGTTCGCGTTGTTGGCCAGCGCGTAGTCCACGACCTGCTGGGCGGTCTGCTGGTCGACGAACAGGCTGTTGGGCGTGGGCCTGCCGAGTCTGAGTGTCTTCGCCTCGGCCAGCTCCTCGGCCCGCTGCGGGCTGACGATCCCGGCCGTGTGCTCGTCGAGCGTGTGGGCCTGCCCGGAGAACTTCTGCGCGTCAGCGACGAGGTCGTCGCAGTTGTGGACCAGGACCGGGCTGTCGCCCGCCACGGCGTAGAAGGTGTGCAGACCGGAGACGGTCAGGTCGTACACCGTCCGCGGCGTCGTCTCGTGCCGTTCGGCCACCGCGGACACGGTGCGGGCGCCGCCCGGGGTACGCAGGACGTCTCCCGGGCGCAGGGCGGAGGCCAGGGTCCAGCCGCGGCCGGCCACGAAGAACCGGTGCCCGGGGGTGCTGGTGAGCCGGCCGCCGTCGGCCAGCGTCACCTTCATCAGGTCCTGGGCGCTGTGCCGGAAGGTACGGGTGACGGGCTCGCCGCGAGTACGTCCGGTCGCCGGGTCGGTGGCCAGCAGCAGGTCGCCGGCGTGCACGTCGCGCAGCGCCTTGCGGCCGCCGTCGGCCAGGACCACCTGGGTGGCGCCGGGGAAACTGTTGACCTTGCAGGCGGTCACCAGCTCCTCGTAGATCGACACCTCGCGCTCGATCGCGGCGACCGTCACCGCGTCGATGCCGTCGATGGCCTTGAGCGCCTGGAGGGCGTCCCGGACGCCGACGCCGGTGACGAAGGCGGCGTCCACGGCGCGCAGCGCGTCCGCGATGGGCCGGACGGCCTTGCCCGCGAACATCGAGGCCACGTCCACGGCCGCCCACGCGCAGCCGCCCCAGCTTCCGCTCTGCCCGCCGGGGGTGAGCTTCTGGGCGCACTTGATCCAGCTGCCGAAGAGGATGTCGACCGGGTCGATGTTGCTCTGGTACTCCTCCATCGTGATGGTGTGCGTGACCGTCTGGGACAGTTCCTTGGTCCGGATCTGGCCGATGTAGTCCGTGGCCTCGGCCGGGCAGGAGTACTTCTGCGGGTCCAGGTCCTGCGCGCTGCACAGATACAGGTCGAGAACGGCCACGTACCGGATCTTCGAGGTGATCGTGCAGTCGCCCCGGTAGAACAGCTTGTCGATGATGCCGTCGCAGCCGTCCGTCTTGCTGACGACCTGCGGGTCACCGACCTTCTCGATGTGGTCGACGACGTAGAACACGTTGCCGATCGAGCCGCCGTTGCCGTCGGGGACGGTGCCGGTGCCGATCTGCTGGGCCTTCGCCGCCTTCTCGGCGCGGTCGGCCGCCGCCTGCGCCTCCTCGGCGTACTTGGCCGCGTCCTTGGCCGCCTGTTCGGCCTCGGTCGCGGCAGTGTCGGCGCGGTCGGCCGCCGCGCGGGCGTCCTTGGCGTCCTGCTCGGCCTGGGCGGCCGCCGAGCGGGCCGCCGCCGCGTCGAGTTCGGCGGCGTCGGCGGAGTCGCGGGCCTGCTTGGCGTAGCCCTCGGCGTTGCCGGCCGCCTCGTCGGCCGCCGCGGCGTCGGCGGCGGCCTGGTTGTCGTAGCCGATGGTGCGGGTCAGTGACGCCGCCGCCGCGGACGCGGCCTTGGCGGCATCGGCCGCGTAGCCGAGCGCCTCCTTGGAGTAGGTGCGGGCGTCGGCGGCGTACTTGGCGGCATTGGCCGCGTGCGTGTAGGCCTCCTTGGCGTCGCCCTTGGCCTGGTCCGCGATGTTCTTGGCGGCCTGGGCCTCTGCGGCGGCGTTCTTCGCGTGGGCGTCGGCGACCGCTTGCTGCTGCTCGGCGATCGTCTTGGAACCCTGTCCGGTCAGGACGACCAGAGCGGCGGCGGAGTCGGTGTCGACATAGGGGGAGCCGAGCTGGACGGCGTCGTTTGCCGGGTCGGCGACCTGTTCGGCGGCCTTGCCCGCGTCCACGGCGGCCTGGGCGGTGACATGGGCGAAACCGGCGGCTTTCGCGGCGGCGGCGACCGCGGTGACGGCCTCCTTGTTCGCGGCGTCGGCCTGGGTCTTGGCGTCCTTGGCGTGCGCCTCGGCCTCGTCGGCGAGCTTCACCGCGGCCCTGGCCTCGGCCGAGGCGTCCTTGGACGCCTGGATGGCGTCGGCGACGGCGCTCGTCGCGGTCCGCACGGCCGCGTCGGCCTTCAGCTTGTCCGCCTGCGCGGCGTCCGCGTCCGAGCGGGCCCGCTTCGCGGCTGCCTCGGCGCGGGTGGCCGCGGCGTCGGCGTCGGCCGCAGCCTTGGTCGCGGCGTCCGCCTCCGAACGCGCCCTGGTCGCGGCAGCCTCGGCGTCGTCGGCCGCCTTGTCGGCGTCGTTCGCCGCGGCACGGGCCGCGTCGGCCGCGCTGCCGGAGTCCAGGGAGTCGGCGTAGGACTGCTTGGCCGCGGCCTTCGCCCGCGCCGCCTGGGCCTTCTGCTCGGCGTCCAGGGCGTCGTCGCGCATGGCCGCGGCGTGGTCCTTCGCCTTGACCGCGTCGTCCCGCCTGTCCCCGGCGGTCTTCTCCGCGGCCTCGGCCCGCGCCTTCGCGTCCTTCGCCTTCGTCGCCTCGGACTCGGCGTTCTTGCGGTGGTCGGCGGCCTCGGCCCGTTTGGCGGCGGCGTTCTCCTTCTCCGCCTTGGCCGTCTTCTCCTCGGCCTCCGCGGCGAGCCGCTTGGCGTGCGCGTCGGCCGCGGCCGCCTTCGCGTCCGCCTCCGCCTGCACCGCGACCGCGAGCTTGGCCTCCGCGGTCTCTTTGTCCTTCTTGGCGTTGTCCCGGTGGATCTTCGCCGCGTCGGCGGCGGCCTTGGCCTGCAACTCGGCCGCCTCGGCGGCCTTCTTGCGGAACTCCGCCTTCGACTGCGCGGCCTGCGCCAGCGCCCGCTGTGCGATGGTCTGACTGTCACCGGCCGAGGCACGGGTGGCGGCCTCCGCCGTCTCACCGGCCTTCTCCAGCGCCTGGAGCGCGGCGGCGGCGCCCTTGGTCACCTGGTCCTTCTGCTGCCCCACCAGCAGACCACGGCCCCGGGGAGCACCGCCCGCGTCCGCGACGCCGTACGCGGCCTGCAGCGCGGTGTCCGAGGTGGTCGCGGCCTTCTGCGCGGTGGCGAGCTGCGTCTTGAGGATGGCCAGCTGCGACTTCGCCGCGGTCTGCGCGGCGGTGACGCCGGCCTTGGCCTGGTCGAAGTTGGCTTTCGTCGGGTAGGAGAGCGTGCCGTCCCCGGTGTGCGTCTTGGGCACGACACGGAACTTCTGCGCACTGGAGCCGTTGCAGGTCGACTGCACGGCGTCCTTGCTGTTGTCGAACGTCGGCAGGTGCAGGCACTTGCCGGTCACCGTGTTGCGCAGCGCACCGGGGTTGCGGACGTCGAAGGCCCAGAACTGGGTCTTGGTGGAAGCGCAGTCCCGGATCTGGATCTTGGCGCCTTCGGCGCCGCTGCTGCCCGCCACGTCCAGGCACTTCATGCTCGCGTTGGGGTTCATCAGGCGGTAGCCGCCGTTCTCCGACCCCCACAGCTGCCACTTCTGGGCCGCGCCGCTGTTGCAGGTGTAAACCTGCACCGGGGTGCCGTTGGTCTTGGCGCCGCCTGCCACGTCGAGACACTTGCCGCTGGCCCCCGGCACCTGGATCTCCAGCTGACCGTCGCCGATCCAGCCGAATCCGCCGGCGCTCCAGTAGTCCTGCCAGCGAGTGAGGTGGTCGGCGATCCAGGACTGGCCGAGCATCTCGGCCATCGTCTCGGCGCCCTTGGTGAGAGCCGCGGTGGCGTCCCGGTTAGCGTTGAGGATCTGGTTGCGCTGGGTGGCCTGGGAGGAGATCTCCTGCTGCCACTCCTGCGCGGCGACGTCCTCCGCCTGGCGGAGCGTCTTGTTCGGGTCGATCGGGTCACGCCAGGCACAGGTGGCGAAGCGGGTCTTCAGGTCCTCGACCGCCATCCGGTACTCCGTGCTGCCCGGCTCCGGCGCGGTACGCGGCCAGCCGCCCGAGGCGAGGAAGAGACGGGCGTTGTCGGCGCCGGCGTCCTCCGTGGCGAAACCGTGCAGCCACTTGAAGGCGTCGCGCTCGTTCAGCGCCCGGTTCCACTGGTCGGAGGGCAGGCTCGGATCCGGGTCCTGGCCGTAGAGGGGGGTCCCCAGGTCGTCCACGGCCTTGAGCGTCTTCGCGTCGGCCTCGGGGGTGGGATCGTAGAAGGTGAACTTGTCGCTCCAGTCGGGGCTCGCCCACTTGCCGAGGCCGGTCTGGTCGTAGAAATCGCCGCCCTCTTCGCCGCCACGCACCCAGTGGAACCCGGTGTGGGTGAAGCCGCCCGGATCGGGCAGGCCGTTCAGCGGCTTCTCCCACGCCGCCTCACGGGCGTACAGACGCTCCCAGTTGGCGGTGGTGGCGGCCTTGTCCCGGTTGTAGGCGTCGTGCAGCGGGCCGTTGTACGCCCCGTCGAGCGTGGCCAGTTCCCGCAGTTTCTCCGGGGTCTGGTTGAGGGCGTTCTGCGCGAAGCTGTACATGCCCGTGCCGCCGAGGCGCAGCGCGTCGGTCATCAGGCACTGGTCGAAGCGCAGTTGCTCGTCGCCGGTGGTCTCGAACCAGTCGTCCGGCCGGTCGCTGGAGTGGGCGCCGGCCAGTTCCGCGGCGAGTTGGGGCTGCACCGCGAGACCGGTGAACAACGCCAGCGCGGTGAGGGAGGTGACGGCGGTGGTGAGGGCGGCGGTCAGCCCGCCCGCTCGGCCGGATCTGCGTGATCCGGGCATGCGGAACCACGGTCTGGGGTGCAAGGAGCATCCCTTTCTACGTTCGGCGGGGTGACGCCAGGGCCGTCGAACGGCCGCACGGGCGAGGGCGGTGCGCACGGACCTGAAAGGAGTTCAGGGCCTCGTGGCACCGACCGAGTCGACGTGCGTGGTTCCCCGATGCCGTGGCATGACGAACCACCCCTCCTCCCCGTGAGCGACGGCAGTCCCCCCGGTCGCTGAGTGACATGCGCCCGGCCCGAAGTGGAATGGTCAGGTTCCCGCCAAGCGCGGCGCCACCTTACGCGGGTCCCCTCGTGCCCGTACAGGGCTTTGATCTTGACTGTCGGCCCTGGCCGGCCTCCTCTGCCGGTCGGATCAGCGGCGACCGCTGCCCGGACAGCCCGACATCCCATGGATTTTCTGTGTGTCCGCTGTGCGCAGAGCGAGGATGTGGCCGATATCGACTCAACGGAATATGGCTGGATCTTGCCTGTGGGTGACCTCGGTGCCAACCGTCCAGATCTGCTTGATCCGGCCGGTTGCGGTGATGTCGTTCAGTGAGCTTTTTCAGCGTTGCCGCTCCAGGGTGAGGACAGCGGCGGCGATGGCTGTCATGCGGTTCGGGCTGCAGCGGCTCCGGCGGAAGATCCGCCAGGACTTCAGGCGGGCGACGCCTCGTTCGACGGGAGCGCGGGTCTGGGCGAGAGCGCGGTTCAGCGTCCGTTCGGTCGGTGTGAGTTCACCGTTGGGCGGCCGGCGGACGGCGGTGGTGGTCCAGGGGCCGGCGCCGATGTAGGCGCGGTCGGCGACGATCGGGACGCCCTGACGTTCGCGGATTCGGATGATGCGGTGGGTGCGTGCGGCGGTCAGACCGTGGGCGCGGCCCGGCAAGGCCGGCGAGATCCACAGAAGCCGGCCTTCGGGATCGGTGACGACCTGCACGTTCACGCCGTGGCGTCGGTGCTTGTAGGAGTAGTCGGCGCGTCCGTCACCAGGCTGTCGCACTCGCTGAGCGTGCCGTCCAGCAGTACGCAGTCCGGGTCGTGCTCGCGGAGAGTCTTGAGCAGGCCCGGCGCCCGGTCGGCGAGGAGTCGCACGACAGCGGTGGTGTAGGCGTGGGCGGTGCCGACGGATACGCCGAACCCCAGGGTCTTTGAGAAGTGATCTTGTGTCCGGGTTCGTCAGGTCAGTCCGGGGGCGGTGAGGGGCCGCTGGTGGTCACGGCCGGTGCGGCGGAGGGCGGCGGCGATGTTGGTGTGGCCGTCCTGGCGGTGGATGCCGATGGCGAGGTTGCGCAGGCCGGCCATGACGCGGGGCAGGTTGCGGGTGCGGATCTTGGAAGCGTCCTCCTGGAAGGCGCGGTCCCGGACGTGGTGGAGCTGGTTCTCGATGCGCCAGTGGCCGCGGATCCGGGCCGTGAGTTCGCTGCCGCCGGCCGCGCCGGGCGGCAGGCTCGTGACCAGGTGGATCCGTTCGATCGTTAGTTTGCCCGTGCCCAGGTCGCGTCTCCAGCGCACGGCTTGGAGGGCCTGACGGGCGTGCGGGTAGTCGATGTGGGCGAAGGCGGCGGTCTTCTGACGGCGGATCTCGTCGCGGTGGTGGGCCCGGGTGCGCTCGATGTGGTCCAGGCGGATGTCGCGCCAGGGAGGGCGGCGGAGGCGCTCATGGAGTCCGGGATGGTTCCGCTTGACGACGGCCAGGTGGTGAGCCCCGCGTTCGTGCGGGTATGCGGCGTGGTCGTGCTGGTGTGCAGGGCGTCGGCGGTGATGACGGCGCCGGTCAGGTCGATGTCGTTCAGGAGCGGGGCGAAGGCCGGGATCTCGTTGCTCTTGCTGTCGATCTGCCGCTGGGCGAGGACCTGGCCGCTGTGGGTCATGGCGGCGATCAGGGCCGTGGCCGTCCGGCCGGCGGTGCGGGAGCCGAGGAGTGTCTTGCCGTCGGTGGCGATGGCCTTCCGTCCGGTGCCGGGGCCTGGCGTTCCCGGAGGAAGCGTCCGATGGCGCGGTCAAGGGCGTCACCGTCGGCGGCGGCCAGGACGAGGCGGACGGTCGTGGCATGGGGCGGGCGGACCAGTCCCGTCAGCGGGTCGGGCCGGAACCCGGGCCGGGCCAGGACGCGCTGCGCCGCGTCGGCGACCCACTCACCGATCGCCGTGAGCGAGACGGCGCCAGCCAGAACAGCGGCGGCCGCAGCGGTGAGCAGGGCCGTCCACGGATACCTGATGCCGTGACGGGCCCGTGGATCAGGCACCGTGGCCAGATAACTTCGCAGGTCAACGGCTGCCTCCAGCGGGGCTGGGCCGGAGGCGCCCCCCAACCGCCGAAGGCATGAGGGCATGCGGGAAGATGGGTGCGCAGGCATGGACTCGCTCGGTGCTCATACGGACTAGACACCCACGTGATCACCAGCGGCCATGCCTGTTCTGCGTCCCGGGCGGACGTCGACAGAAGTCAACAAGCCACCACAACCGGCACTCAGCAGGCGAACCGCCCACCTCGGCACTTCTCAAAGACCCAGTCGGAGCACCCGGCGTGAGCAGATGTCGATGACGCAGACGAGATACGACCATGTCCCGCCGACCTGCACGTATGTGATGTCGTCGCACCACTTCTCGTCCAGCCGGGCGGCGGTGAACCGGCGTTGGACGAGGTCCGCGGCGGGCGGTGCGAGCCGGCCTGGGACGGTGGTGCGTTTGCGGCGCCGCAGGTGCCGTCCCTCGATGCCGTGCTGTCGCATCAGCCGCTCGATGCGCCTGCGGTTGACGGTGCGCCCGAAGCCGCGCAGTTGGGCATGGACGCGCCGGACACCGTAGGTTCCCTTGTGCTCGGTGTGGACCTCACGGATCTCCACGAGCAGGGCGTCGTCGGTGGCCTGCCGCTCTTGGCGTGTCTTCGCCCCGGCGAGCCACCGCGGTAGTAGCCCGAGCGCGAGACCCGAAGGACCCGGCATATCCGCTGGACGCCGAAGGTCTCGGCATGGGCGGAGACAAAGTCCCAGCGGCGGGTCTTCACTTCATCTCCTTGGCGAAATAGGCCGCCGCCCGGCGCAGGATCTCCCGCTCGAGCTCCCACTCCTTCTCGGCCTTGCGCAGTCGGCCGTTCTCCGCCCGCAGCCGGGCCAGTTCCTCCTCCCGGCCCTCCACGCTCTGCTCGCCGCGACCGTGATCGCGGCCGGCGTGTTCGTCGGCCTTGGCACACCCAGCTCCGCAGCGTCTCGCTGGTCGCTCCGACGTCCGCCGCGACCGCTGCATACGTGCGCTTCCCGCCCGCCGAGAGGTACAGCGCGACGGCATCGTTCCTGAACTCCTCCGGGTACGGAGACTTCCGTCCCACCAGGACACCCTTCCTCGGATCTGCAAGATCCATTGTCAGTGTGTCCACACCGCCGGGGTCACCTCAGCTGCCGTTCGACCCGCTGGGCCGGGACACCTGTGTGAGCGCGGACGAACGGCTGGTCGCCGGGTGCAGCTGGCTGTTGGCCGTCTGGGACGGCTCACCGTCCAGCGGCCATGACGCCACGGCCCACATGATCGCCTACGCCCGTGCCCGCGGAATCGCCGTGGACGTCGTCTGGCCCGCGGGGGCCGCGCGTGAACGGGCCAGGCACGCCGCGTCGGTGCGCGTGTCCTGAGCGTCCCGCGGGCGGCCGCCGCCTCATCCGGGCGGCGGACCGCCGGTCTTCCGCACGTGGATGGCATCGGCGTCCAGCGGGACGCCGTCGGCGCCGGTCGGCTTCAGTTCCGGCACGCGTGCGCCGTGCTGGTCGACCAGGGTGGAGTGCGGTTCGCCGGGCGCGAAGGCGTGGCGCTCCCCCCACTGGCGGAGGGTGAGCAGGACGGGGAAGAGGGCGCGGCCCGCGTCGGTGAGCACGTACTGCCGGCGGCGGCCCGAGGGCGCGGTCCGCTGGGTCAGGATGCCGTGGTCGGTGAGCTTGCGCAGGCGGTCGGTGAGGATGTTGCGCGCGATGCCGGTCCGTCGCTGGAACTCGGTGAAGGACCGCGCCCCGTCCATCGCGTCCCGCACGACCAGGAGGCTCCACCGGTCGCCGACCAGGTCGAGCGTGCGGGCCACCGGGCAGTCGGGATCGGTCCAGACGGCGTTCGGCAGGCCGGTGGAAGTGCTCGGCATGACACCTCCCGATGAGTTGCGAATTGAGACCATCATGCCCTACGGTCGAAACAGTTTCACTTTGCTACTTATTTCGATGGGGAGTGCGATGGACGTCTGGCGACGGTTACTCCTCGCGACCGTGTGCGGTGTCGCGGTGGCGAGCATCTACTCTGCGCAAACGGTGCTGCCGCCGATGGGGGACAGCCTCGGGGTGTCGGCGGAGTACGCCGGGTGGATCGTCTCCACCGGCCAGTTCGGCTACCTGGTCGGTCTGGTACTGCTCGTGCCGCTCGGCGACGTGGTCACCAACAGGCGCCGGCTGATCGCGGTGCACATGACCGTCACCGCGGCCGGCCTGTTCGTGACGGCAGCGGCCTCGGTCTCCTGGACGGCCTTCGCGGGGCTCGCCCTCGCCGGCATGTTCGCCGTCGTCGTCCAGACCACGGTGGCCTACGCCGCGACGGTCTCACCGCCTGCCGAGCGCGGACGCACCATCGGTGTCGTGACCTCCGGCGTGGTGGTGGGCATCCTGGGCGCGCGGTTCGTCACCGGCGTGCTCGCGCAGGCGTGGGGCTGGCGCAGCATGTACATCGTGCTCGGCGTGCTCGCTCTCGCCCTTGCGGTCCTCGTCCTGCGCGCCCTGCCCCCCGAGGGCGACACCCGCCGGCCCGCCGGCTACCGGCAGGCCCTCGTCTCGCTCGGCGGCCTCTTCAGGGAGCGGCTTTTCCTGACGCGCGGCCTCATCGCGTTCTTCCTGTTCGCCTCGTTCGGCACCCTGTGGAGCGGCCTGTCCCTGCCGCTCGCGGACGTGCCCTGGCACCTGAGCGAGAGCCAGATCGGACTGTTCGGCATCGCCGGACTGGCCGGCGCGCTCGGCGCGGCACGCGCCGGACGGTGGGCGGACGCGGGACGGGCGGTCAAGGCCAGCGGCCTCGCGCTGGCGCTGCTCATCGTCTCCTGGGCCGCCACCGCGCAGTTGTCCTGGTCGTTGTGGCTGCTCGCCGTCGGCATCGTGGCGCTGGACTTCGCGGTCCAGGTCGTGCACGTGAGTAACCAGCACGTGCTCACCACGGCACACCCGGAGTGCACCAGCAGCGTCATCGGCGGCTACATGGTCTTCTACTCCCTCGGCTCCGCCCTCGGCGCGGCCGCCACCACCTCCGTCTTCTCCTCCCACGGCTGGGGCGCCTCCAGCCTCCTCGGGGTAGCGTTCGCGACCTGCGCGCTGATCGTCTGGGCGACCGACGCCTGCCGGCGCGTCGGCGCCCCGCGGGACGGCGCCGGAACCACGGACACGCACCGCGTCGAGGAACGGCGGAGCGACGACGCTGAGCGGGCCAGGCCCGGTGTCGGACCGCTCCGAGGTCTTCTGAGGGCGCCCCGGTCCCTGCCCTACGACGGCAGGCCCGGGCCGTGGTCCGCGCCCACATCGATGCAGGTCCACCGCCTTCCCAAGGAGTGATCGTGTCCTTGACGAACCCGGCACACCTCGTCGACTCCGACTTCGCGAGTCGCCCGCGCGTCACGGCGGATGCCGCACCCCAGCCCTACGACCCAGGCGATTGCGAGTCCGTGTGGGCGCAGTTCCTCCTGTCACCCGACCTCGTGCACCTGTCCAACTTCTACCTCGCCTCCAACCCGACGCCCATCCGTGACGCCATCACGTTCAACGAGAACCCGCACAGCTTCCTCGACGACAACATGTTCGCCCGCGAAGAGGACAAGCTGTGGCGGACCGTGTGCGCCGAGGCGGCCGAGTACGTCGGCGGTCACGCCGACGAGATCGCCCTCACCACCAGGTGTCGGCATACACGTGAACGTGGCTCTGGCAAGATTTTCGTAGCCGGAGATCATCTCGGTGACACGGTGACACGGTGACACGGTGACACGGTGACACGGTGACACGGTGACACGGTGACACGGTGACACGGTGACACGGTGGGCCGGTCCGCGTAGCGTCGGCGGAGGTTCCGAGTTCACGGACATCATCGTCGGGCTGCTCCGGGATCCGGTGGCCGATGTGCGGGCCTGTACCGCGGAGGCCGTCGCGCACAGCACGGCCCGTACAGCGGCGGTCGCCGACGCCCTCCTCGCCCTGCTCGACGAAGATGACCTCGGGACGCGGCTCAACGCCGCCTATGGTCTCCTTCTGCGGGACGACCCGCGCACTGGGGAGGCGATCGAACGGGTAGGCCCGCTCTCCCTGCCCGGCTTCGAGCACGACCACCGTCTCCACGCGTTCTGGACATGGAAATGGGACCGCAGGGAGCGTTCCGACGCCGAATAGCGCCCGCGCCTTGCAGCCGGACGACCGTGCGCGGCGGGCGGGATCATGGGGCATGGCTTCCGACGGCTGGTACCTCACCACGGATCTCGACGACTTCCTCGCGCGGGCAAGGCAGTTCCTGCACTCGCGGCCCGTGCAGCACACCGTCCCCCTGACCGTGACGGAGAACCTGCGCACCGCCGGCGCCGGCCTCTACGGCGACCGGCCACCTGAGTTCGGCGTCCTGCGCGAGGGCGGCGGGCCCGGCGCGCGGGCCGTCTTCATCCGTACCCCGCCGCACCCCCTGACGCTCACCGCCCTCACCGTGCGGGACGCCGACGACCTCGCCGACCGGCTGGCCGGGGCGGGGCACGAGCTGCCCGGCGTCAACGCCGACCGTGACACCGCCGCCGCGTTCGCCGCGGCCTGGCAGCGCCGTACCGGCACCGGCGCCGTCCTCGCCCGGCGGATGCGGCTCTACCGCCTCGGTGAACTCACCGCCCCCCGGCCGGCCCCGCCCGGACACGCGCGGACGGCGGACGGGAGCGACCGCGAGCTGCTGGGCCGGTGGTTCGGGGAGTTCCACACCGCCATAGGTGAGCGGGCCGGCCAGCGCGCGGAGGACTGGGCCGACAGGCGGATCCGGCGGGGCGACGTGCTGCTCTGGCAGACACCGGACGGCACCCCCGCCGCCATGGCCGGGCTGTCCCCTGAGGTCGCCGGCCAGGTCCGGGTGCTGGGGGTCTACACCCCCGCCCATCTGCGCGGACGTGGATACGCCGGGGCCGTCACGGCGGAGGTGAGCCGGTCCGCGTCGGCGGCGGGTGCGACGGAGGTCCTCCTCTTCACCGACCTCGCCAACCCCACCAGCAACAGCCTCTACCAGCGCATCGGCTACCGCCCGGTGTCGGACTTCGCCCGCTACTACTTCGCGTGAGGCGAACTGAGGGCGAACTCAGCGCGAAAGTGCGGGCGAAGGCGGGTTCTGAGAACGAATCCGGGTCCGACGAAGCCTCGGTGGCCTGCTGTTGATCTTGCTCGCGCAAAGGACCGTTTATGAGAGTTCGGGCCATGTCGCTTCGGTCGGCGGGCTACGGCAACTGAGGTGCTTGGTGTTCAGCGAGGTGGCGTTACCAGGCCGATCTCGTAGGCGGTGATGACAAGTTGGACCCGGTCGCGGGCTTCGAGTTTGGTGAGTAGCCGCGCTACGTGTGCTTTTGCCGTGGCCACGCTGATGTAGAGGTGGGCGGCGATCTCGCTGTTGGACATGCCGCGTCCGACGAGGGTCAGTACCTCGCGTTCCCGCTGGGTGATGTTCCCGACCGGTCGTGGATGCGGGGCTGGTTCGGGGCGGGCGGCGAACTCTGCGATCAGGCGGCGCGTGACGCTCGGGGCGATCAGGGCGTCTCCGGCGGCGATCACGCGGATCGCCCCGAGAATGTCGTCCAGTGCCATGTCCTTGACGAGGAATCCGCTCGCACCCGCTCGGAGAGCGCCGTAGATGTACTCGTCATCGTCGAACGTGGTGAGGACAAGGGCGCGCGTCGCTCCAGCGGCTGCCGTGATCAGCCCGGTGGCCTCGATGCCGTCCATGCCTGGCATGCGGATGTCCATCACCGCCACGTCGGGCTCGGTGTCCCGGACCAGACGGACCGCTTCGGCGCCGGTTCCGGCCTCTCCCACGACGTCGATGTCGGGGGCGTCGGCCATCAGGACACGCAGGCCGTTGCGGACCAGTGGCTGGTCGTCGGCGAGTACGACGCGGACCGTCATGAGATGTGCACTCCTTCGGAGAGGGGGAGCCGGGCTGCCACGCGAAAGCCGCCCTCGGGTCGCGGCCCAGCGGTGAACCGGCCGCGTAGCAAATTGACGCGTTCCCTCATTCCGGTGATGCCGTATCCGGCACCGGAGGTGGGGCCGCCGCGGCCGTCGTCGGCGACCTCTAGGGTCAGTTCACCGCCTTGGTAGCCGATGGTGACACGGCAGTCGGGGGTGTTCGCATGGCGTACGACGTTGGTGAGGGCCTCCTGGACGATCCGGAAGGCGGCCAGGTCGATATCGGGGGGCAGGGGCCGTCGTTCTCCGAGCCATCGCATGTCGACATGGATGCCCGCGTCCTTCGCCGAGGCGGCCAGCCGGTCGAGGTCGGCCAGCCCCGGGGCAGGCTCGCGCGGTGCGGCCTCTGCCCCGGGGCCCGGTTCGGTGCGGCGCAGTGCGCCCAGGGTGCGCCGCAGCCCGGCGAGGGTTTCCCTGCTGGTGTCTTCGATGGTGGCCAGCGCGTTGCGGGCTTCGTCCGGCTGTGTGTCGATGACCCTGCGGCCCACGCCTGCCTGAATGGCGATGACGCCGATGCTGTGCGCGATCATGTCGTGCAGCTCACGGGCGATCCGGAGACGTTCGGCAGCGGCGGCCTGGGCGGCGGTCTGTGAACGCAGCGCCGCGGCGTGCCCTCGGCGTTCGCGAATCGAATGGCCGGTCATCCAGGCGGCGGCGAGCGCGAGGACGAGGACCACGACCGTGCGGGCGAAGCCGTCCGTCCCGGTCCCGATGCGTGCGGCGAAGGCGACCTGTACGCCGAGCGTCGTGACGGCAGCGGTGACCGCGATGCGGCGAGGCCGGGTGGCCACGATGCATCCGGCGGCGAGGTCGTTCGCCAGAACCAGCAGATACACGACCTGCCAGAACGGAGTTGTCGTCGCCGTGACGTACGTACCCAGGAGCATCAGGGCCAGGGCCGGCAGTGGGCGGCGGCGCAGCAGTGCGAGAGGCAGGACCGTGACCGCGGCCGCCGAGACGAAGGGCAAGCCGGGAGAGTCGAAAGGTGTGCCGCGTGCCGCGAGGAACAGCGCGAACGGGTAGGCGATCGCCCCACACCAGGCCAGAGCCGCCCGCGCGGCCGGCCGCGGGTGCCAGGACAGCAGGGGACGCGGCTTGGCGGACATGGGGCGATCGTAATCGCCTGATCAGCGGCGGAACATTGGCCCGTGGGCGTACGCCCACGGGATACCAGCCCTCCCGCGAGTGCGGCCGACGGGCCGATGCCGGACGGACGCTCTCCCCGGCACCGTTGGCCGGGTGATCGAAGTCAACGAACTGACCAAGCGATACGGCAGGACCACCGCCGTCAACGGCCTGACGTTCACCGTGCGCCCCGGACACGTCACCGGATTCCTCGGTCCCAACGGCGCCGGCAAGAGCACCACACTGCGCATGCTCCTCGGCCTGACCGAACCCACCAGCGGCACCGCCACCGTCGACGGTCACCTGTTCCGGGACCACCCGCGCGGCCTGCGTCACGTCGGTGCCCTGCTCGACGCCCATGACGTCCACGGCGGTCGCAGCGCAGCGGCCCACCTGTCCGCCCTGGCCCGAAGCAACGGTATCCCGCAGCGGCGGGTGGACGAGGTCCTTGAGGAGGTAGGACTGGCTCCCGCGGCCCGGCGCCGCATCGGCGGTTTCTCCCTGGGCATGAAGCAGCGGCTCGGCATCGCCACGGCCCTGCTCGGCGACCCTCCGGTGCTGTTGTTCGACGAGCCGGTCAACGGCCTGGACCCGGAGGGCATGCGGTGGGTACGCGGCCTGTTCAGGCGACTGGCCGCCGAGGGGCGCACCATGTTCGTCTCCAGCCACCTGATGAGCGAGATGCAGAACACCGCCGAGCACCTGATCGTCATCGGCCGGGGCAAGCTCATCGCCGACGAGAGCGTGACGGAGTTCGCGGCCCGCGGCACCCGCCAGAGCGTGACCGTGCGGACACCCGACCCCACCGCGCTGGCAGCTGCGCTCGAAGCCGAGGGCGCTTCGGTACAGCCGGACGCCTCGGGCGCAGAGGAGTGGCTCACCGTGACCGGCCTGAGCGCGGCCCGCATCGGGGAACTCGCCTCCCACCACCGCACCGTGCTCCTTGAGCTGGCCACCCGAACCTCCTCGCTGGAGGAAGCGTTCATGGAACTCACCGCCGACAGCGTCGAATACCTCGCAGGAGACTCCCGATGACCTCGACCACCGCACAGCAGACGGTCGCCTCGACGGCCGTGCACGTCGCCGAGCCCGGTGCCCGCTTCCGGGACCTCCTCGCCGCCGAGTGGATCAAACTCTGGTCGCTGCGCTCCATTTCCTGGGCGTTCGGGGCCAGCGCGCTGGTCATCATCGCCATCAACATCAGTGCGGCCGTCGCGGACTACAACAACTGGCCGACCTACAACGAAGGAATCCGGGCCCTCTTCGTTCCGATCTGGGCCATGCGGGACGCCTTCACCGTCGGCGCCTGCCTGGTCCTGATCCTCGCCACCGGCAGCATCGGCGCCCTGACGATCGTCGGCGAGTACAGCACCGGACAGATCCGCACGACCTTCGCGGCAGTACCGGCCCGCCGATCGGTCGTCGCGGCCAAGATGGCCGTCGTGACGGCGGTCATGCTCATCTACGGCACCGTCGTCGCGGGAACATCGTTCGGCGTGACACAGGCCATCCTGTCCGGTCGGGGCATCGGACTGTCCCTCGGCTACTCCGGCGCGCTCCGCGCCGTCGCGGCGTCCGCCCTGCTCGCTCCGGTGTGCGCGCTCGTCGGCATGGGCCTCGGCGCCCTCATCCGGCACACCGCAACCACCCTCGTGACGTTCACCGGAATCCTTCTGCTGCTGCCGTTCCTCCTCAACGACCGCCACCGCTGGTCATCTGCCATCCTTCACGCACTGCCCCGCAGCGCCTGGGAACGACTGGTGCAGATGGGCGACCCTTTCAAATCGGCCCCCTACCCGGCGACCACCAGCGGGTCGTGGATCGTGTACGCGGCATGGCCCCTCGCCGCAGCAGTCGTCGCTGTGGTCGCCGTCCACCGGCACGATCCGTGAGCCCGCAGGGATTGGCCGCCAAAGATGTACACCGGGCCATTGCAGCAGGCTCTTGGTCCGTACTCGCCGGCTGCCGGGCGGGAGTGTGACGGCTCCGCCCCGCGCTCAGGCTTCCGGTCAGGTCGTGCCACGCGGTGCCGGTTGAGGGTCCTGCGAGTCGGACGCCGTACGAGGACCGGGCACCGTGGCCGCCGCGGCGGCGAGGGCAAGGTGGAAGTTCATGTCCAGCTCGAACCGGCCCGGTCAACGATCCCCCCTTTTGGTACGAACGGAGGCCGCGTCGACGATCGCCGAGGTCCAGTCCACCTCACCCCGGGCCCCGAGTTCGTCCAGCACAGCCCGGTGCAGCCGACGCCACAGGCCAGCCTCGGTCCATACCGTGAAGCGGCGATGCGCGGTGGCGGGCGACGTGCCGAACGTCGGCGGCAGATGCCGACAGCACAGCCGCTGGTCAGCACGTACACCACTGCCGCGAACACGGCCCGCTCGTCACGCGGAGCGGCCCCACCACCCTGCGGACGAGCAGCGAACGACGGCAGCCAGCTCCCAGAGCTCATCAGGAACCAGACGCTTCGACAGGTCAGCACCCACGCCCGGCATCATGCCGCACGAACATCACGTCACGTGAGACAACCTCTACGCCTCGCTTGGTACCGCCGACCTGGCGGCCTGCTCGATCTTCGCGCAGTAGGCCGCGCGGGCTTCCTCACCGATCTGCTTCTCGTGTTCGGGGCGCAGCCCGGTCCGGCCATCGAGACCCTCGCGCAGAATGTCGGCGTGCCCGGCATGCCGGACGGTCTCGCAGAGGACATGGACCATGACGGCGAACAGGTTCGTGTCGGTATAAGGCTCAGGCCACCACGGCACGCGGCCGGAGGCGTCGAGGGCAAGCGCCTCGATCGTCGCGTCCGAGTGTTCCCACGTGCGCCGGTAGAACCCGATGATCTGCTCACGGGTCTCGTCCTTGGTGGCCCACAGATCGCTGCCGTCGGAGTCCTGCCACCGGCACAGCGGTTTCGGTGAAGGACGGCCGAAGACCTCGCCGAAGTACCTGGCCTCGACCGTGGCCACGTGCTTGACGAGGCCGAGGAGGTTGGTCCCGGTCGCCGTCAGAGGCCGGCGGGCGTCGTACTCGGACAGGCCGTCAAGTTTCCAGAGCAGCGCCTCGCGGTCCCGCCGCAGTCTCCCGTGCAGGTTGTCTTTCGCGAATGCATCGATCATGCGGCACGAGCCTGCCACGGGCCTCCCCAGTTCTCAAGATCACGTACGCGGTCCGCAACGGCTGGCAGAGCCGAGGCCCGGCCATGGCCGCCGCCCTGACCTGCCACAAGAATCTCGCGAAACTTGCCACGTGAGACAACCTCTAAGGAATCCACGCGATCCCAACTCCTCCAAGCCAAAAGCAACTTGCAATGGATGGCCGTCTCCGTCCCGCTGACCGACGACGAGCAGGCGGCCGTCGAGGACGGCCAGGCAGCTCTGGACCGGCTACTCGACCGCCTCGCCGACATACCCGCTCCGGACGGCCCGACACCACGGGAATTGGCCACACTGGCGACGGCCCGCCTTTTGCCGGTCGTCGACGGTCGACAGAGCCAGACAGGCTCCGCACCGCGCTGATATCGGAGTGCGCGCAGGCCCGGGAGAGTGTCACAGTCACTGCCGTGACTTTGATGAATGTGCTCGTCGACTTCGCCCGAGCCGGCCGGATCGGTTCCCTGAGCTGCGGAATGTCCTTGGCCGAGGCTGAGGATATTCTCGGCCCGGGGCGCCCGCACCCTGCCCACATCATGAAGGGGCCCGGTATCGACGGCTACCCCTATTCCTGGGGTGGGCTGCAGCTGGTGGTCACTCAGCGGGCCGTCAGTGGAATCTGGATTAACCTCTGGCCCGGTTCGACCGCCAAACTTCCCCCGCTCGTCCTTCCTGATTCCGAGTCGTTCGAGGCCACCGTCGTCCGCGAGGAGTTGGTCGCCGCTCTCGACGGCGCCGGCTGCCGGCATGTGGTCAATAGCACTCTCACCTTCGCCGAGCAGTCGAGCCTCCTCACCCAGCCCGCTGACGTCTGCGCGGTCTTCAGCCTGCCCGGGCGGAACAACCACGTGCCGCACCGTGATCGGCAGTACCTCGACGTGATGCACAAGCACACGGCTTGACATCGCTGATTCGACAGAATGATCCGGTTGGCGTGTCCTTCGACGACGCCGGAGCTGCAGGGCGGGGTAGGGCCCGCGATGACCGCGTCGCGGTCTCGGTCGATGCCGGCCGGGAGAGTGTGGAGGCCGGGCAGGTCGTCCTGGCGGACGGCGTCGGGCCACTGCGGGAGTCGTTTGCTCTGGCGCTCGGTGAGCATCTGGGCGAAGAATCGAACGTGACCGCTCAGGGCGTCGAGTTCGGGGCAGTTGGCCAGGACGGTCTTGAGCCGGAGTTGATGGATCTGGGTCAGGGTCTTGGGTCGGCTGAGGATCCATTTCGTCATCACGCGGGGTGCCGGCGGTTGCGCGGTGACCGGCCGTGGCGAGGTGTGCTTCTCTCGCAGCTAGGCGCTGGCCCGGCCGTAGCTTCCTTGATGGCTCAAGGGAACGATCTCCTCCCCGAGTTTCCAGGCGTTGGTGCAGCCCTCGTCCCAGTGTTCGTCCAGGTAGGGCTTGTACTCGTCGAGGACGGGGGGTTTTGTTGTGCTGCCACTGGCCGCGAAAGAGGTCTTCCGGCTTCGCTGCGTCGGCGGGACTCTTGACGGTGGGGTGGGTCATGTTCAGTTGGCGCCCGGTGGAACGGCGGTTGTGGCCGGCTTCTAGCAGCGTGTGGACCGTGGCGTGCCGGGCTCGGACGGGGTTGGCGAATCGCTCGCTTCGCCATGGCGAGTCCGTCTTCTCTTCGGGCGGCGCAGGTTCGTCGGCCTTCCGCTCAGGATCGGGGACCAGGACGCGAAGGCACTGGCGGTGGCGGGCGGCAGAACGCTCAGCAGCCTCCCCGAGGTTGTGCCACAAATGCCAGCGATCGGCGACCTGCGTCGCCTGGGGGCCCCGGCTGTGGTGCCTTCCGCGAAGAACGGCGCGCGGTCCTGGCAGACGATCTCGATCCCGGGTCGTTTCGCCAGCCATACGGCCAGGCTGGACGCCTCTCGGTCAGGCAGTAGATCCACCGGCCGACGGGTCTCGACGTCGACGAGCACTGTGCCGTAGACCCGTCCCTTAGAGCCCGTAACACGATCATGCTCGGGTCTTCTTGAAGTGTCTCCAGCAGATCAGGCTGCAGGCCAGAGAGACAAAGGCGTCGTGGAGTTCGGTGCGGCGTTCCCAACGGACGGCCAGGCGCTTGAACTGGTGGAGCAGGGCGAAGGTTTGCTCCACGACGTAGCGGAGCTTGCCCAGACCCTGGATGTTCGGGGCACCCTTGCGGGAGATGACCGGCAGGATCCGGCGTCTGCGGAGCTCTTCGCGGTTCAGGTTGGAGTCGTATCCCTTGTCTCCGAGCAGGGCTTCAGGGCGCCTGCGCGGTCGGCCGGGGCGACCGGCGACGGGTGGGATGCCGTCGACCAGGGCGAGAGTCTGGGTGACGTCGTTGACGTTGGCCGCAGGGGTGATGACCTTGAGCGGGGTGCCGCGGCCGTCGCAGATCAGGTGGTGTTTGCTGCCCGTCTTGCGCCGGTCGACCGGCGACGGACCGGTGTCGGCTCCCCCTTTTTCGCGCGGATGTGGGAGCCGTCCACGCACGCGCGAGACCAGTCGAGTTCGCCCGCCGCGTTCAGTTCGGCCAGCAGGATGCGGTGCAGCCGGTCGAAGACGCCCGCCTGCTGCCAGCGCTCCAGTCGCCGCCAGCAGGTCTGCCCGGAGCCGAACCCCAACTCCAGGGGCAGCAGCTGCCAGGCTATGTCGTTGTGGAGGACGTACAGGATGCCCTGCAGACACAGCCGGTCTGCCACCGGCTGCGGACCCGGCGACCGCTCGGGCCAGGGCGGCAGCAGCGGCTCGATCAGCGCCCACAAGTCGTCGTCCACGATCCACGGCCGAGTACTCACACCACCACGAACGGCCGAATCACCAGATCGGTCACGCCCGACCAGGCCACTTCAACAAGATCGTGTTACGAGCTCTAATGGGCCTGTCGGACCGTGAGGGAGACTACGGACCGTAGCCGCCAACAGGTGAGCACTCCGTGCCTCGGAACCACTGCGAGTTCTGTGGTCAGACCGTGCCTTTGCTGGTCGGCCGGGAGGCCTGACTGCTGATGGGATGGCGTGCCCGCCAAGCATGTTGGGCGTGAGCACTTGATCCATTAGAACGTGAGCCGTGCCTTCCGCAGGCTACACAGACGGTATGCACGAGAAGCTGGGGAGATAGGTGCTGTTCATCGGCGACGACTGGGCGGAAGACCATCACGATGCCGAGGTGCAGGACGACGCGGGCGGCAGGCTGGGTACCGCGCGGCTGCCAGAGGGTGTGGAGGGCATAGCAAAGCTGCACGCCCTCATCGCCCGGCACGGCGGCGAGGGCTTGGAGCCCGGTGACGTGGTGGTCGGGATCGAGACCGACCGCGGACCATGGGTCCAGGCATTGATCGCGACCGGCTACCGCGTCTACGCGGTCAACCCGAAGCAGGCGGCCCGCTTCAAGGAGCGGTACGGCACCTCCGGAGCCAAGAGCGACAAGGGCGACGCCCACGCGCTGGCCGACATGGTCCGCATCGACGGCGCCCAACTGCGGCCCGTCGCCGGCGACAGCGACCAGGCCCAGGCCGCCAAGGTCTTTGCCCGTGCCCCCTAGACCCTCATTTGGGAACGCACCCGCACCTTCCAACGCCTGCGCAGCACTCTCCGTGAGTACTTCCCCGCCGCGCTGACCGCCTACGCCGCCCTGGAGCTGACCAGCACCGACGCCCTGGAACTCCTGATCAAGGCACCCACCCCGGAGCAGGCGGCGAAGCTGACCAGGCCTCAGATCACTACGGTCCTTGCCCGGCACCGCCGCCACCACCGTGATCAGAGGGCCGGCGCGATCCAGACCGCGCTGCGCGAGCCTCAGCTCGGCGTCGCCGGCCCGGTGGCCGCCGCCTACGCCGCGGCGGCCACTGCGCACGCGAAGCTGCTGATTGCGCTCAACGAGCAGATAGCCGCCCTGGAGGAGCAGGTGAGCGCGCATTTCCTCGCGCACCCGGACGCTGAGATCTACCTGTCGATGCCCGGCATCGGCACGATCACCGGCGCCCGGGGGCTCGCCGAGTTCGGAGACGACCCCACCCGCTACACCAGCGCGACGGCACGCAAGAACTACGCCGGCACCAGCCCGATCACCCGCGCCTCCGGCAGAACCCACGCCGCCTATGCCCGCTTCGCGCGCAACGACCGCCTCGCCGACGCCCTCCAGAGGCAGGCGTTCTCCGCCATCAACGCCTCGCCCGGCGCCCGCCGCTACTACGACAAGCAACGCGCCCGCGACGCCGGCTACAACCCTGCCCTGCGCCAGCTCGGCAACCGCCTCGTCGGCATACTCCACGGCTGCCTCAAGACCCGCGCCCTTTACGACGAGGCCACCGCATGGTCACACCACGCAACCCTCGCACCAGCCGCTTGACATTCAAACGTTGGGATGTCTGACCAGCCAAAACGGTCGGCGGATCTCGCCATCCGCTGCCCGTGAGCGACCGTCATTCCCTGTGGTTCCCCGGTCGATCGGGCACGGGAGGGGCACGGCCCCCCACTGTCAGCTGTTCGCGGCCTCCTTGGTCTTGCCCGTGGCCTGCTCGGTCTTTGCCTTGGCCTTCTTGCCGGCGCTCGTGGATGACGTCGCGTCGAAGGCTTCCAGGGCGGTGGCGTCCGGGACCGGGTCGGCGGGGAAGGGGGGCGGTCGCGAGGTGATGGGTCGGCGTCCGCGGTGTCCTTGCGGGCAGCGCTGGCGTTGAGGCGGTGACGCGCGCAATGGTCGTGCGCCTTCAGGGTCTGTACGGCCTGCGGCCCCGATCCCCGTCCGGCGTCGGGGCCGCGTCGACTTGCGCCGAGGCGCTCGAAGGTCTCGGTCTGCCCGAGCGCCTTCGTCGTGCCGGCGCCCGCCGGCACGGGTTGCTGCTGCGACGTCCCGGGGGGTCAGGGGGGTGTGAGGGTGTCGAGACGGGCGGCGAGGTCGGGGTGGGCGGTGGTCAGGTGGGGGCGGGTGGCGGTCAGGGGGGCGATGAGGTCGGCAGGGTTGGCGTGAGCGAGGGCCGAATGAAGCTCGCCGACCGCGTGGCGGGCGGCGGGGGGAAGGTCGGTCAGTGCGGTGATCTGGCCGGCGAGGCGGCGCAGATCGGCCGCGTTGTCGCGGGCCCAGGCGGCGGTGCTGCGTCCGGCGGCGCGTGCCTGACGGGTGGCCGTCACGCGCTGCTCGCCGGTGGTCCCGGCCGGGCCGGGACGGCCGCGCAGATACCGGCGCTCGGCGGCCTGCCGACTGGCGACGCCGAGAGGGTGGGCGAGGTCGGCCCAGCTGGCGCCCGCGTCGCGCGCGGTCTCGATCAGACCGGTCTCCCATCCGGCGAGGTGCTCGCGCACCTGCCGCAGCAGCATCAGCGAGGCCAGTGCCTGCTCCGGCCCGGGGTCCGCGCTGCCGGGTGCGTCGGGAGAGTCGCTCTGGGCAGCGCGCAGGGTGTCGTCTATGGCGTGAAGGGCCGCGGAGGCGGCGAGGAACGAGGCCGGGCTGTGGGCGTGCGTGCTGGTCGTGGACGGCTTGTCGGCTGCGGTCACAGACACCTCCCGCGGGTCGTCATCATCTCGACGACATCATGTTTGTCATCCATTCGATGACATGTTACAACGGTGTCAGTGCAGCGCATTGGCAGTGACCGTTCCGACCCGCTGGAGGTGTTCTCACCATGTTGATGCGCACTGACCCCTTCCGTGAGCTGGACCGGCTGGCACAGCAGCTGATGGGCCCGGGCACCTGGTCCAAGCCGTCGGCGATGCCGATGGACGCCTACCGGGAGGGCGGCGAGTATGTGGTGGCCTTCGACCTTCCCGGTGTCACCGCTGACGCGATCGACATCGACGTGGAGCGGAACATGCTGACGGTCAAGGCCGAGCGCCGGCCGGTGGCGAAGGCCGACGACGTGCAGATGGAGCTGTCCGAGCGCCCGCTGGGCGTCTTCTCCCGCCAGATCGTGCTCGCCGACACCCTCGACACCGAGCACATCCAGGCCGACTACGACGCGGGCGTGCTCACCCTGCGTATCCCGATCGCCGAGCGCGCCAAGCCCCGCAAGATCTCCGTCGGCGTCGGATCCGGCCGCAAGGAGATCTCCGGCTGACACCGGCCGGACAGGTGCGGAGGACGGGATTGCTGATCTACCCACCCCGCCCTCCGCCCCCCGGGCAGTCCGAAGCGAGAAGGGGTGGCGGCCGAGATGACTCTGCGACGAGAAGCGTTCCGCGACCACGTGACAGAACGCGGCGAGTACGACACGGTGCAGGAAGCCGAGCGCGCGGCCCGCGTGGTGCTCGCCCGGCTCGGCGCACACCTGGTCGGCGATGTCCGCGCCCAGCTCGCGGCACGCCTGCCGGAGGAATTCGCCCTCATCCTCCTCAACCCGCTCCACAGCGCCGAACCGCTGCCGCCGGAGCGGTTCGTGCGGGCGACCGCAGCCTGGATCGAGGGCGCCACCGAGCCCACCGCGAACTGGGACGTCAGCGCCGTGCTGTCCACCGTCGCCGACGCCGCAGGCGATGACCTGCTCGACCAGATCCTGCTCCAGCTTCCCGCCGGCTACGACCTCCTCTTCGGCCGCCCCCAGCCCACCTGACCGCTGGCGCGGTGCCGCGCACACCGGCACCGCCAAATCCTGGCTACACGAAAGGCATGCACCGCAGTGATCACCGACGTGCGCGCACCGCTTGAGCACCCGCGGCCATACGGGACGGCCTACGAGCAGATGCTGGAGAAGGTCCGCCACGAAGGCGCCTACCCCACCTGCGAGAAGGCCGACGAAGCCGTCCGCCTCGTCCTGGGAGGGCTCGGACGTCAGCTGACCGGTGACGAACGCGTCGACCTCGCCGCCCGGCTGCCCCGGGAAGCCGCCCGGGCCCTGACCACCCAAATCCCCGCCGCCAAACCCCTGACGGGCTCGGCCTTCGTCAACGACCTCGCCGCCCGCTCCGGCGCCCCCCTGGCCACCACCCGCTGGGACACCGGCTCCGTCTTCGCCGCCGTCGCCGCCTACACCGGACACGACCTCATCACCCGCATCCTCCACCAGCTCCCCACCGGCTACGCCCTGCTGTTCGGCCGCGCCGAACTGACCCCCGCCGCGTAAACGGGCACGCGGGGCGGTGGGCGGAACACCATGACCACCCACGGCACCTCTCCGACCACGACACCTACAGCACCAGGCCCACCCGACCTTCGAGGCGAACGGCTGCCCGAACTTGCGCCGGTCCTTCTCGTCGTCAGCGCTACGGTGTCCGGGTGCCGCCCCGCCCATGGACGGGCCGTCAGGTTGGGCATGTAGCCCAGTTCGGTGATGGCCTGCTGCACGGCACGCCGGGTCGACTCCTTGACACCGGTCGTGTTGTTGATACGCGGGAGAGCGTGCCCCGCCCCACCCCGGCAAGCGCGGCCACTTCCTCCAGTGTCGGTGTGGTGCCAGGGCGCCGCTTCACCGTATTCACCCCACCCCCAGGGCACCCGTTCTTACGGTCCCGGGCGGGCGCCTGATCGGCGGACCGGCGGGTCGGTGGGTCGGTGGGTCGGCGTCGGTCGGCGGCCCGCTCGCCGGCCGTATGTCTGGCGCGGTTCCCTCTTGTGCGTCCCGTGTCCCGTTTTCCTTGACCGACGCGGCTCAGGCGGTGACGGTGTGGGGGGCGGTGAGGGCGGCGGGGTCGGGGCGGGGGTCAGTGGTGCAGGGTGAGGGGCAGTGCTTCCAGGCCGCGCAGCATCATCGTGTTGCGCCAGCGCAGGTCGCGTTCCTGGCAGGCCAGGGTTGTTCCGGGGAAGCGGGCGAGGAGCGCGGTGAGCGCGATCTCGGTCTCCAGTTTGCCGAGCAGGGCGCCGAGGCAGCGGTGGATGCCACCGCCGAAGGCGAGATGGCCGGCGTCTGGGCGGTCGAGGTTGAGGCGGTCGGGGTCCTGGAAGCGTGCCGGGTCGCGGTTGGCCGCGCCGAGGGACAGCAGCACGAACTCGTCCGGCGGGATCCTGACCCCGCCGACGTCCACCGGCTCGGTGGTGAAGCGGGTGGTGGCCATACAGATGGGGGAGTCGTAGCGCAGGAACTCCTCGACGGCCCCGGGCATCCGGGTGGGATCGGCGCGCAGCCAGGCGGCCTGGCCGGGATCGCGCAGCAGCGCGAGGCAGGAGGTGCCCAGCAGGTTCACGGTGGTCTCGTGCCCGCCGATCAGCAGCAGGGCGACCATGCCCACGATCTCGTCGTCGGTCAGCTCCCCGCGCTCGCGGGCCGCCAGCAGCTCGGTGAGCAGATCGGCGGGACGGTCATTGCGGCGGATACGCCGGTCGGCGGTGGCCAGGACGTAGGCGCCCATCTCCTGGACGGCTCGCCGGAACGCCGCGTGGTCGCCCTCCTGGGTGACGATGGCGGTCGACCACTTGCGGTAGAGGTCGCGGTCCTCGGGCGGGAAGCCGAGCAGTTCGCAGACGACGAGGATCGGCAGCGGGAAGGCGAAGTCACGTATCAGGTCCACCGTGGCGGTGGTGGTGCGGGTCGTGTGGCGCGCGGCTGCCGCGTCCAGCCCGTCGAGGAGTTCGAGGGTGATGCGCTCGACCATCGGCCGCATCGCCTCGACCCGCTTGCGGCTGAACGCCGCCTGGACCACGCGGCGCAGGCGGGTGTGGTCGGGCGGATCGCTGCTGAGCATATGGGTGATCTCGGCGCCCAGGTTGACGCCCTCGACCCGGCTGTCGGCCAGGGCCTGGGCGCGCCGCGCATCCTGCGCGAAGCGGCGGTCGAAGAGCGCGGCCCGGACATCGGCGTAGCGCGGGATGATCCACAGCCGCAGGCCGCCGTCGCTGTGCAGCACGGAGACCGGGGCCGATTGCCGCATCCTGGCCAGGGTCGGGTACGGGTCGCTGAGGAACGCCGGCGGGTTCTGGCGCGGTTGCGTCGTCTCGGGCTGCTCCGGCCGGTGCTTGTCCGGGCGGGGACTGTTCGTCCGGGGTGCTGCCGTCGCTGCCGTAGCTGTGGTCATGATGTTTTCCTGTCCTCACCGGTACGGCCGGCGCCGCGGCGGGGTGCCGGGCGTGGCACCCCGCTACGGCGCTGCTTGGGCTCACTGCAGAGGCGACTTGTCCTCCGTGTTCTTCTTCGTGCGGGTGGTGCAGGTCCGCGCCGGGCCGTTCGGCCGGACCGGGACCGCCTTGTCCAGGGCGGCCTGGGTGTGCGGCGGAATGATGATCCCGCGCTCCCGCTCGGTGGCGCTGATGGGGTCGACGCGCAGTCCGTGACGCTTCATGGGGTTGACCTTTCCTCGGTGTGGTGGACGGGGTGGTGCGAGCCGGTCCGCCCGCTGTCGCGGCGGTCGGCGGTTCTGGGGGAGGCGCGCAGCGCGTCGTCGGCGTAGCGCACCATGGCGTCCCAGGCGGCGGCGTGTCCGGCTGGGTCACGGCCCACGTCGTGTCCGCCGCCGAGCCACCGGACGCGATGGGGGACGTCGCGGCGCCGCAGCGCGGCGAGATAGCGCTCGATCTGTTCCGCAGGGCACTTCTCGTCGTCCGCCGAGGCGGCGAGGAAGAGCGGGCCGCGTACGCGGCCCACATAGGTCATCGGGCAGGCCGCGCGATAGCGGTGTGGCACCTGCTCGGGGGTGCCGCCGAAGAGGCGGTCGTCGACCTCCCGCAGCGCCGGCGTCGTCGCCCGGTACGCCGCCGTGTAGTCGGCCACCGGGGCGACGGCCAGCCCCACGTCCCACAGCCGGGGCTGGACGCCCATCGCCAGCAGCGTCAGATAGCCGCCCCAGGAGTAGCCGCACAGGCCGGTACGGCCCGGCTCCGAGACTCCCGCGTCGATGAGGTGGCCGCGCACCGCGGCGAGGTCTTCGAGCTGGGCGAGGCCGACCCGGTGGCCGAAGTCGTCCCGCCAGCGGGGGCCGTAGCCCGTCGAGCCGCGGTAGTTGGTGCGCACCACGGCGAATCCGGCCCGGACCAGGGCCTCGGTCCGGGCGTCATAGGCGTCCCGGTCGTGGGTGTGGGGCCCGCCGTGGACGAGGAAGACCGTCGGCCAGGGGCGGTGGCCCGCCCTGCGGCCGGGCGGGGTGGCCACAAAGCTGTGGATCCGCCCGTAGGGCCGACGTGTCCACAGCTCGCGGCGCCTGGGTCCGGTCGTTCCGCCGGGCGCCGTGCCGCGTGACGCCGTCGTGGAGCGGCCGGAGCGGCCGGCGTGGCCGGAACGGTCGGGACGTTCCGAAGATTCCGGGTTCTCCGCACTTTCCGCACTTTCCTGGCTTTCCAGGCTGTCCGGGCTTTCCGGGTGGCAGATCAGTGGCCGGGGCGGTTCGCCGTCGCGGCTCCACAGGCAGTGGACCGTGCGGTCGGGTGCGCAGGAGAAGTCGATGATCGTGCCCTCGGGCGTGGGAAGCACCGTCGTCGTACCGCGGTCGAGGTCGGCGCGGAGCAGGCGGCTGCGTCCCGCCCGGTCCTGCTGGACCAGCGCCGTGCGGCCGGGCCCGTACCAGCAGGCGGTGATCTCCGTATCGAAGTCGAGGGCGGAGCCGGGACCGTGCGTACGGATCCCCTCGCCCTGCCGCCACAAGGCCAGGGTGCAGCGGCCCGCGCGTTCGAGGACGAGCAGCAGTTCCGGCCGTGCGGTGGTGAGGTCCGGGCAAAAGCCCAGCGCCCACACCGCGCCGCCGTCGCCGTCCCCGGCTGCGCCGGGGATCGCGTCCACGAGGACGCCGGAGGCCGGTGACCACAGCCGGACCGCGGCCGGCCCGGCCGGGCACCCCGCGGTGGCCAGCAGCCGGCCGCCGGGGGCCAGGCCCACCACTGCCGCATAGCCGGGCTCCTCGGCCACCAGGCGGGCGCGCTCGCCCGGTCGGCCGAGGTAGTACCTTGAGCGGTCCGCGACCCCGACGCCGACGGCGGCGAGGCCGCTGCGGGGGTCGAAGGCCAGGCCGTGCATCCGCCCGGCGGGTACGCCGTCGAGCGCCGGGCGCGGGTGCCCGCCCTCGAACGGCCCGCGCAGCCAGCGGCCTTGACCGCCGGGAGCGGCGTCGAACCACCACAGGCCGTGGCCGTCCGGCTCGATGGCGGCGGTCTCCACACCCAGCGGTGCGGCGGTCACCTGCCGGCGCTGACCCGTCGACAGATCCCAGGCCACGATCTGCGGGAGACCGTCCACATACCGGGTCTCGACCGCTCGCCGTCCGTCGCGGGCGGCGAAGGAGGGGACGTGCACCGCCGTTCCGATACCGCCGCTCATCGCCGCCCCTCCCTTCGTTGGTGTCCGCTTCCGCCGCCGGTGGCCTTGGCTGTGGTGGGCTCCGACGGCCATCACACTGCCGGACGGGCCGGCCGCGTGGCAGGGAAGAAAGCGCAGCGGCACCGACAGTGAGCGACCGCCGGTCCTTCCCTGGCACCGGACGGTGGGCGGGCGACAGGGTGCGGGGGGCGACCACATGGCCCGGACCCACCGAGGAGAAAGAGGCGACCCGATGACGATCGCGGCGACCCGGCCCGGCGCAGCCCCCGTCCCCCCCGGCGGAGCGCCGAACGGCACACCGGGCGGCAGGCCGAGCCGTGCGCTGACGGCGGTCTATGTCGCGGGCGCGGTGACGGCGTTGGGCACCCAGATGACCATGCTCGCGCTGCCCTGGCTGGTGCTGGAGACCACCGGCTCGGCCACCCGGGCGGGCCTGGTCCTCGCGGCCCAGGTGCTGCCCATGGCGCTGCTCGGCTTCGCGGGCGGAGAGGCCATCCAGCGCCTGGGCGCCCGCCGGACCATGGTCGTCTCCGATCTCGCCCGCGCTCCGGTGGTGGCGCTGATCCCGCTGCTGCAGACCCTGGGCGCGCTCAATCTGGCCGTCCTCCTGGCGATCGTCGCGGCGCTCGGGGCGCTGGCCGTTCCGTACCACGCGGCACAGCGGGTGCTGGCGATGCAACTGCTGAGCCCGCACGCCCGCTCCCTGGCCCGCGCCAACAGCGCGCTGGCAGGTGTGCAGAACGGCTCGGCGTTCGCCGGACCGGCGCTCGCGGGCGCGCTGATCCCGCTGGTGGGGACCACATCGGTGGTGTGGCTGGACGCGGCCACGTTCGCCTTCTCCGGGTTGCTGCTGCTGCGCTGCGTCCCGGCAGGGGGTGGCGGGGCCGGAGGGTCCGCGGCCGGGCCCCGCGGCCTGTGGGCGGGGGTACGGCATCTGCGCGGTGACTGGTTCCTGCGCCGGGCGATGCTGTCCACCGTGGTGTTCGGGCTGATGCTGCGAACCCTGATGATCACCCTGCCGGTGCTGGCGTTCGCCCGGTTCGAGGGGGACGCCAGGGTCGGCGGCCTGCTGTTCGCCGCCGATGGCGCCGGTGGCCTGGTGGGCTCGGTGGCCGCCTATGTGCTGGCGGCGCGGGTCGCCCCCGTACGACTCGCCTGTACGGCCCTGGTCTGCGTCGCTCTGCCCCTGTGGACGCTCCTGGTGCCCGTGCCGGCCGGCGTGCTCGTCGTCGCCGTCGGCCTGTCATCGGCCGCCGCGCCCCTGGCGAACGCGCCGCTGATGGGCCTGCTCTCCGTCCGGCTGCCGGATGGCTTCGGGCCCAAGGTGTTGCAGGCCGTAGTCACGATCAGCACCCTGGCCGGGCCGCTGGGCTTCCTGGCCGCGGGCGCCGTGCTGGACCGGGCCGGTGTCGCGGCGACCCTGGGGGGCGTCGCCGCGCTCGCGACGTTCGGCAGCGGCAATCTGATCCTGGCCCTGCGCCGCCTCCAGGCCACCGGGGACCCGGACTGACCTGGTTTTCCGAGAAGACCCCGGTCGACGGGGGTCACGCGGCGGCGGAGTTCAGCTTGTTCTTCATCTGCCAAGATCGGCCAGCTCTGCCGATGGCCTTGAGAGTCTCGGGCCGTTTGACGGTCTTGCCGGCGTCGTAGCGGGGTGCGGGATGGCGGTTCTTGGTTCCGGGTGGTCGCCCGGGAGGAGCAGCGCCGCGAGGTTGGGGAACACGGGCCGGACAGGTGTGGGGGATGGGGGTGGGCTGATCGCTGCGGGGCGGCAACGCCGGGAGATGGTACGGATGCGGGCGGCCGAGCTGTTCGAGCGGGAGATCAAGATGCCGGAGGTCGCAAGACGCCTGCGGGTGAGTCTGAAATCGGCCTACCGGTGGCGTCAAGTGTGGCGGGACGGCGGTCGTGAGGCTCTGGCCTCCCGTGGTCCGGGCGGGTCGCGGTGCCGTCTGTCCCCGCGCTGCCTGGAGAAGTTGGCCGCGTATCTGGAGCAGGGTCCGGCCGCGCACGGCTGGGTGGAGGACCAGGTGTGGACCGCGTCGAGGGTGGTCACGCTGATCGGCCGGAAGTTCCACGTCTCCTACAGCATCTCGAGTGCGACGAGGCTGATGCACCGGCTCGGCTTCAGCCCGCAGGTGGCCGCGCGGCGGGTCGCCGAACGCGACGAGCGGGTCGTGACCGCATGGAAGGAGGCGACCTGGGCGGAGGTAAAAGAGCCCGGGCGGCCTGCGGGGGCTACGTCTGCTTCGAAGACGAAGCCGGGTTCACCCGCCGGCCACCCAAAGGACGAACCTGGGGCCGGCGCGGCCGCACCCCGGTCGTGACCGTCAGCGGTCGCCGCTCGGGGAGCCTGTCGGTGGCCGGGCTGATCGCCATGCGGCCCGGCTCCCGGACCCGGCTGTTGTGAGGTCTGGGGTGGGTGTCACTGATTGATACGGGTGGTTGTCACTGTGGTTGAGGGCCTGGTAGGGCCTTCTTTTTGTTGTGGCGGCTGGTGACAAGAGTCCGTATCTCGCGGTGTCGGGTGGCCGTTTTGGGCGGTGTCGCCTGGTCCGTACGTCCTTCTCCGTGCTGGCGTGTAGCAGGCGGGGTCTGGGTGGGGGAGTGGTTTTCGGGGTGATTCATCATCTCGTGGTGGGGAAGCGTTTTTGCGTTTTGGCGGGCCGGCTGGGGCTCTTTAGCGTGCCGGGTCATGGAGGGTGAGGATCCCGGTTGCGGGGCGGACGTGTCGATGGGCGGGCAGAGCCGGCTGCTGCGCGCCGCTGCGGTAAAGAGGCTCCAACAGCGGCGTGCGGCGGGGGAGTTGTCGACAGCGCATGTGCGGTTGGTGGCGTCGTCGCTGGATGTGAGCGTGCGGACGGTGTGGCGGTGGCTGGCTCGGGCCGAGGCGACAGGGTCGGCTTCTCCGGTGCCGCGGACGCGTCTTGAGGTTACGGGCGAGGTCGTGGACGTACTCGCGGATGTGTGCGGGAATGTGAAGCGGGCGCACGAGGAACTGGCGCGTCGTGCGCGGGCGGCAGGGGAAGAGCCGCCGGGGCTGACGACTTTGCATGATGCGATCCGTCGTGATCTCACCCCGGGGTTCATGGCAGGGCTGCGGGAGGGAATCCCAGCGGCACGTGGCCATGATCCGGCGTTCAAGCGGCCTGCGGTACGTCGTAATGAGGTGTGGGAGGGGGATCACAAGCAGGCCCCGACAAGGGTGGGGATGCCGGATGGGTCGCTGGCGAAGGTGTGGGTGACGTGGTTCGAGGACCGTGCTACGCAGATGGTGATGGGGTGGGCGGTGACCGCGGCCTCGGCGCACCGGGGTTCGGTGCTGGCAGCGCTGCGCTCTTCGGTGCTGCGTGAGGACCTGTATGGTCCGGCGGGCGGGCTGCCCGATTTGGTCCGTATCGACGGGGGAGCGGACTTCGTGTCGAAGACGGTCCGCGCCGCGTTCGGGGCGCTGGACGTGCCGGTCCATGTGGTTACGGCTGCACGGTTGAAGGGCGGCGTGGAGCGGCTGAACCGTACTGCGGTCACCCGGTTCTTCGCGGACCTTCCCCGCTCTACAAAGGCCCCGCTGCTGGACCACAAGACGCGTGTGGGGCAGGACGATCCGGCGCTCACGTTCGAGGCGTTCGTGGGCCTGCTGCGCGACTGGGTCGCGTGGCACAACACCGAGTACGTCGTGGCGCGCACCGGCGTGACACCGCTTCAGGCGTGGGAGGCCGACGCGAGGCCGCTGCGTGAAGTGGATGCCGAGGATTTGCGTGCCTACATGCTGGAGAGCGACGGCAAGCCACGCAGGATCACCAGCCGTGGGGTGGATTTCCACGGCCGTTCCTACATGCCCATGGACGGGGTGGGACGCATCGGCATGCAGGTCTATGTGCGGTGGATGCCGCACCACGCGCACGAGGTCGCTCTCTACACCGTGCGCCAGGGCCGCTATCTGGGCCGGGCGGTGCTCTCGGATCAGGCGAGCGAGGCCGAGCGCCGCAAGGTGCTTGCCGCCCGCGACGAGCGGGACCGGGTGCTGCGCCGGGCCTTGCAGCGCTCGGCGGTGCGCCGGCGCACGAAGTACGAGGCATCCACCCAGGCGGCCCCGCCCAAGCCGGCGACGGCGATGACCCGCCGGGAGGCGGTGGCGGAACTGGAGGAGATCCAGCCGCGCTCGCGGCTCAGGCGGGCTACGGGAGCGGCATATTAGCCGCGCAACGCCCCGGCCCCGGGCTGGGTCGTGCCCGCCCGCAGACGGCAGGCGGATGCCGACTCAAACGAGGAGAAGGACCGTTGAGTAGCGAAGCAATCGAGCCAGAGGGCCAGCGGGTGCTTCTGCCGCAGTTCTTTTTGGACGTACCAGGCTCGTCGGTCGTGACGACGGACGAGCTGCTGCAGATCCAGGACACGATCCTGGAGGCCATCGAGGTCCGCGCGATGTCGCTGATCTACGGGGACGCGGGCCTGGGCAAGACGTTCGCGACCCGGGCAGCGCTGCAGCAGGTGGCTCCGGACCTGCTGCTGTCGCTGGAGTTCGCGCGCTCACGCCCAGGCCCGAAAGATCTGCGCGAGGAGTTGTTCGCGCAGATGCACCTGCCCGGCAAGATGCCCCGTACCGCGACGCCGTTGTACCGGATGCTGCTGGCTGCACTGCCGCGCCGCCCGTATGTGATCGTGTGTGACGAGGCGCAGCAGTACAGCCGCCAGTGTTTTGAGTTCATCCGGAACTTGTGGGACAACACCCGCAAGAACCGGCCCGCGGTGATCTTCGTGGGTGGCCGGGAGGCCGACGACACGCTGCAGAGCGATCCGGCGCTCGGCTCGAGAATCTGCACGCGCACCGAGGTTCTGGCGATGTCCGAGGACGAGGCGCTCAGCGTCGTTCCCGACATCCATCCGGTGTGGATGAGCGCGGGTGCCGAGCTGCTGCAGCACATCGACCGGGTGCACGCCGACGGATCGATGCGCGAGTGGGCCCGCGCCACCCACCACGTTCTGAAGGGCCTGAAGCACTTCAAGACGGACACGGTCGACCGGCAGGTGGTCGACTGGGCCCTGGCCCAGTGCTGACGGCTGCCCGGGCGGACGGCCCAGGGCCGCTGCTCGCCCCCGCGCTGATCCCTGTTGACCGCGCAGCGCACTTCCTGAACGGTCCAGGCCTTCAAGGGCTGCGCACCCCCGGCCTCCTCGACGTCCAGTCCGCGGTCAAGGACTGTTTCGCCCGGCGCGCGATGCTCTGCCTGACCGGCGCCTCCGGTGTGGGCAAGACCTTCGCTACCCACGCCGTGCTCGCCGGCCACCCAGCCCACCGGGCCTGCGTGCTCAGCCTGCCGTCCCGCCCGACCCCGGCCGATCTGCGCACGGCTCTCCACCACGCCCTTGACCTTCTCGGGTCGCCTCCCGACGATTCCGGCGTGTGCGACGCCGCCATCCTCGACGCGCTGGCCGCCCGGCCGCGGATCGTAACCCTCGACGAAGCACACCAGCTTTCCCCCGCCGCCTTCGAGTACCTGCGCTACCTCTACGACAGCCTGCCCGGCGGCCTGTGCACCGTGCTGATCGCTGGCGAGGACGGCGACCACGTACTACGCGAGGTGCCCATGCTGGACTCTCGAGCCGCGGTCTGGCGCGAAATCCGCCCGCTGGACACGGACCTGGTGCCGCTCGCCGTCCGCCGCCTGCATCCGCTGTGGCAGCAGGCCACCTGTGCTCAACTGTACTGTCTGGACGGCCGCTTCGCTCACGGCCGGCTGCGCCGATGGGCCCTGCTCACCCACCAGGCCCGCCGCATCCGATCAACCGCGCCCGCCGCCTCCTACGGATGGGTCGAGCACCTTGCCGCACGCGTGGACGAGGGGAGCATCCGGTGACGCCGACGATGCTCAGGCCCGGCCCCATCCCACCAGTCGCTCTCATCACCGACGCAGCGGACGATGTAGCGCTGGCCCG
This sequence comes from Streptomyces seoulensis, assembly GCA_013364255.1. Lineage (GTDB taxonomy): Bacteria > Actinomycetota > Actinomycetes > Streptomycetales > Streptomycetaceae > Streptomyces > Streptomyces similanensis. The sequence goes on along the minus strand of CP054936.1, from coordinate 1,831,525 downwards.
CGCAGCCCGCCGCTGGTCGAACCCGCGCGCCGGCCGGATCACGATCGATCCCACCCCCGCCACGAGCACCTCCACGTTCCTGGCCCGCGACATCCTGGCCGCCCTCGGCCGCACCGCCTACGTGCCCATTCATGGCCCGGTCATCACCGCGGCGCCCGCCTGGCGGACCGTTGCCTGCTGGACCGTCGTTGACAATATCCGCCAGCTGGCCGTCCTGCGCGCGCACCTGCTCACCCCCGAACGTGCTGAACAGCTCTCCGCGCTGCGCGAGTTGACCGGCATCCGCCTGATGCTGATGGCCAGCGGAGCCACCACCGGCGAGGCCACCCGCCTTCAGACGCACCTCGCCCACGCCGGACTGGCCGGTGAACTCGAACACCTCGACGCCCCCGCCGCACTGCGCCTGTTCACCCAGAGCGGCACGCCACGGCCGAACCTCCCACGCCCCCGCTCCACACGGCCATCGACAACAAGATCCTCTACCGCAGCCCCGGCGCACGGAGCCCCATCCACAGGACAGTCGCCCGAGTTCTCCGGCCAACACCGTGCAGGGCTGCTCGCCGCCCGAAACTGGCTGGCCCGACGCCGCACCACATCGCCAGCGCTACCCGAGCGACGCCACGTGGAGCTCTTCCTGTCGCGGCTGACCGCACTCAGCCCCACCCACGAGCACACCATCGTCCGCGTCCGCGGCGCCCAGGAAGGCTTCGCCCGATCCGGCCTCAGCCTGGCCGTCCCCGCTGATCTCGCCGCCGCCGGGGGACCGGGGATCTGCACGGTCCCGTTCACCGCCCAGGTCGCGCACCTCATCAGCCGGGCTGTACCCGGCCCGGCCCAAGTCGCTGCCCTGACCGCTTTGCTGTGCACCGGCGCCGCTGTGGACCGTCTCGTCCACGCCACCGTCGACGACGTGCATCACGGCGGCTCCCAGCTCAGCCTGCCCGAGCCCTTCAGCAGTGAACACGACCAAGACCACCCGCCACCCCGCGTCTGGTACGCAATCCCGCCTCACGCCCGCCCCTACCTCCACGCCGCCCGCCTCTTCCGCCGCCTCGAAGACGCACCCGGCCACTTCCACCTGTTCAGCAAATCCTTCGGCCACCGCCTTAAAGCCCTCCTCAAGGACGCCGGGCACCCCATCCCCACGCTCGACCACCCGCACCCAGGCTCTGCCTGGCACCACCAAGCCCGCCTCCTCCCAGCAGGCCAAGACGGCATGCTCCTCCTCGGAACGGCCGCGGAACCGCACGGCGCACCCTCGCCCTCCAAGAAGCCTCCGGCTGCGAACAGACAGACACCCGCACACGGGAACGCGCGACGATGACTTGTGGGACCACCTGAGCAGGCCCATCAAAGGAGCAGTGTGAGGCTGATCCCTTGGAGTGGACACCCTGACAATGGATCCCGATGGTCCAGGGAGGGATGTCCAGGTGGGACGTAAGTCTCCGTATCCGGAGGAGTTCAGGAAGGACGCCGTCGCGCTCTACCGCGCTGCGGGCGGGAAGCGGACGTACGTGGCGGTGGCCGCGGATCTCGGTATCACCGCGGAGTCGTTGCGGACGTGGGTGCGCAAGGCCGAGGCCCAGGCCGTGCCGGGAGGCCGTGACGCGGGCGGGAGCGAGGCGGAGGAACTGGTCCGGCTGCGGGCAGAGAATGCCCGGCTGTTGAAGGCGGAGAAGGAGTGGCAGCTGGAGCGCGAGATCCTGCGCCGGGCAGCCGCCTATTTCGCCCGGGAGGTGAAGTGAGCCCTCGCCGCTGGGACTTCATCTCCGAGAACCGAGCCGACTTCGGCGTCAAGCGGATCTGCCGTGTGCTCGGAGTCTCCCGCTCGGGCTACTACCGGCACCTGGCCACAGCACAGGCCCGCGCCGAGCGCCGGGCCGAGGAGAAGCGGACCGTGAGCGAGATCCGCGCCATCCACGCCGAACACCAGGGTGCCTACGGCGCTCCGCGCGTCCATGCCGAGCTGCGTGCGAGAGGACGCAGGATCAACCGCAAGCGCGTCACCCGGCTGATGCGGATCAACCACATCGTCGGCCGGCATCTGCGCAAGACGAAGCGGACGACGATCGCGGACAGGGCCGCGTCACCCGCGCCGGACCTGGTGATGCGCGACTTCACCGCGGACACGCTGAACACCAGATGGTGCGGCGACATCACGTACATAGCCGTCGGTACGACGTGGCTGTACCTCGCCACGGTGATCGACATCTGCTCGAGGAGGGTGGTGGGCTGGTCGATCGCCGACCACATGCGCGCTTCCCTGGTCACCGACGCGATCGAGATGGCCGTGGCTGCCCGCGGCGGCCGGGTCCACGGTGTCGTTTTCCACACCGACAGGGGCGCCCAGTACAGCGCGGCCGCCTTCGCCGAGGTCTGCCACCGGCATGGCATCCGCCGCAGCATGGGCCGGGTCGGTTCAAGCTATGACAATGCTCTCGCCGAGTCGTTCTTCCAGGGCCTCAAGCGCGAATTGCTCCATGGTCGCCGCTGGACCTCGAAGGCACAGACTCGGCTGGAGTTGTTCCGCTGGCTGTCGTACTACAACCGGCGCCGTCGGCACTCCGCGCTCGGCTACCTCACACCAGCCGAGTTCGAACAGCAACTGATCACGTCACGTACGCTGTCACTCGTCGCATGAAACCCGGTGTCCGCTCCCGGGGATCAACCTCA
>CP054936.1:0-1828752 GCA_013364255.1 Streptomyces seoulensis | reverse complement strand
CCGTGCAGCAGGCCATCACCGAACTGGGCTACATGCCCAACCTGACGGCCCGTCCATGGGCGGGGCGGCACCCGGACACCGTAGCGCTGACGACGAGAAGGACCGGCGCAAGTTCGGGCAGCCGTTCTTCCCAGAAGTGGTACGCCCGGTCGGCGACGCGCCGGCGGACACCTCAGTCCAACTCCTGCCCACCCTGATCCGCTCGGACACCGAGCGGACCAGGCTCGTCCAGTACGCACGCGGCGGCCGGGCCGACAGGATGCTGCTGATGTCCATACACCCCGAGGACCCGCTACCCGACATGCTCGCCGACCCCGGACTGCCCACGATGCTGCTCAGCCGCCGCACGGGCGAGGAACAGATCACCTACCTCGACGCGGACAACACGGACGGCGCCCGGAACGCCGTCGCCAAACCGGGGCTGCGTGAACATGATGGCAAGCACCGACGTGACTCGAAAGCCCGGGACAGCGACGACCGGTCACGCCAGGATCCGCTGCGCCCAGGACGGGTGCGCGGGCAGGCGCGGCCGTCGCGTGCTGCGAGCCTTCGCTCCACAGGGGGCCTGATGCTGTGGGTGTCGTGGTCGGAAAGGTGTCGTGGGTGGTCATGGAGGTGCCGTGGGTGGTCATGGTGTTCCGCCCGCCGGTTCGCGGCGGGCCAGGACATGTACTACTTGGCATCCCATGCCCCGGAAGGGGCTGTGCCAGGACGCGGTCCACTCCGTCTCCAGGGCGGCCGCGTGCGCCTCCTCGTCCGGCACCCAGTTGTCGGGAAGGTAGTCGTGGAGAGCGCGTACGCCCTGCCACGGCAGTAGCACCAGACCGTACTCGCGTGCCAGCCGGTTCAGTTCACCCGGGTCGTCACCCCGACTGGGGAGGCCGAGGCTGCCCAGGTGACTTCGTCCACTTCCACAGGTCCTGGCACAACTTCCGGGCTCTGTCGCTATATTGGTGGTATTTGGGCAGCTATCAGGCGTGATGGATGGGGCTCAGATTGCGGATCTTCTATTGCCTGGTGTCGGAGTGCAGGTCGACCAGCTGGTGCTGACGGATACCGAGGCCCGAATCGCGGTGCGATCGGGGGCGGCGCCGGCGGCCTGTTCCGGGTGTGGGCAGAGATCTTCGAAAGTGCACTGCTACTACCAGCGGACACTGGCGGGCCGTCCGGTCGCCGGCCGGTGCGTACGAGTCGAGCTGCGAGCGCGTCGGCTTGTGTGGGGGAACGAGGACTGTGCCCGTCGGACGTTTGCCGAGCAGATACCGTCCCTGGTCCGTCGCCATGCACGCCGCACGGACGCTCTCACCGCCCACCTCACCGACGTGGCCCTATTCTTGGGCGATCGGCCAGGTGCTCGCCTGTTCCGCCACATGGCCATCGACACCTGCAAGGACACTCTGCTCCGGCTGATCCGGGCGCTTCCGCTCCCCTCATCGGGACCGGCGCCCCATCTCGGTGTCGACGAGTTCGCTGTTCGACGGGGACGGACGTACGCGACGATCCTCATCGACATGGCAACCCACCACCCGGTCGATGTCCTGACTGACCGGGCTGCGGCCACCTTCGCTTCCCGGCTGCGGGATCACCCCGAGGCCCAGATCATCTGCCGCGACCGGACCGGCTCCTTCCGCGACGGAGCCCAGATTGGTGCTCCGCAGGCCGGGCAGGTCGCCGATGCCTGGCTCCTCCTGAACAGCCTGGCGCAAGCAGTCGGACGCGTCATCAGTCGGCACCGCGCCGACCTGCTACAACCTCTCACCAGCCACGACGGCCTGACCGACAACGACCCGACGCCTGAAGGCCACCGCAGAGAGCTGGACATCCACGGGCGCCCACGACCGCTGGTCGCCCGAACTCGCGAACGCCACCAGCAGATCCACGAACGCATCGCCCGGGGTGACGGCCTTCGCGCTATCGCACGCGATCTTCAGCTCAGCCGCAGCACGGTCAGCCGCTTCGCACGCGCCGAACAAGTCGACGAACTCCTCATCGCAGCCGTCAACCGGCCCACTTTGACCGACGACTACCGTGTCTACCTGCACCATCGGTGGATGGAAGGCTGCACGAATGCGTCCGCACTCACCAGGGAGATCCAGCGGCTGGGCTACCAAGGGGACCTCAACACGGTACGCCGGCACCTGAAGGCCTACCGCGCCGGTGCGATCCAGACTGCCGCCCCCTCGCCCCACCTGACCGTCCGCAGGGTCACCGACTGGATCATGCGTCGGCCCGAGGACCTCACAGACGTCGAGCGAAAGGGGCTTGAGGAACTCTGTGAGCGGAACCGCATGCTGGGGACGACCGTCGAGTACGCCCGCCGCCTGGCACCCATGGTCCGCGAAGGTGGGGCCGACGATCGAGGGTGGTGCAGGAAGCGCGCACCGTGACCGTGTGCGGGTCCTGCAGTATCTGGACGACATGCGCGAGGTGCTTGTCCCACTCGCTCAGCACATGGCTCGTTGGCTCCCGGCTGCAGGGGCGCTTCTCAGTGGCCCGTGCGATTCCCTGCCCACACCGTGGGGATTCGGCCCGTCCATGGGCTTGCCTGTTCGAGCTGGCCGGCGAGGCGGAAGAGGCGGCTTTCGAGGCCGTATCCGGCGGCGAACTGCATACCGATCGGAAGCCCCGTCTCGGCGTCGGCCGTCAGCGGTACGGACATGGCGGGTGTGCCTGCCATGTTGAACGGCATGGTGAACGGCGAGCGGTCGAAGACGGTGTCGATCCAGCCGAGGCCGTCCAGTGTCTGCGCGCTCTCGGCAAGGGCTCCCAGGGGTGCGGGAAGCTCCGGCACGGTCGGGGTGAGCAGGATGTCGTAGGTGTCGAAGGACCGGGCCAGGCTGCGGGAGACGCGGTTGCGGATCGTAAGGGCGGCGATGAGCTGGGGCGCGCTGACCCCCTGTCCGTAGTGGTAGCCGGCGAGGGTCGCCGGTTCGAGGGTGGAGGAGTCGACGGGCCGGCCGAAGGCGGCGGCCAGCCCGTCGACCGTGGCCGCGAGGTTCGTCGTGAACAGCTGGGCGTTGGCCAGGACGTACTCCTCCCAGTCGGCCCCGAGGCCGACCTCGGCCTCCTCCACCTGGTGGCCGAGGGATTCGAGCAGGCCCGCGGTGTGGGCGAGGGCGTCGGCCACCGGCGCGGTGGTGCGGCGCCCGCCCCACGCCTGGGGGAGGACACCGATCCGCAGCCGGCCCGGGTGATGGGTGACCTCCTCCGTGTACGGCCGGGACGGCTGCTGGGCGAAGTAGGGGTCACCCGCTTCCGGGCCGCGGACCTGGTCGAGCAGGGCCGCGCTGTCGCGTACCGTGCGGCTGACGCTGCCGGGCACGGCCAGGCCGCTGAAGAGCTCGTCGAGGTCGGGTCCCATGGAGACCCGGCCGCGGGTGGGCTTCAGCCCGAAAAGGCCGTTGTAAGCGGCGGGGACACGGAGCGAGCCGGCGGCGTCGGTGCCGTGGGCAAGCGGGACGACCCCGGCCGCTACGGCCGCGCCCGCGCCCCCGCTGGATCCGCCCGCGCTCCGCTCGAGGTCCCACGGGTTGCGGGTCGCGCCGTACAGCACCGGTTCCGTCGTGATGCTGTAGGCCATCTCCGATGTCGCGGTACGCCCGAATGTCACCAGCCCGGCCCGTCGCACGCGCCGCATCAGGAAGGAGTCGGCGCGTACGACGTTGCCGGCCGCGAGGCGGCTGCCCAGCTCCATGCGCCGCCCGGCCATGGCGGCTCCGATGTCCTTGATCAGGAAGGGCACCCCGGCCAGCGGTGCGCCGCCGGGCTCGGGCTCGTCGTCGGTCGGCCAGGTCTCCACGACGGCGTTGATCTGCGGATTGACCGCCTGCGTGGCCTCGAGCGCGGCTGCTTGCAGTTCGGCGGGGGTCACCTCCCCTTCGGCCACCAGCTCCGCGAGTCCGACAGCGTCGTAGTTCACGTACTCGGCAACTCTCACTTTTACTCCTAGCGGAAAGAACGATACTGCTGAGTCCCTGACGATACTCAACGGTATCGCACAGGACGAAGTGGTATCATACGAGCCGTAGGGCAAGGGCCCCGCACCCCAGCGGACGTCACGGAGCAGTCATGGCATCGACCACCAGAAGGCCGAGCAGGGTGGCGAAACTGCCGCCTCGTGAGCGCATCCTCGACGCGGCGGAAGAGCTCTTCCAGAGCGAGGGAATCCGGCGGGTGGGCGTCCAGGCGATCGCCGAGAAGGCCGCGACCACCAAAATGGCGATCTACCGGCACTTCGAAACCAAGGACGCGCTGGTCGCGGAGTGGATGCGGATCGTCGCCGCCGACTACCAGGCGGCCTTCGACCGGGTCCAGATGGAATGCCCCGGCCGGCCCAGGGAGCAGATCATGGGCTTGGCCCGCTTCATCGCCGAGGGATTGCCGGCCATCTCGCACCGAGGCTGCCCGTTCATCAACTCCCTCGCCGAATTGCCCGACCGCTCCCATCCCGCGCGGCAAGTGATCGAGAAGCACAAGGCCGACCAGACCCGCAGGCTGGTGGGCATGTGCGCCGAGGCCGGGATGCCCGACCCCGAGCAGGCCGCAGCCGAGATCACCTTCGTACTCGAAGGCGCACAGGTCAGCACGCAGAACGGAAGCATCGATCAAGCGGGGGACCGCCTGATGAGAATCGTCGAGGGGATCGTAGACCGGCACCGCTCCCCCCTCGGCGTATCCCTGCCGAGCGACGGCTGACAGCCTCGAATCCGTGTCCCCAGTACCGAGAACCCGGTGCGCGTTCGCCCAAGAAGCGATGGTGGCGCGCTCTGGATCGCTGTTGCTGAAGCGGTGGGTGCTGGCGGCCCTGGTGGTCGCCGCAGAACGTCCGTGTTCCGCGACATGGCCGGGGCGGACGAGCCGGCGGTGGTGTCGGCCAGTCGCGGCGCACCACAACGACGTGTCCTTCTACGGTGGTTTTACGGTCCTGCCGGTCGTCGGGTGGCGCCGACAACTGGCCAGCGCTACCGCGTACGAAGTTCGCGGTGGCCGCCCGGATGGGGGGGCGGCCACCGCGGTGATGCGAGTTACTTCTCACGTGCAAGAGGGCCGGAGGAATTCCGTTCCGATCATCCGGCTCGCGGTCAGTTCCGCTTTCGACCCCGTTTCCGCATCACGAAGAAGATGATGAGGAAGAAGAGAACGGCGCCGATTCCTCCCACATATGCAGGCCAGGTAGATCCGCTTCCCTCAGCCAGGGAAACGGCCTGATCACGCAAGGCCATCACGGCGTGGGACTGCCGTGTGATCGTGGTCACTGACCGCGCCTGCGACGCAGGTAGTCCCGGAATCCGGTTCCCTGCATCCACATGGCCAGGCCAGCGAGCAGGGCTACGCCGATGATGGCCAGCACAGCACGACACCATGCATGGGCGCCTCTCTCTTTCAGGTATCGGCCAGAAGAACGACTTTGCTACGTCCAGGAAGTACCTTTCCTTCAGGACCGTTTCGATGGCATCCAGGTACGGTATCCTTCCTCGCCGCCGTCGTCGCTGAGCACTTCGATACCCACGTCGACGCGGGCCACCCGGACTCCGGAATTACCGGTCAGCGGCGACGGCTTCTCATCAGGAGGAAGACGATGATGGCGCCGAAGAGAATGGCCATGCCTATCGCCAGATAGGGACTCCACGAGGGACCCTTGGGCTTCGCCAAGTAGTAGGATGCGGCCGCTTGCATGGTGGAAACCATGACGAATTCCCCTCGATTCCTTGCCAGTCAGAAGGCGCACTTGACGTTAACCGGGCACTTTCCGGTACTGCCGCCCGATTCGAAGCCAGCATCACCTTGCGCATTTCCGGTGATACTGACTGCCCCTGCGCCCCAGGACCCCTCTCCGGCCCAGCCGCTGCCCACGTCACCGCTTGAGCCGCCAATCCCGGTGCCACCACCGGGAGTTCCGGCACCAAATGTGATGAACCGTGCTTCTTTACCGCTGTTGTCCTCTGAGAAGCTGAACAATCGTTGGGGTCGATCTTGTTGACGGGGTCGCCTTCGGCGTAGAGGTAGGGGTTTTGTTCCTGGTCGGAGGGGTCGGGTTGGGTGAAGCGGCCGATGTTGGCGTCGTAGTAGCGGTTCTGGAGGTGGTAGAGGCTGGTGGGGTCCTGATAGTTGCCGGCGAAGCGGTAGGGCTGGGTGAACGGTTCGCTGGACTGGGCGAGGAGGCGGACGCCGCGGGGGCTGTAGGTGTAGGTGTCGACCTTGTTGCCGTCCACGTCGACCAGGCCGATCACCGAGCCGATCGCGTCGGTGAGGTAGTAGTAGCTCTTGCCCCCGGTCGTCATGGAGTTCAACGTGCCCCCGGGCTCCCGGTTGAAGCCCATGTCCACACCGCCGGTCGTCTTCGCGGACAGACCGAGCGGGCCGTTGTGGAAGAGCGTGTCGCCGAGCTTGACGCGTTCGCTCTGGTCGGTGGAGCCGTACTGAACGGCGTAGGTCTTGTTGTTGACGGTGATGGACGACATCTGGGAGTGGTCGATCCGGGCTTCGCCCGTGCGCAGGTAGTCGTCAGTGGAGGAGCCGGCGTTCTCCTTGCCTCGCGTCGTAGGACCAGGGCCCGGTGGCGCCGGACTTGCTCTGGACGTTGAGAGAGCAATGCTCGGGGACTTGTGGATTGGCCTTCGGGACGGGACGCGAAGGGCGTACCTTCCCGAATGTTCTGCAGGTCAGGTCACCGAGTAGAGGCCCGCGTTCGCAGCGCGGGTCGGGATAGCACGCCCATGCTCAGCGTAGTGAATGCCGCCGGTTCCACCGAGTCCGGCTCCCTGATCGACGAGATCGTCCGCGAGGGCGTCCGGCGGATGCTCGCCGCCGCGTTGGAGGCGGAAGTCAACCGGTACGTAGCCGAGTTGGCCGCCGAGACGGACGAGGCTGGGCGGCGCCTGGTGGTCCGCAACACCCACCACCGGCCCCGCACTGTGACCGCCGCCGCAGGTCCCATCGAGGTCACGGCCCCGCGTGTGAACGACAAGCGGCTGGACGCGGGCCACCGGAGAGCGGATGCGGTTCTCCTCGAATGTCCTGCCGCCGTGGTGCCGCAAGTCACCCAAGGTCAGCGAGGTTCTGCCGCTGCTCTGCCCGCACGGACTGCCGTCCGGGGACTTTGTGCCTACGCTGGAGCAGTTCCTCGGCTCGACGGCCGGCCTGTCGCCGGCCACCGTGACCCGGCTGACGAAGCAGTGGAGTGACGGCCACTGCGCCTTCCAGCAGCTTGACCTCGCCGCGTCCGACTACGTGTACGTATGGGCGGCGTCCACCCCAAGGTCCGCCTCGGGCAAGCGGACTCCTGTGTTGTCACGAACGCCATGCAGAAATCCGCACAACCGCGCGCGACGAAGGCGATGCAGGAGATCTACAACGCCGAGGACCGCGCGCACGCCGAGAAGGCGATCGAGGCATTCGCGAAGACCTACGGCGCCAAGTTCCCCAAGGCCATCGCGGAGAGCACCGACAACACCGAGGAACTGCTGGCGTTCTACGACTTCCCGGCCGAGCGCTGAATCCACCTGCGGACCACGAACCGCATCGAGTCGACCTTCTCCACGGTCAAGCTCCGCACCAAGGTGACCCGCCGCGCCGGCAGCCCAGCCGCGGCCCTCGCGATGGTTCACGCTCGTCGAGTCCGCCCAGGCCCGCTGGCGCGCGATCACCGGGGTCCACCTCGTAGCCCTGAACCGCGCAGGCGCCAAGTTCGAAAACAGCGTCCTCGTCGAACGCTCCGAGGCTCACGCGGCGCGATCCACCACGACCGGCCCATAAGATCTGCCTGACATGATTCCTGCCCGACCTCTCTCGATGGACGGATGACCGATCATGGGTGAAGCGCACCCTCTCCTGACGTTCTTCCTCGACGCGGCCGACGGCCGGTTTCCGCCCGTCGACGGCCGGGTGACCGTCCTGCCGCCCCTGCCCGCAGGGCTTGAGTGCTCGGTCGCCTTCACGGGCCACGCAGTTGTCGCCACAGCTCTGACAGACGGGGCCGTCCACGATCAAAAGCCGGACGGCTTCGGCGCGTCACTCTCCCCGGACTTCTTGCGCCACCTCGCCGGCGACAATGGTTGGATCGGCGTCACCGACGCCACGCTCACCGCCCGCGGCACCGGCGGCTCACCACGCCTGCAGCCGCTCGCCGACGCAGACGATCACCCGCGCGTGCGCCACGCCCGGGAATTTCGGAGCAACGTCACGATTCATGGTGACGAACGCGGCCTCATCACCCTGGCCGACGGCCTGGCAGGCCGACGAGAGTTGAGCATCGAACTCCACTACTCCCACAACGACAGCCGCGGCCACGGACGGTCCCTGCTCACCGACGCCCTCTCACTGGTCCCCGAAGGCGAACCGGTCTTCGCAGCCGTCTCACCGGGCAACGCCCGCTCCCTGCGCGCCTTTCTCGCCTGCGGGTTCACCCCCATCGGCAGCGAGGTAGTACTCCGCCCCGAGCGGGAGTAACCAACCGCCACCCTTCGATGAGACAACCAATCGATCCACAACTATTGACCATTGCTCCGATGCGGCGGATCGCCGACCTCTACCCGGGCAAGGCGAAGACCGACGCGTAAGACGCCTTCATCATCGCGGACGCGGCCCGCGCGGTGCGGCACACGCTGCGGGCAATCGATGGCGAGGACGAGACGATCGCCGAGCTGGAGATGATCGTCGGGTTCTATGACGATCTGGCCGGCGAGGCAACCCGGGTCGCGAACCGGCTGCACGGCCTGCTGACCCAGATCCATCCGTAGCTGGAACGCGTCCTGGGGCCGCGGTTGCAGCACCCGGCCGTCATGGCCTTGCTGGAGCGGTTCGGCTCACCGACACAGATACGCAAGGCTGGCCGTCGGCGGCTGGTCACGCTGCTGCGGCCGAAGGCCCCGCGGATGGCCGAGCGGCTGGTCGAGGAGACCTTCGCCGCGCTGGACGAGCAGACCGTGACCGTTCCCGGGATCGAGGCGGCCGCGCTGATCGTCCCGAGCCTGGCCGGCTCGCTGGCCGCTGTTATGGACCAGCGCAGGCAGCTGGCCGGGCGGATCGAGGAACTCCTCAAGGACCCACCCTCTTTCCAAGGTCCTGACGTCGATGCCGGGGGTCGGCGTCAGGACCGGAGCCCGCATCCTGATCGGGGTCGGCGACGGCAGTACCTTTCCGACCGCCGGCCACCTCGCCGTCTACGCGGGACTCGCCCAGGCGACCCGAAGCTCGGGCTCCTCTCTTCGCGATGCTCCGCGACGGAACCTTCTACGAACCCCGGCCCGCCGCAGCTCGGTGAGGAGTTGAGACCGCTCGATCAGTCCTCTGGCCGCAGCCTCTGACGAGCCGCCTCAAGCCGCTGGTCATAGTCGGATGCGAACAGCCCGGGAAGCGTCTTGTCGAGCGTTCCGGCGATCCGATGGATCGGCGCCCAGACCGCCGGATCGTCCACAACCTGGCTGAGGTCCGTCATCTGGAGCCTCTCCAGCCAGTGCGACAGCACCAGCGCCTCGTCACTCGTGAGCTTGATCGAGACCTGGCTATCACCCATGCACACCCCTACGGTTCGGCCCGCCCTCGACCACACGAACCTACTGGCCTTCGACCTGATCACCACCTGCCACACCTTCGTCGCGGCATCTGGCCGCGTCGTCCCGGCCTGCGGGACCGGCAGCTGGACAAGGACGAACGCGTGATCGTCCACGAGAACACCGCCCGCGTCAGGGCGACCCTGGAGTGGATCGAAACGGCCACAGTGCTGAGCCCGAATCGGCGAGAGTCCGCAGCGCCGGTTGCGCATCATGCGTCGGAGTGAGCTTGTTCCGCTTTGACGGACACCATCCGTGTGGTGGTCAGGCCGGCGGAGCTGTCTCGTAGTCCACGGGACTGCGGTAACCGAGGCTGCTGTGAAGTCGGTGCAAGTTGTGCAAGCTCTCGATCCGCTCAAAGACCGCGGTAGGCTCGGCTTCCTGCTCCTGGCGGTGGCGGTCCTCACACCCGGTGCGGCTGCTGCCCGTCTGGATACAGGGGGTGCTACTACCGGCTGCGCAACCACAGCATGGCGCCGGCGCCGCTGTCCCGGAGGCGGAGCCCGTCCCCCGGCGGACCGACCGCCGCACGGCGGAGACGTCACCACCGTACTGCCGGTGCCTGGTCGGTCACGCCCCAGCGTTGCACCGTGAGGGCCCTGGTTCGCTCACCGATCGCTTCGTAGTGCTCCACCAACAGCCGTACTGAATCTGCGACTCCCGCGTCAACTGCCTCATACAGGAGTCGACGCTCCAACTCCCTGTTCCCGGCGGTTCCGTGGATTCGAGCCAGCGGGAGTAGGGCCTGCGCAGCGCCCAGTGCCCTGGCACGTTCGAGAAGGATGAGTGCCTCAACAGGCGAGTCCTGGCTTTCACACTGTTGTCCGGCGGCGGCCAGGATCGATGCTGCTGATTCGACTTTTTGCAGCGTCGCGGCGAAGGATGCGTGGTCACCCGCTTTGGCGTAGGCGGGTAGGAGGTGCGATGCGGCGTGCAGTGGGTGTCCTGCGGCGTGCGCTTCGGCGTAGAGGATGACCTTCTCGGTTTCGGCGGCGTTCGCTGCCAGGTTGATCATTCGCTCGATTGCTGAGGGGTAACCGGCATGAGCGAGGTCGAGGGCGACCGCCACAGCGTCATCGTCGGCACCTTCACGACGCCACCTCATGGCCAGCCCGAACCCAGGTGCTTCGTCGCCATGCTCCGCTGCTCGCTGCGCCTGCGCTCGGGCTTCCTCCCGGGCTCCGGAACGGGCGTAGTGAGCTGCCAGGTCGCGTAGATGCTTGACATTGCCGCTGGTGATGGCGGCGGCGACGATGGCGTCTCGCCGATCGGTGTCGCCGGCGTCGTGCCAAAGGGCAGCCAGGTCGTCCCACGCGTCCGGGCGGTCCAGTTCAATGGCTCGTCGATAGGCAGTGTCCGCCTTGTCGATCTCATTACGCTCTTGGTGGAATGCGCCGAGCATGTGCAGAGTTTCGCCGTCCTGCGTGGCGAGGGCTCGGCTGACGGCGCATTGGGCTTGTTCAGCGTCGTTTCTGCCTGTGCTGATATGGGCGAGTACCACCCATCCCGAGGGCTCCCCGGCAGCGATTGCCTGCTCGGCCGTCTGGATGGCGGTGGTGAAGGCGCCTGCCTCCATATACTCATAGGCCGCAGCGGACAACCACCATTCCCAGCCCGGGCACGAGCCCAGCGCGCGCAAGGCGCTCGCGGATCCACACAGGTCGCCGCGCTCCTCACGGCGCAGGGACAGCCGCTTCAGCGCCTTGCTGTAGTTGTGCTCGACGACTGCCTGCCGCCCGGCTTCTTCCGCTGCTTCGGGATCACCTTTGTCTTCGAAAAGGTCGACCAGGTCCTCGTAGGCGCCGGGCGCCTCAAGCCGGTCCGTTGCGGTGAGCACGGCTATCGCTTCGTCACGTTCACCGTTTTCGTTCAGCCGGTGAGCGTGGGAGAGGAGCGCGGGGAGGGCGCCGTCGGCTGCGAGGCGGCGGGCGATCGGCAAGTGCCTGTCCCAGTGACCGGCGGCAGCGAGAGCGGTGGCGAAGTTGTCCAGGCGGTAGTCGTGAAGGTGGTCGGCCGCAGCGACAGCATCATCGACTTGTCCCGCTTGCAGGAGTGTCATGGCCAGTTCAGCCCACGCCTCCGCGGAGTCGATGTGTGTGGCTTCGCGCTGCCAGCGGATGGCGTCCTGGACGAACCCGTCTTTGAGCAGTAGCTTCGCGAGCGCTATCACGGCGCCGGCATCTCCCACCGTGAGCGCTTGGTACGCGATGTCCTCCGCCTGAGCTCGGTGACCCGCTCGGTAGTGCAGTTCAACGAGGGTGCGGTGAGCGGGAGCGTCAGCGTCGTGTTCCAGCGCCTGATGAGCAAGCATTGCACTCATGCCGTAGCGAGCGCGTTGGGCGGCGGCGTGGGAGAGGGCGAGAAGTTCTGTGGGCGCGGTCAGGTGCTCGGCGGCTGACCGCCACCAGCCTTCGGGCGGGCACAGCAGAGAGCGCTGGGGCGAGAGGTGTTGGCGCAGGTAGTCCGCGAGCCGATAGGTCCGCGCTGTGGTGTCGGGGGCGCCAGGCGCCGGCGGATCCGTGGTGAGTGGGCCGGGCACGCCACGGCAGTCCTGCGCTGCGTCGGCGAGAGCCTGGGAGAACCAACGGAGGTGCCAGTGGGGGCCCTGTCGCCTGCGATAGGTCTCGGGGATCAGGGACCAACCCGCAGCCTGCAGGAATTCCGCAGTGACGTCATCGCGGTAGCCAAGACGTGTCGCATCCACCGCCGCGTCCACCAGGGCCCGTACTTCCGCGGATGCCGCATACCGGTCGAGGAGGGCAGGTCCGCCCGCCAGGTATTGGGTGATCACGTCGTTGCCTTGAGATAGGGCCTCAGCGAGTCGAGGGTCACGCTCCGCCAGCTTGGCCAACTGCCGGCGCGACGCCTCGTCAAAGGTGTCAGGGACGCGGATGTGCCGGTCCTTCAGCAGCCGTGCTGCTGCTGGATAGGCATCGCTGCTCAGGTCGCGGTGGTCGTGCGGCCAGAGGGTCCCCACAATGAGTACCGGCCCCCTGATGGGGGTGTTGACCAGTGCATCAAGGGCCTCGGCCACTGCTTCGGGTTCTGCGGCTCCGAGGTATCGCTGCATTTCGTTCAACCACAGCACGGTGTTCGACAGCGGCGCATTCGCGGCAAGCGCCGACATGAGTTCGGTGGCTCCCGAGGGGCGCCATACGCGCCAGTTGTCGGGCAGGACCTGAATCGCCTCCCACAGGGCCCGGCTCTTCCCGGTGGAGGAATCGCCCACCAGCAGGATGAGTTGGCTCCGCCCCTGCGCCGCGCTCTGGACGTGTTGACGCAGGAGGTCGTCATGGTTCCGGCGGACGTAGAGCGGGAGATCGCTGGCGGCCGGACACGTGGCCGGCGGCGCGATAGCACGGTGCACTTCCAGGCCGATCACGGGGTCCATCGTGGCGATCGGCTCGCCCCACAGGCGTGGGCTCAGCCGCGGCCGCAGTGGCTGGGGCTCAGGAGCCTGCGCTTGTTCCAGCCGCTGCTTCCAGACTGCACGGGCCGCTGTGTGGCGGGCAGGCTGCCTGGCCGGAGAGAAACCTTTGTCGGCTTGCTCGTCCTCCACCCAGTTGAGGAGCACGGTGATCAGCTGCCACAGCGGCTCGAAGTCGGTGGTCACGGTGCCGAGGCGGAACCAGTCGCTGACGGTTTTTTCATTCAGCAGCGGCAACTTCGCCTCGGCACATGCGCGGTTGGCCTCCTTGATGGCCTGTGCGCGAGTTCGCTTGGGCGCGCCGGGGCGGTGGCGTGCTCGGCGGTCCAGATCCTGCAGTGCTTGGGCCAGTGCGGCCCGGCCGGGGTGGCTGGTGGACTTCGCGGGACTCATTCAGCGTCTCCCCCTGCGTCCGGCCGTCGGGCCGGTCTGGTCCGGACAGCTCCGGATACGTCCTTGACCAGGCGAGTTTTCGGGTTGCTCCGGGCGGTCCGACCGTTGCGGACGCGTACGGGCCGCTCAAGTTCTCCTTGTGCCGGTCCCGCTGAGGACCAGATCGTTCCAGGGAGGAGAACACAGGTGGATCCCATTTTTGTCTGGCCGGTTGTGGTCATTTCCAGCCTTGCCATTGTTGCAGCTACCGCCGTGCTCGTGGCCCGGTTTGCGCTGACCAATACACAGTCGGAGCACCGCGCAGCAGTGCTCGCAGCGGTCGCGGACATCATCGAAGCCGTCCGCGGCAAGCGCTGAGCGCGGGGCCGGCGGCCGCGCCAGGCCGGCGGCCGTCCGGCTCGTTCGCCCAATGGCCGGGGCACGGTGGATCACGGTCCGAGTGTCTCTATATCGCGGATCGCCGATGCGAGCTGAGGAGTAGAGCGGCGCTGAGTTGCCTGGTCGCGATTGCCGAGTCCAGCTGATCCACTCCTGGGTGTGACTGTCTCGCCCACAGGTTCAGGAACGCGGCCGACCAGCCGGGGCGTCGGCCCCGGTACGGCTCGGACATGGGCGATGCCGAGTGGGTAGCTGTGCGGGACCTGCTGCCGGTGCCGGGATGGCCGGCCGGCCGGGGCGGTCGGCCGGGGCGGTCGGCCGGAGGGCTACTGCCATCGGCGGATGATCGACCAATGCCGCGAAGTTAAGGCCCCGATGGTGCTGTCAAGGGTTCGGCAAGCGGGATCTTGTAGGTGCAGGGGCTGTACGGATGAGTCGGTTGTTGCGGGTCCAGTAGCAGAGTTGTGCTGTGAGGCTCTTGATGGATGGTGTGGTGGTGAGGCCGAGGTGGCGTGCGATGTCTCGGGTATGCATGGCTTGATTCGCACTAGCCGCCAGGATCCGGCAGACCTGGTCCCAACGCCTGGAGGTCGTCTGGCTGGGGGCCTGCGTGCCGGGAAGGGCTGGCGGGCGGACGGTGATCTCGACGGCGCTGATCGGGGTGCTGTTGCGGGGGCGTCCGTCGCGATTCCAGGTGTGGTAGCGGGAGATTCCGCTCTTGACGATGCGGGTGGAAAGCCGCATCCGGCGTCTGGGAAGGAGCGTGCGCAGAATGCGGGTGCCGATGTGTCCGACCAGGTCAGAGTAATTGTGCGGTCCGGTTGTTGGAAGTATTCCGGTGAGGCTGACGACGGTGTCGCGGGCTGCCTCCAGGGCGGTGGTGAAGCCGGCCCGGTCGGGGTCGCAGCCGGGTTCGGTCTCCACCACGGTCACCATGATTGAGCGCAGTGCCTGGTAGAGGGTGAGCAGTCCCCACACTTCCTGGCAGAGGCCCACTGGGTCCTTCGAACGCAGCACCCGGCCTTGAAGGAGGGTGTGGCGCAGTGCCAGATAGGCGGTCTCGATCTCCCAGCGCTCGTGGTAGAGGCTCATCAAACGGGCGGCGGGGTCTGCGCGATGGTCGGTGAGTGTGGTCAGCAGGCGGTAGGCGTCACCGAAAATGCCGCCGTCGACGGTGCGTGCTTGGACCTCGGCCTCGATCACTCGCAGCGAGAGGCTGCCGATGCGGGTGAGGTACGAGCCGTCGGGCAGCAGGGCCAGCACCGGTGGGCGTCGTGTGCTGGTGCAGCGCACCAGAAACTGCGCGCCCTGTCGCGTGATGGCGGCCAGGAGCTCGTTGCCGTCGAATGCGCGGTCTGCCAGAAGGAGCATGTCCGGGGTGAGGTGGCTGGTCAGGTCCCGGGCGTAGTCGCTCTCGGCTTTGACGGCGGGACCGAAGGTTGCTGCGATCAGGCCGCGGGTGCCTGTCTCGCACAGCGTCATCAGCATCAGCCGGGGGTAACCTGCCGGGCCATGGCGTCGGACAGCGCGACCGAGCCAGGACCTGTTGCGCTCGTGGTCGGGGACCGACAGGCTTCCGCATCCGTCGAATGCGACCGTGCGCCAACGGCGGTAGCACACTCCAGGGGTGGAGGGCTGGGCCAGCGGACCCGCCAGCACGTCGAAGAGCCGCTGCAGAGGGGCGACGCCCACCCGCCGGCGCAGATCACGAAGTGCCTTCTCGGACGGCCGTGGCACGTTGCCGCTCAGCCCTGCTACGAGTTTGTCCCACACCAGCTGGGCACCCAGATGCTCGAACAGGCCGAGAGCGAGGACGAAGTAGACCCCGACTCGGGATGGCAGACTCCGCAATCGTTTCTCGCGGGCTCCGGTCTCCTCCACCACCGCATCCACCAGCTCCGGTGGGATGACTTGGGTTAACTCGCCGAGGTGACCGGGCGCGAACACGTCAGGCGTGCTGCCCGTGACAAACTGGGCCACAGGGCCTCTGCTCTCTCAGGAAGATCTTGGTCGATCCCCTGGATAGCAGAGGCCCTGCCACATCTCACGAACCCCTTGACATTGCCATCGGGGCCTTAACTTCGCGGCATTGGATGATCGACGCGATCCGCTACCTCGTCGACAACGGCATCAAGTGGCGGGCGATGCCGTCCGACTTCCCACCCTGGCCGCGGGTGTAAGCCTTCTTCGCCCGCTGACGGGATGCGGGGCTCGTGGCCGAGCTGCACGACCGGCTGCGGGAGGCCGTCCGCCGGGCCGAGGACCGTGACCAGGAGCCGAGCGCGGCGGTCATCGACTCGCCGTCGGTGAAGGCGGACGCAAGCGGCACCTGTTCACTGACACGCTCGGGCTGCTGCTGGCCGTGCTGGTCACGGCGGCGTACAGGAAGTTCCGGGCATCGTCACGACCGCCGGCCGCGGCCCCGCCCCGCCCCGCCCACCCAGGACGGCGGCCGCGACGTCGTCGACGTCATGGCCGACGACAGCGAGACCGAGGCCTTCTGGGCCCAACTCCGGCGTCACCTGCGCGAACGCAGCCTCAGTGAAGGGACCCTGACCGCACCTCATGTAGAGTCGCGGCATCTGATCACACTCGGGGGAGCGATCATGACCGAACATGACATATCGCCGAGCGCTGCGGCGCCGCCCCGGATGCGTCTGAACAGCGCGGCCCCGCTCGATGGCGGTGGAGGCTCCCCGTCCGGCGGCAAGGATCTCGCTTCGAGCCCCGCGGAGAAGAAGAAGGCAGCCGAGGCGATCGAAAGGCATCTGGAGCCTGACACTCACAGGGACGGCACCCAGGCGCGTGAGAGCACGGGGGCGGCCGCACGGGAGTTTGAGGGGTGGCTCACCGGACCTGCTCTGAAGACCGCGCGTACGACGTGGAGCGAACAGCTCGCGACGCTGATGAACCGGCTCGGTTCAGAGAAGGCCGCGTTGCGCGCCACGAATACGCTGCTGCGGAACACGGACACCGGCGTGGAACTGGGCATCCGCAAGTCCTCCGCGCTCGACTCGTTCTGATCGCACAAGTCCAACGAAACCGCGGGCGCTGTAACGGGAGTTCAGTCATGGTGACGTACTACGAGATCATGGGCACCGACCTGTCGAAACTCACCACGGCTGCCGACGACTGGGCCGCCATGGCCAAGGACTTCGACAAACTCGCGCGGACCTACGAACAGGAAGTACATGGCATCTCCCTCGGTAACACGTGGGTGGGCCTAAGTGCCGGCGCCGGCGCCGCGCGCTTCGACGTGACGTGGAAGGAGTACCAGGGGGCCCAGAGCGAGGCGCAGGCCGTGGCCGATCTACTCAGGGCCGCGCACGCCGAATTGAGCCGTCTTCGCAAGAAGATCGAGTACGTCCGAGAGGACGCGGTGAAGGCCGGCATGAAGGTGTCCGAGCAAGGCGCCGTCGGCTTCGACACGTCCAAGCTGGCTCACAGCGAGTACATGGCCTACGCGCACGATCGTGACTGTCAGGAGAGCATCCACAAGGCTGCTGCCGGATGGGCCGCGCAACTGGACTCGGCGGTGGCGGCCCTGAACGAGGCGGACGAAGGGTTCAAACTCGCTCTTGCCTCCGTGATGCAGGACAGGGACCCCTTGGACGGCACGATCGGCGGTTTCAACCGGGAAGCCAATTCCGACCCTTACCCGTCGCTTGCGGAGAGGGCGAAGGCGCAACACGTCCCCAAGGGCAAGAAGGAGGTCGCCGAGTGGTGGCGCGGGCTCGATCCTGTCACGCGCGGCATCCTGCTTCAGGAGAAGGGCGACGAGTTGCGGAAGGCGGGGGTCATGAGCCCGCTGTACCAGTGGCATGCTGCTGACGCGGGGTCCGGAGCCTTCGACACCGAGAAGCCCACGGCCAAGGATCTGTGGTACCTGGCCCGCGCGCAGGCCGTCGCGGCCGGCGGCGACTTCGGCGGGGAGAACGCCGCGTCGCGCAACATGGAGCACTACCTGAGCGCATCGGGTGACCCGCTGGACCTCGACATCGACCGCATCCTCAAGGATGATCCCGGATTTCGCGATGATGTCTCGGTCCACATCGCCCAGAACCAGGACGCGTGGCGACAGCAAGGGCTCGATGCCTTCGAGAAAGCCGGTGGCGACAAGACCGTTGTCGTGCCGGTGGAGAGCAAGGCGGTCGGTCGCACCTTCCGGAGTGACGAGTGGTTCCACGCGGTCGGCTCCCACCAGCAGAACGTGTCGGGGATGGTCACCGTCACCCCCGGAGCGGACGGCAAGCCCAGGGTTTCGCTCGACTACCAGGCAAACGTGTGGGACCGGTACAACTGGGACGCCGGCAAGTCGACCACCTTCCCCGGAGGCGTGGTGATCCCGGACTCCGAGATGGGACGGTTGCACAAGACCGGACTTGCTCGGGAGTTCGACATGCGAGGCAGCAGTTCCCCGTACACGTACGACCTGGACAGCGATGCGAAACCGACGGTGAACCCGCCGAACCAAGGACGAGAGGGAACCCGCAGCGACGTCTCCCGCGGCGACGAGGAGAACCGGTGACGATCACACGAGGCGCCCTCCTCATCGCGGCAGTGGCAGCCACCCTTCTGCTGTCCGCCTGCTCCAGCCCGGACACGGACGATCGCCGTGCGACCGACGGGCGCGACTCGCGGTGGAACGAGAACGCCGGCGCGCCCGAGGCGTCAGCGTTCATGAATGTGACGACGCCCAAGGGCGCGACCGAGGTCAAAGGAGCTGTGCAGATCAACCCCCAGGAGGACATCTACCTCCTCTCGTTCGTCACCAGCGAGAAGAACGCCGAAGGCATCGCGGCGGACCTTCGTCCCGAAGAACCGCTGAAGGTGAAGAAGGCTGACTTCGCGCCGGATGGCGAGCTGTTCCGGCACCTCCAGTTGGCCGAGCCGCAAACGCTGAAGGGAGCCCGCTCGGCCGGTGTCTGCCCACCGTGCGTGAAAGACGATCGCCGCAAGAACGTGCAGTGGATCGACATCTATGTCCAGGCGCTCAAGGACAATCAGGCCCGGGTCTATCTGAAGGCGTTCTGACCTCGGTCTCAGTCGAGCACGGCACCGGGCCCGTTGCCGACGTTGACGGCCGGACCGGCCTACGTCGATGCGGGCATCCGGCGAGCAGGGCGCCAGGACTGCGGTAGGTGTTGCGGGAACGGTCATCCGCGGGGCCCTCTGCACGCGCACCGCTTGCCGAGGGCCCCGCGTCTGTTCAGCCGCCTCAGCCTGGAGGCCAACTGGAGAGCTGGTCGAGCTTCGCTCGGCGAAGATGGGCGTGGTGGGCCGGGACGTGCAGGTCGGTGAGCAGCTGGGTGTTCGGCCGGCTGACGGTCTGGCGGAACGGTTACGCAGCGCAGGGTTCGAGCGCTCCGAAAACCGCTGGCCGCTATTCTGATAGCGGAGCGGATGGAATCGGTGGCCTATGTCCTCCACCTGCGCTCGGTGGGAGGTTCAGTGGCGGAGGCCAACCGGTTCGCCCGGACATACGTTCTCGTATTCCGGGCGGGCCGGGAAGCAGGTGTCTTCCATCTGGAGCGTCTGCCCTGACGGCTCCACCTCCGCCTGGCTGACGCCCGCGACGCTGTCGGTGTACTGCTGTCTGTCCTCAGCAGAGGTGCCCCGTTGGGCTGGGTCGAACCACCCTCGCCGGATGAGGTGACAGAGCTTCTCGGTCACGTCGTCTCCGCGGTGCAGGCCGGGGATGCGGCCGTGCGTGCCGCTTATCTCGGCAGTCAGCTGGTCGGGCATAGCGGAGCCTTGATCGCTGACGCCAGCCAGACTGGTATCGAGGTCCTCACCCTGGATGCCCGTGGCGACAACACCAATGCCCTGCGCCTCTACCGGTCGCTGGGCTTCACCGAGTACGGCCGTCTGCCCGACTTCGTCGCCGTCGGCGAACGCCGCTACGACAAGGTCTTCTACATGCTGGATTTGCGCCAACAAGGCTGTCCATTGCCACGCAAGAAGGCGCGGCGGCGACCCATCGGCATTTCGCGATCTTTCATGCGAGACGATCGAGGTATACGTGGCGGGGATGGACTGAGCTCTTTCAGAGCGGCCACTGATCGGGTGACGGGCCGACGTCCCGCAACGCACGAGGCTCCTGTGCCGTTGAGAGAGGTGTTCGACGTCTCAACTCATCAGCTCAGGAGCCTCGTTGGTTTTCTATCCTGCCGCACTCAACCTGCCTCACGCCCTGGTCGAGTGGGTAACCATGCTCATCGTCACCCGTGAGGGTGACCGCCGCTGCAAGCTCCCGCCTCACCAACGTGCTCTCGTCGCCCTGGTCTACCTGCGCCGGCACGACCCGCTCGCGCAGATCGCCGCCGGCTTCGGCATATCCGTCGGCACCGCCCACGCCTACGTCAACACCGTCGTCGGCCACCTCTCCCGCCGGGCACCCGGCCTGCTGCGGGTCTTGCGGGAGACCGATCCCGAGCACGTCCTGCTCGACGGGACGCTCGCCGAGTGCGACCGGGTCGGCGACAGCCGGGCCGACTTCTCGCAGAAGCACCGCCGTCACGGGGTGAACGTGCAGGTCGTGGCCGATCCCGCGGGCAGGCTGCTGTGGATCTCGCCCGCCCTTCCCGGCCGCACCCACGACCTGACCGCGGCCCGCACCCACCGCATCATCCGGATCTGCGAACGCCAGGGCATTCCCGTTCTCGCCGACCGCGCCTACATCGGCGCCGGCTCCTGGGTGACCACGCCGGCTAGACGGCTCCCGCACCAGGACCTCACCGCGACTCAGCAGACGATCAACCGGGCCCTGTCGGCGGCGCGGGCGCCAGTCGAACGAAGCGTCGCGAGACTGAAGTCCTGGCGCGTCTTCCGTCGAGCCCGCTGCAGCCCCAACCGCATGAGCGTCATCGCCGCCGCCGTCCTCACCCTGGAGAGGCAACGCTGAAAACGCTCACTGTTCCTGGTCGAGTCGGTCACAGCTCAGTCCGCCAGCCGTACTTGGAGGTCAGGCGACGATCTTCGAGATCAAGCGGGACTGGCGCCCGCTGGCCGGAGCCCTGCTGCTGGCCCTGCTACCGCCGGTGAAGGCCCTCCTGGCGGACTTCGCCCGATACACCTCCGAGAACCGCTGGCACCAGAAAGTCCACGAGCCGATGGCTCGGGTTCTACGAGTGGCCGCCACCTGGCTGGGCGCCGACACCGTCTTCCGCGAGGATGAGCTCCGGGCAATGCACCGCGTGTTCGGTGGCACGGGGCGCATTCGCGGGCTTCTCGCCTTCCTGGAGCAACGCGAACAGCTCGTCACCTCGCCGCCGCGGCGCAACCGCCACGAGGCTTTCGTCCAGCGCACCATCGCCGCCTTCCCTCCACGAATCAGCGACGAACTCGGCACGTGGGTCGGGGTCTTGCGTGGCGCCAGCAGGCCCCACCACCGCGTCACCGACTACGCCACTATGCGTCGCTACCTCGTCTACCTGGCCGCGCCACTCGCTGACTGGACCACCCGCTACACCACCTTGCGTCAGGTGACGGAGGCTGACGTCACAGCCGCTGTCACCGCGGTCAAAGGCCCACGCGCCCACGAGCGCGCTGTGGCGATCCGGTCGCTTTTTCGAGCCCTGAAACACACCAAGCTCGTCTTCGCCAACCCCACCTGCGGCGTTCGCATAACCCGTCAGGAAGTTGTTGCCCACAACTCTGGCCCCCGGCCGGCTGGCCGGGACTCTTGAAGCCCAGCTCCAACCCGGCTACCCGTCTGGTTCTCGCCTTGGTCGCCCTCCACGCAACAAGCGGCACCGACCTGCGCGACCTCGTCCTCTCCGACGTTCTGCTCACCCGACAGCAACTTCTGATCCGCCGCCCCCGCGGCCGTCACGTCGTTCACCTCGACAACACCACAGCTGACCTACTGCACGCTTGGCTCCGCTACCGCCATCAGCGTTGGCCACGCACCGTCAACGCGCACCTCCTGGTCACTCAACAGACCGCCAGCGCGACCGATCCTGTCTCCGCGGACTACGTCTACAGGCGCTTCGATCCCGCCGGTCTGACCCTGCGCGCAGTTCGCGCCGACAGAATCCTGGACGAGGCCCGCGAGACCGAAGATCCCGTCCACCTCGTCCGTATCTTCAGAATCTCCATCACCACTGCCATGAAGTACATCCACGCTGCCCACCCCCACCGCGCCGGCCCTGTTCCTCACTGAGGCAGACGGCCTCCCCCGGAAAGCACGTGCACCCCCAATAGGGTCACTCCAGGACCCTGACCTGCCTTCACGATGGCGGCAGCTCAGTACTGAGCCTCTCGGCAGGCACTCGCTCGATGCGGGTCCAGCCCCTCCAGCCTCGCTCCTCCAGGATTGCCAACAGCCGCGCGGCGTGCGGTGAGGACTCGACCATGGTCGAGTCCAGCAGGTCGACGAACTGGTCGTCGATGCCGTCGTCGGCACCCACCCTGCCGGCCTCCACGGCGCGAACCATCAAGCGCTCCATGATGTCGGCGACCTCGACGATCCGCGGGTCGTCGGCCGGCCAGTCGAGTGCCCCGCTGAGAAGGCTGTAAAGCTTCACCATGTCGGGGTCGTCCAGCTCCTCGTGCTTCTTGGCGATCACGGAGTCGATCGAGTGCGGCACCTGGGCGGCGATCATGATCCAGGCGTCCCGCTCCATCTCGATGTACCGCTCCTCAACGCCGAGACCGCGCAGCCGGTCGAGGTAGTCCACGACGCTCTGCGGAAGCGCCAGGTGCTCTCCGGCGGCGAGTCTGGCGAGTCGGCTGCGAGTGTCCTGCAACCGCCGGATTTCGGCGCGCAGGGCCCTGTCGATCTCCTGGACGCAGCCGGCGAAGTCCTCCGGGCCGGCGTCAAGGAGTTCCTGCACCCGGGCCAACGGCACGCCGGCGTCTGCGAGGGTGCGGATCCGGATCAGTCGCACGACCGCGGCAGCGTCGTAGGTCCGGTATCCGGACCGGTCGCGCTCGGGCTCTGGCAGCAACCCGATCCGGTGGTAGTGGCGTACCGCCCGCACCGTCACCCCGGCGTACGACGCAAGCTGGCTGATGGTGAGCATGGGTCTCAGACTGCCTCAGGCGATCTTCCGGCGATAGGCGGCCATCGCGAAGATGTACGCCACGACGAGGATGCCGACGCACCACGCGAGGGCGGTCCAGACGTCGTCGCCGACCGGCTTCTGGGCGAACAGGTTGCGGATCGTGTTGACGATCGATGTCACCGGCTGATGTTCGGCGAACCAGCGCACTGGGCCGGGCATCGTCTTTGTGGGCACGAACGCCGAACTGACGAACGGCAGGAAGATGAGGGGGTAGGCGAAGGCGCCAGCGCCCTCGACCGACGACGCAGAAAGCCCGGGGATCACGGCGAGCCAGGTCAGCGCCAGGGTGAACAGGAGCAGGATGCCGGTGACCGCGAGCCATGCCGACACGCCTGCCCCTGAGCGGAAGCCCATGAGCACAGCGACGCCCACGACGAGCACGAGCGCGATCAGGTTGGCGACCAAAGAGGTGACGACGTGGGCCCACAGCACACCCGACCGAGCGATCGGCATGGACTGGAATCGTTCGAAGATGCCGCTCTTCACATCGGTGAACAGCCGGTACGCGGTGTAGGAGATGCCTGAGGCGATGGTCATGAGCAGGATGCCGGGCAGCATGTAGTTCACGTACGGAACCGCCCCGGTATCGATGGCGCCGCCGAACACGTAGACGAACATCAGCATCATGGCGACCGGCGTGATGGCGGTCGTGATGATGGTGTCCATGCTGCGTGTGACGTGGCGCAGGGTCCGCACCGTGAGTGCGGCAGTGTCGTTGAGGAAGTACGTGGTCATCCTCGTCCCCCAGTTGTCGTGCCAGTGATGTCGCTCTTGTCGCTGCCGCCGATGACTGCGAGAAAGATTTCCTCGAGAGTCGGCTGCTTCTCGACGTACTCGACTTTGGCGGGCGGGAAGAGTTGCTTGAGCTCGGTGAGGGTGCCGTTCACGATGATCCGACCCTGATGGAGGATCGCGATCCGGTCGGCCAGCTGCTCGGCCTCGTCCAGGTACTGCGTGGTGAGCAGCACCGTCGTTCCGTGGCCGGCGAGCTCCTTGACCGCATCCCACACCTCGATGCGGGCCTCGGGGTCGAGTCCGGCCGTCGGCTCGTCCAGGAAAATCACCGGCGAATTCCCGATGAGGCTCATCGCGATGTCCAGCCTGCGGCGCATCCCACCCGAATACGTGGACACTCGCCGCGCGCCCGCCTCGCTCAGCGAGAAACGCCTCAGCAGGTCATCTGCAGTCGCGCCAGGGTCCTTGAGGTGGCGCAGTCTGGCGACCAGGGCGAGGTTCTCCCGACCGCTGAGGATCTCGTCGACGGCCGCGAACTGCCCGGTGAGACTGATGGACTCCCGCACGTTCGCCGCTTGCGTGGCGACGTCGAAGCCATTGACGCTCGCCGCCCCCGCGTCGGCTTTCAGGAGCGTGGCGAGGATCCTCACGGTCGTGGTCTTGCCCGCCCCGTTGGAACCGAGCAGGGCGAAGATGCTGCCCGGCGCCACGTCGAAGTCCACACCGCGCAGCACTTCGAGCTTCCCGTACGACTTCTTGAGACCTTGCACGCGAATCGCCGGACCGGCGATCGATTGGGCTGTCATGGTCATCTGCCTCCTTCGCGGAGCTGTTCCAGGCGACTGCGCGGAAGCTCCTCCCGGAAGGGTGGAGGGTTGACCCAGCGTCAAGGTCAAGCCCGTTCCGACCACGGCACTCAGATCGCCGACCAGCCAGACACACTGCAGCAATGACGGGCCGCTCGCCCCGAGCTCGTTCGGCCGCGAACCCGCCATACTCATAGCTGTCGGTGAACCACTCACGCGTCGGTTCCTGCGACTCACCGGCCAGAAATCGACGAACCCGCCTGCTTTGCCCGGTGGCCATATCGAGACAGGCGAGTCCGCGCCGGCGGCCGCCGTGCGGGAGTTGACCGAGGAGACCGGGCTGACCGCGCGCGTGGACGACGCCTACGTCATCACCGTGTTGCACGACGACCGGCTGGACGTACGCCGGGTCACCGCCGTGGTCCGCGTCGCCCGCTGGGACGGTGAACTCGCGCTGCCCGAGCCGCACCGCTTCGTACGCTGGGAGTTCCACGACCTGAACACCCTGGCGGCTCTCGGGAGAATTCTCGCGCCCAGCGCTCAGGCTCTGGCCGCGGTGTGGCCCGGGGGGCTGCGGGGCCTCCCTCCGGTTCACTCCTACCTGTGCTCCCCCGCCGGCTCGCCGGTGCCTGGGGAAGCGACTGAGGCGGTCCGGTGCGCGAGCGGATGACGGACGCCGTGATCAGCAAGGGCTCGGTGCCCTCGCCGGAGGTCCGAGCGGCGTTGCGCGAGGTGCCCAGGCACCGGTTCGTCCCCGAGACGCGGCTGGAAACGGCCTGTCACGAGACCTCGCCGTGGTCACGGTCCGAGAGTCACCCCGGACAGCCGGACGGCCGCCCCTGAGTTCGGCATGTTCGACCACGGACGATAAACGTCAAGCTCAGTGGTGCCAAGCTCGTCCACCCGTATTGTGGATGAACCGCTGCAGCACCTTGAGGGTGGTCAGGTACTCCTCGTCGGAGATATCTGCGTGCCGTTCCGCCCAGAGCTCGTCCTGAAGGGCCGCGGCCTTGTCGTAGAACGCTCTGCCCTCAGCTGTGATGCTCAGGCGTCCCTCGGCATCCTCGATGATCCAGCCCTGGGCGATGATCGTGTCGATCTCCGACTCCATGGTTTCCGGGCCGGTGTCGAGATAGTTCCGAAGGATGCGGGACACTTCATCACGGGACTTGACGCTGTCGGCGCCTGCGACTTGTGCGAGGGCCCACCACTGCGGTTGGGTGGTGCCGATCCCGGCGAGGGCGGCCCGGGTGCGGGCGATGACGGCCTTGTAGGCCGCCCAACTCCAGTAGCCGATGGGCTGTTTGATCAGCTCGGTGTCACTGTGCGAGTACTCCACGGCCGAAACCCCTGTCGTTGTCTGAGCCAGTTCGACGAGATCGACCCTAAAAACTCGACTGGACTTGAGGTCAAGTGTGGATGAGTGCTTCACGCGGTGAGTGAGCGGCCGAGTCGGAGGAACGCGGCGCATCAAGCGGCTGCGGCCCGGTCCTGCGCGACCCCTGACCGAACTCTGCGCTCGTCTTGAGTTGGCGGCAGCCGGACATCCTGGCCCAGGCGGAGTCGTGTGGGCTGCGCTGGAAGATGTACTGCGCCTTGCTGGTCGCGAGGTGCGGGCAATCCTTGCACGCACGGTGGCCTGTGAAACCCAGGGCGAGATCGCCGAACACCTACAGTCCAGCCGCAAGGTCGCCGAGGGACAGCTCCACCCATTCCGCCGCAGCCCGTAGGAGCAGGGCGTCACCGCCGCCACGCTCCTGGGCGCCGACGACGCGCAGAAGGGAGCTTCGCCTCGTCAAACCACCTCGCTGACCTGCGCCACAAGAGCAGTCATAGGCTCTTTCGCATGAGGATGCACATCGTCTCGTGGCGGTGGATCGATCCGTCAGGCCCTTCCTCGTCCCAAGCGTCTTGTTCGCGGCCGTGTGCGACGTAGCCCAGACGCTCGTACAGGGCGCGTGCCCGGGAGTTGTCCTCTTCCACAGCGAGTTCGGCCCTGCGCAGCCCGCGGTCCCGGATTCGTCGTTCGGCAGCGCGGACGAGCAGTGTTCCCAAGCCGCAGGACTGCAGCGCGGGCAGCACGGCGAGTTGCCACAAGGTTCCGGTTTCCCGCGTGACCTGATAGTCGATGCCGCCGATCGCCACCGGCAGGTTCACAGGGGTACATACGGCCAGGTAGTCCACCTCGCCCGCCGCGGCGCGTGTCAGCTCTCGCTCCACATGGCGCAGGTGGGTGGCTGTGCCGGACCAAGTGCACGCCGGCAAGTCCTGAGGCAGCAGATCGCGCACTGTGACGCGTGTGGTGACGGTGGCGTAGGGGAGGTCGTCTTCAGGGATCACACCCCGAAGCATGCGGTCTCAAAGGTGGCACGACAACGGATTTCCTGTGGCTTGACGCTCTGCACACAGCATCGACCGGGCCTGCTGCCGTGCGTTGCCGTTTCCCGTGAGCATGGGGGCGGGAGGCGGCAGCACGGTGAGCGGCGGAAAAGCGGCGAGAGCGCGCTGACGGCGTTGGTGGCGTACCGGACTGCGGTGGAGTACGCAGGCTCCAGCTCCGGCCTCATCTCATCGACGGATGCCTCACCGCCGCCGGACTCACCCGCACAGACCCGGCCCCGCCCTGAAAACCTCAGTAACCGTCAACCGCGGCTCCCGAACGCCGAGGGGGCAAGTTCCGGAGGAGGACAGTGACAGAAGGATGACTCAGGAGGCGGACGGCTCGATCTCCCCCGCGAAGACGATGACCTGGTCGATGAGGCTCCGTCGCAGATGGACGACGTCCGTTCCCGTCAGGCGGGGGCCGCCACCAGGAGTGGTGAAGACCCACTGGTACCGGGCCCATTCGTCAGGCATGTCCACCGCTGAGCAGCGCACCATCGTGCCGGTCCCCGCCGGGTGGCGCCTGATGTCCAGCACGAATCGCTCGACCGCCGCGATTCCTTCGCTGCGACCCAACGGCCCCCAGAAGACCACGTCTGAGGTCAGGGCCTGGGAGAGCAGGGCAGTCACATAGCTGTCGTCCGAGGCGTTGAACGCGGAGATGAACGTGTCGATCGCGGAGCGTGCGGTCTCTTCCTGCAAGCCCTGGTAATACCAGCCGTTTCGCGACGTCCTTCCTTGGACCACCAACGCGCCAGGGATCGACCGAACTTTCGGCGGTCGGCTTCACATCAGCTACGGCGCGGAGTTCGTACGGGTGTCTCGTCGCACGGGGAGCATCAGGTGGGTTGGACGACGGAGGCTGTCTGGGGGTCGACCGGGTCGACCGGGTCGATCGCGTGCTCGTCGAAGAGGGTTTCCAAAGCCTTGGCCCAGTCGTCACCGGGCGCCGCCAGGAAGAACTCGCTCCCGTGACCGTCGTGCCGCGTCACCTCCCAGCAGCCGGACGTCACGTAGAGCCACCAGTCCCCCCGGATGAGCCGGATGGACACGGAAGAATCGGAAGCCGGGCACCCGCTCTTCGGTGCGCAGGTCCCCGTCGTGCCCTGACCATGCGGGCAGGCGGCGGGGCTTCTCCCACGAGGTGCCACCGGCGAACTTCAGGGACAGGGTGAGGGCGCGGGCGGCCGAGTCGTGGTGGCGCACGAGGCGGCCGAGTTGGGCGACGAGGCCGAGGAGCGCGGCGCGGGCGGCGGTACACGACCCGCATGCGACCCCCGTCCGACCCGCGTGCAGCCCCCGTCCGACCTGCATGCGGCCCCGTCCGACTCGTAGACGGCCCCTGCATGACCCGCCTACGGCTCTCATCTGGCCGTTTCTGGTGCTGAGATGGCGCGTTCCCGTGGTCCGACAACCGAGTGTCACCCGGCTTCCCTCTTCGCATCACAGGGAAGCGCGGAGGAGGCACGGTGGAGTTCAAGCTTTTGGGGACGGTGGGGATCGTCACGAAATCGGGCCGTCTGACACTCGGCCCGCCCAAGCGGTGCAGTCTGCTGGCCGCCCTGCTGTTGCTGCCGAACCGGCCCGTTCCCGTGTCGGCCCTGGGCAAGGCGCTGTGGGAGGGGGAGCCGCCGGTCCGGGCGCGCTCGGTCGTCCAGGGCCACGTCTCCCACCTGCGCGGCCTCATCGAAGGCTCGGGCGGCGCTGGGCACGGCGTGGAGCTCGTCACCCATACCGGTGCCTATGAACTGCGCACGCCTGCGGACCGGGTGGACAGTGCCCGGTTCAAGGAGCTGGTGCGGCAAGCCAGATCGCGGCCGGACACCGAGGCGGTGCAGCTGCTGCACCGGGCACTGGCACTGTGGCAGGGGCCCGCCCTCACCGGCACCACCGCCGGTCCCCTGCTGCTGGACGCGGCCCGCGCCCTGGAGGAGGAGCGGGTCGGCGCGGTGGAGCGGCTGGCCGACGCGTACGGCACGCTGGGGCAGTACGAGCGGGCGGCCGCCGAACTGGACGCCGAGATCGCCGCCTATCCGCTGCGCGAGTCGCTGGTGGCCGCCCTGATCCTGGCACTCCACCGCTCGGGGCGGCGGGCGCAGGCCGTGGAGCGCTTCCATCACACGCGGCGGCTCCTCGCCGACGAGCTGGGCGTGTGTCCCGGGCCGCGCCTCACCCAGGCATTCGAAGAGGTACTGCGCGACGGACCGCCCGCCCCGCGCCGCACGCGACCATCCCCGGCCCGGCCGCAGTCACCGGATGCGTCGTCGTGCCCGGCAGCCGGACCGTCGTCCCCGGGCGCATTGCCGTTGCCGGGCGCGTCGCCGTGGCCGGGCGAGCTGCCGTCCTCCTCCGGGCCGGAGACTCAGGCCGAGCCGGTGACTCCGGCCGAGCCGGTGACTCCGGCCCGGCTGCCGTCCCCGGCCGGGCCGCCGACCTGCGCGCCCCCGGCGTCGCGTACCCGTGCCTTCGGAGGACGGGGTTCCCTGCCGCGCTCTCCGGGAGGATTCACCGGGCGCGCGGCCCAGCTGGCCCGGCTGGACGCGCTGACCGCGGAGGACGCACCTGTCTGCCTGGTCACGGGCCCCGCGGGCGTCGGCAAGACAGCGCTGGCCGTGTACTGGGCCCACCAGAACGCCGGCAGGTTCCCCGACGGCCTGCTCTTCGCGGATCTGGCCGGCTTCGGGGCGCACGGCCCGGCGGACGGGGAACTCGTGCTCCACGGCTTCCTGCGGCGGCTCGGAGTGGCCCCGGAGGACATCCCGGACTCGGCGGAGGGTGCGGGTGCGCTCTACCGGGAGCTGACCGCCGACCGGCGCGTCCTGGTGGTGCTCGACGACGCGGGCTCCTCGGCACACGTGCGCCCCCTGCTGCCCGGCGGAGCCGGCTGCGTCACCCTGGTCACCTCACGGGACCGGCTGGGGGGTCTGATCGTCTCCGAGGCGGCCCGGCCCGTACCGGTCGGCATCCTGGACGACGGCGAATCCGCGGCGCTGCTGGTCTCCGTACTCGGATCGCGGCGGATCGCCGCCGAGCCCGCCGCCGCACGGCGCCTGGCCGGACTGTGCGGAGGACTGCCGCTGGCCCTGCGGGTGGTGGCGGCCCGGCTGGCCTACCAGCCGGACACCTCCCTCGATGGGATGGCCGCACAACTCCTGGACGACGACCGCAGACTGGCCCTGCTGTCCGTGGACGACCGGGGGCCGCGCGCCGCCCTCGGCACCTCGCTGCGGCACGTCGCGCCCCAGGACCGCCGGATGCTGTACGCGCTGGCGTCGCACCCGGGCGGTCGCATCGACGTCCACGCGGCGGCGGCCCTGGCCGGGGCCACCGAGGATGCCGCCCTGGGCGCGCTCGACACCCTGGCCGGCGCCCACCTCGTGGTGGAGGAACGCGACGGTCACTGGTCCCTGCACGACATGATCCGCCTCTACGTCCGCACCACCGCCCCGCGATCCGAGGACGCCGTGGCGGGGCCGGACGCTCAGGGCGCGCTGCGGCGGCTGGTCGATCTGCTGCTGCGCACCTGCCTGGCCGCCACCGAGGCCGCCGAACCCTCGTCACAGGTGTGCTGCGCCCTGCCGCCCGAGACCTGGCTGCCCTTCACCCGCCCGGAGTTCACCTCCCGTCCCCAGGCCCTGCACTGGTACGCCGAGCAGCGGAAACTGCTCGCCCGGACGGTCGCCGCCGCCCGTGCCGGGGGCCTGCACGCGCAGGCGTGGCGGCTGGGCATCCTTCAGTGGCCGCTGATGATCCTTCGCCCGCGCGACGAGTGGTGCCCCCTGCTGGCCGACGCGCTCGACTCCGCTCAGCGTGACCCGCACGCGGCCGGCGGCGACGGCGAGTCGCGGGTCCGGGCGCTGCTCGGCTGGCTGCTGATCGAGCAGGACCGGCTGCCCGAGGCCCTGCGACACCTGGAGGCGGCCCCCGCGATGGCCGTGGACCCGGTCTCCGAGGCCACGGCCCGGATCAACCTCGGCATGGCGTACGCCCGGGCCGGTGAGGCCCGGCGGGCCCAGGCCGCGTGTCTGCGCGGACTGGCGCTGGCGGTCCACTGCGGGCATCTGCCCAGCCAGCGCCTGGCCCTTCAGCATCTCGCCCGGATGGCTCTCGACGGCGGCCGGCCCGAGCAGGCGCTGGCGCGCGTCCGGCAGGCGCTCACGCTGACCCGCGCGGAGGAGGAGGTCGCCGGATGGGTGTGGCTGCGCCTGCAGTGCGGACAGGCCCTGTGGCAGCTCGGCCGCACCGCCGAGGCCCTGGCGGAACTGGAGGAGTCCGCCGGGCGGGCGGAGGCGCACGGCCTGCACGAGTCGGCCGGGCACGCGCTGGAACTGCTCTCACGGATCACGGGCGCCCAGGAGTACGCCGAGCGCCGCGCCGCGTTGGTCGCGCGGGTCGAGGAGGGCGTACCGCGGGCGTGAGCGGGACGTCAGCGGGACGTCGGTGAGACGTGGGCGAAACGTGGGTGGGCGCCGACAGGCTCGTCCTGTCTCTGACGGACAGCCGCTCGCGGCACACACACAACGGTGGACTTGTTATGCGCATGCGAAAGACCGCTGCCGGATCCCTGGTCCTGGCGGCACTCCTGCTCGGTGGTGCCGGCGCCCAGTCGGCGCAGGCGGCCGACTACCGCATCCCGGGCGGTCGTTACGACACGTACGTCGCGTGCCGCACGGCCGGTTCGCTGAGCGTCGGCATGGGGCTGTTCAGCCGCTTCGAGTGTGTGGACAACGGAAACGGAGCGTTCGACCTGTTCTACGTGAGCTGACCCCCGGCCGGAACGTCCTCTCCGGCCGGTCCGGTCGCCCTCTCCCCCTCCGCCCTTCGCCCCTTTCCCGGAAGGCATCTACATGATGTCCGCACGTTTCGCGCGTTTCGCACGTTCCATACGTTTCGCAGGCTCCGCGAGTTCCGTACGTTCCGCGGGTCCCGCACGCCGGCGGGCCGTGGCCCTGTCCGTGGCCGCGTTCGCCGGTGCCGCCGCGGGTCTCGCCCCGGCCGCGCAGGCCGCACCCGCCACCGGCACCCCGGCGTCCGCTTCCCTGAGCGCCTCCTCCGCCCGCAGCGTGGCCGTGGCCTTCAGCAACAACACCGACCAGCAACTGATCCGCACCTACTCCGACCTCTCGCACGGCTGCTGGGACAACGACAGCCTCCCGCCCGACTACGTGGCGAAGCACACCAGCCCCCGCTGGGGCAGTCACTCCTGCGGGATGCTCACGGGCACCGAGGGATACACCAACTTCAAGATCGCCGGCACCGATCAGACGGTGTACCTCCACTGGGACAACCCCTACTCGGGCCACAACAGTTACGGATGCGACGCCCCGGCCGGTTACAACTGCGCGATCAGCGACGGCGGCGGCAACAACGCCACGGTGTACATGACGCTTACCGGCGGTCCGGCGCGGCTGACGGCCGGCACCGCCGGCGTGGCCCGCACCGCCACTGCCGCGCGGAGCACCAGGGTCTACCTCACGAACTACTCGGGCCGTTCGCTCGTGCGCACCGGGGCGAGCCTGTCACACGGCGTCTGGAGCGAGAACGCGCTGCCGCCGTCTCTGATCAACCCCAGCGACAGCGGCACCTGGCAGAGCGAGTCCGACGGCTTCATGACCGGCACGGAGGGCCGGACCACGTACACGATGTCGGGCGGCGGCACCGTCACGGTGAGCTGGGACAACCCGTTCACCGGCCACAACAGCTACAGCTGCGACGTCTCCACCGGGTTCGCGTGCGACAAGGCAGGCGGCGACGGCGACAACGCGCGGGTCGCCTTCACCGTCCGCAGGACCGCCTGACCTGCCCGCCCACCGTCGTACGACCGGCTCAGCGCACACCCGACCCTCGTAAGGAGCGCCATGCGCAAGGAAATTTCCGCCCTCCTGCTCGCCGCCGCCCTGTTCACCGGCGCCGCCCCCGCCGCCGAGGCCGCCGACGCCCACCCGCACACGGCGCCGACGGCCGTGGCGGTACGACCCCAGGCCGTCCAGAACTCCTTCTTCTGGGACTTCCAGAGCAGCGATGCCTCGGTGATCCGCAACACCTACGGCCAGGCCATCAGCCGGCTGCGCCAGTCGGTCGGCCACGCGTACCCGGCCGACCCGTCGTTCCAGGTGACGAGCGATCAGGCCGACATCGCGACGATGACCGTGCTGCTTCCCGGGAACCGCCAGGTCAGCCTCCACTACACCACCGACAACCTCTACCTGCGCGGCTTCTCGGTGGGGCAGGGAGACGTGGTGCAGTTCAACGATTTCGACCTGGGTCACCAGCTGGACCGCAACGCGCGCACCCTGCCGTTCAACGGCCGGTACGGGACGGAAAGGGGGCACCTCGAGTACAACTCGTCCCGTACGCGCGCCCAGCTCAGCTTCAGCCATCACGCTCTCGGTGAGTCGCTGGAGAACCTGTACAACTTCGCGAACGACTCGGGGAACGTCTCCAACCAGCAGGTCGCCACCGCCGCTCTCACCCTCGTCGCCGCGACGTCCGAGGGGGCCCGCTTCCAGCCCGTGTACCAGGACGCCCTGAACGCGATCCCGGGATCAGGCAGCGCCAGCCAAACCAACGACGACCTGATCCTGGAGAACAACTGGAGCCGTCTGACCGACTTCACCCGCCGGCTCACCAACCACGAGAACCCTGCTGAACTGGTCCTGGGCACCCGCCACTTCCGCAACATCCAGAACGTGCGCAACGTCCTGGTCATGATGCTGTCCAACTCGGCTCACCTGTAAGCCCGGCCAGGCGCGGGCGGGCGGATGCGGGAAGACGGGTGCAGGTGGGACTCTTCGGAAAAGTCCGATGAGGTTCTGCCTCCCGGCCGACGGCACCCCGCCCGCCCCTGAGGCGCTCTCGGAGATCACGGGTGACAACGAGGCGTCCGACGAGGAGCCGCACGCCACCGGCGCCCAGGTCCTCGCAGGCGGTCGGCACGGCGCCGAGATGTGCGGCCGCGGCGGAGGAGGGATTCAGGCGGAGCCGGAGGGCGGACATTCCGCGCGGCCGGCCGGAGGGCCGGTCATGGCTGCGAGCCGTGCCCGTACCCGGACCAGCCGGGCGAGCGTACGCCGTCGGCCGGCGACGGCGACCAGCGTGAACGCGGCGAGCAGCAGCCAGAACAGGCCGAACGCGGTGTTGCCGCTCGCCAGCATGCCAGCCCCCAGCAACACGTACAGACCGAACAGAAGGGGAAACGTGCGTCGCCCCTGGCGCAGTTGACGAAGCTGCCGGCTCGCGAGCAGGTCCATCGCCCGCTGGACCCGCCTGTCGGCCGGCAGGTGTTCCTTGCGCAGACGGCGTGCCACGACGGGGAGCTGCTGCCTGCTCAGTCCTGTCTCACGGGTGATCTCCCGTCGAACCCGTGCGCCGGCCCACACCCCGCCGACGATCCCGCCGGCGGCTCCGGCCATGCCCCCCACGGCCCCGGCACCGCCCAGGCCGATCCGCAGTAACACGGCCGCCATCCCGCCGACGAGAAGTACCGACAGACCCACGGGCACCCAGGGTCTGTCATACCACCGGTGCTCGTCCTGCCAGTCCACCTCGTCCGGCACCCCGCACGCCCCGGCTCCGCCCATCGCCCCTCCCGCACGCCGGCCGTTCACAGAACGCGGTCACCCGCGCGAACCGCGTACCCCCACCGGAACCGTCTACGTGCGGACGGCCTTCCGCGTCGTGCCGCGACCGACTTGGAGCGGACGCCAGACGTCAGGTTGTCGTCACCGAGCCGCCGCCCCCCGGCGACAGCCGGCCGTCAGCGCGGTGGTCGCCACTCCGAACCACTCCGAACCACTCGGGCGACCACACGCGTCGTCCGCACCGGCCTCTTCCAGCGTGGCCTTCGGGTGGATGAGTCCGATGGCGAGCAGTCGCCCGTGCGAACGGGGCCTCCCCGCCGCGTCCCGAACTCCTTTACGTCTCGCACAGCAAAAGCTTACTTTGGAGTAAGTCATGTCATAGGTAAGGGAGTTCAGTGTGAGTTCCTATCGAGTCATCATGGTCGGCACGGACGGGTCGGAGTCGTCGTTCGCCGCTGTGGAGGGAGCGGCCCGGCTCGCGGCTGCCTGTCGGGCCGAACTCGTCATCGTGTGCGCCTACCAGCCGATGCGCGGTCCGGAACTCTCCCGGGCGCAGGACCAGCTCGGTGCCGAGGCGTACCAGGTGGTGGGCTCGGCCCCGGCCGAGGAGACCCTTCGGGCCGCACGGGACCGCGCCCGCGACCAGGGGGCGCTGGATGTGCGTTCCCTCGCCGTGCAGGACGATCCCGTGCCCGCCCTGGTGAACACGGCCGCCGACCAGGCGGCGGACCTGCTGGTGGTGGGCAACCGCGGCCTGCGCTCGCTGGCCGGGCGCATCCTGGGCTCCGTGCCCGCCGACATCGCGAGGAAAGCCGGTCGCGATGTCCTGATCGTGCACACCACATGAGCGGCGTGGATCAGGCCGCCACGGCGGGAAGGCCGGCCGACCTGCCGGGCTGGTCCGTCGGCGCCGTGCGGGACCTGGTGCTGGGCACCCCTGCACGGTGGACGCGGACGGACGTCACCGAACGGGCGGGGGTGGACCTGGAGAGGGCCGAGCGGATCTGGCGCGCGCTGGGGTTTCCCGCGGTGGGGGACGGTGAGCGCTTCTTCACCGACGCCGACATTGAGGCACTCCGTACAGTGGCCCGCCTGACCGAGGCGGGGCTGGTGACCAGCGAGAGCGAGACCATGGTGGTACGCACCGTGGGATACCACCTCTCACGCCTGGCCGAGTGGCAGATCGACGCCTTCTGGGAGTGGCTCGGCCGGGCCCGCGGCGGCGGCGCTCCGGTGGAGCGGGCCGCGGAGCTGCTGCCGCAGCTGGAGGCGTTGCAGACGTACGTCTGGCACCGCCACCTCGCCGGGCACGCCGAACGGTTCCAGGCCGCGCCGGGGGCGGTCGAGGAGGAGCACTCGCGCGCGGCGACGACCGGTCCCGCAGAGCTTCCCGGTGAAGCCGGACTCCGCTATCAGGCCGTGGGATTCACCGACATGGTCGGATACACCCGGATGACGCGTGGCCTGGAGGGCGCCGAACTCGGACAGGTCCTTGACCACTTCGAGAGCATCACCGGCGACGTGATCGCCGAGGGGCACGGCCGGGTGGTGAAGACGATCGGGGACGAGGTGTTCTTCGTCTGCGAGTCCGCGTCCTGCGCCGCGGACATCGCACTGGAGCTGACCTCTCGAGCCCACGAAGCATCCGAGCTGCCCCGCGTCAGGACCGGCCTCGCCTACGGCCAGGTCCTCTCCCGGTACGGCGACCTGTACGGGACCGCGGTCAACGCGGCGGCCCGGCTGACCGCTGTCGCCCACCCCGGCACCGTCCTCGTCGACACGGCCTTCTCCGGCGAACTGGCCGGACTGCCGGGTTACGAACTGAAAGGGCTGCGCCCGGTCTCGGTACGCGGATTCCCCCGACTGCGCCCAGTGCTGCTGCGGCCCGCCTCGCAAGGGCACCGGAGAGCGAGTCGCTGACGCGCGTTCCGCGCCGGAGCAGTCTGACGGCGGGACGCCCACCGGCGTCGGCCGCAGCCGGCCTCGAGGTGACGTTAGAGCTCCGGGAGCCGGTCCCGGAGCTGCCGGTCGGCCAACCCCGGGACCGTTTGCGGCGACCGCGGCCTGGTCGCAGCGGCCCCTGCTACCCGGCTACCTGAACCTTGCCGGCCTGGTTCGCCGACCGCTGCATCCATGCCTACAAGCTCGACAAGAGCGACCGCCGGGCCAGGGCACTCCTGACCTTCTGCCAGATCTACTGGCTGGAACTGCTACGCCATGCGGGGGCAGACGGGCACCGGCTCACGAAGGACCAGTTCGTCACGGCCCACAGCCTCGCGGTCATCGACCCCAGTCGGCTCCACGTGACTGAGGTCGGCGGCCGCGCGTTGAACGATGCTGTTCGGGGCAGACGTTCCCTGCTCACGCGCACGTGTCGTGGGGCCGGTCCGCGTGATGCAGGTGTCACCGGGCCGGTCGGCAGAGAGGAACGGAGGGGGGAGTCGTGACTCGTACGCGTGCGGAGGCTCGCATCCGGCATCCGCGGCACGAACGCAGAGGGGAGGCCCGGCTGCCCGCGGCGATCGCGACTCTCGTGGCCATCGTCCTGTACCTCGGCCTGCCGCAGCGGCTGCTTGTCGCGCCGCGCTATGTACTGCCTGTTCTGGAGGTCCTTCTCCTCGTTCCGCTCGTCGCGATCAACCCCAGGCGGCTGACCCGTGAGACTAAGACGTTCCGCGCGCTGTCGCTGGGTCTGGTCGCCGTCATCGCGGTGAGCAATCTCGTCGCTCTCGGCCTGCTGATCCATGAACTCGTCTACGCGGGTGTGAAGGACGGCCGCGGACTGCTGGTCGCCGCGTTGCAGGTGTGGCTCACCAACATCATCGTCTTCGGCCTGGCCTACTGGGAGCTGGACCGGGGCGGTCCCGTCAGCCGCACACAAGTTCCGCGCGATAAGCTGCCGTTGGCCGATTTCCGCTTCTCGCAGGACGAGAACGACGATGCCGTCGAAGAGGTCGCCGACGGCGCCAGCCGCGCCTGCGACTGGGTTCCCACGCTGACCGACTACCTCTACGTGTCCGTCACCAACTCCACGGCCTTCAGCCCGACCGACACCATGCCGCTGTCCGCCCGGGCCAAGCTCATGATGAGTGTCCAGAGTGTCTCGGCCCTCCTCACCTCACTGTTGGTGATCGCCCGCGCCGTCAGCATTCTGCACTGAACAAGGAGCCCTGCTGTTCACCCGCATCGGCCGGGAAGGAGCCCAGGCCGCTCGACGGCCGCATGCGACTGATCGTCCGCGTCCCGCGGTATGCGCAGGACTCCCCCGGGCGTCACGAGGGTGCGCCCGCGGGTGCCGGCCCGGCGGCGTCGAGAACCGTGGGAAGAGGCAGGGCCAGCGCGAGGGCCAGTTCTCGCAGTTCCTGCTCGGTGGGACAGATCGGGCCGGTGGCTCCTTCCTGGGCGAAGACGCGGATGCGGGGAGTGCGGATCCCGGTCCTGTCCGCGAGGGCCTGGGCGTCCAGGCGTTGCCGGCGCATCGTGTCGTGCAGCAGTTGGGCGAGGTCGGCCATCTTCCCACCTCCGGGTTCGCGGGACCTGCAACGGCGTGATGGGCCACGTCTGCCCCACAAGCGGACGCTCATCCACCGTCGTCCCGGTCGCAACCAGCCGGAGGGGCTATTGCTGCGCCGACCGGGTGAATTCCCGCCTCGGGCAGAACCGGGCCGGTCGATCGAACTCGAACAGGCATGTTGCCCTCAAGCGCGCTTGCGAGAGGAGTCTGCCGCCATGGACACCGACCAGATACGGCGACAGTCGCAGGCTCTGACCGGCCGCGCTGAGATCATCGATCTGATGTACCGCTGTCTGCCCATGTCCGGCAAGGGACGGCGCTGTTCGACCGAACCGTGTATCTGTGCATCAACGCCGTCATCGAGATCCACGGCGCACGGACCACTGTTCGTGGCGCCCAGCTGAGCATCCACACGGCCTGGCAGACGACTCGGAGAGCGTCTTCCTCTCCGCCGACCATACCGACGCCGCACTGATCAGGACGGCTGACGGCTACAGTATCTCCGCCTCACCCTCCGCGGCACAGGACTGCGCGATCATGTCGGCCGTCCACCGCGTGAGCCTTTGCGCAGGAGGTGGCTTGACTGTCCCTGCACCCCGAAGATCTGCACGAGGCGCTCGCCGAGCGCGTCTGCCATGGTGACATGTCCGTTCGCCGGGCTCGACCTACGGTCGGGGGCGCCAGCCAGAGTGCATCGCCGTCACGGATGGGGGCGTGGTGGAGCGGTACGAGACCGAAACCTTCATCACGCCGGCCGCAGAACTGCATTTCGCACGCGCCGCCGAACGGTTGCACGTCTCTCCCGGCCGGGTCAGCCAAACGATCAAGGCCCTTGAGCGTCAGATGGTGGCGCGTTGTTCGAGCGCTGCAAGCCGCCGCGTCGCCCTCACCACTGCGCGCCGCCAGCTCCGTGACGACCTATTGCCCGCGTATCAGCCGATTCAGCGCGCTGTCGCCAACGCGAGGGATGCCTACGCACCGGTCCGAGGCGTGCTGCGAATCGGCTTCACCGCCCCGTGAACCGGGGAACTCCTCGTACGCACCGGGGGCATCCTTTCCGCCCGCTACCCCCTTTGCGCGGTCGGGTTGTCAGACATGGTCTATGACCGCCGTTGATCTCCAGGCGCTGCGGGCGTGGACGCGGGAGAGGGAGGCGCTGCCGGACACGGCACCGTGTCAGTGGCCACTTTGCATCTCCCATCGACGGCCAGTTCGTGGGGGGACCTGGCCGTCGATGGTGACGGTCAGCGAGCGGCTTGCAGTCTGTCTCACTGCCACCCTCGGCTGACAAACTTTCCGACCATGGCGAACAGCGGACTGTGGGTCGGCATCCTCACTGCACTGACTGCACTCGGAGCCAGCTACATCACCGCGCGGGCGACCTTCCGCGCAGCGCGGGCGCAAGCCGAAACAGCCACAAGGGCAGAGGCCCTGCGTGACGAGCGTGAGCGGCGCCGATCCGCATATCGGGAAATGATGAGCTGCGTGCACGCGTTCAACGTGGTCACGTGGCAGATGGACGACGTCGATACGGCCCGTGACCCTGCAAGCAGGGGCAGGCTCCTGACGCAGATGTACGAGTGCATCGGCCCGGCCATCGGGGACATGAACAGGGCGATGCACGAGATCCGGCTCGATGGTCCTGCCGCTGTGTCCGATGCTGCGGATCATGTGAGGGACATGGCACGGCGCGTGCAGCAGCGACTCAACGCGCTACTCGGTGACGACAGTCCTGAGTGCCGGGACGCGTACGACGCTGCCTACCGGGACTTCCGGGAGGCCTACGTCAGGTTCATCGGTCTGGCGCGAGGGGCGCTGGAGGTCAAGAGCGAATAGCAGGCTGCCCCTGGTCCTCTGCGCGATCAGAGGTGCGCAGGCCAGAGGCTCGTTCGTCCACTGCTGGTCCCGCCGGACCGCGAGGCGTAGACAAGCCCCAAGGCCGAGCGTCCGGGGTTTTCCTCCGTCGCTCAGATCGTCACGTGACGGCTCACTTCCGCTCGCGCGGAGCTGAGTCGGACGGGCGCACACTGCAACGGATGTTCGCGAGCACGTCCTCGGTCTGTGGGAGTGGGCACATCGTGCGGGTCCGTGCACTCCGGTCGGGCCGCCGCACCCGCCTCGGGATCTTGATCTGGCGCAGTGGCGGTTGTGATCGCGGCCTCGTCCGAAGGAAGACGGGGCCGCTTTACTCATCGTTTCAGAATGAGGGCGCGGAATACTCGTCATCGAGTCGCTGAAGAACCTGCGCGAAGTCACCGGCGTCGATCAGGCCGGCGAGTACCTGGGTCATGTTGTCGATGCCAGGGTCCCGGACTATCAGTCCGTCAGAGCACCGGAAGTAGCGGCCGCCCAACCCCTCGCCTGTTTGAGACCACCTCTTCATGAGGCGCTCGACCTCGGCGAGTGTGAACATGGTCGCGCTCCAGCGGGATCCGTCCGCTGTCAGCCGCACCTCCACGTCGACGTTGCATACGGCATCCAGATCCTCGCCGGCGCTAGGCAGGAATGACGCCTCGAACCGATCTGTGCGAACGCGGTACCAAGGTTCATTGGCTTCCGGCGCCTCGCGCGGCAGACATGACGCGGCGGGCTCGGGCTACGGGACGTTCCAGGCGGAGAGGACGGGTTGCCCGCCCTCGGTGGCGAGGAAGCTGAGCGTGCCCGGATGCGGGTGGCCGAGCAGTCGGCTCGCGGACGCGTCGAGACCGAGCCAGCGGACGGTGAGGATACGCGCCAGGTGGCCACGCGCCACGACGGCGACATCGCCGTCGCTCAGCAGCGGACGGATGCGGTTCAGCACCGCGTCAGTGCGCGCGGCCACCTGCGCCAGCTCCTCGCCAGGGTGGTCGGCGTCGCCTGGAATCACGCCGTCGCGCCACAGGTCCCAGTCCGGCCTTGACTCGCGAATCTGCTCGGCGGTCAGGCCTTCGTAGCCGCCGTAGTCCCACTCCAGCAGGTCGGGATCGGGCTGTGCACTGGTCAGGCCGGCGAGTTCGGCCGTCCTCATGGCACGGCTCAGTGGGCTGCTGAACACGGCGAGCAGACGGCGGTGGGCCAGTCTCGGAGCGAGAGCACTGGCCGCGGCCTCGCCCGCTGCCGTCAGCGCGACGTCAGTCCGCCCAGCATGCTGCCCCGACAGGCTCCACTCGGTCTGGCCATGCCTGATCACTATCAGCGCACCCATAGTCACGTACGCTATCTGATCTTGAGGCACCCCGACTCGATTTCACCGCGTTCGCCTCGCTGTGCGAGCTCAATCGCCCGGGCAGAGAACAAAGAGGGGGAAGGCGCGTCGCCTGGGCCGGTCGCCGATCTCGTTGAGTGCGGCACGGATCTCGTGCAGGTGGCCGGTTGTCATCTGCAGCGGGGGTTCGTCGGGCTGGTAGGTGGTGCGTATCGGGTAGTCCACGCCTGGATCGGTGGTCATCTCGATATGGCAGCCCAGGACGTGGGTGACCGGTCGGCGTTCGGAG
This sequence comes from Streptomyces seoulensis, assembly GCA_013364255.1. Classification (GTDB taxonomy): domain Bacteria; phylum Actinomycetota; class Actinomycetes; order Streptomycetales; family Streptomycetaceae; genus Streptomyces; species Streptomyces similanensis. The sequence goes on along the minus strand of CP054936.1, from coordinate 1,787,445 downwards.
AACTCGATGAGTCGGTCGATGGTCCGGACGAAGGCAGGCCAGTCCTGTATGTAGAGCCGGCCAGGGTAGACCGTGTCGCCGGTGAGCAGGAACCCGCTCCATGGATCGTAGAACGTGACTGCTGCCTGGTGGTGCCCAGGAGTGGCCAGACACTCGAGCACGCGGTCTCCCAGATCGACCTGCGCCACGGCGGTGGGATCCTCGTCGAAACCGAAATATTTCCAGGCGGTGGCGAGGTCTGCGCCGACCACCGTGGTGTCGGGGCGGTCGGCGAACTGGCCGTCCCTCGCGATGTGGTCGCCGTGGGGATGGGTGTGCAGCACCAGCAGGTGATACCTGTGCCGGGGGTGGCGGGCGAGCCAGTCCTCGACGAGTTCGTCAACCAGCCTGCGCAATGGGAAGAACTGTGCGGATGCGGTGGCGCCGGTGTCGATCAACACTGCCTGGGCATCGCCGAAGAGCAGGAACAGGAACGGCGCCTCGTAGTTGATCGCCATGTTCTGTCTCAGGATGACCGTATGCTCGTCGAACGCGTAGACCTGGATGTCCGGGTCGGAGTTGTGCTTGGCTGATGGTGAGCCGTGGATCCAACGGACGTCCAACTCGCGAGGCGAGGGAAACGAGCCGGCGGAATCAGCAGAAGGTGTGCCTACGTCCACGACGCCTCCTCAGTGCGTCGTCTTGGCGGGCCGGGTACGGCGCACATCTCGTCCGGGGCAGGCACCTACGAGCCTCCGCGGCGACGCTACCACGACGCTGAGCGGCTGCTCTTGGCCCTGCGTGGGTGCAGCGGCATCGCTCTGCGCTGGGACCCTCAACGTGACCTCCACTGCGAGAGCCTGGAAGGTCCTCATTCAGGTTGCTCGGGCGTGCTTGCCGCCGCGGGGCCCGCAGTCCTGTCCGGCGAGGGTGAGGTTATGCCTCCGGGCGATGCCGTGCATGGCGTGGTGGACGCCGTCGCCTTCGAGTCGGCACATCAACGAGTGGCTTTCATGGGCACCTGTCGCTAGAGCTCGTAGTCCTGCGCCAGCTCCTCCCAGCAAATGCTGCGCAGTCCAAGATCGGCGTCCTCGCCCGACGGGACATCCACGCCGGTCTGGAACCAGACCACGGTGAGAGCGGAACGGTGCAGTACCGGGTCAAGTTCAGAGGCGACCGCTGTCGAGCGGAAGAGCCCGATGCAGGCCACGGAAGGAAGTACCTCAACGGGGCCGAAGGCGCCGGCAGTCTCGTCCGGGTACTCGCGGGAAGGTGGGACCAGGTGAACTGGCCTGGATGTGAACGCACGTTCAGCCTGTCTTTGGAGGCTCCTGACCTTCATGTCATTGATGAGCTTGCACGGGTAGCCCTCCAGCATCCCTCCGTAGGTCGAAGACATGCGCAGCTCGGTGAGCTCGATCGAATGTCCAGACGAGAGGGTTATGTGGCTCAGCGACATGCCAACACCCTATGTGCAAGGTTCACTCCCGGTACACGGCCTTGATCCCTGCGCGACTGACGCGATCGGTCGCAGGGCTGCCACCGGCGGTGCTCGCCCGGCGGCCGGGCATCTGACCGGCGGCGACGCCGATGGCACCGCCGCCGTGGTACGCCACGGCCGGGTGGCCGCAGGCGCGCCTGCGGCCGGTGCGCGAAACGGGCGGCCGCGGGTGTGTCGGTCGCGGCGCCGGCCCCGGGCGGCCCTGCGTCTGCCGGCCGTCGCGTGGCGGGACGGCCGGGTCCGGACGTACGGCGCGCCGTCACAGACCGGGCCGTTGACCGGCGACGGCGGCGACGGCCCAGAAGCCGGCATAGGTGAGACCGCAAAGGAAGCGGGTGACGATGAGGGCGGTGAAATCGTCGGCCGGCAAACCGATGGCGACGCCGATCGCGAGCAGCGTCTGGGAGACCGCCAGGGTGGTCCGGCGCGGCCGGCGCAGGGTGAGAACCGCGAGGGGCGGGCCACCGATCACGGTGCCGACAGCGAAGGCGGAGATCAGAACGCCAGCGAGCAGTAACTCGGCGCTGCCCATCGCGAAGAGGCTGAACGCGAGCAGGTGGACCGCGCACGGCATCCGGTCGGATCCCGTGCGAGCGGCGGCCTCCTGTGGCTGAGGGCCGCACACTCCCAGGCGTGGTCGAAGACATGGGCAGGCTCCTTGTACGAAGGTTCGGACACGCGGATCGAGGCCGGGAGGCACCTGCGGTCCGTCGACCCGACTGGTCCGCTACACGGTGGTCATCCGCGTCCTCATGCTGGGGCCGGCAGCCTTGAACGGCCAACATCTGTTGCCGATACCGGGACGTCGTGTTGGCGTCGGCGATCCGCTCAGTCGTCACCGGACAGGCCCTCGCCCCAGCCCCGCTTCTTGATGGCGGTACGGCGTGGAAGGACCGCGCTGGAGTGGGAGTCGGCCATGGCGCGGCGTGAGCCGACGTAGCCGCTCGATCGCGCGGGGGGCCTGGCGGATGGCTCATCGGCTGCGTGCGGCGGGTGGCGGATCACGCCACCCGCCTCATAAGGAAGAGGCTTCGTTAATTGCCGATTTCCTGGCGGCATTCGTTCAGAGCGAAGATCCCGAAGTTATCCGCGATCTTCTCCATGAGTCCGCCGTCGAGAACTCCGGGGTTCCAGGCGTATACCGGGAATTCGCCGTCCCCATCGGGCCGTGAGGTGTCGAGTACCACAACACCCCACACGTCATCGTGCATGACGACCATCAGGTGATGCGGGAGCCTGAGTGCCTCGCGGTCTTCCAACGTGTAAGCGACCGTGCCCAGCAGACTGTCTCCTTCTGCTGGCGTCTGATACAGGCCGGGGAACTCTGTGGGGGCTGCTTCCCACGTACCGAACTCCTCGATGAGGCGACGGTAGGACGGCGGAAACCGAAGCCCCATCTCGCGTTCCGCCCGGTCGATGAGTTGTTCGCGGCATCCGTCGGCATGGTTCGCCGTGTCCTCGTTGGAGTAGATCAGATCGATTACCGACTCTGCCGCCTCAACTGCGATCGTTCTCATGAAGTGAAGTCCTTCGCACGATTCTTCCAACACCTCTTCTTCCACCCGTTGAAGTCCAGTGGAAGACCTTGCCACGAAAAAATACTGCTCCGCCTTGAACTCGACCACCGACAGAGGGTGCGTGACCGCCTGCGTCTCGGTGGGAGAACCACACCAACGGCTCGCCCTGTCCCGTGCGACAACGCAGGGCAGGTTGATCGAGCCCGGAGTCGGCTCGTCCTCCTGCTACCGTCCTGCGGTGATCTCTCTGGGGGAACCCGCCTTCTTCACCCGCCTGCGCGATACGCGACGGGTGCTCATCGCCGGCGCGGGCGGCGGCTTCGACGTGTACGCCGGGCTGCCGCTCGCGCTCGCGCTGCGGTCGGCGGGCAAGGAGGTGCACCTCGCCAACCTGTCCTTCGCCGACCTGTACGGCCTGGACCTCGATGTGTGGGTGGATGAGGACGTCGCGGCCGTCGGGCCCGACACCCCGCTCCGAGGCGACTACTTCCCCGAACGGACGCTGGCCCAGTGGCTCGCGACGCAGGATCTTCCGTCGACCGTGTATGCGTTCCCGAGCATCGGGGTCGGTCCGCTGCGGGCGGCCTACCGGAAGTTGATCACGCATCTCGGCGGTGTCGACGCGGTCGTATTGGTGGACGGCGGGACCGACACCTCTCGACGCGGTGGCGCACGCCCAGCGCCGCACTGCGAGCCACCCGAGCATTGTGAACGGATCCGTCGTCGCCGCCGTGCGCGGTGACTTCGGCGACGTGCGGTTCACGGAGAGGACCAAGGGCAGCACGTTGTTCATCAACCCGCTGATGGCGCTGTACTTCTGCGTGGACCTGCCCGGACTGGCTCGCCGCAATCTCTACCTCGGTGTGTTGGAACGGACTTCGCTGATGCGGCAGGTGAGTCCCGTGATCGAGGAGTTCCGCACCACGCTGCCCCGTCAGGAGATCTCCGAGCTGCTCCGGGCCGTCCGGGACAGCTTCCGGTGCGGGGAGGGCCGGTCGATCCGTCATGCGTGAGGTGGGCTTCGCCGGGCGGAGTTCCTCAGGCGTTCGGCGAGGGCTTCGACCAGGTCGCGGAGCTCGTCCGGGCGTTCGATGAGGAAGGGCCGGTCCAGCGAGGCGAGGACGGCGGGCAGCCAGTCGAGCCGTTCCACCCGGAGTTCGACGCGGGACCAGCGCTCGGTCCGCGGATCCGCGGTGCTCGGGGAAGGGAGTTCCGTCACGATCGCGACGCCGGCGGGAAGTCGGGTGTGGATCTGCTCGGCCGTCCCCTGGATCCGCAGGGTTACCTCATGCCGGTACGGAGCCGTGGCGAGCCCGGTCAGCACGCGCTCCGCCGGGTCGAGACCGGCGGGTGGTTCGAAGGAGCCGGGCAGGATTCTCACCTCGGTGATGCGGTCCAGCCGAAACGTCCGGTCCTCATCCGCCGTGAGATCCGCGGCCGTGACGTACCACCGGCCCGAGTGGGCGACGACCCCGTGCGGGTGCAGCGTGCGTTGGCTGCGCCGGCCGTCGGCGGCGGTGTACCGGATCGAGATCGGCCGGTGATGGCTGACCGCGTCGGCGATCGCGAGCAGCACCGTGGAGTGCGGGGCGACTGTTTCGCCGGGCCGGTCCGTGAAGGCGAGAGAGCCGAGAAGGGCGTCGAGTCTGCGGCTCAGCCGCTCGGGCAGCACTCGCCGGATCTTGGCCGCCGCCGTCTCGCTCGCCGCGCCCATGGTCGTCGTCAGGCCGGCTCGCCGGCCCGCGACCAGGCCGAGCAGCACGGCGAGTGCTTCGTCGTCGCTCAGCATGAGCGGGGGCAGGCGGTAACCGGGGGCGAGGCGGTAGCCGCCGTAGCGGCCGCGCACCGACTCGACGGGCACGTCGAGGTCGACGAGGTGGCCGACATAGCGCCGTACGGTGCGTTCGTCGACGTCGAGCCGGCCGGCGAGTTCGGTCACGGTCCGGGTGCCGCCCGACTGAAGGAGTTCCAGCAGGGCGAGCACGCGGGCGACGGGTCGAGGCATGTTCCGAAGTCTCCCGCATATACCGGGCGGGTTCCGCCCGGTATTCGTCGTAGCGTGCGATCAGAAGCACGCACGGACCAGGAGAAAACCCATGAACTTCGTCTCTATCCGCGTCATCACGGGCGACGTCGCCCGCCTCGTCGACTTCTACGAGCGGGCCACCGGGGTATCCGCCACCTGGTCCAACGAGGACTTCGCCGAGCTCAGGACCACCTCGGCCACCCTCGCGATCGGCAGCACCCGCACGGTCCCCCTGTTCGCGCCCGGCTCCGCCCGCCCGGCCGACAACCACAGCGTCATCCTCGAATTCCTCGTCGACGACGTGGACAGCGTGCACAAGAACCTGACCGGCTTCGTGGCGGACTTCGTCAATGAGCCCACCACGATGCCCTGGGGCAACCGCGCGCTCCTGTTCCGCGACCCCGACGGCAACCTCGTCAACTTCTTCACCCCCGTCACACCGGCCGCCATCGAGAAGTTCGCTCGCTGAGCACAAACCTCGAACCGCGCGTCGAAGTCGTCGCGACGCGGGTGGTCGTCCCGGTCACCGCGTCGCCCGTGACCTCGCCCGCGACTGGCCGGCGCGGGGCAGCCTCCTCGTGTTCGTCCTCGTGTTCTCGGCAGCGCATGCCGTGGGTGCCCTCACCACGAGTTTCGTGGTCCTGTTCGCGACCCGGGTGCTGGCCGCTGTGGCGAACGCGGGGGTCCTCCCTGAGCGTCGGTTCAGCGGGGCTCGCCGAACCAGCGGGCGAGCGCCGGCTCCGGATCATCCGCGCCCGCCCAGCACACGTAGCCGTCCGGCCGGACGAGCATCGGTTCGGTGTCGCTGCCCTGACCCACCCGGTCCACCCGGTCCGACCAGGGGCCGGCGACCTCGGCGAACGTGTCGGCCGGATCCAGCAGGACACCGCGCCCGGAGCGCAGCAGTTCGTGTGTCCGGGCCGTTCCGAGGTCCAGGTCCGGTGCGGGGCGGCCCACCAGCGGATGGGTGTCGGCGCCCGGCATCGGGTAACGGACGGCCATCCCGGACATCAGATCGGCGAGATGGTGCTGGACGTCCGGGATCCGGGCCATGTCCGTGAAGATCTCCCGGGCGGCCAGTACGTCCGGGTCGCGGGTGCCGGCCCAGTCCATCAGCAGGCTCTGTGCCCGTACGTTGCGCAGGACGGCGGCACCGGCCGGATGCCGTTCCGCGTGATACGTGTCGAGCAGGTCCTCCGGCGCCCAGCCGTGCACGGCCGCGCCGAGCTTCCAGCCGAGGTTGAACGCGTCCTGCATCCCGGTGTTCATGCCCTGCGCACCGAGCGGAAGGTGGACATGGGCGGCATCGCCCGCCAGGAACACCCGCCCGTGCCGGTACTGGGCGGCCTGCCGCGACGCGTTGGTGATACGGCGGGCGTAGCGCAGTTCGAGCAGGTGCACCCGCGTTCCGAACACGGCGTTCAGGCCGCGGCGGACCCGACCGGTCCGGCCCGCCGAGGACCAGTCGGCGCAGCGGCCTGCCCTGCGGATCGGTGCCGAGCGGGAACAGCGCCGCCCAGTGCCCGTCCTCGTTCCAGGTGTGCGACGTCAGCGGATCGACTCCGCCCAGTCGCACATCGGCGGAGACGATCGTCAGCGTGCCGGGCTGACCGGGGAACTCGGCCCGCACCAGCGACCGTACGGTGCTGTGGGCTCCATCGGCGGCGACGAGGTAGCGGCCGCGGAGGGCGGCGCCGTCGGCGAAGGTCGCGGTGACCCCGTCGTCGTCCTGGGCGAGGCCGACCAGTTCGTGGTTCCTGCGGGCGTGCAGGCCGTGCTCGGCGAGGTGCTGCTCGAAGAAGCCCTCGATCACCACCTGCGGCACGGCCCGCCACGGCAGACGGTGCCGCTCGGGCTGGAGCGGGAGGGAGATGCCGGCGAAGTGGCCGGTGGTGGCGGGGTGGTCCCCGGTGGCCAACAGGGGCTCAAGCAGGCCCCGTTGGTCCAGCGCCTCCAGCGTGCGGGACTGCACGCCGCCCGCCCTGGACAGGTCGCTGCGCTGCGGCAGCCGGTCGACCAGGACGGTCGACACCCCCGCGAGCAGCAGCTCGTTGGCCAGCGTCATTCCGGTCGGGCCGGCGCCGACGATGAGCACATCGGTGTCCATGAATTCTCCTGTGGTCGTGTCGATCGGGACAGGAACCACACTCCGTCGGCCGAGCACGCCCGCTCCACAAAACGGTGCCATCGCGTGGACATCCGACATCGTCTAGCCTCGGCCCGGTGGAATCCGACTACGACGAGCTGGATCGTCGGCTCGTGCACGCCCTGCAGATCGACGGCCGGGCCCCGTTCAGCGCCATCGCAGGGGTTCTCGGCGTGTCGGATCGCACCGTCGCCCGCCGGTACGCCCGGTTGCGGTCGGCCGGGGCGGTACGGGTCCTGGGCGGGGTCGACCCGACCGCGCTGGGCGCCACCCTGTGGTTCCTGCGGGTGCGCTGCGCGCCGGCCGCCTCGCTCCCGGTCGCCGAGGCGCTGGCCGGACGCCCCGACACGTCCTGGGTGAACCTCAGCTCCGGCGGCACCGAGATCACCTGCGTGGTCCGTACCGAGAGCGACGCGGACAGCGAGACGCTGCTGCTGGCCAAACTGCCCCGCACCCCGCGGGTGGAGGGCGTGACCGCGCACTCCGTGCTGCACACCTTCTACGGCGGCCCGGACAACCTGGTCGGAAAACTCGGGTCGCTGGACGCGGAGGCGGTCGAGCGGCTGCGCCCGCCTCCGATGCCGTACCGGCCGGGACCGGTGCGGCTCGACGACGGCGACCGGAGGCTCCTCGCCGTGCTGGCCACCGACGGCCGGGCCGGGTTCGAGGAGTTGGCCGTCGCGACCGGATGGTCGCCGACGACGGTCCGGCGCCGGATGACCGAGCTGCGCGAACAGGGCCTGCTCTATCTCGACATCGACGTCGACTGGCGGATGTTCGGTGTGAACACCCGCACCCTGCTCTGGCTCTCGGTCGCCCCCGCCCACCTCGCGGAGGCCGGGCAGGCGCTGGCCGGGCACCCGGAGATCGCGTTCGCCGCCGCCACCACCGGCCCGACCAACCTGTGCGCGAGCGTGGTGTGCGCGGACCAAAGGGAGTTGTACCGGTACCTGACCACCCGGGTCGCCGCGCTCCCCGCCGTCACACACGTCGAAACGGCACCGGTGATCAGGACCGTCAAGAAGGCAGCGGCCCGGACTTAGCGACCGACACGGGCGCGGGCGAGGCCCCGGTGAGGCCGGGGTGCGAAGCCGGCTGCCCCTTCCGGCCGTGGACTAGGGTGACTGCGCGAGGACGTCGTGTTCGCCATGTTCGCGTGGGAGGTCATGCGTGGGGGCAGCCCACCCCCCGCCGGTGCGGGTACCGGTCGGCGAGGGATCAGGTCGGTGGACGAGCCGGACCGTGCAGCGCCGGGTTCTGCTGGTGGTCCACAACGTCACCTCGGCCGGCCGCCTGCTGGATCTGGTGCCGCTGTTCCACGACGACTTCCGCGTCCAACTCCTGGTCACCTCCACGGGGTCCTCCGCCTTCCAGGGCGGCATACAGGAGCTGTTCGCCGAACTGGAGCTTCCCGTGCTGCCCTGGGAGCAGGCTCTCTCGACCCCCTTGGACCTCGCGGTCTCCGCGAGTTTCGGTGGTGAACTCGCGCGGATCAAGGGGCATTTGTCGGTCATCTCACATGGTACCGGGTACACCAAGAAACTGGGCAAGCCGGGAGCCGGGAGCCGGGAGCCGACGTTCGGGCTGTCGCCCGAGTGGCTTCTCGACGAGGGGAAGCCCTTCGTGGACGGGCTCGTCCTCTCCCATCCGGAGCAGTTGGAGCGGTTGGCGCGGGTGTGCGCCCCCGCGGTGCCCGCAGCCGTCCTCGCCGGTGATCCCTGCTTCGACCGTATGCTCGCGGCGGTTCCCTACCGTGAGAGGTTCCGGCGGGCGTTGGGGGTGCGTCGCGGGCAGCGGCTCGTCGTGCTGAACTCCACCTGGAACCCGGAAGGGCTCTTCGGCAGTGGCGGCGAGCAGGACATGCTGCCCGGTCTGCTGCCCCGCCTCGCGGCCGAGTTGCCGGCCGACGACTACCGCCTGGCCGCCGTCCTCCACCCGAACATCTGGTACGGGCACGGCCCCGGCCAGATCCGGGTGTGGCTGGACCGGGCCCGCCGCGCCGGTCTGGCCCTGATCGACCCCGTCCGCGCCTGGCGGCAGGCCCTCCTGGCCGCAGACCTGGTCCTGGGGGATTTCGGCGCCGTCTCCTACTATGCCGCCGCCCTGGGCACACCTGTGCTGCTGGCGGCCGACGGGGCGGGCGTGCTCGACCCGCAGGCCCCGCTCGCGGACTTCGTCCGGCACGCTCCCCGGCTCGATCCGCTCGTCGCACTGCGGCCGCAGATCGAGCGGACAGTCGCCCGTCACCGGCCCGACCCGGCCGCCGCCAGGTTCGTCACCTCGGAACCGGCCCGGTCGGCCGAGCTGCTGCGCCGACATTTCTACGCCCTGCTCTCCCTTCCCGAGCCGGCCGCGCCCGCGTCCCTGGAGCCTTTGGCGCTCCCCCCGTACGGTCCGCGGAAGGTGACGGCCCCGTTGCACGTACGCGCACACGTGGACGGCGTCGACATCGTGATCGAGCGCTCCACGGAACACCCGTACGGCGCTGACGGCGACGCGCACCTCGCCGTGCACGAGGACACCCGCCGCCCCGGGGACCTGGACCTGGCGGACGTCATCACACGCGAGGGCCGGCCGGACGATCCGCGCCTGGGCGGCCCCGGTCTGTGGACCGCCGAGGTACTGCGCCGTCATCCGCACTGCTCGGCCGCGGTGTACGTGACCGGGCCCGACAGCTGCACCGTACGGGTGAGACGGCACGGAGTCCTGCGGGTGTCCGCCTCGGACGACGCGGACGCCGATCCCGCCGCGGCCGCCTCGGCCCTGTACACCTGGCTGGCACACGGCGGGACCGTACCCGCGGGTGGAGTGGTGCTTCGAGTGCACACGGCCGGAGGTGTGCACCCGTTCCGGGTGGAGGCGGACCGGCCGGACTACCGGGCCGCGCCTCCCTCGCAGCGCTCCCGCAACCGGGCCAGATAGGCGAGATGCGGCGTCGCGGTCGGCGGAAGCAGGGCTTCCGCCTCGCCGATCCTCACCAGCGCCGTCGTGTCGTCGCCGTCGTCGTGCAGGGTCTCCGCGAGGTCGGTGAGGGCGCGGGCATGGTTGTACGCCTCGGGGGGCGCTCCGGTCCGCCCGGCGAAGAAGTCCACAGCGTGTTCCAGCGCCTGGCGGGACTCCTCCAGCCGGCCCTGGCCGCGCAGGGCCCGGCCCTTGTGGCGTTCGATCAGGGCGAGGGCCCGCGGAAGGTCCGCCGCGCCCTCCTGGTCGGCCGTCAGCCTGCGGTAGATGGTCTCGGCCTCGGCGAACCTGTCGTACGCCTCCTCGTACTCCCATCGGTTCAGGCTCAGCAGACCCAGCAGTTCCACGGCCGACGCCTCGCCGCGCGGATGTCCAGCCGCCCTTTCGTAGGTGACGGCCGACCGTGCCGCGCGGTTCGCCTGCTCCTCCCGGCGCATCTCCCCCAGACAGTGCGCCAGTTGGAAGTGCAGCGCACCCGCCATGCGCTCGTCCGCGCGGTTCTCCTCGGCGCAGCGTGCCGCGTCCCGGAGCGCGGGAAGCACCTCGTCCCAGTAGCCGGCCTTCAGTTGCAGCGGCCACAGCGCGCGGGCCAGCCACAGGGCCACAGCGATCCGCCCGCACTCCTCGGCCAGAGTCACCGCCCGGACCACGTTGGGCAGTTCGGCCGCCAGGACCACGATGCCGTCCTGGTCGGCTCCGCTCCCGCCGTGGAAGTCCGCCGGCAGCTCGGTCCGCCAGCTCTCCGGCAGGGCCGCGCGCGACGCGGGCAGCACCCGCTCCACGAGGGCGTCGAGCACCCGGCCCACGGCCGCCGAGCACTCCCGGGCTCCGTACTCCGCCGCGGCGGTGTCCGCGAGCTGGCGCCTGATCTCGGGCCGGAAGCGGTAGCGCCGGTCGGGAAGAGGCTCCAGGAGTCCGACGTCCACGGCCTCGTCGAGCATCCGGCCGGCCGCCTGCTCGTCGTCGAGGCCGGCGGCGGCGGCCGCGATCACCGCGCTGACGGACGGCCAGCCGCCGAGCGCGGTCAGCCGGCACAGACGGGCCGCTTCGGGAGCGAGCTGGACCGCGGCGAGCCGCGCCGCGGCGCGTACCGGGTGGTGCCGCCATGCCTCGGCCCGCGGTGCGGGACCGCTCCCGCCGCGGGCCAGCAGCCTCGCCTCGGCGTGCAGCACGAACGCGTTGCCCTGGCAGCGCTCCAGCAGTGCGGGCAACTGCGCGTTCACCCGCGCGGCGTTGGCCTGACCCGCCACCTTCCGCACCAGTTGCTTCGCGTACCGGTCGGTCAGCGGCGGAACCGGGACACGTTCCGCCTCCAGCAGCAGGGGCGGTCCGGAGACGACGACCACAAGGAAGACGTCCGGTGTCGCCGGTACGAGGCCGCGGACCTGGGCCAGCGAGGTCGTGTGGTCGATCACCACGAGCATCTTGCTGCCCTCGGTGATCTGCCGGTAGAGCCGCACCCGGCCGGCTTCGGTGGCCGGGATCCGGTCGGGCTCCACCCCCGTCTCGCGCAGCAGTCGCAGGAGGACGGCCGCCGCGTCCGGTCCGCTCTCGTCGTCGCGGGCGTCGCGCAGATCGACGTAGAACTGCCCGTCGGGGAAGCGGTCGCGGCTCTCCGGGCCGAGGCGCAGGGCCACCGCGGTGGTGCCGCTTCCCGGAGGACCTGACAGGAGCGCGACCCGGGGCCTGCCCTCCCAGGGCCGCCCCGCTTCCCGCATCAGTTGCCTGAGCACCTTCTGCCGGTTCGTGAACGCCCAGGGGGCCGGGGGCATGCCACCGCGCGACGGCGTCTCGGTCCGGACCCGGGCGCTGTCCACGAGGTGGGCCCACTCACCGGCTCGTCGCGGATCGCGGCTCATCGCCGTGTGCAGGCGGCCGGCCAGTTCGGACCTCTCCTCCTCGCCGGCGGGCAGCGGGATCTCGCGTCCCAGGGTCCGCCTCACCAGAGCGCCCGCCGACAGGGTCAGGTTCTTGCCGACCTCTCCAGCGGCCCCGTTCCCCACGCTCAGCAAGAACGTGGTGAGTGCGCTGAGCGCCACGACCTCCAGCATGCCGGCTCCTCCCCCTGGTCACCCGTCCGTCCCTCGCCGGACTGTATCGCCGTGCCCGGGGGTCACGGAAACATCCGGCCATGAGGAAGTCGTGCCGCGTCCTGGTTCCTTGCGCGGCCGCGGGCGTCGCAGGTCGGATCCAGCGGGCCCAGAACTGAACCAGACAGCGCTCGGCTCCCGCGCCGTCGCCTGGCCGCCGGCCGACGCGAAGTCCGTCTCCGCCTGCCCGTCCCGTCCCGTCCCGTCCGGTCCGGTCCGGTGCGGTCCGGTCCAGTCCGGTCCGGTCCGGTGCGGTCCGGTGCGGTGCGGTGCGGGGACCGCAGAACGTGCCGTCGACCGATGGCGGGGCGTGCTCAGAAGCGGCTGAAGTCACCGAAGCGCGCCAAGTGGCCTCGCGCGTCGTGCGGGCTCAGCCCGAGTGCGGCGGCGGCCTCCTCGGGCGGCGTGTCCCGTGCGATGTCGCGCGCCGGCCAGTAGGCGCTGCGCGCGGCGAGGATCTCCAGGTGGCGGGCCGCGCGTACCGCGGCCAGTGGTGAGTGCTTCGCCAGCTTCTCGATCTCCCGTTCCAGTTGCTCCAGCAGAGCGGTGACCGTCTGCGGGAGCGGCAGCGCCGACCGCGCGACCTCAACGGTGTGCGCGTCCCAGTCTCGGCCGCAGGCGTCGGCGACGGCTTCGGCGGCCTCGCCCGGGTCCTCGCCGTCGCCGTCGCTGCTCTGGTTCCAGTCGAGGGCGCGGCCGGTTCCCGTCCAGCCGCACGAGCACACCGCGCGCAGCGCCGCCGCCCGAGGGCCGCCACAGGAGCGGCCGTCGTAGACGCTCCACTGCGAGACCCGCCTGCACTCCGCTCCGGAAGAGCTGAGGAAGAGCACGGGGTCCGGGACGGTGCCGTCGGCCAGCAGCACCCCGACGGCACCCGCGTGCGACGGCCCGAACTCCTCCGTCGTCCACGTCTCCCTCTCGCCTTCACCCATCGCCTCGCCCCTCTGCTCTTCGCGGCATCCTCGCCCGGCTGATCGAACGCACGGGCACAGACGATTCCGTAATCCAGGGTTCCGCACAGCGGGATCCCCGAAAAGGTGACCGCGTTCCTCCAAGGTGCGCCAGACTTGAAGGTCCGCGACGAGCCGACCGAGCGGGGTCCACCAGGGCCGAGGCGTATCCCCGCGTCAGCGGGAGGGGCGCCCCCACCCCCGAGGCTCTCCCGTGTGCCACTCGGCCAGGGGTGCGACAGCAGGGGAGCTTCGTTGACCCCATCGCCGCTCCCGGCGCCGGTCCGGCCGTCGAGTGCCGAAGCGCTCGGGCAGGTACGACTCGATCTGCGGGCACGCCCCGTCGTGTGCGGCAACGACAGCTGCGGCGCGCTGCCCGGTCGACGAAGCTCACGCCGTTCGATCATGCCTTCTTAACTTGTCATGTGCTGTCCAAGACGTGCCCGTACGATCCTGTCGCTGCCCGCACGCCAGTACGTATCCGAGCGCCTTGCGCGGGCATCCGCAGGTGCTCGACCGACGCGGGCCGCCCCACGTATCTCTGGGCCGGCAACGGCGTTGTCGTCGAAGGCATCCCCGGAACCGTCGGCACCGCCGGCGGGTCCCCGCTCGCCGTCCGGTATCAGGCCTGGCCCGTGACCGACCCGTCGCAGGTCACGACGGTCACCCGTGACCACGCCGTCGCCGGATCCGAGGCCGCCGGCCGCCTGCCCGCCGAGACACTCACCGACGGGCAGACCTACGCGTGGCAGGCGCAGACGGTGGCCGGCGACGGGGCCTCGGACTGGTCCGCCCCCTGTTACGTCACCGTCGACGACACCCTCCCGGCGAGCGCGCCCACCGTCTCCTCGTCGAACTACCCGCCGGACCAGGTGAATCAGGGCGGTGAGCCGGTCACGTTCACGCTGGACGCCAACGGCATCTCCGGTGTCACCGGGTTCGAGTACTCATGGACGCAGCCCCTGCCGGTCGTCGTCATCGCGCGCACCGGCGACTGGGGCATCCCGCAGCCCGAGGACCCGTACGCGGACCCGGGACACTTCGTGCGTGCCGACGCGCCCGGCGGTTCGGCCACGTTCAGCCTGATGCACCGGCCGGCTCCGGCCCGATGACCCTGTGGGTGAGCAGCCTCGACCGGGCTTTCAATCCGTCGGCGACCACCAGCTACACGTTTCGCGTCGGCAGCACGGCGCCCACCGTCACCCCGGCCGTCCCCGCACCCGAGTTCGGCAGGCCGACGACGTTCACGTTCCGGCCCGACGCCGCGCTCCAGTCGAAGAGCCCGGTCGTCGGCTACTCCGTGCGGACGGTGGGCGGCGTGGACGACGACAGGACCATCGAGCTCGCGGCGGCGGCGAACGGCACGGCCCGAACGAAGCTCACACTCGACGGCGTCGCCGGCGAGCGCGTCGAGGTGACCAGCAGGAGCGCGAACGGCTGGATCAGTGACGCGGCCTCGTGGGGCATCTTCTACGACACGACTCCCGTCGTCGCTTCCTCCGCCTACCCCGAGAACGGTTCCGGCGGCGGCGCGGGCGTCCCGGGCACGTTCACGTTCACGTTCACGTTCACGCCCAGAGTGAAGGGCGTCGTGAGCTACACGTACTCCTTCAACGGGGATCCGGAGGTCACGGTCAGCGCGGACACGCACCACGCCGCGAGCGTCGAGTGGGCCCCGGCGTCGGAGGGCCCCTACGACCTCCAGGTCTACGCGACGACCCGTTCCGGCATCCAACTGACCATGTACGACTACTCCTTCACCGTAAACTGAACCAATCGCCAGGGCCGGGCCGGACTCCCGGTCCGGCCCTGGCGCACGCACGGATGGTCAGGACGTGGCCGGTTCTCCCCGGACGCCGGGACCGGCCAGGCGCACGGCCCCGGATCCGAGCTTGCTCCGGCTGTCCCAGGGCACTGTGCGCCACCGTCTGTCGTCGGCGATCGGCAGGACATCGGCACCGGTCACCGGGCCGGGTTATTCTGACCGGCGTACCTGGACACGGGGTGCCCCGCGCGTGGGCTGAGATCACACCCGTCGAACCTGAACCAGTTAGGACTGGCGGAGGGATGTCGTATGTCATTGCCGTATGCCCGTGATGCCCGTGACGGGGCTGCCGTTGCCGAGGCGCGGGGTGTCTTCGACGGGCGGATGCCGACGGCGCCCGGGGATCTGCGGGTGGAGGCGCGCGGTATCGCGCCGGTGCCGGAGGATGCCCGCTACGGCGGCCCCCGGCGGCTGTTCACCGTGTGGTTCGCCCCCAACCTGACGATGACCGGGGTGTTCACCGGCACTGTCGGGGCGGCCCTCGGGCTGGACTTCGGCACCGCGCTGCTCGCCGTGGTGCTCGGCACCCTGCTCGGCGCGGTGCCCACCGCTTACCTGGGCACCTGGGGCAGCCAGACCGGGGCGGGCCAACTCCCGCTGGCGAGGCTGGCCTTCGGGCGGGGCGTCGTGCTGCCGGGCGCTCTCCAGTGGCTGTCGTCCATCGCCTGGGACGCGCTGATCGGTCTGTTCGGCGGCGACGCGCTGGCCCAGTTGTTCGGCTGGCCGTTCTGGCTGGGCGTCCTGGTGATGCTCGCGGCCCAAGGGGCGCTGGGCGTCATCGGCTACGAGGCGATCCACCGCCTGCAGACGGTGATGACCTTCGCTCTCGCCGCCGCGTTCGCCGTCCTCGCGGTGAAGCTCGCGCACGGCGCCCAGCCCACGACAGCCGCGAGCGCGCACGGCGCCGACCGCGCGGGCGCGTTCGTGCTGACCTGCACCGTCGCGTTGAGCCTCGCCCTCTCGTGGGCGCCGTACGCCAGCGACTTCAGCCGCTACCTGCCGCGCACGGCGTCCCGTGGGCGGATGTTCTGGTGCACCCTGCTCGGGGTCGGAACGTCCTTCGTCGCGGTGCAGGCGCTCGGGCTGTGGGGCGCGGCGCAGTTCACCGACCAGACCGCCCGCGGGGTGGACCGGCTGCTGGGCGGCGGCGCGCTCGGCGCGTTCGGGCTCCTCGCGGTGGCCCTCGCGGCGCTGTGCAGCAACGCGATGAACGACTACAGCGGGTCACTGGCGTTGCAGACCGTCGGCGTCCGGCTGCCGCGTCCGGTGGCCGCCGCGCTCGCCGCGGTGCTCGGTTTCCCGCTCGTGCTGTGGATGCACGCCGCCGACACCACCGCCCGCTTCCAGAACGTGCTGCTGTTCGTCGGCTACTGGATCCCCGGCTTCGTGGCGATCGTGACCGTCGACTGGCTGGCCCGCGCGCGGGCGCGCGACGGCCGGCCGGTGGACCTCGCGGCGGAGGAGGCGGCGCGGGCGCCTTGGTGGCCGGCGCTCGTGGCGTTCGTCGCCGGCTTCGCCGTCGCGGTGCCGTTCATGAGCACCGGCCTGTACGTCGGCCCGGTCGCCCGCGCCCTGCACGGCGCCGATCTCGCCTACCCGGTGGCGTTCCTCGCCGCCCTGCTCCTGTACGCACCGCTGCGGGTGCGCCGCCGGGTGTGAGGGCGGCCTGGACCGACCGTGCAGGTGGTGCCGATGCCATACCTCGCTGATCTTTGAGGATTCGTGGCACACGGCGGCAGGGGTGCGGAGGAGCACCGCTTGAGCTCGCCTGTGGCCGCGTCGACGCGCTGGTCGTTCACCTGGGGGGCGTTCACCTCGGCGCCGGCATCAAGATCTTTCGCCGGCCGCGAAGCCGCTCACTTCACCGAGTCCAACGCCGGGGCGATGATGGCGAAGACCCGGTCGGTCAGTTCGGCGGGGTCCTGGACACCGTCGCTGCCGCTCCACTGTTGCAGAACAGCGTCGAAGGCGGTGAGCGCCATCCCCGCGGCCACCTGTGGGTACGGATCGGTGTCGGGGCGGAGCCCCAGGCGCTGCGCCAACTCCGTTGCCAGGTCGTCGCGCCACCGATCCTGGTGCTCGAGGAACCGTGCACGCAGGGCGGGGGTCCGCAGGATCAGCTGCACCACACCCAGCGCCCTGTCGGAATGGCCGGCGCAGGCGGTCATGGAGACCCAGACGGTGTGCCGCAGAGCCAGGGACGGCCGCTCCGTGGTGGGTCGTGACGCCAGCGCCGCGCGCATGCCGGTGCCCATGTCGGCCAGGAATTGGACGACGACGTCCTCCTTGGAGGCGAAGTACCGGAAGAAGGTTCGCTTGGACACGCCGGCGGTGGCCGCGATCTCGTCGACGGTGACCGCGTCGAATCCCTTCGAGGCCATCAGCTGGAGCGCCGCCTCACTGAGCTCGTTGGAGACGAGCTGGCGTTTGCGCTGGGCCAGGGTGGTTTCAGGGCGGGAACTCACCTCGGCATTCTAGCTCCATGTCACACATGACACCCAGTGACATCTTGACACCAAGTGACATACACGGCAATGTGTGCCACATGTCGAAGAGTCTGCGCTGGACCGCCGATCAGATCCCCGATCAGGCCAAGCGGGTGTTCGTCGTCACCGGGGCCAACAGCGGTCTCGGCCTGGCAACCACCCGGGCACTCGCCCGCAAGGGCGCACACGTGATCCTCGCCGTACGCGACGAGGGGAAAGGGCACACGGCCGCCGCAGAGATCACCGCTGAGCAGCCCGACGCCGCTCTGGAAGTGCGCCGTCTCGACCTGGCTGACCTCGGATCGGTCCGAGCATTCGCCGAACAGCTGCGCGCCGATCACCCGCGACTCGACGTACTCGTGAACAACGCCGGCGTGATGGCGCCACCCCGTTCACTGAGCGCTCAGGGTCACGAGTCGCAGTTCGCCGGCAACCATCTCGGCCACTTCGCGCTCACCGGTCTCCTGCTCGACCTGCTCGCCGACGGCATCGACCCCCGCGTGGTCACGGTGAGTTCGGCCAACCACCGGCAAGGTCACCTCTACTTCGATGACCTCTCGGGCGAGCGCACGTACTCTCCCATGCGGTTCTACAACCAGTCGAAGTTGGCCAACGCCGTCTTCGGATGGGAACTCCACCGAAGGCTGACCGCGGCCGGCAGCTCGGTGCGGAGCGTGCTCGCCCACCCCGGTTACACCTCCACCAACCTGCAGACGAGCGCGCCGGTCGGCATCGTGAAGGTGCTGTTCGGACGTATCCTCATCCCGCTTTCCCAGCGCCCGGAACAAGGCGCGCTGCCCCAGCTGTACGCGGCCACCGCCCCTGAGGTGAAAGGCGGTGACTTCATCGGGCCGGACGGCTTCGCCGAGCTGCGAGGCGGTCCGACACACGTACGGTTGTCCACCACGGCGGCCGACCCGCAGACGGGCCGCCGTCTATGGGAGCTGTCGGAACAACTCACCGACGTGCGATACCCGTTTCGGGCCACTTCCTAGCAGGGCTTTGCGGCAGGACGTTCAGTGCGCTGTCGAAGGCCGAGTCCCTCTTCTTGGCGAACTCCTCCTTCGTGAAGACCGGCGCTGTGAGGTGCGGCGGAATGCCCGTGCCGTCGAAGGTCCTGCCCGACCGGGTCAGGAACTCCTCGTTCGGAAGCCAGGCCGTCATGCCGCCCGGGAGCTTGCGCGACATGACGTCCGAGAAGACACCCTGGGTGGGCTGCCCGATCCGGACCGTCTTGCCGGGCCGGTCCATGAGGGCCTGGGCGAAGGTCTCCCCCGCGCTGACGGTGGAGCCGCCGGTCAGCACGGCGATCGGGCCGGTGTAACGGGGCCCTGGGGACGGCGTGACATACGCGGGCTGGGGGCGGGTGTGCCGGGTGGGGTCGGTGGGGTCGTTGCGCGCCCGCTTGGAGTAGGCGAGGTAGGAGGTGTCGGTGAGGCGCTCGGCGATGTGGATTCCCAGGGCGTCGGAACCGCCGCCATTGATCCGCAGGTCGATGATCAGACCCTTCAGGCGCTGGGTGCGCTCCTGGCTGAGGACCGTGTCCAGCGCCCTGTCCAGCTCGGCCAGCTGGGCTGCGTAGGGGGCGCCGTCGCCCGCGTATCCGCCGAAACCGGAGATCCGCAGATAGCCATGCCCGCCGGGGAGGTCGGCGTAGGTGATGCGCCCGTTGGCGAAGTCCTGGAGGTTTTGGGCGTTCTTGAGGTCGCGCGCCACGATGAACTTCTTGACCTTGGTGTCCAGTTCCTCGGTGGGCACGACGGTGCCCGGGCGGACCCGTGCGAAGACGCGATCGCCGTCCTGGACGGCGACGTGGGCATCGTGGAGCGGCTCGACCATCTCGCTGAAGACGGCGTAGAGCTCGTCCCTCGTCGTCCCGGCGTTCACCCGGGGGCGGTACTGCTCGCGTACGGCGTGCCAGTCGATGCCCTTGGCGGCGAAGAAGGGGTAGTTCTCCTCGAAGGACTGCCAGAAGACGTCGAAGGCAGCGAGCGGGCCCTTGGGGGCCGGACTCGTGCAGGCGTCGGGCAGCTTCGGGATCCGGCGCAGGTTCCGGTGGCCGACGGAGCCGTCCGCCCGCATCGAGCCGCGGTCGCGGCCTCCCTGGATGCGCACGGTGAGGACAGTGCCGTCGGGCGTGGTGTAGGTGCTGGGGCCCGTCCGCTGCGCGGCATCGCCCTTGAGACAGCTGACGGCGGTGGTCTGATACTCCTGCAAGGTTCCGTTCCGGATGGACAGGACCGTGCCGTAGCCGTCCATGCGCCAGATTCCGTCGGTGGTCGGCTGAGGGGCGGTGGCGGCCGGGGCGGCGTGGCCGGCGAGGGCCAGGACGGCGGCGGTGGCCGTGACGATGCGCACGATCTCCTGCCTTCTCTGTAGGCGACTTGCTCTGTGGGCGACTTGCTCGGGACCGACCCACGGTCGCCGACATGGCCTTCTCCCGGCCATCCGGCTGTCCGGTCGATCGAAGGTGGGGCCAGCCCCCGCTGCCGGCAGTATCCGGAGGCGATCGCGTTCAGGGACCGGCCATCCGGGACGAAGGGTGTGAGCGACCCGCGGTCCGCCCGTGCGTGACGGCTACCGGGCGGGCTCCGTCGTCCAGACGTACCCGAAGTAATCCAGGCCCTGGGAGTCGTCGACGGCTCGGAAGGAGTGGGTCAGGGCGCTGTACCGCATCACACGCGGGTTCTTGTCGCTCTTCAGCAGGGCGCGCTCCGACTCCCAGCGCCGGGGCGTCCCTTCGGAGCTCGCGCCGGACGGGGCAGGCCCCGCGCTCCGGTGGGTGAGCGGCGGGGCCTGCCTGTTGGGTGATTCCTGTGGGGTGCTGAGCGGTGCGGCTGTTGGGCTACGGAACGAGCTTGAGCAGCTTGTTGGGTGAGCCGGCGCCGATGCCCGTGAGGACGTTGCCGGTGGCGCCGTTCACCAGAGCCGCAGCCACGGTCGCCGGGGAGGCGCCGGGGTGGGCGGTCAGGTAGAGCGCCGCCGCACCGGAGACATGCGGGGCGGCGAAGGACGTGCCGCTTCCGGTGTAGGTGGCGGTGTCCGAGGTGTTCCAGCCGGCGGTGATGTTGCTGCCGGGGGCGAAAAGGTCCACGACGGAGCCGTAGTTGGAGTAACTGGCCCGCGCGTCGGAGTTGGTGGTCGCGCCGACCGTGAGGGCGTTGGCGACACGAGCCGGTGAGTAGTTGGCCGCGTTGGCACCGGAGTTGCCCGCCGCTATGGAGTAGGTGACTCCGGAGGCGATCGAGTTGTTCACCGCGTTGTCCAGCGAGGTGCTGGCGCCCCCGCCGAGGGACACGTTGGCGACGGAGTCGGCGACGTGGTGGGAGGTGATCCAGTCCACGCCCGCGATGACGCCCGCGGTGGTGCCGGAGCCGTCGTTGCCCAGCACGCGGACCGCGACGATCTTCGCCTGCTTGGCCACGCCGTAGGTGCTTCCGGCGACGTTCGTGGCGACGAACGTGCCGTGGCCGTAGCCGTCCTGCGCGGTGGCGTCGTTGTCGACGAAGTCGTAGCCGTACGACGCCCGGCCGCCGAACTCCCGGTGGGTGATGCGTACACCGGTGTCCAGCACGTACACGGTCGAGTTGCCGCCGCCGCTGTCCGGGTAGGTGTACGTGCCGCTCAGCGGGAGGTGGGGCTGGTCGATCCGGTCCAGACCCCACGGCGCGTCGGTCTGCGTCCCGAGCGCGTGCACCACCTGGTCCTGCTCGACCGAGGCGATCTCGGGGTCGGCCGCCAGACGTCTGGCCTCCGTGCTGGTGAGCGTCGCGGAGTAGCCGTTCAGGGCGGAGGTGAACGTCCGCCGCACGGAGCCGCCGTACGCGGAGATCAGGTCCTTGCCCTGCCGCGCGTTCGCCTTGAACCCGACGCCGCGCTTCAGGGTGACGATGTAGCTGCCGGGCACCGCCTGGGGGCTGTCGGCGTTGAGCACCGTGCCTGATGTCGGCGCGGCCTCGGCCGGTTGCGCCGTGACGCCGGCGAGAACGGCCGACACGGCGGCCGTGGTGGCGACCGCCGCGGCGATCCGGCGCTTCATGGTGCGTACTGCTGCCATCGGAGGAAGTCCTTCTCGATCGGTACGCGTCCTGGACGACGGACGCGTCTCAGCCGGACGCGGCACGGGATCGGCGCCGCAGAGCGACGATGTGCCAACACGGAGTAGCGGAGCAAGGACTTCCCTGAACATGTCATGCGCAAGTCATGGCCAGGTCACGAACCGCCGCCGTCCGCAATGTCTGGGCAATGTGAAGCCCCGGGCTCGGCCGGCGCCGTGGCTCGGCGAAGGTGACGGCAGGGCGCCGGTCGGTGCGGGTCGGTGTCGGCGACTGAGCGGCTACCCTCGGCTTGTTCACGGCGGGCTGCGCCGGCCGAGGTCATTCCCTTTCGCTGGTGATCCACAGGCTCAGGGCCGCGGCAGTCTCGGCCGGGCTGCGGTCGGTCGTGGTGAACTCCCGGTCCACCGCGTGCCGTAGTTCTTCCGCGTCCTCGAGTGCTTGCCCGATCTCGTCGGCGTTCCATCCACGGGCGGCCAGGCGAGTGCGTCTGTCCGCGTCGGCGCAGTCGAGGCGTGCCCAGAGGACGTGCGGCGGGTCCGGGACTCCTGCGGCAGCGCTTGCCCATTCGGCCGGTGTCAGGGGGCACAGCACCACTACGTCTGCGCCGGCCCGGAGCATCATGGCCGTGATCCGCACCCAGAGCCTGTTGTAAGCGGGCCACACGGAATCCGCTGAAGGCGAGGTGATGTCGATGCCGAGCAAGCTGCCGTCCTGTTCCGGCAGTTCGTCGAAGTCGACCGTGGCGAACGGGTATGCCGCCAGGTGTGGCAGGAGGGTGGACTTGCCGGCTCCGGGAGCGCCGGTGACGACGTAGAGCCTGGACAATTGGCGCTCCTGGTACGTGGTGCCGGACCGGTGGGCCCATGTCACCTTACCGTCGTGGGTGAAACCGCTGGTCGCAGCCCTTGTGGGGCAACTGGCCGAGCAGCTGGCAGAGGTACGGGGCGAGCGGGGGGAACGCGCGGCGGGTGTCCGCACGTCATCGTGACCAGCACACCGGGGGCCTGGGAAGGGCAGATGGTTGACGCGGTGCGCTGTCCGGTCGCGGGCGGCGTCACTTGGCAGGCGATGCCGGCCGGCCTTCGCGCTGGTCGCGGCCGCCGCCGGGGAGGGGCGGGGCGCGCAGGTCCGCACGCCGCGCGTCATGGCGTCCACGCCCGTGACGGCCGGCCTCGACACGGCGGCCGCCGATCCGGTCCGGCGATGGCCGGTCGTGACGTAGCGTCAATCGGTGGCGGGTGATGCACCGGTCCCTGCACGGCTCGCGGATGGTCACCGTGCTCGGCGGAGAGGGGCACGGCGTCCACGGCGCCGGATCCTGCGCGGACGAGCCCGCCACGGTCTGCCTGACCACGGGCAGGCTGCCGGAGAAGGACGTCGTCTGCCGGGCGCCCGCCGACAGTCGATGACAGAGGGCGGGGGACGCGCCGCAGCGGCCGGGTCAGGCCGGAAGCGGCGCTGTGGGGAGGGTCCGCCAGTCCGTCTCGGCGGCGATGGCGGCCCTCCACGGGTGCAGGGCCTTGGGCGGCATGGCGACGGCGAGGGCGCCGGTGAGCCGGCGTCCTGTGCGATAGGCGACGAGGAAGCGGCCCTCGGCGGGGGCGCCTTCCACCACCTGCGCCTCGTCGTGGTCCCGGAGGTGACCGAACGCCTGGATCCTGACGCCGTGCTGGTCGGACCAGAAGTACGGGACGGGGGCGAAGGGCCTGGCCCGCTCGGGGGCGAGCAGGGCGCGGGCCGCGGCGATGCCCTGTTCCGCGGCGTTGGTGCGGTGCTCGACGCGCAGGGTGGCGCCGAACAGCGGATGGTGCCAGCGCGCGACGTCACCGGCCGCGTACACCCCGGGGCCGGCGGTGAGGTGCTGGTCGCACACCACTCCGTCGGCCAGGTCCAGGCCGCTGCCGCCGAGCCAGTCGGTGTTGGGCTCGGAACCGATGGCGACGAGGACGTCGTCGGCCGGCAGCACGGTCCCGTCGGTCAGGGTCACCCCGCCGACCTGTCCGCCGTGCGCGACGATCTCGCCGACCCGGACGCCGGTGCGCAGGTCCACCCCGTGGTCGCGGTGGAGCTGCGCGAGGTGGGCGCCGACCCGATCTCCGACGACCCGCGCGAGCGGGAGGGGAGCGGTCTCCACGACGGTCACCGAGGCGCCGAGGGAGCGTGCGGCGGCGGCGACCTCCGAGCCGAGGAAACCGGCGCCGATCACCACCAGCCGGCGGCCCGCGCCGAGGCGCTCGCGCATCCGTCGCGCGTCTTCGAGTGTGCGCAGCACGTGCACGCCCGGGGCGGTGTGCCCGGCCAGCCGCCGCGGCCGTACTCCGGTCGCCACGATCAGCGCGTCGTAGCCGAGTTCGGCACCGTCGGCGAGCGTGACCGTGCGGGAGGCCGGGGACAGGCGCACCGCCCGGCTGCCCAGCCGCAGATCGAGCCCGAGCGCGTCCAGGTCGGACGGTCGGCGCAGTGCCGCCCGCTCCACGGGCCAGGCGCCGGTGAGGATCTGCTTGGACAGCGGCGGCCGGTCGTACGGCAGGTGGTGCTCCTCGCCCACGAGGGTCACGGCGCCCTCGAACCCTTCCCGGCGCAGGGCCTCGGCGGCCGTGAGGCCGGCCGCCGAGGCGCCCACGATCACCACGCGGCGTACCGGTGCGGCGGTGGTCACTCCTCCTCCAGCCGGATGGCCGCGGCCGGGCAGACCGCCGCCGCTTCCCGGACGCCGTCGCGGTGTCCGGGGCCGGGACGGTCGGTGAGCAGTTCGACGATGCCGTCGTCGTCCTGGTCGAAGACGTCGGGGGCCATCAGGACGCACTGTCCGGAGGCGACACACTTGGGCTGGTCGACTTCCACGTGCACGGGGTGCCTCGATTCCGGTGGGGGCGGGTGGGGGATCACCAGGTGACGGGGAGTTCGTAGACCCCGTAGACCAGGCCGTCGTGCTTGAACTCCAGCCGGTCGATGTCCGTGGCCAGGGCGAGGGTGGGCACGCGGCGGTAGAGGGTGCCGTAGACGGCCTGCAGTTCGACGCGGGCCAGCGGCTGGCCGAGGCACTGGTGCACCCCGTATCCGAAGGCGACGTGGCGGCGCGCGTCGCGGGTGACGTCGAGCCGGTCGGGGTCGGGGAAGGCTTCCGGGTCGCGGTTGGCGATGTCGTTGGCGAGGATGAGGCCCTCGCCGGCGTGGAGGACCTGGCCGTCGATCTCGATGTCGTCCAGGACCACGCGACGGCGTCCGGAGTGCGTGATGGTCAGGTAGCGCAGCAGTTCTTCCACGGCCCCCGCCACGACGCCGGGGTCCGGGCAGTCGCGGAGGAGGGCGAGCTGCTCGGGGTTCTGCAGCAGGGCGAGGGTGCCCAGCGTGATCATGTTCGCTGTGGTCTCGTGGCCTGCGGCGAGCAGCAGGACGCCCATGCGGGCGGCCTCCCGTTGTGTCATCCCGCCCGTGTCCACGCGTTCGGTGACGAGTGTGGACAGCAGGTCGTCCTCGGGGTGCTTCCGCTTGACGATCAGGAGATCGTCCAGGTAGTCGGTGAGCGCCCGGGTCGCTCCGACGACCTCCTCCGGAGTGGAGGTGCGACGGACGATGACCTGGGTGTTGCGCTGGAACAGGTCGTGATCGCCGTAGGGCACGCCGAGCAGTCGGCAGATGACGAGGCTCGGCACCGGCAGGGCGAGCGCGGTGACCAGGTCGGCCGGATTCGGGCCGGCGAGCATCGCGTCGATCTGGTCGTCGACGAGCCGCTGGACCGAAGGCCGCAGAGCCTCCATCTTCCTGATGGCGAACGGGCCCGTCACCATTCTGCGCAGGCGGGCGTGCTCGGGGTCGTCCATGGTGATGAAGGTGCGCTGGTCCCGCTCCCTCGCCCGCATGGCGGCGTTGCGGTGCGGATAGCCGCCGTGGGCCGGGTCGGCGCTCACCCGTGGGTCGCCGAGCAGGGCCCGCACATGGTCGTAGCGGGTGATCAGCCACGGGCTGGTGCCGTCCCAGATGCGCACCCGGGAGATCGGGGCGCTGCTCCGCAGCTCCCGCAGCGTCGGCGGCGGATCGAACGGGCAGCCGGCTGCCCTGGGCATCGGGTGTTCGGGGAGCTGAGCCTGTGCGTCCGGGAGCGTCTCGGTCATGCCTGCCTCCGTGGGGGGGAGTCCCGTTGCCTCGTTCCTCACACCGTTAGGTGCCTGGGGCAACTATACGGACGGAGAGCGGCGGATGGACACACCACATCCGGACAGTCCTCCGACGTCATCGCGTCAGGGCGAGTCCGCGCCGAGGGCTACGGTGAGGGCACTGCCGTGGTCGCGTCGGTGCCCCAGCTGGCCAGGAGGCGCAGGGACTCGGCGGACGGGGAGCCCGGTTCGGCGTGGTAGGTCAGCAGGGACTGGTCCGAGTCGTCCGTGAGGCGGAAGGACTCGAAGTTCAGGGACAGGTCGCCGACCAGCGGGTGGTGCAGGCGCTTGACGCCGTGGTTCTTCTCCTTGACGTCGTGCGTCGCCCACAGCCGGCGGAACTCCTCGCTCTTCACCGAGAGTTCGCCCACCAGGGCGGACAGCCGCGGATCGTCCGGGTAGCAGCCCGCGTTCATGCGCAGGCCGCACACCACGTCGATCGCCTTCTGCTCCCAGTCGACGAACAGGTCGCGGTACTCGGCGTGCAGGAACACCAGCCGGGCCCAGTTGCGCTCGGCCGGCGGCAGCCGCCCCCAGTCGCCGAACAGCGCCGCCGCCATCCGGTTCCAGGCGAGGATCTCCGTGCGGCGGCCCCCGATGTACGCCGGCACGCCGTCCAGGGTGTCGAGCAGCTGGCGCAGCGAGGAGCGGACCTGCTGCTGCCGCGCCGCCGGCTTCTTCTGGTGCGACTTCGGCTTGGCCAGGTGTGTGAGGTGCGCGTGCTCGGCGTCGGTCAGCCGCAGGGCCCGGGCGATGGAGTCCAGGACCTCCGCCGACACGTTGCGGCCATTGCCCTGCTCCAGGCGCGTGTAGTACGCCACCGACACCCCGGCCAGCTGCGCCAGTTCCTCCCGGCGCAGCCCCGGCACCCGGCGGTGCCGGCCGAAGGCGGGCAGTCCCACGTCCTCCGGCTTCAGCCGTGCCCGACGGCTGCGCAGGAACCGGCTCAGCTCGGCCCGCGGGTCCAGGGGCCGGCCGGCGGCGGAGGCTCCGGGCTGTTCGTCCATACCGCAAGTATCCGCCGGGTGCCCTGGTCGTACGTCCATCACCCTGATCCTGCCAGTGGTAGGCACGGCAGTCGTACGCAAAGCCGTGCTCTGGGTGACCGGCCGAGATGGGGGCAGGCTGGTCGTGTGCCCGGTGGAAGGCAGCCGGGCAGCGCATACCCCCACGAGGAGAACCCCCGTCATGACCACTGTTGCCGCCTACGCCGCACCCGCCGCCAAGGCCCCGCTGGAGCGGACCACCATCGAGCGACGCGCGGTCGGCGAGTTCGACGTCCTGATCGACATCCGGTTCGCCGGCATCTGCCACTCCGACATCCACCAGGCCCGGGACGGCTGGCGCCCCGGCACCTTCCCGATGGTGCCCGGCCACGAGATCGCGGGTGTGGTCTCCGAGGTCGGCCCCGGTGTGACGAGGTTCGCCGTCGGCGACCGGGTGGGCGTCGGCTGCATGGTCGACTCCTGCCGGAAGTGCGACAACTGCGAGGCCGGCCTCCAGCAGTACTGCGTCGAGGGCCCGACCTGGACGTACAACGCCGTCGGCAAGGACGGCGAGGCCACGCAGGGCGGCTACTCGCAGAAGATCGTCGTCGACGAGAACTACGTCGTCCGCGTCCCCGAGGGCCTGTCCCTGGACGTGGCCGCCCCGCTGCTGTGCGCCGGCATCACCACCTACTCCCCGCTCAAGCACTGGAACGCCGGCCCCGGCAAGAAGGTGGCCGTCGTCGGTCTCGGCGGCCTCGGCCACATGGGCGTCAAGATCGCCCACGCGCTCGGCGCCGAGGTCACCGTCCTCTCCCAGTCCCTGCGCAAGAAGGACGACGGCCTGAAGCTCGGCGCCGACCACTACTACGCCACCAGCGACCCGCAGACCTTCGAGGACCTCAAGGGCACCTTCGACCTCATCCTCAACACCGTCTCGGCCCCGCTGGACTTCGGCGCCTTCCTGTCCCTGCTGCGCACGGACGGCACCCTGGTCAACGTCGGCCTGCCCGAGGAGCCGGTGCGGATCGTGCTCCAGTCGCTGTTCGGCGACCGCCGCAGCATGAGCAGCTCCGGCATCGGCGGCATCCCCGAGACCCAGGAGATGCTGGACTTCTGCGCCGAGCACGGCCTGGGCGCCGAGATCGAGCTGATCAGCGCCTCCGAGATCAACGACGCCTACGAGCGGGTGCTGGCCAGCGACGTCCGCTACCGCTTCGTCATCGACACGGCCACGATCTGAGCCCAACGGGCACGATCTCAGCCCAGCGCCCCGGCTCCATCGCGCCGCCCGCCGAGCCGGGCGGGCGGCGCGGTGCGGCCGGGGCGCAGTGGTGGGGGCGAGCGGCGAGCGGGTGAGTGGCGGCCGGCGGGTATCGGTGGGACCTTCGTGAGGTGGGTCGGTCGGCAGGCGGGGGCGGCCCGTCCCGGGCGCACGGGTGTGTCCGGACACGTGTGCGCCTCCTGTGCTGCCAGGACGAAGGGACGCCCCGCGCATGGAGGACCGTCACGACCTCGTGTTCCGCACCGCCCGTGAACTCGTCGGCCTCATGGTGGACAGACAGGTGTCGGCGCGGGAGGTGCTCGACGCCCATCTGGAACAGATCGAGCGGGTCGACCCGAAAGTCAACGCCGTGGTGACCCTCGTGCCCGAGCACGCCCGCGCGATGGCCCGGCGCGCCGACGAGGCGATCGCCAGAGGGCGCGCGCTTGGTCCTCTGCACGGCCTGCCGGCGCTGCACAAGGACCTGGCCGACACCGCCGGCATCCGCACCACCTACGGCTCGCCGCTCACCGCCGGGCACGTGCCCCGGCGCAACACCCTCGTGGTCCAGCGGATGATCGACGCGGGCGCGGTCAGCATGGGCAAGACCAATGTGCCGGAGTACGGCACCGGCTCGCAGACGTACAACCCGCTCTTCGGCGCCACCGGCAACGCCTACGATCCCACGCTGACCTGCGGGGGCTCCTCCGGCGGTGCGGCGGTCGCGCTGGCCACCGGCATGGCGGCCGTCTGTGACGGCTCGGACATGGCGGGCTCGCTGCGCAACCCGGCGGCGTGGAACAACGTGGTCGGACTGCGGCCCACCGCCGGGCGGGTGCCGGTGTGGCCGAACCCGATGCCGGTGTTCACCCTGGCCCAGTACGGTCCGATGGCCCGCACGGTCGGCGACGTCGCCCTCCAGATGCGGGTGGTCGCCCGCCCGGACAGCCGGGCGCTGATGAACCTGCCCGAGGCCGACTTCGGCGCCCCGCTCGACCGCGACTTCACCGGCGTGCGCGTGGCGTGGTCGAGCACGCTGGGCGGGCTTCCCGTGGACGAGCGGATCACCGCGGCCATGGCTCCGGCCCGCGCACTGCTCCAGGACATCCTGGGCGCGGCGGTCGAGGACGCCGAACCCGACATGACCGGGGTCGACGAGGCGTTCGGCATCATGCGCGCGGCGTACTACTGGCAGAACCACGGGGAGGACTACCGCGCTCATCGCGCCCAGCTCGACGAGGGCGTCCGCTGGGAGGTCGAACGCGGGCGCGCGCTGACGGTGCTGGACCTGGGCCGGGCCGAACGGCTGCGCGCCGAGGCGCACGACCGCGTGCACGCCTTCATGGCCGCGCACGAGTTCCTGATCGCCCCGGTGGTCCAGCTGCCGCCCTTCCCCGTCCAGGAGCACTGGCCGCGCGAGGTGGCGGGTGTGCCCCAGACCTACTACCGCGAGTGGATGCGGGTGTGCTCGCGCATCTCGCTGACCGGCAACCCGGCGGTCTCCGTCCCCTTCGCCTTCACCCCCGAGGGGCTTCCGGTGGGCCTCCAGATCATCGGCCGCTTCGGTGCGGACTTCGCGGTGCTGCAACTCGCCCACGCCGTGGAGACGGTGACCGGCACGGGGAAGCGGCGGCCGGCGCTCGCCCGCTGAGCAACCGGCCGCCGCTCGCGAAGGGTCAGCCGGCCGGCGGCACCGCCACGAACGCCTCCTCGGGGGTGGCCGTCGGGACGAAGCGCGGCGCGGTCTTCGGCACGGGGACCAGGTTCTTGTGGACGGCCCTGGCCACGTTCTGGATGGTGGTGACGCCGTAGTCCATGGTGGCGTTGTCCTGGGTGAGGACCGCGATGGTGTAGTCGTGGCCGGCGCCGTTGAACGTGCCGACGCTGTGCACCCGCCAGCCGTGGGCGGCGCGCTCCAGCCAGCCGTTCTTGACGTGTACGGCGACCCCGGACGGCGCGCCCGCGGGGGTGCCCCAGCGCTGGTCGGCGACGACGTCACCCATCAACTGGAGGATGTAGGCGCGGGAGTTGTCGCTCAGCACCGTGTTCTTCGCCGTGACCAGGGCGAGCAGCCTCTGTTCGTCGCGCACGGTGATCTGGGTCAGGCCCCAGTAGCCGTCGGCGCCCGGCCGGGTCTGGGTCATGTCGGCGGCGGTGAGGAAGCCCTGGATCCTGTCCACGCCCAGCTGCTTCCACAGGGCCGTGGTCGCGTCGTTGTCGGACTGCTGGATCATGGCCTTGGTGAGGGTGACCTCGCGGTCGGTGAGGTAGCGCTCCGTCTTCTTCGCGTCCCACAGCAGAGTGGCGAGGACGGTGACCTTGACGACGCTGGCGGAGTCGTAGGCGGTGGATTCACCGAACGTGCAGGTCGTGTCGGTGGTGCGGTCGCGCACGCCGAGGGAGACGCTGCCCGTGCGGCCGGCCAGGGCCGCGGTGATGTCCTTCTGCAGCGCCGCGGCCAAGCCCACCCGGGCCGAGGTGCAGCTGACCGCGGGCGGGGCGGCCGCGGCGGGGGTCGCGCCCGCCGCACAGGGGACGAGCACTCCGGCGCCGGCGCCTGCCGCCGCGAGCATCCGGGCACGTCGGGATGTCCGAGAAGTCATACCCCGTTGACGCGCGGTAACGGGTCAACGGTTGTACGGAATGAGGGCGTTGGACAAGTCGTCCCCCTTCCCTGCTCGGGACGTTCACAGGTACGCCGTGAGCGGAGGGGCGGGTTCGACCCGCGACGTCGATCGATAGGGACGACGACCGGCTTCCGCTGTGCCGGCGCCGTCGTCTCCCGCTCCGTCCTAGGGAACTCGCCCCATCCCCGGACGGGGTCCTTAGGCCCACGATGTCCAGGCATGACGACATCGACATCCACCTCGCCGTCCAGCTCCTCGTGGAGGATGGTGCGGGTTCTGCGGGACCGCGACGCGGGGTTGTACCTCGCGGGCGTGGTCGTCTCCGGCTTCGGATCGTCCGCGCTCTGGCTGGCCTCCGGGGTCTGGGTGAAGGACCTGACGGGCTCCAGCGGTCTGGCGGCGCTGTGCCTGCTCGCCTTGTGGGCGCCCACGCTCGCCGGCCCCCTGCTCGGTGCGATCGCCGACCGGGTCCGCCGCAAGCCCCTGCTGATCGGTGGAAACCTGCTGCTGGGCGTGCTCGTGCCGGTCCTCGTCACCGTCGACTCCCCGGGCCGCGTGTGGCTGATCTACACCGTCCTGTTCCTGTACGGCGCGGTGGGCGTCGTCCATGACGCGGCGGAGTCGGCGTTGGTCGCCACCGTGGTCGACCGGAGTCTGCTCGGCGACTTCAACGGGCTGCGCGTGACGGTGAACGAGGGCATGAAGCTGGTGGCGCCGCTCGCCGGGGCCGGCCTGTACGCGGTGTACGGGGGCCCGAGCGTGGCCGTGCTGGACGCGGTCACCTTCGTGCTGGCGGCCGGGGTGTGCGCACTCCTGCGCGTCCGGGAGGACGAACCGGCCCGCTCCGTGGGCGGTTGGCGGGAGCGAACGGCCGAGGGCGCGCGCTTCCTGTGGGAGTGCCCGCGGCTGCGGCCGCTGGTCCTGGCGGGCGGCACGATGATGCTCTGCGCGGGTGTGGCCGGCGCGCTGCTCTACGCCGTCATCGACGGACTGGGGCGCCCGCCCGCGTACGCCGGGGTGCTCTACGCCGTCCAAGGCGCCGGCTCGATGGCGGTCGGGCTGCTGTCCGGTCCCGCCTTGGGCCTGCTGGGCGAGCGCCGGTTCGCGGCAGCCGGGATCGCCCTGACGGCGTGTGCGGCGGCGGCGCGGGCGGTACCGTCCGACGCGGTGGTCCTGGCGGCCGGCGCGGCGAGCGGTGTGGGCATGCCGTGCGTCCTGATCGCCGCGATGACGGCCGTGCAGCAGGAGACTCCGGACGCGCTGCTGGGCCGCACGGCGGCCACGGCCGGCACCCTGCTGTTCACCCCGAACGTACTGGGCCTCGCCGCCGGCGCGGCCCTGCTGGAAGCGGTCGACTACCGTCTGCTCCTGATCTGCCTGGCCGCGGTCCTGCTCGCGACGGCGACGACTCTCGGCGGCCGCCGGACGCAGCCCCTTCCGGCCCGGGCCGTGCGCTCCTGACGGCGGAGCGGGCCGGTGCCGGTGTCAGGCGGCGAGGGTCTTGTGGAGGGCGTCGAGGCCGTCGCGGTAGATGCCGGTGAACAGGTCGACGACCTCGTCCTCGGTGGCGCCGTCGGGGTGGAAGCGGCCGGACCACTGGACCTCGGCGGCGTTCTCCTGCCCGGGGACGGTGTGGACGCGCAGGGTGGAG
This sequence comes from Streptomyces seoulensis, assembly GCA_013364255.1. Lineage (GTDB taxonomy): Bacteria > Actinomycetota > Actinomycetes > Streptomycetales > Streptomycetaceae > Streptomyces > Streptomyces similanensis. The sequence continues at coordinate 1,755,221 of CP054936.1, read as the reverse complement.
ACGTAGCCGCTGACGGGGAAGGGGGCCTGGAGGATGGCGTAGCTGTAGTGGCGTTCGGTCTCGTTGAAGTCGAGGAGGCGCTCGGTGATGACCTCGCCCTCGGGGTTCCCGAGCCGGCGGACCCGGCCGCCTTCCAGCGGGGTGCTCGCCAGGATGTAGGGGAGCCAGTCGGGCAGGGAGTCGAAGCCGCCGACGAGGCTCCAGACCGTGTCGGGCGAGGCGGGGACGGTGCGGCTGACGGATGTCGAGGCCATGGTGGTTCTCCGGACGGTGTCGCGGGCGTGGGGGGGAGGGTGGAGGTGCTGGAGGTCAGGCGCCGTCGGGGAGCGGGGCGGCCGGGCTGACCAGCCCCGCGGCGCGCAGGTCCTTCCAGAAGGCGGCCGGGACGGTCTCGTCCAGGGCGGCGGTGTCCTCGGCGATGCGGCTGGGCCGGGTGGCGCCGGGGATGACGGCGGCCGCGGCCGGGTGGGCGAGGGAGAACTGGAGGGCGGCGGCCTTGATGCCGATGCCGTGCTCGTCGGTGAGGGCCTTGATCCGCCGGACGCGCTCGATGATCTCCGGCGGGGCCTGCCGGTACTCGAAGTTGGCGCCGCCGGCGAGGATGCCGGAGCTGTAGGGTCCGCCGACGACCATGTCGACGTCCTGCTCCTGGGCCATGGGCAGCAGGCGCTGGAGGGCGTGGGCGTGGTCGAGGAGGGTGTAGCGGCCGGCGAGGAGGAAGCCGTCGGGGCGGGGCTCGTCCAGGGCGAGGGTGAGTTCGATGGGCTCGGTCCTGTTGACGCCCAGACCCCAGGCCCTGATGACGCCCTCGTCCCGCAGGCGGGACAGGACGCGGAAGGCTCCGGTGCGGGCCTCCTCGAACTTCTGGACCCAGTCGTCGCCGTGGAAGTCCTGCGCGATGTCGTGGACCCAGACGATGTCGAACCGGTCGACGCCCATCCGGCGCAGGCTGCCCTCGATGGAGCGCTCGGTGGCGTCGGCGGTCCACTCGTGGAGGACCTTGTGCGGGTTGCCGTGCTCGAACAGGCCGCCCTTCTCGCCGAAGTCGGGGACGTCGGTCTCCCTCTCGTCGAGGACGACCCGGCCGACCTTGGTGGACAGGACGTAGGAGTCGCGGGGCCTGGTGGACAGGACCTGGCCCAGGCGCTCCTCGGCGAGACCCGCGCCGTAGAAGGGGGCGGTGTCGTAGTAGCGGATGCCCTGCTCCCAGGCGGCCTCGACGGTGGCCCGGGCGTCCCCGTCGGGAATCGCGCGGAACATGTTGCCGAGCGGTGCGGTGCCGAAGCCGAGACGGCCGGGAAGGATGTTCTTCAGGGACATGAGTGGTGCCTTTTCGATCGGTGCCTCGGCGCCTCGGTGTGGGAGGAGGCTCGGGTGTGAGCGGGGACCTCCCGGGGCGGTGACTCCTGGTTGCGGAGCCGGGCACGGGGGTGCGAGGTCACCCGCCGGGGCGGTACGGAGACGAGGCTCAGGTAGTTGCAGTAGCGCCTTACAAGCGGAAACAATAGTTGCAGACGCTGGCTAACGCAAGCGGTGACCTCGGTGCCGGTGTTCTCACCCGAAGATGTCCGTGACAGAACGAAGACGTCGCCGGGGACCCCCCGTAACTCAGTGCGGGATACAAATACTTCCGACCGCACGCACCACGCCCGCCGCTGGGGGAACACCGTGAAGAACACCCGCGTCACCGCACTCGCCGTCATCGGGATCGCCGCCGCCCTCTCCCTGACCGCCTGTGACGACGGTGGCTCCGAGAAGGGCTCCCCCGCACAGGGCTCCTCGTCGTCGGCCTCGTCCTCCCAGCCCGCGAGCGGTGACTCGGGGACGGCGGCCGGCTCGGACCCGGGCGGCTCGAAGGCCGGCGGCGCGACGCCGGGCTCCGGCGAGGACGCCGAGACCCACGCCGGCGGATCGAACAGCACGGCGCGGGCCGGCGGCGGCAGCACGTTCTGCAAGACGGAGGACCTGGCCATCGACGCCGTCGACGCCGCGAGCGACCAGCGGTCCGGCAGGATCGACATCACCATGGTCAACCGGGGTTCGACCACCTGCTCGGCGACGGGCTTCGCGGGTGTCGACATCAAGGACGCCGACCACACCTCGAACCCCGTCCCGCGCGGCCACGCACAGCCGCGGGTCACCGTCCTGAAGCCCGGCGACGCCGCTGTCTTCGACCTCGCCTACGACATCGACGACAGCGGCGACAGCCTCACGAACCCGACCGGCATCCTGGTGACGCCCCCGAACGAGACCCACACCGTGAGCCTCGCCTGGCCGACGGGCGCGGGGAAGGTCAAGGGCGCGTACACCGATGTCGAGGTCTACCCGACCCACACCGCCAAGTAGCCAGGTGGCCGCGGCCGGCCGGGTTCACCCTGGAGGAGTTCTCGGCTCCTTCGTTCAGCCGGCCGCGGTGCACCCGGTGGGCGACTCGCCCCGCGCCCCTCGGCTCACACGCGGTCGGCCGCGATCAGGACGTACTGGAAGGAGCCGTCCCGGTAGGACTCGATGAACGCCTCCTCGATCCCGGTGACCAGCGACGACGTGGCCCGCAGCTCCCAGTAGGGCAGGGTGTCCGGGGTGAGGTCCACGATGGTCTGCGGCACGAGGCGGTTGTCGGCCATGGCGCGCAGATACTCGCGGCGGGAGTGGATGTTGCACTCGAAGTGGGCGTTGATCTGGGAGACCCACTTCGACGGCTGACCGTACCGGGGGTTCCAGCAGCCGGTGATCGTCACGTACCGGCCGCCCACCTTCAGGAAGCGGGAGTGCTCGGCGAACAGGTCGTGGAGGTCGACGTACATGGTCGACTCGTTGTTCCACGACGCGGTGACGCTGCCCTTGTCGAAGGGGGTGTCGAGCATGTTGCACACGCGGGAGCGGACGTGGTCCTCGATGCGCAGGTCCCTCGCGCGCCCGTTGCCGAAGTCGGCCTGGGTGGCGGACAGCGTCACGCCCTCCACCGTGCAGCCGAAGCGGCGGTGGGCCATGACCATGGACCCGCCTCGTCCGCAGCCGGCGTCCACGAGGGTGTCGCCGGGGCCGACGGCGCCCAAGTGGTCCATGAGGAAGTCCGCTTGGGCCGACTCGAGCCGGTGCAGCTCCGCGATCACCCTCTTCTCGTACTCGCTGTCCTCCGGGTCGCCGAGCGCGGCCCGGTCCACGGGGCCGATCCCGTAGTGGTGGTGGTAGAGCCCGTCCACGTCACCGAGGCGGAGGTTGACGGGCCGCGCCTCGTTGTTCCAGTAGCGGGCGATGTCCTCCTGGTACGGGGTCGCCTGGGCCGGGATCGTCGCGGTGGCGGTGGAGGTTGCTTCAGTCATCGTGGAAATATCCGTTCGTTACCAGAAATCGGGAAGGCTGTAGCGGTAGGTGTTGGTGCGGTGCCAGTCGTGATTGCCGTCCACCCACGCCGCCACACCCTTGAGGAAGCGCAGCACGGTGGGCAGAGGGCAGTCCCTCGCGAGGTCGGCCGCGGCCGTCTCGAAGGCGTGCTGGAGTTCGTTGTGGACCTCGACGGCCTTCAGATAGGCGTCGCGCTCGCCGAGCTGCTCGCGCTCCGCGATGACCACCGGCAGGTTCAAGTGGTGGCCGGGGCTGTCGAGTTCCTTGGTGTACGAGTAGAGGTCGTTGACGATGGTGGTCGCGTTGCCGGCCAGGGCGATGACCCGTTGCATGTCCGGCCGGGCGTGCAGATCCGCCGGCAGTTCGTAGCCGCCGACGGTGTCGGTGATCGTGGGGCAGGGGCGGAAGTTGTTGAACTGACGCATCGCCAGGTACTCCCACACCTCCGGCACGTGACCGGTCTCGGCCCAGGCGGCCTCGGCGAGGTAGCCCATGTGGAGCCGGGCCATGTCGTGCCGGTAGCGGTCGGCCTGGGAGGGGCCGGCCGCGCGGACGAAGTAGTCCATCGCGCTGCGGTACGCCCGGCGCGGGGCGTCCGAGGCGAGCGACTCCCGCCAGGCCGGCGTGTACTCGGCGGTGGTCTGGAAAGGGTCGATCGCGGTGTGCGCGAGGAGGAGGCGGCCGCCGAGCCCGACGGGCGATCCGCCGTGGTCCTCGCAGTAGCAGTCGTCCACCGCGTTCTCCGCGACCATCAACCGCGTCGCGAGCATCAGGTGGTCGACCGTCGGGGCGTCGGGGTGGCAGGCGACCATGTACCGGCCGACGGAGAAGCCGTCGAACTGGCCCTCCCACTCCTCGGGATAGAGCTGCACCTCGTCCTCGGCCCAGCGTTTGATCCGGCGGCTCACCTCGGCCACGCGCACGGGGTCGGGCTCGGGGACGGGATGGTGGTAGAGACCGGGAACGGCTCGCCCGGCGGGAGCGGAGGTGGAAGCGGGTGCCGGGGCCGGCGGATCGGGGAGCGGGGACTCGCGCCTGCCGGCGAGGGCCAGCGAGGTCGTGCCCAGTCCGGTCGGACCGCGCAGGGCCTGCCTGAGGGCCGAGGCGTCCGCGGTCGTGGCGGGATCCCCCGCTGCGGCGGCCGGCGCCGGGGGCGGGGCGGGGTGTCGGAGCGTCACCGGCGGATGCAGTGCCGCCAGGAAGCGGGAGGCGGACGGTGGGGCCGACTGGTCCCGCACCACCGGCGCGGGGTCGTCCGGCACGGTGGCGGGCGGTGTCGGCCGCCGTTCGGGGGGACGTGGTCCGAGGGGCCCGGGATCGGGCATCAGCGGCTCCTTGCTGCGGTGGGGCGGGCGCTGTGTCGTGGGTGGGGTGTGCCGGGCGTGGACCTGCTCGCGGGGCCGGACCTCAGTGCGCCGTGGGCGCGATCTGCACGTTCTCCAGCACGCCGAGGGCGTCCGGCAGCAGCACCGCGGTGGAGTAGTAGGCGCTGACGAGGTAGGAGATGACCGCCTGCTCGTTGATGCCCATGAACCGCACGGAGAGCCCCGGTTCGTACTCGTCCGGCAGTCCTGTCCGGCGCAGGCCGATGACGCCCTGGTTCTCCTCGCCCACGCGCATCGCGATGACGGAGCTGGTCTGCTGCGCGCTGATCGGGATCTTGTTGCAGGGCAGGATGGGGACCCCTCGCCAGGCCGGGACGGACTGCCCGCCGACGTCGACGTGGTCGGGGTAGAGGCCGCAGGCGTTGAAGCCGCGGCCGATGGCGGCGATGGTCCGGGGGTGGGCGAGGAACAGCTTCGTGCCGCGCCGACGGCAGAGCAGTTCGTCCATGTCGTCGGGGGTGGGCGGGCCGGAGCGGGGCTGGATGCGTTGCTTGAAGTCGGCGTTGTGCAGCAGCCCGAACTCGCGGTTGTTGATCAGCTCGTGTTCCTGACGTTCCCTCAGTGCCTCGACAGTCAGCCTGAGTTGCTCCGCGCTCTGGTTCATCGGGTCGTTGTAGAGGTCGGCGACCCGGGTGTGGATCCGCAGGACGGTCTGGGCGACGGAGAGCTCGTACTCGCGCGGCTGGAGTTCGTAGTCGACGAAGGCGCCCGGCAGTTCCGCCTCGCCGACGTGACCGGCCGACACGGCGATCTCGGCCTCACCGTGTTTGTTCTGCCGCCGACGCGTGCGGGAGCCGAACGCGTCGACGTGTGCCCGCAGGTGTGGCGCGGAGGCCCGGACGGCGTCGAAGTCGGCACGGGAGAGGGTGAGGAGGGTGCCGGAGGTCTCGGCGGTGACCGTGCGGTCGTGGCGCGCGTCGGAATCCAGCAGCGCGTCCGCGCCGAAGTGGTCGCCGTCCGCGAGCACCGCCACGCCGACCTCCTGGCCGTACGCGCCCTCGGAGGTCTGGCTGACCCGGCCGTGGGCGATCAGGTGGACCCGGTCCGCGGGGCTGCCGCGCTCGACGAGGACGTCGCCCGCCGCGAAGTCGCGCTGCGTGCAGCGGCCGGCGAGGGCGGTCAGGACGTCCAGGTCGTCGAATCCGCGCAGAACGGCCAGCTCACCGAGTTCCCGGGGGATGACCCGGACCGTGGCGCCCTCCTGGACGAACTCGACGCGTCCGTCACCGAGGGTGTGGCGCAACCGCCGGTTCACGCGGTAGGCGCCGCCCCCGGCCTCGACCCAGGGCAGCGTCCGCAGCAGCCAGCGGGAGGTGATCTCCTGCATCTGCGGGGCGGACTTGGTGGTGGTGGCGAGATTGCGGGCGGCGGCGGTGCTCAGGGACTGCTGCGGGGGGTCGGGTGTGGTCCGAGCTTCCGGGATGCTGTCGACGGACATCGCGACGCTTTCTCCTTGCACGACGGGGCGTCCGGCGTACACGGGCACGCCGACCGGGAGACGGGGAGAGGGGGGCGACTGACGGGAGGGATCACCGGGGTCCCGCCCACCGGCAGAAAGCTAGCGGCCCGACCGGCCGTGTGCACCGGAGGGACGAGATGCTTACCTCGAAGCGGTGACAACCGGCTCCGTGGGGTTTGGCGGCCCGTTTCGATGATCCACGGGCCCGGACGCCTCGGGTGACGTCCCTCCGCCTGTCGGGGCGGACCGGAGCCGACGAGTCGTTCGCCCGTACGATGGCGCCATGGAGACGAGCGAGTGAGCGAAGGTCCCGGTGCGGCGGCGCCGGTGCCGCCGGAGTGGTGGCGCCGGCTGCACGAGCTGTGGCTCGCCGCCGTACAGGTCGAGGACGTCACCGCGCTCGCCACACGTGTCTACGCCGCCCTGCTGGAGCTGCCCGGGGCCGGTGCGGTCGTCGGCGCCCGGTGGGAGGCGGGCAGGCCCCGCTATCTGCGCCTGCGGACCGAGCGGGAGGACGCACCCGTCACCTGGGTGCCGACGTCTCCCGACTGGCCCGGCGGCCCCGTGCCGCGACACCTCGACATGCCGGGCGACAGCCCCGCGGTGCGCTGGTCCGGGCCGGACGCCGTGCAGCCGCTCGTGCGGCCGCTGCTGCGCCCGCACGCGGCGGGCACGGTCCTGGAGTGCGTCTTCACGCTCCACACCGGGGACGCGGCCGGCCTGTGGGTGGCCTTCGCCGACGAGGTGCCGGCCGACGCGCGCCCGGTGCTGAGCGAGCTGCTCGCGCAGGTCGCCGGCGTCCTCGCGCTCAGCAACCGGCGCATCCTGGAGAGCCAGGACCACGAGCGGCGCCAGGCGCGGGACGCGTTCCTGGCCGAGGCCTCGTTGCAGATGGACGAGAGCCTGGACGTGGAGGAGACGCTGCGCAGGGTGGCGAGGCTCGCCGTGCCCGCGATCGCCGACGGCTGCGTCGTCCACCTCTTCCGGCCGGACGGCGGCTTCGAACCGGTCGCCACCGCCCACGTCGCGGCCGGCGCCCAGGCCTGGCTCGGTGACGTCGCACGGCACGACGACTGGCTGACCGCGCGGCTGCGCGGCGCCTCGCAGCACACCAGGGGCGTGGTACTGAAGGACGACGGTCTCGCGGGCGGTCCGTTCGGGTCGGGCGCCGTGGGCGACGGCAAGACGATCCGGGCGCTCAGCGTCAGCCCGCTGCGCGCCCGGGGCCGGGTGCTGGGCACGCTCACCTTCCTGTACCACCGCGACGACACCAGCCTCTCGGACCTGCCGACCCTCACCGACCTGGCCCGCCGCGCCGCTCTCGCCATCGACACCGCCACCCTCTACGACCAGCGCCGCCAGAACGTCGAGATGCTCCAGCGGCAGCTGCTGCCCCGCGGCCTGCCGCGGGTGCCCGGAGTGGAACTGAGCGCCGCCTACGAGGTCGGCGATCCCACGCTCGACGTCGGCGGCGACTTCTACGACGCCGTCCTCGCCGACGAGCGGGTCTCCCTGTTCATCGGCGACGTGTGCGGGCGCGGGGCCGAGGCGGCGGCGTTCACCGCTCTGGCCCGGCACACCCTGCGCACGCTCCTGGAGGACGGCACGCCGCCCGGCCGGGCCCTGGCCCGGCTCAACCGGGCCTTGATCGGGGAGAAGGCCAGCCGGTTCGTCACCGCCCTGGTCGTGACGCTGGAGCCCGCTCCCGACGGCGGCTGGGACGCGGTGATCGCGGGGGGCGGCCATCCTTGGCCGCTGGTACGACGCGACGGCGGCGCGGTCGAGGAGGTGCCGGCCCACGGGCTGCTCCTGGGCGTCGTCCCCGACGCGGTCTGGGCGCAGACGCGGATCCGGCTCCGCGAGGGCGACGCGATGGTGCTGTTCACCGACGGTCTGACGGAGGCCCGGTCGGCGGACGGGACCTGCTTCGAGCGACATCTGCCCAAGGTCCTGCGCCGGATCGCCCCGATCGGCGCGTCCACGCCGGCCCGGCTGGTGGCGGCCGCCTCAGAGTTCCGGGACATCGGGGACGACGACACCGCCGTACTGATAGCGCGGATGAAAGGACGACCGTGACGCCGCAGCACGCACCGGCCAGACGGCTCGACAACGGCCGGGTTCTGGTCGTGGAGGACTCCCAGGAGGACGCTGAGGCCATCGAACGGGCGCTGTCGCGCTCGCACCCGCAGCTGCGTCTGGAGTTCCTCTCGCGCTCCGACGGCCTGGTGGAACACCTGCTGGGCGGCGACGAGGCGCCCGGCATCGTGCTGCTCGACCTCAACATGCCCGGCGTCAGCGGACACGCCGCGCTGCACGCCGTCCGCGCACGTCCCGAGCTGGCGGAGATCACCGTGGTGGTCTTCACCTCCTCCACCGCTCCCGCCGAAGTGGACGCCTGCTACGCGGCCGGGGCGGACAGCTACATCTACAAGCCGCTCAACTTCGACCTGTTCCGCACCGTCCTGAAGGGCGCCCTGGACTACTGGCTGGAGGCCAAGGGGCAGCCGCCGGGCCTGCCAGGCGACTACGCGCCGAGCGTGAAGTAGAACGCCGTCCCCTCCCCCGGCGCGCCCGTCAGCCACAGCCGGCCGCCGTGGCGCTCGATGATGCGCTTGACGACGGCCAGGCCCACTCCCGTGCCGCCGCCGCGCTCCTGGGGGCTGTGCAGTCGGCGGAACAGATCGAACACCTCCTCCCGCTGCTCGGGGGGAATGCCGATGCCGTTGTCCCTCACCACCACGGCCGTCGTGACCGTCTCGGCGCCAGGGGGGACCACGTCCTCGACACCGATCTCCACGCGGCGGTCGGGCCGGTCGGCCGCGTACTTGGCCGCGTTGACGAGCAGGTTCACCAGCACCTCGTAGACGCGGTCGCGGTCGGCGTGGACGCGGGGCAGCGACGCCGGTCGCACCACCCGGACCCGCTCCTCGGCGAGCCGCGGACCGGCCACCTCCAGGGCGGCGTCCACGACGTCGTCCAGCGCGACGTCGTCCCGGCGCACACCGCTGCGGCCCATACGGGCGTAGTGCAGCAGCGAGTTGAGCAGGTCGTCCATGCGCGCGGCGAGACGCTGCGTCGTCACCAGCCGCCGCACGCTGGTCGCGTCCAGGCTCGCTCCGGCGTCCTCCAGCGTGAAGGTCGCGGCGTTCGCGATGCCCCGCAGCGGTTCCTTGAGGTCGTGGGCGGCGACATGGGCGAAGGAGTCGAGGTCGACGTTGGTCATCCGCAGTTCGTCGTTGAGCCGCGCCAGTTCGTCCGCGTGGCGCAGGACCAGCCCGGTGAGCAGGCGTCCCATCTCCAGTGCCGCGGCCTTGTCGCGGGCGCTCCAGGGCAGGCTCCTGCCCCGGATCATCGACCGGTAGACGGCGCCCGACCCGCGCGGCGTCAGCCGTTCGCCGCGGGGGCCCACGAGCACGGGGCGCGCGGGGTTCGCGGCCCACTCCCGCGGCTCGGGCCGCTCCCGGCGGATCCAGGCGAGGTAGTCGCCGCTGCGGCCGATCGACAGCAGCAGCACGCCGGCGGGGCAGGTTTCGCCCGGCCGCGGGCCGGCGTCGGCCTCGGTGAGCAGTTCCGGCAGCCGGTCGGTGGCCCAGACCTCGCCCGTCGTGGCCCGGGCCGCGTACCGGCCGAGCGTCCGGGCCAGCTCGTGCGGCACCGTCTGGTCGCCCGTCTGCGAGACACGGCCGTCGCGCACCAGCAGCAGCCCGTCGGCCGCCACCAGTCGGCGCACCGCCTCCTCGTGGCGCATCAGCGAGGCGTCGACGTCCTGGTCCAGGAGTTCGGCGACGGCCGCGGCGTCCCGGGCCGAGCGTTCCAGCGCGTCCGCCCGTTGCCGTTCCTCGATGGCCGACAGCTGCATGGAGAAGGCGGTGCCGAACAGTTCGCACGCCGAGCGCACCTCCGGCGCCAGCCGGCGCGGCCGGGCGCCGTGGCAGGCGATCAGCCCCCACAGGCGGCCCTCGCGCAGCAGGGAGACCGACATCGAGGAGCGCACGCCGATGTTGCGCAGATACTCCAGGTGGAAGCCGGAGACGGTGCGCAGCGCGGCCGCGGACAGGTCCAGCGGGGCGCCCGTGGCCGCCCGGACGGCCGGGTGGAGCGAGGCGGTGGGATCGTCGACGTCGCTGATGACGCGGATCCAGTTCTCCTCGTACAGGCGCCGGGCCTGCGGCGGGATGTCGGTGGCCGGGAACCAGAGCCCGCGCCAGGGTTCCCAGCCCTCCTGGACGTCCTCGGCCACGACCTCGCCCGGTCCGTCGACCCCGTCGAAGCGGTAGGCCACGACCCGGTCGAAGCCGGTGAGCCGGCGCATCTCGACGACGGCGGCGCGGCAGCAGTCGGTCACCGTGCTCGCGCTCCGCACCCGGCGCAGCGCCTTGCGCACGCCCTGGTAGAAGCCGGCGAACTCGAACGCGTCCGCCGCCGGGTCGCGGGGTTCGAACTCAAGGATCACCAGCCCCTCACGCCGGTGCACGGACAGGTCGAGGACCGTGGGTCCGCCGGGCGCACCCGCCGTGACGGGGAAGGTCACACCCGGCGCGTCGTCGGCGGCGCAGCACTCCAGGGCCTCGGCCCAGTCGCTCGGCTCCAGGACGTCGGTGACGGGCCGGCCCACCAGTTCCCGGGCGGCGACGCCCAGCAGCGTCCGCGTGTTCTCGGCGGCGGTGTCCACCAGGGCGCTCACCGGGTCCACGGCCAGCAGCGTGCCGTAGGACTGGATCCCGCCCAGCCGGTGGATCTTCTCCCGCACGCACAGGGACAGGTCGAACCCGTCCGACACCGATTCCTCCGCCGCGCGCGTCCTCGCCGACAGCCATTCGTCCGTCATGAGTCGATCATCCACCATGCTGCCGCTGTGGGGCGCCGCTGTGGGGCGTCGTCACCGACGGCGTTCGGGCTCTCTGCCCGGCACGTCGTCATTCCGGGTGCGCGCTGTCCGGTCGTCCTCGGCGCCAGGGTGAATTACCACCGCCGAGAAGAATGAGCGCGGCACGGAGAGCGGGCAAATAGCGAAATGCGTGGACCGGCCTTCCGGTCGCCCTTTTCCCCGTATCACCTCCCGCATTCCCCGACTCTCATTTCGTTTGCGGCACAAAATCCGGGGCACGAGGAGGGCGACCATTTCAAAGACCTGAGTTCCTCCTTCTTCTCGTTCCGTACCGGAAAGGGGCTCTCCGACAGGGCGGTCTCTTTCCGGAGCCTTTGCGGCAGAGCGTCGGTTCCTGCGCCGCGACCGACCTCCCGGTGTTCGCACCCGTGTCCCCTCGTGGGCGAACATCTCCTCCCGCGGCGCGGGAAGCCGAACAGCCATGGAAGACGACTACTCCGCCATGATGTCCGCAGCACGAACGGTGACCGGCACCGGCGAGAGCGACGAAGCCGGCGCTTCCTGGTCGCTGGTGCTGCCGGCCCGCTCCGCCGCCGCGCCCGAAGCGCGTCGCGCCGCCCGGCGTTTCGTGCGCCGGCTCGCACCGCGCGTCGTCGACCGCGTCGCCCAGGACATCGACCTGGTCGTCACGGAACTCGTGACGAACGCGGTGCGCCACGCTCGCGGTGCCACCTGCACGCTGATCCTCGACGCCCGGCCTGACGCCGTCGAGGTGACGGTGGTGGACGAGGATCCCACACCGCCCCGTCCTCATGCCCCCGACTTCAGCGGGTGCCTGGGCGGATTCGGCTGGCCCATGGTGCGCCGTCTGGCCAGGCAGGTCACCGTGGCGCTGATTCCCGACGGGAAGGCGGTCTGCGCCCTCGTCCCCCGGTGATCGGTTTCACCGGGGGCGTCCCGGCCGCACGGCTCGTCTCCGGCGCTCCGCCTGAAAGAGGGTCACTTCTTCGCCTCCGGGCGCGCCGGGACGATGCCGTACGGCACCCTCATACCCCGAGTCCGTCGCCGAGTTGGCGCCGGAGGCGGACGACGGCGCGTTTGAGGAGCCGGGAGACCTGGGTCTGGGAAACGCCGAGTTCCTCCGCGATGGCGCTCTGCGTCAGGTCGGCGGTGTAGCGCAGGGCGAGGACCCGGCGCTCGTGCTCGGGGAGCGCGGCGATGAGCGGTTTGAGCGCCTGCAGGTCCTCGGTCTTCGCGAGTTCGCGGTCCGCGTAGCCGATGTGGTGGGCGAGGCTCTCGTCCAGGCCGTCGGCGTCCTCCGCGGTGTCCAGGGATGCCGCGGAGTATCCGTTGGCGGCGATCAGGCCCTCGATGACCTCCTCGTCCTCCAGGTGCAGATGACGGGCCAGTTCGGACACGGTGGGATTGCGGCCGTGGGTCTGCTCCAGGTGCCGTTCGGCCTCGGTCAGTTCCACACGCAGGTCGCGCAGTCGGCGCGGCACGTGCAGGGCCCAGGTCGTGTCGCGGAAGTACCGCTTGATCTCGCCGATGACGGTCGGCAGCGCGAAGCTGGGGAATTCCACGCCGCGTTGCAGTTCGAAGCGGTTGATCGCCTTGATCAGCCCGATCGTGCCGACCTGCACGACGTCCTCGTAGGACTGCTTGCGGGCCCCTGCGCGGGCGGCCGCGTAGTGAACGAGGGTGAGGTTCAGTTCCACGAGCGTGTTGCGGACGTAGGAGTGCTCCGGTGTGCCCTCTTCCAGCGATTCGAGCCGCGCGAACAGGGTTTTGGACAGGGCCCGCGCGTCGGCCGGGTCGATCCGGGCCGTGCCGGCCCGGGCGGGCGCCGTCCGGGCGGGAACGACCGCGACCGCGGCGTCGGCAGGGCCCGGGTGTCGTCGGGGAAGCGGTGTCGTGCCGGTGGTCTCGTCTTCGGTCAAGGTGGCCATGTCAGCTCCCGGAACGGTCATGACTCCATGGACGGAGCGTTTCGTAGCCGGGCGCTTACCCTGAGCGATCAGCGATATCCCTCAAAAGGTCACGCTCTGTCGAGGTGTCAGCCGTCGCGCTTACAGAGGGTCATGATGCGATCGGTCGGCCGACGGGCCGGACCGGAAGCGGATCGCGCCGCGGGGGCCGTGCGGCACCCCGGTGCGGCGCGGTCCGTCAGCTCTGGGTGAGCCCGCCGACCTCACGCGGGTCGAGACCGGTCAGCTCGGCGATGCGCGGCGCCGGGATGCCGGCCGCCAGGGCCCGGTGCACCAGGGCCTGCCAGTCCTCGGTCGTCTCCCGGTACGTCAGGAGCTGCCGCTCCATGTCCGCGACCGGCTGCGGGGAGCACTGCTCCCGGACCGCGACCAGTTCCCGTTCGGTCAACGGGACCGGCAGGCGGTCGGCGTCGGCCGGCAGCAGGATCTCGGAGTCGGCCGGCAGGATCCGGGTCCGCTCCGACGAAGCGGAGGCGCCGTGGGCCGAGAGCCATCCCTGGACGGCCGGCGTCTCGGCGCACTCCAGACCGCCCAGTGCCGCCACAGCGGCTCCCACGCGGGGGTGGTCGTCCGGCAGGAGGAAGAGGTAGGCGTCATCGGCCATTGCTCGACACCGCTTTCTGTCGCCATGAGGTGCCGCTGATCCTAGCGCCACGACGCGCTCCCGCCCGCGTGACCCGTCGGCCGTCACCTCCGCGCGCCGCGTGTCGCTCCAGGAGGACCGGCGGTGAACGAGAACGGCAGCCCACCCACTATCGGTAATGACAATCATTGTCGTATGCTGTCTCCATGGCTCGCGATGAACTGCGCCCGATCGTCAAGCTCCGCTCCACCGCCGGGACCGGCTACACCTACGTGACCCGCAAGAACCGCCGGAACGACCCGGACCGGCTCACCCTGCGGAAGTTCGACCCCGTCGCCGGACGTCACGTCGAGTTCCGCGAGGAGCGCTGACCGCACACGGCCCCGCCCGCACACCCACGCCGACCCGCATCCGCGTTCGCACCCTCATCCGCACCCCGATCCAGGGAACACACCTCATGAAGCCCGGAATCCACCCCGCCTACCGCCCGGTCGTCTTCCGCGACAAGGCCGGCGACTTCGCCTTCCTGACCCGCTCGACGATGACCAGCGACAAGACCGTCGCCTGGGAGGACGGCCGCACCTACCCGGTGGTCGACGTCGAGATCTCCTCGGCGAGCCACCCCTTCTACACCGGCACCGCCCGCGTGCTGGACACCGCCGGCCGCGTCGAGCGCTTCGAGCGCCGCTACGGACGGGCCGGAGGCCGCCGATGACCCTCGAAGGACCGATGCCCGTGGTGATCGTCGGCGGCATGCACGCCGACGCCCGCCGCGCCACGGTCGAACAACTGCTGCGCGAGGTACCCGGCAGCGTCGCCCTGCACCACGACCTGTCCACCGCCCCGGCGGGCATCGTGCGCCGCAGCGTCCGCGACGCCGCGGGCGACGCCTCCTGGGGCGAGACGCCGCTGGTCGACGACTGCGCCTGCTGCGCCCTGCGCGAGGACCTCGTCCCCGAACTGGAGCGGCTGGCCGCCGGCCGCCTCACCCGCCTCGCGGTCGTGGAGCTGTGGGACTCCGTGGAGCCCCGGGGCATGGCCGAGGTCGTCGCCGCACACGGCCACGGCGCCTTCCGGCTCACCAACGTGGTGACCGCCGTCGACCCCTCACTGGCCCTGCCCGCCCTGTCCAGCGGTGACGACCTCGCGGACGCGGGACTCGCCGCGGCCGCGACGGACCAGCGCACCGTGGGCGACACCTTCGCGCGGCAACTGGAGTACGCCCCCGTCCTCGCCCTGGCCGACAGCCCCGTCACCGGGCCCGACGACCTCGCGCTGCTGCGGCAGTTGCATCCCGCCGCGCGGCACGTCCACGTCGGATCGGGGCGGTTGGGCGGCATCGCGGTCGCCGGGTTCGACGTGGCAGCGGCGGCGGCCGCCCAGCACCCCGCCTGTGCCCGGCTCCCCCACGACTGCGACGAGGAGGGAGTCAGCACACTGGTCTGGCAGCGCCGCCGCCCCTTCCACGCCGGCCGCCTCTACGCCGCGCTGGAGGACCTGTGCTGCGCCGCCGCCCGCAGCCGGGGGCGGTTCTGGCTGGCGGACCGGCCCGACAGCCTGCTCGCCTGGGACGCCGCCGGGGGCGCGCTGTGCGTGGAGAGCGCCGGGCCGTGGATGGCCTCCCTCCCGGACGCCGCCTGGGAGCTGATGCCCGCCGAGCGGCGGACCGCCGCCGCGCTGGACTGGCATCCCGAACACGGAGACCGCTGCCAGCACCTCGTCTTCACCTCGCCCGGCCTGGACCGGGCGGGACTGCTCTCCCTGCTCGACGCCTGTCTGCTCACCGACGACGAACTGGCGTCCGGACCCGCCGCCTGGCGCCGGCCCACCGGCTTCGACCGACTGCTCGACGCCGTCGCCTGACCCGTTCCCCCTCACCCTCCAGGAGGGCGCCATGCCCCGCACCGCCAAAACCGCGCCCGCGCGCAAGAACCGGCCCAACCCGCTCGACGCGGCCGGCATCACCCACATCGACTACAAGGACACCGACCTGCTGCGCAGGTTCCTCTCCGACCGCGGCAAGATCCGCAGCCGCCGGGTCACCCGGATCAGCCGGCAGCAGCAGCGGCGGATCGCCACGGCCGTCAAGAACGCCCGCGAGATGGCCCTGCTCCCCTACTCCGGCCGCTGAACTCCCGTCTCCCGCAGACGAGTTGCCCCCGGACGAATTCCCCACCGACGAGAGGACCGTCATGGCCGTCCCCAAGCGCAAGATGTCACGCGGCAACACCCGCCACCGCCGCGCCCAGTGGCGTGCGAGCACCCCGCCGCTCGTCCCCGTCACCATCGACGGCAGCGCCTACCTGGTCCCCCAGCACCTGAGGAAGGCGTACGAGCGCGGCCTCCTCCGGCCGGAGGACTGATGACTCCGGGCCGGGTGGTGGTCGCGGCCACGGCGCCGCCCGGCCCGGTCACCGCAATCTCAGAGCGCTCTGATGTCGGGCCGCTAGCGTCCCGGCCATGGTGCGCGACTACCTGATCATCGGGGCCGGACCGGCCGGACTTCAACTCGCCGCTCTGCTCGAAGGCGACGGGCTCGACTACCTCGTCCTGGAACGCGGAAGCGGACCGGGTACGTTCTTCACCACGTACCCGCGCCACCGCAGGCTGATATCGATCAACAAGGTCAACACCGGGAGCACGGACTCGGAGATCAACCTCCGCATGGACTGGAACTCGCTGCTCAGCGACGATCCGCGGCTGCTCCTCGGCCACTACACCGACCGCTACTTCCCCCAGGCCGACGACCTGGTGCGCTATCTGGCCGACTTCGCCGAACGCACCGGCGTCCGCGTCGAGTACGGCACGGACGTCGTCCGGATCTCCCGCGCGCGGGGAGTCTTCACCGCCCGCGACGCCGCCGGACGGACCTGGAGGGCCCGGCGGCTCGTCGTGGCGACCGGTGTCTCCCGCCTCAACGTCCCGTCCGTCCCCGGCATCGAACTCGCCGAGCGCTACGACACGTTCGACACCGATCCGGCGTCGTTCACGAACCAGCGGGTGCTCGTGATCGGCAAGGGCAACTCCGCCTTCGAGACGGCCGACGCCCTCATGGAGAAGGCCGCGGTCATCCACGTCGCGGGCCCGCACTCGGTGCGGATGGCCTGGAAGACGCACTTCGTCGGGCATCTGCGCGCGGTGAACAACAACTTCCTGGACAGCTACCAGCTCAAGTCGCAGAACGCCGTCCTGGACGGCGCCGTGGAGAACATTGAGCGCACCGCCGACGGCCGCTACCGGGTGGTGTTCCGCTACACGCGGACCACGGAGGGCCTGCGCGAACTGCGCTACGACCGGATCGTCCTGTGCGCGGGATTCCGCTTCGACGCCGACGTGTTCGACCAGACGTGCCGTCCCGCCCTCGTCATCGACGACCGGTTCCCCGAGCAGACCTCCGCGTTCGAGTCGGTGAACGTTCCCGGCCTCTACTTCGCCGGCACCCTGACCCAGCAGCGGGACTTCAAGCGGTCCACCAACGGCTTCATCCACGGTTTCCGCTACGGGGCCCGCGCGCTGCACCGCATCCTGCGCTCCCGCCACCACGACACGCCCTGGCCGTCCCGGACGCTCGCCGCGGCGCCGGAGGCGGTCGCCGACGCCGTCGTCGCCCGCGTCAACCGCTCCTCCGGGCTGTGGCAGCAGTTCGGGTTCCTCGGCGACGTGGTGAGCGTCGACGGGGACACGGCCCGGTATCAGGAGGAAGTGCCGCTCGACCACGTCGCCGACGGCGGGCTCGGCCCCGCCGCGCACCGTTTCGTCGTCGACCTGGAGTACGGGCCGGGCCACGACCAGGTCGACCCGTTCGACGTCGGCGTCCCGCGGGTGGCCGAGAACGACGCCGAGCACGCGGCGGACTCCGCCTACCTCCACCCCGTGGTCCGGCACTACCGCGACGGCGTCCTGGCCGGCGTCCACCATCTGGCGGAGAACCTGGAGAACGACTGGGACGTCCCGGCCGTGCACCAGCAGCCGCTCGCCGCGTTCGTGAAGTCCTGCCTTGGGTGAGCAGTTCCCCGGCGGCCTGCTGGACCTCCTCGACGCGGCGGGCGACCGGCCGGTGTTCGAGCACGCCGACCGGGTGGTCACCGCGGCCGGACTCCTCGGCCTGATCAGACGGGTGACGAGCGGTCTGCGGCGGCACGGCGTCCGGCCCGGCGACGGCGTCGGCCTGCTGCTCGGCGTCGGCCCGGAGGCGTTCGCCGCGGTCGTCGCGGCCCATGTCGTCGGCGCCCGCGTCGTGGGCGTCCGTCCGGGGCTGACCGAACCCCAGCGGCGGCGCCTCCTGGCGGACACCCGCCTCCAGGTCACCGACGTCCCGGCCGCCGGCGTATCCGTCACGGACGGCCGGGACGACGGCGACGACCCGGACACGCGGCGGCACGGGCGCGTCCTCGCCCTCAGCGAGCTGCTGGCGGCTCCGGACGACGGCGTACGGCCGCGGGTCTCGGCGCGTCCGCACGACGTCGCCCGGCTGATCCACACCAGCGGCAGCACCGGGGCGCCCAAGGCCTGTGCGCAGACCTACGCGGCGATGACCGCGGCCTGGGCCCTGCGCCCCGACCTGTGGCCGCCCGCCGTCCGCGAACTGGCCGCGCGGCTGGACCGGTTCCTGGTGTTCGGCACCCTGGCGAGCCAGGTGATGACGGAGTACGGGCTGCTCGCGCTCGCGTCCGGCGGAACCCTCGTCACCGCCGACCCGCCGGTCTTCCCGGACGCGCTGGTGCGGCACCGGGCGACGGCGAGCGTCATCACCGTGGCCCGGCTGCACCGCCTCGTGGCGCGTCAGCGGGCCCGCCCGGCGGACCTGGGCGCGCTGCGGGCCCTGATGGTGTCCGGCTCCCCGCTGGAGCCGGGGCGGCTGCGGGAGGCCGCCGAGGTGCTCGGCCCCGTCGTCTTCCACGGCTACGGCCAGACCGAGACCGGCATGATCTCCATGGCCGTTCCCGGCGACCCGCCCGGTTCGCTGGGCGTGCCGCCCGTCGACCTGGTCGTCCGGGACGCGTCGGGGCGGACCGTGCCGCCCGGCGTTGAGGGTGAGCTCTTCGTCCGGACCCCGTCGCAGGGGTGCGGCTACTGGGGGGAGCCGGACCTCAGCGCCGAGGTGTTCGGCGACGGCTGGGTGCGCACCCGGGACCTCGGCCGCCTCGACGCCGAGGGCCGGCTGTGGCTCACGGGGCGTACCCGCGACGTGGTCATCGTCAACGCCAATGTGTACTACGCCGGGCCGATCGAGCGGCTGCTCGCCACCCACCCGGCCGTGGCCGAGGCGTACGTCGTCGCCGTCCCCGACGACGACACCGGGGAGGCCGTCCACGCGTTCGTGGTGCCCGCCGCCGGTCGTGTGCCGGAACTCGGCGAGCTGCGCGAGCTGGTGGCGGCGCACCTGGGCGGGGCGTGCGCGCCGACCCGCCTCACCCTCATCGACGAGGTGCCGCTCACCCCTGCCGGCAAACCCGACAAGAGACAGCTGGCCGCCAGAACATGACGTAGTGGTGAGGGCTTCGCCGTCGCGGGACGCCGACGGCGAAGCCCTCACCGTCTCCTCAGCGGGTCCCGGCCGCGACGGCCCGCAGCGGAGGGTCCTCCTCGGCGCGGTCGTGCCGGTCGATCAGCCGGAGCAGCGGGGTCGCCATCACGGTGGTGACGATGGCGACCACGACCAGGGCGCTGAACATCGCCCGGGTCACGATCCCGGCCGCCAGACCGAGATTGAGGGCGATCAGCTGCATCAGGCCCCGTGCGTTCATCAGCGCCCCGACCCGCAGAGCCACCCGGTTCGGTTCGCCCGAGGCTCGGGCGGCGAGCCAGCAGGCGCCGAACTTCCCCACGACGGCGACCGCCACGCACCCCGCGGTGAACAACAGCACCCGTCCGGAGCCGAGCAGGGCGAAGTCCGTGTTCAGTCCGGAGTACGTGAAGAACAGCGGCAGGAACACCCGGCCCACGGGTTCGAGCGACCGCACCGAACGGTCCAGCTCGCGCGAACGGGGGAAGACCAGTCCCAGGCTGAACGCGCCGAAGACCGCGTACAGCCCGATCTCGTCGGTGTACCAGGCCATCAGGAACAGCACGCCCACCAGCGCGAGCAACAGGCTTTCCGGACCGGCGCGTTCGGCGAGCCGTACGGCGCGCGGGCGCAGCCGGGCCACCGCCGTCAGGACGACGACGAGACCGAATCCGCCCGCGACGGCCACCGACACCAGCCCCGCGCTGCCGCCCGAGATGCTGAACACCCCCGCCAGCAGGATCCAGGCGACCGCGTCGTCCACGGCGCCCGCGCCGAGCGAGAGCGAGCCGAACCGGGTCCCGGTCAGGCCCTGTTCGGCGATGATGCGGGCCAGCATGGGGAACGCGGTCACCGCCAGGGCGACCCCGACGAACAGCGCCGACACGACCAGCCGGGTGTCGGGGGCGAGGACACCGGTCCATCGGCCGGCGGTGACGATCAGCAGGGTGCCGAGCGCCACCGGCACCAGCACGCCGGCCGCCGAGACCAGTGCGGCGGGATGCGCTACGCCGCGCAGCCGGTCCACCCGGAACTCCCAGCCCACGTGGAACATGTACGCGACCAGGCCGATCTGCCCGACCACGTACAGCACCGGCCGCAGGTCCGGCGGGAAGAGGGCGGACTCGACGCCGGGCAGCAGCGCGCCGAGCACCGAGGGGCCGAGCACCACGCCGGCGACCATCTCACCGACCACGGGCGGTTGTCCGACCGTCCCCAGCAGCCGGCTGACGGCCCGGCAGACGACCAGGACGACCACGACGGCGAGGAAGAACGCGGAGGCGAGTTCCGTCGCGCTCATCCGTTGTCTCCTTCCGGGCGGGCGACCGGGCAGCGCCCGGCCGGATGCTCCTCGAAGTAGCGGGTCGCCGCCCTCTGACGGCGTGCGTGCAGCACCATGACCGTGCCGAGGACCAGTTGCCGCGCGCCCCGGGTGACGTCCTCGACCGCGTCCCGGGCCCGGACGGCGGTGCGCAGCGCCGCGAGCCGGCGCGGCCGGCCGGGCAGGCCGCGCGGGATCAGCAGGCAGGGCGCCCGGTGCGGGATGGACCGGGTGTGGGAGGCCGTGGAGTCCAGCCGGAAGCGGCCCAGCACCTCCCGTACGGCGGCGCCCAGCACGAGGGGGGACAGGCGCCAGGCCGGGCAGGGCCGGTTGGCGGCCATGCCGAAGGGGATGTGGTGGACGTGCTTGCGGGACCGGTCGGTCCAGCGGTCGGGGTCGAACGCGCCGGGCCGGTCGTATCCGGTGGCATGGTAGGCGGGGTAGCTGAAGCACACCACCGTTCCGGCCGGGAGGGTCGTGTCCTCGTCGAGCGGTATCGCGTCCGTGGTGATGCGGTGGGCGATGCCGAACAGCGGGTACAGCCGCATCGTCTCGTCGAGCACGTGCGCGAGATACCGTTCGTCGTCCGGGGCCGCCGCCAGGCGGTGCTGCACGTGGGGGTGGCGGGCCAGGGCGAGCAGGACGTGCGCGGTCGCCTCGGACAGCTGCACGACGGCGGTGTTGAAGAACGTCCCCTGGAGGTAGTGTGCCTGTTCCAGGGGTGTCAGCGAGGACGGCAGCGGGTCCGGTACGTCTCCGGCCGCGATCCGCTCGCGCAGATAGGCCGTCAGCGCGGCCCGGCGGCGCGGGTGCCGCAGCGAGGTGCACTTCAGGGCGCTGACCACGTCGTCGGCGTGCGCGGTGATCAGCTCTCTGGCGCGCGGCGGGCACGGCTCCTTGAACACCAGTTCGTAGCAGAACTCGGCCCACGCGGGCATCACCAGGTCCCGCAGCCGTACCAGGCTGATCCTGTCCCGCGGCAGTTCCTCCAGCACGCGGGCGATCGTCCGGCCGGCCGTCGCCGCGAGCGCGGTCGAACTCCCGGCCAGGAGGCGGCGCGTCGTCGCGGCGACGTCCTCGTAGCGCGCGCCGGGCTCCAGGTGCTCCTGGTGCACCTCGGGGCCGGGCGCCAGCCAGTACCAGAACAGGTCGGACAGGCCCGCCCCGGCGCTGCGTCCGCCGGCGGCCGGATGGGCGTAGACCCGTTCGAACACCTCGGGTCCGTGGCGGGCGTCGGGCAGGGTCACGGCGCGGTCGCCGTTGACCTTCTCGAAGATGCGCACGCGCAGCGCCACCACCGCGCGCGGCAGCCACCACGTGTCCGCCGCGGCCGGCCCCGGTCCGCTCCTCACCACGGCTCACCCCTCCGGACGACCATGTCCCGGGTCAGGTCGGCGTTGCGGCGGCCGCCGCACAGCGCGAGCGTGTGGTCGTACTCGTCGCGCAGCAGCGCCAGGGCCTTGCGCACGCCGCTCTCCCCCTCGGCGGCCAGCCCCCACAGCACCGGCCGTCCCACGCCGACGGCCGTCGCCCCCAGGGCGAGCGCGACGGCGATGTCGGCGCCCCGCCGCACCCCGCCGTCCATCAGGACCGGCACCCGGCCCGCGACCGCGTCGGCGACCCCCGGCAGGCAGTCCAGGGCCGCCGGGACGGCGTCGCACTGGCGGCCCCCGTGGTTGGAGACGAGCACGCCCGCCGCCCCGTGCTCGACGGCCAGTCGCGCGTCCGCCGGGTGCAGGACTCCCTTCACCAGCACGGGCAGCGCCGTCATGCGCCGGATCTCGTCGAGGTCCCGCCAGGAGAGGGCCGGGGACATCGGGATGTCGGTGAGGCCGCCGGGCGGCGCGCCCGGCAGGTCGCGCATGTTCTCCGCGGCGTGGCCGGGCGGCAGGTCGGTGAACCCGTTGCGCAGGTCCCGGGTGTGCCGGCCGAACACCGGTGAGTCGACGGTCACCACCAGCGCGGTGCAGCCCGCGTCGACGGCCCGGCCGACGAGCGCCGCCGTGACCTCGCGGCGGGGGTGCGGGTACAGCTGGAACCACACCGCCGGGTCGGCCGCTGTCTCGCGGGCCGCCGCGACGACCTCGGCGACCGCCGTGGTCGCGGCGGCCCCCGTGACGAGGACGGCGCCCTCGGCCGCGGCGGCGCGGGCGGTGGCGCGCTCGCCGTCCGGGTGCGCCAGCCGGTGGAACGCGGTCGGCGCGACGACGACCGGCGCGGCCCCCGGGGCGCCCGGCAGGTCCACGGCCGTGCGCCGCGTCTCGCTGCCGCGCAGCACCCTGGGCAGCAGGGCGTACCGGGCGAAGGCCCGCTCGTTGTCGGCCAGGACGCGTTCCTCGCCGGCCCCGCCCGCCATGTAGTCGTAGTGGACGGGGTCCAGTGTGCCGCGCGCCGCCTCGTGCAGGTCGTCGAGGGTCACGGCGTCACCGGCGCGGCCGGGCCGCGGTGGGCGGCGAGGAAGGCGCGCAGCGGGGCGCGGTGGATCTCCTCGCTGTCCCACTCGTTCTCCAGGTTCTCGGTGAGGTGGTGCTCGGCGACGAACGCGCCGGCCCGGTACCAGCGGACCACCGGATGGAGGTAGCGGCCGTCGAGTCCCCGCACGTCCTGCTGGGAGGTGCGGCCCGCGGTGACGTCGAAGGGGTCGACCCGGTCGTGGTCCGCCCCGTACTCCAGGGTGATCACCGCGTGGGCGTCGACCTCGCCGAAGTCCCCGGCCCGTACGGCGTCCGGCACGTGCCGGACGGGGAGTTCCTCGGCGTAGCGCAGCGCGCCGTCCGGGCCCACCAGCAGCAGGTCGCCGAGGACGCCGAACTGCTGCCACAGCGCGGAGGAGCGGTTGACCCGAAAGACGACGGCGTCGACGGCCGCCTCGGTGGCGTCCCCGAGTTCCCGGACCGGCCAGGGTTCGCCGTGGTGGCGCCGGCGCAGCGTGCGGTGCAGTGCGCGCACCGAGTAGCGGAAGCCGTGGATGAAGCCGGTCGTGGCCTTCTTGAAGTCGGCGCCCTGCGTCAGCGTTCCGGCGAAGTAGAGTCCGGGCACGTTGACGGACTCGCCGACGGGGGTGAGGGCGGGGAACCGGTCGTCGACGACGAGACCGGGCCGGCAGGTGTCGTCGAAGACCGAGACGTCGATCCGGAATCCGGTGGCGACGATCACCCGGTCGTAGCGCAGGTCCTTGACGACCTCGTCGACCCGCTCGAAGGCGACGGGCACCCGGAAGCCGTCGCCGTCCTTCCGGATGGCGAGCACCCGGCCGTCGAGGACGGCGTTCTGCGACTTGAGCTGGTAGCTGTCCAGGAAGTTGTTGTTCACCGCCCGCAGGTGTCCGACGTAGTGCGTCCGCCAGGCCAGCCGCAGCGAGCCGGAGCCGACCACGTGGATGACGGCGGCCGTCTCCATCAGGCTGTCGGCGGTCTCGAAGGCCGAGTTGCCCCGGCCGATGATCAGCACCCGCTGGTCGGTGAACGCTTCCGGGTCGGGGTCGAAGGTGTCGTAGCGTTCGGCCAGTTCGATGCCTGGGACGGACGGCAGGTGCGGCAGGGACACGCCGGTGGCCACCACCAGGCGGCGGGCCCGCCAGGTGTTCCCGGTGTGGTCGGTGACGGTGAAGCCGCCGTCGTCGTCGCCGTCGCGCGCGATCCGCTCCACGGTGGTGTCGTACCGTACGCGCACCCCGGTGCGGGCGGCGAAGTCGGCCAGGTAGCGGACCATGTCGTCGGCCGGCGGGAAGTAGCGCCTGCTGTAGCGGGTGAAGAGGAGTTCCGGGTCGTCGCTCAGGAGCGAGTTCCAGTCCATCCGCAGCCGCAGTTCGGGGTCCTCGTATCCCGTGTGCACCTTGTTGACCGAGATGAGCCGGCGGTGCCGGGGGAACCGGGTGAAGAACGTGCCCGGACCGCTGCCGCGTTCCAGTACGACGTAGTCCGCACCGTCACGCTCCAGTGAGGCGGCGAGTTGCAGTCCCGCGGGCCCCGCTCCGATGATCAGGTAGTCGTGCGCCATGGACCGGAAGCTATCCACCCGATTTCAGAGCGCTCTGAGATTCACCGCCTACGTTTCCCCGCGTGCTCACACCCACGGACAGCGTCTCGCTCACCGGCCCCCTCAGCCCCGCCGCGCTGCGCCGCGCGGCGGCGCCGCTCACCGTCGCCGTGGACGACGAGGTACGTGCGCGCGTCGAACGCGGCAGACGGCTGTTCGACTCGCTGCGGCACGACGCCGGCGGCGAGGACCGGCCGATCTACGGTGCGACCACCGGCTTCGGCGCGCTCGTCGGGTACTCCGGCCGTGCCGACGAGGCCGACCAGTGCGACAACACGCTCGCCCATCTCGGCGCCGGCCAGGGGCCGGACCTGCCGCGGGCGATCGTGCGCGCCGCGCTGCTGCTGCGCGTCCGCTCCCTCGCCCAGGGCGTCTCCGGGGTGTCGGCCGAGGTCGTGGACCGGCTCGCCGCGATGTTCGCCACCGACTTCTCCCCGGCCGTTCCCCGCCACGGCTCCGTCGGCGCGAGCGGCGACCTCATCCCGCTCGCCTACGCGGCGCAGGCGCTGCGCGGCCGGGGCCACGCCTATACGGGCGGCCACCGGATGCCCGCCGCGGACGCGCTGGCCGCGGCCGGACTGCGGCCGCTCGTGCTGGACGGCCGCGACGCGCTCGCCCTGGTCAACGGCACCTCGCTCACCACGGCGGCGCTCTCGCTGGCGTGCGACGCGGTGCGGGCCGCGCACCGCGCGCTCGCCTCGCTCACCTGCCTGCTCGCCGACGTCCTCGGCTGCGACCCCGGCTTCCTCGACGCCGATCTGCTGCGCGCCTACGGCCACGCCGGCGCGATCGACGTCGGCGCGCGCATGCGGCACACGCTCGCCGGGTGCGCGCCGTCCGGGACCCGGCCGTTGCAGGAGCCGTACTCGCTGCGCTGCTCCCCGCAGCTGCTGGGCGCGGCCGAGGACGCGCTGCGGTACGTGGACGGCGTGGTCGGCGCGGATCTCGGCGGGGTCAGCGACAACCCGCTGTTCTTCCCCGCCGGCGCGGAGGAAGGGGCGCCGGGCAGGGTGGTGCACGGCGGTAACTTCTTCGGACAGCCCGCCGCGTTCGCCGCCGACCTGCTGGCGTCCGTCGCCGCCCAGCTGGGCAATCTCGCCGAACGCCAGCTCGACCTGCTGGTGGACCCGGCGCGCAACGGCGGACTCCCGCCGATGCTCGCCACCGTGCCGGGCGCCCAGCACGGCCTTCAGGGGGTGCAGCTGGCCACCACCGCTCTCGTCGCGGAGATCCGCCGGGCCGCGGTCCCGGCGGCCATGCAGAGCCTGCCGACCAATCTGCACAACCAGGACGTCGTGCCGTTCGGCACCCAAGCGGCCCTGCGCTCCTACGACATGGCGGAGCTGCTCGCCCTGCTGTGCGGGTCGCTGGCGCTCGGCCTGCGCCAGGCCGTCCACGTCGGCGCCCGGCGGCCCACCGCCTCCCGGTGCGCCGCGCTGCTGGACGCCCTCGCCGAGGTGGTCCCGCCGGTCGACCCCGACCGCCCGCTGGACGCCGACGTACGGGCCGCCGCCCGCCTCCTGGTCACCTGCAACCTGCCGTGACCGGCGGCGCCGGGGGCCGGCCGGGCCGGGGCGGGTGGCACGGGAGCCGGATGGTGAACCGGGCGCCCCGCCCCGTGCGGCCGGTGACGGCGACCGTGCCGCCATGGCCCGTGACCACCTCCCGGAGCAGCGCGAGCCCCAGCCCGTACCGGCCGCCGCCACCGCCGCCACCGCTTCCACCGCGGTGGAAGCGCTCGAAGAGCCGGTCCGTCTCGGCGGGATCGAGCCCGGAACCGGTGTCCTCGACGGTCAGCTCGGCCTCGCGGCCGACGCGCGCGACGCTCACCCGGATCCGCCCGCCCTGCGGGGTGTGGCTGATCGCGTTGGCCAGCAGTTCCCCCACGGCGCGGCGCAGCGCGGACTCGATGCCGGTGACGAACAGGGGCTGCGGGGGGCCGTCCACGGTGACGGTGAGCCGGCCGTCCCGTGCCCGGTCGGTCTCCGCCGCGGCCACCGACCGGGCCAGCGCCACCAGGTCGACCGGCCGGCGCTGCGGCAGCCGGGCCGACCCCGCCGTGAGGCTCGCGGACAGCAGCAGGTCGTCGAGCACGTCCCCGAGCCGGCCGGCCGAACCGACCAGGCGGTCCAGGCCGGCGCGGTGCGCGGCCGGCAGCTCCTCGGCCGCGGCCTGCCGGGCCAGCAGCTGGGCCCGCGTGTGGACCTGGGTGACGGGGGTGCGCAGCTCATGGCTGGCGTCCGTGACGAAGCGGCGCTGCCTGGCGAGCGCGTCGGCCAGCGGCGCCACCGCCAGCCGGCCGAGGACCGCCCCGGTCAGGACGGCGGCGAGCAGACCCACCGCCTCGGCGACGGCGAGGGCGAACCACAGGTGGGCGCGGTCGGCCAGCTGGAAGCGCAGGTCGAACACCGCCTGCACGACCTGCCCGTCCGCCCGCTCCTGGGTGCGGACCAGGTAGACCTTGTCGTCGCGGCGCACCGTGCGCTCCACGGCCGTACCCGTCCGGCGCACCCGGTCGAGGTCGGCGCGGACCGGGAAGCCGCGCGGGGCGTTCGGGAGCGGGGTCACACCCGGCGCGAACAGCCAGGTGCACACGGGTGGGCTCGTCGGGTCGCCGAGTGCGGCGCCGTAGCGCAGCTCTCTCCACACCTGCTCGTTCTGCGCGCGCGTCATCATGGCGTCCGCGATGCCGCCGACGCCGATGACCAGCAGGGTGATGATCGCCCCGGCGATCACGGCGATCCGCAGCCGGGCGCGGCGCACCGCCGCCCGCTCCGGGTGCTCGGACGGTCTCACAGCGCCCCCAGCCGGTAGCCGAGACCGCGGACCGTGCGCACGACCTTCCTGCCGAGTTTGCGGCGCAGGTAGTAGACGTAGGTGTCCACGATGGACGACGCGGGCGCCTCCTGGAACACCATCCGGCGCAGCTCCGCCCGCGTGTGCACGGTGTCGGGGCGGGAGGCGAGGGCCCACAGCAGCGTGAATTCCCGGGCCGCCAGGGCGATCCGCTCGCCGTCGGGCAGTTCGACCTCCCGGCGGGCGACGTGGAGGCGGCCCGAGCCGATCCTGAGGACATCGGTGACGTCGAGCGCGCGTCGGCACAACGCCCGTAAGCGCGCGCTGAGTTCGTCGAGGTCGAACGGCTTGACCAGGTAGTCGTCGGCACCGGCGTCCAGTCCGTCCACCCGGTCGTGCACGGTGCCCATCGCGGTCAGCAGCAGCACCGGGGTGCGCAGGGCGCGGGAGCGGAGGCGGCTCAGCAGGTCGAGCCCGTCCAGCGCCGGCAGACGCCGGTCGAGGACGAGTACGTCGTAGCGGCGGGTGAGACCGAGATGCAGGCCCCGCTGCCCGTCGGTGGCGACGTCGACCGTGTATCCCTCGTCCCGCAGTACCGCTTCCAGCATCGCGGCCAGTTCCCGGTCGTCCTCGACCAGCAGCAACCGCCCGGCCTCCCGAGCCACGGTGTGTGTCACGTCCCCTCTCCTATCTGTCGCCCCCGTTGCCTCAATACCCAAGCCTCGCAGGGGAGTTGACGGAGAGGGAGGGGCTACGGAGCCTGATCCGGACGGCGGACTCGCCTTCCGGTCCGGGCCGTTCCGTCCCGGCCGGAGCGTCTGGAGGCGCGGAGGTCACGGGCCTGCCCTTCGAGCAGGCCATGGCCTCCTTGGTCCTGGAGCCGGTGGGCCTCGCGGACACTCGACCGGGTCACGGGACCGACCTGATCCACCGCCGGCCGGGAGTCGGGGAACGCTGGGGGCCGAGCAGCCATGGGCCGCCGCCCTGCGCGCCTTGTGGGCGCTTCGCGGGCGGTGTGGCGGGTGTCGGGTCGACACCACGTGGTCCGGTCATGGTCCGGTCGCCGGATCCGCGCAGGATGCCGCGTGGGAAGCGGATGAAGCGGGTGAAGCGGGAGGTCAGGACTGTCTTCGTCCGTTACGCCCCGGCCTCTTGGGCGATGTCCTCCAGCACGAGTCTCGGGTCAGCGGAGGGGGCGACGGCCTTGCCGATGTTCTGCTTGATGAGGATGCTGACCTTCAGCCAGGACGGTTCGTTGACCGGGTAGAGCTGCGCCGTGCGCAGTGCGGTCAGAAACTGCTCGGTGCTGGGGTCCTCCGCCGACCGCTGGGTGGCCTGCGCGGCGGACACGGTCGAGGGCAGCAGATCGTAACGCCCGGCGAAGGCGCTGAGGTTCTTGTCCTGGTAGACGAAGTCCAGGAACGAGCTGACCAGTTGACGATTGCCGTCGTGCTTGAAGGCCATCATCCAGTCGGCGACGCCCACCGAGGGCGGCGTCTCCCCCGTGCTCAGCGTGTCCGACACCGGCATGGGCAGCGTACCGACCCGCATGCCCTTCTCCCTCGCCTCGTGGAGGAGTGAGGGATAGCCGTTGACCATACCGACGTCGCCGTGCAGGAAGGCGTCGAAGGCGTCCTGCCGGTTGAGCCGGGCCGGCGGGGTCGGGCCGGTCAGGCCGGGTGTGACGAGGTTGTCCTTGATCCAGCGGAACGTCTGTACGTTCTGCTGCGAGGCGATGCTGTATCCGCCGCCGCTGTCGGTGTACCCGCCGCCGTTGCTCAGTTCCCAGATCAGGGCTTCGGCGTGCGCCTCCTCGGGACCGAGCGGCAGGGCGTACGGATAGCGCACGCCGGCCCTCTTCAGCGCCTCGGCCGCGGTCTTCAGGTCCGACCAGGTCTTCGGCGGTTTGACGCCGGCCTTGTCGAACAGCTCCTCGTTGTAGAAGAGCAGCCGGCTGCTGGCCACGAAGGGCAGGCCGTAGAGGGTGCCGTCGACCGAGCCCGCTTCCGCGAGCGGCGGCAGGAAGTTGGCCTCCGCCTTGATCGGCAGCAGGTCACGGGCGGCGTAGAGGCGGTGCTGCGCGGCGAAGTCGGAGTACGCGCCCATGAGGGCCACGTCCGGGGCCTTGTCCTCCTGGACCAGGCTGGTGACCTTGCGGTCGATGTCGGCCCACGGGTACAGCGTCACCTCGACCTTCTTGCCCGGGTGGGCGGCGGTGAAGGCGGCGGTCAGCTTGTCCCAGTACGCCTTGGAGCTGGTCGCCGGGCTGTTGCCGTACTCGGGGGCTATCAGGCGCAGGGTCGTTCCGTCGCTTCCGGAGGAGCCGCAGGCGGTGGTGAGACAGCCCAGCAGTCCGAGCGCGACGACGGAGGCGGTCATGCCGAAGAGTCTTGGTGGCACGGGTCTTTCCTCTTGGTCTTTCCAACGGTGCACCCGGAATCCTCTCCAGCTGCGGCCCGATATGGGCCTCCTGCCGGGCAGTTGTGGCGGTAGCTCCAACCGGGCCGGTGCCGGTTGGTGTGTTCCGTGTGTTCCGCTGCGCCGGCCCCGGTGTTCGGTCGTCACCGCCCGGGCCGCAGCCGGCCGCCGAGCAGCACCGCGCACGCCCCGGCGGCCAGCAGGCCCCCGGCGAGGAAGACGCTCCGCACACCGGCGAGCGGCAGGATCAGCCCCCCGAGCGCGGCCCCCGCCGCGATACCGGCGTTGTAGGCGCCGGAGTTCGCCGCGAGCGCGATGTCCGTGCGCCCCGGTGCGCACCGCAGCATCTCGTTCTGGGTGGTCATGAACACCGGCCCGAGCGCACCGCCCGTCAGCACCAGGAACACCACCGCCGCCACCGGATCGGCGCCGGCCGCGTACAGACCGAGCAGGCCCACCGCCTGCGTGGCGACGGCGGTGATCAGCGCAGCCCGCGGAAAGCGGTCCAGCAACGCCCCGGTGACGCTCACCCCGGCCAGGCACGCGACGCCGAAGGCCATGAACAGAGCGCTGACGGCGCCCGGGGAGAACCCGCTCACCTCTCCCAGGAACGTCACGAGGTACGTGTATCCCGTGAACGCCCCGGCGGCGGACAGGGTCCCGGCCGCCAGCACGGTCGCGAACCGGCGGGCGTCGGGGCCCGCTCCGTAGGCCGCAGGCTCCTCCTCCGGACGCGAGGTCGGCAGCAGGGCCGCGATCGTCACGAGAGAGAGGAGCCCCAGTCCGGCCGGCACGGCGACGGGCACCGGCCAGTCACTTCGCCGGCCCAGCCAGGTCCCGGCGGGCACACCGAGCACGAGGGCGAGCGAACCGGCGACGGACAGCGCCCCGAGCACCCGCCCGCGCGCCTCGGGCGCGAACAGGCCCACCGCGACCGGCCCCATCACGGCCCAGAACAGCGCCTGGCCGCACGCGGTCAGCAGCCGCGCCACGAGCAGCGGCCAGTAGGACGTCGCCAGCGCCGCGAGCAGACTGGACACGACCAGCGCGGCCAACACCCCTGTGAGCACATGGCGTCGGGGCACGGCCCGCACGGCGTGGGTGAGCGGCAGGGAGGCGACGGCCACCGTCAGGCCGTAACCGGTGACCAGGAGACCGACCGCCGGCACCGGCACCCGCAGGCCGGCGGAGATCAGCTCCAGGAGGCCGACCGGCAGGTTCTCCGCGGTGTTGAAGGCGAAGGCGGCCAGCATCAGGGAGGCGAGCACCGCCCGCCCGCGCCAGGGAGCCGGCCGCGTCGCGACCCCGCGGGCTCGTCCCGTCCTCGTCCGCTGCCCCCGCTCCACCGCACCGTCCACCCGGACACCCCACAGGGGGCGCCGGCCGTGCCGCAACCGAATTCGGCCGCCGTGTCCGGTGCTGCCCGGGAGGCGGTGACCGGCGGACGCCGACGGGCGCGGTGTCGGTCGTGGCCCGGCTTTGTCCGCCGAACGGGGGACGCGGGCCATCACTCGCCGCCCCGTCGGGTATCCGAAGGCGAACCCACACAGGGAGGGGGGCGCACGCTGGTCGACCGGGTGGCAGTGAGCCGCGCCGGGGCGCGCGCCCACAGCAGCGAAGCAGCAGTACGAGAGGAGTCATCATGGACACGGACCTCGCCGCCTTCCTCGCGCGGGTGACCGAACGGGCCGGATACGACGGGCCGCAGCAGGCGGTGCAGGCGGTTCGGATCGTGCTGGAGGTGCTCGGCGCCCACCTGGTGGGCGATGACCGCACCGAGCTGGCCCGGCTGCTGCCCGAGCAGTGCGGACCGCTGCTGACGCATACCGAGCCGGCTTCCGCGCCGTTGACCCCGGCGTCGTTCATCGAGGCGGTGGCCGATCGGAGCGAGGGGAGCACCGGCGACGCCCGGCGCAAGGTCGACGCCGTGCTGCCGACGCTCGCCGAAGTGGCCGACAAGGCCCTGCTGCGTCGCGTCCTCACGCAGTTGCCCCCGGGACACGCCGAACTGTTCCACTGCGCGGATCCGGTGTGAGCACGCGGTGCGCACCAGGCGGGCGGTAGCCTGACCGGCATACGTGCGGCGGCCCCGCGGCCGCCGACCGCCGCGGAGGAGCGATGACGGACGGGAACCTCGGAACGGTCACCGTGCTGACCGGGCCGTGCGGCGCGGGCAAGAGCACCGTCGCCCGGCTGCTGGCCGACCGGTTCACCCCGAGTGTGCGCCTGCACGGCGACGACTTCTTCGCCGTCATCGCCCAGGGTGCGATCCCTCCGTACCTGCCCGAGGCGCGGCGGCAGAACGAGACCGTCGTCGCCGTCCAGGCCGCCGCGGCCGCCGGGTACGCCGTCGGCGGCTACCACGTGGTGTTCGACGGGGTCGTCGGGCCGTGGTTCCTGGACCCGTTCCGCGACGCCGCCGCCGACGCCGGGGTACCCCTGCACTATGTGGTGCTCCGCCCGCCGCGTGCGACCGTGCTCGCACGCGCCACCGGCCGCGGACCCGGCGCGCTCACCGAGCCCGGGCCGATCCTCCAGATGTACGAGGAGTTCGCCGCCCTCGGCGACCACGAGCACCGGGTCCTCGACTCCGGCGCCCTCACCCCGGCGCAGACCGCACAGGCGGTGGCCGACGGTCTGGAGTCCGGCGCCTACCGGCTGTCCTGAGTCCGCGCGGACACCTCCCGCGCCGTCACGATCCGGCGTCGGAGAAGGCCCCCGCGGCGGCGGCCAGGACCGCCGCCCGCGCGGCCCGTTCCGGCAGACGCGGATCGCGTTCGGCACGCAGGAGCACCAGCTCGTGGTAGAGCGGCGCCGTGGCGGCGATCAGCAGGCTCCGCGCGTCCGTGGGGTGCTGTGCGGGGAGTTCGCCGCGCTCGACGGCGCGCTCCACGAGGATCTCGCACTGCGCGTACCGGTCCGTCCACAGCCGCGTCTGGGCGCGCGCGGCCGGTGCGGAGTGGAACGAGGCGGCCATCAGGGCGACGGCGAACGACGGCCGTTCGACCAGGGATTGCTGGATCTCCTGGTTGAGGGCGGTCAGATCGCCGCGCAACGAGCCGGTGTCCGGCGGCTGCCAGTCGATCTCGCCGGCGGCGTCGATGACGTCGACGAGCAGACCGCCGACGTCGCGCCAACGCCGGTAGACGGTGGCGCGGTGCACGCCGGCCCGCGTGGCGACGCCCTCCATCGTGAGTCCCTCGTGACCGTGTTCCGCGAGTTCGGCGCGCACCGCGTCGAGCACCTGGGCGCGGACGCGGGCGGTGCGGCCGCCGGGACGGCGGTCCGGCGTCGCGTCGGGCGTGTCTGTCATCGGTGATCCGTAATCCGGTTGATCGAGGCGGCAGGGCCGTGCCAGCATCTTAACGCGACACGCGTCGCGACAGTTCGACCGGAGAGGACCCGAGCGCACCGTGCCGCCCGTTCCCGCTGACCCCACCGTGCTCCACCCGATGCCCGAGCACCCGCGCGTCGTTCTGCTCAAGCCGCTGGTCACGTCGCCGCTGATCGAAGTCGGTGACTTCTCCTACTACGACGATCCGGACGATCCGACCGCGTTCGAGACGCGCAACGTCCTGTACCACTACGGTCCCGAGCGGCTTGTCATCGGCAAGTACTGCGCGCTGGGGACGGGCACCCGCTTCATCATGAACGGCGCCAACCACCGCATGGACGGCCCGTCCACCTTCCCGTTCCCCACCATGGGGGGTTCCTGGGCACGGCACTTCGACCTGATCACCGGCCTGCCCGGCCGGGGCGACACGGTCGTCGGCAACGACGTGTGGTTCGGCCACGGCGCCACGGTCATGCCCGGTGTGCGCATCGGTCACGGCGCGATCGTCGCCGCCGGGGCGGTGGTCACCGCCGACGTCCCCGACTACGGCATCGTCGGCGGCAACCCCGCCCGTCTCCTCCGCACCCGCTACGACGCCGCGGACGTCGGCCGGCTCCTGGCCGTGGCGTGGTGGGACTGGCCCCTGGAGCACCTCACCGCGCACGTGCGGACGGTCATGTCGGGGACCGTCGCCGATCTGGAGGAGGCCGCCGCGCAGCTCGGCCGGCCCTGACACCGCGTCGGGTCACCAGGGGAGCACGCGGCGCACGAACACGTCGGAGTACCCGTTGGTGTCCCCGGGGTGTCCGAGGATGCCGTCCGGTCCCGTGACGACCACCGACGTGCCGAGGGCGTCGGCCCCGGTGACGGTGTCGGCCTCCTCCGACGGGTTCGGCCCGAGGTCGACCAGTGTCTCGGTGTGCCCGGTGCGCAGATCACGGCGGAAGACGTCGCGCTTCGCGTCGGTGTCGCCGGGGACCAGACCGTCCGACGTGGAAGCGAAGTAGGCCCAGTGGCCGTCACCGCTCGTGAGGATCTCCGTGTCGTCGCCGTTGCCGTCCTCGCCGGTGGTGGTCCGGCTCATCTGGACGGTCTTCCCGGTCTCCAGGTCGTGGACGTAGGCGACGTAGCGGTGCGGGAGCAGACCGCCGGAGGGCGCCCCGGGCCGCGTGTCGACCTCCCAGCCGATGAAGGCGACGTGCCGTCCGTCCGGGGTGATCCGGCCCGAGGGCGATCCCAGCAGCCGGTCCGGACCCTCGCTCCCCCGCTGGACGCGGCCGGTGCGCAGGTCGTACACGTACATCGGGTAGAGGGTCGGCTTGAGGATCGAGGCGCCCGCGCCTTCCCCGGGGTCCTCCGTCGCGTCGCCGGGGTCGTCCGGGTCGCCGGGGTCGTCCGCCAGGCCGAAGGTCCGGGAGATGAAGGCGACGCGCTGCCCGTCGGCGCTGATGGTGGCCGACCGGGAGGGCTGGTCGGGGACGGCGCCGTCGCGGGTGATGCTGGCCAGCCGGGTGACGCCGGTGCTCCGGTCGAGGACGTAGACGTTCTGGCGGCCCCGCTCGCCGCCGGGGAGGTCCACCTTGCGGACGGAGGAGAAGGCTATGTAGCGCCCGTCCCGGCTGATGGCGGGGTCGAATCCGCCTCCCTCGGCACCCGGGGTCGCCCGTACGGTGCGTCCCGTGACCCGGTCGAAGACGAACACGTCGCTGCGGTCGTCCGTGTCGTCGTCCACCAGCCCGGGTTCGTCCGAACCGAAGGCCACGTAGCGGCCGTCGCCGCTGAGCGAGGCCCCGGGACACGGGGTGGTGAGCTGCTTGCCGTGGTCGCCCACGCAGACCCGCTGAACGCGTCCGGTCCACGTGTCCCGGACGAACGCGTCCTCGACGCCGTTGGTGTCGCCCGGTACGAGGCCGGACGCCGCCGAGGAGAACAGCACGTACCGCCCGTCGTCGCTCACGCCGCCGCCGCGCGACGGGGCGTCCGGCTGGGCGCCGCCCGGCCCGTGGCTCACCCGCTGGGTGAACCCCGGCACCGTCGCCGGCCCCGGCTCCGCCGCCGCAGGCACGATCATGCCCGCACCCAGCAGAACGGCGGCGGCCAGCACCCCGCCGCCGAGCATCAGCCGCCGGGTGACCGGCCGGCTCCCGCCCGTGTCCCCGCCCGCCTCGCGCACCGCTCGTGCGGCCATGGCCGTCCTCCCCTTCGTCTCCCCTGACGCATACGGCCGCGGCCCGCCGTACGGTACCGGCGGCGGCCGCGCGCAGCAGAGCAAACCGTCCCCGGGTCCCCCGGTCAACACCTCCTCCGCGGCGGCGACGACAACACGCCAGGAGGAAGCCCGGCCTCCGCCGCCTCGGCGGCGGGAGCCGCGCCGCCGGAGGAGGCGTCCGTCCAACGGGCGAGATCGACGTGGCGAGCCACTGCTAGAGGCCCACGTCACGGCTGCGGATGTCGTCCAGGGACTCCCGGCGCACGAGGAGCCGGGCGCGGCCGTCGCGGACGGCGACCACCGGCGGGCGGCCGACCAGGTTGTACCCGGAGGCCATGGAGAGGTGGTAGGCGCCGGCGACGGGGACGGCGAGCAGGTCTCCGGGGCGTACGTCCGCGGGGAGTTCGACGTCGGCGGCGAGCACGTCGCCGGCCTCGCAGTGCCGGCCGACCACGGTGGCAAGGGCCGGCTGGGCGGTGGTGCGACGGCCGATGAGACGGGGCGCGTAGCGCACCCCGTACAGGGCGGGGCGCGGGTTGTCGCTCATGCCGCCATCGACCGCGACGTACGTACGGGCGCCGGTGCGCTTGACGGCGAGCACCCGGTACAGGGCGATGCCCGCCGGTCCGGCGATGGCCCGTCCGGGTTCGATGATCAGGCGGGGCACGGGCAGCCCCGCCGCCGCGCACGCCTCGGTCAGCCCGGCGCGTACCTTGCGGGCCAGGGTGGTCAGGTCCAGGGCCTTGTCGCCCGGGCGGTAGGCGATGCCGTGGCCGCCGCCGAGGTCGAGTTCGGGCAGCACGAGGCCGTGCTGGGCGTGGAGGCAGGCCATGAGCCCCACGACGCGTCGGACGGCGGTCAGATAGGGCTTGACGCCGGTGATCTGCGAGCCCAGGTGGCAGTGCAGGCCGGTGAGTTCGAGTTGCGGCTGGTCCAGTATCCGGGCGATGGCGTGCTGGGCGTATCCGTCGCGGACGCTGATTCCGAACTTCTGGTCCTCGGTGCCGGTGCGGATCTTCTCGTGGCCGCCGGCGCTGATCCCGGGGACCACCCGGACCATGACCTTCTGGTGGCCGCGCGGGCCGACGGCGGCGGCCAGCCGGGCGATCTCCGACGGGCTGTCGATGACGATGCGGCCCACGCCCAGGCGCAGCGCCGACTCCAGGTCGCGCGGAGACTTGGCGTTGCCGTGCAGCACGATCCGCTCGGCGGGGAAGCCCGTGGTGACCGCGAGTTCCATCTCGCCGGCCGAGCAGACGTCGAGACCGAGGCCCTCCTCGTTCATCCAGTGGATCATCGCGCGGCACAGGAACGCCTTGGCCGCGTACAGGATCTCGGCGTCGGGGAAGGCGTCCCGGTAGGTGCGGCAGCGGTCACGTACCTCGGCTTCGTCGAGGACGTAGACGGGGGTCGCGAAGCGGTCGGCGATCTCGGCGAGCGGTACGCCGCCCACCGCCAGGGCGCCCGGGCGGGGTTCGGTGGCGGACGCGGGCCAGAGGGGGAGGAGGTCGGCGTCGACGGTGGTGACGGCGCTGTCGGGAACGGTGGTCATGGCGGTCTCCCTCTCAGCCGACGCGCAGGGCGGGCGCGGGAACGACGGGGTGCACCGGCCGGGCGGGGCGGGCCGTGAACTGGGGGTCGACCGTGACGGTGGCGATGCCGAGCGGTTCGGTCAGCGCGTGCAGCGCGGACGCGGCGAGCCTGATCCACGCCTGCTCGGGGCCGAGCGTCGCGATCAGACGGGTCTCGGAGGTGAAGCCGACGGCCGTACGGTCGCCGAGAGGTGTGCGGAAGACGCGTGCGACGCACCCCGAGGGTCCCGGCCGGACGGGGACGAACAGGGGTCCGGCCGGGAACCGTTCAGAGGGTTCCGGGTCCTCGCCGCACAGGATGTCTGCCATGGGATACCTCCGCAGGAGCCGGGACCCGAGCGGTCCGCGGCGGGTCGAGGGGCTTGGCGGCCCCGAACGCGGGGAGGCGGATCGGGGCTCGCCGATGACGCTATGCCCGCCCGGCCCGGCCACCGGGGGCTCCTGACGCGGCGCTGACGGGCACGGGGCGAACGCTGACGCGGTGCTGACGCCCACGGCGACCGGACGGCGCGGCGCCGTCGGGCCGCGGTGTCCGCCGGGCGCGCGACCCGGCGCAAGGAAGACGTCAACAACCGCCCCGGGCGCCCGGCCGCCCGCCCGAAGCCTGCTACACCAGAATGCGTAGGCAGGAGGTGCCCACCATGCCTCACCAGCTCTCCAGAAGGCGCGTCGCGCGCTTCGCCGCTCTCGTGGTGCCGCTCGCGGTCAGCGCGGTGCTGCTGCCCCTCCGCACCGCACTGCCCCACACCGTCGCCGCCATGATCCTGGTCGTGGCCGTGGTCGCCGTGGCGGCTCTCGGCGACCGTCCGGCCGGCGTCCTCGCCGCCCTGTCCGCGGCCGTCTGGTTCGACTTCTTCTTCACCGCCCCCTACCAGCGGCTGACCATCCACAGCCCCGTCGATCTCACCACCGCGGTGGCGCTGCTCGTCGTCGCCCTGGCCGTCTGCCGGCCGGCGGCCCGCGCCCGGCGCCTGGAAGGCATCACCGTCACCGACGCCGACTACCTGGCCCAGCTCCACCACGCGGCCCGCCTGGCCGAAACCGCGACCTCGCCCGACGCGGTGGTGGAGTGCGTACGCGGCCAGCTCGTCGGTCTCCTCCACCTGCGCGGCTGCCGCTTCCAGTACGGCATGCTGCTCGGCCACGCCCCTCGCCTGGAGAGCGACGGCTCGATCACCGTCGGCCGCGGGACCTGGGACGTCGAACGCCTCGGGCTGCCCGACCAGGACATCGAGCTACGCGTCTTCGCGGGCGGCCACTTCCACGGCCGGTACCTGCTGCGGCCCACACCCGGCCACACCCCGCCCCTCCAGGCACGTCTGGTCGCCCACACCCTGGCCGGCCAGGCCGGCGCGGCGCTCCGGGCCACCTGAACTGAACACCGGCGGGCGTCTCGCCCACGCTCGGTGGGGTGCCGCCGGGCGGGAACGAGGTCGGGCCGGGCGCGCGGGGAGCGAACGGGGAGCGAGCGCGCGACGTGCACGGGGACGGAAATCGGTTGAAGCGGAAGCCGGTGACACGGATGCTTCCGCCATGAAGATGCACGCCGACCAGCTGACGGTGTCAGCCCGAACTGTGCGCCGGTTGGTGGAGCGGCAGTTCCCGCGATGGCGGGGCCTGCCCGTCAGCGGCGTCGCGTCGCAGGGGACGGTCAACGCCATCTTCCGTATCGGCGACCGGTTCGCGGCCCGATTCCCTCTGGAGCCCGCAGACGTCGAGTCGACGCGGCGCCGGCTGGAGTCCGAGGCGGAAGCGGCCGGCGAGCTGGCGGGCCGCACCCGTTTCCCGACGCCCGAGCCGGTCGCGCTGGGGGAACCCGGCGCGGGCTACCCTCTCCCGTGGTCGGTGCAGACGTGGCTGCCCGGCGTCGTGGCCGCCGACGAGGACCCGGGCGCGTCCTTCGCGTTCGCCCGTGACCTGGCCGGTCTCATCGGCGACCTGCGGGCGATCGACGCCCGTGGCCGCGCCTTCGCCGGTACGGGCCGAGGGGGCGACCTGCGGTCCCACGACGCCTGGATGGAGACCTGCTTCGGACACAGTGAGCAGCTCCTGGACGTCCCTCGGCTGCGTCGCGTCTGGGCGACCGTACGTGACCTGCCGCGAGGTACGGCCGCGGACGTCATGGCCCACGGCGACCTGATGCCTGGCAACCTGCTCGTCTCCGGCGGTCGGCTCACGGGGCTCCTCGACGTCGGCGGCTTCGGTCCGGCCGACCCTTCACTGGACCTGGTGAGTGCGTGGCACCTGCTCGATGCCGGGCCGCGACAGGTGCTCCGTGACCGCCTGGGGAGCGGCGACCTCGAATGGGAGCGGGGCAGGGCGTGGGCCTTCGTTCAGGCGATGGGGTTGGTCTGGTACTACGTCAGAAGCAACCCGGGCATGAGCCGGACGGGTCATCGCACCTTGGAACGCGTCCTGGCGGACGAGGTGCGCTGAGGCCCAGGCGACCGTCCCGGAGTGCCACGCGCCTGGTCACCATCAGCTCACCCGGGCGGGCGCGTTGCGCGGCACAGGACGCTCGACCCGCTCCCCCCGGCGGACGACCGCCGGTCCCCCATAAAGTGTCCGCCACCCGCACAGGTGACACCGCGGCGCCCGGAGTGCCATTCACGGCGGATTGTCGGCGTTCCGCTCCTAAGGTGACGGTGTGATCCCTTCCGAGCCCATTGGCAGCATTCCCCGTTCCCCCGAACTGCTCAGCGCGATGGCCGCGTTCGAGTCCGGCGAGATGTCCTCCTCGGCCTTCGCGGACGTCCAGCGGCGGGCGGTCGCCGAGACCGTCGACAGCCTGGTGGCGGCCGGTTCGCCGGTGGTGACCGACGGCGAGCAGGCCAAGCCCACCTCCCTCACCTATCCGATCGCGGGACTGGACAACCTGGACCGTGACGGCGTGGTCATCCCCTACGCCGACGGGCACCAGCGCCAGCTGCCCAGGCTGACCTCCGGCCCCTTGCGGTACAAGACGAACGCCGTCCAGTACCTCCAGGCCGCCCAGCGGCACACGAAGGCGCCGGTGAAGCAGGCGGTGGTCGCCCCGTCCACGCTGAGCCTGCTCTACCCGCCGCAGGCGATCGCCGGGTACTCCCGCGAGCAGTTCCTCGACGACCTCGTCGCCGAGGCCGAGACGGAGGTGCGCGGCTGCCTGGACGCGGGCGCGCACGTGGTGCAGCTGGACTTCACCGAGGGCCGGCTCTCGCTGAAGCTGGACCCCAGTGGCGGGGTGCTCCGGGACTTCGTCGCCCTCAACAACCGGCTGCTGGAGCGGTTCACCGAGGACGAGCGTGCCCGGATCGGCATCCACACCGACGCCGGCGCCGACCAGGACTCCACGCACAGCCTCGACATCGACTACGCCGACCTCCTCCCCGCCCTGTTCGAGACCAAGGTGGGCAACTACTACCTCCAGCTGGCGAGCGAGCCGGACCCGGAGCGTGTCCTGCGCCTGATCGCGGATCAGCTCCGGCCCGGCGTCCGCGTCTTCGTCGGCGTCACCGACCCGCTCGACCCCCGTGTCGAGACGGCCGAGGAAGTACGCGACCGCGTGCTCCAGGCCGCCCGTCACCTCCCTCTCGACCAGCTCGGCACCTGCGACGACAGCGGGTTCGCCCCGTACGCCGACGACCAGTCCACCTCCCGCAGCACGGCGTTCGCCAAGATCCGCGCCCGCATCGACGGCACGGCCCAGGCCGCCCAGCAGCTCGGAGCGGCCTGAACGAGCGCCCGGGATCCCGCCGAGCGCGTCCAGGGGACTACGCGCGCACGTGCAGCCCGAAACCCGTGCGGCCCGCGGGCTCGCGTCCTTCCTTCAGGTGCAGCGAGGGGATCTCGTAGTCGCCGAAGTTCTGCCGCCGGAACGGGATCGGCTCGGTCGACTCCAGGGTGAGCAGACGCTGCTCCCAGGCCTTGGCGAGGTCCGGGTAGTCCGCGTCGCTCATCCGGTCGGCGCCGTACAGCACGAACGGCGGCAGCACCTCGATGCCCGGGTAGTAGAGGATGCCGTGCTGGATCGGGAACAGCAGATCGTCGATGGGGCCGTTGATCCCCCGAGCGGCGTACTGCGGCTCCGGGCCGCCGGCGGTCACCGACAGCAGGGCCTTCCGGCCCGCGAGGGTTCCTTCGCCGTAACGCTCGCCGTACTTGGCGTCGCTGTGCTCGCCGACGCCGTACGCGAAGTGGTAGGTGAACACCCGGTCCACCCAGCCCTTGAGGATCGCGGGCATGGTGTACCACCACAGCGGGAACTGGAAGATGATCGTGTCGGCCCACAGCAGCTTCTCCTGCTCGGCGCGGACGTCCGGGGTGAGCGTCCCGGCGTCGAAGGCCCGGCCCGAGTCCAGGGCGACCTTCAGCCGGTCCGAGGCGTGGGGGCCGTAGTCCGCCGCGTCCGCCACCGCCTTCCAGTTCATCGCGTACAGGTCGCTCACCCGCACCTCGTGCCCGGCGCTCCGCAGCGTGGTCACCGCGAGGTCCTTCAGCGAGCCGTTGAGCGACTTCGGCTCCGGGTGGGCGTAGACGATCAGCGTCTTCATGGGAACTCCTTCGGATCGGATGCCGTCGATCCTGCGCGTCGCGGCGCCCGGCGTTCAGGGACGCTTCGTCCGTCGGACGGGAGTTCCTGGTACTGGCAGGGCCACCTTCACGGGCGCCGCCGAGTCCATACTGAGCGGATGGACGATCTCGCGGGCTTCCTCCGGACCCGGCGCTCCCGGGTCGACCCGGCCGCCGCCGGCATCCCCACCGACAGCCGCCGCCGGGTCGAAGGGCTGCGCCGCGAAGAGGTCGCGCATCTGTCCGGAGTCAGCGTCGACTACTACGTCCGCATGGAGCAGGGCCGCGCGACGCAGCCCTCCGAGCAGGTCCTCGACGCGCTCGCCCGCGTCCTCGGCCTGGACGCGACCGAACGCGAGCACCTCTACCGGCTCGCGCGGCAGCGCCGCCGCCGCGCGAAGGCGCCGAGCGGGCGGGTCCGGCCGGAACTGCTGCGCGTGCTCGACCTGGTCGTCGACGCACCCGCGCTGATCATGAACCACCGCCTGGACGTGCTCGCCGGGAACCGCCTCGCCGGGCTCCTCTTCGGCCCGCCGATGCCGGGCCTGAACATCCCGCGGCACATCTTCCTCCAGGAGGCCGACCACGGGCTGTACGCGGACTGGGAGACCTGCACCCTCGACGTGGTCGGGCACCTGCGGCTGGCCGCCGGCAAGTACCCCGATGACGCCCGCCTGACCTCGCTCATCGGCGAACTGGCGGTGGGCAGCGAGCGCTTCCGCCGCCTGTGGGCCCGCGCCGACGTGCGCGCCCGCACCCATGGCCGCAAGGTCTACCGGCACCCGCTGGTCGGACTCCTCGAACTGCACCAGGAGAACTTCGCGCTGCCGGACGAGTCGAGCATGGAGCTGCTGGTGCTGTCCGCGGCCCCGGGCAGCCCCGCCGAGGACGGCCTGCGCCTGCTCGCACGCCTGGACGCGGACGGCGTCGACGTGCGGCCCACCGCCGACACCCGGGCGCGCGAGCACGAACAGCGGTGACGGCGCGCGCCCCTGCCCCGACCGGTCGGCAGCAGGCGGCAGTCCCGCCGGGTGTCCGAGCGCCTACTGGGCGGTGTAGCCGCCGTCGACGGGCAGGGCGATGCCGGTGACGTAGCCCGCTCCGTCGCTGCACAGCCACAGGACGGCCTGGGCGATCTCCTCGGCGCTGCCGAGTCGCTGGATGGCCTGGCCCGCTTCGGCCTGCGAGCGGTCGAGTTCTCCGCCTTCGACCATGGCGTCGACCATGGCGGTGGCGATGGTGCCGGGGCAGACGGCGTTGACGCGGACGCCGCGCGGGCCGTATTCGAGGGCGGCGCTCCTGGTCAGGCCGATCACGCCGTGCTTGGTGGCGTGGTAGGCGGCGCGGCCGGGGTTGCCGACCAGGCCGCCGAGGGAGGAGCAGTTGACGATGGCGCCGCCGCCCTGGTCGCGCATGTGGCGCAGTTCGTGCTTCATGCTCGCCCAGACGCCGCGCAGGTTGATGGCCTGGACGCGGTCGAACTGGTCGGCGCTCTCGTCGGCGGCGTCGGTGGGCGGGGGCATGATGCCGGCGTTGTTGTAGGCCATGTCCAGGCGGCCGAAGGTCTCCGCGGTGCGGTCGACCGCGGCGGCGACCTGGTCCTCGTCGCTGACGTCGCAGACCAGGGGGAGGGCCTGGTGGCCGGCGTCGGTGAGCTCCTTCGCGGCGGCTTCGACGGCCGTCTCGTCGATGTCGGCGAGGCCGACGGCGGCGCCGGCCGCGGCGAAGGCGCGGGCGGCGGCCAGACCCATGCCGGAGGAGGCGCCGGTGACGAAGGCGACCCGGCCGGTGAAGTCGTAGGTGGGGTTCATGTCGTCGTTCTCCCGTCGAGAGACGAGGCGGTGCGCGTCGGCGCGCGGCGATGCCCGGTGTACGCCGGTGCCCGTCAGTGGCTGCGGGGTGGAAGGGGTGGAGACGGCGCCGCCGGTACGGGCGAGGGGCGCCACGTCATCCAGGTAACCCGTTCTTCGCGCGGAGAGCGAGACACCGTCAAGGGGTGTACGGCCCGTACACCCCTGTCCGAGCGGGCGGGCCGCCTTCCGGCAGCGGGCGCCGGACGCCCGGCCTGCGCGGGAACGGGAACGAGGTCGCACGTGCCCACCCCGCTCAGCCGGCCGGCCGGCTCCTACGAGTCGGCGAGCGCGGACTCGGCCACGCCGGCCGGGGCGTCGCGGACACCCAGGCGAAGGTGCTCGACGTGGTACAGGGCCTGGTCGAGGAGTTCGGCCACGTGGTTGTCGTACAGGGCGTAGATGATCGAGCGTCCGTGCCGCTCGCCGGTGACCAGTCCGAGGTTGCGCAGCAGGCGCAGCTGGTGGGAGCAGGCCGAGGCCTCCATGCCGACGGCCTCCGCGAGCTCGCCCACCGAGCAGGCGCCTTCCTGGAGACGGGCCAGGATGTAGAGCCGCGAGGGGGTGGCGAGGGCCTGAAGGGTGGCGGCGACATCGGCGGTGCCGACGGCGTCGAGACGCTCGCGGGCGGTGGCGCTGCTGGCGGTATCGGTTCCGTGGCCCATGGGGTCATCATACCGACCACACATGAAGACCTGTTCAGGTGTTCCTGTATGGTGGGCGGGTCGCCTCGTCCGCCCGTGAAGGGTTGCTCCGTCATGTCTTCCGTCCTGGATCAGCAGTCCGCACCGGCCGCGGTCGAGCCGCGCCCGGCTCCGCCCCGGCGGCGCACCCGGGTGCTGGCGCTGCCGGAGGCCCGGTGGGCGCTGGCCGCGCTCGTCCTCTTCCTGGTCGCCCTCCCGCTCAACCTGCTCGGCGCCCCGGCATGGCTGTGGGGCCCGCTGTTCGCCGCCACCTACGTCACGGGCGGCTGGGAGCCGGGCCGCGAGGGATGCAGGGCCCTGAAGGACAGGACCTTGGACGTGGACCTGCTGATGGTGGTGGCCGCACTCGGCGCCGCGGCCGTCGGCCAGGTTCTGGACGGGGCCCTGCTGATCGTCATCTTCGCCACCTCCGGCGCCCTGGAGGCGCTCGCCACCGCCCGCACGGCGGACTCCGTCCGGGGGCTGCTGGATCTCGCCCCGGCGACGGCGACCCGGCTGTTGCCCGGCGGCGGCGAGGAGAGCGTCGCCGCCGCCGTGCTGAAGGTCGGGGACGCCGTCCTGGTGCGGCCCGGCGAGCGGATCGGCGCCGATGGTCAGGTCGTCGAAGGCGTGAGCGACGTCGACCAGTCCACGATCACCGGCGAGCCCCTGCCCGTGGCCAAACGGACGGGGGACGAGGTGTTCGCCGGTACCGTCAACGGCGCCGGTGCCCTGCGCGTACGCGTCGAGCGCGACCCAACGGACTCGGTGATCGCCCGGATCGTGAAGATGGTCGAGGACGCCTCCGAGACCAAGGCCCCCACTCAGTTGTTCATCGAGAAGATCGAGCGGCGGTACTCGATCGGCATGGTCCTCGCGACCCTCGCCGTCTTCGCGGTTCCGCTCGCCCTCGGCACCCCGCTCCGACCCGCTCTGCTGCG
This sequence comes from Streptomyces seoulensis, assembly GCA_013364255.1. GTDB lineage: Bacteria > Actinomycetota > Actinomycetes > Streptomycetales > Streptomycetaceae > Streptomyces > Streptomyces similanensis. Next base: position 1,710,397 of record CP054936.1, on the reverse strand, counting down.
TGCCATGACGTTCATGATCGTGGCCTCGCCCTGCGCGGTCGTGCTGTCCACGATGCCGCCGCTGCTGTCCGCCATCGCCAACGCTGGACGACACGGCGTCCTGGCCAAGTCCGCTGTCGTGATGGAGCGTCTCGGCCGAGTCGACGCGGTCGCCCTGGACAAGACCGGCACCCTGACCGAGGGCACGCCCCGCGTCACCGCCGTGCGGCCCGTGCCCGGCTCCGGACTGGATCAGGACGGTCTGCTCGCGCTGGCGGCCGCGGCCGAACACTCCAGCGAGCACCCGCTCGCCCGCGCCGTCGTCGACGCCGCCGGCGAGCGGCGCCTGCGCCTTCCCGAGGCGGCCGGCTTCACCTCCGTCCCCGGCCGGGGCGTCAGCGCCGGCGTCGGGGGCCGCACCGTCGAGGTCGGATCGCCGGCCCGCCTCCCGGCCCCGGCCGCGCCCGTGACCGCGGCGGTGGCGGAGCTGGAGGAGGCCGGACAGACCGCGGTCCTGGTCCTGCGCGACGGCAGCCCGGTCGGGGTGATCGGCATCGCCGACCGGCTGCGGCCGGACGCCGCCGCCACCGTGGCCGCCCTGACGAAGCTCACCGGCCGCGCTCCGGTCCTCCTGACCGGGGACAACGAACGCGCCGCCCGCCGTCTGGCCGCCCGGGTCGGCATCACCGACGTCCGCGCCGGACTGCTTCCGCAGGACAAGGTCGCCGCCGTAGGGGAGTGGGAGGGCGAAGGCCGCAAGGTGCTGGTGGTCGGTGACGGCGTCAACGACGCCCCCGCCCTGGCCGCCGCGCACACTGGCATCGCGATGGGTGAGGCCGGCTCCGACCTCGCCCTGGAGACCGCCGACGCCGTCGTCGTCCGCGACGAACTCGGCGCCGTCCCCACCGTCGTCGCCCTCTCCCGAACCGCCCGGCGCCTGGTCGTCCAGAACCTCGTCATCGCCGGCGTCTTCATCACCGCCCTGGTGGCCTGGGACATCGTCGCCACCCTGCCGCTGCCGCTCGGCGTCGCAGGGCACGAAGGCTCCACCGTCGTCGTCGGTCTCAACGGCCTGCGCCTGCTGCGTGAAGCCGCTTGGCGAAACCCCGCGCGAGGTGCCGCGTGAGCAAGCGTTCCCGCCGCGCCGCTTCCGCCGCGGGCGCCGGGGCGGCGGCGGTACGGCCCACGGTCACCGTGTGCCGCGGCTGCTGCTGCGGCACTCCGAAAGTCACCGGCCTCGATCACGTCGCCCAGCTCCGCGAGCTACGGGCTGCCCTGGAGGTGACGGCGACCGTGCGGGTCACCGACTGCCTGGACGCCTGCGAGCGGGCCAACGTCATCGTCGTCCAGCCCCCCACCGCCGGTCGCGTGGCCGGCGGGCGGCCCGTCTGGCTCGGCCTGGTCAACGACCGGGACGCCACCGCCGACATCGTCGCCTGGATCGACAGCGGCGGCCCCGGCCTCACCGAGCCGCCCGGCATCCTCGACCTCCACGCCTTCAGCCCCTCGCGTCGAGTCCGCGCCGAACTCGACGGGTAGGGCGCCCCTCGGACATCTCGGCGGAGCCGTCGCCGCCGGCTGCCACCGGGGCCGCGACGGCGGCTGTCGTGAAGGCCGACGCCGGCTCGCTCGGCAACGGCGCCTACTCCTGAACGGCTGTCAGGGCCAGTGCCGGCCGCTCCACCGCCGGCCCGGCGGCCGGATCGCTTCGGCCGGTCGCCTCACTGTCTCAGGGTGCCGGTCACCGGTCGCCGGCCAGTGCGCGGGGGACGGGGACGTACGTCGCCGACGAGGACGGTCCGACGCGTCGGCGCGGGTGCATCCTCCACCAGGGCACGGTGCGCCCCGCCGTCGTGGCCGCCGTACCGCCGCACGCCCTCGGCGGCGCCGCCCTGAGCGCCCGTCAGCGCCGACGCGTCGCCGAACTCGCGGAGGGCGGCCGGCGCATCGTCGGCCCGGGGCTCGCGAACGGCGCCGTCCGCGAAGACGAGCGGTCGCGCACCCGCACGGGACGCCGCCCGCGCCAGCCCGCCGGCCTGCCGCCTCGGCCATTCGTTTCTGTCGCCGGTTCACCGGTTCGCCGGTTCACCGCAGGCGGCAGACCGTGTGCGGGTCGGCTCCCTCGGGGCCCGGCGGCGCCGTGAGCGGGGCCTCGCTGCCCGCGGGGCGTCCGCACACGTTCACCGAGCGCACCTTCCCGCCGTCGTAGCTCACCCGCACGATCTCGTAACCGTGGCCGCGCTGGTCGGCGTAGGGCCGGCTGCCGGCGAAGCCGACGGTGCCGACCGGCAGGTTGGGGTTGGGGTGCCAGCGCAGGTCGGCCCAGGTCTCCGCGGCGGTCTGCGGAACGTCCCCGTTGCGCGCGGCCCGGTACAGCACGGCCGTGGCGCTGTAGGAGAGCACCGTCTGCCCGCTGGAGAACAGCGCGTCGGTCCAGGGTCGCGCGGGGTCGGCGAGCGTGGTCCGCCGTGCTCCGGCCGGCAGCAGGTCCGTGAGGACGCGATGGGCGTCCACGTAGAAGCCCGTCGTCGCCGCGAGGTCCATGGGGGCGAGGGCGAAGTGGTAGAGGGTGACCTCGTCGGGGATGCGCAGGTTCTCCCCCTCCTCGTAGTTGCTCTTGGTGAGGTCGTCGCCGGTGAACACGGTGATGCCGTTGCCCGAGCAGCCGGGGGTGGAGCCGAGCTGGGACATCAGGTTGGGCACGTCCTCGACGCGGCCGGCGAAGTAGAGCGCCTTCGGCACGGGCCGGCTGCCGCAGATGTCGCCGATGGGCGTGGTCAGTTCGGGTTCGCCCTCGGCGCTGAGCCGGTACGTCCGGGCGGGCGCCGGCGCGAAGCCGGCGTCGGCCAGCATGCGCTTGCCGACCCGGGCCTGTTCGGTGGTGTAGAAGTCCTTCTCGCTGCCGACCGACCTGGACAGCACGACGGCCTGGGCGCCCTTCTCGCGGGCGGCCAGCTGGCGGGCGACGACCCGCAGGGCGTTCGCCTCCTCCTCGTCCGTGGCGGCCAGCCCGAACCAGTTCGACAGTCTGCGCGCCAGGTGGCTGCCGGAGTTGGTGGTGCTCACCACGGGCAGACCGGCCCCTTTGAGGATCCGCGCGGCCTGCTCGGTCTCCGTGGTGTCGCGTCCCATGCCCACGACGCCGACGACGGAGCGGTCGCGCCGCGCCAGGTCGGCGATGTGCCGGGCCATGGGGAGCACGTGCAGCATGTTCTCGCCCGCGTTGGCGAGCAGCACCTTGATCTTGGTCGGCTGGTCGGTGCTGACGTTGGCGTAGTGCTGGTAGAGGTACACCCCCGTGATCTCCTCCAGCCCCTTGCGGGTGTCGGCCTGCCGGGCGGCGGTGACCGGGCCGGCGTAGACGATCGTCACGTGGGCGTCCCGCGGTCCGATGGCCGCGTTCTCGGCCCTGATCGCCCGCTCCACCGCGTCGAAGGTGACACCCTTGCCGGCGCCGGACAGGCTCAGCCCGTTGCCCTTGGCCAGCCGTACGTCGCCGGTGGCGACGCCGACGCACTGGCCGTCGTACAGGCCGGAGTCGGTGTTGGAGCCGAGCAGCCGGCCCTCGCAGTAGCGCCCGGCCAGGTACCGGTTGCCGAGGAAGCCCGCGGTCAGGCCGAGGGCGAGGACCACGACGAGGCAGGGCCTGGACCACAGGAGCCAGGCGGGTGTGCGGCGGATCCGGTCGGTGGAGTGCTGTGCGGAGCGCCGGTGGCGCAGTTCGTCGGCGGGCATCGGTATGTGCAGGATCCACGGGAGGGCGGCGGCCCTGCCCGGGGACTGGCCGGCGTTGAGGCTGGTCACCCACCGCTGGTAGCGGGCGTCCGCGCCGAACGCGTCCTCCTCGTCGTCGGCCTCGGGGCGGCCGGGCACGGTGTCCGGCTGCGGGTCGGCGGAGCCCGGCGGCCGCAGCCGCTCGGCCGCCGGGACCGCGGCCAGCACGAGCAGCGGGTCGACCTCGCTGCGCCTGCTGCGGACGTTGCTGAGGGTGCGCAGCAGCAGCAGACCGCCGTCCTCCTCGGCGGCCCGGGGCAGGTACACCACGGGCGGCACGGTGCGCTTGCGGCGGCGCAGGTCGAGCGCCCGCGGCCGGAAGTTCTCGCGCAGGTCCTCCAGCAGCGCCAGCACGCGTAACTCCAGGTGCAGCTGACGTGCCGTCGGGTCGCCCGCCTGGGCGGCGACCACCTGCTGGGCGACGGCGAAGGCCCGCCCGCGGATCGTCTCCCAGGACTTCGCCGGCCGCCAGCGCGACCAGTCGGCCGCCGCCGGCCGGTCGCTGAGCGGGGCCAGGAACGTGGTGGTCGCGAACCAGCGGCTGGCCCTGCGCAGCCACAGCAGCGGCGGGGCGCTGCGCGCGAGCAGGTGGACCAGGCCGAACGCCGTCAGCGCCAGAGCGCCGCCCCACACCGCCGTGCGCCAACCGCCCTCCCCCAGCAGGACGCTGAGGCAGGCGATGAACATGGCGCCGACGAAGCCGGACGGGTTGACGACGGCGCCGACGGCCTCCGCCAGCGCCGGGGCGCGGCGCCGGCCCTGGTCGCCGTCGGGGCCGCCGCCGGGCCGCCAGCGCAGTTCGGCGAGCCGGCGCATCAGGCGTTCACGGCGCTCCGCCTCGGTCCACACCGTCGTCACCTCGGCGCCGACCTCGGGCGCGGCCTGCTCGATCGCCCGCAGCAGGCGGGAACGGGGGAACGTGAAGGGCTTGTACTGGGACTGCCGGGCGTTGTCCCAGGAGTGCTCGCACAGCTGGCGCACCATGTCGACGGCCGAGGAGTACGGGTCCGCACCGCCCCCGCCGTCGAGCCGTTTGGCGATCAGTCCCCGGGGCTGCTGGCTCTGGCGGACGAACTCCACCACCTGGGCGACCCGCCGGTCGAGGGTGCCGGTGGCGTCCTCCTCGGTGGCCTGGAGCACCACCAGCGGGGTCACCGGCGGATTCGCCCGGAAGCCGTCGACGAGCCGTCTCATCAGCGCGAAGACCGCGTCGGCGGCCTCCACTCCGGCGCTGCCCGTCCAGACCCGTCTTCCCATGTGCTCCGCCCCCGTCGCATCGGCCCGCTCGACCATCGAATTCGTTGGGGATACCCGGACCGGAGCGCCGCTGCACCCCGGGAGCCCTGTGAATGTCGGGGCGCGCGGAGCAGGAGCGGTGACGTGGCCGTCGCGGACGGCGCGGACGGCGGCGTCACCGGCGGGCACGGCCGTCCGGTGTGCCCGGTCGCGACGCGGGTACGCGCACCGCAGCCGGCGCCGACAAGAGCTTCGTCGCCGACGACGCCGGGGAGTTCTACGGCAAGGGGCCCGGCTTCGCGGGCCGCACCGTCACCTACGACATGGCCGGCGTCCTGCTCGACGACCTCTTCGCCCAGGCCGAGGCGAAGGCCAGGGGCGCCGGCGACAAGGGCGCGGTGCTCCGCTTCACGCACGCCGAGGAGATCGAACCGCTCGCCGCCCTCATGGGCCTGCCCGGCAGCACGGAGCCCGCCGCCGTGGACCGAACGTACACGTATCGCGACAACCCGTGGCGCGGGGCCGAGGTGGCGCCCATGGCCGCGAACATCCAGTGGGACCTGTACGCGAGCACACCCACCCCGGGCGGGACCGCGAAGCGGGTCACCTACCTGGTGCGCATGCTCTGCAACGAGAGGGAAACCGCCTTCAAGCCCTCCTGCGAGCCCGTCTCGAAGGGCAGTTCCTTCTACGATCTCGCGGAACTCGAACGCTGCTTCGGCCGCGGGTGACCGATGCGGCCGCCGGTCGGAGGCGGACCGCCCGGCCGCGGGGCCGCCCGCCCGGCCCCGGCCGCCGACGGGCGCGGACCGGTCACAGCGGCGCGCGCATGCGCGGCACCAGGGGCAGCCGTGTCACGTGCCCGTGCAGCTGGTCGAGCAGATCGCGCAGGACCCGGCGGTCCTGCGGCGCGGCCGTCACCAGGGTCTGTTCGAGAAGCTGGCGACGGCGGTGGCGCGTCGCCTCCAGGACGCACCGTCCGGCGCCCGTGAGGGAGAAGCCGCCGGACGGCAGCCTGCGCACCAGCGTGCGCCGCACCAGCGAGGCGAGCAGTCCGGCCGCCACCGGCGGGCTGACGTCGAGCGTCACGGCGACGCCGGCCTCGTCCGACTCGCTCTCCAGGGCGAGCAGGGCGCGCACCTGCTCGTCGGAGATCGTGGGGGCGACGTCCTCGCGCGCCTGCTGCCACACCCGCATCAGTGAAGCGGCGACCTGCTCCGCCGCAGGCCGGGTTCCGGCGGGTTCGGGATCCACTGGCATGGTCTTCCCCTTCCTTGACGCCGTTTCGCCGTGCTTACCCGCCTTCTCGCACATCAGGCCCGGCCTGGTGTTCGAAAGCGCCGCGAGCTGGGACGAGGGGCGACCGGTGATCCGTGCTGCTCGGTCATCCGGGTGATCGCGAGCCCGGACGGCCGAAGGCGGCCGGTCACCGGAGGGACCGCCCCGGTGGGTGACGATAGGGTCCGCGGCGTCGCCGTTTCCGTCTCCGGTTCCGGCCCGCCGGTCACACCGCCGCTCGGTGCGCCGCCCGGTCGGCGGCGGGCCGATCGGTGGGTGCCGGGCCGATCGGTGGGTGCCGGGCCGATCGGTGGCTGCCGGGCCGATCGGTGGCTGCCGGGCCGACCGGTGGGGAGCCGGGCCGACCGATGGGTGTCTCAGGGGCGGGGCGCCAGCACCTCCAGGGCGCCGGTCTCGGTGTCGTAGCTGCGCAACGTGATGAGCGAAGCGGGCAGGGGCGGCGCCGGCAGCAGTTCCGGGACCCGCCGGCCGGCGAACGCGCCAGGGCGCCGGGTACGGCCGAGGGTGATGTGCGGGCTCCAGCGCGCGGGGTCGTGGAAGGGGTTGAGGGTCTCGGGCGGACTGTCCGAGGCGACCGCCTCCCACACCTGGCGGTGGAGACCGGCCAGCGCGGCATCGAGGTCCAGCGCCCAGGCCAGCACCGAGGTGGGCCGCTCGAAGCGGACCACGCCGGTGAACCGCACCGGCAGGGGCAGCAGGGCGGCCGCCTCGGCGAGCTCCCAGCGGATCGGCGCGGTCAGCTCCGGGCAGGCGGCCAGGGTGAGGTGCGGGCTGTTGGTCGGTGAGCGGTGGCGCGCCTGACTCGGCAGCCCCGCGTCCGCGAGCCGCCGCCAGGCCTCCCGGACCGCCAGCTCCGCGGCCTCGTCCAACAGCAGCTCGATCGTGCGCACCGCCGCAGCCTACCGGCGATCACCCGCGGCGCCGCCGCCCGCCCGGTCGGCCGTCCGGCCAGGCGCGCGAGCGTACGGGCGCCGGCCGTCCGCCGGATCGCCGGGCACGCCTGTGGGGCCCGGCCGTGTTCTCGGCCGGGCCCCACAGGTGTGCGCGTACGGTGTCAGGTCACCATCGGTACCAGCGGCCACGGCCGCCGCCCGCGTTCGTGGAGCGCATCACGAAGCCGAGCAGCCACACCACCAGGACGATGATCGCCACCCACCACAGGATCTTCAGGGCGAAGCCGGCGCCGAAAAGGATGAGCGCGAGAAGCAGTACGAGCAAAAGGGGAACCATGGTTATCGACCTCCTGACCCTCCGATTGCCCTGCATCGCGACGCGCATTCCTCGGTCACGCCTTTGTTCGTGACGCGAGAACCGGGTGTCGGCGAACCGCGTGTCAGCGGACGTCGATGACGACCTTCTCGATCACGACGTCCTGCAGCGGGCGGTCGTCGCGACCGGTCTCGGCGTCGGCGATGGCGTCGACGACTCTCTGGCCGGCGGCGTCGGTGACCTCGCCGAAGATGGTGTGCTTGCCGGTGAGCCAGGTGGTCGGTCCGACGGTGATGAAGAACTGGGAGCCGTTGGTGCCGGGCCCGGCGTTGGCCATGGCCAGCAGATAGGGCTTGGTGAAGGCCAGGTCGGGGTGGAACTCGTCGGCGAACTGGTATCCGGGCCCGCCCGTACCGTTGCCCAGGGGGTCGCCGCCCTGGATCATGAAGCCTTGGATGACACGGTGGAAGACCGTGCCGTCGTACAGCGGCGCCTTGCTCGGCTGACCGGTGTTCGGGTCGATCCACTGCCGTTCGCCCTGGGCGAGTTCCACGAAGTTCTTGACCGTCTTGGGGGCGTGGTCCGGCAGCAGCCGGACCTCGATGTCGCCCTTGTTCGTCTTCAGCGTCGCGTACAACTCTTCCGCCATGTCGATCCTCCGGTGCGCGGGCTGCTGGGCCCGGCCAGTCTCACGGCGAGGTGAACACCCGCGGGGCAATGACGGCGCCGACTCACCCGCACGAGTGCGCGGGACCCGCGGACCGCGGGCGTCAGGCGCGGACGTCCGTGGTGGGAGCCGCCCACCGGTCGCCTCGTGCCGTGATCGGCCGGGCCGGGTCCGGGCCGGGTCCGGGCCGGCCGGCGCCGACCGCCGTGGCGCGGTCCTCGCTGCCGAGCGGCCGCTCGGATGCGGCGCCGGCACGGCTGTGGTGTGCTGAGGCTGTTCGATCAGGCGGAGCCGGGACCGGACACTCACCAAGGGGTCACCATGTCGCATCACCTCAGCGGGCCGCACCTTCGCTCCCCGAAGGGCGACGCCCGTCTGGACCTGACGGACGTGTTCGTCTTCCCCGCGGCCGAGAGCGGGCGCACCGTTCTGATCATGAACGTGAATCCGTTCGCGCCTTCCCAGGGCGAGGCGTTCCACCCGGACGCCGTCTACCGTCTCAACGTCGACACCGACGGGGACGACGTCGCCGACCTCGCGTACAGCTTCGTGTTCTCGCCGCCCTCGGACGGCCGGCAGACCGTCTCGGTGCACCGCGCGGCCGGTGCCGGCGCCCGGGACCACGCGCCGGGCGGCGAGGTCGTCCTCTCCGACGTCGAGGCGGCCTTCACCGCGGAGCCCGCCGTCGCGGCGAGCGGCGGCCTCCGCTTCTTCGCCGGTCTGCGCAGCGACCCCTTCTTCGCCGATCTGGAGGGCATCGGCAACGACTTCCAGTGGACCGGCAACGACTTCGGGAGCGACAAGAACGTCTTCGGGATCGTGCTGGAGGTTCCCGACGAGGAGTTGGGCGACGGACCGGTCGGCGTGTGGGCACGCGTCAGCCTCCGGGAGAACGGCCGGCTCGTGTCCGTCGACCGCGGGGCCCATCCCTCCCTGACCGCTTACTTCAACGCCGAGGACGCCAAGGACGGCTACAACGAGGGCGAGCCCGCCGACGACTGGGACACCTACGCGCGGCCGTGGAGCGCCGTCCTCGCCCACACCGGCGGCTACAGCGCGGAGCGGGCCGAGGAGGCGCTGCGCACGGTCCTGCCGGACGTGCTGCGCTACGACCGCACCCGGCCGGCCGCGTACCCCAACGGCCGTACGCTCACCGACGACGTCACCTCCGCCCGCCTCGCCATGGTCTCCGGCGGAAGGATCACCACCGACCACATCGGCCCCCACACCGACCTGCTGCCGCGCTTCCCCTACCTCGGGCACCCCCACCCGGCAGCCTGACCGGCCTGCGGAGGGCGGTATGGAGTGGCGTGAGTTCGCGCGGCAGATGGCCTCGTTGGCGCGGGAGCTGCTGGCGAAGGAGTCCGTGGAGGCGACGCTGGCGGCGATCAGCGGTGCGGCCACCGAACTGGTGGAGGGCTGTGACGAAGCCGGGATCCTGATCCTCAGTGGCCGGAAGGTGGACTCGCTGGCCCCCACCGGCCGGCTGGTCGTCGACAGCGACCGTTTGCAGGAGCGGCTGGGGGAAGGCCCGTGTTTCGACGCGGCCCGCACCCGGACGGGTGAACGGGTTTACCGCATCGAGGACTTCCGGCAGGAGCAGCCGCGGTGGCCGGCCTTCGCCCCTGAGGCGCACGCGTTGGGCATCGGCAGCATGATGGGGTTCCTGCTCTACACCGATGAGGAGGAGCTCGGGGCGTTGGACCTGTACTCCCGCAGGCCCGGCGCCTTCACCGAGGTCAGTGAGACGGCCGGCTGGCTGCTGGCCTCGCACGCCGCGGTCGCTCTGTCCAGTGCGCGCACCCACGCCCAGATGGAGCAGGCCGTCGCCACGCGCCACCTCGTCGGCGAGGCCATGGGCATCCTCATGGGCAGCCGCGGGCTCACCGAGGAACAGGCCTTCGACGTGCTGCGCCGCTACTCCCAGGACAACAACGTGAAACTCCGTGAAGTCGCCCGCCGTATCAGCGAGCACGGCCGCCTCTGAGCGGGCCTGAGCGTCGCCGGGGTCAGTGGCTGCCGGCGAGTTCGCCGGTGAGCCTGTCGTGGAGGCGGGCGCTCGCATCGTTCAGGCCGATGATCTCAACCGTCTTGCCGCGTTGGGCGTACCTGGTCTCGATCGCGTCGAGGGCGGCGACGGAGGAGGCGTCCCAGACGTGGGTGCCGGTGAGGTCGATGACGACCTTGTCGGGGTCGTTCGCGTAGTCGAACCGGGTGACGAGGTCGTTGGCGGAGGCGAAGAAGAGCTGGCCGGTGACGGCGTAGACGACCTGGGCGCCGTCGGGGTCGGTGACCGAGGTGACGGCGGTGAGGCGGGCGACGCGGCGGGCGAAGACAGCCATGGCGGTCAGGGAGCCGACGACGACGCCGATGGACAGGTTGCCGGTGGCGACGACGACGATGACGGTGACGACCATGACGCCGGTCTCGCCGACCGGCATGCGTGTGACCGTGGCGGGCTTGATCGAGTGCCAGTCGAAGGTGCCCACGGACACCAGGACCATGACGGCGACCAGGGCGGCCATGGGGATGCGGGAGACGACGGGGCCGAGGACGATGCACAGGACGAGCAGGAAGAACCCGGCCAGGAAGGTCGACAGGCGCGTGCGCGCCCCGCTCTTCACGTTGATCATGGTCTGGCCGATCATGCCGCAGCCGCCCATGCCGCCGAAGATTCCGGTGACGATGTTGGCGATGCCCTGACCGACCGCTTCTCGGGTCTTGTCGGACGGGGTGTCGGTGAGGTCGTCGACCAGCTTGGCGGTCATCATCGACTCCATGATCCCCACGAGGGCCATCGCGAAGGCGTAGGGCGCGATGACGGTGAGGGTGTGGACGGTGAGCGGAACGTCCGGGATGCCGGGCACCGGCAGCGAGGACGGCAGCGTGCCCTTGTCGCCCACGGTCGGCACGGCGATCCCGGCGGCGACGGTGATCGAGGTGAGGATCACGATGGCCACCAGCGGCGCGGGCACCGCCTTGGTCAGCTTCGGGAACAGCAGCATCAGCGCGAGTCCGCCCACGACGAGCGGGTAGACCGGCCACGGCACGTCGCGCAGGTTGGGGATCTGGGCGGTGAACAGCAGGATGCCCAGGGCGTTGACGAAGCCGACCATCACGCCGCGCGGAACGAACCGCATCAGCTTGGCCACGCCCAGTACGCCGAGCACGATCTGGAAGACGCCGGCGAGGATGACGGTGGCGATCAGGTAGCCCAGCCCGTGCTGACGGACGACCGGCGCGACGACCAGGGCCACGGCGCCGGTCGCGGCGGAGATCATCGCGGGACGGCCGCCGACGAACGCGATGACCATGGCCATGGTGCAGGCGGCGAACAGCCCGACCTTCGGGTCGACGCCGGCGATGACCGAGAAGGAGATGGCCTCCGGGATGAGGGCGAGACCGACCACCAGGCCCGCGAGGGCCTCGGTGCGGAACACGGCCGGCGACAGCCAGGGGGGCCGGGGCCGGCCGGGGCCGTGCGGCAGCCCGGCGGGCGAGAAACGGGACGGGGACGCGGAAGAGGGCAAGGGATGCGGTACCTGTCGTACTCGGGCGCACCCCGGGTACGGTCCGCGGGGGCGCGGATTGGGTCGCGGCGGGCCGGTTCGCCGGACCGCCGAACGGCCCGCCGCAGGCGGACCGGAGGTCTTCGGGAACCGGCGGCAGGCGGGGCGGGCGCCCTCGCTCGGCCGGTGTCAGGGCGGCGGATCACGGCGGGAAGGCGGCGGCGTCGGGCGTCGTCAGCTCGCGCACGCGTCTCCCCGCAACGATCGGATCTCCGCCGGAGGCGCCATCGGCCCCGACACGGCAGCGGCGAGGCAGCGGCGGACCGCCCTCGCCCCGGGAACCCTACCCTAACGGTAGGGTAGGGATCGGCGGGCGCGGAGGCCGGGCCCGCCGAGGCGCGAAGGGCTGGAAGACGAACGTGGACGGCAAGCACATGCAGATCGGCGAGGTCGCCGCGCGCACGGAGTTGTCGCTGCGCACCATCCGGCACTACGAGGAGACCGGCCTGGTCGTCCCCTCCGCCCGCTCCCAAGGCGGCTTCCGCCTCTACACCGAGACCGACGTCGCCCGCCTCATGGTGATCCGCCGTATGAAGCCGCTGGGCTTCACCCTGGAGCAGATGCGCGACCTGCTCGACGCCACCGACCGCCTCGACGCCGACGACGATCTCGGCGCCGACGCACGCGAAGCCCTGCTGGAGCGTGTCCGCCGCTACGAGGGCGTCGCAGTCGAGCAGGTCGAGAAGCTGCGCGTCCAGCTCTCCCGCGCCGAGGACTTCGCCGCCACCCTGCGGACGTACGCCGCGCACGACGGCCCCCACCGCGCGCCCGGCCCCCGGTAAGAAGGCCGTACGTCCGGCGTTCGAGCGAGGCGGGCCAGCGGACGGGAGCGCGTGTCCGGAGCAGGGCTCCGTTCGTCGAGGCCGAGACCGACGCCGTCGTGTCCCGCGCCGCCGGACCGTCGCACCGCGGCGCCACCGCGGCGCCGGCGCCCGTCAGACGGAACGCGCCCGCGCGGTGGACTCCAGCACCGCGGCCAGGAAGCGCCGCACCGTCTCCAACTCGTGCTCCTCGAAGCCTTCCGCGGCCGCCACCACCTCCCCGATCACCGACCCGAAGAAGGTCCATCCCAGGTCCATGGCCTTCTCCTCCACCTCCAGCAGGATGCGTCGCCGGTCCGCCGTGTCCCTGCTCCGCCGCACCAGTCCCAGCCGCTCCAGCCGGTCCACCAGGGCGGTCGTCCCGGCGGAGTTCAGCCGCAGCCGCGCGCCGAGCCACCCAGGCGTGGCCCGCGTACCGGCGCGCGCCGCGTCCAGCAGCTGGATCAGGGCCCGGACATCGGTGGGGTGCAGCCCATGGCGCGCCGCGAACTCGGCGCCCAGCGTGTCGAACTCCACGGTGACCGCGCGCAGCAGGTGAACCAGCCCCATCGCCGGGCTCTGATCGTCCATACGCACTCCTTCGCACTCCTTCGGCCTATCGTAATATCTCGCTGAACGAGATTCTCGCTCAGGGAGGAAAGCTTGTGACACGGTCCGCCTTCACCCTCGCCTACGACGAACTGCGCGCCCACTGGCCCGAGTCCACCGAGGAGCGCGACGTCGCCACACCGTACGGACGCACTCGGGTCCACACCTACGGCCCGGCGGACGGCAGCCCGCTGGTGCTGCTGCCCGGCGGCTCGGCCACCGGCCTCGCCTGGTTCGCCAACGCACCGGCCCTCGGCCGGCGCCACCGGGTCCACGCGGTGGATCTGATGGGCGACGCCGGCCGCACCGAACAGCGGGGAGCGCCCTTGAAGAGCGCCGAGGACATATCGGCCTGGCTGGACGCGCTCCTGGACGGCCTAGGGCTCCCCAGCACCGCCCTGTGCGGCCACTCCTACGGCGCCCTGCTCGCCGCCCGCTACGCGCTGCACGCACCCCGACGCGTCGACCGCCTCGCGCTCGTGGACCCCACCCAGATCTTCGCCGGCTTCCGCCCCGGCTATCTGCTGCGCGCGCTGCCCGCCCTGATCCGCCCGAGCGAGGCCCGCGCCCGCGCCTTCCTGGCCTGGGAGACGGCGGGCACCCACCCGGACGAGACCTGGCAGCGCCTCTACGCACGGGCCACCACGGTGCCCGGCCGCAAGCTGTTCCCCGGCCCCCGCCCCCGGGCCGCCGACCTCTCCATGCCGGTCCTGGTGCTGCTCGCGGAGAACAGTCGCGTCCACCGCGCCGAGAAGATCGCCGACCGTGCCCGTCGGGCGCTTCCGCGGGCCGAGGTGGTCCTGCTCCCCGGAGCCACCCATCACTCGCTGCCCCTCACCGCACCGGGTCGACTGAACGACCGATTGCTGGAGTTCCTGGACTGATGCCGCAGCCGCGCCCGCCCGGCCGTCCGGTGGCGCCCCGGCGCGGCCGGTGATCGGGTTCCGTAATGACATCGGCGTATTCGGGGGACACCGCCTGGTCATTTTTTGACGCGCACAGAACAATGAGCGCGACGTGCAACGGCTGCCCGAATCATGGAGTTCCGATGATCGCTACCGCTCTGCGCAAGACAGGCGCCCTGGGCGTCTGCGCCCTGCTGGCCGCGTCCGCCGTCGTCCTCGGGGCGCCCGAGGCCGATGCCGCGACGACCACCCACTGCACGGGGGGCAACGCCCTGGCCGGCATCTCCGGCTACCCCTTCAACACCGTCCGCACCAGCCGGAGCCTGTGTCCCGGCTACGCCGACGGCAGCAGCCCCTATGTCTTCACCTTCGACCAGATCGTCATCCTGGTCACGGCCCCGCCCCAGCCCTACACCGTCCCCTGGTACAACGTGACGGCGACCTGCGGCACCCTCTCCGAGGACAGCGCGGGCGTCCTGAGCCTGGGGTCCTGCACGTACAAGGCGAACTGAGCGCCGGCGCGCGCCGTCCGGCCCGGCGGAGCGGCCGCCGGGCCGGGCGGGCGGATCAGCGCAGTCCGGCGAAGAGGTCGTTCTCGGGCAGGGCAGCGCCGGTGGCGTCCTGGACCCGTACGAAGGTCTCCGTGCCCATCAGCTCGCCGAACCTCTCCTTGCCCATCCTGAGGAAGAAGATGTTCTCCCCCTGGCTGGCGTGCGCGGCCAGCGCGTCGAACTTCTGACCGCTGAACGCGGTGGTGTCCACCCAGGTGGTGATCTCGTCGTCGGGCAGGCCGATCTCGGCCATCGCGGCCGCCTCGGCAGGGTCCGGCTCCGGAATGTCCGCACCGAACTCGCGCATGATCTCGCCGAACCGCCCCATCATCGAGCGCGGCGCCGTGGTCCAGTACACCTTCGGCGCCGCCTCGGTCAGCTCCAGCGCCGCCATCGTGATGCGGTGGGCCTGGATGTGGTCGGGGTGGCCGTAGAAGCCGTTCTCGTCGTAGGTGACGACCACGTCGGGCCGGTAGCGCCGCATGAGTTCCGCGAGCCGGGCCGCGCCCTCCGCCACGGGAGTCCGCCAGAAGGACCCGGGGGCGTCGTTGCTCGGCCAGCCCATCATCCCGGAGTCGGCGTAGTCCAGCATCTCCAAGTGGCTGATCTTCAAGACGTCGCAGCTCGCCCGGAGTTCCTCACGGCGCATCAGGGCGACCGCCGCCGGGTCGTGCCCGGGCTCGCCCGGCTTGACGCCCCCCGGCCCGTCACCGCATCCGCCGTCGGTACACGTCACGAGCACCGTGCGGACGCCTTCCGCCGCGTACCGCGCGAGGACGCCTCCTGTTCCGGTGGCCTCGTCGTCGGGGTGGGCGTGCACGGCCATGAGCGTCAAGGGTCGGTCAGTCATGAAACGGTCCTCCTGAAGGAATCTCTCCTGGTCCGAGTGCGCGGCGGGCGTACCGCGGCCTCGGGGTCCGGATCCTGGCGGGTGCGCACGGCCACGTGTTCTCCGTGCGTCCCGCCCGTACGGCGCCGGTCCCTCGGTCCATGCAACCGCACCGGCCGGGCCGGGTGTTCCCGGCACGACCGCTCAGGATCCCCGGTGCCGGCGTTCCGTCGACCGCCCGGACTTCCCCGCGGCGGAGAACCGGCGCACCGGCCGGCTCCGGGTCAGGGGGTGAGTGTGGTCTGGGTGCCGCCGATGCACTCGGCGCGCCGGGCGGACGGCAACAGGCGCACGGCGTGGTCGGCGCCGCGCAGCAACTCGGGTACGGGGACGCCGTAATGGGCCGAGAGCTGGTCCAGGTCGGCGAGAGTCCAGTGACTCCCGCCCGCCTGCTTGCGGGACACCTGCCCTCGGCTCACTCCGAGGCCGTCGGCGAGGTCGCTCCGCGTCTCCCCCGTCGCGAACATCAACGCGGCCACCGTGAGACGCAGATGGTGCTCTGTGCTGGACATGTGTGAACCCCTTATGACGCATGAGCCGTACCCCTACGAGTCCTGCCCCGGTACTCCCCGTCTATGGGCGGCCGCACGGGGCCGTCGGGGCGAGGACGCCGCGCGGGGGCGCGCCTCGCGTCGCGCGCCCGCCCCGGTAAAGGGCCCTCAGGTCGCTCCGCGTCCTCTCGGCGCCCCGCACGCACGGACCGCGAGCGGTGGAGTGGAGACTAACCGGAGGATCCTCCGGTAGTGCTACAGTCGAGGAAACGGAGGATGCTCCGTTTCCCTTCCGTGGGCAGGAGTTCTGCGATGTCCGGCGACCTTCCCGTCAGCACCACCGCGACCACGGTCGCCGGAGTGCCCCGCGCCGGGGGCTCCGGCCGCCTCGGCGCACACACCGTCTCCCGCGTCGGCTTCGGCGCGATGCAGCTGCCACGCCTGCACGGGGACCGCGGCGCGGCCGTCGCGCTGCTGCGCCGCCTGCTCGAACTCGGCGTCGACCACGTGGACACCGCCCAGTTCTACGGCGCCGGCCTCGTCAACGAGCTGATCGGCGAGGCACTGCGGCCCGAGGACGGGGTGCTGATCGTGAGCAAGGTCGGCGCCGAACCCGACCCGGCCGGCCCGCACCCGCTCCGCGCCGCCCAGCGGCCCGAACAGCTGCGGGCGGGAGTCGAGGCCAACCTGCGCACCCTCGGCGTCGAACAGGTCCCGGTCGTGAACCTGCGCCGGATGGACACCGGACCCGGTCTGCGGGCCCAGGGCGATCAACTGGTGGCTCTCGACGACCAGCTCGCGGTGCTGACCGCGCTGCGCGACGAGGGCAAGATCGGCGCCGTCGGCCTGAGCAACGTGACCCTGGAGGCGCTGCGCCAGGCGCTTCCCGTGGGCCTCGCGTGCGTGCAGAACGCCTACAGCCTCGTGGCCCGTGAGGACGAGGAGATGCTCGCTCTGTGCGCCGCCGAGGACATCGCCTGGGTGCCGTACTTCCCGCTCGGCAGCGCCTTTCCCGGGCTGCCGAAGGTGACGGACGAGCCGGCCGTCCGGGCCGCGGCCGAGGAGCTGGGCGCCACGCCCGCGCAGGTCGGCCTCGCCTGGCTGCTGCGGCACGACCCGCATGTGCTGCTCATCCCGGGCACGGCGAACGCGGCACACCTGGAGGCGAACGTCGCCGCCGGTGCGCTCGCCCTGAGCGAGGCCGCGCTCACCGCGCTCGACGCCGTTCCCACCCGCTCGGGTCCCGTCACCGGCGCCTGAACTCCCATACCGGAACAACGCGTTCCCGCCCGCACCGAGAGGAGACATGCCGACATGTCACTCAACGACGCCGAACGGCGCCGCACGAGCCAGGAGTTGAAGGCGAACCTGGCCGCGTCCGGGCTGAGCGCGCGCGAGGCGGCCGAGGATCTCGGCTTCGCACCGGAGCGGTTGCGCTCCGCCCTGGACGTCGGCCCCTCCGGTGATCCGGTCGACGTGTGGGAGCTGCGCGACTACCTCGACCAGGCCGTCCGGGACACCGGCCGCGCGCCGGTCCCCTGGACCGTGCTCACCGAGCCCGCGCGGCACCTGGCCCGCGAGTGGTTCCCGCTGCGGGAAGCCCCGCGGCACACCTTCCCGACCGGCACGGCCGACGGTTTCCCCGGCCGCAGCGGCTCCGGCCGCCGCCCGCGGCGAGTCCGGGGCCTGTGAGACAGTGGGGAAAGCGGAGGGACCTCCGTGTATCTCGGCCGCGTCCGAACGGGAGACCCTCCGCCGTGACTCCGACCCACCCGGCGCCCGACGACCCCTGCGGGCCGGGCCGTCCGCTGCGGGCGGACGCTCGGCGCAACCGTGAGCGGATCGTCTCCGCGGCGCGGGCCGCGTTCATCGCCTCCGGTGGCGCCGTCCCGCTCGACGACATCGCCCGGGAGGCCGGGGTCGGCATCGGCACCCTCTACCGCCACTTCCCCACCCGCGAGGCGCTCGTCGAGGCCGTCTACGCCGGCGAGCTCGACACCGTCACCGACAGCGCCCGCCGTCTCCTCGCGGAGCTTCCGCCCGACGAGGCCCTGCGGGCGTGGCTGGAGCGCTACGCGCGGTTCGCCGCCGCCAAGCACGGAACGATCGACACGCTGCGCGCCGGCTGGGCCGCGGGGCGGATCACCGCCCCCACGCGCGAACGCGTCACCGCCGAGATCAGGACGATCCTCGTCGCCGGGGCCGAGTCGGGCGCACTGCGCGCGGACGTCGACCCCGAGGACGTCACCACGCTGCTGCTCGGGACCTTCCAGGCCACCGCGACCGGTGACCCCGGGCGGCGGGTCGAACCGCTGCTCGCCCTGATCGTCGACGCGCTGCGCCCCGGAACACCCCGGTGACACCCGGTCCGCGACCGCCCTCGGCTTCGGGCGGTGGCCTCACGCCGGGGCGATGAGACGGCTTTCGTAGGCGAAGATCACGGCCTGTATCCGGTCGCGGAGTTCGAGTTTCTGCAGGATTCGCCCCAGATGGGACTTCACGGTCGCCTCCGCGAGGTACAGGGTGGCCGCGATCTCGGTGTTGGACAGGCCGCGGCCCACGTGGACGAGCACCTCGCGCTCCCGGGCGCTGAGCCGGCTCAGCCGTTCGTCCCGGCCGGTGCCGCCGTCGTCGGGGATGTGCGGGCGGAGCTCGTCCAGGAGGCGGCGGGTGATCCGCGGGGAGACGACCGCGTCGCCCGTGGCCACGTTGCGTATCGCGCCGAGCAGTTCCTCGGGCCGGGCGTTCTTCAGCAGGAAGCCCGAGGCTCCCGCGCTGAGTCCGGCGAAGGCGTAGGCGTCCAGGTCGAAGGTGGTGAGGATGAGCACTCTGCTGCGCGGCGAGACCTGGACGACCTGCCGGGTCGCCTCGATGCCGTCGGTCCCGGGCATCCGGACGTCCATGAGGACGACGTCGGGGCGCAGTCGCCGGGCGAGGCGTACGGCCTGGTCGCCGTCCGCGGCCTCGCCGACCGGCGCCATGTCGGGCTGGGCCTCCAGGACGGTGCCGAAGGCCATCCGGAGCAGCGCCTCGTCGTCGGCGATCAGGACGCGGATGGTCATGCGTGCGCCGCTTCGCCGCCGCCGAGGAAGAGGCGGGTGCGGACTTCCCAGCCGCCGCCGGGAAGCGGTCCGGCCCGCACCTTCCCGCCGTAGGCGGCCGAGCGTGCGCGCATGCCGGCGATGCCGTGGCCGGCCGGCGCGGCGGCGGGGAGCGGCGGGCGGGGGCCGCTGTCGGTGACGTCCACGGTGACGGAATCGGCCGAGCACCGTATCCGGACCCGCGCAGGTGTGCCGGCGGGTGTGTGCTTGAGGGTGTTGGTCAAGGCTTCCTGCACCAGGCGGTAGACGGTGAGTTGTGCGGTGGCGGGTATGTGGGTGTGGCCGCCCTGGACCTCGACGTGGGTCGGCAGCCCGGCGGCGCGCATCTGGTCGGCGAGGGCCTCCAGTTGCGCGATGCCGGGCAACGGGTGGCGCTCCGCGTCCGGTTCGTCGGTCCGCAGGACGCCCAGCGAGCGCCGCATGTCGGTCAGGGCCTGCCGGCCCGTTCGGGAGATCTGGAACAGCGCGGCGGTGGCCTTGTCGGGCGCGCGGTGCTGCGCGTGGACGGCGGCGTCGGTGAGCGCGACCATGACGGACAGGTTGTGGGTGACGATGTCGTGCATCTCCCGGGTGATGCGGGTCCGCTCCTCGGCGACCGCCAGGCGCGCCTGCTGGTCCTGTTGCCGCTCCAGGCGCGCGGCCCGTTCCTCCAGGACCGCGAGGTAGGCGCGCGTGGTCCGGGTGTTCACCCCCAGGACGGCGGCGGCGACGACCACCGCGGTCGCCGCGACGAAGAGGGCCGGGAACGCGCCGTCCGTCGCCCAGCGCAGGCAGGCCAGCAGGGCCCCGGCCTCCACGACGGCGGCGGCGACGAGCGTGCCGCGCCGGCCCGAGTTCGCGGCCACCGTGCAGAGGGCCACCGGCAGGGCGACGTCCGCCGGGAGTTGGACGTCCAGCAGCCACTGGACGAGGGCCGCGGCGGTCACGGCGCAGAACACCGTGACCGGGGCCCGGCGCCGCCCCACCAGGGGCAGCGCGAGCGCGGCGGTGAGGGTCACGGCCACCGGGAGCTCACGCGGCGCGCGCGTGGTCGCGATGTGGAGCAGGAGCAGCGCGGGCAGCAGCGAGTCCCGCGCCATGGGCGGCAGCCGGCGGCCCCGGCGCCGGACGGCTCCCCCCGGTCGCCCCATTCGTCGCGACGCCTGGCCGGCGTACCTCTTCGGCCGTGAGGCTGTGCTCGTCCGCCGCGCGCGGTCCCGGGGGCGCGCCGGGCGGGCGTCGCCGGGCGTCGCGGCCGCCTTGGTCATCACACGTCCCTGTCGATTCGGCGTCGTGGCGGCCCCGGCCGGGGCCGCCGCCGCGTACGGCCGGAGCCGGGCCGGTCACGGGGAGCCCGCGGCTCGCGCTCCGGCGGCGTGCACCGCGGTCCTGTCACGGTAGGCCGCGGAGCCGTCCGGCGCATGAGTCCACCGTCTGACGGCGCCGCGCCGGAGTACGACCGCGGGAGGAGTCCCGCTTGCGCCCACGGTCGCAGAGCGGCCGTTCACCCGGCGCGCTCGACGGCGGCTCGGTCGCACCGGCGCGCTGCCCGGGTGCGACCGCGGTCGCATCCGGAACACGCCCCGGACCCCGACCGCGGTCGGACGCGGCGGCGACCCGGGGCCGATGCGGCAGCACGTGCCCGGTCCCGAGGATGGCGGGGTGACCGAGATCATCACGGGGCTGTACCTGTCCCCTCCGGAATTCCTTGTCCTGCTGGGCGCCCTGGCGCTGATGGCGGTGCGCTGGCTTCCCCCCGCCGCCCGTCCACGCGCCACGATCGCGGCGGGCGCGGTGCTCGTGCCGTCCGTGCTCGTGCTGGGTGCGGTGGGGGTCCGCTGGCAGCTGCTGCCGGTACTGGCGGGCGCCGCGGCCGCGGCGCCGTCCGCCCTCTCTCCCCTGCTGCGACGCCGTACCGGCCGGCCGGCGTGGCGGGCCCGCTGGTGGCTGGCGCTGCCGGGGTCGGTGGCCTGCGCCGGTCTGATCGCGGCGGGGCCGGTGGCCGCCTGGGCCTTTCCCGTCCCGGTGTTCCCCGAGCCGTCGGGCCGGTTCGCGGTCGGCACCCGGGTGGTGCAGTGGACCGATCCGAGCCGTCCCGAGAGCTTCACCGCCGATCCGCACGACCGGCGCACGGTCGTGGTCCAGCTCTGGTACCCCGCGCGCGAGAGCCCCGCGGGCGTGCGGCGGGCCCAGTACCTCGGACGCACGGAGCACGAGGCGCGTACCGTCTCCGACGCGCTCGCCCGCGAGGCCGGCCTGCCCGGCTTCCTGGTCGACGGCGTTCCGCGCGCCCACACCCACGCGGTCTTCGACGCCCCGGTGACCGGTGGGGGCGGGCGGTTCCCGCTCGTGCTGTTCTCTCCCGGGTCGGGCGGCGTGCGCACCCAGAACACCGCCTGGGCGGAGGAACTGGCCAGCCACGGCTATGTGGTCGCCGCCCTGGACCACCCCTACGACTCCGCCGTCGTCGTCCTCTCCGACGGCCGGACGATCCGCACCAGGACCACCTCCACCGGAGACCGGGCCAAGGACGACGAGTCGGCGGCCGGTTGGACGGCCGTCCGAGCCGCCGACCTCCGTTTCGTCCTCACCCGGCTGGAGCGTCTGGACCGGGGGGAGACACCCGGGCCGCTGACCGGGCGCCTGGACACCGGCCGGGTCGCGGTCACCGGCCACTCCATGGGCGGCGCCGCCGCTCTGCAAGCGGCCCGGCAGGACCGCCGGTTCGACGCCGTCATCGATCTGGACGGCTACCCCCACGGCCCCGCCTCGCCCGTCCTCCACCAGCCGACGCTCGCCCTCACCCAGGCCATCACCCCCGAGACCGACCCGCGTTACCTGCCCCGTCTCACCGGCGCCCTCCGGCGCAGCACCACGACGAGCTACCTGCTCACCGTTCCCGGCGCCGCACACCTCACCTTCATGGACGGCCCGCTGTACCTGCCGCCCGTCCCCTCGATAGTCGGCTCCCTGGGCCGCGCCGAGAGCCCGCACGTCGTCGCCGCGACCACGCTCGCCTTCCTGGACGCCACCTTGCGGCGCACACCCGGTGACCTGGCCGGCGCCCTGTCGGCCTACGGCGACCTCAGCGTCCACCACCCGGACGGCCGCCGCTGATCACTCACCCGGATGCGGCCGCCGCCCCCCAAGTCCCCCGCGTCGAGGGCTTCGAGCCGCACCGATCCCTCCGTAACCGCCCCCTCACAGCCCTTCTTTGTCCCTTTTCGACCGCATTTTCAGTGACCCAGCGCACTTTCGGTTACCGATTGCGCATGCAATCCGCAGGGTCGGGCATGTGGCCACGGTCCCCGAGCGTGACACCCATGTGACGCAGGGGTACGGAACAGGAACGGAAGGCTGCACCGATCATGGTGGACAGAACGGAACGACAGGGCCAGGCGACCATCCACGCGGGAGGCGAGTGGCTCCCGGCGAGCTCCGGCGCGACGCGCGAGATCCTCGACCCGGCGGACGCCCGGCCGTTCGCCGTGGTCGCCGAGGGCGACGAGAAGGACGCGGAGAAGGCCGTGGCCGCCGCCCGGCGGGCGTTCGACCACGGTCCCTGGCCGCACACCCCGGCCGCCGAGCGCGCCGCGCTGCTGCGCCGCGTCGCCGGCCTGCTGGTGCGCGACCGCGAGGAACTCGGCCTGCTGGAGAGCCGCGACGCCGGCAAGACCGTGGAGGAGGGCCGGGTCGACATCGACTGCGTCGCCGACGCCTTCCGCTACTTCGCCGACCTGGTGGCCGCCGAGCCGCCGGGCCGGGTGGTCGACGCCGGATCGCCCGACGTCCACAGCGTCGTCGTCCACGAGCCGGTCGGCGTCTGCGCGCTGATCACTCCCTGGAACTACCCTCTCCTCCAGGCCAGTTGGAAGATCGCCCCGGCCCTCGCGGCCGGCAACACCTTCGTGGTCAAGCCGAGCGAGATCACCCCGCTGACCACCGTCGCGCTGATCGGGCTGCTCATCGAGGCCGGGCTGCCCGCCGGGGTCGCCAACATCGTCACCGGCCCCGGTCACACCGTCGGCGCCCGGCTCGCCGACCATCCCGGCGTCGACCTGGTCTCCTTCACCGGCGGCCTGGCCAGCGGGACCAAGGTCGCCCGGGCGGCCGCCGCCGGAGTGAAGAAGGTCGCCCTCGAACTCGGCGGCAAGAACCCCAACGTGGTCTTCGCCGACGCCTGCGCCACCGACGAGGACTTCGACACCGCCGTCGACCAGGCCCTCAACGCCGCCTTCATCCACAGCGGCCAGGTCTGCTCGGCCGGTGCGCGCCTCATCGTCGAGGAGTCGGTCCGCGACCGCTTCGTCGCCGAACTCGCCCGCCGCGCCCAGCGGATCAGCCTCGGCCGGGGCACCGAGGAGGGCGTCGAGTGCGGCCCGCTCGTCTCCGAGCAGCAGCGCGCCAAGGTGGAGGCGTACGTCGCGTCCGCGCTGGCGGAGGGCGCGGTGCTGCGCTGCGGCGGCAAGCGGCCCGAACCCTCGGCGCGGCGCCCCGAGTCGGGCTGGTTCTACGAGCCGACCGTCCTCGACGCCTGCCACCGCGGCATGAAGGTCGTCCGCGAGGAGGTCTTCGGCCCCGTCCTCACCGTCGAGACCTTCCGCACCGAGGACGAGGCCGTCCGCCTCGCCAACGACACCGAGTACGGTCTCGCGGGCGCCGTGTGGACCACCGACGCCGGCCGCGCCCGCCGCGTCGCCGGCCGGCTGCGGCACGGCACCGTCTGGATCAACGACTTCCACCCCTACCTGCCGCAGGCGGAGTGGGGCGGCTTCGGCAAGAGCGGCACCGGCCGCGAACTGGGCCCCGCCGGGCTCGCCGAGTACCGCGAGTCCAAGCACGTCTACCAGAACCTCGCGCCCAAGCCGGTGCGCTGGTTCGCCGGCTGAGCCCCCACTCGCCCGGCCGGCGAACCCGCCGCAGTCCACCGCACGTCCTCCCACACCGCAGGAGTAACCACCGCATGCCGGATCACACCCACGAGTTCGACTACGTCGTCATCGGCGGCGGCACCGCAGGCTCCGTGATCGCCGCCCGGCTCACCGAGGACCCGGACGTCACCGTCGCCGTCATCGAGGGCGGCCCGAGCGACGTCGGCCGCGACGACGTCCTCACCCTGCGCCGCTGGATGGGCCTGCTCGGCGGCGATCTCGACTACGACTACCCGACCACCGAACAGCCGCGCGGCAACTCCCACATACGGCACAGCCGGGCGCGCGTGCTCGGCGGCTGCTCCTCGCACAACACGCTGATCTCCTTCAAGCCGCTCCCCTCCGACTGGGACGAGTGGGAGCGGGCCGGCGCCGAGGGCTGGGGCGCCGTCCCCATGGAGCCCTACTTCGCCCGGCTGAAGAACAACATCGTCTCCGTCGACGAGAAGGACCGCAACGCCATCGCGCGCGACTTCGTCGACGCCGCCGAGACGGCCCTCGGGGTGCCCCGCGTGGAGGGCTTCAACGAGAAGCCGTTCACCGAGGGCGTCGGCTTCTTCGACCTGGCCTACTAGGGCTTGGTCAGGTTCGTATCGGTTTGGGTATGTCGCGGTGGCAGGTGGGGCAGGCGCCGGCCCAGGTGGCGAGGAGTGTTTGGAGTTCGCGGATGACTTGGTAGAGGCTCAGGCCCGCGCCGCGTCTTTTGGGTGACGGGCCAGTCGTTGCAGGGTGCAAAAGGCGTGTGCGGCCGAGACGAGGGTGACGTGGTGGTGCCAGCCGGTCCAGGTGCGGCCTTCGAAGTGGGCCAGGCCCAGGGCCTGTTTCATCTCGCGGTAGTCGTGTTCGATGCGCCAGCGGAGTTTGGCCAGCCGCACCAGAGTGGCCAGCGGCATGCCGGAGGGCAGGTTCGACAGCCAGAACTGCACCGGTTCCGGCTCGGTGGCCGGCCACTCGGCCAGCAGCCACCGCTCGGGCAGCTCCGGATCCTCGACGACCTTGCGGATGCCGCGTCCGGCCGGGCGGATGCGGAGAGCGACGAACCGCGAGTACATGCGCTTGAGGCCACTGCGGCCTTTGCCCGGCCGGGACCCCTCCCGCCAGGACACCGGCCGGGCCGCCGCCCGGCCGGCCGCGATGACCAGGTCCTTCACGTTGCGCGCAGGCCCGGGGTACCGCATCTTCGGCGGACGCCCGGTGCCCGCGTAGACCGGTTGGACGGGCCGGGCATCGGCCGGATGCGCGGTATGCCGGCCGCAGACACCGACCGCGTAAGGCAGGTCCCGTTCCTCCAGACCGAGGCGGAAGGCGGCGGCATCGCCGTAGCCGGCGTCCGCGACCACCAGCGGGATGTCGATGCCCCACGAGAGGGTCTCGTCGATCATGTCCAGAGCGAGCTGCCACTTCTCCACGTGCCCGGCCTGGTCGGGCATGCCGCAGCGGGTGCGGCGGGAGACCTTGACCGCATCGGCCTCGGGCGAGGCCGGGTCCCAGGAGGCCGGCACGAACAGGCGCCAGTCGACCGCGGCCGAGGCACGGTCGGTGGCCAGATGCACCGAGACGCCCACCTGGCAGTTGGTGACCTTGCCCGCGGTGCCGGTGTACTGCCGCGACACACACGCCGAGGCGTCCCCGTCCTTGAGGAAACCGGTGTCGTCCACGATCAAGGCTTCCGGGCCGATCACCTCGTGCATCCTCCAGGCCAGCCGGGCCCGCACATGCGCCGCATCCCACGGGCTGGAAGTGATGAAGTGCGCCAGCGCCTGCCGGTTGCCGTCCTCACCCAGCCGGGCCGCCATCGGCTCCACCGACTTGCGTCTGCCGTCCAGCAGCAGCCCGCGCACATACGCCTGTCCCCACCGCCGCTGATCCGCACGAAAGAACCCGTCGAACAACTCCGCCGCGAAAGCCTCCAGGTCCGCACGGACCCCGGCCAACTCCTCAGGTGTCACACCAAGACAACGGCACCGACAGACAAGCAGACACGCCACTCACGAGTGAACCTGACCAAGCCCTACTACCACCCGGAGGACAACAAGCGCTCCTCCGCCTCCGTCGCGTATCTGCACCCGGTGATGGACGACCGCCCCAACCTCCGTATCTTCCTGGAGACCTGGGCGTTCCGCCTCGAGCTGGACGGCGCCCGCGCCGAGGGCGTCCACGTGCGCACCAAGGACGGCGAGGAACTGCTGGTGCGGGCCCGTCACGAGGTCGTCCTGTGCGCCGGCGCCGTCGACTCCCCGCGGCTGCTGCTGCATTCGGGGATCGGCCCCCGCGCCCAGCTGGAGGCGCTCGGCATCCCGGTCGCGCACGATCTGCCGGGCGTCGGCGAGAATCTGCTCGACCACCCCGAGTCGGTGATCGTCTGGGAGACGAACGGCCCGATCCCGGAGAACTCCGCGATGGACTCCGACGCCGGCCTGTTCGTGCGCCGCGACCCCCAACAGCCCGGCCCGGACCTGATGTTCCACTTCTACCAGATACCGTTCACGGACAACCCCGAGCGCCTCGGCTACGAACGGCCCGCGTACGGCGTCTCGATGACCCCCAACATCCCCAAGCCCAGGAGCCGCGGCCGGCTGTACCTGACCAGCGCCGACCCGTCGGTGAAACCCGCCCTGGACTTCAGCTACTTCACCGACGAGGAGGACTACGACGCCCGCACCCTCGTCGACGGCCTCCGCATCGCCCGCCGGATCGCCGCGTCCGAACCGCTGGCCGGCTGGCTCAAGCGCGAGGTCTGCCCCGGCCCCGAGATCGTCGGCGACGCCGAACTGAGCGAGTACGCCCGCAAGGTCGCGCACACGGTCTACCACCCGGCCGGCACCTGCCGGATGGGCGCCGCCGACGACGCGCTGGCCGTGGTCGACCCGCGGCTGCGCGTGCGCGGCCTGTCCGGCATCCGCGTCGCCGACGCGTCCGTCTTCCCGGCCATGCCCGCCGTGAACCCGATGATCGGGGTGCTCATGGTCGGGGAGAAGGCCGTCGACCTGATCGGAGGCGAGTCCCGATGACGCTCACCGTCCCCACCCGCAAGCCCCCCACCGACGCCCCCGTCTTCTCCGTGGACGGCCTGTGGAAGGTGTTCGGCCCCAAGGCCGACCGCGTCCCCGCCGACCCCGAGCTGAGCGCCCTGGACGCCGCCGGACTGCGGGCGCGCACCGGCTGCACCGCCGCCGTCCGCGACGTCTCCTTCGATGTCCTGAAGGGCGAGGTCTTCGTCGTGATGGGCCTGTCCGGCTCCGGCAAGTCCACCCTCGTCCGCTGTCTGACCAGGCTGATCGAGCCGACGGCCGGCACGATCGCCATCGACGGCGAGGACGTCCGCGCGATGGACAAGGGCCGCCTGCGCGAACTGCGCCGGCACCGCGCCGCCATGGTCTTCCAGCACTTCGGCCTGCTCCCGCACCGCACGGTCCTCGACAACGTCGCCTACGGCCTGGAGATCCAGGGCGTCGGCAGGTCCGAGCGACGCGAGCGGGCCGCCGAGGTCGTCGCCAAGGTCGGCCTCGAAGGCATGGAGAAGCGCCGGCCCGGCCAGCTCTCCGGCGGCCAGCGCCAGCGGGTGGGCCTGGCCCGCGCCCTGGCCGTGGACCCCGAAGTGCTGCTGTTCGACGAGCCGTTCAGCGCCCTCGACCCGCTCATCCGGCGCGACATGCAGGAAGAGGTGGTCCGCCTGCACCGCGAGGAGGGCCGCACGATGGTCTTCATCACCCACGACCTCTCCGAGGCCCTCAAGCTCGGCGACCGGATCGCCCTGATGCGCGACGGGCGGGTCGTCCAGCTGGGCACCCCCGAGGAGATCGTCGGCTCCCCCGCGGACGACTACGTCCGCGCGTTCGTCCGGGACGTGCCGCGCGAACAGGTGCTGACGGTCCGTACGGCCATGCGTCCCGCGTCCGCGGCGGACGCGGCCGGCGGCCCTGCGGTCCGGCCCGAGGCCACGGTCGCGGAGGCGATCGAGGCGGTGGCCCGCGCGGGCACCGCGGCCCGGGTCGTGGACGCGGGCCGGTGCCTGGGCGTGGTGGACTCCGACACCCTGCTGGGCGTGGTCGCCGGAACGGCCGACCCGGCCGGCCCGGCGCGACCGGACACCGTCCCGGCCGGCGCCGGAGCCCCCGCGCCCGCCGTGACCGCTCCCCCCGGGAAGCCCGGCGCGCCCGGTGCCGGTCCGGCCCCCGCGGCCGCGACACCCGAGGCCGCGTCCGGCGCGCGGACCGCTGGAGCCGGCGGGCGGCGCGCCCCGGCGTCCCCCACCCCGCCGCGCACCGGTACGGAGGCGATCTGATGGCCACGCTCTCCGTCCCCGCCTCCCGCCTCGGCGCCGACCGCCTGCTGCGCAGCCGGGCCCTGGGCAAGCTCCTCCTGCTGGCCCTGTTCGCCGCCGTCCTCGCCCCCTGGGCCGCCGCCCGCTGGCCAGGCGCCGCCTGGCCGCACGCCCTCACCGTCGACCTCTCCGGACCACTCGCCTCCGCGAGCGACTGGGTCGTCGACAACCGGGACAGCCACCCCCTGTTCCTGTACTTCTTCGGCTACGTCAGCAACGCGGTCGTCCTCTGCGTCCGCGCCGTCTACCTGACCCTGCTGGCCGCCGGCTGGGCCGGCGTCACGGTCTTCGGCGCCCTCGTCGCCTGGCGCGTGGCCGGCGTCCGCCTCGCCGCCGGCACCGCCGCCGCCTTCCTCGCCTGCGGCGCGCTCGGCATGTGGGTGCCGACCATGCAGACCCTCGCGCTCATGGTCGTCGCCGTCCTCGCCTCCCTCGCCCTCGGCATGCTCCTCGGACTCGCCGCCGGACTCTCCGACCGCCTCGACCGGGCCCTGCGCCCCGTCCTGGACACCATGCAGGTGCTCCCCGCCTTCGCCTACCTGCTGCCCGTCGTCCTGGTCTTCGGCATCGGCGTGCCCGCGGCCGTCCTCGCCACCGTCGTGTACGCGGCCCCGCCCATGGCACGGCTGACCTCGCTCGGTCTGCGGGCCGCCGACCCCGGGGTGATGGAGGCGGTGGCATCGCTCGGCGCCACCTTCCGGCAGCGGCTGCTGACCGCCCGGCTGCCGCTCGCCCGCAAGGAGATCATGCTGGGCGTCAACCAGACGATCATGATGGCGCTCTCCATGGCGGTGATCGCGTCCATGATCGGCGCCGGCGGCCTCGGCGACCGCGTCTACCAGGCGCTGGCCTCCGTCGACGTGGGCGCCGCGCTGGCGGCCGGCATCCCCATCGTGCTGCTCGCCGTCGTGCTCGACCGCGTCACCGCCGCCGTCGGCGAACGCCTGGGCGAGGGCGCCGAAGCCGCACCGGGGCGGACGGCGGCCCGCCGCGCCGTCCTGGCCGCGGTCCTGGCCGCCGTGGTCCTGCTCGGCCGGCTCACGGGCGCCCTGACCTGGCCGGGCGGCTGGGTCGCCGACATCGCGGCGCCGGTGAACACCGCAAAGGACTGGATGGTCGACCACCTCTACAGCGGGGTCCCCGTCGTCGGCGGCACCGCCGACTGGGCCGCCCACTTCACCACCTGGGTGCTGGACCCGATCCGCGACGGCCTGCAAGGGCTGCCCTGGTGGGCCCTGCTCCTCGTCGTCGCGGCGGTGGCCTGGCTGATCGGCACCTGGCGCACCGCGCTCACCGCGACGCTGGCCATGGCGGCGATCGGCGTCCTCGGGGTGTGGAAGCCGTCCCTCGACACGCTCTCCCAGGTGCTGGCCGCGGTGGCCGTCACCCTGGTGATCGGCTTCGGCGCCGCCGTGGCCGCCGCCCGCAGCGCCCGATGCGAACGGATGCTGCGCCCGGTGCTCGACGTCTGCCAGACCATGCCGCAGTTCGTGTACCTGATCCCGGTCGTGGCGCTGTTCGGCGTCGGCCGCGCCCCCGCCGCGGCCGCCGCCGTGGTCTACGCCCTGCCCGCCGTCATCCGCATCGTCGGCCAGGGGCTGCGCCAGGTCGATCCGGGCGCGCTGGAGGCGGCGCGCTCGCTGGGGGCGACCGGCGCCCAGCAGCTGTGGCAGGTGCAACTGCCGCTCGCCCGGCGCGCCCTGCTGCTCGCCGTCAACCAGTGCGTGGTGCTCGTGCTCGCCGTGGTCGTCGTCGGCGGCCTCGTCGGCGGCGGAGCGCTCGGCTACAACGTGGTGTTCGGCCTCGCCCAGGGCGACCTGGCGACCGGTCTGGTGGCCGGCGCGGCCATCGTGTGCCTGGGTCTGATGCTCGACCGGGTGACCCAGCCGGTGGAGCGCCACGTGAGGAAGGGAGCCTGACATGCGGTTCCGTACCACCGCCCTGGTCGCCGCCGTCGCCGCGCTGGGCCTGACCGCCGGCTGCGGCGCCGCCGACATGACCAAGCAGGCCAGCCCGTTCGCCAACGCGCGGGGCTCGAAGACCGTCACCCTGTCCGTGCAGTCCTGGGTGGGCGCGCAGTCCAATGTGGCCGTCGCGCAGTACGTCCTGGAGCACGAGCTGGGCTACCGCGTCGACACGGTGCAGGTCGACGAGGTGCCGGCCTGGGACGCGCTCAGCCAGGGCCGGGTCGACGCCCTCCTGGAGGACTGGGGCCACCCCGACCAGGAGAAGCGGTACGTCGCGGACAAGAAGACCATCACCGACGCGGGCGAACTCGGGGTGACCGGCCACATCGGCTGGTTCGTGCCGACGTACCTGGCGAAGCGGCACCCCGACATCACCGACTGGCGCAACCTCGACAAGTACGCCTCCCTGTTCCGCACCGCGGAGAGCGGCGGCAAGGGCCAGCTGATGGACGGCTCCCCGTCCTACGTCACCAACGACAAGGCGCTGGTGGCCAATCTGAAGCTGGACTACCAGGTGGTGTTCGCCGGTTCCGAGGCGGCGCAGATCACCCAGATGAAACAGTTCGCCAAGGACGAGAAGCCCTTCCTGACGTACTGGTACACGCCCCAGTGGCTGTCGAAGAAGGTCCCCATGACGGAGGTGAGGCTGCCGCCGTACAAGGAGGGGTGCGACGCGGACCCGGCGAAGGTGGCCTGCGCCTACCCGCACACGCCGCTGAAGAAGTTCCTCAACGCGGACTTCGCCAAGTCCGGCGGCAAGGCGGCCGCCTTCCTGAAGAAGTTCCGGTGGACCACCGAGGACCAGAACGAGGTCTCGCTGATGATCGCCGATCAGAGGATGAGCCCGCAGGACGCAGCGCGCACGTGGGTGCGGGGCCACCCGGAGGTGTGGAAGCGCTGGCTGTCCTGACCGACGGCCGGACCTCGGCCCGGCGGCGACGCCGTGCGGGCCGGTCGCCGACCGGGTGGGTGGCGTCCTCGGGGAACGACTGTGGCAAGCTCGACCGCGTGATCGACGTCCCGGCCGACGGCTGGTCGTTCGCCGCGGCGCGCGAGCCGGCCCGCTTCGGCGCCTGTGAGGTGAACGGCGCTCCTGGCGTCGAGCACGCGGTCGGCGCGCGCGGGACCCTGTGCGGGATCGCGGCACGGCACACCACCCGCTGTCTGCACCGGTTCGATCCCGCCGCCCCGCACGCGTGTCGGCGGTGCCGCCGGCAGGCCGAAGCCGCCCCGACGGAGCCGTGCGCACAGGAACGCCTCCACGACAGGGTGCGGGCCGCCGCTCCGGGGCGGGTCCGCGACGACCTCCTCACCGCGCTCCGCGAGGGCGCGAGGGTCGCGTCGTGGATCACCGGCCCGGCGGCGACCTCGGCGAGGCACTACGTGCGGCGCGACGAGCTGACCGACGGGGTGGGACCCGTCTGTGACGCTCTCGACGCCGCCGCGACGATCGGCGTGGCCCGCGTCGAGGACGGCTCGTGGCGGTACGTCGTCGTCCTGCCGGAGGACGGCGGCCGACCGCTCGTCGCACGCGGGCCGCGCGACGCTCGCACGTAAGGGCACGCCCTCGCCCGCCGGACGGCCGGCCCCCGCCCGGCGCATGCCCGCCGAGGTCAGCGGCGCGGCGCCAGGTGCAGCAGCGGGGCCCCGGCCGGGAACAGGTACTTGGCGGCCAGCACCGGCCGGCCCGAGACGGAGACGGTCTGGGTGAGCAGGAGTGCCGGTGTCTCCGCGGGCCGGGAGATCGCCGCACCGCGTTCCTTGCCGAGCACGGTGGCGCCCAGGGTGCTGCGGGACGCCATCGGCACGCCGGCGGCGTCGAGGAGGACGGAGAGCATGGTGGCCGTCCGGTCCGGTGCGGCGGGTCCGGCGCCGACCGCCGCGGCCAGGGCCGGGTCGACGGTGCGCAGGGTCTCCGCGTCGGCCGCCCACTCGTGCGCGAAACACGCCGGGGCGCCGTCGACGTCGACGACCGTCTCCCAGAAGCAGGTGCGTGCCGAGGGCGCCAGGCGCAGGTGAAAGCCGGAGAAGTCCGTGGGCTCCTCCAGTTCTACCGCGAGGCGGCGGCAGCGTACGGCCCCGGGGCCGAGCAGCGTCTCGACGGGGAGCAGACGCTCCAGACCCGGTGCGGGCGGCAGCTGGTTCACGGTGCTGCCGGAGCCCTGCCGGCGGGTGATGACGCCGTCCTCCTGCAGCAGGATCAGCACCTCGCGCAGGGCCGGGCGGCTGACGCCGAGCCGTACGGCGAGGGCGGGTTCGGAGGGCAGCCGGGCGCCCGGGGGGAAGGTGCCGTCGTCGATGGCCGCGACGATGCGCTGGTAGAGCTCGACGCGGGGTGAGTGGCGGCGGTCTCCCTGCTGAGGCATCAAGGCTCCCCTTATATGTCTGACATATATCCCGGTCCGGCGTCCGACTCGGTCAAGAATAGCCCGCAGGAGCGTCGGCCGTCCCGCTGCCTCCTCCGCTCCGGGAACTCACCCTCCGCCCACGTGAACTGCGCCCACTCCCCGCCGATACGGGAAGACGACGTGTGCGGCATCACCCTTGTGCTCACGGCGAGGCCGTGCCTACCCTCTCGCCAGCCCTCCGAAAGTTGTCAGACAACTTGAGGGGCTGTTCCACGGGTGACGCCTCCGCGTGGCCCCGAGTCTCCCTGAAAGAGCCGACATGTCCGTCCTCGCATCACGTCCGCTGCTCATGGACTGCGACACCGGCGTCGACGACGCCGTCGCGCTGATGTACCTGTGCCAGACACCCGGTGTCGACCTGCGCGCGGTCACCACGGTCGCGGGCAACACCAGCGCCGAGCAGGCCGCTCGCAACACCCTCCAGGTACTCCAGGTCGCCGGCCGCACCGACATCCCCGTCGCCGCGGGCGCCGCGGCCACCCTCCGCGGCGACGTGAAGCCCGAGGCGAGCTTCGTCCACGGTGAGGGAGGGCTCGGCGGCGTCACCCTGCCCGCGCCCTCCGCCGCGCTGGACCCGCGGCACGCCGCGGACCTCATCATCGACACCGCCCGGGAAGCGGGCGGGAACCTGCACATCCTCGCCACCGCTCCGCTGACCAACCTCGCGCTGGCCCTGCGCAGGGAGCCCCGGCTGCCGGAACTGGTCTCCCACGTCACCGTGATGGGCGGCGCCGTCCACCACCCGGGCAACATCAGCCCGGTCGCCGAGGCCAACATCGGCAACGACCCCGAGGCCGCCGCCCTGGTGCTGGCCGCCGACTGGGACCTCACCCTCGTCCCGCTGGACGTGACCATGCGGGAGAACCTCACCGAGGCGCACCGGCAGCGGCTGCTCGCGGGCGGAACGCCGGTGAGCCGGCTCGCCGGCGAGATCCTCGACTTCTACTTCGCCTTCCACGAGCAGACCGCGCTGCCCTTCCGCGGCTCCGCCTGCCAC
Organism: Streptomyces seoulensis; assembly: GCA_013364255.1. GTDB lineage: Bacteria > Actinomycetota > Actinomycetes > Streptomycetales > Streptomycetaceae > Streptomyces > Streptomyces similanensis. Next base: position 1,676,712 of record CP054936.1, on the reverse strand, counting down.
GACCCGCTCGCGGCCGGCATCGCCCTCGGCGAGGTCACCCCGAAGCTCGCGCCGCGCCTGCACGTCACCGTCGACACCGCGGACGGCGCGGCCCGCGGCGCCCTCGTCGCGGACACCCGCGGCCTCTACCTCGGCTACCCCGAGCAGCCCGGCGCCCGCACATCCGTCGTCCTGGAGACCGACGGCGCCTTCCCCGACCTCCTCGTCGACCGGCTCTGCCAGGTCCGGAAGTGAGACAGCGCGATGACCACTGACCTGACGACCCGGCCGGCGAAGGCGGCGGCCGGGACGGCGGCGCTGATGACGGCGCTGCTCGCCGCGTGCACGGCCTTCCAGCTCAACGCGAGCATGCTCAGCCCGGCCCTGGTCACCATGGCCCGGGAACTGCACACCGACGAGGCGAACACCGGCCTGTCGCAGACCGTGTTCTTCACCGCGTCCGCGATGTTCTCGCTGTTCCTGCCCCGCTTCAGCGACATCGTGGGCCGCAAGCGCGTCCTGCAGTGGATGCTGGTGCTCATGGCGGCGGGCACGGTGCTCGCGGCGCTGGCCCCGAACATCGCCGTCCTCGACATCGCGCGGGCCGTGCAGGGCGCCTGCGGGCCCGTGGTACAGATCTCCCTGCTGATGCTGCGCTCCGAGGTCACCGACCCCAAGCGGTTCGGCACGCTGATGGGCGTGGTCGCGGCCGTCAACGGCGGCATCGCCGGGGTGGACGCGCTGGTGGGCGGCTGGCTCGCCGACCACCACGGCTACCGCAGCATCTTCTGGGTGATCGCGGTCGTCGCGGCCGTCGCGGCGGTGCTGGTCCGGGTGGGCTGCCCGGAGTCCCGGCCGTCCGCCGGGACCCCGATGGACTGGGCGGGCGTGGTCCCGCTCGTGGTGAGCGTCGCGGCGCTGCTGGTCGCCGTCGACCAGGCGGAGAAGCTGGGTGCGGCGAACTGGCCGCTGGCCATCGGCCTGCTGGTCGTCGCGGCGGCGGCGTTCGCGTTGTTCTGGCGGACCGAGAAGCGCGGCGCGCATCCCCTGGTGCGGATCGACGACCTGCGCCGGCGCGCCACCTGGGCGCCGCTGCTGACCACCCTGTTGACGCTGATCGGCGTCTTCGCCACCGTCAACGGCGTGCTGATGTCGTTCGTGCAGAACGACACGGTGGGCTTCGGTATGGGTTCGAGCCTGGCCTCGGTGGTCTTCCTGACACCATTCGCGCTGGTGGGCTGGCTGGTGGGGCCGTTCACCGGACGGCTGGCGCCGGTCCTCGGCTACCGGCGGATGCTGCGCTGGGGCCTGGCCGGCAGTGCCGTGGTGATCGCGGTCATGGCGCTCGCGGGTGTGCACTCGATGCCGGTGATGGTCGCCTGCACCGTGCTGCTCGGCGTGACGTACGCGGGGGTGGCCAACATCGTCCTGAACCTGCTCGGTGTCGTCCTCGCGCCGAAGGAGAACCCCGGGTTCCTGCCCGGACTGGTCTCGGCCGCGTTCGGCCTGGGCGCCGGACTGAGCTTCGCCCTGCTGTCCGCCGTGCAGGTCGCGGGGAGTCCGGCGGGCGGCGACTCGTCCGGCGGGTACGTCACGGCGATGATCATCGGAGCGGTCGTCGTGGTGGCCGCGTTCGGCGCCTCCTTCCTCGTCCCGCGGCCCGAGGACGCCGAGGTCTCCGCCTGACGGAACGAGCGCTGCCTCGCACACGGTCGCCGGCAGGCGGCCCCGACGACCGCGGGCTCCGAGCCCGCGGTCGTTGCCGTGCACACTCCTCGCCGAGGACCGGCCGGGCTCACTGCTGGACGATCTCGTCCGCCCCGAACCGCAGCGCGAAGTCCCACGTCTCCGCGTCGCTGAACATCAGCTGCACCAGCTGGATGGACCACTTCCAGTCGCAGTTCTTCACTCCGAACAGCGCGACCAGGGCCTCCATCAGCGGCATGCCGATGTAACGCCGCTTGAGTCCCACCCGGGACGGCACCTTCACCGAGGTGAGGTCGTCGGCGGTGACGTGGCCCTGGCTCAGCAGCCACTCCCGGATGAACGCCTGGTCCACCGAACGGCCCTCCTCCTGGGCGGCCTTCACGATGCCGCCGCGCAGGGTGTCGGCGGCGTTCCCCTCGCAGAGGCCGACCAGCCACGTGTGGAGCCCGGGGCGCAGCGCGAACGAGGTGTCGTTGCTCTGGCCGGAGCTCTGCTGCTTCCGCCACTGGTCGATCTTGCCCATCGCCCCGTACTCGTCGTCCCCCGCGAAGTCCGGGTGGTCGGGGCCGCCGCCGAAGTCCTTGAGATTGGCCACCTGGGTGTCGGACGACGAACTGCTGCTGATCATCGAGGAGTTGGACGACGTCCCGTCAGCGCTGCCGAAGACGGTGCCCATGGTGTAGATGAGGCCGTTCAGCTCGTTGGGCGAGCTCAGGTCGAGGCCCATCTGCCGGGCCGTCCTGATGACGTCGTAGTAGTACAGATGGGCGCCCGACTCCTTGATCGCCTTCTCCACGGTCTCGCTGAGCAGCACGCTCTCGACCGAGTTCTCCACCACGTCCACCCCGTCCAGCTCGGCCAGCAGTCCGGCGTGGCTGTCGCCGATGTTGCCGAGCCCGATCTGCCGGGCGACCCGGGCGCCCTTGAGCTCGTTGAGGACCTGCCAGGCCCCGGTGAGGAGCCGCTGGTCGGCGTCCACGTTGTGGATCACCAGGGTGTCGAGCCGGCCGGCGAACAGGGCGGCGGTCCGTTCCAGCCGGGCGCGCAGCTGAGTGGCCGACTCGGTCTTGCGGACGTCGAACTTGTAGAGGATCTCGTAACTGTCACGGGGGAGGTCGGCCAGCACCTCGGCGACGGTCGCGGTGTTCCCGTAGCTCTCCGCCGTGTCGAAGCGCCGGTACCCGGCCTCGACGGCGGAGATCAGCTGTCCCTTGCTGCGTCCGTCCACTCCGAAGACGAGCCACGGCTTGGCCTCGGTCCCGGTCTCCGCCGCGGGCATCCGGGCCACCACGGGGGACGCGTGGTGCGCCGGTCCGGCGGCGGGCACGGCCGTCCGCTGGACCGGCGCCGAGCCGGACAGCGCTCGCCGGGCGGTGTCCTCGGCCTCGCGCTCGAACCGGTCCGAGGGATCGGAGACGCGCAGGCCGTCACCGCGTTCGGTGCCGGACACCGGTCCCTGGCGCTGCTGGATGACGTGGGTCAACTCGTGGGCCAGCGTGTGCTTGTCGGCGCCGCCCTCACCGATGACGATGTGGTCGCCGCTGGTGTAGGCGCGGGCGCCGACCTCGGCCGCGGACGCCTTGGCCTCCGAGTCGTCGTGGACGCGTACGCCCGCGAAGTCGGCGCCGAGGCGGGCCTCCATGTCCGTGCGGGTGTGCTCGTCCAGCGGATGTCCTGGGGTACGCAGCACGTCGTGGACCGCGGAGCGCTGCACCGGCGCCGGCGCCGGCTGTCCGCCCTGCCGCTGGTGGCCGCAGCCGGCGCTGTGCTGGTGCTCTTCCTGGGCCCAGGAGTGGCCGGAGCCGCGGAGCATCTGGAGGACGGCGGCGTTGCCCGCGGCGTTCTGCAGGACGCGGAGGCCGGGAGAGGCGCCACGGTCCGGAGCCGGCTTCCCGGCTGCGACACGACGAGGCTTCTCGCCCCCGGAGGTCTGGGCCTGTTCGTTGGCGTACATCGCGTCCTCTCACGGGCGCTGCGGCCGGTACGCAGCTCAGCGCTGCGCGGGCCGGACCGTACACGCCGACGTCTGCGATGTGTCCGAACCGTCCTCTTCGCCAGCGGCCCCTGCTTTCCCGGCAGTTGATGGCATCGTGGTCACTCCACCTTATAGGGGCCCGCTCCCGCTCCGAAGGCGGCTCACACCCTGGCCGGCGTGCTCGCGGCCGGTTCGATGCGGCTACGCGTCGCGCCCGTGCCGCACCAGGCCGCCGACCAGCAGCGCGGCCGCGGCCCAGGTGGCGAGCACGCCCAGGCCGGCCCATGGGCCGATGGGCAGCTCGTGCGGAGGGACGCTGGCCTGGATCGCGAGCCCGGCCGTCATGGGCGAGATCTGCTGGGGGTGGCGCTGCCACTCCGGGTCGTTGACCACCCGGGCGACGACCGGGACCGCCTCGCGTCGGCCGCCCTGGCCGGACGGGCGCAGGGCGTCGCGGCCAAGGGCCTGAGGGTGCGGGAGTTCCGGATCGACGGCTCCGCGTGGGTGTGGGGCAGCCGCACGCTGCTGCGCCGCGCGGTGGACAACGTGGTCGACAACGCGATCACGCACAACGAGACCGGGGGCCGGATCAGTGTCGCGGTACGGACCGGAGGAGACGAGGCGGGCGCCGTGTCCCTCGTCGTGGAGTCCGGCGGACCGGTCCTCGACCAGCGGCGGGTGGCGGACCTCGCGCGGCCCTTCCGCCGCCTCGGCGCCGACCGGACCGGCACCGGCCAGGGCAGCGGCCTCGGCCTCTCCATCGTCGCGGCCATCGCCCGGGCCCACCACGGCGGCCTGGATTTGCGCGCCCGCGCCGACGGCGGCCTGCGCGTCACCGTCACCCTCCCCCGTACGGACGGCGGGGCGCCGGTGGAAGCCCCCGGCACGGAGACGGGTGTGGAGCGTTGAGAGTCCTGGTGGTCGAGGACGCCCGCCCCCTCGCTGAAGCCGTCGCCGAGGGACTGCGCGACCAGGGCATGGCCGTGGACGTGGCCCACGACGGGCTCGACGCGGCGGCCAGGCTGGACGTCAACGCGTACGAGGTCGTCGTGCTCGACGGCGACCTGCCGGGCATCCACGGCGACTTCCCCGAACTCGTCCTGCGCATCCGCGCCTTGGCCCGCCGTCGCCCCGCCGCCCGGTCCCGCACCCTGAGCGCGGCGGGCACCGAACTCGACCCGATGCGCCGCACCGCCAGTCGCGACGGCCACCGACTCGACCTCTCCGTCAAGGAATTCGCGGTACTCGAAGCCCTCCTGAACGCGAGCCCCGCCTTCCTCAGCACGGAGGACCTCCTCGAACAGGTCTGGGACGAACACGCCGACCCGTTCACCAACACCGTCACGGTGACCGTCAGCCGCCTGCGCCGCAAACTCGGCGACCCGCCGGTCATCGCCACCATCCCCGGTGTCGGATATCGGATCGCCGACGCGGCCGTCCCGCCCGGCTGAGCGTCCGCCGGGGGCCTGCGGCCCGCGCGCGGAGGGGGTGCCCGAGCGCGTCCTGTATCTCGGGCGGGGCCGCCCGCTCGTGGGGATCGACGGCTTCACCGCCGCCGGGAGGACCTCGGACACACGAACCGACGAAGCGGATCAGCGCTGCTGGTCGGCCCGCGCTCCGGGCGACTCCCGACGACTTCACGAGGGCAACTCCCGGCGTAGACCAGGCGGGTGGGCCGCCTTGAGGCTGCGGGCGATCTTCGGGACTGGGATGCCGGAGTCGTAGAGCTGTGGAGCGCCGCAGCGGGGTTGCGCTGTGGAGCGCCGAAGCGGGGTTGCGCTGTGGAGCGCCGCTGCAAGGTTGCGACGCCGTCCGCTGCCCGGCGTTGCTCGGCTGGGGCGTCCGCCGCGGTGCGGCCGCCGGGGCGCGTCGCCTCTCAGGAGCCGAGCACCGCGTGGAGGCGCTCCGCGGTGCCGCGTGGCCGGAAGACGTATCCGTTGTGGCCGCCGGGGAAGATCTCCAGGCGCGTCCCCAGTTCCCCGGCGAGCATCGCGGCACACGTGTGCGGCCACACGTGGCCCGACTTCTCCCCGGCGGCGGTCACGACACGGGCGGGTGATTCCTTGAGCGCGGCCACGTCGAGCACGTGCGCCCTGGTGGCCGGCATGTCGTGCGTGAGGAGGACCTCCGCGTTCCGCAGGTGGTCGGGCCCCGGGGTACGTACCGGAACGTCCGGCTCGCGGTCGTCCGGGTCGATGTCGATGTCGGCCGCGAACCCGCGCATCGCGGAGGCCGGGCCCTCCCTCCGGAAGGTGCCCTCGACGCCGAGCAGCTGCCCGAGGGCTACGGCGCGCTCGGGCTCGGGCAGCAGGTGTGTGACGGGCGGTTCGTGCGCGACGACCGCCGCGACCTGCTCGGGGTGTCCGACGGTCAGCTCCAGCGAGATCAGGGCGCCGAGGCTGGTGCCGTGGACGAGGGCGGGTTCCGGCGTGAGGGCGGACAGCAGCCGGGAGACGTCATCGGCGTGCGTGGCGAGCGTCGTCGCGGGGGCGTCGGTGGTGCTGCCCGACAGGCCGCGCCGGTCGTAGGTGAGGACGGTGTACCGGTCGGCGAGATGGCGCGCGAGCGGTTCGTTCGCGTCGGCGCCGTGGTGGCCCCCGGCGATGAGCAGCAGCAAGGGGCCCTCGCCGCGAACGGCGTAGCGCAGTCGCGCGCCCGGCACTTCCAGCACGGATTCCCTCATGGGGCGACCACCGATCTTTTCGTCGGACAGGCTCTGGACGGCCATGTGCCGATCGTGCCGCTGCCGCCGGCGGCGCGGGAGCGGAGCGCTTGGCCTAGGACCGGCGGTCCCAGGACGCGCCGGCACCGCCTCGATATCCTGAGAAGGACATGACACCGAAGCGTTCCGACCTCGCCGACTTCCTCCGCCGGTGCCGCGAGCGGCTGACGCCGCGCGACGTCGGGCTCGTCGAGGGGCCGAGGCGGCGGACCCCGGGCCTGCGTCGCGAGGAGGTCGCCGTCCTCGCCGGCATGTCGGCCGACTACTACATGCGGCTCGAACAGGCCCGCGGCCCCCAGCCCTCGGTCCAGGTGCTCGCCGCGCTGACGGGCGCGCTGCGGCTGACCGAGGACGAGCGGGACCATCTGTACCTGCTCGCCGGGCACCGTCCGCCGGAGGGCGCGCGGGCCGGGGAGTACCTGCGGCCGGGCCTGCGCTACCTCCTCGACCGGCTGGACGGCGTGCCCGTGCAGGTGGTGAGCGATCTGGGCGACCTGCTGGCGCAGAACGACCTGGCGCTCGCGCTGTTCGGGTGCGTGTGCACGATCGCCGAGGAGGACCGCAACATCGTGCTGAGCTGGTTCACCGACCCCGGCGTCCGCGGTCACTTCGCGGTCGAGGAACACGAGGAGCAGGCCCGGCAGTTGGTCGCGGACCTGCGGGCCGCGACGACCCGTCGTGGCGACGACGAGGCGTCCCGTTCGCTCGTGGCGCGGCTGCGGGCCGCGAGCCCGGAGTTCACCGCGCTGTGGGACCGGCACGAGGTCGCCGTACGCAGGTCGCACCCGTACCGGCTCGTCCATCCCGACCTGGGCAGGATCGACCTGGACTGCGAGGTGCTGGCGACGCCCGCGGCCGACCAGCGCCTGCGGATCTTCACCCCTCCGCCCGGCGGCACCACGGTGCTGGACGAGTTGCGCGTCCTCGGCCCGCGGCACCGCCACGACACCACCCGGCGAACGCCGGGCGATCACCGCCGAGCGGGTCCTCGCCCGCCGGGCTAGGGGACGGCGCCGCCGGCTTGCGCATCGCGGTGCCCGGAGGACCGTGGAAGCATGACCGCAGAACACCCGCGTGTCCCTCATCAGGAGGTTCGCATGTCCTCGAAACGACGCCGCAAGAAGAAGACCCGCCGCAACCATCCGGCGAACCACGGACGGCGCCCCCAGTCCTGACCAACCACGTGCACTATAAACGCAGAAAACCCCGCACCATACGGTGCGGGGTTTTCCCTAAAATTTGTTCGGCGGTGTCCTACTCTCCCACAGGGTCCCCCCTGCAGTACCATCGGCGCTGTAAGGCTTAGCTTCCGGGTTCGGAATGTAACCGGGCGTTTCCCTCACGCTATGACCACCGAAACACTATGAAACTGTCAATCGCACCACACCGTGACCTGGCATGGGGTTGTTCGTGGTTTCAGAACCAACACAGTGGACGCGAGCAACTGAGGACAAGCCCTCGGCCTATTAGTACCGGTCACCTCCACACGTTACCGTGCTTCCAGATCCGGCCTATCAACCCAGTCGTCTACTGGGAGCCTTACCCCATCAAGTGGGTGGGAGTCCTCATCTCGAAGCAGGCTTCCCGCTTAGATGCTTTCAGCGGTTATCCCTCCCGAACGTAGCCAACCAGCCATGCCCTTGGCAGGACAACTGGCACACCAGAGGTTCGTCCGTCCCGGTCCTCTCGTACTAGGGACAGCCCTTCTCAAGACTCCTACGCGCACAGCGGATAGGGACCGAACTGTCTCACGACGTTCTAAACCCAGCTCGCGTACCGCTTTAATGGGCGAACAGCCCAACCCTTGGGACCGACTCCAGCCCCAGGATGCGACGAGCCGACATCGAGGTGCCAAACCATCCCGTCGATATGGACTCTTGGGGAAGATCAGCCTGTTATCCCCGGGGTACCTTTTATCCGTTGAGCGACGGCGCTTCCACAAGCCACCGCCGGATCACTAGTCCCGACTTTCGTCCCTGCTCGACCCGTCGGTCTCACAGTCAAGCTCCCTTGTGCACTTACACTCAACACCTGATTGCCAACCAGGCTGAGGGAACCTTTGGGCGCCTCCGTTACTCTTTAGGAGGCAACCGCCCCAGTTAAACTACCCATCAGACACTGTCCCTGATCCGGATCACGGACCCAGGTTAGACATCCAGCACGACCAGACTGGTATTTCAACGACGACTCCACAAACACTGGCGTGCCTGCTTCACAGTCTCCCAGCTATCCTACACAAGCCGAACCGAACACCAATATCAAACTGTAGTAAAGGTCCCGGGGTCTTTCCGTCCTGCTGCGCGAAACGAGCATCTTTACTCGTAGTGCAATTTCACCGGGCCTATGGTTGAGACAGTCGAGAAGTCGTTACGCCATTCGTGCAGGTCGGAACTTACCCGACAAGGAATTTCGCTACCTTAGGATGGTTATAGTTACCACCGCCGTTTACTGGCGCTTAAGTTCTCAGCTTCGCCACCCCGAAGAGTGACTAACCGGTCCCCTTAACGTTCCAGCACCGGGCAGGCGTCAGTCCGTATACATCGCCTTACGGCTTCGCACGGACCTGTGTTTTTAGTAAACAGTCGCTTCTCGCTGGTCTCTGCGGCCACCCCCAGCTCAGGGCGTAAAGCCCATCACCGAGTGTGGCCCCCCTTCTCCCGAAGTTACGGGGGCATTTTGCCGAGTTCCTTAACCATAGTTCACCCGAACGCCTCGGTATTCTCTACCTGACCACCTGAGTCGGTTTAGGGTACGGGCCGCCATGAAACTCGCTAGAGGCTTTTCTCGACAGCATAGGATCATCCACTTCACCACAATCGGCTCGGCATCAGGTCTCAGCCACATGTACGACGGATTTGCCTATCGCACGGCCTACACCCTTACCCCGGGACAACCACCGCCCGGGATGGACTACCTTCCTGCGTCACCCCATCACTCACCTACTAACCGCTTGGTCCGGCGGCTCCACCACTCCCCTCAACTCCGAAGAGATCAGGGCGGCTTCACGGCCTTAGCATCACGATGCTCGATGTTTGACGCTTCACAGCGGGTACCGGAATATCAACCGGTTATCCATCGACTACGCCTGTCGGCCTCGCCTTAGGTCCCGACTTACCCTGGGCAGATCAGCTTGACCCAGGAACCCTTAGTCAATCGGCGCACACGTTTCTCACGTGTGTATCGCTACTCATGCCTGCATTCTCACTCGTGAACCGTCCACAACTCGCTTCCGCGGCTGCTTCACCCGGCACACGACGCTCCCCTACCCATCACAGCCGCCGTTGGGCGTATATGCTGCAATGACACGACTTCGGCGGTACGCTTGAGCCCCGCTACATTGTCGGCGCGGAATCACTAGACCAGTGAGCTATTACGCACTCTTTCAAGGGTGGCTGCTTCTAAGCCAACCTCCTGGTTGTCTGTGCGACTCCACATCCTTTCCCACTTAGCGTACGCTTAGGGGCCTTAGTCGATGCTCTGGGCTGTTTCCCTCTCGACCATGGAGCTTATCCCCCACAGTCTCACTGCCGCGCTCTCACTTACCGGCATTCGGAGTTTGGCTAAGGTCAGTAACCCGGTAGGGCCCATCGCCTATCCAGTGCTCTACCTCCGGCAAGAAACACACGACGCTGCACCTAAATGCATTTCGGGGAGAACCAGCTATCACGGAGTTTGATTGGCCTTTCACCCCTAACCACAGGTCATCCCCCAGGTTTTCAACCCTGGTGGGTTCGGTCCTCCACGAAGTCTTACCTCCGCTTCAACCTGCCCATGGCTAGATCACTCCGCTTCGGGTCTTGAGCGTGCTACTCAACCGCCCTGTTCGGACTCGCTTTCGCTACGGCTACCCCACAACGGGTTAACCTCGCAACACACCGCAAACTCGCAGGCTCATTCTTCAAAAGGCACGCAGTCACGAGATGCAGCAAGCTGCATCCGACGCTCCCACGGCTTGTAGGCACACGGTTTCAGGTACTATTTCACTCCGCTCCCGCGGTACTTTTCACCATTCCCTCACGGTACTATCCGCTATCGGTCACCAGGGAATATTTAGGCTTAGCGGGTGGTCCCGCCAGATTCACACGGGATTTCTCGGGCCCCGTGCTACTTGGGTGTCTCTCAAACGAGCCGCTGACGTTTCGACTACGGGGGTCTTACCCTCTACGCCGGACCTTTCGCATGTCCTTCGCCTACATCAACGGTTTCTGACTCGTCCTGTTGCCGGCAGACAACAGAAGAGAGATCCCACAACCCCGCATGCGCAACCCCTGCCGGGTCTCACACGCATACGGTTTGGCCTCATCCGGTTTCGCTCGCCACTACTCCCGGAATCACGGTTGTTTTCTCTTCCTGCGGGTACTGAGATGTTTCACTTCCCCGCGTTCCCTCCACACTGCCTATGTGTTCAGCAGCGGGTGACAGCCCATGACGACTGCCGGGTTTCCCCATTCGGAAACCCCCGGATCAAAGCCTGGTTGACGACTCCCCGGGGACTATCGTGGCCTCCCACGTCCTTCATCGGTTCCTGGTGCCAAGGCATCCACCGTGCGCCCTTAAAAACTTGGCCACAGATGCTCGCGTCCACTGTGCAGTTCTCAAACAACGACCAACCACCCATCACCCCGGGACAACATCCCGAGTGCACTGGGGCCGGCATCCCGAAGGGCGAGCAACGCTCGCACCCTCAGACACCCAACAGCGTGCCCGACACAGCCAGCCGACCAGATCAGCGTTCCACGCCCCGAAGAGCAGTACTAGCGCCTGGTCCATCCTGGACCGTGCCGAATAGTCAACGTTCCACCCTTGAGCAACCAGCATCAGACATTCGCTGATGTACTGGCCTCTGACCGAGCGAACTCGGTAAGAAGTGCTCCTTAGAAAGGAGGTGATCCAGCCGCACCTTCCGGTACGGCTACCTTGTTACGACTTCGTCCCAATCGCCAGTCCCACCTTCGACAGCTCCCTCCCACAAGGGGTTGGGCCACCGGCTTCGGGTGTTACCGACTTTCGTGACGTGACGGGCGGTGTGTACAAGGCCCGGGAACGTATTCACCGCAGCAATGCTGATCTGCGATTACTAGCAACTCCGACTTCATGGGGTCGAGTTGCAGACCCCAATCCGAACTGAGACAGGCTTTTTGAGATTCGCTCTACCTCACGGTTTCGCAGCTCATTGTACCTGCCATTGTAGCACGTGTGCAGCCCAAGACATAAGGGGCATGATGACTTGACGTCGTCCCCACCTTCCTCCGAGTTGACCCCGGCAGTCTCCTGTGAGTCCCCATCACCCCGAAGGGCATGCTGGCAACACAGAACAAGGGTTGCGCTCGTTGCGGGACTTAACCCAACATCTCACGACACGAGCTGACGACAGCCATGCACCACCTGTACACCGACCACAAGGGGGGCACTATCTCTAATGCTTTCCGGTGTATGTCAAGCCTTGGTAAGGTTCTTCGCGTTGCGTCGAATTAAGCCACATGCTCCGCTGCTTGTGCGGGCCCCCGTCAATTCCTTTGAGTTTTAGCCTTGCGGCCGTACTCCCCAGGCGGGGAACTTAATGCGTTAGCTGCGGCACCGACGACGTGGAATGTCGCCAACACCTAGTTCCCACCGTTTACGGCGTGGACTACCAGGGTATCTAATCCTGTTCGCTCCCCACGCTTTCGCTCCTCAGCGTCAGTAATGGCCCAGAGATCCGCCTTCGCCACCGGTGTTCCTCCTGATATCTGCGCATTTCACCGCTACACCAGGAATTCCGATCTCCCCTACCACACTCTAGCCTGCCCGTATCGACTGCAGACCCGAGGTTAAGCCTCGGGCTTTCACAACCGACGTGACAAGCCGCCTACGAGCTCTTTACGCCCAATAATTCCGGACAACGCTTGCGCCCTACGTATTACCGCGGCTGCTGGCACGTAGTTAGCCGGCGCTTCTTCTGCAGGTACCGTCACTTTCGCTTCTTCCCTGCTGAAAGAGGTTTACAACCCGAAGGCCGTCATCCCTCACGCGGCGTCGCTGCATCAGGCTTTCGCCCATTGTGCAATATTCCCCACTGCTGCCTCCCGTAGGAGTCTGGGCCGTGTCTCAGTCCCAGTGTGGCCGGTCGCCCTCTCAGGCCGGCTACCCGTCGTCGCCTTGGTGAGCCATTACCTCACCAACAAGCTGATAGGCCGCGGGCTCATCCTTCACCGCCGGAGCTTTCCACCGCCCGACCATGCGGTCAGCGGTTGTATCCGGTATTAGACCCCGTTTCCAGGGCTTGTCCCAGAGTGAAGGGCAGATTGCCCACGTGTTACTCACCCGTTCGCCACTAATCCCCACCGAAGTGGTTCATCGTTCGACTTGCATGTGTTAAGCACGCCGCCAGCGTTCGTCCTGAGCCAGGATCAAACTCTCCGTGAATGTTTTCCCGTGATCGGGATAAACACACACGAGAGCGGAACAGTCGAGCGGAATAGGCTCGACCGTTCACAGCGTCCTCGCTGTGTTTTTTCAAAGGAACCTCGTCCCAGCTGATGCTGGAGACGGGGTATCAACATATCTGGCGTTGACTTTTGGCACGCTGTTGAGTTCTCAAGGAACGGACGCTTCCTTTGTACTCACCCTCTCGGGCTTTCCTCCGGGCTTTTCCCTTCGGTCTTGCGTTTCCGACTCTATCAGATCTTTCCGATCCGATTTCCTCGGTGCTTTCCAGGTTCCCGCTTCCGCGTTTCCCTTTCCGGCGGTTCCGACTCTATCAGATCCTTTTCGGCCTGATCCCCGGTCAGCGGGGCTGTCTTCCCGGCCCGTTGGGCCGTTCCGACGAGTGAGACTTTAGCGGATTCCGTGTCCCCGTGCGAATCGGGGCTGCGTTCTCGCGAACGCGGATTCCTCATTCCGTAAATACTCGCGCCAATGAAACGACAACAGGCGTATGACACGACTGTCGTCGAAAGGCTGGGTACGTGCGGAATGGTCGTCCAGGCGCCGACCGGAGTCGGCTCTCACGTCGGACAACTCGGAGGACTGTACGGATCACGACGAGGCGTGTCAACTCTCCGTGGAACCAGTGCTCCGCGTTCTCGCCACCGCCGGGCGAGGACCGTGTCACGGGTAGGTGTGCAGGGTCTGACCGATGCGGCGTGCTGCTTCGGCGTGGCCGAAGAGGCCGGGCAGACCGCCGGTGTGGAGGAGCACCGTGCGCTGTCCGGGCCGGATGTCGCCGTCCCGGACGGCGGCCATCAGTCCCGCTGCGGCGCGTCCGGTGTAGACCGGGTCCAGGATGACGCCCTCCGTGCGCGCCACCGTCGTGACGGCTCGCAGAACGGGTTCGTGGAGAACGCCGTACGCCTGGCCCACCTGGTCGTCCCGGGTGCGCAGCCGGCCGGCCGCGACCTCGCTGCCGGTGAGTTCCGAGGCGAAGGCGGCGACGACGGGAGCGGGACGGGGGAGCGCGCCCACATCGACGCCCAGGACCTTTTCGGCCCCCAGGGCGGCGACCAGACCGGCCATCGTGCCGCCGGACCCCAGGGCGGTCACGACATGCCGGACGGCAGGCTGCTGGGCGAGGATCTCCTCACCCGCCTCACGGTAGCCGCGGGCCCCCAGGGCGTTGGATCCGCCGAACGGCACCAGATACGGCGCGGCGCCCTCGGCGCGCAGCTCGGCGCATGTCTTCTCGGCGTGCCCGGTCAGCTCCCCGGGGGCGGCGTCCCCCGCCCACACGACGCGGGCGGCGAGAGCGGCGTCCAGGAGCAGGTTACCCGCCGGCTCGTCCGGGCGGCCGGCGCCGGGCATCACCAGCACCACCTTCAGACCCGCCCGTGCGCCCGCGGCCGCGGTGAGCCGGGCGTGGTTGCTCTGCGGCCCACCCGTCGTGACGAGGGTGTCGGCGCCGCGCCGCAGGGCGTCCGCGACCAGCCATTCCAGCTTGCGGACCTTGTTGCCACCGCCGCCGAGGCCGGTCAGGTCGTCCCGCTTGATCCACAGGTCGTCCGGGGCGAGCCCGATCTCCGCGGCCCAGCGGGGAGCCGCCTCCATCGGTGTGGGCCACGCCGCCAACGTCACCTTCTCCACCACGCACTCCCTCACCGCATCGCGGCATACGCACCGCACGAAGTCCCCAGCGAGCCGAGTCTCCCAGAATCGGCCGCGCACCCGGGCCGGGGCTGGAAGACAAGCGATGAGGCCGTGTCGTCGCACGCTTGTCCTGGACGACCAGCCGTAGCCCGTCAAGGAGGGGACAGGACGGCGCCGCGGTATGCCTCGGGCTCAACGTCGTCCGGCCGGCGAGGCTTCGGGGCCTCCGGTCGGCCGCCGGCTCGCTCAGTGCGGCGTCACGAGACAAGCGACGGACGCCGTGCGGCGGGCGGGACCGGCTGCTCCTCGGCGGTGTGCTCCGCCTGGCTGATCTCGGCCCATACGGCGTCGAGGGACAGGCCGAGCGTGTCGGCGATCGCCGCGATGGTCGGGAAGGCGGGAGTGGCCACCCGGCCGGATTCGATCTTCCGCAGCGTCTCCGGCGAGATGTGTGCGGCGAGCGCCACGTCCAGCATCGAGCGGCGGCCCCGGGCTCGGCGGAGCAGGGCGCCGAGACGCTGTCCGCGTGCTACCTCGGCGGGGGTGAGCGGCAACCTGACCATGACCCCAATTCTAATACCGGTACAGTTGGACCGGGATTGTTATTGGACGCACACGGGAGGCAGGCCCCCATGATCGAGATCCTGAACTCGGCACGGCTGGAACGGGCGAGGGACACCGGCGCCCTGGTCGGCGACATCCTCGACGCGTTGAAGCAGCGCAGCTCGGTCGGGACCAACCTGCTGGAGATCGACCAGTGGACCAAGGAGATGATCACCGAGGCGGGAGCGCAGTCCTGTTACGTCGACTACGCGCCTTCGTTCGGGCGCGGCCCGTTCGGGCACTACATCTGCACGGCCGTCAACGACCGGGTGCTCCACGGGCGGCCGTATCACTACGCGCTGGCGGACGGCGATCTGCTGACGCTCGACCTCGCCGTGTCCCGGGGCGGGGTGGCCGCGGACGCCGCGATCAGTTTCCTGGTGGGCGGGGCCAGGCCGGCGGAGAGCGTCGCGATGATCGAGACGACCGAACGCGCACTCGCCGCCGGCATCGCCGCCGCCAGGCCAGGGGCGCGCGTCGGTGACCTCTCGCACGCCATCGGCACGGTGCTCAGCGAGGCCGGCTACCCGGTCAACACCGAGTTCGGAGGCCACGGCATCGGTTCGACCATGCACCAGGACCCGCACATCGCGAACACCGGACGGCCCGGCCGCGGATACAAGCTGCGCCCCGGACTGCTGCTCGCCCTGGAGCCCTGGGTCATGGCCGACACCGCCACCCTCGTCACCGACGCCGACGGCTGGACGCTGCGCAGCGCGACCGGCTGCCGGACCGCGCACAGCGAGCACACCATCGCCATCACCGACGACGGCGCGGAGATCCTCACCCTGCCGACGCGGGTGCGGCCGTAAGGGGTACGGCGGCTCAGGCCGTACCGGGTCGCCGGAACGCGTCGGCGTGGCGCGCGCACCAGTCGGCGAACGTCAGCGGCCCGCGTCCGAGCAGCCGTCGCACGGTGTCGGTCCGGAACCCGACGGTGTCGGCGCGCATGAGGGCGAAGCCCTCCGTGATGGCGTCCGCGAGGGCCCGGGGCGCTCCGGCGGGGAAGCGGGACGCCACGGCCTCGGCCGGGGTGGCCGTCTCCCGGACCTCGATGTCGCGGCCGATCGTCTCGGAGATGATCCGGACCTGCTCGGTGACGGTGAGGGTCTCGTCGCCGGTGAGGGCGTACTCCTTGCCTTGGTGGCCGGCCTCGGTCAGGGCGAGGGCGGCGACCGCGGCGATGTCCGCGGGGTCGATCGGCGCGTAGCGGCCCGGGCCGATCGGGTCGAGGACGTAGTTCCCCTCGCGGATGGTGGGCAGCCAGTCGAGGGCGTTGGTCATGAAGCCGCCGGGCCGCAGGAAGGTGGCGGGGATGCCCGAGGCGCGGATGATCTCCTCGCGTTCGTGGTGCCAGCGCCCCATGGCGGGGATCGGGTCGAAGACGACGTGGAAGGAGGACAGGTGCACGATGTGGCGCACCCCGGCAGCCTCGGCGGCGGCGACGGCGGCGGCCGTGTGGTCGGTGCCGATGCCCTGGGTGAGCAGGAAGAGCTCGTCGACGCCGGCGAAGGCGGCGGCCAGGGCGGCGGGGTCCCCCAGGTCGCCGACGGCGCGCTCCGCGCGTTCCGGCAGCCGTGCGGCGCGGGCGGGGTCGCGGACGAGGAGACGTAACTCCGCGCCAGCCGCGTCGAGTTGGCGGGTGAGTTCACGGCCTATGTTCCCGGTGGCTCCGGTGACCAGTATCATGAGGGCTCCCCTAATCGTTTGCCGTCTAATGAACTTGAAAGAACGTTAGCCGGTGAATGATTAGCCGTCAATCGACTTCGCTGCGGTGCACGCCTCCGCTCCCGTACGTCACCGAAAGGCCCCGATGTCAGAGTTCCTGGATCTGCACGGCAGAACGTCGAAGGCGCTCCGGGCCCTGGCCGACGCGGCCATGCGCCGCCATGGACTGCACGTCGGACAGAACTACCTGCTCGCCGTGTTGTGGGAGCGGGACGGCCGCACGCCCGGCGACGTCGCGGCCGCGCTGAACGTCACGACTCCCACCGTGGTCAAGATGGCCGACCGGATGACCACGGCCGGGCTGCTCACCCGCCGCCGCGACGACCGGGACCACCGCCTCGTCCGGCTCTGGCTCACCGACGCCGGGCGCGCGCTCCAGGAACCGGTCGAGGCGGAACGGCGGTTGATCGAGGAGCGGGTCACCGCCGACCTCACCGAGCCCGAACGCGCATCGCTCCTCAGCGCCCTGGCGAAGGTCCACCGGACGGCGAGCGGCCTGCTGAGCGAGCCCGTCGACCAGGGGCGCCCGGCGGGCGCCTGACCCACCCGCTCGCACCCCTCCCCACATATCCGAACGTGTGTGTCGGTGCGATGTCGTACCCTGCGGTGCGGGCCGCCGCCCTGTCTGTTGTGCCGGGCGTCGAGCGGCCCCTTTCACCGTGGGGGTATCAGTAACTTTGCGCATGCGCAGAACCGCGACCGCGACGGCGCTCGCGGTCCTCTTCAGCTCCGTCGTGCTCGTCGGCGGAGCGGCCAACCCGGCCGCCGCCGATTCGAGCGCTCCGCTGCCGATCAAGTCGAGCGGCGACATGGTGGTGGACGGCGTCCACAAGCGGATCTTCCTCAGCGATCCGACGTCCGGCAAGATCGTCGCGACGGACTACAGCGGCAAGGTCGTCCGCACGATCGGCTCGCTGCCGGGTGTGATGGGCCTGGAGCTGTCCACCGACTCCAACACCGTGTACGCGGCGGTGTCCAAGGCCGGAGCGATCGCCGCCATCGACACGGCCACGCTCACCGAGACCAAGCGGTACGCCCTCGGCAAGGGCATCGAGCCGAGGTATCCGGCGATGGCCGGGGGCAAGCTCTGGTTCGGGTTCAACGGTCCGGAGGACGCCTACCGCGGCCAGATCGGCTCGATCGACGTGTCGTCTCCCGACGCGGAGGTGACGCTGCCCTCGGACGGCGCGGACAGCTGGTACTCCGCACCGCGTCTGGCCTCCGACCCCGGCGCCCCGGATGTGCTGGCCGCGGCCCAGGAGGGCATCAGCTCCGTCGCGCTCGCCGTGTACGACGTCTCCTCGGGCGTACCGCGGAAGGTGGCCTCCGGCCCCGATGTGCCCCTCGGCGAGTCCCCGGCGTTCCTCAAGGACTTCGACGTCACGCCGGACGGCAAGAAGCTGATCCTGGGCGGCGGTTCCCCGCAGGACGCCGCCCAGGTGTTCTCGACCGCCGACCTGTCGCTCGTGGGCGCCTACCACACGGGTTCGTGGGTCGACGCCGTGGCCGTCGCGCCGGACGGCATGGTCGCCCTCGGCAGCTCCCCGTACGCGTCTAAGGTCTTCGTCTATCCGTCGGGCGCCACGTCCGCCCTGCGCACGTACGACCTCCCGTACAGCGGCGGCAGCACCACGGCCACGAACGACCTGAGCGAGACCGGTCTCGCCTGGGCCCCGGACCGCAGCCGTGCCTTCGCCCTCACCACCAACGTGTACGGGAACGTCTACGCCCTGCGGGTGCTGACCGACCCGACGAAGTCGGCGACCAAGGTCACCGTGAACGCCCCGGCGAAGTCCGCGCTCGGCAAGAAGCTCACGGTCACCGGCAAGGTGGCGGCCAAGGGCGCGTTCCCGGCGGGGACCCGGGCCACGGTCACCCGGACCGACGTCGAGTCGCCGAAGGGCCGGACGCTCAGCCCGGTGACGCTGAAGCCGGACGGCTCCTTCTCCTTCACGGACACCCCGACCGCCGGCGGCCCGGTCACCTACAAGGTGTCCTACGCGGGCGACGCGTCGCGCTCGGCCGCGTCCGGCTCCGACAAGGTCGACGTGCCCCGGACCGCGCCCACGCTCACGCTGAACCACAACAAGGCGCTGTACGCGTACGGCAAGGACGTCTCGTTCACCGCCCACCTCGGCAAGACGTACAAGAACCGCACGGTCGAGCTGTACGTGGACCCGTTCGGTTCGGACAAGCCGAAGAAGCGGGTCAAGTCCGCCAAGGTCAACTCCAAGGGCGATCTGTCGGCGACGGTCGACATGACCCGCGACACCACGGTGACCGCCGTCTTCGCGGGCGACGGCAAGTACGCGCCGAAGACGGTCACGTCCACGGCGTACGCGCAGGTCAAGGTCTCGACCACGCTCTCGAAGCAGTACAGGACGGCGAAGATCGGCTCGACGTCGTACGCGTACTACCACAAGAAGACGAACCCGCTCTTCACGACCACGATGAGCTACTACCCGGGGCGCAGGCACCAGCTGTCCCTGGAGCTCTACTACCAGGGCAAGTGGTACGACGCGGGCTCGCAGTACTTCGGCCTCGGCGGCAACGGCAAGTCGGCCGTCACGCTGACGGGCCCGCACGACACGGGCTACCGGATGCGCGTGCGCGCCTCCTACGTGAACGGCACGTCGGGCGACACGGTCAACTCCACGACCCACGGTGCCTGGAAGTACTTCTACTTCACCAACTGACGTGAGAACGACGGCCGCCCCGCAGACGGATCTCCGCGGGGCGGCCGTCGTGCGTGGTGGGGGAGCTTCGTCGACCGCATCGCCACGGGGCGGGGAGCCGGGGCGAGGAACCGGGACGAGGAACCGGGGGCGGAAGCTGGTCTGGCGCCACCTGACCGAGGCCCGCCCCGCTCGCGCACTGGTGGACTCCCGAGGATCTCCGCGTCTGCGAGCTGGTCTTCGAGGGCGCCGACCCGCGCGACGAGGGCATCGCGGGATGGCTCGTCGACACCGACAAGGTGGTTCTCTCCTCGGCCCTGGAGGAGGCGCCGTGGGAGCGGACGACGATCGTCGACAAGTCGGCCGCCGGAGTGGTCGAGGACCTGAAGGCCGGCGAAGGCGGTGACATTCTCGTGCTCTCCAGCGCGAGCGTCATCAAAGCACTGCTGACGGCCGACAAGGTAGACCGGCTGGCGCTCACCGTCTTCCCGGTCTTCCTCGGCGGCGGGCCCCGCTTCTTCGACGACGGTCTGCCCGCGGGGCGGTGGACGCTCGCCGGCCAGGCGGCGGGCGAGCACGGCACACTGGCCCTCGTCTACGACCGCGTCCGCTGAGCCGGCCGGTCGCCCAGTTCCACGGCGTGGCTTCGGCGCGCGGCCGACGTACGCGATCCCCGCGGCGCGGCGACGACGACTACCTCGCCGAACCGGAGTTCTCGCTCCTGGAGGCGTTGAAGCGTGCCTTCTTCTGACGATTGCCGCACGTGTTCATGTCGCACCATTTGCGGGTGCGGCTCTGGCTGGTGTCGAAGAAGGCCGCCTGGCAGGTGGGCGACGAGCACAGAGCCAGCCTGCCGTCCCGTTCGCCCGCGATCACGCTGATCGCGTCGGCGGCGATGACGCCCAGGGCGTCCTCCACCGAGGAAGTCGGGCCGAGTCGCCATCGCCGAGCACCCTCGGGCGTCAGGACGGCCGCGGCCCGGCCCCGAGTGCTGCGGTCATTGATGACTTGGACGGCTGACGCGGGGAGGGGAGCGCGGAGTGCGGCCGCCGTCGCGGCGGCGTGGATCGATTCCCTCAGTTCCCGAGCGAGTTCGAGCTGGGCGGCGGTACAGGACGCCACCGTGAGGCCGCTCACCGCCAGCCAGTCGACAAGTCGATTCGGGGTGGGAATGCGCTCCACCGCGTCGCCGTGCCGCTCCGACAGGGTCCCCGTGAAGCTGGTCGCCAGCACCTTGCCGAGACGGAAATCAGGGAACCGAGCACTCATGGAACCACCTTAGCCGGTTGTCCGTCGCGATCGATACGTGTTAGAACCGTCTAAGCCGGTTCCCAGAGAACTCGCTCCGGCTCCGCCGACGACCAGGAGGTCTCATGTCCGCGCACGGGTGCGTCACCGACGCTGCGGCCACCGTCGATCACGGCCGTATCACCGCATCGGCCCGCCTCGACGGGGGCGCCTCGTGAACCTCCGAACCGGCGACGTGCGGGCATACGAAGTCCACGCGACCGACGCCGACCTCGACGACCTGCGCGCGCGACTGGCCGCGGCACGGCTGCCGGAAGCCGAGACGGTCGGCCGCGCCGCGACCGGCCGCCGCCGATGGGAACAGGGCGTTCCTCGCGCCGATCTCGTGGACGTCGTGGACTACTGGCGCACCGGATACGACTGGCGGCCCTTCGAGGCGCGCATCAACCGGATCGGCCAGTTCCGCACCACCATCGACGGTCTGGGCATCCACTTCCTGCACCGCCGGTCCGCGCGCGCGGACGCCACTCCGCTGATCCTGACGCACGGCTGGCCGGGCAGCATCGCCGAGTTCGTCGATGTGGTGGACGAACTGGCGGAGCCGAAGGACGCGGACGCCCCGGCGTTCCACGTGGTGGTCCCGTCGCTGCCGGGTTTCGGTTTCAGCGACAAGCCGGCCACCACCGGGTGGGGGATCGAGAAGATCGCGGCGGCCTGGGTGGACCTCATGGGCACGCTGGGCTACAGCAGGTTCGCAGCCCACGGCGGCGACTGGGGAGGTGTGATCACCACGGTCCTCGGCGGCAGGTTCCCGGAGCACGTTCTCGGCATCCACACCACGACCGCGCAGGCGCCGCCCGGGCTGTCGACGGACGGGCTGACGGCGACCGAGCGCGCATGGGCCGAGGAGACCCGCGACTTCTGGCGCCATCGCGCGGCGTACGCGAAGCAGCAGGCGACCCGACCGCAGACCATCGGATACTCGCTGGTCGACTCACCGGTCGGGCTTCTCGCCTGGATCCTCGACAAGTTCGCCGAGTGGACGGACACCGAGGACAGCCCGTTCGAGACGATCTCCAGGGACCGCGTCCTCGACGACGTCACCCTGTACTGGCTGACGCGGACCGGAGCGTCGTCGGCCCGCATCTACTACGAAAGCCACGACTCGCTCGATCCCGGACTCCGGGTCGACGTCCCGTCGGCGATCAGTGTGTATCCCCGCGACATCGAGAAGTGTCCGCGCGTCTGGGCGCAGGAGCGGTTCCGGCGGATCGTTCGGTGGAGGTCGCCCGAGGCCGGGGGCCATTTCCCGTCGCTGGAGGTGCCCGCGTACTTCGTCAAGGACCTGCGGGAGGGCCTCGCGGCAGTGCTGGCCGCCGGCGGAAGTCGGTCATGACGTCGTCGGCGGCGTGGGCGTGGCGTTGACGTGGGCGTAAGGCCGGGGGTGCGTGCCGCATGTGGTGCGGGCCCGACGGTGGTGGTAGTGACTGCCCGGTGTGACACCTCGGCGGCAACGTCGCGCGCGGCACGGGCTTTTGAGCTTCGCAGGTACCTGTTTTGAGGAGGAACCGATGATCGACTTCGCCTTCGAGCCCTGCACGGACGACGCGTCCTGGTCCCCGGATTGGCGCCCGGATCACCTGGACCTGAACGCCTCGGACTTCTGTCTCCGTTACTTCAAGGCAGACCGGCGGCTCATCATCCACGGCGCGGACCTCAGCGTGCCCTCACTGGGCGACCCGGTGGTCGACTTCGCCCTGATGCTCGAGTACGCGGTCCGAGAGCTCATGGACCATGACAGCCTCGCGACCGAGACCAGCCTGACCCAGCACCAGTACGCGTTCCGTCGAGAGGCAGAGATCGTCACCCTGACAACAACGTGGCCGATGGGGGGAGTTGCGCAACTGACCTGGTCGGAGTTGCGAGAACTGACCGAAGAGGCGAAGGCGGAAGCAGTGCGACTGATCACCACCGCGCATCCGGAACTCCGCGACAACACCTGGCTGAGGCAGACAGTGGGGCAGCCACCGACTGACGCGTCTTCGTCGCGCGGGCCGACGACTCCGGGTATCTGACGATTCCGACACTCTCCCGCCCGGTCCGGCCCGGACACCCACCGGCCACCGTCACCGGCAGCGCCCGCGCGCCGTCCGCAACCCCCCGAAGAAGTGAACCGCCCTGATCGAACGAGTTTGAGTCGGGGCCGCCCAGCGGTCGTATGCCTCGCCGTGGGATTTGGAACTCGCGCTACGTCGACCTGACCGGCAGCCGCGAGGCGGCCGGTCGCTCGATCCGGATGCGCGACATGGCCCGGCGCCTGCCGCAGTTGGTGCGCCGCTCCCTCGGCCTCGCCTGGCGCGTCGACCGGCGGGCCACCGTCGGCCTCCTGCTGTGCCAGACCGTCACCGGCGTGATGCAGGCCCTGGGTCTGGTCGCCATCGCCGGCACCCTGACCGCCCTGCTGCGCGACGGAGACGTCTACCACCGGCTTCTTCAGGCGTGGCCCTCCGTCGCCCTGCTCGCCGGTGCCGCCGGCGTACGCGCGCTCCTCGGCATCACCGTCAACTGGCTGTCCTCCCGGCTGGGCCCGCTGATGTCGCGCGAGGCCGAGCAGATGCTGCTGACCGGCTGCGCCGAGGTCGAGCTGTGCGCCTACGACGACCCCGACTTCAACCGTGACCGGGAGGCCGCCGACCGCGGCGCCCAGGTCACCGGCGACCTGATCAACGAAGGTCAGGATCTGATCGCCTCGGGCGCCGGCTTCCTCGCCGGGGCGATCGTCCTGACCGGCGTGCACTGGGTCCTGCTCCCGCTCCTCATCGCGGCGAGCCTGCCGCAGGCCCTGGCCCAGGTCAGCGCCGCGCGTGTCCGGTATCTGGCGAACCTGCGCAGCAACGGCGACAACCGGATGCTGTCGGTGCTGCGCTGGCACATCTACACCAAGGACGCCGCCGACCAGATCCGGGCCGGCACCATGGCCGGCTTCCTGTCCGGCCGGTACCGGCAGACGGTCGCCCGGATCAACCGTGAGGACCGGGCGGCGGCCGACAAGGGCGCCCGTATGTCCCTGGTCGGCGCGGTGTGCGGCGGCCTGGGGTCGGCGGTGGTGTGGGCGGCGGTCGTGTGGCTGCTCGCGACCGGCCGGATCACCGTCGGACATGCCGGCACGGCCGTCTTCGCCCTGCAGACGGTCGGGATGTCGGTGCGCGGTCTGGTGGCCGTCGGTGCGCGTGCCGTGCGTACGGGGCTGTACATGGACGACTGGACCGGCTTCCTCGACAAGGCCGGCGGCTTCCGGATGCGCCGGGGCCCGCACCGGCCCGAGCCGCCGAGGACGATCGAGGTCAAGTCGGTCACCCACCGCTACGCGGGCAAGGACCGCGACGCCCTGTCCGACGTCTCCCTCACCCTGCGCCGCGGTGAGGTCACCGCGCTGGTGGGCTTCAACGGCTCCGGCAAGTCGACGCTGTCGAAGCTGGTCAGCGGTCTCTATCTGCCCACGGACGGGCAGGTGCTGTGGGACGGCGTCCCGGTCGGCGACGCCGATCCGCGGGCGTTGTGGCAGCAGGTCGCCCTGGTGCCGCAGAACTACGCGCACTGGCCGCTGACCGTGCGGGAGAACGTCACCCAGGGACAGCCCGTGGCGCGCGGCGACGCGGCGGTCCGCGAAGCGTGCGAGGCGGCCGACGCCCATGAGGTCGTCGACAAGCTCGGCGCCGGCCTGGACACCCTCCTGGCCCGCGAGTGGCTCAACGGGGAGGAACTCAGCGGCGGCCAGTGGCAGCGCATCGCTCTGGCGCGGGCGTTCTTCCGCCAGGCCGGGCTGCTGGTGCTCGACGAGCCGACGGCGAACCTGGATCCCCGCGCCGAGTACCGGATCTTCCAGCGGTTGCGCGACCTCGCCCGGGACCGGGCGGTGCTGCTGGTGACCCACCGCATCACCAACGTCGCCGTCGCCGACCGCATCGTGGTCCTGGACGAAGGCAGGATCGTCCAGGAGGGCACGTACGCCCAGCTCTCCCAACAGCCAGGACTCTTCCAGCAGTTGCTGTCCTACCAGATCACGTCCGAGCCGGAGGCCGGGGTCGGGGACGGGACCTGACGTGGAGGTCGCGCGGGTTCCTGGCGCGCG
Organism: Streptomyces seoulensis; assembly: GCA_013364255.1. GTDB lineage: Bacteria > Actinomycetota > Actinomycetes > Streptomycetales > Streptomycetaceae > Streptomyces > Streptomyces similanensis. Next base: position 1,651,882 of record CP054936.1, on the reverse strand, counting down.
CGTCGGTCCCGCCCCCGACTGTGATCCTCCTACCCACAATTCCCTTCTGGACGCCTTCGCCCGATGTGCTCCCTGACCACTCGCGGGACATGCCTGTGGGGCCCGGCCGATTCACGGCCGGGCCCCACAGGTGTGCGCGTGCGGTGTCAGGTCACCATCGGTACCAGCGGCCGCGGCCGCCGCCCGCGTTCGTGGAGCGCATCACGAAACCGAGCAGCCACACCACCAGGACGATGATCGCCACCCACCACAGGATCTTCAGGGCGAAGCCCGCGCCGAAAAGGATGAGCGCGAGAAGCAGGACCAGCAAAAGGGGAACCATAGTTATCAACCTCCTGACCCTCCGATTGCCCGGCATTGCGATGCGCATTCCTCGATCATGCCTTTGTTTGTGACGGGACAGCCGGGGCACGAGCGGGTTACCGCAACAACGAACAGATGCTCCGAGGAGGCCCTGAACCATGAGTGCCAATGAGAAGGCCAAGGCGAAGACCGAGCAGGCCAAGGGCAAGACCAAGGAGGCCGTGGGCCGCGCCGTCGGCAACGACCGCCTGGTCGCCGAGGGTCAGGCCGACAAGAGCACCGGCGACGCCCGCGAGGCCAAGGAAAAGACCAAGGACGCCTTCAAGCACTGACACCTCCTGACTTTCAGGAGTCTCGGTGAAGGGGCCTTTCCGTCGCCACGGAAAGGCCCCTTCAGCGCGATGTCCGTACGGTTTCGCGCGCCCGCCCGACCGTCGCGCACCGGCGAAACCAGCGCCGTTCCGTCCGGCCTCGGGGGCGCCGGGCGTCAGGGTGTCCCGCGACTGGGCCAGGCGAGGGGGTCGACGGCGAGGAACGGCTCGTCGGCGACGGTCGCGGGAGTGGCCCCGGTGAAGGCCATGACGTCTCGATGCAGGTGGGACTGGTCCGCGTAACCGGCGTCGGCCGCGACCCGGGCCGCGCCGCGGCCCGCGGCCAGGCAGTGGACGGCGTGGTCGAAGCGGACCAGTTTCGCGGCGTGTTTGGGCGGCAGGCCGAGTTGTGACCGGAACCGGGACCACAGGCGCTTGCGGCTCCATCCGACCTCGGCCGCGAGTTCGTCGATCCGCACCCGGCCACGGCTGCCGGTGATCCGGCGCCAGGCCCAGGCCACTTCGGCGTCCACCGGAGGCGGCCCCGCCTCGTGCCGGCGGGCGAGCAGCGCGTCCGTCAACGTGAAGCGGTCCCGCCACGAGGAGACGTCGCCCAGTCGGTCGCGGATCCGGGAGGCGTCCCGGCCCCACAGGTCCTCCAGGGACACGACGGCGCCGTCGAGGTCGGCGGGGGAGGCGGCCAGCACCGCTCGTGCGATCACCGGGGACAGGCGCACCTGTACGCACTCGACGTTCTCGCCCCGGGCCCGCACCCCGCCGCCCGTCCCGATCCCGGGCCCGGCGACGATGCTTCCCCGCTGCTGCCGCCCGGCGCCGCAGTCCACGACGGGCGAGCCGGCGCCGAACTCCAGGAGCAGCGTCACGGCCGGATGCGGGACCATCCGCAGCGCGTCCAGGTCGCGGACCCGGAACCCGGCCATGGTCACACCGTCAACTCTGCTGGCGCGCTGCGGACTTGCGACGTCCCACACAACCGCACCGTGCGTGAAAGTGGTCACCGTTCCATGCTAGGCGAGCCGCCGCAGGGGAACATTCGTCCAATCCGTCGGCGGGCGCCGGCGGCGACAGTGGCCTCATGACTGATTCTCACAGCGCACCGCACGGGAACGACGGCGCCGCGGCCACCGAGCATTCGATCCTGTCGCTGGACGACGGCGACCTCCACGTGTGCCTGGACGGCCCCCGCGACGCGCCCGCCCTTCTCCTCATCCACGGGACGGCGTCCTCGACCCGCTCGTGGGACGCGCTGGTCCCCCTGCTGACCAGCTCGCACCGCGTCATCCGGATCGACCTGCTGGGACACGGCCGGTCGGCCAAGCCGGACGACCGCAGCTACGCGCTCCCGGACCAGGCGCACCGGGTCGGCGTGGCACTGGACCGGCTCCGCGTCGAGCACGCCGTGGTCGTCGGGCACTCCAGCGGCGGCGTGGTCTCCGTCGCCCTCGCCGAACAGCGACCCGACCTGGTGACCGCGCTCGTCCTCGTCAACACCGGCCCGAGCCTGGACGCCTTCATCCCCTCGCCGTCCTCATCGAGCGGCTTCTCGCAGTGGCCTCCGACCGACGAGCAACTCCTCGGGTTCGCGAGCACCGGTTTCAGCCGCCCGGGCTACCGGATCCCGCTGGAGCTCCTGGACGACGTGCGCCGCATGACCCCCCACTCGCTCACCGCGACGATGCAGGCCACCCGCGCCTACCTGGAGCAGCGGGCGCTCCCGGACCGGCTGGCGGCCCTCGGCAAGCCGCTCCTGGTGATCTTCGGTGCGGACGACCGCAGGTGGCGGTCCTCGTCCGCCGCCGACTACCGCGCCGTTCCGGGCGCGCGCGTCGAGTTGCTGCCCGGTCTGGGGCACTCCCCCATCCTCGAGGATCCCGCGCGGACGGCGACTCCCCTGCTGGCCTTCGCCGCGGTCCACGCCGTGCCGGCGGACTGAGACGACACGGCGGCGGTCACAGGGGCCGCATCGCAGAAGTGTCGAACGCGGCATCTCCAGTGATACGTACATAAATCGCTATATGTTTTCTTGAGAAGGAAGACGTGAAGCGAAAACGCCGCCTCGACGCTCGGAAGGTGAGCCCCATGAACACAGCTGCCGAACACCGCGTCCACGAGTCCCATCCGCACGCACACGGCGCGGGGTGTGGCCATGTCGCCGTGCCGCACGGCGATCACACCGACTACGCCCACGACGGGCACCTGCACCGGAGCCACGGGGATCACGTGGACGAGTGCGTCAGCCAGAGCCACACCGTCCACGAGGGGCACGAGCACCAGCACGGAGAGGGGTGCGGGCACACCGCCGTGCCGCACGGCGACCACACCGACTTCGTGCATGACGGCCACCGGCACGCCGCTCACGACGGGCACTGGGACGATCACTGAACCGGGCGGCCTCCTGCCTCAGGCCCTCTGCCGGGCGACGGCCGGCACCGCCCGAGCCCGGGTTCACTTCCTGCGCGGAGTTATTGCACACTGGTCGCAATAACGAAGTCTGCGCAGGAAGGGTTGGGCATGAGTTCTCCGATCGTGCTCGGGATCGAGTCGTCGTGCGACGAGACCGGCGCGGGGCTCGTCCGCGACGGGCGACTGCTCGCTCACGCCGTGGCGTCGAGCATGGACGAGCACGCCCGCTACGGCGGGGTGGTGCCGGAGATCGCCTCCCGCGCCCATCTGCACAGCCTGCGGCCGGTGGTCCGGCGGGCGCTGGACGAGGCGGGGCTGCGGCTCGCCGACGTCGGCGCGGTCGCGGTGACCACCGGGCCGGGCCTGTCCGGGGCGCTCCAGGTGGGGCTGGCGGGGGCCAAGGGGATCGCGTACGCGCTCGGCGTGCCGTTGTACGGGGTGCACCACCTCGCCGGGCACGTGGCCGCGGACACCCTGGAGCACGGTCCGCTGCCCGATCCCTGCATGGTGCTGATCGTCTCCGGCGGCCACACCTCCCTGCTCCTCGTGCGCGATCTGGCCCGCGATCCGATCGTTCATCTGGGTGACACCCTGGACGACGCGGCCGGCGAGTGCTTCGACAAGGTCGCGCGGGTCTTCGGACTGCCCTACCCGGGCGGACCGGCCATCGACCGGGTGGCACGCGACGGCGATGCCCGCGCCGTCGCCTTTCCCCGGCCGCTGCCCGGCTCCTACGACTTCTCCTTCTCGGGGCTGAAGACGGCCGCCGCCCGCTGGGCCGAGGGACACGCGGGCCGCGCACTGCCGGTGGCCGACGGGGCCGCCTCGCTCCAGGAGGCGGTCGCCGACGTGCTGACCCGCAAGGCGGTCGCCGCCTGTGCCGGGCACGGGGTGGGGGCGCTGGTCGTGGTCGGCGGGGTCGCCGCGAACTCGCGGGTGCGGTCGCTGGCCGAGGAGCGCTGCCGGGCCGCCGGCATCGAGCTGCGGGTGCCGCCGCTGAAGCTGTGCACGGACAACGGCGCGATGATCGCCGCCGTCGGCGACCTCCTCGTGCGGGCCGGGGCCGAACCGGCGCCGCTGGACGTGTCGATCGACCCCTCCGCCCCGCTGGAGTACGCGGCCCTGCACCCGGTCGCCGCGGCGCGGGCGGCGGCCTGATGGACATCCGGGCCGTCCCGGCCGACGCGCTCCTGCCGTACGGCGCGGCCCTGCGCTCCGTCTACGCCGACGCGTTCCGCCCGCCCCCGTGGAACGAGGACGGGGCGCGGGCGGACGCCTTCGCCGCTCGGCTGGCTTCGGACGTGCGGCGGCCGGGGTTCACCGCCGCGCTCGCCTTCGACGGCCCGTCCGTCGTCGGCTTCGTCACCGCCTGGACCACGCCCACGCCCTTTCCGGCGGACGGCTGCCATCCGGAGGCGGCGGTGGCCCTCGGCTGGAGCCGTACCGAGGAGTGGCTGTGCGGCGGCCGTGAGATCGACGAGATCGCCGTCCGTCCCGCGGTGCGGGGCGCGGGCGTCGGCGGCGGCCTGCTGGAGGCGGTGACCGCCGGTGTGTCCGACGGCCGCGCCTGGCTGCTCACCTCCCTTCGGTCCGTCAGGACCGTGTCCTTCTACCGCCACCGGGGCTGGACGCAGGCCACCCATCCCTCCCCCGACGGCCACGGCGCCGCGGTCTTCCTCGGCCCGCGCCATCCCGCCCGCACCCTGGCCGCCCGGTCCCTGTAGCCACCCGGGTCCCGCGGTGCGCGCCGTCGCGAGCACCGACCGGAGCGGCGCGTCCCGGGAAGACCGCTGAGGTGGTCAGCGGGCCGGCTCGTCGGGCTCGACCGGGTAGGGCACGAAGGTGCTGCTGTGCTGGTCGATGAGCAGGGGGCGGCCCAGTGGCGGCGCGGCCCGTTGGGAACAGTCGAGGCGTTCGCAGACGCGGCAGCCCATGCCGATGGGGGTCGCGGCACAGGCGTTGGCGAGGTCGAGTCCGTCGGCGTAGACGAGGCGGTGGGCGTGCCGGATCTCGCAGCCGAGGCCGATGGCGTAGGTCTTGCCGGGTTCGCCCCAGCCGCCGCGGTGCCGGGTGACGGCTCGCGCGGTCCACAAGTAGCGCTGCCCGTCGGGCATCTCGGCGATCTGGACGTGGATGCGGCCGGGCGAGCTGAACGCCTCGTAGACGTTCCACAGCGGGCACGTGCCGCCGGCCCGGGAGAAGTGGAAGCCGGTCGCCGACTGGCGTTTGGACAGGTTGCCGGCCCGGTCGACGCGTACGAAGGAGAACGGGACGCCGCGCAGCCGCGGCCGTTGCAGGGTGCTCAGCCGATGGCAGACGGTCTCGTAGCCGATGCCGAAGCGGTCGGTGAGGCGCTCGATGTCGTAGCGGGCCTCCTCGGCCGCCGTGTGGAAGGCGGTGTAGGGCAGGATCAGGGCGGCGGCGAAGTAGTTGGCGATTCCGATGCGGGCCAGCGCGTGGGTGGGCGATCCGCAGGAGAAGTCCTCGCTGGCCAGCCGGTCGAGTTCCTCGCCGTGTTCCAGCAGAGCCAGCTGCGTCGCCATGCGGAACGCGCGCTGCCCCGGCCGCAGCCGGGCGGACAGGTGCAGGGTGCGGCTCCTGCCGTCATAGCGGTGCAGCCGTGTTCCGGGCTCGGCGCCCAGGCGGGCGCCGTGTGCCTTGGCGAGTCGCGTGGCCAGGGCGCTGATCACCTCCCCCGGCCGGATGCCGATCTCACCGGCCAGGCGCTCGGCCGCGAGGTCGGTGTCGTGCAGGTAGTTCTGGCGGCGGTAGAAGAAGTCGCGGATCTCCTCGTGGGGCGAGGACACGGCGGCCCGGTCGCGGTCCCTGCCGTCGGCCGCCCCGGCCAGACGCTCGGACAGCTGCTGATTGCGGCGGCCCAGGTCGACGAGGACCTTGGCGACGCCCGGCAGCCGGGCGGCCAGGTCGCCGAGGTCGGCGGCGGAGACCCGGGACTCGGCGATCTCGCCGGCGAGCGCCTCACGGAGGTCGGCCAGCAGGCGTGTGGTGTCGCGCTCGGAGAAGAAGCCGGGGTCCACACCGAACGACTCGGTCAGCCGCAGCAGCACGGGCACGGTGAGCGGGCGGGAGTCGTGCTCCATCTGGTTCAGGTAGCTCGGGGAGATGCCCAGGACCCGGGCGAGATCCGCCTGGCTCATCCGGCGCTCCTCGCGCAGCCTCCGCAGCCGCGCGCCCGCGTACGTCTTGCTCACCGCACCGCTCCTCCCCGCCGGGGTCCGACTCGGCGCAGCCTACGGGACATGAGGCCACGGCGGAGCCTTCGCAAGGTTGGCAAAAACCGGCCGGAAGATGCGCAGAGATTGGCATCCGTCCCCGGTTGATGGCACTCAGTGCCAGTGCCAGAGTCGTAGTGCGGCCCGCCGGACACGGCGGTCAAAGCCCAAGCAGGGGCACGATTTCTGCCCTGACGTCGGAGACCCCGGCAGTGGGCGGCGATCTGCACCGGCGGCATTGCTCAGCTCCACCTCCCGGTGTCGGCGGGCCGCGTTCCAGCGACACGACACGCAGTGCCATCTCTGTTCCCTCCGGATGCGTCCGGACGGCAGGGTTGGCAGCCGGCACAGACCGAGGAGACGGTGACCGTCATGGCAGAAGCGAGGACCCAGGCAGCCGAGGAACTGGCACGGCACTGGGCCACCGACCCGCGCTGGCAGGGCATCGAGCGCACCTACACCGCCGAGGACGTCGTCCGGCTGTCCGGCAGCGTCCGCGAGGAGCACACCCTCGCCCGGCGCGGCGCCGAGCGGCTGTGGCGGCAGCTGCACGAGCTCGACTACGTCCACGCACTCGGCGCGCTCACCGGCGGCCAGGCCGTGCAGCAGGTCAAGGCGGGGCTCCAGGCCATCTATCTGTCCGGCTGGCAGGTCGCCGCCGACGCCAACCAGGCCGGCCACACCTACCCCGACCAGAGCCTGTACCCGGCCAACTCCGTTCCGCAGGTGGTGCGTCGGATCAACAACGCGCTGCTGCGCGCCGACCAGATCGCCACCGCCGAGGACGCCGGCGACAGCACGGACTGGCTGGCGCCGATCGTCGCCGACGCGGAGGCCGGCTTCGGCGGTCCGCTGAACGCGTTCGAGCTGACCAAGGCGATGATCGCGGCCGGTGCGGCCGGCATCCACTACGAGGACCAGCTCGCCTCGGAGAAGAAGTGCGGCCACCTCGGCGGCAAGGTGCTGGTGCCCACCTCGCAGCACATCCGCACCCTGAACGCGGCCCGCCTCGCCGCCGACATCGCCGGCACGCCGACCGTGATCATCGCCCGCACCGACGCCCTGGCCGCGAATCTGCTGACGTCCGACGTGGACGAGCGCGACGCCGAGTTCGTCACCGGCGAGCGCACGGCGGAGGGCTTCTACCGGGTCCGGGGCGGCATGGCCCCCGTCATCGCCCGCGGTCTCGCCTACGCCCCGTACGCCGATCTGATCTGGGTGGAGACCGGCACGCCGGACCTGGCGCAGGCGCGGGAGTTCGCCGAGGCGATCCACGCCCGGTACCCGGACCAGATGCTGGCCTACAACTGCTCGCCGTCCTTCAACTGGAAGGCGGCGCTGGACGACGACCGGATCGCCAAGTTCCAGCGGGAGCTGGGCGCGATGGGCTACCGGTTCCAGTTCATCACGCTGGCCGGCTTCCACTCCCTCAACCACGGCATGTTCGACCTGGCCCGCGGCTACGCCGAGCACGGCATGACCGCCTATGTGGACCTCCAGGAGCGCGAGTTCGCCGCTCAGGCGCAGGGCTTCACCGCGGTCAGGCACCAGCGCGAGGTCGGCACCGGCTACTTCGACCTGGTCTCCACCGCCGTCAACCCCGCCTCCTCCACCACCGCGCTGTCCGGCTCCACGGAGGAAGAGCAGTTCCACTAGGCCGCGACCGGCCGGGCCGCAGGCCGCACGCGGCGACGTCCGGAACCGGCCACCGGCCCGGCGGCCCCCGGCCGGAGGGAGGGGGACGCTCCGTCTCCGTCCCCCTCCGCTCCTCCCATCCCTCATCAGGAGAGCCCGATGTCCACCACCGCACCCACCCGCCCCGTCCGTGTCCTCGCCGCGCCCGGTCACCGGCACGACGAGATCCTCACCCCCGCCGCCCTGGACTTCGTCGGCCGGCTCGTCGAGGCGTTCGTGCCGCGTCGACGGGATCTGCTGAAGGAGCGCCGCCGGCAGGCGCTGCGGCTGGCGGCGGGCTCGCCGCTCGACTTCCCCATGGTCACCTCCGCCGTGCGCGACGACCCCGCCTGGCAGGTGGCGCCGCCGGCCCCCGGGCTGACCGACCGCCGGGTGGAGATCACCGGCCCGCCCGACCGGCGGATGACCGTCAACGCCCTGAACTCCGGCGCGCGGGTGTGGATGGCGGACTTCGAGGACGCCACCGCCCCGCTGTGGGACAACGTCGTCGGCGGTCAGCTCAACCTGCTCGACGCCATCGAGCGGCGCATCGACTTCATCACGCCCGAGGGCAAGGAGTACCGGCTCGGCGACCGGCTCGCCACCATCATGGTCCGCCCGCGCGGCTGGCACCTGGACGAAGCGCACCTGGAGTACGACGGCCGCCCGGCGCCGGCCGCGCTGGTCGACTTCGGCCTGTACTTCTTCCACTGCGCCCGGCGCCAGATCGACGCCGGACACGGCCCGTACTTCTACCTCCCCAAGCTGGAGAACCGCTACGAGGCCCGGCTGTGGAACGACGTGTTCCTGCTCGCCCAGGAACTGCTGGGCATCCCGCGGGGCACGATCCGCGCCACCGTCCTGATCGAGACGATCACCGCCGCCTTCGAGATGGAGGAGATCCTCCACGAACTGCGCGAGCACAGCGCGGGGTTGAACGCGGGCCGCTGGGACTACCTGTTCAGCCTGATCAAGACCTTCGGCCACCGCACCGACTTCCTCCTGCCGGACCGCGCGCGGGTGACCATGACCACGCCGTTCCTGCGGGCGTACACCGAACTCCTCGTACGCACCTGCCACCGGCGCGGCGCGCACGCCATCGGCGGCATGGCCGCGCAGGTGCCGGGCGGCGACCCGGCCGCGCACGAGGCCGCGCTCGCCACGGTGCGCCTGGACAAGGAGCGGGAGGCCGAGGACGGCTTCGACGGCTCCTGGGTGGCCCATCCGGGTCTGGTCCCGGTGTGCCGCCAGGCGTTCGACGACGTCCTCGGCGACCGGCCGCACCAGCTCGACCGCACCCGCGACGACGTGGCGGTGAGCGCCGCCGAGCTGCTGTCGGTGCGCCGGATCAGCGGCCCGCCGACCCCGGAGGGAGTGCGCACCAACGTCTTCGTGGCGGTGCGCTACTTCGCCGCCTGGCTGCGCGGACAGGGCGCGATCGCCATCGACGGCCTGATGGAGGACGCGGCCACCGCCGAGATCGCCCGGGTGCAGATCTGGCAGTGGCTGCGGCACCGGGTGATCGCACGCGAGACGGTGCTGCGGCTGCTGGACGACGAGATCGCCGCGCTGGGCGCGGAGTACCCGTGGGCGCCGGTGGACGAGATCCGCGCCCTGTTCGAACGCACGGCGATGGCGGGCGAGTTGCCGCTGTTCTTCACCCCGGACGCCTACAGCCGCCACCTGGTGCGCCGGACGGAGGTGCGGGCGTGAGCGCGGGCGTCGCACGCGTCGGCGTCGTCGGCGGCGGGCAGATGGGCGCCGGCATCGCCGAGGTGTGCGCGCGGGCCGGGCTCGACACCGTGGTCTGCGAGGTGGACGCGGTCGCCGCCCGCACGGCGCGGGACCGGGTGGCCGCCTCACTCGACCGGGCGGTACGGCGCGGGAAGCTGGAGCGGACGGCGGCCCGGGAGGCGCTCGCCCGGACGGTGTTCACCGGCAGCCTGGACGACCTCGCCGACCGGCAGCTCGTCATCGAGGCCGTCGTCGAGAACCCGGACGCCAAGACCGAGGTCTTCGCCGCCCTCGACAAGATCGTCGAGGACCCGGCGGCCGTCCTGGCCACCAACACCTCCTCCCTGCCGGTGATGCGGCTCGGGATGGCGACCGGCCGCGCGGACCGGGTGGTGGGCCTGCACTTCTTCAACCCCGTCCCGGTGCTGCCGCTGGTCGAGGTGGTGACCTCGCTGCACACCTCGGCCGCGACGACGGCCCGCGTCGAGGACTTCGCGGCCCGTACGCTCGGCAAGACGGTCGTCCGCTCCCAGGACCGGGCCGGCTTCGTCGTCAACGCGCTGCTCGTCCCCTATCTGCTCGCCGCGGTCCGGATGGCGGAGTCCGGGTTCGCCACGGCCGCCGACATCGACGCGGGCATGGAGCTGGGGTGCGCCCACCCCATGGGTCCGCTCAAGCTCGCCGACCTGATCGGCCTGGACACCGTCGCCTCGATCGCCGAGTCGCTCTACGACGAGTTCCGTGAACCCCTGTACGCGCCGCCGCCGCTGCTCCAGCGGATGGTGGAGGCGGGGCTGCTGGGCCGCAAGACTGGCCGGGGGTTCCACACCTACGACCAGGGATGAGGGCCTGGTACGACTGCGACCAGGGGCCGAGGACCTGGTACGGCGCGGGCTGAGGGGCCCGCACCGCCGCGGGGGTGAGGGTCCCCGCGGCCCGTGGGGCGGGGGCGGGAAGCGCTGGTGCGGCGCTTCCCGCCCCTGCCCCGTGTCTCGTTCGCCATGCTCCGCGTACCTCGTTCGCCGTGCTCCGCACCGTCTTCCGGATTCTGGACGGCGTTCTTCCTTTCTCGGCGACACCCCGTAGGCTGGCGGCAGCAGCTGGTTCGCCCCGTCCGCCAGGCGGGGTGTCGCAAGAGGGAACCCGGTGGGAATCCGGGACTGCCCCGCAGCGGTGAGCGGGAACGACCGCCGTCATACGCACTGGGTCCGAGCGGGCCTGGGAAGCGACGGCCAGTAGGTGTCCTCCGGCGAGGAGGGCGTGCCCGCGAGTCCGAAGACCTGCCAACTGCCCGCGTGCGGACCATTCCGTGCGCGGACATCCCGGTGACCTCGTGGGCGGGTCGGCGTACACACCGGACGGAACGGCCGTGCTTGTGCCGCGCGGGGTCGTCGCCGTCCGGTTCGTCACCCCTTCGCGCTCTCGTCCCTTCACCGGGTCTCAGGGATTCATCTCGTGAAGGAGATCTCCGTGACCACGAAGTCCGCAGCCGCGGCAGCACGGGCCACCGTGTACGGCTACCCCCGCCAGGGCCAGAACCGGGAACTGAAGAAGGCCGTCGAGGGCTACTGGAAGCGCCGCGTCACCGCTGACGCCCTCCGGGACACCGCCGCCGAACTGCGGCGCCGCAACTGGCGCCGGCTCGCCGAGGCCGGCGTCCACGAGGTGCCGACCGGTGACTTCTCGTACTACGACCACGTCCTCGACACGACCGTCATGGTGGGCGCGATCCCCGAGCGGCACCGCGCCGCCGTCGACGCGGACGCCCTGGACGGCTACTTCGCCATGGCCCGCGGCACCCAGGAGGTCGCTCCGCTGGAGATGACCAAGTGGTTCGACACCAACTACCACTACCTGGTGCCCGAACTCGGCCCGGACACCGTCTTCGCGGCCGACTCCGCGAAGCAGGTCGCCGAGCTGAAGGAGGCCCTCGCCCAGGGCCTGACGGCCCGGCCCGTGCTGGTCGGCCCCGTCACGTACCTGCTGCTCGCCAAGCCCGCGCCCGGCGTGCCCGCCGACTTCGAGCCGCTCACCCTGCTGGACCGGCTGCTGCCCGTCTACGCCGAGGTGATCGCCGACCTGCGCGCGGCCGGCGCCGAGTGGGTGCAGCTGGACGAGCCCGCGCTGGTCCAGGACCGCACCCCGGCCGAGCTGAACGCCGCCGAGCGCGCCTACCGCGACCTCGGCGCCCTCACCGACCGGCCCAAGCTGCTGGTGGCGTCCTACTTCGACCGCCTCGGCGACGCCCTGCCCCTGCTGGCCAAGGCGCCGGTCGAGGGTCTCGCGCTGGACTTCACCGAGGCCGCCGCCGCCAACCTGGACGCCCTGGCCGCCGTCGGCGGGCTGCCCGGCAAGCGCCTGGTGGCCGGTGTCGTCAACGGCCGCAACATCTGGATCAACGACCTCCAGAAGTCGCTGTCCACGCTCGGCACCCTGCTGGGCCTGGCCGACCGGGTCGACGTCGCCGCCTCCTGCTCGCTGCTGCACGTGCCGCTGGACGCCGCCGCCGAGCGGGACATCGAACCGCAGATCCGCCGCTGGCTCGCCTTCGCCCGGCAGAAGACCGCCGAGATCGTCACCCTCGCCAAGGGCCTCGCCCAGGGCACCGACAGCATCAGCGGCGAACTGGCCGCCAACCGCGCCGACCTGGCCTCCCGCGCGGGCTCGCCGATCACGCGCGACCCCGCCGTGCGGGCCCGCTCCGCGGCCGTGACGGACGCCGACGCGCGCCGCTCCCAGCCGTACGCCGAGCGGGCCGCGGCGCAGCGCGCCCACCTCGGGCTGCCGCTGCTGCCCACGACGACGATCGGCTCGTTCCCGCAGACCGCCGAACTGCGCACCGCCCGCGCCGACCTGCGCGCCGGACGCCTCGACACCGCCGGGTACGAGGAGCGCATCAAGGCGGAGATCCAGGAGGTCGTCTCCTTCCAGGAGAAGACCGGCATCGACGTCCTGGTGCACGGCGAGCCCGAACGCAACGACATGGTCCAGTACTTCGCCGAGCAGCTGACCGGCTACCTCGCCACCCAGCACGGCTGGGTGCAGTCCTACGGCACCCGGTACGTGCGCCCGCCGATCCTGGCCGGCGACATCTCCCGCCCCGAGCCCATGACCGTGCGCTGGACGTCCTACGCCCAGTCGCTGAGCGACCGCCCCGTCAAGGGCATGCTCACCGGGCCGGTCACCATGCTCGCGTGGTCCTTCGTCCGCGACGACCAGCCTCTCGGCGACACCGCGCGGCAGGTCGCCCTCGCCCTGCGCGACGAGGTCGGGGACCTGGAGGCGGCCGGGACCTCGGTCATCCAGGTGGACGAGCCCGCGCTGCGCGAGACGCTGCCGCTGCGGGCCGCGGACCGTGCGGCGTACCTGGCGTGGGCGACCGAGGCGTTCCGGCTCACCACCGCCGGCGTGCGCCCGGACACCCAGATCCACACCCACATGTGCTACGCCGAGTTCGGCGACATCGTCCAGGCCATCGACGACCTCGACGCCGACGTCATCAGCCTGGAGGCGGCCCGCTCGCACATGCAGGTCGCCCGGGAACTGGCGGCCCACGGCTATCCGCGCGAGGCCGGGCCGGGTGTCTACGACATCCACTCCCCGCGCGTCCCGAGCGCCGACGAGGCCGCTGACCTCCTGCGGACCGGCCTCAGGGCCATTCCCGCCGAGCGGCTGTGGGTCAATCCCGACTGCGGTCTGAAGACCCGCGCCTGGCCGGAGACCCGCGCCTCCCTGGAGAACCTGGTCGCCGCCGCCCGCACCGTGCGCGGTGAACTGCCCGCCTCCTGACCGGGGAACCCGGCGGGGCCGGGACGCCATGAGCGTCCCGGCCCCGGCCCCGGCCCCGGCCCCGTCCTCGTTCGGCGCACCGCGTCGAGCGGCGCCGTCAGGCGGCGTCGGGGACCGCCCGCTGGTCCGGGCCGTCGTAGGAGGCCAGCGGGCGGATCAGGGCGTTGTGGGCGAGCTGTTCGGTGATGTGCGCGGTCCAGCCGGTGACGCGGCTCATCACGAAGAGCGGGGTGAAGACCGGGGTGTCGAAGCCCATCAGGTGGTAGGCGAGGCCGGCCGGGTAGTCCAGGTTGGGGTGGATGCCCTTGCGGCCGGCCATGGCGTGCCGCAGGGCCGCGTGCAGGGTGGCCAGGCGGGTCGCCTCGGGGTCGGCGGCGCGGGCGACCAGGCGGTCCAGCGCCTCCTGCATGATCGGGACGCGGGAGTCGCCGTGCTTGTAGACGCGGTGGCCGAAGCCCATGATCTTCCGCTGGGAGGCCAGTGCCTCCTCCAGCCACTCCTCGGCCCGCCGCGGGTCGCCGATCTCCAGCAGCATGCGCATCACGGCCTCGTTGGCGCCGCCGTGCAGGGGGCCCTTGAGGGCGCCGATCGCCGCGGTGACCGCGCTGTGGAGGTCGGAGAGGGTGGAGGTGACCACCCGGGCGGTGAACGTCGAGGCGTTGAAGCTGTGTTCGGCGTAGAGCACGAGGGAGATCTCGAAGCAGCGGACCACCTCCGGGGCGGGGACGCCGCCGAAGCACATGTGGAAGAAGTTCTCCGCGTACCCGAGGGACGGATCCGGCGGGATCGGGGCCAGGCCGTGGCGGCGGCGCTGGTCCGCGGCCACGACGGTGGGCAGTCTGGCCAGCAGGGTGAGGGACTTGGCGCGGTTGGCGGCGGGCGACCCATCGTCCTCGGCCGGGTCCTCGGCGCCGAAGAAGCTGACGGCCGTGCGCAGCACGTCCATCGGGTGGCAGGTGTCGGGCAGCCGGGTCAGCAGTTCCAGCGTGGTGCGGTCCAGCGGGCGCAGCGCGCGCTCGCGGGCCCGGAAGTCGCGCAGTTGTCCCTCGTCGGGGAGTTCGCCGTGCCACAGCAGGTGGGCGACCTCCTCGAAGGAGCGCCGGGCGGCCAGGTCCTGCACCGGATAGCCGCGGTAGGTGAGGGAGTTGGTCTCCTGGATGACGGTGGAGATCCCGGTGGTGTCGACGACGACTCCGGCGAGTCCGCGGTGGACGCCGGGCGCGGTGGTGGTCATGGGGTGCCTGCCTTCGTGGGTCAGGTGCCGGTCAGTTTCCGGGCGGGAGGGTGAAGTCGAAGACGGCCGAGTCGAAGGCCGAGTACTCCTGGTAGCCGAGGAGTTCGTACAGCCGGGAGCGGGTCTGCATGCGCGGCAGCAGGGATTCCTGGGTGCCCTCGGCGGCGATGGTGCGCAGCCCGTCCTCGATGGCGCCCATGGCGAGGCGCAGCAGTGTCACCGGGTAGAGGGCGATGTCGAAGCCGAGGTTCTCCAGGGTGGCCGCGTCGAGGAGGGGGGTCTTGCCGAACTCGGTGAGGTTGGCGAGCAGCGGCACGTCGATCGCCGCGCGGAACGCCTCGTACTCGCGGAGGTCGGTGAGGGCCTCGGGGAAGACGGCGTCGGCGCCGGCGTCGACGTATGCCTTCGCCCGGTCGATCGCCGCGTCCAGTCCCTCGACGGAGCGGGCGTCGGTGCGGGCCATGAGCAGGAAGCCGGGGTCGCGGCGGGCGTCGACGGCGGCCCGGAGGCGGCGGACCATCTCCGCGCGGGGGGTGACGGTCTTGCCGTCGAGGTGGCCGCAGCGCTTGGGGTTGACCTGGTCCTCCAGGTGCAGTCCGGCCAGGCCGGCGTCCTCCATCAGCTGCACGGTGCGGGCGACGTTCATCGGCTCGCCGAAACCCGTGTCGGCGTCGATCAGGACGGGCAGGTCGGTGACGCGGGTGGTCTGCTGGGCGCGGGCCGCGATCTCGGTGGCCGTGGTCAGGCCGATGTCGGGCAGGCCCAGGTCGGCGGCGAGGACGGCGCCGGACAGGTAGGCGGCCTCGAAGCCGGTGTCCTGGATCAGGCGGGCGGACAGCGGGTTGAGCGCGCCGGGCATGCGCAGCAGCCGTCCCGAGGCGAGTCGCTCGCGCAGGGCCCGGCGGCGCTCGGCGGGTGTGGTCCGGGTGTGCGGCACCATCAGAACAGGCCCTTCGGGAGCTGGGCGTCGTACGCGGCGACGGCGTCCGTGTCAACGGCCGGGAACAGGCCGCCCAGATCGTCCGCGGACAGGTGTGCGAGGTGTGCGGCGGCGTCCAGGAAGGCGTCCTGCGCGGCCGGGGCGACGACGCCCTCGGCGAGCGCGCGGAACTTGCCGGCGTAGGCGGGGCGGTCGAAGGGGCGGGCGCCGGCCGGGTGGGCGTCGGCGACGGCGAGTTCGTCCTCGATCACCGAGCCGTCGGCCAGGGTGATCACCACGCGGCCGCCGAAGGCGCGGTGGTCCGGGTCGGGGTCGTGGTAGCGGCGCGTCCAGGACGGGTCCTCGACGGTGGTGATCTTCTGCCACAGTGCGACGGTCCGCGGGCGGGCGGCGCGCTCGGGGGCGTAGGAGCGCTCGTGGTGCCAGGCGCCGTCCTCCAGGGCGACGGCGAAGATGTACGGCACCGAGTGGTCGAGCGTCTCGCGGCTGGCCGCCGGGTCGTACTTCTGCGGGTCGTTGGCGCCGGAGCCGATGACGTGGTGGGTGTGGTGGCTGGTGTGCAGGACGATCGAGCGCACCTCGTCCAGCGGGCCGGTCCGCTCGCGCAGCCGCCGGGCCAGGTCGATGACGGCCTGTGCCTGGTACTCGGCGGAGTGCTCCTTGGTGTAGGTGTCGAGGATCGCGCGGCGCGGCTCGCCGGGTTCGGGCAGCCGGACCGTGTAGTGGGACTCCGGGCCGTCGAGCATCCAGGCGAGGAAGCCGTCCTCGCCCTCGTAGAGCGGGGACGGGGAGGTCTCGCCGCGCATCGCCCGGTCGACGGCCTCGATGGCGGCCTTGCCGGCGAAGGCGGGGGCGTACGCCTTCCAGCTGGAGATCTCGCCCTTGCGGGACTGCCGGGTCGCGGTGGTGGTGTGCACGGCCTGCTGCACCGCCTGGTACACCGTCTCGGTCGGCAGCCGCAGCAGGGCGCCCAGGCCGCCCGCGGTGGCCGCGCCGAGGTGGGCGACGTGGTCGACGCGGTGCTCGTGCAGACAGATGCCCTTGACCAGGGCGACGTGGATCTCGTACGCGGCGACGGTCGCGCGCAGCAGGTCGGCGCCGGTGCGGCCGGTGTGCTGGGCGACGGCGAGCAGCGGCGGGATGTTGTCGCCGGGGTGGGAGTAGTCGGCGGCGAGATACGTGTCGTGGAAGTCCAGCTCGCGCACCGCGGTGCCGTTGGCCCAGGCGGCCCACTCCGGGGAGACACGTGTGCGGCTGCCGAACACCGAGGCGCCGGGGGCGGCGGCGCGGTGGGCGGTGGCCTGGGCGCGGGCGACGGCGACCGGCCGGCGCAGCAGGGAGGCGACGGCGACCGAGGCGTTGTCGATCACTCGGTTGACGGCCATCGCGGCGCTGTCGGCGTCCGGTTCCCCGGTGCCGGTGGCCACTGCGGCCAGCTTCCAGGCGAGCTGCTCCTCGCGCGGAAGCCGGTCGGCGCTGGGATGGACACGGACGTGGTGCTCGATCACGGGACTCCTCGCGGGTGCGGACGATCCTCGTCAGTACTGACCTGATCGACAGTGCCCGTCGCGCGGCCGCCCGACCACCTCTCCAACCTGCGAAATCGCTCCATCCCGCGGCTGCGGATCGGCGAATTCTGCGAAGGGAGCGGATGCTATCTTCGCAAGGAGCCCGTACCGGGACGTCGTCACGTGCCGGCATGCGACAAGGATGTGCGCCATGGCCCGAGGATCGGCCGGCCGCAAGGTCTACGCCCACGCGAAGCTGCGGCGGCTGCGCCGCGAGCACGGGATGAACCAGGTCGACATGGCGCGGGCGCTCGGCATCTCCACCAGCTACGCCAACCAGATCGAGCAGAGTCAGCGTCCGCTGACCGCGTCCGTGCTGCTCAGGATCGCGGAGGTCTTCGGGGTCGACGCGGAGTTCTTCTCGGAGGCCGACGAGGACCGGCTCGCCGCCGATCTGCGGGCCGCGCTCGCGGACGAGGCGTGCGGGGCGCCGCTGCCGCCGGCCGACGAAGTCGCCGAGGCCGCCCGCGACCACCCGGAGGTGGCCCGCGCCCTGGTCGCCCTGCACCGCCGCTACCGCGACACGGTCGAGCAGGCCGCCGCCCTGGGCGGGACTCCGGGGCCGGCCGGCGCCCTGCTGCCGCCCGCCGAGCCGCACGACGAGGTGCGCGACTTCTTCTACGCCCACCACAACCACTTCGAGCCGCTCGACGCCGAGGCCGAGCGGACCGCCGGCCTGCTGGAGCTGCGACCGGGCAAGGCGGCCGACCCGCTGGTGGCGCTGCTCGCCGAGCGCCACCGCGTCCGCGTCGTGCAGGCCGCCGCGGGCCGGACGGGCGATGCCCGGCGCTTCGCCCCCGACAGTGGGCTGCTGTTCCTCTCCCCGTGGCTCAGCGACGGCCAGCGCGCCTTCCAGCTCGCCACCCAGCTCGCCCTGCTGGAGCACGGCCCGCTCCTCACCCGCCTGGCGGACGGCGCCGCCGGGCTGACCTCGCCGCAGGCGCCGGCGCTGGCCCGGATCGGCCTGGCGAACTACTTCGCGGGCGCGCTCCTCATGCCGTACACCGCCTTCCACACCGTGGCCGAGGAGGTGCGCTACGACATCGAGCTGCTCTCCGCGCGCTTCGGGGTCGGCTTCGAGACGGTCTGCCACCGGCTGAGCACGCTCCAGCGCACCGGACGGCGGGGCGTGCCGTTCTCCTTCCTGCGCGTCGACCGGGCCGGGAACATCTCCAAGCGGCAGTCCGCCACCGACTTCCACTTCTCCCGGCTCGGCGGCACCTGCCCGCTGTGGACGGTGTACGAGGCGTTCTCCGCGCCGGGCCGGATCCTCACCCAGGTCGCCGAGATGCCCGACGGCAAGAAGTACTTCTGGATCGCGCGCACCCTCACCCGCGGCGGTTTCGGGCACCACGCCCCGCGCGCCGAGTTCGCCGTCGCCCTCGGCTGCGAACTGCGCCACGCCCACCGGCTCGTGTACGCCGAAGGCGTCGCCCTCGACGATCCCCGCGCCGCCACGCCGATCGGGCTCGGCTGCCGGATCTGCGAGCGCCGCGACTGCGCGCAGCGGGCCCGTCCGCCGGCGGGCGGCCGGCTGGCCGTCGATCCCGACCGGCGGGCCTATGTGCCGTATCCGGTGGAGAGCACCGGGGTGTGACGGGCCGCGGTCATTCCCCGCGCGCTCCTGGCGGTGTCTCGCGACGCGGGTTGCCCCGGAACGGTTCCGGGGCCACGTCGTCCGCGGGGTTCAGCGGTGCCGGAAGGCCGGGGGCCGCTTGTCGGCGAAGGCCGCCATGCCCTCCTTCTGGTCGGCGGTGGCGAACACGGCGTGGAACAGGCGGCGTTCGAAGCGGACTCCCTCGGTCAGCGTCGTCTCGAAGGCGCGGGCGACGGCCTCCTTCGCCATCATCGCCACCGGCAGCGACATGCCGGCGACCGTTTCGGCGACCGCCAGCGCCTCGCCGAGCAGCTCGTCGGCGGGCACCACCCGCGAGACGAGTCCGGCACGCTCGGCCTCGGCGGCGTCCATGGTGCGCCCGGTCAGGCACATCTCCATGGCCTTGGCCTTGCCGACGGCCCGGGTCAGCCGCTGGGAGCCGCCGATGCCGGGGATCACCCCGAGCTTGATCTCCGGCTGGCCGAAGACGGCGGTGTCGGCGGCGAGCAGGATGTCGCAGAGCATGGCCAACTCGCAGCCGCCGCCGAGGGCGTAGCCGGCGACGGCGGCGACGGTGGGTGTGCGCAGCTGACCGAGCCGGTCCCAGGCGGCGAACCAGTCGGCGAGGTACATGTCCAGGTAGTCGTGCGGGTGCATCTCCTTGATGTCGGCGCCGGCCGCGAACGCCTTCGCCGAGCCGGTGATCACGATGCAGCCGCACTCCGGGTCGCGGTCGAGGGCCTCGGTGGCGGCGACGACCTCGTTCATCACCTGGAGGTTGAGCGCGTTGAGCGCCTCGGGCCGGTGGAGGGTGAGCAGGGCGGTGCGGCCCTTGCGTTCGACGCGGATGGTTTCGTAGTCCGTGCTCACGTGGCTTCTCCGCTCCGGTTCCTGATGGTCCGTACGATGCCCGAGAAGTCCTCCGAGTCACCGACCTGTTCGGCGTAGGCCGCGTACAACTCGGCCGCGTGGAGACCGAGTTCCGCGTGCACGCCGCCCTCGCGGGCGGCGTCGGCGGCCAGGCCCAGGTCCTTGGCCATCAGGGCGGCGGCGAATCCGGGACGGTAGTCGCGGTTGGCGGGGCTGGCCGGAACGGGGCCGGGGACGGGGCAGTTGACGCTCAGCGCCCAGCACTGCCCGGACGCCGTGGCGGCCACGTCGTACAGCGCCTGGTGGGACAGGCCCAGCTTCTCGCCGAGGACGAACGCCTCGCTGACGGCGATCATCGAGACGCCGAGGATCATGTTGTTGCAGATCTTGGCCGCCTGCCCGGCGCCCGCGCCGCCGCAGTGCACGGCCTTCCCGCCCATGACCGCGAGCAGCGGCCGGGCCTCGGCGAACTCCGTCTCGCCCCCGCCCGCCATGAAGGTGAGCGTGCCCGCCTCCGCGCCGGCCACCCCGCCGGACACGGGCGCGTCCAGGGAGCGCATCCCCGCGGCGGCGGCCCGCTCGTGGGCGGCGCGGGCGTCGGCGACGTCGATGGTGGAGCAGTCCACGAAGAGGGTGCCGGGGCGGGCGGCGGCGAGGACGTCGTCGTAGAGGCCGAGGACGTGCCGGCCGGCGGGGAGCATGGTGAGGACCACGTCGGCCGCGGCGACGGCCCCGGCCGCGGACGCGACGGGCTGGACGCCGGTCTCGGCGGCGGCCTCGACGGCCGCGGGCGCCAGATCGTGCCCGAGCACCCGGTGCCCGGCCTTGGCCAGGTTGGCGGCCATCGGGCCGCCCATGTGTCCCAGTCCGACGAACGCGACGGTCCGGCTCACCAGACCACCTCCTCGGTGGTGTCGGCTCCGGCGGCGAGCCCGAGTTCGCGCTCGCCCAGGGGGAGGAAGAAGCGTGCGACGTCGGCCTCCGTGACCTCGGCCAGGGTCCGCGGCGACCAGTGCGGGTCGCGGTCCTTGTCGATGACCTGGGCGCGGATGCCCTCCACCAGGTCGGGGCCGCGCAGGCAGGCGCGGGAGACGCGGTACTCCTGGTCGAGGACCCGCTCCAGCGGACCGAGGCGGCGGGCCCGGCGCAGCGCCGCCAGGGTGACCTTGAGGGCGGTCGGGGACTTGGCGAGCAGGGTCTCCGCGGCCTCCTCGGCGGCCGGGCCGCCCCGGGCGAGGAGCCGCTGGACGATCTCTTCGACGGTGTCGGCGGCGTAGCAGGCGTCGATCCACTCCCGCCGGGCGGCCAACTCGCCTTCCGCGGGCTGCTGTACGTGGCGTTCCAGGGCGTCGTGCACGGGCAGGTCGGCGAGGTCGGTGAGGAGGTCGGTGAGGTGGGCGGAGGGCACGTAGTGGTCGGCGAGGCCGCACAGCAGGGCGTCGTCGGCGCCGATCTGCGCGCCGGTCAGGGCGAGATGGGTGCCCAGTTCGCCCGGGGCGAGGGCCAGCAGGTGGGTGCCGCCGACGTCCGGGACGAAGCCGATGCCGGTCTCCGGCATGGCGATCCGGGAGCGCTCGGTGACGATCCGGACGCTGCCGTGCGCGGAGACGCCGACGCCGCCGCCCATCACGATGCCGTCCATGAGGGCGACGTACGGCTTGGGATAGCGGGCGATCCGGGCGTTGAGACGGTACTCGTCGCGCCAGAACGCCTCGGCCGCCGAGCCGTCGCCATAACGGGCGTCGTCGTGGATGGCACGGATGTCACCGCCCGCGCACAGACCCCGCTCCCCCGCGCCGCTGACGACGACCGTCTCCACGGCCGGATCGTGCTCCCACTGGGCGAGCGCGGCGTCGATGCGGCGCACCATCTCGTGGGTGAGGGCGTTCAGGGCCTTGGGCCGGTCGAGGGTGATGTGGGCGGCGCGGCCCCGTGTGCGCAGCACGACGTCGCTCATCCGAACGCCTCCGTCAGACCGCGGGCCACGATGACGCGCATGATCTCGTTGGTTCCTTCCAGGATCTGGTGCACCCGCAGGTCGCGGACGATCTTCTCGATGCCGTACTCGCTGAGGTAGCCGTAGCCGCCGTGCAGTTGGAGCGCCCGGTCGGCGACGGAGTATCCGGTGTCGGTGGCGAACCGCTTCGCCATCGCGCACAGGTACGCCGCCTGCCGATCACCGCGGTCCAGGGCCTGGGCGGCCTGCCGCACCAGCGCGCGGGCGGCGGCCAGTTCGGTCGCCATGTCGGCGAGCCGGAAGCGCAGCGCCTGCGCGTCCAGCAGCCGCTGCCCGAACGCCTCCCGGTCGGCGAGGTGGGCGAGGCTGCGGTCCAGTGCGCTGCGGGCGCCGCCCAGGGAGCAGGCGGCGATGCCGAGGCGGCCGCCGTTCAGGCCGTTCATGGCGATCCGGAAGCCCTGCCCCTCGCGGCCCAGGAGCCGGTCGGCGGGCACCCGCACCCGGTCCAGGACGACCTGGCGGGTGGGCTGCGCGTTCCAGCCCATCTTGCGTTCGTCGGGTCCGAAGGAGAGCCCGGCGTCGTCCTTGTCCACGAGGAACGCGGACACCCCGTCGGCGCCCTCGCCGCCGGTGCGGGCCATCACCACGTACAGCTGGGAGGCGCCCGCACCGGAGATGAACTGCTTGACCCCGGTGAGCACGTATTCCTCGCCGTCGCGGACGGCCCGGGTGGTCAGGGCTGCGGCGTCCGAGCCGGCGCCGGGTTCGGTCAGGCAGTAGCTGGCCAGGTCGTCCATCGCGCACAGCCGCGGCAGCCGGCGCTCGCGCTGGGCGGCGTCGCCGTAGTGGTCGATCATCCAGGCGACCATGTTGTGGATGGAGAGGTAGCCGGCGATGGCCGGGCAGCCGGTGGCCAGGGTCTCGAAGACGAGGACGCCGTCGGCGCGGCTGAGTCCGGAGCCGCCGGACTCCTCGCGGACGTAGACGCCGCCGAGGCCGAGTCCGGCCGCCTTGCGCAGCACGTCCACCGGGAAGTGCTTGTCGCGGTCCCAGTCCAGGGCGTGCGGGGCCAGGTGGTCCTGGGCGAAGTCGAGGGTGGTCTCGACGAGGGCCTGCTGGTCCTCGGTGAGCAGGGTGCTGGTCATCGTGGCTCAACCCATCGTGGGGATCGTGAAGCTGGCGCCTTCCCGCAGGCCGGCGGGCCAGCGCGAGGTGACCGTCTTGGTGCGGGTGTAGAAGCGGACGGCGTCCGGTCCGTGCTGGTTGAGGTCGCCGAAGCCGGACCGCTTCCAGCCGCCGAAGGTGTGATAGGCGACCGGGACCGGGATGGGCACGTTGACGCCGATCATGCCGGTGTTCACCCGCCGGGTGAAGTCGCGGGCGGTGTCGCCGTCCCGGGTGAAGATCGCCACGCCGTTGCCGTAGGCGTGCTCGCTGGGCAGGCGCAGGGCCTCCTCGTAGTCGGCGGCGCGCACGACGCAGAGGACGGGGCCGAAGATCTCCTCCTGGTAGACGCGCATCGAAGGAGTCACCCGGTCGAAGAGGGAGGCTCCGGCGAAGAAGCCCTTCTCGTGGCCGGGCAGTACGAAGTCCCGTCCGTCCACGACGAGTTCGGCGCCCTCCTCGACGCCCAGGTCGACGTAGGAGCGGACCCGGTCGACGGCGTCCCGGCCGACGAGGGGGCCGAAGTCGGCCTCGGGGTCGTCGCCGCGGCCGATGCGCAGCGTGCCGATGCGCTCCTTGAGCCGGGCCACGAGCGCGTCGGCGGTCTCCTCGCCGACCGGGACGGCGACGGAGATCGCCATGCAGCGTTCGCCGGCCGAGCCGTATCCGGCGCCGATGAGGGCGTCCACCGCCTGGTCGAGGTCGGCGTCGGGCATCACGATCATGTGGTTCTTCGCGCCGCCGAAGCACTGGGCGCGTTTGCCGTGGGCGGCGGCGGTGGCGTAGACGTGCGCGGCGACCGGAGTCGAGCCGACGAAGCCGAGGGCCGCCACACGGGGGTCTTCGAGGAGGGTGTCGACGCTCTCGCGGCCTCCGTTGACGACGTTCAGGACGCCGGGCGGCAGACCCGCCTCCAGGAAGAGTTCGGCGAGTCGCAGCGGTACCGAAGGGGCGCGCTCGGACGGCTTGAGGAGGAAGGCGTTGCCGCAGGCCAGCGCGGGGGCGGCCTTCCACAGGGGGATCATGGCCGGGAAGTTGAACGGGGTGATGCCGGCGACGACGCCCAGCGGGGCGCGCAGCGAATGGACGTCGATGCCGGTGCCGGCGTTGTCGGTGAACTCACCCTTGAGCAGGTGCGGGATGCCGGCGGCGAACTCCACGACCTCCAGGCCGCGCTGGAGGTCGCCGTGCGCGTCGGCGACCGTCTTGCCGTGCTCGGCGGACAGCAGCCGGGCCAGCGCGTCCCGCTCTCCTTCCACCAGCTGGAGGAACCTCAGCAGGACGCGGGCGCGGCGCTGTGGGTTCCAGTCGCCCCACTCCGGCTGGGCCCGGACGGCGTCGGCGATCGCCGCCTCGGTCTCCGCGCGGTTCGCGAGGGGCACCAGGGCCTGGACCTCGCCGGTGTTGGGGTCGTACACCTCGCCGTGGGCTCCCGAGGTTCCCGGGGTGTGCTTGCCGCCGATGAAGTGCGTCAACTCGCGCACAGGGGCGCGTTCGTGCTCGCGGACCATGACTGCCTGCTCTCGTCAGGAAGGAGGGATCCGGGATGGCGCGCCCGGGCCCGCGTCCGCACACGGGTGGCGTACGGACGGGTGCCGGGGGCACGAGATCGCGTATGGCCGAAAGCCCCGTCAGACGGCGGGCTCACCAGGGTCGTGGGTACACACCGGTGCCATGCGTGTCAGCTCCATCCTCGTGGAAAACACGGAACATCCCGCGGCCGGTATCCTGACTCCCGGATCAGCGCGCGCCGTCCGCCTTCCCGACATCCAGCTCGTCAGTGGCGTACCGCTCGACGGCGTACTCCCCGGTCACAGTGGCGGGACCGTGCCGGAATCACACCGGCTTCCCTGCACCGCGGGCCTTGGTCACGACTATATAGTTGGGCGTCCTAGTAAATCCATCCCCGCGGGCGGCGTTGTGGATGACCGCACTCGCCCCGCGCCTGCGGGAGAGCCGAGAGGGCGGCGGCCGTGTGCGGTCGGCCGGAGACGCGGCGCGGGGTCGGCGGGGCGCGCGACCGGATTACTCGGAGGCAGGGAGCCGCCAGTCGAACGGGTAGAGGTCCGCCTCCCAGGAGGCGTCCGCGGCGAGTGCGGCCGCGTTCTCGGGTGGGCGCAGCAGGCAGCGATGGCGCACCAGTTCACGGCGCTCGGCCGGCGTCAGCAGCGCCTCGTTGGGGCCGAGGCTCCCTTCGGCGTCGTCGATGTCCTGGTGTCCGTCCGCGTTGACGCGTCTGCCCGCCTGCGTCCGCAGGTCCAGGCGAAAGCCGGTGCGCCACTGTGAGTTGTGGCCCCATCCGTGGGACTCGTCCACCGTCGGCCGGTGGCGGCGCAGGAAGGTCCAGTAGAGCGGGGAGCGGTCGGCCACGCCGCGCTCCGCGTGCCGCGCACCGGCCCGGACGCGCACTCCCGCACGGCTGAACAGCAGCGGCCCCAGCCACAGACCGGGCCAGACCACCTCCGTGACGCGCACGGGCTCCTTGGGGTCCGCCGCCTGCTCGACCTCCACGATCTCGTGCAGGAAGGGGTCGAACGTGCCCGTCTCCTCGAACGCCACCAGCCCCAACCGGGCGAACAGGTGCAGGTATTGCTCCAGGCCGAGCGCCGGCCACTGATCGAGCGGGTGCAGCCGGTGGGCCCAAGGCACCTCGCCTCCCGCCTCGTAAGGCGGCTGCTGGGCCAGCAGCAGCACGTCGCTGACCCGGCTGAGGGCGTACAACTCCCAGCTCATGTCCTCGCGGAGAGTCGCCGGCCCGTCGAAGCCGTCATCGCACAGGCACTGCGCGGCCTGCGCCAGCCGAGCCGGATAGCCGGGCGAGGCGCGTGCGAGCCACGGCGTCACCACCGTCTCGAAGGCATCCGGGGCGCTTCCGTGGTCCCGCAGCGCCACGAAGAGCTCGTAGGCGTCGACCGGTTGCCGCTCCTCATCCATCACCGGTTGCCGCTCCTCATCCATCCGGGCAGGGTAGCGGCATCCAGGGCGGACCGGCTCGGTGGCCGGGGGCAGTCGCCCGACGGACGCGCGCCGGTGAGGTCAGCCGTTCCTACGCCGACGGCGTCCGGGCGGTACCGCCTTTCGCTCCTCCTCGGCGGTCGTGCCGGGCCAGGTGATCTCGAAGTACCTGACGCGTTCGTCCTGTCCGGCCGGTCGCATGCCGGCTGCCGTCATGACGTGCTGGGAGGCGATGTTGTCGTGGTCGGCGTCGCCCTGCACGCGGGTGACGCCGCGTGACCGGGCGAACAGCAGCAGGGCGCGCAGCGCTTCGGAGGCGTAGCCCTTGCCTCGGGCCGCCGGGACGAGGCCGTAGCCGATCACGACGCTGCCGTCGGCGGCCGCGGGTCCGTGGAAGCCCAGGCCGCCGATCGCCCGGCCGTCCTCGCGGCGACGGATCTCGTAGGCGCCGAACGGCTGTGGCTCACCGGTGCTCGCACAGGCGTTCAGGAAGCGCTCGGCGGCGAACACGTCCCCGTCGGTGGGGTATCCGGACGCCCATCGGGCGCCGCCGGCCGGCTCGCCCGCCACCACTCGCTCGGCTTCGCCGACGGTCATCGGATGCAGCACGAGCCGCTCGGTCACCAGATCGTCCATGACAGGGAGGTGTATCACGCGATGCGATAACACGGGTCAACTCGTGGTCGCCGCGCGGGGCATCGCCGCCAGGTAGGCGCCGAAGCCGTCGCGGGCCCTGGCGTGCAGGCGGGGTGAGGTGAGAACCGGGCACAGGGCGGTGCGCAGCACCCGGTGGCCCCGGTGTTCCAGGGCGTCGACCAGCGCGCGGTCCTCGCCCGTTTCCAGGGGTGCGAAGCCGCCGACGTCCAGGTAGGCGGCGGCGTGCACACCCAGGTTGGCGCCGTGCACGTGCGGGTGATGCCACGTGGTGCCGTCCGTGGGGCGGCTCGTCTCGTAGAGCGCACGGTGGGGTGCGGCCAGCGGCGAGGAGCACGGCAGGACGACGGTGCCGACCACCGCCTGCCAGCCTTCCCGGGCCCGGGCCAGCTGGTACGCCAGCCAGTCGGGCGGCACGGTGCTGTCGGCGTCGGTGGTGGCGATCCAGACGCCGCCCCCGCGTCCGGCGTACCGGGCCAGCGCGTGCCGGACACCGGCGTCCCGGGCGCGTCCCGGGTTGCGGGAGTCGGTGACGACGGCCAGCGCTCCGGCGGTCCGGGCGAGTCGCGCGGTGCGGTCCCGGCAGGCGTCCGCCACCACCACCGTGCGGACCCGGACGGCGGCGAGGTCGGGATGGCCGGCGGCGACCGCGACCGCCGCCAACGCGGCCGGCAGGAGGGCTTCCTCGTCGTGGGCCGGAATGACGACGGCGACCGTCTCGATGCTCACACCAGGCCCTCCCGGGCGGCGACCGAGGAGGGCCGGCGCCCCTCGGGGCCGGTCCTCTGGTGGATCTGGAGGACGAAGTCCTCCTCACGGTGGTCGGCGAGCAGGGCCAGGCCGGGCAGGGCGGCGACGCGGCGGGCGATGCCGGCGCCGGTCGTCAGGTGTTCGGCCACCGGGTGGTCCCAGTGCACGGTGACCAGCGTGCCGTCGGGTTCCAGCGACCGCACCGCCAGCTCCAGCAGCCGGTCGAGTGCCGTGTCGTGCAGGTAGTAGAGGAACTCGGACAGGACGATCAGGTCGAAGGAGCCTTCGGGCCACTGCTCGGGCAGCAGCATCCGGCGGATCTCCACGTGTGCCAGGTCGCGGGTGCGGTGCCGGGCCGTCTCGACCGCCGACCCGACGCGGTCGCAGGCGAGCACGGAGTCGCACCGCCGCGCCAGTCGGCGGGTCAACTCGCCGACCGAGCAGGCCGGTTCGAAGGCCCGCCGATAGCGGGGCAGGGGCAGGGCGGCGACGGTCAGGTCGTACTTGCGGCGTTCGTACCAGCGCTCTGCCAGTCTCCAGGGGTCCGGGGCGTCCCGGTACATGGCCTCGAAGTACGCGTCCGGCGTGGCGGGCCCGCTCATCCGAGGACCACCTCCCAGCCGCGCAGGTGGTGGGCCAGTTCGTGCGGGGGCAGCACGGCGTCGTCCTCCGGGTCGGGGCCGAGCGGCCGGATCTGACTGGCGAACCGGTCGATCGCGGCACGTTTGCGGTCCTGGGCGGCCGGGGGCAGCGGGATCCGGGCGGCGCGTTCCCAGGGCACCCGGGGATCGGCCGGGTGCGCCCAGTGCCACATCCACACGGGATACAGCCGGCAGGTCACGGAGGCGGTCCGCGCGGCCGCCAGCGCCGCGCGGCCGGCCGCCTCGTGGTCGGCGTGCACGTCGCCGGTCCACGGCGCGAGGCAGAGGGAGGCTCCCGGCAGCAGGTCCGCCAGTGCGCGCGCGAGCCGGTCCTCGTGGTCGGCGACGCCGGTGTCGGGCAGTCCCAGCCGCACCACCTCGGCCCCGCCCGCGCCCAGTTCCGTCAGCGCCTCGCGCAGCTCACGGGCGCGCACGTCCGCGAGCCGGGTGGGGGTGAGCCGGGTGGTGCGGGGGTGTGAGCCCTCGCCGTCCGTCACCGACACGACGGTCAGCGTCAGCCCGGCATCCGCCAGCCGGGCGAGCGCGCCGCCCACGCCCAGCACCTCGTCGTCGGGATGGGCCGCCACCACCACGACGCGGCCCGCCGTCGGCAGGGTGCACTCCGGCAGCCGGGCCCAGCCGTCCCAGGCCCGCCAGGACTCCTCGTCGGTGCCGGGCGCCTGGATGGGATCGGCGTACGTCTCGTGCGCCGTGTGCCCGGTGTCGCGCGCCGAGCCGGTGTGCTGCCCGGGGCGCCGCCCGTCCGTGGTGCTTCCCGAGACGGTCATCGGCCCTCACCCGCGCCGCGTGCCACCTGCGCGCCGAGGGCGGCCAGGTCCCGTTCGGCGTGATGCTGACGCAGGTAGACGGCGAGGTCGGCGGTGGCACGGGCGTGCCGTTCGTCGTGGCACAACGGCCCGGCCCCGGTCGCCCGTCCCACGTGGTCCAGCACCCCGGCGCACGCCTCGGCCACCAGCGACCGCACGCGCAGGGCGCGGAGCCCGGCCGTGCCCGACTCGTCCAGCGGGTCGGCATCGATGTCCGCGGCCGCCCGGCGCAGTACCGTCTCCGCCGCGTGCAGCCGCAGGTCGACGGCGCCGACGTGTGCGTCGGTGAACGGATCGCCGCTCCGCCCGGCCCGGTCGAACAGGACCCGCGCCACCGCCTGCGCTCCGCCGTACCAGCAGGCGGCGACGCCCACCCCGCCGTGGTGGAAGCCGGGCCGGCGCAGATACCCGTCCACTCCGCCGACCGCGGTGGCCGGCACGTCGGTGAAGCGGACGTCGGGGCTGTCGCTGCCGGCCATGCCGACGGCCTCCCAGGTGCCCGGGACCGGCCGACACCCGGTGTGCGGTCGGTGACCGTCCTCCGCCGCCCCGGGCGGGCCGTCCGGCAGGCCGGTGCGGACCGCGAACAGCCGTGGACCGTCCTCGGCTCGGGCGGTGACCAGGGCGTGCGTGCAGCTGTGCGCCCCGGAGCAGTACCGCTTGAGGCCGTTGAGGAACCAGCCGCCTCCGACCCGGGTGGCGGTCAGGCCCGAGCCCGGTGGCTCGGCGGCCCACACGCCCCAGTATTGCCCGGGACGGACGGGCTCGCCCGCCAGCTCGGCGAGAATCGCCACGGCGTCGAGGTGGCCCTCCACCAGCCGGGCCGCGCACAGATCCTCCCGGGCGACGGCGGTCAGCGCCTCGAACCGGGCGACGGTGCGGCCGGCGCCGGGCAACGGGCAGTCGACGGCGCCCTCGGCCAGCGCGTCGGCGTACCGGACGAAGGCCGCCGCGGCGCGGTTCCGGGAGGCGGCGAAGCGCTCGGCGTCCTCGGCACGCGGAACATCGTCGCCCTGCCCCGCGCCGCGTGCGCGGGGGTCGGCGCTCGTCGGCGGCGGGGACACATCGTGCATCGGTGACGCTCCTGATCCGGTGAGTGCCCGCCGACTGCGCGGCGGGCCGAACATGTACGGCGGTCGAACGTGTGCGGGGCCCGCGGCCGCAGTCGGACCGACGGCCTCGTCCGTCGTCGGCCCATCCCGCTCGTGCGGGCCCGCGCTTCTCAGTTCCCGCAGATCACCGCCGTACACCCACGAGCTGCGACGGCCGAGCCGAAGGTTTGACACACGTGCGCTGCCGGGGCGTGCGTGTAGGTGTCCTTATGAGACGAGCACGGCCGTGACGGCGAGGCCGATGAGGAGGAGAAGAGCCGGGGGCGCGGGATGTGCCGTACGGTCCAGGCCCCGGGCCCGGGTCGGCCACCGTCCGGTGCTGTCGGCGGTGGCACACCGGCGGGAGTGGGGGGGCGGGCGCGTCGATGCGCTCGCCCCGAAGCTGGACCCGAGATCGTCGTCGAGGCGACTTCGCGCCGCGGCGGTCCAAGTCCGGTGCGGCTTCTCGGCCGGCCGGGTCAGCCGGCCGCGTTGAGGAGGTCGAGCACGCTCTGCTGGCAGCCGTAGTCGGTGGACCCGCCGCCGCCGGCCCAGTGCGGGCCGTACTGGTCGAGGGCGTTGCGGTCGCTGGTGTACGCGGCGTTCGCCCACCTGCTGAGCGTCGACGTGTAAGGGTGGTCGCCGAGTTGGGAGTTGAGCTTGCCCAGGCCGCGGACGTAGGCGCCCTTGAAGGTGGGGCCGTCGCCGGTGCAGGAGTCGCTCTCGCCGGGCTCGCGCAGCACGCCGCCCGACTGGAGCCTGACGGTGGAGGCGTCCGCCAGGGTGCGCGCGGCAGCGGGCAGGCTCGCGTCGCCGGTCGCCTTGTACAGCTCGGTCAGCCCGCCGAGGACGACGCCCTGGTTGTACGTCCAGGTGGGCTGGCCGTTGTTGGCGCAGGAGTCGCTCAGCCCGTCGTTGATCAGGTGGTCGCCGTTGATCATGCCGCTCTGCTGGAACCAGGCCCACTCGTTCTTCGCCTCGTTCAGGTACGCCGTGTCCCCGGGGATGCGGTTGTGCAGTGCCGAAGTCAGCGACAGGAACAGCTCGTTGGTGATCGCGTTCTTGTAGTTTCCGTCGGTGTTCCAGCGCACGCCGCCGCCGCAGGCGGAGTTCCAGTTCGCGTACATGTGGTCGGCGTCCGCGCGGGCGGTGCTGAGGTAGCGGCTGTCCCCGGTGCTGTCGTACGCGTCCACCCAGGCCAGACCCCACCAACCGGTGTCGTCCAG
This sequence comes from Streptomyces seoulensis, assembly GCA_013364255.1. Taxonomy (GTDB): domain Bacteria; phylum Actinomycetota; class Actinomycetes; order Streptomycetales; family Streptomycetaceae; genus Streptomyces; species Streptomyces similanensis. The sequence continues at coordinate 1,620,940 of CP054936.1, read as the reverse complement.
GTACTCGTTGGTGAACGAGCCGCCCTGCGCGCCGAGGTTCTTGTCGTACGTCTCGGCGATCGCGTACTTGTAGCTGCCCATGCCGCTGACCCGGGCGTTGTCGATGATCGCCGTCAGGGCGTTGGCGGCGGTCCACCAGCCGTTCCCGCCGAAGAGCTTGGTGGTGCGGTCGTACGACATCATCAAGGCGGTGGCCGCCGCGGTCCGCCGGTCGCCGGCGTTCCAGGTGGTCCGCGCCCAGGGCGTGCACGCGATGCTGCCGGCGACCTGGCCGCAGGCGCGCAGCGCGCCGACGCCCTCGTTGTTCCAGTCGTCGACGTTGTACATGAGCGTGCGCCAGCCGCTGCCGCCGGCCGGCACGCTGGTGCCGCCGAGCTTGCTGCCGCCGGTCCAGGTGCGGCCGCCGTCCATCGAGCGGTCCAGCCAGACCTGGTCGCCGGCCACTCCCTTCTCGATGGACGCCCAGCCCATGGCGTCGGCGTCGTCGAAGTGCAGCACGATCGAGCGGGACTGGAGAGCGGCGCTCACGGGCTGCCGGTCCTGGGTGCTCAGCGCCGGGTCGCGGGTGTCGCAGAACTTGTTGCAGACGGCCGCGTCGGCGGCGGGCACCGCGGCACCGTCGGCGGTGCCGATGGACATCGTTGTCAACGCCACCGCCAGAGCCACGGCCGGCAGGGAACTCTGCACGCGCATGGGAGGACTCCTCAACCTTGCCGGGGGCGTGGGGTACCCCGCCGAGCACCGGAGAGCGCTTTCACGGGACGGTAGCCAGCCGCCCGGACGCCGTCAATGCTTGCGGCGTCCGGGCGGTCGGGTCGGAGGGAAGGAGGACTGCCCCTGAGCGCGCACCGGCGCGCCGGCTCCCTCACGGCCGGTCCACCGCCCGCTCCTTACGGGCCGCGCCCGCGTCCGGCGGGCGCCGCCGGAGCGGCGGCCTCTTCACCGCGGTCGGGGTGTCCTCAGGGCGTTGAGGAGGGCGGCGCCGCGCTCCGCGTCGTCCACGCTGACGGCGAAGTCCCTTCCCTTGCCCCGCACGCGGACTACGAGGCACGGGCCGCCGCGCAGCATGACCGTGGTGCCCAGGCCGCTGATCCGGTATCCCCAGCCGCCCACCTGCGCGGGGGTGCGGTCCTCGGCGCGGGCGGACTCGATGTCCGCCGTGGCCCAGCGGCGCACGGGCCGGCCGAACGGGCCGAACGCCACCTCAAGGCCCCGCACCGACACCCGGACCCGCACCGCCGCGCACCCGGCGACCGCCAGGGAAGCGAGCGCGAAGGGGGTGAACAGCGCCCAGCCCGGGCCCTGTTCGGCGAGTCCGCTGACGAGCGCGACGGCCGCCGCCACGGCCACCAGACCGGTCGCCGCGGCCAGCGTCTGGAGCCAGGGGTTGGCTGTTCGGGAGACCCATACGATGCGCCGGTCCTCGGGTATCCGCAGAAGGGGGACGCCCTGCGGGGACCCCTTCGCGGCGGGGGCGGCAGTCCGCTGTCCGCGGCCGCTCACCAGCCGTCCGGCGACGCCCGCGATCACCGCGGCCACCAGGGTGGCCACGAGCCATGGGGTGGGCTGACGTGCGTCGTGCCAGTCCGCGCGGTCGAGGTTCGCCCGGACGACCGCCGCCTGCGCGCCGACCAGGAGCGTGCCGGCCGCCGCCGGCGCGGTCGCGGTCCACGGGCCCCCCGGCGCATGGCCCGCCTCGGCGCGCCGGCGCCGCGTCAGCGGCACGACGGCCGCCAGGAACAGCCAGAGGACGGCGGGGAAGACGGACGCCGCCCACAGCGGCATCGAACCGTCGGGGGCGCCGTCCCGAAGCGTCCAGTGGGTGGCCAGCCGGTCCGGCAGCCGTCCGCTCGCGGCCCACGGTAGCGCGGCGATCAAGGCGGCGGTGCCCGCCGACCACACCACGCCGCCGCCCCAGCGCGCTCCGCGGCGGGAAGCTCTGCGGTCGTTCACGGCAACCCCCTGATCATCTCGATGAGTTCGGTCCTGCGGTGGCCGAGCCGGGCGGCGTCGCCCACCAGAGCGTGCGCCCGCTCCACCAGACCCGACCGCCGAGCAGATGGCGGGTGTGATCCGTCGCGCGGTCGCCGAGGGGGAGTTCCGCGCAGACCGCCGCCCATCACTCGCGGTGCTCGCTCCGCCCCTCCTCGGCGTCCCGCATGTGCTGTCGATCCCGTCGTTCGGCGCTGCGCCGCGAAAGAGTCACCACCGGTCCGATGAGCAGGTAGCCGATCGAGAACGTCAGGCAGCGGGACACCAGCTCGGAGCCCCACGCCCTGTCGGCGATCAGGGTCACGGTGGTGCCCGCGGCGACGCCCAGGAGGACCGGAGCACCTGCCCACTTCCACCAGCGCTTCATCAAACGCGCATTCCCCGTTCCGTGCCACGGATGCGCAGGGGGGTCAGCCGGCCGTCGGAGTCAGTGCCCAGCCGCTGAACTCGGCGGTGCCGTGTGCCCCGCTGCTGCCGTTCGCCGCTGTCATGAACAGGCCGACGTCCTGTACCGGCGCGGCGCCCGGCACCCGCACCGTCGCGACATCCCGCCACGTGGCCCCGCCGTCCGTGGAGCACGCGCCGGTGTACGCGCCGCCGGACCTGCTCAGCCGCAGCAGCACCGGCGCCGTGACACCCGCGATCCGCCGGTAGGTGTCCAGCGTGCCGTCGCCGTTCGAGTCGTAGGACAGGACCACGCCGTTCGCGGGGGTCACCGACAGGTTCAGGAAGCCCGGCGACCCCGGCGTGCCGAGAGAGTCGCGGACCACGATCCCGGCCCGCGCCCACGCGCCCGTCACCGCCTGCGCGTCCACCCGCAGCGCCACCGACGCACCGTCCCGGAAGGCGGCCTCGCGGTACAGGGCGCCGAACTCCGCCGTCGCCTTCCACAGGTCGGCGCCGCCGCCGTCGATCGCGAACCGGTCCGCCAACTGCCCGAAGACGGCCGCGTTGTCGCTGTACGTGCGCCACCCCTCGGCCGGCGGACCCGCCTCGAAGAGCGTGCCCCGGTGCCGGTAGGCGATCCGCTTCTCACCCTGCGGCCCGTACCGCACGTCGATCGTGTACGGCAGCGGACGCAGCGGCCGGTCCAGCGGCGCGGCCGGTGTGCTCACCCGCCAGGAGACCGTGCCCTCGCCGGCCGGGGCCACGCGCGGCAGGACCGTGCCGTGTTCGGGCGTCGCGTCGACGCCGCCGAGCGCGAAGTCGACACGTCCGGTCGCGCGCAGCCCGTTGACGTTGCGGAAGGCCGCGGCCAGGCGCGCGTGGCCGCCCGGCGGGAGCACGGACGGCTCGGCCGTCACCGTCACCGTGCCCTGGTACGGGGCCCGGGCCAGTACGTCCCGCACCCGCGAGGCCGTCCGGTACGCGTCGCCGTACGGCCGCAGCGGGTAGTCCTTGCGCTCGCGCGTCCACGGTTCCTCCACCGCGAACCAGTCGACCGGCGCCGGCTCGCGTCCCGCCGCGAGCGCGTCCTGGAGCTCGTCCAGCCACCGCTGCCAGCGCGGCAGGTAGAAGTCGCCCATCAGGCCCTGCCATTCGCGGTTGGCGTACTCGTGCAGGTTGCCGGTGTCGGCGACGGACCGGTCACCCCACACCGTGATCAGGACCTTGGCGCAGCGCTCGAACTCGGCGCGCTCGGCGTCGTTCGCGCCCATGGTCCGGGCGGCCTGGATCCACGGGCCCAGCAGGAAGTCGGGGTCGGCGCCCGTCACCTCGTCCGACAGCCGCATCAGCGTCAGCCACAGCGTGGCGAGTTCCTTGAAGGCGGCCCGGTCCCCGGCGTCGTACGCGGCGCGCAGCTGGGGCAGCAGCTGGCGGCTGCGGTTCGCCAGGGCCTGCCGGGTCACGTCGACCAGGTCGTGGCGGTAGGCGGTGCTGCGCCTCAAGTCCGGTGCCACGGTCAGGAGTCCGCTCAGCGCGGCGTCGAAGCGGCCCGGGTCGAAGGTGAGGGCGCGCGGCCCCCAGTAGTTGGCATGGTCGGTGGTGAGGTCAGGGCGCGCGGCGAACAACGAGTCGTGCGGGTCGGAGTGTTCGACCGCCGTGTGCTGGTACGCCGTCTCGTACAGCGCCCGCCAAGCGGCGCGGGCGCCGTCGTCGCGGCGCCCGTAGCGGAAGTCGGCGTAGCCCGCGAACCAGTCGGCGCGGTCCATCTTCCGCTCGGTCCAGGCCAGTTCGGACCACAGCTCGAAGGCGGCCGGGTCGCGGTGCGTGGCCTCCGGCAGGTAGGCGGTGCCGGCGAGCGCGCTGCCCGGCTTGTCGCGCCAGGCGAAGAACTTCTCGTTCCAGATGTGTGCGCGGGCGCCGATCGTGGTGCGCCCGCCGAAGTTGGGGATGGTGCCGATCGCGTACGGGGTGCCGCCCCAGTCCTTCTCCCGGTCGGTCACCGACGAGTAGCGGTCGGAGACGCCGTCGACGATCAGCATCCTCGTCCGGTCGACGGCGTCGAGCAGCGCGGGCAGCGGGTTGGTCTGCCAGCCGAGGATGACCCAGGTGGCACCGGGCCGGTTCTTCCGCAGGGCCGTCTCGACGCCGCGTGCGGCGCCGTCGATCGGCACGTCGCCCGCGGTGCCTCCCTCGTGCAGCAGGTCCATCTTGAAGGCGTCGATCTCGCCGAACAGGTCCCGCTGGTGGGTATAGAACGCATCGGCGACCCGGGCGAACGACGTGGTGCGCGGATCGAGCCAGTCGGGCCGCTCGAACCCGCCCGACCAGGTGCCCTGCGGCACCACGTGCGCGTCGCCGCCGTTGCGCTCCACGAAGCCCTTGGGGACGTGGCCGTAGTAGCCCGGCAGGACGGGTCTCATCCCGAGCGCGCGCAGCCGGTCCACGATCTTGCGTCCCAACTCGGCACGTCGGTCGATGAGTTCGGTCGAGAGGGGACCGCCGTAGCCGTACAGGTTCTGGAGCAGCCACCACGGCTGGTGTGTGGGGGCCGGGAGCCAGGCGCGGGCCTCCGCCTCGCTGTACCCGAACTCCTGGAGCACGCGGTGGTAGACGGCTTCCGTGCCGGGGGTGATCAGGACCTCGTTGCAGCCGTGCAGCGCGAGCACGTCGATCAGCCGCTCCCAGTGCGTCCAGTCGGCGAACGGCGCCGTGTAGCCGTCGTGGGTGTCGTTGAGCGCGAACCGGTGGGGGAGCGCCGTCGACCGCTCCAGGGTGCGGCTCGGCGCGGGCAGGGTGCGCGGCAGGTCGAGCCGGCTGCCGTTCCAGGAGATGTGCGCCCCGCACACGTATTTCAGATACCAGTGGACGCCGGTGAGCAGGACCGCCGGGGTCGTGCCGTACACCTCGACGCGGCCCCGGCCGCCGAGCACCCGGAAGCGGTCCGTGCCGTCGCTCGAAGCCGTCAGCGCGAGCCGGAACTGATCCGCGTGGTGCGGCAGCAGCCTCTCCAGCGCGGCGAGTGCCCCGGCCGGGTCGAAACGTGTGCCGGCGTGCGCGGCGGGAACGTTCAGGCCGCCCAGGGCCGTGCCGAGCCCGAGGGCGCCGACCGTGCCGAGAACCGTGCGTCGCGTCGGTGCGGACATGCGTGTGACCCCCATGCGTCGCGGTTGGTGCGGCGCACGGTATCCGGGGCGGCGCCGCCGCTCAACGGCGCGTACTCGTACGCCGGGCGCACAGTGGCTGACCGCCGGCTCAACAACGGCCTTCGCCGGTGCAGTGGGCGCGCGCCGTCACGACGATCGTCGCGCCGGTCGGCCACGTCCGCGCGGCCGACCGGCGCGGCGGGGCGCTCGGAAGGGCCGTCGCAGGGGTGTCGTGCCGGACGGCTAGAAAAGACCGGCCGCCCGGTGCCGCGTGCGGTTCTCCAGGATCTCCCGCAGCCAGGGGTGGCGCGCGGCCGGCAGCCGGACCACGGTGTGCCGGAACGTCCCCGAGTCGACGCGGAAGAGGGAGTGGGGGCGGGGCGGGAGCGGGTCGTCGCGCAGGACATCACGGGGTACGCCGCCGGTCGCGGGAACAGGCGGGCCTGGCCGGGGAGAGGACATCGACAGCCATACGCCCATCGGCAGCGGTACGGGACGCGCCGGTGCGGCGGCCGGGCCGGGGGGCGTCCAGATCCGGCCCGTCCGAGGATGGACGGGCACGATGTGGATGTCCGCGTCCGCCTCGGGGGCGGGGCGTCCCGGGCCGGCCAGGACGGCGTGCCGTGGTGGCCCTCCCGCGGGCAGCAGGGCGTCGAGGGTGCGTCGGAACACGTCCGCGACCAGGCCGTCCGCAACCGTGACCGGCCGGCCGCCGGAGGCCGCCAGCAGGTGGGCGAGCGCCTGGCCGGCCGCCGCCTCCCACCGCGGGCTCCACGACCAGTAGTGGCCCGTCCCGAGGCTCGCCCCCCACGTGGCGATCGGCTCGAACAGGGGCGTGCGTTTCCCTTCCGCCACCAGTGCCTCCCAGGTGAGCGGCGGGGGCGCGGCGCCGTCGACGCGGACGCGGCGCACGGCGTCCGGGGCGAGCCAGACCGCCTGCCACAGCGAGCAGTCGTCGATCCTGCTCGCCACGGCCAGACCGCACGCCACGCAGCTCAGGTTGGGGCCGTCGCCCCCGTCGAGGCCGCAGCAGGCGCCGCCGCACCGGTCGGGTATCAGCCGGGTGCCGCGGATGTCCCCGGGCGCCGTCACGATCGCGCCGCGGGCGCCGTCGGACAGGGTGTGGACGGGCGCGTGGATGCCGCGGGCCGCCGCCTCGGCCGGGCCGACCTCGTCCCACGGCCGCCACGGCGGTCCCCAGTGGTCGGGTTCCACGGCGAACGTCCCCGGCTCCATGAGCGCCGGCAGCTGGATGCCGTTCCCGTACCGCTGGTGGGCGTGGGCCGGAAGGGGAACCCGGGACAACGGCACGGTCAGCTCGGCGCCGCACCCGGCACAGACGAAGACGTACACCGACCCTCCATGGGGGAAACCCGTGCATCGTCGCACCCGGCCGGCGCCGGGGCCAACGGCTTTTCCCGTCCGGCCGGGGTGTGGCGTGGCCGTGGCGGGAGCGTTCGTCGCGCGGTGCGGCCGAACGGCCCGGGTACTACCCGGCGGCCTGTTCGGGGAGGGTCGTGAGGATCTTCTCGGCGATGCTCTGGAGAAGGCCGTCCTCCAGGAGGGCTCCGGACTTGCTCCATACGGTGATCTCGTAGTATCCGCCCCGGTCCGCACGGTCGAGGGCCACGGTCAGCGTCCTGGCCAGGGGGCCTTGTTCGACCGGTCCGCCGGTTCTGCCGCTCCCGAGATCGAACTCGATCTTCATGGTGTGGTCCGAGGAGAAGATCGCGGGCCGGCCGAGGACCGACAGCGTCCTGACGTCTTTCTCGGTGCCGAACTTCATCAGCTTCACGTACTGGGCCGTCGACAGCTTGTTGTAGGTGGCCGTGACGTTCACCGTGTACGTGTCGAATCTGATCTCGGCCTCCGGCTGGGCGACCCTCCCGTCGGTGAGGGGCGCGGTGCCGCTGTTGCCCGACACCGTGCCGGCGATCTCCTCGGGCGTGCCGAGGAGCCGGGCGAGGTCGGGGCGGTTGAGCGCCTCGCACAGCTCGTCACCGGTCACGGGCCGGGGCTTTCGGCCGTAGGCATTCGGCAGGTCCTCGTGTTCCGCGCTCGAACACGTGGCGGCCTTCGCGGTGTTCGCCCCGGACTCGGACGGCAGCACGCGTGGTCCGAGCCACATCGCGGCCGCGATCGCCCCGAACACGCCCACGGCCGCGAGGGCCTGGAGCCAGGCGTTGGGCTCCTTCTCCGCAGTGTCCGGGCGCGGTCGGGGTCCTGACGTCAACAGGGCCGGGGCCGGGGGCTGTTGGGCCTGGGAGAGGGGAGCGGCATCGCCCGGCGCCACCCCGGTCCCGTCCGTGGCTCCCGCCGGATCCGGCTTCCGGCGTGCGCGCAGCGCCCGGACCACCGCGTGGACACGGATCGCGGTGAACACGAGGAACACCGCGCCCAGACAGGCCGCGACCCCGTCGCGGTCGTGGACGGCGAGATACGTGATCCGTACGCCGAGGACGGACCCGAGCACGATGAGCAAAGGCTCGCGGACCCAGAACGGCAGACGACGGAGAAGGAAACCCAGCACCCGCTGATCCCACCATGACAAGATCACTTCCGCCGTGGTGGAAGCCACAATTCCGGGAGCGTCAGCAGGTCCGGAGGACTACGGCCCGGTGTTCCCGCGTCCCGGCGCCGATGGAGCGCGCTGCCCGGCGGTCGGCGGAACCGGGCGTCACGGCCCTGAGGATGGTCAGGCGCGTACCGACGGTGGGACCGTATGACCGCGCCGCCGCCGGTTCCCGGGGCCCTCCGGTCTCCGCCGGCACGGCGCGGATCATGGGGAAGGGGAGATCTCGATGTTCCTACCGTTACCCGGCCGTCCGCCGCGCGACAGAGCGCGCCGCCGCCTCGCCGCCCTGGTGGTGGGCCTGATGCTGACGGCCGCCGGTGTGGCCGGCCTGGGCACCGCCGACGCCGCGGTCCTGCCCGGGCCCCTCGTCTACGTCGCCGACAGCGGCTCGGGCGACGTCTCGGTGGTCGACAGCGGCAGCGACACCCGCACGTCCACCGTCCCGGTGGGCGGCGCACCCCACGGGGTGGCCGTCAGCCCGGACGGAGCCAAGGCGTACGTCACCGACACCGACGGCGGCACCGTCTCGGTGATCGACACCGCCACCGGGGCCGTCACCGCCACCATTCCGGTCGGCGCCGTCCCTTACGCCATCGCCGTCACCCCGGACGGCGGCCGGCTGTACGTCACCAAGCTCGGCGACAACACCGTCTCGGTGATCGACACCGCCACCCGGACCGTCACCGCCACCGTCGCCGTGGGCGTGCGCCCGGTCGGCGTGGCCGTCAATCCGGCCGGCACCCAGGTGTACGTCACCAACGACAGCGACACCAACACCCTGTGGGTGATCAGCACCGCGACCGACACCGTCACCTCCTCCACGGCGCTGCCCGCCCACGCCTTCGGGGTGGCGTTCGACCCGACCGGCGCCCGCGCCTACGTCGCCCTGGTCAACGGCGGCTCGGTCGCGGTGGTCAGCACCGCCACCGGCACGGTCACCGCGCTCGTTCCCGTCGGCGTCGCCCCGCACGGAGTGGCCCTCTCGCCGGACGGCGCCCTGGTGTACGTCGCCGACTACGGCAGCAACACCGTCTCGGTCATCAGCGCCGCCACCGGAACCCGCGGCGCGACCGTCCCGGCCGGTTCCGGGCCGGAGGCCGTCGCCTTCAACGCGTCCGGCTCCCGGGCGTACGTCACCGACACGAACAGCGACACGGTGACGGTGATCGACACCGCCACCGGCACCGTCGCCTCCACCGTCACCGTCGGCAGCCACCCGGCCGGCATCGCCTTCGCGCCGCCCGCGGCCGACCTGGGCGTGACCCTGACGGCCACCGGTGTGCCCGGCCTGCTCAACGGCCGCATCGACTACACCCTCACCCTCACCGACAACGGCCCCTCGCCCCTGACGTCCGCCACCGTCACCGCCGATCTTCCGCCCTCGGCGACCGCCACCAGCGGCGCCTGCGCCACCGCCGTCGGCCGGGTCACCTGCACTGTCGGAGCACTGGCGGCCGGCGCGAGCACCACGCGCGCCTTCAGCGTCCCCGTCGGCCCGCTCACACTGGGGCTGCCCTACACCGTCACCGCGAAGCGCGCCGCGAGCGCGCCCGCCGACACCGACCCCGCCAATGACACCGCCTCGCGCACCTGCACCGTGGTCACCTCACTGGTCATCACGTGCCGCTGACCCGGCCCGCCGCGTCCGCCGCCCGCACGGCCACCCGCCGTGGGGGCGGCGGACGCCCCTGCGGACGGGGGCGCCGTGGGCCCACGTTCCGTGCGAGCGTGCCGTACTTGGTTTCACCGCGCGGGCACGGTGATCTCCCTCTTGAGGATCTTGCCGCTCGGCCCCGTCGGGAGCTTGTCCACGAGCCACACGTGGCGGGGGTACTTGTAGGCCGCCACCCGGTCCTTGACGTAGGTCCGCAGTTCGTCGGGCGTGGCCCGCGCGTCGGGACGGAGCACGACCGCGGCCGCGACCTCCTCGCCCAGGTCGGCGTGCGGCACACCCAGCACCGCGGCCATGCCGACGGCCGGGTGCTCGTGCAGCACTTCCTCGATCTCGCGCGGGTAGACGTTGTAGCCGCCGCGGATGATCATGTCCTTCTTGCGGTCGACGATGTACAGGTAGCCGTCCTCGTCGGCGCGGGCGAGGTCGCCGCTGCGGAGCCAGCCGTCGGGGATGGCGGCCCGTGTGTCCTCGGGCCGGTTCCAGTACCCCTTCATCACGTTGGGTCCCCGCACCGCCAGCTCACCGATCTCGCCGGCGGCCACGTCCCGCCCCTCGGCGTCCAGCAGCCGTACCTCCACGTCCCGGATGGGCGTGCCGATGGACCCGGCCTTGCGCGGCCGGTCGGGGTGGTTGAACGTGACCACCGGGCTGGTCTCGGACATGCCGAAGCCTTCCAGCACCGGGCAGCCGAAGCGCCGTTCGAAACCGTGGAGGATCTCCACCGGCAGCGAGGCGCCGCCGGAGACGCACATCCGCAGGGTCGACACGTCCGCGTCCGACGGGTGCTGGAGGAGCGCCGCGTACATGGTCGGCACCCCTTCGAAGACGGTGGCCCGCTCGCGGGCGACGGCGTCCAGGACGGCCTGCGGCTCGAACCGGGGAATCAGGACGAGGCAGGCGCCGCTGCGGACGGCCGCGCTCATGGTGCAGATCTGGCCGAAGATGTGGAACAGCGGCAGACAGCCCACCACCACGTCCTCGGGTGTCATCCGCTGGACGTGGATGCTGTTGACCTCGGTGTTGTGCCGCAGTCCCGCGTGCGAGAGCACGGCGCCCTTGGGACGGCCGGTGGTGCCGGAGGTGTACAGCAGGACGGCCATGTCCCCGTCGTCCCCGTCGTCCCCGTCATTTCCGTCGTCCCCGTCATTTCCGTCGTCCCCGTCGTCGGCGACGCCGGGCAGCGGCTCGTGCCCGGTCAGCGCCGCGGCGAACGCGGCGGGTTCCACGGCCGTGTGCCGCACACCCGCGGCGGCGGCGCCCTGCGCGCCCTCGCCCGGCGCCTGGTGCCACTCGAAGAGCCGCACCGCGCCGGAGTCGGTGAGGTGGAACTCCACCTCCCTGGTCTTCAGGAGCGGGTTCATCGGCACGACGACGGCTCCGGCGCGCAGGACGCCGTAGTAGAGGACGACGAACTCGGGGACGTTGGGCAGCATCAGCGCCACGCGGTCGCCCGGTCGTACACCGTCGGACCGGAGCAGAGCGGCGACGCGGGCGCTGCGTTCGTCCAGCTCCGCATACGTGATGACGTGTTCCCCCAGGCGCAGCGCGGGGCGCTCGGGCTGCCGCGCCGCCGTCTCCACGAGGAACCCTGCCAGATTGGCCATGACCCGCCTCCGTTGCCCGCGATACCGCATGTTTACATCGCTGACATCTTGCAGCCCACCGCCGCCGTGCCCTATGGACGGCGGGACAACAGTCGCGCCGCCGGTTTGTTCCCGGCGACAATTCACAGGCGATAAGCTGCGGAGATGGACCTCTCGGACGTGGCTGCGGCTCTCCAGTCGAGGCTTGCGGAACTGGGCGAGCGCATGGCGCTGCGCATCCGCGCGAGCGTCGACTCCTACGACGACGAGTCGCTCGTCCCGCTGGATTCGCTGTGCCGCTCCTGTGCCGCCAACGCGGACCTCGTCCTGACCCATCTCAGCCGCAGAGGCGTCCCGGACACCGGCTCGGCCCGTGAGACCGGGCGGGTCCGCGCGGAGTAGGGCGTGCCGCTGGCGGACACGTTGCACGCGTACCGGATCGGCTCGGAACTGCTGTGGACCGAGATCCTCCTGGAGGCGCGGAAGCGTCCGGAGGTCTCCGACGATCTCCTGGTGTCGGAGTCGGCCGGCGTCTGGGCCCTGTTCGGCCGGTACGCGGAGGCGGTGGCGGCGGCCTACCGGGAGCGGGCCGCGGAGCTGACCTCACATGTGCGGGCGAGGCGTTCCGCGCTCGCACAGGCGCTGTTCACCGGCGTCGTCACCGACCGCACGCTGTGGGAGGCCGCCCGCGAACTGGGCCTGCCCGAGCACGGGCCGTACGCGGTCGCGGTGGCCGAGGGCGGCGCGGCGGGCGGGGAGCCACCCGAGGGAGAGCGGGGAGAGCGGGGAGCGCGGGACGCGTTGCTCCAGGCGCGACTTCCTTTCGTCCGGGAGGCGTTGGCCGGCCAGCACGTGGCTCTGATCGCCCTGCCCGGCGCGGCGGCGGAAGACACGTGTCTGCGCATTCTGCGCCGGACCGGCGCGCGGGTGGGTCTCAGTCCGTGTTTCCCCTCGCTGCGGGACACTCCGCAGGCGCTGCGCTTCGCCCGTCGGGCGCTGTCCGTGCTGGAGGGCACCGGTCCCGGGGTGGTGCGTTTCGACGACGATCCGCTGGCGATGGTGGTGTCCGCGGCCGCGCCCGAGGCGGCACACCTGGTGGAGGTGGTCCTGCGGCCGGTCCTCGGCCTTCCCACCGCGGAGCGCTCCCGCCTCCTGCGGACCCTGGAGCACTGGTTCGCCGCCGCCGGCTCGGCGGCGGGCGCGGCCCGGAGCCTCTTCGTCCATCCCAACACCGTCCGCTACCGCCTGCGCCGCGTCGAGGAGTTGACGGGACGGTCCCTCTCCGATCCGCGGGCGACGGCGGACATCAGGGCGGCGCTCCTGGCGGTTCGCCCCTCGGGAGCGGGGAGCGGTGGCCCGCACGGTCCGTCGGCGCCGACTGCGGCCTCGCCCGCCTCCGGCGAGGGCTGAGCCTCACTCCGGCGGCCGGGCGAGCCGGGCGGCCACGGCGTCGAGGACCCAGTCCAGACCGGTCGTGAAGGACGTGTCGGCGTCCACGTGGGCGGCGTCGTGCACGACCCTGGCCAGTGCCGGGAAGCGGCCCGTCTCCAGCATCCTCGTCACGTGCGGGCCGGAGGCGCGCTGCCAGTCGCGTTCGGACCGGCCCGTGGCGCGCTCGGCCCGCAGGTCGGCGATCTCGCGTCGGATCGCGCCGGTGCAGTAGGCGCTCACCGTCTCCACGGCGCGCAGCACGGTGTCGACGTCGGCGAGGCCGTCGAGGGCGGCCAGTCTGGCCTCGGTCACGGCGAGGCCGTTCGGGCCCAGGGTCGGGCGGCCGCCGAGCAGGTCGGCCAGCCACGTGTGGCGCAGAGCGGTCTGCCGGGTGCGGTGGGCGAGGACGCGCAGCGCCTCCCGCCAGTCGCCGGGCCGCTCCTCGGGCAGGATCTCGGCCTGGACCTCGTCCAGCATGAGGTCGAACAGGTCCTGTTTGGTGGCGATGTAGCCGTACAGCCGCATCGGGCCCGCGCCCAGCCGGGCGGCGACCTTGCGCAGCGACACCGCCTCCAGGCCGCCCTCGTCGGCCAGGGCGACGGCGGCGGCGACGATCCGCGCCCGGTCGAGCGGCACGGGGCGAGCCGGCGGCTCCGGCCGGTCCCACACGTTCATGGTCACACCGTTCTCTTGCGATGCGTCAGCGGAATACAGTGTATCGGCATGAGACAACGCATCGCCGTGGTCGGGAGCGGACCCGCCGGACTCACCTTCGCCCGCGTCCTGCACCGGCACGGCCACCCCGTCACCGTCCTCGAACGCGACCCCTCCCCCGACGCCCGCCCTCCGGGCGGCACGCTGGACCTGCACGAAGGTCTCGGCCAGCGCGCGCTGGACAAGGCGGGACTGCTGGCCGGGTTCCAGGCACTGTCGCGCCCCGAGGGGCAGGCCATGCGCGTGCTGGCCCCGGACGGCACCGTCCTGCGCGACTGGCGCCCGCGTCCGGACGACCTGGCCAATCCCGAGATCGACCGCAGGCACCTGCGTGACCTGCTGCTCGGCCCGCTCGACGTCCAGTGGGGCCGGGGCGTGACGCGGGTGACGCCGGGCGGCCGGGACGGCGCCCTGGTCCACTTCGCGGACGGGCGGCAGGAGGCGTTCGATCTCGTGGTCGGCGCGGACGGCGCCTGGTCCCGGGTCCGCCCGGCGCTCTCGCCGGTGACGCCGCACTACACCGGCGTCACCTCGGTCGAGACCTCCCTCGACGACGTCGACGTCCGCCACCCCGGCCTCGCCCGGCTGATCGGCGACGGTTCCGTGGCCGCGTACGGCGCGAACCGCTCCGTCGTCGCCCAGCGCAACAGCGGCGGTCACGTCAAGGTGTACGCCAAGTTCCGCGCGCCGCTGGACTGGCACGCGGACGTGGACCCGGAGGACGCGGAGGCCGTGCGGGCGAGCCTGCTGACCCTGTTCGACGGCTGGGCCGCCCCCGTCCTCGACCTCCTGCGCCACGGCGCCGCCTTCGTCCACCGTCCCTTCCACACCCTGCCCGTCTCCCACACCTGGACCCACGTCCCCGGGGTGACGCTGCTGGGCGACGCCGCCCATCTGATGCCCCCGCTGGGGGCGGGCGCGAACCTCGCGATGCTGGACGGCGCCGAACTCGCCGAGGCCGTCGCCGCAGCGCCCGGGGGTCCGGACGAGGCCGTCCGCGCCTTCGAGGAGCGGATGTGGGCACGGGCCGGCAAGTGGGCGGCGATCACGACGGCCGGTCTGGAGCGCCTCGTGAGCCCGGACCCCGCCGCGGCCCTCGCCCTCTTCGACCAGGTGCACGACGGCTGAGACAGCCGCGCGGGCGCACCGCACCGCCCAGTGTTGACGGTGCACACATGGCCGACTAGTGTCATGTGTGCACCGTAAACATGAGCGAGTGAGGGAACTACGTCATGGCTACGACACAGAAGGACACCGTCGAGGTCGACCTCGGCGGCCGTTCGGTCGCGGTCCCCAAGGGGGGCCTGTACGACCGGTACCGGATGGCGACCGATCTCGACGAGGTCGCCCGCGACCCCCGGGTCAGCGGCGTGGACTTCTTCCGCGAGCTGCCCAAGACCAAGGTCGACTCCGCGATCGGCCCCACCCTCACACCCAACTTCTACTACCGCGTCTCGACCGCCCGGCTGACGATGCTCGCCCCGTCCCGCGCGATCCGCGCCCGCCTGCCCCGGGAGCTGGCGCCGCTGGAGGTCGCCCCCGGGCTCGGTCTCGTCTCGGCGATGTTCTTCCGCTACGACGTGTGCGACATCGACTTCTACACCGAGGCCGCCGTCGGGATCGCCGTCAGACCGGCCCGGCACGGGAAACTCGGCTTCTTCGACCTCGTCGCCGCCCTCAAGAACGAACACCTCGACACCTACGTCCTGTCCCTGCCGGTCAGCACGGAGATCGCCCAGGTGCGCGGCCACGACGGCTACGGCTTCCCCAAGTGGGTCACCGGCCTCGACGTCGACATCGACGCCCACCGCACCACCGCCCGGGTGGCCAACGACACCGGCGGCACCGACCTGTCCCTCTCGGCGCCCACCCCGGCCCAGAGCGTGTACCCGAGCGGCGAGCGCGTCTCCGCCCTCACCTCGTACACGACGGTCCACGGCGCCTGGCACTCCACCCTGAGCCAGACCAACGTGCTCTCGGCCGGCACAGCGCTCGTCCCCCGCGCCGCCGAACTGCACGTCGGAGAAGGCCGGATGGCCGACGACCTGCGCTCGCTCCGGCCGATCAGGCAGGTCCAGCTCGACGTCGTGACCGAGGGCCAGCTGGCCCTGCACATGCCGGTCCCCACCTCGGTCAAGCGCCGGAAGTAAGGAAGCCCCGCCATGGTCGCCGAACCCGCCACCGCGCCCTCCCCCACCACCGCCCCCCGCCGCGCCGGGCTGCCCGCCTGGCTGACCCCGGCCCGCATCGAGCGGCTGGCCGCACACGTGTCGGCCGCGCCCGACGCCGGGCGGGTCACCACGAACGCCCCGTACACCGGCGCCCCGCTGGCCGGCCTGCCGGTCTCCGCGCCCACGGACGTCGAGGACGCCTTCGCCCGCGCCCGCATCGCCCAGAGGGCCTGGGCCGCCACGCCGTTGAGCGCGCGCAGGAGGATCCTGCTGCGCTTCCACGACCTCGTCCTCGCCCGCCAGGACGAGGTGCTCGACCTGATGCAGGCCGAGAACGGCAAGACCCGCCGCGACGCCTTCCTCGAAGTGACCGACATCGCGATCACGTCCCGCTACTACGCGCGCACCGCCGCCAAGTACCTGGAGCCCAAGCGCCGGCGCGGCGCGATCCCGCTGCTGACCCACACCACCGAACTGCGCCATCCCAAGGGCGTCGTGGCCGTCATCTCCCCGTGGAACTACCCGCTGAGCATGGCCGCCGGCGACGCCCTCCCCGCCCTCATGGCCGGCAACGCCGTCGTCCAGAAACCCGACACCCAGACCGCGCTCAGCGCGCTGTGGGCGCTCGGCCTGATGCGGGAGGCCGGTCTGCCGGCCGGTGTGTGGCAGATGGTGATCGGCCGGGGCAGCTCCATCGGCGGGGCGCTGATGGACAACGCCGACTTCATGATGTTCACCGGCTCCACCGCCAGCGGGCGGCGGATCGCACGCGACGCCGGCGAGCGCCTGATCGGCGCGTCCCTCGAACTCGGCGGCAAGAACGCCATGATCGTCCTCGACGACGCCGACATCGACCAGGCCGCCGACGGCGCCGTGGCCGCCTGCTTCCCCTCGGCCGGCCAACTCTGCGTCTCCATCGAGCGCCTGTACGTGGCCGAGTCCCTCTGGGACCGGTTCGTCGCCGCGTTCGTCGCCCGCACCGGCCGGCTCCGGATCGGCGCCGCCTTCGACTACGGCGTCGACGTCGGCTCCCTGACCACCCCGTCCCAGCTGGACACCGTCACCGCCCATGTCGACGACGCCGTCGCCAAGGGCGCGACCGTCCTCGCCGGCGGAAAGGCACGGCCGGATCTCGGCTCGCTGTTCTACGAGCCGACCATCCTCACCGGCGTCACCCCCGACATGACGCTGTACGCCGAGGAGACCTTCGGCCCGGTCGTCTCGATCTACCCCTACCGCGACCTGGAGGAGGCGATCGAGCTGGCCAACTCCACGCCGTACGGCCTCAACGCCAGCGTCTGGTCGGGTGACGGCGCCCGGGGACGCGCCGTCGCGGCCCGGGTGCGCGCCGGCACCGTCAACGTCAACGAGGCATTCGCCGCCGCCTGGGGCAGCATCGACGCGCCGATGGGCGGCATGGGCGACTCCGGACTCGGCCGCCGCCACGGCGCGGACGGAATCCTCAAGTACACCGAGGCCCAGACCGTCGCCCACCAGCGCGTGCAGGGTTTCTATCCGCCGGCCCGGATCTCCCCCGAGACCTGGGCCTCCCTCCTGACCGGCGCGCTGAAGGCCATGAAGGCGGCCGGACTGCGCTGACCGGCGACCCGCCGGAGGGCCGCGGCCGTCGTGCCCGCTCCGCACGCGGCCTCCGGCAGGCCGTACGGCCGGGTCAGGCGACCAGGCGCAGCCAGGCCGCCGCCAGGGCGGCGTGGCCGGCCGGGGTCGGGTGGACGCCGTCGGCGGCCCAGTGCGCCGGGCCGGTCGCCGCCGCGTGCCCGGCGAACATGCCGTCCGCGGCGAGGAGACGCGCGCCGTAGCGGTGGGCGAGTTCGCGTACGGCCTGGATCTTGGGGTCCAGGTCGGCGCGCCACTGCTGCCAGACCTCGGCGCCGAGGTTCTCGTTGTCGATCTCCAGGGCGGCGCTGTAGGGCAGGAGGAACGGCTCGATGAGGATCAGGTCGGTGCCGCTCTCGGCCAGCGGCGTGAGCAGGCGGTCGTAGCCCGCCGCGTACTCCTCGACGGGGATCTCGTGGCCGTCCGGGTCGAAGGAGCGCCAGCCGACGTCATTGATACCGACGAGGACCGACACCACGTCCGGACGCGCGTCGAGCACGTCCGTCTGCCAACGGGCTTCGAGGTCCCTCACCTTGTGCCCCGCGATCGCTGAGTTCCGCCACGTCACGGGCCGGTCCGGATGCCTGAGGCCCCACTCGCCCGCGATGCGCAGCGGGTAGCCGAACCCGAGGCCGTCCTCACTCGCCGACCGGCGGCTGTCGGTGATCGAGTCGCCGGTGAACATCACGGTGCTTCCCGGGCGGAGGGTGATCGTCATGTGTGCTCCTTGGGGTGTGGGTGGAGTGGGGGGAGAAAGGGGTCGTCAGGGGTGGGGCGCTCCTCGTAAGCGCCGCTTCCGCCAGTGGCCGAACCACCGGTCGGCGGCCTGCTCGAACGGTCG
Source organism: Streptomyces seoulensis (assembly GCA_013364255.1). Lineage (GTDB taxonomy): Bacteria > Actinomycetota > Actinomycetes > Streptomycetales > Streptomycetaceae > Streptomyces > Streptomyces similanensis. Next base: position 1,602,811 of record CP054936.1, on the reverse strand, counting down.
CGGGTCGACGTCGCGGTCGCCGGCCCAGGCGACGACGCCGTCCGGCCGGACGAGGACGCCGCCCAGACCGAGGTCGTCCGTCACCGGGCCGGCCGCGTACCGCACTCGGTCCTGCCGGACCGCCGCGGTGTGGCGCAGGTGGCCGTCGGCGCTGAGGTCGAGCGCCAGGCCCCGTCCGTCCCGCAGCAACTCACCGAGGCGGACGCCGTCCTCCAGGCGGAGGTCCGGGGCGCTGCGCCCGGTCAGCGGGTGTGCGCCGCCGAGGTCGTAGCGGATCGACGCCCCCGAGATCCGTGCGAACGCGAGGGTCGTTCCGTCGCGGGTCGCGAGCAGGTCGCGCATCACCCCTCGCAGCGCCCGGCCGTGCGCGTCCGGCCGCATCACCGCCACCTGGGCGCGCGACCAGTCGAGCACCCCGGCGCCGACCGGGCGCCGTTCGCGGGTGTAGGTGTCGAGGAGCCCGTCCGGCGCGTGCCCGCGCACGGTCGCCGCGAGCTTCCACCCCAGGTTCATGGCGTCGCCGAGGCCGAGGTTGAGGCCCTGGCCGCCGAGGGGCGAGTGGATGTGCGCGGCGTCGCCCGCGAGCAGGACCCGCCCGAGCCGGTAGGTCGTCGTCTGCATCGCCCGGTCGGTGAACGTCGAGACGAGAGGGACGGCGTCCAGCGTCACCTCGGTGCCGGACACGCGGCGCAGCACCGCCTGGAGGTGGTCGCGCGTCGGCTGCCGTGTGCGGTCGAACGCGCCGCCGTCGAAGTCCATCATGCCGATGTGGCCCTCGGCGGGCATCGTGAGGTACATGCCCGTCGGCGTCAGATTGATCCCGGGGGTCAGCGGATCGGGCGCGGCGACGTCGGCGAGCATGACGTAGCCGGTGAACAGCGGTCCGGAGCCGGCGAATCCGAAGCCCGCGAGGCGGCGCACCGCGCTGCGTCCGCCGTCACAGCCGACCAGCCACCGCGCCGGGTACGCCTGTGCGCCGGCCCACGCGACCACGCGCTCGTCGTCCTGTCCGACGGCGGACACCGTGACGCCGCGCCTGATCTCCGCGCCGAGCCGGCGTGCCCGCTCGGACAGCACCGCCTCGACCGCCGCGAGAGAGGTCAGCACGCCCTCCCCCGCCGGCCCGGGCAGCCGGAACGGCAGTGCGGCGAGGTCGACTCGGGCCGGATCGAGCACCATGCCCGCGAAGTGGCCCACGGCGCGGGGCGGCGCCGGCTCGTCCGCGTCGGCGTCCGGCCCGGGGCCGCCTCCGGCGCCCGACGCCGCGCGGAGCGCGGGCAGCATCCCGCGGCGGTGGAACGCCTCGACCGACGCGGCGGACAGGCCCCGCATGCCGAGCGGTTCGGCCCGCCAGGGAGAGGAGGGCGCCGGCTCCCGTTCCAGCACCAGGACCGAGCAGCCCGCGAGGCCGAGTTCGCAGGCGAGGAACAGCCCGACCGGGCCGGCCCCCACGATCACCACGTCATGCACCCCAACCACCTTTCCGGAGCCGGTGCTCGCCGGCTCCCGCGCGCTGTCTCCGCGGCCTGTCCGCGGCGCTTCCGCGTCCCGCCGAGACTGCCGCGGGCCGCTCACACGGAGCGCACACGCCGCTGACACGCGACGCACCCGGTCGACTCGCGGAGCGCGCGGTCGCGTCCGGCTCGGTGGGGAGGGCCTGCTCGCCGGTGTGCGAGGATCGGGGAATGGAGGGGACCGGGCGGCTTCGGGTCACGCTGCTCGGCGCCTTTCAGGCATCGCGTGACGGCGCCGTCCTGGCCGTGCCGGGCGCCCGGCTGCGGGCCCTGCTCGTACGGCTGGCCCTCGCCGGCGGGCACCCGGTGGGGCGGACCGGGCTCATCGAGGCGATCTGGGCCGACGACCCGCCCGACGAACCGGCCCACGCGCTTCAGGCCCTCGTCTCCCGGCTTCGCCGGATCCTCGGCTCGGCCGACGGCGTCACCCGGCACGCGGGCGGCTACCGGCTGGCCGTGGACGCCGCCGACGTCGACGCGCTGCGGTTCGAGCACCTCGCCGCGCAGGGCCGTGACCGTCTGCGCTCCGGCGATCCGCGGGGCGCGGCGGCCGTGCTGGGCGAGGCCGAGGCGCTGTGGGGCGACGGTCCCGGCACCGAGCCGGCGGCCGTCGCCGCCGTGGCGGCCGCCGTCGCCGCCCGGCTGGCCCACGCCTCGGCCGAGGCCGTCACCGACCTCGCCGACGCCGAACTGGCGCTCGGCCGCGCCGACGGGAGGCCGCCCTGCGGATCCGGACCGGCGAGCCGGACCGGGCCCGTGCCCTGGTCGAGTCGGTCGAGGCCGGGATGCCCGCGCACGGGCTGTTCGGCGGCGAGCAGGGGCAGGCGCTGGTCGGGGCGGTGCGGGGCGCGCTGTGTCTCGAACTCGGTGACGGGCCGGGCGCGCGGGCCGCGTTGGACCGGGCGTACGCCGCCGCGGTCGGCTGCGGGGACATGCCGGTGGCCGCGTCGGTGGCGGTGACCGTGGCCGGTCTCGCCGCACTGCACGGGCAGCACCGCGAAGTCGCCGTGCTGCTCGGTGCGGCGTCCCGGCTGCGCGGCGCCCACGACCGCTCCGATCCCCATGTCCGCACGCTCGGCGAGCGCGGCCGGGCCGTGCTCGGCGACGAGTGCTTCGCCCAGGCGTACGCGAGTGGGTGGCAGTTGACCACGACCGAGGCCCTGGCCAGGATCGATCCGGCACGGCTGCGCAGCACGCCGCCGTCCGTGCCGTCGCCCGGAGGGGACGGCGCCCGGACAGGGCGGCGTCACGGCCGGCGGGCCGCTACAACGGAGGACGGATGTCGGTGAACGGGTATCGGCGGCGACCGGGGCGGGGCGTCTTCGCGCCGGCGGGGGCGGCCCTGGCGCTCGCGTTCCTCGGCGTGGTCGGCGCCTGGGTGTACTTCATTCACCGCATGTCCGACCCCGCGACGGTCCTCGCGATCGGCGTGCGCGTCGACGGATCGCGCGTCTCGGTCAAGTTCCCCACCTGCCCTTTCGAGGAGGTGCGGACGGTGGAGGTCTACGACCGCGACTCCGAGAAGCTGCTGTGGAAGGCGACCGGCCCCAAGACGGCCGAAGGCCGGCACGGCACGGTGACCCTGTGGAGGGCCGCCGACTTCTCGACAGCGGCCCCGCGACCGGTACCTGGGACGCTGCCCGAACACCTCGACGTCGTCTCGACGTACGCCGGTACGGACGGCGGCACCGGAGGAATCGTCGACGTCGCCGAAGTCGCCTCCGCACACGTCCCCGAGGGCACGTACTGGACCGACAGCGGCCCGAGGACGGCGGCGCAGCTGGACGCACAGCCGACCTGCCGTACCAGCCGCCGGCCGGAGGGCGTCGGCACGCTTCGCTGATCGCGGCCGGCTGCCCCACCGCGGCCGGGAGGAGGGCGGCGGTCAGGCGACGAGGCCGAGGCGGGGGCCGCCCCGGTCGCGCAGTCGCCGGAAGAAGGCGAGCACACCCGCGGAGCCGCCGGCCCAGGTGGCGCTCGGCCCGGCGAGAGAGGTGTCCGGGAACACGGGCCGGGACCAGGTGCCGCCGCTGCGGCTCAGGATGAGCAGGGCGACGGTCTCGGCCGCGTCCCAGAACTCCTCGGACGCCGACGCCTCCGCGACGTCCACCATCAGGTCGCCGACCCCGGCCAGCCCGCAGCACCGGGTGACCAGCGGCATCCGCGGCGCCAGATCGGCGCAGGCGCGCGCGGCCCGCTGGGCGAGGTCGAGATACCCGGGCTCGTCGAGGTGTTCGGCGGCCCGTACGAGGACGGTCCCGATGCCGGCCAGGCCCCGGCACCAGGAGCCGTAGCGGCGGGTCGCGCCCGGCGCGGCGGCCGCCGCGATGATGTCCGGGGTCGCGGCGGCCAGCCGCGCGGCGGCCTCCTCGGCGCGGCTGATCACGTCCGGGTCCCCGGTCGCGGCGCCGTGTGCGAGCAGGAAGCAGGCGATGCCCGCCTCGCCGTGCGCGATGCCCTCGCGCAGTGCGGCGCGGCCGGCCGTGTCCGGGCCGGCCGGGGTCAGCCGGGCGGCACCCTCGGCCAGCATCCGGTCGCAGTCGGCGGCGACGGCCAGGTGCCGGTCGGCGGCGTGCGGGTGGCCGGAGCGGAGGGCGTGCCGGGCGAGCAGCAGCCGGCCGAGGCCGACTCCGGCGACGCCCGCGATCAGGTCCGCCTCCGGCGGTCCGCCGTCCGGTGCGCGGTCGGGCAGGACGGGGTGCGGGGAGCGCGCGTCCGCGTCTGTTTCCGGCTCCGGCCGCGGTCCCGTCGCCGAGCCGGCTTCCGCGAGGAAGAGGGCGACGCCGGTGCTCCCCGTGTAGAGGCCGGGTGGCAGGTTTCTGGACTGTCGCGCCGTCCACCGCGCCAACGTGGTGACGGTGGACCGCACATGTGGCCGGTGCGTGTGGTGGAGGAGCTCCAGTCCGAGTCCCGAGGTGCCGCCGTAGACGTCGATGGAGGTGGGGACGGCCAGGTGTGCGGCCCGTACCGGGTCCACGACGGCGTGCGCCTCGCGGACGCAGTACGCGGTCGTGTGCTCGATGATCTCGTCCAGCAGGTCGCCGTCGATCCGGGGGCGCGCGGGCCGGCGTACGGTGGGGGCCATGCCGGTGCGCAGGCGGTCGGCGGCGGCGGTCCGTACGGCCGGGTCGAAGCTCAGCAGACCGGTGATCGAGGCCCGGATCGCCCGGTGGGCGCGCCCGGGCAGTGCCCACTCCAGACAGGCCAGGGTCCGGTCCCGGTTGACCGCGTGGTCGCCGTCGACGATCACCGGGTCCATGCCGGTGGCGGCGAAGAAGAGCGTCGCGCCGAGGGCGTAGTGGTCGTCGGCGGGGGCGGCCGGTCCGGTCGCGCGCAGCACCGGCTCGCTGTATCCGGGTGTCGCCCCGCCCGGGCCGGTGCCCTCCCACTCGCTGATCCCGAAGTCGATCACGTGGCAGTGGCCGGGGCCGGAGTCGTCGAGCACGACGTTGTCGGGTTTGAGGTCGCGGACGACCACGTCGCGGCCGTGGACCGCGTCCAGGACGCCCAGGAGCCGGGCGGCGAGGACGGACAGGGCGCGTTCCGGCCGGATGCCGTCGTCCCGGTAGGGGCCGTCGCGCAGGACGTCCCTGCGCAGGTCGCGGTCGCCGCAGCTGCTCAGCACCAGATACTCGTCCGAGTGGTGGGCGAAGTAGTCCAGTGCGCGGGGCACACCTGTGACGCCGTCGAGCGCGGTGAGGACGGCGCGCTCGTTGCGCAGCCGGTGGCGGGCGTCCGTGCCGGTTTCGTCCTCGCCCACGAAGGCCCTGGCCTGTTTGACCACCACCGGCCGTCCGAGGGTGCGGTCGAGCGCGCGGTAGACGTTGCCGCGGGGTGCGCGCGCGATGCCGGCGGTGACCGTGTAGCGGCCGCCGCCCAGGCCGGGCGCGGTCGGTCCGTCATCCTGTCCGGAGGAGGTGGCGAAGGGGTCCTCGGCCCAGGGCGGGCACCGGTAGCGGCCGACGGCCAGGCCGTCGAAGACCCGCCCGTCCGGTCCGGTCATGACGGATTCGAGCCGTCCGCTGCGGCCGGTCCGGTATTCGCCCGTGAAGGGGCCGTAACGGTAGTAGACCGGGGCCCTCGGGTCGACCCGCCGGTCGCTGACGATCCGCGGGCCCTCCCGGTCACGCAGTGCGGCGGCGAGGTCCCGGGCGACCTCGACCACGGTGCCCGCGAGGGGGTAGACGGTGATGGCCTTGCCGACGGCTCCGGTGCTCACCGCACCGGAGTTGAGGCGGCGCAGCGTCTCCGGGTCGCGGGCGAACTTCGCGTGGCAGATGTGCCGGGAGAGCACCGGCAGGACGAGCCGGGTCACCGCGTCCAGGTCGCCCGGACGCGCCGAGACGTGCAGTTTCCAGCCGTGTTCCATCGCCGGCATCCGCGGATCGTTCAGGTACGACCACGTGTCGTCACACGCACCGACGCGGCCGGCGATGGAAACGGCCACGGTTACGAGTTCAGGTCGCAGCCGAGGCGGGTGGTGGCGGTCACCCAGGGGTCGGCCAGACACGCCGAGGGCTCGCGGTCGCCGCGGTCGTCGTCCTCGAACACGATGGCCTCGTCGTCGATCTCCAGCGGTCCCGCGTCGCGGAATCCGTCGGTCTCCAGAAGAGCGGGCACGGCTACGGGCATGTGACGCCTCCATGGGTGTCGTGCGCTGAGTTGCCGGCAAGAGCCGACGCGGGCCGGTGGACCCGCTCGCTGCACAAAGGTAGGGAGGTGTGAACTCTGTGACAAGGGGTCAGGTGACACCTGGCGCGGAGAGGCCGCCGGAGCCGCCGCGTCCGCATCCGCGTCCGCGCCGACGCGATCCGTGCCACTACGGCGGCGGGCGCGGCCCACCGCCGCGGTCACCGAACCCGGCGGTGTGCCGGACGGAGACATGGGAGGGGGCGGGCAGTGGTGTCGGCGGTCGCCGACTTGAGTACGGATACTCATGGGTGTGACCCGCCGCGGCGGCGACGATCTCCTCATGCGATCCACATCTCTTGCCACGTCCCTCGCCGTCTTGGCGGTCGGCGGCGGTGACGCCGAGGCCCATTTCCTCGACCTGGCGAACCGTCTCGCCCAGGGGTGCACACCGGCCGGACGACGCGCCCCGCCCGGGCGCCGTGGTCGCGGGGTGTGCCCGGGCAGGGGTGTCACGTCGGTGGGCCGTGGCTGTCAGGCCGGGCGGGTGCCTGGCGGGTAGCCGGTCGGGAGGTCGACGGGTGTGCCGTAGACGCGCATCTCGGCCGCCGCGGCGAAGGGCTGGCCGTTGAGCGCGTTCGACGCCGTGAATCTGACGTACGAGGCGCGCACCGGGGCGAAGGCGGCGCGCTGGATCTGCGTCGTGTCCTTCAGGGAGCCCTGGGCGACCACCGTCCAGTCCGTGCCGTCGTCGGAGACGGCGATCTCGTAGTCCTTGACCCTGCCGTTCGGGCCGCCGCTCTGCCGTCCGAGGTAGCCGAAGCCGTCGACCGTGGCGGGTGCGCCCAGCTCCAGCGTCACCCAGTGCGGGTAGGGCGCGTCCGCCTCGGTGTAGTCGGTGTGCCAGATGGTGTCCGTGGCGCCGTCGAGGACGTTCGAGGCCGGGCCCTCACCGGCCCCGGAGGAGCCGTTCTCGGAGTCGGCGGTGGCCGTCATGGAGCCGGGCGAGAGCACCGGAACGTCCGAGACCGCGGCCCTGGAGTCCGCGCTGACGGTCTTGGTGGCGCCGGCGTTGTCGTAGGCGGCCGTGGTCCGCCAGGCGGCGGTGGTGCCCGCGGCGTCCCGGGGAGGTGTGAGCAGCCAGGTCGTGGTGACGGACCGGCCGGGCTCGACGGTGCCGAAGAGGTTGCCGTCCTTCTCCTTCACCTCGGCGGTCCAGCCGGCGGGCAGGCCGTCGAGGGACAGCGCGACGTTCACCGCGTCGCTGCGCTCGTTGTTGGTGAAGGTCGTCCGGTATTCGCCGGGGATCCCGGGGCTGAGGTCGGCGCCGGCCGGCGCGGTGACGCCGGCGCAGGCGGGGCCGCCGTCCACCGGGCCGAGGTCGGTGACCCGGAAGTCGTCGAGCACGAAGTCCGTGGCGGCGGCGCCGCCGATCCGGCGCAGGCCGACCCAGGTGTCGCCGCACCCGGCGACGATCTCCTTGGCGTAGGTGGCGGTGTCCCGTGCGGGAGCGAACGTGTCACGGGTGATGTCCTTGGACACGACCTCGCCGTCCCCGACGGTGTCGGCGCCGGTCACCCAGGCCCACTGGTCCTCGACGTTGGTCTGGTAGTCGAAGGACACCGCGTACTTGTGGCCCGCGGTGAACGGCACGGTGGCGGGCACCGTGCGGTAGACGAGCCCGCTGTTCTCCGCGTGGGACTTCAGCGAGTGCCTGCCGTCGATCACGTCGTCCACGGCCTGGCCCTTGAGGGCGCCGGTGTCGTAGGGCCGGTAGGTGTTCTTCCAGGTCTTCTGGCTGTAGGGCTCGTGCAGGTCGCTGATGCTCGTGCGCGGGTCGGTGACGCCGCCCGCGTCGCCCTTCACGAACGGCCCCCAGCCGGGCTGGTTGCCCTCGAAGTCGTCGCCGGCGACGACCGCGGCGCCGGGCGCGCCGCCGGACCGCGGCAGCGGCGTCGTGGTGTCGGCCATGATCCGTACGTCGTCGAGGACCACCGCCGCCCGGCCCGGCGCGGCGGCGAGGGACACGGTGGCCGTGCCGTCGCGGGGCGCGGTGAAGGCGAGGGACGCGCGCTGGGCGTAGGTGTCGCGTTTCTCGTCCGACGCCATCGTGTTCCGGGCCGGTGTGGTGTCGAAGGTCTTCGCGGCCGCGGTGCCGCGGCCGTCCGCGCGCAGGGTGGTCGCGCGGCGCTCACCGGCGGCGATCTCCACGTCGGCGCTCAGGGTGTAGCGCTTGCCGGGGGTGAGGCCGGTGACCTTCTGGGAGATGCCCGACGCGCCGGCGCCGAGGCGGACGACGTTGTCGCCGTTGCCGGCGCGTGCCGTCCCGGCTCCGCCGCGCGGGTTCCACGCCTTGAGGCCGCCCGCGTTGAAGCCGGGGTCGGTCAGTGCGGTGCCGGCGCCGTACCGGGGGGCGGGCTGGGGCGCCTTGCCGCCGTCGGGCACGAGGACGTACGGGGTTTCCTTGGCGGCGGTCAGGGTCACCCGGCCGTCGTGCGCCGTCACCCGGGTGGTCTTCACCCGGCCCTGGTCGGTGAGCCGGTACAGGGTGAAGTGCCGGGTGGCGGCGAACTGCCGGGTGAGGTCGAAGGTGTGGGCGCCGCCGGAGGCGCTGTAGAGGTACATCTTGTCGGCCCTGCTGGGGGACGTGGTGTCGTCGGCGGTGCGGGCGTCGCCCCAGGGCAGCAGATACGTGTCGCCCTCCAGGACCGTCGCGTCGCCCATGGTGATGCGGCGCTGTCCGTCGGCCCGGGTGACCCGCACATCGCCGGTGAGGCGTGCGCTCCTGCCGAAGTCCCAGTCCAGCACGTCGTAGTGCTGGAGGAACTTGGTGGGCAGGTTGTCGGTCCAGATGGTGCGGTAGAAGGCGTTCCAGTCGTCCTGGCCGGTCCAGCCCTCGAACTCCTTGACGCTGGAGCCGCCGAGCAGCGGGTCGACGTTCCACACGTCGCGGTCGGAGTTGGCGAGGAAGCGCACGATGTTGGAGTTGATGCCCTTGTTGGTGGCGCCGCCGTAGTTCTTGTCGCTCGCCCAGTGCGACCAGATCGAGTCGCCCTCGAACTTGTAGGCCCACTCGGTCGCGACCTCGAAGCCCATCTTCCGCAGTTCGGCGGCGAGTTCTTCGGCGAGCCAGCCGCTGGAGTAGTAGACGTCGATGTAGACGCCCTTGAGTTGCGGGTAGTCCTCGCGCAGTTGCCGGAAGCGGTCCAGGACCGCGCCGGTGCCCAGGTCGGTGCGCTGGTCGATCTGGTAGGACTGGTTGAGCCAGTCCCAGCCGTTCGCCTGGCCCTTGATGAGGACCTCGCTGAAGTGCTTCGCCTGGGGGTATGCCTCGGTGACGTTGACGTGGACGGCGAAGTCGGCGTTGTAGCGTGCGCCGTCGCGGATGAGCGTGTTGAGGTCGGCGCGGCCGCCCGCCCGGACGTTCTCGTTGCCGCCGTAGTCCGGGTGGCCGGAGTCGTGGCCCTCGCCGGCGTACCCCTTCTCCAGGGCCCACTGGCCGAGGTCGTCCGTCGCCATGGAGATCCGCTTGACGTTGTCGAGGGTCTTCAGGAACGGGTTGGTGGCCTGGCTGGCGAAGTTGAACGGGATGTGCTGGACGACCCGTTCGGGCACCCGGTCGGCGCCCCGGGGCGGCGGCGTTGCGGCGCGTTGGGCGAGGGCGGCGTCCTGCCAGTCGATCTGGCCGTCGCCGTTGGCGTCGGCGGCCAGGACGACCGTGGTTCTGGGCAGTTCGTAGCGGGCCACCCGGGGGTCGGTGGCGCCCTTGGCGGCGTAGGTGTAGTTCCCCACGGAGAGTTCGGCCCGTCGGGCGCCGCCGCCGGCGTCCACGATCCGCGACTGGAGCCGGGTGTTGCCGTTGTCGTTGTCGGCCTGGGCCGCGTCGTCCGTGGCGTTGGTGATCAGTCCGGCGGACAGTTCGGCGTTGCTGACGAAGCCGTAGGGCGTGCCCACGGGTGCGTCGTCCGCGGCCGTGTCGCCGGTGATGTCGACGAACCGGTCGGCGGTCGTCGTGGAGTCGGCCGAGATCCTGGTGCGGGCGAGCCGCGCCCCGCGGTCGCCGGAGTCGACGGACACGAGGGACTGGCCGGGTATCGCCAGCTGGTCGACGGTGGCGGCGGCGGCGCCGGAGATCTTCTCCACGGCGAAGACGACGCTGTGCCGGTCGGTCACCGTCAGGGACGAGGTGATCGTGAGGTCGGGGAGGTCGCCGAACGTGGACGTGTAGGTGGCCTTGTTCCGGCTCGCCCTGAACGCGGTGGTGGCCCGGTGGGCCGTGCCGTTGATCGTGAACGAGTCCAGGACCGCCGCCCTGCCGTCCATGGTCCTGCCGTTCAGGTCGTACGAGACGACCTGGGGGAACTCCTTGGCCACCGTCACGTTCAGTCCCGCACCGGACAGCCGTGCCGCGGTGGCCGGGTGGTCGGGCGGCGGCGGAGTCACCGGCTTCCAGGCGGCGGCCGTGCCGGACTCCGTGGCGGCGGTCCCGCCGGCCCGGGCGTGTCCGGGTGCGGCGGCGGTCGACAGCATTCCAAGGGAGAGCAGCAGGGCGACCGATGCCGCCGTACCGGGTCTCAGGGCGGGTGGGTACAGGCGCTTGCGGGACGAGCGTGAGGTCATGAACTCCACCTCTCGGATACCTGCGGAGGACTCTGCCCGGTCAGGGCGGGGACGACCCTAGTGGTATGGCAGCGATAACACTAGGAGGCCCGTAGGCGCGGGGGGAGCTTGCGTTATCGCTGCCAGAGGGTTCTCACTTCACTCGAACGTCTCGACGTACTCCTCGGCCGGGCCCAGCTCGGGCCGGTCACGGATCTCGACCCGCTCTCCCAGCCGCTCCAGCTCCAGGATCGTGACGGTGTTCTCGCCCCGCACCGTGAAGGGCGCGGGGAGGTAGAGCGTGACCTGCGGGCCGATCTCCCAGTAGCGCCCGAGGAGTGCGCCGTTGACCCAGACGAAACCCTTGCCGAAGCCGGGGAACGCGAGGAACGCGTCGGCCGGCTCGACGACCGTGAACCGCGCGGTCGCGAAGCCGGCGGCGCCCTGCGCGGGCGCGCCGGACACCGCGCGCCCGAGGTCCTCGGCGGTCCACTCGTCGAGCGGCAGCCGGTGCATGGTCCAGCCGTGCACCAGGCGGCGTTCCACGCGGACGCCGCCGAGGATGCCCTTGCCCTGGCCGAGCAGCGGCCCGTAGTTGATCCGGCCCTGGTTCTCGACCAGCAGGTCCAGCCGCACCCGCTCGCCCGTGCCCTCGACGGTCACCGTGCCGGTCTCCCGGTCCAGTACGCCGGCCGGCGTGCCGTCGACGAAGACCTGGGCCCGGTCGTGCAGCCCGGTGACCGTCAGCGGGCCGGCGCCGCGGGGCAGCCGCGGGCGGGCGCGGTAGAGCACCAGACCGGACGCCTGGCCCAGTTCCTCGAAGCTGAGCGGATGCGGGGAGGGCGTCGCCGGGGACACCGCTTCCAGGGCTCGAAGCAGTCCGGCGCCGCGGACGACGGGCAGGGTGCGCGGCTTCAGCAGCGGCGGGTCGGCGGGCGGCGGCCGGTGGGGCGCGGTGCCGGAGACGGCGAGCAGCCGCTCCCGCAGGGCGGTGAACTTCGCGGTGAGCGCGCCGTGTTCGGCGATCGGCGCGTCGGAGTCGTAGCTGGTCACGGTCGGCTGGAAGGTGTCGCCGTCGTGGTTGGCGCCGGCCCACAGGCCGAAGTTGGTGCCGCCGTGGGCCATGTAGACGCTGACCGAGCCGTCCGCGTCGATGATGTCGCCGAGGGTGCCGGCCGCGCTGTCCACCGAGCGGATGTGGTGCCGCTCGCCCCAGTGGTCGAACCAGCCGTTCCAGAACTCCGCGCAGACGAACGGCTCGTGGGGGCGGCGCGCGCGCAGCAGTTCGGCGGCCTGGGCGGCGCGGGAGCCGAAGGTGGCGGCGGCGAGCTGGCCGGGCAGGGTGCCGCCGTCGAGCATCAGCTCGGTCGGTCCGTCCGCCGTGTACAGCAGCTCGGTGACGCCCCGCTCGACGAGCGCGTCGCGCAGCCAGCTCAGGTAGGTGTGGTCGTCGCCGTAGCTGCCGTACTCGTTCTCGATCTGCACGGCGGCGATCGGGCCGCCGCGGGCGGCCTGGAGGGCGGCGAGGCGGGGCACGAGGTCGTCGAACCAGCGCGCGACCTCGTCCAGGAAGGGCCGGTGGGAGGAGCGGACCCGCATGCCGGGTGTGCCGGTGAGCCAGGCGGGCAGGCCGCCGTTGTCCCATTCCGCGCAGATGTAGGGGCCGGGCCGGGCGATCACGTCGAGGCCCGCGTCCTGGGCGAGCCGGACGAAGCGTTCGACGTCGTGCCAGCCGTCGAAGCGGGCCCGGCCCCGGCGGCGCTCGTGGAAGTTCCAGGCGACATAGGTGTCGACCGTGTTGAGGCCCATGGCCGCGAGGCGGTCCAGGCGGTCCGCCCACTGGTCGGGGTGGACCCGGAAGTAGTGGAGCGATCCGGCCAGGATCCGGTGCGAGCGGCCGTCGCGCAGGAGCCGGCCGTCGCGGTGGGTGAGGAGGGGCGCGGGGTGGCGGGGTGCGGGGTGGCGGACGGCCGCCGCGGCGGTCGCGGGGCCGGCCTGGGGCGGTGGGCTCACGGATGTCCTCGGGGGCGCTGCGGTCGTCGTCGGGGGCGCTGCGGTCGTCGTCGGGTCGGGCCGGGCCGGCGGGGTCACTTGACGGCTCCGGCGGTCATGCCCGCGCGCCAGAACCGCTGGAGGGCCAGGAAGGCGATCACGAGCGGGGCGACGGACACCAGTGAGCCGATGACCACCAGCGGCGGCGGCACCGCCACATGGCTGGCGTTCCAGCCGACCAGGCCGACGGTGACCGGCTGGAGCCGGTCGTCGCCCAGGACCATGGCGGGCAGCAGGTAGTTGTTCCAGATCTCGACGAACTGGAACAGGAAGATCGTCACCAGCGCGGGCAGCATCATGCGCGTCGCGAGGGTGCGGAAGATCCTGAACTCGCCCGCCCCGTCGAGCCGGCCGGCCTCGATCACCTCGTCCGGCACCTGCGCCGCGAAGACGCGGGAGAGGTAGACCCCGAACGGGCTGACGACGCTGGGTAGGAGCACGGCGAGCGGGTTGTCGATCAGGTGGACGCCGGAGAACATCAGGTACAGCGGCAGGGTGAACAGCACCTTGGGCACCAGCACGGCGGCGAGCACCGCGCCGAACAGCACACCGCGCCCCCGGAACTCGTACTTGGCGATGGTGTATCCGGCCAGGGCGGAGAGCGCGGTGCCCACCAGGGCGCCGACGCCGCAGTACAGGACGCTGTTGAGCATCCAGCGCCAGAAGATGCCGCCGTCCTGGGCGCTGAGGCGGGACAGGTTGTCGAACAGGCCGAAGCCGTCGAACCAGAGTCCGCTGCCGCTGAACTGCGCGCCGAACGGCTTGGTGGCGGCGACCAGCAGCCACCACAGCGGGAGGAGGAAGTAGAGGGTGGACAGGGCCAGCAGCAGCATGACGGCGGTGCGGCTCAGCGGGGTCGTCTCGCGGCGCGGCCGCAGCCGTTGCGGCTTGGTGGAGGTGGTGCTCACGCCTGCTCACCCCGGTTGGTCAGTTTGAAGAAGACGAAGGACACGACGCCGACGAGTACGGCCAGGACGACCGACTGGGCTGCCGCGTAGGGGTAGTCGCCGGCCGCGACGGCGGCCTGCGCGGACATGATCGGGGTGAAGACGGAGGAGATCGCGCCGCTGGAGACCGGTTGCAGCACGACCGGCTCGTTGAACAGCTGGGCCGAGCCGATGATGGAGAAGACCGCGGTGAGCGCGATGGCGCCGCGCACCGCCGGGATCTTGATGCTCCAGGCGATGCGCAGCGCGGAGGCGCCGTCCACGCGGGCGGCCTCCAGCACCTCGGCGGGCACGGACTGGAGCGCGGCGTAGATGATGACCATGTTGTAGCCGGTCCAGGCCCAGGTGACGATGTTGGCCACCGACCACAGCACGGTGCCGCCGGAGAAGAAGGGGACGTGCAGGCCGAGCGGTTCCAGCAGGTGGTTGACCGGGCTGGACTGGGGCGAGTACATGAAGGACCACACCAGCGCGGCGCTCACGCCGGGGATCGCGTACGGCAGGAAGCCGGCGAGCCGGAAGAAGCCCTTGGCGCGGGCGGACCGGGAGTCGAGCAGCAGGGCCAGGCCGAGCGCGAGGCCCAGCATCACCGGCACCTGGACGACGCCGAAGAGGGCGACCCGGCCCAGCGAGGAGGTGAAGCCTCCGTCGCCGAAGGCGTGCGTGTAGTTGCCGATCGGGTCGAAGACCTTGGTCGGCGCGGTCAGTCCCAGGCCGGAGCGGTGGACGACGAACAGGCTGCTGACGGCCGCGTAGACGATCGGGGCCAGGTACATGGCGGCGAAGAGCACCGCGAAGGGGCACCAGAACAGCAGCGGTGTGCGCCGGCGCCCGGCGGCGCCCCGGGTCCGGCTCCCGGCGGCGAGGGGCCCGCGGCCGGGGCGCCGGGGTGCGGCGCGTCGTGCGGGTGCGGTGTCCCGCGCCGTGGCGAGGTTGGTCATGAGAGGCACTTTCTTCAGCCGGAGACCTTGAGGCCCTGGTGCTTCAGCTCGGCGACGGTCTTGTCCTGGGCGGTGCGCAGCGCGTCGGCGATGGTGCCGTTGCCCGCCCACGCCTTGCCGAGGCCGTCGTCCAGGTCGGCGGCGGTCTTGGTCATGACCGGGCCCCAGGTCCAGTCGGCGTCGACCTTCGGCGCCGCCTTGGCGAAGACGTCGGAGATCTTCTGGCCGCCGAAGTAGGGGTCGGCCGCGCTCAGTTGGGGCAGGTCGGTCAGCTTCTCGGCGGCCGGGTACAGCCCCGCCTTGTCCACGAGGATGCCGTAGGCCGTGCGGTCGGTGCTGAGCCAGTGGGCGAACTCCACCGCGGCCTTGGGGGACTCGCAGCCCTTGAGGACGGCGGTGGCCGATCCGCCCGCGTTGCCGGTGCGTTCGTCGCCCGCGCTCCACCGCGGCATCGGTGCCACGGCCCACTGGCCGGCGCCGTCCTTGGCGCCGCCCTTGATGACGCCGGCCTGCCAGACGGCGCCGACGACGGTGGCGATACTGCCGTCGCCGAGCCCCTTGTACCAGGCCTGGTCGTACATCGGGGCGTTGCTGATCGCGCCGGTGCGGACCAGGTCCTGCCAGTAGTCGGCGACCTGGCGGTTCGGGCCGGAGGCGAGGCTGACCTTCCAGGAGTCGCCGTCGACGCCGAACCAGTGGGCGCCGTTCTGCCAGGCCAGGCCCGCGTAGTCGTAGTCGAGGTAGGGCGAGGAGATGTACTTGTGCGGGTCGGCGGCGTGGATCCTCTTCGCGTCGGCCTTGTACTCCGCCCAGGTGGCGGGCGGCTTGAGGCCGAGCGAGTCGAAGACCTTCTTGTTGTAGAAGAGGGCCATGGGGCCGGTGTCGACGGGCACGCCGTAGACGGCGTCGCCCACGGAGACGGACTTCCAGGACGCGTCGAAGAAGTCGCCCTTGCCGGCGTCCGCGTACTCGGCGACGTCCTGGAGCGCGCCCTGGGCGGCGAAGCTCGGCAGGGTCTCGTAGCCGAGCTGGGCCAGGCAGGGGGCGTTGCCGGCCTGGACGGCGTTGAGCGTCTTCTGGTATCCGCCCTTGGCGCCGGGCTGGACCTGCTGGTAGTCGATCCGGAGGTCGGTGTGGGTGCGGTTGAACGCCTTGACGGCGTCCGCGTAGCCCGGGGCCCAGCCCCAGAACGTCACCGTCGTCCTGCCGCCGGAGCCGGCGCCGGAGTCGGACCCGGAACCGGAACAGCCTGCGAGCAGGAGTCCGAGGGTGACGGCGCCGGCCAGGGCCGCCGTCCGCAGGGGTGGCTTCTTCACGGCTTCTCCTTCGGAGTGCGTCGGGGAAGCGGCGACCCGGCTCCCCGCGGCCCGTCGCGGGCTCGCTGATGTGCCGGAACTATGGCACACGATGTTATCGATGCCAATAGTGGTCAGCTGGAGGGTTCACCTGGTGCCGAGACAGGGATGATGCGTGATGAGGGCGTTACCATCGTCGCGACATGGGAGGAGGATCATGAAGAGGCAGAACGCGGACGGCGACACCGCACGGCCCCCCGGGATGGTCGACGTCGCCCGGCTGGCCGGGGTCTCGCCGCAGACGGTGTCGCGGACCCTCGCGGGCCACCCCAATGTGCAGGAGAAGACCCGGGCGAAGGTCCTGGCCGCCGTCGACCAGCTCGGCTACCGCAAGAACAACGCCGCCCGGATGCTGTCCTCCGGCCGCAGCCGCACCATCGGCGTCGTCATGCTGCAGACCAACTTCTACTCGCGCACGGCCGTTCTGTACGGCATCGAGAGCGCGGCGCGGGACGTCGGCTACACCGTCTCCACCGCCACCACCTCCTCCCTGGACACCTCCGCCATCGAGAGCGCCCTGTCGCGGCTGGCGGACCAGGGCGTCGAGGGGGTCGTCCTGGCCGTTCCGCTCACCCATGCCAGCAGCCGGATCGAGCAGCTCACCGGCTCGATCCCGACCGTCACCATCGACGGGTCGCGCACCTCCGCCACCGAGGTCGTGGCCGTGGACCAGTCCCTGGCCGCACGCCTGGCCACCCGCCATCTGCTGGAGCTGGGGCACGAGACGGTCTGGCACGTGGCCGGCCCCGGCGAGTGGCTCGACGCGGCCAGCCGCGCCAGGGGCTGGCGCGACACGCTGGAGGAGGCGGGCAGGGCCGTGCCGCCCGAGCTGGAGGGGGACTGGTCACCGGCCTCCGGCTACCGCAACGGCCTCATCCTGGGCCGCATCCCGGACGTCACGGCGGTCTTCGTGGCCAGCGACGAGATGGCGTTCGGAGTGATCCGGGCGCTGCACGAACTCGGCCGGCGGGTGCCCGAGGAGATCTCCGTGGTCGGCGTCGACGACATCGCCCTCGCCGAGTACTGCTCCCCGTCGCTGACCACCGTGGCCCAGCCGTTCGCGCAGATGGGCGGGCTCGCCGTCGCCCATCTGCTGCGCCATCTGAAGGACCCGGACGCCCCCGTCGAGCCCGCCTCGGTCGAGCCGGCCCTGATCGTGCGCGGCAGCACCGCGGCGGCGCGGAGCGAGGACCGGTAGGCGGCCCGTACCCGCACCGGCCGGCGGCCGAGCAGCCCGGATCAGGGGCCGCTCGGCCGCTTTTCCGTGTGCGGACGGCTCGCACGCACCGCGGTGACGGCGGCGGAGTGACGGTGCCGCGGCTCTAGTGTTATCGATGCCATTCGTCTACTGTCTCCCTCACCTTCCCTCGGGGGCCTCGTCGCCAGGAGGAAGCCGACAGGTGACGCGATGCCCCTGCGCCCTTCACAGCCCCTGATCAACGCCCCTCCCTTCCGGGATTCCCCGCGTTCTCCCCCCAGGGGCTTCCCAGCTCCCTCCCTTCCGGAGGTCGCGCAACACGCTCATGGTCGTCCCGGTGTCGCCGAGCCGACGGCGCCGGACGCCGACGTCCCCCGCACACTCAAGGAGCACCTGTGCCACGCCCCCGCTTCGTCCTGCCCGCCATAGCCGCCGCCGCGGCCCTGGCGCTGGTCGGGAACACCCCGCCCCAGGCCGCCGCCGCCCCGTCCGACGCCGCCTATACGGTGACCGTCGGCGCGAAGGGCTCCTGGACCCACCCGACGGACACCCCGGCCGCCCCGTTCATCGACAAGGACGGCACCTTCTACTACCAGCAGTCCGCCGCCCTGTACGGCGCGAGCGAACCCCGCAAGTGGGACTTCTACACGGGCCGCGACTTCGACAGCGCCGCCTTCTCCAGCACGATCAGCGACGCGGTGAACCCCGCCAACCCGCTCGACAAGAACGGCGACACCACCTGGCGGTGCAACAACAGCCCCACCGGCCGGGAGGCCACCGCCGCACCCAGCGGCTCCAGTTACTCCCAGAAGAACTACTGCGACCTGGTCGGTGTGTGGACCGACCCGGACACGGGCGACTGGTACGGCCTGGTCCACAACGAGTTCACCCCGCAGCCCTTCGGCGACGGCGTCCACTACGACGCGATCGACTACGCCGTCTCCACCGACCAGGGCAGGACATGGAGCATCAAGGGCCACGCCCTCACGTCCCCCTACAGCACCAAGCGGGGCGACACCGCCGCCTTCCCCCAGCAGACGTACTACTACGGCGACGGTGACCAGCGGCTGTTCGTGGACGCCGCCTCCGGCTACTTCTACGTCTACTACGGCTCCCGGGTCGTCGAGAAGGGCAGCGGCTGGAAAGCCTTCCAGGAGCACGTGGCGCGCGCGCCGATCTCCGCCAAGATGGCGCCCGGGTCGTGGCAGAAGTGGTACGACGGCGCCTGGTCGCAGCCGGGCGTGGGCGGCAAGGAGAGCAACATGGTGCCGGCCGGCTCCGCCGGCTCGACCGGGTACACCCCCGTCTCCGGCGAGTACGACCCGGCGAACACCGGCACGGTGAGCCAGCAGATCGCGGCCGGCAAGATGCCCGCGACCTCGCCCCTGTTCGTGATGGACATCGCCTACGACGCGTACCTGGGGCTGTACATCGGCGAACCCCAGGCCGTCGACCAGTCCGGCAACGCACCCCAGCAGCTCTATGCCACCGACGACCTCGCCACCCAGAAGTGGTACCCGATCGGCGACACCGGCTCCTACCGCACCGCGTCCTGGTACCGCTGGTTCCTCGACGGCGCGAACAAGACCAACTCCGCGATCCTGGGCCGCAGTTTCCGCTCCTACTGCTCCTTCGGCTGCTCCAACGGCGCCTCCGGCGAGTACGTCGACGTCACCGTGGGCTCCTCCGCGCCCGCCGCCGCGCCGGTGGACCTGTCCAAGTCCTACCGGATCACCAGCGCGGGCGGCCGCGTCCTCGCCCAGGCATCGGGCGGCTCGGCCACCACGTCGCTGGGCGCCGCCACCGGATCCGCCCTGGAGTCCTGGTCGTTCGCCGCCGACGGCGACGGCTCCTACCGGATCGCCAACGGCGCCACCGGCCAACTGCTGGGCGTCGACGCCACGTCCACGACCGGCCGCGCCTGGGGCGCCAAGCCCACGGTCACCGCGGCCGGCGCGGGCGGCCCCTCCGTCGGCCAGCAGTGGTGGATCATCCCCAGCACCGGGTCCAAGGGCGCCTACCGGCTGGTCAACCGCTACAGCGGCCTGGTGATCGGCCTGTCCTCCGCCGCCGGCCGCCTCGCCGAGACCACACCCGTGCGCTCCTGGACCGACGCCTCGGGCAACGCCGTCGGCGGATCGCGCACCGCCGCCGAACAGACCCTGGCCCTTACGCCGGTCGGCACCGCGTCCCTCGACGGCGTCCACACCCTCACCGCGAGCGGCAAGGCCCTGGACGATCCGGACCACTCCACCACGGCCGGCATCCAGCTGGTGACCTGGACCCCCAACGCCGGCGCCAACCAGAGCTGGGTCTTCACCCGGCAGCCGGACGGCTCGTACCAGATCGTCAACGGCCAGTCGAAGCTGTGCGTGGACATCAGCGGCGGCTCGACCGCCGCCGGCGCCAAGGTCATCCAGTGGACCTGCACCGGCGGCGGCAACCAGCGGTGGGTGCTCAGCGCCGTCCCGGGCGGTTACACGGTCGCCTCCCAGAAGAGCGGTCTGCTGCTCACCACCGCCTCCACCGCCGACGGCGCCCTCGTCACCCAGCAGCCCGACACCGGCTCGGCGTTGCAGCGCTGGACGCTGGGCTGAAGCAGACCCGGGGGCGGCGGCGGCCGGACCGGCGCCGCCGCCCCGCCGCACCCGGCGGTCCGCCGCCCCCAGGGCGGAAGTAACGGTCCGATAACCCGCCTTGGCTCCCACCCGGCCGCCGTCAATACTGAGGGCGCGTGCTCGATTCTGCTCGAAAGTCGCTCGTATCGAGCACCTTCTTGCACAGCGCTCCCGTGCATCTCTCATCCGAAGAAGAAGGACTCCGCGCATGGCCGACTCGACCGAATGCCGCACCACCACGGAAATCGCGTCACAGCCCCACACCTGGCGGCGGGCGGCCGCTCTCGTCGCACAGGTGCGGGACGTGCTCCCCCGTGACGGAGAGCGGGTGGCCGTGGTCGGCTGCGGAACCTCCTGGTTCATGGCCATGGCCTACGCCCGGCTGCGCGAGGACGGTGGCCAGGGGGAGACCGACGCCTTCGCGGCCTCGGAGTTCCCCGTGGGCCGGCGCTACGACCGAGTCCTGGCGATCACCCGCTCCGGCACCACCTCGGAGGTGCTGGAGCTGCTGTCCCGGCTCGCAGGGACGGTGCCGACCGTGGCCCTCACCGCGGACCCCCGCACTCCCGTCATGAAGGCGGCCAACTCGGTGGTCGTGCTGGACTTCGCGGACGAGGAGTCGGTGGTCCAGACGCGTTTCGCCACCAGCGTGCTGGCCCTGCTGCGCGGCCACCTGGAGTCGGCCGGCGCCCTGCCGGCCGGGACGCGTCCGCTGTCCCGAGCCGTCCAGGACGCGGAACGGGCGGTGGCCGCGCCGCTGGATCCGCGGCTGTGCGACGCCGAGCAGTTCACCTTCCTGGGCGCCGGCTGGACGTACGGCCTCGCCCTGGAGGCCGGGCTGAAGATGCGGGAGGCCGCCGGCGCCTGGACCGAGGCGTATCCGGCCATGGAGTACCGGCACGGCCCGATCAGCATCGCCGCCCCCGGGCGCGTCACCTGGATGTTCGGCACGGCGCCGCAGGGCCTGGCCGACGAGGTCGCCCGGGCCGGCGGCACGTTCGCCGGAGCGGAGACGGCGGGGGGCTCGGACCCGATGGCGGATCTGATCCTCGCGCAGCGGCTCGCCGTGGCACTCGCCCGGACGCGCGGTCTCGACCCGGACCGCCCCCGCAACCTGACCCGCTCGGTGATCCTCGACTCCCATGCCTGACGCCCCCGCCGCGAGCGGCCGCGTGAGCGACGGCGGCGAGCCGAAGAGGAGCCGGACACCGTGATCGTCACCGTCACCCTCAACGCCGCGCTCGACGTCACCTACGAGGTGGAGGCCCTGATCCCGCACGGGTCGCACCGGGTGACCCAGGTCCTGCGCAGACGCGCCGGCGGCAAGGGCGTCAACGTCGCCCGGGTGCTGGCCGCACTCGGTCACCGCACCCTCGTGACCGGTTTCGCCGGCGGGGCGACGGGCCGGGTCATCCGCGCCGACCTCCGCGCGGCCGGACTTGCGGACGCCCTGGTGCCGGTGGCGGACGACTCCCGCCGTACGGTCACCGTGGTCTCCCGCCGGGACGGCGACGCGACCGTCTTCAACGAGCCCGGGGCGAGGGTGAGCACCGCCGAGTGGGAGGACTTCGCGGACCGCTTCCCCCGCCTCGTGCGGGACGCGCACGTCGTGGTGCTCTCCGGCAGCCTGCCGCCGGGGCTGCCGTCCGACGCCTACGCCGAACTGATCCGGGCGTCCCACGAGGCGGGCGCGGCGACGGTCCTCGACACCAGTGGCAGCGCCCTGCTGGACGCCCTGAGCGCCGGTCCGGACGTCGTCAAGCCCAACGCCGCCGAGATCCTCGAAGCGACGGGCCGGCAGGACGTGGCCCGGGCCGCGGCCGACCTGCGCACCCACGGCGCGAAGGCGGTGGTCGTCTCCCGCGGCCCCGAGGGCCTGCTCGCCGTCACCCGGACGGAGAGCTGGCGCGCCGTCCCGCCGGAGCGCCTGGCGGGCAATCCCACCGGCGCGGGCGACGCCTGCGTGGCCGCGCTCGCCGCGGGTCTGGTGGACGGCCTGACCTGGGACGCGGTCCTGCGGGAGGCGGTGGCCCTGTCCGCCGCGGCCGTGCCGTGCCCCCTGGCCGGCGACTTCGACGCCCGGCTCCACCACCGTTTCCGCACCCACGTCGCTCTGGAGAAGATCAGTGCCGCTCACACCTACTGACGACATCGTCGGCCCGGCTCACGAGGCGGGCAGGGGGGTCGGCGCGTTCAACGTCGTACAGCTGGAGCACGCGGAGGCCATCGTGGCCGGGGCCGAGCGGGCCGGGCAGCCCGTCATCCTCCAGATCAGCGAGAACACCGCGCGCTACCACCGCGCCCTGGCGCCCCTCGGGCACGCCTCGCTGGCCATCGCCCGCTCCTCCCGCGTCCCGGTCGCCGTCCACCTCGATCACGCGGAGTCCGTCGACCTGGTCCGCGAAGCCGTCGAACTCGGCTTCACCTCGGTCATGTTCGACGCTTCCCGGCTGCCGTACGAGGAGAATCTCGCCGCCACCCGCGAGGTGACGCGGTACTGCCACCGGGCGAACGTGTGGGTCGAGGCCGAACTGGGCGAGGTCGGCGGCAAGGACGGCGCCCACGCTCCGGGGGTGCGGACCGATCCCGGGGAGGCGCTCGCCTTCACCGGGGCGACTGCGGTCGACGCCCTGGCCGTGGCGGTGGGCAGTTCGCACGCCATGGTGACCCGTGACGCCGCCGTCGACTTCGCGCTGATCGCACGGCTGCGCGAGGTGCTCGACGTGCCGCTGGTGCTGCACGGCTCGTCCGGCGTGGACGACGACGGACTGGCCGGCGCGGTCGCCGCGGGCATGACGAAGGTGAACATCTCCACCCACCTCAACAAGCTCTTCACCCAGGCCGCGCGGAAGGAACTCGCCGCGAACACCGCCCTGACCGACACCCGCGCCTACCTGAGCGCCGCCCGTGCCGCGGTCGAGAGCGAGGTGGCCCGGCTCCTGGAACTCCTCACCGCCGACGGACGGCGGTGAGCCCGGACGCGATCGCGCCCGCCACCGCCCCGGTCGGTCTCGGTCGGTCTCGGGTCGGCCTCAGTCGATGCAGAACTCGTTGCCCTCGATGTCCAGCATCGGGATGCACGCGTCGTCGCCGTCGTACAGGGTCTGCACGTGCACCGCGCCGAGCGGGACCAGGCGGGCGCGTTCGGCGTCGAGTGCGGCGAGGCGCTCCTCCCCCACCAGCCCGGTGCCGACCCGCACGTCGAGGTGCACCCGGTTCTTGACGGCCTTCCCCTCGGGGACCCGCTGGAAGAACAGGCGCGGGCCCACACCCGAGGGGTCCGCGCAGGCGCACCACGCGTCGCGCTGCTCGGGCGGCTGCGCACGGGTGAAGTCGTCCCACGTGGCGAACCCGTTCGGCGGCGGTACGACATACCCGAGCACCTCGCACCAGAAGCGGGCGAGGCGCTCGGGTTCCGCGCAGTCGAAGGTGACCTGGACCTGCCTGAGCGCTGACATCGGCGCACCGTACCAAGGGGTCCGGGGACCGCGCCGCTCATTTCTCCGGCCGCACGCGCCCGCGGTCCGCCGGGTCGCTCGCCGCTACTCCGCCAGGTCCGGGGTGCGCACCGGGCGGCGGAAGCCGCCCGAGCGCAGGGCGAGGATCGCGACGCCGACGAGGGCCCAGACGACGCCCACGACCTTGGCCGGGGTGTCCAGGCTGATCCACAGGGCGACGTTCACGACGAGCCCGAGGGCCGGCAGCAGCAGTTGCAGTACGGCGGCCGCGGCGCCGCGGGCCTCCGGCCGTCCCGCGCGGCGGTCGCGCACCCAGAAGCCGATCACCGCCACGTTCACCGCGGCGAAGGCGACGTAGGCGCCGAAGTTGATCAGTGACGCGGCGCTGCCGAGGTCCAGGAAGACCGCGGAGGCGGCGATGACGCCCACGACGAGGACGTTGGCGGCGGGCACGCCGGTGCGCGGGTCGACCCGGCCGAAGACCTTGCGCGGCAGCATCCCGTCGCGGCCCATGGCGAACAGCAGCCGCGCCGCGCTCATCTGCTGGGTCAGGCCGCAGCCGAGGACGGCGGTGAGGTATCCGCCGACGAAGACGGTCTGGAACGCGGCGCCGCCGATGTACCGGGCGATCTGCGGTGAGGCTCCCACGATGTCGCCCACGGCCGAGACGTCCGGGAAGAGCGTCTGCATGACGTAGGTGATGGCGAGGAAGAAGACCCCGGCGGCGGCCACGATGAGCAGGATGGCCCGTGGGATGTCCCGGCGCGGGCGCTCGGCCTCCTCGGAGAGCGTGGAGACGGCGTCGAAGCCGAGGAAGGACAGGGCCAGCAGTGAGGCGCCGCCGAACAGGTCGGGCAGCCCCACCGTGGCCGGGTCGAACCCGGTGGTCCCGAAGGACCGGCCGTGGGTGAGGACGGCGCGGACGGCGAAGACGAGGAACGCGATGGCCACCCCGGCCTGGACGATCACGAGTGCCACGTTGACCTTGGCGGCCAGTCGCACCCCGACCAGGTTCAGCGCCGTGCAGAGGACCACGGTGGACAGCACCCACACCCAGGCCGGGACGGCGGGCAGCACGGCCCCCATGTAGATCGCGGCCAGCAGGGCGTTGAGCATGGGCAGCAGGACGTAGTCCAGCGTGGCGGACCAGCCCACCAGGAAGCCCACAGGGGCGCCGAGCGCCTTGCCCGCGTAGGTGTACACGGATCCGGCGGAGGTGATGCGGCGGGACATCCGCGCGTAGCTGAGCGCGGTGAGGCCCACGGCGACGAGGACGGCCAGGTAGGCCAGCGGCACATGGCCGTCGGTCGCTTCGGAGACCAGGCCGAAGGTGTCGAACACGGCCAAGGGCGCCATGAAGGCCAGGCCGAGGAAGACGATGTGGCGCAGCTTCAGGCCGCGTCGCAGGCCCGCGCCGCCCGGAGCGGTGCGGGTGTGTCCGGCAGTGGCCGTCTCAGGGGTGGCGACGGGGGCGGGTGGGGCGCCGGGTGGCTGTGCGGAGAGGTCAGGCATGGGTGTGACCGCCTTCGGTGTGGGCGGAGCAGGAGGTGAGCGCGCCGTAGTGGCCCGCGGTGGGGCGTGCCGTGGCGGCGTCGTGGACGACCTCGCCGCCCACCCAGGTGATCTCGGCCCGCTGGTGCAGCAGGGCGGCCGGGTCCGGTTCGAGCGCGTAGAGGTCCTCGGACCAGGCGACGAGGTCCGCCTTGGCGCCCTCGCGGATGACGCCGTACTCGTCCTCGCGGTGCCAGGCCCAGGCGCCCTCGGCGGTGTAGCCGCGCAGTGTCTCGTCCAGGCCCAGGCGTTCGGCCGGGGTCCAGGCGTCCTTGCCGTCGAGGCCGGCCCGGGTGAGGGCCGAGTAGAAGCCGACCAGCGGGTCCATCTCCCCCACCTGCCAGTCACTGGAGAGGGCCACGTGTGCGCCGGAGGCCATGAGGGAGCGCAGCCGCCAGGCCCGGTCCCAGCGGGCCTGGCCGACGTTCTCCATCCAGGTGCCGGCCACCAGGTCCGGGGAGCAGTGGCGCGGCTGCATGGCCGCGGTGACGCCGAGCCGGGCGAAGCGCGGCAGGTCCTCGGGGGCGAGACACTCGACGTGCACGATCCCGTGGCGGCGGTCGCGGGTGCCGTTGGCGCGCGCGGCGTGCTCGACGGCGTCCAGGGCGAGGCGGATGCCGCCGTCGCCGGTGGCGTGGGTGTGGGTCTGGAAGCCGAGGCGGTCGAGTTCGGTGACGACCTGGGTGAGTTCGCCCAGCGGCGCGGAGGGGTGGCCGCGGTGGCCGGGCCGGTTGGCGTAGTCGTCCAGCATCCAGGCGTTGTGCGGTTCAATCACGTCGTCGGCGTAGAGCTTGACGGGGCCGAAGGCCAGGCGGTCGCCGCCGGGGGCCGCGTCGGCGGCCTCGCGCAGCTGCCTGCGGAACGCGCCGTCGGAGCCCATCGGGTGGAAGAGCGCCGCGATGACGCGGGAGCTGAGGCGGCCTTCGTCCTGGGCGCGCCGGAACAGGTCGATCTCCGCGAGCGGGACCTGCGGTTCGACGACGGTGGTGATGCCGGCGGCGGTGGCCATCTCCAGGCTGCCGAGCAGCTTGCGGTAGCGGCGCTGGGGCGAGTACATGGGGATGTCGCGCTGGAGCCCGGCCAGGCCCGCCGTCGTCATGGCGCTGGTGTAGAAGTCGGTGACCCAGCCGGTCGCCCGGCCGTCGGCGTCGCGCTCCGGGCGGCCCCAGGGGATGTCGCCGCCGTCGTCCAGGCCCAGCGCGCGCACGGCGGCGTCGTTGAGCCACACCGAGTGCTGGTCGTAGGTGGTGACGAAGACCGGGCGGGTGGTGATGCCGGCCAGGTCGCGGGCGTGCGGGCGGCGGCCGTGGACCACCGAGTAGACGGCGTTCTCGGCGCAGATCCAGGTCAGGTCCGGGCGTGCTCCGGCCAGTTCGGCGAGGCGGCGGCGGACCTCCTCCAGGGTGTCGGCGCCCTCCAGGCTGACGGCGTCGGGGTCGAAGCCGAGCAGCAGGTGGTTGTGGCTGTCGATGACGCCGGGTGTGAGCAGGCCGCCGTCCAGGCGGCGGTGCTCGCGGGCGGCGGGGGCGTCCGTCTCCTCGCCGACGTAGGCGATGCGCCCGCCGGTGATGCCGACGGCGCCGGCCCACGGCCGGGCGTCGTCGAAGGTGCGCACACGTGCGCCGGTGATCAGGGTGTCGAGCATGGTGGTCCTCGGTTCTGGGCCGCGCCCGCGACGGCACGGGCCCGGCGCGGCTCGGGGCGCACCGCGAACGGGCGCGAGGGGGCGCGGAGGCGGTACGCGAGTTTTTTTACGTAGGCGTCAAAGAATGGGTCGAGTGTCATGAGGATCTCGGCTAGTGTCAAGACATGGCCCGCCCCAAGAACCAGGACGAACGCCGCGCCCACCTCATCCAGGCGGTGATCGACACCACCGCGAGCACCGGGCTGCGCTCACTCTCGCTGGCCGACGTGGCGCGCCGGGCGGGGCTGACCCGCGGGGCGGTCCTGTACTACTACGACGACCTGGACGCGCTGCTGAGGGAGGCGTACCGGGCGGGCATGGAGCGCTTCTGCGACCGGCGCGACGCGCTGCGGGACACCGTCACGGACCCGGCGCGGCTGCTCGGGGAGACGATCCGCGCCGGCCTGCCGACCGGGCCCGACGACGCGCTGATGCGCCTGCTGTACGAGTTCGACGTCGTGGCGGGCAGTTCACCGCTGCACACCACGCTGGTCGAGGCGATGTACGAACGGCAACTGGCCACGTATCTCGCCGTGCTGGAACGAGGGGCCGACTCCGGGGTGTTCGACCTGTCCCTGGACACGTCGACGGCGGCCCTGAACCTCGTGGCGCTGGAGGACGCGTACGGACTGCACATCGTGGCCGGCAACGGCCAGATCACCGTGTCCTGCGCCGTCCAGGCGATGTTCGGCGCCGCACGGGCCTTCGGCGCGCCGGCCGTGTGAGCGGGGCGGGGGCGGCGCCGGTCGCGCCCGCGGGAGCGTCTGCGGGTCCGTCAGATCCGCGTCCGGTGGCGGACGGCGTTGACCCGCGTCCACAGGGCGACGGCCAGCAGGACCCACGCCACCGCGCAGTACGCCCAGGCGGTGGCGCCCCGTGCGACGCCGACGGAACTCCACACCGCCCACAGGGCCAGGACCACACACGTGGCGGTCCAGGCGATGTCGGCGACACGGACGCGCAGTTGAGCGCGCTGCCTGGTGCCGGGCCGCAGTTCACCCGTTCCGGACGCCCCGATCTTCTCCCGCAGCGACATGAGCCGTCTCTCCCCTCCGTGCGATGCCCGAGCCCGGGCCCGGCCTTCCGCGTACCCCGGGCCGGGGGCCGCACGCGCCGGTCCGGAGCGGACGGGCGGCACAGGCATGAATTCCCCCGGCGGGGCAACCTGTTGAGGTGCCCGTGGGCTCGTTGAGGTGATCCGCGGGCTCGCCCACCGCTGTCGAGAGGATCCGCCATGCAGTCGGCCACGCCGCGCGACGCCCTCACCATCACCGCCGCGGCCGTCGTCGGAGCCGTCGTCGCCGCACGCTGGTGGGCGCGTCACCATCCGCTGTCGGCGCCCGGCTCCCCCGCCGCGGACCGGGACCAGGACGAACTGCGCCTGGTCCTGCACGATCCGGCGGCCGCGCTCACCGGTGCGCCCGAGGACGTCCTGCGCGGGCACTGGAACCGGCTGCACGCGCTCGACCTGGCGCCCGCCTCCACCGGTCTGCCGGTGGCGCCCACCGCCTGAACCGGCCGTACGCCATTACGCCGTAATAATCGCGCCGATCGAGTGGCGTCGGGCGGCGGCCGCCGCGGTGGAGCACCGCGCACGGCGAGCCGGCACCGTGCACGACGCGTCGGCGGCCGGGCGGCGCGGGGGCCGAACGCGGCTCGGGGTGCGAACCCGCAGGTCCGCACCCCAAGATCCGTCTAGCTCACTCGGCCGGTGATCGTCAGCCGATGCTGGAGGGGCAGACCACCGAGGTGACCTTGCCGACCGGGTTGCCGATGCCCAGGACGTTGGCGGCGACGCCCAGGTCCTGAACGTTCACGAGGCCCTGCTGGCTGTCGACCTGACCCGTGCAGGTCTGGCTCTGCTTGATGTCGAACGCCGCTCCGCCGTCGCCACCGTGGGCCTGGGCCGCACCGGCACCCACGAAGCCGACACTGCCGAGCATGGCCACGACGACAGCGGCCTTCTGGAACTTGCGCATTGCCTCTCCTTCGTCACGCCGCCACGGTGTGTGGCGGGATGATCACTGACAGGAGCAAGCGTAGATCATCTTGACAGCCTTTTGTCGGATCAGCACCCTTATGTCCACTCTTTCGGGTAAGCGGCAGGTCGGCGCGGGGCCGCCTGCCGGGGAGTCCGCCGCAGGTCAGGGCGTTGCGGCGGAGGAATCGCCGGCCGGGGCGGCGGAGCCGCCGGTCGGTTCAGTGGACGTGTCGCCGGACGGGCTCGCCGCATCGGACGGATCGGCCGAGTCGGACGGACTCGGTGAGGAGGACGGGCTCGCCGAGTCGCTCGGGTCCGGGGACGGCGAATCGCCGGGCGTCGGCGAGCCGGTCGGGGACCGCGACGGTTCGGGCGCCGACGACCCGCCGGACGGCGTGGGGATCGGCTTCCTGGTCGGCCTGGACGAGGGCGCGGGTGTCGTCGGGGAGCCCGGCGCGGAGCCCGCCGGATCGGGACCGATGACGATCCCGCCCCCGCCCTTGTCACCCTTGTCGTTCTTGTCGCCCTTGTCGTTATTCCCGCCCTTGTCGTCCACGGGCTTCGTGGCCTGGGTGTCGCTGCCCGCGCCGGCGGACGTCGGGATCACCCCCTTGCCGTCGGGCACGCCGTGCACACCGCGACGGTAGAAGTCCAGCCAGTACCGCACCAGTTGGAGGTAGGGCCGGGAGTCGTTGTAGCTGAGGATCGCCGCGTCCACGTCCGCCGCCCGGCCCAGGTCCCTGTTCCCGGCGCACAGGTAGTGTCCGGCCGCCAGGGCGGCGTCGAAGACGTTGTTCGGATCGGCGCGGCCGTCGCCGTTGCCGTCCGCGCCCCACCCGGCCCAGGTCGACGGCAGGAACTGCATGGGCCCCACCGCCCGGTCGTAGACCGCGTCCCCGTCCTCGCGCCCGCCGTCGGTGTCCCGGACCAGCGCGAAACCCCGCCCGTCGAGCGCGGGGCCGGTGATCCGGCCCAGGGTCGTGCCCCGCGGGTCCACCGCGCCGCCGCGCGCCTGGCCGGACTCCACCTTGCCGATGGCGGCGAGCAGTTGCCACGGCAGCCGGCATCCCGGGTCGGTGCGGGCGACGGACCGCTCGGCCGCACGGTAGGCGCGCAGCACGGTGGCGGGGATGCCCGACTCGGTCCGCACCTCGCTGACCTGGCGGGGCGTCAGCGGCGCGCCGCGGGTGGTCAGCGGCGGCAGTTCGGTGTGATACGTGCCGTCGTCGGGCGGCGGCGCCGACGTCACCCGGGGAACCTCCGCGGGCGGCGGAGGCTGCTCCCCGGCGGCCGGGGCGTCGGGCGCGCTGCGGGCCGCCGCCTGGGGGAGGGGCGCCTGCGAGGCGGTGAGGGCCGCCACGGCCGCGGCGGCGATGGCGGTGCTCCGCAGACCTTGTCGGGTCCGGACTCGCAGACGTCGCGCACGGCGTGCGGGCATGGGCGTCCCTTCCTGTCGGTACGTCGGTACATCGGTACAGCGCTGCGTCGGTGCATCCGTGGGTTCGACGGGTCCGCTCGCCGCGTCGGTACGGCCGGGCGCGGTCGCGGCCGGCGCCGGGCGGTCCGGCGTCAGCGGCCGAAGGTGTCGATGCCGGAGACGAGCCACCGCCCGTCGCGGCGCAGCACGTCGACGGCGAACATGGCTCCGGCGTAGGTTCCCTCGTCCTGCGCCGACTGCTTGCCCTTGCCGCTCGCCGATGCCTTGGTCCCGGCGGTGCTGACGCTGCTCTGGTCGGCGTAGACGAGGACCCGGGCACGGTCGCCGTCGACGCGTTCGACCGCGCTGTCGGTGACGGTGGTGGTGATGACCGCCTTCTGCTGGTCGGCCCGGGTGCGGACGGCGTCGAGCAGGGCCTTGTGCTGGGCGACCGCCTTCCCCGTGAGGAGGGTCTTGGTGGCCTTCTCGTAGGCGGCGGGGTCGGCGTGGTCGTAGGAGAAGAGCGCGGCGACGGCCTTCTCCGTCTGGCCCTTGATCTCGCTGGTGCGGGCGGCGTCGGTCAGGGCCGTGTTGCGGACCGCCGGGTCGGCGCGCAGGTCCTGGGCGCGGGCGTGCGCCCAGCCGGCGAAGCCGCCGAGGACGAGGGTCAGCAGGCACAGCAGCGCCAGACCCACGGAGCGGGGCGGCCGGCGGATCCGCCCGGGGCGCGGTGTGTCCCGCACCGGGTCCGCCCGCTTCGCCCGTGCCGGGTTCGTCGCCCTCGTCGCCGTGTCCCGGCTCGGCGCCTCCTTCCCGGGCGCGGTCGCCTGCCGCTGTGCACGGGCGGCCCCGGCGCGGTCGGGGGCGGGGGGCTCCGGGGTGCGCGCGGGCGGTGCGGCCGGGGCGGGGGAAGCGGCCTCGCGGGCCTGTCGGCGGCGCTGGTGGTTGAGGGTGTGGCGGGTCGTGGGCATCGGGTGTGGTCCTCTCGTGCTGCCGGCTGTCGTCGCGTGCCGTCCGATCAGCCGGCCGATGAGCCGCCGACGGGCGCCTGGCCCAGGGCGCTGAGCTTCCACTGACCGCCGGTGCGGGTCAGTTCGCCGAGCATCCGGCTGTCCTTGTCGGTGCTCTTGCCGCCGGGCGCCTTCACGGTCACCCGCAACGCGACGAGCACCCGGGCCCGGCCCGCCCGGTCGTCGAGCTCGGTGACCGCGCCCGAGAGCACCCGGGCCGTCGTGACGGTCTTCGCCGTCTGCACCTGCGCGGCGAACTCCTTGCGCCCTGAGGCGAGTTGGTCGTGCAGTTCGCCGGTCGTGGAGGACTCCCACAGATCGAGGCCGTGGTCGAGGTCGTCGTGGTCGAGGGTGTTCAGGTTCTGGACGGCCTGTTCGCCGGCGGCCAGGGCACGGTCCCGCTGGACCGCGTACGCCGCCGAGTCGTCGTGGGCCGCCGCGTACCAGTCCCAGCCGGCCCAGGCCGCGAAGCCGCCCGCGACCAGGGCCAGGGCGAGGAGCACGGCCGGCAGCGACCGGAGCCTCGCGAGCGGGCGGGCCGTGCGGGCCGTGCCTTCCATGGGTGTCTCCCGTCTCCCGCGCACGTTCAGCGGGTGGTGATGTCGACGATCCGCCACTGGCCGTTCTCCCGGTGCGCGGTGATCGTGAGCTGGGCGGCGGCGGAGGCGCCGGCGGCCTTGCCGCGGCGCGAGACCTGGTCGAGGAAGACCAGCAGCCGCGCGTCGTCCCCGTCGAGCCGGATCACTCCGGTGCGCACCACCTGGGTGCTGAGGGTGACGCGCTGCTTGGTGACGTCCGCGCGGATCCGGTCGATCAGCTGGGTGTACTGGCGTGCCGCCCGCCCGGTGAGGACGGTGCGCGCCGAGCGCTCGGTGGCGTCGAGGCCGTCCGGTGTGTACGAGAAGACGCGGGCGAGGTCGTCGGCGATGTCACCCGCGACGCGGGTGGTGGCCGCCGTGTCGGTCAGCGCCCGGTTCTCGGCCGCCGGGGCGGACCTCAGCTCGTGGGCACGGTAGAAGAAGCCGCAGCCGGCGAGGACGAGCACCGCGGCGAGCACGGCGAGGGCGGTCGCCCGCAGCCGCCGGCCGCCGAAGCGGCGGCGCCCGCCCGTCTCCCCCGCCGAGGCGTCTTCACCGGCCTCCGGGTCCGCCTGATCCTCACCGGCCTCCCCCTCCGCCCGGTCCTCACGGGCCCGCGTACCCGGCCCGTCCCCGCCGGCCTCCGCAGCCCCGGACTCCGAAGCCCCGGCCCGCGAACCGGCGGCCACCGAACCCCCGGCCCGCGAACCGGCGGCCTCCGCGCCGTCGGGCAGCGAACCCCCGGCCTGCGGATCACCGGCCACGGCGCCATCGGCCACCGGACCATCGGCCACCGAACCCCCGGCCCGCCCGTCGACGGCCCGCGTGCCGGACTCCGCCGCGCCGCGTTCCTCCCCGCGCGGCTCCGGGCCGCTGCCGCCCGCACCGGGCTCGGAGTCCTTCGCGGGCAGGTCGCCCGCCGTGGACCGGGCGGTCTCGTCCGCCGGGGCGGCGGCATCCTCGCGTGTCCCGTCCTCGCGCACCAGACGTGTCATCGGCCGTCGTCCTCCTGTGCCGCCCCCGCGACCGGTACGGCATCCAGTGCCCTGACCTTCCACCGGCCCGCGCCGGTGCGCTCCAGGACCGCTTCGAGGCGTTTGCGGTCCGTGGTGGCCGTCTTGGTCCCGGCGGGTGTGACGTCCACCCGCACGGTCGCGATGAGTTTCGCCGTGCCCGAGTGCGTGTCGAGGGCGGTGACGGCGGCCTCGGTGACCGTGCCGCGCGCCGACGCTCCCGCCTTGGGCGCGGTCCTGGCCAGTTCGTCCCGCAGCGGTCCGGTCGACGCCGCGCCCCAGTCCCGGATGCCCGCCTGGGCGCGCTGCCGGGTGGAGGCGTCCAGGCTGGTCAGCACGGTGAGGGCGGCGCGCCCGTCGGCGAGCGCCTCGTCGCGCGCACGGCCGTAGGCGAGGGAGTCGTCGCCGCGGGCCCGGGCGTACGTCCACGCGCCCGTGCCGCAGAATCCCACCGCCAGGGCGAGCGCCGCGCCGATGACGACGCGGGCCTTGTTCATCGGGCGTCCCCCGCGGCCGGTGCGAGCAGCCCCGCCATGCCCGCCGGGCCGCCTTCGGCGGCGTTCGGCAGGGCGAGGGCGCCGGGCAGTTCGGGGGCGGCGGCGCCCGCGGCCGTGGCGCCGGCGCTGCCCGAGGGCAGCGAGCCCGGCTTGGCCGGCTCGGGCACCGCGCCGCCGCCCGGGGCGTGCGCCGAGCCCCGTACGTTCACTCCCGTCGCGGCCGACGCGGTGCAGGAGGCCCCGGTGTTGAGGGCGGGCGCGGTGCCGAGGTCGAGTCCGTTGCGGTAGCGCGTGCCGCCGTATCCGGCGGTGCACGGCAGTGGCTTGAAGAAGGTGACGGCCATGCCGAGGTGCACCTTTCCTCCGTCGACGGCGGTGGCGCCGGCGGCGATGGCCGCCGGGTACTTCACGAGGAGTTCCTCGATGCCGTGCTGACGGGTGACGGCGATCTCGGAGGTGGTCAGGAGGTTGGCGAGGACCACGCCCAGGCTCGGGTCGAGGTCGCGCAGGACGCCGCTGATCTGGGTGGCCGCGTCGGGGGTGACGGTGAGCAGCCGGCGCAGGTCGGCGTCGGATCCCTTGAGGGTCTTGGTGAGTTCTCTGGCTCCGGTGGCGAAGTCGCGTACGGCGCGGCCCTCTTCGGCCTGGGTGCGCAGCACCGTCTCGCCGTCGTCGATCAGCCGGGTGGTGGACGGCAGCGCCCGGTCGGCGGCCTCCACGAAGGCGTTGCCGTTGTCGAGCAGCACCTGGAGGTCGTCGCCGTGGCCCTCGAACGCCTTGCCCAGTTCGTCGACGACCGTGCGCAGGTCGTCCAGCGGCACCGACCGGGTGAGATCGTCGACGCTGGTGAGGACGTCGGTGACGGGCGCGGGGATCTGGGTGTCGTCCTGCTCGATGCGGGAGCCGTCGGCGAGGTAGGGGCCGTCGTCGCTCTGCGGCCGCAGGTCGATGTACTGCTCGCCGACGGCGGACAGACCCGCCACGACGGCCCGGGTGTCGGCGGGGATGTGCGGGGCGGACTTCTTGATGCGCAGTTCGGCCACCACGCCGTCGCCGGTGAGGTCGATGGGGCCGACGCGCCCCACCGACACTCCTCGGTAGGTGACGTCGGAGTGGGTGAACAGGCCGCCGGTGGCCGGGAGTTGTACGTCGACGGTGTAGTAGTCGGCGACCCCGACGAAGCGGCCCAGGTCGGCGTAGCGGATGCCGACGAAGCCGAGGACGAGGACGGCGATGACCAGGAAGGCGAGGTTCTTCAGGCGTACGGCGAGGGTGATCACCGGGAGGCGCCTCCGTCCTGGGCCGAGGTGGAGACGGTCGGCAGCGGCAGCACGGCCGTGGGCGAGGCCGCGCCGGAGGGGGTCGCCCCGCCCGACGGCCGGGCCGGGCTCTCCTTCGCGGCGCCCTTCTTCCCGGCGCCGTTCGTGGCGGCGCCCTTCTTCGCGCCCGGTCCGGCCGCCGCGCCCTGTCCGCCGGCCGGGGCGGAGGCGGACGGGGCGGCCGTGCTCTGCGGCACCAGCGGCGGGATGATCCGCGTTCCGGGCGTGGCGGTCATGTTCAGGTACACGTTGAGGTAGTCGCCCTTCACTCCGTTCAGCACCTCGTCGGTGAAGGGGTAGGTGAGCAGTGCCTGGAGCGAGTCGGGCAGGTCGGCGCCCGCGTCGGCGAGGGCCCGCAGGGTGGGTGCGAGGGCCTTGAGGTCGGCGACCATGTCCTGCTTGCTGGCCTTGACGGTGGAGACGGCGACGCCGGAGAGCGTGTCGAGGGAGCGCAGCATGGTGAGCAGGGAGCCGCGCTGCTCGTCCAGGGTCTTCAGGCCGGGCGAGAGGTCGGTGAGGACGGTCCGTACGTCGTCCTTGCGGCCGGCCAGCGTCGTGGAGAGCCGGTTGACGGCGTCGAGGGCGTCGGTGATGTCGCCGCGGTGGTCGTCGAGGTCGGTGACGAGGGTGTTGACCCGTTCGAGGGTGGAACGCACTGTGCTCTCGCGTCCGCCGAGGGCGGCGTTGAGTTCCTGGGTGATGGACTTGAGCTGGTTGACGCCGCCGCCGTTGAGCAGCAGGGACAGCGCGCCGAAGACTTCCTCGACCTCGGTGTTGCGGCCGGTGCGGGCGACCGGGATGACGCTTCCGTCGGCGAGGCGCGCGGTGGTGGTGTCCTTGGCGGGGGCCACGAGCTGGACGTACTTCTCGCCGAGCAGGCTGGACTGCTCCAGGCGGGCGCCGGCGTCGGCGGGCAGCCGCACATCGCCGTTGATCTTCATGGTGACGCGGGCGTGCCAGCCGTCGAGGCGGATGGCGGTGACCCGGCCGACGGCGACGTCGTTGACCTTGACCGCGGCCTGCGGGACCAGGCTGAGCACGTCGTCGAGTTCGGCGGTGACGGTGTAGGGGTGGGAGCCCAGGTCCGCGCCGCCGGGCAGCGGCAGGTCCTCGATCCCGTCGAAGCGGGGCACGGTGAGGGTGAACGCGCCGAGCGCCAGGGTGAAGCCGAGGGCGAGGGCGATGAGGCCGCCCGCGGAGGTGCCGACGGCCATCGCGCCGGTGCGCAGGCCGCGTGCCGCGGTCGCGGCCGCGTGCCGCGGGCCGCTCGCGGTCGGCTCCCCGTCCTCGGGCGGTTCGGCCGCCGCCGTCTCCCGCCCCGTCGTCTCCTCGGGCTCGGGGGCGTCCTCGGGCCGTCGTGTGCGGCGCTTCACCGCGCCCCCTCTCCGGAGGCGGCCGCGCCGCCGGTGGCCGGCAGCGGCAGCAGCGGTCCGCCCATGCTGATCTCGTTGAGGTTGGCGCGGCCGTCGATGGAGCGGGTGTCGGTGTCGTAGGCGCCGACGAGGTTGCTCGCGGCCAGCGGCGCCACGTCCAGTGCTTCCGCGAGCGAGGCCCGCTGCCGGACGAGGGTCTGGGTGATCGGCACGAGCTTGTCGACGTTCTTCTTCAGCTCGCCGCGGTTGTCCTTGATGAACTGCTTGACCTGGGCGAGCGCCGTGCCGAGTTCCTTGAGCGCGCCGGCCAGGTCGTCCTTGTTGTCGGCGAAGAAGCCGACGACGGTGTCCAGGCGTTCCTGGGCGGTGCGGACGTCGGTGTCCTTGTCCTTGAGCATGGTGGTGAACGTCTGGAGCTGGCTGAGGGTGGTGAACAGGGAGTCGCTGGAGCCGTTGAGGGTCTTGGCCGCCTTGCCGAACTGCTCGATGCTGTCGCCGATGGCCGCGCCGTTGCCGTCGAGGTTGGCGGCGCCGGTCTTCAGCAGGTCGGACAGGGCGCCGGTGGCGTTGGCGCCGTTGGGCCCGAGTGCCTTGCTGAGGTCGGTGACCGAGGCGTAGAGCTGGTCGATCTCGACGGGCGTGCGGTTGCCGGAGGCGGGCAGCACGGCGCCGTCGGCGAGGGCCGGCCCGTCGCGGTAGGCGGGGGTGAGCTGCACGAACCGGTCGGCGACGACGCTCGGCGCCACGATCACGGCGCGCGCGCCGGCCGGGACCTTCACCCCGTCGTCCAGGTGGAGTTCGACGCGTACCTGGGTGCCCTGCGGGTGCACCGACGCCACCTCGCCGGCGCGGACGCCGAGGATGCGCAGGTCGGAGCCGGCGTAGATGCCGACGGCGCGGTCGAAGTAGGCGGTCAGGCGGGTGCCGGTGGAGTCGAAGGTCCCGGCGACGGCCAGCCCGGCGGCGACCACCACGAGGGCGACGGCGGCGGCGAGGAGCCGGGCGCCGCGGCTCCTGGGCAGCGGTATGCGGCGCTTGGGCGGCGGTGTTCGGCGCTTGGTCATCACTCACCGCTCCCCTGGGCCTGCCCCGACTGCTTCGGCGGCATGCACCCGGTGCTGGGCTGGGACTTGGCGGGCAGGTAGCTTCGGGGCACGACTCCGCACAGGTAGCTGTCGAACCAGCGTCCGCTGCCGAGGGTGTTGCCGACGAGGCGGTAGTAGGGGCCGACCAGGGCCAGGGTCCGGTCGAGCTGGCCGCTGTTCGCGTTCAGGACGTCGGTGACGCGGCCCAACGCCTTGAGCGTGGGCGCCAGTTGTTTGTCGTTGTCCGCGATCAGGCCGCTGAGCTGGGTGGACAGGGCCCTGCTGCCGGTGAGCAGGGCGCGGATGGCGTCGCGGCGGTCCTGGAGTTCGCCGAGGAGGGAGCCGCCGTCCTCGATGAGCGTCTCGAAGCTGGACTTCTTGTCCTGGAGGGTCTTGGTGAACCGCTGGCTGCCCTGGAGGAGTTCGGAGAGTTCCTGGTCGCGTTTGGAGACGGTGCGCGACAGGGCGGACAGGCCGGTGGCGGCGTTGCGCACGTCGGGCGGCGAGTCCTTGAAGGTCTGCGAGATGGTCTCGAAGCTCTTGGCGAGCTGCTGGGTGTCGATGGCGTCGACGGTGGAGCCGAGGTCCTGGAAGGCCTGGGTCACGTCGTAGGGCGAGGTGGTGCGGTTGAGCGGGATGCGGCTGCCGGGGTCCTGGCGGGCGGCGCCGAGCGGGTCGAGGGCCAGGTACTTGTCGCCGAGCAGGGTCTTGATGGCGATGGCGGCCGTGGTGCGGTCGCCGATCCAGGCGCCCTTGGTCTCGAAGGTGACCTTGACCTTGTCGCCGTCGAGGGAGACGCCGGTGACCTTGCCGACCTTGACGCCGGCGACGCGTACCTCGTCGCCCTTGTCGAGGCCGGCCGCTTCGCTGAAGTCGGCGCTGTAGGCGGTGCCGCCGCCGATCAGGGGCAGCCGGTCGGCGTTGTAGGCGAGGAGGACGAGCAGGGCGAGCAGGAGCAGGCCGACGAGGGCGACGGCGACCGGGTCGCGTTCCTTGACGGGCTTCAGGAGCGGCCGGCGGGTGCGGGGGGCGCGGTCCTCGGTGCGGCGTTCGGGCCGCTGCAGGAGGGTCATGCGCCGCACCTCGCCTCGGTGACCTGGATGCCGGTGGGCGCCTTGGAGCCGTCGCTGGTCGTCACTCCGTTCACTCGGGCCTCACAGAGATAGAGGTTGAACCATGATCCGTAGGAGGACAGGCGGGCCAGGGCGGTCATCTTGGCGGGGCTCTTGGCGAGGAAGTTCTCGATCTGCGGTGTGCCGTCGCCGAGGTTGCCGGAGAGCCTGCCCAGTTCGCCGATGTCCTGCTTGAGGGGCGCGCGTCCGTCCTGGAGGAGGCCGGCGGTCACGGTGGTGAGGTCGCCCATCGCGGCCACGGCCTGGCCCAGCGGTTTGCGGTCGTCGTTGAATCCGCTGACGAGCCGGCGCAGGGTGTCGACCAGGTCGTCGAATCCGGCCTCGCGGTCGTTGAGGGTGGTCAGGACCGTGTCGAGGTTCTTGACCACTTCCCCGACGACCTGGTCCTTGGCGGCGACCGTCGTGCTGAGCGAGCCGATGTGCTGGATCAGGCTGTCGACGGTGCCGCCCTCGCCCTGGAGCACCTGGACGATGGAGCCGGCCAGTTCGTTGACGTCCTTCGGGGAGAGTCCCTCGAACAGCGGCTTGAATCCGTTGAAGAGCAGGGTGAGGTCGAGTGCGGGCTGGGTGCGGTCGAGCGGGATGGTGTCGCCGGACTCCAGGGTGCCGGTGAGGGTTCCGCTGCCCCGGTCGAGGGCGAGGTAGCGCTGCCCGACCATGTTGAGGTACTTCACGGCTGCGGTGGTCGAGCGGGGCAGGGACTGGCTCTCGCGCACGGCGAAGGTGACCTGGGCGGTGCGCCGGTCGACGACGCGTACGTCGGTGACCTCGCCGACCTTCACCCCGGACACGCGCACGCTGTCGCCGTCGACGAGGCCGGTGACGTCGGTGAACAGGGCCTTGTAGGAGAGGGTGCCGTCGCCCACGCCGGTGTTGGCGACGCTCAGGCCGAGCACGGTGGTGGCCAGCGCGGTCACCACCACGAAGACGAGCGACTTCAGCAGGGGTCCGGTCAGCGGGCGGCGGCTCGGGTGCGCCTCGGCGCGCTGTTCGCCCGCGCTGCGGCGGATCCTCATCGCAGCGTCACCTCCGCGCCGCGCAGCGTCGGCCCGGCCAGCAGGCTGCTCCAGTCCGGCAGGTCGTCGGGCTGCCGGCCGCTGGCCGGGGCGAGCAGTTCGTTGACGAGCTGGTTCTCCTGCGGGGAGTTGGCCGGTCCGAGGCTCTGGGCGGCGGTGGCCGGCACCTGCGCGGCGGCCGCGGCGGGTACGCCGAGGTAGGGCACGGGGTAGCAGTGCGGGCCGCCGGAGGCGTCGTAGGACGGGGTGTCCCGGCCGGCTTCGTAGGCGCCCCGTGAGGCCACGGTGGTGACGTCGACGTGCAGTCCGGGCTGTCCGGTGCCCTTGCCGAGGGCCTGGTCCATCCGGGGCACGAAGTCGGCGAGGGTGCGCAGGGTGCAGGGGAAGGACGAGGAGTACTCGGCGAGCAGGCTCAGGGTGGGCCGGGAGGCGGCGCTGAGCCGGATGATGTTGCTCTTGTTCTGCCGCAGGAAGGTGGTGAGGTCCTGGGCGGTGGTGGTGGTGGAGCCGAGCGCGGCGGCCAGGTCGCCGTCCTTCTCGGCCAGGGTGCGGCTGGTGGTGGTGAAGTCGGTGAGCGCGGTGACGATGTCGGGCGCGGCGTCGGCGTAGACGTTGCTGACCTTCACGAGTTCTTTCAGGTCGCGGTTGAGGGTGGGCAGTTCGGGGTTGAACTTGCGCAGGTGGTCGTCGAGCCGGCTGAGGGTCTCGCCGAGCCGGCCGCCGCGTCCGGACAGCGCCTGGGAGACGGCCGAGAGGGTGGCGGAGAGTTTCTGCGGCTGGACGGCGGTGAGCATCGGCAGCACGTTGTCGAGCACCTGTTGCAGTTCGACGGCGTTGGCGGAGCGGTCCTGCGGGATGACGGTTCCCGCGGCCAGCGTCCGGCCGTCGGGGTGCGCGGGCGGGACCAGGGCCACGAAGCGTTCGCCGAACAGGGTGGTGGGCAGCATCTGGGCGCTGACGTCGGCCGGGATGCGGTCCAGGGCGCCGGGGCGCAGGGCCAGGGTGAGCCGGGCGCCGTCGGCGG
Organism: Streptomyces seoulensis; assembly: GCA_013364255.1. GTDB lineage: Bacteria > Actinomycetota > Actinomycetes > Streptomycetales > Streptomycetaceae > Streptomyces > Streptomyces similanensis. The sequence continues at coordinate 1,562,819 of CP054936.1, read as the reverse complement.
TGGGGTCGATGGCGCGCACCTCGCCGACGACGACGCCGCGCACCTTAACCTCGGCGCCCAGGTGCATCTCGTTGCCGACGGAGCCGGTCTCCACGACCACCGGGTCGCTGTCGGTGAACGTCTTGTCGTAGACGGCGACCGCCAGCCAGATCAGCAGGACGGGCACGGTCACGAACACCACGCCCGCCAGCCGGCGGCGCAGCTTCTCGCCTCGTGGACTGCTCATCTCACCCCGCCACCTTCACGGTCGTGGTGGCGCCCCACAGGGCCAGCGAGAGGAAGAAGTCGGTGACCGAGATCAGCACGATGGCGTTGCGCACCGAGCGGCCCACGGCGACGCCGACGCCGGCCGGCCCGCCATGGGCGTGGAAGCCGTGGTAGCAGTGCGCGATGATCACGATCACGCTGAAGATCAGCACCTTCAGCACCGACAGCAGCACGTCCGTGGGGGACAGGAACAGGTTGAAGTAGTGGTCGTAGGTGCCGCTGGACTGGCCCTTGAACATGACCGTCACGACGCGGGAGGCCAGGTAGGAGGAGAGCAGGCCGATCGCGTAGAGCGGGACGATGGCGACGACGCCGGCGATGATGCGGGTGGTGACCAGATAGGGCAGGGAGCGGATGCCCATGGCCTCCAGGGCGTCGACCTCCTCGTTGATGCGCATGGCGCCGAGCTGCGCGGTGAAGCCGGCGCCCACGGTCGCGGAGAGGGCGAGTCCGGAGACCAGGGGGGCGATCTCGCGGGTGTTGAAGTAGGCGGAGACGAAACCGGTGAACGCCGCGGTGCCGATCTGGTCCAGGGCCGCGTAGCCCTGGAGTCCGACGACGGTCCCGGTGAACAGCGTCATCCCGATCATCACGCCGATGGTGCCGCCGATGACGCCGAGGCCGCCGGTGCCGAAGGCGACCTCGGCCAGCAGCCGCCGCACCTCCTTGAGGTAGCGGCGCAGGGTGCGCGGAACCCAGAGCACGGAGCGGATGTAGAAGATCATGCGCTCGCCGGAGCGGTCGAGCCATACGAGCGGGGAGGCCACGGTTCCTCAGCCCCCCTTCGGCGGGACGATCTGGAGATAGACGCCCGTGATCACCATGTTGACGAAGAACAGCAGGAGGAAGGTGATGACGACGGACTGGTTGACGGCGTCGCCCACGCCCTTGGGTCCGCCGCGCGGGTTGAGGCCGCGGTAGGCGGCGACGATGCCCGCGATGAACCCGAAGATGACGGCCTTGAGTTCGCTGACGTAGAGGTCGGGCAGCTGGGCGAGCGAGGAGAAGCTGGACAGGTAGGCGCCGGGGGTGCCGTCCTGGAGGTAGACGTTGAAGAAGTAGCCGCCGAGGATGCCGACCACCGAGACCAGTCCGTTGAGCAGGACGGCCACGCCCATGGCGGCCAGGACCCGCGGTACGACCAGGCGCTGCACCGGCGAGACGCCCATGACCTCCATCGCGTCCAGCTCCTCGCGGATGGTGCGGGAGCCGAGGTCGGCGCAGATGGCGGAGCCGCCCGCGCCGGAGATCAGCAGGGCCACGATGAGCGGGCTGGCCTGCTGGACGACGGCGAGCACGCTGGCCCCGCCGGTGAAGGACTGGGCGCCCAGCTGCTGGGTGAGCGAGCCGACCTGGAGGGCGATCACGGCGCCGAAGGGGATCGAGACGAGCGCGGCGGGCAGGATCGTCACGCTGGCGAGGAACCAGAACTGCTCGACGAACTCCCGGAACTGGAAAGGGCGTTTGAAGATGGCCCGGCTGACCTCGGCGGAGAGCGCGAAGAGCCGTCCGGTCTGCCGCAGCGCCCCGGTGATCATGAGCCGCTCCCGGCCGCCGGCAGGGGCATGGCGGGTGCGGTGGGGGCCGAGGCGTAGGTGCGCTCGATGGCCGCGCGGGCGGCGGGCGGCAGCCGGTCGAGCATGCCGAGGACGCGTTCGCGGCGCCGGGCGGCGGCGCGCCGCGCGGGCAGGCCCGGGGAGGGTTCGAGCTGCGGGACGATCTCGCGGGGCGTGTTCGCCCGGGTCCGGGGATCGGCGGCCTCGGCGGCCAGGGCCGCGGCGTCCTTCTCCTCCGACATGCCGATGGGGCCCTCGCGGCGGCCGGCGAGGAACTGGGCGACGACCGGTTCCTCGCTGGTGAGCAGCAGCTCGCGCGGGCCGAAGGTGACCAGTTCGCGGCGGAAGAGCATGCCCATGTTGTCGGGAACCGTGGCGGCGATGTCGAGGTTGTGGGTGACGATCAGCATCGTCGCGTCGATCTGGGCGTTGAGGTCGATCAGCAGCTGGGAGAGGTAGGCGGTGCGCACCGGGTCGAGGCCGGAGTCCGGCTCGTCGCACAGGATGATCTGCGGGTCGAGCACGAGGGCGCGGGCCAGGCCGGCCCGCTTGCGCATGCCGCCGCTGATCTCTCCCGGCAGTTTGCGCTCGGCGCCCAGGAGTCCGACGACCTCGATCCGCTCCATGACGATGCGCCGGATCTCGGCCTCCTTCTTGCGCGTGTGCTCGCGCAGCGGGAAGGCGATGTTGTCGAAGAGGGACATGGAGCCGAAGAGGGCGCCGTCCTGGAACATGAGCCCGAAGAGTTTCCGGGTCTCGAAAATCTCGCGCTCCGGACTGTTCACCATGTCCACCCCATTGATGAGGACACGGCCGCGGTCCGGTTTGAGGAGACCGATGAGCGATTTCAGAAACACCGTCTTACCGGTGCCGGACGGGCCGAGCATGACACTGACTTCACCGGCCGGAAGCGTGAGAGTCACATCCTGCCAGATGTTCTGCTTGCCGAACGACTTGGTCAGGCCCTCGACCACGACTTCGATTCCCATATCACCTCCGCCAAGGGTGAGCCAGTGCGCACCGGGTGCGCACGCTAAGCCGGTGCGCGGTTCTGTGGCAACAGGGACGGCACCGGTTTCCCGATGCCCTCCCGGACTTTGTCACCGCGCAGACAAGGTGCGGTCCACGACCTTGTCTCCGGACGACAGAGCAGGGCCGCGCGTCTCCGGGGGGTGGGATACGCGAGGCCCTGCCGGCGGGCGCACGGCCCTGAAGGAGGACACGGGCCGCACGACCGCCACACCTCCGGCCGACGGGGGGCCGCCGATGCGGAGGTCAGTGCTGCATCCGGCACGTTACGGCCGAGTAACCTGGACGGGCAATAGGCGATCGCATATTTACCGCGATATGTGATCCGCTCTTCGGCGAGCTGTCAACGCGGTGACAATTTCCCCGCCCGGAATTGTCATCGGACGCGTACGGGCCGCCCCTGACGACTGTTTCCGGGAGCTGCGCGCGCTGTTTCACGGGCTCGACGGGTGCACAACCGGCGGCCGTCTTTCTTGGCAGCGGGTGATGAAGCGGCGGCGCGGGCTGCTCACCTGAGCAACAGATGGTTGTCCTTTTCAAAGAATCATGGTCGGCGGCATTGTTCGGTCAAGTTTCCCGCAAGTAACGTCGGTGCTCGCGGTCGACAGATCCGGACCGCGGGCCGCTGCTCCGCCCTCCGTCGGTTCCGTCGCGGCCGATCTCTGCCGGTCAATCCACAAGGAGAGTCCCAGAGCCATGAAGAAGACCCTCAGAACGCTCGCGGTGGTGGCGGGCGCGGGTGCGGCCGCGTTCGGCATCGCCGTCGCCCCCGCCTCCGCGAACGCCTCCACGGTGTGGACCGTCAACCCGTCGCCGTCCAGCTTCACGGCGACCAACAGCGGCAACATCCTGCTGACCGCCAACATCCCGATGACGTGTACGACGTCGAGCGCCTCGGGCACCATGGCCAGCGCCACCGGCAACCCGGCGACGGTCGCCAGCATCAGCGCCATCAACTTCGGCACCGCCAGCTCGCCGTGCACCAGCCTCCTGGGCAACGTCACGACCGTGGCCACCACCCCGTGGACCATCGTCGCGAAGGACTACAACCCCTCGACCGGCGTCACCACGGGCTACGTCAGCAACATCAGCGCCAAGGTCAGCGCCGGCGCCTGTGTCTTCAACGTCAGCGGCAAGGCGTCGGGCACGTACACCAACTCCACCGGCACCCTGGCCGTCAACAGCGTCTCCGGTGAACTGGTCGTCACCTCGGCCACCAACTGCGGCACGGTCGTCACGACCTCCACCAAGCCCACCTTCAAGGGCAACTACCTCGTCAAGGTGAAGGGCACGAGCACCATCCCGACGATCGTCGGCTCCAACCCGTAGTCCCGACGAGTCCGCTCGCAACCGCCTGGCCGGGTCACCCCCGGCCGGGCGGTTGCCGCCGGTCCGGGGCGTACCGGCACCGCGGCGTCCCCGGCGGCGCCGCCCGGAAGAAGGAGAGTCACCCAGTCATGAAGAGGCCCCTCGGCAGGGTCGCCGTCGCGGTGGGCGCGGGCACGGCAGCGTTCGGCATCGCCGTCGTCCCCGCCTCCGCGAACCCGTCCACGGTCTGGACCGTCAGTCCCTCGGCGGCCGGCTTCACGGCGGTCAACAGCGGGAACATCACGATGACCTTCAACATTCCGGTCACCTGCACGGCATCCAGCGCGTCCGGCACCCTGACCGGCGGCAACGGCAACCCGGCCAAGGTCGGGAGCGTCGGCGCCGTCACCATCGGCACCATCACCTCGCCCTGCAGCACCATCCTGGGCAACATCACGATCACCGCCATCACCCCGTGGTCGATCGTCGCGCGGGACTACGACCCCTCGACCGGTGTCACCACCGGCCACGTCGGCGACATCAGCGCCAAGGCGGTCCTGGGCGCCTGCTTCTTCACCGTGGCGGGCAAGGCGTCGAGTTCGTACGACAACTCCACCGGCGTCCTGGCCGTCAACAGCGTCCCGGGCGAACTGACCGTCGCCTCGGCCACCAACTGCGGCACGCTCGTCACGACCTCCACCAAACCCACCTTCAAGGGCGACTACCTCGTCAAGGTGAAGGGCACGAGCAGCATCCCGAAGATCACTGGCTCCCAACCGTGAAGCGGCCCCGCGGTGTTCCCTCCGCACCCGCCCGGACGAAGCAGCGGCCGGCGTTCCCCCGCGCGGCCGCCCGGCGCACCGCGCACGCCCGGGCCAGGACCGCGACGACCGCCGCGTTCGTCGTGCTCGCCGCCATGGTCCCGGCCGCGGTCGCCGCCGCGGGCACCCAGCAGGTCGACACCACGCTGCCCTACGTGTGCACGCTTCCGTCCGGGCAGCGGCAGGCGACGGTACGGGTCTCGGCGGCCTTCCCGGACCGGGTGGTGCCCGGTGAGGCGATCCGGCCCTCGGACGTCACCACCACCGTGGAACTCCCCGCCGAGGCGGTGACGGACCTCAAGGCGCCCGAGGGGGCCGGGATCACAGCCGCGACCCGCCTCTCCGTCGGCGTCGCCCAGAACGACGCCACGGCCGAGGCGACCTGGCACGGCACGGCCGCCCCGGTCGCCGTCCCCGGCTCGGGGCCGCTCACCCTGTCCGCGACGGGCGACGTCCCCTCGGTGACCGGGCAGAGCGCCGGCGACCTGACGATCTCGGCCGGGAACCTGGCCGTCGATCTGGCCGTGACCACGACCGACGGCGCGGGCGCCGGGCCCGCTCCGCTCACGGTCGCCTGCACCCTCGACAAGGACGCGTCCGGACACGGCCTGCTGGCCACCGTGCCGGTCGGGTTCACGTCGGGCGGCTCGCCGTCGTCCTCGCCCTCCGGGCCGTCCTCGCCCTCCGGCTCCGCCACGCCCTCCGGGTCGTCCTCGCCCTCCGGACAGCCGTCCGGACAGCCCGGCGCCTCGCAGAGCCGGCGGGCCCCGAGGATCGCCGGGGACACGCCCGGTACCACCACGGACCGCGACGGCGTGGCACCGTGCAAGTACGACGAGCACCACCCGGCGACGACGAGGTCGCTGGACACGTACGTCACCGGCTACACGAACGTGCGCAAGCAGAAGGCCGCGACGCTGCTCCCGCCGTCGTGCACGTTCATCGAGCAGGGGGACCTGCTCGGGTCGCTGTCGCCGGACGGCAGTCAATACCTCCTCACCCAGCACTCCGAGGGCCAGTTCTACTATCGGCAGGAGGCCAGCACCGCGCCGTTCACGGCCACCTTCCTGACCTTCGACTTCGTCCCGGCGACGGCCACCATGGTGCTGGAGCAGACGGGTCCCCTGACCGTCGACTCCGTCGGCGCCCTGGACATGTCGACCTTCGGCGGCTCACTGGACACCTACATCCGCGTCCCGGTGGTGCTCCATGTCACCTCGCTGAGCGTCAACGGCACGCCCCTGGACGTGGGAGCCTCCTGCCGCACCAGGACGTCGCTCCGCTCGCCCGACCCGGACCCGGCGCAGCACCCCGGGGACCATCTGCTGGTGAAGGGCCACGGCGAGTACGTCGGCGGCATGCCGGCCACCGGTTACCAGCTGTCCTCCGGCGGCGAGTTGACCGGCAGCGTCACGATCCCCGAGTTCACCGGCTGCAGGACGGCGGCCGGCGAGAACGTCGACCGGCTGCTGACGGCCTCGGTGTCCGGGCCGGACAACTACGTCAAGCAGATCCAGGGGCAGGCATGCGGCCAGTTCGAGCCCCACTACGGAACCGAGTGCACCGATGACAAGCAGCCGATAAAGATCCCCGTCGCCCAGCGCTGAATCCCGCCACTCCCCGTACCCTCACGGAAGGCATCTCATGACCGGAATCTCCCGCCGTGCCGGACTCGTCAGCACCGTCACCGCGCTCGGCACCGCCCTCGCCTCCTTCGCCGCCATGGGAGCGGCCACCGCCGCGACGACCCAGCTCAACGGCGAGTGGGCGCCCTTCACCCGCTGTCCCGTGGACGCCCCGGCGCTGCTGGCGGCGGACGGTCTGGACCGGACCCCGCAGTGCGTGGTGTCGACCTCGGCGAGCGGCTCCATCAAGCTGGGCAACACCACGGTGACCACGGGCCGCACCGACCTCCAGATCGGCGTCGTGGAGAACGCGGACGGCACCAGCACCGTCGCCGCCCCGGCCGGCGGCTCCCTGATCGCCGACTCGGCGACCGTGCCCGGCGGTCTGCTGGGCCTGATGTGCCCGAGCAACATCCCGGCCGTGACGGCCATCTGCCGGCAGATCACCGACAGCAGCCTCAACAAGATCACGGCCACCGTGGAGTCGGTCGGCACACCCAGCGACTTCGACCAGACCGCGGGCATCCTCACGGACCAGACGATCGTCGCCATCCCGGTCCGCATCCACCTCCAGAACCCGTTCCTGGGCTCCAACTGCTACATCGGCACCAAGTCGAACCCGATCGTGCTGCGCCCGAAGAACCTCAACCTGCCCGACTTCGGCATGACGTTCTTCAAGGCCGACGGCACCCTCGCCGACGACGGCGAGATGAGCCGGATCAACCTCACCGGGTCGGTCCAGAGCGACAGCACCTTCGCCGTGCCCGGCGCCAGCGGCTGCGGGCTGGGACTGCTCGGCCTGATCGACGCGGCGGTCAACCTCAAGACCGGGCTGCCGTCGGCCGCGGGGAAGAACAACCTCACGCTCAACGACACCCACACCTCGCTGGCGGGTCTGCTGGCCCCCGGCACGGTCGCGCCCGACGCCGGCAAGGTGCTCTCCCAGGGCTGGCACTCCGCCGTCAGGTAATGGCCGTCCACCGGCGAGTATCAGCCGACCCGGCCGCCGACGGCCCCCGCACGACACCAATGTGCGCACGACTGGTGCACATCCCGGAGGAGTTGATTTAACTTCACCTTTCACACTGACATGCACCTGTAGGCAGGCCGGTGTCACCCGCTCCCGGGACGGGTGACACCGGTCGCTCTCCCCCACCAGGCGCGTCGAGAGCGAGGAACGACAGACTCATGCCGTCAACCATGAGGCCACCGGAACTCGGAGAACCGCTCGACCCCCTGCCCAGGGAGTTCGCGGCCCTCATCAGACCGGAATTACCCGGGCTCATGAAGGAGATACGCCTGGAGGTCATCCGCGCCTATCCCGTCTACGCCCGCCTGCTCAACGGCCCCAACGCCGACGCCATCCGCCAGGGCGTCGAACAGGCCCTGTCCGCCTTCGTGGACCGGGTGGCCGAACCGGGCAAGGACTCGACGGTGCGCGACGAGCTGCTGCGCAAGTTCGGGCGCGTGGAGGCCTACGAGGGCCGCGACATGGGCACCCTCCAGGGCGCGTACCGGCTCGGCGCGCGGGTCGCCCTGCGCCGTGCCAAGGCCGTCGGCCGGCACTACCACCTCTCCGCCACCGTCGTCCTGGCCTTCGCCGACGCCCTGTTCGCCTACGTCGAGGAACTGGAGGCGATCTCCCGCGAGGGATATGTCGAGGTGCAGTCCCGGGCCGCCTCCGAGGTCTCCGCGCTGCGCAGGAAGCTGCTGCACCTGATCCTCGCCGCGCCGCCGCTGTCCCAGTCGACCGTCATGGAGCTGTGCGAGGCCGCCGCCTGGCAGCTGCCGGCCGAGGTCACCCTCGTCGCCCTGCGCTCCCCCGTCCCCGACCAGCTGGAGGCGGGGCTCCCGGCGGACGTCCTGGCGGACCTGGACATCCCCCAGCCGCACCTGCTGTTCCCCGGAGCCATGACCCCACAGCGGCTGGCGACGCTGGAGAAGGCGCTGGCCGGCACGCAGGCCGCCGTGGGCCTGACCGTGCCGCACGACCAGGCGGCCGACTCCGTCCGCTGGGCCCGGCGCGCGCTGCAACTGGTCGACGAGGGCGTCCTGGCCGACGCCCCCCTGATCTCCTGCGAGGACCACCTGGTCACCCTATGGCTGCTGTCCGACCCGCCCCTCATGTCCCAGGTGGCGGCCAGGGAGCTCGCCCCGCTGCGCGAGCTGCCCGCCAGCCGGCGCGACCGGCTCCTGGAGACGCTGCGCGTGCACGTGTCCACCCGGGCCACCGCGGAGCAGGTCGGCGAGATCCTCGGCGTGCACGCCCAGACGGTGCGCTACCGCCTGCGCAACCTGGACGCCCGGCTCGGCGACCGGCTCACCGACCCCGACCACCGCTTCGCCCTGGAGGCGGTCCTGCGCGCGCTGGACCTGCGCGGCGGCGCCGGCGACTGACCGGGCGCACGCCGCGCGGTGCGGTGGGGTGCGGACGGACGCCTAGGATGTGAGGGTGACGGCGAGAACCAGTGACATCGAGAAGGCAGCCGGTGTGCTGCGCGCCGGAGGGCTCGTGGCCCTCCCGACCGAAACCGTCTACGGTCTGGGCGCCGACGCCGAGAACCCCGTCGCCGTCTCGCGCATCTTCCAGGTCAAGGGGCGGCCGCCCAACCACCCGCTGATCGTCCACCTGGGCGGCGCGCGGCTCCTGGACGACTGGGTCGAGGAGGTGCCAAAGACGGCGCGCCTGCTGGCCGAGCACTTCTGGCCGGGGCCGCTCACCCTGGTCCTGCGGCGCGGCCGCCGGGTGCCCCTGGAAGCCACCGGCGGCCTGGAGACGGTGGCCGTGCGGGTGCCCGACCACCCCGTGGCGCTCGCGCTGCTCGCGGCCTTCGGCGGCGGTGTCACGGCCCCCTCCGCCAACCGCTTCGGCTCGGTCAGCCCCACCACCGCGCACCACGTCCGCGCGGAGCTGGGGGACGCCGTCGACTTCGTGCTGGACGGCGGCTCCTGCGAGGTCGGCGTCGAGTCGACCATCGTGGACGTCACCGGCGACGCCCCGAGCATCCTGCGGCCCGGCGGGGTGACGCGCGAGGAGCTCGAAGCGGTGCTGGGACACCCGCTCGCCGTCCCGGCGACCAGCTCCGTGCGGGTGCCGGGCCAGCACCCGTCGCACTACGCGCCGCGTGCGCGGGTCGTCCTCGTCGAGCCGGAGAAGGTCGTCGCCGAGGCGGAGCTCGCGCGGGAGCTGGGGCACCGGGTGGGCGTCTTCCTGCCGCCCGCCCTCGCCGACACCCCGGTGCGGGCGCACGCCGTGGCGCGGGTGCCCGGTTCCACGGCCGCCTACGCGCGCGGGCTGTACGGGTTCCTACGCGACCTCGACCAGCAGGGGTGCGACCTCATCGTCGCGTCGCTGCCGGTGGAGGAGGGGCTGGGACTGGCGATCGCCAACCGGCTGCGCCGCGCCGCGGGGCCCCGCCCCACCGTGTGACCGCCGCCCGGCCCGGACGGGCCGGGCGCGATGGGTTGATCATGCCGGCGGGTGCTGGGACGCTGCCGCCATGGATCTGGGACTCGCGGGGAAGACGGCCTTCATCACCGGCGGAAGCGGCGGCATCGGGCTGGCCATCGGCCGCGCGCTGCACGAGGAGGGCGCGGCGGTCACCGTCTGCGGACGGGACCCGCGGCGGCTCCAGGAGTGCGGACTGCCCGGCGTCCGGGCGGACGTCACGGACCCGGACGCGCTCGCCCGGGCCGTCGACGAGGCGGCCGAGCGGATGGGCGGTCTCGACCTGCTGGTGGCCAACGCCGGCGGCGCGTCCGGCGGCGGCCTGCTGGACTCGACGCCCGAGGACTGGCTGCGCACCTACGAGGTGAACGTCCTGCACGCCGCCCACGCCATCCGCAGCGCGGTGCCGCACTTCGAGCGGCGCGGCGGCGGCAGCGCGCTCGTCGTGGCGTCGATCACGGGTTGGAAGCCGGGCCCGAAGTCGTCGTACGCCTCGGCGAAGGCGGCGGAGATCCACCTCGCCGCCGCCCTCGGCCAGGAGCTGGGGCCGCGCAACATCCGGGTGAACGCGCTCAGTCCGGGTTCGGTGCTGTTCGAGGGCGGGGGCTGGGCCTGGTTCCGGGACAACCGGCCCGAGCGGTACGAGGAGTTCGCCCGCGACGACTTCCCCCGGGGGCGGCTGGTGGAGCCGCGCGAGGTGGCGGACGTGGCGTGCTTCCTGCTCTCGGCCCGCGCCGGCGGGATCAACGGCGCCAACGTCTGCGTGGACGCCGCCCAGGACCACCCGAGCGCGGGCCGGCTCTTCCCGTAGTCCGGGGCCACCGCCGCGAGATGATCCGATTCGCCCCGTACACCGGTTTCTTTGCTACGGCGGCATGACGACCTCGTGGCGGCGCCGGGCGAAGGCTGGCGTGACGGCGAAGCGCGGACCAGGCTGACATCGCCCCCCACGGGTCTTCGTATCGCTTCCGCAGAAAGCCTCCCCCACCCATGTATCAAGCCCCTCCTCCCAGCGCTCCCCCGGCGCGGCCCACAGGTGCGCAGAGGAGGTTCCGCGCATGGTGCGCCATGTGATCCGCAAGGCGGCCGGCTGGCTCCTGATGATCGTCGTCGCCACCAACGCCACCTACTTCCTCGCCAGTTGGTTCCTGGACCCACGGTCGAACTACCGGGACCTGCGGCCCGTGCGCAGCGAGGACCAGATCGACCGCGCCCTCGCGCCGTACCACCTCGATCCCCGGGAACCGCTCGTGCACCGCTGGTGGGACTGGCTCACCTCGGTGACCCTGCACTTCGACTGGGGCAGGTCCCCGACCGGCGTCTCCGTCAACGGCGAGATCGGCTACCGTGCCCTGGTCAGCGCCGAGCTGGTCACCCTCGCGACCGTCCTGTCCGTGGTGATCGGCGTCGCGCTCGGCGTCTACACCGCCGCCCGGCAGTACGGCTGGGCCGACCGGTTCTCGCAGGCCGTGTCCATCCTGGTCTTCAACGTCCCCGCCTCCGTCGCCGCCCTGCTCGTGGTCTTCGTCGCCATCTGGCTCAACCAGCACGCCGGGCTGCGCTTCCTCTACGTCGCCGGGGAGAACTCGCCCGGCGTCGAGGGCCTGCTGCCCACGATCGCCGACCGCCTGCTGCACCTGATCCTGCCGACCGCGAGCCTCACCCTGATGGGGTACGTCGGCTACCACCTCACCCAGCGCTCGCTGCTGCTCGACACCCTGGGCGCCGACTTCGTGCGCACCGCCCGGGCCACCGGGCTCACCCGCGCCCAGGCCATCCGCCGGCACGCCCTGCGGACCGCGCTGATCCCGACCGCGGCCTCCGTGGCGTTCAGCGTCCCGGCCGTCTTCACCGGCGCGGTCATCACCGAGTCGGTCTTCGCCTGGAACGGCATGGGCCGCTACTTCGTCCAGACGATCAGCAAGAACGACGTGCACGGCACGGTCGCCACGGCCGCCTTCGCCGCGACCCTGACCGCCGTCGGCGCGATCCTCGCGGACATCGCCACGGTCTTCCTCGACCCGAGAGTGCGGGTGAGCTGACATGAGCACCGACGCGAGAGCCGGCGCTCCGTCCGGCGCGCCCGTCCGCCCGGACGCGGAGCCGCCGCGCGCGGCGCGCCCCGCCCGCGAGCACGCCCATCTCGGCCTCGGCCGGCTGTACGCGCGGCGCTTCGCGCGCAACCGCCTCGCCGTCGCCGGAGCGGTGATCCTCGCGCTGCTGGTGCTGTTCGCCGCCCTCGGCGGCCACCTCACCCGCTACGCGTACACCGACGCCGACTTCACCGCGCTCACCGCGCCGCCGAGCGGCGTGCACTGGTTCGGCACCAACCAGGGCGGCAACGACGTCTACGCCTGCGCCGTGCACGGCCTCCAGCGCTCCTTGACGATCGCGGTCAGCGTGTCGGTGCTGACGGTCGTCCTCGCCGCGGTCATCGGCTCCGGCGCCGCCTACTTCGGCGGCCGGGTCGAGCGGGCGACGCTCGCCGTCATCCACTTCCTGCTGGTCGTCCCCTCCTTCCTCATCCTCGCCCTGGTCTCCCACCGGCTGGCCGGCGACTGGCGGGTGCTGATCATCGTGCTGACCGTGTTCGGCTGGATGTCCACCGCGCGGGTGATCTGGGCGGTCTCGACCTCCCTGCGCGAGCGGGACTACGTGAAGGCGGCCGAGTTCATGGGGGTCGGCCCGCTGCGCGTCATCCTGCGCCACCTCATCCCCAACCTCGGATCGCTGCTGATCGTCAACCTGACGCTCGGCGTCGTGGCCACCGTGCTCAGCGAAACCGCCCTGTCCTTCCTCGGGTTCGGCGTCCAGACCCCGGACGTCTCCCTCGGCACCATGCTCGCCGACGGCGCGACCACCCTCACCAGCGCCCCCTGGCTGTTCGCGTTCCCGGCCGGACTGCTCGTCCTGCTCACCGTCTCGATGACCCTCATCGGCGACGGCCTGCGCGACGCCCTCGACCCCACCTCGGCGACCGGCTCGGCAGGAGGCCGACGATGACCCTCGCGACGCCGCTGCTCGACCCGGCGCCCGGAAAGGACGGCCGGCCCGTGCTGTCCGTACGGGACCTGCACATCACCTTCCCCTCCGAAGCGGGCCCCGTCCAGGCGGTACGCGGCGTCGGCTTCGACCTGCTGCCCGGCCGGACCCTGTGCGTCGTCGGCGAGTCCGGCTCGGGCAAGTCCGCCACCGCCCTGGGCGTCATGGGCCTGCTGCCGCCCTCCGCCGAGGTGCGCGGCCAGGTGCTGCTCGACGGACAGGACCTCGTCGGCCTCGACGACCGGGCGCTGTCGAAGATACGCGGCAAGTCCATCGGCATGGTCTTCCAGGACCCGCTGTCCGCCCTCACGCCGATCTACTCGGTGGGCAGGCTGCTCGCCGACGCTCTGCGCGTCCACCAGGACCTGACCAGGCGGGCCGCCTGGGAACAGGCCGTGCAACTGCTCGACCTGGTCGGCATCCCCGACCCGCGCGGCCGGGCCACCGCCTTCCCGCACGAGTTCTCCGGCGGCATGCGCCAGCGCGTCGTCATCGCGCTTGCCATCGCGAATCGGCCCGCCGTCCTCGTGGCCGACGAACCCACCACCGCGCTCGACGTCACCGTGCAGGCCCAGATCCTCGACGTGCTCAGGCTCGCGCAGCAGGAGACCGGCGCCGGCCTCGTCCTCATCACCCACGACCTCGGAGTCGTCGCGGGCCACGCGGACGACGTCGCCGTCATGTACGCGGGCCGGTTCGTGGAACACGCGGGCGTCACGGAACTCTTCCGCCGCCCGACGATGCCGTACACCGCGCGGCTGCTGGCCGCCGTGCCGACCGTGGACGGCGGCGTCCGCCGCCCGCTGGTCCCGATCGGCGGCGAACCGCCCGCCCTGGTGGACCTCCCCGCCGGCTGTCCCTTCGCGCCCCGCTGCGCCGTCGCCCTCGACGCCTGCCGCACGGCCGAACCGGAGTCGCACGAGGTCACCGGACACGGCCACGTGGCGTGTCTGCGCGCCGCCGAGATCGCCGACGGCTCGCTCGACCCCAAGGGCGACACCCCGCCCGCCGGCCCGCCGGCGCCCGCGGACCGGACCGCGACCGCGACCGCGACCGGCGAGGTGGTGCTCCGGGTCGAGGATCTCGTCAAGACGTTCCCCGTCACCAAGGGCGCCGTCCTCAAGCGCCGGATCGGCACCCTGCGAGCCGTCGGAGGGGTCGGCTTCGCACTGCGCGCCGGCGAGACGCTCGCTCTGGTGGGCGAGTCCGGCAGCGGCAAGACGACGACGCTGATGGAGATCCTGCGCCTGGCGCGGCCCGAGGGCGGCCGCGTCGAGATCTGCGGCACCGACGTCGCCGCACTCGACTCCCCGGCGGCCGTACGGCGGTTGCGGCGGGACGTGCAGATCGTCATGCAGGACCCGCTGGGCGCCCTCGATCCCCGGATGCCCGTCTCCCACTCGCTGGCCGAGCCACTGCGGGCGATCGGCCGCGACCGCGCGTCGATCCGCGCCCGGGTGCGCGAACTCCTCGCCCTGGTCGGCCTCGACGACACGATCGGCGACCGCTTCCCGGCCGCGCTCTCCGGTGGCCAGCGCCAACGCGTCGGCATCGCCCGCGCGTTGGCGACCGAGCCGAGGCTGCTCGCGCTGGACGAGCCGCTGTCCGCTTTGGACGTCTCGGTGCAGGCCGGGGTGATCAACCTGCTGACCCGGCTCAAACGCGAACTGGGCCTCGCCTATCTCGTCGTCGCGCACGATCTGGCCGTGGTCCGCTACGTCTCCGACCGCATCGCGGTGATGTACCTGGGGCACATCGTGGAGACCGGGGACACCGAGGCGATCTTCGCCGACCCCAGACACCCGTACACCCGTGCGCTGCTGTCGGCGATCCCGATCCCCGACCCCGGGCGCGAACGCACCCGCGAGCGCGTGGTGCTGACGGGCGAGCCGCCCAACGCCGCCCGTCCACCGCGGGGTTGCGTCTTCGTGGACCGCTGCCCGCTGTACCGCGAGGCCGGCGAGGAACTGCGCCGCCGCTGCCGCACCGAGCCACCCGCGCAGACCCCCGTGGCCGGCGACTCGGGCCACCGCTACGCCTGTCACGGCGTCTGAACACACCGCACACCCGACACACCTCCGGCGCGTCCCGACCCCGCGACCAGGGGCCGCCGCCGTCCACACCCACACGCACGCCCGCACCCGGCGGCGCGGTGCCGTGTGCCCGCGCCCGCATCCACCGGTTCGCCCACTCGAAAGGAAACCCCGCCATGCGCGCACGACCGGCCCTGCCCGTCGCCCTGTTCGCCGCCGTCTCCCTCACCGCCACCGCCTGCCAGTCCTCGTCCGGGGCCGGCTCGGCGCACCCGGACGGCAAGGACGCGCCCTCGGCCGCGCCGTCCGCCGCCGACTACAACCCCACGCCCTACGACCGGGTCAGGGACGGCGGCACGTACACCACGGTCGGCACCTTCGACGACCAGGGCAATCCGTTCAACGTGAACTCCACGCTCACCGCCGCCCGGGTCTGGGCCTGGTACAACGCCGACGCCATCACCTACTCGCCCACCGGCGAGGTGCGGTACAACCCCGACTACCTCAGCGATGTGAAGGTCTCCGTCCAGGGCGGCAACCAGAAGGTCGTGCTCACCCTCAACCCCAAGGCGGTGTTCAACGACGGCACTCCCATCGACTGGACCGCGATCAAGGCGACCTGGCAGGCGAACAACGGCTCCGACAAGGCCTACGCCGCCTCCACCACGAACGGCTACTCGCAGATCACCTCGGTCACCAAGGGTGTGAACGCCAAACAGGCCGTGCTCACCTTCAAGGGCGTCAACGCCTCCTGGTCGGCCCTGTTCTCCACCTTCCTGCACCCCAAGGCCGCCACGGTCGCCAACTTCAACGACGCCTACGTCAAGAAGGCCCACCCGGAGTGGGGCGCCGGGCCGTACACCGTCGGCACGTGGGACGCCCACTCGGGCGACATCACCTTCGTCCGCAACCCGAAGTGGTGGGGCAAGAGAGGCAAGCTCGACAAGCGGGTCTACGTCAACCTGGAGTCGACCGCGGCCGTCAACGCCTTCAAGAACGGGCAGATCGACTACGTCTCCGCCACCAGCGCGGAGAGCCTGAAGCAGATCAAGGGACTGAAGGGCACGGAAATCCGAAGCGGCGGCAGCCCCTTCGAGTACTCGCTGTACTTCAACGCCAAGTCACCCGTCCTCGCCGACAAGGCCGTGCGCAAGGCCATCGAGGAGAGCGTCGACCGGGCGCAGATCGCCAAGATCCAGTTCCAGGGCCTCGACTACACGGAGCCGCTGCCCGGTTCGGCCATCCTCTACAGCTTCCAGAAGGGCTACCAGGACAACGTCGCCGCCGTGCTGAAGTACGCGCCGGACGAGGCGAGGAAGGCGCTCGACGCGGCGGGCTGGAAGCCGGGCGGCGACGGCATCCGGGTCAAGAACGGCCAGAAGCTCGCCCTCGGTTACCCGCTCATCGGCGACGATCCGCTGGGCAAGGCCACCGCCGGGGCGCTCGCGGCCATGCTCAAGTCGGTGGGCGTCCGCCTGGACGTCAGGAAGGCGGACGAGGCCGAGTTCTCCCGCATCCTCAGCGACCGCAAGTTCGACCTGTTCCTGTCGGGCAACCGCTCGATGGACCCGTTCGGCGCGCGCAACCTGTGCGACTTCTACTGCTCCGACCGCGACTCCAACCTCACCGGCGCCGGAACGCCCGCGCTGGACAAGGAGATCCGCGCCGTCTCCCGGACCGGCGACCTGACCCAGCAGACCCGCGAGGCCAACGCGGTGGAACGCAAGGCGCTCCAGGAGTACGCCTTCCTGCCCATGTTCAGCGGCCCCTCCACCTACGGCGTCAAGAAGGGCCTCGCCAACGTCGGCGCGACCATCTTCTACAACCCGCTCCCGGAGACGGTCGGCTGGGAGAAGTGACGGCTCCGCGCGGGGGCGGGGGCCGGTGAGCGCTCACGGCGCCCGGCGCACCGCCTTCACGCGGCCGGTCGCGAGGGACCGCTCCCGCGCGGGCCGCTGATGCGTGCCCGGGCCGTCGTCGGCGATCTCGACGACGCACAGGGGGTGCCCGGAGCCCGCGGCAGGCCGACGCCGGCGGCCGACCTCGGTGGCCGGGTCGGTGACGGCCACCTTGTTCCGGCTGCCGCTGCCCGCGCCCTGCCCGACGCCGGACGCCCCGCACGAGACCCAGGACTCCGGCTGCGCGACGGGCGTCAGTGCCGGGAGGCGATGATCAGGAAGAGGACCAGGACGCCCAGGGCGATCAGGCAGCCACTGCCGCAGCCGGAGGACGATCCCTTGCGGAACTCGACCATCCCGCCGGGGACGACGTGCGGGTGGCTCCGCCCGTAGTGCTCCTCGATCGCGTCCGCCCCCTGGGACTCGCTCCCCCAGGCGGTGTGGTGCCCGCACTCGCCGCACCGGTACCGGTAGCTGTCGGCCATGACTGTCTCCTTCTGGATCTGTGGATCTGTGAATCCGTGGATCTGTGAATCCGTGGTTTCCGGGTCGGATCGGGTGGAGCGCCGCGCGGGGCCGTACGTCAGTCGCCGTCCCGCGCGGCACGGACGAGGTGTTCGGCGAGGGCCTGGAAGACGCAGAGGTTCGGGATGCCGGAGGCGGCGGTGGCCCACACCTGCCAGCGGCCGTCGGCGCGGACCGCGACGAAACCGTTGAGGACGTCGATCCGCCGGACCCGGCTCCACCCGAGGACCGTGGTGCCGCAGCCGACCTCGTCCGCGGTGAGCCACACCGGGCCGAAGACCAGCCGTGCGCCCTGGTGCAGCGCGGCCAGGGCCCGTGGGGTCTGCGCGGCGACGACGGCCCGGCGGATCGCCGGCCACCACTCCTGCCACCGGCCGAAGTCGCCGCAGCGCAGCACGACCCGTTCGCCGTCGACGTCGACGAGCACGAGGGCGCGGGTGATGCCCCGCGCGGACAGCACCTTGCGCCGGCGCACCACCGTGGTGTCGAAGCGGATGACATGGATCCGCCTGCCGACGGCGAACGTCATGCCGTGCTCGTACAGGTCGAGCCGCGCGGCCGCGCGGGTGGCCGGTCCGCCGCCGGCCCCCAGCAGACGCCGTACGTCCGCCGTGGCCGTCCACCGCCCGCCGGGCACGGTGGGCAGCGCCCGGTAGGTGGCGTGCCGCCGGCCCAGACGCGCCCGGCCCGCGGTCGCGGAGATCCGGGCCAGCAGCAGTTCCTCGGCGCGCTCACGGTCCCCGGCTCCCCCGCTCACGCCGCGCCCGCCCGGCCGGCGCCGGCGTCCTCCCCGCGCAGCGCCGCCCGCCGGGCCCGCACCAGCACCTCGCCCGGCGCCACCCCCAGGTCCTCGGCCAGCCGCCGGCCGGTGCGGTCGAAGACGGCCAGGGCCTCGGCCCGCCGGCCGTCGCACCGCAGCGCGTGCATCAGCGTCGCGGCGACCTGTTCGTTCAGCGGCTCCTCGAGGGCCAGGGCGGACAGTGCGGTGATCGCCTCGCGGCGCCGGCCCAGCCGCAGCAGCCAGTCCGCCCCGCGCTGCGCCAGGGCGACCCGGCGCTGGGCGAGCCGCAGCCGTTCCGCCTCGGCGAACGGCCCGGGCAGTCCGGCCAGCGGCTCACCGCGGAACAGCTCCAGCGCCCGGCCGCACAGCCGTACCGCCTCGGTCAGGTCGCCGCCGCGTTCGGCCGCGGCGGCCCGGGTGCCGAGGTCCTCCACGCACAGCGCGTCCACCTCGGCCACCCCGCGGACCAGCCCGTAGCCGTACCGGTCGCGCCGGATCACCGAGTCCGGGCGCTCCCCGAGGCGCAGGATCTTGCGCAGCCGGTACACGTAGACCGGTACGACGTTGCCGTCCGGCATCTCCCGGCCCCACACGTCCTCCAGCAGCCGCCCCCGGCTGACGGAGCGGCCCGCGCTCAGCGCCAGCGCCGCCAGCACGGCCTGCTGCCGTACCGGGCCGACGTCCACGGGCCGCCCCGCGAGCGTCGTGCGCAGCGGGCCGAGCAGCGACACCCGCAGCCAGGGGCCGGGCTCGGGCGCCGTGCGCCGGGCGCCGCCGGGTCCGGGCAGCGGCCCGCGCGGGCCCTGTCCGGGCACGACGAGACCGCAGTCGAAGGCGTGCACGATGGCGGCGGCCCGGTCGCGCAGCCCCAGCTTCCCCAGGACGCGGTCGAGCCGCTCGGCCACCGCCCCCTCGGGCAGGACCAGGGCGGCGGCGATCTCGGCGTCCCCCAGGCCGCATCCGAGCGCGTAGAGCACCTCGCGCTCCTCGGCGGTGAGGAACGCGGCGCCCCGGCCGGCGCGGTCCGCGGTCGTCGTCGGCATGGCCACTCCCCGTCTCCAGGACCGGGCGCTCCACTCGCCCCGGTCGCTCATGTCGATGGCGTCGAGGGTGGCCGCCGTGCAGGAAATGTGGACAGAGCATTCAACCGGTCATATGTGACCGGTGGCCGCGCTACAGTCCCCACCTGCGCACTTGCGGACGACATGACGGGGAGGGGCCGTAGCTGTGGCCGGTGGGTTCGGCGCGGTGCTGCGTCGGCTGCGCGAGCGGGCGGGGCTGACCCAGGACGAGCTGGAGCGGCGTTCCGGGGTCAGCGTGAGCACCATCCGCGGTCTGGAGACCGGCAAGCGCGGCAACCCGCGGATGACCACGGTGCGGCAGCTGGCCGACGCGCTCGCCCTGCGCAGCGAGGACCGCGAGGAGTTACTCGGCGCCGCCGTCCCGGGGTACCGGGGCGCCGGTTCGGACACGGCGGCCGGGCCGGCAGCGGCGACGGCCGCACGAACGGGCGACGCGGCTCCGGGAGCGGCGGACGGACAGGCGGACGGAGCGGCTCCGGGCCCGGCTACGGCGGCGTCGCCGGCGGACGGAACGGCTCCGGAAGCGGGGACGTCGGCTGCACGCACCGCCGAAACGGCCGAGGAGGCGAAGGCCGCGGGCGGCGAGGCGGGCGCGGAGGTGGCGGGCGGCGAGGCGGGCGCGGAGGTGGCGGGCGGCGAGGCGGGCGCGGAGGTGGCGGGCGGCGAGGCGACCACGGCGCCGTACGCCGTGCGGCAGCCGGTCCCGGCGGCGCGGACCGCGCTCGCGGACGCAGCCGAACAGCTCGCCAAGGCGGTGGCGGCCCGCTGGCAGCGCGAGGAGGAACAGCGGCGGGTCCAGGACCCCTACCCGCTGCCGGTCCGCTGGCAGGCCGCCCGTCCGGCGCTCACCGACCACTGGGCCAACATCCGCCGTCTGCCGCCGGGAGTTCCGGGCGAGCCCCTGGACCTGGGCGGCCGACTGGCGGACATCGCGAAGACCTACCGGAGCGTCCCCTCCGGCCGGCTGGTGGTCCTCGGCCGGTCCGGCTCCGGCAAGACGGTCCTGACCCTGCGCTTCGTCCTCGACCACCTGGCGTCGCGGACGCCCGCCGAGCCCGTACCGGTGATCTTCAGCATCGGCGCCTGGGACCCCACCGCCATCACCCTGCGCGACTGGCTGGCCGAGCAGCTGACCCGCGACCACCCCGGCACCGCCGCCCCGGGACCCGGCAGGACGAGCCTGGCGTCCGCGCTGGTCGACGCCGGCCGTGTCCTGCCGGTGCTGGACGGCTTCGACGAGATGGCCGACGGGCTGCGCCGCCCCGCGCTCGAAGCCCTCAACGCCACCACCCTCCCGCTGCTGCTGACCAGCCGCCCCGCCGAGTACGCTGCCGCGGTCGCCGAGACGGACGTGCTGACCTCCGCCGCGCCGATCGAGCTCACCGACCTCACCCTCGACGACCTGGACCACTACCTGCCCCGCACCACCCGCAAGTCCGACCGCGCCGACCCCGCGGTCGGGGCCTGGGAGTCCGTGCTGAAGAGGCTGCGCGAGCCGTCGCCGGACGGGCCGCCGGCCCCGCTCGCGGCGGTTCTGTCGACGCCGCTGATGGTCGCGCTCGCCCGCACCGTCTACAGCGACACCCCGGAGCACGATCCGGCCGAACTGCTCGACACCGCACGCTTCCCCGACGCCCGGACGCTGGAGGAGCACCTGCTCGACGACTTCCTGCCCACCGTCTACCGCCGGCGCCGCCCGGGCGCGCGCCGCTGGGACCCCGACCGCGTGCAGCGCTGGCTCGGCCACCTCGCCCACCACCTGACCGAGCTGAGAACCCCGGACCTGGCGTGGTGGCGGATCGGCCACGGCCTGCGCGACTCCACCCGCACCCTGGTCACCGCCCTCGTCACCGCGCTGGTCATCGGACTCGTCGACACCGCCCTCTCGACCGGTTTCAGCGGTTCGCTCACCGGTGGCCTGGTGGACGGCACCATCGTCGCCGTGCTGGCCGGCCTGCTGTTCGGGCTCGTGCACTGGTTCACGTTCACGCTCACCGGCAAGGACGTCGGACCGTCCGCCGTGCGCCTGCGGATCCGCGGCCGGCCGGACACCACCACGTGGTCGGCCGGCCCCCGGCTGCTGATCGGCACCCTGGGCGGCGCGCTGTTCGGCTTCGCCTACGGGTTCCTGGTCGGCCTGCTGCGCGCGTACGTCGGAGACCTGGGGGCGTCCGCCACGCTGGGCCTCGGACTCGTCAACGGGATCGTCTTCGGCATGGTCTTCGGCGGCGCCACCGGACTCACCTTCTGTCTCCTCGGTCTCCTGGAGACCCCGCTCGACATCGTGTCCGCCGTCAGCCCGGGCAGCGTCCTGAACACCGACCGCAGGACGGCGCTCACCCAACTGGCCGTCTGGACGCCCGTTTTCGGCGTGGCGGTCGGAGTCGGGTCCGGACTGGTGATCGACCTGTTGCAGGGGAGCCTGGGCCAACTCGCCGCCGACCCCGTGGCCAGTGCCATGCTCGGCGCCATCAGCGGTCTGGGCGGCGCCCTCGGCTACACGCTGACCCTGACCGCCTGGGGCCAGTGGTGCGTGCTCTCCCGTATCTGGCTGCCGTTGACCGGACGCCTCCCCTGGGCCCTCGCCGCCTTCCTCGACGACGCCTACCAGCGCGGCGTGCTGCGCCAGGCCGGTGCGGTCTACCAGTTCCGGCACGCCCGTCTGCAGAGCCGCCTCGCCCAGACCCGCCGACGCCGACGAGGGTGAACCGGTCCGGGGAGAGGACGCGCGCCGCGGCGTCATCGGGATTTCATCGGCCTTCCCCAGCATGGCCGGGCGCGGACGAGGAGGCCGGTGGCCGAGGCCCCGGACGGGGATCGAGGCACGCCCGGCACACCACGGGGATCGTCGCCCGGCGCGTCCCGCCCCGTACGGCACGAAGGCCCACGAGGAGGCACTCTGTGACAAGGACAGCGAACCGCGGACGGCTGACGGTGACGTGGCTGGTCGCCGCGGCCGCCCTGGCCCTGGCCGGGCCGGCCGGTCCGGCCCGGGCCGCCGACGGCGCCGCGCCCCCGCCGATGACGGACGGATTCGGCCTGACCCAGGCCGACCCGACCGTGGGCGGGCCCACCGACTTCACCCTCACGGTGACCACACCCGAGGTCGCGGGCAAGCACCACATCAAGATCATCCTGCCGAGCGGCTACTACGCCGACCCGGGCCGGCGCTACCCGGTGCTGTACTTCCTGCACGGCTCGCCCGACGACCCGGCGCAGCAGAACTACCCGGCGCTGCGGGCGTCCGACTCGATGATCACCGTCATCCCGGACGGCGGCGCCCGGGGCTGGTACGCCAACTGGCTCGACCAGAAGACGCGGCTCGGCGCCCAGAACTGGGAGAACTTCCACCTCAAGCAGGTGATCCCGTTCATCGACGCCAACCTGCGCACCGTTGCCACCAGGAAGGCCAGGGCCGTCGCCGGTGTCTCCATGGGCGGTTTCGGCGCCCTGCACTATGCCCAGGTCCGTCCCGACCTGTTCAGCCAGACCGCGTCCCTGTCCGGGGACATCGATCTGTCGGCCAGGTCCATGGACCTGCGGCTGGCCGTCGTCGCCTCCGTCACCGACGCGCTCGGCGCGGTCTGCGGTTCGTCCTCCGGAGTCTGCGACCCCGCCAACTCCCCTTACCAGCCGGGTGTGGACAGCGACGCGCTGTTCGGCTCCCCCTATCCGGTGTTCAACGCCGACTGGCGGTGGAACGAGGTCGACCCGGCGGCGCACATGGACAAGCTCGCCGGAGTCGGCGTCTCCGTCTACGTGGGCAACGGCGGCGGCTCGCCCGTAGACCCGGAGTTCTGGCTCGAAGGCGCGGCCGGGCACGTCAAGGACAGCATGGACAAGCTGGGCATGCCGTACCACTACGTGGACTACGGCGACGGTTCCGGCTGGGGCGCCCAGTGCAACGGCGGCCACAACGCAGGCTGTTGGGAACAGGACCTGCGGGACCTGATCCCCAGGCTGGAGCGGGCCTTCGCTTCCTGACGGGCAGGGCGGGGCGCGGGGCGCTGTGGGCCGGCACCACGGTCGTGCCGGCCTGCTGCCCGGCCGCGCAGCGACGGCTCAGACAGGGGCGAGCCCGTGCGGTGCGTGCGGCAGGTGCTTCTCGAAGGGCAGCGGGCCGATGGTCTCGGGGTCGGCCTCGGTGTCGAACAGCGGGGTGTAGCCCGTGCGCAGGTACAGGCCGCGGGCCTCGGGCTGGCGCGGGCCGGTGGTCAGGTAGACCCGCCGGTAGCCGCGGGCGGCGGCCTCGTGCTCCAGCTCGGCGACGACGCGCCGGGCCAGGCCGCGCCGCCGGTGGGCGGAGTGGGTCCAGATCCGCTTCAGCTCGGCGGTGCCCGCGTCGTACCGGCGGAAGGCGCCGCCCGCGACCGGCTCGTCGTGTTCGAGGAGCAGGAGCAGCACGCCGCCGTGCGGGGCGGTGAACTCCTCGTCGGGATAGCGGGCGAGTTCGGCGTGGGCGTCCTTGCCGTAGCGGGCGCAGTACTCGTCGCCGAGTTCGCGCAGCAGGGGTCTCACCCGTGGGTCGGACACGGGCACCCGTACGACGGCCGGTTCGCCCGCGGCCGGGCGCGGCCGCGCGAGCGAGGTCACGCGGTCACCGCCGCGAGGTCCGCGGTGCCGCGCGCCGCGCGCTCGGCGTCGCGCTTGGCGACCTCCTCGCGGACGACGGGGATCACGTGCCGGCCGAAGTCGATGGCGTCGCCCAGCAGGTCGTAGCCGCGGGCGGAGAGAATGTCGACACCGAGGTCGTAGTAGTCGAGGAGGGCCCGGGCCACCGTCTCCGGGGTGCCGACGAGGGCGTTGGAGTTGCCGGCGCCGCCGGTCGCGGCGGCGGTCGGGGTCCACAGCGCGCGGTCGTAGCGCTCCCCCGCCTCGGCGATGGCGAGCAGCCGCTGCGAGCCGGTGTTCTGCGGCCGGTCGTGCCCGCTGTGGCGCCGGGTGACCGCTTCGCCGCGCTCCCTGCGGGCCTTGATCGCGCCGACCGTACGGTGGGCCTTCTCCCAGGCCAGTTCCTCGGTGGGGGCGATGATCGGGCGGAACGCGACCTGGATGCGGGGCACGTCGGTGCGGCCCGCGGCCTTCGCGGCGGCCTTCACGTTCTCGATCTGCTCGGCGGTCTTCGCGAGGGGTTCGCCCCACAGGCAGTAGATGTCGGCCTCGGCGCCTCCCGCGGCGTACGCGGCGGGCGAGGAGCCGCCGAACGACACGTTCGGGCGGGGCTGCTGGACCGGGAAGACGTCGCTGACGAAGTCGTGGAAGCGGTAGTGCTCGCCCTCGTGGTCGAAGGGCTCGTGGGTGGTCCAGATCTTCTTGACGACGCGGATGTACTCGCGGGTGCGGGCGTAGCGCTCGTCCTTGGTGAGGGTGTCGCCCTCGCGGCCCTGTTCGTGGTCGCTGCCGCCGGTGATGAAGTGCACGGTCAGCCGGCCCTCGCTGATCTGGTCGAGGGTGGCGAAGGTCTTGGCGGCGAAGGTCGGGTAGGAGACGTTGGGCCGGTGGGCGAGGAGGATCTGGATGCGGTCCAGCCGGCTCGCGATGTAGGCGGCGGCCGGCGCGGGGTCCGGCGAGCCGGAGCCGTAGGCGAACAGCACCCGGTCCCAGCCGTGCTCCTCGTGCGCCCGGGCGAGCCGCAGCGTGTAGTCCTTGTCGAAGGCGGCGCCGGAGCGCGGGGTGGTCTCGGAGCCGTCGTGGGTGGCGGCGATGCCAAGGAACTCAACCGGCATGGGAGATGGCCTTTCCTCAAGTTCTCCGGGGCCGTGCCGTGGTCGGCGCGCGGGCACGGCCGGGCGGCCCTCGCGCGGCCGGCGGCGGCGCTTCGGGCGTGCTGGCGTGGGAGGTGCTGGCGGACGAAGGGTGAGCGGGTGCGGCGGCGTCCGGGCGCGGGCCTCGGACGGAACCGGGCGGCGACCAGCGTGCGCGGGTTTGGCGACGTTCGCGGGGACGTCCGGGGGCGGCTTCAGCGTCGCGGGAGCGGCCGCGAGACAAAGCGCGGGGGAAGGGGCGAGCCGGTCGGCCGGCTCACTGCCGGGTCAGGCGGGACACGCCGCGGACCACACCCGACCGAAGTCGATGTGGTCCCGGGTGACCAGGCGCTGATCGGCGTTCATGCGATCAATTGAGCACCACATCGCGGCCGTCGTCAACCATGGTTCGGATGGCGGACCGGCCGGGCCGGTCGGGCGACGGGCGACGCCGCCGGACGGGTGATCCCAAACCCCCTCCGCCCGTGTGTCACTCCCCCGGCGGCGTCGCGTCACCCGAGTGCGTTCACCCGATGGCCGGGTATGGCGGCCGCCCGAGAGGGTGTGCGCCGGGGGACGAATCTCCCGGAAGTTCACCCAGAAGGAGAAACGCATGCGCGCATTCGACGGGCGGGGCCTGCGCAGGCCCCTGCTGGCCATGGCGGCGGCCGTGGTCGCCGGCACCGTGCTGACCGGCTACGGCACCGCACCCGGCGCCGCGGCGCTCGTTCCGGCCGCCTTCGTCACCGGCGGCGGCACCGCGGGCGGTGACACCTCCCACGGCAACGTGCCCTGCGGAATGCCGCCTGTCGCCCTCGACCGCACCACGCAGTCCTTCCTCGACCAGCTCGCCGCGCAGGACGGCAAGCCGCTGTTCGAGCAGACGCCCGCGCAGGCCCGCGCGGCCCTCGACAAGCTCCAGGCCGGGCCCGTGCCCAAGCTGCCCGCGGACATCACCCACCGGACGATCAAGGGCGGCCCCACCGGGCAGGTCTCCCTGCGTATCGTGCGTCCGGCCGGCGTCAAGGGCACCCTGCCCGGCCTCGTCTTCCTCCACGGCGGCGGCTGGGTCCTGGGCAACGAGACGACGCACGACCGGCTGGTGCGGCAGCTCGCCGACGGGGCCCGCGCGGCGGTCGTCTTCGTCGACTACACGCCCTCCCCCGAGGCACGCTTCCCGGTCGCCGTCGAGCAGGCGTACACCGCCGCGAAGTGGGTCGCCGAGCACGGCGCCGAGATCGGCGTGGACGGCAGGCGCCTGGCCGTCGGGGGCGACTCCGTCGGCGGCGACATGACGGCCGCGGTCACCATGATGGCCAAGCAGCGCGGCGGCCCCACCTTCCGCGAGCAGGTCCTGCTCTACCCCGTCACCGACGCGGACTTCGACACCGCCTCCTACCGGCGGTTCTCGGAGAACTGCTGGCTGACCCGGGCCAACATGAAGTGGTTCTGGGACAAGTACGCGCCCACCGCCGCCGACCGCGAGAAGCCGCTCGCCTCGCCCAACAAGGCCACCACCGCGCAGCTGCGCGGCCTGCCCCCGGCGCTCGTCGTCACCGACTCCGACGTCCTGCTCGACGGGGCCAAGACCTACATCGGCAAGCTCCGCGCCGCCGGCGTCGAGGTCCAGCACCTGCACTACGCGCAGACCGTGCACGACTTCATGATGCTCGACGCCCTGCGCGACACCTGGTCGGCCAAGGACGCCGTGGCCAGGACCACCGCCGCCCTGCGTCAGGCCCTCTACGGCTGACGGACGGCGCCGCGGCCGGCCGGGGAAACGTTCCCGCGTCCTCGGCCGGCTGCGGTTCGCGAGGGCGGCGCCGACGATCGAGGCGCGATCGCGCCCCGGAGGGGGACCGCACCGGCCACGGCCGCCGAGGCCGCTCGGCAGGCACCGACGTACCCGATGACAGGGAGCGAACATGACCGAGGTTCCGCCGCCGCTCACCCCGTACCTCGAACCCGCCGCGAAGGAGCTGGCCGAGGCGACCGACCCGCACCCGCGGATCTACGAGGTGCCCCCGGAGCAGGGCCGTGACATCCTGCTCGGGCTCCAGAGCGACGCGAGCGTGCCCCGCCCGGACGT
Source organism: Streptomyces seoulensis (assembly GCA_013364255.1). Taxonomy (GTDB): domain Bacteria; phylum Actinomycetota; class Actinomycetes; order Streptomycetales; family Streptomycetaceae; genus Streptomyces; species Streptomyces similanensis. The sequence continues at coordinate 1,535,571 of CP054936.1, read as the reverse complement.
CGACGAGGAGTGGGTCGACGTGGACGCCGGCGAGTGGGGCACGGTCCGCACCCGCGTCATCCGGCCCAAGGGCGCCGAGGGGCCGCTGCCGGTGGTGTTCTACATCCACGGCGCCGGCTGGGTCTTCGGCGACGACAGGACCCACGACCGCCTCTTCCGCGAACTCACGGTCGGCGCGGGCGCGGCGGGCGTCTTCCCCGTCTACGACCGGGCGCCGGAGGCGAAGTACCCCACCCAGGTCGAGCAGAACTACGCGGTGGGCCGCTGGGTCGCCGAGCACGGCGCGGAGCACGGCCTGGACGCCTCGCGCGTCGCGGTGACCGGCGAGTCCGTGGGCGGCTGCATGGCGACGGTGTTCGCGCTGATGAACAAGGAGCGCGGCGGACTCGGCCTGAAGGCGCAGGTGCTGCTCTACCCGGTCGCCGACGCCGACTTCGGCACCCCCTCCTACGTCCAGTTCGCCGAGGGCTACTACCTCACCCGCGACGGCATGCGGTGGTTCTGGGACCAGTACGCGGCGCCGGGCCGGCGCACCGAGGTGTACGCCGCCCCGCTCCGGGCCTCCCTGGACCAGCTGCGCGGCCTGCCCACCACGCTGGTCGTCACCGACGAGGCCGACGTGCTGCGCGACGAGGGCGAGCGGTACGCCGCCCGGCTGCGCGAGGCCGGGGTGGACGTGACGGCCGTGCGGGTGGCCGGGATGGTGCACGACTTCCTGCTGCTGGACAGCCTGCGCGACACCCGCGCCGCCAACGTCGCCCGCCGGCTCGCGATCGACGCCCTGCGGACGGCGCTGCACGACGACTGAGGCGGACGGCGCGGCACGACGGCCGAGACGGACAGCCCTGCGCGACGGCCGAGACGGACGGCGCGGCCCGATCGGGCCGCGCCGCCGGTCACCGGCCGGGGGTCAGGTCGTGCCGCACGGGTCCGAGCACGCGCCGCACATGGCCGTTGGTGAAGACGCCCTCCGGGTCGAGCCGCGCGCGGACGGCCTGGAACCGTTCCCAGGCGGGGTAGCGGGCGGCGAGGCCGGCCGCCTCCATCAGGTGCCGCTTCCCCCAGTGCGGCCGGCCCTCGTGGGCCAGCGCCACGTCCTGGACGGCCCGGAAGTACGGCTCCCAGGCCATGCCCCGGTACATGTGGACGGCGAGGTAGGCGGTCTCCCGGCCGTAGGCGGGGCTGAGGTGGGACAGTTCGTCCGGCGCCGCGAACCGCACCTCGACCGGGAAGCCGACGGCGAGGCGGTCGCGGTCGACGACCCGCAGGATCTCCTGGAGCGCGGGGGCGCACGCGGCGCGCGGCAGCGCCCACTCCATCTCCGTGAACCGCACCGACCGTCTGCTGGCGAACACCCGGTGGCTCAGGTCGACGTACGCGGAGGGCGTGATCAGCCGGGTGAGGGCCCGGTTCAGGCGCGGGATCAGGGACGGGAAACGGCGCCCCGCCCGGCACGCCGCCGCCAGGACGCCGTTCTCCACGAACCCGGTGGCGACCTGGGCGAGGCGGTGCGGCGGGCGGAGCGGTTCGCCGGTGCGGTTGTTCGTCTTCACCAGGGCGGCGCCGGCGTGCGGGAACACGAAGAACTCGAAGTGGTCGTTGCCGTCGACCAGTTCGTCCAGGCGCGCGAGGACCTCGGCGAGCGGCATGGGCCCGGCCTCGGCGCGCAGCGCGAAGGCGGGCACGACGCGCAGCGTGCAGCTCGTGATGACGCCGAGCGCGCCGAGGCTCACCCGGGCGGCGCGCAGGGTCTCGGGGTCCTCGTCCGTGCACCTGAGCGTGGTGCCGTCGGCCAGTACGAGGTCGAGGGCCTGGACGCAGGCGGACAGGTTTCCCAGTGCGCGGCCCGTTCCGTGGGTGGCGGTGGACAGGGCGCCCGCGACGCTCTGCCGGTCGATGTCGCCGAGGTTGGGCAGGGCGAGTCCGTGCTGGGCGAGCTGGAGGTTGAGATCGGCCAGGGTGGTTCCCGCGCCGACGTCGACCAGTCCCTCGTCGGCGTCGACATGGCGCAGGCCGCTCATCCGGTCGAGGCCGAGGAGGACGCCGTCGGTGCGGACCAGGTCGCCGAAGGAATGGCCGGCGCCGGCGACGCGGACGGTCTGCCCCGCCTCGGCGGCGCGCCTGGTCGCCTCCGCGACCTCGGCCGCCGATCGGGGCCGCGGCATCCGGGCGGGGGTGAAGGTTTCGTCGCCGGCCCAGTTGGTCCAGGCGCCACGCGCTGCTCGGCTCATCATGCTCCCCTCGCCTCGTGGCCGTAGACCTATGGTCGCCGCCGACCGGGCGGGGGGCGCAACCGCAACCGCGGCCGCGGCGGGTCGCGGGCCGCAACCGGTCCACTCAGCGCGTGGCGGCGTCGAGCGCGGTGGGCAGCCAGGCGCGGTAGCGGCGCAGGGCCCGTCGCTGGTGGCGCTGCTCGCAGAGCAGGGCGCGCGCCGGGCGGGTGCGGGGCCTGGGGTCGTCGCCGTCGGCGAGGCGGCGCATCTGGTGGCGGACCAGTGCCATGCTCGCGGCGGCGGCGAGGGCCTTGTCGGACCAGGTCACCGGGCGCAGCTGCCGGTCGGCCTCGCGGCCCGCGCGCCAGCGGGCGGGCAGGTCGGGGGTGACGGCGAGGGCGGTGCCCATGCCGATGAGCGCGACGCCGCTGTCGAGGACGGTCTCGGCGGTCTCGCACCGGGTGATACCGCCGGTGAGCATGAGCGGGAGGGGGCTGGACTCGACCAGGTCCTTGGCCAGGTCGAGGAAGTACGCCTCGCGGGCCTGGGTGCGGGCGTCGGCGGGGCGGCCGGTCATCGCCGGGCTCTCGTAGCTGCCGCCGGACAGTTCGACCAGGTCGACGCCGAGCGGTGCGAGCATCTCGATCACCTGGCGGGCGTCCTCGGCTCCGAAGCCGCCGCGCTGGAAGTCGGCGGAGTTGATCTTCACGGCGACCGCGAAGGACGGCGAGACGGCGGCGCGGACGGCGCGGACGGTGTCGAGCAGCATCCGGGCCCGATTCTCCAGTGGTCCGCCCCACTGGTCGGTGCGCTGGTTGACCAGCGGGGACAGGAACTGGGACAGCAGGTAGCCGTGTGCCGCGTGGACCTCCACGCCGTCGAAGCCCGCCTCTTCGGCGCGCCGGGCGGTGGTGGCGAACCGGGCGACGGTGGTCTCGATCTGCTCGGGGGTCATGGCGGTGGGCCGGCCGAAGCGGCCGCTGTGCCGGCCGAGGTCCACGCCGACGTCGGAGGGGCCCCACACCACGCCGGGCATGCCGGAGGCCACCTGACGGCCGGGGTGGTTGATCTGCATCCAGATGGCCCCGCCGCCGGACTTGCCGGTCTCGGCCCACGCGCGGAACGGTTCCAGCGGCACGGCGGCGTCGAGCACGACCCCGCCGGGGCCGGTCAGCGCCTCGGCGTGCACCATGACGTTGCCGGTGATCAGCAGTCCGGTGCCGCCGGCGGCCCAGCGCCGGTACAGCGTGAGCAGTTCCTGGTCGGGCAGCTGGCCGTCGCCCGCCATGTTCTCCTCCATGGCCGCCTTCGCGATCCGGTTGGGCAGTACCGATCCGGAGCGCAGGGGCAGCGGCGCGAACAGCTCGCTGATCATGGGAGTTTCCCTTTCGTCGCGTTCATCGCGTAGAATGTATGCACCGTCTACATTAGACCAGCGATGTAAGCGCTGCCAACATGAGGGAGTGTGACCTGTGCCGCAGGCCAGTGCGTATCACCACGGCGATCTGCGCGCCGCCTGTCTGCGGGCCGCGCGGGAGCTGCTGGAGGAGGACGGCAGCGCCGGGCTGTCCTTGCGGGCGGTGGCGCGACGGGCCGGCGTGTCGCCGACGGCGCCCTACCGCCACTACGCGGACCGTGACGCGCTGGTCTCCGCCGTCGCCGCGCAGGGCTACGAGGAACTCGCCGGATACCTGGCCGCCGCGCACCCGTCGCCCGCGAGCGCCGACGACCTCGCCGCGGTCGCCGTCGCCTACGTCCGCTTCGCGCTGGACCACCCGGCGCTGTTCCGGGTGATGTTCGCCGAGCCCTGCGACCCGACCAGCGAGGAGCGCGTCGCCGCGACCGCCGCCATCCGGGAGTACGTCCGCGGCGTCGTCCACCGCGCCTTCCCCGGCGTCGATCCGGAGGCGCTGTCGACGACGGTGTGGGCCCTCGTCCACGGCCTGGCCTTCCTGCACCTCGACGGCAAGCTCGACGCCTCCGCCCCCGAGGTGGTCGACGCCCAGGTCCGCGCAGCCGTCCAGGCCCTGTTCACCGCCTCCGCGACCGTCGCGCGCGCTGCGGCGCCCGCCGGACCGGCGACGGCATAGCAGACGGCCGCCCCGCCCCCCGGTTCCGTGCGCCGGGGGGCGGGGCGCTCACTCCGGGTACGGGGCTTCAGCCGTTCACCCGCCCGGCCGGTCACTCCCTCGCCCAGGGCGCCGACGCGGCCCGGGACAGGGGGGCGCGTCTCAGGCCGAGCGGTCGATCTCCTCGGCCAGCACGGGGTGGGCGAAGGGGAGGCCGGCCGTGTAGCGGGCGAGTTCGTCCGCCGCGGCGCCGGCCATCCGGTGCAGTTCGCCGCCGAGCGAGCCGGCGATGTGCGGGGTGATCAGGACGTTGGGCAGGTCGTACAGCGGCGAGTCGGACGGCAGGACCTCGGGGACGGTGACGTCGAGGACCGCGTTCAGCCGCCCCGTGGTCACCTCCGCGATCAGCGCGTCCTGGTCGAGGAGGGACCCGCGGGAGGTGTTGACCAGGGTCGCCCCGTCCCGCATCAGGGCGAGCCGCCGCCGGTCCAGCAGGTGGTGCGTGGAAGGGAGTTCGGGGGCGTGGACGCTCACCACGTCGCTCGCGGCGCACAACTCGTCCAGCTCCACCGGGCGGGCGCCGAGGTCACGCGCCTCGCGCGGGTCCACATAGGGGTCGTGGAGCAGCAGGCGCAGGTCGTGCGGGCGCAGCAGTTCCAGGACGCGGCGGCCGATGCGGGAGGCGCCGACGACGCCGACCGTGCGCCGGTAGTTCCCGGCGTGCGGGTAGGCGGCCTGCCAGTCGTACGGCTCGCCGCGGCGGGCGCGGAAGTCCTCCCGGATGCGCAGCAGTTCCTTGTTGGCCAGGAGGATCACGGCCACGGTGTACTCGGCGACGGGCAGGGCGTTGGCCCAGGCCGCCGAGGTGACCTGGATGCCGCGCCGCCAGCAGGCGTCGGTGATGTGGTGCTTGACCGATCCGGCGGCGTGGATGACGGCGCGCAGCGCGGGCGCCCGGGCGAGCACGTCCTCGTCCAGGGGCGGGCAGCCCCAGCTGCTGACGATGACCTCGGTCTCGCGCAGCGCCTCGACGGCCCGCGGGTCGGTGAAGTCGTCGACGACGAGGGCCGGGTCGAGGTCGGCGAGCGTGGTGAGCCGGTCCAGGGTGGCGGGGTCGATCAGCCGTGCGGCGAGGTCGGCGTGCATGGCCAGCAGGGTGCGCGGGCGGCGCCGCGCGGAGGCGGGCGGCGCCGGGGCCGGCTGCGCGGTGGGGGTGGTCGGGGGGTTGGACACTCGGTTCTCCGGTGCGGGTGCGGCGGGGGCGGAGGTCACTTGACGCTCCCGGCGGTGAGGCCGGCCTTCCAGTGGCGTTGCAGCGCGACGAAGGCGACGACCAGCGGGACGATGCCGAGCAGGGAGCCGGTGACGACCAGCGGGTAGTACTCGGGGAAGGCGTGGGTCTGGGTGTTCCAGCTGTACAGGCCGAGGCTGAGCGGGAAGAGCCGGTTGTCGGACAGCATCACCAGCGGGAGGAAGAAATTGTTCCAGATGGCGGTGAACTGGAAGAGGAACACGGTGACGAAGCCGGGCATGACCATCGGCAGGCCCACCGACCAGAAGGTGCGCAGTTCGCCGGCGCCGTCCATGCGGGCGGCCTCCAGCACCTCGCCCGGCACGTACCCGGCGCAGAAGACCCGCGCCAGATAGACCCCGAACGGGTTGACCAGGCTGGGCACGAAGACGGCCCAGAAGGTGTTGACGACGCCCAGCTTCGAGGCCAGCAGGTACATCGGCAGAGCTAGCGCGGTGGTGGGCACCAGCACGCCGAGCAGCACCAGTCCGAACAGCTTCTCCTTGCCGGGGAAGGCGTAGACGTGGAAGGCGTATCCGGCGCAGACGCACACCAGCGCGCACAGGACGGCGCCGATCCCGGCGTAGAGCAGGGAGTTGGCGTACCAGCGCAGATAGATGCCGTCGCCGGCCGTGAACAGGGCGTGCAGGTTGGCGCCGAGGTGCCAGGTGGCGGGGGTCAGGGCACGGCCGCCGAGCAGGTCGCCGGTGTTCTTGGCGGCGGCGGTCAGCAGCCAGCCCAGCGGCAGCAGGGTGTAGGCGGTGGCCAGCACCAGGGCGCCGTTGACGGCGGCCCTCGACAGCGACCGGGGGCGGTCCGCGGCGCGGCGGGCGCCGGGCCGCGCGGTGGCGGTGCTCATACGGCGCGCTCCGTTCCGTGCGGGGGCCGGCTTCCGCCGCGGCCGCGGGTGGCGCGGGTGACGGCGAAGGAGAGCCCGGCGGCGGCCAGCGCGAGCAGCACCGAGGAGGCGGCGGCGAGTCCGTAGTCGTGCCGCTCGAAGGCCGCGGTGTAGGCGTACATGTTGGGGGACCAGGCGGAGGTGACGCTGGGCGTGGTGCCGTGCAGGATCATCGGCTCGGTGAACAGCTGGAGGGAGCCGATGACGGTGAACAGGCCCACGACCGCGAGCGAGGAGCGGATCAGCGGGAGCTTGATGCTGAGCGCGGTGCGCAGCGGTCCGGCGCCGTCCACGACGGCGGCCTCCAGCACCTCGCGCGGGACGGCCTGGAGCGCGGCGAAGAAGATCACCATGTTGTAGCCGGTCCACTCCCACACCGCCATGTTGACCACGGCCGCCAGCGGATGGCCCAGCAGGTCGGCCTGGGCGCCCAGCGCGTCCAGGGCGCCGATGACCGGGCTGATGCCGGGCGTGTAGAGGTAGACCCAGATCAGGGCGGCGATGGTGCCGGGCACCGCGTGCGGCAGGAACAGCGCGAGTTGGAAGAAGCGGCGGGCCCGGACCAGGGCGGAGTCCAGCAGCAGGGCCAGCACCAGGGCGAGGCCCGTCATGAGCGGGATGTAGAGCAGGCAGTACTCGGCGAGGTTGACGAAGCCGCCGCGGAAGGCGGCGTCGCCCAGCGCCCTGGTGTAGTTGCCGAGGCCGGTGAAGACGGTCTCGCCGCCGCCGAAGCCGAGGCCGGAGCGGTGCTCGGCGTAGAGGCTGAGGTAGAGGGCGTAGCCGATCGGCACCAGGGTGGCGCCGGTGAACAGGACGAAGAACGGCGTGAGCAGCACGGCCGGCGCCCCGTGCCGCCGCCGTCGTCGGGGGGCGGCGGCGGTACGGGAGGGTGCGGCGTCCGCCGGGCGGGCGGCCGTGGGTGCGGTCGGGGTCACCGGGCGGAGACCTTCAGGCCGCGGTTCTTCAGCTCGGCGACGGTGTCCTTCTGCGCGGCGGCGAGCGCCTGCGAGATCGTGCCGGAGTGGTCGGCGAGCTTGCCGAAGGAGTCCTTGAGGGTGGTGTTGGTGACGCCCATCGCCGGGCCCCAGGTCCACTTCTGCCCGATGGTCGCCGCGGCGCCCTTGTAGACGGCGTAGACGTCCTGGCCGCCGTAGAACTCGGCCTTGAACGCCTTGGCGGCGACCGGCACCAGGTCCGGGTCGGCCGGGTAGGTGGAGGAGTCGCCGGAGGAGATCCGGGCCTGGATGCCCTCGGCGGTGGTGGTGGCCCAGGCGGCGAACTCGACGGCGGCCTTGACCTTGCCGCTGTCCTTGGAGACGGCGAAGGTGCTGCCGCCGAGCATGCCGCTGGCGGCGCCGTTCCAGGCGGGCAGCGGGGCGACGGCCCACTTCCCGGCCTGCTCCTCGGGCAGGGTGCCCTTGAGCACGCCGCCGCCCCAGGACGCGCCCAGGTAGCCGGCGGTCCCGCCCTTTTGCAGCGAGGCGGTCCACTGCTGGCTGAACGACGGCTCGACGCGGACCAGGTCGTCGTCGATCATCTTCTGCCAGTAGTCGGCGGCCTTGTTCGTCTCGGCGCCGGTCAGGCCCACCTGCCAGGTGTCGCCTGAGGTGCCGAACCACTGGGCGCCGGCCTGCCAGGCCATCGCCTCGAAGGTGGTCGGGTCGTCGGGGAAGAAGGTGGCGATCCGGCTGCCGGGCTGGGCCTGCTTCAGCTTGACGGCGTCGGCGCGGAACTCCGCCCAGGTGGTGGGGGCCGCCGTGATGCCGGCCTTGGCGAACAGGTCCTTGCGGTAGTAGAAGACCTGCGGCGCGGCGTCCAGCGGCAGCGCGTAGGTCGCGCCGCCCAGGGTGGTCAACTGGACCGCCTGCGGCAGGTACTTGGCCTTGAGGCCGGCGTCGACGTACTGGCTGATGTCCGCCACGGCGCCCTGGCTGACGAAGTCCGGCAGCTGCGGGTACTCGACGTTGAACACGTCGGGCGCGTTGCCCGCCTTGGCCGCGTTGGACAGCTTGGCGTAGCCGCCGGCCGCGCCGGAGGGTATCTCCTCGTAGCGGACGCGCACGTCCTTGTGGGAGGCGTTGAAGGCGTCCACCACTTGCTTCGTGCCCTTGGCCCAGCCCCAGAAGGTGATGTCGACGGGCTTGTCCGGGCCCGCCGACGCGTCCTTGCCGTCGCCGCCGCAGCCGGCGAGGAGGGTGGCGGACAGGGCGGCGGCGGTGAGCGCGGCGGCGGCGCGCAAGGGGGTGCGACTACGGGCGGGGGCAGCGGACATGGCTCGGCTCCTGGAGAACGGGACGGTCGGGTGTGCCCGGTGAGGCGCCGGCGAGGAGGCCGGCCGGACGCCGGGGCCGCGGGACTCCGGCTGGCCCACATCTTGGGAGCACCACAGGTCGAAGTCAACACTCTTGGATCGAACGATCGAATCCGATCACATCAGCGGCCCCGCATGTGCCGCAAATGCTGTACTGGATCCCCCTCCCGGCTTCGCGCTCCGGATCGTTCGATCGATCGCATTGACGAACGATCTGGTGACTTCTAGATTCGGGATCCCGGAGCAAAGGAGCCGCCCGCCATGCCGCGCATCCCCGTCCCGCCCGAGGACCGCTCGCTCAGTCCGTACACCGGCTGGGGGCGGGCCCACTGGGAGGCCGCCGCGGACGGGCTGCTGACCGCGGCGCTGCGGCACGCCGGCCCGCGGCACGCCCTGCTCTCCCTGCCCGGCCCGCGCCCGAGCTGGTCCGGCCCCCGCTCCGACGGTCTGGAGGGCTACGCCCGTACGTTCCTGATGGCGGCCTTCCGGGTCGCGGGCGCCGGCGGACAGGACCCGCTGGGCCTGCTCGACCGGTACGCGCAGGGGCTGGAGGCCGGCACCCGCTCCCCCACGACGGCGCGCGAGGTGACCGCCGGCGACCCGTTCTCCTGGCCGGCCGTCACCGACCGCGGCCAGGCCATCGTGGAGGCGGCCTCCATCGCGCTCGGCCTGCGCCTGACCCGGCCCTGGCTGTGGGACCGCCTCCCTGGGCACACCCGGGAGCGGGCCGCCGACTGGCTCGCCGGCGCGCTGCGCCACACCCCCGTCGACAACAACTGGTGGCTGTTCCAGGTCGCCGTCGGCGGCTTCCTCGCCGAGACGGGCCACCATGTGCGGGCCGCCGAGGAGGCGGTGCGCCGGGGGCTGGACAGGATCGAGCGGTGGTACGTCGGCGGCGGCTGGTACACCGACGGCCGCCCACGCGCCTTCGACCACTACAACGGCTGGGCCTTCCACCTCTACCCGGTTCTGCACGCCCACCTGGCCGGCGACCGGCAGGCGCTGGAGCGCTACGGCACCCGTCTGTCGGAGTACCTGGAGCTGTTCGCGCGCACCTTCGGCGGCGACGGCGCGCCGCTGCACCAGGGGCGTTCGCTGACCTACCGGTTCGCCGCGGCCGCCGCGCTGTGGGCCGGCGCGCTCAGCGGCCGCAGCCCGCTCGCCCCGGGCGCCACCCGGCGGCTGGCCTCCGGCGCCCTGCGCTACTTCCTGGACCGCGAGGAGGTGTGCGCCGACGGCCTGCTCACGCTCGGCTGGTTCGGCCCCTGCCCGCCGATGGTGCAGGGGTACTCGGGGCCCGCCTCGCCCTACTGGGCCAGCAAGGGCTTCCTCGGGCTGCTGCTGCCGGCCGGGCATCCGGTGTGGACCGCGCCGGAGGAGGCCGCGCCGGTCGAACGGGGCGACGCCGTGCGCCCGGCGGCCGGTCCCGGCTGGCTGGTGCAGTCCACGGCGGCGGACGGGCTCGTCCGCGTCCACAACCACGGCAGCGACGACCAGCCGGCGGACGAGGTCCTGCCGGACGACCCGCTGTACGCGCGCCTGGCGTACTCCACCGCCACCGCGCCGGTCTTCGCGGCGCACTCCGACGACGCGGCGGACGCGGCGGACGCAGCGGAATCGGCGGACGCCGACGACACGGCGGACGTGGCGGACAATCACTTCGCGTTGCTGGTCGACGGCGGGGCGAGCGAGCGCGGCCGGATCACGCCGCTGGGCACGGGGGCGGACTGGGCGGCCTCGGCCCACCGGCCCCGCGCCGGCGGCGCCGAACTGCCCGGCGTCCGCGTCACCTCGCTGGTGTGCGCCGCCGGCGCGCTGGAGGTCCACGCGCACCTGGTCACGGGAGCCGCCGTGGGCACCCCGGTGCGGCACACCGGGTGGGCCGTGGCCGGCGCCGCGGTGGAGACCGCGGTGACCGGCGCCCGGGCGCGGGCGCTGGTCGCCGGACGCCCGCTGGTCTCCGAGGCGGTCGCGCTGCACGGCTTCACCGGCGCGACGGCCGTGACGCCGAGGGCGGGCACCGCGTTCGGGCCCGCGGCGGCGGTCCCCGCGCTGACCGGCACGGTCACGGCGGCGGAGTGCCTGTTCGTCTCGCTGCTGCGGCTGAGCGGCGCCGGTGACGCCGGTGACGCCGGTGACGCCGAACGGCCCGCCGTCCGCGTGACGGCACACCGCTCGGCGCAGGGGCACCGGCTGCTCGTCCACTGGCCCGACGGCAGCCGGTGCGAGGCGGTCGTGCGCGCGGGCGCGGTGGCCGTCACGCCGGGCGGCGGCTGACGGCGCGTCCGGCGTCCCGGCCGGGGCGCCGGCACGTCCAGCGCCCCGGCCGGGGTGGCTCACAGGCCGGGGCCGTCGTCCGCCCCGCGGTTCGGCTTGGCGGTGGCGGAGACCGGGGCGCCCCAGTAGTCGCGGCCGCCGTTGTCCGCGACGACGCCGCCGTTGCCCAGCGCGGGCGAGCCCGCCCTGAGCCGGTAGCCGTCCGCCGAGCCGAGGGTGTCGCCGCCCGTTCCCGGAGCCACGAACAGCGGGTCGCCCACGATGCCGTTGGCGGTGGGCCGCGGCACGCCCTGGAAGACGTTCCACTGCCAGGAGACGCCCGGCCCGGTGGGCAGCCGGGAGTCCTCGCGGCCCACCCAGACGTTGTTCTCCATCAGACTGTCGGCGGGCACGCTGACATCGAGTTTCCGGCCGGGGCAGTGGACGACGTTGTCGTAGAAGCGCAGGGCGGAGCGCCCGCCGCCGGCGCCGACCATCCGGCAGTCGTTCTGGGAGATGTTGTAGCGCACCACCTCGGTGGCCCCGCCGACGGTGCCGCAGCCGTCGCAGTCGAGGAAGAGTCCGCCCGCGTTGTCCCGGCTGAAGTTGTACTGCACCGTGCAGGTGCCGGTGTTGCCCCAGTCGCAGTCGAACGCCTCGCTGTCGTAGGCGGACATGACGCTGCCGTACACGACGTTCTTCTGGATGACCGCGTCGTGGTCGCCGAGCACCCAGATCCCGGCGAAGTTGCCGCCGGTCCACGGGTAGGCGCCGGTGCCGAGGTCGGCCGCCGTGTTGTACTCGATCAGCGGGGACTCGGCGTAGGAGACGATGACGCCGTCGCCGCCGACCGCGCTGACGGTGTTGTGGTCGACGTGCACGTTCTGGCCCAGCCGGGTGTTGACGGTGCCGGTACGGACCTTGATCCCGCCGCCGCCGCAGTCGCTGACGCGGGTGTGGTGGACGTGGACGTCGCTGAGCAGGGAGCCGGTGCCGGACGCGCCGGTGCGGATGCAGGCGGACTGGGCGAACGCGGTCGCGTGGGCGGCCTTGTCGGTCTCGCCCGCGACCCGGTCCACGATCAGGCCGTCGATGTCGAAGCCGGAGTGCGTCCGGCCGTCGGTGGACTCGATCAGCAGTCCCTGCCGCTGGGCCACGGCACCGGCCGGATCGGTCAGTTCGATCGCTTTGACGGTCCAGTGGTCCTGGTCGGTCAGTCGCAGCGCGTTCTCGGCGCCGTCCGCGTCCACGACCGGGGCGGCGCCGGTGCCGTAGGGGACGACGGAGACGGGCGCGGCGGCGGTGCCGCTGCCCTTCGGGGCGAGCGTGCCGTGGCAGGTCGTGCCGGCGGCCAGGGCCAGTGTGTCGCCGGGTCCGAACGTCAGGGCGTTGACGGAGGCCAGGTCGTTGTACGGCGCGCTCCGGGCGCCGGTGCCGTTGCGGGGCTGTGAGCAGTCCAGATGGACGGTGACGGGTGAGTCGGCGGCGGCGGCCGGTACGGCGGTGAGCGCGGCGGCCGGGGCGCCGGTGAAGGCGGTGAGCGCGACGAGAGCGGCGGCGGCCGCGGCGGTGAGCGCGGTCCTGGCTCTCCTGTAAGGGCTCATAGGGGGTCCTTCCGCGGGGGATCGGAGGCCAGAAGCTAGGATCGGCGCTCCCGCACGTCAACACATATGAACTATTCGATCGAATTTCGATCAGATCAGTGTGGGACGGCGGCGCGTGACGTCCGGCCTCCCCGCCGGTCGCGTGACCGCGCGAAAGGCCCCCGGTTCGCCTGAAATCGCTTGTCTCACCAGCGAGTTCGGGACGCCGGGCGAAGGGGGCCGGCAACGCGGGCCTCGGTCGGGCGAGTGCTGAGCAGTAGATCAACGACGTATCGAATGATAAACTCGTGGCGAGTCAGGCCGGCCAGGAAGGGACCGTCATGTCGATCGCGGCTGACGAGCGCAGGACGCGGATCCTCGAGATCGTGCGCAAGCTCGGCACGGTGCGGGTGACCGACCTCGCGGCCCGGCTGGACCTCCCCACGGTCACCGTGCGCCGGGACGTCGCGACCCTCGCCGAGACCGGTCTCCTGCGCCGCTCGCACGGCTCCGTCTCCCGGCCCGAGGAGGGCGCCGCCGCCCCGGCGGACGCCCGCACCATGGGCCTGATCGTGCCCACCGTGAGCCACACCGTCAGCCAGTACTTCGACGAGGTGATCGCCGGGGCGCGCGCCGCGGCCGCCGACGCCGGGGCGCACCTGGTGCTCGGCATCTCCTCCTACACCCCCGGCGCCGACCGCGCCCAGGCGGAACAACTGCTCAAGTCGGGGGCCGAGGGGCTGATGCTCACCCCCAACTGGCGCACCGGGCACGAGCCCGAGGACCGGCTCTGGCTCCGTGATCTGCCGGTGCCGACCGTCCTGGTGGAGCGCAGGGCCACGGCCGGCGACCCCGCGGCGGAACTCGACTCCGTCAGCTCCGACCACCACCACGGCGTGCTGCTCGCCCTGCGCCATCTGGCCGCGCTCGGCCACGACCGTGTCGCCCTCGCCGCCCGCTGCGACACCTGGACGGCGATGAAGGTCCGCAGCGGCTACACCGAGGCATGCCGGGCCCTGGGACTGGCGCCGCAGCCGGTGATCGACATCGAGGACCCCGCCACGGCTCCCGAGACGGTGGCCGGGCGGCTCGCCGAGGCCGCGGGCCAGGGGGTGCGGGCGGCGCTGGTGCACAACGACCAGGACGCCATCCAGCTCCCCGCGCTGCTGCGCGCCCGGGGCCTGTCCGTGCCCGAGGACCTGGCGCTCATCAGTTACGACGACGTCTTCGCGGCCCTCGGCGCACCGCCGCTGACCGCCGTGGCGCCGCCCAAGCGGGCCGTCGGCGCCGCCGCCGTCGACCTCCTGCTGCGGCGGCTGCGGCACGGGCACACCCTGCCGGTCCACCGCCTCGAACTGCTCCCCGAGCTGAAGGTGCGCGCCTCCTGCGGCGGGACGGCGTCCGCCTGAGGCGAGGTCCGCGGTCGGTGTCGCGCGCGCCGCGCGGCTCCGGGGCGACAGGCGATTTCCGGCGGACCGGCACCCGGCCGCCCCCGGCGGGTGTTGCCTCCGTGTCCGCCGATGGCCCACGCTGTGGACCCTGTGGACTCCCCTCCCACGAGGAGCAGTTGTGAGGCAGCACACCCACCCGTTCGTCCCGTACCGGCCCGAGCGGTACGACGAGGCCGAGACGCTGCGGCGCGGGCAGGACTTCGTGGCCTTCCTCGACCGGCGGCGCAGCGTGCGGTTCTTCAGCGACGAGCCGGTGCCGCGCGCCTGCGTCGACCTCGCCGTCGCCGCGGCCAACACCGCACCCTCCGGCGCCCACTTCCAGCCGTGGCGGTTCGCCGTGATCGGCGACGCCGCGACCAAGCACCGCATCCGCCTCGCCGCCGAGGAGGAGGAGCGGGTCAATTACGAGGGCGGGCGGCTCCCGCCCGAGTGGCGCGCCGCGCTCGCGCGCCTGGAGACGGACGCGGACAAGGGCTTCCTCGACGTCGTGCCGTGGATCGTCGTCTGCTTCGCCGAGAAGAGCACCGCGCTGCCGGACGGCTCGCTGCGCAAGAACTACTACGTGAACGAGAGCGTGGGCATCGCCTGCGGTCTCTTCATCGCCGCCCTGCACGCGATGGGCCTGAGCACCCTGACGCACACGCCCAACCCGATGGGCTTCCTCACCGAGATCTGCGGGCGGCCCGGCAACGAGCGGCCCTACATCCTCTTCCCCATCGGCTACGCCGCGGCCGACTGCGAGGTCCCGGACCTGGCGCGCAAGTCGCTCGCGCAGGCGACCGCCGAACACCCCGGGCCGCTCCCGGCCGCCGACCGCCCCGGTCCGCTCTGATCCGGCCGGTCCGTGCGGGGCCGGTCGACCGCCTCCTCGACGCACCGCTGCCGCCGCCGGACCCACGGGACCGACGGTCGGCGGCCGGTCCGGCGAGCGGTCCGGTGGCCGGGCAGGGCGACGGCCGGGGGCGGCCGACGGCGGCGGCCGGAGGCGGCGGCCAGCCGGGGGGCGGCAACGGACAGGACGGCGACGGACGGCCGGGGCGGCGGAGGCCGGGGGCGGCGACGGACGGGGGCGGTGGCGGGTGCGTCGTCGTCAACAGCTGTGCCGGCGGGACGCCGCGGCGGCCGTGAAGGCCCGCGTCACGCGCAGGTCATGCCCGGCCTCCGGGTGCCACTGGACGGCCAGGGTGAAGGCGTCCGCCGTCGGCAGTTCCAGCGCCTCCACCGTGCCGTCCTCGGCGTACGCGCTCGGCACGAGTCCGGCGCCCAGCCGGTCCACGGCCTGGTGGTGGTAGGTGGACACGCTCGCCTCCTCGGGCGCCGCCGCGGCCAGCAGCGTCCCGGGCACCGGCTTCACCGTGTGCCGGGCGAACGTCCCGGGCGGGCCGCAGTGGCCGCCGTGCCCCACCTCGTCGGGCAGGTGCTGGACGAGGGTGCCGCCGAGGACGACGTTCAGCAGCTGCATGCCCCGGCACACGCCCAGCAGCGGGATGCCGGCCGCCAGCGCCGCCTCGATCAGCGCCGACTCCCAGGCGTCGCGCGCCGCATGGGCCGGTCCGGTCATCGGGTGGCGTTCGGCCCCGTACCGCGCGGGTTCCACGTCCGGACCGCCCGCGATGACGAGTCCGTCGAGCCGGGACACCACCGCCTCCGCGGCGGCGGGCGCGTCCGGCGGCAGCAGCGTCGCCAGAGCGCCGGCCTGCTGGACGAGCCGGTGGTACCCGGCCGGCAGCAGGGCGGCCGGCAGGTCCCACACGCCCCACCGCACGGACGGTTCGAGGTAGGTGCTGATGCCGATGAGCGGCTTGGACACGGCTGCTCCGATCCTGGGTCGGGGTGCTCGTTCAGTCCCGTTCGAGTTCGGCCTCGGCGGCGGCCAGGGCGGCGAACTCCTCCTCGGGGGCGGAGGCGACGAGGCGGCGCCGGCTGTAGCAGGCGAAGTAGGCGAGGGCGACGGCGTAGACGCCGAGCGCGATCAGCGCGGCCGCCTTGTCCACGAGGAAGGTGGCCACCAGCGCCGCGCAGGCGAGCACCAGCGCCACCGAGGAGGTCACGACGCCGCCCGGGGTGCGGTACGGCCGCGGCAGGTCGGGTTCCCGGCGGCGCAGCACGATGTGGGACAGGGCCATCAGGGCGTAGGAGATGGTCGCGCCGAACACCGCGACGTTGAGCATCCGCGCGCCGTCGCCCGTCGCCGCCGCCAGGGCGAAGCCGAGCGCGCCCGGCACCAGCAGGCCGAGGTAGGGGGCCTTGCGGCGGCTGGTCAGGGACAGGAAGCGGGGCAGGTAGCCGGCCCGGGAGAGCGCGAAGAGCTGGCGCGATCCGGCGTAGATGAGGGAGAAGAACGAGGCGACGAGGCCCGCGAGACCCGCGTAGTTCACGAACCGGCTCAGCGGAGTCGGCCCGCCGCCGCCTTCCAGCGCGGCCACCAGCGGATTGCCGGCGTCCCGCACCGCGTTCGAGCCGTGCGCGCCGGTGGCGGCCAGGAAGGTGAGCAGCGCGAGGACGAGCAGGATGCCGATGGACAGGGCCATCGCCTTCGGCAGCGAGCGCGCCGGGTCCCTGGTCTCCTCGGCGGCCAGCGGCACCCCTTCGACGCCCAGGAAGAACCACATGCCGAAGGGGAACGCCGACCAGATGCCGAGCAGGCCGAAGGGCAGCCACGAGCTCGCGCCGAAGGCCGTGCGGTCGACGGGGATGTCGTCGAGCCGGCCCGCGTCGAAGTCGCCGAGGGCGCCGACGGCGAAGACGAGCAGCGCGGTGACCGCGACGCCGGTGACGACGAAGCTGAAGCGCAGCGCCTCGCCGACGCCCCACAGGTGGATGCCGATGAAGAGGACGAAGCAGGCGAGGTAGACCGGCCAGCCGGAGGTCAGGCCGAACAGGTGGAGCGACTCGACGTAGTCGCCGATGAAGATCGCGATGGCGGCGGGGGCGAGGATGTACTCGATGAGGATGGCGGTGCCGGTGAGGAAGCCGCCCCAGGTGCCGAGCGCGCGGCGGGCGAAGCCGTAGCCGCCGCCTGCGGTCGGCACGACCGCGGCCATCTCGGCCTGGGAGAAGACCAGGCAGGTGTACATCAGGCCCATCAGCACGGCGGCCACGGCGAGCCCGCCGAAGCCCGCCTGGGCGAGCCCGAAGTTCCAGCCGGCGTAGTCGCCGGAGACGACGTAGGCCACGCCGAGACCGGTCAGCAGCAGCCAGCCGGCGCTGCCCCGGTTCAGGGCCCGGCGTTCCAGGTAGGCGTCGCCGTCCGGGGACGGCGCCGTGGCGCCGTCGGGCGGCGGCGCGGACGGTGCGGGCCTGCGCGAGTCGGTGCCGTCGGCCATCAGTCGCTCCTGCCTCGGTTCAAAGGTCGGCTCACAAACCTTTGCGGTCCCGATGGCCGAGCGCAAGACCCGTGCTGTCAACGATCGGTGAACGCGGCGTCACGACAGGAAGCCGCGCAGCAGCGCCGCGGTGCCCGCGCAGTGCTCGCGCATGACCTCCCGCGCCCCGTCCGCGTCCCCCTCCAGGACCGCCTCCACCAGCGCCTCGTGCTGCCGCTGCGAGTGCTCCAGGTTGCGCACCAGCAGCGGGATGCAGTCCAGCAGGTCGTTCACGGTCGCCCGGACGGCCGCGTACTGCCCGGCCAGCGTCGGGGAGCCGCACAGGTCCGCGAGGGTGAGGTGCAGCATCGTGTCCAGGCGGCGGTACTCGGCCAGCGGCGCGTCCTGCGTGGCCGTCAGCGCGGCGCGCAGCCGGCGCTCCGCGTCTGCGCCCAGCGGGCGGACCGCGCACAGGCCGGCCGCGCCCACCTCAAGCACCTCGCGGAAGAGCAGCACGTCCTCGACGTCCACCCCGGCCACACGCCGGCGCAGCTCGTCCTCGTCGTCGCCGGCCGCCGGCTCCGGCCGCCGCAGCACGAACGTGCCGCCGTAACGGCCGCGCCGGCTCTCCACGATCCCCTGGTCCTGGAGGGCCTTGAGCACCTCGCGCAGGGTCACCCGGCTCACCCCGAGCCGGTCCGCCAGGTCGCGCTCCGCCGGCAGCCGCTCCCCGTGCGGCACCAGACCCAGGCGGATGATCTGGAGTATCTGCTCCATCGCCTCCTCGAAGCCGTTGCCGGCCCGCACCGGCCGGAGCACCGGCGCCAGCCGGTCCGCCGCCGCGGCTTCCCGAAGCTCACCCATCGGGCCCCCTTCCCCTGCAAAGGTTCTTGTGCATACCTTATGCCTCATCCGGTGCGGCACACCCGGGAGAGCGGCCCCGCCGTCCTCCCGGACCGACGACTGACGCCAGGAGGCGCCCCCGTGGCTGACCGTACGCCCCCGCTCTCCGTGGACGAACTGCGCGCGTTCGTCGACGCCGGGGAGATCGACACCATCGTCCTCGCCTTCACCGACATGCAGGGCAGACTCCAGGGCAAGCGGTTCGCCGCCCGTTTCTTCCTCGACGACGTCCTGGAGCACGGCACCGAGGGATGCAACTACCTCCTGGCCGTGGACGCCGAGATGAACACCGTCGGCGGCTACGCCATGTCCTCGTGGGACCGCGGCTACGGCGACTTCGCCCTGCACGGCGACACCGCCACCCTGCGCCGCACCCCCTGGGACGCCGGGACCGCCCTGCTCCTGGCCGACCTGGCCTGGCACGACGGCTCGCCCGTCGTCGCCTCCCCGCGCCAGATCCTGCGCCGCCAGCTGGACCGGCTCGCCGAGCACGGCTGGAGCGCGTACGCCGGCACGGAGCTGGAGTTCATGGTCTTCAAGGACACCTACGAGGACGCCTGGGCGCGCGGCTACCGCGACATGAACCCCGCCAACCAGTACAACGTCGACTACTCCGTCCTCGGCACCGGCCGGGTGGAGCCCCTGCTGCGCCGGATCCGCAACGAGATGGGCGCCGCCGGGATGACGGTGGAGTCCGCCAAGGGCGAGTGCAACCTCGGCCAGCACGAGATCGCCTTCCGCTACGACGAGGCGCTCACCACCTGCGACCAGCACGCCGTCTACAAGACCGGCGCCAAGCAGATCGCGGCCCAGGAGGGCGTGTCGCTCACCTTCATGGCGAAGTGGGACGAGCGCGAGGGCAACTCCTGCCACATCCACCTCTCGCTGCGCGACGAGGCCGGCAACCCGGTGTTCGCCGACGACGCGGACCCGTACGGGATGTCCCCGCTGATGCGGCACTTCCTCGCCGGGCAGATCGCCGCGATGCGCGACTTCACCCTGCTGTACGCGCCGAACATCAACTCCTACAAGCGGTTCCGCGCCGGTTCCTTCGCGCCGACGGCGCTCGCCTGGGGTCCGGACAACCGCACCTGCGCCCTGCGCGTGGTCGGCCACGGCCTCTCCCACCGGTTCGAGAACCGCCTGCCCGGCGGTGACGTGAACCCCTACCTCGCGGTCGCCGGCATGGTCGCCGCCGGACTGTACGGCGTCGAACACGAGCTGGAGCTGCCCGAGGCGTGCACCGGCAACGCCTACGAGCAGGGCGCCGACCGCGTCCCGACGCACCTGCGGGAGGCGGCGCGGCGGTGGACGGACAGTCCGCTCGCCCGGGCCGCCTTCGGCGACGAGGTCGTCGAGCACTACGCCAACATGGCCCGCGTGGAGCTGGACGCGTTCGACTCCGCCGTCACGGACTGGGAGCGCTTCCGGTCCTTCGAGCGGATGTAGCCCCCTCCCGCCGCACACCGGCGACCGTGTCCGCGTTCCCCTCCGGCACCTGGAGCACCGAACCTTGAGCGAGCACCACGTACTCAACCCGGCGACCGAGGACGTCGTCGCCACCGTCCCCGCGTCGAGCGAGTCCGACGTGGACGCCGCGGTCCGGCGGGCGGTCAGGGCGCAGGCGGCCTGGGCGGCCGTCGCCCCGGGCGACCGCTCCCGGCTGCTGCACCGCTGCGCCGCCGCCGTCGACGGCCATCTGGAGGAACTGGCGCGGCTGGAGGTCGCCGAAGCGGGCCACCCCCTCGGCAACGCCCGCTGGGAGGCGGGCAACGCCCGCGACCTCTTCGCCTACGCCGCCGGTGGCGTCGAGCGGCTGACCGGGCTTCAGATCCCGGTCGCGGGCGGTCTGAACATCACCACGCACGAGCCGCTCGGCGTGGTCGCCGTCATCGCGCCGTGGAACTTCCCGCTGCCCATCGCCTGCTGGGGCGCGGCCCCCGCGCTCGCCGCGGGCAACGCCGTCCTGCTCAAGCCCGCCGAGACGACGCCGCTGACCGCGCTGCGGCTCGCCGAACTGTGCCTGGAGGCGGGACTGCCCGAGGGGCTGTTCCAGGTCGTGCCGGGCGCCGGACCGGTGGCGGGCAACGCCCTGGTCGAGCATCCCGACGTGGCCAAGGTCGTCTTCACCGGCTCCACGCCGGTCGGCAAGCGGATCATGGCCAAGTGCGCCGACCGGGTGAAGCGGGTGACGCTGGAACTCGGCGGCAAGAGCCCCAACATCGTCTTCGCCGACGCCGACCTCGACAAGGCGGCCGCCGCCGCTCCCGCCTCCTTCCTCGACAACACCGGCCAGGACTGCTGCGCCCGCAGCCGCATCCTCGTCCAGCGCGACGTGTACGACCGCTTCATGGAGCTGCTGGAGCCAGCCGTCAAGGCCTGGCGGGTCGGCGACCCCACCGACCCCGGCACGCGGATGGGCCCGCTGATCTCCGCCGCCCAGCGCGAGCGGGTGCGCTCCTACGTCCCCGACGGCGCACCGGTCGCCTTCCGCGGGGATGCGCCGGACGGGAAGGGCTTCTGGTACCCGGCGACGGTGCTCGCCCCCGCCTCCCCCGACATCCCGGCGGCCGTCGAGGAGGTCTTCGGGCCCGTCGCCGTCGTCCTGCCCTTCACGGACGAGGCCGACGCCGTGCGCCTGGCCAACGCCACCGCGTACGGGCTCTCCGGCTCCCTCTGGACCCGTGACGTCGGCCGGGCGCTGCGCGTCGCCGGCGCCGTCGCGGCGGGCAACCTGTCGGTCAACTCGCACAGCAGCGTGCGCTACTGGACCCCGTTCGGCGGCTACAAGCAGTCCGGACTCGGCCGGGAACTGGGCCCCGGCGCCCTCGCCGCCTTCACCGAGACCAAGAACGTGTTCCTCAGCACCGAGGACTGACCCGACCGACCCGTCGCGGGCCCCGCACACGTGTCCCGTATGCGAGAGATCCGTACCCGAGAGACCCGAAAGACCCGAGTGACCCGAGAGAAAGGCCCCGCCGTGACCGACAGCGCCCCCGCCCCCGCCTCCGACACCGAGAGCCCGGTCTGCCGCCGCCTGGTCGGCCGTACCGCCGTCGTCACCGGGGCCGGCAGCGGCATCGGCCGTGCCACCGTCCGCCGGCTCGCCGCCGAGGGCGCCCACGTCGTCTGCGCCGACATCGACGAGGAGACGGGCAAGGCCGCGGCCGCCGAGGTGGGCGGGCTGTTCGTACGGGTGGACGTCACCGATCCCGAACAGGTCGAGGCGCTGTTCCGGAGCGCCCACGACACCTACGGCTCGGTCGACGTCGCCTTCAACAACGCCGGCATCTCCCCGCCCGACGACGACTCCATCCTCACCACCGGCCTCGACGCCTGGCGGCGGGTGCAGGAGGTCAACCTCACCTCCGTCTATCTGTGCTGCAAGGCCGCCATCCCCTACATGCGGCGCCGGGGCAGGGGCTCCATCGTCAACACGGCGTCCTTCGTGGCCGTCATGGGCGCCGCCACCTCGCAGATCAGCTACACCGCGTCCAAGGGCGGCGTGCTGGCGATGTCCCGCGAGCTGGGCGTGCAGTTCGCCCGCGAGGGCATCCGGGTCAACGCGCTGTGCCCGGGGCCGGTCAACACCCCGCTGCTCAAGGAGCTGTTCGCCAAGGACCCCGAGCGTGCCGCGCGCCGCCTCGTGCACGTCCCGGTGGGACGGTTCGCCGAGCCGGAGGAGATCGCCGCCGCGGTGGCCTTCCTCGCCAGCGACGACGCGTCCTTCGTGAACGCCGCCGAGTTCCTCGTCGACGGCGGCATCGCCGGCGCCTACGTCACGCCGCTCTAGGCCCGTCCGGGGCCCGAGGGCACACCATGGCCTCCGCTCCGGCTCGGGGGACGCGGAGCGGAGGCCGGCTCCCCCCATCATGCGGGTCGGGAGCCGGCCGGCGCACGCCCGGCGTGGCGAACGGCGTCGGTCAGCCGCCGATCCCGCTCCTTCGCGCCCACTCCGTGCCCCGCGACCAGAGACCCGCACCGCCCGCATCGCCTGGTCCACGGCCCCACGCGCCGGGCCACGCGGCGGCGCCGCCGTCACCACCGGCCGCCGTCGGCCGGTGGCCGCGGCCCGGGCGCTGGAACCCGACCGTGTACGTCCGGGTGACCGCGCCGTCGGCGGAGGTCACCGTGATGGTGCGGGCGGTCGTCCGCGACCCGGCCGACGTCAGCACGGAACTTCCATCGGTCACCTTCACCCGCGCGCCGGGCTGTGCCGCCACGGCGGAGACGGCCGGGACCGGCCCGTTCCCCGGCCGGTCCACGACGTACGTCGACACGTCCGGGTCGAATCCGTCGATCGCGACGCCGCCGACGTTGATCGCCCTGGCGTCGGCGACGCCGGCCCCGGTGGCGTCCGAGTGATTCGTCACCGTGACCGACCCGTCGGCGTTCACCACCACCCGCGCCGTCATCGCGGCCGCCAGGTTGATCCGCTGCCAGCTCTCGCCGCCGTCCCGGGTGAGGTCGAGCGGGTAGCCGGAGTCCGTCGCGGTCTGCTGGAGGATCTGTGTGCGCTGCCCGGCGGTGAGGTCCGGGAAGGCCGTGGTCAGCAGCGCCGCCGCGTCGGACGGCGCCCTGAGCGGCTGCCCCGACCGCCCGGTGCGGGAGAACCCGTAGGTCAGGCGCCGGGTGTACAGGTCGACGTCCTGTTCCGTGCCGAGGCCGCCGTAGGAGTCGCCGGAGCAGGCCGCGAGCGTGTCGCCGTACCCCTCCTTCGCGCACTGCGCCGGCAGGACGTTCTCGATCTCGGTGTGGGCCTGCGTGAGCAGCGCCGCGAAGCCGGGGTCCGCCCACCGGTGTGCGACGGTGGCCTGTGCGGTGATCCGGCCGCCGATCACGTCGAGCGGGTAGTGGAATCCGAGGACGACGCGGTTGTTCCCGTACTCCGAGGTGCGCGCGAGGATGGACGGCGCCAGTTCCGGCAGGAGGGTGGCGAGGATCGTGCCGGCCTCGTAGCCGCCGTAGGTGTGTCCGCTCGGGTAGGAGCCGCTGGTGGCGAGGCCGCTGTAGGAGCCGTCCTGCGACTCGTAGACGTCGCCGCCGTCGCCGACGAACCCCAGCCGCACGTACGGGCGCGGGTAGCCGTAGTGGTCCTTGGCCGCGTCGTGGGTGTCGAGGTTCTGGGTGACGCGGCCGAACAGCGCGTTGGTCTTGGGCAGCAGCCCGCCGCTCAGGGCGTCGGCGTAGATCCGGCCGAGCCGCGAGCCGAGGCTGTCGGTGGCGCTGTGGGTGGCGTCGGTCTCGGCCCGGTCGACCTCCTTCTGGGTGGCCGCGTTGTTGACGCGCAGGGCGATCTCGTCGTTCTCGGCGGTCGGCGGGGTGCCGTGGGGCACGTTCGCGGGGGCGCCGAGGATGTCGGAGTGGAGGTCGTCGAAGCCGCTGAGCAGACGGTCGAAGTAGTCGGTGCCGTCGCCGGTCGCGGGCCACTCGTCCGACGCGTAGGCCGCGTTCAGCGTGCCGGCGGGGAAGGGGGTCGGCTCGTACGCCGGGTCGGCGGCGTCCGGCGCCGCGGTCACGGTCGTCGGGGCCGTCGGGGCGGTGCCGTCCGAGGTGCCGGCCAGGGTGAGCGCGGTGACGGTGGCCGTGTGGGCCTTCGCGCCGCTCGGGGTGGTGAGCAGCGCCGTGTCCGCCGTGCCGGGCAGGTGCGCGGTGGTGCCGTCGTCGAGGGCGACGGTGTAGCCGACGAGCGGGAATCCGCCGTCCCCGGCGGCCCGCCAGGTCACGCGGACGTGGTGGCCGTCGGTGGTCACACCCGTCACGGTCGGCTTCTGCGGTGTGCCGCCGCCGCTTGCCACGGGCGCCGTGGCGGTGCTCGGGCGGGAGGCGCCGATCCTGTTGACCGCTCGGACGCGCGCCGTGTACGACCGGCCGGCCGGCAGCCGGGTGAACGTCGTGGCGCGGCTGTCCGGGTCGTGGATGTCGACCTGGTGGTCGCCGAGGGCGACCCGGTAGCCGGTGACCGGCGAGCCGCCGGTGTCCGCGGGTGCGGACCAGGCGACGGTGACGCTCGTGCCGGACGCGGTCGCCGACACGGCGTCGGGAGCGGCGGGCGCCGTCCGGGGTTTCGTGGTGAGCGCGGCCAGGGCGCGGTCGAGCGCCTCGTACCGTGCGGTGAGGGTCGCGTCCGTGGCCGTGTCGTCGGCGGCCGCGGATCTCGCCCCGGCCAGTGCCGTGGTGAACGCCTGCCACGACGCGTCCGTGTAACGGGCCTTGTCGAGGGCCGACGCGGTCGCGACCAGGTCCTCCAGTCTCAGCCTCGGCAGCGGGATCAGCTGCCCGGCGGCGAGATGGAGAGTGCGGGTGCGGGTGTCGACGTCGAGCTGGGTCGCGCCGTCGGCGTCGATCAGGGCGCGTGCGGCGGCGAGTTCGCGCCGGAACACGCCGAAGTCGATCGTGTCGTACCGGTCGGCGTCGCCGGACAGGTGCGCGTAGCGGTCGATCGCCGCGCGCAGGGCGGAGGTGTCGGTGGCGGCGGGTGTGTCGACGTGGCCGAAGGTGATCCGGCCCAGGTTCGCGACGTACGGGTGCGAGGCGTCCGGGTGGGTGGTCAGCCGCAGGTGGACGGTGTGGGCGCCGGTGAGCGGCGTGGGCAGCGTCAGGCTCGTCGTCCCGCCCGCCGACCACGCGGTTCCCGTGACCGGCAGCGGCACGGTCGTGTACGGCGTGCCGGGGTGCGCCGCGTCGAAGGAGTCCAGGTAGAGCTGGACGGCCGAACCGGCGCCGCAGCGGGCGGAGTTGTTGACGTAGGTGAGGGTGACGGTGTTCTTCGGCACGTCGCCGAAGTCGATGTCCCCGTAGTCGAGCCAGGCGCCGTCGTAGGTGCCGCCGAGGTCGGTGGCGGAGCCGACGCCGCTCCAGCCGGCCGGCTCGCTCTTGAGGCCGCCGCCGCTGCCGGCGCGAAAGGCGGTGGCGTCGAACCCGACCGGGGTGTCGGAGCTGCGGGTCAGGGTCAGCGAGTGGATGTTGCCGACGTAGGGCTGGGCGGCGGTCTGGGTGCTGGAGGCGAA
This sequence comes from Streptomyces seoulensis, assembly GCA_013364255.1. Taxonomy (GTDB): domain Bacteria; phylum Actinomycetota; class Actinomycetes; order Streptomycetales; family Streptomycetaceae; genus Streptomyces; species Streptomyces similanensis. The sequence goes on along the minus strand of CP054936.1, from coordinate 1,510,281 downwards.
GTCGGCGTAGACGTCCTGGACGCCGCGGAAGACACCCGGGTCGAGCCGCGCGGTCGTGGTGGCGAGGGTGCCCCAGCCCGAACCGGTGTAGTCGAGGGGGATGTCGACGCTCTTGGCGCCGTCCCTGGAGCCGAGGCGCAGGGTGAGGTGCGAGTCCGACGCCGCGCGCGAGCGGGGTTTGTCGTAGCGGACGGTGACGGTGTCCGCGCCGTCGCGCAGGTCCGTGTCCTTCCACTGGGCCCAGGCGCCGTCCGTGACGTTCTCGAAGACGCCGTTCGCGAGGCTCAGCGGGAGCGAACCGCCGCCCGTCATGGTGCTGTCGGGCGCGGTGAGCGTGGCTAGGGTGGTCGTGGGGGACGGAGAGTCCGGGGTCGGGGAGAACTGGTACCGGTCGAAGTTCGACACCCACTGGCGTCCGGACGGGGCGTGGAACACGAACGTGGCGCTCTTGGCGGCCAGCAGGGCGGCCGGGTCGGTGACGGCCGCCCGCCATCAGACACGGAGGAAACGTACAGCGAGCGAACAAGACACGTACAGGAGTCGGGCACCGGCGACCGCGAGGACCGCGCACCGGGCGGTCGTGTCCGGGCCGCCGCGGGTGGGCGAACGGGCGCCGCTGTAGCCGGAGGCGCCCGACTGTCGCCCCGGCGTTCAGCGTTCGCGGGTGAGGCGGTACGGCTCGTCCAGCGGATCGAGGTGGAGCAGCGGAGTGCCGCCGGCCTCCTCGATGAACGGGCCGGACTCGGGGCCGCCGCGGAAGTAGGCGTACGCGATGGCGGTGAACCTGATCCGGCCACCGCCGAGGTGTGTCATGCCCTTCGGCACGTCCAGTGAGCCCAGCCATTCGGCCTGCGCTTCGTCGATCGTTCCGGCATAGGTGTCGGCCGCGCGGGACTCGGCCGCGCGCGCGGCCAGGACGTCCCCGAACGAGGCGGCGTAGAGCACCTCGTGGACGGCCTTGTCGATGTTCTCCTCGCCGCCTCCGCCGTACTCCTCGTACCGGCCCCGGACGCGGCCGTTCCAGTAGCCGGGGTCGTTGATGACCCGCCGCGCGTACGCGTTCCAGGCGAGGCGGCCCGGGCGGAAGGCGTGGGGTTCCCGCACGACCCAGCCGATGGGGAACCCGCCGCGGCTGCCGTCGTCCGCACGGATCCGCACGGAAGCGGCCGTATCACCCGGTCCGGCGAGCAAGCCTCTGCGGCGAAAGCTCTCCTGCGCATGCGCGCCCAAGCGACTCAAGTCCATGAACGCTGATTGTCGAAGCGCCTTCCCGACCCCGGCAACCCCCTGGCACGGCGATGGCCGAAGACGTACGCCGCACTGCCCCGGACCAGGTGTGAGCCGGCGGTCAGCCGGCCGCCGTCTCCGCGATCAGCGCGTCGAGCACCGTGCGCAGTTCGGCCGGCTCGGCCGGATGGGGGCCGGTGGGCTCGTCGGGCGTCAGCGCGGCGGGACGCACCTCGGCGGCCACGACGCCCTGCGGGCCGGGCGCGGCCGCGGCACGGGCGAGGAGGGCGGCGTGGTCGGGCGGCGGGACGTCGAGCCAGTCGCCGAGCTGTCGCAGTGCGGGCCCGAGCGGGGGCCGCGGGAACGGGAAGCCGGCGGGCAGCAGTTCGGCCTGCCGGGTGTGGTCGTCGCCCTGGAAGTCGAGGGTCCAGTCCTCCCAGCCCGGCAGCGGCCAGTCGTGGACGCCGGGCACGGTCCGCACCGCCCAGAGCGAGACGGTGCGCGCCCGCGGGTCGAAGTGGACGCCGCCGTACGGCATGTCCGTGGGCACGGGGGTGTCCTGCGACGCGACGAGCAGGTCGATCAGGCCGGGTGTGACGGCGAGGTGTTCGAGGGGCTCCCCGACACTGCCCCACGCGCGCACGCTCGCGTCGGGCATCCGCAGGGAGACCACGGACGAGGGCTCGGTGCCCCTGGGGTCCGCCCACCAGGAGGGTTCGCCGGTCTCGAACCAGCCCGGCGAACGGGTCAAGTCCCTGCCGAGACCGAGGTGATGGGTCAGATCGCCCATGCCGTCGTGGGCGAAGCGGACGTCCCAGCCGGACCACGTCCGGGCCAGTACGGCGCGGGCGGCGCGGTAGTCGGCCCAGCTCTCCACGGCGGCGTGCCAGAGCAGGACGCGGCGGTCGTGGTCGACGAGTGCGGCGCCCTCGCACCACACGTCGTCGAGCCATTCCCCGCTCTCCCGGCGGGAGCGGAAGCAGCGGGTCGCCGCGAGCGGGCCGGGCAGCAGATCGACGATCAGCCGGCCGGCCGCCCAGTGCGAGCCGTACCGCTGCCAGACGCCGTTCTCCACCACCACGTACTGCGCTCTCGCTCCCATGACCGGCGAGGTTAGCGCGGCCGTACGGAGGCGGGGCGCGCGGCTCAGCCGGCGTCTTCGTCCGACAGCTCGTCCGCCGCGAAGGAGCTGCCCATGAGGCCGCCGAAGAAGCCCTCCATGAGCTCGTCCATCCGGACCTCGGTGGCTCCCGCCGGAGCCGTGGGCCTCGCGCCCTTCACGGTGCGCAGCACCAGGGCGAACTTCTTGCCCTTGGCCTTCTCCGCCAGCGGGGCGAGGTCCACGGACACGTCGCTCAGGGCGCCGTTCTTCAGCGTGAAGTCGGCCGTGACCTTCTTGTTCGGCGCGTCCTTGAGGTCGTCGGCCGTGGGCAGTCCGCCTCCCTCGGGCAGTTGGCCGGCCAGCGGGCGGATCTCGTCGATCAGTCCGGCCAGCAGCGTGCGGAAGGGAGCCGTGGCCTTGACGTGCTCGGTGCCGTCGGCGCCGTCGGCGGTCTTGAACCGGACCTCCTTGGCGATGACCCCGCGCAGGCCGTTCATCAGCTTCTTCTGGGCCTGGGCGTCGAGCGTGGGGGCCGGGGACGGCTTCTTCCCGTTCTCGGCGGCCTGGTCCCGGGCCATCTGCTCGCTGGTCTCGCGCAGGTCCTTGGCGGAGAGCTTGATCCACTTGCCGGCGAGCACCTTCTTGAACGCACCCGCCTCGGGGGGCAGTTCGTCGGCGCTGGGCATCGGGCTGCCGGCCAGCTGCCCGAACGCGTCCACGTCGGCGCGGACGTAGGCGTCGTCGCCGATCAGCCGGTACTCGAACAAGTCGCCCTTGGGACCGCTGAGTTTCACGGCCATGGCGCTGAAGTCCTTGTCGCCGGAGTCGTTCAGCGGCTTCTTCGACTCCACGGAGACGGAGACCCGGGCGCCGCTGAACAGCTCGGCGATCTCGTCGGGCATCCGGTCCTCGGGCTGCGCCTCGGTGTCCAGCGCCTGCAAGGTCGCCGCGTCAGTGTCCAGATCGAGTTCGAAGGTGAGCGAGTGCTGCTCGCCGAGTGCGTCGAAGGCGCGGTCGAGCTTCTGGCCCGCGGTCAGGTTCTCCACGGTCCCGCAGGCGGCGGTCCCGGCGAGGACCACGGTGGCGACGGCGGTCGCGGCCAGGGTGTTGCGTATGACGGAAATGTCGGTCTCCTCTGAGGAACGACCAAGGTGCTGGTCACTGCGGAGACCGATCAGGTGCCCGAATGGTTGTACGCCCGGGCGGACGACGATCACGGCGTGCCGCGGGGACTGGGCGGCGCGAGCGGCCGGCCATGGGCCCTGGCGCGCGGGACCGTTTGACCTTGACACGGTGAGAAGGTCTTCACTGCGGCTCAGGAGGTGGTCGCGATGACCAGGACGGAAGCGGGCACGCGTACGGAGCGAGCCGTTCAGGGGCTGGAGAGCGGCAGCCCGTCGGTCCGGCTGCGGGCGGCGCTGGCGGTGGGTACGGCGCCGGATCCGGGGTTCATCGGCCCGCTCGTCGAGCGGTGCGCGGTCGAACCCGACTTCTCCGTGCGGGAGATGCTGACGTGGGCGCTCACCCGGCACCCGGCGTCGATGACGGTTCCGGTGCTCGTCGGCGAGGTCCGCGCTCAGTCCGCGCAGGCCCGGAGCCAGGCGCTGCACACGCTGTCCAAGATCGGGGACCGGCGGGCGTGGCCGGCCATCACGCCGGCGCTGCTGTCCGACGCCGACGACGAGGTGGCCCGCAGTGCCTGGCGGGCGGCGGTCGTGCTCGTACCCGAGGGCGAGGAGTTCGAGTTGGCCATCGCGATGGCGGCACAGCTCGGACGCGGCGATCGCGAGACGCGACTGAGCCTCAGCCGGGCGCTGGTCGCGCTCGGCGAGACGGGCGGGCCCGCGGTGAGCGCCGCGACGAACGATCCCGACCTCCGCGTATGCGCGCACGCGATCGCCACGGAACGGTTGCGACGCGACCCGGACGCCGGTTTCGAGTCCGCGATCGAGCACGCCAAGCGAGTCGTAGCCCTGAGCACGGCCGGCCGGGAGGAACGGTAGGCGGGGCGATTGGCAGGGAGGGCCGGTGCCCCGGACGAGCAGTGGGCGGTGTCGGAGCCGTTGCTGCCGAAGGGGATGAGGGCGGGGCGGCCGCCGTCTGATCCCGGTGGCAGCTGATCGACGGCATACGGTTCGGCTGATCGACGGCATACGGTTCAGCTGATCGACGGCATACGGTTCCGAGTCCGGACAGGTGTTCGTGGCGGGACGTGCATTCGGCCGGAGCCCGAAGGCAGGGCGACCTGCAGAAGGAACCACCGGGCGGTGTCTTCGCCGAGCCCGGAGACCACGGACTGGGAAGATCGCGCGGCGGGTTCACCACCAAGCCGCACCTGGCCGTCGAGCAGGGCCAGGAGCCTGTGTCGATCGCGATCGCGATCACGGCCGGGCAACGCGGGGACTCGCCGCAGCTCGAATCCGTACCGGAGAAAGTCCGCGTGCCCCGCATCGGGCCGGGTCGGCCACGAAGCTCGGCTCCCGCGGTGGTCGCCCTCGCGACGTACGCCTTCTGGTACGGCACGAGCGCCGCGGTGCACAAGCTGAAGGCGGTCTTCCGGCACCGCAGGAAGAACACGTGCCCACGGAACTGAGCGGTACCCGGTTGGGAGCAGCCGACCCGGACCCGCGGCGGCGCACAGCGTGCTGCCCTCCCACAGGGCCGACCGGAAGGTGGACGGGCCCGAGCCCGACGAGGAGGACCGCGCGGCATTCGACACTGCCTTCGCGTTGTCTTGCCCGTGGCCGCGCGGGGAGAGCCTGAGGCATCGTCACCGGTCGGCAGGCCGGTACAGCCTTGGAGCCCACCTCGATTGCCTCGCCTGGCCGCTCCGAACGCCGTCACGCGGAAGCCGCCACCTCGCCGGCCATGACCTCGGGAGGGTTGGGAAGCAGCGACGCGAGGTTGTTCCGCACGAAGTCCGCAGCCCTGGAGATCGATTCCTCGGCACCGGCCCGGTCCTGGAAGACGCTGGTCGAGACCATCACTCCGTCGCCGGCGTCGATCCAGTAGTAGGCCACGAAGCCGGAGACCTGCCGCATGAGCGGTACGAACCCCTCGTTCACGAGACGTACGGCCTCGGCCGGATCCGTCACCCCTTCGTACCGCCGGACTGCTGCGTACATCCTCGCGCTCCTCACGACGTCCGGGTCCGTGCCCCGCTGAGACGTCGTACCCCCGCAACGACCGTCCGGCTCATGAGGTGTCCGGCAATCACCTGAAGGACCGCCCCTGCATCACTCGATCAGTGTTCGTCAGCCGATGGAGGAGGGGCGGACCGCAGGTCCTGAACGTCGACGAGACCCTGCTGAGAGTCGACCTGGCCCGTGCGGGCACCGGCAGGAGTCCTTGAAACGCCCTGGGCGGTACCGACGTCATGGCGATAATGCGTGCATGTCGTCGATACTCGCCTTCTGCGCCCTGTCCGCGGTCCTGGTCGTCATTCCCGGTCCCGCCGTCATGCTGGTCCTCAAGAGTGCGGTCGCCCGCGGTCGTGGCCCGGCGCTCCTGACCGCCCTGGGGGTCCTGGTCGCCGACCTGGTGTGGGCCGGCGCCTCGGTTGCCGGGCTGACCGCGCTGCTGGTGTCCTCGCAGATCGCGTTCGACGTGGTGCGGTACCTGGGCGCCGCCTACCTGGTCTACCTCGGCGTCAAGCTCCTGCTGACTCGCTCCGCCCTCCCGTCGCCGGAACCGGACGCGGCGCCCTCACGTGCCGGTGGGCCACTTAGTCGGCGGCGGGCGTTGCGAGAGGGTCTCATCAGCGACCTCTCCAACCCGAAGACCGTGATCGTCTTCACCAGCGTCATCCCCCAGTTCATCGACCGCGGTGCGCGGCCTGTCGACACCCTGATCCTCGGCACCGTGTTCGCGGTGACCGGCTTCCTGTCGCTGGTCGCCTACGCCCTGGTCTTCAGCGCCGCTGCGAAGATGCTGCGCGACGCGCGGGTGATCCGCGCGATTCTCCGCGCGGGGGGAGCGATCCTGGCGGCGTTCGGCGTCGGACTCGCGGTAGAGCGCCCCGCGGTGTGAACCGCCGAGGAATGCGGTCGGGGCCAGGAGTGCGGCGTTCCGCCGGCCGTCGCACGTTCATCGCACCCGGTGGGGCTTGTGCCGGGCGACGCGCAGCCGGACCTCGGTGGGCGGGTGCGGGGAGCCGGTGGACCGCCGGGCGGTTTCCAGGGGCCCTGAGCAGAGGGCGTCGAGAGCGGCGTCGGGCGACCCGTCGGGGGTGAGGGTGAGGGCGATGCGGGTGCGGGGGTGAGCGGGTGAGCCCGTGATCCGGACGTCCGCCCGCTGGACGTCCGGCAGGGCGCCCGCCTGGGCGGCGATGGCGTCGCCGAGCGCGCGGTCGTCCAGTTCGACGCCTTCCTGCGGAGGGGAGCCGCCTACGGGTACGGCGCCGGGGTGACGCCGGTTGAACTGCGCGACCAGCCACCACAGGGCGAGCACCGCGACGAGGACGAGTGCGGCGATGACGGCGGGCCACCACCACCAGCCCTGACTGCTCCAGCGGGCCCGGTCGGCGGAGCCGAGCAGGACGTCGTCGGGATTGGTCAGGGGCCAGCCGGTAGGCGGCGTCAGGCCCTGTCGCCGGTAGGTGTCGGACGCGGCGGCGAGGATCAGCAGGCCGCCGCCGAACAGCACGAGTCCGGCGAGGGCCAGCAGGACGCGGTTGGCTACGGTGCGCGGGGTCATGGTGGGGGCTCCGATGCTCGGCGTCGTCAGGCGCCGTGGTCCCGCACGCGGACGACGATCCGCGGCGGGTGGGAGAGAGCGAGCCGGTCGCGTTCCCGGTCGAGGGCGGCGACGAGATCCTCCTTCACCTGCCGGGGGTCGCGGAAGCGGGCGTAGGCGCGCGCCTTGACACGGTGGCGGCGTACGCGGACGTGGGCCCTGCTGACGCCGGGGACGCGCAGGGCGGCGTCGCGCAGCAGAACGGCGGCGCTGTCGCGGTCCAGCGCGGCCCGCAGCCGGGGCGTGGCACAGCCGGCGGGGGAGCGCAGCGCCAGCAGGTGGCGTCGGCCGGGGGTGAGGGCCAGGGCGATCAGCCACAGGCCGAGGGCGGCGGCCGCGGCGGCCCCGGCGAGCATCCACACGTCGTCGACGGGGCGGGTGGCCAATTCCCGGGCGAGGCGACTGCGCCAGGCTGCGGCCCGGTGTCCGCCGCGTACGGCGATGACGTCGGCGAGCGCGGCGACGGTGGCCACGAGGATCACGAGGGACACCACCGTGGCGGGGATGCTGCGCGGGGACCACGGGCGGCGGGTGGCGAGCCGTCCGCCGCCGTCGTCCGGCGCCGACCGCGATGCGGCGGATTCGGGCGGACCGGGCTGCGCCGGCTCCTTCGTCGACGGCGCCGCGCCCGGGGACGTCGACGCGGCGAAGCGGCGGACGGGACGGTCCGGGTCGGGGGTCATTCCGATCCTCCTTCCTGAGTGGTGGAGCGGACGGCCGGTGGCACGAGGCGGCTCACCGGACCCGGCCCCGGCTCGGGTCTCCGGCGGTCACCAGCCGCCGGACGGTGAGGGTCACTTCCCTCACGTCCAGCCCGGTCAGCCGGGCCACCCGCTCGGCGACGTCGTGCTGCATCCGTGCGCAGACGCGGGGGATGTCGGTGGGATAGGGCAGGTCGAGCGCCAGGTGCAGGCGCACCGATCCGGCCCGCGTGGTCGCGGAGGCGCTGGGCTCCGCGGTTCCGCTGCCCTCCGGGGGAAGGGCGGCGCGCCGGGACTGCGCCTCGCGTGCGGCCCGGGCGGCGATCCGGGCGACCACCCTGTCGGGGATGACGGTGGCGCCCCGTTCGGCCGGGGGCGGCAGAGCGGCCGGCTGTCCCGCGTCGCCGGGTCCGTCGGCGGGCGCTCCGGCGCCGGCCCGGGTGCTCACCGGTGCCTCCGCGAGCGGAAGTCCAGGTCGCCCTGGAGGGCGAGGCCGACGATCGCCCCCACCGCGCCCAGGACCAGCACGAGCAGGAACGCCCAGAAGCCGCCGAAGTAACCGGCGAAGCCCAGGGCCATACCGGCCGCCAGGCCCGTGGTCACTGTGTTCATCACTCACTCACCCGTCTCACGTCTTCACGAGCGTGGTCCGTGTGACCGGCCGCCCGCCCGCGCCGGGCGAGGCGGTGGATCACAGCGGGTCACCTCACGCGTCCTTCGTCCGGTTCGGGCTGCTCCTCGTCGTCGTCGGGGAGGTGTACGTCGTCGACGGCGATGTTCACCTCGACGACCTGCAGTCCGGTCATCCGCTCCACGGCGCTGATCACGCTGGTGCGCACGTCCGCGGCGACGTCGACGATGGCGACGCCGTACTCGACGACGACGTCCAGGTCCACGGCGGCCTGGCGCTCACCGACCTCCACCTTCACCCCGCGCGTGACACCGCTGCCGCCGCCGGGGACACGTTCTCTCATGGCGCCGAAGGCACGGGCGACCCCCGCTCCGAGGTTGTAGATTCCCGGCACCTCGCGGGCCGCCATGCCGGCGATCTTGGCCACCACGTTGTCCGCGATGGTGGTCCTCCCCCGTGTCTCCACCGGGGCCCCGGCCCCGGTGCGGCCCTTGAGCGCGTGCGCGCCGCCGTCGGGAGGTCCGCCCCCGCCGATGCTGATGCTGTTCTCCGTCATGCCGGTCGCCTCGATCGGTCGTTCGGGCCGGCGGGGCGCCGGCCCGATGTCCTTCACAAGATTGGACATACCGGACGACCGTTCCCTCACGCGCTTTCCATGTGACGTGCGTCACACGACGTGAATCGGGGTACGCGGCTCGCACCGATCCTGCGCGGGAGAGACATGACCGAGGGCACCGGCGTCCCACCGCCGTTGTGCGATCTGCCGGACCGACTGCTGGCCGTACGGGCGGCCGACGGCGACGAGGACTCCTTCGCCGTGCTGGTCCGCCGGCACAGCCGTCCCCTGCTGGCCCTGGCCTCCTGCATGCTCGGCAGCGTCCAGGACGCCGAGGACGCCGTCCAGGACGCCTTCGTCAGCGCCTGGAGGCGACTGCCGGAATACCACCACCGAGCCGAGTTCCGCACCTGGATGTACCGCATCACCGTCAACCGCTGCCTGACCCTGCGCAGCCGCCGGCCGCCGCCGCTTCCCCTGGACGCCGTGCCGGAACCGGCGGCGGGCGACGCCTGGAGCGCGCCCGAGCTGACCGCCGAGCAGGCGGCGGCCGCCGCCGCCCTGGCTCGCGCCCTCGGCGAACTCGAGGCCGGACAGCGGGCCTGCTGGGTCCTGTGCGAGGTGCGGGGGCTGCCGTACAAGGAGATCGCCGAGATGACCCACACCAACGAGCAGACGGTGCGCGGCAGACTGTACAGAGCACGTCGGTCCTTGCAGGAGGCGATGACCCCATGGCGCTAGACGACTCGCACGCGCGGCCTCCGGGGCCGCCTGGCGCCGAAGGGCCCGGCGAACGGGAGAGGCCGCTCACCGACGACGAGGTGCTGGCCTGCGGACGCTCGCTCAGCCAGGTCTGGGAAGAGGCGCAGGAGACGCCGCCGACGGCGGACCCGCACACCCTGTCATGCTCGCGGTGCGGTGAGGCCCTGGCGGCGCTGGCCGCGCTGCGGGCGGCCGCGCGGACACTGCGCGCCGTGGACCCGCCGCGTCTGCGGGCGCTCGCCGACCGCGTCATGAAGACGGTCCGGAGCGAGGCCCGGTTCGGGCGCCTGCTGCCCTTGGCGGACCCGGACCAGAACCTCCGGATCACCGAGAGCGCCGCGGCGAAGGCACTGCGCCAGGCGGCGGACACGATCCCGGGAGCCAGGGCGGGCGCCTGCCGGCTCGCCCCCGCGGGCCAGGGGCCCGGCGTGGGGGTGACCATGACCCTGGTCGCCGCCCTCGACCTCCCGCTGCCCGAAAGGGCCGACCGCGTACGCCACTCGGTGCTCAGCGCCGCCGGCCGGGCGCTCGGCATGGCCGTGACGACCGTCGACATCACCGTCGTCGACGTACTCACCCCCTCCCCACCCCCGCCCCTCGCCCAGCCACGTCCTTCGAGCGAGGGATAGCTCCCCTGCTGGACCGCTCGACGAAGAACCGCCGGGCGGTTCCTTCTGGAGGTCCCCTTTTTCGCCGCTCCGGCGGCGTGTCGGTGGGCTGCAGACCCTTAGCCGGTCTCCGCCGGCACGGCGGCGCGGCGGCTGAGCCATTCCTCCATCAGTGACGCCTCCGCCGGGGTGAGGCCCGGCAGCCGCGGGACGAGGGCGCGGAAGGCGGTGACCGCGGACGTGACGTCGTCCACCGGCAGGGCCGGGGCGTCGGTGAGCACCGTCCGCGTCACCGCCTCGAACAAGGCGTCGGCCAGCCCCGGGTCCCGGGACTCGGGGGGCTGGGCCAGCAGGGTGTGCACGGCGCCCGTGCCGGCGGCGCGGATCATGGCGACCGCCCTGTCCTCGTCCACCCGCAACCGTCCTTCGGCCGCCACCCGGTGCACCCGGGCGGCCAGGATCTCCAGGCCGGCCGCGTACGCGGGATGCGCCCGGGACCGCACCGGGTCGGACATGAGGGCGAACACGGCCGGGTTGGCCAGCCCGAACTCGATCTGCGTCCGCCAGCCCGCCCTCAGGTCGTCCAGCGGGTCGCCGGTGAGGGCGGTGCGCCGCTTGGCGGCGACGTACTGGGCGAAGACGTGCTCGGCGGCGGCGTCCAGCAGGGCGTCCTTGTCGGCGAACAGCCGGTAGAGCGCCGGAGGCTGGAGCCCGGCGGCCTGCGCCACGGCCCGGGTGGTGACCGCGCCGGAGCCCTGCTCCTGAAGCAGCCGGGCGGCGGCCTCGACGATGCGCGCCCGGGTGGTGCGGCGCTGCTCGCTCTCACTCTCGTTCACGTTGCCGACGGTACCGCAGCGCCGCGAACACTGTTTCTTCCAGTGGTGTTATCGTCGTTATTATCGTTGCTAACGATTGAGCGATAGCGACGGAAACATCGGGAGAGGGAAACGCCATGTCCGCCACCCCAATCACCCCAGCCACCCCCATGACCGTCATCACCGGCGCCACCGGCCAACTGGGCTCCCGCGTCGTGGACCGCCTGCTGGAGCGGCTGCCCGCCGACCGGATCGGCGTCAGCGTCCGCGATCCCGAGGCGCCCGCCGCGGTCGCCCTGGCCGGGCGCGGTGTGCGGGTCCGCCGGGGCGACTTCACCCGGCCGGAGACGCTCGCGCGGGCTTTCGAGGGAGCACGGCAGCTGCTCCTGGTCTCCTCGACCACGACCGGCGAGGCGGTCGTCGCACAGCACCGCGCCGCGATCGACGCGGCCCGCGCCGCCGGGGTCGAGCGCGTCGTCTACACCAGCCACCAGGGCTCCTCCGCCACCTCGCGGTTCGCCCCGATGCCCGACCACGCGGCCACCGAGGAGTACCTGGCCTCCTCCGGCCTGGCGCACACCTCGCTGCGCAACGGCTTCTACGCCACCACGCTGCCGGCCCTGGTCGACTCGGCCCTGCGGACCGGCACGCTGGCCCTCCCGGAGGACGGCCCGGTCTCCTGGACCGGCCACGACGACCTGGCCGAGGCCGCCGTCGCCGTCCTGCTCGGGCAGGTCCGCCACGAGGGCCCGACCCCGGCGCTGACCGGCCCGGCCGCGCTGGATCTGGACGCCGTCGCGGCCCAGCTCTCCGAACTGGCCGGGCGCACGGTCCAGCGCGTCACCGTCTCGGACGACGCCTACCTGGCGTCGATGGCCGAGCACGGCGCATCCGAGTGGCGGGCGCGTCTGATGCTCGGCCTCTTCCAGGCCGCCCGGGACGGCGAGTTCGCCGTCGTCGCCCCCGACCTGGCCGAGATCATCGGCCACCCCGCCACCCCCGTCGGGCCCCTCCTGCGGCAGACGGTCCACGCGGCCGGCGCCGCCTGAGACCCCGGCCGGAGACCACCACCGCCCCGCGTCCACCGTCCGGCAGCACCGCCCCAGCAGCACCGCCCCGGCAGCACCGCGTCGGGCGCACGCACCCGGCACCCCGGCGGCGCCGCACCCCGCGCCCGCATCCGGCCGTACACTGCGGCGCGCACCAAGCCGTGCCCGCGGCGGCCACGGATCACAGGCGTGAGGCATCGGTGCGCAGGCGGAGGTCCGCGAGGGACCAGGGGTGGAAGGGGTCGTTATCCATGGTGAGAGGCACAGACGGCGGTGCGGCGACCGCGGCCCTGTGGGTCCGGCGGCTTCCCGAGCGGCCGCGGGTCGCCGTCATCACCCTGCACGGAGGCCGGGAGGACGGCTACCAGACGTCGCAGCCCTGGCATCTGGCGGCGCTGAGAATGCGCCCCGTGCTGCGTGCGGCCGGCTCGGCGTTCCGTCCTGACGAAGCCGTCCTGGGCCAGGTGCGCTACCGGCACCGGGGCTGGAACCGGGAGGACCCCCTCCAGGACGCCTACCGCGCCCTGGACGAACTCGACCGGCTCGCCGGGCCGGTTCCCGTCGTCCTGATCGGCCACTCCATGGGCGGCCGGGCGGCGCTGCGCGCGGCCGCCCACCCGAGGGTGAGCGCCGTCGTGGCGCTGGCGCCCTGGGTGCCGGCCGACGAGCCCACCGTGCACCTCGCGGGCAAGCGGATCGTCGTCCTGCACGGCAGCCGCGACACCGTGACCAGCCCCGGCGCCTCCCTGCGGTACGTCCGCCGGGCCCGCGGCCCGCAGACCCGGGCGGGCATCGTCCTGATCGGGCAGGGCGACCACGCGATGCTGCGCCGGGCGCGTCTGTGGCACCGCTGCGTCGCCGAACTGGTCGCGGACCTGACCCGCCCCGAGGAGGAGCCCAGGGGCCTGGCCGCCGCGAGCTACGCGGCCACCCGTCCGCTCCTCCTGTGAACACCGGCGAAGAGCGCACGGGCGTACGTCAAGGGCCCGAGCGGCCCGGCCGCCCCCGGCGGCGGCGTCCGTTCCGCACGAGCCCCGGGGGCGGCGGCCTCACCGAGTGGGGCCGTCGCCGTCCGCGGCGGGCGGCCGGCGGTCCTGTCCCGCGGTGCGCGGGGACGCCTGTTGCAGGCGGTCGATCATCTGTGACGCCTGCGCCTTGGTCAGTCCCTCCGGGATGTCCTCGCCGGCCTCGCGGGCCAGCGTGTGCAGATAGCTGAGCTGGGGTCCCGTGGCCCGTTCCGCACCGGTCACCCAGTCCTCGACGTTCTTGTTCGGGTCGTCTGCGTGCATGGGTGCCTTCTACCCCGTTCCCGCGTCCGCACCGCCCCGGCACGGGCGGCCGGCGCCGGGGCCGCGGCCGGGTGCGCGCCCGTGCCTTGATCCGCGCCGGGGCGACCGCGAGACTGTCGCGGTGCCGCGCGTGCTCCGCCGCCGGTCGGCGGCGGGTTCCTCGTCCCGGGGGTGTCACCGAATGTCGGCGTCCTTGCCGGCTGCGCCGGCCGTGCCGCCCCTGCCCGCCGGCTACCGCGCCCGTCCGGCGACGGCCGACGACACCGGCGCCGTCCAGCACCTCGTCTCGGCCTGCGAGCGCGCGCTGTACGGCCGGGTACGGACCGCCCCCGGCGGCGCCGCCGCCGTCCTCGCCCGCCCGGGCCTCGACCCGGAGCTGGACACCCTGCTGATCCACGACCCGGCGGGGCGGCTCGCCGCCCGCGCGTGGGTGAACCGGCGCTCCGAGGTCGACGTCCATCCCCGGCACCGCGGCCGGGGCCTCGGCGCGGCGCTCCTGGACTGGGCCGAGGCCCGTGCCCGCCGGGCGGGGAGCGAGCAGATCACGCAGACCGTGCCCGACGACGACGCCGGGGCCGTGGCGCTGCTGCGCTCACGCGGGTACGAGCCGATGGTGAGCGCATGGCTGCTGGAGTTCGCCATGCCCGACGAACCGGAGGTGCCCGAACCGCCCGCGGGCGTCACGGTCCGGCCCTTCCGCCCGGGCGACGGGCCCGAGGCGCACCGGCTCGTCGAGGACGCCTTCGACGCATGGCAGCAGCGGCGCGAGTCCTTCGAGGAGTGGGCGGGGCACACCGTCCGCCGTCCCACGTTCGCCCCCGAGATGTCCGCCGTGGCGTTCCACGACGGCCAACTGGTCGGCGTGGTGCTCTCGTTGGACCTGCCGGAGGCCGGCGAGGGCTACGTCGAGCAGGTCGCCGTACGCCGTGACCACCGCGACCGCGGCATCGCCCGGCTGCTGCTGCGGCACGCCTTCCGCGCCTTCCACCGGCAGGGCCGGCGGACGTGCACCCTCGACACGCACTCCGAGACCGGCGCGCTCTCCCTGTACCTGCGGGTGGGGATGACGGTCCGCCACGGCTCGACGGTGCACCGCAAGAGCCTGGGGCGCCCGTAGCGCGTGGCGCGGCAGCCGGTCACGCGGCCGTTGGTGCGGCGGAGTGAACCGGTCGCGTGGCCCGCTCATGGAAGCGCGGACGGCGGGGAAGGTGTCTCCCATGCGCGCTCTGGTGATCAACTGCACTCTCAAGCCCTCCCCGCAGCCCTCCAACACCGAGGCGCTGGCCGCCACGGTCATCACGGCGCTCCAGGGGCACGGCGTACAGGTGGACGTCGTGCGGGCGGTCGACCTCGATCTCAGGCCCGGCGTGCGGACCGACATGGGCGACGGCGACGACTGGCCGCGGGTGCACGAGAAGCTGCTGGCGTCCCGGATCCTGGTGATCGCCTCCCCGACCTGGGTGGGCCGTCCCTCCTCCATCGCCCAGCGGGTGCTGGAGCGGATGGACGCGATGCTCGGCGAGACCGACGACCAGCGGCGCCCGGTCGCCTACAACCGGGTGGCGGGCGTGGTGGTCACCGGCAACGAGGACGGCGCCCACCACGTCATCAGCGAGATCAGCGGCGCCCTCGCGGACATCGGCTACACGATCCCCGGCCAGGCGTGGACGTATTGGCACCTCGGTCCCGGCCCCGGGCCCGACTACCTCGACGACGACCGCGGCCACGACTGGGCGGCGTCCACCGGCCGGGCCATGGCCTCCAACCTCGTCCACGCCGCACGCGCGCTGGCCGAGAACCCCCTCCCGGCTCCGCCGTCCTGACGGCGCCGTCTGGTCTGGACAACCTCCCGGGCGGGCGGCTACGGTCCTGACCGGGGCGTCGCCCGCCGTGCGCGGCCGGCCGCCGTCCCGGTTCCTCCACCGCGCCGCACGGGAACGGGCCATGCCAGAGACCAGCTACGACGCCGCGGCCGCCGCCGAGTACCGGGCGGCGCGGGAGATCCCCCGCGAGGGTCTGACCGCCTGGCGGCGGGCGGTCGCCGACGAAGCACGTCTCACGGCCGGAATGACCGTCCTGGACGTCGGCGCGGGCACCGGCGGCTTCGCCGCCGCGTTCCACGACTGGTTCCAAGTGGGCGTACTGGCCGTCGAACCGGCGGCGGCGATGCGCGCCCTGATCCCGGCGGGCGCGGGCGTCCGGGCGCTGGACGGCCGCGCGGAGTCCCTGCCCGTCCCCGACGCCTGCGCGGACGCCGCGTGGCTCGGCTCGGTCGTGCATCACCTCGGCGATCTGGACGCCGCCGCCCGCGAGCTGCGCCGTGCGCTGCGTCCCGGCGCCCCGGTCCTGATCCGCAACACGTTCCCCGGCCGGAGCGGGCGCGACCTGCGGGTCCGCTTCTTCCCGGAGACCGCGGACAGCGTCGCCGGCTATCCCACCGTCGAACGGGTCGAGGCGGCCTTCGGCGCGGCCGGCTTCCGGCGGGTCGCGCTGCGCTCCGTCCCGCAGGAGTCCGCGCCCACCCTCGCCGCCTGGGCCGACCGTCTCCGCCGCGACTCCGACACCAAGCTCCGCGCCCTCGGCGACGCCGCCTACGCTCGCGGAATCGCCCGCATCCGCGAGGCCGCGGCGGCGAACCCCGAGGAGCGGGCGATCAGTTGGATGGACCTGCTGGTGCTGCGCTGACGCTCAGTTGCGGTAGCGGTAGAGGATCCGGCCGCGGGTCAGGTCGTACGGGCTCAGCTCCACGAGCACGCGGTCGTACGGGAGGATCCTGATGTAGTTCTTGCGGATCTTGCCGCTGATGTGCGCGAGCACGTGGTGCCCGTTCTGGAGCTCCACCTTGAAGGTGGCGTTGCGCAGGCATTCGAGGACGGTGCCCTCCAGCTCCAGGCCCTTCGATGTTCTCGCCAAGGTGTCTCACTTCTCTTCTCGATGTGATGGTGCTTCGGTGCGGGAGCGGGCACTCAAGGCCGTGCCAGCTCCAGGTATCCGCTCGATCGCCGGGCGCCGGCCGCTTCGGCCAGCTCGATCGCCGCGGTGTTGGACGCGTCCACCTCGGCCCAGGCGGAGTCGATCCCGTCCCGGTGCAGCGCGCCCAGCGCGTGGGCCAGCAGCGCCCGTCCGATGCCGTGCCGGCGCTGATCGGCCCGGACCGCGAGCAGCCCGATCCGCGCCCGGCGGCGCACCGGCGCCACCCGGACCAGACCGGCGTACCGGCCGCCCCGCACCGCCACCGCGTACTTCGCCGGGTCCACCGGCGGGGGCCCGGCCGGGCAGGGCAACACCTCGGCCGGCATGGTACGCCAGCCGACGGTGGCTTCGACCTCCTCGCGGATCACGCGGTCCAGCCTACGCAGCGGGACCTCGTCCGCCGTACCGGCGGGCAGGATGGTGACACCCGGCGGGAGGGCCGGTGCGCCGAGTCCCGTCGCCTGCGGGTCGGTGGGCAGGACGTACTCCCACTCGCGGCGCGCGGCGGTGAAACCGAGCCGTTCCCAGCGCGACCTCAGTTCGTGGTCGGCCGCGCCGACCACGGTGTGGAGCGGTGCGCAGAGGTCTGCCAGCATCGCGGCGGCGAGCTGCTCGAAGACGGCGTCCTGCCATACGTCGACGCTGATGAAGGTCCGTCCGTCGGGCCGGCGCGAGACGTCGCCGTCGCCGACGATCCGGTCGTCGGCCACGGCCTCCCACCGGTCCTGCGCGGTCCGTGTGATCGTCACGGTGTTCATGGGTGTTCGCCTTTCGGAAGTGCCTGGTTGGAGAGGCGCTCCCGACGACGGCTGGATCAGCCGGGCACCGTGACGGGGAGAGGGAGCATCCACCTCGATACAGCGTTCATGGTGGTCTCACCTCCTTCGGCGACGTCACGGTCGACTGCAAGCTACCAGCCGGACCGGCGGCGCGCACAGCCCTTTTCGCGCGGTGCGGCCGCTTCACGCGGTGCGGTGCGGCCGCAGGCGGTCGTGGAGGGCCGCGAACGCCGTGCACGTCAGCGGGAGCGTCAGGGCCGCGGTGGCCAGGACGGCGACGATGACGGGGGTGAGGACGCCGGCGTAGTAGGCGGCGAAGAAGTTGCCCGTGGCCCGTTCGAGGAGGGTGCGCACGAAGGGGCGCAGCGGCAGGGCGAGCCGCGTCACCAGCAGGAGCACCCTAGGACGAGCGGGAGCGTGCAGAGGGCGACCCACGCCAGGTCGGTGTGGTCGTGCGGGTAGGGCTCCTCGGCGCGGTGGTACCGGATGCGCTGGTCGCGCATCCGGGTGAAGACGGGCCAGGCGAGGGCGAAGATCGCGGCGGTGGTCAGCAGCCCGGCCAGGCCCGCCAGGCCGACGACGCGCGCCGTCGCGCCCGCCAGAGTTCGCCGGCGCTGCCGCAGGACGGTGAACGTCGTGGCGAGGACGCCGCGTCGTGGGCGCCCGCTCGTCGGCGGCAGCGTGCGGTCGTGTGGTGTGGACATGGGGAGGGCGCGCCTTCCGGACGTTCCGGATCCGTTTGCGCCCAGGACGCCGGGCGGGCGGGGCGCGGTTCCCCGCACCCGCCCTTGACGTGCTCCGTACGTGCCCCGGCCGCTCGCGGCCATCCGGCCTGGCGGGCCAGGTACCAGGTAGGTACCATGGCCGTATGCCATCGCTGAATGTGTCCTTCTCCGACGAGGAAATGGAAGGCGTGCGCGCCGCCGCCGCGGCGGAGGGCAAGAGCCTGAAGCAGTACCTGCACGATCTCGGCGTGCGCGAGATGCACCGCAAGCGGTTCGTCGCCGGGGCCACCGCCTGGGCGGACAGGCTGCGCGAGGAGTTCGACGAGGCGTTCCCGGACGAGGTGCCGCCCGCCCAGCGCGGTGACGACGGGGCCGTGGCCGCCTGATGGTCCTGCACATCGACGTCTCCTGGCTGCTCGACGTCCAGGAGGCCGCCCTCGGGCACGAGGACGTGACGGTGACCGACTACTCGGCGCTGGTCGCGGCCATCGCGCGGCACAGGACCAGGATGCCGACGCTGGAGACGGCCGATCCGGACGCCGCCTGGCGCGCGGCGGCGCTCCTGCACACTCTCGCCCGCCTGGAGCCGCTGCCGCACCGCAACAGCCTGTTCGCCGCCTTCGTCGCCGCGCAGTACATGGAGCAGTCGGGCGAGGGCATCGACCCGCCGTACGGCGCCCTGTCCGACCTCATCCGCAAGGTCCGGGACGCCCGCCTGAGCGTGTACGCCGTCGCCGAGGTGCTGCGGGCCTGGCGGCTCTGAGGCCGAACCGGCCGCCGCCGAGGCGGACTTCCCGCCGCGACCGTCCGCCCCGCTTCCCCGCTCCCGTGTCTGCGGAGCCGCAGGCCGGGCATACGGGCTTCACCCTTACGGAAAGGAGCTCGTTCATGCTCGGCATCATCGCGGCGGTGCTGTTCTTCGTGTCGTTCCTGATCAACGCGGCGGACCTCGGCACCAACGACGTGTTCACTTCGACGAACGTCATGCTGCTGGGGCTGACCGCTCTGGCCCTGCACCTGTCCGGAGTCGGCGCCGGCTGGTCCCCGCGCAGACGCTGAACCCGCCCTCCCGCGGGTCCGGCGACGGTGCGTCGGCGGACCCTCGGGTGCGGCCTGGGCGTGTGACACGTGCCGCGCGTCCGTGATGTCCGGGAGACCGGGGGGAAGGGGTGGGTCGACACGCGGAGGTCGGCATGACGCAGGGTCGCATCGGACTGGCCGAGGTTCTGGCAGCGGCGGAGAACGCCGCGCCGGTGGCCTCCCTGGACGTGGTGGCGCGCGATCTGCGCGACCGCTTCGGGGCACGGTACGTGTCGTTCCTCTTCGTCGACGTCGCCGGCCGGAAGGTGGTGCGGGTCGACGAGAGCACGGTCACCCAGCAGGGGCTGCGCGCCGACCAGATCCCGCTGGCCGGCAGCGTCTACGACCAGGTCCTGCGCGGCCAGAAGCTGGTGCGGGCGCCCGACAGCGGTTCCGGGGAACGGGTCCTGGCGCCGGTCACCAACCGCGGCGACGCCATCGGCGTCCTGGAGCTGTTCCTCCCCCGGGTGACGGAGGAGATGCTGAAGCAGGTCGAGGAGGCCGCGCACGCGCTGGCGTACATCATCGTCGCCGACCGCCGCTTCACCGACCTCTACCAGTGGGGACAGCGCACCACCCCGGTCAGCCTCGCCGCCGAGATCCAGCGCCAGCTCCTGCCCTCCCCCCCTCCTGCGACGCGCCCGAGTTCTCCCTCGCCGGCGCCCTGGTCCCCGCCGACAGCATCGCCGGCGACACCTACGACTACACCCTCGACCACGACACCCTGCACCTGTCCGTCACCGACGCCATGGGCCACGACGTCGACGCCGCGCTGATGGCCACCCTGCTCATCAACGCCTCACGCGGCGCCCGCCGGGCCGGCCGCGGCCTCGCCGAACAGGCCCGTCAGATGCACCAGGCCCTGCTCGACCACGGCCGCCGCACCTTCGCCACCGGGCAGCTGCTGCGCATCGCCCTGGACGGCAGCGGCGCCCGGCTCGTCAACGCCGGCCACCTCTGGCCCCTGCGGCTGCGCGGCGACACGGTCGAAGAACTCCACCTGGACATCGATCTGCCCTTCGGTGTGGCCGTCCACGGCCCGCACCGGGAGCAGGACGCCGGCCTGCTCCCGGGCGACCGCCTGGTGCTCTACACCGACGGCATGCAGGAACGCGAGGCGGAGGCCGTCGACCTGTCGGCCCTGATCCGCGAGACCGCGAGCGAGCACCCCCGCGAGGTCGTAAGGGCCCTGACCACCGCGGTCACGGACGTCTGCGGCGAGCACCTGGAGGACGACGCGACCGTCCTCTGTCTGGACTGGTTCGGCCCCCACGCCCAGGGGCGGCACACCGGACGCGGAGCCGGCCTCTGACCCCCGGCCGCGCGGCCGTGCGCCCGATCGGGCCGGCATCTCTCGCTCCCGCCGGGCCGGGCTCGTTGACTGGCCCTCGACGGCAGGGCACGGAACGCGACGACGAGGGGCGGGTGACGGTGGCGGGACGACTGACGCGTCTGCGGCTGACCGCCGGCCGGCGCTTCCCCATCGTCACCGAGCTGACGAACCGCCTGTTCTCCGCGAACCTGCTGGACGCGGGCACCCGGCTGGCCGCCCAGGCGTTCCTGGCCTCGGTGCCCCTGCTGTTCGCCGTCGCCGCCTTCGCCCCGCAGAGCGTGCGCGACGATCTCCTGAAGTCGTTGAGCGCCATGTTCGGCCTCACCGCGCCGACGGACGAGGAGCTGCGGCAGGTGCTGGCCGATCCCGCCGGCAAGAGCCTGCGCGAGACGACCGGTGTGGTCGGCCTGCTGGTGACCCTGCTCTCCGCGACCAGCTTCAGCCGCGCCATGGCCCGGGTCTGCGAGCGCGCCTGGCGCCTGCCCGGGGCCGGCACCCGGATCGCGGCCGCACGTGCACGCCCTGGTGACCGAACGGCACCTGGTCACGCTCCACGCGGAGCCGGCCGGCCCCGTGGACAGTCTCCTCGCACGGCTGCGGCACGAGGCGCCGCCGGACACCGCGGCGCTGCTCTTCCTGCTGCTCCAGGAGGCCCTGGAGACCTTCCGCCGTGCCGCCGTGGCGGACCTCATCCTGGTGGAGGACCTGGAGGACGAGATGTTCGACAAGCGCCGTCCGGAACAGGTCTACCGGCCGGCGCGGCTGCGCCGGCGCGCCGCGCTGCTGCACCGCACCCTCCTGTCCTACCTGCAAGTGACGGACGAGACCTTCACGCGCAGGATGCTGAACCGCGCCTTCCCCGAGGAGCGCCAGCGTCTCGCCCGGGAGTTCCAGCACGCCGGCCGACTGGTCCTCACCGATGTGGAGGCCCTCCAGGACGCGACCCGGCGGGCCTTCGCGAGCTACTCCTCGCTCGCGTCCGGCGAGCAGAACGGCGTGATCAACCGGCTGACGATCGTGTCGACGATCTTCCTGCCGCTGACGGGCTAGTCCCGTCGGCGGGCCCGGCGCACGCCGAGCGCGAAGGACACGGCGGACACGCCGAACAGCGCACCGGTGATGGCCAGCCATCGTCCCAGGTAGACGTCGGCGGACAGCCCGGTGGCGCCGGGGTAGGGCGAGGGCAGGGCGAAGATCAGGGGGAACCAGACGAGCAGCAGCACACCGGAGAGGAAGGCGGGCACGCGCAGGTGGTTGATCCACGGCAGCCGCGGCACGCCCGGGGTGCGGTGCCGCAGCACGGCGAGGGCCGTCAGGTCGGCCAGCGAGTACAGCGGCAGCAGGATCAGGTCGTGGACGACGGCCGCGCCGACGAACCAGAGGGCGACGGCGAGGGGCCGGACGGCGAACAGGCGCACCATGGCGTAGCCGGTGAGGGCGAGGGAGCACACCAGGACCAGCAGGTGCAGGGGGGTGGCGCCGTACCAGCGCGCGCAGCGGACCATGGTCACGTCCTGAAGGTGAGCCGGTGCACCCACTTGGTGTTGTTCACCCCGGGGTTGGCCGGGACGATGACGCGGGCGGGGAAACCGTGGTCGATGGAGAGGTCCGCGCCGTTGACGCGCAGGGCCAGCAGCGCGCGGTGGTCGTGGATCTGGTTGCCGCGCAGCACCACCGAGCTGTAGGGGCCCGGCGGCTGGACGGATTCCACCAGGACGCTGCCGCTGTGGGGCAGCCCGGCCAGGGCGGCCAGATCCGTCAGGCGCGGGCCGCTCCAGTGCTGGTCGGCGGTGGACCAGCCCTCGACGCAGGCGATGGGCAGCGCGGCCGCGTGCTGGGGCAGGGCGAGGAGCTGCGCGCGGGTGAGGATCAGGGCGGGGCCGTGGCCGCGGACCTCCAGCCGCCAGCTGGGACCCAGCTGCGCGCGGGTGATGCCGACGGCGGCCGCCGTCTTGTTGATCTGGAAGCCGTCGGGGCCGCTGCCCGGGTCGCGGCCGTGCGGCGCGAGCAGGGCGCTCGCGCGCAGTCGGCCGCCGATGCTCTGTCCGGCCGTGACCACGAGCAGGAGCAGTGATCCCGCCCCCACCATGCCGACCGCGCCGCGCCGGGTCATGGTCGGCGGCCGGGGGGCGGCCGCCACCAGGTGGTCGGGGTCGGGGGGTTCGGGCCGGGTGGCGGCGAGACCGGTGCGCAGTTCGGCGGCCGGGACGCGCGAGCGCAGGGCGCGTGTCATCCGGCCGAGCTTGAGGGCGACGTGGACGGCGAAGGCGGCGATGAAGACCCAGGCGCCGTAGAAGTGCAGGGTGTAGAAGGAGCCCGGGAAGACGTAGAGGAGCTGGATGTTGAGGATGCCCGTGACGAACTCCAGGCCGGCCCCGCCCACCAGCAGGAGCAGGGAGAGGCGTTCCAGGCCGTGGGCGACGCCGCGCACCGGGGGCCACGCGAAGAGTCGGGGGATGACGGACCACAGTTTGGCCAGCAGCACCGGCACGAGGGCCACGCCGAGGGTGACGTGGACGCCCTGGGTGAGCCGGTAGAGCCAGTAGGGGTGCGTGGGCCAGTCGAAGAGGTAGAAGCCCAGGATCCCCTTGTCGGGGGTCTGGTCGTTGAGCGGGCCGAGCCCCGGGTTGTAGGCGGCGTACGAGAGCAGGCCGGTGACGAAGATCAGCGGGAGGCCGGCCAGCAGGACCAGGCCGAAGACGGAGGTGAGCCAGGGCCCGCGCAGGGGGCTGCGCCAGAAGCCGGGGCGGAACGGGCCCGGCGGCGGTGGGGTCCGGCGCACCCGGAGTGCGACGGCCCGGGCACTCGCGGCGGCCCGGCCGGCCAGGCGCGCCGTGGCCGCGCGCGCCTGCCGGAGGTGCTGTCGCAGACGCTCGCGCCGTGCCCCGGTCCGCCCGCCGGGCGGGTTGGGGTGCGGCCGTCCGTCACGGTCCACCGGCCGTCTCCTCCTCTGTGGGCGTGCCCCGGGCGCCACGGCCTTCCGGCGGGGCGCGGTCCGGCACACGGCGGGCTCTTGACAACGGGGTCCGGCACGGCGGGCGCTTACACGCTGCCACGGGCCCGGACGGCGGGCCCTCTCCGGCACGGGTGCGGTCGTACGCCGTCAGCCGGACGGCCGAGTCGGCGCCCGGGCGGACCCGCGCGGGCCGGGGGCGGAGCCGGACGGCGGCCGTGCCGGGCGGGCGCGCAGGCAGGCGCCGAGGGCGACGCACACGGCGGCCGTGCCGTATGCCCACGACTGCAGGGGGAAGCCGGGCAGGAGCCGGCCGCCGAGGTAGAGGACGGCGCCGGCGAGGGCGACGGTGAGCCACTCCCAGCGGCCGTCGAGGGCGACGAGGCCGACGACGAGCAGCGCGTACCAGGAGTAGGCGGGCGACATCAGCAGCAAGGCGGTTCCGGTCAGCAGGAGGGCGCCGCGCCAGGGGCGGTCCGGGTCTCCGCGCCACCACACGTACAGGGCCGTCAGGACTATCAGCACCACCGCGGTCGCCTCGGCCGCGGCGTCCGGCAGCAGCAGCCGGAGCAGGGCGAAGCGGTGCACGTCACCGGGTTGGTAGCCCTCTTCCGCCAGATAGCCGGGCAGGTAGCCCAGCACGCCGGCGCCGGAGGCGATGACGTAGGGCAGGTAGGCGAGGGCGACCACGGCGAGCAGGGCCGCCACCGTGCGCGCCGTCCGCGCCGGGCCGCGCTGCCCGGGCAGGGCGCCGGGCAGTGCCAGCACGGGGAGCAGTTTCACGGCGACGGCGGCGCCGAGGAGGGCGCCGCGCCGGGCGCCGGCGGTGGCCGTGCCGAGGGCCAGCACGGTGAGCAGGACGCCGAGGGTGTCGACGTGGGCGTTGTCGACCGCTTCGAACGGGACGGCCGGACACCATCCCCACAGGGCGGCGCGGGCCGGGGCCCGGTGCGGGTCGCCACGGCGGCGTCCCACGGCCAGCAGTGCGGCGGTGGTGCCGAACGCCAGGACGGCGCCGCCGGCCTGGAGCGGCTTGTGACGGCTTCCCGGCGGTGACAGGAGGTGGACGGCGAAGAACCAGCCCTCGGCGACGGGCGGGTAGATCGTGGGGACGGTGGGGCGGTTGATGCGGGTGCACAGGCCCTCGCGCGTCCGGGTCAGTCCCCAGCCCCGGCACGAGGCGCCGGTGGGGAAGAGCCAGTCGTCGCGCAGTGGGGCGAGTTCGGGTGCGGCGGGCGGGTGGGCGTAGGGGGAGAGGCCGGCGGCCTGGACCCGGCCGTCCCAGGCGTAGCGGTACATGTCGGTGCTGGTGCGGGGCGGCGCGGCGAGTCCGGCCACCGCGACGGCGGCGGCGCCGGCGAGGACGAGGACGGCCGCGGCGCGCTCCGGCACCTTGCGCACGGTCCACGCCGCGGCGGCGAACAGCGCCCAGGCGACGGCGTATCCGGCCAGCAGGCGGCCGGGGTCGCTCTCGTTGTCGCCCGCCCGGACGGTGTCGGCGACGACGGCGGTGAGCGCGGCGAGGAGCAGCGCGGTGACGGCGGTGGGGACGCGGGCCGTGCGCCGTACGGCAGCCGGGCGGCGGGGCTCTTGGGAGGCGGTGGCGCTCATGGGTGTCCGTGCCTCCCGGCGGCCGTGGGGCGGCCTGGAGGCGGAGGACGGCGCAGTTCGAGGAACGGGCGCTCCTGTGCGGTCCACCGGTCGGTGACGCTCCAGCCGGCGGTCTCGGCGGCCCGGCGCAGCGCGGTGGCGCCGAGGCGGGCCCAGGGGAAGGGACGGCCGTGCCGGCCGTGGGCGTCCTCGACGCGGACAGTGAGGTGTTCGTCCACGTCGCCCCGGGCGGCCTCCGCCAGCAGCCGGCTGCCGGGCGCGGCCACGGTGCGCAGCCGGGCGAGGAGGGCGACCGGGTCGCCGCCGATCCCGACGTTTCCGTCCATCAGCAGGACGGTGCCCCAACGGCCTTCGCCGGGCAGGCGGTCGAAGACCGACCGGCGCAGTGCCGTGCCGCCGCGGCGCCGGGTGCGGGCCACCGCGGCCGGGCTGACGTCGACGCCGAGCGCCCGTACGCCCCGGGCGGCCAGTGCCGCGACCAGGCGTCCCGGTCCGCAGCCGACGTCGAGGACCGGCCCGGTGCAGCGGTCCAGGACGCCGGTGTCGACGGCGTCGGGGGCGGCGCACCAGCGTTCGACGTCCAGCGGCAGGAGTCTCCCCTCCCCCGCCGCCGCGTGCGGAGGGGCCGGTGGGGTCAGGCGGCGCAGATAGAGCGGGCCGCGCCCGGTGCCCAGGGCGTGGGCGTAGGGGTCGTCGATCCACGGCCCGGCGACGGGCCCGTCCGGCTCCTGCCGCCCCGCGGCCGCGGTGCGCGGACGGCGCCGGACGGCGGCGCCCGTGCTCCGGCGGGCGGGGGCAGGGTCCGTGGGGCGGCAGGCGGGGGCGGGGTCCGTGTCGTACGGCATCCCGCTCACCGGCCGGTCTCCGTCAGCGCGGCCAGGGCGGCGGCGAACCGCGAGCCGGCCGGGCAGCGGGCGGCGACCTCGGCGGCGTCGGCCGCGGTGTCCACGTCGCGCAGCACCGGCAGGTCGCTCACCCTGAGCCCCGCCTCGGTGAGCCGGCGGCGCTGGACGGCGCCGGTGCGGCCGGTGGACATCGGCACGCCGCGCACGAGGGCCGCGGCGCGCTCCGGCTCGGCGGCGCCCAGGGCCCAGAACCCGCCGTCGGCGGCCGGCCCGAACCAGGCGTCGTGGTCCGCGCGGCCGACGCCCTCGAAGAGGTCCGTGGTGAGCTGGGGGGTGTCCATGCCGACGAGGAGCGCCGGTCCGGGGCCGCAGAGACCGAACGCGGCCGCGATCCGCTCGTCCAGGCCGCCGGCCGACTGGGCGGCGACGTCGAAGCCGGGCGGCAGCCAGGGGCCGGGAGCGCCGTCGAGCACCAGGAGGCGGCGCCGGGCCGGCACGTGGCGCACCGTGTGCAGGGTGTCGGCGAGGGCCGCCTCGGCCAGTGCGGCCGCTTCCCGGGGCGTGTAGGGCGGGGTGAGGCGGGTCTTGGCCCGGCCGGGCACGGGTTCCTTGGCGATGACCAGCACGGTGGCCAGCAGCGGGACGCTCATCGGCGGGCTCCGGCGGCGGTCCCGGGGACCGCGGGGACGGGGGGCCGCTCGGCGAGGACGGCGCGCATGTCGCGTACCGCCTGCCAGGTGCCGCGCCAGGTTCCGGTGACCTTCGAGCGGCCCGTCCGCGGGCGGTAGGGCACGTCGGTCTCCGTCACCCGCCAGCCGGCGTCGGCCGCCCGCACGACGGTCTGCAGCGGGTAGCCGGAGCGGCGGTCGGTCAGGTCGAGGGCGAGCAGCGGCTCGCGGCGGGCGGCGCGCATCGGGCCGAGGTCGTGCAGGCGCAGTCCGGTGCGCCGGCGGATCAGCCGGGCCAGCTCCAGGTTGGCCAGGCGGGCGTGCGGGGGCCAGGCGCGGCGCGTGACGGGCCTGCGACGGCCCAGGACGAGATCGGCCAAGCCGTCGAGGACGGGCCCGGCCACGGCCGGCAGGAGCGCCGGGTCGAGGCTGGCGTCGCAGTCGCAGAAGCAGACGACGTCCGCGGTGGCGGCGGTCAGGCCCGCGTGGCAGGCGGCGCCGAAGCCGCGGCGCGGTTCGTGCACCACGTGCGCTCCGCGGGCGCGGGCGATGTCCGCCGAGCCGTCGGTCGAACCGTTGTCGACGACGATCGCGCGCCATCCGGCGGGGATGCGGTCAAGCACCCACGGCAGGGCCTCGGCCTCGTCGAGGCAGGGCAGCACCACGTCCACGGGGGCGGGTGCACAGGGGGAGGTCTCGATCACTCCAGTCACCCTACGGGGACAAGAGCGACATAAGGGATTCGGCGATCTTACGGAGTGCTGACGTCACGCGCCGCCCGGGCCGGCGGCCGGACGCCGGTGCGAGACTCGGCGGTGTGGAACGCGTACTCGTCGTGGACGACGACCCCACCGTCTCCGAGGTGGTCACCGGCTATCTGGACCGGGCGGGATTCGCCGTCGACGTGGCCGCCGACGGGCCCTCCGCCGTGGCCCGGGCGGCCGCCCGGCCGCCCGACCTGGTGGTGCTGGACCTGATGCTGCCCGGCATGGACGGCCTTGAGGTCTGCCGGCTCCTGCGCGAGCACGGTCCGCTCCCCGTGATCATGCTGACGGCGCGGGGCGACGAGGAGAACCGCATCCTCGGCCTGGAGGTCGGCGCCGACGACTACATCACCAAACCCTTCAGCCCCCGTGAACTGGTGCTCAGGGTGCGGTCGGTGCTCCGCCGCGCCGGGGCGGCCGGCTCCGGCCGCCCCGGTGCGGCGGCCCCGCTCGGCGCCGGCCCGCTCACCCTGGACCCCCAGGCACGCCGCGCCGCCCGCCACGGAGCCGAACTCCGCCTGACCACGCGGGAGTTCGACCTGCTGGAATACTTCCTGCGGCATCCGGGCCGGGCGACGAGCCGGGAGGAGCTGATGCACGAGGTGTGGGGCTGGGAGTTCGGCGACCTGTCGACCGTCACCGTCCACGTCCGCCGCCTGCGCGAGAAGGTCGAGGACGACCCGGCGCACCCCCGCCTGATCAGCACCGTATGGGGCGTGGGCTACCGCTTCGACCCGCCGCCGCGACCGACGGGGGCCGTCGATGGTCCGTGACACCCTCCTCATCGCGCTCTACGCGGCCGCCGGCGCGGCCGGAGCCGGCCTCCTCGGCCTGGGCCTGCTGCGGCTGCTGCGCGACCGCTCCGTCGCGTTGTCCCTGGCCGCGGTGGCCGCCGTCACGGTCGCGGCCATGCTCGCCGGAACCCTGCTGGTGTCCTGGGCGATGCTGCTGTCCGACCACGATCTGTGGGTCGTGACGATGGTCTGCCTGATGGCGGCGGTCGTCTCCCTCGCGGTGGCGCTCACGCTCGGCCGGCGGGTCGTGCGCGGCAGCCGGGCGCTGGCCGAGGCCACCCGCTCCCTGGGGGACGACGGGCGGTTCACCCCGCCCGCCGCGGCGCCCACCGCTGAACTCGCCGAGCTGAGCCGCGAACTCGCCGCCACCGGCGCGAAGCTCGCCGCGTCCCGTGAACGGGAGCGGGCCCTGGAGACCTCCCGGCGCGAACTGGTCGCCTGGATCTCGCACGACCTGCGCACCCCGCTCGCCGGGCTCCAGGCCATGGCGGAGGCCCTGGAGGACGGGGTGGCCGGCGATCCGCGCGTGTACCACGCCCGCATCCGCGCGGAGGTGGAACGCATGAGCGGCATGGTCGGCGACCTCTTCGAGCTCTCCCGCATCCAGGCCGGCGTCCTCGCCCTGAACATCACCCGGGTCTCGGTCTACGACCTCGTCGGCGACGCGCTCGCCGGCGCCGACGCCCTCGCCAGGGAGCACGGCGTGTCGATCGTCGGCGACCGGGTCGAGCCGGTGCCCGTCGAGGTGGACGGCCGCGAGATGTCCCGGGTCCTGGCCAATCTGCTCGTCAACGCCATCCGCCGGACGCCGTCCGACGGCACGGTCGCCGTCTCCGCACGCCGGGAGGCGGACAGCGTCGTCGTGTCGGTGACCGACGGCTGCGGCGGCATCCCCCCGGAGGACCTGCCCCGCGTCTTCGACACCGGCTGGCGCGGCACCGACGCGCGGACACCGCCGGCCGGCGCGGGTCTGGGCCTGGCGATCGTCCGGGGGATCGTCGAGGCCCATCAGGGCCGCGCCGCCGTCTCCAACGTCCCCGGCGGCTGCCGCTTCGAGGTCCGCCTGCCCGCCGCCGCCTGATACCGAGGGTCCGCCCGCCGCCGCCTGACACCGCGGATCCGGCCGCCCGCCGCCGCCTGACACCGCGGATCCGGCCGCCCGCCGCCGCCTGACACCGCGGGTCCGCCTGCCGGCCGCCGCCTGACACCGCGGGTCCGGCTCCCCGCCGCCGTCCTGCTCCGAGGTCCGCCTGCCCGCCGCCGTCCGGGCGGCCCGCCGGCCGGGAGCGGCGTCGGCGGGCGACCCGCACCGACCCGGCTCAGCCGGCTCAGCCGGCTCGCAGCGCGGCCGTCGCGAACCCCGCCATCCCCTCGGCGAAGCCGACCCGCGGCTCCCAGCCCAGTTCCTCGCGCAGCCTGCGCGAGGAGGCGGTGATGTGGCGGACGTCGCCGAGCCGGTAGCGCCCCGTGACGACGGGCGCCCGCCCGCCGTGCGCCCGGGCCAGGGCGGCGGCCATCTCGCCCACCGTGTGGGGCTCGCCGCTGCCGACGTTGTACGCCCGCGCGCTTCCCTCCCTCGCCTCGCCCAGCCCGTGCAGGGCCGCGAGGTTGGCCTCGGCCACGTCCCCCACGTGCACGAAGTCCCGCCGCTGCCCCCCGTCCTCGAACACCGACGGCGCCTCACCGCGCTCCAGCGCCGACCGGAACAGCGAGGCGACGCCCGCGTAGGGGGTGTCGCGCGGCATGCCGGGTCCGTACACGTTGTGGTAGCGCAGCGCGGCCGCCCGCCCGCCCGTCGCACGCGCCCACGCGGCGGCGAGGTGCTCCTGCGCGACCTTGGTGGCGGCGTAGACGTTGCGCGGATCGAGCGGCGCGTCCTCGCTCACCGGACCGGCCGCGAGCGGCTCGCCGCAGTGCGGGCAGGGCGGCTCGAAGCGCCCCGCCTCCAGGTCGGCCACCCGGCGCGGCCCCGGCCGTACGACGCCGTGGGACGGGCACGCGTAGCGCCCCTCCCCGTAGACGACCATGGAGCTCGCCAGCACCAGCCGCCGCACCCCGGCCTCGGCCATGCCGGCCAGCAGCACCGCGGTCCCGAGATCGTTGCAGCCCACGTAGCCGGGGGCGTCGCCGAACTCCTTGCCCAGGCCCACCCTCGCCGCCTGGTGGCAGACCGCGTCCACGCCGCGCAGCGCCTCGCGCACGGCCGCCGCGTCACGGACGTCCCCGCGCCGGAAGTCCGTCCCGGCGGGGACCGGCGGAGCCGTGCCGTGCGCGGCGGGCGCCAGCGAGTCGAGCACGCGCACTCCGTGCCCGGCGGCGGTGAAGGTGTTCACGACGTGCGAGCCGATGAAGCCCGCGCCTCCGGTGACCAGGATCAGCATGCCCCGACCGTACGGCCGCGACCCCGTCCGCGGGCTCCGCGACGCCACGACGTCACGGATGCGTAAGCCTTCCCGCCCGGTCGGCGGCGGACCCGGACGCCTGGAGCCCGGCGGCGGGAACGTGTCCGCCCGCCCCCGGCAGGCGCCGCACGACGAGGCCCACGGCGACGCCCGCCACCGCCAGCAGCGGCAGCGGCCACCACCACGGGGGCGGGCGCCACCCCAGTGCGCCCGGCAGCGCGGACCACAGCGCGTGCTCCAGCTCATGGAGTCCGGCGAGGAACCAGAAGGCCGCCAGGGACACCGGGACGCCGATGACCGCGCAGAGCGCGAGGGTCCGCCGGTACGCGGGGGTGCGCAACAGCTCCCGCAGCCGGTCCGCCTCCTCCGGCCGCGCAGCCGGGGCGGGTGCGGCGGACGGGCCCGGCTCCGTCATGGCGTCCTTCCTCACTGTCGGCCAGATGGCGGCCGCGCACGGCCCGGGGACGTGGGACTCCTCGTCGGCGAGCAGCCGTCGGGCGGCCGGGGGAATCGGTGGCCGACCACCTCGGCCATTGCAGCACCCGGCCGGGGGCTCGCACGCGCGGCACGCGGGACGGCGCCCGGCTCCACGCCCGCCTGCCGGAATCCGCCCCGGGTCGCTCGTACACTGCCGAACCACGCGTACCCGGCGGCACGGACGGCGCCGGGCGTGCGCGCGGCCTCGGACCGGGGCACGTCGCCCGCCGGAGCGAAAGGAAGACCGATGAGCGGCTCAGTGCCTCCCGACGCCCCGGACCCGGCCGGGCCGGGGCGTCCGCCGCGGGAGGACGGGCACCGGCGGCGGTCCCGGCGGGTGGCCGTCACGGTCGTCACCCGTGCCGTGTTCGTCGCGTCCGGGCTCGTCGCCGCGTACTACCTGCTGCCCCTGGAGGACCGCGGCACGGACCTGACGTCGGTCGCGCTGGTGCTCGGCCTGCTGGCCGCGGTGACGCTGTTCGGGTGGGAGGTGGCGGTCATCGCGCGCTCCCCCTACCCCCGGCTCAGGGCGGTCGAGGCGCTGGCGGTCACGCTGCCGCTCTTCCTGCTGCTCTTCGCCGTCGCCTACTTCCTCCTGGACCGCTCCGCGCCCGGCTCGTTCAACGAGCCGCTGACCAGGACGGACGCGCTGTACTTCGCCCTCACCACGTTCGCCACCGTCGGCTTCGGCGACATCGTCCCCCGCTCGCAGGCGGGGCGGATCCTGACCATGCTCCAGATGGCGGGCGGTCTGCTGCTCGTGGGCGTGGCCGCGCGCGTGCTGACGCACGCGATCGAGACGGGCCTGCGCCGCCAACGGCACGACCGGTGAGCGGGGGGCGGGAGGTGGCACGGTGGTGGTATGGACAAGACCGCGCTGATCGTCATCGACATGATCAACACGTACGACCACAAGGACGCGGAGCTGCTGCTCCCCTCGGCGACAGCGGTCGTGCCGGTGCTGACCACCCTGCTGGGGCGTGCGCGGGAGCGCGGGGCGCCGGTCGTCTACGTCAACGACAACTTCGGCGAGTGGCGCTCGCACCACGGCGAACTGCTGGACCGGGCATTGGCGGGGCCGCACGCGGACCTGGTCGACCCGGTGCGGCCCGACGCGCGCTCGCTCTTCGTGCTCAAGGCACGCCACTCGATCTTCTTCGAGACGCCGTTGACGTATCTGCTCCACGAGCAGGGGATCCGGCGGCTCGTCCTGTGCGGCCAGGTGACCGAGCAGTGCGTGCTCTACTCGGCCCTCGACGCCCACATCCGCCACTTCGAGGTGATCGTCCCCAGGGACGCCGTGGCGCACATCCACCAGGACCTCGCTGAGGCGGCCCTGCTCATGATGGAGCGGAACATGGGCGCGCACGTCTGCGCGAGCCGGGACCTGTGGCGCTGACGGCCCGGCCGCCTCCGCCGCCGGTCCGCCCCGGCGGCCTCAGCCGGCGGCCTTCCTGACGAGCGCGCCGATGCGCTGCTCCCCGGCCTCCGTCAGCTCCTTCAGGGCGTACGCGGTCGGCCACACGGCGCCGTCGTCGAGCGCCGCCTGGTCGCTGAAGCCGAGCGTGGCGTACCGCGTCCCGAACTTCTCGGCGCTCTGGAAGTGGCAGACGACCTTGCCGTCCCGGGCGTACGCGGGCATCCCGTACCAGAGCTTGGCCCTGAGGTCCGGGGCGGCGGCCCTGACGATGTCGTGGACCCGCTCGGCGAGGACCCGGTCCGCCTCCGGCATCTCGGCGATCTTGGCGAGCACGTCGCGCTCCGCCGCCGCCTCCTTCTCCGCCCGGGACAGACCACGCCGCGCGGCCGTCTTGCGCTGCTCCTGCGCGTGGGCCTTCATCGCGGCCCGTTCCTCGGCGGTGAACGCCTCCTGCCGCTCGGCGGCGGTGTCGGGGGTCTGGGCGGAGGGCTTCGTGGGCATGGCGGGTTTCCTCTCGTACGGCGCTGGGGTGAGGGGGCGGGGAGGGGCGGGACGTCAGGACGGCGTGGCGGTGAGCGGGGGAGCGGTCTCCCAGACGAAGCCGTCGGGGTCGGTGAAGGGGCCGGCGGCGCCGCCGAGGACGACGCGGTGCGAGCCGGCGCCCTCGGCGGGGACACCGAGGTCCTTGGCCAGGGCGCGGCGCTTGTACAGCGCCAGCTTGAGGGGGCCGGATCCGGCGGAGGCGAACTCGGCGTACGTGCCGCCGAAGCTCTTGGCCACGGTCAGGCCCCGCTCGACGTAGCAGCGCCGGACCGCCTTGACGTCCTCGACGCCGAGCAGGACGACGAGCTCGTCGATCCGTCCGGTGGCCGGCCCGGTGTCCTTCTTCGCCGAGGTCGCGACCTTCCAGATCGTCCCGTCCGGGGCATGGACGACGCCGCCGTAGCCCCAGAGCGACTTCGCGGCGGGCTTCAGCACCGTGGCGCCGGCGCTGAGCGCGGCGTCCAGGAAGCCGTCGACGGTGGCCGGCCCGGACACCGTGAGGGCCAGGGTGAAGCCGCGGAAACCGGTGGAGTCGGCGGTGGACGGGCGCACCCGTACGTGCTCGGCCACGCCGAAGGCGGTGTGGAAGCGGTGGGCCGCCCCCGGGTCCGCCGCCTCCAGGGTGACGGTGGTGAGGGAGGTCGCTGCCGGGCTGGGAGTGGTGGCTGTCATGGTTCTCACGCTAGGGGCTGCCCCGCGGCCGGGGCTTCTCGATTCCTGACCGGTCTCGTCACCTGCTTCGCCACACACGCCGGCATGCCCTCCACCGTGTCCACCGTGATCGCGGCGCCCGCCTCGCGCTGCGAGGCCGGGCCCGCGGCACCGGCGGGCTCTGCCGCCGCCGTCGCCGCCGCCTGGCGCCGGAACGCTCCGGGCGGCATGCCGACCAGCTCGGTGAAGCGGGTGGTGAAGGTGCCCAGCGACGCGCAGCCCACCGCGAAGCAGACCTCGGTGACGCTGAGGTCGCCGCGCCGCAGCAGCGCCGTCGCGCGCTCGATGCGCCGGGTCATCAGGTACGAGTACGGCGATTCCCCGTAGGCCGCCCGGAACTGCCGGCTCAGGTGCCCGGCGGACATGTTCACGTCGCGGGCCAGCGCCTCCACGTTCAGCGGCAGCGCGTACTCCCGGTCGATCCGGTCGCGGACACGGCGCAGCCGCGCGAGATCGGCCAGGCGCTGGGCCTCGACGCGGGCCCGCCGCCACTCGGACTGGCACATAGAGCACCCTCCCCCATCGCGTACGGCTCTTTCGCGCGGTTTCCGCGGACGGCTCCGTCGCCCGGCTCAGCGGAGTTCCTGGATGCGGATCAGGTTGCCCGCGGGGTCGCGCAGGGCGCAGTCGCGGATGCCGTAGGGCTGCTCGGTCGGTTCCTGTACGACCTCGGTGTCCCCGGCCTGCACCTTCTCGAACGTGGCGTCGAGGTCCGGGGTGGCCAGCAGGATCCAGCCGTAGGTGCCCTTGGCCATCATCTCGGTGATGGTGCGGCGCTCGTCCTCGGTGATGCCCGGGTCGGCGGCCGGCGGTGCGAGGAGGATCGACGTGTCGGGCTGACCGGCCGGTCCGACCGTGATCCAGCGCATCCTGCCCTGTCCGACGTCGCTGCGGACCTCGAAGCCGAGCACGTCGCGGTAGAACGCGAGGGAGGCGTCCGGGTCGTCGTGCGGGAGGGAGGTCGTGTGAATGGTGATGTCCATAACAGCAGGTTAGGGGCGGCGCCGGCGACGGCGCTTCTCGATTCCTGATCGATCCGCGCGCTCTTGACGACTGATCGGGGTGCGGCGCGCTCGGCGCCTGCGCGGTGCCCGGCGGACGATGGGCCTCGTCGTCCGGGTCATCAGGAGGGGCCATGGCCACTGACGTCCGCCGGCGGCTCGCCGCGCTCGGTCTGCGGCTGCCGGAGGTGAGCGCCCCCAAGGGCGCCTACGCGCCCGCCGTGC
Organism: Streptomyces seoulensis; assembly: GCA_013364255.1. Classification (GTDB taxonomy): domain Bacteria; phylum Actinomycetota; class Actinomycetes; order Streptomycetales; family Streptomycetaceae; genus Streptomyces; species Streptomyces similanensis. Next base: position 1,475,503 of record CP054936.1, on the reverse strand, counting down.
GCAGCGGCGCACATGTCTACGTCGCGGGCGGTGAAGGTGGTGGGCTACGTGCCCTCCGCGCCCGGTTGCGCCGGACGGGCGGGGGTGGCGGCCGGCGCCGGCGAGCTGCTCGCCGGTCTCTTCGGGGCGGCGGTCCGCCCCGCGTGCGGCGCGGTCGGCATGAACATCCTGCCGTTCGACGCGCCGGTGGAGATCGGGGTCGTCCTGGAGGTGTCCGGGGGCGGCGGCCGGTAGCCGCCGGTCCCGCTCAGTCGATGGAGACCGCCGTGCCGGTCACCTCGATGCCGCTGGACGGGTCGGCCGGGACGCCCACGGTCAGGAGACTCGGGCGGCCCATGTCCACTCCCTGGTGGATCGTCAGCACCGCGGGGGTGTCGACGAGGCCGAGGGTGCGGAGGTAGCCGCCGAAGGCGGCCGCCGCCGCGCCGGTGGCCGGGTCCTCGACCACGCCGCCGGGCGGGAAGGGGTTGCGGACGTGGAAGACGGTGTCCTTCTCGCGCTGCACCAGGGCGATGGTGGTCCACTCGCGGCGCGCCATCAGGGCGTCCAGCGCGGCCATGTCGTAGTCGAGGCCGGCCAGGCGCGCGCGGCTGCCGGCGGCGACGACCGGGTGCCAGGCGCCGGCGTAGGCGAGCCGGGGCGGCAGGGCGGGGTCGAGGTCGGCGGCGGACCAGCGCAGGGCGGCGAGGAGTTCGGCGAGATCGGCGTCGTCGATCTCCGCCGTGCGCGGCTCGACGCTCACCAGGGTGGCGGCGATCGACCCGTCCGGGCGCGTCGAGGTGGTCACCGGGACCTGGCCGGCCCGGGTGTGCAGCAGCAGCTCGCCGACGCCGTGCCGGTGGGCGTGGGCGACGGCGGTGGCGATGGTGGCGTGGCCGCAGAAGGGCACTTCGGCCTTCGGGCTGAAGTAGCGGATGTCGAGCGCCCCGTCCGGGCGGGCCACGGCGAAGGCCGTCTCCGAGTAGCCGACCTCCGCCGCGACGGCGCCCATGGTGGCCTCGTCGAGGCCCGCGGCGTCCAGCACGACGCCCGCCGGGTTGCCGCCCAGGGGATCGGTGCTGAAGGCCACGTAGCGCAGGATGTCCATCACCCGAACGTAGCGGCTCCGTCACCGAGCCGTCAAAGGCCGGATGCGGCAGGCGCCGCGCCGGGCGAACCGGCCGCCCGGGCGCGGGTCAATGACGCACGAGAGGTGACCGCGGGAGCCATGACGGGACAACTCCCGGTCCGCTCCCGCCCGTCATACGCCCCGCGCGCCCGGGCGCTCCGCCCCTCTTTCCCCATACGCCGTGTCCATGACACTGTCGTGTCCTCAAGTACCGCCGGACCGGGCTCCGTTCACCGGCGTGACGGCATGCCCCGAGAGGACGAAGATGGACCCCTCCCGCCCCTTCCACCGCCGTACCCTCCTGCGCGGCGCGCTGGCCGCCGGCGCCGGCGTCGTGCTCGTCCCGACGCTGCTGTCGGGCTCCGCCCGGGCGTACACCTGGTCGCGCACGCTCAGCCAGGGGGCCACCGGCGCGGACGTGACCGAACTCCAGATCAGGGTCGCGGGCTGGGCCGCGGACAGCCCGAGCCACAGCCTCGTCGGCGTCGACGGGAGCTTCGGCCCGGCCACCGCCGCCGCGGTGCGCCGGTTCCAGACGGCCTACGGGCTCGGCGCCGACGCGGTCGTGGGCCCCGCGACCCAGGCGAAGCTCAACGCCCTCGAACAGGCCGACGGCTCGACCGCGCACTTCGACTTCGGCGAGTTCACCGACCGGGTCAGCGGCACCTTCGCCGGCGGCAAGCTGAGCAGCGCCGCCACCAAGGAGAACGTCCGGCGGGCGATGTACAAACTCGAAGCCCTGCGCAAGAAGCTGGGCGACGCGCCCATCACCGTGAACTCCGGCTTCCGCAGCATCGCCCACAACGCCGAGGTCGGCGGCGCGAGCGACAGCATGCACCTGTACGGCACCGCGGCCGACCTCGACGTACCCGGCGTGTCCAACCGGACCGTCTACCAGAAGGCCGAGACCTGCGGCTTCTCCGGGCTGGAGACCTACACCGCCGATCACCAGCACGTCGACAGCCGCGCCGACCTCGGCCGGGCCTGGTGGTGGCAGGACGGCACCGTCTGACGCCCGTACGCCCGCCCTCCCCCGGGCCGGACTCCGTCCGCTTTGCCGAACCGGCAACAGAACTGGCCCGAGCGGGGCGCCACGGCCCACCGTGGGTCCGTGACCGACGACAAGACAGCACACGCACACGCCGCCGCCGGCTACCTGGGGGACCCCGGGGCCCGCGCGGAATGGGACGACCGCTACAACGACCGGCGGCAACTGTGGAGCGGCCGGCCCAACGGCGCCCTCGTCGCCGAGGTCGCCGCACTCGCGCCCGGACGGGTGCTCGACGTCGGCTGCGGCGAGGGCGCGGACGCCGTCTGGCTCGCGCGCGGCGGCTGGGACGTGACCGCGCTCGACGTCTCGGGCGTGGCGCTCGACCGCGCGGCCGGACACGCCCGCGACGCCGGCGTCACCGTGCGCTGGGTCCACGCCGGACTGGTGGAGGCCGCGCTCCCGGCCGGCTCCTTCGACCTGGTCTCCGCCCAGTACCCGGCCCTGCCGCGCACCCTCGACGCCGCGGCCGAGCGGGCACTGCTCGCGGCCGTCGCGCCCGGCGGCGTGCTGCTGCTCGTGCACCACGCGGGGATGGACACCCGGCACGCGCACGACAGCGGCTTCGACCCGGCCGACTACGTCTGGCCCGCCATGGTCGCCTCGCTGCTCACCGACGACTGGGAGGTGGAGGTGGACGAGGTGCGTCCGCGCGTGGCGCCCGAAGGCGGCGCCGGCGCGCACCACACCGACGACCTCGTGTTCCGCGCCCGCCGACGCGCCTGAGCCCGCCCTCCCGCCGGGCAGGACACGGGCGTCGCCCCTCGGAACACAGCCGCTGGGAACGCATGCGCGTTCCTTCACTCGCTCGGGTGGACTGTGCCGGCTCGCCGGACGGCGGGCCGGTGGCGGCCGGACAGTGGGGAGGCTGTGGTCGGATCACGCTCCCCTGGGAGGACACATGGTCGGTACGGTGCGGCAGGACCCCGGTACGGGAGGCGTGGACGGCGGGGTCGGCGTGACGGCGCTGCTGGTCGCCGCGGCGCGGGCCCTGGAGACGCATCGCGACGACAGCCTGGCCCGGGACGAGTACGCGGAGCACTTCGTCCGCGCCGCGTCCGCGTCCGCGGGCTGGCCGGTGCGGATGCAGCAGGTCCCGGACGGGGACGCCAACCCCCTGTGGGGGCGCTTCGCGCGCTACTTCGGTCTGCGCACCCGGGTCCTCGACGACTTCCTGCTGCGGTCGGTGCGGGCGGGCGCACGGCAGGTGGTGCTCTTCGGCGCCGGTCTCGACTCCCGGGCGTACCGGCTCGACTGGCCGGAGGGCTGCGTGCTCTTCGAGCTCGACAGGGAAGGCGTGCTGGGGTTCAAGCACGAGGTGCTCGGCGGCCTGTCCGCCCTGCCGAGGGCGCGGCGCGTGCCGGTGCCGGTCGATCTCGGCGGCGACTGGGCGGGAGCGCTGGCCGACGCCGGTTTCGACGCGACCACGCCGACGGCGTGGCTGGCCGAGGGGCTGCTGTTCTATCTGCCGCCCGCCGCCGAGACCGCGCTGATCGGTACGGTGGACCGGTTGAGCACGGGCGGCAGCGCCCTGGCCTTCGAGGTCAAGTTGGAGCCGGACCTGCTGGAGTACCGCGACAGCCCGCTGTACGTCGCGACGCGGGAGCAGATCGGCATCGACCTGCTCGACCTGTTCGACCGGCGGGAGCGGCCCGACTCCGCGGGGAACCTGGCCGGCCGTGGCTGGTCGACCTCGGTCCGCACCCCCTTCGACTTCTCCCGCAGCCACGGGCGCGGGCCGCTGCCCGAGCAGAACGACGCGCTGGCGGGCAACCGGTGGGTGTTCGCCGACAAACCCGCGCTCTGACGCGGCGAGGCGCGGCGCGTTCCCTGGTCGGGCCCGTCACGTCCGGTTTCAGGCCCGGCCCTCCGGGATCAGGACGGGCTTGACCACCCGGCCCGCCTCGCAGTCGCGTTCGGCCTCGTTGACGTCGGTGAGCGGGTAGGTGCGGATCAGCTGGTCGAAGGGGAACCGTCCGGCCTGCCACAGCGCGGTCAGCCGCGGGATCAGCAGACCGGGGACGGCGTCTCCCTCACAGATGTGGGAGATCGTCCGGCCCCGGTCCAGTGCGCCGACCTCCAGCGGCAGCGTGGTGGGCAGCCGTGCCACCAGGCCGAGCCGGCCGGTGGGACGCAGGGCGTGCAGCGCGTCGTTGATCAGCCGGGCGGAGGCCGTGGTGTCCAGCGCGTACCGGGCGCCGCCGTCGGTCAGCCGCCGGATCCGGCCGGGGAGGTCGGGCGAGGAGGCGTACAGCGGGAGCGCGCCGAAGCGCTCGGCGAGGACCAGCCGCTCCGGGAAGCGGTCCACGGCGACGGCCGTCGCCCCGGCGGCCGCCGCGGCCATCACGGCGGCCAGGCCCACCGCTCCCGCGCCGAGGACCACGACGGTGTCCCCGGGACCGGCGCCGAAGGAGTTCAGCACCGCCCCGGCGCCGGTCAGGAAGCCGCAGCCGAGCGGTCCGAGCAGTTCCAGGGGCAGCGACGGAGCGACCCGGACCGTGTTGCGGGCCGGGACCATCGCGTACTCGGCGAACGAGGACTGGCCGAACCACCGGGGCGCCAGCGCGCGCCCGGCCGTGTCGGTGAACCGGGCCGCGTTCTCCTCCCGTCCTCCGAACAGGTTGAGCGAAGCGAAGGAGTCGCAGTAGGCGGGGGCCGCGGCCAGGCAGTTGCGGCAGCGGCCGCAGGAGTCGAAGCTCAGCACGACGTGGTCCCCGACCGCCAGGCCCGTGCCAGGGCCGCCGGTCTCCACCACGACGCCGGCCCCCTCGTGGCCGAGCACCGCGGGCAGCGGTGAGCGCCCCCGCGAGCGCCGGACCGCGAGATCGGTCCGGCACATGCCGCAGCCCGCGACGCGGACCAGGACCTCGCCGTCGGCCGGCCCCGACGTCAGGGCGACCTCCTCGACGGCGAAGGGACCGTCGTAGGAGCGCAGTACCGCCGCGCCGAACTTCATGGTCACGCCTCCCGCGGCCGGTGCACGACGAACGGCTGGAGATTGCCGTACAGGCCCCACGGCCCGCCCGCGACGCCGACGCCGCTGTCCTTGACGCCGGCGAAGGGCTGGGCGAGGGAGAGTTCGGCGTGGTGGTTCAGCCACGCCGTCCCGCACTCCAGCCGGTCCGCCACCGCCTCGGCCCGGTCGAGATCGGTGCCCCAGACCGAGCCGCCGAGCCCGAACCCGGTGCCGTTGGCGGCTTCCACGGCTTCGTCGACGCTCCCGTACGGCAGGACGGGCAGGACCGGGCCGAACTGCTCCTCGGTCACCACCGGGCTGTCGGCGGGCACGTCGGTGAGGATCGTCGGGGCGAAGAAGTAGCCCGGCCCGTCCAGCCGGTGGCCGCCGGCCGCGGCCCGGGCGCCGTCCGCCAGGGCCCGGTCGGTGTAGCGCCGGACGCGGGCCAGCTGTTCGGCGTTGTTGACCGGCCCGATCCGGGTGCCGGGTTCCAGGCCGGGGCCGACGACGGCGCTGCGCGCGCGCTCGGCCAGCGCCTCGACCACGGCCGGGTGCAGCCGGGCCGGGACGTAGACGCGTTTGACCGCCATGCAGACCTGGCCGCAGTTGCGGAAGGCCGCCCAGAACAGCCGGTCCGCGACGGCCTCCACGTCCACGTCGTCCAGGAGGATCGCGGCGTCGTTGCCGCCCAGTTCCAGGGTGATCCGGGCCAGCGAGGCCGCCGCCCGCTCGGCGACGGCGCGCCCGGTGGGGACGGAGCCGGTGAAGGTGACGTGGCGGATCCCCGGGTGGGCGGCGAGACGGGCGCCGAGGGGTTCGCGGCCGGTGACGACGGTCAGTACGTCCTCGGGGAGGGCCGCGGCGACGACGGAGCCCAGCAACCGGGTGGCCAGGGGCGTGTGCGGAGAGGGTTTGAGCACCACCGTGTTGCCCGCGGCGAGCGCGGGCGCGAACTTGGCCGACGCCAGCTGGAGCGGGAAGTTCCACGGGACGATCGCGGCGACGGGTCCGATCGGCCGCCAGCGGATCTCGCCGCGCACCGGCCGGCCGTCCGCGATCGGCTGGGAGCCGGGCTCCAGCTCGGCGAAGTAGCGCAGCCGGGCGGCCGTGCGGGCGACCTCCGCGTGCGACTCGGCCAGGGGTTTGCCCTGCTCGCGGGTGAGCAGCGGGGCGAGGTCGCCCGCGGCCGCCTCCACGGCGTCGGCCGCGGCGCGCAGCGCCGCCGTACGGGCGGCCGGGTCGGACCGCCAGCCGCGCCAGGCGGCGTGGGCGCGGCCGACGACGGCGTCCAGCTCGTCCGGCCTGCGGTCGGGAGCCTCGTCGAATGCCTCGCCGGTCGCCGGATCGACGACGGCGAAGTGCCCGCGGCGGGCGACGGGGGCGGGAAGCGGGTGCGTCGTCGGCATGCCGGCGGTCAGCTCGCGGTGGCGACGGCGGCGGCCTGCCCGGCGTGCTGCCGGACGCGGCGGTCCATCTCCGCCCGGAAGGCGGCCACCAGCTCCGGCTGGATCCGGCCGGCGTTGCGGTCGCCGCCCTCGCAGACCGCGCCGCGCACGCCCACGATGTCCGTGCCGATCCGGGCCAGCTCGTCCAGGTCGCCGGCTTTGACGCTGCCCGCGAGCGCGGCGAGCAGACCGGCCTCGTGGGCGAGCCGCACGAACTGGGCGCAGACGTCCGGCGGGGTGTGGTCGAACAGCCGGCTTCCGTCCTTGATCGCGGTGTCGAGCATCGCCCCGTCGGAGCCGGAGCGGCGGGCGATGTCGGGCAGGGCGAGCGGGTTGACGCAGCCGATCCGGTGGGCGTCCGCGTACCCGGAGGCGACGACCAGCGCGTCCGGCCGGAAGTCCTTCACCGCCCGGACCACGCCCCGCATGACCTCGACGGCCTGATCGGGCGTCGTGCAGCCGTAGAGGCCGACCTTGATGTACGTGGCTCCGGACACCGCCGCGCCGAGCGCCGCCTGCGCGACCGTGCCGGGCTTGTAGGGCACGTCTCCTACGGTGGCGGACACCGGTTTGTCCGCCGGGACCGCGTCCCGGATCGCCCTGATGACCCACGGGTAGTTCGCGCCCAGCGATCCCTCGTCGGGCTTCTTGACGTCGACGATGTCCAGGTGCCGCGCCGCCTTCGCGCATTCGAGGGCCTCTTCGACGCTGTCCGGGGAGATGAGAAGCAACAACGTGGACTCCTTCCGCCGCGTGTCCGTCCGCCGGGAGACGGGGATGCACGCCCGCCGCGATCGCTCGCGGTCAGCTCATCATCACCAGGGCTCTCGGCCGTCGGTAGAGCGCGCGGGCTCCCGGCGGGCGGGCGCCGTGCCGTGCGCACCCCCTCAGTGCGCCGCCCGCGCCGGTCGGCGACGGCGCGGGCGGCGGCGTACGGCGAGGACGGCGCGGACGGCGGCGTACGGTCCGCCGGGATCGGGTCCGGGTCCGGGGCCGTGTCAGTGGCGCGGCGCCGGTGAGCCCGACGGCGTGTGGCGCGTCGCGCTGCGATAGGTGGAGACGCCGAGGGCGAGCAGCCAGTAGCTGAGGATCGCGCCCATCAGCGCGGTGGTGGCCCAGCCGTTGGCCGCGTAGAAGTGCGCGGGGGTGTTGCCGAAGAACAGGGACGGCACGAAGAGCAGGTTGGCCGCCGCCAGGACGTAGGCGGAGCGGCCGGTCCAGCGCGGCAACAGGCGGGCGCGGGTGATGCCGTGGCCCACGGCGGTCAGGAACATCGCGAGCAGGAGGCGGCCGATCGACCCGTAGAGGATGTAGGTGCCGCTGACCGCGATGGTCGGGTCGATCGGGTCGTCGGCGGCGATGACCGCGCCCGCTTCCAGCCCGCTGGAGACCAGGGTGACCGTCACGTAGACGAGTCCGGTCGCGAAGGCCGTCGTGCCGATCCACTCGCAGGCGGGGGCCGCCGCCTTGAGCAGTTCGCGGAAGGCCGTCACGAAGACGAGCAGCAGCGCAAGGCCGAGGATGCCGATCAGCAGTCTGGCGAGGACGTTCGCGTCCGGCGGCGGCCCGGAGTACAGGAAGTACAGGGGTACTTCGACGATGAGGGCGACCGCGGCGGCGATGCCGGCGAGGCCCGTCAGGCGCCGGGCGGCGGTTTCGTTCATGGCTCTCCCCCGAAGGTGCGGGTGCCGGCCCGGAGTCGCGTGCGCCGCCCCGGAGTTCCGGCTGCTGGGTTCCGCGTCGGTGCGGTGACGTCCACCCTGCCGCGCACCGCGCTCCCCGTCGCTGGGCCTGGACACCGAAGGGGAGGTGTCCCTGCCGACACCCCGGGGCGCCGACACCCCGGGGCCGGACCACCGGGCGGGGGGACCGGCCCGTGGCCCGGCGCCGTTCACTCCCCGGCCGGGTCACGCCCGGTGGCCGCCGGGCGGTGCGCCGGGGTCGTCAGGGTCGTCGGGGTCGTCGGGGTCGTCGGGGTCGTCCCGCTCGAAGGCGAGCCGGTTCACCACGTCCACCACGCCGTCGACGCGGCCGCACCAGCGCACGGCGACCGGGATCAGGCTCTTGGCCGCCACCGTGCCGCTGAGCGTCACCCGCCCCTCGGCGACCTCGACCGTCAGCGCCGAGGGCGGCAGCCCCAGCGTGCGGACGATGACGTCCTCCAGGATCTCCTCCTGAATGGCGCGGTCCCGGCGCAGGAACAGCCGCACCAGGTCGCTGCGGCTGATCACGCCGACCAGCCGGCCCTCGCCGTCCACCACGGGCAGGCGTTTGACCCGGTGCTCCTCCATCGTCCGCGCGGCCCGCACCGCCTGCCAGCCGGGTTCGGCGACCACGGCGGGGCTCGTCATCAGCTCCCGCGCGGTGTTCCCGCCGCCGCCGGACGTGTGGCGGCGCAGCAGGTCGGCCTCGGAGACCACGCCGAGCGGCCGGTCCTGGTCGTCGGCGACGACCACGGCGGTGATGTCGTACTCGTCCAGGACGCGTGCGATCTCCTTGAACGGCGTGCCCGGTCGCACGCTCACGGCGGTGGGCGTCATCAGATCGCCCACACAGCGTTGCCTCATCGCTCAACTCTCCGCTCGGCCCGGCATCGGCTCGCGGGCGCGCCGGGACCCGGTGTCCCGGCGCGCCCGCTGATGTCACCGTACGGCTCCCCACAGGCCGTGCGCGCTCCGCCGACGCCCCCACTCCAGCGCACGCCGTCCCGTCGCGCTGAGGCCGAACGGCCCCGGTGCGGGTTCCGGAGGTCCCCGCGCCGGCCGCGCCCGTGGCGCCGGGCCGCGGTGTCCGGGCGGGGCGGTGGTCATCCGGCGTGCCCGGCGGTCCGGTGCGCGGGGTCGCGGCGCAGTCGCCGCCGGGTCACCGTTCCGGCGACCCGGCCCCGGTCGAGCACCAGCGCCACCTCGCCGTCGGTGGCGGCCCAGGCGGTCACGGCGGGCGCGGTGAGGGCGAGCCGGCCGCCCAGGCGCGGTCCGAGGCGCCGGGCGGCCCCGGCGACGGTCGCGGCGCCGCGCAGCCGGGCGGGTGTGGTCCAGCCGATGACGTCGGAGGGGTGCAGGGCCAGCACGCGTCCGGCCCGCCGGTGCACCACGAGCACCACGTCGTCGTCCGCGACGCCGGCGGCCGTCAGCCGTCGTACGGCGTCGGCGGCGCTCTCGTCCGCCTCGACGTCGGGGGTCGCGGTCGCGTGCGCGCCGACGGTCGGCTCCCCGGGCCCGCCTTCGGCGGTCGGCGCGGTGAACCCGTTGGCCGCCAGCCAGTCGTCGTCGAAGTACGTCGAGAGGTAGGCCCGGCCGGAGTCCGGCAGCAGGACGACGACGGTGTCCTCCTCGGTGAGGTGCTCGGCGAGCCGCAGGGCCGCCGCCAGCGCGACCCCCGAGGAACCGCCCGCGAGGATGCCCTCGGTGCGGGCCAGCCGCCGTATGGCGTCGATCGCGCTCTGGTCGTCGACGGGGGCGTAGTCGTCGATCACGCCGGTGTCGAGCGACCGCGGCCACAGGTCCCGGGCGGCCTCGGGGTGGACGAAGTGACCGGCGCCCTCGATGTACTTCTGGCTGCCGTCGCCGCCGGAGTAGGCGGAGGTGAGCGGGTCCGCGCCGGTCACCCGGACCCGGCCGCCGCTGACCTCCTTGAGGTAGCGGCCGGTGCCGGAGATCGTCCCGCCGGTGCCGACGGTGGCGACGAAGTGGGTGACCGCGCCGTCGGTGTCGGCCCAGATCTCGGGGCCGGTGGTGGCGTAGTGCGCCGCCGGGTTGGCCGGGTTGTCGTACTGGTGGGCGAGCCAGGCCCCGGGGGTCTCCTCGGCGAACCGCTGCCCCTGCGCGTGCACACTGTCGGGGTGGTCCTTGGGGACGAACGCGTCGACCAGGCGCAGTTCGGCGCCGTAGGCCGTGAGCTGGGCCCGCTTCTCCCGCGCGATCGTGGAGCTGGTGAAGATCACCGCCCGGTAGCCGAGGTGGGCCGCCGCCAGCGCCAGGCCGATCCCGGTGTTGCCGCTGGTCACCTCCACGACGGTGCCGCCCGGACGGAGCGCTCCCTCCGCCTCGGCCCGGCGCAGCATCGCCAGGGCGGCCCGGTCCTTGACGCTGCCGCCCGGGTTCTGCCACTCCGGTTTGACGTAGACGCGCGGGCGCAGACCCTGCGCCGCCCGGGTCAGCCGCAGCAGGGGGGTCGCTCCGATGGAGTCGAGCACGGACTCGTAGCTGGCCATGGGGTCTCCTCTCTTGGTCGGCCGGCCGGCGGGGCGCGGCGCGCAGGACCCGGTGGGTGAACGGGTCGCCGCACTGCCCGCTCTCGCCGGCGACGAGGGTCAGTGTCGCCGTCCCGGGCCGGTGGCGGGGACGTCGACCGAGGAGATGACGGACGTGACAGCCGCGGGCCTCGCCGGCGCGGAGCGGTACGGGCGGCCGGTAGCCGTCGGTATGACACGTTTTGCGTCACCGGCCGGGCGACAGCGGTGCCCCGGGCCGTGCCGCGGCGGCGGTGTTCGCGGGCACGCCGTACCCGGACCGGAGCGAGCCGCCCACCGGGAGGGCGTCACCGCAGACGACCGACCAGTTGGTGGCGTACGCCCCCTTCGGCAGGCCCGGGCGCGGTGCGGCGACCAGCGCGCGCCGCCCGTCGGCCGGGCGACCAGCGTGCGCCACCCGTCGGCCGGGCGCGCCGAGCCGTCGTCCACGTGCTCCCGGGCGCTCAGCGGGCGGTGTGATCGGGGTGCCCCGCGGTGCGGCGCTGTTCCTTCAGCTCCGCCTCGAACAGGTGGTCCTTGCCGTCGGCCAGCTCCCGGCGGGCCCCTTCCTCGACGTCCTTGAACGGCTCGTAGTAGGTGGCGTTGTAGGCCTCGACGATCTGGAACGTCCAGTGGCCGGGGATCACGTTGCGCCCCAGGATCTCCCGCCGCACCCGGTCGGCCCACTCCCGATGCCCGGCCTCCCGCAGCAGTTCCACGGCCCGGTCCAGTTCGAAGTCCGCGCCGCCGGTGAGCTGGTGGAAGGCGTAGAGGTGACCGCGGGCGCGCTCGGTCGTCTCCAGTGCCTTCGACAGCGCCCCCAGTGCCCGGACGGTGGTGTCCGAGACGCCCGGGGGCCGCCGGTGCGCGCTGTCCGGGCCGTCGTGGTCATTCGTCACACCCTCACCGGTCCCCCGGCCCACGGGCCCCGCACCACGGTTCCGCCGGCCGGACGGACACGGCCACCCGGCCGGCGGACACGGCCCGGAGAAGGCGCCCGCGGCCGATTCCCTCTACCGGGGGCCTCTGCACGAAGGCGGCCGGATGAACCTCCCGTCCCCGGTGACCGGCTTCCCGGCGACCGGCGCGGGGGTCCGTCCGGGGGTCCGGCGGGTGTCGTGGGCGGGGCGGCCGCGCCGGTGGCCCTACCGTCGGCTGCTGTGACCCACGGTTCGATCAGCCCGTCCGCCGGCCCCGCGCGCCGCGCCCTGCTCGCCGCCGGCACGGTTCTGGCGGCGGCGGGGTGCAGTCGCGCGGCGCCCGGGCCGGCCGACCCGGACCGGCCCTCGGCCTCCGGGCCGGCCGCGCCGGACGCGGGGCAGACGCCCGGGGCGATGACGCTGTTCAAGGACTCCGCGTTCAACTTCAACGGGCTGCTCGCGCTCGGCGCCTGCGGCCGGGGCGCGGCCGAGGTCGGCGAGGTGCTCACCGCGGTCAACGCCGTCAACGCGGCCGGCCTCTCCTCGCAGAGCTACGTGCGGACCTTCCGGCGGCTGGGCGACCAGCTCATGGCGGCGCCCCGGGACAGCGCGGCCGACGACGAGACCCGGCGGTGGCGGGCCCTGCGGGCGGCGCAGTACTACGGCCAGGCGCTCTTCTTCGTCCTGGGCTCCGACCGGCCGGGCGACGAGAAGCGCCTTTACCAGGCGGGGCGCGACGCCTGGGACACGTTCTGCGGGCTGTGCGACCCGCCGCCGGTGACCGCGCGCGTCCCGTACGGGACCACGCCCCTGCCGGTCTGGTTCTTCCGGCCCGACCGCTCGGACCGGCGCCGCCCCACCGTGATCCTCACCAACGGCAGCGACGGACAGAACGTCGACATGTGGACGTACGGGGTGCCCGCCGCGCTGGACCGCGGCTGGAACGCCCTCGTGTACGACGGCCCCGGGCAGGGGCAGTTGCTCTTCGTCGATCAGGTGACCTTCACGCCTGCCTGGGAGAAGGTGGTCGGCCCGCTGATCGACTGGCTGTCGCGGCGGCCCGACGTGGACGCCGGGAAGATCGCCCTCACCGGTCTGAGCATGGCGGGCGACCTGGTGCCGCGGGCGGCCGCGTTCGAGCACCGTCTCGCGGCGGCGGTCGCGATGCCCGGGTGTGTGGAGCCGTGGCGGGCCTTCCCGGCCGAGATCAGGGAGATCCTGCGGCCGAGCCGGGCGGAGACGAACGCGATCTGGAACAAGGACGTCGTCCCGCACCTCCCCGCCGCCGACGCGGCGACCCTCCGGAAGCGCTTCGAGCCGTTCTCCGTCCCGGCGATGCTCGCCGCCCGCCGGGGCGAGACGTTCACCGACTTCTACACCCCGGCCAGGGCCGTCCAGGCGCTCACGGTCACCGACGTGGTGAGCCGGATCAGGACACCGATGCTGGTCCTGGACTACGAGGGCGAGCAGTTCTATCCCGGCCAGCCGCGCGAGCTGTACGACGCGCTGCGCTCCCCCAAGGACTACGTGAAGCTCACCGCCGCCGAGGGCGCGCAGCTGCACTGTTCTCCGATGGCCCCGCAGACGCACTGCGAGGTCGTCTTCGACTGGCTCCGGCAGCGGTTCTGACCCACCCCTTCGACCTGTACAAGCTCCGCAGCCCGCACAGTAGTTGACAGGCAATGGGCATGTTTGACCAGCTGTGATCCGTGCCGTTCACTTGTCCCGAACGCCCGGGCGGGTGTGAGAGGTTCCGAGTCCGGAATCCCGTTCCGTTGCGATTCCAGGACGGAGATCACGAGAGCTGGTGCGTGCGCGATGAGGAGTTTCCCGAAGTCGGCGACCGGGTTGACCTGCCTGCTCGCCCTGGCCGTCACGGGCTGCTCCCCGGGCTCCGGCACGGCCCCGGACGCGGCGTCCGCCGCTCCCGCGACCTCCGCGGCGGCCGCCCCGGCGCCCACCGCCGCCGCGGCCGGGTCGAGCACGTCGTACGCCCCTTACGTCAGCGCCACGACGGCGTACGCCACCGACTCCGCGGGCTCGCCGGCGACGTACAACCTCGCCTTCGTCATCTCCGGCGGAAGCGGCTGCACGCCCAGGTGGAACGGCGACCTGGCCATCGGCGACCCGGCGGTGACGTCCCGGATCGCGGCGCTGAAGAAGTCCGGGGCCACGGTGCGCGTCTCCTTCGGCGGGGCCTCGGGCAAGGAGCTGGCCGCGGTCTGCGCCGGCCCCTCCGCGCTCGCCGAGGCGTACGGGCGGGCGCTGGACGCGGCCGGCTCCGACCAGGCCGACTTCGACATCGAGGGCGACGCACTCGGCGACTCCGCCTCCGTCACCCGGCGTTCGCAGGCGATCGAGCGGTTGCAGAAGGAACGCCCGCGGTTGGAGGTCACCTACACGCTCCCGGTCATGCCGGACGGGCTGGACGCCGACGGGCTGGCGCTGCTGGAGTCCGCGAACACGTATGACGTCCAGGTCGCCGCGGTCAACCTGATGACCATGAACTACGGCGAGTCGTACACCGGCGACATGGCCGGCTACGCCGTCACCGCGGCCACCTCCGCGCACGGCCAGCTGAAGAAGGTCTTCGGGCTCTCGGACGCGGCGGCCTGGCGGGGCATGGCGCTCACCTCGATGATCGGCGTCAACGACATCGCGGGCGAGACCTTCACCCTCGCCGACGCGACGCGGGTGCGCGCCTTCGCCGAGGAGAAGGAGATCGCCTGGGTGTCGATGTGGTCCGCCTTCCGGGACCGGCGGTGCGCCAAGGGCGAGCGGGCCCAGGACGACGCGGCGACCGAGTGCAGCGGGGTGACCCAGGAACAGGGCGCGTTCGGGCGGGCGTTGGCCGGATGAGAGCCGGCCGCGCCGTCAGCGCCGGTTGAGCAGGACCAGGATCTCCTGCCAGCGCCGCTCGTCGTCCAGCGCGCCCCTGGCCAGGTGGTAGAAGCTGCGCTCGCACATGTCGATCAGCTCCGCCTTGGTGAGTTCCGGGCGGGCCAGCCAGCCGAGCACCGCCTCCTCCATGAAGGCGAGCCAGGCGTTCACCGTCAGCCGCAGGGGCGGGGTGAGGTCCACGCCGACGCTCTCGATGCCGTCGGTGATCCAGCCGCCGATGGCGCCGCGAGCGCTGCTGTGCAGTTCGCGCACGTCGGTGCCGCGGCTGAGGCGGGTGACGGCGAGGTAGATGGTCGGGAAGCGCGAGACGTAGTCCACGAACGTCTCCACACCGGCGCGCAGTTGCTCGGCGATGCTGAGCGCCGGGTCCGGGCGGACGTGGGACAGCAGTTCGTCGGCGGCCAGCTGGAGCACGGCGTAGCGGAACTTGCGCTGGGAGCCGAAGTAGTGGAAGAGCAGACCCGGCGAGACCCCGGCCTCGCCGGCCACCGCCTCGACCGAGATCTCGTCGATGTTCCGGTGCTCCAGCATGCGCCGGGCCGCCGCGAGGATCTGGGTCCTGCGGTCGGTCGGCAGCATCCGGGAGCGGGCGGCGGAGTCGCGGGTCATGGAGTCCAGTCTATTGACAGAAACTCAACAAGTCCTACTGTTGAGTAATCCTCAATAAGGGGGGTCGCGTCCGCCCGGTCGCTCTCCTCCGGGCCGTGGCCCCGCCCCCGGGCCCCCGGCCCGCTCGACCCGCCCCTCAGCCTTCGCCCCGAAGGAGCCGCCGTGAGCAAGAAAGCCGCCGTGCGCAAGAAGCCGGACGAGCACGACGACCTGGTCCTCACCCCTCGCGACGTGCGCTTCGACTGGGCCCGGCTGCCCATGCACTGGGTGCCGGACGAGCCCACCGCCACCCACGTCATCAACGTGCTGCACCTGCTGCTGCCCGAGGGCGAGCGCTGGTTCGTGCGGGTGTTCCAGCAGACGATGCCGCTGATCACCGACGAGGAGCTGCGCGAGCGGGTGCTCGGCTTCACCGGCCAGGAGGCCATGCACGCCGAGGCCCACCAAGGCGTGCTGGACCACTTCCAGGCCAAGGGCCTGGACATCTCCCCCTACGTCAGCCAGGTCGAGTACCTCTTCCACGAGCTGCTGGGCGACAAGAGCGGTCTGTCCCCGCGCCGGGAGCGCGAGTACCTGATCGAGCGGGTCGCGATCATCGCCGGGATCGAGCACTTCACCGCGTTCCTCGGCGACTGGATCCTCAACGCCGAGGCCCTCGACCGGGTCGGCGCCGACGAGGTCATGCTGGACCTGCTGCGCTGGCACGGCGCCGAGGAGGTCGAGCACCGCAGCGTCGCCTACGACCTGCTGTGCCACCTCGACCCGAGCTATCTGCGCCGGGCCCGCACCATGGTGCTGGCCGCCTCCGCCCTGACCCACCTGTGGGTCCGCGGCACCCGCTTCCTGCTGAGCGTCGACCCCGAACTCGGCGGCTCGCTCCGGCCCGGCTGGCGCGAGGCGTACCGGGCCTCGCGGCGCGGTCTGCTGCCCAGCCCCGGCAAGGCGCTGCGGTCCGCCTCCCGCTACTTCAGCCGCCGCTACCACCCCAACCAGGAGGGTTCGACGCGGCAGGCGATCGCCTATCTCGGCGCCTCCCCCGCGGCCCGCGCCGCCGCGCACTGAGACCTCCGCCGCCCGCCGACACCGAGGACCGCGTCATGAGCCGCCCGCACCCCGCCCCGACCCCGCCGGACCTGTACGGCCGTCCCCGCGCCGACCGCTACTTCCGCTTCATGGAGCGGATGATGGGGGTGTACCTCCCGCTCACCACCGCCCGGGACGGCTACGGCCGGCGTCCCGCCGCCGAGGAGCGTCCGCACCGGCTCACCGTGGCGCGGCGCCGGATGGTGGCCGAGGACGTCGTCTCGCTGCGGCTGACGACGCCGGAGGGGCGGCTGCTGCCGCCGTGGCAGCCCGGGGCGCACCTGGACCTGCACCTGCCCTCGGGACGGCAGCGGCAGTACTCGCTGGCGGGCGACCCGGCCGACCGGTACGCGTACACGATCGCGGTGCGGCTGATCGCGGACGGCGCGGGCGGATCGGCCGAGGTGCACCGGGAGCTGGGCGAGGGCGACCGGGTGACGGTGCGCGGTCCGCGCAACGCGTTCCCGTTCGCGGGCGACCGCGCGGTGCTGCTGCTGGCGGGCGGCATCGGCATCACGCCGATCCTGCCGATGGCGCGCGAGGCGGCCTGGCGCGACCTGGACTGGCGGCTGGTGCACAGCGGCCGCACCCGCGCCTCGCTGCCCTTCGCCGACGAACTAGACCGGCTCGCCCGGCGCCATCCGGGCCGGGTGGAGATCTGGGCCGACGACGAGCACGGCGTCCCGGACGCCGCCGCTCTGCTGGCCCGCGCTCCCGAGGGCGCCGCCGTCTACTGCTGCGGTCCGGCGCCGATGCTGGACGCGGTGCGCGGCGCCTTCGAGGGCAGCGGGGCGGGGGCACTGCACTTCGAACGGTTCGGCGCGCCGCCGATCGTGGACGGCGAGCCGTTCACGCTGCGGCTGCGCGACGGCCGGGAGCTGGCCGTACCGGCGGACCGGAGCGCGCTGGACGTGCTGCGGGCCGACAACCCGGCCACCCCGTACTCCTGCCGGCAGGGTTTCTGCGGTGTGTGCAAGCTGCGGGTGCGCTCCGGCGCCGTGGAGCACCGCGACCGCAAGCTGACCCCGCGCCAGCGGGCGGACGGCGAGATGCTGGTGTGCGTCTCGCGCGCCGCCGCAGGCACGTGTCTCGAACTGGACGTGTGACCCGCCCCCGCCCCGCGCCGCCGCCCCGCCCGGCCGCCCCGGCGCCCGCCGGGCCCACCCGGCCTTGTGGCACAGCTGACGCCCCTGACGTCACCGCCGCACCCGCCGCACCACCCGCCCCCGCCGCCCGACGACCGCAGACGAAGGCGAGACGAGCCCTCATGAGCGACCCGCGCACCCACCACCGCACCGGCGTCCGCGCCGGCGCGGGCAAGCCGCCCGCCTTCCCCTTCGACGCCCACGACCTCGACCGCTTCCGCGAACTCCAGCAGCTCGCCTACCGGTGCGCCGAACGGACCGCCGCCTGGCTGGAGCCGGGCGTCACCGAGCGCGAGGCCGCCCGGCGGCTGCGCCGGGAACTGGTCGCCGAGGGCGTGCAGGACTTCTTCCACGTGCCGTTCGCCTGGTTCGGCGACCGCACCGCCTTCCGCCACTTCCACACCCCGCTCCAGTTCTTCGCCACCGGACGCCGGCTCGCCGAGGGCATGTCGTACGTCCTGGACTGCGCGCCCGTGGTCGACGGCTACACCGCCGACATCGGCTACGCGGGCAAGGTCGGCGACAACCCCGTCTGGGACCGGATCGCCGAAGACCTCCTGGAGTACCGGGAGTTGATCGTGCGGCTGGTGCGCGAGCGGCGGACCCTGAACGAGGTGTACGCGGCGGTCGACGCGAAGATCGCCCAGCACGGCTACGACAACCGGCACCAGGTCTACCCAGGCCGGGTCATCGGCCACCAGGTGACCCGGATGCGCGAGCAGCGGCTGCCGGCCGGGGTCAACCTGTTCGGCTTCGGCGTGCGCACCCTCCAGACCCTGGGCCGGGAGCTGATCAGCGAGCGGCTGCACGGCCGCTCCCCGCTGTGGGCCGACGGCCGCGCCTCCCGGCACGCCCCGACCCCGGGCCTGTGGGCGGTCGAGCCGCACGTCGGCTTCCGCGACGTGGGCCTGAAGTTCGAGGAGCTGCTGGTGGTCACCGAGGACGACGCCTACTGGCTCGACGACGACCTCCCGCACGTCCACCGCGGCCGCGCGCTCGCGGCCGCCCGGTGAACGGCGGCGACCGGATGGCGACCGAGCGGAACAAGCGGAACAAGAGGAGTGACGTGCGCGAGAGCGGTGCGAACGAGCGGCAGGACGGTCCGGCGGACACCGGAGCGGGCGCGGTGCGCGGACGCCGGGTGCGCTCCGGCGCGCTCTCCCTGGCCGTGTACGAGCAGGGCGACCCGACCCGTCCGACGGTCCTGCTGGTCCACGGGTATCCCGACACCCACGCCGTGTGGGACGACGTGGCCGCCGACCTCGCCGTGGACCACCACGTGGTGCGCTACGACGTACGCGGCGCCGGCGCCTCCAACTCACCGCGGACCACCGAGGAGTACCGCCTCGAACTGCTGGCGCGGGACCTGTTCGCGGTGGCCGACGCCACCTCCCCGGACCGGCCGGTGCACGTCGTGGCGCACGACTGGGGCTCCATCCAGGCCTGGGAGGCCGTCACGGATCCCCGCTCCGCCGAGCGCGTCGCCTCGTACACCACCTTGTCCGGGCCGTGCCTGGACCACATGGGATTCTGGCTGCGCCGGCGCGTGCGGCGGCCCACGCCCCGGCACCTCAAGCAGCTCGCCGCGCAGGGCGTGCACTCCTGGTACATCTACCTCTTCCACCTGCCGGTGCTCGCACCGGCCGCCTGGCGGCTCGGGCTCGCCCGGGC
The DNA here is from genome assembly GCA_013364255.1 of Streptomyces seoulensis. GTDB lineage: Bacteria > Actinomycetota > Actinomycetes > Streptomycetales > Streptomycetaceae > Streptomyces > Streptomyces similanensis. The sequence continues at coordinate 1,456,386 of CP054936.1, read as the reverse complement.
GTGGCCGCGGGTCCTGCGCGACCTGGAGCGCGTCACGCCCCGCGCGGACCATCCGCAGCGCACGCTCGCCGGGGACGCCGCGCGCGGGGTACGGCTCTACCGGGCCAACATGCTGCCCCGGCTGCTGCACCCCACGCCCCGGCCCACCGCCGTACCGGTGCAGGTCATCACCCTCACCGACGACCACTACGTCAGCCCGGCGCTCTCCGAGGGCCTGGAGGAATGGGCGCCGCACCTGTGGCGGCGGGAACTGCCCGCCACCCACTGGTCGGCGCTGCTGGAGAAGGGAACCACCGTGGCACGGATGATCCGCGAGTTCACCGCACACCAGGAGGGCGCGCCCGCCGCTGACGCCCTCGCCAAGGCGCGGACCGGCCGGGCGCAGGGCCCGGCCGGTGAGGCCGCCGAGTTCGCGGGCAAGCTGGTGGTGATCACCGGCGCCGGCAGCGGCATCGGCCGGGCCACCGCGCTCGCCTTCGCCGAGCGGGGCGCCGACCTCGCCCTGTGCGACCTGGACCGGGACGGCCTGGACCGCACCGCCGAACTCGCCCGGCTGCTCGGCGCGAAGGCCGAGACGCACCGCGTCGACGTCTCCGACGCCGCCGCCGTGCAGGCGTTCGCGGCGGCCGTCGCCGACGCTCAGGGCGTGCCCGACGTCGTGGTGAACAACGCGGGCATCGGCCACTCCGGCACGTTCCTGGAGACCACCGAGGAGGAGTGGCGGCGCGTCCTCGACGTGAACCTGTGGGGCGTCATCCACGGCTGCCGCGCCTTCGGCGCGCTGATGAAGGAGCGGGGCGCGGGCGGGCACATCGTCAACCTCTCCTCGGCCGCCGCCTACCTGCCCTCCAAGATGCTCGCCGCGTACGCCACCAGCAAGGCCGCGGTGTTCATGCTCTCCGACTGCCTGCGCGCCGAACTGGCCCGGGACCGGATCGGCGTGAGCACGATCTGCCCCGGCATCGTGAACACCAACATCACCCGCACCACCACCTTCTCCGGGGTGGACGCGGCCGAACAGGAGCGCCGGCAGAAGAAGTTCTCCGGTCTGTACGCCCGGCGCGGCTTCCCGCCGGAGAAGGTCGCCGCCGAGATCCTCGACGCGGTGCGCACCGGGCGGGCCGTGGTGCCGGTCACCGTGGAGGCGAAGGCGGCCCGCCTGGTCAGCCGCCTCGCACCGGGCGCGCTGCGCCTGGCGGCCCGCCTGAAGGTCGGCTGACCCGGCTGACCCGCCGGCTTCCCCGGGGCGCGGCGGCGCCCGGCGGGTCCGTCAGCCGACCAGCCGCCGGCGCCAGTCCAGCGGAGTGACGCAGACGGCCAGACGGCCCGACGGCCCGCTCCGGGGTGCCGTCCCAGACGGTGGGCGGGCCGACGGCGTCGAGGGCGGCCACCACCTCGCGGCCGGGGACGTCACCCCCGCGCTGTTCGTCTCGGCGCGGATCGACGACGACGCCGAGAGCGGCCGGCGGGCACCAGACTCCTACGCGCGCGTCACGTACGGCATGCCGCTGGCGGAACTGGAGCAGATCCGGGCCGTCGTCTCCGGCGGCCCGGACCGTGTGCTCGCGCACCTGGGCCGGTACGCCGCCGCCGGCGCCCGGCACGTCGTCGTCCGCCTCGGCGCCGTGGGACCGCGCTCCCAGCGCGACCGGCTGGAACGGATCGCGGAGCTGATCCCCGCCCTCAAGGGCGCGGCGGCCTCTCCCGCGTGACGCCCCCGGAGCCCGGGGCTCGGCGCAGGCGCGGCGCCTCGCGGCCCTCGGCGGCCCGGACGGTGAGGGTGCGGCCCGCGGCGCCTGCGAAGCGGAACGTTCCGCACCCGGGACGGCGACTCCCGGCGTCCTCATCCTCGCCCGCGTCGACGGCCTCCGCTCTTTGCCATCCCTTTACAACCCCGGCCGGTGCTGCGTCGTCTCTCCCCCCGATTCCGCACCGGAAAGCCGCCCGGCGCCCCGTGAAGGGGCGGCCGGGCCGATCGAGGGAGACTCCTCATGCGCGTACGGTCCTACTTGGCAGCCCTCGGCTGCGCCGTGGTGCTGGCCACGGCCGGAGCCGGAACGGCCCTGGCCGACAGCGGCGGTTCCGCCCGTCCCGTCCCCGGGAACGGCAGCACTCCCGCAGCCGCGCAGTCGCCGGCCGGCAAGGGTTCCGCCACCGCCACGCCGGTCCCCGCTCCCGCCTCGTCGAGCGGCGCGGGCCAAGTCAGCGCGGTGCCCTCGGGCGCCCCGGACACCGGGGTGCCGTCCGAGGCGTCCGGGACGACGGGGGCGACGGTGACGGCGTCGGCAGGCGCGGCGGCCCTGGTCCTCGGCGCCGGCACGCTGGTGCTGCGCCGCAGGCTCAAGGCCCGGGGCTGACCCGTGCGGGCGTACCGGACGACCACGCTGCCGGCGATCCTCGCCACGCTCTGCCTGACGGCCTGTGCGGTCACCGGCTGCCAGGCCTCCCCCGCGGCGTCACCCCCGGCGGGCAGCGCGGCGGCGAGCACGACGGGGAGCGCGGCGCGGAGCACGACCGCCGCCGAACCTCCGGAGACCTCACCCGAGGCCGCGTCCACCCCGATCGCGCGGTCGACACCGGTACGCCTGCGCATCCCGGACATCGGGGTCGACACCCCGCTCATGCGGCTCGGCCTGGCGCCCGACCGGACGGTGCAGGTGCCGCCGGTCGCGGCGCATGCCCCGGCCGGCTGGTACCAAGGCTCGCCCGTACCCGGCCGGCTCGGGCCGTCGGTGATCCTCGGTCATGTGACCGTCGGCCGCTACGGGGACGGCGTGTTCCTGCGTCTGTCGCGGCTGCGGCCGGGCGCGCACGCCGTCGTCCGCCTCGCGGACGGGACCTCGGCGACCTTCACGGTGGACGCGGTGCGTACCGTCGCCAAGGACCGCTTCCCCACCCGTGAGGTCTACGGCGACACCGACCGCCCGGAACTGCGCCTCATCACCTGCGGCGGCCCGCGAGCCGGAGACGGCTATGCGGACAACGTGATCGTGTTCGCGACCCTGACCGCCGTGACGCACACGCCATGATCCCGCCCCCGCCCCGCCCCACCGCCGATCCGCCCCTTGGAGAGAGTTGAGCCGGTCCAAGGACAGGGCAGCCGCCGAGCTGTTCGCCGACCTCTACCCCCGTCTCGCCGGCTGGTGCCGCCGTCTGGTGGACGACGACGGCACCGCCCACGAGATCGCCTCCGAGGCGTTCACCCGCCTGTGGACGCGCTGGACCGCCGTCGAGGAACCGCGCGGCTTCCTCTACGTCACCGCGGCCAACCTGGTCCGCGACCACTGGCGCAAACTGGAGCGCGAACGCCGGGCGGTGCGGCGCGTCGGCGCCGAGGCCGCACTCGCCCGCCCGCAAGAGGGCGCGGAAACGTCGGTGCCGGTACGGATGTTGGTGCAGTCGCTTCCTGAACGGCTGCGCACCGTCGTCCTGTTGTACTACTACGCCGACCTTCCGGTCCGGGAGATCGCCCGGCTGACGGAGCGAAGAGAAGGCACCGTCAAGGCCGACCTGCACGCCGCCCGCGAGTACCTGCGCGCCCGTCTCGGAGGACGACTTGATCACACCCATTGAGCCCTGGGACGAAGGCGGCGACGAGGAGCTGGCCACGCTGCTGCGCCGGGACCCGGCGGTGCTGGCGCCGCCGCCCGGCGCCTTCGAGGGGATCCGCCGCCGAGCGGCCCGGCGTCGCGGGCTGCGCGCGGTGGCCGCGGGGGGCGCGACCACGGCGGTGATCGCCGCCGCGGCCCTGCTGTGGCCCACCACGGCGGCCACCCGCCCGGCGCCCCTGCCTCCGCTCGCTCCCCCGGCCACCGCCCCCGCTTCCACCGCCGCCTCCACGGCGACCGCCACACCCGTCCCCGCCCAGACCCCCGCCGTGCCGTCCCCCCTGCCCACCGCGTCCTCTCCCGCGGCCACCGCCGGAGACGGCGGCGACGGGCCGGGGCCGGGGACGGGGAGCAGCCCGAGCGCCGTACCGTGACATCCGATGTTCCGCTGCCTCACGACCACGGTGACCGTCCCCGGCATCACCCGTCCACGGCCCCTGCGGCAGTCCGAGAACACCGCCCGCGCGTCAGCCCTCGCCGTGCGTCCTGCCGTCGATCATCTCGGCCAGCACGGTCCCGCGGTCCTCCCCCGGCAGCGGCCGCAGCGGTCCGGCCAGACGTGCGCTGTCGTAGTGCCAGCGGTGGTCGAGGTCCCGGGGGACGTCGTCGCTCTCGCGGACGCCGGCCCCGGTGCCCATCAGCCGGGTCAGGTCCTGGGCCAGGTCGTGCCAGGACACGTGGCCGCTCACGGCGTTGGCGACGCCGTGCACGGGCCGGTCCAGGCACTCCACCACCGCTCGGGCGAGGGCCGCCGCGTGCACCCAGGCGACCCCGTACCAGGGGTGTCCGGCGGCGCCGGGACGCGGCAGCTCGATCGGTCCGCCCTGCCGGGCAGCCTGGTAGAGGCCGCCGACGGCGCCCCAGCGCAGCTGCTCGCGCAGCCGGTCGTGCGCGCCCCAGACGAGCGGGGAGCGCACGGCGCTCGCGCCCCCGCGCCCCTCGGTGCCCGCGGCGCGCAGCACCAGCTCCTCGCAGTCGAGCTTGGCCCTCCCGTACGGGCTGACGGGCTCGTGCGGCGGCAACTCCTCGCCGACCCGGTCCACTTCGGGGTGGCCGTAGGCGTCGACGCTGCTGACGAAGACGAACGGCCCCCGCCGCCAGGCGTCGACCATCGCCGCCGTGGCCGCCACGTCCACCTCGTGCCGGGTGAAGGTGCAGGCGGCGTGCACGATCGCGTCCGCGTCCGCGACGGCGGCCCGCAGTCCGGCCGGGTCGGAGAGGTCGCCCTCGACCACGTCCACGCCCTCGGCCGCGATCAGGTGCGCGGACTCGGGCCGGGCCAGCGCCAGCACGGGTCGGCCGCGGGCGGCCAGCTCCCGCAGCACGAACGCGCCGACGCCGCCGGTCGCGCCGGTGACCAGCACCGTGCCCGGGCGGACGGTCCGGGACCGGGCCGGCCCGCGCGCGGCCCGCGCGGCGCTCTGCCGCGCCGCGCGTTCGTCCAGCAGCGCGGTGAGCGACCGAGGCGTACGGGCCTGGAGGACGTCGAGGCCGGTGAGCGGCAACCCCAGTGCGGTGCGCAGGCGTTCGGCCAGGCGCACGGCGACCAGCGAGTGACCGCCGAGGGCGAAGAAGTCGTCGTCGGGCGAGGCGGCGACGCCGAGGAGCGCGGTGAAGGCCCCGGTGACGGCCGCGGCCCGGGGTGCGGCCGGGTCCTTTGGTGCGGGCGCTCCCGGCAGCCGGGAGCGGTCGAGCGTGCCCGCGGGCGTGCGGGGCAGCGCGTCGAGCGGTGTGACCGTGGCGGGCACGGCCTCGGGCGCGAGCGCGAGCGAACGGCGCAGCAGGCCCAGCAGTTCGTGCCGGGACGGACCCACGCTGTCGCGCAGGACGGCGTAGGCCACGGCCGGGCCCTCGGCGGGCCGCACCACCACGGCGTCGGCGACCTGGGGGTGGGCGCGCAGGGCCGCTTCCGCCGGATGGCGGGCATCGGGCGTCTCCTTCACCTCCGGCACGGCCTGCCCGTCCGGATCGGCCTCCGCGTCGGAGCCGGAGGCGGCTTCGGGGCCCGAGGCGGCCTCGGGGACGGGCAGGTCGCTCAGCGGGCGATCCGGGTCGGTCGCCGCCGCGGTGAGCAGGGCGGCGTAATCCCGCGCGGTCGCCTCTGCCACGGCTTCGTCCAGCGCGTCGCGGTCGTACTGGACGAGCGCCGCGGGCCGCGCGGGATCGCCCAGGTCGAGGCCGTAGGACAGGGTGAACTTCGCGTGGCCGGCAGGGACGTCGACGTACGCGGCCGAGGCGCCGGGCAGCCGGAGCACCGTGGGCTCGCCGAGGACGTCGGCGGTGACCCGGACCAGTGCCGTGCCGTCGGCGCCCCGCGCCCGCTCGCCGAGGCGTTCCAGGACGAGGTCGAACGGGATGTGCCGGTGCCGCTGCGCCTCCAGGAGCGCGTCGCGCACCCGCCGCAGCAGCTCGGCGAAGGACGGGTCGCCGGTGGCGCTGACCCGTACGGGCAGCGTGTTGACGCACAGGCCGACCAGGCCGCGCATGGCGGTGCCGCCGCGGTGGGTGCCCGCCACGCCGATCACGAGGTCGTCGTCGCCGGTGAGGCGGTGCAGCGCGGCGAAGGCCGCGGTGAGCGACACCGCGAAGAGCGTGGCGCGCCGCTCGGCCCCCGACGCCCGCAGCGCCTCAGGCAGCGTCGCCGCGAGGGGCACGGCACGCACGGCGGCGGAGTGCGGCGCGCCGTCCGGCGATCCGGCCGGGGTGCGCGACGGGTCCGCCGACGGCCGGGGCAGGCGGGGCGGGGCGGCGTCGGCCAGGAGGGCGCTCCAGCGCTCCAGCGCCGGCCGGAGTCCGGGGACGCCCTCGTGTTCGCGGCACGCGTGGTCGGCGTACTGCGGCGCGGCCGGAAGCGCGAGCCGGCCGGTTCCGTCCACGGCCGCCGCGTACAGGGCGGCCAGTTCGGCGGCCGCCGTCTCCAACGAGCCGCCGTCAATGGCTATGTGATGGAACGTCAGCATAACCGTGTGGTCCTGCGGGCCGTGGCGCAGCACCAGGGCCCGTACCGCCTCGCCCGCCGCGAGGTCGAACGGCCGGGCCGTCTCCCGGCGCAGCGGTCCCGGGGCGTCCGTCGCCGGCGTGTCGACCACCGGCACGGGGACGGCGTCGGGCGCGGGGAGGACTTCCTGGTAGGGCTCGCCGTCGTGCTCCGCGTAGCGGGTGCGCAGGATGCCGTGCCGGGCCACCAGCGCGGTGAGGGCGGTGGTGAACGCGGCCGGGTCGAACGGGCCGCGCACCCGGGTGGCGAACGGCACGTGGTAGGAGTCGCCCGCGCCGCCGAGCCGTTCCAGCAGCCACAGGCGGCGCTGGGCGCGGGAGAGCGGGAGGCGGACGCCGCGCGGGGCGGCGCCGGGGCCGGCCGGGGCGGCGCCGACGGGAGCGGCCGGGGTCCGCCGGGCGGCGGCGGAGCGGGCCCGGAGCAGCAGGTCCCGCTGGAGCCGCCGCTGTCGGTCCGGCGCCGTGGGGTCGGCGTCAGTGGACATCGCTGTGCTCCGGGGTCTCGGGGTGCAGGTCGCTGTGGGCGGCGAGCAGGGCGTGTTCGACCAGCGCGGCCTGGGCGGCGACGGTCGGGGCGGCGAAGAAGTCGGCGAGGGCGAGTTCGACGCCGAGCTCCTCGCGCAGGTCGTCGGTGACGGCGAGGGCGAGCAGGGAGTGGCCGCCGAGGGCGAGGAAGTCGGCGTCGGCGCGGGCGACCTCGCTGCCCAGGGCCCGGCTCCACACCTCGGCGACGGCCTGTTCCAGCGGTGTCATCGCGGCCGGGGGCGGGTCGGCGCGGTCGTCGCCCGCCGTGGGGGCGCGGTCGGTGAGCGCGCGCCGGTCGACCTTGCCGGACGGGGTGAGGGGAAGGCGCTCCACCGTGCTGATCGCGTCCGGCACCAGGTGGGCGGGCAGGACGGCGGTCAGCCGCTCGCGCAGCGCGGCGGCGGGGGTCACCGGTCCCGGCGCGGGGACGACGAAGGCGACCAGCCGCGCCTCGGGCGTGCCCGGGCGGTCGACGGTGACGGCGGCGTCGGCCACGTCCGGCCGCGCGCGCAGCGCGTGTTCGACCTCGCCGGGCTCGATGCGGAAGCCGCGCACCTTGACCTGGTCGTCGTTGCGGCCGTGGTAGTCGAGGGCGCCGTCGGGCCGGACGGAGACGAGGTCGCCGGTGCGGTAGAGGCGGCCCGCGGCGGGGTGGTCGACGAAGCGCTCGGCGGTGAGGTCGGGCAGGCCCGTGTAGCCGTGGGCGAGCCGGCTGCCGCCGATCCACAGTTCGCCCCGCTCGCCGTCCGGGACCGGGCGGCCCCCGGCGTCCAGGACGTGTGCGGTGGCCCCGGCGATGGGCCTGCCGATCGGTACCGGCGCGTCGCCGTCGCGCGCGGTGACGCGGTGGGCGGTGGCGAAGGTGGTCGCCTCGGTCGGCCCGTAGCCGTTGACCAGCTCAAGCCAGGGGAAGGCGGTCAGCACCGCGCGGGCCGGGGCGGCGGCCATGGCCTCACCGCCCACGACGACCGAACGGAGCTGGGCGAAGATCCGGGAGCGGCGGGCGGCGAGCTGGTGGAAGAGGGCCGTGGTGAAGAACGCGACCGTCACGCCGTGGCGTTCGACGTGCCGGGCCAGGTCTTCGAGCGAGGGCCGCTGCTCGGTGCAGACGACGACCGCGGCGCCGTTGGCGAGCGCCGCCCACACCTCGAAGGTCGAGGCGTCGAACGTCATGGGCGAGTGGAACAGGACCCGGTCGCGGGAGGTGACGGTGACGTAGTCGGGTGCGGTGACCAGCTCGGCGACGGCGCGGTGCGGGACGGCGACGCCCTTGGGGCGGCCGGTGGAGCCGGAGGTGAACATGATGAACGCCGCCCGGTCCGGGTCGGACGCGTCCACCGGCTCCCTCGCGTACGCCTCGTCCCTCGCGTACGCCTCGTTCGCCGTGTCCGGCTCGTTCGCCGTGTCCGGCTCGTCCGCCGCGCAGGCGGTGTCCGTCTCGTCGGCGGCGGCCAGGTGTCCGCCGCCGGTCAGCGGTTCCTCGGGCAGGGCGAGGACGGGGCCGGTGAGCGCGGCGGCGTCCAGCAGCTTCGCGTCGCCGACGGTGAGCGAGACCTCCGCGTCGGCGCTCATCGCCTCGGTGCGCGGCCGGGGCTGGGCGGGGTCGAGCGGCACGCACACGGCTCCGGCCAGCCACAGGGCGAGCTGCGCGACGACCGTACGCGCCGACCGGCTGGTCAGCAGCGCCACCCGGTCGCCGGGGGCCACCCGGTACGCGTGGTTCGCGCGCAGGTGCTCGGCGAGGGCGCGGCTCTCCCGGGCGAGCCGGCCGTAGGTGAGGGCGGTGTCGCCGTCCACGACGGCCAGGGCGTCGGGGGTGCGTGCGGCGTGCCGCAGGACGAGGGCGGGCAGCGCCGTCGCCGGGGCGGTCCCGGCGGGCTGCGGGGTCGTCGGTGTCATGTCAGGCTCCTTCGGGTCGCGGGGTCCGGCGCTGTTCGAGGAGGGTGTCCAGGAGGGCGGCGAAGGCGCGCAGGTCGGTGCTGCGCAGGAGGTGGTGGGCGCGCGGGCGTACGCCCGTCTCGCGTTCGACGGCCGCCAGCAGCCGGGCGGCGACCACGGAGGTGCCGCCCGCGTCGGTGAAGTTGTCGCCGAGGGCGGTGGCCGGCCGGCCGAGGAGGTCGCGGGCGGCCGTCAGGACGAGCCGCTGGGTGGGCGTGGCGTCGGCGAGGTCGTCCCCGGTGGCGGCGGTGGCGTCTCCTGGGGCGGCGGAGGCGGTGACCTGGTCCGCGAGGGCGGCGCGGTCGACCTTGCCGTTGGCGTCGAGGGGGTAGCCGTCGACCAGCCGTACGGCGCCGGGGACGGCCTGCTCGGGCAGCCAGGCGCGGACCGCGGCCAGCAGGTCACCGGTCTCGGGCCGGGCGCCGTCGGCGGGCCGCACGTGGGCGACGAGGCGGGCGTGGCCGGAGGCGTCGCGCAGCACGGTGACGACGGCGCTGCGCACCCGGTCGTCCTGCTCGAACGCGGCCTCCACCTCGGCCGGTTCGATCCGCACCCCGCTGATCTTGACCTGGTCGTCCAGCCGACCCAGGAACTCCAGGGTGCCGTCGGCGCTCATCCGCACCCGGTCACCGGTGCGGTAGAGGCGGTCGACGCCGGGCGGCGCCGCGTCCTCGGGCGGAGCGGTGAACCGGCGCGCGGTCAGCTCGGGGTCGAGGTAGCCGAGGGCCAGGCAGTGGCCGCCGACGCGCAGTTCGCCGTCCTGGCCGCGAGCGACGGGCCGGCCGTCCTCGTCCGTGACGACGACGGTGACGCCGGGCAGCGGGTCGCCGATGGGCGGCGGGGCCGTCTCGCCCGCCCGCGCGTCGCCGCCGCGCATGGCGTACGCGGTGGCGAGGACGGTGGCCTCGGCGGGGCCGTAGGCGTTGTGGACGGTGGCGGTGACGTCGGGCCCGGGGCGGCGGCGCATCCGGTCGCCGCCGACGACGAGGTGCCGCAGCCGCAGGCCGGGCGGCCAGGGCCGGTCCAGGAGCGGTTCCACGGTGGGGGTGGCCGCCACCGACACGGTGACCGCGGCCTCCCGCCACCAGTCGGTGAGCACGTGCGCGTCCCAGCGGACGTCGTCGGGGGCCGGGACGAGGGCGGCGCCGGAGGTCAGTCCGGCCCACAGCTCCAGCAGGTGCGGATCGAAGGCGACCCCGATGAGCAGCGACTGGCGGTCGCCGGGCGCCAGGCCGGTCGCCGCCCGGTACCAGTCGAGGGCGACGGACAGCGACGCCTCGGCCACCGCGACCGCCTTGGGCCGTCCGGTGGACCCGGAGGTGAGGACGGCGTACAGGGCGCCCTCGGGCGCGCGGCGCGTCCCGCGGCCGGCGGCGAAGGCCGCGACCGCGGCGGCGGGGGCGTTGACCCCGTCGGCGGGCAGGGGCAGCGGCAGCCGCTCCCCCGTCCGGTGGCTCGCGGGCAGGACGGCGGGGTCGCCGATCAGGCAGGCGACGTCGAGGTCCTCGGTGACGGCCTGGGTGCGGCGCTCGCCGGGGCGGGGGCCGAGCGGCAGGTAGACGGCGCCGGTCCGGGCCAGTGCGACGGCGGTGACCACGAGGGCGGCGGAGCGGTCCAGGCAGACGCCGACCAGGTCCCCGGGCCGTACCCGGTCGCCGAGGGCGGCGGCCAGGTCCGTGGCGGCGGTGTCGAGGTCCCGGTACGTCCAGGTCCGCGCTCCGTCGAGCACGGCGGGGGCGTCGGGGGTGCGCCGGACCCACTCCTCGAAGCGGGCGAGGACGGCGGTCGGCGCGGCGGCGGGGCCGTGGGCGACGCTCGGCGTGTCGGCGGCGGTGTCGGGCAGGGACGGGGACTGGGCGGTCATCACGACTCCGTCGTCGGGGTGGCGGTGGCGGCGAGGGCGCCGGCCTGGTCGGCGAGCACGGGGTTGCGGAAGAGGACCTTCAGCGGCGGGCGGGCGCCCAGCCGGGGTTCCAGCCAGGCCGCGAGCTCGGCGGCGAGCAGGGAGTGGCCGCCGCTGCGGAAGAAGTGCGAACGGGCGTCGAAGCGGCTGTGGCCGAGGACCGTGCGCCAGCCCTCCGCGAGCAGCGCCGCCATCGGGTCGTCGGCGCCGGGCGCGGTCCGCGGCTCCGGGGCGTGCTCGCCCTCGGACGCGGCCGTGCTCTCGTTCACCGTGTCGGTCACGGGGTCGGTCACGGGGTCGAGCGCGGCGGCGCGGCGGGTCAGCGCCGCACGGTCGGGTTTGCCGCCGGGCAGGGTCGGCATGGCGTCCAGCCGCGCCCACCGGGCGGGCACCAGCGGGCCGGGCAGACGGCGGCTCAACTCGGCGTGCAGCGCCCGCTCGTCGAGCCGCGCGGGCCGGTCGCCGTCCTCCTCGGTGAAGCCGACGAGCCGGGGCCCGCCGGGGCCCTCCCGGTCCAGTACGACGGCGCAGGACCGGCCGCCGAGCGCCGCGGACGCCGCCGCCTCGATCTCCTCCAGCTCGATGCGGTGTCCGCGCAGCTTGATCTGGTGGTCGCGCCGCCCCAGGAAGTACAGCAGGCCGTCCAGGCCGCGGTAGCCGAGGTCGCCGGTGAGGTAGACGCGCTCGCCGCCGAGCGCGTCCACGGTGACGAACCGGGCGGCCGTCGCCTCCGGGTTGCCCGCGTACCCCTCGGCGAGTCCGGGCCCGGCGAGGGCGAGTTCGCCCACGGCGCCGTCGGGCAGCGGCCGGCGGTGGTCGTCCAGGACGTGGACGCGCTCGCCGGGCAGTTCGGTGCCGAGCGGGATCTCGGCGCCGTCGGCGAGGGCGGCGCGGGAGATCTCGTGGACGGTGGAGCTGATGGCCGCCTCGGTGACGCCGTACACGTTGAGGACGGTGGCGTCGGTGTCGGCGAGGAGGCCGCGCAGGGCCTCGACGGGCAGGCGTTCGCCGCCCAGGACCAGCAGTCTCGGCGTCCAGCTCCCGTCGCGCAGGGCGGGCCGCAGGTCCTCGCGGGTGGCGAGGAGGTAACTGGTGGGCAGGTTGGCGACGGTGACCCGGGCGGCGGCGAGCAGGGCGGCCAGTTCCCGGCCGGTGGGCACCTCGTGCTCGGGCAGGACGAGGCACGCGCCGGAGTGGAGGGTGGGCAGCACCTCCTCCAGGGCCACGTCGAAGGACGGCTGGGCGAACATCAGGACCCGGTCGGCGGTGGTGAGCCCGAACCGGTCGGCGGTCGCGGTCAGATGGTGCTCCAGCGCCGCACGGCCCACGGCGACCGGCTTGGGTGTGCCGGTGGAGCCGGAGGTGTGGATGACGTAGGTGGCGCCGGGCAGTACGGCGGCGGCGCGGGCGCGGGGCAGCTCGGGGGCGTCGGCGCGGGCGGTCGGCAGGGTGTCCGGCAGGTCCGGGGCGCCGTCGCCGGTCAGGACGAGGGCCGGGGCGAGCCGTTCCAGCAGCAGGGCGAGCCGGGCGGGCGGGTCGGACGGGGACAGCGGGCAGTAGACGGCGCCGGTGCGCAGGCAGGCCAGCAGGGCGACGACCGAGTCCGTCCCCCGGGGCAGGACGACGGCCACCGGCTGCCCGGCGGACACCCCCGCGGCGCGCAGCCGCTGCGCCAACGCGCCGACGCGCTGGTCGAGTTCGCCGTAGGTGAGGCGGCGCGCGCCGTGCAGCAGGGCGGGCAGCGACGGGTGGTGGGCGGCCACCGGGTCCAGCGGATCGCGGTCGGCCGGGAGGGGCACCGGTTCGGCGGCGGGCTGCACAACGGCCGGTCGCGCGGCTGCGGGCGCCAGGTCGGCGAGTGCGGTCTCGGGGTCGTCGAGGTAGGCGCGCAGCAGGTCGAGGAAGCGGCCGGCGAGCACCCGGGCCACGTCCTCGCCGAAGAGGTCGGCGTCGTAGTCCCAGACCAGGGTCATGCCGGGCGCGCCGTGGCGCGGGGTGACGCCGCGCCGGTCGTCCGGCAGCAGCACTACGTCCAGGTCGAAGCGGGTGGTGCCGGTGTTGAACCCCTCGAACAGGGTGATGTCGAGGCCGGGTACGTCGATCTCGGGCAGCGGTGCGTCGTGGGCGCTGAACATGACGGAGAACAGCGGGTTGTCGGCGCCGGAGGTGTGCGCGCCCAGGGCCCGGGTCAGCTCCTGGACCGGCACGTCCTGGTGCGGCAGGGCGCGGATGAGGGTGTCGGTGACCTCGTCCATGGCGTCCTGGGCGGGGGCGGCGGCGTCCAGGGCGAGCGGCAGCGGGATCGTGTTGACGAACATGCCGACGGCGTCCTCGTAGCCGCGGGGCCGGTTGCCGACGGCGGTGCCGATGGTCATCCGGGAGCGGCCGCTGTGCCGGCGCAGCAGTTCGGCGAACAGGCCGAGGAGGGTGGCGAAGGGGGTGAGGCCGCGGGCGCGGGTGTGGGCGCGCAGCCGTTCGGCGAGGTCGGCGCCGATCGTCTGCCGCAACTGGCCGCCGTGGTGCCTGCGGTGGGCGCCGGGCCGGGCGAGGCCGGGCAGCGGCAGGTCGTGGGGCTGGTCGCGCAGTTCGGTGCGCCAGAAGTCGAGGGACTCGGGTGTGTACGCGGCTTCGGCGCGGGCCCGCACGTGGTCGGCGTAGGACGGGGCGGGCGGGAGCCGGAGGTCTTCGCCGAGGACGTGGGCGCGGTAGACGCGGAAGACGTCGTCGAGCAGGATCGCGAAGGAGTGCCCGTCGTGGATGAGGTGGTGCTCCACGTGGACCAGCCGGTGGTGGCGCTCGGCGAGCCGCACGAGCGTCCAGCGGATCAGCGGCGCCTCGAAGGTGTCGAGCGGTGTCTCGGCCTCGGTGCGCAGCAGCCGGGCGTAGGCCGCCTCGGGGTCCTCCTCCCCGCTGAGGTCGGCGGTGCGCAGCCTGGGAAGGCACTGCGGCGCGACCCGCTGTCCCGGCACCGAGCTCTCGCGGGCGACGAGTTCGAGCCGCAGGCCGGGGTGGCGGGCCAGGGTGGCGGTGAGTCCCGCGCGCAGCGCCTCGGGGTCGAGGTCGCCCCAGAGGTCCAGTGCGGCGGTGAAGTTGTAGGCGCGGCTGCCGGGCTGCATCTGCTCGTGCAGCCAGACGATCTCCTGCGAGGAGGAGAGCGGAAGCATGGGCGATCCCTGAGGTCGTCGGGTCGGTGGTCCGGCGCCGGTCACGGTGGTGTCCGGCGGTGGTCTGCGGTGCGGCGCCGCGGGTCACGCGGGGACGCGGTGCGGTGGTCCGGGTGGCGGGTGGGTGCGGTGGTCCGGGCCGCGGAGGTGGATCACGGGCGGTGCGGGTCGCGGGTTACGGGTTACGGGTTACGGGCGGTGCGGGTGCAGTGCGCGGGTGAGCGCGTCGAAGGCGTGGTGCGCGGTGTCGTCGTCGTGGACCGCGCGGTCCCACACCATCCGCAGCCGGATGTCCGCGCCCTGGGTGACGGAGACGGCGAAGGGCGCGCGGACCGCTCTGCCGTCGACGTGGACCTCCCGGCCCTCGACGCCGGCCAGCCCGAGGACCGGGCGGCGGCTGTCGTCGTCCACGGTCAGCAGTCCGTCCAGGCCGCCGGTCCAGCCGGAGCCGGTGGCGCGTACGGCGGTCACGACCGCGTCGAAGGGGGTGTCGGCCCGGTCGAGGTCGTCCCACCAGGCGTCGGCGGTCGCCTCGGGGTCCGGCCGCTCCCGGCCGGTGTCGGCCGGGAAGACGACGGTGTTGAGGAAGCAGCCGACGACCGGCTCGGCGTCGGCGGGACGGCCGCCCCAGGGGTAGCCGAGCGGGACGGTGTGGCCCGGGCCGTGCAGCGCGCGGGCCGCCGAGCGGCAGGCGTCGAGCAGGGCGGGGAAGGGGACGCCGTCCTGGTGTGCGGGCAGCCGGGCCTCGGCCGCGCCGGTCGGGAGGGCGCCGGCGGGGGTGCGGTCCGGACGCGGCGACGGGGCCCGCGTCCGTACGGCGCGCAGCCGGTGCGCCCAGTAGGCGGCCGCGTCGGAGGTGTCCGCCCGTTCCTCGGCGGCGAGTTGGCCGAGGACGGCGTGCCGGTAGGCGGCGAGTTCGGCCGCCGTCTCCTCGGCGTCGGCCGCGCCGTCGGTGACGTCCTCGGCGTAGGCGGCGCCGAGTTCCTCGACGATCCGGGCCAGCGAGCGGCCGTCGCACACGGCGTGGTCGAGGACGACGGCGAGGACGTCCTCCGTCCGGGCGGCGTCGTCGCGGACGAGGAACAGCCGCAGCGGCGGGCCCTGCGGGTCCCAGGAGGTCAGCGCGCGGCGGAGCGTGTCGGCGGGCCGCTCGCCCGGTGCGGCGGCCGGGCGGGTGACGGGAACGTCCGGGTCGCCGACGCGCAGGACGGGGGCGCCGCGGACGACGGTGGGCCGGGAGCGCAGGGCGGTGTGCCGGGCGGCGAGCCGGCGGGCCGCCGCCCGCAGGCGGGCGAGGTCGACGGTGCCGTACGGGAAGGCGAAGAACATCGGCACCAGGTCGGGGCGTCCGGACGGGTCGAGGGCCCGCACCAGTACGAAGCGGCGCTGTGCGCCGGTGACCGGCAGCAGGGCGTCGGCGCCGTCCTCGGCGGTCAGCCGCCGGTAGCGGTCCAGGTACTGGCTCGTGATGCTGGGCACGGGGGCCTCTCTGTCGTTCGTGGCCACGGTGGGCGGGACGCGCGCCGGGTCCGGGCCGGCGCGGCCGTGCGGGGGTTCAGCCGGCGGTCGCGGGCGCGGCGGGTTCGCCGTCGTCGGCGGCGGCGTCCGGCCGCGGTGCGTCGTGGGCGGCGTCCGCCGGGCGCTCCGGCGGCTGCGGCAGGTCGCGCATCCGGCGCAGCGGCGACAGCAGCAGGGGCACGGGTACGGCGAGGAAGCCGGCGGCGCACCAGGCGAGGGCGGTGCGCGGCCCGTAGGTCTCGGCGAGGGCGCCGCCGAGGAGCGCGCCGAGCGGCAGGGTGCCCCACATGAGGAAGCGCAGGGTGGCGTTCATCCGGCCGAGCAGCCGTGGCGGGCACAGCCCCTGGCGGAAGCTGACCTGGGCGACGTTGTAGACGACGCCGCCGAAGGCGAGGACCGCCGAGCCGGTGGCGAACAGGACCGCGCCGAGGGCGCCGTGTCCGGACAGCGGCCACAGTACGGCGAACGGGCCGGTCACCAGGACGGACAGGAGGATGACACGGGCCTGGCCCAGGCGGGCGGCGAGCCGTCCGGCGCACAGGGCGCCCAGGAGTCCTCCGACGGCCGACGCCGACAGCACGAGTCCGAGCGCGCCGGGCTTCAGTCCGACGACGCGGACGAGGTGGACGGTCTGTGTCGCCATGAGGACGGCGGCGCAGAGGTTGGCGAGGGCGGTGGTGAGGGCGATGACGCGGAGCAGCGGGTGGCCGACGACGAAGCGGACGCCCTCGCCGATCTCCTTGCGCAGGGAGGCGCCCGCGCTGGGCTCGGGCGCCGGCTCGGGCTGTCGGACGCGCAGGAGGAAGAGCGCGGAGAGGGCGTAACCGAACGCGTCCGTGACGACGGCGAGGTGGGCGCCGACGAGCTGGACGAGTCCGCCGCCGAGCCCGGGGCCGGTCACCTGGGCGGTGGAACGGACCGTCTCCAGCGCTCCGTTGCCGGCCACCAGTTGGTCGCGGGGCAGGATCTGCGGCAGGTAGCTCTGGTGGGCGACGTCGAAGAACACGGTCGCCACGCCGGTGACGAGCGCGACGGCGTAGAGCTGGGTCATCGTCAGGGCGTCGGCGAGCGCGGCGGCGGGGATGCTCGCCATGGCGACGGCGCGCACCAGGTCCGCGCGGATCATCAGGGGGCGTTTGCGCATCCGGTCGGTGAGCGCGCCGGCGGGCAGTCCGACCAGCAGGAAGGCGGCGGTCTCGGCGGCGGTGAGCAGGCCCACCTGGAAGGCGGAGGCGTCGAGTTCGAGGACGGCCACGAGGGGCAGGGCCACCAGCGTGACCTGGGCGCCGAGCTGCCCGGCGGCGGCTCCCGCGAGCAGCAGCCGGAAGTCGCGCAGGCGCAGCGGGCCACCGGAGGCGGCTCGGGATGTGACGGACATGTGAACGACCCTCACCGACCGACCGATCGGGAGTCAAAGCACTCCAGTCACTTTCGGTCGATTCTTACGCCCGAGTGAGACCAAGTCAGGAAAACCTCCGGCATATCTGCGGTACGGCCGCATGAATGACTGCCTCTCGCCGGGCGCCGCCGGACGGGCGCGGGCGCGGGGGCACGGGAGAGGGAGCGGCCGGGAGGAGTGCCCACCGCGCACCCGGAGCGACCGAAGCGATCCTGACCGAAAACGAGCACTCATGATCACATCGGCACCGGAACAGATCATTCCGCCAGCTATGGAACGCCTCCGCACCGCCTCGGAGACCGGATCACGAGGCCGCGCGCACCTCACCGGGCGGTCTTGCGCGCCTCACCGGGCAGCCTTGCGCACCTCGCCGGGCGGTCTCAGCAGTTCGCGCTGTAGTGGACGCATCCCGGCCGCGGGGTGTGGGCCTGGTCCAGTCAGGCTGCGCGGCCACCAGCGCCGCGCCCGCCGGCAGGGCCGTCCGCAGGAACAGCGGGATCGCGGGGGCGAGATCGGCGCCGTGGGGGGTGCGGTGCGCCCAGGGACGGCGGGGTCTCGGGGCGGCGGGGGTGTCCGTCACGGGTGCAGCGTGTCGCGGCCGGCGCGGCCGCGCAGGAGTACCCGTCCTCAGCCCCGGAACGGCCGAGGCGGCGGGGAGCACTGGCTCCCCGCCGCCTCCGCGGACGCCGGGTGGAGGGCGAAGCCGCCTCAGACGACCTGGGCGGACAGGATCGTCACGGCCTCCTTCGGCACGTCGCGGTGACCGCCACGGGACGTGGTGGGCACGGCCCCGATGGCGTCCACCACGTCGGCGCCCGCCGCGACCTTCCCGAACACCGCGTAACCCCAGCCGTCCTGGCCCGGGTAGTTCAGGAAACCGTTGTCGCTCGTGTTGATGAAGAACTGCGCGCTCGCCGAGTGGGGGTCGCTGGTGCGCGCCATGGCCACCGTGTACTTCTCGTTGCGCAGACCGTTCTTGGCCTCGTTCTCCACCCGGTTCGGCGCCGGCTTCTGGGACATGTCCGCGGTCAGACCGCCCCCCTGGATCATGAAGTTCGGGATCACCCGGTGGAAGACGGTGTCGGTGTAGTGGCCGGCCCTCACGTAGTCGACGAAGTTGGCCACCGTCTTGGGGGCCTTGGTCTCGTCGAGTTCGAGGGTGATGTCACCGGCGGAGGTGTTCAGCAGCACTGTGGTCATGGGGTCATCCTATTCAGCGCCCGGCTCGCTTCCGGGCATAGACGTGCACGTGATCACCCTCACCCCGCGGCCCCCGCGTGCCGCCGCGGCAGGAGTCCCTCGCCCGCCCGGGAGAAAAACTGTCTCGCCAGGAGTAGATATTTCCCCGAGTCGGGGTTAGCCTTTCTCTCGTACTCAGGAAGACGAAGCGAACGAGGTAAGGAGCGGAACGCCATCAGGATCGCCCGGGCGAGGACGAGTCCGCCCGGGTACCGCAGACCCCGGATTGGAAGGTGGTCCCCGGTCACGCATCCGCGATCCCCGCAGCCCCGCCCGTCCGGGCGGAGTCCGCGGACGAAGAAGACCGGCATCGGCCGGTAGATGGTGTTGCAGGCTCGGGGCCCGGGTGCCGGTACGGCGCCCGGGCCCCCCGACGCGTCCGCCCCGGAAGAAGAGGTCTATGCCCCCTCGCAGTACCCGCCCCGTAGACCCGCTCGATGACGACGACTATCCCGCCTACACCATGGGCCGCGCCGCCGAGATGATCGGCACCACCCCGGCCTTCCTCCGCGCCCTCGGCGAGCACCGCCTGATCACCCCCTTGCGCTCCGAAGGCGGCCACCGCCGCTACTCCCGCTACCAGTTGCGCATCGCCGCCCGCGCCCGCGAGCTCGTCGACGGGGGCACCGCCGTCGAGGCGGCCTGTCGCATCGTGGTCCTGGAGGACCAGCTCGAAGAGGCGCAGCGCATCAACGAGCGCCTGCGCGGCCACGGCGGCGGGCAACAGCAGGCCACCTGACGGGGGGCCGGGAACGCGGCGACCGGTTCAGCCGCGCCCGGCGTCGCTGTCCGGCGGCGTCGCTCACGCGGGACGGGCGAGGAACGCGCGGACCGGGCCGGACAGTTCGTCGGGTCTGCTGATGGTCACGACGTCGACTCCGGCGAGCGTGCCGCGCAGCGGCCGGTAGGCGAGGTCCGGCAGCGTGACGCGTTCCGTGGCGGTGGGCACGACGGCCACCCCCGCCCCGGCCGCAGCGAGGGCGAGGACACCGAGGGTGCCGGCCACCGGGCGAAGGCGCGCCCGGCGCACGCCGGGGGCCGCCCGGAGCCGGGCGAGGACGGTCTCGTCGTCCTCGTCGGCGGCGAACACGATGAGGTCCTCGTCCGCGAGATCGTCCTCCGTCACCGCCGCGCGGGCGGCCAGCGGATGGTCGTGGCGGACGGCGACCGACAGCGAGGTCCGCGCGCGGCGGATCACCGTGAGGTCGCGCACGCCGTCGAGACCGACGCCGGGGCTGTAGCCGATGTCGAGGGCGCCCTCGCGCACGCCCTCGACCTGCGCGGCGGGCGGCAGTTCGGTCAGGCTCAGTTCCACCTCGGGGCGGGCCCGGTGGAAGCGGCGCAGATCCGCGGTGAGGACGCCTTCCAGCACGGCGACGCCGGAGAAGCCGATCCGCACCGCGCCGATCTCGCCGCTGACCGACCGCCGGGCCACGCTCAGCGCCCGGTCGGCCTGGGCCAGGGTGCGCCGCGCCTCGGCCAGCAGCAGTTCGCCCGCCTCGGTCAGCTCGACCCGGCGGCTGGTCCGGACGAACACCGGGCCGCCGACCTCCCGTTCCAGCGCCTGCACCTGGGTGCTCAGCGTCGACTGCGTGACGTGCAGCCGCGCCGCCGCGCGCCCGAAGTGGCGCTCCTCGGCGACCGCCGTGAAGTAGCGCAGATGCCGCAGTTCCATACTGCTCCGATCGGTGGAAGCGATCGATTCATCGTATCAATCCATTGGATCTATCGATGGTCCCAGCGGAGACTGGGTGGCATGACCCCACCGCACACGACGACGCCCACCCCGCAGGACCGCCAGGACATCGCCGACCTGATGACCGGATGGATCCACCGCGACCTCGGCCAGTGGGACCGGCTCCGCGAGCTGTTCCATGCCGACGCGCGCATCGAGATCACCTGGTTCGAGGGGCCGGCCCATGAATTCGTCGACGCCTCGGCGCGGATGGGCGGCTCCGACTTCCGCACCAAGCACCTGATCACGGCGCCCGTCGTCGCCTTCGCCGCCGACGGCGCCCGCGCGGTCGCCGAGACCAACGCCGTGATCGTCGGCGAGAACACCCGGCTCGGGCTCGGCTGCACCGGGCACAACCGGTTCATCGACCGGCTCGAACGGCGCGACGGCGTCTGGCGCATCCTGGACCGCAAGAGCGTGTACGACTTCGCCTCCTTCACCTTCCCGGCCGGCGTCGTGGCGATCGACCAGGAGACGCTGGTCGCGCACCCGCGCGAGTACGGCGCCCTGGCGTACCTGCTCGACAAGAGCGGCTTCCCCGTACGCCGGGTCTTCGCCACCCGGGGCGACGACCTGGAGCGGGAGATCAAGCGCTCGGCCTTCGCCTGGCTGGACGGACAGGACACGCGGGGCGGACAGGACGCGCGGGGCGCTCAGGACAGGCGGGGCGGACAGGACGGGCGGGGCGACGCATGACGACCGCCGCCGCCACCACCGCGACCACCGTCACCGACGTCGCCGTGTTCGACGGGGCCGACGCTCCGGCCGGCCGGTTCGACGTGTCCTTCGACGCGTCCGGGATCACCGGCGTCCTCCCGACGGGCGCCGCCCGGCCGGCCGGGGTGCGCGTCGACGGCGCCGGCGGCACGCTGCTGCCCGGACTGATCGACGCGCACGTGCACTTCCTCGACCCCGAGGAACTGTCGACGCTCGCCCGGTTCGGGGTGACCACCGCGCTCGACATGGGGACCTGGCCGCCGCGGTTCGTCGCGGAGCTGCGCGCGGCCGGCCACGGCGCGGACCTCCGCAGCGCCGGCGCCCCGCTCGCCGGCACCGGCGGAACGCACGCCCGGATCCCGGGTTTTCCCGCCGAGGACCTGATCGAGACGCCGGAGCAGGCCCGTCGGCGCGTCGCCGCCCGGGTCGCCGAGGGCGCGGACTACGTCAAGCTGATCCTCGAACGGCCCGGGGCCGGCGGGCCCTCGCCCGAGACGGCCGCCGCCGCGGTCGAGGCGGCGCACGCCGCCGGGCTGCGGGTGGTGGCGCACGCCAGTTCCACCGGCGCCTTCGCACTCGGGGTACGGGCCGGTGTGGACGTCCTCACCCACGCCCCGCTCGACGCCGTGCCCGACCCGGATCTCGTACGGTCCGTGGCCGACGCCGGCATCGTCGTCGTGCCGACGCTGACCATGATGCGCGGCACCGCGCACAACCTCGCGGTCCCCGCCCTCTCCTACGACCACGCCCGCGACACGGTCACGGCGCTGCGTCGTGCCGGCGCCGTCGTCGTGGCCGGGACCGACGCCAACGACGCGCCCGGGGTGCCCGCCGCCGTGCCGCACGGCAGCAGCCTGCACGACGAGCTGGGTCTGCTGGTCGAGGCCGGGCTGAGTCCGGCCGAGGCGCTGCGGTCGGCGACCGGCGCGGCGGCCGACGCGTTCGGCCTGTCCGACCGCGGGCGTATCCGGCCCGGTCTGCGCGCCGATCTGCTGCTCGTCACCGGCGACCCGCTGTCCCGCGTCGACGCGACCCGCCGCGTCCGCGCCGTCTGGACGGCCGGCCGGGCCGTGGACGCGGCGGCCCAGGCCGGACCGGAACGGCTCTGACCGCCGGTGCCCGCGCCTCCGCCGCCGCTGTCAGCCGTCCCGGTCCGCGCCCGGCAGCGGGACCCAGGTGTGCGACCAGACGATGATCGCGTCCAGGACCGGTTCCAGCTCGCGTCCCTTGCGGGTCAGGCGGTACTCCACCTGGACAGGCGTGGTGGGCAGCACGTGGCGCTCGACCAGGCCGTCGCGCTGGAGTTCGCGCAGCCGCTGGGCCAGCATCGTGTCGCTCATCCCGGGGATGGCGGCCTTGATCTGCGCGTACCGGTGCTGGTCCGTGAACAGGGCGCGCAGGATGGCGCCGGTCCACCGGGTGCCGATCATCTCGATCGCGGTGTGGAAGCGCGTGCACACCGGGTGGACGTCCCCGTCCGGCGGCGTCGGGACGTCCCCGTCCCGGGGCGGCGGGGCGGGGGTCACGTACCGGCCGGTGCGCGCAGCGGGCGCAGGGCGTCGGTGACGCGCGCCAGTTCGTCCAGCATCGCCTTGGCCGAGCCGGTCATGACGTCGTTGGGCGTCAGCCGCTTGTCGTCGTCGAGGAACTGCTGCACGAAGGGGATGGAGACGGCCTCGAAGACGGGCGTCATCTTCAGCGTGGTGACCACCTGCTTGATCATCTGGGCCGCGCGCGTCCCCGCGGACACGCCGCCGTAGCTGACCAGGCCCACCGGCTTGTACTTCCACTCGTTGTGGAGGTAGTCGATCGCGTTCTTGAGTTCGGCGTTGTAGCCGTAGTTGTACTCCGGCATGACGAACACGAAGGCGTCCGCCTCGGCGACCTTGGCGCTCCAGTCCCGGGTGTGCTGGTGGGTGTAGCGGCCGAGCCGCGGGTGGTGGGGTTCGTTCATGAAGGGGAGGTCCACCTCCGCGAGGTCCACCACCTCGACCTCGGCGAATCCCGCGTGCGCCACGGCCTCCGCCTCGATCCACCGCGCCACGCTCGGGCCTATGCGTCCGGGCCGGGTGCTCGCGACGATGATTTCCAGCTTGCTCACGTTCGACGTCCGCCTTTCCTGTGCGATGGCGATCACCATAAGGAAAGATGAGCTGATAAGCAATCCTTAGTACGCAGCCCGACACGTCGTCCGGGTGGTGTCCGGGCGGCGTCCGGGCGTTCGCCGTGCGGCCGAGGCGGGCGCCTTCGCACGCGACACTTCGCGCAGGACGCGCCCCGGCAACCGTCATGAATCCGCACCGGAGCACATAATGGGCTCATTCATTGCCTTGTTCGGGCAGTAGGGACGCATATGACCAGTCGCCGCACGCGGGACGACGCCGACGGCGTCCTGACGGACGTCGCGGTCGCCCTGATCGACGAACGGGGCGCGGTCGTCCACTGGTCCCGCGCCGCGGCGGAGCTGCTGGGCCGGTCCTTCGAGGAGGTCCGCGGCCACCCCGTGGAACGGCTGTTCGCCCAGGCGCCGGACGGCTCGCTCGCCCCGGGTTCCCCCACGCCCGAGTGGCCGGCCCTGATGCGGCACGCCCGCGGTCACACCGTCCCCGTCCACTGCCGCGTCCTGCCCCTGGAGGGCGCCGCGCTGCGGCTGCTGCTCGTCGTCCCCGCCGACCGCGCGCAGGAGGCCGAGCAGGGAG
The DNA here is from genome assembly GCA_013364255.1 of Streptomyces seoulensis. Taxonomy (GTDB): domain Bacteria; phylum Actinomycetota; class Actinomycetes; order Streptomycetales; family Streptomycetaceae; genus Streptomyces; species Streptomyces similanensis. The sequence continues at coordinate 1,432,944 of CP054936.1, read as the reverse complement.
CGGCGCTGCTGCGCGCCCTGCTGGCCCAGGACCAGGTCGGGCTCGTCCTGCGCGACGCGGACCTGACCCTGCTGCGCACCAACCTGCCCTCGGAGGACGTCCCGGCGCCGCCCCTGGGCACCCGGCTGGCCGAGGTGATGGAGGCCCCGGACGCGGCCGCCGCCGAGGCGAGACTGCGTACCGTGCTGGAGACGGGGGTGCCGCAGGTGGCCGCCGAACAGCATGTGCGCACCGTGCTGCCCCCGGTGCGGGAACGCTCGCTCTCGGTGACCGCCCTCCGCCTCACCGACCGCGCCGGCCGGCCCCGCGGGGTCGCCGCGCTGCTGACGGACGCCACCGCGCAGTGGCTCGCCGCCCGCCGGCTGCGGCTGCGGCACCGAGCCGCCGTCTGCATCGGCCGCTCCCTGCAGGTGCGGGACGCCGCCGAGGACATCGCCGAGGTGCTGGTGCCCGGTCTCGCGGACGTGGCGGCGGTCGACCTCGCCGAAGCCGTCCTGACCGGCGACGAGCCGCCCAAGGCCGTCGGCGGCGGCGACCTCCACCTGTGCCGGCTGGCCCTTCAGGCGACCGGCGACCGCGCGGCGGGGATGGTGCGGCCCGGGTCCGCGATCCCGCCGTTCCCGGACCAGCCGCAACTGCGCCTCCTCCAGGAAGGGCGCACGGTCATCATCGACCGCGCCACGGTCGACCGGGGCGTGGCGGGCGTCCCGCTGATGAGCGCGGACCTCATCCCCGAGGGCGGCCACTCCTTCGTCATCGCGCCCATGTTCGCCCGCGGTCTCATCCTCGGGTTCATCACCGCCTGGCGCACCGACGGCGCGGACCCCTTCGACCAGCAGGACGCCGACCTGCTCACCGAGATCGCCGCGCACTCCGCGCTCAGCATGGACAACGCGCGCCGCTACACCCGCGAGCACCGCGCCGCCGTGGCCCTGCAACACCGGCTGCTGCCCGCGGCGAACACGCGCGGCCCGGCCCTGGAGACCGTCGGCGGGTACCTGCCGGCGGCCGGCGGCGCGGAGATCGGCGGGGACTGGTTCGACGCCGTCCCGCTGCCCTCGCTGCGGGTGGCCATGGTCGTCGGGGACGTGATCGGACACGGCCTGCACGCCGCGGCCACCATGGGGCGGCTGCGCACCGCCGTGCAGACGCTCGCCGACCTGGAGCTGTCCCCGGACGAACTGCTCACCCGCCTGGACGAGTTGGTCGCCCGGCTCGCCGCGGAGGCCGCGCCGGCGGATCGCGACGCGGTGGGCGCCACCTGCCTGGTCGCGCTCTACGACCCGGTCACGGAGCAGTGCACGGTGGCCAGCGCCGGACATCCGCCGCCCATCATGACCGGCCCGGACGGCGTCGGCCGCCCCCTGCCGGTCCTGCCCGGTCCGCCGCTGGGCGTCGGCGGGCTGCCCTTCGAACCGGTCACCGTCCACGTGCCCGCCGACAGCTGGCTCGCCCTCTACACCGACGGCCTGCTCAGCCGGCCCGACGACGACATCGACGCGGCCGTGCTCCACCTGGCCGACCGCATCACCGCCCTCCGCCGGTCCGGGTGCTCCCTCGCGGCGGCCGGCCGCGCCCTGACCGAGCAGGTGGGTGTTCCGGCGGCCGACGACACGGCGCTGCTGCTGGCCCGCGTCCGGCCGCTGCCGCCGGACGCCATCGCCCAGTGGGAGTTCCCGGCCGACCCCGAGACCGTCGCCGAGGCCCGGGCCGCTGCCGCCGGCCGGCTCGCCCGGTGGGGGCTCGCCGACCTCGACTTCACCGTCGAGCTGATCGTCAGCGAACTGGTCACCAACGCGATCCGTTACGCGGGCGGGCCGATCGGTCTCCGGCTGATCCGCGGCGACGTCCTGGTGTGCGAGGTCAGCGACCCGAGCAACACCCAGCCCCGGCTGCGCCGCGCCTCCGTGGCCGACGAGGGCGGCCGCGGCCTGTTCCTCGTCGCCCAGCTCAGCACCCGGTGGGGCAGCCGCTACGGCCACTCGGGCAAGACCATCTGGGCCGAGCTGGCCCTGCCCGGCTGACCGGCCGCACCGGCGGACCCGCCCGAGGCGCGGCAGGTCCGCCGGTGCCATGAACAGGTGTTTCAGGAAGGCAGCTGCCACTTCTGGGCGCTGCTCCCGTTGCAGGTGTACAGCTGCACCCGGGTGCCCTCCACCGTGCTGGAGTTCGGGTCGTCCAGGCACAGGCCGGAATGGGTGTTGATCAGTTGGCCGGAGGCAGTGGCCAGCCACTGCTGGGCGCCGGTGCCGTTGCAGGCGTAGAGCTGGACGGGTGTGCCGTCGGCGGTGCCGCTGTTGGCGGCGTCCAGGCAGGCGCCCAGCACCCGGAACGTGCCGTCCGCCGCGAGCGTCCAGCTCTGGGCGGGTGTGCCGTCGCAGCCCCACAGCTGGACCGGGTTGCCGTTGCCGGTTCCCGAGGACTGGTCGTCCAGGCACAGGGAGGAGGAGACACCCGAGGTGACGACGCCGGTGCGGGCGGGCGGCGCGGCCGGGAGCTTCCACGTCTGCGCCGCGGACCCGTTGCAGGTGTAGAGCTGGAGCTGGGCGCCGTTCGTGGTGGAGCCGGCCGGGTCGTCCAGGCACAGCGTGGAGTGCGGGTTGACGAGTGAGCCGCCCGCGCCGGGCGTCCACTGCTGGGCGCCGCTGCCGTTGCACGTCCACAACTGCACGTGCGTGCCGTTGGCGGTGCCGCTGTCGGCGGCGTCCAGGCACTTGCCGAGGGTGCGGATCGTGCCGTCGGCGGCGATCACCCAGTCCTGGGCGTAGCTGCCGTTGCAGCTCCAGATCTGGGCGTGGGTGCCGTCGGCGGTGCCGGAGTCGGCGGCGTCGACGCACAGGGCGGCCGAGACCCCGGAGGTGACGGGGCCGACGCGCGGCCGGACGGGTGTGCCGAGGTCGCCGCCGTAGGAGGGCGGTGCCTGGTCGGCGCCGGTGGCCCAGCTCGTGTTGGCGGTGGCGCCCAGCGTGTAGCCGAGGGTGCCGCCCGCGGTGAGGGCGGCGGCGGGGGCGTAGGCGTTGTTCCAGGGCGAGCCGTTGAACGTCGCGGACTGCACGTAGGGGGCGTTGTCGGCGGCGCCGTCGCCGACTACGGTCAGCGTCTTGCCGGACGGCAGGGTCAGGGCGGCCTGCGGGAACAGCGGGGAGCCCAGGGCCAGGTCGGAGGTTCCCGGTGTCATCGGGTACATGCCGAGCGCGGACCACACGTACCAGGCGCTCATCGCGCCGAGGTCGTCGTTGCCGTCGGCAAGGCCGCCGGGTGTGTTCGCCCAGATCTGGTCCTGGATGTGCCGCACGGTCGCCTGCGTCTTGTAGGGCTGGCCGGTGTAGTCGTACTCCCAGGGCAGTTCGATGCTGGGCTCGTTGCCGACCCAGGCGTACCCCTTGTCGCCGGTGTAGCTGCGCAGCACGGTGTCCAGGTAGTGGTTCATGGCCGTGTTGCCGCCCTTGGCGGCGGCGAGTCCGGCCACGTCGAAGGGCACCATGCCGGTGTAGATCCACGAGTCGGCCTCGACCATGTCGGTGCCGCTGGTCGGGTCGAAGCCGCCGGTCCAGCCGCCGTCGGCGTTACGCGGCTGGACGAACCCGGAGGCCGGGTTCAGCACGTTGCGCCAGTCCTGCGCGCGGTGGGCGTAGGTGCGCTGGGTGGCGCCGTCGCCGAGCGCGCCGGCGAACGCGGAGAGCGCGAAGTCGGCGGTGTCGTACTCCAGGGTGGTGGCGACGGGGCCGTAGAAGTTGCAGCAGCCGTAGCTGCCGTCGTGCGGCAGGTAGCCCGGCGCGTTCAGGTAGGGCAGTCCGGGGCGGTTGTTGTTGGCCTTGCTCGCCTCGGCGATCATGTCCTTCAGGGCGGTCGCGGTGTCGAAGTCGCGCGCGCCGAACGCGTAGAAGTCGGCGATCATCGCGGCGCCCGGGTCGCCGACCATGACGTACGACTCCCCGTTGTTCTCCGACCACTTGGGGAACCGGCCGGTCTGCGCGTAGTCGTCCAGCATCGACTGGGCGGTGTCGGAGGCGGCCTGCGGGGCGATCAGCGCTTCCAGCTGCGACTGGGTGCGGTAGACGTCCCAGCCCGAGTAGTTGGCGTAGACCGCCTTGTGGCCCGCGTCCACGGTGTGGACGGCGCCGTCGAAGCCGGGGTAGCGGCCGTCGGTGTCGCTGATGACGTTCGGGTGCAGCAGGGAGTGGTAGAGCGCGGTGTAGAACTGCGTCTGCTGGTCGGCCGTGCCGCCCGAGACGCGGGCCCGGCCCAGCAGCGTGTTCCAGGCGCTCTTGGCGGCGTCACGGGTGGCGGCGAAGTCCCAGCCGGCGTTCTCGGCGGTGCGGTTGGCGACCGCGCCGGCCTGGGACACGTAGGAGACGCCGACCTTAGCCTGGACGACCGGGTTGGCCGTGGTGTCGAAGGTGACGTAGCCGCTGGAGGTTGCGGCCTGCGGTGCGGCGGCCTTCTTGGGCGTACGGGTCTCGCTTGTACGGGTCTTGGGCGTGGAGGACTTGGGCGCCGCGCCGTGCAGGCGGGGGGAGTTGGGCGGTTCGGCGGCGTTCTTGGAGGCGCGCGGCGTCGTGGACGGGGCCTTGGCGGCGGGGGCGGCGGCGGTGCCCTGGCCGGTGAAGGGGCGGTCGAAGACCATGTCGAAGTAGACGGTGTAGGTGTTGCCCGCGCCGCAGAAGTGCCCGCTGGTGACCTGGCCGCTCACCTCGGTGGGCGACACCTTGGTGAACGTGGTGGCGCTCGCCGTGCTCTGGCTGCCGGTGAGCTTGAACACCAGGTTGGAGCGGGTGCTCGCCGGGAAGGTGAAGCGGGCCATGCCGCTGCGGGTCGTCGCGGTCAGCTCGGTGGTCACGCCGTTGGCGAGGCCGACCTTGTAGGAGCCGGCCGTCGCGGACTCGGAGCTGTGCGCGAACGCGTCGGCGGCCCCGGTGTCCACCGCGCCGACCGTGGGCAGGACGGGCACGTCCCCGGCCGCGCCGCAGCCGGGTCCCGCGATGTGGGTCAGGCTGAACCCGGTGATCGAGGAGTCCTTGTACTCGTAGCCGCCGCCGTCGGGCCGCGAGGGGGTGTCCGGGCTCCACTGGACCATGCCGAACGGCACGTCGGCGCCGGGGAAGTCGTCGGCGGCGTTCGAGGTGCCGATGAAGGGGTTGACGAGGGAGGCCGGATCGGCGACCGGGGCGGCGGACGTCCTCGCGGCGGGTGTGAGCGCGGGCGTGGCGGGGGTGGCCTGGGCCGGCAGGGTGGTGAGGCAGGCGAGTGCGGTGACGGTGCCGACGGCCGTGATGAGGGCGCGGCTCCGGGTGCGGCGGGAACGGCTCCGGCCACGTAAGGGTCTGGCTCGCGTGGGCAGGGCGGACACGGACAGGCGCATGGCCTTCTCTCCTTCAGGGGGGTGTGGCAGGACCGCGCTTGACAACGTTGTCGGCACGGCGGGCCAAGGGGGAGAGCGCTCGCGTCGAAGTTAGTGAGGGGGAGGAGGCGCGTCAATGGGCCGGGGAACGAGACCACTTGGAGCTTGGTATGGACCTGCCAACACGACGGCGCTACCGTGAAACGCGCCAGACCGTGAGAGCGCTCTCAGCCCCTGCCTTCGCACCCCCACCGACCTCCGGATCGACGAGAGGCAACTCCCTTGAGACACAGAACGGTTCTCCGCGCGGTGCTGTCCGCCGGCCTGCTCCTGACCGCCGCGTCCGCCGGGCTCGCCCAGGCGTCCGCCGACGACGCGCCCACATCGTCCGCCGCCTCCACCCGTCAGGCCGCCGCGTCCGACGGTCTGCTGACGGCCATGCAGCGCGACTTCGGCCTCACCCGGAGCGAGGCGGTCGACCGGCTCGCCGCCGAGACGACGGCCCGCACGGTGGAGACCCGCGCCGAGCGCGCGGCCGGCGACGCGTACGGCGGTTCGTGGTTCGACGCGTCGAGCGGAAAGCTCGTCGTGGCCCTCACCCGCACCGGCGACCGGAAGGCCGTCGAGGCGACCGGCGCCCGCGTCAGCCTCGTCCGGCACAGCGAGCGGGAGCTGAACGCGGCCATGCGACGTGTCGACGCCCTGCGCGCGCCCGCCGGAGTGGCCGGCTGGCACGTGGACGCCCGGTCCAACTCCGTCACCGTCGACGTGGTCGCCGCCTACCAGGACGACAACGATGTCAAAGCCTTCGTGGACCGCGCCCTCGAGGCGGGCCCGGTCACCGTGGGCCGGACCGACGCCACCCCTCGCACCCTCGCGGCCGGCACGGTCGGCGGCGACCCCTACTACACGGGCAACGTGCGCTGCTCCATAGGCTTCTCCGTGTACGGCGGCTTCGTCACCGCCGGCCACTGCGCCCAGCCCGGCGCCGCCGTCAGCGGCTGGGACCACACGTACATCGGCAACTTCCAGGGGTCGTCGTTTCCCGACAACGACTACGCCTGGGTCAACGTCGGCAGCGGCTGGTGGACCGTGCCCGTCGTACTCGGCTGGGGAACCGTCTCCGACCAGCTGGTGCGCGGCTCGGCCGAGGCGCCCGTCGGCGCCTCCATCTGCCGCTCGGGCTCGACCTCGCACTGGCACTGCGGCACCGTCCTCGCCAAGAACGAGACCGTCAACTACAGCCAGGGCGCCGTCCACCAGATGACGAAGACCAACGTCTGCGCCGAACCCGGCGACTCCGGCGGCTCGTTCATCAGCGGCGACCAGGCGCAGGGCGTCACCTCCGGCGGTTGGGGCAATTGCAGCAGCGGAGGCGAGACCTGGTACCAGCCGATCAACGAGATCCTGAGCCGCTACGGCCTCACCCTGCACACCGCATGAGGTGACCGCACGGACTCCCGCTCGCGCCGGCCGTCACTCCCCGGACGGCCGGCGCGATCCGGGCATCCCGCCCGTCGAGCGTCAACTCCCGTCGTACGCACACCTCTTGACCCGCTCATTGGTGCAGTCCAATAGTGGTGTCCCCCCTCCCCCTCTCTCGCGCTCTCTCCCTCTCCCCCGCACCGCCCCCACACCCCCAGGAGCCCGTCGTGCTCTCCCGTCGTGCCCTTCTCGCCACCGCGGCGGCCACCGCTGCCGCCGCCCTCCCCCTGACCGCCGCCGCCGGCACCGCCACCGCCCGCTCCCGGACGAGTGCCCTGGCCGCCGGCGCGTCGCTCCCGATCGCGCTCGCCAACAACTCCGGTGGCTCCGCACCGGTCTACGCCTACATCTCCGGCGCCGACACCTCCGGCTGGCCCGGCTTCGTCACGGCGGACGGGGTCTTCCACCGGCTGCCGAGCCCGTCCTCGGTGCTGACGCCCGCGCCCGACTACGCGATCCCGCTGGGCGGTTCGGGTTCCGCGGCCACGCGGGTGCCGCTCAGCAGCTACGTGATCGGCGGCCGCGTCTGGTTCTCGACCGGGCGGAAGATCCAGTTCTTCGTCAACCCACCGGGCGGCAACGGCGGGGTGCCCGGCCTGGTGCAGCCCGGCTTCACCAGCACCGACCCCAACTGGACCACCAGCTGGACGTTCTGCGAGTTCACCTACAACGCGGCGAACCTGTACGCCAACATCAGCTACGTCGACATGGTGGCGCTGCCGGTCTCGATGGCCACCACCGGCGCCGCCGGCAACCAGTCGGTGCCGGCCCTGCCCTCCGGGGCGCTGGCCTCCATCGCCTCGGGGCTGCGGTCCCAGCACGCGGCGGACGGCGCGCCCTGGGACCAGCTGGTGGCGACCGACTCCGCGGGGACGGTGCTGCGCGTGCTGGCGCCCTCGCACGCGCCGGCGGACTTCGGCGCGTACTGGCGGCCGTACCTGGACCGGGTGTGGGACTACTACCGCACCCACACCCTCACCGTGGACGGCCAGGGCTCGATCGGCGCGTACTCCGGGACGGTCAGCGGCGACGTGCTCACCTTCGCCGGGCTCAACACCAACGGGGTGCCCTTCACCAAGCCGTCCGCCGCCGACATCTTCGGCTGCGCGAGCGGACCGCTGTACAACTCCGGCGCCGACGCCCGTTCCGCCGTCGCCGCACGCCTGGCCGCCGCCCTCAACCGCTCCAGCCTCCTGGTCGCCGGCGGCGGCAACCAGCCGAACGGGGTCACACCCGCCCAGTACTACACCGAGTCGATCACCAACCACTACGCCCGGCTGGTGCACAAGTACGCGACCATCGGCTACGCCTTCCCCTACGACGACGTCGGCCCCACCGGCAGCGCACCGGTCGACGGGCACCTCCAGGACCCCGCTCCCGCCTCCTGGACCATCACCCTCGGCCCCGGCAGCGGCGGCACGACCCCGCCGCCGAGCGGCGGCACGAGCGCGTACTCCACCATCCAGGCGGAGAGCTACAGCGCGCAGAGCGGTACGCAGACCGAGGCGTGCTCCGACACCGGCGGCGGCAGCGACGTGGGCTACCTCGCCGCCGGGGACTGGCTGAAGTACGCGTCGGTCGACTTCGGCAGCACCTCGCCGGCGACGTTCTCGGCCCGGGTCGCCTCCGGGGTGGCGGCCGGTGTCAGCGGCGCGATCCGGGTACGGGTGGACAGCGCCACCGGACCGCAGATCGCCGAGATCGACCTCGGCTCCACCGGCGGCTGGCAGACCTGGCGCACCGTGCCGGCCAACGTCACCCAGTCGGTGACCGGCGTGCACGACGTGTTTCTGACCTTCGCCGAGAGCGGCACCGAGTTCGTCAACGTCAACTGGTTCACCTTCGCCCGCTGACCGCCGCCGGACGCCCGGCCCGCCCGCGACCGCTCCCGGACAGGGCGCCGCGGGTGAGCCGGGCCGGGCGCGGACGGCGCGTACGCTCGGTGCATGGTCGAGCATCGCATGGTCAACGTGAACGGGGTCCGGCTGCACATCGCCGAGCAGGGCGAGGGCCCGCTGGTCGTGCTCCTGCACGGCTTCCCCGAGTCCTGGCGCTCCTGGCGCCACCAGTTCGGTCCGCTGGCCGAGGCGGGGTTCCGGGTGGTCGCCCCGGACCAGCGGGGCTACGGGCGCAGCGACCATCCCGCCGACGTCGAGGCGTACAGCATCCTGCACCTGGTCGGTGACGTCGTCGGGCTGATCCGGGCCCTGGGCGAGGAGCAGGCGTACGTCGTCGGGCACGACTGGGGGGCGCCGGTCGCCTGGCACACCGCGCTGCTGCGCCCGGACCTGGTGCTCGGAGTGGCCGGACTGAGCGTGCCGCCGCCGTTCCGGGGGAAGGAGCCGCCGCTGGCCGCCATGGACAAGGCGTTCGGCGGGCGTTTCTACTGGAACTACTTCAATCGTCCCGGGGTCGCCGACGCCGAGTTCGCGCGGGACCCGCGCACCGGGCTGCGCAAGTTCGTCTACGCGGCGTCCGGCGACGCCCCCGGTCCGGTCAAGCAGCCGCTGGTCGACCCGGAGCGGGGCTGGCTGGCGGCCATGCGCGACCCCGAGACGCTGCCGGAGTGGTTCACCGAGGACGATCTCGACGCGCTCACCGAGAGCTTCTCCGGCGGTTTCACCGGCGCGCTCAACTGGTACCGCAACCTCGACCGCAACTGGGAGCTGACCGCGCCGTGGGCCGGCGCGGTCGTCACCTCGCCGGCCCTGTACGTCTACGGCGAGCGCGATCTCGTGCCCGCCTTCCCCGGCACACCCGAACTCATCGAGCGGCTTCCCGGCCTCATGCCCGGTCTGCGGCGTCCGCCGCTCGAACTCGCGGGCTGCGGGCACTGGACCCAGCAGGAGCGCCCGGCCGAGGTGACCGCGGCGCTCCTCGACTTCCTCCGCGACTGCCAGTCCCGTTGAGGTGTGCCGGCGGGGGCGGCCCCGCCGGCCTCTCGAATCACCGCTTGCGGGCGGAGGCCAGCCAGGAGGTGTGCTCGGGGCCGTAGCGGTAGGCGCGGAAGACCGCGTTCTGGGCGCCCCGGGAGGACTCCATGCCGGTGCCGTTCGCGAAGGCCCCGAACTGCGGGACGACGTACTCCCAGACCACGTCGCCATCGGGGGTGACCTCGAAGAGACGGCCGAAGGAGCCCTCGGCGACGAAGGTGTTGCCGTTCGGCAGGCGCTGGGCGCTGGACATGTACGGGCTGTAGAAGTTCTGCGGCGGGTTGTCCTCGTACGACCAGACGATCTCCCGCGTCGCGCGGTCGATCTCGATCACCCTGGAGTACGGCACCGAGGTGTCGTCGCGGTAGGAGCCGTTGTCGAAGACCAGGACGGTCCCGCCGTCGAGTTCGTGGGGGTAGTGCTGCTGGGCCAGCACGTCGGGGCCGAGGCGCCAGGTGACGCGGGAGGTGGCACGGTCGATCACGACGGCGGTCGAGGCGCTGCGGAAGCCGACCATGACGCTGCCGTCGCGCAGTTCGTTGACGGTGTTGGCCATCGGCCAGTGCTCGCGGGCGAAGTGGCGGTTCAGCGGGGTCTCCTCGGGCGTCAGGTGCTCGAAGGACGCCCAGCGCCAGACGATCTCGCCGGACCACGTCATCTCGTAGACGACGTCGCCCCAGATCCGTCCGTCGGGGGCCTCCGAGCCCGGGATTCCGCCGGGGATGCGGGCGGCGAAGGCCGGGGGCACCGGTTCCACGGCGAGGATGATCAGGTTGCCGTTGGCGAGCAGGCTCGCGTCGTGGTGGTGGTACGGGTGGCGGGCCTCGCGCAGCACCGAGCCGTCGGGGGCGACGAGTTGGAGGATGCCGCCGTGGTAGACGTCCCAGATCGGGAAGAGCGGCTCCGTGTCCGTCTGCTTGCCCTGGTAGAAGAGGGTGCCGTCGGGCAGGAGGTGGGCGTGCCGGCCCGGCGGGTGGGCGAGCTTCCATTCGTGGGCGATCTCGCCGTCGCTGTCGATCAGATAGACCTCGCCGTCGCCGGCGATGGGGGTGTAGAGGGTGTGGCCGCCGTAGCTGCGGGCGGGGTCGTGGGCGCGCAGGCCGGTGCCGCGGCGGCGCAGGGTGTTCTGGTCGACGGGGGTGGTGGTCATGACGTGTCCGGGTGTCCTTCGGGTGTGCGGGTGCGTACGGGCGGGTGTGAGCGGGTGGGTGTGTCGGGGTGTCAGGAGAGGGTCACGGCCTGGGGGGCCGCGGACTTGAGCGGGGCGGGGTCGATGTGCTGGAGGAAGGTGGCCCGGTCCGGGGTTCCCGCCGGCTTCTGCGTCGACTTGACCCAGGCGCCCTCGGCGACGAGCAGCTTCAGCAGGGGCTCATCAAGGGTCACGGCGTAGTGGTACGAGGCGTAGTAGGCGTCGACGAAGCCCGGCTGAAGCGCGCCCTTGGCCTGGGCGACGACGGCCTTGCGGGCCGCCGCGGGGTCCTTGGCCGCGGTCCTGGCCGCGGTGGTGAGGGTGCGCAGCACGGCGGTCGAGGTGCGGGCGGCCGTACCGGGGGCGGCGACCAGCAGGGTGCGGTAGGTGTAGCCGGTGTAGCGCAGCTCGCGGTACTCGGCGCCGAGAGCGGCCTTGGTGGCGTCGTAGAAGCTGGGGAAGGTGAGGCCCGCGTCGATGTCGCCGCGGGCCAGGGCCGCGGTCACCTGGTTCGGGGCGAGGTTGACGAGGGTGACGTCGCCCGGCTTCAGTCCGGCCGCGGTGAGCATGCCGTCGAGCGCGTACTGCACGTTGGTGCCCTCGGGCAGACCGATCTTCTTGCCCTTGAGGTCGGCGAAGCGGGTGACGGAGGCGGCGGCGGTGGTGAACAGCCGCCAGTCCGCGAAACCGGACAGGGCGGCGACGATCTCGATCTTCCGGCCGGCGAGGACGGCCGACACGGCGGGCAGGTCGCCGACCACCGCGTACTGGGCCTGCCCGCCGAGGACGGCGTTGAGCGCGTCGCGGCCGGTGGCGAAGGACTGGACCTGGGGGGTCAGGCCGTTGGCGGCCCACTGGCCTTTCTCGGTGGCGGTGTAGACGGGAGCGCCGCCGAGGTAGTCGCTGCCCGCGATGGTGACGCGGGTCGTCCCGGCGGACGTGGACGCGGAGCCGGTGTCCGCGCCGCAGGCGGTCAGCAGCGTCATCAGCGCGAGTACGGCGGCGAGGGCGGCGGCCGCCCGTGTTCCGCGCGGGGAGACCGGCGGCGGGGTGGTGGGCACGGGGAACTCCTGGTGGGTCACGACCGGGTTCATTCGGTGTCGAGTTGGGTGACGATGCGGTGGTGGAGGTCGGCCTTCGGGCCGTCGCCCACGCGGTGGTCCGCGATGACGCGTCCCGGGCCCGCCGCCATGACGATCACCCGCTGGGAGAGGGCGAGCGCCTCGTCCACGTCGTGGGTGACGAAGACGACGGTGGTACGGGTGTGTTCCCACAGCCGGGTCAGCAGTCGCTGCATCCGCGCGCGGGTGATCGCGTCGAGCGCGCCGAACGGCTCGTCCATCAGCAGGACGCGCGGCTGGGCCGCCAACGCCCGTGCCAGGGCGACGCGTTGGCGCATGCCGCCGGACAGCTGGGCCGGGTGCTTCTCGGCGGCGTCGGCGAGGCCGACCTCCGCGAGTGCCTCCAGGGCGCGCGCCCTGCGCTCGGTGCGGGACAGGCCGAAGCGTTTGAGGGCGAACTCGACGTTGCCGCGGCCGGTGAACCAGGGCAGCAGCGCGTAGTGCTGGAAGACCACGCCCCGGTCCGGGCCGGGTCCGGTCACCGGGACGCCGTCCATCAGGACGCGCCCCGAACTCGGCGGCACGAACCCGGCGACGGCGTTCAGCAGTGTCGACTTGCCGCAACCGGTCGGGCCGAGCAGGGAGGTGAACGAGCCCTGGGCGAAGTCGAGTTCGGTGGCGGTCAGGGCGAGGGAGCGGCCGTAGCGGACCTCGACGCCCTCCAGTCGGACGAGGGCGGTCATGAACTCCTCCTGGGCGCGGTGGTGTCGGTGTGGTTCATGAGCCGCTGCTCCAGTGGACGAGGCGGTGGCCGACCGCGCTGATCAGCGCGTCCGCGAGGAGGCCGAGCAGGCCGAGTTCGATCAGGCCGACGAACATGTGGTCGGTGCGCAGGAACTGGCCGTCGACCTGGAGGCGGTAGGCGATGCCGCTCTGCGCGCCGCCCAGCTCGGCGGCCACCAGGGCCAGGAAGGCGAGTCCCGCGCCGTAGCGGAGCGCCGCCACCACCGAGGGAGCCGCCGCGGGCAGCAGGACCTCGGTCAGCCGGCGCCGGCGCGGCACCCCGAGGGCGCGGGCCGCCCGCAGGTAGTCGGCGGGCACGCGGGCGACGCCGTCGTGGACGTACAGCCAGACGGCCAGGAAGACGGCGTAGGCGATGAGCAGGTGTTTGGCCTGCTCGCCGATCCCGAACCAGGCGGTGACCAGGGGCACCAGCGCGATGGCGGGGATCGGCCGCAGGAACGACATCATCGGGCCGACGAGCGCGGCGACGCGGCGCTGGTTGCCGGTGAGGAAGCCGAGGGCGGTCCCGGCCGCGGCGCCGGCCGCGAAGCCCTGGCCGGCGCGTGCCAGGCTGGCCCGCAGGTCGGCGGTCATCGTGCCGTCGGCCCACATGGCGTGGGCCGCCCGCAGGGTCTGCCAGGGGGTGGGGACGAGGCCCTCGCCGAGTACGCCGGCGCGGGCGGCCGCCCACCACAGGGCGAGCACGACGCACGCGGAGGCCAGGGGGGCTCCGGCGCGGGCGAGCACCTTCACGACTCCCGGCCGCCAAGGCCCGGGCGCGTCCGCCGCCTTGGTCTCGGAACGGTCCGCCGCCGAGGTGCCGGGCGGGTGTGCGGGGCCGGGGCCGGGTGGGCGGGGGCGGTGGTCGTCGACGGCGTCGTGCGGGGGCCCTGCCGGAGAGCCGGGCGGTGAAGTGCGGGCCATGGTCGTCCAGTTCCTGAGCCGACAGCGAGATTGACGACGTCAATAATTCGCCTCGCTTATTGCAGCAGCGTGTCGGCGTCATGAAGCTTCATCCGGACCATGTCCCCGGTTCTGCGGCCGCCGTCCGCGCGCTTGCGGGGTGCGCTACCGTCGAGCACGTGCGCCGACCCGATCCCTCCCCCGAGGCCCTGGCCGTCGGATCCGTGATCCGGGGGCACCGACGACGACTCGGTGTCCCGATGGCCGAACTCGCCTCCCGCTCGGGCCTGTCCCAGCCGTTCCTCAGCCAGCTGGAACGCGGCCTGACGACGCCGAGCCTCGCCTCCATCTACAAGATCGCCGACGCGCTGGCGCTGCCGCCGGGCATCTTCCTGCGTCCGGCCAGCACCTCAGAGACGGTCGCGCACGAGGCGGACCCGCAGGTCATCCGGGTCACCGAAGGCACCGGGCAGTTCGCCCACGTGCTGATCCCCGGTGGTCAGAGCGACGTCATGGAGGCGTACGAGCAGCACTTCACACCCGGGCAGGGCGAGCGCGGCTGGTTCGAGCACACCGGGGAGGATTTCATCCACGTGCTGGAGGGCGAGGTCGCCCTCGAACTGCGCGGCGAGGAGACCATCCGGCTCCGGGCGGGCCAGAGCGCCCATCACCGCGGCGACATACCGCACCGCTGCCGCCTCGTCGGCGCCACCGCCGCCCGTACCCTGCTCGTGGTCGCCCTGGGCCGCTCGGGCGGCTGAGCGGCCGGAACGCCGAGGTCCGCCGTTCCGGCGGCGGGACGGCCGGGCCGCCGGGCGGCCGGGCGTCAAGGTCTGCCGCCCGGTACGGACTTGACGCGTCGGCGGTGGGCGGCCGGCGGTGTCGGGCGGTGCAGGCGCCAGACCGCGTCGGTGCCGACGCAGGAGGGCGGCGTGGGCGGTTCCGCCCGCTCGCGTCCGACCTCGGTGAAGCCCAGGCGGCGCGGTACGGCGCTGCTGGCGGTGTTGGCCAGGTCGTGGGTGATCTCCAGGTACGCCACCTCCGGCAGGGCGAACATCTCGTCGGCCAGGGCCGCCGTCGCCCTCGTGGCGATGCCCCGGCCGACGGCCGCCGGGTGCAGCCAGTACCCCATTCCCCAGCCCCGGGGCACGGCTCCGCGGTAGGCCTGGCACATGCCGACGAGTGTGCCGTCCTCGACCACGGCGTAGTTGAACACCTCGCCGCTCGCCCACCTCGCCTCGGCCTTCGCCAGGAAGTCCCGGGTGCGTTCCTCGGCGGGCCCCTCGAACCACGGCATCCAGGGGCGCAGATGTTCCCGGGACTCCTCGATCAGCCGCAACGCCGCTGCGAAGTCGCTCTGTTCACGCCAGCGCCGCAGGACGACGTCCCCGCACGCGATGGTCTCACTCGGTCGGTCCATGACCGCCATGATTGATTCGCCGTACCGGTCACCGCAATGAGCCGGAAGGACACGGCGACGACCCGCCACGCGCCCGGCACCGTCCGGTGTCGTCCGGCGCCGCCCGGCGCCGTCCGGTGTCACCCGGCACCGCCCGGTGTCACCCGGCACCGCCCGGTGTCACGCCCGGGGGACGACCGCGACGGGGCAGGGGGCGTGGTGCAGCAACGCGTGGTTGATCAGGCCCAGTTGGAGGCCGGCGACCGCCTGGCGCCGGCGCGCGCCGACGACCAGGAGGTCCGCCTCCGAAGCGGCCGCGACCAGCGCCTGCCGGGCCGGCCCGTCGATCACCGAGCGGTGCGCCGGCACGTCGCGGTACCGCTCCGCCGGTGCGCCCAGCGCGTCGTCGAGCACCTGCGCCGGCGGCCGCCGGTGTGCTTCCGCGACGTACCACGGCGGGATCCCGGGAGCGGCGGCGCCGCCGAACCGCGGGTTCCAGGCGTGCACGGCCACCAGGCGGCAGCGCCGCGCCCGGGCCTCGCGGAACGCGAACTCCACGGCCGTGTCACTGCCCTCCCCCGCCTCGACGCCGACGACGACGCTCCCGAAACGGGTCCCCCGGTGCCGTGCCTCGCCGCGCACCACGACGACCGGGCAGTGCGACCGGGCCGCCACGGCCAGGGCGACCGAGCCCAGCAGGAGGCCGGGCAGCTCCCCGCCGAGTCCCCGGGAGCCGAGCACCAGCGCGAGCGCGGCGCGGTCCCCGGCCACCAGTGCGGAGATCGCGTCCTCGTGCACGACCTCGCTCGACAGCCGTACGGCGGGGGCCGCCGCTCCGGCCCGTTCCACCGCGGCGCGGAGCACGCCGGACGCCTCCCGGTCACCGGCCGCCGCGTGCAGGACGTGCAGCGGAGCGCCGTGCCGCACCGCCTCGGCGGCGGCCCAGTCCACCGCCTCCAGACTCGCCTCGGACCCGTCCGCGCCGACCACCAGGGGGAGCGTCACCGCGCCTCGACTCCTCTCGCGCCGACAGCGACACCGGCCCGTCCCGGCCGCGGGACCCGGCGCCGGGCTCCGGGCCGGGACGGATCAGGACAGGGCGGAACGGGTCACAACGGGTCAGGCTGTATCAGTCCGGATCAGGCCGGGTCGGTTCAGCCTCCGAGCAGGTCGAGCAGGTCGTCGGCGTGCTCCTCCTCTTCCTCCAGGATGCTCTCCATGAGGCGCCGGGTGGTCGGGTCCTTGTCGCCCAGCCAGCGGATGATCTCCTGGTAGACGCCGATGACGATGCGCTCGGCCTCCAGGTTGCTGCGCAGCATCTGCTTCAGTTCGTTGTCCGGGATCGCCGTGTACTCGGTGTGCGAGCGCTCGACGAGCGTGGCCGGGTCGAAGTCCGGGTCCCCGCCCAGCTGGGAGATGCGCTCGGCGGCGCGCAGCGCGTGGTCCCACTCCTCTTTCGCGTGTTCGCTGAACTCCGCCGAGACCTGGGCGCGGTCGATGCCGGTGGCGGAGATGGCGTGCCGGGTGTACCGCATCCAGCACACCACCTCGGTGGCCACGACGTCGTTCAGGACGGCAACGACCCGGTCCCGGTCCGCCCCGTACGTCTCCGTGACCGGGCCGCCCTCCATCTTGGCCCGGGCGTCGGCACGAATCCTGCTCACGTCAACGATGAAGTCGTCAGTCATGCGTGTCCTCGAAGGCTGCGGTGGACGGCGGGAAGATGATCCGATCGGCAAGTAAAGAAGCCGGTCCGGGCCGCGGCGGCGCGGCACGCCTCGGAGCGCCCCCACGTCACCCCATCGGAGGGCGTACGGGCGGCCCCGGCGGGCCCCGGCGCGGCACGGGTATGTCCACACGCCGTATTGCGCAGGTAAGGCTGCGCAGATTAGTCTGCGCATATGAACGAGATCGAGCAGACCGCGGAGGGCGTCTCCGAGACGGCCGCGCGCGCGGCCCACGAGGTCCGCGTGGTGTACAGCCGGCTGCGCCGCCGGCTGCGGGAGACCTACGACCGCGGCGACCTCACCCCCTCCCAGACCTCCGTCCTCAGCCGGCTCGACAAGGACGGCGAGGCGTCGGTCAGCGATCTGGCCGCCGCCGAGGGCGTCCGCCACCAGTCGGTGGCCAGCATCGTCGGCATCCTCGTCGAACGCGGCCTGGTCGCCCGCCGACCGGACCCCGAGGACGGCCGCCGCCAGCTGGTGTTCGTCACCGACGGCGGACACACCTTCCTGGAGGACCGCCGGCGCGCCGGGGAAGGCTGGCTCGCCCGCGCCGTGCAGGACCAGTGCACGGAGGAGGAGCGCCGTACCCTGCTGGCGGCCGCGGCCGTGCTGGAACGGATCGTCCGGTCGTGAGCGCGAGCCTCACCCGCGTCCTCCAGCGGTGGCGTCCCGGGCGGGGCGGGAAGCTGGCGGACGGCTTCGACCGGCGGCTGCTGGCCCCGATGATGACGGGCGCCGCCCTCAATCCGGTCAACTCCTCCATCATCTCCGTCTCCCTGGTCCCCATCGGCGCCGCCTTCGGCGCCCCGCCCGCCCGGACGGCGTGGCTCATCTCCGCCCTGTACCTGGCCACCGCCATAGGCCAGCCGGTCATGGGCCGGCTCATCGACCTCTTCGGGCCGCGCCGCCTGTTCCTGACCGGCACGGCGCTGACCGGCGTCGCCGGTGTCGTCGGCATGCTCGCCCCGAACCTCGGCGTGCTCATCGCCGCCCGGGTGCTGCTCGGCTTCGGCACCTGCTCCGGCTATCCGGCCGCCATGTACCTCATCCGCAGCGAGGCCCGGCGCACCGGCCGGGAGAGTCCGGCCGGGGTGCTGACCGCGCTGGCCGTCACCACCCAGACCATCGCCGTCGTCGGTCCGAGCCTCGGCGGTCTGCTGATCGCCGTCGGCGGCTGGCGCGCCACCCTGGCCGTCAACATCCCGCTCGCGCTCTTCGGCCTGTACCTCGGCCTCCGCCGCCTGCCGGCGACCCCGGTGCCGCGCCGTACGGACGGCCGCCATCCGGTGCGGGACCTGGACCTGCCGGGGATGGGCCTGTTCGCCGTGGCGCTGGTGTGCCTGCTGCTGTTCCTGATGGACCTCGGCGGCGGCGCCTGGTACCTGCCGGTGCTGACCCTCGCGACGGGCGCCGGATTCATCCGGCGCGAACTGCGCGCCCGGCAGCCCTTCATCGACGTACGCGTCCTCGGCGGCAACCTGCCGCTCGTCGCCACCTACGGCAGGGCCCTGCTCTGCTACGTCGTCACCTACGCCTTCCTGTACGGCTACACGCAGTGGACCGAGGAGGGCCGCGGACTGTCCGCCTCGCAGGCCGGACTGGTCCAACTGCCGCTGTTCGCCACGGCGATCGTCGTCTCCGCCCTCACCGGACGGCGCCAGGCCGTGCGCGGCAAGCTGCTGGCCGGCGCGGTCGGGCAGATCCTCGCGTGCGCGCTGCTGCTCCCGCTGCACGCCGACAGTCCCGTGTGGATGCTGCTGGCCGTCGTGGTCGTCCTCGGGGTTCCGCAGGGCCTCAACGGCCTCGCCCTGCAGAACGCCGTCTACCACCAGGCCGACGCCGACCGCATCGGCTCCTCCGCCGGACTGCTGCGGACCTTCGGCTACCTCGGCGCCATCACCGCCTCCGCCGCCGACGGCGCCTTCTTCGGGCAGCGCGCCGACACCGGCGGCCTGCACCACCTGGCCTGGTTCATGCTCGCCGCCAGCGTGCTGTTCCTGGCGGTGACCGTCACCGACCGCTCGCTGCGGCGCATCCGCGACAACCCAGACAACGCAGACGACCCCGAGAACACCCCGGACACCGACAAACCCGCCAACACCGGCAAGGAACGAACATGACCCGCACCGCCCTGCTCGTGATGGACCTCCAGCAGGCCATCGTGGGCCGCGTTCCCGGTCTCGACGCCGACTTCACTCCCCGTCTCGCCCGTGCCGTCGCCGCGGCCCGGACCGCGGGAGTGCCCGTGGTGCACGTCGTCGTCGGCTTCCGGCCGGGCCGCCCCGAGGCCAAGTCCAGCCCGCTCTTCGGCGCCCTGCCCGAAGGCGCGTTCACCGACGGCGACCCCGGCGCGGAGATCCACCCCGATGTCGCGCCCCGCCCCGGCGAGGCCGTCGTCACCAAGAAGCGGGTCAGCGCCTTCGCCGGCAGCGACCTCGAACTCGTGCTGCGCGGCGAGGGCGTCGACCACCTGGTCCTGGCCGGCCTGGCCACCAGCGGCGTCGTGCTGTCCACGGTGCGCCAGGCGGCCGACCTCGACTACCGCCTCACCGTCCTGGCCGACGGCTGCGCCGACCGCGACGCGGAGGTGCACCGGGTGCTGACCGAGAAGGTCTTCCCGCACCAGGGCGAGGTCACCGCGGTCGACGCCTGGATCGCCGGCCTCGGCTGACTCACAGCGCGGCGGTCGTGGACTCCCCGGTGGAGCTGCCCGCGAGCCACTGCGACCAGCTCAGGTTGAAGGAGGCGTAGCCGTTGTCGGCCGGGGCCTTGGCGCGGGGCGATCCGGTGATGGTGACCGGGTCGCCCTGCTTGACCTGGCCGTAGAACCACTCGGCGTCCGGCTTGGACAGGTGGACGCAGCCGTGGGAGCCGCGGGCGCTGCCGCTGCCCGGGTTCGGGTCGCCGGTCGAGTAGTGCACGTAGGTGCCGGACTGGGTGAGGTGGACGTCCCAGGGCAGCTTCAGGTCGTAGTAGTTCGGGTCGCCCTTGGTGCAGCTGATGCCGACGCTGCAGGAGGTCATGTGGACCTCCTTCTCCTTGTCGATGACGGCCATCGTGCCGTTCCACGTCGGGTACTGGGCGCTGCCCGCGTTGATGGACAGGGTGCGCACCGGCTTGCCGTCGCGGGTCACCTTCATGGTGTGGCCGGTCACCGAGACGTCCGCGCGCACGTCGTCGCCGACCTGGAAGGAGTGCGTGTACGCGCGTATGCCGTAGCGCCCGTTGCCGTTGCTCACCCCCCGCACGTCGACGTCGACCTTCACCTTCGTGCCGGAGGGCCAGTACTCCTTCGGCCGCCAGTCGGCGCGTTTGTCGCCGAACCAGTGCCAGGCGCCGGCCACCGGCTGCGAGGCGCTGACCTTCATGTGCTTCTCCACGGTGGCCCGTGCCTTGGCCGCCACCGGGTTGGTGAAGACCACCGAGATCGGCATGGCCACACCGACCGTGGTGCCCGACTGCGGGGTGATCGTCTCCAGCAGCATGGGCGGGCCCGCGGGCTTCGTCGGGGACGGGGAGGCGCTGGCGCTCGGCTTGCCCGGCGCCTTCGCGTCGTCCCCGCCCGAACTGCCGCTGCCGCTGCCGCTGCCGCCCCCGCCGCAGGCACTCGAGCCCATCAGCATCGTCACCGTCACCAGTGCGATCCCTATGCCGCCCTTGCGCCGTCCCATGACCTGCCCCACTTTCTCCACGCGTCGCCCTCGGCGAGCCCGACTTCCTGTCAGACGGTTCGACCGGGAATCGAGTTGCACGCGTCGTGTAAAGCATGTCCCAAAACTGCCCGCGCACCGGTCCGGTCAGTGTGGGGCGGCCGCCGCGACGAGGGCCGTGGCCGCCGTCCCGACGTCCGCGGGTGTGGTCCAGCGGCCCAGGGACAGCCGCAGCGCGCCGAGGGCTCGGGCCGGTTCGACGCCCATGGCGCTCAGCACGGGCGAGGGGGTGTGGGCGCCACTGTGGCAGGCCGATCCGGTGGCGGCCGCGACCCGGCCGGCGGCGGCGAGGAGTTCGTGGCCGAGGGCGCCCTCGATGCCGACGTTGAGGGTGTTGGGCAGGCGGTCCTCGCGCGGGCCGTGCAGGCGTACCCGGCCGGGCAGTCCCTCGGCGAGCCGCCGGTGGAGGTCGTCGCGCAGGGCCGCGGTCCGGGCCGGGGTTCCGTCGGCGAGTTCGGCGGCCGCGATCCGGGCGGCGGCGCCGAGCGCGACGGCCAGGGCGACGTTCTCGGTCCCGGCGCGCAGGCCGCGCTCCTGGCCGCCGCCGTGGACGACCGGCTCCAGCCGCACCCCGTCGCGTACGTACAGGGCGGCCGCGCCCTTCGGCGCGTACATCTTGTGCCCCACGACGGTGACCAGGTCGGCGCCCAGGGCGCGGACGTCGAGCGGGATCCGTCCCGCGGCCTGCGCGGCGTCGCAGTGGAACAGCGCTCCGTGCGCGTGCGCGAGGGCGGCGAGTTCGGCGACCGGCTGGAGAGCGCCGGTCTCGTTGTTCGCCGCCATCACCGACACCAGGACGGTGTCCTCGGTGCAGGCGGCGGCCAGGGCGGCCGGGTCCACCTGTCCGGCGCCGTCGACGGGCAGGACCGTCACACGCGTACCGTGCAGCCGCTCCAGCGCGCGGGCGGTCTCCAGCACGGCCGGGTGCTCGGTGGCCTGCGTGATCAGATGCGGGCGCCGGCGGTCCGACGCGAGGACCGCGCCGCGCAGGGCGAGGAGGTCGGCCTCGGAGCCGGAGGCGGTGAACACGATCTCGTCGGCCCGCGCGCCGATCAGACCAGCCACCTCGGCACGGGCCCCGGCGAGGGCCCGGCGCGGGACCTCGGCGTAGGAGTGGCCGCTGGACGGGTTGCCGAAGAACGCGGTGAGGTACGGCGCCATCGCCTCGGCGACGCGCGGGTCGACCGGGGTGGTGGCGTTGTAGTCGAGGTAGACCGGTCCGCCGGCCAGTCCTGGGTGCGGCGGGACGCCGCCGGGGGCGTAGGTGTCGTGCGGGTCACGCGGGACGTACGGGCGGTGGGTGTCGTGCGGCCGGTCTCCTCCTCGGCTTCCCACGAGCCGCGGCTCGTAGGGGTTCCGGTTGGTGTACGGCTTCTGCGCCATCGGTGTCCTTCGGGCGGCCGGGAAGTGCGGTGGGCGCGCGGGTGGGCGGGCGCGCACCCGCGCTCCCTAGATGCTGGCGGACGGCGCGGGTTTCTCCGGTGAACCTCCGGGCGCGTCGGCACCGGGTGTGTCCGGCCGGCCGTTCGCCGCGCCGCGCGTGTGCCGGATCGCCCAGCCGACCAGTGCCGCGGCCACGACGGTGAGCGCGAGGCCGGAGAGGGTGGCCGCCTCGTGGAACCGCGCCGTCTGCCGCGCGCTCCAGTGCGCCGCGGCGATGTCACCGGTGAACAGCCCGGCCAGCACGGTGCCGGTGACGGCGAGGCCGGCGCCGGAGGCGACCTCGGTCGCGGTGTCGGTGAGCGCCGCGCCGATGGTGGTCCGGTTCTCCGGCAGACCGCGCAGCACGTTGACCCCGGCGACGACACCGACCACGCGCATCCCGGCGGCCACGAGCACGAGGGCGAGCGCGACCCACCCGTATCCGAACCGGCCCAGCGAGGCGTAGACGGCGAGCCCGGACACGACCGCCGCGGCGCTGAGCCAGGCGGCCCGGTCGAGTCCGGCCCGTCGCACGAACGGGCCGATGAGCGCGCCGCCCGCGACGAGGACGACGACCTGGGGCAGCATCCCGACGGCGGCGAGCGCGGGCGACCACCCCCAGTCCAGCTGGAGTTGGAGCGTCACCAGGTAGCCGAGCCCGGCGGTCGCCAGTCCGGCGGCCGCCTTGTAGGCCAGGCCGGCGGCGACGAGCGGGTGCGCGACGAGTCGCAGGTCGAGCAGCGGATGGCGGGCCGCACGCTCGCGGAGGACGAAGAGGACCGCCCCCGCGGCGGCCGCCGCCGCGACCAGCCACGGCAGCCATGACCCGGCGCCCCGGTCCAGGAACAGGGTGGGCGCGGCGAGCGCCGGCACGATCGTCGCGGTGGCCAGCACCGCGCCGGCGACGTCCACCGGATCGCGGTGCAGGTCGGCCGCCTCGTCCCCGGCGATGCCCCTGCGTATCCCGAGGGCGGCCAGTGCGGCGATCGGCACGTTGACCAGCAGCAGGACCTGCCAGGGGGCGATCGCGAGCACGAAGCCGCCCGCCGTCGGGCCGATCGCGAGGCCGATCAGGCCCACGGTCGAGATGAGGGTGCTCGCGCGGACGCGCAGCGCGTCGTCGTCGAACAGCCGGAAGGCCAGCGCCATCGATCCCGGGGTCGTCATGGCGGCCGCGACGCCCGTCACCGCGCGGACCGCGATCAGTTGTTCCGCGCTGGTGACGAAGGCGGTCGCCAGGCTGGAGGCGCCGAGCAGCGTGAGGCCGACGAGCATGACCCGGCGCCGGCCGAACCGGTCGGCCACCGCGCCGAAGAGGAGCATCAGCCCGCCGAAGACGACCGCGTACGCGCCCGTCACCCACTGGAGCGCGACGGCGGACGCGTGCAACTCCCGTCCGAGGGTGGGCAGTGCGACGTTCAGGATCGAGTTGTCCAGCATCTCGAAGAGGAACACCGCGGAGAGTCCGGCCAGGGCCACCCAGGCTTCGCGCAGCGACCGGGGCGGGCCGGAGGACGGGGCGGCCCCGGCGGGATCGGACAGGGCTGGTGCGGATCCGCTGGGGGTGTTCATGGACGGCCACCTTAAGATACAGAGGTCTATCTTACGGCGGTCAGCGTAGGGCGCTAAGATAAGATAGGCAAGTCTATCCAAGGGAGACGCACATGGCCGAGCGGCGCCGCGGGGCGGCACTGGAGAAGGCGCTCCTCGACGCGGCCTGGGAGGAACTCGCCGCGGGCGGCTACGCGAAATTCACCATGGACGCCGTCGGCCGGCGCGCCGGCACCAGCCCTCCCGTCCTCTACCGCCGCTGGTCCGACCGCGACGAACTCGTCCGGGCGGCCATCGTCCACGCCCTGGAGGAACAGCGCGTCCCCACGCCCGACACGGGCAGCCTGCGGGAGGACGTCCTCACCCTCATGCGGGAGATCAACGCCACCCGCGTCCGGTTCATCACCGTCATGAACGTGCACCTGGCCGGCTACTACCAGGAGACCGGCAACAGCCTGGGCGACCTGTTCGCGACGGGGGGCGAGGACTCCGGCGACGTGCTCTTCGACCGTGCCGTCGAGCGCGGCGAGATCGACCCGCGGCGCCTCACCGAGCGCGTCAAGTCCCTCCCCTTCGACCTGCTGCGCCACGAGATCCTCACGACCTACGCCCCCGTGCCCGACCACGTCCTCGAAGAGATCGTCGACACGGTCTTCCTCCCCCTGCTGCGCTGACCGCGACGCCGACGCGCCGCCCGCGCGAGGGAGTTCGCCTCCCGCGTCGCCCGTCACCCCTGCGCGGCGCCGCGGAAGAAGTCGATGAAGCCGTGCGGCGCGCTGTCGCCGAGGCAGAGGTCCAGGATCTCGCGCGCGTCGGCGTAGAAGCCCTCGGTGCGCGGGAACAGCGCCTCCTCGTAGGCGGTGAGGGCCGCTTCGGCGTCGCCGGGGTGCGCGGCGATCGCCTTGGCGAGTTCGGCGCCGTCGAACATCGCCAGGTTGGCTCCGTCGCCGGACGGCGGCATCAGGTGCGCGGCGTCGCCGATGAGCGTCACCCCGGGCACCCGCTCCCAGCGGTGGCCGTCCGGGAGCGTGTGGATCATGCGGGCGACCGGAGGGGTCTCGCCGTCGGTGATCAGCGCGGTGAGGTGCGGCGCCCACCCCTCGAACTCGGCCGCGACCCGGGCGCTCGCGGCGGCCGGGTCGGTGAAGTCGACGGCCGCGAACCACTCGGCGGAGCGGTTCAGTTCGACATACGTGTGCAGGATGCCGCCGGCCTCGCGGTGGGCGACGATGCCCTTTCCGGGTGTGAGCGCGTACATGGCGCCCGCGCCGACCGCCTCGGCCGTCGCGGGGTGGCGGGCGTCGACGTCGTACAGGTAGGTCTCCACGAACGTCGTGCCGATGTACTCGGGTGTGGCGTCGGAGAGCAGCGGCCTGATCCTGGACCAGGCGCCGTCCGCGCCGACGAGGAGGTCGCTGGTCACGGTCGAGCCGTCGGCGAAGGTCAGCTCGTGCCGGCCGCCGCCGAGGGAGCGCACCCCGGCGACCTTGTGTCCCCAGCGGACCGTGCCGTCGGGCAGCGAGTCGAGCAGGATCCGGCGCAGTGCGCCGCGGAGCACCTCGGGGCGCCGGGCCGTGCCGTCGTCGGGGACCTCCAGCAGCGCCGTGCCGTGCGGGTCGAGCATGCGCAGCGCCTCGGCGCCCTCGTGGATGATCGCGCGGAACGCGTCGGTGAGGCCGGCGTCGGCGAGCGCGCGCTGCCCGTCGTTCTCATGGATGTCGAGCTGGCCGCCCTGGGTGCGGGACTCGGCCGAGGGGTCGGCCTCGTAGACCGTGGCGGGGATGCCGTGGACGTGCAGGACGCGGGCGAGGGTGAGACCGCCGAGGCCCGCGCCGACGATCGTGACCGGTGTCGTCATCGTTGTGTTCCCTTTCGTACGTGACCTGTCTGGAACGACGTTCCACATCGGGTCTGGAACGGTGTTCCAGTCGGCCATGTTGGAACACCGTTCCAGTCATGTCAAACTGGTGCGCATGGCGAGCGGGACACAGCGGGGCGAGCGACGCGCGGACGCGCTCTCGAAGCGGCGGATCGTGGAGGCCGCGATCGCGATCCTCGACGCGGAGGGGGAGCGCGCGCTGACCTTCCGCGCGCTGGCCGCGCGCCTGGCCACGGGGAGCGGGGCGATCTACTGGCACGTGGCCAACAAGGACGAGCTGCTGGCGGCGGCCACCGACGACGTCATCGCCCGCGTCATGACGGACGCGGGCGACGGCACCGAACCGCGGGAGGCCGTCCGGGCCATCGCCCTCGGCATGTTCGACGCGATCGACGTCCATCCCTGGGTGGGCGCGCAGCTCTCGCGCGCGCCGTGGCTGACCGCGATGCCGCGGATCTTCGAGGGCATCGGCAGCCGGCTCCAGGCGCTCGGCGTGCCCGAGGAGGCGTGGTTCGACTCGACCTCCGCGCTGGTGAACTACGTCCTCGGCGTCGCCGGGCAGAACGCCGCCAACGCCCGCCTGCACGGGCCGGGAACCGACCGGGCGGCCTTCCTCGGGGCGATCGCCGAGCAGTGGGAGCGGCTCGACGCCGCGCGGTACCCGTTCGTGCGCCGGCTCGCGGGCCGGCTCGCCGACCACGACGACCGCGAGCAGTTCCTCGCGGGCATCGACCTCATCCTGACCGGGATCGAGGCCGCCCTGCCGGACCGGGCCCGGCAGGGCGGCCACGTCTGACGCGGGGCCTCACCAGGGGATCTCCCCCTCGTCGGAGAAGAAGCGGCCCGTCGGTCCGTCGTCCGGCACGGTGGCCAGCCGGATCGCGGAGACCGCGCCCTGCCGCGGGGTGCGCGTCCCGCGGAACTCGTTCAGGTCGGTGGCCGTGAAGCCGGGGCAGACGGCGTTGATCAGGATGTTCGTGCCGGCCAGTTCCTTGGCGTACTGCACGGTGACGGCGTTGAGGAACGTCTTCGACGGCGAGTAGGCGGCGGAGATCGGGCCTGTCTCGGCGCCGGGCGTGGTCTGGAGGGTGAGGGAGCCGACGCTGCTGGAGACGTTCACGATCCGCGGGGACGGCGCGCGGCGCAGCAGCGGCAGCAGGGCGTTGGTGACGCGGATGACGCCGATGACGTTGGTCTCCACGGCCGCCCGCACCCGGTCCGGGTCGACCACGGTGGGCTCCTGGGGGCCGCCGCCGGTGATCCCCGCGTTGTTGACGAGCGCGTCGAGGCGCCCGGCCCTCTCCTCGACCAGGCGGGCCGCCGCGGTCACGCTCGTGTCGTCGGTCACGTCCAGCGGCACCCCGAAGGCGTCGGCCCCGGCCGCGCGCAGCTTCGCCACGGCGGCCTCGCGCCGTTCCTCGTCGCGCGCGCCGACCGCGACGGTCCAGCCGAGGGCGCCGAGCCCGGCGGCGATCTCGTAGCCGATGCCCTTGTTGGCCCCGGTCACCAGCGCGACCTTCGGTTCGCTTACGTCGTTCGTTTCGCTCATGGACCCGATGGTTCCCCCGCGCCCGGCAGCGCGTCCAAGACCGATCGGGTGGGCGACGATACCGGCCGGGTATCGCCGCTGATCGGCGGGGTTACGCTGGCCGGGTGGAGACACGTGAGCTGCGGTACTTCGTCGCGGTCGCCGAGGAGTTGCACTTCGGCCGGGCCGCCCGGCGGCTCGGGATCGCCCAGCCCCCGCTGTCGCGGGCGATCGCCGGTCTTGAGCGGCGTCTGGACGCCGTCCTCCTGGAGCGCGGCGGCCGGGGCATCGCCCTGACCGGGGCCGGGGCGGTGCTGCTGCGGGAGGCGCGGGCCGCGCTGGACGCCGTCGAGGCGGCCGAGCGGCGCACCCGCCGGGCCGCGCTCGCCGCGGCCGGCCGGCCCGCCCTGGTCCTGGCGGCGAAGGCGGGCGCCTCCAGCGAACTGCTGGCGAAACTCCTCGCCGCCTACGCCGCCGAGCCCGACGCGGTCGCCGTGGACGTCGTGCTGTGCGGGCCGGGCGAGCAGGCGCCGGTGCTGCGCGACGGCCGGGCCGACGTGGCGCTGCTGCACCGGCCCTTCGACGACACGGCCGGCTTCGACACCGAGGACCTGCACACTGAGGGCCAGGTCGCCGTCCTCCCGGCCGGCCACCCGCTCAGCACCCGTCCGCATCTGCTGCTCGCCGAGGTCACCGGCCTGCCCGACCTGCCGCTGCCCCGCTGGCCGCGCCCCGACGGCACCTTCCCGCACGGTCCCGGCCCGCAGGTGCGCGACCACACCCAGCTCTTCCAGCTCATCGCGCTCGGCCGCGCCTGCGCGGTCGTCCCGGAGGCGGGCCGCGTCGGGCTGGGCGACGACCTCACCGCCGTACCGGTCCTCGACGCACCCCGCGTCACCACGGTCATCGCCTGGCCCCCGCACAGCCGCTCGACGGCGGTCGCGGCCCTGGTCCGCGCCGCGACCGCCCGGTGAACTCCGCCGACGACGCCGCACCGCACCGGCCTCATCCGCCCGCCAGTCGCGCGATGGCCTTGAGGGTGTGACCGGCCGCGTCCTCGGCCGCCATGTGCCGGGCGCCGTGCGCGGCGGCCCGGGTGTACGCCGACTGCCGCACGGTCTCCCCGAGTGCGTCGGCCAGCCGCCGGGCGGTGAGCAACGCGAAGGGGATCGGGGCCGGCGCCGCGCCGATCGCTGCCAGGCGGCGTGCCCAGAACGGCTGGTCGGCGGTGACCGGAACGGTGACCGCGGGCACTCCGGCGCGCAACGCGGCGGCCGAGGTGCCGGCCCCGGCGTGGTGGACCACCGCGGCCAGCCGGGGGAAGAGCACGGCGTGCGGTACGTCCCCGAGGGTGAGGACGTCGTCGCCGTCGGCGGCGAGTTGGGCACTGCCGGCCTGGAGGACGCCGCGCAGCCCGGCGCGGCGCAGGGCCGCCACGGCGATCCCGCTCAGCCGCTCGCCGTCCCCGGCCGCCATGCTGCCGAAGGTGATCAGGACGGGCCTGGGGCCGGCGCGCAGGAAGTCCTCCAAGCGGGCGGGCAGTTGCGCGGCCGGATCGTGGTGGGGCCACCAGTTGCCCACCACGTCCAGGCCGGGACGCCAGTCGGCGGGGCGCGGCACCAGTGCCGTGCTGAAGCCGTGCAGGACCGGCCAGTCGGCCTGCTCCTGCCGGCGGCGCGTCGCGGCCGGGGAGAGCGGGGGCAGGCGCAGGCGGTGGCGCAGCTCCGCCACCGCCTGGGTGTAGAGGCGGTCGGCCAGGCGCAGCGCGAAGCGGCCGGCCAGGCGGTTGGCGGGGCGGCCCAGGGAGCGGGCGCCCGTGACGACGGGCGGGAAGTCGCCGGTCGGTGCGGTGGGCTGGAGGTAGACGCCGAGGCTGGGCGTGCCGGTGGCCTCGGCGAGGTGCCAGCCGAGCGGGGCCGTGGTGGTCGAGAGCAGGAGCAGATCCGTGCCGTCGGCCATCGCGTCGGCGAACCCCTGGCCCAGCTCGGTGACGAACGCGGCGGCGTCGCGCATCAGTTCGCGCCGGCCCGTGCCGCCGCCGCGCACCGCGGGGTCGGCGGGCAGCGCGCGGAACTCCAGTCCCGCCGCGCGAACCAGGGGCGCGAAGGCGTCGGTGGTGGCGAGGGCGACGTCGTGTCCGGCCCGGTGCAGTGCGGCGCCCAGGCCCGTGTACGGCGCGATGTCGCCGCGCGATCCGGCCGCGGCGATCAGGATCCTCATCGGTTCTCCTCCAGGGGGGTACGGCCGTCTGCGCGGCGGGCGGCGTTGGCGTGGACCGCCTTGCACAAGTAGGCGGCCAGGCCCGGCCGTTGCTGCGAGGGCGGTACGACCAGGGCGAAGGCGCGCGGGTCGGCGGCGAAGTCGTCCGCGATGCGCCGGTGCATGTCGGGCGGGCAGGCGGTGAACCAGCGGGAGATGTGCAGCCGGTGCTCCTCGGCCAGGTCCATGGCCCGTTCGCCGTCGCTCGGTTCGCCCTCGTCCCAGGCCGCGAGCAGCTCCGCCCGCCAGGCGCCGGCCTCGCGCATGAGGTGCGCCCAGTCCTCCTTGGTGTGGGCGGCGGCGCGCGCCATCGCCTCGCGCTGCCCGTGCGAGTGCGCCCACTTCAGCTCCGCCTCGGTCGCGTAGCTCAGGTCGAAGGTGATCTCGCCGAACACCTCGAAGCGTTCTTCGGGGGTCAGTGACACCCCGGTCTGCTGGACCTCGATCGCGCGCTGCGCCACCTCGGCCAGCCGTCGCAGCCTGGCGATCTCCTCGCTCAACTGCCGTTGCCGGGCCCGCAGGTGATCCACCGCGTTGGCCTGCGGGTCGCTGAGGATCGCGGTGATCTCGTCGAGCGGGAAGCCGAGTTCGCGGTAGAAGAGGATCTGCTGGAGCCGGACCAGGTCGGCGTCGTCGTAGAGCCGGTAGCCGGCGTCGCTGCGCCCGCTGGGCGAGAGCAGTCCCGCCTTGTCGTAGTGATGCAGGGTGCGCACCGTCACCCCGGCGAACGCCGAGACCTGCCCCACGGAGTAGTTCATCTCCCGTCCTTCCGTCGGCCTCCAGCCTCGGGCCTGACGCGGGGGGAGGGTCAACTCGTGTCCGCGGCGACGGGGGCGGGCCCCCGGGTCAGGGTGCGGGGGCGACGGTGTGCGCGGTGTCGTAGACCGCGTGGGCGCGGGCGATGTCGCCGCTGTGGCGGGTGGCCCAGTCGACCAGGGAGAGGAGGGTTTCGTAGAGTTCGAGCGCCATCTCGGTGCACGCGTACTCGACCTTGGGCGGCACCGTCGGGTAGACGGTCCGCGTCAGCAGGCCCTCGCGCTCCAGTTTGCGCAGGTTCAGGGTGAGCATCCGGCGGCTGATGCCGTCGATGGTGCGCTCCAGCTCGCTGAAGCGCACCGGGCCCTTCGCCGCGGCGACGAGGATGCCGATGGCCCACTTCCCCGCCACCCGGTCCAGGACCTCGCTGACCGGACACGCCGGGTTCTCCACCTGGTCGGTCACATCCGTGTGACTGCGAGACATAAAAGTGCCTCCTTCCGCGCGTCGGCATGGTTACACACGATGGACTCCGTAACAAAGCGGCCCCTCAAGGAAGGCACTTCCATGTCCGCTCACGCCGTGTATCCCCCGGCAGGTCAGGCGTCCCGCCGGCGCGCGCTGGCCATCCTCTGCGTCGGCCAGCTGATGGTGATCCTGGACGGCACCGTCGTGAACGTCGCGCTGCCGGCCGTTCAGGAGAGTCTGGGCTTCTCCCCGGCCGGGCTCGGCTGGGTGGTCAACGCGTATCTGATCCCGTTCGGCGGACTGCTGCTGCTCGCGGGCCGGTTCGGTGATCTCCTCGGCCGCAAGCGCGTGTTCGTCACCGGTCTGGCCGTCTTCACCGCCGCCTCCCTGCTGTGCGGCCTGGCTCCGGACGCGGGCACGCTGCTCGTCGCCCGTTTCGTGCAGGGCGCGGGCGGCGCGGTGACGTCCTCCGTCACCCTCGCCATGGTCGTCACCCTGTTCACCGAGCCGGTCGAGCGGGCGAAGGCGATCGGCGTCTACAGCTTCGTGCAGTCCGCGGGCGGCACGCTCGGCCTGCTGCTGGGCGGGGTGCTGACGCAGGCCCTCAGCTGGCACTGGATCTTCTTCGTCAACGTGCCGATCGGCGCCGCGGCCGTCCTCGCGGCCCGGCGCGGGCTGCGTCCGGAGCGGGGCACGGGCCGGGGCAGGAGCACCGACGCGCCCGGCGCCGGTCTGATCACGGCCGCGCTCATGCTGGCCGTCTACACCGTGGTCTCGGTGTCGGACCACGGTCTCGGCTCCGCGCACACCCTCGGCTGCGGCCTCGGCGCCCTCGTGCTGCTCGCGGCGTTCGGGGTGCGCCAGGCCAGGGCGGCCGATCCGCTGCTGCCGCCCCGGATGTTCCGCTTCCGCAACGTCACCGGCGCCCTCGCCACGCACGCCCTGCTGGTCGCCGGCATGTTCGGCTTCCAGTTCCTGGTCGTGCTGTACCTGCGGAAGGTGCTCGGCTTCGACGAGGTGCGCACCGGTCTGGGCGTGCTTCCCGTCTCCCTGCTCATCGGCGCGATGTCGCTGTTCCTCGCGCCCCGGCTCGTCGCGAGGTCCGGTTCCCGCTCGGTGCTGCTGGCGGCTCTCCTCCTCATCGCCGGCGGGCTCGGCCTGCTCGGTCTGGTCTCGGCGGACGGCGCCTACCTCACCGACGTCTTCCCGGCGACCGTGCTGCTCGGCGTCGGCTTCGGTCTGGCGATGCCGGCCCTGGCCGGACTGGCCATGTCGGGCGCCACACCGCGGGACTCGGGACTGGCGTCCGGCATGTTCAACACGGTGCAGCAGGTCGGCGCCTCGCTCGGTCTCGCGGTGCTGAGCACCCTGGCCGCGTCGCACACCGGCGCCCTGCCGGGCGACGGGGCCGCCCGGGCCGACGCCCTCACCGACGGCTACCGGCTCGCCTTCCGGGTCGGCGCCTGCTTCGTCCTCGCGGCCGCGGTGGTCGCCGCGGCCGTCCTGCGCGAGCCGCCCAGGACCGGGGAGGGCGCGCCGGCCGCCCCTGCCGCCGCCGCGCGGCGGGCCGCCGCGGATCGGTGAATGATGAGTTCCGGGGCCCGGCCGGGTCCACCCCCGTGTCCGTGACAGCCGCGCCCGAACTCCGTGAGGCGATCATGACCAGCCACGCACTGCCACCCGTCGTCGACACCGCCACCTGGGAGCGCCGGCTCCAGGAACTGCGCGCCCGGGAGAAGGCCGCGACCCGGGAGCTGGACGCCATCGCCGCCGAGCGCCGTCGCCTGCCGATGGTGGAGCTGCCCGACTACACCCTCGAAGGCGAGGACGGCCCGATCCGGCTGGTGGACGTCTTCGACGGCAAGAGGCAGCTGATCGTCTACCACCACATGTGGTTCCCCGGCGAGGAGTGGCAGTGCCCGGGGTGCACGGGCTTCACCGCGCAGTTCACCCGGCCGGACTTCCTGGACGCCTACGACGCGCGTTTCGTCGTCGTCACCCAGGGCCCGATCGACGAGGCGCTCGCCTACCGGCGGCGGGTCGGCAACCGGCTGCCCTGGTACTCCACCGCCGGCAGCTCCTTCGGGGCCGACGTCGGCGCACCGCCCGGGGGAGTGTTCGGGATGAACGTGTTCCTGCGCGACGCGGACACCGTGTACCGCACCTGGCACACCGGCGGCCGGGGCATCGAGCAGCTCACCCACACCTTCGCGCTCATCGACCTGCTGCCCTACGGACGGCAGGAGGAGTGGCAGGAGGTGCGCCCGAGGGGTGGCCGCAGTCCCCCGCCTACAGCCGGTGGCCGAGGTCCGAGGACATCGCCGCGCTGTACGGACCGGATGCCGAGGCAGCCGGACGGCCGCCTCAGGACCGGTGAAACCGGACGGCCCCCTCAGGACCGCTGAAGCCGGACGGCCGCCTCAGGGCCGGTGACCGCGCCGGTCCGCCGCCGGGAAGCCGTAGTCGGCCCAGTGCGCGGTGACGTGCCGGCGTACGTCCTCGGGGAAGGAGTTGTCGAACGACGCCGTGACGCCCCGGGTCACGCCGTCGAACTGCTCGGGCAGCAGACAGCTGACGACACACTTCCCGCCGCGGCCGGCGCGCACCTCCTCCTCGGTGAGGTAGGGGACCATCGGGATGCCGGGGGCGTCCGGGTAGACGTGGTGGCCGGTGGCGGGGTGGCTGCGGGTGGCCATGGCCCACACCACCTGGTCGATGTCGGTGATGTCGATGTCGTCGGCCACCAGCAGGACCTTGGGCACCAGCCACCCGGTGTGCGAGCCGAAGAGCACCTCGGCGACCGCGTCGGCCAGTTCCCGTTCCGTCATCCGTGTGCGCGCCAGCCGCCGGATGTCGACGGCCACCACCATCCAGCAGGTGGCGGCCTCGTAGGAGCACCAGGCGAACGAGACGGGCAGGCCGCTGGAGCGCAGCAGGTCCAGGCCGGTGGCGGAGATCATCGTGCCCCAGATGGTGTGGTTCTCCTCCGGCGGCAGACCGGCCACGCAGACGGGCAGGACGGCCCGGTCGCGGTGCGTCACGGCCTCGACGTGGAAGACGGGCTGCGGCTTGCTCTCCGCGAAGGCGTACCCGTGGTACTCCCCCATCGGCCCCTCGGGCGCGGTCTCGTCGGGGCTGATGTACCCCTCCAGCACGATCTCGGAGTTGGCGGGCACGTACAGGCCGTTGGTCTCGGTGCGGACCACGTCGACCGGGCTGCCGGTCAGGGCGCCGACGTAGCCGCTCTCGTCGACCTCGGCGGGCAGCGGCATCCCGGCGGCGGCCAGGGCGGCCGGCGGGGCGCCCAGGACCATGGCCCAGGGGGTGCGCTCGCCCCGGTCGGCCCACATGCGGTGGATCATGCCGAGGTGCTGCTGCGGCATGGCCGGGCCGACCAGCGTGTCGCGGCCGTGCAGCATGGTGCGGCTGACCGACCAGCTCGTCCAGCGCCCGTCCGGGGTGCGCACCACGTGGAAGCCGTACGTCCCGAAGTAGCGCCCGCCGTCCTGCTCGTGCAGCAGCGGCACCGGGAACCGCGTCAGGTCGACGTCGGCGCCGGTGAGGACGTTCTCCTTGCAGGGGCCGGTCGGCACGATCCGCGGCGGCACGGGGCGGGCCTTCATGGCGGAGACGAGCTTTTCCAGCAGGTCGCGCGGTGTGGTGTCGCGCGGGAGGCCGAAGTGCGCGGCGAGCCGGCCGTAGGGCTGCCCCGGCACCCCGCTCAGTCCGGCGGGGGCGCCGAGGATCCGGAACCCGGGTGCGCCCTCGGTCAGGTCGCCGAAGAGCGGGGCGGGGCTCCTGGTGTCGTAGACCCGCCTGGTGACGGCTCCGACCTCCAGGGTGGGGCTGACCGGCACCCGGATGTCGACCGCGTCACCGGTGGCGAGCAGCTCGGTGACGAAGTCGCGGAAGTTGAGCGCGCTGCCGCGTTGGGTCATGGCGGTGCCTTTCCGGTGGGCGAGGGGCGGACCGCGCGGCCGGGCGCGGAACCGTCGTGCCGGAGCGACGTCACACACAGTTATGACGTACGCGTCCTATATGCCGCACGTTATAGTACGTGTACGTCCTGATCAACCGAGGCGGAGGCGGAGACGATGGCGCGCGAGAAGGCGGCCCGGCCCACTCCCCTGGACGCGCTGGCCGGAGTCGGCCCGCTGGCAAGGCAGTTGAACCAGACGCACAACCGGCTCTGGTACGAGCGGGTCCACCAGGACCTCACCGGGCCGCAGTTCACCGTGCTGAGCCTGCTGGACGCCCATGGCGGCATGGACCAGGGCACCCTCGGCGCACGGGCCCGGCTCGACAAGTCGACCGCCGCGCCCCTGCTCGAACGGCTGCGCCGCCGGGGGCTGTTGGAGATCGCCCGGGACGAGAGCGACCGCAGGCGCAAGCTGGTGCGCGTCACCGACGAGGGCGCGGAGCTGGTCCACCGCCTCGCCCCCGCGGTCGCGGAGGTGAGCGAGCACATGCTCGCCCCGTTCACACCCGGGGAACGCGAGCAGTTCCTGGACCTCCTGCGCCGGGCGGCCGGAGATCCGGAGGCCGGCTGACCGGACGCCTGGCTCGTGCCGAGGCGCCCGGGATCAGGCGCCCAGGAGGCCCCGGCAGTGGGCCAGGAAGCCCGCCAGGGTCAGTTCGAAGGCGCGGTCGGCCCGGGCCGGCCCCGTGGCGGCCTGCGCCAGGGCGAGTCGCGGGGCCTGGGACTCCTCCCCCACCACCCACATCACCTCGGGGGCCGACATGTCCAGGGCCGAGCCGAGGACGATGTTGTCCAGCCCGGTGATGACCGGCATGACCGTCTCCGGAGCGAACCCCGCCTCCAGCAGCAGGCCGGCCACCCGCTCGTACTGCTCGATCACCCGCGGCGCCCGCACCGGCGAGGTCATCAGCATGGAGACGGCCCGCGGGTGGGCGGCGAAGGCCGCGCGGTAGGAGTGCGCCCAGGCCGCCAGGGCGGCGTCCCAGGGGCGCACGCCGAGCGCGGCGGGGTCCAGGTCGTCGACCACCCGCTCCCGCAGCAGCTCGATCACCCCGGCCCGGCCCTCCACGTGGTGATACACGGACGCGGTCTGCACCCCGAGCCTGCGCGCGATCTCGGGGACGGTGAAGTCGCCCGTCTCGTCGACGAGTTCGAGGGCCGTACGACCGATGCGCCCCCGGTCGAGCAGAGCCTTTCGCGGCCGCCCCATATTTCGTTCTCCTGACGTGAGGTCTTCCCCGATCGTAGGCGGCCGTCTACATTACCTAAACCGACACGGTTTAGTTTTCGCCGCGGCCCCGCCGGCACCACACCTCTCTCCGGACGCTCCGGGCCGCCGCTGTCCCGATCCTCTGTTCAGAAGGGCCGAGCACGTCATGGCCGTTGAGTCAGCATCCCGCGAGGGAGTACCGGAGGGCGCCGCGCCGCAGCGCCGGAGCACAGGGGCCGAAGACGGCGGGCACGGCTCGGACGGCTCGCCGGGACTGCGCCGGGCCAGTCTCGGCGTCGCCGACATCGCGTTCTTCGTGGTCTCCGCCGCCGCGCCGCTGACCGTCATGGCCGGTGTGGCACCGCTGGCCATCGGCATCGGCGGCGTCGGCGCCCCCGTCGGATACCTCCTCGCCGGCGCCACACTCGCCCTCTTCGCTGCCGGATTCACCGCGATGACCCGGCACGTCCGCCACGGCGGCGGCTTCTACGCCTTCATCACCCGGGGCCTGGGCCGGCCCGCCGGATTCGGCGCCGCCGCCCTCGCCCTGCTCGCCTACAACGGCATGCAGATCGGTGTCTACGGACTGCTCGCCACCAGCACGCAGGACACCCTCCAGGCCCTGTGGGGCGTCCGGGTGCCCTGGCCGGCGATCGCGGTGGCGGGTGTCTTCGTCATCTGGTTCCTCGGCCACCGCAGCATCGAGTTCGGCGCGAAGGTCCTCGGTGTGCTGCTGGTCGCGGAGACCGGCATCCTCGTCCTGCTGGCGGGCGGAGTACTCCTCGACGGCGGCGCCGAAGGGCTCGCGCTGGACTCCTTCACGCCGGGCAACGTGCTGGTGCCGGGCACCGGCGCCGTGCTCACCTTCGCGTTCGCCGCCTTCACCGGCTTCGAGTCCACCGCCATCTACCGCCGCGAGGCCCGCGACCCCGGCCGCACCATCCCCCGGGCCACCTACATCGCCGTCGCCTTCCTCGGCCTGTTCTACGCGTTCAGCGTCTGGATCGTCATCCAGGCCTTCGGCGGCTCGCGGATCGCGCAGGCCGTCGCCGCCGACCCGACCGGCCTGTTCTTCACCGCGACCACGCACTACGTCGGCGGCTGGGCGACCGACCTCATGCACCTCTTCATCGTCACCAGCATCCTCGCCTCGCAGCTGGCCTTCCACAACGCGATCAACCGCTACGGGCTCTCCCTCGCCCAGGAGGGCGTGCTGCCCAGGGCGCTGGGCCGGGTCCATCCCGAGCACCGTTCGCCGTACGTCGCCGGCGCCGCGCAGAGCGTCCTCGCGCTGGTGGTCGTCACGGGCTTCGCCGTGGCCGGCGCCGACCCCTACCGGCAACTCCTGCTCTGGGTCAACACTCCTGGCAGCCTCGGTCTGCTGGCGCTCCAGGCGGTCACCGCCGTCGCCGTGTTCCGCTACTTCCGCCGCACCCGGCACCAGGAGGGCCGCTGGCGCGGCGTGATCGCCCCGCTGGCCGCCGCCGTGCTGATGGCCGGTGCGATGTGGCTGGTCATCAGCAAGATCGGCCTGATGACCGGAGCGTCGTTCACCACCGACACCGTCCTCGTGCTGCTGGTCCCCGCCGCCTTCGCCCTCGGCACCCTGTTCTCGCTGCGCATCCGCCGTACCCGGCCCGAGGTGTACGCCGGTTTCGCCGCCGAACCGGACGAGAGCGACGACCTCGGCGCGGGCGGCGCGGGCTCCGGGGCGGGCGGCGAGGGCTCCGGGGCGGGCGCGTCGGGCGGGCCCGACACGGCCGCGCGCTGACCCTTGTCCTCGGCCGGCGGCCGTCGCCGGCCGAGTCCGGCCCGCGTCCGGCGGTCGCCGGTCCGCTCCGCTCCCGGGGCCGGCGCACACCCGGCCCCGCTCACACGTATCTCTCCCCTCCCGTCCGCGCCCACCGCAAGGAACCCCGCCCGTGTCACACCCCGTCACCTCCCTCTCCGCCGCCTCCTCCTCTGCCGCCTCCTCCTATGCCGCCGACACGATCCTGACCGGCGCCCGGGTCCGCACCCTCGATCCGGACCGGCCGTCCGCACACGCGGTCGCGGTCAAGGACAGCCGTATCGTCGCCGTCGGGGACGACGCGGACGTATCCGACTGGCGCGGTGCGCGCACCGAGGTCGTCGACCTGGCGGGCGCCACCCTCACA
The DNA here is from genome assembly GCA_013364255.1 of Streptomyces seoulensis. Lineage (GTDB taxonomy): Bacteria > Actinomycetota > Actinomycetes > Streptomycetales > Streptomycetaceae > Streptomyces > Streptomyces similanensis. The sequence continues at coordinate 1,395,205 of CP054936.1, read as the reverse complement.
CCCGGACTGGTCGACGGCCACAGCCATCCCTACCTGGGGGTGCTCACGGCCGCCGGGCTCGACCTCTCCGGCTGCGACGACCTGGAGGCGCTGCGGGCCGCGCTGGCCGCGGCGGCCCGTGCGGCCGGCCCCGGCGACTGGGTGCTGGCCCACGGGCTCGACCACAACGTCTTCGCCGGCCGCCCTGTCCACCACGACCTGATCGACCCGGCCCTCGGCGGCGTACCGGCCTTCATCCGGCTCTACGACGGCCATTCCGGCCTGGCCAGCGGACCCGCCCTGGCGGCGGCGGGCATCGACGGGCCGCGCCGTTTCGAACAGCGGGCGCAGGTCGTCTGCGACGCGGCCGGACGGCCCACCGGGCACCTCGTGGAGTTCGCCGCGATGAGCCTGATGGACCCCGTCCTGCCGCGGGAGAGCGCGGCCGTGCGCCGGGAGCGCCTGCTCGCCCTGCTGCGCGCCATGGCGGCCACCGGGCTCACCGGCGCCCATGTCATGGACCTCCAGGAACCCGACGTCCTCGGCCTGCTGGCCGGTATCGAGGAGGACGGCGAGCTGCCGATGCGGCTGCGGATCGCCCCCTGGTGCATGCCCGGCACGGACGAGGCGGGCCTCGACCACCTGATCGAGGCGCAGCGCTCGCACGGGCGGCGCTGGCGGGTCGGCGGCGTGAAGTTCTTCATGGACGGCACCGTCGAGGGCGGCACCGCCTGGCTGGAGCACGCCGACTGCCACGGTCAGGGCACCGAGGCGTTCTGGCCGGACCCCGCCGCCTACACCCGCGCGGTCCACCGGCTCGCCCGCGCCGGAGTGCGCACGGTCACGCACGCCATCGGCGACGCGGCGGTACGGCACGTGCTCGACACGGTCGAACTCCTCACCGACCCCCACGAGCGCGCCCTGCACCGGATCGAGCACATCGAGACCGTGCCGGACGCCCAGCTGCCCCGGTTCGCCCGGCTCGGGGTCGCCGCCTCCATGCAGCCCACCCACCTCGCCTACACCCGCGCCGACCACGGCGACGAATGGTCCCGGCGCCTGGGCGGGGAACGCGCCGACCGCGCCTGGCGCTGCCGTGATCTGCGGGACGCGGGCGCGACCCTGGTCCTCGGCTCGGACTGGCCGATCGCGCACTACGACCCGCGCGAGGTGCTCGCCACCGCCCGGCTGCGCCGGCTGCCCGGACGGCCGGAGGTGGAGCCGGTCGCGGCCGGGCAGGCCCTCACCGGCCTGATGGCCCTGGAGGGCTACACCTCGCACTCGGCGCGCGCGGTGGGCGAGCAGGACGTGGCGGGGCGGATCGCGCCGGGTTTCCGCGCCGACCTCACGGCGTTCGCCGTCGACCCCGTCACCGCGCCCGCCGACGAACTGGGCTCGGCGCCCGTCGTGTTGACGATGACGGGCGGCACGATCGTGCACCGTGTGTGAGACGGGTGCGGACGGGTGTGAGCGGACGGGTGTGAGCGGACGGGTGTGCAGCGGGGACGGGCGGGTGGCCGGTCGGTCGCTCGGTCACGGTGATCCGTCCGGTGTCGGCGGGCCGGGCGCGGCCGTGCCTCCCCCGCCGTCCGGGACGTCCTCGGTGCGTCCGGTGAGCCGGGTCGCGAGGCGGTAGGCGACCGTGGCGTCCCGGTACTCCTCACCGGCGACGACCTCGTCCGGGAGGTTCGTGCGCTCACTGCGGGAGGTCGACGTCCGGCTGCCGGCGCCGGGGAAGCGGACGGCTGTCTGCGGGTCCTCCCTGAAGCGGAGCCGGTCGGACCGGACCGTCGCGCGGAACTCGATGTCGGGGTGCGGGTGCGGTGCCCGCGCCGGCAGGCGAGGATGCGGTTCCGGTGCCTGCTCCGCCGGGTGCGGGTTCGGGCGCGGGCTCGGTTCCGGTGCCCGCTCCGGCGGGTCCCGCGGGGGTTCGGCGGCCGTTCAGGGCGGCTCGTCCCGCTCCTCGGCCGCGCGGCGGCGGGGCGGCGGCTTCCCGTCCTCGCCGCGGACCCGGCGGGCGCGGGCGGCGCTGCGGCTCCGGGCGGTGGCCGGGTCCCGGGGTTCGTCCCCGCGTCCTCGCGCCGTGCCCTGTGCGGGCCGCGCGGTCCGGCGCACGGCGCCGCCCGCCGCGTCCGCCGCTTCCACCGCGTCCGGCGCATCAGACGCCCCCGCGGCCTCTGCGACGCCGGGCGCGTCCGTGACCTCCGGTACGTCCTCGACGGCTGCGGCCCCCCGGTCCGCCGCACCCTCCACCACCTCGCCGCCGGGCGCCGCGGCGACGCCGCCGGTCACCTCACCGGCGTCCGCCGCGACCCCGCCCACCGCGCCCGCGGCGCCCTCCACCGTGCGCCCCGCGTCCCGGCCCACCTCGCCCACGGCATCCCCGGCGCCCCGTCCGACCTCCCCCACCGCCGCCTCGGCACCACGCCCCACCCCCTCCACCGCCTGACCGGCACCGCGTCCCACGCCCTCGACTCCGCGGCCGACCCCGCGCCCCACGTCCCGCACCCCCGCGCCCGCGCCGCGCCCCACGTCCCGCACGGCGGAGCCGGCGCCCTGGCCGATGTCGCCGACCGCCCGTCCCGTTCCCGCGCCCAGCTCCCCGACGGCCTGCCGCGCCCCGCCCCCGATGTCCTGCACGGCCAGCCCGACCCCGCGGGTCAGGTCCTCCAGGATCTGCGGGTTGCGGTCGAGCGTGGTGAGCACCCGGTTGATGATCAGCGCCACGTTGTCGAGACGCACCTTGAGCTGGGCCTGCGCCTCCACGCCCGAGATGCCCAGGTGCACCCGGCCCAGCGCGACGTCGGCGCCGACGTTCAGCTTGAGCAGGTCCAGCACCTCGGCCTGGAGCGAGACGTGCGCCCGCAGGTTCTCGACGTCCAGGTCGATCTCGTCGACCTTGAGCAACGGGACATCGAGGTACACGTCGGGCTCCGCGTCGGCCGCCTTCGCCCCGGTGACCGCCTCCTCCTCCGGGACGAGGGTCTCCTCGTAGCCCTCGTAGCCCTCGTAGCCCTCGTAGCCCTCGGAGCCCTCCGGTTCCTCCTCGTCGTACGCCCCGGGCCCGGCGTACGCGCCGGTCTCCTCGGCGGCGTCGGGTCCGCCGTCGCGCACGTCGTGCTCCTCGAAGGGGCCCTCATCGTTCTCGGCGCTGTCACGCATCACCGAGCCTCCGCTGGTCTCGCCGGACGTTTCGTCCATTCTGATGCGGTACGCGCATCGGCGCATCGGCGCGCGGGCGGTGCGGTACGGGGGCGGCGCGGGCCATCCCCGTCGGCGCGGGCCGGCCGCCGGCCCGGCCGCCCCACGGGCGGGCGTCCTGCCCCTGACGCGTTGCGCGAGGGGGGATGACCGCGTGTCCGTGAGCGGTGGGCGCCGTGATGGCGGATCTTTGTGGAGTCCGCTCTTCGCGGTGTCCGCGCGGCGGGCCGGCCGGCGCGCACGGCGCGGTCGCTCCGCCCACCCCTACGGAGGTCCGTGGCCATGGTCCTGTCGGTGGAGCACGTCGCCAAGAGGTACGGCTCGCGGCCCGTGCTGCGGGACGCGAGCCTGCGCGCCGGCCGCGGGCAGCTGGTCGGCGTCGTGGGCGAGAACGGCGCCGGCAAGACCACCCTGCTGCGTGTCCTGAGCGGCGATCTGCGCCCGGACGCGGGCACCGTACGGCTGGACGGGACGCTGGGCTACTGCCCGCAGTACCCGGTGCTCGACGAGGAGCTGACCACCCGTCAGCACCTGCGGCTCTTCCAGATCGCCCACCGGCTGCCCGGCCTCGACCGGGCCGAGAGCCTGCTGCGGGCGCTCGGTCTGGACGCCTACGAACGGCAGCCGGTGCGGACGCTCAGCGGCGGCACCCGGCAGAAGCTCAACCTCGTCCTGGCCCTGCTGCACGACCCGGCGGTGCTGCTCCTGGACGAGCCGTACCAGGGCTTCGACTGGGACACCTATCTGCGGTTCTGGGACATCGCCCAGGAGCTGAGGACGGCGGGCCGCACGGTGCTGATCGTCTCCCACCTCGCCTACGACACCCAGCGGCTGGACGCCCTGTACCGCCTCAGCGACGGCCGTCTGCACCGGGCGCCGACCACCGGAGCACACGGGTGACCGGGTCGAGCGCGCGGAGGGGGACGACGGGCACGGCGAGAGCGGCGGGGGCGACCTGGATGACCGCCTACCGGGTCGCCACCGGGTACGGACTGCTGGCGCTGGCGAAGAACCGGCTCGCCCTGATCCTGCTCGCCGTCTTCGTGCCGCTGTGGATCACGGTCGCCAAGACGGTGGCCACCCCAGAGCTGTTCCCGTTCCGGCTGCGGGCCACCGGGCAGGTGCTGCACGCGGGCGGCGACAACATCACGATGATCAGCGGGTCCCTGAACGCGGTGTCCCTGCTGGTCGGGTTCTGGATGTTCAGCGCCGCGCGCCGCACCGGCGACTTCGACCGGCGCCTGACCGCGGCCGGCTATCCGCGCGGCGCGCTGCTGGCCGCCAAACTCACCGCCCTGCTGGCCACCGCCGCGCTGGTCAGCGCCTACGCGGTCGCCTGGATGCTGCTGTACTGGCGGCCGCGCCAGCCCGGCCTGCTCGTCCTCGCCGTGCTGGCCGCGTCCCTGATCTACGGCGCGATGGGGCTGTTCCTGTCGCTGTTCCTGCCCGGCGAGGTCGAGGGCATGGTCGCCATCATCATGACCAGCATCATCGACCTCGCCCCGCAGAACCCCATCGCGGCGACCACCGCCAACAGCCCCCTGATCGCCTGGCTGCCCAGCTACGGGTCCTTGCAGACCGCGTTGCAGGCCGGCTTCACCGACCGCCTGACCCTCGCTCCGCTGGCCAACAGCCTCGCCTGGCTGGCCGCCCTGTCCCTCGTCGCGCTGGCCGCCTTTCTCCGCCGTACCCGCGTCCACACGGCCCCGGCGGCCGGCGGTGGGCGCGCCGGGGGGCTGCTCGGGCGGGCCGCGGGGGTGTTCGGCAGACGGTAGCCGGCCCGCCGCGTCCCGCCGTGTCCCGGCCCGGCCCGGCGCCCCGCGCCGGGCCGGCGTACGCGCGGCTCAGGACTCCGTTCGCCGCAGGTGTGCGCGGACGGCCGCGCGGTCGGTGCCGAGCCGTGTCATCACTTCGGCCACGGGGTCCGGCCGCTCGCAGTCCAGCAGGGCGAGCAGAAGGTGTTCCGGCGCGATGCGCCGGCTGCCGGCCCGCCTCGTCTCCACCAGCGCACGGGGCAGGACGGCGCGGGCGCCGGAGGTGAAGGGCGCGCGCTTGCGGGAGACGGGGAGCGGCGCCCGCTCGACTCCCTGGGCGTCGACGCCGACCGCGGCCAGCGCGGTCCGGTCGAGGTCGTCCAGCGCGGCCCGCGCGCTGTCCAGGCCGGCGCCGAGGGCGCGGACCGCGCCGGGCTCGTGGAGCACGCCGAGGAGCAGGTGCTCGGTGCCGATGCGGCGGTCGCCGCGCAGGGCGGCCTCGTCGACCGCCGACGCGACGGCGGCGCGGGCGCCGGCCGCGAACTGTTCGAACATGGTCGTCTCACTTCCCGTATTTGGCGTGCACGGACTGCCGGGAGACGCCAAGGGCGTCCCCGATCTGCTCCCAGGACCAGCCCTGCTCCCGGGCGCGCTCGACCGCCGCCGCCTCGACCTGCTCGGCCAGCCTGCGCAGCGCGCCCACGGCCCGCAGCCCCACCGCGGGGTCGTGCGACCTGAGGCGTTCGGAGAGCTCTCGCGTTTCCATGTCTGTCAGTTTGGATTGACAAGCGAGGCGTGTCAACCCAGCCTGACAGATACGGCGGTAGCCAGGCGGTGGGCGAGGCCGGTCAGGTCGGCCGGCCGCAGCACGCGTCCGCCGAATCCCAGCAGGGGCATGTGCAGGGGCTCGATCCAGCGGGCGGGGATCGCGTCCGGCCCGTAGTAGGCGCCCGCGAGGCCGCCGGTGACCGCGGCGACGGTGTCCGTGTCGCCGCCGAGGTCGATCGCCGCGCGCAGGGCGCCCTCGAAGTCGGCGGTGCTCCGCAGCGCCCAGACCGCCGATCCCAGGCAGGGCCAGACCGCGCCGTTGAACTCGGTCGCCAGGTCGGGATGCCAGTCGGCGGCGAGGACGGTCGCGTAGCGCCGCCGGTGCTCGGGGCTGACGAGTGCGACGACGTCGGGGAGGGCGTCGAGGGGGTCGGCGCCGGCCAGGGCGCGGCGGAGGAGTTCGTGGAAGACGGCGGTGCCCTCCCAGGCGGCGCGGTCGCCATGGGTGAGGGCCGCGATCCGCCGGGCGGCGTCCGTCGTGGCCGCCTGTCCGGCCCGGGCGAAGTAGACCGCGGACGGCGTCGCCCGCATCAGCGAACCGTTGCCGGCCGCCCGCCGGTTGACCCGGAAGTGCTCCGCGGCGGCCCGGTCCCAGGGCAGACCGTTGGTCAGGACGTCCTCGGTCTGGAGGCCGATGTCCTTGGGGTCGGCCGCCGCCCACCGCTGGAAGCGGGCGAAGACGTCCGGCAGGTCGAGTCCGCCGTGCCGCAGCAGCGACTCCGCGACGAGTACGGCCATCTGGGTGTCGTCCGTGGCCTCGCCCGGGTCCCAGCCACCGCCGCCGCACATCTCCCCGCCGCCGCCCGGGCTCGGGAAGCGGGCGGAGAACACGCCTTCCGGTCCGAACTCGAAGGGCGCCCCCAACGCGTCGCCCACCGCCGAGCCGACGACCGCCCCGACGGCCCGCTCCTCGTGCCTCATGCCCGTCGGCCCTCCACCCGCATGTCCAGCCGCGGCTTGGTGTGGACGAGCCACGCGCTCAGGGCCGCCACGGCGGACATGCCGCGACGCGGGCGGCCGTCGGGGAGCCGTTCGGCGTCCGGGTGGTCCGCGTCGACGGCGGCGGACCAGTCGTGTGTGGTGGTGACCCACAGGTGTTTCGGTGTCGCCATCGGACAAGTATCGGCGGTCCGGGGGGATTTCGGCTCAGGACACCGGGCAGGCGGACGGCCCGGACGCGGTCAGCGCGGTCAGGTCGCAGTAGGCCGTCCTCGGGTAATAGGCGCCCATCACCGCCGCGGTGCGGGCCGGGTCGCTTCCGGCGGGCACGTTCTGGATCGCCTCGGCGAAGCGGGGGCCGGTCAGCATGTCGCGCAGGATGAGCAGGTGCTTGGCGGTCGGCGTCGCCGACGACAGGGGGAGGAAGGTGACGCCGGGGACGCGCTCGACGGTCGCGCGCTGCTCCTCCGTGCCGATGACGTAGGTGTAGGCGCCGTCGGCGCCGAGCCGGGTGTCGAAGTCCGCGCGGCAGCCCGGGTCCACCGTGCCGTCGGGCAGCGGGTTGGCGACGACTTCGCCCGGTCCCCACCACAGGTTGTCGCACATCGACCAGTACCGTACCTGCGCCGTGCGGTCGGGCCACGGCCGGGCACGGTCGCCGGCGGTGGCGACGGGCGCCCTGCCGCGCACGACGAGGACCTGACCGGCGGGCGGGGCGTCGAAGCCGGCGGCCAGGTAGGCGTTGTCCGGGTTGGGGTAGAGCCCCGCACCGCCCTGCCGGGCGAAGGCCGGCCGCTCCGGGACACCGGTGGGCGTGGATGCGAGCGCGGGTGCGGGTGTGAGCTCGTGTGCGGGTGTGGGTGCGGTCGGCGCGTCGGCCGGTGCCGGTACGGTGCGGGCGTCGGCGCAGGTCGCCACACGGACGCGGTGGCCGCCGCGCAGGAAGGTGACGTCGGGCAGCTGTACCGTCCCGTGCGGCAGGTAGACGCGGTAGATCACCGTTCCTCCGGCGCCTTCGGCGGCGCCCGCGGGTGCGAGCGGCAGGGAGTTGGCCCTGCCGGCCGCTCGTTCGGTGACCGTGACGGTGAACCTGCCGCCGGGGCGGGCGGGTTGCCGGTAGGGGTTGCGGCTGCCCCGGTCCGGGACGATCCGGTGGTCGGTCAGGACCGAGGGCGCGCCGTCGGGGCCGGTGAAGCTGCTGTTCGCGGCGTCGTAGGAGGCGAACGACGCGTAGCGGGCGTCCGGGTAGCGGCCGTCGAGGCTGATGGTGAGGCCGGGCTGCGTGGTGTAGTGCAGCAGCCAGTACTGGGAGTTGGTGTCCGGGTAGGCGACGTTCGACGTCCGGTAGCCCAGGGGGTGCCAGGCGCAGTCGGGCGTCGCGGGTTTCGAGGAGGACGAGGACGTCGGTGAGTGGGAGGGGTCCGCCGGGTGCGCGGAGCCGGTCTGCGCGGCGGTCGCGGGTGCGGTTGTCGAGAGGGCGAGAGCGACGGCGAGGAGGAGGGGCTTCCAGTACCTCAAGGTCTGTCCTTACGGCATCGGTCGGATCCGGTGTGCTCAACCGGGTTCGGAGAGGGAGGGTTGCTCAACCGGGTGCGTGGATGGGGTGGTGGATCAATCGGGTCCGGAGACGCGGTGATTGATCAACCGGAAGCGTGGAGCGGGCGGTTGGCGTGGCCGGTCTCAGGTCGTGGCCGTGTCGCCCGCCCCGCCGTCGTCGGGCGACAGCCACGACCCGGCGGTGGTGAGGAAGTGGCGCACGCCGGCGTCGACGGCGTGCCGGTCGGAGGGGGCGTAGCGCGGGGAGTGGTTCATGACGGTGCCGGGCGGCAGGGCGCCGCGGTCCAGGGCGGCGACGGCCTCGGCGTCGAAGTCCGTGGGGTCGGCGCCGCCGAAGTGGTACATGACCGAGGGGCAGCCGGCGGCGGTCGCGAACCGGCCGAAGTCCTCGCTGGCCGGGAGCGGGGCGGGCAGGGCGCGGCCGATCGTGCCCGCGTCCGCCAGGGCCGCGAGGACCCGTCCGGTGGCGTCCGGGTCGTTGACGGTCAGGGGGAAGGAGTCGTAGGTCTCGACGTCGGGTGTGCGGGGCGCGCCCTGGGCGTCGGCCTCCGCGCGGACGACGCGCCGCAGGTCGGTGAGCACCTGCTGCCGGGTCGCCTCGTCGAACGTCCGCAGGCTGCACAGCAGTTCGGCGGTGTGCGGGATGACGTTCGGGACCGTACCGGCGTGCATCGCGCCGACCGTGAGCAGCGGGGACGGGGTCAGCGGCGCGAGCCGGGCGGAGAGCGTCTGGAGGCGCAGGATCACACATGCGGCCATCACCACGGGGTCGACGGCGAGGTGCGGGGCGGAGGCGTGCGCGCCGGCCCCGTGGAGGGTGACGCGGACGCTGTCCGCCGCCGCCATGACGGGACCCGGCCGGGTGATCACCACTCCGGCGGGGAGCGGGCCCACGTGCTGGCCCAGCACCACGTCGGGGCGCGGGAAGCGGTCGAGGACGCCGTCGTCGAGCATGGCCCGCGCGCCGCGGCCCACCTCCTCGGCGGGCTGGAAGACGGCCACCGCGGTGCCCCGCCAGGCGTCGGGGTGTGCGGCGAGCTGCCCGCAGGCGCCGAGCAGGGCGGCCACGTGCACGTCGTGGCCGCAGGCGTGCATGAGGCCCGCCTCCACGGAGGCGTAGGGCAGGCCGGTCTCCTCCCGCACGGGCAGTGCGTCCAGGTCCGCCCTGAGCCATACGACGGGCCCGGTGCCGTTGCGCAGGACCGCCACCACGCCGGTCCCGCCGACCTTCTCGGTGACCTCCCAGCCGCCGACGGCGGTCAGTTCGCGGACCACGGCCGCGGCGGTGCGGTGTTCCGCGAAGGCGAGTTCGGGGTGGGCGTGCAGGTCGCGGTAGACGTCCTCCCAGTGCGGGAGGTGCGCCGCGAGACCGGCGGTCAGGGGGGTCTCAGGCGGAGTGGGGAGCTGTGGACGCATCGTTGTCGTCCTCCTTCGTGAGGGTGTCGCTGACTGCGGCGCGCAGCCGCGCGAGGAAACGGGACGAGGTCTGGGGCACGCACAGCACGGCGATGACGGCCAGGGCGGGGCCGAGCACCAGCGACCAGAAGGCGGCCCGGTAGGAGTGGGCGTCGACGACGTGACCGAACAGCGTCGGCACCACGATCCCGGCGAGCTGTCCGCCGAACAGGACGATGCCGGAGGCCGCGCCCGTCAGATCCGGCGGGAGGCTGCGCAGGGGAACCGAGAAGCAGGGCATGTAACACAGGCCGAGCACCGCGCTGATGAGGGTGGCGACCACGACGAAGCCGGTCAGCGAGGTGGTCAGGGGCAGCCAGACCAGCAGGGCGGCGGCGGCGCACATCGCGGGGACCACGATCAGCCGCGGCCTGCCCTCGAACCGGTCGGACAGCCGGCCGCCGACGACGGCGGTGACCGCGGCGAGGAGGGTCGGGCCCAGGGACACCAGACCCGCGTCGCCCACCCGCAGGCCGCGCTCCTCCATCAGATAGGAGGCGCTCCAGCTGTTGAGGCCCCACACGACCGTGTCGTAGGCGAAGAACATCACCGCGAAGCCCCAGATCGCGGGGGACTTCAGCAGCGTGGCCGTGGCCCGCCCGGTCCGCTGGAGGGGCGGGCCGGTCCGCTCGGCGGGCAGCGGCTCCGGCATCCAGCGCCGGACCGCGGCCACCACCAGCAGGCCCAGCACGGAGGTGGCGGTGAACATCACGCGCCAGCCGCCGTGTGCGAGCAGCAGTCCGCCGAGCACGGCGGCCAGGAGTCCGCCGACCGCGTTGGAGCTCTGGATCCAGCCGTTGGCGGTGAGCCGCTGCTCGGGCACGCTGCGGCGGCTGAGGGTGTCGATGGCGGCCGCCGGGAACAGCCCCTGGGCCACGCCGAACAGGCAGCGCAGGACCAGCAGCGCGGCGAAGGACCAGGCGGCCGCCGTGAGGCCGGTGAACACCGACCACAGCACGAGGGCCACACAGATCATCCGGACCCCGCCGAAGCGGGCGGCGACCAGTCCGCCCGGGATCTGGGTGAGCGCGTAGGTGACGAAGAACGCCGACAGCAGCAGGCCCCGCTCGCCGTGTGTGAGGCCGAACGTCTCACCGATGGACGGCAGGGCCAGGTTGATGACCTGCCGGTCGATGTAGTCCACGGCCCAGGCGACGAAGAGCAGGACCGCGGTGGTCCGGGTGGTTCTGAGCACAGGGGGCCTCCCGCTCGGCGAGGTGACGCTTGGCGCACACCCTGCACCGCCCGCCGTTCACGACCCGCGCATCGCAGGAAACCGGCGGACGACCCTTCCTGTCGCCGGAAACCGCCACCACGGCACCGCCAACGGCTCGATACGGGCCGTCGGCGGCCGGGGCAGGGGCCAGGTGCGGGGCGGGCTGCCGGCAAGGCCGTGCGCGGTGCCAGGATGAGGCGCGTGCCGCCCATCGACCCCGCCACCGCGCCGCCCGCCGACGCCCCTGTCCGCTCCCCCGCCGACGCCCCTGTCCACTCGTCTGCCGACACCCCTGTCCGCTCGCCCGTCGCGTCGGGGGCTGTCTCCGTCCCGCCCGGTGGAGCCGTGGCCGAGGTCGTCGAACTGACCGAGACCGACCTGGCGTTGGTCGAGGCCCTCCAGTTGCACCCGAGAGCGCCCTGGTCCCGGATCGGCGCCGTCATCGGCATCGACGCCACCACGGCGGCGCGCCGCTGGCGTCGCCTGACCGGCAGCGGAACGGCCTGGATGACGGCCTACCCGACACACCGTGCCTCGGTGGTGGGCTATGTGGACCTCGCCTGCGCGCCCGCCGCGGTGGAGCCCCTGACCCGGCGCCTGCTGTCCTGGGGCCCGGTGTTCAGCATCGAACGCACCACCGGCGACCACCAGTTGTTCCTGGGCGTGGCCGCCCGCGACCTGCCGGCCCTGGACGACTTCGCCACCCGGCGGCTGGGCTCGCTCAGCGGGGTGCGCGCGGTCCGGCTGAGTGTGTGCACCGCGGTGCACCGGGAGGGCAGCGGATGGCTGGTGCACACCCTCAACGAACGCCAGCGCGCGGACCTCAGGGAAGCGGAGCGGCCGGGCCGCCGCCGGCCGGCGACCGGGCCGTACGCCGACGGCGATCGCAGGCTGCTGCTGGCGCTCGGCGCCGACGCCCGGCGCGGCCACGCCGAACTGGCGCGCGAGTGCGGACTCAGCGAGACGACGGTCCGCCGGCGGCTGCGCCGGATGATCGACGGGGGCGAGATCCACTTCCGGTGCGATCTGACCCAGCGGCTGGCCGGCTGGCCGGTCGTGGCCACCTTCCGCGTCGCGGTGCCCGGCCCTGGTGCGGAGACCGTGGCGAAGGCACTGGCGGGGCTGCCCGAGACGCGGCTGTGCTCGTCCGTGACGGGAACGGACAACCTGCTGCTGTCGGTGTGGCTGCGCTCCGCCGGCGACTGCGTGGCCTTGGAGGAGCGGATCCTGCGCCGCCATCCCGGCCTGCGGATCGGCGAGCGGAGCATCACGCTGCACACCGCGAAGCGGATGGGCCGACTGCTGGACCGGGCGGGCCGGGCCCGCGCACACGTGTCGATGACCGCGGCGGCCGACGGGGAGGCCGACGACGAGTACGGCGCGCCGTTCTGACCGGTGGGCCGGGTGTGAGCGGCGGCGGTGGCAGGGTCACACCTCGTGTTTCTCGGTGAGGTGGGGTCCGAGGAGGGCCAGCAGGGCCGCGGGGCGGTCCAGGGGGATGATGTGACCGCAGTCCGGTATGACATGGCCCGTCAAGTCATCGGCGTACGGGGTGAGTTGGCGTTCGAGTGCGCGGCCCACCGGGTGGGCGCCGATCGTGAGCGTGGGGACGGTCAGGCGGCCCCGGTCCAGGGCCGCCGCGATCTGCCGGCCGGTCTCCGCCAGCGCACGGTACGGGCCGAAGGCGCCGCGCAGCGCCTCGGTTCCGGTGTAGGTCCGGACGATGCGGTCGCGCACGTCCTCGTCCCGTACGCCGCGCCCGAGTGTGCCGCGGTCGAGGAACCACTCGACGTAGCGCTCCTCGTGGCCGACGAGGACGGATTCCGCGAGGCCGGGTTCGGCGTGGAAGCCGAACCACCACGGCGGACCGCCGGCGAGGAAGTCCTCTGCGCCGGGCAGCGTGCCCAGCAGCGATTCCATGAGCACCAGTCGGCGGACGAGGTCGGGGCGGCGCATGGCCAGCAGGAACGCGGGCGGGGCGCCGACGTCGATGCCCACCACGGCGGCGGAGGTCTCGCCCAGCGCCGCGAGCAGTCCCTCGGCGTCGGCCGCGAGGGTGCCCGCGTCGTAGCCGCCGGCCGGGCGGGCGCTGTCGCCGAAGCCGCGCAGATCGGGTGCGATCACGCGGTGCCGCCGCGCCAGCTCGCCGATCACCCGGCTCCACAACCGCCAGGTGTGCGGGAAGCCGTGCAGCAGCAGGACGGCCGGGCCCGCTCCGGCCGTCGCCACGTTGAGTTCGACGCCGTCGACCGTGAGGGCGCGCAGCGCCACTTCGACGCGGTCGGGGCCGTCGGGCACGGGGACGGTGGTGGTGGTCGCGGTCATGGCGGCCCGCTCCTCTGGTCCTTGAGTAACCAATGGTGACAAGGAAACGGTAGGGAACTAGGCTGGGGCGGCCAAGACCGCACTTTCCGTTCAGGTGGTGAGCTTCGGGTGACCTCCCAGGCAGCGGGCGCGTCCGACGCCGGCGGGGCGCGCGGCGACCTGTTCGATCCCGCGTGCCCGACGCGCCGGCTGCTGGACCGGATCGGGACGAAGTGGACGTCCATGGCGGTCAAGGTGCTGGCGGAGGCCGCTCCGGCGGAGGTGCGCTTCAGCGAGCTGCTGCGCCGGATGCCCGGGGTCTCGCAGAAGATGCTCTCGGTGACCCTGCGCAGTCTGACGCGGGACGGTCTGGTCGCGCGCCGGGTCGAGCCGACGGTGCCGCCGCAGGTGCACTACCGGCTCACCGGTCTCGGCCTGTCCCTGGAGGCCGCGCTCGCGGTGGTGCGGGCCTGGGCCGAGGAGCACATGGCCGAGGTCGACCGCGCGAACGAGCTGAGCGCACGCGAGGAGACCCCGGCCTCCGGCCTTCGGTGAGGATTTGAAGCCCGCCGGTTCAGGCGGCCGGCCAGACCGTCATGTCCGCGGTGACGAAGTTGCTCCCGCTCCCCGGCAGCACGGTCGACTTCACCTGGATCACCAGCAGCGCCAGGTCACCGGAGGAGCGTTTGACGCAGATCTCGCTGCCGCTCGCCGCCGCGGCCAGGTACAGGCGGTGGCTGTCGCCGCGGGCGAGGATGCGACACGTGTCGAGGGTGGCGCCCGGCTTGCCGTAGACGAGGGTCATCACGCTGGTGTCGCTCTCCAGCGCACAGCTCTGGCCGCAGACCAGACGGATGTCGCCCTTGCGGTCCGCACGGGTGCCCGGCTCCTTGAACACCAGCGAGTTCTTCTCGGTCAGCATCTGCCCGGCGTACGCGACGGCGCGCGGCGAGGCGGCCGGGGACCCGGAGGGCTGCGCCGCCGCGCCCGCCGCCCGGCCGGCCGGGTCGCCGGCCCGCGCGCCGGGCCCGGCCGCGGCCGAGGACGCCGCGGTCCGCGCGGACGCCGTGGCCCGCGGGTCCGCCGACCGGGCGGCCACCGCGCGGCCGGACGACGTGGCGGCGGTCGTACCCCGGTGGCGGAACCGGTCGGTCGCGTCCATGACGGTCCACGCCCAGCTCGTCACCAGCACCGCGCCGCCCGCCACCGCGGCGGCCGCGATCAGCGCGGTACGCCGTCTGCGGGGCCGCCGCGCCCCGGGCTCCGGCGGCCGCGCGGGCCAGGCCGGCGGCGCGCCCACCCGCGTCGGGGCCGGCACCGGACCACCCGGTACGGGGCTCGGGGCCGGGACCGTCGGCAGGACCGCGCCCCACGGCGGCGTCGGAACCGTCGGCAGGACCGCGCCCCGGGGCGGCGTCGGTACGGGGCCCGGCGCCGGGGGCGCGGCGTCCGCCCCGGTGATCTCGCGCCATACGGCCGGCGCCGCCTCCCGCGCACCGTCCTGGTCGAGCTGCCGCCGGCACCACCGCACGATCTCGGCCGGGGTGGCGCGGTCCGCCGGGTCGGCGGCCAGGCAGCGGGCGAGCAGCGGACGCAGCTCGGCGGGCAGCCGGGTCAGGTCGGGTGCGCTGTGCACGATCCGGTACAGCACGCTGACCGCCGGACCGTCGCCGTACAGGGGCTCGCCCAGCGCCGCGAAGGCGGCCGTCTGACCGAGCGCGAAGACGTCGGTGGCCGCGGTGACCCGGTCGGCGGAGGCCTGCTCGGGGGCCATGAACGAGGGTGTGCCGACGGTGGCGCCGGTGGCGGTGTGCGCGGTGACGCCGGAGGCGAGCGAGATGCCGAAGTCGATGACGCGCGGTCCGTCGGCGGCCAGCAGGACGTTGGACGGCTTCAGGTCCCGGTGGACGATTCCCACGTCGTGGATGGCCTGGAGGGCCTCGGCGACGCCGGCCATGAGCCACAGCAGCGCCGGCGTCGGCAGCGGCCCGCGCCGGGCGACGGCCTCCGTGAGGGAGGGGCCGGGCACGTACAGCGTGGCCAGCCAGGGCGGCGCTCCGTCGGCGTCGGCGTCGATCAACTCGGCGGTGTAGGCGCCGCGGACCCGCCGGGCCGCCTTGATCTCCCGGCCGAACCGCTGCCGGAAGGCGGGGTCGTCGGCCAGTTCCGGCCGGACCACCTTGAGGGCCACCGGCCGCCCGCCCTGCGTGTGCGAGAGGTAGACCCGGCCCATGCCGCCCGCGCCGAGCCGGGCGGCGAGCCGGTAGCCGCCCACCACGGGCGGGTCGTCCGCCTGCAACGGCTGGAACACCTCGGTCGCGTACGTCATCGGCTGCCGCCCCCCATATCCCTCGTCCCGGCGAGCCTACGGCCTGGTGGGAGGCGGGTGTTCGGGCGGGGCGGCGGGCGCGGGCGCGGCTACCGCCTGAAGTCCAGTTCCTCCAGCCGGGTCTGTACGGTCCGGCCGCTCTCCCACGGGTTGGCTCCGGGCGCCACCTCCGGTGTCGGGATGTCGGCCCGGTTGTCCCGCTTGTGCGGTGTGGAGAGGCCGAGCCTGCGGTCGCGGGCGTGGATCTGCGCCTCGTCGGCCTGCCCGTCCGCCGTCAGACCCATCATCAGCTGCGGGATCCCGTAGGGGAAGTCGCCGTCGCGGTCGTACTGCCAGGTGTGGAAGGTCTTGCCGTAGGTCGTCACCAGGTCCTGGAAGTAGGCGTGTTCGGCCAGGTCCGGGATGCCCGGGGCGGTGAGGATGCCGGACTTCACCTCGTAGTGGTGGCTGTGCCACAGCCGCTTCTCGTCCTCGGGCAGGGCGCGGAAGCGCTCCTCGGTGATGATGTACTCGATGCCGATGAGGCGGGCGTCGGGCGCGTTGCGGTCGAAGATGACGCACTGGTGCAGGTCGTGGCGCAGGTGGATGCAGAAGTGACTGGCCTCCACCTGCCGGCCCATGTCGTCGGCGTACATGTGGAAGCCGTTGAGGTACGTGCTCATCGCGTCCAGCGGATGTTTCGGCTGGATGGCGCCGGCCGCCAGATCGAGCGCCCGGTGCTTGAGGGGGTGCCCCTTGCCGGTCCTGGCGATGCTCACCGCCTTGCGCCCGAGCAGCAGCCCCGCGGCCGTCGCGGCCCCGGCGGCGGCCCCCAGCGCCCCGGCCCTGCCCCGGCCGGAGCCGCGCGTGCGGCCTTTTCCGTCCATGAAACCCATAGCTGCCGTAAATCCCATGGGTGCCGAATACCCGTGCTCCGGGCACCGAACCGGGAAGGCCGGAGGCCGGGCCCGGGAAGGCCGGAGGCCGGCCCGGGAGGCGGTCTTCACCGCACCCCGACTTGTCGTGTACATTGCGCCGGCGCGGTCCCCCGCCCCACCCCACCGGAGGAAACATGCACGCTCGCAGAGTCCTCGTCCCCGCCGCCCTCGCCCTGGCCTCCCTGGCCTTCCTCGCGCCCGCGGCCGACGCCAGCGGCACCAAGATGAGCCAGTCCGCCGCGGCGAGCAAGCTCAGCGCCGCGGGCATCACCTGGAGCTCCAGCGGTCACTGCACGACGCGCTCCAACTCCACCTGTACATCGTTCGACCAGATCAACTCGGGCACCGTCGACGCCATGGTCACCCTCAAGCGGGCCAGCGGGTGTGCCATCAACATCACCGGCGGCACGGAGGTGGGCCACGCCTCGGGCACCTACAGCCACTACAACGGCTACAAGGTGGACACCTCGCACAACTCGTGCCTGGACTCCTACGTGAAGAACAGCTTCACCTACATCGGACTGCGCGGCGACGGCTACCCGCAGTGGCAGGCCGCCTCCGGCAACCTGTACTGCGACGAGGGCAACCACTGGGACATCACCGTGTACTGAACCGTGCGCTTGCGCCGAACCGTGTGTTGACGGGCCGCCGCCGGGCGTGCGGGGGAGGGCGGGGAATGACGGGAGCGAGAGCGTCGTTGGCACCTGTCATGCGCGCATCTTCCGCACGGCCTCCGGCACCCCGCATGCCGCTCGCCGTCTACATCCTCGGTCTGTCCGTGTTCGCGCTCGGCACGAGCGAGTTCATGCTCTCCGGGCTGCTGCCGCCCATCGCCGAGGACATGGACGTGTCCATCCCGCGCGCCGGACTGCTGATATCGGCGTTCGCGATCGGCATGGTGGTCGGCGCGCCGCTGCTCGCCGCGGCGACGCTGCGGCTGCCGCGCAAGACCACGCTCCTCGCCCTGATCTCGGTGTTCGGCCTCGGCCAGGTCGCGGGCGCGCTGGCGCCCACGTACGACATCCTGTTCGTCTCGCGGGTGGTGAGCGCCCTGGCCTGCGCCGGCTTCTGGGCGGTCGGCGCGTCCGTCGCCATCGCGATGGTGCCGGTGACCTCGCGGGCCCGCGCGATGGCGGTGATGATCGGTGGACTGTCGATCGCCAACGTGCTGGGCGTGCCGGCCGGCGCGTTCCTCGGCGAGCACCTGGGCTGGCGGTCGGCGTTCTGGGCGGTGGCGGTGGCGTCCGCGATCGCGCTGGTCGGCGTGCTGACCCGGATCCCGCGCATCCCGCTGCCCGAGCGGCACTCGGCGCTGCGCGGCGAGCTGGCGATCTACCGGGACCGGCAGGTGTGGCTGTCCATCGGCGTGACCGCGCTGGCGGCGGGCGGCGTGTTCTGCGCCTTCTCCTACCTGGCGCCGCTGCTCACCGACGTGGCCGGCCTCGCGGACGGCTGGGTGCCGACCGTGCTGGCGCTCTTCGGCGTCGGTGCGCTGGTCGGCACGACGGTCGGCGGACGGGTCGCCGACGCGCACCTGTTCGGCGTGCTGCTCTCCGGCATCACCGCCTCCACCGTGCTGCTGGTCTCCCTGGCGCTGTTCGCGTCGAGCCCGGTGGCCGCGATCGCCCTGTCGTTCCTGCTCGGCTTCTCCGCGTTCTACACGGCCCCGGCGCTCAACGCGCGGATGTTCAACGTGGCGGGCGCCGCGCCCACGCTGGCCGGCGCGACGACGACGGCCGCGTTCAACCTGGGCAACACCGGCGGCCCCTGGCTCGGCGGCACGGTGATCGACGCGGGCTTCGGCTTCGCCTCCACCGCCTGGGCGGGCGCGGCCATGACCTTGGTGGCGATCGCCCTGGTGAGCGTCTCGCTGCGGCTGCACAGCCGGTCCCGCGTCGTGCGCACCGCCACGCCGCGCGGCGCCCGGGAACCGGTCACGCCGCACGACGCGGCCCCGGCGGGAGCCGACGGCGCGCCGGTGACCTGCGCGACCGCCGTCGGCGACGACCGGCCGGTGCCCAGCCGGGACTGACGGGGCGGGATCACGAAGCCACCTGGGGGCACGCCCTCCGTTGTGCCGCCCGTCGCCGCTGATGTCCCCGGTCGCCCCGGCCGCCGGCGCGAACCCCGTACCGCTCCTGACGGACCATCACAGTCCAGACGACGTAGTCGTTCTCGGCGCTCTGCACGCTCGGCGTGTCCGGCGAGGAGAACACGCCCGGCCGGAGCACCCCGGCGACGGTGAAGTCGGGCAGCCACCGTCCGCCGTCCACGTCCCGCAGCCGCACCCGGCCGTCGTACGTCAGGACGTCCGGCGTCCGCCGCGGAGGCAGGCGTCCCGGCCCGCGCGACGGAGCGCACCCCGCGCCCCACCGGCACCGGCACCGGCATCGGCACCGGCACCGGCACCGGCGAGTCGCTCGCCTCGCGGATCCGGACCCGGGCCATTCGCTCGTCCCGGCCCCGTCCGACACGGGCACCTCAACGGCATGCATCACGCCCTCGTCATGTCGCAGACGTCAACTACTGCGACAGGGGCGGGACTTCATTTAATCAGGAGGGACTTCGGCGACGGTGTGGTTAGATGTCGGCGATGAAGAACTCCTCCTCGTTCGGATGGGGGGAATCGTCCACGCAAGGTGAGTGCTGATGGCACCTCACCTTCCGTCCGCGATTCCGACCCGCCTGTTGATGTGGCAGCGCGTACGCGAGTACGCCGTGCCACCGTCCATGATCGAGACCGCGACCGCACGGCGTGCGGTCGGCGACTGGGCGGGCGCATGCGCCGCCGCCCGCATCGACGTCGATCTCGATCTGCGCGCCGTGCGCGACCGCCACGGCACCGATCTCGTCCGGCTCCTCCGCGCCGACCTGCGCCGTCTGGCGCCGGATCTGCTGCGCTGGCACATGCCCCGGATCGCCCCCGACGGGCGGCTCCGCCCCGGCGTCACCCTCTGTCTGGCCCGTTACCCGCGCTCCGGCGCCGTGCCGCCCGCTCTGGTGGTGCGGACACCACCGGCCTGGGCGGACGCGGGACAGCGGATGTCGCTGGCGCTGTGGGAGGGGCCGGGTGACGGCCCCCCGGGGGGCCCGGGACGCCGCCCGCCCGCACACCCGTGCTCACACCCGTGCTCACACCCGCATCCACACCCCGACCGGCGGTTCCGGCTCGATCTGCACCGGCACCTGTGGGACTCCGGCCGCAGCGGCGAGCTGGCGCTGCGGTGCGGCGCGGACGCGGCGTCCGCCATCCGGTCCGATCCGCCCGTCGACCCCGACTCGCCGTGGGCGGTTGGCCGTTGGGCCGCCGAGGCGGAGTCACTGCTGCGGGCGGAGGGGCAGCCGCGCGGCGCCTTCACGGTACGGCTCGGTGCGCGCGGCCCGGCGGTGCTCGAACTCGTCGCCCCCGACGACGGCCATGTCCCCGCCTTCCGGCCGCTGCGGGAGGAACTGCCGCCGCAGCGGGTCGCGGCGCTTCCGGTGCTGCCGGAGGCGGCGGCCCGGGTCCTGCCTGACCTGGAGCTGCTGCGGGCCGGTCTGATCACGGCCGGCCGCCTGCATCCGCTCGTCGCCCCGGCGCTGGCCGGCTGCGACCGGCAACAGGCAGCCGCCGCCGGACCCGAACCGGGCGATCCGCACCGGGTGGAGTGCCGGGGCGAGGTCCACCGGATCGCGCTGCGGGACGGAGTGCTGACGGCGGTCGATCACGACCTCGCCCAACTGCGCCGGGAAGAGCTGCTGGTGGCGCTCGGCGGCCCGGGGCTGCCCTGCCTGCGCGCGATCGACGCGGCGCACCGCAGTCCGGAGGCGCTGCCCGCCGTACGGGAGCGGCTCGGCCACGGTGATGTCGCCGGGGCGCTGGCCGTGGTCGAGGGGCTGCTCGGGCCCGGCGCGGTGCTGCGCGACGGGCCACTGCGGACGGAACTGGAGTCGGCCGCGGCCCGCCGTGTCGACCACGGGCTGTTTCGGTCGGGCCTGGTGGGCGGGAACCCGTCCACCGGTGCGGCAGGGGGCGGCTCGGGTGCGGGGCGCGGCGGGGCGGACCGCCGTCACCGGATCAACCGCCGTACGCCGCCCGAGATCCGCAGCAGGCGCGGCAGCCGGACCCGGCCGCGTCTGGTCCTGCCCGACTGACCTGCCGTCTCCGACTCCCCTCCTTGATCCGGGTCTTGGGCGTGGCACGCCCTCGACCCACCCCCTTTCCTCCGGGACGCGCTGTCCCGTTCCCTTCTCCCACCCGAGGTGATGCCCTGTGTCCTCACGTACCGCCACCGGCGCTCGACTCTCCGTCGCCGAAGACCTCCTGTCCCTGCTGCGGACGACCACCACCGAGCCGCGTCCCGACGAGCAGTTGGAGGCGCTCACGCTGGCCGTCGCGGCCGATCTGCCCGTGCTGCTGTGGGGCGAGCCGGGCATCGGCAAGACCGCTGCCCTCACCCAGCTCGCCGCCTCCCTCGACCTGCCGCTGACCACCGTGATCGCCAGCGTCCACGAGCCGTCCGACTTCTCCGGGCTGCCGATCGTGGGCGACGACCCGGCGGTCGAGGGGGTGCCGATGGCTCCGCCGCAGTGGGCGGTCGAGCTGGTGCGGGCCGGGCGCGGACTGCTCTTCCTGGACGAGCTGTCCACGGCCACCCCGGCCGTGCAGGCCGCGCTGCTCCGGGTGGTCCTGGAGCGGAGGGTGGGCGCGCTGCGGCTTCCGCCGGGGGTGCGGATCGTGGCCGCCGCCAATCCGCGCGCCTCGGCGGCGGACGGCTGGGAGCTGAGCCCGCCGCTGGCCAACCGGTTCGTGCACCTGTACTGGGTGCACGACCGGGAGGTGGTGGTGCGCGGGCTGGGCGGCGTCTGGCCCCGGGCGGAGCTGCCCCGGCTGATCGCCGGGCGGCTGCCGGAGGCGGTGGCCTTCGCCCGGCGGGCGGTCTGCGGCTTCCTGGAGGCGCGGCCGACGCTGATCCACCGGCTGCCGAACAGCGAGACACGGCGCGGCGGCGCCTGGCCCTCGCCGCGGAGCTGGGAGGCCGCGTTGACGCTGCTCGCCTTCGGCACGGCGGCCGGCGTCTCCCGGGACGTGCTGGCGCTGCTGGTGCGGGGCGCGGTGGGCGACGGGCCGGGGCTCGAACTCCTCGCCCATCTGGACCGGATGGAGTTGCCGGATCCGGAGTCGCTGCTGGCCGATCCGGGCGCCGCCGAGCTGCCGGAACGCGGCGATCTGCGGCAGGCGGCGCTGGAGGCGGTGGTGGCCGCCGTCGGGGCGCGGCCGGAGCGGGCGAGGTGGGAGGCGGGCTGGGCGGTGCTGGTGCGGGCGCTGGAGACCGGCGCGCCGGACCTGCTGGTCGCCCCGGCGACGACGCTGGCCGCGCTGCGGCGCGACGACTGGGAGGTGCCCGAGGCGGTGGAGCGGCTGGCCGCGGTGGTCGGGCTCGCCCGGCGTGCGGACCGCTCCGTGGAGCGCGTCGCGGCGGCGGCCGGCGCGGGACGCGCGACGGGTGCGCGCCGATGAAGCCACCCACGGAACACCCCGGACCGCAGCAGGCCCCGCCGCTCCGCCCCTCGACCGAACCCACCACAGACCACCCCCGACCTGGGCAGGCTCCACCGGCGCGCCCACCGATCACACCCACCACAGACCATCCCCGACCTGGGCAGGCTCCACCGGCGCGCCCACCGATCACACCCACCACAGACCATCCCCGACCTGGGCAGACTCCACCAGCCCGCCCCCCGATGACGCCTCCCGCGGACCACCGCCCGACGCAGCGAACCCCGCCGTCCCTGCCCCGAACTCAGCAGACCCCGCGACACCGACTCCCGCCGGCGCCACGCCCCGCACCGCCACGGCCGCCGTCCCGGTCCGCGCCGCCGCGGCCCGTACGGGTCGTCCCGCCGGGGACGCCGGGCGGTCCCCGCGACGCGGCGGACACGGCGGGCACCGCGGACACGGCAGGCGTGCGGACCACCGACGCACCCCGGCTGCCGCTCGACATGGACAAGTTGCTGGCCGCCCGGCTGCACGCGGTGAAGGTGCGGCCGTACCTCGCCGACGCGCTCTTCGCGCTGCACGTGGTCGAGGACCGGTCGGTGCCGACGATGGCGGTGGACGCGCACTGGCGCTGCTACGTCTCCCCCGGCTTCGTCGCCCGGATGCCGCTGGCGGAACTCGCGGGCGTGTGGGTGCACGAGGTGTCCCACCTGCTGCGCGATCACCACGGGCGGGGCGAGCGGTACGCGCGGCAGTACGAGGCGGAGCCCGGGCCCGGCGGGCGGCGCGGGCCGGGCGGCTGCGCGGCCGAGGGCTCGGGCAGGCTGCGCCGGAACATCGCCGCCGACTTCGAGATCAACGACGACATCTACGGCCGCGGGCTTCCGCTGCCGGCCGGCGCGGTGCTGCCGTCGCTGCTGCGGCTGCCGACGGGGCTGCTGATGGAGGAGTACCTGCGCACGGCGTCGCTGTCCGCCCGTACCGCCGAGCTGGCCTGGCTGGACTGCGGCAGCGGCGCCGACGGGCAGGCCCGGCCCTGGGAGCTGGGACCGGACGGGGCGCACGGCCTCACCCGGCAGCAGCGGGACGCGGTCCGCTTCCGGGTCGCCGAGGGGATCAAGGGCCGGCCGGGCAGTGCGCCGGACGGCTGGCGCAGATGGGCGGACGAGGCGTTCCACCCGCCGCAGCCTTGGCGGCAGCTGCTCGGCGCGGCGGTGCGTGCGGCGGCGGGCGCGCCGGGGGCGGGCGAGAACCACAGCTACCGGCGGCCGTCGCGGCGTTCGGCCTCGCTGCCCGGAGTGGTGCTGCCGAGTCTGCGCCGTACGCCGCCCCGGGTGTGCGTGGTGATCGACACCTCGGGGTCGGTGAGCGACGCCGAGCTGGGCGGCGCGCTGCTGGAGGTCGCGGCGATCGCGCGGGCGGTGGGCGGCCGGCGCGATCTGGTCTCGGTGATCTCCTGCGACGCGGCGGCCGGGGTCGCCGTGCCGCTGTGCCGGGCCGAGAGCATGCGGCTGATCGGCGGCGGGGGCACGGACCTGCGCTCGGGGTTCGAGGGGGCGCTGCGGACGAGGCCGCGTCCGGACGTGATCGTCGCCCTGACGGACGGCCAGACGCCGTGGCCCTCCGCCCAGCCGTCCTGCCGCACGGTCGTCGGCCTCTTCCCGCGCCCCGCCGGGGCCGCCGACGAGCACGACCCGGACTACGTCCCGGACACCCCGCCGTCGTGGGCGCGGGTGGTGACCATCGGCTGAGCGGCCCGGACGCCGGTCGGCGAGCTAGTCGGCGAGCTGGGTGGCGAGGCCGTCGAGGAGCCAGTCGAGGACGCGTTCGAAGGACTGGGGCGGCGGGGCGTGCCGTGCGGGGTCGGCGGCCCAGCGGCTGAAGTGGGGGTGGCCGCCCTGGGCCGCGACGCGTTCGAGGTAGGGGGCGGCGGCGGCGCCCAGGTCGCGGTCGGAGGCGAGGCCGGCGCGGGCGCGCATGGCCCGTTCCTCCAGGAGCGTGAGTCCGGAGCCGAGGACGTGGCCGAGCACCGTGTTGACGAAGCCCATGCGGGTGGCGGCGTCCAGGCCGAGCGGTTCGAGTTCGGCGAGCGCGTCGTCGTACAGGCGCAGGGCGTGGGGGCCGAGCGGGGGGCGGCTGAAGGCGAGCCGGGCGAACCAGGGGTGCGCGCGCACGGCCTGCCAGCCGGTGCGGCCGAGGGTGTCGAGCGCCGCCCGCCAGCCCTCGCCGCGCGCCGCCCGGATCAGGCCGTAGACCTCGTCGGCCATCAGATCGGCCAGTCCGTCCTTGCTGCCGACGTAGCGGTAGAGGGCCATCGGGCTGCGGACGCCGAGCCGGGCCGCCAGGGCGCGCATGGTGATCTCGCCGGTCGGTTCGCGGTCGGCGAGTTCCAGCGCGGCTGCCACGATCCGCTCCCGGCTCAGCTGCTCGGTGGCGCGCGGGGGCGCGGGCTCGTCGAACCATACGAGTCCGCCGGTCGGAGGCCGGTCGTCGGAAGGAGTCATGGTGACCGAACCCTACGGCGTGTACGTTGTACACCATGAGTGGACAACGTACACCGACGACCGAGGTACTGATCGTGGGCGGCGGCCTGGTGGGTTTGACGGCCGCGCTGGTCTGCCGCCACCACGGGCTCGCGGTCACCCTCGTGGAGCGGCGGGCGACGACCTCGCCCCAGCCCAAGGCGCGGCGCTTCCATGTGCGGAGCATGGAGGTCTTCCGCGAACTCGGCCTGGCGCGGGCGGTGCACGAGGCGGCCCGCGATCTCGCCGGGCACGATCGCATGGCCGCCGGACGCACGCTCGCCGAGGCCGGACTCCTCCCGCTGTGGCGGCCGTCGGGGCCGGCCGGCCCGGAGGTCGAGGTGAGCCCGGAGCCGCCGTGCCTGATCGCCCAGGACACCCTGGAGCCGGTGCTGCGCGAGGCCGCGGTGGCGGCGGGCGCGACGGTGCGGTTCGGCGCCGAACTCACCGCGTTCGCACAGCGGCCCGAGGACGGCGAGGTGGTCGCCACCCTGCTCGACCGGACCACGGGCCGCCGGGAACGGCTGCGCTGCCGCCGCCTAGTGGCCGCGGACGGCGCCCGCAGCCCGGTGCGCGCGGCCCTCGGCATCGGCCGGTCGGGCCGGGGCCCGGTCGGCGAGCCGAGCGTCAGCGTCTACTTCCGGGCCGACCTCGGCGACGTCGTCCGCGACCGCCCCTTCAACCTCTGCCGGCTCGACCACCCCGACGCGCCCGGCGCGCTCGCCTCGGTCGACGGCCGGCACCGGTGGGTGTTCATGACGGCGGGCGACACCGCCGGCCGCGACTGGCCGCGTCTGCTGCGCACCGTGCTCGGCGTGCCGGCGCCCGGCCTGGAGGTCCTGAGCGTGCTGCCGTGGCGGGCCGAGATGCGCGTCGCCGACCGCTACACCCACCGGCTCGTCCACCTGGCCGGCGACGCCGCGCACGTCATGCCGCCGTTCGCGGCCAGCGGCGCCAACACCGGCATAGCCGACGCGCACAACCTGGGCTGGAAGCTCGCCGCCGTCCTGCGCGGGCGGGCCGCCCCGGCCCTGCTGGACAGTTACGACACCGAGCGCCGCCCGGCGGGGTGGTTCGCCGCCGACCAGTCCAGCCGGCGCAGCCAGGCGCTGAGCGACCCGGCCGCCGCACCCGATCCCACCCTCGCCCACCCCTACGTGCTCGCGGCCGGCGGCTTCCAGTACACCGAGGGGGCGCTCGCGCCCGGCCCGGCGGACGCCGCGGACCCGGAGCCGGTCACCGAGTTCGCCCCGGCCGGGCGCGTCGGCACCCGGGTGCCGCACCGCTGGCTCGACGAGCACCGCACCCGCTCCACCCTGGACCTTGCCGGCCCGCACTGGGCCCTGCTCGCGGGCCCCGACGCCCGCGTCCCCGACCGCCTCACCGTCCCGGGTCCGTACCCCGCCGGACTCGCCGTCCACCGGAGCACGGCGGACTTCCTCGCCCCGGACGGTCTGACGCTGCTCCGGCCCGACCACGTGGTCGCCTGGCGCGGCGCCGACCCGGACGCGGCCACGGCCACCCTGGCCGGCCTGCTGGCGTGCGATCTGCCGCCGACAGGGTGAGTGGTCAGTGACAAGTTCGAGCGGGTGCGCGCCCTGCTCGTCGGCGGTCCGCGGACGCGTTGAGCGCGCGGCCCCCGGTGCGCGGCGCGGCCCCGGCGCCCCCGCCCGGCTCCGGCGGTCGGCCCGGAGCCGGGCCAGGGTGTCGGCGTAGAAGGCGGCCGTGCGCGCCGGCCGGTCGTCGCCGAGCAGGTCGTCGGTGAGGTCGTGGCCGCGCCGGGCCAGGTGCCAGGCGGGTGAAGGAGGCGAGGTCGGCGGTGACGGTGTCGATGTCCGGCATGGCGTTCCTCCTCCGTGCGGGGACGCGGTCACCGCGCGTCCGCGGCGAAGAGGCGGTGCGCGTTGCGGGTGGTGAGGTCGCGCCAGGTGGCGGCGTCGGCCGGGGCGGGCGCGGCGTCGACGGTGGCGACCTGCGCGAGCGCGGCCTCGGCGGGCGTCCAGCAGTAGTCGCTGCCGTAGAGGAGGCGTTCGGTGCCGAAGGCGGCGTCGAGGGCCGGGATCTGGCGGGGGAAGGGCGTGCCGGCCATGTCGTACCAGAGGCGGCCGAGCTGTTCCACCGCGCCCGGCGCGTCCTCGGGGCCCTCGCCGAAGTGGGTGCGGAAGAGTTCCATCCGGTCGGCGAGCAGCGGCAGCGCTCCGCCGCCGTGGGTGAACACCCACCGGATGCGCGGCCGGCGGCCGAGGACGCCGCGGAAGAGCAGGTCGCTCGCGGTGCGGGCGGTGTCGAAGAGGAACTCCAGCATCGGCCGGGGGCGGCCCAGGGCGAGGTCGTCGGCGTGCGGCGGCGAGGTGGGGTGGACGAAGACGACGGCGCCGCGCCGGTCCAGGTCCTCCCAGAGCGGTTCGAGGCGCGGGTCGCCGAGGTAGACGCCGTGGTGGTTGCTCTCCACCGTGACGCCGTCCGCGCCCAGCACGTCGAGCGCGTGGGCGGCCTCGGCGAGCGCGCCCTCGACGTCGGGCAGCGGCAGGGAGGCGAAGTGGCCGAAGTGCCGCGGGTGTTCGGCGCGGACGCGGGCGCCGAACTCGTTGACCTCGCGGGCCAGCGCGCGGGCCGCGCCGTCGTCCCCGAAGTGCACGCCCGGGGACGAGATCGACAGGTAGGACTTCTCGATGCCCGAACGCTCCATCAGGTCGAGGTGCGCGTCCACGCTCCAGTCGGGCCAGCCGGGCATGCCGTCGGGATGCTCGATGCCGGCGGCCCGGGCCGCGCCCACATAGCCGTCGGTGACGAAGTGGGCGTGGACGTCGACGAGTCCGGTCGGGGTCATACGTGTGTCTCCATTGTTCGGGGTTGCTCGGGGTTGCTCGGGGTTGCCGTGGGGTGCTCCGGAGCGGGTGCGGGTGCGGGGTCGCGTGTCTATGAGGCTGGTCCCGGTCGGCCGCGACCGCCACCGCAGGAAGCGGGGTCGTACACCGGCACCCGGGATCCCGAGGGACGGAACGGCGTGAACAGCGTGCGGGAAGGCAAGCGGCCGGAGATCCCCGTCGAACGCCTGCTCCAAGGCGCCGGCGTCGAGCAGGTGACCGCACGGACGGAGGCACCGAAGCCGTAACTGCGCGAGCGCGCATGCTCGTTGGCTGCCGGGGCATCCGGGTGGTGAAGGAAAAGTAAAGCCGGCGTGGGCCCCTGGGGCGCGCGCACTCGGCCCACACCTACTCCGGGAGTATCTGATGTCGGGTTATGGCAACCCCTCCGCCGCGTCCTCCGGTTCGCGCACCAACGGCCTGGCGGTCGCAGGTCTGGTCTGCGGCATCGTCGGTCTGTTCTTCCTCAACGTCGTCCTCGGCCCGCTGGCCATCATCTTCGGCGGGATCGCGCTGCGGCAGACGGCGGGCGCGGGCGGCGGGCGCGGGATGGCCAAGGCGGGCATCGTCCTGGGCATCGTCGACCTGGTCATCTTCTTCGTGCTGCTGGCCGTGGCCGCGTCCAACGGCGGCTTCACCTGGTACGTCGGAAGCTGACCGGGGCCGCCGCCCCCGCACAGACGACAGCCCCACCTCCGGATGCCGGAGGCGGGGCTGCTGTGGAGCGCCGGGCAGGCCTTGCACCTGCATTTCCCCGCAGGAAGCGGGGCGTCTTTCCTTGGACCACCAACGCGCGGTCGGTTCACCGCAGTTGCGGCGACCGGCTCTGGATCGAGCATAGCGCATGTGTGCGCACGGGTACGCACGGGAGACGGGAAGTGGGGCGGCCCCTGTCCAGGGCGCAGAAGTGCGGGGCCGCCCACGCCTTGTCGTCCTGTCAGCACAAGGCTTTGCCAGGCTAGACCGGAACCGCCGTCCTCCGCTCGTCGCCTGCGCCGACCGGATGACGGCCGCGCGGCGCCGCCGTCGCCGGACTACCGTGGGCCGCACATCATCCAGCGAAGGCGAACCGAGCCCCCGTACCCTGCGAGGCGTCCACCATGAGTCTGAGCATCCGCAACCAGCTCCCCGGCACCGTCACCTTCGTCACCCGGGGCGAGGCGATGGCGACGGTCCGGGTGCGCCTGGGCGGCGGGCAGATCGTCACCGCCGCCGTCACCCGGGACGCCGTCGAGGACCTGAGCCTCGACGAGGGGTCCGCGGTGCGCGCCCTGGTCAAGGCCACGGAGGTCGCGCTCGCCACCGGCCCGGTGGAGGGCCTGTCCATCCGCAACCGGCTGCCCGGCACGGTGCGCGAGATCGCCACGGGCGCCGCCATGGCCTCGGTGCGGGTCGCGGTGGAGGGCGCTGAACTGACCGCCGCGATCACCCAGGACGCGGTCGCCGATCTGGGCCTGGCGGAGGGCTCCGCCGTCACCGCGCTGTTCAAGTCGACCGAGGTCTCCCTGTCGGCGGCCTGACCTCGCCCTTCTCCAGCTCCCCCACTCTTTGGGGCGAGAAGGGGCCGTACGGCTCCTTACTCGGGGGTAGGCACGCGTCGTCGCTTGTTATACATTCAGTCTAACAAGCGGTGGCGCCTCCGTCGTGTCCCGGTGACCCCGGTACCGCCGACCGAGCCGGCGCCGCGCGCCTTCGCGGTCGTGGGCCGGCGTACGTGCGTGAGCCGGGGCGCGGACCCACGAGCGACGACCCTCGTCGGCGACCCAGGTGCCGCGCCTGTCGACCCAAGGAGCTCAGATGGCCAGCAGTACCGTACGACCGGAAGTCCAGCCGTCGCGCGCCTCCGCCGTCGCGCAGCGCCTGCTCGACTCCTCGGCGACGCTCTCCTACGACCCGCAGGCGGAGGTCGACTGGGAGACGCCGCTCGACAAGGGCTACCACGGCGCGAGCCCGGAGTGGAGCACGCTCTACGGCACCGCGTACTGGGACGAGATGACCGAGGCGCAGCGCAAGGAGCTGACCCGGCAGGAGGCCGCCTCGGTGGCCAGCACCGGCATCTGGTTCGAGATGATCCTCCAGCAGCTGGTGCTGCGGGACATCTACGCCAAGGACCCCACCGACCCCGAGTTCCAGTGGGCGCTGACCGAGGTCGCCGACGAGTGCCGGCACTCCATCATGTTCGCCCGCGGCGCCAAGAAGCTGGGCGCGCCGGCGTATCGGCCGCGCCGGGCCGCCGTCGAACTGGGCCGCGCCTTCAAGACGGTCGCCTTCGGCGAGGCCGCCTACGCCGCCATCCTGGTGGCCGAGGAGGTGCTCGACGTGATGCAGCGCGACTGGATGCGCGACGAGC
Source organism: Streptomyces seoulensis (assembly GCA_013364255.1). GTDB lineage: Bacteria > Actinomycetota > Actinomycetes > Streptomycetales > Streptomycetaceae > Streptomyces > Streptomyces similanensis. The sequence continues at coordinate 1,365,508 of CP054936.1, read as the reverse complement.
GGGTGGTGCCGTTCGTGCGCACCATCAACAACATCCACGTCGTCGAGGAATCGCGGCACATGAAGTTCGCCCGTGAGGAGACGCTCCAGCGCCTGGAGAAGGCGGGCTGGGTGCGCCGGCAGATCCACGCCTTCGTGATCGCCGTCGCCTCCTACGTCATCGTCACCAGCATGGTGAACAAGAAGGTGTACGCCAACGCCGGGCTCGACAGCGCCCGCGCCATCGCCGAGGCGAAGGCCAACCAGCACCACAAGTCGATGATGCGGTCGAGCTGTTCGGGGCTGATGAGCTTCCTCGCCTCCGCCCGGCTGCTCACCCGGCCCGCCCTCGCGTTCTACAAGCGCGCCCACCTGATCTGAACCGGACCGGCCGCCATGACCTACGTCATCACCCAGACCTGCTGCTCGGACGCCACCTGTGTCGCCGTCTGCCCGGTCAACTGCATCCATCCGACGCCGGAGGAACGCGCCTTCGGCAGCACGGAGATGCTGTACATCGACCCCAAGTCCTGCATCGACTGCGGCGCTTGCGCGGACGCCTGCCCGGTGGACGCGATCTCGCCGGCCGACCGGCTGACCGGCGCGCAGGCGCGGTACGCCGAGGTCAACGCGGCGTACTACGCGGACGCCGAGCCGGCGCCGGTCGCCGGCGACAGCCCCAACTTCCATCCCTGGGGCGCCCCGGCGTTCGCGCGCACGCTGCCCGCCGACTTCCGCCGGCTGCGCGTCGCCGTCGTGGGCACCGGCCCGGCCGGCATGTACGCCGCCGAGGACCTGCTGCTGCACACCGACGCCGAGGTGACGCTCATCGACCGGCTCCCGGTGGCCGGCGGCCTGGTGCGCTACGGCGTGGCGCCGGACCATCCGGCGACGAAGCGGATCGGCGAGTCCTTCGCCCGCTTCCACACCCATCCGCGGGTCCGGATGCTGCTGGGCGCCGAGGTCGGCAAGGACGTCACGGTCGAGGAGATCGCCGCGCACCACGACGCCGTCGTCTACGCGGTGGGCGCCTCCGGTGACCGCCGACTGGGCGTTCCGGGCGAGGAGTTGCCGGGCAGCGTCTCGGCCACGTCGTTCGTCGCCTGGTACAACGGCCACCCGGACGGCGCCCCCGACGGGATCGATCTGTCCGCCGGGCGCGTCGTGGTGGTCGGCACCGGCAACGTCGCCCTGGACGTCGCCCGCATCCTGGTCTCGGACCCGGACGAGCTGGCCGGCACGGACATCGCCGACCACGCGCTCGCGGCGCTGCGCGCGGGCGGCGTGCGGGAGGTGGTGCTGCTCGGCCGGCGCGGTCCCGAGCACGCCGCCTGCACCCGGCCCGAGTTGCTGGCGCTGAGCCATCTGCCCGGTGTCGAGCTGGTCGTGGACGACCACGATCCGCGCATCGCCGAGGCGCTGGCCGCGGCCGGCCCGCAGGACAAGGCCGCCCTGCTGCGCGACGCCGTCCGCGAGCGGGTCGACTGGACGCGGCCGCCGGCCGCGGACGGCGAGCGCCGGATCGTGTTCCGCTTCCACTCCGCGCCCGAGGAGGTGTGCGGGGACGGCGCGGTGCGCGGCATACGTGTCACCGGGGGCGACGGCGGGACGGAGATCGGGGCGGGCATGGTGCTGCGGGCGATCGGCTACCGGGGCGTGCCGGTGCCGGGGCTGCCGTTCGACGCGGCGACGGGCACCGTGCCGCACGAGGCCGGGCGGGTGGCCGGGAAGCCGGGCGCGTATGTCGTGGGGTGGATCAAGCGCGGTCCCTCCGGCGGCATCGGCGCGAACCGGGCGTGTGCCGCGGAGACCGTCGGGACGCTCCTCGCCGACGCCGTCGCCGGTGCGCTGCCCGCGCCGGAACACTCGGCCCGGGCGTTCCAGCGGCTGGTGCGGCGGCGCAGCGGTCACCTCGTGGACGCGCGGGGCCTGGCCGCCATCGAACGGGCCGAGCTGGCCCGCGGCAGCCGGGGCGGCAGACCCCGCAGCAAGCTGGTGACGGTGCCCGAACTGCTCGCCGCGTCGAAGGGCCGGCTCGGCTCGCCGCGCTGAGCGGGCCGCCGGGTACGAGCCGGGCGGCACAGCGGCCGCGCACGAAGAAGGGCCCGGATGTCTCCGGGCCCTTCTCCTTCTCGTAGCGGGGACAGGATTTGAACCTGCGACCTCTGGGTTATGAGCCCAGCGAGCTACCGAGCTGCTCCACCCCGCGGCGTTGACACCACTCTACACGGGTTGAGAGGGGGCTGAGCACCACGGGGGCGGCGGGCACGTGCGGGTTCCGTACCTGTGGTCGGTGGTGGTCGCTCCCGGGAGCTTCTCCGCCCTCGGCACAGGTCGCCTCCTCCGTGACCGCCCGGCTGGTCGCACCCATCCGTCGTGATCACCTCGACCCGCTCCGGCACGGCCCACGGCTGACGCGTCAGGGAATCCGAAGCCTCGGCAGGGTTCACCGCTGACGGAGCGGCTCGACCTACGGCGCGGGTCACGGCGCCGCGATCTCCAGCACGAGCTTGCCCGTGGTGGCGCCGGACTCGATACGGCGGTGCGCCTCAGCGGCCCGCTCCAGCGGCAGATCCTCGGTCCGGCCCCGCAATTCCCCCGCCGCTGGGGACCCGGGAAGCGGCACCCTGTCCTGCGCGGACGGCGTGCCCCGGGTCAGGGCGGCGGTCGCGCCGGGCACGGCCACCGGGCCGACCGGCCGTGCCCAGGCGGCACCGGTCAGGCGGGCGGAGTCGCGCGGGGGGCGACGGACTCTTCCGCCGCCTCGGACGCCGGGAGCGGTGCCCCGTCCGGCGCGGACGGTGTGCCCCGGGTCAGGCGGCGGTCGAGCCGGGCCGTGCCGACGGCCGCGGTCACCACCAGGCAGCCGACGGCCAGGGCGAGCCGCGGATCGAAGCCCGAGAGCGTGCCCGCGAGCGCGGTGCCCGCCGCACCGGCGACCATCTTGCAGCCGGCCATCGTGACGAACACCTGCGCGCGGGCGGCGGGCGGCGCGTACACGGACCGCACGGCGAGCGTCGCGGTGAACAGGACCGCGCTGGTCGCGCCGGCCAGGGCGAAGGTGATCACGGCGATCGCGTAGTCGGGCGCGGCCGCGCACAGCCCGACGGCCACCGCGTTGGCGCCGATCAGCCGGACCGCCAGCCGCTCCGGCTCGCCCCGCAGCGGGAAGACCGCGGTCAGCAGCGCGCCGCACAGGTTGCCGACGCCGTAGGCCGCGCCCAGTGCGGCGCCCGCGCCCGCCGAGTGGTGCAGCGCCCGCCCGAAGACGACGGCGATCACCATCACGCCCGAGGTGCTGACCGAGGTGAGCATGGTGGCGACCATGACGCGCCGCAGCGGCCCGCGGGTGACCACCACGCGCAGCGCCTCGCGCACCGTCAGGGCCTCGCCCCGGGGCCCGCCCGCGCCCCGCTCCCGGGGCAGCAGGACGAGCAGCAGCCCGGCCAGCACGGCCGCCGCGCCGAGCGCGACCATCGCGGCGAGCGGTCCGGTCACACCGGCCAGCACCGCGACCGCCGCGGGCCCGATGACATTGCTGACGCCGTAGGTGGCGGAGTCCCAGCCCTCGGCGCGGCGCTGCGCCCGCTCGTCGCCGCCGACGAGCGGGGCCAGGCGGCTGCTGAGCCCGCCGGTCATCAGCGGGGTGGCCAGCCCGCCGAGCGTGATCAGCGCCGCCACCACGGGTGTGGCGGCGCGGCCGAGCAGCAGGGACCCGCCGGCCAGGGCGAGCCCGTGCACGGCGAACGCGACGGCCAGCAACACCCTTGTGTCGCGGGCGCCTTCGAGTCGTCGGGCCAGCCACGGGCCGGCGACGTTCGGGATCATCAGCAGGGCGGCCAGGACGCTGCCCAGGGCCGCGCCGCCGTGCGGGTGCCGGGCGAGGGTGAGGGAGACCAGGCCGACCGGCGCGCCGCCGCTCGCGGAGCGGACCAGGGTGGCGGAGGCCAAGTAGACGGCGAGGGCCGTACCGCGTCGCGCGGGGCGGGGCCGCGTCGCGGCGCCCGTCGCGGCCCGGTTCGGGGACGTGCCGCCTCGCGCGGAGCGGGACGCGCGCTCGCGGGTGCGCTGCCGGTCGGTGTCGTCGTTCACCTGCCCTCCGTCGCGCGGTGGGTCTCGGGCCCTGCTGTCCGGGTCCGCGTCGGCAGGACCGGGAGATGGCTCATCGGCGGTGTCCTCGGGCTCGGTGGAACGCGGTGGCCCATGCCGACTTCCCCGTCCGGGCGTTCGACACCCTGAACCCGGGACGGAACGGCGGATACCCGCCATGCGCCGCAGCGAGTTGGAGTTCGCCCGGTGTCCGACTCGCCTCCGGCGCAAGCGCGTTGACATCGACGGAACGGAGAAGTCGGAGCTACCTCTCGGCCTCCGCAGACCCGGCGTGCCCCTGCCGGCGGTGGTCGTCTCGCACCCCGGACCGCGTCGGCGCCCTGGGCAGCTGCGCCTCCGGCGGCTACGTGCCCTTCGCCGCGCGGACCGACCGCCGCGTCAAGGCCGTCGCCACCGTCAGCGCCGTGTCCCCGTACGACAAGGACGAGCACGTCACACCCGCCGTCGCCGGACTCGCCGCCTTCTCCGGCCGGCGCCCGGCCGGCTGACCCGTCGCCGCCGGGCACGGCGGCACACCGACGCCGGCCTCCGGGACCGCCCCGCCCCGTCCGCGGTCCCGGAGGCCGGCGTCGTCGCGTCTCAGCGCCCCGTCTCGCCCTCGACCAGGCGCCGCAGCGAGGGCAGCAGCGCGTCGAGGTCCTGGCCGGTGCGGAAGGCGACCACGGTGGTGCCGCCGCCGTCGCCGTCCGCCGGGGCGCCCGGCGCCGGGAACAGGGCGAGCACCTCGCCCATCGCCTCGTCCAGCTCGGTCACCGGGTCCGCCGACTCGCCGCGCAGCCAGCGGCGCAGCACGTGGTTGTGGGCGGCGGCGACGGAGGCCGCCATCAGCTCGGCGCGCAGCGACGCCGACTTCGTCGGGTCGCCCATCCAGTCGGCGATGAACTCGCGGAACAGCCGCTGGTAGCGGGCCACGCTCGCGATCTCGCGGTCGCGCAGCGCCGACACCTTGCTGGTCAGGGCGTAGCGGCGGCGGGCGAGGTCGCCCTCCTCGATGTAGTGCAGCAGCACCAGGCGGACCGCGTCCGAGACGGCGACGAGGGCGGTGCGGTGGCTGGAGGTCGCCAGCCGGTCGCGGATCAGTTCGAGCAGCCGGTCGTGGTCGGGGAAGATGACCGCTTCCTTGGACCGGTAGTGCCGGAAGAACGTGGTCCGTCCCACTCCGGCCCGTTCGGCGATGTCGTCGACGGTGGTCTGCTCGTATCCGCGCTCGTCGAAGAGGGCGAAGGCGGCGTCCGCGAGTCGGATCCGCGCCGGTGGCTTGCTCATGACCGCACATCCTCTCCCGTCGTGGCCCCTGGTGGCCACTTGCTCCGCTCAACGGTACTGAGTACCGTATTACAGAGATCAAGTACCAGAAAGCCTTCCGACCGACGAGACCCGGTGGTGCAGCCCGTGACCGACATCGACCTCCACACCACCGCGGGGAAACTCGCGGACCTTCAGCGGCGCATCCAGGAAGCGACGCACGCCGGCTCCGCACGCGCCGTCGAGAAGCAGCACGCCAAGGGCAAACTGACGGCCCGTGAACGTGTCGAACTCCTCCTGGACGAGGACTCCTTCGTCGAACTCGACGAGTTCGCCCGGCACCGCTCCACCCACTTCGGCCTGGACGCCAACCGCCCCTACGGCGACGGCGTCGTCACCGGCTACGGCACCGTCGACGGCCGCCCCGTCGCCGTCTTCTCCCAGGACTTCACCGTCTTCGGCGGCGCCCTCGGCGAGGTCTACGGCCAGAAGATCGTCAAGATCATGGACTTCGCCCTCAAGACCGGCTGCCCCGTCATCGGCATCAACGACTCCGGCGGCGCCCGCATCCAGGAAGGCGTCGCCTCCCTCGGCGCCTACGGCGAGATCTTCCGCCGCAACACCCACGCCTCCGGCGTCATCCCCCAGATCTCCCTGGTCGTCGGCCCCTGCGCCGGCGGCGCCGTCTACTCCCCCGCCATCACCGACTTCACCATCATGGTCGACCAGACCAGCCACATGTTCATCACCGGCCCCGACGTCATCAAAACCGTCACCGGCGAAGACGTCGGCATGGAAGAACTCGGCGGCGCCCGCACCCACAACAGCGCCTCCGGCGTCGCCCACCACATGGCCGGCGACGAGAAAGACGCCATCGAGTACGTCAAACAGCTCCTGTCCTACCTGCCCTCCAACAACCTCTCCGAGCCCCCCGTCTTCCCCGACGAGGCCGACCTCACCACCACCGCCGAGGACCTGGAGCTGGACACCCTCGTCCCCGACTCCGCCAACCAGCCCTACGACATGCACACCGTCATCGAGCACCTCCTCGACGACACCGAGTTCTTCGAGACCCAGCCCCTCTACGCCCCCAACATCCTCACCGGCTTCGGCCGCGTCGAGGGCCACCCCGTCGGCGTCGTCGCCAACCAGCCCCTCCAGTACGCCGGCTGCCTCGACATCGCCGCCAGCGAGAAGGCCGCCCGCTTCGTCCGCACCTGCGACGCCTTCAACATCCCCGTGCTCACCTTCGTCGACGTCCCCGGCTTCCTGCCCGGCGTCGACCAGGAACACGACGGCATCATCCGCCGCGGCGCCAAACTCATCTTCGCCTACGCCGAAGCCACCGTCCCCCTCATCACCGTCATCACCCGCAAAGCCTTCGGCGGCGCCTACGACGTCATGGGCTCCAAACACCTCGGCGCCGACCTCAACCTCGCCTGGCCCACCGCCCAGATCGCCGTCATGGGCGCACAGGGCGCCGTCAACATCCTCCACCGCCGCACCCTCGCCGCCACCGACGACACCGACACCGACACCGTCCGCGCCCGCCTCATCCGCGAGTACGAGGACGCCCTCCTCAACCCCTACACCGCCGCCGAACGCGGCTACATCGACGCCGTCATCACCCCCTCCGACACCCGCGCCCACATCGTCCGCGGCCTGCGTCAACTGCGCACCAAACGGGAAACCCTCCCCCCGAAGAAGCACGGCAACATCCCCCTCTGACCCCCAGGGAGCGGACATGACCATCAAGGTCGTACGCGGCAACCCCACCCCCGAGGAACTGGCCGCCGTGGTCGCGCTGCTGTCCGTCGCCGGGCGGCCGGACTCCGGTCCGGCCCCGCGGCGCGCCGGTGCCTGGGCCTCCCGGCGCCGCCTGCTGCGCACCCCGCACGCCTACGGAACGGCCGGCTGGCTCGCCTCGGCCCTTCCCCACTGAACATCCCCGATCGGAGAGATCATGAACACCGTCCACGAGGCGACGCGCCGCGGCGCGGCCGTCGACCGCCTGAGCGCGGACCGCGCGGGTGCGAGGGAGGCGACGGCATGCTGACCAAGGTGCTCATCGCCAACCGTGGCGAAATCGCTGTCCGCGTGGCCCGGGCCTGTCGGGATGCCGGGATCGCGAGCGTGGCCGTCTACGCCGACCCGGACCGGGACGCCCTGCACGTCCGCGCCGCGGATGAGGCGTTCGCCCTGGGCGGTGACACCCCCGCCACCAGCTACCTGGACATCGGCAAGGTGCTCAAGGCAGCCAGGGAATCCGGCGCGGGCGCCGTCCACCCCGGCTACGGCTTCCTCTCGGAGAACGCCGAGTTCGCCCAGGCCGTACTCGACGCCGACCTCATCTGGATCGGCCCGCCCCCGCACGCGATCCGCGACCTCGGCGACAAGGTCGCCGCCCGCCACATCGCCCAACGCGCCGGCGCCCCCCTGGTCGCCGGCACCCCCGACCCCGTCTCCGGGGCCGACGAGGTCGTCGCCTTCGCCAAGGAACACGGCCTGCCCATCGCCATCAAGGCCGCCTTCGGCGGCGGCGGCCGCGGCCTCAAGGTCGCCCGCACCCTCGACGAGGTCCCCGAGCTCTACGACTCCGCCGTCCGCGAGGCCGTCGCCGCCTTCGGCCGCGGCGAATGCTTCGTCGAGCGCTACCTCGACCGCCCCCGCCACGTCGAGACCCAGTGCCTGGCCGACAAACACGGCAACGTCGTCGTCGTCTCCACCCGCGACTGCTCCCTCCAGCGCCGCCACCAGAAACTGGTCGAGGAAGCCCCCGCCCCGTTCCTGTCCGAAGAGCAGGTCGCCGAGCTCTACCGCGCCTCCAAGGCCATCCTGCGCGAGGCCCGCTACGAAGGCGCCGGCACCTGCGAATTCCTCGTCGGCCAGGACGGCACCATCTCCTTCCTCGAGGTCAACACCCGCCTCCAGGTCGAACACCCCGTCACCGAAGAAGTCGCCGGCATCGACCTCGTGCGCGAGATGTTCCGCATCGCCGACGGCGAACCCCTCGGCTACGACGACCCCGCCCTGCGCGGCCACTCCTTCGAGTTCCGCATCAACGGCGAGGACCCCGGCCGCGGCTTCCTGCCCGCCCCCGGCACCGTCACCCGCTTCGACGCCCCCACCGGCCCCGGCGTCCGCCTCGACGCCGGCGTCGAAGCCGGATCGGTCATCGGCCCCGCCTGGGACTCGCTGCTCGCCAAACTCATCGTCACCGGACGCACCCGCAAGGAAGCCCTCCAGCGCGCCGCCCGCGCCCTGGACGAATTCCACGTCGAGGGCATGGCCACCGCCATCCCCTTCCACCGCGCCGTCGTCCGCGACCCCGCCTTCGCCCCCGAGCTCACCGACTCCCCCGACCCCTTCACCGTCCACACCCGCTGGATCGAGACCGGGTTCACCAACGACATCACCCCCTTCACCGCCCCCGCCGACACCGACGAGGACACCGAGACCGGCCGCGAGACCGTCGTCGTCGAGGTCGGCGGCAAACGCCTGGAAGTCTCCCTGCCCACCTCGCTGGGCATGTCCCTGGCCCGCACCGGCCTGGCCGCCGGCGCCAAACCCAAACGCCGCGCCGCCAAGAAGTCCGGCCCCGTCGCCTCCGGCGACACCCTCGCCTCCCCCATGCAGGGCACCATCGTCAAGATCGCCGTCGAGGACGGCCAGGAAGTCAAGGAAGGCGACCTCGTCGTCGTCCTGGAAGCCATGAAGATGGAACAGCCCCTCAACGCCCACAAGAGCGGCACCGTCAAGGGCCTCACCGCCACCGTCGGCGCCTCCCTCACCTCCGGCGCCGCCATCTGCGAGATCAAGGACTGACCCCCACCACCCCCGGCGTGACAGACGAGGCGCCCGGCCGACCCGCGACAGCGAACCGGCCGGGCGCCTCGGTCTTTGCCACAGTCTTCGCCACGGTCTTTGCTTCACCGTGCACGTAGATGCATAATGCGCTTATGCATAAGCGGGTTATGGACTCTGCACCTGGCGACGCGGCCTCCGAGGAACTGATGCTCGCCGTGGAGCGGTTGGTCCGGTACGTACGTCGCAGCGCCACCGCCGGCGGCCTGAGCACCGCGGCCTCCTCCGCGCTGGGCCGGCTGGGCAACGAGGGGCCGCAGCGGCTCACCGAGCTGGCCCGCGCCGAGAACGTCTCGCAGCCGAACATGACCCAGCTCGTCACCCGCATGGAGCGGGCCGGACTGGTGCGGCGCACCGCCGACCGCACCGACGGCCGGGGTGTCCTGGTGGCGGCCACCGACACCGGCCTCGAAGTGTTCCGGCGGCGGCGGGCCGAGCGCGCCGACGCCCTGCGGCAACTCGTCGAACAGCTGACGGAACCGGAACAGGACGCGGTGCGGCTCGCGCTGCCGGCCCTGGCCCGCGCCGTCCAGGACCGTTCCACCGTCCCCGTCACCCACACGACCGGAGAGAAGCGGCCATGACTACACCGCACGGAGAGGCGAGTGCACCGCGTGGAGAGGCGGTCAGCCCCTTCAAGCAGCCGAAGGCCGTCTGGGCCGTGGCGTTCGCCTGCGTGATCTCGTTCATGGGCATCGGTCTGGTCGACCCGATCCTGCCCGCCCTGGCCGAGAGTCTGCACGCCACGCCGAGCCAGGTCTCGCTGCTGTTCAGCAGCTACCTGATCGTCACCGCCGTGGCGATGCTGGTCGTCGGCTGGTTCTCCAGCCGGTTCGGCGCCAAGCGCACACTCGTCATAGGTCTGGCCGTGATCGTCGTCTTCGCCGCCCTGGCGGGCAGCACCGACTCCATCAACGGCATCGTCGGCTTCCGGGCCGGCTGGGGCCTGGGCAACGCCCTGTTCATCGCCACCTCCCTGGCCGTGATCGTCGCCTCCGCCAGCGGCGGCTTCGCCGGGGCGATCATCCTGTACGAGACCGCGCTCGGCCTCGGCATCGCCGTCGGTCCGCTGCTCGGCGGCGAACTGGGCGCGATCAGCTGGCGCGGCCCGTTCTTCGGCGTCGCCGTACTCATGGCCGTGGCTCTGGTCGCCACCCTCGTCTTCGTCCCCTCGCTGCCCAGGCCCGCGCGCCCGACCTCACCCGTCGCCCCGCTCAGGGCGCTGCGCCACCGCGGCCTGCTGACCATGGGCATCATGGCCCTGCTGTACAACTGGGGCTTCTTCACGATGCTCGGCTACGCGCCGTACCCGATGAAGCTGAGCGCCCATCAGCTCGGTCTGGTCTTCACCGGCTGGGGCCTGCTGGTCGCCGCCTTCAGCGTGTTCGTCGCCCCGCGGCTCCAGGCCCGCTACGGCACCGCCCCGGTCCTGTACGCCAACCTGCTGGGCCTCGGCATCGTCATGGCCGTCATCGCCGCCGGTGTCGCCTCGCCCACGACCGTCATCGCCGCGGTCGTCGTCAGCGGCGCGTTCATCGGCATCAACAACACCCTCACCACCCAGGCCGTCATGCTCGTCTCCCCGGTCGAGCGCCCGGTGGCCTCCTCCGCGTACGGCTTCCTGCGGTTCATCGGCGGCGGTCTGGCGCCCTACGTCGCCGGCAAGCTCGCCGACGCCACCGACCTGAGCGTCCCCTTCTACGTCGGCGCCGCCACCTTCGTGCTCGCCATCCCGGTGCTGGCCAGCGGGCACGGGCTGCTGCGGAAGGCGGAGCAGCACATCACCGGGCCGGAGCCCGTGGAGCCGTCGCTCACCGCCGTCGGCGCGCCCGTGCCGGCCGACGTGCCGCCCGTCATCGTCGCCGTCGGCGCCCACGACCGGGCCGAGGCCATCGTCGACGCGGCCGCGCGGATCGCCCGCGACAGCGGCAGCCCGCTGGAGGTCGTCCACGTCCAGCAGACGGCCGTGGTGGAGGAGCAGGCCGTCGACGTCGAGTCCTCCGATGGGGCGAAGGCGGCCGTCACCGCCCACCTCGACCGGCTCGCCGCCGCCGGAGTGGCCGCCAGCGGCCGGATACTGACCAGCGTCGGCGACCACGCCGCCGCCGGCCGCGCCCTGGCCCGGCACGCGGCGGACGTCCACGCCCGCGTGGTCGCCGTGGGCCGCTCGCCGCGCGGGCCCGTCGCGCAGTTCACCGACGGCAGCTTCACCACCGCGCTCGCCCACACCGCCGAGTGCACCGTCGTCCTCGTCGACGCGGAGCACACGCCCCGCCCGCTGACCGAGGACAGCCTGGCGGAGCTGCGCGGCAGCGGGATCTGATCCGACCGATCGGCCAGGACCGATCGGCCGGGACCGGATCCGGTCAGTCGTGACCGGGCTCGCTCGGAACCGTTCGGCCGGCCGCCGCGTCCGGCAGGTAGCTCGCCAGGCCGCGCAGGATGATCTCCACGCCGATGCCGAACCGTTCGTCGGCGGAGTCCGTCACCATCAGGCCGGCCAGGGCGTGCAGATGGGGGAAGTCGCTCTCGGGCAGCGACGCGAAGTAGTCCTGCATCTCCGCGGCCATCCCGTTCACGTCGGGGTGGTCAGAGGCGTCCTCGGCGTCCTCACCGGCCGCCTCGGCGGCCCGTTCCCGCCACATGGTCTCGCCCAGGACGAACCCGTCGATGTAGGTGGAGATGAGGTCGCCGGCCTCCGCCGCGATGCGGTCGGGCAGCCCGGCGGTCCGCAGCAGGCCGAGGAACGCCTCGACGTGCGGCAGCAGTTCGGCCGTGAAGGGGGCGTAGGCCATGGAGATCCTGGCCATGTCCCGGTGCGAGAGCAGGCGCTCGCGTCCGGTGCGGGCGTAGTCCCGCAGTTGCTCCTGCCACCGCTCGGGGTCGGGCTCGGGCAGGGCGGCGCCGTCGAACAGCCGGGTGTACATCAGCTCCAGCAGGTCGTCCTTGGAGCGGACGTGGGCGTAGAGAGCGGAGACCGTGACCCCCAGTTCGGCCGCCACCTGACGCATCGACAGCCCGTCCAGCCCCTGCCGGTCCAGCACGGTGAGGGCCGCCTCCACGACGCGCTCGCGTGACAGCGGCGTGCGCGCCGACACCCGGGCGCGGGCCGGGCGTCCGCGCTCCCAGGGGGTCGGCGGAGGGGATGCGGGGGTGTGGGCGGCCGCGTCGTTCATGGGAGCCATTCTAGGCGTTCGGAGAACAGTGTTCTCCTCTGAGGGGGGACGCGCGCCCGCACGAGTGAACAGCACGCGATATATCTTGTCCAGGCCGGACAGTTACGCTATATCTTGATGAACGTCGTTCTCTCAGTGAGCAGTGTTCTGCTACGGTGAACACCGTTCTCCGCCCGTCACCCGTCCCACGAGGAGTCATTCCGATGTCCACCACCGGCGTCGCGTCCGCCGAGACGCCCACCGACTCACCAGCGCCCTACCGGTGGCGCTGGGCCGCGCTCTTCGTGATCCTGGCGGCCGAGGTGATGGATCTCCTCGACGCCGTCGTCACGAACATCGCCGGCCCCGCCATGCGGGCCGACCTCGGCGGCGGCGCCTCCACACTCCAGTGGCTCGCCGCCGCGTACACCCTTTCGATGGCCGTCGGGCTCGTCACCGGAGGGCGGCTCGGGGACATACACGGGCGCCGCCGGATGTTCCTGATCGGGGCCGCCGGCTTCACCGTCGGATCACTGCTGTGCGCGACGGCCGTGTCGCCCGAGATGCTGATCGGCGCGCGCGTCGTGCAGGGCCTGTTCGGCGCGGTGATGCTGCCGCAGGGCCTCGGCATGATCAAGGAGATGTTCCCGCCGAAGGAGTCCCAGAAAGCGTTCGGCCTGTTCGGCCCGGTCATGGGGCTGTCCGCGGTCTGCGGGCCGATCCTGGCGGGCTGGCTCGTGGACGCCGACTACTTCGGCACCGGCTGGCGGATGATCTTCCTCATCAACCTGCCGCTCGGCGCCGCCGCCCTCCTCGGCGCCCTGCGCTTCCTGCCCAGGGGCCGTTCCGGCGACAAGCCGCGCCTGGACATCCCCGGCATGATCCTGATCTCGCTGGCCGCGCTGCTCATCATCTTCCCCCTGGTCCAGGGCCGGGAGTACGACTGGCCCGTGTGGACGTTCGTGATGATGGCCGCCTCGGTGGCCGTCTTCATCGCCTTCGGCGCCTACGAGTCGCGGCGCAGCAAGGCCGGCCTGGACCCGCTGGTCATCCCGAGCCTGTTCCGCAAGCGCGGATTCAGCGGCGGCATGACCCTCGGACTGGTCTTCTTCTCGACCATGCAGGGCTTCATGCTGGTCTTCAACCTCTACACCCAGATCGGCCTCGGCTACTCGCCGCTCAAGGCGGGCCTGGTGATGGTGCCCTGGTCCGGCGGCATGATCGTCGGTTTCGGCATCGCCCAGGGCGTGGCCAAGTTCGGCCGGGCCGTCCTCCAGGCGGGCACCCTGGTCATGGCGGTCGGCGTGTTCGGCGTGTGGCTGACCCTCGACCAGGTGGGCGGCGGCGTCGGCCCCTGGCAGCTCCTGCCGTCGCTGCTGGTCACCGGTATCGGCATGGGCCTGCTCATGGCGCCGTTCTTCAACATCGTGCTCGCCAGCGTCGAACAGCACGAGACGGGTTCTGCGTCCGGCACGATGACCGCGGTCCAGCAGCTCGGCGGGGCCTTCGGCGTGGCGCTGCTCGGCACCGTGTTCTTCGGCCTGCTGGGCGGCGGAATAGCCGACGCGGTCGACCACCACTCCGACGACCTGCGCAGCCGGTTGGCCGCCGCGCACGTCGCGCCCGCCGCCCGGGACCGCATCGTGGCGGATCTGCGCACCTGCGCCTCCGACCGCGCCGTGGCCAAGGACCCGGCCGCGACCCCGGCCTCCTGCGCCCGCCTGGAGAAGGACACCCGGTCCGCCGTGACGTCGCCCCAGGACGCCGCCCGCATACCCGCCGCGCTCCAGGACACCGCGTCGTCGGCCTTCCGGAGCGGTTTCGGCTCGGTGATGCAGACGGTGCTGTGGATCGTGGACGGCATGCTCGCCCTGACCTTCCTGCTCGCCTTCCTCCTCCCGCGCCACGCCCGTCCGGAGGATTCCGCGGGGCACTGAGCCCTGAGACGGGCCGGTGCGCGGGACGGCTGGGCGGCGGCGGAGGAGCCGTCCAGCCGGGCACGGCGAACGGGGCGCGATCCGCCCCGGGGGGCGCATGTCCCGCTCGCCATGCCCCCCCGGGGGCGCTGGTTTGGCGGGCGGGCCGGTCGGGATACCCATCGCACATGATTCCCTCCCGGGTCGAGGAGACCCTGCCGGAGCTGGCGCCCTTCGTCCACGCGGTCCAGGCGCGGCGCCCCGACGACGGCACGTGGTGCGAGGCGTGGACGGTGCGGGACGTCCTGGTCCACCAGACGGGCAACGCCGAGGAACTGGCCCGGGTGCTCCAGGCGTTCCTCGCGGGCGAGCCGGTGGAGACGCGGGGCTTCGAGCGGGAGGCCCCCTACCGGCGGATGTCCGACGCCGAGCTGTGGACGGCCTTCCTCGACCGCTGCGAACGGCTCACCGAGGTCGCCGCGGCCGCCGCGCGCGACCTGTCACCCGACACGGAGGTGAGGTGGACGGGCCGGACCGTGACGGCGCCCTTCTTCGCGGAGCACCTGCGCGAGGAGCTGATCCTGCACCGCTGGGACCTGACCGGCGACGACCGGACCGCCGTACAGGCGCTCAACGAGCCGTGGATGACGGAGCACAGCGTGGTGTCGGTCGGCCGGCCGCTGCTGGCGCGCGGCAGTGCCGGTCTGGATCTGGGACCCGAGGGACGGGTGGAGGGGCGGCTGCGCACCCCGGGCATGGACGACGTCGTCGTGACCGCCGACGCCGAGGGCACCGGCATCCGGCTGGCCGTCCCCGAGGGCCCCGCCACCATCGAGAGCGACGCGGCCGTACGGGTGCTGCTGCTGTGGGGGCGACGCCCCGCCGACCCGTCGCGCTGGCACAGTGACGCCGGACCCGAGGCCCTGCGCCGGGTGCGGGCCCTGCTCAGCGGCTACTGAGACGAGCGGGAGCCGCCACCCGGCCACCCGGCCACCGGCCGCGCCGGTGGTACGACGCCCCCTCTATACGGCGGGCCGCCCCCTCATACGGTGGGCCGGCTCCTCGTCCGCCGGGCCGGCTCCTCACTCGCGGCCGAGGGTGCTCTCCCGCTGGACCAGGGAGTAACCGGCGTGGATGCGGCGGGCCTGATGGCGGGGGGCGCCGTTCAGCTGGGACAGCACCGACTCGACGGCCATCCGGGCGATGGACGCCTTGTCGGGGGAGACCGAGGTGAGGGTGACGGCGCCGAACCGGCCCTCCACCACGTCGTCGAAGCCGACCACGGCGACGTCCTCGGGGGTCCGCAGCCCCCGCTCCGACAGGACGCGCATCGCGCCGATGGCGATGAGGTCGTTGTAGGCGAAGACCGCGTCCGGCCGGTGCCCGGCGTCCAGCAGACGGGCCATGGCCGCCGCTCCGTCGGCGTGGCCCCAGCCGTCGGTGGCCGCCACCAGCCGGTGGTCGGCGACGAGCCCGGCGGCGTCCAGCGCCTCCCGCCAGCCGCGCAGCCGCAGGTAGGCGGGCTGGCTGCGCCCCCGCCGCGCGCCCAGGAAGGCGATGTCCCGCCGCCCCAGGGAGATCAGATGGCGCACCGCCTCGCGGGCGGCGGCGACGTTGTCGATGGAGATGTGGTCGTACGGAAGGTCGTACTCGCGTTCGCCCAGCAGGACGAGCGGGACCTGTGCGGAGCGCTCGCGCAGGTCCTCCGCCTCCAGCTCGATGGGGCTCAGGATCAGCCCGTCGATCACCCGGGCGCGAAAGCCCTGGCTGACCAGGGTCTCCTGGTCCCGACGGCCGCCGGTGTGGTCGAGCAGGACGGTGTAGTCGTGCTCGGCCGCCGCGTCGACGACCTCGGCGGCCAGTTCGGCGAAGTAGGGGTTGCCCAGTTCGGGCAGGGCGAGGGCGACGATCCCGGTGCGGCCCTTGCGCAGGTGCCGGGCGGTGAGGTTGGGGCGGTAGCCCAGCTCGTCGATGGACTTCTGCACCCGCGCCCGCATGGTGGGAGTGACATGGGGCTGGTCGTTGACCACGTTGGAGACGGTCTTGATGGAGACGCCCGCGTGCAACGCGACGTCCTTCAGGCTGACCCGCACGATGTTCCTCCCCTTTCCAACGTTATACGGGGCACGGCCGCGCCCTGGCAAGCCTCGGCCAGACTCGGCACGGACGCCTTGACGCCTCGTCAGCGCCCCCCTACGGTGACGCACCGTCGGCATTACAACGATGCAAAGCGCCACCTCGGCCGCGTGCCGAACACGCCCCGTCCCCCCCACCCCTGTGCGAAAGCGCTCCCGCAGAAGGAGTCCCTCATGCGCACGCAATCCCGCACGACCGTGCCCCGACCGCGCCCGCGACGCCTGTTCGGCGTGCTGGCCGTGCTCGGGCTGGTCCTCGCCGCGCTGAGCGCCGTACGGCCCGCCCCGGCCGCCGCGGCCCAGACGGAGCGGCCGGCGATCCGGTCCGCGGCCCAGCAGGCCGCCGCCACCGGCACGTTCCGCAACCCGCTCAACACCGGCCCGGACCCGTTCATGACGTACTGGAACGGCAACTACTACCTCACCACCACCCAGGGCGGCAGCATCCGCATGTGGCGCTCGCCGTCCCTGAGCACCCTGCTCACCGCCGACCCCGTCACCGTGTGGACCGACACCGACGCCTCCCGCGACCGGGACGTGTGGGCGCCGGAGTTCTACCGCTTCGGCGACCGCTGGTACCTCTACTACACCGCCGACGACGGCACCGACGACCACCACCGGATCTACGTCGCCGAGTCCGACCGCGACGACCCGGCCGGGCCGTACCACTTCGCGGCGAAGCTGGCGCCGCCCAACCACGCCGCCGACTTCGCGATCGACCCCGGCATCCTCCAGCACAACGGCCGCCTCTACCTGGCCTACAGCGGCATCAACGCCTACCAGCACAACGGCCTCAACATCGCGCCCCTGTCGAACCCGTACACCGTCTCGGGCGACGCCGTGGCGATCAACGCGGCCGGCGGCTGCCCCGAGGTCCGCGAGGGGCCGGAGTTCCTGTATCGCAATGGCCGCACCTGGATGACGTATTCCACCTGCGACACCGGGAAGCCGGACTACCAGGTGTGGATGATGTCGCTGCCGTCCACCGCCGACCCGCTGGTGCCGGGCAACTGGACGCAGCGCCAGGGCCCGATGTTCTCCCGCGCCGACGACCACGGCGTCTTCGGACCCGGCCACCACGCCTTCTTCCGGTCGCCCGACGGCACCCAGGACTGGATCGTCTACCACGCCAAGACGACCTCGGTGTTCACCTACTCGGACCGCACCACCCGCGCGCAGCGCATCGGCTGGAACGCCGACGGCAGTCCGAACCTCGGCGTCCCGCTCGCGACCGGCGCCACCCAGGACCTCCCGTCCGGCGACCCCGGACCAGGCGGCTACTGGATCAACGACGACGGCCGCTCCAACGGCGCCGGCACCGTCGCCTACACCGGCGCCTGGAACTCCGGCACCGGGTGTGCCGCGCAGTGCTTCTGGGGCGACGACCACTGGAGCGACCGGGCCGGGAACACCGCCACGTACACCTTCACCGGCACCCGGATCGCCCTGCTGTCCGTCCGCGACACCGGCAACGGCTACGCGGCGCTCAGCATCGACGGCGGCGCCGAGCAGCGTCTCGACTACTACGGCGCGATCCGCACCGGCGAGACGCTCCAGTACCTCAGCCCGCGCCTGTCCTACGGGCAGCACACCCTGCGGGTGCGGGTGACGGGCGAGCACGACGGGCAGTCCGGGGCGTCGTTCGTCAGCGTCGACCGGGCGGAGGTGTACGTCGACTGAGCCCAGCAGGACAAGAGGGGGGTGCGGAACCGGAGGTGACCGGCCCCGCACCCCCCTCCTCGTTTCCAGACGTCAGCTCAGCTCAGCGTGAACTTCTGTGCCGCCGAGGCGTTGCAGTCCCAGATGCGCAGCCGGGTGCCGTTGGCGGTGGCGCCGTTCGGCGAGTCCAGGCAGCGGCCCGACTGCGGGTTGAACAGGGAACCGTCCGCGCGCTGCTGCCAGTTCTGGCCGCCGGCGCCGTTGCAGTCCCACAGCTCGACCTCGGTGCCGTTGGCGGTGCCGTTGCCGTTGATGTCCAGGCAGCGGCCGAGCGAACGCAGCGAGCCGTCGGCGTTGTGGTACCAGTGCTGGTCGACGGCGTAGGACTGGCAGTCCCACAGCTGGACGGCGCTGCCGTTGACGCCGCTGTCGTCGGCGGCCACGTCGAGGCACTTGCCGCCGGGCGCGGCGACCGGGGCGCCGCCGTTGACGGAGAACTTCTGCGCGGCGGCGCCGTTGCAGTCCCAGATCTGGAGCCGGGTGCCGTTGGCGGTGGCACCGCTCGGCGAGTCCAGGCAGCGGCCCGACTGCGGGTTGCGCAGCGAACCGTCGGCCTGCTGGACCCACTTCTGGCCGCCGACGCCGTTGCAGTCCCACAGCTCGACCTTGGCGCCGTTGGCGGTGCCGTTGCCCTCGATGTCCAGGCAGCGGCCGATGGTGCTCAGGGAGCCGTCGGCGTTGTGCTGCCAGTGCTGGTCCTCGGCCCAGGTCTGGCAGTCCCACAGGTTGACGGCGGTGCCGTTGACGCCGGTGTCGTCGGCGGCCACGTCGACGCACTTGCCGCCGGGTCCGGTGACGGTGCCCTGCGGGCCGTTGGGCACGTCCGTCCGGCCGGCGTAGCCGACGGAGACGATGTTGGTCTGGACGGCGTTCTCGGCGGCGTCGCTCGGGTAGCCGGCGACCATGACGCCCTCGAAGAAGGTGCCCCGGTTCCAGTTGCTGTTGTCGCCGCCGGTGCCCAGGATGATGCCGCCCTCCTGGTGCATGGGCTTGTAGCCGCCGCGGGTGGGCAGTCCGCCGTCCCACCAGGTGGTCAGGGCGCCGGTCTGGGAGTTGCCGCCCTTGAGGGCGTACTTGGTCTGTCCGTCGTTCTTCAGCACGGCGGTGACGAAGGGGCTGTTGTTGCCGCGGTTGGCGGTGTTGGAGCCGTTGTCGCCCTGGAACATGCCGTTCTCCAGGTCGGCCTCGATCCACGGGCCGGAACCGGTGCACGGTGCGAAGTAGCAGGTGGTGGCGATGGAAACGGCGTCCATGTGGCCGTTGCCGGTGTCGGCCGGGGTGCTCTCGGCGTTGCCGTAGTCGAAGCAGCAGTCGGAGCCGACATGGGTGCCGGAGGCCACCATGTAGGCGCCCTCGGGCTGGCCGTTGACGGCGACGCCGGAGGCCACACCGGTGTAGCGGTAGCCGACGCCCGGGGAGATCCAGATGCCGTAGACCTTGTGCCCGCCGGCCGTCACCGCGATCTCACCGGCGTCGGCGCCGCGGTCGGCGCCCATGCCGGCGGTGCCGGCCGGGCCGGGGGTGAGGTCGTTGTGGCGGGAGGTCTGGTCGTAGACCTTGGAGATGCGGCACGTGGTGTTCTGGCAGAACACGTCCTGCTGGGCGGCGTTGGCGTAGCCGCCGGGGGCCAGCAGTCCGATGTCGGCGCGGGCTCCGTCGGAGGCACGTGTGACCTGGTAGAGGGGGCCGTTGTAGGACGACAGCAGGGCGCGCGTGGTGCTGTGCGCGGCGACGCAAGGGGTGCCGGCCGAGCCGTAGACGTCGCACGGCAGCGAGCCGGCCGCCTGCGACACGGCGGGGAAGGCGATCAGGGCGCCGAGGACGAGGCCGAGGGCCGCCAGGGCGGACAGCAGGTGCCGGAGGGGGCGGCGGGCCGCCCTTCCCGTGATGGGCCGCCCGCTGGTTCGCGCGGCGGTGGATCTTGCTCTGCGCATGGTGTGCTCCCGTGACTGTGGGGAGGGGAATGGAGCTCAACCTGCCGAGGCGGCGGCAGAGTTCACGCCGCTCGACACCTTCGCCGGGAAGTTACGCGCACGGGTCGATCGCGTCAATATTTGTTGCTTAACTTTTCTTTAGCCGCCGGGGACACGTCCGGATCTGTTGCCTTCTGTTAGGCACCGCACCTTGGTCCGGACCGACGCCGGACAGCCCTCAGGGGCCCGGTGGGTACCGGGCCCCTGAGGACGGCGTGCCGGGTCGCGACCGCCGTCAGAGCGCTGTCAGGGCGCCGTCGTGCCCGCGGCGGCGCCGGCCGCGATGAGCCGGCGGTTGATGTCCCTGACCTGGTCGGGGTAGACCTTCAGGACCGCGCGGTCGTAGGTGATCAGGCCGTTGAGCTCGCCCTCCACATCGCTGATCTGGGTGTAGACCGAGCCGGAGAGCCCGGCGGCGGCGTTCGGGATGAGCTGGCTGGTGTTCTCCACGTACGTCTTGGTCATCGCGGCGATGTCGGTGGGGCCGTCGCCGTAGTCCTGGCCGCCCGCGGTACCGGAGATGTGCCCGGGAATGGTGAGCGAGTAGCCGCCGTGCTCGCCGTCGACGGCCGCCCGGGTGGCGTCCGGGGCGGGGTTGGCCGGCCCGTGGTAGAGGTGGTGGTCGATGACGTCACCGCGGCCCGAATCGCCCTTGGAGGCACAGCAGTTGACTCCCGAGTGGGCGTCGACCAGGCGCGCCGGGTCCTGCTGCTTGACGGCGTCGGCGAGTTCACCGGTGGACTGCTTGCTCTGCTCGCCCCAGCCCTCGTTCATCATGGTCCACATGACGATGGAGGGGCTGCTGATGTGCTGGTCCACGATCTCGTGGACCTCCTTGGCGAACTCCTCGTTGCTCGCCGCGCTCGCCTTGTCGGTGTTGCGGCTGGGCATGTCCTGCCAGACCATCAGGCCGAGCTTGTCGGCCCAGTAGTACCAGCGGGCCGGCTCCACCTTGATGTGCTTGCGCACGGCGTTGAAGCCGAGCTGCTTGTGCAGCTGGAGGTCGGACTTGAGCGCGGCGTCCGTCGGCGCGGTGTAGACGCCGTCGGGCCAGAAGCCCTGGTCCAGGGTGGACAGCAGGAAGGTGGGCTTGCCGTTGAGCTCGATCTTGTTGACGCCGCCGACCTTGCCGACGGAGATCGACCGCATGCCGAAGTAGGAGCCGACGCTGTCGTGCGAGCGGCCGTCGTCGAGGGTGACCTTCAGGTCGTAGAGGAAGGGGTTGTCCGGGCTCCACAGCTTCGGGTGCGGGATGCGCAGCCGCAGGGCGGCGCCGGCGGCCCCGGAGACCGAGCCGACGCGCTTGTGGCCGTCGTACGCGGTCGCGGTGACCCGGGCCGTGCGCTTGGTACCGGCGCTCGGGCGCACCGTGACGGACAGGGTGCCGTCCTTCAGGTCGGGGGTGAGCACCAGCGAGTCGACGCTCTCCTCGGGCACCGGTTCCAGCCACACGGTCTGCCAGATGCCGGAGGTGGGGGTGTACCAGATGCCGCTCGGGTCGCTGGACTGCTTGCCGGTGGCCTGCTGGGAGGAGTCGGTGGTGTCCTTGATCTTCAGCAGTACCGTCTGGTCGCCGTGGCGGGTGACGGCGTCGGTGATGTCCGCCGTGAACGCCTCGTAGCCGCCGAGGTGGTGGGCGACCTGCTTGCCGTTGACGTAGACCCAGGCCTCGTAGTCGACCGCGCCGAAGTTGAGGTGCAGCCGGTTGCCCGAGCCGACCCGCCAGCCGGCCGGGACCTTGAAGGTGCGCTGGTACAGCGACCAGTCGTGGTGCTCGGCGACGCCGGACAGCGGCGCCTCCATCGGGTAGGGCACCAGGATCTTGCCGCTCAGCCGGCCCTTGGGCAGCGCGGCGGCCTCGGTGGTCCCCTGGAACTGCCAGGTGCCGTTGAGGTTGGCCCACTGCTTGCGGGTCTGCTGCGGACGCGGGTAGTCGGGCAGGGCGTTGGACGGGGAGACGTCCTTGGCCCACTTGGTCGCGAAGTACCAGGTGGAGTTGTTCTGCGCCACGCTGGCGAACACGCCGAGCGGACCGGCGGCGGTGGTCAGTCCGCCCTGGCCGTCGTAGCTGACGCGGACCTCGGACTTCATGGCCGCCGGGGTGTCGTCCTTGGCGGCGGTGAGGACCAGCTTGGAGCGGTCGGCGGGGTCGGTGGTCACGGTCGGGGACCAGCGCCGGCCGCCGGCGATCACCGACAGGTGCCTGGTGAGGTCCGCGGGCAGCGCGGCGACCTTGCCGGGCAGCTGCACGACGGCCTTGCGGCCGCTGGTGTCGACCGTGCTGTGCAGGTCGAGCGGCGCGTAGTCGTCGGGCAGGTGCAGGGCGGAGTCGGGGACGGGCTGGCGGTCGATGCCGGGGCCCGACCACTCGGTCTGGATGTAGGCGCCGCCGTTGCCCTGGTTGTAGTCGAAGGAGAGCTGGTGCTCCCCGGCGGTCAGGGTGACGGGCTGGGACTGGGTCTGCACGTCCCAGTCGGTGGTCCAGTGGTCGATGACACTGGCGCCGTCGAGCGACAGGCGGAAGCCGTTGTCACCCTTGATGTAGAACGTGTACGACCCCCCGGTCGGCACGTCCAGCTCGCCGGTCCAGTGCACGGCGACGTTCAGGGTGGAGCCGGCGCAGCTGCGCAGGGTCGGCAGCAGGTCCTTGACGTTCAGGGAGGGCTGGATCCCGCTGCTGGTGTAGGTGGCGAAGTCCAGTGAGGTGCTGTCGGAGCTGAGGTAGCAGTCGCTGCGCAGTCCCTGCGCGGTGGCGCTCGGGGCGGCCTCGGCGGCCGGGGCCGCGTGCGCGAGGGTGGCCGGGGTGAGGAGCGCCGCGCCGAGCAGCAGCGGGGCGAGGGCGGCCAGGGGGCGGGACAGCGGGGTGCGGTTTCTTCCGGGACTCAAAGGGGGTTCACCTTTCGTTCGGAGCGGTGTGAGGGGCTGCCGGGCGGCTCTGCCGGGGATCGGTGGCAGGCCCTCGGGGGTTCTCCGGCGGGCGCGGGCCTCGGGCTCGGGCGTCGGGCTCGGGGCCGTCGGGTTCGGGGCCGTCGGGCTCGGGGCCGTCGGAGTCCGTGCGCCGGGTCGGAGGCGCCGGGCTCGGTGCGCCGGACTGGGCGCGTCGGGCTCGGTGCTTCGGTCGCGTGGTCAGGCGTCCGGGCCGTCCGGCTCGGTGCGCCAGGCCAGCAGGCCGCCGGAGAAACCGGTCTTCAGCTGCGCGGTGACGCGCAGGGCGGTGGTGGTCACGGCGGGGAAGGCGACCCGGTTGAAGCGGTCGGCGGCGGTGCCGTGCTCGGCGTCCGCGCCGGCCGGTCGCCAACCGCCGTCCGCGGCCAGGTACTCCAGCCGCCAGGACGCGGGGACGCGACAGGCGCCGTGTCCGGTGTCGTCGTACCAGTACACCGACACCGCGCCGACGCGGACGGGTTCGGCGTAGGTGTACCGCACCCACTCCTCGGTGCCGGTGCGGTCCCACCAGGTGAAGCGCGGCACCGTCTGGTCGTAGGAACCGGACGGCTCGACGGCGGCGTTCATGAGCAGCGCCTGCGGGCTGTCGACGCCGCTGAACGAGGCGGTGACGGCCGCCCATTCGCGCGCCTTGGCCGAGGTGGCGGCGATCGGGAAGGAGGTGATGCGCAGCCGTGCGGCGCCGGCCGGGATCAGGGTGAGCCGTTCCACCGGCCGCGTGGTGCGGGCGGGGCCCGGCTGGAGCGGGGCGAGGACGTCCTGGTCGTCGGTGGTCCAGCCGGGCAGCCTGCGGCCCCTGGCCCGGATGCGGACCGGTGTGCCGTCCTGGGTGAAGGGGTTGGCGGCGTGGGCGCGGGTGCGTTCCACGACCAGGGAGCGGGCGGGGTCGCGCGGGTCCAGCTCCAGCGCGTGGTTCCAGGGCGAGGCGGGGCGCACCTCGTACTCCGGCCAGGCGTCGGTGCCGCCGGAGCGCTGCCAGCTCTCCTCGATGCGCAGGGAGTAGGCGAGCGGGCCGTGGTGGACGGAGACGGAGTCGTCGTTGGCGCCCCAGGTGCGCACCGTCGTCCGCATCGGCAGCCGCAGCACCAGTGTGTCGCCGTCGTGCCAGCGGCGGTCCAGGACGAGGTGGCCGCCGCTGCGCCGCACGTCGGCGGGCCGGCCGCCGAGGGTGACCGAGGGTTTCCCGCACCAGCCGGGGACGCGCAGGTACAGCGGGAAGGAGACGGCGCGCGGTGTGGACACCTTGAAGGTGACGGTGTCCTGGAAGGGGTACTCGGTGTGCTCGGTGACGGTCACGGTGGTGCCGTCGCCGACCTTCGCGCGGACGCTGGACTCGCCGTACAGCGAGGCGCACAGCCCGCCGTCGACGCTCGCGAGCCACATCTCCTCGGCGTAGTACGGCCAGCCCATGCCGTAGTTGTGCGGGCAGCAGCGGTACTGGTGGACGCCCGGCATGTACGCCTGCATGGCGAAGGAGTTGTTGAACTGGCCGTGGCTCTTGGCAACGTTGTCCAGCTGGACGCCGTTGGCGGCGGTGACGTAGTGGGTGCCCTTCTGGAGCGGGTCGAAGGCGGCGGGCAGCATGTTGAGGGCGAGGTCTTCGCAGCGGTCGGCCCACACCGTGTCCCCGGTCATCCGGGCGAGCAGCTGGTGGCTGTGCATGAACTCGACGATGCCGCAGGTCTCGAAGCCCTGGCGCGGGTCGTGGTAGCCGGGGCGCGCGTTCTCGTCGGCGGCGAATCCGCCGCCGGGGAACTGGCCGTAGGCGTTCATGACGGTGTCGTAGACGCGCCGGGTGGCGGCGAGGAAGGAGTCGTCGCCGGCCAGGACGCCGTACTGGGCGGGTTCCCGGAAGCCCTGGGCGAGGTTGACGTTGTGCCAGGTCGGGATGGTATGGGTGTAGTCGGCGCTGTGGGTGTGCATCGTGCGGACCAGGTCGAGCAGCCAGTCCTCGCCGGTGCGGTTGTAGACCCAGTAGGCGGTGTCGATGGTGTCCCCGACGCGGGCGGCGCCCCAGCCCTGCCCGAAGAGCGTGCCGGGCTGGGCGTGCAGGAACTTCAGCCAGCCGGTCAGGGTGGGCAGGACCCGGTCGTCGCCGCTGAACTCGTGCCAGGTGCGCAGCGCGTCCAGGACCGGCATGTGCGGCCAGAAGTCCGGTCCGCCGCCGAGCGCAGTGCGCAGCCGGGCGGGGCCGAAGAAGCCGTCGGACTGCCGGGTGGCGAGGACGCGGTCGATCCAGGCGCGGGTCAGCTCCAGCACGCGGGCGTCCTGGGTGACGTAGCCGAGGTCGCCGAACCCGCGCAGCCAGTAAGGGAGTTCCTCCCAGCCGTCGTTGGCCGGGACGGACCAGCCGCTGGTCTTCGGGTCCAAATAGTCGGACACCTCGGGCATCCGCCCGTTCAGTCCGTCCAGTTGCAGGTCGAGCTGGGTGCGCAGCCAGCCGCCCGGGGTGATGCTGCCGGGCGGCAGCCGCAGGAAGGGTTCCGGGCACAGCGGGGCCCGGTTGGCGGTGTAGTGGGGGCGGCGGCCGGCGTCCGGGGCGGCGGGGCCGGTGGGGGCTGTGGGGGTGGTGGCGTGCGCGGGTGTGGTGGCGCCGGCCAGGGCGACGGTGCCGGCGACCGACATGGAGCCGGTCAGGAACGTGCGGCGTTCCATGAACTGCCCTTCCTGTTCGGGGACCGTGTCCAGCGGGGTGCGGGGCTTGTGGGGGTTCACGCGAAGGATCACGAAGAGGGGGGCGGGAGGCGCGGTGCGGCCGTGTCGGGGCGCGGTCCTGACGGCGCGTCGGCCGTGCGTGCGCCGCCGCCGGGACGGGCCCGTCAGGTGGCCGCCGCGGGAGTGTGGACGGCTCGGCCCGTCCGCGCCGCGGCCCTCGGCGGTGACGGGCACCTAACAACGTTGTAAACGAAAGCAGCCACATGACAGCACAGCCCCGATCGGGGTGTCCACCCCCGTGCACGATTCTTCTCGCGCTCCCCGCCGGGGCCTCGGAAAACGTGGGAATCCCGCTGCTCAGAAGGGATTTGACGGCCCGGTCAGTGCCGCACGGGGCCACGGGCGGCGGCGGGACGGCCGGTGTGCGGTGGCCGCCCGGACCCGGGGAAACCGCCGCCAGAAAGGTTGCGTACCGCGGGTTGACATCCGGTTTGACGTTCCCTCAATGTCTACAACGTTGAAAAGCCCGCCTGTCGGCACCGCACCCTTCGTTCGAGGGGCCCAGGTGGTCCCCCGCCTTTTCCGCCCCGCCCCCTTCGTCCACCCCGTTGAGGATGTGATCGGCGCGTGAACGTCCAGTCCAAGACCTTCTCTGCCGCAGTGCTGGCCGCCGGGCTGTGCCTGGCCGTCACCGGATGCACCAAGTCGGGCGATTCCGACTCCGGCGGCGACTCCAAGTCATCGGCCGCCGCGAACGACAACGCGGCCGCCTCGCAGCAGGTCGCCTCGCCCTCCGCGTCCGGCCCCGGCTGCACCTACAAGACCTACGGCGGCGGTGTCCCCAAGCTGGACATCACCGACGGCAAGACGGTCGTCGGCTTCTCGCAGTCGGAGTCCACCTCCAACCCGTTCCGCGCGACCGAGACCAAGAGCATCGAGCAGCAGGCGAAGAAGCTGGGCGTCAAGCTCATCCAGCGCAACGCCAACGCCGACGTCAACGCGCAGAACTCGCAGATCGAGGACATGATCGCGCAGGGCGCCAAGGTGCTCGTCGTGGCGCCGGAGAACTCCGACGGCCTCGGTCCGGCCCTGGCCAAGGCCAAGGCCGCCAAGGTCCCGGTGCTCACCATCGACCGCACCGTCGGCGGCAGCGCCTGCACGGACTTCATGGCCTTCATCGGCTCCGACTTCTACCACCAGGCGCAGATCGCGGCCGACGACCTGGCCGGCGCCACCGGCGGCGAGGCCCATGTCGCCATCCTGACCGGCACCCCCGGCAACAACGTCACCACCGACCGGACCAAGGGCTTCCAGGACCAGGCCAAGGCCAAGTACCCGAAGATGAGGATCGTGGCCTCGCAGACCGGCAACTTCGCCCAGACCGACGGCCAGAAGGTGATGGAGCAGCTGCTCCAGTCGCACTCCGACATCAACGCGGTCTACGCGGAGAACGACGAGATGGCGCTCGGCGCGATCCAGGCCATCCGGTCCGCCGGCAAGACGCCCGGCAAGGACGTCAAGGTGGTCTCCATCGACGGCATCGAGCAGGCCGTCAAGAACGTCGCCGCCGGCCAGATGGTCTCCGACATCGAGACCAACCCGCGCTTCGGCCCGCTGGCCTTCCAGGCGTTGCAGGACTTCTACGGCGACACCGGCGTCCAGCCCAAGGTGATCATCAAGGACGGTCACTTCACCGCCGACAACGCCAAGCAGGCCCTCGACCAGGGCCTCGTGTACTGAGGCCGCACCGCACCGGGCGCGCCGGGGCCGGGCCGTGACGCCGTGGCCCCGGCCGGCCCGGCCGACCGGCGGCTGCCCGCGGCAGCCCGCATGAGGAGGACGACGTTGGTCCAGCAGGACCCGGCACCTCGCAGCGACTGGATCGTGGAAGTCGCCGGGGTGGACAAGAGCTTCGCGGGCGTCCACGCCCTGCGCGGGGTGGACTTCCATCTGCGCCCCGGTGAGGTGCACGCCCTCATCGGCGAGAACGGCGCCGGCAAGTCGACGCTGATCAAGGTGATGACCGGCGTGTACCGGCCCGACGCGGGTCACGTCCGCTTCGCGGGTGAGGACCGTGCCTTCCGCAACCCGCTGGAGGCGCAGGCGGCCGGCATCTCGACCATCTACCAGGAGGTCAACCTCGTCCCGCTGATGTCGGTGGCCCGCAACCTGTGCCTGGGCCGCGAGCCGCGCCGCTTCGGCCTGGTCGACGTGCGGGCGATGAACCGCCTGGCCGCCGAGGCCCTGCGGCGCTACGGCGTGGACGTGGACGTGACCCGGCCGCTGGGCTCGCTGGGCCTGGGCGCCCAGCAGATGGTGGCGCTGGCCCGCGCCGTGCAGATCGACGCCCGCGTGGTCGTGATGGACGAGCCGACCTCGTCGCTCGAACCGCGCGAGGTGGAGACGCTGTTCTCGGTGATCCGCGACCTCAGGCGGCAGGGCATCGCCGTCGTCTACGTCAGTCACCGCCTGGACGAGCTGTACGCGATCTGCGACCGGGTCACCGTGATGCGGGACGGGGCGGTCGTGCACACCGGCGAGATGGCCGGCCTCGAACGGCTGAAGCTGATCTCGCTGATGCTGGGCCGGGAGATGTCCACGGTCCGGGCCAAGGGCGCCACCGCGTTCGGCGCCGAGCAGCACGAGCGGCGCGAGGGCGTGCCGGCGCTGCGGGCCACCGGGCTGACCGTGCGGCACCGGGTGCACGGCGTCGACGTCGACATCCACCGCGGCGAGGTCGTCGGGCTCGGCGGACTGCTGGGCGCCGGGCGCAGCGAGACCGCCAAGGCGATCACCGGGGCGCTGGCCACGGACGGCGGCGCCGTCGAGGTGGACGGGGCCGTGCTGGCCCGCCGCAGCCCGGCCGCCGCCATCAAGGCGGGCGTGGTGATGCTCGCCGAGGACCGCAAGACGGAGGGCATCCTGCCCAACCTGTCGGTGCGGGAGAACATCTCGCTGGCCCTGCTGCCCCGGCTCGCCCGGGCGGGCGTGGTCTCGCAGGCCAAGCAGGACGAGGTGGTGCGCTTCTTCATGGAACGGCTGCGCATCAAGGCGTCCGGCCCCGACCAGAAGGTCAGCGATCTGTCCGGCGGCAACCAGCAGAAGGTGCTGCTGGCCCGCTGGCTGTGCCTGGATCCCAAGGTGCTGCTGCTGGACGAGCCCACCCGCGGCATCGACGTGGGCGCCAAGGCCGAGGTGCAGGCGCTGATCGACGAACTCGCCGAGCAGGGGCTCGGGGTGCTGCTGATCTCCTCGGACCTGGAGGAGCTGATCGAGGGCTCGGACCGGATCGTCGTCCTCAAGGACGGCCGGGCCGTCGGCCACCTCCAGGGCGAGGACGTGACCGAGCGGGCCGTGCTCGACACCCTCGCCTCCGCCGACGACGAAGCCGACGGCGAAGCCGGGACTGAAGCCCAGGCCGAACCCGAACCCGCCGAACCAGAGGCCGAACCCGAAGCCCGAGCCGACAACGGACCGGGCCAGGGGCGGCCGAGCGACCCGGCCGTGACGAAGGAGGAGCCCCGATGACTCCCACCACCTGGCCCGGCCCGGACCTGCTGGACCGCGCCCGGCTGACCCGACTGCTCCAGGCGTACGGCGTCTACGCGGCGCTGGTCGCCCTGTTCGTGGTGGCCGCCGTCCTGGACAGCTCGTTCCTGTCCGCGGGCAACGTCCGCATCCAGCTGTTCCAGGTCGCGCCGACCCTGATGGTCGCGCTCGGCATGGCCCTGGTCATCGGCACCGAGGGCGTCGACCTGTCGGTGGGCGCGGTCATCGCCCTGGCCGCCTCGGTCGTCCCCCTCTACGTCGGCTACGGCGCGCCGCTCGCGATCCTGATCGCCCTGGTGTTCGGCGCGGTCTCGGGCGCGCTCGGCGGCACGATGGTGGCCTTCGCCCGCATCCAGCCGATCGTCGCCACCCTCTCGCTGATGATCGGCCTGCGCGGGGTCGCCGAGCTGATCAACGGCAACTCCGCCAAGCCGGTCATGGACTCGGGGCTGCTGAGCCTGGGGTCCGACGGTTTCGCGGGGGTGCCGCTCATGGCGTGGATCGCCGGGGTGTGCGCCGTGCTGACCGCGCTGCTGGTGCGCCGCACCACGTTCGGCCGGCAGCTGGTGGCCATCGGCGACAACCGGCAGGCGAGCAAGCTGGCCGGTCTGCCGGTGCGCCGCGTCCTCGTCACCGTCTACGTCCTGTCCGGCGTCCTCGCCGCCTTCGCGGGCGCGATGATCGTCGGCCACGGCGCCGAGGCCGACCCCGCCAACCAGGGCCTGAACATGGAGCTGAACGCCATCACCGCGGTCGTGGTCGGCGGTACCCCGCTGACCGGCGGCCGGGTGCGGGTGCTCGGCACGGTGGCGGGCGCGCTGTTCATGCAGCTGATCACCGCCGTCCTCACCCAGCACAACGTGCACACGTCCTACACCCAACTCGTGGAGGCCGCCATCATCTGCTGCGCGGTCTACGCCTCACAGGAGCGTGGTACTCGATGAGCCCCTCCGCCCTGCGACCCGCCACGGCGCCGGCCGGTGCCGCGCCCGACGCGGCGCAGCCGGCCGCGCTGCGCGAACGCCTGGCCTCCCACATCCAGCGCCGGGGCGCCCTGGCCGTGCTGGTGCTGATGGTCGCCATCGCCTCGGCGACCTCCGACACCTTCCCGACCTGGTCCAACATCTCCAGCATCCTCGGCAACAACGCCTTCGTGTGGCTGCTGGCCCTCGGCATGACCTTCGTCATCCTCACCGGCGGCATCGACCTGTCGGTGGGCTCCCTGTACGCGCTCGGCGGGGTCCTCGGCGCCTACGGGGCGCACGCCGGGGGCACATGGCTCGCCATCGTGCTGCCGCTGGCCGTCGGCGCGGTGTGGGGCTCGGTGCAGGGACTGCTGGTCTCCCGGGCGGGGATGGCGCCGTTCATCGTCACCCTCGCCGGACTGCTGGGCGCGCGGGGGCTGTTGCAGGCCCTGACGGACGAGGGCGCCACCACGTATCTCGTCCCGCCCGGCGCCGCCTTCCGGAGCCTGGGCGAGGGCACCTGGACGCCGGTGCTGATCGTGGCCGCGCTGTTCGTGCTCGGCGCGCTGCTGCTCACCCGCACCCGGTTCGGCGCCACGGTCACCGCGCTGGGCGGCAACGAGAGCGCGGCCACGCTGATGGGCCTGCCCGTCGCCCGCACCAAGGTGCTCGTCTACGTCCTGTCGGCCACCCTCGCCGCGGCGGCCGGCGCGCTCGGCAGCGCCCGGCTGGGCTCCGGCGTCACCACGATCGGCGTCGGCTACGAACTGACCGCGATCGCCTCCGTGGTGATCGGCGGCACGCTCCTGACCGGCGGCAGCGGCTCGATCGGCGGCACGGCGAGCGGTGTGCTGGTGCTGGCCGTCATCCACAACCTCATCGACCACTACTTCTCCCAGTACGGCTCCGCCTTCACCGACACGGTCAACGGCGCCTTCCTGGCCGTGGTGGTCCTGGCGCAGACCCTGCTCAGCCGCACGCGGCAGACGGACTGACCGCCCGCACCGGGACGCCGTCCCGTGGTCCGGCCGACCGTTCGGCGCGCCGGGCCCACGGGGCCGGCGGACCGCGATCCGCGCCGGCCCGGGGACGCCGCCGCCCGACCGAAGGAGTTCAGTGGGCGTCAGCCTGAAGGACGTCGCACAGCGCGCCGGGGTCTCCGTCAAGACTGTGTCGAACGTCGTCAACAACTATGTCCATGTCTCCCCCCGGACCCGGGCGCGGGTGCAGCGGGCCATCGACGAACTCGGCTACCGGCCCAACCTCGTCGCCCGCCACCTGCGCAACGGCCGCACCGGCATCATCGCCCTGGCCGTCCCGGAATTGGGCAACCCGTACTTCTCCGAGGTGGCCGGCGCCGTCATCGACGCGGCGGCGCGGCACGACTACACGGTGCTGCTCGACCACACGGCGGGGCTGCGCGAGAAGGAGGTCCTGGTCTGCCAGGGCTTCCGCGCCCAGATCATCGACGGGCTGATCCTCAGCCCGATCCGGATGGAGACCGAGGACCTGCTCTCGCGCACCGACACCTCTCCCCTGGTGCTGCTCGGGGAGCGGGAGTACGAGGCGCCCTTCGACCACATCGCCATCGACAACGTGGCGGCGGCGCGCGCCGCGGTCCAGCACCTGCTGGACACCGGGCGCCGCCGCATCGCCTTCCTGGGCGCCCGCCGGGAGAGCGCGCGCACCCCGGCGCACCTGCGGCTGCGCGGCTGGCAGGAGGCGCACACCTCGGCCGGGCTGAAGCCACCGGAGGCCCTGATCGTCGCCACCGACGGTTTCGACCGCCAGGACGGCGCGGCGGGCATGGCCGCCCTGCTGGACCGGGGCGAACGCCCCGACGCCGTCTTCGCCTTCAACGACATGGTCGCCCTGGGCGCGATGCGGGTGCTCGCCGAACGCGGCCTGCGCGTGCCGCGGGACATCGCGGTGGCCGGGTTCGACGACATCGAGGAGGCCCGGTACGCGGCGGTGGCGCTGACCACGGTCGCCCCCGACAAGCAGGCCATCGCGCAGATCGCCGTCGACTGCGTGGTGGAGCGCATCGCCGCCCGCACCCCGCCGGTGCCGCGGCGCATCCTGCCCGGATTCGAGCTGGTGGTACGGGAGTCCACGGTCGAGCGCGGGCGGTGAGGGGCGACGGGGCCGGCGTACGGCGCCGTCAGCCGCCCTCGGGTGTGCCGTCCGGCCCGCCGCCGCGCAGGTGCGGGAAGCCGAACTCGGTGCGGGTGCGCAGCGGTCGCCCCGGCCGCACCTCGGTGCTGGGGTACTCCGGCCGGTTCGGCGAGTCGGGGAAGTGCTGCGTCTCCAGGCACACGCCGGCGTGCGCGGCCAGCGGCCGTCCGTCGACGTCCTTGAGGGAGCCGTCCAGTTGCTGCCCGGTGTACACCTGAAGTCCGGGTTCGGTGGTGCGCACCTCCATGATCCGTCCGCTGGCCGGGTCCGCCAGCCGCGCCGCCCGGTGCGGCGCCGCGCCCTCGGCGCCGACGTCCCCTTCCGTCGCCGCGCCGCTTCGCGCCCGGTCCCACGGATGGCCGCGCAGCACCCAGCAGTGGTCGTAGCCGCCCGCGGTGGTGAGCTGCGGGTCCGTCGCGCCGATGCGCTCGCCGAGCGGGTGGGGCGCGGTGAAGTCGAAGGGGGTGCCGTGCACCGGTCGGGGTGCGCCCGGCAGCGGTACGGCCGTGTCGTCGATCGGCAGGTAGGCGTCGGCGTCGACGGTCAGCACATGGCCCAGGACGCCGAGTTCGGGGCGGCCGGTGAGGTTGAAGTAGGCGTGGTGGGTCAGGTTGACGACGGTGGGGCGGTCGGTGCGGGCCGTGCCGTCCAGGACGAGGGTCCCGTCCGGGCGCAATACGTACTCGACGGTGACGGCCAGCTCGCCGGGGAAGCCCTGGTCCCCGTCCGGGCTGTCGAGCGTCAGCCGCACCCCCGCCGACCCGTCCTCGTACGCCACCGGCCGCGCCCGCCATACCCGCCGGTCGAACCCGTCGGTCCCGCCGTGCAGGGCGTTGCCCCGGTCGTTCACGGGCACCTGGTGCTCGGCGCCGTCGAGGCGGAACCGCCCGCCGGCGATGCGGTTGGCGTACCGTCCGACGACGGCTCCGAGGTAGGCGCTGTCACCGGCGTACTCGCGCGGTCCCGGCAGCCGCAGCACCACGTCGTCCACGGCGGTGCCGGCGGCGTCGGGCACGCGCAGGGAGTGCAGCACGGCGCCGAGGGTGAGGACGCGGGCCTCGACGCCGCTGGGCGAGCGGAGCGTCCAGCGCTCGACCGGCTCCTCGAAGGCGTCAGCGGGCAGGACCTCCCGCGTAGCCGTGCACACAGCCATGGTTCTCCTCACGGGAAGCGGAAGATCGAACGGCGGACACCTGGCCGCCGTCCGCACTTTACAACGTTGCAAGGAGAGGGGAGAAGAGAGCGCCCGGGCCGTCCGACGAGCGGTGGCAAGCAACCTCATCGGCGTGCTCGTCCCGCGACTGCCGGTATCCGGGACCTCGCCAACGAACTCGGCAACCGGCCCAACCCATTGGCCGCGGGACTGCGCACCCGCCGCACTGGTCATCGGCGACGCACACCTGGACGGGGCCGCCCTGGACCTGCCCGCCCTGCGGAACACCCCGTTCGTGCTGGTCAACCGCCGCACGAACGCCGGGCACGCCTCTGTGACGTGCGACGACCGCCTGGGCGGACGGCTGGTCGCCGAACACCTGCTGGCGCTGGGCCACAGGTCGGTCGGCGTCATCGCCGGCCGGCCCTTCGCCAGTACGGGCACGGACCGGACCGAGGGGTTCGTCGAACGCTACCGGGAGGCGGGACTGCCGCTGCCCGAACGGCGCGTCGTGCACTCGGCGTTCGACACGGCCGGCGGCCACGAGGCGGCGCGGGCGCTGCTGGCCGCGCCCGAGGACCGGCCCACCGCCCTGTTCGCCGTGAACGACTTCGCCGCCATCGGAGCCGCGGGCGCGGCCCGTGACCTGGGGCTGACGCTCGGCCGCGACCTGGCGCTGGCCGGCTTCGCCGACACCGCGCTGGCCGCCCAACTGCCCCTGCCGCTCACCAGCGTTCACTCCCCCATGGCCGAGGAGCGCGTCGGCCGGCGGCGCAGGTGGGCGATGCCCTGGTCCAGGGCTGCTTCCAGGTGGGTGAGGCTGCCGGTGGAGAGGTAGATGAGCACGCCGCCCTGGACGCCGGCCAGCAGGGCGGCGGCCTCCCGGTCGGCGTCCAGGTCGGGGTAGGTCTCGCCGAGGGACCGCATGTGGCGGATTCCCGCGGCCAGTTCGCCCTGCCAGTGCCGGATCAGCTCGCCGACCACGAGCCCTCTCGCCTCCGTCGCCGTCTCCAACTGCGACATCGCCACGTGCAGCGGGCAGGTGAGGCCCTGCTCGCGGTAGCGGCGCACGACCTTGTCGCGCCACTGCCGCCAGGCGTCCCAGGAGGTGAGCGCGCCCAGCTCCGGCTGCTGGTCCGCGATCACCCGCGCCGCCTCGTGCCGGGCCACGGCCAGCATCAGTTCTTCCTTGCCGCCGGGGAAGTAGTGGAACAACTGGCTCTTGCTGGTGGCCGTGCGGTCCATGACGTCCTCCAGCCGCACCCCGAAGACGCCCTGCTCCCGGATCTGTCCGGCGGCGCCCTCGATGATGCGCTGCCGGGTGGCGGCGCCCTTGCGGGTCAGCGGCATGCTTCCTCCTCGTGCCTCCTGCGGGCCGCGGCCCCGGCCGGAGAACCCGGCCCCGACGAGCGTGCCACACCCGCGCGGGACCGGTGGGCGGCTCACTGCCCCATGACGTACCGGACGGTCGGGCCGGTGGTCCAGCCGCCGTCCACCGCGAGTTCGGCGCCGGTGACGTAGGAGGCCGCGTCGGAGAGCAGGTACACCACCGCGCTCGCGATCTCGTGCGGCTCGCCGACGCGGCCCATGGGCGTGTTGGGGTAGTTGCCCTCGCCCCGCTCGATGCCGACGGAGGCGGTCATCGGGGTGTACGTCATGCCCGGGTGGACCGAGTTCACCCGGATCCCGGCCGTGCCCAGCTCCACCGCGCCGATCTTCGTCAGGCCGCGTACGCCCCACTTGGAGGCGCCGTAGCCGGCCGTCAGCGCGAGGCCCATCAAACCGGCGGCGGAGGAGACGTTGACGATCGAGCCGCCGCCGTTCTCCCGCATCGCGGGGATCACCGTCTTCATGCCGATGAAGACGCCGGTGAGGTTGATGTCGAGCACCTTGCGGAAGTACGCGACGGACTCGGCCTCCAGGTACTGGCCGGTGGAGACGCCGGCGTTGTTGACGAGGCCGTGCACGCCGCCGAACTCGGCGCGCGCGACGTCGGCGACCTGCCGCCAGTCGTCCTCGGAGGTGACGTCGTGCCGCACGAAGCGGGCGTTCGCGCCGAGCTCGGCAGCGGTGGCCTCGCCCTCGTCGGACAGGACGTCGGTGATCACCACCTTGGCTCCGGCCCCGATCGCCTGGCGGGCCGTCTCGGCGCCGAGGCCGCGGGCGCCGCCGGTGACGATGACGGTCTTGCCGGTGAGGTCGTTCATGATGTGCTCCTCGCTGCTCAGAAGTGGGTGCCGCCGTCGACGCGGATCTCGGTGCCGGTGATGAAGCGGCCGTCCGCGCTGCCGAGCATCGCCACCACGGACGCCACCGTCTCGGGGCCCGCGAAACCCTGCCCGAGCGCCGGGGAGAGCTTGGCGAACAGGCTCATGTCGGCGTCCTCGGGCAGCCCCGGACCCATGCTCTGGCCGCTGGCGCCGCTGCCGTCGGTCATGCCCGAGGAGATGGAGCCGGGCTGCACGGCGGTGAACCGTATGCCCCGCTTGGCGTACTCGGCGGCGAGGGCGTGCGTCATGGACTGGATGCCGCCCTTGCTCGCCGCGTACGCCGCCATGTAGGGGTGCGCGAACGTCGCGGAGGTGGAGCTGAAGTTGACGACCGCCGCGTCCCGGCCCGCCAGCAGCGCGGGGACGGCCTCGCGGATCACCAGGAAGGTGCCGGCCAGGTTGACCTGGAGGACCCGGTTGAACGCTTCGAGGCTCGTCTCGTGGGTGTGCGAGGAGCGCAGGATGCCGGCGGCGTTGACCAGGACGTCCAGGCCGCCGAGGGCGGTGACCGCGGCGGCGACCCCGTCGCGTACCGAAGCCTCGTCGGCGACGTCGAGGACGCGCGTGGTGAGCCGGTCGGCGTGGGCGCCGGCCTTCTCGACGGTGTCCCGCAGCCCGCGCTCGCTGATGTCGGCGGCCACCACGGCGCCGCCCTCGGCGAGGACGCGCAGCACGGTGGCCTGGCCGATGCCCGAGCCGCCGCCGGTGATCAGCGCGCGGCGGCCTTCATAGCGGTTCATGCGTACTCCCTGTTCGACAGCAGGCCGTGCCGTCTTGCCGCGGCACGGCCGTACGGCGTCGGCCTCCTGATCGGCCGACGCTCTCGACGGCCGTCACGTTACGCCCGAGTGACACGTTTTGCCACTACGTCACTCCGTGCCAATCAGGGACGGCGGGGCGTACGCTTCTGCGGGTGAGCACCGACGCCTCCCCCTCCCTGACCGAGCGCCGCAAGGCCGCCACGCAGCTCGACATCGCCCTCGCGGCGGCGGAGCTGTTCGCCACCCGCGGCCCGGACGGCACGACGGCCGAGGAGATCGCGGGGCGGGCGGGGGTCGCGCTGCGCACCTTCTACCGCTACTTCAGGTCCAAGCAGGACGCGGTGAGCCCGCTGCTGGCCTCCGGGGCCGACCGCTGGCGGTCGCTGCTGGAGGAGACGGAGCCGGGCACGCCCCTGCCGCCGGCGCTGGAGACCGCGGTCGAACGGGCGCTGGCCGCTCCGGACGAGGAGGGCGTCCAGGGCCTGCTGCGCATCCGCGGGCTGCTGCGGGCCGCGGCGGACGACCCGGCGCTGCGGGCGGTCTGGTACCGGGTGAACCAGGAGTCGGAGGAACGGCTCGTCCCGGTGATCGCCCGGCTCGCGGGCGAGGACCGGGAACCGCTGGAGGTACGGCTCGTCGCGGCCGCCGCCACCGACGCGATCCGGATCGCGCTGGAGACGTGGGCGGTCACCGAGGCGGCGGCCGAGGGCCCCGGCTCCCCCGCCGCCCTCGCGGTGCGCTGCCTGCGCCGCCTCGCCGGCACGATGGCGTCGTAACGCCGCGCCCGGACGGCGCCGCCTCTCAGGGGACGCGCAGGGCCAGGACGGCCACGTCGTCGTGCTGGTCGTCGATCAGCCGGTCCAGCAGCTCGTCGCGGAACACGCCCAGCGGTTCACGGGCGAGCGCCGCCGCGTGCTGGCGCAGCCGGGTCAGGCCGCGGCCGATGTCCTCGCCGGGGCGCTCCACGAGGCCGTCGGTGTACAGGAGCAGGGTGGCGCCCGGCGGCAGCGCGAGGCTCACGGTGTCGCGGGCGAGCCCGGGATCGACCCCGAGGACGGGGGCGAGGCCCTCCTCCAGCAGCCGGGTCCGGCCGTCGGGCTGGGCCAGCAGCGGCGGCGGGTGACCTGCGTTGGTCCAGTCGATCCGCCACGGGCCGTTCGAGGGCGTCGTCAGGCGGACGAGGACGGCCGTGACGAGTTCGACGCCGGTCAGGCCCTGCATGACGTTGTCCAGGCGGCGCATGATGCCCGCCGGGTCGTCGCCGCTGTCGTAGGCGAGCGCGCGCAGCATGTTGCGCAGCTGGCCCATGCGGACGGCGGCGGCCAGGTCGTGGCCGACCACGTCGCCGATGGCGAGGATCACCGAGCCGTCGGGGAGCCGGAACGCGTCGTACCAGTCGCCGCCCACCTCGGCCCGTTCGCGGGCGGCCACGTAGCGGGCGGCGAGCTGGAGGTCGGCCAGTCCGGTCAGGTCGGGCAGCAGGGAGAGCTGCAACTGCTCGGCGGTGTACTGCTGGAGCGCGTACAGCCGGGCGTTGTCGAGGGCGAGGCCCGCGCGGTGGCCGAGGTCGGCGGCGAGCGCCTGTTCCTCCTCGTCGAAGGGGGCGGCCGGGGCGCGGCGGACGAAGGTGAGCGCGCCCAGCGCCTGCCGGCGTACCCGCATGGGCACGATCAGCGCCGTCTCGGCGCCCAGGGTGCGGTACAGGGCCCACTGGGCGCAGCGCAGCGGGTCGGCCGGGTCGGGTGTGTCGACGCCGTTCACCACCATGGGGCCCGCGCCGCGCAGCACCTTGGCCAGGGCGGCGGCCGAGTCGTCGGGGCCGGGCAGGAACCCGGTGGGCAGCAGGCGCAGCGCCCGTTCCGGGTCCCGGTCGGTGACTGTGAGCCGGCGTACGCCCTCGCCCTCGACCACGTCGACCACGCAGGCGTCGGCGAGCTGGGACACCACCAGGCGGGCCAGGCGGCGCAGCGACTCCTCTGCGTCCAGGCCCGAGGCCAGCGCCCGGCTCGCCTCGGCGAGCAGCCGCAGGCGGGCGGCGGCGACCTCGGGCAACAGCTCCGTCGCGGCCGCTTCCGGCGGTGGGGGTTCCCGCTTCATCATCCCCATTGTTGTCGCGGCGGCCGCCGGTGCAATCCGCCGTACGGTGCGGGAAACGGGCGGCGGGGCGGTGCGGTGCCGGGGAACGGCCCGGTCCCGGTCGAGCGGCGGGGCGGGGGTCCAGGTCACGGGCCGGTTCCGGCCCACGCTACCCTTGAGGGGTGACCGCGGGAGCGGTCGCACGGCGGTGGGGCTCGCCGTACCCAACCGCGGCGAAGACGCCGCCAACAGTCCCTGCTTGCGAGGAAGTGTGTCCCGGCCCGGCCGGGACGACGATGCGAGTAGGAGACCCACGTGGGAGAGGTCCGATCCCCGGTGCACAGCGAACCCACCGATCCCGACGTCGATCTGCGGGTGCCCGCGCAGCGCCGTGAGCTGGCGCGGGGACAGTGGCCGGTCATCGCGGTGGTGGCCGCCGGCGGCGCGATCGGGGCGTGCGCCCGCTACGCGTCCGCCCTGCTGTGGCCGACCGCGACGGGCGCCTTCCCGTGGACCACGTTGTGGGTGAACGTGATCGGCTGCGGCGTCATCGGCGTCTTCATGGTGGTCATCACCGACGTGTGGGCCGCGCACCGTCTGGTCAGGCCGTTCTTCGGCACCGGGGTGCTCGGCGGGTTCACCACGTTCTCCACGTACGCCGTGGACATCCAGCGCCTGGTCGACGGCGGCCACGCCAGGACCGGCCTGCTCTACCTCGCCTCCACCCTGCTCGCCGCGCTCGCGGCGGTGTGGGCGGCGGCGAACCTCACCCGGCGCGTCATCGAGTGGAGGCAGTCATGACGAGGCTGACCGGCACCGCGCTGCGGCTGACCGTCTTCATCGGCGAGAACGACACCTGGCACCACAAGCCCCTCTACTCGGAGATCGTGCACCGGGCGCACCGGGCGGGGCTGGCCGG
Source organism: Streptomyces seoulensis (assembly GCA_013364255.1). Classification (GTDB taxonomy): domain Bacteria; phylum Actinomycetota; class Actinomycetes; order Streptomycetales; family Streptomycetaceae; genus Streptomyces; species Streptomyces similanensis. The sequence goes on along the minus strand of CP054936.1, from coordinate 1,325,944 downwards.
CGCCAGCGTGTTCCGCGGCATCGAGGGCTTCGGGGCGTCCTCGCTGATCCACACCAGCAGGCTGCTGTCGCTGAGCGAGGACCTGCCGGTGGCGATCGTGATCGTCGACACCGAGGACCGGGTCCGCGCGTTCCTGCCGGAACTGAACGAACTGATCGGCCAGGGGCTGGTGATCCTCGACGACTGCGAGGTCATCCGCTACAGCGGCCGCGACAAGGGCGTGGACGCGCACCGCGACCGGGGCAGGAAGCACGGCAAGAAGGAGGACGTGTGAACTGGCTGCTGGTCATCGCGGGCGCGGCGGTGGGTGCGCCGCTGCGCTATCTGACCGACCGCACGGTGCAGTCCCGGCACGACACCGTCTTCCCCTGGGGCACGTTCACCGTCAACGTCGCCGGCAGCCTCATCCTGGGCCTGGTCACCGGAGCGGTCGCCGCCGGCGGGGTCTCCTCCGACCTCCAGCTCCTGCTGGGCACCGGACTGTGCGGGGCCCTGACCACGTACTCCACCTTCTCCTACGAGACCCTGCGGCTCGCGGAGGACGGCGCGCGCTTCTTCGCGGCGGCCAACGCGGTCGGCAGCCTGGTCGCCGCGCTGGGCTCCGCCTTCACCGGGGCGGCGCTCGCCCAGGCGTTCTGGCTCTGACGGGTCGACGAGCCGGGGCCGGCGCAACTCGGTCACTCGACGGCCGAGTTCGCCCACTCCTCGCGCAGCATGCCGAAGAGCACGCGGTCGTACCGCTCGCCCGCCACCAGCACCGCGGACCGTCGCCGGCCCTCCTCGCGGAAACCCAGTTTCCCGAAGGCGCGCACCGCGCGTTCGTTGCCGCTCCAGGTGTCCAGCTCCAGACGGTGCAGGGGGTACGCGCCGAACAGGTGGTCCACGAGCAGCCGCAGCGCCGCCGAGCCGTGGCCGCGGCCCCAGAACTCCGGCTCGCCGACGGTGATGCCCAACGTGGCCACCTGGCCGAACGGGTCGAGGTCGCGGTAGTCGGCCATGCCGATGACCCGTCCGTCGGCGACGTCCTCGACCGTGAAGACGGCCGACTCCCTCGGGTTCAGCCGCAGCATGGTGTCGAAGCCGAGCCCGATCGCCTCGGCCGTGACCGGTCCGAAGGCCGGGTCGCCCGCGGCGGCCCAGTGGATCACCCGCGGATCGTTGCGCCACCGCAGATGGTGCTCGGCGTCCTCGGGACGCAGGGGACGAAGCCTCACCGACTTGCTTTCGATCATCGCGGAATCGTAGACCGGGGCGGAACCGGCCCGTCCGGCGGCCCCGTTCGTCGGCGCACCCGCACGGCGGTCAGTAGCGCTGTGCCTTGGTCAGACGGGGGGTCAGTTGCGTCTGCACGGGCTGCCGGCTGAAGGCGATGGGCTGTTCCTGCTTGCCCGGGGCGAGGTTCTCCGCGCCGACGAACCGGGTCTCGACGACCTTCCCCGAGGCGTCCAGGAAGTCGACCTGCGCGGCGTAGGAGGCCTTCTTGCCGGTCTTGTTGGTGATGGTGACCAGCGCGGCGGTCAGGCCCGCGGTCTGTGCCCGGGGCAGGCCCGTCATCCCCACCTCGGCCAGCGCGTTCCCCCGCCCCTGGACCTTCTTCAGCTCCTGCTCGGCCGCGGCTCCCGCGTGCGCGGCCTGCGCGTCCACGGACGCCTCGAACTGCGAGGCGCGCGCGGACGCCGAGGAGGCCGCCGCCGAGGCGGAGGCCCGCGCGGACGCGATCGCGGAGGCGGCCGAGGAGGCCAGCGCGGACGGCGGCATGCCCGAGAAGGAGGCCGTGGCGGGGGTCTGGGGCGTGGCCGGGGCGGTGGTGGTGCCGCCCCCTTGATCGTTGCCGGAGCCGCAGCCGGTCAGCGCGGCGACGGCGAGCAGGCAGCCGGCCGCGCCGGCCGGCACGGCACGGGAGCAAAGTGGCACGGGACCGCGGTGGGGTCGGGGCATCCTGTCGTCCTTCGCAGCGCACGGAAACGATCGCCCTCATCGTCCGCGACCTGCCCGCCCTCCGCGACTCGGCGGTACTCCATCCGCCGCGGCCGCTCACACGTGTGCGCCGCCCGTGCCTGCCGCACACGTGTGAGCGCCGCGGCGGACGGGCGGCTCGGCGCGCGGGCACGGTACGGCGTCGTTACCTTGGCGGGGCGACGGTTCGCCGCGGCTCGGGCTCCACGGAGCGGATGTCCGGCTGGAACGAAGGGATCCCCCGTGCCCGAAACGGCCCCGAAGACCACCTCCGACCTGATCATCGAACGGCTCCTGGCCTGGGGGGTGGACACCTGCTTCGGCATCTGCGGCGACCAGGTCAACGGCTTCTTCGAGGCCCTGCGCCGGCAGCCGCGGATGCGGCTGGTGCACGTGCGGCACGAGGAGAACGCGGCCCTGGCGTGCGTCGGGTACGCCAAGTTCACCGGCCGTCCCGCCGCGTGCGTGGCCACCGCGGGCCCCGGCGCGATCCACCTGCTCAACGGCCTGTACGACGCGCGGATCGACGGCGCGCCGGTGATCGCGATCACCGGTCTGTCGTACCACGACACGGTGGGCGCGCACTTCCTCCAGGACATCCCCTCCGACCGGCTGTTCGAGCACGCGTGCATGTTCTCCGAGCGGGTGATGGGCCCGGCGCACGCGGTCACCGCCACCGACCTCGCGGTGCGCAGCGCGCTGATGAACCGCACGCCCTCACACCTGGCGATCCCGATCGACGTGCAGTCGTGGACGGAGGACCAGGACACGCCGTCCGACAAGAACGTGCCCGGACACACCTCCCTGGCCGTCCAGCCGTTCGAGGTGATGCCGCCGGCCGCGCAGCTGGACGCGGCCGCCGAGGTGCTCAACTCCTGTAGCCGGGTGGCGATCTGCGCGGGCGCCGGAGCCCGGGGCGCGGGCGCGGCGCTGGAGCGGGTGGCCGAGGTCCTGGGCGCGCCGATCGCCAAGGCGGGCCTGGGCAAGGACTGCGTGCCGGACGACAGCCCGTACACCACCGGCGGGATGGGGTTGATCGGCACCCGGGCCTCGCACCAGGCGTTCGAGGAGTGCGACGGCTTCCTGATCGTCGGGTCCTCGACCCCGTACTACGACTTCTGGCCCGTTCCCGGGCAGGCGCGCGCCGTGCAGATCGACCTGAACGCCGACCGGATCGGGATGCGCTACCCCGTCGAGGTGGGCCTCGTCGGCCACGCCGAGGCCGTGCTGGAGGCGCTGCTGCCCCGGCTGGAGCGCAAGAGCGACCGCTCGTTCCTCGACCGGGCCCGGGACACGTACCGTACGTGGTGGGAGCTGATCGGGGAGCAGGCCGCCTCCTCCGGTACGCCGATGCGTCCGCAGGTGGTCACCTGGGAGCTGTCCAAGGCCCTGCCCGAGCGGGCGATCGTGACCGGTGACGCGGGGACCGTGACCGCGTGGGGCGGCCGGCTGATGCTGCGCGCCGGCATGCACTACTCCTTCTCCGGCACGCTGTGCACGATGGGCGCCGCGCTGCCGTACGCGATCGGCGCCCAGTTCGCCCACCCGGACCGGCCGGTGATCGCCTTCACCGGCGACGGCTCGCTGTCGATGGGGATGGGCGAACTCGCCACGCTCGCCCAGTACGGACTGCCCGTCAAGGTGGTGGTGCTGCGGAACAACTCCCTGGCCCTGGAGGTGTGGGAGCAGACCGCCCTGCTCGGCAATCCGCAGTACGGGTGTGAGCTGCACCCCGTCGACTTCAAGGCCGTCGCCGAGGCGTGCGGTCTGCGGGCCTTCCGGATCGAGGACCCCGCGGACGCGGCGGACGTGTTCCGGCAGGCGATGGCCCACGACGGCCCGTGCCTGGTCGAGGCGGTCACGGACGCCTACGAGGCGCCGTTCGGCGAGAGCCTGAAGCCGGCGCATGCCGAGCACATCGCCGAGGCGTTCGGCAAGGGCGAGAAGGCCGCGGGCCCGATGGCCCGCAACCTCCTCCAGGACGCCCGGGTGGCCATGTCCCCCGCCTTGCGTCAGCACCGGGCGGCGCTGGCCCGCTACCGCTGACCGGAGCGGGTCTCGCCGCGGCCGGCGGAGCCCGGCGTTCAGCAGCCGGAGTCGGCGAGGACGAAGTAGGCCGGGGAGGTCTCCTTCAGGGTGTGGGTGACGGCCACGTTGTACAGGCCCATGTTCTGGTTGGAGCCGTTGGCGTAGGCGTAGCCGCCGCTCTGGTGGGCGCGGCCGGCCCTGACCTGGTTGTAGTTGTTGTCGGTGTAGCACTTGGGCGCGGGGGCGGTGCCGGTGGTCGTCGCGGTGACCGGCGCGGAGGCGGCGCCGGCCGCGTCGGCGCCGTCCACGGCGGCGACGGTGTAGGTGTACGTCGTGCCGGCGGCCAGACCGGTGTCGGTGTACGTCGTGCCGGTGGGGGCGCCCACCTTGGCGCCGTCGCGGTAGACGGCGTACGAGGCCGCGCCGCCGACGGCGGTCCAGGACAGCGTCGCGGTACTGGCGGTGGTGGTGGTGACGGTCACCGCGGACGGCGCGGGCAGGGTGCTGCCGCTGCCGCCGCCCGACTGGTCCAGGCCCCAGAACCGCGCGGTGTGGTAGCTGGAGCAGATGGTGTCGAGGTAGTAGGAGCCGGTGCTGCCGCACTGGTCGGCGCCCGAGCCGGGGTCGACGGCGAGGCCGTGGGCCATGCCGGAGACGGAGAAGAGCGCGACGGCGGGTCGGCCCGCGGAGTCGTCGTAGGTGGTCTCGGTGGTGTTGCCGGTCAGGGTCCGGGTGGCGGACGGCGTCTGCCCGATGCCCCAGACGTCGGTCCACTGGTCGCGCAGTTCGGTGCCGTTGACGGGGGCGACGGTGGTGTCGGAGGAGCCCTGCCAGATCGCGACGCGCGGCCACTGTCCGGTGTAGCCGGGGTAGGAGCCGCGCACCTTGTCGCCCCACTGCTTCGGGGTGAGGTTCTGGCCGCTGTACTGGCAGCCGGAGGCGGCGGCCTGGGTGGTGGCGCACTGGGCGGGCAGCCCGGAGTCCACGGCGCCGCCGGCGAACACGTCCGGGTAGTCGGCGAGCAGGTCGGCGGTCATGCCGCCGCCCGCGGACAGGCCGGTGACGAAGATCCGGCCGCGGTCGGAGCCGTACTGCGCCACGGCGTGGTCGACCATCTGCACGACGGAGGCCGCCTCGCCCTTGCCGCGGGCGTCCTTGGTGGCATCGAACCAACTGAAGCAGGAGAGGCTGTTGTTGGTCGCGCTGGTCTGCGGGTAGACGACGGCGAAGCCCCACTGGTCGGCGAACTTCTGCCAGCCGGAGTGGCTGTGGTAGTCGCTCGCCGACTGGGTGCAGCCGTGCAGGGCCACCACCAGGGGCGCGTGTGCGGGCAGGTCGGCCGGCGCGTACTCGTACATCGCCAGGTTGCCGGGGTTGGAGCCGAATCCCGTGACCTGCTGGAGCGTGCCGGCGGCCTCGGCCGGGGCGGCGGGCGCGAGCGTGACCAGGCCCGCGGCCAGGGCGCCGAGCGCCGTGGCCCGGGCGGCGCGGCCGCCGAACCGGCGCAGTGTGTGCCATCGCATGGTGGAACTCCCGTGGGGTGGTGGGGTGTCGGGGAGGGGAGGGAACTGCGGCGGACCGTACGGCCGGCCCGGCCGGCGGTGACAGGTGAGGGGCAGCCAGGAACGCGGCGGCCCGCATGGCGCGCCCACCCATGGCGTCCGCGCCGAGGCTGTGGCATGGCGGGCGGCACATGGTGGCCGCGACCATGCCCCGGCCGGAAAATGTGTCACCGGCCCACGTGTCTCACCTCTGCCCGGCTTCCTACCGTGGCCGCCATGGAGAGCACCGAGAACCCCGCCGAGGGCGCGGCCCCGCACGCCGGGCCGCGAAACACCACCGCGTCCGCACTGGTCGGCGCCCGGTTCGCGTCCGGGCGGAAGGTCCTGGTCACCGGGGCGGCCAGCGGGATCGGCCGGGCCTGCGCCGAGGCCTTCGCCGCCGCCGGCGCCGAGGTCTACGTGGTGGACCGGGCGGAGCGGGCCGCCAAGGAGGTCGCGGCGGCGACCGGCGGCAGCGCGATCGTGGTCGACCTCTCCGACCCGGAGGCGGTGGACACGCTGCCGGACGACGCCGACATCGTCGTGAACAACGCGGGGCTCCAGCACGTGGCCCCGGTGCACGAGTTCCCGCCGGACCGGTTCGCGCTGATCCAGCGGGTGATGGTGGAGGCGCCGTTCCGGATCCTGCGCCGCACCCTGCCGCACATGTACGCGCGGGGCTGGGGCCGGGTGGTCAACATCTCCTCGGTGCACGGCCTGCGGGCCAGCGCCTACAAGTCGGCGTACGTCGCCGCGAAGCACGCCCTGGAGGGGCTGAGCAAGGTGGTCGCCCTGGAGGGCGCCGCGCACGGGGTGACCAGCAACTGCATCAACCCCGGCTATGTCCGCACCCCGCTGGTGGAGGACCAGATCGCGGGGCAGGCGCGGGCCCACGGCATTCCGTCGGCGGATGTGGTGGACCAGGTGTTCCTGGAGCACACCGCGATCAAGCGTCTGATCGAGCCGGCCGAGGTCGCCGCGGCTGCCCTGTGGCTGTGCGCCGAGCACACCGGCTACATCACCGGCGCCTCGCTGCCCCTGGACGGCGGCTGGACGGCCAGTTGACGCGAGAGCGCAGCGTCGTGCCGCCGCCGGATCCGGCGGCGGCACGACGCGGGGTGTGTGGCGTGGAGGGTGTTCCTTGAGCGGTGCGGGCGGTGGGCCCGCGCGGGGTGCGCGGGTCCGGGCGGGCCGTGCTCGGGCGGTCAGTGCTCGCGGTAGGTCGCGTGGTCGACGTCCGCGTGGGCGCCGTCCGCTCCGATGTCCTGGACCCACAGGCCGAGGAAGGCGCCGGTGAAGGCGGGGCTGGCGGCGCGGCCGTCGGGCGCCTGCTTCTCGCCGGCGTACTCGTCGGACAGGATCGTCGCGTCCAGCGCCGCCCCGAGCGGCGTCCACCGCTGTCCCGGCGGCCGGTGCTCGAAGCGGAGCCGCGGGAGGTCGAGCGTCACCCGCAGTTCGACGGCCCCGGTCTCGGGCAGCGCCACCGCCGCGCCCTCCACCCGGTCGCCGTCGTCGCAGCTGAGCACGGACAGCACCCGGCGTCCGTCGTCGTCGCGGCCGATGTAGGCGTAGTGCCAGTTGCGGGTGTCGTAGTACGCGGTGATCCCGGCGAGCTGGCGCACGTCGGCCGGGTCGAAGTCGACCGAGGCCGCCAGCGAGCAGTGGAACGAGCCCGCGCGCCGGGCCACCAGGCTCGGCGTGCGCAGTCCGCGCGGCGACTGGCCGCCACGGATACGCAGGTGGGAGGGGCGGGCGGCGAGGTCCAGCCAGTCGGGAGCGGCGGGGCGGCGCAGGGTGGCCCAGTGCGGGCCGAGCCGGTCGCCGTCGAAGTCGTCGCGGGCGGGCTCGGCCGGGAAGGGGTGGGCCGGCAGCCGGGGCGCGGGACCCGTTCGGCGGGGATGCCGTCGGTCACGCGCGGCCAGCCGTCCTCGGACCAGCGGACCCGCTGGAGGGCCGTCTCCCGGCCGAGGACGCAGCGGCCGTGCGGAGCGTCGGGGCGGCCGGTGAGGTGGGCCAGGTACCACTCGCCGCTCTGGGTCTCCACCAGACTGCCGTGGCCGGCCTTCTGGAGGGGCAGGTCGGGGCGCTGGCGGGAGGTGAGGGTGGGGCCGGCGGGGTCGGGCTCGTAGGGGCCGAGCAGGGTGCGGGAGCGGGCGACGGTGACCTGGTGGTCGTAGGAGGTGCCGCCCTCGGCGGTCATCAGATAGTAGTGGCCGTCGCGCCGGTACAGGTGCGGGCCCTCGGTGACGCCGGCGTCGGTGCCGTGGAAGATCAGGTGCACCTCGCCGGTGAGCCGGCCGGCGGCGCAGTCCCAGCGCTGGGCCTGGATGCCGGCGAAGGGGTCGCGGCGCGGGCGCCAGTCGCCGGTCAGCGACAGCATCCAGCAGGCGCCGTCCTGGTCGTGGAAGAGCGAGGGGTCGAAGCCTCGGGCGTGCACCGGCACCGGGTCGGACCAGGGGCCCGAGGCGGTGGGCGCGGTGGTGACGTAGTTCTGGGCGTCCCACCAGCCGCCGTGGTGGTTGTCGACCCGGGTGAAGACCAGGTGGAACAGGTCGTGCGCGTACGACAGACAGGGCGCCCACACCCCGCCGGAGTCGGGCACGCCGGACAGGTCGAGCAGCCGGCGCTCGTCCAGCACGCCGGGCAGCGGGCGCCAGTGGACCAGGTCGCGCGAGTGGTGGACGCGCACACCCGGGTGCCACTCGAAGGTGGAGGTGGCGAGGTAGTAGTCGTCGCCGACGCGCAGGATCGAGGGGTCGGGGTGGAAGCCGGGCAGGACGGGGTTGGTGAGGGCGCCGCTCGGGAGCGCGGGAGTCTCGGACGGGGCGGCGGCGGTGGTGGCTCCGGTGGTCATGGATGCCTTTCGCGGGGGCGGTGGTCGGTCATGTGCCGAAGCCGGCGGTCAGGCCGCTGAGCAGGTGGCGGCGGCCGAAGAGGTAGGCGGCGAGCAGCGGCAGCAGGGAAAGGACGACGGCGGCCATGGTGGCGGGGACGTTGATGCCGCCCTGCTGGCCCTGGTAGTTCCACAGGCCGAGCGTCACGGTGCGGCGGGCGTCGCTCTGGGTGAGGACCAGGGGGAAGATGAAGCCGTTCCAGGCGCCGAGCGCGGTGTAGACGCCGACGGTGACCAGGCCGGGCCGGGTCAGCGGCAGCACCAGGGAGCGCAGGACGTGGGCGGCGTTCGCGCCGTCCACGGTCATCGCCTCGTACAGCTCGCCGGGGATGTCGCGCAGGGTGGAGGTGAGCACGAGGATCGCCGTGGGCAGGGAGAACGCGGCGGTCGGCAGGACGATCGCGGTGAGTGTGTCGTAGGTGTGCAGGCGGGTGATGAGCAGGTAGACCGGCACGATGGTGGCCTGGGCGGGAATGGCGAGGCCCATCAGCATCACCGAGAAACCGGCGGACACGAACCGGCTGCGGCTGCGGACGATGGCGTACGCGGCCGGCAGCGCCAGGGCGAGCACCAGGGCGACGGTGCACACCGGTGCGGTACGGACAGCGGTCCGGCGTCGAGGTAGTCGCTCTTCTCGCGCAGGCTGGAGGCGAGCACGTAGTACAGCGGCACCGCCACGATCACCAGCCACACCGCGGCGCCGAGGCCGCCGAGCCAGTCCGGGCGCCGGCGCGGGTGTGCGCGGCCGGGGCGGCGGGCGGTGCGCGGCCGGCCCGGGCGGTGCGCCGCCTTCGGGGCGACGGCCGTGGTGGGGTCGAGGGTCTTGGCGCTCATCACAGTCCTTCCCGCTGGCTGGCCATGTGCCGGAAGCCGGTGACGCGGACGACCAGCAGGGACAGGGTGGTGCCGGCGACGAGCAGGAGGACGGCGAGCACGCTGGCGTAGCCCATGTCGAAGCTGCTGAAGCCGGTCAGGTACATGTGCAGCGGCAGCATGCGGGTGGAGGTGCCGGGGCCGCCGTTGGTGAGGATCAGCACGATGTCGAAGTAGGTGAGGGAGCCGACCAGCATCAGCACCGAGGAGGTGACGACGGTGTTGCGCAGCTGGGGCAGGGTGATGGAGAGGAACTGCCGCCGGCGCCCGGCGCCGTCGATGGTGGCCGCCTCGTAGAGCTGGGCGGGCACCTGGCGGGCGGCGGCCTGGTAGAGCAGGGTGTGGAACGGCACGAACTGCCAGGTGATGACGGCCATGACGGTCCACAGCGCGAGGTGCGGGTCGCCGATGAGGTTGCCGTCGGCCACGCCGAGCCAGGGTCCGACGGTGTGCGCGAGGCCGAAGTTGGGGTCGAGCAGCGCGGCGAACAGCAGGGCTACCGCGGCGCTGGACATCAGCAGGGGGACGAAGAAGAGGGTGCTGAGGACGGCGCGGCCGCGCTGGTGGCCGGCGCACCACACGCCGAGCGGCAGGCAGATGAGGGTCTGCACGGCCCAGGTGACCACGGTCAGCAGCAGCGACAGGCGCAGCGACTGGCCGAGTCGGGGATCGTGCAGCAGGCGCGACCAGTTGGCCGTGCCGGCCCACTGCGGGCTGCCCAGGCCGCTCCACCGGCAGAAGCTGAGGACGACGACCAGGGCTATGGGGACGACGGCGAACAGGGCGAAGTACAGCAGGGCGGGGACGGCCCAGAGGGCTCCGGGCCGTCCGTCGCTCCGGCGGGTCGCGGCGCCGCTCACTGGGCGTCCATGGCGGAGACGAACCGCTGCGGGGTGGACTGCTTGTCGAAGACCTTCTGAAGTTCGGTCAGCAGCTTCTGCGCGGTGGCCGGGTCGAGGGCCTGGTCCCAGGACTGGGTGTAGGAGGGGGCCTGCTTGACCAGGTCGTAGACGAAGGTGGTGTAGTCGGCGTGCGGGCCGGACCTGAGCTGGTCCTCGATGCCGGCGATGGCCGGGACCTGGCCGATGCCGATGAGGTCCTTGACGTAGGACGGTTCGGTGACGGTCTTGGTGATGAAGTCGACGGCGGCGGCCCTGTTCTTCGACTTGGCGGTGACGGAGAAGAAGTTGGAGGGGTTGCCGACGATGCTCTTCGGGTCGCCCTTGCCGTGCGGGACGGTCGGGAAGGTGGTCCAGCCGAGCTTGCCCTGCTTGACGAAGTCGGGGGCGGTGGCGAGCTGGCCGGCGTACTCCCAGGAGCCCATCAGCTCCATGCCGGCCCGGCCCTGTACAACAGTTCCACCGGCCGCTGGGAGCTGCCCGTCACCGTGCCCGCCGGGCACACCCTGTCGTACTGGTTCGACTACCAGCCCACCACGCAGACCTACCAGAACACCACCGCCCACTACACCTTCACCGGCTGAGCCGGCCCGCTGAGACGGGGGTCACCGGGGACACCGGTGGCCTCCACCGCCGTGGCCAGCAACGCCAGCGCCAAGGCGTACGTGACCATCACCAGGACGTCGCGCCCCGCGAAGCCGGTCCCCGCCGCGCCGAGGCCGACCAGCAGGTCGGAGACGACGAACACCAGTCCGCCCCAGGCCGCCCGCGCTCCCAGCACCCGCGCGGTCAGCGCCATCCCGATCAGGGCCAGCGCGTAACCGGCGACCGCGACGCCCAGCACCGGCCCGAGCGCCGGCGCCAGAGCGGCGACGGCGGCGACCCACACGGCGAGGTGCGCGGCGCACACCCGGCGGCGCGTGCGCAGATACCCGACGGCGCCCGCCCGCCGGAACGCCGCGATCCAGCACACCTGCGCGCCCAGGAAGAAGCCGAGGCCGACGGCGAAGGCCACCGGACCGGACAGCAGCAGCGCCACGTCCCCGGCGGCGGCGAACCCGAGCCCGGTCAGGACCCACACGTGTGCCGTGCCGGTGCGCCGCCACAGGTACACGGCGAGCACCGGCGCCAGCAGGGGCTTGGTCAGCCACTCCAGCAGCGGCCAGCCGGCGGCCACGCCGGTGACGTCCAGGGCGGCCAGCGCGGCGAAGAGCGCGATCAGCGGCGGCACGTCAGCCCTCCGTCCGGGGCGACCAGCCGGGCGGCCCGAACACGTAGCCCGCCCGGTCCCGCCAGCGCCGCGCCGCGCGCACGTCGCGCCAGGCGGCGGCGTACTCGTGGAAGGCGACCCGCAGCGGGTTGAAGGAGTCGATGTTCTTCGTCAGCCCGTACACCACGCGCTCACCCTCGGGTTCGAAGGTGCCGAACAGGCGGTCCCAGACGATGAGGATGCCGCCGTAGTTGCGGTCCAGGTAGACGTTGTTGGAGCCGTGGTGGACGCGGTGGTGCGAAGGGGTGTTGAACACCCACTCCACCGGCCGCCACAGCTTGTCGACGCGCTCGGTGTGCAGGAAGAACTGGTAGACGAGGCTGACGGACTGCTCCAGCAGGATCATCCACGGCGGCACGCCGAGCAGCGCGAGCGGCAGCCAGAACGGCAGGGTCGTCATCGGCGTCCAACTCTGCCGCAGCGCGGTGGACAGGTTGTAGCGGACGCTGGAGTGGTGCACCACATGGCTCGCCCACAGCAGCCGCACCCGGTGGTGGGCGCGGTGGAAGACGTAGTACGCGAGGTCGTCGGCGAAGAACAGCAGCAGCCACGTCCAGCCCGAGGCCGGGGACAGGTGCCAGGGGGCGACGGTGAACAGGGCCGCGTACAGCACGACCGTCACCGCCTTCCACGGCAGCCCGACAACCTGGCTGCCGGCGCCCATGGACATGCTGGTGACGGTGTCGCGCAGTTCGTAGCCGCGCTCGTCGTCGTCGGGCAGGAAGCGGTACGACAGCGCCTCGACGACGACCAGGAGCACGAAGGCGGGTATCGCGTAGACCACGGCCGGGATCATGTCAGCGCACCGCCTTCCCGGCCGTCGCCGGAACGCTGCGCGACAGCAGTTCGCGGGCCAGGCGTTCGGCGGCCCGCGCCTCGCGGGCCGCGATGTGCTCGGCGAGGCGCACATGGGCCTCCACGTCGAGGAGTTCGGCGGTCCGCAGGTCGTCGGGCACGTCGGCGACCGGGAGCGTGCCGCCCACCAGGCTGTTGAAGGCCAGCAGATAGGCCAGGTTCCCCGAGCCCTCCACGATCAGCCGCCACCAGGCGATGTCGGCGGTGCCGAGGTCGGCGAGGTCGGGGCCGCGGTCGGCGTACCGGTCGGCGGTCCGCACGATCTCCGCCGCGGCCTGCCGTGAGCAGCGGATCGCGCACAGCCGGGCGGCGTCCGCGCCGACGCACGCCCGCATCTCCAGGGCGTCCCGGGTGAGGTCGCCGGTGGACAGGCCGCGGTCGGCGGCCGCGATGCCCATGGCGAGGTCGAGCCCGGCGGTGCGCCGCCAGTCCAGGACGAGGGTGCGGCCGCCGTGGCTCACCTCGACGAGCCGGGCCTGCTGGAGCCGTTTGACGGCCTCGCGTACGGCGTGCCGGTTCACGCCGAACTCGGCCGCCAGGTCCCGTTCGGCGGTGAGCGGGGTGCCGGGCGGCGCCTGGCCGCCGAGGATCCTGTCGCGCAGCAGCGCGAAGAGCTGGTCGGAGACCGCCTCGCGCCGGATGTGTCGCTGGGTCATGGCGGACAGCGTGTCCCGCACCGGATCACTGGTCAACTGGTTGGACCAGATTTTCCGCGACCGGTGCTACGTTCGCCGCGGGGAGGCAGGCGGGGCGGTGGTGCGCGCGTACGGCGGCCCGGCCACCCGCGTGCCGTGCCCCGTGGACGTGTGAAGGCGTCCACCCGCCCCGTCCGTCACCGCAGGAGCACTCACGTGACCAGCCGTGTCATCCTCGTCTCGCCCGCCATGAGCCCGTCGCTGCGCCAGGCCCGCTTCTACGACGGCGACTCGCTCGACGACACGGGCGCGGCCCGCGCCCGTGCGGCGGCCGGCGCCCTGCCCGCGCCCGCCCGTACGGTCGTCGCCCCGGGTGCGCGGTGCGCCGAGACGGCGGCGGCGCTCGGCCTCGACGGGCCGCGGACACCGGAGTTGGCCGGTCTCGATGTCGGCCGCTGGCGGGGCCGCACGCTGGACGAGGTGGGCGCCACCGAGCCGGAGGCGGTGACCCGCTGGCTCACCGATCCCGACTGGGCGGCGCACGATGGTGAGTCGGTCCGGCGGCTGTGCGAGCGGATCGGGCGCTGGCTGGACGGCGTGCGCGAGACCGACGGCCGTACCGTCGCCGTGGTCGAGCCGGAGGCCGTACGGGCCGCCGTCGTCCACGCCCTCGGTCTGCCCGCCGCCGCCTTCTGGCGCCTCGACGTGGCCCCGCTGACGGCCACGGAGCTCAGCGGCCGCTCCGGCCGCTGGAACGTCCGCCTCGGCCGGCCGCTGGAGTGATCCGGTGGCCCGCCGACGGGCCGAACGGCGATGCGGCGCACCGCCGTTCGGCCCGTGGACGCGACGCCGGTGTCAGCCGCGGCCGCCGCGCTCCAGCGGGATCTTCTCGCCCGCCTCGATCGCGACGGGCAGCCGGTTCTCGGCCGGCGGGAGCGGGCAGGTGGCCAGGTCGGTGTAGGCGCACGGCAGGTTCCCGGCCCGGTTGAAGTCGACGCTCACCCGGCCGTCGGCGTCCGGCGCGGCGATCTGCACGACGCGGTTCGCCGCGTACGTCGTCACCCCCGAGGTGCGGTCCGTGAACAGCACCAGCAGGCTGCCGGGCGCCGTCCCGTTGAACGCGGTCAGCCGGTACGCCGTGCCGTCCAGCTCGAACTCGACCTGGCCGGGCGAGTCGTAGACGTGCTCAAGGCTCTCCACCGAGGCGCCGACCGTCACCGGGCGCGGCGCCTCGAACGGCAGGAAGCGGCCCGCGACGACCCAGCGCGGGTCCGGCGCGTAGGCGGGGGTGCGGGTGAAGGAGGTGCGCAGCGCGTTGCCGGGGTGGCGGGGGCGGACGATGTCGTGGCCGCCGCGCTTGGCGACCTCGATCACCGCGTCGCCGGCCGCGGGGTAGAGGCTGTCCCGTTCGGCGATGATCCCGAAGTCGTGCCGGCCGCGCAGCACTTGGCCGTCGAGGACGAGTTCCTCGTCGTCGGCCAGTTCGACCACCACGCCCTCGGCGGTGCTCGACCACGCTCCGGGCGCGTCCTCGAAGCGGGTGGGCTCCTCGGTCAGCCAGTGCAGGCCGGTGATCGCGAGGAAGCCGTGCGGACCGGCGAGGACGTCCTCCTTCTGCCGGTGCCACCGCTCCCACTCCGCCGTGAAACTCCCCCGGTCGATGTCCTGGACGGTCATGCGCACTCCTTGGTACGTGGGTGGGGCGGACGGGGTGCGCCCGCGACGCGGGTGTGCGTCCGCGGCGCGGGCGTGGTCGGGTCACGGTCGCCGGACGGCGTACGACCGCAGAGCTGGACCGCGTCCCGCGCGGTACAGGGAAACAAGAGGGGCTGGAGCGGGCCGGTCAGCGCGGGCGGCGACACAGCGCGGCGGCGACGCGGACGAGGTCCACGGCGCGGCGGCGGGTCAGGGGCTCCAGCGGAGACATGCCGGGATGCAAACACGCGGCGGATGAACTGTCAACGGCTCGGCGGCGGGAGCGGCTCGGGGGCGCGAGCGGCTCGGCGGCGGGAGCGGCTCGGGGGCGGCCGGCCGGGTGAGGGTGGGCGCGGGACATGTCGCGGGGGTGAAACGAGCGCGATGCGCTGGTGCGCCGCCGCGTGCATGTGGTTACCTGGCCCCATGACCGTGCTCGTGACCCGCCGCCACGTGGACTACGTGCGTGTCACCACCACGGGTTGTCCCGCCGCGAGCTGAGTCCGCGCTCCGGTCCCCCGCGTACTCCCCCTCCCCCGCCGCACCGCACGCGCACCGAACCCTGCCTGTTCCGGGCCCGGTTCGCGCTCCGCGGTCCCGCCGCGTCCTTCCCGTACCCGCCCGCACCAGGGCGTCCCCGTACCGCGGGCGTCCTCGCCCTCCGCACCAGGGAGCACGACATGAGCCAGCCCATCGACTCCGTCACCGCCGGTCACACCCCCGAGGAGGAGCCTCCCGGCCCCGACACCTCCGCCTGGTCGTTCGAGACCAAGCAGATCCACGCGGGCGCCGTGCCCGACCCGACGACCGGCGCCCGGGCGACGCCCATCTACCAGACGACGTCGTTCGTGTTCCGGGACACGCGGCACGCCGCCGACCTGTTCTCGCTGGCCGAGCCGGGCAACATCTACACCCGCATCCACAACCCCACCCAGGACGTCTTCGAACAGCGGATCGCGGCCCTGGAGGGCGGGGTCGCGGCCGTCGCGCTCGCCTCCGGGCAGGCGGCGGAGACACTGGCGATCCTGACGGTGGCGAGCGCCGGCGACCACATCGTCTCCAGCACGTCGCTTTACGGCGGCACCTACAACCTGTTCCGGCACACGCTGCCGAAGCTGGGCGTCGAGGTGTCGTTCGTGGACGACCCGGGCGACGCCGAGGCGTGGCGGGCGGCGATCCGGCCGAACACCAAGGCGCTGTTCGCCGAGACGCTGGGCAACCCGCGCGGTGACGTGCTCGACGTGCGGGCGGTCGCGGACGTGGCGCACGCGGCCGGGCTGCCGCTGATCGTGGACAACACCCTGCCGACCCCGTACCTGCTGCGGCCCATCGAGCACGGGGCGGACGTCGTCGTGCACTCGGCGACCAAGTTCCTCGGCGGGCACGGCACGGCGATCGCGGGCGTGGTGGTGGACGGCGGGACCTTCGACTTCGGTGCGCACGCCGAGCGGTTCGCGGACTTCGACGAGCCGGACCCGAGCTACCACGGCCTGCGGTACTGGCCGGCGCTCGGCCCGGGCGCCTTCGCCGTCAAGCTGCGGGTGCAACTGCTGCGCGACCTCGGTCCGGCCCTCTCCCCGCACTCCGCCTTCCTGCTGCTGCAAGGCGTGGAGACGCTGAGCCTGCGCATCGAGCGGCACTCGGCCAACGCGCTGGCGCTGGCCCAGTGGCTGGAGCAGCGGGACGAGGTGGCCGCGGTGCACTACCCGGGGCTGGAGTCCAGCGCGTGGTACGAGGCGGGGCGCAAGTACCTGCCCCGGGGTGCGGGCGCGCTGGTCTCCTTCGAGCTGCGGGACGGCGTGGAGGCGGGGAAGCGGTTCGTGGACGCGGTCGAGCTGTTCAGCCACCTCGCCAACATCGGCGATGTGCGCAGCCTGATCATCCACCCGGCCTCGACCACGCACAGCCAGCTGGACGAGGAGCAGGCGGCGGCCACCGGCGCCGCCCCGGGCCTGGTGCGCCTGTCGGTCGGGCTGGAGAACCTCGCCGATCTGAAGGCCGATTTGGAGGCGGGGTTCCGCGCGGCGAAGGGCGCGTCCTGAACACCGTGCTGACGTCCTCCGAGGTCCCCCTCCCGCCGGCCTCCGGGGCCTGGCGGGAGGGGGACCCGCCCGGCCGCCGCCGGTGGTACGAGCGCGCCGCGCCGCTCGCGCTGGAGGCGGGCGGCGAACTCGCGGGAGTGCGGCTGGCGTTCGAGACGTGGGGGCGGCCGGCGCCGGACCGGTCCAACGCGGTGCTGGTGCTGCACGCGCTGACCGGCGACAGCCACGTCGCGGGCCCGGCCGGCCCCGGCCATCCCAGCCCCGGCTGGTGGGACGGGTTGATCGGCGCCCGGCGCGCGCTCGACCCGGACCGCTGGTTCGTCGTCGCGCCGAACGTCCTCGGCGGCTGCCAGGGCAGCACCGGCCCGTCCTCCCCCGGCCCCGGCGGACGCCACTGGGGCAGCCGCTTCCCGTTCCTGACGCAGCGTGACCAGGTGGCCGTCGAGGCGGACTTGGCCGACGCGCTCGGCATCGACCGCTGGGCGCTGGTCGTCGGCGGGTCGATGGGCGGGATGCGGGCGCTGGAGTGGGCCGTGGCGCATCCGGAGCGGACGGGGGCGCTGCTGCTGCTCGCCACGACGGCCGCGGCGAGCGCGGAGCAGATCGCGTGGGCGAACATCCAGCTGCGCGCCGTGCGCGGCGATCCGCACTGGCGGGGCGGCGACTACCACGACGCGGGCCCCGGACGCGGCCCGCACGCCGGGCTCGGCCTCGCCCGCCGCCTCGCCCACGTCACCTACCGCAGCGAACCGGAGCTGCGCGGCCGCTTCGGCCGGACGCCGCAGGGCGCGGAGGACCCCTGGAACGGCGGCCGCTACCAGGTCGAGTCCTATCTCGACCACCACGCCGCCAAGCTCGTACGCCGCTTCGACGCGGGCAGCTACGTCACCCTCACCGAGGCCATGAACAGCCATGACGTCGGCCGCGGTCGCGGCGGGACGCGCGCCGCCCTGGGGCGGGTGACCGCGCCGACGCTCGTCGCCGGGGTGGACACGGACCGTCTCTATCCGCTGTACCAGCAGGCCGAGTTGGCGGCCGGCATCGCCGCCGCCGACCGCCTCCGGGTGATCGAGTCCCCGTACGGTCACGACGGCTTCCTCATCGAGGTGGAGCAGGTCGCCGCCCTCGTCGCCGAACTCCTCGGCCCGGCGGTGTGACCGCCCGGCGGGTGGGGGCCGGCCCGCCGGGGTCGCAGGGGCGGCGGGGCCGTCGGGGTCACCGGGTGGTCAGGGTCACCGGGTGGTCAGGGCGAGGGCGTCCGGTGGCGGCGGAGCAGGGCCGCCACCGCGCACCGCAGGCAGGTGGTGTCCGGTTCGTGGGCGCAGCTCTCGTGCGGCGGGCCGATCAGCGACTCCAGGTCGTGCACGAGCTGTTCGGTGCGCTTGGCCTCGTGGGCGAGGACCCGCACCCGTGCGCTCTGACCGCCGATCTGCCGTCGGCTGGCGATGAGTTGCTCGTACTCCTCCACCGTGAGGGCGACCGCCTCGCGGCCGCCGAGGGTGATGCGGCGCGGTTGGGGACGTTTCGCCACGGGGGTTCTCCGTTCCTCGCCCGGGTGGTCGCCCCGGAGAACGCGAGAGGGCCCCCGGATGGTTCCGACGGGCCCTCTTGCTGTCCGGAAGGATTCAGTTGGCGGCCGGAACCGCTCGGCCGGAGTCCGCCTTCGCGGGCTTGGGGTTGAGCTGCCGCTCGGCCAACTCGCCGAAGAGCAGACCGAATCCGCCCCACAGCGCGGACTGGATGGCCAGTGCGGAGAGCCGGAACCGCCACAGCAGGGCGGCCGGGAAGTCCGCCGGCACCTCGTTGATAACCGGCAGGAACGCGTAGGCGAGCCCGATCACGACGGCGAAAGCGGCCACCGCCACGACCGTCGCCCACCAGGTGCCCAGGCTGGGCGCCAGGCGCTTGCCGAGGAGGGTGGCGGCGACCGCCAGGAGCACGCTGAGCACCATCATCAGGAAGTACAGGGTGGTCCGCTTGCCGATGGTGTCGGGGTCGCCGACCGACGGCGGGTTGGCCGGGTACTTCAGGAACGGCACGACGTACACGGCGAGCAGCGCGCAGCCGGACAGCAGCAGCGCGGTGGCCCGCGGCGAGAAGCGGCCGACGCGGCCGAGCGCGAAGCAGTAGGCGAGCGCGGCGATGCCGCCGAAGGCGACGCCGTAGACCAGGACGCCGGTGGCGAGACCGGCGGTGGACTGCAAGGAGCGTGAGACGACTTCCATCTCGTGCTCGTGGGAATGGGCGTCCTCGAAGCTGATCGCCTTGTCGACGCTCGGCTCACCGAGGAGATAGGCGACGACCAGGGCGAGCACACCGGCCGCGAGGCCGGCGAGCATGCCGCGGACGAGCAGGTTTCTGACGGTTGCGGAGTTCATGGGCGTGCGGCGTCCCTCGCGTCAGTGGCAGGGGAAGCCGAGCAGGTGGCGGGCGTCGTGCACCCACTCGTGGACGTCCGTGCCGCTGAACACGGAGGTGGCGCCCTGCTCGGCGCCGACGAAGTAGAGCAGGATCAGCATCAGGATGCCGACGAAGACCGCCCAGGGAGCTATCGCCTTCAGCGGCAGCTTGGCGGGAACGACGGGGGTGGTGGCGGTCGGCTGGGCGACGTGCTGCGCCATGGCAGGGCCTCCTCTGGGAGTTCGCGTCCCATCTCGGTGGTGCACAGGACGAGGACTACGGGTCTGACTCACGAACCGCCCCGAGGCGTCCGCTCACAGTGGCGCGACCGTGCCGGACTTCCACCGGCTTCCGTCTTGCCCTCGTCTATATCGCGACGACGGTACCGTGTGCGACGGGCAGGGCCAAGACCGCGTCCACCCGCCGTGATCTTCCTCTCGCACCGGGTGGCGCCCTCAGGACGAGGCCGGCCCGAGTTCCCGGTCGCCGAGGGGAGCGAAGAAACGCTCGACGTCGGCCTCCGTGACCTCGGCCAGGGTCCGCGGCGACCAGTGCGGGTCGCGGTCCTTGTCAATGACCTGGGCGCGGATGCCCTCCACCAGGTCGAGGCCGCGCAGGCAGGCGCGGGAGACGCGGTACTCCTGGTCGAGGACCCGCTCCAGCGAGCCGAGGCGGCGGGCCCGGCGCAGCGCGGCGAGGGTCACCTTCAGGGAGGTGGGCGACCTGGTCAGCAGGGTTTTCGCGGTCTGTTCGGCGGCCGGTTCGCCGTAGCCGCGCAGCCGGTCGACGATCTCCTCGACGGTGTCGGCGGCGTAGCAGGCGTCGATCCACTCCCGCCGGGCGGCCAACTCGCCTTCCGCGGGCTGCTGTACGTGGCGTTCCAGGGCGTCGTGCACGGGCAGGTCGGCGAGGTCGGTGAGGAGGTCGGTGAGGTGGGCGGAGGGGATGTAGTGGTCGGCGAGGCCGCACAGCAGGGCGTCGTCGGCGCCGATCCGCGCGCCGGTCAGGGCGAGGTGGGTGCCCAGTTCGCCCGAGGCGAGGGCCAGCAGGTGGGTGCCGCCGACGTCCGGGACGAAGCCGATGCCGGTCTCCGGCATGGCGATCCGGGAGCGCTCGGTGACGATCCGGACGCTGCCGTGCGCGGAGACGCCGACGCCGCCGCCCATCACGATGCCGTCCATGAGGGCGACGTACGGCTTGGGGTAGCGGGCGATCCGGGCGTTGAGCCGGTACTCGTCGCGCCAGAACGCCGCGGCCGCCGAACCGTCGCCATAACGGGCGTCGTCGTGGATGGCACGGATGTCACCGCCCGCGCACAGACCCCGCTCCCCCGCGCCGCTGACGACGACCGTCTCCACCGCCGGATCGTGCTCCCACTGGGTGAGCGCGGCGTCGATGCGGCGCACCATCTCGTGGTCGAGCGCGTTGATGGCTCGGGGCCGGTTGAGGGTGATGTGGGCGGCCCGTCCGGCGGTGTGGAAGAGGACGGGGGCCTCGGCGGCGCTCATCCGAACGCCTCCGTCAGGCCGCGGGCCACGATGACGCGCATGTTCTCGTTGGTTCCTTCCCTGGTCTGGTGCACCCGCTGGTCGCGGACGGTCTTCTCGGCACGGTGTCCGGGGTACGGCCACGGCTTCAGGGGTCCGTGCGGCGGCGTGGCGGGGTGAAGGCGTACAGGTCGAGGATGTCCGGCCGGGGCGCGACGCCGGGGCCGCCGGCGCGCACCCAGGTGACGATGTCCTCGGTCGCGTCCGCGTCGTTGACGAGCCCCAGCCACACCGGCCGCGCCCCGGCGGCCCGGCCCGCGGCGGACGGCTGCACGACGACTACGTTGGCCTGGTCGCACACGTCGAGGCAGTCGGAGATCCGTACCGGCGCCGCCGCCCGCAGCCGGGCGGTCTGCGCCGCGTGGTCGACGCCCGGCACCTTGGGACTGCCGCAGCAGCAGTCCCGGCACACGACGATCCGGCACGGCGCCGGTTCGCCGCCCGCCCTCTTCCCCACACCCTGTTCGGACACGCCGCACCGCTCCCCTCCCGGGGAGATCCGCCCCGGTGTCGATCGAGGGGGCGACCGCGTGAGTCTCCTGGCTCCCGGATCGCCGCTCGCCCCGCCTTCCCACCCGCTGGGGGCAGTGGCCTGCCGGAACTCGCTCACCGGTCACAGTGGCGGGACCGCGTCGGATTCACACCGACTTCCTCGGACCGCCGTCGCCCATGTCGGCGGTCATCATCGCATCAGCGCCGTCGGTCTCCGGCCGCCGGGTCACTCCGGTTCGGCCGACGCCGTCGCGCGGGCCATGCCCGCCTCCCATTTCTGCTCGATGCGGCCCGTCTTCCACACCACGATGGCGACGGCCCAGGTGGCGAAGAACAGGCCGACGATGACGTAGCCGACGACGTTCAGGTCGAGCCCCGCGATCCAGTCCCAGAACGCGCCGTGCAGACCCGCCTGGTCGACGAGCAGGCCGAGCAGTTCGACCGTGCCGATGATGAGCGCGACGGCGACGGACAGGCCGGTCATCGTGAGGTTGTAGTAGACCTTGCGGACCGGCTTGGAGAACGCCCAGCCGTAGGCGAAGTTCATGAACGAGCCGTCGATCGTGTCCAGCAGCGACATGCCCGCCGCGAACAGGACGGGCAGGCACAGGATGGCGTACCAGGGCAGCCCGGAGGCCGCTCCCGATCCGGCCAGGACGAGGAGGGCGATCTCGGTCGCGGTGTCGAAGCCGAGGCCGAAGAGCAGTCCCAGCGGGTACATCTGCCACGGCTCGGTGATCGTCTTCGTCAGCCGGCCCAGCAGGCGGTTCATGAAGCCGCGGTTGTTCAACTGCTCTTCGAGCGCGGCCTCGTCGAAGTGCCCGGTGCGCATCTGCCGGAACACCTTCCAGATGCCGGCCATGATCAGCAGGTTGACGATCGCGATGGCGTAGAGGAAGGTCCCGGAGACGGTCGTGCCGATCCAGCCGGTGACGGCGTGCAGCGTCGAGCCGTCGTCCTCCACCGGTCCCGCCAGCGCCTTGACGCCCAGCGAGAGCAGGAGGGCGAGCAGGAAGACGATCGAGGAGTGGCCGAGGGAGAACCAGAAGCCGACCGACAGCGGACGCCTGCCCTCGCCCATCAGCTTGCGGGTGGTGTTGTCGATCGCGGCGATGTGGTCGGCGTCGAAGGCGTGCCGCATGCCGAGGGTGTAGGCGGTGACGCCGATGCCGACGCCGAAGGTCTTGGTGCCCAGGCTGTAGTGCTCCGGAGCGACGATCCCGACCAGGGTGCCCCAGCCGATGACGTGCAGGGCGAGGACGAAGCCCGCCATACCGCCGACGCCGGCCCACTCCTTGCGGGTCATGGACGCGCGGACACGGTGCCACGACAGGCGCGGCCCGCCGTCCGGGACGGCCGGGCGCGGGGGTGCGGAGTCGGGGGCGGTGCTCATGGGGGTGCCGGCCTCACTGTGCGGGGTGTCTGTGCGGTGTGCGCATTCCACGTTTCTGCACATGACTCGCAACTACAACGAAGAGGTGGCAAAGACAGGGTCAAGGCTGGTCAGGCCGCTTGACCCGGCCGGTCGGTCGCGTCCGCCCGGCCCGGCTGGTCCGTCCGGTCCGCCGACTGGGGCAGTGCGGCGCGGGCCCGGCGCTCGGCCTCGGCCGGGCTCAGGGACGTGCCTTTTTCAAACACCTGGTCGAAGGCGCGTACGCCCAGGACGGCCCGCGCCGCCGCGGTCACGCGGTCGACGTCGCCGCGTTCGGCGGGCGGCAGCGGCGCGCCCGCGTCACGGCGCGCGGCGTGGGCGGCGCCGAGGAGCCGGGCCGCGCGGACGGCGCCGGTGCGGTCCCCGGCCAGGACGGCCGTGCCCGCGAGACCCTCCAGGCAGAGCGCGAGGGCGCGCGGCTCGTCCAGTGTGCGGGCGATCGCGAGGCCGCGCAGATGGTGGGCGGCGGCGCGGCCGGCGTCGCCGCGCAGTTCGGCGAGGAAGCCCAGCTCGGCGTGGAGGAGGTGGTCGCCGGCCGGGGAGGAGACGTCGGCGTGGTGGTCGCGGATGCGCAGCAGGCGCGTCTCGGCCTCGGCGAGGTCGCCGTGCCGCCGCGCGCCGAGGGCCAGCCCCATGTCGGCGTGGATCTCCCCGTACTTGTAGCCCTGCTCGACGGCGATACGCCGGGCCCGCTGGTGCAGTGCGCGCGCCCGGCCGAAGTCGCGGGCGAGCAGCGCGAGACGGCCGAGCCCGGAGAGCCGGGCCGACACCTCGGCGCGCAGACCCAACTCCTCCGCCATGACGAGCCCTTCGCGCTGGCAGCGCTCCGCCCGCCCGTACTCGCCCTTGATCTCGGCGAGCGCGGCGAGCGGCGAGACGCTCTGCAACTCGCCCCAGCGGTCGCCCAGTTCGCGGAACAGCTCCCGGCTGCGCTCCCCGTCGCGGGCCAGTCGGTCCAGGTCGCCGCGGACCAGGGCGAGCGCCGCGCGCAGTCCGAGCGCCGCCGCGACGCCCCACCGCTCCGCCGCGGCCTCGAAACGGGCGAGGGCTCGGGTGTTCAGCGCGTCGGCGGCGGCCAGGTCGCCGACGCAGAACATGCCGTAGGCGTTCAGCCACAGCGCCCGGGCCCGGCGGAGGTGCGGCGGGTCGGGCACGAGAGGGTGCGTGGGAGCGGACGCGGGTTCGGTGGGCGGGAGCGGTGTGCGCTCGCCGGTCAGCAGGACGAACGCGTTGTGCAGGAGAGTGAGTTCGAGGCCGGGTGCGGCGGCGGCCGCGAGGACGGCGGTCAGCGCGCGGCGGCCCTCGGTGAGACGTCCGCGCAGCAACCACCACCAGGACAGGGCGGCGGCGAGCCGTACGGCCTCCTCGGCGTTCCCGGCGGCGGCCCGCCGTACCGCCTCGTCGAGCGCGGAGCGCAGGTTGCCCGCCTCGGCGTCGAGCCGGGCGAGCCGGTCCCGCTGGCGCGCGCCCCGCAGGTGTGGCTCGGCGTGTTCGGCCAGGGCCAGGTAGTGGCGCAGGTGGCGCTCGCGTACGGCGCTCTCCTCGTCGCGCTCGCGCAGCCGCTCGACGCAGTACGCGGCGACCGACTCCAGGAGCCGGTAGCGCGGGCCCGCGGGTCCGTCCGTGACGACGACGAGGGACTTGTCGACGAGTCGGGTGACCAGGTCGAGCACCATGGCGCCGGACACGTCCGGGCCCGCGCACACCGCCTCCGCCGCGTCGAGGTCGCAGCCGTCGCTGTGCACGGCGAGGCGGGCGAGGACGGCGCGCTCGGGCGGGCCGAGCAGCTCCCAGCTCCAGTCGATCATCGCGCGCAGGGTGCGCTGGCGGGCGGGCGCGGTCCGCTGCCCGGAGGTCAGCACCCGGAAGCGGTCGCCGAGACGGACGGCCAACTCCCGCACACCCAGGGCGCGTACGCGGGTGGCGGCGAGTTCCAGGGCGAGGGGGATGCCGTCCAGGCGGCGGCAGATCTCGGCGACGGCGGCACGGTCGGAGGCGGCACGGCGGGCGGTGTCGTCGGCGTCGGCGTCGGCGTCGGCGTCGGCGTCGGCGTCGGCGTCGGTCATGGTGTCGCCGTCCCCGCGCTCCCGTTCGCCGTATTCGCCGGGTTCGCCGGGTTCGCCGCATTCCTCGGGCTCGGCGGGCTCGGCGGTGTGATGGTCGTCGTCGGTGTCGAGGTGGAAGCCGGGGGCGCAGGCGGCGGCGCGTTCCGTGAACAGGCGTATGGCGTCGTCGGGTCGCAGGGGTTCGACCAGGAACACCGTCTCGCCGGCCAGCGCGAGCGGCTCCTGGCTGGTGGTGAGGACCCGCACCCGGGGAGCACGGCGCAGGAGCGACGCGACCAGTTCGGCGGCGGCCGCGACGACGTGTTCGCAGTTGTCCAGCACGAGCAGGGCCCTGCGGTCCCGCAGGGCGGCGGTCAGCCGCGGTACGGGCGCGACGGGGGCGCCGCCGGTGGCCGGTGGGGCGGTGGGGGCGGCGTCCCGGATGCCGAGGCTCGCGGCGATCACCTCGGCCAGGTCGTCGGGGGAGGTGGTGCGCAGGCCCGCGAACTCGACGAACCACACCCCGTCGGGAAGCCCGGCGCCCTCGTCCGCGGAGGCCGCGTCCTGCGCGGCGGCCACCGCCAGGCGCGTCTTGCCGACGCCGCCGGGGCCGGTGAGGGTGACCAGCCGTTGCCGACGGAGGAGCCGGGAGAGGCGGCCGAGGGCCTGTTCACGGCCGATGAGGGCGGTGAGCGGCACCGGGAGACCGACGGCGACGGCGGCCGGATCGGGAGTGCCGGGCACCGCAGGCCCAGTGCCGCCCGGCAGGGCTGCCCGGTCCGGTGACGGGTCCGACCGGGGCGACACCGGAGGGCGGCCCCCGCCCCCGGGCAGCGCCGGGGCGTCCGCCGCGACCCGGGCGGGGGCGTTCAGCTCGGGGTCCTGGCGGAGCATCGCCCGGTGCAGCGCGCTGAGCGCGGGTCCGGGACAGGCCCCCAGTTCCTCGGCGAGACGGGTGCGCAGCGCCTCGTACGAGGCGAGCGCCTCGCTCTGGTGGCCGGCCCGGTACAGCGCCCGCATCTGCGCGGCGCGCAGCCGCTCCCGGAGCGGATGTTCGGCCACCAGGGCGGCCAGTTCCCCGGCGAGCAGCAGGTGGTCCCCCGCCGCCAGGCGGGCCTCGGCCCGTTCCTCCAGCACGGCCAGCCGCTGTTCCGCCAGGCACTGGCGGGCCGCCCGGACGAACTCCTCGTCGGCGAAGTCCGCGTACGCCGTCCCGCGCCACAGGCCCAGGGCCTCGGTGAGCAGCGCCGCCCGGGTCCGCGGGTCCGTGCCGGCGCGGGCGCGGGCGACGAGCGCCCCGAAGCGCTCCACGTCCACGTCGTCGGCCGGGTCGAGCCGCAGCCGGTAACCCGGCGGCTGCCGCACCAGCCGCTCCCGGCCGACCACCCGGCGCAGCTGGGAGACCTTGGCCTGCAACGCGCCCGCCGGACTGCCGGGGAGGCCGTCGCCCCACAGGTCGTGGATGAGCCGGTCGGCGGAGACGGGTCCGCCGTCGTGCGCGAGCAGATCGGCCAGCAGCGCCCGCACCTTGGTCTCGGGCACCCGGACCGGCTCCCCCTCGTCGTCCCACACCGCGAGTGGTCCGAGCACGCCAAACCGCATGCCCGCAACCCTAGTCGCCCATCGTCGAGTTCGTCCGTACGCGGCCCGCTCCGAAGCGTTCCCGAAGCATTTCCGAAGCATTCCGGAAGTGCCCGCCCGCACAGTCGTCGCGACCCCGCCCCCAGCGAATCCAGCGGATCCAGCGAATCCAGCAGATCCAGCGGATACGGAGCACACCCCATGAGCACCTCGCCCGACACGGCCGGCACAGCGGACACGGCCGGCACAGCGGACACGAGCGGCACGGCGGACACCACCGACGTGCCCGCCGCCCCCGGCAAGAAGCACGCCCCCACCCCACCGACGCCCCCCGCACCGGACCGAACCGAGCCACCACGCCAGAAGCTCCCCCTGCCGGCCCTCCTCGCCCTGGCCACCGCGGTGTTCCTCACCAGCCTCACCGAAACCCTCCCCGCGGGCCTGCTCACGGCGATGAGCCGCGACCTGGAGGTGAGCGAGTCCGCGACCGGCCAGACGGTCACCGTCTACGCGCTCGGCACCGCGCTCACCGCGATCCCGCTGACCGCGGCCACCGCCGGCTGGCGGCGCAAGCGGCTGCTGCTGACCGCCGTGGCGGGCTTCGCCGTGGCCAACACGGTCACGGCGCTGTCGTCGGCGTACGCCCTGACGATGGCGGCCCGCTTCGTCGCCGGCGTCGCCGCCGGCCTGGCGTGGGCGCTGCTCGCCGGCTACGCGCGGCGTCTGGCGCCGGCCCCCTTGCAGGGCCGGGCGATCGCCGTCGCCATGGCGGGCATCCCGGTGGCGTTGTCCCTCGGCGTGCCCGCCGGTACCTTCCTCGGCCACGCGCTCGGCTGGCGGACGGCGTTCCTGGCGATGTCGGCGCTCACGGTCGTGCTGCTCGCGTGGACCGTCGCCGCCGTGCCCGACCACCCGGGCGCGCGCAGCGGCGAACGGCCGCGCATGCTGCAGGCGTTGGGCGTCCCCGGGGTGCGCCCGGTGCTGTTCGTGACGCTCGTCTTCGTCCTGGCCCACACGGTGCTGTACGCCTATGTCGCCGCGTATCTGGACGGGCTCGGGATGGAGGACCGCACCGAACTGGTGCTGCTGGTCTTCGGCGCCGCCTCGCTGGTGAGCATCTGGGTCGTCGGGGCCCGCATCCAGCGCCGGCTGCGGGCGCTGACCGTCGCCGGCACCCTGCTGGTGGCGGCGGCCGCCGCGCTGCTCGCGCTGCTCACCGACGGCGGCGCCCCGGTCTACGTCGCCGCCGCGCTGTGGGGTCTCGGCTGGGGCGGGGTGCCGACGCTGCTCCAGACCGCTGCGGGCGACGCGGGCGGCGAACACGCCGACGCCGCGCAGGCGATGCTGGTGACGCTGTGGAACGTGGCGATGGCCGCCGGCGGCGTGCTGGGCGGTGTCCTGCTCGACGCGCTCGGCAGCCGTTCCTTCCCGCCGACCGTGCTGCTGCTCCTGCTGCCCGTGCTCGTCGTCGTGCTCGCCGCCCGCGACCACGGCTTCCCGTCCCGCCGCCCCGGCGCGGACAGCGGAACGGAGGACTGAGGGGCGTATGACACGCACACCTAGCGGACGGAACGGACAGAGCCCCCGGCAGATCCGTCTCGCCGCCCAACTGCCCGGCGTCCACAACGTCACCGTCTGGTCGGACCCGCGCTCCACGAGCCAGATCTCCGTCGACAACTTCGCGCGTCTGGCGCGGACGGCGGAGCGCGGCCGGTTCGACTTCTTCTTCCTCGCCGAGGGCCTGCGGCTGCGCGAACACAAGGGCGCGATCTACGAGTTGGATGTGGCGGGCCGTCCGGAGAACCTGACGATGCTCGCCGCGGTGGCCGCCGTCACGACCCACCTGGGGGTCGCCGCCACCGTCAACGCCACCTTCAACGAGCCGTACGAGGTGGCGCGCCGGCTCGCGACGCTCGACCACCTCAGCGGCGGGCGCGCCGCCTGGAACGTGGTGACCAGTCACGACGCCTTCACGGGAGCCAACTTCCGCCGCGGCGGCTTCCTCGCCGAGGCCGACCGGTACGGCCGTGCCGCGGAGTTCCTGGCCACGGCACGCGAGTTGTGGGACAGCTGGGCGCGCCGGGACCTGAGCGCCGACCCGGTCTCCGGGCGGTTCGCGCGGGCCGGGGCCGGTGCGTTCGCGCACCACGGGCGGCACTTCGACATCTCGGGTCGGTTCACCACTCCGCGCAGCCCGCAGGGACGTCCGGTGATCATTCAGGCCGGGGAGTCGGAGGCGGGCCGGGAGTTCGCGGCGTCGGACGCGGAGGTCGTGTTCAGCAAGTACCACCGCCTCGACGAGGCACGTGCCTTCTACCGGGACGTGAAGGGGCGGCTGGCCCGGTACGGCCGTGCGCCGGAGGACCTGCTGATCATGCCCGCCGCGAGCGTGGTCGTCGCCGACACCGACGCGGAGGCCGCCGCGTACGCCGACGAGATCACCCGGGCGCAGGTGAGTCCGCAGACGGCGATCGCCCATCTGGAGGCCGTCTGGGGCCGCGACCTGTCGGCGTACGACCCGGACGGGCCGCTGCCCGACGTTGAGCCGGAGCCGGAATCGCAGTTCCTGCGCGGGCACTCGGTGTTCCGCAAGGGTCGGGCCGAGACCGCCCGGCGCTGGCGGGCCCTTGCCGAGGAGCGCGGGCTGAGCGTCCGCGAGTTGGTCATCGAGGTCGGCGGCGGGCAGACCTTCGTCGGCAGCCCGCGCACCGTCGCCGACGCCGTGGACCACTTCGTGCGGAGCGGGGGCGCGGACGGGTTCGTGTTCGCCGCGCATCTGACGCCCGGTGGTCTGGACGACTTCGTCGACCGCGTGGTGCCGCTGCTCCAGGAGAGGGGCGTCCTGCGCCGGGACTACACCGGGACGACACTGCGGCACCACCTGGGCCTGCGGCCCGCCCCGGACACGGGACGCCGGACCGGGAGCACGGGCGAGAGCGAGCACACCAGCAGCACCGGGCGCACCGGCGCCGACAAGCACACCAGCCATGAAGCGACCGCGGCCGCCGCCGCGACCGGGGAGTCCTCGTGAACGACCGTCCACCGCACCTCGCCGTCGCCCTGGACGGCGCCGGCTGGCATCCGGCCGCCTGGCGGGACCAGGAAGCACCCGGCGCCCTGTTCACCGCCGCGTACTGGGCGGACCTGGTCGCCGAGGCCGAGCGCGGTCTGCTCGACTTCGTCACCCTGGAGGACGCCCTCGGTCCGCAGTCGGCCGCCCCGCACCGCCCCGACGACCGGACCGACCAGGTCAGAGGGAGCCTGGACGCGGTGCTGCTCGCCGCGTTCCTCGCCCCGCTCACCCGGCACATCGGCCTGGTCCCGACGGTCAACGTCACGCACACCGAGCCGTTCCACGTCGCCGTGGGCATCGCCACCCTCGACCACGCGAGCAAGGGCCGGGCCGGCTGGCGTCCGCAGATCGCCTCGCGCGCCGCCGACGCCGCCCACTTCGGCCGCCGCACCACGCCGCAGCTGACCGACGACGACCTGCGCGACCCGGAGCTGATCGCCGCGCGGCTGCGGCCGCTGTTCGCGGAGGCGGTCGACGTGGTGGAGGTGGCCCGGCGGCTGTGGGACAGCTGGGAGGACGACGCGGAGATACGGGACACGGCCACGGGCCGCTTCCTGGACGGCGCCAAACTGCACCACGTCGACTTCGAGGGCGCCCGGTTCAGCGTCAAGGGCCCCTCGATCACCCCGCGTCCGCCGCAGGGGCAGCCGATGGTGGCGAGCCTCGCCCACGCGTCGACGCCGTACGAGTTCGCGGCGCGCGGCAGCGACGTCGTCTTCGTCACTCCGGCCGACCGCGTGGACGTGGGGGCGGTGCTCGCGCAGGTGGACGGGGCCGTGGCCCGGGTGGGCAGGAACGTACGGGACCGGCCGCTGCGCAGGTTCGCCGAGGCGGTGGTGTTCCTGGACGACGAGCCCGGCGCGGCCGCCCGGCGCAAGGAGCGCCTGGACGCGCTGGACGGCACGGAGTACACCTCGGACGCCGTGCTCTTCACGGGCACCCCCGGTGAGCTGGCGGATCTGCTGCTCGACTGGCACGCCGCCGGTCTCGACGGCTTCCGGCTGCGCCCCGGCGCGCTGCCGCACGACCTCGGCGCGATCACCCGGCGGCTGGTGCCGGAGCTGCGCCGGCGCGGTGCCTTCCGCACCGCGTACGCCCCCGGCACCCTCCGCGACCGCCTCGGCCTGCCCCACCCGCGCAACAGGTACGCGCCGGAGGACTGACCGCCCGCCTCATCCGTGCCGTGCGCCGCCGCGTACGGCCGGGTCGGGCGGCGGCGCCGAGGGCGCGGCCGGGGCGCACGGCGCCGGGTGTCGTCGCCGTCGCGCCTTCCCGCACGGCCCCGTCCGCTCGGCCGCCGTCGCTCGTAGATGCGGAACACCGCCCAGTACACCGCCAGCGCCGCCGCGAACACCGGGACGCCGACGCGTGACTCCGCGCGCCGGCCTCCCCCGCCACCAGGAAGAAGACCGCCGGCGTCTGGAACACCCAGGAGACCGGGGCCAGGCGGGGCATGAAGCGCAGGGGGCTGTCGCCGTGCAGGGTGCCGCTGTCCATGACCAGGGCGGTCACCAACCAGTGCCCGAGCACGACCCCCGCGACGGCCCGGGCCCGCAGACCGTCCAGGCCCCGGTCCCGGGCCGGATCGGTCGCCCGCTCGATCCGCCGGACGAGATCACGCGTGCCCGGCCGCCGAGGCCGCGCCGGTCGGAACCGTGCCACTCGGGGTCGCGTCCACCGGGTCTGCCGGAGCCGCGCCCGCCGGTGATCCGTTCGCGACGATCCGGGCGATGTTCCGCAAGGACACCGAGCCGGGCTCGAAGTAGTCGGCGTGGCCGCCGTCGCCCGCGTCGAACACCCGGGCCCCGAAGGCGGCGGAGACCGGGTCCGCGCCGAGGCCGACCTCGGCGAAGCCGAGCCCCCAGCGCACGTGCGGCACGTCGCCGATCCAGTCGTCGCCGCCCCGCCCGGCCCACACGGTGGCGCGGGTGTGCAGGGAGCCGACGTCCGGGAAGCCGGTGCCCGGGCTGCCGCACAGCACGACGTCCGCCGCGTCCACCCGGGCCGCGGCGTGAGCGCAGACCACGGTGCCGTAGGAGTGGCAGACCAGACTGGTGCGGGCGTGGGGCAGCGCCCGGGTCAGCTCGCCGACGAACCCGCTCAGGGCGCTCGCTGCGTTCGCGCCCCGCCGGTCGTTCAGCACGGCCAGGCTGACGGTGGCCGGGGTGCGGTAGCCGAGCCAGGCCACCACGGCGGAGCCCGGGGGCAGTTCGCGTTCCAGCGCCCGGGCCGCGCCGCGCAGCCGCCAGGAGTCGTCGACGGTGGTGTCCGCGCCGGGCACCAGCACCGCGACGCGCTCGGCCCGGGCGAGATCGCCGAACACCTCGACGCTGCGGCCTCCGTGGCGGCCGTCGAAGGCGAGGAGGTGCCGTCCGGTGTCCGTGAGGGCGCGCAGGGCGGCCGCCCGCCGCCCGTCGCCGTGCCCGGCGGCCATCCGCTCGGCCGCCTCGACGTCCTGCCGGGTGGCGGCGTAACGGGCGGCCAGGGAGGCCGGGGTGACCGTGCCCAGCGCGGCGCGCACGGTCGGCGCGGGCGCGGGAACGTCCGCCGGGCGGGCGGCCCCGGTCACCGGCAGGGCGACCAGGACCGCGGCGAGGGCGGCCTGGACGGCCTGGCGCGGACGGCGGGTGCGGGGACGGTTCACCATGGCGGACCTGGACCTCCGGTGCGGGAGTTGAGTACTGCTGCGACTACCGCACCGACGCTAGGCAGGCCCCCGTGTCGTCGGCGTCCCTCCACGGAGCCAACCCTGGGGGTAGCTCTGGAGTACTACGGGTGGGAGGGGGTTCTTCGCCCCCTCCCCGTCAGAAGTGGTCGGGGTTCATGTCGAGGGTGGTGCGGTCCAGGCTCTCCAGCAGGGCGAACTGCGGTCCGGTGCGCGGGAGTTCGTAGCGGAAGAAGTAGCGTCCGGCCTGCCGCTTGCCCTCGTGGAAGTCGCCGTCGTGTCCGTCGGCCGCGAGCAGTTGCTCCAGCCAGATCCAGGCGAGCACGGTGTGGCCCACGGCCTCCAGGTAGACCGAGGCGTTGGCGAGGGCGGTCTGCGGATCGCCGTCGGCCCACAACCGGCCCGTCACGGCGATGACTTGGGCGATCGCGGCGTCCAGCTGCGCGCCGAACGCGGCGAGTTCGCCCTGCGCGGCGGCGGCCCGGGCGGTCGTGGCGGAGACGGTCCGCGCGAGCAGGCCGAGGCCCGCGCCGCCGTCCGCGACGACCTTGCGGCCGAGCAGGTCGAGGCCGTGGATGCCGTGCGTGCCCTCGTGGATGGGGTTGAGGCGGTTGTCGCGGTAGAACTGCTCGACGTCGTACTCGCGGGTGTAGCCGTAGCCCCCGTGCACCTGGATGGCCAGGCTGTTGGCCTCCAGGCACCACTGGGAGGGCCAGCTCTTGGCGATCGGGGTGAGGACGTCGAGCAGGGTACGGGCCCGGTCGCGCTCTTCGGCCGAGGCCGCCGTGCGCTGCTCGTCCAGCAGCCGCCCGCAGTACAGGATCAGCGCCAACGCGCCTTCCACGTACGACTTCTGGGCCAGCAGCATGCGCCGCACGTCCGCGTGCTCGATGATCGGCACCTGGGGAGCGGTGGCGTCCTTGCCGGTGAGCGGGCGGCCCTGGGGCCGGGTGCGCGCGTAGTCCAGGGCGTGCAGGTAGCCGGTGTAGCCGAGCGCCGTGGCGCCGAGACCGACGCCGATCCGGGCCTCGTTCATCATGTGGAACATGTAGGACAGTCCGCGGTGCGGCTCTCCGACCAGGTGGCCGACGGCTCCGGGGGCGCCGCCGGGGCGGAACGCGCCCTCGCCGAAGTTGAGCAGGGTGTTGGTCGTGCCGCGGTAGCCCATCTTGTGGTTGAGGCCGGCCAGGACGACGTCGTTGCGCTCCCCGAGCGTGCCGTCGGGCTCGACCAGGTACTTGGGGACGATGAACAGCGACAGGCCCTTCACCCCGGGCGGGCCGCCGGGGATCCTGGCCAGAACGAGGTGGACGATGTTCTCGGTCAGCTCGTGGTCGCCGCCCGAGATCCACATCTTGTTGCCGAACAGCCGGTAGGAGCCGTCGGCCGCCGGTTCGGCGCGGGTGCGCACATCGGCGAGCGAGGAGCCCGCCTGCGGCTCGGAGAGGCACATGGTGCCGGTGAAGCGGCCCTCGACCATGGGGCGGACATACGTGTCGACCTGGGGCGCGCTGCCGTGGGCGAGCAGCAGGTTGGCGTTGCCGACGGTGAGGAACGGGTAGGCGGCGGTGCCCACGTTGGCGGCCTGGAACCAGGCGAAGCAGGCGTCGGCCACCACGCCGGGCAGCTGCATGCCGCCCACCTCGGCGTCCATGGCGCCGCCGATCAGTCCGGCGTCGGCGAAGACGCGCAGGGCCTCCCGCACCTCCGGGATGATGTGCACCCGGGTGCCGTCGAAGCGCGGTTCCTCGGCGTCGTTCTTCTTGTTGTGCGGGGCGAAGTGCCGGGTGGCGATCGTCTCGCTGAGGTCCAGCGCCGCGTCGAAGGTCTCCCGCGAGTGGTCGGCGAAGCGGGGGTGCGCGGTGAGGGATTCCACGTCGAGCCACTCGTACAGCAGGAA
This sequence comes from Streptomyces seoulensis, assembly GCA_013364255.1. GTDB lineage: Bacteria > Actinomycetota > Actinomycetes > Streptomycetales > Streptomycetaceae > Streptomyces > Streptomyces similanensis. The sequence goes on along the minus strand of CP054936.1, from coordinate 1,292,122 downwards.
GTCGAGATCACGACGGGACAGCAGCAGGGAGGCCATGGTTCTCTTCTCGGCTTCTCGGGGGGCGGTCGGACGGGCGGGTGCTTCCCCCAGGGATACTAAGCGGTCGCTTACGGTACGTCCATGTCGTCCGCGCCGGCCAGGTCCCCCGCGCCTCCCGGTTCCGCCCAGACGTCCGGTGGGACCACGCCCACGGACCGGCCGTGCGGGTCGAGCAGCCGGCCCAGGAGTTTGTCGTGGCGCAGGGTGATGGTCCGGTCGACGATGTCCAGGCCCGGGTGGGCGGCCGCCAGCTGCGTCTCCAAGCGCGGCACGTCCTCCACGCAGTGGAGGCTGGCCTGAAGGACGAGGTTGTCCGGGCCGGTGACCGCCGCGCAGTTGCGGGTCTCGGGCCGCCGGACCAGGGCGTGGCCGATCTCGGGCAGCTCGGTGGGCGCGGCCCTGGCCCGGAAGGTGACGGCGACCGGCCAGCCGCCGAGCGGCCGGGCGAAGTCGCAGCGGAAGCGCAGCAGGTCCAGGCGGACGAGTCGCTCCACCCGGCGCCGGGCGCTGGAGAGGCTGACGCCGAGTGCGGTGGCGAGGCTCTGGTAGGAGGCGCGGCCGTCGTGGGCCAGGCGGGCCAGCAGCGCCCGGTCGAACGCGGTGATGCCGCGGTGGCCGGGGCGGGGCGGTCCGGCGGCGGGCGGGGCGGTCAGCCGGCTGCGCTGGCCGGGTTCGAGGGCGGCGATGCGCCAGCGGCCGCCCTCGGTGAACATGTGGGTGACGATCCTGACCCGTACCGCCGTGATCCCCGTGACCCGGGGCAGCACGTCGAGGGTGTAGCGCGAGAGCGCGGGCAGGTCGGCGGTGGCGATCGTGGCGAGGATGTCGTGGCCCGCGGCGGACCGTTCGAGGGTGAGCAGGTGCGGGTGCGCCGCGAGGGCGGCGGCGGTGCGGGCGGCGGCGCCGGGGGCGCAGTCGATCTCGACGAAGGCGGCACGGACCTGTTCGAACAGGCGCGCCCCCGGCGAGAGGCCGACCCAGGCGGCGCCCTGCCCGTTCAGCCGGGCGAAGCGCCGGGCGACGGTCACCGGGTCCACCGCGAGGACGCGGCCGAGTTCGGTCCATGAGGCCCTGGGGCGCAGTTGCAGGGCGTGGATCAGCGCCAGGTCGTCCTCGCTGAGCGGCTTCGCCGTTTCCTGCATCCGGGCCCTCTCCGGGGCGAGAATCCTGCGTCTGGGCGGCATCGGGGGCTTCATCTCCCACTCTAGGGCTCGGGCCTGTCGGACCGGGCCCGTGGGGTCCGCGCCGGGCGGACCGGGACCGATGTGACGCCGGAGGAGCGGGGCATGGCTTTCGCCGACTACCAGAACGAGATCTACCTCGACGGGCTGCGCGGTGTGGTGCCGGGCCTGCCGATGACCTACCGCGATCTGGAGCCCCGGGCCCAGGCGGCGATGGCGCCGTCGGTGCGCTCCTACGTGGCGGGCGGCGCGGGCGACGAGCGCACCCAGCGGGCCAACGTCGCCGCGTTCGAGGGGTGGGGCCTCATGCCGCGCATGATGGTCAGCCCCACCGAACGCGACCTGTCCGTCGAGCTGTTCGGCCTGCGCCTGGCCACCCCGCTGTTCATGGCGCCGGTCGGGGTGATCGGGCTGTGCGCGCCGGACGGCCACGGCGACCTGGCCACCGCCCGCGCCACCGCCCGCACCGGCGTGCCGATGGTCGCCTCCACCCTCACGGTCGATCCGCTGGAGGAGGTGGCCGCCGAGTTCGGCGGCACGCCCGGCTTCTTCCAGCTCTACACCCCCACCGACCGGGAGGTGGCCGAGAGCCTGGTGCGCCGGGCGGAGGCCGCCGGGTTCCAGGGCATCGTGGTCACCCTGGACACCTGGATCACCGGCTGGCGGCCGCGCGACCTGACGACCGCCAACTTCCCCCAGCTGCGCGGCCACTGCCTGGCCAACTACTTCTCCGACCCGGTCTTCCGCTCCCGCCTCGCCAAGGCTCCCGAGGACGATCCGCAGGCCGCCGTACTGCACTGGGCGCTGACCTTCGGCAACCCGCTCACCTGGGACGACCTGTCCTGGCTGCGGTCGATGACCGATCTGCCGCTGATCCTCAAGGGCATCTGCCACCCCGACGACGTCCGCCGCGCCCGGGACGGCGGCGTGGACGGCGTCTACTGCTCCAACCACGGCGGCCGGCAGGCCGACGGGGGCCTGCCGGCGCTGGACGCGCTGCCCGGCGTGGTGGCCGCCGCCGACGGCCTGCCGGTGCTGTTCGACTCCGGGGTGCGCACCGGGGCCGACGTGGTCAAGGCGCTCGCACTGGGCGCCACCGCGGTGGGCGTCGGCCGCCCCTACGTCTACGGGGCGGCCCTCGGCGGCGCCGACGGCATCGTGCACGTGCTGCGCTCGCTGCTCGCCGAGGCCGATCTGCTGATGGCCGTGGACGGCTATCCCACGCCGGCCGACCTCACGCCCGACGCCCTGCGGCGCGTGCGCTGACCCGCGGGGCGCTGGTCCTCGCCGGGCTGCGCCGTCAGCCCTTGGCCGCCAGGTCCTTGAGCGCGGTGTTGAGTTCGAGGACGTTCACCCTCGGCTCGCCCAGGAAGCCGAGGGTGCGGCCGGTGGTGTGGTCCTCGACCAGCTGCCGCACCCGGGCAAGCGGCAGGCGGTTCTCGGCGGCGACCCGGTGCGTCTGGAGGGCGGCGTAGGCCGGGGAGATGTCGGGGTCGAGTCCGGAGCCGGAGGAGGTCACCGCGTCCGCGGGCACGTCGGACGGCTCGACGGTGTAGCCGGGTACGGAGTTGTCCCTGACGACGGCGGCCTTGGCGTCCCGGACCTGCTGGAGCAGCGCCTTGCTGTCGGCGGCCAGGTTGGTGGCGCCGGACAGGATCAGGTGGTATCGCGTGTTGACGCTGTTGGCGCCGAGCCCGTTCGCCGGCCGGCCCTGGAACCATTTGAGATCGGGCCGCGGCGCCTGCTGTCCCTTCGCCGGCGGCAGGTCGTACGGCTGTCCGATCAGGGACGAGCCCACGACCCTGCCGTCCGCCCTGATCTCGGAGCCGTTCGCCCGGCCGGGGAACAGGGCCTGGGCGATGCCGGTGACGACCAGCGGGTAGACGACGCCGGTCACCAGGGTCAGCACGAGCAGGGCCCGCAGACCCGCGCCGAGCAGCCGGGCGGTGTTCGTGACGGAAGTGTTCATGGCGATCAGCCGATTCCGGGGATGAGGGAGACGAGCAGGTCGATGATCTTGATGCCGACGAAGGGGGCGATCAGCCCGCCGACGCCGTACAGCGCGAGGTTGCGGCGCAGCATCCGGTCGGCGCTCATCGGCCGGTAGCGCACGCCCTTCAGGGAGAGCGGCACCAGCGCGACGATGATCAGCGCGTTGAAGACGACGGCCGACAAGATCGCCGAGGACGGCGAGGTCAGGTGCATGATGTTCAGCTTGTCCAGGCCGGGATAGACGGCCGCGAACAGCGCCGGGATGATCGCGAAGTACTTCGCCACGTCGTTGGCGATGGAGAAGGTGGTCAGCGCACCTCGGGTGATCAGCAGCTGTTTGCCGATCTCCACGATCTCGATGAGCTTGGTGGGGTCGGAGTCGAGGTCGACCATGTTGCCGGCCTCCTTGGCGGCCGACGTGCCGGTGTTCATCGCCACGCCCACGTCCGCCTGGGCCAGCGCGGGCGCGTCGTTGGTGCCGTCGCCGGTCATCGCGACCAGCTTGCCGCCGGCCTGCTCGCGCTTGATGAGGGCCATCTTGTCCTCGGGGGTGGCCTCGGCGAGGAAGTCGTCCACGCCCGCCTCCTCCGCGATGGCCTTGGCGGTCAGCGGGTTGTCACCCGTGATCATGACCGTCCTGATGCCCATGCGGCGCAGTTCCCCGAAGCGTTCGCGCATGCCGTCCTTGACGACGTCCTTGAGGTGGATGACGCCCAGGACGCGGGCGCCGCGCTCGTCGTGGACGGCGACGAGCAGCGGGGTGCCGCCGGCCTCGGAGATCCGGTCGGCGACGGCGGCCGCGTCCTCGGCGACCGTGCCGCCCCGCTCCGCCACCCAGGCGAGGACCGAGGCGGTGGCGCCCTTGCGGACCTCGCGGCCGTCGACGTCGACGCCGGACATCCGGGTCTGCGCGGTGAAGGCGATCCACCGCGCGCCGGTCAGCTCGCCCTCGTGCCGCTCGCGCAGCCCGTGGCGCTCCTTGGCCAGGACGACGACGGAACGCCCCTCCGGGGTCTCGTCCGCCAGCGAGGACAGCTGAGCGGCGTCGGCGACCTCGGCCTCGGTGGCGCCGCGCACCGGCACGAACCGGGCCGCCCGGCGGTTGCCGAGGGTGATGGTGCCGGTCTTGTCCAGCAGCAGCGTGGAGACGTCGCCGGCCGCCTCGACGGCGCGGCCGGACATGGCCAGGACGTTGCGCTGCACCAGCCGGTCCATGCCGGCGATGCCGATCGCGGAGAGCAGCGCGCCGATCGTGGTCGGGATCAGGCAGACCAGCAGGGCGACCAGGACGACCATGCTCAGGTGGGCGCCCGCGTAGCCGGCGAGCGGCGGCAGGGTGGCGCAGGCCAGCAGGAAGACGACGGTGAGCGAGGCGAGCAGGATGTTCAGCGCGATCTCGTTGGGCGTCTTCTGCCGGGCCGCGCCCTCCACCAGGCTGATCATCCGGTCGATGAAGGTCTCGCCGGGCCTGGTCGTGATCTTGACGACGATGCGGTCGGAGAGGACCTTGGTGCCGCCGGTGACGGCGCTGCGGTCGCCGCCGGACTCGCGGATGACGGGCGCGGACTCGCCGGTGATGGCCGACTCGTCGACCGAGGCGACGCCTTCGACCACGTCGCCGTCGCCGGGGATGACGTCACCGGCCTCGCAGACCACCAGGTCGCCGATCCCGAGGGCGGTGCCGGGCACCCGCTCCTCGCGGCCGTTCACCTGCCGCCGGGCGACCGTGTCGGTCTTCGCCTTGCGCAGGGTGTCGGCCTGGGCCTTGCCGCGGCCCTCGGCGACGGCCTCGGCCAGGTTGGCGAACAGGACGGTCAGCCACAGCCAGGCGCTGATCGTCCAGCCGAACCAGTCGCCCGGGTGCGCGCAGGAGAAGGCGGTGGTGAGCAGGGAGCCGACCCACACCACGAACATCACGGGCGACTTGACCATCACCCGCGGATCGAGCTTGCGGACGGCCTGCGGCAGCGACCTGACCAGCCGGCCGGGCTCGAACAGGCCCGCTCCGACCCGGCCCTCGGCGGGCCCGCGCCCGGTGGGGGCGTCGCCGTGCGGCGCGCGGGCGGGGGTGGCTGTGGACATGGAGTCCTCTGGATTCTCGGTACGGGTCGTCATCACGCCAGCCCTTCGGCGAGCGGTCCCAGCGCGAGGGCCGGGAAGTAGGTGAGACCGGTGATGATCAGGATCGCGCCCACCAGCAGGCCGGCGAACAGCGGCTTCTCGGTGCGCAGGGTGCCGGCGGTGACCGGTACGGGCTGCTGCCGGGCCAGCGAGCCGGCCAGCGCCAGCACGAACACCATCGGCAGGAAGCGGCCGAGCAGCATGGCCAGACCCGTCATGGTGTTGAACCAGTCGGTGTCGGCGTTCAGCCCGGCGAAGGCCGAGCCGTTGTTGTTGGCCGCGGAGGTGAAGGCGTACAGGATCTCGGAGAAGCCGTGCGCGCCGGAGTTGAGCATGGAGTGCGGCGGGGTGGGCAGCGCCATGGAGGCGGCGGTGCACACCAGGACCAGGGTGGGGGTGACCAGGAGGTAGCAGGCGGCGAGCTTCATCTCCCGGCCGCCGATCTTCTTGCCCAGGTACTCGGGGGTGCGGCCGACCATCAGGCCGGCGATGAACACCGCGATCACGGCCATGATCAGCATGCCGTAGAGGCCGGAGCCGGTGCCGCCGGGCGCGATCTCGCCGAGCATCATCCCGAGCATGGCGATCCCGCCGCCGAGGCCGGTGAAGGAGGAGTGGAAGGAGTCCACCGCGCCCGTCGAGGTCAGCGTCGTGGACACCGCGAACAGGGACGAGCCGCCGACGCCGAACCGGACCTCCTTGCCCTCCATGGCCGCGCCCGCCGCCTGGAGCGCCGGTCCGTGGTGGGCGAACTCGGTCCACATCATCAGCGCGACGAAACCGACCCAGATGGTGGCCATCGTGGAGAGGATCGCGTAGCCCTGCCGCACGTTGCCGACCATCAGGCCGAAGGTGCGGGTCAGCGAGAACGGGATCACCAGGATGAGGAAGATCTCCAGCAGGTTGCTGAAGGGGGTGGGGTTCTCGAAGGGGTGGGCGCTGTTGGCGTTGAAGTAGCCGCCGCCGTTGGTGCCCAGTTCCTTGATGGCCTCCTGGGACGCCACCGCGCCCCCGTTCCACTGCTGGGAGCCGCCCATGAACTGGCCGACCTCGTGGATGCCGGAGAAGTTCTGGATCGCGCCGCAGGCGACCAGCACCACCGCCGCGAGGGCGGCGACCGGCACCAGGATGCGCAGGGTGCCGCGCACCAGGTCGGCCCAGAAGTTGCCGAGTTCGCCGGTGCGGGAGCGGGCGAAGCCGCGGACCAGCGCGACCGCGACGGCCATGCCGACGGCCGCGGAGACGAAGTTCTGCACGGCGAGACCGGCCGTCTGCACGACGTGCCCCATGGTCTGTTCGCCGTAGTACGACTGCCAGTTGGTGTTCGTCACGAACGACACGGCCGTGTTGAACGACTGCGCCGGATCGACCGAGGAGAAGCCCAGCGAGCCGGGCAGGACGCCCTGGAGCCGCTGGAGCAGGTAGAGGAGGAGGACGCCCACGGCCGAGAAGGCGAGGACGGCGCGCAGATACGCCGGCCAGGTCATCTGGGCGTCGGGATCGGCGCCGATGCCCCGGTAGAGCCACTTCTCCACCCGCAGATGGCGTGGTGAGGAGTAGACCCGGGCCATGTAGGCGCCGGCGGGTAGGTGGACCAGCGCGAGTGCGCCGATGAGGGCGAGCAGTTGGAGCACGCCTGCCGTGACGGGACCCATGTCGGCGCTCAGAACCTCTCCGGGAAGAGCAGGGCGAGGACGAGATAGCCCAGCAGGGCGACGGCCGCGATCAGGCCGACGACGTTCTCGGCGGTCACAGCTTCGTCACCCCCTTGGCGACGAGTGCCACCAGCGCGAAGGCCGCGAGCACGGTGACGACGAAGGCCAGATCGGCCATCGTGAACTCCCGAGAGGTGCGAAGGGGAAACGGGGACACTCAGAGGAAACCTCCGCGTCGCCCGGACCGGACCACCCCTTGACGGCCCTCTTACGTCCCAGGTCACGGCTTTGACGGGTCCCATACGAAGACCGCCGGGGGCCGCATCGCGGCCCACGGCGGTCGTGCCGCCCGGGTCAGTCGGTGGGCGGGGCGGCGGCGTACTCCTCGTCGGTGACGGGAGTCAGCCAGTGCACGACGTCGTGGTCGGCGTCGCCCTCGTTGAGGGCCAGGTGGACCATCAGCCGGTTCGGGGCGGCGCCGTGCCAGTGCTCCTCGTCGGCCTCGAACAGGACGCGGTCGCCGGGCCGGATGACCTCGACCGGTCCGCCCCGGCGCTGACACAGGCCGACGCCCTCGGTGACGAAGACGGTCTGGCTCAGCGGGTGGCGGTGCCAGTGGGTGCGGGCGCCGGGCATGAAGTGCACCAGGTTGGCGCTGACGCGGGACGGGGCGGGGGCCGCGGCGACGGCGTCGATGTAGACGTCGCCGGTGAACCAGTCGGCGGGGCCCTTGACGGTGGCGATCGAGCTGCGGGTGATCTGCACGGGGTGACTGCTCCTTGTGCTGCTCGTACTGCTGGTGCCGCTTGTGCTGTTGGTGCCGCTTGCGCTGTTGGTGCCGCTTGCGCTGCGGCGGACGGCGGTGGGCAGTGGGCGGGGATGGGTCAGGGCTTGAGGAGGGCCTTGATCGCGCGGCGCTCGTCCATGGCCCGGTAGCCCTCGGCGACCTGGTCCAGGGGCAGGGTGAGGTCGAAGACCCGGCCCGGGTCGATGCGGCCGCTCAGGACGCGGTCGATGAGGTCGGGCAGGTAGCGGCGTACCGGGGCGGGGCCGCCGCGCAGGCCGACGTGGGAGAAGAACAGCTCCTGACCGTCCACGGCGACCTCGTGGGGCACGCCGACGAAGCCGACGTTGCCGCCGGGCCGGGCCGAACGCAGTGCCTGGCTCATGGACTGGGCGGTGCCGACGCACTCCAGGACGGAGTCGGCGCCGATCCCGTCGGTGAGGTCCTTGATCCGGGCGACGCCCTCGTCACCGCGCTCCGTGACGATGTCGGTGGCGCCGAACGCGCGGGCGAGCCGCTGCCTGCTCTCGTGGCGGCTCATGGCGATGATCCGCTCCGCGCCCCTCTCCTTCGCGGCGATCACCGCGCACAGCCCGACCGCGCCGTCGCCGACGACCACGGCGGTGGAGCCGGGCCTCACCTCGGCGGCGTCGGCGGCGTACCAGCCGGTGCCCATCACGTCGGAGACGGCCAGCAGACCGGGCCAGAACTCCTCGCCCGGCACCTCGTCGGTGGCGACCAGGGTGCCCTGGGCGTTGGGGATGCGTACATAGTCGGCCTGGCAGGTGGACATGAACTCGCGGTTCAGGCAGTTGGACTGCCAGCCGTTGCGGCAGTTGGCGCAGGTGTTGTCCGAGGTCGCGAACGAGCCGACGACGAACTGGCCCGGCCGGACCGCGGTCACCTCCGGGCCGACCTCCTCCACGAAGCCCACGTACTCGTGGCCCATCGGATGCGCCTCGTCGGTCGCGTCCAGGCCGCGCCAGGCCCACAGGTCGGAGCCGCACACGCAGGTGACGGCGGTCCGGATGATCGCGTCCGTCGGATCGACGATCTTCGGGTCGGGCAGGGTCTCGAAACGTATGTCGCCGGGGGCGTGGATCACTGCTCCGCGCATCGGGAAAGTCCTTACACGAGGGGGAGGGAGGGGCCGCGCGTGGGGCGGGCCCCGGGCCCCCGCCGTGGCCGTGGCCGTCGGGGGGCGCCTTCTACCAGGTAACCCGCGATGCCGGAGCCGAACGAGTCACCGCCGAAAGGTGTACCGCTGGTACACCCTTGCGGGGCGGCGCGCGACGTACGGTCGGGGCATGGACAACCGTGCGGAGGTCCGCGAGTTCCTGACCTCGCGGCGAGCGAAGATCACCCCGGAGCGGGCCGGCCTGCCGGCCGGATCCCGGCGGCGCGTGCCCGGGCTGCGCAGGAGCGAGGTCGCCGCGCTGGCCGACATGAGCGTGGAGTACTACGCCAAGCTGGAGCGCGGCGTCCTCGCCGGCGTCTCCCCGGCCGTCCTGGAGGCCGTCGCCCGCGCGCTCCAGCTGGACGACGCCGAACGCGCCCACCTGCTGTCCCTGGCCCAGGCCGCCGACGGCTCCGACGCCCTCGCCCGCCCCCGCCGCCGGCCCACCGCCCGGCAGTGGACGCCGCACCGCGGCCTTCAGTGGACCCTGGACGCGATCACGGCGGGGCCCGCGGTGGTGAGCAACGGCCGGACGGACGTCCTGGCCGCCAACCGGCTCGCCCGCGCCTTCTACGCCGACCTCTTCGCCAACCCGGACAACCAGGGCAATCTGGCCCGCTTCAACTTCCTCGACCCGGCCTCCCGCCGGTTCTACCCCGACTGGGAGCTGTTCGCGGGCATGGCGGTGGCCATCCTGCGCCGCGAGGCCGGCCGCGACCCCCGCGACAAGGACCTGCACGACCTCGTCGGGGAGCTGTCCACCCGCAGCGAGGAGTTCCGCACCCGGTGGGGCGCGCACGACGTCCGCCGCCACGGCACCGGCACCAAGCGGTTCCGCCACCCGGCGGTCGGCGACCTCACCCTCGCCTACGAAGTCCTGGACCTGGCCGCCGAGCCCGGCCTCGGCATGACCGTCTACACCGCCGAACCCGGCTCGCCCTCGGAGGAGGGACTGCGGCTGCTCGCCTCACTGGCCGCCACGGAGGAGGCCGCCGCGCCGGTACGGCGTCCCACCGCCTGACACACCCGTCCGCCCCGGGTCTCGGCGGGGTCCGGTCTGCCCCCGCCCGATCCGGCTCACGGCCCCGCGGGTGTGCCCTTGGGCGGCTGCGGCGCGGGGCACTGGACGGCGCCCGGCCGGACGTCGATGGACAGGCCGGGTGTGGTGAGCGCCCCCGGGATCTGGATGTCCTGGATCCGTGCGTCGATCGAGTGGAACTTGGCGTAGTCGGCGCGCAGTCCGAACCGGTCCGGTCCGCTGCCCAGCGCCACCCCCGGCCCGTCGGCCCCGGCCCCCGCGTCCCGGCCGTTGACGTTGATGTCCACCACGCCGTCCAGGTCGAGCACCCCGGTCGCCGAGACCAGGTCGATCACGGTCGGCCCGGTGCGGACCTCCCAGGTGGCCGGGTCCTTGTCGTCCAGGGTCAGCAGCACCGTGTACGTCATCCCCAGGGCGCGCTGCCGCTGGCTCAGGCACAGGCCGTTGACCCGGCCGTCCGCGAACGCCATCCGCAGCACCGGTACGGTGCCGGCGGAGCCGTCGGCCCTGGTCACCGGCTGGTCGACGGTGCCGGCCCCGTAGGCGTGCCCGTAGAGACTGCTGGTGGTCAGCTGGAGCGGCGTTCCCTGGGCGCGGAACTCGACGGCCAGGGCACCGGTGGCCATCGACGCGACCAGCGCCGCGGCGGCCACGGCGGCCGGCGCCGCCAGCAGGGACGCCCGGCGCCAGTGGGTCCGGCCCTCGACGGCCGGGGCGGGCTCGCGGGCGTGCGGCGGGTGTGCGGGCTCGGTCATGGCGTCACCGTGATGGTTCCGGGCAGGTGGACGGGGTCGGCGGTGTTGCCGGGCCCGGGGTGGCGGGAGGTGGCGCGGATGGCGTAGATCGTGCCGTCGAAGTCCGAGGCGCCCGCCGTCAGCGGGATCACCGAGCCGAACGCGTTGAGCAGCCCCTGCACGCCGCAGATGCGCACCACGACGTTGAGGCACACCTGGTGGATGTCGCCCCACATCACCGTCTCCTGCGGCTGGAGGAAACCGTCGTAGCCGCCGAGGCTGCCCTCGTGCGGCACGTCGATGGTGACGGTGGGCGCGCCGTCGGCACCGGGGTGGACGACCTTCATATGGTGGGTGACGACGAGCCGGGTGAAGGTGTAGCGGGTGGTCACCCGCTGGGAGCCGTCGGCCAGGCGGATGGTGACGTCGTTCTTCACCCGCATCGACTGGGCGACCAGTTCGTCGATGGTGACCCGCAGCGGCTGCGCCGGGGGCAGGAACGGGGCGTCGCCCGCGTCCGCGGCGGACTTCCCCGCTGCCGGCGCCCCGGCGGCCTCGGCGACCCGCCGCGGCCCCACCGCCGATCCGGCCGCCACCACGAACGCCAATGCGATCAGGGCGGTATGTCCCCCTCGGCGCGCGGTCATGCCGGGTCCCCCGGCGCCTGTCGGCGGCGAGGCGTCCGCTTGGGGCCCCAGCCCACCGTCATCGCTCCCCCGAGCACCCCGAGGGCCATGCCCACCAGGAAGCCGCCCAGGTTGGAGGCGACCAGCGAGACCACCGCGAGGACCGAACCGAGGATGCCGAAGGTGAACCGCTGGCGCGGTGCCGCGAGCGGAATCAGCCCGCACAGGATCATCCCGCCGCCGAGCAGATACCCGGCGATGCCGTCGAACCCGGTGCTCACCACCAGCCGCATCGGCGCCAGCGAGAACTTGAGCACCGTCCAGCCGCCGGCCACCATCCACAGGGCGCCCCAGAACGGCCTGGTCCGCCGGAACGCCCGGAACCACCGGCGCGCGCGGACCACCGCCGCCCGCACCCGCCCGCCGCGCGCCGGGCCGGCCCGGCCGGCCACGCGCTCCTCGTCCGCGGCCTCCCGTGCCGGGCGCCGCCCGGCCGGGCTCAGCATGACGTCGCCGAGCCGGGGACGACCCGGAGGTTGAGCCCGGGCAGCTCCATCGATCCGGCGATCTCCGCGTCGTGCGCCTGCGCCACCAGCCCGCGCAGGCTGATCGATGCCCCGCCCTCGCCTCCGGCGGAGCCCAGGCCGAAGGCTCCGGGCTGGGCTCCGGACAGCGGCTTGCCGGCCACCGAGACCTGGTCGGCGGACTGGCCGATGACGGTGTTCTCCAGCCGGGTGGCGCCCCGCGAGCCGAGATCGGTGGCCTGGAGATAGAGGTTCTTCGCCTCGATGTCCGGCGTAAAACTCCCCGAGGAGCCCTCCTCGACCTTCTGCCCGGCGGTGAGCAGCAGCGAGTACGGCACCCCCGCGAACCTCTGGTGGACGATCCCGCACAGCCCCGCCAGGCGGGCCTGGGAGAAGCCGACCCGGGTCATGCCGGTACGGGTGCTGGTGGTGCCGTCCGCCTCGCCGACGGCCGGGGTGTTCACGATCGCGCCGAACCCGGTGCCGGAGACTCCGTTGGAGGTGAGGGTGAAGGGCTGGTGGGTGATGTTGAACCCGGCGGCCAGCGCGCCCCCGGCGAGGGCCGTCCCGAGGGCCCCGACCGCCACCGCGGCCGGTACGGCGGCCAGCGCGCTGCGCCCCCAGCGGGTGCCCCGCCGCGTCCCGTCACCGGCTTGCGCCAGCATCCGTTCGTTCCAGTCCGCGGCCTGGCGGGCACCGGCCGAGCGCAGGTGCGCGAGCCGGGCCGAGGCCCCGCGCAGGGGATCACTGAGCCGCATGGGCCTACTCCAGTCGGTGTCGGGGTGGGGGTGAGGTGGGGCGGTGCGGGTCAGGAGGCGCTCTCGCTCCGCGGGCGGCGGAACAGGCGGCGCCGGGGCGGGCGTTCGGGCACCCAGCCGACGGCCATCGAACCGCCCAGCACGGCGAGGAACATGCCGACCACCAGGCCGCCGAGATTGGTGAGCGGGAAGGAGGCCACCCCGGCCACGACCGCCACCACCCCGGCCGTGTAGCGCTGCCCGGGCATGAGCAGGATCAGCAGGGCCATGGCCAGGAGCAGGACCCCGGCCGCCATGCCCGCGATGCCGCCGATGCCGACCTGGAGGATCCGGCCGAGCGGGGCGAGCGGCAGGAAGAGGATGACGAAGCCGCCGAGCCCGGTCCAGAGCGCCGCCCAGAACGGCCGCGTCCGCCGCCACCGCCGGAATCCCGAACGGGCACGGCGCACGGCACCCCGAGCGGACCGCCCGGAAGCGGACGGCCCGGAGGCGGACGGGCCGGAGGCGGACGGGCCGGAGGCGGACGACTCGGAGGCGGAGTCGGACGGGTGCGGCGCGGGAGACGTCATGGTGCGACCTCGCGGTACCTGAACGGTGGAGGGAGGGCGGAGGCCGAGGGCGGCTCCCGGGGCCGGGGCCGGGGGCGGCGGCCGTGCCGCGCCCCCGGTCGTCAGCAGCTCTTGTCGCCGTGGGCCAGACCGATGGTGAGGTCGGGCAGGGTGATGGCGCCGGACAGGGTGGCGCCGTTGGCGTCGGCGTGCAGCGCCTTGATGTCCGTGAGTCCGCCGGTGGCGTCCAGGCCGAACTGGCCGGGGACGCCGTTCTTGATGCCGGCCGAGCGCATGTTCGGGCCGTCGGCTGCGGCGCCGATGACGTTGGGGCTGCCCTCGGAGGCGTTCAGCCGGGCCCGCGCGGCCTTCACGGCCTGGGCGTCCAGTACCAGCTTGTCGGCCTGGAGCCCCTTGCCCGACGCCAGTTCCTCCGTGGTGAGCGGGGTCTCGGCCGCGGGTGAGGAGATGTTCAGCGACCAGGTGCCGAGGTCGCCGATGACGGGCAGCCCGATCTTCTGCGCCGCGTGCACGCAGATGCCGTCGAGGCCGGCCTTGGGGATGCCGACCGAGGCGGCGGTGGTGTTCTTGCCGGTGTCCACCGTGGTGAGCGCGGCGGCGATGCCGCCGGGGGCCGCGACGGACTTCGAGGACAGGGTGAAGGGGACGTTGGTGAGGGAGAGGTTGGCCGCCAGGGCGCCCTGGAGCATGGCCGCGGCCATGCCGGCCACGGCGAGGGCGGCCGGAACGGCGACGACGGCCGATCTCCGCCAGCGGGTGACGCCTCCCGAGGTGTCTCGCATGTGCTCTCCGTCCGTGAGCCGCGCTCCCGCGCGGATGCGGATTCCAGGCCGTGGCGGAGCGTGCGCGTTCCACGCGCCGCACCCGGCTCCGGTGCGCCGCCTGACACTCTTGCGCTGCCTGTCCGAGAATTGGACGACCTGTCAGCAAGTGTCAAGACGGCTGCAGACAAAGCTTGTTGACGAAAAGTCTCACCGCTGGTCACAGCGCTGCGCGAAGTCCGCCCCGGCCCGGGACGAGGGGTTCGCGCCCCGCCCGCAGGCTCTACCATCGTCCGATGGCGAGGTTCCGTGAGACCGTCCGGTCACTGCTCAGAGAGCATCTGCTCGACACCGCCTACGCACTGGTCGCCGAGCACGGATTCGACCGGCTGCGCATGTCGCACCTCGCGACGGCGGCGGGCGTCAGCCGGCAGACCCTCTACAGCGAACTCGGCTCCAAGGACGAGGTGGGTGAGGCGCTCTTCCAGCGCGAGGTCGAACGCTGCATGCGCGGCATCGAACTGAGCCTCGCCCGGCACCCGGGGGATCTGCGGGCCGCGGTGGCCGCCGCCGTCGAATTCGCCCTCCGGCTCGCGGCGGACAACCCGCTGGTCCAGGCCATGTTCTCCAGCAGCGTCGACCACGGGATGCTCCGCTACCTGACCACGCGTCCCGAGGCCGCCTTCGCCACCGCCGAGGCCGCCGCCGACGCCTACGCGGCAGGCGCCTGGCCGCAGATCGACCCCGCCTCGCGCGCCCTCGCCGTGCAGGCGGCGATCCGGCTCACCGCCAGCCACGTCATGCAGTCCGACACGTCACCGGCCGAGTCGGCCCGCCGGATCGCGGAGAGCGTGGCCCGGATAGCCGGCTACCCCGCGCGCTGAACCGGCGCCGCGCCCGGTGCGTCCGGCACGGACTCCAGCCGCGGCCCCGGCCCGAGTCCGCGCGCGGCCCCCAACGGCCAGACGCGCAGACTGACGCGCCCGGACACGTCGGCCAGCCTGGCCCACCCGTACGTCCGGGAGTCGGCGGAACGGTCGGCGTGGTCGCCGAGGAAGAAGAACCGTCCGGCCGGAACGGTGCGCGGGGTGGTCCGGTCGCTGCGCCGGCCGTCCGGACCGCAACAGGCGTCGACACCGCCGGTCTTCGCGGGTCCCGGCCCGATCAGCCGGTACCAGGGCCCCGCACCGCCCTCCTGGAGCAGGACCCGCCGCCGGCCGCCCGGCGCCGTCTCGATGGCCACCCGGTCGCCCGGCAGGCCGATCACCCGCTTCACCAGCACGGTGTCCCGGCCCGGTGTCCGCATCAGCACCACGTCGAACCGGTGGACGTCGTCGCCCGACCCCGGCATCGCCAGCAGCCGGTCCCCGTCCCTCAGCGTCGGCTCCATGCTCTCCCCGTCGACCCGGACGCTGAGGAGGAACACGGCGAGGGCGCCGACCACGACCAGGGTGACCACGACCGCGACCGCCCGCGCGGCCAGGCGGAGCGGGCGGGGGCGGACGCGGTCACCGGCGGCGGGATTCACCCCGCCGGGGTGTCCGCCGGGGTGTCCGCCGGTGTTCCCGTCGGCGGGGCCGTCGGCGTGACCGTCGGCGCGTGCGGCTCCGTCTGCGCTCATGGCGCCCCATCCCACCGCATCGCGCACCGCTCCGGAAGAGCCCGCGACGGCACTCGGGGGGGACCCGCCCGGTGATCCGACAACGAACGCGCGCGGACGACAACTCCCGGTGGTCGCCCGAGGACGCGGCCCCGGCCGCAGACCCCGCCCCGACCGGTCCGACCGCGCGGCAGCGCACCGCCACGCCGTGCGGCAACGCGCCACCGCGCCGTGAGACAACGTGGCGCGACACACCCGCGGCGCGGTACGGGCGCCGGCGGTGGCCGCCGGCGCCCGCGCCGTTCACGCACTCAGCCGCGCTCAGCGCAGCCGCAGCGCCTCGCGGACCGTGGTGAACAGGTCGGTCTGGTTGGTGACGCCGAGGACGCGGTAGGCCTGCGGGCCCTGGGCGGCGATGCGGACCTCGGTGCCGGTGTGCTCCTGGGACTGGCCGGGGGTGTTGGTCGAGTAGTTGACCTTCAGCTGCTGGCCCTCGTCGGTGATCAACGTGGAGGACAGGCCGGGCGGGGTGGCCTCCAGGGGCACGATCTGGCTGGTGTGGCCGTGGTCGGCGGTGGTGACGACCAGGGTGTCGGGGTGCTTGGCCGCGTAGTCGCGGGCCACCTTCACCGCGCGGTCGAAGGCCACGGTCTCACCGATCTGGCCGCAGGGGTCGGCGGCGTGGTCCTGCTTGTCGATGGAGGCGCCCTCGATCTGGAGGAAGAAGCCCTGCTTGGAGCGGTTCGCCTTCTGCTTGGCCTCCAGCAGCTGGATCGCCTTCGTGGCGGAGTCCGCGAGGCTGGGGGTGGTGGCCGGGCGGTTCGGGTTGGAGGTGACGCACCGCTGCGGGTCCGTACCGCCGACCGCCGCCGTCCTGCCGGTCCACTCGGTGGGCACGTTGACCGGGGCGAAGAGACCGAGGACCGGCCGGCCCGGCTTGGCCGCCTTCATGGACGCGTCGTCGGTGACGATCTGGTAGCCGAGCCGCTGCGCCTGCTGGCCGACCGTCAGACCCTTGTACCGGCCGTCGGTCACCTTCTGGTCGAAGCGCTGCTTGCCGCCGCCGAAGAGGACGTCGACCTTGTGGGCGACCTCCTGCTCGGCGATCGAGCCCGGACCGCCGGCGGCGATCGTGTCGGCGGGGCACTTGGCCATGTCGGCCGGGCCCTGGCAGGAGCGGTCGGTGGCGTGGGAGGCGAGGACGGCCGGGGTGGCGTCGGTGAGTTCGGAGGTGGTGACGTTGCCGGTGGCGTAGCCGTTGCGCTGGGCCAGCTCCAGCAGGGTCCGCACCGGCTTGTCGGCGCCGGGGGTCTTGGAGATGCGGCCGTTGACCGTCTTGACTCCGGTGGCCCAGCCGCTGCCGCTGGCGGCGGAGTCGGTGACGTAGTCCGGCGTGCCGTCGGCGTGCACCGCGTACGTGGTGTAGGCGCCGGTGAGCGGGAACTTGTCCATGTTCAGGCGGCCGTTGGCGCCCACGGAGTAGTCGCGGGCGAGAGTGATCTCCGAGTCGCCCATGCCGTCGCCGATGAGCAGGATGACGTTCTTCGCCTTCCCGCCCTGGATCGCGTGCTTCGCCTGCTCCTTGCCGTCGAAGGCGCCGGCGGCCGTGGTGACCGCGACCGCGGCGGTGGTCGCGGCGACGAGGGCGGTCGCGACCGTGAGGTGGCGGCGGGTGGGTCTGCGCATGAGGTGACTCCTTGGGGCGTCCGATGACCGGATGCGTGGTTCGACGCGGGCCAGATCACCATGCGTCGGCAAAGAGGACGTAAACGAATGCCCTTGTGAACGCGTCCAGGTCATGTCGTACGGCTCCGCCGCGGGCCGACGAACGAGTGCGAACATGTTCGTTACGATCGAGGACATGACTGTCAGGAGAGAACCGGCGAGCCGCCGCGAGCGGCCCGCCAAGCCCGCCCTCACCCGGCGCGGCATCGTGGACGCCGCCGTGCGCGTCATGCGGGCCGAGGGGCTGGAGAAGGTGACGATGCGCCGCCTGGCGCAGGAGCTGGACACCGGTCCGGCGTCGCTGTACGTGTACGTGGCCAACACCGCCGAACTGCACGCGGCGGTGCTGGACGCCCTGCTGGGGGAGGTCGACCTCGCCGTCGACGACGCCGGGCCGGCGTGGCGCGATCAGCTCGTCGCGGTGCTCACCTCCTACACCCGCCTCCTGTTCGCGCACCCGCAGCTGGCCCGCTCCGCGCTGGTGGCCCGCCCCAGCGGCGCGCACTACCTCGACCTGGTCGAACGCGTCCTCGGCCTGCTCTCCCGCGGCGGCGCCGGCCGGGGGCAGGCCGCCTGGGGGGTCGACAAGCTGCTGCAGTACGCCACGGCCACCGCCGCCGAACACGGCACCCAGGCGCACGACCCGGCCGTGGCGGACGACTGGAACGCCCTCGCCGAGGCCGTGCACACCGTGGACGAGACCTCCCATCCCATGATCAGGGCCCATCTGCCCGAGCTGCTCACCGGACCCGTCGAGGACCGGCTGTCCTGGGGCTTCGACGCGCTGATCAACGGCATCCTGGGGACCCCGCCGCCCGGGGCGGACTGAGCCTCCGCGCGGCCCGGGCGCCGTCGCGCTTCCGGAGCGCCGGCACGCGCACACCCTGGTACGAACTTGTTCGTCACGAACATGTTCGCTACGGTCGGAGGCGTCCGGACGGACCGCCGCGCCGGATCTCCCGGCCGCCGCGGTCGTCCTCGGCGTACGCACCACTCCAGGAGGAGCCAGATGAGCACCCACCACCCCATCGCCGTCGTCGGCGGCGGCCTCGGCGGCCTGACCGCTGCCCGGGTCCTGCACACCCACGGCATCGAGGCCACCGTCTTCGAACGGGAGGCGTCGGCCCGGGCCCGGGTCCAGGGCGGCATGCTCGACATCCACGAGGAGAACGGGCAGAAGGCGCTGCGCGCCGCCGGTCTGCACGAGGAGTTCCGCGCGCTGATCCACGAGGGCGGTCAGGCGATGCGGCTGCTCGGCCCGGACGGCACCGTCCACGTCTCCGCGGCGGACGACGACAGCGGCACCCGCCCCGAAGTGGACCGCGGCGCCCTGCGGGACCTGCTCCTCAACTCCCTCCCGGACGGCACGATCCGCTGGGGCAGCAAGGTGACGGGCGCCCGCCCGCTGGACGGCGGACGCCACGCGGTGACCTTCGCCGACGGCTCCACGATCACCACCGACCTGCTGATCGGGGCCGACGGCGCCTGGTCCCGCGTCCGGCCGCTGGTCTCCGCGGCCCGGCCCGCCTACACCGGCGTCTCCTTTGTCGAGACCGACCTCCTCGACGCCGACACCCGCCATCCGCGCAGCGCCGCCGTCGTCGGCGGCGGATTCTTCATCTGCCTCGGGAACGAGCGCGGGTTCCTCGCCCACCGGGAGACCGACGGCAGCCTCCACGTGTACACCGCGCTCAAGACCGGCGAGGACTGGGTGGACACGATCGACTTCGGCGACAGCGCTGCCGCCAAGGCCGCCGTCCTGGCCCACTTCGAGGGCTGGGACGACGGTCTGCGCGCCCTCGTCGCCGACGCCGACGGCCCGCTGGTGCCGCGCCGCATCCACGCTCTGCCGGTCGGCCACCGCTGGGCGCGCACCCCGGGGGTGACGCTGCTGGGCGACGCCGCCCATCTGATGTCGCCCTTCGCCGGCGAGGGCGCCAACCTGGCCATGTTCGACGGCGCCGAACTCGCCGGGGCGATCGCCGCGCACCCCGGCGACCGGGAGGCCGCCCTGACCGCGTACGAGGAGGCGCTCTTCCCGCGCGGCGAGGCGTCCGCCGCCGAGTCCGCCGGCAGCCTGGACACGATGTTCGGCCAGGACGGCCTGGAGAAGATGATCGGCTTCTTCACCAGCGGCCCGGCCGACCGGTGACCGCCGCCCGCACCGCCCCGACGACCGCGCCCCACGGGAGGAAACCATGACCACGCCGCTGCCGCGTATCGTCCGGCCCCGTCCCGGCCTCGACCTCGTGCTGCGGGAGGCCGGCACCGGCGGTGCGGTGCTCGTGCTGCACGGCGGTCCCGGCCCCGACAGCGTCGCGCCCCTGATCGACCACCTCTCCGCC
The DNA here is from genome assembly GCA_013364255.1 of Streptomyces seoulensis. Taxonomy (GTDB): domain Bacteria; phylum Actinomycetota; class Actinomycetes; order Streptomycetales; family Streptomycetaceae; genus Streptomyces; species Streptomyces similanensis. Next base: position 1,272,492 of record CP054936.1, on the reverse strand, counting down.
GCCCACCGGGTGCTGGCGCCCACCCACCCGGGCTGGGACGACACCCCGCGGCCCGACGCGCTGGACTCCGTAGCCGCCCTGGCCGCACTCCACCTCGACCTGCTCGAACTGCTCGACGTGCGCGACGTCACGGTCGTCGGTACGTCCTTCGGCGGGTGGGTCGCCGTCGAGAGCGCCCTCGGCGATCGCGACGGCAGGATCGGCCGACTGGTGCTCATGGACGCCATCGGGCCGCAGGTGCCCGGCCATCCGATCACGCCGCCCGGCGGACCGCCGCCCGCGGCCGGACCCGTACCCGCGGCCGGTGCGCCCGCGCCGCGCGGCGGCCCGTCCGCGCGGCCGCCGGCCGCCCTGCGCGCCTACGCGGGTCCGCACCTGGGCGACCCCGGTCTGCTGCCCCGGCTGTCCGCCGTGGCCTGCCCGGTCCAGGTGATCTGGGGCGAGAACGACCGGGTGGCGACCCCCGCCTACGGCCGTGCCTACGCGGCCGCGTTCCCGGACGCGCGGTTCGAGCTCATCCGGGGCGCGGGACACCTGCCCCTCCGCGAGGAGCCGTCGGCGGTGTTCGCCGCCCTCGACGCGTTCCTGGCGCGGCCGGCCGACGCCGCGATCGGCTGATCGCGGCGTCGGCCGGCACACCCGGTCCGGACGGGGGCGGCCGCGCCGTCAGGCGTCGCTCACTCGCCCACCGCCGGCGGACTCGACGACTGGATCTGTTCGTCGAGGCTGCGGGCGAACTCCCGCCAGGTCTCCGCGTACTGCCGCGCCAGGTTCACCACCAGGGCGCCGCAGTGCGGCGGGACCGCCGCGGTGAGCTCGGACCGCTGCCGCATCCCGACGGCGTTCTGGTGCAGCAGGCGCAGCAGGTTCCGGCCCTCCTCCTTGTGGCGCAGGGCCGGGTCGCGCAGCAGCTTCTCCAGCATGTGGTGGGGATCGGTGTCGTGCGGCTCCTGCCGGTGCGCGGTGGGCAGCCCGCGCACCTGCGGGACGGACGACTCCGGCGCGTCCTGCCCCGCTCCGCGGTCGGGCGCGATCACCGGGGCCTCGCCGACCCGCAGCCGTCTGCGCACATCGCTCACGGTCGCCGGGGAGAGCCCCGCCAGACGCGCGATCTCACGCAGCGAGGCGTCCGGACGCTCGGCGATCAGCTCCGCCGCCCGCCTGCGCCCCTCGTCGCTGCTGAGCGGGCGGACCTTGCCGTCCCTGCCCATTCTGGCGTGCAGTCGCACCACCCCGTCGGACTGCCGGCGGATGGCGGCCACCGACTTGGCCCCGAGGCCGGACGCGCGCGCGATCGCCCGGTCCGACAGATGGGGGTGCGACTTGACGATCCTCGCCGCCGCCGCCCGTCGGTCGGCCTGCGAGAGCGGCAGGCCGTGCGTCACGTTCGCCTGCACGGCCCGCAGGAACGCGTCCTCGGTGCTGCCCTCGAAGTACTCGACCCGGATGACCCGCTCGCCCCGGACGAAGGCGGCCATCAGACGGTGCATTCCGTCGATGACGTGCAGCGTGCGGCGGTCGACGAGAATGGGCGGGAGGGGGCCTTCCACCTCGGCGAGGCGCGCCACGTGTTCCCGGTCCGGGCCCTGCGACCGCAAGGAGACGCCCGGCATGATCGATGATATGGGTACTTCTTCCCCCGCCGGCCCGTTCCTCTGCGTGGGCATCATGGGTTCCGTCGGGCCGGCGCCGCGGGGGGCGTCGACTCCGGTGGCGGCTGCTCCGACTAAGACCGAACCCGCGGATCCTGGAGGGACGTCGACCTGCTGATTCATTCTGCTACCCCGTTGATTGACAGCTCACAGGACATGACGCACGCGACAACCGGAAGGTTGAGCACCACCGGGCGCGCCGGCGTCCCGGCACACGCACCGGGCGCACCACCCGACGGGATCGAGAGCTGTGATCAGCTCGGCGGAGTCTGCGAAGCGGAATCCTCGGACCGCAACGGTGAAGGGCCCGGTGCGGCGCACGCGCCGTCCCCGCCCGAACCGCGTCCTGCCCATGGCAGCCGCGTCACCTCGACCATCACCTTCCACCCCGTTCCGCGATGTTGCCCACGCGTTACCACCAAGGATCAGGCTCAACTCCAGTGGTTGTCGAGCCCTCAGGTAGAGGAACGTGATATTCGATCGATAGAGGAACGTGATATACGGGGACAGGTCTAGTCCTGTCCTCGACGTTCCCTGACGGTCGTCATCGAGCCGGGGCAGTCGCGTGCGCGTGCGGGCCGGCCGGGCGTGACCCGGAATGCGGAACGCCCTGCCGGCCGGGCGCCCTCCACCGGGCGCCGCACGCACTGCTGACGTGGTCTCAGGCGCCGCCGCCCGGGGCGATCAGGCCCGTCTCGTAGGCGAAGACGACGGCCTGGACGCGGTCGCGCAGGTCGAGCTTGGACAGGATGCGGCCGACGTGGCTCTTGACCGTGGTCGGGCTCAGGAACAGCCGGGCGGCGAGTTCGGCGTTGCTCAGGCCCGTCGCGAGCAGGCGGAGCACCTCGAGTTCGCGCGGGGTCAGCCCGGACAGGTCGCGGTGCGGGGCGAGGGTCTGCGGTTCGTCGTGCTGGGCGAAGCGCTCGATCAGCCGCCGGGTGATCGTGGGCGCGAGGAGGGCGTCGCCGGAACGCACCAACCGCAGGGCGGAGACCAGGCGTTCGGGGGTGACGTCCTTGAGCAGGAAGCCGCTGGCGCCGGCCGTGAGCGCGGCGTAGACGTAGTGGTCGAGGTCGTACGTGGTGAGGATGATGACCCGCGTCTCCTGCGCGCCGTCGCCGCCGAGGATGCGCCGGGTGGCCTCGATGCCGTCCATCTCCGGCATCCGGATGTCCATGAGGACCACGTCGGGCCGGGTGCGGCGGACCGCGGCCACGGCCTCCGCCCCGTCGGCGGCCTCCGCCGTCACCTCGATGCCGTCCGCGGCCAGGATCATCTTGAAACCGGTGCGCACCAGGGCCTGGTCGTCGGCGATGACGGCGCGCAGCGGCGCCCGCTCCTCGGTCATTCGGCGCTCCTCGGGATACGGGCGGCGACCCGGTAGCCGCCGGTGCGGGTCGGGCCGGCCGTCAGCTCGCCCTTGTAGACGGCCAGCCGCTCCCGCAGGCCCATGTGGCCCCGGCCGTTGCTCTCCACCGGCGGGGAGTCCTTCGCGCCGCCGGTGTCCGTGACCTCGATCTCCAGGCAGTCGTCGGTGTACCCGACGGCGACGGACGCCCGCGCGCCGCGCGCGTGCTTGATCGTGTTGGTCAGCGCCTCCTGCACGACGCGGTACGCCGCGAGGTCCACCCCCGGTGGCAGCGGCTCCGGCGGCAGCGACACGCTGACGCTCACGGGCGTTCCGGCGGCGCGCACCCGCTGCACCAGCCCGTCGAGCTGCGCGAGCCCGGGCTGGGGCTCCAGGCCGTCCGGCCTCTCGTGGTCAGGAGCCGCCAACAGGCCCATCACATGGCGCAGTTCGGCCATCGCGGCCCGGCCGCCCGCCTCGACCGCCAGCAACGCCTCCTTGGACTGCTCGGGCACCACGTCCATCACTTTGCGGGCCGCGCCCGCCTGGATCACCATCACGCTCACATTGTGGGTCACGACGTCGTGCAGTTCGGCGGCGATGCGGGCGCGCTCCTCCTCCACGGCCCGGCGCATGGCCTCCTCCTGGGCCTGTTGCAGTTCGGTGACCCGGTCCCGGCTGGTGGCCAGCCGCAGTTGCAGGAAACGGACGAGGCTGGCCAGCATCCCGGCCACCAGCAGCACGAATCCCGGACTGGACCAGCCCGGGAGCACCGGGTCCGCGTGCCGGAAGGCGAAGCCGGACAGCGCGGCGGCGATCACCAGCACGGCGATCGCCATGATCCGGTAACGGCTGTACACGATGGCGCTGTAGGCGCCGACGACGCACGCCAGGACGGTGATCCAGGAGGCGGAGGCGCCGATGGCGAGGGCCGCGCCCAGCACCGCGGCGAAGATGGCCAGCGGGTAGCGGCGCCGGAGCGCCAGCGGTAGCGTCGACAGGACGACCAGGGTCCAGGGCACGGGCGGAGGATGCTCGTCCACGGGCGCCTGACCGGGGCCGGGGCCGGGCGGCGCGGGCGGGGCCGGGACCCCGGTGCCGATGTCCACCTTGGGGGGGTTGATGTTCGCGGGCCCGTTGCCGGGGTAGCGCACCGCGACGAACAGGGCGAGGGCGGTCAGCGCGACCGCCAGCACCACGTCGACGCGCACCGCTCGCCTGGACAGCGGGGCGGCCTTCGCCTCGGGGCGCAGCGCGTCGAGGAGCTGCTGGCGTCGGCCGGGCCTCACCTCGGGGCGCAGCGCGTCGACGAGCCGCTGACGTCGGCTGCGCCGGTCTTCCGTCTCCATCCCCATATTGTGCTGCGCCCGGCGCCCGGTCGGCGTCCGCCTGTTCGACCAGGGCATCGGCCCTGAGGTCTACTCCTCAGGTAGGAGTCCGCGACTGGATCATCCGCTGGAAGGGCTTGATGTGGGTTCCGCGGCCGACGCGCCCCACAGCTGACAGCCTCTAGGTTCACAGGGTCGGCAACGGCATGTGTCTCTCGCGACCGTAAGGACGGACAAGTCGATGAATCAAGTGATCGAACTGGAGGGTGTGTCGAAGCGCTACGACAGCGCCGGCACGCCGGCGCTCGGACCGCTCACGCTCAGCATCGCCCAGGGTGAGGCCCTCGCCGTGACAGGCCCCTCGGGCAGCGGCAAGTCCACGCTGCTGAACCTCATCGCCGGCCTGGACAAGCCGACCGACGGCGCCGTCATCGTGGCCGGCCGGCGGATCGACCAGCTGAGCGAGCACGCCCTCGCCAAGTTCCGTCGCGAGTACATCGGCATGGCCTTCCAGTTCTTCAACCTGCTCGACGACCTCACCGTCATCGACAACATCCAGCTCCCGGCCCAGCTGACCGGGACGAGCCGGCGCGCGGCCGCAACCCGCGCGCACGAGCTGATGGAGATGCTGGGCATCCAGAAGCACGCCCGCGCCTACCCGGGCCGGCTGTCCGGCGGCGAGCGCCAACGGGTCGGTGTGGCCCGGGCGTTGATCAACCGCCCCGCACTGCTGCTCGCCGACGAGCCCACCGGCGCGCTGGACACCGCCTCAGGTCACGACGTCCGCGACCTGCTGGTGGACCTGCACCGCGGCGGCCAGAGCATCGTGCTGGTGACGCACGACCTGGCGCTGGCGGAGGCGTGCGCGAGCCGCACGATCCACCTGGTCGACGGTCACCTCGCCCTCGACACGTACGCGCGGGCCGTCCGATGAGCGTATTCGGGAACGGCGCACTGGGCCGGGTCGTACGCTCCGGAGTGGGCCGGCGCAGAGTGCAGACGCTGGTGATCGCCGTGGCCACCATGATGGCCGTCGCCTCGGCCGTGGTCGCCGGGTCGCTGATGGTCGCCGCGGCCGCGCCCTTCGACCACGCCTTCGGCCGGCAGCGGGGCGCGCACATCACCGCGCAGTTCGATCCGGCCAAGGCGAGCGCGGCGCAGCTGGCGGGGACCGGGAACCTGGACGGCGTCACCGCGAGCGCGGGACCGTACCCGTCCACGGCGTTCCGGCCGGTGGACCGGACGGGCTTCCAGATGCCCACGCTGACCCTGGTCGGGCGGTCCGGCCCGGACGGTGACGTGGACCGGGTGGAACTCAAGTCGGGCCGCTGGGCGCAGAAGCCGGGCGAGATCGTGCTCGGCGCTTCGTTCGAGGGACCCTCGTTCGAGATCGGCTCCTCGTTGAGGACGTCGGACACCGCGAACGCCCCGACCCTGTCCATCGTCGGCTTCGCCGTGTCGGCCAGCAGGACCGCCGACGCCTGGGCGGTTCCGGAGCAGGTCGACGCGCTGGCGGCGCAGGGCAGCCCGGTGACGAGCCAGATGCTCTACCGCTTCGACTCCGCGGGCACGGCGCGGCAGATCCTCGCCGACCGGGCGAAGCTCGCCGCCGCCGTGGGGCCCGGCGCGATGCTGGGTACGCAGTCCTGGCTGGACACCAAGCGCGCGGCGGACCAGGGCGCGGCGGCGACCGTCCCGTTCGTGATGGCGTTCGGCGTGCTCGGCATCGTCATGTCGGTGATCATCGTCAGCAGTGTGATCAGCGGCGCGGTCGGCACCAGTCTGCGCAGGATCGGCATCCTCAAGGCCATCGGCTTCACCCCGCGCGAGGTCGTCCGCGCCTACGTGGCCCAGGCGTTGATCCCGGCCGGCGCCGGCATCGCCGTGGGAGTGGTGCTGGGCAACGTCCTGGCGGTGCCGCTGCTGTCGGACACCGAGTCGGTGTACGGCACCGTGTCGCTGTCGGTGGCCTGGTGGGTGGACATCGCGGTGCCGGCCGCCGCACTGCTCGTCGTGGCGCTCGCGGCGCTGGTTCCCGCGCTGCGGGCCGGACGGCTGCACACGGTCGAGGCCATCGCGGTCGGCCGGGCGCCGCGCACCGGACGCGGGCAGTGGGCGCACCGGGCGCTGGGACGGCTGCCGCTGCCCCGGCCGGTGACCTACGGCCTCGCCACCCCCTTCACCCATCCGGTCCGGGCCCTCGCGATGCTGCTCGCGGTGGCGTTCGGCACGGTCGCGGCGACCTTCGCGGTCGGACTGACCTCGTCCCTGAGCGCGGTCGGCTCCTCGCAGGACCCCGAGAGCCGCGCCGCGGTCACGGTCACGACGGTCAGGCTGAACAGCATGGCTCCCCCGCCGCCGCCTCCCGTGGCAGGCGAGGCCCCGAGCCCGTCCCCCGCCAGCAGCACCGCCACCACGTCCCGGCCCAAGGTCGCCGACCCGGCGAAGGTGCGCGCCGCCATCAAGTCGGTGGCCGGGCTGAAGTCCTACTACGGCAAGCTCCAGACCGACGTCGCCGTGGCCGGGGTCTCCGGCTCGGTCCAGGCCAGCCTCTACGAGGGCGACTCGCGCGCCGGCAGCTACGACATGCTCTCCGGGCACTGGATCACCAGCCGGGGGCAGGTCGTGGTGCCGTCCCGCTTCCTGGAGCGGACCAGCACCAAGGTCGGCGACACGGTGCGGTTGACCTACGAGAAGGAGAGCGCCGACCTGCGGATCGTGGGCGAGACCTTCGACACCTCGGGCAACGAGCTGGAGATCCACGCGGACATGGCCGACTTCCCGTCGGCCCGGCCCGACACGTTCCTCGTCGACGTCGACTCCGGCGTCTCGGCCGACGAGTACGCCCAGAAGGTGGCGGCGCTGGTGCAGCCGCTGGGCGGCGACGCCACGACCGTCCCGCCCGCCGACCAGAAGGGCGTCATCCTCATCATGGACGCGATGGCGGTGCTGCTCACCCTGATGCTGGTCTCCGTGGCCGGCCTCGGCGTGCTCAACTCCGTCGTGCTGGACACCCGCGAACGCGTCCACGACCTGGGTGTGTGCAAGGCGATCGGCATGTCGCCGCGGCAGACGGTGAGTCTCGTACTCGCCTCGGTGGCCGCGATCGGCGTGATCGGCGGACTGCTGGGCGTGCCGGTGGGATACCTGCTGCATCGCCTGGTCATGCCCGTGATGGGGCGTGCCGTGGGCACCAGCATGCCGGCGTCGGTCATCGACGTGTACGGTCCGGGCCAGCTGCTCCTGCTGGGGCTGGGCGGCGTCGTGCTCGCGATGCTGGGCGCGCTGGTCCCGGCCAGCTGGGCGGCCAGGACCCGTACGGCCACCGCGCTGCGCACCGAGTAGCACCCGGCGGAACACCCGCCACCTCACGTGAACCGCCCGGCCCCGGTCCGGGCGGTTCATGCGTTCCGGGCCCGGGGGCGGCATGTCCGTCCTCGGGCCGGGGCGTTCGTCCTGGTACGCCGGGCGACACCCCGGCAGGGCCCAACACACGTGGCCCCCGCCCGGGTTTCCGGCCTCCTCGTGGAGACCCGGAAGGCCGGACGGGGGCCATCCGCACGGGCGGGAGCCCGCCCCGCCCGGTCGGGCGGGACGGGCTCACCGGCCTACGGCCGTCCCGGCGCGGTCAGTCGCCGCGCGACAGTTCCCTCACTCGTTCTCCCGCCCACGCATACGGCGCAGCGCGGGCCTGGCCTTCGGCCGGTGGCTCTGGCTCCCCCGGCCGGCGAGCCAGCCCGCGAGCCCGGCCGGCGTGGGCGAGGTGAAGACCGTACGGATCGGCAGTTCCTCGCCCAGCACCGTGCGCACCCGGCTGACCAGGCGGGTGGCCAGCAGCGAGTGACCGCCGAGCGCGAAGAAGTCGTCGTCCACACCCACCACGGGCACGTTCAGCACCCGGGCGAAGGTCTCGCACAGGATCCGCTCCTCGTCCGTGGCCGGTTCCCGGCCCGTACCCGCCGACGAGGCGACCTCCGGCTCCGGCAGCGCCGCACGGTCCAGCTTGCCGTTGACCGTCAGCGGCAGCGCGTCGAGGACCACGACCGCCGACGGCACCATGTACTGCGGCAGTTTCCCCGCGACATGGTCACGCACCGTCCGGCCCAGCGCGCGGTCGTCGACGTCGGCCCGGTCGCCCGCGGGGACGACGTAGGCCACCAGCCGGCCGTCGCCCGTGGCGTCCGCGTGCACGGTGACGGCGGCCCGGGCCAGCTCGGGGTGCCCGGTCAGCACGGCCGCGATCTCCTCGGGCTCCACGCGGAAGCCGCGGACCTTCACCTGGGTGTCCGCCCGGCCGGCGAACACCAGCCGGCCGTCGGCCGTCCACCGCACCCGGTCGCCCGTCCGGTACATCCGCTCTCCGGCCGGCGTGTACGGGCACGCGACGAACCGCTCGGCCGTCAGCTCCGGCCGTCCCACGTACCCGCGGGCCAGGCTGGAGCCGGCGACGTACAGATCGCCCGCCACCCCGACCGGCACGGGGGCGAGGCGCTCGTCCAGGACGAACGCCCGCACGCCGCGGATCGGACCGCCGATGTCCGGGACGTCGCCCTGCGCCAGCACCTGGGACATCGTCGCGCAGACCGTCGTCTCCGTCGGCCCGTAGGCGTTGACCAGCCGCCGTCCCGGCGCCCAGCGCGCCACCAGCTGCCTGTCCAGCGCCTCACCGGCCGAGACCAGCGTCGACACCGGCGCCAGGTCCTCGGGCGACATCTCGGCCAGCACCGCCGGCGGCAGGGTCACGTGCGTCACCGCGTGCCGGGACAGGACGCCCGCCAGCCCGGGGCCGGGCAGGAGTTCCTCCGCGTCGGCCACCACCAGGCAGGCGCCGGACGACAAAGCCACCACCACGTCCGAGACCGCCGCGTCGAAGCTCATCGACGCGAACTGGAGCAGCCTGCTCGACCCGTGCACGGCGAACCGGTCCGTCTGTGCGGCGGCCAGGTTCGCGAGCCCGGCGTGCGACACCGCCACCCCCTTGGGCCGCCCCGTGGAACCGGACGTGTAGATCACGTACGCCATCTGGTCGGGCACCGTGCTCACCCGGGGAGGTGTCACCGGCGCGGTCTCCAGGGCGGCGGCCACCTCGGGGTCGTCCAGGTTCAGCGCCCGCGGCCCGGGTGCGGAGAACCGCCGCGTCAGACCACCGTGTCCGACGACGACTTCGGCTCCGCTGTCCGAGAGCATGAACGCCAGCCGCTCGGCCGGGTACTCCGGGTCCAGCGGCAGATACGCCGCCCCCGCCTTCCACACGGCCAGGATCGCGGCGATCGCCTCGACGCCGCGCGGCAGGCAAAGGCCCACGACGGACTCCGCGCCCACCCCGTGATCCCTCAGCCGGTGCGCCAGGCGGTTGGCCCGCGCGTCGAGTTCCGCGTACGACACCTCGGTCGTACCGGACGCGACCGCCACCGCGTCGGGAGTCCTCGCCGCCTGCGCCTCGAACAGCTCCGACGCCGTCTCGGCGGCGACCGGCGCTTGCCCGCCGGTCCACTCCCGCAGCACCCGCCGCAGTTCGTGCGCCGGCATCGCCTCGATGGCCGCCAACCGCGTCTCGGGCACGTCCTCCAACGCCGCCACCAGGTTGTCCACCACGGTGTGCAGCATGGCGCAGACGGACTCGGCGTCCACGGGAGCCACCGCGTCGACGGTGAGGGCGAAGCCCGAACCGAGATCGTCGACGGCCACCGCGACCGGGTAGTTGGTCCGTTCGCGGGTCAGCAGCGGGTTCACGCCTTCGAGCAGGGCGCCGCCGCCCGGCTTCGGCGCCTGGTCGGCGGTCTGATGGTGCCGGTAGTTGAAGATCGAGGTGAACAGCGGGCTGCCGCCCGGCACACCGCTGGCCCGCTGCGCCAGAGCCAGCGGCGCGTGCTCGTGCGCCAGCAGCTCCGCGAGCTGGTCGCGCAGGCCGAGCAGGACGTCGCGCACCTCGGCCGATCCCACCCGCACCCGTACGGGGAGCGTGTTGATGAAGGGCCCCTGCACCCGGTCGGCTCCGGCGCCGGCGTTCATCCGCCCGAACAGCACCGTGCCGAAGACGACGTCGTCACGGCCGCTGACCGTCGCCAGGACTCGCGCCCAGGCCAGATGGAACAGGGTGGCCGGGCTCACGCCCAGCGACCGCGCCGTTCTGCGCACCCGGCCGGCCAGCTCCTCCTCGACGGACCACCGCGCGCGGTCCGCGTCGGCGCCGTCGCCGTGCACGTCGAGCAGCCCGTACGGAGCCGTGGTCTCGTGCACGTCCCCGAGCAGCTCGGCGAAGTACCGCTCGTGCTCCTCCCTCGGCACACCCAACCGGGCCTGGGCCACGAAGTCCCGGAACGGAAGGGCCGCCGGCAGCGCGTCGCCCCGCCCGGACAGGAACGCGCCCAGCTCACGCAGCAGGGCTTCCTGACTCGTGTGGTCGCGCACCGTCTGGTGGATGCGGACCAGACACACCCACCGCCCGCTGCCCGGCTCGGCGGCGATGTGCGCCCTGATCAGCGGAGCGCCGCGCAGGTCCATCCACCCTCCGGCGTGCGCCAGCAACTGCCGTACAGTGTCGCCGCTTTCGGGATCGGGCACGAACTCCTCGACGGGCAGCTCCACCTCGCGCAGCACCACCTGGACCGGCTCGCGCAAGTCCTCCCAGAGGATTGCGGTGCGGTATATGTCGTGCCGGTCCACCACGCGCTGCAACGCCCCGAGGAACGCGTCCAGCCGCTCCCGCGAGTCGAGTTCGAGCACGATCGGCAGCACATAGACGTCGCGGTTCTCCTGGTCGGCGACCAGGTGGTGGAAGAGGATGCCTTCCTGGAGGGGGGCGAGCGGGTAGACGTCGGCGATGTTGGCCGCGCCGCCCGGGATCCGCCCGACGATGTGCGCCACCTCGGCCTCGTCCAGGTCCACCAACGGCAGCATCTGCGGCGTGAGGTGCTCGGCGCCCTCAGGTATCCGGTTCTCCGGCACCTCGACCGCGTCCGGAGCCGCCACCGCGGCCAGACCCGCCGGCGTCGGCGTCTGGAACAACGCCCGCACCGACACCGACACACCCTGACCCCGCAACTGCTCCACCAGGGCCACCGCCAGCAGCGAATGCCCGCCCAGCGTGAAGAAATCGTCGTCCACACCCACCGCCGACAGACCCAGCACCTGCGCGAACGCCTGGCACAGAATCTCCTCCTGCACCGTCGCCGGACCACGCCCACTGTCCGCCGTCGCAGCCGCACCATAATCAGGCGCCGGCAACCCCCTACGATCCAACTTCCCATTGCTGGTCAGCGGCAGCTCCGGCAGCACGACCACCGCGGACGGCACCATGTACTCCGGCAACCGGGCCGCCACGAACTCCCGCACTGAGGCGGACAGTTCAGCGGCATCCGTCTCGTCCGCCTCGTCGGTGACGACGTAGGCGACCAGGCGGACATCCCCCGGAACATCCTCCCGGGCGACCACCGCGGCCCCCTCGGCCAGCGGATGCGCGGCCACGACCGCCTGCACCTCACCCGGCTCCACCCGGAACCCACGGATCTTCACCTGCTCATCCGCACGCCCCGCGAACACCAGATTGCCCTCACCCGACCACCGGGCACGGTCCCCCGTCCGATACATCCGCTCACCCACACCACCGAACGGACACGCAACAAACCGCTCACCCGTCAGCCCAGCCCGGCCCACATAACCACGCGCCACCTGCGCACCCGCCACATACAACTCACCCACCACACCCACCGGCACCGGACGCAACCACTCATCCAGCACATACACCCGCGTATTCGCCACCGGAGCACCCACCGGCACCACCCCACCAGCCACCAACTCCCGCGACAGACACACCGTCGCCACACCGACCGTCGTCTCCGTCGGCCCGTAATGATTGAACACCGCCGAACCCTCACCGACCGCGTCCAGCAAGCCGTTCACCAACTCCGGCGAAGCCGCCTCACCACCCAGAACCAACGACCCCACCGACCCCACCGACTCGGCACCCAGCGCCGCCACATGCGACGGCACCGCCTTCAAGCAGTCAATCCGGTGCTCGGTCAAGTACGCGGCCACCGCCGCCGGGTCCGTGACCAGCTCCTCGTCCAGGAAGTGCAGCTCACCCCCGCCCGTCAGGCTCGCGAACACCGTCGTGTTCGCCAAGTCCGTCGCCTGCCCCTGCAACACAGCAAACCGGCCACCGCCATCGAACCCGACCCGCTCCGGCACCGACGCCACATAGTTCGCCAGCCCGCCGTGCGTGACCGCGACACCCTTCGGCCGCCCGGTCGAACCCGACGTGAACACCACATACGCCACCTGCCCCGGCCGGACCTCCACCCCCGGCGCCGCCTCAGAGGCGGCCGCAAGCTGCATCGCAGTCAGCGGATCGTCCACCGCGACGAGACGGTGCCGTCCCGCCGGGAGATCGTCCAGGATCTCTTCCGTGGTCAGGGTGAGCACCGCGCCGCTGTCCCGCAGGACCAACGCCACCCGCTCCGCGGGCAGTCCCGCGTCCACCGGTACATACCCCGCGCCCGCCTTCCACACCGCGAGCATCCCCACCACCATCTCCACACCCCGCGGCAGACACAACCCCACCACCGACTCCCCGCCCACACCCTGCGCCCGCAGATAATGCGCCAGCCGATTCGCCCGCGTATCCAACTCCCCGAACGACACCGCCCCGTCCCCGTCGACCACCGCCACCGCACCCGGCGACCGCACCACCCGCTCCTCGAACAGCCCCAACACCGACACCTGCGACAACTCCACCGCCGTGTCGTTCCACTCCACCACCACACGATCCCGCTCGGCCTCGTCCACGACGTCCACCGTCGACAGTCGCGACTCGGGCTCGGCCAGCAACCGGTCCAGCACTCCGACCCAGCGGTCGGCCAGCGTCCGGGCGGTCTCCGGGTCGAAGAGATCGGTCGCGACCGTCACCGCTCCGTGCACGCCCATCGGCGCCCCGTCGGCGTCGTACGACTCACCGACCATCACGTCCAGGTCGAACTTGGCCGCCGGACGAGCGGTCGGCAGGACCTCGACGTCGAGACCGGGCAGCGACACGGTCGCTTCCGCGGTGTTGTGCATCGTGAGGACGACCTGGAAGAGGGGGTGCCGGGCCAGCGACCGGGCCGGCGCGAGTTCTTCCACCAGCCGCTCGAACGGCACGTCCTGATGCCCGAACGCGGCAAGACTCGTCTCCCGGACCCGCTCCAGCACCTGCCCGAACGTCGGATCACCCGAAAGATCCGTCCGCAGCACCAACGTGTTCACGAAGCAGCCGACCAACTCGTCCAGCGCCTCGTCCGTACGCCCCGCGATCGCCGAACCGATCGGAATGTCCGTCCCCGCGCCCAACCGCGACAACGTCACCGCCAACGCCGCCTGCAACACCATGAACACCGTCACACCCTCGGCACGGGCCACCTCGACCATCCGCGCGTGCAACTCCGACGGCATCTCGAACACCGCCGTATGCCCCTGATGCGACGCCGCCACCGGACGAGGCCGGTCGAACGGAAGACCCAACTCCTCAGGGACCCTCGCCAACGCATCACGCCAGTAGGCCACCTGGCGTGACATCAAGCTGTCCGCGTCGTCGTCGGAGCCCAGCAGTTCCCGCTGCCACAACGCGTAATCCGCGTACTGCACCGGCAACGCGTCCCACCCGGGCTCCCGACCCTCGCACCGCGCCGCGTAGGCCATCGACACGTCGCGCGCCAGAGGCCGGGTCGACCAACCGTCGCCCGCGATGTGGTGCACCACCAGGGCCAGCACGTGTTCCTCGGGAGCGACCTCGAAGAGCCACGCCTTCAGCGGCGCCTCGGTGGCGAGGTCGAAGGCGTGCGAAGAGATCCGAGCGAGCGCGTCGGGCAGCTCGGCGGAGGTGATCGGGGCCGCCGGCAGCTCCCAGGCGATCTCGTCCTCGTCCAGGACGTGCTGGTACGGCTCGCCGTCCACCACGCGGAAGACCGTCCGAAGGGACTCGTGGCGCACGATCAGGTCACGCAGCGCGTCGGCCAGCGCCTGCCGGTTCAGCCGGCCGGTGAGCTTCAGCGCCACCGGGCTGTTGTAGGTCTGGCTCGGGCCCTCCAACTGGCCGATGAACCACAGACGGCGCTGCCCGTACGACAGCGGCACCCGCTCCGGGCGCTCCAGCGGCACCAGGGCGGCACGCGCCTCGCCGGCCTCCGCCAGCTGTGCGGCCAGTCCCGCCACCGTGGGAGCCTCGAACAGCTCACGGATGCCCACTTCCACGCCGAGCAGCGTCCGTATCCGGCTCACCAGCCGGGTCGCGAGCAGGGAGTGCCCGCCCAGAGCGAAGAAGTCGTCCTCCACACCCACCGCGGGCAGTCCCAGCACCTGCGCGAACGCCTGGCACAGGAGCTCCTCCTCCAGCGACACGGGGGCCCGACTCGAATCGGACGCCGCAGCCGCGTACTCGGGGCTGGGAAGCGCCTTGCGGTCGAGCTTTCCGTTGCTGGTCAACGGCAGCTCCGGGAGTACGACCACGGCGGACGGCACCATGTACTCCGGCAGCCGGCCCGCTACGAACTCCCGCACCGAGGCGGACAGTTCAGCGGCATCCGTCTCGTCCGCCTCGTCGGTGACGACGTAGGCGACCAGGCGGACATCCCCCGGAACATCCTCCCGGGCGACCACCGCGGCCCCCTCGGCCAGCGGATGCGCGGCCACGACCGCCTGCACCTCACCCGGCTCCACCCGGAACCCACGGATCTTCACCTGCTCATCCGCACGCCCCGCGAACACCAGATTGCCCTCACCCGACCACCGGGCACGGTCCCCCGTCCGATACATCCGCTCACCCACACCACCGAACGGACACGCAACAAACCGCTCACCCGTCAGCCCAGCCCGGCCCACATAACCACGCGCCACCTGCGCACCCGCCACATACAACTCACCCACCACACCCACCGGCACCGGACGCAACCACTCATCCAGCACATACACCCGCGTATTCGCCACCGGAGCACCCACCGGCACCACCCCACCAGCCACCAACTCCCGCGACAGACGCACCGTCGCCACACCGACCGTCGTCTCCGTCGGCCCGTAATGATTGAACACCGCCGAACCCTCACCGACCGCGTCCAACAGGCCGTTCACCAACTCCGGCGAAGCCGCCTCACCACCCAGAACCAACGACCCCACCGACCCCACCGACTCAGCGCCCAGCGCCGCCACATGCGACGGCACCGCCTTCAAGCAGTCGATGTCGTGTTCCGCCAGATACGCGGCCACCGCGGCCGGGTCCGTGACCAGTTCCTCGTCCAGGAAGTGCAGCTCACCCCCGCCCGTCAGACTCGCGAACACCGTCGTGTTCGCCAGGTCCGTCGCCTGACCCTGCAACACCGCGAACCGGCCACCGCCATCGAACCCGACCCCCTCCGGCACCGACGCGACGTAATTCGCCAGCCCGCCATGCGTAACGGCCACACCTTTCGGCCGCCCGGTCGAACCCGACGTGAACACCACATACGCCACCTGCCCCGGACGTATCTCCACCCCCGGCGCCGCCTCAGAGGCGGCCGCGAGCTGCATCGCAGTCAACGGACTGTCCACCGCCACCAGACGGTGCCGTCCCGCAGGGAGATCGTCCAAGATCTCCTCCGTGGTCAGGGTCAGCACCGCGCCGCTGTCCCGCAGGACCAACGCCACCCGCTCCGCCGGCAACCCCGCGTCCACCGGCACATACCCCGCGCCCGCCTTCCACACCGCGAGCATCCCCACCACCATCTCCACACCCCGCGGCAGACACAACCCCACCACCGACTCCGCACCCACACCCTGCGCCCGCAGATAATGCGCCAGCCGATTCGCCCGCCCATCCAACTCCCCGAACGACACCGCCCCATCCCCGTCCACCACCGCCACCGCACCCGGCGACCGCACCACCCGCTCCTCGAACAGCCCCAACACCGTGGAAGCCGCCACCGGCACCTCCGTGGCGTTCCACTCCACCACCACCCGATCCCGCTCCTCCGCCCCCAGCACATCGGCCGCGCTCACGCGCGTCGACGGGTCCTCCGTCAGCTCGGACGAGACACGGAGGAACCGCTCCGCCAGTCGTCCGGCCGCGGCGGCGTCGAACAGGTCCGCGGCGACGGTCACCGCTCCTCGCACGCCTGCGGGCTCGCCCTGTGCGTCGAACTCCTCCTCGACCATCACGTCCAGGTCGAACTTCGCGGAGGGCTTCCCGAGGAAGAGCGGTGTGGACCGGATTCCGGGCAGCGTCAGTGTGGCCGCGTCCGACTCCCATCCGGACGAGGCGTTCAGTTTGGTGAGGACGACCTGGAAGAGGGGGTGCCGGGCCAGCGAGCGGGCCGGCGCCAGCTCCTCCACCAGCCGCTCGAAGGGCACGTCCTGATGCCCGAACGCGGCAAGACTCGTCTCCCGGACCCGCTCCAGCACCTGCCCGAACGTCGGATCACCCGACAGATCCGTCCGCAGCACCAACGTGTTCACGAAGCAGCCGACCAACTCGTCCAGCGCCTCGTCCGTACGCCCCGCGATCGCCGAACCGATCGGAATGTCCGTCCCCGCGCCCAACCGCGACAACGTCACCGCCAACGCCGCCTGCAACACCATGAACACCGTCACACCCTCGGCACGGGCCACCTCAACCATCCGCGCGTGCAACTCCGACGGCATCTCGAACACCGCCGTATGCCCCTGATGCGAAGCAGCCACCGGACGAGGCCGGTCGAACGGAAGACCCAACTCCTCCGGAGCCCCCGCCAACGCCGCACGCCAGTGAGCCACCTGACGCGACATCAAGCTGTCCGCGTCCTGCTCGGAGCCGAGCAGCTCACGCTGCCACAACGCGTAATCCGCGTACTGCACCGGCAACGCGTCCCACCCGGGCTCCCGACCCTCGCACCGCGCCCCGTAGGCCACCGACACGTCGCGCGCCAGCGGTCCCATCGACCAGCCGTCGCCCGCGATGTGATGCACCACCAGCACCAGTACGTGTTCGTCCGGGCCCACCGCGAACAGCCACGCCCGCACGGGCGTCTCGACCGACAGGTCGAACGCGTAACCGGCGGCCCGGGCCATCGCCGCCGCCAGATCGCCGGGGGCGACCTGTCCGGACGGCAGTTCGGGGGACGGCTCGATCGTCGGCAGGTCGATCACCGACTCGGTCCACGACAGGGCGTCCAGGTCCAGCAGGCGGTCGTCCCGCTGCGGCTGCCCGCCCTGGCCGACCTCGACCACCGTGAGGTCCCAGTCGAGCGCGCCGACGGGCACGACCCGCTGGTAGGGCTCGCCGTCCGCGACGGGGAACACCGTGCGCAGCACCTCGTGCCGCCCGATGACGTCCGTCAGCGCCTGCCCGAGGGCCTGCCGGTCCAGCTGCCCGGTGAGGCGCACCACCACCGGGCTGTTGTAGGTCTGACTCGGGCCTTCCAACTGGCCGATGAACCAGAGCCGGCGCTGCCCGTACGACAGCGGTGTCCGCTCCGGCCGCTGCCGCGCCACCAGCGCGGCGCGGGCCGCTTCCGCTCCGGCCAGGCCCGCGGCCACACCGGCCGGGGTCGGGGCGTCGAAGAGCGTCCTGATCTCCATCTCCACGCCGAGTACCGTGCGGATGCGGCTGACCAGCCGGGTGGCCAGCAGCGAATGCCCGCCCAGTTCGAAGAAGTCGTCGTCGACGCCGACGTTCTCCAGGCCCAGGACCTCTGCGAACGCGCCGCACAGGATCTCCTCGCGGAGATCGGCCGGGCCCCGGCGGGAGCGTGCGGCGGCCGCCGCGTAGTCGGGGGCCGGCAGGGCGGCGCGGTCGAGCTTGCCGTTGCCGGTCAGGGGCAGCGTCTCCAGGATCACCACCGCCGACGGCACCATGTGCTCCGGCAGGCGCTCACCGGCGAAGGCCCGCAGCGCGGCCGCGAGCGCGGCGTGGTCGGTGTCCTCGTCGTCGGCGACGACGTAGGCGACCAGGCGCACCTCGCCGGGGACGTCCTCCCGGGCGACCACCGCGGCCCGGGCGACCTGGGGGTGGCCGGCCAGCACCGCGCGCACCTCGCCCGGCTCGATCCGGAACCCGCGGATCTTGGTCTGCTCGTCGACCCGGCCGACGAACACGAGCTGCCCGTCGGCGGTCCAGCGGGCCCGGTCACCCGTGCGGTACATGCGCTCGCCGGCGGCGAACGGGCACGCCACGAAGCGTTCGGCGGTCAGCGCCGGCTGCCCCAGGTAGCCGCGCGCCAGCTGCGCGCCCGCGGCGTACAGCTCGCCCACCACGCCCGGCGCCACCGGTTCCAGCGCGGCGTCCAGGACGTAGAGCCGGGTGTTGGCGGCCGGGGTGCCGACCGGGATCACTCCGGAGGCGGCATGCTCCGGGGTCAGACGTGTGGTGGCGACGCCGATCGTCGTCTCGGTGGGCCCGTAGTGGTTGAAGACCGCCCGCTCCCCGGCGGCCGCGAGGAGTGCGCGCACCAGGTCGGGCGAGGCCGCCTCACCGCCGAGGACCAGCGCCCGGGCGGGCAGCGCGCCGTCGGGGCCGAGCGCGGCTACGTGCGAGGGCACCGCCTTCAGGAAGTCGATCCGGTGCTCGGCCAGGTAGGCGGCGACCGCGGTCGGGTCGGTGACCGTCCGCGCGTCGAGCACGTGGAGTTCGCCGCCCGTGGTCAGGGACGCGAACACCACCGTGTTCCCGAGGTCCGTGGCCTGCGCCTGGAGCACCGCGTACCGGCCGCCCGGCGCGCCGAGTCCCACCCGGGCCGGCACCGAGGCGACGTAGTTGGCCAGGGCCCCGTGCGTGACCGCCACGCCCTTGGGGCGCCCGGTCGAACCGGAGGTGTACATCACGTACGCCAGCTGCCGCGCCAGCGGTTCGACGCCCGGCGCCGTCGTGGGCGCGGCGGCGAGCTGCGCCGCCACCATCATGCCGTCGATCGCCACCAGCCGCTGCCGGCCGGCGGGGAGTTCGTCGAGGATCTCCTCCGTGGTCAGCGTCAGCACGGCCCGGCTGTCGCGCAGCATGAACGCGATGCGTTCCGCCGGCTGGCCCGGGTCGAGCGGCAGGTAGGCCGCGCCCGCCTTCCACACCGCGAGCATGCCGGTGAGGGTCTCCACGCCGCGCGGCAGGCACAGACCCACCACCGAGTCCGCGCCCACGCCCTGTGCCCGCAGGTAGTGCGCCAGCCGGTTGGCCCGCCCGTCCAGTTCCCCGAACGACGCCGAACCGCCGGGCGACACCACGGCCACCGCGTCGGCCGTCCGCGCCGCCTGGGCCTCGAACCGCGCGGGCAGCAGCACGTCCGCCGGCTGGGAGGCGGTGTCGTTCCATCCGGTCAGGACGCGTTCCCGCTCGTCCGGCGAGAGCACCGCGACCCGGCTCAGCCGGGTCGCGGGAGCCGTCACCAGTTCTGTCAGCGTCCGGACGAACCAGGCCGCGATCCGCTGGGCGGCGCCCTCGCCGAAGAGGTCCGCGGCCGCGGTCAGCGCGCCCCGGATGCCCGCGGGCGCGCCGTCGGCGTCGAACGCCTCGCCCACCATCACGTCCAGGTCGAACTTGGCCGCGGGGCGCGCGGTGGAGATCATCTCCGCGCGCAGCCCGGGGAGTTCGATCAGCCCGTCGGCGATGTCGTTCATGGTGAGGACGACTTGGAAGAGGGGGTGGCGGGCGAGGGAGCGCTGCGGGGCCAGTTCCTCCACCAGGCGCTCGAAGGGGACGTCCTGGTGCTCGAAGGCGCCGAGGCCGGCCTCGCGCACCCGGCCGAGCACCTCGGTGAACGTCGGATCGCCGGACAGGTCGGTGCGGATGACGAGGGTGTTGACGAAGCAGCCGACCAGGTCGTCCAGCGCCTCGTCCATGCGGCCGGCCACCGCCGACCCGATGGGCACGTCCGCTCCCGCGCCCAGGCGGGACAGCAGCGCCGCCAGCGCACCGTGCAGCACCATGAAGGGTGTCACGCCCTCGGCCCGTGCCAGCTCCAGCAGCCGCGCGTGCACCTCGCCCGGCACGCTGAAGGCGGCGGTGCGGCCGCGATGGCCGGCCACCGCCGGGCGCGGCCGGTCCGTCGGCAGTTCCAGCTCCTCCGGTGTCCCGGCCAGCGCGTCACGCCAGTACGCCACCTGCCGCGACAGCAGGCTTCCCGGGTCGTCGTCCGAGCCCAGCAGCTCCCGCTGCCACAGGGTGTAGTCCGCGTACTGCACCGGCAGCGGGTCCCAGCCGGGCGCCCGGCCCGCGCACCGCGCGGTGTACGCCGTCGAGATGTCCCGCGCCAGCGGTCCCATGGACCAGCCGTCGCCCGCGATGTGGTGCACCAGCACCACCAGCACGTGTTCGTCCTCGCGGCCGGTCCGGAACAGCCAGGCGCGCACCGGGACTTCGGCCGCCAGGTCGAAGACGTGGCCGGCCGCGCCCACCACGGCGCTCGCCAGCTCCGACAGCGTCTCCTCGGCGGACGCGGCCAGTTCGGGCAGGTCGGTCATCCGGGAGAGCTGCTCGTAGGCCCGGCCGGAGTCGTGGACGGTGATCTCCTCCAGCTCCCAGTCGAGTTCGTCCAGGCCGAGGACCTCCTGGTACGGCTCACCGTCGTCGGAGGGCAGGATGGTGCGCAGCGCCTCGTGGCGGCCGAGCACGTCACGCATCGCGCTCTTCAGGGCCGCGGCGTCCAGCCGGCCGGACAGCTTCAGCACGATCGGCGTGTTGTAGGTGGCGCTGGGGCCTTCGAGGCGGCCCAGGAACCACAGTCGGCGCTGTGCGAACGACAGCGGCACCCGCTCGGGGCGCTCACGTCCCACCAGCACCACCCGTGCCTCGTCCGCGCCCGCCAGTCTGCCCGCGAGGCCCGCGATCGTCGGCGTCTCGAACACGGCCCGCATGGGCAGTTCGACGTTCAGGGTGCTGCGGATGCGGCTCACCAGCTGCGTCGCCAGCAGCGAGTGCCCGCCCAGGTCGAAGAAGTCGTCGTCGACGTCGACGCTGTCCAGGTCCAGGACCTCGGCGAACAGCGCGGACAGCAGCTCCGTGCGGGCGTCGGCCGGGCCGTGGCCCGCGTCCGCGCCCGTGGGCCGCTCCGCCGCCGGCTCACCCGGCCGGTCCGGCTCCGCGTCGGCCGCGTCGGCCGGGAACTCCAGTTCGCCGGCGGTGGTCCAGCGCACCCGGACCCCGGCCCGGTACATCCGGGAGCCGTCCGCCGCGAACGGATCGGCGACGAACCGGCGCGCCGTCGCCCCGGCCCGGCCCGGGAATCCGCGCGCCACTCCCGCGCCGGCCACGTACAGCTCGCCCGGCACGCCCGGGGCGACCGGCCGCAGCGCGGCGTCCAGCACGTACGCCCGGTTGTTCGCCAGCGGGCGCCGGAGCGCGTCCGGGCCGTCCTGCCCGGCGCCGGTCGCCGTCGCGTGGACGCAGCAGCCCAGCAGCGCTTGAGGGCCGTCGTGGACGGTGCTCCCGGCGCGGCCGCTCTCGTCGGTCGCGGCCTGCGGCAGCAGCGCGTGCAGCACGCTCGGGCGCACCGGCGGGGTCGCGTACGGCGGCACCCGGGTCCCGTGCTCCGTCGCGTACGCGTCCGCCGCCCAGGCGACGTAGTTGGCCAGCGCGCCGTGGGTGAGCCCGACGGGGACGGACCGCCCCGTCGGGTCCGGCACGGCGATCACCTGGGCCAGGGCCTGGCCCGGCACGCGCACGGCCGACGGACCGGCGTCCAGGCCGTTCACCCGCTCCGCCACCGACGGATCGTCCAGGTCCACGACCCCGAACCGGCCCGCCGGCAGCGGGTCCGGTACGCCGCCGGGGCCGCCGACGACGAGTTCCGCCCCGCTGTCGGCGAGCAGACGGGTGGTCTCCTCGGCCGTCAGTTCCGGGTCGAGCGGCAGACAGGCGCCGCCGGCCTTCCACACCGCCAGCGTCGCCACGACCGCGTCGGCGTCCCGCGCCGTGCGCAGACCGATCACGGATTCCGGGCCCACGCCCTGAGCGGTCAGGTACCGCGCCAGCCGGTTGGCCCGCGCGTCCAGTTCGGCGAAGGACATCCCGTCGCCGTGGGAGCCGCCGGGGCCGCCGACGGCTGCGTCCGGCGTCCGCGCCGCCCGCGTCTCGAACAGCTCCACCACCGACGGCGGGGGCGCCGCGCCGGCCGCCGTGTCGTTCCAGTCGGCGAGGACGCGCGTCCGCTCCCGCGCCGACAGGACGTCGATCCGGCCGACCGGGTCGCCCGGCTGGGCCCCGGCGAGGCTGCGCAGGATGCGCAGGAAGCGCGGGCAGATCTCCTCCTCCGGCTCCAGGTCGCGCGCGCCGCGGTGCACGTCGACGTCGACCTGGAGGCCGGCGCCGTCCAGCCGGTCGTAGACGTCGATGCTGAGCGCATCGATGGGGCCGTTGGCGAGGTTGCGGGCCGTGCCCGTGCAGTCGCCGAAGCGGAGCCGGTAGTCGAACGACATGACGTTGACGACCAGGTCGCACAGCGGGGCGCCGCCGAGGAGCTTGAGGTCGCGGAGCATGTCCTCGTACCGGTAGCGCTGGTGCCGGGTCGCGGTGCGCATCCGTGCCGCGATCTGCCCCAGGAGGTCCGCCACCGTCGTCGTCCGGCCGACGGAGACCCGGATCGGCAGGATGTTCGACGTCATGCCGGGAACCGCGAGGGCCCGGCGTCCGACGCGGCCCACCACCGGGACGCCGACGACGATGTCCCGCGCGCCCGTGGTGCGGTGGTGGTAGAGGCAGGCGGCGGCGATGGTCAGGCCGGCCAGGGTGGTCCGCAGCCTGCGCGCGCCCCGCTTGAGGCCGGTGGCCTCGTCGGAGCCGACCTCGCCCCAGTGCCGTACCGGCGCCTGCGGCAGCGTACGCGGCCCGTGCCCGTCGGAGCGCCCCGCGCGGGCGGTGTCCGACAACGCGTCGAGCCAGTACTCCCGGTCCTCGGACAGGGTGGCGGAGGACCGGTAGGCGCGGTCCTCGTCCAGGAGCACCGTGATCGGCTCCAGGGGGTGGTCCTGCCCGGGGTCGCGGCCTTCCGCGAGGGCCGTGTAGACGCGCGCCAGCCGGTCGGCGAACAGCCGGCCGCTGTGTCCGTCCATGACGAGGTGGTGCGCGCAGTGCAGCCAGTAGTGCCGGTCCGGGCCGGCCTTGATCACGGCATAGCCGGTCAGGGGGCCGCCGGTGAGGTCCACCGGGCGGCGCAGTCGGGCCCGCATCCACGTCTCGGCGGCCGCGTGCGGGTCGGGTTCGGCGGTGAGGTCCACGAGTTCGACGGGATGCTCGTCCGCGTCGCCCAGGTACTGCCGCGGAACGTCGTCCTCGACGCGGAAGCGCAGCCGGGCCGTCTCGGCCTCGTACACCGTGTGGCGCAGGGCTCGTACGAGGAGGCCGGCGTCGAGGTCGCCGCGTATCTCCACGTATTCGGCGATGTTGTAGACCGGGTTCTCGGGGTCGAGTTGTTGTGCGTACCAGACAGCGAGCTGGCCGGCCATGAGTTCCTGGTATTCGCCTTCAGATGCAGCCATCCCTGCACACCCCAACCGATCCGACTCATCGACTGGAGCAGCGGAGAGCAGCAGCCGTCGAGGCATGCTGAATTACCGTCCAGTCCTCAATGACAAAGCTGCGAAGAGATGTTCCGACATCCCCGGTAGCGCGTTGTGGAATCCCCGACCGGCGGTCACCCGCCTGCTGACCGGTGACCGGCTGCCCGGCTGCCGCGCGCCCTACGGTGCGCTCGTACCGACACAGTTCACCCGGGCAGGAGCCACGACCGCCGCGGTTCACTATGCGCGACATCAGGTGCCTGATCAATACCGTCGGGCGGCGGGCGGCATGGGCTCGCGACGACGATCCAGGTGGTCGGGCGACGTGTTCAACTGAGGCGGCGACTCACTTGAACAGAGGCCCCGTTCGTGTGCCGCCGAAACCGCCGGGACGCTCGGGCGCGACGCCCGCGTCAAGCCGCTGACACCACAAGTCGGGCCTGCGTACGGTATGGCGGGATGAGCCGTGTCCAAGGGGAGAGAGAGCGGGGAGCATTGGCCGCCGATCGCATGTCGACGACGCAGTTCGGTTCCATGCTGCGCAACGCGCGGAAACGCGCGGGAATGACACAGAGCCAGCTCGCCGAGATATCGACGGTGAGCATTCGGGCCATTCGCGACCTCGAACTCGAGCGCACCGGCAGTCCGCGCGTGCAGACGGTCCGGCTGCTCGCCGACGCCCTGCGGCTGGACGGAGTGCGGCGGGCGGAGCTGGAGGCCGTCGCCGGTCCGAGGGAGGTCCGGTCGCTCTACGACGACCTGCCGGCGCCGCCGGCCACCCTCGCCTCGTCCATCGCCAGGGCGGAGGAGACGTCCTCGCTGATCGGGCTGCTGCGGTCCACCGGCCATCAGCTGGTCAGGGTGACGGGCGCCCCGGGCATGGGCAAGACGACGCTCCTCCAGAACGTCGCGGGCGAGCTGCACCGGACCGGACTCGTCCCGGTGGTCTTCCTCGACCGCGCGGGGGGCGCGCCCGGGTCCGGGCACGGTGTGCCGCGCCGGCTCGTGAGCCGGGTCGCGGAGGTGATCGGGTGCGGCGCCGCGCTGGACGACGTGGCGGGACGCCTGGCCGCGGACGACGTCCTCCTCGTCGTGGACGGCCGTGACCTCGACGAGCGGGACCAGCGGGACCTGCGGGCGCTCGTGCGGCTCTGCCGGGGCCTTCGGGTGCTGATCGAATCCCGCGACCTCGCAGCCGGGCGCGCCGGGGAGATCACCTTCACGCTCTTTCCCCTCGACGTTCCGGAGTGGGACCGCCCGGGGGCGGGTGCGGCGCTCGCCGCCGACTCCCCCGTGCTGCGGTACGTGCTCTCGCACTGCGCCCTGCTGTACCCGGAGAAGGCGTCGTCGCCGGAGACGGTGGCCGCGGTCGCCGGCGTGTGCTGGCTCCTGGACGGAATTCCGGCGGCGCTCGAATCGGCCGTCTCCTGGCTGCTCATCTACGAACCCGCCGAACTCCTGCGCATGGCCCAGGTGTCACCGGCGCGGCTGGTGACACCTCCGTCCGGGAACGGCTCCCCGCTCGTCGCCTGGCTGCGTCAGGCCCTCGCCTCGCTCCCGTCGTTGCAGCTGGCCGCCCTGCGCGGTCTGGCCGGCTCGGGGCCCTGGTCGGTGAGCGACGCAGTCGCGCTCCTCGCCGGCTCCGGCGCGGACGCGGCGAGCGCCGTTCACGACCTGCGGGCACGCGGGCTGGTGCGCCGCGTCAAGTCCGCTCCGGGGGAGGCGCAGCGGTTCGTGGTCCTCAACCTGATACGTCACCTCCTTCGCGGCGAGTCCGGTCCGCAGCCGCCGTCCTACGGTGTGCCGCTCTCGTGGTCCCCGCTGCGCGACGTCCAGCCGCTGACGTCGTGAGCGCGACGCCGCCGGACGTGCCCCACGTGCCCCACGTGCCGTAGCGGCCGGACGGGGCGGCGAAGGCCGGTCCCGGCCACCCGCGGCCGGGCGGGGCGGCGAACGCCGGACCCGGCCACCCACGGCCGGTCCATTTCTCGTCGGCCCCACCGGCCCCACCGGCCCCGGCGCCCCGGACGGGGGTCGCCGGGGTGGTGCGCCGCCGGTGCGCGGGGCCGGTCACGCTTGCGCCGTCCTGAGGGCCGCCACCACCTGGCGCACCGTGGGATGGCGGTAGAACTCGCGCAGCCGCAGGGTGGGCATGCCCTCGGCGCGCATCGCCGCCGAGGTCTTCACCGCGATCATCGAGTTCCCGCCGGCCTCGAAGAAGTCGTCGTCGAGCCCGATCGGGAAGCCCAGCAGGCCGGCCCACAGCTCCTGCAGCCAGGAGGCCAGGGCGTCGTCGGCCGTCGGGGTGTGGTCCTCGGCGGCCCTCGTGGTGATCTCGGGACGCGGCAGCCGCGCCACGTCGACCTTGCCGCTCGTGGTCAGGGGCAGCGCGTCCACCGCGGTCACCGTCGCCGGGACCATGTAGTCGGGCAGGACGGCGGCGGCGTGCTCGCGCACCGCCCGCACATCACCGCCGTCCAGCACCACGTAGGCGTCCAGGCGCTTGCCGGAGGAGCCGCCGCCGTCCGCGGAGCCCACGACGACCGCCGCGGCCCGCACCGCCGCGTCCTCCAGCAACACCGTGCGGATCTCGTCCAGTTCGATCCGGAAGCCCCGTATCTTCACCTGGTTGTCGAGGCGCCCGAGGTGTTCCAGGGACCCGTCCGGACGCAGCCGGCCCCGGTCGCCGCTGCGGTACATCCGGCCGTCGGTGTACGGGTCGGGCCGGAACCGTTCCTCGGTCAGGCCGGGCCGGCCGACGTACCCCTGGGCCACACCGGCGCCGCCGACGCATATCTCGCCCGCGACACCGGGCGGGAGCAGCCGCCCCGCGGGGTCCAGGACGTACACGTGCCATCCGGACAGCGGCGCGCCCACCGAGCGCGTCGCGCCCAGCGCCAGGTCACGGGTGACCGTCTGCGCGGTGACGTGGACGGTGGTCTCGGTGATGCCGAACATGTTCACCACCCGGCACCGGCCGTCGGGGTACGCGTCGAACCAGGGCAGGAGCATCCTGGCGTCCAGCGGTTCCCCGCCCAGGATCACCAGCCGTACGGGAAGGTCCGCGTAGTCGACGGTGAGCAGGTTGGCGAGCGCCGAGGGCGTCTGGTTCAGGACGGTGACCCCGTGCGCGGCCACGAGTGCGCGGAACTGTTCCGGATCGCGGGAGGTGAGGTGGGGCACGACCACGAGGCGGCCGCCGGTCAGCAGACAGCCCCACATCTCCCACACCGAGAAGTCGAAGGCGCTCGAATGGAAGAACGTCCAGACGTCCGCCGCGCCCAGACCCAGGTCGGCGCGGGTCGCCTCGACGAGACTCAGGACGTTGGCGTGCGGCACGGCGACGCCCTTGGGCCGCCCGGTGGAGCCGGAGGTGTGGATCACGTAGGCCGTGGTCGCGCCGTCGGCGTCCCCCTGGCCGTCCGGCGCGTCGGTGACGTCGTCCTCGAGCAGCCCGTCGGGCGTGACCTGGTGGTGCTCGCCCTGCCGCGGCAGTTCGCCGGACCGGGTCACCAGCAGCCGCGCCGCCGCGTTGTCCAGCATGTGGATGGCGCGTTCCGCCGGGTAGGCGGGGTCGATCGGGACGTAGGCCGCACCGGCCTTGAGCACACCCAGCAGCACCGCGACCAGTTCCGCCGAGCGGTCCAGGCACACGCCGACCCGGTCGCCGGGGCTGACCCCCCGGGTGCGCAGCGCGGCCGCGAACACGTCGGCGAGCCCGTCGAGTTGCTCATAGGTGAGCTCGACGTGTTCGTCGGTCACCGCGAGGGCGTCGGGGGCGGAGGCCGAGACCAGGGCGAAGGTCTCGTGCACGGTCCGCGCCGGGTGGGGCGGCGCGGGCGCGGAAGCCCCCAGGCGCACGATGCGGCGCCGTTCGTCGTCGTCGAACAGCTCCACGTCACCGGCGGGTGTCTCCGGCGCGTTCGTCACCTGCCCGTAGACGTGGGCGACGTGCCGGGTCAGCTGCTCGGCGGTGGCACGGCCGGCGTGGCTGAGCAGATGGTCGCAGCGCAGCCACAGCCGGCCGTCCGCCCGGCGCACCGGGGAGAACGTCAGCGGGAAGACCGGCACACGTGCGGACGGGTGCGCCTCGTCGGCGTACGGCGGTTCCTCGTCGCCCTCGGGCAGCGTGCCGGCCACCACCGGCTGCTCCGAGGAGGGGTGCCGGCGGTCGCGCAGCTCGCCGAGGGCGCCGCTCACCCGGACCGCCACGGCGCCTTCGACGGACCCGACGACGACCTCCCGGTCGTCCTCGCCCTCGTAGCGCCGCAGCGTCACGGCCAGCGCCGCCCGCAGGCTCCGTTCGTCGGCGGGCGCGTCGGACGGCAGGGCCGCCCAGGCCGTGGCGGACCGGTCGCCGTCGCCGTCGCCCATCCCCCAGTCCGGCGGGGCGCCGATCCGGGCCGTGGGCGTCATCGGCCGCGGCCGGACGGCGTGATCCTGTGTCCCAGCCATATGTGCGCTCCTCCACGTCGCCGAATCACCCGAGTACGGTACGAGGCCGCGTGCGCCGTGATCGGCAGTTCCGGCGGCGACTCGTCGGCAGGGCGCGCGGCGCGTACCGCCCCGGCCCGGGCCCCGGCCGGGCGACCGGCGAAACCGCCTCGGGATCGCCTCCCGTACTGCCGGTGCCGGAGTCGGCGGCACCCTAATCTCGGTGCGATGACACCAGGTGGAGGAACTCCCACAGCTCTGGACAGGAGAAGGCTCCCGAACGGGATGCACGTCTTCAGCCTCAACGGGAACGAGACGGACTACCTGTACGGCGAGATCTTCGACGACGAGTCCTACATCCCGCCGCAGGGTTGGCGCATACCCGAGAAGCCGGTGATTCTGGACGTCGGGGCGAACATCGGGTTGTTCACTCTCTTCGCGACGCAACGGTGGCCCGGGGCGCGGGTGTTCTCCTTCGAGCCGGCGCCCGACGTCTTCGACGCCCTCCGGCGCAACGCCGGGCACCTGCCCGGCGTTCACGTCCACAACCTGGCCCTGGGCGACGAGGACCAGTCGCGCGAGCTGACCTATTACCCGCACTACACGATGATGTCGGGCTTCGACGCCGACCCGGCGGTCGACAAGGTGCTCGCGTCGGCGTTCATCACCAGTGCCGCGGACGCGCTCGACGAGGAGTTCCGGGACGAGTTCATCCAGGAGGCCGAGGACCTCGTGGACGACAGCCTCGGCGAACGGCGGCTGGTGCGCTGCGACGTGCAGCGGGTGGAGACGTTCGCCGGGCGGGCCGGCATCGACCGCGTCGACCTGCTCAAGGTGGACGTGGAGGGATTCGAGCTGCGGGTCCTCCAGGGCGTCGGCGACCGGCTGTGGCCGGGGATCGCGAACGCCGCCGTCGAGGTCGCCGATCGCGGCGGGGCACTCGACGCGGTGGTCTCCCTCCTGGAGAGCCAGGGCTTGACGACTTCCGTCCGCCAGGCCGCGGAGTACCGCACCACCGATCTGCACACCGTCTTCGCCCGGCGGGTGGTGTGACATGACGGGCGTCTCCCCGGCCCCGGACCCGCGGGCGCTCCTGTCCGCCAAGCGCTGGATCGTACGTCCCCGACGGGTCGCCGACCCGGGGACCAGGGTGTTCTGCTTCCCGCACGCGGGCGCCGGGGCGGCCGTGTTCGCACCGTGGGCCAGGCGTCTGCCCCCCGAGGCCGAACTGTGCGCCGTCCGCTACCCGGGGCGGGAGAACCGGATCGACGAGCGGCCCTTCGAGGAACTGCGCCTGATGGTGGACGCCCTCGAACCGGTGATCGCGCCGCTGACCGACCGGCCGTTCGTCTTCCTCGGCCACTGCTCCGGCAGTCTGATCGCGCTGGAGCTGGCGCGCCGGATCCGTGACCGAGGGGGCCGGCTTCCCGCCGCGCTGTTCGTCTCCTCCATCGTGGGGCCCGCCCGGCACTCCTCGGACGGCATCCATCTGCTGCCGCGCGAGGCGTTCTTCGAACGGGTCGCGCTGTACGGCGGGATCGACGAGTCCGTGCTCGCCGACCCCGAGATCATGGACGTCTTCGAGCCCACCCTGCGCGCCGACTTCCGCATCGCGGAGGAGGGCGCGCCCCGGGGCGCGGCGCCGCTGGACGTCCCGATCACCGCCGTGGGCGGCCGGCACGATCCCTTCGTGGACTTCGAGGGACTGGCGGCTTGGCGCGAGGAGACGAGCACCGCGTTCACGGTCCACCACATCAAGGCCGGCCACTTCATCCTGGACCAGACGATGGAGCGGCTGGCGGACGCCCTGCCCGGCCTGCCGCGGCAGGCCGGCGCGGAGGTGCCCGCACCCAGCCCGGCGGGCTGAGGCCCCCGGGGCAGCGGCGGCGCGGCCTGCCGCGCCGCCGCTGCCCCCTCCGCGCACCGCGCACCGCACCGCACCGTCTCGTCCCGGGCGGGAAAAGACCTGTGCCCGGTCCGACGTCGCCGTCGGACCGGGCACAGGTTTTCCGTATTCCTACTTGCTGCTCTCCATGGCCTCGATCAGGCTCTTGGGTCGCATGTCGGTCCAGGACCTCTCGATGTAGTCGAGGCACTCCGTGCGGCCCGCCTCGCCGAACACGGTCTTCCAGCCGTCCGGCGCGTCCACGAAGACCGGCCAGAGAGAGTGCTGCCCCTCCTCATTGACCAATACATAGTAGTTGGCATCGGGGTCGTCGAATGGATTCGTCACCACGCGGTCCCTTCCGAAGTAGTCAAAGCAGGCGGTCGGTCAGGGCCATCCCCCGATCAGCGACGTCATCGGAGGCTAATCAATCAGCGGCGCTCACCACACCCTTCGTTCAACTGCGTCGTCGCACCAGTTGAACAACTCCGCTCCCTGACCTGCGGCGACACAGCTCAGGAGGGGTCGTGGAAGACGGTACGGCAATTCTGTTCCGGTGCTGCCGGGATGTCGCCTCCGGACGGTTGTGCCCTGATCCGGGAATGGGTACGGTCGCCGCACCATCGCATCACCTCATGCCACGGGTCTGCTGTGCGGATCACGCACGCACTTCGGGAGGCGGCTGTATGAGCGCGTCATGCCTCGGCAAAAGTGCCCGGAGTAATTCGGGAGAACGGGCCTCGGCCGTCATCGCGGGACTGGGTACCTGTCTTCCCTCGCACAGCGTCGACAACGCCGCGCTGGTGGAAGTGCTGGACACCAGTGACGAATGGATTCGCACCCGTACCGGAATCGAATCGCGTCGACGGGTGACCCCCGGGACCTCGACGCTCGACCTGGCCTGCGAAGCCGCCCGGAACGCCTTGCGGTCCGCGGGGATCGACACGGTCGACGGCCTCGTCTTCGCGACCACCACACCGGAGCGCCCCTGTCCCGCCGCGGCGCCCGAGATCGCGTACCGAACGGGCCAGGGAAACATCCTCGCGTTCGACATATCGGCCGTCTGCAGCGGCTTCCTGTACGCGCTGGCCACGGCCGGCGCGCTGATCACGGCCGGCACCGCGGACAGTGTCCTGGTCGTCGCGGCGGAGACCTACTCGCGCATCGTCGACCCGCGGGACCGGTCCACGGCCGTCCTGTTCGGCGACGGAGCGGGAGCGGTGGTGCTGCGTGCGGGGCCGGCCGACGAGCCCGGCGCACTCCTCGCCCACGACCTGGGCAGCGACGGCTCGGGCGCGGACCTGATCCGCGTTCCCGGCGTCCGCGAACAGCCGTCTGGAGAGCGCTGGTTCACGATGTCCGGGCGCAAGGTGTACCTGCGGGCCGTCGACCGCATGGCGGACTCGGTCAGACGGGTCGTGAAGGACTGCGACTGGAGCATCGAGACGCTCGACATGCTCGTACCGCACCAAGCGAACGCACGCATCATCGAGGCCCTGGCCAAACGGCTGGGTCTCCCACCCGAACGAGCGGTCTGCGAACTCGCGCGGATCGGCAACACGGCGGCCGCCTCCATTCCTCTGGCGCTGGCCGGCGCGGTGACGACCCGTCGCCTGACACCCGGAGCCCGAACCGTGCTGACCGCCTTCGGCGGCGGTCTCAGCTGGGCGTCAACGGGACTGATCTGGCCGCAGCTGACCGCCGTCACCTCAGAGGTCTGAAAGAAGGAGCCCACCTGTGTTCGTCGAATACCTCACCACTCTCCTGAGCACCGTCTACAAGGTGCCCGGAGTCATCGACCCGGACAAGTCGTTCACCGAACTGGAGGTCGACTCGCTCTCCCTGGCGGAGCTGGGCGCGCAGCTGGAGGACGAGTTCGGCATCGCGGTCGACGAGGACGAGCTGACCGGCCAGACCACGGTGACCGAGCTGGCCGGACTGCTGCAGTCACGCGGGGCGGACATACCAGCATGAACAGACGCAGACAGCAGTACCCGGATGTGGTGATCACGGGTATCGGCATGGTGACGCCGGCCGGCACGGACACGGCCACGGCGTGGAAGGCGACCTGCGCCGGGCTGCCCACGGCGGCGCCCGACGCCCGCCTCGACGGCATGGCCGTGGACTTCACGTGTGCCGCCTCGGCGTTCGACGCGCACCGCGTTCTGGGCAGCGACGCGCGCCGGATGGACCCCTTCACGCAGTACGCCGTCGCCGCGGCCCGCGAAGCCGTGGCCGACGCGGGGGCGGCCGGCGGGCCGTGGGACCCGGCCCGGGTCGGGGTGCTGATCGGCACCGCCGTCGGCGGCCTGGAAACCTGGCTCGAACAGGCGGGGCGGCTCCGGGACACCGGGGCGCGCGCCGTCAATCCCCTGACCGTCCCGAAGGCCATCGGCAACATGGCCGCGGCCACGGTCGCCCTGGACCTCGGTCTGAACGGACCCGCGCTCGCCGTCTCCACCGCGTGCGCGTCCGGCACCACGGCCCTGGGGCTCGCCCTCGACCTGTTGCGCGCCGGCCGCTGCGACATCGTGCTGGCCGGTGGCGCCGACGCCGCGGTCACCCCGCTCCTGTCCGGCGCCTTCGACCGGCTCAAGGCGCTGTCCCGGCGCCGTGCCGATCCGTCGGCGGCGTCCCGGCCGTTCGACCGGCAGCGCGACGGCTTCGTGCTGGCGGAGGGCGCGGCGGTGCTCGTACTGGAGCGCGCGGCGGACGCGCGGGCACGCGGCCGGCGCCCCTACGCCTCGCTCCTGGGCTACGGCGAGTCCTCCGACGCGTACCACCTCACCTCGCCCGACCCCGACGGCAACGGCGCGCGGCTCGCGCTGCGCAGGGCGCTGGCGGACGCCGGGGTGGACGCGTCGGACGTGGCGCTGGTCAACGCCCACGCGACGGGCACCCCCCAGGGCGACGCCGTCGAAGCGCGCCTCATCCACAGCGCCTTCGGCCCGCACACCGCGGTCACCTCCACCAAGGGGGTCACGGGGCACATGCTGGGCGCGGCCGGCGCCGCCGAGGCGGCGTTCACGGCCCTGTCCATCGACCAGGGCGTCATCCCGCCCACCGCGAACTTCGAGGAACCGGGGGCCGACATCGCCGACATCGACATCGTCCACGGCGCCGTCAGGTCCGCTCCGGTCCCCGTGGCGGTGAGCAACTCGTTCGGCTTCGGCGGCCACAACGCCGTCGTCGTCCTCGGGCGCGCCTGAGCGGGTCCGAGGACCCACAGTCTTCCGTACGGATCACGCCGGGCTCGCGGGAGGGGGTGAGCGAGCACGGCCGTCCGGTTCGCCCCGCTGAGGAGGGCGAACCGGAACCCCGTCGCCGAGTGGTGCGCGTCAGCCCTTCGCGGCGGCCCTCACTCGGCGGCCTCGTCGAGTTCCTGCGCGACCTCCAGCCACGTCTCGGCGTAGCGCCGGGCGAGGTCCACGACCAGGTCGCCGCAGTGCGAGGGCACCGCGGCGACCAGCTTGGACCAGCACCGCTCCTCGATGGCGTTGCGCTGGAGCACCCGGAACAGGCGCCGTTCCTCTTCCCGGTGCCGCAGCGAGGGATCGTTGAGCAGCCTGTCGAGCAGGGTGACGGGGTCGGGTTCCAGGAGCCGGCCGTCCCGCACAGAGGCCCGCGGTTCCACCGCCCGCACGGGCTCCGGTGAGGTCCGTTCCACCGCCACCGCGCCGGGCTCCGCGGGCCCGCTCGCGCACGTCTGCGGCCGGGGCGTCTGCTCCGCCACCGGCGGCTCGCCGGACAGCAGTCGTCTGCGGACGTCGCTCACGGTCGCGGGCGAGACCCCGGCGAGCCTCGCCACCTCGCGCAGCGACGCCCGCGGCCGCTCGGCGATCAGTGCGGCGGCCCGCTCCCGGCCCTCCGCGCCGTTGAGGGGGCGCACCTTGCCGTCCCTGCCGACGCGCGCGTTCAACCGGGTCGCCTCGCCCGCGAGTCCGCGCCGGATCGCGGCCACCGTCTTGGCCCCCAGACCCGCGACCCGGGCGATCGCCCGGTCCGACATCTCGGGGTGCGAGGCGATGATGCGCTCGGTCGCGGCCCGCCGGTCCTCCCTGGACAGCGGAAGGCCATGGGTCACGTTCGCTTCCACGGCCCGCAGGAACGCCTCGTCGGCGGTGCCGTCGAAGAACTCGACCAGGATGGTCGCCTCGCCCTTGCGGAAGGCGGCCGCCAGCCGGTGCATCCCGTCGATCACCCGCATGCTGCGCCGGTCCACGAGAATCGGCGGAAGGGGGGTCTCGACCGCCGTCAGCCGGGCGACGTGCTCGGGGGCCTGGCCCTCCAGCCGGGGCGAGTCGGCGGGCAGGAGCGAGGCGATCGGAACGGAGACGACCCCGCGCACGGCCGGCGCGGGAACCGCGGCCGGCCAGGGCGAACAGCCGCCCTCGTCAGGAGCCGCTGGATGCCTCAAGTCGACAGCGCCACGCTTCATTTTCCGCTCCCCCAGTGACGAAACGTCTCAATTCCGGTACGACGACTTCCAGCAGATAAATCTGCGGTCGCCGGGCAATGAGGGAAATGCGGCATCAATGGCGCCGAACTCGCAACCAGTACAGCGGTAGTGGCTTCATCAACTCACCGCCACTCCTTCAGAATGCCCGAAATCACATTCGAACTTACCCCCAGTATGCGGTTCAGGCAACCGCCCGAGTCCGCTGCCCGCCGCCCTGTGCCCGCCGCCCCGGGAAAGGCGTTCAAGTGCGGCGCCGCAGCGGTTGGACACCGGCATCGGCGGCGCATCCCGGCGGCGCGCTCGCCTGGACGGACGGCCCTGTCCTATCTTCTGAATCATGACGCTCATCCGGGCAAGGGGCCCGGTTGGCAAGGGGCATGGTGGCAAGGGGTTGATGGCATGGTTACCGGTCGTGTGGTGCGGTTCGACAGCGTGCGGGGTTTCGGGTTCATCGCTCCCGATCACGGTGGGGACGACGTCTTCCTGCACGTGAACGATCTCCTGATCCCCGAGAGCTACCTGCGCTCGGGGCTCGCGGTGCAGTTCGAGGTGGAGGAGGGCGATCGCGGACTCAAGGCGTCGGCGGTCCGGCTGGCGGAGGGGGCCGAGGTCAAGCCGCCGGCCTTCCAGACGCCCGCCACCGCCGCCGTCCGGATCCCGTCCCCGGTCCCCGCTCCGGCCAGGCAGGCGGACGGCGACGACAGCCTGTGCGACGTGCTCGCCGCGAGCGAGTACCTGCACGAGGTGACCGAGCTGCTCCTGTCGGCCGCGCCCTCGCTGACGGCGGATCAGATCGTGCTGATCCGGGCGAGTCTGGCGCAGAACGCGAAGAACCACGGCTGGACCGAGGGCTGACCGGCCCGGAGGGGGAGCCGCGGCTCCCCCTCCCCCCGCGGCGGCCCGCCCACCCGTGATCCGCGTTCCGGCAGCCTCGCACCGGCCCGCGCACCGGAGGGCGGGCCGTCCGACGTGACCGTCCGGCGTGACCGTGCGGGCGCGTCGCGGAATTCCGGCTGTGTCCCTCCCCCCGGCGGACAATACTCCGCAATGCCGCGCACTACCGCGATCCCCGCCTCGGAGTTCCCTTCCCGGCCGGACGCCGGTTGAACAACGGAAGATGGCCGGATGAATGATCCGGCCGATATTGATCGGGGGCGATCGCGCGATGCATCGTGGGTGCGCCACGGTTTTCTCCGCCGCTGGCCGAGCGCCGCAGCTCCCCTCTCAGGACAGCACGCCGAAAAGCCGCAGAATCCCGGTCCTGGTCACCGGATTTTGACCCGATTTCTCCTCTCACCGGCTCTCACCGGATGTGAGAAGAACAGAGAGCGAGGCAGTTTCCGTGACCGTGCTAAACCGCCCGTCCATGGGCCCGATACGGCTGCGACCGGGCGACGAGTCGCTCCAGCGCCAGCAGGTCAGACCGGGAACGGTGCGGCGGATCCTGCCGTACGCCCGGCCGTACCGCTGGCAGGTCGTGCTGCTGCTGACGGTGACCGCCGCGGACGCCTGTATCGCGGCCGCCAGCCCGCTGATCCTCAAGTTCATCATCGATCACGGCATTCTGCCCGGGCATCTCCGCGTCGTCGTGTGGCTCAGTCTGGCGCTGGCGGGACTGGCCGTGGTGAACGCCGGGGTCGTCTACCTCCAGAGCTGGTGCTCGGGCCGGGTCGGCGAAGGGGTCGTCTACGAACTGCGCACCCAGGTGTTCGCGCATGTGCAGCAGCAGCCGGTGGCGTTCTTCACCCGTACCCAGACCGGCAAACTGATCAGCCGGCTCAACACGGATGTCGCCGGAGCCCGCCAGGCCGTGACCACCCTGCTCACCCAGGCCGTCTCCACGGTCCTGACCCTGGTGCTGGTCCTCGGCGCGATGTTCTACCTCTCGTGGCAGATCACCGTCGCGGCCCTGGTGATGATCCCGCTGTTCCTGATCCCGGCGCGTCTGCTGACGCGCCGCATGCAGCGCATGACCAGATCGCTCATGGAGCAGGACGCCGAGATGAGCTCCATGATGACCGAGCGGTTCAACGTCTCGGGCGCCCTGCTGGCCAAGCTCTACGGCCGCCCGCAGGACGAGGAGGAGCTGTTCGCCGGCAAGGCCGCCCAAGTCCGCGACCTGGCCATCAAGTTGGTCGTCTGGGGCCGGTTGCTGCCCATCGTCGTCACCGTCCTCACGACCTTCACCACCGCCCTGGTGTACGGCCTGGGCGGCGCGCTCACCATCGACGGCACCATCGAGTTCGGCACGCTGGTGGCCATGGTGGCCCTGCTGATGCGGCTGTACGGGCCCGTCAACGAACTGTCGACCATGCAGGCCACCGCCACGGTCGCCCTGGTCAGCTTCGACCGGGTCTTCGAGGTGCTCGACCTCAAGCCCCTGATCACCGAGCGCCCCGACGCCAAGGAACTGCTGCCCGCGGCGGGTGCGGCCGCGGCCGCCCCGGACATCGAGTTCGCGGGGGTCACCTTCCGGTACCCCGGCGCCGAAGAGGTCTCGATGGCGTCGCTGGAGGCGATCCCCAGCCGCAAGCGCGAGCGGTCCGACGCCCCCGCCCAGGACGTCCTCCACGAGCTGAGTTTCCGCGCTCCGGCCGGCAAACTCACCGCGCTGGTCGGGCCGTCGGGCGCCGGCAAGACCACCATCACCCAGCTGGTGCCCCGTATGTACGATCCGAACACGGGCACCGTGCGCATCGGCGGGCACGACATCCGTGACCTGACCCTCGCCTCCCTGCGCGAGAACGTCGGTGTCGTCACCCAGGAGTCCCACCTCTTCCACGACACCCTGCGCGCCAACCTGTCGTACGCCCGTCCCGGCGCCGACGAGCAGGAGCTGATCGAGGCGTGCAGGGCGGCCTTGATGTGGGACACCATCGCCGCCCTCCCCGAGGGTCTCGACACCGTCGTGGGCGACCGCGGCTACCGGCTCTCCGGCGGTGAGAAGCAGCGGATCGCCCTGGCCCGCCTGCTGCTCAAGGCCCCGCCGATCGTCGTGCTCGACGAGGCGACCGCACACCTGGACTCGGAGTCGGAGGCCGCGATCCAGCAGGCGCTCAAGACCGCCCTCGCCGGCCGCACCTCGCTGGTGATCGCCCACCGGCTGTCCACCATCCGCGAAGCCGATCAGATCCTGGTGGTCGAGAACGGCCGGATCCGCGAGAGCGGGACCCACGAGGAACTGCTCGCGACGGCAGGACTCTACGCCGATCTCTACCACACCCAGTTCTCCCACCAGGCGACGGTACGCAAGCCCGCCGGGCCCGGTCCGGCGCCGTCCGCGGTGATCGCGGGGGGCGCACGACCCGGCTCCTGACCGACTCCGTCCGACCGAAGGCCGGTCCGGCCACCGCACGCGGTGACCGGACCGGCCTTCGCGCTGCTGCCGCACGCCTCCGCCACACTGCCGTACGGCGGTGCCACGGTGCCATACGGCGGCGCCACGCCGCCGTACGCCGGTGCACGGCCGCGCACCCGCTCCGACGCACCCTCCGCGAGCGGCCGGGAGCCTCCCCGGCCGTGGACGCCGATACCCGGCACGGCACTTGCCCGGAGGAGCACACCCGCCCGCCTGCCGGGCCGGTTGCCGTGCCGCGCGGTGCACCGTGGTGTGGCGCGGTACCCGCTGAGCCGGCGGAAGTGACCGGCCTCGCGGCCTCCGGACGTCCGGACCGCACATGAACGGTGCCCGGGCCCGGCTCGTCGTCGACGAACCGGGCCCGGGCACCGTGCGGTACAGCGGCGTCAGACCGACGCGGGACGGCTCACTCCTCCCGCTCCGACCGTGCGGCCAGCCACTGCGAGACGGCGTCCCAGGCCAGGCCCAGCATCTCGGGCCTCACCATGTCCGAGTGCCCGCAGGGAATGCGGACGGTCGCGGCCCGCCGGGTGAGGTGCGGCTCCCACAGCGCCTCGGGCGAGAAGTCCGCCCGTTTTCCTTCTTCCGCGACGAGGATCAGCGTGTCCCCGCCGAAGGTGCCGTAGGCGTGCCGGTCCCTCAGCGTCGCGTTGTTGTCGAACACCCGGACCAGCAGGGCGACTTCGTCGTTGTCGACGCCACCGAGCACCGGGCCGAGTTCGGCGCGCACGCGCTGGGCCAGGCGCGCCGGGCCGTCGGCCGGTGCGGTGCGCGCGCCGTCGGCACGCCGCTCGGAGCCGGCCGCGCGCGGCCCGTCGGCTCCTTCGTTCCGGGCAGCCGCGGCGTCGGGCGCCGGGATCGGCGGGTACGCGTCCATGAGGATCAGCGACACCTCCTCGCCCTCGGCCTCCAGCCGCACCGCGACCTCGTGTGCGGGAGTTCCACCGAAGGACCAGCCCACCAGGTGGTAGGGGCCCGACGCCTGCACCGCGCGTATCCGCTGCACGTACTCGGCGGCCATGTCGGCGACCGAGCCCGACAGCTCCCCGGAGCCCTCGAGCCCCTGGGCCTGGAGGCCGTACAGCGGGTACTCCTCGGGGATGAAGCGGGCGAACGGCATGTAGCACCAGCTCAGTCCGCCCGCGGGGTGGATGAAGAAGAACGCCGGCTCGGTTCCGCCGGACCGGATCGTCAGCACTCCGCCGAGGGCGTCCTGCACCGACGTCAGGCTGAACGTCTGCATCAGCCGCGTCGGCGTCGGGTTGGTGATCAGGGTGCGCAGCGACACGGTGACGCCCCTGCCCCGCAACCGCTCCACCAGGGTGACCGCCATCAGCGAGTGGCCGCCGAGCGCGAAGAAGTCGTCGTCCACCCCGACCGCCGGCACGCCCAGGACCTCGGCGAACGTCTCGCACACCGCCGCTTCGAGCACACCTGCGGCGCCCCGGCCCGCCGTCGGGTCCCCGGCGCCGCCCGCCGCGGCCGCGAAGTCCGGGGCGGGCAGGGCCCTGCGGTCCACCTTGCCGTTCACCGTCAGCGGCAGGGCGTCCAGGACGGTCACCGAGGACGGCACCATGTAGTTCGGCAGCCACTCGGCCGCGAACTCCCGCACCGACCCGGCCAGCGCGCCCGGATCGGCGTCGCCGGCGTCGGGGACGACGTAGGCGACCAGACGCTTGCCGCCCTGGGGGTCCTCGTGCACGACCACGGCCACCTGGCTCAGTCGCGGATGCCGGTCGAGCACCTTCTCGATCTCGCCCGGCTCGATCCTGAAGCCGCGGACCTTGACCTGGTCGTCCGTACGGCCCGCGAACACGAGTCGGCCGTCCGGCGTCCACCGCGCCCGGTCCCCGGTGCGGTACAGCCGCGCCCCGCCGCCGGCGAACGGATTGGCCACGAAGCGTTCCGCGGTGAGCCCCGCGCGCCCCACATAGCCGCGTGCCAGCCCGGCGCCGGCCACGTACAGCTCACCCGCGACGCCCACCGGGACCGGCGCCATCCGCTCGTCCAGCACGTACACCCGGGTGTTCACCACCGGGGAACCGATCGCGACGGTCGCGGCCTCCTCGTCGCACCGCCACAGCGTCGCGTCCACCGTGGTCTCCGTCGGACCGTACGAGTTGAACATGGCACGCCCGCGCGCCCAGCGCGCCATCACGTCGGGCGGGCACGCCTCGCCCGCCACCACCAGCACGGTGTCCGCACTGATCGACCGCTCGTCGAGGGTGGCCAGCACGGCCGGCGGCAGCGTCGCGTGCGTGACCCGGGTCTCGGTCAGGAACTCCGGCAGCGCGGTGCCCAGCCGCCGTTCGGCCGGCACCGTCACCAGGGCCGCTCCCGACAGCAGGGCCATCATCCACTCCCAGCCGAAGGTGTCGAAGGCGGCCGACGCGAACTGCGCCACCCGTGCCCCCGGCCCCACGGCCAGACGCTGGACGTGTCCCGCCACCAGACTCGCCACGCCCACGTGCGAGACCAGCACACCCTTCGGCCGGCCGGTCGATCCGGAGGTGTAGATCACGTACGCGGGGTGCTCGGGCCGCAGCTCGGCGCACGACGTGGCCGAGCCGTCGAGGGCGGCCAACTCGGCTGCCACGGCCGGGTCGTCCAGCACCAGCGAGCGCACGTCGCCGGGCAGGATCCCGGCCAGCGCCGCGGAGGTCAGCACGACCTCCATCCCGGCGTCCCGCACCACGTAGGCGATCCGTTCGGCGGGGTGGTCGGGATCCAGCGGCACATACGCTCCACCGGCCTTCAGGATCGCCAGCAGCGCCGTCTGCAGGCCGGCGCCGCGTTCGAGGCACACGCCGACGCACGCCTCGGGGCCGATGCCCAGACCGGTCAGGTAGCGGGCGAGACGGTTGGCACGGGCGTCCAGTTCCGCGTACGAGATCTCCGTACCGTCCGAGACGACCGCCACCGCTTCGGGATCACGCGCCAGTTGGGCCGCGAACAGCTCCGGCACCGTGGCCGCCCCGACGGATGTGTCGGTGCCACTCCACTCCGTCAGCATGCGCCGCTGCTCGGCCTCGTCAAGGACCGTCACCGCGGCGAGCCCGCGCTCCGGGCTGTCCTCCAGCGCGGTCACCAGGCTGTCCAGGCAGGTGTGCAGCAGCCGGCACAGCGCCTGCCCGTCCACCGAGTTCACCGCGTCCACGGTCAGCCCGAACCCGGCGCCCAGATCGTCCACCGAAACGGCGACCGGGTAGTTGGTGGCCTCCCGGGTGAACACCATCTGGATGCTCCTGGGCGCGGTGCGGTCCGCCTCCTTGCGGGACTCCGCGTCCGGACGCTGGCTGTGCCGGAAGTTGAAGATCGAGGTGAACAGCGGACTGCCGCCGGGCACCCCACTGACCTGTTGCGCCAGGGTCAGCGGCGCGTGCTCGTGCACCAGGAGTTCCGCCAGCTGGTTGCGCAGCCCTTCCAGCGCCTGTCCGACGCCGGTGGCGCCGACACGGACCCGCACGGGCAGGGTGTTCAGGAACAGGCCCGGCACCCGGTCGGCGCCCGTTCCGGCGTTCATCCGCCCGAACAGCACCGTGCCGAACACCACGTCGTCACGGCCGCTGACCGTCGCCAGGACCCGCGCCCAGGCCAGGTGGAACACGGTGGCCGGACTCACGCCCAGCGACCGCGCCACCTCGCGCACCCGCTGCCCCACCTCGTCCTCGACGTCCTGGTGGGAGCGCGTCACACCGCTGCCGTCACCGTGCACGTCGAGCAGACCGTACGGCGCGGTGGTCTCCTCCACGTCGCCCAGCAGGCCGGCGAAGTACCGCTCGTGCTCCTCACGGGCCACGCCCAGCCGCGCCTGCGCCACGAAGTTGCGGAACGGCAGCGGCTCCGGCAGCGAGTCCTCCCGCCCGGACATGAACGCGCCCATCTCGGCCAGCAGCACGTCCTGCGTGGTGTGGTCCTGGATGAGGTGATGCATCCGCAGCAGCGCCAGCCAGCCGCCGCCCTCGCCGGGCTCCGCGGCGGTGTGCACATCGATCAGCGGCGCACGACCGGTGTCCATGCTCGGACCGGCCGCCGCGATCAACTGCCGCACCGCGTCGGGTCCGTCAGCGGTCAGCTCCACCGGCGTCACCGGCAGTACGGCCCGGCGGGCCACGACCTGGACCGGCTCGCGCAGGTCCTTCCAGAGGATCGCGGTGCGGTAGATGTCGTGCCGGTCCACCACGCGCTGCAACGCTCCGAGGAACGCGTCCAGCCGCTCCCGCGAGTCGAAGCGGATGACCCGCGGCGCCGCGTACACGTCCGCGCCACCGTCCGCCTGCAACAGGTGGTGGAAGAGGATGCCTTCCTGAAGGGGGGCGAGCGGGTAGACGTCGGCGATGTTGGCCGCGCCGCCCGGGATCCGTCCGACGATGTGCGCCACCTCGGCCTCGTCCAGGTCCACCAACGGCAGCATCTGCGCAGTGAGGTGCTCGGCGCCCTCAGGTATCCGGTTCTCCGGCACCTCGACCGCGTCCGGAGCCGCCACCGCGGCCAGACCCGCCGGCGTCGGCGTCTGGAACAACGCCCGCACCGACACC
This sequence comes from Streptomyces seoulensis, assembly GCA_013364255.1. GTDB lineage: Bacteria > Actinomycetota > Actinomycetes > Streptomycetales > Streptomycetaceae > Streptomyces > Streptomyces similanensis. The sequence continues at coordinate 1,230,026 of CP054936.1, read as the reverse complement.
GACACACCCTGACCCCGCAACTGCTCCACCAGGGCCACCGCCAGCAGCGAATGACCGCCCAGCGTGAAGAAGTCGTCGTCCACCCCGACCGCCGACAGACCCAGCACCTGCGCGAACGCCTGGCACAGAATCTCCTCCTGCACCGTCGCCGGACCACGCCCACTGTCCGCCGTCGCAGCCGCACCATAATCAGGCGCCGGCAAGCCCCTACGATCCAGCTTCCCATTACTGGTCAACGGCAGCTCCGGCAGCACGACCACGGCGGACGGCACCATGTACTCCGGCAACCGACCCGCCACGAACTCCCGCACGGCCGCCGCGAACTCGGCCGCCTCCACCTCGTCGTCCACCTCATCGGTGACGACGTAGGCGACCAGGCGGACATCCCCGGGCACATCCTCCCGGGCGACCACCGCAGCCGCCTCGGCCAGCGGATGCGCGGCCACGACCGCCTGCACCTCACCCGGCTCCACCCGGAACCCACGGATCTTCACCTGCTCATCCGCACGCCCCGCGAAGACGAGGTTGCCCTCACCCGACCACCGGGCACGGTCCCCCGTCCGATACATCCGCTCACCCACACCACCGAACGGACACGCAACGAACCGCTCACCCGTCAGCCCAGCCCGACCCACATAACCACGCGCCACCTGCGCACCCGCCACATACAGCTCCCCCACCACACCCACCGGCACCGGACGCAACCACTCATCCAGCACATACACCCGCGTATTCGCCACCGGAGCACCCACCGGCACCACCCCACCAGCCACCAACTCCCGCGACAGACGCACCGTCGCCACACCGACCGTCGTCTCCGTCGGCCCGTAATGATTGAACACCGCCGAACCCTCACCGACCGCGTCCAGCAACTCCACGACCAGGCCAGACGAAGCCGCCTCACCACCCAGAACCAGAGACCGCACCGACCCCACCGACTCGGCACCCAGCGCCGCCACATGCGACGGCACCGCCTTGAGGCAGTCAATCCGGTGCTCGGTCAGGTACTGGGCTACGGCGGCCGGGTCCGTGACCAGTTCCTCGTCCAGGAAGTGCAGCTCGCCCCCGCCCGTCAGGCTCGCGAACACTGTCGTGTTCGCCAGGTCCGTCGCCTGACCCTGCAACACAGCAAACCGGCCACCGCCATCGAACCCGACCCGCTCCGGCACCGACGCCACATAGTTCGCCAGCCCGCCATGCGTGACGGCCACACCCTTCGGCCGCCCGGTCGAACCCGACGTGAACACCACATACGCCACCTGCCCCGGCCGGATCTCCACCTCCGGCGCCGCCTTAGAGGCGGCCGCGAGCTGCATCGCGGTCAGCGGATCGTCCACCGCGACGAGACGGTGCCGTCCCGCCGGGAGATCGTCCAGGATCTCCTCCGTGGTCAGGGTAAGCACCGCGCCGCTGTCGCGCAGGACCAACGCCACCCGCTCCGCGGGCAGTCCCGCGTCCACCGGCACATAGCCCGCGCCCGCCTTCCACACCGCGAGCATCCCCACCACCATCTCCACACCCCGCGGCAGACACAACCCCACCACCGACTCCGCACCCACACCCTGCGCCCGCAGATAATGCGCCAGCCGATTCGCCCGCGTATCCAGCTCCCCGAACGACACCGCCCCGTCCCCGTCGACCACCGCCACCGCACCCGGCGACCGCACCACCCGCTCCTCGAACAGCCCCAACACCGTGGAAGCCGCCACCGGCACCTCCGTGGCGTTCCACTCCACCACCACCCGATCCCGCTCCTCCGCCCCCAGCACATCGGCCGCGCTCACCCGGGTCGACGGGTCCCCGACCACCTGCGCCAGCAGCAGCGACAGACCCTCGGCCAGCCGGGCCACCGTCGCCGGGTCGAACAGGTCAGCAGCCCCCGTCACCACCCCGCCGATCCCCGCCGGCGCGCCATCCGCGCCGAACCGCTCGCCCACCAGCACGGACACATCGAACTTCGCCCCGACCCGGCCCAACGGCAGCGCGCTGCCCCGCAGACCCGACACCGTCTCGGCCGCACCGCCCACGCCCGCCACCGACACCGTGTCCTGCATGGTCAAAATGACCTGGAACAACGGATGCCGCGCCGCCGACCGCGACGGCGCCAGCTCCTCCACCAGCCGCTCGAAGGGCACGTCCTGATGCCCGAACGCGGCAAGACTCGTCTCCCGGACCCGCTCCAGCACCTGCCCGAACGACGGATCACCCGACAGATCCGTCCGCACCACCAGCGAGTTGACGAAGCAGCCCACCAACTCGTCCAACGCCTCATCCGTACGGCCCGCGATCGCCGAACCGATCGGGATGTCCGTCCCCGCACCCAACCGCGACAACGTCACCGCCAACGCCGCCTGCAACACCATGAACACCGTCACGCCACGCTCACGCGCCACCTCACGCAACCGCGCGTGCACCGCGGCCGGCACATCCACCGGTACCGCGTGCCCCTCGTGCGAGGCCACCGCCGGACGCGACCGGTCATACGGCAACGCCAGCTCCTCCGGAGCCCCCGCCAACGCCTCACGCCAGAACCCCACCTGCCGCGACAGCACACTGCCCGGATCGCCCTCCTCACCCAGCAACTCCCGCTGCCACAAAGCGTAATCCGCGTACTGCACCGGCAACGGCGCCCACACCGGTACCCGCCCCTCCACCCGCGCCGCATACGCGGACGTCAGATCCCGCTCGAACGGAGCAGACGACCACCCATCACTCGCGATGTGATGCACCACCACCGTCAGCACATGCTCATCCGGACCGACCGTGAACAGCCGCGCCTGGACAGGGATCTCCTCGGCGAGGTCGAAGGCATAGCCGGCCGCTTCCGCGACCGCCTCGCCCAGGTCGTCCGCGCTCACGTCGGTGACGGACAGCGCGAATCCGGTCTCCTCGACCGGCAGGATCCGCTGGTACGGCTCGCCGTCGGCCACCGCGAACACCGTCCGCAGCACCTCATGCCGCCCGATCACATCCCGCAGGGCCGCTTCCAGCGCCTGCCGGTCCAATGCGCCGGTCAGCCGCATCCCGAGAGGGATGTTGTACGTCGCGCTCGGTCCTTCCAGCTGCCCGATGAACCACAGTCGGCGCTGGGCGTACGACAGCGGCACCCGCTGCGGCCGCTCCCCCGCCACCAGCGCCGGACGCGCCGCACCCGCCTGCCCCAACCGCGCGGCGAGACCGGCCGGCGTCGACGCCTCGAACAACGTCCGCAGCGCCACCTCCACCCCCAGCACCGCACGCACCCGACTCACCAACCGCGTCGCCAACAGCGAATGCCCACCCAGCGCGAAGAAGTCGTCATCGACCCCGACCCGCTCCCGACCGAGAACCTGAGCGAACGCCTGGCACAGGATCTCCTCCTGCACCGTCGCCGGACCACGCCCCCCACCACTCACGTACTCCGGAGCCGGCAGCGCCCTACGATCCAGCTTCCCGTTCACCGTCAACGGCAGCACCTCCAGCACCACCACCGCCGACGGCACCATGTACTGCGGCAGCCTCTCGGCCACAAAGCCACGCAGCTCCGCCGCACCCGCATCACCGACCACATAGGCGACCAGACGCTTGTCCCCGGCCACGTCCTCACGCACGACGACCGCCGCCTGACCCACCCCCGGATGCGCCGACAGAACCGCCTCGACCTCACCCGGCTCGATCCGGAACCCACGGATCTTCACCTGCTCATCCGCACGCCCCAAGTACTCCAGCCGGCCTTCCACCGACCACCGCGCCACATCCCCCGTCCGATACATCCGCTCACCCGCACCACCGAACGGGCACGCCACGAACCGCTCACCCGTCAGAGCCGAGCGCCCCACGTACCCACGCGCCAGACCGGCACCCGCCACATACAGCTCACCCGCGACGCCCACCGGCACCGGACGCAACGCACCGTCCAGCACATACACCCGCGTGTTCGCGATGGGTGAGCCGATCGGCACGGACTGCGCGTCTGCGGCCATCCGCGGGACGGCGTACGTGCAGGCGAACGTGGTGGTCTCGGTCGGTCCGTACCCGTTCAGCACCTGGAGTCCGGGCAGTGCCGTCTGGGCGTCCCGTACGTGCCGCACCGACAGGGCCTCGCCGCCGACCAGCACCCGTTCCAGTCCCGTCAGGATGCCCGGGTCCTCATCGACCACCGCGTTGAACAGTGCGGCGGTCAGCCACAGGTCGCTGATGCCCTTGCCCGAGATCAGCGACCGCAGTTCCGGCAGGCCGACTGTCCCCGGGGGTGCGATCACCAGGCGGCCGCCGTGCACCAGCGCACCCCACAACTCGAACGTGGAGGCGTCGAACGCCAGCGGCGCCAGCAGAAGGTGCACATTGCGCTCGCTGAACTCGGCGTACCGCTGCCCCCACACCAGTCGTGCCACGGCGCGGTGTTCCACCATCACGCCCTTGGGCAGCCCCGCCGATCCGGAGGTGAACATCACGTAGGCCGCGTCATCCGGCGCGACCTCCACTGCCGGGTCCTCGGCCGAGCGGGAATCATCCACGCTCTCGACCGGTACGAGCACGCCGCCGAAGTCCGGCAGCAGCTCGCCCAGTCCGCCCTGCGTGACGACGACCTGTACGTCCGCGTCGCGCATCATGGACGCCAGTCGGGCGGAGGGGTAGTCGGTGTCCAGCGGCACATAGCCCGCGCCGGCCTTCCACACGCCCAACAGTGCGGCTACCGCTTCGGGGCCGCGCTCAAGGCACACGCCCACCAGCGACCCCCTGCTCACACCGGCCGCCATGAGCGCATGCGCGATCCGGTTGGCCCGGGCGTTCAGTTCGCGGTAGGAGAGCCGCACGTCACCGAACTCCAGCGCCACGGCGTCCGGGCGCAGCCGCGCCTGTCCGGCGACCAGGGCGTGAACACCCTGGTCCGGCAGTTCCGTGGTGGTGTCGTTCCACTCCTCAAGGAGTCGGTTCTGTTCGGTGGTGTCGAGGACGTCCACCGTCGACAGGAGGCCGGCGGGGTCGTCCTCCAGCGTGGCCACCAGGTGGTCGAGGCAGGTGTGCAGCAGCCGGCAGAGCGCTTCCCCGTCGACCGGACCCACCGCGTCCACGGTCAGCCCGAACCGCGTCTCCAGGTCATCGACCGCCACGGTCACCGGATAGTTCGTCGCCTCGCGCATCGCCACCGTGATGATGCCGCGGGACTCCGCGCCCGCCTCCGGCCGCGGTTCCGGCTGCCGCAACTTGCCGTGCCGGTAGTTGAACAGCGAGGTGAACAGCGGACTGCCGTTCGGCACACCACTGGCCTGCTGCGCCAGGGTCAGCGGCGCGTGCTCGTGCACCAGCAGCTCCGCCAGCTGATCACGCACCCCCTCCAGCGCCCGGCCGACACCCACCGCATCGACCCGCACCCTAACCGGCAGCGTGTTGATGAACAGGCCCGGCACCCGGTCGGCGCCCGCACCGGCGTTCATCCGCCCGAACAGCACCGTCCCGAACACGACGTCGTCACGGCCGCTGACCGTCGCCAGCACCCGCGCCCACGCCAGATGGAACACCGACGCCGGACTCACGCCCAGCGACCGCGCCACCTCGCGCACCCGACGCCCCACCTCGTCATCCACGCCCAGATGGGAGCGGACCACACCCGTGCCGTCACCGTGCACGTCCAGCAGACCGTACGGCGCGGTCGTCTCCTCCACATCGGCCAGCAGGCCGGCGAAGTACCGCTCGTGCTCCTCGCGCGTCACGCCCAGCCGCGCCTGCGCCACGAAGTTGCGGAACGGCAGCGGCTCCGGCAGTGAGTCCTCCCGCCCGGACAGGAACGCACCCATCTCGGCCAGCAGCACGTCCTGCGTGGTGTGGTCCTGGACCAGGTGATGCATCCGCAGCAGCGCCAGCCAGCCACCGTCCTCACCCGGCTCCACAGCCGTGTGCACATCGATCAACGGCGCACGGCCGATGTCCATCCCCGAGCCCGCCGTCGCGATCAGCTGCTCCACGGCAGCGGATCCGTCAGCGGTCAGCTCCACGGGCGTGACCGGCAGTACGGCCCGGCGTACGACGACCTGGACCGGCTCGCGCAGCTGCTCCCACAGGATCGCGGTGCGGTAGATGTCGTGCCGGTCCACCACCCGCTGCAACGCCCCGAGGAACGCGTCCAGCCGCTCCCGCGAGTCGAACCGCAGCACCCGCGGCACCACATACGCGTCCACGCCGCCGTCCGCCTGCAACAGGTGGTGGAAGAACAGACCCTCCTGCAACGGCGCCAGGGGATACACGTCGGCGATGTTCGCCGCGCCCCCCTCGACGGCCGCGACGATCCGCCCGACCTCCTCCTCCGACAGATCCACCAGCGGCAGCATGTCCGGAGTGATCCGCTCGGCGCCGTCCGGGATCCGGTTCTCCGGCACCTCGACCGTGTCCGGAGCCGCCACCGCGGCCAGACCCGCCGGCGTCGGCGTCTGGAACAACGCCCGCACCGAGACAGCGACGCCCCGAGCACGCAACTGCTCCACCAGCGACACCGCGAGCAGCGAGTGGCCGCCGAGCGCGAAGAAGTCGTCGTCCACACCGACCGCGGGCAGACCCAGCACCTGCGCGAACACCTGGCACAGGATCTCCTCCTGCACGGTCGCCGGACCACGACCGCCGCCGGCTGTGAACACGGGGGCCGGCAGCGCCTTGCGGTCCAGCTTGCCGTTCACCGTCAGCGGCAGCACATCCAATACCACCAGGGCCGAGGGCACCATGTACTCCGGCAGCCGGTCGGCCGCGAACGCCCGCACCTCGGCGGCGAGTTCGGCCTCGGGACGGTCATCGTCGGTCGGCACGAGGTAGGCGACCAGGCGGACATCGCCGGGATTGTCCTCCCGCACGACCACCGCCGCGCGCTCCACCTGGGGATGCGCGGCCACCACCGTCTCGATCTCGCCCGGCTCGACCCGGAACCCACGCAACTGCACCTGCTCATCCGCACGGCCGGCGAACGCCAGCCGGCCATCGGCCCTCCAGTGCGCGCGGTCCCCCGTCCGGTACATCCGCTCACCGGCCGCACCGAACGGACACGCCACGAACCGCTCCGACGTCAACCCCGCACGCCGCACATACCCCCGCGCCAGACCCGCACCCGCCACATACACCTCACCCGCAACACCCACCGGCACCGGACGCAACCACTCATCCAGCACGAACACCCGCAGATCCGGAAGACCCACACCCACCACACCAGCACTCTCGCCCGCATCCGCACCCTCCAGCGGGAAGTACGAGACATGCACCGTCGTCTCCGTGATCCCGTACATGTTCACCAACCGCGGCCCCGCATCACCGTGCCGCTCGAACCACCCCTCCAGACGACCCACATCCAACGCCTCACCACCGAACACCACACACCGCAACACCCAGTCGTCCCGCTCCACCCCCATCAACTGATAGAACGCCGACGGCGTCTGATTCAGCACCGTCACCCCCTCCTCCGCCAACAACCGCGCGAACTCCCGCGGCTCCCGACTCACCCCGAACGGCACCACCACCAACCGCCCACCATGCAACAACGCACCCCACAACTCCCACACCGAGAAATCGAACGCATACGAATGGAACAACGTCCACACATCATCCGGACCGAACCCGAACCACTCCCGCGTCGACCCCAACAACCGCACCACATTCTGATGCGGCACCACCACACCCTTCGGCCGCCCCGTCGAACCCGACGTATAAATCACATACGCCGCGGACTCCGGCAACACCCCCACCCCCAAATCACCCTCACCGAACAACCCCTCCTCCACATCCACCTCACCCACACCCAACGTCACCACCGGACGCGCCTCCTCCAACACCAACGCCACCCGATCCGCCGGATACTCCGGATCCACCGGCACATACGCCGCACCCGACTTCAACACCGCCAACACCGCCACCACCAACTCCACCGACCGCGGCAACACCAACGCCACCAACCGCTCAGGCCCCGCACCCCGAGCCACCAACGACCGCGCCAGACGATTCGCCCACGCATTCAACTCCCCATACGACAACGACCGCCCCTCACACACCACCGCCACCGCACCCGGATCACGCACCACCTGCGCCTCAAACAACTCCACCACCGACGACCGACCCACCAACCCCTCACCAACCCCACCAGCCCAACCCAACACCAACGACCGCTCATCCAGGCTCAGTACCTCCACCGCACTCATCCGAACGTCCGGAGCCTCCACCACCGCCTCGACCACCCGCGCCAGCCACTCCGCGAACCGACCAGCCGCCCCCGCCTCGAACACATCAGCAGCCACAGTCACCACACCCCGCAGACCAGCAGGCGTGCCGTCGGCGCCGAAGACCTCGGTGGCGGTGACGTCCAGGTCGAACTTGGCCGTCACCGGCCGGGGCGTGCCGGCCGGGCCGGCCGTCGGGGCCGGTACTGCGCCCGCGCGCAGTCCCGGCAGGTCGACGCTGGCCTGGGCGTTGTTCTGGAGGGTCAGCATGACCTGGAACAGCGGGTGCCGCGCCAGGGAGCGCACCGGCGCCAGTTCCTCCACCAGCCGCTCGAAGGGCACGTCCTGGTGCGCGAACGCGGCGAGACTCGTCTCCCGGACCCGCTCCAGCACCTGCCCGAACGTCGGATCACCCGAAAGGTCCGTCCGCATCACCAGCGTGTTCACGAAGAAGCCGACCAGGTCGTCCAGTGCCTCGTCGGTGCGGCCCGCGACCGCCGAACCGATCGGGATGTCCGTGCCCGCACCCACCCGCGACAACGTCACCGCGAGCGCCGCCTGCAACACCATGAACACCGTCACGCCACGCTCACGCGCCACCTCACGCAACCGCGCATGCACGTCGGCCGACAGCTGAAGCCCGACCGCATACCCCTCGTGCGAAGCCACCGCGGGACGCGTGCGGTCATACGGCAGCGCCAGCTCCTCCGGCGCGTCCTCCAACGCCTCACGCCAGAACCCCACCTGCCGCGACAGCACACTCTCCGGATCGTCCTCCGACCCGAACACCTCCTGCTGCCACAGCACATAATCCGCGTACTGCACCGGCAACGGCGCCCACACCGGCTCCCGGCCCTCGACCCGCGCCGCGTACGCCGCCGACACATCCCGCGCCAGCGGACCCATCGACCAGCCGTCACCCGCGATGTGGTGCACCACCAGCATCAGCACATGCTCATCCGGACCCACCGACAACAACCGCGCCCGGACAGGGATCTCCTGCGCCAGATCGAAGGCATACCGCGCCGCCTCCGCCACCGCCCCGGCCAGCTCCTCCGCGCCCACCTCGGCGACGGACAGCGCGAACCCGGCCTCCTCGACCGGCAGAATCCGCTGGTACGGCTCACCGTCGGCCACCGCGAACACCGTCCGCAGCACCTCATGCCGCCCCACCACATCCCGCAGCGCACCCTCCAGCGCACCCCGGTCCAACCCACCCGACAACCGCAGAGCCGTCGGAATGTTGTACGTCGCGCTCGGCCCCTCCAACTGCGTCAGGAACCACAGCCGACGCTGGGCATACGACAACGGCACCGGCTGCGGCCGCTCCCCCGCCACCAGCGCCGGACGCGCCGCACCCGCCTGCTCCAGCCGTGCGGCGAGACCGGCCGGCGTGGACGCCTCGAACAACGTCCGCAGCGCCACCTCCACCCCCAGCACCGCACGCACCCGACTCACCAACCGCGTCGCCAACAGCGAATGCCCACCCAGCGCGAAGAAGTCGTCGTCGACCCCGACCCGCTCCCGACCGAGGACCTGGGCGAACGCCTGGCACAGGATCTCCTCCTGCACCGTGACCGGCAGGCGGGCAGCGTCCGACGTGTGGGCCGGCGCGGGCAGCGCCCTGCGGTCCAGCTTGCCGTTCACCGTCAACGGCAGCGCCTCCAGCACCACCACCGCCGACGGCACCATGTACTGCGGCAGCCTTTCGGCCACGAAGTCACGCAGCTCGGACTCGCCCGCCTCGCCGACCACGTAAGCGACCAGACGCTTGTCCCCGGCCACGTCCTCACGGACGACGACCGCCGCCTGGTCCACTCCGGGATGCGCGGCCACCGCCGCCTGCACTTCACCCGGCTCGATCCGGAACCCACGGATCTTCACCTGCTCATCCGCACGGCCCAAGTACTCCAGCCGGCCCTCCGCCGACCACCGCGCCACATCCCCCGTCCGATACATGCGCTCGCCGGAACCACCGAACGGGGACGCCACGAACCGTTCGCCCGTCAGAGCCGAGCGCCCCACGTACCCGCGCGCCAGACCCGCACCCGCCACATACAGCTCGCCCGCGACCCCCACCGGCGCCGGACGCAGCGCACCGTCCAGCACATAGACCCGCGTGTTGACGATCGGAGAGCCGATACCGGCGCTGTCACCCGGCGCGAGCGGGGCGGACATCGTGGCGCAGACGGTGGTCTCCGTTGGCCCGTAGGCGTTGATGAACCGGCGGCCGGGCGACCAGCGGCCGACCAGGTCACCGCCGAGTGCCTCGCCCGCTGACACCAGTGTCGACACCGAGGCCAGATCTTCGGGCGCCAGCACGGCCAGCACGGCCGGCGGCAGCGTCACGTGCGTCACCTGGTGCCGCGCCACGACGTCGACCAGCCCGGCGCCCGGCAGGAGCTCCTGCGCGTCGGACAGCACGAGTCGGGCGCCGCTCGACAGCGTCACCAGGACCTCGGACACCGCCGCGTCGAAGCTCACCGACGCGAACTGCAGCATGCGGCTCGCCGCATCCACCGCGAATCGTTCCGTCTGGGCCGCGACGAGGCTGGCGACGCCGCCATGCGACACGGCCACACCCTTGGGGCGTCCCGTCGAACCAGACGTGTAGATGATGTAGGCCAGCCCGTCGGCCTCGAAGGCCACTTCGGGAGCGGTGACCGGCGCCGCGGCCAGTTCACCGGCCACCTGTGCGTCGTCCAGCCGCACCACGTGCACGGCCGACGCCGACAACTCGGTGGCCGCATCGCCGCGGCCGACGACGACCTGCGCGCCGCTGTCGGCGAGCATGAACTCCAGCCGTTCCGCTGGGTATTGCGGATCCAGCGGCACGTATGCCGCGCCGGTCTTCAGCACCGCGAGCAGTGCGACGACCAGGTCCACTCCACGCGGCAGGGACACGCCGACCACCGACTCGGCGCCGACCCCGAGGCCGCGCAAGTGGTGCGCTAGCTGATTGGCCTTGGCGTCCAGCTCCGTGTACGACAGCTCGGTGGCGCCGTACACCACCGCCACGGCATCCGGAGTGCGCGCCACCTGGGCCTGGAACATCTCGGACGCCGAGAGCCGGGGCAGTTCCGTGGTGGTGTCGTTCCACTCCTCAAGCAGTCGCTTCTGTTCGGCGGTGTCGAGGACGTCCACCGTCGACAGGAGGCCGGCGGGGTCGTCCTCCAGCGTGGCCACCAGGTGGTCGAGGCAGGTGTGCAGCAGCCGGCAGAGCGCTTCCCCGTCGACCGGACCCACCGCGTCCACGGTCAGCCCGAACCGCGTCTCCAGGTCATCGACCGCCACGGTCACCGGATAGTTCGTCACTTCACGCATCGCGACCGTGGCGATGCCCCGGGACTCGGTGCCCGACTCCGGCCGCGATTCGGCCTGGCGGCGATCGCCGTGCCGGTAGTTGAACAGCGAGGTGAACAGCGGACTGCCGTTCGGCACACCACTGGCCTGCTGCGCCAGCGTCAGCGGCGCGTGCTCGTGCACCAGCAGCTCCGCCAGCTGATCACGCACCGCCTCCAGCGCCCGGCCGACACCCACCGCATCGACACGGACTCGGACCGGCAGCGTGTTGATGAACAGGCCCGGCACCCGGTCGGCGCCCGTTCCGGCGTTCATCCGCCCGAACAGCACCGTGCCGAACACGACGTCGTCGCGGCCGCTGACCGTCGCCAGCACCCGCGCCCACGCCAGATGGAAGACGGTGGCCGGGCTCACGCCCAATGACCGGGCGACGTCCCGCACCCGTCGGCCGATCCCGTCCTCCACCCGCAGATGGGAGCGGACCACACCGGTGCCGTCACCGTGCACGTCCACCAGGCCGTAGGGCGCGGTCGTCTCCTCCACATCGGCCAGCAGGCCGGCGAAGTACCGCTCGTGCTCCTCGCGCGTCACGCCCAGCCGCGCCTGCGCCACGAAGTTGCGGAACGGCAGCGGCTCCGGCAGCGAGTCCTCCCGCCCCGACATGAACGCGCCCATCTCGGCCAGCAGCACGTCCTGCGTGGTGTGGTCCTGGACCAGGTGATGCATCCGCAGCAGCGCCAGCCAGCCACCGCCCTCACCCGGCTCAGCGGCCGTGTGCACATCGATCAACGGCGCACGACCGGTGTCCATGCTCGGACCGGCTGCGGCGACCAACTGCTGTGCCGCTTCGCGCTGTTCGGTAGCGCTCAACTCCACCTGTGTGACCGGCAGTACGGCCTGGCGCACGACGACCTGGACCGGCTCGCGCAACTGCTCCCACAGGATCGCGGTGCGGTAGATGTCATGCCGGTCCACCACCCGCTGCAACGCCCCGAGGAACGCGTCCAGCCGCTCCCGCGAGTCGAACCGCAGCACCCGCGGCACCACATACGCGTCCACACCACCATCCGCCTGCAACAGGTGGTGGAAGAGGATGCCTTCCTGAAGGGGAGCGAGCGGGTAGACGTCAGCGATGTTGGCCGCGCCGCCCGGGATCTGCTCGACGATCCGCGTCAGCTCGGACTCGTCCAAGTCCACCAGCGGCAGCATGTCCGGGGTGATCCGCTCGGCGCCGTCCGGGATCCGGTTCTCCGGCACCACCACCTCGGCCGGCCCAGCGGCCGCCGCCAGACCCGCCGGCGTCGCCGTCTGGAACAACGCCCGCACCGAGACACCAACACCCCGAGCACGCAACTGCTCCACCAACGACACCGCCAGCAGCGAATGCCCGCCCAGCGCGAAGAAGTCGTCGTCCACACCCACCGCAGGCAGACCCAGCACCTGCGCGAACACCTGGCACAGAATCTCCTCCTGCACCGTAGCCGGACCACGACCCCCGCCGGCCGTGAACACGGGGGCCGGCAGCGCCTTACGGTCCAGCTTGCCGTTCACCGTCAGCGGCAGCACATCCAGCACCACCACAGCCGACGGCACCATGTACTCCGGCAGCCACCCCGCAGCGAACGCCCGCAGCTCCGCCCCCGACACCTCACCCACCACATACGCCACCAACCGCTCATCCCGCACCACCACCGCCACATCCCGCACCCCACCATGACGCGCCAACACCGCCCCCACCTCACCCAACTCCACCCGGAACCCACGCAACTGCACCTGCTCATCCCCACGCCCCCCATACACCAGCCGGCCATCACCCCTCCAGTGCGCGCGGTCCCCCGTCCGGTACATCCGCTCACCGGCCGGACCGAACGGACACGCCACGAACCGCTCCGACGTCAACCCCGCACGCCGCACATACCCCCGCGCCAGACCCGCACCCGCCACATACACCTCACCCGCAACACCCACCGGCACCGGACGCAACCACTCATCCAGCACGAACACCCGCAGATCCGGAAGACCCACACCCACCACACCAGCACTCTCGCCCGCATCCGCACCCTCCAGCGGGAAGTACGAGACATGCACCGTCGTCTCCGTGATCCCGTACATGTTCACCAACCGCGGCCCCCCATCACCATGCCGCTCGAACCACCCCTCCAGACGACCCACATCCAACGCCTCACCACCGAACACCACACACCGCAACACCCAGTCGTCCCGCTCCACCCCCATCAACTGATAGAACGCCGACGGCGTCTGATTCAGCACCGTCACCCCCTCCTCCGCCAACAACCGCGCGAACTCCCGCGGCTCCCGACTCACCCCGAACGGCACCACCACCAACCGCCCACCATGCAACAACGCACCCCACAACTCCCACACCGAGAAATCGAACGCATACGAATGGAACAACGTCCACACATCATCCGGACCGAACCCGAACCACTCCCGCGTCGACCCCAACAACCGCACCACATTCTGATGCGGCACCACCACACCCTTCGGCCGCCCCGTCGAACCCGACGTATAAATCACATACGCCGCAGACTCCGGCAACACCCCCACCCCCAAATCACCCTCACCGAACACCCCCTCCTCCACATCCACCTCACCCACACCCAACGTCACCACCGGACGCGCCTCCTCCAACACCAACGCCACCCGCTCCGCCGGATACTCCGGATCCACCGGCACATACGCCGCACCCGACTTCAACACCGCCAACACCGCCACCACCAACTCCACCGACCGCGGCAACACCAACGCCACCAACCGCTCAGGCCCCGCACCCCGAGCCACCAACGACCGCGCCAGACGATTCGCCCACGCATTCAACTCCCCATACGACAACGACCGCCCCTCACACACCACCGCCACCGCACCCGGATCACGCACCACCTGCGCCTCAAACAACTCCACCACCGACGACCGACCCACCAACCCCTCACCCACCCCACCAGCCCACCCCAACACCAACGACCGCTCACCCTCACCAAGGAACTCCACACCCCCCACCCGCACATCAGGATCCGCCACCAAACCACCCAACAACCGCCCGAACCAACCCACCAACCGCTCAGCCGTCGCCGCATCGAACACATCGAGGGCGTATTCCAGCGCGCCGGCCATGCCCTCCTCCCGCTCCTCCATGTAGAGCGAGAGGTCGTACTTGGCCGTGGTGGACTGCGTGTGTTCCAGCGCACCGCCGAGACCGGCCATCTCAAGCCTGGCCCCGCGGTTGTTCTGGAAGCTCAGCACGACCTGGAACAGCGGGTGCCGCGCCATGGAGCGGGTCGGGTTGAGGACCTCCACCAGTCGCTCGAAGGGCACGTCCTGGTGCGCGTACGCGGCCAGGTCGGTCTCCTTGACCCGCGCGACGAGCTCACGGAAGGTCGGGTCCCCTGACGTGTCGGTGCGCAGGACCAGCATGTTGACGAACATGCCGACCAGATCGTCCAGCGACTGGTCCGTCCGGCCGGCGATCGGTGAGCCGATCGGTACGTCGGTTCCCGCGCCCAACCGCGTGAGCAGTGCCGCGTACGCCGCCTGCACGACCATGAACGGACTCGCACCGGACTCGCGCGCCAGCCGCGTCAGTCCCTCATGGACGTCGGCTGGCAGGACAAAGCGCACCCTGCCACCGCGGTGTGAGGCAACGGCGGGGCGTGTCCGGTCGTAGGGCAGCGTCAGCTCCTCCGGGGCGTCCGCCAGCGCCTCGCGCCAGAAGTCCACCTGCCGCGACAGCACACTCTCCGGATCGTCCTCCGACCCGAACACCTCCTGCTGCCACAGCACGTAATCCGCGTACTGCACCGGCAGCGGCGCCCACTCGGGCGCCCGGCCCGCGCTCCTGGCCTCGTACGCCACGGACACGTCCCGCGCCAGCGGTCCCATCGACCAGCCGTCACCCGAGATGTGGTGCACCACCAGCATCAGCACATGCTCATCCGGACCAGCCGAGAACAGCCGCGCCCGGACAGGGATCTCCTCCGCGAGATCGAAGGCGTACCGCGCCGCCTCGGCCACCGCCCCGGCCAGCTCCTCCGCGCTCACCTCGGTGACGGTCAGAGCGAACCCGGTCTCCTCGACCGGCAGAATCCGCTGGTACGGCTCCCCGTCGGCCACCGCGAACACCGTCCGCAGCACCTCATGACGCCCCAGCACGTCCCGCAGGGCGCCCTCCAGTGCCCGCCGGTCCAGCGGGCCGGTCAGCCGCACCCCGATCGGAAGGTTGTACGTCGCGCTCGGGCCCTCCAGCTGCCCGATGAACCACAGCCGGCGCTGGGCGTACGACAGCGGCACCCGCTGCGGCCGCTCCCCCGCCACCAGCGCCGGCCGCGCCGCGCCCGCCTGGTCCAGCCTGGTCGCGAGTCCGGCCGGTGTGGGCGTCTCGAACAGCGTCCGCAGCGCCACCTCCACCCCCAGCACCGCACGCACCCGACTCACCAACCGCGTCGCCAGCAGCGAATGACCGCCGAGCGCGAAGAAGTCGTCATCGACCCCGACCTTGTCCAGGCCGAGGACCTGGGCGAACGCCTGGCAGAGGATCTCCTCCTGCGGCGTGGCCGGCAGGCGCCCGCCGTCCGAGGTGTAGGCGGGCGCGGGCAGCGCCTTGCGGTCCAGCTTGCCGTTCACCGTCAGCGGCAGCGCGTCCAGCACCACCACCGCCGACGGGACCATGTACTGCGGCAGCCGTCCGGCCGAGAAGGCACGCACATCGGCGGCGAGGTCCTGCGGCACGGCACTGTCGTCCCGGACCGGAACGACATAGCCGACCAGGCGCTTGTCCCCGGCCACGTCCTCACGGACGACGACCGCCGCCTGCCCCACCCCCGGATGCGCCGACAGAACCGCCTCGACCTCACCCGGCTCGATCCGGAACCCGCGGATCTTCACCTGCTCATCCGCACGCCCCAGATACTCCAGCCGGCCTTCCGCCGACCACCGCACCACATCCCCCGTCCGATACATCCGCTCACCCGCACCACCGAACGGACACGCCACGAACCGCTCACCCGTCAACCCCGACCGACCCACATACCCACGCGCCAACTGGACACCCGCCAGATACAACTCACCCGCCACACCCACCGGCACCGGACGCAACCCACCATCCAGCACAAACACCCGCGTATTCGCCACCGGCACACCGATCGGCACCGAACCACCCACATCCCCAGGCCCACACTCCCACGACGTCACATCGACAGAAGCCTCCGTCGGCCCATACAAATTGTGCAGCTCCACCCCCTCGAACACCTCAAAGAACCTGTCCCGCGCCGTCACCGACAACGCCTCACCCGAACACACCACCCGCCGCAACCCCACACAACCCGCCGCCGACGGCTCCGCCAAAAACGCCTCCAACATCGACGGCACGAAATGCACCGTCGTCACCCCCGCCTCCCGAATCACACCCGCCACATACGCCGGATCCCGATGCCCACCCGGCCGCGCCAACACCAACACCGCACCATTCAACAACGGCCAGAAAAACTCCCACACCGACACATCAAAACCAAACGGCGTCTTCTGCAACACCCGATCACCCGACGACAACCCATACCGCGCCTGCATCCACCCCAACCGGTTCACAATCCCACCATGCGCCACCACCACACCCTTCGGACGCCCCGTCGACCCCGAAGTGAACAACACATACGCCGGATGCCCCGCCCCCACCACAACCTCCGGCGCCACACCCGACCGACCCGCCACCTCAGCCACCACCACCGGATCATCCACCACCACCCGCACCACACCCTCCGGCAACACCCCAGCACACCCCACCGACGTCACCACACACACCGCACCCGCATCCCCCAACATCACACCCACACGCTCCACCGGCAACTCCGGATCCACCGGCACATACGCCCCACCCGCCTTCAACACCGCAAGCAACCCCACCACCAAATCCACACCACGCTCCAAACACACCCCCACCACCGACTCCACACCCACACCACGCTCCCGCAAACAACGCGCCAACCGATTCGCCCGCACATCCAACTCCCCATACGACACCTCCACCCCCTCACACACCAACGCCACCGCACCCGGATCACGCACCACCTGCTCAGCAAACAACTCCACCAACGACGAACCACCCACCTCCAACCCCGTGTCATTCCACTCCACCAGCAGCTTCTGGCGCTCGTCGGCATCAAGGATCTCCACCGCGCTGATCCGCGTCGCCGGGTCCGCGACCACCGCAGACAGCACACGGAGCCAGTGGTGGGCGATCCGGGCGGCCGTCTCCTCGTCGAACACGTCGGCCGCGACCGTCACCACGCCGCGCACCCCGGCCGGCGCGCCCCCGGCGCCGAGGATCTCCGCGGCGGTGACCTCCAGGTCGAACTTGGCCGTGGCGGTTCCTCCCGCCATGCGGGAGGCCTTGAGGCCGGACAGGTCCAGCCGCGCCGGACCGGCGTTCTGCAGCGTCAGCATCACCTGGAACAGCGGGTGCCGCGCCAGGGAGCGGACCGGCGCCAGTTCCTCCACCAGTCGCTCGAAGGGCACGTCCTGGTGCTCGAACGCGCCGAAGCTCGTCTCCCGGACCCGCTCCAGCACCTCGGCGAAGGTCGGGTCACCGGACAGGTCGGTGCGGATGACCAGCGTGTTGACGAAGAACCCGACCAGGTCGTGCAGCGCCTTGTCGGTGCGGCCGGCGATGGCCGAACCGATCGGGATGTCGGTGCCCGCGCCGAGCCGGGACAGCGTCACCGCGAGTGCCGCCTCCAGCACCATGAACAGGCTCATGCCTCGTTCACGTGCCATGACGACGAGCTGCTCGTGCACCGCGGCCGGGATCTCCAGCTCAGCCTGGTGACCGCGGTAGGTGGGCACCGCCGGCCGCGGCCGGTCGGTCGGCAGCGACAGTTCCTCGGGAACTCCCGTCAGGGCCTCGCGCCAGTAGTCGACCTGCCGCGACAGCACGCTCTCCGGGTCGTCCTCGGCACCGAGCAGTTCCCGCTGCCACATGGCGTAGTCGGCGTACTGCACCGGCAGCGGCTCCCACTCGGGTGCCCGTCCGCCGCACCGCGCCGCGTACGCCGCGGACAGGTCACGTGCCAGCGGGCCGGCCGACCAGGCGTCCCACGCGATGTGATGCACCAGCAGGACGAGTACGTGCTCGTCCTGGCCCGCGCTGAACAGGCTCGCCCGCAGAGGGATCTCCGTGGCCAGGTCGAAGACGTGCCGCACGGCGCGCGCCACCGTCTCGGTCAGCTGCTCCGGGGCCACGTCCGCGACGGCCAGTTCGAACCCGGTCTCCTCGACCGGCAGGATCCGCTGGTACGGCTCGCCGTCGGGCGCCGGGAACACCGTGCGCAGTACCTCATGACGCCCCAGCACGTCGCGCAGCGCCGCCTCCAGCGCGGCACGGTCGAGCGCCTCGGAGAAGCGCAGCACTGTGGGGTTCGTGTACGTGGTGCTCGGTCCCTCCAGCTGGGCCAGGAACCACAACCGACGCTGGGCGAACGAAAGCGGGATCATCAGGACTCCTCCTGGCTGCGCATCGGCCGCAGCGCGGGCCTAGCTTTCCGACGACTGTCACCTTGCTGTACGAGCCAGGCCGCGAGTCCGGCCGGCGTGGGGGTGCCGAAAACCGCCCGGATCGGCAGTTCCGCCCCCAGTTCCTCACGTATCTCGCTGCTCAGCCTGGTGGCGAGCAGGGAGTGTCCACCGAGTGCGAAGAAGTCGTCGTCGACTCCGACCTGGTCCAGGCCGAGCACTCGGGCGAACGCCCGGCAGAGGATCTCCTCCTGCGGTGTGGCCGGCCCGCGGCCCCCGCCGCTCACGTACTCCGGGGCGGGCAACGCCTTGCGGTCGAGCTTGCCGTTCACCGTCAGCGGCAGCGCCTCCAGCACCACCACCGCCGACGGCACCATGTACTGCGGCAGCCGGCCCGCCACGAACTCGCGCAGCTCCGACTCGCCCGCCTCGCCGACCACATAGGCGACCAGACGCTTGTCCCCGGCCACGTCCTCACGGACGACGACCGCCGCCTGGTCCACTCCGGGATGCGCGGCCACCGCCGCCTGCACTTCACCCGGCTCGATGCGGAACCCACGGATCTTCACCTGCTCATCCGCACGCCCCAGATACTCCAGCCGGCCCTCCGCCGACCACCGCACCACATCCCCCGTCCGATACATCCGCTCACCCGCACCACCGAACGGACACGCCACGAACCGCTCACCCGTCAACCCCGACCGACCCACATACCCCCGCGCCAACTGCACACCCGCCAGATACAACTCACCCGCCACACCCACCGGCACCGGACGCAACCCACCATCCAGCACAAACACCCGCGTATTCGCCACCGGCACACCGATCGGCACCGAACCACCCACATCCCCAGGCCCACACTCCCACGACGTCACATCGACAGAAGCCTCCGTCGGCCCATACAAATTGTGCAGCTCCACCCCCTCGAACACCTCAAAGAACCTGTCCCGCGCCGCCACCGACAACGCCTCACCCGAACACACCACCCGCCGCAACCCCACACAACCCGCCGCCGACGGCTCCGCCAAAAACGCCTCCAACATCGACGGCACGAAATGCACCGTCGTCACCCCCGCCTCCCGAATCACACCCGCCACATACGCCGGATCCCGATGCCCACCCGGCCGCGCCAACACCAACACCGCACCATTCAACAACGGCCAGAAAAACTCCCACACCGACACATCAAAACCAAACGGCGTCTTCTGCAACACCCGATCACCCGACGACAACCCATACCGCGCCTGCATCCACCCCAACCGGTTCACAATCCCACCATGCGCCACCACCACACCCTTCGGACGCCCCGTCGACCCCGAAGTGAACAACACATACGCCGGATGCCCCGCCCCCACCACAACCTCCGGCGCCACACCCGACCGACCCGCCACCTCAGCCACCACCACCGGATCATCCACCACCACCCGCACCACACCCTCCGGCAACACCCCAGCACACCCCACCGACGTCACCACACACACCGCACCCGCATCCCCCAACATCACACCCACACGCTCCACCGGCAACTCCGGATCCACCGGCACATACGCCCCACCCGCCTTCAACACCGCAAGCAACCCCACCACCAAATCCACACCACGCTCCAAACACACCCCCACCACCGACTCCACACCCACACCACGCTCCCGCAAACAACGCGCCAACCGATTCGCCCGCACATCCAACTCCCCATACGACACCTCCACCCCCTCACACACCAACGCCACCGCACCCGGATCACGCACCACCTGCTCAGCAAACAACTCCACCAACGACGAACCACCCACCTCCAACCCCGTGTCATTCCACTCCACGAGGAGCCGGTTCTGTTCGGTCGCGTCGAGGATGTCCACCGCTGACAGAAGGCCGGCGGGGTCGTCCTCCAGCGTGGTCACGAGGTGGTCGAGGCAGGTGTGCAGCAGCCGGCAGAGCGCCTCTCCGTCGACCGGGCCCACCGCGTCCACGGTCAGCCCGAACCGGGTCTCCAGGTCGTCCACCGAGACGGCGACCGGGTAGTTGGTGGCATCGCGGGTGAACACCGTGCTGATGCCCTTCGGCGCGGCGCCGTCGGCCGGTCGGTCCTCCTCCTGCCGACGCTTGCCGTGCCGGTAGTTGAACAGCGAGGTGAACAGCGGACTGCCGTTCGGCACACCACTGGCCTGCTGCGCCAGCGTCAACGGCGCGTGCTCGTGCACCAGCAGCTCCGCCAGCTGATCACGCACCCCCTCCAGCGCCCGGCCCACGCCCACCGCATCGACCCGCACCCTAACCGGCAGCGTGTTGATGAACAGGCCCGGCACCCGGTCGGCGCCCGCACCGGCGTTCATCCGCCCGAACAGCACCGTGCCGAACACGACGTCGTCACGGCCGCTGACCGTCGCCAGCACCCGCGCCCACGCCAGATGGAACACCGACGCCGGACTCACGCCCAGCGACCGCGCCACCTCGCGCACCCGCTGCCCCACCTCGTCATCCACGCCCAGATGGGAGCGGACCACACCGGTGCCGTCACCGTGCACGTCCAGCAGACCGTACGGCGCGGTCGTCTCCTCCACATCGGCCAGCAGACCGGCGAAGTACCGCTCGTGCTCCTCGCGCGTCACGCCCAGCCGCGCCTGCGCCACGAAGTTGCGGAACGGCAGCGGCTCCGGCAGCGAGTCCTCCCGCCCGGACATGAACGCGCCCATCTCCAGGAGGAGCACGTCCTGTCCGGTGTGGTCCTGGACCAAGTGATGCATCCGCAGCAACGCCAGCCAGCCACCGTCCGGCTGTGCGGCCAGGTGCACGTCGATCAGCGGCGCACGACCGATATCCATGCTCGGGCCGGCCGCCGCGATCAACTGCTCGACATCGCTGGGGCCTTCGGGGTCGAGAGCGATTTCGCGCACGGGCAGGACGGCCCGGCGGACCACGACCTGGACCGGCTCAGGCAACTGCTCCCAAAGGAACGCGGTGCGGTAGATGTCGTGCCGGTCCACGACTCCCTGCAACGCCCTGAGGAACGCGTCCAGCCGCTCCCGCGAGTCGAACTCCATGGCCCTCGGCGCCGCGTACACGTCCGCGCCGCCGTCCGCCTGCAACAGGTGGTGGAAGAACAGACCCTCCTGCAAGGGCGCCAGGGGATACACGTCGGCGACGTTCGCCGCGCCCCCCTCGACGGCCGCGACGATCCGCGCGACCTCGTCCTCCGACAGATCCACCAGCGGCAGCATGTCCGGGGTGATCCGCTCGGCATCCTCCGGGATGCGGTTCTCCGGCACCACCACCTCGGCCGGCCCGGCGGCCGCGGCCAGACCCGCGGGCGTCGGCGTCTGGAACAACGCCCGCACCGAGACAGAGACGCCTCGACCCCGCAACTGCTCCACCAGGGCCACCGCCAGCAGCGAATGACCGCCCAGCGTGAAGAAGTCGTCGTCCACCCCGACCGCCGACAGACCCAGCACCGTTGCGAACGCCTGGCACAGAATCTCCTCCTGCACCGTCGCCGGACCACGCCCACTGTCCGCCGTCGCAGCCGCACCATAATCAGGCGCCGGCAAGCCCCTACGATCCAGCTTCCCATTGCTGGTCAGCGGCAGCTCCGGGAGTACGACCACCGCGGACGGCACCATGTACTCCGGCAACCGAGCCGCCACGAACTCCCGCACGGCCGCCGCGAACTCGGCCGCCTCCACCTCGTCGTCCACCTCATCGGTGACGACGTAGGCGACCAGGCGGACATCCCCCGGCACATCCTCCCGGGCGACCACCGCGGCCCCCTCGGCCAGCGGATGCGCGGCCACGACCGCCTGCACCTCACCCGGCTCCACCCGGAACCCACGGATCTTCACCTGCTCATCCGCACGCCCCGCGAACACCAAGTTCCCCTCACCCGACCACCGGGCACGGTCCCCCGTCCGATACATCCGCTCACCCGCACCACCGAACGGACACGCCACAAACCGCTCCGACGTCAGCCCGGGCCGGTCCACATAGCCACGCGCCACCTGCGCGCCCGCCACATACAACTCACCCGCCACACCCACCGGCACCGGACGCAACCACTCATCCAGCACATACACCCGCGTATTGGCCACCGGAGCACCCACCGGCACCACCCCACCAGCCACCAACTCCCGCGACAGACGCACCGTCGCCACACCGACCGTCGTCTCCGTCGGCCCGTAATGATTGAACACCGACCCGTCACCGACCGCGTCCAGCAACTCCACGACCAGGCCAGACGAGGCCGCCTCACCACCCAGAACCAGAGACCGCACCGACCCCACCGACTCGGCACCCAGCGCCGCCACATGCGACGGCACCGCCTTCAAGCAGTCGATGTCGTGTTCCGCCAAATACGCGGCCACCGCCGCCGGGTCCGTGACGAGTTCCTCGTCCAGGAAGTGCAGCTCACCCCCGCCCGTCAGACTCGCGAACACCGTCGTATTCGCCAGGTCCGTCGCCTGACCCTGCAACACAGCAAACCGGCCACCGCCATCGAACCCGACCCGCTCCGGCACCGACGCGACGTAATTCGCCAGCCCGCCATGCGTAACGGCCACACCCTTCGGCCGCCCGGTCGAACCCGACGTGAACACCACATACGCCACCTGCCCCGGACGTATCTCCACCTCGGGCGCCGTCTCAGAGGCGGCCCCGAGCTGCATCGCGGTCAGCGGATCGTCCACCGCGAGGAGACGGTGCCGTCCCGCCGGGAGATCGTCCAGGATCTCCTCCGTGGTCAGGGTCAGCACCGCGCCGCTGTCGCGCAGCACCAACGCCACCCGCTCCGCGGGCAGTCCCGCGTCCACCGGCACATAGCCCGCGCCCGCCTTCCACACCGCGAGCATCCCCACCACCATCTCCACACCCCGCGGCAGACACAACCCCACCACCGACTCCGCACCCACACCCTGCGCCCGCAGATAATGCGCCAGCCGATTCGCCCGCCCATCCAACTCCCCGAACGACACCCGCCCGTCCCCGTCGACCACCGCCACCGCACCCGGCGACCGCACCACCCGCTCCTCGAACAGCCCCAACACCGTGGAAGCCGCCACCGGCACCGCCGTGTCGTTCCACTCCACCACCACCCGATCCCGCTCCTCCGCCCCCAGCACATCGGCCGCGCTCACCCGCGTCGACGGGTCCCCGACCACCTGCGCCAGCAGCAGCGACAGACCCTCGGCCAGCCGGGCCACCGTCGCCGGGTCGAACAGGTCAGCAGCCCCCGTCACCACCCCGCCGATCCCCGCCGGCGCGCCATCCGCGCCGAACCGCTCGCCCACCAGCACGGACACATCGAACTTCGCCCCGACCCGGCCCAACGGCAGCGCGCTGCCCCGCAGACCCGACACCGTCTCGGCCGCACCGCCCACGCCCGCCACCGACACCGTGTCCTGCATGGTCAAAATGACCTGGAACAACGGATGCCGCGCCGCCGACCGCGACGGCGCCAGCTCCTCCACCAGCCGCTCGAAGGGCACGTCCTGATGCCCGAACGCGGCAAGACTCGTCTCCCGGACCCGCTCCAGCACCTGCCCGAACGACGGATCACCCGACAGATCCGTCCGCACCACCAGCGAGTTGACGAAGCAGCCCACCAACTCGTCCAACGCCTCATCCGTACGGCCCGCGATCGCCGAACCGATCGGGATGTCCGTCCCCGCACCCAACCGCGACAACGTCACCGCCAACGCCGCCTGCAACACCATGAACACCGTCACGCCACGCTCACGCGCCACCTCACGCAACCGCGCGTGCACCGCGGCCGGCACATCCACCGGTACCGCGTGCCCCTCGTGCGAGGCCACCGCCGGACGCGACCGGTCATACGGCAACGCCAGCTCCTCCGGAGCCCCCGCCAACGCCTCACGCCAGAACCCCACCTGCCGCGACAGCACACTGCCCGGATCGCCCTCCTCACCCAGCAACTCCCGCTGCCACAAAGCGTAATCCGCGTACTGCACCGGCAACGGCGCCCACACCGGCACCCGCCCCTCGACCCGCGCCGCATACGCGGACGTCAGATCCCGCTCGAACGGAGCAGACGACCACCCATCACTCGCGATGTGATGCACCACCACCGTCAGCACATGCTCATCCGGACCCGCAGCGAACAGCCACGCCCGCAACGGGATCTCCGAGCCCAGATCGAAGGCGTACCGTGCCGTCTCCGCGACCGCCTCGGTCACCTCCTCCGGACCGACCTCCGCGACGGTCAGCGCGAACCCGGTCTCCGCCACCGGCAGGATCCGCTGGTACGGCTCGCCGTCGGCCACCGCGAACACCGTCCGCAGCACCTCATGCCGCCCGATCACATCCCGCAGCGCGTCCTCCAGCGCGCCCCGGTCCAACTCACCCGACAACCGCAGCACCAGCGGCTGGTTGTAGGTGGAACTCGGGCCTTCCAGTTGCGCCAGGAACCACAGTCGGCGCTGGGCGTACGACAGCGGTACCCGCTGCGGCCGCTCCCCCGCCACCAGCGCCGGACGCGCCGCACCCGCCTGCTCCAGCCGTGCGGCGAGACCGGCCGGCGTCGACGCCTCGAACAACGTCCGCAGCGCCACCTCCACCCCCAGCACCGCACGCACCCGACTCACCAACCGCGTCGCCAACAGCGAATGCCCACCCAGCGCGAAGAAGTCGTCGTCGACCCCGACCCGCTCCCGACCGAGGACCTGGGCGAACGCCTGGCACAGGATCTCCTCCTGCACCGTCGCCGGACCACGCCCCCCGCCGCTCACGTACTCCGGAGCCGGCAGCGCCCTACGATCCAGCTTCCCGTTCACCGTCAGCGGCAGCGCCTCCAGCACCACCACCGCCGACGGCACCATGTACTGCGGCAGCCTCTCGGCCACAAAGCCACGCAGCTCCGCCTCACCCGCATCACCGACCACATAGGCGACCAGACGCTTGTCCCCGGCCACGTCCTCACGCACGACGACCGCCGCCTGCCCCACCCCCGGATGCGCCGACAACACCGCCTCGACCTCACCCGGCTCGATCCGGAACCCACGGATCTTCACCTGCTCATCCGCACGCCCCAGATACTCCAGCCGGCCTTCCACCGACCACCGCGCCACATCCCCCGTCCGATACATCCGCTCACCCGCACCACCGAACGGGCACGCCACGAACCGCTCACCCGTCAGTCCCGGCCGGCCCTTGTACCCGCGCGCCAACTGCACGCCGGACAGGTACAGTTCACCCGCCACACCCACCGGCACCGGACGTAGCGCACCGTCCAGCACATACACCCGTGTGTTCGCCACCGGCACGCCGATCGGCACGCCGCTGTCCGCGGGCGGGCCGTCGGTCGTGCCGACGGGCAGGGTGTCGGTGGGGCTGAGGGAGTAGGTGATGCAGCCGACGGTCGCTTCGGTGGGGCCGTACTCGTTCACCACCGTGGCAGCGGGGTTGGCGCGACGCCAGCGCCGCATCACCTCGACCGACAGGGCTTCGCCGCCCACCACCAGGTCGCCGGAGAGCCGGCGCTCCTGTGCCAGGTCACCCAGCAGCGCCAGGTGGCTGGGAGTCACCTTCAAGAAGGTGCACGCTCTGTCGCCCGACAACGCCTCGTGTATGTCCGTGCTTTCGGTCAGCCCGACCACGCGCACGCACCCACCGACCAGCAGCGGTCCCAGCAGCGATGTCACCGTCAGGTCGAACGCGACCGACGAGTGAAGCCCCGCCACTCCGCGCAAGCCCTCGTAGGTCTCGGCGGCCCATGAGAGGTAGCCGACCGCACTCCGGTGAGTGATGACCACGCCCTTCGGGCGCCCCGTGGAACCCGAGGTGTAGATGACGTAGGCCGGGTGGTCCGGGCTGAGGGGGCAGGTGCGGTCGGCGTCCGTGAGGTCCTGTGCGGACCGTTCGGCCAGCTCGCCCTCGGTGCTGGGATCGCCCAGCACGATGCGCGGCGCGGGCAGTTCAGGCACGGCGACGGCGGGAGCGGTGATCACGCAGGCGAGTGCCGCGTCCTCCACCATGAAGGCGATGCGGTCCGCGGGGTAGTCAGTGTCGATCGGCAGATAGGCCGCTCCCGCCTTGAGCACGGCGAGGATCGAGACGACCAGGTCGGCCGAACGCGACAGCGCCAGCCCCACCGACGTCTCGGGGCCGACCCCATGGGTCACCAGGAGCCGCGCCAGCCGGTTCGCGCGCGCGTTCAGCTCCGCGTAGGTCAGCTCCACGTCCCCGACGGCCACCGCGACGGCGTCAGGCGTGCGCGCCGCCTGGGCCGCGAACAACGCCGGGACGGTGGTCGTTTCCACCTGCGTCGTGGTGTCGTTCCACTCCTCGATGAGCCGGTTCCGTTCGGTCGCGTCGAGGATGTCCACCGCCGACAGAAGGCCGTCGGGATCGTCCTCCAGCGTGGCCACGAGGTGGTCGAGGCAGGTGTGCAGCAGCCGGCAGAGCGCCTCCCCGTCGACCGCACCCACCGCGTCCACGGTCAGCCCGAACCGCGTCTCCAGGTCGTCCACCGAGACGGCCACCGGATAGTTCGTCACCTCTTGCATCGTCAGCGTGCTGATGCCCTTGGGCGAGGTGGTGTCGGCCGGCCCGGAGTCCGTCTGCGGACGCTTGCCGTGCCGGTAGTTGAACAGCGAGGTGAACAGCGGACTGCCGTTCGGCACACCACTGGCCTGCTGCGCCAGCGTCAGCGGCGCGTGCTCGTGCACCAGCAGCTCCGCCAGCTGATCACGCACCCCCTCCAGCGCCCGGCCGACACCCACCGCATCGACACGGACTCGGACCGGCAGCGTGTTGATGAACAGGCCCGGCACCCGGTCGGCGCCCGTTCCGGCGTTCATCCGCCCGAACAGCACCGTGCCGAACACGACGTCGTCGCGGCCGCTGACCGTCGCCAGCACCCGCGCCCACGCCAGATGGAAGACGGTGGCCGGGCTCACGCCCAGTGACCGGGCGATGTCCCGCACCCGTCGGCCGATCCCGTCCTCCACCCGCAGATGGGAGCGGATCACGCCGGTGCCGTCACCGTGCACGTCCACCAGGCCGTAGGGCGCGGTCGTCTCCTCCACATCGGCCAGCAGGCCGGCGAAGTACCGCTCGTGCTCCTCGCGCGTCACGCCCAGCCGCGCCTGCGCCACGAAGTTGCGGAACGGCAGCGGCTCCGGCAGCGAGTCCTCCCGCCCGGACAGGAACGCGCCCAACTCGTCCAGCAGCACATCCTGCGTGGTGTGGTCCTGGACCAGGTGATGCATCCGCAGCAGCGCCAGCCAGCCACCGCCCTCACCCGGCTCAGCGGCCGTGTGCACATCGATCAACGGCGCACGACCGATGTCCATCCCGGACCCCGCCGCAGCACTCAACTGCTCCTGCGCATCGAGGCCAGGCGAGTCGAGAGCGACTTCGTGGACGGGCAGTACGGCCCGGCGTACGACGACCTGGACCGGCTCGCGCAGCTGCTCCCACAGGATCGCCGTGCGGTAGATGTCATGCCGGTCCACCACCCGCTGCAACGCCCCGAGGAACGCCTCCAGCCGCTCGCGCGAGTCGAACCGCAGCACCCGTGGCACCACATACGCGTCCACACCGCCGTCCGCCTGCAACAGGTGGTGGAAGAACAGACCCTCCTGCAACGGCGCCAGGGGATACACGTCGGCGATGTTCGCCGCGCCCCCCTCGACGGCCGCGACGATCCGCCCGACCTCCTCCTCCGACAGATCCACCAGCGGCAGCATGTCCGGAGTGATCCGCTCGGCGCCGTCCGGGATCCGGTTCTCCGGCACCACCACCTCGGCCGGCCCAGCGGCCGCCGCCAGACCCGCCGGCGTCGCCGTCTGGAACAACGCCCGCACCGAGACACCAACGCCCCGAGCACGCAACTGCTCCACCAGCGACACCGCGAGCAGCGAATGCCCGCCCAGCGCGAAGAAGTCGTCGTCCACACCCACCGCAGGCAGACCCAGCACCTGTGCGAACACCTGGCACAGGATCTCCTCCTGCACGGTCGCCGGACCACGCCCGCCGCCGGCCGTGAACACGGGGGCCGGCAGCGCCTTGCGGTCCAGCTTCCCGTTCACCGTCAACGGCAGCACATCCAGCACCACCACAGCCGACGGCACCATGTACTCCGGCAGCCACCCCGCAGCGAACGCCCGCAGCTCCGCCCCCGACACCTCACCCACCACATACGCCACCAACCGCTCATCCCGCACCACCACCGCCACATCCCGCACCCCACCATGACGCGCCAACACCGCCCCCACCTCACCCAACTCCACCCGGAACCCACGCAACTGCACCTGCTCATCCCCACGCCCCCCATACACCAGCCGGCCATCGGCCCTCCAGTGCGCACGATCCCCCGTCCGGTACATCCGCTCACCGGCCGGACCGAACGGACACGCCACGAACCGCTCCGACGTCAACCCCGCACGCCGCACATACCCCCGCGCCAGACCCGCACCCGCCACATACACCTCACCCGCAACACCCACCGGCACCGGACGCAACCACTCATCCAGCACGAACACCCGCAGATCCGGAAGACCCACACCCACCACACCAGCACTCTCGCCCGCATCCGCACCCTCCAGCGGGAAGTACGAGACATGCACCGTCGTCTCCGTGATCCCGTACATGTTCACCAACCGCGGCCCCCCATCACCATGCCGCTCGAACCACCCCTCCAGACGACCCACATCCAACGCCTCACCACCGAACACCACACACCGCAACACCCAGTCGTCCCGCTCCACCCCCATCAACTGATAGAACGCCGACGGCGTCTGATTCAGCACCGTCACCCCCTCCTCCGCCAACAACCGCGCGAACTCCCGCGGCTCCCGACTCACCCCGAACGGCACCACCACCAACCGCCCACCATGCAACAACGCACCCCACAACTCCCACACCGAGAAATCGAACGCATACGATTGGAACAACGTCCACACATCATCCGGAACGAACCCGAACCACTCCCGCGTCGACCCCAACAACCGCACCACATTCTGATGCGGCACCACCACACCCTTCGGCCGCCCCGTCGAACCCGACGTATAAATCACATACGCCGCAGACTCCGGCAACACCCCCACCCCCAAATCACCCTCACCGAACACCCCCTCCTCCACATCCACCTCACCCACACCCAACGTCACCACCGGACGCGCCTCCTCCAACACCAACGCCACCCGCTCCGCCGGATACTCCGGATCCACCGGCACATACGCCGCACCCGACTTCAACACCGCCAACACCGCCACCACCAACTCCACCGACCGCGGCAACACCAACGCCACCAACCGCTCAGGCCCCGCACCCCGAGCCACCAACGACCGCGCCAGACGATTCGCCCACGCATTCAACTCCCCATACGACAACGACCGCCCCTCACACACCACCGCCACCGCACCCGGATCACGCACCACCTGCGCCTCAAACAACTCCACCACCGAAGAACGCCCCACCAACCCCTCACCCACCCCACCAGCCCAACCCAACACCAACGACCGCTCACCCTCACCAAGGAACTCCACACCCCCCACCCGCACATCAGGATCCGCCACCAAATCACCCAACAACCGCCCGAACCAACCCACCAACCGCTCAGCCGTCGCCGCATCGAACACATCGGCGGCCACGATCAGCCGACCGGTCAGGCCGGCCGGGGCGCCTTCGCCGTCGAAGACCTCGGTCGCCATGACGTCCAGGTCGAACTTGGCCGTCGCCGACCCCGCCGGGCCGGCCGGCACTCCTGCGGTACGCAGGCCCGGAAGCTCGGTTGCCGCGCGCAGGTTGTTCTGCAACGTCAGCATCACCTGGAACAGCGGATGCCGCGCGGCCGACCGGGACGGCGCCAGCTCCTCGACCAGCCGCTCGAAGGGCACGTCCTGGTGCGCGAACGCGGCCAGGCTCGTCTCCCGGACCCGCTCCAGCACCTCGCCGAACGCCGGATCACCCGAGAGATCCGTGCGCATCACCAGCGTGTTCACGAAGAACCCGACCAGATCGTCGAGTGCCTCGTCGGTACGGCCCGCGATCGCGGAACCGATGGGGATGTCCGTGCCCGCACCCAGCCGCGACAACGTCACCGCGAGCGCCGCCTGAAGCACCATGAACACGGTCACGCCGCGCTCACGCGCCACCTCACGCAACCGCGCATGCACGTCCGCAGACAGCTCCAGCGCCACCGCATGACCCTCGTGCGAGGCCACCGCCGGACGCGACCGGTCGTACGGCAGCGCCAGCTCCTCCGGAGCGTCCGCCAGCGCCTCACGCCAGAACCCCACCTGCCGCGACAGCACGCTCTCCGGATCGTTCTCCTCACCCAGCAGCCCGCGCTGCCACAAGGCGTAGTCCGCGTACTGCACCGGCAACGGCGCCCACGCCGGTGCCCGGCCCTCGACCCGGGCCGTGTAGGCGGCGGCCAGGTCGCGTTCGAGCGGAGCGGACGACCAGCCGTCACCGGCGATGTGGTGCACCACCAGCATCAGCACATGCTCATCCGGACCCACCGAGAACAGCCACGCCCGGACAGGGATCTCCTCCGCGAAGTCGAACGCATAGCGTGCCGCCTCCGCGACAGCGCCGGCCAGGTCGTCCGCGCTCACCTCGGCGACGGACAGCGCGAAGCCGCTCTCCTCCACCGGCAGTATCCGCTGGTACGGCTGTCCGTCGGCCACCGCGAACACCGTCCGCAGCACCTCATGCCGCCCCACCACGTCCCGCAGGGCCGCTTCCAGCGCCCGTCGGTCCAGCGCGCCGGTCAGCCGCACCCCGATCGGAATGTTGTACGTCGCGCTCGGGCCTTCCAGCTGTGCCAGGAACCACAGCCGGCGCTGGGCGTACGACAGCGGCACCCGCTGCGGCCGCTCCCCCGCCACCAGCGCCGGACGCGCCGCACCCGCCTGCTCCAGCCGTGCGGCGAGAGCAGCCGGCGTCGACGCCTCGAACAACGTCCGCAGCGCCACCTCCACCCCCAGCACCGCACGCACCCGGCTCACCAACCGCGTCGCCAGCAGCGAATGACCGCCGAGCGCAAAGAAGTCGTCGTCGACCCCGACCTTGTCCAGGCCGAGGACCTGGGCGAACGCCTGGCACAGGATCTCCTCCTGCACCGTGACCGGAGCCCGCCCGGCCCCCGCGGTGAACTCGGGAGCGGGCAGCGCCTTGCGGTCCAGCTTGCCGTTCACCGTCAGCGGCAGCGCCTCCAGCACCATCACCGCCGACGGCACCATGTACTGCGGCACCCTTTCCGCGACGAAGTCACGCAGCTCGGACTCGCCGGCATCGCCGACCACGTAGGCGACCAGGCGTTTGTCGCCGGCTGTGTCCTCGTGCACCAGGACCGCCGCCTGACCCACCCCCGGATGCGCCGACAACACCGCCTGCACCTCACCCGGCTCGATCCGGAACCCACGGATCTTCACCTGCTCATCCGCACGCCCCGCGAACACCAACTGACCCTCACCCGACCACCGGACACGATCCCCCGTCCGATACATCCGCTCACCGGCCGGACCGAACGGACACGCCACAAACCGCTCACCCGTCAACCCAGGCCGACCCACATACCCACGCGTCACCTGCGCACCCGCCACATACAACTCACCCACCACACCCACCGGCACCGGACGCAACCACTCATCCAACACATACACCCGCGTATTCACCACCGGAGCACCCATCGGCACCACCGACCCCGACCCATCAACCCCACCCGCCGTCACCATCACCGTCGTCTCAGTCGGACCATACGTATTCACCAACGAACGACCCCGCGACCACACACCCGCCTGCGCCACACCAATCGGCTCCGCACCCACCACAACCGTCGACAAACCACCCAACTCACCCGGATCCAACACCCCCAACAACGACGGCACCACACTCGCCGACACCACACCACGCCCCCGAACCAACCCCGCCAACAACGACACATCCGCCCGCTCCGCCCCCGACGCCACCACCAACGTCCCACCCGACGCCAACGTCACCGCCACATCCAACACCGACGCATCAAAACTGAACGACGCGAACTGCAACACCCCAACCCCCGGACCCACCCCCATCACCGGACCCAACGCACCCACCAAATTCCGCAACCCCCCATGCGTCGCCACCACACCCTTCGGCCGCCCCGTCGAACCCGACGTATACACCACATACGCCGCAGACCCCGGCAACACCCCCACCCCAGGACCCACACCCCCCGACAAACCAGCCAACTCCTCCACCACACCACCATCACCCAAATCCACCACACCCACCCCCGCCACCGACAACTCCCCCAACCGACCACCCCGACCCACCCCCACCCCAACCCCACTGTCCCCCACCATGAACTCCAACCGCTCCACCGGATACTCCGGATCCAACGGCACATACGCCCCACCCGCACGCCACACACCCACCACCGCAGCCACCATCTCCACACCCCGCGGCAAACACAAACCCACCACCGACTCCACACCCACACCCCGCCCCCTCAACAACCACGCAAACCGATTCGCCCACACATCCAACTCCCCATACGACAACTCCACCCCCTCACACACCACCGCCACCGCACCCGGATCCACCACCGCCCACTCCGCAATCCGCTCCGGAACCAACCCACCCACCACACCCACACCCGCACCCGCACCGTTCCACCCCTCCAACACCAACGACCGCTCATCCAGGCTCAGTACCTCCACCGCACTCATCCGGACGTCCGGAGCCTCCACCACCGCCTCAACCACCCGCGTCAACCACTCCGCAAACCGACCAGCCGCCCGCGCCTCGAACACATCAGCAGCCACAGTCACCACACCCCGCAGACCAGCAGGCGTGCCGTCGGTGTCGAAGACCTCGGTGGCGGTGACGTCCAGGTCGAACTTGGCCGTCACCGGCCGGGGCGTGCCGGCCGGGCCGGCCGTCGGGGCCGGTACTCCGCCCGCACGCAGTCCCGGCAGGTCGACGCTGGCCTGGGCGTTGTTCTGGAGGGTCAGCATCACCTGGAACAGCGGGTGCCGCGCCAGGGAACGCACCGGCGCCAGCTCCTCCACCAGCCGCTCGAAGGGCACGTCCTGGTGCGCGAACGCGGCCAGACTCGTCTCCCGGACCCGCTCCAGCACCTGCCCGAACGTCGGATCACCCGACAGATCCGTCCGCATCACCAGCGTGTTCACGAAGAACCCGACCAGATCGTCCAGCGCCTCGTCGGTACGGCCCGCGACCGCCGAACCGATCGGGATGTCCGTCCCCGCACCCACCCGCGACAACGTCACCGCCAGCGCCGCCTGCAACACCATGAACACCGTCACGCCACGCTCACGCGCCACCTCACGCAACCGCGCATGCACATCCGCCGACAGCTGAAGCCCGACCGCATACCCCTCGTGCGAAGCCACCGCCGGACGCGTCCGGTCATACGGCAGCGCCAGCTCCTCCGGCGCGTCGGCCAGCGCCTCACGCCAGAAGTTCACCTGCCGCGACAGCACACTCTCCGGATCATCCTCCGACCCGAACACCTCCTGCTGCCACAGCACATAATCCGCGTACTGCACCGGCAACGGCGCCCACACCGGCTCCCGGCCCTCGACCCGCGCCGCGTACGCCGCCGACACATCCCGCGCCAGCGGACCCATCGACCACCCGTCACCCGCGATGTGATGCACCACCAGCATCAGCACATGCTCATCCGGACCCACCGAGAACAGCCATGCCCGGACAGGGATCTCCTCCGCGAAGTCGAACGCATAGCGTGCCGCCTCCGCCACCGCCCCGGCCAGCTCCTCCGCGCCCACCTCGGCGACAGACAGCGCGAACCCGGCCTCCTCCACCGGCAGAATCCGCTGATACGGCTCCCCGTCAGCCACCGCGAACACCGTCCGCAGCACCTCATGCCGCCCCACCACATCCCGCAGCGCACCCTCCAGCGCACCCCGGTCCAACCCACCCGACAACCGCAGGGCCGTCGGAATGTTGTACGTCGCGCTCGGCCCCTCCAACTGCGTCAGGAACCACAGCCGGCGCTGCGCGTACGACAACGGCACCCGCTGCGGACGCACCCCCGCCACCAACGCCGGACGCGCCACACCAGCCTGCCCCAACCGCGCAGCGAGAGCAGCCGGCGTCGACGCCTCGAACAACGTCCGCAGCGCCACCTCCACCCCCAGCACCGCACGCACCCGACTCACCAACCGCGTCGCCAACAGCGAATGCCCACCCAGCACGAAGAAGTCGTCATCGACCCCGACCCGCTCCCGACCGAGAACCTGAGCGAACGCCTGGCACAGGATCTCCTCCTGC
Organism: Streptomyces seoulensis; assembly: GCA_013364255.1. Lineage (GTDB taxonomy): Bacteria > Actinomycetota > Actinomycetes > Streptomycetales > Streptomycetaceae > Streptomyces > Streptomyces similanensis. Next base: position 1,194,786 of record CP054936.1, on the reverse strand, counting down.
ACCGTCGCCGGACCACGGCCTCCGCCGCTCACGTACTCCGGGGCCGGCAGCGCCTTGCGGTCCAGCTTGCCGTTCACCGTCAGCGGCAGCGCCTCCAGCACCATCACCGCCGAGGGCACCATGTACTGCGGCAGCCGGCCCGCCACGAACTCCCGTACGTCGCGACCGAGATCCTGCGGCACGGCGGCGCCTTCGCCGCGGACCGGAACGACGTAGGCGACCAGGCGTTTGTCGCCGGCCGTGTCCTCATGCACCAGGACCGCCGCCTGACCCACCCCCGGATGCGCCGACAACACCGCCTGCACCTCACCCGGCTCGATCCGGAACCCACGGATCTTCACCTGCTCATCCGCACGCCCCGCGAACACCAACTGACCCTCACCCGACCACCGGACACGATCCCCCGTCCGATACATCCGCTCACCGGCCGGACCGAACGGACACGCCACAAACCGCTCACCCGTCAACCCAGGCCGACCCACATACCCACGCGTCACCTGCGCACCCGCCACATACAACTCACCCACCACACCCACCGGCACCGGACGCAACCACTCATCCAACACATACACCCGCGTATTCACCACCGGAGCACCCATCGGCACCACCGACCCCGACCCATCAACCCCACCCGCCGTCACCATCACCGTCGTCTCAGTCGGACCATACGTATTCACCAACGAACGACCCCGCGACCACACACCCGCCTGCGCCACACCAATCGGCTCCGCACCCACCACAACCGTCGACAAACCACCCAACTCACCCGGATCCAACACCCCCAACAACGACGGCACCACACTCGCCGACACCACACCACGCCCCCGAACCAACCCCGCCAACAACGACACATCCGCCCGCTCCGCCCCCGACGCCACCACCAACGTCCCACCCGACGCCAACGTCACCGCCACATCCAACACCGACGCATCAAAACTGAACGACGCGAACTGCAACACCCCAACCCCCGGACCCACCCCCATCACCGGACCCAACGCACCCACCAAATTCCGCAACCCCCCATGCGTCGCCACCACACCCTTCGGCCGCCCCGTCGAACCCGACGTATACACCACATACGCCGCAGACCCCGGCAACACCCCCACCCCAGGACCCACACCCCCCGACAAACCAGCCAACTCCTCCACCACACCACCATCACCCAAATCCACCACACCCACCCCCGCCACCGACAACTCCCCCAACCGACCACCCCGACCCACCACAACCCCAACCCCACTGTCCCCCACCATGAACTCCAACCGCTCCACCGGATACTCCGGATCCAACGGCACATACGCCCCACCCGCACGCCACACACCCACCACCGCAGCCACCATCTCCACACCCCGCGGCAAACACAAACCCACCACCGACTCCACACCCACACCCCGCCCCCTCAACAACCACGCAAACCGATTCGCCCACACATCCAACTCCCCATACGACAACTCCACCCCCTCACACACCACCGCCACCGCACCCGGATCCACCACCGCCCACTCCGCAATCCGCTCCGGAACCAACCCACCCACCACACCCACACCCACACCCGCACCGTTCCACCCCTCCAACACCAACGACCGCTCCACCGAACCCACCACATCGATTCCACGCACCCGAACGCCCGGGTCGCCCACCGCCACCTCGACCACCCGCGTCAGCCACTCCGCGAACCGACCAGCCGCCCCCGCCTCGAACACGTCAGCGGACACAACGATGCGGCCGGTCAGGCCGGCCGGGGCGCCGTCCGCGTCGAAGACCTCGGTCGCCATGATGTCCAGGTCGAACTTGGTGTTCCGAGCGCCCGTCAGCTGCTGGGTGACCATCCCTTCGACCCGCAATCCCGGCAGGTCGACGCTGGCCTGGGCGTTGTTCTGGAGGGTCAGCATCACCTGGAACAGCGGGTGCCGCGCCAGGGAACGCACCGGCGCCAGCTCCTCCACCAGCCGCTCGAAGGGCACGTCCTGGTGCGCGAACGCGGCCAGACTCGTCTCCCGGACCCGCTCCAGCACCTGCCCGAACGTCGGATCACCCGACAGATCCGTCCGCATCACCAGCGTGTTCACGAAGAACCCGACCAGATCGTCCAGCGCCTCGTCGGTACGGCCCGCGACCGCCGAACCGATCGGGATGTCCGTCCCCGCACCCACCCGCGACAACGTCACCGCCAGCGCCGCCTGCAACACCATGAACACCGTCACGCCACGCTCACGCGCCACCTCACGCAACCGCGCATGCACATCCGCCGACAGCTGAAGCCCGACCGCATACCCCTCGTGCGAAGCCACCGCCGGACGCGTCCGGTCATACGGCAGCGCCAGCTCCTCCGGCGCGTCCGCCAGCGCCTCACGCCAGAAGTTCACCTGCCGCGACAGCACACTCTCCGGATCATCCTCCGACCCGAACACCTCCTGCTGCCACAGCACATAATCCGCGTACTGCACCGGCAGCTCCGCCCACGCCGGCTCCCGGCCCGCACACCGCGCCGCGTACGCCAGGGAGAGGTCCCGGGCCAGCGGTCCCATCGACCAGCCGTCACCCGCGATGTGGTGCACCACCAGCATCAGCACGTGCTCATCCGGGCCTACGGCGAACAGCCGGGCCCGCAGCGGGATCTCCGAGTCCAGCGGGAAGACGTGGCGTGCCGCCTCCGCCACCGCGCCGTCCAGGTCCGCCGCGCTCACCTCGGCGACGGTCAGGGCGAAGCCCGTCTCCTCGACCGGCAGGATCCGCTGGTGCGGCTCCCCGTCGGCCACCGCGATCACCGTCCGCAGCACCTCATGGCGTTCCACCACGTCCCGCAGCGCGTCTTCCAGCGCATCCCGGTTCAGCTCACCCGACAACCGCAGGGCCATCGGGATGTTGTACGTCGCGCTCGGCCCCTCCAACTGCGTCAGGAACCACAGCCGGCGCTGCGCGTACGACAACGGGATCATCGGGATTCCTCCTGTTTACGCATAACCGCGGCGGGGAGCTTGCTCCCGGTTCGAAGGTGTCGCATCCCGAGGGGCACGCCTTCGCGGCCTCCGCGACGGCGGCGGCTCGTCAGTCAACTGTCGGTTTCGTCGGGTGCAGTAGTTGTTTCGATTTTTACGAATTCTCGCCGGGAGTGTCGGTCATCAGGTCATCCCTTACGAGACGCGTCCACGGGCAGCCTTGGCCGAGCCAGTTCACTATGAGCCAGGCCGCATGCCTGATCAATCCCGGCGATCAAAACCGCCGGCCGTTCAACTGTGTCCCAACCGCACTTGAACAGGGACGGCCGGCCTCCCGGGGGCATTGCCCTCCGGCCGGCGAGCGTCCTTGTCAGGAGTTTCCCGCTTTTTCAGGGGACGTGCGCCGGACATAGCTGGATCTTCTGCTTAGCACCGGAAACACCCGTTTCGAGTCGCTCGCCCCCTCGGCTTCTCCGCAGGCAGCGGCCGTGCTCACCCCAGGTGAGGACAGGGAATCGGAGCCGCCGGTTCCGGAAAAACTCACCTGCCGCGGTGGAGATGTGAATGTAGGGTGGAGCCAGGAGAGCGTCTGGCAATCGCCGTACGGTCGCGTGATGGTCGCCCAGTGGCCGTTGACGTCCGTACGGATACCGGCCCGACTCACCCCGCTGCTTCAAGTACTCGTAGAACTACGTGGCACGACCCGGCCCTATGCACGGCACGACCCACGCACAGCAGATCCGAGATACTGATTAAATTGGGGGTTATCTTGATGCAATCCGGAAGTGAAAGGGTCACTCCTTCACCGGAACACTGCACCAAGACTTCCAGAAGCCAGATCACCACCGTCCCCACCGCCTCACTGCTGCCGGGCGACTCCCCGCGCTCCGAAGGCGTGAACGCCCAGCACATCGCCCGGCTCGCCGAAATCGAGGGGCCCCTGCCCGCCGTGCTGGTCGACCGGCGGACGATGCAGGTCATCGACGGAATGCACCGCTATCTGGCGGCGCTCTCCAACGGGCGGAAGACGATCGAGGTCGAATTCTTCGACGGAACCCCCGAAGAGGCGTATCTCCGGGCCGTGCAGGCCAACTCGGTCCACGGACTCCCGCTCTCGCCCGCCGAACGCAAGGCCGCGGCCGCCAGGATCATCGCGTCCCTCCCCCACATGTCCGACCGTGCGATAGCCAAGGCGGCGGGGCTGGGCGCCAAGGCCGTCGCCGCCATCCGCCGTCGGATGGACGAGACTCCCCAGCTCAACGCGCGCGTCGGCCAGGACGGCAAGGTCCGTCCGCTGGACAGCTCGGAGGCCCGGCACCGTGTCGCAGAGCTGCTGACCGAGCGCCCGGACGCCTCGCTGCGCGAACTGGCGCGGCTCGCCTGCGTCTCACCGGCGACCGTCAGCGACGTCCGCAGACGGCTCGCTTCCGGCGAACCCCCCGCGCCGGCGCGCTCCGGCGCCAGGAGCCGGACGGACAAGGACCCGGTCGCCGATCGGCCCGCCGCGCGCCCCCAGCCGGCCGGGCGCAAGCCGCACCGCAGGATACGTCTGGTGGTGCAGGAGCCGACGGTCGTGATCGACAAGCTGGCGCGCGACCCGTCGCTGCGGCACCGGGAGGAAGGCCGGCGGCTGTTGCGTCTGCTCCAGCAGCACGCCATCGCCACCCAGGAGTGGCCCGCGCTGAGCACCGCCCTGTCCGCCGATTCCCGGGAGACGGTGGCGAGTCTGGCCCGGGAGTACGCCAAGACGTGGCTCGGCTTCGCGAAGGAGCTGGACGAGCGGCTGCAGGCCGGTCTCCTCGCCAGCGGGTGATCTCCCCCGCCGCCCACCGGGAACGGGCGGCCGCCGTCACGGTAATCGGCGGGGCAGCGGCTGGGGTCTGAACAGGAAGCCGCCCCAGCCGCGTACGGAGTCCGTCACCGGCCGCCAGTTCCCCTCCTGCCATCCGTGCATCGTGTACGACAGGGACACGGTGAGGCTGCGGACGGTCTCGGCCGTCCGCAGCCGGTCCGGGCGTCTGCGCCCCCACCGCAGCAGCAGGGTGGGCTGATCGCGCAGCAGGGTGGTGAACGCCCCGAGCAGTACGTCGCGTTCGTCTCCGCCGAACTGGACCCGCATGAAGTCGACCCGGTCCAGGTTCTCGCGTCGGCAGAGGTCGTCCACCGTGTCCGCCCGGCGGGCGCGGCCCGGGCGGCCCGGCGCCAGACGGTGCACCTGCCCGTCCGGGCCGGCGAGGTTCCGCAGCGCCTCGGTGCACCGCGTGCAGCCGGCTCCCACGTCGAGACAGACGGCTCCGGGCGAGACCAGCTGGTCCAGTCCCGCGGCCTCCGGGTGCGGCACCGGCCGGTGCGGCCGGTCCTGGACGACCGGGTGGGCGGCTCGGGGCTGCCGGGAGAACCGGAGTCCCGGAAACACGACGACGGGACCGCGGGGGCCGCCCGCCGTGCGGCTCACGGGCGCCTCGGTCGGCGGTCCGCCGGCGCTCCCGCGCCCCGGCCCTCCGTGGTCTACCACTGCGCATCGGTCCTTCCGGGTGGACGGCCGCGCCGTCGCCGTTGTCGGGCGGACGGCACGCTGACGGTATGAGGCTAGGCCCTCGCCCGCCGTGCCGCGTCCTCCCCGGTGACAAGCCGGTGTCCTCTGCGGAGGGCACGTTCCCCGGTCGTCGCCTCCGGAAGGCGTACGCCTCTGGGGGTGTCATCCCCTGGGCGTACGCCTCCGGGCTGAGCCCGCCGCGCGGCGGTGCCCGACGCCGCGGGCGTGCGCACCGCGGCGGGCGGGCGTGCGGCCACGGTTCATCGGGCGGCGAGCCGGCGCCGGTCCACCGCCTGGTACAGGTCGCGGAGGCCGGCCCCGAGGTCTGCGGGGTCGCCGTGCTGGACGAGTTCGAGGAGGAGGGTCGCGCCGAGGTGGGGAGAGCGGCCCACGAGGGACAGCCGCCCGCGGTGTCCGCCGGGCTCCTCCCACCGGACCGGAGTGTCGAACTCGGCCCCGGAGTCGAGGAGTTCGCGGGTGGTGCGGGCGATGTCGTCCACCTCGAAGGAGAGCCGCTGCACGGCGCGGTCGGCGGGCGACGGGTGCGGGGCGGCCGTGGGGCCGAAGCCGGTCGCGGGCCCCGCGGACAGGAGGGTGAGCGTCGGGCCGCCCTGGAGTCCGCCCAGGTCCGCGGTGCGGTGCGGGTGCGGCCCGCTGGCGCGCGACCGGCGGTGGGCCAGTCCGAAGCCGTCCCGGTAGAGGCGGACGGCCTCCTCCAGGTCCGTCGCCCCGATGTCGATCGCGACGCCTTCGAGCCGCCGTACGTGTCCCGTGGGGGCGGGGCGCTGCGGCAGTGCCGCCCAGCGGTGGCCGGCCGGCCAGTCCCCCGGGGTGCGCTCGGCGGGCAGCAGGGTGTGCGTCACGCCGCCGGCGCCGGTGAGGATCGGGTTGCCCCGTACGGAGCCGACCTCCCGGGCGCCCGCGCGCAGCGCCTCCTCCGCCGTGGCGTCGACGTCGGTGCAGAGCAGGGCGATGTCGGCGACGCCGTCGCCGTGCGCGTCCAGGAACTTCCAGGTGGCGGGACCGGAGGTGACGACGAGGTGGGTCGCCGCCCGGCGCAGCAGCAGGGAGCTGCGGTCGGAGCCGACGGAGTCCGCCAGGCAGGCGAATCCCAGGGCCGAGACGAGGTACTGGGCGGTCCGCTGCTTGTCCTTGGCGTACACCTCGACATACGCGATGTCGTGCCCTGCCATGGGTGTTCCTTCCTGCGCGAGGTGGTCCGGTGGCCGTGGTGCGCGACTGCGTGCGCGCGGCGGCAGGAGGGGGCACGGGATCGGGCTCGCGCCGACGGGTTCCGTGCCGGCTCTCGCGTGACCGCGTGTCGCGGACGCCGCCGGGTGGTCAGTACTTGCCGAGGAACTCGACCAGGGCCGAGTTGATCTCGTCGGGGCGTTCCAGGTAGCCGAGGTGGCCGCAGTCGGCGATCTCGACGAGGTCGCAGTCGGGGATGGCGTCGGCCACCTCGGCGACCAGGTGGGGCGGGCAGATGAGGTCGTCGCTGAAGGCGACGGCCCGGCAGGGCACGGTGACGCCGCGCAGTGCGGCGCGCCGGTCGCCGAGGCTGTCGGCGGCCCCGGCCTGTCCCGGCACGGAGTCGCCGCCGCCGGTGAGTTCGAAGAGTTCCAGCATGGTGGTGACGGCGGTGTCGTTGTTGAGGGTCGCCGGGGAGAACATCTCCATGACCGTCTTCGCCGCGCTGTAGCCGGGCGGCAGTCGTACGCCGCTGTCGCGCAGCACGCGGTCGGCGGCGCTCTGGGCGCGCCGGAAGGCGTCCGAGCGGGCCCGGGTCGCCAACAGGAGTGCCGAGCGGACCAGTTCGGGGGAGGCGAGGGCGAGTTCCTGGGCGATCATCGCGCCGAGCGAGGTTCCCACGAGGTGGCAGGGGCCGAGGCCGAGTTGCTGGATGAGGCCGCGGGTGTCGGCGACCAGGTCGGTGAGGGTGTAGTCGCCGTCGGGGGCGTCCGAGGGGGCGATGCCCCGGTTGTCGAAGGTGATGGTCTCGTAGCCGGCGCGGTTGAGCGCCGGTGTCTGGTGCATCGTCCAGACGCGGCCCGACGCGGAGGATCCCATGATCAGCAGGACGGGCGTGCCGCTGCCCGACCTCTGGTAGGAGAGCCGGACACCGTTGGTGTTCACGAATGGCATGTCGAGCCCGTCCTCGTTGGGGGCAACTGGCCCTCTCCGTCGGGTCGTCGCGGAGAGTCGCGGGTGGCCGCCCCACCGCCGGCCCCCGTCGGTCCCGGCGCGTGGGCCGGGTGTCGCGCTCGATGGAGCCGCTCGGGCTCCGTCACGGCTTACGATCGCATCGCACCTCGGTGGCGATCAAGCGTTGCCGGGGTTTCACGGCCGGGGGCCGGTGGGGTGTTCAACCGCCACGTGCGCGCGGTTGGACACCGCACCGGCCGCCCCCGTCAGGCGCCGCGCCAGACGGGGGCGCGTTTCTCGGCGAAGGCGCGTGGGCCCTCGACGGCGTCCTGGCTGCGCCGTCGTTTCTCCTCCCAGGCGTAGGTCGCCGTGAAGGCCTCTTCCAGCGGCATGTCCACTGACCGCAGCACCGCTTCCTTGAGGGCCCGTACGGAGAGCGGGGCGCTGCGTCGCAGGGCGTCGGTCCAGGCGTCCACGGCGTCGTCCAGGTCCTCCAGGGGGACGACCTCGTTGACGAGGCCGTGGCGCAGTGCGTCGGCGGCGCTCATGCGGCGTCCGGTGAGCAGGTATCCCATCGCGGCCTTCAGGGGCATCTGCCGGGCGAGGCGGAAGGCGCCGCCGGCGCCGGGGATCAGTCCGAGGGTGGCCTCCGGCAGTGCGAACACCGCGTGGTCGGCGGCGACGACGAGGTCGCAGGCGAGGGCGAGTTCGAATCCGCCGCCCAGGGCGTAGCCGTTGACGCGGGCGAGCACCGGTTTGGACAGGTCGAACCGGTCGGTCAGCCGGGGTGAGCCGGGCTGGCCGCGGCTGCCGAAGCTGGTCGGGGCGGTGCCCTCCTGGTCGAGCCGGGCGCGTTCGCGCAGGTCCTGTCCGACGGTGAAGGAGCGTTCGCCGGCGCCGGTGAGCACCGCCACCCGGATGTCGTCGTCGGCCTCGACGTCGTCCCAGACCAGGGCCAGTTCCTGGTGCATGCGCCGGTTCATGGCGTTGAGCACGTCGGGCCGGTCGAGGGTGATGCGGGCGACCTGGCCGTCCTTCTCGTACCGTATGCCGCTGTCGCCGCCGCCGATCACGGGGTGCGTCCGGGTTCCGGTGCGGGGGTGCCGCTGAAGCGGCCGACCTTGTCGATGACGTCGGAGCTGTAGAGGCGGATGGCCTGGTGCAGGGCGAACTCCGCCATGTAGCGGCGGAAGTCGTCCGGTGACTCCTCGGCCAGGTTGAGCATCCGCCGGTTGGCGAGGACGGCGCTGCCGCGCAGGCGTTCCACGCTGCGCTCCACGGCGAGGTCCAGGTCGGTCCGGTCGTGCACCTCGTCGATCAGGAAGCGGGCCTCGGGTTCGGTGGCGAAGATCCGCCGTCCTCCGAGGATCACCTGCCGCGCCAGGCGGGGGCCCGCGGAGCGGGTCAGCCGGAAGTTGGCGGCGCCCGGGACGATGCCCTCCTGTGCGGCGGGGAGGCTGACGTAGGCGTCCGCGGCGGCGATGACGTGGTCGAAGACGAGCAGCAGTTGGGCGCCGCCGCCGATCGCGAAGGAGTCGACGACGGCGACCCAGGGTTTGTCGGTGGTCCGTGGCCGCCAGCCGGGCCGGTCGGTGCGGACGCCGCGCAGCAGTTTGTGGATGTAGCCCAGTTCGCGGCGGAGCAGGAAGTCGACCAGGGAGATGTCTCCGCTGTGCAGTGCCTTGAGGTTGATGCCGGCGCTGAACACCCGTCGTCCCCGGTACCGGGGGTGGGTCATCTCGCCGCCGCGCAGGAGTCCGACCTCGACGGCCGGGTCGAGCAGGGCGAGGTCGACGGCGGTCTCCATGTCGTCGACCTGGGTGTTGTCCTCGGCGTTGAGGGCGTCGTCGCGGCACATGGTGACGCGGGCCACCGCGCCGGTGCGTTCGAGGCGGACGGATCCGAGGTCGACGCTGCCCGTGCGGGTGAACTCGGGCAGCAGTGCGGTGGCGCGCGGTGTCGGCAGGAGCATCGTGTCGAGCAGGTGGGCGCCGGCCCGGGGCGAGCGCAGCACTCTGCTGAAGAAGATGCCCTGGTCGATCTCGTGGCCCTCTTTGCGGGCCTGTGGCCTGGTGCGTTCCGCGGCGAGTTGTTCGCCGGTGGGGACGAGGCCGGGGAAGGCGGTCGCCGCGGCTCCGGCGAGTTCGTCGACGCGCAGTGGGCGGGTGAGCCGGTCGGTGAGTTCGTCGTAGACGGCGTCGGTGTGGGTGTCCATGAACGTGGCGCGCAGGGTGCGTACGGTGTCGGCGGCCGTTTCGGCGTCGGCCTGTTGCCGTACGGTGCGCTCGCCGTGCGGGGGCAGGGCGGCCAGCAGGTGCGCGTGCCGTCGTGCGGCCTGCTTGAGGGTTTCCCTGGCCTGGGGCAGGGAAGTGCGGACGTCGTCCGGGTGCGGGGCGGTGGGTTCGTCGTCGGCGCTCATGCGCGCGCTCCCGTCGTGGCGCGGCGCAGGGCCCGGTCGCAGGCGGCGAGGTGGACGCCCAGCGCTTCCTCGAAGCTGGTGGCGGCGGCGTCGTGCAGGAGTTGGCGCCGGATGGCGAGTTCGGTGCCGGAGACGGCCGCGGCGCGTTCGGCGGCGAGCCGGAGGGCGTCGGGTACGTCGTCCGTGAGCTGGTCGATCAGGTGCAGGGCCAGGGCGTCGGTCGCCTCGACCGGGGTGCCGTAGAGGACCGCGCGGCGGATGGGCGCCGCGTTCGCGCCGTGTCCGGCCAGCCGGTACAGGGCCATGCCGGGCCAGGTCGCGCCGCCTTCGAGCGGGAGCACCAGGCGCATGGAGCCGGTGGCGATGCGGTGGTCGGTGGCCAGCAGGACGTCCAGGGCGGGGCCGCCGCAGTCGCCGTCGGCGACGGCGACGGTGGGGGCGGGGAGCCGTTCCAGGCGGCGCAGGACGCGTTCCCATTTGCTCACCAGGGACACGGTCAGGTCGCCGGGCCACGGTCCGCGGGGGACTCCGGAGACCCGGACGACGACGCTGGCCCGTCCGTCGAGATCCTCGGCGGCGTCGCAGACCGCGGCGACGGCCGCCACCGTCTGGGCCGACAGGGGCTGTTGTCCGTCGATCCGCAGGGGGATCTCCTCGGACGCGGGGTGGGCCGTGTCCGTCGGTGTGCTGTTCATCGCTTCTCTCACCTGTTCCGTGGTCACCACTGCACCAGTGCGGTCTCGATGGTCGAGCCGGGACCCATCGTCATGAGGACGCCGTAGTCACCGGCGTGGGCGGCTTCCTCCCGGAGCAGGCGCTCGTAGGAGAACAGGAAGGAGCCGCTGGACAGGTTGCCGTAGTCCCGCAGTACGCCGGTGGTGTGCCGTACGTCGTGGCGGGTGAGCCCGAGGTTGACGCGTACGGCGTCGATCACCTTCTTGCCGCCGGAGTGGACGAGCCAGTGGGCGATGTCGCTGCGGCGCAGGCCGGCGCCGGTGAGCAGCCGGTCGACGACCTGTTCGGCGTTGGCGCCGACGACGTAGGGGACGAGCGGGTCGAGGTAGAAGCTGAACTTGCCCTGGTCGTCGTCCCAGTCGTAGCGCATCGCGTCGATGGCGTCGGTGATCAGGTGGCTCGCGAAGGCGAGGACGCGTGGTCCGTCGTGCACCGGCGGGGGGCCGGGCGGGCCGTAGGCGGCGTCGGGCGGGTCGGTGGTGAGCGCGACGGCCGCAGCGCCGTCCCCGAACAGGCTGTTGACGACGGCGGTGCGCATGCTGCCGTCGATGACGTAGGCGGCGGAGCAGGCTTCGGCGCACAGCATCACGGCGACCTTGCCGGGGTTGGCCGTGACCCAGCCGGCGGTGGCGTTGAGGGCGTTGAGGCCGGCGTTGCAGCCCATGCCGACGACGTCGACGCGGCTGGTGCGGGGCAGCAGGCCCATCTCCTTGATGAGGTGGGCGCTGAGGCCGGGGGTGAGGAAGCCGGTGGTGGTGGTGCAGCAGAGGTAGTCGACGTCGGCGAGGTCGAGTCCGGCGTCGTCCAGGCAGGCGCGTACGGCTCGGGCGCCCATGTCGAGGGCGTTGCGCTTGTGCTTGGCGAGGAGTTCGCCCTGGGGCTCGGCGAGGACGGCGCCGTCGGCGTCCCTCGGCGGGAGCACGAGGTGGCGGCGTTCGATGGCGCTGTTGAGGAAGACGGAGCGGACCTTGGGGTCGGTGATGCCGAAGAGGTCGAGGACCTCGCGCTGGGAGTAGGAGTGCTCGGTGACGGCGGTGCCGACACTCATGATCCGGGGGACGCCGAAGCCCTTGGCCGGTGCGGTGGGCGAGGCGTCGAGGAGGGCGGTGCCGTGCGGTCGCGCGCTGGCGGTCATCGGAAGGTCCACCCCCACATTCGTGGCTTGCTGCGGATGAGACGTCGTGCTGTGGACACGCGGGTTCGCTTTCTGTGTGTGGCGGGACGGGAGACGGGAAGGGAAGGAGTCGCGGCGGGTCAGCGGGACCGGGCCGCCTCCGCCGTGATGAACCGGGCGAGGCGGGCGATGCCTTCGGTGATGTCGGCCTGCGTCAGGTAGCTGACGGACAGGCGCATGCTGTGCTCGCCGCCGCCCTGGGGGTAGAAGTAGGACATGGGCGTCCAGATCACGCCGTGGTCCTCCGCCGAGCGCGCCAGGGCGGTGTTGTCGGCGGGGAAGGGGACGTCCAGGGTGAGGAAGAACCCTCCGGCCGGCTCGTTCCAGCGGACGCCGAGTGCCTCGCGCCCGGGTTGCGGGAAGCATTCGTCGAGCCGCTTCAGGGTGGCCCGCATCGCCTCGCCGTAGTACGCCGCGGTCTCGGTGTTCCACTCCGAGGCGCGTCCGTCGGCGGCGAGCAGCATGCCCGCCACCGCCGCCTGGCTCAGCGGTGAGGTGTTCACCGTGACCATGCTCTTGATCTTGACGAGTTCGTCGGCCAGCAGGCCCTGGCGGCCGTCCTCGGCCACGACGATCTGGTCGGCGACGGCGAAGCCGACGCGGGCGCCGGGGAACAGGGTCTTGGAGTAGGAGCCGAGGTGGACGACCCGCCGGTCGCGGTCCAGGGACTTCAGGGTGGGCAGCCGGCGGCCGGGGCTCACCAGCCGGTAGGGGCTGTCCTCCAGGACGAGGAAGTCCTCGCGGTCCGCCAGGTCGAGCAGGGCGTGCCGCTCCGCCGTCGGCATCGTGGCGCCCGACGGGTTGGAGTGGTCGGGCACCACGTAGAAGGCGCGGGGCCGGCGGCCGCGCGCCTTCTCGGCGGCGAGTGCGGCTTCGAGGTCGGCGCAGCGGAAGCCGTCCCGGCCCTCCGGCACGGCGGTCGGCTCGACGCCGAGCAGCCGGGCGGCCCCGGTGATGCCCACGTAGCAGGGGCTGGAGACCAGCAGGGCGTCCTGCGGGCCCGCCAGCAGCGCGCGCAGGGTGAGGAAGATGGCTTCCTGGCAGCCCACGGTCACCACCACGGCCTCGGGCCGCACGTCGGTGTCCTCGTCCTCGCGCAGCGACGCGGCGATGAGTTCGCGGATCTGTCCGCCGGTGGGCCCGTACTGGAACAGCGTGTCGCGGATCTCGGCCGGTGTGGCGCCGCGCTCCGCCAGGTGGTCCAGGTAGCGGCGGACGTGCCGGAAGATGTCCTCGACGTCGAAGAAGCCGTCGTACGGCCGGCCCGGTGCGAACGAGACCGCCCGGGGGTAGCGGTGGGTGATCTCGTTCAGGAAATTCATGGTGTCGAGCACCGGGTCGCCGACGCTGGCGTGCAGATCCGCTTTCCGCAGGGTGGCGGGCGCCATGTCTACCAACGCCATTCCTGCTGGCCGTAGAGGTGGCCGGCCTTGATGCCGCGGTCCGCGCACCAGGTCAGGAACTCCTCGATCTGCTTGATCTGGTAGGTGTCGGGGGTGTACGTCGTCGCCATGACGTGGCCGAGCCAGGGCTCCTCGCCCATGGCGTACACGTACGCCTCCTTGGCGCCCAGCTCGGTCATGATCGCGCCGGCCTGCTCGGCGTTGGAGCCGGACAGCTTGCGCGAGTTGCTCATCTTCTTGGTGATCGGGATGGTGAGCAGCGCCTGGTAGAGCCAGGTGAGGGGGGCGCCGTCGCACTCCATGCCGAGGAAGGCGTAGTCGGCGGTGCCCAGTTCCTGCTTGATGTAGCGGTACAGGGCGGGGGCGATGCCGGAGGAGTCCGCGCCGGCGAAGACGTTCTTGCCGGCCAGCCGCACCCAGTACGTGGACTTCGCGCGGATGTCGAGGTCGCAGTGCTCGCCGAGGAACGGTGTGGCGGTGACCTTGCCGCCGGGGAACTCGACCTCGTCGAAGTCGTCGACCTCGATGACGGGGAAGCCCTGGCTCTTGAGCATCAGCGCCATGTTCGGGTCGGCGAGGTTGCCGCGCGAGGAGCGCGGCACCACGATCGCCCCGACCCGGCCGCGCAGTTGCAGCAGGGTCTCCAGCACGATGTGGTCCTGGTGCCCGTGGGTGATGAGCACGAGGTCGATGAAGTCGGGCAGGTCGTCCAGGGTGTAGCGGTCGCCGGCGGTGCTGTCGGCGCTGATGAAGGGGTCGGTGACGATGGCCGCCTGCGGGGTCTGGAGCACCAGACAGGCGTGGCCGAAGTAGCGGATGCGGCCGCCGGACTCGATGTGGCGGTCCTCGGAGAGGGCCGGCTCGTCGGTGAGCATGTGCGACAGCTGTCCGGCCTGGGCGTCGTCGAGGCCGAGGGCCTCCCGCAGGTGGCCGAGCGTGGTGGGCCGCACCCGGGTCTTGAACAGCTCCGCCAGGCCCTCGTGGCGGAAGGGGATGTCGAGTTCCAGGACGTCCGGGGAGGTCAGTCGCGGGGTGCTGAGGACGAAGGGGCGCTCGATGCCGGTTTCGAAGGACAGCTGCACCGACTGGCGCGACTCCTGGTAGATGTCGCTCTTGTAGACGACCGGCTCCAGGAACCGCATCTGCGCCTGGTTGTCGGTGTCGTAGGCGAGCTCGATCAGACCGGCGAGTTCCTCCGGCAGCTTCGGGTACAGCGGGGTGAGGTCGAAGCCGGTGGCGTTGGCGCGCAGCAGTTCCTGTCCGGCGACGATCGCGTCGGCGAAGCGCAGGATGTGCGCGCGCTCCCGCTTGATCTCGGCGAGCAGGTCGCGGAGTTCGTCGGCGCGCTCCTCGGGGACGTTGATGAAGTAGCCGCCGCGCAGATCGGGGTTGTTGCTGGCCGCCACGTGCACCTGGGGCGACTGAAGGTAGGACTCCAGCAGCGGTACCTGGAGGAACGCGAGGTTCATCGCGGACTGCACCGGCGCCGTCGTGTACGGCCACGCGAAGAACCTGTCGATCAGTGGCTCGACGATGACCTTCGAACGCAGGAACAGCTGCTGGTCAGCCATGAAATTCCCATCTCTTGGAATAACCGAACGGGAGAGGGTGCGGGCGCGGCGCCCGCCGCTTCGGTCACGCGAAGAACGCGTACTCAAGCTATGCGGGCCGGGCGCGGTCCATCAACGTCCCACAGTTCCCGCGGTGTTTCGTTCAACTGCTTCGGCGCCGCAGTTGAACGACCGGGCATGTCGTCGCCCGACTTCTCCCATGACCATTCCGCCATGGCCCTCCACGCCAATTCCCGTGTCCAACCGGGCCGTTGCGGCAGTTGAACACACCGGGAGCGGTGCTAGGGTGATGTGCTCCCCTCATTCCCCTCTCCGCAATTACTGCCCTTCGCTCCTCTTCATTCCCTTTCACTCCCCTTCAATCCTCTTCACTCCCCATTGCTCCACCGGCTGCGCACCGCCGCTTTTTTCGGCATCGCGCATGTCGCGGTATTCCGGCCGGGAATGCGGCGGGCGTCGCGGGGAGAGGTCACCTGCCTTTCCGGTCCCGGCCGTCGTCGTCGGTGTCCTGGGTCGCGGCGTTCACCTGCTCGGGGGTGTAACCGATCTCCGTCAGCACGGATTCGGTGTCCTCGCCGAGTTCGGGGCAGGGCCGGCGTACCGCGAAGGAGGAGTCCGAGAAGCGGACCGGCTCGCCGATCACCCGGTAGGCGCCGACGTGCGGGTGCTGCTGGACGTCGAGCATGTGTCCGCCGGACCAGTAGGGGTGTTCGCCCGCGTGGTCCAGGTTCATGACCGGGGCGAACGGAATGGAGTGCTGGGAGCAGAACGCCTCCCACTCGGCGGTGGTGTGCCCGTCGGTGTGCGGGGCGAGCAGTTCGTACAGCTCGCCGATCTTCGACTGGAAGTTCTCCGGGGTGAAACCCTCGATCTCCTCGGGATGGCCGACGAAGGCGAAGAAGGCTTCGGCGTCACGGTAGTTGTACGGCAGGATGCAGGCGTAGCCGTCCTTCGTCGGGAAGGCGGCGTGCCCGGGTTCCAGGGAGCGGGGGAAGCCGACCGGCCCGGCGGGCGGTTCGTAGGCCTGGCCGCCGATGTGCTCGACGAGGGTGAAGGCGAACATCGTGTCCGCCATCGGCACCTCGACGTGCTGTCCGCCGCCGGTGCGCTCGCGTCCCAGCAGGGCGGCGAGCACGGCGTAGGCGATGGTCAGACCGCACACCTTGTCCGCCATGGTCGTGGGGATGTAGTACGGCTTGCCGGTGACGCGCCGCATCAGGTCGACCATGCCGGAGGACGCCTGGATGACCTCGTCGTAGGCGGCGTAGTCGGCGGCCGGGGAGTCGGAGCGGAAGCCCTGGGCGTTGCAGTACACCAGGCGCGGGTTGTCCGCGGCGAGGTCCTCGTAGGTGAGGCCCAGCTTGCGCAGGGCGCGCGGACGCATGTTGGTGATCAGCGCGTCGGCCGTGGCGATGAGGTCGAGGGCGGCCCGCCTGCCCTCGGGGCGCTTCAGGTCCAGCCGGACGCCGCGCTTGTTGCGGTTGATGTTCAGCGCCAGCGCTCCGATGGTGTCGGCGTCCCGTTTGTGCACGTGGCGCATCACGTCACCGGTCGGCGACTCGATCTTGATGACGTCGGCGCCGAGGTCGCCGAGGATCTGGCAGGCGTACGGGCCCATGATGACGCTCGCCAGATCGATGACGCGCAGCCCTTCCAGGGGGCGGGCGCCGGACGTGGCGGCGGGGGTGCCGGGCGTGGCACCGGTTCCGGTGCCGGGCGTGGGCGTGGTGGGTTCGGTCATGGGTGGTCTCATCCCTGTGCGGCGCTGTACGGAACGCGGGGCGGGCGCGGTGGCGCGGTGCCGGGGCTCAGACGAAGGCGCTGATGCCGGTGGCGGCGCGGCCGACGATGAGGGAGTTCATGTCGCGGGTTCCCTCGTAGGAGTAGAGGGCCTCGGCGTCGGCGAAGAACCGCGCGGCCTTGTACTCCAGCAGGATGCCGTTGCCGCCGAAGACCTCACGGGCCCAGGCGACGGTCTCCCGCATCCTGGTGGTGCAGAACATCTTGGCCATGGCCGCCTGGGCGTCGCTCAGCGTGTCCTCGGCGTGCAACTGGGCCATCCGCACCGCCATGGCCTGCGAGGCGGTGATGTTGCCGAGCATGCGCGACAGCAGGTCCTGGATGAGCTGGAAGCTCGCGATCGGCTTGCCGAACTGCTCGCGCTCCACCGCGTAGGCGCGGGCGGCCTCGTAGGCGCCGATCGAGCAGCCGATGGCCTGCCAGGCCACGCCGCCGCGGGTGACTTTGAGGACGCGTGCGGTGTCGCGGAAGGAGTCGGCCCGCTGGAGGCGGTTGTCCTCGGGGACGCGTACGTCGTCCAGGACGATGTGGGCGTTCTGCACGCCCCGCAGCGAGATCTTGCCCTCCAGCTTGTCGGCGGTGAAGCCGGCGGTGCCCTTCTCCACCACGAAGCCCTTGACCTGCCCGTCCGCCGCGTCGCGCGCCCAGATCACCACCAGGTCGGCGAACGTGGCGTTGCCGATCCACTTCTTCTCGCCGTTGAGCACCCAGTGGTCGCCGTCCCGGCGGGCGGTGGTCAGCAGTCCGCCGGCCGTGCCCGATCCGACCAGCGGTTCGGTCAGGCCGAACGCGCCGATCTTGCGCCACTGGACCATCTGCGGCAGCCACCGCTCCCGCTGCTCGGCGGAGCCGCACTCGCGGATGGAGCCCATGCCCAGACCGTTGTGGACGCCGAAGAAGGTGGCGAACGAGGGATCGACGCGGGACATCTCCATGCTGATCAGGCCGCTGAGCAGCGGGCTGCGGGCGGTGGTGCCGGGGGCGTCGCCGGGGATGCCGGTGATGCCCAGGTCGCGGATCGCGTCCACCAGATCGAGCGGTGACTCGGCCCGGGCCCACAGCTCTCCGGCGCGCGGCTCCACCTTCTCCGCGAGGAAGGAGCGGATCCTCTCCAGCGTCTGCCGCTCCTGCGCGGACAGGAGGTCCTTGACGCGGAAGAAGTCGCCTTCGACGGCGGACGGGTCGACCTTCTTGTGCTGCGTGGACATGTTCGTCCTTCCCTGAGCGGTGCGGCCGTACGGTGCACCCGTCCGGAGTTCCCGCGATCCGCGCCGGTGACTCTGCCGGTGCGCGGTGGCGGGATTCGGCAGACGATGGGAGGGACTGGAGATCTCCGAGGTGGAGGTATGGAGCGCCATCTGTTTCCCTACGCCGAGAGCATGGCCGGCATCGCCCTGGACGGGCTGGGCGTCGTCGTCGCGTGGACGGCGGCGGCCGAGCGGTTGCTGGCCTACCGTGCCGAGGAGGTGTGCGGCCGGCCCGTGTGGGATCTGCTGCACGACCCGGACGGCCGGCCCGCCGTGCCGCGGGACCGCGGCGTGCCCTGGTCCGGCGAGACCGTGCTGCGCGACCGCTCGGGCCGCGCCCGGAAGATCGTCTACCGGGTGCTGCCGGTGTGCGGCGCCGGGACGGAGGCGGCCGAGGGCGCGGCCCGGTACCTCGTCCTCGGCGCGCCCGCCTCCGAGGTCGCCCACTGGCGCCAGGACCAGGCCATCACCCGCGGGCTGCTGCTCCAGGACCGCGTGGGGCTCGCCGTCTTCGACGACCGGCTGCGCATCGTGCGCACGAACACCTCCCTGCTGCCGTACACCGGTGTGCCGCCCGACCTCACCGGCCGGCGCCTGGGGGACTTCCTGATGCCCGAGGACGCCGCGGAGATCGAACGGCTCCTGGCCGGGATCCTCGACACCGGCAGACCGCTGGTGCGGGGAGGGGTGTTGACGCGGACGCTGGACGACCCGCAGGGCGGGGCGGTGATGGACCTCGCGGCGTTCGGCCTCCAGGCGCCGGACGGCCGGGTCGTCGGACTGACCCTCCTGTTCACCGACGTCACCGAGCTGCACCGCTCCCGCGCCCGTCTCGAACTCCTGCACCGCGCCACGGCCGCCGTCGGCGGTCTGCTGTCCGTCACGGGCGCGGGCGAGGCCCTGGCCTCGGTCCTGGTCCCCCATCTGGCCGACACCGCGGTGGTCGAGATCGCGGAGGCCGTGTTCTCGGGCGGGGAGCCCGCCACGGAGCAGGACGGGCGGTTGCTGCTGCGCCGTACCGCGGTCACGAGCGCGGGCCTGACTGTGAGCGGCGCCGCTCTCGCCGACCGAGGGGAGAGCGGGGAGGCGAGCGGTGACCCGCTGGAGCTGACCGCCTCGCTGCGCGCCCGGGGCATCCTGCTCGGCTACCTCACCGTACGGCGCGAGCCGGGTCGGGGCGCCTTCGAGCCCGCCGACCTCGACCTGCTGCGCGAGATCGCCGGCCGTGCCTCCCTCGTCCTGGACAACGCCCGCAGCTACACCCGTGAACACCGCGCGGCGGTGGGCCTGCAGCGCAGCCTGCTGCCCCCGTCGGAGACCGCGGGCGCCGTGGTGTCCACGGCCGGGGTCTACCTGCCCAGGGACCCGTCGACCGGGGTCGGCGGCGACTGGTTCGACGTCATCCCGCTCTCCTCGGCCCGGGTCGCGCTGGTCGCCGGCGACGTCGTCGGGCACGGGCTGGGCGCCAGCGCCACCATGGGCCGGCTGCGCACCGCCGTCCGCACCCTCGCCGACCTGGATCTGGACCCGGAGGAACTGCTCGTCCACCTCGACGACCTGGTGGCCCAGCTGGTCGTCGAGGACGGCGAGCCGGAGGACGCCGAGTGGCGGCCGGTGACGATCGGCGGCACCTGCGTGTACGCCGTCTACGACGCGGTGTCCGGCCGCTGCGCGGTCGCCTCCGCCGGGCATCCGCCGCCCGCGGTGATCGACCCGGAGGGCCGTGTCACCTACGTCCCGGTGAGCCCCGGGCCGCCGCTCGGCGTCGGCGGCCTGCCCTTCGAGGTCGCCGAGACGGATCTGGGCTCCGGCAGCGTCCTGGCGCTCTTCAGCAACGGTCTGCTCGAAGAGGTCGGCGGCGAGCTGGACCGCGGGATGGCCGAGCTGGCCCGGCGGCTGGCCAGGGCCCGCGCCGCGGACCGGCCGCTGCGGGCGGCCGTCGACGCGATCGTAGGCGATCTGCCGGCGCACGAGCTGGCCGACGACGTCACGCTGCTGCTCGCCCGCACCCGGTGCATCCCGGAGGCGGACACGGCGGTCTGGTCACTGGAGGCCGACCCGGCGGCGGTCGCGAAGGTGCGGGAACTGGCGAGCGGCCGGCTGCGGGAGTGGGGCCTGGACGACCTGGTCTTCACCACGGAACTGGTGCTGAGCGAACTGGTCACCAACGCCATCCGCTACGCGGGCGGCCCGTTGCAGGTGCGGTTGATCCTCGCGGAGTGCCTGACGTGCGAGGTGTCCGACCCGAGCGCGACCCAGCCCCGTATGCGACGGGCCCGGCTGACCGACGAGGGAGGCCGCGGCCTGTACCTGGTCGCCCAGCTCACCACCCGCTGGGGCAGCCGCTACACCCGGCACGGCAAGACCCTGTGGGCCGAACAGCCCCTGCCGCCGCCGGCCGCGGACGGCGCGCGGCACACCTGAACCGGTGACCGCGCGACACACCTGAACCGGTGCCGTGACGCCCCCGGGTCAGCCGCGCCACCACGGCTCACGCACGTACAGGCTCTCCTCGCCCGTGCACCCCTGGCCGTTCGCGATCTCCCGCGTGTCCAGATTCCACCCCACGACGCCGTTCCCCTTGCGGCCCAGCTCGATCAGGCGGTCACTCTGGGACCGTCTGCCGTCGGTGACCTGGCAGCGGACGATCGAGGTCCACGCCTGCCCGTCCAGCGCCGAGACGAACGCCAGGGCCGGGAGGGCGACGGTGGTCAGGGCCAGGGCCACCCACTGTTCGAGGGCCGCCGCCCGGCGCAGCCGCCGCGACGGCCGGTAGCCGCCGTCGTGGCCCGATCCGGCCGTCGTCCCCCGCCCGCGGTGCCCGTGCGTGCGCCGTCGGCCGGTGCGGTACTCCACCACGACCCCCTTGCGCAGCGCGTACGCGGCGAGCCCGGTGCCCAGCCCCCACCAGGGGCCGAAGAAGCACGCGTCGATCACGCCCATGGCGAGCGGGTTCACCACGGTCAGCGCGCCCCGCTGGAGGGCCCGCAGGACGCCGCCGCCCACCGGGACCGCGCCGCGCGCGGCGAACAGGACGAACACGAGCCGGGAGACGACGACGGCCAGTACGGCGGCCAGGAGCGGATCGGTGAGCACCATGCCGATCAGCACGTCCGGCCAGTTCGCGGGCTCCATGCCCACGAACACGTCGCGCGCCGCGCTGCCGCCGCCGACGGTGTACGCGACCTTCGTCACCGGTACCGCGAGGACCAGCGCCAGCAGGACCGTGTGCCCGGGCCCGCCCTTCCGGTCGGCCGACCGGACCGCCCCCTCCTCGTCCCCGTCGCCGCTGGGGTGGCTGGAAACCATGGGCGCCTGCTTCCGGGACGAGGGGACCGACACGGCATCCGGTGCCCGTCCAGCAGCCTCCGCGACCTACCCCGTACCGGCCACCGGCACTACTCCAGCCGGACGCCCCCTTCGCACACCTCGCTCCCTCGGGCGGCCTGCGTGACAGTTCGCTACCGCGCGTCGGGGGACGTGCGGAAGAGGTCGCGGCGGGAGAGGGCTCCCGTCTTGCGGATGGCGCGGGCGACGTGCTGTTCCACCGTGCGGGGGGACAGGTGCAGCACCACCGCGATCTCGCGGTTCATCATGCCGCGGGCCGCGAGTTCCGCCACCTCGCGCTCGCGCGGGGAGAGCTGGTCGTGGAGTGCGGGCCGGCCCGGCCGGCGGACCTCCGCGGGTTCGTGCGCCCGCAGCAGGGCGCGGGCCCGGGCGGCGTCGTAGACCGCGCCGAGTTCGGTGTACGCGTCGACGCAGTGCCGCAACGACGCGATGGCCTGGGCCCGGCCCCTGCCGTCCTCGGCGGCTCCGGCCGCGGTGTCCGCAGGCGGTCCGCCGGCCGGGGCGGAGGGTTCTCCCGCGTGGGCGAGGGAGCAGCGCGCCGCTCCCTCGGTCGTCATGGCCCAGGCGTACGGGCGGGGCAGCGTGCGGTAGGCGGCCGCGGCCTTCCGGTACGTTCTGGCCGCCTCCTGCCGACGGCCCTCGCACTCCTCCAGAGCGGCCCGGCTCCATGTGACGGCGGCCTGGGCGGCCGACGCCTCGTGTCCTTCCAGACCCTCGGCGAACTCGGTGACCATCCGCCGGGCGGCCGCGGTGTCTCCCGCCCGGGCCAGCGCCTCGACCGCCCAGGGCGCCAGTTCCGCCGCCCAGGACCAGATGCCCTTGTTCGCCACGGCCGACCAGGCCGCCCGCGCCTGGTCCGCCGCGGCCGGCAGGTCGTCGCGGACCAGGGCGAGGCGGATCAGGGTGCCCGCCGTGGCCGCGGCCAGCGGCAGGCGGGTGCGCTCGGGCGAGGGCGCCCCCAGGGCGGTCAGCCAGCGCACCGCCTCCGCCCAGTTCCCCTGGGCGAAGGCCAGCATGCCCCGCACCATGTGTCCGTCCGCCGCCAGTACGGGCATGTCGGCCGCCGTCGCGACGAACCGCTCGCACCGCTCGGCCAGACCGGCCCACCGCCCGGTCCACCAGTCCAGCAGCACACGTGTGCCCTGTGCCGTCTGCTCGGTGTACGGGGCGCCGATACGGGCCGCGAGGTCGAGGCCCGCGGCCAGCAGTTCCTCCCCCCACGGGTAGGACCCCCGCCAGAGGGCGGCGTCGGCGGCGTTGCACAGCCCGCGTGCGGCGTGCTCCCTGCATCCGGCCTGCGGACTGTCGACGGGCAGTGCCGCCACCAGCTGCCGCGCCCGCGGGTCGCCGCAGGCGACGGCCAGCGACGCGTGGTTGGCGGCGACGGCGGCCCGCGCGACGTCGTTCCCGCTCTCGCGTGCGAGTGCGGCGGCCTTGTGCAGCCACTCCAGATGTCCCGCCAGCGTCCCGGTCGGCCACTCCGGCATGGCCAGCGCCACCATCGCCCGGGCCGCGAGCGTGGGCCGCACCTCGCCCAACTCACCTACGGCCACTTCCAGTTCCCGTGCCCCGGCGACGAGATCGCCGACCTGGTTGCACAGCATCAGGCCCAGGTCCAGCCGCAGTTCGCCCCGGACCTCCGCCGGCAGGGCGGGGTCCTGGACGACCTGGGTGAGCACGTTCACCGTCTGGTCGGACCGGAGTCCGAGGACGGCGCTGCGGGCCAGCAGCGGCGCCAGCCGGGCACGGTCCGCGGGCGAGACCTCCGGCACCGCGAGCGTCCGTTCCAGGAGGCCGATCGCCTCCTGGTGACGGCCCGCCTCCGCCGCCGCCCGGGCGGCCTTCTCCACCGCCCGCAGCCAACTCCTGCTCCGGCCGGCGGCCTTGCGGTGCCGGGCCACCTCCGCCCACGGCACCGGCTGACGGCGGACGAGCACCCGCGCGGCCCGCTCGTGCAGTTCCTGGCGGACCGGTCCGGGCACCCGCTCGCGCACGGCCGGGGCGGCGAGCCGTACGGCGAACCCGTAACGCCCCTCCCCCACCTCCGTCAGCACGGCGCCGGCCAGGGCCGCCAGCAACGCGTCCCGGCCGTGGGCGGGGTCCATCCCCGACACGGCGAGCAGCTCGTCCCGGCCGGCCGGTTCGCCCAGCACCGCGGCCGCCCAGACGACGGGCCGGTGCGCGGCCGCGAGCGCTTCGGCGCGGCTCAGCACCAGTTCGGCCAGCCGGACGGGCACCCCGGCCGCGTCCACGTCGGCGGCCGTGCACCGGGGACCCGGGCCCGCGCGGAGAGCGGCGAGCAGGTCGGCCACCACCTGCGGCACCCCACCGGAACACGTGTGCAGCCGGGCGACGGCCTCGTCCGTCGCCCGCTCGCCCAGGATGTCCGCGGCGGCGCGGCGCACCCGCTCCACGTCCCAGGCACGCAGACGGTGCCGGAAGACCGCGAGGCCGGGAGGGTAGGCGACGGTCGGCGCGCCCAGGGGCAGACCGGCGGTGGCCAACTCCTCGGGCCGATAGGCCACGACGGCCGCGAGCCCGTCCCGCGGCTCTTCCAAGAGGCGGCGCAGCCACTGCTTCTCCTCCGGGCTCGCCCGGTGCGCGTCGTCCACCATGAGCAGGGCGGGCCCGCCCGCCGGGTCCGGACGGTCCTCCGCCGCGCCGCAGCGCCACAGGACCCGAGGGGTGCCGGCGGCCTCCGGCAGGCCGCCCAGTTCGGCCAGGAGGCGGCTCTTGCCCAGGCCGGCCGCGCCTTCTACGAACACGAGGACCGAGCCGTTTCCCGCGAGTGCCAGACGCAAGGGGGCGAGCCAGGGGGAGCATGGTGCAGCCGTCATGTCGTCGACCATCGCTTTCGATCGGCCCGATCGGCCGGGGGCCTGGGAGCCGGCCCGGAGTGAGGACCCTAGACGAACAGGAATGACTCCGTCCATATGTTGATCACATAAGTTTCTGTCCCGGCAGCGCGGGCCGCACCGGCGCGCCTTCCCGCCCGCCCACGGGTCCGTAGCCCTCCCGCCTCCGGGACCTGAGCGCTACGGATACGCAGGAAACGTGACGCGGCGACACGTGCCCGTACCTCGGCACCGCCCAGGACGGCGGCAGCGTCCCGCGCGGGTCCCTCGCCCACCCGACGGCCCGTCACGTCGCGAAGTCGCCGGGGCCCGCCCACCCCGCGCCGCTCCCCGTCCCCCGTTTCTCGCGTATCCGTAAAACCGGGGTCCTGATGGAACACCCGTCCGCCGCCGTCCTAGGGTTCCGGCCAAGCGTGAGGCCATCTCCGGCGTACCGCACGCGTCCCCGCTCCCCGCCGGGCCCGCACGCCCACACCCCCGAAGCTACGGAGCCATCATGCGCACCAGGACGTCCTGCATAGCCGTCGGCGCCGCGACCGCGGCCATCGGCAGCCTGCTGGCCGCGTCGCACGCCGTCGCCACCACGCCCGCCGCGCCCGCCCCCACGGCCGGCCGGGTCGTCGCCGCCGCCCACCCCGTCCCGGACCGCTACATCGTCGTCCTCAAGGACACCGGCCTGACCAGGTCCGCGGTCGGCGAGCGTGCCGCGGACCTGGCGCGCCGGCACGGCGGCCAGGTGCGCTTCACCTACGGCACCGCCCTCAAGGGATACGCGGCGTCGATGAGCGCCGAGGACGCCCGCCGCACGGCCGCCGATCCCCGTGTCGCCTACGTCCAGCAGGACGGGTACTCCCACGGCTCCGGCACCCAGACCAACCCCCCTTCCTGGGGCCTGGACCGCGTCGACCAGCGCGGGAAGACCCTCGACCGGAGCTACACCTACCCCAACACCGCCTCCGACGTCACCGCGTACATCGTGGACAGCGGCATCAGGATCGGTCACACCCAGTTCGAGGGCCGCGCGTCGATCGGCGCCAACTTCGCCAGCGACGCGTACAACCAGACCTGCATGAGCCACGGCACACATGTGGCCGGCACCGTGGCGGGCAAGGACTACGGCATCGCCAAGAAGGCCCGGATCGTGTCGGTGCGGGTGCTGAACTGCCAGGACAGCGCCGCCGACTCCGACATCATCAAGGCGGCGAACTGGATCACCGAGCAGGCCGCCAAGGACCCCGGCCGGCGGGCCGTGGTCAACATGAGCATCAACAGCGGGCCCGGCTCCGTCGTGCCGGCCGAGGACCAGGCGATCAAGAACTCCATCGCCAAGGGCGTCACCTGGGTGGTCTCCTCCGGCAACGCGCAGAGCGACGCGTGCCGCAACTCGCCCGGCGACGTCAAGGAAGCCCTCGTGGTGAACAACGCCACCAGCGGCGACCAGCGGCGCTTCGACTCCAACTACGGTACCTGCACCGACCTGTTCGCGCCCGGCACCGACATCGTGTCCGCCGCTCCCGGCAGCGACACCGCCACCACGACCATGACCGGTACCTCCATGGCGGCGCCTCATGTGACCGGGGCCGCCGCCCTCTACCTCTCCGCGAACCCCACCGCGACCCCGGCGCAAGTGCAGAAGGCGCTCCTCGACAACGCCACCGCCAACGCCGTCGGCGACGCGCAGGGATCGCCCAACAGGCTGCTGTACATCGCTCACTGAGCCTCAGCAGAGGACCGCACCCAGGTCCCGGGGCCGACCGGGCCCCGTCCCCACCCCCCACCACCCCCGAAAGGACGTGTGCGCCCATGAGGGCCAGCGATCCCCAACCCCCCACCCCCGCGAAGCCGGTGAGACACCGCCGCCGGGCCGCCCTGGCCACCGCGGCCACCGCGGCCGCCCTGCTCGTCGGCGCGAGCGGCACCGCCGCCCAGGCCGCCCCGGCCGGCCACGGCACCGCGTCCCGCGCCGCGTCGGGCTACGGCGGCAACCTCAACTTCAGCGAGCTGGTGCAGGAGCAGAACCAGTGGTGCTGGGCCGCGACCGGCCTGAGCATCGCCCAGTACAAGGGCTACGGGCAGAACACCAGCCAGAACAGCTTCTGCCTGGCCTCGCGCGGCCTGTCCTCCGGCACCTGCCCCAACCAGCCCGCCGAGCTCTCCGTCGTGCAGCGCGGCTGGCGCGCCCTCGGCATGAGCGCCGGCACGGAGGTCAACGGCGGCGTCAACTACTCCACCGTGCAGAGCGAGATAAACGCCAACCGGCCCCTTGAGACCGGTGTGTACTGGACGTCCGGCGGCGGTCACGCTCGGGTGATCTACGGCTACAACGCGTCGGCCGGCACCATCCTCTTCAGCGACCCCTGGCCCACCAACCAGCGCTACCAGGAGATGAACTACAACACCTACGTCAGCAACTCCCAGTTCCGCTGGGGCGGTACCGTCTACCGGGTCGGAGCGTGATCGGCATGAAGAAGAACTCCCGCCGCGTCCTGACGGCCGCCACCTCGCTCGCCGCCGGTGCGGGTGTGAGCCTCGCCCTGTTCCTCGGCACCGGCTCCGCGCACGCCGCCGACCTGCCCGTACCGGCCCCGAAGGCGCCCTCCGCAGCCGACCTCGCCCAGGCCGCGCACGCGGCGGACTCCGCCGCCGGACGGAGCATGGCCGGCCGCTTCTTCGTCCACCTCGACCAGCGCGCCCGCCGCATGCCCGTGGACCAGGCCGCCCGCGCCGACATCACCTCCCAGGCCAAGGCCAAGGCCCCCGAGGCGAGCGGCGACGCGGTCCCGGTCTACTCGCTGAGCGCCGACTTCGTCACCGGCCGGGCCGACAGCGCGCCGGCCCAGGTCGCCTACCTGGCCGTGCGGTCCGTCTCCGCCGACGGGCAGCAGGCCGTCGCCCGGGTCGAGCCGCAGCAGCACGGCTTCGCCGTCGTCGGCATGGCCCAGGGCACCGACGAACTGTCCTACACCGCCCAGGCCAAGGACGGCTACGCCTTCACCGAACCGCAGATCAACGCCTGGTACCGGGTGTCCGGCCAGCGGGTCCTGCCGCTCAACGCGGCCGCCCGCGCGTCGGTGGGCGAGCACGGCGCCTCGCTCGCCGCCTACCGGCAGCTGGTGCACGAGCGGTACGCCGACAAGCTGCCCGGGTCCGCCTACCAGCGGTCCCACAAGTTCGGCGGTGTCACCCCGGCCACCGGCACCGCCTCGGCGGACGACGCCACCCCGCGCGCCCTGCTCGTGGGCGGCGGCGGGGTCGCCGCGGCCGGAGCCGGCGCGGCCCTGATCACCCTGGTCACGCGCCGCCGCGGCGTCGCGGTCTGACCCACGCTCACCGGCGCCCCGTGCCTGCCGGGCACGGGGCGCCGGCACGTCCGCGCCGCCGGCGGCGCCGTGCCGCCCGCACGTCACCGCCGGCGCGCGGGCGATCAGGTCCGCCTCAGCCGCCACAGCCGGAAGACGCCGGTGCCGTCCTGCAAGTACTGCCCGCCGCCCACGTACGAGGTGCTCACCACGTAGTCCTTGCGCTGCCACAGGGGAATCAGGGGCACGTCCTGGGCCACCCGGGTCTGGAGCGCACCGAAGGCGTCCACGGTCCCGCCCCGGTCGGCGAGCCCCCTGGTGCGGCGTACGAGACGGTCGACCTGGTCGTTGCTGTACCCGGTGTTCATCGAGGAGCCGGTCTCGACGAGTGCGGCGCCGAAGGTCTCCGGGTCGGGGTAGTCGGCCACCCAGCTCACCGCCCACGCGTCCATCCTCCCCGCCGCCCACCGCCGCTGGAAGTCCGCCCACTCATAGCCCTTGACGTCCACGGCGAAGAGGCCGCCCGTCTGCAACTGCCTCTTCAGCGCGGCCGCCTCCCTGGCGCTCACGCCGACGCCGCGGCCGCGGTCGTAGCCGAGACTGACGTGCACCGGCAGGCTCACCCCGGCCTCGGCGAGCAGCGCGCGGGCCTTCCCGGCGCTCGGGGCTCCCGGGTAGCGGTCGAAGAACGGTGTGGTGTGTCCGGTCATGCCCCTCGGGATGACCGAGTACAGCGGATCGACCGTGTTGCGGTACACGGTGTAGGCGAGGGCCTCCCGGTCGACCAGCCAGGCCAGGGCGCGGCGCACACGTGGGTCGTGCAGGGGAGAGCCGCCCCGGGTGTTGAGGTAGAGGTTGTGCGTCTGGGCGGTGTCGCCCTCGGCCACCCGCTGCGCGGGGTTGCCGGGGTTGAGTTCCGCGAGCAGGTCCACGGGGAGCGTGCGGCTGGTGACGTCGACCTGCCGCGCGCTCCAGGCGCGGGCGAGCGCGTGGGCGTCGGAGTAGTAGCGGAGCCTGATCGGGCTTCCGGTCCGGTGCAGGTAGCCCTTGTAGTGAGGGTTCGGCTTCAGGTCCGCCGTACGGTCCTTGGTGTACGCGGTCAGCGTGTACGGGCCGGTGCCGTCGACCGCGGAGCCGGCGCGCAGGGAGGCGGCCGGGTAGGTCTCCCGGTCCACGATGGAAGCGGCTCCGGTCGCGACTTTCAGCGGGAAGGTGGCGTCCGGGGTCGACAGGTGGAACGTGACCGTCCGGCTGTCGTCGGCGGTCACCGAGCCGAGCGTCGTGAAGAGGGAGGCCGGGCCGAGGTCGGAGTCGATCCGCCTGATCCGGTCGAAGGAGTACGTCACGTCCGCCGCGGTCATCTCGCGCCCGCTCGGGAATCTGATGCCGTGCCGCAGCGTGCAGCGGAAGAGCCGCAGGCCGTCGTCCTGGAAGCCGCACTTCTCGGCGGCGTCCGGCACCGGGGTCGTGTCGCCCGGCTCGAAGGTCAGTAACGCCTGGAAGACGTTGCTGAACAGGGCCCAGGAACCGGAGTCGTACGCGCCGGCCGGGTCCAGTGAGGTGACGGGTTCCGTCGTTCCCACCGTGATCGCCTCCTGGTCCTCCTCCTGTTCCGCGAGCAGTTGCCGGCCGCCTGCCGCGGCCGCCGTGAGCACCAGCAGTGCCGTGATGATACGTGTGCGAAGAGGCCGCATGGTGGCCCTCCCGGGGGGTGTGGGGGAATGCTGGGCGGGTGTCCCGCACAGCCGGACAGCGGGCCGCGAGGATGGCGGCCCGCTGCCTGCGGGGGGTGTGGAGGGTGTCGGCGGCCGTGCCTGCGGCGGAGCCGGGACGGGGTGCCGTCACCCGTTCCGCTCGTGCCCGGCCGCCGCCGCGCGCCGGCGGACCGGTCGGTCAGCCGTTGGCGGCGGTGACGTTGACGGCGGCCCAGGCCCGGTTGACGGTCTGGTACTCGGTGCTGCCGGCGCCGTAGAGGTCCTTGGCGGCGTTGAGGGTGGCGGTGCGGGCGCCGTGGAAGTCGGTGGTGGAGACCATGTAGCTCGTCAGGGCGGTGTAGAAGATGTTCAGCGCCTTCGCCCGTCCGATGCCGGTGACGGCGGCGCCGTCGTAGGTGGCGGAGTTGTAGGCGACGTCGCCGATGGTCTTCTTGCCGCTGCCTTCGGCGAGCAGGTAGAAGGCGTGGGAGGAGATACCGGAGCCCGCGTGCACCTCGGTGTCGTACGCCTTCGAGGACCAGTAGTCGACGGTGCCTTCGAGCTTGTCGAGGGAGGGCTGGTCCAGGCGGCGCAGGAAGCCCTGGGCCAGGCCGAGCTTCTCGCCGAGCAGGTAGTTGGGCGGGTTCTTGGAGTTGTTCGTCGCGAACTCCATGCCGGTGCCGAAGATGTCGGCCAGCGACTCGTTGAGGGCGCCGGGCTCGCCGAACTGGTTGCCCCTGCTGTCGATGCGGGTGGGCTGGAGGTTCGCGGTGGCGTCGACCACTCCGTGCGTCAGCTCATGACCGGTGACGTCCAGCACGACCAGCGGGTTCTTGAAGGTGCTGCCGTCTCCGTCGCCGTACTCCATGCAGCCGCAGTCGGGGCTCCAGAAGGCGTTGCCCACCTTCGAGCCCCAGTGGACCATGCCGTAGGCGCCGCCGCCGTTGCCGCCGATGCCGTCCCGGCCGAACGTGTTCTTGTAGAAGTCGAGGGTCTTGGTGATGCCGTACATGGCGTCCACGGCGACCGTGGTGCGGTTGCTGGTGGACCCGTTGCCGATGGTGGTGCCGGTGGTGCCGATGAGCTGGCCGTCCGAGAACTTCTTGGCCTGCTGGCCGTTGGCGTCGCGGACCTCGGTGTTGGCGCGGCTGGGGTCGCGCAGGATGTTCCACTTCGTGCCCTGGCCGTCGGTGTAGGGCGAGGCGGTGAGGGTGACGGTGCCGCTGTAGAGCGAGTTGCCGCTGATGTCGGTTCCCGCGGCGGCCGCGGCGGGCTGCGGCTTGCCGCCGCCCGCGAGCGGGGCGCCGGTGGCCGGCGGCGGGGAAGCGGGCGCCTGCGCCGCCTTGTTGAGCTTGGCGAGCGTCGAGGGGGCCAGGAACGCGTCCGCGACCGGGGCGTTGCTCAGCACCTTGCCGGTGGCGGCGTCGACGACGACGTCCCGCACGCCGGTGTCGTTCGAGGTCGCCTTGCCGGTGACACGTATCCGGTAGGCGAGCACCGGCGCCTTGTCCGCCAGGGCGCTGACGACCAGTTCGGCCTTGCCCGCCGTGCCCCCGGCCGCGTCGGCGGCCGTGGCCCGGGCGTCGGCGGCGGACTTCTTCGGTGTGGTGGTGGAGACGGAGATCGCGCGGTCGGTCGCCCGGGTCACACCCAGGTACTGGTTCCGGGCGTCCAGGTGGATGATCAGGTCGGCGCCCAGCACCGCGAGGCCGTCGTGCGTGCGCTGGAAGCGGACGTGCTTCCTGCCGCCGGCGTCCTCCAGGGCGTCCGTGGCCTTCAGTACGTCGTCCTCGCTCACGCCGGTCGCCGCTCCATGGGCGTGCGCGGCGGCTTCGGCGGCGGCCACGACGGCGGCGGAGGCGTGGCGCGACGCGAGGGTTCCGGCGGCCTGCGCGGGCCGGCCGGGAGCGGCGGAGGCCGAGCTGAGCGCACTCGCACCCCACAGGGTTGTTGCCGCCATGACAACGGCCACGGAAGTGCGTATGGGGGCTCCACGCATGGAGGACTCCTTGAGGGGGGAAGGGAGTCCGCTGCCTGTGGGCAGCGGCAGCGGTGACGCGGCGGATCTTGCGTCGTCGCTGCGGCACTCTCCCTCCGGCGCCCCCGCGGGAGCTATCCGTGTGCGGGCTTCTACGTATCCCTATTTATTTGCGCGCCCGCACCACGGGAGCGGGCGAGGGCGGACCGGCCCGGCGGCAGGGCGGGTAGATTGACCGTGCCTGGAGGACCGGCCGCGCCACGTGTCGACGCGCACGCGGCCGCCGTCAGGTGCGAGGCGCGGCGGCTCGCCGCGTCACCGCGGGTGTGGGAGGACGGGACAGAGGTGTCGGACAAACGTCGGGACGAGAGACGTCCGCACGGCGAGCTTCTCGCGGACGTGCTGGCGGTGCTCTGGCAGGCCGGTCGGCCGATGACCGCGCAGCAGGTCAACGCCGCCCTCGGCAAGGGACTGGCCAGGACGACGATGGCCACCATCCTGACCCGCCTGTACGAGAAGGGCACGCTGCGCCGTACCCCCGCCGGACGCGGCTTCGCCTACGAGCCGGTGGAGGACGCGGCCGGACTCGTCGCCGGGCGCATGCGGCGCGAACTGGAGAGCGAGCCGCGGCGCGATCTGGTGCTGAAGCGGTTCGTGTCCTCCCTCTCCGAGGACGACGAGGAGACGCTGCGACGCCTTCTTCTGGAAGCCGGGGACGAGTCCGGGTGACGTACGCGCTGATCCTGGTCGTGGCGGCGCTCGCGTTCCCGTGGGGCGCCGCCCCCGTCGCCCGGCGTCTGGCCGCGGGGCTCCGGCCGCGTGAGGCGTGCTGGGCGCTGGCGAGCGCGGCGGTGTTGATGGCCGGCGGCACGATCGCGGCCCTGATCGGCCTGTTCCAGGTGCCGTTCCTCGCCTCGCTGGAACACGTGTCCCTGCCTCGTGTGCTCGCGGTGTGGCCGGCGGCGGTTCCGGTGGCGTGCGCGGCCGCGCTGATCATGACGGTTCAGGCGGTTCTGCTGGTCCGGCGCTGGGCCAGGCACCGGTCCCTGCTCGGGGAAGCGTGGCGGTCGGCCGCTGGGGGCGCGGGCGACGGGGATCTGCTGATGCTGCCGGACGAGGACGTGGACGCCTTCGCGCTCCCCGGCCACCGGGGCCGCCCCGGCCGGATCGTGGTGACCGCCGGCATGGTGCGGGCGCTGGAACCGGTCGAACGTGCGGCCCTGTTGGCCCACGAACGCGCCCACTTGTCGGGCCGCCACCACTTCCTGTCCTTGCTGACCGACCTCGGCGCGACCGTGCACCCCGCGGTGCGCGGTCTGCGGGGGCCGCTGGACTTCCACCTCGAACGGTGGGCGGACGAAGAGGCCGCCGCCGCCGTCGGTGACCGCAAGGCGGTGGCGACGGCCGTCGCCCGGGCGGCGCTGGCCGGAGCGGCCCGCCCGCGCGGTGCCGGCGGCGGGTATCCGCGGTTGTCGGTGGCGAGCGGGCCGGTGCCCCGGCGGGTCGAGGCACTGCTCCTGCCGGAGCCCGCGGCGCCGCGGGGCGGAGCCCGCCGGGCGGCCGCCGTGGGCCTGGCGGCGACCGTGGCCGTCTCGGCTCTCGCGGCACTCGCGCTGGCCTACGGACTCCACGAGTACGTGGAATACGCGGCCGTCGCCGTGCGCGGACACTGACCCGCCGCCCGAGCCGCACGCGGCGGCGCCCCGGGCGGAACGGTGCGCGGCCGCCTCCGCCGCCGTGCTCAGGGAGGCCAGGGGCCATGGGCCGTCTTGGGCCGTCATGGGCTGCCATGGGCCGTCATGGGCGCCCCTCCCACCCGGCGGCACGCGGCGTCAGCCGGCCGGCCGCTCCCCCTGCGCGATCTCGATCCCGTGGTGCACCCAGAGGGCACCGGCGAGGGACGACGCGCCGGCCGCGGCGCACAGGAGGGTCATGGCCAGCAGGGCGGGAGCGATCCGACGCGCGGGAGCCTGGGCGAGCAGGGCCCTGACCCGTGCCGGCACCGGCCCGGTGGTGCCCTTGGCCGCGAACAGCGGTGGCGTCGGGCCGGCCCGGTGGGCGGCGACGGCCAGGGCGGCGCGCCCGACGGCCCGGGCCGTCAGCCGCCGGTCCCCGCACACCCGCGCGGCAGCCTCGTCCGCGGCGCGTTCGGCGGCGAATGAGGCGTGGGCGACGACGGCGGCCAGGGCCGGATGGCACCAGCCGGCCAGCTGGGCGACGGCCAGGAACAGGTGGTGACGGGAGGCCAGGTGTGCGCGCTCGTGGCCCAGGAGCGCTTCGCGCTCCCGTGCGTCGAGGGCGCGGAGCATGCCCGCCGTCACCACGATCCGCCTCCGCGAGCGCAGGCCGGCCGGCAGGGCGAAGGCGTCCGGCCGGTCGTCGTCGAGGACGCACATGCCCCCGGCGTGCGGCAGCCCCGCCAGGCACCGGCGGACCGCCCGCAGCCGTGCCACCTCCGTCGCGGCGCCCCGCACCCCGGCGGCCACGGCGACGCCGAGCGCTCCGGCCGCCAGACAGGAGGCCGCCGAGGTGAGGAAGGCCGGTCCCACCCGCAGCGGATGGAGCAGGTGCGCGAGTTGGGCGAGCAGGGGCAGGCGGAGCACGAGCGGGAGCAGGAGCACGCCCAGGCAGGCGACCACCCCGAGGGCGAGCGTGGCCGCGGCGCCGGTGATCGCGCACAGAGCGACGTCCGGACGCACCCGCTCGGCGGTCCGGCGCGCCAGCGGCGGCAGCGCCCAGGGCAGCAGCAGCGGGACGACGAGGAGGACGATCACGATCCGCCGCCCTCCAGCAGGCGGCGCAGCTCGGCCTCGTCGCGGGGATCGAGTCCCTCGACGAACCGGGCCAGGACCAGGCCGCGGTCGCCGCCGCCCTGGTCGAGCTCGCGATGCATGCGCCGGGCCGTCAGTCCGTGCTCGTCCTGCACGGCGAAGTAGACGAAGCCGCGTCGGCCGGGCCGGCGGCCCACCATTCCCTTCGCGCACAGCCGCCCCAGCAGGGTGGCCACGGTGGTGCGCGCCAGGTCCTGGGGTATCGCCGCTCTGACCTCGGCGGCCGACCGTGGCGCGCCGGCGGCCCACAGCACCCCGAGCACACTGGCCTCCAGCTCCCTGGCGGGCCGGCGCTCGCCCTCCGTGTCCGCCATGGCGTCTCCTTCCGTTCACCGCACCCCGCGTCGCCCGAGCGGAAGCGATCGGACTACTTTCTTGTAGACGTAAGCATAGGCTCCCGCCCGGAGCCGGACGCCCAGGCCGCGTGCGGGCGACACCCGCCTCCTTACGCCCGCAGGAACGCCGCGCCTCGCCCGTCATCGTCTACAGTGACGTAGACCGTCTACAGTGATGTAGTCGAACATGGGGCCACTCACCCCCTCCACGACGCGCGACGGAAGAGGCCGCGATTCAATGACGACATCGACGCACCTGGCGGCACAGCTCGCCGTGAACGTGCTCGACGCCAGATCCCTGCTGGCAGCGTTCGGCGCGCTGGGCGTGGGCGTGGTGCTGTTCGCCGAGACGGGACTGCTCGTCGGGTTCTTCCTGCCGGGGGACTCGCTGCTGTTCACGGCCGGGCTGCTGGCCACGGGCCCGGTGGAGGGAACGGCCCGTCTGTCGCTGGGCTTCCTGCTGCTCTGCGCCGTGGTCGGCGCGCTGGCCGGGGCTCAGTGCGGTTATCTGATCGGTCGGCGTGCGGGTGGCTCGCTGCTCGCGCGCAGCCGGTCGCGGCGGCTCCACGACGGCGCCGAGCGGGCCGAGGAACTGCTCGGGCGCTACGGACACGCCAAGGCGATCGTGCTGGCCCGCTTCGTCCCGGTGGTACGCACGGTGCTGAACCCGCTGGCCGGCGTCCTGGGCGTGCCCGTGCGGACCTTCACGCTCTGGCAGGTCGTCGGCGGTCTGGCGTGGACGGTGGGGGTGATCCTCGCGGGTTACGCGCTGGGGTCGTCGATCCCGAACGTCGACCACTACCTGCTGCCGCTGGTCGCCCTGATCGTCGTCGTGTCTCTCGTCCCCCTGCTCCCGGAGGTTCTCCGGAGCCGGCGGAACGCCCAGCGAAAGGAGGGGGCACGGTGATCCTGGCCTTCGACGGTTCGTCCATCGACGGTGCCGCCTACGAGGCGGTGGTTCACCGGGCTCAGCACGCGCCCGGATGGCTCGACGACCTGATGACCGCGTGGTCGGCGTACGGGCTCGTGGTCTTCGCCGCCCTCCTGGTGATCTGCTGGTGGCGAGCGCGCCGGGCCGACACGGCGACGGCGGTGGCGGCACTGGCCGTGCCGGTCGTCGTGGTCGTGGCGTACGGCGTGGACATGGTCCTGAAATCGCTCGTCCGCGAGGACCGGCCGTGCCGGAGCCTGCACGTGCGCACCCTTGAGGCGTGCCCGGCGCCCGGCGACTGGTCCTTCCCCAGCAACCACATGGTGATCGCGACTTCGGCGGCCGTGGCCCTGCTGTTCGTCGCGTGCCGCCCGGCCGCTGTCGCGCTGGTCGCCGCCGTGGCGATGGGGGTGTCCCGGGTGTGGGTCGGCGCGCACTATCCGCACGACGTCCTGGCCGGCCTGCTCGTCGGCGCGCTCGTGGCGACGGGTGCGATGCTCGCCGTCCGGCGCCGGTCGCGGACGTGGGCGCGGTGGCTCGTGCACCGGCGTCTGGGCGCTCTGCTGCTGACCGCATGAAGCGCCGTGAGCTGGCCGAGCTGGCCGGGAGCCTCGGCCTCGGCGCCTGGGCCGCGTTCGGAGTGCTGGGCGCGGTCGCCGTCGGCCACGGCGGCGCGCCGCTCGTACTGGACCGCGACGTTCTCGCCTGGGCGGTCGGCCACCGGTCGGCCACGGCACTGGCGGTGGCCCGCGGGGTCACCGCCACCGGGACCGGCGTGTTTCCCTGTCTGCTGGTGGCGGTGGCGGCCCTGGCGGCCGGACGCGCACCGCGGCAACGGCTGGCCATGGCGGCGTTCGGCCTGGCCGCGATGGGAGGGGGCCAGGCGTCGCGCTACGCGGTGATGCGCCTGGCGCACCGGCCGCGTCCGCCGTACCCGGACTGGGCGACGCACGCCTCCGGCTGGGCGTTCCCGTCCGGGCACACCGCGACGAGCGCGCTCGCGGCCGGCCTGCTGATCGCCGCGGTGTCGTGGCGGGCGCCGCGCGGGGCGACCGGACTCCGGCTGCTGATCGGCTGCTGGGCCGTGTCGGTGGGACTGAGCCGCGCCTATCTCGGGGTGCACTGGTGCACCGATGTCGCCGGAGGGTGGCTCTTCGCCGCGGGCTGGCTGGGAGCGTGCCTGTGGGGTGCGGCCCGCTGGCTGCCCGACGTGTTCGTCGCCCAACCGCCCCCGCGCACGGGCGCCGAGGAGTCGCGGAGTCGCGCAGGGGTCGGCCGGCCGGCCCGGGGACCTGACCGGGGGAAGGGCGCCTGACGTTGACGGGCGACGCCGGTCATGGACCGTCGCGTCGCCCGTCGGCGTCGTACCGCCACGGAAACGCCGTCGCCGAAACGCCGTCGCCCGGGCCGGCGTTCCGGCCGCGACCGTGGAACCGGCCGCCCTCCCCCGCGGGTTGCGGATGCCGCCGGTGCCGGTCCGCGACGGGCCGCGGCGAATTCGTGGGGATCGATCGGCCGCGGGTGGGCACCCGGTTGGAGAACGACCGCACGAGCACGATCCCAGGAGGGTTCTCATGGGCAAGCTGGGCGACATGGCGAACAAGGCCAAGGAGATGGCCAAGAGCCACCCGGACCAGGCCGACCAGGGCGTGGAGCGCGCCGAGAAACTGGTGGACGAGCGAACCGGCGACAAGTACGACGCGCAGACCGACAAGGCCGCCGACGCGGCGCGCCGTTACTACGGCGGCGGTCAGCAGCAGGACCAGCAGGACCAGTAGGAGCAGTTCCTCTTCCCCGAATGTTCCCCGAATGCCTCCCGCCCCCCGGGCCGGGAGGCATTCGGGATGTCGGGCCGTCCCCCTCCGTTCGCCCGGGTCCATAACCCCGACAGGGCTCGGTTGTGGCGGTAGTTGGCGCCGCCCCGGTACTGGCCGCCCTCGATCGGCAGCCGGCCGCCGACGCCCCGGCCGTCTCATGGGATTGTCCGGTGCGGGGCCGGGGCCCGACGTGTTCGCCGGGCCGTGGGTGACGGCCCGTCGGGGGCGGCTCCCGGGCAGGCTCAGGCTTCGGGGTCGGCCAGGCGGCTGAGCAGGGTCACGGCGTCCTCGTGCCCCACCGGCCGGAAGAAGCGCGCGTCGACGTCCTCGACGGCGGCGATCGCGCGCGGGGCCAGCCCGGCGCCGGCGTCGGTGACGCGCAGGCGTTTGGCGCGGGTGTCGGCGGGGTCGACCTCGCGCTCGATCAACCCCTTGGCCTCCAGCGCGCGCAGGACCTGCGAGGTCATCTTGACGTCGGTGCCGGCCTGGCGGGCCAGGGCCAGTTGGTTGGGGTGCGTGCCGTGTGTGTTGAGCCACCACGTGCAGGCGAGGAGGACGAACTGGACGTGGGTGAGGTCCAGGGGGCCGAGGGCGGCGGCGATGTCGCGTTGCCAGCGCAGCGTGGCGTGCCAGAGCAGG
This sequence comes from Streptomyces seoulensis, assembly GCA_013364255.1. Lineage (GTDB taxonomy): Bacteria > Actinomycetota > Actinomycetes > Streptomycetales > Streptomycetaceae > Streptomyces > Streptomyces similanensis. Next base: position 1,157,090 of record CP054936.1, on the reverse strand, counting down.
AAGCCGGGACTGCCCCCGGGGTCTAGGGCCATCAGCCCTGCGCCAGCTTGACCAGGGCCGCCATCGTCTCCGGCCAGTCCGCGGTGATGCCCGGGCCGATCTGCGGGCCGATCTCGTCCGCGCCGGCGCCGGTGATCTCCATCCGGTACGTCACCCGGGTGCGCGGTCCCTCGCCCGGACCGATCCGGTGGACGGTGCGCAGGAGCAGCCCGCCGAACCGGGCCTCGTCCACGAACAGTTCGCCGGGGACCGCCTCGGCGACCAGCAGGTGCACCGGGTCGTCCCCGGCCGGGGTCATCACGATCTCGGCGCCCGCCGCGAACGGACCGCTGATCCGGATGCTCGCGACGTCGGCGTTCCAGGTTCCCCAGTTCACGACGTCGGCCCACAGGCCCCAGATCGCCTCAGGCGCGGCGTCGGTCTCGATGCTGTGCTCATACGTCCACATCAGTGGCCTCCCGGTCCAGAACTTGTTCTTCGCACAGACTATCTGCGCGCAGACAGTCTGTCCAGGCCGTCTGGAGGCGACCGGATACAGTGCGCATGACGGCAGCCCGGTCAGGGAGGGGAAGCGTGACCGACACCAGCAACACCCGATCCGTCGACAGCGGGGCGCGGGCTCCGCGGCCGAGCCGGCTGCACCGCCTGATGCGTCACGTCCCCCTGATCGCCCCCGTTCTGCTGTGGGCGGTGCCCTGCGGGGTGCTCCTGTACGGCGGCCAGCACTGGCCGCTGCCCGTCACGCCGGCCGGCACCGCGCTGTTCGCCCTCGGGCTCGTCTGCATGCCGCTCGCGATGGTGCGCGGCCACGGCCGGCGCCAGCAGGACCGGGCGGCGATCGTCGGCGACACCCTGCTGGGCGCCAGTTGGGTGCTGTTCACCTGGTCCGTTCTGGTCGGCGTCCTCCTGCGGCTCGGCCTGACCGCGGCCGGAGTCGGCACGGGTCAGGACCGGGCCCGCATCGTCACCTGGGCCGTCCTCGGTGTGACCGCCGTCCTGCTCGCCTGGGGGTACGCCGAGGCCCGCCGTGTGCCGCGCGTGCGGCGGCTCGACGTGCGGCTTCCCCGGCTGGGCGCCGGACTGGACGGCACCCGCGTCGTCCTCATCACCGACACCCACTACGGTCCGCTCGACCGCGCCCGCTGGTCGGCACGTGTGTGCGAGATCGTGAACACCCTGGAAGCCGACCTGGTCTGCCACACCGGCGACATCGCGGACGGCACGGCCGACCGCCGCCGCGCGCAGGCCGCCCCGCTCAAAACCGTGCGGGCCACCCGCGCCCGGGTCTACGTCACCGGCAACCACGAGTACTACAGCGAGGCCCAGGGCTGGGTCGACCTGATGGACGAGCTGGGCTGGGAACCGCTGCGCAACCGCCATCTGCTGCTCGAACGCGGCGGCGACACCCTCGTGGTCGCCGGCGTGGACGACGTCACCGCCGAGTCCTCCGGTCTGGCGGGCCACCGTGCCCACCTCGCCGGAGCATTGGACGGCGCCGACCCCGACCTGCCCGTGCTGCTCCTGGCGCACCAGCCCAAGTTCATCGACCGGGCGGCAGCCGCCGGCATCGACCTCCAGCTCTCCGGGCACACCCACGGCGGCCAGATCTGGCCCTTCCACCACCTGGTCCGCATCGACCAGCCCGCCCTCGCCGGTCTCAGCCGGCACGGCGCCCGCACCCTCCTCTACACCAGCCGCGGCACCGGCTTCTGGGGCCCGCCCTTCCGCGTCTTCGCGCCCAGCGAGATCACTCTGCTCGTCCTCCGCTCGCGGTAACACCGCGGCCCGTGGCGGGTGGTCCGGCCTGATCGTCGCGGTGGATCTGGGGGGTGAACCGGCGATCGGCTCGGCCTTCACGCCGATTTCATCGGCCCCCGCACACTCAGGGAATGAGGAGTGCGACCAGCCGGTGGCCGCCGCCGCGCCACCGCGCCACCACGGCGAGTCAGCGGACAGCGGACGACACGTCCGGGGTCCCCACAGGTGCGCCGCGCTCCGCCAGGAAGTTCACGGGCTCCCTACGGAAGGTCGACATGCACAGACAGATCAAGGACGTCAGGCGCCTCTTGGCGGCCCCGCTCGTCGCCCTGGCCATGCTCACCACCGGTGTCATCGCCTCCGCCACCACCGCGCGGGCGGCCGACTCCGCCGCCTGGACGTTCACCAACCCGGACGGCACCCTCAACGCGACCGGCACCGGCGACGGAGCGCAGATCTCCGTCACCCCCGACGGCACCAACTACACGAACTGGCGCCTGATCGCCGCCGGTACCGGCACCTTCCGCGTCGCCAACACCACCACCGGCAAATGCCTCTACTCCGTCCAGCCGCTCGTTCAGCGCTCATGCGGCGGCGGCGACAGCGACGACGGCCAGCTGTGGCACTTCCACCCCGTCACCGGCAAGCCGAACGCCTTCCGGCTGGTGCGCACCGATGAGAGCTACTGCCTGGACAACCGGGGCGGCCTGCACCTGTGGGGCATCCTGGCCCAGCCCAACCCCTGCGACGGCTCCGCCGGGCAGGAGTGGACGGTGCCCCAGGCGAAGGCGCCCGATGCGCTGAAGCTCGCGCTCGACTACTACGCCGACCTGTGCTCCCGCAAGACCAGCACCTGTTCGTGGACGGAGAAGTCCGAAGGGCAGCCGGAAGTCCTGCCCCGTCAGCCCGCTTCGTCGATCTGGTACAACGACACCGACGCCACGATGAAGCAGGTCTTCACCACGATCTACCACTCCGGCTGGGCACAGTCGTACTCCGTGGGTCTGTCGTCCTCCGTCGGCGTCTCCGCCCCGGTCCAGGCGATGGTCACCAGCCAGCTCAACGCGACGCAGACCTACACCTCCGACGAGACCACCGTGAACGGCATCTCGATCGACGTCCCGCCCAAGAACTACGGATGGGTCGACTTCGCCGCCGTCGGCAAGAAGGTCACCGGCACCTGGACCTTCGACGCCGACCACCAGCCGTGGACGGCCGACGCGACCGTGACCGTCCCCGTCATCAACTCGGCGGCCGGGTCCACGATGTACGTCGCCCGCACCAGCGCGGACGCGCCCGGCGCCGGCACCGGCGGCGCCGACGTCAAGCCCGCCGTCATCGCGAGGACCGCGTCGGCCGCCGTGGACGTGCCCGAGGGCGGCAGGCTGACCGCCTACCAGGGCGGGATCAGGGTGAGTGACGCGGACGGCTCCACGGTGGCCACGGTCATGCCCGGCACGGTCATCGACACCGACGGACAGGTCCACAAGATCTCCTTCACCCTGAACGGGACCACCGTCACCCAGAACGTCGAGGGCGTCACCGGGGACACCGTCACCGGCACGATCACACCCCCGGCCTTCTCCTTGGGCGACAGCGCCGCCACCGGCTCCGCCGCCGCCGAGAAGAGCGTCCGGACGATGTCGGCGGCGTCCTTCGAGGCCGCTGCCGCTGCCCGGAACAGCGACGCGCACGACAAGTGCATGGCCGCGAAGATCGGCACCAGCATCGTCAGCGGAGGGGTCATGGGCCTCCTGAGCGGACCTCCCGGAGTGGCCACCGGCATGATGACCGGCGCCTTCAGCGGCATCGTCATGGGCCTCGTGACCTGCCCGAAGTAGTCCGACCGGACCTGAACCCCCGGGTCCCCCCGCCTGCGGTCCGGCAGGGGGACCCGGGGGTTCGCGGCGACCCCGGCACTGTGACGGCGTGCCGCACCTCGGAGGGGGAGTCGGCGGACACCCGCCGCCCCGGCCGGCAGGTCAGCACTTGCGGCCGTGCCGCGGCGGCGAGGTCGTGCGACGGCGCGCCGGCCGGGTGCGTGGCCGGTCCGGCGTTGTTCTAGGCCGATCCGGTCCGGAACACCGCGACCGTTCCGGCCGGATCGACCGCGTACACCTTCCCGGTGGTGTTGTTCACGGCCAGCGCGGCGAACTGACGAGGTGTGCCGAGCGGAGCTTGCGGGAGCAGTGTGCTGCCGTCGACCACCCCGATGCCGCCCGACGTGCCGATGGCGTTCTGCTGCGCCGCGAAGACCCTGTTGAAGTTCTTCAGCACGGTGAGCTTGTGCGCCGGATTCCCGGTGGCCTTCGAAGCTCCGCAGACCGCTGCCTGCCCCGTGACCGTCCTCCCGACGATGCGGTCGATGCGGCCACCAGACTTGCCGCAGCTCGTTCCACCGTCCAGGTAGACGTAGACGGCCCCTGCCGCGGAGTTGTAGACCACGGTGATGGGGTTGAAGGGGTAGAGCGATCCCACCGGGTCGTCGATCGCTGTCGAAGTGCGGCCGACGGGGTCGATGACGAGACGGCGAAGAGGCCGCCGGTGCTGTTGCTGACGCCCGCCTTGACGAAGTAGACCGCGTGGTGCGCGGGGTCGAAGGAGAAGTCCATGCCGTTACTCGGGCCCACAAGTCCCCCGTCGGGCAGACGGATCGGCGTCGCGGACAAGCTGCCGGCCGCGATGTAGGCGACCGCCGAGGAGCTGGCGTTGCCGCCGCCGACATAGACGTCGCCGTTCTCGGGGGAGACCGCCAGGCCGGTGACGGTCGTCGTGTAGTCGCTGACCTGGGTCACTCGGTTGGCGTGCGCCGTGTCGATGATCGCGACGCTGCCGCCGCTCCCGACTGCCGCGGTACCCCCGACGTAGACCCGCCCCGTGCCGGGGTCGACCGCGATGCGATTCGGGGCCGACACGGCGCCGGAGACGTCGATCGGAGGACCGATCGGTTCGTCGGTCTTGCCGTCGATCACGGTCACGGCGTTGCTGCCGGAAGCCGCGACGTACACGCGGTCGGCCTTCTCGTCCACCGCGACGTCGGCCGGAGCCAGGCCCACCGGGATCGCTTCCGCTCCGTTCTCCGTCGGTGAGGTGTCATGCACCGTGTACGACGACTTCTCGCCTCGGCCGCACTTGTGCTCCTCGCCGACCACCAGCACGTTGTACACCGGTTCGCTGGACAGCAGCCCGTCGGCCTTGAGATCGTCGACGGTCCCGTAGTGTCCGTGCCGCGCGCAGAAGGACTCCTCCGCTGTGCGCAGCGCGGCCGCGTCCGCGGCGGTCGCGCTCTTGTGGCCCTTGTCGCCGATGCCCCTGACGGAGAACACCACGATGGCGGCGAGGACGCCGAGGATCACGATGACCACGAGCAACTCGATGAGCGTGAAGCCGTCCTGGCGTCTGGCGCGCAAGGAGAACGGGCTGTGGTCCGCTCGCGATCAAGAACTTCTCGCAGGGCGACCCGTGCGCTCCCTACACCGCCCCGCCGATCAACGGCCGGCGGATGACCGTCCACTGCGACCCCCTCAACGCGTCCCCCGCGCTCACCCGCGCCACCCAACCGCAGGACGCGCTGCGCAGCCTGGGCCGGGCGGCCACGGACGGCATCGACGTGTCCACGCGCGGCCTGCGCGTGCAGGGCGGCGTGTTCTCGCACTCGAACGTCACCACCGGCGCCGGCGCGTCGATGACGGTGTCGGGCGACGTGTCCGCCGTCGGCGACTGCTCCCGTGCCGTGTCCCAGACCCCACTGCCACCGACCCAGGCGCCGTACGCCCACGACTGCGCCGACGACACCCCGCCGGCCCCCGCCGACGAGGCCGTGGGCGGCGACCCGGACTACACCCCGCCCGCCACGGCCGTCCCGGTCCGGCGGACGGCGCCCCCGTGCCCCGCCCCCGGTTCCTGGCTGGCGCGGTTGCGGCCCGGCTACTACGACGACGCCCGCGCCCTGAGCCACCTCACCGGCGGCGACTGCCCGCACGTCGTCGTCTGGCTGGAGCCGGGTGTCTACTACTTCGACTTCACCTTCACCGGCGGCAGCGCGGTCTGGACGGTCGACGACCCGACGGTCAGCGTGGTCGGCGGCACGCGGGCAGGCTGGGACCCCGCGAGCCCCACCCGCCCGGCCGTCCCCGACCCGGGCGGGTGTGATCGGACGCGGCCCGAAGGCGTCGAGGTCATGATGGGCGGCGGCAGCCGGTTCCAGGTCGACCGCGGACACGTCGAACTGTGCGCCCCGGTGACCCCGGACAGGCAGCAGATCGCGGTGTACCAGCACGCCACCTTGGAGACCACCATGTCCGGGCCGAGTTCCGCGATCATCGACCACCTGCTCGGTGAGCTGTCGGAGCGGGGTGGCAGCGATCTGCTGCTCACCGCCGGATCGGCGCCGTTCCTCCGCGTCGACGGCGCCCTGCGACCGGTCGAGGGGGCCGCGCTGACCGAGCCGGAGGTCGATCGCCTGGTGACCGGGGTGCTGGGCGCGGAACTCACGGAGCGGTTCCGGCGGGAGAAGCAGGTCGACTTCGCGTTCAGCTGGGGGGAGAAGGCCAGGCTGCGCGGGAACGCGTTCGTGCAGCGCGGCGCGTCGGCGCTGGCGCTGCGGATCATCCCGTTCTCCGTGCCGTCGTCCGAGCAGCTGGGACTCCCCCCGGTCGTCGTCGGGTGGGCGGGCATGCCGCGCGGGTTCGTGCTGGTCACCGGGCCGACCGGGTCGGGGAAGTCGACGAGCCTTGCGGCGCTTCTCGACCATGTCAACACGCACCGGCCGGTGCACATCCTCACCATCGAGGACCCGATCGAGTATCTGCACCGGCACAAGCGCTCGGCGGTCAACCAGCGCGAGGTCGGCACCGACACCGAGTCGTTCCCCGCCGCGCTGCGCTCGGCCCTGCGCGAGGATCCCGACGTCCTGCTCCTGGGCGAGATGCGCGACCCGGAGAGCATCTCCGCGGCCCTGACCATCGCCGAGACCGGGCACCTGGTGTTCGCCACCCTGCACACCAACGACACGTCGCAGACGCTGGACCGCATCGTCGACGTGTTCCCGGCCGAGCAACAGCCCCAGATCCGCCTGCAGTTGGCGCACACCCTGGTCGGCATCCTCAACCAGACGCTCATCCCCCGGATCGGCGGGGGCCGGGTGGCCGCCTTCGAGGTGCTGGTGGGCACGTCGGCGATCCGCAACCTGGTCCGGGAGGGCAAGACACGCCAGATCCGCAACATGATCTCGACCGGCCACCGTGACGGCATGCGGACCCTGGAGACCAGCATCAACGCCCTCGTCGCGGCGGGCGCCATCACCTACGAGGAGGCCGTGCTGCACACGGCCCACCCGGAGGACATCCAGCGACCCCACGTCCCGGTCGGCCGCGCCTGACCGTGCGATGGCGTCTCGAAGAGACGCTCCGCAGCGCGACCGGCGACCACGCGGGACAGCCGCGGCAGAGCGAGCGCGACGAGGACTACGGCCTCGCTACCTCCTATACTCCTGGCGTGTCTGATACGTCGCACCTCTTCCACGTTTCGTCCGTGCTCAACCGGCAGTCGATCGCACAACATGGCCTGGATTGGTCCCGGATGGGCGCCGCACGGGGGATCGCCGGCAGCCGCCGCCCCGAGGTGGAGGGGATCTTCGTCTGTCGGGGCGAGGAGGACGCGGAGTTCTTCCTTCAGATCAACAACACCGGTGGGCCGGCCGATCTCTGGTCCGTGGACGGCATCGATGAGGGGCTGCTCCGCGACAACGGCAACGGGTTCGTCTACCTGCCCAGCCGCATTCCAGCCGCGCGAGTCCGCCTGGTGCGATCAGACGTTCCTCCGCAGCAAGGTTTTTAACGGGGGAAGGCCGCGACGGCGGGAACGTTCCGGCGAGGTGCTTCGTTGCCCCGGGGTCCATCCACGTTGCCACCCCTGGGAGTATCGTGCCCGAAACCACGCACGCCATCTCCACTGTCGTCCCCGCACTCCCGGCCCTGAGCGCGCAGGCCGAGCGACTCATCGAGCTGGGGGTGCACGAGTCGGCAGGGCTGCCTGCCGCCGAGCTTCGTGCCTTCGCCGCAGCCGCCGAGGCCCCTGTGGGCGGCGACAGCGCCCTGCTCGCTGTGCACCCGGACCAAGTTCCTGCCTCCGCCCTGGCGCCGCTGCTCCGCCGTGAGGGCAAAGCGGGCTTCGTCGTCACCGACATGACGGATGTCGACCTCTTCGCCCCGCTCGACACGGTCGTGCTGCCCGACGCCCCGCTCTACCTCCTCACCGGCCTCGACCGTGGTGACCGGATGGCCGGCTGGAGCCCGGACGAGGCGCTGCCCGCCCTCACGGCGGAGGCCCGGACCCCATTGCTGCTCACCGAGGGCATCCACTGGGTGATGCAGCAGCCGGCCGTCCTGGAGCGCAACCACTGCTTCATGACCATCGGCTCTCGGCGGCGCAAAGCCAACGGCGCTCTGGACGCCCGCACACCGGCACTCTGGATCAGCAACGGCACCGGGCGCGACGGCCGCGAGCGCCGCGACGCCCCCAAGGTCGGCTGGTGCTGGGCGGGCAACCGTCACACCTGGCTGGGCTTCGCCTCCGCTACGGGCCGTCGGGTCCAGCATCTGTAAGGAGGCGTGATCAGGCGGGGCGGAGGCTGCGGAGCCAGATGACCGTGCTCCGCTCCTCAAGCCGAACTGCCGGTGCCCGGCTCGGTGAGAGACCGAGCCGGGCACCGGTGTCGCGGAGGGCGGCCGTCACCGGCGCCGGCGGTCAGCGGTCAGAGGTCAGCTGGTGACGAGCTTTCCGACCGCGTGGACCTCGTTGACGTTGCTGGTGGTGAAGAACTTCCACGGCACGGTGAAGTAGCCGCCGGCGCCCCAGTTGGTGCCCCAGCTGTTCTCGATCTTCACGCCCTTGGTGTTGTACCCGACTATGGTGACTTCGTGGCCGCCGATGACCGGATCGCTGATGGAACTCCCGGGCACGTAGGTGTAGTTCGCGGCGGTCGTGGAGTTCAGGTCCTCGAAGCTCTGGTGCGCCGTGAAGCCGATCGCCACGGGCTGCCCCTGGGAGATGGCCTTCTCGATGTCCGACTGGGCCGCCGTACCGCTGATGGACAGCCTGGTGTAGCCCGACAGCTTGTAGTGGGCCGCGTTGGCGCGCTCGCCGGAGTCCGGCTGGGTCGTGTAGTCCTCGGTGCCCTGCCAGTAGTCGGACTGGGTGTCGATGCCCTGCTTCTGCTCCATGGGCAGCGCGACGGCCGCGGTGGTGCCCTCGTCGTCGCCCTTGGCGATCTGCGAGTAGATGTACATCGGCGCCATGGGAGCGCCCTGGATGCCCTGCTCGTTCATGAGGATGCCGTAGGCGGAGTACCCGGTGGCCCAGGTGACGCAGGAGCCGACCTGGCCCTGGTCGCCCGGCGAGAGCGCGTACTTGGTCAGGTCGAAGCTGTCCGGCACGGCGCTGGAGGTCTTGAAGACCGGCTGGGCGCCGTGGCCGGCCAGCTGCGCGTCGGAGTGGGCCTTCAGTTCCTTGAGGTTGAGACCCAGACCGTGCGACAGGTGGTGCGCGTGGGGGGTGGCCTGGCCGGCGGCGGTCGCGGGGTTCGCGAACGCGGCGGTGGAGAGGCAGGACAGGGCGGCGGCGGTCACGGCGGCGACACCGGCGATTCTGCGGAAACGCATCGTTCCGACTCCTTGGGGAGCAGTGGGGGACATGCCGGGCCCCACGAGGTGGTGGAGACCGGGCACATGCCGGTGAACGGAGGTCGGCGGGGAAGGACTTGGCGACTGAACGGCCGCCTCCCGACTCCTTGTTCGACCGGCAACCGGAAGCCTGCGCTGTACCGCCCGGAGAGGGCAAGGCCATCTTCCCTTTAACTGTTAGGAGTTGACGGCCCACAGCCAAGAGTTCGGCTTCTGCCCCAACTCTTACCTGCGCTTCGTTGACTTGAGTGGGTGACCCCCGCTTCGCTGGACGCCGCGCGGAACCACGTTCCGCTTCCGGGGCCGCAGCCGATGGATCGTCGTGCTGTCCGGCCGAGAACCGGCCCGACGTCCGCAGGAGGCAGACACGACGATGCATGACGACGCCGCTTCGCTCCCCGACGAACGGCTGGCGGACCTGCTGCGCACCGGCCCCTTCCCGGACGCCCTGCGTGCCGCGATGGAAGCCAGCGGCCTGACCCTCAGCCGCATCCGGCACCGGCTCCAGAGCCTGGGTACGCCGGTCTCCACCGCCACCCTCAGCTGCTGGCGTTCCGGCCGTCACCAGCCGTCACAGACCGCCGCACTGGCCGCCCTGGCCTCGCTGGAGGGCGTCCTGGAGGTGGCGCCGGGCGCGCTCAGCTCCCTCCTCGGCCCTCCCCGGCCCCGGGCACGGTGGCTGCGCCTCGCCGCCGACGCCCCCGGTCTCACCACGCTCTGGCCGCGGTCCAGAGGAAGCGATGTGGGCGAGGCGTACCGCAGCGTCGACTCCCGCTGGATGTCGTCACTGCGCTGCCTCAACCGTCACATGCGGCTGGAGGTGGACGCGCGCGGGCGTGAACACCGCGTGTGGATGCGCCAGGTGGTACGGGCGGAACAGGACGGACCGGACCGCGCGATCCTCACCCACCTGCCGGACACCCCCGGCTCCGTGCCGTCCCTGGAACTGCGGCCGCCGTGCCGTCGGGGCACCGTCGTCGAGAACCCGCGCACCGGCATGCTCGTCGCCGAGGTGCTGTTCAGCCGGCCGCTGCGGCGCGGCGACACCGCCATCTTCGAGGCCGTCCTGACCCACGCCGAACCGCGCCCGTCGGCTGAGGAGTTCACCGTCCGTCAGCGCGAACCCGCCGGGGAATACGCGATGGAGGTGCATTTCGATCCGGCCGCGTTGCCTGCCACGTGCTACGCCTTCAGCACGTCGAGCGAATCAGGTCCGGAGTCCCGCCGCCTCCTCCACACGACCGACGGCTGCGTCCATGTGATCGGCACGCGGACCAGTCCCGGTGTCTACGGTATCCGCTGGGAGTGACCCGTACTGGTGGCGCGTTGTCCGAGCACGCCCCGTCGACGGGCCGCACGACGGTCCGGGGAACACCGTCGATGACCACGCCGCGGAAGGGGACGGGTGGTTCTGGGTCCACCCCCCGTGGGGGCGCTGGACCGCTGGTGAGCCGAACGGGACGTTCCTAGCGTTGTGTTCATGATGGATGACACGAACGAAGAACGGAAAGGCACCACCCGGCGGACGGCGCTGCGTGGGCTGGGACTCGCGGTGGGGGCCATGGCGCCGGCCACCGGGCTCGGAGCCTCGCCGGCCGCGGCGTACCCGCGTCGCGGGCTCGCCACCTACGTGCTGGTGCACGGTACCCACAGTGCCGGCGCGTTCTGGATGCCGATCGCGAGGGAACTGGTGCTGCGCGGCCATCGCGTCGTCATGGTGGACCAGCCGCGGCACGGCGCGGAGGCTTTCGTGGCGGAGTCGTACCAGCGGCAGGATCTCGCCGCGATGGCGGTCGAGCCCTCTCCGCTGAAGGGCCTCGGGCTGGACGACTACGAGGCGCGTGTCACGGGGATCGTGCGGCAGGCCGCACGGAACGGCCCGGTGGTGCTGGTCGGGCACAGCCTCGGTGGCGTGTCGGTCAGCCGTGTCGGCGACGCCGTCCCGCACCTGCTTCACCACCTCTGCTACATGGCGGCCTTCTGTCCCAGCCGCGTCCTGCCCACGGCGGACGCCTGCACGGCGGCACCCGAGAACGCGAACGCCGTGAGCCCGGTGGAGCTGACGGTGGGTGACCCGGACCGGCTCGGGGTGTTGCGGCTGAACTTCCGTACGGGTGTGAGCGGTGAGCTGGCCCTCCTCAAGGAGATGATCTGCGCGGACTACCCCGACGCCGACTTCCGCCGGATACTGGCCGGCATGCAGACCGACGAGCCCGTCGCCGCCTACGCGGGCCGAGCGGTCGGCCGAGCCGGCGACTGGGGACGCGTTCCCCGCACGTATCTGCGTTTCGGCAGGGACCGTACGATCGCCACCGCGCTCCAGGACAGAATGATCGCGGAGGCCGACGCGTCCACACCCGGCAACCGCTTCCGCGTGCACGACTTCCCCGGGGCGTCACACGTCGGCCCTCTGGATCCCACCCCGGTCGCGGACGTCCTGGACACGCTCGCGGGGCAGGGGGGCTAGGGTCTGTCGCGAGAGTGGACCTTTCGCGGAGTCGGCGGGGAGGCCGCCATCGCGGTCCTGCCTCCCGACCGTCCGGGTAAACGGATGGTCGGGGACGAGCGTGACCCGGCAGGATGCTCCGCATGACCTTGCCCACCCCCGAGTTGCCCACCGCGCGCCTGCGACTGCGGCCGTTCACCGACGCCGACGCGGCGCCGCTCTACGCGCTGCACAGCAGCGCCCATGTGCTGCGTTACTGGGACTCCCCGCCGTGGACCGAAGCGGCCCGCGCCCAGCGCTTCATCGCGACCTGCCGGACGATCGAGGAGGAAGGCACGGGAGCGCGGATGGCCGTGGAGCGCGTCTGCGACGACTCGTTCATCGGCTGGTGCGGCCTGACCGGCTGGAACCCGGATTTCCGCAGCGCGTCCCTGGGCTACGTCTTCGACGCAGCCGTGTGGGGCAACGGCTACGCCACGGAGACCTCGCACGCCGTCCTGCGGTGGGCGTTCGACGCCCTGGACCTGAACCGCGTCCAGGCCGAGACCGATACCCGCAACGTGGCGTCCGCCCGGGTCCTGGAGAAGCTCGGCTTCGTCCGCGAAGGCACCCTCCGCGAGGACTGCGTCGTCAACGGCGAGGTCTCCGACTCCTGGGTCTTCGGCCTCCTCCGGCGCGAGTGGCACGCGACGGCCGGCCGCCCGGACTGAGACCTGCCCGCCCTATCGAACACGCTGCGGTCCGGGTGCCTCCCGAAGCACGGAACAGCTGGCGTCGGAAACCGGTCAACAGTGCTGCTTCGGCGTCGGCGGTTGCAACCTTTTCGCAGTACGAGCGGTCATGACAGATGTGGATGTGGGCATGTCCGCGTGCGCGCACCCGTGCAGCACGCGTCATGCACGACCTGAGCATGACGACCGCCAACCAGTGCCGTTTCGGCGGCACTTGGATGCGAGAGGTTGCCGGATGAAGATTCGCCGCGCCCTGGTGGCAGCCGCAGCGGCTGCCGCGGTCGCGCCCGCCGCCGTACTGGCCGCGCCAGCCGCCGCGTTCGCGGCGGGTCCGGTGGCCGAGGACGGCCCGCGTACGACCGCCTCCTCCGATGCCCCGCCACCGGCGGAGTCCGCACCGGGGGGCGGTGGGACTGGAGCCGAGCGGGGCGACGGGAGCCGGGGGAGGGCGTCGAAAGGCGGCGGGACCGTCGGCTCGGGCGGTGCCGTCGGCCACGGCCGTGACCAGGGCGTCGGGGACTCCAGCGGTGCGGGCAAGTCCTGCGCGTTCGAGTCCGGCCAGGTGCGCGTGGCCGTCCAGGGGCTGCCGCGCCGGCTGGCCGCGGGAGGGGCCTGGAGCACCTTCTCCATGACGCTCGCCAACACCACCGGCAGGGTGCTGGAGAAGGTCCAGCCCTTCCTGTACGTGTCCTCCGCCGAGAACGTCGACCGGCCGTACTGGGAGCTGGAGACCGAGTACCACGACGCCGGGTCGGGACGGTGGAAGACCTTCCACGACGCGACGCCAGACGAGCTGTTCGGCTCTTTCGCCATCGGCCCGCACGGCACCGTCACGCTCCAGCTGCGTACCCATGCGGTCAAGACCGCCGTACCCGGCGCCGGGTACGTGCTCGCCTCCGGCGACTACCGCGACGGCGACGGCTCCTGCGGTTCGGCCAAGGAGACCTGGTACGACTTCACCATCGCCCCGGCAGGCGCGAAGCCGGGTGGCACGGCCGGGCCCGGCGACGACGCCGCGCCGGCCGGTGGTACGGCGGGCTCCGGCGCCGCCGGCGGCGCGAGCCCGCGGGGCGGAGGCCGGCTCTCCACGACCGGCTCCTCGTCCGCGCTCCCGGCGATCGCTCTCATCGGCGGAGCCGCGCTGGTGGCCGGCGCGGGCGCGGTCATCGGCGTACGCCGCCGCAGGGACACCGCCGGTCCAGGCGGCACGGACGCCACCACGTGAGCCCCGCCCTGCCGTCCAGGAAAGAGACCTCCATGACACTGCGCCGCGTCCTGTCCCTCTCGGCCGCCTCGGCCGCCCTGCTCCCCATGGCGGTGGCCACCGCGCCCGCCTCCCAGGCAGCTCCCGCCGCGGACCTCCCGGCCTGCTCCGACCTCGACACCGCCCACGGGCAGTACCACAGCAACACCTTCGTGGGCCGGACGTTCGGCATACCCAGATCGATCATCCCGGGCACAGACTGGACCACCTACACCGCCACGCTCACCAACGCCTCGGCGAAGCGGCTCAAGTCCTTCGCACTCACCGCCGAGTTGGGCAGTTACGTCTACAACGAGGGCGAGCGCGACCTGAGCCCGTACGGCGACCTGGAGTACTGGGACACCTCGCGGCACGTCTGGAAGACACTGCGCCGGGCCGACGGAAAGGCCGGCGGCACCGTCCCCGGCCCGACGACGCTCGAACCCCGCGCGTCCGTGCATGTGCAGCTGCGGTTCAGGGTGCACGAGGACCTGCCCCTGGACCAGACGTACGACGCGTTCACCGGCATCGTCGGCACCTCCGTCGACCACTACCGCGACACGGACTGCTCCGTCCACGGCAACGCCGACGGCTCGTTCGCCCCCCACAAGGCCTGACGCGCACGGGCCGGCACGGCCCCTCGCCTTCGCGCCCGAGGCCGGCCTGCGGCAATCCCTGCCCCGTCCCGCCGTTCCGGCGGCCGGATTTCACATCTCGTCGACCAACTCGCTGAGCCTACGGGTGAGTTCGGTGGCCACGGCGCGGTGCTCGGGGGTCAATTCGCGAAACGCGCGCAGTTGACGTTCCCGCAGGCGGGTGCGGTGCTCGGCCATCAGGTCGGCTCCGGTCCCGGTGAAGGCGATTTCCACGCGGCGTTCATCGCCGGGTGTGCGGGTGCGGGTGACGATGCCGTCGCGTTCGAGCTGCTTGAGCATCCGGGTGGCGGTGGGGGTGGTGACGCCGGCGCGTTCGGCCATCTCGCTGACGCCGAGGGCGCCGTGGTCGGCGAGTGATTCCAGCAGCTGCACCTGGGAGAGCGACAGGGCCGGGCGCGTCTGGCCGGCGAGCCGGCCACGGCTGCGGCGAACGGCGCCGAGAAGACTCTGCACCGCCCGGGTGAACTCATGGAACTCCGCGTCGTCGGCCTGCGGCAGGCGGTCACCGGCCGGCTCCGGGCCGGGGTGTTCGTTTTGCGTGGGCGGGGTCATGGGTCTACGTTAACAACAAAGCTAAGAGTTAGCTTGCTAAGTCACTCAGAGGTGAAGCACCGTGACACACCCCGCGCGCATCGACACCCACCACCACATCGTTCCGCCGCACTACCGCGACTGGCTCCTCTCCCGCGGCGTGACCGCCGGCGGCCTGCCCGTCCCGCGCTGGGACGTCGACACCGACCTCGCCTTCATGGACAGCCAGGACATCCAGGCGGCCGTCCTGTCGGTCTCCACGCCCGGCGCCTACCTCGGGGACGCCGCCGAGGCCACCACGTGGGCCCGCAAGGTCAACGACTACGCCGCCGCGATCGTCAGGGACCGCCCCGACCGCTACGGCTTCTTCGCCACCCTCACGCTGCCCGATGTCGACGGTGCGCTCGACGAGGCCGCCCGTGCCCTGGACGAGCTCGGCGCCGACGGCATCGTGCTGCTCGCCAACCAGAGCGGCACCTACCTCGGCGACCCGGCCTTCGAACCGCTGATGGCCGAACTCGGCCGGCGTGGCGCCACCGTCTTCGTCCACCCCGCCGAACTGCCCGGCCCGCTCGTCCCCGGCATCCCGCCCTACGCCGCGGACTTCCTGCTCGACACCACCCGCGCCGCGATGAACCTCGTCCTGTCGGGCACCACCACCCGCCACCCGGACATCCGGTTCATCCTGTCCCACGGCGGCGGCTTCCTCCCCTACGCCGCCCACCGCATCGCCCTCGCCCTGCCCGCGCACCAGCAGGTCAGCGGGACGAGGCCCGTCATGCCCCACGAGGAGATCCTCGCGGAACTGCGGCGTTTCTACTTCGACACCGCCCTCAGCGCCAACCCCGACACCCTCCCCACCCTGCTCGCCTTCGCCGACCCCGCCCGCATCACCTTCGGCAGCGACTTCCCGTACGCCACCGCCGAGATGTCCGCCTACTTCACCCGGCAGCTCGACGCCTACCCCCTCGACGACCGGCAGCGCACCGCCATCGACCACGGCAACGCCCAGGCCCTCTTCCCTCGGCTCGCCCGCTGACCGAAGTGCCCTCACAGCCGCCGAGTCCCGCCGGCGCTCCGGCGGCGCTCCGTGGAACCGGAAGGCGTGCCGTGCCGGGGCGTGAGCCTCGGATGCCAGGCGATGCGCTCACGAGCGTGCCGCCCGGACACGTCATGTCTCCAGGTCCGGGACGACCGCAGCAGCCGGCCCCTCCGTGACCGCGGCCTCCCTGTACTCGCTGGGGGTCATGCCGGTCGCCGCGCGGAAGGCGCGGTAGAACTGCACCGCGCTGGAGAAACCCGTCTCCAGCGCGATCGTGGAGATCTGCCTGCCCGGGTGGGTGCGCAGCATCAGCCGGGCGCGCTCCAGCCGCAGGGAGCGCAGGCGGGCCATGGCGGACTCACCCGTGCCCTCGAAGAGGCGGAACAGGGTGCGGCGGGAGACGTGCAGGCCCGCGGCGATGCCCTCGGCGTCCAGGTCGGGGTCCGCCAGATGTGCGCGCATGTAGGCCAGCGCCTCCGCGCGACGCAGCGACTCGGGCATCACACCCTGACCGGGGGCGAGCAGGCCGATGAGCGATGCTCCCAGCGCGGTCGCCTGGGGCTCCAGGCGGTGCGCGCCGAGGCGGTCGCCGTCCTGGCGCTGCGCGAGGTGCACGAAGAACGCCGCCACCGCGCCCGTAGCCCCGCCGCAGTCGAACGTCCTGGCGAGCAGCTCGTGGCTGCGGCTCACGCCGGCCAGCGAGAACGCCTTGTCGGCGGGCAGTTCGAGCACGACCTGCTCGTAGTACTCCTTCGCGGACAGGGAGAACGGCTCGGCACTGTCGTAGATCACCAGCGACCCGGGAGTCGCGAGCCTCCGACGTCCCGCCTGTTCGACGAGCAGGCTCGTCGACGCGGGCAACACCGTCGTGATGCTCGCGCTGGACATGCGCGTCGTCGCCACGGCCGACCGCGTCATCGACCTCGGGCCCGGAGCGGGGGAGGACGGCAGCACCGTCGTCGCCGGCGGCACCCCGGCGCAGGTCGCCGAAGGAGGCGTCGGAGCGTCGGCGAAGTACCTCGCCGACGCGCTTGAGGAGTCCGCAGCGCTACAGCGCTCCGCATGACGGACCGCGCCTGGCCGAAGGCTCCCTCATCGCATTCCTACGCGATGATCACGCGCCACGCCGCGGCTCAGCCGCGCAGGGCGGCGGCGAAGAGGCCGGGCAGCTTCGCCCATCCGGGGCGGGCGGCGAACGCGGTGAGCCGGCGGCCTGTGACGGCCGCGGTCCGGTGGGTGACGAACCACGGCGGTCGCGGGAAGAGTGTGAACTGCCCGGTGAGCACGGACCGGGGGAAGGGCCGGAACGGCCCGCACACGACGGTCCGTTCGGTGTCGGCAAGCAGGAGTCCGTTGTGGACGACCCCGATGCCGCTCTGCGCGTCATGGAGGGTGTGACCGGGAAACGCGCCCCAGGTGGCACGGGCCGTCAGATAGCCGACTGCGGTCCAGGCGTTGACCGCGACCGTGCCGTAGCGCAGGTCGGCGACGGCTCGGGTGAACCCGGCGCCGAGCGCGCGCAGGGTGTGCGGGTGCGCGATGACGTTGGCGCCCAGCGTCCCCGCGAGCCGGTCACCGGTTCGAGTATCTCCGGCCCCAGGTGCGGGGCGAGCTGCTGGAGCAGCGTCCGGCGCCGGTCCGCGAAAGCCAGCCGGTCGAGGTTCCGGGCCTCAGCCCCGGCCACCAGCACGCACAGGTAGCCGGGACCGTCCGACGGCGAGGTGTCGAAGACCGCGCCGCCCGGTTCCCCCAGCATCACGAACTCCGCGTGGCCGCCGCCTTTCCGCCGGAGTGGCCGTTCGTAGACCGCGATGGCCTTGTAGACCGAACCCATGTAGGTGTTCCGCTCCAGCTCCGTCCGGTTCGCCGGGAGCGGAGGGTCGTAGCCGATCCGGCCGGACAGCGGAGGCGGGACGGCCACCATCACTCGGCCGGCCCGGACGGCGCCGGAGGTGGTGTGCAGGGTCGCGCCGCCATCGTCGTACCGGATCGAGGTGACCCGGCGGCCGGTCAGCACTCGCGGCCCGAGCTCGGCGGCCGGCCGGTCCGTCAGCGTACCGGCGCCCTCGGTGACCAGCGCCTCCTGGGCGCCGCCCCTGGTCGACAGCATCGCCGCCAGCCCGCCCTGGAAGCGAACCGTCTCGGCGAAGGCGTGCATCGAGTAGCGGTCGAGGTCCGCCGTGGTGGAGACCGCGACCAGCACCGCGAGCACTCGCCGTGCGGCCTGGCACCCTGCGCAGCCATGCCTCGGCCGACCGCCCTTCCCACCGCCGGGGCGCTCCCCACCGTGAGCGGATGCTCCGCCCAGCACTGCGTAGGCCCGGTCGCCGCGCAGGCTGCCCTCGGTGATGCCCACGGCCGGCAGGGCCTCGCCGATCATGCCAATACCGACACGGCCGACGGCTGTCCCACCGGCACCGGCCTGCCCAAACCATCATGACGACACCACGCTACGAAGGTCAGTAGGCGGGCCGCCGACCGGAATCGGCTCCGGATCCGCCGAAGTCCTCCTCGTTAGCCGGATTCCAGTTGGTCTCCCTGATCTCCGTCAGCAGCGCCTCGCGCTTACGACGAGGCAGGGAGTCCTCGTTGGTGCTGTGCATGGCCCAGGGGATCGGGCAGGGGCCCTCGTGTTCGGGATCAGGACACAGGAGGTCCGTCAGCCGGTCCATCAGTTCCTCGTGCTGGGCAGCTGTAGCGACCATCGCGATGGTCACCTGCCAGAGCCTGGGCCGCCCCTGGGTGTTGTCGTCGGGGGCGGAGTCGGACACGATGCTGCTCCTTGTCTCTGCTGCGGGTGACGTCGTCGGCGTGGCCTGCGGCCCCGCCGACAGAGAGGGCGGTGTGTCCCGGAGTAAGCCTCGCGGGACACACCGCCGGTACTCGGCCGGGAACATCAGGTATGGGATCCGGCCGATTGATCAGGGACTGCAGCCGCAGAGGCTGCCGCTGGTTCCCCTCCAGACCTCACTGTGGAACAGGATGCCCCACGAATTGTGGTTGGCACTGCGCATCCAGTTGGGCACGTTATGCCTGTGCATTGTGCGCGGGTTGTAGTTGCCGTCCAGCCATTGGCGGAGCCTGTTCTTGGTGCAGTCGTACGCCTTGCAGTGCCTTGCGTAGCAGCCACGGGGCGCTTGGTGCACCGCGTCCCGCTTCGCGTCTTTCACCGCGCTGTCCTCGTTGTTGCCCGAACCTGCTCCGAACACATAGCCAGTGCAGTGCGACCCCCGGCCTGCTGGCTGGCACTTGGCTTTGCACTTCCATTTCCGGCCGTCCAGGTCGTTCTGATTGACCGGGTCCCCCGGATACCCGTAGCGGTTGTCGCCACCGCCGGGGACGGGGTCGACGGAGAGGAAGCGGCCGGTCGTCGGGTCGTACAGGCGCATCCCCATGAGCATGTGACCGGTGACCGTCTCGGCCGATCGCTGGCGGACCCCCAGCCAGCCGTATCGCGGCAGCTCCCGTCCGGCGCGGGCATTTCCGTACTCGTCAGTGTCCAGGGCCCTCGGCGCCACGGACGTGTCGAGGGGCAGTTCCAGAGCGATGTCCCCGTGCAGCGAAGAGAACTGCAGCACAGTGTTCCCCGCGGCGCTGGTCGTCGCGGCAAGGCCGCCTCCGAGGGAGGAGACGTTACGGGTCACCTCGCCGGTCGCATTGTCCTCGGTGATCCACCGCGGACTGTCGGAGTCGCAGTCGTAGTGGTTCGTCTTGCTGCCCAGCTGCGTCCAGGTACCCGCAGTCTTGTTCTCCACCGTCCAGGTCCGGAATCGCAGGGTGGCGTCAAGGTCCCAGGTCTGCCGTTGGGCCGCGGTGGCCTGTTGCCGCGCGACATCGTTGGCGAAATAGCCGACAGAGACGGCGCCCGGCATACCGGTCATCCGACCGAAGGCGTCATAGGTGTAACCGGTGCCTACGACCCGATCCGCCGAGTCGTAGGTGGTGGTGACGGTCGTCGCCCCGGTGGAGGGGCAGTCCTCTCCTGGTCCCCCCTTGGCCGTGCTCAGCGTGGTGCGGTTGGTACGGGAGTCGAATCTGGTCCGTCCTGCGACGCACCACCACAGCCAACCGCGCCTTCGCCGACCCCGACGACCTGATCAGCGCCGTCCGGCGCGGCCTGCGCCAGCTCCAGTACCGCCCCGACGTCCTCGACGGCTGTCTCACCGGCACCGGCCTCCGGCACCAGCCTCCATGACGACATCACACATTCAAGGTCAGTGCCCTAGTAGGGCTTGGTCAGGTTCGTATCGGTTTGGGTATGTCGCGGTGGCAGGTGGGGCAGGCGCCGGCCCAGGTGGCGAGGAGTGTTTGGAGTTCGCGGATGACTTGGTAGAGGCTCAGGCCCGCGCCGCGTCTTTTGGGTGACGGGCCAGTCGTTGCAGGGTGCAAAAGGCGTGTGCGGCCGAGACGAGGGTGACGTGGTGGTGCCAGCCGGTCCAGGTGCGGCCTTCGAAGTGGGCCAGGCCCAGGGCCTGTTTCATCTCGCGGTAGTCGTGTTCGATGCGCCAGCGGAGTTTGGCCAGCCGCACCAGAGTGGCCAGCGGCATGCCGGAGGGCAGGTTCGACAGCCAGAACTGCACCGGTTCCGGCTCGGTGGCCGGCCACTCGGCCAGCAGCCACCGCTCGGGCAGCTCCGGATCCTCGACGACCTTGCGGATGCCGCGTCCGGCCGGGCGGATGCGGAGAGCGACGAACCGCGAGTACATGCGCTTGAGGCCACTGCGGCCTTTGCCCGGCCGGGACCCCTCCCGCCAGGACACCGGCCGGGCCGCCGCCCGGCCGGCCGCGATGACCAGGTCCTTCACGTTGCGCGCAGGCCCGGGGTACCGCATCTTCGGCGGACGCCCGGTGCCCGCGTAGACCGGTTGGACGGGCCGGGCATCGGCCGGATGCGCGGTATGCCGGCCGCAGACACCGACCGCGTAAGGCAGGTCCCGTTCCTCCAGACCGAGGCGGAAGGCGGCGGCATCGCCGTAGCCGGCGTCCGCGACCACCAGCGGGATGTCGATGCCCCACGAGAGGGTCTCGTCGATCATGTCCAGAGCGAGCTGCCACTTCTCCACGTGCCCGGCCTGGTCGGGCATGCCGCAGCGGGTGCGGCGGGAGACCTTGACCGCATCGGCCTCGGGCGAGGCCGGGTCCCAGGAGGCCGGCACGAACAGGCGCCAGTCGACCGCGGCCGAGGCACGGTCGGTGGCCAGATGCACCGAGACGCCCACCTGGCAGTTGGTGACCTTGCCCGCGGTGCCGGTGTACTGCCGCGACACACACGCCGAGGCGTCCCCGTCCTTGAGGAAACCGGTGTCGTCCACGATCAAGGCTTCCGGGCCGATCACCTCGTGCATCCTCCAGGCCAGCCGGGCCCGCACATGCGCCGCATCCCACGGGCTGGAAGTGATGAAGTGCGCCAGCGCCTGCCGGTTGCCGTCCTCACCCAGCCGGGCCGCCATCGGCTCCACCGACTTGCGTCTGCCGTCCAGCAGCAGCCCGCGCACATACGCCTGTCCCCACCGCCGCTGATCCGCACGAAAGAACCCGTCGAACAACTCCGCCGCGAAAGCCTCCAGGTCCGCACGGACCCCGGCCAACTCCTCAGGTGTCACACCAAGACAACGGCACCGACAGACAAGCAGACACGCCACTCACGAGTGAACCTGACCAAGCCCTACTAGCTCATGCGACCCATTGGACAGCCCCTAGCGGTGGCGCTGGACCGACCCACCCGAGCTGCCCTTGGCAACCTGCCCAGTGCCCCAGCTTCAGCTGACTCAGGCGTCGCCCGTCGAGGCGCTGCCGATATGACCGCCCGCTGCGATGGATCTGTCGCCGGCTGCGGTTACCGTCCCGGACGCCGGAGGCGGAGTGGGGGCCGCGGACGGTGTCGGCGCGGATGCGGGCGCGGCGCCATTGCCTGTCATGGCGGCGCCAATGCTGCCTCCGGCCGCGATGGACCGTTCTCCGTCGGCGCTGACCTGGGTTCCGCTGGCGGCAGGAGCGGCCGACTGAGCGAATTGAGCGTACAGCGCCAGGGCGATGCCCGCCAGACTTGCGATGCCACCACCGACGCTGGCCCACGGCTCCGCCGCGTTGACGTCGACAACCGCGCCGACAATCAATGCGACCATGCCGGCACCGCAGAGTCCGACTCCGGCGTACACGAGCGGCTTCATGTCTCGATCAACTCCTGTGTTGGTCATAAGCCGGCAGGTCACGCCTGCCATCGTGGTGGGGTCTCAGCCCGTCCATCTCGTGGGTGTGGGTTGGTCTTTCGAAGCGCCGAGCGCGCTGGGGATGGCTCGCCCTGCGATGCCAGGTCCTGTCTCTCTCGTAGCAGAGGCCCCAGTGCAGTTGGCAGAGCCTGGGAAGCTGTCCGGCGAACCGCCTCCAAACAGCTGGGCCACGAGGCAAGGCTCAGTGCTTCGACTGCGGCTGCACGGCCTGCGGGGCTGTCCCCCCATCCTTCGGCCGCGGCAGCCTGAAGGCGGCCTCGCCGGCGTTCCGCCCAGTCTTCCGTCGACTCCGAGGCGGCTGTCAGGAGGGTACCGACCTCGTGAGTGAACTCATCGACGCAGTGGCGGGCGCCGTGCCGACGGGCGGCCGCCACGATGGCGCACAGTGCGCGCACCTGGTCCGCGGTGTCCCGGAGGGCGCGGGCCGCGGCAGCGGCTTCAGCGTACTGCCGCTTCGCCGCCGCAAGGTTCACGACGTTGAACAAAGGGAACTTCCTCTGCTCAACGGGGTGTTCTGCGGCGGACAGGTCGATGGCAATGAGGAAGTCTCCGCGCCGAGCGGCCCAGCAGGCGACGTCATCAAGCACCCGCTCTCGCTCGACCCCTTTCGGCAGGTTCCATGCCAGTTCGCGAGCCACCGCGTAATGCCCAGACGCCGCAAGGGCCTCGGCCGACGCGGCAGCGGCGTCATCCCTGCTGGGGCTTTCGTCCGGCAGTGCGTTGAGCAGGGACCAGGCGCGGCCGTGCTGTTCAGTCCAGGCCAGAGCGGCCACGACGGAGCCGAGGTCCTGTTGGTGATCGTGCACATTCGTGATCTGTTCTGCGAGGAAGGCCGCCTCAGCGGTCATGTCCTCGTCGTCCAGGTCGGCGCCGGAAACTGCCGTCAACCCAGCGGCAATGCCACACAAAGCATCACACTCCGAACGTCGTCCAGGGTCTGCTATGTGCTGGCTCAGGGCCGCGGCGAGGTCGGTGCGGTCGTAGCGGAGCAGCAGTCCCACCTGTTCTGACAGCGCACGGTCGGTCCAACCCGGGCTGCTCAGAACGTCGGCCAGGGCGTGGGCGTGACGGGCCAGGACCGAGTCCCGTACGATGCCGTCCGCCCCGGCCAGGGACTTCGCGGTCAGCGCCAGTGCCTCCGCCTGATCCGCCGCACGTGGCAGAAGATCAAGGGCAGCCAGTGCGCGCGGAGTTGCTCCGGCTTTCGCCCATGCAGTGGCGATCGGCGTGGTAAGGCGCGCAGCACGCGGAGATGTCACCAAGTGGCCCACGAGCGAGAGTGCTTTGTCGTGCTCTCCGCGCTCGGCGAGACTCCCGGCGATGGCCGCGAGGACCGCCGTCCGGCTCCCGTTCTGTTTTACGGTGTCGACTACGGCATCCGCCGCGTCGTCCTGGCCGTCCTCGGTGAAGGCCTTGGCAAGTGCGGCAAGGGCCGCTGTCCGGTGATCGCTTGAAACGAGGCCCGCTGGAGGTAGACCGCTCTCGATCTCTCGCATCTCCTGGATCAGGCTGGCCGCCAGGCCCGTACAACCGCCTCGGGCCGCTGCAGTTGCCACCCAGCCGAGCGCTTGCGCTCGGCGCCAGGGGTCCTCGATCGCGCGGGCGATGTCCGCGCCATGGTCCGGCTTGTCGGAAGCTGCAGCGCCGGCTGCCTGCTTTAGGGCCATGGACTGTCTGTCCGGTTCGTCGATCTTCCGGGCGGCCTCGACGGCAAGGCCCGGCGCCTCCGCCTGCGCCAGGACTGTGGCCAGTTGAGCGACGTGATGGAAGTTGCCCCACCCGGCGTCCTCCCGGGTCGCGTCCGACGCCTCCTGCGCCAAGGCCTGAGCTCGCGCACGGTCTCCGGCCGCGAGGTGGGCTGCCGCCAGGTACGCCAACGCCCGGCTCCGGCTGCGGGGAGAGCTCAGGCTGTGGGCCAGTTCGGTGGGCCGCTGGAGATCATCCGACGTCTCCGCCAGGCCCCTCACCATGTTCGCCGCAGCCTCTTCCCGGGCCACAGCCGACCTGAGGGGAGCCAGCAACTCAACAGCCGACTGGTGCTGGCGGGCCAGAGCCAGAGCCACTGCGGCCATGGTGAGACCATCGGCGCGCTGGTTGTCCGCGGTCACCTTGTCCGCGAGGGCAGCAGACTCGTGAGCCAGGTCCACGGCTTCGCCGACCTCGCCGGAAGTGGCCAGCACCGCTGCGACGCGAGCCAGGGAAGTCATTCGGTCGAACGGGTCGGACAGCGATCGGCAGATCTCGCCTGCCCGCCTGGGTTCACCGGCGTAGGCGATGGCGAGAGCAGCTGGGATGAGCGCACGTTGTCCTCCCTCCGCGAGGGCTTCGGCGAGGGCTTCCTCGGCAACGAGGACCGCATCGGTGTGCCCGTCCTCAGCCATGGCCGAAGCAGCGCCCGCCAGCAGCTGTGCCCGCAGGCCGCGGTCACCGACCGTCCGGATGACCGCCACAGCCCGCGGACAGTCACTGTCCAGGATCATGGCCTGCGCTTCTATAACCGGCACAGTGTCGGGGAGCGAGGCGGCGGCCGCACGGGCGAGTATCTCCGCAGTCCCGCGCTGCCCCGCGTACAGGGCGGCCGTGGCCGCCGACGCAAGCATCTCGTCGTGCCCTTGCTGGGGCACCTGCGCACACGCCATGTTGTACGCCCGGTTCGTCGATCCGACTACGGCCAGCATGACCATCGCGTACGTCACGGCCTCCCTACGCCCCTGTCCGGCTACGGCACCAGCCAGTTGGGCTGCCTCGTCGGCCACTTCCGTCGCCTGCTGCAGCTCACCCTTCGCGACCAGCACCCGCACAACCTCCACAAGGGCTCTCAGACAGGCCACTTCACTCTGCCGGGCTCGAGCCAGGCTGACAGCGCGCCGCACCTGCCCCAGACCCGCCCACACCGCGATCAAGGCGTCCGGGAGACTATCGCTGCGCGAAAGCAGGGCGTCGCGCCGCACAGCGAGCACGAATGCGTCAGCAACCTCGGCAGGATCGCCGCCGCCCCCGGCCACCAGGCCCTCGAACGCCGTGGACAGCTCGTCCAGCCCGTCCAGATCGGAGCCGGACCGCTGCCACAGTCGCGCGTGACGGTGAGCGTCACCGGCCAGACGGACAAGGCGCCGTGTATCGCCCTGTGCCCGCAGCAGTTGACCGTAGCCGCGGAGCAGATACTCCGGTGTGCGGGGCGGCCAGCGCCGCGCTTGGTAGTCATCCGCCCACTCATGCAGCCGCTCCCGGTTCGCCGCCAGCTCCTCGTCGGTGAGCAGTTCGACCGCGCTGCGCCGGATCTCCTCATGGGCCAGGACGTAGACGCCTGATGCGGACGCGTCGGCGTCCTGGGGGGACCAGTGCGGCGTGCGGACGCGGAAGGCCCGCCCGGTAACGGTACTTAGCTCCTTTTCGACCAGCCGGGGACGCGTATCTGCAAGGCGGGCGAGGTCCGCCGCCGTCAGGCCACCACCGGCCGCGGCCACCAGTCCGAGCAGTTGCCGTGCGAGGCCACCGGTCTGCAGCATCCGCATGAGGCTGTCCTCCGCCTCCAGGCGCACGACTTCCGCGTACGGCGATGGTGCCAGCCACCGGTCGATGGCGCCACTTCACAGCGGGTGCGCGTGGGCCACATCGTCCGGGATGGGAGGATGTGGCCGCCCGGCCACTATTACCCGCATTCCGTGCCTGGGCGAGCGCGGCAGCAGTGCGGCGATGCTGTGGCTTCCAGGGCCCGCGAGCACCCCACAGTCCTCGTCCAAACCGTCGACGACGAGCACCAGTCGTCTGCCTCGGCTCTCGCACAGGGCTGCGGTCCGGTCCATCGCGGCGAGCAGGCTCTCCTCGCGCGTG
The DNA here is from genome assembly GCA_013364255.1 of Streptomyces seoulensis. Taxonomy (GTDB): domain Bacteria; phylum Actinomycetota; class Actinomycetes; order Streptomycetales; family Streptomycetaceae; genus Streptomyces; species Streptomyces similanensis. The sequence goes on along the minus strand of CP054936.1, from coordinate 1,130,937 downwards.
TGCTCGGTGACCGCTGGTTCCTCCTCACCCAACAGCGCGTAGAACTGCCGGTGCACCACCTCGCAGTACGCCTCACGGTCGTTTTGCCGGTTCAAGCGCGACGTGATAAAGAAGGATACGACGTCGACCCCAGCAGGGGGCTCCATTACGAACTCGGCCATGAGAGCCGTCTTTCCGGCCCATGCGGGGGCGAGCCACCTCCAGTACGCACCCTCGGCACTGTCGGCATCTTCCCGCGCGGTGCAGAACTCTGCCATCCGCGCCAGCTCTTGAGACCGTCCGCGAAACTCAGCAGCTGCCAGGGACTCCACTTGGTAGCGGTAGTTAGACGTGGCAACGCGCTGTGGGGAAGCGACGAACTGGAACTGATTGCCGTCGCCCGTGACGACCAGACCGATGTCCCCCGCTGCCACCACGGAGCGAGCACCGGTCGCCATAGGCATGCCCTGCAGGGGCAGCGACTGCTGTCGCCGTGGACGGCCCCACCACCTACCCAACAATGGTGCCGGGCCTCCCTAGTCCCTCGGCGCTCCGTGCCCACGCGTCACTGGATCTGGCACAGAAGATCCTGATACATCGTCTCGACGAGTCTAGTCCAGCGAAATCACACGGCTTCCCGATACGGTCGGGGACTTCAGGGCACGGGGCTCAATGGATGCGCAGGTGAACAGCCCTTTGGCCACCAGCCAACGCACCGCGGCTGCGGCTTCCCATGCCCGCTGGGAGTTGGTCGAGCCGATCCTGACCACCTGGCGTGCCGAACATCGCGGCCGCGGACTGGACATCGCCCGGCTCCCAGACCACGACTTGCGCAGTCTCCCGGACGCGATCCTCTACGTGAACCGCAACGTGATCCCCTGGCGCCATCTCCCGCACGACTACCCGCACTGAAACACGATGCCTACTTCGCCCGCTGTCAGGAGGGGGTGTCTTCGACCAGCTCAACAGTCTCCTCCGCAGGCAGGAAGGCCGGGAGGTCGAGCCCAGCGCGTCATCGACGCACAGAGCGCCAAGACGTCCACCAACGTCCCTGCGGCCGGCCAGGGCGTCGACGCGGGCAAGAAGACATCCGATGCGGAAGAACCGTCAAGCAGCAAGGGACAGATTGAGCCTCTTCCAAGCTGGCGGCGCTGACTGCGAGGTGGACAGTTCTGCGCAACGACGAAGCTCCTGGTAGGCGGGTTCTCGACCAAGATCACCCGTGTCCGCCAGGAGCTTCGCGTGCTTGTCTACCCGTCCTCGATCGACTTGTCCACCCGCGCCCTGCAGTTCCTGGCCGGACAGCTGACGGCCAGGCGTCGGCGCATCGGGACGCGGTGGCGACGGCCTTCCGTGGCATGTCAGGCCCTGCTCGCCCTGGCCCACCTGCGGTGCGGCGACACCTACGCCCAGCTCGCGGCCGGGTTCGGCATCGGGATCGCCACCGTCTACCGCTACATACGTGAAGCCATCGATGTCTTGGCCGCCCTCGCCCCGACCCTGACCGAGGCGATGAAGACCATCCGGACGAAGGCGTTCGTCATCCTCGACGGCACCCTGCTGCCCATCGACCGCATCGCCGCCGACACCCCGTACTACTCCGGGAAACACAAACGCCACGGCGCGAACGTCCAGGTCCTCACCGATCCGTTCGGCCGTCTGCTGTGGGCCTCACCGGCTCTGCCCGGCTCGACCCACGACCTGACCCGCCGCCCGTCAGCACGGGATCATCGACGCGCTCGCCGCAGCGGGCCTCAAGTGCTGGGCGGACGAGGCATACCAAGGAGCCGGCAGGCCCGTCCGGGTCCCATTTCGAGGCCGCCACCTCAAGCAGTGGAAGCGACGCCACAACACCACCCACGCCAAGATCCGTTGTCTCGGCGAGCAGGCCATGGCCACCCTCAAGGGCTGGCGCCTCCTGCGGAAACACCGCTGCAGCACCAACCGCATCAGCAACATCGTGAAGGCCGTCCTCGTCCTTCACCACGCGTCAGCACGAGGTTGGAAGAGGCTCAGTGCAACTCCTATATCACCAGCAGACGAAGAATCTGGTGGGCCGAATGCGCACCACGCGCAGGCAGGCGCAACGCTTTGTCCTTGCCCGCAGAGCCGAGCAACAAAGCCGGGGCGACCTCTCGTTCAGGTCGCCTACGACGCAATGGCCCTGAGCCGCCGATCGGCCCCAGGATGTCCGAGTTCAACGGAGCGTAGTCAGCACCAAGTCAGCACGGGAGGGGTGAGCACGGGTGACGACGTGGGCTTTCAGTCAGCACCGAACCAGCACGGGAGTCAGCACCGCACCGTCAAATCACCCTGAACTACGCGTCCCGGACGGCACCCGTTTCGACCACCATCGATCCCCTGAGCCGCCTTTCCACGAGTCGGCATGGTGGTTGCACGCATAGCCGACCCTCCAACTATGGTGCCCCGTCACATGTGCGCCTGACCTGCGGATTCCTACGGTGTGGCGACACGCAAACGTCCCCGTCACACGCCAGGAAGTGGTGCCGATGTCGTCGCCTGCAGCCGCTCCGCCCGCCCCGAACCACCTCAAGCGCATCGTCGCCGCCAGCCTCATCGGGACCACCATCGAGTGGTACGACTACTTTCTCTACGGGTCCGCCGCCGCGTTGGTCTTCGGGAAGGTGTTCTTCCCCGAGTCCGATCCGCTGACCGGAACGCTGCTCTCCTTCCTCACCTACGCCATCGGCTTCGCCGCGCGGCCGCTCGGCGCCGTGGTGTTCGGGCACTTCGGCGACCGGGTCGGGCGCAAGAAGCTGCTCGTCATCAGCCTGTTGATGATGGGCTGCTCCACCGCGCTGATCGGCTGCGTGCCCGGCTACGACACCATCGGCCTCGCCGCCCCGCTCCTGCTCACCACGCTGCGGCTGGTCCAGGGGTTCGCGCTGGGCGGTGAGTGGGGCGGTGCCGTGCTGCTGGTGTCCGAGCACGGTGACGCCCGGCGTCGCGGGTTCTGGGCGTCCTGGCCGCAGGGCGGCGCGCCCGCCGGCAACCTGGTGGCCGTGGGTGTCCTCTCCCTGATGACCGGGACGCTCAGCGACGACGCGTTCAACTCCTGGGGCTGGCGCGTGCCGTTCCTGCTCTCCGCCGTGCTGGTCATGATCGGGCTGTGGATCCGGCTGTCCGTCGACGAGTCGCCGCTGTTCAAGGCGGCGCTGGCCAAGGACGAGCAGCGCAAGGCCCGGCAGAAGGCCGACCAGTTGCCCTTCGTCGCGGTGCTGCGCAACCACTGGCGCGACGTCCTGGTCGCCATGGGCGCCCGCATGGCCGAGAACATCTCGTACTACGTCATCACCGCCTTCGTCCTCACCTACTGCGTCGAACACCTCGGCCTCGGCAAGCAGACCGCCCTCAACGCGGTGCTGATCGGCTCGGCCGTGCAGTTCTGTCTGATCCCACTGTTCGGCGCGCTCTCCGACAAGGTCGGCCGCAAGCCGGTCTACCTCGTGGGCGCCGTCGGCGTCGGCGCCTGGTCCTGGGCCTTCTTCGGGCTGCTGGACACCAAGTCCTTCCCCGCGCTCGTCCTCGCCGTCACCGTCGGGCTGATCTTCCACAGCGCCATGTACGCCCCGCAGGCCGCCTTCTTCTCCGAGCTGTTCGCCACCCGGATGCGCTACACCGGCGCCTCCATCGGCGCCCAGCTCTCCTCGGTGGCGGCGGGCGCGCCCGCCCCGCTGATCGCCACCGCGCTGCTCGGCGCCTACGGCAGCTCCGTCCCGATCTCGGTGTACGTCGGTGCGTCCGCCGTGATCACCGTCGTCGCCGTGGCGGTCGCCCGGGAGACCCGCGGCCGCGACCTGGCCGCGGTCGAGCCCGGCGGAGACGGGGCATCGCAAGCGACCGCCGACTCGGATACGGATGCGGAGTCGGACGCCGGGCGGCAGGCGACCGCCTCCACCTGATCGTCGGGGCCGGGGCTCTGCCACCACAGCCTCCGCCTGATCGCCGGCGTGCCCAGTGGCCCGCCACCTGGGACGGAGGGGGCCGGGTGTCCCGGTTCCCTCCGTCGCCTCCCCTTCCGCTTCCGCTCCCTCTCCCCCTCCCCAAACCCGCCCTCCCCCGACTACGGTCCGCCCATGCCTGAGAAGATCGCCTCCGTCGTCCCCCATCTGCGCCGACTGCTCGAACTCCTCGCCTCCGACGCCCCGCCCGAGGACTTCGGCGCCGTCGCCGCCGAGGCGCGGCGCGGCGGCGCGGACGCGCGGGACGTCGCGGAGGTCGAGCAGGCCGCCGCCGCCGCGCTGCGCGTGCGCGGCACGCTGCGCCAGCACCGGCGGCGCGAGGCGGAGCTGACCGCACTCTTCGACACCGCCGGGGACCTCGCGGCGTTGCGCGACCTCGACGCCGTACTGCGCTCGATCGTCCGTCGCGCCAGGATGCTGCTGGGCACCGACACGGCCTACCTCACCCTCCCCGACGAGGCGGCCGGGGACACCTACATGCGGGTCACCGACGGCTCGGTGTCCGAGCTGTTCCAGAACCTGCGGCTCCAGCTCGGCGAGGGTCTCGGCGGCCTGGTCGCACAGACCGCCCGGCCTTACGCCTCCCCCGACTACCGCACCGACGAGCGCTTCCACCACACCGGCAGCATCGACGCCGGTGTCCTGGACGAGGGTCTGGTCGCGATCCTGGGGGTGCCGCTGCTGCTGGGCTCCGGCAGCGGCGGCAAGGTCATCGGCGCGCTCTTCGCCGCCGACCGGGCGCCCAGGACCTTCTCGCCCGACGAGGTCGCCCTGCTGTGCTCGCTGGCCGACCACGCCGCCATCGCCATCGACACCGCCAAGGCGATGGCCGACGCGCGGGCCGCGCTGGCCGAACTGGCCGGCGCCAACGCCGTGATCCGGGAGCACTCCGCCGCGATGCAGCGCGCCGAGGAGGCCCACGACCGGCTCACCGACCTGGTGCTGCGCGGCGGTGACGTGCCGGAGGTGGCCGCCGCCGTCGCCGGTCTCCTGGAGGGGGACGTCACCGTCCACGACAGCGGCGGGTGGCCGCTCACCTCGAACGCCCTGGAGGGCGGCGGGGGCGCCGACGCCGCCGGTCGGGGCAGCGCCGCCGGAGCCGAGGCGGCCGCGCTGGTGGCGGCCGCCGAGGAGTCTCGCGCCGCCGCCCACGCCGTGTTCCGCGACGGGCGCTGGGTGTGCGCGGTGCTGGCCGGGCAGGAGTTGCTGGGCAGCCTGGTGCTGCACGGGCGGCCCGATCTGGAGGGCCCCGACCGGCGTCTGTTCGAGCGCAGCGGTGTCGTCACCGCGCTGCTGCTCCTGTTGCGGCGCTCGGTCGCCGAGACCGAGAACCGGGTCCGCGGCGATCTGATGACCGACCTGCTCACCGCGCCCGACCGGGACCCCGTCGGCCTGGTGGACCGGGGCCGCCGGCTGGGCGTCGACCTGAACCGGCCGCATCTGCTGCTGGTCGCCGAGGCCGGCGCCGCGGTGCGGGAGCGGCTCGCCGGCGCCGCCGTGCAGTACCTGTTCGGCAGCGGCAGCGTCAGCGCGGAACACGCGGGCGCCACGGTGCTGTTGCTGCCCCGCGTCGACGGCGGTCCGGGGAACGCCGCCCGCGCCGCCGCCGGGCAGCTCACCCACCTGGTGGGCGCCCCGGTCACGGTGGCCGGCGCCGGGCCGGCGGCCGGGCCGCGGGCGCTCGCGGACGCGTACGCCGAGGCCGCGCGCTGTCTGCGGGCGCTACGGGTGCTCGGCCGCGAGGGCACCGGCGCCTGCGCCGCCGAACTCGGTTTTCTCGGTGTGCTGTTGGGTGAGAACCATGACGTGGAAGGGTTCGTCGCCGCCACCCTCGGGCCACTCCTGGACTACGACGCCCAGCGCGGCACCCAGCTCGTCCACACCCTGCACGCCTACTTCGGCTGCGGCGGCAGTCTGACCCGAGCGAAGGACGAACTGCACGTGCACATCAACACGGTCGTGCAGCGGCTCGACCGGGTCCAGACACTGCTCGGCCCCGACTGGAACAGTCCGGAGCGCGCGCTGGAGCTACAACTCGCCCTCCGGCTGCACCTGTTGTCGGGAAGCTGACGCGCTAGACCGCCATGTCCGTCTCCGCCAGGCCCGCTTCGGCCAGCAGGCGGTGTGCCACCAGCCGTGCGCCCTCGTCGCCCACGAGGATCGTGTAGTGGTTGACACCGGGTACGCGCTCGGGCCGGACCAGGTGCGGGTCGAGACCGGCGGCGGCGAGGCGCCGCTCGTCGTACAGGCCCTGCGGCTCGTCCATCAGGCCGCGTTCGGCCCACAGCAGCTCGGTGGGGCGGGGCAGCATGTGCACGGCGCCGAGCACCTGCTCGCCGAGCTGGTCGATGCCGTCGACCCGTACCGCCTCGATCCGGCACGAGGAGCGCAACTCCGGTCCCTCGCCCACCAGATCGCGCTGGATGTACGCGTCCACCCAGGGCGACCACGCGTCGGCGAAGGCCGGGTGGTCCTGCCAGAACGCGCGGTAGGCGTCCCGGTCGGGGAAGGTCATCGACAGGCGTCGCATGGCGGGGCCGATGACCGCGGTGATCAGCTCGTCGGGGTCCAGGTCGGTCGGGGCCGGGAAACCCACCCCGCCGTCGACCAGCAGCAGCCCGGACAGCAGGCCGGGGTGGCGTACGGCGGTCAGGGCCGCGGTGAAGGCGCCCATGGAGTGGCCGGTCAGCACCACCCGGCCCAGGCCGAGCGCGGCCACCACGGCGGCCGTGTCGTCGGCGTGCGCCGCGATGCCGTACGGGCCCGGAAGCGTGCCGCTGCCGCCCCGGCCGCGCAGGTCGGGCGCGACCAGGGTGACCCGGCCGGCCAGGTGGTGGGCGACCCGGGCCCAGCTGAGGCCGTTGGCGGTGATGCCGTGCAGGGCCAGGACCACCGGTGCGCCCGGGTCGGCGGCCGGCCAGCGCAGCACGGCCAGTTCACCGCCGGGCACCGGCACCCGCAGTTCCTCCGGCACGGCCGTATCAGCGTCCTGACGTGACGTCATGTCGGTCATGAGCGGGTCGTCTCCTTGCGGGCCGTGGTCGTGCGGGCGGCGCGCAGGCGCGCCGGGAGCCGGGCCATGCCGCCGGGCAGCAGGTATATCACCGCCACGAACAGCGCGCCGAGCAGGAACAGCGGCTGGGACAGCGGCACCCGCAGCACGGCGGGCAGGTCGGCGACGGCGCCGGAGTTGGCGAGGTCGCCGAGCCGGTGGTCGGCCCAGGTGTAGAGGATGCCGCCGGCCAGGGGGCCCCAGCGGGTGCCGGAGCCGCCCAGCACCACCATCACCAGCAGCGACAGGGTGAAGTCGGAGGTGGTGGTCTGCGGGGTGGCGCCGCCGGTCAGCAGCAGGTAGACGATGCCGCCGAGCGCGGCCAGGGCGCCGGCCAGGACGAAGGCGATCAGCTTGAAGCCGTACGGGCGCAGGCCCAGCACCTCCACCCGGCGCTCATTCTCCTTGATGCCCTCCCAGACCCGGCCGGTGGGCGAGCGGACCGCCCAGTGCACGACGAGCAGCACCACGACGAGGTAGGCCAGCGCGATCCAGTACAGGTTGGCGGTGTGGTCGATGCCGACGAATGCGGCGGGCACCTTGTCGGCGGGGGCGGCGCGGCCCTCCTCGCCGCCGGTGACGCCGCCCGGGTCGCGCTGCACGAGGATCGAGCCGGCCTGCGCGAAGGCGAGGGTCACCATGGAGAACCCGATGCCGCTCACCCGCAGGCTGACCGCGCCCAGCGCCGCGGACAGCGCCACCCCGGCGAGCAGGCCGAGCAGTGCGGCGAGGGCGAACGGCAGGCCCGCCTCCAGCATGACGGTGTTGGTGACGTAGGTGCCGGCGGCGAAGTAGAGCGCATGGCCGAAGGAGAGCAGTCCGGTGCGGCCCAGCAGCAGGTCGTACCCGGTGGCCAGGGCGCCGAAGACCAGGCACAGAGCGAGGAGTTGGAGGTTGCCGGGGCTGCCGATCGGGCCGTCCAGCAGGCCGGGCAGCGGCAGTGCGCTGTAGGGCGCGATGAACAGGACCACCAGCAGCGGGGCCGGCCACCAGCGGGCGGCGCGGCGCAGCGGCCCGGTGTGCGGGGCGAGCGGGTGGTCCGCCGTGCGGGTCTCGCCGCGCGGCTGGGTGGCGGTGGTCATGCGAGTCTCCCGGTCAGCCCACGCGGCCGGACGAGCAGCAGGGCGGCGAGCAGGGCGACGACGGCGAGGTCGCCGAGTCCGGCGCTGGTGTAGTAGTTGGCGAACTGCTGGACGAGGCCGACGGCGACGGAGGCCAGCGCGGCGCCGGTGAGCGAGCCCATGCCGCCCATGACGACGACCACGAAGGCGAAGATCAGCAGCGAGGTGCCCTGTTCGGGGTCGACGGAGCCGAAGTAGAGGCCGCCGATCGCGCCGCCCAGGGCTGCGGCGGCGCCGCCGATGGCGAAGACCAGCGTGAACGCCTTGCGCACGTCGATGCCGAGCGCGGTGACCATCGCCCGGTCCTCCACACCGGCCCGGACCACCAGGCCGTGCCGGGTGCGGCCGAGGAACAGCTTGAGCGCGACGAGCACCACCAGCGCGGCGGCGATCAACACCAGTCGGTTGAGGGGCACTTCGGCGCCGAGCAGGCCGAAGGTGCCGGACAGCGCGTGCGGTCCGGGGAAGGGCCGGGCGTCGGCGCCCCAGATCGCGGACAGCAGGGCCGGCACGGCCAGTCCGACGCCGACCGTGGCGAGGATCTGTTCGCGCGGGCGGGTGTACAGGGGCCGGATGACGGTGAGTTCGAGCAGGATCGCGGCGAGGGTGCCGACGGTGGTGCCGAAGACGACCGCGAGGACGAAGCCGGCCCCGCCGAAGCCGGCGCCGGGCAGCTGGCCGGAGGCGGCCCACCACGTGCCGTACGCGCCGATGGACATGAGCGCGCCGTGGGCGAAGTTGAGCACGTCCATCAGGCCGAAGATGAGGGAGAGGCCCGAGGCGACCAGGAAGTAGAGCGCGCCCAGGCCGAGTCCGGTGAGGGTGAGCAGAACGACGGTGGACATCAGGCGTCCGCCTCCGCGGTCCGGGCGGCGGGGTGCGCCGCGGTGTGTGCTGGTGCGGCGGGGGACGGGGTGCGGGTGTCCCCCGTCCGGCCGCGGCTCGCGTGGCCGACGCCGAGGAGACGGCGGGTCGCGTCGGGGTCCGCGAGGAGTTCGGCGGCGGGGCCGCGGTGTGCGGTGCGGCCGTCGGCGAGCACCGCGCAGTGCCGTGCCAGGCGGCGCACCACGGCGAGGTTCTGCTCCACCAGCAGCACGGGTACGGCCTCGGCGGCGCGCTCCAGCACCCGGGTGACCTCGGTGACCACCTTGGGCGCCAGGCCCTTGGTGGGTTCGTCGGCGATGATCAGCCGGTTGCCGTTGAGCAGGGTGCGGGCGATGGCGACCATCTGCTGCTGGCCGCCGGAGAGGGTGCCGGCGGCCTGCCGGGCGCGCTGCTTCAGCTCCGGGAAGAGTTCGTGCACCAGGCCGTACGCCGGTTCGCCGGTCCCGGGCCGTTCGGCCAGGCGCAGGTTCTCGGCGACGGTGAGCGCGGCGAACACACCCCGGTCCTCGGGCGCGTAGCCCACACCGCGGCGGACCAGGGCGTGGGTGGCCAGGCGGACCGTCTCCGCGCCGGCCAGCAGGACGCTGCCGGTGCGCGGGACGAGACCGAGGATGCCACGCACGGTGGTGGTCTTGCCGGCGCCGTTGCGGCCCAGCAGGGCGGTGGTGCCGCTCGCCGCCACGTCGAGGTCGACGCCGTGCAGGATGTGCCGGCCGCCGATGACCACCCGCAGGTCGCGGACGGTGAGCAGGGGCGGGGTGCCTTCACCGACGGGGGCCGCGGTCTTCCCGCCGGGCGCCGCTGCCTTCCTGGCGGGCGCCGCTGCCTTCCTGGCGGGCGCCGCGGTGGGCCCGTCAGGCTCTACGGCTTGCCCGCCGGGCGCTACGGCCTGCCCGCCGGGCGCAGCGGCGTTCCCACCGGGCGCTGCGGCATCGCCGCCGGGCGTCGCGGCGCTCCCGCCGGGCGCAGCGGCACTCCTATCGGGCGCAGCGGCGTTCCCACTGGCCGTCGCGGAGTTCCCGCCGGGCGCTGCGGAGTTTCCGCCGGGTGTCGCGGGGGTGTTCACAGGGCCTCCCCGAGGTAGGCCTGCTGCACGGTCGGGTCGGCCATCACGGCTCCGGGTGTGTCCAGGGCCAGCAGCGTGCCGTGGTGCATCACGGCGAGCCGGTCGGCCAGGCCGAGCAGGACGTCCATGTGGTGCTCGACCATGAGCACGGTGCGGCCCTCTTCGCGGTGCAGCGAGCGGATCAGCTCGGTCAGCGCGGGCACCTCCTCGGCGCTCACCCCGGCCATCGGCTCGTCCAGCAGCATCAGGCGGGGTTCGCCGACGAGCAGCACCGCGAGTTCGAGCTTGCGTTTCTCGCCGTGCGAGAGGGAGTCGGCGGGTGTGTCGGCGCGATGGGTCAGCTCGGTGCGGGCGAGGACCCGGGTGACCTGGTCGGCGTAGGCGTCCGCGCGCCGCCACACCCGGTAGGAGCCGCCGCAAGCCGCCTGGGCGGCCAGGCGCACGTGGTCGGCGACGGTCATGCCCGGCCACAGGCTGGAGGTCTGGAAGGTGCGGCCGAGGCCGCGCCGGGCCCGGGCGTAGGCGGCCTCGGCGGTGACGTCGGCGCCGTCCAGCTCGACCGTGCCGCGGGTGGCCGGGTTGATGCCGCTGATCAGGTTGAACAGGGAGGATTTCCCCGCGCCGTTGGGGCCGATGAAGGCCAGGAACTCGCCTTCGCGGACGTCGAAGGTGACGGAGTCGACGATGGTGGCGCCGCCGACCGTCCAGCCGACGTCGCGCAGCGCGAGCACGGGCGCGGGACCGGGTGCCGGGGAGGCGGGGACCCCACCGGCGGCCGGGGCCCCGTCGGCGCTCGGCGGCGCCGTGTTGGGGGAGGTCATCGGCTCAGCCCACCGTCTTCTTCACCGGAGGCGCGACCGACGACGCGGGGACGTCGGCGACGAGTCGCGGCTCGGCGGCGGCGCCGGCGCCCTTCAACTTGGCCGTGAACATGGGCTGGAGGAGAGCGTGGTCCTCGGCGCGGATCTGCTCCTTGCCCTTGGGCCCCTCGAAGCTCCAACCCTCCAGGGCCTTGACCATGGCGGAGGTGTCGGTGGCGCTGCCGGACTCGATGGCGTGCACGATCATCTGGGCGGCGGTGAAGCCGTCGGGGCTGAACAGGTCGGGGGTGCCGCCGGCCTTGGTGATGCCGTCGAGCATCGCCTTCTCCACCGGGTTGCCGCCGCCGGCGCCGGGGAAGTAGTGGGCGAGGAAGGACACCTTGGAGCCCGCCGAGCCGAAGATCGGGTAGGAGGCGGTGCCGGCCAGTCCGGTGACCACCTTCCCGGCGTCCAGCACACCCTGCTGGTCCAGCGCGGTCCACAGCGCGGGGGCGGTGGCGCCGGCCCAGGCGACGAACACCAGGTCCGGCTTGCCCGCCTTGGCCTGGCGGGCGAACGGGGTGAGGTCGGTGGCGCTGGGCGGGGCCAGCACGGAGCCGACCTTCGCGCCCTTCGTGCCGAGGACGGCCTTCACGGCGGCCACGTTGGCCTGCCCGAACGCGGAGTTCTGGGCGAGCACGGTGACCTTCTTGCCCTGGGGGTCGCCGAGCAGGGAGCCGGCGGTCAGGGTGTCCTGGTAGGACTGGCGGCCGGAGCGGAAGGTGTAGGCGTTGACGCCGGTGACCGCGTCGGTGGCGGCGGGGCCGCTGACGTAGAGCACCTTGTTCTGCGCGGCCAGCGGCGCCATCTGGAGCGCCACACCGGAGTCGGTGGTCCCGGCGATGATCTTGTAGCCCTTGCCGACCAGGGTCTTGGTGGCGGCGACGGCCTTCGCCGGGTCGCCCGCGTCGTCCTGCTCGGTGACCTCGATCGGGTGGCCGCCGGCCTTGTTGGTGCCGTGCGTGGCGTAGGCGAGGCCCGCCGCGAAGCCTTCCTCGTACTGCTTGCCGTAGGCGGCGAGCAGTCCGCTGCGGGAGTAGACCAGGCCGACCTTGACCGGGTCCGACGCCTTGTCCCCGCCGGTGGAGGTGCCGGCGGTGCCCGCCGACGAGCAGCCGGTGACCAGGGCGCCCGCGGCGAGCAGGGCGAGGACCGAGACGGATCTGCTTCTGAGGTTGCCCGTGGCGTGGGAACGCATGATGGCCGGCTCCTGAAGGTGTGTCGCCCGTACGCCGCCGCCGGGCGCCGTCCCCTCCCGAGGAACGACCGCCCGCAGCCCGCGGCGGTGGGATCGCGGTGGGTGGTTGCCGGAACGATAGGAGGGCCCGGGCGCGTACGGCATGTGGCCGGCACCCGCTCCTCGCGGCCTGGTCATGGCATCGGCACACATGGCCGGTGCCGGCCGGGGCGGCGATCGTGAGACCGCCTGACCCCCGTCACCGGGCCGCCGGCCTCACGCGCCGGCCGGCCGCGGCCGTCCCACACCTCATGCGGTGCGTGTGCGACGGCTCATGACGGTCCGTCAGGCAGCACGGAGATCCCCTGGGGAAGGAATCGGCATGGACAAGGTGGTGGACTCGGCCGCGCAGGCGGTGGCGGACGTCCCCGACGGCGCGGTGCTCGCGGTGGGCGGCTTCGGCCTGTGCGGCATCCCGTCGACCCTGATCGGCGCGCTGGTCGAGACCGGCACGTCCGGGCTGCGGGTGGTGTCCAACAACTGCGGGGTGGACGACTGGGGACTGGGCCTGCTGCTGCGGGCCGGCCGGATCGCCCGGATGACCTCCTCCTACGTGGGTGAGAACAAGGAGTTCGCCCGCCAGTACCTGGCCGGTGAGCTGGAGGTGGAGCTCACCCCGCAGGGCACGCTCGCCGAACGGCTGCGGGCCGGCGGCACAGGCATCCCGGCGTTCTACACACCGGCCGGCGTGGGCACCCAGGTCGAGACGGGCGGCCTGCCCTGGCGCTACGCCCCCGACGGCAGCGTCGCGGTGGCCTCGCCGCCCAAGGAGGTACGGGAGTTCGGCGACCGCCGCCATCTGCTGGAGGAGGCCATCACCGCCGACTTCGGGCTGGTCCGGGCGGCCGTCGCCGACCGGCATGGCAACTGCGTCTTCCACGCGGCGGCGCGCAACTTCAACCCGCTGTGCGCGATGGCGGGCCGGGTCACCGTGGTCGAGGCCGAACGCATCGTCGCGGCGGGCGAGTTGCCGCCGGACGCGGTCCATCTGCCGGGGGTGTACGTGGACCGGGTGGTCGCCGCGGACACCTCGCTGGAGAAACGTGTCGAGCGCCGTACCGTACGCCCGGCGCGCCGCACCGCTCCGGCGGCGGGCGCCGCCGACACCCGGACCGCCACGGCCGAGACACCCACACCCGCACCCGGCACCACAGTCAGCGCCACAGACACGCCCACCGCCACCGCCACCGCCACCGAGGAGAACTGACGATGCCGCTCGACCGGGACCAGCTCGCCGCCCGTGCCGCGCGGGAGCTGCGCGACGGCCAGTACGTCAACCTGGGCATCGGCCTGCCCACGCTCATCCCCAACCACCTGCCCGAGGGGGTGCACGTGGTGCTGCACTCGGAGAACGGCATCCTGGGCGTCGGCCCCTACCCGTACGCGGGCGAGGAGCACCCCGACCTGATCAACGCCGGGAAGGAGACGGTGACCACCGTCGCCGGCACGTCCTACTTCGACTCGGCGTTCTCCTTCGGCATGATCCGGGCCGGCCGGATCGACGTGTCCGTGCTCGGCGGCATGCAGGTGTCGGCCCGGGGCGACCTGGCCAACTGGATGATCCCGGGGAAGATGGTGAAGGGGATGGGCGGGGCGATGGACCTGGTCCACGGCGCCCGCCGGCTGATCGTGGTCATGGAGCACACCGCCAGGGACGGGTCGCCGAAAATCGTCGAGGAGCTGACGCTGCCCGCCACCGGCCGCCGCGTCGTCCACCGGATCATCACCGACCTGGCCGTCATCGACGTCACCGCGGCGGGGCTGCGGCTGGTCGAGACGGCCCCCGGCGTCACGGTGGAGCGGGTGCGGGACGCCACGGACGCCGAACTCCTGTCCGACGACGAGGCGTTGGCCGCACGCCGCTGACCCGGCGGGCGACGGCTGGAGAGCGGCTGAGGAAACTCAGGCCAGCGGGTCGTGGCCCCAGTTCATCAGGGAGTACCGCCACCGGGTGTCCTCCACGTCGCCCGACGGCCGCTGGGCCAGGTGCCGTCGGATGTAGCCGGTGACCTTGCGCATGTGCTGGTAGTCGTCGTCCGAGAGGTCGCCCTTCTTCGCCCGGAGGATCTCCGCGATGCGGCGGCCGGAGGCGTGCCCGGTGGACTCCGCGCCGTCCTTGTGCTGACCGGCGCTCTGCGACGCGTCGGTCGCCAGCCACTCCTCCAGCCGCGCCGGTTTCATGTTCACCAGCTCGCGGAAGTCCTCCCAGGTCTCCTTGCGCTCCGCACCGTCCACGCCGCCTCACATCCCTCCGGCCTCGTCGGCCCCTCGGACCCATCGGCCCCTCGGACCCATCGGCCTCGTCGTTCCCGTCGGCAGCCCCATCAGCTTGCTCGGTCTCCTCAGCCAGCGTGCGGCCCGGCCGCCCGGTTCGCAGCCCGGTTCGCGGCGCGCGGGGTGGGATCGGGCGCTCGCCGGGTGGGATCATGGGGCCGCGGTGACGGGCCCGGCCCGGCCCGCCCGGAGGCACGGCACCCGAGCCCACAGGAGTTCACATGGCCCTCGACGTCGACGCGGTCCGCGCGCGGATACCCGCACTGAAGTCCGGCTCCGCACGCTTCGACGCCCCCGGCGGCACCCAGACGCCCCAGCCGGTCATCGACGCCATCGCCGACACCCTGTCCCGGCCGCTGGCCAACCGGGGCCGCACCACCGAGGGCGAGCGCAACGCGGACGACACCGTCGCCGGGGCCCGCGCCGCCCTGGCCGACCTGCTCGGCGCCGCACCGCGGGGCATCGTGTTCGGCCGCAGCGCCACCCAGCTGGCGTACGACCTGTCCCGGACGCTGGCCAAGGACTGGGGGCCGGGCGACGAGGTGGTCGTGACCCGTCTGGACCACGACTCCAACATCCGCCCCTGGGTCCAGGCGGCCGAGGCGGTCGGCGCCACCGTGCGCTGGGCGGACTTCGATCCGGCCGCCGGCGAGCTGCGTCCCGAGCACGTGGCGGCGGTGCTCTCCGCGCGCACCCGGCTGGTGGCGGTCACCGCGGCGTCGAACCTGATCGGCGCCCGCCCCGACCTCCCGGCCGTCGCGGCGCTGGCGCACGGCGTCGGCGCGCTGCTGCACGTGGACGCCGTGCACTACGCCTCGCACGCGGCCGTGGACCTGGCCGCCCTGGGCGCGGACACGCTGGTGTGCTCGCCGTACAAGTTCCTCGGGCCGCACCTGGGGGTGCTGGCGGCCCGGCCGGAGTTCCTGGAGACCTTGCGCCCGGACAAGCTGCTGCCGTCGAGCGACGCCGTGCCGGAGCGGTTCGAGCTGGGCACCCTGCCCTACGAGCTGCTGGCCGGCGCGCATGCCGCGGTGGACTTCCTCGCGGATCTGGCGCCGGGGGCGGGCGGCACCCGGCGCGAGCGTCTGACGGCCTCCTTCGCCGCGCTGGAGGCGCACGAGGACGCCCTGCGCGGGCGGATCGAACGGGGGCTTGCGGACCTCGGCGGGATCACCGTGTACTCGCGGGCCGCGCGGCGCACTCCGACCCTGCTGTTCACCGTGGCCGGGCTGCGCCCGGCCGACGTCTCCCGGCAGCTGGCCGAGCACGGCGTCGACGCTCCGGCCGGTTCCTTCTACGCGTTGGAGGCGTCGCGGCGGCTCGGTCTGGGCGACGGAGGCGGCGTACGGGTCGGGCTGGCGCCGTACAGCTGTGCGGACGACGTCGAGCGGTTGCTGACAGCACTGGACGCCCTCGACCGCTGAGCACTGCGCCCTGCGCCCTGCGCCCTGCGCGCGCGGCGGCCCCCGTCAATGCGCTGACCATGCGATTCACCCGCCGGAGTGAGAGTCGTACCGGTGAGCGCCGAGACTTCCGGTCCTGTCCGGGGCCGGCTCCCGGCCCCGGCGCCGTCTCCCCCGCCGCAACGGCCACCCGGAGTCGGGCCGCCGACGCGACACGCCGTGCCATTCCCGCGCATACGGCGATGAAACCGGCCGAACCACTTTGACCGAGACACATACGCGGTCGCTGTTCACCGCCACAGGTCCGAGGTTTGCTGTGGGGCACGCCAGCACCCGCCGGCCGGAGTCCCCGCAGCCGCGGCAGGAGCGGACGGACCGCCGTCCCGTCCCGAAGCCGTCCCCACGCTCCGCCCCCGCGGTCTCGCGCGGGCCTCCGCGCCCCTGTGGCGCACCGAACCGTCGAAGGACAGGGGGACCATCATGTCCATCCGGAAGACTCTCGCACTCGTGGCCGGCCCGGCGCTGCTGGGCAGCGGCCTGACCCTGCTCGCACCGGCGAGCACTGCCCTGGCCACGCCGCAGAACGCCGACACGCCATCCGCGGCGGTACGCCACACCCGGCCCGCCGTCGGGCTGGAGTGCGGCCGCAACTGGCCGCACCACCAGTACCGCAAGGGCGGGGTGACCGGGGCGTACACGGCCTTCCACGTGTGTTGGGACAACCGGCGCAACGCGCGGATCGACTACTCCTCGTCCTACGTCAGGGACACCCGCACGGACCGTAACAAGGCCTACGTGTACGTGCGGTACCAGAAGCTCAACCAGGGTCGCTGGAAGCGGGAGTGGACGGGCCCCCTGGCCGCCGCGGGCCCGCGGAACAACGGCAACAGGAAGCACTTCCAGTGGGGCAACTCCTCCGTGCAGGGCGTGGCGGTGGCCGTCTGCGCCGGCACCAGGGCCCCGTGGCAGCGGGGCAGCCACTGCAAGCTGGTTTGACCGGGGCTGACCGGTCCGACCGGCCGACGGCGGGCGGTCTTCGGGCAGCGGCCCACGCGGGGCCGCTGCCCGGATCCCGAGACGGGATTGCCGCCCGCCGATACATGGTATTTACATGCATCTTATGCGCAGCTCCGACACCCCCTCCGCCGACGGCGCCCCCACGAACGCGGGCGCCCCCGCCACCGACGGCGCTCCCCCGCACACCGGTGCGCCCACGAACGCCGGTGCGCCGACGAACGCCGGTGCGCCGACGCCTACCGGTGCTCCGACGAACGGCGACGCTCCCGTGAACACCGGCGGGCCCGCCCCGGCGGACCGGGCCGCCCGCCGGGCCGTCACCGTCTTCCCCGTCCTCGTCCTCGCGGCCGGGGTCGTCGGCCTCCTGACGCCGGGCACCTTCAGCGGATACGGCCCCGACGTGCCGTATCTCCTCGGCCTGGTGATGTTCTGCATGGGCCTCACCATGTCCCTGGACGACTTCAGGGGCGTGGCCCGCCGTCCCTGGGCGGTGCTGCTCGGCCTGGCGGCCCACTACGTGATCATGCCGGGGCTCGGCTGGCTGGTGGCCCACCTGCTGCACCTCTCGCCCACCCTCGCGGCCGGTGTCATCCTCGTCGGCTGCGCCCCCAGCGGCACGGCCTCCAACGTGGTCACCTACCTGGCCCGCGGCGACGTGGCCCTGTCCGTCTCGGTCGCCACCGTCTCCACCGTGCTCGCGCCGTTGCTGACGCCGCCGCTGACGCTGCTGCTCGCCGGCCAGTACCTGCCCGTCGACGCCGGTTCGATGGTGACCGACATCCTCAAGACCGTGCTGCTGCCGGTCGTCGCGGGAGTGGTGGTGCGCCTGGTCGCCGGGCGCTATGTCGGGCGGGTGCTCGGCGCGATGCCGTGGCTGTCCTCGCTGGCGATCGCCGCGATCGTCGCCGTGGTCGTCGCGGGCAGCGCACACGCCCTGAAGTCGGCCGCCCTCACCGTCCTGCTCGCGGTGGTGCTCCACAACGGCTGCGGACTGGCCCTCGGCTACGGCTGCGGACGGCTCGCCCGGCTCGGGCGGCCCGCGTCCCGTGCGATGGCCTTCGAGGTCGGCATGCAGAACTCCGGGCTCGCCGCCTCGCTCGCCACCGCCCACTTCAGCCCGCTGGCGGCCCTCCCCGCCGCCGTCTTCTCCGTGTGGCACAACGTGTCCGGCTCCCTCGTCGCCGCGTGGATGGCGCGGCGCACACCTCAGGAGACCGAAGCCGCCGCCCAGTGACGGCGCCCAGACCCGTCCCGGGCCGAACCCCAGCCCGCACCGGAGCCCGACCCGCACCGCGCCCCGATCCGCGCCGCGCCGCGCCGCACCGGATTGAACCCGGCCGCGGCAGGAAACCCGGGGCCGGACGCGCGGGTGCGTCGGTGACCGGACCGGCCCGCGCGTTCCGTTCCCCCGCGGGCGCGGTGTGAGGCCGCCGCAACACCGAGGAGGCAGGTCCGTGGTCGAACCGCGGTCAGTGATCGCCCCGCCGGCCAGGTCCGCGCTGTTCCTGGTGTGCGCCATCACCTCCGGCGGCGAGTCCGTCGTCCGCGATCTCCTGCCCGACCTGTCCGGACTGAAGCGCTCGGTGGGTTTCCGCGCCCCGGAGGCGCAGCTCACCTGTGTCACCGGCATCGGCTCCACCGCGTGGGACCGGCTGTTCGCCGGGCCGCGCCCGCGCGACCTGCACCCCTTCGTGCCGCTGACCGGCGCCCGGCACCACGCCCCGGCCACGGCGGGCGACCTCCTGTTCCATCTGCGCTCCCGCCGGATGGACCTCTGCTTCGAGCTGGCGCAGTTGATCGGCGAGCGGCTGCGCGGGGCGGTGACCGTCGTGGACGAGGTGCACGGCTTCAAGTCCTTCGACGAGCGCGACCTGCTGGGCTTCGTGGACGGCACCGAGAATCCGGAGGGCGCCCTCGCCGACGCCGCGGTGTTCGTCGGCGCCGAGGACCCGGACTTCGCCGGCGGCAGCTACGTCGTCGTCCAGAAGTACCTGCACGACCTCACCGCCTGGAAGTCGCTGTCGGTCGAGGAGCAGGAGAAGGTCATCGGCCGGAGCAAGTCGGACAACGTCGAGATGCCGGACGACGTCAAACCGGTCGACTCACACGTCGCCCTGAACACCGTCACCGACGAGGACGGCGACGAGCGCAAGATCGTACGGGACAACATGCCGTTCGGCCGGGTCGGGGACGGGGAGTTCGGCACGTACTTCATCGGTTACGCGCGTACGCCCGAGGTGACCGAACAGATGCTGCGGAACATGTTCCTCGGCGACCGTCCGGGTGTGCACGACCGGATCCTCGACTTCTCCACCGCGGTCACCGGCACCCTCTTCCACGCGCCGAGCGCCGACTTCCTCGACGACCCGCCGGCCGCGCCCTCGGGCGCCGTGGCGCTGGAGGGTTCCCTCGGGATCGGCGGCCTCAAAGGAGCCTGAACCAAGGAGCCCGAACCCATGTCGACGTCCACCCCGTCCTCCGCACCGAGCAACCTGCACCGTGAACTCGCCCCGATCACCGCGCCGGCCTGGGCGCAGATCGAGGACGAGGCCCGCCGTACCTTCCGGCGCAACGTCGGCGGCCGCCGCGCCGTGGACGTGACCGGGCCCGACGGTCCCGCGCTGGCGGCGGTGGGCACCGGCCACCTCACCGGCGTCGAGGCCCCCGCACAGGGGGTGACCGCGCGGCTGCGCGAGGTGCGGTCGCTGGTCGAACTGACGGTTCCCTTCCGGGTCACCCGTGACGCCGTGGACGACGTGGAGCGCGGCGCGCAGGACTCCGACTGGCAGCCGGTCAAGGACGCGGTGCGCACCATGGCGTTCGCCGAGGACCGCACCGTCTTCGAGGGATACCCGGCGGCGGGTGTGCACGGCTTGCGCGAACGCACCTCACACCCGGTCGTGACGCTCCCGGACGAGCCCCGTGCGTATCCGGACGCGGTCAGCCGGGCCCTGACGACGCTGCGCCTGGCGGGTGTGGAGGGGCCGTACGCGCTGCTGCTGGGCGCCGACACGTATACGGCGGTGAGCGAGACGTCCGACCACGGCTACCCGGTCGCCGCACACCTCGGGCGGCTGCTGGACGCGCCGCCCGTCTGGGCGCCCGCGCTCGACGGCGCGTTCCTGCTGTCCACCCGGGGCGGTGACTTCGAGCTGCGCCTGGGCGAGGACCTCGCGATCGGCTACAGCGCGCACGACGCGGCCGGGATCGACCTGTATTTCCGGCAGACGCTGACGTTCCTGGTGTACACGGACGAGGCGGTCGTGGCGCTGCGGTGACGCAGGTGATGCGCCGGAGGGTATTGCATTTCATTCAACTAAGGGGAACCCTGCATAACTATATGCAGCGGTGCGTGCGCGCTCCTCCTCGCGTCGGACGCGGCTGTCCGGGTGCGTCCCGGGCGGCGCCCCCACGATGTCCAGTGCCTCGAACCGCATCCGACCCGTCGGCCCCGGCCGGCGCGCAGCAGGACGGAGCAGCTCGTGGCACAGGCCATGGTCGAACAGCGTTCCATCGACGTCATCCCCGACGAGGAGCGCCACGGCACGGCGTTCTCGCAATTCACCCTGTGGCTGGGCGCCAATCTCCAGATCACCACGGTCGTCACCGGCGGCCTGGCGGTGGTGTTCGGCGGTGACGTGGTCTGGTCGGTGACCGGCCTGCTGCTCGGCAACCTGCTCGGCGGCGCCGTCATGGCCCTGCACTCGGCACAGGGGCCGCGGCTCGGCCTGCCGCAGATGATCTCCTCGCGGGCGCAGTTCGGGGTGCGCGGGGCGGTCGTGCCGCTGGCCCTGGTGGTCGTGATGTACATCGGGTTCTTCGCCAGCGGCTCGGTGCTCGCCGGACAGGCGGTGGGCAAGCTCACGCATCTCGGGGCGGTGCCGGGCATCATCCTGTTCGCCCTGGTCACCGGGGCGATGGCGACCGTGGGCTACCGCGTGATCCACGCCCTGGGCCGGGTGGCGAGCGTGGTGTGCGCGCTCGCCTTCGTCTATCTCGGGATACGGCTGCTGGACCGGGTGGACCTCGCGGACATGGCGCATCAACACCACTTCTCGCTGCCGATGTTCCTGCTGGCCGTCTCCCTCTCGGCGTCCTGGCAACTGGCGTTCGGCCCCTACGTCGCCGACTACTCCCGCTACCTGCCCCGCACCACGTCCGCCCGCGCCACCTTCGGCTGGACGCTGGCCGGCACCGTGCTGGGCGCCCAGTGGTCGATGACCTTCGGAGTGCTGGTGGCGGCCACCGCCGGGGCGGCCTTCGTGGACGACCAGGTCGGCTATGTGGTCGGCCTGGGCGGCGCGGGGCTGATCGCCTCGTTCCTCTACTTCGTCATCGCGCTGGGCAAGCTCACGGTGAACGTGCTCAACACCTACGGCGGGTTCATGTCCATCGTGACCAGTGTGAGCGGCTTCCGCGGTCAGCGCGTCCTGTCCGGGCGCGCCCGCACCGCCTACATCGCGGGCATCATGGCCGCGGGCACGGCGGTGGCGCTCGCCGGGCGGAACTCCTTCCTGGACGCCTTCGCTGACTTCCTGCTGTTCCTGCTGACGTTCTTCACCCCGTGGTCGGCGATCAACCTGGTGGACTACTACCTGATCTCCCGGGAGCGCTACGACCTGGCCGCACTGAGCGACCCGAACGGCCGCTACGGCGGCTGGCGCTGGACCGCGCTGCTGGTCTACGGCGTCGGTGTCGCCGTCCAGCTTCCGTTCCTGTCCACCAGCTTCTACACGGGCCCGCTGGTCGCCCCGCTGGGCGGCGCCGACATCTCCTGGATCGTCGGTCTGGTCGTGCCCGCGGTGCTCTACGGCGTGTTGGGCGCCCGCCGGGCCCGGTCGGCGCCGGCCGGTCCGGCCGCCCTGCCGGACACCGCGCCCGAGGCGTGCGCGCCGGGAGCGCCGCTCGGCCGGGACGCGGGGTGAGGTCGCGCGAGGGATGAGAGGCGGGGCGGCCGTCAACGCGCGATCCCGGAGACACCCTTCCCGATGACCCGGTCGACGGGTTCGACCCGGTCGACGCGGTGGGCGTCCGGAACGCAGAGGTTCAGGGCGGCCGTGGCCACGATCAGGACGGCGCAGGCCAGGAGCACGGTCCGGGCGTCCCAGGTGTGCGCCGCGAGGGCGGTGACGAGGTAGCCGAGGGGAAGGGCGAGACGCTCCCCGATGCCGTTCAGCGCGCCCATCCGGCCCTGTTCGGCCGCGGGCACGTGCTGCTGGAACGCGGTGCTCCAGGCGACGATCGAGATGTCGAGCCCGATCCCCGCGAGCAGCGTGGCCGCCAGGACGACGGGCAGCGGCAGTCCCCCTCCCATGGCGGCCAGGGGCAGCGCCAGCGCACCGCTCGTGACGATCGCGCAGACGAGCAGACGGCGGGGCTTCCAGCGCAGGCACACCAGCGTCCCGGCCAGCAGCCCGCAGGCCAGGGCCGCCTGGATCACACCCCAGTCGCGGGCCCCGGCGTAGCGCTCGGCGGCGACGAGCGGGCCGAGCAGCTGGAAGCCGGCCAGCCAGGCCGCGACGAGCACGGTCCCGGCGGCCGTGTAGGTCCACAGCCAGGTGCGGGCCCAGAAGCCGGACCAGCCCGCCCGCAGATCGGCGAGCACACCGACGGTGGCGGCCATCGGCGCGTCCAGGCGCAGGCCGAGGAGCAGGAAGGCGGCGACGGCGAAGGTGGCCGCGTCCCAGGCGAGGGTCCAGGCCGCGCCGCCGGCGGCGACGACCAGTCCCGCGGCGGCCGGTCCCAGCACCTTGACCGCGTTGGCCGGCAGCCGCAGCAGCGCGTTGGCCCGTTGCAGGTGTTCCACGGGGACGATCTGGGCGACGGCGCCCTGCGCGGCGGGCGCGGTGAACGACGCGGCCGTCCCGGAGGCGAGGCCGCACAGCGCGATGGACGTCGTCGTCGCCTGACCGGTGGCCACGGTGACCGCGAGCACGCCCTGCGCGGCCGCCGCCAGCAGATTGCCGAGGAACAGGATCCGGCTGCGCGGGAGACGGTCCGCGAAGACGCCGCCCACCAGCAGGAACACGATCACCGGGAGGGTGTTCGTGGCGAGTACCAGGCCGAGGGAGCCGGCGCCTCCGCCCTGCTCGATGACGGAGTAGGCCAGTGCGAGCGGGGCCATCGTGGTCCCGGTCGCGGAAACGAGGTTGGCCACCACGAACCGCCGGAAGGCCGCCACTTCGAGCGGTGTGCTGATGATCGTCGGTGTCTCGGCGGCGGTCTTCATGATCTCCCTCGGCTCGGCGCAGCGAGCACCTTAACCCCTGGTCACCGGGCGGCGGGCGGCGGGCAGCGGGCAGCGGAGACCGCCGGGGCCCGGCGTCCGCACGTGGCCGGTCGTCGACCGCTCCTCCCCCGGCCGGGGCACCACGGAGGCCGGCGGTCGGGCTGGACCGCGAGGTGGACGTGCCCGGGTTCGGCCCGGTCGCCGGAGGGCGGGCGCCGCACTCCGTCCGCCGACGGCCGTCACGGACGTTGATCAACAGCGCAACGTGACATTGTATGCTCGGAGGTCTCGGGACGGCGCCCACGGAGGAACGAGGATGCCTCATCTGGAACCGCGGACGATCTCCGTTCCGGCGCATCTGCGTGATCAGGTCGCCGACGCGCTCCGCGCCGCCCTCGTCGCCGGCGAACTGCGCCCCGGCGTCGTCTACTCCGCGCCCGCCCTGGCAGCCGAACTGGGCGTGTCGGCGACCCCGGTCCGCGAGGCGATGCTGGACCTGGCCCGGGAGGGTCTGGTCGAGGCGGTCCGCAACAAGGGTTTCCGGATCACCGAGATGACCGACCGGGACCTCGACGAGTTCACCGAGCTGCGCACCCTGATCGAGGTCCCGACCGTGGGCCGGGTCACCGAGACGGCCGGCGGCGAGCAGTTGGAGGCCCTGCGGCCGCTGGCCCGGCGGATCGTGACGGCGGCCCGTAAGGGCGACGTGCTCGCGTACCTGGAGGCGGATCACCGCTTCCACCTGGAACTCCTGGGCCTGGCCGGCAACACCCGCCTCGTGGAGGTGGTGGCCGACCTGCGCAAGCGGTCGCGGCTGTACGGTCTCGGCAGCCTCAAAGAGACGGGGCGCCTGGTCTCCTCCGCCCAGGAGCACGTCGAACTGCTCGATCTGATGCTGGCCGGTGAGGCGCGGGCGGCCGAGGACTGCATGCGACGCCACCTCGCCCACATCCGCACCCTGTGGGCGGACGGCCGCCCGGACCCGGCCCCCGAGGACGAACAGCCCCCGGCCCTCCCCCCAGCCGTCCGTCCGGGCGGCCACCGCTAGGCGGTCTCGCTCGGCCGGCGCGGGCGAGCGGGACGGCGCCACCGCCTGATCGAGTGGAGACAGGCGCCGCGCACCGGGGCGGCGCTTCACGGCCGCGGTGCCGTCACGTGCGATCCGGCTCGGGCATCGGGCCGTTCACGCGAGATTCAGGCGCGATTCAGGCGCGATCAGACCGTTCGCGTACGGCCTGATACGTCCCCGCTGCGGTGAACGCGTCGGTGATCGGCGCGATGAGCGAGGCGAGGCGGCGGGCGCCCGCGTTGCCGATCGGCGCCCACAGTGCGGCGCAGTGCTCGTCCGTCTCCACCTCGATGCGCTCGCGTGCCGCGCTGCCGGCGTCGGTGAGCGCGGCGTCGGAGTCGAGCCAGCCGCGCGCGACGAGGCGTTCCGTCGCCGCGCTCCACTCCGCGTCGTCCCACTGCCGGGTCGCTCGCGCGAGGGCCGTGGGAAGGCTTCCGGTCGCGGTGTGCAGGACGAGGCAGTCGCACGGCCCGAGACCGTTGTCGGCGAGCACGACGAGATGTGCGTCGCCGCGCCACTCTCGCGCCACCGTGATCTGCTGCCAGAGGGCGACGAGCGGATCGGAGGGAAGCGCGACCGAGGCGTTCGCGGCGGCCAGCACCTTGCCGGCGTAGTCGGCGCCGGCGACGACCGGGTCGATCAGCGAGCGCGCCTCGGCGATCCGGTCGCCGGTGAGCGGTACGCCGACGCGCCGCATCGCCCGTCCGGCGGCCAGGAAGCGGGCGGCCCGCCACCGCTCGGGCGGCGCGGCGTCCCATACGCCCGCCATGGCCCGCACGGCCCGCGGGCTGAAGTTGTAGAAGGCCGCGAGCGTGACGTGCCACGGAACCGCGCCCATCGCGGCCGACCGGAAGGCCAGATAGGCCGGCCCCGGGTCGGTCACGCCGAGTTCGGCCGCCTCCTCGGCGGTCTCGGGGACGAGATAGATGAACAGGTGGGCGGCGGTGACGGCGCGGCTGACGGCGCGGACGGAGTCGGGACGGGCGGAGTCGGGATGGGTGTGCGGGTGCATGGCGATGGTGTCTCCAGGGAGTCGGGGGCGCCGTCAGGCGGGTGTCTCGGCAGTGACGGTCAGCACCGCGCGTCCGAGGGTGTGACCGGCCATGGTGAAGCCGAGGACGGCCGGTGTGGCGTCGGCGGGGACGCCGGTCGAGGGGATGTCGAGGGCGTGGACCACGACGAAGTAACGGTGCGGACCGTGGCCGGCCGGCGGGGCGGCGCCGATGTAGCGGGCCGCGCGGGCGTCGTTGGGCAACTGGTAGGCCCCGTCGGGCAGTTGTGAGCCGGTGTCGTCGCCGGCGCCCTCGGGGAGTGCGGTGACGGTGGCGGGGATGTCGGTGACCGCCCAGTGCCAGAACCCGGACCCGGTGGGGGCGTCGGGGTCGTAGACGGTGACGGCGTAGCTCTTGGTGCCCTCCGGGGCGCCGCTCCAGGACAGCTGCGGGGACGTGTCCTTCCCGCCGGGCAGGCCGGAGGAGTGCTGTGCGGGCGGCCAGGCGGCACCGTCGTTCACGGTGGTGCTGGTGACGGTGAAGGAAGCCGCCTGAGGGAGGCGGGCGAAGGGGTCGTTGACGGGCACAGCGGTCGCTCCTGTCCGGACGATGACGTCCTCCATCGGGTGATGAATCGACTCTAGCATCAATAATCGATTATCCAAGGGATCGTCTATCCGATCGACTAGGATGAGCCCATGACTCAGACGGCGCACTCCTCGACCCCGCCGGGGAAGCAGATGCTCTCGGAGCAGGTCTACGCACACCTGCGGGACGCGATCATGCGCGGGGACCATGCCCCCGGCGCCCCCCTCAAGCCGCAGGATCTCGCCAAGGAACAGGGCGTCAGCCTCGCCGTGGTGCGCGAGGCGCTCGTACGGGTGGTCGGCGAAGGGCTCGCCGACCGGCTGCCCAACCGCGGTTTCGCGGTCCCGTCCTTCTCCGACCGCCGCTGGCAGGAGATCGCGGAGGCCCGCCGGGCCGTGGAACCGGTCATCCTGCGCATGTCGATCGAGCGCGGCGACGTCGACTGGGAGGCCCGTGTGCGGGCCTCCCACCATCGCCTGGTGCGCACTCCGGCGTACGCGCCGGAGGAGGGCGAGCACTACACCGGCGCGTGGGCCGAGGCCCACCGAGCCTTCCACCGCACGTTGCTGGAGGCGTGCGGCAATCACGCGCTGCTGGAGACGTTCGACCGGCTGTGGACCGCGAGCGAGTTGGCCCGCCGCTGGTCGGCACACCGCGACCCCGGCCGGGACGGCGCCGAGGAGCACCGCAGGCTCGAAGAGGCGGCGTTGGCCCGCGACGCCGACACCGCGGCCGAGATCCTGGTCCGGCACCTCACCTTGACCGCGGCCGCCCTGACCGGCGATCCGGGTCAGGCGCTCTAGCCGAGGCGGTCTCGTCCGGAATCCCCGCCCTCGCCAAGGCGGTTGACGCACCGCCCGACGGCATCGCGCTGCTCGCGGGTCTCCTGGTCGTCAGCACGCGGACGGGAACCGGTCTCGGCCCGGAACCCAAGTTCTGCTTATGATTCGACGCGTGTTCGATTCACGGCACATCAGGACCTTCCACGCGGTGGTGCGGGCCGGGACGTACTCGGGCGCCGCCTCGGCGCTCGGCTACACGCAGCCGGCGGTGACCCAGCAGATGAAGGCGCTGGAACGCTCCGTGGGCAGCCCGCTGTTCATCCGGGTGGGCCGGCGGATGCGGCTGACGGAGGCCGGCGAGACACTCGCCCGGCACGCGGAGGCCATCCTCGACAGCCTGTCCGTGGCCGAGGAGCAGGTCACGGCGATCACCAGACTGCACAGCGGCCGGGTACGGGTGTGCGCCTTCCCCAGCGCCAGCGCGACCCTCGTCCCCGAGGCCCTGGCCCACCTCGCCGCCGACCACCCTGGGATACGGGTGAAACTCCTGGAGGACGAACCACCCGACTCGCTCAACCGCCTGGCGCGCGGCGAGTGCGACGTCACGCTCGCCTTCACCTACCCCGGGCTGCGCGAGACGGTGCCGGACGAGGTGGTGGAGGTCCCGCTGCTGGAGGACCAGCTCACGGTGCTGATGCCGGTCGGCCATCCGCAGGTCCGGCGACGGGCGGTGCGGCTCGCCGACTTCGCCGGGGAACGCTGGATCGCCGGGTGCGCCCGCTGCCGTACCCATTTCCTGCACGAGTGCGCCGAGTTGGGCTTCGCGCCCGACATCGCCTTCACCACCGACGACGGCCTCGTCGTGCAGTCCCTGGTCGCCGAGGGCCTGGGCGTCGCCCTGATGCCGAGCCTGGTGCTCTCCTTCCTGCAGCTCGACCGGGTCGCCGGCCGCGCCCTGGAGCCGGCCGTACGCCGCCGGATCTCGGCGTACGTGCTCCGCGAGCACCTGCGGATACCGGCGACCGCCCTGGTGGTCGAGACGATCAGGGCGGCGGCCGAACGCCGCGTCGGCTGCTGATCCACTCGCGTGCGAGGGCCCCCGGAGACCGCCGTCTCGCCGCGCTTCCATAAGCACAGCTTGGGCTGAACCGAAGAAACCGTCGTTGGACGCACGGGTACCGCGGGCCGGACGCTGTCGGCATGACCACTTCCCAGGCCCGGACGCGTACGACGGTGACCACTCGCCTCGACCGTCTCGTCCACGAGGTGAGAGAGACCGTCGCGCGCCGCCTGCCACCCGAGCGCACCGCACACCTGGTCGGCGAGCGCCTCGCGCCGCACCTCGGCGCCGCCGACCTGCTGACCGACCGGCAGCGCGAGGGCGACCCCGGCCACTACCGCCAGCACGTCCTGCACGCGGAGCCGGACGGCGGTTTCTCGATCGTCTCCCTGGTGTGGCTGCCGGGCCAGCGGACCACCGTCCACGACCACGTCTCCTGGTGCGTCACCGGAGTCCACGAGGGCCGCGAACACGAACGCCGCTACGCGCTGGTGCCCGGCGCCGACGGTCCCCGGCTCGTCGCCACCCGGGACGTGGTCAACGAGCGGGGCCAGGTGTGCGGCTTCGCACCGCCCGGCGACATCCACCGGGTCTGGAACGCGGGCGGGGACAAGGCGATCTCCCTGCACGTCTACGGCGCCGACATCACCCGCCTGGGCACCAGCGTCCGCCGCACTTACGAACCGCCGGCCGGCGAACGGTGACCGACCGCGCCACCGTGACCGGCCACGGCACGGCGACCGGCCGCACCACGACGACCGACCACAGCACGCCGACCGGCCGCACCACGACGACCGACCACAGCACGCCGACCGCCCGCACCACGACGACCGACCACAGCACGCCGACCGGCCGCACCACGACGACCGGCCACGGCACGACGACCGGCCACGGCACGGTGACCGGCCGATCGGTCCGCACCCGGTCGGGGCCTGATGCCCCGACGCTCCTCCGCGCCCCGGAACCGCCCGCGGCGGGCGCCGTCCGCGGCAAGCTCCCCGGCCTGGCGGTGGCCGCCGCCGGGGTCGCGCTGGCGTGGACGGCGCACCGGGTGCTGCCCGCGGTGCCCATGCTCACCGCCGCCATCGTGCTCGGCGTCGCCGCCGCACACCTGCCGGGGTCGCGCGCCACCGTACGGGGCGTGGCGCGCCCCGGACTCAGCTTCGCCGGCAAACGTCTCATGCGGGCCGGTGTTGTGCTCCTCGGGCTGAGCGTCGGCCTCGGCGACGTGCTGGGGCTCGGCTGGGAGACGGTCGCCATGGTGCTGTGCACCGTCGCCGCGACGTTCGGCGGCACGGTGTGGCTCGGCCGCCGTATGGGTCTGCCCGGCGACCAGCCGTTGCTGATCGCGACCGGCTACGCCATCTGCGGCGCATCCGCCATCGGCGCCATGAGCGACGTGTCGGACAGCGAGGAGGAGGACGTGGCCACCGCGGTGGCGGTGGTGACCCTGTGCGGCACCCTCGCGATCGTCGTACTGCCGCTGCTGCAGGCGCCGTTGGGGCTGGACGCCACACAGTTCGGACGCTGGGTGGGAGCGGGGGTGCACGACGTGGGCCAGGTGGTGGCGACCGCCCAGACCGGCGGGCCGACCGCACTGCGCGAAGCGGTCCTCGTCAAACTGATCCGGGTGGCGATGCTCGCACCGCTCGTCGCGGCGGTGGGCCTCTCCCTGCGCCGCCGCCGCCGGGCGGGCGGTGCCGCGCACGCCTCGCCGGACGGCGCGCGCCGTGCCCGGCGGGCGCCGGTCGTCCCCCTCTTCGTGGCCGGCTTCCTCGCCATGACGGCGCTGCGCTCCACCGGCCTGCTCCCGCAGTCCGCCCTCACCGCCGCCCATCAGGCACAGGAACTGCTGCTCGCCGCGGCCCTCGTGGGGCTGGGCAGCGCCGTCCACCTGCCGTCCCTGGTGCACGACGGGGGCCGGGTCGCGGTCCTCGGCCTGTGCTCCTGGCTGGTCATCGCGGGCATCTCGTACGGGGGCGTCCTGCTGACGGCGTGAGCCGGGCCGGAAATCCGGACCGGCGTCACACCCTGGGCGCCGCCATGAAGCGCGCCGTCACACCACGCCCGGGTCGTCGACGACCCGGGCCGTCACTTCAGACAGCCCGGCTTCGGGAAAGGCGTCGTGGTGGCGGGGTGGCCGCCGCCTTCCATGTTGGTGACGAGGACGGGCGCCGGACCGTTCGCGCCGTTGATGCGGGCGACGAATCCGGCGCTCTCGGGCAGGGCCGGGTGGGCGCGGTTGACGACGCCGCCGAAGCGGGTGCCGTCGCCAGCGTCCTTGAAGAAGGCCTGCGGACCCGTGGGGCCGTTGCTGAGCACGGCCATCGTCCCCGCCCCGATGGGGGCCTCCTTGATGACGGTGCAGCCCCGTGCGTCGGCGGTGCCCGCCTTGGGCAGCGCGTAGGTCCTGGTGACGCCCGCGGCGGTGCGCACCCGCAGCGTGGGGGCGGAGCCGGTGACGCCGGTCAGTTCCAGCGACCGGCCGCCCTGCCGTGCCGTGCGGGTGGTGGAGTCCAGCTTGGCGAGGACGCGGTACATGTACGCGTCACCCGGCTTCCAGTGCGGCCCCACGGCGCGGATCCACGCCTCCGGGCCGCCGGCCCGGGGGTCGTTGCGCAGGACGGCGGCCATGCCCCCGCCGATGGCCACGGCCTTGCCCGCGTAGCGGGCCCCCGGGTCGGTGCCGGCGACGCGGGCGACGGTTCGAGCGGGGCCGGCCGGGGCCGCCGCCGCGGGCAGGACGGCGGTGGCCCCGAGGGCCCCGGCGAGCAGCACGGTGGCGGCGGTCAGGACACTGCGGCGGGCGAAGGTGATGGGCATCAAAAACTCCTGTGTGCGGCCGTGGAGAAAAGGGTCTTGATGCCGCCGCTCATCGAAATCGTGGTGCTCGCTGACCGATGAGACCGGGGGGTGGCGACTGAGGGTAATTCAAGTACAGGAAATCGACGGCGGGTTCTCGGGAGTGTCACAGGAGGTCGACAGCGAGGGAATACGTGTTCGCACATCCCCCTGGGTCGTGGCGCCGCGACACCGGCGGCCCGCCCCGCGGGGCGGGCCGTCCGTGCGCCGTCAGCGGCCGGCGAGGAGTTCCAGGGTGTCGATCACGCGGTGGGAGAAACCCCACTCGTTGTCGTACCAGGCGACCACCTTGACGTGCCGGCCGTCGACGCGGGTGAGGGCCGAGTCGAAGATCGAGGAGGCCGGGTTGCCGGTGATGTCGGAGGACACCAGCGGGTCCTCCGAGTACTCCAGAACGCCCGCGAGCGGCCCCTCGGCCGCGGCGCGGTACGCCGCCAGCACGTCCTCGCGCGTCACGTCGCGGGCGACGGTCGTGTTCAGCTCCACGATGGAGCCGACCGGGACCGGTACGCGGATCGAGTCGCCGGACAGCTTGCCGTCCAGGTTCGGCAGCACCAGGCCGATCGCCTTCGCGGCGCCGGTCGTGGTCGGCACGATGTTGACGCCGGCGGCGCGGGCACGGCGGGCGTCGCGGTGCGGACCGTCCTGGAGGTTCTGCTCCTGCGTGTAGGCGTGCACGGTGGTCATGAACCCGTGCTCGATGCCCGCGAGCCGGTCCAGGACCGCGGCCAGCGGCGCGAGGGCGTTGGTCGTGCACGAGGCGTTCGAGACCACCGTGTGCAGCGCGGGGTCGTAGGCGTCGGTGTTGACGCCGTACGCGAGCGTGACGTCCGCGCCGTCCGAGGGCGCGCTGACGAGCACCTTGGCCGCCCCCGCGTCGAGGTGGGCGCGGGCGGCCTTCGCCGAGGTGAAGCGGCCGGTCGACTCCAGGGCGACGTCGACGCCCAGCTCGGTCCAGGGCAGTCGCGCCGGCTCGCGCTCGGCGAGCACCTTGATCCGGCGGCCGTCGACGACGAGGGTGTCGCCGTCGACGCTCACCGGGCGGCCGAGCCGGCCCGCCGTGCTGTCGTAGGCGAGCAGCCGCGCGAGGGTCGCGGGCTCGGTGAGGTCGTTGACGGCGACGATCTCCAGTTCGCTGTCGCGCTCCAGCAGCGCGCGCAGCACGTTGCGTCCGATGCGGCCGAATCCGTTGATGGCGATGCGGGTCATGAGTGGGGTCCTTTCTGGCTGGTCACCCCCAAGATCGCGCGCCGCGCCGGTCCGGGACAGCGGCGTGAGTGCCACGGTCCGCAAGGATCTCGCCACTCACACGTCCGCCATCGCGTCCGCCGTCACGACCACCACCGCAACCACCGCAACCACCGCGGAACACGCCGCACAGCCCTCCCGCCGTACACGCCTCCCGTCACGAAGCCCGCCGCGCGTCTCGGCAGCCTCGCCCTCACTCCCCCCGGGCGAACGTGCGCCGGTACTCGCTCGGTGTCGTGCCGAGGATGCGCTGGAAGTGCAGCCGCAGATTCGCGCCGGTGCCCAGACCGACGTCCGCGGCGATCTGCTCCACGCTCCGCTCGGAGCGTTCCAGCAGCTCACGGGCGACGTCGACACGGGCCCGCATGACCCACTGCATCGGCGTGTACCCGGTGTCCTCCACGAAGCGCCGCGAGAACGTGCGCGGTGACACGGCCGCGTGCCGGGCCAGCACGTCGAGGGTGAGCGGCTCGCCGAGCCGGTGCAGCGCCCACTCGCGGGTGGCGGCGAACCGCTCGCCCAGCGGCTCGGGCACGCTGCGCGGCACGTACTGCGCCTGACCGCCGCTGCGGTAGGGCGCGGCGACGAGCCGCCGTGCCGCGTGGTTGGCGGCGGCCACCCCGAGGTCGCCGCGCAGGATGTGCAGGCACAGGTCGATGCCGGAGGCCGCGCCGGCCGAGGTCAGCACGCTGCCCTCGTCCACGAACAGCACATGTTCGTCCACCCGCACGAGCGGGTGCTTGGCCGCGAGCGCCGCCGAGTAGTGCCAGTGGGTCGTGGCGCGCCTGCCGTCCAGCAGGCCGGTGGCGGCGAGCGCGAACGCGCCCGTCGAGATGGCGGCCAGTCGCGCACCCCGGTCATGGGCGGCGCGCAGCGCGTCGACCACTGGTGGCGGCGGGTCCTCGCGGTCCGGGAAGCGGTAGCCGGGGAGGAAGACGAGGTCCGCCCACTCCAGAGCCTCCAGACCGTGGGCGACGTGGTAGGACAGGCCGTCGCCGCCGGTCACCAGACCAGGCGCGGCCCCGCACACCCGTACCTCGTACGGCATGCTCGCCCGCGTGGTGAACACCTGCGCCGGGATCCCCACGTCGAGCGGTTTCGCGCCCTCCAGCACGAGAACGGCGACGCGGCGCGGGGCGGGGGCGGACACGGGACCAGGGTACGCGGGCGCTTCGCGGCGTCCCGGCGACCGCCCCGCCGGGCCGCCGCACGCTTATTGACAGCCGCACCGACCACCCCCTAACAATATGGGAGCGCTCCCACGCCTGTATCGCTCCCCCGGGAGCGCCCGCACGCAGCACATCCCGCCGACCTCCCCGCGACGAAGGTGAGAACCGCCGTGCACGCTGCCGCACCGCACGACCGCAGACCGACGGGCCGGCCGCCCCGCACGCGGCTGCGCGGGCCGGGACCCGTCCGCCGGGCCCTGGCCGCCGGGGCGGTGGCCGCCGCCCTGCTGGCCACCGCCGCCCGGCTCCCGGCCGCCGCGGCCGACGCGACCACCCTGCCCGGCGCGATCGCCGCGGCCGACGAGCCGGCCGCCGTCGACGTCACCGTCAACGCCGACCAGGGCCTCGGCACCCTCCCGGACACCGCCTACGGGCTCAACAGCGCGATCTGGGACGCGCACATGAACACCCCCGACACCCAGGACCTGGTCAAGGCCGCCGGCATCGGCATGCTGCGCTACCCGGGCGGCAGCTACGGCGACATCTACCACTGGCAGACGCACACCGCGCCCGGCGGCTACGTCGCCCCCGGCACCGACTTCGACTCCTTCATGGGCACCGTCCAGAAGGCCGGCGCCCAGCCCATCCTGATCGCGAACTACGGCTCGGGAACGCCCGAGGAGGCGGCCGGCTGGGTGCGGTACGCCAACGTGACCAAGAAGTACGGCGCGAAGTTCTGGGAGGTCGGCAACGAGCTGTACGGCAACGGCCATTACGGCTCGGGCTGGGAGACCGACGAGCACGCCGACCGCTCCCCCGCCGCCTACGCGCACGGCGTCCTCGACTACATCTCCGCGATGAAGGCGGTCGACCCGACGATCAAGGTCGGCGCGGTGCTCACCACCCCGGGCAACTGGCCGGACGGCGTGGTGGCCGACGGCGACGGCGCGGACTGGAACCACACGGTCGTCCCGCTCGTGGCGGGCAAGGCCGATTTCGTGATCGTGCACTGGTATCCGGGCGGCTCGGACGCGGCCGGCATGCGCACCACGCCCTCCCAACTGGCGGGCGAACTACAGCAGCTGCGAGCCGAGCTGGCCGCGGCGGGCGCGGCGGACACGCCGATCGCGCTGACGGAGACCAACTCCAACGTGCTGATGGACACCCAGCCCAACGCGCTGTTCGCCGCCGACACGTATCTCACCGCGCTGGCCAACGGAGTGTTCACGGTCGACTGGTGGGACACCCACAACGGCGCCGGCACGATCTCCACCGCCCCGGACGGAGCCACCGACTACGGCGACATGGGGCTGCTGTCCAGCGGGGGCTGCACCGGTTCGGTCTGCGAGCCGCCCGTCAACACGCCCTTCCCGCCGTACTACGGCATCCAGATGCTCAGCCACGCCGGCCGTCCCGGCGACCAGCTCGTCAACGCGGGCACGGACGACCCGCTGGTGGCCGCGCACGCGGTACGGCAGGCGGACGGGGACCTGAGCGTGCTGCTGATCAACAAGGACCCCTCGGCGGCGCACACCGCGCGGCTGCGCCTGAGCGGCTTCACGGCGGACGGCTCGCCCGCCGACGTGGCGGTCTTCCGCGACCGGGGCTCCGCCATCGAGACCGGCACGGGCGACGGCTCGTCCCGGACGCTGCCGCCCTACTCGATCACCACGCTCACCCTGCACCCCCGCGGCGGCACCGCCGCCGCCGTGGGCCCGCCGCAGTCGCCGAAGGTCACCTCGGTCACCGACACCACCGCGACGCTGTCGTGGTCGCCGTCCACCGGCGGCGCCCCGGTCCGCTACGAGGTCTACCGGCAGCAGGGCACCACCAGCGAGCTGCTGACCGGCACGAACGCCACCTCGGCGACCGTGCGCAACCTGACCCCGGGCGCCACGTACACGCTCAACGTCCTGGCCCGGGACGCCGACGGCCGGCTGTCGCGCGCCTCGGACCCGGTGACGGTGCGCACCACGTCGCCCGCAACCTCGACCTGCGAGGTGGCCTACCGGCTCACCGGCGGCTGGGGCAGCGGCTTCAACGCCCAGGTCACGGTCACCAACACCGGGCCGAACCCGATCGACGGCTGGACCCTCGCGTACTCCTTCCCGGACAACGGGGTCTCGGTGACCGGGTACTGGAACGCCAAGGTCGCCCAGTCCGGCCGGAACGTGATCGCGACGCCGGTGGCGTACAACGCCACTCTGGCCGCGCACGGCGGCAACTCGGTGTCGTTCGGCTTCACCGGTGCCAACTCGGGCGCGTATTCGGCGCCGACGGTGTTCACCCTCAACGGCACCGTCTGCACCACGACTTGACCCAGGCGGGTGATGCGGGGGCGGGCGGCTTCGGTCGCGCGCCCCCGCCTCGTCGGGTCCGGTCAGTCGGCCGGCGTCGCGGCGGCCTCCTTCTCCCCGGTGACGATGCGGCGGATCGTCTCCAGCGGCAGCTTCGGCGAACCGTCCGGGAAGAGCAGGCCGTTGGTCTCCTGGGCGGTGTCCATGAACTGGGTGTAGCAGAAGCCCGCGACGACGGAGCTGGAGCGCAGCGCGGCGAACAGGTCGCCGAGCAGCGCGGCGTACTGGGTGTCGGAGCTGGTCCGGGTGTAGGAGAAGTCGTCCGCGTCGGCGCGCAGCGACAGGCCGCCGAACTCGGTGATCATCAGCGGTGCGTCGCCCGCCGCATAGCGCTCGGTCTGCCGCCGGGTGACCGCCAGCGTCCGCCCCTGCGGGCCCGGGCCGGCCAGCACCGCGTCGAAGGCGGCGGCGTCGCCGTAGCGGTGGGTGAGCTCGTCGGGGTCGGAGGAGTAGTCGTGCACGCCGAGGATGTCGCTGTCGGTGTGCTCCCAGCCCTCGTTGGACAGGACCGGCCGGGTGGGGTCGAGGGCGCGGGTGAGGCTGGCCAGGGCGAGGGAGTAGTGGCGCTGCGCGGCGTCGTGCGGGATCTCGGAGGCGCCCCAGCTCTCGTTGACCGGCACCCAGGTGACGATGGAGGGGTGGCTGCGGTCGCGCCGGACCAGCTCCAGCCATTCGCGGGTGAACAACTCCACTGCGTACGGGCCGAATTCGTAGGCGGCCGGGGCCTCGCCCCACACCAGCAGGCCGAGCCGGTCGGCCCAGTACAGGAAGCGGGGGTCCTCGGCCTTCTGGTGGATGCGGACCGCGTTGAAGCCCATGGCCTTGATCAGCTCCACCTCGCGGCGCAGCTCGTCGGTGCCGGCGTTGGCGAGGTGGGTGTCGGTGCGGTAGCCCTGGTTGAGCACCGAACGGACGTAGTAGGGGCGGTCGTTGAGCAGGAAGGCGCCCTGGCCGACGCCGGTCTCGCGCACTCCGACGTAGCTGTCGACGGTGTCGAGGACGGTCGAGGTGGCGGCGTCGCGCACGGTGACCCGGGCGTCGAGCAGGGTGGGCCGCTCGGGGCTCCACAGCAGGTCCTCGCGGTCGATGCCGTTGCGCAGCGCGGGGACGACAAGGTCGACGCGGCTGCGCGGGGTGCGGACGGTGGTGGTGCTCTCGGCGAGGATCTCTCCGTCGTGGCTCAGCACGATGTCGAGGGCCAGCGGGGCGCCGGGGGTCTCGGCGAGGGTGATCTCGGCGAGGACGCCGCGTGCCGGGTCGGGGAGCCAGGCCAGGTCGGTGATGTGCTGGGCGGTGACGGTCTCAGTCCACACGGTCTGCCAGATGCCGGTGGTGCGGTCGTACCAGACGGCGTGCGGCCGGTCCTGCCAGTCCTGCTTGCCGCGCGGCTGGGCGAGGTCGGCGGGGTCGTCCTCGGCGCGGACGACGAGGACGTGCTCGTCGGCGCCGGGGCGCAGCGCGTCGGTGACGTCGGCGGTGAACGGGCTGTGTCCGCCGGTGTGTTCGGCGACGAGCCGGCCGTCGAGCCAGACCTTCGCGCGGTGGTCGACGGCCCCGAAGTGCACCAGCGCCCGGTCGCCGTCGCCGGCGGCGAGCAACGTGTGGGGGATGCCGCGGCGGTACCAGACCACCCGGTGCGGGTCGGTCTCGCCGATGCCGGAGGCGGGGGCCTCGGGCGGGAACGGGACGGTGATCCGCCGGTCGAAGGCGTCGGCCGCGCCCTCGGCGAACCACGCCTCGCGCTCGCCGGCGCCCTCGTCGTCGTAGGCGAAGTCCCAGACGCCGTCGAGGCTGTGCCACCGCTCCCGGCGCAGGATCGGCCTCGGATACGTCCCGTCCTGCTCGCTCGCCCTCACGAGTCCTCCTTCTGCCGTTTCCGGCATGCCGGGCATGCGCCGGCACAACGGATATCGGCGCTGATCGGTGTGTTCAGAATCGAAGCCCTGTCATCATGAGTGTTCGTTTGCATCGATGCAAGGCCCGATGGAGGGTGCGGGGGAGGGCGCGGCTCTCCGCCCGGGCCGCGGGTGCGGCAGACTCGGGGGGCCGACTCGACGGGAAGGAGGCCGCAAGTGGCCAGGGTGCGGATGCGGGATGTGGCCGAGCACGCCGGCGTCTCGGTGCGGACGGTGTCGAACGTGGTCAGCGGCTATCCGCATGTGAGCCCGGACACCCGCGCCAAGGTGCAGCGCTCGCTGGACGAGCTGGGTTACCGGATGGACTACCTGGCGCGCGGCCTGCGGTCGGGCCGTACCGGGTTCATCGCGCTGGCGGTGCCCTACCTCGCCGAGCCGTACTTCGCCGAGCTGGCCCAGGCCGTCATCCGGGCCGCCGGGCGGCGCGGGATCACCGTGCTGGTGGAGGCGACGGCGGGCGACAGCGAGGTGGAGCGGCGCATCCTGGACGGCGGTCTGACCAACGTGGCCGACGGGGTGCTGCTGAGCGCGCTGACCGTGCCGGCGGCCGACGTCGGCGCGCGCAAGCCCGACTTTCCGCTGGTCATGCTGGGCGAGCACAGCGTGGGCGACCAGTTCCCGCGGGTCGGGATCGACAACGTGGCGGCGGCCCGCACGGCGGTGGGACACCTGGTGGAGCAGGGCTGCCGCAGGATCGTCGCGCTGGGGCAGAACGGCAGCGAGAACGGCCGCCAGCGCACCGAGGGCTACCGGCAGGCGATGTCGGCGGCCCGGGTACGGCGGGTGAACTGGCTGGTCGTGCCGGTCGAGGACTGGACCAGGGAGCAGGGCTTCGCGGCCGTGCGGGAACTGCTGGAGGGCGACGGCCCGTTGCCCGACGCGGTCTTCGCCTTCAACGACGCGCTGGCGGTGGGCGCGCTGCGGGCGCTGGACGCCTCCGGGGTGCGGGTGCCCGAGGACGTCGCGGTGGCCGGCATCGACGACATCCAGGAGGCGGCGTACACCCACCCGCCGCTCACCTCCATCGCCCCGGACCTGGATGTGATCGCAGAGCGGGCGCTCGCCCTGCTGGAGGAGCAGTCCGGGACGTCGGCGGGGCCCGGGGAGCCGGGGGCGCCGGTCGCCGCGGCGGCGCAGGAGGCGACGCCGTTCCGGCTGGTGGTGCGCGCGTCCTCGCGCTGGCGGTCGGCGGGACGGTGAGCGGCGCGGGGCGTGCGGCGCGTCGGGTGCGGGCCCGCTGACGGGGGCGGCCGGCTTCTTGCCGGCAAGCTATTGCATCGTTGCAAATCGTGTGCCAAGGTCTGCGCCATCGAGTTCACATCGAATTAACGAGGTGAATACCCCCATGAGCGGAGCGATGGCACGCCGTCGGTTCCTGGCCCTTGGCGGTGGTCTTGCCCTGACCGGAGGGCTCGCGGCGTGCTCCTCCCCGCTCGCGTCCGGCCTGACGGGCTCGCAGCCGAACACCGCGGACGTCATCTTCTGGAATCTGTTCACCGGTGGTGACGGCGCCAACATGGTGCTGATGGAGGACGCCTTCCGCAAGGCGAATCCCGGCACCTCGGTCGAGGCGACCATCCTGGGCTGGGGCAATCCGTACTACACGAAACTGGCGCTGGCCACGGCGAGCGGCACACCCCCGGACGTCGGCATCACCCACCTGTCCCGGCTGCCGCTGCTGGCCGCCTCCGGCCTGCTGGAACCGATCGGGAACACCGGGGCCACCGAGCTGGGCGTCACCGAGGACCGGTTCACACCCGCGGCCTGGAAGAAGGCCACCGTGGACGGCACCACGTACGCGGTCCCCCTGGACACCCACCCCTTCGTCCTCTACTACAACGTGGACCTGGCGAAGAAGGCCGGGCTGCTCGACGCGTCCGGCGACGGCCTGGTCCCGCTCAAGGGCAAGGAGGACTTCCTCCACGCCGTGAAGGCGATGAAGGAGACGGCCGGCGCCCAGTACGGGGCGGTGATGTCGATCACCGCGGACCCGTCGACGGCCTGGCGCTACTTCAGCATGATCTACTCCGGCCTGGCCGGCCCGGTCGTCACGGACTCCGGGACGAAGGTCGACCTCGACGGCGAGGCGGTGCGGGAGACGGTCTCCTTCATGCAGAGCCTCACCGCGGGCGGCCTGATGCCGAAGAACCTCACCGGTTCCGGCGCCAACGCCCTGTTCAGCACGGGCAAGGCCGGCTTCCTCTTCGACGGCGAGTGGCAGATCCCCTCCTACCGGCTGGTCAAGAGCCTGCGCTTCAACGTCGTGCCGTTCCCGGCGCTGCTCGGGCCGAAGCCGGTGGCGTACGCCGACTCGCACGCGCTGGTCGTCCCGCGCAGCGGCAAGCGCTCGGACGCCCGCACCCGCACCGCGGCCGAGTTCATCAAGAGCCTGCTCGACCACAGCGCCGTCTGGGCCGAGGGCGGGCACATCCCGGCCTGGCTGCCCACCCAGCGCAGCAAGGCGTTCCTCGACCAGTCGCCGCAGCGCAACTACGTCGAGGCCGCCTTCAACGCCCAGTACGACCCGGTGGCCTGGTACACCGGCGCGGGCTCGGACTTCCAGAGCGTCGTGGGCGGAACCGTCATCGAGGCCCTCGCCGGGCGGATCTCGCCCCAGGGCATGGTCCCCAGCATGCGCTCCGCCCTGAAGCGGTACACCACGGCCCGACCGCCGGTCACGATGAAGTAGGAGGCAGC
Organism: Streptomyces seoulensis; assembly: GCA_013364255.1. Lineage (GTDB taxonomy): Bacteria > Actinomycetota > Actinomycetes > Streptomycetales > Streptomycetaceae > Streptomyces > Streptomyces similanensis. The sequence goes on along the minus strand of CP054936.1, from coordinate 1,091,091 downwards.
CACCATGACGACCGTCGTCCCGACGCGACCGGCACCCGCGGCGTCCGCAACGACCCCGCCCGCCGACCGGCCGCCCCGTTCCGAACGCCGGGCCGGTGCGCTGCTCACCGCCCCCTTCCTCGTGATCTATCTGCTGTTCCTGATCGGCCCGCTGCTCGTGGGCGTGGTGCTGAGCTTCTTCAACACCACCACCGTCAAGAGCGGGCTCGGCGATTTCGTCGGCCTGGCCAACTACCGCGAGGTGATCACCGACTCCCTGTTCTGGGACGCCATGTGGCACTCGGTGCTCTTCACCCTGCTGACCACGCCGCCGCTGGTGATCCTCGCCCTGGCCGTCGCCATCCTCGCCTCCCGGATGCGGCGCGGCCGGGTCTTCTACCGGGTGGCGTTCTTCGCGCCGTACGTCGTGCCGTCGTCCGTGGTCACGCTGATCTTCCTGTGGATGTACACCCCGCAGATCGGACTGCTGCCGAAGCTGTTCGGCGCGGTCGGACTGCCGGTGCCCGACTTCATCGGCAGCACCTCGGGCGGCTGGACCGCCGTGACGCTGATGACCCTGTGGTGGACCTTCGGCTTCAACTTCGTCCTCTACACCGCCGGCATCCAGGACGTGCCGCCGGACGTGTACGAGGCGGCGGCCATCGACGGGGCGAGCCCCTGGCAGCAGATCCGGCACATCACGGTGCCGCTGCTCGCCCGGACCACGAGCCTGGTCCTCATCCTCCAGATCCTGGCCTCCCTGAAGGTCTTCGACCAGATCTACCTGCTGCTGGCCGGCGGCCCGAACCAGTCCACCCGACCCGTCATCGAGTACATCTACGACACCGGCTTCACCTCGTACCGGGGCGGCTACGGCGCCGCCGCCACCATGGTCTATTTCGTCGTCATCGTCGCGGTGTCGGCGGCCTGGTACGGGCTGCGGCGCCGGCGCGCGAACAGCACCGCGGCCTGAGCGGAGGACCCATGACCACCATCGACACCCACCCCACGGCCGCCGCGCGGCGGGACGCGCCGGCCGTCAACGGCGCGAAACTCTTCAACCGGCTCTGCGCCGTGTGCCTGACCCTGTTCGCCCTGATCTGGCTGGTGCCCTTCGCCTGGGCGCTGATCACCTCGCTGCGCTCGGACGGCTCGATCACCCAGAACCCGACCTCGCCGTTCGCCGGCGGCTGGTCCCTGCACGCCTACTCCTACGCGTGGGACAACTACCCGATCGGCACCTGGTACCTCAACAGCCTGGTCATCTCCACCCTCGCCGTCGTGTTCACGGTGGCGTTCTGCTCGATGGCGGGCTTCGCGCTGGCCTTCCTGCGCTACCGCGGCCGGGCCGCGGTCATGGCGCTGGTCGCGGCGGGACTGATGCTGCCGAGCGAGGCGCTGGTGCTGCCGCAGTTCATCGAGTACCGCTCCTTCCACCTGCTCGGCACCTTCTGGGCGCTGATCCTGCCGTCGGTGGCCGCGCCGGTCTCGGTCTTCGTCTTCCAGGCGTTCTTCCGGGGCATCCCGATGCCGCTGATCGAGGCCGCGCGCATCGACGGGGCGAGCTGGTGGCGGGTGTACGCGACGGTATGCATGCCGATCTGCCGGCCGGCCCTGTCCACCGTCGCGATCCTCACCTTCATCACCTCCTGGAACTCCTTCCTGTGGCCCCTGCTGGTCCTCAACCAGACCAAGTCGCAGACCATCCCCGTCGGCCTGGCCTCCCTGGTGAACAACACCAACATCCAGTACGCCGAGGTCATGGCCTCCTCCGTCCTCGGCTTCCTCCCCCTCATCGCGGTCTTCCTGGTCTTCCAGCGCCAGATCACGCAGGGCATCGCCACGACGGGAATCAAGTGACGGCGGTCGAGTAGGGCACGACCGGTCGTGAGCGGGACACGACCGGTCGTCCTGAACAAAGGTGCGGGTGTTGCTCATTGACAACGCGTACGCCCCGTTCCGATACTTGACGCACCGTCAGAAACGCGTCGCGCCGACGCTCTTCCGCCGCCGGCGCCGTCCGCTGAGGAGCACGTGCTCGTGCGCCACTTCGATCTCGTAGTGATCATCGTCTACCTCGTCGCGATCGCCTGGCTGGGCCTGCGACTGTCCGGGCGGCAGAGAACCGCGACGGAGTACTTCGTCGGCGAGGGCCGGATGCCCTGGTGGACCGTGTGCTTCTCGGTGGTGGCCACGGAGACCAGCGTCCTCACCGTGATCAGCGTCCCCGGCGGCGCCTACGGCGGCCAGGCCTTCGGCAACGTCGAACTCGCCCTCGGCTACGTCATCGGCCGGGTCGCCGTCGCCACAATGCTCATCCCGCTCTACAAGCGCGGCGGCTTCGTCAGCGCCTACGCGTATCTGGGGGACCGTTTCGGCCCGCTGCTGCAAGGGCTGGCCTCCGTCACCTTCGTGGGCACCCGGCTGCTCGCGGAGGGCGTCCGCCTGTTCGCCTCGGCCATTCCGATCAAGCTGCTGCTGGACGAGCTGGGCGTCGGCGCCGGCTACCGGACGATCATCGTCGCGGTCACCGCCGTCACCGTGCTCTACACCTACCTCGGCGGCATCAAGGCGGTCATCTGGACCGACGCCGTGCAGATGCTGCTCTATCTCGGCGGCGCCGTCCTCGCGATCGCGGTGCTGTCCGGACACGTCGGAGCCCAGGGTTTCGGCGACGCCCTGCACAGCGGCCATTTCCGGGTCTTCGACACCGACTTCTCCCTCAGCCACGTCCTGACCAACTCCTTCGCCCTGCCGACGGCGATCCTCGGCGGCGCCGTCTTCGCCATGGCCAGCCACGGCTCGGACCAGCTGATCGTCCAGCGCATCCTGGCCACCCGCTCGCTGCGCGACAGCCAGAAGGCGATGATCGGCTCGGGTGTCTTCATCACCGTCCAGTTCGCCGCGTTCTCCCTGGTCGGCGCACTGCTGTGGGCGTACGACGACGGCCGTTCCGTCACCGACCTCGGGCTGCGCAGCTCGGACGACCTCTACCCCGACTTCATCCTGCACGGCCTGCCCGTCGGCATCTCGGGCCTGCTGGTGGCGGGCATCCTGGGCGCGGCGATGGGCTCGCTGTCCTCCGCCCTCAACTCGATGTCCAACTCGACCGTCTCCGACCTGTTCCGCGCCCTCCTCGGACGCGCACCCGCCGAGGACACCACGCTGCGGCTGGCACGGGCGATGACGCTGGTGTGGGCGGTGCTGATGGCGGTCTTCGCCTGCGCGTTCAGCACCAGCACGGGCAACGTGTACCTCACCGGCCTGACCATCGCCGGCTACACCTACGGCGCCCTGCTCGGCGCCTTCCTGCTGGGCCGGCTCGTCAAGCGGGCCAACGAGACGGACTCCCTGGTGTCGTTCGTGGTGACGGTGGCGGTGATGACGTATGTCGTACGCGGCGTGAAGATCGACACGCAGGTCGCGGGGACGACCGTGGCCGCCGGCATCGCCGCACAGTGGCTCGTGCCGATCGGCGTGCTCCTCACGCTGGCCGTGGGCGGCACGATGAGTCTCTTCCACCGCCCGCCGACAGCCGCCCCGGCAACCGGCGGCGGCGACGAGCCGGGCGCGGCCGAGGGAACCCGGCCGCGGAGCGCCCCGTCCCGCTGAGCCGGCCCCTTCGTCCTCCCGCACGGAGACAGCATGCGTGTGATCGGCCTCATGTCCGGCACCTCCTACGACGCCATCGAAGCCGCCGCAGCCCAACTGCGGCTCGACGGGGACGAGTTGGTGATGACCGTGCTCGGCGCCCGCAGCCTGCCCTGGCCGCGGGAGACGCGCGACGGCATCGCGGCCGTCCTGCCGCCCGCCGCGACAACCGTCGAGGCCGTCTGCCGGCTGGACACCCTCATCGGCCGGGCCTTCGCCGACGCCGCCGGGCAAGCCGTGCGCACGCTGTGCTCCGGCGCCGCCGATCTGGTGGTCTCGCACGGGCAGACCGTCCACCACTGGGTCGAGGACGGCACGGTCCGCGGCACCCTGCAACTCGGCCGCCCCGCCTGGATCGCGGAGGCCACCGGCCTGCCCGTGGTCTCCGACCTGCGCAGCCGCGACGTCGCCGCGGGCGGCCAGGGCGCCCCGCTGGTCAGCGCGGTCGACACACTGCTGCTGCGCGGCCGCCCGGGTGTGGCCGCCGCGCTCAACCTGGGCGGCATCGCCAACGTGACCGTCGTCCCGCGCACCGCCGACCCGGTCGCCTTCGACACCGGCCCGGCCAACGCGCTGCTCGACGCCGCCGTACGGCACTTCAGCGGGGGCGCCCGCCACTACGACGAGGACGGGCGCGGCGCGGCGGCCGGCCGGGAGGACGCCGCGCTGCTGGCCCTGCTCCTGGACGAGCCGTACTACCGGCGGCCCGCCCCGAAGACCACGGGCAAGGAGTTGTTCCACCTGCCCTACCTGCTGGACGCGCTCGCCGCCCGGCCCGTCCCCGAACTCGCCGACATCCTCGCCACGTTGACCCGGCTCACCGCGGTGACCGTCGCCGACGCCTGCCGCGCCCACCGCGTCACCGAACTCGTCGTCTCCGGCGGCGGCGCGCGCAACCCGGTACTGCTGCGCGCGATCGGCGCCGAACTGCCCGGCGTACGGGTCCTGACCAGCGACGCCGTAGGGCTGCCCGCCGATGCCAAGGAGGCACTCGCCTTCGCCGTGCTGGGCTTCCTCACCGTGCACGGGCTGCCCGCCACCGTGCCCTCGTGCACCGGGGCCCGGCACGCCTCCCTGCTCGGCGCCCTCACCCCCGGCGCCGCGCCTCCGCGCCTTCCCCCTCCGGCCGCCGTCGCGCCGACGCGGCTGCGGATCGTCCCCGCCGCAGCGCGGTGACCCGACCGGTCGACTTCCCACCCGCTTGGAGGATCGAGTGACCCGCCCCAGCCGAACGTCCGCCCGCCGCATCCTGGCCGCCGCCCTGTGCGCCGCCGCCCTCACCCTCGGCGCGGCCTCCCCCGGCGTCGCCTCCGCCCCGCGGTCGCCCGCCGTGGGACGCCCGGCCCCGCCGGTGCCGCTGCGGGTGGCGACGTACAACATCCACGCCGGAGCCGGCGAGGACGACGTCTTCGACCTCGACCGCACCGCCCGCGCGATCCACGACCTGGACGCCGACGTGATCGGCCTCCAGGAGGTCGACGTGCACTGGGGCGAGCGCAGCGGCTTCACCGACGAGGCACGGGGGTTGGCCCGGCGCCTGCACATGCGGGTCTTCTTCGCCCCCGTCTACGACCTGCCGCCGGCCGCCGGGCACACCCAGCGGCAGCGGTTCGGTGTCGCGGTGCTCAGCCGCCTGCCGGTGGTCGGCGCCGAGAACCACGAGATCACCCGGCTCTCCACCCAGTCCCCCGACCCCGTGCCGGCGCCCGCGCCCGGCTTCGCCGAGGTCACGGTCCGGGCCCGCGGCACGCTGGCGCACGTCTACTCGACCCACCTCGACTACCGCCCCGACCCGTCGGTCCGCCGCACCCAGGTCGACGACATGCTGAACGTCCTGGCCGAGGACCACGGGCCGAAGATCCTCGTCGGTGACTTCAACGCCGAACCCGGCGCACCCGAGCTGGCGAAACTGTGGGGACCGCTGAGCGACGCCGCCCCGGACGCCGGAGACACGTATCCCGCGCTCGCCCCGGCCAAGCGCATCGACGTGATCGCCGGCTCCCCCGAGGTCGCCGTCACCGACGCCCGTACCGCCGACACGGCGGCCTCGGACCACCGGCCGGTCGTCGCCGATCTGCTGCTCCGCGGGCACACTCCCTGAACCGCACCCACGTACGGGGGCTGCCGCACGTGCGGGCGGCAGCCCCCGTACGCACACGCCGCAGCACCCTTGCCACACCGCCCGTCACTGATCCATGCTCGGCGGCGTGTGGACGCCCCAGGAACCCGACGCCGCCCCCGCCCCCTCGCCCTCCCCCGCCGCGCTGCCGCCGGGCCGCCCGGCCGACGAACTGCTCGCCGAGCTGCGCGCACTGCGCGCCGGTGACGCCCCGACCCGGGGCGGCCGCACGTTCGCCTACGTCTACGACGCGGGACTGCCCGGTCTGGACGATCTGGCCGCCGCCGCGTACGGGACGTACGCGACCGTCAACGGCCTGGACCCCACGGTCTTCCCGAGCGTGGCGCGGCTGGAGAACGACCTGGTGGGCTCGGTCGCCGCGATGCTCGGGACCCCCGGCGCGCAGGGCTCCTTCACCAGCGGCGGCACCGAGTCGGTCCTGCTCGCCGTGAAGGCGGCCCGCGACCACGCCCGCGCCGAACGAGGCATCACCCGGCCCCAGTTGGTGCTGCCGTCGACGGCGCACGCGGCCTTCCACAAGGCCGCCCACTATCTGGGCCTGGAGGCGGTGGTGGTCCCGGTCGACCCGGTGAGCTTCCGTGCCCCGGCCGAGGCCGTCGCGGCCGCGCTGACCGACCGGACGGCGCTGGTGGTGGCGTCGGCGCCGTCCTACGCGCACGGTGTGCTGGACCCGGTGGCCGACATCGCGGCGGCCGCCGCCGCGCGCGGGATCCTGTGCCACGTGGACGCCTGCATCGGCGGCTGGTTCCTGCCGTTCCTGCGCCGAACGGGCCGTGAGGTGGAGCCGTTCGACCTCTCGGTGCCGGGGGTGACATCCCTCTCCGTGGACCTGCACAAGTACGGCTACGCGGACAAGGGGGCCTCCGTGATCCTGTACCGGGACGCGGAGTTGCGGCGCCACCAGTACTTCGCGCACGCGGGCTGGCCCGGCTATCCGGTGGTCAACCCGACCGTGCAGGGCACCAAGTCCGCCGGACTGCTGGCCCAGGCGTGGGCGGTGCTGCGGCACATCGGCGAGGACGGCTACACCGCGCTGGCCGGGCGGATCGCGGACGCCGCCGACCGGCTGGTCCCGGCGCTGCGCGCCCTGCCCGGCGTACGGGTCCTGGGCGAACCGGCGGGTTCCCTGGTGGCGTTCACGGTGACCGGGGCGGACGGCGCACCGGACCTCGGCCGGGTGCTGCACCTGGCGGACGCGATGCGCGAGCGCGGCTGGTACCTCCAACCGCAGCTCTCCTTCGGCCCGTTGCCGCCCAACCTGCACCTGACGCTGACCCCGGCCACCGGCGACCGGGTGGAAGCGCTGCTGGCGGATCTCGCGGACGCGGTGAAGGCCGTCCGCGCGAGCGAACCCACCGCTCCCGACCCGGCGTTGGCCGAGTTCACCGCCGGACTCGATCCCGACCGCCTCGGCCCGCAGGAGGTCGCCGCGGTGCTCGCCTTCGCGGGCCTCGACGGCGACGGCCCGCTGCCCACCCGGATGGCGCCGGTGCTGATGCTCCTGGACGCGCTTCCGGTCCGGCTGAAGGAGCGGCTGCTGACGGAGTTCATCGGCTCGCTGTTCCGCGTCTGAGCCGGCTCGCGGTCCGGCCGCCACCGGCGCGGACGTGCCGCCTAGGCTGCGCACATGAACGCACAGCCCTACCTCTCCCAACTGTTCTCGCTCGACGGCCGGGTCGCCCTGGTGACCGGGGGCAGCTCCGGCATCGGCCGGGCCATCGCCGGGGCGCTGGCCCGGGCCGGGGCCGGCGTGGTGGTCGTGGCCCGCAGGGAGGACCAACTGATCGCCACGATCGATGAGTTGACCTCCGAGGGCTGCCGGGCGGGCTGGGTCAGCGGTGACCTCGGCAGCCGCGACGGAGTGCGCGCGGCGGCCGAGGCGGCGGCCGCGGTGTTCGGCGAACCGGACATCCTCGTCAACTCCGCCGACGTCAACCTGCGCCCGCCGATGGACGAGTTGGGCGAGGACGTGTGGGACACCACCATGACGGTGAACCTGGAGGCGCCGTTCCTGCTGGGGCAGCGCTTCGGACCCGGCATGGCCGAACGCGGCTTCGGCCGGATCATCCACGTCACCTCCCAGCAGGCGCACCGGGCGTTCGTGCGGAGCGGCGCGTACGGCGTCTCCAAGGGGGCGCTGGAGTCACTCGCCCGCTCCCAGGCCGAGGCGTGGTCGCCGTACGGCGTCACCTGCAACACCCTCGTGCCGGGCTTCGTGATGACGCCGCTGAACGCGCGGCTGTCCTCCGACCCGGAGAAGGTGGCCGCACTCGCCGAACGCACGATGGTCGGCCGCAACGGCCTGGCCGAGGACTTCGCGGGTGCGGCGGTATGGCTCGCCGGCCGCTCCTCGGCCTACGTCACCGGCCAGTCGATCCACGTGGACGGCGGCTTCTCCGTCCACTAGCACCTGTGCGCCGGACAGGCCCCAGGGCCTCCCGGTGCCGTCCCGTAGGTGCCGGTGGCCGAGGGACGATCCCGGCCACCGGTGGGTCAGGCGCCGACGTACGCCGCCAGGTGTTCGCCGGTGAGGGTGGAGCGGGCCGCGACGAGGTCGGCCGGAGTGCCCTCGAAGACGACGCGGCCGCCGTCGTGGCCGGCGCCGGGGCCCAGGTCGATGATCCAGTCGGCGTGCGCCATGACCGCCTGGTGGTGTTCGATGACGATGACGGACTTGCCGGAGTCGACCAACCGGTCGAGCAGGTCGAGCAGTTGCTCGACGTCCGCGAGGTGCAGTCCCGCGGTCGGCTCGTCCAGGACGTAGACGCCGCCCTGCTCCGCCATGTGCGTGGCCAGCTTGAGCCGCTGCCGCTCGCCACCGGAGAGCGTGGTGAGCGGCTGGCCGAGCGTGAGGTAGCCGAGTCCGACGTCGGCGAGCCGGCCCAGAACGCGGTGCGCGGCGGGTGTGCGCGCCTGGCCCGCGCCGAAGAACTCCTCGGCCTCGGTCACCGGCATCGCGAGCACCTCGCTGATGTCACGTCCGCCGAGACGGTACTCCAGCACCGAAGCGTCGAACCGCTTCCCCTCGCACTCCTCGCAGGTGACCGCCACCCCGGCCATCACCGCCAGATCGGTGTAGACGACGCCGGCGCCGTTGCAGGTGGGGCAGGCGCCCTCGGAGTTGGCACTGAACAGGGCCGGCTTGACGCCGTTGGCCTTGGCGAACGCCTTGCGGATCGGGTCGAGCAGTCCGGTGTACGTCGCCGGATTGCTGCGCCGGGAGCCGCGGATCGGGCTCTGGTCGACCGTCACCACCTCCACCCCGGCCGCCCCGCCACCCAGCGACCCGTGCACGAGGGAGCTCTTGCCGGAACCCGCCACACCGGTGACCGCGCAGAGCACCCCGAGCGGGACGTCCACGTCCACGTCGCGCAGGTTGTGGGTGTGCGCGCCGCGGATCTCCAGCCTGCCGGTGGGCTCGCGCACCGTCTCCTTCACGCCGGCGCGGTCGTCGAAGTGCCGGCCGGTGACGGTGCCGGAGCCGCGCAGTGCCTCGACGTCACCCTCGAAGCACACCGTGCCGCCCGCCGTGCCCGCGCCGGGGCCGAGGTCGACGACGTGGTCGGCGATCGCGACGACCTCCGGCTTGTGCTCCACGACGAGCACCGTGTTGCCCTTGTCGCGCAGCCGCAGCAGCAGGTCGTTCATCCGCTGGATGTCGTGGGGGTGCAGACCCGTGGTGGGCTCGTCGAACACGTAGGTGGTGTCGGTGAGCGAGGAGCCGAGGTGGCGGATCATCTTCACGCGCTGCGCCTCGCCGCCGGACAGCGTGCCCGCGGGCCGGTCGAGCGAGAGGTAGCCGAGCCCGATCTCCACGAACGAGTCCAGGGTCTGCCGCAGGGTGGCGAGCAGCGGCGCCACGGACGGCTCGCCCAGGCCGCCGACCCATGCCGCCAGGTCGCTGATCTGCGCGGCGCAGGCGTCGGCGATGCTGCGCCCGTCGATCCGCGAGGACCGGGCGGCCGCGCTGAGCCGGGTACCGCCGCACTCGGGACAGTCGGTGAAGGCGACGGCCCGGTCCACGAACTCCCGGATGTGCGGCTGCATCGCCTCCCGGTCCTTGGCCAGCATCGACTTCCGGATCCGCGGGATTAGGCCCTCGTACGTCATGTTGATGCCGGCGATCTTCATCCGGGTCGGCTCGCGGTGCAGGAAGTCGTGCAGCTCGGTCTCGGTGAAGTCGCGGATCGGCTTGTCCGCGGGATAGAGGCCGGACTCGCTGTAGAGCCGGTGGTTCCAGCCGCCCGCCTTGTAGCCGGGCACGGTGAGCGCGCCCTCGGCGAGCGACTTGGCGGCGTCGAAGAGCTGCACCGGGTCGAGGTCGGTGACCTGGCCGCGGCCTTCGCAGCGCGGGCACATGCCGCCGGTGATGCTGAACTCGCGCCGCTCCTTCACCTTCTTCCCGCCCCGTTCGACCGTGACCGCGCCGGCCCCGCTGAGGGAGGGGACGTTGAAGGAGAACGCCTTGGGCGAGCCGATGTGCGGCGTGCCGAGGCGGCTGAACAGGATCCGCAGCAGCGCGTTGGCGTCGGTGGCGGTGCCGACCGTGGAGCGGGGGTCGGCGCCCATCCGCTGCTGGTCCACGATGATCGCGGTGGTGAGTCCTTCCAGCACGTCGACCTCGGGCCGGGCCAGCGTGGGCATGAAGCCCTGCACGAAGGCGCTGTAGGTCTCGTTGATCAGCCGCTGCGACTCGGCGGCGATGGTGCCGAACACCAGGGAGCTCTTGCCGGAGCCGGAGACTCCGGTGAACACCGTCAGCCGGCGCTTGGGGATCTCGATGCTGACGTCCTTGAGGTTGTTCACGCGGGCGCCGTGCACACGGATCACGTCGTGGCTGTCGGCGATGTGCCGCCCGGACGGCTGCCCGGAGGTCCGCGGGCCCGTCCTCGTGTCCGTGTTCATCGTCTCTCCATCCGTCGGGGCGGGCCCGCCTTCGTCGCGGATCTGTCGTCGGCGCCGGAGTCCGACCTTACTGACCCGCGCCGGATCGTACGGCGGCGTGCGCGGCCGCGGGCCTCAGTCCGCGGCGGTGACGGTGTCGGCGCTTGCGGTGATCTCGTCCAGTTCGCGCAGCGCCGAGTCCTGCGGGGTGCCGGTCGTGACGCCGAGCAGGAAGCCGGTGTGGGCGGCGTCGACCGTGACGACGGTCATCTCCAGATGCGCGGTGGCGCCGTCGCCGGTCGCGATCTCCAGGACGGCGGTGTGGGCGGGACGGCCGCCGACCGTCGCGGACCGGGAGTCCTCAAGGGTGGCGGTCCGGTCCGGGAAGAAGAACTCGGCGTTGGACCGCGCTGCGGTCTCCGTGGCCCGCTTCAGGTCGGCGGGGGCCACCGGCTGCCCGGCCGGGCCGGCCATGAAGGAACTGCCCCGGTCGGCCGGGTCCGCCGTCCTGGTCATCTGGGAGGAGAAGGCATCGATCAGGTCCGCGTCCCGGGTCGCGTCGTGCCGCCAGCCCTCCGGGACGGCGTAGGAGAGGCCGGCCTCGGCGTCGGTCACCCGGGGCCGGCCCGCGAGCGGATCGTCCGGCCCCCGGTGCGCCCACCACACGGCACCCCCGACGAGGACCGGCACCAGCACGGCGGCCACTCCGGCCCACAGCACACGACGAGCGCGGCGCGCGGCGGGCACGGGGCGCCCGAGCATCACGGGCGGCGGCCCGAAACCGGGCTGGACCGGCACCGAGGGCGGCGCGAAGCCGGGCTGAGCAGGCTCCGGCGACGCGAAGCCGGACGGCACCGGCGCCGGCACCGCTACAGGCACCTGCGGCGCGAAGCCGGGCTGGGTCGGCGTCTGCGGCCCGAAGCCGGGCCGGGGCGCGGGGGAGGCGGGTTCGGACGGGAGACCGGGCGGCGGGGTGGTCGTCATGCCGAAGAGCCTCCCAGCCCGCCCGCTCCCCCGACTGAGTCGTCGTACTCAATCGCGCCCTCAGACGCCTCCTACGTACTCACTCGGCGCTGCTCACGGAGCGATCGGCAGCTGCCGCTTGTGCTCGGTGAGCCGGTAGCGGCGGACGATGGCCTCGAAGGCGGCCTCGGCGACCGGCTTGCCCTCCAGGAAGTCGTCGATGTCGTCGTACGTCACACCGAGCGCGTCCTCGTCGGGCTTGCCCGGGTCCAGCGTCTCCAGATCGGCGGTAGGGATCTTGCCCACCAGTTCCGCCGGCGCGCCCAGGGCCTGGGCCACAGCCCGCACCCGCCGCTTGGTCAGACCGGTGAGCGGCACCACGTCGGCCGCTCCGTCGCCGAACTTGGTGAAGAACCCGGAGACCGCCTCCGCCGCGTGATCGGTGCCGACGACCAGGCCCTCGTGCGCGCCCGCCACCGCGTACTGGGCGATCATCCGCTGCCGGGCCTTGATGTTGCCGTGCACGAAGTCCTGGTGGCGCGCGTCCCGGAAGACCGTGTCGCCGGCCAGCGCCGCTTCCAGGGCGGCGTCACTCGCGGGCCGCACGTCGACGGTCAGGACACGGTCGGCCCGGATGAAGTCCAGCGCGCGCTGCGCGTCCTTCTCGTCGGCCTGGACGCCGTACGGCAGCCGCATCGCGAAGAACGTCGCCTCGCGTCCGGTGTCCCGCACCCGCTCGACGGCGAGCTGGCACAGCCGTCCGGCGGTCGTGGAGTCCACCCCGCCGCTGATGCCCAGGACCAGCGAACGCAGGCCGGTGGAGATCAGCCGGTCGGCGAGGAAGGCCACCCGGCGCTCGATCTCCCGCTCCGCGTCGAAGGACGCGCTCACCTGGAGGTCGCGGGCGATCTCCTGTTGCAGGGACATGGACGCCACGTCGGTCACGGTTGCTCCTCGGTCGGGTGCGGGGACGGATCGGAACGCGCCGCCGGGCCGGAGGCGGGCGCCGGCCCACGGCTGCGGACACCCTGCCCACGGCCGCGGGCGCCTGCCCATGGTCGCAGACACCTGGCCACGGGCCCGGGCGGCCGTCCACGGCCACGGACCGCTCCTCACGGCCTCACGGCTGCGGTCGCTCGCCGAGCATGATGCCACCCCTCCCACCAGGCACGACGACCGCCATCCGGTCGCCGCCGGTCACAGCAGGCGGCGGATGTCGCCGCGGACCCGGTAGAAACCGCCCGCCGCCGGGTGCAGGGCGTCGACGACGTAGCGGGCGCCCGGCTCGCGTATCGCACGCGGGAACTGGACGTTCCAGGAGCGGTCGTATCCCTCGGACAGCACGTGGACGCGCAGCCGGCCGCCGTACCGCACGCACTCGACCACGATCGTCCCGGCGGGCGCCTGCGTCACGACGTCCACCGCGGCGACGGTGGTGGCCGGCGCGTAGGCGGGCAGGGCCGCGGCGAGCTTGACGTCCCGGGCCACCGGCACCGTGCCCTGCTGGGCGGCGGCGACCGCGGCCTCGCTCGCGTCCACGCACACCAGCGAGCCGTCGGTGGTCACCAGGTACAGCCGCTCGTCGTGGTACTGCATCGACAGCGCGGAGCCGCCGCCCGTGGCCAGCTTCCACAGCCGGGTGCCGTCCTGGTCGAAGCAGTACACGGACGAGGCCGCGTCACCGGCGAAGACGAACCGCCCGCCGGGCGAGGTGGCGCACGAGTAGACCGCGCTGTCGCAGGCGTACGTGGCCTCGATCGCGCCGGACGTCTTGGACAGCCGCTGGACCACGCGGTGCGCCGTGCCCGCGTACAGGGTGTCGTCCTCCTGCCAGCCGAACAGGACGCCGCCGCGGGTGGAGGTGTGCCACAGCTCGCGGCCGCCGTCGGGGGCGTAGGCGGTCACACCGCGCTGGTGGCCGTGGTAGACGGCCCGGTCGTCGGCGCGGACCATCCAGGCGTGCTCGCCCTGGCTGCGGCGGGCCCACTGGTGTTCGTCCTCGTGGTCGATGACGGTGATCCGTCCGTCGCGGTCCGAGACGTCGAGCACGCCCTCGTGGATGTCCAGCCAGAAGATGTCGACGTCCGCCGCGATGTCGTAGGCCGCGAACGGCAGCTTGGAGGACAGGTCGTAGACCTTGCCGTCGTCGCAGCCGGCGTAGATCCAGAAGTCGTCCGCGACCAGGCACTTCACCCCGTCCGGCAGGCTGAAGCGGGCGCGGACGCCGCCCTCGTGGTCCAGGGTGTAGACGTCGCCCGCCTGGTTGCCGACCCAGCAGTGCTCGTCGTCGACGTGGATGCCGAACGCGGCGGAGCCGGTGGCGAACCGCCACAGCACGGGCGCCACGGCGCGCGCGGTGGAGGGCGCGGAGGTCACCTGGCGGCGGGTCACCGCCCTCGGGGCGCGCTGCCCGGGAACCGCCGGGGCGTACCCCTTGCGGACCTTCTCCCCCACCTTCTTCGCGGCGGCGGCCCGCGCCTTGTCCGCCGAGGGGAACGTCGTGGTCTGGGTCTGACCGGCGGCGCCGATCCGTCCGTAACGGACCGTCACCATCACTCCTTCGACGGCGACTTCGTAGAACTTGTGCGCGCCGCCGTCGTCCTGCGACAGCTCCAGATACGTCGTCGAGACCGTGTTCCCCGCAGACATGGCAGACCCCTCCCCAGGGCGCGGCTCCCCCGGTCGTTCCGGCGGATCCCACTGCTCACACCGTAGAGGCGACCACTGACAATCGCCGGGGACGGGCGAGGGGCCTGCCCCGGCACCGAAGTGCCGGGGCAGGCCCCCTTGTGTTCGACGCCGTCGCCGTGGACGGCCGCGAGGAGTACGGACGGTGACGTCAGTACAGGTCGCGGTAGGTGTTCCAGCCGCTGCCCAGCTTCACCGGGGGCTTGAACTGCCCGGTGCCGCCGGACGAGTAGCGGAACGCCTCGCCCTTGGAGTTGACCGCGACCAGGTCGGCGCGGTTGTCGCCGTCGAGGTCACCCGGCGAGGCCAGCTTGTTGTACGTCTGCCAGCCGTTGCCGATCGTGACCCGCGAGGCGAACGGCGCGGTGGCCGAGCCGGTGCCGCGGTACAGGTAGAGCGTGCCCGAGGGCGTACGCGCGACGATGTCGGCACGGCCGTCGCCGGTGAAGTCGCCCCCACCGACGATCTTGTCGTACGCGTTCCAGCCGGAGCCGATCTTGACCGCGGAGACACCGGTGCCGGAGCCGTTGCCGCGCTCCAGGTACAGGACGCCGGAGCTGTCCCGGGCCAGGAGGTCGCCCTTGCCGTCGTCGTTCAGGTCACCCGGACCGATGAACAGGTTGACCTTGCCCCAACCGCTGGCGATGGAGTTGTTGTTGTACAGGACGCCGTCGTACAGCTCCAGCAGGTCGGCGTAGCCGTCCTGGTCGAGCGAGGAGGCGTAGGCGATCTTGGTGCCCAGCCAGCCGCCCGTGTTGCTGACCTGCTCGCGCGGCGAGAACGCGCCGTTGTTCAGGGCGCCGTACCAGAACAGCGTGCCCTTGGTGTCCATGCCGATCAGCGACGTCTTGCCGAACCGCGGGTTGGCCCCGCTGCCGACCAGGAGGTCGACGCCGTTGAAGCCGGGGCCGACCTTCTGCCGCGGCCGGAACTTCCCGGTGCCGTCGGCCAGGTAGAAGTACAGGTCACCGGAGGGCGTGCGGGCGACGATGTCGTCCAGGCCGTCGCCGTCCCAGTCGTAGGCGGCGGCGATCTGGTTGTACGCGTTCCAGCCGCCGCCGATGTTCACCGCGCCCGCGAGCGGGGCGGTGGTGCTGCCCTTGCCCGCGTAGTAGAACAGCTGACCGTCGGTCCTCCGGGCGACGACGTCGCCGATCCCGTCCTTGTTCATGTCGCCGACGCCGACGAGCTGGTCGTAGATGCCCCAGCCGCCGCCGACCTTGACCCGGGAGCGGAACGGGCTGCTGTCGCTGCCCGTGCCCTGGTACAGGTACAGGTCACCGGCGTAGGTGCGCGCCAGCAGGTCCGGCTTGCCGTCGCCGGTCACGTCGCCGGGGGCGAATACCTTGTTGTAGATCTGCCAGCCGCTGCCGTTCCAGACGGCGTATCCCGTGCCGCCGGCGCCCTCGCTGTGGTACAGCGACAGGGTGCCCGTGGTGGACAGGGTCAGGACCTCGGGACTGCCGGTACCGTCGAGGTTTCCGGGGGTGAGGATGTCCTTCTGCCGGACCGACGAGTCGGCGCTGCCGATCGTGTAGGCCGAGAACGTGTGGTTCGGGTCGCCGCTCAGCCAGACGTGGGTCGTCCCGTCCATGAGGCGGACGAGGGTCTCGTCGATCCCGTCGCCGTCCACGTCGAACTGGGGACCGGAGCCGGGAGCCTTGATGGCGGGACGCGCCCGCAGCGCCTTCTGCTGCGGTGCCGGGCGGTCGAGCTTGGGTACCGCCGTGGCCTTGGGAGTCGGCACGCTCACGTTCCCGGACGGCCGGTCGGCCGCGAGGGCGGGCGTGCTGAGGAACATGCCTGCCGCCACCGCGAGGGCGGTGCAGCCAAGCAGCCGGGAACGACGTGCTCTGCCGTACAGGCTTGAAATGGACAAAAGCCCCCCACTGAATGTGTAGAAGTTCCGGCCGACTTCTGAAGATCCGTCAAAGCCGGTGATCGCGGATTGTATGGCATGTCTATGACCGGTCGGACACGTGGGGCTGGTGAAGCGGCGCGAGCGAGACGCCGCCCGGCCCTGTGCGAGCCGGGCGGCGTCCGTCAGGTCCGGGTTGCGCGAGACCGGGAGCTGTACGGCCGGGAGCTGTACGGCCAGTAGCTGTATGGCCAGTAGCTGTACGGCCGGTGTGGACTACGCGGGGACGGGAGCCGCGAGGTGGGTCCGGGCCAGCTTGCGGAAGTCCGCGACGAGCTGGCCGTTGCCCTCGGCCCGGGTGGCGAGGGCGACATGGCTGGGCTCGACGCCTTCGAGCGGCACGGTGGTGAGATCGGGGCGGAATCCATGGCCGCGGACACCCGCCGTGATGGCCACCGCCTCCCCCGCGGCGATCACCTCGAACTTGTCCTCGACCGCGTCGACCAACGGTCCGTCCGGCGCCGGTCGGCCGTCCGGCCGCGGGTCGATCCGCCAGAAGGCGCTCCAGGCCGGATCGGACCGTCTGATGCGGGGCAGCGGTTCGTCGGCGATGTCGTCCAGGGTGACGGACTCCTTGCCGGCCAGCCGGTGGTCGAGCGGCACCACCAGGGCCCTGGGCTCGTCGTACAGGACCGTCACGCTCAGCCGGTCGGCGGCCAGCGGAAGCCGGGTCACCACCGCGTCCACCCGGTGGTCGAGCAGCGCCGCGCGCGCGTCGTCGTAGCGCAGGTGCAGGGTCCGCACGTCGGCGTCCGGGTGCCAGTCGCGCAGCCGGCGCACCGCCGGGGTGACGATGAGGCCCGCCGTGTAGCCGATGGCGATCCGGTCGGGGCGCGCGGCGGCCCGGGTGAGACTCGCGGCCTGGGCCGCGGACCGCAGCAGCGTTTTGGCACGGGGCAGGAACACCTCCCCCGCCTCGGTGAGGCGGGCGCCCTGCGGGGTACGGTCCAGCAGCCGTGCGCCCAGCAACTGCTCCAGACGGCGGATCTGCCGGCTCAGCGACGGCTGGGTGATGTGCAGGGCCTCGGCGGCGCGGCCGAAGTGCCGCTGGTCGGCGACGACGGTGAAGTACCGCACCAGCCGCAGATCGAGGTCCGGAGCGGGAACGGAGGGCGCGGCGGCCTGGTCGGACATGCTCGAAGCGTACTGCGGGGCATGGGGCCGGCGGCGGGCTCACTGCCACGCCGGCCCGCCTGAGCAGCGGTGATGCCTGAAGCGTATTGCGGAATGCACAACAAGCCTTGGACGCGACGCGGGTTCGTTCCGGACGATGGAGACGGGCCCAAGGCCAGAGGATCACCTCTTCCCCGATCCTCCGCGCCTCCCCCCACCTCACGTTCCTCCCTCACTCCCCCCTTTCCACCTTTCCAAAGGACCGCACCATGCGTGTATTCGTCACCGGCGCGACGGGCCACATCGGCTCCGCCGTCGTCTCCGAGCTCCTCGACGCCGGGCACCAGGTCGTCGGACTGGCCCGTTCGGACCGCTCCGCCGCCGCACTGAAGGCCGCCGGAGCCGAGGCGCACCGTGGCTCCCTCGACGACCTCGACACGCTGCACGAGGCCGCCGCGACGGCCGACGGCGTCATCCACCTGGCCTTCAAGCACGACTTCTCGGACTACCAGGGTGCGGTGACCGCCGACCTGCGCGCCGTCCAGACGATCGGAGCCGCGCTGGAGGGCTCCGGCAAGCCCTTCGTCGTCACCTCGGGCACGCTGATGCTGGCGTTCGTGCTGCCGCCGGGTCAGCTCGGCACGGAGGCGGACGTGGCCGCACCGCCGGTCCCCCGCATCGAGGCGGAGAACACCGCGATCGCGCTGTCCGAGAGCGGGGTGCGCTCGTCCGTCGTACGGCTGCCGCCGTCCGTGCACAGCTCGCTCGACCTGCACGGCTTCGTGCCGCGTCTGATCGAGACCGCCCGGGAGAAGGGCGTGTCCGCCTACATCGCGGACGGCGCCAACCGCTGGCCCGCCGTGCACACGCTGGACGCGGCGCGGCTGTTCCGGCTGGCGTTGGAGAAGGCCCCGGCCGGGACCCGGCTGCACGGCACCACCGACGAGGGGGTGCCCTTCCGGGACATCGCGGAGACCATCGGCCGTCACATCGGGGTTCCGACGGCCGGCATCACCCGCGAGGAGGCCGACGCCCATTTCGGCTTCCTGGGCACCATGGCCTCCCTGGACAACCCGACGTCAAGCAGCCGGACCCAAGAACTGCTGGCCTGGCGGCCGGAGCGGCCGGGACTGATCGCGGACATCGAGGCCGGTCACTACTTCGACACGGAGGACAACGCGTCCTGAAGACCGCTCGGCGGCCGGGGGGACGTGACCGTATGACGGTCCGGTCCGCGGACGACGAACCATGAGGCCACGGTCCGGCACCCGAATGGGGTGCCGGACCGTGGCCTCGACTGTTGCCGCTCCCTGGGCGGCCCGCCGGCGGACGGCCGCCGGTCGGGTACGTCAGGTCAGGTGAGCGTCGGTTCTACGGGGACGTGGTCGGCGTTCTCCGGTCCGGCCACGGGCGACGGGGGCATCACCGGAGCCGGATCCTGGCCGGCGGCGCGGCGACGCGGGATCAGCAGCGCGGCGACCGCGGCGAGGGCCACCATCGCGGCGCCGACCACCAGCGCGGGACGCAGCCCGTCGACGAAGCTCCGCGCGCTCTCGTAGCCACCCTGTGCGGAGAAGATCGAGGACATCACCGCGATGCCGAGCGCCCCGCCCACCTCACGCAGGGCGTTGTTGGCGCCGGAGGCGATGCCCTGTTGCTGCGGGCGGACGCTGGACATGACCAGGTTGGCGGCCGGGGCGAAGTACAGCGCCATGCCCACCCCGCTGATGATCAGACCGGGCAGCTGGGCGGTGTAGGAGACGTCGGTGGTGACCACGTAGGCCAGATAGCCGAGGCCGGCCGCCTGGAGGAAGAGTCCGGTGGCGACGACCGGGCGGCCGCCGATGCGGTCGGAGAGGATGCCGGCCACCGGGGCGACGAGCATCGGCATGCCGGTCCAGGGCAGCATCCGCAGGCCGGCCTGGGTGGGCGAGTAACCGAGCACGCCCTGCATGTACTGGCTCAGCAGGAAGATCGAGCCGAACATGCCCAGGAACATCAGCAAGCTCGCGGCGTTGATCCCGGCGAAGGCGCGGGAGCGGAACAGCCGCATCGGCAGCATCGGGTTCTTCGCACGGACGCCGTGCAGGACGAAGCCGGCCAGGAGTGCGGCGCCCGCGCACAGGCCGGTCAGCACCAGGGCGCTGGTCCAGCCGTCGGAGGGGCCGCGCACCAGGCCGTAGACGATGCCGAAGAGGCCGCCGCTGGCGAGAAGGGTGCCGGGGATGTCGAGAGGCGCGCCGGTGCCGTGGGACTCGGACAGCCGCAGCCGGGCGAGCGGCATGACGGCGAGACCGAGCGGAACGTTGAGCCAGAAGATCCAGTGCCAGGAGACGTGTTCGGTGAGACTGCCGCCGATCAGCGGACCGGAGGCGACGGCCAGACCGTTGACCGCGCCCCATATGCCGTACGCCGTTCCTCGTTTGGCGGGCGGCACCGCGGCGGTGAGGAGAGTCAGGGTCAGCGGCATCATCACGGCCGCGCCGACCCCCTGCACCGCACGGGCGGCGATCAGGGAGTCGATGCCGGGCGCCATGGCCGCGGCGGCGGAAGCGCCGGTGAAGACGGCGAGCCCGGCGATGAAGAGCCGCCGCCGGCCGAAACGGTCGCCGAGGGCGGCGCCGAACATCAGCAGGACGGCGAAGGTGAGCGTGTAGGCGCTGACGGTCCATTCCAGGTCGTCCAGGGCTCCCCCGAGATCCTTGCGGATGGACGGCAGGGCGGTGGTGACGACGAGGTTGTCCAGGGCCGCCATGAACCCGGCGATGCTGGTGATGACCAGGGCCCAGGCCATGGCTCCACGACGTGGTGTGTTCTCTTGTGCCATCTCTCCCCCAGTGTTGCGTGTGATGTCTTTGGTTAGTGATGAATGACTAACTCATCCGGGCAGAGAACTGCCCGGGACGTCCCTCCCCAAGGACGCCGCCCCCCTCTCGACTCTCGACGCTTTCTACTTCTCCAGTCGGCCAGTGATGTGAGCGGACGGGTACAGCCCCTCCCACACCCGGTGCTCGGGCGGGAAGCCCATCGCCACCAGCGCGTTGATGAGCATGCCGTGCGCCAGGAAGGTCATCGTGTCGGCCCCGTCCGCGCCGAGCGGAAGGTGTACCGCCTCCCACAACCGCATCCAGCCGGCGCGGACGGTCTCGCCGAAGTCGTGGTCTCCGTCGGCCTCGGCGGCGGCCACCGCGACGTACGTCTGCAACTGGAGGGTGAGGAGTTCCGGCCGCTCGACGATCACCTGGCTGTACGCGTTGGCCATGGAGCGCAGGGCTTCCTCAGCCTCCAGTCCCTCCGCGGCCTTCTCGAAGATGCGGATCACGTCCTGCGTGCAGCGGTCGACCGCCGCGAGGAAGATCGCCTTCTTGCCCGGGAAGAGCCGGAACAGATACGGCTGCGAGACCCCGACCCGCCGGGCGATCGCCTCGGTGGAGGTGCCGTAGTAGCCGCCGCGGGCGAACTCGTACGTCGCCGCACGGATCACGCTCTCGCGCCGTTCCTGCGCGCTCATCCTGACCATGCTAGTAAGTTAGCACTCA
This sequence comes from Streptomyces seoulensis, assembly GCA_013364255.1. Taxonomy (GTDB): domain Bacteria; phylum Actinomycetota; class Actinomycetes; order Streptomycetales; family Streptomycetaceae; genus Streptomyces; species Streptomyces similanensis. Next base: position 1,070,216 of record CP054936.1, on the reverse strand, counting down.
ATTACTACGAGGCTCAAGACCCTCTTCGGAGCAGGGGCCGAAGGGTCTGAAGGGCCTCAGAATCGAAAGGTGCCCAAACCGCCGGTTTGGGGTGTCGCCAGGCTCGGCGGACGCACCCGCAGAGGGCGCTGGTCTGCGGTCTCCGCACTACAGCCCAGTCCGTAAAGCTATTACGGCGTAATAGTTCGGAGGGACTGAGCGGTGCCCGTCCGCCCGTCCTGGCCGGCCGGGGACTCGGTGTCGGAGCCCTCTCGGTCCCTGTTGGCTATTACGGCGTAATAATCGGCGCGACTCCGGCGCGGGCAGAACGGGCGTCGCGATCGTGACGGACCCTCGTGGTCCGGGCTGCGAGGAGACGGCTACGGCCCCGCAGCAGCGGCACTTCTCTATTACGCCGTAATAACCCGGCGGCTCAGGCGCCGGGCGAGGCACCTGACTCGGCCTGGAGGGCGGCCGCTGCCAGGTACGCCGCGTGGGCTTCCTGCGTCGAGGCGACAGGAACGGCGGTGCGTTGTTCCTGCTTTCGCAGGGACCGAACAGCCGCTGCAAGATATCGGCTGAGGCTGAGCATCTGGGTAGGGGTGACACAGTCGGGAAGCACGGCTGAGATCTCGTCCAACCAGTACTCGGCATCCTCGTCCAGGACCAGCGCCTCGCGTTGCTCGACAAGTCGGCGCGCGACAGGGAGCAGCAACCGGTGAGAGCGCTCGGCGGCTTCTTGCCGGCGCCGCTCGGCTTCTGCCTCCAGCGCCTGGCGGCGCTCCGCTTCGAGCACCGCCTCAGGGGTCCGGCGGATCGGGCGCGCCTCGGCTGTGCCATCGACCAAAGTGACGGCCTGCAAACGCTTCGCCTTGTTGTACGCCGCGCTGGGGGCCGCCACGGCCAGCGCGGGGGCGAGTCGCACCCACGGAGCGCCCGCGCCGCGGGCATCGGTCACGGCACGGAGCTGATGTACATCCGCTTGCTCCCTTAGGTACTCCCACAGTTGAACGCGTTTCAGGGCAGCGGACTGCTGTACCTCAGCAGCACAACGCCGAAGTGCGGAGGCATGCTTCTCGGTGTAGAGGAGCGCTCCGTAGATCTCCTCGTCGCTCGGCATGCGTTCGACGTCCGGGTCTCCGGCGGCCTCGTGCACCTGCCTCAGCTCGGCGACCACTGCGCCGGCGTCCAGGGAACCGACTCGGATAGGCGGCTTGACCAGCGGCTTTGTGGGTCTGGTCGCTGTCTGCCTGCGTTTCGCCATACAGAGGAGTCTGCCCGACAGCGTGAGATTCACATACTGTGAAACTGCTTCTGCTGAGAGCACGTCAAGGCTGGCTACCTGGGGCTGGCCTCGGTCTTTTCAGGGGGGCTGGGCTATTACGGCGTAATAGCCCAGCTTCCCGACGCACCGTCAAAGCAGCCTGCTTCGGCAGCAGTCGGGCCACGTCTACCGGACCGGGACCGAAGGGACCCAAGTGACTCGGTTCCTGGTTCGGGGCGTCGAGGGACGGAATCGGGAAAGGAACCAGAGGGCAGGGACCGACCACAAGGGGCTGAAGGCACAGGGACCCAAGCTCATGGTCCCAAGGGCGGAGAAGCAGGGACCAGGGACCAAGGATTCCCAGTGGAAAACGACCGGCCTGCGGCAGCGGCGACGACACGGTCGGTCCCTGTAGGGACTATCAGAGACCAGGGACCAAAAGACAGGGCCCGGCCGGGGCTCGGTCGGGGCTCGGTCCCTCCTACGTTTCCGCAGGTCAGAGGGTTTTTACCCAGGGACTGAGGGACTGTAGGGACCAAACTCGCCAATTATGAGCTGAATCTTGTTTGTGTGTTCATACGCACGCGCGCATACAAACAAGTAGTTGAGCACGTCATAATTAGCGATTTTGGTCCCTCTGGTCCCTTCTGGAGGTCTCGCAAGCCTCTGACCTGCATAAATACCAGGGACCAAGGCTCAGGGACCAAAAACCCGCAGACCCTGTTCCGCCCCTGCGCTGGGTCCCTGGCCCTGTTGGTCCCTGCGATGCAGCTTTTCCCCGTGCAGGGACCAGGGACTCAGCCCCGCCGGATCGTTGAGCCGTGTAGGGGCAGTGATCCGCGCGTATGGCCCACACCGGCCAGCGCCCGGCAGCACAGGGACCGAAGACTCCGCGGGGGAGACCCCCTCCCCGAGGTTCGGTTTATTACGCCGTAATAGGAAGGCGGAGGGCCTGGCTCCGCCTCCGCGCGTTAGTTGGAGTTGTTGGTCCCTGTGGTCCCTGTGGGGGGTGCCCCTATGTTCTTTGGTCAAGGGAACGGGGGTGTGTCGAGTCGGTGAGCCGGGGAGCATGGCGGGGTGGCTGATCTGCTGTGGGATGACGTGAAGTGCTTCTTCGACCCGGCTTTGATGGGGCCGCTGCCGGACGTGCGTGTCCCGGATGCCTCGATCGAGGACTGGCAGACGGTCCTTGATCTTGTCGCGGAGAAGGGCTGGAAGTGCCAGTACTCCGAGGGAGGGACGGTGTTTCCAGCGCCCCGGGCGGAGGCCGTGCTGTCCCGCCCAGCGGATGCCGAGTGCCCGGACTTGCGGGTCTGGCCGACTGCCGATGTATTGGCGATCTTCCGCTTCCATGCTGCTGATGAAGTCGACTTCGACGTCGAAGCCGATCGAGTAGTCCTCCTCGCAGACTCACAGGTCAGGTGACTGCGGCCGACGGCCGCGGTTCATAATCGGCGATCCGCCGCACCGTCAGCCCCGGCAGGTAGGCGACCGGGCAGCCCGTGTCCCGCGTGACCACCAGCGGCAGGGTGCTGATCAAGGCCGGCTGATCGACCACGACCGTCACCGTCCTGTGCTTGGCCTGGAATCCCGCGCCGCGTGCGCGGAGCTTGAGCTCGGTCCCTGCCTCGTGGTCGCCGTCGATTATTACGCCGTAATAGCCGAGGGGGAGGCGGGGGAGGGGGGAGGCGTCCCGACGCACCCTCTGACCCCCCTCTTTGCATGACCATGCGAGATTCTGCATAATCTTCCTATGTCCAAGGTTCTCACCTCCCTCCCCGCCGGCGAGCGCGTCGGCATCGCCTTCTCGGGCGGCCTCGACACCTCGGTCGCGGTCGCTTGGATGCGTGACAAGGGCGCCATCCCTTGCACCTACACCGCCGACATCGGCCAGTACGACGAGCCCGACATCGCGTCGGTGCCCGGACGCGCGAAGACCTACGGCGCGGAGGTCGCGCGCCTGGTCGACTGCCGCGCGGCGCTCGTCGAGGAAGGTCTGGCCGCGCTCACCTGCGGGGCGTTCCACATCCGCTCGGGCGGGCGGGCGTACTTCAACACCACCCCGCTCGGTCGCGCCGTCACCGGCACCCTCCTGGTCCGGGCGATGCTCGAGGACGACGTCCAGATCTGGGGCGACGGGTCGACGTTCAAGGGCAACGACATCGAGCGGTTCTACCGCTACGGCCTCCTCGCCAACCCGCAGTTGCGGATCTACAAGCCGTGGCTGGACGCGGACTTCGTGACCGAGCTGGGCGGCCGCAAGGAGATGTCGGAGTGGCTGGTCGCCCACGACCTCCCGTACCGCGACAGCACGGAGAAGGCGTACTCCACCGACGCCAACATCTGGGGCGCCACCCACGAGGCCAAGACCCTGGAGCACCTGGACACCGGTGTCGAGACCGTTGAGCCGATCATGGGCGTGCGGTTCTGGGACCCCGAGGTGGAGATCGCCACCGAGGACGTGACCATCGGCTTCGAGCAGGGCCGCCCGGTGACGATCAACGGCAAGGAGTTCGCGTCCCCCGTCGACCTGGTGATCGAGGCGAACGCCATCGGCGGCCGCCACGGCATGGGCATGTCCGACCAGATCGAGAACCGGATCATCGAGGCCAAGAGCCGGGGCATCTACGAGGCCCCCGGCATGGCCCTGCTGCACGCGGCCTACGAGCGCCTCGTCAACGCGATCCACAACGAAGACACCCTCGCCCAGTACCACAACGAGGGCCGGCGTCTGGGTCGCCTCATGTACGAGGGCCGCTGGCTCGACCCGCAGGCCCTCATGGTCCGCGAGTCGTTGCAGCGCTGGGTCGGCGCGGCCGTCACGGGTGAGGTGACGCTGCGGCTGCGCCGCGGTGAGGACTACTCGATCCTCGACACCACGGGCCCGGCCTTCAGCTACCACCCGGACAAGCTGTCCATGGAGCGCACCGAGGACTCGGCCTTCGGCCCGGTGGACCGGATCGGCCAGCTCACCATGCGCAACCTCGACATCGCCGACTCGCGCGCCAAGCTGGAGCAGTACGCCGCCATCGGTCTGATCGGGACCGCCAATCCCGCCATCGGCGCCGCGCAGGCGGCCGCGACCGGTCTGATCGGCACCATGCCGGAGGGCGGCGCCGAGGCCATCGCCTCCCGCGGTGAGGTCTCGGGCGAGGACGAGATGCTGGACCGCGCCGCCATGGAGTTCGGCACCGACTGAGCGGCCCGGCAGTGGGGGAGACGGCCCTGACGGTGGCCCCCAGGAGACGTCGGCTCGATGAGAGGCCGGTGCGACACCCTTACTCCCGGGTGTCGCACCGGCCTCATGTCCTTCCTGGCCCTGTGCTCCGTCGGTGGGGGAGGGGTGGGGGAGGGGCAGGATGTTGGTCAGAAGCCGGTGAGAGTGATCTTGCCGATGGCCGAGCCGGACTCCAGGATGCGGTGCGCCTCCCGGAGGGCCGCGGCGTTGGCCGGGCCCAGATCCCTGGTGGCGGTGGTGGTGAGAACGCCCGCGTCCACCAGGCGGGCGACCTGTTCCAGGATGTGCTGCTGCCGGGCCTGGTCCGGAGTCCGGAAGAGGGAGCGGGTGAACATGAACTCCCAGTGGAACGAGATGCTCTTGGGCTTCAGCACCCCGATCGGCAGGGACTCGAAGTCGTCGATGGCGACGATCCGGCCGAAGGGCCGCATCGCCTCGGCGTAGTCGGCCAGGTTGCGGTCGGTGTGGGCGGTGCCGAACACATGAGTCAGGCGGTCCGGCGCCACCTCGGCGAGCTGGGGGACCAGTGGCTTGTGGTGGTCGATGACATGCTGCACGCCCATCCGGGTGGCGAACTCGACGGTCTCCGGGCGGGAAGCGGTCCCGATGACGGTCAGGCTGGTCAGGGCGCGGGCCAGTTGGGCCACGATGGACCCGACGCCGCCGGCCGCCGCGGTGATCAGCAGCGCGCCGTCCTGGTTCAGTCCGCCGTTCTCCAGACCCAGCCGCTCGAACAGCCCCTCCCAGGCGGTGAGCGAGGTCAGCGGGAGAGCGGCGGCCTCGGTGAAGGAGAGCGTGGTCGGCTTGTGCGCGACGAGACGCTCGTCGACGACGTGGTACTCCGAGTTCGCTCCGGGCCGGTCGAGGGCGCCGGCGTAGTACACCTCGTCGCCGGCCGTGAACCCTTCCACCTTCTCGCCGACCGTGACGACCGTGCCCGCCGCGTCCCAGCCGAGCACCTTCGGCTCCCCGCCGGGATCGTTGCTCTGCCGGATCTTGTAGTCGACGGGGTTGACGGCGACGGCCGCCACTTCCACCAGCAGGTCGTGGGGGCCCGGCTCCGGAAGGGGGAGCTCCAGGTCGATCAGACTGTCCTCGTCGCCGATCGGCAGACTCTTGCGGTAGCCGACGGCGCGCATGGTGCTGTTGCTCATGCCGGACGGGTGCCCATTCCCGGCGAGCGTTCATCCGCCGGGGTTTCGGGTGGCGTGTTCAGCTGGTCGATGCGGTGGGGGCGAAGACCGGCGGTGGGGGAGTGGTTGCCGTGGAGTGTCAGAGGTGTTCGCCCAGACGTTCCAGTAGGGGAGCGGCGGCCGCGAGGGTCTGGAGTTCGGCGGGGGTGAACCGCTCGGTCAGCACGGTGGCCAGTTGCCGGCCACGGGCTTCCCGCTTGCGCCGCAGCACATCTTCGCCGGTCTCGGTGAGCGACACGATGATCCGCCTGCGGTCATGGGGATCGGGCCGGCGCCGGACGAAACCGCGCGTCTCCAGCCCGTTCACGACGGTGCCCATGGCCTGCGCGGTGACCTGTTCGACCCGTGCCAGCTCGGCCGCCGAAGCCGGTCCCGCCGCGGCCAGCCGGGACAGGGCCGAACGCTCGGGCAGTGACAGCTCACCCGGCGCCCGACTGTGTCGCAGCCGCCGTGCCACCAGGCCGATGGCGTCGTACAGCGCACCACCGAGGTTGGCCTCACCTGCTGCCGCGGCCTCGGTGGCCTCGGTGGCTTCTGCGGCTTCTGCGGATCGGTCCTGACGACCGGGCTGCTGAGTCACGCCTACAGGCTAGGCGCGCCCTTCCGAGGCGGGGCCGTCGGCCGGGGGAGGGGCTGAAGGGACCGGCGTCGGAGAACGGGACATCCGATGGCTCAGCGGGGGGTGAAGTGCACGAGGACGCGGCCGGTGTTGGCCTCGCTGACCTCGACCCGGTCGTACAGCTTCCTGATGTGCTTCTGCCCCAGGAAGGTCAGGACGCGGTTGCGCAGCTGCCCTGTTCCCTTGCCGGGAATGATCTCCACGACGGGCTCGCCCGACTGATGGGCTCGGAAGACGAACTGCCGCAGCGCCAGTTCGATGTCGCGGTTGTTGCGGAACAGCGGATGCAGATCCAGGCTCAGCACGGCGGCCTCTCCTCGATGGCTGACACGCGGCACAGGGGCTCTCAGGCGCTCCTGGAGCCGTGGGATCCCGGCTGGCTGGGCCGCTCACTCGCCTGGCCCTCTGTACGGCCCTCACAGCGCCCCTCAGGCCCTCCAGCGTGCCCGCAGGACGCCGGGGGAGGGGCTGGTGGCGTGTCGTTACGCCGCAGGTGTCCTCACGGCGTCGAGGACGCCATGGCCACCGGACCCCGCTGCGAGCGCGGCGTCTTGGCACCGGGCTTGCCGGGCTCGATGGTGCGCGGGTCGATGGCCTCGCCCGGGGCGCCCTCGCGGTAGAGGCCGTCCGGCAGGCTGTCCCGGTCGTGCGGCAGCAGGAAGAAGACCCGCCGCTTGTACAGGCCGCTGTCCGGGTCGGGGGTGGCCTCGTCGTCCAGCAGGGCGTACCCGACCATGCGGCCGTCACGGGCGTAGGGAGGCTTGGTGTTGCGGCGCTTGGTCTTGTCGAGCGCCTGACGGACGTAGTCGAGCTTTTCCGGGTTCTCCAGCCACACCACCTCTTCCTCGTGGATGAGGTCGCTCTCGGTCAACAGCGAACTCATGGCTGCAGCCCCTCCTTCATCGGCTCGGTCCCCGACGTCGAGGACGTGGCCCGGCATGTGTGCGTGTGCGCTTCACGGTGGCCTGCGCACCGGCCAGTGGCGGTCCGCTTCGTGGCGGTCGCCGTGTGCGGGGCCCGGCCCCCATGGTAGAGCGGATGCGGACGACGGTGTAGGCCGCATGCTAGGGAGTGCCCGAATGCGACTGTCATCATGCCTGTTCCGCCAGGGCGATACCGGGGTAGTACTTGCGCCCGTTGGACTTGATCATGTCGGCCGGGGAAGCCACTCCGACCTCCTGCCGGACCCGGTTGGCGAAGGCGCGCGGGGTGGCGGGGCGGATGCCCTCGCCCGCGTGGCACCAGGAGCTGTACTCCGTGTAGAGCAGACCCTGCTCGACCCGCAGGTCACGCGCGTTCTCGCCGTCCCGGGTACAGCACTCGGCCAGGAACCGGCCGATGTGGTCCTCCGTCGAGGCGTAGGCGGAGGTGGCCATGCGCACCCGGTCGGGGCCCTCCAGCGGGTCCCGGGTGGCGAGGTAGCGCTGAGCGCCCTCGATCAGCCACTGCAGGATACCGGGCCCCTCGTCGCGGACCAGTTCGAAGGCCAGGTTGTCGATCCGGCGCTCGGCCGGCACCGTCCGCGTGAAGGGCAGCAGGCGGATACGGCGCCAGAAGGCGAAGCCGCCGGTGGACACCTCGGGCCGGTGGTTGCCCAGCAGCCACAGGTGGTGGGTGGGCGTGAACGAGAAGTAGTCCTGCCGCATCCGGCGCGCCTTGATCTTGTCGCCGCCGGTCAGCAGCCGCACCCGTGCCTCGTCGAACTTGTCGTTGGGCTTCAGCTCGCTGCACACCACCAGGCGCCGCCCGTGCAGTTCGGTCAGCTCCGTGGAGTGCTCGGAGAAGGCGCCGCGGTCCATCAGGAAGCCGGGCGGGGCGGCGTCGGCGTAGTCGCCGAGGATCTGGATCATCGTGTCCAGTAGCACGGACTTGCCGTTCTTGCCCTCACCGTGCAGGAACGGCAGCACCTGCGCGCCCACGTCGCCGGTGATGGAGTAGCCCAGCATCAGGTGCAGGAAGGCGATCATCTCCCGGCCCTCGTCGTCGTCGCCGAAGGTGTCGGCGAGGAACCGGTGCCAGCGGGGCGTCTCCATGCGCTGCGGGGCCACACTGGTGGCACGGGAGTGGAAGTCGCGGGTCGGGTCCGCCTTGCGGATGTAGCCGTTGTGCAGGTCGACCACGCCGGCGGGCGTGCACAGCGCGTACGGGTCGCCGTCCAGCTCGTCGGGGTCGACGGACAGGTCGGGGGAGGCCTTGGCCTGGGTCAGCAGCGCCTTCATGCCGGCGGTGGACAGGGTGCGCCGCTTGTGGTGGGCGATCTCCCGCTCGCTGTACACGCCGCGCGGGTCGCTGTCGGGCATGTCCTCGGCCATCTCGCCCGCCGCCCACAGCGCGGCCTTCTCGCCGCCGCCGCGCTTCCAGCGGTAGCCGTCCCACACGAACCAGCCCAGTCCCTCCACGTGCCGGAACTGGTCGCGGTGCAGTCGCACGAACAGCCGGGCGTTGCCGCGGTCGGTCAGCGACGGCGGCAGGGGAGCGGTCGGCAGTCCGGTGCCCACGGCGCGGGACGCGGTCGCGGCGGCGTCCGGGTAGGCCTGCGGGGGCACCAGGGCGGGCGAGGACTGTTCGACCGTCTGCTCGAGCATCTGCAGGTCGAGCATCTGCTGAGCGGCGGCCTGTGGGTCGAACCGCGGCGTGCTCTCGGCGCTGCTCATGAACGTCCTTCGAGGTGGAGCGGACGGGCGGACCCCACGGCGAGGGCATCGTCGACGATCGCCTCGTTGCGCGCCTGCTGCCACGGTCTGGCGTGCTGGGCGACCCGTACGAGCCGGTCCCGGACCACGCTGTGGTCCAGGTGCCCGGCCGCGATCAGTCCGCCCGCGGTGTAGGCGGCCCGGTTGAGCTTCTCCGTGAACGCGGTCCCCTCGCGCGCCTCGGCGCAGCGGGCGACCTGGGCGATCAGCGGATCGAGGATCCGGTGCGCCGCGCCGGTCCGCGGGGCCCGGCGGGCCGTCGGCACCTGGTTCGGCCGGGCCGTCGGCACGTGGTCCGGCCGGGGGGACGGCGCGTGGTCCGGCCGGGGGGACGGCGCGTGGTCCGGCCGGGGGGACGGCGCGTGGTCCGGCCGGGGGGACGGCGCGGGGGCCGCGCCGTCCGGCGCCCTGCGTGCTCCTGCATGGGGTGCCACCTCAGGTTTTTCGGTCGGGGTCTGGGCGATCAGGTGGCCGGTGCGGACGAGTTCGTCGCGCAGCCAGCCGGGCAGCGGCGCCGGCGTGCGGGTGGAACCCACCGGCCGGTACACGCCCTGTGCGGTACGGGTGGTGGGCGCCACGATGTAGCCGCCGTCGGCGCGGACGTCCACCTGCCAGGCCAGGGCCGCCCTGCTGCCGGAACCGGTGGAGCAGCGCAGCCGGGTGGCCGGATCGGGGTTGCGGTACCAGACGTGCAGACCGCCGGAGGGCGTACGGACCCGCAGGGTGTCCTCGTCGACGGCCGGATCGGGGCGGCCGCGGTAGGCGGCCAGTAGGGCGAGGGTGTCGAAGCCGGACGCCAGCCCGTCCAGGCTCACCTGCTCGGGGATGGGGATGCCGGGCAGCAGCCGGCCGCGGTCGGGCACCTCGGCCGCGTGGGCGTCGATGTCGATGACGACCAGGCCGGCCGGGCCGCAGGCGACGCCCACGCCCGCCGACGGAGTGGCGGTCCACCAGGCGTCGATGCGCGCGGTGTCGGTCGTGGCCGCGTGGAAGCCGTGGCAGGGACGCCCGGCCGGAAGGCAGGGGCAGGCCGCCGGGGTGTGCCGGCGGCTGCGGCACTCCGGACAGTTGGCCGCGGGGGTCTTCCGTCCAGGGGCCAGCGGATGGACCGGCCAGCCCTGGGCGGCGCACCACCGCGCGACCGAGCGCGGCGGCACGGGGCCGCCCGCAGCGGTGCGTTCGCTGATCTCACCATGGCGCGGCACGCGAATCGTCCTCGTCACATCTCGTCTTCGGTCACTCCACGGCGGCCCGGCTGGAAGGTGATGCCCTGTCAGGGACCGAAGGGACTGTAATCCAGAAAGAGTGTAGGGCTCACTGGCCCAAAGGATCCCGCAGCCCCCCCGCGTGCCGTTTCTATCAGTTTTCTCGGTCCCTTGAGTCCCTTGGTCCCTGGGTGGGAGTCACCATGCGGGTGAATTGACCGCACTTCACCCTGCTGACGGGTATCCGGCACCCTGGATTCCGCCGCTCCGGAACTGTCCGGAGCGACGTCCTCCACTTCAAGAACGGGTCCCTCCGGTCCCTGGGTGGGACTGTATCGGGCCCCTGACCGGCGCGAACGACACATGGGCAGCGACCCTTCCGGGCAGGGACGCGGGCCTTTCGGTCCCTGGTTCCCCGTCCCCCTCGGCTCAGGCACTGTCCTGACGGGCCGCGTCGCGCTGCCGCTGGTGCTCGTTGAGCAGCTCCAGCATCCTGTCGAACGCGGGGTCCGGCATCTTGCGGATCAGGTGGTGGGCGAGGAAGACCCCGTCGTCGTACGGGAGCCGGGGCGGAACCGCCAGGTCGGGGCCCGTGTGGTCGCCGTTGGCCCGGTCGTCGTCCGCGTGTTCGCTCTCCGCGTGATCGCCGTCGTCGTCGCCCAGGGAGCCCAGGGCGCCCCGGGGCTCGGGGACGCCGTCCGCGGGAGCGAGGGGCGCGGACGGGGCGTGGGCCGACGACGACGCGGCAGGGACCGGGGTGAGGCGTGCGGGGGACGTGGGCCGCCGCTCGTCGTCGTCCTCGGACTCCGTCGGCCCGGGGACCGACGCGGCGGCCGACGCGACCGGTACGGCGGGGGCCGACGGTTCCGCCGGATCCATCGAATCCATCGGAACCGCTGAATCCGCCGAATCCGTCGGATCCGTCGATCGTGCGGTTTCCGCCGGTTTCGGCGATCCGGCGGGTCCTTCCGTGCTCTCGGTCTCGGACGCGGTCGCGTACCGGGAGCCGGAGCCGGTGCGAGCGTCGTCGTCGGCCGGCTCGGAGGCGGCCTCCCGCTCCCCCTCCCCCGGCTCCCCGCCCTCCCCGTGGGAGAGGGGAGAGGAGTCGGCCGTACGGCCGGGCGTGTCGCTCCGGTCCGAAGCGCGGTCCGAAGCGCGGTCCGAAGCCCCGTCCGGCGCCTGGTCGGGGGTGCCGGTGCCGGTGGCGTTCGCGGTGCCCGCAGCGTCGGCGTCGGACGCGGTGGATTCGACGGACCAGGCGGCGTCGGTGCCTCCGGCGGCTGACGTCTGTGCGGTCGTGGCGGCCTGGTGGACCGCCGTGGACCGCTCGGCGTCAGCGGACTCCTCCGCGGCCGTGGTCTGCCGCTCCTTGCGCCGTTCCGCCTTCTCCGCCTCCGCGCGCGCCTGCTCGCGCTTGAGCGCCTCCAGGGCGGCCTCCTGCTCCTCCGGGGGCTTGTTGCCCACGGCGCGCAGCAGGTCGATGCGCTCCTCGCCGATGCGCTCCTGGAGTTCGGGCGCGAGGTTGAGCAGGGCCAGCCGCTGGGACACCCAGCCCTGCGACTTGTGCAGCCGCTTCGCCAGCCGGGTCTGCGTGCCGTGAATGGCCAGGAGGCGTTGCAGCGCCCTGGCCTCGTCCAGGGGTTCCAGTTCCTGGCGGTGCACGTTGGCGACGAGGGCGGACTCCAGGATCGCCTCGGAGTCGGCGCCCTGGTCGTCGTCAACCATCACGTTCAGATGGGTCATTCCGGCTTCGCGGGCCGCCGCGAGCCGGCTGCTGCCGTCCACGACGACGTGCGTGGCGTCGGCGGCCAGTTCGTGCTCGCGCTCCGGGTTGGCCTTGACGTAGGCGTCGCGGTTCATCACCGTGATGGCCTGCTTCTGGCCGTGTTCGCGCAGGCTGCCGGTGAGTTCGGTGAGGTCGCCCAGGCTGGTGCGCGGGTTGTCCGGGTTGGCGCTGATGCGGTCCAGGGGCAGCCGGGTGGGCGGGGCGACGCCTTCCGTGGGGACGCCGGTCGCCGCGCCGATCGCCGTCCGGCGTGCGCTGACCGGTCGTGCGGAGGCGCCGAAACGGCCCGTTCCGAGCTGGTCGGCCTTGCTCATGAGATCTCCCGTGCGAGGGCCCGCATGCCCACCGCCTGCTGCGAGGAGGGTGCGTACGACAGAAGGGGCTGCTTCATGCGCACGGCCTCCTTCTGTTCCTTGAGGTCGCTGATGAGTCCGACCACGCGGGGGTCTTTTATGTCGACCCAGCCCTGGAGGGACGACGTGGCGATGTAGCCGCGGCGGCCGTCGTAGAGGTTGACGACGATGCCCAGGTAGTCGAGGTCCAGGGCGAGGTCGCCGCGCAGGTCCTCGATCTGGTTGGTGAGCAGGTCGTAGGCGTCGGCCGAGCTGTCTTCCGCCTGGACCACGATCAGGGCGCCGGACTGGCCGGGCCGCTCCCCCTCGCGGCGCCGGCCGTAGTAGGCGGCGGCGTCCATGCTCAGGCCGAGGCTGGGCGGGCAGTCGACGAGGATGACGTCGTAGTCGCTCTCCAGCGGCAGCAGCGCCCGCTCCAGCGCGGCCTCCCTGGCCCGTACGGCCGACAGGCGCACGTCCAGCAGGAAGGCGTCGTGGCAGGCGGGCAGCAGGTGGAGCCGGCCGCCGAAGGTGCTCTCGTCGATGGAGACGAGCAGGTCGCGCAGATCGCCCTTGGGGTCGCCCGCCATGTGGTTGGTGAGGCTGTCGCCGTTCATCGGCAGCGGGGTGGCGCCGAGTTGGTTGGTCAGGTGGCACTGCGGGTCGAAGTCCACCAGGAGCACCCGCAGTCCGAGACCGGGCAGGCTCTCCACGTCCAGGGGGTCGCTGTCGGCGATCTGGTCGCTGGCGCGCAGGGCCGCGGAGAGCGCCTTGGCGACCCGCACCGGATGCAGCCTGCCGGGGTCCTCCGCCAGGGCCTCGCCGACGCCGGCCGCGATGGCGGTCTTGCCGACGCCGCCCTTCTGGTTGCAGACGACGATGCGGCGGGTGACGGCCGGCCGCTCGATGTCCGGCGCCGGTGTGGTGTCGAGCCACAGCTGCACCGACTGCGCCAGTCCCTGGATGAGGGAGACCCGCCGGTCGGCGGCCACGTCGCGGAACCTCTCCCACTGGCCCTCGGGGAGGAAGGTGGAGAAGGAGTCGGCCCCGGCGGTGTCGACGGTGGCGGGGGTGGAGGCGAGGGCGAGCCAGGCGTCGATGCCCTGCTCCACGGCCGTCTGGATCTCGACGCCGTGCTGTGCGGCCCTTACCTTGAGATGCTGCCGGAGCCATCCCGGCAGTTTGGAGACGACCTTCTCGCGGTCGCTGGAAGTGGCTGGCGAACTCATGGGGGACACCTTACTAACGTGCTTGATCATTCGCCCCAGCGACACGTTAGAAAGCAAAAAGAGACGATGAGTTACTCCTCATTTGTCCCCATTGGCCCATCAACGGGCCGCGTCTGAAAGGCAGTCAGGCCTTCTGAGGGGGCTGATTCGAGGCGGTCGCCACCGACGTCGACCGGAGTGTCGCCGGAGCCCGCCACCGGCTCGGGCGACACCGCGAAGCACCCGGAAGGATAAAAATGGGGGGCGGATCCTGTACGCCGCGGTCACGTCCGCCGTCCGCGGGAGGCTCCGCTCACACGTGGCGCGGGCGCTCGCGAGGGAGCGGCCACTCCTCGCCACTCTCAACGTATAGCGCACGGGGGGGCTTGCGGCAAGGCCCCCGTCATACCGGAGAATCACTCGCCGACCCCCAGAACCTGCGGAAACGAGGGATCCACCGAGTGCGTTCTCTGTTGTCACCGGGCAGCGCCGCCGGCGCGGACGGACCTCTGATCGGAGCTGCTGACATGACCTCCCTGACCACCGGTGTGTTCGACCTGCCCGACCGCCTCACCGCCAAGGCCGACCCGGCGCTGATCGCCGGCGACGAGCGGCATTTCGCGGCCATCGCGACCACCCTCGAGCAGACGATCGACGAACTGACCGGCCTCCTCGACGCCGAACGCCGGGCCCCCGGCGGCGTGGGCCGGCACGCGATGGACCGGGACGCGGAGGTGCACCGGCTCACCGCCCGGCTGCGCACCCTGCGCCGCTTCGGCGCCGACCTCTGCCTCGGCCGCATGGTTGGCGCGGACGACGCCGAGCCGGTCTACGTCGGACGGCTCGGCCTCACCGACAGCACGGGCCGCCGGCTGCTCATCGACTGGCGCTCCCCGGCCGCCGAGCCGTTCTTCGGCGCCACCCACGCCCACCCGATGGGCCTGGCGAGCCGGCGCCGGTACCGCTGGACCCGCGGCCGGATCAGCGACTACTGGGACGAGGTGTTCACCGCCGACGGCCTGGAGCGGCACGCCGCGCTCGACGACCAGTCCGCCTTCATCGCCACCCTGGGCGGCACCAGGTCGGCGAAGATGCGCGACGTGCTCGGCACCATCCAGGCCGACCAGGACGCGGTCATCCGGGCGGGCTCGCGCGGCGCCCTCGTCGTGGACGGCGGCCCGGGCACCGGCAAGACCGTGGTCGCGCTGCACCGCTCCGCCTACCTCCTCTACTCCGACCCGCGCCTCGGGCACCGCCGCGGCGGCGTGCTGTTCGTCGGCCCGCACCGGCCCTACCTCGCCTACGTCGCCGACGTCCTGCCCAGCCTCGGGGAGGAGGGCGTGCAGACCTGCGTCCTGCGGGACCTGGTCGCCGAGGGAGCCACGGCAGCCGACGAGACCGACCCGGAGGTGGCCCGGCTGAAGTCGTCCGCGGACCTGGTGAAGGCGGTCGAGAAGGCCGTCGCGTTCTACGAGGAGCCGCCCACCGAGCCGCTGACGGTCACCACCCCCTGGTCCGACGTCCGGCTCACGGCCGACGACTGGGCCGAGGCGTTCGCGGCGGCGGAGCCGGGCACCCCGCACAACGAGGCGCGCGAGCACATCTGGGAGGCCCTGCTCACCATCGTCGCGGACAAGCACGACGCCGAGGTGTCCCCGGCCCTGCTGCGCCGGGCGCTGCGGAACGACGAGGAGCTGACCGGTGCCCTGGGCCGCGCCTGGCCGCTGCTCGAAGCGGCCGACCTGGTCTCGGACCTGTGGACGGTGCCCGCGTATCTGCGCATGTGCGCCCCCTGGCTGAGCCGCGAGGAGGTCCGCACCCTGCAACGCGCCGACGCGCGGGCCTGGACGGTGTCCGACCTGCCGCTGCTGGACGCGGCCCGGCAGCGGCTCGGCGACCCGGCGGCGGCCCGCCGCGCCCGCCGGCGGGCGGCCTCCCTGGCCGCCGAACGCGAACGCATGGCCGCCGTCATCGACACCGTGCTCGCCGCCGACGACGACGGCGAAGGGGCGGTGACGATGCTGCACGGCGCCGACCTGCGCAACACCCTGGTCGACGAGAACGCGCTGCCCGCCGTCGAACCCGACCTGCTCGCCGGGCCGTTCGCACACGTCGTCGTGGACGAGGCGCAGGAACTGACCGACGCGGAGTGGCAGATGCTGCTGCTGCGCTGCCCGTCCCGGAGCTTCACCGTCGTCGGTGACCGCGCGCAGGCCAGGCACGGATTCACCGAGTCGTGGCGGGAGCGGCTCGAAAGGGTCGGATTCGACCGGATCGGCATCGCCTCGCTGAGCGTCAACTACCGCACACCGCAAGAGGTGATGGCCGAGGCGGAACCGGTCATCCGGGCCGCGCTGCCGGACGCCAACGTGCCGGCGTCCATCCGCGCCAGCGGCATCCCCGTCCGCCACGGGTCCGCCGCGGAGCTGGAGTCGGTGCTCGACACGTGGCTCGCCGAGAACGCCGACGGGACCGCCTGCGTCATCGGCGCGCCCGCGTTCCGGGCGACGTCCCGGGTGCGGTCGCTGACCCCGCGGTTGGCCAAGGGACTCGAGTTCGACCTGGTCGTGGTGGTCGACCCGGAGGAGTTCGGCGAAGGCGTCGAGGGAGCGGTCGACCGCTATGTCGCCATGACCCGGGCGACCCGGCAACTCGTCGTCCTCACCAGCTCCTGAGGGCGGGCGCGGGCCGGCCCGGTCGCCGTGGGCGGTGTGCCGGGGCGGGGGCCGTGCCGGTACGGACGGCCCACGCCCAGCCCCACGTGTGTGCACCGCGCGGTGCGGCATCCGGCGGCGGACGACGACCGGGTGTGGCCGTCGGCGGCCGCGGCCACATGTGTCCGCGCCGCCGGATCAGGCGGCGCCGGCCCGCTCCTCGTCCTTCGCCTGGCCCACCACGGTGTACATGACCGACCGGCCCTGCTTGTGCCGCTGGATGCGTCCCTTGGCGACCAGCGCCTCCAGGGTGTTGCGCACGACCTGCGGGGTGGGCTCACGGTCCGGGTGTGCGCGCAGCAGTTCCTCGCGCAGCTCCGCGGCGAGGCGCGGCTCGCTGTGTCCGTCGAGCAGGCCCAGCAGGAGGTCGCGGAGCAGGGCCTGCGACTCGTCCTTCTTCGCCGCGGTCTTGCCGGCGGTCTTGCCGGCGGTGGCCTTGGCCGCGGTCTTCGCGGCGCTCTTCGGGGCGCCCTTGGCGGGGCCCTTCGCGGCGGTCTTGCCGGCGGCCCGCGGGGTGCTCTTGGCGGCCCGCTTCTTCGCGGCGGTCTTGGCCGGCTTGGCCGCGGCCTTGGCGGCGTCCTCGCCCTCGGCGGGCGCGGGCCGCTCGGCCGGGGTCTCCTCGGCGGGGGCCTCGGCGGAGGTGTCCGGTGCGGCCGGGGCCGGAACGGACCGCGGCGCCTGCTCGGCGGCGGGCTCGGGCTCGTGCCGCGCCTGCTGCGGCACGTGTGCCGAGTCGGCGGCGGGGTGTCCCGCGAGGCTCAGGATGTCCAGCAGCAGGGTCTCCTCCTGCCGCAGGGCCTCCAACTGACTGGTCAGCTCTTGCTGGTGGCGCCGGTTCTCCGCGAGATCCGACGCGGCTTGCTCGGCATACCGCGACCGGACCGTGGCGGTGGCTGATTGGGTGGGCACAGCCGTTCACTTCCTTTGGGTGGATGACGCTGCGCATGCTACTGGGGTGTCAGGGCCGTGCCGAGTGCCGGGGATGAACGCGATCCGCGTCGCGAACCCGCATCACCCCTTGCCACGTGGGCCGCCGAGGTGTGCCGAGCCGGTTCCGGGCCGTGTGGCGGCCGCTGAAAAACCGCCGTTTCGAGTGTCACCCGGGCTTTGACGGAGCGGGTTTCCGTGACCGGGCACTCCGGTCCGCCGGCCGGGCGCGTCGGGGCCGCGGGTGTGCACGGGCAACCCCACGGCCGGGGACCGGAGTTCGATGAACGTAGCACCGTTGAAAGCTTTGCGAAAGAGTTTGCGAGGCGCTCGGCCTGGCTCTCTCCTGCCGAACTTCCTTTTCCGCGCGAGGGGTTGACCGGTTGTAATGCGCGCCGTACGGTCTCGGCCGCAATCTCTTGCAGCAAGAACCAGTGCGGCAAGGGACGGCATCCGGCCTCCCGCGGCACGGCGCGTCGCCATCGGGGCCGCTGCTCCGGTACACCCCACTTCCACGACTGGAGACACCATGGCCTCAAAGACCGTGGCCGCTGCACTCGCCGTACTGGCGGGAGCCGCTGTGGCCGTCACGGCACCCACGCCGGCGCAGGCGAGCGCGCCCGGCGGCAAGGACGTCACCGCGGTGATGTTCGAGTGGAACTTCGCCTCCGTCGCCAGGGCCTGCACCGACGAACTGGGCCCCGACGGGTACGGGTACGTCCAGGTCTCGCCTCCCAACGAGCACATCCAGGGCAGCACCTGGTGGACGGCGTACCAGCCGGTCAGCTACCGGATCGGCACCAAGCTGGGCGACCGCGCCGCCTTCAAGAAGATGGTCGACACCTGCCACGCCGCCGGCGTCAAGGTGGTCGCCGACGCCGTCGTCAACCACATGGCGAACGGCTCCGGCACCGGCACCGCCGGCTCGTCGTTCACCAAGTACGACTACCCCGGCCTCTACTCGGCCGCCGACATGGACGACTGCACGTCGACCGTCACCGACTACGCGGACCGCTGGAACGTGCAGCACTGCGAACTGGTCGGCCTGCCCGACCTGGACACAAGCGAGGAGTACGTCCGCAAGACCATCGCCGGCTACCTCGACGACCTGCTCTCCCTCGGCGTCGACGGCTTCCGGATCGACGCCGCCAAGCACATCGCCGAGGACGACCTCGCGAACATCAAGTCCCGGCTCACCGACCCCGGCGTCTACTGGAAGCAGGAGACCATCGGCGCCGCCGGGGAGGCCGTCCAGCCGTCCGAGTACTACAACACCGGCGACGTCCAGGAGTTCCACTACGCCTACGACCTCAAGCGGGTCTTCAGCAGCGAGAAGCTCGCCGAACTGAAGAACTTCGGCGAGGCGTGGGGCTACGTGCCCAGCGACAAGGCGTCGGTGTTCGTCACCAACCACGACACCGAACGCAACGGCACCACCCTCACCTACAAGAACGGCGCCGCCTACACCCTCGCCCATGTCTTCATGCTGGCCTGGCCCTACGGCTCCCCCGACGTGCACTCCGGCTACGAGTTCACCGACAACGACGCCGCCGGACCGGACAACGGCCAGGTGAGCGCCTGCTACACCGACGGCTGGAAGTGCCAGCACGCCTGGCGCGAGATCGCGAGCATGGTCAAGTTCCGCAACACCGCCGCCGGGACCGCGGTGACGAACTGGTGGGACGACGGCGGCAACCAGATCGCCTTCGGCCGCGGCGACAAGGCGTACGTCGCCATCAACCACGAGGGCGCCTCACTGACCCGCACCTTCCAGACCTCGCTGCCCGCCGGCGACTACTGCGACGTGCAGAGCGGCAAGGGCGTCACGGTGAACTCCGCCGGCCGGTTCACCGCCACCCTCGGCGCCGACACCGCCCTCGCCCTGCACGTGGGCGCGAGGACCTGCGGCGGCGGCACCGGCGGGGACGGCGGCGGGAGCACGGCCACGGGCGCGTCGTTCAACGTCAACGCCACCACCCAGTGGGGCCAGAACATCTACGTCACCGGGGACAACGCCGCCCTCGGCGGCTGGAACACCGGCGCCGCCCTCAAGCTGGACCCGGCGAGCTACCCCCTCTGGAAGCTGACGGTCTCCCTGCCGGCCGGCACGTCCTTCGCGTACAAGTACCTGCGCAAGGACGCGAACGGCAATGTCACCTGGGAGAGCGGCGCCAACCGCACCGCCGCCGTCGGCTCCGGCGGCCTGGTCACCCTGAACGACACCTGGCGCGACTGAACCCCGCCGACACCCCCGGGCCCGCGGGGCGGCGGCGCCGCGGGCACGGCTGAGGGGCCCGGATCCCATATGCGGATCCGAGCCCCTCAGGGGCGTTCCGACCGGCTGCCGTCACGGACGACGGCTACCAGGGTTCGCGATAACAAGCGATCAGGCGCAGGTTATGCCGATGCAGATGGTGTTCAGCGCCGTGAGCAGACCGACACAGGCACAGGTGCCGCCGTACGAGGCGCCGTCCATCTCGACGGGCTCCGTCTCGGGCAGGGCGTGCAGCTCGGCCAGCAGCTCGAGGTCCAGGTTTTCCATGGGGGGTTCCTTTCCTTCTGTGGGGAGGTGAGCGGCGAAGGGACGCTGCTCAGGTTGTGGCGACCGGATGGAGCGCGGTACGCGCCACCCGGGGGTCTGTGGGGTGGTGGTCCCGGACCGGCGGCGGGACCGTCCAGAGCCGGGGCGAGGTGTGCCGCAGCCGCAGCAGGAAGGCCAGGATCCCGGCCGACCCGTCGCTCCAGCTGGTCGAGACGTCCCCGTACTCGTTCGGGAAGACGAGGTGGCCGTGCCGCCGGGCGCGCTGGGTGAGCAGGAGGCGGGCCAGCTCCTCGGCCAGGGCGCGGTGGGCGTCGTCCCCGGTGGCGGCGGCCATGTCGAGCAGGAAGTCGCCGTTGCCGGCCAGCCCGTGGCACTGGGTGAGCGGGGCGCGCGAGGCGTACTCCGCCACGGCACGGGTGGCGCGGTGCGCGAGGTCGCCGAACCGGTCGTCGCCGGTGGCCTGGTACAGCCGGACCAGGAAGGCGCCGATGCCGGCGGACCCGTGGCACCAGTAGGGGGTCGTGGGCTCGTTGGCGGCCTGGGCGGGCCAGTGCGCGGCCTCGCCGATGAGCACGGCGTTGGCCATCAGGTGCTCGCCCGCGTCCACGGCCAGGTCCAGCAGGTCGGACCGCCGGGCCGCCAGCGCGGTGGACAGCAGGAACGTGCCGATCCCGGCGACGCCGTGCGCGAACCCGAGGTAGCGCTTGCCGGCCAGCCGGGAGACGGCCTCGGCGGGCGCCGCCCAGCTCACGCCGGTCGGCTCGGGCTCCGCCGCCGCGGCCAGTTCGTCGGCGGCGGCGACGGCCAGCTCCATGAGACGGGCGTCGCCGGTGCGGTTCCACAGGTGCAGGGCGGCCAGCCCGCTGCCCGCGGTGCCGTGCGTGATGTCGTGGCTGGGTGTGGCCGCCTGCGGCGCGAGAGCCAGTGCGAGGGCGTGGTCGGTGAGCCGGCGGTCCTCCACGGCGCGGCCCGCGTCGTACAGCGCCCAGGCGGTGCCGCGTTCGCCGAAGTGCAGACCGGGGCGCGCCTGCCCGGGGTCGGTGTGCCGGGCGATCCAGTGGCCCGCGGTGGCGATCACCTCGGGCAGACGGGGATCGCCGGTCAGCTCGAAGTACCGCGTCAGCACGGCCAGGACACCGGCCGCGCCCTGCTGGACGGTGCACGGGGCGGTCTCCCCCGCGGTGGTGGAGACCGGCCAGAGCCGGCCGCCCTCACCCGGTGCCATCGTCGCGACGAGATGGTCCACGATCCCGGCCACCGGGTCCTGCTCGCCCTCCGGCGCGGGCGGCGCGGCGGGGCCACGCCCGCCCGGGGTGTGCCGTACCGGCGGGGCCGCCGCGAGGGTGCGCAGCGCCGTGCGCGCCCTGGTCAGGTCCCAGCGGGCGGCGGGCTCGTCCCGCATCAGGCCGAGGATCATCGCCACCAGCCCGTCGGCCAGCCCGAGCCGGGGGGCGCAGGCGGCCAGCCAGGCGGCGAGCCGCTGCTCCACGGGCCGGCCGGCGGGCTCGTCGTCCAGCAGGATCGGCACCCGGCCCACCAGGACGAAGCAGGCGGTGGCGCCGACGCTGTAGTAGTCGGCCGTCGGGGCCACGGGCGCGTCGACCAGGCGCTCGGGCGCGCTGAAGCCGGGGGTGCCCAGCCGGGTCGGCGGCGCGGACGCCTCGTCCAGGACGGTGAGTTCGAGGTCGATCAGGCACAGGCTGCCGTCCGGGCGGACCATGACGTTGCCGGGAGTGAGGTCCCGCAGCACGCAGCCCTGCGCGTGCGCCGCGGCCACCAGGTCCACCAGCTGCTCGACCACGGCGAGCGCGTCGGCCCGGTAGCGGTCGGCGCCCGAGCGGCGGAACCGCTCCGACACCCAGGTGCGCAGCGTGCCCCCGGGCACCTCCTCCTCGGCCAGGAACAGGTGCCGGCCGTGTTCGAACAGGGCCAGCGGCGCCGGGGCGAGACCGAGTCCGTCGAGCCGCTCCAGCGCGTGCGCCTCGGCCCGCAGCCAGGCCTGTACGTCGCGGCCGTCGGCGTCCGCCTCCACGTGCGGTCGGGCCTCCTTGATGACCACCGGGTCACCGGTGCGCAGGTCGGTGCCCCGGTAGACACCGCCCTTGTTGGTGTGCCGGATCGCCTCCCGCACGGTGAAGCGGCCGCCGAGGGTCAGCGGGCCGGCGGCGCGGGCCGCGGCGGCCGGGCCGGCGGCGGCGCGCTCGTCAGGGGCGGCGGACGCGGCCGGCCGGTCCGCGGCGGGTGTGGCGGCGGGCGCCGCGGGTGTGACGGGGAAGGGGCAGACGGCCCAGGACGGGGGCAGGTACTGGCCGGTCCGGCGGTCCTCCACCGGGTTGCCGTCGGGGTCCTTGATGTACGGCACCAACAGGCCCTCGTCCGACAGCCGCCGCCGGGCCACGAACGCACCGTAGCGGTAGTGCACCACGCTGCCCGGCGCGTACGCCCGGTCGGAGAGGATCTGCGGCCCGGCGAGCCCGTCCGTGGCCCGGTGCAGTTCCCGCGCCAGACGGACCGCGGCGGCCTCGTCCCGCGGGTAGACGGTGAGGAACTTCCCCGAGCTGCCCCGGGGCGTGCTGCGCGAGTTGAGCACGCTCACCTTCTCCCGCGACCGGGCGAACTTGAACGCGGAGTCCTCCGCGAGCAGCACGCCGAGTGCCTGGGTGAGGACCGCCGGCGCGGAGGCGACCGTCGCCGACAGGTGCAGCTTCCAGCCCTGTTCGGGCGTCGTCGCGGAGAGGGGGGTGACATGGCACCACGTCCCGTCGGCGACGCTCCGCCAGCGCGCGCCGGTGGCGGTGGCGCGGAGTGCTTCGCCCAGGAGGCGCTCGAGGTCGCCTGCCGTGTCGACGTGCCCGGTCATCTCAGTCCCTTCCACTCGGACGGGAGGTGATTCCCGTCCTGCGGTCAGGACCAAGGTGCGCACATCCGCGCGCCGTTGGCGCGCCGTGCCGCGCAGACGGGTGACGACCTCACACGAGAGGCGGAAGGCGGGTGTGTCCGGCGGGGGTCGGGTGTGTGGGCCGAAGGGCGCGCCGTGCGGGGGCTACGGGGCCGTCGTCGGCCGGGGGAGTGCGCTCGTCAGGCAGAAGGGGTGGCCCGCCGGATCCGCGAGGACGCGCCATCTCGCCCCGCCCGGCTGGCAGTCCGGCTTGGTCGCGCCCAACTCCAGCAGCATGGCCTCCGCTTCGTCCAGGTCGTCCACCTCGAAGTCGAGGTGGATCTGCTGCGGCACGTCCTGGCCGGGCCAGCTCGGGGGACGGTGGTCGTCGACCCGCTGGAACCCGATCATGAGCCCGCCCTCCTGGACCAGACCCGCGAAATCGGCGTCGGACCCGGGATGCGGCTCCAGCGCGGTGGCCCGCCGGTAGAACTCCATCAACGCCTCGGGGTCGGGGCAGTCGAGGGTGATCGCCGTCGGTCTCATCAACGGGGGCATGGCAACTCCGGGGCAGTCGACGGGCGGGGCGGACGCGTGCGCTGTCACACCGTAGTGACCGACTCCGGTCCGCACGAACCCCGCACCGCCCGGACCGTCCGGGAACAGGGACCCTCGGGCACCGGACCGCTCGGGAACAGGGCCGATCGGCCCTGGCCCTTCGGCCCCGATCGGGGAAAGGATGCCAGAGTAGGCAGAACACAGCACAAGGAGTGACCGATGGCGGACCGCGAGCAGGCAGACCCCGACACCCCGATCCGGGTCTTCCTCCTCGACGACCACGAGGTGGTACGCCGTGGGGTGCACGACCTGCTGAGCGACGAGACGGACATCGAGGTGGTCGGCGAGGCCGGCACCGTCGAACAGGCCCTGGTGCGGGTGCCCGCGCTGCGCCCGGACGTGGCGGTGCTGGACGTGCGGCTGCCGGACGGCGACGGGGTGACCGTCTGCCGCGAGCTGCGCTCCCGGCTGCCGGAACTGGCCTGTCTGATGCTGACCTCGTTCGACGACGAGGAAGCGCTGCTCGACTCGATCATGGCGGGCGCCTCCGGCTATGTGCTCAAGCAGATCCAGGGCTCGGACCTGGTCTCGGCGGTGCGCACCGTGGCCCGCGGCCAGTCGCTGCTCGACCCCAGCGCCACCACGAAGCTGATGGCCCGGCTGCGCGGCGGACCGCGGCAGGAGGAGCAGCCGGACGCGCTGCCCGGCCTGACCGGGCGGGAGCGGGAGATCCTGGCGCTGATCGGCGAGGGGCTCACCAACCGGCAGATCGGCCAGCGCCTCTACCTCGCCGAGAAGACGGTCAAGAACCACATCTCCCGGCTGCTCGCCAAGCTCGGCGTGGAGCGCCGTATCCAGGCCGCCGTCATCGCCACCGAGGCCCGGGACCGACTGCGCGGCGACCACCGCTGACGATCCCGCGCGGGCCCGTCCGCGAGGCGCCCCATCGCCGTGCGAATCCCCTGCGCCAGCCGCTACTGTGACCGCAGAGCAGTACGTATTTCGGCACGTCGTGGCATGGAGGAACAGCGGTGGGAAGCTCCGGGGAGGCCGCCCGCGTCCGCCTGCCGCAGCTGCGCCTGGACGAGCTGCTGGAGGAACTCCAGGCCCGCCTGGACGCGGCGCGCGGCACCCGGGACCGGGTGCACAGCCTGCTGGAGGCGGTGCTCTCCGTCGGCCGGGAGCTCGATCTCGAACAGGTCCTGCACAGCATCGTGGAAGCGGCGGCGACACTCGTCGACGCGGAGTACGCGGCGCTCGGGGTGATCGGCCCGGACGGCCGGCGGCTGTCCGCGTTCCACACCATCGGGGTCGGCGAGGAGCAGATCGCCAGGATCGGACCGTATCCGGAAGGGCACGGGATCCTCGGCGAGTTGATCCGGCATCCGGAGCCGTTGCGGCTGGGGAAGCTGTCGGAGCACCCGTCGTCGTACGGGTTCCCGGCGCACCATCCGCCGAT
Organism: Streptomyces seoulensis; assembly: GCA_013364255.1. Taxonomy (GTDB): domain Bacteria; phylum Actinomycetota; class Actinomycetes; order Streptomycetales; family Streptomycetaceae; genus Streptomyces; species Streptomyces similanensis. The sequence goes on along the minus strand of CP054936.1, from coordinate 1,045,621 downwards.
GAGCACGTTTCTGGGTGTGCCGATCCGGGTGCGGGAGCAGGTGTTCGGAAACCTGTACCTGACGGAGAAGCGGGGCGGCGCGGAGTTCGACGAGGAGGACGAGTCGGTCCTGTCCACGCTGGCGGTGGCGGCGGGGGTGGCGATCGACAACGCGCGGCTGTACGAGGAGTCGCGGCTGCGGGAGCGGTGGCTGCGCGCCAACGCGGAGATCACCCGCAGCCTGATGTCCGGCGCCGCCCAGACGGACGTCCTCAAGCTGATCGCCGAACGCGCCCGGGAGATCACCGGCGCGGCCCTGGCCGCGATGTCCACCCCGGTGCGGGGCACCGACACGCTCACCGTGGACGTGGCCATCGGACAGCAGGCGGAGGCACACCGCGGTCTGGTGCTGTCCGTGGAGGGCACCCTGACGGGCAAGGCGTTCGCCGACGGCGCGCCCGTGCGCAGCCCGGACGTCGCCCACGACGAGCGGGTCTCGGCCGGACCGCCCCGGTTCACCGGCCTCGGACCCGCCGTGGCCGTTCCGATCGGCGCCGGCGACCACATCCGGGGCGTGGTGCTGCTCGCCCGGGAGGCCGGGGCCACCGACTTCTCCGACAAGGAACTCGAACCGCTCAAGAGCTTCGCGGGGCAGGCGGCGCTGGCGATGGAACTGGCCGAGCGGCGGCAGGACGCCGAGCAGATCGCGTTGCTGGAGGACCGCGACCGGATCGCCCGCGATCTGCACGACCTGGCCATCCAGCGGCTGTTCGCCACGGGGATGACGCTCCAGAGCGCGGGCCGGTTCATCGACCACGAGGGCGCCAAGGAGCGGGTGCTGCGGGCGGTGGACGACCTGGACGAGACGATCAAGATCATCCGATCGACCATCTTCGGGCTGCGCACCCGCGACGACGAGACGGCCCCCGGGCTGCGCGCCCGGATCGTACGGGTGGTGGGCGAGGTCGCGCCCGTACTCGGCTTCGCCCCCAGCCTGCGCATGGAAGGGCTGCTCGACACCCATGTGACCCGGGAGACCGCCGACCATGTGGTGGCGGTGCTGTCCGAGGCGCTGACGAACGTCGCCCGGCACGCGCGGGCCGGACGCGCGGACGTGGCGCTGGAGACGGACGGCAGGACCGTGCGCCTCACGGTGACCGACGACGGCGTCGGCATCCCGGCCGGGGGCCGGCGCAGCGGGCTGGCCAACATGGCCGAACGCGCCCGGCAGCTCGGCGGCGACCTGGAGTGGACCACGCCCGAGGGCGGCGGAACGACCCTGTCCTGGCACGCCCCGGTGGGCGGCGGCCCGCAGAGCGCGTAGGACCACGGGGCCGCGGGGCGGCGCGCGGAGCCACCGCCCCCTCGCACCGGCGTACGCCCCATTCGTGCGCCCCGTCGCGTCCGCCTCAGCCCTCAGCCCTCAGCCCTCAGCCCTCAGCCTCCCGCCTCGTCCCGTCTGTCTCCGCCCGTCTTCTGGTCCCATCTGGGGCCGGTCAGGTCCCACTCCGTGGCCCACCGCTCCGCGCGCCGCCGGCCGAGCCGCCGGCGCGGCACGGCGGCGGCCCCGTGGACGAGCGCGGCCGGCCCGAGCGCGGCCGACGCGCCGAAGAAGACGGCCCCGCCGCTCGTCGCCCCGCCGCCCGCCGCGCGGACGCCTTCCCGATGCCCGCGCCGGTCCTCGTGACCCTGCTGCCGCGCACGGCCCCACCTCCTCGGTCCCTGCCCGCGAATGTTCCGGCGGCGGGCGCGGTGGGACAGGGGCCGGACGGGCCCGTCCCGACGGGACCACCGGCCGCGACCGGCGCTCCGGCGACGCCGGGACCGGGCCGTTCTCCGCGCCGGACGGGACCCACGGCCCTCGTCCGGCGGGCCGCGGGCGCCGAGGATGTGGGGGACAGGCGAAACGGCCGCGGTGGCCGTACGAGGTGGAGAGACGGACCCGCTGATGTACCGCAACGACGGATTCCGCGAACTCGAACGACCGGAGTGCCTGCGGCTGCTGGCCAAGGCGCCGGTGGGCCGTGTGGTCCACACGCGTCATGCCCTGCCCGCCGTGCTCCCGGTCAACTTCTGGCTGGACGACGACGGGTCGGTGGTGCTGCGCACGGCCGCGGATTCCGGGCTGGTCCGCGCGGTCGACGGCGCGATCGTCGCCTTCGAGGCCGACGAGGTGGACGCGGCGGCCCACTCCGGGTGGAGCGTCGTGGTCACCGGCACCGCCTCGGTGGTGGGCGACGCCGGCGAGCGGCGCCGCCTGGACCGTGACGTGCCGTGTTCCTGGGCGCCCTCGCCGCGGGAGGTGTTCGTCCGGATCGAGCCGGAGCTCGTCACGGGCCGCGAACTCGTCGGCGGCCTCACCGCGTACGGCCTCGGACGCTTCTTCTGACCCCGGCCCGGTTCGTCACTTCGGGCCGCTTCGTCACCTCGGCTCAGTTCGTCGGCCAGTTCGGCAGGTCGGCGTGCCGGACCCGGTACCCGCCCTCGGTGACGGGCGCGAACGGGGCGGGCGCCATGCAGGAGTTCACCGCGTCCTCGTGCCGCGGCGTGCCGGTGGTCCAGTTCACCGTGTCGTCCCAGGAGTACCCGACTCGGTCCCCCGAGGCCCTCCCCCGCTCGTCCGTGCCGCCGTCGTACACGCTGAACCCCATCCGCTCGCCCAGCCAGTGCGGCCCTCCGGGGCTCACCTTGGTGATGACCGCGGTCAGGGAGGCGGAGCCGGGCGCGGTCACCAGACAGTCGACCGCGCCCTCGGCGGTGTAGGTGATGTGCTCACGCGCCGAGTAGTGCGAGACCTTCACCGTGCCGCGTGCGTCGGTCGGCAGCCCGCCGGTCCCGGGCAGGCCGGGGATCGGCCGGCTGAAGGGGGCGGCGTACGCGTCGAACGTCAGCGAACGGACGTCGTCGTCGGCCAGGTAGGGCAGCCGGAACTCGGCGGACCCGGTGACGCTCGCCCGCACCGGCCGTTCCCGCGGACCGCCGGACGCCACGGTGACGCCGGTGATCGCGGTGGCCGCGACCGCCACGGCCAGGGACACGACCACGACCACGACCTTGCGGGTGTGCCGGGGGGAACGCGCGAGACGTACGGTGCTCGCGGTGCGTACAGGACGTAAAGGACGTACAGGACTCACAGAAGTCTCCAGTCGTCGCGAGGTGCGCGCGGCGGCGGGTCGCCGCCTCGGCTGGTGTCATCCTGCGGACCGGATGTGCCGGACGCGTCAGCCCACGGAGGTCAACGCCCGTCGGACCGGAGTCGTACGGCCACCGCGAGCATGCGCCCGCAGGCTGACCCCCGGGTGTGCGGAAGCCCGCCCTCCGTGCGGACCGGGGCCCGTACGAGGTGTTCGGGACGGGCCCGCTCGGGACCAACGGCCCTGTGGCCGGGGCCGCTCGGCGCTGTGACCGCACCGCCCGCGCGGCGTACGGTGAGATTGATCGAATCGGAGGCAGCGCACGCACCACCGCATCCCCGACCGGCCCGGCATCCCCCGTCCCAAGCCGGACGGGCGCGGCGTGGCGCCTGTGTCGTCCTCCGGTTCGGTCCCCGTCCGGCCGCCGGCGGCCACGTCTGCCCTGACTCCCGCCCGGCCGGACGCACCTGTCCTCGGCGTCCGGCGGCCGCGAACGATACGACCTGCCTCGCGCGCACGGCCGCGGACGACTCCCGCCCCTCCCGACGGCGGCCCCGTCGGTCCCGGGACCTGCGGCCCCGCGAGAGGACCGCTGAGCCCTCGCCCCGCACGGACGCGGCGGCGCAGAGTGGCGGTGGAACCAAAGCCGTGGGAGTGCGTGAAGGAGCCGGCATGCGGACACCGGAAGTCGACGCGACAGCCGTGGAGAACCTGCTGTACGCGGCCGTGGCGGCGCCGTCGATGCACAACACCCAGCCCTGGCGGTTCGGCCTGGAGCCGGACACCTGCTCGATCCACGTCCGTGCCGACCGGGCGCGACGGTTGCCCCTGTCCGATCCGCGACAGCGCGCCCAGCACCTGGCGGTGGGCGCGGCCGTCCTCAACCTGCGGGTGGCCGCAGCGCACTTGGGCTGGGAGCCCGCCGTACGGCTGCTGCCCGAGCAGGCGACCGGCTGACCCGGCGGCACCGGTTCCCACGCCGCCGGGCGCCGGGCTCAGCCCGCCGTGCTGCGCAGGTCCACGAGTTCGCGGCCGGTGACCATCGCGGACTCGATCCTGATGAACACGTCGTCCCTGATGGGCATCCAGGAGTGCGGCCCGGTCCGCAGCAGACGCTCGTGCTCGGCCGGATCGGTGACGACGCCGGCCTGCCCGGTGACGACCACGCTCCAGCCGGACCGGCTCCGCGCGTCGAACGCGTCCGCCTCGAAGGCGACCACGACCCCGTCGACCGCGCGCACCAGGTCGGAACCGGCCGAGGTGCGCAGCAGCACGGACGAGTCCGGGTCCAAGGCGAAGTTCACCGGCAGTACGGCGGGCAGCGCCTGCCGGGTGTACACCACCCGGCCGACCGGCACCTCGGCCAGCAGGCGCAGGCACTCCGGCCGGTCCAGGGAGCGAAAGCCGTCGTTCGTCAGCATCCCTCCATCGTCCCCAGCCGCCGCACCGATGGTTAGGGCCGATCGGCCCCCCTTCGGGTACCGGGCCGGTCGCGGCGGATGCGACGGTGGGGGAATGGACAGCAGCCGCGCCCCCGCCCCCGGGCGGCCCCCCGTACGCGGGATCGACCACGTCGGCGTCACCGTGCCCGACATCGAGGCCGCGACCGACTTCTTCACCCGGGCCCTGGGCGCCGAGGTGCTCTACGACACCCTGCGCCGGGCGGACGGGCCGAACAGCGGGGCCGCGATGGAACAGCGGCTCGGTGTGCCGCCGGGCACCGCCCAGCGGGCGATCCGGATGCTGTCCCTGCCGCACGGCCCCGGCCTCGAACTCTTCGAGTTCGACGCGCTGGAGCAGCGGCCCCCGGCACTGCCGTGCGACCTCGGCTGGCAGCACCTCGCCGTCTACGTCGACGACCTCGAACACGCCGTCGCCCGCGTCGAGGCGGCGGGCGGCCGCGCCCTGTCCGAACCCGGCCCGCTGCCCGGGCCGGAGGCGGGCCCGCGCAACCGCATGGTCTACACGCACACCCCATGGGGCAGCACCCTCGAACTGATCACCTACCCGGACCCCCAGCCCTACGAGGAGCACACCTCACGCCGCCGCCGGCGCCCCTGACCCCGCCTACACCGCACGCCGCTCACTCCTGGTCCCAGTCCCAGGTGTCGAAGTAGGCGGCCACACCCGTCCGGCGGGCCTCCATCACGGCCTCCAGCCGCTCGAAGTCCCGCGGCGGCATCAGCGACCGCCACTCCCGCAACGGCAGGACCCGCACCTCGTCGTGCTCCTCGGGGTCCAGGACGATGCCGCGGATCTGCTCCCCGGTGAGCCGCCCGCCGTCGAAGACCGTGCCCATCGTGCTGTACGGCCACTCCGCGCCCGGCAGCCCGAACACCGTCGCGAGGAGCCGCGGCGGCCCGGCCACCGTGATGCCGGTCTCCTCGCGGCACTCCCGGACGGCCGTCTGCCAGGGGCGCTCCCCGGGGTCCATGGTGCCGCCCGCCAGCTGCCACGGGTGGGTCGGGCTGTAGACGGAGTGCAGTTGGACGGGCCGGTCGCACTCGTCGGTGAGGAGGACGGCGGAGAAGCCGGTCGCCTTCATCACCGTCTCCGCGTACTGCTCGGGCGGCAGCCAGACCCGGCCGCCCCGGTGCGGGCGGGGTACGGCAGCGGTGCGGGGCGAGGGGTCCATGCTGCTGCTCCGGGGAGTGTGCTGCGGACAGGTAACAGGTAATAGGAACAACGCAGGCCGTCCCCTGTCCGTCACGGCCTGCGGCGGGTGGAATTGGCCCCGTGTCGGGGTCAGTCGACCGGCCAGGTGTGGACCGGGGCGTTGAGGTGCATGTACTCGATGTACTGCTCCGTCATCCGCCGCAGCGACTCGTGGCGGCCGGAGCGGGCGGTGGCGTCCAGGCGGTGGAACATCTCCTTCTGCCAGACCGCCCCGTTGCGTCCGGTCACGCACCGCTGCTCGATCACGCCGAGCAGCGGCTCCCGCCAGGCGTCGTCCATGCCGGACAGCTCCAGTCCCCGGTGCGCCATCGGCAGCAGCCGGCGCAGGACGAGTTCGGGCACCGGCACCTCGCCCATGCCGGGCCAGTACAGCCGTCCCTCGATGCCGTGCCGGGCGGCCGTGTGCAGGTTGTCCTCGGCGGCCGAGAAGGACATCCGCGACCACACCGGCCGGTCCTCCTCCACCAGGGCGCGGGTGAGCCCGTAGTAGAAGGCGCCGTTGGCCAGGGTGTCGGCGACGGTCGGTCCGGCGGGCAGCACCCGGTTCTCCACCCTCAGGTGCGGCTTGTCCTGGGCGATGGCGTAGACCGGCCGGTTCCAGCGGTAGATGGTGCCGTTGTGCAGGGTCAGTTCGCCCAGTTCGGGGATGTCGCCGCGGTCCAGGGTCTCCCCGGGGTCCTGGTCGTCGCAGAGCGGGAGCAGGGCCGGGAAGTAGCGCAGGTTCTCCTCGAAGAGGTCGAAGACGCTGTTGATCCACCGCTCCCCGAACCACACCCGGGGCCGCACGCCCTGCACCTTGATCTCCTCGGGGCGGGTGTCGGTGGCCTGTTCGAACAAGGGAATACGTGTCTCGTGCCACAGCTCCTTGCCGAACAGGAACGGCGAGTTGGCCGCCAGCGCCACCTGGACGCCGGCCACCGCCTGGGCCGCGTTCCAGTAGCCGGCGAACTCCTCCGGGGCGACCTGGAGATGGAACTGGGTGCTGGTGCAGGCGGCCTCCGGCGTGATGGTGTCCGCGTACGTCCGCAGCCGGTCCACCCCGTCCACCTCGATGCGCAGGTCCTCGCCCCGGGCGGCGAAGACCTGGTCGTTGAGCAGCCGGTAGCGCGGGTTCTCCGAGAGCGCCGCGTGGCCGACGTCCTCCTGCCGCAGCGTCGGCAGGATGCCGATCATGATCAGGTGGGCGCCGACCGTCCCGGCCCGGTGGTCGGCGTGGTTCAGCGCGGCGCGGATCTCCGACTCCCAGGCGTCGGGGCCGCCCGCCGTCAGCCGGCGCGGCGGAATGTTGGTCTCCAGGTTGAACCGGCCCAGCTCGGTGGACCAGGCGGGGTCCGCGATCGCCTCCAGTACGTCGCAATTGCGCATCGTCGGCTCGGCCCGGCCGTCGACCAGGTTCAGTTCGATCTCCAGCCCGACCTGCGGCCGCTCGGCATCGAACCGTGCGTCGCGCAGCATCTGAGCGAAGGTGTCGAGGCACTCCTGCATCTTGATCCGGTAGCGGCGGCGGTCCTCACGGGTGAAGACGAGCGCCGGGACGTCGCGTCCCATCGGCCCTCCCGGGTTGCCTCTCGACGGACATCCTGCACATCTCAGCGTCGCACCACCGGGATGCCTCGACCAGGCGAGGGAGAGAGGCACAGGGCCCGCGGTACCGGCCGGACGGCGGTGACGTCAGGAGGGCGATGGAATTCGTTGACGTACTGGCTCGAAGCAACGGTTTACGTAGATTCATGGCGTCGAAGTGACGGAAACAGTAGTGTTGTCGCCGTTGTTCCACGCCGGATATGAGAGGCGGCTCCCCATGGACTCCGGTTCCCCCGAGCGGCGGCTGACGGTCACCGAGCGGACCCGGCACCGTCGGCTGCGGCAGCAGGGCAGCCTCGACCGCGACCGGCTCGACGCGATCCTCGCCGCCGGTTTCCTCTGCCACCTGGGCGTCACCGTCGACGGGAACCAGCTGGTGGTGCCCACCGTGTACGGCTCCGACGGCGGCACCCTGTACTTCCACGGCTCGGTCGCCAGCCGCAGCCTGGTCGCGTCGCCCGACGCCACGGTCTGCGTGACGGTCACCCATGTCGACGGTCTCGTCCTGGCCCGCTCGGTCTTCGAGCACGGGGTCAACTACCGCAGCGCCATGATCTTCGGCGTCCCCCGCCCGGTCACGGACCCGCAGGAGAAGCTAGCCGGTCTGCGGTGCCTGACCGAGCAGGCCACGCCCGGCCAGTGGGACTACGCCCGCCGCCCCAGCGCCCGGGAACTCGCCGCCACGGCCCTGCTCGCCCTGCCGCTGGACGAGGCGTCCGTCAAGATCCGCACCGGCGGCCCGGACGACGGCGACGGCGAGGACGCCCGGCTCGGCCTGTGGGCGGGCGTCCTGCCGTTGCGTGCGACGTGGGGCGAGCTGGAGCCGGACCCGCTGCTGCCCGAGGACGCCGAGGCCCCCGCCCACCTGACGCGGCGGACGGGCACCCCGGCGAACTGACGCGGTCGGCCCGGCGGGGTCGATCGGCCCGGCTGCCCGGTCGGCTACGCGGACAGTGTCCACACCGCGTACGCCATCGCGTCCGCGTTGCGGTTCAGCGCGGTGTCGTTGATGTTGGCCGACGTGTCGCACGACGAGTGGTAGCAGCGGTCGAAGGCCAGACCGGCCGTACCGCCCCATTTCGCCGCCTGCGCCGAGGACTTGATGTAGTCCGCGCCGCTGAAGACGCCGCCCACGGGTATGCCCGCGTTCTTGAAGGGTGAGTGGTCGGAGCGGCCGTCGCCCTCGGTCTCCGGCTCGGTCGCGATGCCCAGCCCGGCGTAGTAGTCCTTGAACGTCTTCTCGATCGTGGGGTCGTCGTCGTAGACGAAGTAGCCGGGATTGGGCGAGCCGATCATGTCGAAGTTGAGGTAGCCCTTGATCTTCGCGCGGTTGGCGCTGGACAGGCCGCTGACGTAGTTCCGGGAGCCGACCATGCCCAGTTCCTCCGCGCCCCACCAGGCGAACCTGAGGTGCTTGGCGGGCTGGTAGCCGGTGCGGGAGACGGCGAGCGCGACCTCCAGGAGCGCCGCCGAGCCGGAGCCGTTGTCGTTGATGCCGGGTCCCGCGGTGACGCTGTCCAGATGGGCGCCGGCCATCAGGACCCGGCTGGTGTCGCCGCCGGGCCAGTCGGCGACGAGGTTGTAGCCGGTACGGCCCGAGGCGGTGAACTGCTGGACGCTCGTGGTGAAGCCGGCCGCGTTCAGCTTGTTCTGCACGTAGGTGAGCGAGGCCTGGTAGCCGGCGCGCCCGTGGGCGCGGTTGCCGCCGTTGGCGGTCGCGATCGACTGCAACTGCGCCAGGTCGGCCTTGACGTCGGCCACGGCGATGTCGGGTGCGGCGGCCGCCGCCCGGGACGCCGGGGACGCTGCCCCGGTGGTGGCGCCGGCGACGAGGAGTACGGCGGCCGTGGCGGCGAGGGCGGTGGCGGCACGCCTGCGGGGGCGAACGGAGTGGGTCATGTGGGGCTCCGTCTGTTCGAGGTGGCGGCATGCGGGACCGGCGGGGAGTGCCGGTACCTGGTGCATGGCATGTCCACGATCGGTGTGAGGTGCCTGGGATCGTGGCGGGGCGGCCGACCCCCGGTCAAGAGCGGAAACCGGACATGAGCGTCCGCATAGCGACCCTGATGACCGCCCGGTACGCCCTGCCGCAGGCCAGGCGGGACAGGAGTGGCGGCCGGTTTTCGGACACGGAGTCGTAAAGCCGTGCCCGACGGGTACTCGCGGCGGTGCCGAGAGCCGATCGGCGGGCCGCGGTCCGCCGCGGCCGATCGACGAAACTGGAGGCACCTGTACATGAGCACGGTCAAGGAAACGGTCGAAGTCGAGGTCCCCGTCCGCATCGCGTACAACCAGTGGACGCAGTTCGAGTCCTTCCCGAACTTCATGGAAGGGGTCGAGGAGATCAGGCAGCTGGACGACCGCCACAACCACTGGGTCACGAAGGTCTCCGGCGTCAAGCGGGAGTTCGACACCGAGATCGTCGACCAGCTCCCCGACGAGCGGATCACGTGGCGTACGACCAGCGGTGAGACCCAGCAGAAGGGCACCGTCCGCTTCGAGCGGGTGGACGACGGGCACACCCGCGTCGAGCTCGTGATGGACATCGAACCCAGCGGCATGGCGGAGAAGGCCGGCGATCTGCTGGGGGTCACGGACCGGCAGATCAAGGGAGACATGAAGCGCTTCAAGGAGTACATCGAGAAGCGCGGTGGCGAGAGCGGCGCCTGGCGGGGACGGATCACGCCGGGGGACGCGGACGCCGGCGGTACGTCCGGCGGCATCTCCGGTGGAGCGCTCTGAAAAGGGCGCACACCTGACGGATCGTCAGTCCGTCAGCCCGGCCGCCCGGTGACCGTCGGAGACGTCGGCACCGCGGCGGCCTTCGGCTGCACGGAGGCCCTCGGCTGTGCGGAGGCCGAGGCTTCGTGAGCCGTTTACATCAGCCTTCCGGATCGCTACCGTAAGTCTATGGGAGCGCTCCCATGACTTCCTCTGTTTGTCATGCTCTGATCATCCGATCCCGTGGTGGAAGGAGAACGGACGATGACGAGGACAGTCCGGCCGCCGGGCAGGCGGGGGTTACGGGTGGCGGCTCTCCTGGCCGTGGTGGGTACCGTGCTGGCGTGTCTCGCCGGCTACGGGGTGCGCGGCACCGCTCGGGCGGCGGACGGCGGCGCGGTGTGCCGGGTGGCGTGGACGGCGGACCAGTGGCCGGGCGGCTTCACGGCGCAGGTGTCAGTGACCAACCTCGGGCCCGCGGTGAGCGGTTGGGAGCTGGGGTGGACGTTCGGCGCGGGTCAGCGGGTGACCTCCGCGTGGAACGCCCGGGTGAGCCAGAGCGGCGCGGCGGTCACCGCGGGCAGTCTCGACTACAACGGGACACTGGCCACCGGCGCCGCCGCGAGTTTCGGCTTCCAGGGCACCTGGTCCGGCGCCAATCCCGCACCCGCCGACTTCACCTTCAACGGCGTTTCGTGCGCGGGGGGTTCGGGGGGCAGCCCGACGCCCTCGGGGCCGCCGCCCGGATCGCCGTCGCCCACGCCGTCGGGCGGAACTCCTACGCCGTCGGGCGGAACTCCCACGCCGGGGTGCGGCGGTGCGGTGGTGTGCTCCGGTTTCGAGGACCAGGCCGGGAGTGCGCCGTCGGGCGACTGGACGGTCGCGGCCCCCGACTGCGCGGGCTCCGGCAAGGCGACGGTGGACACCTCGGTCGCCCACACCGGGAGCCGCTCGGTGCGGGTGGACGGAGCCGCCGGCTACTGCAACCACGTCTTCGTGGCCACCACCAAGGACGTCTCCGCGGTGGGCCCCGTGGTGTACGGCCGGGTGTGGGTGCGGCACAGCACGCCGCTGCCCGCCGCGCACATCGCGATGCTCACCCTCGCCGACGCGCGCGACGGCGGGCGCGACCTGAGGATGGGCGGCCAGAACGGCGCCCTCCAGTGGAACCGCCAGTCCGACGACGCGACCCTGCCCGCGCAGAGCCCGGCGGGCGTGGCGCTGAGCACCCCGCTGCCCACCGGCCGCTGGGTGTGTCTGCGGTTCTCCGTCGACACCACCCGGCAGAGCATGGACACCTGGCTGGACGACCAGCAGATCGCCGGGCTGCATGTCGACGGCAGCCCCACCCAGGACGTCGACGCCCAGTGGCTCAGCCGCACCACCGCCCCCCGGCCCACCACCTTCCGGCTGGGCTGGGAGAGCTACGGCACGGGCGACGACACCCTCTGGTACGACGACGTGGCGCTCGGCTCGACACCGCAGAGCTGCTGAGCGCGATGGACCGCCGGGGTGCCGGACCGTCGGTGCGGCGGGCCCTCGGCGTGCCGGAGCCGGCCGGCCCTTGTTGTCAGGGGCCGGCCGACCGGGATGCTCCCTCGGCTCCTTCGTCTGCCGTCCGGCCCGGCTGACGTCTGTCGGTCAGCGGGCCGTGCCGAAGTCCTGCGTCCAGTAGGAGCCGGGCTGCGCGAGGCCGACACCGATCTCCTTGAAGGAGCAGTTGAGGATGTTCGCCTTGTGTCCGGGGCTGGCCATCCAGCCCGCCATGACCGCCTCCGGAGTGGCGTAGCCGTAGGCGACGTTCTCGCCGTAGCTGCTCCAGACGTAGCCGGCGCCGGTGATCCGGTCGCCCGGGGCGGACCCGTCGGACCCGGTGTGCGACATGTTCTGGTGGGCGGCCATGTCGTCGCTGTGCGCCTGCGCGGCCTTGGTCAGCGTCGCGTTCAGGGTCAGGGGCGAACAACCTACCTTCGCCCGCTCGGCGTTGACGAGCTGCACGACACGTGCGGCGTCGCCGGACGCCGGCGCCTGGGCCGCCGAGGAGCTCGGCGCCGCGGTGGTCGCGGCGGGGGCCGTCGGCACGGACGGGGCGGTGGTCGCGGCCGCGGTGGCCGAAGCCGTGGCGGTGGGCTCGGTGGTCGGCTTGGCGGTGGGCTTCGGCGTGCTGGGGGAGACGCTCGCCCGGGGCTTGGCGGCCGCCGGCTGCTTCTGGTGCTTCTGGTGCTTCTGGTGCGCCGTGGCGGCGGCCTTCGTCTTCGACGCGGTGGCGCTCGGCGTGCCGGCGGCGGTGTTCGGCGACTGCGCCGTGGCCGCGGGAGCCGACGCGGGTGCGCTCGGCGGCGCGGTCACGGCGGCCCAGGCGGGCGACGTCGGCACGGTGAGCGACGCGGGCGCGGTCGGCGTCGCGCCCGTGCTCTCGCCGCTCGGACGGTGCCATGCGGCCTGGGCCCACCAGGCCGCGGCGCTCTGCCTGTCGGCGAGCGGCGACCCCGAGGGGGCGGCCTGGTCCGTCCCGCCGCCCGGCCAGTCGCCGCAGGCCAGGGCGACGGACGGGATGCCGACGGCGCCGACCGCGACGGCGGCGATGGCTATGCGCCGGTAGTACTGCTTCTTACGATGCTTGCCCATGCGTGACCTCACTCGGTGGTCGCCATGCGCCCCGCATACGGCTCGCTCGTATGCAATGCGCTTCTGAACTGCGGCGATGCCTTGTGGAGCGTCATTCTTAGGAAGCCTTCACATGGAGCGCAAAGGGCTTCGCTACTACCGCGACTCGTAGATCGATCCGCCCTTGCGGAGTCACGAGCGAACGTGCTGCCCCGCTGCCCCCGCCCCGCCCACCTCACTGGCTGCCCGTCAGAAGGCCGCCATGCTTTGCAGAAGCGACGAGATGAGTGACCGCAGGGAACGTCATGGATCCGCGCGGCGCGCATGTCTGGATCAAGACGGACAAGTCCCCCATGTCGACGGCGCGGCGACTACTACTCCGGGGGCATAGGTGGCGGAACGGCCGTGACGCATGTCACAGCCCTCCTCTCTCCCGGCCGTCCGGTGCCCGGCCGTCCTACGCGGCGAACCCGACGTTGGTGACGTACTCGTACTGTCCCCACTGCGAGCCGAGGTCGACGATCTGGTCGACCCAGGCGTCGTCCATCCCGCGTTCGTCGTCGGCCACCCACGCCTGCACGATGCGGTCCCAGTGCCGGATGTTGAGTGTGCGGAACTCGACGACGCGCTGACGGGGCCGGTCGACCTGGGACTGGTTCAGCGGGTGGATCTCCACCCGGGTGCCGTGGCCCTGCCGGTTGAGGCGGGCGAGCAGGTAGCGGGCGACGTTCTCGCGCCGCACCGTGCGGTAGGCCCGCTCGACGCGTTCGAGGTTCGCCTTCGACGGCGACCGCTTCCCGGCCAGCCACGCCCTGAGGGTGCGGTCGGTGACGGTCAGGCCCGCCGCGTGGGCCCGCGCGCGGGCGTGGTCGCTGCGGGTGAGGTAGTGCAGCCGGGCGAGCAGACCGCGTCGTGCCGTGACCGGGGTGGCGATGTACCCGGCGAGCGCGTCCAGTTGACGGGCGACCGCCTGGTGGCCCTTGATGCCTTGGGCGCCGTAGAGGCCGAACTGCTTGTTCCGCTCGGGCATGGTCTCCGGTTCCTGGGTCTGGCCGGGCGTGCGGTCTTCGGTCGGCCGCCGTCCGTCGGTCCGGGCGTGCGGCCTCGGTCAGCCGCCGTCGGGGTGGTCGGGCTCGCCGCCCACGGCATACGTGTCCTTGAGCTTCACCTCGGCGACGCCGCGGCCCTCGGGGAAGACCGCCCGCCAGTCGCCGGTGACATGGAGTTCGTCGGTGCCCATGACGCGGACAACCAGCAGACCCTGATCGTAGGCCCGGTGCGCCTTCCACCACAGGTTGGTGAAGGCCTGGGAGCGGATCAGGTGCATCCAGTCGGTGCGGTACAGCTCCCGGTTGTAGTTCGACTCGCCCATGGTGGAGACGAACTTGGAGTACATGGCCTTCACGTACTCCAGCGTCACCTCGTCGTCCTCGGCGATCGCCCGGTCCCGGGCGTCCTTGAGCGCGGTGCGGAACTTCTCCAGCAGGCTCTCCGTCGCCCCCGACGTCCAGGACTCGTGGATCACGGGCGGGTCGCATAGCCCGTACTTCGGCCCGGACAGGCGCAGCAGCAGACGCAGTGTGGGTTCGGTGACCCACAGGGGGCCGGGTTCGTCGCGGTTGCCGATCGGGTTGGGCAGGACCGCCCCGTGGTCCCAGGCGGGCGGGGTGATCAGATGGACGCCGGCCCGGCGGCGGTCGTGGTGGTCGCCGGTGGAGTGCTCCAACTGGCCCAGCGGAAGGTGGGTCTTGAGTGCGGAGAGATAGGCGCCGTTGATGTCGAGGGCGGTCACCTCGTGCCGGCCGGCGGGCAGTTCCGGCCGGGTCCACTTCGGGCGTGCCTCCCAGATCTGGTCGGCGCCGCGGGCGGTCTGCTTGCGCAGGATCTCGGGCAGCCACGGGTGTGCGACGACGTCGTAGCGGCCGCCCTTGCGCGAGGCGTCCAGCAACGCCATCGCGTCCGGGATCGCCCGCTTCACCAGCGCGGCGGTCGCCGCCTCCACGTCGCCGGAGTGCTCGGCGAGCGCGTCCGCGACGGCGCGGGCGACCGGGTCCGGGGTGTCGGCCTCGCGCACCCGCCGGCCGACGGGCACGACCTTGAGGCCGCCACCCGCCGCGCTTTTCCGGCCTGCCGCACCGTCCCGATCCACCGAGCCCTTCCGGCCTGCCGCACCGTCCCGATCCACCGAGCCCTTCCGGCCTGCCGCACCGTCCCGACCCACCGCGCTCTTCCGGCCCGCTGTTCCCTCCCGGCGCGCCGCGTCTTCCCGACCCGCCGCGCCCTCCTGGCCGGGCTGCGCCGGACGGTGGCGCGGTCGCTGCGGAGCGACCGTCTCCGCCGTCTCCGCGGGTTCGGTCATCCGTCCGGAGTCAGCGGTGCCGCAGGCCGCGGGGTCCAGGTGCTGGGGGAAGCCCGCGACCTGGTGCGCGGCGGGCTGCCCGCACAGCACGCACGGCTGCGGCAGGGCCAGCGCCTCCATGTCGTCCTGACCATCCTGGTCCTGCCCGGGCGGCTGAACTGTGTCGGCCTCCTCCGGCCCGTCCGTGGCGTCCGCCGCGTCCGTCTCGGTCGCTGCGGCCTCCTCGCCCGTGATCGCGGCCAGCCTGGTGCGCGCGCCGTCGAGGAAGTACGCGTACTTCGCGCGCACTTCACCACTGGGGTCCCGGCCCGACTCCCAGCCGCCGACCGTCGACGGGCTGACGCTCAGCGCCTGCGCGACCTGGGTGCGCGAGAGGTTCAGTCCCTCGCGCAGCGCGCGCCGCTCCTCGACGGGCGGCAGCGGGACTTCCTGCCGGGCCCCGGCGAGCAGGGCGTCGATCGCCTCGAAGTCGGTCATCGCGCTCCACCACCCGGCACGGCGTCGTCCCGTACGGCCGTGCCGCGTACCTCGCCGCCGGCCTGTCGGCCGGGGGCGCGCCGGCGGTCCGGGGGCAGCGACTCCACGGCGCGGGTCGGCCCGGCCAGGAGTTCCAGGACGTCGATGCCGTAGTGCGCGGCCACCCGTTCGCAGTCGGCCAGGCTCCAGGCGGTCGCCCCCGACTGTCGGCGGCTGACCTGTGCCTGGCTCACACCCAGGACGAGGGCGAGGTCGGTCTGCGCCTCACCCGTCGCATGCAGGAGTGCCGCCACCGCCGATCGCACCCGTTCGTCAAGACCCAAGCCCACGGCAGCCACTTTAGCACTCGGTACTCACACATCATGCGTAAAACGCATGGCCGGAAGTCGCAGGGCCGCGGAAGCCGCGGGGGCACGGAACGCGGCCGCACGGCACACGTGTGCGCTACGGGACGGTCGTGCGCCCGACGGGCGCGGGGCCCGGTCCTGGCTCCGGCCTCGGCCCTGGCTCCGGCTCCGGCGGGGCGCCGTCCGTCTGCCGCAGCTCGGCGAGGAGTTCGGTGCGGCCCACCAGGAGTTCGGTGAGGATGCGGCGGGCCGCGCGCAGCAGTTCGGCGACGTCGCCGCCGGCCAGCTCGTAGCGGACCGTGGAGCCCTCGCGGGTGGACACGACGATGCCGGAGCGCCGCAGCACGGCCAACTGCTGGGAGAGGCTGGACGGTTCGATCTCGATGTCGGCCAGCAGGTCCCGTACCGGCACCGGGCCGTGCTGGAGCAGCTCCAGGACCCTGATGCGCACGGGGTGCCCGAGCATGCGGAAGAACTCCGCCTTGGCCTGGTAGAGGGGGACCTGCATGGGTGCTCGCTCCCTGCCGCGTCGCGACGGTCCGGAGGTGGGGCGGCGCCCCGGAGGGCGCCGCCGCGGAAAGGGCCCGCACGGCCCATCCTTCTCGGCCCCGGCCGGGCGCAGCCATGGATGGGAAGCATGCTGATGTGGTGACTTGAAGAACTCTTCACATCATGGGCACGCGTCGGCCGGGACCCGGAGGGCGCTAGATCTCCAGCTGCTCCTCGACCCGCCGGAGCTGGTGACGGGCCATCGCCAGGTTGGAACGCCCCTTGTCCAGGACGAGGTAGAGGAACAGGCCGTTGCCGTTGCGCCCGGTGACCAGGCGGATCAGGTGGTACTGCCCGCCGAGCGTGATCAGTACGTCCTCGATCTGGCTCTGCAGGCCCAACTGCTCCATGGTGCGCACCTTGGCGCGGATGACGTCCGTGTTCCCCGCCGCCGCGATGGTCATGTCCAGGTCCTTGCCCCCGCCCAGGGTGCCCAGCGCCATTCCGCTGGTGTAGTCGACGACCGCCGCGCCCAACGCCCCCTCGACCGCGGTCATCATCTCCTTCAGCGACACTTCCACACTCGCCATGGTGCCTCCCCTTGATCGTCGGCTGGTCGGGACGGGACGGGCGACGCCGCCCCGTCCGGCGGAGCGGGCGAGCCCGTCCCGCCCGGTGACCGCACCGTAGGCGGGTCCGACCGGCGTTCGAGTGACGGTCTTCGGCAATGACCTGTGTTGACCGGGACGGGTCAGATACGGACCGTTCGGCGACCGCATCTGATGCCCGCTGTCACTCCCGCACACCCGCCAGACACCCACCGCCGGGTCCTGGCGGTGCCGGCCTCTCCGCGGGCCCGGGTCACGAGGGGAGTGCGTAGTCGAACCAGACGCGGTGCGTGCCGTCCGGGTCGATCGCGATGCCTCCCGTCCCGGTGATGCCGCTCAGCTCGCCGGTCCCGCTGCCGGGGACCACGACGAAGAACTCCGACTCCCGGCTCTCGCCCGAAGTGGTCGCGGAGTGGGCGAAGTTGAAGCAGCCCGTACGGCCGTGGAGGGAGCCCTCGAAGGACTCCATGGCCACATAGGTGCCGGTGGCGGTGGACTGGTCGAACGCCGCGGTGAACAAGGTGGCCGAGCGGCCGACGACCTCGCCGGCGTACTCCTTGCTCATGGTGGCCACGCCGACGGGCACGGCGGTCTCGACCGGCGGAGCCGGCACCGGGGCCGGAGTGAACTCGGTGACGTCGAACGTACCTGAAGCTCTCATGCCCGGGATCGTAGAGCCCGCCACTGACAACGCGCCCACGGCGCCCGCCGGTACGGCGCGTCTACGCCCCCGCCGCCGAACCCGGCAGACCGCTGCCCGGCGAACCGCTGCCCGGCAGACCGCCCCCTGGCAGATCGCCGCCCGCTCCGCGGGAGTCCCGCAGCCACGCCGTGCCCGCGCGCACCGCCCAGAAGAACACCGCGAACGCCGACGCCGCCACCGTCAGCGAGTCCCAGGGCGCCGGCAGCCGCCCGGAGCCGCCGAACGAGCCGAGCCAGGACAGCAGGGTGAGCAGGACCAGGAACACCACCAGCCACGCCCCCGTCCGCAGCTCGGCGGCGAGCGGCCGGCCGGCCATCGCGGTGCGGTGCATGCCGAGGAACACCAGCAGTCCGGCCAGCACCAGCGGCAGCGCCAGCCGCAGATCGTGCCAGCCCGACCAGTACACGAACTCCGCCGCCACCACGAAGCTCACCGGCGCGATCCAGCGCAGCCCCGGCACCCAGCCCGCCGTGCCGCTGCCCGGATCGGCCAGGAACACCCCGGCCGCCACCGCCGAGGCCGCGTAGATCAGCAGATACATGTCGCCCATCACGCTCACGATGTCCTGCCAGCCGCCGAACGGCAGCAGGAACACCACGATGACCAGCAGATTCAGCACCAGCGCCCGGCGCGGGATGCCCGAGCGCTCCTCCACCGCCATGAGCCGGCGCGGCAGCGTGCCGTTCTTCGCGAGCGCGTAGGTGTGCCGGGCGTCCAGCGCGACCCCGACGTAGGCCGAGCCGCCCGGCGAGACGACCGCGTCCGCGTACAGCAGCGCCGAGAGCCAGTGCAGATTGAGCAGCAGCGCCAGCTGCCCGAACGGCGAGTCGAAGTCCACCCCGTGCCAGCCGTGCCCGAGCAGGCTCTCCGGCACCGTGAACAGGAACGCGACCTGCAGGGCCAGGTACATCAGCACCGCGAGGCCGATGCCGGTCAGCACCGACGCCGGTACGGTGCGCCGCGGGTCGCGGGTCTCGCCGGAGAAGTCCAGGGGCGCCTGGAAGCCGTTCACCGAGTACACGATGCCCCCGCCGGCCAGCGCCGACAGGCAGGCGGCGTACCCGTACGGCGCGAACCCGCCGTGGTCGGTGAGCCGCCCGGAGTGCCAGCCGGAGGCCAGCAGCGCCGCCACCGTGACGACCGGCACCGCGATCTTGAAGACGGACAGCAGGTTGTTCAGCCGCGCGAACAGCCGTACCGCGAACCAGTTCAGCGCCGTCAGCAGCACGCTCAGCGCCGTCGCCACACCGAGCCCGGTGACGGTCAGCGAACCGCCGCGGTAGATGCCGGGCAGGTAGTGCCCCGCGTACTGCATGATCGCGCTGATCTCCGCCGCGGTGCCGCCGACCGACAGCAGCACGGACCAGCCCACCAGCGTGCCCACCAGCCGCCCCGAGGCGTACAGGGGCCAGCGCACCGTGCCGCCGCCCTCGGGCCGGGAGGCGCCCAGCTCGATCATCACCAGCGCCACCAGGACGCACAGCGCTCCCGCCGCCACCCACGACAGCAGCGCCGCCGGGCCCGCCGTCTGCGCCGCGTACATCGCCGCGAACAGCCACCCCGAGCCCACGATGTTGGAGAACGCGATCGCCGTCAGCGCCCAGAAGCCCAGGTCGCGGCGGAGCCGGCGCTCCTCGGCCAGGGCCGCCGGGAGCGCGCCCCCGCCGGCCGGCAGATCCTGCGGCACGCCACCGCCTCCTCAGCGTCGTCGTCCGTCCGCACGAGGGTAGCGGGCGGGAAGGACGCCGACGCGCTCCGTCGGCCGAGCGCGCCGGGAAAGGGTCCGAAGGGTCCGAAGGGACCGGGATCCGCAAGAAGTTGACGCGTCGTCCGCTCCCGCGCCCGAGCGTGTGAGGATCGGCGCGGGCGGTCACACGCGGATCGTCGCGGCGGCCCGGTGCAGTGCGGCGAGGACCGTCCGGACGGCCTTGCGCGCGGTGCGCTCGGGCCGGTGCAGTACGTCGATGCGGCGCCGGGTGTGCACTCCGCTCAGCGGCCTGAGGACCACACCCGGGTGGGCGCGGGCGGTCCAGCGGGGCAGCAGCGCGATGCCGCCGCCGGCCGCCACGATCTCGGCGACCACCGAGAACTCGTTGACGCGATGGACGATGTCGAGCCGGCGGTTGGCGACGCAGGCGACGGCCTCGACGGTCGCCATCAGCGGAAAGCCGTCGTGGACGGTGATCCAGGGCTCCTCCGCCACCTCCCGCGGTGTCAGCAGCGGCCGGCCGGCGAGTGGGTGACCGGTCGGGAGCGCCACGTCCAGGGGCTCGCGCAGCAGGGTCGCCGCGGTCACCGTGCGGGGCCACGGCGGGCCGTGGTCGAGGCGGTGCGCGAGGACGAGGTCGTAGTCGCGGGTGAGCGCCGGGAAGCGGTCCTGGGCCACGTCCTCGTCGCCGAGTCTCAGCCGGGGACGGTCCGGCCCGGACAGCGCGCGCAGCAGGAGCGGGAAGAGGGTGGCCGCGGCGCTGTGGAACGCCGCCACCGACACCTCGCCGTCCTCCCGCCCCGCGAAGTCGGTGATGGTGTGCCGGGCCCGGGCGAGCGCGCTCTCCACCTCGATGGCGGCGCCGGCCAAGGCCTGCCCGGCCTCGGTCAGCACCACCCGGCGCCCGGACCGCTCGGTCAGCGGGACCGGGATCGCGCGCTGGAGCAGCCGCAACTGCTGCGAGATCGCCGAGGGCGTCACCTGGAGCGCGTCGGCGACGGCGGTGACACTCCCCAGCTCGCCCAGTTCCCGCAGGATGCGCAGCTGCCGTTCGTCCATGCCGGAAGTCTAGGGCGACGCTGTAGCCCCGCTACATGGTCGGTGTAGAAGTTGGTGCTGGCCTACAGCGTTCGGGCTGGTGCAGCGTGGGCCCATGCCACTCGCCCGCCGCGGTACCGACGCGGTCCTCCTCCTGGTCGCGCTTGTCTGGGGTTCCAGCTACCTCGTGGCCAAGTCCGCCACCGACGTCCTGCCGGTCCTGGCGGTGCTGTTCGCCCGGTACGCCGTCTCCGCCCTGGCCTGCGCACTGGCCTGCGGCGCGCTGGTCGCCGCCCGCCGCCGGCCCGGCTGGACCCGCGCGGAACTGCGCACCGGAGGGCTGCTGGGCGTCACACAAGCGGCCGTGCTGGTGCTGGAGACCTACGGGGTGGCCCACACCAGCGCCGCCCATGCCGGACTGATCATCAGCCTGACGATCGTGCTGACGCCGTTGCTGGACCGCACCGGAGGCCGGCCGGGACTGCCTCCGGCGTTCTTCGGCGCGGCCGGCCTGTGTGTGGTGGCCGTCGGGCTGCTGACCGCCGGCGCCGGTCTGCACGCACCCCGGTTCGGGGACGCCCTGGTGCTGGCCGCCGCGGTGGTGCGGGCCGGGCACGTCGCACTCGTCGGACGGCTCACCGCCGGGCGGCCGGTGGACCCGCTGCACCTGACCACCGTCCAGACCGCCGTGGGCTCGGTCCTGTTCCTGCCGGCCGCCGTCGTGCACGCCTCCGCGCTGGCGCACGCCGACGCCGCCACCTGGGGTCAGCTGGTTTATCTGGCCCTCTTCTGCAGCGTGTTCGCCTTCCTCGCCCAAACCTGGGCGGTGCAGCGCACCTCGGCGAGCCGGGCCAGCCTCCTGCTGGGCACCGAGCCGGTCTGGGCCGTCGCGGCGGGCATCGGCCTCGGCGGCGAACGGCTCACCCTGTGGGCCTCGCTCGGCGCCGTGCTCATGGTCGCCGGAACCTACTGGGGCCAGTCCGTGGAACGCGCCCACCGCGCCGTGCCGCCGCAGCCGGTTCAGCCCAGGCCGACGGCGGGCGCGCTCCGCTTCCGGGCGCGATAGGCGGCCGCCTTGATCCGGTTGCCGCACGACTCCATGCCGCACCACTGCCGGCGCGTCCCCCGCGAGCGGTCGATGTAGACGCGGGTGCACTCGGGGTTGCCGCACTCCTTGAGGAGGGGCACGTCGGGGCCGCCGAGCAGTTCCACCGCCTGCCGGGCGAGGGCGGCCAGGGCCTCCCGGGGCGTCGCCTCCGTGTGCCGCCCGCGCGGGGTGAGCTGCGGTACGGCGGCCGGCTCGCGTGCCGTGCCGTTCAGCAGGTCCAGCGCTTCGGCGTCGTACGCCTCGCCGAGCCGGCGCGCGGTGACCGTCCGGTAGACGGCCTCGCGCAGCTCCTTGGCCCGTTCGACGTCCGCCTCGGTGCTCGGGGTGAGCGCGTCCACCACACCGGACTCCAGGAACCAGGCGTCCAGCCGGTCCGGCGTCACGAACATCTCGAACCGCGCCGTACGGCGCGCACGCAACGTCGCGGCGAAGTCCAGGGCCGGGTTCCCGCACACGAAGACATGGTCGAGGTTCATATCACCATGCTGACAGGTGACGTACGCACCCGGCAAGAATCGTCGCCCGGCGGTGGAGACGGCCGGCGGTGGAGACGGCCGGCCGGTTACCGGCCGCTCGGGCCGAACAGGGCGATCTGGTCCTTCACCCAGGGGTCGTAGACGGCCGAGCGCTTGTCGGCCGTCAGGCCGAACGTCGCCAGCTGGCCCGCCACCCAGGGGTCCGTGCGCGGGTCGGCGAGGTGGTGGTGCCGGGGGTGGTGGAAGTGGTGGGCCGAGAAGGACGCTGCGGGCGCGGCGCCGGTCACGTCGGTCCGGGCCGGGGCGGGTGCGGACGGCCGGCCGGTGGCCGCGGCCGCGGAGCCGCCGGCCGAGAGTACGGCGCCCGCGACGAAGGCGGCGCAGACACCTGCGGTCGTGGCCTGCCGGGTGAGCTTCTTCATGGTCTTCCTCCTTGCACAGCGCGTGTTCCCGGGAGCACGGACGGCGGTCACCGCCGCGGTCCCAGGTCGAGCCGCCTACCCAGCGCCCCACCCCGCACACACCCACACGGCGACACACCTACGCGGACCCGTACGGCGACACACCCTCACGGACCCGTACGGCGACACACCCGCACGGCCTCGAACGGCGACACACCCGCACGGGCGTCCCCACCGCTCGATCAGCCCCCGGTGTCCGTCTCCGCCCGGTAGCGCGGCGCCAGCGCCGTACCCGCGCCGTCGCGCAGGCCGAGTTCCGCCGCGGCCAGCCGCGCCACGGCCTCCGCGTTCTCCAGACCGGGCACGCACACCACCTCGCCGGTGGCCAGCGCCGCCAGCGAGGCGCTCACCACGTCGGCCACGGGCATCCCGCCCTCGTCGTGGATCCGCTGCTCGCCCGGCACCGGACTCTCGCCCGTCCCGAGGTGGAACTCGGTGGCCGTGAGTCCCGGGCAGACGACCTGGAGCCGTACCGGAGTGCCGGCCAGCTCGGCGGCGAGGGTCCTGGTGAACGTCACGACGTAGCCCTTGGTGCCGCCGTAGACGGCCCGCTGCGGGAGGCGGTCGGGCGGCAGGGAGCCGGCGAAGGCCAGCAGCGACGCGACGTTGACCACCGCACCCCGGCCGCGCGCCAGCATCCCCGGGACGGCGGCGCGCGTCAGCACCGTGGGCGCGACGACGTTGACGTCCACGACCTTCGTCAGCAGCGCGGCGTCGACCTCGGTGAAGGGTCCGTACCCGTTGATCCCCGCGTTGTTGACCAGGAGCGCCACATCGGGTGCGGCGACCCGCTCCGCCACCCGGGCCAGGTCCGCCGACCGGGCGAGATCGGCCTCCACCGTCTCCACGCCCACCCCGGCGTCCCGGCGCAGCCGGTCGGCCAGCGCGGCGAGCCGGTCGGCACGCCGGGCGACCAGCACCACGTCCCAGCCCCGGCCGGCCAGCCGCTCCGCGTACTCGGCGCCGATGCCCGACGACGCCCCGGTCACCACGGCCGTAGCGGGCGCCTCGTCCCACGTCATGTCCCGTGTCCCTTCCCTGGACAGCCCTCCCGGGCCATGAGGAGCGCGATCGCATGATCGTCGGCCCGGATCTGTCCGGTGTCCCCCTCGACCGCGTGGACGAAACGTCACCGTCGCGAGAGCGCTTCCGGCCACCGTGGCGAAGGTCGGTACCCCCGCGCCCGTCGATGACCTGCGCCTTAGAAACCCGTCGGCGCTGCTGCCGTCCGCAGTCTTGTCAGGAACATGATTGCGTCTCTACAGTCCCCACCGAGTCACGTTGGGAGCGCTCCCAAAACGGAGGGAGGACAGCGGACGCGCACCCCTCGTGACGCCGCATCGCACCGCACCGTCCCGTTCGGAGAGGACCCGCATGTCCCCGTCAACGCATCATGCGCGCCGTACGCCTGTCCTGCTCGGCGCGCTGCTGACCGTTCTCGCCGCGCTCGCGGCGCTCGTGACCACCACCCCGGCCGCCCGCGCCGACACCCAGATCTGCGACGCCTTCGGATCGACCACGATCCAGGGCCGGTACGTCGTCCAGAACAACCGCTGGGGCACCGACCAGGCCCAGTGTGTCACCGCCACCGACTCCGGCTTCCGGGTCACCCAGGCCGACGGCTCGGTGCCCACCAACGGCGCCCCGAAGTCGTACCCTTCGGTCTACAACGGCTGTCACTACACCAACTGCTCGCCCGGCACGGCCCTTCCGGCCCGGCTCAGCACCATCTCCAGCGCGCCGACCGGCATTTCGTACAGCTATGTGAGCGGCGCGGTCTACGACGCCGCGTACGACATCTGGCTCGACCCCACGCCCCGCACCGACGGGGTCAACAAGACCGAGATCATGGTCTGGTTCAACCACGTGGGCTCGGTCCAGCCGGTGGGCTCGCAGGTCGGCACCGCCACCGTGGCCGGCCGCCAGTGGCAGGTGTGGTCCGGCAACAACGGTGGCAACGACGTGCTGTCCTTCGTCGCCCCGTCGGCGATCGCCAGTTGGAGCTTCGACGTCATGGACTTCGCCCGCGAGGCGATCTCCCGCGGCCTGGCCCAGAGCAGCTGGTACCTGACCAGTGTGCAGGCCGGTTTCGAGCCCTGGCAGAACGGCGCGGGACTCGCCGTGACGTCCTTCTCCTCGTCCGTCAACACCGGCGGCGGCGGTGACCCGGGCACCCCGGGCAACCCGGGCGCCTGCAAGGTGGCGTACGCGACGAACGTGTGGCAGGACGGGTTCACCGCCGACGTCACCGTCACCAACACCGGCTCGGCCGCCGTCGACCACTGGCAGCTGGCCTTCACCCTGCCCTCCGGGCAGCGGATCACCAACGGCTGGAACGCCACGCTGTCCGGCCAGTCGGGCGCGGTCACGGCGGCCGGTCAGTCGTACAACGCGAGCATCGCCCCCGGCGGCACCGCGTCCTTCGGTTTCCAGGGCACCTACGGCGGTACGTTCGCCAAGCCGTCCGGCTTCACCCTGAACGGTGCCGCCTGCACCACCGCGTGACCCGGCGGGACGGCCCGTGCGCACGGGCCGTCCCCGCGCCGGCGGCGCACGGCCGGTTCCCCCGCTCCCACCGGCCGCGCGTCGCCCTCGCCCGCCTCGGACGGCGGGGTCACACGTGGGACGCCGGGACCTCTTCGTTCCGGCCGCCGAGGGCCGCTTCCATGTGGTGCAGGCGGTCCATCGAGCGGCGGCGCATCCAGAACATCCAGCAGACGAACGCGATCACGGCCGCCGCGAAGACCAGCGGGAAGGTGAGCGAGCCGGTGGCCACGCCCAGGGCCAGCAGGCCGACCGCGACCAGTCCCAAGAGGCCCATGGAGTACGGCACCCACCGCTTGGAGCGCCGCATCTGCTCCAGTTCCGCGTCCACCAGCCGCCGCATGACCGTGCGCTCCTCCGGGTCGCGCGGCACCTCGCGGTGGCGGATCTTGTGGTTCAGGTCGGCGACGCGGCCCGGTTCGACGCCGGCCTTCCGGCTGTACCTGCGCCGTTGAACGGCCGCCGACGCCATGCCGACGGCGGTGTAGAACGCGCCGTTGATCACCCAGACGAGCGGGTGTTCGTGCCGGCGGAACAGGGCCGCGATGCCCACGGCCAGCGGGAAGAGCAGGGCGGCCTGTGCGATCAGGCTGCCGGCGAGCCGACGTCTCAGGGCGTGCACGGCGTGCCTCCTCGGAAGTGACGGAATACCGCTGTCACATATCGGATGCCCCGTCAGTTCCGGTGCATGGGAGGACGGTTGATCGCTGTGCTCAGTCCTCGCTCGGCCAGTTCCAGCCGAGCTGCAGGAACATGCCGAGACGGTCGCTGACCGCGCGAATCTCGGCGATTCGGCCCCCGCGCACGGTGAAGATCCAGATCTGCTCGACGTCACAGCGCCGGCCGGTCGGCTCGGGCATGCGCGGGTGGTATCCGGTGTGGACGCCGCGCACCCGCAACCGTGCCACCACCTCGTCGCCCTCGGCGATGAGCTGCTCGGCGTGGAAGCCGTCGCCCGGGGCCTCGGTGCCGAACGCGGCGAGCTGCCGGCGGAAGCCGTCCAGCGCGGCGCCGGGCGCCTCCTGCTCACCAAAGATGATCTTGTTGTGGTCGACCACGTCCGGTGCGAGGTATCGCTCCCAGTCCTGGGCGGAGCGGTCGTTGAGCGCGGCGATGAAGTCGAGGACGACCTGCTTGGGGGCGAGGGCGGTGGTGGGCATCTTTCAGCTCCTGAAGTGTGCGGTGGCCGTGCTGCGGGGTGTTTCTCGCGACGGGCGCTCACGGCCTATTCTTACGACGTAAGTTTCGCTGCGACCGATTGTTGCCTTACCTTGTAAGAAAGTCAACCGTCGGAGTGGAAAGAGCTGGTGGGCCATGACGGCCGAGAAGCCGGGTGCGCGGCGCGGCCGCGGTGAGCGCGTGGGGCTGAGCCGGCAACGTGTCCTGGACGCGGCGCTCGACCTGGTCGACCACCAAGGGCTCAAGGCGCTGACGATGCGCTCGCTGGGTGAGCGGCTCGGTGTTGAGGCGATGACGCTCTACCACTACGTCCCCAACAAGGAGGCGTTGCTCGACGGTCTGGTGGAGCAGGTGTTCAGGGCGGCGGCGCCGGCGATGGACGGGTCGTCGGACTGGCGGGAGGCGCTGCGCGCGTACGCGACGGCGTTGCGCGAGGGGCTGCTGCGGCATTCGGCCGTCCTCCCGCTCGCGTCCTCCCGCCCGGCGGTCACCCAGGCGACGCTGGAGGACATCGAGGCGTGTCTGGGCATGCTGACGGAGAACGGCTTCGCGCTCGGGCGGGCCTTGCACGCCCTCAACGCCGTGTCGGTGTTCGCGATCGGGCATGCTGTGCTGGAGGCCCAACTCCTCGTCGGCGCGGACGAGTCGGGCGGGACGGGGTGGCTGGCGGGGTTGGACGCCGGGCGTTACCCGCTGATCGCCAGGGCGGCGCGCGACCGGGTGGGTGTGGACGACGGCGAGCGTTTCGCCCTCGCCGTCGACGCGATGCTGCTGGGGTTCGGCGAGCTGCGCGCGGACTGAACGGAGCGGTGCGGTGCGGCGGTCCGCGTGTGCCGCGGTGCGCGGGCGCGGTGCGTGTACGAGCGTCGTACGACGTCCGGGCGGCGCGGCACCGCGGTGGTGGTGCGGGCGGTGGGCTCAGGGGAGTTCGGGTGTGCAGGTCCGGCACAGGCGGTAGCGGGCGCCGCCGCGCGGGCCGATCCGCTCTTCGACCCACCCCGTGGCCTCGGCGGCGTCCAGCAGGCGCACGTGTGTCGCCCACTCGGGGCTGAGGCGGCCGTCGTGTGCGAAGCGGGTCAGCTCCTCGGCCGGCGGCGCGGTCCGCTCGTCACCCGCCACCCGGCCGACCGACTGCTCGACCTTCCTGCAGTCGCCGCGGTGCAGTGTCTGCTTCTCGGCGGCGTAGGGCGGGCGGCCGGGCCCGGCGAAGCGGCGCCGCTGCGCGAGCGACCCGGCGCGCAGGGCGCCGAATCCGTCGGCGGCCTCGGCGCAGACCCGGCACCCGGCGGCGCAGGCCGGCGCGGGGGACGGTGTACCGCCGGTGAGGTCGTCGGCCGCGCGGGCGGGTGCGGGCACCGTGGCCAACTCGGCCAACTCGGCCAACTCGGCCACCGCATAGTGCCGTTGCTCGTGCCGACGCGGACGGGGCGGCCCCGCCGCGGCGAGACGTACGGCGGCGGCGGCTCGCCGAGCCGCCTCCCGGGCCGCGCGCTGCCGTGGAGAAGTACGTCCTCGCTTTGCCATGAGAAGCCGGTCCCCTGTTCACCGTCGGCGGAGTGCATGCGTGAGGGCACGGCGACTGCCGGCGGCAGCGTCGCGCCCACGGCGCACCAGCATGGCATCGACGTGCCCGATCACCGGTGCGCCGCGCCAGGGGAACCCGCCGGGCGGAGCAGCGCGCCGCTCTCGCCCGGCGCTCCGCTACAGCCCCAGATCCAGGGCCAGGCAGGAGAAGTGGTTCCAGGAGCCCTCGGGGTTGTAGCCGCCGGACAGGTCCTTCGGGTCGGACGGTCGCTCCTCGACCATGTCGGCGTACGCGACGCGCTCGGGCAGTTGTCCGAACCGCGCGTGGCGGATCTGGGCGGCGACGTCCGAAGTGCTGTTGCTTTCCACGGTTCAACCTCCGTCTGACCGGGGGGCGGATCGCTCCGCGCCCATGCCGATGAAGGCAGCGTCCCACCCGCTCGCGTCACCTGTCAAGGAGGTGACGCGAGCGGAGTGCGAGGGCGGCCGGGGCGCCGGGGCAGCGCGGCGCGGACCCGCTCGGAGGAGGGTCGAGGTCAGTCCCTCAGGCGGAGGACCGAGGTCAGTCCTTCAGGGTGTAGAAGCGCATCGGCGAGTTCGGTTCGAAGCCGATGCGCGGGTAGACCGGCGCCCCGGCGGCGGTCGCGTGCAGCGTGGCGCGGGTCAGTCCGGTCGCCCGGGCGCCCTCGTGCAGCGCCTTGCGGGTCACCGCCTCGCCGTACCCCCGGCGCTCCCACTCGGGCAGCGTGGCGACGAGCACGACGAAGAGGCGGCCCGCCGCCGCCACCGTCCCGGCGCAGGTGACCGGAACGCCGTCCCGGTGTCCGAGGTAGGCGTACACCTCGTTCTTCCACAGCGTGGAGCCGACGAGCCCGTCGCGGCCGTCCTCCGAGGTGAAGCCGTAGGCGCGCGCGTTGATGTCCGCGTACGCCCGCAGGTGTGCGTCGGTGCGGACGCGCTCGAACGTCAGGTCCGGGTGGACCGGGTCGGGGACGGGGAGCAGGTCCCCGGCCATTCCGGTGCCGGGGAAGGCGTACTGGAGACCGGCCCGTTCGGCCGCCTCGGCCAGACCCGCGCGGGCCCCGCCGTCGAGCAGGTCCTCGAACAGCCACAGGAAGCCGGGCCGTTTCTTGGACCGCATGAGCTCCGCCGCCTGGCGCAGCCGCTCCGCCACGAGCGCCTCGTCCGCCCCCGGCTCGGTCAGCGTGACGCAGTTCCAGAACGCGAACCGGCAGTCCGCCCAGCGCACGGCGAGACCCGGCAGGTCCCGCACATCCGCGTCTTGATCCCGGTCCAGGACCATGGCCCGCCAGACCGTGGCGAGCTGTTCCATCGATTCGATCGATTCCGTGAGACCCGTCATGGAGAAACCCCTTCGGCCGTCGAGTGTGCGGTCACCTTCCCAGCGACAACGAGCGCGGGGGCAGGCGCGTTCTCGTCGAACCGCGTGCGCGCGAAGGGGTGTTGCGCGTCCCGGCCGGAGCGGCCGCTACGGGCGGCGGCCCCAGGCGGAGACCATCGGGGCGGTGGCCAGATCCAGACGGCCGGTGGCGACGTTCGCCAGGTGCCGGTCGATCTCCTCGTCGGTGGCGAGCCCCGCGGCCACCAGCCGGCCGCGGATCTGCCGCACGGTGGCGGCCTCCAGGACGGCGCACGCCGGTGAGGTGATCGGGAAGTACGCGTCCGCCCGCACGTCGGCGAGACCGGCCTCGCGCAGCAGCCGCGGCAGGGTCCGCCCGTACGCGAGGTCCGCGCCGCGCTCCGCCATCAGGGCGCGGAAACCGGAGCGCAACCGGTTGGCGAGCCGCTGCTCGGGTCCCGACTCGTCCGGGCACAGCAGCGGCTGCAACGCCGGGTCGGCGTCCTCCAGGAGCAGCCGGCCGCCCGGTCGCAGCGCCTGGATCATCCGGCGCAGCGCCTCGGCGCGGTCGGTGACGTGCACCAGGACCAGCCGGGCGTGCACCAGGTCGAAGCCGCCGGGCGGCGGCGGGTCGGCGGCCACGTCGTGGCGGCGCACCTCGACGACACCGCCGCCGAGGTCGCCGACGCCCTCCAGCCAGGAGGTGTCGATGTCAGTTGCGAGCACCGCTCCGGTGGGGCCGACCCGCGCGGCCAGTCCGAGCGGTACGGACGGCCCGCCGGCGCCGACCTCCCAGCAGCGCATGCCGGCGGAGATCCCGAGCTGGTCGACGTGCCGGAAGGTCACCGGGTCGAACAGCTCGCCGAGAGCTTCGAACCGGGTCCCGGCCTCCGACTGCCGGTTGTCCAGCAGATACCCGCGCGCCTCGGCTCCGGCCGCGTCTCCGGCTGCGGCTGCCTCTGCGTCTGTCTGGTGCTCGGCCATGCGGCGATTCTGGCAGAGCGGCCGACGCGCCACGCGACCGGCGGCGCGGCTCAGTCCACCGCGCCCAGGGTGGCGATGACCTGGCGGGAGTGACCGGCGTCGAGCAGGGGCGCGCGCACGTCGCGGTCCAGGTCGGGCAGGTAGCCGAACAGGACGTCGGCCGGTCCGGTCAGCTCGGCCTCCCCGCAGGACGCGGGCAGCAGCAGCGTCTGCGCCCGGCCCAGTTCCCCGTCCCAGTCGCCGGACCGCACCCGCACCGGCGCGCCGACGTTGGACAGGACGCGCGCGGTGGCGAAGGCGTGCCGCACCGGCCCGGCCGAGGTCCAGCGCTCCAGGGCGAAGTACGGGCTCGCGCACAGGAAGACCCGCTCCGCGCCGTCACCCACGGCGATCCGCAGCCCCGGAGTGAACTCCGGCCTGCTCTCCAGCCGCACCTGCCGCATCAGCAGGTCCAGGTTGGCGTCGAACTCCGCGTCGCTCACGGCCGCGCCGTCCTCCATCCGCCAGCGCATCGCGTGCTGCTGGATGTCGGAGGTCTGTTCGATCTCGTAGACCAGCGTGTCGGGTCCGAAGCTGTGCGGGGTGCCGCCGGGGACGTAGATCGTCTCTCCCGCGCGCACCGGCAGGCGGCGCAGTACGACGTCGAAGTCCTGCGCCTGGAGCGCGGCGCGCAGCTGGCCGGCCGTCACACCCTCCCTG
Organism: Streptomyces seoulensis; assembly: GCA_013364255.1. GTDB lineage: Bacteria > Actinomycetota > Actinomycetes > Streptomycetales > Streptomycetaceae > Streptomyces > Streptomyces similanensis. Next base: position 1,014,856 of record CP054936.1, on the reverse strand, counting down.
ACGCCGCACAGGGCGGTCGCCCCGGGGGCCGCCGCGAGGATGTGCCAGGCCTCGGTCTTGCCGTTGGCCTGGCCTTCGAGCCGCCGGGCGGCCTCGTCGTCCGCGTGCAGATGGACGGGCAGGGCACCGGCGGCATCGATGAACTTGGTCAGCAGCGGGAAGCACCGGCCGGACCGGCCCGCGCCCAGCAGTTCTCCGGGATGGTCGGCGACCAGCTGGCGCAGGGACCGGCCGGTCAGCGGGCCCTCGGTCACCACACCGCTCAGACCGGTGACGTCGCTGCACTCCCAGGTCTCCGCGACGCTCCAGTCCGGGATGCCGGACTTGCCCAGCCGGCGGGCGATGGCGTGTCCGCCGAACACCAGCGGCTTGGCCGTGACGGTCAGCCGCAGCGGGTACAGGCGCGCGCCGGGGGCGCTCATCGGACCGGGCGCCCTCCGGCGACCGCGACCGGGGCCGACTGCGACATGGGGGAACCTCCGGGAGTGCGAGCGGGGGGTGCGGCGAACCGACTTCCCGCCGCCGTCACGGGCGAAACGGAGATCGCGGCACGGCACGGCGCGCGAACTCCCGGAAAAGGTGACGTGGGCTGTCACCTTTGGCAGGCACGGTGGAGTCATGGAGAAGAACGCCACCACCGCGAACAGCACCCCGCACCAGGACGTCACGAAGGAGGACGAGGACACCCGGCGCACCGGCCGGCCGGGTTCCCTCGCCGGCCGGATCGCGCTCGTCGCCGGAGCCACCCGTGGCGCCGGCCGCGCCCTCGCCGTCGAACTCGGCCGCGCCGGCGCCACCGTCTACGTCACCGGCCGCACCACCCGCGAGCACACCAGCGAGGTCGGCCGGCCCACGGAGACCATCGAGCAGACCGCCGAGGCGGTCACCGCGGCCGGCGGCACCGGCGTCGCCGTCCGCACCGACCACCTCGACCAGGGCCAGGTCGGCGCGCTCGTCGAGCGGATCGACCGCGAGCAGGGGCGGCTCGACGTCCTCGTCAACGACCTGTGGGGCGGCGAGCACCTGCTCGTCGGCTCCGTCTTCGGCAAGAAGAGCTGGGAGACGCCGCTCGCCGACGGGCTGCGCATCCTGGAACTCGGTGTGCGCTCACACGTGGTCACCGCGGCGCTCGCCCTGCCGCTGCTGATCCGCTCGTCGGCGCCGCTGCTGGTGGAGGTCACCGACGGCACAGCCGCCTTCAACCGCCGCTACCGCGACAACCTCTACTACGACCTCGCCAAGAACGCCCCGATCCGGATCGCCTTCGGGCTGGGCCAGGAACTGGCGGAGTACGGGGGCACGGCGGTCGCCGTCACACCGGGCTACCTGCGCTCGGAGCAGATGCTCGACCACTTCGGCGTCACCGAGGAGACCTGGCGCGACGCCGTCGCCCGCGATCCGCACTTCGGCGTCGCCGAGTCGCCGTACTACCTGGCCCGCTCGGTCGCCGCGCTCGCCGCCGACCCGGACCGGGCCGCCCGCTGGAACGGCAGGTCCACCTCCAGCGCGGAACTCGCCGAGGTGTACGGCGTGCGGGACGTGGACGGCAGCCGGCCGGACGGGCTGGGCTACATGGCGGACGTCGTGTACGGCGGCAAGCCGGGCACACCGGACGACTACCGCTGAGGACGCGCCTTCGCCCGGTCACGGCTGCGTGGCGTCGTGCCGTGCGGGGGCCGCCGGGTCCGTGGCGTAGCGGGCCGCGAGGGAGCGGGCGTGGGCGCGGAAGCGGGCGCGCAGGGGCGCCGGGGCCAGGATCTCGGCGTCCGCGCCCAGTGCGGTGAGCTGCCCGAAGGCGACGTCCTGCGACTCCACCGGCACGTCGAGCGTGACCCACCCGGCGGGGTCCGGCGGCGGCGCGGGGTCCGGGAGCGCGCCGGCGGCGGCCGGGTCCAGCACGGCGGGCAGGCGACGCAGCCCGTCCTCGGTCACCCGCAGGGTGACGGTGGTGCGCAGCAGCGTCCGGGCGAACGCGGCGGAGTGCTCGCGCCAGTGCGCGGCCAGGTCGAAGGACGGATCGCGGACGAAGGGGGCGTCGGCGCCGGGAGCGGCGGCGAGCGCCGTGACGCGATCGACACGGTAGGTACGCCAGGCACCGCCCTCGGCCCGGTCCGCGAACCCGGCACCCTCCCCGTCCGTCCGCGCCCCCGGAACGCGGCCCACGACGTACCAGACCCCCGCCTTCAGGACGAGTCCGTACGGTTCCAGCGGGCGGGTCACCGCACGGGGCGGCGCGCCGTCACGGGCCGGTCGGACGTACGTCAGTTCGATGGCGCGGTCGGACCACACCGCGCGGGCCAGTTCCGGCAGCAGTTCGGGCGCAGACGGCTCGCGGAACCAGGCCGGGGCGTCCAGGTGGAAGCGGCGCGCCGACGACTCGGCCGCCGTCCGCAGCGACGGCAGCAAGGTGGCCGCCAGCTTCAGCCGGGCGGTGTCCGCCGCGTCCGAGAGACCGAGGTCGCGCAGGGCGGTGGGCAGTCCGGAGAGGTACAGGGTCTCCGCCTCGGTCGGGCCGAGCGTGGTGAGCCGGGTCCGGTGGCCCGGCGCCAGCCGGTAGCCGCCCGCCCGGCCGCGCTCGGACCGTACCGGCACGCCCGCCTCCTGGAGCGCCTGGACGTCACGGATCACGGTGCGCTCGGAGATCTCCAGCTCACGGGCGAGGGCGGCGGCGGTCAGTCCGGGGCTCGACTGGAGCAGGAGGGCCATACGGATCAGACGGGCGGCGCGCATGGCTCCATCATCGCGTCCCGCACGGCGCCTTGGAGCGGCGCGTCAGCGTTCGAGCAGCGGGGCCACGCGCTCCAGCGTGGCCCGGACGTTGGCCTCGGTGACCGTTTCCCGCGCCGCCCGTGGCGTCAGCCACCGCAGCGGCGCGTCCGGGTTCTCCGGCCGTACCGAGTCCGGGACGGCGGTGGCCAGCACGTAGCGCAGGTCCGCGTGCTCGTGGGCGGGCTCGCGGTCGCCGGCCGGGACCGGCACGATCACCAGGTGCGCGACGGCCGTGTCCGGCCAGGGCGCCAGATCGGGCAGCCCGGTCTCCTCGCGCCCCTCCCGCAGGGCCACGTCGAGCGGGGCGTCCTCGCCCGGATCGCCGTGCCCGCCGACCAGCAGCCACGACCGGTGCCGCGGGTGCCGGCGCAGCAGCACCCGGCCGCTGTCCGGATGGACGATCACCGCCGACGCCGTGACGTGCAGCCGGCCTGCCCGGCCCCAGGCGTCGCCCGCCGCGACGAGAGCCTTGACCCGGTCCGTGTCGGCGCGTTCGGCCGTGGTGCGCGGTTCGTGGCGGGCGAGGACGTCGGCGAGCGCGGGGTGAGTGGTGGCCATGCGCCGGATCCTAGTGACGCCCGGCGGCCCGGGCCCGCGATTTACCGGCCCGCGGGAGAGGGCCACCGGCACATGTGGAGGTTCACCAGCGCATGTGGACGTCCTCGGCCCAGCCGAGCAGCCGCCGTACGGCGATCTCGGCGCCGTCGGCGGTGCGGACCCGGCCGTCGTAGTGGCCGAAGCACTGGTCGGTGCGATGCGCGAGCAGACCGGCCTCCGTGCGCGTGGACCGGTTGTGGAACGGCGTGAACGTCAGGTCCACCTGGTCACTGGCGGGGGTGCGCAGGGTCCACGGGGCCAGCGGATCGGTGCGGGACCAGCGCCAGTCCAGTTCCTCGCCGATCTTGCTGAGCCGGCCGTCCACACAGAGGGCGTTCTCGGTGGAGCCGGTGCCCGCCGTCCAGCGGCCGCCGAACTGGAGGCCCACCGTGTGCCCGTCCGTACGCCCCGAGGCGGCGCCCCAGTTCCAGTCGACGGTACGCGGCCAGCGTCCGCGTCCGTGGTCGAGGACCGCCCAACTCTCCTCGTCGTCACCGAACTTCAGGATCTCGTCGCCGATCCTGACCTGGCCCGCCGCCGGCAGCGCGGTCTGTTTGGAGGTGTACTGGAAGCGCCGCCGGCTCCACGGCACGACGACGGAGAGCGACTCGTGCCCCTCGGGCCGGGTGACCAGCAGGTCGACCTCGACCGGCAGCCGGCCGGGTGTCAGGCAGCGGGCCCGCAGCCGCGTGCCGCCGTCCTCGTGCCGGATCTCGACGCGCACCCTGCCGCCGGTCGGACGGGCCGGGCCGACCACCACGTCCGCGCCGCCCGTGGCCCCGGCGACGGTCTCCGGCAACCGGACGCCACGGCCGAACGGGACGATCGAGCCGACCTCGAACTCCCGCCCTCCGGAACCGTATTCGAGGAAGTACAGCGAGTTCAGCGCGAGGAAGTCGAGGTCGCTGACGGTCAGCGCCACCAGATGGGTGGGCGTCGTCACGCACCAGTACTCCCACCGCTTGGTCCGGCCCCAGCCGCGCAGGTTCGCCCGGTGCACCGGCGTCCTGGACCAGCCGACCGCCGCCGGGTCGAGGGCGCCGTCGGACCGGCACAGGTCGACGGGCTCGGTGATCTCCCGCTCATGCGTCATGCTCAGCTCTCCAAGCTCGCGATCGCCTCGGCCAGCCATGCCCGCTCCTCGGCGCCGGTGGCCCGCGCGATGCGCAGCATGCCCTGCCGGAACAGGTCCGGCGCCTGCTCGGCCCGTACCGGCTCGCCGTCACGGTAGAAGAAGCTCGCCGGGGCGTCGAGGAACGCCTGTCTGCGGCGGAGGACGGCGGCCTGTTCGGCGCGGTCGGGGAGGTGGCGCAGGAACGCGAGCAGCGTGAAGAAGCGCTGTCCGTCGGTGACTTCGACGTCCTTGGGGTTCCGCAGCCGGGCCAGCAGGTCGGCGCGGCCGGCCTCGGTGAGGGTCAGGACGCGGCGCTGCGCGGCGCCGCTGCCGGGCTCGGTGCGCTGCTCGACCAGGCCCGCCTTCACCAGCCGGGTGATGGCCGGATACAGCGCGCCGTCGCTCACCGGCCGGATGTGGCCGCTCAGCGCCTGGAGCCGCGCCTTCACCTCGTAGCCGTGCAGGGGTTCTTCGTGGAGGAACCCCAGGATCGACAGCTCCAGCATGCGTCCGCCTCTTCCCGCGCTTGTCCGTCCCCGGCCGCCATGCTATCTCTTTTCGCTGTACCTCTATTCGAGGTACAGCGAAAAGAGGGGGACGGCGCATGGCGGGGGACTGGCAGATGACGGCACCGGAACACCGGCGGCGCGCACTCGTCCCGCTCGCCTATCCGGTCTACTTCGAACTCCTGGCCGGGGTCACGGCCGGGATCGTCAACATGGTCTGGGTCGCCCGGCTGGGCGGCGACGCCGTGGCCGCGGTGGCGGTCACCACGAACGTCGAGAACCTGCTGCTCGGCGTGATCCTCATCGCGGGCTCCGGCACGACCGTGCTGGTCGCACGGGCCAGGGGCGCGCGGGACCGGGCGGCGACGCGCGCCGCGGTGCGGGGCGGCTGGGCGCTGTGGGCGCTGATCACCCCGGTCGTCGCGATCGGCGGACACGTGTGCCGGGAGCCGCTGGCCCGGCTCGTGCTCGGCGGCGACGGCCCGTCGCTCGTCCTCGCCACCGGGTACTTCTCGATCGCGCTGCCGGGGATCGCGGTCTTCTTCGCCGCCAACGTCGTCGACGGCATCCTCAAAGGCGCCGGCGACACCCGCACCCCGATGCGACTCTCCGCGCTGGCCAACGGGCTGATCCTCGTGCTGGACCCGGTCCTCGTCTTCGGGGCGGAGCTCGGGGTGCGCGGAGCGGCGATCTCCACCGTGCTGGGGCGGACGGTCGCGCTGGCGTGCGGCCTGCTCGCCCTGCGCCGGAACGGGCTGCTGTGGAAGGCCGGTGACGGTGTGCCAGTGAGCGGGCTCGGCGGGTTCGGCGCGGATCTGCGCCGGACCGCCGCGACCGGGCTGCCCATGTCCGCCGACTTCCTCATCAGGATGACGGGCGCCCTCGCCCTCGTCGCCGTCGTCGCCCGGATCGGGGTGAACGAGGTCGCGGCGTACGGCGTCGCGACCAAGGCGATGTACGTGGCGACCATGGCCTTCTACGCGGTGCGCCAGGCGGCCGCCATCCACACCGCGCACCTGCTCGGCGCCGGCCGTGACGAGCGGCGCGCCGTCGGACGCCAGGCACTGGTCCTGTCCGGTGCGCTGGGCGTCGCCGCCGCGCTGTCGCTGCTCGTCGCCGCCGGGTGGATCATGCGGGCGTTCGGCGCGGCGGGCGAGGTGGCCGACGCCGGAGCGCTCTACCTGCGCTGCTCGGGACCGTATCTGATCCTGCTCGCCTGCTTCATCGCGCTGGGCGGCGTCTTCGAGGGCAGCGGCGGCAGTCCGGCCCTGGTGCGGATCACCTCGTGCGGAGTGGTGCTCCAACTCGTGCTCGCGCACGCCATGTCGGGAGCCGGGCTGCCGGGTGTCTGCCTGGCCATGGCGCTGTCGATGGCGGTGCAGTGCGCGGCGATCACCCGGATGTACCGGCGCACGGCGCCCACCGCGGCCGTCGACCGCGCGGGCGGCTGAGCGGCGTCGGCGCCTCCTCGAGCGGAGCCCGGACGCGGACGGCACGGGGTCCGGTGGCATGATCGGAGCGTTCGCGGCAAGGAAGAACGAGTGTCGCCGACACCCGCCCACGTCGTCACGACGGTCCGGCACACCCCCCGGGGACGACGACCTGACCCCGGGCGCGACGCGGGGAGGTCCGGGACACACGTGACCGGGCGTGCCGGGGCGCTTCGGCCCTCGTCGTCGCGGGTCGACGGCGTGAACGTCTGCTTTACGCTGAGCAGCGGATCGGGGGCGGCCGGTCCTCCCCGGGTCACGCGGCGGGCCGGGGTCTAGTGAGAACGAGGGTCTATGGAGTCGGTCACCAGCGGCGACGGCCGCCTTGCCCCCCTCTGTCCGACCGAGGTCACGGCCACGTTGGGCGGCGCGGACCTGTGCATCGCCGAGGCCCGCGATCTCGTCGCCGACTTCCTCGGCGGCCGGATACGGACCGAACTCGGCATCCGCGTCTCGGCGCGCGCCCTGGGCGACGCCCAGCTGGTGGTCAGCGAGCTGGTCACCAACGCCCGCAAGTACGCCCCGGGACCCGTCTCACTGGAACTGCGGGTCACCCGCGACGTGGTGGAGGTGGCGGTGCGCGACACCGATCCCGTCCTCCCCGTGGCCAGGAGCGCCGACGCCCACCGGATCGGCCAGCACGGCCTGGAGATCGTCAAGGCCGTCGCCCTGACCTTCGAGGCGCGGCGCGAGCCGACCGGCAAGTGCCTCACCGCCAGGATCGCCCTTCGCGACGGCCTGGACGGCCGGGACGCCCTGGCCCCCTGACCCGTCGACGGCCGGAGACCGACCGCGATCCGGCGGTCGCACCGGCGGTAGAGTTACGCCAGAGCTCTGTCGGCTTTCGGGGCGCCGTTCCGGCAGACGCCGCGGGTGTAGGGGAGGGACGGTGAGTGGCCGACATGACGACGCGGGCTGACCGGGAGCGCCTGGTCGAGGAGGCGGACCAGGGTGACCACCTGTGTCTGGCGTTCGCCGACGACGCCGAGCAGCGACGCGTGGCCACCGCCTACGTCCTGGGCGGACTGGAGCGCGGCGAGCGGGTGATGTACTTCGCCGACGGACGCGCTCCCGAGCAGGTGCTGGGCTGGCTGCGGGAGGCCGGCGCGGACCCGGCCCCGGCGCTGGAGCGCGGGCAGCTCGTGGTGACCACGGCGGACGACAGCTACCTGGCCGTGGGCCCGTTCGACCCCGACGCCATGGTGGCCACCCTGCACCAGGAGGTCGCCGACTCCCTGGCGGCCGGTTACACCGGGTTCCGGGTCAGCGGCGAGATGGGCTGGGCGCTGCGCGACGTGCCCGGCGCCGACCGGCTCGGCGAGTACGAGACGAAGGTGAACGAGGTGTTCGCCGGCGGACCGGCCTCCGCGATCTGCCAGTACGACGCGCGCCGCTTCGACGCCGACGCCCTGGCCGCGTTCGACGGCCGCCATCCGGGAGCGGTGGCGCCCGAACCCCTGTACAGCAGCGGCCTGTTGCGGCTGGCACCGTCCTTCCGCGCCGGGCGGCGGGCGCTGCGCGTGGTGGGCGACGTGGACTACCAGTCCGCCGCCGCGCTGGCCACCGCGCTGGAGACGGCCATGGGCTGGCCCGGCGACATCACCGTGGACATGAGCGGCCTGGACTTCATCGACCTGGCGGGCGTCCGCGCCCTCGTCCAGACCGCCGAACGGCTGCCCGAGGGCCGGCGGATGCACATCGTGGAGCTGACGCCGATGCTGCGCCACGTGATGCACGTGGTCGGCTGGGACCGCGTCCCCGCCCTGACCGTCAACGCCGGGGAGGGCGCCGAATGACCGGCGCCACCGCCCGGCACACACCCGGCCCCGGCTCCGCCGCCCGGCACACGCCCGGCCCCGGCTCCGCCGCCCGGCACACGCCCGGCCCCGGCTCCGCCGCCCGGCACACGCCCGGCCCCGGCTCCGCCGCGCACCTCACCCACCAAGGGCTGATCTACGGCACCGACGAGGAGTTCCTGTCGGCGACGGTGCCGTTCTGCCTGGACGGCCTGGAACAGGACGACGCCGTGCTCGCGGTGACCACCGCCGCCAACATCGGCCTGCTGCGCGGGGCGCTGGGCGGGACGGCGGAGCAGGTCGAGTTCGTCGACGCCGACGACTGGTACCGGGCGCCGGGACGCACGCTCGGGGCGTACCACCGCTATGTCGACCGGCACACCGCCGACGGCGCGCACGCGCGGGTCAGGGTGATCGGCGAACCGGTGTGGCACGGCCGGGACCGGCTGGAGACGGCCGAGTGGACCCGCTACGAGGCGGCGATCAACGTCGCGTTCGCCGACTGCCCGGCCTGGATCGTGTGCCCGTACGACACCCGGGCGCTGCCCGCGGACGTGGTGGCCGGCGCCCGGCACACCCATCCGGAACTGGTGGCCGGACCGGCCGCGCACCCCAGTGACCACTACACGCCGCCGGACACCGGCCGCCGGTCGTGGGAACGCCGGCTCGCGCCGGTGACGGTCGACGGCCGGGAGGCGGTGCTGGACTTCGCGGCCGACCTGTCCGAGGTGCGGGCCTTCGTCGCCGAGACGGCCGGCGCCCTCGGGCTTTCCGGGGAGCGCGCGGGGCACCTGGTGTTCGCCGCCAACGAGGTCGCCACCAACGCCGTCCGGCACGGCGGCGGCCACGGGCGGATCAGTCTGCGCCGGGCCGGGCGGCGCATCGTGTGCGATGTCGCCAACCCCGCCCGGGGCGGCGTCGAGTGGTACACGGGCTATCTGCCGCCCGGCAGGACGCGGGGGCGCGGACACGGCCTGTGGACCGTACGGCAGTTGTGCGACCTCGTGGAGATCGACACCGACGCGGGCGTGACCACCGTACGGCTGCACCTGGACCTGTGAGCCGCGCCGGGGCCGTCAGCGCGCGGTGACCGCGTACGCCGGCAGCGCCCGGTTGCCGCGCGGTGCGGCGAGCGAGCGGAGGGTGTCCGTCTGGCTCACGACGAGCTGCCGCACCGGCTCGGGCAGGGCGGCCATCCGGTCGGCCGTGTCGGCCAGGCGCAGACAGGCCGCCACCTCCCAGTCGCCGTCCTGGAGCCCTTCGGTGTCCACCGGCCCGCCGCCGTCGGCCGTCCAGCCGGTCTCGGGCAGCAGCCGCAGCAACTGGTCGCGGGAGAAGGGCGTACGCACGTTGCCGTCCCCGCGCGAGCCGGCCGCCTCGATCTGGCCCTGGACCAACACGGCCAGCAGGTGGGCGAGCTGGTCGTCGGAGGTGGGTGTCAGGTCCCACTCGGTGAACCACAGCCGGCGCGCCCAGGGCCGCACCCGGGCCAGCGTGTCGCGCAGCTGCCCGAGCGAGGCGAAGTACCAGGAGCAGTGCGCGAGCACCACGTGGTCGAAGGCGCCCTCGGGGAAGTCGACGGACGGATCGAGCACGTCCGTGCCGAAGCGGAAGTCGAGGCGCGGGCCGAGGGGTCCCGCGCTGAGGCGCGCCGCGGACTCGCCGAGGGTGACCGGGGCGCCGTAGGAGGGATCGGCCACGTCGACAGCGGTCACCCGCCCCCGGGGCCCGACCGCTTCGGCCAGGACGGCGGTCATGTCGCCCTGCCCGCAGCCCAGTTCGAGCACGGTCGAGCCGGGGGCGATGCGCCAGCCCGCCACGAGTGCGGCGCGGTGGCGGGTCTGGGTCAGCTGTTCGGCGGGGCCGTGCGCGGCGGCAGCCATGCCGGCCGCGAGCGCGGGGGCCTTGGCCCGGAGATCGGAGTGGTCCACAGGATCCTTGGTGCTGCTCGGTCGATGGGTGCGGCGCCGATGCTACGAGGCGCCCCGGCGCCGCCGCATCCGAATTACCGCAGGCCGCCGCCGCTCCCGGACCGCCAGGGTCGGGCTCCCGCGGACGGTCAAGAGCGCGGGCGGTCAAGGGACTCAAGGGATCGAAGGGACCGAAGTCCGAACAAGGGGCGACGCGTGGACGCGACGATCGCCGGACTTCCGCCGGGCGGGGGCGGTGGGGCCGGTCACCAACTGCTCTTGGTCACGCCGGGCAACTCGCCCGCGTGGGCCATCTCCCGCACCCGGATGCGGGACAGCCCGAAGGCGCGCAGATGGCCGCGGGGACGGCCGTCCACGGCGTCGCGGTTGCGCAGCCGGGTGGGGCTGGCGTCGCGCGGCTGACGGCGCAGTTCGCGCTGGGCCGCGGCGCGTTCGTCGTCCGAGGTCCGGGGAGAGGCGATGACCGCCTTCAACTCGGCGCGGCGGGCGGCGTAGCGGGCCACCATGGCCCTGCGCCGCTCGTTCTTCGCGATCTTGCTCTTCTTCGCCATCAGACCTTCCCTCCCCGGGCGCGGATGCGGGCCACCGCGGCCTCGACGCCGATGGCGTCGAGGGTCTTGACGCCCTTGGCGGAGAGCGTGAGCCGGACGTGCCGGCCCTCGCTCGCCAGCCAGTACCGCTTGTGCTGGACGTTGGGGTCGAAGCGGCGCTTGGTGCGCCGGTGCGAGTGCGAGACGCGGTGGCCGAAGCCGGGCGAGCGACCGGTGAGTTGGCAGTGGGCGGACATGGTGCCTCCTTGGTGTGCTGGGAGCACCGTAGCAGCTAAATGAAAACGACTACCAGTTTCACAAGGAGGTCGGACCGCCCCCTGACGTGCGGCCGGTCTCGTGAGGCCACCGGGTGGCAACGCTGTCATCGCCGATTGGTACGGTCCACTCGTTGAAGTGTGCACAGCAACGACCTCACGTTGCACATCCAGCACTCACCAGGGGTGGAAATTTGAGCGCGGACCATCGCAGAGGCCGCAACAACAAGAGACTGCTCGCCTACGGCGCGGCCACGGCCGTCGTCGTGGCCGCCACGGCCGGCACGCTGGCCGTGGCGGCACCCGGCCTGCCGGGCTCCCAAAGGGCCGCGGCCGCTCCGCGGGATGCCCGGCTGCAGGCCGACTTCGCCGACGCGGCGAAGGAGTTCGACGTCCCGCTGAGCGTGCTGATGGCGGTCTCCTACCGGCAGACGCTGTGGGAGGATCACGACGGGCTGCCCAGCACCACCGGCGCGTACAACGTCATGGGCCTGACCCAGGTCGACCCGGACAGCCTGGAGAGCGACGCCGAAACCCGCGAGCAGCAGCTCGACCGCATGAACCGCAGCGGCGACCCGGCCGTGTCGAAGCACTTCGACGCGAAGAAGGCGCTGAAGGGCCTCGGCGAGAAGCCCGTCGACACGAGCGACCCGCGGCTGCACACCCTCGACGAGGCGGCCGGCCTCATCGACGTCTCCGCGCAGAAGGTGCGCCAGGACGCCGGCGAGAGCATCCGGGCGGGGGCCGCCCTGCTCGCCGAGTACCAGAAGAACGCGACCGGTTCGCTGTCCGACGACCCGGGCGCGTGGTACCCGGCCGTGGCCCGCGCGAGCCAGGCCACCGAGACCAAGGGCGCCCAGCTCTTCGCGGACCGCGTCTACGCGTCGATCCGGACCGGTGAGCAGCGCGTCACCACCGACGGCCAGACCCTCACGCTGCCGGCCGACCCGTCGGTCCGGCCCGCGCGGCAGGCGGCCGTCAAGCTGCCCAAGAGCGCCGTCGCGGGCGTCGCGGTCGGCGCCGCCGGCGTGACCGCCCAGTGCCCGTCCGATCTGAAGTGCGACTTCCGGCCCGCCGCGTACAAGCAGAACAGCGGTCCGGACGACTGGGGCAACTACAACGTCGCCAACCGCCCCTCCCCGGGCGAAGAGATCAACTCCATCGTGATCCACGACACCGAGGGCTCCTACGACGCCTCGATGAACGTGTTCCAGAACCCGGCGTCGTACGCGAGCACCAACTACCTCATCCGCGCCTCGGACGGTCTGGTCACCCAGGTCGTCGAGAACAAGGACGAGGCGTGGCACGCGGCCAACAAGAGTGTCAACATGCACTCGATCGGCATCGAGCACGAGGGCTACGCGATCAAGAAGGGGAGCTGGTACACCGAGCCGGAGTACGAGTCCTCCGCGACCCTGGTGAAATACCTGGCCGCCAAGTACGGCATCCCGCTGGACCGTGAGCACATCATCGGCCACGACGAGGTCCCGGGCGTCCTGGACGCCAACGTCAAGACCCAGCACTGGGACCCGGGCCCGTTCTGGGACTGGAACCACTACATGCAGCTGCTCGGCGCCCCGACCGGCGCGAGCGGCCCCGGCGGTCTGTACAAGGCGGGTCAGGTCATCCGCGTCGTACCGCCGTTCACCACGGCGAACCAGCCCGAGCTCACCAACGGCGGCGCCGCGGTCGACGCCCAGCCGGCGAACTTCGGCTACCTGTACACCTCGCCGTCCACCACCGCGGCGACCCTGACCGACCCCTACCTCGGCACCCAGACCGCCACCGAGGGCTCGAACTGGGCCAACAAGGTGGTGGCCGGCGGTGAGTACGTCGTCGCCGAGGCGCAGAAGGACTGGACCGCCATCTGGTACGGCGGCCAGAAAGCCTGGTTCTACAACCCGAGCGGCCAGTTCGCCACCGCCGTCGGCACCCCGGACACGGTGACGTCCGCGACGGGCGCCGCGATTCCCGTCTACGGGCGCACCTACCCCGAGGACGCGGCGTACGCCGGCACCGGCGTGGACGTCCAGAAGGACAACTCCGCGTCGCTGACCAAGTACACCCTCCCGGCCGGGCAGAAGTACGTGCTCGCGGGTGCGGCCGTGACCGGCTCGTACTACAACAGCGGTCTCATCGACGGCAGCGGCACCGGCTCGCGGGTGACGGTCGTGGGGACGAACAAGTTCTACCCGATCCGCTACAACCACCGGATCGCCTGGGTGCGCGCCTCGGACGCGCAGGTCGCCCAGGGCGCCGCGCCCGACCCGGCCACCGACCGCTACGACATCCTCGGCCGCGACGCCTCGGGTGTGCTGTGGCGGTACCAGGGCACCGGCACCCCCTCCGCCCCGTTCCTCACCCGCTACCGCGTCGGCTCCGGCTGGGGCGACTACACCGCGCTGACGTCGATGACGGCGCTGCGCGCGGACGGCACCGGTGACATGGTCGCCCGCGACAAGAGCGGAACGCTCTGGTACTACAAGGGCACCGGCAAGCCGGTGGCGCCGTTCGCCACGCGGATCAAGGTCGGCGCGGGCTGGAACACGTACGACGTCCTGATCGGCGCCCGGGACCTGACCGGTGACGGCAAGGCCGATCTGCTCGCCCGGGACGCCTCGGGTGCGCTGTGGCTGTACCAGGGCACCGGCAGCGCCACCGCGCCGTTCGCCGCCCGCACCAAGATCGGCAGCGGCTGGAACACCTACAACTCCCTGACCGACACCGGTGACGTGACCGGTGACGGCAAGGCCGATCTGATCGGCCGCGACGCCTCGGGCGTGCTGTGGCTGTACCAGGGCACCGGCAGCGCCACCGCGCCGTTCGCGGCCCGTACCAGGATCGGCGGCGGCTGGAACGTGTACAACGTGCTCAACGGCCCGAGCGACCTGGACCGGGACGGCAAGGCCGACCTCATCGGCCGGGACGCCTCGGGTGTGCTCTGGTTCTACAAGGGCACCGGCAGCGCCACCACGCCGTTCGCGACCAAGTTCCGGGTCGGCGGCGGCTGGAACACGTACAACCTGATCGTGTGACGCGTGTCCCGGGAACACGGGGCCCGGCCGCTTCGGCGGTCGGGCCCCGCCCCTTTTCACCGGCGCGCGGTGCGCGTCACGCGGGGTTGTCCCCGTGGGTCAGGGTCTCCCAGGCGACGAACAGGGCGTTGGTGCCGGCCGGCCGGTTCCGCTGGGTCAGCGTCTGGGTGTTGGTCATGGCGATGCCCAGCCGGTTGTGCAGCGCGTTGTAGCCGACCTCCGTGACCGGGCCGAGCCCCCGGTTGACCGAACCCCCGCACAGCCAGCTCGGAACGGCCGCGCCCAGCTCGTACTTCGACTGGAAGCCGAGGGCCTGGCGCAGCCGCTCCCCGACGTCCGTGCCGTACAGGTCCTGGCCCTGGACGCGGCTGGTCTCGGCGATGTGCGCGATGGCGGAGATGCCGTAGCCGGTGTGCGTGAAGTCGCGGCACGTCTCCTGGGTGAGGCCGGTGACGAAGGTGGACTGGCCCTGCCAGTACGAGACGATCTTGTCGCGGGTGTCCAGGTTCTGGCCCGGCACCGTCTTCGGCAGCGCGCCGTCGGAGTCGAGGTAGACGTAAGCGGCCGTGCGGGTGCGGAACGTGGCCATGGCGGTGTCGTAGGAGGACTTGTCCTCCAGGAAGACGGAGATGCCGACGGCGGCCTCCGTCATCGACAGCTCCCAGTTGCCGTTGGAGTGGGAGCCCTTGATCACCACCGGCAGGTACACGTCGCGCAGCATGGTCGCGAACCGGCCGGCGTTCGGCCAGGCGCCGGTGTACGTGTACTTGATGATCTCGGCGGCCTTGGGCCAGGAGGACCCGGCCCAGCCCGTCTGGAGCGGCGCGTTGCTGTTGGTGTGGTTGCGGATCACCGCCGACCAGGCGTCCATGATCTCGATGGACTTCTGCGCGTAGCGGGCGTCGCGGGTGATGTACCAGACGAGCGCGTCCGTGTACGCGGCGATGGCGTCCTGACGTTCGTCGGTGCAGCCGTAGTCGGGGTTGGAGTACGAACCGCACTCCACGGTCGCCCGGGGCTCGGGGGTGCGGCCGAGACTGGCGTAGGCGCTCGCCGCCATCTGGTCGTAGGCGCCCTTCCACGGCTGCGCTCCGGCGAGCACCTTGTCGCGGGTGAAGTCGAGTTGGGCCCGGGAGACGGTCACCCCCGGGTGGACGAACGTGGTGGGCGCGGCCTCGGCGCGCTGGGCGCGGGGCAGCAGCAGGGCGCCGGTGAGGGCGGCGACCAGGGCGATCAGGAGCACGGCCCGGGTTCCGCGGCCAAGGTGTGGGGGAGCGGCGGTCATGCGGCCATCCGTTCTTGTATGTGAACGATGTGTGGGTGGTTGAACTCCAGTGCTGGCCGGTGACCCTAGGTACGGGCAGGTCGCCCGTCAAGTGCTCGCGCCCGGACGGAGGTTCGCGCTCTGCGGGCGACCGCCTTGATCAACGGCCGCCGCTGTCACGCCTCTTGACGCCCCCTGGTCCGGACCTTTAACTTCACGGCTTAATCAAAGACCGATGGCGTCGCACAACGTTCCGTAGGCTGAACAGAGTTGAGCGGCTCCCGAGGAAGCCACCCCCCACGCGAAGGGCCCCACATGGCCAGATCCCGCCCTGCCGTCCGCTCCGCGCGGACCGTCGCCACCACCGTCTCCGTCGCCGCCCTCACTCTCTCCGCCGGCCTGCTCACCGCCTCCCCGGCCGCGGCCGCCACCGGAACGGTCACCGGTCTGGCCGGCAAGTGCCTGGACGTGGCCGGGGCGAGTTCCGCCGACGGCACCGCGGTCCAGATCTACGACTGCAACGGCACCGCCGCCCAGCAGTGGACCGTCGGCGCCGACGGCACGATCCGCGCCCTCGGCAAGTGCCTCGACGTCACCGGCAACTCCACGGCGAACGGCGCCAAGATCCAGCTGTGGACCTGTTCCGGCGGCGCCAACCAGAAGTGGACGGTCACCGCCGCCCACGACATCGTCAACCCCCAGGCGGACAAGTGCCTGGACGTCACCGACAACAACGCGGCCAACGGCTCCCGCGCGCAGCTCTGGAGCTGCACCGGCGCCGCCAACCAGAAATGGAACGCGCCCGCGGCGGACGGCGGCGGCACCCCGGCCGCCCCGATGGCCGTCGCCCCCTACCTCTACAACGGCTGGGGCAGCCCGCCCAGCCCCAGCACGATCACCAGCGCCACCGGCGTGAAGTGGTTCACCCTCGCCTTCGTCCTCAGCAACGGCTACTGCAACCCGCAGTGGGACGGCAGCCGCGCGCTCACCGGCGGCGTCGACCAGCAGACCGTCAACACGGTCCGCGCGAACGGCGGCGACGTCATCCCGTCCTTCGGCGGCTACAGCGGCAACAAGCTGGAGAGCTCCTGCTCCAGCGCCGGCGAACTGGCCGCCGCCTACCAGAAGGTGATCAACGCCTACGGGCTCAAGGCCATCGACATCGACATCGAGGCCGACGCCTACAGCAACGCCACCGTCCAGCAGCGCACCGTGGACGCCCTGAAGACCGTCAGGAACAACAACCCCGGCCTGAAGGTCTACGTCACCATCGGCACCGGCCAGAGCGGCCCCGACACCTCCCTGATCAACCGGGCGGCCTCCTCCGGACTGACCGTCGACGCCTGGACCATCATGCCCTTCGACTTCGGCGGCGCCGGCCAGAACATGGGCACCCTCACCCAGCGCGCGGCCGAAGGACTCAAGACCGCGCTGAAGAACGCCTACCACTACAGCGACGACCAGGCCTACCGCGACATGGGCATCTCCTCCATGAACGGCGTGACCGACAACAACGAGACCGTCACCGTCGCTGACTTCCGCACCATCCTCGGCTACGCCCAGCAGCACCACCTGGCCCGGCTCACCTTCTGGTCCGCCAACCGCGACCGGCCCTGCACCGGCGGCCCCGCCGACAGCTGCTCCGGCGTCAGCCAGCAGAACTGGGACTACACCCGGGTGTTCGCCGCCTACACCGGCTGACCGCCGCCACCACCCGCCGAGCCCGCCGCCCCCCACCGCACGGCCGGGCGGCCGCGGCGCACCGCCGCATCCCGCGCCTCCCCCCACACCTCCACGGTGAAACGGAGACCCCCATGCTCACCACCGCCGGCGCCCTTCGGCGCAGACCACCCGACGCGCCCCGCTCCCGCGCCGCCCTCCTCGTCGTCGCCCTGCTCGCCGCCTGCCTCGCCGCGCTCGCGCCCACCCAGGCGCACGCCGCCGACCAACTGCTCTCCCGCGGCCGGCCCGCGACCGCCTCCTCGGTGGAGAACGCCGCCTTCCCGGCCGGCGCCGCCGTCGACGGCGACCAGGGCACCCGCTGGTCCTCGGCCTTCGCCGACCCCCAGTGGCTCCAGGTCGACCTGGGCTCGCTCCAGCAGCTCAGCCGCGTCACCCTGCGCTGGGAGGCCGCCTACGCCAAGGGCTACCGGATCGAGACCTCCGCCGACGCGCGGACCTGGACCACCGCCTACTCCACCGCCAACGCCGCCGGCGGCACCGAGAACGTGACGATCAGCGGCAGCGGCCGCTACGTCCGCCTCTACGGCACCGCCCGCGCCACCGCGTACGGCTACTCCCTGTGGGAGTTCGAGGTCTACGGCCCCGGCGGCACCACCCCGCCGCCGGACGACTTCTGGGGCTCCACCGCCGGCATCCCCGCCGCGCACAACGCCGTCGAGGTGAAGATCCTCAACCGCACCAACGGCAAGTACCCCGACAGCCAGGTCTACTGGACCTTCAACGGCCAGACCCACTCCATCGCCGAACAGCCCTACCTCGACATGCCGGCCAACTCCGCCGGCCGGATGTACTTCCACCTCGGCTCGCCCGACGGCCCCTACTACGACTTCATCGAGTTCACCGTCGGCGGCAACGTGTTCAACGGCAACACCACACGGGTCGACGCGTTCGGGCTCAAACTCGCCATGCGGCTGCACAGCAAGGACGGCTACGACACGGAGGTCGGCGAGAACCGCCAGACCTTCGCCGAGGACCGCGCCACCACCTTCCAGCGGTTCACCGACGCCGTGCCCTCACCGTTCAAGGTGCTCGCCCAGACCCAGGCCCCGTACCGGATCATCGCGCCCGGCAGCGACCCCAGCTTCCGCGCGGGCGGCGCCAACGCCGGCTACTTCACCGCCTACGCCCAGTCCGTCGGCGTGAACGCGGCCACCTCGGACATCTTCGGCTGCGCCGCCTCGCTGGCCGGCGACCCGGACATGTGCGCGGCCCTCAACCGCCACGTGGCCACCCTGCCCGCCGCCCAGCAGAGCGACCCGGCCCAGTACTACAAGGCCGCCCCGGCCAACTACTACGCCCAGTTCTGGCACGACAACGCCATCAACCGCCTCGCCTACGGCTTCCCCTACGACGACGTGGCCGGCCAGTCCTCCTTCATCTCGCACGGCGACCCGCAGTGGCTGCTCGTGGCGGTGGGCTGGTAGGACCAGCCGCCCCCCAACGGGCACCCCGCCCGGACCGGCCGCCCTGAACGCGGTCAGTCCGGGCGGACCGCGTTCAGGCGCACGGCCATCAGCGCCACGTCGTCGCTGCCGTCCGGCAGCAGCCGCTCCAGCAGCAGCCCGCACGCCGCCTCGGGGTCCGCGGGCGCCTCCGCCGCCACCGCGGCGAGCGTGTTCAACGAGTGCTGGAGATCCTCGTGACGGCGCTCGACCAGCCCGTCCGTGACCAGGAGCAGCAGCGAACCCGGCGCCGCGGTGATCTCCCGGGCGGGCGGATGCGGCAGGCCGAGGCCCAGCAGCGGGCCGTGCTCGTGCACATAGGACGTCGTGCCGTCCGGAGCGCGCACCAGCGGCGGCAGATGGCCCGCGTTGGCCACGTGCAGGGTGTCCGAGCCGAACTCGATCAGGACGACGCAGAGCGTCACCGTGGCGCCGGGCTCCACCGAGGTCAGCAGCTGGTCCAGGCAGGACAGGATCACCTGCGGCGGATGCCCTTCGGCCGCGTACGCCCGCAGCGCGTGACGCACCTGACCCATCACCATCGCCGCGTCCAGCGAGTGCCCGGCCACGTCGCCGACGGCCACCACCAGACCGGCCGGAGTGCTGATCGCCTCGTAGAAGTCGCCGCCGATCTCGGTGCGCTCACTGGCCGGCAGATAGCGCACGGCCAGGTCGGCGCGCGGGGTCGCCGGCAGGCTCTCGGGCAGGAAGCTGCGCTGCAACGTCAGGGCCAGGGCGTGCTCCTCGCTGTAGCTGCGCAGCGCCTCCAGGGCCAGCGCGCTGGCCTGGGTGAGCTGGGCCAGCAACTGCTCGTCGTCCGGCGTGGTGACGGCGTCCGCCGATGTGACGATGACGACCGGCGGACGCTCGGCCTTGGCCCGGCCGATCACGGTGCGCCGCTGCGCCGGGTCCTTCAGGTCGGGCGGCAGACACGGCAGGTCGGCGCCCGGAGCCTGCGTCCGGGTCGTGCCGGGCAGGTCGCGCCGCTGCGGCCAGGGAGCCGTGGAGTGCACCTGCGGTCCCGCGGTGCGCGCCGAGCCGTCCTCGTCCTGCCAGGTGTGGGCGACCAGCGGGCTGCCCTGGGGCGTGGTGAGCAGCGCGGCCACGCTGCACCGGAAGATCACCGCCGCCGCCTCGGCGGTCACCTTGACCAGCTCACGGGCGTCGGAGGCGCTGTACAGCGCCAGGGTGAGGCGGTTGAGCAGGCGCAGCCGCTCGGCGAGGAGTTCGGCGCGGCGCCGGGCGCGGGCGTAGCGCAGCGTCGCGGTCACCGTGGCGAGCAGTTCGTCCGGGGCGACCGGTTCGACCAGGTAGGCGTCGGCTCCCCGGTACAGGCCCTGGGCGCGGTCGTCCACGGTGATGGCGGCGGCGGAGATGTTGATGACGGGGACGGCGGCGGTGGCCGGGTCGTCCTTGATGTGCTCGCACACCTCGAACCCGGTCATGTCGGGCAGCCGTACGTCCACGATGGCGATCTCCGGCAGCGGGCCGGGGCCGCGCAGCAGATCGAGCGCGCGGGTGCCGTCCTCGGCCTCGGTGACCTGGTGCCCGGCCCGGCGCAGCGTGGTGGCCAGGACGTACCGGTTGGCCGGGGTGTCGTCCACCACCAGGATGTGGGCCGGACTGTGGTCGGTGTCGAGTGGGCGGGTCATCAGCGCTCCTTGGCCCTGGGCGACGTCGAGGGGGCGGGGGTGGACGCCTGCCCGGCGGACGGCGCCGCCGGCGGCCGGCTCAGGGCGGCGGCGAGGTCCGCGGCGGTGAGGCGGGACTTGTCGAGGACGGCGCGGACCCCGGTGAGGCGGGACGCGTCCACGGCACCGGCCGCCATCGCGGTCAGCACGAACACGGGCACCCGGGCCGTCGCCGGGTCGGCGGCCAGCCGCCGGTAGACCTCGTAGCCGTCCAGGCCGGGCATGTCGAGGTCGAGGAGGATCGCGTCCGGGCGCTCCCGCCGCACCGTCTCGACGGCTCGGCCGCTGTCGGTGAGCACGGTGACGGAACCGGCCAGGCCGGTCAGCAGCGGACGCAGCGCGGTCAGGAACGTCTCGTCGTCGTCCACGACGACCAGGGACCCGACAAGCGGCCGGTGGTCGGCGGCCGCCTGCCCGGCGGCCGGGTCCGCCGGCCGCGGCGGCGGCTGCGCGCCGGACACGGCGGGCGGCGCGTCGCCCGGCTGCCGGGCGAGGTGGGCGGGGATCTCCACGGTCACCCGGGTGCCGTGGAGATCCCCGCCCACCTCGCTGTCCAGGGTCAGCCTGCCGCCGAGCAGCTCGGTCAGCCGGCGGGCGTAGGGCAGGCCCAGGCCGGTGCCGGCCCGGCCCCGCTGGTGCGGTCCGCGCACCTGGTAGAACTCCTCGAAGACGCGCTCCAGTTCGTCGGCCGGGATGCCGACCCCGGTGTCCTGGACCCGGAAGACGAAGCGGTCGACGCCCTCGTGCTCCTCCACCGCGACCTCCAGCGCCACCCGCCCCTCGACCGTGAACTTCAGGGCGTTGGACAGGACGTTGCGCAGGATCCTGGTCACCATGACCTCGTCGGTGACCAGGGGCCGCGGCGGAGTGTGGTCCGGGATGCTCAGGTGCACGCCGGGCTGCGCGGTGCTCTGCAGCATGCCGCGCAGCTGGTGCAGCAGCGAGCGCAGATCGACGTCGACCGGATGCGGCTCCAGCCGGCCCGACTCCGCCTTGGCGATGTCGAGCAGCTCGTCCACCAGGGCCAGCAGGGTGCTGCCCGACGCCTGGACGAGGGAGACCTGCTGGCGCTGTTCGTCGGTCAGCGGATCGCCCGCGGAGTCCAGCAGCAGCCGGGCCAGCGCGATGACGGAGTTCACCGGGGAGCGCAGCTCGTGACTGACGTTGGCCCAGAACCGGGACTTGTACTCGTGGGCCAGTTCCAGCTGGCGGGTCTTGTCCTCCAGCTCCGCGTACAGGGCGACGACACCGCTGTTCGTCTCCTCCAGCTCGCTCGCCAGCTCGGAGTAGAGCGCCACGACGCCGGCGTTGGTCTCCTCCAGCTCGGCGTTCAGACGCTGGAGTTCCTCCTGCTGGTGCTGCGACTCCTCCAGCGAGGCGAGCAGCTGGCGGTTCTGGGTGCGCAGCGCGTCGACCAGGTCGGCCGCCGCGTCGGCGCCGGAGAGCCGGCCGCGGACGTCGGCGGCCAGGTCGCCGACGGAGACCGACGGCGCGGGAAGGCGCTGGGCGAGGAGGAGTTCCTGGCCGTCGCCCACGGGCCGCAGATCGCTCACGTCGAGCAGGCGGGCGGCGGCGGACAGCAGGGTCGCCGGCGGCCGGCGCGCCTCGGTCCAGCCGAAGCGCACGGCCAGCAGCACGGCGTCGCCCCCCTCCAGGCCGATCCGGGCCGTGAGACCGCAGGCGCCCAGCAGGTGTTCGCCGGCCTCGCTCACCACGGTCGTCAGCCGCACCAGCGCACTGCCCTTCAGGCCCGCCGCCCGGCACGCCGACTGGGTGCAGCGGCGCAGGGTGACGACGTCGCCCCCCTCCCGCAGGGCGACCGTGACCAGCTCGTGGCCGGACGGACCGGTGGTCATGGCCGCCCGTGCACGGCCACGACGATCCCCGCGTCGTCCTTGCGCACCGCCGCCTGGTTGAGAACCTGCGCGGCGACGAGGACCGGGTCCTGCGGGAACAGGCCGGGGAAGTCCGCCGGCTTCCAGCGGTCGCTGAGACCGTCGGAGTGCATCACCAGGGCGGCGCCGGGCGGGAACGGCGCCTCGAAGATGCGCGGCCGGGGCAGCTGCACGCCGGCGATGCCCGGCATGGACAGCAGCCCGGTGCGGGCGCCGTCGGCCACGACCAGCGCCGTGATGTTGCCGGCCCCGCTGAGCCGCACCCGCTGTTCGGCGGGGTCGACCAGGGCGATCGCCAGGGCCGCGCCGCGGGTGCCGCGCAGCCCCCGGTGGATCTCCGCCAGCACGTCCGCGGGGCTCGTGTGACGGCTGTCGCGGAAGACTTCCCGGGCCCGGTCGCCGACCCGGGCGGCCAGCGGCCCGTGGCCGAGCCCGTCGCACATCATCAGCAGCAGCGCGTCGGGGCCGTGCCCCTCCACCGTGCGCACCGCCCAGCTGTCGCCGCACACCTGCTCGCCGCCGATCGGACGGGTCAGCCCGCTGGTCCCCACCGGGCCGGGCTCCGGCGCCCCGCCGTCCGCCCAGAAGCGCGTGGAGAGCACCGTGCCGCGCCCGCGCAGGGTGTGCACGCCGAACACATCGGCGAGCCGTCCGATGGCGCCGAGCCCGATGCCCAGGCTGCCGACGCCGGACGTGCCGTCGCGCAGCGCCCGCTGGACGTCCTCGATGCCGGGACCGCTGTCCAGGGACAGGCACTCGACGGCCGCGTGGCCCCGCGCGCGCACCACGCGCAGCACCAGGGAGCCGTCGACGGCGTGCTTGAGGAGATTGGTGGCCATCTCCGTCACGCACAGTTCGGCCCGTGCCACCTGTTCCTCGGGCAGGCACAGGCCGCGGGCGAGCTGCCCCACCTGGCGGCGCGCCGCCGCCGCCAGGGCGACGTCCGCGCGCAGCCAGTGCACGTCGCCCGCCTCGGCGACCAACGCGCCTTTCACCGGCCCCACTTCACGATGCGCACCGTGGTGCCGCCGGGTCCGGTGTCGATGTCGAAGTCGTCGACGAGCCGCTTGGCGCCGCTGAGCCCGAGGCCCATGCCGGAGCCCGAGGTCCAGCCGTCCGTCAACGCCAGGTCCAGGTCGCCTATGCCGGGCCCCTGGTCCTCGAACGCCACGTAGATGCCGGAGCGTCCGGCGTCGGTGATCGTCGCCGCCCGGACCACGCCCCCGCCGCCGTAGACCAGCATGTTGCGGCCGAGCTCGCTGGCCGCCGTGACCAGCTTGGTCTGGTGGACCAGCGACATGCCGCTGCGCTGGGCGAGGGTGCGCACCATCTGCCGGGCGGAGACCACGTCGCTGCTGTTCGCCACGGAGACGGTGTCGGCCGAGGCCAGCGCGGCGCCGTAGTCCTTCATGCTCGGCCCGCGCTGAGCCGGCGTAGCAGTTTCAGCCCGCGCTCCAGGTTCAGGGCGGTGCGGACGCCCTGGAGGGACAGCCCCAGCTCCACGAGCGTCATGGCCACGGCGGGCCGCATGCCGACGACGATGGTCTCCGCGCCGAGCACGCGGGAGATGGAGGCGTTGGTGGCCAGCATGCGGCCGACGAAGGAGTCCACGATCTCCAGCGCCGAGATGTCGATGATCACGCCCTTGGCGTTGGTGTCGACGATCCGGTTCGACAGGTCGTCCTGGAGGTCCATCACCATCTGGTCCTCCAGGTCGACCTGGATGGAGACCAGCAGGATGTCACCGATCTTGAGGACGGGGACGCGGTCGGTCACAGCAGGCCCCGCGCGTCGTCGGCGGCGTCCTGGGCGACTTCCTTCAGCGCCTGGCGCAGCGCGTCGGACAGCGAGGCGTTGGTGGGGATGTCACCGAACTCGATGCCGAGCGCCACGATGGTCTGGGCGATCTGCGGGCGGATGCCCGAGATGGTGCACTGCGCGCCCATCATCCGGGCCGCGACGACGGTCTTCAGCAGGTGCTGGGCGACCTGGGTGTCCACGGTCGGGACGCCCGTGATGTCGATGATGGCGTGCGTGGAGTCGGTGTCGACGAGCGTCTGGAGCAGCTTCTCCATGACG
Organism: Streptomyces seoulensis; assembly: GCA_013364255.1. GTDB lineage: Bacteria > Actinomycetota > Actinomycetes > Streptomycetales > Streptomycetaceae > Streptomyces > Streptomyces similanensis. Next base: position 990,699 of record CP054936.1, on the reverse strand, counting down.
ACCTGGGTGCGCGCCGAGTCGAGCGTGCCCACCAGCGGCACGCCGACGACGCCGTCCCACAGCTTGACGACGGGCGTGGACAGTTCGAGCAGCTGCTCGGCCTGCGAGGAGATGATCTCCTCGCGGGTGCGGACGTACGCCTCCGTCGTCAGCAGCCCGAGGTCGTCCAGCAGCCGGGCGAACTGGAGGTACTGCTGCGCGCCCTTGCCGTCGGCGGCGAGGGAGGGCTCCAGCACCTCCTTGAGGGAGAAGACGCTGCGGGCGGTCTCGGTCGGGGTGAAACCCTGCCGGGCCCGGCTGCGGGACAGCTCGATCAGCAGACTGCGGGTCTCGGCGAAGTGCTCGCCGCGGCTGTCGAAGTCCGCGGCGTTCAGTCCGCGCAGGATCGAATCGTACAATTCGCCTAGTTCGCGGCCTAGTTCGGCCAGGCTCAGCCGGCCCTGGAGGTCTTCGCCGACGGCCTGGGTCCACTGCGCGAGGAACGCGTCACGCTGTGCGGTCAGTGTCTCGACCAGGACGGGCATCTTGCTGTCTGTCGTCACGTCTTCCCTGCCAAGCTTCGATCGAATATGCCAGGTAGACGATACGGCACACGGCCCTACGCCCACCCGGGCGCTCTGCGGCCCCGCTCACCCCTCCGGATACGCCGCCATGACGACCTCGATGGTCTTGCCGCCCGCGACGGGAGTGACCGTGACCTGCCGGCACAGCCGCTGGACGATGCGCCAGCCGAACCCGCCCGGGGTGGCGGCGTCGGTGCGCGGCACGGTGTGCGGCGCGGTGGGCGAGGCGTCGGTGACGCTGACGACGAGGGCGCCGCCGTCGAGCCGGGCGGCGAAGGCGGTCAGACCGCCGCCGTGCCGCAGCGCGTTGGTGACCAGTTCGGTGACGACGAGCAGGACGTCGTCGAGAACGGTGTCCGCCGGCTGCGCGGCGGGGGTGGTCAGCAGGCGGCGGACCTGGTCCCGGGCGTCGGCCGCGGTGGGCGGCCGGCTCAGGTCGGTGCCGGGTGCTGCGACGGTCACGTCTGCTCCTTCGCCGTGCGCGGATCCGTCGCCCGGCCCCTGGGACGGCCGGCGCCGGTGCGGCGTACGGTCGGTCATGGGCGGGTCAGCTTCAGGGCGGCCGCGAGATCGGGTGCCTGGGTGAAGGCGCGGGCGGTGTCGGTCAGCTCCAGCAGCCGCCGCACCAGCGGGCTCACCGCGGCCAGGACGAACGGCACCCCGGCCTCCTCGTGCCGCTGGCGCGCCGTGAGCAGCGTGTGCAGCAGGGAGGAGTCGGCGAAGCTGACCTCGGCGAGGTCGACCACGGTGGCCCTTGCCGGCCCTTCGGCGGGGACGGCGAAGCACCGAGCCGCGTCGTCGGCTCCGTCGGAGTCGAACTCGCCCGTCACGCGGACGATCCGCACCCCGTCGAGCACGGTCTCGGATATCTCGGGTTCGTCGTTCATCAGGGCATTCTCACAAGCCGCCGCCGTCGCGCGACAGTCGGGGCACCGCCGTACCCGCTCACGGCTCGGTGAACAGGTGCGCGGTGCCGGTGATGTCCAGCAGCCGCTGGAGTGCCGCGGGCCGGTTGTCCAGGTGGAACCGGGTGCCGGTCCCGGCCGCGCCGCGGTGGATCATCAGCAGCGCGGCCAGGCCGAGGGAGTCGCACAGCGTCATCCCGGCGCAGTCCAGGCGCAGCCGGCGGGGCGGCGGATCGGCCGCGAGGAACGTCTCGGCCGCCGCGGTGAGTTCGTCGGCGGTGTCCCAGTCGAGGTCGCCGGTGATCCGGATCCGGGCATCGCCGTCGTCGTCCAGGGCCGAGGTGAGGAGGAAGGCGTCGCCGGGAAGAGTGGTCATGCCGGGGCGCCGGGTTCGGGGACGCGGGCGGGTGCGGTACGGGCGGCCAGGACGGCGCGGCCCCGGGTGAGGAAGTCCAAGGAGCGGGGGAAGTCCTTCAGCAGGTCCTGGAGGAGGGCGAGGCCCGGATCGAGGACGCGCGCGGGCACCCGGCGGGCTTCGAGGATGTCGCCGGTCCAGTCCAGGAAGCCGGTGAACAGGCGGCTGTCGTCGGCGTAGAGGGCGCAGGAGAGGAAGTCGACGATGTGCGCGACGTCCTCGGCGGTGCGCTCGCGCTGTGCCTCGGTGTAGGCGCGCATCGCCGGCAGGCGCTCCTCCAGACCGGCCAGCGTGTCCCTGACCAGCTGCCGTTTGCCGCGCAGCACCAGGGAGTACTCCTGGTCGATCAGATGCGGCAGGTCGTCGACCCGCTGCCGGATCGCGCCGGGCACCGGCCGGGGCAGACCGCGGGCCAGCAGGTCGGCGGCGGCGCGCGCGTCGGGCGCCCAGGCGTCGGCGCCCAGCAGCCGGGCGTGGCGCCCATCGTCGCCGAAGGCGGCGCCGCCGACCAGGACGGGGATCCCGAGGGCCTGCACCGCGGTGATCGCGCTGTGCGCGTCCGGCAGCCGCACCGGCAGCGAGGAGGACAGCGCCACCACGTCGGGCGCGGTCCGGTGCAGATGGGCGATCAGGTGCGGGGTGGGGACCTGCGCGCCGAGGAAGTCCACCCGGTGGCCGCGGTGGCGCAGCACCTCGGCCAGCAGCCGGGCCGGCAGGGCGTGCCACTCGCCGTCCACGCAGGCCACGGTCACCGTGCCGGCCGGCTCGCGCGGGGGCGCGGGCGGCGCGCGGTGGGCCATGGCGGCGATGACCCGGTCGTGGATCGCGGTGGCCGCGTGCTCCTGGGCGACGGTGAACCGGTCCGCCGCCCACTCCCGGCCGACCTTGTGCTGGACGCCGGCCACGACGTCCAGCAGGACGTCCTCCACGGCGGCGCCGGCGTCCAGCGCCGTGAACACGGCCTGTCCGGCGGCGTACTCGTCGCGGTCGCACACCGCCTGCCACAGGGCCGCGCGGGCGTGTGTCAGTACGGCGCCGTCGTTCTCGACGGCGGTGGTGTCGGTCATGCGGTGTACCTGCCCGGGGTGCGTCCGTCCACCGCCGCCAGGTGCGTGGTGCGGGGAGTGGTGATCGCCATGACGGCGATGTCGTCGTGCCGGTTGTCGCCGATCCACGCGGCGACCAGCATCTGGATCCGCTCGACGACGGCCTCGGCGGGCATGCCGGCGCACTCCGCCAGCGCCGCCTGCAAGCGGGCGTCGCCGAACATCGCGTCGCCCAGCGGCCCGCCCCGGGCCTCGGTGACGCCGTCGGTGAACAGCAGACACGTCTCGCCCGGCCCGAGGTCGACCTCGGCGGTGTGCGCCCGGACCTCGGGCAGCGCGCCGATGAGGGTGCCGGAGGTCGCCGCCTCCCGCACCGTGCCGTCCGCGCGCACGATCAGCGGCAGCGGGTGGCCGGCGCTGGTCAGCCGCAGCCGGGTGGCGCCCGACCGGCGCCGCACCGAGGCCAGCACCAGGGTGGCGAACCGGGTGTGCCGGCTGCTCAGCAGCGCGCCGTTGAGCAGGCTCAGCAGGTGCTGGTGGTCGTCGGCCAGGGGCAGCAGTGCCTGGAGGGTGCTGCGGATCTTGCCGGTCAGCACGGCGGCCTCGAGTCCCTTGCCGCACACGTCGCCGAGGACCGCCAGCGTCTCGTCGCCGGGCCCGGCGCCGGGGTGGACGTCGTAGAAGTCGCCGCCGACGCGCTCGGTGTCCGTCGAGGTGCGGTAGCCGCCGGCGAACTCCACGCCGTGCACCTGCCGCAGGCTCGGCGGCAGCAGCTCGGCCATCAACGCGGCCGTGATGCCGCTCTGCTCCCGGTACAGCCGGGCCGCGGACAGCGCGGCGCCCGCCCGGGCGGCGAACACCCGTGCGAAGACCTCCTCCGAGGCGTCGAAGGCGGCGTGGTCGCTGCGCCGCAGCAGGATCAGCGCCCCGGCCGGGACGCCGTGCCCCGGCAGCGGTGTGACCACCACGGACCCCACCGGGCCCGCGAAACCGTCCGGCACCGCCCACTCGGGCAGCACCGCCGGGTCGATCCAGCGCGAGGGCACCGGCGGGAAACCGCGCAGTGCCTCGGCCAGACCCGGCACCGTGGCCGGGTCGAGGCGCACCGACCGGTGCACGACCGCGCCGCCCACGCAGCTCGCCAGCGGGTGCCGCTTGCCGGCGGCGGGCGTAACCAGGACGGCGGCGTCGGCCAGGTACGCGGTGGCCAGCTCCACCGCCAGCTCCATGCACCGCTCGACGTTCAGCGAGGCGAGCAGCCGGGAGGAGGCGTCGGCCAGGAAGGCGGTGCGCTCCTGCTCGGTGCGCAGCGCCGCCTCGGCCAGCGACCGGTCGGTCTCGTCGACCAGCCACCACACCACCTCGCCGCCCGCCCCGAGCGTGGCGTGCGCGGCCAGCGTCCACGGGCCGTGCCGGCCGCGCACCGTGTCCACGGCGCCGCTCCCGCCCCGGACCGCACGCCGGTGGCCGTCCACCAGCCAGTCGGGCGCGACCTCGGCGAGCGCCGTGCCGGGGACCGCCGCCGGGAAGAGGTCGGCCGCTCTCGCGTTGATCTCGACCACGGAGCCGAGGGCGTCGACGACCAACGCCGGGTAGGGCGCCCGCATCCACGAGGCGCCCACGGACGACAGCAGCCCCCGCGCGGAGCGCGAGGAGCCTTCCACACTCGTCATGATTCTCAGACCCGCTTCCGCGCGCCTGGTCACCTTCCACTGGAAGACACGGCTCCGCCACCCTCTCGCACTTCGGGCACCGCATCAACCAGCCCTCACCCCGCGGCGGTCGTCCGGGCGGTCGGCGGCGCCGCCCGGCGGGGCTCGCGGCGCGCTCGCCCGCGCGCCCGCCGGACGCCCGGGCGACCGGCGGAAACAGTTCCTCGCGGTTCTGTTAATTCTTGCTCCGTTCGCCCTCCTTGCCAGGGGCGCGCCCCTGAGAGGAAGGTTCTTCTGCGGTGGTCACGGCCCGTCTCTCCCACCGCCACCCGCTCACCCCGCACCGGCCGGCGACGACCTCGCCGAGCCGCGCCGGGGCGGTGGAGGACCCGCCGGCGGCGCCCCGCCGGTGCTCCACCACGGCAGGACCGCCCTCCCCGCGACCACGGCGGTCCTGCCGGCTCATCGTCCCCCCGCCGACCGGGAGCGTTCATGAACCAGCCAGGCCACGGCCCGCGAGCGGACCGGCCCGGGACGGCGGACGGGACGACCGGGACGACCGGGGCGAACGGGGCCGCGGCCGCGGCGTTCGCCGGGGCGGTGGGGGCCGTGGGGGCTGCTGGTGTCGTCGGGGCCGCCGGGGGCGTGGGGGCAGCCGGGGCCGCCGAGAGCGTCGGGGCCGCTGAGACCGTCGTCGGAGCCGTCGGAGCCGCAGGGGCTGTCGGGGGTGCTGAAGGCGGGGCTGCCGGGGCCGTCGGGGGTGTGGGCGGTGCCGAGGTCACCTTCGGGGAGGCGTTTCAGCGGGCGTTGCGGGCCAGTGGGCTGTCGCTTCAGCGGCTGCACCACCATCTCGCCCGCCGGGGCATCTCGGTCAGCCCGGTGACGCTGAGCCACTGGCAGCGCGGCCGCAGCCAGCCCGAGCGCCACCAGTCCCTGCTGGCCGTGACCGAGATCGAGGCCATCCTCGGCACGCCCAGGGGCCACCTCCGGAACCTGCTCAGCCCCCGCCGCCCCCGAGGCCGGGCGGTGGCCGCGGACAGCGGGGTCTCCGAGGCGATGTCGCGCATCCTGACCCCCGGCGCCCCCCTGGAGAAGATCCTCGGCGCCGCCGCCTACCGCTTCAACGAGCACCTCGTCAGCCTGTCCGTGCACGAGACCGTGCACCTGGACGCCTACGGGTGCATCGCGCGCTACACGGTCAGTCACGTGGTGCGCGCCACCAGGGACGGCGTACGGCGGCTGACCGCCCACCACAACCTGGACGACCCCGCCACGCCCTCCGTGCAGGTCACCGTCGGCTGCGGACGCCTGGAGGCCCTGCTCTTCCGGCAGGAACTGGCCTCCGCGGTCATCGACATCGGCTTCGGGCGCGAGCTGCGCCGGGGCGACACCGCGATCGTCGAGTACGCGCTCGACGTCGGCCCCCGGTGGAACCCCTCCGACCACCACGAACGCACCCTGCCGGTACCGGTGCGGCAGTACCTGCTGCACGTCTTCTTCCACCCCCGCAACCCGCCCCCGGCCGTCTACGGCTACTACCGGCACAGTTCCCGGGCGGCGCGGGAGAACGTCCGGCCGCTGGCCCTGGACGCCTCGCACAGCGTGCACATCCTGCCCGCCAAGTGCCGTCCCGGGATCTACGGCGTCTGCTGGAACGGGAGTTCGGTCGCCGAGCCGCCCGACCGTCCGGCCCGGCGCCCCGGCGACTGACTCCGCACACCCACCCCCCATGCCCGAGGAAACACACCATGCCCCGAGCCCGCTTCACCCTCGAAGCCACCGCCGCCGACGTACGCAGGACCCGCGGCAGGATCTGTGCCGCGGTACGGTCCTGGGGCGTACCGCTCGACGCGGAGGCGCACCTGCGTCTGGAGCTGGTGGCCTCGGAACTGCTGACCAACGGCCTGGTGCACGCGGGCGGCCGGATGACCGCCGAGGTCGCCCTGACCGGGTCCTTCCTCGTGGTCGAGGTCCACGACGACAGCCCGCGGCTGCCGCGCAGGCGCGAGGCGGACGTGGACGACGAGCGGGGCCGCGGGCTCGCGCTGGTCGAGGCGTGCTGCTTGTTCAGCGGCGCCGAGACGACCGACGGCGGGAAACGCTGCTTCGCGGTGCTCTCCGTGGCGGGGGCCGTCCGCGACACCCCGGCGGGGCCGGCGCTCCACGATGTCGGCGGCGCCGCCGGGTCCGCGCGGTGGACGCTCACCCCCACCGCGCGGCGGCTGCTGCCCGACCTCCTCAGCGACCTGTCCGCGCCGGACGAGGACACCGGCGCGGACACCGGCGCGGACGCCCTGCCCGGGCGCGCCCGCGCGTAGCGCGCCGGGAACGCCTGCGGGCGGGCGGCCTGCCGGAGCGGCGCGGCCACCGTGCTCACGGACGGCCCCCCGGGGCCAGCCGCCCTTCGACGACGCGGAGCGCGGTCTCGCCCCAGCGGATGTTCTCGCGCTCGAAGGCCATGCCGCGCAGCAGCGTCAGATAGGGCCCGACGCGCTCGGCCCGCGCGAAGTGCTCCTCCTCCGTGCGCCCGTCCAGCAGGCGTTCCTGGAGCCGTTCGTACCGGGCGAGCTTGGCCCCGGCCCGCTCGACGCGCGCGGCGATCGCCGTCCGTACGGCCGTGAGGTCGCCGACGTCGGCGGACTGCACCTTGACCATCAGCTCGTCCCGGATGGCCGTCGGCCGGCCCGGCGGCTCGGCGACGTAGGCGCGCACGGCTTCCAGTCCGGCCTCGGTGAGCGAGAACAGCCGCTTGTTCGGCCGGCGCTCCTGCTCGACCACCCGGGCGGCGATGAGCCCCTCGCCCGCCATGCGTTCCAGCTCCCGGTAGAGCTGCTGGGGGGTAGCCGTCCAGAAGTTGGCGACGGAGGCGTCGAACCCCTTGGCGAGGTCGTAGCCGGACGCCTCTCCTTCGAGGAGCGCCGCCATCACCGCGTTGCGCAAAGCCATGGCCGCAAGCTAGCACGCCGTTGACCAGGCAAGGAGGGGACCGATCGAGGCGACTGACCGGGGGTGAGCGGGGGAGGGGACGGGGGGTGAGCGGGGGTGTGGGCGGGGGTGGACAACCCGTCCGGCACGCCCCTACTGTCCGGTACACCTATTCAACTAATTGACCAGGGGTGGCACCGTGCATCCGTTCCGCAAGGCCGTCGAGAACCGCGACACGGCGGCCGTCGAGGCGCTCCTCGCCGACGACGTCGTCTTCACCAGCCCGGTCGCCTTCACGCCGTACCCGGGCAAGGCGATCACCGCGGCGATCCTGCGCGGCGTGCTCCGCGTCTTCGAGGACTTCGCCTACGTCCGCGAGATCGCCGACCCGGACGGCCGCGACCACGCGCTCGTCTTCACCGCCACCGTCGCCGGCAAGCGGATCCAGGGCTGCGACTTCCTCCACTTCGACGAGGAGGGCAAGATCGACGACTTCACCGTCATGGTCCGGCCGCTGTCGGCCGCCCAGGCGCTCGCCGAGGCCATGGGCGCGCAGTTCGACCGCATCGCCCGGGAGGCCGCCGAAGCGAGCGGGGCGAGCGAGGAGACGGCCGGGGAATGAGCGGCGCCGGGGTGGGGCGGGGTCACTCCCACGCGCGGTGCGGAAGCCGCGGCGACGGCGAGGCGCTGGGGCCGCTCCGGATGCACCAGCCGGCCGGCCACGGCCGGCGCCCAGGCCGCCAGCGACGCCACCGCGGCCAGCGCGGTGCGGGGCAGGACGTCGGCGGCGGTCGCCGAACCGTTGGCGGCGACGGCGAACGAGAAGAGCGGCAGCGCGGCCCCGAGGCCGCCGAGCCGCGTGGCGTCGGCGCCGGGGCGCGACCGCGGCGCGGACGGGGCGGATTGCGTCCGAACGGGGTGGTGAAGGAGCCCAGCATGGCGTAGACCGCGAGTTCCGCCCGCCCGGACAGCACGAGCGGCAGCGCCACCGCCGCCATGGCCACCGCCGCGCGGAGGGCGAAGTGCCGGACCGGCCCTACGCCCGCGTCGCCGCCCCGAGGAACCGTTCGCGATTGACGATCGCCCGGTCGACCTCCCCGTCGGCGACCAGCCGTCCCGAGTCGTCCACGGCCCGGACGCGGAAGGTGAGCGTCGGCCCGGTGCACGGCGAGGTCGAGGCGGAGATCCTGGACCAGGAGCCCGACTCGCACGCGACCTGGCGGAGTCTGGAGCGGCGCCCCGCGCACCGCGGCGAGGTGCGGTTCCGGCCCACCGCTCTGGGCGGCACCGCGCTCTCACCGGGGCCGGCCGCCGTCACCTGGCCCGGGCCGCCCCCGTGCTCTCCCGTTCGATCAGCCGGGGCACCGGCACCCGCACGGTGCGGGCCGGGCCGCCGTCGAGGAGGGCGGTCAGTTCGCGGGCGGCGGTGCGGCCGAACTCGACGCTGTCCCGCGACAGGGCGGACAGCCACGGCCTGACCATCCGGCACAGGGCCGAGTCCTCCCAGGCCACCACCGACACGTCCGCCGGGACGGAGAAGCCGAGTTCGGCGGCGGTGGCGACCCCCGCGAGGGCCATCACGTCGTTGTCGTAGATCAGCGCCGTCGGGGGAGCGGGCGCGCCGAGGACCCGGCGGGTGACGGCGGCGCCCTCGGCGTCGGAGTAGTCGGTGGTCACCGACTCCACGCCGGTCAGCCCGCGCCGCCCGGCCTCGGCGCGCAGCGTCCGGATCCGGCGCTGGGTGTGGGCGAGGCCGGACAGCCCCGCGATGTGCACGATCCGCCGGTGGCCCAGCGCGTGGAGCCCGTCCACCACGGCCGCCATCGCGCCCGCGTCGTCCGCCCACACCGTGGACAGGCCCGGGTGCCGCTCGTCCGGCGCGCCGCCGATCACCACGGCGGGCAGCCCGAGTTCGTCGAGCAGGTCCGGACGCGGGTCGTCGGTGCGCGGGTCCACCACCAGGACGCCGTCCACCCGGTGCTCGGCCCACCATCTGCGGTAGACCGCGCACTCGTCGGCCAGGTCCTCCACCACCTGGAACAGCAGCCCGAGATGGCGCTCGGCCAGCACCTCCTGGATGCCGGAGACCAGTTGCAGGAAGAAGGAGTCCACCCCGAGCGTGTCCGCGGGCCGGGCCAGCACGAAGCCGATCGTGGCCGCGCCCTCGCCGGACAGCGCGCGGGCCGCCGTGCTGGGCCGCCAGCCGAGCTGCTCGGCGACCCGGCGGACCCGGTCGCGGGTGACCTCGGAGACACCGGGCCGGCCGTTGAGCGCGAAGGAGACCGCGCTCTCGGAGACACCGGCGCGGCGCGCGATGTCCTTCATCGTCGGCCGGCGCGCCGGAGACCGCTTGGCCGGCATGTACGTCCTCGTTTCCCCGCGACGCGGTGATCGCCGAAGCCCGCGATGCGGTGATCGCTAAAGCGCTTGAGTGAAAGAAGTCAGACCGGGACTCTAAAGCGCATTAGCTGTGCTGGCAAGTCATCACCGACATCCCTCTGACCTGCTCCTACGTCCAACTAATCGCTTTAGTGGCACCTCATCCATTGACTTCCCGAGGAATCGGCGTGCATCGTCGCTGCCGAAACGATTCGCAACCCGCCGCCGACGCCGCAAGGGAGCCGTGTCACCGTGCCCATGTCCCGCAGAGCACTCGCCGCAGCCGCCGTCACCGCCCTCGTCCTGCCGCTGAGCGCCTGCGGCTCCTCCGACGGCGGCGGGGGCGCCACGGCCGACGCCTCCGGCAAGGTCGAGGGCGACATCACCTTCGAGACCTGGAACCTGCGCGCCAACTTCAAGGACTACTTCGAGGGCCTGATCGCCGACTTCGAGAAGAAGTACCCCGGCACCCACGTGAAGTGGATCGACCAGCCCGCCGAGGGCTACGCCGACAAGATCAGCGCCGACGCGGCCGGCGGCACCCTGCCCGACGTCGTCAACGTCTCCCCGGACCTGGCCGCGCCGCTCGCCAAGGCGGGCCTCGCCCTCGACCTGGACAAGGCCGCCGCCAAGTACCGGTCCGAGTACCTGCCCGGCGCCTGGGCCGGCCACCAGGTCCCCGGCATGACCGGGACGTACGCCTTCCCCTGGTACCTGAACACCGGCCCGCTGTTCTACAACAAGACCCTCTTCGCACAGGCCGGCCTCGACGCCGCCAAACCGCCGCGTACGTACGACGAACTCTTCGCCGACGCGCTCCAGCTGGCGCACAAGTCCGGCGGCAAGGTCGCCACCCTGGCCAACGTGCCCACCATCGAGGACTTCGGCCGCTACGGCTCGTCCCTGATGAACAAGGCCGGCACCGGCTTCGCCTTCAACGACGCCAAGGGCATCGAACTCCTCACCAAGTACAAGGAGTTGTACGACGCCAAGGCGCTCGATCCGCAGGTGCTCACCGCCACCCCCGAGTCCACCGGCAAGAAGTTCCTCACCGGCGCCGTCGCCATGAACCCCGGCAGCGCCCTGGACCTGGACCACTTCAAGAAGCAGGCGCCGAGCCTGTACAAGAACATCGGCATCACCGACCAGATCACCAGCACCGGCCACGTCAACATGTACGTGATGGGCCTGATGGTGAACTCCCGCACCAAGCGCGCCCCCGCCGCCGTCGCCTTCGCGCACTACGTCACCGACGCCGAGCACCAGATGTCGTTCGCCAAGAAGGTCGCCATCTTCCCGAGCACCGCCGGCTCGCTCGACGACCCGTACTTCACCAAGGAGGACGGCACCGACGAGACCCGGGTCCGCGTCGCGGCCGCCAAGTCCCTGAAGAACGCGGTCAACTACACCCCCGTGCTGTTCAGCGAGCAGATGAAGACCGCCCTGCGCAACGAGGTCGCCAAGGCGCTCCAGGGCAAGCAGAGCCCCAAGGAAGCGCTTGACAACGCTGTCAAGGCGTGCGACCTGCTCCTCCAGCAGCAGGGCTGACCGACCATGCCCCCCACCCGGTCCACCCCGGCCGTGCCCCGGACCCGCCCCGCACGCCCGGCCCGCTCCACCGTCCGCCGGCCGGCCCGGCTCGCGGGCCGCCGCCCGGCGCGGCTGCCCGTGAGCCGGGTGCGCCGCCAACTGCCCACCAGCCCCTGGCTGTTCGCCGCCCCGGGACTCCTCGTCACCGGCGTCTTCATCCTCTACCCGTTCCTGTCCACGGTGGCCAACGCCTTCACCGACCGCCGCACCCTCGTCCCCGGCCGCTTCGTCGGGCTCGCCAACTTCCGCGAGCTGCTGCACGACGACATGTTCTGGATCGCCCTGCGCAACAGCGTGCTCTACATCGCCGGCGTCGTCCCCGCCCTGGTGATCCTGCCGCTGCTGCTCGCCCTGCTGGTGCGGAAGAACATCCCCGGCATCGCCTTCTTCCGGTCCGCCTTCTACACCCCGGTCGTCGCCTCGATCGTCGTCGTCGGCCTGATCTGGGTGTGGCTGCTGGACGAACGCGGCCTGGTGAACGCGCTGCTGCAGACCGTGGGCCTGGACCGGGTCGGCTTCCTCAGCGACCAGTGGCTGCTGCTGATCAGCGCCATGACCGTCACGGTCTGGAAGGGCCTGGGCTACTACATGATCGTCTACCTCGCCGCGCTGGCCAACGTCCCGCGCGAACTGCACGAGGCGGCCGCCGTGGACGGCGCGGGCGCGGTGCGCCGCTTCCTCACCGTCACCGTGCCGGCCGTCCGCTCCACCATGGTCCTGGTCGCCGCGCTCTCCTCGGTCGCCGCCTTCAAGGTGTTCTCCGAGGTGTACCTGATGGCCGGGCCCAGCGGCGGACCGGCCGGCGAGGACACCACCCTGGTCATGCTCGTCCAGCGCACCGGCACCGGACTGTCCGGCCGGGTCGGCTACGCCTCCGCCCTCTCCCTGGTCGTCTTCGTCGTCACCGTCGTCCTGATGCTGCTCGTCCTGCGCGCCGACCGGAAGGAGGAGTCATGAGCACCGCCGGCACCCCGGCCGCGCAGCCGCCCGCCGCGCAGCCACCCGCCGCGCAACCCTCCGCCGCGCGGCCGCCCGCCGCCCGGACCCGCAGGTCCCGCCTCACCGACGAGAACGGCCGCCGCGTCCCCGTCTGGGAGCTGGTCCTGCGCTACGCGCTGCTGCTCGCCGTCCTCGCCCTGACCGTCGGCCCGTTCCTGTGGCAGCTGTCCACCTCGCTCAAGGGCCCCACCGAGGACATCTTCAGCTCCCCGCCCAAGTTCCTGCCCGGCCATCCCACCCTGCACAACTACGAACGGGTCGCCGACACCATCCCGGTGTGGGACTACGCCCTGAACTCCTTGAAGGTCGCCGCCGCCAACGTCGTCACCAACTGCGTCGGCTCCGCCCTCGCCGGCTACGCGCTGGCCCGGTTGCGCTACCGGGGCCGCGGGGCGACCACCCTGGTCTTCGTGCTGGCGATGCTCGTGCCCGCCGAGGGCATCATCATCGCCCAGTTCACGACGATGCGGGAGCTCGGCCTGAACAACACGCTCGTCGGCGTGGTGCTGCCCGGCGCCGTCGCCGCCCTGAACGTGCTGCTGATGCGCAACGCCTTCCGCAACCTGCCCTACGAGGTGGAGGAGGCCGCCTACGTCGACGGCGCGAACGTGTGGCAGCGGTTCTGGCGGATCGCGCTGCCCTCGGTCAGGGGCACCCTCGCCGTCGTCGCGATCTTCGCCTTCATGGGCGCCTGGGACGACTTCCTGTGGCCGCTCATCGTGCTCAGCGACCCCTCCAGATTCACCCTGACCATCGGCCTCAACTACCTGCACGGCACCTTCGCGGGCGACGAACGCCTCGTCGCCGCCGGCACCGTCATCGCCGTGGCCCCGCTGATCGCCCTCTTCGCCTGCCTCCAGCGCTTCTTCTTCCGCGGCGTCGGCGAGGGCGCCGTCAAGGGCTGAGACGCCGGCCGCCCCGACCGCCGTACCCCACCCCGCAAGGACCCCGTATGCCTGCTGCCGTGCGCTTCGGCGTCAACTACACCCCGAGCCAGGGCTGGTTCCACCACTGGCTCGACTTCGACCTCGACGCCGTCCGCGCCGACCTCGACTCCATCGCCGCGCTCGGCCTGGACCACATCCGCGTCTTCCCGCTGTGGCCCTACTTCCAGCCCGACCGCGCCCTTATCCGCCCCCGCGCCGTGGAACAGCTGGTCCAGCTCGTCGACGCGGCCGGCGAACGCGGGCTCGACGTCAACGTGGACGGGCTGCAAGGACACCTGTCCAGCTTCGACTTCCTGCCCGCCTGGACCCGCACCTGGCACCGCCGCAACCTGTTCACCGACCCCGAGGTCCTCGACGGCCAGGCCGCCTACCTGCGCACCCTGGCCGCCGCCCTCGCCGACCGGCCGCACTTCCTCGGCATGACCCTCGGCAACGAGATCAACCAGTTCTCCGGCGCCCCCCACCCCGACCCCGACCGGGCCACCGCCGAGCAGATCGACGCTTGGCTGGACCGCATGCTCACCGCCTGCGAGAAGGGCGCCCCCGGCAAGCTCCACCTGCACGCCGAGTACGACGCCACCTGGTACCGCGACGACATGCCGTTCACCCCCGCCCAGGCCGCCCGGCACGGCGCCCTCACCGCCGTCCACTCCTGGGTGTTCAACGGCACCGCCCAGCGCCACGGCCGCACCTCCGTGCCCACCGAGCAGCACGCCGCCTACCTGATCGAGCTGAGCAAGGCGTGGGCCGAGGACCCGCACCGCCCGGTCTGGCTCCAGGAGGTCGGCGCGCCCGCCCCGCTGATCCCCGCCGAGCACGCCGCCGCCTTCGCCGAGGCCACCGTCGCCGCCGCCCTGGACTGCCCCGACCTGTGGGGCGTCACCTGGTGGTGCTCGCACGACGTCTCCCGCCGCCTCGCCGACTTCCCCGACCTCGAATACAGCCTCGGCCTGCTCACCAACGACCGCCGGCCCAAGGACATCGCCCACGCCCTGTCCCGCGCCGCACGCGCCGCCCGGGAGCGCCCCACCGCCCCGGCCCCGCGCACCACCGCCCTGACCGTCCCCGCCGACCCGGCCGCCCGCTCCCGCTGCGCACCCGGCGGCGACGTGTTCGAGGCGTTCTTCCGGCTGACCGCCGACGGCGCCCGCCCCACCACCGTCCTCGACACCCACGCGGCCGACGGCGCCCATCTGTCCGTCCGCGGCATCACCGAAGTCGTCACGTCCGACCAGGTACTCCCCCACCCGCAAGGAGGCCCCCGCTCGTGAACCCCACCCGACGCACCGTGCTGCTCGCCGCCGCCGGCTCCGCGCTGCTGCCCGCCCTGCCCGCCACCGCGACGGCCGCCCCGAGGGCCGCGGCCGCCCTCCAGCCGTACGCCTCCTACTGGTACCCCGACTCGCTGCCCGCCGGCAGCCCCGGCGCCGGCATCACCTGGCGCAGCCTCAAGAGCTGGCGCGCCGCCGCCGACGCCGACCTCGCCTTCAACGCCGCCGCCGTCCCACTCGCCCCCCGCTTCACCCCGGTCCCCGCCAACGCCACCGCCCGCGCGGACCAGGCGCGGATCCAGTCCCTGGTCTCCTTCGGGCCCACCGCGGGCAACCCGTCGCAGGGCTCGGCCACCGCCGACTCCTACGCCCTCACCCACTGGGCGTACCTGGACGAACTGGTCTTCTGGGGCGGCTCGTCCGGCGAGGGACTGATCCTCGCCCCGAACGCGCCGATCGTGGACGCCGCCCACCGGCACGGCGTGCCCGTCCTCGGCAACGTCTTCCTGCCGCCCGCCGCCTACGGCGGACAGCTCCAGTGGACGCGCGACCTCGTGCAGCGGGACGCCGCCGGGCACTACCCGCTCGCCGCCCAACTCGTCGCCGTCGCCGCCGCGTACGGCTTCGACGGCTGGTTCGTCAACGCCGAGACCGGCGGCGGCGACAGCGCCCTGGGCGCCGCCATGCTCGGCTTCGTCAAGGAGCTGAAGGCCCTCGCCGCGACCGAGGGGCAGCGGGTGACCTGGTACGACGCGATGACCGTGAACGGCTCGGTGAGCTGGCAGGGCGCGCTGAACGGACAGAACCAGGCCCTGTTCCAGGCCGCCGACGCCATGTTCCTCGACTTCCGCTGGAGCGCCGGCACCCTCGCCGCCTCCGGGCGAAAGGCGGAGCAACTGGGGCGCGGCCGCTACGAGTTGTGGGCCGGCGTCGACGTGGAGTCGAACGGCCCGGACACCTCCGTCGACTGGGACTCGATCGTGCCCGCCGACGCCCCGCACACCACCTCCCTCGGCCTCTACCGCCCCGAGCAGACCCGCAACCACCTGCCCGTCGGCCACACCCCGGAGGACTTCCACGCCGCCGACGACCGGTTCTGGACCGGCCGCTCCCTGGACCCGGCCCGCCCCGACACCACCGACCGCTGGCGGGCGCCCGCCGTCTTTGTCGCCGACCGCTCCACCGTGACCTCGCTGCCGTTCGCGAGCGTCTTCAACACCGGCCACGGGCTGCGCTGGTACGAGGACGGCGCGGTCGCCTCCGACACGCCGTGGAACCACCTCGGCCTCCAGGACCGGCTGCCGTCCCGCCGCTGGGTCGTCCGCACCGGCGGCGAACGGCCCACCGTCGCCTTCGACTTCGCCGACGCCTGGCGCGGCGGCAGCAGTGTGCTGGTGGCCGGCGCGCTCGACGAGCCCGCCGTGCTCGACCTGTACGCCACCCGGCTGCCGATCGGCCCCGACACCGTGGTCGAGCTGACCCACCGCGCGGAGACCGGCGGCGTGCGGGTCGAGCTGGCCGTCGCCACCGCCGACCCGGACGCGGCCGGGGCGGCCCCGCCGTACACGTATCTCCCGCTGCCCGCCGGGAGCGGCGACGGCTGGCGGACCACGGCCGTCCGGCTCACCGGCCTGTCCGGCACCCTGCACGCGCTCGGCGTCCGCCTCACCGCCGCCGACGGCGGGCCGGTGCGCTGGCGGCTCGGCCGGCTCGCCGTCCGCGACCGCGCCACCACCCCGGCCGCCCCCACCGGCGCGCGGATCACCGCCGCGTCCGGCGGCGACCTGCGCCTGGCCTGGAACCACCCGGCGCCCGGCACGGTCCGCCACTACACCGTGCACCGCGTGCTGCCCGACGGCACCCGCCGCTTCCTCGGCGGCACCGGCCAGCGCGCCCACTTCGCCGGCGGCCTCACCCCCGCGCCGGGCGAGCGCGCCGCACGGTTGGAAGTGCGCGCGGTGGGGGAGCTGTACACCTCGTCGGCCCCCGCGACCGTCACCCGCACCTGGTGACCCCCACCCGGTGCCCCGCACCCCGGTAACCACCCGCCGATCCGCCCGCTGACGTACGACCTACGGAGCATCCCGCATGCATGACGACCGCAGCCTGGTCGAAGCCCGCCTCAAGCGCGTCCTGGACGAGCGCGTCCGCCCCGCCGTGTACCCCGAGTCCGTCCCGCTGGACGTGGCCGTGTGGCACGCGCCCGGCGAGCCGGTGCCGGTCGCCGAGGGCCTGGCCGCCGAGCCCGCGCCGATCGAGGTGGGCGCCCGCTGGGGTGCTCCGTGGGGCACCAGCTGGTTCCGGGTCACCGGGACCGTTCCCGAGGCGTGGGCCGGGAAGACGGTGGAGGCCCTGCTCGACCTCGGCTTCGACGAGAACATGCCCGGCTTCCAGTGCGAGGGCCTGGTCTACCGGCCCGACGGCACCCCCGTGAAGGGCCTCAACCCGCGCAACCAGTGGGTGCGGATCGGCGCGCCGGTCGCGGGCGGCGAACAGGTGCGCCTGCACGTCGAGGCCGCCTCCAACCCGGTCATCCTCGACTACCACCCCTTCCTGCCCACCCGGCTCGGCGACAAGGAGACCGCGGGCAGCGACCCGCAGTACACGCTCACCCGCATGGACCTCGCCGTCTTCGACGAGACCGTGTGGCAGCTCGTCATCGACCTGGAGGTCCTCGGGGAGCTGATGGCCGAGCTGCCGGTGGACTCCCCGCGCCGCCACGAGATCCTGCGCGCCGTGGACCGCGCCCTGGACGCCGTCGACCTCCAGGACGTGAACGGCACCGCCGCACGCGCCCGCGCGCGGCTCACCGACGTCCTCGCCGCGCCCGCGGTGCCCTCCGCGCACCGGATCAGCGCCGTCGGGCACGCGCACATCGACTCCGCCTGGCTGTGGCCGCTGCGCGAGACCGTCCGCAAGGTGGCCCGCACCACCTCCAACATGACCGCCCTGCTGGAGGACGAGCCCGACTTCGTCTTCGCCATGTCCCAGGCGCAGCAGTGGGCCTGGATCAAGGAGCACCGGCCCGAGGTATGGGCGAAGGTGAAGAAGGCGGTCGCGGACGGGCGGTTCGTGCCGGCCGGCGGCATGTGGGTGGAGTCCGACACCAACATGCCCGGCTCGGAGGCGATGGCCCGGCAGTTCGTGCACGGCAAGCGGTTCTTCCTCGACGAGTTCGGCATCGAGAACGACGAGGCGTGGCTGCCCGACACCTTCGGCTTCGCCGCCGGACTCCCGCAGATCATCAAGGCGGCCGGCTCCACCCGGCTGCTGACGCAGAAGATCTCCTGGTCGCAGACGAACCGGTTCCCGCACCACACCTTTCTGTGGGAGGGCATCGACGGCACCCGGATCTTCACCCACTTCCCGCCCGTGGACACCTACAACTGCTCCATGAAGGGCGGCGAGATCGCCCACGCGGCCCGCAACTTCAAGGACAAGGGCGTCGCCCGGCACTCCCTGGCGCCCACCGGCTGGGGCGACGGGGGCGGCGGCACCACCCGCGAGATGGTCGCCAAGGCGGCCCGGCTGCGCGACCTGGAGGGCTCGGCGCGCGTGGAGTGGGAGACCCCGGCCGCCTTCTTCGACAAGGCCGAGGCCGAGTACCCCGAACCGCCCGTCTGGGTCGGCGAGCTGTACCTCGAACTGCACCGCGCCACCCTCACCAGCCAGGCGAGGACCAAGCAGGGCAACCGGCGCAGCGAGCACCTGCTGCGCGAGGCCGAGCTGTGGGCGGCGACCGCCGCCGTCCGCACCGGATTCCCCTACCCCCAGGAGGAGTTGGACCGGATCTGGAAGACGGTGCTGCTGCACCAGTTCCACGACATCCTGCCCGGCTCGTCCATCGCCTGGGTGCACCGCGAGGCCCGCGCCACCTACGACCGGATCACCGCCGAACTGGACGCGATCACCGAGGCCGCGCAGCGCGCGCTGGCCGGCGAGGGCACGACGGAACTGGTCTTCAACGCGGCCCCGCACCCCCGCGCCGGCGTCCCGGCGGGCGGCGCGGCCGCCCCGGCCGCCCCGGGCGGCACCCGGCTGACGCCCCGCGAGGGCGGCGGGCACGTTCTGGACAACGGCCTGCTGCGGATCGCGGTCGACGCCCGCGGGCTCGTCGTCTCCGCCTACGACCTGGAGGCCGACCGGGAGACCGTCGCCCCGGGCCGCGCCGCGAACCTGCTCCAACTGCACCCCGACTTCCCGAACATGTGGGACGCCTGGGACGTGGACGAGTTCTACCGCAACACGGTCACCGACCTGACCGACGCCGACGAGGTCACCGCGGGTGAGGACGGCGCCTCGGTGCGGATCGTACGGTCCTTCGGCGCCTCCCGCGTCACCCAGGTGCTGTCGCTGGCGGCCGGGGAACGGCGGCTGGTGCTGGACACGGAGGTCGACTGGCACGAGACGGAGAAGTTCCTCAAACTCGCCTTCCCGCTGGACGTGCACGCCGAACGGTACGCCTCCGAGACCCAGTTCGGGCACTTCCACCGCCCCACCCACACCAACACCTCCTGGGAGGCGGCCAAGTTCGAGGCGTGCAACCACCGCTTCGTGCACGTGGCCGAACCCGGCTGGGGCGTCGCGATCGTCAACGACTCGACGTACGGCCACGATGTGACCCGTACCGTCCGGGCCGACGGCGACCGGGGCACCACCACCACGGTCCGGGTGTCGCTGCTGCGCGCCCCGCGCTTCCCCGACCCGGAGACCGACCAGGGCGTCCACCGCTTCCGGCACGCCCTGGCGCCCGGCGCGGACATCGGCGACGCGGTCCGCGAGGGCTGGCGGATCAACGTGCCCGAGCGGCGCCTGACCGGGGCCGGCGAGGTCGCCCCGCTGGTGACGGTGGACGACCCGGCGGTGGTCGTCACGGCGGTCAAGCTCGCCGACGACGGCAGCGGCGACGTGGTGGTCCGCTTCCACGAGGCGCACGGCGGCCGGGCCCGGGCCACCCTGACGGCCGGCTTCGCCCACGCCGGGGTCACGGCGACGGACCTGCTGGAACGGCCGCTCGCCGAGGCCGCCGCCCCCGAGCACGACGGCGAGCGGATCACCGTACGGCTGCGCCCGTTCGAGCTGGTGACGCTGCGCTTTTGCCGCTCCTGAGGACCGTGGCCGGTCGTGGGGCGGCCGGCACGCCGCCCTACGGCCGTCCGTCCGCCCCGGCCACGCCCGCCTCGCTGAGCGCCAGCCACACCCGGTCGCGGGTGAGCGGGAGTTCGGTGAAGCGGATGCCGGTCGCGTCCCGCAGGGCGTTGGCGAAGGCGGGCGCGACCGGGTTGAACGGGCTCTCGCTCATCGACTTGGCGCCCAGCGGGCCGATCGCGTCCGCCGTCTCCATGAAGTGCACCTCGGTGCGCGGGACGTCGGCGTACTGGGGCAGCCGGTAGCGGCGGAAGGCGGCCGTCTCCACCGCGCCGGTGCCGTCGATGCGGACGTTCTCGAAGAGGGTCGCGCCGAGCGCCTGGGCCACCCCGCCCTCGACCTGGCCGCGGCACTGCATCGGGTTCATCACCTTGCCCGCGTCGGCGGCGTGCACGCTGCGCAGGACGCGGATCTCGCCGCTGCCGGGATCGACGGCCACCTTGAACCACTGGGCGTTGAAGGCGACCGAGCGCGGGGTGCCGCCGAAGTGCCCGTCGGCGGCGAACTCCACGCCGACCGCGCGGGCGGTCTGGTGCAGTTCCTTGAGCGTCAGCCGGCCGCCCGGGTGCAGCACGGCCTCTTCCGCGAGCGCGCACTGGTCGCGCGGCACGCGCAGGTGCGCGGCGGCGAAGTCGAGGAGCATGTCCGCGAGGGCGCGGGCGGCGCGCAGGGTGGCCTTGCCCGCGACGACGGTGCCGGTGGAGGCGAAGGCGCCGGTGTCGTGGCGTACGACGTCGGTGTCCGACTGGCGGACGGCGATCCGCTCGACGGTGGTGGCGAGTTCGCCGGCCGCGATCTGCTGGTGGACGGTGGTGGTGCCGTTGCCGAACTCGGCGGTGCCGACCGCCAGATCGAAGGTGCCGTCGCCCAGCAGGGTGGCCCTCGCGTCGGCGAGGTGGCCGCCGGGCGGGCCGGTCGCGATCATCGCGAGGGCGGCTCCCTCGCCCACCAGCCAGCCTTCCGGGGCCGGCTGGCCGGCGTCGGTCTGCGCCTGCGCCCGGCGGACGATCCCCACGCACTGGTCGAGGCCGTAGCTCGCGATGTGGAGATCCTCCTCGTGGCCGCCGGGAGTGGCCATCGGCTCGTCGGGGCCGATGACGTTGCGGGCCTTGAACTCCAGTGGATCGAGGCCGAGTCGGCGGGCCAGTTCGTCGAAGGCGGACTCGACGGCGAACATCACCTGGCCGAGGCCGTAGCCGCGGAAGGCGCCCGCCGGGACGGTGTGCGTGTACACCGAGTAGGCGTCGACCTTCTTGTGCCGGGCGCGGTAGACGGCCATGGACTCGCCGACGCTGTGGAACATCACCGCCGGCCCGTGGTTGCCGTACGCCCCCGTGTTGGCGACCACCCGCAGCTGGAGCGCGGTCAGCGTGCCGTCGCGGCGGGCGCCCGCCTTGACGTGAACGGTGAAGGGGTGGCGGGTGGTGGCCCCGTAGAACTGCTCGGCGCGGGTGTACTCCAGCTTCACCGGGCGGCGCAGCCGCAGCACCGCCAGCGCCACGACGTCCTCGACCAGCATCTCCTGCTTGCCGCCGAAGCCGCCGCCGACCCGGCCCGCGACCACCCGCACCCGCTCCTCGGGCAGGTCGTACAGGGCGCACAGCGCGCGGCGGGTGAGGAACGGCGTCTGGGAGCTGGTGCGCACGGTCAGCCGGTCGTCCTCGTCGAACCAGGCGAGAGCGCCGTGCGTCTCCAGGCTGGCGTGCTGCGCCCGCTGGGTGCGGAAGGTCTCCTCGTAGACCAGGTCGGCCTCGGCGAAGCCGGCCGCCACGTCGCCGATCTCGCCGTGCGCCTCGCCGACCACATTGGCCCGCGGCCGCGCGATCCGGGCGGTGGCCGCGTCCTTGTCGTGCACGACGGGCGCCCCCGGCCACATCGCCTCCTCCGGGTCGAGCACCGCGGGCAGCACCTCGTACGTCACCTCGATCCGCCGGCAGCCCTCCTCGGCGGCGGCCTCGCTGTCGGCGACGACGGCGGCGACGCGCTGGCCGATGTAGCGCACCGTGTCGTCCAGCACGCGGGTGTCGTCCGGGTCCTCCTCCGGGTGCTCGTGCCGGGCGGTGGAGAAGTGCCGTTCGGGGGCGTCCCGGTGGGTGAACACGGCGTGCACGCCGGGCACGCGCAGCGCGGCGGAGGTGTCCACGGTGACGACGCGGGCGTGGGCGTGCGGCGAGCGCAGCAGCTTCATGTGCAGCAGGCCGGGCACCTCCACGTCGAAGGTGTAGCGGGCGGTGCCGGTGACGACCTGCGGCCCGGCCGGGGCGGGCAGGCTGCGGCCGACGCTCTCGCCGGGCGCCGGCGCCTCGACGTTCTTCACCCCGCGCACCGCGTCCTCGATGGCCCGGTAGCCGGTGCAGCGGCACAGGTTTCCCTTGAACGCCCGGGGCAGATCGGCGAGTTTGTCCTCGTCCAGGGCGGCCGTGGTCATCAGGAAGCCGGCCGTGCAGAAGCCGCACTGGAAGCCCTGTGCGTCGAGGAACCGCCGCTGCACCGGGTGCAGTTCGCCCTCGGGCGAGGCCAGGCCCTCGACGGTGGTGACCGTGCGGCCGTCGGCGCGGAAGGCCGGGTACAGGCAGCTGTGCACCGGCTCGCCGTCGACGTGGACCGTGCACGCGCCGCAGTCGCCCGCGTCGCAGCCCTTCTTCACGCCGAACCAGCCGCGCTCGCGCAGATACGTGCGCAGGCACTGGCCGGGACGCGGGTCCTCCTCGTGCTGCCGGCCGTTGACCTCGATCTTCATCGTGTCTCCCCTCCCAGCTCCCGGCGGATCTCCTCCGCGTACCGGAACGTCATGTGCCGCCGCCACTCGGGCAGCCCGTGGATGTCGTCGAACCACTCGCCGTCGGCGACGGCCGAGCCGAGCGCCGACCGCAGCGCCCCGGCCGTCGGCGGCAGCGGGAACCACAGTCGCACCGGCCGGACCGTCGCGGCGGTCACCGTCACCGCGAGGGAGCCGTCCACCGGGTCCAGCGCTCCGATCACCAGCACCCCGGAGCGCCCCAGCCCGTAGAGCGACGCCTGCCGGAAGGCCGTACGGCAGCCGAGGGCGCGGGCGGGCAGGGTGACCGAGCGCAGCAGCTCGCCCTCGGCCAGGACCTTGCGGCCCGCGCCGGTCACGAAGTCGGCGACCTTCACCCGGCGGCGCGCGCCGTCCTGCGCGATCAGCAGACAGGTTCCGTCGAGCGCCGAGGTCAGCGAGGTCATCGGTCCGGCCGGCAGGGCGTTGCAGAGGTTGCCGCCGACGGTCGCCATGTTCCAGATCTTGAACGAGGCGAGGAACGCCCGGCAGCACTGCTCGAACAGCGGCGCCGCCTCGGCGGGCAGCGCCTGCGCGAACCGGGACAGCTGGGCGATGGTGCAGGTGGCCGCGATCTCCAGCGAGCCGTCCGGCTGCCGTCGTACGGGCGTCCAGCCGGTGCGGCTGAGGTCGACCAGGCGGCGCAGACGCGGCTGCGGCTCCGAGAACAGATAGGTGCCGCCGCCCAGCCAGGCGTCGCCCGGCCGCCAGGGCGCGGGACGCCGGGCGTCGCGAATCTCCACCACCGTGTTGAGGTCCATGGCCGGAAGTGAAGCAAGCCGGAGGGGGTCGCGACGACTGGTTCACAGCACGGAAACCCAAGTGTTCCAGGCCCGTCTCCTGGTGAATCAACCAAGAGGCATACCGCTCGTGTGCTCTTGCATTTACCATGCGATGACTCGCATCCACCTGGTGAATGTGAGATGCCGGGCGACAAGCCCCCGCTGCCCGGCGCCCGCACGAGGAGCCGGAACATGCACGTCGAACACCTGTTGCAGGACGAGTCCCTGGGCCTGCGCCTGCTCTGGGCCGAGGACGCGCTGCTGCGCCGGGAGATCGGCGGCGTCACGGTGACCGACCTGGAGGACCCGGCCCGCTTCGTCCGCCCCGACGAAGTCGTGCTCAGCGGGCTCGTCTGGTGGAGCGCGGACGAGGGCAGGGACAAGGCGGAACGATTCGTCGCCGGGCTGAAGGACGCCGGCGCCGTCGCGCTGCTGGCCGGCGAGGAGACCCACGGCTCGGTCCCCGCCGACCTGGTCGAGGCGTGCGCACGGCACGGGCTGCCGGTCGCGGGCGTCCCCGCCCATGTGATGTTCCGCGCGATCACCGACAGCGTGTACCTGCGCCAGTGGGGAGAGCTGGGCCGCGGACGGGCGCTGCCCGAGCACGTGCGCGGCCGGCTGAACCGGCTGGTCGCGCAGGACGCCGACCCGGCCCTCGTCCTCGCCGCCGCCTTCGCGCACCTGGACGCCGTCGCCGCCTACGTCGTGACCGCGACCGGCCGCACCGTCGCCGCCACCCCGGGCGCCGACCCGCTGCCGGCGAAGGCGGCCGCCGCGCTGCCCGGCGGCGACAGCGGCACGACGGCGCCGGTGGAGGCCGACGCGGTGCCCGGACCGTACGAGCGCTGGTGGCTGCACCTGCCGGACGGGGCCGCCGCGCCGCCCCTGCTGCTGCACGAGATCACCGCCGTCCTCGGCCGCTGCCAGACGGCGCTGATCCGCCGCCGCGTCGCCGGACGGCGCACCGCGGACGCGCTGGGCCGGCTGCTGACGACGGCCACGACCACGACCGCCGCCGCGGCCGGTGACACGGCCGCGGCGCTGCGGGCCTGCGGGCCGGCGGCCGAGGGGCCCTACCGGGTGGTCGTGGCGACCACGACGGCGCGGGGCGCGAACGCGGCGGTGCGGGGCGCGAACGCGGCGGACGGCGCCGCGACCCGGCCCGCCGAGGCACGGGGCCCGCGGGCACGCGAGACCGACCCGGCGTCGGGCCCGGCCCCCGGTCCGGCGGCTCCGTCCGTGCCCGCGGCACAGAGCGCGCTCGCGGAGGCCGTCGCGCACACCGGCGCGCCGCTCAGCGCGGTGGGACGGCTGCCCGACGGGACCGCGTTCGCGGTCGTGCCCGAGGACGCGGCCGCCGAACTGGCGCGGGCCTGGCCGCTGGTGGCCGCCGCCGACCCCGGCGTCCTGCTGCACGGCGGCCTCGCCGCACCGGCCGCCGACGCGAGCGGGCTGCCCGGTGCCCTGGCCGAGGCCCGCTACGCGCTGACCGCCGCGCGCACGAGCGGCGCGGCCGCCTCCGCCCTGACCGACGTCACCACCCTGACCAGCCTGGACACCCTGCTCACCGGCGTACCGGCCGAGGTCCGCACCGCCTACAGCCGCACCGTCCTCGGGCCGCTGCTCGACCCGGCGAACGCCTCCGCCGCCGCCCTGCTCGACACCCTGCGGATCTTCCTCGCCCACGACGGCTCCTGGGCCCGCACCGCCGAGGCCCTGCACCTGCACGTCAACACCGTCCACTACCGGATCCAGCGCATCGAGCACTTCACCGGCCGCGACCTGTCCCGGCTGCGCGACCGCCTGGACCTGTGGGCGGCCCTGCTGTGCCACGCCGACCAGGACGCCGACGGAGCCGCTACGACCGCTCGACGTGCACGTTCGTCGACTTCACCCGCGCGACGACCGTGACCCCCACCGCCAGGCCCAGCTCGTCCACCGCCTCCCGGGTCACCAGCGACACGATCCGGTGCGGCCCGGCCTGCACCTCCACCCGCGCCACCACCTCGTCCACCGCGAGCGCCGTGACGATCCCGATGAACGCGTTGCGCACCGACGTCGGCGGACCGGCCGCGACGGCCCGCTCGTCCTCGGCCGCCCGCTCCCGCACGAACCGCGCGAGCCCCGCCCCGTCGATCACCCGGTTGCCCGCGCCGTCCCGCCCCATCGGCAGCCGCCCCGCGTCCGCCCACCGGCGCACGGTCTCCGGACTCACCCTCAACAGGCGCGCGGCCTGACCAATGCTGTACATGGGCACCCGGGAAACCTTAGGGCCTGTCCAGGACACCCCCGCCGTCCGCCCACACGCCAGACGGGGATCCGCCCGGTCCCCAACGCCGTGGTGCTCTGGCCCCCCGGTACGCCGACGCCGACGCCGACGCCGACGCCGACGCCGACGCCGACGTCGCCCGGCTCCGTGCCGGGGGACACGAGATCCGGGACGAGGACATCGCCCGCCTGCTCCCGCTCAAGCACCGCGACCTCAACGTCCTGGGCCGCTCCAGCCGCGCCGCCTCCGTCCCGGCCGGCGGGTGTGTGGACACGCTTGAGGCGTTTCGCGCCCGACGGTACTTTCAGTGCTTGACCTTGACGCAACGGCAGGGTTTCTACCGGGGGCATGCGCATCGGAGAGATCGCCGCGCTCGTGGGGCTCAGCACCCGGGCGATCCGGCACTACCACCATGTCGGGCTACTTCCGGAACCGGCTGCGCCTATCTGACCGGAGGAGCGGGAGCCGTGCCGTGCGCCGTCGGCGGCATGGTGGTCGGCCAGGCATCGGAGTCCGCCTACCAGGACGCGCCCCCTTCCGCCCGCTTGCGGACTCCACTGGACCGTCCCGGCTGCCGACCCGCCCGGGACGGTCCAGCGCTGCCGACCCGCCCGGGACGGTCCAGCGCTGCCGACCCGCCCGGGACGGTCCAGCGGGGTACGGGAACAACCCCTCGCCCACCCCCGAGATCACCCGGACGAGTGGCAGCGGCCCCGCCGCGCACCCCGGCGGGCCGGGGGGCGACCGGGAGCACGGTAAGCAGGGAACCCCTGCCCGCACCCGCGCCCCGGAGTGACGACGTGGACGCCTACGCCACGCACGAACCGGCGACCGCCGCCACCGGCGAACCGGCGTCGGACGCCGTCGTCGTCGGCGGCGGGGCCGCCGGGCTCTCCCTCGCCCACCGGCTGGCGGCCGTCGGTTCCCTCACCGTCACCCTCGTCGAGGCGCCGGACGGGCCGCGGCGGCCGGCCGAACGGACCTGGTGCTACTGGGACCGGGGCGCCGACGACCTGGACGAGGCGGTCGGCGCCTCCTGGACCCGGCTGCGGGTGCACGGCGCCGACGGCGCCCCCGTCACCGTCGAGGCGTGGCCGTTCAGTTACCGCATGATCCGCTCCCCGGCGCTGGAACGACTGGTGCACGACCGGCTCGCCCGCACCCCCGGCGGACGCCTCCTGCGCGCGACCGCCGACACCGTGCGCACTGCCACCACCGCCGACGGCGCGCGGGCCGAGGTCGACTGCACGACGCCCGACGGCCGGCGGCTCACCCTGCGCGCCCGCCACGTCTTCGACTCCCGGCCGCTGCCCGCCGAGCCGCCCGCCCGGACCCGGCTGCTCCAGCACTTCCGCGGCTGGTTCGTGCGCACGGACACCGCCCGCTTCGACCCCGCCGTCGCCGACCTGATGGACTTCCGGGTGCCGCAGCCGCGCCACGGCCTCGCCTTCGGCTACGTCCTGCCGCTCGCCCCCGACCGGGCCCTGGTGGAGTACACCGAGTTCTCCCGCACCCCGCTCACCGCACCCGCCTACGAAGCGGCGCTCGCCCGCTACACCCGCGACGTGCTCCGGCTCGGCGCCTTCACCGTCGAGGCGGCCGAACAAGGCGTCATCCCGATGACCGACGCCCGTTTCCCGCACCGGGACGGCGCGGTCGTCCGGATCGGCACCGCCGGCGGCGCCACCCGCCCCGCCACCGGCTACACCTTCGCCGCCGTCCAGCGGCAGAGCCGGGCCGTCGCCGCCGCCCTGAGCACCGGACGCGCGCACACGCCCCGCCCCCACCGGCGCCGGACGCTGGCCATGGACGCGGTACTCCTGCGCGCCCTGGACACCGGGCGGATCGACGGCCCCGCCTTCTTCACCACCCTGTTCCGCGACGTCCCGCCGCACCGCCTGCTGCGCTTCCTCGACGGCGCCACCACCCTCGGCGAGGACTGGTCCGTCGGCCTGTGCTGCCCCGTCGCCCCCATGCTCCGCACCGCCCTCGAACTGCCCTTCCTGCCCCGCCGCCCCCTCGCGCCCCGAGCCGAAGAGAGCCACCGATGACCCTGCTGCGCGACCACGACCTGGCACGCGCCTTCGACCACGCCTCCCACAGCTACGACCGCCTCACCGCCCTCAACCCCGGCTACCGCGCCGACCTCGCCCGCTCGGCGCGCCGCCTCCGGCCGCCCCGGGGCGGCGCCGGACTGCACCTCCTCGACCTCGGCTGCGGCACCGGCGCCTCCACCCGCGCCCTGCTGACGGCCGCGCCGCACGCCCGGATCACCGCCGTGGACGCCTCCTCGGGCATGCTCCGGCGCGCCCTCGCCAAGCCCTGGCCGGACCGGGTGCGCTTCCTCCACCTGACCGCCGAGGAGGTGGCGAGCGCCGAGGAAGGGCCGTTCGACGCGGTGTTCGCCGCCTACCTGTTCCGCAACGTCACCGACCCGGACGCCGTCCTCGCCGTCGTACGCGCCCTGCTGCGGCCGGGCGGCCGGCTCGCCGCGCACGAGTACAGCCTCAGCGGCGCGGCCGCGCACCGCGCCCTGTGGACGGCCGTGTGCCAGGGGGTGATCATCCCGGCCGGCACGCTCAGCGGCGACCGCGCCCTCTACCGCCACCTGTGGCGCAGCGTCCTCGCCTTCGACACCGCCCCCGAGTTCGCCGCCCGGCTCACCGGCGCGGGCTTCACCGGCGTACGCGCGGTTCCCGTCGCCGGATGGCAGACCGGCATCGTCCACACCTTCCTCGCCCGCGCGGACACCGCCGCGACGACGCGGACCGTCACACGGACCGCCACACGGACCACCCGGTGAACGCCGCCCCGCGCCGGACCGCCCGCCGGGGCCGCGACCGCAAGGCCGAGATCCTCTTCCCGGCGCCCGGCCGGGACCGCTTCCCGCACACCGACGCGCCGAGCGTCGCCGTCGCGGGCGGCGGCATCGCGGGCCTCGCCGCGGCCACCCTGCTGGCCGAACGCGGCGCCCGCGTCACCCTCTACGAACAGCACGACGCGCTCGGCGGACGCCTCTCCGGCGAACGCACCCGCCTCGCCGACGGCTCCCGGGCCACCATGAGCCGCGGCTTCCACGCCTTCTTCCGGCAGTACTACAACCTGCGCGGCCTGCTGCGCCGTACCGACCCCGGCCTGGACCGGCTGCGCCCGCTGCCCGACTACCCGCTGCGGCACAGCGGCGGACTGACCGACAGCTTCGCCCGCG
This sequence comes from Streptomyces seoulensis, assembly GCA_013364255.1. Classification (GTDB taxonomy): domain Bacteria; phylum Actinomycetota; class Actinomycetes; order Streptomycetales; family Streptomycetaceae; genus Streptomyces; species Streptomyces similanensis. The sequence goes on along the minus strand of CP054936.1, from coordinate 961,803 downwards.
TCCCGCGCACCCCGCCCCTCAGCGCCCTCGGCTTCGTCGCCCTGAGCCCCACCTTCGGCTGGCGCGACCTCGCCGCCATGGACGCCCGGGCCGCGCTGCCCCTCCTGGACGTCCGCGTGCCCGAGGTCTACGCCCGCTTCGACGCGGTCAGCGCCACCCGCTTCCTGGAAGGCGTCCGCTTCCCCGAGGCCGCGCACCACCTCGCGTTCGAAGTGTTCTCCCGCAGCTTCTTCGCCGACCCGCGCGACCTGTCCGCCGCCGAACTCATCCTGATGTTCCACATCTACTTCCTCGGCTCGGCCGAGGGCCTCCTCTTCGACGTACCGGACGAGCCCTTCCCGCAGGCCCTGTGGGAACCGCTCGGCGACTACCTCGGACGCCTGGGCGCCCGGGTGCGCACCGGCACCGCTGTACGCGCCGTCCGGCCGGAGACCGGCGGCGGCGTCACGGTGCGCACCGACACCGCCGTCCACCCCCACGACGCGGCCGTCCTCGCCTGCGACCCCGGGGCGCTGCGCGCGCTCGTCGCCGCCTCGCCCGGCCTCGGCACGCCCGACTGGCGCGCCGCCGTCGCCGCCCTGCGCACCGCCCCGCCCTTCCTCGTCTCCCGGCTCTGGCTCGACCGGCCGGTCCGAGCCGACCGCCCCGGCTTCCTCGGCACCAGCGGGTACGACGGCCTGGACAACGTCAGCGTCCTGGACCGCTACGAGGGCGAGGCCGCCCGCTGGGCCGCCCGCACCGGCGGCTCGGTGGTCGAACTGCACGCCTACGCCGTCACCGGACCGGCCGACCGGCGGGCCGTGCGGGACCGCCTCCTCGCCGGACTGCACCGGGTCTACCCGGAGACCCGGCAGGCCCGCGTCGTCGACGCCCGGCACGCCTGGCACGCCGACTGCCCGCTGTTCACCGTCGGCTCGCACGCCCGGCGGCCCGCCGTGGCGACCCCGCACCCGCGGGTGGTGCTCGCCGGGGACGCGATCCGCTGCGACCTGCCCGTGGCCCTGATGGAACGCGCCGCCACCACCGGCTTCCTGGCCGCCGGCGCCCTGCTCGCCGCCTGGGGCGTCCGCGGCCAGACCCTGTGGACCGTCCCCCGCGCCGGCCGCACCCCGATCCTCCGCGCCCTGGCCGCCACCCACCGCTGACCGCCGCGGCGGCCCACCGCCGACCGGTCAGCCCGGGAAACGCCCCGTGCTGCGCAGTTCCCAGCGGCGTTCGGCGTAGGCGAGGTCGTCGCGCCACAGGCGGGCCGCCGTCCGGCGGACCAAGGGGCGCAGGGCGGGGGCGGCGGCGCGGGCCAGGGCGAAGCCGCGGCGGTCCGAGGCGGCGACCACCGCCTCGATCACGGCGGTACGCGGCCGCCCGTCCGCCGCGCCCGTCAGCGGCGTGGCGTGGGTCTCCACCACCGACCCGGCGCCCTCGCCCCCGGTGATCCGCATGACGACCGTACGCGGTCCTGGAGCCGTGAACTCCGCCCGGACCGGCACCACGCACCGCCCCGCCACCCGGAAGGAGACGTCGACGACGAACACGTCGTCCGCCTCGCCGCGCGGCGGCCGGGCCACCGTCAGGTCCACGAACGAGTACGGGTGGAACCACGCGCCGTGCCACGGGTCGAGCCGGTTGGCCACCACGTCCTGCGGCTCGCACCGCCCCACCGCCGTGTACACGGCGTCCAGCGCGCCGCCCGGCGCCGGCCGCCCCGGCACCCGGGGCAGCCGGGTCGGCTCCTCGCCGCCGACCGCGTCCAGCCGCACCCACACCAGCACCCCGTCGTCGTGCACCGGATACGGCTCCCAGCCGGCGAACGGCCCGCCGTCCAGGGCCAGTCCGTGCCAGTGGCACACCAGCGTGCCGCACACCACCCGGCTCTCCCGCAGCGGCGCCCCCAGGTGCGGGCAGACACCCGGGCCCGCGTGCGGCTCGCCGCCCTCCGCCCGCCACAGCACGACCTCCGCCCCGCCGACCGTCCGCCCGAACGGAGGCCCACCGGCCCGTACTTCCCGGGAGGCGGCGACGACGTACCAGTTGCCCGACGGACGCGCCGACGCCCGTTTCAGCGCGTCGGCGATCAGTGCCGGGCGGGCCTGCCGCCAGGTCGGCGGCTGCGCCGCCCAGTCCGCCCGGCCGCCCGGCCGACGTCGCAGCGGCGGCCGCCAACCGGTGCGCCCCGTCGGGTCGTTCACCGCACCGGCCCCTTCCACTCCAGCGCCGCGGTCTCCCCGGCCTCCCCGGTCTCCCCGGCCTCAGCGGGCGCCGGCGCCGCACGCACCCCGCGCGCCCGCCACCGCGCCCCGGCGATCTGCACCGCCCCGGTCGCGGCGACGGCCGCGCGGCGGGTGCGGGAGACCGCGGCGCGCCGGTGCAGCACTGTGTACCGCTGCCCGGCGATGGCGTCGAGGATGCCCCCGTAGAGCGTGAACGCCGTGCGGATGCAGGGCCGCACCCGCGGGTCGAGCATGGCGATGCCCGGCTCCGCCTCCCGGTACACCCCTCGCGTCAGCGCCTCCGCCGCCACCAGCGCCGCCCGGATCCGCGCGTCCTGCCGTCCGGTACGGCGGCTCCACTCCAGCAGCGGCCGGTCCACCCCGTGCGCGGCGAGCAGGTCGGCGGGCAGGTAGACGCGGCCCCGGTCCAGGTCCTCGCCCACGTCCCGCAGGAAGTTGGTGAGCTGGAACGCCACGCCCAGGGCGGCGGCGTGCGGCGCGGCCTCCGCCCGGGGCACGACCGTGCCCAGCACCGGCAGCATCTGCAGCCCGATCACCGCCGCCGAGCCGTGCATGTACGCCCGCAGGTCGGCGTAGGTCGGATAGTCCGTGACGTCCAGGTCGGCGCGCATCGAGGCGAGGAAGTCGGCGAACAGGGTGTGCTCGATGCCGTGCCGCTCGGCGGTGTCGGCCACCGCGCGGACCACCGGCTCGCTCCCGCCGCCGGTGCGCAGCGCGTGCGCGAGGTCGCTCTCCAGCAGGCGCAGCAGCCGGTCCCGCTCCGCCGGCGTACGCCCCCGCTGGAGGTCGTCCACGATGTCGTCGGCCCAGCGCGCGAAGCCGTACAGCGCGTGCACCGCCGAGCGGCGTTCGAGCGGCAGCAGCCGGGTGGCCAGGAAGTAGGTCCGGCCGTGGCGGGCGTTGAGCCGGCGGCAGTGGGTGTAGTCGGCGCGCAGCGCGGGGTCGGTGATCCGCGCGGCGTCCAGTTCACGCCGGGTCATGGGCGCCCTCCGCGAGCGGTACGGCCGCGGTCCGCGCGCGGAGCGGTGCGGCGCTGCGGGTGAGGTGACGCGGGCGGGGGCGGGCGCCGCCGGTGATGCGGGCGGCGGCGAGCTTGCCGCTGACGAGCACCGTCGGCACACCGACGCCCGGGGTGGTGCCGCAGCCGGCCAGGACGGCGTTCTCCAGTCCGCGCACCAGATTGCGCGGCCGGAACGGACCGGTCTGGGCGAAGGTGTGCGCGACCGAGAACGGGGTGCCCGCCGCGTGGCCTTGGGCCGTCCAGTCCAGCGGCGTCACCAGCAGCTCCTCCCGCACACTGCCCGCGAAACCGGTCAGACCCCGGCGCTCCAGCTCGGCGGCCAGGCTGTCGCGGTAGCGCGGCCCGAGGTCGCGCCAGGCGGCCGCGCCGGGGCCGACGTCGGTGTTCGGGCAGGGCGCGAGCACGTAGTGGAGGTGGCCGCCGGGCGGCGCGAGCGCCGGATCGTGCGCCGTCGGGCGGGTGATGAGCAGCGACGGGTCGCTCATCAGCCGCCCGGTGCGGGTCAGTTCGTCGAAGGTGTCTTCCCAGGCCGCGCCGAAGGACAGGGTGTGGTGCGCCAGGCCCGGCCAGGTGCGGTCGCAGCCGGCGTGCAGCACCACGGCGGAGGGCGCGTGCCGCAGCCGCACCGGGCGGCGCGGTGCGCGGCCCAGCAGCCGGTGCGCGGCGGCCAGCTCACAGCTCAGCACCACCGCGTCGCAGGCGATCCGCTCACCGGAGACCAGCCGTACGGCCCGCACCCGGCCGGCCGCGCACTCCAGGTCGCTCACCTCGGCCGACCAGCGCAGCTCTGCGCCCGCGTCGGCCGCGGCGGCCGCCATGCCGCGGGGCAGCGCGTGCATGCCGCCCCTGGGGAACCAGACGCCGGCCACCGTGTCCATGTAGGCGATCACGGCGTACGCCGCCAGCGCCCGGGCGGGGGCGACCCCGGCGTACAGGGCCTGGAAGGTGAAGACCCGGCGCAGCCGGGGGTCGCGCAGGAAGCGGCCGGTCCGCCGGTCGAGCCGCCCGAAGCCGCCCAGCGCGGCCAGCCGCGCCAGGTCCGGGTGCAGCAGCTGGAGGGGCGAGTCGAAGTTGGCGTCGATGAAGCGCCGCATCTGCGCCCGGTACAGCAGGGTGAGCCAGTCGCGCAGCGCGCGGTAGCCGGCGGCCTCGACGGGACCGGCGAAGCGCCGCACCTCCGCCTCCATCGCCTCGGCGTCGGTGTGCACGTCGAGCGAGCTGCCGTCGGCGAAGGCGGCCCGGTAGGCCGGGTGCAGGGGGGTGAGTTCGACATGCCGGTCGAGGCGGTCCCCGACGGCGGCGAAGGCCTCGTCCGCGAGGTGCGGCATGGTCAGCACGGTCGGCCCGGTGTCGATCTCGTAGCCGCCGAGCCGGACCCGGCCGGCCCGGCCGCCGGGACCGGCCTCGCGTTCGACGACCGTCACCCGCCGGCCCGCGCCCAGCAGGTGTAGGGCGCAGGCGAGGCCGGACAGTCCGGCGCCCACCACGACGACGTGCCCGGTCGGCCCGGGTACCGTCCTCACGGGGCCGCCCGGAGGCGGCCGGGGGCTTCGGCCGCCGGGGGCCGGGGTCGCAGCATGGACAACGCTCACTCGCTCTCGGTGACCCGCACGGCAGTGCGTGGGCCGCGCGCGCTCGCGCGGATGCGCTGATCCCTGCCCCGCGCGGACCCCTTCGCGCGGCACCCTCACTCCACCGGCCCAGCGGCGTACCGCCCGGTGCGCTCAGTCGCGGCCCCGGGCGTGCTTGAAGCGCGCCAGGCCCTCGGCGAGGTCGACCACCGGGTGCGGGTAGGCGAGGCCGGCCCGCCGCTCCTCGGGCAGCCGCCACGGCTCGTGCACGAACCGGGCCTCCACGTCGCGCAGTTCGGGCACCCAGCGGCGCACGTACGTGCCGTCCGGGTCGTAGCGCTTGCCCTGGACGACGGGGTTGAGGACCCGGTGGGGACGGGTGTCGGTGCCGGTGCCGGCCGCCCACTGCCAGTTGAGCTGGTTGTTGACGACGTCCCCGTCCACCAGCAGGTCGAGGAAGTGCCGGGCGCCGGTCCGCCAGTCCACGTACAGCGTCTTGGTCAGGAAGCTCGCCACCAGCAGCCGGGCCCGGTTGTGCATCCACCCCTCGTGGCGCAGCTGGCGCATCGCCGCGTCGACCAGCGGATAGCCGGTACGGCCCTCCCGCCACGCGGCGACGTCCCCGGCCGCCTCGTCAAGGCCGCGCCAGTGGTCGTCACGGGTGCGGTAGTCCCGTACGGAGGCGTCCGGACGGGCCGCGAGCACCTGGTGGTGGAAGTCGCGCCAGCACAGCTGCCGTACGAACGCCTCCGCGCCCGCACCGCCGTGCTCCCGCGCCCGCCGGACCAGCTCGACCGGCGAGAGCGTCCCGAAGTGCAGATGGGGCGAGAGCCGGGAGGTGCCGTCGCCGCCGAGGTCGTCGTGCCGGTCCTCGTAGGCGGCCACGCCCGAGCGCAGCCAGCGGGACAGCCGCTCGCGCCCGGCCTTCTCGCCGCCGGCGGGCAGCGCGGGAGAGAGGCCGGACAGGTCGTCGCGGGAAGGCACCGGCTCGCCGCGCACCGCCTCGGGCACCCGCACGGTGCGCGGCGCCGGGCGGGCCTCCCGCAGCCGCTCGGTGGACCAGCGGCGGAAGTACGGGGTGAAGACGGCGTAGTGGTCGGCGCCGGACGGCACCAGGGCGCCCGGCGCGACGGCGGTGATCACGGCGTCGTGCACCCGCAGGTCGACGCCCCGGCCGCCCAGGTGCTCGCGCAGCCGCCGCTCGCGCCGCTGGGCGTAGCCGGTGACGCCCGCGGCCAGGTGCACCTGGCCGGCGCCGCACTCCTCGGCCACCGCCGCGACCTCGCGGACCACCGGGCCGTCGCGCACCACGAGCCGGCCGCCGCGCCGGCGCAGCCCGGCGTCGAGGTCGGCCAGGCAGTCGGCGAGGAAGGCGGCGCGGTTGGGCACGTCGAACCCGGCCGCGTGGATGCCGGGGTCGCGGACGAACAGCGGGACGACCTCGTCGGCGGCGGCGAGGGCGGCGCGCAGCGGCGGGTGGTCGTGCAGCCGCAGATCGGAGGTGAACAGGACGACGGCGGCGGTCATGGCGTCACTTCCGGTGCGCGGTCGGCGGAGAACGGTGGGGGTGTGGCGGTGAGGGAAACCGGTTCACTTGCGGTGGGCGGACATGCCCTTGGCGGCCGCCTGGGTGATGTTGCGGGCCATCCCGCCGAAGACGACGGAGTGGAACGGGGCGACGGACCACCAGTAGGCGTGGCCCAGCAGGCCGCGCGGGTGGAACAGGGCGCGCTGCCGGTAGCGGGTGCGGCCCCGCGCGTCCGTCTCGGCGAACATCTCCAGCCAGGCGAGCCCGGGCAGCCGCATCTCGGCGCGCAGCCGCAGCAGCCGGCCGGGCTCGATCTCCTCCACCCGCCAGAAGTCCAGCGAGTCGCCGACCCGCAGCCGCTCGGCGTCGCGCCGGCCGCGGCGCAGCCCGACCCCGCCGACGAACCGGTCCAGCCAGCCGCGCACCGCCCAGGCCAGCGGGAACGAGTACCAGCCGTGGTCGCCGCCGATGCCCTCGATCACCTTCCACAGGGACTCCCGGGAGGCGTCGACGGAGGCCGTCCGCTCGTCCTCGTAGAGGCTGCCGCCGGCCCAGTCGGGGTCGGTGGGCAGCGGATCGCTGGGCGCCCCGGGCACGGCGGCGGACGACCAGCGGGTGGCGACCTGCGCCTCGCGCACCTTGCGCAGGGCCAGGGCGAGCGCGTCGTCGAACGGCAGCGGCCGGCCCGGCAGGTCGGGGACGTAGCGGGCGATGTCGTGCTCGCGGCAGACCACCTCGTGGCGCAGCGACTCGGTCAGCGGCCGGGCGATGGCGGCGGGCACCGGGGTGACCAGGCCGACCCAGTGGCTGGAGAGTCCGGGGGTGAGGACGGGCACCGGCACGATGATCCGGCGCGGCAGGCCCGCCACGGCGGCGTAGCGGGCCATCATCTCGCGGTAGGTGAGCACGTCCGGGCCGCCGATGTCGAAGGTCCGGTCGACGTCCGCGGGCATGGTGGCGGAGCCGACGAGGTAGCGCAGCACGTCGCGGATGCCGATGGGCTGGATACGGGTGCGCACCCAGCTCGGGGTGACCATGATCGGCAGCCGTTCGGTGAGGTAGCGCAGCATCTCGAAGGAGGCCGAACCGGAGCCGATGACGATCGCCGCCCGCAGCACGGTGGCCGGCACGGGCGAGTCCACGAAGATCCGCCCGACCTCGGCGCGGGAGCGCAGGTGCGGGGAGAGCTCCCGTTCCGGGACGGAGCGCGGGGTCAGGCCGCCCAGGTACACGATCCGGCGCACCCCGGCGGCGTGCGCCCGCTCGGCGAAGATCCGGGCCGCGCGGCGGTCGGTGTCCTCGAACGAGGAGCCGGTGCCCAGCGCGTGCACCAGGTAGTACGCCACGTCGATGCCGCGCATCGCCCCGGCGACGGAGTCCGCGTCCGTGACGTCGGCGGCGACGGTCTCCACGTCCGGCGCCCAGGGCTGGTCGCGCAGCTTGCCGGGGGAGCGGGCCAGGCACCGCACCCGGTGGCCGGCCGCCAGCAGTTCGGGCACCAGGCGGCCCCCGATGTACCCGGAGGCCCCGGTGACCAGGCAGTGCAGGGATTCCGGTCCGGGCTGTCCGTCCGTGCTCACGCGCGTGTCTCCCACCGGTCGGTCCGACGCCGTGTCCCGCGCCCGGTTCGAACACCGGCGCGGACTGTCCACGTACCCGCTCAACGGGACGACGGCCCGGCGGACGCGCTACGTCACCCGATCGGGCTAACGTCGGGCCCGGCCTGATCCCAACGTGAGGCGCTACCGCCTGCTGCGGATGAGCAGGTACAGGAAGTACGGCGTTCCGATCACCGCGGTCATCAGACCGGCGCCGAGCTGGGCCGGCGCGATGACGGTACGGCCCACCAGGTCCGCCGCGCACACCAGGACGGCGCCGAGCAGCACCGCGACCGGCACCACCCGCGCGTGCCGGCGGCCCACCAGGGCCCGGGCCGCGTGCGGCGCGACCAGGCCGACGAAGCCGATGGTGCCCGCGGCGGCCACGGCGGTGGCGCTCAGCAGGACGCTCAGCGCCAGGAAGCCGAGCCGGCCGCGCCCCGTGTCGAGCCCCAGCAGCCTCGGGGTGTCCTCGTCCAGCGACACCAGGTCGAGTGCGGCGCGGCGGGCGACCGCGACGGCCAGGCCCATGGCCAGCACCGCGCCGAGCGGCGCCACGTCGGGCAGCGTACGGCCGTAGGTGGAGCCGGACAGCCAGGTCAGCGCCTTCGTCGCGTTGAACGGGTCGGTGAGGATCACCAGCAGGGCGATCAGGGCGCTGGTCGCGGTGGCGACGCCGAACCCGACCAGGACCAGCCGCTCCTGCCGGAACCCGCCGCGGGCGGCGAGCCCGAAGACGACGACGGAACTGGCCGCCGCCCCGGCGAAGGCGGCGCCGGCCAGGCTCCACGAGCCGGCCAGGGGGACCGTCGTCACCAGGGTCACCGCGCCCAGCGCGGCCCCGCCGGAGACGCCGAGGGTGGCCGGCTCGGCCAGCGGGTTGCGGGTCACGGCCTGCACGAGCGTGCCGGCCAGCGCGAGCGCCCCGCCGGCCAGCAGCGCCGCGAGGACCCGCGGCACGCGCGTGTCGAGCACGAACGCGACGGTCCGCCCGGCCCGGCCCCGCGCCCAGTTCAGCACGTCGCCCAGCAGCAGATGGGTGTCGCCGAGCAGCACGGCGGCGACGCTGACGCCGACCAGGACGAGCACGAGGACGGCGGTGGTGGTCAGGAAGACGGCCCGGCCGCGGACGCGCAGCCGGTCAGGTGCGGTCGCCGAGGCGGTGGCGCGCGTCCGGGCCGCCATCACGGTCAGGAACACCGCGCCGACCAGGCTGGTGACGACGCCGGTCGGGACGGCGACGGCGGTGTCGGCCGGGACGACGGCGCGCAGCAGCACGTCCGCGCCGAGCACCAGCACCGCTCCGGTCAGGCCCGCGACCGGCGCGCCGAGCCGCGTCCGGGTCAGTCCGCGCAGCCGGCGGGCCAGGGGCCGCACCAGCGCGGGGGCGCACAGGCCGACGAAGCCGATCGGTCCGGCGAGGGTGACGGCGGCCGTGGAGAGCAGCGACGCGCACACCACGACGGTGATCCGGGTGGCCCCGACCCGGACGCCGAGCCCGCGGGCGGCGTCCTCGCCGAGGGCGAGGGCGTCCACGCGGCGGGCGGCCAGGAGCAGTCCGGCGAGTCCTACGAGGGCGATCGGCGCCATCTGGAGGACGCCGCCGAACCCGCTCTGGGCGATGCTGCCCTGGTTCCACTGGTAGAGGCCCTCGGTCTGCCGGGGGAACAGCAGGAGCAGTCCTTCGGTGACGGAGGTCAGGCCGAGGGTGAGGGCGCTGCCGGCCAGGACGAGGCGGACGGTGCCCGCGCCGAGCCCGGACAGACCGAGGACCACGGCCGCCGCGGCGAGGCCGCCGGCGAAGGCGATGCCGGAGGAGGCGATCAGGGGCAGCGAGACGCCGGTGACGGCGGCCAGTCCGAGGGCCAGGTAGGAGCCCGCGTTGACGGCGAGGGTGTCGGGCGAGGCGAGGACGTTGCGGCTGACGGCCTGAAGGGCGGCGCCCGCCGCGCCGAGGACGACGCCGACGAGCAGTCCGGCGGTCATGCGCGGCAGCCGGGAGGCGACGACCACGGAGGCGTCGCCGGGTGCGGCCCGGCCGGTGAGCGCCCTGAGGACTTCGGGGGCGCCCACCGAGGCGGTGCCCTGGGTGATGTCGACGAGGGCGAGGACGGCGACCAGCAGGACCAGCGCGACCGTCACCGCGACGGCCCCCCTGGGGGATCTCGCCGCGGCCGGGCGGGTGGCGGGAGGGGAGGCGGTGACGGTCACGGTGCTACTTCTTCGTCAGCGCCGCGACGACGGCGTCGGCGTACGCGCTCATCGACCCGGGGCCGCCGAACATCCAGATGCCGTCGGGCAGCCGGTGCACCTCGCCCTTCTTCACGAACGGCAGCGAGGTCCACACCGCGTCCTTGGCGAGGGCGCCGGTGAAGGGCGTGCTGGTCCTGTCGTCGTCGCTGGCGATGTAGGCGAACCGCACGTCGCCGCCGAGCTTGGTCAGGCCCTCGACGTCGGTGGTGGCGAGGCCGTAGTCCTTGTCGCCCTTGAGTGTCCAGGCGTTCTTCAGACCGAGCCGCTCGTTGACGGCGCCGATGAGCGAACCGCTGGTGTACGGGCGGATGGAGACCTGGTTGGCGTTGACGTAGCCGTCGGCGAACGCGTACCGGGCGCCGGCCAGCTTCGCGTCGGCGAGCGCCTTGCGGCCGGCGGCGAGCTTGGCGTCGAACGCCTTCTCCAGCGTGGCCGCCTTGTCCGCGGTGCCGGTGGCCCGGGCGATGAGGTCCAGGTTGCCGGTCATCTGCCCGATGGGGTCGGCGGCGTTCGCGGAGCGCACCTCCAGCACCGGGGCGACCTCGCGCAGTTGCTTGAGCGCGGCGGCGGACAGGTCGGTGGTGGCGACGATCAGGTCGGGGCGGAGCGCGGCGATGGCGTCCATGCTGGGCTCGCCGCGGGTGCCGATGTCCTTGGGGGAGTTCTTGAGCGGGACCGCGCTGTCCCAGCTCTTGTAGCCCTTGACGTCGGCGACGCCGACCGGGTCGACGCCGAGCGAGACCAGGCTCTCCACGACGTTCCACTCGGTGCCGACGACCCTGGTGGCCGGGGCGTCGAGCTTGACCTTCGCACCGGAGGCGTCGGTGAGGGTGACGGGCCCGGCGCCCTTCGTCGCGGCGGACCCGTCGCTGTCCTTGGCGGGCTCGGTGGTGCCGCAGGCGGCCAGGACCAGCGCGGCGGCGGTGGCGGCCGTCGCGGTCAGCAGGGTGCGTCTTACGGGGTGGTGCCTCATGCGGTGGTGCCGAGCCTTTCGGTGCGTGTGTGGTGGCGGCCGAGGGCGCGGGTGCGCAGCCGGCCGGTCAGGGGGTCGGTGCCGACCTCGATGCGGATGCCGTAGACGTCGGTCAGCCGCTCGGGGGTCAGTACCTCCTCGGGCAGTCCGGCGGCGACGACCCGGCCGGCGCGCAGCAGCACGATCCGGTCGGCGACGGCGGCGGCCTGGTCCAGGTCGTGCAGGACGGCGCCGACGGCGATGCCGCCGTCGTCGGCCAGGTCGCGTACCAGATCGAGCAGTTCGACCTGGTAGCGCAGGTCCAGGTAGGTGGTGGGCTCGTCGAGGAGCAGGACGCCGGTCTCCTGGGCGAGGCAGGAGGCGAGCCAGACGCGTTGCAGCTGCCCGCCGGAGAGGTGTTCGGCGCCGCGGTCGGCGAGTTCGGCGACGCCGGTCAGGGCGAGCGCCCGTTCGACCGCGGCCCGGCCGCCGGGGTCGGTGCGGCCCCAGCGGCCGCGGTGCGGGTAGCGGCCGAACTCCACGACGTCCCGCACGGTCAGTCCGCTGGGTGTGGGGCGGCCCTGGGTGAGCAGGGCGACCCGGCGGGAGAACGCGCGCGGGGTCAGGGCGAGCCCGTCGGCGCCGTCCACGACGAGTTCGGCGGTCCGGGGCTTCTGGAGGCGGGCCAGGGTGCGCAGGAGTGTCGACTTGCCGCTGCCGTTGGGGCCCACCAGTACGGTGACCTCGCCGGGGCGCAGCGTCAGGGCCGCGTCGTGGACCACGTCGACGCCGTCGTAGGCGACGGTCACACGTGTGGCGGACAGCTCGTGACCGCGCGGGCCCGAGGGCAGGGGTATCTCTTCACCGGGTTGCACGGAGGCAAGGTTAGCCTAACCTAAATACCCCTGGTCGCCGCCCCTGCCGGGCCTCCGGCTCAGGCCGTCCGGGCCGCGTCGTCCCCGTGCGCCTCCAGGATCTGCCCGGCGGCCAGCGTCGGCGTCAACTCACCGTCTCTCACCCGCTGTTCGAGGCTCGGCGCGAGCGCGCGCACCGCCGGGTCGGCGTACAGCCGGCCCAGGATCTCGTCGCGGACCATGTCCCACGTCCAGTCCACCTGCTGGTCGCGGCGCTTGGCGGCCAGCCGCCCGGTGGAGTCCAGCAGGGCGCGGTGCTGTTCCAGCCGCTCCCACACGGTGTCCAGACCGGCCGACTCCCGCGCGCTGCAACTGAGCACCGGCGGCGTCCAGAAGGCGTCCTTGCCGTGCATCAGACGCAGCGCGCCCGCCAGTTCGCGCGCCGCCGCCCGGGCGTCGCGCTCGTGCGGGCCGTCCGCCTTGTTGACCGCGATCACGTCGGCCAGCTCCAGCACACCCTTCTTGATGCCCTGCAACTGGTCGCCGGTGCGGGCGAGGGTGAGCAGCAGGAAGGAGTCGACCATGTTCGCGACCGCGGTCTCCGACTGGCCGACGCCGACCGTCTCCACCAGGATCACGTCGTAGCCGGCCGCCTCCATCACCACGATCGACTCGCGGGTCGCCTTGGCCACCCCGCCCAGCGTGCCCGCGGTGGGCGACGGGCGCACGAACGCCGCCGGATCCACCGCGAGCCGCTCCATCCGCGTCTTGTCGCCCAGGATCGAACCGCCGGTCCGGCTGGAGGACGGGTCGACGGCGAGCACCGCCACCCGGTGCCCCTGCGAGGTCAGCAGGGTGCCGAACGCGTCGATGAACGTCGACTTGCCCACCCCCGGCACCCCGCTGACCCCGATCCGCCGCGCCCGGCCGCCGTGCGGCAGCAGCGCGGTCAGCAACTCCTGGGCCAGCGCCCGGTGCTGGGGGCGGGTGGACTCGACGAGCGTGATGGCGCGCGCGATGACGGCACGCTTCCCGTCGAGGACACCCTTCACATACGCGTCGACGTCGACCGCCCCGGGCCTCAAAGGTCGTGCCCCAGCTCGTCGGCGAGCCGGCGCACCAGGTCGTACGCCGCGTCCGGGATCACCGTGCCGGGCGGGAAGACGGCCGCCGCGCCCATCTGGAGCAGCTCCGGCACGTCCTGCGGCGGGATCACCCCGCCGACCACGACCATGATGTCCGCCCGGCCCTCCTCGGCCAGCGCCTCGCGCAGCGCCGGCACCAGGGTGAGGTGGCCGGCGGCCAGCGAGGAGACGCCCACGATGTGCACGTCCGCCTCGACGGCCTGGCGGGCCACCTCCGCCGGGGTCTGGAAGAGCGGGCCGACGTCCACGTCGAAGCCGAGGTCGGCGAAGGCGGTGGCGATCACCTTCTGGCCGCGGTCGTGGCCGTCCTGGCCCATCTTGGCGACCAGGATGCGCGGCCGGCGGCCCTCCGCCTCCTCGAAGGCGGACACCAGCGTGCGGGTGCGGTCCACGGACGGGGACTCGCCGGTCTCGTTGCGGTACACACCGGAGATCGTACGGATCTGGCCGGCGTGCCGCCCGTACACCTTCTCCAGGGCGTCCGAGATCTCGCCCACGGTCGCCTTCGCGCGCGCCGCGCGCACCGCCAGCTCCAGCAGATTGCCCTCGCCGGCGGCGGCCCGGGTCAGCGCGTCCAGCGCGTCCCGGCAGGCGACGTCGTCGCGCTCCGCGCGCAGCCGCCGCAGCTTCTCGATCTGCTGGGCGCGCACCGAGGAGTTGTCGACCTTGAGGACCTCGATCTGCTCGTCGCTGTCCACGCGGTACTTGTTGACGCCGATCACCGGCTGGCGGCCGGAGTCGATCCGCGCCTGGGTGCGCGCCGCCGCCTCCTCCACCCGCAGCTTGGGGATGCCCGCGTCGATGGCCTGCGCCATGCCGCCGGCGGCCTCCACCTCCTGGATGTGCTGCCAGGCCCGGCGCGCCAGGTCGTACGTCAGCTTCTCCACGTACGCGCTGCCGCCCCACGGGTCGATCACCCGGGTGGTGCCGGACTCCTGCTGGATCAGCAGCTGGGTGTTGCGGGCGATGCGCGCGGAGAAGTCGGTGGGCAGCGCCAGCGCCTCGTCCAGGGCGTTGGTGTGCAGCGACTGGGTGTGCCCCTGGGTCGCCGCCATCGCCTCCACACACGTGCGGGTGACGTTGTTGAACACGTCCTGCGCGGTCAGCGACCAGCCGGAGGTCTGCGAATGGGTGCGCAAGGAAAGCGACTTGTCGTTCTTCGGGTCGAACTGCCGCACCAGCTTCGCCCACAGCAGGCGGGCCGCGCGCAGCTTGGCGACCTCCATGAAGAAGTTCATGCCGATCGCCCAGAAGAACGACAGCCGGGGCGCGAACGCGTCCACGTCCAGGCCCGCCTCGCGGCCCGCCCGGATGTATTCCACCCCGTCGGCCAGCGTGTACGCCAGCTCCAGATCGGCCGTCGCCCCCGCCTCCTGGATGTGGTACCCGGAGATGGAGATCGAGTTGTAGCGGGGCATCCGCTGGGAGGTGAAGGCGAAGATGTCGGAGATGATCCGCATCGACGGCTTGGGCGGATAGATGTAGGTGTTGCGGACCATGAACTCCTTGAGGATGTCGTTCTGGATGGTCCCGGCCAGCTTCTCGGGCGGCACGCCCTGTTCCTCGGCCGCCACGATGTACAGCGCCAGCACCGGCAGCACGGCGCCGTTCATCGTCATCGACACGGTCATCCGGTCCAGCGGGATGCCGTCGAACAACTGCCGCATGTCGTAGATCGAGTCGATCGCCACGCCCGCCATGCCGACGTCACCGGTCACCCGCGGGTGGTCGCTGTCGTAGCCGCGGTGCGTGGGCAGGTCGAAGGCGACCGACAGACCCTTCTGGCCGGCGGCGAGGTTGCGCCGGTAGAAGGCGTTGGACTCCTCGGCCGTGGAGAAACCCGCGTACTGGCGGATCGTCCAGGGCTGGTTGACGTACATCGTCGGGTACGGGCCGCGCAGGTACGGCGCCATGCCCGGCCGGGTGTCCAGGAAGTCCAGGCCCTCCAGGTCCCGCCCGGTGTACAGCGGCTTGACCGGGATGCCCTCCGGGGTCTCCCAGTCCGCGCCCTCGGCGCCGGCCGCCTTCGCGACGGCCGCCCGCCACCGCCCGGCGTCGCCCTCGACGGCCGGGCTGCCCAGCTCGATCCCGGTGAAGTCGGGGATTCCCATCAGGACGCCTCCAGGCGGTCGAGGGTAGCGCCGAGCACGGCCACGGCGTCGCAGCCCGCGAAGACGTAGGAGTCGACACCGGTGTACTGTCCGGGCCGCCCGGCGAGGAACACGTGTGTGGCGCCGGCCGCCCGCAGCCCGGCGGCCACGGTCTCCGCCTGCTCCTCGTACAGCGCGTCACTGGAGCACAGGCACACCTCGGTGGCCCCGCTGTCCTCGAACGCGCCCTCGGTGACCGGCTCGACGCCGCCGGCCTGGAAGAGGTTGGCGGCGAAGGAGAGGCGCGCGGTGTGCGCGGCGGCCGGACCGATCGGGACCAGGAAGACCCGCGGCCGGGCGCCCGTCGCGGCCAGACGGGCGTCCGAACGGGCGCGCAGCGCCTCGTACGCCTCGTCGCGGCGCACCCGCGGCAGCCCGCCGGACCGCGCCTCGGGCGCGCTCTCGCGCACCACGGGCTTCTCCGCCAGGGACGGGAACTCGCTGACGCCGGTGACGGGTTCGCGCCGCTTGGCCAGCCGCTCGGAACGCACCCGCCAGGTCTCGGCCAGCTCCCGCCCCAGCTCGCCCGAGCGCAGGGCGGCCGCCTGGCCGCCGGCCCGCTCGATCCACCGGAAGAACTCCCAACCCGCCCGGGCCAGTTCGTCGGTGAGCCGCTCCACGTACCAGGAGCCGCCCGCCGGGTCGATCACCCGGGACAGGTGCGACTCCTCGACCAGGATGGTGGAGGTGTTGCGGGCGATGCGGCGCGCGAAGGCGTCCGGCAGGCCGAGCGCGTGGTCGAAGGGCAGCACGGTCACCGCGTCGGCGCCGCCCGCCCCGGCGGCCAGGGTCGCCACGGTGGTGCGCAGCATGTTCACCCACGGGTCGCGGCGCGTCATCATCACCGGCGAGGTCACCGCGTGCTGGAGCTGCGCCCCCGCGCGCGGCGCGCCGCACACCTCGGCGACCTTCGCCCACAGCCGGCGCGCGGCCCGCAGCTTGGCGATCGTCAGGAACTGGTCGGCGCTGGCCGCGTACCGGAACTCCAGCTGTGCGCATGCCTGTTCGACGCTCAGCCCGGCCTCCGTCAGCTCGCGCAGATACGCGACCGCGGTGGCCAGCGAGGCGCCCAGCTCCTGGGCGGCCGAACCGCCGGCCTCGTGGTACGGCAGCGCGTCCACGGTCAGCGCCCGCACCCCGGGGTACGCCGCGGCGCACCGCCGGGCCAGCTCGGCGGCCGGGGCGAGGTCCCCGGACCGCCCGGTGCGGGCCTCGTGGCCGAGCGGGTCCGCGCCCAGGTTGCCGCGCGCCGCCTCGGCGGCCACGCCCCGCTCGTCGTACAGCCGCAGCAACTCGTGTGCGGCGGGCCCGGTGTCCGCGCCCGCGTCCAGGACGACGGGCGCCAGGTCGAGGTAGACGCCGTCCAGCACCGCGCCGAGCTCCGGCACCGGGACGCCGCCCTCCCCGGCGACCAGCCAGAGGGAGGTGACACCGTTCTCCAGGTCCGCGAGCACCGTGTCGCGGTCGGCCACCGTGTGCCGTTGCCGGACGTCCCAGCCGCCCACGGTGTTGCCCTCGGCCCGGCCGCCCCGGACGAAGGGCGCGAAACCGGGCAGACCCGGTTCGGGCGCGGTGTCGCGCGCGGTGTAGAGGGGGCGGGTGCGCAGCCCGTCCTCCAGTTGGGTGGACAGGGCTTCCTCGGCCGCGTCGCCCTCTACGTCCTTGCCCGCTTTGCGCAGGACACCCGCCACGAGGCGCTGCCACTGCTCATGGGTCACGTCAGGGAACTCGGCGGCCAGTTCGAGCCCGTCGTCAGGCAGGACCGTCATGCTCGGATGCTAGGGCACGGAGCCGAATCCGCAGGAGAGGGCACGGCTGTGACCTTGCCCTCCCGGTCTCTGTGACCTCCGCCTCTTCGCGTCGGGCCCGCCCGGCGGCGGCCTCGGCCGGGGGCCGTCCGCCGCCGGGTGGGATGATCGCGGACGCGCCCAGGAGGCGGCCGGGGGCGTCCCGCCCGCGCGCGGATTCGACGGAGGCGGAAGAGATGAGCACGAGCACGGGGACGAACGGCGTCGACCACGAACTCGTGGCGGCCGCGGCCGAGGTGGCCCGCACCCGCTGCCGGGGCGACCACCACACCATGGCGGCCGCGGCCCGCGCCCGGGACGGCCGGGTCGTCACGGCGGTGAACGCCTACCACTTCACCGGCGGCCCCTGCGCCGAGCTGGTCCTCATCGGCGCGGCGGCCGCCCAGGGGATCTACGAGCTGGAGACGGTCGTCGCCGTCGGCGACCGCGACCGGGGCGTCGTCCCGCCGTGCGGCCGGTGCCGGCAGGCCCTCCTCGACTACTTCCCCGGCCTGAGGATCATCGTCGCCGACGGGGAGGGCCTGCGGTCGGTGCCCGTCGCCGACCTGCTGCCCGCGACCTACGTATGGGCCGACCGCCAGCTCGACGCCGGGTAGGGCGCGCCGTTCGTGAGGGTGCGTGGGTGGCTTCCCCGGGGGCGGCCGTGCCAAGATGGCTACTCGCAAGTAAGTTACTGGCCCGCAGTCGTCGTGTCCGCCCCCGGGGAAAGGAGCCACCGTGTCCCGTGTCCTCACCGTGGCCCGCAGCGTCTTCATCGAGGTCTCGCCCGAGACGGCCTACGCGGCGGTGAGCCGCCCCGGTGACATGGGCCGCTGGAGCCCGGAGAACCTGGGGACGGCCGAGGGCACGCCGGCCGGCCCGGCCGCGCTCGGCGCCTCGTTCGTCGGCCGCAACAAGCGCGGGGCGTTCCGGTGGACGACGCGGTGCACGGTCACCGCGGCCGATCCGGGCCGCCGGTTCGCCTTCCGCGTCCACGCCATCGGACTGCGGCGCCCGCGGCTGCCCGGGCCGATCGCCACCTGGGAGTACGCCTTCGAGCCCGAGGGCGCCGGGACCCGGGTGACGGAGACCTGGACCGACGACCGGCGACGGTGGCCCGACGCCGTGGCCCACGCCTTCGACCGGATCGTCACCTCGGGCAAGACCTTCGCCCAGTTCCAGACCCGCAACATCGACATCACCCTGCGGAACCTGAAGCGGGAACTGGAGAAGGCGCACAGCTGAATTCCCCCCGCGCGCGGCGATGAGTTCTCCGGTCCCCGGGAGTCCTATGGTCGTCGACGACATGGGAGGAACCATGGCTCAACTGCTGAAGGTCCAGAACTTCAACGTCTCCAGCGACGGCGTCGCCGCCGGCGAGGACCAAAGTCTCGAACTTCCGTTCGGGATTGTCGGGCCCGAGCGGCTGTTCGGCTGGGCCGTCACCACCGCGAGCTGGCCGAACCGCACCGATGCGGGCGGCAGCCGCGGCCTGGACGACTACTTCACCCGCGACTTCTCGCACAACATCGGCGCCGAGATCATGGGCCGCAACAAGTTCGGTCCGCAGCGCGGTCCCTGGCAGGACGACGAGTGGCGCGGCTGGTGGGGCGACGAACCGCCCTTCCACACCCCGGTGTTCGTCATGACCCACCACGAACGCCCCTCGTTCACGCTCTCCGACACCACCTTCCACTTCGTCGGCGGCGACCCGGCCGCGGTCCTCGACCAAGCCCGTGAGGCGGCAGGGGGCAAGGACGTACGGCTCGGCGGCGGGGTGAGCACCATCCGGCAGTTCCTCGACGCCGACCTGATCGACACCCTGCACGTGGCGGTCTCGCCGCTCAAGCTCGGCGACGGGCTGCGGCTGTGGGAGTCGCCCGAGGAACTGCTCGACCGCTTCCACCTGGACGTCGTGCCCAGCCCGAGCGGAGTGACGCACCACGTGTTCTGGCGCAAGTGACCCGCCGCTCCGCGCACCGGATCACCCGCGCCGCCCGCCACCGCCCCGGGATCAGCCCGTCACGGCCGGCCTGAGGACCTCCGCGCACCACTGGCGGAACGTCGTCGGGGTGGCCGACTCGGGGGTGCGCGGGGCGGCGTTGTCCATGCCCTTGTTCTTGGCCTCGAACATGTCCACCGTGGCCTGCGCCATCGCCTCGGTCGTCCCGAAGCCGGTCAGGCGCTCCTTGAGGGCCGTGCCCGGGATCCGCCGGTAGCCGACCTCGGTGCCGAGGACCTCGCCGATGATCCGCGCCATGTCGGTGGGCGACAGGTCCTCGGGGCCGAGGCAGGCGACCTCGCCGGCGCCGGTCCAGGTGTCGTCCAGCAGCAGGCGCGCGGCGGTGTCGGCGATGTCCTGGGTGGCGACGGTGGGAACCTTCAGGTCCGCGTCGGCCATCAGGGAGAACACGCCCTGCTCCCTGATGGCACGGGCCTGGCGGAGCAGGTTGTGCATGAAGGACGGGCAGACGACCGCCCGGTAGGCGACGCCCGAGGAGGCGATCAGGTCGTCCATCGCCAGCGAGGCGGTGACCAGTCCGGCGTGCTCGGCCATCGGCGTGCCGCGGCCGAGCGCGGAGACGCCGACGACACGCCGGACGCCGTGGCGGGCGAACGCGGCGCAGGCGGGGCGGCTGAAGCCGACGAAGGCGGCCTCCGCGCTCGGCGCGGCGCCGTCGCCCGGCGCGAGCCAGAAGACGGCCTCGGCCCCGGCGCACGCCCGGTCGACGACGGCGGCGTCGCCGTGCGAGCCCTGGACGATCTCGACCCGTTCGCGGACTCCCTCCTCCAGACGCGAGGGATCGCGGACGACGAGGCGCAGCGGCGCGCCCCGGTCGAGCAGGCCGGCGACGAGCCGGCGGCCGATGGTGCTGGTGGGTGCGGTGATGACGATCATGAGTACTGCTCCGTCTCGATGGTGCGGATGAACTGTCGTTCGGTCAGGTGGGTGTCGTGCCCGCGGGACACGCGCGGGGGCAGGGCGGTTGTCAGGCGGCGCGCGGGAGGTACGCCAGGCCGTGGGCGCCGTGGGCGCCGGAGGCGGCGACGTCGATCCTGGCCAGGCTGCGCAACGTGGCCAGGTCCACGACGTGCACGGTGGAGGAGGCGTAGCAGGCCACGTAGGCGAGCCGGCCGTCCGGTGACGAGGTGATGGTCAGCGGGCAGCGCCCCACCTCCACCCCGCCGAGCCGCTCGCGGGTGCCGGCGTCGAACACCGTCAGCCGCCCCGGCGCCATCCGCACCTCGCCGCCCGCCGGACCGTCCTCCGTGCGCACCTCGCCGACCAGCAGCCTGCTGGTGGAGGTCAGGTGCAGCGGCACCGCGCGGTGCTCGGTGGGCAGGGTGTCGACGACGGACGCCGTCCGGGTGTCGACGACCCTGACCCCGGGAGCGGGCCCGTCGTCACGGCCGGCGAACGAGCCGCTGAACGGCGCGGCGACGAAGGCGTACGCCCCGTCGGCCGAGACGGCGACGCCCTCGCTGCCGGGCACCTCGACCCGCGCGGTGACGGCGCCCCGTTCGAGGTCGAGCGCCGAGACGAACGGCGCCTCCTTGTTGGCGACGTACGCCGTCCGGCTCGCCGCGTCGACGGCGACCCAGTGCGAACCGGCCGCCCCGGTGTCGATGCGGCCCACCGGCCGGCGCGTCTCCGCGTCGATCACGACGACCCCGCCGGGCCGGTCGGCCGACGCCTCCACGGTGACGTAGAGGCGGCCGCGCCGCGCGTCCAGCGCCAGTCCGTGCGGCGCGTGTTCCGGGGCGAGGTCGACCACCTCCACGACCCGGCGGGCGTCGGGGTCGATGACGACCAGCTCGGTGCGCCGGCCGCCGTGGGCGTGGTAGAAGCCCGAGCGGTACGTCACGGTGCACCACAGCAGCCGCCGCACCGGGTCGAAGCACAACTCGTGTGGCTCGGCCAGGACGTCGAGCGAACCGAGGCGCCGGTCGTCGGCGGCGTCGTAGAAGGAGACGGTCGGACCGCTCTGGTCGACGACGGCCAGTACGTCGCCTTCCCGGCCGGAACGCGCGGATTTCTGCATGGGAGTCCCTCGCACACGTGGGGGCGTCCTCGCGGACGCCCGCTGTCTTGGCGAACACCTCCACTGTGGGCACGAGAGAATTCCGCGACAATGCAAGGATCGGCACCCAATAGTTGACTCATACGCAAAAGTACAGCTCAGTGCCATGAGGAGAGGTGGACCAGGAGTGGCGATGGACCTCAATCTGCTGCGCGCTCTGGACGCGCTGCTCCAGGAGAACAGCGTGACCCGCGCCGCCGAGCGGCTCGGCACGTCCCCCGCGGCGGTCAGCCGCACCCTGGCCCGGCTGCGCCGGGCGGTGGGCGATCCGCTGCTGGTCCGTGCCGGCCAGGGCCTGGTCCCCACCCCGCGCGCCCTCGAACTGCGCGACGAGGTACGCGCGTTGCTGCGCGGCTGCGACGACGTCCTGCGCCCCGGGGCGGGCTTCGAGGCCGTGCACCTCCAGCGCGCCTTCACCGTGCAGAGCACCGAACTGCTCCTGGCGGGCCTGGCCGGCACCCTGACGGAGCGGGTCCAGGCCGAAGCCCCGCACGTGGACGTGGTGTTCCTGCCGGAGGCGGTGGAGGGCGGGCCCGCGCTGCGGCAGGGCGCGGTCGACGTCGAACTCGGCGTCCTCGGGCACCTGGACCCGGAGATCCGCACCCGGCACGTCGCCCGCGCCCACCTGGTCGGCGTGGCCCGGGCCGGCCATCCCCTCTTCGGCCGGCGGATCGACGCCCGCCGGTTCGCCGCGGCCGGACACATCGGCATCTCCCGGCTGGGCAAGCGGTTCGGGCCCATCGACACCGCGCTGGCCGGACGCGGGCTGCGGCGCCGGGTCGCGGTCGTCGTCCCCAGTCACACCGGCGCGATGCTGCTGGCCAGGGACACCGACCTGGTCGCGCTCACCCTGGCCGACTGGCTCCCGGGGACCGTCGCCGCGCTGGGGCTGCGCACCTTCCCCATCCCCCTGGACCTGGCCCCGCTGGAGTTCGGCATGGCCTGGCACCCGCGCAACGACGCCGACCCGGGCCACCGCTGGTTCCGCGACCACCTGGCCGCGTCGGCACGGGCCCTGTCGGGGACGGCGGGCGGCGGCTCACCGTGAAGCAGCACGACGTCGTACGGGACGACTGCTCACCGTGCGGCACGGAGCCGTACGGGACGACCGCTCGCCGTGCTCAATCCCGCGCCGCCCAGGCGTCCGCCCTCGCCCGGTCGACGGCCGCGCGCAGCCCGGGCAGGTCGATGAACTCGGTGTGGGTGCCGACGCCGCCGCAGGCGAACGCCCCGGCCACCGACCCGGCCAGCACGCACTCCTCCCACCCCCGCTCCTCGAACAGGGCGTGCAGGAAACCGGTGACGAACGCGTCGCCCGCGCCGTTGGTGTCCACCACCGGCCGTTCGGGGCGCACCGCCGGGAAGTGCCGTACCCGGTCCTCGCCGCGCACCAGCAGATGGCAGCCCTCGGCGCCGTCGGTGGCGACCACCGCCCGGGCCCGGCCCCGGTCGAGGACCGAGCGCAGCACCGGCTCCAGCCGGTCGTGGATCGCCGCCGCGCTGAGGAAGACGTAGTCGGAGGCGAGGGCGTAGGGGCGGTGGTGCGGGTCGCGGCCGTCCCAGTCGTGCAGGTCGGTCGAACTGGTCACGCCGAGGCGGTGGACGTCCTCGTACATGTCCCGGTTGTGGCCGACGATGGAGAGGTGGACATGGGCGGCGCGCTCCAGGAACGGCAGGTAGAAGTCGCGCGGCAACCGCAGGATGGCGGGGTGCCGGCCGTCGAAGAAGGAGAAGCGGCGGCCCTCGGCGTCCACCAGGTTGGCCGAGCGCGGGGTGCCGTGCGGGGAGACGCGGTGGCTGAAGTCAAGGCCGTGGCGGGCGTAGTGGTCCAGCACCATACGGCCCTGCGGGTCGTCGCCGAGGAAGTCGAGGAACTTGGTCCGCAGGCCCAGCGCGTGGCAGCCCAGCGCCACCCCGTTGCCGGTGTGGCCCACGTAGTCCCGCAGCGGCTCCACGAACACCGAGTCGCCGGGCGGCAGCCGCAGTTCGGGCACGCGCACGATGGTGTCCACCCCCACGCCGCCGACCACGAGGACGTCGTGGTCGCTCGTACGGCGGTCTCCGGCACGCGGGGCGCCGTCGGGCGGCTCGGGCGAGGTCATGTGCGCGCTCCTCGGGGGGCGGTGGGCGAGGCAGGCAGCGAGTCAAACACCAAGTCCCGGTCGCTGCAAGGACTTGCTGCAACTTTCAGCACGGCCGTGCGGGCGCGGCGGGAGTGGTAGAACCGTGACTCCAGGCACCGCGCACCGACCCGAGCGAGGCGCACCCGACCGCAGCGAGGCACGCCCGAGCCCATGACCACCCGCATCCTCGTCACCGGCGGAGCCGGCTTCATCGGTTCCGCGTACGTCCGCGCCCTGCTCGGCCCGTCCGGTCCGCCCGGCGTCACGGTCACCGTTCTGGACAAGCTCACCTACGCCGGCAGCCTCACCCGCCTCGAACCGGTGCGCGCCCACCCCGCGCTGACGTTCGTGCACGGCGACGTGTGCGACGCGCCGACCGTGCGGCGCCTGGCGGCCGCACACGACGAGATCGTGCACTTCGCCGCCGAGTCGCACGTGGACCGCTCCATCGAGGACGGCTCCGGGTTCACCCTCACCAACGTCGTCGGCACCCAGGTGCTGCTGGACGCGGCGCTGCGGCACGGGGTGCGCGCCTTCGTGCAGATCTCCACCGACGAGGTGTACGGCTCGATCCCCGAGGGCGCCGCGCGCGAGGCGGACCCGCTGCGGCCCAGCTCGCCGTACGCCGCCTCGAAGGCCGCGGCCGACCTGATCGCGCTCGCCCACCACCGCACCCACGGCCTGGACGTCCGGGTGACCCGCTGCACCAACAACTTCGGGCCCTACCAGCATCCGGAGAAGGTGATCCCGCGGTTCGTGGCGACCCTGCTGACCGGGGGCCGGCTGCCGATGTACGGCGACGGCCGGCAGGTGCGGGACTGGCTGCACGTGGACGACCACGTGCGCGCGGTGGAACTGGTGCGCACGGCGGGCCGGCCGGGCGAGGTCTACAACGTCGGCGGCGGCACCGCGCTGACCAATCTGGAACTGGCCGACCGACTGCTGGCCTGGTGCGGAGCGGGCCGGGACCGGATCGAGCACGTCACCGACCGCAAGGGCCACGACCGCCGCTACGCGGTCGACGACGGCAAGATCACCGCCGAACTGGGCTACCGCCCCCTCGCCGACTTCGCCCCGGCGCTGACCGCCACGGCGGACTGGTACCGGGCCCACCGGTCGTGGTGGGAACCGCTGCTCACCCCCTGAAGCGGTCCTGAGCCGGTCCTGAGGCGGTCTTGAACCGGTGCTGAGCAGGAAGCGAAGTCCGCAGCGGCTCAGATACTAGCCATGGCTACAGTAGCCATGTACGGTATTTCTTATGAGCAAGGGTTCAACGGGCCCCACGCCCGGCTTCCTGGTGTGGCGGCTCGCCAACAAGTGGCGGGTCGCGGTCGACCGTGCGGTGGCTCCCCTCGGCCTCACGCACGCGCAGTACTCGCTGGTCGCGTCGCTGTACGGCATGTCGCGCGCCGGCGAGCGGCCCAGTCAGCGCCGGCTGGCCGACCACACCGGCCTTGAGGCGCTGTACGTCTCGAAGCTGGCGCGCACCCTGGAGTCGGCCGGGCTGATCGAGCGCGCCCGCGATCCTCGCGACCCGCGCGCCGTGCAACTCGCCCTCACCGAGCGGGGACAAGCCGTCACCCGGCAGGCGATCGCGGTGGTCCAAGGGCTGCTCCAGCAGTTGCTGGAACCGCTCGGCGGTCTTGGCGCCCCGCGGGCCCGCGCGTTCACCGAGGACCTGACGACCCTGCTCGACACACCACTCGCTCCGCCCGCGCCGAACGAACCGAACGAACCGAACGCATCGAACGTATCGAACGCCGAGAGGACCAAGGGGACACCATGACCACCACGGAGAACACCGGCACCGCACCGGCCGCAGCCGCTTCCGGCGCCGCCACCGCACCACTCGCCGACGCCCGCGCTCTCGCGCTGGCCCACTACGCCGCCCGCGGCGTCCTGGAGCACGTCCTGGCCGGGCACGGTCTCACCTTCCAGCAGCACATCGCCCTGCGTGCCGCCGTCACCGCCGACGCGCCGCAGTCGCCGGACGATCTCGTCGCCCAGGTGCGCGGCGCCCTGAAGGCCGACCCGGGCGACATCCGCGCCACCCTGGACGCACTGGTGGCCGGCGCACTGCTCGCCGTGGACGGCCCGCACCTGCGTCCCACCGGGGCGGGACGTGAACGCGTCGGCGCCGTCGCCGCGGCGACCGCCCCCCTCAGCGCCCGCGTCTGGGCCGGGATCCCCACCGCCGACCTGGCCGCCGCCGGCCGCGTCCTCGCCACCGTCACCGAGCGCGCCGACGCGGAACTCGCGGCGCTGACCGCCCGACAGGCCGCCTGACGCGGGACGTCGAACGCGCTCCCACCGGACGGGCGGTTCAACGGGGGCGGTCCGGGAGCCGAACCCCCGGACCGCCCCCGTCACTCGCGCCGGGCACGCCGTCGTCACTGCCGTGAACGGCCGGCGTCCTGGAGCCGTTGGTCGGGGTGGTGGTTGCCGCCCCGGGCGCGCAGGGGCACCTCCGTCTCGGTGAGCACGCGGTGCACGAAGCCGTACGACCGCCCGTGCTCCTCCGCGATCGCCCTTATGGACATGCCCTGTTCGTACTTCTTCCTCATCTGCCGCGCCAGCTCCGCGCGGGCCGTGCCGGTGATCTGCTTGCCCTTGTCCACGACTCGGTCCTTTCGGTGATCGTCGTCCGGGTGTCCTCGTCGTCTACCCCGAACGGCGCACCAGTCACCGGCCGGCCGACTCCCGTCGCCGTCGGGCGGGTTCGGCCGTCACGCGGCCGCCCGGGGCGCGGCCGCCCCGGCCGTGAACTCGGCCAGTTCGCCGGCCGACTCGGGGGTCAGGCGGTAGAAGCCCTGGAGGCTGATCGAGCGCTCCAGACGGCCGTCCTGGACGTACTTCAGACCCCGCGTCCTGCCGCGGCGGTTGCGCCAGGTGAGCCGTGACAGGAGATCACCGGGGACGGGGAGGTCGAAGCGCACGGGCGTCGCGTCCACGTGCACCGCCCGGGCGCCGCACCCGTCGGCGCCGAGCATCCACCAGTCGCCGTGCCCGGGGTGGGCCGGGTCCCGCCACGTGTCCGGGGCGGCGCCGCAGCAGTCGCCCCGCTCCAGATCGATCACCCGCATCCGGCTCACCACGTACACGACGCACCGGTTGACGTGCACCGCGAACACCTCGTCGCCCGGCCGGGCGCCGGACCAGGCGGGCAGCGAGGTGTGGACACCGCTGAAGGCGACCGGCGGACGCTCGCCCACCCGGCCCCCCTTGCGCAGGGCACGGCAGGTGTCTTGGGTCCACAGGACGGTGAAGGCATCAGACATGGCGTGATCGTAGGGGCGGCCACTGACATCGACGCCGGTTCGCTCCAATGGCGGACATCCGCTCGTGCGCGGCGCCCGGTCCGTACGAGGGTGGCACTGGTCGCGGCGGGGGCTTCCCGCCGGTCGCCCGTCGCCCCCGAGGAGATCGGCATGCTTCAGGACTCCGGAGCCAAGCCCGCCGAGCCGGGCGTCGTGGCGGCCAACGCGGAGGTACGGCGGCGCTTCGCCTTCGACGACACCCAGGACCTGGACGACGCCCGCCGCGGCTTCATGGGCACGGCGCCGGAGAGCCTGATCCGCGCCGAGGACGGGCGGGTGGTGTGGGACCTGGACGCCTACGGCTTCCTCGACCAGGACTGCCCCGACACCGCCAACCCGAGCCTGTGGCGGCAGAGCCGGCTCTGCTCCGAGCACGGGCTGTTCGAGGTGACCGAGGGCATCTACCAGGTACGCGGCTTCGACCTGTCGAACATGACCCTCGTGGAGGGCGAGCGGGGCGTCTTCGTCATCGATCCGCTGCTGTGCGCCGAGACCGCGGCGGCCGGACTCGCCCTGTACCGCGCCCACCGGGGCGAGCGCCCGGTCACCGGCGTGCTGTACACCCACAGCCACGCCGACCACTTCGGCGGGGTCCGGGGCGTCCTCGGCGACGAGGACGTGGCCCGCGGGGCGCCCGTGCTGGCCCCGCACGGCTTCCTGGAGCACGCCGTCAGCGAGAACGTCTACGCCGGCACCGCCATGAACCGCCGCGCCGCCTACATGTACGGCGCCGCGCTGCCGAAGGGCGAGCGGGGGCAGATCGGGGCCGGCCTCGGACAGACGACCGCGACCGGCTCGGTCGGTCTGATCCCGCCGACCGCGGACATCACCCGCACCGGGCAGTCGGAGACCGTCGACGGCATCCGGATGGTCTTCCAGCTCACCCCCGGCACCGAGGCGCCGGCCGAGCTGAACCTCCACTTCCCCGACCGCGCGGCGCTGTGCATGGCGGAGAACGCCACCCACAACCTGCACAACCTGCTGACCCTGCGCGGCGCCCAGGTCCGCGACCCGCGCGTGTGGGCCCGCTACCTGGCCGAGGCCGTCGCCCTGTACGGCGCCTCCTCGGACGTCGCGTTCGCCTCCCACCACTGGCCGGTCTGGGGCCGCGAGCGGGTCGTCGCCTTCCTCACCGGGCAGCGCGACCTGTACGCCTACCTCCACGACCAGACCCTGCGCCTGCTCAACCAGGGCAGGACGGCGCTGGAGATCGCCGAGGAGATCCGGCTGCCCCCGGCGCTGGAGCGGGCCTGGCACACCCACGGCTACTACGGCTCGGTCAGCCACAACACCAAGGCCGTCTACCAGCGCTACCTCGGCTGGTTCGACGGCAACCCGGCCCACCTGTGGGAGCATCCCCCCGTCGAGGCCGCCCGGCGGTACGTGGAGTTCATGGGCGGCGCCGACGAGGTGGTGCGCCGCGCCCGCCGGTCCTTCGCCGACGGCGACTTCCGCTGGGTGGCGCAGGTGGTGCAGCACGTGCTGTTCGCCGACCCGGACCACGCCGAGGCCCGGCGGCTCCAGGCCGACGCCCTGGAGCAGCTGGGATACGGCAGCGAGAACGGCACCTGGCGCAACTTCTTCCTCACCGGCGCCCATGAACTGCGCCACGGCTCCGTCGGCACGCCCACCGCCACCACCTCACCCGATCTGCTGGCCGCCCTGACCCTCGACCAGCTGTTCGACTCCCTGGCCATCCGGGTGGACGGCCCGCGCGGCTGGGACGCGGACATCGCCGTCCGCTTCGAGATCACCGGCGGCGGAGCGACCACCCTGCGGCTGCGCAACGGCGTCCTCACCCACGGCGCCGACACCGGTACCGGCGCCGACGGCCCCGCCGCCGGCCCGGACGTCACGATCGCCCTTCCCGAGAGCGACCTCAGGGCGCTGTTGCTGGGCTCGACGGACCCGGCCGACCTGGCCGCCCGGGAGAACGTCCGGGTCACCGGCGACCTCGGCGGGCTGACCGCACTCCTCGGCCACCTCGACGCCCCCGACCCCGACTTCGCCATCGTCACCCCCTGAGGTGCTCCCCGGGCGGGACGCGGCCATCCGGGTGACGATGAAGATGTCCTGAACCTGCTGTGTCGCGCCCTGAGAGAGGTGGACGACATGACACTCCCCTCCGATTCCCCGGACCACAGCCCCCCGCACGAGACCCCGCCCCGGACCGCGCAGCCAGGCGCCTCTCAGGCCCCGCACCGGAGCGTCGCCGAGCCACCGGCCCGGGACACCGCGCCCGGCGGCGAGACCCTCGGCGCGCTGGCGAACCTCGGCTGGCAGGCACTGTTCACCATCGGCCTCGCCTCGATCGCCCTGGGTGTCATCGTCCTGATCTGGCCGGGCGAGACGCTGCGCGTCGTCGGTGTGCTCTTCGGCGTCTTCCTGCTGGTCAGCGGCGTCTTCCAGCTGACCTCGGCCTTCGGCGCCCATGTCCCCGGGCACCTGCGCGCGCTGCACTTCATCACCGGCGCGCTCTGCGTGCTGCTGGGACTCGTCTGCTTCCGCGGCACCCTGGAGTCGATCCTGCTGCTCGCCCTGTGGCTCGGCTTCGGCTGGCTGCTGCGCGGCATCATGATGACCGCCGCCGCGGGCTCGTCGCCCGGGATGCCGGCGCGCGGCTGGCAGCTGTTCCTGGGCATCCTGACGCTGCTGGCCGGCATCGTGCTGATCGTCTCGCCGTTCGGCTCGATCGCCGCGCTCACCCTGGTGACCGGCGTCATGGCCATCGTGCTGGGCGCGGTCGAGGTCGTGCACGCCGTGCAGCTGCGGATCGCGGCGGGCCGGCTCACCCGGGGCGCCGCCGGCAAGCAGCGCGGGGCCCGCTTCCACGCACACCCCCACCCGCAGCACTGACCACCCGTGCCCGGTGTCCCGCGCCGCCCCCGCCCGCACCAGGGCGGGGGCGGCGCGGGACACCGGGCACGTTCCGACGCCCGAGGCCACGAGGACGACGCCATGCAGGGTTCCCAGTACACCGTGAGCGACGTGATGACCGGCACCGTCGTGGCCCTGGCCGGCGGTGCGGCGTTCAAGGAGATCGTGCGCACCCTGCGGGAGTGGGGCGTCAGCGCGATGCCCGTGCTGGACGAGCGCGGCCGGGTGATCGGCGTCGTCTCCGAGGCCGATCTGCTGCGCAAGGAGGAGTTCCGCGCCGCCGACCCGGTCCCGTCCGCCGGGCCGGACCGTCCGCACGGGGCGGACAAGGCGCGGGCGGTGACCGCCCGGGACCTGGCGACCGTCCCCGCCGTCACCGTGAGCGCCGACGCCACCTTGGCCCGCGCCGCCCGGCTCATGGCCCGGCACGGCGTCAAACGGCTGCCCGTCGTCGACGGCGAGGGGCTGCTCAAGGGCATCGTGAGCCGTTCCGACCTGCTGAAGGTGTTCCTGCGCGGGGACGACGACATCGCCGAGGAGGTACGGCGGCAGATCGTCGCCGGCCGCTTCCCGGTCCCCTTCGACGCGGTGGACGTGGAGGTGCGCGACGGGGTGGTCACCCTCAGCGGCCACGTCGCCGACACCTCGCTGGTGCCGCTCGCCGTCCGTCTGGTCGGCTCGGTGGAGGGCGTCGTGGACGTACGCTCCACGATCGCCGGCCCGCGCCGCCGCCCCGTCCTCGAACCGGACCTGACCGACGGCTGACTCCCGGACCAGAGGAGCGGGCCGCACGTCCCGGGGCCGGCGGAAGAGGGCCCAACGTCCCGGGTACGGGAGGGGGCCGGGCGTCCCCGAAGAGGGGCCGAACCGTTCTCGTCCGGTGCCGCGCCGGGTGCGACGGTGACAGGAGAAGGACCTGCCGCACGAGCGGCAGCCGGGGCGAGAGGCGAGGCGGTGGTCGCGATGGAGGAGCCCCTGACCGTGGGTGTGGACGGATCGGGTCCGAGTCTGACGGCGGTCGACTGGGCGGTGGACGAGGCCGCCCGCCGGCACCTGCCGCTGCGGCTGGTCTAGGCGTCCCTCTGGGAGCGCTACGAGGGCGTGGTGCCCACCGGCGGCACGGACCGGCCCTCGGAGCAGGTGATGGCCGAGCACCTGGTCGCCTCCGCGCTGGAGCGGGCCCGGCGGCGTGACCCGGATGTGAAGGCGAGCACGGACATCCTCCCCGAGGACGCGGTCTCCGCCCTGGTGGACGCGGGCGACACCGCTTCCGCGCTGGTCATCGGCTCGCGCGGGCGCGGGGGGCTGAAGGGGCTGCTGCTGGGTTCGGTGAGCCTGGCGGTGGCGGCCCGGGCGCGCTGCCCGGTGCTGGTCGTCCGCGGCGACGGCCCGGGCGTGACCGGGGCGCACGAGCGGCTCCTGCTCGGCGCCGGCGGTCCGGACAGCGCTGCCGAGGCGGTGCGCTTCGCGTTCCAGGAGGCGGAGACGCGCGGCTGCGTCCTCGACGTCGTACGGGCCTGGCGCACCCCCCTGCCGACGGCCGGGCGGGCGGCGGCGCCGCCGGAGAACCCGCCCCTCGGGTACGAGGAGCGGGCCGCCGCCCTTCTGGAGGAGCTGCTGAGCGCGGCGGCGGCCGACCACCCGGCGGTCCGGGTGCGCCGGGCGACCGTGGAGGGGCCGGCGCACCGGGTGCTCGTGGACCGCTCGGCCGCCGCCGATCTGGTGATCGTCGGAGCGCGGCGCGGGACGGGACAGCTCGGGCTCCAACTGGGCCGTACGGCGCACGCGTTGCTGCACCACGCGCGGTGCCCGGTGGCGGTCGTGCCGCAGCGGGCCTGACGGACCGCCCCGGTGCGCACCGCCGGGCGTGGGGCGCCGCGGTTCAGGCGCGCCAGTACCCCAGTGCGTGCAACCGCTCCCTGGGCACGCCGAGTTGTCTGCGGACGAAGGCGGCGAGCTTGCGGGTGGTGGCCGTGTCGCAGGCGATCCACACGTAGGCGTCGGGGTCCAGGTGTGCCGGCAGACTCGACCGCACGGCCTCGACCAGCCGGTCGCCGCCGTCCTGCCGGGGGACCCGCACGACCCGGCGGCCGGGGCCGTCCCGGCGCGGGAAGCCGTCGGCGTCGGAGGGGTCGGAGGTCTCGAACCAGATGGTGGCCGGGACCGAGGGCGCCGATTCCAGCAGGGAGTCGATGGCGGGCCGTGACGCGGCGTCGCCGATCACCAGGAGCTGCGAGGGCGGCGGGTCCGGCAGCGTGAACTCCGAGCCCTGCACGGTGGCTTCGATCGTGTCGCCGGGGCGGGCGGCGCGGGCCCAGTCGCCGGCGCGCCCCGCGTGCAGGACGAAGTCCATGCCGAAGGTCCCTTCGGCGGGGTCCGGGTCCACCAGGGTGTAGGCCCGCTGGTGGGGGCGCCCGTCGTCGTCGAACCAGAGCCGTACCCACATCGTGGGGTGTGTCCCGGTCGCCCGCAGCATGCCGCCGTCGCCGAAGGACAGCCGGTGCAGACGCTCGGAGATCCGCTCGTTCGACCGCACGGTGAACGTGAAGTCCTGGCCGCGCATGAGCCTGAGGGCGACGCCCTGCCAGCCGTGTCCCATGTTCCGCCCCCTGAGGTGCTGTGATCCGGTGTGGAGAGTGACGGCGTCAGTGCCGCGAGGTGGGACGCGGGCGGTGGTGCGCGCACGGGTGTGCGGTGAGCAGCAGCCGGATCCGGTCGCCGGCCTCCACCGCGTCGCGGGCCGGGTCCGGGAACAGCAGGCGCACGTCGCAGTGGCCTTCGCGGTACTCGCAGCGCAGGGCGATGCCGTACCGGTCCACGGCGAGCGGCAGCGCGCGCAGCACGCCGTGCGGCAGCCGCGGACCGACGAGGGCGACCAGGGCCGCCACCATGTCCTCGTGGGCGTCGGCCAGATGCGTGAGCAGCGCGGCCTCCTCGACGGCGAGCGGGTCGGGTGCGGCGCGGGTGAGGTCGGCGAGGCCGACGTCGTGTTCGCCGGTGAGGGTCCGCAGCGTGATGTGCTCCGCCTCGAAGCGGAGGGCGTCGCCGTCTTGGGGCCGGCCGGGGACGAGCCGGCCGGCGACGGTCACCTGGGCCCGTACCCGGTCGCGCAGGGCGATGGGCGCGATGTCGGTGAACTCCGCGCGCGCCGGGAGGCGGCCGTCCGGCGCGGCGGCGACCTGCGCGGCCAGCGGACAGCCGGCCCGGGACGAGAGGGTGATCCGCCCCCGGGCGTCCACGGAGTGCAGGCCGATCAGGTCGTAGTCCTGCCGTTCGGTGCTGAGCGACAGGGAGGTCGCCCGGGCCAGCACCGAGCGGACGTACTCCGCCGCGGTCTGCTCGGACACGGCGGTGTCGATGGCGGCGGCCAAGGCAACTCCTCGGGGGGCAGGGGACGGTGCGGTTTGACTTAGGCAAGCCTAACCTAACCATCATGCCTCCGGGTGTCCACGGCGCGCCGCGAGACTCGCCCGTACGGGTGCCGGTGCGGTCCGCCGGCGTTCGACCAGGCCCAGGACGACGCCGGCGACGATGATCAGGCCGCCGAGGAGCTGCGGGAGCCGGACCGTCTCGCCGTTGATCACCACGGCGCCGAGCACGCCGAACACCGGTACCAGGTTGAGGATGTTGACCGCGACGCTCGACGTCATCCGGCGCAGGCCGTAGTTGTAGAGGAGGAAGCCGCCCACGGAGCAGGCCACGGCGAGATAGGCGAGCAGCGCCGAGGCCGTGGCGTCCGGCAGCCGCCAGTCGCCGGCCTCCAGGAGCGAGGCGAGCAGGAAGCCGGCGGCTCCGGCCACGGTCTGCCGGTAGGTGAGGCTCAGCGCGTCCTGCCCGCGGCCCGCGTATGTGCCCAGCACGTTGTACCCGGCCCACACCAGGCCGCCGAGCAGCAGCAGGACATCGCCGAACCAGCGGGCGCCGCCGGCTTCGGCGCCGTCGCGCACCACGAGGACGGCGCCCGCGGTGGCCAGCAGCACGCCGCCGACCCGCGCCGGCGGCATCCTGATCCTCAGCACCGCCAGCTCCAGGAGCATGGTCATCAGCGGATAGGACGCCACGATCAGGGAGGCGTCGGAGGCGGTCGACAGTTCGACGCCGATGTTCTCCAGCACGAAGTAGGCCGTGATGCCGAGCAGTCCGCTCAGCGCGATCAGCCGCCGCCGGCGGGGGTCCGGCCGGGCGGGCCGGGTGCGGCGGCGCACCCGCACCATGACGCCGAGCAGTACGGCGGCGACCGTGAAGCGGACGGCCCCGATGGTCAGCGGGCCGACCTGTGCGAGCACCTCCTTGGTCACCGCGTACGAACTGCTCCACAACAGTGCCGCCGCGACCACGGAACAGATCGCCAGGACCCCGGTCCTCCGCTCGTCCACCCTGCTGCCCCTTCCCGTACGCACCCACGACGCCGTCCGGTTCGCACGGCGAGGCGGCGAACTTCGGACGGCATCCGTGCGGGAAAGCTAGCAATGGGATGCGGTGCATGGCACGCTGGCCGAATATGATTCGGCGGCCGGGAGATGTGGCGAAACATGGACGAACTAGATTCGGCGCTGGTGCGGCTTCTTCAGCAGGACGGTCGGCGCACCAATCGGGACCTGGCGCAGGAGCTGGGCATCGCGCCCTCCACCTGTCTTGAGCGGGTCCGCTCCCTGCGGGAGCGCGGCGTGCTGCTCGGCTTCCAGGCCGAGGTGGACCTTCCCTCGATCGGCCGGGGACTCCAGGCGATCATCGCCGTGCGGGTGCGGCCGCCGACGCGCGCCGTCATCGAGCAGTTCCAGGCCTTCGTGGCGCGGATGCCCGAGGTGATCGAGGTCTTCGTCCTCACGGGCACCGACGACTTCCTCCTGCACGTCGCGGTCCGCGACACCGACCAACTGCACTCGGTGGTCCTCGACAAGCTGACCGAGCGACGCGAACTCGCGGACGTGCGCACCTCGGTGGTCTACGGGCATCTGCGCAAGCACGTCATCGAGCCGATGTGAGGAACCGCCGGGGCGCGCCCGGCCCGGGGGAGCCGGCCGGGGCGGTGGCCGTCAGGGCGCCTTGACCGTGATGTCCCCGGTGGAGGTGCCCAGGTCCAGCGCGTACCGGGCCTTGGGGTCGGTGGGCACCGAGACGTGCGGGCTGCCGTTGCTGGTGTGGGCGGTCACCCGGTAGGGGCCGGCGGCCGCCGTGACGGTGACCGGGGCGTTGGAGGTGCGCACCCACACGTTCTGGGCCGCTGCCGTGCCGATGACGACCGGGCCGTTGGAGGACTTGGCCTTGACCCCGCCGCCCTTCAGCCCCTTCGCCTTGATCCGGCCGTTCGAGGTGTGCAGGTCGACCGCGCCGTCCGCGCCGTCCACGGTCACGTCGCCGTTGCTGGTGCCCACCTGCACCGCGCCCACTCCCGACAGGTCGATGGCGCCGTTCGACGTCGTACCGGTCACCGGCAGTCCCGCCGGCACGTCGACCGTGTAGTCGATCGAGCAGTCGTCGCCGCAGCCGGCCAGCACCAGGACACCGTCGTCGACGCGGAAGGACGGGGAGTCCGGTTTGTCGCCGCGGTAGCCGACCTCGCGGTGGACCGACACCTTCGTGGTGTCCGAGTCGCCCCGGATCTCGACCCCGCCGTCCTTGTTGTCGAGCCGGATCGACGTGATCCTGTCCGAGACGGAGTGGTCGTCCTTGAAGTGGTCGTCGCTGATCACGCCGCACGCGCCGAGCGCTCCCGCCGCGATCACGGTCACGGACGCAGCCGCGAGCAAGCGGAGCCGCTGGTGCATGAGAATCTCCCCGTTCGGCACAAGTGGCCGAGCACGTCGGCCGTTTCGGTCACTTCCCGGCCGGACCCGGGACCGGGTCCGCCGCCGTCACGACGCTACAAGGACCGCGACCGACCGCGCCATGGGGTTAACCCCCCACCCCCACCTGTGGTTTGCCGCCGGCCGTCGCGGTCGCCTCGGTCTCTCTGGTCGCTCTGGTCTCTCTGGTCTCTCTGGTCGCCCGGTCGCGCTCAGGGCGCAGGACGTGGGGCGCACGTCGCGCCGACGGTGTCGGCGAAGGCCCGGGCCAGCGGCGTCAGCGCGCTCCAGCGGCGCACCGCCCAGCCCACCGACAGCTCCGGCAGATCGGGGACGGGCAGGAAGCGCAGCGGCCCGGAGCCGGCGGCGGACCGCTGGCCGGGCAGGGCGGGGACGATCGCGTGCCCGAGGCCCAGCTCCGCCAGCAGGATGGCGGTGTCCCAGTCGGCGACGCTGGTGTCGGACCGCACCTGGATGCCCAGCCGCGCGAAGACCGCGTCCAGATGGCTCCGGGACGAGGAGTTCTCCGGCAGCCTGATGTGCCGGATGCCCGCCAGATCGGCGGCCCCGACATGGGAGCGCGCCGCGAGCGGGTCGTCGGCCCGGACGGCCAGCACCCACGGCAGCTCGACGACGGGACGCTGCTCGATGCCCGCGACCGGGTCGCCGAGCGTGATCCAGGCCAGATCGACCGTGCCGGCGGTGAGCGCGTCGAAGCAGCTGCGGCTGGAGGTCTCGGTACGGAACTCCAGACTCACCTTGGGGAAGCGCCCGCGGAAGGACACCACGGCCTCCGCCATGAAGTGCCGCACCGTGGTGGCGCCGGTCGTCACCCGGACCGAACCCGCGTCGCCGCGCACCAGCTCGTCCAGATTGCGCAGCGCGGTGTCCAGACCGGCGATGCCGTCCGCCGCCGCGGCCCGCAGGATCCGCCCCGCCGCGGTCGGCGCCACCCCGCGCGGATGGCGCTCCAGGAGGCGCACCCCCGTCTCCCGCTCCAGCCGCTTCACATGCTGGCTCACCGCCGACTGCGTACAGGACAGCTCCCGGGCGACCGCACTGAGGCTGCCGGCCCGGCACACCGCGACGAAGACGCGCAGATCATCAAGAGTCATGGCACCCAAGCTAGTTCTTGGATGCGTGTCACCAAACCCTAGGATTGACTTGGGCATCGGGGACTTGGACGATCTTCCCGGGGCGGCAACCTCCTCCCGCGCTCAAACCCTCCGGTCCGGACCGGAGCGGGCCGGCGGGACAGGTGTCGACCCCGCCCACACCCGAGAGGAAACACACGTGCCCACGACTCCACCACGCGACGACACCCCCGCAGGCGACCGTCGGACCATCGCGGTACTCGGCCCGGGCGGCGTCGGCGGCCTCCTGGCCGCACTCCTGGCCCGGGCCGGACACCGGGTCGTCTGCCTCGCCGGACAGCACACCGCTCACGCGCTGCGCCAGGACGGCATCCGGGTGCGCAGCGGCCAGTTCGGCGACTTCGTCCAGCCCGTCGAAGCGGACACCGCACTGCGCGAGCCGGTCGACCTGCTCCTGATCACCGTCAAGCACACGGCACTCGACGCCGCGCTGGAGCGGGTGCCGGCCCGCCTCCTCGGCGACGACGCCCTGATCCTCCCGCTGCTCAACGGCGTCGAGCACCTGGCGGCGCTGCGCGACCGGTACGGCGCGGACAGCGTCGCGGCGGGTGTGATCCGGGTCGAGTCCACCCGCACCGCGCCCGGCGCCATCGAGCACGGCAGCCCGTTCACGGAGATCGACCTCGCCGGCCGGAGCGAACGCCTCGCCCCGCTGGCCGCGCTGCTCACCGACGCGGGGGTGCGCACCCGCGTCTTTGACGACGAGACGGCCGCGCTGTGGGCCAAACTCGCCTTCCTCGCCCCCTTCGCGCTGCTCACCACCCGCTACGGGCTCACCATCGGCGCGGTGCGCACCGAGCGGCGCGCGGAGCTGACCGCGCTCGTCGAGGAGACCGCCGCGGTGAGCCGGGCCTGCGGCGCGCCCGCCGACCCCGCGAAGGCGCTGGCGCTGTACGACGAGTTCCCGGCCGGCAGCAAGTCCTCGAT
This sequence comes from Streptomyces seoulensis, assembly GCA_013364255.1. GTDB lineage: Bacteria > Actinomycetota > Actinomycetes > Streptomycetales > Streptomycetaceae > Streptomyces > Streptomyces similanensis. The sequence goes on along the minus strand of CP054936.1, from coordinate 924,450 downwards.
GCAGCGCGACGCGGAAGCGGGCCGTCCGCTGGAACTCGACGCGATCGGCGGGGCGGTCGTACGGGCGGCCGAACGGCACGGAGTGCCGGTGCCGGTGACGAGCCGCCTGGTGGCCGAGCTGACGGCCGCGCCTGCGGCGGGCGACGACTGACCCGGGACGGCGGCCCGGCGCCGGGGACGGGAGCGGCCGGCGGGCCGGTCCGCGGCGGGGGCGGGGCGGGCCGCCCCAGTGGTCAGACGCGGCCGATCTCGCTCGGGAGTTCGAGGGAGAGGACCCGGTCGGCGTAGACGAACGTCTCGAACTTGGCGCCGTCCGGCACATCCGGGTCGTCCTCCAGCCGCCGCAGCGCCTCCAGCACGGCGGGGGTGGCGAGGTCGTCGTCGTAGGCGGCGCCCAGCCGCCGTACGGTGTCCGCGTGCATCGGGCGCGAGGGCGCGTCCGCCCAGGCCGCGACGCGCCCGCGCCACCGGCCCAGGGTCGCGCCGGCCTCGGCCAGCGCCGCCTCGGTGAGCCGGGCCGGGAGGGCGTACGGCAGGGCGAGCAGGGCCAGCCGGAGCGCCGACGGGTCGGCTCCGTCGGCGGCCGGTGTGTCCGTACCGCCGGGCGGCTGCGCCGGGCCGACCACGACCAGCAGCCCGTCCTCCGTCGGCGGGGGCGCGGCCGACGGGGCCAGGACATGGACGTCGACGGGGCCGCCGAACGGCGCGGACACGGCGGCGTCGGGGGTGCGCACGGCGGGCGGGTGGATGCCGAGGCGTCCGGCCGCGCCGGTCAGCGCCCGCGCTCGCTCCTCGGGCAGCGCCCGCTCGACGTGGCCGGTGATCACCTGGAGGTCCTCCAGTTCCGCGATCCGGAACAGCACGTCGGCGACGAGCATCGCCCGCAGGTCGCCGAGGAGGTCGTGGCGCCCGGCCGGTGCGGGGTGCACACAGACCCGCAGCAGTCCGCCCGGCCCCCGCCGGACCGGGGTGAGCCGCCGCGACCGGCTGTCGGTGAGTCGCACGCCGTCCTCCTTGCCCGGTACGGCGCCTGCCGCCGTGCCGGTACGAACTCCGGTTCTCCGCACGGCCGGTGACGCCACCGCGCCGGCGACGCCGACGAGCGCCGACGCCGCCTGTCCGGATTCCCGCTGTCGCTCCCACTGTGCGGACCGGCGCCGGATGAGGCAAGCGCGGCACTCGGCCGGCCCGGGGCGGCGGCGTCGGGGGCCGGTTCCGTGACCCGCGTGGCCCCGGCGGTCTTGACCGTGGCCGCGGGCGCCGGTTGACTCGGACCCGGCGATGGATCCCGCCTGGACTCCGGTCCGAACCGCCCCGATCCCGGGCTGATGGTTCCTGACCACGGTCAGGAACCCATGCCCCCGGGAGGTGCGTACGGTGAAGCCTTCGCCGCCGCCCGTCGCCGTCCACAGAGACACACACGGCGTGCACACACCCGCCGGAGTGTCTCCGGCCGTTCGTTCCCCGCCGTTCGTTCCCCGCGGAACTCACCACCGCGCCCCGGGCCGCCCGACGGACGGCGCGCGTGGCGCGTGCCGCGGCCGGGCGCGGCCCCTTCCCCGCGCGGCCCTGCTCCCGCGCCTGCGTGCGGCGCACCGCCGGAGCCGAGCCCCCGCACCCCTCCTCCTCCCGCGACGCACCACCCCCGAAAGGACGACCCCCCATGCCCCTGCGGACCACGGCCCTGCACGCCGTGGAGATCCTGGACTCCCGGGCCCGGCCCACCCTCGCCGTCACCCTCACCACCGCCGACGGGGTCCGCGTCCGCGCCGGCGTGCCCTCCGGCGCGTCCACCGGCACCCGCGAAGCCGTCGAACTGCGCGACGGGGACCCGGCCCGCTACCACGGGCAGGGGGTGCACACGGCCGTCGGCCACGTCAACGGCGAGATCGCCGAAGCCCTCACCGGCCGCGCCTACGCCTCGCTCGCCGACGTCGACCGCGCGCTGATCGACCTGGACGGCACCCCTGCCAAGTCCCGCCTGGGCGCCAACGCGCTCGTCGGCGTCTCCCTCGCCGCGGCCCGCGCCGAGGCCCTGCTCGCCGGGCGCGAACCCTGGCAGCACCTCGCGGCGATCGCGGGCACCGCGCCCCGGCTGCCGGTACCGCACTTCAACGTCGTCAACGGCGGTGCGCACGCCGCCAACGACCTCGACTTCCAGGAGTTCATGCTCGCCCCGCTCGGCGCGCCCGGCCTCGCCGAGGCGGTGCGCGCCGGAGCCGAGGTGTACGCGCGGCTCAAGGCGCGGCTGGCCGCCGAGGGGCACACCACCGGCCTCGGCGACGAAGGCGGCTTCGCCCCCGCCGTCGACAGCGCCGAGACGGTGCTGCGACTCCTGGTCGAGGCCATCGCCGACGCCGGCTACACCCCCGGGCGCGACGGTGTGGCCATCGCCCTGGACCCGGCCGCCAGCGAGTTCCGCCACGCGGACGACGGGCTGTACCACGTGGCCGGCGACGCGCTCACCAGCGACCGGCTCATCGACCGCTACGAGGAGATCGTCGACCGCTTCCCGGTGTGGTCGATCGAGGACGGTCTCGCCGAGGACGACTGGGACGGCTGGGTCCGCCTCACCGAACGCCTCGGCCACCGGGTGCAGGTGATGGGCGACGACATCTTCGTCACCGACCCGGAGATCATCGCCGGGGCGATCGAGCGGAAGGTGGGCGACTCCGCGCTCATCAAGGTCAACCAGATCGGCACCGTGACGGAGACCCTCGACGCGATGCGGGTGTGCCGCGCGGGCGGCTACCCGCAGATGGTCTCCCACCGCTCGGGCGAGACCGACGACTCCTTCATCGCCGACCTGGCCGTCGGCGCCGGCTGCGGGCAGCTGAAGTTCGGCGCCCCGGCCCGCGGGGAACGCGTCGCGAAGTACAACCGGCTCATCGAGATCGCCGCCGCCGACCCCGCCCTCGCCTACGGCCTCGCCCCCCGGTGACGCGCGCGGGCGGCGGTCGTACGGCTCGCCTGCGGCGGCGCTCTCACGCGATGTTCAGCCGGACGCCGATGAGCGTCGTCGCGACGCCGCCGCCGCCATGGCGAGGGCCCACAGGGCGGGGCGGCCGGCGAGGAGACGGGCGAGCGCGGCGCCGAGGGCGGACAGGGCCAGCACCGCCAGGACCACCACGATCCAGGGCGGACCTGGCAGGACCGCGCCCAGGGCGAGGGGCAGCGCGGCGCCCGCGAAGCTGGCCACGCAGGCGACGAGTGCGGCGCCGTAGGAGCGCAGCAGGGCGAGGCGGCCCAGCCGGGTGGCGGCCATCCGGCCGCTCCCGCTGAGGCTCAGTTCCTTGGCGACGTGCACGAGGTGGGCCCGGCGTTCGGCGTAGTCGGCGACCATGACGGTGAACGCCGAGGTGATCAGCGCGGCGCAGCCCACCCGCGCGGCCAGCCCCCAGCCGACCGGGCTGCCGGATCCGGTGAGGGAGGCCGCGGCGAGGGTGAGGGCGTTGAGCAGGCCGTCCGTGATCCCGAGGACCAGGGGCAGCCGGACCTTCTCGACGGCCGCCGCCGGGGAGGCGGTCATCGCTTGCGGGGGGTCCGTTCGAGTGTGTACGTGCCCGCGACCACCTCGCCGGTGCTGTGCACGACGGCTCCCGTGTGCTCGATGGCGCGCTGGACGGCCTGCGGGTCGAGATCGTCGCCCTCGATGGTGACGTCGGTTCCGATGGTCTCGACGTCGATCTCGGTCACGGTGACGTTGACGGCCTGGACGCCGGGGACGTCCTCGATCGCCCGGGCCAGCTGGGGCAGGCTCGGCTCGGAGACGGCCATGTCGACGTCGAGGACGAGTCGGCGGATGGGCATGGGAGGCGTCCTTCTTCGGGCACGCGCACGCGGGCCGGGGGACAGGACCCATTGGCCTGGTCGGCGGTTGGGCCGCCGGCGTACCGGGGGCCGCGGCGGGATCCACCGCCGCTCGGCGCGGGCGAACGCGCCTGCACATCAGCTCGTCGCATGGGTATCCCGCCGTCCGCGCGGTGAAACACCCACCGCGCGGACGTCAGGTCCGCGTGGTGCTCGTGGTCCCCGTGGCGGAGTGGGGCGGCGCGGAGTCAGGCGCTGGGGCCGGCGCAGGGGCAGGGGTCGGCGGCTTCTGTCCGGCGGATCGGCCGGCCGTCGCGACCACGCTGGTGAGGACGCCCGCGAGCAGCCCCCAGAAGGCGGACCCGATGCCGAGGAGGGTGACACCGGAGGCGGTGGCCAGGAACGTCACGACCGCCGCCTCCCGCGACGCCTTCTCGGACAGGGCGGTGGCCAGGGAGTTCTCGATCGTGGCCAGCAGGCCGACGCCCGCGAGGGAGAGCACCAGGGCCTGCGGCATCGCGGTGAGCAGCGAGGCGACCGTGGCGCCGAACACGCCGACGCACAGGTAGAAGACGCCCGCCCACACGGCGGCGGAGTACCGCTTGTCCCGGTCCGGGTGCGCCTCCTCGCCGGTGCAGATCGCGGCCGTGATGGCGGCCAGGTTCAGTCCGAACGCGCCGAACGGGGCGAGTACGGCGTTGACGGCACCGGTCCACGTCATCAGGGGCGAGACCGGCACGTCGTAGCCCGAGTTGCGCAGCACCGCCGCCCCGGGCAGGTTCTGCGAGGCCATCGTGACCACGAACAGCGGCACACCGACGCCGACGAGGGTGCGCCAGTCGAACTCCGGCGCCGTGAACACCGGCCGGGCGAGCGAGACCCGCAGCTCGGCCAGGTGCCAGCCGCCGGTGAGGACCGAGGCGAGGACGCCGCCGGCGAGGGCGACCAGCACGGCGTAGCGCGGGGCGAACCGGCGGGCCAGGAGGTAGAGCGCGAACACCGGGAAGGCCAGGGCGAAGTGGCCGTGCATCGTGCTGAACAGTCCGGTGCCGAACCGCAGCAGCACCCCGGCGAGCAGGGCGGCGGCCAGCGGCACCGGGACGCGGTCCATGGCGTGGGCGAACCATCCGGTCACACCGGTGACGAGGATGAGCAGCGCCGAGAGCACGAACGCGCCGACGGCCTGGGCCATCGGCACGCCGACGAGGGCGGTCGCGAGCAGCGCGGCGCCGGGTGTCGACCAGGCGGTGACGACGGGGGTGCGGTACCGCAGGGAGAGCCCGACGCAGGTGACGGCGAGCCCGACGCCGAGCGCGAGCATCCAGGAGCCGATCTCCGCGGGTCCGGCACCGGCGGCCTTGGCCGCGGTGAACACGAGCGCGGCCGAGCTGGTGACGCCCACGGTGACGGCGACCAGACCGGCGGCGACCGCCGAGGGCGGGGCCGCCGCGCGCAGACGGTCGGTGAAGGAGGACATACGGGGCGACTTCCGGGACGAGGCGGCGAGGGGCGCGGTTGTTCCATAAACAGAACGTTCTGTTTGTGGAACACTAGAGAGCGGGGCCGAGACCCGTCAACCACGGCGACGACAGCGGGAGCACGATCCGGCGATGGGGCTGAACGACGAAGTGGGGCGCAGGCTGCGCGAGCTGCGCACGGCCCGGGGCCTGACCCTCTCCGAGCTGGCACGACGCTCCGGCGTGGGCAAGGGCACGCTCTCCGAACTGGAGGGCGGCACCCGCAACCCTACGCTCGACACCCTCTATGCGCTCACCACGGCGCTCAACCGGCCGCTCAGCGCCGTGCTCGCAGACGAGACGCCGCCGCACTCCGGGCAGCACCCGGGCGCCGTCTCCGGCAGCGCGGTCACCGCGGCCCTGATCGAGCGGTACGAGGACGGGGAGGCGGTCACCGACGTCTTCCGCGTCACCATCGCCGCCGGCGCCACCCAGGAGTCGGCCGCGCATGTCGCGGGCACCACGGAGAGCCTGATGATCCTCAGCGGCACGGCCGTCGTGGGCGCCCTGGACGCGCCGCGCAGCGTCGGACCGGGCGGCTCGGTGCGCTGGGCGGCCGACACCGCACACCTCTACAGCGCCCCGCACGGCGAGGTCCACGGCGTCCTCTTCGTCCGCTACCCGGTCACCGCCCTGTGACCCGGGCCGGCCGCCGCGCACGGCGATGAGCCGCGGCGCCCCCGAGAGGGGCGCCGCGGCGCACCGAACCCGCGCGGCTCACCGCGCTGAACGGGTCACCGACTGCTCGTGAGGTACGCCCACAGGGCGCTGGGCGAGCCGGACTGCACGGTCAGCGGAGTGCTGGGCGACGTGCCGGGTGTGAGGTGGACGCGGTCGTCGGGCGAGGTGTGATTGCTCAGGAACGCCTCACTCGGTCCGGTGGCGGGGCGGCACCACAGAAAGCCGTCGTCGTCGGGCCGGTACGGGTTCACCGTCACGGTGCTGCCGCCCAGCGGGTGCCCCGGGTGGGCCGACGTGGAGTTGACGTACTGCCCGTTGACGATCAGGTACGAGCAGTCGTCCTGGCCGGTGCGGCCCGCCGGGACCACGCTGAACTCCTGGCCGCTCTGGTGCCGGGCGGCGGACAGGACCACCGTGGAGCCCTCCTGGTCCGGGCGGTCGACTTCGAGCGCCAGCGGTTCGGGTGTGTCCTGCTGGAGGACGACCTCGCTGGTGCTCAGCGCCTGGCCGGGCTCCTGGAGGAACCAGCGCTGTGCGGCGCTGCCGTCGAAGTCGCGGCCCGCCACCTCGCCGCCGCCGCCGGTGGCCGTGAGGAACTGGTGGGTGACGAAGTTCTGCAGGGCCCAGGTGCCGTCGGCCTGCGCGACCGGCGCCCAGAGCTGGTCCTGCGCCTGCGCCGGCCACAGCACCGTGCGCGCGTTCCGGGCGCCGCCCTCCTGCCCCAGATAGCGGCCGCTGTACGGCGGCTGCGCGTGGTAGAGGCGGTAGTAGTCCGGGAACTCCGGGTCGGGCGACAGGTTGAACGTCTGGGCCGGCAGGTTGGCCTGGTTGAGCGGCTGGTCGGTGACCGCGTGGCTGCCGGTGGACGGCCCCGCCCCGTTGGTGGTGGCCGCGTTGCGCAGCACCGCCTGGACGGGCGGCACCGGATTCGCCGCCGCCTGCGCGGGCGGCGGGGGGTTCGGCAGGTTGCCGAGCTGGTAGCGGACGGGATAGTGGTCCGAGACGACGAAGGTGCTGAGCACGGTCGTGCCGGTGACACTGGGCGGCTGCTGCGCGCCGCCGACGGGGACGGCGGCGTAGTCGAGGATCGCCGCCGACGACGGGTGGGTGGCTGTCGTCGGGGCGTGCACGGTGAACTGGCCGGCGACCGCGGCGCCCAGGTTGTTCGGGTCGCGGTTGTAGTCGCCCAGGGCGATCCAGGGCAGGCCGGCGGTGTTCATCTGGTCCCGGATGTTCCGGAGCAGTCCGGGGTCGTCGTTTCCGCTGCCGGACACGCCGTGCAGGGTGTAGTAGACCACCCCTCCGACGTTGATGCCGAGAGCGGGACGCGAGTCGAGGAAGCCGGACCTGGCGACGTACACGTCCTGCGGCGCGACCCGTGTGGTGCTGAAGACGGCCAGGTTGACCCGGCCCACGGTGGTGGGGGAGGCGTCGGTGGACGTGCTCAGCCAGTACAGGTACCCCCGGGTCCGGCTGTCCGTCCCGAGCCGGTACTCCCGGACCGGCACGACCCGGCCGAGATCGTCCCAGTACTGGATGTTGTTGTGGTCGATCACCTCCCCCGGCCGGGCGCTGGCGGGCGGGGCGCCGGCCTCCTGGAGCAGGACGACGCTGGCGCCGTTCGCCCCCTGGAGCAGCCGGGGCAGGTCGGCGACGTACTTGTTGCTGTCGTTGGACTCGCCGTTCGCGCCCTGCATGTTCCAGGTGACGACGGTGCGCCGGTCGTTCTGGCGGGGATCGACGCCGCCGCCGGTGTCGCGCAGGAACAGCGACGGCCGCTTGCCCACGTCGGCGGCGACCACGCCCTGCCCCGTGTAGTCCAGGGTCTCCCGGCCGGTCCAGTCCGCGATCGCCTGCCCGTCCTGGCCCAGCGGCTTGAACCGGTGCGGGTCGGCGTCGTCGGAGCCGAACTCGAAGGCGGTGCCGGGCTGGGTGCCGTAGGGCGCGTACGGTGCGAACGGCCCGCCCGGTGTGGTCTGTTTGATCATCGTGTTGCCGTAGAAGACGTTCTGCGGCCCCGACGAGCCGGACCACTTGACCGCCTTGGGGCCCGCGGCCCACCAGATCGGATACCAGGTCCCCTCGTCGATCTCGCCGCCCTCGCCGCCGCAGTTGGCCTGGCAGCTGGCCGAGCGGTGCTCGTAGGGGACCCGTACCGTGTTCTGCTCGAAGAGGTTGCCGTGCTCCCAACCGCCGTGCAGGTTCAGGTCCGAGTCCAGGTCGTTGCGGAAGGCGACGTTGCCGCTGGCCGACCACTGGAAGGTGAAGTGGCGCAGATTGCGGCTGAGGTTGTAGGCGTACAGCGAGTCCCACACGCGGCTGCCGCGCAAGTACCCGTTGCCGCCCTTGCCCTTGTTCCACGCGCCGTCGAAGCTGTTGCGCTCGATCTGGAGGTTGCGCGCGTCCTCGGTGACGATCGGGTGCGAACCGGTCATCGTGGCCTTCACTCCGCGCACCCAGTCGTTGGCGGCCCACTTGAAGACGATGCCGTGCATCGCGTACTCGGGCGCCATGTTGCCGTAGTTGTGCACGGCCTGCTCGGGGGTCAACTGATACGTGCCGCCGCCCAGTTTGGGCAGGCCGGTCATGTCCTGGGTGAAGGCGAAGTCCTCGAACCCGACCCCCTCGACCACGTTCAGCGGGGTGACCTTGCTGGCGTACGGCTTGTCGCCGAGCGCTGGCGAGCCGTCCGAGGTGGAGTCGACCGGCAGGTCCCACTCCAGCGGCCGGTCCAGCGTGATCGTCCGGGCGGCGGCGTCGACGCCGGTGACCCGGAACATCTGCTGGCGCATGTGGAGGTCGTCCATCGAGCTGCGGTCGCTGACGCCCTGCTGCTCGTAGAACTTGACGCTGTTGGCCGCGCCCACCCACACATAGCCGCCCGGCGCGAACTTCTTCATGTCGGTCTTCGCGTCCAGGGGCACGACGTCGCTGCCCTGCCGGGCCGCGTAGCCGGGGTCGCCGGCCCGGGCGGCCACCTTGATGCCGGAGGCCCAGTGCTGGTTGACGCTGCCCTCGAAGATGTCCTTGCGGTTGGCCGGGGCCGCCGCCCAGTCGTCCTGGTACCGGGCCGCCACGTCCCGGGTCTGCACCCGGAACATGCCGCGCCCCGGCCACATCCAGCCGCCGGTGCCGACGTCGCTGCCGCTGCCGGCCTTCATGCTGTCCTGGTCCCAGCGGCCGTTGACCAATGTGTCGTAACGGGTGTTCACGTCCGGCCGGAACACCAGCCGGGTGCCGCCGTCGCCCGAGCCCTGCCCGCGCACGATCAGGAAGTCGGCGTCGACGTAGATCTGCCGGGAGACGTCGATACGTCCGGACGGCAGCGAGAGGAGCGAGAGCCGGTCGAAGTTGGCGTTCGGCGAGCAGGAGCTCTTGATGTCGTCGATGGCCTTCTGGAGGCCGGAGGTGTCGTCGGCGCCGTCGTCCGCGACCACGCCGTACTGGGTGGCGAGGCGGTCCGGGGTGATCCGGCAGGAGGCGTCGTCGGTCAGCTGCCCGTCGCCGGGCAGTGGCAGGCCGCCCCGGTACCCGACGCGCGACCAGTCGGGCATGCCGGCGGGCGCGGCCGTGCGGTTGGCGTAGCTCAGATCCGGACCGTCCGCTCCGGGACCGGCCGTCACCGAGGCGGACCCGGCCGAAACCGCCTTCGCCGAGGCGGTGTTCACCGAGCCGACCGAGCCGACCGAGCCGACCGAGCCGACCGAGCCGGCCGCGGCGGCCTGGGCGGGCGCCGCGGAGGCGAGTACCGGTAAAGAGAGGGAGAGCAGCAGGCCGGACAGCAGCCCGGCCGCCGATCGTGAGCGTTTCACGTGACCCCTTCTCGTGTCATCGTGGTGTCCTTCTCGAACCTTCTCGAAGCTTCTCGAACCGGACGCGGCCGCTACGGGCAGGAGAACCGCAGGGAGGAGATCCGGTCGTTGTCGTACGACTTGCTGGTTCCGTAGGAGTAGTCGGCCGTCAGGCCCCAGTTCCACGACGACGCGTAGTCGATCTGGGAGAAGTGCAGCTCCCCCTGGGGGTCGTCCCAGAACTCGATCGCGCACTGCGAGTTGTTCAGCCACGACGACACCTGGTTGTCGGCCGGGTCACCGTTCAGGAAGTGGGTGTTCGCCAGATGCACGATCGCCGTGGTGCCGCCCGCCGGGGGAGGGGTGAGGATGACCTTCGAGCCCGTGCCGCCGCCGTTCTGGTAGAGGCAGAGCGCCCAGCCGGGGCAGCCGTCGTAGGGCGGGTTGGCCGCGGACGCGGGCGTCGCGGAGAAGAGCAGCGCCGCGCCGGCGGCGACGGTGGCGACGGCGGCGGTCGCCGACTTCAACGAGGTGAGGATCACGGAGAGACCTGCTTTCGGATTCGGCCCGCGTCGGCGACGCGGGCGGTGGGAACAGCGGACGTCCGGCGCGTCCCCGGAACCGAGGACGTGCCGTGGCAGAAGGGTGCGCCGAGCGGCGGCGCGCAGGCGTCAGTCAAGTGACCGCCCTCTCGCGCCGTGCCCTCGCGTGGCGCTCCCCGCGCCTCAACGACGCGCGTCGAGCAGCAACTTGCCGGAGGTGCGCCGCGACTCGATGTCGACGTGGGCCTGTTCGGCCGCCGTCAGCGGATAGCGGCCGGTGACGTCGACCCGCAGGCGGCCCCCGCGGATCAGGTCGAACAGGTCCCCGGTGTGCTTGAGCAGCAGCTCTCGGGTGTGGATGTGGTCGGCGAACACCGCGTAGGCGACCTTGACGCTCTTGGGCAGGTCGGTCATCCGCACGGTGGGGACGTCACCGATCAGCGGGCCGTAGTAGACCAGGGTCCCCGACCGCCGCAGCGCGTCGAGCGACGGCTGGAACGTGCCGGCCCCGCCGCCGTCGAAGACCGCGTGCACTCCCTGACCGTCCGTCAGTTCGGCGACCCGGTCGGTGAAGTCGCCGCCGGAGGAGACGAGCACCTCGTCCGCGCCCGCCGCCTTCGCGGCCGTGACCTTCTCCTCCCGGGACACCAGGCCGATCACCCGTACGCCGCGCAGCTTGAGCAGCTGGACGACCATCCGGCCCACACCGCCGGCGGCGGCGTGCACGAGTGCGGTCCCGCCCTCGGCCAGCGGCGCCGACTCGGTGACGAAGTGGTGCGCGGTGAGGCCCTGCATCATCGTCGCGGCGGCGACGTCGCTCGGGAGGTCGTCCGGCACCGGGACCGCCTGGTCGGCGGGGACGACGATCTTCTCGGCGTAGCTGCCGTAGACGTACACCCACGCCACCCGGTCGCCCACGGCGAAGCCGCTGACGCCCGGGCCGACCGCGGCGACCCGGCCGGCGCCCTCGACGCCGGGGACGAACGGGAGGCCCCTGGGCAGCCCGTAGCCGACCCGGGAGCCGGTGTCCATGAAGTTGACGCCGGCGAAGTCGACGTCGACCAGCAGCTCTCCGGGTCCCGGCTCGGGGTCGGGCAGCTCCCGCACCCGCAGGACGTCCGGCCCGCCGAATTCCTCCACCACCACGGCACGCATGTGACCCGCCTCTTCCGCTCGCTCCTCGCCGGCCCGGCCGCCTGGGACGGCGCCGGGGCCGGCCACGTTGTGACGGTGAGCGTAGGGAGCAGTTTTTGGACCGGCAAGTCCAGAAAATGGGTTCGGGTTCGCTCCGCGCGGCCCCGCTGCCGAGCACGGTGCGGCGGGCCCGGCGCGGGCGGGGCAGGGCACCGTGCGGCGGGCCTGAGGGCGGCCCGGGCTGGGCACGGTGCGGCGGGCGTGAGGGCGGGCCGGGCAGGGCACGGTGCGGCGGGCCCGTGGCGGGCGGCACCGGTACAGTCGAATGACCTAACGTCTCCGGGTCCCGGCCGCACGACCTGCGGCCGGACGGGCCCCCTGTGCCGACGGCCGTGCGGCGCCGGGGCCGCGCCGCACCGTCAAGTGACTGTTGTGGCCGGGCTCGCCGCCGGACGACAGTGTGGTGTGCCGGACTCCGCCGAGGGAAGCGACCGCCCCCGCGACCGCCCCTCGGCGCTCCACACCCGCGGTGCCTTCCCGGCGCGGGCCGGTCAGCATACGTATGACGGAGGGTTTGACATGATCGACAGGCGCACCTTCGGCAAGGCGGTCGGCCTCGGCACCGGCGCGGCCGCCGTCTCCCTGGCCGGCCTGCCGGCAGCGGAGGCCGCCTCGGCCGCACCCCGCCCCGAGGGCGGCGACACGTCCCCCCGGACCGTGCCCGCCGTCGCACCCGGCGCGCACACCGCCTTCCCCACCCTCAAGCAGGTCCGGGCCGGCGTCCTGGACATCGGCTACGCCGAGGCCGGCCCCGCGCACGGTCCCGTGGTGATCTGCCTGCACGGCTGGCCGTACGACATCCACAGCTACGTCGACGTGGCGCCCCTGCTGGCCGACCGCGGCTACCGCGTCATCGTGCCCTACCTGCGCGGCCACGGCAGCACACGTTTCCTGTCCGACCGCACCGTCCGCAACGCCCAGCAGTCCGCGATCGCGCTGGACATCCTCGCCCTCATGGACGCCCTGAAGATCCACCGGGCCGTCCTCGCCGGCTTCGACTGGGGCTCGCGCACCGCCGACATCATCGCCGCCCTGTGGCCGGAGCGGGTCAAGGCGCTCGTCTCCACCAGCGGCTACCTCATCACCAACGTGGAGGCCCAGCAGACGTTCCTCGCCCCGGCCGCCGAGCACACCTGGTGGTACCAGTACTACTTCGCCACCGAACGCGGCCGCCTCGCGATGGAGGACCCCGGCAACCGCGACCAGCTGTGCCGCCTGGTCTGGGACCTCGTCTCGCCCACCTGGGACTTCGACGACGCCACCTTCGCGCGCACCGCGCGGGCCTTCGAGAACCCCGACTACGCCGCCATCGTCATCCACAACTACCGCTGGCGGCTCGGCCTCGCCGACGGCGAACGCCGTTACGACCGCTACGAGAAGCAGCTCGCCGCCCGCCCCGCCATCCCCGTGCCCACCGTCGTCCTCGACGCCGAGCACGACCCGTTCGCCACCCCCGGCCACGACGCCAACCGCGACCGCTTCACCGGCCCGTACGCGTACCGCGTGATCGAGGGCGTCGGCCATGACCTCCCCCAGGAGGCGCCCACCGCCTTCGCCCGGGCCGTGGTCGACGCCGACCGCCTCTGAGGGACGGCCCCGCGGTTCCGCGGCCCGGCCCGCCCGGCCACGGCCGCCCGGCCCGGCCCCGTCCGCTCAACCGTCCCCGGACAGCGCGCGGACGCCCCTCTCGTGCAGCCAGTCGAGGACGTGGTCGGCGACCTGCCGCCAGCCGCTGTCGACGACCAGCGAGTGCCCACGGTCCGCGAACTGCTTCAGATCGGTCACGGCCGTCGAGTCGCCGTACAGCTTGTACACGGCACGGGTGACCGCGTCGGGCACGAGCAGGTCCTCCTGCCCGGACACCAGCAGCAGCGGACCGCGCGCCGTGTTGCCGGTGTCCGCACGGGCGCGCGGATGCGGGTCCGCGTCCGCGCGGCCGAGGTCGGCGAGCAGCCGGTACGGCGCCGGCACGACATAGCGCTCGAAGAGGCGGCCGGACTCCTCGGCGCCGACCGTGTTGGCGAAGAGGCGCCGGAACCGCCGCGGCGACAGGACCGCCGGCGGCCCTTCCGGACCGCCTTCCCGCCAGGCCGGGGGAGCCGGGAGGGGGACGCCGTTGATCGGAGCCGGCGCCAGGGCGACGGCGGCGCGCCCCGCCCCGGCGCCGAGCAGGCGCTGCGCGATGAGACCGCCGGCCGAGTGACCGACGAGGACCGGCGCGACGGCGAGCGACCGCACGAGTGCGGTGTAGTGCTCCGTCAGCGCGTCCAGACCGGGGCCGCCGCCCGGCGCTCCGGGCCGGGTGCGCGCCTCCCGGGCGGTGGCCGCCTCGCCGGGCCAGCGCGGCAGGAAGGGGAGGTATCCCCGGTGCGCGAACCGCCGGGCCCACGACTGCCAGGACAGCGCGTGCAGCCACGGGCCATGGACGAAGACGACGGGAGTACGTTGCAAGGCTGGCCCCTTCGCGCAGGACGGCCGCCCGGCACCGGCACGCGGGCGGTCGTCCCAGGATCAGCCGGGGACCGCCCGGCGGCGACAGTCGAATGACTCACCGCGCGCCCCCATCGGCGTGCCGGATCGCCTGACGTCCGCTGCCCACCCGCGGCGGGCTCCCCGGAAGCTCGCCCATCCGGTTCAGGGCGTCGCGCAGCGCGGCCCGGCTGGTGATGCCCAACTTCGGGAAGACCCGGTAGAGATGGGCGCTCACGGTACGCGGGGACAGCCCCATCCGCCGGCCGATCTCCTTGTTCGTCAGACCACCGGCGGCCAGGTCGGCGATCCGCAGCTCCTGCCAGGTCAGCGGGGCCGACGGGTGCGCGGGGGCGCCCGACGGGGCGCCGGCGGCCCGCAGTGCGAGGCGGGCCCGCTCGGCCCAGGCGGTCGCGCCGAGCCGTTCGAACTCCTCGGCCGCCCGGGCCAGCGGCCGCCGGGCCGCCACCGCGTCCCGGGCGTGCCGCACCCGGACGCCGTGGGCCAGCCGGATCCGCGCCAGCTCGAACGGGAAGCGCGCGCCGGCCGGGTGGGACTCGGCCCGCTCGAACATCTCGGCCGCCTCCGTCATGTCGTCGGCCGTCATCGCCAGCGCCCCATGGGTGAGCAGCGCGAGACGCGGGGAGAGATCGGCCAGTCGCGCGTCGCGCGCGGCCAGCGCATGGGCCCGGGCCTGCTCCACGCGCCCGGTGTGCAGGGCGGCCTCGACGAGGTCGAGCAGGGTCCGCGAAGCCTGGTAGACGTACGGCCGGAAGGCGCCCGCGGGTGTGATGCCGGTGGCGTACGCGTACGCGGCCTCGTAGTCGCCGGCGCTCAGCGCGGCCGTCGCGCCCGCGGAGTCGGCGAGCTGGGTCAGGAAACCGACACCGCGCGGGCGCGCCCACGCGTCGACCTCGGCCCGCAGCGCGTCGGCACGGTCCACCTGCCCGCGCAGCGCGGCGAGTTGGGCCAGATAGCCGCGGGTCTGCTGGGCGAACAGCTCGTGGCCGTGCTCGGCCGCCAGGGCCAGGGCGCGCCCACCCGTGCGCTCGGCCGCGTCCCACTCACCGGCCGCCGTCTGGTCCAGCATGATCAGGTGCAGCATGATCATGCCGCTGGACGCCGCGCCGGTCTCCAGTTCGCGGGCCGCCACCTGCTCCAGATGAGGGCGGAACAGGCCCAGCACGTCGAGGTGGTACGCCGAGACGCCCAGCCGCGAGACGTCCCAGGGTTCCCGGTCGCGCAGGTGCGCCGCGGCCCGCTCCACCGGCCCGGACCAGCCGGCGCCGTGCCGGACGACATCGCTCCAGGTGTCGCCGTACAGCCGCGACCGCTCGTCGGCCAAGTCACCGAGAGAAGCGAGGAGTTGGCGGGTGCGCTCCCATACGGCGCGGTCCGCGGCGTACTGGCTGACGGCGAGCAGCAGCGTCACCAGGCGGCCGAGGACCTCGTCGTGCCCCCGTGGTCCGCCGTCGCGCAGCCTCTCGATCGCCGCCGTGATCTGGCGCAGCGCGGAGCGCACCTCGCCGTGCTGGTAGAGGGCCAGATACCCGGCGGCGAGCACCGAGGCCGGGGAGTCGTCCGCGCCGGGGGCGGGGTCGGCCGACACGAGACGGCGTGC
This sequence comes from Streptomyces seoulensis, assembly GCA_013364255.1. Taxonomy (GTDB): domain Bacteria; phylum Actinomycetota; class Actinomycetes; order Streptomycetales; family Streptomycetaceae; genus Streptomyces; species Streptomyces similanensis. Next base: position 908,825 of record CP054936.1, on the reverse strand, counting down.
CTGGCCGAGGCGGGCGGCGTGCCCGGCGACGAACGCCGCGTCCGCGAGCCGCCTGGACCGCTCGGCGTGGGTCTCGCTCAGCTCCGCGGCACGGGTCAGCCAGGCCACCGCGGCGAGCGCGCCGCCGCGCCGGGTCGCCGACTCCGCCGCCGCCTCCAGGACGGCCGCCACCTCCTCGTCCGGGTCGACGGTGGCCGCGGCCAGGTGCGCGGCGCGGCGCTCCAGGTGTGCGCGGTGCACCCGTGCCAGCGTGTGGTGGGCGGCGCGGCGCTGGTTGGGCGTGGACATCTGGACGACGCTCGACCGCACCAGCGGATGCCGGAAGGCGAGGTCGCCGCCGACCGGCTCGACGACCAGCAGACCGCGGGCCACCGCCTCCTCGGCGTCGCGCATGCGGTAGCGCGCGGCGCCGGCCGCCGTGTCGCCCGGCCGGGCCCCGACCCCGTCCAGGGCGCCCTTCAGCAGCTCGGCGCGGACGCCGTCGCCGAGACCGGCGATGCGGGCGCCGTACAGGTGCTGTAATCGGCGCGACAGCGGCAGACCGGGCCGGCCGAACACCTCCTCGGGCGCCGCCGGGTCGCCGGAGCGGTCGCCGATCTCGACCGGGAGCTCCAGCAGCGCCAAGGGGTTGCCCTGGGCCTCGGCCAGCACGAGCCGGCGCAGCCGCGGCGGCAGGCCCGGATGACGCAGGTCGAGCAGGCGCGCCGCGTCGTCCTCCGGAAGGGCGCCGACCGGCGCCTCCGGCAGGGCGGCGGCGTCCCACCGCGAGGCGATGTCGGCGCGGACGGCCGCCAGCAGCCTCACCGGGCTGCCGGCCAGCCGGCGGCCCACGAAGGCGCAGACGGCGGCGCTGGGGTCGTCCAGCCACTGGCCGTCGTCGAGGACGAGCAGCAGCGGCCGGCGGGAGGCCGCCAGGGACAGCAGGCCGAGCACCGCGATGCCGAGGGTCATGACGGACGGCGGCGCGCCCTCCGGCCGGCCGAACACGGCGTCGAACACCGCGCGGGCCGGCGGCTCCAGCCGGGTGGCGTCGGGGAGCAGCGGATACAGGAGCTGGTGCAGTCCGGCACAGGGGAGTTCGGACTCCGCCTCGACGCCGGTGGCCCGGATCACCAAGTGGCCCTCGCGGGCCGCCAGTTCGGCGGCGTGGTCGAGCAGCGCGCTCTTGCCGACCCCCGACTCGCCCCTGAGGACGAGCGCCCGGGCGTCCGCGGCCGTCACGAACGCGGCCAGCCGCGCCTGTTCGCCGTCGCGGCCGACCATCGTCATGACCGACTCCAATCAACTACCCGGTTAGTTGATTACATCCCGCACTCCTGAAACTGTCAAGTAAACGGTTAGTTAGCAGCTGGGTTAGGCTGCGCCCATGCAGCGCGACGCCGAAGCCACCAAGCAACGACTCATCGCGGCGGGGCGGGCCGAGTTCGCCGCCCACGGCCTCAACGGCGCCCGCGTCGACCGCATCGCCGACGTCGCCAGGTGCAACAAGGCGCAGATCTACCACTACTTCAAGAGCAAGGCGGGGCTCTTCGAGGCCGTCTGGACCACACTGGTCGAACAGATCATCGGCAACCTGCCGCACGACGTGGAGGACCTGCCCGGGGTCGCGGTCCACCTCAGCGACCTCTACGCCGAGCACCCGGAGCTGCCCCGGCTGATCACCTGGCAGCGGCTGGAGAGCGGCGACGAGCCGAACGCCTACGCCGTCGCCGACGTCCGCGCCCGCAGCGCCGCCATCGCCGAGGCCCAGGCCGCGGGCCTGGTCTCCACCCGCTTCGACTCCCGGGTGCTGCTCGCCCTGCTGATCCACATCGCCATGCTGTGGGAGGCCGCCAACCCGGAGGTGCTGGCGGTGGCCGGCCTGCCCGACCGCGCCGAACGCCGCGAGGTCGTCCGGCGGGTGGTCGAGGCACTGGTGAACTGAGCTACCGCTGACGTTCGCTGACGCTCCGTCACCTAGGCGCACTCCGGCTCGCGCCGGCCCGACGCGCGGGACGGGCCTCGGCGCGGCACCGTGACCGAATGCGCCACCAGAGGCCCTTGGGTCCCTGACCGGGGGTGCGGCACAGTCCCTCGGGTCCCTGGCGGGCGGCGCCCGGCCGGCTTCAGCCGGTGTGGTCCTTCAGCGCCTTCTCGATGGCGTCCACGACGCCGATGGCGTCGTTGTACGAGCCCGGCAGGAAGTCCGCCGTGCCGACCACGCGATGGTTCCGGGCGGCCGGCAACTCCTTGAACGCGCGCAGGGCGAACAGCTTCTGGATGTCGTTGGCGGGGGAGCCGTCGTTGTTCGTGTAGTAGACGAGGTGGTCGGCGTCCTTCAGCAGGTCCGCCCGCTCGTACGACACGGACTTGGTGGCCCCCTTGTCCACCGCCGCCGTGGCGGAGGCGAACCGCGCCCCCAGCCGGGCGAGGATGTCGCCGACGGGCGAAGAGGGGCCGTAGATCCAGTAGTTGCCGCTGTCGAAGCCGCCCTGGATCACGTCCCAGCGGCTGCCCGACAGCTTCGCGCCCTCGGCCGCGCGCACCGCGGCGATCCGGTCGGCGTACTTCTTCTTCAACCGCGCCAGTTGAGCGGTGCGGTTGACGAAGGAGGCCGTCGCGTCCGGGTACGCGGTCCAGGAGTCGGACTCGCGGAAGGACGCGAACGCGGTCGGCGCGATGGCCGAGAGCCGCCGGTACGCCTTGCTGAGGTAGGGCACGTCGACGCCGACGATCAGGTCCGGCTTGAGCGCGGCGATCCGCTCGTAGTCCAGGTCGGCGCCCGTCGACACCTTCGCGGCGGCCTTCCAGCCCTTCAGGTAGCGCGGTGGCACGTAGTTGGCGCCGCTGTCCTCCACACCGACCGGGGTGAGACCGAGGTCGAACAGCGACTCGGTGGACCAGGAGTGCACGGAGACGATCCGCAGCGGGTGTGCGGGCACGGTCACCTTGCCGTGCGCCGTGCCGACCACCCGGGTCGCGGCGGTCGTGCCGCCCGCGCCGCCGGCGGCGGACGAGCCGGAGTCACAGGCGGTGAGGGCCAGCGCCAGCGCGGCGGCGGCGACCGCCGGACGCAGCACACGTGTGCGGCGCCGGACGGCGCGGGCGGCGTGCGCGGTGGCCGGGCGGGCGGGAGAGGGTACGGGGTTCACGAGGGTTCCAGGTGTGCGCGGGTGGCCGGACCGTACGGTCCGGGCCGGGGGAGGGGACGGGACGCGGCGGGGGGAGGGACGGGCTCAGGACGTGGTGCGCGGGCCGACGCCCGCGTGGGCGGACTGGACGTGGGTGGCCAGGCCGTCGAGCAGGACGGTGAAGTTCTCCCAGCTGTAGGCGTACCAGGAGGACAGGTCGGGCTTCCAGAGCTGTCCGGCGCGGACGGCGGGCGTGCGCTTCCACAGCGGGTTGTCCGGCAGCGGGTCGGACACCGCCCACACCAGCAGATCGACCGGGAGGGACGGCACGTTCTCCCAACTCACCGCCTGGCTGTAGGTGTTGTCGGCGCCGCCGGGCACCGGCAGCAGCCGCATGCCGAGCGCGCTCACCGTCTTGAGCACGGCCCACGTCTTGGGGTTCATCACGCCGATGGTGTTCTTGTCGATGCCGAAGACGAAGCCGACCCGCAGTTCCTTGTCGGCGGCGACGGCCTTGCGCAGCCGGCTGCCCGCCTCCTCGTACCGGGTCTTGGCGCCGGTGTCGGCGAGCCGGACGCCGAGGGAGCCGGTGAGCCGGTCGGCGGTGCCGGCGATCTGCTCGATCGAGCGGTAGGTGCTCAGACCCACCACCGGCGCGATCTTGGTGACCGCGGGGAGCTGGGAGGCGACCTGGAGGGTGCCGTCCGGCTGCACGGCGTCGATCAGCAGATCGGGGCGGGCCTGCGCGAGCGCTTCGATCCGTACGCCCTTGTCCGCCGAGTAGATCTTGGCGACCCCGGACCAGTCCGGCTTGACGGCCGGGACGATGCCCTGGCCGGAGTCGGTGGCCGCGACCGGGTGCAGTCCGGCCGCCCACAGCGCGGCGCCCACGGTGTCGGTGAGGAACGCGATCCGCTTCGGCCGCCGGGACAGCCGTACGGTACGGCCCCGGTCGTCGGTGAAGGACCACCCGGCGGCGCCGGAACCGCCGGCGGTGGAGGGGCCGCCGGAGTCGTCGGCGCCGCACGCGGTGAGGCCGAGCAGGGCGGCCGCCCCGAGTCCGCCGGCGAGCAGCCCGCGCCGGGACGGACGCGCGCCGGGGAGGGCGGAGAGCGGGGAACGTGTGTCGCGGGGACGGGTGTGGATCGCGCTGGGCATGGGTGTGTCCTTGATCGAGGTGAGGGTGCGGCGGCCGGGCCGCCGGGCAGGAGCCGCGGGCAGGTCGCACAGGGGCCGCGGGGTGAGCGGAGTTCGGAGAGTGACGGGGACCGGAGAATTCCTGAGCGGGGTCCTCAGGCGTCCGGGCGGCGTAACGGCTCGCGCGGCGGCCGTGGGTGCACGGCTCGGCAGCGCGCGGTGCGGCCGTGGGCGGTGGCCGGGCCGTTGACGGCGGTCGGGGCGGGTCTGTGCGCCAAGGCAGGTGCGGGTCCGTGCGCGGTGGTCATGTCCGGGCCGCCCGCCGCCGGGCGAGCAGCAGCCGGCACAGGTACAGACCGCCGAGCACGCCGGTCAGCGCGCCGACCGGCAACTCGGTTCCGGGCAGCACCCGCCCCGCGGCGAAGTCGCTCGCCGACAGCAGCAGCGCCCCCATGGCGCCGGACGGCACGACCAGCGCGCCGGGGGAGCGGACCAGTGGACGGCACAGGTGCGGGGCGGCCAGCGCGACGAAGGTGATCGGGCCGACCGCGGCGGTCGTGGCCGCGGCCAGGGCCGTGGCGGCGATCGCCGCCACCAGTCGGGCGCGCCCCACCGGCACACCCAGGCCCCGCGCGGTGTCCTCGCCGAGTTCCAGCCAGTCCAGCGCGCGGGCGCACAGCACGGTCACCGGCACCAGCACGGCCAGGGCGAGGGCCAGTGGCGCGACCACCGACCAGGTCACGGAGTTGAGGCTGCCGATCAGCCAGATCTGCGCGTCCTGCGCCTCGTAGAGGCTGGCCCGGGTCAGCAGATAGGCGGTCAGCGAGGTGAGCATCGCGCTGACGCCGATGCCGACCAGCACGACCCGGTGGCCGACGGCCGGACCGCGGCCCGCCGCGACGAGGCCGACGACCAGCGCGGTGACGAGGCCGCCGCCCATCGCCGCGAGGGCGGTGGCGTACGGCCCGCCGTGGAAGAGCACGATCTGCGCCACCGCGCCGGTCGCCGCGCCGCTGGTGAAGCCGACGATGTCCGGACTGCCCAGCGGATTGCGGGACATGCTCTGGAACACCGCGCCGCTCATCCCCAGCGCGCCGCCCGCCAGCAGCGCGCACACCAGGCGGGGCAGCCGCAGGTCGGTCACGATGAAGGAGTCGGCCGCCGAGCCGTGGCCCAGCAGACAGGCCAGCACCCCCGACAACGGCACCCGGTAGGCGCCGGTGGTGAGGCCGAGGGCGCCCACCACCAGGCAGGCGGCCGTCAGCAGCAGGCACACCACGGCGGTACGGGGCCGCCAGCGCAGCGAGATCCGGCCGCCGTCCAGGCGCAGCACCCGGCCGCCCGGGACGGCGCCGCGAGGCGCGACGGAGCGGAGGCCGGAGCCGGGGGAAGCGGGAGAGGTGGGGGAAGCGGGGGGAACGGGGGAGGCGGTCTGGGGGGTCACAGTTCGGCGATCCTGCGGCGGCGGACGAGGGCGATGAAGACGGGCGCTCCGGCGAAGGCCGTCACGATCCCGGCCTGGATCTCACCGGGCCGGGCGAGCACCCGGCCGAGGATGTCGGAGCCGACCAGCAGGGCCGCGCCGCACACCATCGCGTACGGCATGAGCCAGCGGTGGTCGGGCCCGGTGAGCGTCCTGGCCAGATGCGGAACGGCCAGGCCGACGAAGGCGATCGGGCCGACCGCGGCGGTCGCCGCCCCGCACAGCAGGGTGACGGCGAGCAGGCCGAGGAGGCGGGTGCGGCGCACCCCGGTGCCGAGGGCGCGGGCCGTGTCGTCGCCGAGCGCCAGCGTGTTGAGCGGGCCGGACAGACCGAGGGCGAGCAGGGCGCCGGCGCCGAGGAACGGCAGTACCTCGGTGACCACGGACATCGGCTGCCCGCCCAGGGAGCCCACACCCCAGAACCGGAACTGGTCGAACACGTCCGGCCGCAGCAGGGTGACCACGGAGATCAGCGCGCTGAGCACGGCGCTGACCGCCGTGCCGGCCAGCGCGAGCCGTACCGGCGGCGGCCCCGACCGGCCGCGCGAGCCGAGCAGGTGGACCAGCGCGGAGGCGAGTCCCGCGCCGGCGAACGCGAACCAGACGCAGAACGACGGGTCGGTGCTGTGCCACAGCGCGATCGCGACCACCACGGCGGCCGAGGCGCCCATGTTGACGCCGAGGAGGCCGGGATCGGCGAGCGGGTTGCGGGTCAGCGCCTGCATCAGCACACCCGCCAGGCCCAGCGCGGCGCCGACGGCGATGCCGAGCAGCGTACGGGGCAGCCGCAGGTCGAGGACGACCGAGTCGTCCACCGAGGCCCGGCCGTGCAGCAGCGCGCGCAGCACCTCGCCGGGTGGGATGGCCTTGGCGCCGACGGCGACGCTCACCACGGTGACCAGGGCCAGCAGCGCGCAGACGAGGAGGAGTCCGAGCAGGCGCGCGGCGGTGACGGCCGTGCGGCGTCTTCGTCCCTCGCCGTCGGTTCCGGGCACCACATCGGTGGTGCTGATCGTGGCGGTGCCCATCGTGCCCCTCGAAAGTTAGCTTAGCCTTGCCTAAGAAAGTTATCGGTGTCGCCGCAGGCGCGACAAGCCGGTCGGACGCCACCTCATGTCGCCGATCCGCCACACGTCGTCGGTTTGCCACGTCGTCGGTCCGCCACCGTGCCGGGTCCGTCACGGCTCCGGTCCGCTACGTCGCCGGTCCGTCCGCGTCGCCGCGCGAGCGGGCGAAGTACGCGGCGGGCGTGGTGCCGGTCACCCGGCGGAACGCCGCGACGAAGGCGCTGGGTGTCGCGTAGCCCACCCGCTCGGCCACCCGCCCGACCGGCTCGCCCTCGGCGAGGTGGGCGAGGGCGGCTTGCAGCCGGGCGTGGGTGCGCCACCGGGTGAACGTCATCCCCGTCTCGGCCAGGAACAGCCGCAGCAGCGTGCGCGTACTGGAGCCGACCGCGTGCGCCAACTCCCCCAGCCCGCGCGGGTCGGCGGGATCGTCCAGCAGCAGCGCCGCGGTCTCCCGGGCCCGCGGGTCGGCCGGCAGCGGCAGCTCGAACACGGCGCCGTCCGCCGGGCGCAGCACCTCCAGCAGCACGGCCTCCGCGTGTGCGCGCACCTCCGGCGCCAGTGCGCCGGCCAGGTAGCCGATCAGATGCCGGGCGAGCGGGGACACGGCGAGCACGGTCGGCCGGGGCCAGGCCAGCGGGCAGCTCACCGGGTCCAGGTAGACACCCTGGAGCACCGACTCCCGCAGCGCGCCGGTGGCGTGCCGGACGCCGCCCGGGATCCACAGCGCCAGATGCGGGGGCAGCACCCAGCAGCGGTCCTTGATGTCCACCATGACCACCCCGCTGCTGGCCCAGGCGAGTTGGTGGTCGTCGTGGACGTGGTGCAGGAAGGTCTGGCCCCGGACCATCTCGAACCGTTCCAGGTCGATGGTGTTCTCGTGTGTCATGCCCGGTGTCCCTGCCTGCCCTGTTCCCGCGCCCCGGTCCGCCGCGCACGGCCGGCGGACGACACACGTGTCCCTGGCCGATGCGCGACATACGGTGGCGCACTGCTGTGTTTACGACAAAAGTAAGGCGACCCTAACGTGGCTGGGTGACCGTACCCGCCCCCGCCCCGCCCCGTCGACACCCCGCCGCGGCCGCCCGCTCCGCGCTCCCCGCCTCCGCCGCCCCGGCGCCCGCGCCCACCACCTCGCCAAGGGCCCTGCTGCGGTGGTCGCTGGGTGAACGCCGACGCGACCTGGCGCTGGCGTCGGCGCTGTTCGGCACGCACCAGCTGGGAGAGGCGCTGGTGCCGGTGATCGTGGGCGCCACGGTCGGTGAGGCCGTACGGTCCGGAAGCCCGGCGGCGACCGTCCGCTGGCTGTGCCTGCTGGCGGCGGACTTCCTGCTGCTGTCCCTGTCGTACCGCTTCGGCGCGCGGGCGGCCGTACGCGCGCGGCAGCACACCGAGCACCGGGTGCGCATGGCGCTGACCGAACGGGTGCTGCGGCCGGCCGGCGGGGTGCGGCTCGCGCCGGGCGAGCTGCTCAGCCGCGCGTCCGGCGACGCCGAGCGGGTGGGCGCCTTCGCCGGCACCCTCGCCGGCACCGTGGCCGCGGTGGTCGTCCTGGCCGGTTCCACGGTGCTGCTGCTGCGCCTCTCCCTCGGACTCGGCGCGCTCGTGGTGACCGGCACGGCCGGGGTGCTGCTCGCGCAGAACCGTCTCTCCCACCTGTTGCACCGCACCAGCGGCGCCGAACAGGCCCTCCAGGCGCGGGCCACCGCGCACGCCGAGGAACTCGTCCGGGGGCTGCGGGTGCTCAAGGGCATCGGCGCCGAACGCGCCGTGGCCGCCGACTACGCCCGGGTCAGCCGGGACGCCGTACGCGCCGCGCGGCGGGCCGTGTCCGCCGAGGGCGCGCTGGTGTCGGTGGGCGTCCTGCTGACCGGGCTGTATCTGACGGCCGTCGCCGCGCTCGGCGGCGGTCTCGCGCTGGACGGCCGGATCGGCCTGGGCCGGCTGATCGCGGTGCTCGGCCTCGCCCGGTTCGTGATCGGTCCGATGCGGGTCGTCTCCGCCGCCCACGCCCGCTACGTACGCGCCCTCGCCTCGGCCGCCAGGATCAGGGACGTACTGGCCACGCCACCGGGCGTGGTGGAGACGACGGCCGAACAACCCCAGTACGGGGACGAGGACTTGGCGGACACGAGCGAGGGCCGCCCGAGTCCGGTGCGGCCGGGCCCGGGACCGGGCGCGCCCGCGAGCGGCGCACCCGCCCTCGAATTCCGCGACGTGTCGCTGCCGGGCGCGGTCACGGCCCGGTGGACCGCGCCCGGCGGGCAGATGACCGGGCTGGTCTGCGCCGACCCGGCCCTCGCCGACGCCGTGGCCCTGCTGCTGGCCCGCGAGGAGGACCCCGGGGCGGGACGCATCCTGCTGGACGGCGCGGATCTGCGGGAGTTCGGGCTGGACGCGCTCCGGGCCACCGTCCTGGTGTGCCACCACGATCCGGTGCTGCTGCCCGGCACCGTCGGCGACAACCTGGCCGCCCTCACCGAGGACGCCGCCGCCGTGGCCGAGGCGGCCCGGGCCTCCTTCGCCGACCAGGTCGTGCGCGCCGTACCGCAGGGCGCCCGGACGCCGGTCGGCGATCGCGGCGAGACGCTGTCCGGCGGCCAGCGCCAGCGGGTCGCGCTGGGACGCGCGCTCGCCGCCCGGTCACCGGTGCTCGTCCTGCACGACCCCACCACCGCCGTGGACGCCGCGACGGAGGACGCCGTCGCCGAGCGGGTACGCCGGACGCGCACCGGCCGCACCACCCTCGTCCTCACCACCAGCCCCGCCTGGCTCGCCCGCTGCGACTCCGTCATCCACCTGCCCTCGACCGACCGGACGGAACAACGATGACGACCCCGACGAGTCCGGCGCCCGTGGCCCCGGCCGCCCCCGCCCCCGTGCTGTTGCCCGTCGCCACCGCTCGGCAGACTCGTGCGCGGCTGCGGGTGGCCCTCGGGGGGCGGTGGCCGGTGCTGTGGGCGGCGGTCGCCGCGCTCGTGGTCGACAGTGCGCTGACCCTGGTGGGCCCGCTGGCGATCGGCCGGATCACCCAGGCCGTCACCGACCGCCGTACCCCGGACGCGCTGGTCGGACCGGTGCTGTTCCTGACCGCCGCCGCCGTGGCCGGCGCGCTGACCGGCTGGGCGGCGACCGTACTGCTGGCGCGGGTCGTGCTGACGGTGACCGGACGGCTGCGCGAGGACGCCGTCGCCGCCGCACTGGCCCTGCCCGTGGACGCCGTCGAGGCGGGCGGCTCCGGCGACCTGGTCGCCCGGGTCTCCGGCGACGCCGAGCGCGTCTCGGAGGCCGCCTCCGGCGCCCTCGGCGACTTCGGCGCCGCGGCGCTCACCATCCTCGCCGCACTGGCCGGACTCGCCGCCCTGGACTGGCGGTTCGCCGTGGCCGCACTGCTCGCGGCACCCCTCCAGGCACACACCCTGCGCTGGTACCTGCGCACCTCCCGGCCCCTGTACGCCGCCGGCCGGACCGCCGAGGGCCGCCGTGCCTCCGCGCTGCTCGGCGCCTTCACCGCACCCGCCACGCTGCGCGCCCTGCGCCTGGGCCCCGGCCGGCGGGCCGGCGTCGCCGACGCCTCGGCGGAGGCGATGGCGTACGAGTTCCGGGCGACCCGGGCGGCGACCCGCTTCTACGGCCGCCTCAACATCGCCGAGTTCACCGGTCTGGCCGCGATCCTCCTCGTCGCCTGGGCGCTGGTGCGCACCGGACGCGCCGACGTCGGCGCGGCGACCGCGGCGGCACTGTTCTTCGTCGGCCTGTTCGACCCGGTCAACACCCTGCTCGGCACCTTCGACAGCGTGCAGCAGGCGGCCGCCGCGCTCGCCCGGATCGTCGGCCTCACCCTGAACGGGCCGGTTGACCAAGCCCGTTCCGGCGCCTCCCCGGGCCGGCCGGGGGCCGGGATCGCCGTACGCGGCGTGCGCCACCGCTACGGCGACGGCCCCGACGTCCTGCACGGCATCGACCTCGACGTCCGCCCCGGACAGCGCCTCGCCGTCGTCGGCGCGACCGGATCGGGCAAGTCGACCCTGGCGACGCTGATCGCCGGAACGCGTCCGCCGTCCGAGGGCGACGTCACACTCGACGGCGTCCCCACCGGCGACCTCGCCCGCACCGCGACGGACGGCGGCCGGCGCGTCGTCCTGGTCACCCAGGAGCACCATCTCTTCCCCGGCACGGTGGCCGACAACCTCCGCCTCGCGTGCCGCGACGCCTCGCGGGACGAGCTGGACGCCGCGCTCGCCGCCGTGGACGCCGCGGACTGGACCGCCGCGCTGCCGGACGGCGTCGACACGATCGTCGGCCCGGGCGGCGAGGTACGGCTGACGGCACGTCAGATACAGCAACTCGCCCTGGCTCGGGTGCTGTTGCTGGACCCGGACGTGGTCGTACTGGACGAGGCGACGGCGGAGGCCGGCAGCGACACCGCCCAGACGCTCGACCGGGCGGCCCTGGCGGTGACCGAGGGCCGCACCGCGGTCGTCGTCGCCCACCGCCTCTCCCAGGCGGCCACCGCCGACCTCGTGGCGGTGCTGGAGGACGGCCGGGTGACCGAGCTGGGCCGGCCCGACGACCTCCGCGCGGCGGACGGCACGTACGCCCGCCTGTGGGCGTCCTGGACGCGCGGCCGGCCGTGACTCCCGGGCCGCCCCGGAGGCGGCCCCGGCACACGACCGGGCCGGAGCCGTGAACGGCTCCGGCCCGGGACGCAGGGGGGAGGGGACTCCCGGCGGTCGGCGGTCAGCGCCGACCGGTGTCCTTCACCGACTCCTTGGCCTCACGGGCCTGGCCCGCGGCCTCGGCCGCGTGGCCCTTGGCGACCAACTTCTCGTTGCCGACGGCGCGTCCCGCTGCCTGAGCGACCTTGCCGACTGCCTTCTCGGCCTTGGCCCGAGCCTTCTCGCTGGCGGCCATGCTGCTCACTCTCCTCGGTCGAACGTCTTGCGCTGCTGACAATGCGCCTGACCCGTCACGCCGCGGGTAAACCCGGCACGGCGCACCGGCGCCGCTCGGCGGGCCGGCCCGCGCACCGGGCCGGGGCCGTTCGGCGGGCCGCTCGGCGGGGCCGGGCGGTCAGGGTTTGCGGGCGATGCCGGCGTAGAGCGCGGCCTCGGCGTCGGTGACGTTGAGGTGCGGCTCGTCGGGGTCGGGCCGCCAGCGCAGCACCGGGGTGAGGCCGGGTTCGAGGAGGTCCCAGCCGGCGAAGAAGGCGGCGATCTCGTCCAGGGTACGGGCCTGCCCGGGCGTCCCGGCCGCCTCGTACACGGCGGTCAGGCGGGCGATGGCCTCCGGGTCGAAGTCCGGGGTGACATGACTGATCGTCAGGGTGCTGCCCGAGGGCAGGGCGGCCTTGAGGCGCTCGACGATGCCGTGGGCGTCGTGCCGGTCGGTGATGAAGTGCAGCAGCGCGTTGAGACTGAGGGCGATGGGCGCGCCGAAGTCGAACGTGGACCGGAGCACGGGATGCTCCAGGAGCGCGCCGGGGTCGGTGACGTCGGCCTGCATGTAGGCGGTGCTGCCCTCGGGGTGGCTGCGCAGCAGCGCGCGGGCGTGCGCCAGGACGATGGGGTCGTTGTCGGTGTAGATGACCCGGGTTCGGGGACTGACGGCCTGGGCGACCTCGTGCAGGTTGGGCGAGGTCGGGATGCCGGTGCCGATGTCCAGGAACTGCGTGATGCCCGACCGGGCGAGATGACGGGTGGACCGGTGCATGAAGGCGCGGTTGCCACGCGCCGCGATCAGGACGGAGGGGAAGGCGGCCATGGCCCGGCCGGCCGCCTCCCGGTCGGCGGGGAAGTTGGTGATCCCGCCGAGGAAGTAGTCGTACATGCGCGCCGAGTGCGCCCGGTCGAGTTCCAGGTCCACCACACTGCCGTGGTCCCGCGTACCGCCGCCGTCCATCGTCCCTGCCCCCGTCTCCCGCTTGGTGATCGAACGCCAGGCCGCGCCAGGAAGCGCCACCCCGCACCACCTGAGCTTCCCCCGTGCGCACCGTCGGGACAACCGTGCGGCTCAAGCCAAGCTCCCCGCCTCGCACATCCGGGCGAACCGGGACGTCGTGACCGGCGCCGCGCCGCGCACCGCATTAATCACACTATTGCCGGTCGGGTAAAAACTTGCGGAATCCCTTGCACGCGGCGGCCGTTCGGCCGGTTGGCTGACGAGTGGGAAACGTCCACCCCCCACACCGACCCCGCCCCACCGTGGAGCGGTGCGGTGCACAGCGAGAAGGACCACAGTGAAACTCGATCTGGCACCCCCGGCGGTCCGCCGGACCGCCGCCCGGATCATCGCGCCCGACCCGGCCCAGGCCGGTCGCCGCCCCCTCGCCGCCGCCTTACGCCCCTTCGACCACCCGCACGACCACGCCCACCCGTACGACCAAGTCCACCCGTACGACCACGTCCCCCCGTGCGGCCACGCGCACGGTCATCCCCACGACCACCCGCACCTCGCCTCCGCCGCCGCGCACACCCGCACGCACGAGGGCGAGGTGTGATGAATCCTTCCCTCGACGGCCCGCACCGCCCCCACACCCGGCGGCCGCCCGTCCGTCCCGAGCGGCTGGCGCTCACCTTCGGCGCCTTCCACGCCTACCACCGCAAGCTCTGGATGCGCTTCGCCCACACCCAGGTCGGCAGCCGGACCGGAGCGGAGGCCGTCGTGGACGCCGCGTGCGCCCGGCTGCGGGCCGACTGGGCGCACGTGCTGCTCCAGGACTCGGTGCCGCGGTACGCCTGGCTGATCCTCAAGGAGGAGGTCCACCGCTGGCTCGACGCGCGCGGACTGCCGCCGCAGGTGGGCGACGCGGCCTTCCAGACCGCCCTGCAGAAGCTCCTGCTGCACGAGATGCGCGACGAACTGCGCGTCATATCCCAGGAGATCGGCCTCTACGCCGCCATCTCGTCCCTCCCGGAGCGCCGTTACGACGTGATCGTCCTGCGTTTCCTGCTCGGCATGCCGGCCGACGAGGTCGCCGAGTACCTCGGGATCGACACCGCCACGGTGCGCTCCCACGTCCGCCATGCCCGTCGATCCCTCGCCAAGGAACTCCACATTCCCTACCAGGAGACGGATAACTAGCAGTGGCCCGCACCGACCATGAGCCCGCCGCCGGCATCGACGCCGCCCTGCACGCGGCCCAGGCCCTCACCGACGCCTACGACGACTACGACACCGACGCGGCCCTGCGGCGCGTCACCGCCCTCGCCGACGCCGCCCCGCCCCACCCCGACACCGCCCCGCCCCTCACCGGCGGCACCCCCGCCCGCCCGCCCGCGCGCTACCGCACCGTGCACGAACAGGCCGCGCACGACCTGGACTTGGCCGTCACCCTCGTCGTGGACGCCCCGCAGGCGCATCTGAGCCTCGCCCGGCTGGTCGACCACGAGCACATCGAGCCCGAGGGCGCCCTCGTCTTCGCCGCCCTGCTCCATCTGGCCGGATACCGCGACCAGGCCCAGTTCTGGTTCGAGTTCGCCGCCGGGGCCGGCAACCGCACCGCCGCGTTCTGCCTCTACCTCCTCCACCTCCAGCGCGCCGAACACCGCACCGCCGCGCACTGGCGCGCCCATGCGCGGGCCGCCGCCCCGCCGCCGGAGCGGCCGGCCGGCGCCCATCGGCCGCAGCGTTTCCTGCTGCCCGAGGGGGTGCGCCGCGACCTGATCCGCCGCTGCTGGCGGGGCCGGCGGCCCACCCTGCCGCCCCGCCTCGAGGCCGTCATCCACAGCCTGCCCGTCCACTCGGCCGACGAGGACTTCGGCGAGATCCCCCGCCCCGACCGCACCCTCACCCAACTCCCGGCCCACGAGCCCGCCACCGGCTGAGACCGGCGCCCGGGAGGCCGTGCCCGGCACGGCCTCCGACCGGCGCGAGCCCCGGCGGTCAGGACGACCAGGTGTCGTGCGCCCAGTCGGCGAAGCGGGTCCAGCGGACCTCCGGGTGGGCGGCGTGCAGGGCGGGGATGTCGACGCGGTAGCCGGGGCCGTTCAGGAACGTCCACATCGCCCGCATGTCCGGGTTGCCGATCGCCGTCAGCGGCACCCGCTCATGGCGGACCTCCCGTCCCAGGGCCGCGCCGAGCGCCGCCGCCATCTCCAGCGGCGTGGGCGCGTCACTGGCCAGTTCGACGCGCCGGCCGACGTAGGGGCCGGGATCGAGCAGCACCCGCGCCGCGAACGCGCCCAGATCGGGCCGGGCGAGCTGTTGCAGCGGCCGGTCGGGCGGCAGCGGCAGATCGAGGACGCCGTCGCGCAGCCGCTCGGCGCCGCCCAGGGCGTTGTCGAAGAAGTACGTCGGCCCAAGGATCGTGTACGGCACGTCGCCGCCGGTCAGCTCCGCCTCGACGCGGGCCTTGCTCTCGAAGTGCGGCACCCCGCTGTCCTGGTCGGCGCCTGCGACGGAGCTGAAGACGAGGTGCCCGACGCGTTCCCGGGCCGCGGCGGACAGGATCGCCCGCCCCTGACCCACCTCGGCATCCACCCCGGCCTCGAACGGAGTGGTGAACGCGAAGACACCCGCCGTCCCGCGCATCGCCGCGGCGAGCGAGTCGGCGTCGCCCAGGGAACCCGCCACCACCTCGACACCCCGCCCGGCCAGCTCCCGCGCCCTGCCGTCGTCGGGGTCGCGCACCAGCGCCCGGACCGGGGCGCCGCGCTCCAGCAGCGCGTCCGTCACCGCCCCGCCCTGCCCGCCGGTCGCGGCAAGCACCAGGATCGGCCCATCGACCATCGCAGAACTCCTTCTCCAGCAGGCGGCCACCGAGCCGGCCCCGACGGCGGCCGGCTCGTGCGGAGCGCCCCCTCGGGGGGCCGGGGCGCGCTCCGCACATCCGGCGAGACGATCCAAGAAGCCGGGGGAGCGCTTGTCCAGCATCGCCGCGCGGCGGCCCCCGGCGTGTCCGGCGGGGCGTGGCGACGGAGTGAGGACGGCTTCCGGGGCGGTTCAGCCGGCGAGTTCCCGGGAGCGGGCGGCCGTCCGGGCCAGCGCCTCGTGCAGGGCGTCCTGGACTCGGTGGTCCGCCAGGCAGGAGATGCCCCGTTCGGTGGTGCCGCCCGGGGTGGCCGCCCGCCGGTAGAGCCGTTCGGGACCGCCGTCGCCGGCCGCCAGCAGGTCGGCGGTGCCCCGCAGGACCTGGCAGGTCATCCGCAGGGCGTCCGCCGAGCCGAAACCCGCCGCCACCGCGAAGTCGGCGAACGCCTTCGCCAGGTAGGCCACCAGCGCCGGGCCGCTGCCGACGAGCGCGGTCCCGGCGTCGAGCAGCGACTCGTCCGGCACCACGAGATACGCGCCGATGGCGGAGAGGACCCGCTCCGCCCGCTCCAGATCCTCCGGGCGCGCCCCCGGCCCGGGGCACAGCAGCGTCATGCTCTGTCCGGCCTCGGCGGCCAGGTTCGGCATCGCGCGCAGCACGTGCGGGGTGCCGAGGCGGGCGGCGAGGGCGGCAAGACGGACCCCGGCCATGACCGACACCACCGTCGCGCTCCGGACCGCCTCGGCGGGCAGCCCGGCGGCGAAGGCGTCCAGCGCGGCCGGCGGGATGGCGAGCACCACCGTGTCACCCGGCTCGGGACGGTACGACTCCCGCACCCGCAGCCGCGGATCACGGCCCAGCGCGGCCCTCCGGTCGGCGGACGGCTCCACCACCGCGACCTCCGCCCCAGGCAGCTCGTCCGCCAGACGGCCCGCGACGACCGACCCCATGTGTCCGGCTCCCACGACCACGCTGCGACCCATCGGCGCCGGCTCCCGTCCGCTGTTCGACCCGCACGGCTCGACCCGTACGATCCCTGACTCGCCACTGATTGACCGGCGCGGCCGCACCCATGCTCCGGACGGCGGGAAATACCCCGAATACCCCGGCGGCGACGAGGGCGGGGAAGGGGCGGCGAACACGTCCGCCGCCGCTGTCGGCGGGGGAACGCCGCCCGGCGAACGCCCAGTTCACACGGTGCCGGAGGCCGGCGGGAGAGCGCTCTGTACGGTGTTTCCGGCGGGCCGTTAGGGTGCGGGCATGAGCAATCAGGCCCCGACCCTGGAGGATGTCGCCCGTGAGGCGGGTGTGTCCCGGGCGACCGTCTCCCGGGTGGTGAACGGCGTCCGCAACGTGGACCCGGCGATCCAGGAGCTGGTGCACCGCGCGATCGAGCGGACCGGCTACGCCCCCAACCGCGCCGCCCGCTCGCTGGTCACCCGGCGCGCCGAGACCATCGCGCTCGTCGTCTCCGGGGCGGGCGACGCACCGGAGGAGGCCCGGGGGGCCTTCGCCGCGCGGGCGTTCGCCGACCCCTTCTTCGGCAGGGTGGTCTCCGGCGTGGTCGGCTTCCTGAGCCCGCGCTCGATGCATCCGGTGCTGATGTTCGCCGAGTCGGCCGAGGACCGGCGCGAGGTGCTCACCTATCTGCGCCAGGGCCGTGCCGACGGCGCGCTCGTCGTCTCCACCCACGCCGACGACCCGCTGCCCGCGCTGCTGGCCGACGCGAAGCTGCCCGCCGTGCTGTTCGCCCGCCCGGCCCGCCCGGTGCCGCTGAGCTGTGTGGACCTGGACCACCGCGACGGCGGCCGGCTCGCGGCGGAACACCTCCTGGCGCGCGGCTGCCGCCGGCCGGCCACCGTGGCCGGGCCGCTCGCCGTCGCCGCGAGCCAGGAGCGGCTGGCGGGCTTCCGCGACACGCTGGCCCGCCGCGGACATGCTCACGTGCCGGTCGCCGAGGGTGGGTTCACGCTCGACAGCGGGATCGCGGCGATGGAGCGGCTGCTCGCCGAACACCCGGACGTGGACGGTGTGTTCGCCGCCAACGACCTCATGGCGCAGGGCATCTGCCAACTCCTCCAGGAGCGGGGCAGGCGGGTGCCCGAGGACGTCGCGGTGATCGGTTTCGACGACTCCGGGATCGCGCTCGCCTGCCGGCCCCCGCTGACCACGGTCCGCCAGCCGGTCGAGCAGATGGCCGCGGAGATGGCCCGCCTGCTCGACGAGCACATCCGCGGCGCACGCACCGCTCCCGCCTCCGTCGTCTTCGACCCCGAGCTGATCGTGCGGGAGACCGCGTGAGGGCGCCGTGCGGCCGGCGCGCTCACGCGGCCGCGGGAGGACGCCTCACCTCCGGGTCCTGAACGAGCCGCCGGTTCCGCGCCGTCGGCGGCGCGGGCCGCGGTGCCGAGACCCAACCGTTGCCAAACGGCGGTCGCCCGCCTCCGCCGCAGGTCACAGGCCCTACGGCCGTGCTCGTCAGCTGTCTCGCCCGCGGGTTCGCCGCCGCGGTGGGCAAGCCGGACGGACCACACCTCTTGACGGCGTTCTTCTCATGGGGCTTAACTCACATCCTAAATTAAGCCCTGGGGACTTCAGGAGTCGAACGCCGTGTCGGCGGCGTCCGAAGGCATCTCCACGGCTTTCGACCCCCGGAAAGGGACACCAGGAGTCATGCGCAAGATCCGAGCCGCGGCCGTAGGCGCCGTCACCCTGTCTCTCGCCCTGGCGGCCACGGCCTGCGGAGGCGGTTCGTCCACCGGCGGAGGGTCCAACGACTCGCCGAAGACGCTCACTTACTGGGCCTCCAACCAGGGCGCCAGCATCGAGGTCGACAAGAAGGTCCTCCAGCCCGAACTCGACAAGTTCGAGAAGCAGACGGGCATCAAGGTCAAGCTGGAGGTCGTCCCCTGGGCGGACCTGCTGAACCGGATCCTGACCGCGACCACCTCGGGGCAGGGCCCCGACATCCTGAACATCGGCAACACCTGGAGCGCCTCCCTCCAGGCGACCGGCGCGCTGCTGCCGTGGGACGCGAAGAACTTCGACAAGATCGGCGGCAAGGACCGCTTCGTGAACTCGGCCCTCGGCTCGACCGGTGTGACGGGCCAGGACCCGGCGGCCGTCCCGCTGTACTCGATGGCCTACGCGCTCTACTACAACAAGAACATCTTCGCCGACGCCGGCATCGCCAAGCCCCCGGCCACCTGGGACGAGCTGGTCGCCGACGGCAAGAAGATCCAGGCCAAGGGCAAGCAGGCCATCGGCACGGAGGGCTCGAACCTCTCCGAGAACATCCACCAGGTGTTCGTCCTCGCCAAGCAGCACCACGCGGACTTCTTCACCGCCGACGGCAAGGCCGACTTCACCAACGACGGCGTGGTAGCGGCGGTCAAGCAGTACGTCGATCTGATGGCCAAGGACAAGGTCGTCCCGGTCAGCAACGCCGAGTACTCCCAGAACCAGTCGCTGAGCGACTTCGCCAAGGGCAAGACGGCGATGGTGCTGTGGCAGACCGCCTCCGCCACCTTCAAGTCGCTGGGCATGAAGGACTCCGACTGGGCCGTCGCCCCCGCGCCCGTCCCGTCCGGCGCCCCGGGCACGGGCGCCCAGGTGAACTCGATGGTGGCCGGCATCAACATGGCCGTCTTCAAGAACACCCACAACGTGGACGGCGCGACGAAGTTCGTGAAGTTCATGACCAGCGACGACGAGCAGAAGCTCCTCAACAAGGCCTACGGGTCCATCCCGCCGGTCAAGTCGGCCCAGTCCGACCCGGCGTTCAACGCGCAGGGCACCGCCGTGCTCCGCCAGACCCTGGCCTCCAGCGCCGTGGCGCTGCCCCAGGTGGCCGACGAGTCCCAGTTCGAGACGGCGGTCGGCACGGCGGTCAAGGACCTGTTCGCCGAGGCGGCGGCCGGCCACGCGGTGACCACCGAGTCGGTGAAGGCCAAGCTCCTCAAGGCCCAGCAGCAGATGCCGAAGAAGTGAGTGCGGACACCCTCATGACGACCACGCTCCCCGAGCAGGGAACGCGGCCGGTGCACAAGAGCTCCCCCGGGACGGCGCGCGGCCCGCGCCGCCCCGGGCGGATCAAGCGCATCGGACTGCCGTATCTGCTGCTCCTGCCCGCGTTGCTCCTGGAACTCCTGGTCCATCTGGTGCCGATGGTCATCGGCATCACGATGAGCTTCAAGGAGCTGACGCAGTTCTACATCCGCGACTGGGGCACGGCGCCCTGGTCGGGCATCGACAACTACCGTCTTTCGGTGGACGTCAACGGCCCCGTCGGCGACGCCCTGCTGCACTCCTTCCTCGTCACGGTCGCCTTCACCCTGCTCTCGGTCGGCCTGTGCTGGGCCATCGGCACCACCGCCGCCATCTACATGCAGGACACCTTCCGCGGCCGCGGCCTGCTGCGCACCGTCTTCCTCATCCCCTACGCCCTGCCCGTCTACGCCGCCGTCATCACCTGGGCCTTCATGTTCCAGCACGACAACGGCCTGGTGAACCACGTCCTGCACGACCAGCTCCACCTCACCGACCAGCCCTCCTTCTGGCTCATCGGCGACAACAGCTTCTACGCCCTGCTCACCGTCTCCGTCTGGAAAGGCTGGCCCTTCGCCTTCCTCATCGTCATGGCCGGCCTCCAGAACATCCCCCACGAACTCTACGAAGCCGCCGCCCTCGACGGAGCCGGCCTGTGGCAGCAGATCCGCCGCATCACCCTGCCCTCCCTGCGCCCCGTCAACCAAGTCCTCGTCCTGGTCCTGTTCCTGTGGACCTTCAACGACTTCAACACCCCCTACGTCCTGTTCGGCAAATCAGCACCCGAAGCCGCCGACCTCATCTCCGTCCACATCTACCAGTCCTCCTTCGTCACCTGGAACTTCGGCACCGGCTCCGCCATGTCCGTCCTGCTCCTCCTCTTCCTCCTCGTGGTCACCGGCCTCTACCTCCTGCTCACCTCCCGCGGAAGGAAGACAGCCGATGCCTGACACCCCCACCACCCCCACCGCCCTCACCGCCCGGCGCCCGGCCCGCTCCCCGATGGCCCCGCCCCGCTCCTTCCACTGGTCACGCCGCGTCTTCCTCACCCTGCTGACCGCCTTCGTCCTCCTGCCCGTCTACGTGATGGTCTCCAGCTCCCTCAAACCCTTGCAGGACGTATCGGGCAAGTTCCGCTGGCTGCCCAGCGGCCTGACCATCCGCCCCTACATCGACATCTGGTCCACCATCCCCCTGGCCCGGTACTTCACCAACTCCCTCATCGTCGCCGGCGCCGCCACCGCCGGCTCCGTGGTCATCGCGGTGTTCGCCGCCTACGCCGTCAGCCGCTACTCCTTCCGCGGCAAACGCGTCTTCACCGTCACCGTCCTGTCCACCCAGATGTTCCCCGGCATCCTCTTCCTCCTCCCGCTGTTCCTCCTCTACGTCAACATCGGCAACACCACCGGCATCGCCCTGTTCGGCTCCCGCGGCGGACTGATCCTCACCTACCTCACCTTCACGCTGCCGTTCTCGATCTGGATGCTGATCGGCTACTTCGACTCCGTCCCCAAGGACCTGGACGAAGCGGCCCTGGTCGACGGCTGCGGCCCGCTGGGCGCCCTGTTCCGCGTCGTGGTCCCCGCCGCGATCCCCGGCATCGTCGCGGTCGCCGTGTACGCCTTCATGACCGCCTGGGGCGAAGTGCTGTTCGCCTCCGTCATGACCAACGACACCACCCGCACCCTCGCCGTCGGACTCCAGGGCTACTCCACCCTCAACGACGTGTACTGGAACCAGATCATGGCCGCCTCCCTCGTCGTCAGCGTCCCCGTCGTCGCCGGCTTCCTCCTCCTCCAGCGCTACCTCGTCGCCGGACTCACCGCGGGCGCGGTCAAGTAACCCCTCCCGCCCCCTCTTTCGAAAGGCCTCCCGTGTCCGACCCGATCGACCTCGCCGCCTTCCCCCCCGACTTCGCCTGGGGCACCGCCACTTCGGCCTACCAGATCGAAGGGGCCGCCGCCGAGGACGGCCGCGCGCCGTCCATCTGGGACACCTTCTCCCACACCCCGGGGAAGGTCGACAACGACGACCACGGCGACATCGCCTGCGACCACTACCACCGCTGGCCCGAAGACGTGGCCCTGATGAAGGAGCTGGGCACGGACGCCTACCGGCTGTCCCTCGCCTGGCCCCGGGTGGTGCCGGACGGCGACGGTCCCGTCAACGCCAAGGGCCTGGACTTCTACGACCGGCTCATCGACGGCGTGCTGGAGGCCGGTCTCACCCCCAACGTCACCGTCTACCACTGGGACCTCCCGCAGGCCCTCCAGGACCGCGGCGGCTGGAACGAACGCGCCACCGCCGAACACCTCGCCCGCTACGCCTCGGCCGTCGCCGAGCGCCTCGGCGACCGGGTCACCCAGTGGGCCACCCTGAACGAACCGCTCTGCTCGGCCTGGATCGGCCACCTGGAGGGCCGGATGGCGCCGGGTCTGACCGACCTCACCACCGCCGTCCGCGCCTCCTACCACCTGCTGCTCGGCCACGGCCTGGCCGCCCAGGCGATCCGCGCCGCGGTGCCGGACGCGCGGATCGGCCTGGTCACCAACCACTCCACCGTCGCGGCCGCCTCCACGCGCCCGGAGGACGTCGCGGCGGCCGCCCGGATGGACGGTCACACCAACCGCTGGTGGCTGGACCCGATCCACGGCCGCGGCTTCCCCGCCGACATGCGCGAGCTGTACGGAGTCGAACTGCCCGAACAGGCGGGTGACTTGGAGACCATCGCCACCCCGATGGACTGGCACGGACTGAACTACTACTTCCCGGTCACGGTCGAGGACGACCCCACCGGCCCGGTCCCGTACGCCCGCGAGGTCCGGCTGCCCGACGTGCCGCGCACCGGCATGGACTGGCAGGTCGACGCCGACGGCCTGGAGAGCCTGCTGATGCGGCTCACCGACGACTACGGCGTCCGCCGCCTGTACGTCACCGAGAACGGCTCCGCCTTCCCCGACACCGTCGGCCCCGACGGCGCCGTCGACGACCCCGGCCGGACCCGCTACCTGGAACAGCACCTGGCGGCCTGCGCCCGCGCCGTCCGCAAGGGCGCCCCGCTGGCCGGCTACTACGCCTGGTCGCTGCTGGACAACTTCGAGTGGGCCTACGGCTACGACAAGCGCTTCGGCCTCGTCCACGTCGACTACGCCACCCAGAAGCGCACCGTCAAGACGAGCGGACGGCGCTACGCGGAGATCGTCCGCGCCCACCGCCAGGGCGATGCCACCGCCTGACCCCTCCCGTACGGAGCCCGTTCCGAGCCCGTTCCGAGCCCGCTCTGATTCCGTACGGACCTCGTACGGACCGTACGCGCCCGCGCACCGCGGCCCCGTCCACCGGACCCTACCCGGCGGACGGGGCCGCGGCCGTGCCGCACCCGGAGGGCGGCACCGGACCGGCGTTCCGCGTCCACGGTCACCGGTCCCGCCGGGGCCGGGCGTCCCCCCGTAACGCCCGGCCCCGCGCTCACCTCACCCGGCCTCGGTGACCGTGAGCGAGTCCTCCCACCGCACGTCGCCCGCCGAGCGCCCGACCAGGAGCCGGTAGGCGCCCGGCTCCGTGCGCCAGCCGGCGTCCGCCGGCGACCAGTGCCGCAGCGCACGGGCCGGCACCACCACCTCGGCGGTCGCCGTCGCGCCCGGCTCGGCGCGTACCGCGGCGTAGCCGGCGAACCAGCGCTCCGGCCGGTCCACGGCCGAACCGGGGCGGGCCAGATAGACCTGGACCACCTCGCGCCCCGCCCGCCGGCCGGTGTTGCGCAGCCCGACCCGGACGGTGAACGCCGCGCCTGCGGCCACCCGCGCCGGCGCGGCCACGCTCTCGTAGTCCCAGGTGGTGTAGCCGAGGCCGTGGCCGAACCAGTACGCGGGTGTGCGCCCGGCCCGCAGCCAGGCCCGGTAGCCGATGTGCAGGCCCTCGGCGTACTCCAGGACGCCGTCGGCGGACGGGCGGGTGTCGGTGACGGGGGCGTCCGCCAGCGAGGCCGCCCAGGTGGTGGGCAGCCGGCCACCGGGCTCCGCCCGGCCGAAGAGGACGTCGGCGACGCCGCCGCCCGCCTCCTGGCCCGGGAACCAGGTCAGCAGCACGGCGCCCACCTCCTCGCGCCAGGGAAGTTCGACGGGGCCGCCGCTGTTGACGACCACGACCGTGCGCGGATTGGCCGCGGCCACCGCGCGCACGAGTGCGTCCTGCCCGCCGCCGAGGGACAGACCGGTGCGGTCCTGCCCCTCGGTCTCACTGTGCTCGGTGGTGCCGACGAACACCACCGCGGCGTCCGCCCGCCGGGCGGCGTCGACCGCGGCGGCGAGCGCCGCCCCGGGATCCTCCTCGGGCGGCGCGGCGGCCAGGACGGTGGCCCGGCCGGTACCGGCCGCGAGTTCGCGCCGGGCCGTCAGGAGCACGGGCCGCCGCGCCGCGAGGACGGCCCGGACGGTGTGCACGGGCGGGGTGACGTGCACGACCGCCGGATCGTCGGTACGGCACGGGAAGTCGTCGTCCAGCAGCACCTGTTCGTCGACGCGGAGCGACATGCGCCCGAACCCGCCGACGCCAAAGGCCCATTCACCGGCGCTCCGGGGCCGCAGCAGCGCGCTGATCTCCACCGTGTGCGCGCCGGGCACGAGCGTGGGCTCCAACTGACGTCCCGACAGGCGGTGTTCGGCGTGCAGCTCGCGGCCGTGCTCGTCCAGCAGCCGTACCAGCACCCCGGGCGCGCCCGACCGGGGGTCCGTGCACCGGTCGGCGTCCACGGGAGCCGGCGGCAGGCCGAGGGACGGGCCGGGCCGGTGCAGCACCCGGGCCCGGCCGCGCAGCCGGGTGCGGATGCCGTCGAGCGGGCTGACCACGCCCGAGGGATGGACGCCGGCGCTGCCGCCGCCCTGGACGCGGGGCGTCGCCGCGTGCGCCCCGAGCACGGCGACGGTTGACAGCGCGGCCGGGTCCAGCGGCAGTACGCCCTCCTCGTTGCGCACCAGCACGGAGCCGGCCGCGACGGCACGGCGCAGCAGGGCGCGGGCACCGCGCGCGGAGACCGCCGGGCCGCGGCGGGGCGCGCCCGGATCGAGCGCGCCCACCCGGTCTGCGAGCCGGAGCAGCCGCCGTACCTTGTCGTCCACGGCCTCCCGCGGCACCCGCCCGCCGGCCACCGCCTCGGCCAGCGACTCGGCCCACGGGCTGTGCGGGCCGGGCATCGCGAGGTCGAGCGCGGCGCGGGCCGGCTCCTCCGTGCTGCGCACGGCGGCCCAGTCGGAGACGGCGGCCCCGTCGAAGCCCCACTCGCCCTTGAGGACGTCGCCGAGCAGGTCGCTGGCGGTCATGGTGGTGCCGTTGACGCTGTTGTAGGCGGCCATGACGAGCCACACCCCGGCCTCGACGGCGGCCTCGAACGGCGCCAGGTACACCTCGCGCAGCACCCGTTCGGCGACCCGGACGTCGACGGAGAGCCGGTCGGTCTCCGAGTCGTTGGCGACGAAGTGCTTGGCCGTGGCCGCGACCCCGTGCGTCTGCACGCCCCGGATCAGGGCGGCGCCGGTGCGGCCGGTCAGTTCCGGGTCCTCCGAGAAGCACTCGAAGTGCCGGCCGCCCAGCGGGCTGCGGTGCAGGTTGAGGGTGGGCGCGAGGACGACGTCCACGCCCTTGCGGACGGCCTCGCCGGCCAGCAGCCCGCCCAGCCGCTCCAGCAGCTCCTCGTCCCACAGCGCGCCGAGGGCGGAGGCGGAGGGCAGCAGCGCGGAGGTGCGCCGTTCGTCCCAGCTCTCCCCGCGCACCCCGGCCGGGCCGTCGGACAGGACCAGCTGCCGCAGCCCGATGTCCGGCTCCGCCGCGGTGCGCCAGGTCGTGGCGCCGGTGAGCAGCCGTGTCTTCTGCTCCGGGCTCAGTTTGTCGATCAGCCGGTCGAGCAGTCCGTCCTCGATGCCGTCTCCGGCGCCCTCTCCCGCGCCGTGTCCGGCGCCGTCCTCGAAGCAGTCGTCAGTGTCGTCGTTCATCCCCACCCCATGGTGTGCCGGTGAAGGCCGTCTCCCGCGGCGGGAGACGGCCGAGGGCCCGGCCCGCCCCGCGCGGGCGCGCGGGGCGGGCCGGGCCGGGCGGAACGGGCCGGCGGTCAGGGCAGCCGGTAGTCCGCGTTGAGGGCCGCGCCCGCCTCCGGGTGCGTCTGGTCGTACCCGCGGGCGTCGCACTGGAGGCCGCCCACGATGCAGTGGTCGACCATGGCCTTGAGCGTGCGGTCCTCCCAGCCGTTGAAGAAGTCGTAGTGGAAGGAGTAGCCGCGGCCGCTGGCCAGGCGCACCTGGGACATGTCGCCGTTGACCGGGAACGCCATCTTGAACTCGATCATCGGCAGCGCCACCGGGTGGTCGGCCGGGCACATGTTGTCGTTGGTGCCCGGCTTGACGACCGGATAGGCCATGTGGCTCTGGTGGTCCGGTGTGTCGAGGTACTTGCCGTCCCAGCAGCTGGGCGCCTGGAAACGGATGTTGAGCTGCACGTCGGCCCGGTTGGGACAGCTCGCCGGGATGTCGACGTTGAAGTAGC
This sequence comes from Streptomyces seoulensis, assembly GCA_013364255.1. Taxonomy (GTDB): domain Bacteria; phylum Actinomycetota; class Actinomycetes; order Streptomycetales; family Streptomycetaceae; genus Streptomyces; species Streptomyces similanensis. The sequence goes on along the minus strand of CP054936.1, from coordinate 882,698 downwards.
TGTCGCCGCACTCCCAGCCCTCGACGAAGCCCTTGAGGTGGCGGAACTCGTCGGCGCTCTGCATCGGGTTGCCCACCACGAACCGCAGCCCCTTGGGGAAGGGACGCACGCTGGTGTAGTCGGTGACGCCGGCCTTGTAGTAGATGGTCTGCGGTCCGACGGGCAGGATCTTCTGGTCGCCCTTGAACAGCGAGGGCATCCAGTACGCGGAGGCGTCGGCGGGCGCCTTGCAGGTGGTGGCGCCGCCGTCGAGGGAGGCGGTGGTGCTGTACGCGTTGGTCGAGGTGTTGCCCATGAACGTGTGGTCGTGGGACTTGCCGGGCTGGCCCGGGAAGACGATCGGGTCGTCCGGGGCGGTGTGCGTGACCGAGCAGTTGGCCTGGAACTCGTGGAAGTAGCGGGCCGGCGGGGTGGCCGTGGACGGGGTCACGCCGGTGACCTGCGGCACGGCCGGGATGTAGCCGTCGCCGTCCGGGTCGTCGCCGGACGCCTGGGTGGACACGGCCATCGGGTGCCCGGTGTGGACGGCGCTCGCCGCCGCGGGGGTGTCACCGCCGGTGTCGGTGGCGGCGGAGGCGATGGTGCCGACGCCCAGGACGCTCGCGAGGAGGGCGGTGCCGAGGAGGAGTGCGGGGAGGCGCTTGCGCGGACTCGATCTCATGGGGTTCTCCTGCCCGTGGGGTGGGAAGAGGGACCGCGCACACGTGTGCGCGGGTGGTGCGCTCGTGCGGGGCACAGCGGTCAGCTGTAGATCCCCAGCTCGTGGAGGGAGTAGCCCCAGCTCGTGCCGCGGGCCGTGAGGTTCAGGCGCACGTAGCGGCCGGTGGCCGAGACGTCGAGGGTGTCCACGTCGCCGTCGCCGGAGGCGGTGGAGTACACCGAGCGCCAGGTGCTGCCGTCGTCGGACACCCGCACCTCGTAGGACTTGCCGTAGGCGGGGTCCCAGACCAGCTGGAGCTTGCGCAGCGGCTTGGACGCGCCCAGGTCGACCTGGAACCACTGCGGGTCGCTCCAGTCGCTGGCCCAGCGGGTGGCGGTGTTGCCGTCGACGGCCAGCTGCGGGGTGCAGGGGCAGTCGCCGTAGGACTGCTGGGAGGAGGAGGCGGTGGCCGGCCGGTTCAGCGCCAGGTTGGTGCCGCTCACCGGCGGGGCGACCACCTTGACGGACTTGGTCTCGATGCCGGCGTTGCCGTGCCCGTCCTCGGCCTGGAGGTACACCTTCCACACGCCGAGCTGCTGCGGGGCGGTGACGGCGAACGTCCCGTTCCCGGTCTGCCGCCACTTCGCCGCGACGAGTCCCTTGTCGCCGCTGGCGTAGTTGCCGCTGAGGAACACCTTGTAGGTGATCGGGTCGCCGTCGGGGTCGCGGACGTCGGCGCGCACGGTGAACTCGCCGCCGGCCGGGGCGCTGGAGGCCGGGTCGACGGTCATGTTGCTGATCACCGGGGGAGTGTCGTCGCCCGCCGTCGAGCCGGTGTACGCCTTCTTCACGGCGTAGTACGACAGCCGCTTCAGCCCGTCGGGCACCAGGTTGAACCAGACGCCGCCGAAGTCGTGCTCGGTGCCGTAGTGGAACAGCGTGGCGCCCAGGGCGACGCCCTGATGGGCCGTCACGCAGTTCCACGCCTTGGTGTAGCCGTCCGCCTTCTGCACGTCGGTCGGCTCGTCCGGGATGCCGTTGGCGTCGTTCGGCACCTCCCATTCGCCGGCCGGGCCGGTCTCGGTGATGATGTACGGCTTGGTGTAGCCGCCGTCGATCCAGTCCTGGCGGACCTTGCACACGTTGCTGTACGAGTTCATCGCGTACAGGTCCAGGTCGGGCGCGTTGCGCTTGTAGTACGGCCAGGCGCCGGTCCACGCGTCGGTGGAGGTGACCGGGTGGTCCGGGTCGATGCTGTGGATCTTCTTGGCGACGTCGTTGACGAAGCTGGTGTACGCGTTGCGCTCCGCCTCCAGCTGGCTGCCGCTGTAGCAGTTCTGGAGGCCGAGCACCGATTCGTTGCCGACGTTCCACATCAGCGTCGCCGGGTGGCTCTTGTACGCCTCCACCCACTTGGCGAACTCGGTCAGCGAGTTGTTCTTGTACGTCGTGTCGGTGACGTAGTCGACGCAGCCGCCCGCGCCCGGGCCGCCGCCGGGCTGGAGCCAGAAGCCGTTGATGACGCGGATGCTGTTGGCCGCAGCCGCGTCCAGGAGCGTCTTGCTGGACGCGTCGGTGCCCCAGGTGCGGATGGTGTTGGCGCCCATCGCCTTCACGTCCGGCAGGTACTTGGGGCCGTCGGAGACCGCCGGGCCCCACGTCACTCCCTTGACGGTGTAGGGCTGGCCGCCCGCCGTCAGGCGCCAGTTGCCCTGGCTGCCCTCGACCTTGACCGCGCCGCCCGAGGAGGGCGGCGGGGTGGTGCCGCCGCCGGGCGTGCCGTAGACCTGGAACTCCCACAGCGAGTAGCCGTATCCGCCGGAGCGGGCCAGGCCCTGCATCCGCACGTAACGGCCGGTCCCGGAGAGGGCGAGGTCGTCGGTGCCGCCGTCGCCGCCGGTCACCGTCTTCAGGGTGTGCCAGTCGGCGCCGTTGTCGGAGGCCTGGATCTCGTAGTTCTTGCCGTAGGCCGACTCCCAGGTCAGGACGACGCGGCTGAGGGTGGACTGCTGCCCCAGGTCGACCTGGATCCACTGCTGGTCGCTCCACTGGCTGGCCCACCGGGTCCCGGTCAGGTTGCCGTCCACCGCCAGGCCGGCCGCGTAGCCGTCCCCTTCCTGGGAGGAGGCGGTGGCGGCCTTGCCCTGGGACAGGAGGGCGTCGGCCGCGTGCGCGCCCGGCGCGACGGCGACGGTGAGCGACGAGGCGAGCAGGGCGCCGAGCGCCAGCAGGGGGACGGCGGCCCGGCGTGGGGGAGAGGCGGCGGTGGCGGGGGATCTGAACACGGATGCTCCTGGAGAGTCGGCTCGGTGCGGGTGCGGCCCCTCCGGGCGGGGTGCGGGGCGGGCTGGGTCCGACCCGGAGGGAGCCGTTCGCCGGGTGCGCGCCGCGGGCGGTGCGGACCCGGAGCGCGAGGTGCGGGAGAGCGCTCTCCCGCACCATGCCCGCCCGCCATGCCTCGGTCAAGACGTTGAACCGACTTTCCTTTAGGCTTTGCTTAAGCCTCTGAATCCCTTGTCTCCGACGCTTGACCGGCCGGCAGGGCCGGGAGCGCGCCGAAAACGGGATGCGCGCCTCGGGTCCGGGTTCCTACCCTCCGGGCATGGAACTGCGCGAAGAACTGCCGGCCGACCGGCGGGCCGTACGGGACGTCCACCTGCGGGCGTTCGGCGATCACGGCCTCGTCGTGGCCGACCTGGTCGACACCCTGCGGAACACCGTCACACCCGGCGACGGGCTCTCCCTGGTGGCCGAGGAGGACGGGCGGATCGCCGGGCACATCATGTTCACCCGCAGTCTGCTCGACGCCCCCCGGCGGCTGGTCGAGGTGCAGGTGCTCAGCCCGCTCGCCGTGCTGCCCGCCTTCCAGCGGCGCGGTGTCGGCACGGCCCTGGTCCGGCGCGGAGCGGCGGCCCTCGCCGAGCGGGGCGTCCCCCTGGTCTTCCTGGAGGGCGACCCCGGCTACTACGCGCGTCACGGCTTCGTCCCTGGCGGCGGCCTCGGCTTCCGCAAGCCGTCCCTGCGCATCCCGGACGGCGCCTTCCAGGTCCTCGCCCTCCCGGACCACCAGCCCTGGATGACGGGGACACTGGTCTATTCCGAGCCGTTCTGGCGCCATGACGCGGTCGGGCTGCGCGAGACCGACACGGAGTGAGGCGGAGTGCGTCGTAGTGCGGCGTGTGAGCCGCGTCTTCGGGGAGGCCGCCGGCTCAGGGCGTCAGCACGATCCTGCCGAACACCTCGCCCGTGTCCATCCTCCGGTGGGCCGACACCGCCTCGTCGAGCGGCAGCACCTCGTGCACGACCGTGCGCAGGACGCCGCGCGCCGCCTCTGCGAACTGGGCCGACCGCACGGCCCGCCGCTCGGGCCCTGGCACGCTGTCCGAGCTGAACGTGGCGAACGACAGCGACTTCCGGAAGGCGGCCAGCAGCCGCGTGCCGAAGTCGGCCGGCGGCTGCCCGCCTACCACGCCGACGGCCACGAACCGCCCGTTGGCGTTCAACCGGTCCAGGAAATACGGCAGTCGGGGACCGCCGACGACGTCGATCACCACGTCGAAACCCGACGGCGCGTCCGGGCCGCCGCCTCCACCGGAGCGGTCCAGGACGTGCGTCGCGCCCAGGTCCCGCAGCCGGTCGCCCCGTTCGGCCGACGCGGTGGTGACCACCACCGCGCCCGCACCGCCCCGGGCCGCGAGCTGCACCGCCGTGACGCCGATGCTGCCCGCCGCACCGCGCACCAGCACCGTCTCACCCGGCGCGAAACGGGCACGCTCCAGGGCGAAATGAGCGACCGGGCCCGAGCCGCCGAGCGTCACCGCGTCGGCGCACGTCAGCCCCTCGGGCAGCGCGAGGACGTCCTCGACCGCGGCGACGGCCCGCTCGGCGTACCCGCCGGACAGACCGGTGAACGCCCACACCCGCCGCCCCGTCCACGAAGCGTCCACCCCCGCACCCACCGAGGTCACCGTCCCCGCCACCTCGCTGCCCAGCAGATGCCCCTCCCGGAAGCCGTACGCGGCCAACTGCCCCCGGCGGATCACGGCGTCCACTCCGCCCACCCCGATCGCCGCCACGGCGATGCCCACCTGCCCGGGCCCGGGGACGGGTGCGGGCACCTCGATCACCTCCAGTCCGTCGGCGTCCCCGAACGTCCTGATCACCACGGCTCGCATCCCCGCTCCTCCGGTCGGTCGGCCACCATCGCTGTCGGACCGTAGTCGGCGCACCCGCCCGGTTGGTTAAAATGAGAGACGATGACCGGCCATTTGCCTCACCCCGCGCGCTCCGACGCCCGCGACAACCGGGCCCGCATCCTGGCCGCCGCCCGCGCGGTGTTCGGCGAGGCGGGCCTTGGCGCGCCCGTGCGGGAGGTCGCCCGGCGCGCGGACGTCGGTCCCGCCACGCTCTACCGGCACTTCCCGGCCAAAGGGGACCTGATCGCGGCGGCCTACGCCGACCAGCGGCGCGTGTGCCGGAGCATCGTCCACGACGCCCTCGCCGAGCCCGACCCGTGGCACGGGTTCCGGAGCCTGATCGAGCGCGTCTGCGAACTCCACGCGCTCAGCCGGGGGTTCGCCGACGCCTTCATGACCGCCCACCCCGAGGCCATGGACTTCGCCGCCGACCGGGAACCGGCCCTGCGCGCGGTGGCCGAACTGGCCCGCCGCGCCCAGCGGACCGGCCGGCTGCGCCCCGGCTTCGTCGTCGACGACCTGGTCCTGATGCTCATGGCGCACCGGGGACTTCAGGACGTGCCGCAGGCCGCCCGGCCCGCGGCCTCCCGCCGCTTCGCCGCCTATGTGATCGAGGCGTTCCGCGCCGTACCGGAGGCGGCGGCGCCCGCACCGCTGCCGCCTCCGCCGTGCCTCAGCAGGTGATGCTGCCCCGGCGCAGCGCGTGGCCGCCGTCGTCGGCGTCGTCGGCCCAGTAGACGGGCTTGGCGCCGGCCACGCACTCGTCGGCGCCGGCCAGGGCGAAGCCCTCATTGTTGTAGTCGGGCATGCCGCTGGGACGGTCGTAGACCGCGGTGGTGGCGAAGGCGCCGGTGGCGTCCACCCGCAGGGTGCGGTGCTCGCCGTGGCAGGTGTCGTCGCAGACGACCCACAGCCGCGACGCCTGCGGCTCCCACTGGAGTTCCATCACGCCGCTCATGCCGCTGCTGACGGAGGCGACGCGGGTGAAGGCGCCGGAGTCCTGGAGGACGTAGCCGTAGACCATGCCGGTGCCCTCGACGCCGACGAAGAACACCCCGGCGCCGTGCGCGCCGTAGCGGGACGGGTCGTACGCCGCACCGGTCGAGGTGTCCTTGAAGCCGGCCCCGGTCAGATAGGTGTCCGGCACCCAAGTGACGCCCTCAAGACCCAGGTTGGAGCCGACCGGGGGGAGGTCGGCGGTGAGGTTCCACTCCTTGGCGGCGGTCAGCGTCGAACCGGTCCCGCTCACGTCGTACTTGAGCACGGACAGCCGGCTGGTGCCGGAGGCGGCGCCGTCGCGCTCGGTGGCCACGAACACCCCGGCGGCCGAGCCGGAGCCGGTGAGGGTCACGCCCTCGTCGTCAGGGCTGCCGGAACCGCCGGGGTAGCGCAGGGTCTTGCCGGCCGACCAGCCGCCGGACGTGTCGGGCTTCCAGCCGCCGGAGCCGTCCCGCACCAGGCGCCACAGCTTCCCGCTGTTCTGGGCGCCCCACAGCACGCCGCCCTCCTGGTAGAGGCCGCTGAGGTCCTCGCCGAAGACGTCGGCGCCGTCCGCGGTGGTGACCGTGGCGCTGCCCGGCCAGGCCACCGGAGCGGTCGTCCCGCCGCCGCTGCCGCCGCAGTCGTTGGGGCCGCCCAGGGTGAGCGCGGCCGCCTTGAAGGCGCCGGTGCCGTCGGGGCAGCGCGACCAGGACGGGGCGGAGTGCTTGGTCCAGGAGAAGCTGTCGACCAGGGTCTTGCCGTCCGCCAGGAACAGCCGGGCCTGGTCGCTGGAGCCGAGACCGAACTGCGCGTGGACGTCGAAGGCGCGGAAGGCGCCGGGCGCGAGCGTGGTGCCGGAGGGGATCGCGTACCGGGAGCCGTTGTCGTCGTCCTTGAGGATCCAGCCCGAGACGTCGACCGCGGCGGCGCCCTTGTTGTACAGCTCGATCGAGTCGTTGACGTCCCCGGTGGTCACCACCTCGTTGACGCGGATGTCGTCGGCCGGGGCCGCGTGGGCCGGCACGGTGAGCGCGCCGGCGGCCAGCAGCGGCCCCGCGACGAGGAAGAGGGCGAGACCACGGCGCCGGCGGCGGGCGATCGATGCAGTCACGGATTCCGTCCTGGGAAGCTTCGAGGGGGAAGGGCGGCACCCACTTTCCGCCACTGGCCGAACGGCACTCCCGCCGCAAGGCGGACGGCCCGTGAACGATCGCCGAAATTCACCCCCGGTCCGCCTCGACTCTGTCGCCGCGTCCCGCGCCCGTGCTTGACTCCTGGGCCGTTGCGACGACCCAGGAGGGCCTGATGGCGCGAGAGTTCGGACGACGCACCTTCCTCACCGCGGCCGGGGCCGCCGTCACCACGGCGGCGGTCGGCACCCCCGCCCACGCCACGGACGACGCACGGGACGCGGCCACCGCCGACGACCTGGTGGACGTACAACTGCTCAACATCACCGATCTGCACGGCTACTTGCAGGCGGCGCCCGGCGGCACCGCCGTCATCACCGGCGCCGGCGGCAGAACGTACAGCGTCGGCGGGGTCGCCTACCTGGCGACGCACCTGGAGCGACTGCGCGACGGACGCCGCAACTCCCTCTTCTTCGCACCCGGAGACCTCTTCTCCGGCTGGGAGTTCGCCGCCGAGAGCCTCGCCGACGAGCCGACGATCGAGGCGCTCAACCGGCTCGGCCTGGACTTCGCGACCGCGGGCAACCACGAGTTCGACAAGTCCCCGCAGTTCCTGACCGCGCACATGGAGGACGGCGTGCCCTTCCCGCGCGCCGGCCGGGACGACGCCTTCCCCGACTCCACCGGACACCGCTTCCGGGGCGCCGACTTCCGCTACTACAGCGCCAACATGGTGTGGTCGCGCACCGGCCGCACCGTGCTGCCGCCGTACAACATCGAGTGGGTGGACGCCGGGCACGGCCGCAGACTGCCGATCGGGTTCATCCACCTGACCGCCGTGGGCACCGACACCGGCTCCACCTCCTACCAGCCCGCCCTGTCCTCCCTGGACGAGGTGGCCACCGCCAACCGCGCCGCCGCCGAACTGAAGGCCCGCGGCGTCCACGCGATCGTGCTGAGCATGCACGACGGCGCGGTCGCCGGCAGCGACTTCGACTCCGGCAGCAACCCCTCGGGCCCCGCCTACGACCTGGCCCGCCAGGTCTCCCCGGACATCGACGCCATCGTCACCGGTCACTGGCACTGCCGCTTCAACATGATGGTCCCCGACCCCGACGGCGTGCCCCGCCCGTTCGTCGAGGCCGGCTGCCACGGCCAGGTGATCAACGAGATCAGCCTGCGCCTCGACCCGCGCACCGGCAAGGTCGTCCGCGCCCTGACCACCTCCACCAACCACCCCAACACCCGCGACGTCACCCCCGACCCGGAACTCAAGGAAGTCGCCGACTACTGGACGGGATACGCCGCCGAGCGCGCCCGCACCCCCCTCGGCAGCCAGACCGCCTCCTTCACCCGGGCCCGTGACGACAGCGGCGAAAGCACCATGGGCGACCTGGCGGCGGACTGGGCCCTGTGGGCCGGACGGCAACCGCTCGGCCCGATGAACGACGGCAACGACCAGCCCAACACCCCCGCCGAACTCGCCCTGATCGTCGCCGCGCCGCAGGTCGGCCAGAGCGTCATCAACCACGACCTCGCCTTCGACAGCGCGTCCGGGGGCGCCGTCACCTTCGGCCAGGCATGGAACGCCATCGGCTACGGCGACCCGATCCTCACCGTCACGGTCGACGGCAGGCAACTGCACGACGCCCTCGAACAGCAGTGGACCACGGCGGCCGACGGCACCCTGCGCTTCGCGCCGCTCGCCGTGTCCGCCAACGTCCGCTACGCCTTCGACGCCACCGGCCCGGTCGGCGACCGCGTCGATCCGGCCGACGTCCTCGTCGACGGCCGGCCCCTGGACCCGGACCGCCGCTACCGGCTGGCCGCGACCGCGTACACCCTGCTGGGCGCCGACGGGTTCACCGCGTTCGCCGGCTTCACCGCACCGGTCCGCCACACCCGCGACTTCGAGAGCTTCGTGGCGTTCGTCCGGGCGCACCCGCGGCTCACCCCCGCCGAACGCGACCGGGTGACGGCCGCCAACTCCGCCGCCCCCTCGGCCCGTCTCGGCGAGACGGCCACGGCGGCGCCCCGCGCCCTCGGCCGCGACGGCGCCGTCGCCTCCCGCACCGAGGCCGCCCAACTCACCCGCGCCGGCAACACGTTCCGCGTGCCCTGCTGACACCGCGCCCCGCCGCGGACCCCGATCTGCCCCTGGCAGAAGCCCCTTGGAGCGAGCGCGCCGCACTGGTTGGCTTCGGGCATGGAGAACATGGAGATTCTGGTCCTCGGCGGTACGGCCTGGCTGGGACGCGAGGTGTCCCGGCAGGCCGTCGAGCGGGGTCACCGCGTGACCTGTCTGGCCCGCGGCGGCAACGGAGCGGTGGCGCGCGGCGCGCACCTGGTGACCGCGGACCGCCGCGACCCCGACGCGTACGCGTCCCTGCCCCGCCAGGACTGGGACGCGGTGGTCGAGGTGTCCTGGCAGCCCGGCTTCGTACGGCGGGCGCTCACGGAGCTGGGCGCGCGGGCACGGCACTGGAGCCACGTCTCCTCGGTCAGCGCGTACGCCTCCCACGGCGAGCCCGGCGCGGACGAGTCCGCCGCCCTGCTGCCGGCCACGGACCAGGAGGAGGCCGGACAGGAGCTGTACGGCGAGGCCAAGTCCGCCTGCGAGACCCTCACCCGTACGGCCCTCCCCGACCGCCACCTGATCGCCCGCGCCGGGCTCATCGGCGGGCCCGGCGACCACACCGGCCGCTCCGGCTACTGGGTGACCCGCGCCGCCCGGGACCCCGAGGCGCCGCTCCTCGTCCCCGACACCCCCGACGCCCCGACGCAGGTGATCGACGTACGCGACCTGGCGGCCTGGCTCCTGGACTCCGCGGAACGCGGAACCACCGGCGTCCACAACGCGCTGGGCCCCACGATGCCCTTCGCCGACTGGGTCGAGCTGTCGCGCCTGGTCGGCGGACACACCGGACCGGTCGTCACGGTGCCGTCCGAGCTGCTGACGGCGCACGGAGTGGTCCAGTACATGGGCCCCGGCTCCCTGCCCCTGTGGCTGGTCGAACCGGGCTGGGAGGGCTGGGCGGCGCGCGACGGCTCCGCCGCCGTCCGGGCGGGCCTGCGCCACCGCTCCCGCACCGGACTCCTCACCGACACCCTGCGCTGGGAACGCGAGGAGGGCCTGTACCGGCCCCGCCGCGCGGGCCTCACCCAGGACAGGGAACGCGAACTCCTGGCGGCCCTGGCCTGAGTGAAGCCGCCGCGGTCACGGCGAGAGGAGACCGGCGACGGCGATCTCGACCTCGTCACCCGCCCGGAGGAGCTCCCGGACCCGCCAGGTGCGGCCGTCGACCGACGTGCCGGCGGCGGTGGTGTACGCGGGGACGACCAGCACCGCGCCCGCCGGGGTCCCGGTGCGCAGCTGCGCCGCGGTGAGCACGCCGTCGGAGAAGCGCAGGTCCACGTCGAGGGGCGACGGGTCGGCCGCGAAGGCGCCCGGGTCCGGCAGGTCCTGGACCCGGCAGCGGGCGCCGGGGAACAGGTGGGTGTGGGCGCAGACGGCCGGAAACGTGTCCGTGCCGTCCGCGCCCGCGCCGGCGGACTCGGCCTCGGGCATGGGCGCTGCTCCCTCGTGCGTACGGCGGCGACGGACAGGTGCCCGGTGAGGTTAGCCCACGCCCGCGCCGGAGCCGGGGAGGCCGGGCCCGTACGCGGGACACGCCGCCCCGCTCGCTCAGGCGGTGGGGAGGGTGTCTCCCTGGACGGCCTGGATGTCGAGTTCGATTCTGAGGGTGGTGCCGATGGCGGCGATGCCTGCCTGGAGGACCTGGTTGTAGTTCATGGCGAAGTCCTCGCGGCGCAGTTCGGTGGTGGCGCGGAAGGCGGCGCGGGTGCCGCCCCAGGGGTCGGCGCCGGCGCCGAGGTAGGCGAGGCGGAGGTCGACGGGGCGGGCGATGCCGTGCATGGTGAGTTCGCCGTGGACGGTCCAGTGGTCGGGGCCGTCGGCGGTGAGGTGGGTGGAGCGGTAGGTGATGTGGGAGTGGTGTTGGGTGTCGAGGAAGTCGGGGGAGGTGAGGTGCTGGTCGCGCAGGGTGTTGCCGGTGTCGATGGAGGCGGCGTGGATGACGGCTTCGACGCGGGACTTGGTGATGTCGTCGGGGGCGATGTCGAGGGTGGCGGTGAAGTCGGTGAAGCGGCCGTGGACGCTGGAGATGCCGAGGTGCTGGGCGACGGCGGCGACGGAGGAGTGGGCGGGGTCGACGGTCCAGGGTCCGGGCGGGGGCAGTTCGCTGCCGCCCTGGCGGGCCAGGGTGAGGGTGCCGATCTCGGCGCGGCCGCTCGCGGTGACGAGGGCGCTGGCGGCGGTGGGCTGGTAGCCGACGGCGGTGACGATGACGGTGTGGGCGCCGGGCGACAGGTGGGTGGTGTCGCGGACGGCGCCCTCGTGGTCGGCCTCGGCGCGCAGTACCTGGGCGCCGGTCATGTCGGTCACCGTGACGACCGCGTGCGACACGGCCCATCCGTCCCGGGTGCGGATCCTCGCGGTCAGTCCCATCCCGTTTCTCTTCCCCTTCGATGGTGTGTGCGCCGTCGGACCGGTCCGGCCCGTCCGGGCGCACCCACGGTGGAAACCTGAATAAATCGGCAGAAAAATCGGCCGGCCTGCGGCCAAGGCGCGCCGTCGCTCGGAGCGCCCCGGCCGCGGGCCGGCTGTGGGTTACTCGCCGGGGTGGGCGAGGTGGATGTCGTGGCCGTCGACGCCGTGGCCGGTGACGGTCAGGGCGGTGGCGGCCGGGGGGTAGCCGGTGGCGATGACGGTGTAGTCGCCGCTGCCGAGGTCGGTGAAGGCGTAGGCGCCGTCGGTGCCGGTGGTGGCGGTGGCGACCACGTTGCCCGCCGCGTCGACCAGGGTGACGCGGGCGTCGGCCAGGGGGCCGTGCGGGGCCCGCACCACGCCCTGGAGCTGCGCGCCGGCGTCCAGGTCGATCCCGACGCGGGTGACGCCGGTGCCGCCGATCTCGACGGGCAGGGCGCGGGGGCGGTGGCCGGCGGCGTTGACCGCGACGGTGACCGCGCCCGGGACCAGCTCCGTGAAGGAGAACGCGCCGTCCTCCCCGGTGGTCCCGGTGGCGAGCAGGTCGCCGCGTACGTCGGTGACGATCACCATGGCGTCCTTGACCGGCAGTCCGCTGTCGGCGGAGCAGACCGTGCCGGTGAGGCCGCTGGTGCCGCTGAGCAGGATGTCGAAGGCGACCGGTTCGTCGTTGACCACGACGGTGGAGGCCTGTGGCTGGAACCCGTCCGCGGAGGCGATCAGCACGTACGAGCCCGCGCCCGGCGCGTCGATCGTGTAGGCGCCGTCGGCCCGCGCGGCCGAACGGCCCAGCTGACGGCCCGCCAGCGAGATCAGCGTCACCGCCGCCCGCGCCACCGGAGCGCTTTCCGCACCCCGCACGAACCCGCGCACCGGGATCCCGCCGCCCGCACCGGAACCCGCTCCCTCAGGAGCGAGGGTGGCCACCGCGGACAGCCGCTGGGCGCCCTCCGGACCCGCCTCGGCGCCGGAGTCCGCGGCGGCCCAGCCGGGCACCCGCTGCGCGGCCGGGGTGAACGTGTCGGACACGGCGGCCTCCGCCGCCGGGACGTCTGCCCCGACGACCGCCGGAGCGGCGGCGGGGGTCTGCTGCTGGGCCGCCTGGGCCAGCGCACCGGTGGTACGCAACGGAACCTCCTTGATGAACAGCACGACGAGGAAGGCGATGAACGCGCAGGGCGCGGCGTAGAGGAAGGCGTCGGCGATGCCGTGGCCGTAGGCGCCCTCCAGCCAGGTGCGCACCGCGCGGGGCAGCGCGTCCATGTCGGGCAGCGCGCCGTCGGCGCTCATCGCCTTGGCGGCGGCGGCCCGCGCGTGCGGGCTCAGGGACATGAGGGTGTCCTTGGCGTGGTGGCTGATGCGGGTGGACATCACCGAGCCGAGCACACCGACGCCGACCGCGCCGCCGAGGGTACGGAAGAAGCTGACCGTCGAGGACGCCGCGCCGAGGTCCTGCGGGGCGACCTGGTTCTGGGTGGAGAGCACCAGGTTCTGCATCGTCATGCCGACGCCGACGCCGAGCAGCGCCATGTAGATCGACAGGTGCCAGTACGGGGTGTCGTAGCGCATCGTGCCGAGCAGGCCGAGGCCCGCGGTCAGGCACGCGCCGCCGGCCACCAGCCAGGCCTTCCAGCGGCCGGTGCGGGTGATGATCTGGCCGGAGACCATGGAGGCGACGAACAGACCGCCGATCATCGGGATCGTCATGACGCCGGACATCGTCGGGGACTTGTCGCGGGCCAGCTGGAAGTACTGCGAGAAGAACACGGTGCCGGAGTACATGCCGACACCGACGAACAGCGAGGCGAGCGACGCCAGCGCGATGGTGCGGTTGCGGAACAGGCGCAGCGGGATGATCGGCGCGCTCGCCCGGGTCTCCACGAACACGAACAGCAGCGCCAGCACGATCACGCCGCCCACCATCGTGAACGTCTGCCACGACACCCAGTCGTACTTGTCGTTCGCGAAGGTGACCCAGAGCAGCAGCAGGGAGGCCGCGGCGGTGATCAGGAAGGCGCCGCCCCAGTCGACCTTGACCTGGCGCTTGGCGACCGGCAGGTGCAGCGTCTTCTGGAGCACCAGCAGGGCGATCAGGGCGAAGGGGATGCCGACGAACAGGCAGTAGCGCCAGCCCAGCCACGAGGTGTCGGTGATGACACCGCCGAGCAGCGGGCCGCCGACGGTGGCGACGGCGAACGTGGCGCCGGTGTAGCCGGAGTAGCGGCCGCGCTCCCGGGGCGCGATCATCGCGGCCATGATGACCTGCACCAGCGCGGACAGGCCGCCCGCGCCCAGGCCCTGCACGACGCGCGCGGTGATCAGCATGGCCGGGTTCTGCGCCAGGCCCGCTATGACCGAGCCCGCGACGTAGATCACCAGGGCTATCTGGACGAGCGCCTTCTTGCTGAGCAGGTCCGAGAGCTTGCCCCACAGCGGCACCGAGGCCGTCATGGCGAGCAGCGCCGCGGTGACGACCCAGGTGTACGCCGACTGGCCGCCGCCCAGGTCCTTGATGATCGTCGGCAGGGCGTTGGTGACGATCGTCGAGGACAGGATGGCGGCGAACAGCCCGAGCAGCAGCCCGGACAGCGCCTCCATGATCTGACGGTGCGTCATCGGGGCGTCGTCCGGGGAGTGGGCGTCGCCCCCTCGCCGCGCGTGGGCCCGCACACCGGCTGGTGTGGTCGTTGCCATGGACTTCCTTTGCTTACGTGCTTGCGGGTGTACGGGTGGTCTCGGCGCCTACGGGGCCACGGGCGCGGACTGCTCGGCCAGGGGGGCGGGGAGCCGCACCGGGGCGGACCGGCAGTCGCCGAAGTCGTCGCGCAGCCGGCCCATCAGCCGGATGAGCTGGCCGACCTCGTCGTCGGTCCAGTGGCTCAGCCGCTCGGTCAGCAGGTGCGTGGTGCGACGGGACAGCTCGTCGATCTGGTGCAGACCGGCGGGCGTCAGGCGCAGGAGGCGCGAGCGCTTGTCCGCCGGGTCCGGCAGCCGTTCGATCCAGCCGCGGGCGGCGACGTGCGCGACGTGCCGGCTGGTCACCGACATGTCCACGGCGAGCAGCTCGGCGAGCTTGCTCATGCGCATGTCGCCGTGGCGGCCGAGCAGGGTCAGCACGGCGGCGGAGCCGGCCGGGCAGTCGGGCGGCAGGATTCGCGCCATGTCCCGTTTCACGGCCCCGACGGCACTGAGCTGACGCGCCAGTTCTTCGTACTGCGCCTGCTCGGCCATCACACCTCCGTAATCGTTGCTTGTAGCAACCATAAAGGCGGTTGATTGCCTCGGGCGTCCAAATCGGGCCTCTCGGCGCAAAACCTTGGCAAAGGCAAGCATTGCGAAGGTAAACATGCTGGTGCGCGGGTGTGGACGGTCCCGGAGAGGTGCGGCGGGGCGCGGAGGGGGTGGTGCGGCGGGACGCGGAAGGGGAGAGGCGGGGCGCGGCGGCGTACGACGGCGGTGGGTCGTGGCGCGGCGGCCACGGCGATGGGGCGCGCGGGGCGGCGTGCCGGGTGGTGGCGCGTGGGGCTACAGCGGCTGGTGGCGCGCGGGGCGACAGCGGCTGGTGGCGCGCGGGGCGTGGCGGTCGCGGGTCCGGCGGGGGTCGGCCGGGGAGTCGGATCAGAGAACGGCGAGCAGGTCG
The DNA here is from genome assembly GCA_013364255.1 of Streptomyces seoulensis. Classification (GTDB taxonomy): domain Bacteria; phylum Actinomycetota; class Actinomycetes; order Streptomycetales; family Streptomycetaceae; genus Streptomyces; species Streptomyces similanensis. The sequence continues at coordinate 867,565 of CP054936.1, read as the reverse complement.
TCGAGCGGGGCCGGGACGCGGTCGGGGTCGAGGGCCTGGACGAGGACACGGCCGTAGTGGATCTTGCGGCCCTTCTTCGTCCCGAGGAACCGCCGGAACTGCCGCTGCGGGGGGCGGCCTTGCTGCGCGGGCTGGCGCAGGAACGTCTCCAGGGCCCGCAAGTCGCCTTCGTCCCGTACGAGTTCCGTCACCCGGGGCACGCCCAGCGCGCGGATGAGTTCGTCCTCCAGGTCCGCCGCGCAGACGGAGAAGCCGTGCGGCGCCGCACCGGCCCGCTCGAAGCCGCGCGTGTAGTAGGGGCGTTCCGCCTCGTCGCACAGCCCGGTGAGGCGCAGGCCGAGGCCGGACGGGCCGAGGAGCGGGGCGTAGCGCCCGACGCTCATCGCGCCGCCGATCGGCAGGACGCAGACCCCCTCGGCCGCCAGGTCCCGGCCGCGGCGCTCGGCCAGCGCGTCGACCGCCGCGACGTCGCTCGGCCCTTCGAGCAGTACGGCCACCCGGACCGCGAGCCGCGCCGCCAGCTCGTGCGCGGGGGCGGCGGGGCCGCCCGCCGCCCAGACGGCGACCGCGTCCCGGAACGCCCCCATGTCAGTCATGGGACCGAGTCTCGCTCCGTCGCGGCCGCGGCGCGAGGGAATTACCGCCCGGACGCCGGACGCCGGCACACCTGATGCCGACACATCGGGCGCCGGCACACCGGCGCCCGCCGGCGGCGGCGCCCTCCCGCGCGGACCGACCGAGCAGCCCGCGCCGCAACCCGTCGGTGTCCGTGGGCGGTCGCTGGAGCTCGCGGTAGGAGACGTTCCCCGGGGCCGCCGGCCCTCACCCAGGACGCCGTCCTCGTCGGTGGCCGGGCGGCGGCGAGGAGAATCCGCCGGACGTGGCCCTACGGCCGTCCGCTGCCGGAAGCGGCCAACAGGCCCAGCACCGAGCCGAGTCGGCGGCGGGCCTCCGGGTCGGTGAGGAGGCCGTCCGGGTCGATCGCCCCTCTGTCCACCGGGATCGCCACGCAGGCCGGCTCCACGATGTGGGCGCCGGTGTAGCCCAGGACGGTCCGCAGCGTGGCCTCCGCGCCCCCGCCCCGGCCCGGGGCCGCCGCGTTGACCCAGGCGACGGGCTTGTCGCAGATCTCGGTCCCGCCGACCGTCCAGTCGAGCAGGTTCTTGAACGCGCCCGGCAGCGTGCCCGCGTACTCCGGCGTGCACACGAGGATCCCCGCCGCCGCGTCGATCGCCGCGCGCAGTCCGGCCACGGCGGGCGGCAACGGCTCGGTGTCGTCGTCGGGGTTGAAGTGCGGCAGTCCCGCCAGGCCGTCGTACAGGACGGCGCGCACCCGCGCGGCCGACGCCACGTCCCGCGCCGTGCGCAGCACGGTCTCGTTCGTGGACCCGGCGCGCAGGCTCCCCGACAGCAGCAGAATCACCGGCACGGCGGACATCCGCCCAACCTATCTCTCTGCTACGGGCACCGGCCAGTCCCGATCAGCGGGGCCACCCTGCGGCCGGACAGCCCCGGCCGCGCCCCGCACCGCTGCCCCCGCGCGCCTCGCTCCGCTCGTCCCGTGACCGGACGATGATGGCGGTCACGAAAGCAGGAGGGGAGCCGGACCGCGGCCGGGGAAACCGGAAGGCCGCACCGGTCATCCCGGCCGGCGCACCCACACACCGCGCACACCCGCACAGCGTGAAGACCCGCACACCCGCACAGCGTGAAGACCCGCACATCCGTACACCGCGAACACCGCACACCGCGAAGGGGCAAGGCATGCGTATCGACCTCACCGGACGGACGGCTCTCGTCACGGGCTCCACCCAGGGCATCGGCGCCGCGATCGCGACGGGACTGGCCCGGGCCGGTGCGCGGGTGGGGGTCAACGGACGCGACCGGCGCCGGGTGGACGAGGCGATCGAGCGCTTCCGCAGCGAGGCCCCGGACGGCGAGTTCGTCGCCGTCCCCGCCGACGTGGCCGCGGACGACGGCGCCGCCGCGGTCGGGGAGTTCCTGCCGGAGGTGGACATCCTCGTCAACAACCTCGGCATCTTCGGGGCCAAGGACCCGCTGGAGATCACCGACGAGGAGTGGCGCCGCTACTTCGAGGTGAACGTGCTGGCCGCCGTACGCCTCACCCGCGCCTTCCTGCCGCGGATGGCCGAGCGGGGCTGGGGCCGGATCCAGTACATCGCCAGCGACTCGGCGGTGGTGGTGCCCGCCGAGATGATCCACTACGGGATGTCCAAGACCGCCCTGCTCGCCGTCGGCCGCGGCTTCGCCAAGCAGGCGGCGGGCACCGGGGTCACGGTGAACTCCGTCATCGCCGGACCCACCCACACCGAGGGCGTGGAGGACTTCGTATACCAGCTCGTCGACCGCGACCTGCCGTGGGACGAGGCCCAGCGCCTCTTCATGCGGGAGCACCGCCCGCAGTCCCTGCTGCAACGCCTCATCGAACCCGAGGAGATCGCCAACATGGTGGTGTACCTCAGCTCCGACCTCGCGTCCGCCACGACGGGCGGCGCGCTGCGCGTCGACGGCGGTTACGTCGACGCGATCCTCCCCTGACCGACCGCCCCCGGCACCGGTCCGCCCGGATCCGCCCGGTCCGCACGCCGGTTGATGGCGCGGGGCCCCAACTGCGCCTACTGGAGCGGCGGATCGTGTGCGAAACTGCGGTGATCGACCTCTGCTGATCCACTCGCACGACGGAGTCCGCCATGGCGACCGGCACCCCCGACCTCCCGTTTCCCCGGATAGACACCAGCAAGGCACACCCGGCCCGGGTGTACGACTGGCTGCTGGGCGGCAAGGACAACTACCCGGTGGACGAGGCGGTCGGCCGGGCGCTGCCGGCCGAGGCGCACGACGCCGCCCGGCAGAACCGCGCGTTCATGAACCGCGCGGCGGCCTGGCTCGCCGCCCAGGGCCTGGACCAGTTCCTGGACATCGGCACCGGCATCCCCACCGAGCCGAACCTGCACCAGATCGTCCAGCGCGCCGTGCCCGCCGCCCGGATCGTCTACACGGACAACGACCCGATCGTGCTGCGGCACGCCGAGGCGCTGCTGATCAGCGACCCGGAGGGAACCACCGACTACATCCAGGCCGATGTGCGCCGGCCGGACGAGATCCTGGAACACGCGCGCGAGATACTCGACTTCAAGCGTCCCGTGGTGCTGTCGCTGATCGCGCTGATGCACTTCGTCCCCGACGACCAGGACGCCCACGGCATCGTGCGCGGACTGGTCGACGCGCTCCCGTCGGGCAGCTACCTCGTCCTGTCGCACGCCGCCTCCGACCTGTTCCCGGAGCTGGCGGAGCAGGTCACCGCCGAGTACGCCAAGGGCGGCATCCGGCTCGGCTTCCGCACCCGGCCGGAGGTCGCCCGCTTCTTCGACGGCCTCGAACTCGTCGAGCCCGGCCTGGTGACCGCCACCGAGTGGGCCCGGGAAGCGCCGCTCCCGCAGCAGGAGGAGAGCGGCATCTACGCCGCCGTGGCCCGCGTCCCGTAGCGGGCCGCCGTCCGTCCGTGCCCTGAGCGGCGGGCCGTACCCGCCGCTCACACCCCCCGTGACGCGTCCCGCGACGACGCCCCGCCGACCGGGGCGTCCGAGTGCTTCAGGTCGCCCGGGAGCACCGCGGCCCATCGGCCCCGTGCCGGTCGGCGAGACCGGCCTTCAGTGCGTCGCGCAGCCGGGTGAGCCGCTCGATGTCCGCGTCGAGTGCCGCGATCCGCCGCTCCACCACCGCCGCCCCGACGACCCCCGCCTCCGGCGTCTCCCCCGCCTCCGGCGTCTTTCCGGCCCCGGGCGTCTTTCCGGCCTCGGGCGCCCGCGCCGCCGTGGAGCCGCAGCGCGGCCGCGGGTCGGCGGCGAGCAGCGGAATGCGGTCGGCGATGCCGCGCAGATCCTCCACGGTGAGCCCGAGGGCGAGGAGGCGGCGGATGACGCGCAGAACGGCGAGTTCCTCGGGTCCGTAGTCCCGCTGCCCCGCTCCCGTCCGGCGCGGCGCGGGCAGGAGTCCGCGCTGTTCGTAGAAGCGCAGCGCCCGGGGCGTCGCGCCCACCGCCGCCGCGGCGTCGCCGATCCGCATGCCGTTCGCCTCCTGCCCGCCGGGCCCGCCCGCCGTCAGCCGTGGCCCGGCAGCTCCACGACGACCGTGCCGAACCGCTTGCCCTCGGTCAGCTCCCGCAACGCCAGCGGCGCGCGTTCTATGCCCGTGATCCGGGTGAGCGGGAACCGGATCTCACCGCGGCGCAGCCAGTCGGCGAACCGCCGCAGCCACTCCGCCTCCACGTCGGGGTGGTCGACGCCGAGGTACCCCCTGAGCGACACCCCCTTGAGGATGAGCCGGAAGGCGTCGATCTCCAGCGGGGCGGTGGCCCCGGCGCCCTCCCGGGCCAGCTGTCCGGACAGCGCCCCGACCAGTGCGAACCGCGCGCCCTGCCGGGCGGCGTCGACCGCCGCGGCCAGCTGCGCGCCGCCCACGTTGTCCAGCAGCACGTCGATGCCGTCCGGCGCGGCCTCGGCGAGCTGCGCGGCGAACGCCCGGTACGCCGCCCGGGGGTTCGCGGCGTCCGGGGCCTCGCGCCAGGAACCGGCGGTCAGGACGGTGTCGTACCCCAGCTCGGAGACGAGCCGTGCCGCCTTCTCCGGTGAACCGGTGGTGCCGATGACCCGGGCGGCGCCCAGCAGCCGGGCGATCTGACCGGCCAGGGACCCCACGCCTCCGGCGGCGCCGGTGACCAGGACGACGTCGCCCGCGCGCACCCCGGTGAGCCGGGTCAGCGCCCCGTAGGCGGCGGCGCCGGAGGAGAGCTGGGCGACGGGATCGGGCAGCGCGGGGTCGACGGCGGTGCACTGCGCCTCGGGGACGAGGGCGTACTCGCGCCAGCCGAGCAGATGCGTCACCAGGTCGCCCGGGCGCAGCGCGCTGCCCGGCGGTGCGAGCACCACCTCGCCGAGCGCCGGGCCGTACAGCGTGTCCCCGCGGACGAGTCCCGGTACCGGGGTGTTCCTCGCCTCGCCGCCGAGCAGGGTGCGCAGGCCGCCGAAGACGAGGAACCAGCGGTTGCGGACCAGGACTTGGTCCGGCGCGGGGGCCGGCAACGGGGTCTCGACGACGGCGAGGTCCGAGGGGGCGGGCAGTCCCCGGGGCGGGGCGGCGAGCCGTACCTCACGAACGGTCCGGGGCAGGGCTGTGGTCATGGGCGGCCTCTCGACAGGGGAAGGACGGCTGGGCTGCGGCGTGCGCCCGGCGGCCGGATGTCCGCCGCGGGCGGCACCGGGCCCGCAGACGCTAATCCCTGACCCGCACGTCAAGGGCAACCCCGGCACACCGCCCGCCCACCCACCGCCCCAGCCGGCCACCGTCCCTCCCCCCGCTCGACGCCGCCCGTTGCGCCCCCGCCCCAAGGCCCCGTCCGGGCGAAAACCCCTCGACGGCGCGGGCCCCGACCGGTCATGATCCGCTCTCGTGACGACGACGAAGCGGTTCCTGGTCGAGGCGGCGGCCCGCAACAACGCGGAGTGGTGCGCCGTGATGAGCCGGACGCACGGTGTGCGCGGCGGGTTCGGCCGGGAGGCGTGGACCGCCGCGGTCCGTACGCCGCCGTACTACCCCGACGCGGTGACGCTCGCGCCGGAGGCCGACGCGGCCGGACTGCTGGCCCGGATCGACGCCGAGGCGCCCGGCGCGAGCGTCAAGGACAGCTTCGCCGACCTGGATCTGACGCCGGCGGGCTTCCGGGTGCTGTGCGACGCGCGGTGGATCCACCGCCCGGCCGGGGCTCCGGCCGGCGCGCCGGAACTCGCCTGGGACGTGGTCCGCGCTCCGGGGGCGCTGCGCGCCTGGGCGCTCGCCTGGGACGGCGGCGCGGGCGACGCGGATCTGTTCCGGCCCGAGCTGCTCGACGATCCGGCCACCTTCGTGCTCGCCGGACGGACGGCCGACGGCCGGGTGACCGCCGGCGCGGTGGCGAGCCGCAGCGAACGGGTGCTCGGCATCTCCAACGTCTTCGCGTCGGACGGCGGCGCCGCCGCGGCCTGGCCGGGCGTGCTGCACACGGCGCACCGGCTCTTCCCCGGCCTGCCCGTGGTGGGCTACGAGCACGGGGAGGACCTGGCCGCGGCGGTCCGCCACGGCTTCGAGGCGATCGGCCCCCTGCGGATCTGGCTGCGGAGCTGACCGGCCGCCCCGGCCGCCCGGCGGTGCTTCCCGCCGGCTGACCCCGTGCCCGCGCCTCAGGTCACGGCGAACAGTTTCGCCGCGTTGTCGTGGCAGACGGCCCGCAGCCAGTCCGCCCCGAGGTCCAGCCGCTCCAGCGCCCGGAGCTGATGCGGGTAGGGATAGGGGATGTTGGGGAAATCGGAGCCGAGCAGCACGCGGTCGCCGAGCGCGGCGAGCCTCGGCAGGGCCCGGCGGGGGAACGGCATGAACCCCTCGGAGAAGTCGGTGAACGCCATCGTCGTGTCCAGCCGCACCTCCTCGTAGCGCTCGGCGAGGCCGAGGAAGTCCTCGTACTCGGGCATGCCCAGGTGCGCGACGATCAGCCGCAGCCGCGGGTGGCGCGCCAGCAGCCGGGCGACGGGTCCGGGGCCCGTGTGCTCGCCGGGCGCGGGCCCCGAGCCGCAGTGCATCACCACCGGGACCCCGGCCTCGGCCAGCAGCCCCCACACCGGCCGCAGCCGCTCGTCGGCCGGGTCGTACGCCCCCACCTGCACATGCGCCTTGAACACCCGCGCCCCCGCCTCGACGGCCTCGCGGACGTACCTCTCCACCCCGGGCTCGGGATGGAGCGTGGCGGTGTGCAGGCAGTCGGGGGTGCGGCGGGCGAAGCCGGCGGCCCAGCCGTTCAGCCACTCGGCCATGCCGGGCTTGTGCGGGTAGAGCATCGCGGTGAACGCCCGCACCCCGAACCCCCGTAGCAGCGCCGTCCGTTCCGCCTCCTCCTCGCGGTACGTGATCGGCCACTCGCGCCCGCCGACCAGCGACCCGCCCGCGTCGAAGTAGTCCCAGACCTTGCGCAGGACCCGCTCGGGCATGAAGTGCGTGTGGACGTCGATCAGTCCCGGAAGACCGAGCCCGGCCCAGAACCTGCGGACCTCACCCGCCTCCTCGCTCACGGCCGGCACGGGGTCGGCGGACGCCTCGCGGTGATCGTTCATGCCGCCCACGATCGCCCCTGACCAGGCCCCGGGGCGACCCCTGGCACCAGGGGTCCGATGAGGAATCCGTCACAGGGCCATCGGGTAATACGTCGCCGCGGCCGGACCGGATTGCCGCGAGAAGTTCTTTCACCCGATCGAGGGTTGTGACCCATCCGGCCAGGCCACGGCACCGGATTCCCCGCGTGAGGAACGAAGGCGAGGACCCCGGCCGGCCCCGTGCGGCCGGGTCACCGCCTTCGTCGCCTCCGCCCCGACAGCACGCCGTTACCCTCCACAGGAGAACCACGATGACCACCCGTACCCGCCGTCTCGCCGTCAGCCTCGCCGCCGCGGCGGTCCTGCCGCTCGCCCTGACCGCCTGCTCCAACGACAGCGGCGACTCCGGCAAGTCGGACTCCTCGGCCAAGACGTCCGCCTCGCCGAGCAGCGACGACATGGGCGGTTCCGGCAACACCGCGAGCGCCATGGACCAGCCGTTCGGCGCGGCGTGTTCCGCGGTGCCCAAGGACGGCGCGGGCTCCTTCGACGGCATGGCCAAGGACCCGGTCGCCACCGCCGCCTCCCACAACCCCGCGCTGTCCACCCTGGTGACCGCGGTGAAGAAGGCCGGCCTGGTCGACACCCTCAACAACGCGCAGGACATCACCGTGTTCGCGCCCACCAACGACGCCTTCGCCAAGCTCCCGAAGGCCACCCTGGACAAGGTCCTCAACGACAAGGCCCAGCTGACGAAGATCCTCACCTACCACGTCGTCGGCAAGCGCCTCATGCCGAAGGACCTGGAGAAGGGCTCCTTCGAGACCCTGGAGAAGTCGAAGCTGACGACCTCCGGCTCGGACGAGATGTACACGGTCAACGACTCCGCGAAGGTCGTCTGCGGGAACGTCCAGACCGCCAACGCCACCGTCTACATCATCGACACCGTCCTCATGCCGAAGAGCTGACCGACGAGGGGCAGGGAAAACCGGCGGGCGCCCGGCCCGGACCGGTCCACGGGCCACCCGGCCCGTGGACCGGTCCGGGCCGGTGGCCGCACACCTATGAACACCCGGGGAGGGAACCACCCATGCGACCACCGTCCGAGGGGACGACACCGGGCCGGGCGGGGAGCCGGGCCGCCCGCGACGGGCGCCCCCGCACCGCCGTCATCGGCAGCGGCGTGGCCGGACTCACCGCGGCCCACATCCTGTCCCGCGCCCACCACGTCACCCTGTACGAGGCGGACGACCGGCTCGGCGGACACGCCCACACCCACGAACTGACCGCCTCCGACGGCCGGGTGCACCGCGTCGACTCCGGCTTCATCGTGCACAACCGCCGCACCTACCCCCAGCTGCTGCGGCTGTTCACCGAACTCGGCGTCGCCACGCAGGAGTCGGAGATGAGCATGTCGGTGCGCTGCGAGGGCTGCGGCCTCCAGTACGCCGGCGCCCGCGGCCCGCGCGGACTGCTCACCCAGCCGCGCGACGCCGTACGCGGGGCATACCTGCGGATGCTGGCCGAGGTCCCCCGCTTCCACCGCGCCGCCCGCCGGCAACTGGCGGACGGGGACGCCGATCACACCCTCACCCTCGGCGCGTTCCTGGACCGGAAGGGCTTCTCGGCCTACTTCCGCGCCCACTTCATGACCCCGCTGGTGTCCGCCGTGTGGTCCTGCGACGCCGAGACCGCCCTGCGCTACCCGGCCGCCTACCTGTTCCGGTTCCTCGCCCACCACGGCATGCTCGCGGTGGCCGGGTCGCCCGCCTGGCGCACGGTCACCGGCGGCTCCCGCTCCTACGTCGACCGCGTCGCGGCCGGTCTGGACGAGGTGCGCGCCGCCACCCCGGTCCGCGCGGTCCTGCGCCACGCGGACGGCGTCGAGGTCACCGCGCACGACGGGACCACCACCGCCCACGACCGGCTCGTCGTCGCCGTCCACCCCGACCAGGCACTGCGGCTGCTCGCCGACGCCACCCCGCGGGAGAAGGAGGTGCTCGGCGCCTTCCGCTACTCCCGCAACACCACCCTGCTGCACACCGACACCGCGCTGCTGCCCGACGCGCCCCGCGCCCGCGCCTCCTGGAACTACCTCATGCCCTCCTGCCGGGCGAGCGCCGACCGGGTCCGGGTCAGCTACGACATGAACCGCCTCCAGCGCCTGGACGCCGCGGACACCTTCGTCGTCACGCTCGGCGGCGAGGACCGGGTCCGCCCGGACCGGGTGCTGGCCCGGATGACGTACGAACACCCCGTCTACACGCCCGAGTCGGTCGCCGCCCAGCGCCGCCTGCCCGAACTGACCACCTCCGTCACCGCGTTCGCGGGCGCCTACCACGGCTGGGGGTTCCACGAGGACGGCTGCCGCAGCGGCGTCGAGGCGGCGGCAGCGCTGGGGGTGACGTGGTGACCCCCGCACCGCACGCACGGCACGCGCCGCACGCGCCGTACGCGCCGCCCCGGCCGCCCGCCCTGTATCCCTGCACGGTCCGCCACGTCCGCCGGGCGCCCGTCCGCCACGTCCTGCGCCACCGCACCTACCTCTGGCTGGTCGACCTCGACCACCTGCCCGAACTCCCGCGCCTGCTGCGCCCGTTGGCCCGCTTCAGCCCCCACGACCACTTCACCGGACGGGCCCCGACCCTGCGCGCCGCGCTCGACGGCTTCCTCGCCGGACACGGCATCGACCTCGACGGCGGCCGGGTCATGATGCTCGCCCACGCCCGGGTCCTCGGCCACGTCTTCAACCCCCTGACCCTGTACTGGTGTCACGACCGCGAAGGCGCCCCGCGCTGCGTGGTCGCCGAGGTCCACAACACCTACGGCGAACGCCACGCCTACCTGCTGCACCCCACCGACACCGGGACCGCCTCGGTGGCCAAGGACTTCTACGTCTCGCCGTTCTTCCCCGTCGACGGCCACTACGCCATGCGGCTCCCGCCACCCGCCGAACGCCTGCACCTGACCGTGAAACTCGACCGGCCCGGCAGCCCGCCCTTCACGGCCACCGTCACCGGCACCCGCTGTCCGGCGACCGCACCCGCTCTGCTCCGGCTGACGCTGCGTCACCCGTTTTCGACGCTCGCGGTGTCGGCCGCCATCCGCTTCCACGGTGTCCGCCTGTATCTGCGGGGCCTGCCGGTGCAGCCGCGCCCGGGCCGCCGCACCCCGGAGAGTGCCACATGACCACAGCCCCGTCCCGGCCCACCACCCGCCACAGCACCGCCGCCGCCCCGGCCGACCCGCACCGCTGGCCCGACGTCGCCGCCGTCCCCGGCACGTCCTGGCCCGTACGGGCGACCACCGCCGCCGTCCTGCGCAACGCCCTGCGACGGCTGCCGCTACGGGTCCGCTTCGCCGACGGCACCACCCTCGGTCTGGGCGGCCCGCTGATAGAGGTGCACGACCCGAAGGCGTTCCACGCCCGGATCGGCGCCGGCGGACTGATCGGCTTCGGAGAGTCGTACCTGGCGGGCGAGTGGGACGCCCCGGACCTGGTCGGGGCGCTGACCGTACTGGCCGCCCACGCCGCCGACCTCGTCCCCGCCCCGCTGCAACGGCTGCGCCGGCTGTGGGCCGTACGCCAGCCGGCGGCGCAGCGCAACACACCCGACGGCGCCCGGGACAACATCAGCCGCCACTACGACCTGTCCAACGACCTGTTCACCCTCTTCCTCGACGACACCCTCACCTACTCCGCCGCCGTCTTCCGCGGCTTCCCGGCCCAGTGGCCGCTGCTGGCCGCCGCACAGCGCCGCAAGATCGACCGGCTGCTCGACCTGGCCGGCGTCCAGGAGGGCACCCGGCTGCTGGAGATCGGCACCGGCTGGGGCGAACTCGCCCTGCGCGCCGCCCTGCGCGGCGCGCACGTCACCTCGCTCACCCTCTCCCAGGAGCAGCGCGCACTCGCCCTGCGGCGGGTGCGCGAGGCCGGCGTCGCCGACCGGGTGCGCATCGAGCTGTGCGACTACCGGGAGGCGCGCGGCAGTTACGACGCGGTGATCAGCGTGGAGATGATCGAGGCCGTCGGCGCGGAGTTCTGGCCGGTGTACTTCCGCACCCTGGACGAACGGCTGGCGCCCGGCGGACGGGTCGCCCTCCAGGCCATCACCATGCCGCACGCCCGTATGCTCGCCGCCCGCGACACCCACACCTGGATCCAGAAGTACGTCTTCCCCGGCGGACTGATCCCCTCCACCGAGGCCGTCGAGCAGACGGTGCGCGAGCACACCGGCCTGACCGTCACCGCCCGCGACGCCCTCGGCGCGCACTACGCCGAGACGCTGCGGCTGTGGCGGCAGCGGTTCACCGAACGCCGCGACGAGGTGGCCGCGCTCGGCTTCGACGCCGTCTTCCGCCGGCTGTGGACCTTCTACCTCGCCTACTCCGAGGCCGGGTTCCGCTCCGGCTACCTGGACGTCCAGCAGTACCTGCTCACCAAGGAGGGCTCCGAGCGATGACCACCGTCCGCATCCCGGCCCGCACCGGCGCCGCACACCGGCTGGCCGCCCTCGCCGAGGACGCGCTCGGCGGGCCGCTGCCGGTGCGGCTGCGCGCCTGGGACGGCAGCGAGTCCGGCCCGGCCGACGCCCCCGTGGTCGTCGTACGCTCCCGGCGGGCGCTGCGCCGACTGCTGTGGCAGCCCGGCGAACTCGGCCTCGCCCAGGCGTACGTCACCGGCGAACTCGACATCGAGGGCGATCTGCGCACCGGACTGCGGGCGATGTGGGCCGCGGCGCGGGAGCGGGGTCCGCGCACCCCGGGCCGTACGCTGCCCGACCGGGCCCGCGCGGTCGGGCAGGCGGTCCGGCTCGGCGCCCTCGGCCCGCGGCCGCCCGCCCCCGCCGCCCAGGCCAGGCTGCGCGGCGGCCTGCACACCAAGGCCCGCGACCGGGCCGCGATCAGCCACCACTACGACCTCTCCAACGACTTCTACCGGCTCCTGCTCGACGACACCATGGCCTACTCCTGCGGCTACTGGACCGCCGGGGACCTCGACGTCACCCCCGCCGACGCGCAGCGCGCCAAACTGGAGCTGGTCTGCCGCAAGCTCGGCATCGTCCCCGGCGCCCGGCTGCTCGACATCGGCTGCGGCTGGGGCGCGCTCGCCCTGTACGCGGCCGAACAGCACAAGGCCCAGGTCACCGCCGTCACCCTGGCCCGCGAACAGGCCGCCCACGTGCGCGCGCGGGTGCGTGAGCGCGGCCTTGAGAACCGGGTGGAGGTGGTGTGCCAGGACTACCGGGACATCTGCGGCGGCGCCTTCGACGCGGTCAGCGCCATCGAGATGGGCGAGCACGTCGGCGACGCCGAGTACCCGGCGTTCGCGGCCGCGCTGCACCGGATGGTCCGCGGGTGCGGACGCGTCCTGGTGCAGCAGATGTCCCGGGGCGCCCGGGCGCCGGGCGGCGGCGCGTTCATCGAGGCGTACATCGCCCCCGACATGCACATGCGTCCCGTCGGCGAGACCGTCGGACTGCTGGAGGCGGCCGGGCTGGAGGTGCGGTCGGTGGAGTCGATGCGCGAGCACTACGTGCGCACCGTCGACGCCTGGCACCGCACCCTGGAGGCGCGGTGGGACGACTTCGTCCGGCTGGTCGGTGAGGAGAGCGCCCGGGTGTGGCGGCTGTATCTGGTGGGCGGCGCGCTGGCGTTCGAGGAGCGGCGCATGGGCGTCGACCAGATCCTGTGCGCCCGGCCCACCGCCGACGGCGACAGCGGCCTGACGGCGGCCGAGGCGGCCGGCTGGTACCACGGCCTGGGCGAGCGGTGACCGCCTTCGCGTGGGCGGCGTTCGCGGCGAACCTCGGCTGGGCGGCGGCGACCGCCCTCGCGGTCCTCCTGCTCACCTTCGCCGTCGCCCTGCGCACGGGAGTGCACCGGATCGTGGACGTGGCCTGGGGGGCCGCCTTCGCGGCGGTCGCCCTGGTGACGTACGCGCTGTCGGCCGGAACCGGCGATCCGGGCCGCCGGGCGCTGGTCACCGTCCTCACCGCGGTGTGGGGGCTGCGCCTGGCCGCGCACATCGCCCGCCGGGGCCGCGGCCGCGGCGAGGACCCGCGCTACGCCGCCCTGCTCGCCCGCGCGCCGGGCAGCCGCGCCTGGTACGCGCTGCGCATGGTCTACCTCCTCCAGGCGGCCCTGGTCTGGCTGGTGTCCCTGCCGGTGCAGGCCGCCCAGTACGCTCCGGCCCCGCTGTCCGCCCTGGCCTGGGCGGGTACGGCACTGTGGGCGGTCGGCCTGTTCTTCGAGGCGGTCGGCGACGCCCAGCTGGCCCGCTTCAGCCGCGATCCGGGCAACCGGGGCCGGATCATGGACCGGGGGCTGTGGCGCTGGACCCGGCATCCCAACTACTTCGGCGACTTCTGCGTGTGGTGGGGACTGTTCCTCGTCGCCTGCGACGGCGGGTGGCGTCCGGCCGCGCTCTGTGTCGTCTCGCCGCTGGTGATGACCCTGCTGCTGACCAGGGGCAGCGGGAAGCGGCTCCTTGAACAGCACATGGCCGACCGCCCCGGCTGGCCGGAGTACGCGGCCCGCACCAGCGGCTTCTTCCCGTGGCCGCCTCGCGGGCCGCGCTGACGGCGCAGGGGCGGGCCTGTTTCAGCCGGTGTGGTCTCGGCCGGTGTGCTCTCAGCCGGTGTGCTCTCGGCCGGTGTGCAGGACCCGGAAGCGGCCGGGGTGGGCCGGGTCCCGGTCCACCACCTGGACCGCCGGCCAGGTCCACTGCCACACGCCGGTGCCCGGCGCGCGCGAGAACCGGATCCGCCCGCGCGTCCCCTCGACCGACACCCGTGGCCAGGACGCGGCGATACGCGCCCGGTCCGCGCCGTGCGCCGCCAGTACCTCGGCCAGGACAGCGATCGCGTCGTAGCCCTCGAAGGCGACGAAGGAGGGCGCCTCGGCGAGCCGTTCCCGCAGGGCCGCCTCGACGCGGCTGCCGAGCGGGGTGAGACCCTCGGGCAGATAGCGCAGGAACGGCACCCCGGCGCCGGCCTCGCCCAGCGCGGCCGCCCACGCGGCGAACTCCGGCTGCCCGGCCGGGGCGCCGATCAGGACGCCGGCCAGGCGCCGGTCGCCGCGGACGGCCCGGACGACCGGCACCGCCGGCTCCGGGATGCCGGCCAGCACGAGGACCGCCGTCGCGCGGTGCGCCGCGAGCGCGTCGCACACCGCCGCGGGAGTGAGCGCGCTCAGGTCGAGTCCGACGACCGTGCCGCCGTGTGCGGCGAAGTGCTCCCGCAGGATGCCGGTGCCGGCCGCCCAGTAGACGCCGGGCACGGCCGCGACGGCGATCCGGGTGTGCCCGGCGGCGAGCAGGAAGTCGGCGTAGACGCGCCAGCCGTGCGACTGCGCCGGGGCGAGCCGGGCGACCCACTCTGTCGGCTCCTCGGTCAGCGCGTCGAGCACCGCCGACGAGCAGAGGAACGGCAGCCCGAGCGCGTCGGCCCGGGCGGCGGCGGCCCGGGCGACGACGCTGTGGTACTCGCCCACCAGGGCGGCCACACCCGCCTCGGCCAGCTCGTCCACGGCCGCGGCGGCCCGCAGCGGATCGGCGGCGGTGTCCCGCACCACCAGCTCCAGCGGCGTCCCGCCCACTCCGCCTCGGCCGTTGACCTCCCGGACCCCCAGTTCGAGCCCGGCCAGCAGATGCTGTCCGGCCTCCACCCAACCGGGCGGGGTCAGGGGCGCCAGCGCACCGATCCGCAGGGACGGTCCGTGGCTCTGTTCCGCTTCGCGGGAAATGTTCGGGCGCATCGGGCCAGCCTGTCAGCGTCCTGCGCCGTTGTCGATCAAGTGGTGCGGGACGGAGGGACCATGGTGCGGGGGTGCGGGGGCGCCGCTGGCCAGGATCGGTCGGGTCAGAACCAGTGGACGCAGTGGGGTGTGCCGCTGGGGTGGGAGAAGAGGGTGTCGGCGCGCAGGGCGGCGGTGTCGTGGTGGGGGCGTATGCGTCCGGCGCGGACCAGGGTGCTGGGCGCGGTCCCGCCGAGGTAGAGCGCGCCCAAGTCGCTGACGTCCAGGGTGAGATCGGCGGCGCGGTCGGTGGGGGAACAGCCGGCGTGGCCCTCGGCGTCGGTGGTGAGCCGGTAGCGGCCGGTGGTGGCGAGGAACGGGTCGTGGACCTCCAGGACGAGATCGCCGCCGGCGGCGTACCGGCGTGCGGCCAGGGCCCGGGGAATGTCCAGCAGGCGCACCCACAGGCCGTCCTGGCTCGGGCCGGTGCGGGCGGCGCGGAAGTCCTTCAGACGCCAGCGCACCGGGTGCTCGGGTGGCAGGTTGGCGAACACGGTGGTGGTGACCAGGTCGTGGTCCAGGCAGTACCGGACCAGGGCGGCGTGCACCGTGTCGTCGCACGCGATCACCTCGTCGACGGTGAGGGTGCGGGTCCGCGTCACGGGGTCGGTGGGGCCCACGGAGTAGCTGGCGTAGCCGTCGGGTGTGCCGTCGGCGTCCCGGTGCAGGACGATGTGGCGCGGGGTGTGCGCGACGGGAGGCTGTCCCGCGCCGGCGGACCACCAGCGCGCCGGACGGGAGAGGGCGCCCGGCTGGGTGCGCCGGTAGCGGTCGTAGACCTCGGCCAGCAGCTCGCCGCTGTCCGCGCGGCGCCGCAGCTCGATGCGGCCCGCCGCCTCGACGGGCGCCGCGAAGGCGGAACGGTGGCTGTCCACGGTCAGCCGCTGACTGAAGGCGGCCGGTCCGTACCCGAACCGGCGGTAGATGACCGCCTCGCTGGCCAGCAGGACCGACAGCGCCGCGCCGCGCTCCTGGAACTGCCGCAGTTGGTGCCGCATCAGGGCGGTGAGCACCCCGCGTCGGCGGTGCGTGGGCAGGACGCCCACCGTCGTCACACCGGGGACGGGCGTCATCCGGTCGCCGGGCAGCGTGAGTTCGAAGGAGTAGGCGCCGGCGGTGCCGACCGGGGCGCCGTCCTCGTCCAGGGCGAGCAGGCTGTCGTCCGCCTCCAGCGCCGCCCACCACGCGCCCTCGCCCTCGGCGGGCGGCGTGAGGTGGGTCCCGAACGCCGCCATCAGCGTGCGCAGGAACAGCTCTCGTTCGTTCTCGGTCGTCGTCCGGATGAGCATGGTGTCGTTCACGTCTCTCGTGGTCGTCTCGCGGTCACAGGGTGGCCGACCGGCCCGGCGTCAGCAGCGTCAGGCGGTCGGCGAGGCCGGCTTCCCCGAACGCGGCGCTCAGGTCGTCGCGGCCTTCGGTGAAGTGTGCCCAACCGTCGCAGTGCAGGGGCAGGCAGTGGGCGGCTCCGAGGATGCGGGCGGCCTCGGCGGTCCGGGCGCTGTCCAGGGTGAGCAGGGCTCCGTCCATCGCGGCCGTCCGCGCGCCGCCCGCGAAGATCACGGCCACGTCGACCGGCCCGACCCGGTCGGCCACCTGCCGCACCGCCCCCAGGGAGGCGTTGTCGCCGCTGACGTAGACGGTCGGCAGGTCGGGCGCGGTCAGGACGAAGCCGGTGACCTCGCCGCAGACGGGTTCGCACCCGACCGGTCCGTGCCGGGCGGGCACACCGGTGATCCGCAGCGCCGGGGCGCCGTCCGGGCGCGGGAGTTCGGTGTGCGCCCAGGGGGTGAGGGCGTGCGCGTTGCCGCCGAGCCGGTCGGCGGCGCCGGGCGTGGTGAGGACGACCGGGACGGTGGGCAGCAGGGCGCGGCCGGACCGGTCGAGGTTGTCGGCGTGCTGGTCGTGGGAGAGCAGGACGGCGTCCACGCGGCCGAGTTCCGCCGGGGCGAGCGCCGGACCGGCGGTCTTGGTGAGCACCGAGCCGGAGGGGGAGGTGTACGAGCCCTCCTCGTCGAACGTCGGGTCGGTGAGGAGGCGCAGGCCGCCCAGTTCCAGCACGGCGGTCGGTCCGCCGACGGCACGGAGGATCAGGCTCGACGACACGTCGAACTCCTTTCGCGGGAAGGGCCGCAGGAAGTGTCTCACGGTAAAGAACTTGTTCTCGCGTGAGGGAATCTAGGAGAAGCTCACGGAATACGTCAACGGTTACCATGAGGTGCATGACAGGGAACGCCCGCTCCGCCGTCACGTCCCCGGACCGCCCCGACCCGCTTCCCCCGGCGCCGGGGGAGGAGCGCTCACCCGCGCTCGCCCTCGTCAACACGCTCACCACACGGGGCGGCACCCCGGTCGATGAACTGGACACGCCGGAGCGGGCCGCACGGTGGCTCGCCGATCACCGTCTCATCGGTGGCGGTGGCGGTGGCGGTGGCGGTGGCGGTGGCGGTGCTGGTGCTGGTGCTGGTGTCGGTGGCGGTAAGGGTGGCGCTGCCGTTCCGCCGGACGTCCGGGGGCCGGCCGCCGGGGAGTTGGCCGCGCTGCACCGGCTGCGGCAGGCCGTGCGCGGGCTGTTCGACGCGGCGGTCACCGGTCGGGCGCCCGATCCGGAGTGGGTCGCGTCGGTGAACCGGGTGCTGGCGGCGGCGCCGGTCACCACCGTGCTCAGCTGGCCCGCCGGCGGCCCACCGGGCCGGGAGGCCGTGGTCGCGGCGGACGCGCCGGTCGCCCGCGCCCTGCACCGCCTAGCCGACGACGCCGTCACCCTGCTGTGCGGGCCGGACGCCGGGGCGCTCTCGGTCTGCCCGGCCGAGGGGTGCGCGCGGCTGCTGCTGCGCACCCACGGCAGACGCCAGTGGTGCTGCACGCGGTGCGGCGACCGCGTCCGCGCCGCCCGCCACTACGCCCGCCGCCGGGCGGCGACGGAGTCCGCGGCGGCGGAGGAGCACGGGGCGGCCCAGAACGCCGGGACGGCTGGGAGATCCACGGCGGCGGAGGGCACGGCCTCGGGGTGAGACGGCCGCCGGGGGCTTCGCCGGCTCGCCGCGCCGGGTGGGCCGGTCGGCCCCCGGTGGGGACCTGCGGCCCCTGATGGGGACTTGCGGCCCCTGCCCCGCGGACGACGCACCGCGCATGCTCGGAGCGGATCAGTCGTCGCACAGAGGTGGAGATCATGCCCCGCACAGTCACCGTCGGACTCGACGGGTCGCCGGAGAGCCGGGCCGCCGCCGAATGGGCCGCGCGCGAAGCGGAGTTGCTCGGCGCGGCCGTCCAACTCGTGCACGTGTGGGAGCCGGTACCCGAACCCATGGCCCTGGCGCCCGTCGTGAGCGAGCGCACACACCTGAACCGGACGGAGCGGGTGCCCCGCGAGGCCGCGCTGGAACTCCGGCGGCACCACCCGGACCTCGACGTCACCACCGAGCAACTGACCGGTGCCCCGGCCCAGGTGCTCGCCGGGACCGCCGGGACCGCGGACCTGCTGGTGCTGGGCTCACGCGCCCTGGGCGGCCTCGGCGGCTTCCTGGTCGGCTCCGTGAGCCTGTCCGTCGTGGCGCACACCCGGCAGCCCGTCGTCCTCGTCCGCTCCGGCAACCGGGCCGGCCAGGAACACGCGACGGGCGGCAAAGACACCCGGGACGGCAAAGACAGCCGGAACAGCCAGGACAACAAGGACAGCGAGGACAGCGCTGGCGTCCCGTCCGTCGCGGCCCCCTTCCGGCCCGTCGTCCTGGGCCTGGACACCCGCCGTCCGGACCCCGGTCCGATCGAGTTCGCGTTCGAGGCCGCCCTGCGCCGCGGCACCTCGCTGCGAGTCGTGCACGGCTGGTACCCGCCCCCGTACTACGGCTACGCCGTGCCGGCCGACGCCGAGCTGTACACGGCCGTCGAGGTGGGCGAGGCCGCCGGCCTGACCGAGGCGCTGCGCCCCTGGCGGCAGAAGTACCCGGACGTCGCGGTCGAGGAGCGGTCCGCCGCCGGCAGCCCCGCCCGACTCCTGGTCGAGGCGGCCGAGGAGGCGTCCTTGGTGGTCGTGGGCCGGCGGGTGCGCCGCAACCCCCTGGGCGCCCACATCGGGCACGTCACCCACGCCGTACTGCACCACGCGACCGCCCCCGTCGCGGTCGTCGCCCACGACTGAACGCCCCGCCGCCCGGCCCCGCGGCCGGGCGGCGCCCGCGCACACCGACCAGGACCGGCACGGCCGGAGCCCCGCTCGGTGGTGTCGATGCCCCCTGATCGGGATACCTGCTGGTCATGGAAGCGGTGACAGTGTTCCTCGACGCGGACCGGAGGCTGACCCGGCAGGCCGCGTCCCGTATACCGGCCGGGGCCGCCAAGGTGTTGTCGGCCGTCGAGGAGTGCGCGGAGCGCTCGAAACTGTGGTGCGGCGCCGCCGTGCTCATGGCCGCGGCCGGCGGGTGGCGCGGCCGGCGGGCCGCCGTGACGGGGCTGACGGCGCTCGTCGCCGCGCAGGTGGTGTCCAACGCCCTGTGCAAGCGGCTCGCGGACCGGCCGCGCCCGCCCGAGGAGTGGATACCGCACGACGAGGTCGAGGACCGCCCCGACTCGTCCTCCTTCCCGTCCGGACACACGGCGGCCGCCGTCGCCTTCACCGCCGCCGTCGCGCCGGGCGCGCCGCTGGCGGGCGCCCTGTGCGCGGTTCCGGCCGGCCTCGTCGCCGTCGAACGCGTACAGAGCGGCGCCCACTACCCCAGCGACGTGGCGGCCGGCGCCGTCGTCGGGCTGGCCTGCGCCTGGCTGGTGCGGCGGACGCCCCGGCTGGTGCGCAAGGCGTGGCTGTCGTAGGAGACCGGCTCCGGCCCCGGGCGACGGCCCCCTGACGACGCCGTCGCTCCCCCGACATGTTCGCGTCGGACCATCGACTTCACGCCGTCTTCACTGTCACCATGATCCTCATGACGCACCTCACCAAAGGCGCCAACACACCTGTCCCCGAGGGGCTGGTGCGGGTAGCCGTCTGCCGGCGCAGCGTCCCGGGGACTCCGGTCGTGGACGCCTCGGCCCTCCTGCTCGACGCGACGGGCAAGGTCCGCGGCGACGCCGACCTCGTGTTCTACAACCAGCCGGCGCACCCCTCGGGAGCCGTACGGCACACGGGTGCGGGGGAGGGCGCCGAGCTGCACGCCGAGTGGCTGGAGGTGGACCTGCCGCGCGTCGAGCCGGCGGTGCAGCGGGTGTTGATCGCGGGCTCCTGCGACGGCGGGGTGTTCGGTCAGGTGCCCGGCCTGGACGTGCGGGTGCTGGCGGCCGACGGCACGGTGGCGGCGCACTACGACGTGACCGACGCCCGGAACGAGACGGCGTTCGTGCTGGGGGAGCTGTACCGGCGCGACGGCACGTGGAAGTTCCGGGCGGTGGGCCAGGGGTACGACTCCGGACTCGCCGGACTGGCCACCGACTTCGGGATCGCGGTGCGGGACGAGCCCGCCGCCCCCGCTGTCCCGGACACCCATGCCGCCCCCGCGGCTCCCGTCGCCCCCGCCGATCCCGATCCCCTCCCCCTCGGCACCGGCTTCGTGCCCCATGTCCAGAGCGGCCGCGGCAACGGCGTGGTCACCGTGGCGACTCCGCTGCCGCCGGGGCCGGTGATCGTGGAGGCCCGGATCGAGGGCGACGAGTACTTCTGCGTCGAGACCCTCAACCGCCGCAACAAGAAGGACCTGACCGTCTTCAACACCGAGCTGCCCGACTTCCACGGCCGCGCACTGGTCCAGCCCCCGCGGGACCGCCCCCTGCGGCTGAACGTCGACTACGCCGGCGCGTGGACGATCACGGTGCTCCCGCTCTCGGCGGCCCGCCGGCTCGACACGCGGGGACTCACCGGACGCGGCGCCGACGTGATCGCCTACACCGGTCCGGTGGCCGACGTACGGGTCCGGTTCGACGGTGGCGCGGACCGCGACGAGTGGTTGCTCATGAACTGCCACGAGGCGGCCCACCTCGACGACCTCGACCGGCACGAGATGCTCGTCAACGAGACCGGCCGCCTGGACCAGACCGTCCCGGTGCCCGACGGCCCGCTCCTGCTGGTCGTGGAGAACGGCGAAGGCCACTGGGAGCTGACCGCCAAGCCCCTGCCCGTCCACCACCCCGCCCCGGACCCGTACGCCGTCCCGAGCCCGGGTCCCGCCCGCCACTCCGCCCCGGACCGGAGGCCCGAGGTCTCCCCGTCCGCGCTGTCCAAGGAGTCCGGGAGCCGGCCGGCCGGCGTGTACGAAGGCCGCGGCGAGCAGACGATCACGCTGGTCAACCCGCGCCCGGGCCGCCCGATGCTGTTCCGCTACGACTTCCCGGGCGCCGAGGCCGACTACACCCTCGAAGTCAAGACCGTCGACGAGTACGGCGACGAGACCGACTGGCTCACCGGCGCGCAGCACGGGACCCGCGGCACCGTCGTGGCCTTCCGCGCGGGCGAGGCCGAGCAGACCGTGCGCGTACGGCACACCGGCGAGTGGGCGCTGAGCCTGCTGCCCGAGGAGGAGGCGCCGCTGCTCACCGGCGCGGTCGAGGGCGAGGGCTCCGCGGTCCTGCGCTACCAGGGGCCGCCCACGCTGCTGACCGTGCGGCGCACCTCGCGCGGCGAGCACGAGAACGTGGCCGCCGTCGCCCTGAACCACCCCTACGGCAAGAGCGCGCTGATCGCGGACACCGACTTCCGGCGCCGTCCCGCCCTCGGTCCCGTGTGGGTCGATCCGGGCGGCGCCTGTTTCGTGGTGGTCAGGGCCGTGGAGGGCGTGAAGTGGGAGCTGGAGCCGCAGCCGCTCGACGCGGCGCCGGTGCTAGATGGGCGCACCCGTGGCGGCTGGTACGGCGTCGTACGGCACGAAGGGCCCGAGCGCGAGCTGGTGATCGTCGGGACGGCGCTCACCCACGTGTTCGAACTGGACGAGAACCTGTTCCCGCACCGCCAGCTCACCGCGTCCTCGGGACCGCACCGCATATCCCGCTCGCTCCTCCAGGTCCGCTCGCTCGGCGAATGGGTGCTGGAACTGCGGGACTGACCGCGGATCTCGTCCGCACCGGTGCCCCGGCCGCCGTTTGAGAACGGCGGCCGGGGCTATCCGAGAGGTGGTAGCGGTAGCGGAAGGGGCTGGCGGCTGATGACCGTGGCGACACAGCAGCGCGGTGGCGGAGGAGGCGGCTCCAGCGGCCTCTACGACGTGCTGGAGCTGATTCTCGACCGGGGGCTGGTGATCGACGCGTTCATCCGCGTCTCCCTCGTCGGCATCGAGATACTGAAGATCGACATACGTATCGTGGTGGCGAGCGTGGACACGTATCTGCGGTTCGCCGAGGCGTGCAACCGGCTCGATCTGGAGTCGGGACCGCGCAAGCCGCCCGGGCTGACCGAGCTGCCGGGGCGGATGAAGGAGTCGGGGGCGCACGGCGCCGCCAAGGGCGTCCTGTCCGGCGCCGCGGAGACCATCTCCGAGGCCTTCCACCAGGCCCGCGACGGAGCACGGGAGAAGTAGAGCGCCCGTATCCCGGGGTGCGCCCCCGCCGCCGTAAATGGCGGCGGGGTTCACGGCCATCGTGATGTGGCCGACGACGCCGCGCTCGGGTGTGGCAGCGGTCCGGACATGTGTCCGCTGCTGTGCAGAACTTCCGCCCGGCGCGGGTTACTTCGCCGCCGGGCCCTGGCGTGGCAGAGTGCCGTACATGCTGCAAGTGTGTCCCAACGGAGTGCGCCGGCCCGCCGACAGCCCCTGGGTGCCCGTCTCCGCCGAGGAGGTGGCGGCCGAGGCGCGCCGGGCGGTCGGCGCGGGAGCGCGGGACGTCCATCTGCACCCCAAGGACCACCGGGGACGCGACAGCCTGGACGCGGCGGTGGTCCGGGACGTGCTTCAGGCCGTGCGCGAGGCGGTCGGCCCCGGTGTCCCGGTCGGGGTGACGACGGGGGAGTGGATCGAGCCCGACGCCCGCCGCCGTGTCCGGCTCGTCGAGTCCTGGACGACGACGCCCGACCACGCCTCGGTCAACTGGCACGAGGACGGCGCCGACGCGACGGCACGGGCCCTCACCGAGCGCGGCGTCGGCATCGAGGCCGGGCTGTTCTCCGGCACCGACGGGCCGCGCCGCTTCCTCGCGTCCCCGTTCGCCGACCGGGTGCTGCGGGTGCTGGCCGAGGTCACCGGCACCCCCGCCGACCAGGCCGAGCGAGCCGCCCTCGACCTGGTCGGGCGGCTGACGGGCGCGACCTCGGCGCCCGTCCTGCTGCACGGCGACGAGGACACCGCCTGGCCCGTCCTGCGGACGGCCGCCCGACTGGGCCTGGACACCAGGATCGGCCTGGAGGACGTCCTCTTCCTCCCGGACGGCACGCCCGCCGAGGGCAACGCCCCGCTCGTCGCGGCGGCACGGGACATCCTCGGCCGCGAGGGGGAGCGCGCCGCGCACTGAGCCGAGCGGGAGGCGCGTCTCAGGGGGTCGGCGGCGCGGTGTCGCCGGGCCCGCGACTCCTCCCGGCGGTACGGGTCAGGGCGAGGACCGCCATGTCGTCCTGGTTGCCGCCCCCCGTCCACCGGGCCACGTCCCGCACCAGCGCGTCCACGAGCCGCCGGGGGGTCGCGTACGGGCCGGGGGCGAGCCGGTCCACCGGGTCGTAGAACGTTCCCCGCTCGTCACGCGCCTCGGTCACCCCGTCGGTGATCAGCAGCAGGGAGGCGCCGGGGCCCAGCGGGAAGACGTCCGTGGGCGCGCCGCCGTCCGGCCCGGCGCCCCACAGACGCAGCCCCAGCGGCAGTTCGTGGGTGCTGGGCTCCAGCGGGGACACGGTCCGTTCGTCCACCAGGTACGGCGGCGGGTGCCCGCGGTTGCACACGTGTGCCGTGCGCCCGTCCGGGGGGATCTGGAGCAGCACGGCGGTGGTGAAGTCCTCGGACGCCTCGCCCGCCCCCCGCGCGAGGACGTCGTCCAGCCGGGCCGCCAGCTCGCCCAGGGTGGGCACGTGGTCGGCCTCCACGCGGAACGCACCGATCAGCACCGAGACGGTGGACACGGCCCCGAGGCCCTTGCCCTTGACGTCCCCGATGATCGCGCGCACGCCGAACGGGGTCGACTGGACCGCGTACAGATCGCCGCCGATCCGCGCCTCGGTCTGCGCGGCCACGTACCGGGCGGCCACGGTCACCGGGCCCGCGCGGCGCGGCGGATCCGGGAGCACCGCCCGCTGCGCGATCTCGGCCACGTCCCGCACCTGCGCGAGCCGGCGCCCTTGCAGGGCCAGGATCCGGTTGATCCCCAGCGCCAGGCAGCTGGTGGTCAGCACGTCGGCCAGGTCGACCAGCAGCGCCGTCCTCGGGCGCCCCAGATGCAGGTCGAGCAGGACGGAGACCGCGCACGCCGACACCGCGAAGAACAGGCTGGCGCGGAAGGACAGCAGGGCGCTGGCGACCAGGGGGGCCGCGGACAGCAGCGGCAGACCCATGTACGGCTGCGACCCGAACAGATCGCCCACCACCCCGCCGACCAGGAGCAGCGCGGCGACCAGCGCGGGGAGGAGGCGGAAGCGCGCGCGGACCGCACCCCGCGCGGCTCCTCCCCGGCCGGGCCGGCCCCGCCGGAGAGGCATCAGGAGCGGGACCGGCGGCCATGGCGGAACACCGGAACACCGGAACCCCGGAACACGGCCCCGGCCCGGCCGTACGGAACGCGGCCGGAACGACACACCCCACCCGCTCCGCCGACCAGCACCGATCCGCGGACCACCGCCGCTCCGCCGCCCACTGTCGGCCTGCGGACCACCGCCGGGCCGTGCGGGGCCGGCCGCTCCCGGGGAGCGGGCGCCGGGCGTGTTCGGCGGCGGCGGACTGCCTTCCCCGCTCCGCTGCCCGGGTGGCGTCGCGCGCGGGCGCGCGCCGCCGGTGCGCACGGCGCGGCGTGGCACGGCGGCGGCGCGTGGCTCCTGGCCGGCCGCACGCACGGCGGCCGCGCCGAACGCTCCGCAGTCATACCGACACCGTAGGTCCTCGCCGACCTCCCGGCACGTCGGACGGGCACGGCGGCGCACCGCCCCCCAAGCAGCCCCTGGCCGCAGGGCTCCCCCCAAGCAGCCCTCGGCCGCGGGGCGCCGCCGCAGCGGCTTCCGCCGCGCGGGCCCTACGGTTTGCGGGCCAGTCCGGCGGCGATGAGACGCTCCCAGACGGTCAGTTCGCGTTCGCCGCCACCGCCGATCCGCGGGTTGTCCACCACCTCGGGATGCCACAGGGAGGCGGGCACGATCCCCGGCTCCAGGATCTCCAGGCCGTCGAGCAGGGCCGCGATCTCCGCGTCGGTGCGCCACCGGCCGCGGCCGAAGGTCTGCTGGAGGACCCTCTCGGCCTCCTCCGTCTCCGCGTTGTTGCCGGAGCGGAAGTGGCTGACGAAGAAGTGGCTCCCCGAGGGCACACGGTCGCGCCAGTAGCGAACGATCGCGGCGGGGTCCTCCTCGTCGTTGACGTGGTGCAGGATGGCGCTGAAGACGACGGCGACGGGCTGCCCGAAGTCGATCAGGTCCTGCGTGTCGGGGTGGGCGAAGACACCCTCGGGGTCGCGGACGTCGACCGCGACGACCCGCGTCCTGTCGTTCTCCTCCAGCAACGCGCGTCCGTGGACGAGCACTTGAGGATCGATGTCGACGTACACGACCCGGGACTCCGGCGCGTGCCGCTGCGCGACCTGGTGGACGTTGTCGGCGGTCGGCAGACCGCTGCCCAGGTCGATGAACTGCCGTATGTCCGTGGTCGTCACGATCTCCCCGACCGCCCGGGTCAGAGCCGCGCGGTTGGCGAAGGCGATCGCCACCGAGCCGGGGAGGTCGCGCTTGAACACGTCGCCGATCTCCCGGTCCACGGCGTAGTTGTCCTTGCCGCCGAGCAGATAGTCGTAAACGCGGGCGATGCTGGGCTTGTTGGGGTCGATGGAGGAACCGTGATCCGTCATGGCGCCCATCCTCCTCACCTGGCCGCCCGCTGACCACACCTTCGCACTTGTTGGTACGTCAGCGGCCCCATGTCCTGAGCTGCGGCTACGGCCGGCTCAGTCGCCGAGGCCGGCGAGCAGCAGGGCGAGGCCCTCCAGGAACTCCCGGTCGGCGTCGACCCCGCGGGCGGCCCGCGCCGTCTCGGCCATGAGCGGGAACGCGTCGGCGGGCAGCCCGGCGAGGACGGTGGTGCCGGGGCCGGACAGGGGACCGAGGTGTTCCAGCTGGATCGCCCCGATGACGTAGCTGAGCAGTGCGCGCAGGGCGACCACCCGCCGCTCGCCCCGGACGCCCGCCTCGGTGAGGACCGCGAGCACGGTCTCCGACCAGCGCAGCACGCCCAGGGAGTGGTGCCGGTGGGTGACGGTGAGCGGGACGACCTCCGGATGCGCGCCCACGGTGTCGCGCAGGCGCCGCGCCAGGACCGCGACCCGCTCGCGCCAGGGCGCGTCCGCGGCGGGCGGCGCGGTGTCCACGGCGCCCAGGACGCGTTCGACGACGAGCCGTTCGAGTGCGTCACGGTCCTGTACGTACCGGTACAGCCCCATGGTGCTCATGCCCAGTTCCTTGGCGACGGCGCGCATCGAGAGCCCGGCGAGGCCGTCGCGGTCGATGACGGCGAGCGCGGCCGAGGCGAGCTGGTCGGGGGTGAGGGAACGCGGGCGTGGCATGACGGTTGACAGCGTACGGCATACGCCTACGCTGGTAGGCGTACGGCATACGCCTACGAAGGGAACGTCCATGCGCAGATCCCGCGCCCGGCTGATGCCCGGCGCCACCGTCGACGCACGCTCACTCACCGCCGTCTCGGGCGACCAGGTCGCCGTTCCCGACCCCGGACGGCTGCTCCACCTCCAGTTCCGCCGCTTCGCCGGCTGTCCCGTCTGCAATCTGCACCTGCGTTCCGTGGTGCGGCGGCACGCGGAGATCGAGGCGGCGGGGGTGCGCGAGGTCGTGCTCTTCCACTCGCCGGCCGAGGAACTGGCGCCCCACACCACCGGTCTCCCGTTCGCCGTCGTCGCCGACCCGGACCGGGCGCTGTACGCGGCCTTCGGCGTCGAGCGCTCGCCGCGCTCCCTGCTCGACCCCCGGGTGTGGGGGCCGATCGCGTGGGCGGTCCTCAGCGGCACGTGGAACGTGGTGCGCGGCCGGGAGCGCCTGCCCGCCCGCAGCCCGCACGGCGGCCGGCTGGGCCTTCCCGCCGACCTTCTCGTCGCACCCGACGGCGCGGTCCTGGCCGCCAAGTACGGCGCGCACGCCTACGACCAGTGGTCGGTCGACGAACTGCTGCGCCTCGCGGCGTCGGCGGCCGCCCGCGCGGACGCGCGCCGGGCGGAACGGCGGTAGCGGCGCGGCGGTAGCGGCGCGGCGGTAGCGGCGGGGCGCCGGGCGGCGATCGGCACGGGGGACCGATCGCCGCCCGGTGCCGCCCGGTGCCGCCCGGTGCGGTGCCATGGGGTGGGGTGTTGGCCGGTGGGGCGCCGGTCGGCCCCGGGGCGCGGTGGGCGGCGGGGTCAGCGCTGGTTCTGGACGTCGCCCAGGGTCGAGGCGGTGACCGGGTCGACCCTGGGCGGCGGGGTCAGCGCTGGTTCTGGACGTCGCCCAGGGTCGAGGCGGTGACCGGGTCGCCGTGCGGGAAGTCACCCGGCGGGATGCCCGGGTGGTGCCCGTCCGGCGGCGGGGCGGCCGCGCTGTCGGCGCCGAGCGTCAGCCGCGAGACGATGCGGTACCGGTCGCCGCGGTAGAGCGAGTGGACGTACTCCACCGGGCGGCCGCCGGTGTCGGTGGTCAGGCGTTCGAACAGCAGGGCCGGGGACAGCTCCGGCACATCGAGCACCTCCGCCTCGGCGCGGGTCACCACGGTCGGCTCGATCGCCTGGGTGGCCTCGCTCACGTGAATGCCGTGCCGGGTGCTCAAGTGCTCGTACAGGTCGCCCTGTTCGAGTTCGCGGGCGGTGAGGCCGGGCACCAGGTCGGCCGGGATGTGCAGGTGCTCGATGGCCATGGGCGCGGCGTCCACCAGACGCAGCCGGGCCACGTAGACGATCTGCGCGGCGGGGGAGAGGCGCAGCCTGCGGCCCACCCGGGCGCCGGCGGGCACGGTGGTGAACTCCAGCAGCCGGCTCGCCCAGGTGCCCGCGGCCCGCGGCACGCTGAGCGAGTGGGTGCCCTGCACCAGTTCCTGGGTGATCTTCTCCGGTGCGACGAACACCCCCCGGCCGTGTTCGCGGACGAGCACCCCCGCGGTGACGAGTTCGTCCACGGCTGCCCGCAACGTCGGCCGGGACACGTCGAGTTGAGCGCACAGCGTCCGCTCGGAGGGGATCGCGTCCCCGGGCCGGCGCTCCTCGACCATCTCCAGCACCGCGTCGCGCACCCGCTCCCGTTTGAGAACACCGCCCGGCCCCGCCGTGCCCGGCTCCCTGTCACCCATTCGCGTCGTCCCCTCTCGGTGCGTACCGGCCCGCACAGGTGACCAGTTGTCACCTCCGCGCCCCCAACACCGTACTGGTCAGAACCAGTTCATGTCTTCAGGTCAGGGGCCCACGAAGACTCTGCTACGCCCGAGTCGCCGAAAATCCTTTGTGAAATGGGGGGTTGACGGCCTCATGGGTCCGTGCCAGTTTCATCTGCCACCAGCAGGTCACCTGTCCACTCGCCAACTGGTCAGGTTACTGGTTGGGGCCTTCCTGCTCCGCGCCCTCCTGAGCTTCCCCGAGGTGACCCGTGAAGTTCCGCATGCTCACCGGTGCGTCCGTCCTCACTGCGGCCCTGATCGTCAGCGGCTGTTCCAGCGGCTCCGACGACGCGGCCGGCGACGGCGCGGGCGGTACGTCCGAGCTGACCGTCTGGCTGATGCGGGACAGCGTCTCGGCCGCCTTCCAGAAGGAGTTCGCCACCGCCTTCGCCGCCGACCACCCCGACATCCACCTGAAGATCCAGATCCAGGAGTGGGACGGCATCGGCCAGAAGGTCACCGCCGCCCTCGCCGGCAACGACGCACCCGACGTCATCGAGGTCGGCAACACCCAGGTCGCCCAGTACGCCCAGAGCGGCGGCCTGCTCGACCTCAGCGACCGCAGGAGCGACCTCGGCGGCGACACCTGGCTCAAAGGGCTGGCCGAGCCCGGCGCCTGGGAGGGCAAGCAGTACGGCATCCCGTACTACGCGG
Source organism: Streptomyces seoulensis (assembly GCA_013364255.1). Classification (GTDB taxonomy): domain Bacteria; phylum Actinomycetota; class Actinomycetes; order Streptomycetales; family Streptomycetaceae; genus Streptomyces; species Streptomyces similanensis. Next base: position 838,476 of record CP054936.1, on the reverse strand, counting down.
CCAACCGCGTCGTCGTCTACCGCAAGGACCTCTTCCAGCGGGCCGGCGTCGACCCGGCCGCCGTCAAGACCCGCGACCAGTGGCTCGCCGCGACCGAGAAACTGAACAAGGGCGACCAGCAGGGGATCTACCTCACCGGCCAGACCTGGTACGCGCTGGCCGGCTTCATCTGGGACGAGGGCGGCGACCTGGCCGTCCAGCGGGACGGCAGGTGGCAGGGCGCCCTGGACACCCCCGGGGCGCTGGCCGGGATGGAGTTCTACCGGCGGCTCCAGGCGCTGGGCAAGGGACCCAAGGACGCCGACGAGGCCAACCCGCCCCAGGCCGAGGTGATGGCCAAGGGCAAGGTGGCGCAGATCATCGCCACCCCTGGCGGCGCCAACGTCGTCACCGAGCAGAACCCGCGACTCAAGGGAAAGCTGGGCTTCTTCCCCATCCCCGGCAAGAGCGCCGACAAGCCCGGCGCGGTCTTCACCGGCGGCTCCGACCTCGTGATCCCGGCCGCCTCCCGGCACCAGGACGCCGCCTACACCTTCGTCAAGGAACTCACCGGCGACACCTGGCAGAAGAAGCTCGCCCTCGCCATGAGCTACGTGCCGAACAAGACCTCCCTCGCCTCCGCGGTGGCCTCCGACCCCGGCGCCGCCGCGATGGCCGTCGGCGCCGCGCAGGGCCACGCCACGCCGAACACGCCCGGCTGGGCCGCCGTGGAGGCGGAGAACCCGATCAAGGACTACATGACGGCCGTCCTCACCGGCGGCGACCTTGAGCGGGAGGCGACGAAGACCTCCGAGGAGATCACCCGGGCGATGAACGACGCGTCCTGATCTCAGCAGCGTCCCGCCGCCCGTCCCGTACGAATGGAGGAGCCGTGTCGGCCATCCGTGAACGCGCCGTACCCCGCCCCGCCGGCCGCCGGCCCGGCCGCACCTCCCCGCCCCCGGCCGCCCCCCGCGCCTCCCGCGACCGCGGCGGCCCCTGGCCGTACCTGCTGGTGGCGCCCGCCGTCCTCGGCATGCTCTACCTGCTGGTCTACCCGCTCATCCGCGCCGTCCTGATCTCCTTCCAGGACTTCCGGCTGCGCCAACTCATCTCCGGTCACGCGAAGTTCGTCGGATTCGCCAACTACCGCACGCTGCTGACCGATCCCCGGTTCTGGACGGTGGTACGCCGCACGTTCGTGTTCATGGCGGTCAATGTCGTCCTCATCATGGTGATCGCCCTGCTGGTGGCGCTGATGACCGAGCGGCTCGGCCGGATCTGGCGAACCGCCGTCCTCAGCTCCCTCGTTCTGGCCTGGGCGATGCCGGTGGTGGCGGCCACCACCGTCTTCCAGTGGCTGTTCCACTCCGAGTTCGGCGTCGTCAACTGGGCGCTGACCTCCCTCGGCTTCGACTCCTTCGCGCACTACCCCTGGTTCGCCCACGGCACGGCCGCCTTCGCGATCCTCGTCCTGCTGGTGGTGTGGCAGTCGGTGCCGTTCGCCGCCATCACCCTGTACTCCGCGCTCACCACCGTTCCCGCCGAACTGCACGAGTCCGCCCGCCTCGACGGCGCCGGCGCCCTCCGCGTCCTCGGATCGGTCACCTTCCCGATGATCCGGCCGATCGTGATGCTCGTCCTGTGCCTCGAAGTGATCTGGACCTTCAAGGCGTTCACGCAGATCTGGGTGATGACCCGCGGCGGCCCCGGCGACGCCACCACCATCCTGCCGGTGTACGCCGTGCAGACCGCCCTCGCCGGCCAGCGCTACGACCTCGGCTCGGCGGCCTCGATGGTCACCGTGGTGCTCATGTCCGGCGTGCTGGTCCTCTACTTCCGCCAGATGTTCCGACAGGAGGACGAGCTGTGAGCGCCGTACGCCCGAACATCCCGGTGACCAAACGGAGTTCCGCACGCCGGCTGCGCCGCCTCCCGCTGCACGCGGGCGCCGCCCTCACCGTGCTGGTCTGCCTGTTCCCCGTCTACTGGATGGCCGCCACCGCCTTCAAACCCTCCCGCGACATCCAGTCCGCCACCCCGCGGCTCGTCCCGCACACCTGGACACTGGAACACTTCCGCACCGCCGTGCACACGGCCGGCTTCGCCCGCTTCTGGTGCAACAGCCTGCTGGTCACCACCGGTGCGGTGCTGCTCTCCCTCGTCGTCGCCCTCGGCGCGGCGTTCGCCGTGGCCCGGATGCGGTGGCGCGGGCGGCGGCAGTTCGTCCTCGCCGTCTTCGTCGCCCAGATGGCGCCCTGGGAGTCGCTGATCATCCCGGTCTACATCATCGCCCGCGACACCGACATGCTCGACCGGCTCGTCACCCTCACCCTGGTCTACTTCATGGTCACGCTGCCGTTCACCACCATCGTGCTGCGCGGCTTCATCGCCACCGTCCCGCCGGAGCTGGAGGAGGCGGCACGGGTCGACGGCTGCACCCGGTTCGGGGCGTTCCGGCGCATCGCCCTGCCGCTGCTCGCCCCCGGCCTGATGGCCACCTCGCTGTTCGGCTTCATCACCGCCTGGAACGAGTTCGCCTACGCCAACTTCCTGATCATCAAGAACCAGGACAACCGGACCCTGCCGGTGTGGCTGTCCTCGTTCAAGAACACCTTCGGCACCGACTGGGGCGCCACCATGGCCGCCTCCACCCTCTTCGCGCTGCCCGCCCTGGCCGTCTTCCTGCTCCTCCAGCGCCACGTCACCTCGGGCCTCGCCGCCGGCGCCGTCAAGGGCTGAACACCCCTTCCCCCGCACCCGCCGACACCCCTTTTCCGACACCCCCTTTCCGCCACCCCGGCCACGCCCCCGCCCACCCGCACCCCTCCGCACCGCCCCCCGCACCGCACCCGCCCGCGCCCCCACCCGGAAGGCCGCCGCCCGTGCCCTCACCCCGCCGCGAACAGACCCTCCTGCCCCGGCCCACCCGGTTCGCCCCCCGCTCCGGACACTTCACGCTCGACGCCGCCACCACCGTCCGCGCCGGCTCCGACGCCCAGGGCGCCGCCGACCTGCTGCGCACCCTCCTCACCCCCGCCACCGGCCTGCCCCTGGCGCCCTCGCCGGCCGGCGCCGTCACCCTCGCCGTGGACCGGGGACTGCGCGGCCTGGGCGAGGAGGGCTACGGACTCACCGTCTCCCCGCACTCCGTCCTGCTGCGCGCCGCCACCCCCACCGGCCTGCTCCGCGGCGTCCAGACCCTGCGCCAGCTCCTGCCGCCCGAGGCGCTCGCCCCCGCCGCCCCGCGCGCCGAGCGCTGGGACCTGCCGTGCACGGAGATCACCGACGTGCCCCGGCACGACTGGCGCGGCCTGATGATCGACGTCGCCCGCCACTTCCACGACGCCGCGACCCTGCGCCGCCAGATCGACCTGCTCGCCCTGCACAAGCTCAACGTCCTGCACCTGCACCTCACCGACGACCAGGGCTGGCGGATGCCCGTCGCGGCCTACCCGCGCCTCACCACGGTCGGTGCCCGGCGGGCCGAGTCGATGCGCGGACCCGACGGCTCCACCCGCTTCGACGGCCGCCCGCACGGCGGCGCGTACACCCGCGCCGAACTCACCGGCCTCGTCGCCCACGCCGCCCGGCGCGGCGTGAGCGTGGTCCCGGAGATCGGGATGCCCGGCCATGTCCGCGCCGCCCTCGCCGCCTACCCGCACCTGGGCAACCGCCCCGACCGCGCCCTCGACGTGTGGACCCGCTGGGGCGTGTGCGACACCGTCCTCGGCGTGCACGACGAGGTGCTCGACTTCTGCCGCGCCGTGCTCGCCGAGGTGATGGAGGTCTTCCCCGCCCCCTACGTCCACCTCGGCGGCGACGAGTGCCCCACCACCGAGTGGGAGCACAGCCCCGCCGCCCGCGCCCGGGCCGCCGCCGAAGGACTGCCCGCCCCCGCCGCGCTGCACGGCTGGCTCCTGGGCCGGGCGGGCGCGTACGTGCGCGCACACGGCCGGCGCCCGGTCGGCTGGGCCGAGAACGGCGCCCGGCTGCCGCCCGGATTCACGGCGATGAGCTGGCGCGAACCCGCCCACGCGGTCGCCGCGCTGCGCCGCGGCCACGACGTCGTCCTCACCCACCACCGCACCACGTATCTCGACTACGCCCAGGACGACGCCCCGGACGGGCCGCTCGCCCAGCCCGGCCCGGTCGTCGACCTGCGCGCCGTCCACGGCGGCGACCCCGAGCCGCGCACCGGCGGCGCGGACGGGGCGCGGGTGCTCGGCACCCAGGCGCAGATCTGGACCGAGTTCGCGCCCGCCGCCGCCGACCTCGACCGCCTCGCCTACCCCCGACTGTGCGCACTGGCCGACCGGGCCTGGAGCGGGCCCACCGCCTGGGCGGACTTCACCGAGCGGCTCACCGCGCACACCCGGCGACTGGACGCCCTCGGCGTCCGCCGCCACCGCACCCCCGACACGCCGCGCACCGGCGCGGCACCGGCCGGTACAGCGCCCTCCGCATGACCCCCACCGATCCCACCACGGAGAGGACCGCACTGTGACCAGCAACGACAACCGGCCGGCGGGCCACCGCCGCCGGCTGCGCACCGCCGCCGCAGCGGCCGTCGTCACGGCCCTGGGCGCCACCGCCCTGGCCGCCCTGCCGGGCAGCGCCAGCGCCGCCGGCACCCTGGCGGTGCAGTACCGCACCAGTGCCACCGGCGCCACCGCCGACCAGAGCGAGCCCTGGTTCAAGGTGCGCAACACCGGCAGCGGCTCCCTGCCGCTGAGCGAGGTCAAGCTCCGCTACTACTTCAAGGCCGACGCCGCCGCCGCCAGTTACCGCTTCGCCTGTTCCTGGGCGGTCAGGGGCTGCGCCAACGTCACCGGCTCCTTCGGCGTCCTCGCCCACCCCACCGCGACCGCCGACCGCTACCTGGAGATCGGCTTCACCTCCGGCGCCGGCTCGCTCGCCCCGGGCGCCGACACCGGCGACCTGCAACTGCGCTTCTACCAGGCGAACTGGCAGACCCTCACCCAGAGCGACGACTACTCCTTCGGCGAGGCCCAGACCGCCTACGGCGACTGGACCAAGGTCACCGCCACCCGCGCCGGCGCCCTGGTGTGGGGCACCGCCCCCGACGGCAACGCCCCCACCGACCCGCCGACCACCCCGCCCCCCACCTCACCGCCGCCCGGCGGCTCCGGCGCCTTCTGGGACGACTTCAGCTACAGCTCGTACACCGACCCGAAGATCTCCGCCGACGGCTGGTCGGTCCGCTCCAACTCCGGCGGCCCCGGCGTCCCGGGCGCCACCTGGGACCCCTCGAACGTCACCTTCGGCAGCAGCGCCGGCAACACGGTCATGACGCTGGAGACGTCCACCGACGGCACTGCCTCGGGCACCGAGCAGACCGAAGTGCTCACCAAGGCGACCAAGTTCAAGAACGGCACCTACGCGGCCCGGGTGAGGTTCAACGACGCGCCCGTCTCCGGCCCCGACGGCGACCACCTGGTGCAGACGTTCTTCACCATCAACGACCTCAAGGCGCCGATGGCCGACGACTACTCGGAGTACGACTTCGAGTACCTGCCCAACGGCGGCTGGGGCGAGCCCTCCGACATCCTCTACACCACCTCCTGGGAGACCTACAACCCCGACCCGTGGCAGGCGGTCAACCAGCACACCGAGGGCCGCCAGAGCTACAACGGCTGGCACGACCTGCTGCTGACCATCGACGACAGCACCATCAAGTACTACATCGACGGGCAGTTGTTCGGCACCCACGACGCCGCCTACCTGCCCGAGCGCCCGATGTCGGTCAACTTCAACCAGTGGCTGATCGACTTGAACGGCCAGACCTCCACCACACCCCGCGCCTACCAGGAGCAGGTCGACTACTTCCTGCACGTCAAGGACCAGGTGCTCACCCCCGCTCAGGTCAGCGCCAAGATTGCGGCGTACCGGTCGGCCGGCACCGCCTTCGAGGACACGGTGCCCGCGAGCTGAGCCGCCGCCGCGCGGGAGGGAGCCGCGCGGGAGAGAGCACGAGCAGGAGGGGCGCATCGCACGACGAGGCCCCGGCCGGAGGGAGTCGACCCGTACGACCCATCCCCGCGCCGGGGCCTCGGCTACTTCCCGAGGCCGTGCCAGCCGTTCTCCAGCAGGTCGAAGGCGCGCGTGACGGCCTCGCGGACGTCGTCCTGGCCGCGCGCGGCGCGAGGGGCTTCCAGGGCGAAGTGGGCCAGGGCGGTGCAGGCGGGGTCGTCCGCGGCCAGGCCGCTCTCCTCGGCGATGACCCGGGCCAGGGCGGCGGTGTGCCGCAGCCACATGCCCTGGACGTAGTCGCGCAGGGCCGGGGTGCCGTCGATCAGCTCGAAGAAGGCCGTGAAGCGGGGGTCGCCGTCGGCGGTGGCCATCCGGTGGCTCAGCGCGTGCTCGCGCAGGGCCGCGGGGATCGACCGCCCGGCGGGGCGCTCGCGTACGGCGGCGAGGAGCCGGGCTTCCTGGTCGGCGTCCTCGTCGAAGACGAGGGCCTCCTTGACGGGGAAGTGCTTGAACAGGGTGGTGGTCGACACGTCGGCGGCGTCCGCGATCTCGCGGATGCCGACATCGTCGTACCCCCGCTCCAGGAACAGGCGCAGGGCGGCGTCGGCGATGGCCTGCCGGGTGGCGGCCTTCTTGCGCTCACGGCGGCCCAGGGGCGCGGGCGCGGGGCCGGTCTCGGTGGCGGTTCCGGTGGCGGACTCGGTGTCGGGCATGGACGGGAGTCTACCGGTCGGTGGTGCGACTTAAAAAGTTAAGTTGTTGCACTTATTGTCTCGGTGTGCTTTTCTCTGGTGCGGTGGTCGTGAGGCAGTGCCCGGCCCCCTCTTCCCTCCTCCCGTCCAAAAGGAGCGATCCGTCATGTCCGCGACCGCCCCCCTCACGCCCGCCGAGCCGGCCGTGCCGAAGAACGTGCGCTGGGTGCTGCTCGGCGTGATGCTCGCGATGCTGCTGTCGATGCTCGACAACATGGTCGTCAGCACCGCGATGCCCACGATCGTCGGCGAACTCGGCGGGCTGGAGCACATCTCCTGGGTCGTCACCGCCTACACGCTCGTCACCGCCGTCACCACCCCGGTGTGGGGCAAGTTCGGCGACCTGTACGGGCGCAAGACCGCCTATCTGGCGTCCATCGCCGTGTTCGTCGCCGGGTCCGCGCTGTGCGGCGCGTCCCGGTCCATGGGCGAGCTGATCGCCTTCCGCGTCGTGCAGGGCATCGGCGCCGGCGGCATCGGCGCGGGCGCCTTCGCCCTGATCGGCGCCCTCGTGCCGCCGCGCGAGCGCGGCAAGTACCAGGGCATGACCGCCTCCGTCATGGCGATCGGCACCGTCGGCGGCCCGCTCCTCGGCGGCTTCGTCACCGGCCACTGGGACTGGCGCTGGGCCTTCTACGTCAACCTGCCGCTCGGCGTGCTCGCCCTGGTGTGGCTGTGGCTGACCCTGCACGTGCCGGCGCGGCGCGTCCGGGCGCGGATCGACTGGGCGGGCATCGCCCTGCTGGCCGTCTCCATCAGTGCGATCGTGCTGGCCGCCACCTGGGCCGGGGTCGCCTACCCGTGGGGTTCGTGGCGGATACTCGGTCTCGGGGCCGTGGCCGTGCTCTCGCTCGCGCTGTTCGTGCGCGTGGAGCGGCGGGCCGCCGAACCGCTGCTGCCGCTCGGTGTGTTCACCGGCCACCGCAACTACCCGCTCGCGATGGTGATGATCCTGGTCGCCGGTGTGGTCATGTTCGGGGCGGGGCTGTACCTGCCGCTCTTCCAGCAGACCGTGCAGGGCGCCTCGGCCACCAACTCCGGGCTGCTGATGCTGCCCATGATGGTCCCCGTGGTGATCGTCTCCACCCTCGCCGGCAAGGTCATGTCCGCCACCGGCCGGTACAAGGTGTTCCCCGTCCTCGGCACCGTGTTCCTCACCGCCGGCCTCGGCCTGCTGGCCACCATGGACACCGGCACCCCGCGCCCGCTGACCGGCCTCTACATGGTGCTCGTCGGCATCGGCCTGGGCTGCACCCTGCAGATGGCCGGCACCATCGCCCAGAACAGCGTCCCGCTGCGCGACATGGGCGCGGCCATGAGCTCGGTCAACCTCTTCCGCACCCTGGGCGGTTCCCTCGGCGTCGCCGTCTTCGGCTCGCTGTTCACCCGGTCCGTGGGAGCCCACCTGCCCGGCGGCGACGGCGCCGACACCGGCGCGGGCGCGCCGCGCGGGCTCCCGGCGGGGGTCGGGGACGCGTACCCGCACGCCGTCACGGAGGGCACCGGGCACATCTTCCTCACCGGCGCGGTGCTGTGCGCGCTCGCCTTCCTCGCCGCCCTCCTCGTGATCGAGGTCCCGCTGAAGAAGGCCGGCCCGCCGGCTCCCGCCGAGGGAGACAAGGGCGACAAGGGCGACAAGACCCCGGCCGCCAGGGCCGGTTGACGTCCGGGGGTGCGGCCGCCCGGGTCCCCGCGGCCGGCGGCCTCACCAGGGGACGACCGCGCCGTGCCGGTCCAGGAAGCGCAGGTCGCCGGGGACGCCGGCCTGCGCTTCCAGGACGTCCGCGACGGCCGGCATCGTCTCCTCGGGGGCGAGCGGCGCGTCGGGGCCGCCGAGCAGGGTCCGGTTGTGGCCCGGGTCGATGAGCAGCTTGGTGTGGCCGTCGCCCGCGTGGCGGGTGGCGTAGCTGCGCATCAGCTGGTTGAGCGCGGCCTTGCTGGCCTTGTACAGCTCGTAGCCGCCCTCGGTGTTGAGCGAGACGCTGCCCTGCTCGGAGGACATCACCGCGACCGTTCCGCCGGGCGGGACCAGGTCGCGGAGCGCTTCGAGGACGCGCAGCGGGCTCAGCGCGTTGGTGACCATCACCTCGGTGAACATGTCGGTCGGGACCTCGTGGATCGGCAGGTCGCCCCGGTCGATCGCGGCGTTCACGAACAGCAGATCCAGTCGACGGCCCGTCAGACGCTGTCGCAGGGCGGCCACTTGCTCAGGGCTGGTCATCTCCAGCGACTCGACGCTCACCCGCCCGTTCCCGGCGTCGGCGCTCGCCTGGAGCGCGCCGCCGGGCCGGCGGTTCGTGGCGGTGACGCGCCAGCCGCGCCGGGCCAGTTCGTCGACGAGGACGAGCCCCAGCCCCCGCGAGGCCCCGACGACGAGAGCGTGCCGGTCGGGGACGGCGGCCTGACGGTCGGACAGGGCGGACGGATCGGACAGAGCGGACATGTGCACTCTCCATGGTGGGGTGTCGGCGGTGAGGCTCGCCAGACTAGACGCGCCGTTGCGTCTAGGCAATGGGCCCGAGGCGACGGCGGGTAGGGTGTTGCGCATGTCCGCAGCCAGTCCGCAGTCCCGTAGGCCGCGCTCCGGCAACCGGCGCGACGAGGCCGCCCGCCTCGCCGTGCTGCACGCCGCGGACGATCTGCTCGTCGAGCACGGCTTCGGGGCGCTGACCGTCGAGGCGATCGCGCGCCGGGCCGGCGTCGCCAAGCAGACGATCTACCGCTGGTGGCCCTCGAAGGTCGAGATCCTCCTCGACACCCTCATCGAGGACAGCGCCAAACGCCTCCCCGTCCCCGCCCTGGAGCCCACCGCCGAGACCGTCCGCGGCTACCTCCGCGACTTCGCGCGCTTCCTCACCGACGACCCGGCCGGCAAGGTGCTGCTCGCACTCGTCGCCCAGGCGCAGCACGATCCCGGCACCGCCGACCGCCTCCAGGAGCGCTATCTGCGGCCCCGCCGCGACCAGGAACGGGACATGCTCACACGCGCGAGCGCCGCCGGCGAGATCACGCCCGCGCTCGACCCCGACACCACGCTCGACGCCGTCGTCGGGCCCCTCGTCTACCGCGCCCTGACCGGGTCCGACGTCCCGCCCGACCTGGTGGACGCCCTCGCCGGGAACCTGCTCGGACCCCGCCGCGGCTGACCGCCGCCGCCAACCGCCGTCTCAGCGAATGGAATCGGCTGGACACACCCACCCCCGGTGACGAGCATGGCCGCCATGGTGGACACCTCCCTGTACGCGGCCTTCCTGGTCGCCGCCCTCGCCCTGTGCGTCACTCCGGGCCCGGACATGATGTTCATCGTGGCCATGGGCGGCCGCGGCGGCCCGTCCACCGGCGTACTGGCCGCGCTGGGCGTCGCGTTCGGCGCCCTGGTGCACGCGGTGGCGGCCATGTTCGGCCTGTCGGCGCTGTTCCTGTCGCTGCCGCTGCTCTACCACGTGCTGCGCTGGGCGGGCGCGGCCTACCTCCTCTACCTCGCCGTCAAGGCCTTCCGCGACCGCTCCGCCCTGGGCGCCGACGGCGAGGACGGCACGGCCGCGAGCCTCGCCCCGGGCAAGCTGCGCGCCTTCTGGCAGGGGACCGTCACCAACCTGCTGAACCCGAAGGTGATCCTCTTCAACGTCGCCTTCCTGCCGCAGTTCGTGAACCCGGACCTCGGCCACGTGGCAGGCCAACTCGCCGTGCTCGGCCTCACCTTGGTGCTGGTGGGTCTCGCCGTGGACGCCACCATCGGGCTGTTCGCCGGCCGGCTCTCCTCGCGGCTGCGCCGCAGCCGCCGGATGGCCCGCAGGCTCAACGTGTTCAGCGGCACGGTCTTCGCCGGCCTGGCCGTGCGCCTGGTCGCCGTGCCGAACTAGGGCCTGTCCGGCCGGGACGGCGCAGGCGCGGCGCGCCGGAAAACCGGGTGCGGTCGTTCGTCCCGGCTTGGGAGCATGCCCGCATGGTTCACCGACTCGACCCCCTGGTCGTCCGCCACACCCACCGCGTCCCCGCCCCCGGCGGACCCGCCGGCGACGGCGCTGTGGCGGCACGGCAGTTCGACGCCGCTCTGATGTCCGCGGGTTTCAAGCTCTCGACGGAGCTGCTGGAGCACCTGTCGGGACTGGCCGCGAGCAGGGTCGTCGGCACCGCCCAGCGGACGCTGCGCACCGTGCGCGAGATGGCCGGCGACCACGTCCGGCACAACGTGTACTTCGTCGACTTCCCGGCCAACGTGCCGGACACCTACGACTTCTGGACGCGGTGCGTCGCGCAGGCGCTCGCCGACGACGCGACCCGCGCCGGCACCCTCCAGCAGCTGAGCACCGGCGTCGTGAACCTGCTCACCCTCCCGTCGTACGGCCACTACCAGCACACCTGGGCCGAGATGCTCAGCCACCACGACGAGCTGATCGCCGCGACCGGCGACCGAGTGACCCTCCTGCACCTGGGCGGCGCCTCGGAGGACGAACTCAGCGCCCTCTACCTGTCGTTGGCGGCCAGCCGTACGCCCCTGGGCGAGGACGGCCTGCGGGACCTGCGGGACCTCGCCGGGCACTGCGCGGACGGACCGCAGCCCGAGGAGATCCCGGTCCGGGAGAACCGGGCCGTGATCAACCTCGCCCGCCTGACGGCCGGACACGACCCGCTGCTGGACACCGTCACCGACGTCCTCCGGCTGGCCTGCGCCGTCGCGGGCGGCGACGTGACCCTCCAGGAGCCGACGCGGCTGCGGACCCTGCCCCGCCCGGTGCGCCGGACCCTGCTCGCCGGCCTGGACGCGGTGGTCGCCGCCGCGCCGGCCAAGCTCGCCGACGTCCCCGCGCACCGCGAGATGTGGAAGCGGCTCGGCGAGCGGCTGCACCCGCACGAGTACCCGCGGTGGCCGCACGCGGCCGACGTGTTCGCCGTCGCCCGCGGCGAGAAGACCGCACGCTCCCTGGACTGCCGGGTGGAGGAACTGCTCGCCGACGGCGACCTCACCGCCGCCGTCGCGCTGCTGCGGACCGCGCCCGGCAAGCTGTTCCGCTCGCTGGACCGGCTGCTGCGCTCGGCCCGCACACCGGACGAGCGCGCCGCGGTCGTGGCCGCCGCCGAGCAGGTCGCGCCCGACGTCTCCGGCCGGGTCGTGCTGTCGGTGCGCGAGCATCTGCACAACCGTGCGCGCGAGACCGGCGCGCGGCGGGTGTTCGTGAACCGGCGCGGCCGGGCCCAGGCCGCCGACGACACCCGCCGGCCGGTGCCCGCGCCCGAGCGCGAGCGGCTGATCACCGCCCTGGACGCCGAGTTGCGCCGCCGGCTGCCCGCCGCCGGCCACCTGCTGATCGACCCGGACGCGCTGGACGTGGCGCTGCCGCTGAGCGGCCGGGCGACCGCGGCCGGGCTCGGCGTGCTGCCGCGCGGCTCGCTCTCCCCGGTCGAGGGAGAACTGCTGCGCTTCTTCGTGTACTGGAAGCAGACCGGACGCAGCACCGACTACGACCTGTCGGCGCTGCTGCTGGACGCCCGCTACACGACCGTCACCTGGCTGTCGTACACCAACCTGCGTGAGATGGAGGGCGCGCACTCCGGCGACATCACGGACGCGCCCGAGGGCGCCTCGGAGTTCATCGACCTGCGGCTGGGCGCCGTACGCGGCACGTACATCGTCCCGCAGGTCAACATCTACGCCGGGGAGGGCTTCGAGGAGACCGAGGAGTCGTTCTTCGGGTTCATGCTCCGCGAGGGCGAGCGGAAGGGGCGCCCGTTCGAGCCGCGCACCGTCCGGATGAAGTCGGAGCTGCGCGGCCCCGGCCGGGTCGCGCTGCCGCTGGCGTTCCTGCGCGGGTCCGACGGCCGGTGGCGCGCCAAGTGGCTGCACCTCTACCTGCGCGGGGAGCCGTCGGCGAACCGGGTGGAGGGCAACCGGGTGACGGTCGCGACGCTGCTGCGCGGCCTCGTCGAACGCGAACAGCTGACCGTCCGCTACCTGGCCGGCCTCATGAGCGACGACGCGACCACCGTCACCCTGTGGGACGGCAGGACGGTCCCGGCCGGCCCCGTCACCTACATCGGCCTGGAGCGGCCCGACGGACTGCATCCGCGCTCGCGGGTCGTCACCCCCGAAAATCTGCGCGACCTGATCCCCGCCTGAGTGCTACCGTGCTCGTGGCGAGGCCATGAAGGGGCTTCCTTCTCAACTCTTCCTTGAATCCAGTCCCTTCGCTCTCCTCGCCGCCCACTCGACACCTCCGGCCGTCCCGCCGCACGCGGGACGGCCGCAGGTGTTTCCGGGGGAGCTTCGCGAGGACCGCTGCGCCGATCGGGTGGCAGGCGCGGACCGGACGGCCCCGACCGGGTATGCCGGTAGGGGTGCCGCTGTCGGTGGGGCAGGCGGCCGCGAAGGAACGAGGGCGTATGCGCGTGACTCCCGCTGCCGGCCGGCGCCGGGCCGACCCCGTCCCGGCGCTGCGGGGCCGGGTCGCGGTCGTGACCGGCGCCGCACGCGGGGTCGGCGAGGCCCTCGCGCGGCGCCTGTCCGAGGCCGGGCTGCGCGTCGCGCTGGTCGGACGCGAGGAGGAGACCCTGTGCCGGGCGGCCGCGTCGCTGCCGGGACCGACCGTCTGCGTCGAGGCCGACGTCACCGACCCCGCCGCCCTCGACCGCGCCGCCCGCCGGATCGCCGGCGAACTGGGCCAGGCGAGTGTGGTCGTGGCCAACGCCGGCATCGCCGCCGCCGGGCCTTTCGCGCACACCCCGGCGGACCTGTGGCAGCGGGTCGTCGACGTCAACCTCACCGGCTCCGCCAACACCGCCCGTGCCTTCCTACCCCAACTCGCCCGCACCCGCGGCTACTTCCTCCAGATCGCATCGACCGCCGCGTTCGGCTCCGCGCCGATGATGAGCGCCTACTGCGCCTCCAAATCCGGTGTCGAGTCCTTCGCCCAGGCCCTGCGCGGCGAGATCGAACCCGACGGCGTCACCGTCGGCATCGCCTATCTGCACTGGACCGCGACCGACATGGTCACCGGCATCGACGAGCACCCCGTCCTCCAGGCCCTGCGGCGCAACCAGCCCCGCTTCACCCGCGTCGTGCACAGCACCGCGCAGGTCGCCGACTGGCTGGCCACCGGCATCGCCCACCGGGCCCACCAGATCTACGCACCCCCCTGGCTGCGCTGGTGCCAGCCCCTGCGCCCCGCCTTCCCGCCGCTGGTCACCCGTCTGGCACGGCGGGAACTGCGCCGCCAGTCCTCGGCCCGCCTGGTCGCCGACGCCGGGGTCCTGGGCGCCGGCGGCCGGGCCGACCTCGCCGCCTACCGCGCCACCGAGCGCCCCTCCCCACCCGATCACCCGTAGGAGCCCTCCGCCGTCCACGGTCACCCGCCCTCACCGCCGTACGCCCGGGTGGACCAGACAAACAGCCGCGGATTGGGTCTGATCAGCGGTCCACCGTGCCCCTACCGTCGCAGGCATGACACCTCGACCGGGACGCCTTCTGGCGCTCGCCCAGCTGGCCAACTCCATCGGCGACGGCGCCTTCTACGTGACCTCGGCGCTCTACTTCACCCGGATCGCCGGACTCGCGCCCGCACGGGTGGGGCTCGGGCTGACCCTCGCATGGGGAGCCGGCTCGCTGGTCGGGGTGCCGTGCGGACGGCTCGCGGACCGGTACGGGCCGCGCGGTACGGCGGTGCTGCTGGCGCTGGGCACCGCCGCGGCGGTCGCCGGCTTCCTCCTGGTCCGGGGATTCACGCCGTTCGTCCTCACGGCCTGCTGCTACGCCGCGGCTCAGTCGGGGCTCGCCGCGGCCCGCCAGGCGCTGCTGGCCCGCCTGGTGCCGGCCGGGGAACGGACCGGGCTGCTCGCGCGCCTCCAGTCGACGCTGAACGGCGGCCTCGCGGTGGGCGCGGCGCTCGGCGGGATCGCGCTGAGCGCCGGGACGCCGGCGGCCTACCGGGGCGCGCTGGCGCTGGACGCGCTCTGCTTCCTGGGCTGCGCAGGGCTCCTGCTGCGGCTGCCCGCCGGGCGGCCCCGTGCGTCCTCGGCCGCGGCCGGCGGCGGGCGGCGGCTCGCGGTGCTCCGCGACCGGCCCTACGCCCTGCTCGCCCTCCTCAACACCGTCCTGCTGCTGAGGCTGCCGCTGCTCAGCCTGGCGCTGCCGCTGTGGATCACCGAGCGGACCGGAGCGCCGGCCTGGCTGGCGTCCGCGCTGTTCGTCCTCAACACCTGCGCGGTTACGCTGTTCCAGGTGCGCACGGCCGGATCGGTGACCGCAGTGGACACCGCCGTCGGGGCGCTGCGCCGGTCCGGGCTCGTGACGGCCGCTTCCTGCGCGGTGTTCGCGCTGTCGGCGGGGCGGTCCGCCTGGCCCGCCGCCGTGATCCTGGTCGCCGGTGCGACGCTCCAGGTCGTGGCGGAGATGTGGCACTCGGCGGGATCGTGGCAGCTCTCCTTCGATCTGGCGCCGGCCGACCGGATGGGGGAGTACCAGGGCCTGTTCGGCACCGGCGTGACCGTCGCCCGCACCCTGGGCCCGCTGACCGTGACCTGGCTGCTGCTGGACCGGGGGACGCTCGGCTGGCTGGTGCTGGGCGCGCTGATGACGGCGGCGGCGTACGCGACGGGACCCGTCGCCCGCCGGGCCGCCCGCCGGCGCGACGCCGCGGCACGGGACGCGCGGGACCGGACGGCGCCCCGTACGGCGGTCACCGGCCCGGTCGGCGGTTGAGGCCGGGGCGGCGGGGGCATGCGGGTCCCAGGACGGCGGACGGCCCGCCGGGACGGTGCGGTGCGGCGCCGGCGGGCGGCGAGGAGAGGCAGACGGGATGAGCGAGCGGGGCACGGCGGCGGCGGAACGGGGCCCCGGGGCGGCGGGCACGGGCCGGGGCGGCGCGCGGACGCCGCCGCTGCGGCCCGGCGGCTACGACCCGGCCGACTACGCGGCCCACGTGGCGCACAGCGCCGACGCCGCCGGGGTGTCACCCGTGCTCGTGATGACCGTGCTTCACAACGAGGCGTACAAGCCGCACCATCCGCTGCTGGAACGGCTGTGGCAGTGGTGGAAGCCCGGGGCGTCCTTCGGGGTCGCCAACATGCACCGGGCGACGTTCGAGCGGGTGCGGCGCGCCCACGGCCTCACGCGGCGGTGGCAGGACCTCCGCGACGATCCCGCCTTCGCGATCCACACGGCGGCCCTGCACCTGCGCGACCTCGACCGGAGCCTGCCGCGGCGGCACGTGCGCCGCTACTCCCGCGACGAACTCCTCGCCCTGGGCTACAACACCGGCGGGCGCAACATGCGCGCCTTCGCCCGCGGCGTCCCGCCGGGCCCCATGGCCCGGTCGTACCTGCGCCGCTACCGCGCCTACCGCGGCCGGGCCGCCGAGGCGCTGACGGACAGCGGCGACGGCGCGCCGCGCGACACCGTCGCCGGTTGAGCGGTCCGCACCGTCCGGGAGCGGTCAGACCCGGGCCGCGCCGGGTCCGTCCGCCGCGGTCAGCGGGTGTGCGCGGGCGATGAGAAGCGCCACGTCGTCGTGGCCCGCGGGGTCGCGCAGCTGCTTCAGGAGCTGGTCGCAGGTCTCCTCCACCGAGGCGTACGGCGATGACAGCAGCCGCAGCAGGTCGCCCAGGCGTTCGTCGATGGGATCGTTGCGGGTCTCGACCAGTCCGTCGGTGTACAGGACCAGCTGGTCACCGGGCCGCAGATCGACCGTGACGGCCTGGAACGGGGCGCCGCCGACCCCCAGCGGGATGCCGCTGGGCAGGTCGAGGAGCTCCGGCGCCCGGCCGGCCCGTACCAGCACCGGCGGCAGATGGCCGGCGGAGGCCGCCCGCAGCTGGGCCCGGTGGGGGTCGTAGACGGCGTACACGCAGGTGGCGATGTAGGGGTCGAGACCGTGCGTGATCTTGTCGAGATGGGTGAGGATGCGGGCCGGGCCGAGGTCGAGGTCGGCGAGGGTGGAGGTGGCGGTGCGCAGCCGCGCCATGGTGGTGGCGGCCGGGATGCCGCTGCCCATGACGTCGCCCACCGTGAGCGCGGTGCGGTCCCCGTCCAGCGGGATGACGTCGTACCAGTCGCCGCCGACCTCGCTGAAGGCCTGGGCGGGCCGGTACCGGGCGGCGACCTCCAAGCCGGGGTGACGGGGCGAGAGGCGGGGCAGCAGGCTGCGCTGGAGGGTCTCGGCGGCGCTGCGGATGTGCTGGTGCAGGACGGCGTTGTCCATGCTCAGGGCGGCGCACGAGGCCAGTTCGCAGGCGAGGGTGAGGTCGTCCTCGTCGAAGGGCTGCGGGTTGCGGGCGCGGGCCAGGCCCATCACGCCGATGACGTGGTCGCGGGCGATGAGGGGCACCGTCATGTCGGTGTGCACCCCGGCCTCGGCGAGCAGCCGGGCGGCCTCGGGGTCGGCGGCGACGCGCTCGACGTCGCCGTGCCGCAGCCGGGTGATCAGGAGGGGCCGGCGGGTGCGGATGCAGTGGGCGGCCGGGTGGTCGGCGTGGTACGCGGTGAGGTGGCCCGGCGGGACGAGCGCCCGTACGGCGTCGGAGGGGTAGGCGAACTTCACCGCCAGGGCGCGGAACAGCGCCGGCTCCTCGCCCACCTCCGTGCGGCCCGTCTCGAGGAAGGAGTCCAGGAGGTCCACCGTGACCAGGTCGGCCAGACCGGGCACCAGCACGTCGGCCAGCTCTCGCGCGGTCTGCTCCACGTCCAGGGTGGTGCCGATGCCGGCCGTGCCGGTGGCCATCAGGCGCAGGCGGTGCTGGGCCCGCTCGGCCTCCTTGGCCGCCCGGTAGCGGTCGGTGACGTCCACCACCACGTTGGCGATGCCGAGCGCGTGGCCGTGGTGGTCCTCCAGCCGGAAGAGCGACACCGCCCAGGCCCGGTCGTGCTCCGGGTCTGCGGCGGTACGGTCCACCACCTCCAGGTCCACCACCGGGTCGCCGGAGGCCAGGACCCGGCGCATCATCTCCTCCACCCCCACGAACGACGCGCCCGTAAGCACCTCGCGGAAGCTGCGGCCGAGGTGGTCGGCCTCGGCCACGCCGTGCATCGCGGCCAGGGCCGGGTTGACGGTCAGGTAGCGCAGGCGGGTGTCCAGGACGGACAGCCCGATCGGCGCCTGGGCGACCAGGCGGGTGGACAGCGCGACCTGGCGCTCCACCTCCCGCACCGTGGACCGGTCGGTGGCCAGCCCCAGGGCGTAGTGGTCGCCGAGGTTGTCCGTCAGCCGCATGTTGCGGAACTCGACCATCCGGGTGCCGCCGTCCCGGTGCCGGACGGGGAACGCCCCCGCCCACTCCCGGCCGGTCGCCATCACCTCGGCGAACAGGCCGATCGCCGCCTCCTGGTGTTCGGGGTGCAGCAGCAGCGGCGCGGCGTACTGGCCGACCGCCTCGGCGCGGGTGTAGCCGAACAGCTCCTCGGCCTGGGGGCTCCACATGTCGATGCGGCCGTCTGCCTCCAGCAGCACCGCGGCGACGCCCAGCAGGTCCAGCAGCCCGGACGGGCCCGACGCCCCGTCCTCCGGACGGTCCGCCCACTCGAAGCGCTGCTCCGCTCGGCTCATCGCACTGGCTCCTTCCGCCCGCCGACCTCACCGCGCGAGTGCCCTGATCGATTCGTCCGCCACCTGGTTCCCAGGGGTGACGGCCACCATCGCACAGCGGCGGCGCCGAGCCCGGAAACGGCGCTCGGCCGGTGGCCGGCGTACCCCTCGCGGGCCGGTGCCACCCAGGTGCCCTGCGGCCGGGTCCTTCAGCCCTCCGTGCGGCCGCCCCGTTCGGCGCCCGCCGGGCCGCCGCGGCCGAGTCCGCCGGTGTTCCGCCCGAGGGCCCCACCACCGCCCCGCCCCGAACGCCCTCGACTCCAGCACCCCCGACCGTCACACGTCATATGACATCGTCACATGTCACATGTCACATGTCACGCGTCACACGTGTTCGGACCGGTCGGCACGGGCGTCGTCGCGCTCCCGTACGTGCAGGTGGCCGGCGCCGGGGTGGGCCGGCGGGGCCGGGGGCAGCGGCGTGGCCAGGGCGTACCGGCACTTCCGCGCGACGCGGCACGACGCCGTGTTGTCCACCCGGTGCACGAGTTCGAGGCGGGTCAGTTCGGCGCCGCGGGCGGCGGGCAGGGCGGTGAAGGCCCAGTCCGTCAGGGCCCGCAGGGCCCGGGGCGCCACGGCCCGGCCGCGCGCGTGCGCCACGGTCCAGTAGCCGACCTCGGCGGACGGGACGCCCGGTACGACGCCCTTGAGGACCACATGGCCCGCCAGCCCGCCCCCGGCGTCCGCCGACCCGGACTCGACAACGGCGAACGCGTAGCGCTGACCCGTCTCCCAACCCCGTAGCTGATCCCGGACCCACCGCGCCGCGCCCGCCTCGTCGTCCACGGCCGCGCTCGTCCAGCGGCGCAGGGCGTCGTCCCGGAATACCTCGACCAGCTCGCCGACGTCCTGCGGACCCCAGGGCCGCAGGACGAGAGCGGGAGCCGTCCTGGTGGCCTCCGCCGCCAGCCGTACCGCGTTGTTCTCCATCGGCCGAGGATACGCGCGGCCGGGTCCGCCGGCCGCCCCTTGATCGACGCCACCGGCCTTCGTACGCTCGCCCGATGGGACACGACGACGATCTGCCGACGCTCGAACTCGCCTTTCCCGGACCGGAACGCGACCGGGGGGTCGCGGCGATCTGAACGGTGAGAAGACCGCGCTCACGGGTCTGCTGGAGATCTACGAGCACGCGGGGGAGGAGGTGCCCGCGGCCGGCCGGCGGTTCTCGGTGCTCGACTCCGACGGGCGCGCGGCCGTCACGATCGAACTGGTCGAGGTACGGGTCGTTCCGATGAAGGAGATCGACGACGACTTCGCCCGCGCCGAGGGACGGGGCTACTCGGGCGTCGACCAATGGCGGGCGGCGCACGAGGAGTTCTTCCGCGGCGAGGGTGTGAGCGAGTTCCTGGGACACACCGCGGTCGTCGGCGACGACACCCTGGTCGTCGCCCAACGCTTCCGGGTGGTCGGGCCCGACGCCCTCTGACGTCCCCAACTCCCGCCGGAGCGGGGGGAGCAGGGCGACGACGGCTCAGTCCGGACCGGCCGCCCGCCCCGGACCGCCGCCGCCGGGGACCGGGTCCGCTGCCCGTCTGCGGCGGTAGGCGGCGGCGCGGTCCTTGCCGCCGCAGGCCGTGCTGGAGCACCAACGGCGCCGTCCGGGACGGCTGGTGTCGACGAACAGCAGAGCGCACGCGTCACCGGCGCACTCCCGGACGCGGCCGGCGCCGGCGCCGGTGACCAGGTCGACGGCATCGCGCGCCACCGTGCTGAGCGCCGCCTCCTGCCCGCCGACCGAGGGCAGCGTCAGTCTGCCGACGCCCGCGCGCAGCTCCGGGACCAGGGGCGGGGCCGCGGCGGCGGCGTTGACCAGGGCCTCGTCCGATCCGGCCGGCGCCCGCCCGGCGGCCAGCGCCCGCGCGATCCGGTGGACGGCCTCCCGGAGCGCGCGGGCCGCGTCGAGTCCGGCCGGGGTGATCGCCGGCGGCACGTCGAGCAGACCTGCCTCCCGGTACCAGCGGGCCAGGTCCGCCGGCTCCCGCAGCCGCTCGTGGTTGCCCCGCCAGCGCTCGCCCACCGTGGCGACGAGGTCCAGACACAGCCGGCCGGAACGGAAGTTGAATCTCAGTTCCTCGGCGGGGACGGCGTCGAAAGGGGTTGCTCCGGCCTTCACGTCACGACTATAACTCGTGACGTGACGACGAGCCGGAACGCATCCGTGTCCCCCTGGACCCACGTCGAGGACTTCCTGCGCGAGCGCGGCGCCGACCGCGTGCCCCACCCCGGCGGCACCCTGCTGGCCCATCTGACGCGCGTCGCCCGGCTGTTGGCCGAGTGGGGCGCCGATCCCGACGTCCAGGCCGCCGGGCTGTGCCACGCCGCCTACGGAACCGACGGGTTCGACGCGTCCCTGCTCGCCCTCACCGAGCGCGCGACGCTGGCCGGCCTCGTCGGCGACCGGGCCGAGGCACTCGTCCGACTCTACGCGGGCTGCGACCGGGCCGCCGTGTATCCACGGCTCGGCAGGGAGCGGCCGGTGGTGTTCCACGACCGCTTCACCGGCGGCGAGCACACCCCCTCCGACGCCGACCTGCGCGCCTTCGTGGAGGTCACCGCCGCCAACGAACTGGACGTGCTCGCGCACCACGCGGACCTGGCCGCCCGGCACGGCGCCGACCTGTACGCACTCTTCGCCCGCTCGCGCGACCTGCTCTCCGCCGGCGCGTGGGCCGCCTGCGTCCGGCAGCTCGGCCCGCACGCCCGGCCGCGGACCTCGACGGCGCCGCGCGTCACCGGCGTCGACCATCTGGTGCTCACCGTCGCGGACATCGAGCGGACCGTCGACTTCTACCGGCGTGTCCTCGGTATGGAACCGGTGACGTTCGGCGAGGGCCGCCGCGCCCTGGCGTTCGGCGCCAGCAAGATCAACCTGCACCGGGCCGGCGGCGAACTCCTGCCGCACGCCGCTCGCCCCACCCCCGGCAGCGCCGACCTGTGCCTGGTCACCGACACACCGCAGGCCCAGGTTCTGGAACACCTGGCAGCCTGCGGCATCACCCCCGAGGAGGGCCCGGTACGCCGCACCGGCGCCCGCGGCCCCTTCCTCAGCACGTATCTGCGCGACCCCGACGGCAACCTCGTCGAGATCAGCACCTACCCCGACGCCCTCCACGACCCCGCGGACGGGTGAGGACCGGCCCGGCCCGCCACGCGCGCCGGGCCGCCGCCGGCCGTCACCGCCGGACCAGGGCCAGCAGGCTCAGGCCGAACATCAGGACGCCCAGGGGGAGATGGACCGACGGGATGTGGGCGATGCCCAGGACGACCTGGACCGAGGCGAGGACGAGGAAGCCCGACGCGTGCCAGATGGGGCGGGTCGGGCCGCCGCCCGGCTTCCACGCCAGCACCGCCGCGAGGACGTACAGCATCGCCGCCCCGTACATCACCCGGGCGCCGACGCTGTGCAGCGTCTCTCCGTAGTGCGCGGTCAGCAGCAGTCCGGCGGAGACCGCCTGGAAGAAGATGGTCAGGGTCTGCAGGGCGATCGCGATCCGCAGGAACGAGGAGGCGCGCCGCTCGTTCGCCGTCACCTGAGTGGCCATGTCACAGTCCCCTTTTCCGCCCTCGGGCAGTGTCGATAAGGTCTCACCAGCCCGACGACGCAGGGCGGCGAAAGGTAAGGCGAGGGGGCGTCCGCGAGCATGGCGAGGGTCGGAACCGGTACGGAGGAGACAGCCGGCGAGCGGCGTCAACTGATCAACGTGGCCTACCGGTTGCTCGGATCGGTCACCGAGGCCGAGGACGCCGTGCAGGACGCCTACGCGCGCTGGTACGGGCTGTCGCGCAGCCGGCGGGAGGAGATCCTGTCCCCGGGCGCCTGGCTGACGACGGTGACCGGCCGCATCTGCCTGGACCTGCTCGGCTCGGCGCGGGCCCGCCGTGAACGCTACGTCGGCGCGTGGCTGCCCGAGCCGCTGCCCGACCGCGCCGAGTGGGACCGCGCGGGCGGGGCGGGTTCCGCCGGCCCCGCGGACCCCGCCGACCAGATCGTGCTGGACGAGTCGGTGGCGATGGCCTTCCTCGTCGTCCTGGAGTCGATGACGCCCGCCGAGCGGGTGGCGTTCGTCCTGCACGACGTCTTCCGCTACCCGTTCGCCGAGATCGCCGGCGTCCTCGGCCGGACCCCCGCGGCCTGCAAGCAACTGGCGTCCTCGGCCCGGCGACGGGTCGGCGACGCGCGCGTCCCGGCTCCGGCGGCGACTGGCGGCGACGTGGTGAGACGCGTCAAGGAGGCATGGGAGACCAAGGACATCACGGCCCTCGTCGGCCTCCTCGACCCGGCCGCCGTGATGACCGCCGACGGCGGCGGCATGGTCGGAACCGTCCTGCGCCCGGTCGCGGGCGGCGCGCGCATCGCCGCGTACATGGTCGCCATCGCCGACCGGGCGCCGGGGCTCGAACTCCTGGCGCGGTCCGTCAACGGCGCCCCGGGCCTGGTGGCCCGACGCGCCGGCGCCGTCGTCACCGTGGCCTCGCTCGACGTCTCCGCCGACGGCCTCGTCACCCGCGTCTGGGTGACCCGCAACCCGGAGAAGCTGCGGCCGTGGACGCGTGAAGGCTAGGGCCTCTCGGACCGGACGCTGCCGCGCCGGGCGGAGGCGGCCCCGGCCGAACGACCGTCCCCGTCCCGCGGCGAGCGGCTGGCGTCCCGCCGGCTCGGTCCGGCTCAGATGATCAGGACCCGGCGCCCCCGGGTGTGACCGGTGTGGCTGTCGGCGTGTGCCGCCGCCGCCTCGGCGAGCGGGTACGACTTCTCGACGGGGATGTGGAGTCTGCCCCGGGAGATGAGGTCGACGGCCTCGGCGAGCGCGTCCGGCACGCTCCCGGCCACCCCGGAGAACCGGACGCCCAGCCCCGGCGCACCGAGGTCGGCGATGGAGACGACCCTGCCCGGGTCCCCGGTCAGCTCGACGAGTTCGCGGATCACACCCGAGCCCGCCAGGTCGAGGGCCGCGTCGACCCGGCCCAGGCGCCGCACCCGTTCGACCCAGCCCTCGCCGTAGGTGGTGGCGAGGGCGCCCAGGCCGCGCAGGTAGTCCTGGTTCGCGGCCCCGGCCGTGCCGATCACGGTGATGCCGCGCTCGCGGGCGATCTGGAGCACGGCCGATCCGACGCCGCCGGACGCGCCGCTGACCAGCAGCGTCTGCCCGGGTCGCACACCGACCTCGCGGACGACGCGCAGCGCGGTCTCCACCACCGACGGGTACCCGGCCGCCTCGGCGAAGCCGAGGCCCTCGGGCATCCGGGCCCAGGCCGACAGCACGGCGAACTCGGCATACGTGTCGACGCCTTCGCCGAACACGCGGTCGCCGATCTCGACCCCTTCGACGCCCTCGCCGACCTCGTCCACCACCCCGGCGGCGTCCAGTCCGACTCCGGCGGGCAGCTCGACCGGATGGGCGCCCAGGACCTGGCCCTCCCGGATCCTCCAGTCGACGGGGTTGACGCCCGCCGCTCGTACGGCGACGCGGATACGGCCGGGGCCCGCGTGGGGCTCCTCGGCTTCGACCAGGTGCAGGACTTCGGGACCGCCGAACTCGGCGAAGCGGATCATCTTCATGCCGGGGACGATAGACCTAACCGTTAGTGTTTAACAACCGTCAGGGTTTCCTACCTGATAGTGTCATGGCATGACCGCACCGCCCGGACGCCGCGAACGCAAGAAGGCCGCGACCCGCCAGAAGATCGCCGACACCGCGCTGCGGCTCTTCCTGGAGCGCGGGTACGACGCCGTGGGCATCCGTGACGTGGCGGCCGAGGCCGACGTGGCCGTCACCACGGTCTTCTCCCACTTCGCCTCGAAAGAGGCCCTGGTGTTCGAGCGCGACCAGGACTTCGAGCAGCGCCTCGTCCGGGCGGTCGCCGACCGGCCTTCCGAGGAGCCGCTCGTCCCGGCGCTGCGCCGCGAGGTCCAGGCCCTGGTGCGGCACTGCACGGCGGAGGGCAGCGCTCCCGTCCGGCGCCTGATCGAGGGATCACCGGCGCTGCGGGAGTACGAGGAGTCGATGAGCCTGCGGTACGCGCAGGCCCTGGCCGCGGCCCTGGCCGCCGACCCCCGGCTGTCCCGGAGCGCGACGGCCTGCCGGGCGACCGCGCGGTTCGTCATCGACGCCTACGCGCTGGCCTGCCGGGCGGACGACCCCGGGGCCACCACGGACGAGGTCTTCGGGATGATCGAGGCGGCTTGGGACTCCACCGCGCCCTGAGCCGGACGGCCTCCGCGGCCGGCTGGTCGGTGACCAGGCCGGCCGGAGACCGGGCCTCCGCCCGCGGAGGCCACGCGTCCGGGCGCGGGTCAGGCGGCCGGCGGCCGGGCGGGGAGGATGTGGTCGCCGATCCTGTCGGTGCTCAGGCACAGGGAGCAGACGACGGCGTCGTGCGTCCGGCAGGCCGTCAGGTCGGGGCGCTCGTAGGGCTGGTGGCAGACGTGGCAGTCGAGGACGACCGCGCTCGGGTTGCCGTCCGCGTCCAGCAGCGGCTCGGCGATGCCGTCGTCGGCGCGGCGCAGGTAGTACCTGCCCCTGGTGGCGATCGCCGTCAGCGGGGTCAGCGCGAAGGCGAGGACGGCGGCGACGACGGGGGAGTACGGCTGGAGGGTGTCGCCGAGGGCGTGGAAGTACGTGGCGATCGACAGGCCCGAGGCGGCGACGAAGGCCACCACCCCGACCGGGTTGACCGCGTACAGCATGCCCCGGCGGAACTCCGGCTGGAACGGCGAGAGCTTCAGCAGGAACTTGTTGACGCCGATGTCGGTGGCGACGGTGACCACCCAGGCGATCGCGCAGTTGGAGTAGAAGCCGAGGATGTCGTTGAGGAAGCTGAACATGTCGGCCTCCATCAGCGCGAGCGCGAAACCGAGGTTGACCAGCACGAAGACCATACGGCCGGGGTAGTGCCCGGTGATCCGGGTGAAGGAGTTCGTCCAGGCGAGCGAGCCGGAGTAGGCGTTCGTCACGTTGATCTTGATCTGGCTGATGACCACCAGGACCACGGCCAACGGGATCACCAGCCAGGACGGCATCATCGCGTCGAACGCGCCGCGGAACTGTTGGATGGGCTCGGTCGCCGCGGCCGGCCCGACCTCGGTCAGGATGTGGACGGCGAGGAAGACGCCGATGGCCTGCTTCAGCGCGCCGAGCACCACCCAGCCGGGGCCGGCCATCAGCACCGCGGTCCACCAGGTGCGCCTGTTCGCCTCGGTCCTGGGCGGCATGAAACGCAGGTAGTCGATCTGCTCCCCGATCTGCGCGATCAGCGACAGGCACACACCCGCGCCGAGGAGCACGGAGGCGGTGTCGACGCCGCCGTCGCCGTCGGTGCCCGCGTAGCCGAGGAAACGGTCGACCGTGCCCGGGTCCTGGGCGATCAGGTACACCAGCGGCGCGATCATCAGCACCAGCCAGACGGGCGTGGTCCACACCTGGAGCCTGCTGAGCGCCTTCATGCCGTAGACCACCAGCGGGATCACCATGAAGGTGGAGACCAAGTAGCCGATCCACAACGGCAGATGCAGCCCGAGCTTCAGGCCCTGCGCCATGATCGAGCCTTCGAGGGCGAAGAAGATGAAGGTGAAGCTGGCGAAGATGACGCTGGTGAGCACCGAACCGTAGTAGCCGAAGCCGGAGCCCCGGGTGATCAGGTCCAGATCGAGGTTGTAGCGGGCGCCGTAGTACGCCAGCGGCACACCGGTGACGAAGATGACCACCGCGGCCACCGCGATCGCCACCAGCGCGTTGCCGGTGCCGTGCGTCAGGCCGATGCCCGCGCCGATGGAGAAGTCGGCCAGGTAGGCGATCCCGCCCAGGGCGGTGGTGGCCACGACCATGGGGGTCCAGCGGCGGTAACTTCGCGGTGCGAAACGGAGGGTGTAGTCCTCCAGTGTCTCCTTGACCGCCTGGTCGGCGGCGGTCCCTGCCGTGCCTGTCGTCGACGCTCGTGACGTGGTGTCCATGAGCGGTCACGGTAGGAACCGCCTGTTTCCCGGACCGGACCGCCGCGGTGACCGGCGCGTTTCCGTACCCTCACCGCACGTCACCGCTCCAGGGTCACCCCGTAGGCGTCGAGCCAGGTGTTGAGCCGGGCCGGAGTCTCGTGGTGCAGCCCCCGCACCAGCATCGACGAGGCCCCGTCGACCGGCGCGTCCAGGTGGCGCCGGACGGCGTCCAGGTCGAGCAGGGGCAGCACCGGCGAGGCCGGCTCCGCGACGATCTTCCCCAACTCCTGCCGGATCGCCCGGTCGTAGCCGGCGTCCTGGGTGGAGGGGTAGGGCGCCTTGCGGCGCCGCACGACGGACTCGGGCAGCAGCTCCGCGACCGCGCCGCGCAGCAGACTCTTCTCCCGCCCGTCGTACGTCTTCATCGACCAGGGCACGTTGAAGACGTACTCGACCAGCCGGTGGTCGCAGAAGGGCACCCGCACCTCCACCCCGGCCGCCATGCTCAGCCGGTCCTTGCGGTCCAGCAGCATCGGCATGAACCGCGTGATGTTCAGATGGCTCGCGCACCGCATCCGCCGCTCCCCGGCGCTCTCCCCGGCCAGCCGCGGCACCTCCGCCAGCGCCGTCCGGTACTGGTCGGCGACGTACTCGGGCAGGCGCAGCTCCGCCGTCAGGTCCGGGTCCAGGAAGGCCGTGGACAGCTCGGTCACCGGCCGCTCGCCGAGCGCGTGCCACGGGAACGTGTCGGCCTCCACGGCCCGCCGGTCGTGGAACCACAGGTATCCGCCGAAGACCTCGTCCGCCGACTCGCCGGAGAGGGCCACGGTGGACTCGGCCCGCAGCGCCCGGAACAGCAGATACAGCGACGGCCCCAAGTCCCCCTCGCCGTACGGGAGATCCCAGGCCCGCATGACCGCCGACCGCACACCCGGCGAGGCCAGCTCCGCGTTGTCCAGCAGGATGACCCGGTGGTCGGTGCCGACGTGCCGCACCAGCTCCGCCGCGAACGGCGCGTCCGGGGCCTCCCGCAGGGGTTCCGGCGCGAAGTTCTCCACCTGTCCCACGAAGTCCACGGAGAAACTGCGGATCTTGCCGCCCCCGCGGGAGTCGAGCCCGCGCTGCGCCAGGGCGGTCAGCGCACTGGAGTCAAGCCCGCCGGAGAGCAGGCTGCACAGCGGGACGTCGGCGACCATCTGCCGGGCGACGATGTCCTCCAGCAGCGCGCGCACCGTGCCGACCGTCGCCGGCAGGTCGTCGGTGTGCGGCCGCGCCTCCAGCGCCCAGTACCGCTGTTCGGACCGGTGGCCGTCGCGCACCCTGAGGACATGGCCGGGGCGGACCTCGTACAGATCCCTCATCGGGGTCTGCCCGGACACCCGGACGAACGACAGCACGTCCCGCAGCCCGTCGAGGGTGAGCACCGCCCGGCTGTCCGGGTGGGCGAGGATCGCCTTCGGCTCGGAGCCGAACAGGACGCCGTCACGGGTGGGGTAGTAGAACAGCGGCTTGACGCCCAACCGGTCGCGGTACAGCAGCAGTTCCTCGCTGCGGGCGTCCCAGAGCGCGAAGGCGAACATCCCGTTCAGCCGCTCGACGAAGTCCGCGCCCCACTCCAGGTAGGCGCGCAGCACGACCTCGGTGTCGCTCCGGGTGCGGAAGCGGTGCCCGGCGGCGGCGAGTTCGGCGCGCAGCTCGGTGAAGTTGTACACCTCGCCGCTGTAACTGACCGCCGCCAGCGGTGTCCCGTCGGGCAGCGTCTCCGGCGTCACCATGGGCTGCTTGCCGCCTTCGAGGTCGATGACCGACAGCCGCCGGTGCCCCAGGGCGACGCGCGGGCGTATCCACACGCCCTCCTCGTCCGGGCCGCGCAGCGCCATCGTGTCCACCATCACCTGGACGGTCCGCTGTTCGGAGCTGAGATCGCGGGCGAAGTCCACCCAGCCGACGATTCCGCACATGGCACACCCTTATCTGCCGGGAACAAACGATTGCCGGGACGACCGCCGGCCACGACCGGCGCGGACCACCGCTGAGGATCACGGGGCCAGTGACGTCCACACGGTCTTCGGTTCGAGGTAGGCGTCGAGGCCGGCGCGCCCCATCTCCCGTCCGACGCCGGACGCCTTGAGCCCGCCGAACGGGGCGGCCGGATCGCCGGGCGCCCAGGTGTTGAGGTAGACCGACCCCGCCTTCAGCCGGGCGGCGACGGCGTGCGCGGCGCCCAGGGAGCGGGTCCAGACCCCGGCGGCGAGGCCGTACTCCGTGTCGTTGGCCAGCCGGACCGCCTCGTCCACCGTGTCGAACGGCGCCGCCACGAGCACCGGCCCGAAGATCTCCCTGCGGCAGATCCGCATGTCCGCGGTGACGTCCGTGAACAGCGCCGGACGCACGAAGTACCCGCCCTCCGGTCCGGCCGGCGGCACCTCCCCGGCGCGCAGCGTGGCGCCCTCGGCGATGCCGTCCAGGAGGTGGCCGCGCACCCGGCGGTACTGTTCGGCCGACACCAGCGGTCCGTACTCGGTCGCCGGGTCGAGCGCGGGGCCGACGCGCGCCGTGCGCGCCCGCTCCCGTACGCCCTCGACCACCTGGTCGAACACGTCCCGGTGCGCGTACAGCCGGGAGGCGGCGTTGCAGGCCTGGCCGGTGTTGAAGAGGATCCCCTCGGCGGCGCCGGCGATCGCGGCGTCGAGGTCGGCGTCGGGCAGGACGATGTTGGGGCTCTTGCCGCCCAGCTCCAGCGTCACCCGCTGGAACCGGGCGCCGGCCTTGGCGCCGATCTCCCGTCCGACGGCGGTGGAACCGGTGAACGCGATCTTGTCGATGCCCGGGTGGTCGACCAGCGCGGCGCCGGTCCGGCCGTCCCCGGTGAGCACGTTGACCGTCCCCTCGGGGAAGCCGGCCTCCATGATCAGCTCGGCCAGCCGCAGCGTGCTCAGCGGTGTCTGCTGGGCGGGTTTGAGCACCACGGTGCAGCCGGCGGCGAGCGCCGTGCCGAGCTTCCAGGACGCCATCAGCAGCGGGAAGTTCCACGGGACGATCTGCGCGCACACCCCCACCGGTTCCTTGCGGGTGTGGCAGAGCGTGTCCGGCACCGCGACCGGGATCGTCTCGCCCTCGATCTTCGTGGGCCAGCCGCCGAAGTAGCGGAACTGGGCCGCGGCGGCCGGGACGTCCAGGGTGCGGGTCCTGCTGATCGGCTTGCCCGCGTCGAGGGATTCGAGTTCGGCCAGTTCCCCGGCGTGCTCCTCGACCAGGTCCGCGAGGCGGGTGAGGAGCCGGCCGCGCTCGGCCGCGGGAAGCCTGCCCCACGCCCCGTCGAGCGCGGCCCGCGCGGCCGCGACGGCGGCCTCGACGTCCTCCGGGCCCGCGTGGGCGACCTCCGCGAGGGCCTCGCCGGTGGACGGGTCGACGGTGGTGAAGGTCCGGCCCGCGGCGGCGGCCGTGAACCGGCCGCCGATCAGCAGCGGTCGGGGACGGGAGAGGAAGGCGTGGGCAGCCACGGCCCGGGAGGTGCGCACGGGTGCCCCCTACGCTCGGAAGCGGTCGATGACGGTGAGCCCGCTGGTGGCGAAGTCGTCCATCGTGGCGAGGACGTCCCCGGCCCGGTCCAGCGACACGGTGCGGCGCACGAGGCTCTGCGGCGCGAGCCGGCCGGACTCGATCAGCGAGAGCAGCCGGGGGTAGCCGGTGTGCGGGTTGCCGTGCGAGCCCACCACGGTCAGCTCGCCGAGGGTGATCAGGTCGATCGGCAGCGCGATCTCCCCGGCGTCCTCGGCGCCGGTCAGCCCCACCTGGACGTGCCGGCCGCGTTTGCGCAGCGAACGCACCGAGTTGACCACCGTGGCGCGCACGCCCAGGGCGTCGATCGAGACATGGGCGCCGCCGCCGGTCATCTCCCGGACGAGCGCCGGCACGTCCTGTCCGGCGCCGGCGTCCACCGTGTGGACGGCGCCCTGCTGCTCGGCGAGGACGAGCTTGGCCGGGTCGATGTCCACCGCGACGACGGACGCTCCGGCGGCCGCGGCGATCTGCACGCACGACAGCCCCACGCCGCCCGCGCCGTGCACGGCCACCCATTCGCCCGGCCGCACCCGGCCCCGGCCGTCCACCGCGTGGAACGCGGTCATGTACCGGCAGCCGATCGCGCTGGCCGTGAGCGCGGTGACGCCGTCCGGGATCCGTACGCAGTTGAAGTCGGCGTGCGGGATACGCACGTACTCGGCGTAGCCGCCGTCGCGCCAGAAGCCGAGCACCTCCATCGCGTCGCACAGGTTGGCCTGCCCCGCACGGCACCGCTCGCACAGCCCGCAGGCCAGGTGGAACGGCACCGTGACCCGGTCGCCGACGTGTACGGCGCGCACGTCGGGGCCGGTGGCCACCACCTCCCCGGCGATCTCGTGCCCCGGTGTGCGGGGCAGGTCGATCCGGCCGCCCAGCCAGCCCCAGTCGCCCCGCCAGCCGTGCCAGTCGCTGCGGCAGATGCCGGTGGCGAGCAGGGCCACGACGACGCCGTCCGGTTCGGGGGCGGGGTCGGGCACCTCGCCCACCCGCAGCGGTTCGCCGTACCCGACGATCTGTGCCGCTCGCACCTCGATCAGCCCTTCCTCGTACGCCGTGGTGGACAGGTGTCCCGGTTGCTCACGAGGTGCTCACGAGACGCGGACGGGAAGGCGGTCCAGACTCCGGGTGATGTGGTTCGGCGACCGGACGGGCTCGCCGGCGAGTTCCAGGGTGACGGCCCGCTCGGCGAGGGCGCCGAACAGGGCGTGCGCCTCCATCGAGGCCAGTGTGCGCCCGGGGCAGGTGTGCACACCCACCCCGAACCCGAGGGTGTCCACCGGGTTGCGGCGCACGTCGAACCGGTCGGGGTCGGGGTAGTTGCGCTCGTCGCGGTTGGCCGAGCCGTAGGAGAGCAGCACCCGCGCGCCCCGCGGGATCGCCACGCCGTCGATCTCGACGTCGTGCGTGGTGACGCGGGAGAAGGCCTGGAGCGGCGTCTCCAGCCGCACACCCTCCAGGAACGCGCCGGGAACGAGCTGCGGATCCTGCTGTACGGCCCGCCACTGGTCCGGGTGGAGCGCCAGCAGCCACAGTGTGCCGGCCACCCCGGCGATCGTGGTGTCGAGGCCGGCGCAGGCGTAGGCGCTCATCGCCATCAGCGCCTCGTTGCCGGTGATCTCCCCGCGGTCGGCCGCCTCCCACACGATCTGGCCGAAGCTGCCCGGCAGCAGCCGGTCGGGCGTCGCCTCCGTCACCAGATATTGCATCAGAGCCTGCACGTCCGGGAACGTCGACTCCTGCCGTTCCCCGGGCGGGCCCATGAAGTTGAACGCGCCGAGCGCCCACCGGAGGATGTCCGCGCGGTGCTCGTCGCGCGGGAAGCCGATGAGGTCCATGACGATCTCCACCGGCAGCTTGCACGCGAAGTCGGCGACCCCGTCGAACTCGCCGCGCCGCACCAGGTCGTCGACCAGCTCGCCGGCCAGCCGCTCGATGTCACCGGCGACCTTGCGCACGTACTTGGGGCGCAGCGCGTCGTCGAAGACCTTGCGCAGGGTGCGCTGCCGGGGCGGGTCGACCGACAGGACGGAGTCCGCGGAGAGTTCGTTGGCGGTCGGGTTCATGGCGATGCCCTGCGCGGAGCTGAAGGTCTCCCAGTCGACGAGGGCGGCGCGCACCTGCTCGTAGCGGAACAGGCCGTACAGGTCGTACTCGTCCAGGTGGACGACCGGCCCCAGGTCCCGCAGCCGCGCGTAGTGCGGGAACGGGTCCAGGAGCGCGTCGGTGGCGAAGAGTTCCAGGTCGGTCCGGGGGGCGGCGGTCGGCGTCCTTGCTGCGGTCACGCTCTCGTTCCTCTCTGCTCTCGTCCGTGGCGGGTCAGCTCGGCCGCGCCGCCAGGTCGTAGAAGCACATGCGCGGACCCGCGCCGGGCCGGTGGTACAGCCGGCGGCACTGGAGTGTGGACTTCTCGAACACCGGCAGCCACGAGGTGCGCTCGCGCGGGAGGCCCTGGCCGGTCAGGACGTGGATCAGGAAGAAGTCGTCGTCGTTCTCCCGGCCGTCGTGGCGGATCTCCGGCTCGCCGACCAGCAGGATCTTCTGCTGCGGGAACTTCGCCGCGATCTCGTCCAGCAGGTCCACGACGGCCTGTTCGCCCTTGCGGAAGTGTTCGTGCAGCGCGCTCATGATGCACAGTCCGTCGGCCTCGGCGCACACCTCGGGCCAGGTGTCGGGCGCGAAGGCGTCCGCGACGACGAACTCGACCCGGTCGGACACGCCGTACTGACGCGCGAGGTCGTTGGCGACCGCGATGGCGTCCGCGTCGATGTCGAGCCCGATGCCGGTCAGGGACGGATCGCGCAGACAGGCGTCCACGATCAACTGGCCGCCGCCGCAGCCTATGTCGAGCATCCGGCGCACCCCGCGTCCGCGCATCGCCTCCAGCACCACCGGGGTGTGGAAGGCGGAGAACAAGGTGGCGCAGTGGGCGCCGAGTTGGGCGCCGTCGCGGGTCACGTCGGTGCCGTAGACGGCCTTGCCGGAGAGCAGGTCGCCGGTCCGGCTGGTGACCTCGCCGTACGCGCCCAGGTACACGCCCAGGCGGGCCAGCGAGACGTCGGTGGTCAGGAACTCGCCCAGCCGGGTGAGGAAGTACTCGTCGGCGCGGGTCTCCAGGACGCCGCGGTCGACCAGGTAGCGCAGGAACCCCTTGCCGATGTCGGGGTCGAGGCCGGCCAGCAGCCCGTCCTCGGGGCGCCGCGGGCCGTTGCGCAGCCGTTCCAGCAGCGGGGTGTCGGCGATCGCCCGCACCGCGTGGCACATGTGCATGGCGCTGATCATCTCGGGCAGGCCGGACAGCAGGAAGGCCTGCCAGTCCCGGCGCTGCCTCTCGTCCTGAAGCTCGATGACCTCCGGGCCGGTGGTGCTGAGCGTCATGTTCTCTTCCCTTCCGAAGTCGTCTCCGAAGGCGTCTTCGCAGTCGTCCGCGAAGCCGTCGCCCGGTCCTACTCGCACACGGCGTACGCGTGCCGGCCGCGCGGTCCGGCCGCGGCCCGTACGAAGCCGTCCTCGCCGGTCAGTCCGGCGGCGCAGACCCGGCCCAGCGAGTACGCCGGGACGAGCTCCACCTCGTGGCCGCGCCGTTCCAGCTCCTCGACCACCTCCGGGGCGCAGGTCTCCTCGGCGACCAGCACGCCGGGCCGGTGCGCGTGCGGGGTGAAGGAGGCGGGCACCTGGTCGGTGTGGAAGGCGGTCGTCTCGGTCGCGCTCTGCAGGTCGAGCCCGAAGTCGGCGACGTTGAGGAAGAACTGGAGCGTCCACTGGTCCTGCCGGTCGCCGCCCGGCGTCCCGAACGCGACGAACGGACGCCCGTCGCGCAGCACCACGGTGGGGCTGAGGGTGGTGCGCGGACGCTTGCCGGGCGCCAGCGAGTTGGGGTGCCCGTCGACCAGGTACATGGACTGGCCGCGGGTGCCGAGCGGGAAGCCGAGGCCGGGAACGGCGGGCGAACTCTTCAGCCAGCCGCCGCTGGGGGTGGCGGCCACCATGTTGCCGTGCCGGTCGACGGCGGTGACCGTGCAGGTGTCGCCCTTGGCGGTGGTGGCCCGCAGGACCGTCGGCAGCCCGTTGCGCAGCTGGGACATCAAGTCGGTGTCCGGTTCCGCGGCGTCGGGGGCGGTCAGGGCGGGGATGAACGAGGTGCGGCCGCCGGGCTCGCCCGGCCGCAGGGTCGGCTCGGCGCGCTCGCCGACCAGCGCGCGCCGCCGCCGGGTGTACTCCTCGTCCAGCAGGCCGGCCAACGGCACGTCGCTGAACGCCGGATCGCCGTACCACGCCTCGCGGTCGGCCATGGCGAGCTTGGTGCACTCCACCACGGTGTGCAGGCAGTCGGCGCTGCCCTGCCCCATCGCCGCCAGGTCGAAGCCTTCGAGCAGGGCGAGTTGCTGGAGGAAGACCGGGCCCTGCGACCACGGCCCCGGTTTGTACACCTGGTAGCCGCGGTAGCCGTGGTGGGGCGCGGTCTCCACCGTCGCCTCCCAGCCGGCGAGGTCGTCCCCGGTGAGCAGCCCCCGGTGCCGCCGGCCGGTGGCGTCGAGCATGGGTCCCGAGGCGAGGAAGTCGGTGATCTCCTCGGCGACGAAGCCCTGGTAGAAGGCGTCGTGCGCGGCCTGTATCTGGGCCTCGCGGTCGCCGGCGGCGGCCTCCGCCTCCTTGATCAGCCGCTGGTAGGTGGCGGCCAGCGCCGGGTTGCGGAACCGGCTGCCCGCCGCCGGGACGCGGCCGCCGGGCAGATACGTCTGCCCGGAGCCGTGCCACTCCTCGCGGAACAGCGGGGCGAGCACCTCGATGGCGAGCGCGGTCTCCGGGAGCAGCGGGAAGCCGCCCTCGGCGTAGCCGATCGCCGGCGCCAGGACGTCGGCCAGGCGCATCGTCCCGAACTCGGCGAGCAGCCGCATCCAGCCGCCGAACGCACCGGGGACGCAGGCCGGCAGCAGTCCCGACCCCGGGATGGCGTCGAGCCCGAGGCCGGTGAAGGTGTCGATGTCCGCGGCGCGCGGCATCGGACCCTGCCCGCAGACGGCCTGCACGTCGTCGCGGCCGGCCCGGTGCGCGACGATGGACACGTCACCGCCGGGGCCGTTGAAGTGGGGCTCGATCACCTGGAGGACGAAACCCGCGGCGACCGCGGCGTCGAACGCGTTGCCGCCGCTGGCCAGGATTCTCATCCCCGCGGCCGAGGCGAGCCAGTGCGTGCTGGCCACGGCGCCGACGGTCCCGGTCAGCTCGGGCTTGGACGGAAGCATGCCGCTCCTCCATGGTCGGGGGTGGGGTGGGGTCCTCGGTCGCGCGGCGCTCGCGCGGGTCAGCCGTTGCGGAAGATGCCGGGGCCGGGGGTGAGGACGGAGTCGGGGTCGTAGCGCTTCTTGGCGTCGCGGAAGGTCTCCCACTGGTCGCCGTAGTGGGCGCGCCAGTCCTGCTCGGTGAACGGCACCGAGCCGATCGGGTAGAGCACCGCGCCGTAGCGGTCGCGGGCGTCGGCGAACAGCCGGGTGTTGCGCTCCAGCATCTCCTCGACGAACTCCGGGTCGGCGCCGGGGGTTTCGGCCACGGTGTTGATGTCGAGCACGAAAACCCAGTCGGAGCCGTCCGGTTCGGGCAGCCGGGGCAGCGGCCGGGTGAGGGTGGAGCGCCGCTGCGGGTAGATCAGGCTGATGCCGAACGGGCCGATGTCGCGTGCGGTGAGCGTCGGGTGGAGCTCGGCGATGTACTCCTCCACGACGGACCCGGTCAGCCACACGTCGTACCAGGGTTTGAGCAGCCCGTCCCAGCCCACGGTGTCCCGCATCCCGTCCACCAGGCGGTCGATGGAGAACACGTAGTCCAGGTAGCCGGTGTCCTCGACGGCCGGCTCGGCGGTCAGCCCGGCGAGCACCGTCGCGTCGTCCGGCGGGGTCGGCCCGTCGTGGAAGACGGTCGCGTAGCACTTGTGGGTGGGCTCGGCGCCCGGCGCGTACAGCTCGGCGTAGACGTGGTCGATGCCGGGGTGTTCGATGACGACGCGCAGGTCGCGGAAGAACGCGGCGTTGTCGGTGTGCTCCAGCACGTAGGTGCGGGCATAGCGCCGGGCGGGCACCAGGTCGAGGACCGCCTTGGTGATGATGCCGCACTGGCCGAGCCCGCCGAGCACCGCCTCGAACAGGTCGCGCCGGTGGTGCGGGGAGCAGCGCTCGATGTCGCCGGTACCGGTGACGACCTCCAGTTCGCGGACGTGGTCCACCTGGAGTCCGGTGCGCAGCGCGCCGACCAGGCCGCCGAGTCCGCCGACCGACAGCGTGCCGCCCACGGTCAGCGAGGTGTACCCGGTGACCGCCGGGGGCGTGAGCCGGGGCGAGTGGTCGAAGCCGGCCAGGACCAGGTCCTTCCAGTGGACGCCGGCATCGACCTCGGCCGTGTCCGGGCCCAGTGAGTGGACGCGGTTCAGGGAGCGGGCCTCGATGAGGAGTCCGTCGGTGAGTCCCTGGCCGAGCGTGGTGTGCGCCTGTCCCCTGGTGGAGACGGTGATGCCGTGCTCGCGGCAGAAGCGGACCATCGCGGCGACGTCCTCGGCCGAGCGCGGCCGCAGCACCGCGCCCGGCGCCTGGACGGTGATGTTGCCCAGGTCGGTGGCGACCGCCCGGCGGGACGCCTCGTCGGCGAGGAGTTCGCCCTCGATCGCCGGTGCGGCGGCGAACGACGTCGTCGTGGCCGCGGGGCCGGTGACCCAGGTGCGTGCGGTCGGGTCGTAGCCCAGGACCGCGGTGTCCGCGGAGGGGTCCGGGCGGCTCGTCATGTCGTCTCCCGTCGTGTCCCGTCAGGTGTCTTCACGTCCACTCCTCCCGCCGGGCGGCCATGGCTCGAATTGCCGCGCCCGCGCTGCTTCTTGCCCTGCGCACCGCACTGTGCACCGCCCTGTGTCGAACACTAGCCGGGGGCCCGGCGCGGCACACTCAGACGATTTTCAAGTTACTGTCAGAGCCTCCTCAAACCACATTTCACACAGGCGCCGGACGGACTCCGGTCGCGCTGTGTGCGAGTGCGGTAACGTCTGATCAGGGACCAGTTCCGCATAAAGGTGCCGGAAGGCCGAGGGAGGATTCATGGAAAGCCGGGGCGGGCGGCAGGCGAACGACACCATCACTTTGGAAGGCGTCCGGGAGAACAATCTCAAGAACGTTTCGCTGCGCATCCCGAAAGGATGCCTGACCGTGTTCACGGGTGTCTCCGGATCCGGCAAGTCGTCCCTGGTGTTCGGCACGATCGCCGTCGAGTCCCAACGCCAACTCAACGCCACCTTCCCCTGGTTCATCCGCAACCGGCTGCCGAAGCACGAGCGCCCGAACGCCCGGGGAATGGACCATCTGTCCACCGCCATCGTGGTCGACCAGAAACCGATCGGCGGCAATTCCCGCTCCACGGTGGGCACCATGACGGAGATCAACGCGGCGTTACGCGTGCTGTTCTCCCGGCACGGCCGACCCAGCGCCGGGCCGTCCACCCTGTATTCGTTCAACGACCCGCAGGGCATGTGCCCCGAGTGCGAGGGCCTTGGCCGCACCGCGCGGCTCGACCTCGGACTGCTGCTGGACGAGGACAAGTCGCTCAACGACGGCGCGATCACGTCATCGCTGTTCGCC
The DNA here is from genome assembly GCA_013364255.1 of Streptomyces seoulensis. GTDB lineage: Bacteria > Actinomycetota > Actinomycetes > Streptomycetales > Streptomycetaceae > Streptomyces > Streptomyces similanensis. The sequence continues at coordinate 801,065 of CP054936.1, read as the reverse complement.
GTGGGAAGCTTCAACTGGCAACTTTATGCTCAGTCGGGACTGTTCGACCCCGACAAACCGATCCGGGAATTCACCGCGAAGGACCGGGAACTCCTGCTGCACGGCGAGGGATTCAAGGTCCAGCGGCCCGGCCGAGAACTGACGTATTCCAATGAGTACGAGGGAATCGTGGTCCGCTTCAACCGCCGCTACCTCAAGGGCGGACTGGACGCGCTGAAGGGCAAGGAGCGCCGGGCCGCCGAACAGGTCGTGCGGACCGGGGTCTGCGAGGTGTGCGGCGGCGGCCGGCTCAACGAGGCGGCGCTCGCCTCCAGGATCGACGGCAAGAACATCGCCGACTACGCCGCCCTGGAAGTGACCGAGCTGATCGCCGAACTCGCCCGCATCGACGACCCGGTGGCCAAGCCCGTCGTCGAGGCGGTCACCGCCGCCCTCAAACGGGTGGAGGCGATCGGACTGGGCTACCTCAGCCTCGCCCGTGAGACGTCCACCCTGTCCGGGGGCGAGGGCCAGCGGCTGAAGACGGTACGGCACCTGGGCAGCAGCCTGAGCGACCTCACCTTCATCTTCGACGAGCCGAGCGTCGCCCTGCACCCGCGGGACGTGCACCGGCTCAACGAACTCCTCGGCGACCTGCGGGACAAGGGCAACACCGTGCTCGTCGTGGAGCACAACCCGGACGTCATGGCCGCCGCCGACCACATCGTCGACATGGGCCCGGGCGCCGGCGTGCACGGCGGCGAGATCGTCTTCGAGGGCACCTACCGGCAGCTGGGCAAGGCCGGCACGCTCACCGGCCGCAAGCTGCGCGAGCGCCGCGGTCTCAAGGACGAACTGCGCACCGCCACCGGCTCCCTGACCATCCGCGACGCCGCGCTCAACAACCTCAAGAACGTCACCGTCGGCATCCCCACGGGCATTCTGACCGCGATCACCGGAGTGGCCGGCTCCGGCAAGAGCTCCCTGATCTCCGGGGTGTTCGCCGCCCAGTACCCCGAGGCCGTCATGATCGACCAGTCGGGCATCGGCATCTCCTCGCGCTCCACACCGGCCACCTACGTGGACATCATGGACACGGTCCGCACGCTGTTCGCGCGGGCCAACGACGCCGAACCCGGCCTGTTCAGCTTCAACTCCACCGGCGGCTGCCCGGCCTGCCAGGGCCGCGGCGTCATCCAGACCGACCTCGCCTACATGGACCCGGTGACCGTCACCTGCGAGGTGTGCGAGGGCCGCCGCTACCGGCCCGAGGCACTGGAGAAGACGCTGCGCGGGAAGAACATCGCCGAGGTGCTCGCGCTCACCGTCGAGGAGGGGCTGTCCTACTTCGAGGAGGACGCCGCCGTGGTCCGCAAGCTGGCGACGCTCCAGGACGTGGGACTGTCGTACCTGACGCTCGGCCAGCCGCTGTCGACCCTCTCCGGCGGCGAGCGGCAGCGGCTCAAGCTCGCCCACCGCCTCCAGGACACCGGCAGCGTCTTCGTCTTCGACGAACCGACCACCGGGCTGCACATGGCCGACGTCGACACGCTGCTCGCGCTGCTCGACCGCATCGTGGACGACGGCAACACGGTCGTCGTCGTGGAACACGACCTCCAGGTCGTCAAACACGCCGACTGGGTCATCGACCTGGGTCCGGACGCCGGCCGGCACGGCGGCCAGGTGCTCTTCGAGGGCACCCCCAAGGAACTCGCCGCCGACGAGCACTCGATCACCGCCCGCTACCTGCGGACCGATCTGGAACAGGTGCGCCGCTGACCGGCACTGCCACCGCCGTGCCGACGCACCGGGAGGGAACAACCATGAGCACACCCGACATCCGTCCGGCGACCGTGGGCTGGTTCGAGATCACCACCACCGACCCGGCCCGCAGCCAGGAGTTCTACCGCACCCTCCTGGACTGGAAGTTCACCGCCCTCGCCGACGACGACGCCTACTGCGCGATCACCGCGCCCGCCGCCGCCTCCGCCATGGGCGCGCTGCGCCGGGGCGAGCGGGACACGGTGTCCCTGGGCGTCGTGTGCGACGACGTGACGGCCGCGATCGCGCCGCTGCGGGCGCTGGGCGCCACCCTCGTCGAACCGCCCGCCCGCACCCCCGCGGGCGACGTGCACGCGGTCGTCACCGACGTGCGCGGCAACCGGCTGGGACTGTTCGAACCCGGCAGCCGGTACGAGCCGGAGCCGCCGGCGCCGAACGCCACGGCGTGGTTCGAGATCGGCACGAACGACCCGGCGGCGACCCGGACGTTCTACGAGCGGGCCTTCGGCTGGAGGCAGCAGCGCGACGAGGCGGCCGTGGGAGTGGAGTACTACGGCTTCCTGCCCCCCGGCGCGCGCGAGCCCATCGGGGGAGTGCTCGACCTGTCCGGGACACCCGAGGCGGCCGACTACGCGATCCCCGGCCTGCTCGTGGACGACGTCCCGGACCTGCTGGAGCGGTGCGAGGCGGGCGGCGGCCGACGGGTGACCGGCCCGTTCGCCGACGCCGACGGACTGGTCATCGGACAGTTCACCGACCCCCTCGGCATCAGGTGGAGTTCCTTCTCCCGGCCCGCCGGCGCGTGAGCGCCGCCCGACTTCCCCCGGGGGGAGAGGCATGCCTTTCGCTGTGTACGTGCTGGCGGTGGCCGTCTGCTGCCTCAACACGACCGAGATCATGGTCGCCGGACTGCTCCAGGGCATCGCGGGCGACCTCGGCGTCTCCGTCGCCGCCGTCGGCTACCTCGTGTCCGTCTACGCCGTCGGCATGGTCGTCGGCGGCCCCCTGCTGACCATCGGCCTGTCCCGGACGGCGCAGAAGCGGGCGCTGCTGTGGCTGCTGGCGGTCTTCGTCGTCGGGCAGACGATCGGGGCCCTCGCCTCCGCCTACTGGGTGCTCGTGGTCGCCCGGGTGCTGACCGCGCTGGCCGCCTCGGCGTTCTTGGGGGTGAGCGCCGCCGTGTGCATCCGCCTCGTCGGCGCCGAGCGGCGCGGCCGCGCGATGTCGGCCCTGTACGGCGGCATCATGGTCGCCCAGGTCGTCGGGCTGCCGGCGGCCACCTTCATCGAACAGCGCCTGGACTGGCGGGCCAGCTTCTGGGCGGTCGACCTGCTGGCGCTCGGGTGCGTCGCGGCGGTCGCGCTGAAGGTGCCGGCCGGCGGCGACCCCGACACCCTCGATCTGCGAACAGAGCTGCGGGACTTCCGCAACTGGCGTCTGTGGGGCGCGTACTCGACCAGTGCGCTCGCCATCGGCGCGGTCGTCGCCGCCTTCACCTACCTCTCCCTGATCCTCACCGACGCCGCCCACTTCACCCCCTCGACCGTGCCGGTGCTGTTCGCGGTGTACGGGGCGGCCACGGTGGTGGGCAACACCGTCGTCGGCCGGTTCGCGGACCGCCGGACGCGCCCGATCCTCTTCGGCGGCCTGGCCGCGGTCGCCCTCGTCCTCGCCGCCTTCGCGCTGAGTGTCGCGCACCAGGCGCCGGTGGTCGTCTGCACCGTGCTGCTCGGCCTGATCGGCCTGCCGCTCAACCCGGCGCTGGCCGCCCGGGTGATGTCGGTGTCCAACGAGGGCGCGCTGGTCAACACGGTCAACGGGTCCGCCATCAACATCGGCGTGATGCTCGGCCCCTGGCTCGGCGGCATGGGGATCAGCGCCGGACTCGGCCTCGCGGCGCCGCTGTGGATCGGGGCGGTGATGGCGGTGTGCGCGCTGGCCACCCTGCTGCCCGATCTCCGGGCGCGGTCCGAGGAGGAGCCGGCGCCCGAGCGCGACGGGAAAGCGGTCAGAGCCTGAGGTGAAACAGGCGGACGAGGGGGATGAACAATGCGCGGCCGTGGCGGAAAACATTTTCCGCCACGGCCGCGTTCACGCCATATTCGGCCCGTATCGCATACGGGCCCTTCCCGTGTGAAAGAAAGAGACCCTGCGGACCGCGCGGAGGCGAACTCCACGGGAATACCGGCCGGGCGCCGACCGGTTCACCGTACGCGCGGGGCGCCGACGTACCGCCCTGCGACGCCCCCACAGGCCCCCACAGGCCCTCACCGGCCCCCACAGGCCCCCACAGCCCCCACAGGCCCTCACCGGCCCTCACCGGGCCGCTCCGGCCCTCGTCGGTCCCGACCGGCCGACCGCGCGACCGGCTGAAAGGTCGTCTAAAAAGTCACTTGAAAGCGATTTAAGGCTTCTTTGTAGGGGCTCTGATTGCCGCCGACGCCGTCCCGCGCCGAACATGGAATCGATTGCTTCCACTCCGCGAAGACACGGAACGAGCCGAGCACATCCGCGACGGAGAGGCTTTTGATGAACGGGCTTGACATCGCGCCGGGATTCCACCACGTCGCCGTCCAGACGGACGACGTGGACGCCACGATCAGCTGGTACGAGGAATTCCTCGGGGCCACGGTGGAGTGGTCGCTCGACACCTTCTCCCCCCTCACTCACGCACGGCTTCCCGGCATCCGGAAGCTGGTCGAGGTACGGAAGGGGCACGCGCGCTTCCACATCTTCGACCGGGCGGAGCACAGCCGGGGCGGCCCGGACCCGCTCGGCTACCAGTACCAGCACATCGGGATCACCGTGGACCGGCCGGAAGACCTCGTGCGGCTGCGCGAGCGATGGCTGCGCGCCCGCGAGCGGACCGACCTGCGGTGGGCCAGGGACGAACCGCCGTCGGACATCGTGACCGACGACGACGGCATGCAGAGCCTCTACGTCCTGGACCCCAACGGTCTCGAACTCGAGTTCATCTACTTTCCAGGAGCGGGATCGTGAGCAACCGCCGAGGACCTGACGCCGTACCCAGCGCGGGACACCCGCCGCTGATGCAGCCGCAACTGCTGTTCATGCCGCAGGTCGGCCACCCGTACCAGAGGCCCGCCGAGCCGCCGCACACCGCCGGGACCGCCGAGCGGGAACTGCCGGAGTACGACCTGCTCGGCGCGCGGCCCGTCGACGCGCAGCGGCTGTTCTGGTACCGCTGGATCGCCGGCCACCAGATCTCCTTCGTGCTCTGGCGGGCCATGGGCGACATCCTGTGGCGCCACCCCGACGACCCGCCCGGCGACCGCGAACTCGACGCGCTGGCCACCTGCATCGACGGGTACAGCGCGATGCTGCTCTACTCGGCCACCGTCCCGCGGGCCCACTACCACGCCCACACCCGGGCGCGGATGGCGCTCCAGCACCCGTCGTTCAGCGGCGCCTGGGCGCCGGACTACCGGCCGGTGCGCCGGATCTTCCGCGGCCGGTTCCCCTGGCAGGGCGGCCGCTCGTGCGAGGCCCTGGACGAGGCGATCGCCCGCAACGGCGTGACCCACGACCACATAGCCAATCACCTCGTGCCCGACGGACGGTCCCTGCTCCAGCAGTCCGCCGGCGCGCCGGGAGTGAGCGTGTCGCGCGAGAAGGAAGACCTGTACGACAACTTCTTCCTCACCGTCCGCCGCCCCGTCGGCCACACCGAACTCGTCGCCCAGCTGGACACACGTGTCGCCGAGGTCGCGACCGACCTCGCGCACAACGGGCTCTACCCCGACGTCGACGGACGCCATCACCCGGTCGTCACCTGGCAGTCGGCCGGAGTGATGGAGCCGCTGCTCACCGGAGTGCTGCGGGTGCTGGACCGGGCGACGCGGCTGATGGCGCACCTGCGCCTGGAGGAAGTGCGCTCATGAGGCACGGTGTCGTCCTGCTGCCCGAACACGAGTGGAAGGCCGCGGCCGAGCGGTGGCGGACCGCGGAACAGCTCGGCTACCACCACGCCTGGACCTACGACCACCTGATGTGGCGCTGGTTCGCCGACCGCCGCTGGTACGGCTCGGTCCCCACCCTCACCGCCGCGGCCGTCGTGACGGACCGCATCGGCCTCGGCATGCTCGTGGCCACCCCCAACTTCCGCCACCCCGTGGTGCTGGCCAAGGACCTGGCCTCCGTCGACGACATCGCCGAGGGCCGTCTGATCTGCGGTCTGGGCTCCGGCGCCCCCGGCCACGACGGCGGGGTCCTCGGCGGCCCGGCGCTCGGCCCCGGCGAACGCGCCGACCGCTTCGCCGCGTTCGTGGAACTGCTCGACGCGGTGCTGGTCGACGGCGACGTGGACCGGACCACACCCTGGTACGCGGCGCACGGCGTGACCTTCCACCCGCGAGCCGGGAACGGGCCGCGCCCGCCCTTCGCGGTGGCCGCCGCCGGACCGCGGGGCATGGCCCTGACCGCCCGCTTCGGGCAGTACTGGATCACCTCCGGACCGCCCAACGACTTCCGCACCCGGTCGCTGCGCGAGGCCCTGCCGGGGCTGCGCGAGCAACTGCGCGGCGTGGACGCGGCCTGCGAGCGGGCCGGGCGCGACCCGGCCACGCTGCGCCGGCTGCTGGTGGCCGACGCGGCGGTCGGCGGCATCACCGCCTCGCTGTCCGCCTACGAGGACGCGGCGGGCGAGCTGGAGGCGGCCGGCTTCACCGACCTCGTCGTGCACTGGCCGCGCCCCGACCAGCCCTACCAGGGCGACGAACAGGTCCTCTTCGACTTCGCCGCCGAGCACCTGGCGGGTGGACCGTGCGCATGACGACGGTGGACATGTTCGGTGTGGCGCCGGGCCGGGGGAGCGCTCTGGACGTGCTCGTCCCGGAAGACCCGCACGGCCCGCACGGTGTGGACGGCGCGGGGGAGGCGACGGCGGCCGAGGAGGCGGCGGCGCACGCGCGCCGCACGCCCGCCGACGAGAGCGCCCTGGTGGTCGAGTGCCGCGGCGCGGAACGGACCTTCGCGTCGCGGATCTTCAACGCGGCCGGCGAGACGCCGTTCGCCACCCACTCCCTGGCGGGCACGGCCGCGTACCTGGTCGGCGCGGGCCGTCTGCCGGCGGGGGAGGTCAGCCGGACGGCCGAGAGCGGCACCCAGCCGCTGTGGACCGACGGCCGCGAGGTCCGGGTGCCGTTCGCCGGCCCCCTCGTGCACGAGGAAGTCCCCTACGACGCCGCGCTGTTCGGCCCGTACACCGGCACCCCGTACGCCGGGGGCGTCGGCCGCGCCTTCACCCTGCTGCCCGTCACCGAGGACCCCCGCACACTGCCCGCACCCGATCCCGGGCGCATGCGGGAACGGAACCTCACCGACCTCATCCTCTACCGGTGGGACCCGGTCCGCGCCGAGGTGCTGGCACGGGTGTTCGCGCCGGGCTTCGGCATCCCCGAGGACGCCGGCTGCCTGCCTGCGGCCGCCGCGCTCGGCGCCACGGCACTGGGCCCGGCCACCGACGTCCGCCAGCCGGTGACGGTACGTCAAGTCACTGCTCGACGCACCGAGTCGGTCTTCCACTGCACCGGCTCCGTCCGCGACGGCGCGGTGAGCATGACGGTCACCGGACGGGTGTGGACCGGCGGGACAGGCGACCGGGAAGCAGGCGCGTCCAGGAAAGCGGGTGCGTCATGACCGCCCGTGGCACGACGTCCCCGGCGAGCGCGACCCGGACCGGCCTCCCGGCGCTGCGCGACGAGGCACGGCGCCGCGACGAGCGCGATCCGCTGACCGCGTACGCCTCCCGGTACGCCACCGGCGGCGCCGTCCACCTCAACGGCAACTCCCTCGGACCGCCCAGGGAGAGCCTCGCGACCGCACTCGGCGGCGTGGTGTCCGGACAGTGGGCGCCCCGGCAGGTGCGAGCCTGGTTCCAGGACGGGTGGCTGGACCTGCCCCGCACCGTCGGCGACAAGCTGGCCCCGCTGCTCGGCGCCGGTCCGGGGCAGGTGGTGGTCGCCGGCGAGACGACGTCCACGACCCTGTTCAACGCCCTGGTCGCCGCCTGCCGGCTGCGCGCGGACCGCCCCGACCTGCTCGTCGAGGCCGGCGCCTTCCCCACCGATCTGTACATCGCGGACTCGGTGGCACGGCTCCTGGACCGCCGGCTCGTCGTGGAACCGCGCGCCGGTTTCGACGCGTACCTCGCTGCGCACGGGCGGCGGACGGCCGCCGCGCTCACCGCGCCGGTGGACTTCCGCACCGGGGAGCGGCGCGCGATCGGGCCGACCACCGCGCTGTGCCACACCGCCGGCGCCGTGTCCGTGTGGGACCTCAGCCACGCCGCCGGCGTCCTGCCGGTCGAACTGGACGCCTGCGCGGTGGACCTGGCGGTCGGCTGCGGCTACAAGTACCTCGGCGGCGGCCCCGGAGCGCCGGCCTTCCTCTACGTCCGCTCCGACCTCCAGCCGGACGTGGACTTCCCGCTGGCGGGCTGGCACGGCCACGCGCGGCCGTTCGCCATGGCGCCCGCGTTCGAACCGGCCGAGGGCGTGGACCGCGGCCGTACCGGCACCCCGCCGCTGCTCAGCCTCGCCGCGCTGGACCATGCCCTGGACCCCCTGGTGGACACCGGCATCCGAGAGCTGCACCGACGCGGCCGCGACCTCGGGGAGTTCTTCCTGACCTGCCTGGGCGAGGGCCGCCCCGATCTGCCGCGGCGGCTCGCCTCGCCCCGCGACCCGGACCTGCGCGGCGGACACCTCGCCCTGCGCGTCCCCGACGCCGAAGGGCTCGAACAGGCCCTGGCCGGCGCCGGCGTGCTCGTCGACGCCCGGCCGCCGGACCTGGTCCGGTTCGCGTTCGCCCCGCTGTATGTGACCCATGAGCAGGTGTGGCGCGCGGTGCGCGAACTGCACCGCGCCCTGCCGTGAAAGGAGTGCGATGAACCGGGCTCCCGAGTACGTCTCCTACGCCCGCATGGACGAGTTGCACGAGTTGCAGCACCCGCGCAGCGAGGCCCGGGGCGAACTGAACTTCATCCTGCTCAGCCACGTCAAGGAACTGCTGTTCCGGGCGGTCACCGACGACCTGGACACGGCCCGGCACGCCCTGGCCGACGACGACGCGGCGGCCGCCTGCCTGGCGCTGTCGCGGGCGGTGCGCACCCAGCGGGTGCTGGTCGCCTGCTGGGAGTCGATGAACGGCATGTCGGCCGACGAGTTCGCGGCGTTCCGGCACGTCCTGGGCGACGCCTCGGGCGTGCAGTCCTTCGCCTACCGCGCCCTGGAGTTCATCATGGGCAACCGGCCCTCCGGGCAGGTGGAGGAGGCGTTCCGGCAGGGGCACCCGACGGTGCTGGCGGAGCTGGCCAGGCCGTCGGTCTACGACGCGGCGCTGCGGCACCTGGCGCGGCGCGGGTTCGAGGTCCCGGCCGACTTCGTGAACAGGCCGCCCGAGGAGCAGCACGAGGAGGACCCCCGCGTCGAGGACGTGTGGCTGGAGATCTACCGGCACCCGGACCGGCACCGCGACGCGCACCGCCTGGCCGAGTGCCTGACCGAGGTCGCCTACCAGTTCTCCCACTGGCGAGCCACCCATCTGCTGGTCGTCGAGCGGATGCTCGGCGGCAAGAGCGGAACCGGCGGCAGCGACGGCGCCGCCTGGCTGCGCACCATCAACGAACACCGTTTCTTCCCGGAGCTGTGGACCTTCCGCACCCGTCTCTGAGACCCGGAACCGCGGACATTCCGACCCGCCCCCGAGACCCGGGGCGGGAACCGACCCACGGAGGAAAGTGATGAAGAACCCCCGCACGGGGCTGCCGACCGACCCGCATCCGGTCGTGGTGAATCCGGCCGACGGGAAGCCGGTCGACCTGGGGCCGCTCGTTCCGGTGCTCTTCGGGTTCGCCGCCTTCCAGCAGCTGCGAGCCGCCTCGGAACTGCAACTCTTCGAGTACCTCACCCTCAACGGCCCCTCCACCTGCGACCAGGTCGCGGCGGGGCTGCGGCTGCCGCCCAAGTCGGCGCGCAAACTGCTGCTCGGCACCACCTCCCTCGGTCTGACCGAGCACGAGGAGGGGCGGTACGCGCCCAGCCCGATGCTGCGCGACGCGATCGACGGCGGCGTGTGGCCGCTGATCCGCAACATCATCGACTTCCAGCACCGGCTGTCGTACCTGCCGGCCATGGAGTACGCGGAATCGCTGCGCACCGGCAAGAACGAAGGGCTCAAACACCTGCCCGGCTCGGGCGGCGACCTGTACTCGCGGCTGGAACAGGCCCTGGACCTGGAGAACCTGTTCTTCCGGGGGATGAACTCCTGGTCCGAGCTGTCCAATCCGGTGCTCCTGCACCAGGTGGACTACGCGGGCGTACGCGATCTGCTGGACGTCGGCGGCGGCGACGCCGTCAACGCCATCGCCCTGGCGCGCGCCCACCCGCACCTGAGGATCACGGTGTTCGACCTCGAAGGCGCCACCGAGGTGGCCCGGGACAACGTCGCCGCCGCCGGTCTGGAGGACCGGATCAGCGTGGTCGCCGGTGACATGTTCGGCGATCCGCTGCCCGACGGGTTCGATCTGGTGCTGTTCGCCCACCAGTTCGTGATCTGGTCGCCGGAGCAGAACCGCGCCCTGCTCAAGCGGGCCCACGAGGCGCTGCGGCCGGGCGGCCGGGTGGCGGTGTTCAACGCGTTCGCCGACGACGACGGATGCGGGCCGCTCTACACCGCCCTGGACAACGTCTACTTCGCCACCCTCCCCGCCGAGGAGTCGACGATCTACCGGTGGAGCGAGCACGAGGACTGGCTCACCGCCGCGGGATTCGCCGACATCACCCGGGTGCGCAGCGACGGCTGGACCCCGCACGGCGTCATCGAGGGGCGCAAGCCCGATGCGTGAGCGGGGCCCGCTGGACGACGAGTACGCGCCGAGCACCGTCGCCCGCGATCCGGCCGGGACGCTGCGGCGCTACCGCACGCGCGGCGACCGGGCCCGCGCCCGGCTCACCGCGCACCCGGCGGTCCCGTACGGCGCCGAGCGCGGCGAGCGCTGCCACGTGTTCCCGGCCGCCCCGCCGCACCCGCCCGCCGCCCCGGACACACCCACCGCGACCGCCGTGCCCGGCGCCCCGGGGCCCGGCGCTCCCGCGCTGGTCTTCGTGCACGGCGGCCACTGGCAGGAGTCCGGCATCGACGACGCCTGCTTCGCGGCCGAGAACGCGGTGGCGCACGGGTACGCGTTCGTGGCCGTGGGCTACGGCCTCGCCCCGGACCGCACCCTGCCCGACATGATCGCCTCGGTGCGCCGGGCCCTGCGGTGGCTCGCCGGCAGCGGGTCCCGGTTCGGCATCGACCCGGAGCGTCTGCACGTGGCGGGCAGCAGCGCGGGCGCGCACCTGCTCGCCGCGGCGCTCGCCGACGGCTCCGCCCCCCGGGTCCGTACCGCGTGCCTGCTCAGCGGTCTGTACGACCTCGGCGAGATCCCGCACACCTACGTCAACGACGCCCTCGGCCTGACCGACCGACTCGCCCGCGAGCACAGCCCGGTACGGATGTCCGCACCGCGCTGCGACGCCGTCCTGCTGGCCGCCGGCCGGCACGAGACACGGACATACCTGCGCCAGCAGGAGGACTACGCCGCCCACCTGGCCGCGCACGCGGTCCCGGTCACCGCCCAGGTGGTGCCCGACCGCGACCACTTCGACCTGCCGCTGGACCTGGCGGACCCGGCCACCCCGTTCGGCCGGACCACCCTGGCCCACCTCGGCCTGGTGGCGGCCCACCAGAACTGAGCGCACACGACCCCATCGGGACCGAACGACCCGAGACGAGAAGGGACGGTGACATCCGCGTGATGACACGACGCAGTACCGCCACGGCGGCCGGTCCGGCCGTCGCGCCCCAGACCACCGTCGAGACGATCCCGCAGGCGTTCACCCGGACGGCGCGGCAGCACGCGGCGCGCGAGGCGCTGCGCGACGGTGCGACGACCCTCACCTACGCCGAACTGGACGCCGCCACCGACCGGATCGCCCGCGCCCTGCGCGAGCGCGGGCTGCGGCCCGGACAGCGGGTCGCCGTACGCCTGGATCGCGGCCCCGCCCTCTACCAGGTCTTCCTGGGCGTGCTGAAGGCCGGCTGCGTGGTGGTCCCGTTCAACCCGGGCCACCCCGCCCACTACTCGGCGCGGATGCACCGGCTGGCCGCCCCGGCCCTCACGGTGACCGACTCCGACGCCGCCCCCGGCCTCCCGGCGGCGGCCCGGCAACTGCCGGCCGGCGACCTGCTGGCCGAGGCCGCGCCGCTGCCCGCCGAAGCGGTGGACGCTGAAGTGACGCCCGAGTCACCGGCGTTCATCCTGTTCACCTCGGGCTCGACCGGCGAGCCCAAGGGAGTCGTGATCGCCCATCGCGGCATCGCCCGCGTCTCCAGGGGCCTGACCGGCTTCACCCCCGGCCCGCAGGACCGCTTCCTGCAACTCGCGCAGCCCTCGTTCGCCGCGTCCACCACCGACATCTGGACGTGCCTGCTGCGCGGCGGCCGGCTCTCCCTCGCCCCGCAGGAACTGCCGCAGCTCGGCGAACTGGCGGCGCTCATCGCACGCGAACGCACCACCGTGCTCAACCTGCCCGTCGGCCTGTTCAACCTCCTGGTCGAACACCACCCGGACACGCTCGCGCAGACGCGTTCGGTCATCGTCAGCGGCGACTTCCCCTCCGCCGCACACCTCGAACGCGCCCTCGCCGTCGTCGGCGGCGACCTGTTCAACGCCTTCGGCTGCACCGAGAACTCCGCGCTCACCGCCGTCCACAAGGTCACCGCCGCCGATCTGTCCGGGGCCGCCGTACCGGTCGGACGGCCCATGCCGGGCGTGGAGATGACGGTCCGCGACGACCGGTTCGAGGAGTGCCCGCCCGGCGAGATCGGCGAACTGTGCGTCGGCGGCGACGGCGTGGCCCTCGGCTACCTGGACGACCCGGACCTCACCGACCGCAAGTTCGTCCCGCACCGCGGCGGACGCCTGCTGCGCACCGGGGACCTGGCCAGGCGGACCGAGGACGGGGAGATCGTACTCGCCGGCCGCACCGACCAGATGCTGAAGGTACGGGGCTTCCGCGTCGAACCACGGCAGGTCGAACTGACCGCCGAGAGCCACCCGGACGTCGAACGCGCGGTGGCGCAGGCCGCGCCGAGCGACGGCGCGGCCGACCGGCTCGCCCTGTGGTGCGTGCCCGCACCCGGGCGTGAACTCGCCGAGTCCGCCCTCCTCGACCATCTGCGCCGCCACCTGCCCGACCACCTGGTCCCCGCCACGGTGCGCGTCCTCGACGCCTTCCCGCTGAACGCGAACGGCAAGATCGACCGCACGGAACTCGCCGCCCGGCTCACCTCCCGCCCGCGCGCCGCGACGCCCGACGGCGGCTCGGCGGACCGGCTGGCCGAGACCGTCCGCTCCACCCTGGCGGAGGTGACCGGACAGGACCCGATCGGCCCGGACGACGGCCTGATCGAGAACGGCGTCACCTCCCTGCACCTGATCGACCTGGGCGCCCGGCTGGAGGACGTGGCGGGCGTCGCCCTGGCGCCCGACGAGATCTTCGACGCCGGCACCCCGCGCGGCGTCGCCGACCTGATACGCACCCAGCGTGCCCGAGGCTGAGATGACTGCCACCGATCACCGGCGCACGACCGGCGCCCAGAGCTTCCCGCCGTCACCGGCCCAGGCGGGCCTGTGGTTCGCCAGCACCTACGGCACCGACCCCACCGCCTACAGCCAGCCCCTGGTGCTGCGCCTGGACACCCTGCTGGACCACGGCCGCCTCCAGCGGGCGCTGCGCCTGGTCCACCGGGAGGACTGCTCGCTGCGCACCACCTTCGACATGGACGCGGACGGCGAACTGCGCCAGCTCGTGCACGAGGAGCTGGAGCCGATCCTCGACGTGCGCGACCACACCGGCGACGCCGCCGACGCCTGGGTGGCCGAGCAGGTGGCCGAGATCGCGGCCACCGTCTTCGACCTGCGCAGCGGACCGCTCGCGCGGGTCCGGCACCTGCGGCTGCGGGACGAGGGCCGCAGCGGCCGCAGCGTCTTGGTCTTCGACATCCACCACACCGTCTTCGACGGCCTGTCGTGGAAGCCGTACCTCACCCGCCTGGAGACGGCCTACACCCGGGGGCCGGAACACCCCGGCACACCCCGGCGCCAGGCGGTCGAGGCGTACGCGCGGTGGGCCGAACGCTGGCAGGCGTCCGGGTCGCTGCCGCACTGGCTGGACAAGCTCGCGGCCGCGCCCGCCGCCCCGCCCCTCGCCCTGCCGGGCGAGGGCCCCGAGCGCCACGTCACCCGCCAACGCGTCCTGGACGACCGGCTGACCGACCGGGTACGGCGGTTCTGCGCCGCCGAGGGCGTCACCACCAGCATGTTCTTCGCCGCCCTCACCTTCCTGCTGCTGCACCGGCAGACCCGGCGGGACGACCTCCTGCTCGGCATCCCGGTCACCGTGCGCGACGGCGGCGACGCCGACGTCCTCGGCCACCTGACCAACACGGTGGTGCTGCGGCACCGGCTGGCCGCCGGGGCGAGCGCCCGCGACGTCCTGCACGCCGTGAAGCGGGACATGCTCGACGCGCTGCGGCACCGGCACGTACCGCTGGAGGTGGTGGTCGGCGAACTCCGTTCCGCGCACGGCGGCAAGGACGGCGTCGGCGACCTCTTCAACGCGATGCTCACGGTGATGCCCGCCGCCGCCCGCAGCCTGGACCTGCGCGCCTGGGGAGCGCGGACGTGGGAGCACGTGTCCGGCGGCGCCAAGTACGAACTGGCGGTCCTGGTGGACGAGACGCCCGGCCACTACGCCCTCGTCGTCGAACACACCTCGGCCGCGCCCGCCGCCGAACGCTTCGCCGCACACCTGGCCGGCCGCCTGGAGACACTCGTCCGCGGCGTGCTGGCCGGCCCGGACACCGACGTCCGCCGGCTGAACTGGGTGAGCCAGGAGGAGGAACGGGAGGTCGCCGCACGCTGCGCCCGCCGCCAGGACGCGCCCACCCTGGGCGCCGAGGTGACGGCCGACCTCTTCGCCGACACCGTCACGGCGACGCCCGCCGACCCCGCCGTGGTCGCGGACGGCACCGTGACCAGCTACGCCGAACTGGCCCGGCGGGTGGACGCGGTGGCGGCCGGCCTGGCCGCCCGGGGCGTGCGCGACGGCCGGCCGGTGGCCGTGCTGATGCGGCCGGGCCTCGACCTGGTGACCACCGTGACCGGCATCCTGCGGGCCGGCGGCAGCTACGTCGTCCTCGACCCCGACCAGCCACCGGGACGGCTGGCCTTCACACTCGCCGACTGCGGCGCCCGGATCCTGCTGCACGCACCGGACGCCGACCTCACGGACGTACCGCTGCCCGACGGGACGCACACCGCCACCCCGGCCGGCCTGGACGGCGGGGCTGCGCCCGCACCGGGCCTCAGGAAGTCGCCCGACGACCAGGTGTACGTCGTCTACACCTCGGGCTCCACCGGACGCCCCAAGGGAGTGGTGCTGCGCGAGCCCACCCTGACCAACCTCGTGCACAACCAGGCCGTGCTGTCCGAGCACCGCCGGATGCGCACCCTCCAGTACATGCCGCCCGCCTTCGACGTGTTCTCCCTGGAGGTCTTCGGCACCCTGTGCACCGGCGGCACGCTGATCGTCCCGCCCGCGCACGCCCGCACCGACTTCGCCGCGCTGGCCGCGCTGCTGGCCGAACAGCGCGTCGAGCGGGCGTACTTCCCCTACGTCGCGCTGCGCGAACTCGCCGCCGTCCTGCGCTCGTCCGCGACGCGCCTGCCCGACCTGCGCGAGGTGTACGTCACCGGGGAGCGGCTGGTGATCACCGAGGAGCTGCGGGAGATGTTCCGCCGCCACCCCGAGGCCCGGCTGATCAACGCCTACGGGCCCTCCGAAGCCCACCTGGTCAGCGCCGAGACGCTGCCGGCCGACCCCGACGCCTGGCCCGCGATCCCGTCCATCGGACGGGTGGTGGCCGGACTCGACGCCCGGGTGCTCCTGGACGGGGACGAGCCGGCGCCGTTCGGCGTCGAAGGAGAGCTGTGCGTCGCCGGGCCGGTCGTCTCGCCCGGCTACATCGGCCTTCCCGACAAGACCCGCCGGGCGATGGTCCCCGACCCCTTCGTCCCCGGCCAGCTCATGTACCGCACCGGCGATCTGGTGGTCCTGGACCCGGACGGCCGCCTGCACTACCGCGGCCGGGCCGACGACCAGGTCAAGATCCGCGGCTACCGCGTCGAACCCGGCGAGATCGAGGCCGCGTTGGAGGGGCTGCCGCACGTGGAGGCCGCCGCCGTGGTCGTCGTACCGGCCGGCCAGGACCACGCGCTGCACGCCTTCGTGCGCGGCGGCCAGGAGCCGCCCCCCGACTGGCGCGCCCGCCTCGCCGCCGTCCTGCCCGGATACATGGTCCCGCACAGCGTCACCCGGCTCGACACGTTCCCGGTCACGCCGAACGGCAAGACCGACCGCCGCGCCCTGGCGGCCCGGCCGGCCGACCCCGCCGGGACGGGCGCCGCCGAGACGGACCCCGCCGCGGCCGGTTCCGCCGCAACCGAGTCCGCCGCGGACGACCCGGCCGACTGGACGGACCGCGAACGGGCGGTCGCCGCCCTGTGGCGGGACGTCCTCGGGCACGCGCCCGCGACGCCGGACGACGACTTCTTCGAACAGGGCGGCCACTCGCTGCTCGCCGCCCGCCTGCACCGGCTGGTCCGCGAGCGGCTGGACGCCGACGTACCGCTCTCGGTGCTGCTCGGCACACCCACCGTGCGCGGCATGGCCGCCGGCCTCACCGGCGGCGGCGCGACCCAGCCGCCCGACCTGCGCGCGGAGGCCCGCCTGCACGACCTCGTCATCGGCGAGCGGCGGGCGCCCGCCGACGGCCCGGTGCTGCTCACCGGGGCCACCGGCTTCCTCGGCAGCCACCTGCTCGACGAACTCCTGCGCACCGGACGCCGCGTGATCTGCCTGGTGCGGGCCGACAGCGTGACGCAGGGCCGCGAGCGGCTGCGGGCGGCGTTCGAGAAGTTCGCCCTCGACCCCTCCGGCCTCGACCGCACCGGGATCTGGCCGGGCGACCTCGCCCGGCCCCGGCTCGGACTCGGCGACGCCTTCGAGACCCGCGCGGGCGAGGTCGCCGAGGTGTACCACGCCGCCGCGCACATCAACTTCGTCGTCCCGTACCCCACCGTCAAACGCACCAACGTCGACGGCCTGCGCCACCTGCTCGACTTCTGCGCCGCCCACCGCACACCGCTGCGCCTGATCTCCACCCTGGGCGTCTTCCCGCCGGACGCCACCGCGGGGGTGATCGGCGAGGACACCGTCCCGGGCGACCCCGCCTCGCTCGGCATCGGATACTCCCAGAGCAAGTGGGTCGCCGAACAGCTCGCGGCGGGGGCACGGCGGGCCGGACTGCCGGTCACCGTGTACCGGGTGGGCCGGATCGCCGGACACAGCCGCACCGGCGCGTGCCGCCACGACGACTTCTTCTGGCTCCAGATGAAGGCGTTCGCCTCGCTCGGCCGCTGCCCGGACGACATCGCCGACGCGCCGGCCGTCGATCTGCTGCCGGTGGACTACGTCGCGCACGCGATCGTCCGGCTGGCCGAGAACGGCCCGCACGACGCCAACTGGCACCTCTACCACGCCCAGGGACTCGGCTGGCCCGCCATCCTCGACACCATCCGCGCCCAGGGGTACGCCGTGGAACCGGCCTCCCCGTCCGCGTGGCTGGCCGCCCTCGAACGGCAGGTCGAGACCGACGCCCAGGGCCAGGGCCTCGGCCCGCTGGTGCCCCTGATGCGCGAGGGCGTGATGCGGCTGGGCTCCCACACCTTCGACAACACGAGAACCATGCGCGCCGCGGCCGAGGCCGGATGCCCGTGTCCGCCGGCGGACACGGAATGGATCCGGCAGATGTTCGCGTACTTCCGTGCCAACGGCTCGGTCCCGCCGCCGGACGGGGTCACCCTGGGAGGTCACGATGGCTGAACTGCACAGGCGCTCGGTGGCGGTGATCGGCGCCGGACCGGTCGGCTGCGCCCTGGCCCTGCTGCTGCGGCGGCAGGGAGTGGACGTGGACGTGTACGAACGCGAGACGGAGTCCGCCGGCAGCGGCTCCGGGAACTCCTTCAACCTCACCCTCACCCTGCGCGGCCTGAGCTGCCTGCCCCGCTCGGTGCAACGCCGCCTCTATCTGCAAGGCGCGGTGCTGGGCAAACGCGTCATCCACCACCGCGACGGCGCGATCTCCACCCAGCCCTACGGCACCAGCGACACCCACCACCTGCTGTCCATCCCGCGCCGCGTCCTCCAGGACACCCTGCGCGACCAGGCCCTGCGGGCCGGCGCCCGGATCCACTACGGCCGCGCGTGCGTCGGCGTGGACACCGGCCGCCCGGCGGCGCTGCTGCGCGACAGCGGCGGCGCCACCGCGTGGGTGACGGCGGACCTGCTGGTCGGCTGCGACGGCGCGGGCAGCGCGGTGCGCGACGCGCTCGCCGCCGCCCACCCCGGCGACCTGTGGGTGCGGCGGCGCACCATCGCCCACGGGCACGCCGAGATCACGATGGACTACGGGGACGCCGACCCGACCGGCATGCACCTGTGGCCGCGCGGCGACCACTTCCTCCAGGCCCAGCCCAACCGCGACCGCACCTTCACCACCAGCCTGTTCAAACCGCTGACCGACGACGCCTCGCGACCGCACTTCGCCGGACTGCCGTCGGCCGACGCGGTCAGCCGGTACTGCGCGGCCGAGTTCCCCGACGTCTTCGGCCGGATGGCCGGCGTCGGCAAGGACCTCACCGCGCGCCGCCCGGGCCGGCTGCGGATCGTCGACTGCGCCCCGTACCACCACCGGCGCACGGTGCTGGTCGGAGACGCCGCGCACACGGTCGTCCCGTTCTTCGGGCAGGGCATCAACTGCAGTTTCGAGGACGCCGCCACGCTCGCCGGGCTGCTGGAGAAGTTCCGGTTCGCCCGCCGCGAGGAGGACGAGACCCTCGTGGAGGCCGCCGTCGGCGAGTACAGCGACGTACGGGTGAAGGCGGGCCACGCGCTGGCCGAACTGTCGCTGCGCAACCTGGAGGAGCTGTCGGACCACGTCAACAGCCTGGCGTTCCTGGACCGGCGCGCGCTGGAGCGCCGGCTGCACGAGCTGCACCCCGAACTGTTCACCCCGCTCTACCAGTTGGTCGCGTTCACCAACGTGCCCTATGACGTGGCGCAGCGGATGCACGGGGAGTTCAGCGCCGTACTGGACTCGCTGTGCGGCAAGCGCGACGTGCGGCGCGAACGGGACGCCATCATCGGCGAGTTCGTGGCCGCGTACGGCCCCGGGTTCAGCGCGGGGAAACTGCGTACGGGGTGACCCGTCGCGCGGGTCCCGGACCGGGGCCCGCACACGGCGGCGCCGGCAGGCCCTCGGTCTGCCGGCGCCGCCGTGTCCGGCCCGCCGCCGGAGAGGTCACACCGGCGCCGTCGACGCCATTTCCATCAGGACCCGTACCGCCGACTCCAGCGCGTAGTTCATCGAACCGCCGTTGGGTTCGAACGCGGTGTGCTCGCCCGCGAAGTGGAGGCGTCCCTCCGCCGCCCTGATGCCCGCCATCAGCTCGCTGTGGCCGGTCTCCGGGAGGATGTACGCGCCCGCGGCGTACGGCTCGTTGTCCCACGCCACCGAGGCGCCCAGCTCGAAGTGCTCGCGCGCTCCGGGCAGGATCGGCTCCAGTTCCTCCAGGGTGTGGGCGACACGTTCCTCGGGGCTCATGGCCGCGGTCGCCTGCGCCCGCCAGCCGGAGAACCAGCACTCGACGATCGCGCGCGGCCCGGGCTGCCGCGGGGTGGCGTCGCGCACCGTGCGGATCGCCGTGTCCGTGGACAGCATCAAACGTTTCTCCGGCCAGAACCGCCGCCGCATCTGGAGGAAGACGCGGACCGTCGAGGCGTAGCGCAGCCTGCGGATGGCCGTGTGCTTCGCCGCCGACAGCCGGGCCGTCGACAGGTTGACGCGGCGCAGGCTGCCGAACGGCGCGGTGATGACGGCACGGTCCGCCCGCAGCGTGCGGAGCCTGCCGTGGTCGAGGAAGGTCACCTCGGCCGCCCTGTCGTCCTGGGCGATGCGGACGACCGGACTGCGGTACAGGATCCGCTCCCGGAGCCCGTCGGCCAGGGCCCGGGCGAGCAGGTCCGTACCGCCCGAGATCTTGTACCAGCGGGCGTCGGCCGTGGAGAAGGACCGCGGGCCCGACTCGTAGCGCGCCCACGCCATGGCCGAGGCGGATTCCAGCTCGCCGCCGCGCATCTCCAGGAAGAGCGGTTCCATCAGGTCGATCGCGGCTGCGGAGGCGCCGCGATCCTCCAGCACCCGGCGTACGGAGAGCCGGTCGAGTTCCAGCAGCCGCGGGCTCGGCGTCCAGTCCGGCCGCGCCGTCTCCGGGCCGAGCGCGTCGTTGAAGTCCGACACGTATCTGGTGATCAGGTCGCCGACGGTGAGGCCGTGTTCATCGGGGTGCAGGCCCAGCAGGCCGGCGTGTTCGCCGAGCTTGTCGGGCGGTATGCGGACACCGCCGCGGTGGTAGCCGAAGTCCGTGTCCACCAGGTCGCTCGGTTCGGTCCCGACGCCCGTCTCGCGCAGGTAGCGCATGGTGTAGTGGCAATGCTCGGTCACTGTCATGGCGCCGGCCTCCGCGTAGAGGCCGTCGGCGAACGGTTCGCGCAGGGTCCGGGTCCGTCCTCCCGGGCGGTCGCCGGCTTCGAGGACGGTGACCGGGACGCCCTGCTTCGTCAGCTCGTGGGCCGTGGCCAGGCCGGCCAGTCCGGCGCCGACCACGATGACGGAGGAGACGCCGTGCTGCGGCGGGAGGCCGCTGTCGAAGGTTTCCCTGACGTCGTGCTGTGTTGGCTCCGGCACGGTTGTCCTTTCGTCCACCGGGCGGCGGCTCACCGCGGCGCCGAGTTCACCTCACGGAAGAGCCGGCGCGAGGACAGCCAGGGCGCGGCTTCCCCCGAGGTGCCGTTCGCACGGGTCAGTTCCTCCTGCGGGCAGGACCCGTCCTCCCGGTCCGCCGCCTCGTTGAACCGGAAGCCGACGCCGCGGACGGTGATGATCCAGTCCGGCGAGCCGAGCTTCTTGCGCAGGCTGCTGACGTGCGTGTCGATGGTGCGGCTGGCGAGCGAGGTGACTTCGGCGTTGACGTCGTCGTAGTCCCAGACCCGCTGGAGCAGTTCGGCCCGCGAGAACAGCTTGTCGGGCTCGGTGGCGAGCAGGTGCAGCAGCTCGAACTCCTTGCGGGTGATCTCCACCAGGCGGTTCTCGATCCGCACCTGGCGCAGCGAGGGGTGGATCTGCAACTTGCCGGCGGTGAGCGCCGGCGGGGACAGGACGCGCACGCGCCGCAGCAACGCGCCGAGCCGCGCGACGAGTTCACGGCTGTAGTAGGGCTTCACCACGCAGTCGTCGCAGCCCGCCTCCAGGGCGAGGACGCGTTCGAGCGCGGCGGAGCGGGCGAAGCCGATCAACGGGATGTCACTGGCGCCGCGGATCTGCCGGCACAGGGTCAGGCCGTCGTAGTCCTCCAGATCGAGGTCGATCAGCACCACGTCGTGTTCTCGGTAGAACGCCATGGCGTCGGCGCCCGTCGTCACCGACTCGGCTTCGTAACCGTGTCGCCTGAGGTCTCTGATCATCTCCGCGAGGCCCTCGCAGTCCCCCACGATCAGCACTCTTAAGCCGCTGCCAAGCAAGGTTCAACCCCCTTCGGTCATAAGGCGGTTCAGGTCGGTTCTGCGGTCTCCGGTCGCCCTCGACCGGGGCCCACGGAGGGCGCGGCCCTCGGGCAGACCTTGCACAACGTCCTTGCGCCTTCCCCTGTCCCCGCCGATTACACACCGGCTCCGGGCGCCGTCCCGGGCGCCCTGGGGACAAGGCGTCGGGCGTCAACTGCCCCGCGGCGTAGCTCCGTACGTCGCGTCCGAAGCGGCGGTGGCCGACGAGGGATCACGTCGGCAGCCGGCCGTCCACGTCGACGTCCTCGAAGAGGGCGAGCATCCGGCCGAGCACCCGCACACAGGTGTCCACGTCCGATGCGGTGAGGTCGGCCGCGGCCCTGCTCAGCAGCGCGTGCTCCCGGGCGACGACGGCCCGGATCGCGGCGTGGCCGGCGTCGGTCAGCCGGATCAGCGAGGACCGCGCGTGCGCCGGGTTCGGCGCGGCCTCCACCAGGCCGTCCGCCGCGGCGTCGTTGACCATCCGCTGGACGAACTGGCGGCTGATCGACTGCGCCCGGCCCATCTGCGGAACCGTCATCGGCCCGTGCTCGCGCAGCAGGTCCAGCACCGCGCGCACCCCCACCGACAGGCCCTGCCGCGGGGCGTCCCGTTCGATCTGCCGCTGTACCCGCCGGTAGAGCGGCCCCACCAGGGCGAAGACCTCCATCAGCCGCGGCCCCGCCTCGGCGGGGGACAGTGGGCCTTCCTCGTCACGCACACACCGATGTTCGCTCACCCGCCGATGATAGATGACAACCGGGTTGTCACCACCCTGCCACTCATGACAACCTGGTTGTCATGAGTACAGCTTCCGACCTCCGCTTCTTCGCGTCCTCCGACGGCGCGCTCGCCTACCGCGACACCGGCGGCGCCGGCCTGCCCGTCGTCCTGCTGCACGCCGGTTTCGTCGACCACACGATGTGGGACGAGCAGATCCCGGCCCTCGCCGAGGAGTTCCGCGTCATCGCCCCCGACGCCCGCGGTCACGGCCGGTCCGCCAACGCCGGCCGCCCGTTCCGCCAGGCCGACGACCTCGCCGCGCTGCTGCGCCACCTGGAGGCCGGCCCCGCCGCCCTCGTGGGCGTCTCCATGGGCGCGACGATCGCCGTGGCGACCGCGGTGGAACACCCCGAGCTGGTCCGGGCCCTGGTCGTCTCCGGCGGCGGCGCGGCCGAGGCCGAGCTCACCGAGCCCTGGTCGAAACAGGCCCACAGCGTGCAGTTCGAGGCCCTGCTCACTGGCGACATCGAGGCGTGGCACGACGCGAGCGACGCCTGGGCGCACGGCCCCGAGCGTCCCCGCGAGGCCGTCCGGCCCGAGGTCTACGCGCGCCTCAGGGAGATGCGCGGACGCACCATCGCCAAGCACCTGCCCGGCGAACCCGACCACCACGTGCCGACCGAGGACCTCGGCGCCCGCGTCGACCGGATCACCGTGCCGGTACTGGCCCTCAACGGCGCGCAGGACGCGCCCGAACTGCGGGCCGTGGCCGACTCCGTCGCCCACGCGGTACCGCACGGCCGTACGGCCGTGATCGACGACGCCGCGCACTTCCCCAACCTCGACCGTCCCGAGGAGTACACCCGGATCGTCACCGACTTCCTCCGCGGACTGGAGCCGGACCCGCGCCCGCACCGCTGAAACCGCCGAAACCGCTGAAGGGGTCCGGGCGGCCCGGCCCGCACCGCCCCGCGCGCTCGTCCGCGCGGGGCGCGACTCCCGCCGCCTCCGCGACTCCTACCAGCTCACCGGGAGTTCCAGCGGGAAGCGTCTGATCGTCGCGGTGTCCCAGCGCACCTCCTCGGGCGGCACCGCGAGCCGCAGCCCGGGGAACCGCTCCAGGAGCCGGCCGACGGCCACCTCGAGCTCCGCCATGGCCAGCGGCACCGCGATGCATCGGTGACCTCCCCAACCGAACGTCATGTGCGGCCCGTTCGGACGGTCGAGGTCGATGGCGTGCGGGTCCGGATAGTGCTCCGGGTCGCGGTTGGCCGTCAGATAGGACACGTGCACGAAGTCGCCCTCGCGGATCAGCGCCCCGTCCAGTTCCACGTCCTCCAGCGCCACGCGGGGGATGCCGATGCCCTTGCGGAAGGGGATGTGGCGCAGCAACTCGTGCAGGACGCCGGGCAGGGACTCCGGGTGGCGCCGGAGCCGCTCCGTCAACTCGGGCCGGGTCAGCAGCAGATAGGTGATGTCGCTGATCTGGCAGGTGGCGGTGTCCTGGCCGCTGAGCGCCAGCATCAGCGCCATGACCGCCAGTTCCCGGTCGTCGAGGTGCTCCTCGCCCTCGCGCGCCGCGGCCATCGCGCTGATGAGGTCCGTGCCGGGGGTGTGCCGGCGCTGCTCGACCAGCCCGGCGAAGTAGTCCCGCAGATCGGCCTTGGAGGCGGCCGCGGCCTGCTTGTTGTCCGCGCCGACGGCGAGCATCTGGTGGACGGACTCCTGGATGCGGGGCCACTGGCTCCGTTCGACGCCGAGGAGGTCCAGGATGGTGTGCTGGGGAAGCGGGTCGGACAGATGCCGCACCAGATCCGCGGGCGGCCCCTCTTTCTCCATCCCGTCCAGCAGCTGGTCGGCGAGCCGGACGATCCGGTGCCGCATGCCGTCGACCCGGCTCTGCGTGAACGCCTGGGCGGCGAGGCGGCGGACGCGGGTGCTGTGCGGCGGGTCCATCACGTTGATCGACTCGGTGGAGACGATGGGCTCGGGCGTCATCCGCGGATAGTCGCGGCCGATGATGCCGGCCCGGCTCAGCCGGTGGTCGGTGGTCACCTGTTTGACGGCGTCGAAACCGGTGACCAGCCACGCGTCGGCGTCCCCGTAGGGGAGCCGGATCCGGGTGGGACCGCCGCGGCCCATGAGGTGGGCGAGCGCGGGGTCGAACTCCAGCGCCTCGCTGTAGTCGAACGTACAGGCGACGCTCTTCTCGTCACCGCTCATCGGCCCGCTCCTCCCGGCACCGGTACGCCCCCGGCAGGGTAACGGCAGGGCAAAGGGAGAGTTCCTGCGGTCGCGCGTCAGCCATGTCATATGCCTCCTGGCACGAGGGAAGCACGGCCCGCCCCGTGGACCGGTGATGCACGCCGCCGCCGTGCGCCAGGTGGCCTACGCGCTCGGCCGCCCGCGCCTCCTCCGCGAGGGGAACCCGCGACTCGGGCGGACGACCGGCTCGGCGTCCGGCACGGCCCCGCGTCCGGCACGGCCCCGACAGGCCCGCTTGCCAAGCGACCGTACGGCACGGCAGGGTGCGCCCCATCCGGTTTCCGCAGCCCGTCCCGTCAGGAGGAACCGCCGTGGTGGTCGCCCCAGCTCGCCGAGTGGCACTCCTCGGAGGAGGCTTCTCGACGGACGACGACGGCCTGCTGGACGACTGGCTGCTGGGACACGCGAGAAGCCCACGCCCCAAGGTGTGCTTCCTCCCCACCGCGAGCGGCGACGCCTCCGACTACATCGACCAGTTCCTGAGCGCGTTCACCGCACGCGACTGCGAGCCGTCCGTACTGTCGCTGTTCCGGCGGGAGTCGAGCGACGCGGACCTCCGGGCGCGGCTGCTCGGCCAGGACGTCGTGTACGTGGGCGGCGGCAACACGGCGAACATGCTGGCCGTCTGGCGTGTGCACGGGGTCGACCGGCTGCTGCGCGAGGCCTACGACCGCGGGACGCTGCTGGGCGGGATCAGCGCCGGCGCCAACTGCTGGATGGAGGGCTCGCACACGGACTCGTTCGGCCCGCTGACCCACCTGCGGGACGGGCTGGGCCTCCTGCCGGGTTCGGTGTGTCCGCACTACGACAGCGAACCGGGGCGCCGCGCCTCCTACCAGGACGCCGTGGCCACCGGCATGCTGGCCGCCGGATGGGCCGTCGAGGACGGGGTGGGAGCCCTCTTCTGTGACGGCCGCCTCCACGAAGCGGTCACCCGGAACCCGGCGGCCCGCCTGTACCGGGTGCACGCCGACGCGGACCACGGGGTCGGGGAGCGGGCGCTGCCGTGCAGGTTGCTCGACGGGGCCGCGTGAGGGGACGACGCGCCGGACGGACGCCGGGCGCCCCGCCGCGCGGAGCGGGGACCTGCCCCGCGTGAACGCGCCCCGCGTGGGCGCGCTCCGCGTAGACCCGCGCCGCGCCGAGCCGCACCGTGCGGCGCCGTGCGGCGCCCGGCTGAGCCGGTCCGGGACGGTCAGTGCTCCGGTGCCGGTCGCCGTGGCCTCAGGTCCTGGGCCAGCTCGCTGCGCCAGTCGTCGCTGAGCCTGCGGTGCAGGATGGTCGCCGCGGCGATCGGCACGGGCAGCAGGAGGAACCGGCGCAGCGCGTCCGCCGCGTCGGAGCGCAGCTGCCAGGCATGGAAGTCCTCCCGGGTGACCGGGAGTTCGGGCGTGTCACGGCCCCGCCGCCAGGACGGCTCCAGCGCGGGCCGGGCCGCCGCGGCCTCGGCCGCCAGGCCGCGCATCCGCAGATCCAGGGGGCCGTCCTCGACCAGCTCCGGACTCTCGCCCCGGTCGATGTCCGCCAGCGTCCGGGTGACCTCGGGAAAGGCGTCGAGCCCCGTCTCCGCGGCGAGTCTGCGCAACTGCGCGGCCATCGCGGTACGCAGCTCGGGCTCCGGGGTGCGCTCGACCAGCGCGCCCAGATCGAATTGGCGCACCTCCGGGGAGGGACGGCACGACCACTCCGGCATGTCCGCCAGGACCGGCAGGACGAGCCCGCTGAGCAGCGGCTCGTCGAGCGCCCGATCGAGGTCGAAGTCGACGCCGAGAGCGCTGAGCAGCTCGGCGAGCAGGTCCGTGTACGCGGCGCTCGACCCCGGCCAGGGATCGACGCCGAGTGACTGCGCCTTCGTGCCGTCGGGGAGGCGCGCGTAGTCCTCCCGCGGGGACGACACCAGCCGGTCCTGGGCGCCCCCGGCAAGGGGACGGCCGTGGTCGTACACGGTGACCCGCACCTCCGGGCCGTGCTTGGTCAGGGCCACCACCCGGGTGTCCCGGGCCAGCCTGCGCAGCACCTCGGGGCGGGTCAGCTGCTCGGCCCCGGCGCTCTGCGTCAGGAAACCCCAGGCTCCGCGGCGGCCCGCGCGCACCAGGGGCCGGGCGGCCGCCCAGAGGCCCGCCGCCGACCGCCCGGCCTCGGCGTGAGTGCGCTCACGGACGGTCTCGCGTCGCACCACGCCCGCGCGCAGCAGGAGTTCCTCCGCGCCGACGCCCTCGGCGAAGACCAGGTCCGGCTGGCGGAGTTCGGGCGCCGGGGACGGCACGACGATCGTGACGTACCCTCCGCTCACCGGCGGCTCCGGTCGTCCGCGCGCGGGTTCCGGCCCCGGCTCGGGCGTGCGCGCGGCGAGCTCCAGCAGCGAGGTGGGCCGTGCCTTCACGGCGGGTGTGGCCTCCTCCCAGACCAGCGCTCCGTCGGCGGCCAGCGGAACCCTGCCGTCGACGGGCAGCCGCCGTTCCAGGGCGTCGGCGAAGGCCGAGAGCACCGCGGCCAGCGAGGTCCAGCCGGTGAACGACGGGGCGTCCTCGTTGAAGTAGTGGCCCACGCGCCCGTAGTCGTCGCCCGCGCGGCAGGTGAGGAACAAACCGTCCTGGACGTCCCAGGCGACGCCATGGGTGATCAGCAGCCACTCGTCACGCCAGTACGCGTCCAGCTCGTCCTCGTCGCCGTCGCCGTCGCCGTTCCCGTACTCGTTCGCGACGTCCTCGCCGACGGACCGCAGGAACAGGGCGTTGTGCACGATGTCCTCGACCCCGGCGAACGGGCCGTTGAGCACGAACACGGGTGCGCCCGCGTCCAGTTCGACGCCGTCGTGGCAGCGGAGCGAGGCGACGAGGTCGGGCGGGAACCTCACTCCGAGCCGCCGCTCGGCGGCCGCTATCTCGTCGGGGGCGGCGGGCGGCCGCAGCCGTGCCCGGCTCAGCGGCGCGTGCTCGGCCAGCCAGGCGTCGACGCGCGCCCAGGACTCTTCCACGGTCGGCAGCGCATCGGCTGCCGGGGTGATCGACTTCATGCGCTCACCCTAGGGAGCGGCGGTGACAACGCCCCGTCCGCTCCGTCGCCGGCGCCGTGCGGTGGCGCAGGAACACGGTGACGGTGGCCGCCAGGAACACCGCCTGCATCGCCGTGCGCGGCCCCAGCCGGTCCCACCGGGGGACGTCGCCGCGGGCCGCGTGCACATTGGCCGGGAACATGACCAGCAGCAGGACGCCGAGCACGGCGGCGGCCGCGCGCGCCGTCCTCGCGTCCAACAGCGCCGCCGCGCAGACGATTTCGGCGAGGCCGCTCAAGGTGACCAGCAGTCCCGGGAAAGGCAGGCCCGGCGGCACCATGGCGACGATCTCCGCGCGCATCCCGACGAAGTGCGCCTCGCCGGTGAGGAGGAACATGGCCGCCAGGCCGCCGCGCAGCGCGACGACCGGGCGGCCGACGCGGGCCGCGCCGAACACCCCGGCGAGCAGCAGCAGACCGGTCACGGCGACCAGGGTGATCAGCGGTTCCACGCGAGGTCTCCCCGTCTCAGCCGAGCCGGCCGGTCACCGCGGCGGCCGACCTGCGGACGGTCGCCGGGTCGATCTGCTGGATCTGCACGACGATCCCGTCCGGGTCGGTGACCCGGATGCTGCGGCCGAAGTCCTCGTCGCACAACTCGTAGGCGTAACCGTCGCGTTCCAGCCGCAGCGCCACCTCCTCCAGCGACTCCTCGGTGGCGAAGCCGAGTTCGGTGGTGCCGGGCGGGCGGCCCTTGGACACCGCCGCGTCGTGGATGCCGACGGCTCCCGCCGCGGCGGTCAGCCGGACCCAGACGGCCTCGCCCGGCTCCTGCCGGACACCGAGTCCGAGACCGGCGTAGAAGCGCCGGGAGGCCGCCACGTCGGCGACGTATCTGATGGGCAGGACGGTCAGCATGATGCTCCTCGCGGTACTGAGGTGAAGGCTTCGAGCGGTCGGGAACAGCGTGCCGCCGGGGTCGCCGCCGGACGTTGTACAGTCGCCGGAACCGACGCGATCCGCCATCCGGGGGAGTGAAGTGACGCGATCCGTCACGCTCGACACGCTGGACCGCCGCCTGGTGCACGCGCTGCAGATCGACGGACGCGCGCCGTTCAGCAGGATCGCCGCGGTGCTCGGGGTGCCCGAGCGCACCGTGGCGCGCCGCTACCACCGGCTGAGGTCGGCCCTGGTCGTCCGGGTCGTGGGGCTCGTGGACAGTGCGCGCGTCGGCATGCTCGACTGGTTCGTGCGCGTCGAGTGCGCAACCGACGCGGTGGACGCGCTGACCGCGGCGCTCGCCCAGCGGGACGACACCTCGTGGCTCGCGCCGCTGGCCGGCGGCGGCCGCCTGGTGTGCATGGTCCGCACCCCGGCCGTGGGCGCGGACGGCGGACGCCTCCTCTTCGACCACCTCGCCCGGACTCCCGGCGTACGGGACCTGGCGGCGAGTTGTGTGCTGCGGCCGGTCGCCGGGGTCGGCGGCTGGGCGGGCCGCACCAGCGCCCTGGACGCCACCGAACAGGCACGGCTGCGCTCGTGGGCGGCGGCGGCGGACGGCGAGGGCGACGGGGCGGACGGGGTTGACGGGGTTGACGGGGTAGACGGGGCAGAAGCGACCGACGGTGGCGGCGGGGTCTTCGGTGCGGAGGGGATCGGCGGGGTCGGCGGGGTCGGCGGGGTCGGCGGGGGCGACGGTGCCGGTGGGGCGTTCGAGTGGAGCGAGGGCGATGTCCGGCTGGTCGGCGAGCTGGCCCGGGACGGCCGGGCGGAGGTGCGAGAGTTGTCCGCCGTCACCGGCTGGTCCGCCTCGACGGTGCGCCGCCGGATCGCCCGGCTCCGGGCCGCCGGAGTGCTGCACTTCGAGGTCGACGTGGACCCCGCCCTCTTCGGCTCCCCGGTGGAGGCGCTGCTGTGGCTGGAGGTGGCGCCGAGCGCGCTGGGCCGGGTCACCGGGGCGCTGGCACGCCAGCGGCCGGTCGCCTTCGCCGCCGTGACCACCGGCTCCGCGTCCGTCTTCGCCATGGTCCAGTGCCCCGGCACCGGCGCCCTGTACGACTACCTCGCCCACGAGCTGGGCGGCCTGCCGGGCATCGGCCGCACCGAGACCGCCCTGGTGCAGCGCCGTGCCAAACGGGCGGGCGCGCTGCTCCTGCCCGAGCCGCCGTCACGGCGCCTGCGCAGGCCCTGAGGGGGCCTCAGTGACCCGACTGGCCCTGGCCGGTGTGAGGTACGGCTCGCGCGGGCTGTGTCGTCAGTCGGATAAGCGGGGTGGGCCGGGGTAGAACGGATGTGGCTCCCGCTGTCGCCGGAGCCGGAGCAGACCCGGTCGTAGGGCTGTTCCCTGGCATGAACGAAGGATCGAAGCATGGCAAGCGGCACCGTGAAGTGGTTCAACTCCGAGAAGGGGTACGGCTTCATCGCGCAGGACGGTGGGGGTCCGGACGTCTTCGCGCACTACTCCGAGATTCAGGGCAATGGGTACCGCGAGCTGACGGAGGGCGAGCAGGTGACCTTCGAGATCGGCCAGGGCCAGAAGGGGCCGCAGGCACAGAACATCGTGCGCGGCTGACCGGAGGAACGCGACACCGCAGCGGCGGCCGGACGGCTCCGGCCGCCGCCGCGGGCGGTCCGTGTGGCGGGCGGTGCATGGGGGGCGGAAAATCGGGTAACGGAGCGCACGGCTCGGCCGGGCGACGCGCTGCGGCGTGGAAGGAGTGCTCCCGATGCTGATGGCCCACCCCGCGGTGCTGCGGGATCTGATCGAACAGTACGAGGCCCTCGCGGCCCTGCACGCGGCCGACGCGGACAGCGCGCGGGTGCGGCAGCGGATGGAGGACGTCGCCTACACCCTGTGCGTGTCGACCGGTACGCACGATGTGGACGCGGCGCTGATCGCCGCGCGCCACCACCTGCCCGGCGCCCGCCCCGAGGACGATTCCCTCCTGAACGGCGACTGACCGCCGCGGCCCGGCGCGCCCTCACGCCGCCGCCGGCGGACGGCCCGGCCGGACGGCTTGCGGCGCGATGTGCGCGATCCGCGCCTGATCCGCGCGCTCTAGGAGGCGACGGCCTCCGCCACCGTGGCCCGGGTCTGGAGGAGGGTGTCGACTCCGGTGATCTCCAGCAGCCGCTGGAGCTGAGGGCCCGGCGCGGCCACGCGCAGGGTGACCGCGCGATGGGTGCGGATCAGCAGATTGAGCAGCGTGGAGTCCGCGAAGGTCACGCCGGAGGTGTCCAGCACCACCTTCGGGTGCTTCCCGGCCGCGATGTCCAGCGCGCTGGCCAGCGGCGTGATCGAGTGCATGTCGTAGGCGCCGTGCGCGATGACGACCCAGGCTCCGGACGCTTCGTACTGGATCACCCCGCCGTCGGCCACGGCGCTCGCGGTGGTCTGGTCCGGCGCCTGCTCGCTTCTCCCGGCAGTACCGCTCATGTCGGGCATCAAGACCTCATCCCAAGGCACTCTCTCGGGCTCTTTCCGTGGCTCCCGAACGGGAGCATGTCAGTCGTTACACGAAAAGTATGTCATGTATCTGGCTTCCGGCAATGGTCTCCCCTAAAATGCCGTACATGGTTGGAGTCCCCGAATCCCACACTGGCTGGACGTTCCTCACCAACCACGCGCGGGTACTGGCCGTGATCGCCGACAACCCGAACGTCCGGATCCGCGACATCGCCGCCCACTGCCGGCTCACGGAGCGCGCCGTCCAGCGGATCATCTCCGACCTGGAGAGCGACGGGTACCTCTCCCACGTCCGCGAGGGACGTACGAACATCTACCGCGTCGCCCCGGACAAGGTGCTGCGCCACCCGGCCGACGCCGGTCTCCCGGTGGCCTCCCTGCTCTCCCTGCTCGTACAGGACGAGACCGCACGCGCCGCCGAACCGGTCGGCCAGTCGCCGCACCTGGCGCGCACGAACGGCGCGTGACCGCGCGAGCGCCCGCCGGACCCGGGCGCGGTGCTACGGCAGCCGGAACCCGTCCGTACCGGAGTCCTCCGGATCGGCCTCCAGCTCCTGGGGCTCCAGTTCCGGGGGCTCCAGTTCCTGGGGCAGGGCGAAACCGCACTCCTCGTCCGGCAGCACGACCAGGCGCACCGCCATGCGGCGCGCGCCGTCGGGGCGGTCGCCCGGCTCCGTGGCGTACCTGCGCAGCAGGGCCTGGTACTCCTCGGCGAACGCCGCCGCCTGGTCCTTCGTCATCCACACGGCGGAGCGGTGGATCCGGTTCCAGCCCGCCGACGTGTCGTGCCCGGAGTAGGCCCTGACCACCAGGGTCAGGTCCTGCGTCATCTTCAGGGCGCCGATCTTCACCGCGGCCTCGCGCTCGTCGGCCGTCATCTCCAGACCCGGGGGCGTGTGGATGTCCCGCATGAGCGATCGCCACCAGCGCTCCCGGCCGCTGGAACGCTCCCCGATCTCGGCGATCAGGTTCAGCTCGGCGAGCTTGCGCAGGTGGTAGCTGGTCGTGCCGGTGCTCTCGCCGAGCGCCTTGGCGACGCTGGTGGAATTGGCCTCGCCGTGCTCGCCGAGGTAGCTCAGGATGTCGCGGCGCACCGGGTTGGACAGCGCCTTGTAGAAAACCTTGAGGTCCGGGCCGGTCAGCACTCGTGTCTCGGGACGCTCCGCCATGCCGCTCACCCTAGTCCCTGGTGCGGAAACCCTCCCCATTCTTTGCAGAGAGTTTTTGCAGAAGACTTCTGCAACCGGCTAGGCTGGGGCGAGAAGGTGCCCGACCGCAGGAACACCGCAGGTACGAGCCACCGTTTCGACGTTTCTCGGACTGGAGGGGGCCGGCCGTGACCGACTCGATGGATGTGCGGCTGCGGGACGTGATCGACGATCAGGTCGCCGAGGCGTTCGACGCGTACCTGGCCGACCGGCTGACCGAGCCGGGGCCGCTGCGGACCGCGCTGGCCGCCGGGCGCGGTGCGGGCGTGGTGCTGGGCACGATCGGTCTGGGCGTCCTCGCCACGGCGTGCGCGCCGGTCGCCGTCCCGGTCCTGTGCTGGATCTGGGGCGCCATAGCCGTCGTCGACGTGATCTGGCTGCTGACCGCCCACCGTTGACGGCTCAGCGGCGCCGGCCCGCCGCCGGCCCGGCCGCCGGCGGGTGTCGGACGGCGGGTGTCAGACGTGGTGGCCCCGGGCCGCGAGCCACCGGTGCACGCTCTCCTTGTCGGCCGGGGTGATCCGGGCGGGGCCGTCGACCGACGGGCCCTCCTCGTCGTTGAAGGCGGTGTCGGTGATCCGCGCGGTCACCCACGTGGCCAGATCCTGCGCGGCGTCCTCGGAGAGCGCACCGCTCTCCCAGCCCTCGCGCGCCCGCCGGGCGGCGGCCGGATCGTGGTGCTCCGTCTCCGCCAGCCAGACCGGCAGCAACCGGTCGACGACCCGGCGGTCGGAGCCGGGAGGCCGCCGCCGCTCATGTGCTGTCATGCCGGCCGGGTTTCCCCGCGGCGCCGTACGACACGCGGACACCGCGAGCGCCGCCGGACCGTCCGCGAGCGCCCCCGGACCGCCCGCGGGGGCCGCCGGGCTCAGCGGCGGGTGCGCAGCCGTGCGAACAGGCGCTGCGCCTGGGCGCGGCGGCGCGGATCGCTCGCGGTGCGCCGCACCTGCTCGATGGTGCGCCGCCCCTGCGGGCTCCGCGCGAACTCCTTGATCCGTCCCAGCACTCCGGCCATGACGCTCCCTCCCTCACGGACCGGTCCGGCTCCGCGCCGAACCGTCGAACCGTCGTCGTTCCTGGATACGGCTACCCGGTGACCGGCGTTCCAGCCCGCACGCCCGGCCTTCGCGCACCGCGTGCCGTACCCGGCCGGGCACACACGGTGACATAGGCTTCGCGTCCGCGGCGAGGCGTACCTCGCGAGCCGTTTCCACCCCCGCCCGTGCGGGCGCGTCACAGAACGGAGCGAGCGTGCGGACACCGGCTCTGGAGCACGGCTCCATGCCCCGTCAGGCCGTCGACCGGCTCCCGCTCCCGTCCCTCGGCGCCCGGAGCCGGAGCGGGATCGGCCTCGCCGTCCGCCTGCTGGACCCCAAGGAAGTGCTCGCGCTGCCCTTCCTCGTCCTGGTGGCCGTCCTCGCCGTGAGCCGGCCCGCCGCGGTGACGCACCCGGACGCCCGCGCCGCGCTCGCCCTGACCGCGGCGCTCCCGGCCGTGTGGTGGGGCATGGCGGTCCGGCTGCCCGGATGGCACGGCCCGCGACCGCACTGGTGCCGGCGGGTCCGCGACCTGATCGCGGTGACGTCGTGCCTGGCCGTCTACCCGAGCCTGCGGTGGGCGGTGCCCCTGGTCCATCCGGGACACTGCGACCACGCGCTGGCGGCGGTGGACCGGTGGCTGTTCGCCGACCGCGACCCCGTGCCGCTCCTCGACCACTTCGCCCATCCGGTCACGACGGCCGTGCTGGCCCTCGCCTACTCCTGCGAGTGGGTGCCGCTGCTCGCGCTGGGCGGGCTGCTGTGCGCGCGGCGGCGCGACCGCGAGTGGTCGGATCTGCTGCTGGGGCTGGTGATCGTCCAGTGCATGGGCTACGTCGGGTACTTCGCGGTGCCCGCGGTGGGCCCGTGGTACGGGCTGGCCGACCGGTTCACCGTCCCGCTGGGCGACTTCCTCGGCATCAGGGGCTACTACCTGGCCCACAGCACCCACGTCGACGCCTTCCCGAGCCTGCACGTCGCGACCATCGTCCTGATGTCCCTCTTCGCCTGGCGGGACTGCCGCACGCTGTTCTGGCTGACCTCCCCGCTGCTCGTCGTCATCCCCGCCTCGACGCTGTACCTGCGGTGGCACTACGTCACCGACCTGGTCACCGGAGCGGCGGTCGCGTTGATCGCCCGGTTGGCGGCCCCGGCCGCCAACCGGGTGTGGGAGGCGGCACGGCGGGCGGTGACCGTGCCCGGCCCGGCCGTGCCCTGACCCGCCCGCCCTGACCGGCGGGCGATCGCCCGGGGGCGTCAGGCCCGGGTGTGGAAGCCGCGGTGCAACTCGCGCAGCCGGCCGGCCAGGGCCGGTGCGGGCCCGCGCACCTCCAGAGCGGGCACCAGCTCCTGGACCGGAGGACAGCGCACCGCCGGCGGCGGCACGCCCAGTGCGGCCAGCCACTGGGCCAACTGGGCGGCCGAGTGGGCGTAGACGACGGGGCCGAGGCCGGCCCAGCCGTGCGCGGCCGCGCACATGGGGCAGTGCTCCCCGGAGGTGAAGACGGTGGCCGCCGCCCGCTGCCGCGCGGTGAGGTGGGCCGTGGCCCAGCGGACCAGCTCGAACTCCGGGTGCCGGGTCGGGTCGTCGAGCGTGCGCACCCGGTTGCGGTCCTCGGCCAGGACCCGCCCGTCGGCGCTGACCAGGACCGAGCCGAACGGCTCGTCCCCGGCTCGCGCCGCGGCGGCGGCCAGTTCGACGGCGCGCTCCAGATGGGGCAGGTCGGCGGCGGTCGGTTCGGTGGGACCCATGGCCGCCCGCTCAGCCCGCGGTGGGCGCGCCGGCCACCCGGCGCTCGCCGCCGTTGCGCTCCTGCCAGCGCCGGTACACGTCGACCGCCGCCTCCCGGGGCTCGTGGCGCATCGGCAGCCGGCGCTCCCGCCAGTCCTTGGCGAACTCGTCGTAGAAGGTGTCGAGTTCGAAGTACTTGCGGTCGTCGACGTAGTGCGGTGCGTAGGCGTCGCGGGTGGTGAGGAAGACGACCTCGTCCGGCGAGCAGTAGTACAGCGCGCCCAGACACATCGGGCAGGGCTGGGCCAGGACGTAGATCGTGGCGCCGACGAGGTGTTCGGTGCCGAGCGCGGTGCACGCCGCGCGGAGGGCGAGGATCTCGGCGTGGGCGGTGGGATCGGCGGTCTGCGCCACCAGGTTCGCACTCTCGGCGAGGATCTCGCCGTCCTTGACGACGACGGTCGCGAACGGGCGGCCGCCCTCGTCGACGTTGCGGCGGGCGATGTCGATGGTGTGCTGCGCGAAGTCCATCACACGTGTCTTTCGGTGGAGGGGGCGGGCGCCGGGGCGGGACGGCGGAGCGGACCGCCGTCCCGCCCCGGCACGCCGGTGGGCGGGGGGACGCGGAGACGGGTCAGAAGGGCTTGGTGGGCAGGTACTTGCCGTCCAGGGTGATGACCGCGCGCTCGCCGCCCTCGGGGTCGGCGACCTTCCGCACGTCCAGCTTGAAGTTGATCGCGGAGATGATGCCGTCACCGAACTGCTCGTGCACCAGCGCCTTGAGGGTGGTGCCGTACACCTGGAGCATCTCGTAGAAGCGGTAGATGGTCGGGTCGGTGGGGATGCCGCCGGGGATCGACCCCCGGGTGGGGATCGTTTGGAGCAGGGTCACCGCGTCGGCGTCCAGCTCCAGCAGCTCACCGACGGCGCGCGCGGCCGGCTCGGGCAGGGCGTGCTGGCCGAGCACGGCGGCGGTGGTGAAGGCCACCGACAGGCCGGCCGCGTCCGCGATCCGCTGCCAGCTGAGATCCTTGCGGATCTTGGCCTCGACCGCGGTCACGGCGAGGGCCTGCCGGGCTGCGGGGTCGTACTGTGCGTGCACCATGAGAGGTGTTTCCTTCCTGGGTTCAAGGGTGGGGGAGCACCCGGCGCGCTGCCAGACGGCAGGCGCCGGGACGTGGGGCGCGCGGGCCGGGAGGCCGGGGGTCGATCCGGCTCGGAGGACGGTCCGGCCCGGCGGTCAGGCGGCGGCGGAGGAGGTGACCGCGGGCGGGGCGCCGACGGTCTCGACGCCGCCGGTGGCGATGTCGTAGACCCATCCGTGCAGGGCGAGGGTGTGCTCGGCCAGGCCGCGGGCGACCGGGGGATGGGTGGCCAGGTTGGCGAGCTGGGCGAGCACGTTCTGCCGCACCAGGGCCGCGACGTCCCCGGACGCCGCCGTACGGGCCAGGGAGGCGTCGGCGTGCCGCAGCCAGCCGGCGACGGCCGGCACACCGCTGAGGTCCTGCGCCCGGGCCAGCGCCGTCATGGCGC
Source organism: Streptomyces seoulensis (assembly GCA_013364255.1). Taxonomy (GTDB): domain Bacteria; phylum Actinomycetota; class Actinomycetes; order Streptomycetales; family Streptomycetaceae; genus Streptomyces; species Streptomyces similanensis. The sequence continues at coordinate 764,556 of CP054936.1, read as the reverse complement.
CGCAGCCCGAGTGCCCGCACACCACGATGTCGGAGACACCGAGTACGGCGACCGCGTACTCCACGCCGGCCGCCACGGCGTCGGGCCCCGACGTGTGGGCCGGCACCAGGTTGCCCGCGGTGCGCACGACGAACAGCTCGCCCGGCTCGCTCGCCGTGATCAGCTCGGGGACCACCCGGGCGTCGGAGCAGCCGATGAACAGCGTGTGCGGCCCGTGGTGCTCGGCGAGCCGGGCGAACAGCTCCGCCTTCGCGGGATGGACGTCCCGCTGATAACACCTGACGCCCTCGGCGAGGTCGCGCATGGGTCACTCCCTTCCAGTGGATCCCGGCCCGTCGGGCTCGGTACGTCCACCCTGCACGACCTGCGCCTATAGAGTCCAAGACGCTCTGGGCATGACTCCTATCGCTCACACCTATAGTGGTGCGCATGACTCCGGAGCTGCGTCATCTGCGCTATCTGCTCGCCGTCGCCGAGCACGGCAGCTTCACCCGTGCCGCCGAGGCGCTGCGCGTCTCCCAGCCGACCCTCTCCCAGCAGGTCAGGCAGCTGGAGCGGACGGTGGGGGCGCAACTGCTCGACCGCACCGCCCGCCGAGTGCGGCTCACCGACGCCGGCGAGACGTACGCACACCACGCCCGCCGGGCGCTGCGGGACCTGGCGGCCGCCCAGCGCGCCGTACGGGACGTCCAGGACCTCACCCGGGGACACCTGCGGCTGGCCGTGACCCCCACGTTCACCGCCTATCTGGTGGGCCCGCTGGTCGCCGCACTGCACGACCGGCACCCGGGCATCACTCTGAACGTCACGGAGATGCCCCAGGACCGCATCGAGTCGGCCCTGCTCGCCGACGACGTCGACCTGGGCATCGCCTTCGCCGGCGCCCACCTGCCCGGCGTCGACGCCACCACCCTGTTCACGGAGACCCTGAGCCTGGTCACCGGCGCGCGCGCCGCCGAGGACGAGCTGCCCCGGCCGCTCCCCGTACGGCAGCTGGCGGAGCTGCAACTCGCTTTGCTCAGCGGCGACTTCGCGACCCGCGGCCATATCGACGCGCACTTCGCGGCGCATCGGGTGGAGCCGCGCATCGCGGTGGAGGCCAACTCCGTCCAGGCGCTCGTCGAGATCGTCCGGCGCACCCCGATCGCCACCGTGCTGCCCGACGCCGTCACCCACGACCACCCCCGGCTCACCCCCGTCCCCCTCGAACCCGCCCTGCCTGCCCGCACGGTCACCCTGCTGCGCCGCGGCGGCGGTTACGAGAGCGCCGCCGCCCGCGCCTTGACCCTCCTGGCCCGCGACCTCGTCCGTGACCGGGGATACACCGACGCCCGGCCGTGAGGCGGCGGCACACGGGCACGTCGGCAGGCAGGCAGGGCGGGCGCGCACGCGGGCCGGCGCGGACGGGGCGCGGTACGCGGTCAGTTGCCGCGCAGCCGGGCCAGCGTGGCCGTCAAGTCGGCCGCGCGGGGCCGGTTGTGGGGCAGCTTGCCGAGCACGGCCGCCATGCCGCAGGTGTCGGTCACCGCGGAGAAGACCAGGCCGCCGGCGATGCCCGCGGACAGCAGCCGGAAGGCGGGGTGCGCGAACTCGCCCAGTGCCAGGCCGAGCAGGACGACCGAGCCGGCGGTCAGCCGGACCTGGCGTTCCATGCCCCAGGTCGCCCTGGTGTTTCCCGCGGGGCGTTCGAGGTCGCCGCCCCCGGCGGCCCAGGCGCCGGTGCCGCCGACCAGGGTGGCGGCCCGGACGCCGTGCTCGGCCAGGGTGCGGCAGGCGTTCTCGGAGCGGGCGCCGGAGGCGCACACGATGAGGATCTCGCCGCGCTCGGCGGCGTCTCGGATGTCCGGCAGCGCCCGGCCGAGCCGGTCGAGGGGGATGTTGAGGGCGCCGGGCAGGTGGCCGCCGGCGTACTCGCCGGGGGTGCGGACGTCGATGACGGTCAGCTCGTGCAGACGGGCACGGGCTTGGTCGGCGTGGAGGGCGGTGGGCATGGTCATGGTGCGGGTGATCCTCTGGTGGTGGGAGTGGTGGGAGGGGTTTCGCGGGATGCGCGGCCGTGCGGCGGTCCGGCGGTCCGGCGGCGGGCCGGCGGGGTCAGACGAGGGCGTCGATCAGCATGAGGGCGGCGACGGCGAGCAGGACGCAGGCGAAGAGACGCTGCAACGTGTGGCCCTTGAGCTTCTTCGACAGGCGTTTGCCGTCCCAGGCGCCCAGGACCGCCGTCGCGGTGAACGGCGCGACCACGGCCCAGTCCAGCCGTGTTCCGGTGCCGGCCCGGGCGCCGAGTGCGGCCAGCGAGTTGACCGTGATGACCAGCAGACTGGTGCCGACCGCCCGGCGCATGGGCAGGTTCAGCACGCCGACCAGGGCGGGGACGGCGAGGAAGCCGCCGCCCACCCCCAGGAATCCGGTCACCGCGCCGAGCCCCGCACCGGCGGCCCCGGCCCTGGCCGAGTGCACCGTGCCGGTGTTCCCGGTGGGTGCGGGCCGCAGCATGCGCAGCGCCGCGAGCGCCGCGATGACGGCGAACGCACAGGTCAGTGCCGTCTGGGGCAGGTGGTTCGAGGCGGCCCCGGCGAGCACCGCGGGCACGATGCCCGCCGCGGCGAACAGCAGTCCCGTGCGCCAGGCCACGTTGCCGTCCCGGGTGTGCCCCACGAGCGCCGTGACCGAGGTGAGGGTGACGATGATCAGACTGGCGGTGGTCGCCGCCGCCGGGGTGAAACCGAGCAGGTAGATCAAGGCGGGCACCGCCAGGACGCTGCCGCCACCGCCGAGGCCGCCGAGGGCCAGGCCGACGACGGCTCCGGCGACGAGCGCGGACATCAGAACGGTCATGGAGTCGAGCCGTCGCTCCCGTACGCGGCCATCGGCCGGGCGGTCCGCCGCGCGCGGTCGCCGACGTCGCATATCGCGGACGGCGCCCGGCCCCGGAACACACCCGGCAGGACGCGCCCGTTCGGCAGGGTCGCTTCCGGCAGGATGCGCGGGGCGTCGGCGGCCCGGGTGTGCCGGTGGGGCTCGGCCACGGTGACGCGGTCGTCGCCGTCACGGAGGGGGGACATCACACAACCTCTCGATACGTCGATACATCGGTATGTCGTGAAGTTCGCGGAGCGCGGGCCGGTCAGCCGGTGACGACGGTCAGTCCGGCGTCGGCGGCGGCGTCGAAGCCGTCGTCGACGGCGACCACGTCACGGCCCGCGGCGTCCAGCAGGGAGGCGGCGATGGCGGCCCGCGCCCCGCCGGCGCAGTGCACCCACACGGTGCCCGCCGGCACCTCGCCGAGCCGCTGGCGCACCTCGTGGACCGGGATGTGCACGGAGCCGGCGATGTGTCCGCCGGCCCGCTCGGAATCGCGGCGCACGTCCAGGACGACGACGCCGTCCGTGCCCCGCTCGGCCAGACCCGCGAACGTGGAGCGCGGGAAGGAGGCGAGCGAGGCGCCCTCGGCGACCCACCGCTCGGGCTTCCCGGTCGCGGCGGCCGCGGGCCGGTCGATGCCGACGCGCACCAACTCGCGCTGAGCGGACGCCAGTTGCTCCGGGGACTCGGCGAGCAGCGTCACCGGCTTGCCCCACGGGATCAGCCACGCCAGATAGGTGGCGAGCTTGCCGTCCGCCTCGAAATTGAACGAGCCGGCGACATGGCCCTCGGCGAACGCGATCCGGCCGCGCAGGTCCACGACCCATTCACCGGCCGCGAGGCGGGCGGCGATCTCGCCGGCGTCCGCGACGGCCGGAGGCGTCAGGTCCACCGGGGCGGGACCGGCGGCGTTGGCCGGGCCCATGTGCGCGTAGTAGGCGGGGACGTCGTCGAGGCCGGCCAGCAGTCCGGCGACGAAGGAGTCCACGTCCCGCGTGAGCACCGCGTTCGTGGCCTTCTCCTTGCCGATCGTCGTGGTGTCGCCCTCGGTCTCGGCCGAGGAGCAGAAGCTGCCGAAGCCGTGCGTCGGCAGCACGGACGTCGCGTCCGGCAGTTCGGCCGCCAGCCGGTGCGCGGAGGCGTACTGGGCGCGGGCCAGCCGCTCGGTCAGCCGGGGCTCCACCAGGTCGGGGCGGCCCACGGTGCCGATCAGCAGTGCCCCGCCGGTGAACACGGCCACCGGGTGCTCCCGCTCCCGCAGCACGTAGGAGAGGTGGTGCGGGGTGTGACCCGGAGTGGCCACCGCGCGCAGTTCCAGCCCGCTGTCGACGGTGACGGCGTCGCCGTCGGCGACCGGCACCCGCGCGAACGACACGTGTGCCCCGGCCGGGACCAGGTAGGCGGCGCCCGTCACCCGGGCCAGTTCGAGGCCGCCGGTGACGTAGTCGTTGTGGAGGTGGGTCTCCACCACGTGGGTGATCCGCACTCCGCGCCGGGCCGCCGCCGCCAGCACCTGGTCGATGTCGCGCGGCGGGTCCACCGCCACGGCCGTACGCGGTCCGCCGGCCAGGTAGTGGCGGTTGCCGAGGCCGGTCAGCTCGATGGTGTCGATGAAGAACACGGAGACGCTCCCTTCCGTAAATTACCCCCGGGGGTATGTGTGTCACCGTAACACGGGTACCCCCGGGGGTATTCATGGGTGGGTCGCCGGACCTCAGGCGTGCGTGGCGTCCGGGCTCGCGTGGTCGGCGACCCACCGGTCGAGACGGGTCCACTGGCCGAGCAGCCACTCGCTGCGGGCGTCCTCGCCCTGCGGCACCCGGCTCGCGGGCACACGCCACCAGTGCGCCCGCACACCCTCCCGGAGCGGCAGCCCGCTCCAGACGGTGCGCGCCGAATGGACGACGTCGAGGCCGGTGTGGGCGACGAAGATCACGTCGGCCGTGGGCGCGGCGGCGATCGCGGCGAGGGCCCCGCCGTCCCGCGGCGGCAGGACGTGGCGCATCCGTTCCGCGCGGGACGCCCGGCGCCGCAGCCCCCGGCGGCGCAGCGAGGCGATCGCGCGCCGGCGGCGGCGCGGGGTGAAGTTGCCGCCCTCCGGGAAGATCACCAGGGCGTCGCCCGGGCCGAGTCCGGCCGCCAGGTCCCCGATCGCGTCCTCGGACCGGCCGCCGACGGTCGGCAGGAAACAATGCGGGACCCGCCCCACCAGGACGTCGAGAGCGGGATCGGCGCGCAGCGTCCGCTTCAGGACGGTGTGGGGGCGCAGTCCGGCCCGGCCGAGCAGCGTCTGGAGCAGCAGGAAGGAGTCGCCGACCCCGGCGTGCCGTACGAAGACCAGAACGGGCGCCGGCGCACGCCCGCAGGCGGGCGACGGCGCGGGCGTCACCTCCACCCGCAGCCGGAAGATCCACTCGCCGGCCCCGCGCAGCAGCCGCAGCAGCCGCTCCAGCAGGGCGAACGCGTCCGCCGTGTGCCGCCGCGCACGGTCCCGCCGCTCCGGCAGCCGGCGCGCCCACAGCGCCCCGGCGGCCACCAGCCCGGCCAGATCGACCAGCAGGTACAGCAGGGCGAAGGCGGCGATCCGCACCGGCCGCCACGGACCGCGGGTGACGAGCGAGACCGGCGCGCACAGCAGGGCCGCGGCGACGAGCAGTACGGCCGTCACGGGAACGAGGGCGAGCAGCAGCGCGGTGGTGGCGGTGCGGCGCAGCCCGGTGGCCACGGGGCCGGTCAGCCGCGCCAGGCGTCCGCGGTGCGCACCACCGCCGGTCATGGCGTGCTGTCGGGTGCGCCGAGGGCGGTCTCCAGGTAGCGGGAGGACGCCGCGTAGGCCCGCTCGATGCGCTCGGCGGTCCGGTCGAAGGTGCGGTGGCGCAGCTGGCGCAGGCCGGACGTGCCGTCCTCGGGGTCCGAGCCGGAGGGCAGCACGTGGACCGTGACGCCGGGCGGCAGGTCCGCCATGTCGCGGGCGAAGCGGTGTCTGCGGGCGATCTCGAACGCCACCAGGGCCACCTGCCAGGGCGCCCGCGGCGGGGTGAGGGGCCGTTCCACGCGGCCGACCTGGAGGACGTAGACCTCTCGCGCGCCGAGGTCCACCGCGCGGCCGACGGGGATGCTGTTGACCAGACCGCCGTCGACGAAGTGCTCGCCGTCGAGCCGGATCGGCGGCAGCAGCCCGGGCACCGCGCACGAGGCGAGCACGGCGTCCACCAGCGGCCCGGCGGTGAACCAGTGCTCGGCGGCCCGTTCGACGTTCGCCGCCACGCACTGGAACGGCAGGGCCAGCGCGTCGATGCGGGTCACCGGGAGGTGGGTGGAGAGCAGCTCGCGCAGCGGGGCGGGCTGGTACAGGTGCGTGCCGCTGCGCACGGCGGTGCTCAGCCGCCCGAGCAGCGACCCGGAGAACACGCCGGCGCGTCCGAGGCCGGTCCACAGGTCGGCGAGGCGGGCCACCGACGCCCGCGACGGGTCGGCGGCCACGGCGGCGCCGTTGATCGCGCCGACGGAGGTGCCCACGACGAGGTCCGGGTGCACGCCCGCGGCGAAGAGCGCCTTGAGCATGCCGACTTCATGGGCGCCCAGAGCGCCCCCGCCGCCCAGGACGAAGGCTCGGGTCGGTGCGTGGGCGGGCCGGCTGTCCTCCATGGCCGACAGGTGCCCCGAGACGCCGCCGCCAACCACCGGGGCGGACCGCTCGTCCGGACGACCCCTCCGGCGCGGCGTCACCCGATCGCCCCGCGCCCGCGCGCGCCCGGGCCCGCGACCAGCACCGTAGAGGGGCAGCGGTACGGAACGGCGCGGCGCGACCGCGCCCGAGCGAGGACGGGGACGGTGCCCGTGGCGGACGAGACGGCCGAAGCGGCCGGGGACGACGAGATGGGCCTGACGGCAGGCGGCGAGGGGACGCCCGGAGGAGGCGGGTCGGCCGGAACGCCCAGTGCCGACGAGACGGCCGGATCGGCCGGTGCCGACGAACTGGTGCCGTACGAGCCATGGAAGCCACCCGGCACCGACCGCACCGCAGCCGACCGCACCGCGCCGGGTCGCGCCGTGCGGGGTCGCGCCGTGCCGGGTCGCGACGTGCCCGGTCGCGACGTGCCGGATCGCGCCGCGCCGGGTCGCACCGCACCCGGCCGCGCCGCACCGGGTCGTACCGCACCCGGCCGCGCCGCGCCCGATCACGCCGCGCCGGGTCGCACCGCAGCCGACCGCGCCGCGCCGGATCGCCCCGCACCCGGTCGCGCCGCGCCGGATCGCCCCGCGCCCGACCGCGTCGCACCCGGCTGCCCCGCCCCGGTCGCCGGCTCCCGTCGCGACCGCGGCGGGCGGGGGTGATCATGGGCGATCCGCACTGGCTCTTCGGTGACCAGCTCGGCCCGCACTTCCTCGCCCCTGGCGACCAAGGCCCCGCCCGCGACGCCCCGGTGGTCATGATCGAGGCCCGCTCGGTGTTCCGGCGGCGCCGCTTCCACCGGGCCAAGGCCCATCTGCTGCTGTCCGCCATGCGCCACCGGGCCGCCGAACTCGGCGACCGGGTCCGTCACGTCCGCGCCGAGACCTACCGCGAGGGGCTGCGGGAGGCCGTCGGCGGCACCGCGGTGACGGTGTGCCACCCCACCTCACGGGCCGCCCTGCGCCTGGTCCGCTCCCTGGACCGGGTACGGGTGCTGCCCGCGCGCGGGTTCCTGCTGCCGCACGACGCCTTCCGCGCCTGGGCCGACGGACACGACGGCGCGGCACGGCTGCGGCAGGAGGACTTCTACCACTGGGTGCGTCGCGAGCTGGACCTGCTCATGGACGGCGACAGCCCGGCCGGCGGCCGCTGGAACCACGACCACGCCAACCGCGAACCCCCGCCGAGAGGCGAGCGCACCCTCGACGCGCCCAAGCCCTACCGGCCCCGCGAGGACGACATCGACGCCGAGGTCCGCGCCGACCTGGACCGCTGGGAACGTGAGGACGGCATCCGCTTCGTCGGCCGGGACGGACCGCGCCGCTTCCCCGCCTCCCGTCGCGAGGCCCTGGCCGCGCTGCGCCGGTTCACCGAGCACCGGCTCGCCGGATTCGGGCCGTACGAGGACGCCATGCTCGCCGCCGACCCGGTGCTGCACCACAGCCTGCTCTCCTCCTCCCTCAACCTGGGCCTGCTCGATCCGGCCGAGGTGGTCGCCGCGGCCGAGGACGTCTGGCGGGCCGGCCGGGCGCCCGTCAACAGCGTCGAGGGCTTCGTCCGACAGGTCGCGGGCTGGCGCGAGTACGTGTGGCAGCTGTACTGGTACTTCGGCGAGGACTACCGCGACGGCAACGCCCTGGACCACCGCGCACCGCTGCCCGACTGGTTCCTCGAACTCGACGCCGACGCCGTCACCGCCCGCTGCCTGGCCACCGTCCTCGCCCAGGTGCGCGACACCGGCTGGACCCACCACATCCCGCGCCTGATGGTCCTCGGCAGCCACGCCTTGCAGCGCGGCTGGGACCCGCGCCAGGTGACCGACTGGTTCCACCGCTGCTTCGTCGACGGCTACGACTGGGTGATGCTGCCCAACGTCACCGGCATGTCCCAGTACGCCGACGGCGGCCGGATGACCACCAAGCCGTACACCTCGGGCGGCGCCTACATCCACCGGATGAGCGACCTGTGCGACGGCTGCGCCTACCGGCCCGGCGACCGGACCGGCGAGCGGGCCTGCCCGTACACCACCGGCTACTGGTCCTTCGCCCACCGCCACCGGGCCCTGCTCGCCGCCAACCGGCGCACCGCCCGCGCGGTGCAGGGCCTGGACCGGCTCGGCGACCTCGACGACGTGCTGGCCGCCGACCGCCGCTGGGACCGGCGGACGCCCTGACCGGCCGCCCTGACCGGCCGGTCGGACCCCGCCGGCCGGACCCCGTCGGCCGGCCCCCGTCGGCCGGACCCCGTCGGCCGGCCCCCGTCGGCCGGACCCCGCGGGCCGGACCCCGCGGGCCGGACTCCGTCCGACGGATCCCGCCGCCGGTTCACCAGGGCAGCGGCCCCGCCAGGTCGAAGTACCCGCCGGTGGGGCCGTCCTGGCCGACCTGGGCCATGCGGACGATGATCTCGGCGCCCTCCTCCACCGTCTGGGTACCGGTGTTCCCGTTCAGGTCCGTCTTGGTGAAACCGGGCTCCACCGCGTTGACGCGCAGCTCGGGCAGCGCCTTCGCGTACTGCACGGTGATCATGTTGACGGCGGTCTTGGAGGCCGGGTACGCGACGCCCGGGTAGGCCGAACCGGGGTGACCCGGCTCGGACATGTGGGTCAGCGAGGCCAGGCCGCTGCTCACGTTGACCACGACCGGCGCCGCGGACCGCCGCAGCAGCGGCAGGAAGGCGTGGGTGACGCGGACCGTGCCGAACACATTGGTCTCGAAGACCGTCCGCATCGCGTCGGCCGTGAGGTCCGCCGCGCCGGCCACCTCGTTGTGCGGGCCGCGCGCCTCGATGCCGGCGTTGTTGACCAGCACGTCGAGACCGCCGCCGGCCTCGACCGTCCGCACCGCCGCCGCGACGGACGCGTCGTCGGTGACGTCGAGCCGCACGGCCCGGGCCCGCTCGCCCAGCCGCTCGGCGGCGGCCCGGCCCCGGGCCTCGTCCCTGCTGCCGAGGTAGACGGTGTGACCCGCGGCGATCAGACGGCGGGCGGTCTCGAAGCCGAGACCCTTGTTCGCTCCGGTGATGAGTGTGGTCGTCATGCCTTCACGATCCGTCCCGCCCGGCCGCGCAGCCAGATGTCCCGCCTTCCTGGGACCAGCGGTACCAGGCACGCGCCCGGCCGGCGCGGCACACTGGTCGCATGGCGACGGCGGAGTTCGGAAAAGCGGTGCGCCGCTGGCGCGACCGGGTCCCGCCCGAGGCGGCGGGGCTGCCGACGGGCGGGCAGCGGCGCGCGGCCGGGCTGCGCCGCGAGGAGCTGGCCATGCTGGCCGGGATCTCCGTCGACTACGTCACCCGGCTCGAACAGGGCCGTGCCACCAACCCCTCGCCCCAGGTCGTCGAGGCGCTGGCCCGCGCGCTGCGGCTGTCGTGGGAGGAGCGCGGACACCTGTTCCGGCTGGCCGGCCTGGTGCCGCCGGGCCCGCGGACGGTGCCGGAGTACATCACCCCGAGCGTCCAGCGGGTGCTGGACCGGCTGACCGGTACGCCCGTCGCGGTCTTCGACGCGACCTGGACCCTGCTCCTGGCCAACGCGCCCTACGCGGCCCTGATGGGCGACCCGTCCGACCGGCGCGGCAACGAACGCAACGGCGTGTGGCGCCACTTCCTCGGCCCGGGGATCGGGGTCCGGCGCAGCCCGCGCGCGCAGCGCGACCACGAGGCCGCGCTCGTCGCCGACCTGCGCACGGCCGCCGAACGCTACCCGGCCGACCGCCGGCTGCACCGCCTGATCACCGAACTGCGCACGGGCAGCGAGCGGTTCGCCCAGCTGTGGGACACGGGCGCCGCCGGCCGGCACGAGGCCGCGCGCAAGACGATCGACCATCCAAGGGTCGGGCCGGTGGCGCTGGACTGCGACATCCTCACCGTGGCGGGCAGCGACCTGCGGATCATGGTGTACACGGCCGAACCCGGCACCGAGGACGCCGAACGCCTCGCCCTGCTCATCGTCCTCGGCACCCAGGAGATGGCCGGCCCCACCGGCCGGGAGCCCGGCCCACCGGGCTCCCGGCCGGCGCCCACGCCTCAGCTGTAGCGGCCGAACACGCGCAGCAGGTACGCGGCGCGGTCCAGCGGATTGAGGTCGGTGCGCCCGCGGCTCGGCGCCGGCCCGGCCACCGGCCGGTACCCGTGGAACCGGGTGACCAGCACCCCCTCGCCCTGGCTCAGCCCCGGCAGCCGCTGCTCGAACTCCCGCACCCCGCGCACCGGTACGGTGCCCTCCACCAGGCAGCTGCCGCCCCGCTCCCGGGCCGCCTCCGGGGTGGCGCCGCACTCCGCCAGGTTCAGCAGGACGGCGCCCGCGCAGGCATCCGGCACCTCCAGCTCGAACCGGGCGACCGGCTCGTACACCCGGGTGCCGGCCTGCGCGAGCGCGTTCATCAGGACGAGCGGGGTGAGCCCCCGGAAGTCGCCCGCCGCGCTGACCGGGCTGGCGTATCCGGAGTGGGTGAGGGTCACCAGGACGTCCCGCACCTCCCAGCCGTGCAGCCCCTGTTCCAGGGTGGCGTGGACCGTCTCCTCGATCGCCTTGTGGAAGGCGCGCGGCAGCGAGCCGAGCTCCACCGAGCGGCGGAAGACGACGCCCGAGCCCGGCTCCCCGGGCTCCACCCGGAGACCGACCGTGGCCCAGAAGACGGTTCGGCCGCGCTGGTCGATCTGCTCCACCGACGCGCCGACCCCGACCGGGCGTTCGACGCAGACGATCCGGGTGTCCTCGAACACCACGTCCAGCCCGAAGTCCTCGGCGAGCGTCGTCGCGACGACCTCCTTGTGCACCTCGCCGTAGAGCGACACCGTGATCGTCCGCTCCCGGTCGTCCTCGCGGACGTCGATGAACGGGTCCTCGTCGGCCAACCGCGCCAGTGCGGCATGAAGCCGGGGCAGGGCGTCGGGCCGGGACGGCCGGACCACGCTCTCCAGACCGGGCGGCGCGAACAGGTGCCCGCCGCCCAGTTCCCCGGCGCGGCCGAGCCGGTCGCCGATCCGGACGTCCCCCAGCCCCCGGACCTTGGCGATGTCCCCGGCCCGGGCCCGCGCCGCCACCACCGCGGAGCCCCGGTCGAACACCTCGACCACCGTGGTCCGGCCGGTCAGTTCGGCGAGGACGCCGTGCCGGTCGCGCCGGAACACGGGCACCTTCGTCCGCGGCCCGAGCGAGCCCCCGCGCAACCGGACGAAGGCGGTCTTCTCGCCCGTCCCCCCGCGTTCGATCTTGAACACCGTGCCGTCGAGCGGGCCGTCGGCGTCACCGGGAGCGGCCGGGAGGAACCGGGGGATCGCGTCCATCAGGGCGTCGATGCCGGCGCCGGTCCGCGCCGAGCCGAACAGCACCGGGTGGAGCCGCGCCCGGCGCGCCTGCCGGGCGAGTGCCTCGGCGTAGTCGTGCGCGCCCAGGGACGTCTCGTCGTCCAGATAGCGGGCCAGGAAGCCGTCGTCGTGCTCGGCCAGGACGTCGGCGAGTTCGGCGGCGAAGCCGGGATCGCCGGGCCCGACGCCGCGGGCGGTCGCTCGCGCCCGAGCGGTGCCGATACCCTCCACCTGGGTCAACGCGACGACGTCCGGGCTGAGTTCGGAGCGGATCTCGTCCAGCAGGTCGCGGTGGCGGGCGCCCGCCCGGTCGATCTTGTTGACGAAGACGATCACCGGCATGCGCAGCTTCGTCAGCGTGCGCGTCAGCAGCCGGGTCTGCGCCTGCACCCCCTCCACGGCGGAGACGACGAGCACCACCCCGTCGAGCACCCCGAGGGCCCTTTCCACCTCGGAGATGAAATCCGGGTGGCCGGGTGTGTCGATGAGGTTGACCTTGGCGCCGCCGACGGTGAAGGACACCACCGCGGACCGGATGGTGATGCCGCGCCGGCGCTCCAGTTCGTGCGAGTCGGTCTGGGTGTCGCCGCGATCGACGCTGCCGACGCGGTCGATGACGCCGGCGGTGTGCAGCAGCCGCTCCGTCAGGCTGGTCTTACCTGCGTCGACATGGGCCAGAATTCCGATGTTCACGCTTGTCAAGACGTGTGTCCCCTGCTTCTACGGTCTTCATGAGGATTACCGAGGCAACACGGATCTTTCGGGGCACGTCTTTCTCCTCGTCAGGCTGGGGCCGGGCGCGATCGGGTGTCCGATCCGGCGGTACGGCCGGACGGGGCGCGGCGGGGAGCCAGCCTAGCGACGGGAGGTGACCGGCGGAAACGGATTTCGCCTGCCGGCGGAGCGCCGGGCCGGGCACGGCGTCAGGGGCGTCAGGGGCTCAAGGTGTCACAGCATCAGCAGCAGGCGGGTGTTCGGCACGAGCTTGCGGTTCACGCTGGTGCTCTGGACGAAGATGGTGAAGTCGTCGTTGTGGTCCGGCCTGACCCGGACCTCCACGTCGGGCAGCCCGAGCAGGGCCCGGGCCTCGGGCCCCGTGAACACCCGGTCCGTCTTCTTCTCCAGCACCGCTATGCGCTTGCGCGCCTGCACCTTCTCCGACTTGCTCAGCTGGTAGAACGCGCCACCGGTGCGGTAGGTGTGTCCGCTCTCCACGACCCAGTCGCGGATCCCCGCGTCCCGGCTCACCGGGATCAGCCGGTACTCCGACGGGTCCACCGGGGCGAGGCCGGCCGCCTTGATGGTGTTCTCGTTGACCGCGTCCGCGCCCGTGGAGAACACCGCCCTCGATCCCCGGATGCCCTGGGTGCGGCCCACCATGAACTTCTCGGTGGCCTGCTGGATGACCTGCCCGGCCTCCTCGAGGCCCTGGGTGCTCGTGGCGTCCCAGACGGCGACGTTGTCCTTGGGGAAGCCGCACCGCATGGCCTCCCGCTTGCCCATCTGGTCCGGTACGAGGAGGGCCAGCGTCCAGTTGTCCTGCTGCGTCTCGATCATCCGGGCCACGGAGGCGACCAGTGCGCGCGGGTTCCCCGCGGGGGCGTCCGGGCAGTGATGGCTCGCGTTCTCCTGGCCGTCGGTCAGCACGAACGTCAGGAAGCTGTGGTCGCCGTAGAGCTGGGCCGTCTGCGCCAGCTCCCGCTGCGACTTCAGCGTGGCCGCCAGCAGGGCCGTCATCCCGCCGACCCGGTACAACTGCCGGAGCGACGGCATCCGCAGCACGTCCTTGTCGTAGACGACGCACTCCACCTCGCTGGCGAAGACGTACACCGTGACGCGCGTCTCCTGGTCCAACTCCCTCGACCGGCGGGCGAGGTAGGCGATCTGCTCGTCGGCGACCTCGATGACCTTGCCGCTCAGGTGCGCCATGGACGAGCTGGCGTCCAGCACCAGGGCGACGTGATTGATGTAGTTCTGGGTCCCGGACATGGGAGCCTCCCCCTCGTTCCGACTCTCTCCGACGCGGTGCCCTCACTGTCGCACCCACCACTGACAATCGGTCCGGCGTCCGCGCCGCACGAGGCGCCGCCCACCGTGCGGGCGACGGCGTTGACGCCGTTGGCCCCGCGCCCCGTGGGGCGCTCCCGGGCCGGGGAGGCGGGCGGCGCGACGGAGGGGGAGGCCGTCGGGCCGTACGGGGCGGGCGCGTCCCGGGACGACTTCGCCCGGGCCCTGCCGCGCGTCCCGGACGGCGTGCTCCGCACGCGCTGACGTCCTGCCGCGCACGGCGGCCTGACGAGTCGTCGCCTTCTGCCGGCTCGTCCGCCGCGGACCTCTCGACGGGAACGGCCCGGTGTGCGTGATCCTGGCTGTCCGGCATGCGCTAGGTTAGGTTAGGCAAACCTAAGTTACCTGCTCCTGGGAGAGCCCGGATGCGCCGTACCCGTTCCCGCGCCACCGCGCCCACCGCCGCCGAGCGCGTGCGCTCGATCCTGGCCGCCGCCCATTCCCTGACCGTGGTGAGCGACGGAGTCCACAGCGAAGTGCGCCGCCTCGACGGCGAGGGCGCCATGGGCCACTTCCACCTGCACGCCCCCGCCGAGGACCCCGTCGTCCGGCCGTCCGGCCGCATCCCCGTCCGGCTGGAACTGACCGACGTCGCCCCCACCCCCGTATGCGAACGGCTGCGCGCCCGCGTGACGCTGACCGGACTGCTGGGCGCCCCCTACGACCCGGAGCGGGCGGAGAGCACCTGTGTGGAGTTCGGGCAGGCGGTCCTGGAGGACGAGCGGGGCCGCACGTACCTGACCCTGCCGGAACTGGAGGCGACCGCGCTCGACCCGCTGGCGATCTACGAGGCGGGCATGCTGACCCACCTGGCCGACGAGCACGGCGCACTCGTCCCCCTGCTGCTCCGGCTCGTCCGCCCGGCCCCCGACCCCGGGGTGCGACGGGTGCTCCCGGTGCGCATCGACCGCTACGGAGTGACCCTGCGGCTGGAATACCCGGACACCCACCGCGACGTCCGGCTGCCCTTCAGGGCGCCCGTGCACCACATCGACCACGTCGGCCCCCAGATCCACGGCCTCCTGGCCACCGCCCGCCGCCTCTCCCACACCGGCCGGCTGCCGACCTGAGCGCCTGCCCCGCCTCGTCCCCGCGCCGGGAACTACTGTCGCGGGCATGGTCGAACACGATGCCTTCAGCGCCACCCGCGAGGCCTACGACGCCGTCGCCGCCACCTACGCGCGGCTGTTCCGTGACACGCTGCGGGACAGCCCCCTGGACCGGGCGTTCCTGGGCGCCTTCGCCGAGGCCGTACGGGCGAGCGGGAACCGCCGGGTCGCGGACCTGGGGTGCGGGCCTGGCTACGTGACCGCCCACCTGGCGGAGTCGGGGCTGTCGGCGTTCGGCGTCGACGCCTCCGAGGCGATGATCGAGACGGCCCGGCGGGACTGTCCGGGCCTGCGGTTCGACGTGGGCTCGATGGCGGCGCTGGACATCCCCGACGACGCGCTGGGCGGCGTGCTCTCGCGGTGGTCCGTCATCCACACGCCGCCGCCGCGACTGCCCGCCGTCCTGCGGGAGTTCCACCGGGTGCTGGCGCCCGGCGGCCACCTCCTGATCTGCTTCTCGGCGAGCGACGGTCCCGACCGCCCGACCCAGGTCTTCGACCACGCAGTCGCGCCCGCCTACCGGTGGTGGCCCGACCACCTCGCCGCGACGCTGCGCGCGTCGGGGCTCGCCGAGGTGGCCCGGATGGTCCGCGAGCCCCAGCCCGTCGACCGACGGCAGTTCAAGGAGATCCACCTGCTCGCCCGCAAGGCCGCGCCGCAGGACGACGCCCGGCCGACCGTGTGAGCGAACACCCGCCGTGTCCGCCGTGCCGGGCGGGTCCGACGCCTCCGGCGGACACCGGGCCATGGGCCGGCCCCGGTGCCTGCCGGGTGCGCTCGGCCGGCCCGGCCCTGCTCAGTCGTCGGTGACCTGGACCGTCACCCAGTCCGCCGACGGCTCGTGCAGGGCGTCCCCGGCGTAGGAGACGGTGTAGAGGGTGCTGCCCGCGGCGGGCGGCGTGTCGGTCACCGTGAAGCCGCCGTCGGGGCCGACCGTGACGGCCGGCAGCTCGGTGGCGCCCTTCTTCGTCAGCCGCTGGACGTCGACCACGGTCCCGGCCGGCAGCGCCGTACCGGCCGTGCCGAGGGCGCCGTGCAGGACGACGCCCGAGGTGCCCGTCCGGGACGGCGTCTCGACCGTCAGGTCCGTGGCGGCCTTGACGACGTCCACGCTCACCGTGGCGTCCGGGGCGGGATCGTGCGCGGCGTCACCGGCGAAGGAGACCGTGTACGTGGCCGTCCCAGTGGTGGACGGCGTGTCGGCCAGGGTGAAGCTTCCGTCCGGGCCGACGGCGGCCGCCGGGACGGTGTGGTCGCCGTCCGCGTCGTGGCGCACCGCGGTCACCCGCGCCGACGCGGCGGCCGCCGGGCCGTTCAGCCGCAGCGTGCCGGAGATCCGCACCGCCTGTCCCGCGTACGGGCTGCCGGGCCGCACGGTCGGCGGGCCGTCGAAGGCGGAGTGGTAGCGGGCGTCGGGGCGGGAGATGACGTGCAGCCAGTACGCGTCCCCGGCGGCGTCGGTGGTCATCGCGAACAGCCGTGAGCCGTCGGCGCTGAAGGCGAGTCCGCGGTCGGCCACCCGGTCGCCGCCCGCCGTCGGGTCCGTGAAGGCGTACGCGCGCGGGGTGTCACCGGCGGTGGGGTCGGCCCGCTGCACCAGCAGGTCGGCCTGGTCGCCGTCGGCCGCACCGCCGCGGGCGACGAGCGAGCCGTCCGGGCTGAAGGCGACCGAGGTCGCGTCGGCGCCCTGCGGCAGCGGGCCGTAGCCGGGCGCCGCGTCCGCGAGGTTCGTGGTGGACAGCGTCTTGACGCCCGAGGTCCCGGCCGCGACCGCCGCCAGCGTGCCGTCGGGGCTGATGGCGACGTCCCGGGGCGTGGCCGCCGGATCGGCGGCGGCGGTGTACGTGCGCAGGGCGAGCTGGCGGGCGGCGGTGGAGGTGGCGTCGTAGACGCCGACGACCAGCTTGGGCGTGCCGTAGGTCGCGTAGGTCTGGACGATCTTGTCGGGGATGCCCGGCGAGGTGGCGAACTTCGCGCCCACCAGCGAGTCGCCCGCCCGGTCGTGGGACCCGCCCAGGAGGCCGCCGCTGTAGAGCGCCTGCGTCTCGGTGGCGCAGTCCTTCGGGCGGTACTGGCTGGTGAGCCGGGTGAACCACAGCTTCCCGCCCGCGGTCCCGACGTCGCCGGGGCACAGCCCCTTGAAGAAGTCGTTGCTCACCCATCCGCCGCCCACGTAGGCGAACGTGTCGGCGTCGAAGACCAGCAGGTAACTGGAGGCGGCCACATAGAGGATGCCGCCGTCGGCGGAGAGCATCATGGCGCTCGCGCCGTCCGTGGCGCCGGTCTTGACCGTCTTGAGCAGGGTGCCGTCGAAGTCGTACACCAGCACCTCGCCGACGGTCGACGAGAGGCCGCCCGTGCTGACGTACACCCGGCCGCGGGCCTGGTCCACCAGCATGCGCGCGTAGGAGTCGGTCGGCAGTCTGACCGTGGTCTCGGACGGTTCGCCCGGTTCGGCCGCCTGCGCGGCCGGCGCGCCGGTGAACAGGGCGGCGGCGCAGACCGTGAGCGCGGCGAGCAGTCCCCTGGCCCGTCTGGAGCGGGTACGGCTGTTCCGAGTCATCCGAGTCATGCGGTGTCCCCCCACTGTCCCTGTTGTCCCTGTCGTCGCTACGAACGCCGTCCTGCGTCCAAGGAGAGGACGACGTTCGAACGTAACAGGTCGTCAGGTCGTGCGGAGGGTTTTTACGGTCCGTCGCACCGCGTCCGTCGCACCGCGTCCGTCGCACCGCGTCCGTCGCACCGCGTCCGGCGCACCGCGTCCGTCGCGCCGCGTTTGTCGCCCGCGTCACACGCGCCGGTCGCGGTGGGCGGCGCCGCGGCGCGGCTCCGTGAGGTCGGCCAGCAGCAGCGCCGCCCACAGGGCGGCCTGGACGGCGAGACCGCACACGGTGCGCACCTCGGCCCCGGTGGCGAGGGCGGAGGCCAGCAGACCGGCGGAGAGCACCAGGAACGCGAGGTAGGCCACCTGGGCCGACCGCAGAACCGCGCCCGTCCAGGCGGTGGACCGCGGCGCGCGCCGCTGCGTGCGCGCGGTCATGAGGGCCCCCGGACGAACGCCGCCGGAGACAGTGGAACGAAGAACACGTGACGTCCCCTCCCGTGCTCGCGTCGTACCGGTTCCCGCCCGGCCGACGGGACCCGCATCCGGTACGGGTGCCCCGGCGGACGCCACGGACACGCCCTCGGCCCCGGGATTCCCCCGATCGGCGGGATTCACGGCGCCGGGCCGCCTGTTGGGCCGGGTACGGGACACTCGGCGGCCGGGCGTTTTGAAACGGTGACGTCGGCGGGGCAACGACCGCCGCTCGCCGCCTGTCTTCCTCTGCGACAGACCGCCGGGGCCGGCGCGGGAGCCTGACCCGCCCCGCCCGGCCCGGCGGTGACCACGGCGATCTCGGGAGAGGGAATCCATGAACACGCGATGTGGCCGTACGGCACTGCGGGGGACGGCCGTCGGCACGGCGGCGGCGGCCGCGATCGGACTGGCGGCGGCCGGGGCCTGGGCGAAGTCCGACCTCTCGTTCACGGCCGGCCCGCACACCGTGCGCCTCGGCTCGTCGGTGCGCCTCGCCGGACACGGCGCGGACGACAACTCCACCTTCAACAGGTTCTGTGTGCAGCAGCGCTCCGGCAAGGGCAAGTGGGCGACGCTGCGCTGCTCGGCCGGCGAGTACAACGGCGGCGGCAGCCTGAAGTTCTCGGTGCGCCCGGCGCATCGCGGCCAGTGGCAGTTCCGCGGCGTGCTCACCGAGGCGTCGTCCCGGACCTCCCGCCACACCTGGATACACCAGGTCTCCCCGACGGTGACCGTCCGCGTCCGCTGACCGGCCGCCGTACCCGCCCTGCCCGCGCGCCGTACCCGCCCTGTCCGCGCGCCGCGTAGGCGGGCGCGGCGGACACGGCGGGCGCGGCGGCGTCTACCGCGAGGTCGGCTTGATCATCGCGAACGGGGCGCCCTGCGGGTCGGCGACCACGGTCATCCGGCCGGCCATCATGTCGAACGGCGGGGCGAGGACCGTCCCGCCGCGTTTGACCAGGGCGTCCACGGTGGAGTCGACGTCGTCGACCGCGAAGTAGGTCAGCCAGTGCGCCGGGGTGCCGGGCGGGTCGTTGGCGAGCAGGGTGACGCCGCCGACCGTCCGGCCGCCCACCCGCAGCTGCCAGTAGGAGTCCGCGCCGTCGAGCGGTTCGATCTCGATGCCGAACGCCTCCCCGTAGAAGGCGGTCGCGGCGGGCACGTCGCTGGTGTGCAGCTCGTTCCAGGTCAGCGCGCTCGCCTCGTTGACCACCCCCGCGCCGAAGAACTCGCCCGGCTGCCAGACGCCGAACACCGCGCCCTGGGGGTCGGCGGCGACCAGCATGCGGCCGAGGCCGCCGACGTCCATCGCCGGGACCAGCAGGGTGCCGCCCGCGGCGACGACGGCGTCCTGGGTCGCCTGGGCGTCCGTACTGGCCAGATAGCTCGTCCAGACCGTCGGCGGTTCCGGCATCCCCTCGGGGGCCATCGCGGGACCGATGCCGGCGACGGCCTTGCCGTGCAGTTCGCAGACCGCGTACCCGCCGAAGTCGGCCGGCCCCGGACTGCCCTGCCAGCCGAGCAGATCACGGTAGAAGTCCAGCGCGGCCTGCTGGTCCTTCGCCATCAGATCGACCCAGCACGGAGTGCCGGTCGCGTACGGAGAGGTGACTTCGGGCATCTTCGTCCTTCCACGAGGTGTGTCAGTCACCCTCGCCCGGCCGGACGGCCGTCGCCCTCCGACACGCCGCCGCCCTCGCACCGTCGGCGGCGGCGTTCACCGAGGTGGGGCGGGGTCTGCCGCCGGCAGCCCGCCCGCGAACGGCGCCGAGCGCCGGCGTACGCGTCCGCCGGTCACGGCGGGAGGGTGGTTATGCTCCGGCGCATGGACATAGTGATCCCGCTCTTCGACGGGTTCGAGCCGCTCGACGCGGTCGGGCCGTACGAGGTGCTCGCGTACGTGCCCGATGCCACCGTACGGTTCGTCGCGGCCGAACCCGGCCTTGTGCAGGACGTGTTGGGCTCGCTGCCGGTGCACGTCGGGACCGGGTACGCGGAGGTCGAGCGCTGTGACGTCCTGCTGGTCCCGGGCGGGGGCAGCTTCCAGACCATGGTGGGCGACGCCGCGTTCCTCGACTGGGTGCGGCGGATCCACGCGGGCACCCGCTTCACCACCTCGGTCTGCACCGGCTCCCTGGTGCTCGGCGCGGCCGGACTGCTGAACGGCCTGACCGCCACGACCCATTGGGACGCCGCCGCCCAACTGGAGTCGTACGGCGCCCGCTACACCGCCGAGCGGGTGGTGCGGCAGGACCGGGTGATCACCTCGGCCGGGGTCTCCTCCGGCATCGACATGGCGCTGCGGCTGGCCGCCCTGCTCAGCGACGAGACGACCGCCCAGGCGATCCAGCTCTACACCGAGTACGACCCGCACCCCCCGTACCGGACCGGCTCGGTGGCCAAGGCGCCGGCCGAGGTGCTGGAGCGCGCCAAGTCCTTGTGGGGGTAGCGGGTCGGGTGTGACCGGAGCCGGACGAGCGGAGCCGCCCGGCGCGGTCCCGATGGCGGGTGCGTCCCGGGTGCGGCCGGGATCAGTCGAGATCCGAGGCCCGGGCGGCCGCCTCTTCCTCCGTGTGCGTGCCGCCGGTGGCCAGGGAGCCGCCGGCGCTCTCCAGGTGGGCGCGCACGAACCACTGGAACTGCTCCAGGTCGCGCAGCTGCTCGATGAGCAGGTCCTCGGTGGCCGGGTCGGTCTCCGAGACCTCCTTGATGGCGCCGCGCACGTCCAGGATCACACCGGAGTAGACGAGATCGAGCGCCCCGAGGTGGGCGATGGCGTCGGCCCGGCCGATGGAGTAGTCGTCCCAGGTGCGCTGGCTGACCAGTGCGCCCGGCGTGCCCTGGGCGACCCCGCCGAGTGCCGCGATGCGCTCGGCGACGTCGTCCGCCATGTCGCGCACCCGGTCGACCTGCGGGTCGACCATCTGGTGCACCGCGATGAAGTGGGGGCCCACGACGTTCCAGTGCACGTGCTTGAGCGTGAGGTGCAGGTCGTTGAGTGCGTGCAGGCGCAGCCGGAGCACGTCGACCAGGCGCGCGGCGTCCTTCAGGTCGACGCCCGGCACGGTGTACTTCGGGTTCGGGTTCTTCGCCATGGGGGTTCGGCTCCTTCACTGCGAATTCACTGCGAAACGATCTCGACACCCTCCTTCCCCGCTTCCCGGATCTCAGGCGGGGGGAGCGGGGGAGTGACGGAAACCGCGTTGTCAGTGGTGCCTGGCAGGCTGGGCGGCATGCACAGGGACGCACAGGGATGAGGAGCTGCGGCATGGACAGGGATGAGGAGTTGCTGCGCGGCCGGGTCTACGGAGAGGACCACGACCATCCCCGGCCCGGCCCCAAGCCCGGCCGGGTCTACGTCGAGCTGGTGGGCGGCCCGTTGGACGGCCTGCTGCTCGACGTCACCGGCTGGACGCGGGCCGAGACCGACGCCGGCGTCGCCCTCCCCACCGAGCTGGGGCGCTACGGCGCGGGCGGCCGGGCGACGTACGGTCCGCGCCCCGGCGATCCGCGCCGCTTCGACTGGAACGGCGACACTCCGTGACGGGACGGACGGCGCCACTCGCGTGAGTGAGGGCCGAACTGGTGACCTGGATTCCGGTTTCCCCCGCCGCGCCGGACGATGGGACGGGGCGATGAGGGCATCGCCTCTCGCATCGATGGGAGGGAGCGACATGGGACGACGATGGACGGGTTTCCTGCTGGCCGCCTCGGCCGTGGCGGCGACGACGCTCGGCGCCCCCGCCGAGGCGCGGGCGAGCGTCCTGTGCCCCGGCAACGCCATCTGCCTGTGGCACGGCCAGCACCACACCGGCACCCGCTACGTGTGGACGGGCGGCTACCACGACCTGCCCGGCGGCTTCACGGACCACGTGGGCTCCTTCCGGGCCAACCGGAGCGGGGCCTTCATCGACTGGGCGAGCGGCAAGGTCTGCCACCCGGTGCGCAAGGGCGACTACGGGGACTTCTACCTCCGCGGGTTCGGCGGGAAGATGGACGCGGTGGGCGACAACTGCTGAGGCGGTCGTCGTCGCCACCGCGTCGGCTCGGGGGCGTCGTACCCGCCGTCACCGTGCGACGGCGTCGAGCCAGTCGTCGACGGTCACGACGTCCGCCCACTGCGGGAACAGCCGCTCGGTGAGGAACCGGTGCACCTCGGGGTCGAGATCCAGACAGGCGTCGCCGAGCACGGTGAGGCCGAAGTCCAGGTCGTTGGCCTGGCACAGGGTGTGCAGCACCACCGCGCTGGTGGCGATCCCGGCGAGCACCAGGCTGTCGATGCCGCGCGCCCTGAGCACCACGTCGAGGTCGCTGCCCGAGAACGCGCTCGCCCGTCTCTTGGTGACCACCACCTCGCCCGGCAGGGGCGCCACCTCCGGGTGGATCTCCGTGCCCGGATCGCCCTCGACGTGGAGCCCGGCCCGCGCGACCGCGGTGAGCGCCCGGTTGCGCGCGCCGACCTCCGGGAATCCGGGCCGCAGGGCGATGACCACGTGGATCACGGGGATGTCCGCCGCCCGCGCGCCGTCGATCGCCCGGCGCAGCCGGGGCAGGTATCCGGAGCCGTCGTCGGCGAGGTCCACGACGGCGCGTTGGACGTCCATCACGAGGAGGGCGGTGCTCATGCTGTCTCCAGAGGTCGGATCGGGGTGACCCTGCCGCGCGAGGCGGGACGGAGCGGGGCGGCGCTCCGCCCGGCCGTACGCGGAGTTGTCACAGGAAGCGCCGGATCGGGGTGACCGCGGCCTCCTTGGCGCGCTGGAGCACCGCCCGTCTTCTCCACCGGGCCAGATCGATGTCCACGCTGCGCTCCAGGTCCGCATCGTAGTCGCGGTCCAGTTCCGCGGTCAGCGCCTCGTCCAGGACGGCGAGCATGACCTCCTCGTCGTGGTCCATGGACCGGCGGTTGAAGTTGGTCGACCCGATGAGGGAGGCGACCGAGTCCACCGTGATGATCTTCGCGTGCATCATGGTCGGCTGGTACTGCCGGATGCGCACCCCCGCCTCCAGCAGCCGCGTGTAGTGCTGCTGGCCGGCGAGCTGACAGGCGCGCTGGTCGGTGTGCGGGCCGGGGAGCAGGATCTCCACCCGCACCCCGCGCCGCGCGGTCCGGCACAGCAGGTCGATGAAGTACGTGTCGGGCGCGAAGTAGGCGGTGGCGAGACGGAAGCGCTGCTCGGCGGAGGCGAGCATCACCCGGATGAGGGTCTGCATGTCCTGCCAGCCGATGCTGGCGGACCCGCGGACGACCTGCACGACGGCCGAGCCGACCTGCTCGTGTTCGGTGAAACGGTCGCGGTCGTCGAAGAGTTCGTCATGGCACTCGGCCCAGTTCTGCGCGAACGCGGCGGCGATGCCGTCCACGGCCGGTCCGCGCACCTGCACATGCGTGTCCCGCCACTCGTTGGGGTTGCGGGCGTCGCCGCACCACTCCTTGGCGATGCCGACGCCCCCGGTGAACGCGGTGTGCTCGTCGACGACGAGGGCCTTGCGGTGACAGCGGTGGTTCTGCTTGAACGGCGACAGCCACAACGGCTTGCGGAACCAGGCCACCTGCACCCCGGCGTCGTCCATCGCGTCCAGCAGGTCCCCCTCGATCTCCTTGGCCCCGAAGCCGTCGAGCAGGAGCCGCACCCGCACACCCGCGCGGGCGCGCTCGGCGAGGGCGGCGGCGAAGTCGCGGGCGATGCGGCCGCGCCAGTACACGAACGTCATCATGTCGATCGTGTGCCGCGCGGAGCGGATCGCGCCGAGCATCGCGGGGAAGATCTCGTCGCCGTTGCGCAGCGGCACCAGGTCGTTGCCCTCGGTCGCGGCCACGCCGATCAGCCGCTCCAGGCGGCGGCGCAGACGCTGCTTGCGGTCCGCCTGGTCCGCCTGGTCCGCCTGGTCCGCCTGGTCCGGCGTGGAGCCGGGCGCCTGAGGCGTTGGTATGCCGTCGACGATCACGCCGAATCTCCCTCTGAGCCGTGCGGGCACGTGGGGGCCGCCGGAGGAGTCCGGGAAACCCGAGGAAGATGATGCCCGACGACCGCTGCCGCATTCCCGAGGGCGGTGCGGCAGCCCGGGGCACGGCGTCCCGTTCGACCCTGACACGGTGGCAAGGTGTTCACTGCCCATCGGGGGATGTGCGGGGACGGACCGGGAGGGACGGCAGGACGTGTTGATCGGTGAGGCGGCGCGACGCTCCGGGGTCAGCGCCCGCATGCTGCGGCACTACGAGTCGCTCGGCCTGGTCCGCCCCTCGGGCCGAACCGGGTCCGGCTACCGGGAGTACTCCGGCCGGGACATCCAGCGCGTCCTCCACGTCGAGAGCCTGCGGTCGCTGGGGCTCTCGCTGCGGGAGATCGGACGCGCGCTGGACGACCCCGGCTGCACGCCCTCGGCGCTCGTCGACGACCTCGTCAGCCGGACGCGTGAACACATCGCCGCGCAGAGCGCGTTGCTGGCCCGGCTGCGCCGGATCGACGCGGCGGACCCGGCCGGCTGGGACGACGTCCTCCAGGTCGTCGCACTGCTCCAGGCACTGGAGTCGAAGAACCCCGACACCCGCCAGCGCGCGGTCCTCGCCTGCGTCGAACGGGCCGCGGCGCCGGTGGAGGCCCTGGTCGAGGCGGCGTTGGGCGAGACGGACCCGAACGTCGCCGGGGCCCTGCGCTGGGCGCTGGCGCGCTCGCCCGACCGCGGCCCGGAACTGCTGGCCGAGGCCCTTTCCGCACCGGCGGCCGCGGTGCGCGAACGCGCCGTGCGGTGCCTCGCGGAACTGCCCGGCGACGCGGCCGCCGCGCAGCTGCGGGTCGCCCTCGCGAGCCCCGACGCCGTGGTCCGCGGGCACGCGGCCCTGGCGCTCGGGGCACGCGGCGCGGCCGAGGCGGTCCCCACCCTCGTCGACATGATCGTGGCGGGCCGCAACGACACCGAAGCGGCCGACGCGCTGGCCGTGCTGGCGAGCGACACCGCGACGGCGGACCGCATCGCGCGCGGACTCGTCGACCACCTCGCCCAGCACGGCACGGACGCACCCGCACGCGGACGGCTCACCCAGGCGCTGGCGGACATCCCGGGGGCCAGGGCGCAACGCGCCCTCGTGGCGCTGGCGCGGGACGCGGACCGCGCCGTGGCGCTGACCGCGGCGTACCTCCTGCGACGGCGCGCGGCACGGAGGTGGTGACCGGGCTACCGCACGACACGCCGGACGTGAGCGCATCCCCCGCGTGGCCTGGTCGGTAGACGTTGCGCATCCGAACGACGAAGGAGCGCAACGAAGTTGGACGCAGCATCTCGTGACATCCAGTTGATTCGCCTGCCGCGATGGGGGCGGGTAGCCGTGGGAGCCGGGGCGGTGCCCTGGCTGGTCTTCGACGAGGAGGGAGGAGTGGTGGAGCCGATTCGCAGGTTCCTGATCGACTTCGTCGCTCGGGACAACCGGCCGGGCAGCGTCCGCAGCTACGCCTTCGATCTCCTGCGACGGTACGGGCCCTGAGGTTCAGCACACTGAACCTCAGGTGCACGTGGCGTTGGGACGTCGCAGATGCCAGCTGGGGCGGTGAACACCAGCAGGGCCCACCCGGTAAAAACGCCGCACCGCAGCGTCTTCCTACCGTGTTCCGGCCGCACCCTGGGTTGGGTTCACGCGCTCAAGCTTGGTCCAGCCGGTCCAGCCTCGCTTCGTCAGCAGCTCGATCAGCCGACGGGCCGGCGGCAGGGTGTCAAACACATGTGTATCCAGCAGCTCGGCGAACGGTGGCTCGATGCCGGTGTCGTCGACGTAGAACTCGCCCTGCTCGTTGGCCATCTGTGTGATGTAGGCGGCCAGCTTGTCGGCCAGTTCGACGAGCCGTGGGTCGTCGTCGGTGCCGTCGAGAGCTTTGCCCAGGGTGAGATAGAAATCGATGATCTGTGGGTTGGCTATCTGCTCCCGCTTGCGTGCCATCCACTCCGGGACGCGCTCGGGTGAGCGCGCGGCCAGCGGGATCCAGCCGTCGCGCTCGACTTGGACGATCCGCTCGTCGACTCCGAGCACCCGCAGCCGGTCAAGGTAGTCGACCACTTCCTGAGGCAGTGCCAGGCTGTCTCCGGAGGCGAGGCGGGCGATCCGCTCGCGGTGTCGCTGCCGTTCCCGGATCTCCGCACGCAGCCGCTTGTCGATATCTGCGACTGCCGCGGCGAACTCCTCCTCGTTTGCCTGGAGCAGTTCCCGGACGCGTGCCAGAGGGACCCCGGCCTCGGCGAGGGTCCGGATCTTGACCAACTCGACCACGGCGTCGGCGCCGTACCTCCGATAGCCGGAGTGGTCCCGCTCCGGTTCCGGCAGCAGTCCCTTGGCGTGATAGTGCCGCACCGCGCGTACCGTCACTCCGGCATACGACGCCAGCTCGCCGATAGTCAGCATCGGACCAGTCTCCTAGTTCGCAGCCCGGGTCCGGTAGAGACGCCGCGACCAGAGGTAGCCGACCAGCCCGATCACCACACACCAGCCGATGGCCCAGAGCATGTCCGAACCATCGGGCGATCCGGCCAGCAGACCGCGGAAAGCGTTCATGATCGGCGTGAACGGCTGGTACTCGGCGAACCACCGCAGCCCGGTCGGCATCGACTCCACCGGTACAAACCCGCTGCCCACGAACGGCAGCAGTATGAAGATCATCGGCCAGTTACTCGCGGCCTCCGGGTTCGGGCTGACCAGCCCCAACGCCACGGTGAACCAGGTCATCGCGAACGACAGCAGCGCGAGCAGTCCGACGAGGCCCAACCACTGCATCGCCGAGGCGGCGGTCTCCAAACCCAGCAGGAACGCCACCCCGAAGACCGTGGCGAGGGCCAGCGCAGTCTGGACCATCGCGCCCAGCACATGGCCGGTGAGCACCGAGACCTTGGCGATGGCCATGGTTCGGAACCGGTCAATGATTCCGCCTGTCATGTCGGTGGCGACCGAGACCGCGGTGCTGATGGACACGCTCGCCACCGCCATCACCAAGATCCCCGGAGTGATGAACGTCAGGTAGTCGCCGCGGTCCCCCGCCGGGGCTCCGGGCAGACCGGCGCCCATGGTGCCTCCGAAGACGTAGACGAACAGCAGCAGGAACACCAGCGGCACGCCGATCAGCATCAGCGTCTGCGACGGGTACCGGGCCATGTGCTTCAGGTTGCGGCGCAGCATGGTCGCCGAATCGCGGACGGCATACGTCGGGCTATTCATGCCGGCACATCCTCGGGAGACTCGTCGGCGGTGGAGTGGTCAGTCAGAGCCAGGAACACGTCGTCCAGGTCCGCGGTGTGCACGGCGAGCCCGGTGACCGCGTCGTCGTCGATCCCGGCCAACAGCCGTCGCAGCGTGGTGAGGCTGCCGTCGTGCGTCAGGTTCAGGGTGAGCGCAGTGGCGTTTGTGTTCGCCCCGGGGAACTGGCGTGCCAACTCGGCCAGCCGTTCACTGTCGGCGGCCTGAAGCTCGACATGACCGCCGGGGACCAGTCGCTTCAGCTCGGCCGCGGTGCCCTCGGCGACCAGTTGGCCTCCGTCGAGCACACCGATCCGGTCGGCAAGCTGGTCGGCCTCCTCCAGGTACTGGGTGGTGAGAAAGACGGTCACCCCGTCGGCCACCAGTCCCCGCACGATCCCCCACAGGTCCCGGCGGCTGCGCGGGTCAAGGCCGGTGGTCGGCTCGTCGAGAAAGATCAGCCGAGGCCCGGCCACCAGGGTCATGGCCAGGTCCAGCCGCCGCTTCATACCGCCGGAGTACGTCACCGCACGCCGGTCGGCGGCATCAGCCAGGTGGAACCGCTCCAGCAGTTGCCCTACCACGCTCTCCGCATGGCGCCGGTCGAGGTGACCGAGGTCGGCCATCAACCGCAGATTTTCCCGCCCGGTCAGTAACTCGTCCACGGCGGAGAACTGCCCGGTCACTCCGATCGACGCGCGCACCTGGTCTGCCTCGCGCCGTATGTCGTACCCGGCGACCCAAGCCTCACCGGCGTCCGCAGGGAGCAACGTGGACAGGATCCGGACTGTGGTGGTCTTGCCGGCCCCGTTGGGTCCGAGCAGGGCGTAGACGGTGCCTACGGGGACGGTCAGGTCGACTCCGGCGACCACCTCGTTGTCGCCGTACGACTTACGCAGCCCGGCGACCTCGATCGCACTGGTTCTCGTCGTCATGCCGCCCATGCTGAGAGGTTGCCCCTGCGTCAGGGTCAACTGTTGCGGCTACATGGCCTCCACCCGGTGATCGATCTCTTAGTCCGGAAAAGTGACGCGACCGCCGCTGACGCGGCCCCCGCCGTCATGGCCCACGGCGGCACGGCGGCACGGCGGACGCCGGCCTCGCGCGAACTCCCGGCCTCGCGCCAACTCCCCGCCCCGCGCGAGCCCCCGCCCCCGCCCGAGTTCCAGGTCCAAAATCCGCCAGCGTCCGCCGGACCGGCCGACGACGCTGGAGCCATGACCGGATACACACCCCTTGCCATCCCCTCCGCCGTGCTGCGGGAACTGCGTGACGCCGACGACGCGGGGCGGCCCCCGCAGCCGTTCACCGCGGGCGGGGACGACGACGTCCTCGACAGCGCGGGCAGCCCGCTGCGCTGCTGCCTGCGCGCCGTCGAGCCCGGCGAACGGATCGCCCTCGTCTCCTACGCGCCGCTGCGCCGCTGGGCGGCGGCGACCGGGGCCCGGCCCGGGGCGTACGACGAGACGGGGCCGGTGTTCGTCCACGCCGCCGACTGCGCCGGGCCGTCGGCCGCCGCCGGGGCCTACCCCTTCGCGCGGCCGGGGGCGCTGCGCACCATCCGCCGCTACGACGCGCACGGGCACATCGTCGGGGGCGCCTGCTTCCAGATCCCCGAGGACGCCGACGCCGGGTTCGAGCGGGCCTTCGACGAGGCGTTCGCCGCGCCGGAGGTGGCGCTGGTGCACGTGCGGGCCCTGGAGTACGGCTGCTTCCAGTTCGAGGTACGGCGGCCGTGAGGGCGGCCGGTCAGTCCCCGCTCCCGTGCCCGTCCGTCCCGGCGTCCTCGTCCTCATCGCGTTCGTCATCCTCCGCACCGGCCGCGTCGCCGATGGCGACGCGCAGGTCGTGCATGCCCTGGAGGGTGTCGATGAGGGCCTCCTCGGCCCCGCTCAGCGCCTGCCGGGTGCCCGCCGCGTCGTCGCGGTCGGCGTGCAGCTGGGCGCCGAGCGCGTAGACCGCCGTCATCACGGCGGCGAAGGCGGCCTCCCGGCCCGGTGGCAGTTCCTCCGCCCGGGGCTCGGAGACCTGGAGCGCGGTGCGCTGCAACCTGTTCGTCAGGACGTTGACCGCGACGCCGGGGTCCGCCCCCAGCTCCTGCCCCCAGCCGTGCAGCGTCTGGAGGACGTCCTCGACCTCGCCCTCCTCGGTCAGCCGGGTCGCGGCCGTGATCAGCAGCTCCGTCCTGGCGAGCAGGCCGCCGAGCAGCCGCAGCCGCTCCTCCTCCCGCGGACCGTCGGGACTCCCGTCCCCATCCGCCGTCGGTTCGGCCGTCAGAGCGGCCAGCGCCGCGCGGATCTGGTCGGCGCTTACCGGGTGCCTGCCACTGATGCTCACGGTCCCAGCTTCCCCCCGGACCGGCGCGTACGCCCGGGCGTCTCGGCCGTTCGAGTGATCCGGCCGCCCGCGCACCGGAACGCGCGGGCCGCGGGTCACGGGCCGTGGGTCCGCGAGGCTCCCCCTGTCAGCCGGCCGCCTGCGGTTCCGGGCGGCACGGCATGCTCATGTACAGCGCGTGCTCGCCCGCCGAGAGCGTGCCGTCGTAGAGCGCCGTGTCCAGTCCGCAGAAGGCGAAGCCCATGCGGCGGTACGCGCGGATCGCCGGGGCGTTGACGTTCGTGACCTCCAGCCAGACATGAGCGGCGCCGCGCTCACGGGCGAAGCCGACGGCGCGGTCCATCAGGCGGCGTCCGACGCCCCGGCCCCGATGCGCGGGCGCGACCTCGATGTCCTCGACGACCAGCCGCCGGTTCCACGCGGCGTAGGAGACGGCGGCGAAGCCCACCAGACGGCCGCCGGGGCCGACGGCGACGTACGTGCGTCCGTCCGGATCCGCACCGTCGGGGGAGCCGTCGTCGGCGTCCCGCGCAGGGAAGACCTTGCGCAGGGGCGGGTCCACCGGCGTCTCCCGGAGGGCGAAGCCCTCCTCGGTGACGGTCACGCGGTAGACGGTGCGGGTGGTGAAGGAGCCGTCGAGCGCCTTCATCGCCTCGGCGTCCTCGGGTCGGGCGGGGCGGACCACGTAGTCCCTGTCGTCAGCGGTCGTCATGCCCCGAACCTACGCCCCGTCACCTCCGTCTCCGCCCCGCCCCCACAATGCCGCCCACCTGTGAAGGTCTGCCGGGGAAACGACGGGTTCGCCGACCGGGCCTTGTGGCGGCGGCCGCCCTGGCGTACCTACGTGCCTCATGAACCTTTTCGGTCGCAGCTCCGCACTCCGACCCGCGACGGCCTCCGCCGCCCCGGCCGCACCCGAGGGCGCGGTGCGTCCGGCCGGGTCGGCGTCCGCCGCCACCGCCGTCGTTCCCGACGCCGCGCAGGCGGCGCTGACCGGGGACTGGATGATCGACCCCGCGCACAGCAGGATCGGCTTCTCCGTACGGCACGCCATGGTGACGACGGTGCGCGGCGCCTTCGCGGCGTACGAGAGCCGCCTGTACTTCGACGGCCGCGATCCGGCGCGCTCACACGCCGAGATCGTGCTCTCCACCGCGAGTGTCGACACCGGCGTGGAGCAGCGCGACGCACACCTGGTCGGCCGGGACTTCCTCGACGCGGCGCGCCATCCCCGGATGACGTTCACCAGCACCTCCGTACGCCTCGCCGGCCAGGACGTGTACCGGATGAGCGGCGACCTCACCATCAAGGACGTCACCCGTCCCGTCGTCCTGGAGCTGACCTACATCGGTCACGTCACCGACCCGTTCGGCTACGAGCGGGCCGGCTTCGACGGCACCACGACGATCAACCGCTCCGACTGGGGCCTGACCTACAACGCCAGACTCGCCCAGGGCGGAGCCATGGTCAGCGAGAAGGTCCGGCTCCAGTTCGACATCGCCGCCATCCGCACCCCCGAGTGAGACCCCGGCTCCCACGCGGACACGGGACCTGACGGCGGCTCATGGCGGCATCCGGCGGTTGTGCGAAACGATGTTTTATGGCTCCTCCCGGAGGCCGTTACGGTCCGACGCATGGACTGGAACTTTGCGACGGTCGCAGAACTCACGGCCGCCCTGCGCGCCGGTGACGTCACCTCGGCGGAGCTGACCGACGCGGCGATCGCCCGTATCGAGCGCGACGACAAGGCGGTCAACGCGATCTGCGTACCCGACTTCGACCGCGCGCGGGCCGCCGCGCGCGACGCCGACCGGGCGCGCGCCCGCGGCGAGGACCGGCCGCTGCTCGGCATCCCGGTCACGGTCAAGGAGTCCTACGACGTCGCCGGACTGCCCACCACCTGGGGCATGCCGCAGCACCGGGACCACGTGCCGGCCGAGGACGCGGTGCAGGTCTCGCGGCTCAAGGCCGCGGGCGCGGTGGTGCTCGGCAAGACGAACGTGCCCCTCGTGCTCCGGGACATACAGACCTTCAACGACATCTACGGCACCACCAACAACCCGTGGGACCACGGCCGTACGGCGGGGGGCTCCTCCGGCGGATCGGCGGCGGCGCTGGCGTCCGGGTTCGGCGCGCTGTCCATCGGCTCCGACCTCGCCGGCTCGCTGCGCACCCCCGCGCACTTCTGCGGCGTCTACGCGCACAAGCCGACGTGGGGCCTGGCGGCGAGCCGGGGCATGGTCCCGCCGCGCGCACCGGCCCTGCCGGCCGAGACGGACCTCGCCGTGGTCGGCCCGATGGCGCGCACCGCCCGCGACCTCGCGCTCCTGCTCGACGTCATGGCCGGACCCGACCCGCTGACGTCCGGTGCGGCGTACGCGTTGACGCTGCCGCCCGCGCGCCATGAACGGCTCGCCGACTTCCGGGTGCTGGTCCTCGACGCGCATCCGCTGATCGGCACCTCGGCCGCCGTGCGGGCGGGGGTGCACCGGGTGGCCGACGCGCTCGCCGCGGGCGGCGCCCGCGTCGAGCGGCACAGTCCGCTGCTGCCCGATCTGACCGAAGCCGGGCTGCTCTACATGGAGTTGCTGACCTCCGGCGCCGTCGGGCGCATGCCCGCCGAGGCGTACGAGGGGCTGCGGACGATGGCCGCCGCACTGGAGGCGGACGACCGCAGCCCGGGTGCGGCACGGCTGCGCGGCGCGGCGTTCAGCCACCGCGACTGGCTGGTGGCCGACGGCCGCCGCGAACTGCACCGCCACGGCTGGCGGCGGCTGTTCGCCGCGTTCGACGCGGTGGTGTGCCCGATCACCCCCACCCCCGCGTTCCCGCACGACCACCACCCCGATCCGGAGCAGCGCCTGATCGACGTGGACGGCGTCGCGTACCCGTACTTCGACCAGCTCGTCTGGGCCGGTGTGGCCACCATGCCCGGCCTGCCCGCCACCGCCGTGCCGGCGGGCCGGACCTCCGAGGGCCTGCCGGTCGGCGTGCAGCTCATCGGCCCGATGTTCGAGGACCGCACCCCGCTGCGGCTGGCCGAACTGCTGGCGGAGGAGATCGGCGGCTTCCAGGCGCCGCGGTAGGCGCGTCCCGGCGCCCCGCTGTCGTCCACTGGCGTCCCCGAAAAAAGGGAAGTGAGCAGGCAGGACGCCCTGCTACGGTGCCCCGATGGCAGCCATCAGGAAGTTCCAGGTCACCTTCGACTGCGCGGAGCCCGGGCGCGTCGCCCGCTTCTGGTGCGAGGTGCTCGGGTACGTCGTACCGCCGCCCCCGGAGGGGTTTGACACCTGGGACGACTACGACGACTCGCTGCCGCCCGAGCAGCGGGATGCGTGGTCCGCCTGCGTGGACCCCTCGGGGGCGGGCCCGCGGCTGTACTTCCAGCGCGTTCCCGAGGGCAAGACCGTCAAGAACCGGGTCCACCTCGACGTGCGGGCCGGCACCGGACTGGTGGGGGAGGAGCGCCTGGCCACCCTGGAGGCCGAGGCCGTACGCCTGGAGGCGCTCGGCGCGGCGCGCGTGCGGGTGCTGCTCG
Organism: Streptomyces seoulensis; assembly: GCA_013364255.1. Lineage (GTDB taxonomy): Bacteria > Actinomycetota > Actinomycetes > Streptomycetales > Streptomycetaceae > Streptomyces > Streptomyces similanensis. The sequence continues at coordinate 731,358 of CP054936.1, read as the reverse complement.
CCGACGAGGAGAACGAGTCGTGCATCGTGATGCAGGACGTCGAGGGCAACGAGTTCTGTCTCGACTGAACGCGCCGGAACACCCGCCGCGACGCCGGGCCGTCGAACTCGCCCCGGTGTGACGACCCCCGCTCCCGCGCCCCGTACTCGCGAACGCGCCGAGCAGAACGACCACCGGCCCCGCGCTTCTCCGTTCCCTGACCGGCGAACGGAGAAGCGCCGACCGCCGAAATCCCGGACCGAGAGGCACGAGCGCGCCCTGACGAACGTCAAGGGTGACAGCGCCGTGCTCCGCTCCTTACGCAAAACCCCGTCATGAGACCCGCACGATCACGCAAGAATTTGCGTTACTTGCGTAACCTTACGTGAAGGGTCGCAGCGCCTCGAGGTTTCCCCCTCGACGGTCAATTCCCGCTGCTCACGGCCCTCATCAGTGATCGTGGACGCGATCCCTCCCCGGTGCTCGGGCGCACCCGGAGAAATGAGAGCCGTCGCGACCGTAGACGCGTGCCCTCCGGTCTGCAATATTTCGATGAAACAGCGCAAAAACTCGATGACGTGCCACCGCTCTGCCCAGGAAAGAGCCGTCCCCGCCGCCGCACCGGCGCGCGCGAACCTCCGCAGGGAGTGACCCCGCATGACCCCACACAAGCCGAGATCCTGGAGACGGCGCGCAGCGACCGCCGCGCTCGCCTCCACCGTCCTGGTGCTGGGCCTGCCCGCCGCCGGCGCGCGGGCGGCCGGCGGTCCCGACGCCGCCGCCGACGCCCCGGCCAGGTCCGGCAGCGCCCTCGGCGCCCACACCGCCGCCAACGTCACCGACGGCGACGCCGACACCTACTGGCAGGCCGCGAAGAACTCCGCCCAGTGGGTGCAGACCGACCTCGGCCGGACCGCACGCGTCCGCCAGGTCGTGCTGCGCCTGCCCGTCCACTGGCAGACCCGCAAGCAGACGCTGGCCCTCCAGGGCAGCGCCGACGGCAAGAGCTTCACCACGCTCAAGTCCTCGGCGCAGTACGTCTTCGGCCCGGGCAACGGCAACACGGTCCAGATCTCCTTCCCCGCGACCCTCGCCCGGTACGTGCGGGCCGACTTCAGCGGCAACTCGGTCGCCGCCACCGCCCAGCTCGGCGAGATGCGGGTGCTCACCGCCACCGCGTCGACACCCAACCTCGCCCAGGGCAAGCCCTTCACCGAGAGCGGCCACGCCGACGTCTACCCGGCGTCCAACGCCGGTGACGGCAACCGCGACACCTACTGGGAGAGCACGAACAACGCCTTCCCGCAGTGGGCACAGGTCGACCTCGGCTCGTCGGTCAAGGTGAACCAGGTGATCCTGCGGCTGCCCGGCGGCTGGCCCAGCCGCAGCCAGACGCTCAAGATCCAGGGCTCGACGGACAACAAGAACTTCACCGACCTGACCGCCTCCAAGGCGTACACCTTCGACAGCGCCGGCGGCCAGTCGGCGACCATCGACTTCGACACCACCACGACCCGGTACGTACGCGTTCTGATCACCGCCAACACCGGCTGGCCGGCGGGCCAGCTGTCGGAGCTGGAGGTCTACGGACCGGCCACCGGCGACACCCAGGCGCCCACCGCGCCGACGAACCTCGCCTACACCGAACCGGCCACCGGGCAGATCAAGCTGACCTGGAGCGCGGCCACCGACGACACCGGCGTCACCGGCTACGACATCTACGCCAACGGGCAGTTGCGCGCGAGCGTCGCCGGGAACGTCCTGACGTACACGGACACCCAGCCGGCCGGCAGCGACCTCACCTACTACGTCCGGGCCAAGGACGCCGCGGGCAACGTCTCCGCCAACAGCAACAGCGTCACCCGCAAGGGGGCGAGCGGCGACACCCAGGCCCCCACGGCCCCGGGCAACCTCGCCTACACGCAGTCCGGCAGCGACGTGAAGCTCACCTGGCAGGGCTCCACCGACAACGTCAAGGTCACCGGCTACGACGTCTACGCGAACGGCCAGCTCGTCAAGTCGGTCGCGGGCGACGTCACGACGTACACCGACACCCCGTCGGCGGCGGCCACGGTCACCTACTACGTCAAGGCGAAGGACGCGGCCGGCAACGTGTCGGCGGCGAGCAACAGCGTCACGCGGGCCGGTTCGGGCGCCGGCGCCGACCTCGCCCAGGGCAAGCCCATCGAGGCGTCCTCGGCCACCTTCACCTACGTCGCCGCGAACGCCAACGACGGCCAGCTCAGCACCTATTGGGAGAGCGCGGGCGGCGGCTACCCGGCCACCCTCACCACCGAGCTGGGCGCCAACGCCGATCTCTCCCAGGTCGTCGTCAAGCTCAACCCGGACGCCGCCTGGTCCACCCGCACCCAGAACATCCAGGTCCTCGGCCGCGACCAGGACGCGACCGCCTTCACCAGCCTCGCGGCGGCCAAGGACTACACCTTCAACCCGGCGAGCGGCAACACGGTCACCATCCCGGTCACCGGCGCCGCCGCCGACATCCAGCTCAAGTTCACCGCCAACTCCGGCGCCCCGGGCGCACAGGTCGCCGAGGTCCAGGTGATCGGCACCCCGGCCGCCAACCCCGACCTCAAGGTCACCGGCATCACCAACTCGCCCGCCGCCCCGGTCGAGACGGACACCGTCAGCCTCACCGCGACCGTCACCAACAGCGGCACCAAGGCGTCCAAGGCCACCGACCTGAACTTCACCCTCGGCGGCACCAAGGCCGCCACGGCCGACGTCCCGGCGCTCGCCGCGGGCGAGACGAAGACGGTCACCGCGAGCATCGGCGCCCGGGACGCGGGCAGTTACACCGTCGGCGCCCAGGTGGACCCGTCGAACAACGTCATCGAGCAGAACGAGGCCAACAACACCTACACCCGCTCCGACGCCCTCGTCGTCAAGCCGGTCTCCAGCTCCGACCTGATCGCCGCACCCCTCGCCTGGTCCCCGTCCAGCCCGTCGGCGGGTGACGAGGTCAAGTTCACCGTGGCGATCAAGAACCAGGGCACCACGGCCTCGGCCGCCGGCGCCCACGGCGTGACCCTGACGATCCAGGACTCCAAGGGCGCCACCGTCAAGACCCTGACCGGCTCCTACAGCGGCGCCATCGCCGCCGGCCAGACGACCGCACCGGTCGGCCTCGGCTCGTGGACGGCCGTCAACGGCAAGTACACCGTCAAGACCGTCATCGCCGACGACGCCAACGAACTGCCGGTCAAGCGCGCCAACAACACCACCACCCAGCCCCTGTTCGTCGGCCGCGGCGCCGACATGCCGTACGACATGTACGAGGCGGAGGACGGCACGGTCGGCGGCGGCGCCAAGGTCGTCGGCCCGAACCGGACCGTCGGCGACCTGGCCGGCGAGGCCAGCGGCCGCAAGGCGGTCACCCTCAGCGCCACCGGCCAGTACGTCGAGTGGACCACCCGCGCGGCCACCAACAGCCTGGTCACCCGCTTCTCCGTCCCCGACGGCACGGACACCACGCTGAACGTCTACGTCGACGGCCAGTTCCTCAAGGCGATCGACCTCACCTCGAAGTACGCCTGGCTGTACGGCAACGAGACCGCGCCCGGCAACTCGCCCGGCTCCGGCGCCCCGCGCCACATCTACGACGAGGCGAACCTGCTGCTCGGCAGGACCGTCCCGGCCGGCTCCAGGATCCGCCTCCAGAAGGACGCGGCCAACACCTCCACCTACGCCATCGACTTCATCAACACCGAGCAGACGACGGCGGCCCCGAACCCCGACCCGGCCGCCTACGCGGTCCCGGCCGGCTTCTCCCAGCAGGACGTGCAGAACGCCCTCGACAAGGTCCGCATGGACACCACCGGCAAGCTCGTCGGCGTCTACCTGCCGGCCGGCGACTACGAGACCTCCAGCAAGTTCCAGGTCTACGGCAAGGCCGTCAGGATCATTGGCGCCGGACCGTGGTTCACCCGCTTCCACGCGCCCTCCTCGCAGGAGAACACCGACATCGGCTTCCGCGCCGACAACACCGCCAAGGGCTCGGTGTTCAGCGGCTTCGCCTACTTCGGCAACTACACCTCCCGCATCGACGGCCCGGGCAAGGTCTTCGACTTCGCCAACGTCTCCGACATCACCATCGACAACATCTGGGTCGAGCACATGGTGTGCCTGTACTGGGGCGCCAACACCGACAGCATCACCATCCAGAACTCCCGCATCCGTGACACCTTCGCCGACGGCGTCAACATGACGAACGGCTCCACGGACAACCACGTCGTCAACAACGACGCCCGCGCCACGGGCGACGACAGCTTCGCCCTCTTCTCCGCGATCGACGCGGGCGGCGCCGACGAGAAGAACAACCTCTACGAGAACCTGACCTCCACGCTCACCTGGCGCGCGGCCGGCATCGCCGTCTACGGCGGCTACAGCAACACCTTCCGCAACATCCGCGTCGCCGACACCCTGGTCTACTCCGGCATCACCATCTCCTCACTGGACTTCGGCTACCCGATGAACGGCTTCGGGACCGAACCCACGACCATCGAGAACGTCTCCCTGGAACGGACCGGCGGCCACTTCTGGGGCTCGCAGGTCTTCCCGGCCATCTGGGCGTTCTCCGCCTCCAAGGTGTTCCAGGGCATCCGCGTCAACGACGTCGACATCGACGACTCCACCTACGGGGGCGTGATGTTCCAGACCAACTACGTCGGCGGCCAGCCGCAGTTCCCGGTGAAGGACACGATCTTCACCGACATCTCCATCACCAACTCCAAGAAGAGCGGGGACGCGTTCGACGCCAAGTCCGGATTCGGCATCTGGGCCAACGAGCTGCCCGAGCCCGGTCAGGGCCCCGCCGTCGGTGAGGCCACCTTCCGCAACCTGCGGATGAGCGGCAACGCCCAGGACATCCGCAACACCACCAGCACGTTCAAGATCAACGTCGAGTAGCGCGCCGACAGCACCGAACGGTACGGGTCCCGCTCCGCGGAGGGGGGCCCGTACCGTCGCGTCCGCCCGGTTCAGCCGGCCGTGCCGGGGAGCGGCCCGCACAGCAGGTTGCCGGGCTCGCGCGGGTCGTCGCTGACCCAGAACTGGGTCCACAGCACGGCGAACTCGGCGCGGCCGAGATATCCGTCGCCGTCCCGGTCGAGACGGTCGAAGACGTCTGCGGTGGACACACCCTGCCCGTGCCAGGTGTCCACGAGCCGCTGGTGCTCGGTGCGGGAGATCCGGCCGTCGCCGTTCTCGTCCACCGCGTCGAATATGGTGTCGGCGGTGGCGGTGACCTGCTCGGACATGGCCGGCAGCCGGTCCACCACGGAGAGGATCCCGTCCAGGTCGATCCTGCCCTCCCGTGCGGTGCCCGTCGCCGCCGTCAGCTGCCCCCACCAGCCCAGCAGCACGTCCTCCACCCGCCCGGCCAGCTCCGACCCGGGCTCGACCCGCGGCAACCGCGCCCAGCGGTCGGCCAACGCCACGAAGTCGCCCTCCTCCAGATAGCCGTTGCCGTCCGCGTCGAACGCGTCGAACATCGCCTGAAGCTTGTTCCGCTGGAACTCACTGGCCATGACCGGCCTCCTCACTCACGGTGCCCCCAGGAGGCTGCCCGCCCCGGCCGACCGCACAACGGCTCTCAGGAGTGGGGGAGCCGGGGCGCGCGCTGCCGAGTGCCGCCCGAGTGCCTCACGCGCCGGTTTCGGCGGTCGCCTTCAGTTCGGCGAGCCAGGTGGTGAGGCCGGCGGCGAGGATCTCGGTGGCGAGGGGCACGTTCGCCTCGACCTGTGTCCCGGTGTGGGTCTCCTCGGTGCGCACGAGGACGCCGCCCTTTGTCCGGGTGAAGGTCCACACGTGGACGCCGTCGATGCGCAGCCCGTCGCCCACCGCGGGGCCGGTCCAGCGGAGGCAGAAGCCCCTGTGCAGCTGCCGGACGGTCGAGGTGATGGTCAGAGTGGTGGCGGGCGTGGCCGGGGTGGCGGGCGCCGGACTGGTCCACCGGAACGCCGAGCCCTCGCGTAACGGCCCGTGGCCGAGGCGGGCGGCGGTCTCGACGGCTCGCTGCCAGGCGGGCCAGCGTTCCACATCCGTCTGGAGTTTCCACACGGTGCTCAGCGGTGCGTGGATCAGGGTCTCGGTCGCGTAGCGGACCCGGGCGTCGGGGTCGGTGCCCTGCCCGCGGCAGGTGAGCGGCGTGGCGGTGGCGGACGCGGGGGCGGCTCCGGCGGGAGCGGCGGCGCCGAGGGCGCCGATGAGGAGCGGGACGGTGAGCAGGGCGGTGCGCGCCCTGGTGCTGCGGATGCCGGACATGGCGGTCCTTTCGCGCGCTGAGAATCAGCGACGGTAGAGGGCAGTGCTTCTGTTAGAGGCTCTAACGCGTCGATGTAACAACGCCGAAGCCGTCGGCGTCAATGGCGTGCGTGATAGGTTCTCGCTCCAGCTTCAGGGTGTAGCCGTGCGGTGCGGCCGGGCAGGGAGGGCGTGAGGCCGGTGACCGGTACGGGCGGTACGGGCCCGAAGTCCCCCCGCGAGCGCTACCGCGCCCAGGTGCGCGCGGAGATCAAACAGCACGCGTGGGAGCAGATTGCCACGGCCGGGGCGTCCGCGCTGTCCCTCAACGCGATCGCCAAGCGGATGGGCGTGAGCGGCCCCGCGCTCTACCGCTACTACGCCGGCCGCGACGAGCTGATCACGGAACTGGTCACCGACGCCTACCGCAGTCTCGCCGACACCCTGCGCCCGGCCGCCGAACAGGGCGCCGACCTGGCCGCGCTCGCCCACACCGTCCGGGCGTGGGCGCTGGCGGACCCCCAGCGCTACTTCCTCGTCTACGGCACCCCCGTCCCCGGTTTCCGGGCGCCCGCCGGCACCACGGCCGTCTCCGACGAGATCATGGCGATGCTGCTCGACGCCTGCGCGGCGCTGCCGGCGGCGGAGCCCGCCGCCCCGTTCGCCGCGCACCTGGCGGAGCGACGGGAGCGGGCCGGCGGTCATCCCGCCCCACCCGCCGCCCTGCACCGGGCCCTGAGCTTCTGGACCCGGGTCCACGGCGTCCTGTCGCTGGAACTCGCCGGCCATTTCACCGGGATGGGATTCGACCCGGCCCAGCTGTTCGCGGCCGAACTCGCCGACCTGCTGTCCCGCTGACCGCCCGCCGGCCACACGCACACACCGCGCCCGTCCCACTCCCCGCGCCCGTCACACTCCCCCTGTCCGCCGCACTCCCTGCGCCCGCCGCACTCACCGGCCCCGTCACCCTCACCGGGCTCGCGCGCCCACCGGGTCACCGCCGCGCGGTGCCCGTTTCGCCGTCCGCCGCCAGGCCCGCCCGGGCGATGTCCGTCCTCGCCGTGACGTTCAACTTCCGCAGGACGCGCGCCACATGGTGCTCCACGGTCCGCACGGACAGGACCAGGCTCTCGGCGATGTCCCGGTTCGACCGGCCCTGGACGACCAGACGGGCCACCTCACGCTCGCGCGGCGAGAGCTGGTCGCCGTAGCCGAGGCGGCCGCGTCGGTGCGTGGAGACGATGTCGTGGCGGCGCAGCAGCCGCCGGCAGCGGGCCACGTCCCAGCGGGCGCCCAGCTCCCGGTAGACCTCGATCACGTCCCGTACGGCGTCGGCCGCCGTCGCGTCGCGCAGGTCGAGCAGACAGCGGCCGCGGGCCTCCGCCGCCCGGGCCGCGTCGAAGGGGCGACCGAGCCGCCGCCACCGCGCCTCCGCGTCGGCGAGCGGCCCCACGGCCGCGGCCGGCCCGTCCTCCGCCCCGGCGAGCAGCGCCCGGCACACCGTCAGCGCCGCCCGGGCGGCGGGCGCGTCGCAGTGCGCGATCCCGGCCGCGAAGTCGGCGACCAGCCGGTGCGCCCGTACGCCCTGGCCGCTGCCGAGCAGTGCCTCCACGGCGGTGGGCGCCACCTCGCCGGCCCACACCCAGCCGCCGGTGCGCTCCAGCCGGTGCAGCGTCTCCTCCATGGCCTCGCACGCCTGCCCGGGCCGCCCGGCCTCCAGGTGGACGCGGGCGGTGGCGGCGGCGGAGGCGGTGAGGATGACGCCGGTGTCGTAGCGGGTGACGCGGGCGGCCTCGGCGAGGTCGTGCCGGGCCCGGGAGACATCGCCCAGCACGTGCAGTGCGGTCAGCCCGCGCACCAGCATGGCCTCGGCGGTCAGGTCTGGTATCTCCTGATAGCACAGGGCGGTGCGGTCGGCGGCCTCGTGCAGGCCCGGCCAGCGGCCCTCGTGCCAGGCGAGCACCAGCCGGGCGGTCTGGGTCAGCCCTTCCAGATACGGGCTGCTGGTGTCGGCGAGACCGGCGGCGGCCCGGCCGAGGAACGTGTGGGCCCGTGCGCCGTACCCGAGCGCGGTGGCCGCGTGCGCCAGGTTGGTCCAGCCCCGGGTGTGGTGCGCGGCCTCCATCGCCGTACCGGCCGCGGCGGTGAGCGCCTCGGCGGCGGCCCAGGCGCGGGGGCTGCCGAGCAGCATCAGCGCGGTCGCCCGGTTGGCGGCGATCGCGGCCCGGGCGACGGGGTCGGCGACCGGCTCGCCGAGCGTCTCGATCCGCTGGAGCCAGTACCGGTGGCGTTCGACGGGCCAGCCCTTGATGGACGGGATGGCGGCGACCGCCATGGCGCGGGCCGCGGTCTGCGGGTCGGACGCCTCCAAGTCCGGTATGGCGCGGGCGACTTCGTTGAGACTGTCCAGTGCGCCGCCGCTCTGGTTGCGCAGCACGACGCTCAGGTGCAGCCGGATCTCGCCGCGCAGCCGGGGCGGCGGGTCGTCCTCGTCCAGCACCCGCCGGACCACGGCCACCACGCGCTCACCGGCCCGCGCCAGCTGCGCGGTGCGGGCGAGTCTCTCGGCGGTGCGCACCCGGCCCGCGGCCCGCGGGTCCTCGGTGACGGCCCGGGTGTACAGACGGGTGGCGGTGGCGTAGTCGCCGGCGGCGGCCGCCCGGTCGGCCGCCGCGACGAGGCAGCGCACGGCCTGGACCATCCGTCCGGCCAGGGCGTACAGCCGGGCGAGGTCGACCAGCGGCGGCCGTCCGCCGCCGCGGCGCAGCGCCCGGACGGCGCGCAGGCCCAGCCTGGCCCGCCGGGGCCCGGGCACCCGGGCCAGCGCGGCCAGGCGCTCCAGTGGGTGCCGGAAGGCGGGGTGCGGCCCGTCGGCGCGCAGCACCGCCCGGCGCAGGCACACGTCGACGGCGGCCTCGGCCCGCTCGGGCGCGAGGTCCGCCACCTCGGCGAGGACACCGGCCGGGACCGCCCGGTCGAGGACTGCCGCCGCCTCCACGACGCGCCGCGCGTCCTCGGTGAGGGGCGCGCACCGCCGGGCCCACTCCCGGCGTACGGCCGCCGGCGCGCCGACCTGCCGCAGCGCGGCGAGCGGGGAGTCCGCCCGCGCGTCCTCCCGCTCCTCCTCGTTCCACGCGCCGTCCGCCTCCGCCGCCCGGGCGGGACATGCCGTTTCCCGCGACCGCGTCAACTCCCCGGCCGCCCGCAGCAGCTGGCCGACGACCTCGGGCAGTCCGCGGGTCAGCTCGTGCACCAGAGCGGCGATGTCCTCCTGCTCCGTCAGGTGGTCCGGCCGCAGATCGGCGAGCCAGTCCCGGACGGACTCCGCGGTCTGCGCGGCCGTCCAGGGCCGGACGTCGATCTCCTCGCTCCACAGCCGGGCCGGTGCGCGGAAGCCGAGGTCCGGCAGCCCGGGTGAGGGGTCCTCGACGACGACCAGCCGCAGCCGCGCCGGCATCGCGCCGATCAGCCGGCGGAGCAGGCAGAGGGTCGCCGGGTCGGCGCGGTGGACGTCCTCGACCACCAGGACCGCGTCGCCGTACGCCGTCAGCAGCGCCTCGACCGCGCGCGGCGCGAGGCAGCGCCGTACCTCCGGATCGGCGGCCCCGGCGGGCGGCGGCGGCAGCCGGTCGGCCAGCTCGGGCACGAGGAGGCCGAGGACGCCGGTCACCGGCGGCAGCGGCCGGCCGGGGAGCGGGGCGGGGCACGGCAGCGCGGCCAGTGCGTCGAGGACGGGAGCGAGCGGCATGGCGTCCGCCGCGTCGGCGCACCGCGCGCGCAGCCGTGCCCAGCACGCGAACTCCGGTTCCCGCAGCACCTCTTCGACGAGATCCGGCCCGCCCGCCCCGGTCTCCGCCCGCACCACGGTGAGGCTCGGGGCCGCCCGCAGCGAGGCCCGCAGCAGGCGCGCCTCCGGCCCGCGTCCGGTGGACGCGTACCCACGGGCGGTGCCCGCGCCGTGTCCCGTGTCGAAGCACCGTCCGTCCACGGCTCCGCCTCCCACCGACCGCTCGCCCCGCCAGGACAGGTCGCGCGCCCGGGGCCGCGGCGTCCTGTCCGTCAGGGAGGTGGTCTATCCGTCCGGCGGCGGAGCTCGCAATAGGGGTGCACCACCTACGGATTGCCCGCCGCCGTGTCCGCGACGCCGCCGATGGGCGGGGTGGCTCCGAGTCGGCGGCGGGCGCGGCCCGGTTCGCCAATCTTTAGGTGGCGGTACGCATTGCCGCCTCCGCCACCGGTGTCCCAAGCTCTGGGCAGTCCGGCGACGAACTCCCGTACCCCACGCTCCCTGGCCGGCAGGACGTGCGGGGCGGGGCGGCCGCACCCCGTGGCCGTTCGACGCCGCCGACCCGTGCCGCACGGAACCTCACTCCGTGCGGCACCTTGCCCCCCGTCCCGCCGTGGACGCCGACCACCCCGAGGCGACCACGCGCCCGCTCCGCCACCGATTGTCATGGCCCCAACATTCCGTGCCGCGGCGGCGGTCCGGCAGTCGCCCTCCGGACGCACCCCGCTCGCACGTGGCCCGTCCGGAGGGCGGCAGGGGCGCGAGGCACCCCCGCCGGGCCCGCACCGGGCCCGGACCGCACCCCAAGGGAGAAACCATGGAGTTCGACGCTCGCGCCGTCCGGCGGACCCTCGCCGTCGGCGCCAGTGCCGCCCTGCTGATGGCCGGCGCGGCCACGGCCGGGGCCACGGCCGCCCCCGTACCGCCAGGCGGCCCCCAGGGCCGCATCGTCGGCGCCGACCGCCCCGGCGCGGTCGAAGGCTCCTACATCGTCACCTTCAAGGATTCCGTCGCCCGCGCCGACGTACCCGGCGCCGCGAAGGAACTGGCCCGGCGGCACGCGGGCAGCCTGCGGTACACCTACACCGCCGCCCTGCGCGGCTTCGCGGTGCGCATGTCCGAGAAGCAGGCCGAGGAACTGGCCGCCGACCCGTCGGTGGCCCGCGTGGAGGCCGACGCGGCGGCGTACGCGGTCGACACCCAGACCAACCCGCCCTCCTGGGGCCTGGACCGCGTCGACCAGCGCGACCTGCCGGTCGACAAGCGCTACAGCTACGACACCACCGCTGCCGACGTGAACGCCTACATCGTCGACACCGGCGTCCGCCTGAGCCACCGCGACTTCGGCAGCCGCGCGGTCAGCGGCTACGACTTCATCGACAACGACACCAACGCCTCCGACTGCGCGGGCCACGGCACCCACGTCGCCGGCACCGTCGGCGGCGCCTCGTACGGCATCGCCAAGGCCGTCAAGCTGGTCAGCGTCCGGGTGCTGAACTGCCAGGGCACCTCGGGCGACACCTGGGCGCCGGTCCTCGCCGGCATCGACTGGGTCACCAAGAACGCCGTGAAGCCCGCCGTGGCCAACATGAGCATCGGCGGCGGCAAGACCCAGTCGGTGAACGACGCGGTGGCGGCGTCCATAGCCTCCGGCGTCACCTGGGTCGTCGCGGCCGGCAACAACAACGCCGACGCCTGTTCCTACTCCCCGGCCTCCACCGCGGCCGCCATCACGGTCGGCGCCACCAACAGCCGCGACGCCCGCGCCACCGGCTGGTCCAACGGACAGGGCTCCAACTACGGTTCCTGCCTCGACGTCTTCGCACCCGGCGACAGCATCGTCTCCACCTCCAACTCCGGCGACACCGCCTCCCAGACGATGAGCGGCACCTCCATGGCCACCCCGCACGTCGCCGGCGCGGCCGCCCTGCTGCTCGCCGCCCACCCCGCCTGGACCCCGGCCCAGGTCCGCGACGCCCTGGTCTCCGACGCCACGGCCGGCAAGGTGACCGACGCCCGCACCGGCTCCCCGAACAAGCTGCTCCACACGGGCGCCGGCACCACCCCTCCGCCCACCGGGCCGAAGTTCGAGAACACCGACGACTACCAGATCCGCGACAACGCCACCGTCGAGTCACCGCTCGCGGTCACCGGCGTCCCCGGCAACGCCCCGGCCGGCCTGTCCGTCACCGTGGACATCCGGCATACCTTCCGCGGCGACCTGAAGGTCGAACTCGTCGCCCCGGACGGCACCGCACACCTGCTGAAGGACTACGACGCCAACGACGGCGCCGACAACGTCCAGGCCACCTACACGGTCGACGCCTCGGCGCACCAGGCAGGCGGCACCTGGAAGCTCCGCGCCACCGACAACTGGACCAACGACACCGGCTACATCAACGCCTGGTCGCTCCAGTTCTGACCCGCGTGCGCGACTCGCGGCGCCGGCCCGCTCCCACTCACGGGAGCGGGCCGGCGCCCGTTCCCGCGTCCCGCCCGGACCCGTGGGCGTCCGGTGACCGCGGCCGGACGCCGTCCACGGTTCCCCTGCCAGGGGGGATTGACGGGGCTTCCGTGGGAGGGGTTAATTCCTTGTGCCGTGAATGGGAGCGCTCCCCATCCTGTGCCGGCCTCGGCCGCCCAGGTGCCCGAAAATCTCGACGTGCGGGACTGTCCGGCGGACACCTGAGCGGTGTGCGAGAGCGCCGGGCCGTTCCCGCGGGCGCCGCCCGGCCGTGCGGGGCCGGCTCAGCCCCCGGCTTTGCGGGCCGCGCGTTCCAGCCGGCCGCGGTGGCCCTCCCACCACGTCCGGTCCTGCTCCGCCAGGTCGCCCTTGCCCGGCAGGAGTCCGACCGAGCCGTCGACGAGCTCGCGCACGATGTCCGCGTGGCCGGCGTGCCGCTGGGTGTCGGAGATCACCCGCACCAGGACGTGGTGCAGGGTGACCTCTCGACGGTCCTCCGGCCACCACGGGACGTGACCGACCGCGTCCAGCGGCAACGCCGCGATCGTGCCGTCGGAGTGCTCCCACGCCCGGCGGTACAGCCCGAGTATCCGCTCCCGTGACTCGTCCGGGGTGGCCCACATGTCCGCGTTGGGTTCCGGGTCCCGGGTGTACCACCAGGACGGCGGCTCGTCCCCCTCCTCGAAGAACGGCCGTCCGAAGGTGTCGCCGAAGTACCCCAGCTCCACGCCCGCGACATGCTTGACCAGCCCCAGCAGATTCGTGCCCGTGGGGGTCAGCGGACGGCGGGCGTCGTACTCCGAGAGCCCGCCGAGCTTCCACACCAGGGCGTCGCGCGCCTCTCGCAGGTACCGGAGGAGGTCCGCTTTCGGGTCCGCTTTCGGGTTCGCTTCGATCATGGCGGACATGCTCGCACCCGGCACTGACAACCGGGGGCGGCCCGGGGAGGCGCCAAGAGGCGGTCGTTCGCCGGAAGCGTCGGCGGAGGCGGCTTGACCAGCCCGTTCGCGCCCCGGGGCGGGCTCGGTCGGCCCGGATGCGGCTCCCGGCCGCCCGTGGTTCGCTGAGGTCTGTGAAGGACGATGGTGCGCGCCGGGGCCGACGGTACGGAGTCCGGCCGCGCGGGGAAGCCGGCGGTGCGGGCCCGGGCCCGTCCGGCGGGCGGCCGCCCACCAGCCGCCGCGGCGGCGGGCACGGGCCCGGGTTCTTGTCGGTGCGCGGCCGCGGCTACGCCTGGGTGCTGCCGCTGGTACTGCTCATCGCCATCGTGCTGCTGGACTGGAACACCAGCGGCGCGTTCCGGGTCCTGTCCTGGACCGTCCTGGTGCCGGGATTCGCCGCCGCCCTCTGCGGGGTCTGGGCCACGTCCGTCTTCGCCGGGCTGGCGATCGTCGCGTACGTCCTGTTCGACAGCGCCTGGCCGCATCAGTACCGCATCGGCCTGCCCGACTTCATCCTCGTCGCCGTGGGCGGGGTGCTCGCGGTGCTGGCCTGTGTGGTGCGCCGGCGCGGGGAGCGGCTGCGGCTGCACATGGAGGACGTGACGGAGACCACCCGCCGCACCGTGCTGCGTCAGCTGCCGTCGGGCTGGGCCGGTCTGGACCACGCGGCCGTGTACCTCGCCGCGGACGCGGCCGCCCGGATCGGCGGCGACTTCTACGACATCCAGCCCTGCCCCGTCGGCGCCCGGGTCCTGGTGGGCGACGTGCAGGGCAAGGGCCTCGGCGCGGTCGAGGCGGCGGCGGCGCTGCTGGGCACCTTCCGGGAGGCCGGCTACCACGAACCCGACTTGGCCGGGGTCGCGGAGTGCCTCGAACAGCGCATGCTCCGGCACCGCGAGCACGCCAGGGCGCTCGGCAGGGGGGACGGCGACCGGTTCGCCACCGCGGTCCTGCTCGGCTTCCCCGACGACGACCCGGACATCGTCAAGGTCGTCAACTTCGGTCACGAGCCGCCGCTCGTCGTCGGCCCCAAGGGCGTCCGGCAGCTGCCGCCCGGGGACGGACTGCCCCTGGGGCTCGGTGACTTCGCCGGCCCGGGCCTGCCGCCGGTGCGGCGGGCGCAGATGGTGCCGGGCGAGACGCTGCTGCTGTGCACGGACGGGGTGACGGAGGCCCGCGACCGCAGCGGGGCGTTCTACCCGCTCGCCGCCGAGCTGGCCCGTGCCGTCGCCGTGGACCCGCGCACCGCCGAGCCGGACCGCCTGGTCGACTACGTCCGTGAGGGCACGCTGCGCCACTGCGGCGGCCGCCTGGGCGACGACACGACGATCTTCGCGGTCCGGCGGACCGCCACGCGGTTGCCGTGAGGGCGGGCGTGAGGGCCGGTGCGGTACGTGACGCGCCGGTCCGGCTCGGGGGCTCGAACTTTTGAGTTCGAGCCCCCGAGCCGGATCAGGTCATCCGCCGGTGACCGTCAGCCGAAGGTGAGGGCAGAGGGGCAGGCCACCGAGGTGAGCTTGCCGACCGGGTTCCCGATGCCGACGATGGCGTTGGCGGCGACACCCAGGTCCTGGACGTCGACGAGGCCCTGCTGGGCGTCGACCTGGCCGGTGCAGGCCTGGCTCTGGTGGCTGTCGACCGCCGCACCGCCGCCGCCGCGGGGCTCACTCTGCCGGGTCTCCGTCTGGCGGGTCTCCGTCTGCCGGGTCTCCGTGTGCCGGACCTCCGTCTGCGAGCCGCCACCCTCACCGCCGTGCGCCTGGGCCGCACCGGCACCGAGGAAACCGACGCTGCCGAGCAGGGCCACGACGACAGCGGCCTTCTGGAACTTGCGCATTGCCTCTCCTTATGGATCGCTTCAGCCCGATATGAGCTGGCAACCGACGGCGTCAGCATAAGTGGACGGAGGGCTTTTAACGGGATAAACACCGGTGCATTAAAAATGTCGAAGAAAGTCCTATTGTCGCTTTTCTTGGGGGGCGGTCCCCGTGCCTACCCGACGGCCTCGACCGCCGCGTGGTCCGGGTGATCCGCGGGGCCCGGACGGCCCGCGGCCGCCGTCGCCTCGTGCCGGGAGCGTCCGGGCTCCAGCCGGAGCATGGCGTGCTCGTCCGGGCCGCCGGGGGCCGCCTGGTAGACCACCATCCGCTGGCCGCCGGTCCGGGCCAGCCGCATCACCTCGTACGTCAGGGTCATCGGGCCGACGTTCGGATGGCGGAAGCACTTCTGTCCGCCGCCGCGCTCGCAGACCTCGTACCGCTCCCAGATCCGGGCGAAGTCCGGTGACTTCAGGAGGAGTTCGCCGACCAGCGCGGTCAGCTCGGGGTCGTCCGGGTCCGCCCCGGCGACCGCGCGCAGATGCGCCACCGAGTGGGCGACCGTCTCCTCCCACGGCTCGTACAGCACCCGGCCCACCGGATGCAGGAAGAGGTACCGGGTCAGATTGCGCTGTTCCTCCGGCCAGTCCCACAGACCGGGCAGCAGCCGCCGGCCGGGCGGGTTGGCGGCCAGGACGCGGTTGTGGCGGCTCACCACGTAGGCGGGCAGCGGACGCATCGACTCCAGCATCCGCAGGACCGAGTCACGGACGGTCCGGTCGGCGCAGGCCGGCAGCTCCGAGCCCCGGCCGGAGGCCAGTTCGGCCAGCTCGTGCAGCCGCTCGTAGCCGTCGCCGCGCAGCCGCAGGGCACGGCCGAGGGCGTCCACGACGGCGGGCGAGGGATTGGTCTCCCGGCCGCGCTCCAGCCGGATGTAGTAGTCGACGCTCACCCCGGCCAGCGCCGCCAGCTCCTCCCGGCGCAGCCCGGGAGTACGGCGCAGTCCCGCACCCGCGGGAAGGCCGACGTCCTCCGGCCGCACCTGCGCCCTACGGGCCTTCAGATACCTGCCCAGTTCGGTGACTCGTGCCGCTGCCGCTGCCATCGGGTCATTGTGACAGGCGGACGACGGGGCTTGAGGGGGTGTGTCAGGGCCTGGAACGCGGCACCCCGGGAACGGCGCGGTCTGCCGGACGGCCGCCGGGCGGCGCAGAGTGTTCCCGGAGCGGGCGGCCCGGACGCCGGGACCCAGGGGGTGCGCGACACCGGACCGCGGCCCGGCGCCACCGGGGCCGCCCGCCCGACCCGTCACCGCCGTCCTCAGGTTCGCCGTCTCAGGGAGTCCGCCATGCCGACCGCCGATCGTCTCGCCGCACGTCCGCCCGCCCCGTCCGGCCGCGGGCGCGGCCCCGGCACGTCCGAGCGCCCGCCGCGCCGGCCGGGCCCGGACGCAGGGCGCCCGGACGGGACCCGGCCGGCCGCGCCGCCGCCGCTCACACCACCGGCGTCCCGGCGCCGGGGGGTGGAACTGATCGCCGCGCTGCTGGGATTCACCGTCATCACCATCGACGTCTCGGCCGTGAACATCGCGCTGCCCGCGATCCGTGACTCCCTCAGCGGCGGGATGACCGGTCTGCAGTGGGTGGTGGACGCGTACACCCTGATGTTCGCGGCCCTGATGCTGTCCGCCGGCGCCCTGGCCGACCGGGCCGGCGCCCGCCGCGCCTACGCCTGGGGCGTCGCGCTGTTCACCCTGGCCTCGCTCGGCTGCGCGCTTGCGCCCGGCATCGGCGTCCTGGTCGCGGCACGGGTGGCACAGGGCGGCGCGGCCGCGATCGTGATGCCCGCCTCGCTCGCGCTGGTCCGGCAGGCCTACGAGGACGCCCGGGCCCGGGCCCGCGCGATAGCCCTGTGGACGGTCGGCGGTTCGGTGGCGATGGCCGCGGGGCCGGTGCTGGGCGGGCTGCTCACCGACGCGGCCGGCTGGCGGTCGGTCTTCCTGCTGAACCTGCCGGTCGGCGCGGTGATCCTCGGCCTGCTGGCGCGGGTGCCGCGCTCGCCGCGCCGGCCGGCCGCGCTGGACGCCGGCGGCCAGCTCACCGCCGTACTCGCCCTGGCCGGACTGGCGTTCGCGGTGATCGAGGGCGGCCACCTGGGCTGGACGGCTCCGCCCGTACTGGCGGCCGCCGCGCTCGCCGTCGCCGCCGGCGTCGCCTTCCGCGTGGTCGAGGCCCGGCACGCCCGGCCCATGGTTCCGCTCGGCATGCTGACGGACCGCCGGGTGGCCGTCCCGCTCGCCGCCGGCTTCGCCGTCAACGCCGCCTTCTACGGCGGGATCTTCCTCCTCGGCCTGTACTACCAGCAGGTGCGCGGGATGTCGGCGGTCGAGGCGGGGCTGATGTTCGTGCCCATGTCGGCGGTGGTGACGGCGACCAACCTGGTCTCGCCCCGGCTGGCGGAGCGGATCGGACGCCGGCAGGTCATCGTCGTCGGACAGCTGATCTTCACCGCGGCGATGGCGGCCATGCTGCCGCTGACCGCGCACACCCCGGTGTGGCTGGTGCTGGTCCTGCTGCTGCCGCTGAGCGTCGGCGGGGCGCTCGCGGTCCCGGCGCTGACCGCCCTGCTGATCGACGCGGTTCCGGCGGAGCGCGCGGGAACCGCGTCGGGGCTGCTCAACGCGCTGCGGCAGACCGGCGGCGCGCTCGCCGTCGCCCTGTTCGGCGGCCTGCTGGTCGGCGCCGACGACGGCTTCTCCCTCCCGGGCATGCGCCTCGGCCTCCTCGCGGTCGCCGCCGTCCTGCTCGCCACCGCCGCCCTCGCCCGCGTCCTGCTGCCCCGGGACTGACCCCCGGGCAGCACGGCCACGCCACACCGTGGCCGACCCGGCACCGGCCCGCACGACGGCCGGCACGAGGGGCGAACCCCGCCCGGCCACAGGGCGGATGGCCGGCGATGCGCCCGTGGTGTGACGGCTCCCCGCAGCGCCGGCCGGCGCGCCGTTCCGGTCGGGACGACGGCGAGTGGTGCGGGGCGGGGCCCGCCGGGCCGCGGAGCGGACGGCGACCGGCGTGTGTGCGGTGCGGTGGGCTCCCGGCCGCTCCGCCCGGCGCCGTCCCGGCCGGGACGGCGGTGACCGGCGGCGGCCGCCGCCCCGGCCGCCGCCGATCCACCGCCGTTCCGCCGGCGCCGTTCCCCGGCTCAGCCGGCCGCCGGATCGGCGGGGGGCGGGAGGAAGTCCGGTACGCGGGTGCCCAGGCCCAGGGACTCGGCCCGGCGGCGGACCAGGTCGGCGAGGGCGAGGTCGAGGGCGCCCAGGCCGAACGGGGAGAACACGGTGACGCGGTCCTCGGGACGCCGGAAGGGTCGTCCGGAGTTCAGCACGGCGCCGATGGACGTCGCGATGAAGTCCCGGTCGCCGCAGAGCTGTTCGGCCAGATGCAGGGAGGTCGACTCGCGGCACACGTGGTCGGCGTCGTCGACCACGTTGACGGAGGTCAGGATCGACCCCGGGGTCAGGTCGCGCAGCGACACGTGCAGGACCAGGGTGCCGCGCCGGCAGGCGTCGGTGGTCACGTGCGGAGTGGCCGCGGTGGTCGCCAGGCAGACCAGCCGGTGGGCGCAGAGCGCCTCCTGCGCGCCGACCGCGACCTCCGTCTTCAGATCGGGCCAGCGCTCCTGGCAGCGGGCGGCGAACTCCTCGGCCCGGTGGTGGTCGAGGTCGAACACGGTGACCGCCGCCAGGTCCGGCAGGACGGCCCGCAGATAGGCGAGGATCTCGAACCCGATCACCCCGCAGCCGATCAGCGAGACGCCGGTCTCGGGGACCGACGAGCGCAGCGTCGCCGCCGCCAGCGCGGCGCTCGCCGCGGTGCGCCGCGCCGAGATCACCGAACCCTCCAGCAGCGCCTCCGGCCGCCCGGTGGCCATGGAGTTGAGGATCACCGCGGCCGACGCGCGTTCCAAGCCGCGCGCCGTGTTGCCGGGGAAGGACGCGATCCACTTGATGCCCGCCACCGGCTCCTCCTCGCCCAGATAGGCGGGCAGCCCGATGATCCGGTCGCGCGGCCGGTCGGGAAAGCGCAGGAAGACCGAGTGCGGCAGGGCCGTACGGCCCCGGTCGTGCAGCTGGTACGCGCGGCGCACCGCCGCGACGACCTCGGTCTCGGCGTCGTCGAGGACCTGGTGGACGTCCGCGGCTCCCAGAATCAGCATGATGCCTCCTTCATCGCCAACTTCGTCTCCTTCCACAGGTGGGACACGTCGCCGAAGTGGCGGGCGACCCATGCGTCGTCGTAGATCGTGTCGAGGTAGCGCTCCCCCCGGTCGGGCAGGACGACCGCGCAGCGCGCGCCCGCCGGGATGCGGTCGGCCATCTGCTCCACCGCCGCCACCAGCGCCCCGGAGGAGCCGCCGGCGAGGACGGCTTCCCGGGCGGCCAGCCGCCGGCAGCCGACCACGCAGTCGAGGTCCGTCACATGGATCACCTCGTCGGCGAGATCGTCGCGGAACAGCGCCGGCCGCACCGCCGCGCCGTGGCCCGGGATCAGCCGGGGCGCCGGGGCGTCGTCGAAGATGACGCTGCCCCTGGCGTCCACCGCGACCACGGTCACCGCCAGCCCCCGCTCGCGGACGTACTCCGCGCAGCCGCGCAGGGTGCCGCACGAGCCCGTCGCGCAGAACAGGTAGTCGATCCCGCCCGGCACCGCCGCCACGATCTCGCGCATCGTCCGCCGGTGCGCCCGCGGGTTGAGCGGGTTGGCGTACTGGTTGGGCCAGTAGGCGCCGGGGATCCGGGCGACCAGCGTGTTGATGCGGCGGACCCGGACGGGCAGGTACTCGCCGGTCGCCGGGTCGCACTCGCTCACCACCTCGACCTCCGCGCCCAGGGCCCGCATGACGGCGATGTTCTGCCGGTTGGTGCGCGGGTCCACCACACAGATGAACCGGAGTCCGTAGTAGGCGCAGATCTGGGCGAGTCCGATGCCGAGGTTGCCGGAGCTGGACTCGACGACCACCGAGCGGCCGGGCACCAGGGTGCCGTCGCGGATCAGTGCGCGCAGCATCTCCAGGGCCGAGCGGTCCTTCATGCTGCCGCCGGGGTTGAAGGCCTCCAGCTTGGCGTACGTGGTGAAGTGCCGCCCCGGGGCGAGCTTGGCGAGCTCGACCAGCGGGGTGCCGCCGATCGTGCCGAGCACGCCGGCCGGCCCGTCGTCAGGTTCCGGCATGGTGGCCTCGCCCCGTCGGATCGGGGCACGGCCCGAGCATGGTGCGGAACACGCTAGTTCCTCCTGTCAGCACTGGATCGGGGGTGGTGCGGCGGCCGCCCGGCCGGATGCGGCGGGGGCGCCGGCCGCGGCCGGGCCGGAGCCCGGCCGGTCACCGCGCCGGCGGGCCGGGCGTGGCGCGTACGGAGCGGGCCAGGGAGGCGGCGCCGGCGATCAGCACCATCCAGCCGGCCAGGGCCAGCGCGGCGTTGCGCGCGCCGACCGAGTCCAGCAGCAGCCCGCCGAGCAGCGAGCCGATCGGCAGCGCCCCGTTGGACAGCGTGCTCATCGCCGCGAGCACCCGGCCGCGCAACCGGTCCGGGGTGATGCCCAGTTGATAGCTGCCGAGCGCCACGTTCCACAGCGGTCCGACGAACCACATCGCGGCGTAGGCGACGGTGAGCGTGAACGGGTCGCGGCTGAGGGCGATCACGGCCATGAGCACCGCCCACGCCCAGTTCGCCCCGATCACCAGGGCGCCCAGGGACACCTTGCGGGCGCACCACGGCGCGGCCAGCGAGCCGAGGACGCCCCCGCCGCCCGCGAAGCCGACCATCAGACCCACCCCCGCCGAGGACGCGCCGACGGCGGTGGCCAGCACGATGGCGACCAGGAACAGCGCCCGGAACATCAGGTTGCTGCCGGCCACCAGCAAGGTGCTGGTGCGCAGGAAGGGATGCCGCCACAGCCAGCTCAGTCCCTCGCGGACCTGCGCGCCCATGCCGTCGGTGCGGGCGGACCGCTCGGCCTCGAACTCCTTGCGGATGAACAGCAGTCCGGTCAGCGAGACCAGATAGCTGAGCGCGTCCGCCAGGAACGGCACGGCCCGCCCGAGACCGAACAGCACACCGCCCAGCGGCGTCCCGACCATCACGGCGGCCCGCCCCCGCGCCTCGTTGCGGGACAGGGCCAGCGAGAGCTGGCTCGGCGGCACGACGTTCGGGACGGCCGCGTGCGCGGCGAGCCCGTGGAACACCGTGAGCGCGCCCTCGGCGAAGCTCACGGCCAGCACCAGCGGCAGGCCGAGGACGTGCAGCGCGGCGGCGACCGCGATGACCGCCGCGCCGAGCGCCCGCAGCGCGTCGCACCAGATCATCAGCCGCCTGCGCGGCCAGCGGTCCACCAGCGCGCCGGCCGGCAGCGGGAGCAGCAGCCCGGGCAGCAGCGCGACGAATCCGGCGAGGCCGGCGGCGAACGGCGAGCCGGTGAGGGCCAGGACCAGCAGCGGGTAGGCGATGGTGGTCGCCGTCGACCCGAGCAGGGAGACCGCCGAGCCGCCCCACAGCAGCAGGAAGTCGAGGTTGCGGTGGAGCGGGACCAGCGGTTCGCCGGGGGCCGTCGGTTCGGCGGTCGCCGGATGTGTGACGGTCACCGCGTCGGCGGGGGTCGCCGGTTCGGCGGTGGCCACCGGAGCGGCGGTCGCCGGATCGGCGGTGGCCATCGGTCCGGTGGCGGTCACCGCGTCGGCTGCGGTCACCGGAGCGGCGGCGGTCACCGGAGCGACGGCAGCCACCGGTCCGGCGGCGGTCACCGGTCCGGCGGTGGCCACCCGAGCGGCGTCGGCCGGGGGAGCCGCTGCGGTCGCCGGGTTGGCAGCGGTCACCGAAGCTGTGGCGGCGGCCACCGGAGCGGCGGCGGTCACCGAAGCGGCGGCGGTCACCGAAGCTGCGGCGGTGGCCGCTGCCCCGGCGGTGCCCACCGCAGGGGCTACCGCAGTGGCCGCCGCCTCCGGCGGGTGCGGCGGCCGCGGGTCCGTCGGCGCCCTCGTGTCGGGGCTCGTCATCTGTCACCCTCCAACTCGGCCCGGGCCGGACGCTAGCCGCGCGCCGCCTGCTCCATCCGCCGGCGCAGACTGAGCGGGCGCATGTCGGTCCAGACCGTGCCGATGTGGGCCAGGCACTCGGCCCGGGTGCCCTCGGTGCCCTCGGCGTGCCAGCCGAGCGGCAGCTCGCGGTCGGCGAGCCAGACGGAGTACTGCTCCTCGTCGTTGCGGACGACGCGGTAGGTGCGCTCGTCGGTGTCTTCCTCGGCCACGGCGGGCCCTCCCTCGGATCGACTGCCGCGTCACGAACCTCTCGTGACCGGTGGCGGCGCCGGAGAGCCTGCCGCACCCGACCGGCCGGGCCCCAGAGAAGGAGGCGCAGTCACCGCGGCGCGCAGGCTGCCGACGTGACTGCCGGTTGTTCTCTCGGAGCGGCGACGGCCCGGCGGCGACGCTGAGGCGCATGACTGCGAACCCCACCCTCCGGACCGCGCCGGCCGACCGCGCCGAGGAGCGCGCCGAGCGCCGCCCCCTGCCCGTGACGCTGTCGGCCGAGTCGGCCGGCACCCCCCTGCCCGCCTACCTGGCGGCCGCCCGGCCGCTCGTCCGCCGCCGGCTGCGCGAACACGGCGCGGTCCTGCTGCGCGGCTTCGACGTCGGCGGCGTGGACGGCTTCGAGGCCGCGGTGCGGGCGGTGTCCGGCGCGCCGCTGGCCTACGCGGAGCGGTCCTCGCCGCGCAGCACCATCAAGGGCCAGGTGTACACCTCGACCGACTATCCGCCGAACGAGGAGATCTTCCTGCACAACGAGAACTCCTACCAGGCCGACTGGCCGCTGACCCTGTTCTTCCACTGCGTACAGCCGCCGGACACCCTGGGCGCCACCCCGCTCGCCGACACCCGCCGGGTGTACGCGGCGATCGACCCGTCCGTGCGCGAGGAGTTCGCCGCCCGCGGCTGGATGGTGGTGCGCAACTTCTCCGACGGCTTCGGCGTGCCCTGGCAGCAGGCCTTCAACACCGGCGACCGCGCCGAGGTCGACGCGTACTGCGCCCGCAACGGCGTCGAGACCGAGTGGACCGCGGACGGCCTGCGCACCCGCGCGCGCCGCCGGGCGGTGCACCGCCACCCGGTGACCGGGGAGACGGTCTGGTTCAACCACCTCACCTTCTTCCACGTGACCACGCTGTCCGAGGAGGTGTGCGGCGCGCTGCGGGAGATGTACGACGACGAGCGGCTGCCGACCAACACCTACTACGGCGACGGCCGGCCGATCCCGGACGAGGTCGTCGCCCACCTGCGAGACTGCTACCGCGCCGAGCAGCGGCGCTTCGACTGGCAGCGCGACGACGTGCTCCTCGTCGACAACATGCTCTCGGCGCACGCCCGCGAGCCCTTCACCGGACCGCGCCGGATCGCCGTGGCGATGGCCGAACCCCACTCGGCGGCCGTGCGGTCCGCCTCGTCCGCGGAGGTGGCCGATGCCCGCCGATGACAGCGGCCACCCGCTCTCCTACGCCCAGGAACAGCTCTGGTTCCTCGACCAGTTGCGCTCCGGCGCGTCCACCGAGTACCTGATGTGCGAGGCGTTCCGCGTCCGCGGCCCGCTCGACCCGGCGGTGCTGGAGGCGGCGTTCACCGAGATCGCCGCACGGCACGAGGTGCTGCGCACCCGCTACGGCACGGCCGGCGGCGCCGGCGCGCAGTTCGTGGCCGAGCCCGGCCCCGTACCGCTGGCCCGGGTGGACCTGACCGGCACGGAGCCGGCCGACCGCGAGGCGCGGGTGCGCGCCCTGCACGCGGCCGAGCTGCGCACACCGATCGACCTGCGTACGCACGCGCCCTGGCGGCTGACCCTGGCCCGGTTCGCCGACGACGACGCCGCCCTGCTGGTGACGGTCCATCACATCGCTTTCGACGGCTGGTCCTGGGGCATCCTCGCGCGTGAACTGCATGAGCTGTGCGCCGCGTTCGCCGCCGGGCGGCCCTCGCCGCTGGAGCCGGTGGCGGTGCAGTACGCGGACTTCGCCCAGTGGCAGCGCGACACCTGGGCCGCCGCTCCCGCTCGCGCCGAACAGCGGCGCGGATACTGGCGCGAGCGCCTGGCCGGCCTGGAGCCGCTGGAGCTGCCCGCCGACCGCCGGCGCCCGGCGCGGTGGGACCCGGCCGGGGACAGCGTCGCCTTCACGGTCCCGGCGGACCTGGCCGGACGGCTGGCCGTGCTCGGCCGGGACGCGGGCGCGACCCCGTTCATGGTGCACCTGGCCGCCTTCCAACTGCTGCTCGCGCGCTGGTCCGGACAGGCCGACGTCGCGGTCGGCGTGTCGGTCTCGGACCGCACCGAGGTCGAACTGGAGCCGCTGATCGGCCTGTTCCTCAACACCGTGGTCCTGCGCAGCGACCTGTCCGGCCACGGCTCGTTCCTCGACCTGCTCGCCCGGGTCCGGTCGACCACCCTGGACGCCTACGAGCACCAGGACGTGCCGTTCGGCTGGGTGGTGGCCGATCTCGCGCCCGAGCGCGACCCCTCCCGCAACCCGGTCTTCCAGGTCGGCTTCGCGCTGCACAACGCCGAACGCCGCCCGCTCAGGCTGCCCGGACTCGACGTCGCCAAGGTCGAACCGGGCACCGACCACTCCGCCTTCGACCTCTCCCTGCACCTGTCCGAGGCCGCGGACGGCTCGCTGGCCGCCCGGCTGATCTACCCCACCGCGCTGTTCGACCGCGCCCGGATCGAACGGATGGCGGCGAGTCTGCTGCGGCTGCTCACGAGCATCGCCGCACACCCGGACACCCCCGCGCACACCCTGGAGACCGTCCCCGAAACGGATCTCGCCGCCTTCGAACGCTGGAACCGCACCGCGGCCGAGCGCCCGGCGCACTCGCTCGCCGAACTCTTCTTCGCCCAGGCCCGCGCCACCCCCGAAGCGGTGGCCGTGATCTCCGGCACGCGGGAGACCGACTACGCCGAACTCGCCGACCGGGTACGGCGCCTGGCCGGAGTGCTGCGCTCGCGCGGCGTCGGCCCGGAGAGCGCGGTGGGCGTCGCGCTGCACCGCGGCGCCGACCTGGTCGCTACCCTCCTCGCGGTGCTCACCGCGGGCGGGGTGTACGTGCCGCTGGCCCCCGAACACCCGGCGGACCGGCTCGCCCACCTGGTCGCCGACGCCGACGTGACCCTGCTCGTCACCGAGCAGGCGCTCGCCGGACAGCTGCCCGCCCACCCGAACACCCTCGTGCTCGACGCCGCCCCGACGGACCGGGACGAGACGGCGCCGCCCCTGGAACCGCGGGGCGCCGACGACGCGCGGGCCGCGTACGTGATGTACACCTCCGGCTCGACCGGCCGGCCCAAGGGCGTCGTCGTGCCCGAGGCCGCCATCCGCAACCGCGTCCTGTGGCCGGTGGAACGCCTCGGCCTCGGCCCCGGCGACCGGGTGCTCCAGAAGACCACCATCGGATTCGACGCCGCCGTATGGGAGTTCCTCTCCCCGCTGGTGTGCGGGGCCACGGTGGTGACCGGACCGCGAGAGGCCCACCGCGATCCGGCGGTGCTGCTCCGCGCGGTGGCCGACCACCGGGTCACCGTGCTCCAGGGCGTGCCCTCCATGCTGCGCCTGCTGCTGGACGAACCGGCCCTGGCCGACTGCGCCTCGCTGCGCCTGCTGTGCTCGGCCGGCGAACCGCTGACCGCGGAACTGGCCGGCCGGCTGCGCGACGCGTTCGACGCCGAGGTGGTCAACACCTACGGCCCCACCGAGTGCGCCGTGGACTCCACCGCCTGGCCCTTCGACCCGGACGAACCCGGCGACCTGGTGCCGATCGGCCTGCCGCTGCCCAACGTCCGCACCTACGTGGTGGACGCCGAGGGCCGGCAGGTGCCCGTCGGGGTCACCGGCGAACTGCACGTCGGCGGCATCGCCCTCGCCCGCGGGTACGCGGGCCGCGGCGACCTCACCGCTGACCGGTTCGTACCCGACCCGGACGCCGCCGTGCCCGGCGCGCGCCGCTACCGCACCGGAGACCTGGTGCGCCGCCGCGCGGACGGCGCGCTGGAGTACGTCGGACGCGTGGACGACCAGGTCAAGATCGGCGGGGTGCGGATCGAGCCCGGCGAGATCGAGGCCCTGCTCGCGGCCCACCCCTCGGTCGCCGCCGCCGTGGTCGCCGTGCACCGCGGCGACGCCGGCGACGCCCGGCTGACCGCGTACGCCGTGCCCGTCGCGGGCGGCCGGATCGACCCGGAGGCGCTGCGCGGCCACCTGGCCGCCGCGCTGCCGGAGGCGATGCTGCCGGCCGCCTTCGTGGAACTGGCCGAACTGCCGCTCACCCCGAACGGCAAGGTGGACCGCCGCGGGCTGCCGGCCGCAGCCGCACCCGACCGGCCGGCCACCGCGGCCTGGCAGGCCCCGCGCACCGTCGCCGAGGAGGCCGTCGCCGCGCTGATGGCCGAGGTCCTCGGCGTCGAACGGGTCGGCGCCGACGACGACTTCTTCCTGCTCGGCGGCTACTCCCTGCTCGCGATCAAACTCGTGCTCCGGCTCCGGCGCACCTTCGGCGTCGAACTGACCGTGGCCGAACTGTTCCACGCGCGGACGGTCGCCGCGCTCGCCGCCCGCGTCACCGAGGCCGGCGCCGGCGAGGAAGCCGCCCCGCAGAGCGACCCGGACGCCGTCCGTCCGGCCGGCCGCGACCGCCCGCTGCCGCTCTCCTTCGGCCAGCAGCGGATGTGGTTCCTCGACCAACTGGAGCCCGGCAGCCACGAGTACGTCGTCCCGCTGGCGCTGCGGCTGACCGGACCTCTCGACACCGTCGCGCTGCGCCACGCGCTGGACGCGCTGTCCGAACGGCACGAGGTGCTGCGCACCCGCTACCGCGACGAGGGCGGCGAACCCGTCCAGATCGTGGACCCCGCCGGACCGGTGGACTTCACCCTGGCCGATCTGACGGACGCGCCCGACGCCGCGCGCCGGGCCCGGGAGCTGGTCGACGAGCTGGCCCGCCGGCCCTTCGACCTGGCGCACGGGCACCCGCTGCGGGCCACCCTGATCCGCACCGCCGCCGAGGACCACCTCCTCGTGCTGACCCTGCACCACATCGCCTTCGACGCCTGGTCGACCAACGTCTACCTGCGCGACCTGGACCTGTCCTACCGGGCCTTCGCCGCGGGCGAGCCGTCGCCGCACACCCCGCAGCCGGTGCACTACGCCGACTTCGCCCTCTGGCAGCGCGAGCAGCGCGACGCCGGCCGGCTGGACCGCCAACTCGCCTACTGGCGCGACCGGCTGGCCGGACTCACCCCCGTCGAGCTGCCCACCGACCGGGTCCGTTCCGCGGTCCGCGACGCCCGCGGCGACAACGTCGTGGTCGAGGTGGACCCGGCCGTCGCCCGGGCCGTCGCCGAGCTGGCCGGCCGGCACGGCGCGACCCCGTTCAT
The DNA here is from genome assembly GCA_013364255.1 of Streptomyces seoulensis. Lineage (GTDB taxonomy): Bacteria > Actinomycetota > Actinomycetes > Streptomycetales > Streptomycetaceae > Streptomyces > Streptomyces similanensis. Next base: position 703,640 of record CP054936.1, on the reverse strand, counting down.
GGTGATGCTCGCCGCCTTCCAGGTGCTGCTGCGGCGCTGGACCGGCCGCGACGACCTCGCGGTGGGAACCCCGGTCGCCGGCCGGACCCGCCAGGAGACGGAGGACCTGGTCGGGTTCTTCACCAACAACCTGGTGATCCGCGGCGACCTCGGCGGCGACCCGGTCTTCACCGACCTGCTGGCCCAGGTCCGCGGCACGGTGCTCGACGCCTTCGCCCACCAGGACGTGCCGTTCGAACACCTGGTGGACGCGTTGCAGCCGGAGCGGGACCTCTCCCGCAACCCGCTGTTCCAGATCATGTTCGAGCACCAGCACCTGGCGGGCGTCCCGGAGCGGCTCGGCGCGGTCGCCGTGGAGGCGGTCCGCGCCGGTCTGGAGACCGCCAAGTTCGACCTCACCGTGACCGTCAAGGAACGCGGCGGGCGCATGTACTGCTGGTTCGAGTACGCGACCGCGCTCTTCGACCGGGAGACCGTCGAGCGGCTGGCGGGCCACTACCTGACACTGGTCGCCGCCGCCACCGCCGCCCCCGGCGCGCGGATCGGCGACCTCGGCATGCTCACCGACGACGAGCGGCGCCGCGCCCTGACCGTCTGGGCCGACCCGCACGCCGAGCGCGCCGCGGTGCTCGACCCGGCCGACGAACACGACCTGTGCGTACCGGAGTTGTTCACCCGGCAGGCCCGGCGGACCCCGGACGCCGTCGCCGTCGTCTTCGGCGGCCGACGGGTCACCTACGCCGAACTCGACGCCCTCTCCGACCGGTTCGCCGCGCGGCTGCGCTCCCTGGGCGTCGCCTCCGAGACCGTCGTCGCCTCCTGCCTGGAACGCGGCGTGGAGGCGGTGGTCGTCCTGCTCGCCGTGCTGAAGGCCGGCGGCGTGTACGTGCCGTTCGACCCCGGACACCCCGCCGGGCGACTGGAGCTGATGCTCGCCGACGCGGGACCCGAACTCGTGGTCACCACCCGCGCGTTCGCCGACCGCCTGACCGACGCCCACCCCGTCGTCCTCGCCGATGACGATGACGACGCCGACGCCGACGCCGACACCGATGCCGACACCGGTGCCGACACCGGTGCCGATGCCGGTGCCGAGGCCCGGGACGAAGCGGGCGACCTGCCCGCGGGCCACGCGCCCGAACCGGTCCGGCCCGACAACCTCGCCTATGTCATCTACACCTCCGGCTCGACCGGCCGCCCCAAGGGCGTGATGATCGAGCACCGCTCCTACGCCCACCACTGCCGGGTGATCGCCGACGCGTACGGCATCGCCCCCGGCGAACGCGTGGCCCTGCTGTCCGCGCTCACCTTCGACGTGGCCATGGACCAGATCGCGGCGACCCTGGTGGCCGGCGCCACCGTCGTCGTGGCCGACCCGGTGTTCTGGACCCCCGACGAACTGCCCGCCCGGCTCGCCGAACACGGTGTCACCGTCCTGGAGATCACCCCCTCCTACTACCGGGCCGTCCTGGAGTCGCCCGACCTGCCCCGGCTCGGCTCGCTGAAGCTGATGAACGTCGGCAGCGACGTGGTCACCGGCCTGGACGCGCGGCGCTGGGCCGAGACCGGCCTGCCCGCCCGCTTCCTGTGCAACTACGGGCCGACCGAGGCCACCGTCACCTGCCTGCTCCACCCCGTCACCGAGACCCCCGCCGAGGGCGACGCGGCCGGCGCCCTGCCGCTCGGCCGGCCCGTCCCCGGCACCCGCGCCTACATCCTGGACGCCGACCTGCGGCCCGTCCCGGTCGGCGTGCCCGGCGAGCTGTACCTCGGCGGCGTCCGCCTGGCCCGCGGCTACCACCGGCGGCCGGACCTCACCGCCGACCGGTTCGTCCCCGACCCCTTCGCCGCCGAACCCGGCGGGCGGCTCTACCGCACCGGCGACCTGACCCGCCACCGGCCGGACGGCGCCATCGAGTTCCTCGGCCGGATCGACCAGCAGGTCAAGGTACGCGGCCTGCGCATCGAACTCGGCGAGATCGAGGCGGCGCTCGCCCGGCACCCCGCCCTCCAGGAAGCGGTCGTCACCGCACCGGAGACGGCCCCGGGCGAACGCCGGCTCGCCGCCTACCTGGTGGCCCGGCCCGGCGCCGCGCTGCCCGACGTGGCCGAGCTGCGCGCCCACCTGGGCGCCCTGCTGCCCGAGTACATGATCCCCTCGGTGTGGGTGCCGCTCGACGCGTTCCCGCTGACCGCCAGCAAGAAGATCGACCGCAAGGCCCTGCCGGACGCCTCGGCCGCCCTGACCGGCGGCGCCCGCGAACACCTCGCCCCACGCGATGCGGCCGAGGAGGCCGTCGCCGCGATCTTCACCGAGATCCTGGGCCTGGAGCGGATCGGCGTCCACGACGACTTCTTCGCGCTCGGCGGCCACTCGCTGCTGGCCACCCGGGTACTGGCCCGGCTGCGCGAGACGTTCGCCGTCGAGCTGCCGCTGCGGCTGCTGTTCGAGGCCACCACCGTGGCCCGGCTGTCCGAGGCGGTGACCGAGGCCGTCGAGGCCGAGATCACCGCGCTGTCCGACCACGAGGTGGCGGGCCTGCTCGCCGAGGAAGGTCTGCGATGACCGACACCAGGGACCGCGCCCAACTGCGGCAGGAGCTGCTGCGCCGGCGGCTCGCCGGCCGGGCGGCCCCCGCCCCGGCGGCGGGCATCGCCCGCGCACCGCGCGGCGGCCCGCTCCCGCTGTCCTTCGCCCAGCGCCGCCTGTGGATCCTCGACCGGCTCCAGCCCGGCGGCACCGCGTACCTGATGACCGTGGCGCTCCGGCTGCGCGGCCCCCTCGACCGGGCCGCGCTGCGCACCGCGCTGGACGGGCTCCAGCACCGGCACGAGGTGCTGCGGACCCGCTACCCGGTGGTCGACGGCGAACCCGTGCAGATCGTCGACGAACCGGGCGCCGTCCCCCTCGACGAGGAGGACCTCGGCGCACTCGACCCGGCGGCGGCGGACGCCCGCGTCGCCGCCCTGGCCACCGGCGCACGCCGGCCCGTCGACCTCGCCGAGGGACCGGTCCTGTCCGCCGTGCTCGCCCGCCTGGCGGAGCGGGAGCACGTCCTCCTGCTCACCGTCCACCACATCGCCTGCGACGGACGCTCCGAGGACATCCTCGTCGGCGAACTCACCGCACGCTACGCGGACACGGTCGCCGGGCGGCCCACCCGTTCCCCCGAACCCACGGTGCAGTACGCCGACTTCGCGCACTGGCAGCGCGAACGGCTGTCCGGCGAGGCGCTGCGCCGCCCGCTGGACCACTGGCGCGAACGGCTGGCCGGACTGCCGCCCCTGGACCTGCCCACCGACCGGCCCCGCCCCGCCGTACGCGACTCGGCGGGCGGGCTGGCCCCGCTCGCCGTGCCCGCCGGCACCGCCCGGCGGCTGACGGCGCTCGCCCGCGAGCACGGCGCCACCCCCTTCATGGCCCTGCTGGCCGCACACGCCGTCCTGCTCGGCCGCTGGAGCGGCCGGCGCGACGTCGCCGTCGGCTTCCCGGTCGACGGCCGCGACCGCTCGCAACTCGACGACCTGGTCGGCCTCTTCCTCAACACGCTGGTCCTGCGGGTCGACCTGTCCGGGACGCCGTCCTTCACGGACCTGCTGCGGCAGGTCCGCGCACGCGCCCTGGACGCCTACGCCCACCAGGAACTGCCCTTCGAGCGGCTGGTCGAGGAACTGGCGCCGCAGCGGGACCCCTCCCGCACACCCCTGTTCTCGTCCATGCTGCTGTGGCAGGACGCGGCCGGCCCGGCCGCGCCCCCGGCGATGGGACCGCTGACGGTCGAGCGGCTGCCGGTCGGCGAGAGCAGCGCCAAGTTCGACCTCACCCTCGGGCTCGCCGAGCGGCCGGACGGCTCGCTGTCCGGCGGCGTCAACTACGCCTCGGCACTGTTCGACCCGGCCACGGCCGAGCGGTTCGCCGCCCAGTTCGCCCGCCTGCTGGAGAGCGCGGTCGCCGCGCCCGGCGCCCCGGTGGACGAACTGGAGATCCTGCCCGCCGCCGAGCGCGAACGCCAGCTCGTCGAGTGGAACGCGACCGCCAGGCCTTACCCGGCCGGCACCCTCCCGCAGCTGTTCCGGGCCCAGGCCGCCCGCACCCCCGACGCCGAGGCGGTGCGCTTCGAGGGCGCCGCCCTCGGCTACCGGGACCTCGACGAGCGCGCCGACCTGCTCGCCCACCACCTGCGCACCCTCGGCGTGGGACCCGAGTCCGTCGTCGGCGTCTGCCTCCACCGCGGCCCCGACCTCGTGGTCGCGCTGCTCGCGGTGCTCAAGGCCGGCGGCGCCTACCTGCCGCTCGACCCCGACTACCCGGCCGACCGGCTCGCCTTCATGCTGGCCGACTCCGGCGCCCGCGCCGTGCTCACCGACCCCGGCCTCGCCCCGCTGGTGCGCGACCGCGCGCCCCACCTGGTCGACATCACCGCCGCTGCGGCCCCCGGCCCGGACCGCGCCCCGCTCCCCACACCGGACCCCGGACACCCGGCCTACCTGATCTACACCTCGGGCTCCACCGGCCGCCCCAAGGGCGTGCTCATCGAGCACCGGGCCATCGTCAACCGGCTGCACTGGATGCAGGAGGCCTACCGGCTCGGCGCCGACGACCGGGTGCTCCAGAAGACGCCGTACAGCTTCGACGTGTCGGTGTGGGAGTTCTTCTGGCCGCTGATCACCGGCGCCACCCTGGTGCTCGCCCGCCCCGGCGGCCACCGCGACCCCGCCTACCTGGCCGGACTGATCGGCGCGGAGGCGATCACCACCGTCCACTTCGTGCCGTCGATGCTGCGCGCCTTCCTCGCCGAGCCGCTGCCTGCGCTGCCCTCGCTGCGCCGCATGGTGTGCAGCGGCGAGGCGCTCCCCGCCGACCTCGTCACCGCCGTGCACGAACGGATCGGCTGCGAGCTGCACAACCTGTACGGGCCGACCGAGGCCGCCGTCGACGTCACCGCCACCCGGTGCGAGCCGGACCGCCCGGTCACCATCGGCCGCCCGATCGCCAACACCCGCGCCTACGTCCTGGACGCCGCCCTGCGGCCGGTGCCGACCGGCGTGCCCGGCGAACTCCTGCTCGGCGGCGTCCAGCTCGCCCGCGGCTACCTGAACCGCCCGGCGCTCACCGCCGACCGCTTCGTCCCCGACCCCTACGCCACCGAACCCGGCGGGCGGCTCTACCGCACCGGCGACCTGGCCCGCCACCGCGCCGACGGCTCCATCGAGTACCTCGGCCGGCTCGACCACCAGGTGAAGATCCGCGGCCAGCGGGTCGAACTCGGCGAGATCGAGGCGGTGCTGACCGAAGCCCCCGGCATCACGGCCGCCGCCGTCGCCGTGCACGACGAACAGCTCGTGGGCTACCTGGTCCCGCCCTCGGCGGACGTCGAGGCGGCCCGCGAACACCTGCGCGGACGGCTGCCCGAACACATGCGGCCCGTGCACTGGACCCTGCTGGAGACACTGCCCCTGACCCCCAGCGGCAAGACCGACCGCACCGCGCTGCCCGCACCCGAGCGGACCCGCTCCGACCTGGTCGGCGCCTACCTCGCCCCCAGCACGGAGACCGAGCGGGCCCTCGCGGACGCCTTCGCCGCCGCCCTCGGCGTCGACAAGGTCGGGGTGCACGACGGCTTCTTCCAGCTCGGCGGGGACTCCATGCGCGCCATCCGGGCCGTCGGCGCCCTGCGCGACCAGGGTCTCGCCCTCACGGTGCAGGACGTCTTCACCCGGCAGACCGTCGCCGAACTGGCCCCGCTGGCCGCCGCCCGGCCGGCGGCCCAGCCGCAGGAGAGCGCCTTGACCGGCCGCTTCGAACTGCTGGCCCCGGCCGACCGCGACCGGCTCCCCGACGGACTGGCCGATGCCTACCCCATGGGCCAGGTCCAGGTGGGCATGGTCTACGAGATGCTCGCCGACCCCGAGCGCAACACCTACCAGAACGTCAGCACCTTCCAGATCCTCGACGACGGCCCCTTCTCCGCCGAGGCGTTCACCGGCGCCGTACGCCTGCTGATCGCACGGCACGAGATCCTGCGCACCTCCTTCCACCTGTCCGGATACTCCGAACCGCTCCAGCTCGTACACGCGGCGGACGGCCTGGAGGTCGAGACCGGCGTCACCGACCTGCGCGGCCTGCCGACCGACGAACAGCGGGCGCGGGTACGGGAGTTCCGCGCCCGGGCCCAGCGCACCCCGTTCGACGTCGGCCGCGCGCCCCTGCTGCGCTATCACGCCCACCTGATCGGCGAACGGGAGTGGCTGCTCACCCACGTCGAGTGCCACGCCATCCTGGACGGCTGGAGCCACCACTCGGTCATCGGCGAACTCCGCGCCGTCTACCGCGCGTTGTCCCAGGGCACCGGCACCCCGTCCGCGGCCCCGCCGCCGGTCCGCTACGCCGACTTCATCCGCCTCGAACAGCAGGCCCTGGCCTCGACGGCGGACCAGGACTTCTGGCGGGAGCGCATCACCGGCCACGAACGGCTGCGGCTGCCCGCCGACGGCGCGCCCGCCGAAGCGGGCCTGCCGGCCCCCGAAGTACGGCTGCCCTGGCGGGAACTGGAGCCGCGGCTGCGCCGGCTCGCCGCCGAGACCCAGACCTCGCTCAAGAGCGTCCTGTACACCGCCCACCTCAAGGTGCTCGGCCTGATCAGCGGCCAGCACCGGTTCTTCGCCGGCGCCGTCACCAACGGCCGCCCCGAACTGCCCGGCGGCGACCGCGTACGCGGCATGTACCTCAACACGGTGCCGTTCGCCGTCGACCTGCGCGCCACCAGCTGGCGCGCACTGGTGCGGTCGGTGTTCGCCGAGGAAGTGGCCCTGTGGCCGCACCGGCGCTACCCGCTGCCCGCCATGCAGCGCGCCTGGGGCGACGGCGACCCGCTCGTCGAAGTGGTCTTCGCCTACCTGGACTTCCACGTCCTGGACGAGCAGCGCGCCGACATCGGCACGGTCGAGGACCACAGCCCCAACGAGTTCACCTTCGACGTGTGGACCTTCCCCGGCGAACTCCGGATGACCTGCCGCCCCGGCTGGGCCGGCCAGGAGCGGCTGACGGCCATCGGCGACGCCTTCCTGGCCGTCCTCACCGCCATGGCCGACGACGCCGACGCGGACCCGCGCCGCTTCCGCGCCCCCGGCCTGGAGCAGACCGACGGGACGCCGACCGCCACCCGGCCGCTGCCCGAGGTCTGCGTCCCCGAACTCCTCGCCGCCCGCGCCCGCCCGGAGGCGACCGCGCTCCAGGACGGGCCGCGCACCCTGACCTACCGCGAACTGGACGCCCGCTCCAACCAGTTGGCCCACCTGCTGCGCGGGCTCGGCATCGGCCCGGAGAAACCGGTCGCGCTCTGCCTGGACCGCGGCATCGAGGCCGTCGTCGCCATGCTCGGCGTCCTGAAGGCCGGCGGCCACTACGTCCCGCTCGACCCCGCCTACCCGGACGCCCGCCTCGGCTACGTCCTGGCCGACGTCCACGCCGAGGTGGCCCTGTGCCGCCCGCAGGACACCGCCCGCCTGGCCGCCTTCCCCGGCGTCCGCGGCGTCGCGCTGGACGCCGCCGCGGCCGTGCTCGACGGCCTGCCCGACACACCCGTCGAGGCCGGCACGGTCCCCGACAACCTCGCCTACGTCACCTACACCTCCGGCTCCACCGGCCGGCCCAAGGGCGTGCAGATCACCCACCGCGCGATCGTCCGGCTGGTGCACGACGCGAACTACGCCGACCTCGACGCCGACCAGGTGCTGCTGCTGCACGCGCCGCTCGCCTTCGACGCCTCCACCCTGGAGGTATGGGGAGCGCTGGCCAACGGCGCCCGGCTCGCCGTCTGCCCGCCCGGCGCCAACACGGCCGACGAACTGGCCGAGGTGGTGCGCCGGTACGGCGTGACGGTGCTCTGGCTCACCGCCGGCCTCTTCCAGCACATGGTCGAGACCCGCCCGGAGGCGCTGGCCGGCGTACGGCAGGTGCTCGCCGGCGGCGACGCGCTCTCCCCCTCGCACGTGCGCACCGCCCTCGCCCACGGCGTGACCCTCACCAACGGCTACGGCCCCACCGAGTGCACCACCTTCAGCACCGCGCTGCGCGGGGTGACCGAGGCCGACGCCGACCGCGGGGTGCCGATCGGCACGCCGATCACCGACACCCGGGCCCTGGTGGTCGACGAGCGCCTCGACCCGGTGCCGTTCGGAGTGCCCGGCGAACTCCTGGTCGGCGGACCCGGGCTCGCCCGCGGCTACCTGGGCCGCCCCGACCTGACCGCCGACCGCTTCGTGCCCGACCCGTCCGGGACCGTCCCCGGGGCGCGCCTGTACCGCACCGGGGACATCGTCCGCCGCGACCCCGACGGAACGCTGACCTTCATCGGCCGGCGCGACGGCCAGGTGAAGATCCGCGGCCACCGGGTCGAACTCGCCGAGGTGGAGGCCGCGCTCGGCGACCTGCCCGCCGTCCGGGCGGCGGCCGCCGCCGTGCACCGCGGACCGGACGGTCACAAGCGGCTGGCCGGCTATGTCGTCCTCGAACCCGGACACGGCCCGCTGGACGTCGCGGCGCTGCGCGAGCGGCTGCGCCGGCGGGTGCCCGACTACCTGGTGCCCGGCGCCTGGGTGGAGCTGGCCGCCCTCCCGCTCACCGCCAACGGGAAGATCGACCGGGCCGCGCTGCCCGAACCCGCCGGACCCGCCCCCACCTCGTCCCACACCGCCCCGCGCACCCCCGCCGAGCGGGCCGTGGCCGAGGTCTGGGCGGAGGTGCTCGGCGTGGAACGGATCGGCGCCGACGACGACTTCCACGTCCTGGGCGGACACTCGCTGGCCATCCTGCGGATCATCGCCCTGCTGCGCGAGCGGCACGGCATCGAACTGACCGTCCGGGCGTTCCTGGAACGCCCCACCGTGGCCGGGCTCGCCGCGGCCGCCGAGGGCGGCGCCACCGAGGCCAGGTCACTGGTGTGGCTGCGACGCGAGGGCGGCCGGCCGCCGCTGTTCTGCGTGCACCCCGGCGGCGGTAGCGCCCACTGGTACCGCCCGCTGGTGCCGTACCTCGACCCCGACCAGCCGGTCGCCGCCTTCGGCTGGCCCGGCCTCCAGGCCGAACACGGCCCCGTGCCCTCGACGGAGCAGATGGCGGAACGCTACCTGGCCGAGCTGCGGGCCGAGGCGCCGCACGGCCCGTACCGGCTGTTCGGCTGGTGCGGCGGCAGCGGCATCGCGAGCGAACTGGCGCACCGGCTCACGGCCGAGGGCGAGGAGGTGACCTTCATCCTGCTCGACCCGGGGCTCGACAACCACGAGCGGATCGAGCTGTGGCGCGAGTACTGGCTGATCGAGAGCTGTGTGGCCAAGCTGACGGAGCTGGCCGACGCGCCGCCCGAGCAGGACACCTCGGCACTGCGGGCGGAGGCCCTGAAGCTGCTCGAACACCTGGTGGACGACGTCGACCCGGAGGTGGGGATCACGCTGCCGGAGCACGGCGCCGGTGACGTGTGGCTGTCCTCGGCGAAGATGTGGCGTGAGGTCATGGAGATGTGCCTGACCTACCGGCACCGCCGGTTCGCGGGCCGGCTGCACCTGATCGCCAGCGACGAACTGGCCGACGGCAAGCACGAGGTGGCCTCCGGGCAGTCCTTCCCGGACTACCTCGCCCGCTGGCGCGAGCTGACCGGGGACGTGACGCTGCACCGCATCCCCGGTGACCACTTCGGCGTGCTGAAGCCGCCGCACCTGGCCCGACTCGCCGAGGCCGTCACCGGCATCCTCGGCGACGAGGGCACGGAGGGCGCCGGCTGACACCGGCTGACACCCAAGGCCGGTACGGCCGAGAGGGCGGGGGCGCACACGGCGCCCCCGCCCTCTCGGCGTGCCCGGCCGTACGGGGCCACCGTCCGCCGCGGGCCCGGTCGGCGGGCGCGGCGGGGCGGCGGGCGCGGGCGGGGTTCGTGCCCGCAGGTGCGGGTGGCCGTCTGTGTCCCCGCGTGCGGGCCGGTGCCCGAGACACGTGGCCGCGCCACCGCGCGCTCACGGCAGGCTTCTGCCCCAGCCGGGCACCGGCCGTGTTCCGTATCCGCACCCGCGCGTGCGAACGGGCCGGGCTCCTGGTGGGGAGCCCGGCCCGGTTCGGCGGTGCGGGATGGAGACCGTGGCGCGAAGGCGCGGTTCCGGTGGGACGGTTCAGTCGGTGACGGCGACGAGGCGGAGTTCGGAGGAGTAGCGGTGGCCCTGGTCGTCGGTGAGCCAGGCCTGTTCGGGGGTGGGGAGCATCTCGGTGACGGTGAGTTGTGCGTCGGGGTCCTTGCGGGCGAGTCGGCGGGCGGCTTTGGCGAGGATGTTGACGTAGACGGGGCTGTCGAAGTCGACGAAGAAGGGGCGGGGTTCGGTGGGTGAGACGACGAAGACGAAGCGGGGCAGTTCGTGGGTGTCGCGCCATTGGCGGGCGCGGACGAAGCGGCGGGCCTCGCTCTTGTCGTCGGCGAAGGCCAGCGCGGAGCCGGCGAACCGCCAGGTCTCCCGGGCCACCGTCATCCGGTCGACGGTGACCCGGGGGGAGTGGTCGGCCTCCGGCAGCAGCCGGAACCGGTCCGTCACCAGCGTGGTCAGCACATGCGCGAACACCTCCACGGCCGGGAACACCGCACCGTCGGGCAGCACCACGCACAGCCGGCCCTCGCGCCGCTCCACCACGGCGTCGGCGCTCGGCACGGTGCGGTCGCGGTGCGGGTCCGCCGTGTTGTCGAGCAGGGCGACCTGGTAGTCCTGAGGCCGTACCAGCGCGTGCCGGATCCGGGCGGAGAGCCGGGACTTGTGCTCCTTGGGCAGCAGCGGCATGAGCCGGGGCGCCGGATGGTCGCGGTCGGTCCGCTCGAACAGCTCGCGGGGGTCGGGGTGCTGGTTGACGAACAGCTCGTTGCCGAGCGTGTTGGCGGCCAGGTGGAGTTCGCCGAGGACGAGGCCGAACTCGCCCCGCGCGACGGCGGCGGCGTCCGGCGCGGCGATCATCACGTCCGGGCTGATGTACCGCGCCGCGCTCCAGCCGGGTGCGGCGGCCGGACCGAAGACCTCCGCCACCCGGCCGGCGATGTCCGCGCCCGCGACCGTGACCCGCCGCACCCCCTCCGTGTCCGGCAGGACCCGCTGCCAGCGGCGCTCGAACTCCGCCTGGAGTTCGGCGGCGTCGGCGACCGCGGCCCCGTGCAGGACGGGCATGCAGGCGAACCAGAACGCGGCGAGGTCCACCGGCCGGCCGGGCCCGGCGTCGGCGCGCAGCCGCTCGTACACCTCGGTGACGCGCTCGCTCACCCGGGCGGCCAGGGCGCCGGAGAGCCAGGCGGCCGCGGACATCAGCAGGTCGAGCGGGGCGAGCGCGGCCAGCACGTCGCCGCCGAGCGTGACCCGGGCGGCGCGGCGGCTGTCGGAGTAGACCACGGCGCGGCCGGGCGCCGTGGTGGTGCTCTTCTCGCGCTTGGCGGCCGCTTCGGTCACCCGCTGGAACGTCTGCTCGACGGCGGTGAGGGCCGCGACCAGCCGCTCGGGGTCCTCGGCGGCCGCCCGGACGCCCTCGACCGCGCTCTCCAGCTCGTCCATCCGGGCGAGCGCGGCCGCGCGCGGGCCCGGCTCGCCGATCCGCTCCAGAGCGGCGCGCAGCCGCCGGTCGGGCCGGATGTCGGCGGGCACCTCCAGCCGCCAGGTGATCCAGCGCAGCCGGACCAGCTCGTCGAGCAGGGCGGGTACGTCCGCGTCCGGCCCCAACTCCTCCTGGAGCGCCGGGACGGAGCGGGTGCCGTCGCACAGGCGCAGCAGCCGCAGCGTCTCGGGCGGCACCGGGCGCGGCGGCCTGGCGGGTATCCGTACGGCGTTCTCCTCCAGCCGGACGTACGGCACCCGGCGGGGCGCCGTCCAGGGGCGCACCGCGGGGTCGGCGTCGATCTCCCGGGCCAGCGCGTCGACCGACCAGCTGGACCAGAAGACCTCCGAGGACGCGGTCGGCCCGCTGCCCGGTTCGACGGTCACGCCGGGCCGGGCGGTGTCGAAGGCGCCCCAGCCGACCGGTCCGAAGAAGCCGATGGTGTCGTTCTTGACGCAGAACCGCTGCCAGTAGTGGGCGACCAGCTCCTCGCGCTGGCGCTGCTTGAACGTGCGGCCCGCGGTCTCGGGCGACCAGTTGAGGAACGGCCGGATCGCCGAGTCGAGCACGCCCCGGTTCTGCCAGGCGACCGCCGCCCGGAACCGTCCGGAGGCGGCGATCTCCTGCGCGTCGGCGGCCGCCAGCGCGGCGGCCCGGGTGAACTCCTCCTCGAAGTCCTTCCAGGCCGCCCCCGACAGGGCCTCGCGCGGCCCGAACTTGTCCGCGGCCGCCGCCAGGCCCTCCGGCGCGAGCCGGAGCACCCCGTTCGCCGGGAACCCGGTGCCGCGTACCGCGACCTGGTCCCACAGCCGCCAGCGGCCGCTCAGAGAGACGGTTCCCTCGCTCATCCCGGCCGCCCCTAGGCCGACGCGGGCGCGAGGGCCAGGTCGTCGACGACGACCTGCGCCAGCTCGGCCGGGGACGGGTAGGTGAAGACCAGGGCGACGGCGATCTCCGCGTCGAGCAGTTCGTGCAGGCGGCCGACGATCTGGAAGGCGGCGAGCGAGTCGCCGCCCGCCTCGAAGAAGTCGCTCGCGGCGTCGAGGGTGTCGTCGCCGAGCGTCTCACGGTAGTAGCCGGTGATCAGCCCGGTGAGTTCGGCGGTGTCGGCGGGGTTCATGGTGGGTCCTTCCGGTGAGGGGTGTTCGGTATGCACACGTGTGAGTGGTGCGGGGGTGCACGTGAGCTGTGCGGGTGTGAGCGGGTGTGAGCGGGTGAGACGTGACGCGGCGCGCCCGGCGGCCGGTGCGACGTGTCGCAGGTCGGCCGTCAGCGGGCGGCGGCCGCGGGCGTAGCCCGGGCGGTGGCCAGGGCGGCGGCGGTGTTGCCGCCGGAGACGACGACGGCGCAGCGGCCGGGCGGTCCGAGCCGGAGCGCGCCGGCCAGGGCGGCGGCGCCGCTCGGCTCGGCCGGGATGCCGGCGCGGTGCAGCAGGTCCATCGCGCGCAGCACGGCCCGGTCGTCGACGCCGACCAGTTCGTCGACCCGGTGCCGGACGACCGGCAGGATCACCTCGCCGGGCCGCTGGCCGCGCAGTCCGTCCGCCACCGAGTCACCGGGCGGCAGTTCGACCGGGTGGCCGGCGGCGAGGGAGCAGGCGTAGCGCCGGGTGCGTTCGGGTTCCACGCCGACGATCCGCACCGCGCTGCGCAGGTGTGCGGCGGCCAGGCAGACGCCGGCCAGCAGACCGCCGCCGCCCACCGGCACGACGAGCGTGTCGACGTCGGGGGCGTCGCGCAGCACCTCCAGGCCGACGGTGCCCTGTCCGGCCACCACGAGTTCGTGGTCGGAGGAGGGCACCAGCGCGGCCCCGGTGCGGGCGGCGAGGTCCTTGGCGTGCCGGTCGCGGTCGGCCACCCCGCCGGGCACCCGCACGACCCGGCCGCCCAGCGCCCGGACGGCCGCCGCCTTGGCCTCGGCGGCGCCGGCCGCCATCACCACGGTGACCCGGACGCCGAGGGCGCGGCCGAGGGTGGCCACCGCGATGCCGTGGTTGCCGGAGGAGCCGGCGACCACCTCGTCCGCGCCCAGCGCCAGCATCGCGTTGGCCGCGCCGCGCAGCTTGAACGACCCGCTGTGCTGGAGGTGTTCGGCCTTGACGAGCAGTCCGGGCAGCAGGTCGCCGCGCAGCAGCGGCGTGTGCCGGACATGGGGGGCGATCCGGTCGGCGGCGGCCGGCACGGCGGCCGGTGCGATCCGGGTGTCGGCGGCCGTCATGACACCGGCTCCGGCGCGCGGGCGCGCAGCGCCCGGCGGTCGGCCTTGCCGCTGTGCGTGACGGGCAGGCGCTCCAGCCGGGTGAACCGCCGCGGCATCATGTGCGGCGGCAGGGTACGGGCCAGGTGTGCGCGCAGCTGGGCGTCGGTGGTGCTCTCCGGCGGGCCGGTGACGTGGGCGCCGAGCCAGGTGCGGCCCCGCTCGTCGGTCTCGGCGGTCACCACGGCGCCGGTGATCTCGGGGTGGGCGAGCAGGGCGCCCTCGATCTCGGCCGGGTCCACGCGGTGACCGCGGATCTTGATCTGGCGGTCGGCCCGGCCGAGGTACTCCAGCGTCCCGTCGGGGGAGCGCCGGGCGAGGTCGCCGGTCCGGTACAGCCGGGCGCCGGGCGGCCCGTACGGGTCGGGCGGGAACCGGTCGGCGGTCAGGCCGGGCCGCCCGCCGTAGCCGCGGGCCACGCCCGCGCCGCCGATGTACACCTCGCCGGTCCGCCCGGCCGGCACCTCGCGCCCGCGCGCGTCGAGCAGGCGCACCACGGTGCCGTCGACGGCGGTGCCGACGGTGTCGGCCGAGGTGTCGGGGGCGGCCGGCACCTCGTAGCGGGTGGAGGTCATGGTGCACTCGCTGGGACCGTACTGGTTGACCAGCCGGCCGCCGAGCAGCGCGCGGCCGCCGGCGGCCAGGAAGGGGCGCAGCGACTCGCCGCTGGAGCAGACCAGGCGCAGCGACCGCAGCCGTCCGGCGGCCGCGGGCGACTGGGCGAGGAAGCTCAGGAAGGAGGGGGTGGTGCTGAGGAGGGTGTCGACGCCGTACGCGGCGACGGTGTCGGCGAAGGACTCGGCGCGCAGCAGGCGCGAGCGTTCGACCAGGACGACGCATCCGCCCGCGGCCAGCGGCGCGAAGGTGTCCCGGATGGAGGCGTCGTAGCCGGGCGGGGCGAGCTGGAGGGCGACGGTGCCGGGGCCGAGGTCGTTGTCGCGGACGACGGCGCGCAGATACGTGTCGAGGCCGCCGTGCTCGATCAGGACGGGGTTGGGGGCGCCGGTGGAGCCCGAGGTGTGACTGACGTAGGCGAGCGAGCGCGGATGGGGGGCGGGGAAGACGGCCGGCGGCGGGTCGGCGGCCGGGAGCCGGTCGAGCAGGACGGCGGGCGCGTCGACCAGCGCGGTGAGGCGGTCGGCGAGGGCGGCGCCGGTGAGCAGCAGGGTCGCGCCGCCGCCGGCGGCGAGCGCGGCGAGCCGTCGGTCGGGCAGGCCGGTGTCCAGGGTGAGGAACGCCCCGCCGGCCCGGACGACGGCGGCGGTCGCGACCACGGCGTCGACGCCGGGCGGCAGGGCCACCGCGCACACCTGTTCCGGTCCCACGCCGTGCGCCGCGAGGTGGGCGGCGAGCCGGTCGATCCGGGCGGCGAGTTCGCCGTAGCCGGTCGGTCCCTCGGCGGTCAGCAGGGCGGGGGAGCGCGGCGCGCGGTCGGCGTGCGCGCGGAGGGCGTCGACGAAGGTCGTCCGGGCGCGAGCGCTCATGCCGGCTCCCCGGGGACGACAGTGCGGTCGACGGCGACGAGGCGGAGTTCGGAGGTGTAGCGCCGGCCCTGGTCGTCGGTGAGCCAGGCCTGTTCGGGGGTGGGGAGCATCTCGGTGACGGTGAGTTGTGCGTCGGGGTCCTTGCGGGCGAGTCGGCGGGCGGCTTTGGCGAGGATGTTGACGTAGACGGGGCTGTCGAAGTCGACGAAGAAGGGGCGGGGTTCGGTGGGGGAGACGACGAAGACGAAGCGGGGCAGTTCGTGGGTGTCGCGCCATTGGCGGGCGCGGACGAAGCGGCGGGCCTCGCTCTTGTCGTCGGCGAAGGCCAGCGCGGAGCCGGCGAACCGCCAGGACTCCCGGGCGACGACGGTGGAGTCGATGGTGATGCGGGGCGAGTGGTCGCCGTCCGCGCGCAGGGTGAAGCGGTCCATCACACGGTTGCTGAGCGCGTGGCAGAACACGTCGATCAGGTCGAAGACCGAGCCGTCGGCCAGTACGGCCGCGAGCCGTCCGTCGCGCTCCTCCACCCGCACGTCGGCGGAGCGTACGGTGCGCGGGCGGTGCGGGTCGGCGCTGAAGTCGGCGAGCGCGACGTAGTGGTCCTCCGGGCGTTCCAGGGACTGCCGGCTGCGGGCGGACCACTTCAGCGGCAGCTCCTTGGGCAGCATGGGCAGCAGCCGCGGGCCGGGGAAGTCGCGGGTGGTCTCCTCGATCAGCTGGGCGCGGTCGGGATGCTGGTGGACGAAGAGCGACTGGCCGATGGTGTTCATCGCGACGTGCAGCTCGCCGATGACGAGCTGGAACTCGCCGCGTTCCACGGCGGCCAGGTCCTCGGCGACGATCATCAGGTCGGGGCTGACGTACCGGCTGAGCGACCAGCCGCGGCCGCCCTCGGGGAACGCCTCGCGCACCTGGTCGGCGATGGCGGCGCTGGTCAGCGACACCCGCCGGGCGCCGGGCGGCGCGTCGATGATCCGGCTCCAGCGCTCGCGCAGCTCGGCCTGGATGCGCTCGATGTCGGCGATGGAGCTCGGGTGCGGGGCGGGCAGGCAGGCGAACCAGAGTGAGCCGAGGTCGACCTGCCCGTGCTCGGCGCGCAGCTTTTCGTAGGCCTCGTAGAGGCGGGCGCCGACGGTGCGCGCGTACCGGTTGGTCATCCAGCGGGCGGCGGTCAGGCACAGCTCCAGCGGCGCGAGCTGCTCCAGGACGGCGGTGCCCACGGTCGCCGTGGCGGAGCGGCGGCAGTCGGAGTACACCAGCGCGCGGTTGGGCGCGGTCCTTGCGCCCTTCTCGCGGACCGCGGACACCTCGGTGATCTCGGCGAAGCCGGCCTCCAGGGCGGCGAGCGCGGCGGTCAGCTCCTCGGCGTCCGTACCGGCCCGCTCCACCCGGTCGCGGCCGCTCTCCAGCACGGCCAGCTTGGCCAGCGCGGGCTCGCGTACGGCCGGGTCGCCGATGCGTTCCAGCAGGGCGCGCAGCTCCCGCTCGGGGTAGGTGCCGGCGGGCACGTCCAGCTTCCAGCCGATCAGGCGGCGCGCGACCAGCCACTCCAGGGCCTCGGTGACCTCCGGGGCCGGCACCTCGCGGCCCAGCTCCCGGGCGGCCAGGCCGGCGATCTCGGCGGGCGTGCGGCGCCCGTCGCACAGGCGCAGGACGGTGAGCGCGGGCTCGGGGGCCGGCTGCGGCGGACGGCCGGGCAGGCGCACCGTGCCGTCGACCACCCGGACGAAGGGGACCTGGCGCGGCGGCGTCCAGGCGCGCACCCGCGGGTCGCGGTCGATGGCCTTGGCGAGCGCGTCCATCGACCAGCTGGAGAAGTAGACCCGGGACTCGGCGACCAGCCCGGCGCCGGGACGCACCTCGACGCCGCGCCGGGCGGTGTCGAAGGCGCCCCAGCCGACCGGTCCGAAGAAGCCGATGGTGTCGTTCTTGACGCAGAACCGCTGCCAGTAGTGGGCGACCAGCTCCTCGCGCTGGCGGGGCATGCTGGTGCGGCCCTGGGCGGACGGCGTCCAGTCGAGGAACGGCTTGATGCCGGTGCGCAGCACGGCGCGGTTCTGCCAGGCGACCGCGGCCCGGAACGGCGCCGAGGCGGCGATCTCCTGGAGGTCGCGGGCGGTGCGCACGGCGGCCTCGGAGAAGTCCTCCTGGAACGCCTCCCAGTCCGCCCCCGCCAGAACCTCCCCGGGGGCGAACTTGTCCGCGGCCGAGGCCAGGCCCTCCGGGGCCAGCCGGAGTACCCCCGCGGCGGGGAAACCGGGCCCGCGGAGCGCGAAGTGCCGCCACAGGCGCCACCCGCCGCCGGGCATGCTGATGGTGTCGGACATTGCTGTGCTACCTCCCTGGGGAAAACGTGCGCGGGACCGGCGGCCGGCCCGTGGTCAGGCCGGCCGGCAGGGCCGGTCCGCCGGGATGCCGCCGAGGCACCACTCCAGAACGGCGCGGGCGCTGTGGTACTTGTTCTCGGCCTGCTGGAACGCGATGCTCGCGGGGCCGTCCAGCACCTCGCCGGTCACCTCGTCGCCGCGGTGCGCGGGCAGGTCGTGCATGAAGACGGCGCCGGGACAGGCCGCCAGCACGGCGGCGTCCACCCGGAACGGGGCGAAGACGCGCCGCCAGTCGGGGTCGGGCTTGGTGGTGCCGGTCGTCTGCCAGCGCGTGGTGTACACGATGTCGGCCTGCGGCAGGTCGGCCATGTGGTGGCGTTCCTCGATCAGCGCGCCGGACTCCTTGGCGTGGACGCGGGCCCGGTCGAGGAAGGCCGGGTCGAGCCCGTAGCCGGGCGGGGTCCGCAGGTGCAGCTCGGTGCCGGGGAACCGGCTCAGGGCCAGGGCGAGCGCCGAGGCGGTGTTGTTGCCCTCGCCCGCGTACAGCACCCGCAGCCCCTCGATGCGCCCGAACCGGCCGAGCATCGTGGTGAGGTCGGTGAGGGCCTGGGTGGGGTGCTCGGCGGCGCTCATCGCGTTGATCACGGCCATCCGCCGCTGGGCGGCGTAGGCGCGCAGCTCCTCGGTGCTGCCCGCGGTACGGGCCACCAGCACGTCGAGCATCCGCGAGAGCACGTCCCCGGTGTCCTCGGAGCTCTCCCCGGTGTTCTCCTGGAGGTCGCCGGGGCCGTAGGTGATCAGCTGCCCGCCGAGCCGGAGCGCGCCGGCCGAGAACGCGGTGCGGGTGCGGGTGGACGTCTTGCGGAACAGGACGCCGACGACGGCGTCGGAGAGCGGCCGGGCGTCCTCGCACTCGCCGGCGGCGTACTGGGCGCCGCGGTGCACGAGCCAGCGCAGCTCCCGGTCGGTGAGGTCGTCGACCGAGATCAGGTGGCGGCGGTCGGATCGAGGCATCAGGGGTTCCTCCTCGGGTGGCGGGGCGTCAGTTCGCTTGCAGGGCGTCGCGCAGGATGCCGAGGCCCTGATCGAGCACGGCGGGCGCGATGGTCAGCGGGGGCATCACCTTGAGGACCTCGTCGTGGCGGCCGCAGCGCTCGACGATCAGGCCGTGCTCGAAGGCGTGGCGCTGGATCCGCCCGGCCCGCTCCGCGCCGCCGGCCCCGGCGGTGTCGATGCCGAGCACCATGCCCCGGCCGCGCAGCACCAGCCCCGGCTCCAGCGCGCCGATCTCGGCCCGGAACCGGGCGAGGCGGTCGGCGCCGCGCCGCAGGCCGGTCAGGAAGTCCTCGCGCTGCCACAGTTCGCACGCCGCGGTGGCCGCGACGAAGGCGAGCTGGTTGCCGCGGAACGTGCCGGTGTGCTCGCCGGGCTGCCACACGTCCAGCTCGCGCCGGAACAGCGTGAGCGAGAGCGGCAGCCCGTAGCCGCTGAGGGACTTGGAGACGGTGACGACGTCCGGCACGATCCCGGACTCCTCGAAGCCGAAGAACGCGCCGGTGCGGCCGCAGCCGGTCTGGATCTCGTCCACGATCAGCAGCACCCCGTGCCGCTCGGTGACCTCGCGCAGCCGGCGCAGCCACTCCGGGCTCGCCGCGTACACGCCGCCCTCCATCTGCACCGCCTCGACGACGACGGCCGCCGGCGGCTCGGTGCCCGAGGACGGGTCGGTCCACAGCCGCTCCAGCAGGCCGATCGAGTCGAACGGGCCGAGCGGGCCGTCCTCGTAGGGCACGAAGGTCACGTCCCCGCCGGCGACCGCGCCCGCGCGGCGGGCCCGGCGGCTGCCGGTGACCTCCAGCGCGCCGCGCGACATCCCGTGGTAGGCGCCGGTGAAGGCGGTCAGGCCGGTGCGGCCGGTCGCCCGGCGCGCCAGCTTGAGGGCGGCCTCCACCGCGTCGGTCCCGGTCGGGCCGGTGAACTGCACCTTGTAGTCGAGACCGCGGGGCCGCAGCACGACCTCGGTGAGACGGGTGAGGAAGTCGCGCTTGGCGACGGTGTGCAGGTCCAGGCCGTGCATCAGGCCGTCGTCGGCGAGGTAGCCGAGGATGCGGTCCTTGACGGCGTCGTGGTTGTGCCCGTAGTTGAGGCTGCCGGCGCCGCAGAAGAAGTCGATGAAGGCCCGGCCGTCGTCGGTGTGCAGCAGCGCGCCCTTGGCGCGCTCGAACACCACGGGGAAGGTACGGCAGTACATCCGCACCTCGGACTCGACTTTCTCGAAGACGGAGGTGTCGGACTGCTCCCGGAGGGAGGATTCGGTGGTCGCGACGAGGGTCATGGCGGTCCTTGGGCGAGGAGGCGGTTTCGGTCAGCGGCCGGCGGTGGTGCGCGCGCCGCGCGGGCGGGCGGTCAGCCGCGGCAGGGGGCCGTCCGCGGCCAGCCGCGGATAGCCCTCCAGGGCCGCGGCGAGCGCGGCGACGGTGGGGTGGTCGAACAGCGCCCGTACGGGGACGTCCACGCCGAGGGCGGCGCGCAGCCGCACGGACACCCGGGTGGCGAGCAGCGAGTGGCCGCCGAGCAGGAAGAAGTCGTCGTGGGCGCCGATCCCGGTGGCGCCCAGCACCTCCTCCCACACCCCGGCGACCGACCGCTCGCGCGGGGTGCGGGGAGCGGCGGCCGGGCCGGCGGCCTGCGGCGCGGGCACCGGCAGCGCGTGACGGTCGACCTTCCCGCTGACCGCGGTCGGGATGGCGTCCAGCAGGACGAACGCGGCCGGCACCAGGTGGTGCGGCAGGGAGTCGAGCAGTGCGGCGCGCAGCGTGTCCGGCGCGGGCGGGTTCCCGGCGTCCTCCGCGACCAGGTAGGCGGTGAGCTGCCGGCCGCCGTCGGCGTCCGGCGTCGGGTGCACCACGGCGGCGCGCACACCGTCGAGGGCGAGCAGCGCGGCCTCGATCTCCCCCGGTTCGATCCGGTGGCCGCGGATCTTCACCTGGTGGTCGCTGCGGCCGAGGATCTCCAGCGAGCCGTCCGGACGCAGGCGGCCGAGGTCGCCGGTGGCGTAGAGGCGGCCGCCGGGCGCGGTGGCGTGCGGGTCGGGCAGGAAGACGCCGGCGGTCTGGCCGGGCCGCCCCCGGTAGCCCCAGGCGAGCCCGTCGCCGCCGATGCAGACGTGTCCGGTGACGCCCTCGGCCACCGGCTCCAGCCGGTCGTCGAGCACCCGCACGGTGGTGTTGTCCACCGCGGCCCACTCCCGTACCAGCCCGTCGGCGCCGTGCCGGGCCACGCTGGTCCAGATCGTCGCCTCGGTCGGCCCGTACAGGTCCAGGACCGGGGCGCCGCCGGCGGCGAGCGTCGCCGCCAGGTCGGTGTGCAGCTTCTCGCCGCCGGACAGCACGGTCAGGCCGGGGCCGGGCGTCCAGCCGGCGTCGACCAGCATCCGCAGCATCGACGGGGTGGCCTGGACCAGGTCCGGGCGTGCCTCGCCGAGCAGACGGATCAGCCGCTCGGGGTCGCGGGCCTGCTCGGCGTCGGCCAGCACCAGCCGGGCGCCGGTCAGCAGCGGCAGGCACAGCTCCAGCATCGAGGGATCGAAGGACGCGGTGGTGACACCGAGGACGGTGTGCCCCGGCGTCAGCTCCAGCCGGGCCGCCATCGCGTGCAGGAAGTTGGTCAGGGCGCTGTGCGGGATCTGCACGCCCTTGGGGGCGCCGGTCGAGCCGGAGGTGTGGAACACGTACGCCAGGTCGTCCGGGCCGGTGGTCCGCTCCGGCCGCTGCACCGCACCGGCCGGCGGCACGGCGGCGTCGAGCAGCAGGGTCCTCGCCCGCGTGCCCTCCGCCCGCTCGGCCAGCGGTCCCGAGGTGACGACCACGGCGGCCTCGGTGCCCTCGATCAGGCTGCCGATGCGCCGGGCGGGGTGCAGGGGGTCGAGCGGGACGTACGCGGCGTCCGCCTTGAGCACGCCGAGCAGGGCGACCAGGAGCCCGGTGCCGCGCTCCAGCAGGACGCCCACCCGGGCGCCGCGGCCGACGCCGAGGCCGCGCAGCCGGTGCGCCAGTACGTCGGCCCGCGCGTCGAGTTCCGCGTAGCTCAGCTCGCCGTCCTGGGAGCGTACGGCGGTGGCGTGCGGGGTGCGGCGCGCCTGCCGCTCGAACAGGTCGGTGACGGTGTGCGCGGGTACGGCGCGGGCCTCGCCCAGGCCGAGCGCGAGCCGGCGGCGGCGCTCCCCGCCGGGCAGCGGCGCGAGCGCGGCGACGGCGTCGGCCAGCGGCGCGTCCGGCGCGGCGAGCAGCGCGCGCAGCAGCCGCACGTAGTCCTCGGTGACGCGGGCGGCGGTCTGGGGCGTGAACAGCGCGGTGGCGTACTGGAGGCGCAGCACCAGGGCGCCGTCGGGACGGCCGAGCAGGTCGAGCGCGAGATCGAACGGGGTTCCGGCGACCGGCGTGGGCAGCACGTCGACGGACAGGCCGGGCAGGTCGGGCGGTGCGGCCTGGGCGTCCAGGGTGAGGAAGGAGACCTGGAAGAGGGGGTTGCGGCTGAGGTCGCGGGGCGGGGCCAGCTCACCGACCACGCGTTCGAAGGGGACGTCGGCGTGCGTGAGGTCGGTCAGGGAGGCGTTGCGGACCCGGTCCACCAGCTCGCCGAAGCTCGGCCGGCCGGACAGGTCGGCGCGCAGGACCACGGTGTTGACGAAAGGTCCGATGAGATCCCGGGCGGCGGCCTGGCCGCGGCCCGCGACCGGGGTGCCGACGGCGAAGTCGCGCTGCCCGCTGTAGCGGCCCAGCTGCGCCTGGAAGGCCGCCAGCAGCACCATGAACCGGGTGGCCCGGTGCGACCTGGCCAGCAGGTCGGCCCGCGCCACCAGGTCCGCCGGGAGGGTGAAGCGGGTCACGGCGGCGGCGCCGTCGAACTCGGCGGGGCGGGGGCGGTCGGTCGGCAGGTCGAGCGGGGGCAGGTCCGCGAGACGGGTGCGCCAGTGGTCGAGGCCGCGGGTGAGCCGCGGGCCGGCCGACTGCTCGCGCTGGCGGGCCGCGAGGTCGGCGTACTGGAGGGGGAGGTCCGGGAGGCCGTGCGGGACGCCGGTGGTCCGGGAGCGGTAGGCCGCGGCCAGGTCGCGGGTGAGGATGTTCCAGGACGAGAAGTCGAAGGCGATGTGGTGCACCACGACGACCAGCAGGTGGTCGTCGGGCGCGAACCGCGCCAGGGTGGCCCGCAGCGGCGGCGCGGTCGACAGGTCGACCGGCCGGCGCAGCGCGCGGTCCAGGACCTCGGCGACGCCGGCCGCGTCGGCGCCGGGCGCCTCGACCGTGTCCAGCGGGACCGCGACCCGCGGCGCCACGAGGGCCACCGGCTCGCCGTCGGCGGCCGCGTACCGGGTGCGCAGCACCTCGTGCCGGTCGATCACGTCGCCCAGGGCGGCGGCGAGGGCCTCGGCGTCGAGGCCGCCGCGCAGGCGCAGCGCCAGCGGCAGCAGATGGTCGGCCGTGCCGGGCCGCAGTTGGTCGAGGAACCACAGCCGTTGCTGCGAGAAGGATGTCGTCCGGCCGTCACAGCGGTCCACCGGCTCACCTCCGAGGAGTCGGGTAGGTCGTCGCGCCTCGGGTGGTCGGGGCACGTCCGGAGCTTGCCGTCCCCCCGAGGCACCGCAGTAGGGAAGGAGCGGCAACGCCCGCCGCGCCTTTTGCTGCGTCAATGTCTCTGTTGGGGGGTGTGGCTGGGGTGGGGGCGGGGTGCGAAGGGGTGCCGGGCGGCGAGGGTGCGAGGGGATGCCGGGCGGCGGTGGGGCGGTGGCTGGGGCCACCGTCGGGTTCGCGGCCGGTGCGGCGGCTCGGGGCTTGCGGGCGGGGTGCGAGGGGGCCGGGTCCGCGGCTGGGCGGCCGGGCGGTTGGGCGACTGGCCGCCCGGGCGGCCGGGCGGCCGGGTGCGCGAGTGGGCCTACGGCCGAGTGGCCGGGGCGGGGCGGGGCGGGGCCGGTCCGCGACCGGGCCCGGCGACCGAGGCCGCGGTCGGGCGAGCGGGTGCGCGGCCGGGTGGCCGACGCCACGGCCACGCTCTCGGCCGGACGGTCAGGTCTGCGGTGGGAGGGCGGGGTTCGCGCCGGGGCCCCTGCCGGGACCGGTGTCGGGCGATCGGGCGGGTGCGCGGCCGGGCGGCCGATCCGGGGCAGGTCACCGGGCCTGGGACGGCGGGGCCGCTGCCGGGTCCGGCGGTCGGGGGCGTGACTGGTCCTCGGACCGGGCGACCGGGGGCACGTGACCGGACACCGGGTCTGCGGCCGGGCAGTCGGCGCCGTGACCGAGCCCGTGGCCGGGCGGGCGGGACTGCGGCCGCGCGGCCGGGCGGCCGGGGGTGCGGCCGGCCCCAGCGTCGGGTGAACGGGACCGCGACCGGTGATCGGGTCCGCTGCTGGACCTCGCGACCGGGCCCGCGGTGGGACGGCCAGGGCCGCGACCGCTCTCCGGCGGCCGGGCCCGCGGCCGGGTCAGATCAGGCCGGTGCGGACGCCGTAGGCCACCGCGTGGGCCCGGTTGCGGACCTGGAGGCGGGTCATCAGGTCGTACATGACGTTCTTCACCGTGTGCTGGGAGCAGGAGAGCTCCCGGGCGATGGCCGCGTTGCCGTGCCCCTCGGCGACCAGCGCGAGCACCGTCTTCTGCCGGGCCGTCAGCGGCGAGTCGGCCAGCGGACGCCGCCGCTCCGCGGCACCGCCGTCCGCTTGGTCGAGGAGGCGGGCCAGGACGTCGTAGGACATCCGGCCCTCGCCGTAGCGGGCGGCGTGGACGGCGGTGAGCAGGCGCTCCGGGGTGGCCTCGGCCGATTGCAGCATGGCCACCGCCCCCGCCCGGACGGCCTGCCGCACTCCCGCGGCGGTGAACGTGTCGGCGACCAGCAGCAGAGGGCCGCAGCCGGGCTCCGGCCAGCCGTCCAGCGCCGCGCCGGGCGTCCGCCCGACGGCCACCCGGACGGCCTCGTCGCAGCGCCCGGCCACCAGCTCGATGCCGGCCCGGCGCAGCCCGGCGGCCACCGCGTCGCGGGCCGCGCCGCCCGCCGGACCGAGGCGCACGCGCAGCGCGCCGACGGCGCGTCCGGCGTCCGGCGCCGCTTCGAGGACCAGGCCGCTCACAGCAGGCCCGTCCGGAGGGCGTAGGCCACCGCGTGGGCGCGGTTGCGCAGCCGGAACCGCTGCGTGATGTCGCGGACCACGGTGGTCACCGTGCGCGGGGAGTAGCAGAGTTCCCTGGCGATCTCGTCCGTCTCCCGGCCGTCGGCCACCATCCGCAGCACCGCGCGCTCCCGCTCGTCCAGACCCCAGTCCGGTCCGCGCCCCCGCGAGCCGTGATACGCGTCGGCCTCGCCGCTCTGGTCGAGGAGGCCGTCGATCAGCTCGGGCGGCACGGTGCAGTCGCCGCCGGCCACCGTCCGCACGGTGCGGGCCAGCCGGTCGGCGTTGACCTCGTGCCGGCGCAGCAGGCCGCGGGCCCCGGCGTTGATGGCCTCGGCGGCCTCGGCCGGGGACATGTCGGAGGCGATCACGATGATGGCGGGCCGGTGCGGTCCGGCACCGGTCGCGGCCACCAGGTCGAGTTCCTGACGGTCCACTCGATCGAAGATCACCACGGCCACGTCGGCTCTCTCCTCCGGCCGGACCAGTGCGATGTCCGGGTCGCCGGACAGGGCGGCGACGGCGCCGGCTTCGAGCAGCGGGTCCAGGGCCACGACGCACAACGACAGGGGGTTGCCCATGTGTACTCCTCGATCAGCGCGGGTCGAACCTCTCGGCGAGGAGTCTCGGCAACCGGCGCGGCGCGCCGCATGGGGCGCGATTACCCGGATTCCCCCACTCCGCCGACCGCCCCGGGTGGACCCCGGCGGCCCGGCCCCGGATACGCCCAGGTGGCCGCCCCGTGCACGCCGTGCACCGGCGGCCGAACTGTGAACACCCCTACAGTGGCGACTGGTTCGCTCCACCCACTTGTACCGAGGCCCGCCCGGCCTCCGGCCCGTACCCATGCGGCCGTCCCGCGCACGGCTGTGCGCCGGCGGCCGTCCCGCGTACGTCCGGCACGGGCGTCCGGTCCGCGAACGGCCGTACAACCACGCACCCGCCCCGCCCACCGCCGGGCACCGCCCGACAGCACCCCGCCGCAGCTGGGGGCCGTTTCCCGGACGCGCCGACACCATCGCGGCGGTCACCACTCCCCCCACTCCCCCCACCCCCCACGTATGGGGAACCCCCGCCCCCTCGACTGGGTAGTCCGGCGCGGAATGTGGGGGTGCGACTCCCTGTACGGGCGGGTGAGGCCGCTGGAAGGGTTGCCGACGTGACCACAACCGACACCGCCTGTCCCAGCACGGAGGCGACGCCCTCCTGGTGGGCGCCGGCCGCCACACTGCGCGAACGGCTGTCGGCCCCGCACCCGCCGGCGGCGCCGGCGGCGGGCCCGGCCGCCGGGCCGCGCACCCGCTCACCGATCGAGCTGACCTGCGAGTCCGTGCGTTCGGCCCGACTGGGCGCCGACACCCCCCTGGTGGCGGCGCTCGCCGCCGAACCCGCCACCCGCCTGGCCGGCCGGCTCGCCAAGCCGCGGTGGGCGGTGTTCGTGGAGGCGGCGGTCGCCGCGGCCCCCGAGACGCCCGCCGAGGTCTGCGGGGACGCGGTGACCGCGCCCGCCGACCCGGCGGACGGGGCGGCGGTGTTCGAACCGGTGCTGCGCCCGCTGGTGACGGCGGCCGTCGCCGAACTGGTCGACCGGGCCACGGCGGACGGCGCCGAACCCGGCGACGTGGCGGTGCTCGCCCCGCTCTACGCCCGCTGGCTGACCCGCCGCCTGGCCAAGGCGGCCGCCCGGACCCTGGTCGTGGAACTCGCCGCCGCGCGCACCGCGGACGACCTGTCCGGCGCCACCGCCGCGGCCCGGTTCGCCGACTTCGCCGCCCGGGCCGGCACCCGCACCGGTCTGACCCGGCTGTTCTCCCGCTACCCCGTGCTCGCCCGGCTGCTGGCCCGGACCTGCCGGCACACCGCCCGCTACGGCGCCGAACTGCTGGCGCGGCTCGCCGCCGACCGGCGACGGCTCGCCGACGTCCTGTTCGACGGACGCGACCCGGGTCCGCTGACCGCCGTCGAGCTGGGACTCGGGGACCTGCACCAGCGCGGCAGGTCGGTGGCGGTGCTCCGGTTCGCCGACGGCGCCCGCGCCGTCTACAAGCCGCGGCCGGTCGACCAGCACGCCCTGCTGGACCGGATGGCCGGCTGGCTGGACGGCAAGGTGCCGGACCTCGCGCCGCGCACCCCGCGCTGGGTGGCCGGCGACGGCTACGGATGGCTGGAGTACATCGACCACCGCACGTGCCGTTCCCTGGCCGAGATCGACCGGTTCCACCGCCGGCAGGGCGCGCTGCTCGCCCTGGCCTACACCCTCGAAGGGGTGGACCTGCACTACGAGAACGTCCTCGCGCACGGCGACCAGCCCGTGCTCGTCGACGTCGAGACCCTGCTGCACCCCGTCCTGCGGGAGGGAGGCACCACCCGCCCCGACCCGGCCGCCGCCGCGCACGCCTCCTCGGTGCACCGCACCTGCCTGCTGCCGCAGCTCCTGGTGGGCGAGCTGGGCGCGGTCGACGTCTCCGCGCTCGGCGGCGCACCCGGCGGCACCGCCCCCAACACCCGCATGGTGTGGGAGGACGCCGGCACGGACGAGATGCGCCTGGTGCGCCGCCCGGCGCTGTTCACCGGCGCGCTGAACCGGCCGTACAGCGCGGCGGCCGGACCCCGGAGCGCCGACCGGCTCACCGCCGTACTCGCGGGCTTCCGCACCGGCTACGACACCGTCGTACGGCACCGCGACGAACTGGCCGCACCCAACGGCCCGCTGGCCGCCGGAGCGGACGCGGTCGGCCGCCTCGTGCTCCGCCCGACGATGCTGTACGCCACCCTGCTGGAGGAGGCGACCCATCCGCAGGTGCTGCGCGACGGACTCGACCGGGACGCCATGTTCGCGGTGCTGTGGGCCGACTCGGACGGCGACCCGGCCCGCCAGGCCCTGATCGAGTACGAGATCGCCGACCTGTGGGACGGCGACGTCCCCGTCTTCTTCCACCGGCCCGGCTCACCGCGGGTCTTCGCCTCGGACGGCAGCGAGGTGGACGGCGTCCTGGACACCTCGGGGCTCGCCTCCGCGCGGGCCAAGCTCGCCGCCATGAGCACCGTCGACCGCCACGCCCAGGAGTGGATCATCTCGGCCACCCTGGCGTCCGCCGAGCCGGACGCCGCCGGCCGCCACCACCGGGTGGACCGCCGGGCCCGGCCGGCCCCCGCCGCCCTGCCGGAGCCCTCCGCGCTGCTGGCCGCCGCCTCCGGGATCGCCGACGAGATCGCCGGCCGGGCCGTGCACGGGCACGGGCGGGCCAACTGGATCGGCCTGGAGGCGGTCGACGACCGCTGGACCGTGCTGCCCCTGGGCGCGGGCCTCGCCCAGGGATACAGCGGGGTGGCCCTGTTCCTCGCCCAGCTCGGCGCGCTCACCGGCTCCGCCCGGCACACCGAACTGGCCCGGGCCGCCCTCGCCCCGGTGCCCGAACTGGTCGCCGCGCTGGCCGCCGACCCGGCGCTGAGCCGGGCCGTGGGGCCGGGCGGCTTCGAGGGCCTGGGCGGCATCTGCTACGCCCTCGCCCGGGTGGCCACCCTGGTCGACGACGACCTCGCCGCGTGCCTGCCGACCGCGCTGGACGCCCTGGCGCTGGCGGCGCTCGGCGACGACACCCCGCCGGACGTGTCGGCCGGCCTGGCCGGCGCGCTCGCCGCCCTGCACGCGGTGCACCGCGAGCGCGGGCTGCCGCAGGCCGCCGGCCTCGCCGACCGGATCGCCGAACGGCTGCTCGCGCTCCCCCCGGCGGGCCCGCCCGGCGACGGCCCGCCCGAACGCCTCGGCTTCGCCTTCGGCGAGGCCGGGACCGGCTGGGCGCTCGCCCGGCACGCCCGGTTCACCGACGGCCCCCTGGCCGCACGGGCCGCGGCGGCCGGCCGGGACCGGCTGACCACCGCGCTCGCGGCGGCGGACCGGCTCGACGCGGGCTGGTGCTCCGGCACCGCGGGCGTCGTGCTGGCGGCGGCCGACGCCGGACTGAGCCCGCGGCGGACGCACGGCCCGGCGCCGGCCGCAGGACGCCGGCTCGCCGAGCACCCGCCGGTGGCCGACCTGAGCCTGTGCCACGGCGAGCTGGGCATCGCCGAGGCGGTGGCCGCCCTCGCCGGGCACGGCCACAGCGAGGCACACGGCGGCCCGACCGGCCGGATCGGCCCGGTCCTCGGGCTGCTGCACGCCTGGGGACCGCGCTGCGGAACACCCGGGCGGGTACCGACGCCCGGGCTGCTCACCGGACTGTCCGGCATCGGCTACGCCCTGCTCCGGCTGGGCTTCGCCGACACCGTGCCCTCGGTCCTGCTGCTCGACCCCGCCCCGGACGGCGGCGCCCGCGACTGAGCGCCCCCGTACCGCCGTACGGCCCGGAGCCCGCGCCGCGGGCGCCACGACGACCTCCTCGGAAACACGAACAGTCGGTAAACAGAGCGATCCCCACCGGATCGACGTCCAGGGAAAGGAAACCCCCCATGTCCAGCTTCCTGCAGAACGGCACCGTCCACGGCGAGCCCACCGGCGCGTCCGCGACGGCCGCCGACCCGGCCGGCGAGATCCGACTGGTCCGCTGGAACGGGGCGTGCGCCCGGACCCGTGCGCTGGCCGGGATGAACCTCGGCAGCGGCGTGGTGGTCGGCCTCGGCTCCGCCGCCATCACCACCGTGTCGGTGCCCGCCTGACCCGCCGTCGCCCGCACTCTCTGCCCGAGTAGGTGTGTGACCTTCGTGATCGAGTGACTACTATCCGGAGGTATGCGTCTGCGGGCAGCTCATCTCATTGGTCGTGAGGCCGAAGTCACCGAGCTCGGCGAGTCGTTGCGGGCTCTGAACCGGTCCCGCGGAGGCACGGCGTTCCTGGTCGGAGAGGGGGGGATCGGCAAGTCGCGGCTGGTCGCCGAGCTGATCGGCTCGGCGCTGGCCGCCGGCGTGCGGGTCCTCAAGGGCCGGAGCAGCACCATCGGACCGATGGTGCCGCTCCGGCCCCTCACCGAGGCCCTGATGCCGCTCTCCCGCGGCGGGGTGACACCGGACGAGGCGAGCCTCGGACCGTACCGCCCGGTGCTCGGCCGGCTCATCCCGGGCTGGAGCACCGGCGGCGCCCCCGACCAGGGGTCCACGGTGGTGCTCGCCGAGGCGGTCCTGCGGGTGCTCGCCTTCGCCGGCCGCGACAGCGGCTGCCTGCTGGTGCTCGAGGACCTGCACGACGCCGACACCGAGACCCTCGCCGTCGTCGAGTACCTCGTGGACAACCTCGAACAGCAGCCGCTGATGCTGGTGGCGACGCTGCGCTCGGAGCCCGGCGAGGCGCTGAGCCTCGCCGAGTCCGCCGGGCGCCGGCACAGCGCCGCGGTGTTCCGGCTGGCGCCGCTGGACGCCGACGAGGTCGGCCGGATGATCGCCTCCTGCCTGGACACCGAACCCGCCCTGATGCCCGCCGAGGTGCTCGGCCAGATGTGGGAGGACAGCGCGGGCATCCCGTTCCTGGTCGAGGAACTCCTCCAGGGCGCGGTCGCCGGCGGCGCGCTCGTCCGCGAGGGCGCCGCCTGGCGCGTGGTCGGCGACCTGCGCCGCAACATGCCCAGGGCCCTGCTGGAAGGCGCCATCCACCGCATCGACCAGCTCGGCCCGCAGGGACGCACCCTGCTCAGCGCCGCCGCGGTGCTCGGCCGGCGCTTCCCCCTGTCGGTGCTCCAGTCGATGACCGGCGTGGACGACCGGACCCTGCTCAGCCATCTGCACGCGAGCGTGGCCGCCCGGCTGGTCGCGGCCGACGAACCCGCGCCCGACTGGTACGCCTTCCAGCACCCGCTGACCGCCGAGGCACTGCTCGCACAGCTCACCCCGACCGCCCGGGTCGCCCTGTCCCAGCAGGCCGCCGACGCGATCGAGACCCTCAACCCGGGCCTGCCGGGCGACTGGTGCCCGCTGGCGGCGACCCTGCGCGCCGACGCCGGCGACCTCGTCCGGGCCGGCCGGCTGTTCACCGAGGCCGGGCACCGCGCCCTCGCCGACGGCTCGGTGGGCTCCGCGGTCGCGCTGCTCGACCGCGCCGAACGACTGCTGGCGGAAGGCGGCGACGGGGCCGCCCGCGCCGAGGCCCTGGAGGCGCTGCTGCCCGCGCTCGCCGAGACCGGGGAGCTGACCCGCGCCCTCAGCCTCACCGGCAGCCTGCGCGAACTCGTCGGAGCCGGCCTCGGCGCGGCCCGGCTGGCGGCCCTGCACACCCGCCTGGCGCACGTGGCGTACATGGCCGGCCGCTGGGCCGACGGCAACAACCAGATCGAACGGGCCCGCGCACTGCTGGGAACGGCGCCGGACGAGGCGCACACCGCGCTGACCGACGTGGTGGAGGCGTACCTGTGCCTCGACACGCCGGGACCGGACCGCACCCAGCGGGCCGAGCGGCTGGCCCGGACCGCGCTGGACACGGCCGAGCGCCAGGGCCTGCACCTGGTCGCCTGCCAGGCGTGGGAACTGCTGGGCGTGGTCGCCCGCGAACGCGACCTGGCGGAGGCCAGCACCTATCTGGAACAGGCGATGAGCACCGCAGAGCGGCACAGCCTGCCCCTCCAGCGGATGTACGCGCTCACCCGGCTCGGCGGCATCCGCTGGCTGGACGACGGCAGCACCGCCACCCTCGACGAGGCCCGCACGGAGGCCCGGCGGCTGGGCGCGGTCCCCGTCCTGTACGGCATCGACGGCATCCTCACCCTGCACGACGTGCTGTGCGGCCGCTTCACCGAGGCCCGGACGCTGGGCGACGAGACGCTGACCATGGCGGCCCGCCAGAAGCTGACGTCGGTGGCCCGCTACCTGCTGATGGCCCGCGCGGTGCTCGCGGCCCACCAGGGCGACCGGAGCGCCATGGAGGAGGCCCTGACCGACTTCGGCCGCTGGGGCGGGAGCCGCTCGCCCGAGGAGCCGCTGGCCCTCGGCCTCGCCCAGGTCTTCTGCGCCCTTCTGGAGGAGGACCGCGACCGGGCCGCCCGCACCATGGCCGACCTCCAGGCGCTGGAGGCGGAGAACCCGACCACCTTCCACCTGAGCGGACGGCACGGCCTCGGACTGCTGCTCGACCTCCTGGCCGGCCGGGCCGACCGCGCCCACCTCGAACGGCTGGCCGCGAGCGCCGCCGGCCGGATGCGGTGGAACCGCCACTTCGTCCTGCTCGCCGAGGCCGTCCTGCTCGGCCGGGAGGGCCGGCCCGAGGAGGCCGGACACACGGCACTGCTCGCCCAGAAGGCGGCCGCGCCCTATCCCACGGCCCGCCACCTCGGGCAGCGGCTGATCGCGGAGGAGGCCCACGCGCTGGGCTGGGGCGAGCCGGAACGATGGCTGCGGGAGGCCGAGCAGCACTTCCGCGAGACCTCCGCCACCGCGGTCGTCGGCGCCTGCCGCACCCTGCTGCGCGCGATCGGCGCGCCGGTGCGCCAGCACCGCACCGGCAGCGAACAGATCCCGGCGGAGCTGCGCCTGAAGGGCATGACGGTCCGCGAGTACGAGATCTTCCGGCTGCTGGCCGACCGCCCCAGCAACAAGGACATAGCCGCCCGGCTCTACATATCGCCGCGCACCGTGGAGAAGCACGTCGCCAGCCTGATCGCCAAGACCGGCCAGCCCAACCGCTCCCGACTCTGCGCCCTGGCCGCGGAACGCTTCTGACGCGTCATCAGCTCGTGCGGGCCGCCCTCTTCCAGCGCGAGGTCCATCGACCGCGCCGTGCCGGGCGGGTCGTGAACGTTGTGCGCGGGATGCCCAACGCGTCGAGCCGGGACAGGAGTCGCTCCTCCTGCCGCGGGGTGACGGTGAGGCACAGGGCCGTGCCGGTGTCACTGGCGCTGAAGACGAGCCGGCCCCGCTGCCACGCCTCGGCGTGGATGGTGTGGGGGGCCAGGGCCAGGAGTACGTCGAACTGGGCGTCGTCGCGGACGTCGACGTCGATCCCCATGCCCGGGTCGCTCCTCGCCGGACGGACGCCTTCGGCCACGTCGCGCGCGGCCATCGCCAGCGCCTGCTCGTAGGCGGGCACCACGTCCTGCGGCCAGGCGTCGTCGCTGTAGGCGTCGACGTGCGCGGTCTCGATGCCGTCCCGCAAGACCTGGAGCGCCGCACGGTGCGCGCGCACCACGACCGCGGCCTCCAGACCGCTGCGCAGGAACAGGTCTCGACGGGGTTCACCGGCTTCGCTGATCATGCGCCCCAGCCTGGCACGCCAAGGCGCCGCCCCCGGACGCCGGAC
Source organism: Streptomyces seoulensis (assembly GCA_013364255.1). GTDB lineage: Bacteria > Actinomycetota > Actinomycetes > Streptomycetales > Streptomycetaceae > Streptomyces > Streptomyces similanensis. The sequence continues at coordinate 670,588 of CP054936.1, read as the reverse complement.
GCCGCTCCCGGCGCTCCTTGCCCGGATGCGGCAAGGAGCGCTGCTCCGCGACTGCGGGTTCGTCACCTTGCCTGCTTGATCGCGGACGGACGAAACTGGGGGCGCACGGCGGAAGACGGCGGGAGACGAGCGATGACCACCACGGGGACGTGCACGAACCTCCGCCGCCCCGGCCGAGGACTGGCCGGAACCTGCTGGTGGGCGCGCTGCAGATCGTTCTGTCCCTGGCCTCCGCGCTCGCCTCCTACGTCATCCGCACCGGCTGGCTGCCCAGCGACCGTGCCCTGTACCGGGAGTACCGGGCGGCCGGGAAGTGCCCCGCCCGGCAGACGGTGCCGAAGGCGGAGGACTGCCTGCGGGAGATGACCTTCACCGTCGAGAACACCTCGCTCAACGTGAAGAAGCTGACGGCGACCCTGCGCGGCCCGGAACCCTTCCCCAGGACACTCGTGCGTTTCGGCGACGCCGGGCTGCTGGCGGCATAGGCACTGGTATTCGGTACGATGCACCTGGTCAGACCGCATGAGCCCAGCCCCTTCACCTGGCGTCCGTACGGCAGGCGGCTGGTCGTCGCGGCGGGCGCCGCATGTGCCGCCGTGGGCCTGATCACCGGCTGGACGGGCCTGCCGTGGCCGCTCGTTCCCACCCTGTCCGGGGCGGCCGTCGCCGTCACGGCGGGCGCCATGCGGAGTCAGAGGGTCTCGCGGTCGCGAGGAAAACGAAAAGGGGAAACCGGAGTGTCCGACTTCCGTCCGCAGCGTAACGGCCGTCTTCCGTGGGGGATCGGCGGCTCGCTCGCCGCCGTCGTGTTCGTCACCGCCGTCTCCGGCTGCGGGAGCGACGACCAGAACGACGACAGGAGCGACGGCGGCGGGCCGGCCGCGAGCGCGCCGGCGTCGGCGACCGCGTCGCGGAAGGCGGCTCCCGCTCCGGCGCACAAGGCCGCGCCGGCCACGCTGCTCACCCTCACGGGTTCCGGCACGAAGACCACCGGCGCGTTCGAGACCGGCGGCGACTGGACGCTGTCCTACACCTTCGACTGCACCAAGGCCATGGGCGCCGTCGACGGCAAGGGCAACTTCATCGTGTTCGACCGGGACGACAGGCTCGTCAACGAGATGGACAAGACCGGCGAGGCCGACACGCGGCAGCACTCGTCGGGCACGCGCCGGTTGCAGATCGTCAGCGAGTGCGACTGGACCGTGAAGGTCACCGGCTAGGGACCGCCCGAGGGCGCGGGCCGGTCGGTGGTCGGGCGGCGCCCGAAGCGCGGCGCCGCCCGACGCTGCCGTCGCCGCCCGGCCCTCACCGGTCCGGGCGGCGACGGACGGGGCAGGTCAGCCGTCGATGCGGTGCTGGGTCCAGAAGGACGTGAGGTCCGTGCCGGTGGCGGCCTGGGCCGCCGCCTTGAACTCGGCCGTGGTGGACACGCCGTACCAGTGCGCGGTGGCGTAGTCCTTCAGCAGCTTCGTCATCGTGCTGTCGCCGATGAGCCGGCGCAGGTCGTGCAGGGCGCACTTGCCGTAGCCGTAGACGACGGTGGAGTAGCGGGAGGAGTGGGCGTCCCAGTAGGCCATCGAGTTGGTGATCTTCTCGGCGCTGGAGGCCCAGGACACGCTGTTCCAGCAGTTGGCGCCGGTGATGCCCTGCGCCAGGTCGGTGGCGTAGTCGGTGAACGCCTCGTCCAGCCAGGGGCTGTTGTACTCGTCGTCGCCGACGATGCCGTACCACCACTGGTGGCCGATCTCGTGGGTGAGCGCGGTGGTGCTGACCAGGTCGAGGACGAAGCCGGGGTACTCCATGCCGCCGAACCAGTAGTTGTTGTCGATGACGGCGTCCAGCTCGCCGTAGGGGTAGGCGCCGAACCGGGCCGCGTGGGCGTCGACCGCGCTCTTGGCGGTGCTCAGCATGGACTGGGCGCTGGAGGAGCTGATGTTCGAGACGGAGTACACGTTCACCGGGACGCCGCCGGGCGAGGTGCCGGAGATCTTGCTGAACGGACCCGCCGCCCAGGCGAAGTCACGGACCTTGGAGGCGGTGGCCGTGGTGACCGTACGGCCGCTGGCGCCGGGGGTGTCGGCCGACGTGCCGGTGGCCGGGACGAGCAGGGTGCTGGGGTGGTCCAGGGTCACCTTGAAGTCGGCGGCCAGGGAGTAGAACGACTCGCCGTTGTTGGTGTACGGGTCCAGGTGCCAGCCGGCGCCGTCGCGGACCGCGAGGACGGGCAGGGCGTTGCCGATGAAGCTGAACGCGCCGTCGTGCCCGAACCGGTCGGCGCCGCTGGGCACGGTGATGCCGAGGTCGAAGCCGACGGTGGCGCTCTGGCCCTGGGCGAGCGGGGCCGGCAGATCGACCTTCAGGGCGGTGCAGGCCACCGAGAGGGCGCCGGCGGTGCCGCCGGTGACGTTGCTGACCTTGATCGGCATCGCGTCGCAGCTGCCGTGGTAGTTGTCCCACAGCCGCAGGTACACCTCGCTCAGCGCGGTGGCGGAGGCGTTGGTGAAGGTGACGCTCTCGTGGCCGTTCCAGACGGTGCCGGCGGTGTCGCTGCTGAGGCTGACGGTGTACGCCGGGGCCGCCGGGGTCCGGGTGGAGTCGGCCGGCGGGGTGGTGCCTCCGCCCGAGGTGTCGAGGGCGACGTCGTCGAGGACGAAGCTGGTCTGGAGGCTGGAGTCCTCGGCACCGGTGAAGGACAGGTTCACGGTCTGCCCGGCGAACGAGGACACGTCGACCGTCCTGCGGACGTAGCCGGTGTTCTTGTCCAGGTTCGAGTACGTGGCCAGGGTGCTGCCGCCCAGCTTCACGGACAGTTTGTCGTACGCCGTGGAGGAGGTGGTCTCGGCGGTGTCGATGTGCAGCCAGTAGCTCAGGGTGGCGGTGGGGCACCCGGAGGGGATCGTGACGCTCTGGGTGAGGGTGTCGGTGCGGGTGCCGCCGGTTCCGTCCAGCCAGGCGTAGGAGCTGCCGCCGTGCGCGCTCTGTCCGGAACGGCTGGTGATCACGCTGGACGAGGACGGGGACCACGGTGAAGTCCCGCTCTCGAAACCGCTGTTGGCGACGACCTGGGCCGGGGTGCAGGCGGCCGGTGCGGCGGCCTGCCGGGCGGCGGCGGGGGTGCCGGGGAGGACGAGGGCGGCCACGGCGGCGACGGTGAGCGCACCGGCGCCGAGGGCCTTGTGGGGGGTGGGTCTCAACGCTACTCCTTCTACGGCGGCCGGGGTCCCGGCCTGCTCGAAGGCCGCCGGACCGGCGGGGTGCGCCGGGGCGGCCGTGGGTGGGGCTTGCGCGTTGCTGTGCTCAGGAGCCGGTCGGGCCCCACTGGGGTCGGGGCCGCGACTGCCAAAGAGTGACAGATTTGACCGTTGCATGCCAGACCCGTCAGGGCGGAGTCCGCATGTCTCGGGTGAGCCCCGCGGCCATCGGGGTGTTCACGCGGGTGCGCGGGGTGAGGAAGCGCCCGCGCCGGGTATCCGCTGCTGTGGTCGGGGGCGGCACATCGGTGACAACTCCTCCGGCGGGAAGGAGAGATGGCGTATGGCGGCCGACGTGAACTCCCCGAGGATCACGGGGAAGGTCCAGGGCAGGGACATCGTCCTGACGGGCCCGCTGAGCAAGGAGGAGATCCGGGACAAGGTGTGGTGGTGGCAGCACACCGAGTCCGGGACCTCCGAGGAGAGAGGGGACGGTCAGCATGAGTTCGACCGCTCCGAGAAAAGCGTGATCAACACCCTGGGCGGCTACTACGTCGTCCCGGACGACCCCGGGACGCACGAGGCCGACGAACTGGTGGAGACGGTGTACACGGAACTCAACGACTGACCGTCGGCGGTTCGCGGTGGTGTGGCGGGCGGCGAGCGGACCGGGGCGACGATGAGGGCACCGGCCGGGCGCCCCGAACCCCTCTCGGCACCGGGCCGGGTCGTCGCCTTGCGGTGCGGTGCGGCTCGACCCGGCCCGGTCCAGCTCGGCCGGTTCGGCTCCGCCCGGTCCAGTTCGGCTCGGTTCGGCTCCGCCCGGTTCGGGTCGGCCCGGCTCCGAGGTCGGCCCGGTTCGGCTCCGCCCGGCTCCGCTCCGAGGTCGGTCTGGTTCGGCTCCGCCCGGCTCCGCTCCGGTTGGCCCGTCCCGGTTCGGTTTGACCCGGCTCGGCTCTGCCCGGCCCGGTTCGGCCCGGCTCGGCTCGGGTCGGCCCCGGCTCGGGTCGGCTCGGCTCCGCCCGGCTCCGCCCGGCCCGGCTGGGCTCGGGCGGGGTCGGGCGGGGCCGGGCCGCGGGCGTTCGCGTTTCGGTCAGGTGGCCGGGGGTGGGAGGGGGAGTTGTGGGGCGGGTACGCTCCAGCCGGCCGCGCACAGGGACCGTTCGACCGTGTCGGTGTAGACGGCGGCGGCGAGCCAGGACCGGGCGAAGCGGTCCGTGTCGGTCGGCAGCAGCCGGCCGAAGGCGTCGCGGGAGCGGACCGCGGCGGCGGCGTGCAGGTCGTCCAGGAGAGCGGCGGCCGTGGTGAGGCCGTGCCGTCGCAGCCTGGCGCCGTCGCCCGCCCCGTCCCCGGCGAACGCCAGCACGAGGCGGCCCCCGGACACCGCCTGGTGGACGCGGCGGCGCAGCAGATGCAGCGGAACCTCGTCCCCGCCCGGGGCGACCGCGGCCGGCGGCACGGCCGCCGCGCCGGTGGGCAGGTCCGCGCGCCGGAGCCGGTCCAGACCGAGGTCCACCCGGGCGGCGGGGTCGGTGGGATGCTCCACGGCCAGCGGCAGGGCGCGCGGACGGGGACCGGGCGCCAGGCGCGCCACGATCCGCAGCCGGCTGCCGCGGGCGGCCGCGAGCAGCCGGAGGTTGTCGCGGTAGGGGAGCGCGGGATCGTCGTGCGCGACGCCCAGCCGCACGGGCACGCCCGCGCAGTCGGCCAGCAGACTCTCACCGGCCGCCTCCCGCACCGCGCCCACGCACGTCACCTCCAGGAACAGCAGGTCGTGACCGCCGTCGAGGGCGCGGGCCACCTGCTCGGCGGCGGGCACGTCCCACAGCCGGCGCAGCGGCTCGGCGTGCCAGGCGGCGCCGGACGCGCGGACCGCCCGCACCCCGGCCCCCGCGCCCAGGCGGCCCGTCCCGGAGACGGTGGCGCCCGACACGGCCAGCCCCGCCCGCGACAGTTCACGATGGGTCAGCGCGGTGTCGCCGAGCCGTACGGTCCTGCGCCACGTCCGACACCGTGTAGAGGCGGCCGCCCGCGTCGGCGGTCCAGATGACCGCGCCCGCGCAGCCGGTCGAGGTCAGCACCGGCTCGGAGAAGAGCACCGCCGGATCGTCGGCGATCTTCGGCGGCACGGACTTCAGCCGCCGTCCGGCCGCGTTGCGGCACACCACCTTGCCGTCGTCGAGGGCGACCTCGTAGCCGCCGGCCTACACCCACCCCATACGTGCCTCCCGCACCCGCAATGATCAAGTGCCGGGAACTGTAGAGCAGACCAGTGACAACGGCGCCGGAGACGGTCGGCGACGGCGAGCGGACCGCGTCCGCCGAGGAGGGTGGCGGCATGCGCATTCTGATCATCACCGCCGGTTCACGGGGAGACGTCGCGCCCTACACCGGACTGGGGCGGCGGCTGCGGGACGCGGGCCATCAGGTCGCCGTGGCCGCTCACCCGGCCTTCGCCGCACTCGTCGGCGCGTGCGGTCTCGAACACCGGCCCGTGCCGGGAGACCCGCGGAAGCTGATCCGGGACCGGGGCAGGGCGGCGTCACGGGACGAGGTCCGGGCCCTGACGAGGGCGTACACCGACGGCCTGGCCGAGGGGGTGGCGCAGGCCGTGGCAGGCGGGGCCGACCTCCTGATCACGGCCTTCGCCCCGGCGCCCCTCGGCCGGACGGCCGGCGAAGCGCTCGGCGTCCCCGTCGTCGGCGCCTACCTCGTGCCGGCCTTCCCCACCGGCCGCTTCCCGCTGCCCAACGCGCGGAGCGCCGGGAGCCTCGGCCCGGCGGCGAACCTCGCCGCGGGCCGGGACGTGCTGAGGCGCGCGGAAGGGGCCTTCGCGGGCGCGGTGACCCGGCTGCGCGCCCGCCTCGGGCTGCCCGCCGCCCGGCCCTCGGGGCCGGTGGACGTCCGGCCGGTCTTCCACGGCTTCAGCCCGCTGGTCGTGCCGCGCCCGGAGGACTGGCCGTCCTGGGCCGAAGGGGTCGGCTACTGGTGGCCCGCCCGGCCGGACGGCTGGCGTCCCCCGGCCGCCCTGACCGACTTCCTCCGGGCCGGCCCGCCCCCGGTGTTCATCGGGTTCGGCAGCATGGCGGCGGGGCAGGGGGAGCGGCTCAGCGAACTCGTCGCCGCGGCGGTGCGGCGGGCGGGCGTGCGGGCGGTGGTGCAGGCGGGATGGGCAGGTGTGAGCGGCCGCGGCGCCGACGTCCTGACCGTCGGCGACGTCCCGCACGACTGGCTGTTCCCCCGCACGGCCGCCGTGGTCCACCACGCCGGGGCGGGCACCACCGCGGCCGGTCTGCGCGCGGGAGTGCCCGCCGTGCCCGTTCCCGTCATGGCCGACCAGCCGTTCTGGGCGTCCCGCCTGCACGGGCTGGGAGTCTCCCCCCGGCCCGTGCCGTTCCGGGACCTCACCGCCGACGCCCTCGGCGACGCGATCACCGCCTGCCTGTCCGAGCCGGCCCACCGCCGCCGCGCCGCCGAACTCGCCCGCGGCCTCGCCGCGGAGGACGGCGCGGCCCCGCTGCTCTCGCACATCGCCGCGCTGAGCGCCGGCTGACGTGCCCGTCGCCGCCCCGGAGCCGGCTCCCTCAGCGAGAACGGAAGGGCTCGGCGGATCTCGACGGAGAGGGACCGAGGGATACGACGACGCGGCTGCTCCCTGCCGACCGCCCTCTTCTCGTCCTGTTGACGATATTCGCGTGGCCCGTTATCGTCGCACTGACGAAATAAAAGGTAGAGGGGGGTCCACCATGGCCGACATCACCCGCCGCTTCGGCTGGCGCCATCTGCGCTCCGCGCCCACCGCGCACATCCGCCACCACAAGCGCGGCCGACTCGCGCACGACGGCCGGGGGCTCAGCTTCTGGTACCGGTCGCTGTCGGCGGCGCTCTCCGAAGTGCCGGTCGACGACCGGGAGCTGGCGATGGCCTTCCACGCCCGCACGGCCGACTTCCAGGACGTCACCGTGCAGGCCACCGTCACCTACCGGATCAGCGACCCGGCCGAGGCGGCGGACCGGATCGACTTCTCCGTGGACCCGGACAACGGGAAGTGGCGCGCCGCGCCCCTGGAGCAGATCGCCACCCTCCTCACCGAGACCGCGCAGCAGCACACGCTGGACGTACTGGCCCGGACCCCGCTGGCCGTCGCCCTCGTGGACGGCGTGGCCTCCGTACGGGAACGGGTCGTCACCGGTCTCGAGGCCGAACCCCGGCTCCCGGCCACGGGCATCGAGGTGGTGACCGTCCGCGTCGTCGCCATCCGTCCCGAGGTCGAGGTGGAGCGCGCCCTGCGCACCCCGGCCCGCGAGCAGATCCAGCAGGAGGCCGACCGGGCCACCTACGAACGGCGGGCCGTCGCCGTCGAGCGCGAACGCGCCATCGCCGAGAACGAGTTGGCCAGCCAGATCGAACTGGCGCGGCGTGAGGAGCAGTTGGTCGAGCAGCGCGGCACCAACACCCGTCGTGAGGCCGAGGAGAAGGCGGCCGCCGACGGCGTGCGGTCCGAGGCCGAGGCGGCCCGCACGGTCCGCCTGGCGCGCGCGGAGGCCGAGGCGGCCCGCGAGACCGGCGCGGCGCGCGCGGAGGCTCAGGCCGCCTGGCTGCGGGTGCACGGCGAGGTCGACCCGGCCACGCTGCACGCCCTGGCGGCGACCCGGCTGGCGGAGAACCTGCCGCGGATCGACAGCGTCGTGCTCACCCCCGACGTTCTCACCGGGCTCCTCGCCAAGCTCGGGCGCCCGGACGGCGGAGCGGACGCGTGAGCCTGGCCCCGCGCGCGGTCCTCGTGCACCGCAGGACCGAGTACGAGGAACTGCTCGCCCGGCACGGCACGCACGGGCAGGCCGCGTTCTTCCTCGCCGGCCGGGGCCGCTCCGTCGACGAGGTGCTCCGTCGCCACGAGCGCACCCAGCAGGCGTTGCGGGACGTCTCGTCGGCGGTGCCGCTCACCTGGCGCAGCTCCCGGGTGGAGCGGGCGGACCTGGACCGCTTCCTGTTCGCCCCGGAGGACGTGGTGGTCGTGGTCGGCCAGGACGGCCTGGTCGCCAACACCGCGAAGTACCTCGCCGGGCAGCCGGTGGTGGGCATCGACACCGATCCGGGCCGCAACCCGGGAGTCCTGGTCCGGCACCGCCGCGCCGACGCGGCCGCCCTGCTGCGGGCCGCGACGACCGCCGGCGGCCGGGTGGAGGAGCTGACCATGGTGGAGGCCGTCGCCGACGACACCCAGCGACTCGTCGCGCTGAACGAGATCTACCTGGGCTCGGCCGGCCATCAGACGACCCGTTACCGCCTCGGCGTCGAGGGCGAGACGGCGCCCGACGAGGCCCAGGCGTCCTCCGGGGTGCTGGTCGGCACCGGCACCGGCGCCACCGGCTGGCTGCGCTCCGTGTGGCTGGAGCGCGCCGGCACCGTGCCGATGCCCGCGCCGTGCGACCGGCGGCTCCTGTGGTTCGTGCGCGAGGCGTGGCCGTCGCCCGCGACCGGGACGTCCCGGGTCGGCGGTGAGCTGGGGCGGGGGCAGGCGCTGCGGCTGACCGTGGAGTCGGACCGGGTCGTGGTCTTCGGGGACGGGATGGAGGCCGACGCCCTGGAGCTGACCTGGGGGCAGAGCGTACGGCTGGGCATCGCGGACACGTCACTGCGCCTGGTGACATGAGTGCGCCTGACGACGTGAGTGCGCCTGACGACGTGAATGCGCCGGGCGGGGTGAGTGCGCCGGGCGGGGTGAGTGCGCCGGGTGGAGTGAGCCGTGCGCGCGGACACCGCCCGCCCGGCCGGCCTCTGCCCCCTTCGTCGGACGGGTGCGTGAGGCGGCCGGGCGGGGCCGGTGAACGGGCCCGCTAGCGCACGGTGACCTGGAAGACCGGGGAGGCCGTCGCGCCGTTGACGATGCGCAGGTCGTTCTTGCCCTTGAGGCCGAGCTTGACGCCCAGCGAGTAGGAGCCGCCGCGCGACACGGGGGCGGACGCGGGCAGGGAGACCCACGTGCCGTGCTGCTTCTGCTGCAGGGTCACCTTGCCGCCGGCCGCGATGCCGGTGGTCCTGCCGGTGACCCGGAACAGCTGCCAGGCCCGCACCGAGGTCGTCGAGGGCGTGGCGGTGATGGCGGCCTTCGCGGCCTGGGCCGGGTGCGCCGAGGTGACGGGCGACGCGGTGGGCGTGCTCGCGGTGGCGGCCGTCGCGGTGCCCGCGAGAGCGAGGGACGCGGCTCCCAGAGCGCCGACGACGACGGTGCGCAGCGAGCGCCGCTTCGAGATCATCACAGGTATGTTCCTTCCGTGCCGAGTGTGCCTTTTCCTGCCTGAGGTGAGCTACATGCCGTTTGATGCAGTCATGTAGAGGGATGGCACGGGAGGGGCGGGGCGTTCATCGGCGTATGTCCCCGTCCTGTAACAGCCGCCGGGGTGCGGCGGCCTCGCGGTGCGGTCAGGCCGCCGAGTACGGCAGGAGTCCGCGGTCGATCCGCTCCCAGGCCGCCTTCAGCTCCGCGAGCAGGGCCGGCCGGTCGCCGGCGAGGTCGGCCTGTTCGCGCGCGTCCGCGGCGAGGTCGTACAGGTGGTCCGTGCCGTCGGCGTCCTGGAAGTACTTCCAGTCGCCGCGCCGCAGCGCGCGGTTGCCGCGCACCCGCCAGAACAGGTCGCGTTCGGGGACGTCCTCCCCGCGCAGCAGGTAACCGGCGAGACTGTGCCCGTCCAGCGGGTAGGCCGGGTCCGGCCGCGCTCCGCCCAGTTCCAGCAGGGTGGCGGTCCAGTCGGGGGAGTAGACGGGTTCGTGACTGACCTGGCGTCCGTCGACGGCGGCCGGCCACCGCAGGAGGGTCGGCACCCGGATGCCGCCCTCCAGCAGCTCGGACTTGCCGCCGCTGAGCGGCCACTGGTAGGAGAAGCGCTCGCCGCCGTTGTCGCTGGCGAAGACGACGACGGTGTTCTCCTCCTGCCCCGAGCGGCGCAGCGCGCCGAGCACCTCGCCGACCGACGCGTCCAGGCTCTCCACCATCTCCTTGTACTTCTGCACCGAGCCGCCGTCGGTGTGCAGGAGGGCGCCGAGCACGTTCCCGGCGCGGATCCGCGCGGCGATCCCGGCGGCCGTCTCCTCGTCGTCCTCGGTCAGCCAAGGCCAGTGCGGGGTGGTGAAGTTGAGGTTCAGCAGCCAGGGCCTGTCGTGGCGGCGGCCCACGTAGTCCACGGCCCGCTCGGTCAGGACGGTGGTGTAGTAGCGCAGGTCCTGGTAGGCGGCGTCGCCCTCGTACAGGTCGTAGTCGCCGAGCTGGCCCAGCTTCGAGAAGTACTCCAGCGCGCCGCCGAAGTTGCCGAAGAACTCGTCCCAGCCGGACTTGGTGGGGCTGTAGTCCGGGAGCCAGCCGCAGTGCCACTTGCCGATCAGCGCGGTCGCGTACCCGGCCCGCTTCAACAGCGAGGCGAGCGTGGGGTGATGGGGGTCCAGGCCCTGCGTCCTGCTGCCGATGGGCTCGGCCAGTCCGCCCTTGGTACGGCCCGGATAGCGGCCGGTGTAGAGGCTGAACCGGGTGGGGGAGCAGGTCGCCGAGCCGGAGTAGGCGTCGGTGAAGCGCACTCCCTGAGCGGCCAGCCGGTCCAGGTTCGGGGTGCGGATGTGCGGGGCGCCGTAGGAGGAGAGGTCGGCCCAGCCCAGGTCGTCGCCGAGGATGAACAGGAAGTTGGGCCGCCGTCCCGGTCTCCTCCCGGGCTTGGCCCGGAAGGGCCGCTCGGCCCTGTCCTGGACGGCGGCCGCGGGAGTCGTCGTCGCGACGGCGCCGGCGACGGCGGTGACCGCGCCGCCGCCGACGAGGCCGCCGAAGGCACGGCGGGAGACGGGTGAGGTGTCGGGCATGCGAAGTCCTTGCTCGGGCGGCGCCCGTGACAGGGCGCGGATCGGCGGGCGGGGCGCGCCACCGCGCACGCCACGCGGCGCCCGGCGGCACGAGGGCGCCGGGCGCGCGGGGGAAGCGGCGGATGCGGTACGCGAAAAGACCCCCACGGATGGGGAGTCGAGGAATCACCTCTGGGTGAGGGGCGGCCCTACGGGCTCAGCGACACAGGGCGCTGGACTGCCGGCACAGATCGACGTGCCGCCGCTCCACGAGCGCGGTGCGGACACGGTGGTGATCGGCGGGCGGCCTCATGACCGGGGAGGCTGCCAGCGCGGGAAGGGGCGCGTCAAGCGACGTCCGCATGGCGGGAAGCGCGCCCGGCCCAAGCTGAGCGCAACCTCCTCGTGACCCGCCGACCCCTGTCCACGCTACGCGCGTTGATCATAGGCTTCGCACAGCTTCAACCGCTTCGTACTCCTACCGAGGGAGCCTCATGACCCACCCGACCAAGCCGATACGGCGCGCCTACCGTGTCCTCGGGGCCGTCGCCGCCTTGGCCACGGCCGGTGCGCTGACCGCCGCCGCCACGCCGGCGAAGGGGGTGTCCGCGGCCCACCACCACGGGCACGGCGGTCGCACGGTCGACGTCCAACTGCTGTCGTTCAACGACTTCCACGGAAACCTCGAACCGCCGGCCGGCTCCTCGGGCCAGGTCACCGAGACCGCGCCGGACGGCACCGCGAAGAAGATCGACGCGGGTGGCGTCGAGTACCTCGCGACCTCGCTGCGCACGGCCCGCAAGGGGCACCCGTACAGCGTCACGGCCGCGGCCGGCGACCTGATCGGCGCGAGCCCGCTGCTGTCGGGCCTGTTCCACGACGAGCCGACCGTCGAGGCGATGAACAAGCTCGACCTGGACGTGACGAGCGTCGGCAACCACGAGTTCGACGAGGGCGCCACCGAACTCGCCCGCATGCAGAACGGCGGCTGCCACCCCAAGGACGGCTGCTACGAGCGCGGCCGCACCTTCAAGGGCGCCGACTACCCCTACCTCGCCGCCAACGTGACCGACGAGAAGACCGGCAAGCCGATCCTCAAGCCCTACTGGGTGTGGAAGCACGACGGCGTGAAGATCGGCTTCATCGGCGTGACGCTGGAGGGCACGCCGGACATCGTCACCGCCGAGGGCGTCAAGGGACTGAAGTTCCGCGACGAGGTCGAGACCGTCGACAAGTACGCCGACATCCTCGACAAGCAGGGTGTGAAGTCGATCGTCGCGCTCATCCACGAGGGCGGCCAGCCCGCCTCGCAGTCCTACGACTACGACTGCGACTCCCCGGGCGCCGGCGACGGCGTCTCCGGGTCGATCGTCGACATCGCCCGGCACATCACACCCAAGGTCGACGCCCTGGTCACCGGTCACACGCACCAGGCATACGTGTGCACGATCCCGGACCCGTCGGGCCGGCCGCGCATGGTCACCTCCGCGTCCTCGTACGGGAAGCTGTACACCGACACCACGCTGACCTACGACCGCCGCACCCGGGACATCGTCCGCACCGGCGTGCGCTCCGCCAACCACGTGGTGAGCCGCACCCAGCCGAAGGCCGCCGACATGACGGCGCTGATCTCCCGCTGGAACGCGCTGGCCGCGCCGGTGGCCGGCAAGCCCGTCGGCTACATCTCCGGCGACATCAACGGACGCGGGGCCACCACCCCCGAATCCCCGCTCGGCGACCTGATCGCGGACGCCCAGCTCGCGCACGCCAAGTCCCTGGACCCCCAGGCCGCGCTGGCGCTGATGAACCCCGGCGGCATCCGCTCCGACCTCGTCCACAAGGCGAGCGGCGGCGAGGGCGACGGCGTCGTGACGTACGGCGAGGCGTTCACGGTCCAGCCCTTCAGCAACACGGTGAACCTGGTGGACCTCACCGGCGCGCAACTGATCACCGCGCTCCAGCAGCAGGTCAGCGGCCCGAACGAGGCATCGCCGAAGATCCTCCAGATATCCGCGGGCCTCACCTACACGCTGGACCTCACCAAGTCGGGCGCGGCCCGTGTCGCCACCGACTCGATCCGGCTGAACGGGGCGGCGATCGACCCGGCCGCCACCTACCGGGTCGCGATGAACTCCTTCCTCGCGGGCGGCGGCGACGGCTTCACCGAGCTGGGCAAGGGGAAGAACCCCGTGGTCGGCGCGGACGACCTGAAGGCGTTCAACGACTACCTGACGGCCGCCTCGTCGGCGTCCCACCCGATCGCGCCGCCGGCCGCCGACCGGATCACGGTCGTGAAGTAGCCGCGTCGGCGACAGCGGTATGGGCGCCCGACGGCGCCCGTACACCGCGCCCGGCTCACCCCGTGACGGGCTTCTGGCCGGGGTGCGCCGGGTCGAGGGTGAAGAGGGTGCCGTCGGAGGCCGCCAGCACCAGGGCGCCCTTGTCGAACCACACGGTGGGCAGCAGCCCGGTGTTCAGCACCTCGGCACGCGCCGACGACTCCCACAGCAGGGTGCCGCGCGCGGTGTCGAGGGCGGCCACCCGGCCGCTGCCCCCGGCAAGGTACACGGTGCGCCCGCCGCCGTCCACCGACGCCTGCCCCGGTGTCTCCAGCGTCGTGTGCGTCTGCCACCGCCGGGCTCCCGTCCCGGGTGAGACGGCGGTGACCAGGCCGCTGGAGGTGACGAAGTAGAGCGTCCCGTGCGCCAGGGTCGGGGTGCCCCCTCGGTACCGCTCCGGCAGCGGCGTCAGCGCGCGCTCCCCGGTGCGCGGATCGACGCGCACGATCCGGGTGTAGATCTGGTCGGGGCCGTTGACCACGGGGCGGTCGTCCGTCTCGGCGAAGAGCAGCCGCCCGTCCTGGACACCCACGAAACTCCGCTGCTGCGCCGGGGAGTCCAGGGTGCGCGCGGAGCCGTCGCCGGGCTCGACGACGAGGAACTTCGTGGCGTGCGAGCCCTCCGTCTTGATCATGCACTCCACGTACGGGCGGTCCCCGGCGGTGAGCGGCAGGCAGTCGTACCCGGGCGGCACGGGGATCCTGCGGCGTACGGCGCCGTCGCGCGCCGAGCGGACGGTGACCGCGCTGCCGTCGTCCTCCTGGGTCAGGAGCACCCCGGCGGCGTAGACCGAGCCCAGGCTGTCGGTGCGTACCGGATGGGACCAGAGCCGGGCGCCGCTCGCGCCGTCGAGCGCGAGGACGGACTGCGCCTGTCCGATGCCGCCCTCGTCGGTGACCGTCAACTCCACGAGCACCACGCCCTCGTGCACCCCGAGCAGCGTCGTGACGTAGCGGGCGGCCGGGACGCCGGCGGGCGCGATGCCGGAGCGCCACAGGGTGCGTCCGGTGGTGGCGTCGATCCGCTCCGGCAGGAGCGCGCTGCCGGCGCAGTAGAGCGCGCCGTCGTCCGGCACGCAGGCCGGCGCCCGGTTCCCCTCGTACCCCGGCGCGTCGCGCACGCCCTTCTCCGCGGCCGCGGCCGCGGTCGTCTGCCACGGCCTCCAGCCGGCCGGGAGGGCGGCCCAGCGGGCGGCGGCGGCCGGGGTGTCCGCCCGCGTCGTGTCGGCGCCGCCGCGCAGGCCCAGCAGGGCGGAGCCGGCCAGGGCCACGGCCAGCACACCGGACACGGCCGGCGCGGTCCGCGGCGCGCGCCATCGGGCGCGACGGCCTGCGGCGGTGGGGGTGGCGGTCCCGGCGCCGACGGCGCTGCCGGCGCGGTGCGGGTGGCCGGGCGGCCGCGCGGAGGGCAGCCGCAGCGTCATCGTCCCCGGTTCGTCCGGCGACGGCTCCGGCAGCGCCGCGGCGAACTCCCGGGCCAGTTCGTCCGGTACGGGCCGGTCGGCGGGCTCCTTGGCGAGGCAGCGCTCCAGCACCGCGCGGACGGCTCCGGTCACCCCGTCGAGGACGGGCGGACTGTGGACCACCCGGTAGCCGGCCAGATAGGGGCTGTCGGCGTCGAAGGGGCCGCGTCCGGTGACGCAGTACACGAGCAGCGCGCCGAGGGAGAAGACGTCCGAGGCCGGGCCGACCGTCCGGGCGTCGGTGAACTGCTCCGGGGACATGAAGGGCGGGGTGCCGATCACCTGCCCGGTCTCGGTGAGGGTGTGGTGGCTCTCCGCCGCCCGGGAGATGCCGAAGTCGATGACCCGGGGGCCGTCCTCGGCCATCAGCACGTTGGCCGGTTTCAGGTCGCGGTGCACCACGCCGGCCCGGTGTATGTCCCGCAGCGCCTCCGCCAGGCCCAGCGCCAGCGGCCGCAACTCCGCGACGCGCAGCGGGCCCTGGTCGCGGATGCGGGCGGCGAGGGACTGGCCGGGCACGTACTGGGTGGCCATCCAGGGCGATTCGGCTTCCGGGTCGGCGTCCACCACGGCGGCGGTGAAGGCGCCGCTCACCCGGCGCGCGGCGTCGACCTCCTGCCGGAAGCGGGCACGGAAGACGGGATCCTGGGCGTACTTGGCGTGCACGACCTTGACGGCGACCTCGCGCCCGGAACGCGATCTGCCCCGGTAGACCATGCCCATGCCGCCGGCCCCCAGCCGGTCGACGAGCCGGTAGCCGCCGACGGACCTCGGGTCTTTCTTGTGCAGCGGCACGGCGCCCCCTAGCTGCCCCAGTGGTTCCAGGCGCCAGAATACGGAACGGCGACGCGAGGCCGGCCCGGCGGAAGGGGCGTCCGCGCGCCCTTTCACAGAAGCGTCACACGGACCCCCGCCGCCACCGCTTCGGCTACCGCGTCCCGGCCGAGCGCGGGAACATGCCGTATGGACCCCTACGAGATGGACCCCTACGGGACCCCGTCCGACGAGCCGGCCGAGCACCGCCGCTTCGCCGCCCACCTGAAGCGGCTCGCCGAGGCCGGGGCGGCCGACGAGATGTCGGTGATCAGCGCCGTCCTCCGCGATCCCGACCGCACGATGGCTCAGTCCGCCGTCGTGCGGCACCTGGACCTGAGGGCCGAGCACCTCCACCTCGAACCCGCCTACGAACCGTGGCGGGAGTCGATGGCGCTCGCGGTCGTCCACCATCCCTTCCTGACCCGCCGCCTGGCGGAGTGGACCCTCCTTCGCGCCATCGTGCTGAAGCGGCCCTGGAGTCCCGACGCCCTGCTCGCCTCGTCCGACTGGCTCCAGCGCAAGGTGGCCGCCGCCTCCCGTGCCGACGCCGACGCGGTCGGGCTCCTGGCCGAGCGCGGCCGCACCCGGCGCGTCCGCCACCTCGCCAGGACCACCGGCCGGGACCAGCGAAGGGCGGTCGTCACGCCAGCCACGCCCCGTCGCGCATGACGACTCGCCCGCGCAGTTCCCGCTCGCCGCGCCAGGCGCGCACCGTCCTCGGGACCACGCGCACGTACACGAAGGAGCCCTCCTCCCCGCGCGGGTCCCACCCGAACGTGTCGGCGAGGGCCCGCGCGCCGTCCGCGGGCGCCTCCTGGTCCGGAAAGCACTCCGCCTCGCCCTGGAGGAGCACCACGTCACAGGTGTCCGGCAGCGACAGGCGCACGCGCGGCTCCGCGCGGACGTTGCGCGCCGTCACGGACGCGGCGTCGGTGCACATCCACACCGCCCGCCCGTCCCACGCGAACCACAGCGGCACCTGGTGCGGCCCGTGCTCAGGATGCGCCGTCGCCACCCACATGTCCCGCTCGACGGCCAGCCGTTCCCGGGTGTCGCGTACGCGCTCCGCCGTCGCGCGGCGGACGCCTTCCGTGCTCTCCATGCGGACCGACCCTAGCCAGCGGCCCCGGGGCGCGCCTGAGGCGCGGGACCTACTCCCGGCGGCCGAGGAACCCGGGCCGGCGGAAGTAGGCCGCCCGCCGTCACGGCCGACGAAGCGGCAGCCCGTCCCGTGGACCTTGTAGCGGTACGGGCCGATGCGACCACTCCGCTCGATCCGGCGCGACCGGACCAGGCCGATGACGTCCGTTCCAACGGATGACGGGAGGGTTCTCCCGTGCGCGGAGGCGGAGGCGACCGCCCGTCAGGGCTGCGGCGAGTGCGGCCGATTCCCCCATCCCGCCCATCCGCGGCCGCGGCAGGCCCGGGAACCGCCGGCCCGCGTCCCCGTCGGGGACCCGCCGCCTCGGTTAACTCGCCGCTCCCGGGCATACGCATCCCATGACCTCATCGTGGAGCAGAACCAGCCGCCGGGGCCGGGAGCGGGAGTCCCGCCGCGGTGGCCGCGCGGCCCGCGCCGCCGGGTGCTCGCTGGTGGTCGCGCTCCTCGCGCTGACGGCCTGCGGCCACAGCGACGGCGACCGCGACGGCCGGCCGCTGCCCGGAGCCGCCCGCGGCGAGAGCGGCGGGGAGTTCGAGAGGGCCGCCGTCGCGCACGGCAGCCGTCTCGTCATCACCACCGAGGGCGGTGTGCGGGTCGTCGGGACGGACGACGACAGCGTGACGGTGGAGGACGGGACGTTCGCCCACTGGGACGGTGACGGCGACGCGGGCACGCACACCCTCGACCTGCCCTGCGACCAGGGCGACGACCGGACCAGGGACAACTGCGGCGGCATGCCGCTCGTCCACGTGCCGGCCGGCGTCACCCTCACCGTGCGGGCCCGCAACGCCGGGATCGACGTGAGCGACGTGCGGGGCGAGCTGAGCCTGAGCACCGTCAACGGCGACGTCACGGTGCAGGACTCGGGCGCGAAGGAAGCCCGCCAGCACCTGGTGACCCGGAACGGATCGGTCCGCGCGACCGGTCTGGCCGCCCGCGGCGTGGGCGCGGAGACGGTCAACGGCGACGTCGACCTGCTGTGCACGACCTCGCCGGACACCCTCGACGGCGTGTCCCGCAACGGCTCCGTGCGGGTGACCCTCCCGGCCGACGCCCCGCCCTACGCCATCGACACGCGAACCGTCAACGGCCGCTCCACCGTGGACGTCCCGGCCGCCGGTGCGACGGACCACCGGTACCGGCTGACGCTGCGCACCGTCAACGGCGACACCGAGGCCCACCGGGGCTGAGGGACCCGGCGGGCGGCATACGGCGCCCGGCGTCGGCCCGGCGGACCGTCCGCGTCGGCCGGCGGGGCCGGCCGGGGAGCGGCCGGCCCCGCCGGCCGGCTACTGCGACACGCGCACGTAGTCGACGAGCATCCTCTGCGGCAGCACGGTGGTGGCGTCCGGCGCTCCGGGCCAGTCACCGCCCACCGCGTTGTTGAGGATGATGTAGAACGGGTGGTCGTACACCCACGGCCCCCGGGTCTGCTCCACCGTCGAGCGGTCCGCGGTGAAGAAGCTCTTGCCGTCCACCGAGAAGGTCATGCGGCTGGAGTTCCAGTCCAGGGCGTAGGTGTGGAAGGCGGAGGCGAAGTCGCTGCCCGCGACCGTGTACGGCGAGCCGTAGCCGTTGCCGCCGTTGTACGCGGGGGCGTGCAGCGTGGAGTAGACGGAGTCCGCGACCTTGCCGACGTGCTCCATGATGTCGATCTCACCGCAGTTGGGCCACGGCGTACCGGTCTTGAAGTTCGAGCCCAGCAGCCAGAAGGCCGGCCACAGGCCCTGGGTGCCCGACACCTTGATGCGCGCCTCGACGTGGCCGTAGGTGAAGTTGAAGTGGTCCGAGGTGTTGATCCGCCCCGAGGTGTACTGCCCGTTGGCCTCCTTGCGCGCCTCGATGACGAGGTTGCCGTTGCCGTCCATCGACGTGTTGTCGCCGTTGGTGTAGTACTCCAGCTCGCCGTTCTGGCCGTTGCCCGGGTCCTGGGTCCACTTCGCGGTGTCCGGCTTGCTGCCCGCCGGGCCGTTGAACTCGTCGCTCCACACCAGGTGGGTGGGGTTTCCCGGGTCCGCCGGGTCCGCCGGGGGCGCCGGCGGAGCGGTGGGGCTGCCGCCCGTGCCGTACACGTCGAAGGTCCACAGCGAGTAGCCGTAGCCGTTGCTGCGCGCGGTGCCGTACATCCGCACCCAGCGGCCCGTGCCGTCGACGTTCAGCGTCTCCTTGAAGCCCTTGCCGCTGGAAGTCGAGTAGATGCTGGTCCAGTTGACGCCGTCGGGCGAGGTCTGGATCTGGTAGGCGCTGGCGTAGGCGGGGTCCCACTGGAGGACGACCTTGGTGATGTGCGCGCTCGCGCCGAGGTCGACGGCGATCCAGCCCGGGTCCACCCAGCCGTTGACGTCACTGGTCGCCCAGCGGGTGGCCGGGTCCTCGTCGAACGCCTTCGCCGGAGTGCAGTCGAGGCAGCTGTTGGCGTTCTGGTACGTCGAGGCGGTGGCCGGCTTCTTGTACGACAGCAGGGTCGCGCCGTCGCCCGGCGGGGTCGTCGTGCCTGCGGTGAAGACCTGGAACTCCCAGAGCGAGTAGCCGTACTGGGTGGCGCGGGCGGTGCCGTACACCCGGACGTAGCGGCCGGTGCCGGTCAGGGAGACCAGCTCGGTGCCGCCGGCGCCGCTGGTCGTGCTGTAGACGCCGGTCCAGGAGACGCCGTCGGTGGAGACCTGGATCTGGTACGCCTTCGCGTACGCCGTCTCCCAGCTCAACTGGACGCCGCAGACGCTCTGTACGGAGCCGAGGTCGACCTGGAGCCACTGCGGGTCGGCGGCCGCGCTGGACCAGCGGGTGCCGGAGTCGCCGTCGACCGCCGCGCCGGCCGGGGTGCCGGCGTTCTCGGTGGAGGAGGCGGTGGCGGGCCTGCGGAGCGCGGCGTTCGCCGTCGAACAGGCGCTGCCGGTGCCGGCCGTGCCGTACACCTGGAACTCCCAGAGGGACACCCCGTACTGGGTCGCGCGCTGGGTGGTGGTGAGGCGGACGTACCGCCCGGAACCGCTGACGGTGAGGTTCTCGGTGCCGCCCTTGCCCGTCGTGGTCGTGTAGAGGCTCTTCCACGTGGTGCCGTCGGTGGAGGTCTGGAGCTGGTACGCGGTGGCGTACGCCGTCTCCCAGGTGAGGGTGACGGAGCTGATCGTCGATCCGGTGCCGAGGTCGACCTGAAGCCACTGCGGGTCGCCGGCCGCGCTGGACCAGCGGGTACCGGGGTCGCCGTCGACCGCGGCGGTGGCCGGGGTGCCGCCGTTCTCGGTGGAGGAGGCCGTGACCGGCTTCCCCTGCGAGAGGAGGGTTCCGGCGGCGCGGGCCGGGGCCGGCGTGACGGCCAGGGCGAGCGCGGCGACGAGCGCCGTCACACACGCCAGGACCGTCATGCGGAAGGGTCCGTGACGGGATCGAGAGGTCCGTGAGGTCCGTGGGGTCCGTGAGGACGGAGCCGGGGGTCTGCCGAACACAGCGTCTCCTTGATGTCGCCGAGCGGTGCGGGAGCGCGCGCTCCGGCCGCCGACGGGCATCGAAGCCATCAGGGGCAGGGCAGGGCTTCGCGGGACGTCAGGAGGGCGAGCGGGGAGCAGGGCCAGGAGGGCGCCCTCCGGAACCATGCCCGCCCGCCATGCACCGGTCAAGAAGTTCCACGTCTTTTCTTTTACCTTGACTTAAGTGAGCGGACTTCCCTTCCCCGCGCCGGCCGCCCGGTGCGGCGGCCGGCGGCTGATCCCGGCGGCCGTCAGCGGTTGACCGACCGCATCCCCGCCTCGTCGTAGCGCTCGCCCGCCGCCTGGGGCAGCTCGGCGTCGATGCGGGCCAGGTCCTCCTTGGTCAGCTCGATGTCGACCGCGGCGGCGTTCTGCTCCAGGTAGGCACGGCGCTTGGTGCCCGGGATCGGCACCAGGTCCTCGCCCTGCGCCAGCACCCAGGCGATCGCGAGCTGCGCCGGGGTGACGTCCTTCTCGGCGGCGATCTCCTTGACCTTCGCCGCCAGCCGCAGGTTCGCTTCCAGATTGGCTTCCGTGAAGCGGGGGTTGGCGCGGCGGAAGTCGTTCTCGTCCAGCTCGTCCGGGGAGCTGAAGCGGCCCGCGAGGAAGCCGCGGCCCAGCGGCGAGTACGGCACGAATCCGATGCCCAGCTCGCGGCAGGCCGGCAGCACCTCGGCCTCCACGTCCCGCGTCCACAGCGAGTACTCGCTCTGCACGGCGGTGACGGGGTGGACGGCGTGGGCCCGCCGGATGGTCTCCGCGCTCGCCTCGCTCAGCCCGATGTGCCGCACCTTGCCCTCGGCGACCAGCTCGCCGAGCGCGCCGACCGTCTCCTCGATGGGCACGTTCGGGTCGACCCGGTGCTGGTAGTAGAGGTCGATGTGGTCGGTGCCCAGACGCTCCAGCGAGCCGTGGACGGAACCGCGCACGTGCTCGGCCGAGCCGTCCTGGCGGCCGATGCTGCTCATGTCGCCGGGGACGGCGTCGTCCATCCGGTAGTTGAACTTGGTGGCGATGACGTACTCGTCGCGGTGGCCCCTGATCGCCTCGCCCACCAGCGACTCGTTGGTCAGCGGACCGTAGAGCTGGGCGGTGTCGAGGAAGGTGACGCCGATGTCCAGGGCCCGCCGGATGGTCGCGATGCCCTCGTCCTGGTCGGTGGTGCCGTAGAAGGCGGACATCCCCATGCATCCGAGCCCGATGGCCGATACCTGGAGATCCCGCAGACTGCGCTCCTGCATGAGGGTCCTTTCCCGCACTGTCGATCGTCGTCCGTCCGGCGCGAGGGCCTGCTTCCATCCAGCGACGGTTTCCGCCGCCCCGCATCCCGTGGCGGGCGGCCCGCCACGGCGCCCTCGTGAGCCGTACGTCCACGACGCTACGAGTTGAAGTGCGCTCCAAGTCAAGCGGCGCGGATCGGTGGTGCGATCTGTGGCGTCACGTGGCGCGGTCGATGGCTCCGCGTGGTGCCGCTCGTTGTGCCAAGTGGTGCCACCATGAGGATGCGAGGGGGTGCGAGAGCCCTAGGAGTGCTATTCGGAGCCAACTTGTTCTGTGTATTTTCGCAGGTCAACGGGGTACGTGTCGGATCGCTCGCGGACTCGGTGCCAAAAAGACTTGCGGGTGATGCCACTTTGACGCCATGATGGCGTCATGGATCTCACCCCGTACGTCGACACCCTCCGCCGCGAACTGGCGGTGGCCGCCGAAGCCGGCGGCGACGAAGCCCGCGAGCTGGCCGAGCGGCTCACCGCGCCCCTGGAGTCGGCGACCCGGCTGACGATGCTGCACGTGCTCTCCGCCGCGATGGACGAGATCACCCGCGAACTCGCCCCCGGCTCGGTGGACGTGCGGCTGCGCGGACTCGACCCCGACTTCGTGGTGACGCCGCCGCCCGCCGACCGCGTCCCCGTGGAGGAGGCCGCCGTACCCGCCGAAGCGCTCGGCTCCCCGGCGCCGGCCGACGGCGACGAGGGCGGCACCGCCCGCGTCAACCTGCGTCTGCCGGCCCATCTCAAGGCCCGCGCGGAGGAGGCCGCCGCCCGCGAGGGCCTGTCGGTCAACGCGTGGCTGGTGCGCGCCGTCTCCGCCGCGGTCGAGGGCGGCGCCCGGCCCCGCACCGCGGAGCGGGCCAAGAACACCGGACACAGCTTCACGGGCTGGGTGCGCTAGCCGGACCGCGCTCCTCCCGCGCCCCTTCCTTCCCCTCACGTCCCTGCGCGCCGCCTCATCCACAGCACGCTCCCGCGGCCGGGACGCCCCAAGACTCACGAGGACGGTACAGCCATGCCTTCTTTCGACACTCCCGGACCGATCGCGGTGACCGCCCACGTCGGCGCCGGATCCCTCCACCTCACCGCGGGCGACCGCACCGACACGGTCGTGGAGGTGCGCCCCGGCGACCCGAAGCGGGACAAGGACGTGCGGGCCGCCGAACAGACGGAGGTCGGCTACGCGAACGGCGTCCTGACCGTCCGGACGAAGGAGCGCGTGTTCATCGGCCCCTCCGGCGTCGTCGCCGTGACGATCGACCTGCCCACGGGCTCGCACGTGGACATGACCGGCTCCTGGACCCAGGTGCTCGGTGAGGGCCGGCTCGGCGAGGTGCGGGTGAAGACCTCGGGCGGCGACGTCCGCCTCGACACGGCCGGGCCGCTCCAGCTGACCGCCTCCCACGGCTCGATCACGGTGGACCGGGTCGAGGGCGCGGCCGAGATCACCACCAGCTCGGGCAGCCTGCGCGTCGGTCACGTCGACGGCTCCGCCGTCCTGAAGAACTCGCACGGCACCACGGTCGTCGGCAGCGCGACCGGCGAACTCCGGGTGAGCGGCGCCAACGGCGACATCGACATCCGGCGCGCCGAGGACTCCGTCACCGCCACCACGGCCCACGGCACCCTCCGGGTCGGCGAAGTGGTGCGCGGCGAGGTCCAGTTGAAGACCTCCTACGGCGCCATCGAGGTCGGCATCCGCGAGGGCACCGCCGCCTGGCTCGACGCCCACTCGGACTCCGGGCAGGTGCGCAACACGCTCACCGCCTCCCGGACCCCCGCGGAGACCGAGGAGACCGTGAAGATCCACGCCCGCACCCGGTACGGCACCATCGACGTCCGCCGCGCCCGGCCCTGACCGCCGGCCCGTCCGCGGCGGACCCGTCCGCGCCCCCGGTGACGTCAACCTCCCGCAACCAGTGACTCCGGCCTCCTGAAAGGGGAGTGCTCCATGCCCACATCTGTCATGCCCACGTCCAAACGAAACGGTCCGCGGCCGCCCGCCGCCGTCTCCGCCGTCGGTCTGCGCAAGTCCTACGGCGACAAGGCCGTGCTCGACGGCATCGACCTGGCGATCCCGGCCGGATCCGTGTTCGCGCTGCTCGGACCCAACGGCGCCGGCAAGACCACCACCGTCAAGATCCTCTCCACGCTGATCGCCGCCGACGGCGGACAGGCCCAGGTCGCGGGCCACGACCTCGCCGGCGATCCGCAGGCCGTGCGCGCCGCGATCGGCGTCACCGGACAGTTCTCCGCCGTGGACGGCCTGATCACCGGCGAGGAGAACATGCTCCTCATGGCCGACCTCCACCACCTCACCCGGCGCGAGGGGCGGCGCGTCAGCGCCGGCCTGCTGGAGCGCTTCGACCTGACCGAGGCCGCCAAGAAGCCCGCCGCCGCCTACTCCGGCGGCATGAAGCGCCGCCTGGACATCGCCATGACCCTGGTCGGAAGCCCGCGGATCATCTTCCTGGACGAGCCCACCACCGGCCTCGACCCGCGCTCACGGCACGCCATGTGGCAGATCATCCGCGAACTCGTCGCCGGCGGCGTCACCGTCTTCCTCACCACCCAGTACCTCCAGGAAGCCGACGAACTCGCCGACCGCATCGCCGTCCTGAACGACGGCCGGATCGTCGCCGAGGGCACCGCCGACGAACTCAAGCGGCTCGTCCCCGGCGGCCACGTCCGCCTCCGCTTCACCGACCCGGCCGCCTACCGCGCCGCCGCCTCGGCCCTGGGCGACGCCACCCGCGACGACGCGTCCCTCACCCTGCGACTCGCCGGCGACGGCAGCCAGCGCGCGCTGCGCTCCGTTCTCGACCGGCTGGAGTCGGCCCGCGTCGAGGCCGACGAACTGACCGTGCACACCCCCGACCTCGACGACGTCTTCTTCGCCCTGACCGGCGGCGCCGTCGTCCCCGACCCGCACGAGGAGACCGTCCGATGAACTCCCTCCCGCTCGCCGCCCGCGACGCCTCCACGATGCTGCGCCGCAACCTCCTGCACGCCCGGCGCTACCCGTCCCTGACCCTGAACCTGCTGTTCACACCGGTCATGCTGCTACTGCTCTTCGTCTACATCTTCGGTGACGTGATGAGCGCCGGCATCGGCGGCGGGGCAGGACGCTCCGAGTACCTCGCCTACCTCGTCCCGGGCATCCTGATGCTGACCATCGGCGGCACCACGATCGGCAGCGCGGTGTCCGTCTCCATGGACATGAACGAGGGCGTCATCGCCCGCTTCCGCACGATGGCGATCCACCGCGGGTCGGTGCTCATCGGGCACGTCGTCGGCAGCGTCCTCCAGTGCGTGCTGAGCGTGGTCGTGGTCGGGGCCGTGGCGGTGGCCATCGGATTCCGGTCCGTGGACGCCACCGTCCTCGACTGGGTCCTGGCGGTGGGGCTGCTGACCCTCGTCTCCCTCGCCCTCACCTGGATCGCGGTCGGCATGGGCCTGTCCAGCCCGAACGCGGAGGCGGCGAGCAACAACGCCATGCCGCTGATGGTCCTGCCGCTCCTGTCCAGCGCCTTCGTGCCGGTCGACGCGATGCCGGGCTGGTTCCGGCCGATCGCCGAGTACCAGCCGTTCACCCCGGCCATCGAGACGCTGCGCGGGCTGCTGCTCGGCACCGAGACCGGCCACAACGCGTGGCTGGCCGTGGTCTGGTGCCTGGCGCTGGCCGTGCTCGGCTACGTGTGGTCCCGGTCGCTCTTCGAGCGCGAGCCGAAGTAGCGGCCACCGCGCCACCGCGCCACCGCGCCACCGAGCCACCGCGCCCGGACGTTTCGGGCGCCGGCCTGGCGGGCCGGCCGACGAAACGCGCACACCTGACGTGAGTGCGTCGTCGCTCCGGCCGGCCGTGCTCGGCGTGCTGATTGATCTTCGAACGAGGTATCTTCCTCTCGCGGCGCGTCGAGCGTCTCTCCGCGCCGCGACAGGGAGGGAACACATGCGCGTATCACCGCTTCGGCGTCTGGCCACGTTGGCCACGACACTGGGGCTCGCCTCACTCGGGCTGCTCGGCGCGGGCGGCGCGCCCGCACAGGCCGCGACCGGCGACTGCCCGTCGGGCTACTTCTGTGCCTGGAAGACCGAGAACGGCACCGGCACCATGTTCAAGACCAACACCGACAAGGCGACGCTCGGCGCCTGGGACAACACCTTCAAGTCGGTGGTGAACCACACGTCCAAGTACGTCTGCCTGTACGACGACCCGAGCTACGGCCAGGCCGGCTCCGTCGACGTGTGGGCGCCGGACCCCGCGGGCACGGAGTGGGGCCACGCCTTCGGCGCCACCAGTTCGGTGAAGTTCGTGGCCACCGAACGGGAGTGCTCCCTGGGCCCCTACCCGCAGTGGTACTCCTCGCCCGCGCCCAAGGCGGCGGGCTTCGGCGACCTGAACGGCGACCGCCGGGCCGACGTCCTGGTCCGCGACAAGGCGGGCCGGCTGTGGTTCCTGCCCGGGGACCAGTCCGGCAAGCTGGTCGGCACCGGCGGCTGGAACGCGTTCAACGCCCTCGTCCGGCACGGCGACTTCAGCGGTGACGGCCGCGAGGACGTGATCGCCCGCGAGGCGTCCACCGGCAAGCTGTGGCTGTACCCGGGCGCCGGCACCGGCGCCCTCGGCGCGCGCAAGCTCGTCGGCACCGGCGGCTGGAACGCCATGAGCCGGATCGCCGGCGTCGGAGACCTCTCCGGCGACGGCCGCGCGGACCTGCTGGCCGTCGAGAAGACCACGGGCAAGCTGTGGCTGTACCCGGGCACCGGCACGGGCGCTCTCGGCGCGCGCAAGCTCGTCGGCACCGGCGGCTGGAACGGCATGAACGCGCTGGTCGGCGCGGGCGACATGAACGGCGACGGCCGTGCCGACCTGGTCGGCCGCGAGGCGTCCACCGGCAAGCTGTGGCTGTACCCGGGCAAGACCGGTTCCCTCGGTTCCCGGAAGCTGATCGGCGCCGGCGGCTGGAACGTCATGGACACCATCCTCGGCCTGGGCTACGTCAACGGCGACGCACACGTCGACCTCGTCACCACGACCACCAGCGGCTTCGTCGGCGACGGGTGCCGGGGCGCCGGCTGCCAACTGGTGTACGACGGCCGCGGCGACGGCGCGCTGAACGCCGGAGCGGTCACGGGCGACGACTGGTGGAAGCTGAACGGCGTCTTCTGACCGGGCACGACCACTGATCGAGCGAAGGGCCTCCGCCGTCGGGCGGGGGCCCTTCGCCGTCCCCGGGGGTCCGCCAGCCGCCACCGCACCGGCGCGGGCCATGGTGCCGGGCCCCGGGAAGAGAAACGGGGAGTCATCCCCACTTCATGCTAGGGTCGTCCCGCCGTCTAGACGGGGAATGGTCCCCGCTTCTGTCCCGGGAGCCGCCGATGTGCCCGCAGCACCAGCACCCCACCGTTCGACTCGCCGATCTCACCCACGACTTCACCGCCGATCCCCACTCCGCCTTCACCGCGCTGCGTTCCCGCGGGCCCGTCCACCACGTGCGTTTCCCCACCGGGGACGAGTCCTGGGCGGTGGTCGGGCACGAGGAGGTGCGGGCCGCCTTCGTCGACCCCAGGCTGCGCAACGACGTGCGCCACTCGGCCGAGTTCGAGGACGACGGGCTGTACGCCGTGGGCCGCAACATGCTCCAGGTCGATCCGCCCGACCACACCCGTCTGCGCACGCTGGTGGCGCGCGAGTTCACCGCCCGCCGCGTCCAGGCGCTGCGCCCCCGCGTCCAGGAGGCGGCCGGCGCGCTCCTGGACGCCGTGGCCGCCGACGGCCGCGCGGACCTGGTGGCCGCGTACGCCCATCCGCTGCCGCTCACCATCATCTGCGAGCTGCTCGGCGTGCCGGAAGCGGACCGGCCCGTCTTCCGGGCGTGGTCCGTGAAGGTCGTCGCCCTCGACGAACCGGAGGAGTCCGGCCGCGCCTCGCGGGAGATGGCCGCGTACCTCATGGGGCTGGCGGAGGAGAAGCGGCGGCAGCGCGAGGCGCCGGAGAGCGATCTGCTGCACGCCCTGGTCCGCAGTCACGACGGGGACCGCGCCGACGGTCACGACGGGACGGACGGGAAGGACGGCAGGAACGGAAACGCCGGTGACCGCGCCGACCGGCTCAGCTCCGAGGAACTGCTCGGCATGGCCTTCCTGCTGCTCGTCGCCGGGCACGAGACCACCGTCAACCTGATCTCCGGCGCCGTCCACCTGCTGCTCGGCCATCCCGAGCAGCTCGCCGCCCTCCGCGCCGACCCCGGCCTGCTGGAGGGCGCCGTGGAGGAGACGCTCCGCTTCGAGCCGCCCGTGCCGGCCGGCGCCTACCGCTACGCCGCCGAACCGGTCACCCTCGGCGGCGTCCGGATACCCGCCGGCGCGCGCGTCGTGCTCTCCATCGCCGCCGCGAACCGCGACCCCGCCCGCTTCCCCGCCCCCGAACGGTTCGACATCCGGCGCGATCCGGCCGAGACCCGCGCCCACCTCGCCTTCGGGCACGGACTGCACCACTGCCTGGGCGCCCCGCTGGCCCGCCTGGAGGCGACCGCGGCCCTGCGCCTCCTGCTGGAGCGCTTCCCCCGCCTGGCCTTCGACGGCGACGGCGCCCCGCGGTGGCGCACCAGTCTCATGCGGGGACTGCGGGAGCTGCCGGTGCGCTGGTAGACGCACCGCCTCCCCGGCGCCGGCTCCCTCCCGGCACGGAGCCGGCGCGCCCGGGGAGGCGTCCCCGGCCGCTCGACCGGCGGTAGCATGCGGTCCGGGGAGTGCTCTCCGCCGCGGGGAGAGGACGAGGACGATGGAGTCGGGATGGGTGGCCACGCGCCGACCGGGCGCCGCGACGCGCTGCGCAACCGGACACTGCTGACGCGGACGGCCCGCGAGGTGTTCGCCGAACAGGGCCTGGACGCCCCGCTGGACGTCATCGCCCGGCGCGCGGGGGTGGGCAACGCGACCCTCTACCGTCACTTCCCGACCCGCGCCGCGCTCGTGGACGAGGTCTTCCGGGACGCCCTCACCGAGACCATGGCCGCCGGCACCCGAGCCCGCGCCGCCGAGGACGCCTGGACCGGGCTGACGCGGTACCTGCACGCCGTGTTCGCGACGCTCGCCGCGGACCGCGGCACCAACGACCTCATGACCACGAGCCTGGAGGGCGTGACCTCGCTCGACGCCGTCCACGCCCACAACCGCGCCACCGTCGAGGAGTTGCTCCGCCGCGGTCAGGCGCAGGGCACCGTCCGCGCGGACCTCACCACCGAGGACGTCCTCCTCGCCCTGGCGGCGCTGGGCCGGGTCGTCCCCGCGCTGAGCGCGGCCGGCCCGGACGCCTGGGCCCGCCCGCTCGCCCTGCTCCTCGACGGCTTCCGCGCCCGTCCGGCCGCGCCCGCGCTGCCCGCGCCGCCCCTGACCGAGGCTCAGCTCGGCACCGTACTCCTCGCACTCGGTCCGCACCGGCGGCGTTGAGGACGGCCGCCTTCGCCGCACGGAAGGACCGGGCGTACCGCTCCGGGCGCCCGCACCGTGCGTAGGGTCACCGGTATGACGATCAACGTACGCCGATCCCGTCCGGAAGATCACGCGGCGATCCTGTCGCTCATGGACGCGGCCCGCGGAGCGGGGCTCAGCGACGAGGAACGGGCGCGTCGCGGATTCGTGCAGGGCAACCTGACCGGCGAACTCCTCGACCGTTTCGAGGAGGGGCCGGGCGTCTTCGTCGCCGACGCCGCGGGGGAGCTGGCCGGGTTCGCGATCACGAGCGAGCCGAGCCGCCTCCCGCCGCACCATCCGGCCGCGGCGGCCGTCGCCGCGGTCCTCGGGGCGGCGGACGGGCGCGACCTGGGCCGCCTCTTCCTCTACGGCCCCGTCGCCGTCGACGAACGCTTCCAGGGGCGCGGGGTGCTGACGCGGCTGCTCACCGCGCTCAGCCGCGCCCTGGCGGACGACTTCGACCTCGCGGTCGCCTTCGTGGAGACGGCCAACGAGCGTTCCCTGGCCGTCCACCGGCACTACGGGATGACCGAGGCCGCCCGCTTCGAGGCGGCCGGACGCGCCTGCGTCGCCTTCACCTTCTCCCCGGCGGCCTTCGCGCGGGCACGGCCCTGAGGCGCGCCTGCCGGGCGCGCGGACGTCGCCCGGCCGGCGGGTGACCCGCTAGCGGGCACGGCTCGCGACGAGCTGGGCGAGGCCGTCCAGGACGCGCTCCAAACCGAAGGCGAAGGCGTGCTCGGGGTCGTGCATGCCCTGGTGGGCTTCGCCCGCGGCGCTTCCCACCCGGGCCGCGAGGGGGAACCGGGCAGGGTCGAACACCTTGGCCAGAAGGGGTGCGTGGGCCGCCCACCACTGCGCGTCGGACAGGGCGCTGTCGCGGACGGCGGCCTGGGTGTCGAGGTCGGCGCGGGCGACGGACTGGACGAAGCCGAGCAGGAAGGTGAGGGCCGCGTCCCGCTCGACGTCGTCGAGGCCGAGGCCGTCGAACGCGGCCAGTTCGTGTTCGTACTTGGTCATGAGTCCCGGACCCAGCGGCGGGCGCGCGGTGGGCAGGGTCGCCACCCAGGGGTGGCGCCGGTAGAGGTCGCGGTTCTCGTGCGCGACGGCCGCCACCCTCGTACGCCACGGCGCGGCCGTGTGATCGGTGCGCGGCATCCGCCAGTAGGCGGCGTCCAGCATGAGAGCGAGCAGTTCCGCCTTGCCCGGGACGTACGTGTACAGCGTCATCGGCGTGACGCCCAGCCGCTGGGCGACGCCGCGCATGGTCAGCGCGTCCAGCCCGCCCGAGTCGGCGAGTTCGACGGCGGCCCGGACGACCGCGTCGACCGTCAGACCCTGCTTGGGGCCGCGCCGGGGGCCGCCTCGGTCCGGCTCGCGCCACAGCAGTTCCAGGGTGCGGGCCGGATCGTCCGCGCCGCTTCGTTCCTTGACCATGCGCCCATCCTCCCCCCTGGGAGACCGGGTCCTCAGTCCACCCCTTCCACTCTGTACGTTGTATAGAGTACGTTGTACAGAGTTTTTGGTCCCGAGCGCCAGGAGAATCCATGAAGATCACTTCCACCGCCGTCTCCCTGACCGTCGACGACGTCCCCGCCTCCGCCGCGTTCCTGACCGCGCACTTCGGCTTCCAGGAGGCCATGGCCGCCGAAGGCTTCGCCTCGCTGGTCCGCGAGGACGCCGTCCACGTGATCTTTCTGCGGCGCGGCATCGAGGTCCTCCCCGAAGACGTCCGGGACCAGCGCGCCGCGGGGGTGATCATCGCGTTCACGGTGGCCGACCTGGACGCCGAGTACGAGCGACTGCGGGCCGAGGGCGTCCGCATCACCATGCCGCTGCGCGAAGAGCCGTGGGGCGAACGCCTCTTCCAGGTCACCGACCCGAACGGCGTGATCCTCCAGCTCGTGTCCTGGACCGCACCCGACGGGCGGTGAGCGCGTTAGCCTTGCGGGGTGATTACCTGCGTAGTCGAGTACGTGATCGATCCGTCCGAGATCGAGGCGTTCGAGCGGTTCGGTAACCGCTGGATGCGGCTGGTGGCCCAGCACGGCGGAACGCACCACGGGTACTTCCTGCCGGCCGAGGGGGCCAGCGACAAGGCGCTCGCCCTGTTCAGCTTTCCCAGCCTCGCGGCCTACGAGCGGTACCGGACCCTGTTCGGCAACGATCCGGAGTTCATCGAGGCGGACCGCATCAGGGACGACAGCGGCTGCGTACTGCGCTACGAACGCACCTTCATGCGCCCGCTGCTCCCCGAGCCCCCGCGGGAGGGCACCGGGGACCGCTGACCGCGCCCGCGCGTCCCGGCCGCCGCGCGGGAGCCGGCGCTACGAACGGGGGCCGGGAGACGGCGCGGAGAGCTGGTCGCGCACCCAGGCGGGATCGGGGTTGGTGTGCGGCCGGCCCGCCACGACGACGGTCGGCACGGTCTCGTTCCCGTCGTTGGCGGCCCGTACCGCCGCCGCTCCCGCCGGGTCGCGCCAGATGTCGACCCAGTGCGCCGCGCGGGCGGCGCGGCCCAGCCGGAGGCGCAGGCGTACGCAGTACGCGCAGCCCGGCCGCCAGAAGACAATGGGCCGGCCGTCGGCCGCACTGCGCCGCTGCGCCTCCCGCGCGCCGACCGAACGCGGGAAGACCAGGGGCGAGTTCACCCCCGCGAGCGCCAGGAACGCCAGCAGGAGTGCGGTGGCCCCGCCCGGGTCTCCCGCGAAGAACTCTCCCGTCGCGGCGGCCGAGCCGCAGAGCGCGAACAGGGCCGGCACAGTCCACACGCGCATCATGGTGAGGCAGGCTACCGGTGATCCGAGGCGTTCGCTTAGGCGGCCAGGTCAGGCCAGGCCGGGCCGGTGCGGATGCGGATGCGGATGCGGGGGAGCACACGGCGCCGGCCGGACGCCGGCGCTGCCCGCGGCGGAATCGCGACATCGGTCGGCGGGCCGGCCCGTGGCGCGGGCCGCCCCGCCGCAGGAGGGTGGATCCATGCCATGGATCAGCTACCGGGCGGACGACGCCTGCCTCCTGCACGCCGCCGCCATCGGCGCCGGACCCACGGTGGTCCTCCTGCACGCGGGCGGCCCCGACCACACCAGCATGCTGCCGCTCGCCGAACGGCTCGCCGACCGGCACCGCGTCGTCCTGCCGGACCTGCGCGGCTACGGCCGCTCGGTCTGCACCGACCCGGCCCGCCACACCTGGGCCCGCTACACGGCCGACGTGATCCGCCTGCTGGACCACCTCGGCGTCGCGCGTGCCGTACTCGCCGGTGCGGGCCTCGGCTCCACGATCACGCTCAGGACGGCCGCCGCCCACCCGGACCGGGTGCGCGCCGCCGTGCTGATCGGGGTGGAGGACATCGAGGAGGACGACGCCGCCAGGGAGGCGGAGGTCCGCTTCCTCGACGCGTTCGCCGCCCGGGTCGCGACCGGGGGACTGGAGGCCGCCTGGGCGCCGATCCTCGGCCGACTCCCGCCGATGGTGGGCGCCATGGTGCGCGACGCCCTGCCCCGCTGCGACCCGGCGAGCATCGCGGCCGCCGCGGCCATCGGACGCGACCGGGCCTTCCGAAGCGTCGCCGACCTCGCCGCCGTCACCGCGCCGGCCCTGGTCTTCCCCGGCGCCGACCCGCGTCACCCGACGGCACTCGCCCGCCGGGTGGCCGCCACCCTGCCCGGCGGCCGGCTCGCCGCGCCCGCCCTCGACGCCCGGCTGCGCACCGCCGAGGACCTGGCCGCCGCCGTCGCCCCGGCCGTCCGCGCCTTCCTGGACGCCTTGGACACGGACCCCGACTAGCGGCGGACGACCGAGCGGATCCAGGCCAGTTGCCGGCTGATCTCGCCGGCCTCGGCGACGTGCTCCCGGTCGGAGCCGTCGAAGACGCCGAGGAGGACTTCGGCGCCGCGCGGGGCGGTGCTCATCACCGGGCCGCCGGAGTCGCCGCCGGCGGGAATGCCGGACACCTTCTCCATGCAGAAGTCCGAGCCGCCCGGGGCGGTGTGACCCGCGCAGCG
The DNA here is from genome assembly GCA_013364255.1 of Streptomyces seoulensis. Classification (GTDB taxonomy): domain Bacteria; phylum Actinomycetota; class Actinomycetes; order Streptomycetales; family Streptomycetaceae; genus Streptomyces; species Streptomyces similanensis. The sequence continues at coordinate 637,570 of CP054936.1, read as the reverse complement.
CGGATCGTCCTGCCGTACGACCCGCAGCGTCGACTGCTTGAGCACGGGGGACTGGCACGTGTTCTCGTCGCCGGTACAGGTGGCGCCCCAGCCGTACTGCCGTACGACCTGGCCCGGACGGACCCCGGTCGCAGCCAGGCGCGCCGGGCGGACCTTCATGGGCGTCACCTTGATCAGCAGCATGTCGGCGCGCGCGCTCCCGACGCGCTTGCCGGGCAGCGGCCTGACCGTGACTCCCTTGCGCATGTCGAGGCTGCCCACCCGGAACGAGATCCGTTTGTCGGCGACCGGCTGCCCCTGCTCGTAGAAGCAGTGCGAGGCGCTGATGATCCACTGGGCGGTGACCGCCGTGCCGGTGCACGCCGGTTTCCCGTCGACGAGCATGCGCACCGCCCACGGGCCGTAGTCGCTCCTGGCTCCGCCGATGACGGCGGAGGCCGGCGCGGCGGACAGGGCCCCGCCCGTCACCAGCAGGAAGAGGGTCAGCAACAGGACACGAACTCGACGCACCATCAAAACGGCTCCTCTCGTCGGCGCACGGGCCGTACGCCCGGGGAGAGGGGCCGGAAGGCCGGAAAGTTCCCTTTCGTACGCGAAAAGCCGCTGGAGCGCCGCGTGTTCACCCGCCCGTGCGCGGCCGCCGCCGCGGAGGTCACCGGGCGCGTCGCGCGGCCCACAGCGGCAGCCGTTCGAAGAAGTCGACGGCCTCCGCGCGCCACCGCGGCCGCCAGCCGGCCGCGATGGCGGCCGCCTCCTCGGCGGTACGGCGGATGTCCGCGCGCATCCGTGCGTCCACGCCGTGCCGGCCGGCGAGGTCGCGGACCTGCGCGACGGTGGCGGCCGGGCAGCCGGGGTCGGCGAGCGCCGACTCCACCAGCTCGCGTTCCGGGCCGGTCGCCGCCGCCAGGACCGCGCACACCGCGTAACTGCGGCGGCCCGCGCGCAGATCCGACCCGGCCGCCCGGCCGGTCGCGTCGGCGTCGCCGAACAGGTCCAGGTAGTCGTCGCACATCTGGCCGCCGATCCCGACCAGCGTCGCGTACCGCGCGAGTTCGCCCTCGTGGGCGGCCGGGTCCGCGCCCGCCGCGAGCAGGCCCAGCCGCAACGGGGCGAGCACCGAGTACCGGGCGCTCTTGTACTCGGACACCAGGTCCAGCAGCGCGCGGTCGGGCAGCGGGCCGAAGTCGCGTTCGAGGTCGAGGAACTGTCCGACGACGGTGTCCGCGCCCACCGTCGCCTGCACGGCCGCCATCGCCTGCCGCAGCTCACCGGGCACGGGCGCGGTGAGCAGCACCCGCACCGACAGGAACGCGGCCAGGTCCCCGGCGAGGACCGCCAGCCCCAGCGCCGTCTGCGGACGGTCGGCGAAGCGCTCGCGGTAGGCGTAGTACACCGACGGCGCTCCCCGGCGCACCGGGGAGTCGTCGACGATGTCGTCGTGGATCAGGCCGTGGGTCTGGAGCAACTCGACGCTGAGCGCGGCCTCCTCCAGCCCGGCCACCGCCTCGGAGGTCACCAGCCGGGCCGCCTCGTACAGCAGCGCGACGCGCAGCCGCTTCCCGCCGCGCAACGACATGTCCCGCACCAGTGCCAGTGCCTCGGGCGCGAACGAACCGAGCGGGGACAGCTGGTGGGCGACCGTGTCGAAGTAGTCGGCGAACCGGGCGTCGAAGCGGTCCCGGTGTGCGGTGAGCCGGTCACGGACACCGGTCTCGGTCTCGGTCTCGGCGGGCATGGCTCTCTCCGGGGCGCTCGGCAAAAGCGGGACGGCGCCGGCGGGCACCGTCGGTCCGCATTCAACACCACCGCGCCGAACGCGCCCGCACCCGCTCAGGCCGACTGGATCAGTCCGGCCCGGTAGGCGAGCGAGACGAGCTGGACGCGGTCGCGCACGTCGAGTTTGCAGCGCAGCCGGTAGAGGTGGGTGCGTACGGTGGTCACTCCGATCGACAGCTGCTCGGCGACCTCCTCCGTGGAGTGGCCGTGTGCCAGCAGGGTCAGCACCTGGCGCTCGCGGGCGGTGATCTCCTCGGTGGGGATGCGCAACGCCTCGCTGCGGCCGCGGCTGTCGCGCCGGTACCAGTCGACGAGCCGGGTGGCGATCTGCGGAGCGAGTGTCGTCTGGCCCTTGGCGGCGGACCGCACGGCGGCGCTCAGCTCCTGCCCCGTGGCGCCGCGGACCAGTACGCCGTTGACACCGAGGTGCAGCAGGCTGACGAGGGTCTCGTCGTCGTCGTTCATGGCCAGCGCCACGACGCGGGGCGGCGTCTCTCCGGGCTCACGGAGGAGTCGGCGGATCATCTCCGTGCCGTTGATGCCCTGGAGGTCCAGACCGGTCACGACCACGTCGGGCCGCTGGGCGCGCGCCATCATGATCGCTTCCATACCGCTGTTGGTGGTGCCAATGACCAGCATGTCCGGTTCGGCCTCGATGAGACTGCGAAGCCCGTCAAGAACGATCGGCAGGTCGTTGCAGACCAGTACTCGAAGGGACATTTGTCATCCTTGGGTCGGGGATGGTGACACCCTCTTCGTTCAGCCGCATCACGCTATCAGCATCTGATCTGCACATGACCCTTTCATATCAAGGGAGATGGCATCTCTTGACGTGCGACAACAAGGCTTCGGCTCCTGTCGGTCCTGTCAAGACGTCCTCCATGAACATCCCGTGGCGCCGACCCCGCGCCCGGTGCCCCGGCCGGAACGGACGCGCGCCGTCCGCACCGCTGTGAGCCGGGGTAAGCGCAGCGTTGAACAGCCCTGCGACGCAGGTCAATGCGGCGCGGACGACCGCCCGGGAAGCGGTGGGTAGGTTCGGCCGTCGGTGGCGCCCGCAGCCACCGCATCCGAACCGGTTTCAGGAGGTCCCCATGGTCGTCTGTCCTGAGTGCGAGGAGGGGCTGGCTCTCCCGGCCGGGTCCAGGAAGGGCGAGATCCTCGACTGCTCCGGGTGTGCGAGCGAGCTCGAGATCCTCGCCCTGGACCCGGTCCTGGTCGCCCTGGCGCCCGAGGTCGAGGAGGACTGGGGCGAGTGACCGGGCACCGCTCCCTCCTGGGCAACCGTGACTTCATGGTCTTCTGGGCCGGAGACACGGTTGCCCAGTTCGGCAGCCAGGTCACGCTCCTGGCCGTGCCGCTGACCGCCGCGGTCACCCTGAAGGTGGACGCGAAGGCGATGGGTGTGCTGAACGCCGCCTCCTACCTTCCGTTCCTGGTGCTGACCCTGTTCGCCGGCGTCTGGGCCGACCGCTACCGGCGCCGGCCGGTGATGCTGGCGAGCACCCTGTGCCGCGCCGCCCTGCTCGCCCTCATCCCCTTGCTGGCCGCCCTGGACGAGCTGAACCTCGGCTACCTGGTCGCGGTCGCGCTCGCCGTCGGCGTGTTCACGGTCCTGTTCGAAGTGACGTACCAGTCGTATCTGCCGTCGCTGGTGGACCGCGACAACCTGATGGAGGGCAACAGCAAGCTCCAGGTCAGCGCGTCGGCGGCACAGGTCGGCGGTCCGGCCCTGGCCGGCTGGCTGGCGGGCTGGCTGACCCCGCAGACGGCGATCCTGGTCAGCGCGATCGCGTTCGCCGTCTCGGCCGGCGGACTCGGCCTGGTCCGCAAGCGGGAGCCCGCCCCGCCCCGGCCCGCCGAACACCCGCCGGTACGGGGGCAGATCGCCGAGGGACTGCGGTTCACCTTCGGCAACCGGGTCCTGCGCGCCTGCGTGCTGGAGGCCGCCACGTACAACATGTTCTGGCTGGTGCTGGAGACCGTCTTCCTGCTCTACGCCACCCGGGAACTGGGCTTCTCGCCCGGGACGGTCGGTCTGGTGCTGGGCGGCGGCGCCGTCGGCTCGCTGGCCGGTTCGCTGATCGCCAAGCGGGTCTCCGAGCGCCTCGGACTCGGCAACACCGTCACGCTCGCGATGGTGCTGGGCTGCGCCGCGCCGGTGCTGGTGCCGCTCGCGGGCGGTCCGCGCCCCGTGGCCCTGGGGCTTCTCCTGCTGTCGTTCTTCATCGGCGGGGTGGGCACCATGGTCGCCAACATCCAGGTCGTGAGTCTGCGGCAGACCATCACACCCAACGCGATGCTGGGCCGGATGAACGCCAGCTACCGCTTCCTGTCCTGGGGCGTGGTGCCGCTGGGCGCGCTGCTGGGCGGCTGGCTCGGCGACTCGATCGGACTGCGCCCGTCGCTGTTCGTGGGCGCGGCCGGCCTCTTCGCCTCGGCGCTGTGGATCGTGTTCTCCCCGATCCGCGCGATGAGCGAACTCCCGCCGCCCGCCGACGACATGGCGGCGGTCGCGGCGGACGACGGCGGCACGGACGACGCGGTCGAGGCGAAGACCGGCGATCCGAACGCGGAAGCGGTCGCCGACCACTGAACGGACCGAGAGGCGGAACTCGTGAACACGTTGCCGGTGCAGGAGTTGGTGTCCAGGGCCGCCGAGGCCCGTCCCGAGGCGATCGCCGTCGTCCAGGGAACCCGCCGCCTCACCTATCGGACCCTGGTGCGCCGGGCCGAGTCGCTGGCGCTCCGGCTCCAGGAATCGGGAGTGTCGCCGGGCGACCGCGTGGTGCTGGCCACGACCCGGTCGCCCGAGATGGTGGTCGGCATGCTCGCCGTGCTCCGGGCGGGCGCGGCGTACGTCCCGGTCGACCCCGGCTATCCGGCCCAGCGGCTGGAGTTCCTGATCAGGGACGCCGGCGCCCGCCTGGTGCTCACCGAGCCGGAGGTGCGGCCCGCACTGCCCGCACTCGACTGCCCGGCCCTCGACGTGCCGCGTGACGAGGACGGCGGCGAGCGGCGAGCGGCCCCCGTGCCCACGGACGGGTCGGACCTCGCCTACTGCATCTACACCTCCGGCTCCACCGGCCTGCCCAAGGGCGTGGAGATCGCGCACGAGGGCCTGTCCCACCTGGTCGCCTGGCACCGTGAGGCGTACGGACTGACCCCGCGGGACCGCACCACCCAGATCGCGGGCACCGCCTTCGACGCCTCGGTGTGGGAGATCTGGCCGACGCTCGCCGCGGGCGCCGAACTGCACCTGGCCGCCGAGGAGCACAGCTCGGCGGCCGAACTGGTGGAGTGGCTGACCGGGGCGGGGATCACCGTCTCGTTCCTGCCCACCCCCCTGGCCGAACTGGTGATCGCCGAGAAGTGGCCGACCGGAACCCGGCTGCGCTACCTGCTCACCGGCGGCGACCGGCTGCACCGCCACCCGCCCGCGGGACTGCCGTTCACCCTGGTCAACCACTACGGCCCGACCGAGTGCACCGTCGTCGCCACCGCGGGCGAGGTGCCCGCGGGCGACGAGGACCGCGAGCCGTCCATCGGGCGGCCCATCCGCGGCATCGAGGCCCGGCTGCTCGACGACCGGGGCGCGGACGTGCCCGACGGCGCCGAGGGCGAGCTGTTCCTCGGCGGCACGGGACTGGCCCGCGGCTATCTGAACCGGCCGGAGCTCACCGCGGAGCGCTTCGTCACCCTGGAGCCCGACGGCTCGCGGTACTACCGCACCGGAGACCTCGCCGTGCGCGCCCCGGACGGCAGCCTGCGGTTCGTGGGCCGCGCCGACGGCCAGGTCAAGCTGCGCGGCTTCCGGATCGAACTCGGCGAGATCGAGTCCGCGCTGTGCGCCCACCCGCAGGTCGGCGGCGCGGCGGTCGCCCTGCGCGAGGACGTCCCCGGCGACCCGAGGCTGGCCGCCTACCCGGTGTTCCGGCCCGGCGAGCGGCCGGACGCCGCCGCACTGCGCTCCTGGCTCGCCGAACGGCTCCCCGGACACCTGGTCCCCGCCTCCTTCACGCCGCTGGACGCGCTGCCGCTCACCCGCAACGGCAAGGTCGACCGGTCCGCCCTGCCGGCCCCCGCCGCGGGCCGCGACGAGCTGGCCGGCGCGTACGTGGCGCCGGCCGAGGGCGTCGAGGCCGACCTCGCGCGGCTGTGGCAGGAGGTGCTCGGCGTGGACCGGGTCGGCGCGCTGGACGACTTCTTCCTGCTGGGCGGCAACTCCCTGTCGGCGGCCCGGGTGACGGGACGGCTGCGCGAACGCCTCGCCGTCGAACTGCCGCTCACCGCGGTGTTCGCCGAGCCCACCGTCCGCGGACTGGCCGGCGCGGTGGCCGCCGCGCCCCGGCGCGCGGACGCACGGCCCGAGCCGGCGACCGCCGACCGTTCCGGGCCGCTGCCGCTGTCGCCGTCCCAGCGCCGGATGTGGCTGATGCACGGCCTCGACGACTCCGGCACCACCTACAACGTGCCGCTCGCCTTCGAGCTGACCGGACCGCTGGACGAGGCGGCGCTGCGGCAGGCGCTGCGCTCGGTGGTGGAGCGCCACGAGGCGCTGCGCACCCGTTTCGTGGTCGAGGGCGGCACACCCCTCCAGGTCGTCGGCGCCGTGCCCGACCTCGACCTCCCGGTGGTCGAGGTCCGCGACGACGAGGAACGGCTCGGCCGCGCGGAGCGGATCGCCCGGCACCGCTTCGACCTCACCACCGGTCCGCTCATCCGCTGCGAACTGCTGCGCCTGGGGGAGGAACGGCACGTCCTGCTGGCGGTCCTGCACCACATCGTCTTCGACGGCTGGTCGCTCGGCGTGTTCAGCCGCGACCTCGCCGACTGCTACGAGGTGGCCCGCGCCGGCCGCGCGCCCGCGCCGCCCCCGGCCGTGCAGCCCGCGGACCTCGCCGGACAGCTCCAGCACGCGGCGGACGCGGCGGCGCAGGGCCCCCACGCGGAGTACTGGCGCGGCGCGCTGGAGGGCGCGCCGCAGGACCTCGCACTGCCCACCGACTTCGTACGCCCGTCCCGGCCCACCAACCGCGGCGGCCGGGTGAGCCTCGACATCGAGCCCCGGACGCTGGACGCGCTGCGGACCCTGTGCCGGGCCGAGGGCGTCACCCTGTTCATGGCCCTGGCCGCGCTCTGCCAGGCGTATCTGAGCCGGATCACCGGCGCCGAGGACGTGGTGATCGGCAGCCCGGTGGCCGGCCGCGACGCGCCCGGCAGCGAACCGCTGGTCGGCTGCTTCATCAACACCCTGCCGCTGCGCACCGACCTGAGCGGCGAGCCCGGTTTCCGTGACCTGCTGCACCGGGTCCGCGCCGTCGTCCTGGGCGCGTTCGAGCACCAGGACACGCCGTTCGAGCGGATCGTGGAACTGGCCGCGGCCGGCCGCTCCGCCGACCAGAACCCGGTCTACCAGGTGGTGTTCGCGCTGGAGGACGCGCACCGCGCGGAGTTCGGCCTCGGCCCGCTCAGCGCCACCGTGACCGAACTGGACGCCGGCACCGCACGCGCGGACCTCAGCTTCTCCGCCACCCCGCACAGCGGCGGCCTGCGGCTCACCGCCGAGTACCGGTCCGACCTGTACGCCCCGGACACCGTCCGCGGGACGCTCGCGACGATCCGCACCCTGCTCGACGCCGCGCTGACCGAGCCCGACCGGCCCTTCACGCTGCTGCCGCTGCTCGCACCGGACGAGTACCACGACCAGGTGCGCACCTGGAACGACACCGCGCGCCCCTTCGAGGACGCGGCGACCGTGCACGAGCTGATCGAGCGCCGGGCGGACGCCGCCCCGGACGCGGTCGCGGTGGTGTTCGAGGACCGCGCCGCGCTGACCTACGGCGAGCTGGACCGCCGCGCCAACGCGCTGGCGCACCGGCTGCGCCAACTCGGCGTCGGCCGGGAGAGCCGGGTCGGACTCTGCGTGGAGCGCTCGCCGGAACTGGTGGTCGCCGTCCTCGCGGTGCTCAAGGCCGGCGGCGCGTACGTGCCGCTCGACCCGGCCTACCCCGCCGACCGGCTGGCCTTCATGCTCGCCGACAGCGCCGCCCCGGTCGTGGTGACCCAGTCCGCGGTGCGCGGGCGGCTGCCCGGGACTACGGCCGCGGTGATCGAGCTGGACACCGACGAGACCTGGACCGCGCTGCCCGACACGCGGCCCGAGCCGCTCTCCGGGCCGGACGATCTCGCCTACGTGATCTACACCTCCGGTTCCACCGGACGGCCCAAGGGCGTGCTGATCGAACACCGCTCGGTCTGCAACTTCATGGCCAACGTCCACGAGATGTTCGGCCTCGGCCCCGACGACCGGATGCTCCAGTTCGCCTCGCTGAGCTTCGACGTCTCGGCGTTCGAGATCTTCGGCGCGCTCACCAGCGGCGCCCGGCTCTGCCTCGCCCGGCAGGAGACCCTGCTGTCGGTGCGCGCGCTGAGCCGGTTCATGACCGAGCAGGGCATCACCGTGATGGACATGCCGCCGGCGGTGATGAAGCTGCTGCCCGGGCAGGAGTTCCCGGCGCTGCGGATCGCCTTCGTCGGCGGCGAGGCGTTCTCCGGCGGCCTGGTCGACGACTGGTCGGTCCCCGGCCGGCGCTTCATCAACGGCTACGGACCCACCGAGGGCACCGTGACGGTGATCGCCGAGGAATGCCGCCCCGGCGCCTACGAGGGTTCGCCGCCGATCGGACGGCCGATGGGCAACATGCGGGCCTACGTCTTGGACCGGCGCCGGCAGCTGCTGCCGACCGGGACGCCGGGCGAACTGTGGATCGGCGGCGCCGGACTGGCCCGCGGCTACCTGGGACGGCCCGAGCTGACCGAGGAGCGCTTCAAACCCGACCCGTTCCTGCCCGACCCGGACGCGCGGATCTACCGGACCGGCGACCTGGTCAGACTGCTGCCCGACGGACGCCTCGACTTCCTCGGCCGGGTCGACGACCAGGTCAAGCTGCGCGGCTTCCGGATCGAACTGGGCGAGGTCGAAACGGTGCTGGCCGAGCATCCGGGGGTGCGCGCCGCCGCCGTGCTGCTGCGCGAGGACAACCCCGGCCACCCGAGGCTGGTCGGGTACGCGGTCGCCGCGGACGACGCCCTCACCGCGGCCGAACTGCGCGCCCACCTGGCGGACCGGCTCCCGGCGCACATGGTGCCGGACGCCTTCGTCCTGCTGGAGGCGCTGCCGCTCAGCCCCAGCGGCAAGATCGACCGCCGCTCCCTGCCGGCCCCCGCCGCGGCCGACCTCACGGCGGCCCGCGCCGTCGTCAAACCCCGCAACCGCCGGGAACGCACGCTCGCCGAACTCTGGTGCGCCCTCCTGCACGTACCGGAACTCGGCGTGCACGACAACTTCTTCGAACTGGGGGGCAACTCCATCGCCGCGGTGCAGCTGGTGTGGGACATCCACAAGAGCTTCGGAGTGGAGCTCGCGCTCCGCGAGGTGTTCGACCATCCCACCGTGGCCTCGCTCACCCCTCGCATCGAGGCGGCGATGCTCGCCGCGCACGCCGCCCGAGCCTCGTTGGCCGTGGACCCGAAAGGCAGCGCCCGATGACCGAGAACCTTGCCGACCTCTCCGCCGAGGAGCGCGAACGGCTCCTCGACCTGCTCCAGGACGAGGCGGCCGACGGCCCGTCGGACCGGATACCCGCGGCCGCGGCCCACGGTCCCGCCCCGGCCTCGTACGCGCAGCGCCGCCTGTGGTTCGTCGACCGCTTCGACCCCGGCAATCCGGCCTACAACGTGCCGCTGGCGGCCCGGATCACCGGTGACCTCGACCTGGACGCGCTGGCCGCGGCGCTGCGGACGGTGGTGGACCGGCACGCGGTGCTGCGCACCGCCTTCCGCGAGGCAGACGGCGAACCGGTGCAGGTCGTCGCCGGGCGGGCCGAGGTCGAGCTGACCGTCCTGGACCCGGAGCAGGCCGGACCGGTGGACGTGTGGATCACCGCCGAGACGCACCGCGTCTTCGACCTGACCGAGGGCCCGCTGCTGCGCGCGGCGGTGCTGCGCGAGGCGGCCGACTCGCACGTGCTGCTGCTGGTGGCGCACCACGCGGTCGTCGACGGCTGGTCGCTGGGCGTGGTGATGCGCGAACTCGGCGAGTACTACTCCGAGTTGAGCGAAGGCCGTATTCCCGAGCAGAGCGAACCACCGGTGCAGTACGCGGACTTCGCCGCCTGGCAGCGCGGCCGCCTGGACGACGGCGCGCACCGCGCCGACCTGGAGTACTGGCGCGAGTCGCTGCGCGGCGCGCCCCCGGTGCTCACGCTGCCCCGGGACCGCCCGGCGCCCGGCGCCGAGCGCTACGCCGGAGAGGTGTGCTCGGCCCGCGTCCCCGCCGGGACGCTGACCGGGCTGCGCGCGCTGGGCGCCTCCGGCGGCGCCTCCACGTTCATGATCACGCTGGCCGCGTTCCAACTGCTGCTCGGCCGGCTGGCCGGCACCGAGGACGTGGTGGTCGGCGTCCCCACGGCCGGCCGCTCCCGGCCCGAACTCGCCGACGCTGTCGGCTGTTTCCTCAACACGCTGGCCCTGCGCGCGGACCTCGGCGGCGAGCCGACCTTCCGCGGCCTGGTGGAGCGGGTCAGCCGCTCCACCCTCGCCGCCTACGAACACCAGGAACTGCCCTTCGAACACCTGGTGGAGGAGCTGCGGCCGGAGCGCGGCGCCGCGCACACCCCCTTCTTCCAGGTGATGTTCAACCACACCAACACGGTGGAGACCGCCGACCGGCTGGGCCCGCTGCCCCTGGAGTTCCTCGAACCGTCCCGCCCGCCCGCCAAGTTCCCGCTCACCCTCTACGCGCGCGAGACCGGCGACGAACTGGTGCTGCAGGCCGTCTTCCAGACCGCGCTGTACCGCCCGGAGCGCGTCGAACACCTCCTCGGCCAGCTCGTCCGGCTGCTGGAACAGGCCGCCGCCGCCCCCGACACGCCGATCTCGCGCCTCTCCCTGGTCCTCCCCGCCGGCGAGCGGACGCTGCCCGATCCCGCGCGGCCGCAGAAGGCCGAGCCCCAGCCCACCGTGCGCGACCTGGTGCACGCGCAGCTGGTGCGCGCCCCCGACGCGACGGCCGTGGAGTGCGGCGCCCAGCGCTGGAGCTACGCGGAGCTGTGGGAGCGGGCGGAGGCCATCCGCACCGCCCTCGGCCTGCGCCCCGACAGCGCGGAGCGGCCCGTGGTCGCGGTCTCCGGACACCGCAGCCCGGCCCTGGCCGCGGCGATGCTCGCGGTGCTCGCGGGCGGCGGCGTGCTGGCCACCGTCGACCGGCAGCTGCCCCGGCTGCGCCAGCAGAGCCTGCTGAGCCGGTCCGGCGCCACCCGGGTGGTCCTGGTCACCGCGCCGGAGGACGGCGAGGACTCGCCGCTGCGCCGCGACGGACTGGGCGTGCTGGAGGTGCCCCGGGACACCGGGCTCCCGCTCGGCGACCTCGGGCCGTACGAGCCGGGCCGCACCTACGGCAGCGAGGCCGGATACCTGTTCTTCACCTCCGGCACGACCGGCGTCCCCAAGGGCGTCCTCGGCCGGGAGAGCGGACTCGCCCACTTCCTGACCTGGCAGCGCGACACCTTCCAGGTCGGCGCCGGCGACCGGACCGCCTTCCTCACCGGGCTCTCCTTCGACGTCGTGCTGCGCGACCTGCTGCTCCCGCTGGTCTCCGGCGCCACCCTGTGCGTGCCCGAGCGGGGCGACGAACTGCTGCCCGGCGAACTGCCCGGCTGGCTGGCGCGGGAGCGGATCACCGTGCTGCACACGGTGCCCGCGCTCGCGACCGCCTGGCTGGCCGAGCGCCCCGCCGAGGACACCGGGCCCACCGCCCTGCGGCTGGCCTTCTTCGCGGGCGAGCCGCTCACGGACACCCTGGTGGAGCGCTGGCGGGCGGCCCACCCGGACAGCACCGTGGTCAACCTGTACGGCCCGACCGAGACCACCCTCGCCGCCTGCTCCTGGACCGTCCCCCAGCCGCCCGCCGTCGGCGTGCAGCCGGTCGGCCGCCCGCTGCCGGGCGGCCAGGCGCTGGTGCTGAACGCGTCCGGGACGCCCTGCGGGATCGGCGAGGTGGGCGAGATCGTCCTGCGCACCCCGTACCGCAGCCTCGGCTACGTCTGCGTCGAGGAGGAGGAGACGGGCGCACGCACCGCCTTCCGGCCCAACCCGGCCACCGGCGACCCCGACGACCTGCTCTACCACACCGGCGACCTGGGCCGGCACCGACTGGACGGCACCCTGGAGATCCTGGGCCGCAGGGACCGCCAGGTGAAGATCCGCGGCGTGCGCGTCGAACCCGACGAGGTGGCGGCGGTGCTCGCCCGGCACCCGGGCGTCCGCCGGGCCGTCGTCGCGGGCACACCGGCACGCGACGGGGAGGTCCGGCTGACCGCCTACGTGGTGGCCGCCACCGAACCCGCCCCGACCGCCGCCCAGTTGCGCGGCTACCTCGGCAAGCGGCTCCCGGCCGCCGCGGTGCCCGCCGGCTGCCTCTTCCTGGACGCCGTGCCGGTCACCGCCAACGGCAAGACCGACTGGGCGGCACTCCCGAAGCCGGAGGCGGCCGCCGAGGAGGAGTGGGTGGCGCCCCGCACCGGCACCGAACAGCGGCTGGCCGCGCTGATGGCCGAACTGCTCGGCGTGGACCGGGTCGGCGCGCACAGCGGCTTCTTCGCCCTCGGCGGCCACTCGCTGCTCGCCATGCAGCTGGTCTCCCGCATCGCCGACGCCTTCGGCGTCACCCTGCCGCTCAAGGCGGTGTTCGAGAACCCGACCGTGGCCGGACTCGCCGAGCTGGTCGACGCGGAAGCGGTGCGTGCCGATGGCGACTGACCACCCGGCCGTCCAGGAGCACCCCACCTCGCCGACCCAGCGCCGGCTGTGGCTGGTGGACCGGATCGCTCCCGGCGGCTGCGCCTACACCGTGCCGCTCGCGGTACGCGTCCACGGCGCGCTCGACGAGCGGGCGCTGCGCGCCACCCTGGACCGGATCGTCGCCCGGCACGAGGTGCTGCGCACCACCTTCCACCTCGTCGACGGCGAACCGGTGCAGCGGGTGCATCCCGCCCGGCCGCTGCCGCTGGCCGTGCGCGACCTGACCGGCGAGCCCGACGCGCGGCGGTGGGTGGACGAGGCGGTCGAGCGTGCCTCCCGGCAGGTGTTCGACCTGGCGAAAGGCCCCCTGTTCACCGCCGAGCTGCTGCGGATCGGCCCGACGGAGCACGTGCTCTCGCTGGCCGCGCACCACATCGTGATCGACGGCTGGTCGCTGGGCCGGCTGCTGTCCGAACTGGAGACCCTCTACGCGGACTTCGCCGCCGGCCGCCCCGACTCGCTGCCGCCGCTGCCGCTCCAGTACGGCGACTACGCGCGCCGCCGAAGCGGCCCGGACGGCGAGGGGTCCGGAGAACGCGAGCGCGCCTACTGGCGCACCGCGCTCGACGGCGCCCCACCGGTGCTGGAACTGCCCTCCGTCCACCCGCGCACCGGCGCCGCCGGGAGCGGGGCCGGAGCGCTGCGCACCGCGCGACTGCCGGCCGCGCTCACCGAGGACCTGGCCGAGCTGGCGGAACTGCACGGCGGCACCCTCTTCATGACCCTGCTGACCGCCTTCGACGTGCTGCTCCACCGCTACACCGGACGCACCGACCTGGTCGTCGGCACCCCGGTGGCCGGACGGCTCAGCGCCGACGTCGAGCCGATGATCGGCTGCTTCATCAACACCCTGCCGCTGCGCGTCCGGATCGACCCGCGGCGGACCTTCACCGACCTCCTGGGCGACGTCCGCGAAGTGGCGCTGGGCGCCTACGACCACCAGGCCCTCTCCTTCGAGGAGATCGTCGACGCGGTCCAGCCGGACCGCTCGGCCCCGCTCGCCCCGCTGTTCCAGGTGATGTTCGCGGTCAACAACACCCCGCCGCCCGCCGCGCCCCGCGGTCCGCTGCGTGTCGAGCCGCTGCCCGCGCGGCGCAGCGAGGTGAAGTACGACCTCAACATGTCGGCCGCGTACGGCCCCTCGGGGATCGACCTCGCGGTCGAGTACCGCACCGACCTGTTCGACGAGGGCTGGGTGGACCGGTTCCTCGCCCAGCTGCGCACCCTGCTCCAGGCCGTGGTGGAGGATCCGGACCGGCCCGTCGGGGACCTGCCGGTGCTGCCCGCGGCCGAACGCCGACTGCTGCTGCGCGAGTGGAACGCCACCGCCGTCGACCACCCGCCCGTGGACGCCGTGCACGAGCTGATCCACCGGCAGACGGACCGGACGCCCGAGGCCGTGGCGGTGTCCTTCGAGGGCGCCGAGCTGACCTACCGGGAGCTGGAGGGGCGCGCCAACCGCCTGGCCCACCGGCTGCGCGCGCTCGGCGTGCGGCGGGGCGAGCTGGTGGGCCTGTGCCTGCACCGCTCGACGGAACTGGTGGTCGCGCTGCTCGCGGTGCTCAAGGCGGGCGGTGCCTATGTGCCGCTCGACCCGGACCACCCCGAGGAGCGGCTCGCGTTCGTGTGCGAGGACGCCGGGGCGAAGGTGGTGCTCACCCACGCCGCCGCCCGCGACCGGGTGCCCTCGGCCGCCCCGCTGGTGGTGGACCTGGACGAGGAGGCCGCCGCCCTCCGACGGTGTGCGCCGCACCGGCCCGAGCCGGTCAACGCGCCGGACGACACGGCGTACGTCATCTACACCTCCGGCTCCACCGGAACGCCCAAGGGCGTGGTCAACAGCCACCGGGGCATCGTCAACCGGCTGCGCTGGATGCAGGACCGCTTCGGCCTGCGCGGCGACGACACCGTGCTCCAGAAGACGCCGTACGGCTTCGACGTCTCGGTCTGGGAGTTCCTCTGGCCGCTGATGACCGGCGCCCGGCTGGTGGTGGCCCGCCCGGACGGCCACAGGGACCCGCGCTACCTGGCCGGTCTGATCCGCGCCGAACGGGTCACCACCGCCCACTTCGTCCCCTCCATGCTGGAGGTGTTCCTGGAGGTGGAGGAGGTCTCGGACCTCACCTCGCTGCGCCGGGTGGTGTGCAGCGGCGAGGCGCTGCCCGCCGCCCTGGCCCGCCGCTTCCTGGCCGAGGCCGGCCACTGCGGCCTGCACAACCTGTACGGCCCCACCGAGGCGGCCATCGACGTCAGTCACTGGGAGTGCCGCCCCGACGAGCCAGGGCCGGGCGTCCCGATCGGACGCCCCATCGCCAACACCCGGCTGTACGTGCTCGACGAGCGCGGCGCGCCCGCCCCGGTCGGCGTCCCCGGCGAACTGTGCATCGCCGGCGTCCAGGTGGCGCGGGGCTACCTCAACCGGCCGGAACTCACCGCCGAGCGCTTCGTCACCGACCCCTTCCACGGCGGCCGCATGTACCGCACCGGCGATCTGGCGCGCTGGCGGCCGGACGGCGCGCTGGACTTCCTCGGCCGGCTGGACGACCAGGTGAAGCTGCGCGGCTTCCGCGTCGAACTCGGCGAGGTGGAGGCCGTCGCCGGGGCCGTGGACGGGATCCGCAACGCCGTCGCGCTCGCCCGGGACCAGCGGCTGGTCCTCTACGCCGTCGGCGACCGCGAACGGGTCGACACCGGGCGGCTGCGGGAGGCGATGGGCCGCTCGCTGCCCGAGTACATGGTGCCCGAGACCGTGGTGTGGCTGGCGGAGATCCCGCTGTCGCCCAACGGCAAGGCGGACCGCAAGGCGCTGCCCGACCCCGGCCCGGTCACCGACGAGAGCGAGCACGTCGCGGCCCGGGACGGTCTGGAACTGGCGCTGGTGGCCCTGTGGGAGGACGTCCTCGGCCGCCGTCCCGTCGGCGTCACCGACGACTTCTTCGACCTGGGCGGGACCTCGCTGCGCGCCGTGCGGCTGCTGTCCCGGGTGGCCGCCGAGCACGGCCGCGAGCTGCCGCTCTCCTCGCTGTTCGCCAGCGGGGCGACCGTCGAGCGGATGGCCGCCGAGCTGCGTACCGGCCCGTCCGGCGCCTGGTCGCCGATCGTGCCCATCCGGGCCGCCGGCTCCCGGCCGCCGCTGTTCTGCCTGCCGCCCGCGGTCGGCAACGCCCTCAGCTACCTCGACCTGACCCGGCACCTCCCCGAGGACCAGCCGGTGTACGGCCTCCAGTCCTTCGGCCTGGACGCCGGACAGCACCCGGTGGACCTGCTGGAGGAGGCGGTGGAGCACTATCTCGACGCCATCGTCGGCGTGCAGCCGCACGGCCCGTACCACCTCGTCGGCTTCTGCGTCGGCAGTGTGGTCGCCTACGCCGTCGCCCAGCGGCTGCGCGGGACCGGGCGCGAGGTGGCCTCGCTCACCATGCTCGACGGCGGCCCGCCGAACCTCGACAACGGTCTGGAGCAGGCGGACGAGGCCGACCTCGCCGCCTGGTTCGGCTGGGAACTGGGCCGGGCCGCCGACCGGCGCCTGGAGATCGACCCGGACGAGCTGCGCACGGTGCCGCCGGAGCGGCTCACCGAGGAGCTGCTGTCCCGGGCGGCCGCCGCCGACGTCCTGCCCCCGGACACCGCGACCGGCCAGCTCTCCCGGCTGATGGCGGTGTTCAACGCGAACGTCAGGGCGGTGCGCGGGTATCCGCTCACACCGTGGGACGGCCCGCTGACCGCCGTACGCGCCGCCGAGGAGCCGCACAGCCCGGTCACCGGCTGGCAGCGGCTGCTCGACCGGCCGCTGCGGATCCACGACGTCCCCGGCGACCACTACACCATGATGCGACCCCCGCACGTGCCCGCGCTCGCCGAGCTGCTGGCCCGGGCGACCGACCCCGACACCCCCGGCGGTGCCCGATGACCACCACCGACCAGACCGCCACCGACCCGGCCACCACCGATCCGGCCGCCGCAGAGCCGGCCGCCACGGTGACCGATCCGGCCGCCACGGCGACCGCCCGCACCGGTCTTCCGCTCGCCGAGCGGGCGCTGCGCGTACGGCAGCACATCGTCGCCATGGCGGCGAGCCCCGAGGGGGCGCACATCGGCGGAGCGCTGTCCGCCGCCGACATCCTCACCGCGCTCTACTTCGACGTGCTGCGCGTGCGGCCCGAGGAGCCCGAGTGGCCCGGACGCGACTACTTCCTGCTCAGCAAGGGCCACGCCGCCGCCGGCCTGTACGCGGTGCTCGCCGAGCGCGGCTTCCTGCCCGTCGAGGAGCTGGACACCTACGCCCGCAGCGGCAGCCGCCTGGGCGGCCACCCGCTGCGGACGGTGCCCGGCGTCGAGTTCCCCACCGGCTCGCTCGGCCACGGACTCGCCCTGGGACTCGGACTCGCCCTGGCCGCCCGGCGGGACGGCAGGGACAACCGGGCCTACGTCCTGCTCGGTGACGGCGAACTCCAGGAAGGCAGCGTGTGGGAGGCCGCCGACTCGGCGGCCCGACTCGGCCTCGACAACCTGACCGCCGTGGTGGACCGCAACCGCCTCCAGATCAACGGCAGTTCGCACCGGGGCAACCTGGCCGACCGCTGGCGGGCCTTCGGCTGGCGGGCCGTGGAGATCGACGGCCACGACCTGGACGCGCTGAGCGCCGCACTGCGCGAGCCGCCGGCCGAGCCGGGCGTCCCCACCGTGCTGCTCGCGGACACCGTCAAGGGCAGGGGAGTGCCGTTCCTGGAGAACCGCGCCAAGAGCCACTACGCCCTGCTGTCGCCCACCCTCAGGCACCGGGCCCTCAAGGCCCTCGCCGCCGCGTCGAGGACGGAGCAGGACCGATGACCGCCCACCCGCAGGACCTCGCCGCGGCAACGGGCCGCGACGCCTTCCGCCAGGCCCTCACCGAGCACGCCGGACAGGATCCCCGGATCTGGTGCTGCGACTCCGACATGGGCGGCGTCGCGCAGGGCTTCGGCGCCGCCCACCCCGAGCGCTACGTGGACCTCGGCATCGCCGAGGCCACCATGATGACCACGGCCGCGGCCCTCGCCGCCGCCGGCAAGGTCCCCTTCGTCCACACCATGGCCTCCTTCGCCGCCCTGCGCGCCGGCGAGCAGGTCAAGGTGGACATCGCGTACAACAACCTGCCCGTGCACATCGCCGCCACCCACGGCGGCCTCTCCGGCGGCCACTTCGGGCCCACCCACCAGTCCCTGGAGGACATCGCCGTCATGCGGGCCCTGCCCCACATGACGGTCGTCGTCCCCAGCGACTCGGCCACCGCCGCCCGGCTGGTCCCGCTGCTGGCCGGCCTCCCCGGCCCCAGCTACGTACGGCTCGCACGACGTGCCACCGCCCCCGTCGGCCCGGCCGGCCGGCCGTTCGCCCTCGGCCGGGCCGACGTCCTGCGCGAGGGCGGGGACGTGACCCTGGTGGCCTGCGGACCGCAGCCGGTGCTCGCCGCCCTCGGAGCCGCGGACCGGCTCGCCGCCGACGGCCTCGCCGCGACCGTCCTGGACATGGCGACCGTCAAACCGCTCGACGTGCCGGCCCTGGTGGCCGCCGCCGAACGCACCGGCCGGGTGCTCACCGTCGAGGACCACAGCGTCATCGGCGGCCTGGGCAGCGCCGTCGCCGAGGCGCTCGCCGAGCACTGCCCCGTGCCGCTGCGCCGGATCGGCGTGCCCGACCGGTTCTGCGACCGGGTCGGCGGCCACGACGAACTGCTCGCCCACTACGGCATCACCGACGAGCGGGTGTACGAGACCGCGCTCGCCTGGCACAAGGGAGTTGACGTCCTGTGATTTCCGCTCGGCTGCCCCGCACCTACGACCCCGCCCGCCTGGCGGAGGACCTCGACCGGCTGCGCACCCTCCCGCAGGCCCCGCAGCCAGGCCCGTACCACGACGGCGAGTGGACCGGCGTCGACCTCTACGCCCAGGGCGGCGGCAGCGGCCCCGCCCCCCAGCTCGAACCCTTCCGGCCCACCCCCGCGCTCGACCACGCCCCCTACCTCGCCGAGCTGCTGGCCGGCCTCGACGTGCCCAAGCTGATGGTCCGGCTGCTCACCCTGCCGCCGGGCGCCGACATCGGCGAGCACAACGACGCCGGCTGCAACCCCCAGTTCGGCTCCGTGCGGCTGCACGTGCCGATCCGGACCCACCCGGACGTGGTCATGGTCGTCGACGGCGAGCGGATGCGCTGGCAGCCGGGCGAGCTGTGGTGGGGCGACTTCTCCAAGCGCCACTGGCTGCGCAACGACAGCGAGGTCACCCGGGTGCACCTGGTGATCGACGTGCTGATCAACGACTTCGTGCTCGGTCTCTTCCCGCCCGAGCTGGTCGCGCGCTGGCGCGAGGAGGGCACGGGCATCTCGGCGTACCGGCCGCCGCTGCCCCGCGACGACGCCGCGCTGGAGCGCTTCACCGGCGGCTTCCTGCTGCCGAACCAGCTGATGCCCCTGTTCGGCGGCGGCAAGGGCCTGGAGTCTCTGGTCGACGGAGCGGTCGCCGAGCTGACCGCGCGGGACGGGCGCCTGGTCGTCGGACTGAACGGCGAACCGGCCTGCGCGCTGGAGCGGGTGGCCGGGAGCACCTTCTCCGTGGTGGGCCAACCGGCGGGCGTCACCTGGGAGTTCGACGAGTCCGCGGTGCCCACCGTGGTGGTGCGGGGCGTGCCGGAGGACCTCTACGCGGCCCAGCTCGGCTTCCAGCGCGGCCCGGTCGTCGCCGAGCAGCGTTTCCCCCTCGAACGGGTGGCGAAGGCGGTCTCCTGAACCCGGCCCCGGTAGCCTGCCCTGCGGGCAGCGAAACCAGGCGCGGAGGAAGCCGTGAGCGAACCAGGCAAGGCGGCGGCCACGGTGGCCGGCCCCGCCGCGTGGGCGGACGTCGAGACGCTGCTCGGGCAGCGCGGATCGGTCAAGGGCTGCTGGTGCATGTTCTTCCGGCAGACGCCCCAGGAGCGGCGCACCGAGTGGGGCGAGGGCAACCGGCGGGCGCTGAAGGAACTGGTGGACGGCGGGCGCGCGCCCGGACTCGTCGTCCACCGCGACGGCGAACCGGCCGGCTGGTGCTCGGTCGCCCCGCGCGCCGAGTACTCCCGGCTGGACCGCTCCCCGGTCACCAAACCGGTGGACGACACGGAGGTGTGGTCGCTGGTCTGCCTCTACGTCCACCCCCGGCACCGGGGCGCGGGCGTCGCGCGCGAACTGGTGCGGGCGGCCGTCGAACACGCCCGCAGCCGGGGCGCCGCCGTGCTGGAGGCGTATCCGGTCGACGAGGCGCTGGGGCCCGTGCCGACGGACGCCGCCTACCACGGGCTGGTCGGACTGCTCGCCGCCGAGGGCTTCGAGGAGGTCGCCCGGCGCACCCCGAAACGGCCCGTGATGCGGATGCGGCTGCGGCCGGCGGACCGGGACGCGCGCTGAGGTTCAGGCCCCGCGCTCGCGTGCGTCCAGGGCGCTCTCCAGTGCGCCCGTCACCATGTCCACCAGGGTGCGGACCAGGTCGCCGCCGGGGTCGCGGTCCGGGTTGACCTCGGTGACGACCAGCCCGGCCAGGTGCGCGGCCGAGCACAGCTCGGTGAGGCAGTCCCGTGCGACGTCCAACGGCAGCCCCTCGTTGAAGTGCGGGAAGTTGGCCAGCGGGAAGTCCACCGAGTCGATGACGTCGACGTCGAAGTGCAGCAGGAAACCGTCGTGGCCGGCGGTCAGCTCCTCGCGGGCCGCCCGGGCCGCCGACACCGGGTCCGCGCCGGGCGCCGTGATCTCCGTGCACGGGTGGGCGCGCAGCCCGTGCCGCGCCATCCGCTCACGGGCCGGGGCGCCCAGCTCCGCCGGCTCGTGCCCGAACGCCACGATCGCCGAGGCCGGCAGCAGCGGTGTGCGCGGCCCCGCCCGGTACAGCTCGGGCGCGCCCTCGCCGAGCAGATGGGAGAGGACCATCGTGTCCAGGACGCCCGAGCGGGTCGTCTCCGGGACGGAGAGGTCCAGGTCGCCGTCGAAGTACAGCAGTCCGGTCCGCGGCCGCCGGGCGACCTGGGCCGCGACCACGCCCAGGGTGACGGTGCAGTCGCCGCCCATCACCAACGGGAGCGCGCCCGCGTCGATGATCCCGCCCACCGCGACGGCGACCGCCTCGACGACCTCCACCACCCGGTCGAGGTTCTGGCTGGCGCGGCGGGCCGGGTCGGTGCGGAACGGGACCACGGGCAGGTCCCCGTGGTCCGTCACCTTCCACCCGGCCGCCGCCAGCCGCTCGGGCAGTCCCGCCGCCCGCAGGGCCGCCGGGGCCTTCTCCTGACCGGGGCCGTGCGTCCCGGCGCAGGACGGGACACCGAGCAGTGCGATCTCTGCGGCCACGGGCTCTCCCGGTCGTCTCGTCAGCGGCCCGAGACCCCCGGCACCGGCATCCGGTCGGCCTTGAGCGCCAGATAGTAGGGCAGATGATAGTCGGCGAACTCGGCCAGCAGCGGGTTGTTGTCCACGGTGTCCGCGTACGAGGAGGCCACCTTGGTGAAGCCGCTGGTACGGCTGGTCGACTCGTGCCAGGCGCTGGTGGAGCGCCACTCCTCGCGGAGCCCCGGCTGCCAGCTCAGCGCCTCGGCGCGGAAGTCGATGCCGACGGCCGCGCAGTAGGCGCGCACGGTCGCCTCGGGCGCGGCGAGCAGGTCGTCGGAGTCCACCACCACCGGGGTCCGGGAGGTGTGCGCCGCCACCGCGTCGTGGATCTCGCCGAGCCGGGCGACGCCGATCTCGTCCCGGGTGAGGGCGGGGTTGAGCGCGTAGTGCGAGGCGACGATCTCCGCGGGGTGCCGGATGATGAACGTGTGCTCGGCCTCGGCGAGGAACTCCGTGTCGGCGAGCAGCCCCGGGTAGTGGAAGTCGGTCGTGTCCTTGAAGAACACCGGTGTCCGCGCGGACAGTTCGCGCAGCGCGGCGATCAGTTCGGACTCGCTGTGCACCGCCCGTCCCGCGACGTCGGCCTTGCCGAAGTCGGCGACGTGCGAGAACGGCTCGTGCACCACCGTGTAGTCGCCCCGCTCCGCCATCATCCGGAGGAAGGCGGTCGAGCGGGAGCGCGGGGCGCTCCACAGGGCGAGGATACGGGAGGGTTCTCGGTCGGTCATCGGCTGCCCTTCCAGGTGGGGACGACGGTGCGGCCGATCGTAGGGCCATCGCGTCCGGCGCGGACGGGGCCCCGGGGGTTTCGCGGCCCCGTCGTCCGGCCTCGTCATCGTCCTCGTTACGCGGCCGTCAACGGCTGTAGTCACGGCGTTGATCCGGCCGCTCGCAGGGTCAACGCGGCGGACCGGCGGCGCTCCTCATTCGAGCGGACGTGCGGGTGACCGCCGGCCCGTAGCGTGCTGGCATCAGGGCGCCGCGGTTGCGATCCGGTCGGCCGGGCGCGGAGGACGACCGTGGACGGAGATCGGGTGACAGCCTCGGCCATCGAACGTCCGGCCGGTGGAGGCGGGGAGACGGCGCTGCACGCCGTCAAGCGCTTCCTGCCGGTCCGGTTGGACAAGCACTGGAACAACCGGGCAGTCTCCGCGGTGGGGGAGACCGGCGCGGGCCGGTTCAACGTCTGGCGCAATTCCTTCCCCGCCGAGCACCTGCCCGCCCCGGGCGGCGAACTCGTCGTCGGCGACGTGCCGTACCGGTTCCCGCAGACCACCGCGGACGGCGACAACATCCGCTGCGCGGGCCAGTACCTGCCGCTGCCCGAGGGCCGCTACGACTGGATCCACCTGCTGGCCTCCGGCGAGCGACGGGTGGAGAGCGAGCTGGCGCTGCACTTCGCCGACGGCGAGGTCGACTTCGAGGCGGTGCGCGTCTCCGACTTCTGGGCCGCTCCGGCCCGCTTCGGCGAGCGGGAGGCCGCCCGCACCCCGGTGATGCACTACCCGCACCACGTCCAGCAGGGGGTGGCGGCGGTGCTGTGGTCGCAGCGGGTGCCGGTCACCCGGATCGCGACCCTGCACGGCGTGCGCCTGCCGCGGCACATCGCCCTGCACGTGCTCGCGCTCACCCTGGAGTCGGTGGGCCCGGCCGCCCCGGACGGTGACCGGTGACCACCGCCCTCCTGCCCACCGCCGCCGGCCTGTGGTACCGCGATGTGATCAGCTGCCTGTGGGCCACCCTCGCCGAGAACATCGCCCGCGCCGGGGGCGCACCCCTCGACGTGCTGGGCCTGCACTGGGAGTTCCGCTTCCGGCCGGGCGACGTGCGCTCGGAGGAGTTCTACTTCGCCGGGGCGCACCCCGACGACGTGGCCCGCAGCATCGCCCCGTACCACGGCATCTCCTCGCGCTGGCACCGTGCGGCCGACGACGACCCGCTGGCGGAGCTGGCCGGGCTGACCGGCCGGGGGATGCTCCCCGTCGCGGCCGTGGACAACTTCCACCTGCCGTTCCGGCCGGCCTACGGGGACGTGCACGCCGCACACCTGATCGTCGTCCACGACGTGGACCCGGCGGCGGGCACGGTCACCGTCTCCGACGCCATGCCCCCGGCGTTCTCCGGGGTGATCGACGCCGCCGCCTTCCGCAGGTCCTGGGAGTCGGCGAACCCCAGCGACGAGCAGGACGCGTTCTTCAGCGACTCGCGGATCGACCGCCGCTACCTCACGGTCACCGTGGACGAACTGCCGCCCCTGGACCGCGGACTCCTCAAACGGGCGCTCGCCGCCGACGGCGAGCGGTTCGCCGAGGGCGACGAACGCGGCCCGGCGGGCGACTGGACCGGACTGCCGGGTCTGCGCCGCTTCCTGGACGACCTGCGCGAGGGCGCCGCCGCCGGCGAACCCGGCGCGCTGCGCGACGCGTATCCGTTCGGCTGGGGGATGCAGGCCCAGGCCGGCCTGCACGGCGAACTGCTGCGCCGCCTCGGCGTCGAGCACGACGTCCCGGAGCTGCGCGAGGCCGGCCGCCGGGTGGAGGCCGTCGCGCACGCCTGGACCGGCGTCCGGCTGTGCGCCGCCCACGGCCACCCCGACCCCCGCGCCGCGCTGCGCGAACTGCACGGGCACGCCGCCCGCCTGGAGGAGGCCTACCATCGCGGGGTCGCCGCGGTACACGATGCCTGGAGGGCCCTGTGAGCAGCGCCGACACCGCCCCCGCCGCCGACGCCAAGGCGCGTCGCCTGGCCGCGCTCGGCGGCCGCCCCGCCGTCCCGCGCGACCTGCGCAACCTGCCCTGGCCGGTGGTGACGGACGACGACCGCAAGGCCGTACTGGACACCCTGGACGGTGAGTCGCTGGTCTCCAACGCCGACGGGGAGACGCCCGTCAGCCGGCTGGAGCGGGCGTGGGCCGACCGCTGCGCCACCCGCTGGTGCGTGGGCACCTCCAACGGCACGACCGCGCTCCAGCTCGCCCTGGCCGCGCTCGGCGTCGGCCCCGGCGACGAGGTGATCGTGCCCGGGCTCAGCTTCATCGCCAGCGCGCTCGCCCCCGTCCACCAGATGGCGGTACCGGTCTTCGCGGACGTCGACCCGGTCACCTTCACCCTGGACCCGGCGGCGGTGCGCGCCGCGATCGGCCCCCGCACCGCCGCGATCCTCCCCGTCCACCTGCACGGCCACCCGGCCGACATGGACGCCCTCGGCGAACTGGCCGACCGGCACGGCCTCGCCGTACTGGAGGACGCGGCGCAGGCCCACGGCGCCCGCTACCGGGGCCGCCCGGTCGGCGGTCTGGGACGCGCGGGGGTGTTCAGCCTCCAGGTCACCAAGAACCTGCCCACCTGCGGCGAGGGCGGACTGCTGGTCACCGACGACGAGGAGGTGGCCCGCGCGGCACGGATGGGCCGCCAGTTCGGCGAGGTGATGGAGCCGGGCCGCGACCGCGACTACGTCTCCTACCGGCTCGGCTGGAACCACAAACTCAGCTCCGTGCAGGCCGCGTTCACCCTCAGCCAGCTGGACCGCTTCGACCGCTACGAGGCCGACCGGACCCGCAACGTCGAGGCGTTCCTCGCGCGCCTGGCCGAACTGCCCGGCCTGACCGTCCCGACCGTCGCCGAGGGCAGCACGCACGCCTGGCACATCCTGCGCTTCCGCCTCGACCCGCGGGCGGCCGGCCTGCCCGAGGAGGTCACCCCCGGCGCGTTCCGGGCCGCGGTGCACCGGCTGCTGCGCGCCGAGGGCGTGCCGGTCTCCCGCTACCAGCTGATGCCGCTGTCCGAACAGAAGGTCTTCCAGGACCGCGTCGGCTTCGGCTCAGGCCACCCCTGGGCGGCACTGGACGGGCCGCCGGCCGAGAACGGCGACCTGCCCGTCACCCGCGCCGTCGTCGAGGACTCCCTCACCCTCCAGAAGCGCCACCTCAACCCCGACGCCGGCGAGGCGCTCCAGCGGTACGCCGACGGCATCGAGAAGCTGTGGGCGAACCTGGACGTCGTGGCCCGCATGGCGGGCGCCTCATGACGTACGAGGTCCCCGAGGTCGCCGTGCTGGTCTCCCGGGTACGGGCCGAGGAGAAACGGCTGTTCGAGGCGCTGGAGCGCCGCTCGGTGCCCTGGGTGCAGCTCGACGCCCGCACCCTGCGCGGCTCCGCGCACCCCGGCCGGCCGCGCCCGCTGCCCGTCGTGCTGAACCGGGAGATCTCCCACACCCGGGCCTGCTACGGCGCCGAACTGCTGGAGGCCGCCGGACACGAGGTGGTGAACTCGGCCGCCGCGACCGCCCTGTGCGGGGACAAGTGGCGCACCAGCGTCGCGCTGGCCCGCGCCGGGCTGCCCACCCCGCGCACGGTGCTCGCCCTCACCCCCGAGGCGGCGCTCGACGCGCTGGACGAACTGGGCGGGCCCGCCGTCATCAAGCCGCTGGTCGGCTCCTGGGGACGGCTGGTCACCAGGATCATGGACCGCGCGGCCGCGGAGGCGGTGCTCGAGTACGTCGCGGCGCTGCCCTCGCCCCAGTCGCACGTGGTGTACGTCCAGGAACTGGTCGAGAAGCCCGGCCGGGACATCCGGGTGGGCGTCGCGGGCGGCGAGGTGATCGGCGCGGTGTACCGCCGCTCGGACGGCTGGCGCACCAATGTGGCCCGCGGCGCGCACGTCGAACTGTGCGAGGACGCCGAGGAGTTCGGGCCGCTGGCGCTCGCCGCGGCACAAGCGGTCGGCGCGCGGATCGCGGGAGTCGACCTGATCGAGGACGCAGACGGGAGGCCGCAGGTGCTGGAGGTCAACGCCGGGCTGGAGTTCTCCGGACTCCAACGGGCGCTGGGGGAGCGGACGTCGGTCGCCGACGCGCTGATCGACGTGGTGCTGGGGAGGCGGCGGTGGTGACCCGGGTCGCGGTGGTCGGCGGCGCCGGCTACATCGGCGGGGACCTGATTCGCATCCTGCTGGGCCACCCCGAGGTGGAGCTGGTGGCGGCCACCTCGCGCACCCTGGCCGGCCGCAGGGTCGACGGGGCGCACCCCAACCTGCGCGGTCTGACCGACCTGACCTTCGTGGAGCCGGACCGGCTCGGCCGGTGCGACGTGCTGTTCACGGCCGTGCCGCACCGCGAGAGCATGGGCCGGCTGGGCCGGTTCGCCGCCCTCACGGACCTGCTCATCGACCTCTCCGGCGACTTCCGGCTGCGCGACCCCGAGGTCTTCGCCGCGTACTACGGAGTGGAGCACACCGCCCCCGGTGAGCTGGCCTCCTTCACACCGGGCCTCCCGGAACTGCACCGCAAGGAGCTGATCGGCGCGGACCGGATCAGCGTGCCCGGCTGCATGGCCACGGCCGCCGTCCTGGCCCTGCACCCGGCCGCCGTGGAGGGCCTGGTCACCGGTGAGGTGACGGTGGACGCCAGGACCGGTTCGAGCGGCTCCGGCAGCTCCGCGGGCGCCGAGAACCTGCACGCCGAACGCAGCGGCGCCCTCCGGGTGTTCGCACCGCACGGCCACCGCCACGAGGCCGAGATCGCCCAGGCGACCGGTCTGCCGACGCGGATGACGGCGACCGGCGTCGAGGCGGTGCGCGGCGTGCAGGTGCTGTGCCGGGTCGCGCTGGCCGACGGGGCGGACGAGCGCGCGCTGCGGGCCGCCTACCGGCGCCACTACGCGGACGAGCCGTTCGTCCGGGTCGTGGCGCACAAGCGCGGCCAGTACCGCTACCCGGAGCCCAAGCTGCTCTCCGGCTCCAACTTCTGCGACGTCGGCTTCGCCGTCGACCCCGCCGCCCGGCACGCCCTGCTGATCGGCGCGCTGGACAACCTGGTCAAGGGCGGCGGCGGAGGCGCGGTGCAGTCCATGAACGTGCGCATGGGCTGGCCGGAGCGGACCGGACTCGGCTTCCCGGGGCTGCACCCGTGACGTCCCAAGGGAGAACACCCGTGCCCGAACCCCTTCGGCCGCCCGCCCCCTCGGACCCGGCCGCGCCGCTGGTCGTGAAGGTCGGCGGCAACGCCTCCGTCGACCTCGACGCGGTCGCCGACGACATCGCCGACTACGCCCGCGCCGGCCGTCCGGTCGTCCTCGTGCACGGCGGCTCCGCGGAGATCGAACGGCTCGCGGAGCGCCTCGGGACACCGCTGCGCACCCTGGAGTTCCCCGGCGGCGTCACCAGCCGCCACACCGACCCGGCCACCCTGGAAGTGGTCCTGCTCGCCCTGGCCGGCGCCGTCAAGCCCCGGCTGGTCGCCCGGATCAACGCGGCCGGCGCCGTCGCCGTCGGCCTCACCGGACTCGACGGCGCCACCCTGCTCGCCAGGCGGAAGCGCAGCCTGCGCGCCCTGGTGGACGGCCGCCCCATGGTGGTGCGCGACGACCACAGCGGCCGGATCACCGAGGTGTCCACCGCGGTGCTCGGCCGGCTGCTCGCCGACGGCGCCGTACCGGTGCTCTCCCCGCCCGCGCTGGACGAGGACGGACACCCCGTCAACGTCAACGCCGACCGGGCCGCCGCCGCCGTCGCGGCCGCCCTCGGCGCCCACGCGCTCCTGCTGCTCACCGGAGCGCCGGGAGTGCTCGACGACCCGGACGACGAGGGCTCGCTGCTCGCCGAGTGCGCCCTGACCGCGTCCGGACCGGTGCCGCACACCGGCGGCGGGATGGCGGTCAAACTGGCCGCCGCACGCGAGGCACTGCTCGCCGGAGTCCCCACCGTGCGGATCGCCGACGGCCGGGCCGCCCGCCCGGTCGGCGCCGCGGTCGCCGGGGCCGGGACCCGGATCACCCTGGAGACCCGGAGCAAGGAGGAGGTGAACCGATGAAGCTCGTGCACCAGGGGCAGGACGGTTCGGTCAGCGAGACCACCGCCCTCGGCGTGCTGCGCAGAATGCTGGAGATCCCCTCGCCCTCGTACCACGAGGCCGACCTCGCCGACTATCTGGTGAAGGCCCTGGAGGAACTCGGATTCCAGTCCTACATCGACCGCGTCGGCAACGTGATCGGCGAGATCGGCGACGGCGACGGACCGGTGGTGATGCTCCTCTCGCACCTGGACACCGTGCCCGGCGAGGTGCCGGTGCGCTCGGAGGACGGCCGGCTCTACGGCCGCGGGGCGGTGGACGCCAAGGGGCCGCTGGCCACGATGATCTGCGCCGCCGCCGCACTGGCCGACCACCCCGGCCGGATCGTGGTCGTCGGCGCGGTCGAGGAGGAGACGCCCTGCTCCCGCGGCGCCATGCGGATCAGGGCGGAGATGCCGCGGCCGGACTACGTGGTGGTCGGCGAGCCGAGCGGCTGGTCGACGGTGGTCCTCGGCTACAAGGGCAAGCTGGACCTCCGCTACCGCGTCGAACGTCCGGCGACCCACCCCAGCAACCCCGAGCCCAAGGCGACCGAACTGGCCGCCGCGGCCTGGCGGGAGCTGCTGGACCTGCTGGGCCCGGACGCCGACCACGGCTCCTTCGACCGGCCCGGCGCCACCCTGTGCTCCTTCAACGGCGATCTGGTCGCCGCCGAGGCCGAGTTCAGCATCCGCACTCCGCCCGGCTTCGACTCCGAGGGCCTGGTGGAATCGCTGCGCTCCCGATGTCCCGAAGGGCAGCTGACCGTGGTCAACTCGGTCGCCGCCTGTCACGCCGGACGCGGCAGCGAGGTGGTCAGGGCGCTGTCCGTGGCCATCCGCGACCAGCACGCCCGGCCCACCATGAAGGTGAAGACCGCCACCTCGGACATGAACACCCTGGCCGAGGTGTGGGACGTGCCGATGGCCACCTACGGCCCCGGCGACAGCAGACTCGACCACGCGGACGACGAGCACATCATGATCGCCGACTATCTGCGCGGGATCGCGGTGCTCACCGCCGCCCTGCGCGAACTCGCCGCGCCCCCGGCCAGGACCAGGATGCGGGTGGTGCGATGAACGGCGCCACCGTCTGGCTGACGGGTCTGCCCAGCGCCGGGAAGTCGACGATCGCCCGCGCCCTGGCCGAACGGCTGCGCCCCGGCCGCCGCGTGGAGGTGCTGGACGGCGACGAGATCCGCGCGCACCTGTCGCCCGGCCTCGGCTTCAGCCGCGAGGACCGGATCGAGAACGTACGCCGCGTCGGCTGGCTCGCCCAGCTCCTGGCCCGCAACGGCGTCCTGGCCGTGGTGCCGGTCATCGCCCCCTACGCCGAGGCGCGCCGCCAGGTGCGCGCCGCCCACGAGGCCGCGGGCACCCCCTATCTGGAGGTGTACGTCGCCACCCCGCTCGACACCTGCGCGCAGCGCGACGTCAAAGGGCTCTACGCGCGCCGGGCGCGCGGCGAGCTGACCGGGCTCACCGGCGTCGACGACCCCTACGAGCCGCCGGAGGAACCCGAGTTGACCGTGGACACCCGCGGCTGTGCCCCCGCCGGGACGGCGGCGCAGGTGCACGCCGCCCTGCGGGAGAGGGGGCTCGCATGACGGTGACCGCCGAGGTGCGCACCGGGCTCGACCTGCTGGAGGCCGAGGCCGTGCACATCTTCCGGGAGGCCGTGGGCCAGGGCGAACGTCCGGTGCTGCTGTTCTCCGGCGGCAAGGACTCGATCGTCATGCTCCACCTGGCGCTCCGTGCCTTCACCCCCGCCCCCCTGCCGTTCGGCCTGCTGCACGTCGACACCGGCCACAACTTCCCGGAGGTGCTGGCGCACCGCGACCGCGTGGTGGACAAGCACGGGATACGTCTCACCGTCGCGTCCGTGCCCGGGTACCTGGCGGACGGCCGGCTCCAGGAACGCCCCGACGGCTCCCGCAACCAGCTCCAGACGCTCCCCCTGCTGGACGCCATCGCCGACGGGCGCCACGACACGGTGTTCGGCGGTGGGCGCCGCGACGAGGAGAAGGCCCGCGCCAAGGAGCGGGTGTTCTCGCTGCGCGACGCGTTCGGCCAGTGGGACCCGCGCCGGCAGCGCCCCGAACTCTGGTCGCTCTACAACGGCCGCCACCGTCCCGGCGAACACCTCAGGGTGTTCCCGCTGTCCAACTGGACCGAGCTGGACGTGTGGCAGTACATCGCCCGCGAGGGCATCGAACTGCCCGAGATCTACTACGCGCACCGGCGCCCGGTGTTCCGCCGGGACGGCATGTGGCTGACCCCGGGCGACTGGGGCGGCCCACGCGCGGGCGAGGAACTGACCGAGCGCACCGTCCGGTACCGCACCGTCGGGGACATGTCCTGCACCGGGGCGGTCGAGTCGGCGGCCCGCACCGTCGACGACGTGATCGCGGAGGTGGCCGCCTCCGAACTCACCGAGCGCGGCGCGACCCGTGCCGACGACCGGGTCGGGGACGCCGCCATGGAGGACCGCAAACGCGAGGGGTACTTCTGATGACGACCGTCACGGGCGGGCTGCTCAGGCTCGCCACCGCCGGCAGCGTGGACGACGGCAAGTCCACGCTGGTCGGACGGCTGCTGCACGACTGCCGGGCGATCTACGCCGACCAGTGGGCGGCGGTCGAGCAGGCCAGTCACCGGCGCGGCCACGACGGCGCCGATTTCGCCCTGCTCACCGACGGGCTGCGGGACGAGCGGGAGCAGGGCATCACCATCGACGTGGCGTACCGGTACTTCGCGACCGCCCGCCGCCGCTTCGTCCTGGCGGACACCCCGGGCCATGTGCAGTACACCCGCAACATGGTCACCGGCGCCTCCACCGCCCAGCTCGCCGTGATCCTCCTCGACGCCCGCCACGGCCTGGTCGAGCAGACCCGCCGGCACCTCGCGGTGACCGCGCTGCTCGGGGTGCCCGAGGTGGTGCTCGCGGTCAACAAGATGGACCTGGTCGGCTACGACGAGGACACCTTCCGGGGCCTGGCCGAGGAGTTCGCGGCCCTGTGCGCCCGGCTCGGGGCGGCGTCGGCCGTCGCCGTGCCGATCTCCGCGGTGCACGGGGACAACGTGGTCAACCGCTCGGAGCGGATGCCCTGGTACGACGGGCCGACCCTGCTCCGGCACCTGGAGGAGGCGCCGGTCGTGGAGACGGCGGCGGCCGCCCGGCTCCCGGTGCAGTACGTGATCCGGCCCCGCACCCCGGAGCACCCCGACTACCGCGGCTACGCCGGGCGTCTGGAGTCGGGCGCCCTCGCGGTCGGCCAGGAGGTGGTGGTGCTGCCCGCCGGGCACCGCACCACCGTCACCGGCCTCGACCGGCTCGGCCGGCCGGTCGACCGCGCCGTCGCGGGGGACTCGGTCACCGTGCTCCTCGCCGACGAGCTCGACGTGGCGCGCGGCGACCTGATCGCCCCGGCCGAGGCGGCGCCGACCCCGGTGGACGAGTTCGCCCTGACGGTCTGCCACCTCGCCGACCGGCCGCTCGGCGCCGGCGCCCGGGTCCTGCTGCGGCACGGCACCCGGGTGGTCCGGGCGATGGTCACCGAGCTGGTGGACCGCACCGACATCGGCACCCTGGCGGCCACCGCGCGACCGGCCGAACTGCGGGCCAACGACATCGGCACCGTCCGGGTCCGCACGGCCCAGCCCGTCGCCCCGGACGCCTACGAGGAGAACCGCGGCGGCGGCGCGATGCTCCTCGTCGACGACCAGTCCGGCGACGTCCTCAGCGCCGGGATGACCCGCCGCGAGGGCCTGCCGCACTGACCCGCGGGGAGGGCCCGCCGCACGCGACCCTCCGGGAGACGCCACCGCGCCGGCCCGGGCCGGCCCGCTTCCCGCGACGGACCGACACCGCCGCCAAAAGCGACCGGCCCCGCACCGCACCGGGCACGCGCGTCAGCCCCCGCCGTGCGAGCGGGACAGGCGGAGTGCCGAGGCGAGGAAGAAGAGTCCGCCGAGCGCGGCGTAGCCGGCGAGGGAGGTCAGCGACGGGGTGTCCTGTGCGGCGCTCCGGAGGAAGGACGCACCGGCCAGCACCGAGATGCCACCGCTGACGATCATGGCCCACTGGCCGCCCATCGATCGGCGCGCCACCCCCACGAGGAGCTGGACCAGGCCGGAGACGACCGCCCAGGCGCCCCAGATGCGCAGCACGTCGGCGACGCCCGAGGCGCCGGCGGCGGCGACGCCGACGGCGGCGAGCGCGCTGACGGCCATGTTGGCGTACAGGCCCTTGACCGGCCCGGCGGCGGTGCGCGCCGACCTGGCGTCGACCACGGCGGCGGCCACGTCGAAGGCGGGATAGAGGAACAGCAGCAGCCTGGCCCCGGTGGTGAGGTCGGAGCCGGACAGCACGAGGAGCACCGCCCAGACGGCGGCGAAGCCGAAGCGGACGAGATACAGGCGGCGCAGGGCGGGCGCGACGCCGGCGTGCTCGGCGGAGCCGACGAATGCCGTGGGTTCCATGGATTCCATGGGTTCCTCCAGGGGTTGGGTGCGGGTGCGAGCGGTGCGACGCTCAGTCATGGGTAGAGAGACCGTTCTCTCTTTTCGGCAGCCTGGCACATCCCGCACCCTTCACACAAGAGAGACCGTTCTCTCCGTTACGATGGCCGGTATGACACCGACGGCAGCAGGCACCGGCAGGAAAGTCTCCGCGGCCCGGGAGCGGCTCCTGGCGACCGCCGGTCAGCTCTTCTACGCGCACGGCATCCACACGGTGGGCGTCGACCGGCTGGTGGCCCAGGCGAAGGTCACCAACGCCACCTTCTACCGCCACTTCCCCAGCAAGGAGGACCTGGCGGTCGCCTACCTCGACGGCGTCGACCAGGCGATCCGCGCCCAGATCGACGCGCTGACGGCCACGGACGCACCGCCCGGCGACGTCCTGCGGGGCATCGGAGCGTCCCTGGTCGAGCAGATCCGCTCGCCCGGCTACCGCGGATGCGCCTTCCTCAACGCGGCCGCGGAGTTCCCGAGCCCCGACCATCCGGTCCACCGGGCCGTCGTGCGACACCGCGAGTGGTTCCTGCGCACGGTCACCGGACTGTTCGCCGACATCGCGGGCGCTTCCGCCGAGCACGCCGGCCGGCACTTCGTCATGCTCCGCGACGGCGCGATGAGCGCCGGCTACCTCGGCGATCCCGTCCTGGCCGGCGAGACCCTCCTGCGCGGCATCGAGGGCCTGCTGCGCGTGCACACCGCCCGCGGGCTCGACGAGGACGCCGCCCCCGGGTCCGACCTGCCGCCGGCGGCCACGGCGGTGCCCGACGTCGCCTGCTCGCCGCCCCGCGCGTAGCGGTCGGACCGATCAGGCAGGCCGGGCCGCGCCGCCCCGGCCGCGGCGGCCGTGCCTGGGCGGTGACGCGGCCGCGCCCCCGGTCCGCCGGACGCCCGAACCGGGCAGCCGAGGCGACGCACACGGGCAACGGCACGGAGGAGATCCCCGCCGTACGCGCCTGAACAGCGGCTCCGCGCCGTCGGCCCGGGCGACATCGGGCAGCTTCCGGCCCGCTCCGGGCCCATCCCCGGTGAGGACCGGCCGGTATAAATGTGCGTCAGGACCGGGCGCACCGTGCCCGGACCGGTCGTACGGAAGCCGAGGTGAGTGCGATGAACGCCGCGGAGCGGCAGAGCCGGATCCTCGCGCTCGCGCGTCACCAGGGAAGCGTCCAGGTCACCACCATGGCCGCGGACCTGGCCGTCGCGCCGGAGACCATCCGGCGCGACCTCGGCGTCCTGGAACGCAGGGGCCTGCTCCGCCGCACCTACGGCGGCGCCTACCCCGTCGAGGGCGCGGGTTTCGAGACGGGCCTCACCGAGCGGGAGACCCTGCACGTCAAGGACAAGCGCCGGATCGCCGCGGAGGCGGTCAGGCTTCTCGGTGACGCGGAGACCGTGTTCGTGGATGAGGGCTACACCCCCCAGCTCCTCGCCGCGCTCCTCCCCGGCGACCGGCCCCTGACCGTGGTCACCGCGTCCCTGTCCACCGCGGCCGCGATCGTGGACTCCCCGCAGCTCACCGTGTTGCTCCTCGGCGGCCGGGTCAGGGCGCGGACCCTGGCCACGGTGGGCTCCTGGGCCTGCGCCATGCTCGGGCGGTTCGTGATCGACCTGGCCTTCATCGGATCCAACGGCATCTCCCGGGAGCTGGGCCTGACCACCCCGGATCCGGTGGTGGCCGACGTCAAGGCCAAGGCGCTGGCCGTGTCGCGACGGCGCGTGTTCATGGGCCACCACAGCAAGTTCGGAGCGAGCAGCTTCTGCCGCTTCGCCGAGGTGGGTGACTTCGAGGCCGTCGTCACCGACACCGGACTGTCCAGCGCCGAGGCGCACCGCTACTCACTGATGGGACCCCGCGTCCACCGGGTCTGACCCGCTCGCCCCGCCCCCGCCCGCCGGGTACGGCCCCGCCGAAGCCGTACGGCGACACCGCCGTGCCCGCACGGCCGCAACGCACCGTCCGACGCCCCCCGCCACCGACCGTCCGACGCCCCCTCCCGCTCACCGTCCGACGCCCCCACCACCGTCCGACGGCCCCCGCACCTCCTCCTCGCCCTTCGCCGCCCCCACCCGTCAGTTCACGAAAGGGACGATCATGACTTCACGACCGACCGGTCCACGCACCGCCGTGCCGCTGTGCGCGCTGGCCGTGTGCGGCGCCCTGCTCACCGCGTGCGCGGGCGCCGGCGGCGCGCAGGGCGGCTCCGGCGCGCACTCCCTCAACGTACTGATGGTGAACAACCCGCAGATGGCGGACCTCCAGAAGCTGACGGCCGCTCACTTCACCAAGGAGACCGGCATCAAGGTGAACTTCACGGTGCTGCCGGAGAACGACGTCCGCGACAAGATCAGCCAGGACTTCTCCAGCCAGGCCGGCCAGTACGACGTGGCGACGATCAGCAACTACGAGACGCCGATCTACGCCCAGAACGGCTGGCTCGCCCCACTGAGCGGGTACGCGCGGAAGGACACCGCCTTCCAGCAGAACGACATCCTGCCCGCCCTGCGGGAGTCCTTGACGGTGTCCGGCAAGGTGTACGCCGAGCCGTTCTACGGTGAGTCGTCCTTCCTGATGTACCGCAAGGACGTCTTCGCGAAGAAGGGGCTGACCATGCCGGCCCACCCCACCTGGCAGCAGGTGGCCGCCCTCGCCGCCGAGGCCGACGGCGCCGAACCCGGCATGAAGGGCATCTGCCTGCGCGGCCTGCCGGGCTGGGGCGAGGTGATGGCCCCGCTGACCACCGTGGTCAACACCATGGGCGGCACCTGGTTCGACAAGGACTGGAAGGCCCAGGTCGACAGCCCCGCCTTCATCAGGGCGACCAAGTTCTACGTCGGCCTCGTGCGCGCCCACGGGGAGAAGGGCGCCCCGCAGTCCGGGTTCGCCGAGTGCCTCAACGACGTCGAGCAGGGCAAGGTCGCCATGTGGTACGACGCCACCTCCGCCGCCGGGTCGCTCGAAGCCGGCGGGTCGCCGGTGGCCGGGAAGATGGGATACGCGCCCGCGCCGGTCGACCGGACCAAGAGCTCGGGCTGGCTCTACACCTGGGCCTGGGGCCTGCAGAAGGCGAGCAAGAACCAGGACGACGCCTGGAAGTTCATCTCCTGGGCGTCGAGCAAGAAGTACGAGGAGCTGGTGGGAAAGCAGCTCGGCTGGTCCCGGGTCCCGGCGGGCAAGCGGGCCTCCACCTACGCCAACCCGCAGTACGTCGCAGCGGCGTCCGCCTTCGCCGGGGCCACCGCCGACGCCCTGAAGTCCGCCGACCCCGGCAACCCCGGCGTGCAGCCCCGCCCCGCCCCCGGCATCCAGTTCGTCGGCATCCCCGAGTTCACCGACCTGGGCACACAGGTCTCCCAGCAGATCAGCGCCGCCATCGCCGGGAGGACCAGCGTCGAGCAGGCGCTGAGGACGAGTCAGGCACTCGCCGAGAAGGTCGCCGCCCGGCACGCGGACAAGTGACCCCTCCCGATCCCCCCGACGTTCCCGGACTCCCCACCCTGCCAGGCGGGTTGCGGACACGGGAGCACAGCGGAGACACACGATGACCCTCACACCCTCGCTCACCGGGCGCACCCGCACACCGCGGACCGCGCGACGCTCCGCACGCCCGCGCCGGGCCCGTGGGACGTGGGCCCGGCGGGCCCCGCTGCTGCCGGCCCTCGTCTTCATGATCGTCGTCACCCAGCTGCCGTTCGTCGGCACCGTGGCGATCTCGTTCATGCGCTGGAACGCCCTCGACCCCGACGACCGGGCCTTCACGGGCCTGCGGAACTACCAGGAGGCCGTCACCGACCCGGAGTCGCGCTCCGCCCTGCTGACGACCGTCACGCTCACGGTGACCGTGGTGCTGGTCAGCCTGGTGCTGGGCCTGGCGCTCGCCCTGCTGCTCGACCGCCGCTTCCGCGGCCGCGGCATCGTCCGCACCCTGCTGATCACACCGTTCCTCGTCGTGCCGGTGGCCTCCGCGCTGCTGTGGAAGCACGCGCTGTACAACGCCACCTACGGGCTGATCAACGGCTCGCTGACCTGGCTGTGGAGCCTGTTCGGCAGCGACGACCCGCCGCAGCCCGACTGGCTGTCCTCGCTGCCGCTGCTGTCGGTGGAGGCGTCGCTGATCTGGCAGTGGACGCCGTTCATGATGCTGATCCTGCTGGCCGGACTGCAGAGCCGCCCCCTGGACGCCGTCGAGGCGGCCCGCGTGGACGGAGCGAGCACCTGGCAGGTCTTCCGCTACCTCACCTTCCCGCACCTGCGCCGCTATCTGGAGCTGGCCGCGCTGCTCGGCGGCATCTACGTGGTGCAGAACTTCGACGCCGTCTTCACCCTCACCGGCGGCGGCCTGGACACCGCCAACCTGCCCTACGCCGTCTACGAGACCTTCTATCAGGCGCACGACTACGGGCAGGCCTCCGCGGAGGGCGTCCTGGTCGTCCTGTGCTCCCTGCTCGTCGGCAGCTTCGCGCTCCGGACGGTCTCGACCCTGCTCCGAGAGGAGACGCGCTGATGGCCGCGACCCTCGCCCCCCGCACCACCGCCCCCCGCGCCCCGTACGGCCCCGGCGCCGCGGCCCGCCGCCGGCGCGGCGCACTCGGTCTGCTGGCCTGGCTCTGCGGCGTCGTGTTCTTCCTCCCGGTGGCCTGGATGGTCCTCACCTCGCTGCACGGCGAGTCCGACGCCGCCACCAACCCGCCGAGCCTCGCGGCGCCGCTGACCCTCCAGGGCTACCGGGAGTTCTTCGGCGCGAGCACCGGCGTCTCCCCCTGGCCGCCGCTGATCAACTCGCTCTCCGCGAGCCTCCTCTCGACGCTCCTGGTGCTGGTGCTGTCCATTCCGGCCGCCTACGCGCTGTCCATCAAGCCGGTGCGCAAGTGGACGGACGTCATGTTCTTCTTCCTGTCCACCAAGATGCTGCCCGCGGTGGCCGGACTGCTGCCGGTCTATCTGATTGCCCGCGACACCGGCCTGCTCGACAACATCGCGCTGCTCGTCGTCCTTTACACCTCGATGAACCTGCCGATCGCGGTGTGGATGATGCGTTCGTTCCTCGCCGAGGTCCCGGTCGAGATCCTTGAGGCGGCCTCCATCGACGGTGCCGGACTGCCCACCGTCCTGGCCCGGATCGTCGCGCCGGTCGTCGCCCCCGGCATCGCGGCCACCTCGCTGATCTGCTTCATCTTCAGCTGGAACGAACTGCTCTTCGCACGGGTGCTCACCGGCGTCGTCGCCGGCACCGCGCCCGTGTTCCTCACCGGCTTCGTCACCAGCCAGGGCCTCTTCCTGGCCAAGGTGTGCGCCGCCGCCGTCTGCGTCTCCCTGCCGGTCCTCGTCGCCGGATTCGCCGCCCAGGACAAACTCGTCCAGGGCCTGTCCCTTGGAGCAGTCAAGTGAAAGCCGCTGTCATCAGCTCACCCGGCCAGGTCGGCGTCGAGACCGTCGACGACCCCGCGCCCGGCCCCGGTCAGGTCGTGGTCGAGGTCGCGGCCTGCGGCCTGTGCGGGACCGATCTCCACATCCTCCAGGGCGAGTTCGCGCCCACCCTGCCCATCGTCCCCGGGCACGAGTTCGCCGGCGAGGTCGTCGCGCTGGGCGCCGGGGTCCGCGGCCTGGCCGTCGGCGACCGGGTCGCCGTCGACCCCTCCCTGCACTGTCACACGTGCCACTACTGCCGTATCGGGCGCGGAAACATGTGTGAGCGCTGGAACGCCATCGGCGTCACCGTCCCCGGCGGCGCGGCGCAGTTCGCGGTCGCCCCCGCGGCCAACTGCGTGAAGCTCCCCGAACACGTGCGCACCGAGGACGCCGCCCTCATCGAACCGCTGTCCTGCGCGGTGCGCGGCTACGACATCCTGCGCGGCGCCCTCGCCAGCCATGTGCTGATCTACGGCTCGGGCACCATGGGCCTGATGATGCTGGAGCTGGCCAAGCGCACCGGGGCGGCCACGGTCGACATGGTCGACGTCAACGCGGACCGGCTCGCCACCGCCCGCACCCTCGGCTGCACCGACGCGGCGACCTCCGCCGACGCCCTCGACCGCCCGCGCGGCTGGGAGGTGGTCATCGACGCCACCGGCAACGCCCAGGCGATCCAGGACGCTTTGGGCCGGGTCGGCAAGGGAGGCACGTATCTCCAGTTCGGCGTCGCCGACTACGCGACCCGGGCCACCATCGACCCGTACCGGATCTACCACGAGGAGATCACCATCACCGGCTCGATGGCGGTCCTGCACAGCTACGAACGCGCCGCCGAACTGTTCGCCGGCGGCGTGCTCGACCCGGACGTCTTCATCAGCGACCGGCTGCCGCTGGCCGACTACGCCGAGGCCCTGCGGCAGTTCCAGGCCGGCAAGGGCCGGAAGATCCAGGTCCTGTGCCGCTGACGCCGGAACATCGCCGTGGTCCCGGACGTTGGCCGTGAACATGAAGATCGGTGAGGCTTCGCGTGCCAGCGGTGTGAGCGCGCGCTCGTTACGGCACTACGAGGACGAGGGCCTGATCGTCCCCGGCCGGTTCGGCAACGGGTTCCGCGACTACTGCCAGTCCACCGTCGACCGGGTGCTCGTCATCCGCTCGCTGCTGGAGTCCGGGCTGCCCGTGCGGCTGATCAGGGAGGTCCTGCCCGGCCTCACCGATCCGCCGGACGCCGGCGCCGACGTGGTGTGCGCGGAGTTCCTGCAAGAGGTGCGCGACTACCGCGACCGGCTCGCCGCCCGCATCGCCGCGCTCGGCGAGCAGCAGGCGGCGCTCGACGCCTACCTCCGGCAGGCCGACGGCACCGGTCTCCGGCCGCCGCTTGACCTTGACACCAGTGTCAGGCTTCTACGTTCGACCCATGGAGATCACAGAGATCATGGAGACGACGGAGATCGACGGGCAGCGGCACAGCGCTGAGCGGACGATGCGAGCACTGGTCCAGCGGTCGCACCGGGGCCCGGGGGACCTGACCCTGACGACCGATCGGCCCCGTCCGGTCCCGGGGCCCGGCGAGTACCTCGTCCGGGTGGGCGCCGCCGGGGTCAACTTCGCCGACGTGACGCAGACGCACGGAACGTACGGCGGAGGCCCGCGGGCGCCCTACCCGGCGGGCTTCGAGGCCGCGGGCGAGATCGTGGGCGCCGGCCCGGACATCGAGGGCCCGCTCCCGCCCGGCGCCCGCGTCGTCGGCACCGGCCCCGGCGCCTTCGCGCAGTACATGACGATGCCGGCCGCGGGCGTGCTCCCGGTGCCCGCCGGCTGGAGCGACGCCGAGGCGCTCGGCCTGGTGCTGAACTGGGCCACCGCCCTGGCCGCGCTGAAGCCGCTGGGCGAGATCAAGGCGGGTGAGGTGGTCCTCGTGCACGCCGCGGCCGGCGGCGTGGGGCAGGCCGCCGTCCGCCTCGCCCGCCACTACGGCGCGCGGGTGATCGCCACGGCGTCACCGGCCAAGCACGACACCGTCAAGGCGCTCGGCGCCGACGAGGTCCTGGACAGCCGCCGCCCCGACCTGGCCGAGGAGATCGCCCGCCTGACGGGCGGCGTCGACCTAGTCCTGGAATCGGTGGGCCGGGCCACGTTCGAGACCAGCCTGTCGGTCGCCAAGCCCTTCACCGGACGCGTCGTCGTCTTCGGCGCCGCGTCCGGCGAGGCCACGGTGACCACCCACGAGTTGATCTTCACCCATCAGGTGCAGATCAAGGGCCTGCACATCGGCGCGCTGGCGACCGCGGCGCCCTCGCTCCACCGGTCGCTGCTCGCCGAGATCGATACCCTCATCGCCCACGGCGTGTACCCGCCCGGCAAGCCGCACGTCCATCCCCTGGCCGAGGGCCCGGCGGTGCTGCGTCAGCTCGAAGCCGGCCGGACCAGCGGCAAGCACGCCCTCGACCCCTGGCGCTGAACGCGCGGCCGTGCGACGTTTCCTGACGGCCTATCAGGGAATCCGTGGGACATGGATCACGGTATGACAGTGCGGACGGCGTCCGAAGGCGGTACGTCCGGTCCTGTCCTCATCCCCATTCTGTGTCTGCTCCTCGTCATGGGACTGGTGCAGGTCATACGGCCGCAGTTGCTGTGGCGGTTGAACAGCCGGCTCCAGCGGGGATGGGTGAAGAACCCCGAAGCGACCGAGCCCACCCGTAAGGGGTACGCGGTGCAACGGGTGTCGGGAGTGCTGTTCCTGGCCGGCGTCGTGTGGATGCTCGTCCTGCAGTTCTGACGCGACGCCGGAACACTCAGCTCCTCTTCAGTTCCTCGGCGAGCATCACGATGATGCCGCTGGGACCGCGGACGTAGGTGAGCTTGTAGACGTCCTGGTAGTTGGCCACGCCGCGCAGCGGACGGCATCCGTGTCTCGCGGCCGTCTCCAGGGCCGCGTCGATGTCGTCGACCTTGAACGCGACGCGATGCATGCCGATCTCGTGGGGGCGGGTGGGCTCCGACTCGATCGCCTCGGGGTGGAGGTACTCGAAGAGCTCCAGGCGGCCGT
This sequence comes from Streptomyces seoulensis, assembly GCA_013364255.1. Classification (GTDB taxonomy): domain Bacteria; phylum Actinomycetota; class Actinomycetes; order Streptomycetales; family Streptomycetaceae; genus Streptomyces; species Streptomyces similanensis. Next base: position 596,741 of record CP054936.1, on the reverse strand, counting down.
GCCCGTCCGGCGTCCGGAGCATCGCGATCTTGGCGTGATTGCCGTCGAGGCCGACGGCGGTGTCGGTCCACTCACCGCTGACCGTGTCACGGCCGACGACCGTGAGGCCGAGATCGGTGAAGAAGGAGATCGCTGCCTCGATGTCGCGCACGGCGATGCCGACGTTCTCTAAGGTGATGGCCATGCGCCGCATGCTATCGAGCAGGGCCGACCGGACGCCGGCAAGGACGCGGCCGCGCACCGGACGTCGTCGGCCCCGGCACGGAGAGCCCCCCGCCGATACGTCCGCCGAGACGGCGGGAAGAGAGCGGGCGCGGACCGATGAGTTCCTCCGTGATCGGCGGTCACAGCTCATGGTCGGTGCGCCGCGGCCGCGGGAGCGGTCGAGGCGTGCACCGGCCCGACCCGCGAGAACCGCCACGAGACACCGAGGAACCCTTCATGCGCACCCTCATCAGCACCGCCTTCATCTCGCTCGACGGCGTCGTGGAGGCCCCGGGAGGCGAGCCCGGCTACCGGAACTCCGGCTGGACCTTCAAGGACGTCGCGTTCCTCCCCGAGGCGTTCGAGCTCAAGGGCCGGGAGCAGAGCGAAGCCACCGCGATGCTGCTGGGCCGGACCAGCTACGAGTCGTTCAGCCAGGTGTGGCCGGACATGGCGGACTTCGCCGACTACAAGGCGATGCCGAAGTACGTCGTCTCCACCACCCTCGCCGAGGGCGACCTGGTGACGAACTGGGGCGAGACGACGATCCTGCGCTCGCTCGACGAGGTCGCCGCCCTGAAGGAGACCGAGGGCGGCCCGATCATCGTCCACGGCAGCGCCGCCCTGAACCGGAGCCTCTCGGACGCCGGCCTGATCGACCGCTACCACCTGCTCGTCTTCCCGCTGCTGCTCGGCGCGGGCAAGCGCCTGTTCAGCGCCACGGACAAGGACACCCAGAAGCTGAAGCTGGTCGAGCACGAGGTCTACGCCAACGGCCTGCAGAAGAACGTGTTCGACGTCGTCCGCTGACACGGCTCCCGCATCCGCCCGGCCGTCCTGTCGCCGGCCGGTCCGCCCGCCCGCCTTCTCCGAGCGGTCACGCCCCGGCCTATAGTCGGGCGCATGAGCCGTTGGAACGAGCTGACCGGAGCCACGTCCGGGGAAGAGTACGCCGCGCGGTTCGCGGCCCTGGCCCGCGGCGGCGAGGACGTGCACGGCGAGGCACGGTTCTGCGCGGCCCTGGTGCCGGCCGGAGCGCGGGTGCTGGACGCCGGGTGCGGCACCGGACGGGTCATGATCCGGCTCGCGGAACTCGGGTACGACTGCGTCGGGGTGGACCTCGACGCGTCGATGCTGGCGGTGGCGCGCGAGCAGGCGCCGCACCTGCCGTGGTTCCACGCCGACCTGGCCGCGTTCGAGCCGGCCCGGCTCGGCGTCGCGGGCGACTTCGACCTCGTCGTCGCCGCGGGCAACATCTTCCCGCTGCTCGCCCCCGGCACCGAGGCCGCGGTGGTCGGGCGGCTGTCCGCGGCCCTGCGCCCGGGCGGTCTGCTGGTCGCCGGTTTCGGCCTGGACCGGGCCCACCTGCCGGTGCCGCCCGGCATCACGCTGCCGGAGTACGACGACCACTGCGCCGCGGCCGGACTCACCCTCGTGGACCGCTTCGCCACCTGGGACGCCGCCCCCTACGACGGCGGCGGCTACGCCGTCAGCGTCCACCGCCGCTGAGGAACGCCCGACCACCCCGAACCCGCCGCACACCCGGAACACCCGGAACACCCCGAACACCCCGGCGCCCGGCCGGACATGCCGTCGCGCGCGACCCGCGCCGGGCCGCCGTCCGGGTCGTTCGAGGCGCCCCGGCCGAGCGGCCCGCGCCCCTCGTCGCCCCGCCGCACGGCGAACGCCTCGGCGACGGTTCGCTGGACCGGGTGACCGCCGCACCGCCGTGACACCGCCCAACGGCCCCGCGCCGCCGCCCCGTTCCCGCTCCGTTCCCGCTCGGTTGGCGCCCCGTTCGATCTGTGCGGCAAGTGTGACGGCCGTATGCGGGTTCTGCGGGCGCCTTGCATCGGCGAAGTGGGTGCGGGACGGTTGCTACGAGGCTTCTCCTCGCCCAGAGCGGAAGGGTGGTGAGGTACGCGCGATGCGTGCCTGTCTTTGTGTCTGCTTCCCGCGGTTCGCCCGTCCGCCCGCGCAGCGCCGACCTCACGGTGGGCGCCACGTGGGATGACGCCCCCTGTCCCGTGCTGGTGATCGACCGGCACGGCGGCCTGGTGCGTCTCAACGAGGCCGCCCGAGCGCTCCTGCCGGACAAGCCCAGCCGTGGCTGGCTGCGCGAGACGGCGCCCTCCTGGTTGTCCGAGGCGCACCTGAGCGTCCTCGCCCGCTCGCGCGCCGGCGAGGACCGCCCCCCGTTCGGGAGCATCGGCGACCGGGTCTTCGAGGCGCACCCCACCGCCTGCGCCGACGGCGACGTGGTGTGGTGGCTCGTCGACGACACGGACCGCCGCCTGGCCGAGACGGCCCTGAAGGTCACCCGGGACCGCGCCGACGTCCTGTCCGACGCGTCCTCGACCCTGCTGTCGACGCTGAACGTGCCGCGCTGCATGGAGGTGTCCGCCGCCCTGGCCGCCGAACACCTCGCGGAGGCCGCCGTCCTGGTCGCCCCGGCGCAAGGGCGGCACCACCCCCTCACCTTCGCCCGGCGCGGCGAACCGGTCACGCAGGTCATGCGGCCGATCGACACCCGCAGCGTCCCCGGCCTGACCGAGGCGCTCCAGGGATTCCCGCCGGTGCCGGCGCGCTGGCTGAACCCCGCCGACCTTCCCGACTGGGTGATCCCCGACGGGTTCGCCGGACCGGTCGGCTCGGTGATCGTCACCCCGCTGCCCGGGCACGGGGTGCCCGCCGGCACCCTCATCCTGCTGCGCTCCAGCACCGAGCAGGTGTTCACCGAGGGCGAGGAGGTCTTCGCCCGGCTCTTCGCGGCCCGGGTCGGCGCCGCCCTCTCGGCCGCCCGCCTCTACACCGAGCAGGCCACGATCACCGCCACCCTGATGCAGGAGCTGCTGCCGCCGTCCCTGACCCGCGTCCACGCAGTGGACTACGCCGGCCGCTACCGAGCGGCCGGCGACCGCGAGCGGATCGGGGGCGACTTCTACGACGTCCACCCCGGTGCCGGCCCCGAGCAGGAGACCCTCGTCGTGCTGGGGGACGTCGCGGGAAAGGGGCTGAACGCGGCGGTGCTCACGGGCAAGATCCGCAACACCCTGCACGCCCTGCTGCCCCTGGCCGACGACCACCAAAGGGTGCTCGACCTGCTCAACGGGGCCCTGCTCTCCTCCCACCACACCCGCTTCGCCACCCTCGTCCTGGCCTCCGTGCGCCGCCGCGCCCACCAGGCACGGCTGCGGCTCACCAGCGCCGGCCACCTGCCGCCGCTCGTCGTCCGCGCCGACGGCGCCGTCGAGGAGGTGCCCACCCGCGGCACCCTGGTCGGCGCGTTCCCCCAGGTGTCCGCCCACACCGTCGAGACGGTGCTGAACCCCGGCGAGACGTGCCTGCTGTACACGGACGGCATCACCGAGGCGCGCGGCGGTCGCCTCGGTGACGAACTGTTCGGGGAGCACCGCCTGAGGAGGGCGCTGGCCGACTGCGCGGGGATCCCCGCGGAGGCCGTGGTGGAGCGGGTGCAGATGCTCGCCGCCCAGTGGCTGGGGTCGGGCCGGCACGACGACATGGCCGTCGTCGCCATCAGCGTGCCCGGCCCGGCGAATTCGACGCGGGACGGGGGGAGTGAGGACCGCGAACGCGGGTAACCGTCGGCAACGACAGCCCGTGGACCGACAGGGGCGAGGTCGATCGACTGGGAGGGACATCATGGCGGCGGCGACCGTGCAGACCACCGAACGCATCGTGGACGTACCGCGGATCGCGGATCCGACCAAGGTGGCTCCCAAGGACGCGCGGGAGTTGTCGAAGCTGTTCTTCGACCAGCTGACGGTGCTGGAGGAGGGCACGCCCGAGCACCAGTACGCGCGCAACACGCTGATCGAGATGAACATGTCCCTGGTCCGCTTCGCGGCCGGCCGCTTCCGCAGCCGCGGCCCGGAGGAGATGGAGGACATCGTCCAGGTCGGCATGATCGGGCTGATCAAGGCGATCGACCGGTTCGAGCTGTCCCGCGAGGTGGAGTTCACCTCCTTCGCGGTGCCGTACATCGTCGGGGAGATCAAGCGCTTCTTCCGCGACACCTCCTGGGCCGTGCACGTGCCCCGGCGACTCCAGGAAGCCCGCGTGCAGTTGGCCCGCGCCACCGAGGAACTGCGCAGCCGGCTCGGCCGGACGCCCACGACCCGGGAACTCGCCCAGCTGATGAGCCTGCCGGAGGACGAGGTCGTGGAGGCCCGCCTGGCCTCCAACGGCTACAAGTCCGCCTCGCTCGACGCGGCCCTGGGCGGCGGCGAGGAGAGCGAGGCGGCGCTGGCCGACTTCATCGGCGACGACGACGCCGCGCTCGGTCTGGTCGAGGACTTCCACGCCCTCGCCCCGATGATCGCCGAACTCGACGAACGCGACCGGCAGATCATCCACTGGCGGTTCGTGGAGGAGCTGACCCAGAAGGAGATCGGCGAACGCCTCGGCATCTCGCAGATGCACGTGTCCCGTCTGATCAGCCGTATGCTCGCCCGCCTGCGCGACGGGATGCTGTGCACCGACTGAGCCGGTGAGGCGCGCCCGGACCGTTCCGCGGCGCGCCGCCCGCCTCGTGCGGGGCGTGCCGCACGCCGTACGGACCGGTCCTCGCCCTCCGGTTCTCCGGACTCCGATCCGCCATGAGAATCTGGTCGGGCAAGGGGAGGAGACGGAGTGTACGGAGGGTACGGAGTGTTCCGGGCCGACGTCACCGACGCGGGTGCGGACGACGCGTACGACATGAGCGGGCGGGGCGGCCGCGCCGCGTCTCGCGGAGCATCCGATGGCACGGTGAGCGAAGGCCGGGACGTATGACGGGCGTGGCAGGGGAGAGGTTCCCCGACGCGGAAGGCGCCGGCCACTGGGCCGACAGCGGGACGGAAAGCGATCTTCGGGCGTTGTTCGGTCAGTCGACGGCCGTCTTCGCGTCCCTGGCGGGACCCGCCCACATGCTGGAGGCGGCCAACACGGCGTTCTTCGCGGCGATCGGCGGCGAGGGGCGCCACCGTTTGGGCGTGCCGCTCGGGCACCTGATGCCGGAACTGGGCAGGCAGGGCTTCCTCGGACTGCTGGACCGGGTCTACCGCACCGGAGTGCCGTACTCCGGCCGGGACGCCCGGGTGATGCTGGGCGCCGGCGCCGACGCCCGCGAGGCGTTCTTCGACTTCACCTACGAGCCCCGCCGGGACACCGGCGGCAACGTGATGGGCGTCCGCGTGATCGGGGTGGAGACCACCCAGGTCAAGCAGGCTCAGCGACTGCTGGCCGAACAGCGCGCGCTGCTGGAGCAGATCGCCCGCCAGGCGCCGCTGCCCGAGGTCCTGGAGGGCATGGCCCGCGCCATCGAGGAACTCGCCCCCGAGCAGGTGCTCGTGTCGGTCCTGCTCGCCGACGAGGACGGACGCCACCTGCGGCACGGCGCGGCCCCGAGCCTGCCCGACTTCTACAACGAGGCCATCGACGGCATCGCGACCGGCGAGGGCGTCGGCTCCTGCGGCACCGCGGCGCACCGGCGCGAGATGGTCGTCGTCACCGACATCGGCACCGACCCGTTCTGGGACGACTTCCGGCACCTGGCGGACAAGGCCGGTCTCGGCGCCTGCTGGTCGACGCCCATCCTCGCGCGCGACGGCGGCCTGCTGGGCACCTTCGCCACGTACCACCGAACGCCGCGCGCCCCGCAGGCGAGCGACCTGGCGCTGGCCCGCGTCTTCGCCGGCACCGCCGCCCTGGCCATCGAGCGGCACCGGGCGGAGCGCGGACGGCTGGCCGCCGAGACCCGCGCGCGGGCGGCCCGCGACGACCTCGCCTTCCTCCTCGACGCCAGTACCGCCCTGGCCTCCGACCTGGACTACGGCCAGACGCTCCAGCGCGTCGCCGACGCCTGCGCCCCCGCGCTGGCGCCGCTGTGCGCCATCGACGTCATGGAGTCGGGCCGGGTCCGGCGCATCGCCGTCGCCGCCCCGACCGACCGCCGGCGGGACCTGCTCTCCTCCCACATCCCCGTCTACGACGCGGCCGACGACGCCGTGGCCCGGGTGCTGGCGTCCGGCACCACCGAGGTGGCCCGGCGCACCCCCACCGGCCCGGGCCCCTGGCAGGAGCTGGGGGTGACCGGCTATCTGTGCGCGCCGCTGCTGGAGCGCGGGAAGGCGTTCGGCACCCTGACCCTGCTGAGCACCGGCGGGCACGCCTTCGACGGTCACCGGGTCGCCCTGGCCGAGGAACTCGCCCGCCGTGCGGCCGCCGCCGCGCGCAACGCCCGCCAGTACACCCAGCGGGTGGCGCTGGCCAGGGACCTCCAGGCCGGCCTGCTGCTGCCCGACCTGCCCGAGGTGCCCGGCGTCGACATGGCCGCGCACTACCACCCCGCGGGCGAAGGGCTCGACATCGGCGGCGACTTCTACGACGTCTTCCCGCTGGAGGACGGCCGGTGGGCCTTCATGCTGGGCGACGTCTGCGGGCGCGGGGCCGTCGCGGCCACCACCACCGCCCTGGTGCGGCACACCGCCCGCGCCATCGCCCCGCTGCTGCCCGGGCCGGACGCGGTCGTCAACGCCGTCAACAAGGCGCTGCTCGACCGTCCGCCCAGCCACGGAACGGGCTTCGTCACGCTCGTCCACGGCCATCTGACCCCGACCCCGGACGGCCTGGAGATCGAGCTGGTCCGCGCCGGCCACACCCTCCCGCTGGTCCTCGGCGCCGAGCGGAGCGTCCACGCCGTCGAGGCGGCCGGCCTGCTGCTGGGCGTGGCCCGCGACCCCCGGGTGAGCACGCACCGTCTGCGCCTGGCCCCGCACGAGAGCCTGCTCCTGTACACGGACGGCATCACCGAGGCACGCGGCGGCGACGGCGAGGAGTTCGGCGAGAAACGCCTCGCCGACGTCCTGGCCCGCGTCGGGCCCCGGCCCGCGGCGCGGGACGTCGTCGCCGCGGTGACCGGGGCGGTGCGCTCCTTCACGGCGGGCCACGACGGCGACGACGACCAGGCGGCGCTCGTCCTGACCGCCACCGGCGCCACGGCCGGTGCGCCGTGACCGATGTGGCGAACCGGGGCGGTGCGCCGGCGTGCGCGGTCGCGTGGCGGGTACACGGAGTGCGTGGAACGGGGGAAACGCCATGCGACAGGTGCGACCAGTCTTCGACGGTGAGGGCGCGACCGGCCTCGGACCCATCCGGGCCGCGACCGCTCCCCAACCTCTGCGGGAAGCGACCGCTCCCCAGCCCCTACGGGAAGCGACCGCTCCCGAACCCCTACGGGACACGACCGGTCCCGAACCCCTGAGGGGGAGGCCCGCGCCCGGGCCCCTGAGGGCCGCGGCCGGCCCTGGGCCCCTGCGGGACGTCGTCGCCCTGGACGGCGACGGCAGCTGCATCTCCCAGGCCCGCCACCGCGCCGCCGACTTCCTCGCCCGCGCACGGGACGAGTACGGACTGCCGGTCTCCGCGCGGGCGATGGACATGACCCGGCTGGTGGTCAGCGAACTGGTCACCAACGCCCGCAAGTACGCGCCCGGCCCGGTGCGGATGGAACTGCGCGTCGTCGGCGCCCTGGTGGAAGTGGCGGTGTGCGACGGCGAGCCGGTGCTGCCGGTGGCCCGGACCGCCGACGCCCGGCGGGTCGGACAGCACGGCCTGGAGATCGTCATGGCCGTGGCCCAGGACTTCCACGTACGCCGGGACCGCACCGGCAAGCGCGTCACCGTCCGCATCGCCCTGACGGACGCCCCGGGCGCACCCGTGGCCGGGCGCCGCACGCCCTGAGGCGCGCGGCCCGCCGCCCGCGCCCGTCCGCCCCGCGGACGGGCGCGCTAGCCGAGCGCGGAGGCGACGGCCTCCTCGACGTCGGCGTGGAGGGTGAAGAACTGGTCGAGCCCTGTGATCTTGAACACACGTCCGAGGTCGTCCCGCAGGCCCGCGATGCCGAGCACGGCGCCGGCGGCCTCGGCCCGGTGGTGGGCGTTGATGAACACGGTCAGGCCGGTGGAGTCGCAGTAGAGCAGCTCCGACACGTCGAGGATCACCGCGACGCCGGCGGCGTACGGGACGTCGTCGATCGCCTGACGGAGGGAGGGAGCGGTGTGATGGTCCAGTTCACCGGCGACCTTCAGCACCACGAGGCCGGCGCGGTGGGGCTGTGGGGTGACGGTGAGGGTGCGATCTGTGTCGGTCACTGGGCTTCCTGTCCCGCGGGGTTCTACGAAGCGTCCTCGCGCCGGGGTCGTGGCACGCGGTGCTGGCTTGCGCTGGGCCGGTCGAGTGCACGGTTCAGCTCGTCTATCCTACGGAGTCGCACCGCTCTCGCAGAGAGCGGCACCGGGACTTTCGGGCAGCGGAAGACCGGACTCCCCGTGGCGGCCTCGGCGTCGGCCGGCAGGCCGGCGAAGCCACGCGGACCCGTGGGAACACCGGATCGAGTCCTTCCGCGGGAAGTCGCGTACAGGACGTGGACACGGGTGAGGGCCGGGGCAGGCGACCGGCCGTGAACGAACGAAGGGGAAGTCGCGTGGCGCGGCCCGAGAACGCTGAGCACGAACCACCGGCGGCGGAAGAGCTGTTCGCGGCCGACGCGGTGGTGGGCCGTGACCTCGCCCGGGTGGACTGGGCGGCGACACCGCTGGGAGCGCCGTCCGGCTGGCCGCAGAGCCTGCGGACGACGGTGAGCATCCTGCTGTCCTCGCGCTTCCCGATGTGGATGGCCTGGGGACCGGACCTGACGTTCTTCTGCAACGCCGCCTACCGCCGCGACACCCTCGGCCAGAAGTACCCGTGGGCGCTGGGCCGTCCGGCCGGCGAGGTGTGGGCGGAGATCTGGGACGACATCGGCCCCCGGATCGACACCGTGCTCAGGACCGGGGAAGCGACCTGGGACGAGGCGCTGTTGCTGTTCCTGGAGCGCTCCGGCTACACCGAGGAGAGCTACCACACCTTCTCCTACAGCCCGTTGCGCGACGACGAGGGCCAGGTCGTCGGCATGCTCTGCGTGGTCAGCGAGGACACCGAACGCGTCATCGGCGAGCGCCGCATGGCCACGTTGCGCGACCTCGGCTCCGACCCGAGCGTGATCCGCACCGAGCAGGAGATGCTCCTCTTCGCCGGGCGGCAGCTCGACCGCAACCAGAGCGACCTGCCCTTCACCCTGACCTATCTGCTGGAGGACGACGGCACGGCCCGGCTGGCGGCCGCCACCGGACTGCCCGGCGGACATCCCGCGGCCCCCGCCGCCGTGGCCTTCGAGGACCCCGACGCGGTGTGGCCCGCGGCGGCGCTGTCCCGCTCCGAGGCGACGCTCGTACGGCTCGACGGCGCGCCGTTCGCCGAGCTGCCCGGCGGCGCCTGGCCGGAGCCGCCCACGCAGGCGCTCGTGGTGCCGCTGCTGCGCCAGGGCGACACCCCCTACGGGTTCCTGGTGGCCGCTCTGAACCGCTACCGGGCGCTGGACGACGCCTACCGCGGCTTCATCGAGCTGACCGCCGGACAGCTCGCCACCGGCATCGCCTCCGCCCGCAGCTACCAGGCCCAGCAGCGGCGCGCGGAGGAACTGGCCGAGCTGGACCGGGCGAAGACCGCCTTCTTCTCCAACATCAGCCACGAGTTCCGCACCCCCCTCACCCTCATCATGGGCCCGGTCGAGGAACTGCGGACCCGGCTCGCCCCGTCCGACGAGCACGTGCGCGAGGAACTGGACGTCATCCACCGCAACGGGCTGCGGCTGGGCAAGCTGGTCAACACCCTGCTCGACTTCGCCCGCATCGAGGCCGGCCGGATGCAGGCCCGCTACGAACCGGTCGACCTGGCCACCGTCACCGGCGAGCTGGCCAGCGTCTTCCGGTCCGCGATCGACCGCGCCGGACTGGACTTCCACGTCGACTGCGCGGCACCGGACCGGCCCGTGTACCTCGACCGCGGCATGTGGGAGAAGGTGGTCCTCAACCTGCTCAGCAACGCGCTGAAGTTCACCTTCGAGGGCTCCGTCCGCGTCGCCACCGGCGAGCGGGACGGCCGGGCGGTCGTCACGATCACCGACACCGGCATCGGCGTCCCGGCGGCCGAACTGCCCCGGCTGTTCGAGCGGTTCCACCGCATCGAGAACGCCCGCTCCCGCTCCAACGAGGGCAGCGGCATCGGGCTGGCGCTGGTGCGCGAACTGGTCGGCCTGCACGGCGGCACCATCACCGCCGACAGCACCGAGGGCGAGGGCACCCGCTTCACCATCAGCCTGCCCTTCGGCGCCGCCCACCTGCCGCCCGAGGCGGTCGCCCCGCACACGCCCGCGGGCGCCGTCTCCGCCTCCGCCGACCCCTACCTCCAGGAGGCGCTGCGCTGGCTGCCCGCCGACCCCGGCGCCGCCGCCGGCGCGGACGGCGCGGACGGCGTGACGCAGCCGGCCGGGGAGACCGGCGCCGCCCACGTCCCGGGCCCGGCCGCCCGGGCCCGGGTGCTGGTCGTCGACGACAACGCCGACATGCGCGAGTACCTCACCCGCATCCTGACCGGCGCCGGCTACGAGGTCGATGCCGTCGCCGACGGCCAGGAAGCCCTGGACGTCCTGCGCACGAACGTGCCCGACCTCGTGGTCAGCGACGTGATGATGCCGCGCGTGGACGGACTGCAACTCGTGGCGGCGCTGCGCGCCGACGCGCGGACCGCCGCCGTGCCGGTGCTGCTGCTGTCGGCCCGGGCCGGTCAGGAGGCGTCCATCGAGGGCCTGCGGGCGGGCGCCGACGACTACCTCGTCAAGCCGTTCGCCGCGGCCGAACTCCTCGCCCGGGTGCGCGCCAACGTGGAACTGGCCAGGCTGCGCGGTCACCAGGCACGCTGGCGCACCGCGCTGGTGGACTCCCTCCAGGAGGCGTTCTTCGTCTGCGACGACACCGGCGCCGTCATCGAGACCAACACCGCGTTCACCGACATCCTCGGCTACGGACCCGAGGGCCTGCCCTACGCGCCGATCCACCCGTGGTGGCCGGACGCGGACACCGACCACGAGGCCCACCGGCTGGTGAGCGAGGCGTTCGACCGGCTGCGGACCTCCGCCCGGGGTTCGTACACCATCCCCGTCAAGCACCGCGACGGGCACCGGCTGTGGGTGACCGCCACCTTCGCCCAGGCCCAGGACCCCGACAGCGGCCGCGCCGTCACGGTCGGCACCTTCCGCGACGTGACCGCCGAGCACTACGCCATCCAGCGCGAGAGCGCCCTGGCCGCGCTGGCCACCGTCCTGTCCCGGGCCACCAGCCTGCCGGAGGCCCTCTCGGCGGCACTGGGCGAGCTGCGGACCCTCTGGCGCGCCCGGTGCGTGCTGGCCGCCGTGTTCCAGCACGGGGACACGCCGTCGCTCACCGCCACCGACGCCTCCGCCTGGCAGGACCTGACCGCCGAGCGCCGTCGCGCGCTCACCGACCTGCGCGAGCAGGCCCAGCTCACCCCGGTCGCCGACCACACCGGCGCCGGCATCCTGCTGGAACACCCCGAGGGCCCGCTCGCCCTGTGGATCGACCTCGGCGACGACCGGCCGTTCACCGGCGAGGACCAGCTGCTGCTGTCGCTGCTGTCCGGCCATCTGGCCCAGGGCCTGTCCCGCGCCCACCAGATCGACCAGCAGCGGGAGACCGCCCTCGCCCTGCAACGCGCCATCCTCGGCCCCTCCCGGCTCCCGGACGGCTTCGCCGTGCGCTACGAACCGGCCACCCAGCCGCTGGAGGTCGGCGGCGACTGGTACGACACGATCACGCTGCCCGACGGCCGGATCGGGATCGTCGTCGGCGACTGCGTGGGCCGGGGACTGGAAGCGGCCACCGTCATGGGCCAACTGCGCAGCGCCTGCCGTGCGTTGCTGCTCCAGGACGCCGGCCCCGCCCAGACCCTGATGGCCCTGGACCACTTCGCGGCCGGCATCCCCGGCGCTCCGTGCACCACCGTCTTCTGCGGCGTCCTCGACCCCGGGACCGGCCGCCTGACCTACTCCAGCGCCGGGCACCCGCCGGGCATCGTCACCCACGCCGACGGCACCACCCGCCTGCTGGAGGACGGGCGGTCCATCCCGCTCGCGGTCCGTCCCGGCACGGCCCGCCCCGAGGCGGAGTGCCTGCTGCCGGCCCGCGCGACCCTGCTGCTGTACACCGACGGACTGGTCGAGCGCCGGCGCCGCCCCCTGACCGCCGGTATCGGCCAGGCCAGCGAAGCGGTCCAGGACGGCCGGAACGCCACGGTCGACGACCTCGCCACGCAGGTCATGGACCGCCTCGCCCCGGCGGACGGGTACGACGACGACGTCGCCCTGCTGCTGTACCGTCACCCCGCCCCGCTGGAGGTCTCCTTCCCGGCCGAGTCCTCCCAGCTCGCGCCCGTCCGCAAGGCGCTGCGCAGCTGGCTCGGCCAGTGCGACCTGCCGCCCGGCACCGTGCAGAGCATCCTGGTCGCGGCCGGCGAGGCGTGCGCCAACGCCGTCGAGCACGGACACCGCCACGCGCCCGGCGAGATCGTCCGGCTGCGGGCCGAGGCCCTGGTCGACGATCTGCACCTGACCATCGCGGACACCGGACAGTGGAAGCCCCCGCAGCCCGAGCTGAACGCCCACCGCGGTCGCGGTGTCGCCCTGATGCGTGCCCTGATGCAGCACGTCACCATCACTCCTGGCCCGTCCGGAACCATCGTCGACATGCACATGAGGATCGCCTGATGACCACCCCGCTCTCCCTCGTCCCCGGCCGGTGCGCCGACGGCCGCCCCCGGCTGACGGCCGCCGGGGAGATCGACATGAGCAACATCGGCGCCCTCGCCCAGGCACTCGACGACACCCCCGGCCCGCTCGTCCTGGACCTGACCGAGGTGGAGTACCTCGACAGCGCGGGGCTGAGCGTGCTCTTCGCCCACGCCGACCGGCTCGAACTGATCGCCTCCCCGCTGCTGACGCCGGTCCTGACGATCTCCGGTCTCGCCGATCTGGCCACGGTGCACGCGACGGACGACCCCGACGCCCCGGGCGGCCTCCCCGGCCGGCAATGACCGGCGGCGGCGGGCGCCCCCCTGTCCGCCGTGGGCCCGAAGGCCCCCGATAGACTCCCGCGCATGGTCCGTTCGTCCCGTGGTGCCGCGAATCCCGGGATGTGGCGGCGCGAGAAGGGCACCGAAGTGCGCACGGCCGCCGCGCTGCCCGCGCGCGCCGAGGCCGCCCACGTCATCACGGCCGGACTCCACGTGCCCGCCGTTCCCACGGAGTGGGCACCGCACGCGCACCTCCTGCACGAACTCGTCTGGGTACGCGGGGGCACGCTGACCTCCCGCGTGGCCGACCACGTCTTCACCGTGTGCGAGGGGCACGGCCTGTGGCTGCCCGCCGGAGTGGTGCACGCGGGCCGGGCGACGGCCGGCGCCCGGTTCCACGACGCCTTCTTCGACCCCGCCCGCACGCCGTTCGCCGGCGAGCGGCCGCAGGCGGTCGCCATGACACCGCTGCTGGAGTCGCTGCTGACCCATCTCTCCCGCACCGATCTCGACGCGGCGGCCAGGGCACGGGCGGAAGCGGTCGTCTTCGACGTGCTGAGCCCCTCGCACCGCCAGTTCGCGTTGCCGCTGCCGGGCGACGCGCGGATCGACGTGATCGCCGAGACCCTGCTGGACGATCCCGCCGACGGCCGCTCGCTGGAGGACTGGGCGGGGTGTCTGGGCATCAGCGAGCGCACGGTCACCCGGGCGTTCCGCCAGACGACCGGACTGTCGTTCGCACAGTGGCGGCAACTGCTGCGCGTGCACCGGGCGCTGACGCTGCTGTCCGAGGGATGCGACGTGCTGACCGTCTCCGAGACGCTCGGCTACGCGCAGCCCAGCACCTTCATCGCGGCCTTCCGGCGGGTCATGGGCACCACGCCGGGCGCGTTCTTCGACGCCGCCGACCGCACCCCCGCGACCGACCCGGTCGGCCCTGACGACCCGGCCGTCCCGAACGACTCCCGGAGCGACGCTGCCTGACGTCGCGTCAGGCCCGACCCGGCGCGGACCGCGTCCCGGCGGTGTCCGGAATCCCGCATCACGTGTCCAGAACTCCTGATTGTCGACATGGCGAGCGGACTATAGCCTGCACGGAGTTAGGCAACCCTTAGTTCTTGTTCGCCGCGCACGGCGTCGTCCGTGCGGGGGAGACTGCGCTGCCCGGTCGCGGGCGGCCGGACGGAGGGTGCCGCAGCCCCGTGTCCCTCCGACCCCCCGGACTCCCCGATGCTCACGAGCCCGTCCCGTCCCGCCGGCCGCCCGGCGGCCGGTCCCGCCCCCGGCACGCCGTCGCCCGCCCTGCACGGGCACGACCTCGTGCTGCGCCACGGCGGCGTCCCGGTCGTCCACGGCGTCTCGCTGGCCCTGGCGGCCGGCCGGGTCACCGCCCTGGTGGGGCCGAACGGCAGCGGGAAGTCCACCCTGTTGCGCGCGCTGTGCCGCCTGCACCGGCTGGACGGCGGCCGGGTCACGCTCGGCGCCGCCGACGGAGGACCCGAGCGGGACGCGGCCCTGCTCAGCGCGCGCCGGTTCGCCCGCGAGGTCACGCTGTTCTCCCAGTCCAGGCCCGCGCCGCAAGGACTGACGGTCGCGGAGGTCGTGGCCTTCGGCCGCCACCCCCACCGGCGCGGTTTCGCCGGGCCGACCGACGGGGACCGCGACGCCGTCGACCACGCCATGGGCGTCACCGGCGTGCGGGAGATGGCCGGCCGGCCGGTCGGGGAACTCTCCGGCGGCGAGATGCAGCGCGTCTGGCTCGCCGCCTGCCTGGCCCAGGACACCGGAGTCGTTCTGCTGGACGAACCGACCAACCACCTGGACCTGCGCTACCAGATCGAGACGCTCGACCTGGTGCGCGACCTGGTCGAGGACCACGGCATCGCGGTCGGGATCGTGCTGCACGACCTCGACCACGCCTCCCGCGTCGCCGACACGCTGGTCCTGATGCGGGGCGGCCGGGTGCACGCGGCGGGCGCCCCCGCCGACGTCCTGACCGCCCACAACATCGGCGAGGTCTACGACATCCGCGTCGAGGTCGAGATCGACCCCCGCACGGGCCGGCTCCGGATCGACCCCCTCGGACGCCACCCCGCCTGAAGCGCACACCCTCGCCGCGAGGCGAGGCGCGAACGCACGAACGCACGCATGCAAGAAAGAGGAACCTCCATGAACCGTGCCCACCGCCTGGCGGCGTCAGCCACCGCGGGGCTCTTCGCCCTCGCCGCGACGGCCTGCGGCACGACCGCCGTCGACAAGCCCGAGGCCACCGGCGCCGCCGGAGCTCCGCCCGTGTCCGAGAGCTGCGCCCAGGACACCACGGCCACGTCGACGAAGCCGGTCTCCTTCACGGACGGCGTGGGCCGCACGGTGAAGCTCGACAGGCCCGCCCGGCGGATCGCGGTCCTGGAATGGCAGCAGATCGAGGACGCGATGACCCTGTGCGTCACCCCCGCCGCCGTCTCCGACGCGAAGGGGTACCGCACCTGGGTCAGCGCGGAGAAGCTGCCCGCCGGCGTCACCGACATCGGCACCCGTGAGGAACCCGACCTCGACACCCTCTACGCCGCGAAGCCCGACCTGATCGTCGTGGAGGCGTTCGCCGCCGACGACGAGATGATCGCGAAGCTGGAGAAGCGGGGCGTCCCCGTGATGGCCACGAAGGGCGCGAACCCCAAGGACCCGATCGGCAACATGCGCGACGTGTTCGGCATGATCGGCAAGGCGACGGGACGCACCGAGCGCGCCGGCCAGGTGCTCAAGGAGTTCGACGACCACCTCGCGAAGGCCAAGCGGCGGGTCGCCGACGCCGACCTGCCGACCAAGGACTTCCTGTTCTTCGACGGATGGCTGGAAGGCGGCAACCTCACCGTCCGGCCCTATGGCGAGGGCGCGCTGTTCACCGAGATAGGCGAGCAGCTCGGCATGCGGCCGGCCTGGACCGACGCCGTCAACAAGGCACACGGGGACGGCGGCGTCGACCCCGCCTACGGCCTCGCCCAGACCGACGTCGAGGGACTCACCGCCGTCGGCGACGCCAACCTCTTCTACGCCAACGACGAAGGCGCCGGGGGATACGTGGCGGCCCTGGCGAAGAACCCGATCTGGAAGACCATCCCGGCCGTGAAGGAAGGCCGCGCGCACGCCTTCCCCGCACGGGTCTGGGGCGCCGGCGGCCCGCGTTCCTGCGAACAGGCGATCGACGCGTACGTCGACGTACTCGACAAGAAGTGAGCACCCGGCAGAAGGCGGCGCCCCGGACGGACACGGGGCTCCGGACAGACAAGGCACCCTCGTCGGACACGGCGCCCCGGACGCACACGGCGCCCCCGTCGGACACGGCGCCCCGGGGGGACCTGCCGCGGCGCGCCGAGCGCGGCGGCGGCCCCGCCGGAGCGGCCGTCCTGGCGGTCCTGCTGGCCGCCACCGTCCTGGTCGGCCTGTGGCACCTGACCCAGGGGACGTCGGGCGTCGGCGTCGGCGATCTGGTACGCCACCTCGCCGGGCGACGCGACGACGGCGGCGGGGCGCCGGTCGGCGAGATCCTCACCGGCTCGCGCCTGCCGCGGCTGTTCGCGGGCGTGACGGTGGGCTTCGCCCTCGGCTGCGCCGGCGCGCTGCTCCAGTCCGTCACCCGCAACCCGCTCGCCTCCCCGGACACGCTCGCGGTCACCGCCGGGTCCTACTTCACCCTGTCGGTCGTCGCGGCCACCGGCCTCACCGTCCCGCTGTGGGCGTCGGGCGCCGTGGCCTTCGCGGGCGGACTGGCCGCCGCGGCTCTCGTCCTGCTCCTGGCGGGCCGGGCCGCCGGCACCGCGGGCACCCGGCTGATCCTCGCCGGGTCGGCGACCGCGATGGCGCTGGACGCGGGGACGTCGATGCTCCTAGTCCTGTTCCGCCAGAACACCACCGGCCTCTTCGCGTGGGGCAGCGGCTCGCTCGCGCAGTTGAACATCGACGCCTCGACGCGGGCCCTCCCCCTGGTGGCCGTGGTGCTGTGCGCCGCCCTGGCGCTGTCGAGGAGACTGGACGTGATGGGCCTCGGCGACGACGCCGCGGCCGGCCTGGGCGTGCCGATCCGGTCCACCCGCGTCGCCGCCGTGCTCTGCGCGGTGCTGCTGACCGCCACGGCGGTGACCCTCGCAGGCCCGATCGGCTTCGTCGGCCTCGGCGCGCCCGTACTGGCCCGCCTGCTCGCCGGACGGGTCCGGGCGCTGCGCCGGCACCTGCTCCTGGTGCCCGCGGCCGGGCTGCTCGGCGCGCTGCTCGTCCTGCTCGCGGACGCGTCGCTGCGCGCGGTGCAGGGCGCGGACGGCGCCGCCGCCATCCCGACCGGCGTGCCCACGGCCCTGCTCGGCTCCGTCCTGATCGTGGTCCTCGCGCTCCGCCTCCGCGACACCGGCGGTCCCCGGCAGGCGCCGCCCACCAGGGTCGCCGTACGGTCGCGCCGCGCGTTCGTCCTCGTCGTGTGCGGCGCGGCGGCGCTGCTGGCCGGCGCGGCCCTCGTCGCGGTCCTGGCCGGAAGCCTCTGGCTGCGCACCGGCGACGTCGCGCTCTGGCTCCAGGGCGCGGCCCCGGACCTCATCGGCCAGGCGCTGGACGACCGGGTCCCGCGGGTGACGGCCGCGATCGTCGCCGGCGCGGCGCTCGGACTGGCCGGGTGCGCCGTGCAGAGCGCGGTGCGCAACCCGCTGGCGGAGCCCGGCGTGCTCGGCATCACCGCCGGCGCCGGTCTGGGGGCGGCGGCCGTCGTCACCTCGGGCCTGTCCGGCGGGCGGCCGCTGCTCGTCGCGGCCGCGGTCGGCACGGGGCTGGCCACCTTCGCGTTGATCGCGCTGCTGTCGTGGCGCGGCGGCTTCCTGCCCGACCGGTTCGTCCTGATCGGCATCGGCTGCGGGTACGGCCTCAGCTCCGTCACCACGTTCCTGCTGCTGCGCGCCGATCCGTGGAACACGCCCCGGATCTTCACCTGGCTCTCCGGCACCACCTACGGCCGCACGCTGCCCGACGTCGTACCGGTCGCGGCGGCCCTGGCGCTCGCGCTGCCGGTGCTGCTCGCCCTGCGCGACCGGCTCGACCTGCTCGCTGTCGACGAGGACACCCCGCGCATCGTCGGCGTCCGCCCGCAGCGCGTGCGCTTCGCCGCGCTGGCGATCGCCGCGGTGCTCGCCGCGCTCAGCGTGGTCGCCGTCGGCGTCGTCGGTTTCGTGGGGCTCGTCGCGCCGCATCTGGCCAGGTCGTTGGTCGGCGCCCGGCACGTCCGCGTGATCCCGGTCGCGATGCTGCTCGGCGCGCTGCTGGTCTGCGTGGCCGACGCCCTCGGCCGCACCCTGGTCGCCCCGTCCCAGCTGCCGGCCGGCCTCATGGTCGCCCTGGTCGGCGCCCCGTACTTCATCTGGGTGCTGCGGCGCTCCCGCGCATGACGGGGACGCCGGACCACCGAGAGCACACAGACCGCCGCGACAGCAGGAACCGCCCGTGAAGAAGAGCACCGCCGACCACCACGTCGTCGTCCCGTTCGCGTCCGACGCACCGCCGCCCGCGCTGCCGAGGATCGGCCCCCCGGAGGTCCTGGAGCGCTGGCGCACCGCCGACCGCCTGCCCCACGCCCCTCGCCTCGTGGCCGTCCCGGACGGCGACGGCGGCGACTGGGCCGCCGCGGCCCTGGTGACGGCCCGCCCGCACACCTCCTATCTGAAGATCGTCGACGCGGTCGGCGACGTGCCGGCCGCCGTCGGCGCGGTGGTCGCCCACGCCCGCCGCCAAGGGCTCGCACAGGTCAAGTGGGAAGGATGGACGGCGAGTCCCGAGGCCGCCGCTGCCGCCGGCTTCACCCCGCTGCGTCCCGCCCGCGCGGAGGCCGAGGACGCGGCGGGCCCCGGCACCGGTTACGTCCGCTGGCTGGGGGACGAGCCGGTGGCGGAGCCCCCGTACTACCGCCAGAGCACGCACTTCACGTGCGGCGCCGTCACCGCGCTGGTCGCGCAGGCGCACGCGGGCGCGCTGCCGCCGCAGGCCCTGGACCGGGAACGTGAGCTGACGCTGTGGCGCGACGCGACCAACTTCCCCGCCTGCGAGCCGGTGGGGCTGGGCGTCGCCGTGCGCCGGGCCTGGCCGGCGTCCCCCGTCACGGTCCACCTCGACACGGACCGCCCCGTCCTGCTCGACCACTACCCGCGGGACGAACAGGAGTGGCGCGCCCTGCTCCAGCGCGCGTCCCGGACGGACGCCGAACGGACCGGTGTCCCGATCGACCCGCGCCCCCTGCCCCTGGCGCGGATCCGGACCGCGATCGGGCGGCGGGACCAGGTGCTGCTGCTGATCTCGCTGGCCGCGATGCAGGGTTTCGACGTCCCGCACTGGGTGCTCTGCCACGGCGCGGTCCCCGGCGCCGTCGTGATCGAGGACCCCTGGACCCACGCGGCCACCGGCGACACCTGGGTCGACGCACACCTGCTGCCCGTCGCCGACGCGTCGCTCGACACGATGGCGACCCTCGCGCCGGACGGCTTCCGCGGCGCGGTGACGATCGGCGGCCCCGAAGGCGCCGTACGCCCGCACCCCGCACCCGCCCCCGGGTAGTCCGGCGGACCAGCGCGCCGCGCGGCCGCGGACAGCCGTCGTATCCGCTGTCCGCGGCCGCGCTCCGCTCAGCGGACGTGCACCGTCACCACGTCGGAGGCGTGCAGGCGCACCGGCTTCTGGTCGTGCTTGCTGGTCAGGCCGTACAGCACCGCACGGAAGCGCAGGTCGCCGCGGCGCGCGGAGGTGCCCTTCGCGGTGACCTTCGCGTCGCCCCGCACGGCGGCGCTGCACGTCTCCTGGTGCCACCCCTCGCCGAACCCGTTCTCCTCCAGGCACAACTGGTGCAGATAGCCGGCGCTGTCGTCGCCGCCGTGCGCCGTGACCGTGATGGTCTTGCCGACCTGGGCGGTGCGCGGCGCCGAGATCTCCACGGAGCCCTTGGCGAACGCCGGCGCCGCCGCCAGCGCCACCGACGCCAGACCCAGCGCGCCGATCACCGCCGCCCGGCCGCCCCGTGCCGTCATCCCGGTCTTCTTCGTCCTGGTCATGGACGTTCCTTCCTCGGGTCCGCGCAGGCGGCGAGACCCGACCCCGGTACGAGGCGCCCGATGCGCCCCGCTGTCCACCCAGAGGGGCCGGCCGCCCCGCTCGTTGCGCACCGCGCGCTCCGTTACGGAACCTGGACAAACACCTCCTGCCCTGCCCGGTCCCTTCGGCGGACGCCCAAAAGCTCACGCCAGGGCGAACTTCTGGGCGGCGGCGCCGTTGCAGTCCCAGATCTGGAGGCGGGTGCCGTTGGCGGTGGCGCCCGAGGGCGAGTCGACGCACCGGCCGGTGGTCGGGTTGGACATCGAGCCGTCGGCGTTCACCACCCAGTTCTGGTAGCCGCCGCCGTTGCAGGTGGCCAACTGGAGCTTCGTACCGGCCGCGTTGACGCCGCCGGCGATGTCCAGGCACTTGCCCAGCGTGCGCAGCGTCTGGCCGCTCCACGTCCACTTCTGGTCGAGCGAGGTCGCCTGCTGGCAGTCCCACAGCTGCACCGCGGTGCCGTCGCCGCCGGTGTCGTCGCCGGCCACGTCCACGCACTTGCCGCCAGGACCGTAGATCGGGGTGCCGATGGCGAACTTCTGCGCGCCGGAGCCGTTGCAGTCCCAGATCTGGAGGCGGGTGCCGTTGGCGGTGGCGCCCGAGGGCGAGTCGACGCACCGGCCGCTGGCCGGGTTGCGCAACGAGCCGTCCGGCTGCCGCACCCACGACTGGTAGCCGCCGCTGTTGCAGGTGGCGAGCTGCAACGGCGTCCCCGCGCCGCTGTTGCCGCCGGCGATGTCCAGGCACTTGCCGAGGGTCCGCAGGGTCTGGCCGCTCCAGGTCCAGTGCTGGTCCTTGGCCGCCTGCTGGCAGTCCCACAGCTGCACCGCGGTGCCGTCGCCGCCGGTGTCGTCGCCGGCCACGTCCACGCACTTGCCCTCGGGACCGGTGATCGTCTGACCGCTCACCGAACCGCCGCCACCGCCCCCGGAGCCGGGCGCCTTGTTGTAGACGGCCACCGAGTCGACGACCAGCTTGCCGCCGGAGACCGTCGCCGCGTTCGGGCCGCCGCCGAAGGCGTCCGGGAAGCCGCCGCCGATCGCCAGGTCGTAGATGATGAAGAAGGGGTGGTCGATCGCGTCGGACCAGGTCGTCGCGTCCACCTGATCGGCGCTGACGGTGTAGAAGTTGTTCCCGTCGAGGTAGAACCGGACCTGCTCCGGCGACACCGAGCGGTCGATCTCGGCGGCGTAGTCGTGGAAGCCGGTCTGGCAGCCCGGGCAGGGGCGTTCACCCGAACCGATGCCGGTCGACTCGTTGCACGGCCCGCCCGGGTTCACGCCGCAGTGGATGGTGCTGAAGTCGGAGCTGCGGCCGTTGATGTCCTCCATGATGTCGATCTCGCCGGACTTCGGCCAGGTCACACCGGAGCGCAGCGGCGCGCCGAGCATCCAGAACGCCGGCCAGTACCCCGCGCCGTTGGCGGTGGTGACGTTGGGCTGCTGGAGGACGGACTCGATGCGCACGACGCCGCCGGCCGGGGCGCCGAACGACGCCGACTGGGTCTCCACGCGCCCGGAGGTCCATCCGCCGCGCGGGTCGGAACCGGAGTGCAGGGCCTGGAGCACCAGATGACCCTGGCCGTCGTAGGAGACGTTCGAGGTGCTGTTGGTCATGGTCTCGATCTCACCGGTGCCGAAACTGCTGCCGGGGCCGGTGTCGTACTTCCACAGGCTCTGGTCGATGCCGGTGCCGGACGCGCCGTTGAAGTCGTCGCTCCAGGTGAGGGTGAAGCCCGGCGGCGCCGCGGGCACGGCGGCCCCGGCGTCCGGCGTCGCGGTGAGGGTGGCGGCCACCGTCATCGCGACGACGGGGGCCAGGGTGAGCGCTCTTTGCCGGCCGCCGCGCCGCGACGCCGCCGAGCCCGCCCGCGGGTCCGCAGCGCTGAACAGACGTCTCAGGAATGTCATGTTCACAGCATGTCGACGGGGTGGACGCTCGACAAGACGACCGGCACGCCCGCCTTTCCGGAGCCCCGCGAAAAACCGTTTGGCGGACCTCCGCGGCCGCTGCTACGTTCCCGGAGGCCGTGCCGAAGGACGAGGAGGTGGTACCCGTGAACGCAGTATCGACATGGGTGCTTCCCCCTGGGGTCACGGTCGGGCGACGGGTCGCCCGGGAGCGCCGTTCCTGAGCATTCCCGAAAGGCACGATCATGCACTTCACGTCCGAACAGCGCCTCGAAGACGGCGTCCTGGAGCGCGATTTCACCCTCGGCGACCTTCCCGGCATCCTGTGGACGCCCGCGTCCGCGTCGGCGTTCGCACCGGCGCCGCTGATCCTGCTCGGCCACCCCCCGCTCGGACTGCGCAAGATGCGTCCCCGGCTGGCGGAACGGGCCCGGCACGCGGCGGCGGACGGCTTCGCCGCGGCCACCGTCGAACTCCCCGGGAGCGGTGACCGGCCCCGCTGGGCCGCCCTCGAACAGGCCCGCGCCGACCTGCGCCGGGCGATGCGGGCCGGCGAGCCGGTCGGCGACGAACTCGTCGACGCGCTCGTCCTCCCGCTGGTCGACAAGGCGGTCCCGGAATGCCGGGCCGCCCTGGACGCGCTCCTGGCGCTGCCCGAAGTCGGCGGTCCCGTCGGCTACTCGGGGGGAGTGATCTCCATCGGGATCCGGCTGGCGGTGGTCGAGCCGCGCATCGCGGCCGCCGTCCTGTTCGCCGGGAGCCTCGTCCCGCGCGCCCTTGTCGAGGAGGCCCGGCGGGTCGCCATTCCGCTGCACGTCCTGCTGCAGTGGGACGACGAGGGCAACGACCGGCAGGCGTCCCTGGACCTGTTCGACGCCTTCGGCTCCCCGGAGAAGTCCCTGCACGCCCACCTGGGCGGGCACACCGGCGTCCCGCGGTTCGCGGGCGACGCCGCGGCCCACTTCTTCACCCGGCACCTGAGGTGACGCCGGGGCCCGGGCCCGTACCCGGCAACTGAGGCGAGACCCCCGGCCCCGGCCCCGGCCCCGGCGCCGGCGTCGGGACCGGGGGCCCCGTCCTCAGTCGTCGTCGGTCGCCCTCGGTCGCCCTCGGGTGTCGTCAGACCTCGTCGTCCAGCCGGGCCAGCCGGGCCGTCACGTCGTCGGCGAGGCGCGTCAGCAGGCGGGCGAGGTCGTCGCGGTCCTGCCCGGGCCAGTCGGCGATCGCGTCGGCGAACCAGCCGAGGATCGAGGCGACGTACCGGTCGGCCGCCTCCCGGCCGGCCTCGGTCGGTTCGACGAGGCTGGCCCGGCGGTCGAGGGGGTCGGCGACGCGCCGTACCAGGCTGCGCTTCTCCAGGGCCTGGACCTGGCGGGTGATGTGCGGTCCGACGACCTGCATGCGCTCGGCGATCTCGCCGATCCGGAGCGCGCCGTCGGCCGTGCGCAGGGACACCAGGACGCCCATGGCGGGCCGGTCGAGGGTGAGACCGGCGGCCTCGACGGCACGGTCGGCCAGGCGGCCCTTGCTGAAGGCGGCGCTGAGCTGGGTGATCCGGGGCAGCACGGTGAGCAGGGCGGAGTGGGGAGTCTCCGGTTCGGACGCCCCGGGGGACTCGGGGGCCATGACACCTCCATTTACATACCTGAGTTAGGTATCTATAGTGACGGGGACGGTTCGCGTCGGCCACTGCCGCGCGGCCCGAACAAGGATACCTAAGGTACGCATCTTTACGGAGAGGCTTCGACGCCGTGCACCCCACTTCACGCCCCGCCCGCCGCGTCCTGATCTCCGGGGCGAGCATCGCCGGTCCCGCGCTCGCCCACTGGCTCGACCGCTACGGCTTCGAGGTCACCGTCGTGGAGAAGGCCGCGGCCGTGCGCGGCGGCGGCTACGCCATCGACATCCGCGGCACGGCCCGCGAGGTCGTGGACCGCATGGGGCTGCTGCCGCGGCTGCGGGCCGCGCACGTCGACACCCAGCGCATCACCTTCGTCGACGCGGCCGGCACGGCGGTCGGCTCGCTCTCGCCCGAGCAGATGACCGGCGGCGCGGCCGGCCTCGACCTGGAGATCCGGCGCGGCGACCTGGCCGACGCGCTGTACACGCCGCTGCGCGACCGGGTCGAGTTCCTCTTCGGGGACTCCATCGCCACCCTGGACGACGACGGCGACGCCGTGCACGTCGAGTTCGCGGGCGGCGGCCGCCGCAGCTTCGACCTGGTCATCGGGACCGACGGACTGCACTCGAACACGCGCCGGCTGGTGTTCGGCCCGGAGGAGCCCTTCCACCACTACCTCGGGCACGTCTTCGCGGGCTTCACGCTGCCCAACGAGTTCGGGCTCGGCCACGAGGGCGTGATCTGGAACGAGCCGGGCCGCAGCGCGGTCCTGTACGCCCACGAACCGTCCGAGCGGGTGCACGGCTTCCTCACCTTCACCCGCGCCACGCCGCCCTTCGAGGCGTTCCGCGATGCGGGGGCGCAGCGCGACCTGGTGGCGAGCCGCTTCCCGGAGCGGGTGTGGCACCTGCCGCGCCTGGTGGCGGCGATGCGGGAGGCCGACGACCTGTTCTTCGACATCGTCAGCCAGATCCACCTGCCCAAGTGGTCGCACGGCCGGGTGGCGCTGGCCGGCGACGCCGCGCACGCCACCTCGTTCCTGTCCGGGCAGGGATCGAGCGTCGCCCTGGTGGGCGCGTACGTCCTGGCCGGGGAGCTGGCCACGCACGCCGGGCACGCGGAGGCGTTCGCCGCGTACGAACGCCGGATGCGGCCCTTCGCGGAGCGCAACCAGGCGCTGGCCACCGGCGGCGGCACCGTGGTCACGCCGACCACGCGCGAGCAGCTGGAGGCCCGCAACAGGGTGCTGCGGGACGCCGGCGCGACGGCGCGGGCCCTGGTGACGGCGGGCGCGGAGGAGGGGCGCGCGGCGCACTCCGGGCTGGCGCTGCCCGACTACCCCGACTACGGGACCGGCTGAGCCGAGTCGCGCGTGGTCCGCGCGGCGAAGTCGTCGAGCAGGGCGAAGGTGCGCTCCGGCTGTTCGAGGTGCGGCAAGTGTCCCGCCTCCGCCACCACTTCGAAGCGGGCGTCCGCGAACGAGGCGGCGTACTCCTCGCCGTAGGCCGGGGTCACGATGCGGTCGCTCTCGCCCCACAGGACGAGCGTGGGGACGGTGACGGCCGCGAGGCGGGGCCGGAGCGCGGGATCGCTCATGGCGGGGCCGCCCGAGTAGCGGCGCAGGCTCTCCATGTTGGCCTGGAACACGGCGCGTCGCTCGGCCGGGACGGTCGCCGGGTCGACGTAGAAGCGCTCCGCGTCGTGGTATGCGTACGCGGCCACGCCCCGCGCGTCCAGGGCGAAGAAGTCCCGCACCGGTGCGCCGTCGACCTCGATGCCGACCGCGTCGATCAGGGCGATGCCGCTGATCCGGCCCTCGTCGTCGGCGGTCGCCAGCTCCGCGGCGATCCAGCCGCCGAGCGAGGAGCCGACGACCAGGACGTCGACGAGGTCGCGCTCGCGCAGGAGGCGGAGGTAGGCGGCGGCCAGGTCGGCGACGCGGGTGGAGTCGTCGGGCCGGGGCGTGCCGTTCCAGCCCGGGTGGGTGGGGAGCAGGACGCGGGCGGTCGCGGCGAGGTGCTCGGCGATCGGGTCGACGGTGGCCGGCCCGCCGCCGCCGTGCAGGACGAGGACGGGGCGGCCGTCGGCGGGGCCGTACGCGGTGATCATCTGCTGGGTCGTCATGCCGAGGACAGTAACTAAGGATGTTTATATAAGCAAGTTTGGTCGTGATGTTAGTCTGGCCGGCATGGCCGTTGAACTGCAGATCCTCGGAAGGGCCGTGAAGGCCGTCCAGTACCGTCAGCACCGGGCGCTGGACAGCCGCCTCGCGTCCGTCGGCAGCACGCTCGCGCAGTGGGACGCGCTGCGGGCGATCAGCCGCACGCCGGGCGCCAGCGCGCGGGAACTGGCCGCGGCGACGTTCCAGAGCGAGCAGGCCTTCGGCACGCTCGCCGGGCGACTGGTGGCCCAGCGGCTCGTCGACCGGCGCCCCGGGCACGGCCGGCGCATCGAACACCACCTCACCCCCGAAGGGCAACGGATGCTCGCGGCCGGCCACGAGGTCGCCGACGCGGTCCTCGCGGAGTGCTTCGAGGCGCTGACGGCGACCGAGCGGGACGCGTTGCTGGGACTGCTGCGCAAGCTCGGGGGCGAGGGGAAGGCCGGGGCCGTCAGCTCCCCGGCGTCCCGGACGCCGGGGAGCTGACGGCCCCGGCCCCGGCACGTACCGGCGTCGTCTCGCCGCCCGCCGGTCCCGGACGTACCGGCGTCGTCTCGCCCGCCGGTCCGGGGAAACAGCGACGCCGCCTCACCCGCGGGCCGGTTATCCTGCCTCGTTCGAACAGGCCAGGGAGGTCCTTCAGCATGAGCAGCGCCACGTCCCCGTTCCCCGAGCGGATCCGGCTCGCGGGGGAGGGCCTCGTCCTGCGGGACTGGACGGAGACGGACCTCCCGGCCATGCCGGCGCTGTTCGACCACCCCGACATCGCGTACTGGACCCCGCTCGTCTCGCCGTTCGACGAGCAGGCCGCCCGCGCCCGCCTCGACAAGGACCGGCGGCTGCGTGCGGAGGGCACGGCCATGCTGCTCGCCGTCACCGTGGACGGCGGCGCACCCCTCGGCGAGGTGATGGTCCGGCGCGCCCCCGAGGGCACCGAACTCGGCTACGCGATCGGCCCGGCGCACCGGCGCCGCGGCCTGGCGGCACGGGCGGTGCGCGTCATGGCGGCGTACGCCTTCGAGCACCTGGGCGCGGAGCGGGTCATCCTGGAACTGGAGGCCGAGAACACGGCCAGTGTCGCGGTCGCCACCAAGGCGGGCTTCAGCCTCCTGGACGTGCCCCTGATCACGGGCGAGGAGAAGGGACGGCCCTTCGCCCTGCAGACCTGGGGCCTGGACCGCGGCTGAGGCCGGCCCCCGCCCCGGGCGCGGCACGCCGGGGGACGGCGGCGGCCCAGCCGTGGGGAGGGGCGAAGCCGCCCGTCCCACACCTGCGGGCGGTCAGTGGTCGAGGGCGTCGGGGAGGGTGGGGTGGCAGTCGATGACCTCGTCGATCCCGACGATCTGGAGGGTGCGCAGGACGGCGGGTACGGGTGCGGCCAGACGCAGCCAGCCTCCTGTCGCGGCGGCGGCGTGATGGGCGTTGATGAGGATGTTGATGCCGCTGGAGTCCATGAAGGTCACCTGTCCCATGTCGACCGCGATGCGCACGGGGCCGGTGGCCTCGACGTCCAGGGCCCGGCGCAGGGTGTCGCCGGTGTGGTGGTCGATCTCCCCGGCCAGGGTCAGGACGTGGATGCCGTCGGCGGTGGTGGCGGTGACCGACAGCCCGACGTCAGGGCGCGGTGACTGATCAGCAGATTGTGTCTCTGTCATATGTCCTTCGGGCATGTGGGTGATACTGGCACATCAAGACCTTGGCCCGCAGCGCTGCCCTGAACGGTGCGGGCGACGCCCTTGATGCCGCCGGGCAGCCGGGGGAGGGGGTGCGGGCGTGTGCCGCGTGGAGGCGGGCAGGCGCGCGGGGTGCCGACGGGGGAGTGAAGGCGGCAGCATTGGAATCAGTGCCGGTGGATCAGGACGGCGTCACGCCGGACGAGCAGGCCATCCAGACCACGGTCACCCTGGACGGGGACGGCGCCGACATCGCCCACGCCCGCCGTCTGGCCGCCGATTTCCTCGCCCGGGTGCGGGACGGGCACGGCCTGACCGTCTCCCGGCGCGCGATGGACCTGACGCAGCTGGTGGTCAGCGAGCTGGTCACCAACGCCCGCAAGTACGCGCCCGGCCCCGCGCTGCTCGACCTGTGCGTCATCGGCGACATGGTGGAGGTCTCGGTGTGGGACCGCGATCCGGTGCTGCCCGTCGCGCGGGCCGCGGACGCCGGCCGGGTCGGGCAGCACGGCCTGGAGATAGTGATGGCCGTCGCCCAGGGCTTCGAGGCGCGGCGCGAGCCGGTCGGCAAGCGCGTCACCGCCCGCCTCGCCCTGACCGACGACCCCGGCGGCTCCCTGAGCGGCCGCCCGCCCCTTTAGACGGCTGCCTCAGGGAGGTGCGTCCCCGCTCGACGAGGGCCGCTGGCCGACGCCTCCCAGCCGGGCGCCTACTCCCTCTCGACCCCCTGAAGGGGTGGAAACCCGGCTTCGAGTCGCCGTTCAAGGCCCGCAATCTGCTTCGTCACCACCCGGCAGTTCACCGACTTCAAGTGGGGCGCCCGGAACCAGGGAGGCCCGAGGATCCGGCCGCAGGCAGGAAGGGGCAGCGGGGCTCGCATCGACCACCCCTCGGAAGACTCTCCGTGCCAAGATCATCGGGTCGGTGCCAGATCGGGCGCCGGAGAGACGGACCGGCGTGGCCTTCCGGCTCACGCCGTCTCACGGAGTGGAGAACATCGTGCCCCGATGGATCGTCCTGCGAGCCGAGGGCCAGGCGGAAGCCTTCCGGTACGGCGTCCACCGCGAACTGGAAGGGACCGAGGCCGAAGCCCTGGCCGCGATGCTGCGCATCGTCGACACCTTCGCGGAGGCTCTCAGCGAAGCGGGGCGCCGACGTCAGAGGAGGCAGGTCTTCCGCGTCTCCGAACGCGGATACTTCGTACGCGTCGACAACCGGATGTCCGTGGAGGAGGCCCACTTCACCCTCGCCGAGCTCATAGCCGACACCCACGCCGACGACCTTCCCGCCACCGCGGGCCATTGAGCGGCTTCCCCGGCCGGCCGGGCGGGAGTGCTTCGCCGGCCGCGCCGTTTCGCCGGGTTCGCCGTCGTAGGGCGCGGACGCCAGGACAGGAGGACGTCGTGGCCGGAAGAGGTCTGTGTGTCGGAGGATGCCTCGACGGCGTGAGCGCCGCTGTCTAGGATCGTGTGCACGCATCGCGTGTCGGTCACCGGTCGGGTGAGGCATGGAGGTGCCGTGAGGTGCCTTGCGGAGGCTCTCCACCTATGTCAGTCGAGTTGAATCACACCATCGTCCATGCCCGGGACAAACGGGAGTCGGCCGAGTTCCTGGCGCACGTACTGGGGCTGGCGACCGGGACCGAATGGGGCCCGTTCATCCCCGTGACCACCGCGAACGGGGTCACCCTGGACTTCGCGTCCGTCCCCGCGGAGTCGATCGTCACGCAGCACTACGCGTTCCTGGTCTCCGACGAGGAGTTCGACGCCGCCTTCGGGCGCATCCGGCAGGCCGGGATCACGTACTACGCCGATCCGCACCTCAAGCAGCCCGGAGAGATCAACCATCACCACGGCGGGCGCGGCCTGTACTTCATGGATCCGGCCGGGCACGGCATGGAGATCATCACACGTCCCTACGGCAGCCCGGAGCAATCGCCGACGGCTTCGTGAGGAGGGGCGGGCCCGGACGGGAAGTGCCCGGGCCCGCCCCTGCCCGGCCCGGTCCAACCGCCCTGAGCCGCCGGTCTTTCCCTGCCCCGACAGCAGGCCCTAGTAGGGCTTGGTCAGGTTCGTATCGGTTTAGGTATGTCGCGGTGGCAGGTGGGGCAGGCGCCGGCCCAGGTGGCGAGGAGTGTCTGGAGTTCGCGGATGACTTGGTAGAGGCTCAGGCCCGCGCCGCGTCTTTTGGGTGACGGGCCAGTCGTTGCAGGGTGCAAAAGGCGTGTGCGGCCGAGACGAGGGTGACGTGGTGGTGCCAGCCGGTCCAGGTGCGGCCTTCGAAGTGGGCCAGGCCCAGGGCCTGTTTCATCTCGCGGTAGTCGTGTTCGATGCGCCAGCGGAGTTTGGCCAGCCGCACCAGAGTGGCCAGCGGCATGCCGGAGGGCAGGTTCGACAGCCAGAACTGCACCGGTTCCGGCTCGGTGGCCGGCCACTCGGCCAGCAGCCACCGCTCGGGCAGCTCCGGATCCTCGACGACCTTGCGGATGCCGCGTCCGGCCGGGCGGATGCGGAGAGCGACGAACCGCGAGTACATGCGCTTGAGGCCACTGCGGCCTTTGCCCGGCCGGGACCCCTCCCGCCAGGACACCGGCCGGGCCGCCGCCCGGCCGGCCGCGATGACCAGGTCCTTCACGTTGCGCGCAGGCCCGGGGTACCGCATCTTCGGCGGACGCCCGGTGCCCGCGTAGACCGGTTGGACGGGCCGGGCATCGGCCGGATGCGCGGTATGCCGGCCGCAGACACCGACCGCGTAAGGCAGGTCCCGTTCCTCCAGACCGAGGCGGAAGGCGGCGGCATCGCCGTAGCCGGCGTCCGCGACCACCAGCGGGATGTCGATGCCCCACGAGAGGGTCTCGTCGATCATGTCCAGAGCGAGCTGCCACTTCTCCACGTGCCCGGCCTGGTCGGGCATGCCGCAGCGGGTGCGGCGGGAGACCTTGACCGCATCGGCCTCGGGCGAGGCCGGGTCCCAGGAGGCCGGCACGAACAGGCGCCAGTCGACCGCGGCCGAGGCACGGTCGGTGGCCAGATGCACCGAGACGCCCACCTGGCAGTTGGTGACCTTGCCCGCGGTGCCGGTGTACTGCCGCGACACACACGCCGAGGCGTCCCCGTCCTTGAGGAAACCGGTGTCGTCCACGATCAAGGCTTCCGGGCCGATCACCTCGTGCATCCTCCAGGCCAGCCGGGCCCGCACATGCGCCGCATCCCACGGGCTGGAAGTGATGAAGTGCGCCAGCGCCTGCCGGTTGCCGTCCTCACCCAGCCGGGCCGCCATCGGCTCCACCGACTTGCGTCTGCCGTCCAGCAGCAGCCCGCGCACATACGCCTGTCCCCACCGCCGCTGATCCGCACGAAAGAACCCGTCGAACAACTCCGCCGCGAAAGCCTCCAGGTCCGCACGGACCCCGGCCAACTCCTCAGGTGTCACACCAAGACAACGGCACCGACAGACAAGCAGACACGCCACTCACGAGTGAACCTGACCAAGCCCTACTAGGGCCTATTCAGGGTTCGGATCTTGTCGACGCTCCATGGTGGGCCGGTCCGGGCTGGTAGAACTCGCGTGTGGCGCGTTTTGATGTGACGGATGCCGAGTGGGAGTTGATCGAGGGGTATCTGCCGGTGGCGGCGACAGGTCCGCTGCCTCGGCGGGTGCGAGACCAGTTCAACGGCGTGCTGTGGAGGTTCCGCACCGGCAGTGGCTGGCGTGATGTCCCGGAGCGCTACGGGCCTTGGTCCACGGTGTACTCGCGGTTGAGCGCCTGGTCGAAAGCCGGGGTGTTCCAGGCTCTGATGAACGGTCTGATCACCGAGGCTGCTGTACGGGGGCGGGTCGGGCTGGGGCTGGCCAGTGTGAATTTCCACGGTCGTGCGGGCCCATCACGAATCGGCAGGTCTGGCTGTCGCCGGGGAGACCCTGGACGCACTCGAACAGGCACTGACCGAGGAAAAGGGGGTTCCGCTGCCGGAGCAGGGACCGATCCTGCGGGTGACGCGCCGCCGCCCGCACCCGGTGCGGGCGGCTCGCGGGCGGACCGGGAGCGGTCCGCAGCACGGCAGCGTCGCCGGGCACGGGCGAAGGCGGCCGGGCTCGGCAGGTCCAGAGGCGGGCTGAGCAGCAAGGTCCACGCCGCGGTCGACGCTGCGGGACTGCCACCGGTGTTCGTGCTGACCTCGGGCCAAGCGGCGGACTCCCCGCAGTTCCAGGTGGTACTCGGCCGGGTTCGCGTCGCAGGTCCCAGGGGCCACCCACGCACCCGGCCCGGGGCGGTGGCCGCCGACAAGGCCTACTTGTAGAGGGCCAATCGTGCTTACCTGCGCAGACGCGGGATCACCGCAGTCATCCCGGAAAGGAACGACGGAGCCGCCAACCGCCGGAAGAAGGGCTCGGCCGGCGGTCGCCCCGTCGCCTTCGACGCGCACCGCTACAGGCAGCGCAACACCGTGGAGCGGTGCTTCCAGAAAATCAAGACCTGGCGGGGGCTCGCCACCCGCTACGACAAGTCCCCTGGAAGCTATGAGGCAGGACTTCACCTCCGAGGATCGCTCATGTGGTTGAAGCACCTCACCTCAACCACATGATCTGAACCTCAAACAGCCCCTAGTTGAGTGCGCTGACCTCGTTTGCGGACAGGGTGCGGGGGTAGACGTGGACATCGGCGACGGAGCCGGGGAAGGCCATGTATGGGGTGGTGGCGGAGGCGCTGTTGATGCATCCGCCGATGGTCAGGGGCATGGCGGAATCGTACTGGGGACTGAGGTTGGTGGCTGTTCCCATGAGGGTGCCGTTCTGGTAGAGGGCCATCGAGCCGGTGTCGGATTTTCCGGTGACGGGCGCCCGGTAGACGGCGACGAGATGCGTCCAGGTGCCGACGGGTGCGGAGTTGGGGTCGCCTTCGGCTGTTGGGAAGTCGGCGTTTTCGTCATTGGTGGTTGTGGTTTGGAACATCCAGGCGGCGCTGGGTTTGTCGTAGGAGAGGTAGAAGGCCTGGTGTTGTGTGGTGCCCTGGCACAGAGCGGTCGTGCCGAGTGCAGAGTTGATCTTTACCCAGGCGGAGACGGTGTAGTCGCCGAGTGTGTTGACCGCGCTCTGCTTGCTCTTGAGGAAGCCGGTGGTGCCGTCGAACGTGGCGCTGCCGGACAGTCCGCTGGGCGCGTCGGTGTTGAAAGTGACGCTGCCGGACGGGGTGAGCGTGTTGAGGGAGGCGGTGTCGGTGCCGGTTGTGGCGAGTTTCCATTCGTCTTCGGGCATGCCGTTGTCCCAGCCCGACGGCACGATCAGGCTGCCTGCGCTAGCATCGCTTGCCGCCATGGCGTAGGGGTAGACCTGGACGTCGGAGACGGAGCCGGGGAAGGCATTGTATGGCGTGTTCGCGTCCGGGGTGTTGACGCATCCGCCGATGGTCAGGGGCATGGCGGAGTCATACTGTGGGGTTGAATTCGTGGCGGTGCCCATCAGGGTGCCGTTCTGGTAGATCGACATCACGCCGGTGGAGTCGTCTCCGTCCACCGGTGCGGTGTAGGTGACCAGGAGATGTGTCCAGGTGCCCGGGGCGCCGGTGCCGGCGTCTCCCTCTGCGGTGGGAAAGTCGGCGCTGTCGTCGTTGGTGGTTGTGGTCTGGAACATCCAGCCGTTGTTGCTGCTGTCGTAGCCGATGTAGAACGCCTGGTGCTGGCTGGTCCCCTCGCAGATTGCGGTGGCGGGACCGGTCGCCGAGTCGAGCTTCACCCATGCGGAGACGGTGTAGTCGGCGAGAGTGTTGACGGCGGTGTGATCGCTCATCAGGAATCCGGTGCTGCCGTCGAACGAGGTGGCGGCGGTCGGTGTGTTGACCGCGTCGGGTCCGGCCGCGTTGAAGGCTGTCCCACCGACCGGGGTGAAGGGGTTGTCCTCGCGCTGGTCGGTGCCGTCGGTGGACAGTTCCCACTCGTCGTCGGGGGTGTCGCTGCCGGTGGCGAGGGGGACGATCATGTTCGGGGCGATGTTGACGACCTGGGTGTTGGTGTCTTTCAGGTACAGGCTGGCGAGGTCGGCGTAGTAGGTGTCGGAGGGGTTACCACTTGAGAGGTCGGCCGCCTTCACGGTTGACGAGGTGGCCGTGCTGTCGGTGGAGACGGCGGCCGCGAAATCGATGGTCTGGGTCGAGTAGTTTTCGAGCAGGAAGCTGTTGACCTGTTCTCGTGCGGCCTCCTGCGTTGCGGTGCCGGGGCGGGCGGCGGTGAAGGGCGGAATGGTGGTCAGGTAGACGGTGAGGTTGGAGCTCTGCGTCACCGACTGACCGTTAATGTTGGTCTGCCCGTCATCGGTGCTGTAGGAACTCAGCTGGCTGTTGAGTTCGGCAAGTCCGTTCTCGACATCGGTGGCACAGGTGTTGGCGCTGTTCGTGCAGTTGAGCAGGTCGGCGGCGCCGGTGGAGATGAGGACCGTACGTACGTTGCTCTGGGCCAGCACATCGCGATCCAGTGGGTTGAGCGCGTGGTCTGGAGTTTCGCTGTAGGGGCTCTGAGGCAGCAGGCTGTCGCTGTTGGTACCGGCATTGAGCACGCCGTAGTCCACGGAGCTGTCTCCGTTGAGATCACCGGCGAGGGCGCCGGCGATGGCGTCGCTGAGATGATGCCGACCATCGCTGCTCGCGGTGTCCCCATTGACGCTCTGGTCGCCGTAGAGGACCAGGGAGCCGGTGGGGGCGGCAATGGGCGTGGTGACGTCGATGCCGGCCAGGTACGGGAGGCCGGTGTACGTCGTCTGTGTGAACTTGGCGGCTGCGGTGTCGCCCGTTCGGTTGGCCGCGTCGCTCACCCACATGGGTGTCCGGGCCGTCGAGTGACCGGGCATGGCGGACATGGCGCCGTGTACCTGCAGACTGACCAGCACGGTCGCCTGTTGGGTGACGGCCAGTGTCACGGGAGAGCTGGTGACGTCTGCGCCTGCTGGGATGGTGACGGAGGCAGCACCACCGAAGGTCACTGGGGTCGGTGCGGTAGCTGCTGTGGCGCCGCCCGTGGTGCCGTCCTGGAGAGCGATGGAAGCCGCATCGAAGGTCACTGGTGCGGCCCCCATGGCGTTGGACAGGTGGATGCGAACCCCGTTGCCGTCATCGGTGCCGATGCTGACGTGTGCCGGAATGCGGAGTGTCTGCCCGGTGACGGTGGCGGTGGTGCCGCCGGACTGCTGCACCTTGGAGGTGTCCGATACGGAGGACCAGGTTCCGACCCAGTGTTGGGTGCCCGACCCGCTGCCGGTGACAGAAAGTGGCCTGACGCCCAGTCCGAGGATGTGCAAAGCGGGCTGGCCGGCCTGAACGCCGTTGGTGAACAGGGGGAGGGAGATGCTGCTGATGGCCGAGCCCGGGCAGGTCAGCGGGACGCTGATGGCGTAGATCTTCGGTCCGGCGCTGGGGCTGGTCTGGGTGTTGTTGCTGTGGTTCTCGTGGACTAGAGACACCGAGGCCGCGGGCGTGGAGCCGCTGAGCCAGTCGGGCACGGTGTCCAGATGGTAGGTCTGGTCGGCGGCGTCTCCGTTGAGGTCCAAGCAGTTGTTCTTGGCGTAGGTGATGGTGCCGGAGGCCTCCCTTGCCGCACCACCGGTGGCGAAGGCGAGGAAGACCACCGCGTCGCCCGTGTTCACCACGCCGCTGCCCGGGACGGTCACGGTCTGTCCGGAGGACAGCATGTTGTCGTACGTGCCGGTGCCGAACTTCGGCAGCATGATGCTGGCACCGTTGACCGTCACGGTCTTGGCGCTCTGCCATCCTGCTGTGCTCGTCAGGTCCCCGGAGTTGATGCTGTTGCCGGAGCCGTCGGCGTCGGCTGAGCTGGTCGTAGTAGCGAAGGTGCTGGTGGCCGTGTTGTTCAGACAGCCGCTTGTATTGTTGATCGCGCAGGTCAGCGCCGGCGCCAGCCGCAGCACGTCGACGCCGGCTTGGTACCCGGTGGAGCCGGGGTTCTTGCCGGTGAGGGTGAGGGTGTGGGCTCCTTGCTTGAGGGTGAGCAGCTGACCGTTTGAGTCCTTGGGTATGCCGAGGTTCAGGAACCTGGTGGTGACGAAGGAGTTGTAGGCATCGAAGCCGCTGATCAAAAGGGACTCGGTGGGTTTGCCTGCGTCCAGGACCAATCGGTAGATACCGTAGTCCTTGGCCCTGGTCAGGTTGGCGCCGAAGCTCCAGGCACCGTCTTTGGGGATGTCGAAGCTGAACGTCGCACTGTCACCGGCCGCGACCTTCGACGTGCTGCTCTTGTTGTTGAGGAAAGCCTGGAACCCGTCAGCGAATTCATAACCGCTGCCAGCGGCCTGGCTGATCAGCTGACCACCCTTGGAGGTCGTCGTCGCTTTCGGCACCGTCGTCGGCGTGTTATCCGCGTTGGTAGCGGTCCAGCCGTTGATCATCTTGTCGCCGTAGGCGTACGTCGGGGTGCTGGTGCCGGCGTAGAAGATGTAGGACGTCTGAGCGAGAGATGTCGAGCCGGCCTGGTCCACGGCCTTGGCGAACAGCGTGTGCGGGCCCGGTGTTCCAGGGGCGAAGGCGGGGGAGGCGCTGCCGTTGACGACTGCGGTCCCGGTGCCGGAGGCGTTGTCGGAGCTGACGTAGTACGCCTTTCCCGGTGTGATCTTCGTGCTCGGGGTCCATTTGGCGACGCTGCTGCTGTACGCCGTGTTGCCGAGCGTGCCGTCCAGGGAGAACAGGTAGCCGGTGATGTTGTTGGTGTGATTGTTGCTCAGCGTGAAGGAGCCTTTGTCGTCGAACGCGGAGCCGATCTGCTTGGCTGGAAACTGACTTGATGTGACCGTCGGAGCCGGTGGTGCACTGGTGTCCACCGTGAACGTCTGCGTCTTCGTCCAGATACCCGAGCCGGAGCCAACCCAGTAGCCAGCCACGTTCTGCGCGGTTGCCTTCCAGGTGTACGTACCGTCCGGCAGCCTCGGTGTGGTCCAGTCACTGCCATTGGTGTTCCACCTGGCGCGCTTCTTGGAATCGAGATTGGGGCCGAAACCCTGGCCGACCAGGGTGCCAGAGGAGTTGAAGACGTTGTAGTCGACGCGCACCAGCTCGCTGCCGCCGACCAAGTCGGGGTCGACCGCGCGCGCGGACAGCGTCGGGGTGTGGGTGGTGGTCATCGTTTTGCCCATGCTCACGATGGACGGCTTGATGACGGGAGCGCCGGTTCCCTTCATGAGCTTGGGCCGGTAACTGTAGGTGACCGACATGGTGGCACCGCCACCGAAGGCGAGCTGCTTCCACTGGCTGGCGTCGTTCATGTCGGGGGACTGGACCATCAGCGTCATGCTCTTCCAGCCGCCGGCCGCCGCACTCTGCGCACGCGACGTCACGTCAAACTCAAGCGATGGCGGACTGACCCAGGAGTTGGCGCCGTCGGTCACCGGGCAGGTTCCTGCCTCATGACTCTTCGGGTTTGTACCCAGTGCGCCGGTGCGCCCCCCGGGCTCGTGCCCCCAGTACAGCGAGGACGAGCTCCACCCGGCGGGACGGTCGGTGCCGTAGACGGCGGCGGGCGTGTCGGAGCAGGAAGCGGCGGAGAGCTGCTTCACATACAGCGAGGCGTGGGTGACGACAGCGCCTGCGATTCCGCTGGTGTTCATCTGGTAGTACGTGCGCGCTCGTTCACCATTGCCGGGGTAGGAGTTGTCCCACCCTTCACGGGCGTTGGTGGCGCCCGACGTGGACGTAGAGTTGTATACGTTCCATCCGTTGTCGGAGATCCGTGCCCAGTCCAGCTGGGACGGCCGGCCGCTCCACTCGGGGTCGATGTAGACCGGGTAGGCGGTGCTCTTTGCCGAGAGCAGATTTTCTGCCACCCCCAGCAGTTGCTTGCCGGATTGGAGAGTCACCCGGACCTGGGCGCGGTGCTTGCCGACCTTGGCCGCCGCCCGGTGCTCGGCTCGGGCGGATGACACGGTCGTGGTGCGAACCGAGGGTGCGCCGACGGCTTTCTGGCCGGCGCTGTCCCACATCAGCGCGGTATCACTGTGGAACACCGTCCTGCCGGTGTGCGCGTCCGTCGCCTGGGTGCCGCCGTCGCGCGTGGTGGCCAGCTTGACACCGGCCGACGCGGTGTTGAGCGCTAGGTGCCGCAGTCGTGGGTCGGCCGCCGCCTTGGCGGTTTTGACCACGAGGACCGAGGAGTATCCGGAGGCGTCCGCGGTCAGCTGAAGGTCGACCTGGGGCAGGACATCGGGGTATGTGGCGGTGTCACCGGACACCACCGGCGTGGGCATGGTGCCCGGCCAGGAGAAGGCCAGTCTGTCCTGGCCGCTGTGCAACGTGACCAGTGCACCGCCACCGCCGCCGGAGAAGGCCACGTCCGTGATGGTCGCTTTGGGGGCCCAGGTTCCGTTCGGCTGCCGCACCAGCGTGGTATCGATCGGCACCCACTTCCCGTCCTGCAGGGTGCGCTGCGGCATGGAGGAATCTGTACGGGTGAAGGTCCCGTCCGGATTGGCCACCACGACCGAGCCCGTGTCCGTGAGTTGATCGACGGTTACCGGCTCGCCCGTGGCCTTCGCGCGAGCCGACGCCGACTCCAGGGAGTTCAACTGCCGGGTGGATGGCTGGGGCTGTGTAGTGTGCGACGCCGCCCGGGATGAGCGGGCCGGAGTGTGGGATGCCGCGTGGGCAGGCGCCATGGCCGTCAGCGACCCTGCGGCTAGCCCGGCGACTGCAAGGGTGGCAACGGATCTGGACGACGGGCGCCGGGACGCACGTCGGGGTACGTGGAAGACAGACATCGAGGTTCGGAATCCTTCACAGGTCTCAGGCGGCCCCCCCTGGGTCCGCACCGCTGTGCATTCTGAATGCAAGGCGCTATTGGATCCATCGACAATCGACCGGTGAGCCCACGAGCCTGGCTCATTCTTGACGTATGCACATGTCCAGGATTTCGATCCAAATGA
The DNA here is from genome assembly GCA_013364255.1 of Streptomyces seoulensis. GTDB lineage: Bacteria > Actinomycetota > Actinomycetes > Streptomycetales > Streptomycetaceae > Streptomyces > Streptomyces similanensis. The sequence continues at coordinate 558,179 of CP054936.1, read as the reverse complement.
CCACTTCCGCGCGGCCTGCCGGGCAAGTGCAGAATCAAGGACAGCCACCTCAGACGGTGTGCTGTGCGACGCCGTCACCGGGACCGGGGCTGAGGAACCGGAAGGCGGAACGGGCCGGAGCGCTTGGGTAGGCCTGCGCCTTCGAGGCCCACCTTGAATTGAAGTGACCAACTTATTGCCGTCGCCACGGGTGTGACTTGTTTCCGCCCCTGGCGTGCGAAAATCCGTTCCACCTAAAGTAATTCTTTTACTCTTTTGCGGGAAGTATTTTACCGTCTGTGTTGGCTTCACGGCCTAGCGTGAAGGTCTGCGGGGGAATGATCGACATCTGCCCCTGCTTCGTCGTGCCCTCAAACCGCCCAGGCCTAGAGCTGCTTGTGCGTGCGAGGCGCTGGGGAGGGGAACGCTTGACATGGCTCGGGTAACATGGTGGAGACGTGGCGACCGGTCGGTCTGGGCCGCTCACAGTGCTCGACGTACGGCAGTCGTCGCCGTCGGGGCCTTAGTCGTGGGGCTGCTGCCCGTAGATGTGGCCACGGCGTCCTCTCTGGCGAAGCAGCGCGTCACCGCCCCTGCCACTCCCAGCAATCAGCGGATCCCTTTCACCTGGGCAACGCCCAAGCGGGGACCATCGCCCAAGCCGTTCAAACACTTCGACCCCACCGGACACGCGAAGCTTCCTGCCCCAGGCAGTGCCATCGTCACCCTGCCCGTTACGACAGCCGCCGCAGACCCGAGTGCCAAGGCGTCTCAGGTGCGGGCCGGGAAGACGCCCGTACTGCTGGGCGCCGCAACGCGTGCCCACGCCTCGTCAATCGCCGTCACTGCACCGCAGCGCGTGCGGGTGACGACGCTGGACCAGAAGACCGCGTCCGCGGCCGGCGTCCACGGTGTGCTGTTTACGTTGCAGCGCACAAGCCCGGGCAGCGGCAAGGTCGCGCTGCGGGTGGACGACTCCTCATTCCGTTATGCTTTCGGCGGCGACTTTGCCTCCCGACTGCATCTTGTCCAGCTCCCCGCCTGTGCACTGACCACCCCGAAGCTGACACGTTGCCAGACACAGACACCGGTGCGCGCGACTCCTGGCGCTCCGCTGTCCGCCCAGGTCTCCCTGCCCGCTGAAGCTCCCATCGCTTCCGGCGTCACTCGCTCGCCGCACCCTGCCGCGGCTGCACAGGGCCCATCGGTTGTCATGGCCGCGACCTCAGGCGCCTCAGGTTCGGCCGGCGATTACTTGGCGACCAGCCTGTCACCCGGCGGCTCCTGGTCCACGTCGGGAAACACCGGCTCCTTCGCCTACAACTATCCGATCACAGTGCCCGCAGCCATTGGCGGAGCAGCACCGAAGGTGGAACTGTCTTACAACTCCGCCAGCCAGGACTCGCGTACAGAGGGGACGAACAACCAGTCCTCGTGGCTTGGCGATGGCTGGAGCTCGACGGACAACTACATCGAACGCACCTACAAGCCGTGCGACGACGATTCGTCCTCAGGCGCGCCGAAGAACGACGGGGACGAGTGCTGGGCGGGTCAGATCCTGACCTTGTCGCTGAACGGCACATCCACCGAGATCGTCTACGACGACAACACCAAGACCTTCCACGCGGTAGACGACGACTCCTCGATGAAGATCGAGAACCTGACCGGCGCCATCAACGGAACGGCGAACGGCGAATATTTCAAGGTCACCGAAGACGGCGTGCAGTCCTTCTTCGGGCTCAACCAACTGCCGGGCTGGTCCAGCGGCAAGGACGAAACGAAGTCCGTGTGGACCGAGCCTGTCTACCACGCGCACAGCGGTGTGTCGAAATGCCCAGACAGCACGGACTTCGCCTCCACCGCCTGCACCCTGGGGTACCGCTTCAACCTGGACTACACGGTCGACACCCACGGCAACGCCACCGCCTGGTACTACAGCCCGGAGACTGGCTACTACGGCGCGGCCATGAAGGACACCGCAGTCGGCTACACCCGCGGCGGCACCCTGTCTCGCATCGACTACGGCATGACCGACTCGACGGTCTACTCGGGCACCGCGCCGGAGCAGATTCTGTTCGACGCCACCGCTGAGCGCTGCATCCCCGGTACCCCGTCGGGCAATACGTGCGCGGACAGCCAGTTCACCGCAGCGAATGCGGCGTACTGGCCGGACGTGCCGGTCGACCTGAACTGCGCCTCGAAAACCAGCTGTACCAACCACGGCCCGAGCTTCTGGTCACGCAAACGCCTGACGGCGATCACCACCCAGATCCAGGTGGCGGGTGCGACCAAGCAGGTCGACAAGTACACCTTTACCCAGTCCTACCCCGACGGCGGTGACCACGCGCCCACACTGTGGCTTGACTCCATCAAGCGGACCGGCCTGGACGCCCTGGGCGGCGCATCGGACAACGCCTCGATGCCCGCAGTGAGCTTTGACCCGCCGCTACAGCTGCCCAACCGGGTCGGAACCATCCCGCAGATGCCGCTGATGTACCACGACCGGATCCAGACGGTCATCAGCGAGACCGGCGCCGAGACTACGGTCCGCTACGATCGGCCCGATTGCTCCAGCGCCCCGGCCAGCGACCCCGATGACCCCACGGACACGGCGGCCAAATCATTCGCCTCCACCAACACCTTGTCCTGCTTCCCGGTGTACTGGACCCCGTACGGACAGCCGTCACCGTGGATGGACTGGTTCTACAAATACAAGGTTACCTCGGTCGTCACGACCGATCCGCACAACTCCTACCAGGACGGCACCCAGCCTGAGCTGGAGACCGACTACGCCTACAAGGGCAAGCCGGGCTGGCATTACGACGACAACGAGATCGTCAAGTCAAAAAACCGGACGTGGGGCCAGTTCCGGGGCTATCCCGAGGTGGACACCACCACCGGTGACCCCACCGTCTCGCACGAGACCAACAACGTCGCGGTCCACGACCAGAAGACACTGACCAAGACGTACTACTTCCTGGGCATGAACGGCGACACGCTACCCGGAGGCAAGAGCCGCTCAGTGCCCGACCTGTCCAGCCAGGACGGTGCGGTCAGCGTAGCGGACGACAACGCGTTGGCCGGGGAAGCATTCGAGACCGACGCCTACGCCGGCGCAACCGGGAACCTGAGCCAGGCGGATGTCACGGTACCGACGATCATCGGCCCCACTGCCTCGAGGTCACGCACCGGTCTGCCGAACCTGACAGCGCAGATGGTGCGCACAGCGAAAACGCTGCACCGAGAGGTGGTCTCGTACGGCTGGCGTAAGACCGAGACAGACACCTTCTACAACCGCACGCTGGCCAAGCCGACGACCGGCATGCCAGTCCAGGTCGACGACCGGGGAGAGACCGCCGACGGCGACAACATCGCCAAGTGCACCTACAACCGCTACCTCACGAGCGGGTCAGGAACCCTGGTGCTGCCCGCCGAGACGATCACCACGGCCCAGGACTGCTCCACCGCCGGGGCGGCTCCCGACGGCACACTGATCTCGGACACCCGAACGTCCTACGACACCAACGAGTTTGCCTACGACGGTGACGGCCGGCAGAGTCCGGCCCTGCCCAAGATCGGTGACGCGACCCTGATCCAGAAGGCGTCGGCCGCCAGCGGGGCCAGCGCCACCGCATTCGTGGACGAGACCGCCACAAAGTACGACTCCTACGGCCGTGCCGTACAGATAACCCGCACCCCCAAGTCCACTTCCCCGGACGGCAAGAGTCTCGCCCAGACCGTCTTCGCCTCCTACGCCCCCGCGAGCGGTGCCCTGCCCACCAGCAGCACGACTATCACCCAGGTCACGCCCGGTGTGGACTGCTCAACGGTCACCGCTTCGTCCCTGGACTGCCAACTCGCCCGTAAGACCGTGGACCCGGCCCGGGGCCTGCCCACCGCGGAGACGGACGCGGCCGGCCTGCTCACGTCCCTCACCTACGACGGACTCGGTCGGATGACCGCAGTGTGGCTGCCCAACGAGCCCCAAGCCAACGGCGCGCCGGCGAACATGACCTACACCTACAGTCTCTCCCAGTCAGTACCTTCCATCGTCGCCTCCAACACACTTCTAGACGACGGAAGTTACCGGACAAGTGAGACGCTGTACGACGCCATGCTCCGCCCGCTGCAGGCTCAGACGACCGCAGAGAACTCCAGCACGACGGTCAGCGACACCCAGTACGACTCGCACGGCTGGACGGTTGCCACCAACAACGGCTACAGCGTCGGCGGCCGCCCTGGCAACAAGCTCATGAACCTTTCACAGGTGTCCAAGCTGTCCACCACCGTCACCGACTACGACGGACAGGGCCGCGCCGACCTGGTCACGGAGGAATGGAACGGCACCAAGACCTGGGCCACGACCACCGCCTACACCGGAGACAAGACCACCGTCCTCCCCCCGAAGGGCGGCGTAGCCACCACCACGGTAGTCGACGCCCGCGGTCAGACCACGGAACTGGAGCAGTACACCACCCTGCCTACCGTCTCCGGCTCCGCCGCCACCGGCTTTACCACAACAGGCGGTACCACCTCGTCCACTGCATACGGATACAACCCCGCAGGGCAGCAGACGCGGGTCACCGGTCCGGACAAGGCAGTGTGGACCTCTTCCTACGACCTGCTCGGCCGGAAGAAGTCCCAGACGGACCCAGACGCGGGCAGCAGCAGCTACGGGTACGACGACGCGGGCGACATCACCTCCACGAGGGATGCCAAGCAGACCGAACTCGACTACACCTACGACCTTTTGGGGCGCAAGCTCACCGGCAAGGACAAGTCGAAGGAGAACTTCGAGTTCGCGTCCTGGACATACGACACCCTGCGGATCGGTCTGCCGACATCCTCCACCCGCTACGTCCAGAACACGGCCGGCGGCTACACAGTGGCGGCCACTGGCTACACCAGCCTCGGCTTGCCGACCGGCACCACGATCACCTTGCCGGAATCCGAGGCACCGCTGCCGTCGACGTACACCACGACCTACACGTACACAACAAACGACCAGCTGCTGAAGACACAGAGTGACCCGCGCACCCAGGGCCTGAATAACGAGGTAATCACCTACGGCCGCGACACGCTAGGCAGCCCGGTGAAGACCAGCAGCAGCATCAGCACCTATGTTGGCGCCTCCGTGTTGACGGACTATGGTGAGCCGACTCGGATCACCATGGGGGCTTCGACGAACCAAGCCGTGGCGACGTACAGTTACGACGACCAGACCCGCCGGCTGACTCAGCGCGTTGTCGCGCGGACCCAGGCACCCGGTCCTACGGTGGATGACACCAAGTACGCCTACGACGACTTCGGCAACCCCACCTCCAGCACCGACCAGCAGTTGGAGACCGGCAATACCGTCACCGACCAGCAGTGCTACCGCTACGACACCCTCGACCGGCTCACCGACGCCTGGACGGCCAAAGACAACTGCGCGGTCAACCCGCCCACGGCCAGCACCGTCACCAGCATGGCCGGTTCGTACTGGCAGTCCTACACCTACGACGCCATCGGCAACCGCCACCAAGTGGTCGACCACGCCATCGGCAGCACCGGTACCACCATCACCACCACTTACACCGACGGCTGCATCACCAACTGCAACTCCACGGGCGCCCAGCCCCACACCCTTACCGCCACCACCGGCGGCACCAACCCGACGAGATTCGGCTACGACGAAGACGGCAATCTGCACACCCGCGTCCCCACCACAGGATCGAACCAGACACTGACCTGGGACGACGAGAACCACCTGGCCCAAGTGGACACGGGCGGATCCAGCCCGACGAGCACGAAGTACCTCTACGACGCCGACGGCAACCAGCTCATCCGTCGCGATCCGGGCCAGACCACCCTCTTCGTTGGCGACACCGAGATCGTCGTCAACACCAAGGTCTCCCCGAACACTCTGCTCGGCGCGGTCCGTACCTACAATCATGGCGGCAGCGGCATGCCCGTGGCCGTCCGCTCCAGCCTTGCGGGTGGCGGACTGAAGTACCTGTTCAACGACCCTCACGGCACCGCCACGCTGGCGATGGACGCCACCACCCAGCAGGTCGCCCGCCAGCAGTACACCCCCTTCGGGCAGCCCCGTTCCAGTGCCAACACCACCGCCTGGCCCGACCCCACCCACTCCTACCTCGGCAAACCTCAGGACACCTCGACCGGCTACACCGACGTCGGAGCCCGCAAGTACGACCCCACCCTGGGGCAATTCATCAGTGTCGACCCCGTCCTTGAGACAGGCAACCCGCAGGACCTCGGCGGATATGCCTATGCCGCCGACAACCCCATCACCACCAGCGATCCGTCGGGCCTGTGCCACCCCGACCAGTGCGGTGACGGCTATCCAGTCGCCGGCGATCCCGAGCGTCGCGGCTACACAGGCCAGCGCAAGGGTGAGCCTGCATGCACAACATGCAACGGCGGAGAGGGAGAACACTGGCACTACGACCCCGACACAGTCACCGTGTTCCCAGGCGTCGAAGTACCGGCGAAGATGAAAAAGCGAGACAAGTTCGTCCGCATCTTCAATAGGTATCTGGATCAGTGGCGCAACTCTGAGGGCGTTCTTCCCGATCTCTTCACGACCGACGAGAACCCTCAGGTGGCCGTCCAGCAACTCGGATGGTTTGCGCTGAACGCCTGCTGGGAGGCGAAGACCTGTCCGAAGAGCCTCATGACGAAGTTCCGAAACATGTCGGACGGCTTCGCGGCAATGATTCAGGCTCTTGGAGCCGGTGGAGGCGACGGACTCGGTGCGGGGTTGGGAAGGCTGGGAAGTTCGAAGGGGGCGGCGAGAGTAGAAGAGGGCGGGCCATGCAGTTTTAGTCCCGACACTCGCGTTCTCCTGGAACACGGAAAAACTAAGAAAATCGGTAAAATCAAGCTGGGTGACAAGGTTGAAGCAGCCGACCCGAAAACAGGGAAGCACCGTGGTCCTCGTCGCGTGACGGCCCGCTTCGTCCATCACGATGAGGATCTCGTCGACCTGAAGATCCGCAGTGCAAGCGGAAAGATAGAAACCCTCCACACGACCTCGCTCCACCCTATTTGGGACGACAGTGAGCATGCCTGGGTGAAGGCAGGCAAGCTGGTGCCTGGGCACAGCCTCAACACGGCCACTGACGGACACGTTGCAGTCATCAAGGTCAAGACCCTCGCCGGTTCCGCCGACATGTACAACCTCACCGTGGAGCAGCTTCACACGTACTATGTGCTGGCTGGTCAGACGCCGGTACTCGTTCACAACAGCAACTGCTCTCCGTTCACCGACGGAGATATCTGGGACGGTTCATTCGATGTTGGAGGGCAGACGGTTGAGACGATGGCGACCGTCAGAGCGGCCGGGGACACCGTACATCTGGACGGATTGATGGTTTTCCCGAAGGGGACTCAGGGGCTCAGTCGCGCCCCGATTGGGCCAGATGCAATCCGGCAGATGAAGCACTCCATCGCCGAGCAGGCGAGATCTCAGGGGTATAGCACCGTCGTGTTGAACTATGAGCGGCATATCCCGAAACCGGACGGAAGTATCTTCAAGCGCCCAGGGTCGATGACCTTGGACGTCGCAAAGATCCTAGGAGATTAGAGAAATGGATCGATCCCGACTAAATGGGTTGGTGTCGAGCATCGTGGGTCGAGGGCGAGTGGAGCGAGAGCCGGTATTCCGGGAACTACGAGACCTGGGCCTGTCGCCGATCGAAGCTATCTACGTAGCTTCTCGTGTACTTGACCTGCCTCTGCCCGAGGCGAAGACCGCGATCTATGCGAGCGCCGCCTGGCGTGATCAGCAGGAGGATTGGCAGCGACTTCAGTCCGGCCTTGAGGAGTGAAGATACTCGCCAATCTAGAGTCGCAGTAGCAAAAATGAAGCCCCGCCAGGTACGTCCTGGCGGGGCTTCTGCGGTGGGTGACGGCAGTAGTTGACGGCAACGTCAGTGGACGGTGGCTCCGCGCAGCGGCGGGTCATCGCCATTGTCGCGGGTCGACTCGTCGTTGCCTGGGACGTCAAGGGCGGTACCGAGGGTGTCTATGGCCTGGCGCTGGAGGCGGAGTCGCACGTGGGCGTAGACGGTGGCGGTGACTCCGATGTGGGCGTGGCCGAGAAGTTCCTTGATCACGACGAGTTCGACGCCCTGTTCCAGGAGCAGGGTGGCGGTCGAGTGCCGGAGGTCGTGGAAGCGGATACGGCGGAGGTCGGCCTTGCGGAGGAGTGTGGTGAAGGTGCGGGTGAGGTTGGTCGGGTCGATCGCTCTTCCCTGCGGCGTGGTGAACACGTACCCGTTGTGCTGCCACTCGGCACCCGCCGTGTCACGGTCGCGCTGCTGCTCTTCGTGACGGTGCTTCAGCGACTGGATGCAGCGGTCGGGGAGGGCGATGCGGCGTTCGGAAGCCCGAGTCTTGGTGGGCAGAGCGGTGAGGCCGCCTGTGTTGGTGCGCTGCAACGTTTGGCGGATGGCAGCGGTGCCCCGGTCGAGGTTGAGATCTTCCCAGCGAAGACCGAGGAGTTCACCCTTGCGGAGCCCGGTGTGGAGAGCGAGTTCGAACAGGGCGTGCAACCGGTGTTCGTTCGCGGCGGCGAGGAACTGGCGGGCTTCTTCAGCGGTGAGGGGTTCGAAGCGGCGGGGCCGAGGTGTGCCGGTGCGGACGTTGCGGGCGACGTTGCGTGGGATTTCCTCCTCGCGCACGGCGTGTTCCAGGGCGGACTTGAGGACGGAGTGGATGTAGGTCAGCGTCAGCGGCGAGAGCCGCTTGGAGCAGCATGTTCCAGCGGCACAACAACGGGGTTGATCGCGGCCGACGTCGATGTTGCGGGCACAGCACTGGCAGGCGGTGCGGAGCTGATTGAGCCAGGTTCGGACGTCCTTGGCGGTGAGCTTGGCGAGCTTCTTCTTGCCCAAGCCGGGGATGAGGTAGTTGTTCACGCAGGCGGTGTAGCGGGTGTGGGTGTTCTCGCGGAGGTGATGGACGGCAACGGCCTCCAGCCAGTACGTCAGGTATGCGCCGGTGCTGCCCTGCGCGGAGGGCGCGGGGACGCCGCGATTGCTGTTGGCGATCTTCTCGGTGAGCTTGGCCAGCGCGTTTTTGCGGGTGGTGCCGTAGACGCGGACGCGGCGGCGGGTGTTGCCAGGAGCCAGGATGTACCCGGCTGCTGCTTCCCACCGTCCGTCCTTGCGTTGGTAGACGGTCCCGTCTCCGTTCGCACGGGTGCGGCTACGGCGGTGCGAAGCGGTGCGTGCAGTGGTCATCAGGCGGCTTCCTGTTCCAGACGGATACGGATGAAGTCGGCGAGCGCGTGCGTGGGGATGCGGCGAGCGCGGCCGAGGGTGATCGAGGCGAGCTGGCCGGAGCGGAGCAGGTCGTAGACGGCGGAGCGGCCGAGCTGGAGGCTGGCCATCACCTGGGGCACCGTGAGCAGATCCAGAGCCGGGGCCACCTCCGTGCGGAGGGTGCCGAGCGGAGGTGAGGCCATCAGCAGCCCCCTTCGGCCGCGAATTGCCGTTCCAGTTCCTTGCGATGCCGGACACCCGCGGCGAGGAGGGCTGCGCCGGGGCTATAGCCCGATCCGAGGTAGTCCCAGCGGCCGATGACGAGCGTGGTGGTCGGGTCGGATTCGGGCAGGCCGGCATGAGCGCGGGCCTGTTCGGTGCGCCAGGTGCGGCGGGCGTCGCGCAGCGCGCCGAGGGTGGTGGAGTAGCGGCGGGATTTGGTGGAGAAGTGGCCCCGGAAGCCGAGCATGTGCGCCCACTTCCAGAGCTTGAGGCCGGTGAATTCCGGCAGCCTGCCCAGCTCCCAGCAGGTGCGGATCATCTGCCGCACATGCCGGGCGACGGCGAGCCGGGGCAGGGGACCGGCCTGCCCGGTGCCGTCACAAGCGGTGCACGGGAGCGGGGTTCCACGAGGCAGGAGGGTGGCGCCGCGTCCCTGGCAGGGGCGGCAGAACAGGGCGTGGTCGAGGGTGCCGGAGGCGTCGGCGGACTTGGTGGCGTACTTGGCCACGTAGGCGGCCACGGCCTGATCGGTGAGTTCGGCGTCGGTACCGAAGGCGGCGATCTCGCGCACGTCGAGTTGAGTGCCCCAGCCGAGTTCACGCTCCCCGATCGCGTCCGAGGCGACGGCCACTCGGACCCGGAGGGCTGCGGCCCGGATGGCGTCGGTGAGTACAGCGACGGTGGCAGACGGGGGCGGAGGCGTGGCGTTGCCGTCGGAGCCGTCGAGCCGGATGACGGCGTGGAAGTGGACCAGGCCGCGCTTCTGGTACTCGGCGACCTTGGCGAAGGACACCCGCAGTACGGCGCGGGCGGCCTTCTGCGTCATGCCGAGCCGGGTGGCGATCTCCCGGCGCAGGTAGATCGTGAAGCGGGCCCACAGGGCTCCGGCGTGGGCGTTGAAGAGGACTGCGCCCGCGTAGTCGTACGTCTCCGGGTTCAGCGGCGTCCCCAGCAGGATGTCCGCGGGTTCGTGGCGGGTGCCGCAGCGGCAGGCCCGGACGTCACCGCCAGGCGTGGTGGGGCGGTTGTGGACGGGGCCAAAGGAGGGGGCGGTGAGAGTGACGAGGACGCGGGGGTGGGTGCGGACGGTGTCGGGCACGGTCTTGCCGCCGGAGAGGCCGGCGCGGATGAGGTGGTAGGTGTCGGCGGCGTAGAGGCGGGAGCAGGCCGGGCAGCGGGAGGAGCGGCGGTTGCCGCACGTGGTGAGCAGGCTGCCCGTCGGCTCGTCGGAGGAGGTATAGGCACGAAGGGCTTCGCCGGTCGTGGTGTCGACGGTGGTGGTCTGTCCAGTCAGGCGGATGGGTTCGGTGCAGCCGCCGAGGCGTTCGATCTGCTGCTGTGCGCGGTCGAAGTCGGGCTGGTTGACGAGGTGGAGCAGGTCCCTTACGGCGGGGCTTGCCACGTGTCGCAGGTCCAGGGTGACCATTCGGGGCGTGTCCCTTCTGTTCGGGTGGCTGCCCCGAGCAGCAACCAGCCGGATCTGTAGGCGTGTTGGTGCTGCTCGGGGCATGGCGAACCAGGCCCAGGGGCGGGCGTGGGTTCAGCGAGGGGGATGTGGCCGGTGGGGGCCGGTGCTCAGAGCTGAGCGAGTGCGGTGGTGGCCACTGGCAGGGCGATGCCCATGCGTGTGCCCAGGTGGGCGGCGGTGATCGGTGTTCCGTGCTCGGCGCGGTGGGTGTCCGCGATGCGCCGGGCCGCGTCCAGCAGGGCGGCCGGAAGGGCAGGGCCGGAAGCGGGTCGGCCCGTCGTGGTGACGGCGACCGGCGGAGCGGCGGCCGTAGCGGGCTCCAGCTCCTCGATCAGGGAGGCGGCGATCTGCCGGGCGGGCGTCGGGGGTGCCGGTTCAGGTGATGGTGCGACGTCGAGCACCGGCTCGGTGGCAAGGGTGGGGGCGGTGGCCTCCAGGTGCGGGTTGGGGCGGGTGTGGGTGTGGAACTGGGCGAGGAAGGCGGGGCCGACGTGGCCACAGCCGAGGAGCAGGAGCGGGGCGACGGTGTCCAGACAGGCCCGTCCGTAGCGTCCGGCCAACAGCGGTTCGGCGGTGTTCAGCGCGAGGGTGAGCAGGCCGCACAGGTGCAGCAGCCGGGTGCCGGCCTTCAGCTCCGCCTTGGGGACTCCGCGCAGAGCGAGGAAGCGCAGGGCGACCAGGAGCCCGACGACGGACAGGTCGACCATGGGGGCGATCAGTGGCGCGATCGGGTGGGGGACGCCGAGCCGCATGGCGAGGGCCCAGACGTTGCCGAAGGAGAAGACGAAGGCCAGGGCCGCGATGACCGCCATGACCACGGTCACGGTGCGCCGGGTGAACCGTTCCTCCGCCATGTCCTCAACCTCCTTTCCGGTGTGGGCTTTCGGGGCTACTTGGCGAGCGACGGCCGGGGTGCCGTGGTCCGGCCGGTCGAGGCGAGGAGGGCGTCCAGGCACAGGTCCGGATCGGCGGTCAGGTGCGAGGTGGCTTCGGCGACGCGGGCGGCGTCGGCGTCGGAGACATAGGGGGTGCGGATGCGGGTGTAGCCGGGGTGGCCTTGCATCGCCATGACCGCGACGCCGACGTAGGCGGGGTCCTGCAAGGTGACCGGGCTGGCATCGGGCCAGTTGCGGAGGTCGTCACCGAGTGCGGCCACCGCAGCTTCCACGGTCTTCTGCGCGAAGGACAGCCCGATGGGGCACACGTCGCGGATGAAGGTGGGGATGGCGTCGCCGGTGGTCTTCTGGCTGATCAGGATCACCAGGATGCCTACGCTGCGGCCCTTCTTGACCAGGTCCTCCACCAGCCGGGCGTTCTCCGCAGTCAGCGCGGCAAGCCGTTTCGTGGCCGGGGCGCTTCCCTTGTACTCACGGAAGTACGTGTGCGCCTCGTCAATGATCAGGACCGTGAGCGGCCACTGTGGCGAGGGCCCGACGTGCCACATGTTCTTCACGCCCAGCACGTCCCGGATCGTCGCCGAGCGCCGCTTGCGCAGCTCCACCAGGCGCTTGAACAGCGCGTTCGCTTCATCGAGATCGTCTCCGCAGAACGCGAACATCCGCTTGACCAGGTCGGCATAGTCGCCCTCCGAGGCCCACGACACCTTCCCGTCCACACCCGCGATCTGCACGGACGCAGACGGCGCGAAGTCACAGACGAACTTGTTGACCCCCGAGGTCTTGTCCGCACCCGGGACGCCGGCCACCGTCACCCCGGGCACGTTGGCCAGGGACACGCACACCTTCGCGGCGTACTCGTCGATGCCCAGCTCCCAGCGCGTCAGGTCCACGGGCGGGAGGCCGGAGGGCCGGTGCGTGGTCGGCGTGGTCAGCGGGTCGGAGCGCACGCCCCGGATCACCACCCTGCCGGGGCCGTCCGGCAGGACGGACACCCGCGTGCACCGCCAGGCGTCCGCCAGGAACCGCGCCGACTTCTGGTACTCCTCTACCCCGACCTGCGGCAGCGTCCGGGCCCGGACGATCACACCGAACCGGTCCGGCTTCACCTTGATCTTCGGCGTCAGGACTCGGGGCGCGGGGGCGGGGCCGTCCTTCTGCGCGGTGATCTGTGCGAGCAGGCCCGGAGTCTTGTCGGTGACCGTCAGCCCGGCCATCCGCGCGAGCCGTACCCAGCCCCAGCGCACCCGCAGGGCCTGCCGCATGCTCACCCGCGTGCCCCGGTCGGCCCGCACGTAGCGACCCACCGTCACCAGAAGCCACACACCGACCAGGACGGCCACGGCCAGCAGCGCGTCCGGCGCGTGTTCCGGCCCGGAATTCTCGAAGTGGATCACTGGGCCGCCTCCACCGTCACCAGCTCCAGGCGGGCGGCCCGGTAGGCGACGCCGTCGGAGAGCTGACCGTTGAAGATCCGCGCCCACGGAGTCGCGAACAGCTCCACGGGCCGCACCATCACACCCGGCTTGAGCCCGGCGGCCAGGCCGGTTTCCGGGACGGTGATCTTCAGGACCTCGGCCCGGCCGTCCTCCATGAGCATCACGGTCACCGTGTACAGCGACGCCCCGGTCTCCCGGTCCGTGGGGACCTCCCCAGTCTGCTGGTCCTTGATCTTGCCCTTGGACGAGGACTCCCGGCCGCCGTACCTCCAGGCCGCCGAGGCCCTGCGGGACGCGATCCTGAACGGTGAGTACCGCTCCGGCGAGCGCCTGCCCTCGGCCAACGTGCTGGGTGATCGGTTCGGGGTGTCCAGCTCCACCGTCCAGAACGCTCTGCGCGTGCTCAAGCAGGAAGGCTTGGTCTACTCCCAGCTCGGCCGGGGCAGCTACGTCAGAGACTCCGTCGGCGGGAGCACCGAAGAGGTCGACGGTGATCATGAGGAAGCCGATGCCGAGGGGCCGGACTGGCCGGTCGACGTCATCTACAACGGTGATCCCCGACCGCCGTACGCCCAGGTCGCCGACATCCTCCGCTGGGAAATCCTGGAAGGCACCTACCCTCCAGGCTCCCAGCTCCCTCCCGCCCGGGAGATCCAAGAGCGCTTCAAAGTCGCCAACTCCACGGCGCAGAACGCCTATCGGCGCCTTAAGCAGGACGGGCTGGTGTACGCGGTCAAGGGACGTGGTGTTTTCGTCCGCCAGGAACCGGAGCCGGGCAAGCACCACGGGACGATCACGAACTACCTGCTGCGCGATGAGATCGCCCACGAGGCACGTGTGGCCGCCACCGAGTTCGCCGACCTCAGCGACGAGGAGCTGCTGGCGCGGGAAGCAGAGCTCGACCGACGATGGGACGTGGTTCGGGAGGAGCATCAGCGGCTTTACGGCGAGCGCCGGAAGGTCAAGCGGGAGAAGAGCCGACGCGGCCTGTTCCTGCCACCCCTGCATGACGACGACGCCGAGCCGGACATGTCGCCGAGCGAGAAGCTGAACACCGCGCTGGCCGAATCGAAGAAGCGCCGGCAACAGCGGCCCTGACCATCGACCGGGCAACTCGATCAGTGGGTGAGCTGTTCAGAGTTTCTTTACTTGATCAAGGCGGCCCGCTGACGCGGGCCGCGCGCGCCCGGCCCGGCGGGGCCGCCGCCCGCTCCTGTCTCCGCCCCGCTTGCCGTCGACCCCGCCGGTCCGGGCGCGCAACATCCCAGACAGCGAAGCCTTCTGGGGCTCTGCCCCAGACCCCGGCCCTCTCTCCGAGGGGCAGGGGGCCGAATTTCAGGTGCGGCTTCGTCGTGGTGAGTGGTCGCGGGTCGCGGGTGGGGTCCCTCGTCGCCCGGTCACCGGAGGCGTACCAGGAACCCCCGGGGGCCGCCAAGGCCGAGCGCACGCGTCACGGGGTGAGCCTTGGCGGCCCCCGGAGAACCCTGGTCCGGCGAAGCTGCCCGATCGACGAGGGACCCCACCCGCTCAGGCACCGCTCGTGCCGGAGCCCGGCCCCGCTCGGGGGTGGTGATCGCTCCGTGGCGGGTATCTGCCGGATAGCCACCGGTTGATGCGCCGGTCCGGCGTACCGTGGCGCTGGAGGTGGTGAGCGGATGGCTACGGAACTCACGGAGCTGGCGGACAACGTCCGCAAGTACCGGCGTCGGGCCGGGATGAGCCAGGAGGAACTGGCCCACGCCGCAGGCGTGTCGCCGGGAACAGTGCGCAAGGTGGAGCAGGGCGGGACGGTCCGCATGGAGACGCTGCACACCCTCGCCCGCGCACTGGAGGTGACCACGGCAACGCTGCTGGCCCCGGACGCTCCGCAACCGGTGCGCCGAACCGAGGACAGGAACCGCGTCAACCTCATAGAGCTGCGGGCCGCCCTGACTCCGCCGGTCGGGCTGGCCGATGCGGGCGGCGAGGCCGGCGAGGAAGAGCCGAGGCTGTCCAGGGCCACCCCCGACGAATGCGCGGCGTGGGGCTGGCTGGCCCTACGGGCTGCGGCTGCCGCAGGCCGCAACAACCGCCCCCAGGAGGCCCGCCACTACCACCGCGTGGCCACCACAGCGGCATCAGCGGTAGGACGCGAGCACACCGGCTCGTTCTTCCGGCACTGGACGACCTTCGGCCCGCTGACCGTCGGCATGAAGGGCGTCGAGGACGCCATGGTCGTGGGCGACGCGCGCACCGTCGTCCGCAAGGCCGGCGAGGACGCCCTGTCACCCAAGGCATGGAAGAGCACAGGGCGGCCGAGCGACGACAACTGGAACCGCCACCGCATGGACGTAGCACGCGCCCACGCCCGCACCGGCGACCTGACCGCGGCCATGGACGAGCTGACCGGAGTACGCCGAGCATCCCCCCAGTGGCTCCAGCATCAGCACGTGGCCGCCGAGACCATGCAGGAGATCCTGAAGAAGCGCAAGCGCACCCTCACCGCCGAGATGCGCGACATGGCCTCCTACCTGGGAGTCGTCGGATAGCTACCACGTAGCGCAGCACTTCGCACACTCCGTGTCGCAAACTGCCCTGGCCCGTACATGGAGTGACGGGCAGTCAGCTCCTACGGTCACCGTGTCCCTAACAGCGACCCAGCCGGGGGTGCACGGTGACCAAACCCAGGAGCGACGCGGACCGCATGCGGCGCCGGGAACTGTACGACGCGGCGGCAGGCGTGGCCGGCCCCCGCTTACTCCCGTGGACCACCCCGGACGGAAACCCCTGCTACCTCAGCACCGACGGCAGGGGCTACCTGTCCACACTCGCCGACAGCATCGAAGCCGTCCAACTCGGCATGGGCGAAGAACTGCTGGAACACGCCCGCGAAGTCCTGGCCCCCGGCGCACAAGCACAGTCGGCCACCGAGTACCGCTGGCTCGCCTCCCGACTGGCCGAAGCCCTCACCGACGCGCTCCGGGTGGCCGAATCGCGAGGACAGCGCATCCCGGACCGCAGGAAGAGGCGGCCGAGCATGCCTGACGGCGCACGCACCGGCACCCCGGTCCGCAGGCGCTACCGCTTCCGCGAGTACCACGTGACCGCCGTCGTGGACCCCATGACCCTGCCCACCTTCGCGGCCGTCTGCGTCACCGGCGAAGACCACGACTGCGGCGCCACCTCCGGCGAACTCCACGCCGAGGACGAGCTGACCCGCTGGATCGCCGAGCACTGCGCCCAGACCGGCCACGACTTCTACCACCGCACCACCCGCGCCACCCTCCGAGCCGAACCCGGCGCCTGGCAGTAGCGGCCCTTCGACCGCCCGTACATCCTGACGGCAGTAGCGACGGCAACAACCACGGATTTCCACGCCCAACCACGGACGCCAGCGGAACGAAAATCACGCGCTGACCTAGAAGAAGCAGGTAGAGGGGTACCGCGTAGCACACGTACTATGTACTCGCTGGTACCACGCCAGTGCTGGTTCATAACAGTAATTGCGAGCTTTTCCCCAATACGATGCCGGGAACTCTCGACGGGGAACTGGCTCTGGGGAACAGGCTGGGCGTGACACCCGCTGGTCCCGGATCTGCGGGGTTTGATTCCGCAATCAGCTCTGGGACTGTCAAGTGGGCAGTTCGAGAGGATGGGAGCCTCGTGATCATGCCGAAGTTTGTCAGTGGTCAAGAGATCTCACACTCGGTTCTGACTCGAGGGGCTCCGGTGCGGGCAGCCGGTGAGGCTGATATTGCAGGCTCGGCACAGGATGGCTACTTCGGGCTGGATATCAACAACCACAGTCGTCACTTCCTGCCGTCGAGTGAGAGCCTGGAAATCGGCAAGGAAGCGTTTGCGACAGCGGGAGTTCACTTCTGATGAACAGCTTCGATGACCTGACGTCGCTCGACCTCCGATCTCTCGCCGAGGCCCTGGCTTCGCACGCTCCTACCCAGGCTGAGCTGGTACCTGGCCAGTGGCTAGGCGTTGTCGAGCTGCTGACGATGCGCCTGGCTGACGGTTTCGGCGACCTGCCGACAGAGCATTGGGGTACGTGCTCGGCGGCATTCGGGTACGCTCTCGAAACCGCCGTAGCCTCGGGTGCAATCGATTCCCGTGAGAGCGTGATTCGACGTCTGAATCTATCGCTGGCCCTGCTTCAGAAGGTTCCGCCGAACGCCGAATTTGATGTTCTTGATTCCGGCTACCTGATCGATATTCTGTTTCGGGAGCTTCCGATGTCGGCCGAAGAAGCTCGAACCCTGTCGGTCGATTGGCGCGGCCTCGATATTTCGCAGATCCGGCTTCTGCGGGCCGCCAAGAATCTCGTATCGCCAGGCCTGGCGATCTCTGGGATGGTGTCTGGAAAGGAGCTCGATCCGCGTTTGAAAGCGTGGAAGGAGGTCCTTCCATCACTCCCTTGAGTGAGTAGCCAGAAAGCCCCACCGGATGAGAATTCCGGTGGGGCTTCCGGCGTTTTGACGGCAGTAGTTGACGGCAACGTCAACGGACGGGTGCTGCACACGGCGGGTCGTCGCCGTCGTCGGGGCCGGTCGTGGCCTCGGAGGGCTTGCCGAGGGTTGTTCGGCCGAGGAGGTCGATGGCGTCGCGCTGGAGGCGGAGGCGGACACGTGCGTACACGGTGGCGGTGACGCCGATGTGGGCGTGGCCGAGGAGTTCCCTGATGACGACGAGTTCGACGCCCTGTTCCAGGAGGAGGGTCGCGGTCGAGTGCCTCAGGTCGTGGAACCGGATCTGGCGGAGGCGGGCGCGGGGGGAGGAGTGCATTGAAGTGGCGGGTGAGGGTGGCGGGTTCGATGGGGTGGCCGTCGGGTCGGGTGAAGAGGTGGCCGCTGTCCACCCAGCTCGCGCCGGCCTTCTCCTTCTCCAGGGCCTGCCGCTTGCGGTGGGCACGGAGCGAGAGCAGGCAGGGGGCCGGAAGGGCGATCCGGCGTTCGGAGCTGACTGTCTTGGTGGGGAGGGTGGTCAGGCCGCCGGTGCGTGTGCGTTGGAGGGTGCGGCGGATGCTGGCGGTGCCGTTGACGTGGTCGAGGTCTTCCCAGCGCAGGCCGAGGAGTTCGCCCTTACGGAGCCCGGTGCGGAGGGCGAGTTCGAAGGGTGTGGAGGCGGTGGCCCTGGGTGGCAGTGAGGAAGGTGCGGGCCGCGTCGGCCGTGAGGGGTTCGAAGCGGCGGGGCCGGGATGTGCCGGTGCGGACGTTGCGGGCGACGTTGCGCGGGATCTCTTCCTCGCGGACGGCGTGCTCCAGGGGCGGATTTGAGCAGGGAGTGGATGTAGGGGAGGGTCAGCGGGGAGAGGTACTTGCGGCAGCATGTGCCGGTCGCGCAGCAGCGGGGTTGGTCGCGGGCCGCGTCGAGACCGCGTGCGCAGCACTGGCAGGTGGTCCGGAGCCCGTTCAGCCATGTGCGGACGTCCTTCGCCGTGAGTTTGGCGAGCTTCTTCTTGCCGAGACCGGGGATGAGGTAGCGGTTGGTGCAGGCGGTGCAGCGGGCGTGGGTGTTCTCGCGGAGCTGGCGGACGGCGACGTTCTCCAGCCAGTACGTCAGATAGGAGGCCAGGCAACTTGGCTTTGCACTTCCATTTCCGGCCGTCCAGGTCGTTCTGATTGACCGGGTCCCCCGGATGCCCGTAGCGGTTGTCGCCACCGCCGGGGACGGGGGCGACGGAGAGGAAGCGGCCGGTCGTCGGGTCGTACAGGCGCATACCCATGAGTATGTGACCGGTGACCGTTTCAGCCGATCGCTGGCGGACCCCCGGCCAGCCGTATCGCGGCAGCTCCCGTCCGGCGCGGGCATTTCCGTACTCGTCAGTGTCCAGGGCCCTCGGCGCCACGGACGTGTCGAGGGGCGGTTGCAGAGCGATGTCCCCGTGCGGCGAAGAGAACTGCAGCACAGTGTTCCCCGCAGCGCTGGTCGTCGCGGCAGGGCCGCCTCCGAGGGAGGAGACGTTACGGCTCGATCCGCGTCCACCGCGCATCAGTCAACGGCACACCCGGACCAGCGACGGTCTGATCCAAACGAAACGGCCTAGCGGCGGGTGAGGTGGGTGAGGGTGGCGCCGTTGGGGAAGGCGGTGCGCTCGGCGACGTCGAAGGCGGTGGGGTCGAAGGCGCCGTCGACCACCGGGACTCCGCTGCCGGCGATGACCGGATAGGTCTTGATCAGCAGCTCGTCGATCTCGGGCAGCAGCGTGCCCGCGAGCCGGCCGCCCCCGCAGAGCCAGATGTCCAGCGCGGCGCCCGCCTCGGCCTTGAGCGCGCGGACGAGGGCGAGCGGATCGCCCGGCACGACGGTGACGGCCGGGTCGGTGTCCGGCTTGAGCGTGCTGGACACCACGTACTGGCGCAGGTGCGCGTACGGGCTGGTGATCCCGTGGTCGAGGGCGGGGCGGTAGGTGCCGAGGCCCATGACGACGGTGTCGAAACGCCGGCCGGGCGCGTCGACGACGCCGACGGCCGCGCGGTAGGCGGTCGGGACGGTCTCCGGGTACTGCGCGGTCGTCCAGGCCGTGTAGTCGGCGGCCTGCCGTTCGTCGCCCTGCGAGAAGAAGTCGAACTCGCCGCCGGGACCGGCGATGCGGCCGTCGAGCGAGACGCCGACGTAGTACACGAGCTTTCGCACGATGGTCCCCCACACGTAGTACTCTGCTTGAAGTGGTGTGAACGTAGTACTACGCATGGAGTGGTGTCAATGGCGAGACGGAACGACCAGCGGCGCGCGGCCCTGGTCGACGCGGCGATCGAGGTACTGGCCCGGGAGGGCGCACGCGGCCTGACGTTCCGGGCCGTGGACGCCGAGGCGGCCGTCCCCGCGGGCACGGCGTCCAACTACTTCGCCGGCCGGGACGACCTGCTCACGCAGGCCGGCGCCCGGGTCTACGAGCGGCTCCGGCCCGACGAGGCCACGATCGCCCGCCAGCAGACGGCCGGCCGTGACCGGGAAACCTACGCGGAGCTGATGCGCGAACTCGTCGCCCGCGTCAGCTCCTTCCGCACCGGGTACCTCGCGCTGCTGGAACTCCGCCTCGAAGCCACCCGCCGCCCCGAACTGCGCAAGGTGCTCACCGAGCGGGTCCGGGCCGACGTGGACGCCAACGTCGCCTATCACGAGGCTTCCGGCCTCCCGGGCGACGCCACGGCGGTCAAGCTGCTGATCCTGACGCTGAACTGGCTGATCGTCGAACAGCTCACCCTGCCGGACGTCTTCACGGAGGCGGAGCGCGAACGACTGGTGACGGCCGCGGTGGAGCGCATCGTGACGGCGGAGTAGCCGCCCGGCTCCGGCATGGCTCCAGGCGGCCGCGTCGGCGCGGCCGGACTCGGCCGCCACACCTCGCCACACCCCGCCACCGGGAGGCGAGCCCTACGGAGCCGGGACCGCCGTCGCGCCCGGGGCCGCCGGTCGCCTCACCGTTCCGTCGGGGACAGCCGCCACAGCGGTGGGGCGTGCCGGGCCGGGGACGCCGCGAGCAGGTGGGCGCGCAGTTCCGCCGACTGCTGCGGGCGCAGCGCCAGTTCCTCGGCGATGCGGCGGGTCGTGACGTAGGCGATCCCGCGGCGCGCGGTCGACCGCTCCCAGTCGGCGAAGCGCTCGGGGAGGGTGGCGCCGCCTTCGGAGGAGGGGGGTGAGGCGGTGCCCGGGTGTGAGGCGGTGCCCGGGTGTGAGGCGGTGCCCTGGTGTGCGCCGGCCGCCCGTGCGCGTTCCCGCGCGATCTCGGAGAAGCCGCACACCTGGAGGCTCGCCCGCTCCGCCGCGTCGAGGTCCGTGGTGCCGGCCAACGCCCGCGCCAGGGTGTTGAGTTCCAGGGTGCGATCCAGGGTGAGCCGGTAGAGGTTGGGGCTGGCGTCGGTGAGGGTGACGGGGTCGGGGGCGTCGCGCGTTCCGCAGACCCCGCGTATGCCCCGCGCCGCGGCGACCAGCAGGGCGCTCGCCTCCGACGGGTGCCAGGCGAAGACGCGCTCCACGACGTGTGTGTCGGCCGCGGTCAGCGCACGCAACGGCGCTCCGAGCAAGGGCAGCAGGGACGCTTCGGGAACCTCCGAGTCGAGCCCCGGCCCGGCCACGTGCACCGAGGTGGAGAGCGGGGCGTGCGCGCAGGCGGCGAGGGCGAGCGCGTCACCGAGCGGACTGCGCAGGGTGGGCTCGCTCCCGTCGGCCAGGACGTCGCCCCCGACGTCCACGACGTCGACGTGATCCGTACCGCAGTACGCGGCGGCCTCCGTGATCTGCCGGGCGAGCCCCACCGCCCCGCCGTACGGGTCGAGCAGCCCCAGTTCCGCCCGCAGATCCGCGGCGAGCCGGGGCAGCAGCGAGCCGGCGGGCGGCCGGGGCGCGGAGTCGGGGGTGACCAGACGCAGCGTGGGACCCGCGGGGACGGTGCCGGTGAAGTCGGACGGCCGGCGCGGACCCGGCACCGGATCGACCACCAGCCGCTCCCAGGCGTAGGTGAGGATCAGCGCGGGTTCGTCGGGACCGTGGAGGGCGGCGTGCGTCATCGCCGTCGTGATGGCGTCCCCGCCCCCGCCGGCGGCCAGCAGAAGTCGCTTCATGGACGACATACGTATCTCAACGGCCGCGCCGATTCCAGGGTTTCCCGGCACTCGCCGGCCGTCCGGGGCCCCGCCATGTCATGCCAAGTGTGTCCGGGCAAGGCGCGGAAGGTGTCAACTTCGGTAAAGGAACCGCCAATTACTTCGGCGGATCACCTCATGTCGTCCGTCACCCTGTGTCGAGCAAGCTGTCACATGGCGCGACCGTCGGACGGGATCGACCCCCGATCTCGATTCCGATATTGACCTCGGAAGGAAGCATCGCTCACGTGGCAACCTCGTTACCGCTCCGGATTTCCCGCTCCGCCCCCGACGAGCCGACGACCCCGTACAAGCAGTACGTGTACGCCTACCCGCACCAGAAGGCGTACCGGCTCGGCGAGGACCGGCCGCTCCTCACCGATGTGTGGGCCGGTGAGCGGCTGGACGCGCTCTCCCTCTACGTCCACATCCCCTTCTGCGAGATGCGTTGCGGTTTCTGCAACCTCTTCACCCGCACCGGGGCGCCCGAGGACGTGACCCGCGGTTTCCTGGACACGCTGGAGCGGCAGGCGGCCGCGACCCGGGAGGCGCTGGACGCCAACGGCACACCCCGCTTCACCCTCGCCGCGTTCGGCGGCGGCACCCCGACGTATCTCACCGCCGACGAACTGCGCCGGCTGTGCGACATCTGCGAGAACGTGATGGGCGCGGATCTGGCGGCCGTGCCCTGGTCGGTCGAGACGTCCCCCGCCACCGCGACCGCGGACCGCATCGCGCTGCTCGCGCAGCGCGGCGCGACCCGGCTCAGCATCGGCGTGCAGAGCTTCGTGGAGGAGGAGGCGCGCGCCGCGATACGGCCGCAGAAGCGCGCGGAGGTGGACGCCGCGCTCTCCCGGCTGAAGGAGGCCGCCTTCCCCATCCTCAACATCGACCTCATCTACGGCATCGACGGCCAGACGGAACAGTCCTTCCAGGTGTCCCTGGACGCGGCGCTGAGCTGGGAACCGGAGGAGATCTACCTCTACCCGCTGTACGTGCGCC
This sequence comes from Streptomyces seoulensis, assembly GCA_013364255.1. Taxonomy (GTDB): domain Bacteria; phylum Actinomycetota; class Actinomycetes; order Streptomycetales; family Streptomycetaceae; genus Streptomyces; species Streptomyces similanensis. Next base: position 535,334 of record CP054936.1, on the reverse strand, counting down.
CGTTGACCGGCCTCATGGCCAAGCACGACACGAACGGCGAGAGCTGGGACGAACAGCGGCTGCGCCTGTACCGCTTCGGACGCGACCACCTGCTCGCCGCCGGCTACCGGCAGACGTCCATGCGGGTGTTCAGCCGGATCGGCACCGCGGCGGTCGACGGGGCGGACGACAGCAACATCAGCGAGTACAACCAGCAGGCCGGCATGGTCGGACTCGGCGTCGGCGCGCGGTCGTTCACGACGGACCTCCACTACACGACCGACTACGCCGTCGCCGTGCCGGAGGTCCGGCGCATCATCGACGACTACATCGCCACGCCGACCGACGACTTCCGGCGCGCCCAGTGGTCGTTCCGCATGGACGACGACGAGCGGCGCCGCATGTACATCCTGGGCATGCTGCTGGAAGCGGACGGCCTGAGCCTGGACCAGTACGCGAACCGGTTCGGCGGCCGCCCGCAGGACGACTTCCCGGCCCAGTTCGCCCTCGTCACCGAGCGCGCCTGGGTGCGCGAGGACGCCGGGCGGCTGCGGTTGACCCTGGAGGGCATGGCGTGGGCGGACGCCATCGGCCCGCTGTTCTTCTCCCACCGGGTCAACGAGGCCATGTCGTCCTACCGGGACCGCTGACCGGCCACCCGGGACATGCCGATCGGCCACCCGGGACACGCCCATCGGTCACCGGGGCACGCCGATCAGCCGCCCGCGAGCCGCTGAACGGCCTCCGGCGAGCCGCTGAACGGCCGCCCGTGTCCGCCCCCTCCCGGCGCTCCCCGCGCCGCCCCCGTCCGGGCGGCGCGGGGAGCGTCCTCCCGTCGCCCGGACGAAGGGCCGGCGCGGTCACTCCCGGGACGGCTCACCCGCACGGGCCCACCGGGCCGGCACGGAGACCAGGACGAGCCCGCCGAGCAGGAGCACCGCCCCGGTGACCGACGGCGCGCCGAGCCGTTCCCCCAGCAGGAGCACCCCGAGCAGGGTGGCGACCAGCGGCTCCGCCAGGCTGAGGGTGCCGGCGGTCGCCCCGCTGATCCGCGTCACCCCCCAGGTGAACAGCAGATAGCCCAGGGCGGTCGTGGCCAGGGCCAGCCAGCCGATCAGGACCAGCGCCCGCGGTTCGCCGAGACCCTCCGCGTGGGCCAGGGCCCACGGCAGCACCAGGAGACCGGCCACGAACACACTCGTCGGGGCGGCGGCGGTGGTGTCCCCGCCGCACCGCCCCAACTGCTTGGTGGCCGCGATGTACACGCCGAAACTGGCCCCGGCCACCACGGCGAGCAGCACGCCCGCGCTGTCGGCCGGCCGTCCGTCGGCCGGGACGAGGAGCAGGGCGATGCCGCCGACGGCGCACGCGGTCCCGCACGCCCACACCCCGCCGAGCCGCTCACCGGCCAGGACGCGCCCGCACACCCCCGACACCACCGGTACGGTGCCGAAGGCGACGGCGGTCGCCAGGGCGGCGCCGCAGCGGTCCACCGCCTCCAGGAAGCACACCTGGAAGGCCGCCGTGACCAGGATGCTCACCGCCGTCCAGCCGCGCGTCCGCCGCCGCACCAAGGTACGCAACCCGGCCCGCCGCGCGGTGAACAGCCCCAGGACGAAACCGCCGAGAAGCATCCGGAACCCGCCGATCGACACCGGGGACGCGCTGCTCGCGGCCAGGACCTGCGCGGGTCCGACCGTGCCCCACAGGAAGGCGGCGGTCAGCACCGGCGCCACTCCGCCCCCGCGCACGAAACGGTCCGTCTTGCCCGCTGTGCTCGTCACACTCACTCTCATTCCGCAGAGCCGGGCAGGATCCCGTGGCACAGCACACCTCCGGTGGCACACCCGGCGATTCCTGGCCCCGACGCTAGCCAGCGTCCGGCGGCCGCCCCCATTGGGGGAAGCCACCAACTCGGCGGCTGCCGCTTGGAGTTACCCACTCCCCGCCCTGGCCGACGGATCGAGCGGCGATGCGGGACGGGCGACGCCGGACACCGGCCGACGGCCCGGCTCCCGTGCGGGAGGCCGTGGCGGCGGTCAGTGCGGCCGCACCCACTTCGGCGTCCAGGTGTCCGCGCCGCCGGGGGCGGCCGCCGCGGCGGCGAGGTGGGCGCGCAGGGTGGCCAGCGCCGGGTGGGGATTGTCGCGGTGCCACAGCAGCGAGTGCGGGTAGACCGGCACCGGGTCGGTCACCGGGATGCGCCGCAGACCGTGGCCCGCGGGCCACACCAGGCGGGTGTGCTCGCCCATGAAGGTGGCCAGGGCCGGTGTGTCGGCGATGGTGTCGAGGAGTGCGTCGGAGCCGAAGTTGGGCCCGGTCGCCTCGATGGTCAGGCCGAACTCGGCGGTGAGGTCGTCGTAGTAGGCGGCCCACTCGGTGCCGGGAACGACGCCGGGCATCCAGATCCGGTGCCCGGCGAGCCGGGCGACGCTCACCGACCGGGCGCGCGCCAGCGCGTGCGCGGGGCCGGTCAGCAGCTGGAGCGGCTCATCCAGCACCCGGACGGACTCGATGTCCTCCGGCAGCGGCCGGCCCGGCGCGGCGACGGCGCGGAAGGACGCGTCGATCTCACCGGACCGGAGCGCCGCGACGGCCCGGTCGACGTCGAACAGCATCAGCACGTCGAGCTCGATCTCGGGGTGCGCGCGGTGGAAGTCGCGCATCAGGCCCGACGGCGCGACCCGCGAGGCGATCACGTCCACGCGCAGCGGACGGCGGCCGGTGCGCACGGAGGCGACCGCCCGCTCGGAGACGCGCAGCAGCTCGCGCGCGTGCGGCAGGAACGCCTGCCCGTCGATGGTGAGCTCCGCGCCGCGCGCACCGCGGGTGAACAGCCGTACGCCGAGATCGCGCTCCAGCCCGGCGATGCGCTTGGAGACGGCCTGCTGGGTGACCGCCAGCTCGGCGGCGGCCTCCTGGAACTGCCCCGCCTCGGCGGCGGCCACGAAGGTCCGGACGGTGTCGAAGTCCATGCCGACACCTTACGGCCACAACCATCGGTTGTGGATCGGAGCCTCCCCGGTTGTTTGATCACCGGACGGGAGACCCGCTTGGATGCTCCTGATCACTGAACGGTTGTACGGATGAGCGGCGAGGGCATCGAGGATGAGGATCGGACACCGTGCGGGGCAGTCGCCCGGACATCGGCTGGGGCGGCGGTTCGGGTGGCTCTGGGCAGCGTACGGGACCAGCGCGCTCGGCACCTGGCTGGCCTTCGGCGCGTTCCCGCTGATCGCCGTCCGCGAACTGCACGCCGGCCCGGCCGAGGTCGCCGCGCTCGCCTCCGTGGGCGCGGCGGTGGGCGCGGCCGTCGCGGTGCCGCTCGGTCCGTGGGTGGAGTTCCGCGGCAAGCGGCCCGTGCTGATCACGATGGACCTCGCGCGGTGCGCGGCGCTGCTGACGATCCCCGCCGCGTTCGCGCTCGGCGTGCTCACCTTCGTCCAGCTCCTGCTGGTCTCGGTCGTCGTCGCGGCGGCCGACATCACCTTCCGCGCCGCCTCCGGCGCGTACCTGAAGACCCTGCTGCCGCCCGGTGACCTGCTCGTCGCCAACGCCCGCTTCGAGTCCACCGCCTGGACGACCACGATCATCGGACCGCCCCTGGGCGGCGCGGCGATCGGTCTGCTCGGTCCGGTGGCGACGGTGGTGGCCGACGCGGTGAGCTACCTGCTCTCCGCCCTGGGCATCCGCGCGATGGGCGGACACGAGCCCCGGCCCGAGCCCCGGCGGGGACCGCAGCTGCGGGCCGGGGACCTGCTCGACGGCTGGCGGCACATCCTCGCCGACCCCACGCTGCGTCCGCTCTTCCTCAACACCGCCCTGTTCAACGGTCTGGTGATGGCCGCCGAACCGCTGCTCGCGGTCCTGATGCTCGGCCGGCTCGGCTTCAGCGCCTGGGAGTACGGCCTCGCCTTCGCCGCACCCGCGATCGGCGGGCTCCTCGGCTCCCGGCTGGCCCGGCCGCTGGTCACCCGGTACGGGCAGCGGCGGGTCCTGACCGTGAGCGGGACGCTGCGCGCGCTGTGGCCGGTCGGTCTGGCCTTGCTGGGGCCGGGCACCGGCGGGCTGGTGCTGGTGATGGGCGTCGAATGCGGGCTCATCCTCTGCTGCGGGGTCTTCAACCCCGTCTTCGCCACCTGCCGGCTCGAACGCACCGCGCCCGACCTGGCCGCCCGCACGCTGTCCGCCTGGGCGGTCACGACCAAGGCGTCGACCGCCCTCCTGACGGCCCTGTGGGGCGTCCTGGGCAGTCTGCTCGGCCCGCGCACGGCCATCGGCCTGGCCGGCGTACTCGTCCTGGCGACCCCCCTGCTGCTGCCCCGCCGCACGGCGGCGCCCGTCACCGGGCCGGAACCGGACGCGCGGCACGAGCCGGAGCCGGCGCCGCAGCCCGCCTGACGCCCGCCCGAGACGCCCGCCCGAGCGGGCTCAGGACACCTGCGACCCGCGCAGAAGCCGTTCGACCGCCGCCCGGTCCACCTTCCCGTTCGCGTTCAGCGGGAGCGAGGCGACCGCGGTGACCCGGGCCGGGACCATGTACGGGGGCAGGCGGCGGCGCAGCTCCGCGCGAGGGTCCCCGGTGCCGGGAGCGCCGGTGTGCGCCGCGGCGAGGTCGACGCTGCCGTCCGGCGTCGGCAGCGCCACCACCACGGCGTCGAGGACGCCCGGCAAGTTCCGCAGCGCCGCCTCCACCTCGCCCAGTTCGACCCGGTAGCCGTGCACCTGGACCTGCTGGTCGACCCGGCCGAGGTGGGTCAGGGGCGTGCCGGGAGGCAGCGGCCCGTCGACGGCGGCGGCGGACGGCGCGGTCACGTGGTCGCCCGTCCGGTACCAGTGCGCCTGAGTGAGGGGCGTCCTCGGGTCGTACGGGCTCCCGTCGGGGGCGAGGAAGCGGCCCGCGTCATCCGCCGGATCGAGGTAGCCGGCGAAGCGCTGGGGGCCGCGCACGCACAGTTCGCCGTCCAGGAGCCGGCCCTCCAGGGCGGGGTGCAGGGGGCCGATCGGCACCGTGTCGTTCGGGGTGTCCGGCCATGCGTCGAGATCGCGGGGGAGCCGGTGGCCGGTGCAGGTGACGGTGAGTTCCGTGGGGCCGTAGGCGTTGTCCACCGTGCTGTTCCCGGCGGCCCGCGCCCACGCCCGCGCCTGGCGCAGGGTGAGCGGCTCGCCGCAGAACATGCTGCGGCGCAGGCCCGGCAGGCTGCCCGGCTTCAGCGCCCGCAGCCGTTCGGCCAGGGAGATCACCGAGGGCACGGAGTTCCAGTGGGTCAGGGCGCGGGCCGCGGCGAAGCGGACGGGGCGCAGCAGGTCGCCCCGGGTCGCCGCGACCAGGGTCGCGCCGGTGCCCCAGGCCGCGTACAGGTCCAGCACGGACGGGTCGAAGGTCAGGTCGAACGTCTGCGACACGCGGTCGCCGGGGCCGGGGCCGTAGTGCGGCACCGCCTGCTCCAGGTAGGCGCACACGTTGCCGTGCCGGATCGGGACGCCTTTGGGCTCGCCGGTCGAGCCGGAGGTGAACAGCAGGTAGGCGAGGTCGTCGGGGTCGGTGGCCGGCTCGGGCAGGTCCGGCGGCGCGGTGGCGGTCAGGGCGAGCAGGTCCTCGGCGGTGAGCGTGAGGGTGGGCGCCGGCAGGTCGGCCGCGTGGTCGCAGGAGCCGTCCGTGAGGATCACGTCGAGCTGCGCGGCGGCGCTCACCCGGGCGTTGCGCGTGAGCGGGAACGCGGGGCCGAGGGGCACCACGGCCGCCCCGACGCGGTGCACCGCGAGATACCCGGCGTACGCGACGACGGTGCGCCCGGTCAGCAGCCCGACGCGGCGCGGAGCGGTGCCGGAGCCGCTCCGCGCCAGCAGTCCGTGGGCCACGTGGCCGGCCAGGGCGGTGAGTTCGGCGTAGGTGAGCCGGGTGTCGCCGATCTCCAGTGCCGTCGCGGCGGGGAAGGCGGCGGCCGTGTGCGCGAACCAGTCGCGCAGCGTCCGGCGTTCGGCTCGCGGGCTCTCCATCACGTGTCGTTCACGCCTTTCGCGGGAGGAGGGAGGGGGTGGGGGGACGTGACCGGCGGGTCACGGGAACGCGGTGGGGTGTGCGCCGTCCGCGCAGTCGGCCCGGACCGGGCCCATCGCGCAACTCAGCGGCGTCGTGGAAGCGCTCCGCAGACAGATCCAGCGGTACGGTCCCCAGCGGCCGCCGAGGCTTCCCGGCGGCACGTCGATCTCCCACGGCCGCCCCGCGAGGCCGGTCCCGGCGGCCTTCACGCACGCCTCCTGGGCCGTCCACACCCAGGCCACCTCCGCCGCCGCCCGCGCCGGCGCCAGCGCGAGGACGCCGGGCGCGTGCGCGCGCAGCAGCCGGCGGGCCAGGGTGGCGCCGACCGAGGCCGCCGGATGCTGGAGGTCCACCCCGACGCGCCCCTCGGCGGCGAAGGCGCAGGCCACCATGGAGTCGCTGTGCGAGACGCTGACCGCGGCCCCGGGGCGCCCGGCGAGGCGGGGCCGCCCGCGTTCGTCGGGCACGATGTCGGCGCCGGCCAGCGGCGTCGCCACCGTGTGCAGCAACTCCCGCAGCAGCCCGCGCCCGTGGAGGAAGCGACGGGCCCGCCACTCGGGCAGGGCGGCGGCGCGGCGCCGGTCGTCACGGTGGGTGCTCGGGACGCCGGAGCCCGCCACCACCCACACGCCCTCGGCGACCGCCAAGGGCCCCACCACCGCCCCGGGACTCACAGCGGGAGCACCTCGCGGCCCAGGTCGCCGAGAACGCGCTCGGCCCCCTCGGCGACGGTCTCCAGGACCACCTCCGTCGTTCCGCCCCCGATGCCGAAGAGCGCGGCCTGCGCCCGGATCTCCTGCATGCCGCCGTCCGCGAAGCCGGCCGCTCCCCACAGGTGGGCGCACTCCCCGAGGACGTACGGCACGGTGGTGCCGGCGGCGGCCTTCAGGGTGGCGGCGGCCTGGAGGTCGTAGTGCCCGGCCACCGCCGGAGCCGACCGCTCGGTGAGGGCGTGCAGCTCCCGGACGCGCACCAGGGCGGCGGCGAAACGCTGCCGTACGTGGCTGCGGCTCCACAGCGTGCCCTCCCGGTGCTCCCGCCCGGCCAGCCGGCGCCGCGTGCCGTCCAGCACCCGGCGGCACAGCGCCACGCCCCACAGCGCCCCCGCCAGCCGCTCGACGGCGATGTGCCGCGCGAACACCGGCAGTCCGAACCCGACCCTGCCCACCAGGTGCTCCCGGCCCAGGCGCACCGCGTCGAACGACACATGGCCCGCGCCCGAGCCCGCGTAGAGCGCCGAGCGGGCCGGCCGGACCGCCACCCCGGGCGCGTCGGCCGGGACCAGGACCCAGGTGAAGTTCGCGAAGTGCCGGCCGGGGCGGTGCCGGGCCAGGACGAGGAACGACTCGGCGGTGGTGGCGTTCGTGATCCACTCCTTGCCGCCGGTCACGACGACGCCCGTGGCGTCGACGGCCGCCTCGGTGCGCAGCGCGGTCAGGTCGGTGCCGGCCGTGGTGTCCGTCGCGGCCAGGGCCAGGGTGGCCGTCCCGCTCAGGGTGCGGGTCAGGGCGTGCTCGACGGCGGGGCCGGTTCCGGTGGCCAGGACCGGCAGGGCCGTGGCGAGTTGCACGCTTGCGGACAACGTCGCGGGGATGGACCAGCGGGCGTCGGCCGTGGCCAGCACGTCGGCGAGGCCGTCCACGTCGATGCCCCGGCGGACGTCGCCGCCCCGGTAGACGCGGGCCAGGTGCCCGGCCGCGCCGAGGGCCGCCCAGGCGGCCGATCCGCTCATGGCGGTGTCGCGCGGGGCGGTGTCGCATGGGGAGGTGTCGCGCGGGGCGGCGCCCTCGGCCGCCGGGGTTCCGGCCGGGTCGGTGGCGGGCAGGTCAGGCAAAGGTGACTCCCTGGTCGCGCAGGGCCAGGCGGCCGTCCGCCAGGTGCAGGCGGTCGTTGTGGTAGTTGAGCGCGGCGGACCGCAGGTCGCGTACGGCCAGTTCGAGCCGGGTGGGCGAGTCCTTGAGGTAGCCGTCGCGCAGCCCGACCGCCTCGACCAGCTCGTCCACGGCGGCCAGACACTGCTCGGAGGCGGTGATCTTGAGGGAGTTGAGCAGGAGCTGCCGCGGCGCACGGGACAGGTCCTCGCCCGACTCCACGACGGACACGGCCTGTTGGAGCAGCGCGTGGACGGCGTCCAGGCGCTGGCGGGCGCGGGACAGACGGGTGAGCAGCAGTTCGGAGGTGATGTCGAAGCGGGCGCGTCCGGCCGGGCCGCGCACCAGGCGCAGGACCCGGGAGAGCGCGCCTGCCGCGGTGCCGAGCCAGGCGGCCGACCAGCCCAGATGGGCGAGCGGGCCGAAGACGTTCGCGGCGATCTCGTGGAACTGGCCCGGCTCGCCCACCACGTGGTGGGCCGGGACGCGGCCGGTCAGGCGCAGGGGCGCGCTGTGGCTGGCCCGCATGCCCATCGGCTGCCAGTCGCCGGACGCCTGGACGGTCAGCCGGCCGCGGTCGGCGTAGACCAGGGACACGTCGTGCGCGGTGGCCTCGCCCGCCGCGCGCATGGTGATGAGGAAGCCGTCCGCGTGTGCGCCGCCGGTGACGACCGGCGCGAACCGGTCGATCTCCAGCAGGCCGTCGGCGTCGGTCAACTGGGCCTCGGCCGTGGTGAGACGGCCGCCCTTGCCGGCCTCGGTGGTGACGGAGGCGAGGTAGACCTCGCCGGCCGCGACGCGCGGCAGCACCGCCTTGGCGAGCCGTTCGTCGGCGTGGCGGACCAGCGCGGCCGCCTGCTGGCAGTGCATGGCGAAGATCATGGCCACGGACATGTCGGCGCGTCCGAGGATCTCGGCGGCCCGCACCAGATCGCGTACGGACCCGCCGAGGCCGCCGTGGGCGACGGGCACCAGCAGCCCGAGCAGTCGCGTACGGCGCAGCGCGGCCAGCGCCTCGACGGGGAAGACCGCGTCCCGGTCGGCGTCCGCGAGGTGTGCCTCGGTCACCTCGACGACCTCCGCGAGCCGGGCGGCGAGCGCGGGCGCGGCGTCGGCGCTCACGCCGTCACCCGGCCGGACTCCTCGCCGGGCAGCTGCGCGGCGACGGCGCGCCACAGGCTGCCCGCGGTGGCGAAGGTGGCGTCGTTCATGTCCTCATCGGGCAGTTGGATGCCGAAGCCGTCCTCCAGCTGGAAGAGGAGTTCGATGGCCTGCATGGAGTCGACGCCGAGCCGGCGCAGATCGGTCTCGGGGGTGATGGCGAGGTCGCCGGGACCGGCGTGCTTGAGGAAGGGCCGGAGCAGGTCGGTGAAGCGGGGGTCCACGGGGACGTGTCCTTTCGGTACGGGCGTGCGGCTGCGCGGTGGGAGAGGTCAGCGCCGGGCGATGCGGCAGAAGTCCTCGACGCGGCGCAGCTTCTCGGGGATCAGCTCGTCGGCGTCCAGTTCGAGGCCGAGGTCGCTCTCGATCCGGTCGATGATCTCGACCAGCCGGAAGGAGGTGAAGGAGGGGAAGGAGTCCAGCGGGGCGCCGTCCAGCAGTGCGGCCTCCGGCACGCCGAGTACGTCGGCGACCATGCGGGTGACGGCGGAGCGCAGCTCGTCGCCGCCCGCCGCGGGCGGCGCGTCGGCGGTGAAGACGGCGCGGTCGGCGGCGAGGAGTTCGGCCAGCCGGTCCACGGCGCCCGCCGGTTCGGCCCGGCCGCGGGCGACCCTGCGGTGGGCGAGGTAGGTCTGCTCGACCAGCTTGTCCCAGGCCGCGAGATGGGCGCGTTCGGCCTCGGTGGGCTCGGTGCGTCCGGCGCACCGGGCGCGGTGGGCGGCGTGCAGTTTGCGGGCGCGGGCCAGCAGCCACGTCTCCGCCGAGAGCTGTTCGAGGGCGCGGAGCCGGTCCGGCCAGGTCGCGTACGCGGTGACGTAGGGCTCGGGGTCGTAGTCGGCCACGCTCGGTGCGGCGGGCTCGGGCGGTGACGGTGCGAAGGTGACTACCTCGGCCGTTCCGATGCCCGACAACTCCCGCTCACTCAGAACGTGTTCGCCGGGTTCCGCGGCGCCCCACCGGGTCTCGACGCGGTAGGCGTCGGTGACGTGCCAGCCGTCGGGCCCTGCGGTGAGCAGGAAGCTGTGGTCCATGTGGGCGTTGCCGCAGTAGGGCAGCCAGGGCAGGTGGTAGCTGTCGGCGACGGCGTAGTGCGGCTCGGGCCGCCGGGCCGCCTCGGCGAGGAGTGCGGCGGCGGCCAGACGGCGCCTGCCGGCCGGGCGCAGCCCCACCAGGGGCGCGTCGGCCGTGAGGCGCGCGTCGAGGGTGGGGTCGGCGGTGGGCAGTCCGTCCGGCAGGGTGCGCAGCGGAAGGTCCAGGCGGGCGCCCAGCCGCAGATGGGTGCCCGGGCCGTGGAAGTGGTCCGCGAGCACGGCCAGGTTCACCTGGACGCAGTCGAGCACACCGCTGTCGACGCTTTCCAGAGGCAGCGGAACGGGGGCTGTCGGGGGCAGGGGGATGGGCATGTCGGCGCAGTCCTCGGTCGCTCGGTCAGGGGCGCGGGTCAGATCCATGGCGGCAGCGCGGGCAGGCCGCCGGGCGCGTCGAGGAGGGCGCCGTCGCCGCGGCCGCTGAGCCAGGCGAGCAGCTCGGCCCGCTCTCCCGACACCACGGGCCCGCCGCCCGCGAAGCGGGCCAGCTCCACTCCGGCGGCGTCGCTCAGGGTGAAGGCGGGCGCCTTCTCGGCCTCGGCGTAGTAGCCGATCACGTCGGCCAGGACGATGTCGCGCGCGGTCGCCGGGATGTCGGCGACCTCGTGACCGACGTCCAGGTCGACCAGGTGCAGGACGAGTTCGCGCAGCCGGATGACGAGGATGCGGCGCGGGGTGCACCTCTCGCCGGTGAACGGCACGATCGTGGCGTCCCACGCGGGTCCGGGCAGCGTCTCGACCGCGCGCTGCCAGCTCCGGGCGCTCTCGCGGACCCGGGCCACGAGAGCGGCGGCGGGCAGCAGCGACCCGGCCTCGATCTCGGCGTCCCGGGCCGCGCGGTCGGGGTACTGGTCGTTCCGGACGCCGGTGCGCGCCCAGGTCAGCAGGCGTTCCAGCGCCGGGGCCTGGGCGGCGAGATGGCTGAGGACATGGGCGCGGGTCCAGCCGGGCAGCCGGGACGGGCCGGTGACGGCCGCGTCGCTCAGCGGGGCGGCGGCGGTGAGGAGCCGCTCGGCGGCACGGTCGAGTTCGCGCAGGACCGCGGGGGTGGGGTCGAGTTCCTTCATCGGCTCGGCTCCAGGAGGTCGGGTGCGGACACGGGTACGGGTGCGGGACGGCGGCCGGTGAGCTCGGCGAACGCGTCTGCTATGCGGGTGAGTTGGCCGGCGATGTGCGGCAGGCGTACCGGATCGTCGGCCGCCAGGGCTTCGGCCTGCTGGCGCTCGTCCCCGTACAGCAGGCTGGTCGCCGCCTTGAAGCGCAGCGCGTCCGGGGCGTCGCCCAGCAGGTGTCCGGCCAGGACGACGACGCCGGACTCGTCGAGCAGCCGCCGGGCGAGGGAGGCGGAGTCGGTGACGCCGCGGGCGGCCAGTTCCGCGCGGAGCGGGCCGAAGTCGGGGTAGACGTAGAAGGCGCCGGTGGGCGGTCTGCACACGGCGCCCGCGTCGAGCGCGATCCGGTGCACCGCGCGGGCCACGGCGCCGTGCAGACGGGCGGCGGCACGCAGCCGCTCGGCCACCTCGGGAGGTTCGGCGAAGGCGTAGGCGGCGACATGCTGCATCGGGCCCGCCAGCGTCGACCACAGCTCGCTGGCGGCCGACACCACGCCCGCCCGCAGCCGCCGTCCCAGGTCGCCGTCGGGGAAGCGGGCGGCGCCGATGCGCCAGCCGCCCAGGCCCAGGCTCTTCGACAGACCGGTGGTGACCACCGTGCGCTCGGGCACGACCTCGGCGGGGCTGAGGCAGCCGCCCGCCGGATCGTGCAGCACGTCGCGGTAGATCTCGTCGGACACGACGACGAGGTCCTCGGCGCGGGCCACCTCGCAGATCTCCCGCACCAGCGCGGGCGGGGCGAGCGTGCCGGTCGGGTTGTCGGGCAGGGTCAGCACCAGCGAGGCGGGCGTCCGGCCGGCGGCGCGGGACCGGTCGATCGCGGCGCGCAGCGCGGCGGGCTCGGGGACGCCCCCGCACTCCTCGGGCACCGGGACCGCGACGGCCCGCTTGCCGGCGTACGCGGCCTGGGGGGCGTAGGTGTTCCAGGCGGGGGCGGGCAGCAGGACGTCGCCGGGGACGGTGAGCTGGAGGGCCATGAGCAGCGGCTTGCTGCCCGGCGCCAGCACGATCTGCTCGGCCGTGGTGGGCAGGCCGCGGCGCGCGAAGTAGCCGGCGACGGCCTCGCGCGCGTCGGCACGCCCCGCCACCGGGCCGTACGACGTCTGTCCGGCGCCGTCGGCGAGGGCCCGCGCGAGACCGGGCAGCAGGGGCAGCCGGGCCTCGCCGAACGCCAGGTGCACCAGGGACTCCCCGGCGGCCCGGCGCTCGTGCACCAGTTGGTCCAGGGCCAGGTTGGGCGAGGGCGGACGCTCGGGGAGGCCGGGCACGTGCGGGGTCCTTTCACGGGTGGGCGGGCCGCTCGCGCGGGCGGGCGGCGACGCGGGGGCCGGGGACGAGGGGGCGCCGGGCGTCACGCGGCCGCCCCGGCCGCCCCGGCCGCCGGCGGCGCGCCGCGCAGCGCGGCCGCCAGGTCCGGCGGGCAGTCCGGCGCGATCTCCAGGTCGTCCAGCCAGGCCGCCTCGGGGCAGTAGCGGGCCCGGAACGGGCGGCCGACCAGGGCGGGGTCGCGGGCCTGGAGCATGCGCAGCTGGAAGTACGAGCCCTCGGGCGTCTCCTGCACCCCGTCCACGACGACCTTGCCGGGCGTCGCGGACATGACCGGGCCGCGCACCGTGCGGGCCAGGCCCGGCAGGGTGCGGTAGGCGGCCCGGAAGATCTCCGACGCCCGGGCCAGCGGCACCTGGAAGTAGGCGTGCGGGCCGGTGTCGCGTTCCACGAACAGGTAGTACGGGACGGCTCCCGCGGCCAGTTCGGCCTTCCACAGCGCGCTCCAGGTCGCCGCGTCGTCGTTGACGCGGGCGATCAGCGGCGCCTGGCAGTACACGACGGCGCCCGTCGCGCGGATGCGCCGCACCGCCTCCCGCGCGGGCGCGGTCTCCAGTTCGCGCGGGTGGCTGAAGTGCGCCATCACGGCGAGCTGCTTGCCCGCCGCCACGACCTGCTCGAACAGGCGCAGCACGTCGTCGGCGTCGTGGTCGGTGGTGAAGCGGTACGGCCAGTACGCCACCGACTTGGTGCCGATGCGCACGGTGTCGACCGACTCCACGGCGAGCAGCGGCTCCAGATGGCGGCGCAGCCGCTCGGTGGTCATCACCATCGGGTCGCCGCCGGTGACCAGCACGTCGCTGACCTCGGGACGCGCGGCCAGATAGGCGAGCAGCCCGGTCGGGTCCGGGGCGGCGAAGCGCAGGTCGGCGTCGCCGACGAACTGGGCCCAGCGGAAGCAGTAGGTGCAGTACGCGTGGCAGGTCTGCCCCTGGCCGGGGAAGTACAGGACGGTCTCGCGGTACTTGTGCTGGAGGCCCGGCACGGGCCGCCCGTCCAGGTGCGGCACGTTGTACTGCTGCTGGCCCGAGGGGTGCGGGTTCAGGCGCGCCCGGATGTCGCCGACCAGCTCGCGCAGCAGCAGTTTGTCGCCGGGGTCGGCGGACAGCTTGGCGAGCCGCCGCTCGTCGTCGGCCGCCAGCATGCCCCGCTGGGGGAAGGTCAGCTGGAACATCGGGTCGTCCGGGGCGCGGTCCCAGTCGATCAGCCGGCTCAGGACGTACTCGTTGACCCGGAACGGCAGCACCAGCGACACCCGGCGCACCGTCTCGCGGACCTCCTCGCGCAGGCCGAAGCGGGCGGCGATGTCGTCGAGGTGCTTGGGGCCGTACGCGCGGAAGCGCTCGGGCGCGGTCGGGCCGGCCGTCATCGGGCGTCCCCCTTCGACGGGTTCTTCTTCCGGTACAGGGTGTCTCCCAGGACGAGGAAGTCCAGGTCCATGGAGCGGAACGCGGCCAGCGCGTCGCGCGCGCCGTCCACGACGGGCTCGCCCCGGTCGTTGAAGGAGGTGTTGAGGAGCACCGGCGGCGCCCCCTCGGCCGCCAGGGCGTCCAGGGCCGCGCCGACGGCGGGCGCCTCGTCGCCGTGGAGCACCTGCGGGCGGGTGGTGCCGTCGACGTGGACGACCCCGGGCGCGACCTGCCGGCCCAGCTCGGTGGCGCGGGCGGCGCCCAGCATGTAGCGGCTGAGGTGCTCCTGCCGCTCCCACAGCCGGGCGCCGTAGCCGGGCCGGGTGACGCCGGCGAACGGGCGCCACTGCTCGCGGTTCTTCACCGTGTTCACCCGGGTGTTGACCGAGGCGGTGTCCGGCACGGCGATGATCGAGCGGTGGCACAGGGCGCGCGGCCCCACCTCGGCGCGGCCCTGCGCGACCGCGCCGACCCGCCCGTCCAGCAGCAGCCCGGCCAGCTCGTCGATGTCCAGCGGGCTGCGCCACAGGTCCTCGGTGTCCGCGGCGGTGACCGTCTCGGCGCCGATGTCGCTGCCGAGGTACGGGGAGAGAGGCGCCGTGCGGGAGCGGGGCGGGCACACCGTCCAGGCGGCGCCGAGGGCCACGCCCGCGTCGTGCGGGACCGGCGGTACGTACAGGGGGCCGGGCAGGGTGCCGTTGGTGGAGCAGTTCAGGGCGACGCCGCCGCTCATGCACAGCTCCTCGACCCCGGCCGCCTTGCGGGTCTGCGAGGCCAGGTGGGTGACGGCCTCCTCCACGATCCGCTGGGCGGTGTAGGCGACCAGGACCGCGCCGGGATCGTCGGCGAGCCGGTCCTCCGCGGCCCGCGGCCCGTCGGCGCCCGCGATCCGGGCGTAGCGCTCGCGCCACCGGGCGACCGTCTGGTCGTACTGCTCCTTGATCTCCTCGGCGGTGGCCCGCCCGGTGCGCTCGGCCAGCGGCTCGACGGCGAGCGAGAAGTCGTCGCCGTCGATGTCCACGAGGGTTTCGGTGCGCACGCCCCGGGCGCGGCCGTAGGCGGCCAGGCCCATCGTCTTGCCCGCGTTGAGGAAGGAGAAGCCCAGCCAGGTGGAGGCCGCGTCGTAGGCGTAGCCGAGGGAGGCGGTGCGCTGCCAGGAGCGTTCCAGGCGCGGCGCGCGGCCCTCCTCGTAGGTCCAGATGCTGGAGGACTCGTTCTCGCCGTGCCCGTCGACCACCAGGACGCCCGCCTTGCGGAAGGGCGAGGCGTGGAAGGAGGACGCGGCGTGCGCCTGGTGGTGGCCGACGCGCACCACCTCGGGCAGCCGTTCGCCGAAGTCGAGGCCGACCGCGTAGGCGAGGAACTCGGCGTCGTCGGCGAACCGGCCGGGGTAGAGCTGTTCGTCGTCCCAGCCCAGCGCGACGACGTCGATCTCGGCGGGGCTGATGCCCGCCCGCTCCAGGCACAGCCGGGCGGCGCCGACCGGCTTGCGGTACAGCGAGTGGCGCCGCCGGCTGAGGCGTTCCTCCTCGCAGAAGGCGACGATCCGGCCGTCGCCGTCGATCAGACAGGCCGCGGTGTCGTGCCAGCCGGCCGGAGGTGCGTTGACGCCCAGGATCCACATGGTCGGACAGCTCCTTGCTTCCTTTTGCGGGGGGAGAGGTCGGCTCGAGGGTGACGTGGGGGTGAGAGGCCGGCGCTCGCGTACGAGGTCGGCGGGGGCGGCGCGAGGTCAGTGGGGGAGCGGCGCGAGGCGGTGGCGCACGGCCCGCTCGGCGGCGTCCAGGGCCCGGCCGCACTCCTCGGGGCTGTCGCCCGTGGCGATCAGCGCGGCCAGGCGGGGGACGATGCCGTGGGGCGGCAGCCGCAGCTCCGTGCCCGGCGGCGCGAGCGCGACGGCGTCCGCGATGCCGGGCACGGCCGCCGCGGCGGTGACGTCGAGTGCGTGGACGACGGCGTCGTGCGGGGGGTAGACGAAGCGGACCTCGGCACAGCGTTCGTGGCGCGGTGACACCTCGGGGGCGCGGCCCAGGGCGAGGTCGGCGGCGGCGGCCACCTGGTCGACGCCGGTGGCCAGGCGGCCGAGCAGCGGGATGAAGTCGCCGCCGAGCCGCCCGTTGACCTCGACCACGCGGGGCCCGGACGGGGTGAGCCGCAGCTCGCTGTGGGTGACCCCGGTGCGCAGACCGAGCGCGGCGTGCGCGGCCGTGACCACGAACTCCACGTCGTCGGCCCAGGGTTCGTCCCGCCAGGGCGCCACCAGGTGGCCGATCTCCTCGAAGTACGGGGCGAAGCCGAGGCGCTTGCGGGCCACGTTGACGATGTGCGCCCGGCCGCCGTCGACCGCGCAGTCCACGCTGATCTCGGGTCCGGTCAGGTACTCCTCCACGATGGCGCCGGCCAGCCGGTCGATGCCGGGGAAGGCGGAGGTGGTGGCCGACTCGTAGGCGCGGCCGACCTCGTCGGGCGTGCGGGCGAGGGTGACGCCGATGGAGCCGGCCAGGCCGCGGGGTTTGACCACCACGGGCAGGCCCAGGTCTCGGGCGGCCGCGACCGCCCCGTCACGGTCGTGGACGTGGCGGAAGCCGGCGGAGGGCACCGCGGCCGCGGCGAGGACCTGCCGGGTGGTGAGCTTGTCGCGGCAGCCGCGCACGGCTTCGGGCCCCAGGTGCGGCAGGTTCAGCCGCCGGGCGACCTCCGCGGTCGTGGCGAGCAGCGTCTCGTCCCAGGTGAGGACCGCGCCCGCGCCGTCGGCCGAGGCGAGCAGGTCGGCGACGGCCTCGGTGACGGCGTCGGCGTCGGAGGTGTCGGCGGCCCGGAAACGGTCGTCGATGTAGGGGCGCTGCCACTGCGGCGGTCCGGGCTGCACGAGCGCGGTCTCGACCCGGTCGGCCAGCGCGGCGAGCGCGTACCGGCGGTAGGGCGGGTTGCCGCAGCCCACCACGGCCACCCGGCCGGGCGCCCGCGCGTCGAGGGGCGTGCACACCAGCGCCGTCCCGCGGGCGGTGCGGCGCAGCGCCTCCTCCACCTCGGCGCTGCCGCGGCCCGCGAAGCGGAAACGCGCTCCGGCGTGCTCGTAGCCGCCCCCGGTCAGCGACTGCCCCCGGTACGGGACGCTGCGGGCGTACGCAGGACCGTCCTCGGGCAGCGTCACCGAACGCACCCGGCACGGCGCGGGGACGGACGGCGGCACCAGCAGCCAGCCGCCGACGCGGCCCGCCGCGGGAGGCGCGGCCGGTGTCGGGTCGGGGGTGTCCGTCTGGTGGGCGAAGGCGGCGGCCATCAGGTCGACGCCGTGCACCTCCCGCCAGACGAAGGGCACTTCGGCCCCGCCGGGCCGCGCCCCGAGTTCCAGCACGGTCAGTGCCCCGGTCCCGCTCTCGAACAGTTCCAGGTGGAAGACGGACGGCCGGGCCAGCAGGGCCCGCGCGGCCCGCGCCGTCAGTGCGCCGATGCGCTCCAGCGCGGCGCCGTCGTCGATCTCCACCGAGCCGAGCGCCTCGCCGGAGGCGAACTCCAGGCAGGTGCTCAGATAGCGCGAGGCCCGCCAGAAGCCGAGGTCGCGGCCGTCGAAGACGCCGTCGACGTGCAGGATCCGGTCGGGCACCCACGGCTGGACGATCATGTCGGTGTCGGCGGGGAAGACGTACGCGGCCAGCGCCCGCGGGGAGTCCAGGCGGGTGACGTGGGCGCTCGCGGTGCCGCGCCGGGGTTTGACCAGGACGGGCCAGCCGTGCGCGGCGGCGAAGCGGGTCACCGCTGCGCGGTCGGGGGCGCCGGCGGTCGCCGGGGTCGGGACCGCGTGGGCGGCCAGGCGCTGGGCCATCAGCAACTTGTCGCGCACCGGCCGCAGTTCCTCCGCGCCCGGACCCGGCAGGGACAGCTCGTCGCGCAGGACGGCGGCCAGGTCGAGGTCGGTCTCCTGGAGGGCGACGATGCGCGTCGGCGGCCCGTGCCGCTCGGCCAGCCGGTCCACGGCCTCGCGCACCGCCTTGGCGTTCTCGGTGCTGTCCACCAGCTCCACCCCGGCGGCCTGGGCCGACGGCAGGTGGGCCAGGGCCCGTTCGGTGGTGACGTAGCTGACCCGGTGGGCGGTGTGGTCGAGGTAGCGGGCGTAGTCGGCGTACCGGTCGCTCCAGCGGTGCAGGACGACGACGTGGCCGGGGGCGGCGCCGCCTCGGCGGGGCGGGGCGGCGGGTCGGCCGAGTGGGTGGGTGGAGCCGGGCACGGGACCTCCAGGGGGCGCGGGGCGGACGGTGGGGGCCGGGGCGTCAGGCGGCGGCGAGCAGCGTGTCGTGCACCTCCCACAGCAGGGCGGCGCACTGGGCGCGTCCGGTGTCCCGCGCGGTCAGCCGCACGGTCAGGGTGTGTCCGTCCTCCTGGGAGCGGGCGTAGCAGCGCGGTCCAATGGTGGTGAACGGCGTCTCGAAGGAGACGGCCGGCGCGACCGGCGCGGCCTCCCGCGGCGTCGCGCCGCCCGGGTCGGCGGGCGGTACGGCCACGTGGTTGAAGGCGCAGGCCGCCTCGGGCGCCCCCGGCGGGCGGGCGCGCAGCGCGGCGACGGCCGTCACGTCGTGCATGCCGTGCCGCACGGCGCGCAGGCTGCCCCAGTGCACGGTGCGGGCGAGCGTCGTGAGGTCCGCGTCCACCCCGTCCACGAGAGCGGGAACCCACTCGTTCATGGAGGTGACGAGGTCCTTCCAGCGTCCGGAGAACCGGTTGGCGCTCATCAGCTGCACCAGCAGCGCGCCGCTCGCGCACCGGCGGCCCACGGCGCGGACGTAGGCGGCCAGCACGGCGCTGGCGACGGAGACGCCGGCCCGGTCGGCGAGCGCCCGGGCCGCGGGGAGCGCGGGCGACGAGCGGAGCGTGCCCTGCACGACCTCGCCGGGCACGTCGCCCGTCGCGGGCAGCCGGGCGGCCGGGGCCCGGTCGAGCACCCGGCGCCAGTACTCCAACGCGGCCTCCTGGCGCCGCAGTCCGTCCGGCCCGTACTGCTCGGCGGCCAGGTCGGCGGGGCCGGGCGCCGGTTCGCCGAGCGAGCCGGGCGCGGCCAGCTCGCGCAGGAGGTCGCGCCGTAACACCTCCTGGGCCCAGGCGTCGGCCAGGATGTGGTGCTTGACGAAGACGAGCCGGCCCGGCGCCCGCCGCCCGTCCGCCGTGCGCCCCTCGGTGGTCACCCGCGCCCGCCAGCCGTCCTGGCGGCCCAGGTCGAAGGGTTCGGCGGCCAGCCGCAGGGAGAGCTCCGCCGCCTCGCCCTCCCCGGGCGCGACAGCGGTGAGTTCGACCGGTCGCGCGTCGTCCGGCAGCCACTGCCGGGGCGCGTCGGGGTCGCGCAGGTCGTAGCGGGTGCGCAGGGAGGGATGCCGGGCGGCGAGCGCGGTGAGCGCGCCCCGCACGGCATCCGGGCCGGTGCCGGGCGGCAGGTCCCACACGGCCGCGTTGTTGGGCTCGTGGCGGCGGCTCTTGGGCAGGTCGCGGATGTCGTGCCAGACCGAGAGCTGGCCCAGGGAAAGGGGTCCCGCGTCAGTCAGTCGCACACCGCGAACCTCCGAATTCCATAATGCGGAAACTATATTCCGATTCGAGCCACAAGCTGCCACAGCTCGTGGAATCTGTCCAGTGATCATCGGGAGCGGGCGATTCCACTTGGCGCTCGATCCGTCGACTCATCTCCCGCCCTGATGGCGGGCGTTGGGGGAGGTGGCTGGCGCGTTCGCGGCGGCGTGTGAGAGCGTGGGCGGAAGAACTGGAAAGGTAATTCCGTTATACGGAAATTCGTGTGACGTGTTCGTGAAGCTCGTGAAGAAAGCCCGACCGACACACCGACACCACGAGTACGCCACCCGCAGCGGAAAGGACTTCCTCAGTGAGCCAACGGCCGGACGACACCGCGGCGGCGACCGGTGAGTTCCTCCACGACGTCCTGCTCGACCCCGCCCGGCACACCCCGGACCACCCGGCCGTCGTCGAACCCGCCGCCACCGGCGCGCCCACCGTCACCACCTACGCCGAGCTGACCGCCACCGTCAACGCCCACGCGGCGACCCTGCGCGCGCTGGAACTCGCCCCCGGCACACGTGTGCTGCTGGAGGCCGAACTGAGCGCCGAGTCGATCGCCGTGCTCCTGGCCTGCTCCCGTGCCGGACTCACCTTCGTGCCGGTGAGCCCGGAGACGCCGCCGGACCGGCTGCGCACGCTCATCGACACGGCCCGCCCGGCCCTGCACGTGCGGGCCGCGACCGGAGAGCGCACGGACCTTCCCGCGACGCTCGGCACGGCGCGCTTCGGCGACGGCGAACTGACCGTCGAACGCGCCCCCGCGGCGACCGCCCGCCGACGGCACGTCCCGTGTGTCGCCGACCCCGCCTACATCGTCTTCACCTCCGGCACGACCGGCCGCCCCAAGGGCGTCGTCATGAGCCACCGCGCCGTGACCGCCTTCTACCGCGGCATGCTGGCGCACCGCATCGCCGCCCCCGGCGACCGCGTCGCCGGCACCTCCCCGCTGCACTTCGACTTCTCCCTGCTCACCCTCGGGCTCGCGCTCGGCAGCGGCGCGGCACTGGTCCCGGTGCCCCAGCGACTGGTGCGCTGGCCCCGGCACTTCCTGCGCGCCCTGCGCGACACGAACGCGACCCAGGTCACCGGAGTGCCCTCCGTCTGGCGACAGGTCCTGCGCCACGAAGCGGACCGCCTGAGCGAACTCCCCGACCTGCGCGGGGTGTTGTTCTGCGGCGAGGAGTTCCCGCTGCCGGAGCTGCGCCGCCTTCAGGAACTGCGCCCCGGGATGCGGATCGTCAACTGCTACGGGGCGACCGAGTCGATGGCGGCCACCTTCGAGGACGTCCCCGAACCCCTGCCGGCCGATCTGGAACGGCTCTCGATCGGCCACGCCCACCCGGGCGCCGAACTGCTCCTCCGGGACGGCGACGGCGCCCTCGTCGACGCGCCGGGAACACCGGGGGAGATGCTGCTGCGCAGCCCGGCGCTCTTCTCCGGCTACTGGGACGACCCGGAAGCCACCCGCGCCGCCCTCGTACCCGACCCGCTGTGCCCGGAGTCGGGCCAGGTCGTGCTGCGCACCGGGGACCTCGCGGTGCGCGGGGAGAAGGGGGAGCTGTACTTCCTCGGCCGCACCGACTCCCAGGTGCAGATCAACGGCAACCGGGTGGAGCTGGGCGAGGTCGAACGCCGCCTGACCGGCCACCCCGCCGTCACCGCCGCCGCGGCCCTGCGGCTGCCGCTGCCCGACGGGGGCGGCTGCCTGGCCGCGTTCGTGGTCACGGACCCGAGCGGCGGCGCGCGGCAGCCCTCCCGCCCCGGCGCCGCCGAAGCCGCGCCCGGCGAGGACATCGCCGCCACCCTGCGGGACTTCTGCGCCCGCACCCTGCCCGGGTACATGGTCCCCGCCGAACTGCGGGTGGTCGACGCGCTGCCGGTCACCGGCAACGGCAAGGTCGACCGCGAGGCACTGGCCGCGAGCGTCGCCGGGCCCGCCTGACCCGGCCCGGCGCGCGCGGGGCACGCCCGGCTCCACTCGCCGCGCGCCGCGCGCCGTGCGCGGAGTACGCCCGGCGCCGCCCGGCGCGCTCCGCGCCCGCCACCGGCACCGCCACCGGCACCGGCACCGGCACCGGCACCCGTACCCGGCACCCCAGATGACCGCCCCACCGAGCCGTACGGCTCCCCCCGGAGGATCACGTTGACCCCCACCCCGTCCGCCGCACGCCCCGCCGGCCGCGTGCGCACCCTCGTCAGGGTCCGCGCCGGCGGTCTGCCCGGCGCGTTCTGGGTCCTGTGGTCCGGCACCCTGGTCAACCGGCTCGGCGCCATGGTCAACCCGTTCCTGAGCCTCTACCTCAGCCAGGTCCGCGACGTACCGCTCGGCACCATCGGTGTCATCCTCGCCGTCGTCGGCGTCGGCTCGGTGATCTCCCAGCCGCTGGGCGGATTCCTCACCGACCGGTTCGGCCGCCGGGCCGCGCTGACCGGCGGGATGCTCGCCAACGCCGGCTCCCTGCTGGCGCTCGGCCACGCGCAGTCGCTGGCCGCCCTCACCGCCGCCGGCTTCGCCCTGGGCGTCACCCTCGACCTCTTCCGGCCCGCCGCCCAGGCCCTGGTCGCCGACACCGTCCCCGCCGCCGACCGCACCCGCGCCTTCGGCCTGCTGCTGTGGTCGGTCAACCTCGGCTTCTCCGCCGCCATGGTCCTCGGCGGCCACCTCGCCGACCGCGGCTTCTCCTGGCTGTTCTGGACCGACGCCGCCGCGTGCGCGGTCTTCGGCCTGCTGGTGTGGTGCGCCGTCCCCGAGACCCGGCCGACCGCGGCGGAGCGCGGCGCCGGCGGCGGCTACCGCGCCGTCCTCGCCGACCGGGCGATGCTCGCCTTCGCCGGGGTCGTCGTCCTGTACGCCGTCGTCTTCCAGCAGGCATTCGCCACCCTGCCCCTGGTCATGGCACGGCACGGACTGTCCGGCGACGTCTACGGAACGGTCATGGCCGTCAACGGCGTCGTCCTCATCCTGGTCCAGCCACTGATCGGCCACCGGCTCGCCCGGTTCGACAAGAGCCGCGTGCTGGCCACCGGCTTCCTGCTCGCCGCCGCGGGCAACGCCCTGGTCGCCGCCGCGTCCGCGGGCCCCGCCTTCGCGTCGGCCGTCGCGGTGTGGAGCCTCGGCGAGGTCCTGGTGTTCGCCATCACCGCCGCCGTCGTCGCCGACCTGGCCCCGCCCGCCCTGCGCGGCCGCTACAACGGCCTGCTCGGCATGGCCTGGGGCACCGGCTTCCTCATCGCCCCGCTGGCCGGCACCCGCCTCTTGGCCGTCGGCGCCACCGTCCTGTGGCTCTCCTGCGCCGCCCTCTGCGCGACCGCCGCGCTGGCCCAACTCGCCTTGGCGCCGGCCATCAGAAAACGGACCGCCCAACTCGCCGAGGTGAAACCTTCGTTGCGGAAGGCCGCTCACTAGAAGTTCCCGGGAGCCCTTTCCCCGCCCGCCTCCCGCCACCCCCTCAAGGACCTCCACATGCCGAAGATCCTCTTCCTCGAAGCCGGCGTCTCCGCCGGAGAGGCCCTGCTGCGCGCCGCCCACGACCTGGGCGTCGACGCCTGGGTGGCCACCCACGAGGAGATGTACACCCAGTACCCGCCCGAGACGAGGGCGCTGGTGACCGGCACGGTCCGCCCCGACTTCACCGACCCCGCCACCGCACTGGAGGAGTTGACCGCCTTCTGCCGCCGGACCGGGATCGACGGCGTCCTGGCGTGCTGGGAGTTCCTCACCCCGCTCGCCGCGCGGCTCGCCGACCGCCTGGGCCTGCCCGGCCACGACGCGGCTCTGGCCCCCGCCTGCCGCAACAAGCGCCTGATGGCCGAGGCGTTCACGGCGTACGGCGTGCCGGCCCCGCGCACCGTCAGCGCCCCGGACGCGGACACGCTCGCCCGGCGTGTCACGGCGGCCGCGCTGACCTACCCGCTGGTGGTCAAACCGGCCGAGAACGCGGCCTCCATCGGCGTACGCGTGGTCGCCTCGCCCGGCGACCTGCCCGAGGCCGTGGCCCTCGCCGGGGCCGAGACGGTCAAACTGCCGCACGGCATCGCCCTGGAGCCCACGCTGCTCGCGCAGGAGTACGCGCACGGCGAGGAGTTCAGCGTCGAGACGGTCGTCGCCCGCGGCGCGATCCACCACCTCGCCGTCACCGAGAAGTTCACCACCCGGGGAGCCGTACGCGCCGAGACCGGCCACACCGTCCCGGCGGACCTCGCGCCCCCGGCGCGCACGACGCTGCTGGCCGCCGCGAGCCGGGCCGTGTCCGCCCTGGGACTGCGCGACGGCCTCGCCCACACCGAGATCAAACTCGACGCCCGGGGCCGGGCGTCCGTCCTGGAGACCGGCGCCCGGCCGCCCGGCGACGGCATCATGGAGCTGGTCGAACGGGCCACCGGCGTCGACATGGCCCGCACGGCCGTCCAGGTCGCCCTCGGCCGCGCGAGCGACCTCGCCCCGACCCGGGCCGGCGCCGCCGCCGTCCGCTTCCTCACCGCCCCCCACGCCGGCACGCTGCTGGCCGTCGACGGCCTCCCCGCCACCGGCCCCGGCCTCGCCGTCACCCTCACCAAACAGCCCGGCGACCACCTCGCCGACCCCACCGACAACCTCCAGCGCATCGGCCGCGTCGCCGTGCACGGCGCCACCGCGGCCGAGGTGAACGAGACGGCGCGCAGGGCGCTGGCAGCGATACGGATCACCGTCGGACCGTGACGCGCACCCCGTGGATCACCTCGGGCGCGCAAGACTTCCCGCCGCCGGCTCAGGCCGAGGTCACCGTTCTCCGCCGCGCGTCGCGAAACGGGCGCCCGACCGGCGCACTCCCCAAGCACCGCGTCACCGCTCCCGCCTGTTAGCAGACAGCGTGGTCTGTATGGAGTTATCGCCCAGCGTACGCCGCCCGGCAGTCGAGTACTCCGATGTCGGGATGTCCACCGGTCGGCGCGCGGCCGAGTAGGTTCGCTCGATTGACGAGTGCGGTGGACTCCCCGAGAAAACAGGCGCAGTTGTATGCTTTGGCTCGCTGGTGTCGGCGACTTCCGGCGCCTCATGTCGTGGTCGAAGAAGGTAGGAGCGGGTCTGATGCAGACGCGGGCCGAACGGACTCGTGAGGCCCTCGTGCGGGCCACCGCCGAGTTGATAGCGGACGGTCGTCCGTCCGAGGCGGGACTGGTCAACATCTGCCGCCGGGCGGGAGTGAGCCGAGGAGCTCTCTACCATCACTACTCCTCGATCGGGGAGCTGACGGCCACGGTGCGCGAGCAGGCGCGCCGCCGGCTCGTCCATGTGGTCGACGAGGCGTTCGAGGGGACGCCGGCCGACGCCCCCGAACGGTTCTTCGTGGCGCTCGGGGAGGCCCTGCGCAGCGAGACGGTGGTGAGAGCCGGCATGCGGATCGCGGCGGACGGCTCCACCGGACAGCCGCGGCTGCGCGACGAGCTCCTGGCGTCGGTGCGCGAGCGAGTGGCCGGCGTGCACGAGGACACGGGGTTGCCGGCGGGAGCGGCGGACCTGGTCCTCGCGGTGGCCACCGGGATCGAGGCACTGGGGCACACGGATCCCCGGTGGTGGGAGCGCGAGACGCTGGAGCGGCTCAGCGGCCTGCTGCGCCCCCTGTTCGCACCGGCGGGGCAGGGGCCGGACTGAGGGCGGTCGGCGCGGTCCGGGCCCGCGGCGCGGCCCGGGCCGGGGACCGGGGCCAGGCGGGCGTGCCGGGCCGGGGCCCCGTCACGGCGCGGACGCCGGGAGCGGCTGCTCGGTGATCCGCAGGCGGCCGATCAGACCGGGGGTCGCCAGACCGGGGAGCATGAACCGCCAGAAGGCGGTGACGCGGTCGAGCAGATCCTCCCGGTTGGTGTACACCTGGGAGACGATCTGCAGACCGGTGAAGGCGCCGATGATCGTCGACGTGGCCTCCTGCACGTCGACGCCGGGAAGGATCTCACCCTGCTCCTCGGCCTGCCGCAGCAGACGGAGGATGGCGGCGCCGGACTGCTCGTAGGCGGTCTGCCGGGGTGCGTCGAACGAGGTCTGCTCTATGGTGAGGCGCACGCTGGCGCGCAGCACCGGGTCCCGCTGGAGACGCCGGGAGAAGTCCAGGGTCAGGTCGATCACGGACTGGAGCTTCATCGGCTGGTCCGGCACCTCCAGGGCTTCGGCCTGCGCGTCGACCAGGGCCATCGCGATCGCCTTCTTGGTCGGGAAGTGGTGGTACATCGAGCCGCGGGTCAGCCCGGTGCGGGCCAGGATCTCGTTGGTGCTCGCGGCGTCGTAACCCCGTTCGTCGAAGACGTGGGCGGCCGCCTCCAGGATGCTTCGCTTCGACCTCTTGCCGCGTTCCTGCTGTGTCATCCGGATTCCCTACCGTGTACTAACAGACTTGTCTGTATCGTATCGGTAGGATGCGCCGTTCACTCGGAGTTGGCGCTCCGGGTGCCCCCGGGATGGCCGAGCCGGAAGCCGACCCCCCGCACGGTGATGACCCAGGTGCTCGATCCGAGCTTGTTGCGCAGGGTGCCGACGTGCGTGTCCACGGTGCGGCCGTGCGGGGACCAGGTGTCGCCCCAGACCTGCGCCATGATCTGGCGGCGCGGGACGACGGCGCCGGGCCGGGAGGCCAGCAGGTGGAGCAGGTCGAACTCCTTGCGTGTGAGGTCCACCGGCTTCCCGTCCAGCGTGGCGAGGCGGGCGTCCGCGTCGATCCGCAGCGGTCCGTGGTGGATGACCTGGGCGGCGGACGGCTGCGCGCGCACCCGGCGCATCACCGCTTCCATGCGGGCCAGCAGCTCGCGGAAGCCGTACGGCTTCGCGAGATAGTCGTCGGCGCCCGCCTGCAGGCCGAGCACCCGGTCGAGTTCGGAGTTGCGGGCGGTGACGGCGATGACCGGTGTGTCGCTGACCGTCCTGATGGTGCGGCACACCTCGAGGCCGTCCAGGTCGGGCAGGTCGAGGTCCAGCAGGACGAGGTCGGCGTCGTGGTGGGCGTGCAGGGCGTGGGCTCCGGTGGACACGCCCTGGGCGGCGTAGCCCTGGCGCAACAGGCTCTTGATGAGGGTCTCGGCGGCGCGGGCGTCGTTCTCGATGACCAGGACGCGCAGGGCGCCCTCCCGCGGGGCGGGCGGCGAGGGGACGGCCGGCGCGGCCGGCGGTGCGACGGTGGGGCGGTGGGAGTGGTAGCGCTCCGATATGGGTCCGAGTAGATCCACGGCCTGCCGGTTCATCTGCTCCTCCTGGGACGCAGCCACGTCATGCGGACGGGCCAGCTGAACGCTCGCACAGCGACCATAGCAAACAGACTTGTCTGATTGTCAATGAAGCTTCTTGATCGGCCCGATGCACCGTCTTTACTCGTCATTTGCCCGCTGAGCTGCGCCTTAGGTGTCCGGAGAGCCGCGCCGACAAGCGCCGGTGACCTTTTGCGTGCCACGAGCCAGGGCTTTCCGCCGTGATCCGCGCCGCTCGGCCGAGCAGGGTTACCTGTTTCTCGGTTCGCGGTGGGGCGGCCGAACTTCGAGGTGTCCGGCAGGGCGGGGCTTGAAAAACCGGACTGACGTGTCTGTATCTTGTTTCGTGCAGAACGTCGGCCCTGGGGGGTGAAGCCGACTCTCACCGTTGCTGCCCCCTGCCCGGAAATGACAGGAGTGCCGCACATGACGTCTCTTGCCGCTCAGACTTCTCCGAAGGCTCTGCTCCCCCGACTGACCACCACGGTCCCGCGCGAGTACGTGCATCGCGCCGCGGTCTCCGAGGTCTTCCTGACCGGCTGGGAGGCCGACGAGTCCACCGAGGCCGACCGGTACGCCTACACGGTCAAGGCCCAGTGGCCGCGCAGCCACGCCCTGTTCGCCCGGGAGGACGGACACCAGGATCCGGTGCTGCTGGTCGAGTCCGTACGCCAAATAGGTTCGCTGCTCGCCCACGCCGAGTTCGACGTTCCCTTCGGGCACCAGTTCGTCATGGCGGACATCACCGTGGACGCGGATCCTCGGCTCTTCGCCACCGACGTCGTGCCCACTGAGGTGGAACTGCGCACTGTCTGCCGTGACACCGTCCGCCGGGGGCGGACGCTCAGCGCCATGCGCTACGACGTCTCCGTGCTCCGCGACGGCAGGCGGCTGGCCACGGCCGGTGCCTCGTTCCGCTGCCTGAGCCCGAGCGTGTACCGGCGGGTGCGCGGCGAACGGCCCACCGCCCCCGACCGCACCGTCCCCCCGGCGATCGACCCGGCCGCAGTCGGGCACGCCAGCGCCCGGCACGTGGTGCTCGCCCGGCCCGAGCCCGGCGCCGGGCACCGCTGGGAGATGCGGGTCGACACCGCGCACCCCACCTACTTCGACCACCCGGTCGACCACGTTCCCGGCATGGTGCTCATCGAGGCCGCCCGGCAGGCCGCCCACGCCTCGACCGGGCTGCCCGACGCCCTCCTGCTGGGCGTGCGCGCCGAGTTCGCCCGGTACGCCGAGTTCGACGCGCCGTGCTGGATCGAGGCCGCCCCGGAGCCCGTCGACGGCACGGACGATGTACGGGTACGGGTGCGCGGCTCGCAGCGGGAGGCCACGGTCTTCACCGCCGACCTCGTGGTGAGCCCCGGGAAGCACCTCGCGGTGAGCCCGGGAAAGCGCTGAACGGAGCAGTTCGGGGGAGTGAGGCATGTCCACCATCCTGATCACCGGTGCGTCCGGCTTTGTGGGCCGGCACGTCGTCCGCGAGGCCGGGCGACAGCGAGCCGGTCTGCGGCTGATGGCGCACAGCCGTCCGGTCGGCGACGCGGATCCGCGCGTCGTCCGCGCCGATCTGGCCGATCCCGCGACGCTGCGCGGGGTGTGCGACGGCGTCGACGTCGTCGTTCACTGCGCCGCGCGGGTCGGCGGCACGGCGGAGGCCAACGAAGTGGTCAACGCCCGGGGCACCGCCGCCCTGGTGGCGGAGGCCCGCCGTGCGGGCGTCTCCCGCGTGGTCCAGCTCAGCACCGCGTCCGTCTACGGCCGGGGAACCTTCCACGGCAGTCGGCCGGAGCAACTCGTCCGCAACCCCGGCTCGGTCACCTCCCGCACCCGGGCGGCGGCCGAGGACACCGTCCTCGCGGCCGGAGGTGTCGTTCTGCGCCCGCATCTGGTCTACGGGGAGGGCGACACCTGGGTGGGGCCCGGCGTGGCCCGGCTCCTGAGCGCCCTGCCCGGCCGGGTGGAGGGCTGGCCGGCCCGGCTGTCGGTGATCTCTGTGACGGAACTGGCACGACTCCTGGTGGCTACCGCGCTCGCCCCGGAATCCGACCTCACCGCGCGGGTCTACCACGCCGCGCATCCGGAGCCGGTCACCGCCCGCGCACTGCTGAGCGCCGTCGCGGAGTGCGCCGGACTCCCTTGGCCCGAGCGGGAACTGAGCCTTCAGGAGGCCCGTGAGGCCCTGGCCGGACAGGACCGGCTGCTGTCCGCATTGGACATGATGACCACCGACCACTTCTTCGACGGCGCACCCCTCAGGTCCGACCTCCGCTGTGGCCCCGGCGGCGACTTCGGCGCCGGGTTCCGGGCCGCCGCACCGTGGTACCGGGCGGCCCTGGCCGCGATCTGACCCGCACGACGCACACCCGGCCCGGCACACCGCCGCTCACACCACCGTTCCCGGCCGCAGGAGCCGGGCCGGGAACGGTGGCCCGCGCGGAGAACGCGCCCGCCGCGCCGGCCATCCCTCACCCCTCGGTGCGGCGGCCGCCGAGGGTCGCCAGCACGTCCTCCCCGTGGTAATACGTACGGCCCCGCCGGTGGTGGCGGCGCCACCCCGCCTCGCTGGCGTGGCGGTACGCGCTGCCGGTCGAAATGCCCCAGAGGCGCGCGACATCGGCCGCGGTCACCCAGCGCACGGCGGGCGCGGGGGTGGCCGGAGACGCACCGGCGGCGCGCGGTTCGGGGGCTGTGGAGCCGGCTGCTTCGGGGCCGGCGGGGCGGCCGGGAGACACGGCGGGAGCCGGGCCCGGGAGGGCGGGCGCCGCTCCGTCGAGCCGGCGCCTGAGGTGGAGCCACTGGTGGCCCGGCCAGTGGTGCGCCGGGTCGCGGTCACAGCGGATCACGGCGGGCAGCCGCGCCGGGTCCGGCCGCACCACGGCGGTCAGCGCCCCGGCGCAGCCCGGTTCGACGCACCCGCCGATCGTCACCCGGTGCCGGACGTCGGGGTCCACCACCCGGCGGGCGCGGCCGACCAGCCGGGCGAGCTCGCCGGAGCATTCGCCGGCGGCGTCGTGTGCGGCGATCCAGTCGAGGTGGCGCCCCAGGAAGACGCTCAGCTGCGGCACCGCACGGCAGGGCGCGGGACCGCCCCGCTCCCCTACGACGGCGCCCGCCCAGGAGCCGAGCACTCCCAGGATGTCGGCCCGCACGTCGGCGGCGAGGGTGTTGAACGGCACGCCGTGCGGAGGGCCGCCGGACGTCTTGGGCCGGGTCGCGTCCCGGAAGCCCCCGTCGAGCAGGCGACCGCACGCCTCGTACAGCGCGGGCAGCCGCCGCAGGTCCAGGGAGAGCTGCTCCCGGCAGAGCGGGCACAGCCGGCGGCCCGCGGTCACGGGACGCGGCGCCTCCCCGGCTGTCCGGCGGCCGACGCAGCCCGCCCCCGCGCACGCCCCGACCACGGCCCCGCGGGCCCTTTCGAAAACCGGCGCACTCATCACTCGATCCCCCACTCGTGAATCCACGGCAACGGTCAGAACTGGTCGGTGCGCCGCGCGGTGCGGGAGTGGACGACCCGGAAGGTGCCGTACTCCCAGGCCGTGGTCAGCCGGCGGGCCCGGTCGCGGGAGGCGCGCACGTCGGGCGGCCACACATGCTCGGGCACGTCGTGGAACGCCCAGTACGCCCGCTCGCTCTCCCACTGCGCGTAATTGATCACGAATGTGCCGTCCAGCCCCCTCAGAACGCTGTGCGACCGGTAGCCGGGCAGCAGGTGGACCCATTCCTCCCGGGGCCGGGTCAGCTCCGTGACCAGAGTGTCCTGGTCCTGCGGCGCCACCCACTGGATGGTGATCGACGTCCAGTCGTCGCGAGCGGTGGTGATGTCCACCCCGCCGGTGACGGACGGCGCGTGCTGCACCGAGACCAGTTCGGCGGTGAGCATCCGGTGCTCGGTGGCCAGCCCGGTCCAGGCGAGCTCCGCCAGCCGGTTCGACTCACCGGCCCGGTGGGCGCGCAGTTCGGCCGCGGTGCGCCACTGGGTGAGGCGTGCGACGCCGGCCCGGGTGTGCGCGGCGTGCAGCGCGGAGGAGACCCAGGCCGGGTCGTCGTCGTCCTCGGCGTCGGCGCGCTGGATGTCGACGATCTTCCGCTGGCCGTCCCGGTCGTGTTCGGCGAGCTCCACCCAGTCGACAACGGTGACGGGGTGGTTCGTGGGATCGAGGGGTATCACGATGCTCCGTTCGAGGTGTCGATGGCGGTGCGCGGCCCCGGTCAGGCCGCGCACGCCGGGAGGCCGCCGTGGAAGGCGACCATGTCGGCGAACAGTTCTTCGATGTCGAGCCAGTGGCCCGGCTCGGCGCCCCGGGCCTCGGCGTACGCCCGGTGGAGGTTGGGCACGAGGCGTTCGCTGTCCAGCAGGCCCGCGTACGGACCGGGGCCGGCCTGCCGGGCCGTCTCCAGCGGGGTCAGTCCGGCGGCGATGCCGTCGGCGGCCAGCCGCTGGACGTGGCGCAGATAGCCGGCGGTCTCCTCCAGCAGCTCGGGTCCGCCCACCGGGCCGTGGCCCGAGACGACCGTCTCCGGTTCCAGGACCCGCAGACGCTCGATGACGTCCAGGGAGCCGGCGACCGACCCGGTGAGGCAGAAGGGCGTGGCGCCCGACATCACGACGTCCCCGGTGAACAGCACCCGCTGCCCCGGCAACCACGCCACCGTGTCGTTGCGGGTGTGGGCGGTGCCCAGGTGCATCAGCTCGACCACGGTGTCGTCCAGGTGCAGGGTGAGCCTGTCCCGGTAGGTCAGCGACGGCAGCTCCACGCTGATGTCGCCCCAGCAGACCTCCGGCCACAGCCCGGTCAGGTGCAGTCCCGCGAGGTCCATCTCCGCCCGGGTCGCCTCGTGCGCCACGATCACCGCCTCGTCGGCGAAGAACCGGTTGCCGAAGGTGTGGTCGCCGTGCGGGTGGGTGTTGACCACGAACCCCGGTCCCTGCGGGGCGACGGTGCGCACGGCTTCCCGCAGCGCCCCGGCCCGGGCCTCGGTGGCCGCGGTGTCGATCAGCACCGGCCGCCCTCCCGGAGCGACGAGGCCCGCGTTGTTGAGGCACCAGCCGCCGTCGGGCTGGAGGTAGGCGAACACGTTCTCGGCGACCTCGCGCAGATGCGGCCCGGGAGGCACGGAGGTACGGCGGGTATGAGGGGAAGTCGGGGTCACTGTTCTCTCCAGGTCGGTGCGGTCATGCTGACGACGCAAGAGCCGGACTGCCGCCGGGCCGGGTGAAGAGGCGGTTGTAGTAGACCAGCGGCTCGGCGTCCGACGTCCACACCGCCTCGACGCGTCCGACGAGGATGCTGTGGTCGCCGCCGTCCAGGACGTCGTGCAGGGCGCACGCGATCCGCGCGGTGGCGTCGGCCAGCCCGGGCAGCCCGAACTCGCGGGGCTCCATCGGGGACTGGGTGAACTTGTCCGCGCCCGGACGGGCGAACGCGCCGGCGACCCCGGCCTGGCCGGAGGCCAGC
Organism: Streptomyces seoulensis; assembly: GCA_013364255.1. Classification (GTDB taxonomy): domain Bacteria; phylum Actinomycetota; class Actinomycetes; order Streptomycetales; family Streptomycetaceae; genus Streptomyces; species Streptomyces similanensis. The sequence continues at coordinate 503,115 of CP054936.1, read as the reverse complement.
ACGTTCACCAGGAAGCGGTCGGCGGAGACGAAGGCGTCGTGGCACGAGGCCGTCCGGGCCGGACACACCAGCACCAGCGTCGGGTCGAGCGACAGCGAGCTGAACGAACTGGCGGTGAATCCCCAGCGGCGTCCGCCGGGGTCCACCGTGGTGACGACGGTGACCGGGGTGGGTACCCGGGCCATGGCGCGGGCGAAGTCCGCGGGGTCGACGGTGGACAACGGTCCTCCTGGCTCTGGGAGTCGGGCCGGCGGCCCGGGAGGCCGGGCCGGCGGGTCGGGCGTCGGGAGGGGCGACTGCCGGGACCGGCGCACGACCCGCGGGGCAGCGGACGGGTGCGGCCCGGGGTCGGCGGGCTCAGTCGGCGGCACGCACCACCATGGCCGCGTTGAACCCGCCCCGGCCGCGGGCCAGGACCAGGGCCGTGCGCAGGCCCCCGGCCGGCCGGCGGACCTCGGTGACCAGGTCGACCGGGCAGTCCGCGGCGGGCGCGGCGACGTGCGCCGTCGGCGGGATCACCTGGTCGCGCAGCGCCAGCAGCGCCGCCGCCAGGTCCAGGGCGGCGCCACCGGCCGCGAGCCGGCCCGTCATGGTCTTGGGAGCGGTCACCGGCACCCGCCCCGGCCCGAAGACCGCTGCGACGGCCTCGGCCTCGGCCCGGTCGGCGTCCCGGCGGCCGGCCGCGTCGGCGAAGACCACGTCGACGTCGCCCGCCGCCAGCCCGGCCTCCGCCAGGGCCTGCTCGGCGGCGGCCCGCAGCCGCGGCGCGCCGCCCGAGCCCGGGGCGGGATCGAAGGTGGCGGCGTATCCCTGGACGGTGCCGTACACCCGGGCGCCGCGCGCCGCCGCGGCGACGGGGTCCTCCAGGACGAGCAGCGCGCCGCCCTCGCCGACCACGTGCCCGGACGCGTCCTCGGAGAATGGCAGGTACGCGCCGGCCGGATCGGTGGACCCGGTCAGCTCGCCGCCCGCCACGTGCGCCACCCAGCCCCAGGGACACAGCGCGGAGTCCACGCCGCCGGTGACCAGCAGCCGGAGTCCCTTACGCAGCTGCCTGCGGGCCTGCGCCACCGCGTCCAAGCCGCCGGCCTGCTCGGTGACCAGCACACCGCTGGGGCCGCGCAAGCCGTTCCGGATGGAGATCTGACCGGTGTTGACCGCGTAGAACCAGGCGAAGGACTGGTACGCGCTGACGAACCGGCCGCCCTTGCCCCACAGCGCCTCCAGCTCGCGCTGGCCGAACTCGAAGCCGCCCGCGGACCCGGCGGTGACCACGCCGGCCGCGTAGTCGGGCAGGGCGGACAGGTCGACGCCGGCGTCGGCGAGGGCCTCGTCGGCCGTGGCCAGCGCCAGCCGGGTCATGTGGTCGGTCTGCGGCAGCAGGCGGCTGGGAACGTGCTCCTCGGCGACGAAGTCCCGGATCTCGCCGGCCAGCTGCGCCGGGTAGCGCCGGGCATCGAAGCGGGTGACCGGTCCGATGCCGCTCTCACCGCGCAGCACCGCGGCCCACCACGCCGGGACGCCCAGACCGTTGGGCGCGGCGACGCCGATCCCGGTCACGGCGGGCGCGGTCCGGGCGGGGTCGCCGCCGGCGGGTCGGGCGGTCGGCTCGGTGACGGGGGCGGTCATGCGGCTTCTCCCAGACGCGGGCGGGTGAGGATCATCGCGCTCTGGAACCCGCCGAAGCCGCTGCCGACGCTCAGCACCGTGTCGGTGCGCTGCTGACGGGCGGTCAGTGGGGTGTAGTCCAGGTCGCAGGCGGGGTCGGGGTGGTGCAGGTTCGCGGTGGGCGGCACCGTGTCGTGCTCGATGGCCAGAGCGCTCGCGGCCACCTCCAGGGAGCCGATCGCGCCGAGCGAGTGCCCGATCATCGACTTGATGGAGCTGACCGGGACCCGGTGGGCGTGGTCGCCCAGGCCGCGCTTGAACGCGGCGGTCTCGTGCCGGTCGTTCTGCTTGGTCCCGGAACCGTGCGCGTTGACGTAGTCGACGGCGGTGGCGTCGACGCGGGCCTCGTCGAGCGCGACCCGGATCGCCTCGGCCATCTCGGCGCCGTCCGTGCGCAGACCGGTCATGTGGTAGGCGTTGCAGCGGCTGGCGAAGCCGGCGATCTCGGCGTAGACGTGCGCTCCGCGGCGGCGGGCGCTGTCCAGTTCCTCCAGCACCATGACGGCCGAGCCCTCGCCGAGCACGAAGCCGTTGCGGGAGGCGTCGAAGGGGCGGGAGGCGGTCTCCGGATCGTCGTTGCGCGGAGAGGTCGCCTTGATCGCGTCGAAGCAGGCCACCGTGATCGGAGAGATGGGCGCCTCGGTGGCGCCGGCGATCATCACGTCGGCGCTGCCCTCTCGGATCAGCTCGACGGCGTGCCCGATCGAGTCCAGGCCCGAGGTGCAGCCGGTGGACACCATCGACACCGGGCCCTGGGCGCCGGTGCGCCAAGCCACCTCGGCGGCCATGGAGCTGGGCACGAAGTAGTCGAACAGATGCGGTACGGCCAGGGTGTGGTCCACCTCCCAGGTGCTGCCCCCCTGGCTGACCGCGTTGTACTCGGTGTCCAGGCCCATCGTGCAGCCGACCGCGCTGCCGAGGGTGACGCCGGTGCGGGTGGGGTCGAGGCGCTCGATCTCCAGACCGCTGTCGCGGACCGCCTCGTCGGCGCTGACCAGGGCGAACTGGGCGGCGCGGTCGAGGCGTCCGGCGTCCGCGGCGGTGAAGCCGTGGAGCAGCGGGTCGAAGTCGGCCTCCGCGGCGATCCGGGAGCGGAACGGGGAGGCGTCGAAGAGGCTGATGGCGCGGGTCGCGGTCCTGCCCGCGGTGAGGAGGGACCAGAACTCCTTGGTGCCCACTCCCCCCGGAGCGACCACGCCTATCCCGGTGATGACGACGCGACGGCTCATTGGGTGTCCTTCACGAGTTAGTCCTCCAGTGCGCGGGGCGGCGGGTGCGCCGCCGCGCTTCATGGGTCCACGTCAGGTGATCGAGCTTCCGAGCCGGCGCTCGATGTCAGGACGAGGCCCGGTGGTGGCGCGGTGTCCGGCGGCGGTGTCGCGGCAGCGGTGCGTGCGACGCTCGCCGACGGTGCTGGAGGAGTGCTCGAGGGCCGGGAGGGGGCCGGGCCGCCGTGACCGGCGTCGAGGCCCCTTCGAGCCGCCGACGAACCCGGTGCCCGACGATCCCCGCCATGAAGATTCTCTTTGTGGCGGGTGGCACGTCGGGTGTCATCTTCTCCCTGGTGCCGCTGGCCCAGGCGGCCAGGAACGCCGGGCACGAAGTCGTCATGGCGGCTCCCGAGGACTGCATGCCCACCATCAACGGCGCGGGGGTCCCGGGGGCCCCGGTCACCTCGAAGACCATGAAGGACTTCCTGCACGATCGGCGGGGCGTCCTCCAGACGATCCCCGAGGACCTCCACGAGCGCTACCTCTTCAACGGGCGCTGCTTCGGCCGGTACGCGGCGGCCTGCCTGGACGGCCTGACCGCGCTGATCGACCGGTGGCGGCCGGACGTGGTGGTGGGCGGGGTGCTGGCGTTCGCCGGTCCGCTGGCCGCCGCGTACGCGGGGGTGCCCTACGTCAAGCACGCGGTGGACATGGGCGAGCCGCGCACCATCGACCTGGCGGCGGCGGCCGAACTCGGGCCCGAACTGGAGGCGCTCGGCCGCTACGAGATGCCCGGCGCCGACCTGTTCGTCGACACCTGCCCGCCGTCGCTGCGGCCGGCCGACGCCCCGCGGGCCCAGCTGATGCGCTACGTCCCGTACACGGCGCAGAGGCCGCTGGAGCCGTGGATGTTCGCGAAGGGGGACGCTCCCCGGGTTCTGGTCAGCGCGGGGAGCCGGGTCACCAAGGACTCCGACTTCGAGATCCTGTCGGGTCTGGTGGCGAAGGTGGCCGCGCTGGACGTGGAGCTGCTGGTCGCGGCTCCGGAGACGGTCGCGGCCGAGCTGGGTCCGCTGCCGGACAATGTGCGGGCCGGGTGGATCCCGCTGGACGTGGTCGCCCGCACCTGCGACCTGACGGTCAGTCACGCGGGGGGCAACACGGTCCTCGGCAGCATGGCCGCGGGCGTGCCGCAGGTGCTGATCCCGTACCTGCCCTACGTGGTGGGCTACACCGAGCGGCTGAGCGCGTTCGGGGCGGCCAGGATGGTCGACCCGCGCGAGGACTCGCCGGAGAACATCGCCGAGGCCTGCCGTGAGGTGCTGGAGGACGGCTCGTACCGGGAGCGGGCGCGCGCGGTGTCCGCGGAGATGGCCCGGCTGCCGCTGCCGGCCCAGGTGGTGAGCGCGGTGGAGGACCTGGTGGCGCCCTCGGCCTGATCCCCGTGCGCGGGCGGCCCGTCCCGCGGTGCCCCGGCCGGATCGTCGTCGATCCGGCCGGGGCCACGGGCGTGTTCAGCCGAGGCCGAGGCGGTGTGCCGCCTCGGTGAACGTGTGCGCGGTGTCCGGCAGGGCGTGCACAGCGTCCCGGTAGGCGGCCCGGGCGGCGGCCAGCCGGTCGCGTTCGGCCTCGTCGTACAGGACGCGTTCGAGGCCGGCCACCAGGGCGTTCTCGTCGAGTATCTCGGCGCGGAGCAGCGTCTCGGTGAACGGGTTGGCCTCCAGCAGCGGGCGCAGCACCTCGTTCCAGCGCAGGGGCCACATGTGGAAGTCCGGCAGCGGTCCCGGGTAGTCGGCCAGCCAGTCCCGCACCCGGTCGGTCGTGCCGCCCGCGAAGGCGCCGCCGAGCCGGTCGGCGTCCTGCGGGCCGTCGACCGGGTGGTTGTTGACGGCGAGCAGACCCGGTACGTCGGCCAGTACCGCTCGCTCCAGGGCGTAGCCCGGCAGGTGGAAGGCGAACACGGCGTCACCGGCTGCGAGCAGTCGGTGGTACTCGGCGGCCGTGCAGGCGGGGCGGTGGTGGACCCGGTCGGCGGGCAGGAGCTCGGCGAAGCCCTCGAACAGCGGGCCGGTCATCAGGAAGTGGGTGTCCCGCGGCAGCCGGCCGAGATACCCGGCGAGCAGGCGGGGCAGCCGGGCGGCGAGTTCCCGGGTGGGCGGGGCGGCGTGCACCTGCATCAACTGTTGCCAGGGCAGTGTGGGCACCATCAGCAGCCGCGCGCCGCGGGGCAGTCCGAGGCAGGCACGGGTCTCCCGCCGGGCGGCCGCGGTCAGCGGGGCGAGGGTCCGGTTCGCGCGGTAGGGCAGGCCGCGGCCCGAGGCGGTGACCTGCGGCCGGTTCATCGGCACCGGCAGCAGCTGCACCGGCATCCGCGTCAGGTTGTCGTCGACCTCCATGGTGGTGCCGAGGATCTCCACGCGCCGGCTCGTGTTCTCCAGGTCGTACAGGTCAAGGGGGATGACCGGCAGCCCGAGGTCCTCCACGAACCAGGGGTCGGTGCGGTAGCCGACCTTGAACGTCATCCAGTGCGCGAGGTAGTCGACGAGGACGACCGCGTCGGCGCGGAACTCCTTCACGACCCGGTGCACGACCTGGCGGACGTCCGCGCCGAGTTCCGGCTCCACCAGGGTGTGGGGGAGCCGGGCGGCGCGCAGCTGCTCCTCGTTGTAGGGGTTGACGACGAAGTGGCTCTCGACGCCGGCGTCGGCGAGCTGTTCGGCGAGGTCGAGGCCGATGGTGACCTCGTGCAGGGTCTTGGCCAGGGCGGCGAGGAAGACGAGGCGCATCCGGGACTCCTAACGGTGGGCCGCGACGGCCTTGCGCAGGGCCGCGCAGACCGTGCGCACGTCGTCGTCGGACAGGCCCGGGTGCAGCGGCAGGCAGAGCGTGCGTTCGGCGGCCCGGTCCGAGCCGGGCAGATCCGGGCCGCCCTCGCGGCGGTAGGCGGAGACCTTGTGCAGAGGGGCGTAGCGGAAGGTGGTGTAGATGTCGGCCGCCAGCAGTTCCCCCGCGATCTCGTCGCGGATACCGCCCTCGAACTGGACCCAGTAGAAGTAGTGCGTCGACTCGTGGCCGGCGGGCGGCGGCGGGGGTGTCAGCACGTCCTCGACCCCGGCCAGTTCGCGGTCGTACAGCTCGACGATCTCCCGGCGCCGGGCGACGAGGTCGGGCAGCCGGCGCAGCTGGACCCGGCCGATCGCCGCGGTCAGGTCGTTGCCGACGACGCGGCGGCCGATCTCCGGCACGTCCAGTTCCCACCATCGGCCGGAGACCCGGGCGTGCCCGAAACCGCTGGACTGGACGAGGCCGTGGTAGGCGAGGCGGCGGGCCCGGTCCGCTCGCGCCCGGTCGCGTACGTACAGCATGCCGCCGTCGCCGGTGACCAGTACCTTCATCGCGTCGAAGCTCCACATGGCCAGGTCGCCGAAGCTGCCGGCGGCCCGGCCGCGGACCCGGGAGCCGACCGAGCAGGCCGCGTCCTCCACCAGCGGGACGCCCCGCTCGCGGCAGAGCTCGGCGATGGCCTCGATGTCGCCCGGGCAACCGCCGTAGTGCAGCACGACGACGGCCCTGGTGCGCTCGGACAGTGCGGCCTCGACGTGCGCGGCGGCCGGGTTGAGGGTGCGGGGGTCGGCATCGCAGAAGACCGGGCGGGCGCCCGCGGCCAGCACGGCGTTGGCGGCGGCCAGGAAGCTCAGCGAGGGCATGACGACCTCGTCGCCCTCCCGCAGGTCGAGGCACTCCAGGGCCAGGAAGAGCCCCGCAGTACCGGAGTTGAGGAAGATCATGTGTTCGGGGTCCACCCCGACGTGGGCGGCGAACTCCGCCTCGAAGGCTGTGGTGCGCGGCCCGTGGCCGAGCCACTTGTCGGCGAACACCTCGGCGACGGCGGCCAGTTCCTCGTCGCCTGTCTGGGGCTGGAAGAGATGAATCACGGGGTCCCCTCTGTTGCGGACGGATGTCCGCAGGGTCGGCCGGGGACCTTGACGCGGCTTCGAGAGCCGGTGGAACGCCCGCCGTGTGGAGGCGGCCTCCACCGGCCTTCGAGAGCGGCTGCCCAGCGTGGTGCCCGACGGATTGTCGTTGGAACGAGGTGCCGGGAACATGACCACGTACGAATCCAAGACGGCCGACGAGGTCGGCGAGTACTTCGACGACCGCAGCTGGCTCTTCGGCCTGAGCGGCTTCAACCTGCACATCGGGTACTTCGATGACGAGAAGCCGGGGACCGACCCCAAGGAACGCCACACCGAGGTGATGATCGAGGCCGCCGAACTGGGCGAGGGCGACCGTCTGCTCGACGTGGGCTGCGGGTTCGGCCGACCGGCCATCGCGGCCGCGAAGGCGACGGGGGCCCGGGTCGTCGGCATCAACGTCAGTGCCGAGCAGGTCGGGCAGGGCGAACGGCTGGCCGCCGAGGCCGGGGTGGCGGGGCAGGTCGTCTTCGCGCAGGCCGACGGCATGGCGCTGCCCTACCCGGACCGCTCCTTCGACGCGGTCTGGGCGTCCGAGGCCATCATGTACATGTCCGATCGACCGAAGGCGCTCCGCGAGATCGAGCGGGTCCTCGTGCCCGGCGGCCGGTTCGTGCTGTCGGACTACGCCGAGCGCACCGGTCTGACACCCGAGCAGCGCGTCGCGCTGAAGGAGGGCTTCACCGTCGAGGCGCTGCCCACCATTGAGGGCTACCGCGAACTGCTCCTGGGCGCGGGACTGGAGATCTCCCGGTTCGAGGACGCCACCGCGCACCTGCACCGCTCCGCCGCCCGCATCCCCGAGGTGCTGGACGAGAAGTACGCCTACATCGCGGAGCGCGGCGGCAAGGAGTTCGCCGACGAGTTCAAGGCCATGCTGTCCAAGGTCGGCGTGCTGGAGGGCGAGGTTCTCGGCTATGTCATCGCGGTCGGACGCAAGGCGCGGGAGCCGCGGGCGTGAGCACCGACGTCGACACCCGGCGCCCGTCCCGGCTGCCCACGCTGACCGGGATGCGGTTCGCGGCCTCCCTGATGGTGTTCGTCTGCCACGCGTTCACCTACGGCGTCTTCACCGACAAGGAGCTGGAGGGGAGCCTGATCGACTACGTCTCCAAACTGGGCTTCGTCGGGGTCGGGTTCTTCTTCGTCCTCAGCGGGTTCGTGCTGACCTGGTCGGCACGCGACACCGACCGGCCGACCGCCTTCTGGCGCCGCCGGCTAGCGAAGATCTTCCCCAACCACCTGGTCACCTGGGCGCTCGGGCTGGTGCTCATGGTGTGGCTCGGCGGCTCCGCGGCCACCGTCGGCAACACCGTCCCGTCCTTCTTCCTGGTCCAGGCATGGTTCCCGGTCGAGGACGTCTTCTTCGGCACCAACGGGCCGAGCTGGTCCCTCGCCGCCGAGTTGCTGTTCTACCTCTCCTTCCCGTGGCTGGCGCGCCGGGTGCGGGCCATCCCGGAGCGCATGCTGTGGCTGTGCGCCGGACTGCTGGTCGCGGGCACGGTCCTGGTGGCGCTCGCCTCGCAACTGCTGCCCACCGAACCGGACATGCCGTACTACCCGATCTCCTGGTACCAGTACTGGTTCGTGTACTGCCTGCCGGTCAGCCGGCTGCTGGAGTTCTCGCTCGGCATCGTGATGGCCCGCATCGTGCTGACCGGCCGCTGGATCCCGCTGGGGCTGGGCCCGGCGCTGCTCACCCTGATCCCGGGCTACGCGCTGACCGTATGGCTGCCCGGCGCCTACGGCGTCGTCGCGCCCACCGTCGTCCCGCTGGCGCTCATCGTGGCCGCCGGGGCCACCGCCGACGTCCAGGGCCGCCGGTCGTCCTTCCGCACCCGCGCCGCGGTCCTCCTGGGCGAGCTGTCCTTCGCCTTCTACATGGTCCACATGCTGGTCATGTGGTACGGCCCGATGGGCCGGGTGCCCGGTCGCACCTGGGACACCCTGCCCGCGCTCGGCGTGATCGTCCTGGACTTCGCCCTCACCCTGCTGGCCGCCTGGCTCCTGTACCGCGCGGTCGAGGTGCCGGCGGTACGCCGCCTGTCCGGTGCGCGCGGGCGGGGCGGCTCACCGCCGCCCGCGCATCCGGGGCGGCGGGACGGGGCGGCCTCGACCCCCGTGGCGGGGTGACGCCGTATGGACCTCGGTCTGAGACACCGCACCGTCCTCGTCACCGGCGCGTCCGGCGGCATGGGCCGGGAGATCGCGGCGGCCTTCGGCGCGGAGGGCGCCGACGTGCTGGTCGGATACCGCTCCCGGCCCGAGGACGCCGCGAGCACCGCGCGCCTGGTCGAGAAGGCCGGCGGCCGGGCCCGCACCGCTCCGTACGACCTGGGCGACCCCGCCACCGCCCGCACCTTCACCGAGGCAGCGCTCGACTGGACCGGCCGCGCCGACGTCCTGGTCAACAACGCGCTGCGTCCCTTCGGCTTCCGACCACCGGGGGACCGGTTCGAGGAGGTCGGCGACGACTGGCAGGGCAAGCTGCGCGACAACATCGAGGGTGCCGTCGAGCTGACCCGGCGGGTCGCCCCATCGATGCGGCGCAGTGGCTGGGGACGGATCGTGCACCTGTCGTCGAGCCTGGTCACCGAAGGGGTGCTGGAGACCGACGGGGGCCGGATCGGTTCCGAGTACTACGCGGCCGCCAAGGCGGCGCTGCACGGCTTCTCCCGCAGTACGGCCTTCAGCCTCGGCCGAGACGGGGACATCCTGTCCAACGTCGTCGTCCCGGGCCTGACCCGCACCTTCCGCAACGAGGAGCGCATCGCCACCGGGTTCGGCGTGGCGGACCGCTACGCGGCCAGGAGTCCGCTGAACCGGTTGCTGGAGGCGACCGAGGTGGCCCGGGTGGTGGTGTTCCTTGCCTCGGCGGCCAACACCGCCGTCACCGGGCAGAGCGTCGCGGTCACCGCCGGCGCCTGACTGCCTCAGGACGGCGCGGAGGGCGGCACCCACGGGGGTGCCGCCCTCCGCGCTGCCGCGGGCCCGCCGTCACCAGGACAGGCCGCCGTTGATCTCCAGCACGTGCCCGTTGACGTACGAGCCGGTGGCGGAGGCCAGGTAGACGGCGGCGTCCCCGACCTCCTCGCCCGAGCCCATCCGGCCCAGCGCGACCTTCGGGGCGTACTGGCTCCAGACGGCCTCGTTGGCCGCCAGCAGCTTGCCCATCCCCTCGTCGATGAAGCCGGGGGAGAGGCAGTTGACGGTGATGCCCCGGGGTGCCAGTTCCAGTGCGACCACGCGCGTGAACATCTCCGTCGCGGCCTTCGTCGAGCAGTACGAGGCCGCCCCGCGGGTGGGCCGGCTGCCCAGTGCCGAGGAGAGCGTGATGATCCGCCCGTCCCCACTCTTCTCCAGATGGGGCACGGCCTCCTTCACACAGTGGAAGAGCCCGTTGAGGTTGGTGTCCAGCGCGTCCGACCAGTCCTCGAACGCGAGGCCCGCCACCGGTCCCGGCCGGCTCAGTCCCGCGTTGGCGACCATGATGTCCACCCCGCCGAACCGGTCCGCCGCCACACCGAGCAACGACCGCACCGATGCCGCGTCCCGGACGTCCGCCTGCGCGAAGACAGCCCGCTCCCCAAGGTGAGCGAGGGCCTCGGCCGCCCCCGCGGCGCCCCGCGCGGCGACCACCACCCGGGCGCCCTCGGCGACGAACGCCTCGGTGATCTTCAGTCCGAGTCCCCTGGCGCCGCCGGTCACCACGGCCACCTTGTCCTTGAGCCTCACCATTGCCTCCCTCGTGTGGACGGTCCTGGGGCGGCACCCTGCCGCGAAGGCGTCGCAGGCCGCTGGAGACCGGGTGGAACAGTGCATTTCGAGCCGGTCTCCAGAGGGCGTCCCTAGCTTTCACCGGGCTGCCGCAGCGGCAGCCAGATCCGAGGAGACAGCCTGATGAGCAAGACCACCACCCGCCGGGCGACGGCCGTCGGCGCCCTGGCCCTGGCCGGTGTCCTGGCCGCGTCCGGCAGCGCCGTCGCCGCGCCCGCCACCGTCCCGTTCCTGTGCCGCGTGCCGGAGAACGGCGTGTGGAGTGAGTACGGCAGCAGCCGCCTGTTCGACGTCACGGCGCCCGCGACCGTCTCGCCGCACCAGCGGTTCACGGTGAAGTACGCCCAGGGCCCCTACACCCTGAACGCCACCTACCAGAAGGAGGTCCGGGACATCGCCGTCAGGATCAACCAGCCGGCCGGCGCGCGCCTGGTGAGCCTGAAGCTGACCGACGGCAGCAACCTCGGCGACTCCAGCCGGTCCGTCGTCGCCGCCGACGGCCAGCTCACGCTGCGGGCCAGCGGTCCGTTCTACGGCGGCCAGACCTTCGAACTCCCGGTCGTCGAGGCCGTCTACACCGCTCCCGCGTCCGGCACCCTGGTGACCTCGGCCGGCGGCACCGGCTTCGACGCCCCGGGCCTGTCGATGCGGCGCCTGGACACCACCGTCAACGATTTCACCCCGGTCCAGTGCTATCCGGATCCGGCCACTTCGGTGCAGCTGTCCAGCACCACCGTGCAGTGACGTGTGCGGCCGCCGGCCGCGCACACGTGTGCGACGACGCCGGGTGGGAAGGGGGCCGAGCCCCTTCCCACCCGGCGTCGAGCCGTTCTCGACCGTGTCTCGCGCCACCCCGGGCACGGTGGGCGGGCGCGCGAGGGGCCGACCGGGTCCCCAGAACGGCGCTTGACCTCAAGCGCACTTGAGTTTCTAGGTTCTTCAGTGGGCCCCGCCACGGGCCTGCGACCGCAAAGACGTTGCTACAAAGGGGTGTTGAACATGAAGGCTGCTGCTTTCCACGCGTTCGGAGGGCCTGACGTCCTGGAGCTGATGGAGGTTCCGGCTCCCGAAGCGGGCCCGGGCGAGGTGCGGGTGCGGGTGAAGGCGGCCGGCTCACAGCCCACCGACTGCGCGGTGCGTTCCGGCTGGAACCCGCCCGGGTTCACCATCACCTTCCCGCACATCACCGGCGGCGACTTCGCCGGCGTGGTGGACCAGGTCGGCGAGGGCGTCACCGACTTCTCCGTCGGCGACGAGGTGCTGGGCTACCGCACCCAGCTCACCTACGCCGAGTATGTGGTCGCCCCCGCCGACCAGATCGTGGCCAAGCCCGCCGCGCTCTCCTGGGAGGTGGCCGGCAGCCTCTCCGCCTCCGGGCAGACCGCGCACACGGCGATCGAGCTCCTCCGGGTCGGCGAGGGCGAGACCGTCCTCGTCAACGGCGCCGCCGGCGGCGTCGGCACCATCGCGGTGCAGCTCGCTGTGTTGCGCGGCGCCAAGGTGATCGCCACCGCGCGCGAGGAGAACCACGCGTACCTGCGCGAACTGGGCGCGATCCCGGTCGCCTACGGCGAAGGTCTGATCGACCGGGTGCGCGAGGCGGCGCCCGAAGGCGTGCACGCCGCCCTGGACACCGCGAGCGCCGACGGCCTGCGCGTGGCGGCCGAACTGGTCAAGGACAAGGACCGGGTGGGCACCATCTTCGCCTTCGACGTCTACCAGGAGCTGGGTGTGCGCTGGATCGGCAGCCGGCGCTCCGCCGCCCGGCTCGCCGAACTGGCCGCGCTGGTCGCCGAGGGCAAGGTCAAGGTCCACGTCCGCACGACCTTCCCCCTGGCCCGGGCGGCGGACGCGCACCGCGAACTGGAGACCGGTCACGGCCGCGGAAAGATCGTTCTGCTGGTCGCCTGACACACCGCCGGGCGGTCCCGGGGCACCGCTCCGGGACCGCCCCGCGCCACCCGACCGCCTCCCGTCCGTCCTTTCACCGAAACGAGGAACCCCCCATGTCCCAGGCACCGTTGAAGATCGGCGTGCTCATCGGCAGTGTGCGCACCGGCCGGTTCGCCGACAAGGTCTCGCAGTGGTTCATCTCCGAGATCGACCAGCGCGACGACATGGAGACGCACGTCATCGACCTGTCCGAGCCCGCCCTCGTGGAGGAGCTGAAGCTCACCCTCGACCCGTCCGGCGCCCCGCAGGGCGCCCCCGGTCTGGCCGAGCGCATCGGCGGGCTCGACGGCTTCGTCGTCGTCACGCCCGAGTACAACCACGGCTACCCGGCCTCCCTGAAGCTGGCCATCGACTACGTCTACAGCGAATGGCGCGCCAAGCCGGTCGGCTTCGTCTCCTACGGCGGCATGGCCGGCGGCCAGCGGGCCGTGGAGCAGCTGCGCCAGGTCTTCGCCGAGCTGCACGCGGTCACCCTGCGCGACACCGTCAGCTTCGCCATGGCGTGGGAGAAGTTCGACGACAACGGCCGCCCGCTCGACGAGGGCGGCTGCGCCAAGGCCGCCGCCGTCCTGCTGGGCCAGCTCGACTGGTGGGGCCGGACCCTGCGCGAAGGCCGCGCCGCACGCCCGTACGAGGGCTGACCCATGAGTGCGGAGCGGGTGGCCGCGGAGACACCGGGCACACCGGAGTTCCGGGCCGTACGGGTGGTCATCATCGGGCTGATGCTGGGCCTGATGCTGTCCTCGCTCGACTTCGTCATCGTCGCCGCGTCGATGCGGACGATCGCCGACCAACTGCACGGTCAGACCCTTCAGGCGTGGGCGACCACGGCCTACATGGTCACCTCCACGATCGCGACCCCGCTGTTCGGCAAGCTGTCCGACCTGTACGGCCGCAAGAAGCTGTACCTGCTGGCCATCGGCGTCTTCCTGACCGGTTCGCTGCTGTGCGGCCTGGCCGGGTCGATGTACCAGCTCGCCGCCTTCCGGGCGGTGCAGGGCGTCGGCGGCGGCGGGCTGACCGCCCTCGCCTTCGCCATCATGGGCGACGTCCTCACGCCCGAGCTCCGGGCCCGCTACCAGATCTGGTTCTCCGCCGTGTCGGCCGTCGCCGGCGTGGCGGGGGCGCCGATCGGCGGGCTGTTCGCGGGCGCGGACACGCTGCTGTGGATCGACGGCTGGCGCTGGGCGTTCCTGATCAACCTCCCCATCGGGATCGCCGCCCTGCTGGTGGTGCAGATCAAGTTCACGATGCCCGGCAAACGCCGCGCGCAGCGCATCGACTACGTCGGGGCGTCGTGGCTGATCGTCTGCCTCGGCCCGTGGCTGGTCGTCTCCGAGCAGGGCAGGCACTGGGGCTGGGGTTCGCCCCTCACCCTGTCGCTGCTCGCGATCGGTTCGGTCGGCCTGGTGCTCTTCCTGATCACCGAGCGGCGGATGGCGGACGCGGCCGTGATCCCGCTCAGATTGTTCCGCAACCGCATGTTCGCCGTGATCAACAGTGCCAACGTCATCGTCGGCGTCGGGGTGTTCGGCTCGCTGATCTTCCTTCCGCTCTACCTCCAGCTGGTCAAGGGGCAGACGCCCGGCGAGGCGGGGCTGATGCTGATCCTGCAGACGCTCGGCGTGCTCACCACCAGCCGGGGCCTGAGCAAGGTCATCAACCGATCGGGCCGCTACCGGGACTTCCTGGTGCTCGGCATGGGAGTGGTCGCCGGCACGCTGTTCGTGTTCGCCTCGCTCGACCAGCACTCCTCACTCTGGCTGGTCGGGCTGCTGATCTACGTGCTCGGCGCGGGAGTCGGCATCTGTTTCCCGGTCACCCTGCTGGCCCTCCAGAACACCTCGGCGAAGGAGGACATGGGCGTCTCCAGCGCCGCCTTCTCGTTCTTCCGCGGCATCGGCGGCGCCGCCGGCACGGCGCTGTTCCTGGCGATGATGTTCTCGATGGCGGGCAGCAGGATCGCCCAGTCGGTGCGGCAGGCAGGCCGGGACGCCGGATTCCGGGCGGCGATGGGGGATCCGGCGGTGGTGGCGCACCCGGCCAACGGGCCCATCGTGGACATCGTGCGGGGCAGCGGCGAGCTCAGTCTCGACGACACCTCCTTCCTGCTCACCGCCGACCCGCGGCTCGCCGGCCCGGTGGTGGAAGGCATCGCCCAGGCGATGAGCACGGTCTTCCTGGTCGGCGGCTGCGTGATGCTCATCGGCTTCGCGCTGGCCTTCCTGCTTCCCGGGCGGGCCAAGGACCTCGCGGCCCCGGAGACGAGCGTCCCGGAGCCCGAGCAGGCGGCATCCTGAGCGCCGCGACCCGGCCGACGCGGGAGAACAGGGCGGGGCCCGGCGGACGTACGGTCCGCCGGGCCCCGCCCCGCGCGGTGGCCGCGCTCAGCCCGCGGGCGCCGGCGCAGGACGCGGAGTGACCCGGCGCAGCTCCAGGAAGGCGTCCTCGGCGACCAGCGCGGAGAAGGCGTCCCACAGGACGCCCGCCCGCTCACCGGCCGGGGCCGAGCGCAGGACCGGGCCGAAGACGCCGACCCCGCCGCCCACCGAGATCACCGGCACCCCGATGACCTCCAGTTCCCTCCCGTCCCGCGGAACGGAGTCGTGGGCCGCCCGCAGGTCGGCGTCCCACCGGGGGGACTCCATGGCAGCGGCGAGCTCCGCCGGCAGCGCGCACTCGGCCAGCGCCTCGCCGACCACTGTCCGGGCCCGCTCCAGCAACGTGGCCTGCACCTCGCGCTTCTCCCGGTGCGACAGCCCCCGCACCCGCTCGTGCAGCCCGTCGTACAGACCGCCCGGCTCGTGGAAGCGACGCGCCACCGCCTCGTACAGCGGGCCCACCGCCCCCGGCTCGCGCGCGGCCGCGGCGGCGAGCACCCGCACCGGGCCGGGTGCCAGCTCGCGGAACCGGGCGTGTTCCTCGTCGGAGGCCGCGGGGCCCTGGAAGTAGCCGAGGCCGGTGGGGCGCACCGACACCTTCAGCGGGCGCACCGAGGCCGCCGCACGCAGCCACTTGCAGGTGATCCACGTCCAGGCGCACACCGGATCGACCCAGAGGGTCACCTCCTGCTCGTCCGCGCCGCCGTGTGTGCGGTTGGTCATCGTGCCCTCCATGCGCTCGGTGCTCCCCGGCTCGACTGCCGTTGGCCGCCACCCCAGCACACTCCGCGGGAGCCCCGCACGAGAACGGCTCGAGCGGGGCTCCGGTCGGGAGCGAGGAGTTCACACAGTCGTGGGCAGCGCCAGGCCGCCGTACCGGGGGCCGGCCAGCGAGCCCGCCCGCTCCTGCGGACCGGCGTCCCGCAGCGACCGGGCGATTTCCATGACGTACTGGCCGTAGCCCGAACCGCCCAGCCGCTCACCCAGCCGGAAGCACTGCTCGGCGTCGATGAAGCCCATGCGCAGGGCTACTTCCTCGATGCAGGCGATCCGCAGGCCCTGGCGGTGCTCCAGCGTCTGGATGTACTGCCCGGCGTCCAGCAGCGAGTCGTGCGTGCCCGTGTCCAGCCAGGTGAATCCTCGTCCGAGGTCCACCAGCCGGGCCTTGTCCCGGGCGAGATACTCCTTGTTGACGTCGGTGATCTCCAGTTCGCCGCGGGCCGAGGGGCGCAGACCCCGGGCGATGCCGATCACGTCGTTGTCGTAGAAGTACAGGCCGGTGATGGCCCGGTTGGAGCGGGGCCGGGCGGGCTTCTCCTCGATGGAGAGCAGCCGGCCCTCCTCGTCGGCCTCACCGACCCCGTACCGCTCCGGGTCGCGCACGGGGTACCCGAACAGCAGGGCGCCGTCGGTGTGCGGAGTGTGCTCCTGGAGCAGCAGGGAGAAGCCGGGCCCGTGGAAGATGTTGTCGCCCAGTACCAGCGCCACGGAGCCGTCGCCGATGTGGTCGGCTCCGATGGTGAAGGCCTCGGCGAGCCCACCGGGCCGGGCCTGCTCGGCGTAGGAGAGGCCGATGCCGAGCGAGCTCCCGTCGCCCAGCACCTTGCGGAACTGCGGCAGGTCCCGGGGCGAGGAGATGACGAGGATGTCCCGGATCCCGGCCAGCATCAGCACCGACAGCGGGTAGTACACCATCGGCTTGTCATACACGGGCAGCAGCTGCTTGGACACCGCCAGGGTGATGGGGTGCAGCCGTGTGCCGTTGCCTCCCGCCAGGATGATTCCCTTCACTGACTCCTCACCTCACCTGTCTGTAGGCGCGGGGTCGCCGCACGACGCCCCCCTCGGACCCGAGCGTGCGGGGCCCCGGTCGAACCCGGGTCGAGAGCCGCCGGGAACCGCCGCCGGACCGTCCCCGGCGGCGACCGTCGAGCCGTGCTCCATCGCACCTGGATCGGGCACGGTCACGGTGGCGTCGTCGTCGCCGCCCACCGGGCAAGGCGTCCCGAGGAACGAGGGAGTGGTCCACGATGCCGAGCCGGCCGAGGTCCGACACGGACCTGGTCTCCACGGCGAGGGAGACGGCCGTCCTGGCCGCTCGTCACGCCGAACAAGCCGACACCCGGCGCCGCCTGCCCGCGGAGGTCGCCGACGCCGTCGTCGGCGCCGGTTTCGCCCGGCACTTCGTGCCCGCCCGGCACGGCGGCGCCGCCGGCACCGCCACCGACCTGCTGCACGCCGTCGCCGCCCTCGCCGAGGGCTGCACCTCCGCCGCCTGGTGCGGCTCGGTGATCGCGGGCGCCGCCCGGATGGGCGCCTACCTGCCCGAGCGGGGACAGGAGGAGCTGTGGGCCGCCGGCCCAGACACCGCGGTGGTAGGCGCGCTCGTACCGCGGGGCACGGCGACCCCGGTGGCCGGCGGCTGGCGGGTGACCGGTGAATGGGCCAGCACCAGCGCGGTCGACTTCTCCGACTGGGCCCTGGCGTGCGCGCTGGTGCCGCGGGACGGCGCGCAGGTCCCCTGGTTCCTCGCACTGCCGCGGACCGACTACCGAGTGGTGGACACCTGGCACCCCGTCGGCATGCGCGGCACCGGCAGCAATACCCTCGTCGTCGACAACGTCCTCGTCCCCGCACACCGCGGCTTCTGTCGCGACGCCATGCTCCAGGGCCGCAGCGTCGGCTCCGACGCCCGCTGCCACACCGCCCCGCTGCGGCTGCTCAGCGGTCTGCTCTTCGGCGCGCCCGCGCTCGGCTCGGCCCGTGCGGCCCTGCACGCGTGGGCCGGGCACCAGGCGTTCGGCGCCGCCACCGCCGACCCGCGCCGGGCCGGTCAGCTGGCCCGCGCCGCCATCGCCACCGACGCGGCCACCCTGCTCCTCGAACGCGCCGCCCGGGTGGCGGACGCGCCCGGGGCGTCGGCGGTCGAGCAGCTGCGCAACCCCGCGGACTGCGCCTACGCCGTCGAACGGCTGGTGGACGTCGTGGAGGGCCTGCTGCGCACCGCGGGAGGCCCGGCCCGGTCGACGGGGCACCCCCTCCAGCGGATCTGGCGCGACGTCCATGGCCTGGCCGGCCACGTGGCCCTGCGCTTCGACCCGGCCGGCGACGGCTACGGAGCCCGGCTGCTGGCCGACGCCGCTCTGCCGGCCCACCCGTGAACCCGGCCGGCCATCCCCCGCCGGGCGACCGGCGCCCGTCCCGAAAGGCAGACTCCATGAGTGACACCGCCCTCACCCGAGCGGCCGCGGAGCCCTTCGTCTCCGCCGACCTGTACGCACAGGTCCAGCAGTTCTACGCCCGCCAGATGGGCCTGATCGACGACGGCCGTCCCGTCGAGTGGGCCGGGACGTTCACCGAGGACGCCACCTTCCAGGAGGCCAGCAGGCTGGACGCGCCGCTCGAGGGCCGCGCCGCGATCCGCGAGTCGGCCGTCGCGCGGCAGGGCCGGCTGGACGCCGACAAGACCGACTTCCGGCACTGGCTGTCCATGCTCGACGTGCGCCCGCAGCCGGACGGCTCCCTGCGCACCCGCACCTACGCGCTGGCCATGCGCACCCGGCGAGGCGGCCCCCTCGAGATCTTCGCGAGCGTCCTGTGCCACGACCACCTCGTGCCGGCGGACGGCGGGGGCTGGCAGGTCCGCGAGCGTGACCTGTACCACGACGGCTCCGGCCGCGACTGAGGAGTTCCCATGAAATTCGGCATCGTCTTCTTTCCCACCGTGGGCCCCACCGACAAGTCCGGGCGTCAGTACTTCGACGAGGCGCTCCGACTGGTCGACCTGGCCGAGGAACTCGGGTTCGACCACGTCAAGATGGTCGAGCACTACTTCTTCCCCTACGGCGGTTACAGCCCCGACCCGGTGACCTTCCTGGCGGCGGCGGCCGGCCGTACCAAGCGGGTCCGGCTGGGCACCAGCGCGACCATCCCGGCCTTCCAGCACCCGGTGAAGCTGGCCGGCAAGCTCGCCATGCTCGACAACATCTCCGGCGGCCGGGTCGACGCGGCCTTCGGCCGGGCCTTCCTGCCCGACGAGTTCAAGGCCTTCGGCATCCCCATCGACGAGTCCAAGGACCGATTCCTGGAGGGCGTCGAGGCGATCAAGCGGCTGTGGTCCGAGGAGGACGTGGTCTTCGAGGGCCGCTTCCACCGGTTCGGACCGGTCACCCTGCTGCCGCGCCCGGTGCAGGAGCCGCACCCGCCGGTGTTCGTGACCACCGCGCGCAGCGCAGAGTCGTGCGCGGAGGCCGGCCGTGCCGGCCATCACCTGCAGTCCGTGCCCAACGTGATGTCCACCGAGGAGTTGCAGAACCGGCTGGCGGTCTACCGCGCCGAGTGGGCCGACTCCGGCCGCACCCCCGGCACCGAGCGGATCCACTTCAGTTACCCGTGCGTGGTGGCCGAGGACGGAGAGACGGCCCGGAGCAAGGGCCGCCACGACGACGACCGCAACACCGCCGCGATCCGCGACGCGGTCGCCGCCTGGGCCGACACCCGCTCCGACGCCTATCCGGGCTACGAGAACCTGGTCAAGGCCACCCAGAGCTCGCACTTCGACTCAAAGCTGGAGCAGAAGAAGCTGCTCATCGGCTCGCC
The DNA here is from genome assembly GCA_013364255.1 of Streptomyces seoulensis. Classification (GTDB taxonomy): domain Bacteria; phylum Actinomycetota; class Actinomycetes; order Streptomycetales; family Streptomycetaceae; genus Streptomyces; species Streptomyces similanensis. Next base: position 483,552 of record CP054936.1, on the reverse strand, counting down.
GGAGCAGGTACGGGCCCAATTGGAGCAGATCGGCGAGTGGTTCGGCGACGACATCACCATCAGCCTGGGAGTGCACTCCGGCCACCTGCCGTTCGAGGTCGCCGCCACCACGATGAGACTGATGGCCGAGCGGGTCATCCCGAAGCTGAAGGAGGGCCGGGCGTGAGCGGGACCGGCACGCGGACCGCGGGGACGGGCGCCGCCGGGCCCCGCACGGTCACCGTCATCGGCGCCGGCACCATCGGACTGGGCTGGATCGCCCTGTTCCTCGGCCACGGCCTGCGGGTGCGGGTCAACAGCCGGCGAGCCGACGCGCCGCGCATCGTCGCCGAGGCACTCGACCTGTTCACGCCCTATCTGCCCGAGGGCACCGCCGACCCGGCGGGCTTCGCCGACCGGCTGGAGTTCGAGCCGGACGTCGAGCGCGCGGTCGCCGACGCCGACGTCGTCGTGGAGAACGCGCCGGAGAACCTCGCACTCAAGCAGGAGCTGTTCGAGCTGATCGGCAAGGCCGCGCCGGTCCGGACACTGATCCTGTCGTCCACCTCCACGCTCAACCCCGACGACATGGGCGCGCGGATGGCCGACTCCTCCCGTCTGGTGGTCGGTCATCCTTTCAACCCGCCCCACGTGGTGCCGCTGGTGGAGGTGGTGGCGGGCGGACGCACCTCCCCCGACGCGGTCCGCGAGGCCGTGGAGTTCTTCGAGTCCGTCGGCCGCGTGCCCGTCGTGCTGCGCAAGCCGGTCCTGGCCTTCGCCGCCAATCGGCTCCAGTCCGCGCTGCTGCGCGAGTCGGTACACCTGGTACGCGAGGGCGTGGTGAGCCTGGAGGAGCTTGACCGGGTGGTGACCCACTCCATCGGTCTGCGCTGGGCCACCGTCGGTCCGTTCCTCGCCTTCCACCTCGGCGGCGGCCACGGCGGCCTGCGCAAGTGGCTGGGCACCCTGGGGTCGGGGCTGGAGCGCGGCTGGGAGGAACTGGGCCGCCCCGCCATGGACGAGGCCACCGTCACCTCCCTCATCGAACAGGCGGAGGCCGCGTACGGGACCCGCAGTTACGAGGAGTGGGTCCGGGTGCGCGACGCCAGGCAGACCGCGATCCTGCGCTCCCTCGCCGCGGTCGACGGCGACGAGTCGTAGCGGGCGCCCCACGGCGGCGGCCCGGCGGGAACGAGTCCCGCCGGGCCGCCGCCGGATCGGCTCAGGCCGACTTCGCGGCCACGAGGTCACGGCGCGTGGGACGCGACGGGTGCCACGGGGTGCCGTCGGCGGGCTCCGGGTTCAGGATGCGCAACTGGAGCCGCTTCAGCTCCAGCGAGGGCTCCAGACCCAGCTCGTCCGCGAGCAGCCGGCGCACGTTCTGGTAGGCCTGGAGTGCCTCGGCGCGGCGGCCGGTGGCCCCGAGGGCGGCGATGAGCCGGCTGTGGAACCACTCGTTGAGCGGGTGCTCGCTGACCAGCCGGCGCAGTTCCGGGATGGACTCCCGGTGCTGGCCCAGCCGGTCCTTGGCCTCGATCCGGATCTCGTAGGCCCTGATGCGCAGTTCCTCCAGGTGCGCGATGTGTCCGGTGAGCACGTCGCCCGCGGGGAAGTTGGCCAGCGCCGGGCCGCGCCACAGGTCCAGCGCCTCACCGACCGTGCCCAGCGCCAGGGCGGGTTCGTCGTCCGCGAGTTCCCTGCGGGCCTCGTTGACCAGCCGCTCGAAGACCTGGACGTCGACCTCCCCGTCGGCCACCTGGATCGCGTACCCGGGCGGTGAGGTGACGATCAGGGAACGGTCGGGGTCGGTCAGGCGTTCGTTCGCGAACATGCGGCGGGCGTGGTAGACGTACGTCTGGAGGGTGGTGACGGCGCTGCGTGGCGGCCGTTGCCCCCACAGCTCCTGGATGAGGGACTCGGCCGTGATGATCTCGTTCGGCCGGGTGAGCAGCAGCGCCAGCGTCTGGCAGACCTTCGGGGTACCGGGGCGGTAGATCCTGCCGTCGTCGGTCACTATCTCGAAGGGGCCGATGAGATTGAATCGCACGGGAATTGCTCCTCATCAGAAAAGGGAAAGCGCCGAAGGCGGTGTGTCCGTGGCGCGTTTCTGAATGGGTCAGTGGTACGTGCTCGGGATGTATTCGAGTGTCCGCCGAGCGGATGCCGGGCACAACCATCCAACTGTCAGGTGGATGTCAACTTCCGTCAGGGATTCGCGGCGGCGCGGACGGTTCCGCTTCCGGTTCCGGGGCGCGCGCCGTGCCCGGCAGACCGCCGCGCCGCCGGGCGGCCGCCGGTGCGACCACCGCCGCCAGCGTGCACAGCACCCCGGCCCCCACCATCGCCCAGCGGACCCCGTACGCCCCGGCGACCGCACCGGTGAGCAGCGCGCCGACCGGCGTGGTGCCCTGGAACAGCAGTGTGTACAGGGCCATCACCCGGCCCCGGAAGGCCGGATCGGTACCCAGCTGGATGTGGTGGTTGGCGGCCTGGGCGAAGTACACGGAGGCGAATCCCACGGCGCACAGCAGCGCCAGCGCGGTGGGGAAGCCGGGGGCGAGGCCGGCCAGTGCCTGGAACATCCCGAGGGCCAGCGCGGCTCCCGTCACCAGGCGCAGCGGGGGCCGGCCGCGGCGGGCGGTGGTGGCGAACGCGGCCAGCAGGGAGCCGGCCGCGAACGCGGCGGTGAGCAGCCCGAAGGCCGCGGCGTCGGTGTCGAAGACGGTCCGGGCCAGCAGCGGCAGGGTGAGCTGGAAGTTGTAGCCGATCATGCCGGTCACCGCGACGAGGGCCATCGGCGGCAGCAGATCCTGGCGGTCCAGCAGATGCCGGACGCCGGCACGGACCCGGGCGCGTCGGGGCCGGACGGCGGCGCGGTGCAGCTCGGCCGGCCGGATCATCCGGAGACCGGCCACGGTCGCCAGATAGCTGACCGCGTTGACCAGCATCACCGGTCCGGTGCCCCACCACGCGACGAGCAGCCCCGCGGCGGCCGGGCCGAGCACCCGTGCCAGGTTGAAGTACGCCGCGCTGAGCGCAGAGGCGTTGGGCAGCAGGTCGGCGCCGACCAGTTCACTGACGAACGCCATCCGGGCGGGCACCTCGACGGCGTTGACCGAGCCCAGCAGCAGGGCGAACACGAAGACGTGCCACAACCGCACCCCATCGGTCAGCACCAGTGCCGCCAGGGCCGCCGCGCAGACTCCGGAGACCAGGTTGGCCGCCGTCAGCAGCCGACGCTTGTCGTGCCGGTCGGCGAGTCCGCCCGCGTGCAGGGTGAGCAGGAGCAGCGGGGCGAACTGGAGGGCCGTCACCGCGCCCAGGGCGCCGGCGGAGTCGTCCGTCAGGGACAGCACCAGCCAGTCCTGGGCGACGACCATCATCCAGGTGCCCGCCACGGACACCAACTGGCCGCCGGCGAACAGCCGGAAATTGCGTACCGCGAGGGACGCGAAGGTGCGGTCGAGGACGCCTCGCACCGGGTTTCTCCTTTCTGTTCGTTCTCTGTCCGTTTCCATGTGCCGGGAGCGTTTCCCGGTGCCGGGACAGCGTGCCGTGCGGGGCGCGGGCGATTCACTGCCTTCACTCCGCGTCCGGACATGGGAAAAGAGGCCGCCCCGCCGGAGATCTCGGTCCGGGCGGAACGGCCGTGGGAGGTCCCGGCGTGGGCGACGCCCGCGCGCCTCAGCGCATGGCCGGGGCGGCGTCCCGGGCCAGCAGGCACTCCTCGAGGAAGGCCAGCGCGCGCAGATGGTAAGTACGGGCGGCCCAGCCCAGACTGATGTTGTGCCCGGCGTCCGGCAACCGGTCCACCACGACCCGGGGAGCGGCCAGCGGCGCGATCAGCGTCCGCACCGCTTCCCCGTCGCACCGCCACCACTGCTCCTGCTCGGCGAAGGTGAACCGGACCGGTACCCGTACCCGGCCCGCCAGGTCCGCGTACACGCCCGGCCAGAGCGCGGTCTCCCGCGCCTCCAGCGCCGGCACCGGGGTCACCAGCCGCTGCCCCAGCCGGAACGCGTCCGGCGGATACAGCCGCAGCGCCCCCCAGTGCCGGCGCCAGGCACCGGCCCGGCCCGGCCCCGGTAAGTCGTCCGGTACGGCGGCGAACGCACTGCCCAGCCCCGAGACGTCCAGGCCGAGCAGGCGTACCGCCGGGTGCGGTGCCGCAGCGGCGGAGAGCGCCAGTCGGCCACCGCTTGAGTGCGCGAGGAGGAAACAGCCCGCGCCGGTGTCGTGGTCCCGGGCGAAGGCGGACAGCGCGGCGTACAGGGCCGCGGTCTGCCCGGCCAGGCTCTGTCCCCGGGGCAGCACCCGGGCCGAGGCGCCGTAGCCGGGCCGGTCCAGCGCCAGGACCGTGCAGCCCAGCTCGGCGCCGAGCGCGAGCAGGGACAGCCCGGGCCGGGCGCGGTTGTCGAAGTAGCCGGCCCGCATGCCGGCGCCGTGCAGGGCGACCACCACGGCCCGGGGCGACCCCTGGGCGGGCTGCGCCAGCAACCCCGACAGCGGGATGCCGTGGGCGTCGAGGACGACGGGCCGCACCTCGTGGCCGGACCCGGCCGGGTACGGGCCGCCGGGCGCCGACGGGGCCGGCGCGGAGACGGGCGGGGCGGACGGGACGGCGCCCACCGGGACATCGGTCCGGGCACGCGGGAGGTCGGGTTCGTCGGGGTGTACGGACATGGCCTGCGGTCTCTTCTGTCGGGGCCCGCGGCGCCCGGCCGGTGCGGGGTGGGCGGCGGGCTCAGTGGACGGAGGCGGTGGCGCGGATACGGTGCAGCAGGACCGCCTGGCGCATCGCGACGGGTTCCAGCGGTGCGCCCGAGCGGGCCGCGTCGGCGAACTCGGCCACCGTGCGCAGCGCCTGGTCGTCGGTGGGCAGGGCGATCTCCCGCACGCCCTCCGAGCGCTCCAGCCGTACACGGGGCGGCAGGCCGGCGGGCGGGGTGAACGCCTGCTCCACGGTCAGCGAGCCCGCACTGCCCCAGATCTCGTACATCGAACGGTAGCCGTGGTCCAGGCCGAAGGTCAGGTGCGCGCCCACGCCGGCCGGCGTGCGCAGCAGGGCCGTCCCGGCGACGTCCACGCTACGGCCGGGTCCGCCGCGCACCAGTGCGGCCCCGAGGACGTCGAGGTCCGCGCCCAGCACGTGCAGCGCGGCCCGGACCGGGTAGACGCCGGTGTCCCAGAGGGCGCCGCCGCCCAGGCGCGGGTCGTGGCGGATGTCGTCGTCCGGCCGCCGGGGCACCGCGAACGCGGCGCGGAAGGCGCGGACCTCGCCGATCGCCCCGTCCGTCACCAGCCGCAGGACCGCGGCGTGCTGCGTGTGATGGACGAACATCACGTTCTCCCGCAGGGCCAGGCCCGCGGCGGTGGCCCGCGCGGCCAGCTCGGCGGTGGCCCGCGGGTCGGTGGTGAGCGGCTTCTCGCCCAGCACGTGCTTGCCCGCCGTCAGCGCCGCCCGTACCCACCGCTCGTGCAGGGCGGCGGGCAGCGGCACGTACACGGCGTCGACGTCGGTGCGGGCCAGCAGCGCGGCGTAGCCGTGGACGGCCTCGCAGCCGGCCTCAGCGGCCGTCTCCCGGGCCCGGCGGGCATCCCGGGAGGCGACGGCGACGAGTTCCGTGCCGGGGCAGGCGCGGAAGGCCGGCAGCATACGGCGGCGGGCGATGCCGGCGCAGCCGAGGACGCCGATGCGCAGTGGGTCCATCAGAGGGCGACCGTTCCCGAGGTCAGGCAGGACAACAGGGTGCGGGCCTGCACGTTGAGGTAGTGGTTGTGCCGCAGCAGACCGGTGAGCTGCCCGGCGGTCGCCCACAGATAGCCGGGGGGCGCCTCCAGCGGGGCCTGCGCCTCGTCGGCCTCGACGAACAGGTAGCGGCTCTCCGCGTTCAGGAAACGGCCGCCCTCCTCCGAGTGGACCGCTTCGTAGCGGATCCGCGCCGGGTCGGCGGCGAGCACCGTGTCCAGGAACGGGGGGCGCGCCGGCAGATGGTCGTAGTTCGACGGCGTGTACTGCACGGTGGGCCCCAGTTCGACGGTGTCGGCGAACCCGCCCTCCACCCGTGCGTGCGCGAGCAGGTGCGGCACGCCGCCGATGCGCCGGGTGAGGAACGCGGTCACGCCGGTGCCGCGCGGCTCGAACAGGGGCTGTGTCCAGCCGGTCACCTCCCGGCTGTCGGCCCGCGCAGAGACGGCCACCACGCGGAAGTAGCGGTCGTCCTCGTGCGCGATGGACCACGCGTCGCGCCGCCAGCCCGGGAGTCCGGCCAGCGCCACGCGCTCCGCCGTCACGTCGTGCCGGGACCGCTCGGCGGTGAACCAGGACAGCAGCTCGGTCTCGGAGTGCAGCGCGGCGCTCTCGCCGCCCGCGAACGGCGCGCAGGCCAGCACGGTCCGGGCGTCCATGTTCACCACGTTGTCCCGGCGCAGCAGCGCGCCCACCTGGCCGAGCGTCAGCCAGCAGAAGTCGTCGTGCGACGGGACGTCGTCCAGCGCCTCCACGATCATGTTGCGGTTGCTCTTGCGGTAGAACCACGAGCCGTGCTCCGACTGGAGCACGTCCGCGAGGACCCGGGTGCGCGAGCGGTCGGTGAAGTACTCGACGTAGCGCACGCCCGCGCCCCGGTGGGCCTTGGTGTAGTTGCTGCGGGTGGCCTGCACCGTGGGGGAGAGCTGGAGCAGATTGCGGTTGCCCGGCTCCATCTTGGCCTGCATCAGCAGGTGCAGGACCCCGTCGAACTCCTTGACGACGATGCCGAGGATGCCGATCTCGGGCTGTTTGATCACGGGTTGGTGCCACTGGCGGAACGGGCCGGACGCGGTCGTCACCCGCAGGCCCTCGACGGTGAAGAACCTGCCGCTGCGATGGACCAGGTTTCCGCTGCCCTCCTGGAACGACCAGCCGTCGAGCCGCGCGAACGGGATGCGCTCGACCCGGAAGCGGTGGGCCGCGCGGCGTGCGTCGAGCCAGCCGGCGATCTCCTCGGTCCGCGGCCCGGCGCCCTCGGCGGCGGCGGCGGAGCGGGCGAGGCGCCGCGCTGTCGCGGGGTCGAGCACGGGGCGCAACCGGACCGCGTCGGCGTCACCCGGGGCGGGGCGGCGGGCGGCGGTGGTCATGAGCCGGCCTCCACGAACTGACGCACCGACGCGATCACGTAGGCCAGCATCTCCTCGGTCAGCGCCGGGTAGACGCCGATCCAGAACGTCTGGTCGGTGATGATGTCGCTGTTGGCGAGGTCCCCGACCACCCGGTGCGGCCGGCCGAGGTAGGCGGGGTGGCGGGTCAGGTTGCCGGCGAACAGCCGCCGGGTCCCGATCTTGCGCTGCTCCAGGAAGTCGACCAGCGCCGCCCGGGTGAAGGGCGCCTCGGGGTCGACGGTGAGCGCGAAGCCGAACCAGCTGGGGTCGCTGCGCACGGTGGCCTCGGGCAGCAGCAGGTGCGGCGTGCCGTCGAGCCCGTCGCGCAGCTGCTGCCAGTTGCGGCGCCGGGCGGCGCAGAACGAGTCCAGCTTGTCCAGCTGGGACAGGCCCAGCGCGGCCTGGATGTCGGTGGCCTTCAGGTTGTAGCCGACGTGGCTGAAGATGTATTTGTGGTCGTAGCCTTCGGGCAGCGTGCCCATCTGGTACGCGAATCGCTTCAGGCACTTGTTCGTCTCGCCCGGTTCGCACCAGCAGTCCCGGCCCCAGTCGCGCAGCGATTCCACGATCCGGGCCAGCGCCAGGTTCGAGGTGAGCACGCAGCCGCCCTCGCCCATGGCCAGGTGGTGGGCCGGGTAGAAGCTGACGGTGGTGATGTCGCCGAAGGAGCCGGTGAGCCTGCCGTCGTAGGTGGAGCCGACCGCGTCGCAGTTGTCCTCGATGAGGAACAGGTCGTGCTCCTCGGCGAGCTGGGCGATCTCGGTCGCCTCGAACGGGTTTCCCAGGGCGTGTGCGATCATGATCGCCCGCGTCCTGGGGCCGATCGCCTCGGCGACCCGCGCCGCCGTGGTGTTGTACGTGCCCAGCTCGACGTCGACGAAGACCGGCACCAGCCCGTTCTGGATGATGGGGTTGACGGTGGTCGGGAAGCCCGCCGCGACCGTGATCACCTCGTCGCCGGGGCGCAGCCGGCGGTCCTCCAGCAGGTGCGAGGTGAAGGCGGACAGCGCCAGCAGGTTGGCGGAGGAGCCGGAGTTGGTCAGGTGGGCCTTGCGGTGGCCGAGCTTGCGGGCGAACCGCGACTCGAACCGGCGCGAGCTGGGCCCGGCGGCGATCCGCATCTCCAGCGCTGCCTCGACGATGGCCGTGCGGTCCGCCTCGTCCAGCACCGCGCCGGCCGGCCAGATCTCCGTCGTCCCCGGCACGAAGGGCCCGTCGTCCTGGAGATCCTGGTGGTACTTGACGGTCTCGTCGAGGATCAGTCCCTTGTGCGGGTTCATGACGTGCTGCCTTCCACGCGCGGTCGGGCGAACTGTTCGCTGGGGTGCTGGACGGCCTTCCACCAGCCGGGGTTGTCGCGGTACCAGGCGACGGTCGCGGCGAGCCCCTGCTCGAAGGGGACGCGCGGGGCGTAGCCCAGTTCGTCGCGGATCTTCGTGTCGTCCAGCGCGTACCGCAGGTCGTGACCCTTGCGGTCGGTCACCCGGCGCACCCGGGACCGGTCGGCGCCACACAGGGCGAGCAGCCGCTCGGTGATGTCCCGGTTGGTCCGCTCGTCGCCGCCGCCGACATGGTAGACCTCGCCGGCCGCCCCGCGGTCGAGCACCAGGGCGACGGCCCGGCAGTGGTCGTCGACGTGCAGCCACTCGCGGACGTTGCGGCCGTCGCCGTACAGCGGCACCGGCCTGCCCTCCAGCAGGTTCGTCACGAACAGCGGGATGAGTTTCTCGGGATGCTGGTACGGGCCGTAGTTGTTCGAGCAGCGGGTGATCGACACGTGCAGGCCGTGCGTGCGGTGGTAGGCGCGGGCGATCAGGTCGGACGCCGCCTTGGATGCCGCGTAGGGCGAGTTGGGCAGCAGGGGCGAGTCCTCCCGCCAGGACCCCTCGGCGATCGAGCCGTAGACCTCGTCGGTGGAGATGTGCACCACCCGGTCCACCCCGGTCGCCAGGCAGGCGTCCAGCAGTGTCTGGGTTCCGCCCACGTTGGTGCGGACGAAGTCGGCGGCCGAGCGCACCGACCGGTCGACGTGGGACTCCGCGGCGAAGTGGACCACCGCGTCGTGGCCGGGCAGGACGCGGGCGAGCAGTTCCGCGTCGCAGACGTCGCCGCGGACGAAGTCCAGCCGTGGATGGGCGGCGGGCAGGTTGCCCCGGTTGCCGGCGTAGGTGAGCTTGTCGACCACGGTGACCCGGGAGGACTCGTGGCCCGGGTAGCGGCCGTCGAGCAGCGTGCGGACGAAGTGCGAGCCGATGAAGCCGGCTCCGCCGGTGACCAGCAGTCTCATTCCGGTGCCTCCGGGCCGGTGCGGACAGGGGGGCGCTGTGTCATGGGTGCTCCTCGCGCGGACGGACGGGTGAAGGGTCTGGGCAGGTGGGACACGGCGGGCGGACTCAGGCGCCGGGTGCGGCCGGGGGCCGGTGCCGCCAGGTGCGCGGGCCCGGGAAACCCCGCACCCGCTCGGGCCGGCGCCACCCGGCCGGCGTACGCCCGGCGGGGGCGGTCCCGGCGTGCTCGGTCTCGACGGCCGCCACACGGGCCAGCAAGACGGCCGTCAGCGCGGCCAGTTCCACGGCGTCGGGCTCTCCCCGCACCACCCGGATCACCTGGGGGACCTCGGGCACGCCGGTGCCGTTCGGCAGGATGGTCACCGTTTCTCCGTCCTCACTGCGGGGGGTTCCCGTGTTTGCGCGCGGGCAGGTCGGCGTGCTTGGCGCGCAGCATCTCCAGCGAGCGGATCAGCACCGAGCGCGTCTCGCGCGGATCGATCACGTCGTCGACCAGCCCTCGCTCGGCCGCGTAGTAGGGGTGCATGAGCTGCTCCTTGTACTCCGCGATGCGTCGCTCCCGCAGCGCCCCCGGGTCCTCGGCGGCCTTGATCTCCCGGCGGAACACGACGTTCGCCGCGCCCTCAGCGCCCATGACCGCGATCTCGTTGGTCGGCCAGGCCAGCGCCAGGTCCGCGCCGATCGAGCGGGAGTCCATCACGATGTAGGCCCCGCCGTAGGCTTTGCGCAGCACCAGCGAGATCCGGGGCACGGTCGCGTTGCAGTACGCGTACAGCAGCTTCGCGCCACGCCGGATGATGCCGTTGTGCTCCTGGGCCACGCCCGGCAGGAAGTCGGGTACGTCCACCAGCGTCACCAGCGGGATGCTGAAGGCGTCGCAGAACTGGACGAACCGCGCGCCCTTCTCGGACGCCTCGATGTCCAGCACGCCCGCGGACGCCGACGGATTGTTCGCGACGACGCCGACGACGTGCCCGTCCAGCCGGGCCAGCGTGCACACCAGGTTCGGCGCCCAGCCCGGGTGCACCTCGAAGTGGTCGCCGTCGTCGACGATCTCCTCGATCACCGCGCGGATGTCGTACGCCTGTCCGGCCTGCGCCGGCACCAGGTCCAGCAGCCGGTCGTTCGGCCGTTCGACCGGATCCCCGCAGTGTTCGACCGGGGGCATCTCGCGGTTGTTCGACGGCAGCAGCGACAGCAGGTGGCGCACGTCCTCCAGACACGCCTCCTCGGTGTCGTAGGCCAGGTGCGCCACGCCCGAGGCGGTCGCGTGCACGTCCGCGCCGCCGAGGGCGTTCTGGGTGATCTCCTCGCCGGTGACCGCCCTGACCACGTCCGGTCCGGTGATGAACATCTGGGCGGTCCCGCGGACCATGAACACGAAGTCGGTGAGCGCCGGGGAGTACGCCGCCCCACCGGCGCAGGGCCCGAGCATCACCGAGATCTGCGGAATCACACCGGAGGCGCGGGTGTTGCGCCGGAAGATCCCGCCGTACCCGGCGAGCGCGGTGACCCCCTCCTGGATGCGGGCGCCGGCCCCGTCGTTGAGGGAGACGAGCGGGGCGCCGGCCGCCTCCGCCAGATCCATCACCTTGTGGATCTTCGCGGCGTGTGCCTCGCCGAGTGCGCCGCCGAATACCCGGAAGTCGTGCGCGTAAACGAACACGGTCCTGCCGTGGACGGTGCCCCACCCGGTGACGACGCCGTCACCGGCCGGTTTGCGTCGCTCCAGGCCGAAACCCGTCGCGCGGTGCCGGCGCAGCCCCTCCACCTCGGTGAAGGAGCCCTTGTCCAGCAGCAGCGCGATCCGTTCGTGCGCGGTCAGCTTGCCCCTGTCGTGCTGTCGGCGGGTGGCCTCGGAATCGCCCTCGCGCGCCGCGTGCCGGAGAGCGCGGAGGGCGTCGACACGGTCCTGGACCGTGTCCGCCGGGCCGGTCGTGTCCTGAGTCGTGGGCATCGGATGGATTCCCCTCGTCCGGTGGTCAGGGTGGCGGGCCGCCGTGCGGCCCCGTGCGGACGGCGGCGCCGTCGGCCGGCGGCTCGGCCAGCAGCCACGCGCCGGGCACCCGGCGCACCCGGGCCACGGCCGGAGCCGCGCCGTACACGGCCGTCGACGCGGCGTGGCCGGCGTCGCAGGGGGTGTCGAGCACCGTCCAGCCGGCCGGATGCCGGGCGGCGTCCGCGCCCAGGTAGTCCTCGGCGGGTGAGCGCCTCAGTCCTGTCCCCAGGCCCTTGAGGTAGGCCTCCTTGCGGGTCCAGATCCGCGCGAACAGCCGAGCCCGCTCCTCGCCCGCCGGTACGGCGGCCAACTCGGCCCGTTCGTCCGGGTGCAGGGCCCGGGAGCAGAGGTCCACGGTCTCGGCGCCGGGCAGTTTCTCCACGTCGACGCCGACGGGCCGGGCGGCCACGCCGACGAGAGCCAGGTCGCCGCTGTGCGAGAGCGAGAAGTGCAGCGGCGGTGGCGTCGGGGCCACCGCCGGCCGGCCGTGCGCCTCCCCGCACGTCGGGCACGGCTCCCGCGTGAACCGCACCTCCTCGGGCCGGGTCGCGGTGTAGCAGCCGATCAGTCGGCGCAGAGCCACGTGCGCGGCCGTGTACAGCAGCCCGTCGGAGCGGCGCACGAAGGCGTCGGCGCGGGTGCGTTCGCGCGCGTCCAGCTCGGTACGGGCCAGGGAGTCGGCGACGGCTCCGTCGGGCCGGTGCACCAGCCACAGGTCGACACGGTCGGCGCCGACGCCGAAGACGGCCGGTCCGGCAGCGACGACCGTGGGTGTGCGGATCGCGGCGGCCGCGGAGGGCGACGCGGGGAGGGGCGACTCGGGCGGTTCGCCGTCTTCCGTCTCGTACGTCCGCGAGGACGGGGATGTCGTCATGCTGTCTCCCGGGTCGAGGAGGACCGCGGCGGTCGGCGCCGCGGCCGGCCGCCGCGGACCTGCGAGCGGCGGCCTGACGGGCCCGGCGCCGACGACGGGCGGCGCGGCCCCTCGTGCGTCAGTCCCGCCGGCCCGCGGCGCGCTCCTCGGCGTACCGTTTGGCGTGGCCGAGCGTGGCGGTGCTGTTGGTGGACAACGCCGTGCGCACGTACGCCCGTGCGTCCTCGACCGTGGCCCCGGTGCCCAGGACCCGGGCGATGTTCGCGGTGTTCAGGGTGACGGTGTGCTGCGAAGAGGCCACCGTCCCCCCGTCGTCCTCGGTGAAGGTCCAGTAGCCGGTGTGCAGCGTCATCAGGGCAGGCAGCGTGACCTGCTTGTAGGCGATTCGGTGCGGGGGGAAGGTGACCCGGTAGGACTTGGTGGTGTGGGTCGAGCCGTCCTTGGCGCGGGTGTCCATCTCCAGGGTCTGCAGGCCGGGCGTGTCCTCCTCCAGCCGCACCTTCGCCACGTGCGGCAGTCGTTCGGACCACCGGTCGGCCTCGTTGACGAAGTCGTACACGTCCTTGGCGGAGCCCGCGATCCGCACGGTGTCCTCGAAGGAGAACGTCAGGTCCTCGGCGGCGTGGGCGAGCTCCACGTTCTCCTTGAGGGCGGCCAGCTCGGAACGGGAGTTGCGGTCGACGGCCCGGTCGATCCACTCCAGGGAGTCCGGGGCGTCGTCGATCGCCCGGTAGTCGTGCAGCAGCCGGACGCGGGACTCCGTCTCCGAGCGGGCCTCGATGATCCAGGCGCCGCCCATCGCGGCGACCGGTGCGGCGGGGACCTCCTGGCGGAACCCGACCCGCAGCCGCACGGGGTCGAGGGTGCGGCGGGACGTCCAGTCCTTGGCCTCGCCGTTCGCGCTGGCCCAGATCCTGATGCGTTCGGTGTCGCCGTCCCGCTCGACCTGGTCGACGTAGATGGTCGGCGGGAAGATCCGCGGCCAGTTGCCCACCTCGGCGATCAGCCGGTAGACGGCCTCGGCCGGGGCCGAGACGGTGATCTCGTGCTCCACCTCACGGGTGGTCATGGTGAACTCTCCTTGTGTGGACGGTGGTCAGGTTCGGCCCGGTCAGAAGTTGCCGAGTCCGCCGCAGACGTTGAGGGCCTGCGAGGTGATGGAGGCGGCGACGTCGGAGGCCAGGTAGCCGACCAGGCCGGCGACCTCCTCGGGAGTGGAGTAGCGGCCGAGCGGGATCTTCGCCCGGAACTTCTCCAGGATCTGCTCCTCGGTCGCGTCGTAGGCGGCGGCATAGCCCTGCCGGACGCGCTGCGCCATCGGCGTCTCCACGTACCCGGGGCACACGGCGTTGACGGTGATGCCGGTCGGCGCCAGCTCGTTGCCGAGTGCCTTGGTGAAGCCGACCACCCCATGCTTGGACGCGGAGTAGGGAGCGCCCAGCACGACGCCCTGCTTGCCGGCGGTGGAGGCGATGTTGATGATCCGGCCGCGGCTCTTGGCCCGCAGACCGCCGGTGTTCAGCGCCGCCTTGGTGACACGGAAGACCGAGTTGAGATTGGTGTCGATGACGTCCTGCCACAGCTCCGCGTCGATGTCGGCGGTCACTCCGCCACCGGAGCGGCCCGCGTTGTTGACGACGACGTCGACGGCGCCGAAGCGGTCCACGGCCGACCGGATCCACGCCTGCACGCTCTCGTCGCTGCGCACGTCCAGCGGGGCGCCGTCGACCTCCAGGCCCTCGGCGGTGAGTTCCTTGACGGTCGCGGCGACGTTGTCGGCGTCGCGCGCACCGATGAACACCTTGTGGTTCCGGGTGGCGAGCAGGCGGGCGACGGCCAGCCCGATGCCGCTGGTGGCACCGGTGACGACGGCGACGCGCTGGTCCTGTTCCTGGTCCGGCATGTGTCTGGTCTCCCAACGGAAGGAAAGGGGGGCGAAGGGGTGGGAAAGGGCGCGGCGGGGCCGCCGCCCACCGGGCGGCGGCCCCGCCGAAAGGGGCGCGGGCGAAACGGGCGAGGGCGAGTGGCGCGCGGCGCCGTCAGGCGGCGTCGACCAGGCCCTTGAGGGTGGCGTTGATCGCCGCGACGAGGGCGCGCGGCGTGCGGTTGTCGTTGAACACGTCGTCGTCGAGGGCGACGCCGAACTCGCGCTCGATCCGGCCGCCGGTCTCCAGGAGCGCCAGCGACTCGTAGCCGAGTTCCTCGAAGTCGGTGTCGAGGATGTCGCCGTCGAGGTCGACGCCCTCGTCCGCGCCGGCTCCCTCCAGGAGGATGCGCTTGAGGTCGTCCATGGTGAATTCCTGCTCGAGCACGTTCGATCCCTTCATAGGCCGCCGTGCGTCCGGTCGGAGCACGGCCGAACAGAGCGCCCGCGGCCGCCACGGGGGAGGGGACGGCCACGGGCGCGGTCCAGGGGGTGCGGGCGCGGGCCGCGGGGAGGGTTCGGTCCACGGCGCGCGGCACCACGGCGGAGTCGGGACCGCCGTGGCCGCGGGCCGGTACGAGCGCGGTACGCACCGACGCGGTCACGGTCCCGGAAGCCGTCCACGCCGATGCCCCCGGGAGCCGGCACGCCGAGCCCCGTGATCAGCACGCGGCGCGGCGCGCCGGTCACCGCTCGGCCGACCGGTCGGGGAGGCGGCCGCCCGCCTCCCCGACGCAGTGCACCGGATCCTGGACTCAAGGTTCTTCGGCCGCGCCGCCCCGTGCAACGGCCGTGGTTCAAGGCTTGCGTCAAGTTCACCAAGGGCCGGTGCGGTGCGTGCCGGCAGCGTCAGACGCATGTCAGGAGAAGGTCAAACCTGCCGGACGCGCCGCCGGCCACCGGCCGCGGCGAGCGGACGGCGGCCGACGCGTGTCACGTCCCGCGGATCAGGTCTTGCGGAGGTCGGGGGCGGGTACGCCGATGAGCAGGCGGCGTACCGCGTCCCAGGCGGTGCGCAGGGCGCGGGTCACGGTGGGGGAGTCGCTGCCCATGATCCGCGCCCACGCTCCGCAGTCGTCGGGCAGCACGCTCACGCCGAACGCCGTCCCACTGGCGCGCAGCGCCTCGTGCAGGGTGTCGGCGACCTCGGCCGCCGGTGCGAGCCCCGTGACCGCGTAGAGCGTGGCCATCAGGTCGTGGCCGGCGAACACCGCCGGCCCGCTCACCGAGCCGGGCTCCCGCGGATCCAGGCGGACGGTGTCCACCACGAGCGGTTCGCCGTCGGGACGCGCGATCTCCAGATCGCTGAACAGCATCCGGTAGGCGTGCCGTTCGCCGCGGGCCAGCCGGCCGGCCGCGATCGTCTCGCCCAGCAGCACGGTGGCCGTGGGGTCGACGGTCACCTGTGTCTGCTGGTAGAAACGCGCGTCCCGGTAGGGGATCAGCGGGTCGGGCAGGTACTCGACGTAGCTGCCGGCCTCGGCGGTGAGCCGGACGACCTGGGTGGCGTGGTCGAACTCCATGCGGTGCAGCTTCGTCGCGGCCTGGGTCGTCAGGTGCACCGCGGTGCCGGGTCCGCACCGGATGTCGAGGCGGTTGCGGTCGGCCTGGACGATGCCGCCGCCGGTGGACATCAGGTAGGTCACCGGCATGTCGGTCCGCCCCGGGTCCACGTACAGCGGCCGCATGATCTGCAACGGCGACTTCTGGTAGCGGTCGACGAGTTCGGTGCGCTCGCCGGCCCGCGCGTAGCGCAGTTCGAGCAGGCCGACCTTGCCGGGGCGCCCGGCGGCCAGAGTGTCCGCGGCGCCGGCCAGCTCCAGCATCGGGGCCGGTACCCGCCCCGGTTCGTAGTGTGCGGGGTCCAGCCGCGCGGGCGCCGGGCTCACGCGGACGCCGCCGGCGCGCCGGGCAGCTGGGCGGCCTCGTGGGCGAGGAGGAAGTCGGCGATCGTCTCCAGGCCCTCGCCGGTCAGGGAGTTGGTGAGCACCACCGGCCGCCCCTGCCGGACCTCGTGGGCGTCGGACTCCATCCGGGCCAGGTCGCACCGCACGTACTGGGCGATGTCCACCTTGTTGATCACGAGCAGTTCGCACTCGGTGATCCCGGGACCCCGCTTGCGGGGCATCTTGTCGCCCTCGGCGGTGTCCAGCACGAACAGGAAGAGGTCGACGAGCGCCGGGCTGAAGGTGAGGGTCAGGTTGTCGCCGCCGCTCTCGAACAGCAGCGTGTCCACGTCGGGGTGGCGTTCCAGGATCTCGTCGGCCGCGGCCTGGTTCATCGTCGGGTCGTCGCGGACCGCGGTGTGCGGGCAGGCCCCGGTCTCGACGCCGACGATGCGGTCCGCGGCCAGGATGCCGTCGAGGGTCCGCCGCACGTGGGCGGCGTCCTCCGAGGTGTAGATGTCGTTGGTGATCACGGCGGGGGTCCGGCCGCGCTGGAGCAGTACGGGGACGAGCGCCTCGATCAGCGCGGTCTTGCCGGAGCCGACCGGCCCGGCGACGCCGACGCGCAGCACGCCGTCGGCGGGGCGCCGGGTGAGGCCGTCGTGGTCGTGGTGGTGGGAGCCGCGTACCTGGGTGGGGTCGTGCATGGTGATCCTTGTCGTGAGAGGGGTGTCTGGCGGTGGTGGGCGCCGCGGCGTCAGCTCGCGAACAGCCGGGCCTCGGCGCGTTCGTGCGTGCCGGCCATGACGTCGGCCATGGGCACGCACCCGCCGAGGTCGGCCAGTTCGCGGTGCAGGGCCGCCGTCACGGTCTCCTCGATGACCGGTGCGGCGCCGTGCAGGACGACCTGGGCCCGGCGGTGGTCGGTGAGCCGCAGCCGCAGGGCGGCCCCGACGAAGCTGGCCGCAAAGGCGAACAGCTCGCAGGTGACCGCCTGCCGCGCGGTGAGGCCGTTGCCGGCGTGGACGACGCCGGCGACGACCGGCTGGCAGCCGCGCACCGCGCCGTCCCGGTACAGCGTCCGGTAGCGCGCGATCGGCGCGGTGCCGTAGACCTCGTCGGCCAGGTCGAGCAGCTGCCGTCCGGTGCGCACGACGGCCTGCCGGGCCTCCCGGCCCAGCTTGGTGGCGTGCAGCCGGCGCTCCACGGCCACCACCTCGTCCCAGTCGCCCGCGCTCACCGCGCGGTGGGTGAGGGCGAGGGCGGTGGCGTCGGAGGGCCCCGCGCTGTGGCGGAGCAGGTCGTCCAGGAGCGCGGGCAGGCCGCGCGGGGTGACCGCGCGGGCCTGCTGGAAGCCCTCGAGACCGTGCGAGAGGGTGTAGTAGCCGCTGGGGAAGGCCGAGTCGGTGAGCTGGAGACCGGTGAGCAGCGCCGGGATCGGCATCGCGTCGTTCACGCCGGGTGTCCGTTCCTGCCGGGTGGCCGTCCGTCGCCGGCCGGCCGTGGGGGTCCGCGGGGCGCGCGGGGCGCCCTGCGGACCGCTGTGGAGAGGTGTGCCGAAGGTGTGTCGGGCGACGCGGCGGAGCCGCTCGCGCGTCGGACGCGGAGAAGGGCCGCTCGCGCGTCGGGCGACGCAGCCGGTCCGGTCCCGCGTCAGACGATGTAGAAGAGCTGGTTGAGCGGAAGGCGCTCGGCCGGCTCGATGGTGGCGGGCTCGCCGTCGACGGTGACCTTGTACGTCTCCGGGTCCACCTCGATGCGCGGCAGCGCGTCGTTGCGGACCATGTGCTGCTTGCCGACGGTCCGGCAGCGCCGCACCGGCTCGATCCGCCGCCCGAGGCCCAGCTCTCCGGGGACTCCCGCGGCGATGGACGCCTGGGACATGAAGGTCACCGAGGTACGCTGCCGGGCCCGGCCGTAACTGCCGAACATCGGCCGGTAGTAGACCGGCTGGGGCGTCGGCAGGGAGGCGTTGGGGTCGCCCATGAGCGCCCAGTTCACCATGCCGCCCTTGATGATCAGCTTGGGCTTGGCGGCGAAGGAGTGGATCGGCCAGAGCACGATGTCGGCGAGCTTGCCGGGCTCCAGCGAGCCGATCACGTCGGACGCGCCCACCGCGATCGCCGGGTTGACGGTCAGCTTCGCCAGGTAGCGCAGCACCCGCGCGTTGTCGTTGCGGGAGCTGTCCTCGGGCAGTGCGCCCCGCACCTCCTTGCAGTGGTGCGCGGTCTGGAAGGCCCGGGAGAACGACTCGCCGACCCGGCCCATGGCCTGGGAGTCGGAGGAGAAGATGCTGATCACGCCGAGGTCGTGCAGCACCGTCTCGGCCGCGATGGTCTCCGCGCGCACGCGGCTGTCGGCGAACGACACGTCCTCGGGGATGTCGCGGGACAGGTGGTGGCAGACCATCACCATGTCCAGCAGCTCGTCCACCGAGTTGACGGTGTAGGGCAGGGTGGGGTTGGTGGAGGCGGGCAGGACGTTGGGCTCGCCGGAGACCCGCATGATGTCGGGGGCGTGACCGCCGCCCGCGCCCTCGGTGTGGAAGGTGTGGATGGTCCGGCCGTCGATCGCGGACAGGGTGTCCTCGAAGAAGCCGCCCTCGTTGAGGGTGTCGGTGTGGATGGCGAGCTGCACGTCGTGCTCGTCGGCGACGCGCAGCGCGGTGTCGATGGTGGCCGGGGTGGCGCCCCAGTCCTCGTGCACCTTCAGGCCCGCCACACCCGCCTCGACCTGCTCGCGCAGCGCCTCGGGCAGGCTGCCGTTGCCCTTGCCGAGCAGCCCCACGTTGACCGGCAGGTCCTCGACGGCCTCCAGCATCCGGTGGATGTTCCACGGGCCGGGTGTGCAGGTGGTGCCGTTGGTGCCGTCGGTCGGCCCGGTGCCGCCGCCGAAGAAGGTGGTGATGCCGTTGGACAGCCCTTCCTGCGCCTGCTGGGGCGAGATGAAGTGGATGTGGGTGTCGACGCCGCCCGCGGTGGCGATCAGGTGCTCACCGGAGATCACCTCGGTGCCCGGCCCGATGACCAGCTTGGGGTCCACGCCGTTCTGCACGTGCGGGTTGCCGGCCTTGCCGACCCCGACGATCAGGCCGTCGCGCACACCGATGTCGCCCTTGACGACGCCGAGGACCGGGTCGAGCACCACCACGTTCGTGATCACCAGGTCGAGGGCGCCCTCGCGGTGGAGGGCAGCGGGGTCCTGGGCCATGCCGTCGCGGATGGCCTTGCCGCCGCCGTAGACGGCCTCGTCCCCGTAGGAACCGGCGTTGTGGTCGTACTCGACCTCGACCACCAGGTTGGTGTCGGCCAGGTGGAACCGGTCGCCCACGGTGGGGCCGAACAGGTCCGTGTACTGCTTGCGGGGGATGATCGCCATCAGTTGGCCGACCCTTCGTGCTCGGCGCCGGCGGTGTCGGCGGCGGTGGTGGCGGTGGTGGCGAATCCCAGCTGCCCGGCGCGGCGCAGGGCGGCGCGCCGGGTGTCGTCGGCGTTGAGGCCGCCGTTGACGAGTCCGGCGAAGCCGACGAGCCGCCGGGTCCCGCCGAAGGCGACCAGTTCCACCTCGCGGGTGTCGCCGGGCTCGAAGCGCACGGCGGTGCCGGACGGGATGTTCAGATGCATGCCGTACGCGGCCTCGCGGTCGAACAGGAGTGCCCGGTTGGCCTCGAAGAAGTGGTAGTGGGACCCGATCTGCACGGCGCGGTCACCGGTGTTGGCGACGGTCAGGGCGACGGTGGCCCGGCCGGGGTTGATTTCCACGGGATCGTCCCCGTAGAGGTAGTGAGCTCCACCCGACATCGTTGTCTCCTAGTCTCAGGCGGTGGGTGCGGCGAGGTTCAGGCGCTGATGGGGTCGTGGCAGGTGACCAGCTTCGTCCCGTCGACGAACGCCGTCTCCACCTGGAGGACGGTGAGCATCTCGCGCACCCCGGGCATGCACTCGTGGGCGGCGACGACCTTGCGGCCCAGCTCCATGCACTCGGCCACCGTGTGCCCGTCGCGGGCCGCTTCGAGGACGGCCTCGGTGATCAGCGCGGCGGCTTCGGAGTAGTTGAGCTTCGTGCCCCGGTTCCGGCGGCGGCGGGCCAGGTCGGCCACGACGTAGACGTGGAGTTTGTCGATTTCGCGCGGTGCGAGGTTCATGGCGTCACTTCGCTTTCTGCAACGAGATTCCGGGCCGGTCCAACGCCGGAGCGGCCGCGAGGAAGAGCCAGGTCGTCACGACGAACGGCCAGGTGAAGGGGGAGCCGCCGGAGGGCTGGACGAAGGTCTGCCAGGCGGCGGTGAGGGGGACCGAGGCGACGACGGCGAGCGCGGTGTACCCGGCGGTCCACGGGGTGAGGGTCAGGAAGGTGGCGCCGACCGCGATCGCGACGAGCACCGCGTTGTAGCCGTACAGACCCGCGGCGACGCGGTCGGCGGGCAGGCCCATGGAGCAGGCGACGAGGATCGCGGCGAGGCTGCCGCAGGCGGCGGCGACGGCGGCGGTCCGGGAGGCGACCAGCAGCCCGGCGAGCAGGATCAGGCCCGCGTACCACTGGTCGAGGAAGAAGACCTGGCCGACGCCGTCGCAGAAGGCGTGGCCGAACTGGGCGGCCGACAGACGGGTGAACCCGTTCCCGGCGGCGGGCGGCGCCGCCGCCGGCGCGGTGGGCAGGGCGACCGCCAGTGCTCCGGCCACGAGGCAGAAGGGCGCGGTCAGCGCGGGCAGTCCGGCCCGGCCCAGCAGGCGGCCGGCCGCGGCGCGCACCACCGCGCAGACCGCGGCGGCCAGGACGGCGGCCAGAGCGGTCCGCCACGAGGCGCCGAACCTGACCAGGACGGCAAGGGCGGTCAGACAGCCGCAGTAGCCCTCCAGGCCGGCGGCCAGCCCTTCGCGGTCGGCGCCCAGCACCGCGGCGGCCAGGGCGGAGGCCGCCGCGCCGAGCAGCCCGTACACACCGATCCGCCAGCTGTCCGCGAACAGGCCCGCGGTGAAGAGCAGTCCGGTCCACGGACTCGGGCTGAGGGCGACCTGGGCGATGCCGCGCAGCTGTGTCCGCCAGATGTCGGCGGGAATACGGCCCCGTTGCCGTTCCACCCGCCCTTCTGCAGGCATGCGTTCTCCTAGTCCGGGAATACCTCGGGGGTGCGCCAACGTCCGCCAACGCGCGGCGAGATGATGTGCCTTCAACAACTTGTTGAAGGCTACGCCCGCATCGGACGGCCGTGACCGGCGTGCCGTCGGTGACCGTCGGGTCACGTGCTGGAATCACCGCAGGTGTCCGGTGGTCCGGGGCGGCCCGGCGCGGCGAGAACTTGATCTTGCTGTCGAAACCTTGGCGTGGTCTTGGACTGTTCGAGGTGAAAAGACGACCAAAGAGTGGAAGGCCGCCCCCTCGGCGGACCGCCCTCCGCGCGCACGGCGGGATCCGCGGCGCACAGGTCGGGTCGTGTACCGGGGTCGTATACCGGGTTCGACACGTGTGTCCGGCAGAGGTGGTTCCGGTTGCTGCGGCGCGCGCCCCCACGCGGGCCGCTCCGCCCCCGAGGACGTGCCGCCCCGGGCGGACCCGGCCGCCCGTCGCACCGCCCGCGCCCGGGTCCCGCGGCCCATGCCGCCGCGAGGGCATCGGCCGTGCCCCATGGGGCAGTTCACCATGTCCTCGTGGTCGGTGACAGCCCGTCAACGGCCCGTTAGCGTCGGACCGTGAGCCGATACACCCCACCCGCGTCCCGCCCCGCCGCGGCACCCTCATGGAGCCGGCCCGGCACGTGACCGAGGACAGGGAAGCCACCGGGTACGGAGCCACCGAGTACGGAGCGACCGGTCGGACGGCCGCCGGACACCCGGCCGCCGACGACGCGGCACACCCCGGACCACGGCCGGCCACGACCGGGCCGGCCGCCGCGGAGACCGTCCCCGCACCGGCGCAGGAGCCCCCGCCCGCCGGCGAACGCGGCGGCCGCGCACCCGCGCGCCGTCGGCGCGGCCCGGGCCCCTTCGCCCTGATCGTGCTGCCCGGACTGGTGACGTCCACCGGGGTCGTCGCCTTCCTCGCCCTGACCGGCGGCCTCGGCACGGACCTGGCGCCGGGCGGCCCGCAGCCGGGCCAGTCGGACGTCGGCAACGTGGACGGCTCCTACGTGCCCTGGCTGCGCAGGGCGACCGCCGACTGCGCCGGCGTCACCCCCGCGCTCCTCGCCGCGCACATCGATCAGCTCTCCGGGTGGCAGGACGACAGCGCCAGCCTCTCCGAGCGGGGCATCGCCCGCTTCACGGACGCCGGCTGGAAGACCTGGGGCCGGGACGACGACGGCAATGGCGCCTCCTCACCGCACGACGCGGTGGACGCGATCATGGCGCTGGGGCGGCAGGACTGCTCCCTGGCGCGGAAGATGACCGCGCTGCGCACGAAGGGCGTCGTCAACGGCGACGTCGCCGACCTGACGCTCGCCGCGTACACGGCCGGGACCGACGAGGTCACCAAGGCCGGCAAGGTCCCCGCTCCGGCCCGCGCGTTCGTCGCCGGGGTCGAGAAGCGGCTGCCGCGCTACGAGTCCCTGGTCCGGCGCAACCCCGAACAGGAGAGCGGCGGCCAGCCCTCCGGCGCGCTGCTGAGGCCGCCCGTCACCACGCTCACCGTCACCTCGCCGTTCGGCTCGCGCGTCCACCCGCTGACCAAGGTCACCAAGCTCCACACGGGCGTCGACTTCGGCGCGCCGCAGGGGGCCCAGGTGTCCGCGGCGCGGGAGGGGCGGGTCGAGTTCGCCGGCCTGACGTCGGCCTACGGCAACCGCGTGGTGATCGACCACGGCACGATCGACGGGAAACGGCTGGAGACCACCTACAGCCATCTGTCCGTCCTCCAGGTGAGCGCCGGCCAGAGCGTGACCAGCGGCCAGCCCGTCGGGCTCGTCGGCTCGACGGGCCTGTCCACCGGCCCGCACCTCCACTTCGAGGTCCTCCTCGACGGCCAGTACACGGACCCGCTGCCCTGGCTCACCGGCGGCGGCCGAGGATGACACGGCGGCGCGGCCGTCAGCGCAGGACGGCGGCCAGCAGGTCCGCGCCCAGCGCCGTGATCTCGGGCAGGTTGAGGGTGTGGTGGACGTAGCGCCCGTGCCGCCGGGCGCTGAGCAGGCCCGCGCGGCGCAGGACGGCCAGGTGGCGGGAGACCTCCGGGGGCGAGAGCTCCCAGGCGTGGGCCAGCTCGCCGGTGGTGTGCGGGCCGCGGGCCAGGGTGCGCAGCAGCCGCAGGCGCACCGGATGCGAGAGCGCCTCCAGCCGGTGGCCGACCGTGTCCAGCGGCACCGGCTCGCACGGACCCGGCTCGGCCACGGGGTACTGCACCACCGGCTGCCATCCGGGCGCGTGCACCACCAGCAAGTGCGGGCGGCCGAAGTGGCTGGGGATGAAGGTGACCCCGGCGCCGTGGGCGGCGGTCGCGTTGTCCTGGAGCTTGTCCACGACGATGCGGTCGCCGTCCGGCGCCAGGGCGACGGCGCCGGAGACCGAGGCGAGCGCCGCCCCGATGCCCTGGCGCTTCAGCAGGTCGTTCTTCAGCCGCAGATCGGCGGCGAGTTGCCCGGCGACGCCGGTCCAGGCGGGGTCGAAGAACGCCTCGGCGCACTGTTCGAGGGTGTCGCGCACCCGCGCCCGCACGGCCGCCGGGTCCGCGAGCAGCCGCTGCGCGAACGCCTCCTGGAGTGCGCCGCGGGCCTGGGCCAGGTCCAGGGCCCGCTCGCGCGCGGCCGCGTCGGCGAGCGGCGACGGCGCGGCGAAGTGGACCCGGTTGCTGCCGCAGGTGGTGGTGAGCGCCGCGGTCACATAGGTCTCGTCGTCGAGCCGGTCCACGTCGTCCAACTCCTCGGCGAGGGTCGGCCGGGGCCGGGCGGGGACCAGGAAGTCCTGACCGGCCGTCGTCCCGCTCAGTGGTCCGAGCGGGCCCAGGTGCGCGAGATCCGGGTTCCCAGAGCTGCCCTGGCTGGATTCGGACCACACCGCGAACGCCGGGGACCGGCCGGTCGCGCGCCCGCCGACCACGTGCCGCCCTCCCGAGCGGCGAAATGCGGGAGAAGTGCGCGCCGGCCCGCGCACCCCGGCGCCGGACCGGCCGCCGGCGTTCAGGAAACTGACGTGAAATCACCTGTCCGGGAAAGCCGCCTCCCCGTAAATGCACCTACCAAACATATTGATGAGGGTGAGGGCTGGGGCTACGCTCCAGACACCGTGACCGCTCGTATGTCGTCCGTAACCGGAATGGCTGGACGGCGCAGCGAGGGAAGAAAGCCGGCGGAGAGGTCGGCTGGTATTTCGACGGGCCGACTCACGCGGGGGAAGAAGTGGACACACGGCATCTCGAGGCATTCCTGGGCGCCGTGGACGCGGGAAGTGTGACCCGGGCGGCCAGTGTGCTCCAGGTGACCCAGCCCACGGTGACCAACCGCATCAAGGCGCTGGAGCGGTCGCTCGGCCTGACCCTGCTGGAGCGCCTGCCGGACGGCGTCCGGCCGACGAGCGCGGGCCGTTCCATCCTGGAACAGGCCCGCGAGATCGTGCGGCTCAGCGGTCGTGTCCGGCGTATCGCGGACGCCTCACTCGCGCCGCAGGGGAAAATCCGCGTCGGCGCGTCGGAAAGTCTCATAAATCACCGGCTGCTTCCGCTCATCGAGTATTTACTCCTGCGCTATCCGGACATGGATGTGTCGCTCCGGCTTTCCACTCCCCAAGAAGCGCTCGCCATGCTGCGCAACGGACAGCTGGACTGCGTGTTCATGATAGGAAGCGGAGCGCCGCGGGAGGATCTGGACCACTGCGATCTCTGCCCCGAGCCGTTCGCCCTGGTGGCCGGACGGCGACGGAATCCCGTCCGTCCGGGTGCCGAGGAGACCGTGTCGTCGATCCTGGTCACCGCCGACCTCGACGTCCGGCACTGCGGCAGCCTCCTGACCGAGGTCGAGTCGACGTTACGGGCGAGGCGGACGCTGAAGCTCGATTCCATCACCGCGGTCAAGCGCATGGCCGAGAGCGGCCTCGGCGTGGGTCTGCTTCCCGAGGTCACCGTGGCCGAGGACATCGCCGCCGGCCGGCTGCGCCGGGTCGTCGACTGGCGGCCCGCCACCCCTACCTGCACACAGGCCCTGTGGCGGCGCGACGACGGCGGGCACCCGGTCCTCGACGCCGTGCTCAAGGCCGCCTCCGACGTGGTCGGCGCGGGCTGACCGGACTCCGGGCCCCGCGGCGGCGGCCCGGAGCCCGGCGCCCGTGGGCCGGTCAGGCGGCGTCCGTGAGGAGCTGGGCGAGCAGCTGCCGGTGGTCGGTCTTCCCGTGCTGGTTGACCGGGAGACCGCTGACGACGCGCACCACGCCGGGCGCCATGTACGCGGGCATCGACCGCAGGCAGAACGCGATCAGGTCGCTCTCGGCCGTTGTGGCTGCGCCGTCGGCCAGCACGACGAACGCGCTCAACTCGGCGTTCCCGTCCGGCCCTTCGTACACCACGACGGCCGCCTCGCACACCTCGGGGTGGGCCAGCAGCCGTCGCTGCACCTCGGCCGGCTCCACGCGGTTGCCGCGGATCTGCACCTGGGAGTCGCGCCGCCCGCAGAAGCGCAGCGTGCCCTCGGCGTCCCGGAAGGCGAGGTCGCCGGTCCGCAGCAGGCGCTGCCCGGAGCGCGGCTCCAGCGGGTCGGCGACGAGGACGGCGTCCGTGGCCTCCGCGTCCGCCCAGTAGCCGGTCATCAGGGCCGGGCTGCGCAGGTACATCTCGCCGACGACGCCCTCCTCGCGCACGGGCGTGCCCTCGGCGTCCACCAGGAGGATGTCGGTGCCCAGGTGCCCGGCGCCGATCGACAGGTGCGTCACGTCCTCGGGCAGCGGGTCGGGAACCTCGGCGAAACTGGCCGCCATGGACTCCGTCGCCCCGTAGCAGTTGATCAGCCGGATGCCGGGCCGCAGGCGCTGGAGGTGGCGCAGTTCGCCCAGCGGGAACTCCTCTCCGCAGAACAGCACGCCGCGCAGGTCGGGCAGGTCGGCCAGCTGGTCGGGGAGGTGGCGCAGGGTCTGCCGCCAGATGGACGGCACTCCGTTGACGTGGGTGGCACGGGTGGCGCGCAGCACCTTGAGGAACCGCGTCGGCCAGCGCAGCAGGGCCCGCGGCACCGGTGCCACCGCGGCTCCGCCGCCCAGCGCCATGCCGATGTCCAGCAGCGAGAAGTCGAACTGGAGCGGCGAGGTCGACGCCACCCGGTCGCCCGCCGACACGAACCCCTCGGCGAGCATGCCCCGGTAGAAGGCGACGACGGCGCGGTGGCTCATCACCACGCCCTTGGGCCGGCCCGTGGTGCCCGACGTGAAGATGATGTAGGCGGTGTCGCCCGGCGTCACGGCGCGCCGCAGCCGCTCACGGCGCACCGGCGGGCGCGGCACCTCGATGCCGCCCCCGCCGAACCGCCCGTGCCCCACGGCCGTACCCGCTTCCCCGCCACCCGGTTCCCCGGCATCCGCCGTCAGGCACAGCGCGGGCTCGGCGAGCCGTTCGATCGTCTCCCGCCGCTCGGCCGGCGTCTCGGGGCTGACCGGGACGAAGGGCAGACCGCGCGACGAGCACGCCAGCACCAGGGCGACGGCCTCGGCGGACGTGTCGGAGACGATCATGACGCGGTCGCCGATCCGCAGGCCGAAGCGGTCCAGTGCGGCGGCGTACCGCTCGGCGGCCGCGCGCAGGTCGCGGAAGGTCGTCACCCGTTCCGCACCGTCCGCGTACTCCACCACGGCGGGATGGTCGGGGTGCGTGGCCGCGGCGGCCAGCAGGAACTCGTCGAAGCGTTCGTCGGGTCGGTGGGTCACCGCGGGTGCGGGCGTCGCGGGCATCGTCTCTCCAGGTCAGCGCAGGTTGTCGGCCGGGGCGGGCGGTACGGGGGTGGCGATGTGCGGTTCCCCGGCGACGAGCACCAGCGGGGCGCCGGGGGCGGCGGTCAGATGGCGTACGGTGCCGACCACCAGGACGTGATCGACGGCGGAGAAGGTCTCGGCGACGTCGCAGGTCATCACGACGGCGGCGTCCCGCAGGACGGGGACGCCCCGGAGCACGGCGTGCGGCGTGCCCTCGAAGCGCTGCGCGGCGGTGCCGGTGGCGAAGCGCCGCACCAGCGGACCCTGCGTGTGGGACAGCACGTTGACGGCGAACCGGCCGGCGCCGAGCAGGTCGTCCAGGGTGCGTCCGCCGGCGCCGAAGGCGAGCAGCACGCTCGGCGGCGCCACGGACAGCGACATGAGCGAGGTCGTGGTGCACCCCACCGGCCCGTTCGGTCCGAGGGCGGTGGTGACCGCGGCGCACTTGGCCAGCCCCGTCATCGCCGCGCGGAAGAGCGCCTCGTCCACCGCCGCCTCGACCGGCGGGGCGGCCTGGGCGGTCGTCGTCTCAACCCCGAGCACGGCTCGCCTCCCTGCCGGTGGTGAGTGCGGCCAGGGTGTCGAGCGTCCGCTCGACCACACCGGTGCGGGGGCGACCGCGCCGCGCGGAGTCGGCGGCGAAGCGCAGGGCCTTGGGCAGCTGCGTCCAGGCGTCGGCCAGCTCCGGGTCGGGGTGCGGCCCCAGGCGGTGGAGCTGGTGCCGGGACGCCGCCCACAGGTCGTCGAGGTGCCGCTCCAGCAGGTCCGCGTCACCGGTGAGGCGGTCGCGCAGGTACGCGAACACCTCGCCCGGTGCGCGCAGCCAGACGCCCGGCCACCGCGCCGGGGAGCCGGCCGACGGTCCGGCCGGGGAAGCCGGGGAAGCCGGGGAAGCCGGGGAAGCCGGGGAAGCCGGGGGTGCCGGGGAAGCCGGGGAAGCCGGGGAAGCCGGCGAAGGGATCGCCCGGCGCAGCCAGCGGTAGGCGTCCGTCGGACCGGGGTCCGCCGGTTCCCCCAGGGCGTGCGCGTCCCGGTTGCGGACGGCCGGGTCGAGCCGCCCGACCGGCGTCAGCGCCCGGCGCAGCGCGTCGTCGTCGAGCACTCCGGCGTAGGGCAGTTGCTCGCCGCCGGGCATCAGGGCGTGGAACGGGTCGGCCACGTGCCACCCCCGCGCGTCGCGGCCCCGCAGCAGGAACCAGTGGGGGATGCTCCGTACCCCGTGGTGCGGCGACCAGAGCAGATGGAAGGCGTTGCCCGACACGATCACCCGCCCCTCCTCGGCGAGCAGCGCGGCCAGCGCCGCGCGGGCCGACGGCCAGTCCGGCCGGTGATCGTGGACCAGGACCCCGTCGTCGATGCGGTCGTGGTGGGAGAAGGCGAGCGCGCCGTCCGGATCGTCGGTGCGCACCCACAGGTGCGCCGCCGCCGCCAGACGGCCGGCCGCCGCGCCTCCCAGGTACTCCACCAGCGCGGTGGAGTAGCAGGACAGTGCAGGTGTCATGGTGTCGCCTCCCAGGCGCAGGCCACGGGTACGTCGATGAGGTCTCGCACCTTGCGCCAGCGCAGGCCGCGCCAGTCGCCGCGGTCGAGGTGCGGGGGCACGTCGATGCTCCAGGGGCGTCCCCCGATGCCGGTGCCGTCGGTCTTCACGCACGCCTCCTGGACCGTCCAGATCTCCGTGAACACGGTGTGCCGCAGGGGCGCCGGCATGCGGTACAGGCGGTCCGCGTACGGGGCGGCGCAGCGCCGGACCATCGCGCGGCCGACGTGCGGCGGCGGCACCTGTACGTCCACGCCGACGCGGCGGCCGGGCGCCACGGCCACGACGGTGTGCTCCCCGTCGTGGGAGACGCTGACGCCGGGCCGGCCGGGGCCCGCCAGGACCGGCTTGCCGTTGGGACCGGCCACGACCGGCTCGCCGGCGTCGCCGGGCGCCACCTCGGCGAGCAGGGCGCGCAGCAGCGCGCGCCCGGCCAGCATCTCGCGTGCGCGCCAGGCCGGCCGGCCGCGTGCCGCGGCCAGGTCGGCGGGGGTGAGGCGGTCGGCGGACGCCGTACCGGCCGCCGCCCACACCCCCGGGACGATCTCCAGGACTCTCACGGCAGCTCCCCGGCAGGGCCGTCGGCGGCCGTCTCGGCCACGATGCTCAGGACGACCTCGGTCGTGCCGCCGCCGATCCCGAACAGGGCCCCCTGCGCGCGCAGTTGCTGCGGTCCTCCGGTGCGGAAGCCGTGCGCGCCCTGGAGGTGCGCGCACACGTCGAGGACGTGCTCGACGGTCTCGGCGGCACTGGCCTTGAGCAGCGCGGCGGATGAGGTGTCGCGGCGGACGGCGACCGCCTCGGTGAGGCTCTCGGTCAGGGCGCGGTGCTGACGGGAGCGCAGCAGCGCGCCCGCCCAGCGCTGGCGGATCCCCTCCCGCTCCCACAGGACCCCGTCGCCGTGCCGGCGCCCCTTGAGGTGGCCGGCGGTCTCCCGCAGCACCCGCTCGCACAGCGCGACCGCCCACAGGGCTCCGGCCAGCCGCTCGGTGGCGATGTGGGCCGCGAAGCCGCTCAGTCCGCGGCCGGTGCCGCCCACGACGTGGTCGCGGGTGAGCCGGACGCCGTCGAAGGCGAGGTGACCGGTCCCGGAGCCGTCGAACAGCTCCGTCCCGGCCGGCCGCGCGCTCACACCGGGCGCGTCGGCCGGGACGAGCACCCAGGTGAAGTTGGTGAAGTGCGGGCCCGGCCGGTGGCGGGCGAGGACGAGGGCGGCGCCGCACGTCGTCGCGTTGGTGATCCAGCGTTTGGCGCCGTCCAGCCGCAGGTGGTCCCCGTCGAAGGAGACGCGTGTGTCCAGAGCCGCCAGGTCGCAGCCGGAGTCCTGGTCGGTGGCGGCGAGGGCGACGACGGTACGGCCGTCGAGGCTGTCGGCGAGCGTCCGGGCGGCCGGGCCCGTCCCCGAGGCCAGCAGCGGCAGGCAGGTGGCGAGCGGGACCGTCACCGCCAGCGTCGAGCCGACGCCGAAGCGGCGGTCCAGGTCCGTCAGCAGCGCGCCCAGCGCGGCCGGGTCGACGCCGCGGCGCGGATCGTCGCCGCGGTAGACCCCGGCCAGCCGGTTCTCCGCGCCGAGGACGCGCCACAGGTCGGCGCCGCTCGCGTCGGCGGGCAGGGCGCCGAGCCGGGAGCCCGCCGCGGTGGCGGGCTCCCGCACGGCGAAGACGCTCATGCCGCCGCCCTGTGGTCTTCCTCGGCGGCGCCGGCCCGGCGCACCGCGGCCCACAGGCTGCCGGCGGTGGCGAAGGTGGTGTCGTTGAGGTCCTCGTCCGGGAGGGAGACCCCGAGCCCGTCCTCGATGGCGAAGAGCAGGTCGATGGCCTTCATGGAGTTCATCCCGAGGTCGTGCAGACGGCTGTCCTCGGTGAGGGGGCGGTCCCCGAGGTTGGGGAGGAAGGGCGTCAGCAGGTCGATGAAGGACTGGTTCACGGCTTCTCCGTCGCTTGGGTGGTGGTGTGGTCCGGCAGGGGCGTGGTCGGGGGCAGAGGCAGGGGTGGAGGCGCGGTCAGGGCCGGGGCGGCCGCACGGCGAACACCTCGCGGTCGGCGGCGAGCAGGGACGCCAGGTCGGGCAGCAGCGCCTCGGGGACCGGTCGGCCCCGCTCGGCGCGCCGCTGGGCGATGAACGCGGTCGCGGTGAGCTGGTCCCAGCGGCGCAGGTGGTCCGCCGCGTCCAGCCGCTCGCCGAGCTGTTCGCGGTAGGCGGCGTGCAGGTGCCGGGCCCGGGTCAGCAGCCAGGTCTCCGCGGTCAGCCGCCGCAGCGCGGCGAGCCGGTCGGGGTGCGCGGCGTACGCCTCGACGTACGCCGCCGGATCGTCCAGGCGCAGCAGCGGCCGGGGTGCGCGGTGGTCGGGCACGGGCGACAGGGCGCACGCGAAGGAGGCGGTGGGCAGCCGGTCCCAGGGGTACGTCCACCGGCCCGGCCGGGCGGGCCCCCACGCCGTCTCGTTGTCGTAGGCGTCCTCCACCTCGGCGCCGTCCCGGTGCGCGCCGACCAGGAAGCTGTGCTCCATGTGCGCCCGGCCCGCGTAGGGCAGCCACGGCATGGCGTAGGAGTCGGCGACGGCGTAGACCACCGGCGCCCGTTCGGCCATGGCGCGCAGCGCGTGCGCGGGGACGCGGTGGGCGACGGCGTCCGGCCGCAGGCCCACCAGCGCGGCTCCCTCGCGCAGCTGCTCCTCGGGCGCGGGGTCCACCGTGGGGAGGCCGTCGGGTCCGGGCCTCGGCTCGAAGCGCAGGCGCGCCCCCAGCGCGAGGTGCCGTCCGGGCCCGTGCAGGCGGTCGGCGAGGACCGCCAGGTTGACCTGTACGCAGTCGAGGATCCCGGTCCGCACGGACGGGGCCGCGGTGGCCGTCACGGGCGTGTCTCCACCCGGATCAGCCCGGCCACCGCGCGGGCGAGCGCCTCGTCGGGCGGCGACTGGTCCTCCAGCCCGCCGGCGAGGAAGTGCTCGTAGGCCCCGAGGTCCAGGTAGCCGTGGCCGCTGACGCACACCAGGACCCCGCCGGTGGCCTCGGGCGAGGCGGCGATGCGGGCGGCGGCCGCCAGGGCGTGGCCGGACTCGGGCGCCGGCAGGACGCTCTCGTGACGGGCCAGCAGCCGGCCCGCGTCCAGGGCGTCCGCCTGGCTGACCGCCATGGCGTCCACGTCCCCGCTGTGCCGCATCGCGGAGATGAGCTTGGCCGCGCCGTGGAAGCGCAGACCGGCGGTGTGCGCGTCCGGGATCCGGTAGTCGCTGCCGATGGTGTACATGGCCTCCATCGGGCCGCTGCCGGTGGCGTCGGTCTTGTCGTAGGCGTAGACGCCCCGGGTCAGCTTCGGTGTGCTGCTGGACTCGGCGGCGACCAGCCGTGGCCCCGGCTCGCCGGCCGCGCGGGCGGTGGCGTGGAAGGGCAGCGCGATGCCGCCGAAGTTGGAACCGGCGCCCACGCAGCCGACGACCGTGCCGATCCCGGCGTCCAGCTCCGCCAGCTGCTCCTGCGCCTCCAGACCGATCACGGACTGGTGCAGGATGCTGTACGTCTCCCCGCTGCCGATGCAGAAGGCCACCTGGTCGTGTTCGGCGGCGTACTCGACGGCCTCCCCGATGGCGAGCGAGAGGCTGTTGCCGGCGGCCGGGTTCTCGGTGGCGGAGACCTTGGTCATTCCGCTGGGACTGGCGTGCACCTCGGCGCCCAGCATGCGCATCAGGACCCCGCGGTAGGGCTTGCGCCGCAGGCTGGACTCGACCATGAAGACCCGGCAGCGCAGTCCGAACAGGGCGCACGCCGCGGCCATGGCGGTGCCCCACTGGCCCGCGCCGGTGCCCGTGACCAGCTCCTTCACGCCCGCCTTCTGGTAGTAATAGGCCTGCGCGAGCGCCGTGTTGAGCTTGTGGCTGCCCGAGATGTTGACGCCCTCGTTCTTGACGTACACCGGCACGCGGGCGCCGACGGCCTCCTCGAAACCGCGGGCCCGCCACAGGGGCGTCGGGCGGTACTGCCGGTAGCGTTCGACGACCGGGGCGGGGATGTCCCAGTACTCACGGGACGAGACGCTGTGCCGGATCAGCTCCGTCGGAATGTTGATCTTGATCTCGCCGGACCCGGCACCGGAGCGGGGCGGGGTGCGGTCCGGCGGCAGGGGCTCGGACAGGTGGGGCAGGACGCTGCGCCAGCGGGTCGGGACCGCGTTCGTCACCGCTGGACCTCCGCGGCCGTCACCACGTCGATCAGGTCCCGGACGGTGCGGAAGCTGCGCCCGACGAAGAGGTCGTCGGGCAGGGTCACGTCGAGCTCGTCCTCGATCCGCACGAGCATGCCGACGAAGCCGAGCGAGTTGACGTTCAGCAGGTCGCCGACGAGCGGTTCGTCGTCGCGGACGCGGTCGGGCGGGAGGGACAGCCGGGACTCGGCGACGACCACCTTCTTGACGACGGTGGCGACGGCGTCCCGGTCGAGGGACAGTTCCTGGGGCATGGCACGCCTTTCGGGGGCCGGGGGAGCGGGGCAGGGGCGGGTCCGGGAGAACGGGGCAGAGGCAGGGGCCGGGGAAACGGGGCAGAGGCAGGGGCCGGGGAAACGGGGCAGAGGCGGGGCCGGGCGTCAGCCGCGCAGCGCGCCGGCGCCGTCGGTGACATAGCTGTGGGTGACCAGGGCGCCGAGCGTCACGGGGCCGCGCACGTGCAGCCGGCCGGTGGCGATGGCGATCTCGGTGCCCAGACCGAGGGTCGGGCCGTCGTGCAGCCGCAGCGAGCCGTTGACCACGACCATCGCGGCGTCGGCGCGGCGGCGGAAGGCGTCGATGACGTGCCGGTCGCGGGCGATGACGCCCTCGGTGTGCCCGGAGCCGTGGCGGCGCACGTGGTCGAGGGCGGCTCTCTCGTCGTCGACCGGTACGACGGCGACGACCGGGTCGAGGAACTCCCGGCCCAGATCGTGCGCGGCGAGGGGTTCGGTCTTGAGCGCGGCGGGGACGAGGGCGGTCAGTTCGGGGGCCGTGTGCAGGGTCAGTTCCGTCTCGCGGCCCGCCAGCGCGCGGGCCAGGGCCTCGAAGTAGTCCCGGGCGACGGCGCGGTCGAGCAGCAGCGTCTCCACGGAGGTGCAGCCGGCCGGCTCGGGCAGCTTGCTGTCCAGCGTGGCCCGCACCGCGAGTTCCAGGTCGGCGCTCCGGTGGACGTAGAGGTGGTTGACGCCGCCGCCGCTGGCGATCAGCGGGATGGCACTGGTGCGGCAGTGCTCCACGAGCGCGGGACTGCCGCGCGGGATCAGCACGTCCACCTGGTCGGGCCGCTTCAACAAGGCGCGCAGCAGCCGGCGCTGCGGGTCGTCCAGGACCGTGACGAGGCCCGTGGGCAGTCCCGCCCGGGCGAGCGCGGCGTGCACGGCCCGCTCCAGTGCCGCGTTGGTGGCGGCCGTCTCCTTGCCGCCGCGCAGCAGCACGGCGTTGCCGACGGCGACCGGGAGCAGGGCGCCGTCCACGGTGACGGTGGGCCGCGCCTCGTAGACCATCAGGACGACGCCGAGCGGCCGCGGCACGCGGTGGACGTGCCGCGCCGCGCCCGAGACGGGCACCTCCGTCTCGCGCACCTGCCGCAGCTCCTGCCGGGTCATCGCGGTGAGGGCGACCATCCGGTCCCGGTGGACGTCGGTCAGCCGCAGCCGCTCCACCAGCGTGGGTGGCATGCCGAGCCGCTGGGCCGCGGCGACGTCCGCCGCGTTGGCCCCGGCGATCCGCGGCCAGTGCGCGAGCAGCTCCTCGCCGAGGACCTGGCAGTACCGGTCGTAGGCGGCGTCGCCCACGGGCGGGGCCGCGTCGAACGCCGCGCGCGCCCGGCTCAGGAGACCGTCAGGCATGCCGCTCCTCGGTGCTCGCCAGGAAGGACCCGAGGTGGTCCAGGACCAGGGGCAGCCGCTCGCCGTCGAAGGCGGTGAAGTGGTCGCCGGGCAGCGGCCGCACGGTCAGGTTCGGGGCCACCTCGCGCCAGGCCGCCAGGTGTGCGGCGTTGTCCTCGTCCGCGCACGGCATCAGCAGCGCCGGGCAGTCGTGGCGCGCCTCGGCCCGGTAGGAGACGACGGCGTCCAGGTGCGCGTCGGCGGTCGCGGCGACCCGGTCGGCGGGGACGCCACTGTCGTCGGCGGCGAGGGAGGCGCGCACCCGCTCGCGCCACCGGCGTGCCGCCGCCGGGTCCCGGTCGATGCGGGCGGCGGGGCTGTCCACCATCACGACCCGCGGCCGCCGGCCCTCCGCGGCCAGCCGGGCGGCCAGTTCCCAGGCGACGACGCCGCCGAGCGACCAGCCGAACAACAGCTCCGGCGGCTCGGGGAGGTCGGCGAGCAGCGACCAGTAGCGGTCCGTCATGGCGGCGACGCTGCGGTCCGGCTCCTCACCCGGCGCCAGCCCGTAGCCGCGCAGGGCGAAGACCGGGCCGAACCGGCGCAGGGCGAACCCGACGCCCGTGTACGCCCCGACACCGCCGCCGGCGGCGTGGACGAGGACGCTGCACCTCCCGGGCCGGGGCCGGCCCATCGGCATGAGCACCGGCTGGGCGACGTCCGCGCGGCTCATGGTGTGCGTCCGCGCTGCGGGCAACCGATCATCGAAGTTGTTTCCTTCCGCGCTGGGTGGCATTGACGACAAGCGACTTCCGCGCCGGCCACCTTTCAAACGAATTCCGTCCGCACCCCATAGGGAACTCTTATCGCACTCGGGCGCGGGCATTATGAAGGCAGGTCGGCGGGCGGAATTTGGCTCCCTTATCGACGCCATGCGAAGTGTTTATGGCTTCGGGTACGCACTCGAATCAACGAATCCCAGCCGGGTAATCGGCGCTCGACGTCACGACCGCCGACAAGGGCCGCCCTGCCGTCGCCCAGCTATTCCGCCGAATTCAGAGGGACCCCGCATGACACTGATGCTCGACCAACCGGTCGGCACTACCCGCTTCCGTGCCTTCGGTCCGCGGCAGATCGACGACATCGTCCGGCGCTACGGGCTGTCGCCGCAGCTGCGGGACGGCATCGCCCTGCTGGCACACGTCCTGCCGTTCCGCGTCAACGAGTACGTGCTCGACGAGCTGATCGACTGGACAAACCCGGCCGAGGACCCGATCTTCCGCCTGGTCTTTCCCCAGCGCGGCATGCTACCCGAGGACGACGAGCGCTCCCTGGAGGCGCTCGTGCGCTCCGGGGCGGCCAAGAGCGAGACGGCCGCCGAGGTCGCCCGGATCCGCGCCGGACTCAACCCCCACCCCTCCGGGCAGCGTGAGTACAACGTGCCGGTGCACGAGGGCGAACGGGTGGCCGGCCTCCAGCACAAGTACCGGGAGACGGTGCTGTACTTCCCCACCCAGGGCCAGTCCTGCCACTCCTTCTGCACCTACTGCTTCCGCTGGGCGCAGTTCGTGGGCGACCCCTCCCTGCGCTTCGCTGCCCCCGGCCCGGACCGGCTCGTGCGCTACCTGCACGACCACCCCGAGGTCAGCGACGTCCTGGTGACGGGCGGCGACCCCATGGTGATGAGCACCGACCGCCTCACCGGACACCTGGAGCCGCTGCTCGGCGTGGACAGCGTCGACACGATCCGCATCGGCACCAAGTCCCTGGCCTACTGGCCGCAGCGGTTCGTGAGCGACGCCGACGCCGACTCGCTGCTGCGGCTCTTCGAGCGGATCGCCGCCGCCGGCAAGCAGGTCGCCGTCATGGCCCACTTCACCCACCCGCGCGAGCTGCGCACCGCCCTGGTGGCCGAGGCCGTCCGGCGCATCCGGGCCACCGGAGCCGTCGTCTACTGCCAGGCCCCGATGGTCGCGCACATCAACGACGACGCCGAGACCTGGGCCGCCCTGTGGAAGTCCGAACTGGCCCTCGGCGCGGTCCCGTACTACATGTTCGTCGAACGCGACACCGGCCCCTACGACTACTTCAAGGTGCCGCTGGCCCGCGCCATGGAGATCTTCCACACCGCCTACCGCACCCTGCCGGGACTCGCCCGCACCGTGCGCGGCCCGGTGATGTCCACGACACCCGGCAAGGTCGTGGTGGACGGCGTCGAGACCCGCGGCGCGGACCGCTACTTCCAGCTCCGGCTGGCGCAGGCCCGCAACCCCGCCCTGGTCGGCCGCCCGTTCCGCGCGCACTACGACCCCAGCGCCACCTGGCTCAGCGACCTGAGGATCGCGGCCGACACACCGCAGGACATCCGGGAGGCGCTGCGGCCGTGAACGCCTCGATGTCCCCCAACCTCGCCCTCAACGAAGAGGTCGCGCGACTGCGGGCCCAGGGCCGCTCCGTCGTCCACCTCGGCTTCGGCGAGTCACGGCTGCCCGCCTTCGCCCCCCTGGTGGAGCAACTGCGCGCCGGCGCCCACCGCAACGCCTACGGACCCGTGGCCGGAGCGCCCGACGCCCTCGCCTCCCTCGCCGGCTACTTCGAGCGCCGCGGCCTGCCCACCGGCCCCCAGGACGTCCTGCTCGGCCCCGGCAGCAAGCCGCTGCTCATGGCGCTGAACCTGGTCCTGCCCGGGGACGTGCTCCTGCCCCGCCCGAGCTGGAACTCCTACGAGCCGCAGGCCCGCATGGCCGGGAAGAAGGTCTACGGCGTCCCGATCCCCGCCGAGTGCGGCGGCGTCCCCGACCCGGACGTCCTGCCGGAGACCATCGAGCGCGCCCGCCGGACGGGCGGCGACCCGCGCATCGTCGTGCTCACCCTCCCCGACAACCCGACCGGCACGCTCGCCGGCGCCGCACTGATCAGGCGGGTGTGCGAGATAGCCGAGGCGCAGGACCTGATCGTCGTCTCGGACGAGATCTACCGCGACGTCATGCACCGCCCCGACGCCCCCTTCCTCAGCCCCGCCGACGTCATCCCCGAGCGCACCGTGGTGACCACCGGACTGTCCAAGTCCCTGGCGCTCGGCGGCTGGCGCGTCGGCGGCCTGCGGGTGCCCCCCGGCGCCCGGGGACGCGACCTGCGCGCCCGACTGGTCGCCGTCGCCAGCGACATGTGGTCCACACTGGCGGGCCCGATGCAGCAGGTCGCCGCGTACGCCTTCGGCGACCCGCCCGAGATCGGGCGGCGGCTGGCGGCGAGCGCCCGGCTGCACGGCGCCGTGGCCCGCGCCGTGCACGCCGCCGCCGTCGCCGCCGGAGCCGCCTGCCGGCCGCCCACCGGGGCGTTCTACGTCTACCCCGACTTCGAGCCGCGCCGCGAAGCGCTGGCGGAGCGCGGCGTGGACGGCTCGGCGGCGCTGGCCCGGCACCTGCTGGACGAGCACGGCCTGGCCGTCCTGGCCGGACACCACCTCGGCGACGATCCCGGCGCGCTGCGCTTCAAGGCGGCCACCAGCATGCTCTACGGCGACACCGACGAGGAGCAGGAGGCCGCCCTCGCGGCCCCCGACCCGCTCGCCCTGCCGCACGTCGCCGACGCACTGACCCGCGTCGCCGAAGGCCTCGCAAAACTCGGCGCCTGACCACACCCCGGAGACATCATGGAGACACCCGACGTCCGCGCGGTCGTCACCGGCACCACCGCCGAGGTCCTCGGCGTCGACCAGGCCGACCTGCACGGCGCCGCCGCGCTGACCGACCTGCCCACGTTCAGCTCCTTCCGCATCGTGGAGATCGTCGAGCGGGTCGAGGAGGAACTCGACACCGAGGTCGAGGCGAGCGAACTCACCCCGGACAACCTCAGCCGCCTGGACACGCTCATCGCCCTCTTCGAGCGGACCCTGAACGCCGACGGGGTGCCCGGATGACCGTCACCGACCCGCCCCGCACGGCGTGGCGGCCCGCCGACCTCGAACGCGCCGTGTCCGAGGTCGAGGCGGAGGCCGCCCGGCACGCCGAGGCATGCGACCGCGAGGCGCGCTTCCCCGTCGAGGCGCTCGGGGCCATGCGCCGCACCGGCCTCCTCGGCCTCCTGGTGCCCGCCGCGGACGGCGGCCCCGGCGGCGGCATGGACGACCTGCTGGCCGTGAGCAGCCGGCTGTCCCGCACCTGCATGTCGGTCGGCATGATCTTCACCATGCACTGCCAGCAGGTCGCCGCCGTCGTCCGCGACGGCGGCCCGCTCCGGCAGCGGCTGCTGCCCCGCATCGTCCGCGGCGAGCTCTACCTGGCCTCGGTGACCACCGAGGCCGCCACCGGCGGACATCTGCTGTCCTCCGGGTCCACGCTCACGGCCGGCGACGACTCCACCGTCCGGGTGGACCGCTTCGCCCCCGTGGTGACCGGAGGCGGCCACGCCGACGCGTTCCTCATCACCGCCCTGGCCCCCGACGCCACGTCACCCTCCCAGCTGTCGCTGGTCTACGCCGAGCGCGACCAGCTCACCGTCACGGTCCGCGGCGACTGGAACCCGATGGGCATGCGCGCCACCCACAGCGCGCCCCTGCACCTGGCCGGCGAGATCCCCCGCGACCAGGTCGTCGGCGCGCACGGGGCGTTCCGGGACATCGCCGTACGCACCTTCGCGCCCCTGGCCCACCTCGGCTGGGCGGCGTGCTGGCAGGGCGCCGCCGACGGCGCGCTCCAGCGCGTGGTGACCCTGCTGCGGGCCGAACGGCGCCGCTACGACCTCGACTCGCCCCTGCTGCTCACCCGCCTCTCGCGGGTCCGCCAGCGCTTGGACACCGTCCACGCGCTGATCACGCACGCCGCGTCCGTCCTGGCCTCGGCCGAGGACCCCACGAGCGCGCCCGTGCAACTCCTCGTCAACGCGGTGAAACTGACCGCCTCCGAGCTGTGCCCGGCGGCGGCCGACGAGCTGACGGACCTGATGGGCATGCGCCACGGCTACCTGCGCGACTCGCCGACCGCCCTGGAGCGGACGCTGCGCGACCTGCGCTCCGCCCCGCTGAACTACAGCAACGACCGCCTGCACGCGGCGGACGGCGTGCTGACCCTCATGGACCGGGAGGTCCGCCATGTCTGACTCGCCGTCCGCCCCGTCCGACTCGCTGTCCGGCCTGTTCTCCCGCAGCGCGCGCCGCCACCCGGACCGGCCCGCCCTGTGCGTGGCCGGCGCGACCCTCACCTACCGGGAGCTGGCCCGCACCGCCGAGCGCCTCGCCGCCCACCTCGGCCCTCTCCCGCCGGGAGCACGCGTCGGGCTGCTGGCCTCCCGCTCACCCCTGGCGTACGCCGGATACCTCGCCGTCCTGTCCGCCGGGGCGACCGTGGTGCCGCTCAACCCGATCTTCCCCGCGCGGCGCAACGCCGCGATCGCCGCCCGGGCCGGACTGCGGACCGTGCTCACCGACACCGCGCTGCGCGACCTGATGCGGGAGAGCGCGGTCCCGCTCGCCCTGGCGACGGCGGACGGCACGCCGTCGGGACACGGCACCCCGGCCGCGCCGCCCGTCCCGGGCCCGGCCGCGCCGTCGCCCGCCGGCGAGGCGCCCGCGTACATCCTGTTCACCTCCGGCTCCACCGGCGTCCCCAAGGGCCTGCCCATCGCGCACGGCAACGTCCTGCCCTACATCGCCCACCAGGTGGAACGCTACGAGGTCGCACCGGGCGACCGGCTGAGCCAGACCTTCGACCTCACCTTCGACCCGTCCGTGTTCGACATGTTCGTCACCTGGGCCGCCGGCGCCACCCTGGTCGTGCCGCAGCGCGAGGACCTCGCCGACCCGGCCGCCTTCGCCCGGACGCACCGGCTCACGCACTGGTTCTCCGTGCCGTCGGTGGTGTCGCTGGCCGCGCGCCTGCGCAGACTGCCGGCCGGGTGCCTCCCCGACCTGCGGTGGGGACTGTTCGCGGGGGAGCAGCTGACCCTCAAACAGGCGGCCGCCTGGCACCGGGCCGCGCCGCAGGCGGTCATCGAGAACCTGTACGGCCCCACCGAACTCACCGTCACCTGCACCGCCTACCGGCTGCCGGCCGACCCGGCCGACTGGCCGAGCACCCGCAACGCCTCCGTCCCCATCGGCCACCGCCTGCCGCACCTGGAGCACGTCGTCCTGGACGGGACGGGCCGCCCCGCGGCCGAGGGCGAGCTGTGCGTACGCGGGGTGCAGCGCTTCGCCGGCTACCTGGACCCGGAGAACAACGCCGGCCGCTTCCTCGACTGGGAGCCCGGCGACGCCGTCGCCCGCGTCCACGACACGCACGACGCCCCGGCGCCGCGCCTGTGGTACCGCACCGGCGACCGGGTCGTGGCGGAGGACGGGGTGCTCACCCACCTCGGCCGCCTGGACGCCCAGGTCCAGGTGCACGGCTACCGGGTGGAACTGGGCGAGGTCGAGGCGGCCCTCGCCGCCCACCCCGGCGTCGAGGACGCCGCCGTCCTCTTCGACGGCGCCGACCTCCGGGCCCTGTACGTGGGCGCCGCGGTGCCGGTGGCCGAACTCGCCGGATGGGTGGCGGGCCGGCTGCCGGCCTACATGGTCCCCGGCCGGTTCCAGCGGGTGGACCGCTTCCCGCTCAACGACAACGGCAAGCTCGACCGCAAGAAGCTGGAGACGCTGGCATGCTGAGGAACGACCACGACGCACTCTGGCACAACTCCCTCACCCCGCAGACCGTCCGCGACGGCGGCTTCGACGCCACCGCCGTCGTGCACGGCAAGGGCTGCCGGCTCCAGGACGCCACCGGCGCCTGGTACCTGGACGCGCGGGCCGGCATGTGGAACACGACCCTCGGCTACAGCTGCGACCGCGTCGTGGACGCCGTCACCGAGCAGCTCCGCCGCCTGCCGGTGGCCCAGGTCATCCGCTACGCCGAGCCCGCCGAGATCTCCCTGCGCTACGCCCGCCGACTGGTCGCCGAACTGCCCGACCCGCTCAACCACGTCCGCTTCGGCAGCACCGGCTCCCAGATGACCAGCGCCGCGGTGCTCCTGTCGCGCTTCGTGCGCAAGGTCCGCGGCGAGACGCAGCGCGTCAAGGTCCTCGCCTTCACCAACGGCTACCACGGCACCGGCGGCCTGGCCGGCGCGCTCACCGGCGAACGCCAGATGCACGCACTCCAGGCACCGCTCGCCCCAGAGGTGCACCACGTCCGGCCCTGGGACCTGGACGCCCTGGAACGGGCCGTGCAGCGACGCGGACCGGAGAACATCACCGCCGTGATCGTGGAACCGATCATGGGCACCGACGTCCTGCCCGCCCCCGAGGGCGCCCTCGCCCGGATCCGCGCCCTGTGCGACCGGCACGGCATCCACCTCATCGCCGACGAGGTCACCACCGGATTCGGCCGCACCGGCGCGATGTCGGTGATGGCCGCGCGGGGCGTCCTGCCCGACATGCTGGTGCTGGGCAAGGGCATCACCTCCGGCTACTTCCCGCTGGCCGCCCTGGTCTGCTCGGACGCCGTCCTCGACGAGGCCGTCTCCCGGCCCGAGTACGTCTTCCCGCACGGCTGCACCGCCGACGGGCACCCGGCCGCCATGGCCGCCGGACTGGCCGTCCTGGAGGAACTGGCCGACGGCACACTGCTGGAGCGGGTGCGTACCAGGGGAGCGGAGATCCGCCGCCGTCTGCGCGCGGCGGCCGACGAGATCCCGCTCATCCACGACGTACGCGGCGAAGGATTGATGATCGGCGTCGAACTGCGCCGCGAGTCGGGCCGGCTGGGCGCGACCGAGATGGCCGGGGTGCGCGACGCCTGCAAGGCCGCCGGACTGCTGCTGACCAGCACCAACAACACGCTCGTGCTGATGCCCCCGCTCGTGCTGGCCGACGAGGAGGCCGACGAACTGGTGGAGCGGCTGACGGCCGCCCTGCGCACCGTCGCCGGGAACGCCTCATGACCGGCCGTCCCGCCGTCGCGGTCGTCGACGGCTTCGGATCGGCCGCCCGGCTGGCGAAGGCGTTCGACGCCGCCGGACACGACTGCGTACGGGTGCAGAGCACCGTCGACATACCCGCCCACTACCGCAGCGAACTCGACCTCGGCCTGTACACCGACAACCTCGTCCACACCTCGGACGTCGAGGCGACCGCCGCCGCGCTGCTGGCCGGACACCGGCCCGTCGCGGTGATCGCCGGATCCGAGCAGGGCGTCGAACTCGCCGACGCCCTGTGCGAGGCCACCGGCCTGCCCGGCAACGGCACCGCGCTCAGCTACGCCCGGCGCACCAAGGACGTGCAGATCCGGACCGTGGCGGCGGCCGGCCTGCCCACCGCACGCCAGCTGACCGTCGAGGACGCCGACCAACTGGAGGCGTGGCACACCCGGCTGGGCGGGCGGGCCGTGGTCAAACCCGTCCGCAGCGCCCGCAACGACGGAGTGAGCGTCTGCGACAGTCCCGCCGAGTCCGTCGCCGCCTACGAGCGGATCCGCCACGCCGTCAACGAGTTCGGCCTGCGCAACGAGGCAGTGGTGGCCCAGGAGTACCTGACCGGCACGGAGTTCGTCGTCAACACCGTCAGCCGGGACGGGCGGCACCGCGTCACCGACACCTGGCGCTACCAGAAGATCGACGTCAACGGCGTCCGCGACCGCATCAACGGCATCCTCTCGCTGCCGCCGTCGGACCCGCGCTGGAGCCCGCTGCGCGACTACGCCCTCGCGGTGCTCGACGCCCTCGGCATCGCCCACGGACCCGCCCACCTCGAAATCATCCTCACCCCCGACGGGCCCCGCCTGGTGGAGGTCGGCGCCCGCCTGTGCGGCTCGGACGTGGCCCGCTACGCCGTCCTCGCCACCGGTGAGTCGCAGATCGACCGCACGGTGCAGGCGTACACCGACCCCGAGGCGTTCCTCGCCGACGTCGACACCCCCTACCGGGCGAACGGGCACGCCGCGATGGCGTTCCTCGCCTCCCCGCTGGAGGGCCGCCTGAGGTCGTACCCGCTGCTCGGCGAGGTGGAGCGCCTCGCCGCCTACCAGGGCATGACGCTGCGCGTCACCCCCGGTCAGCGGCTGCGCCGCA
The DNA here is from genome assembly GCA_013364255.1 of Streptomyces seoulensis. Taxonomy (GTDB): domain Bacteria; phylum Actinomycetota; class Actinomycetes; order Streptomycetales; family Streptomycetaceae; genus Streptomyces; species Streptomyces similanensis. The sequence goes on along the minus strand of CP054936.1, from coordinate 440,190 downwards.
CGGTCGACGACAGCACCGAACCCCTCTGCGTCGGCCTCGCGCACGCCGACGCCGCGACGGTCGAGAAGGACTTCCAGACCGTCTGCTACCTCGACGGGCACGGCTTCTACGACGTGGAGCCGGACCACGGCGCATGACCCGCGGCGCCCGGGGCGGCCGGCGCGGCCGGAGCGCCGGCCACCCGGAACGCGCGGCTCCGGGTTCCGCGACGGGGAACCGGGGCACTGAGACAGTCCCACCGCCGCTCCCGGACCGCCGTCCGGGGGCGGCGGCCGGCGCCGCCCGGCGCCGGCGGCAGGAGCGACATCGAGGGAGCATCGTGGCCGGAGGCTGGCGCAGGGACTTCAACTTCGTCTGGGCGGGCGAGACCGCCTCGCTGGTCGGAACCCAGGTGTACCAGCTGGCCATGCCGCTGACCGCGGTGCTCACCCTCGACGCGGACGCGACCCAGCTGGGGCTGCTGGGCGCGCTGACGTTCGCCCCGTACGTCCTCCTCGGCCTGCCCGCCGGCGTCCTGGTCGACCGGTGGCAGCGGCGCGGCGTGCTGATCCTCTCCAGCCTGGGGCAGGCGCTGTCGATCGGCGCGATCCCGCTGCTGGCGGCGCTGGACCTGCTCACTTTCGGCCGGCTGCTGGCGCTGGCCTGCGCGGCCGGGACCGCGCGGGTGTTCTTCACCATCGCCTACCGCTCGTACCTGCCGGCGATCGTGCCACCCGAACACCTCACCGGCGCCAACTCCCGCCTCACGGCGAGCGAGTCGGTGGCGGAGATCGGCGGCCCGGGGCTGGGCGGGGCGCTGACGCAGCTCGTGGGGGCGCCGTTCGCCCTGCTCGTCGACGCGGTCTCCTACCTCGCCTCCGCGCTGGGCGTCTCCGCGGTGCGCCAACGTGAGAAGGCCGCCCGCGTCGACCCCGCGCCGTTACGGTCCCAGGTGTCCGAGGGCTTCCGCTTCACCTTCTCCAGCGCCTACCTGCGGGCCACCCTCGGCGAGGCCGCCAGCTACAACCTGTGCTGGCAGATCGTCCTGACGATCCTCACCCTGTTCGCGGTGAAGGAACTGCGCATGAGCCCGGGCACGCTGGGCCTGACGCTGTCCGTCGGCGCCGTGGGAGCGCTGCTCGGCGCGGCGTTCACCGACCGCCTCGCCCGCCGGGTGGGCCTGGGCCGCACCCTCGTGATCGCGGCGGTGATCGGCGACCTGGCCCCGCTGCTGCTGCCGGCCGCGCACCGCGGCACCTGGGCGGCCCCGCTCCTCGTCTGCGCCTTCTTCGTGCAGGGCTTCGGCATCACCGCCTGCAACGTCCACACCATGACGATCCGTCAGACCGTGACCCCGCAGCGGCTCCTGGGCCGCACCAACGCCGCCTACCTCTTCGTCGCCCTGGGCGTGAAACCGGTCGGCTCGCTGCTCGGCGGCTGGCTGGGCACCCACCTGGGGCTGCGCGGGGCGCTGGGGGTGGGGACCGTGGGGCTGCTGAGCACCTGCCTCTTCCTGATCCTGTCCCCGCTGCGCAAGGTCCGCTCCCTGGACAGCCTCAGGCCCGAGCCCCCCGAGGGGGCCCGGGCCGCCGCACCGGCGAGCACGCCCTGAGCGGGACCGCGGTCCGGCGGCCGGGCCCGGACGGGCCGGCTCAGGCCACGTCCACCCGCAGGGCGCGCCCGGCCTCGTCCAGCGCGGCACGGCAGGCGGCGGCGTCGTCGGCCAGGGCGATCGCGTAGGCGACCCTGCCGTCCATCAGCCCGCGCGGCGGCGGCGACTTGACCTCTCCCGCCGCCGCCAGCGGGCCGCAGCGCACCACCCGCTCCGGCAGTACCGACTCCTCGAAGCGGACGTCCGCGATGACGCAGTCGTCCTCGGGCGGATAGTAGAAGCGGATGGCGGCGACCCGGCGGTCCCCGGTGGCCGCCCGCAGCCTGGGCGTTCTGCCGCAGGCGACGTCGGCGGCCGCCGAGGCGAGGTCCGGGCCGCCGCCCATCAAATTCAGCAGGGGGATCATGCCCCCGCCGATCCGGGCGTTGACCTCGATGACCTTCGGCCCGGCCGGCGTCAGCCTGATCTCCGTGTGCGTCACGCCGTCCGTGAAGTCCAGCGCGGCGTGCGTGCGCACGACGACGTCCGTCAGCGTCGTATCGGACCACAGCGGGTCGTCCGGGTCGACGACGTGCCCGGTCTCCTCGAAGTAGGGCGCGAAGCCCACCTCCTTGCGGGCCAGGCAGACCGGGGTCACCGTGCCGCGGTGCACCACGCTGTCGACGCTGATCTCCGGCCCCCGGGCGAACTCCTCGACCAGGATGTTGCGTTCGTGCGTCGGAAGGTCGGGCGCCCACGCGCCGCTCGCGTCCGTGAACTCGACGGCCGCCACCAGGGCGGTGGGGGAGTCGGCCCGTACCACGCCGAAACTCCCGGCCAGGGCGCGCGGCTTGACGACGACCGGATAGCCGATGTCCTCGGCCACCGCGAGGGCCTCCGCGCGCCCGCCGACGAGCACCGAGCGCGGCTGGGGCACCCGGGCGGCGTCCAGGGCCGCCCGGGTGAGGTGCTTGTCCCGGCAGCGCTCGACGCACCGCGGGTCCCCGCCCGGCAGGCCGAGGGCGGCGGCCACCTGCGCGGTCTGCTCGATCCAGGTCTCGTCCCAGCAGATGACGCCGTCCAGCGCCCGTTCGGCGTCCACCGCCCGGGCGACCCGCACGAGGCCGTCGACGTCGGCCAGGTCCGCCACCACGGTGTGGCCGGCCGTGTACGCCAGTTCCCACGTGGGGGGCCCGGTCAGCACCAGGTGCACGCGGAAGTCGCGGCTGATCGACCGCAGCAGGTACTCGCGGTATGCGCGGATGCCCGGCGTGATCACGAGCAGGTGTCCCATCGTCATGGGCACCGGATACCCGTACGCCGCCGCCATCCACGGCACGCCCGCGACCCCTTCGGCTCCCGCGACCCCTTCGGCTCCTGCGGCTCCTCGCGGGCTACTCGTCCCGCTCCGTGACGAAGACGCAGAACGGGTGGCCCTCGGGGTCCCGGTAGACCCGGAAGCGCTCCTCGTCGTCGGGATCCGGCCGGTCCCGGTCGCTGAGCAGGGCCCCGCCGAGGGCGAGCACCCGCTCGTGCTGCCTCAGCAGCTCCTCCAGTGAGGCGACGCTCAGGTCGAGGTGCATCTGCTGGGGCACCGGACCGTCCGGCCAGTCCGGTGCGCGCAGCCGCTCCACCTGCTGGAAGGCGAGCCGCGGCGCGCCGTCGGGGCCGCGCAGGACGAGCCAGTCCCGGCCGCGCTCGTCCGGCCGCCCCGGCTCCGGCGGCTCGTCCCCCTCGGCGTACTCCAGTCCCAGCAGGGACCGGTAGAACTCGGCGAGCCGGCGGACATCGGTGCTGTCGAGCACGGTCTGCACCAGCCGGATACGGCGTGCGTCATCGGTCATGATCTCCGGGTTCCCGGCCCGCCCCGGCCCGAACGACCCATACGGGGGAACGCCCGCCGCGTTCTCCGGCACGGACGGCGGTCGGCGTGCTCGGCGTCGGAGGAGCGACGGCGGCGGGCGCACTCGCCGGCCGTCGTCGCCGGAAGGCGTGACCGTCCCCGCTCATGAAGCGTGCCGCATGCACACCAGTCCGTCCCGCTCGTCCCAGGACCGGGTGACGGTGAAGCCGAGCCGTTCGTACAGGGCGATGGCCCCGGTCCGCCAGTGCCACACCGAGAGCCGGACGGTGTGCACGCCGTTCTCCGCGGTGTGGGCGAGCGCGGCGCGGAGCAGGGCGGACGCGATGCCCCGGCCCCGGAACCCGGGGTCGGTCCAGAGCCGCTTGATCTCCGACCGCCCGTCGGCCGGGGAGGTCACCACCAGACAGCCCACAGCGACGTCCCCCGAGACGGCCACCAGGACGACGTCGTCGGCGAACACGCCGTGAGGATCGGTGACTTCGGCCCGGTAACGGTCCGGCAGCCCGTCCACACCGGCGACCGGCGCGCCCTTCTCGGCCTCGGTCGCCAGATGGTAGGCCGCCAGCAGGGCGGCCAGGCCGTCGTCGCTCGACGGGTCGTGGCCGGACCGGCGGACGACGGCGGCGACCTCGCGGTGATCAGTCATGACGCCAGCATCACACGACGCGGACCGCGCCCGGCGCGAGCCCCGGGGGAGCGCTGCCGACACACGCCCGCGCTCTCCCCCCATGCCCTGGCCGCGGTGCGCGACGGTAGGGGCCGGGCGCCGCGGCCGTCCCCGACCGGCATGACCTCGTGGGTAATCGCCCCGTGCACCGCGCTCCGCAATCATGGACGACGTACCCGCCCGACGCACCGCGTCACCGGACTCCAGGAGGAGCCATGCCGTACTTCACCAGCCCCGTCGACGGCACCCGCCTGCACTACGCGGACTACGGGCCGGCCGACGGTCCCGTGGCCGTCTTCGTGCACGGCGCCTACTTCGGCACCGAGATGTGGGAGTTCCAGATGCTCCCCCTGGCCGAGAGCGGATACCGCTGCGTGGGCCTGGACCGGCGGGGGCACGGCCGGTCCGAGGACGTGTGGGGCGGCTTCGACCTGGACACGCAGGCCGACGACCTGAACGGACTGCTGGAACACCTGGACCTGCGCGAGGTCACCCTGATCGGTCACTCGCTGGGCAGCGCGGAGATCGTGCGCTGCCTGACCCGGCACGGCGCGGACCGGGTGAGCCGGGCGGCCCTCGTCGCCGGCATAGCCCCGGGACTGATCCGCGCGGCCGACAACCCGGACGGCATGGACCTGGAGACCCTGCGGGCCGCGCACGAGGTGATCCGCAGGGACCGGGCGGCGTTCTACGACGGCGGCGCCCACGACTACTTCGCCCTGGACCGGCCCGGCAACGAGGTGTCGCCGACCTACCTCCGCTACGCCGTCGACTGCTGCCTGGCCTCCACCGCCCGTGCCGCGGACGCCGTCAACGCCGTGGTCCGCGGCATGAACGTGGCCCCCGAGCTGCCGGCGCTCGACCTCCCCGTACTCGTCGTGCACGGCACCCACGACACCTCGGCCCCCTTCGAGGTGACCGGCCGCCGCAGCGCCGACCTGCTGCCCCACAGCACCCTGAAGGTCTACGACGACGGCGGCCACGGCCTGTACGTCACCCACGCCGACCGCCTCAACAAGGACCTGGCCGAGTTCATGACCACGGTCTGATGCGCCGCCACCGAGCGCCCCGGGCGCAGGGGCCGAGACCGCTGACGGCCCCTGCGGGGCCGGATCACGGTGAAGGCTCCGCACGCGTGGGTACGGTGGGCGGATGAACGATGAACCTTTGGCGGCGTGGGATCGCGTCGAGGACTGGCTGAAGGCCAACGCACCTTGTTCGTACGCCTCGTTGCGGCCGCCCGCCGGGCCGGAACGGGTCGCGGCGGCGCAGGCGCGCATGGGGGTGACCTGGCCGCGGGAGGTGGCGGCGCTGTGGCTGCGGCACGACGGCGCGGAGGGCTTCGAGGTCGACGGCGACGAGGAGGGCGAGGTCGATCCGGCGAAGTTCCTGGCCGGATACACCTTCCTGCCGCTGGACGATGCCGTCCGGGTGCACGCCGCCCGCAGCGATCCGGACACCGGCGCCGTCGGATGCACCGGCTGGGTGCCGCTGTCGGGCGCCGACGACGACTACGCGGGGGAGATGGTGGTGGTCGACGGGCCGGATCGCGCGGTACGCGTCATCGACCAGCTGCGGGACAAGGTCGTGGCCCTTCCCGGCGCATCCCGAACACCACGCGCCTCTTTCGCAGTGTGATCCCCATGCGTGTTCGGATAGCGCGAGCGAAGGGTTCTGCCTCCGCTCCGAACGCCGGACACGTCACACGCCCGCCGGGACCGCAGGCTTGGATCGGGAGCCCGGGGGCACGTGGGACTCCATGACGACCGAAGGCATGAGCCAGGGCGGCCTCGCCGACGCGATCGGGTCGGTGAGCGGCCTCGCGGACGCGGACGGCACGAGGGCCGGCGCCCGCGCCCCCTCGGAGGTCGTCGCGGTCATGTACGACGGCGCGCTGCGCGGCTGGTGGTTCGGGGTCGTCGTCATCGCTCTGTTCGTGGTCTGCGCGATCGCCTGGAAAGCGCGCGGCAAGTGACGCGCGCGAAACCGTGGGACCGAAGGACCGAGCCGCTTCGCGAGGTGCCATGGACGACGTGACGACGGCCTACAAGGGATGGCCGTCCGGAACGCCCGTTCCCGTTCTGCTGCTCATCGTCGTGGCCGTCCTCGTGGTCGCGGCCGTCATGGGGCGCTCGCGACGCGGATAGTGCCGCCGTCCGCCCCGGCGACCGCGCCCGGGGCGCCCCGGGGGAGGGGCCGAGGCATCGGGCGGGGGTCCGGTCAGGTCATCTCCTCGGTGGGGGCGAAGGGACGCGGGCGCGGCGGACAGCCGTTCAGGGCGTACGGCGCCGGGCCCGCCGCGAAGGTGAGGCCGTCGGCCACGCCTTCCAGACATCCCGTGCCGAGATGGGCGGCCCGCTGCAGATCGGCGCCGGTGCCCTCGCTGGCGAGGCGGCCCAGCCAGGCGTCGACGAGAACGCGGTCCTGGGGGGCGAGGTGGGGCCGGGCGAGGCGGCGCGCCTCGGCGATCTGCTCCGCGGCCGGGACGGACGCCAGGGGTGCGCCGGCCGAGTGGGAGAACATGTCGAGCAGGTGGCCGGTGACGCCGTCGCGGGCCGCCCGCCAGCAGGCCGCGGTGAGCACGTCCTGATCGACGCGTGGTGCGGGGGCCTCGGCGGCCACCGCGGCGCGGGCCCGCGCGACGACGGCTCGGACCAGCAGGGCGTAGGCCACCGTCTGCGTCACGGTGGGCAGGACGTCGGCGACCCGGACCTCGACGGTGGGCACGTGGCGCGAGGGGCGGGCGTACCAGTAGAGCATTCCGGGATCCAGTGCCGCGCCGCTGGTCACGAGGGACCGGACGACCTCTTCGTAGTGCTCGGCCGAGTGCAGGAAGGGCGGCGGTCCGGCGGTGGGCCACCGGCTCCAGACCATGACCCGCCAGCTCGCGTGACCGGTGTCGGCGCCGTGCCAGAAGGGCGAGTTCGCGGTCAGCGCCAGGAACAGCGGCAGCCAGGGTCGCAGGTGGTTGGTGACGGCGACGGCGGTGGCCAGATCGGGAACACCCACGTGGACGTGGCAGGAGCACACGCCCTGATCCTTCACCAGGGGCCCGAAGCGCTCCGTGATCCTGACGTAGCGGGGGTGGTCGCGCACGCGCGGCACACCGGCCGGGTCCCCCTCGGACGCCGGGCCGGCGCGACCGAGCAGCGAGGTCCCCGAGGCCAGCGGAGCGCAGTCGTGCGCCCGCGCCGCACGCGCCGCGCCCCGGCGCAGCCGTGTCAGTTCCCGTCGCAGTTCCGTGGCGGTGACGCACACCCGGCTGACCGTCTCGATCATCGACTGGGAGATCTCCGGCACCAGGTGACCGGCGCCCAGGAACGGGCGGCCGGTTTCGAGCACTTGATCGCTGCGGGCGACGGGGCGGCGCGTGTGACGGTCGAGGAGAATGAACTCCTCCTCGACGCCCAGCGTCGCCCGCTCGGGTAAGTGTCCGGGCTTCACATGACCCACGGCCTCTCCCCTCATTCGAGACCCGGTCGTCCGAGCCGGGCAATAAGGCGCTTCCCGGAACTCAATATCGTTAAGTCTGCCGGACATCCCGAGAAACCGTTTCACCGAGGAAGGGGTGCATGGGCTCGCTGGGACTCGTGCGCGGTACGGGTCTGACGCGCTCGGTGCGGTCTCGTGATCCGACGTGGAGGAGCGTGCCCGAGCGGCCCGCCCCACCGCGGTCTTGGACGGGGCGGTTCACACCCTGATCCGCTGTGACCATGACACGCCAGGACACACACGTGTGACCCGTACGCCGGACGCCACCCGGGCCCGCGTCGCGCGGCGACGATCGTCTCCGGGCGGCCGCGCCGACGAGCATCCGGAGCGGTGCGTCGCTCACTCTGCGCGGCGGCGGGCGCACGGAGACAGACGGAGGGGGCGGCGGTGGCAGCTCCCGTCGGCGTGAATCGGGGACCGCATCGGTGTGATGGGTGGCGTGGGATGTGGCACCCGTCCCGCATGCGGACCTGCGTCCGTCCCCCTCTCGGCCGGCCCGTGCGTACGGGCCGGCGGGACCGAAGGAGCACGATCCCCATGCGCTCACACACTCTGGCCGCCGTGGTGGCGGCCGCGTCCCTGACCGGCCTGTGCGCACCCCAGGTCCTCGCGGCCGCCTCCGACACGTCCCAGGACCAGACATCCCAGGACCAGACGTTCCTGGTGCAGGTCCACCAGGGCAACCTGGCCGAGATCGCCGCGGGCAAGGATGCCGGAACGCACGCCACCACCTCCTGCGTCAAGGACGTCGGACGGACCCTGGTGCGCGACCACACCAAGCTGGACGCCTCGGTGCGCAAGCTGGCCGCCGAGACGAACACCACCCTGCCCACCCAGCCGACCGCGGCGCAGCAGAAGCAGCTGAAGGCCGTCCAGGCCGAGGCGGGCGGTTCCGCCTACGACGCGGCGTGGCTGAAGGCGCAGGACGCGGCCCACCGCAAGACGCTGGTCGTCATCGACAAGGAGATCTCTCAGGGGAGGAACAGCGGCGTGGTGGCCGCGGCCCGCTCGGCCAGGCCCGTGGTGGCCATGCACCTGGACATGGTCCGCGACGGCGTCTGCGACACGAACCCCGCGCACCACGGCGGCCACACCCACTGACCCCGCGCCCCGGACGGCGCCCGCGGGTAGCTTGTCGCCTTCGGCCGTCCGCGGTCCGTGGCCCCGCCCTGTGGTGTGGCGCGGGTCACGGGAACCCCTCGGTCCGGCCGGAGAGGTAGTGGGTGTGAGATGTGATGAGCAGGGAGATCGGGAGCGCATGCGCGCACGGGTCAGCGCGGGCGACCACGCGGCGTTCACCGCGCTCTACGACGCGTACGCGCGGGAGGTCTACAACCACGCCTACCGGCTGACGGGCAACCCGTCGACGGCCGAGGAGGTGTTGTCCGAGACGTTCCTGGCGGCCTGGCGTACCCGGCACACCGTCGAGCCGGAGGGCGACTCGCTGCGGCCGTGGTTGCTGGGGATCGCCACCAACAAGGCGCGCAACGCCAACCGCGGTATCGGGCGGCGCCTGGCCTTCCTGGCCCGCCGCCCCGCCCCGGAACTGGTGGCGGACATCGCGGACGCCACGGCCGGACGCGTCGATGACGCACGGCGGCTCGCCGCGGTGCGGCGGGCGCTGGGCGGGCTGCGCCGTCAGGAACGCGAGGTGCTGGCCCTCTGCGTCTGGTCCGGACTGAACTACGCCGAGGCCGCCGAGGCCCTGGGCGTCCCGGTGGGCACCGTGCGCTCGCGGCTGTCGCGTGCCCGGACCCGGCTGCGCCGCCTCACCGACGAGGAACTCGGCTCGGCGCCGGGCGGGCCCGCCGCGCGGGAAGCACACCCGGCGGAACCGGTCCGGTCCGCGGGGGAACCCCGCCCCGGCCGCGGAGAGGTAGAGAGCAGGGCCGCGTTCGTGGCCCTGTCCATCCAGGAGGAAGCCTGATGAACGACCGTACCTCCGGCCCCGAGCGGGCCGAACGAGAGGAACTGGCCCGGCTGTTGCCGGCCCCGGCCGAACGGGACCTGCCCCCTGGCCGTCATCTCCACCACAGGGAAACCCTGATGCGTCTGATCGACCAGGACGGCGCCCGCACCTCCGCCCGTCCCCGTCTCCTGCGTCCCGCCGTTCTGCTGCCCGCCGCCGGACTGGCTCTGGGCGGAGTGCTGGTGACCACGCTCGCCGTCACCGGCCGGGACGGCGTCCCGGCGCCGTCCGCCGCTGGCTCGCACGCCCGGGCCGAGGCCCCGCGAGGCGCGGCCGTGCTGCTCGACCGGATCGCCGCGGTCGCCGCGGAGAAGGACGAACAGAGGGTCGGCGACGACCAGTTCGTGTACGTCAAGACCCTCCAGAGCGAGAACGAGGGCAGGTTCGGCGGCCCCGTGAAGCTGACCGGCCCCCGCGAGCGCGAGGTCTGGATGGCGCAGCAGCCCGGACCGGTGATCCATGTGGGCCTGATCCACGAGGACGGCTCGTACTACCCGATCGAGGTCGGCGTGCCGGACGGCGAGACCGCCGTCGGCTACCCGGCCGGCCTCGACCGGCCCACGTACCGGTGGCTGGCCTCGCTGCCCACCGACCCCGACGCCCTGCTCCAGCGGCTCACCACCGAGATCACCCGGGACCAGGACCGGCGGGACACCCCGGCGAAGGACCGGGACCGGGCCCAGGACACCTTCGACGCCATCGGCGAACTGCTGCGGGAGACGCTGATGCCGCCGAAGACCGCGGCCGCCTTGTACAAGGCCGCGGCGAGGATCCCCGGCGTGAGCGTGGACTCCGACGCGGTCGACGCGGCCGGCCGGCACGGGATCGGCGTGGCCCGCGACAACACCCGCACCGGCGACCGCACCACCTGGATCTTCCACCCGACCACCCTGGAATACCTGGGCGAACGGACCTACCTCACCAAGGACACCTCCCTGGGCAGGAAAGGCACCCTGATCAACAAGTCCGCGGTCCTGGAACGCGCCGTCGTCGACACCCTCCGCGAGAAGCCGTCCGCCGGGAGGACGCCGACCGAGAAAGTGTCGACCGAGAAGGCGTCTACGACGACCTGACCTCGACCGGGAGCCGCCGGGGTGTGGCGCCCCCTGGCGCCCCCGGCGCCACCCCGCCGCTCCCCGACCACGACCGGACAACGGGTCGCGCGCCCGCCCTCACGGGCTCGCGCGCCCGTGAGGGCGGGCGGGATCAGGCGGTGCCGTCGTCGCCGTGGCTGCGGACGATCTCCTTGACCTTGGCCACCGCGAACCCCCAGCCCTGCTCGACGGTCGGCTTGGCCGGGACCGCGACCTCGTCCGGGTTGGTGAGCACGTCGAGCAGCACCGGCCCCGGTGTGTCGAAGGCGCGGCGCACGGCCTTCTCCAGCTCGGCCGGCTCGGTGACGCGGATGCCGGGGATGCCCATCGCCTCGGCGACGGCGGCGAAGTCGGGGTTGTCCAGCACCGTGCCGAACTCCGGGAGCCCGGCCTGCTCCTGCTCCAGTTTGACCATGCCCAGGCGGCGGTTGTCGAAGACGACGAGTTTGACGGGGAGCCGGTGCGTCTTCAGCGTCATCAGGTCGCCCAGCAGCATGCTCAGCCCGCCGTCCCCGCAGAAGGCCACGACCTGCCGCTCCCGGTCCAGGCACTGGGCGCCCAGCGCCTGCGGCATCGCGTTGGCCATCGAGCCGAGGTTGTAGGAGCCGATCAGCCGACGCTCGCCGCGCATCTCGACGAACCGGGACAGCCACACCGTGGCCATGCCGGTGTCGGAGGTGAAGACGGCGTCGTCGGCGGCGAGCCGGTCCACCACGGCCGCCAGCGCCTCGGGGCGGATGTCGTCGGAGCGGTTGTCGAAGGTGGACCGCAGCCGGCCGATCAGACCCTTGTCGTGCGACGGGTCGGCGAGCCGCGCCTGACCGCTGCGCCACTCCTCGAACCGCTTCCGCGCCTTCTCCAGGTGTGAGCGGTCCCGCGCGCCGTCCGTCCCGGCCGCGGGGGCGGCGAGGTGGGTGAGCAGATCGCGGACGGTCGCGCCCGTATCGCCGACGAGGCCGGCCTCGACCGGTACCCGCCGCCCGATGTGGGTCGCCTCCGTGTCCACCTGCACGACGGTCTTCCCCTCGGGATACCAGTCCCGGTAGGGGAAGTCGGTGCCCAGGAGGAGCAGGGTGTCCGCGTCCTCCAGGGCCGACGCGGCGGCCGGGTTGCCGATCAGTCCGGTCTGGCCGACCTGGAAGGGGTTGGCGTCGCCCTCGAAGCCCTCCTTGGCCTTGAGGGTGAGGACCATCGGCGCGGCCAGCCGGTCGGCCAGGGCGAGGACGTCTTCGCGGGCGTGGCGGGCGCCCCGTCCGACGAGCAGTGTGACCCGCTCGGCGCGGTCGAGGAGTCCGGCCGCCTCGCGCACGGCGGACTCCTCCGGGCGGGTCACCGGCGGGTTCAGGGAGAAGCGGGCCGGGCGGTCCGTGCTCAGCTCGCGTTCGCCGAGGTCGCCCGGCACCGTCAGGACGGCGACGCCCTTGCGGCCGAACGCGTTGCGCACGGCCAGCTCCAGCAGCTGCGGCAGCTGGTCGGGCGAGGTGACGGTCGCGCGGAAGACGGCCACGTCGCTGAAGAGGGCGTCGTTGTCGACCTCCTGGAAGTAGTCGCTGCCCAGTTCGCCGAGCGGCACCTGACCGGCGATGGCCAGCACCGGCGCGTGGCTCTTGGCCGCGTCGTACAGCCCGTTGAGCAGGTGCACGGAGCCCGGTCCGACCGTGCCCATGCACACGCCCAGGGTGCCGCTGAGCTGCGACTGGGCGCTCGCGGCGAACGCCGCCGCCTCCTCGTGCCGGCATCCCACCCACTCCACGCCGTCCGTGGTGCGCAGGGCGTCCGTCAAGGGGTTCAGGGCGTCTCCCACGACGCCGAACACCTGGCGCACGCCGAGTTCGCTCAGGGCGTCCACGATGACGCGGGCGACAGTACGGGCCACTTCGGTCCTCCAGGTCAGACGGTTCAGACGGTTCAGACGGTGAAACGGTCGGGGTCGGCGGTCTTCCAGTCGGCCGCCCAGGCCTCGGGCGGCTCGGCGAGCAGCTGCCCGGGCTCCAGCCACTCGTACAGCTCCTCGTAGGAGCGCTCGGTGTGCGGGTCGATGCGCCGGCGGAGCATGTGCGGGCGCAGTTCGGCGGGGTCGGTGACGCCCATGGACGCCATGATCTCCAGGGCGCTGGCCACGGTCGCCTCCTGGAAGCGCCGCACGCGCGGGGTCTTGTCGCGGACGTCGAGGGCGCGGGCGCGCCGGGGGTCCTGGGTGGCCACGCCGCTGGGGCAGGTGTTGGTGTGGCACCGCTGGGCCTGGATGCAGCCGACGGCGAACATCATCGCCCGCGCGGCGTTGCCGTAGTCGGCGCCCTGGACGAGGCGTTTGACCAGGTCGGTGCCGGTGGCGATCTTGCCGCTCGCCCCGATCCGGACGCGATCGCGCAGACCGGCGCCGACCAGGGCGTTGTGCACGGTGAGCAGGCCCTCGGTCAGCGGGGCGCCCACGTGGTCGGCGAACTCCATGGGTGCCGCCCCGGTGCCGCCCTCTCCGCCGTCCACGATGATGAAGTCGGGCGTGGCGCCCTCCTCCAGCATGGCCTTGCACACGGCGAGGAACTGCTGCCGCGAGCCCACACACAGCTTGAACCCGGTCGGCTTGCCCCCGGACAGCTCCCGCAGCCGGGCGACGGCGCGGACGAGTTCGCGCGGGGTGGAGAACAGCTTGTGGTACGGCGGTGAGATCACCGTCTGCCCCTGGGGCACGTCGCGTACCTTCGCTATCTCCGCGTTGACCTTGGTTCCCGGCAGGACGCCGCCGATGCCGGGCTTGGCGCCCTGCGACAGCTTCAGGGAGACGCACTTGACGTGGTCGTGCGCGGCCTTGTCGGCGAACTCGGCGGGGTCGAAGTCGCCGTCCTGGGTGCGGCAGCCGAAGTAGCCGGTGCCGATCTCCCAGACGAGGTCACCGCCCGGCCGCAGGTGGTACTCCGACAGGCCGCCCTCGCCGGTGTCGTGGGCGAAGCCGCCGGCCGCGGCGCCGCCGTTGAGGGCGAGGATCGCGTTGGCCGACAGCGAGCCGAAGCTCATCGCCGACACGTTCAGCAGGGCCATGTCGTAGGGGTGGCGGCAGTCGGGGCCGCCGATCCGGACCCGCGGGGGCGTGCCCGGCGCCTGGCGCGGGGCCATGGAGGGCACCAGGTATTCGTATCCGGCCAGGTAGACGTCACGTTCGGTGCCGTAGGGCTGCTCGGCGTCCGTGCCCTTGGCCCGCTCGTAGACGATGGTGCGGACGTCCCGGTCGAAGGGGCGGCCGTCGAAGTTCCGCTCGATGAAGTACTGCTGGAGCTCGGGGCGGATCCGCTCCAGGAGGAAGCGGGCGTGGCCCAGCACGGGATAGTTGCGCAGCACCGAGTGCCGCCGCTGGAGCAGGTCCCACGCGCCCAGCAGGCCCAGTGCGAGGAGCGGCACGGCGCCGAGGCACCACCACGGCGACGCCAGCACGGCGGCGACGGCCGCGAGGAGGCCGAGTGTCAGGGTCAGGACGACGATTGCGATGCGGGTCACCCTTGGCGCATTGCCCTCGGTCGGCCTTCCAGTCCTGTGGTTCGTCAAGAAACCCGTAAGGGTGGCGCCGTGCGCTCACGGGGCCCTCGGCCGCCGGCGGATCACACCGCTACGGTGGGCCCCCTCCCCGAACGACAGGACGACACCCATGACCACGGACCTCACCCGTTTCGCGCACCGCATCTTCCAGGCCCAGCCGTTCAGCATGTTCCTGGGCGCCGAACTCACCGCCGTGGGGCCGGACTCGGCCGAGATCCGCGTCGTCAACCGGCCCGAGATCCAGCAGCAGCACGGCTTCGTGCACGGCGGAGTCCTCAGCTACCTGGCCGACAACGCGCTGACCTTCGCCGGAGGGCTCGCGCTGGGCGGCGACGCGCTCACCGCCGAGTACAAGATCAACTATGTTCGGCCGGCCGTGGGCGATCTCGTCGTCGCCCGCGCCGAGGCGACCGCCACGACCCGGCGGCAGGCCGTGTGCCAGTGCTCGGTCTACGTCGTCTCGGAGCAGGGCGAGGAGCACCTGGTCGCCGTGGCGCAGGGAACGATCGTGCGGGCGGGCGGCCAGGAGGACTGAGCCGCGAGGAGGACCGGGACACAGAAGGGCCGTCGGGGCGATCCGCCGCTCGACGGCCGTGACCGGCGCACCGCCATACCCGCTGGTCCGATGGTGCGCCGGCCCGTCCACCCGTCAGGTCACGCGTACTGGATGCCCCACAGGTTGCTGTTCTTCTTGACCGGGGCGACGTTGTTGGACTTCTTCCAGAGCTTCACCTTCTTGCAGCCGCCGCCGAACTTCGGCTCCATGCGGTACTTGGTGACGCTGAAGCCCTTGGCCTCGTGGTACATCATCAGGCGGCCCCGGCTCTTGCCCTTCTTCTTCTGGACCGCGGCCGCGTACGTCCAGGTGTCGGACTTCGTCCAGGTCTTGCCCAGGGAGACGCTGAACGACGCCGACGCCTTGGCGAAGATGGCGCCCGCCTCGGTGCCGACCGTGGCGGTGCCGGTGGCCGTCCAGGAGCCGGTCACATTCTTCGCGTAACTGATGGTCACGCCCGGCCGCGCCCAGTCGCTGTGCACGTTGGTCGCACTCCACACCGTCTTCTTGTCGCCGATCGAGTAGATCGGCGACGAGTCGCACGCGGCGCCGGCCGCGGCGGGTGTGGCCGAGACCGCCACGGCTCCGGCGCTCAGCAGAGCGGTGGCGAGCGCGGCGCTCATGACACGCTTCACGTAGATCCCCCGTAACTCAAGGTCTGTCAGGAACACCTGCATTCTGTTGGCTGGAATGTGCGCACGGTAAGGGATTTGAGTGACTATTGAGGTTCGGTGGCGCCATGCGTCCCGGACACCTCAAGTGGGCTTCCGCCAGCGGCTCTTCCCCGCGTCATCGAAGTTTCATGGCCCGCGGCCACGGTGGGCGGGACACGACCGAACACCGCCGCGGGCATCGCGTGCACGGCTTGTGCGGCGGGGGAAGGAACACACGTGACGGGGGAAGAGCTCGAACCGTCCGGCGCACGGCCGCGGTGGCGGGAACGCGGGACGCTCCTGCGGTTCGCCGGCGCCCTGGGCGTCGTACTGGTCCTGGTGGCCGGGCTGATGGTCCGGCTGGCGTCGTCGGACGACGGCGGCGGGTCGAAGGCGGCGGAGCGCGACCGGGAGCCGTTCGTCCAAGCGCTGTCCGAACTGGCGCGGGCCCAGGGGCTGCGCTACCAGGACACGGCGCTGGTCGGCATCACCGAACGGGCCGTCACCGTCACCGAGTCCGGCACGGTGTTCGGCTCGACGGGCGATGGCGTGAAGAGCCTGGACCGGGACGTCCTGCGCATCGGCGGCAAGACCTACACCCGCTGGGAGAAGGGCCGGGACTACGAGAGCCCGGACGGGAAGCGGAAGGACCCGGACGCACCGGGCAGGTGGACCATCGGCTCCCCGGGGGAGGCGTACTCCCTCGACCCGGTCATGGCCCAGTACCTGCCTCCGAGCGACCTGGCGTTCCAGCTCTCCGACGCCCTCGACCGGCTGGACGCACTGCCCGGCCCGGACGACCCCGGCCTGCCGCCCCTGACCGTGGGCGGCGTGCCCGCGTTGCGGGCCGACACCTCGGCGGGCCGGCTCGTCGTCGCCAGGAACAAGCCCTACCGCGTGCTGCGGCTGGAACCCTACGACCTGCGCGAGCAGATCAAGGACGTCCGCGAGCAGCTCGAAGCGGGCGCGACGCCGTCCGTGGCGCCGCGGGTGACCAGCGGGCCGCTGAAGGACGGCGACTCCCAGGGGATGGAGCTGTCCCCGCTCGTCGGCGAGCAGGCCGACACGATGTACGACACCCTGGAGCAGTACGTCAAGCAGCTGAACAGCGCGGTGGACGACGGGGTCGACTTCACGCTGGACGGCTCAGGCAAGCTGGACTGCGGATCCGGCGGATGCTCGGTCCGGCAGAAGTTCACCGGGAAGCTGTCCACCGAGGCCAGGAGCAGGATCACCGGCGGCACGGTCACCGCCACCATGAGCGCGACCATCACCATCGACGGCCGGCCCGCCGGCGGCTGCACGGTCCCCGGCCGTGCCTTCCCCTTCACCGGGAACTCCGTCTCCGGCACCCTGTCCTGTTCCGCCCCCGAGGCCGGTCCCGTCTTCGCCGCGGTCGACGCGCGGTACAAGGCGCGGGCACAGCAGCAGGCGCGGGCATCCGGCGGGCGGGTCACGGTCCGCTTCTCCTCGCGGGCCAACACCCTCATCGACGCCCGCGCCCTGGCCGTGGGCGAGGTGGACCGCCTCGTGGACCAGGTGGGGCGGGAGCGGCGTGGCGAGCCGTGCCTGACCGGCCGCAGCCCCGCCTCCGGTGTTTCGGCTCAGCTCGGCCGCGGCACCCGCCCGATGGCGCAGCCCGTCTCGGCGACCGGCGGCGGAGGGTGCCTTGCCGCCCTCAGGGACTGGAACAGCAGGCGCTTCTCCATCGGGAACCAGACTTTCCTGCTCGACAAGAAGGGAATGCAGCACATCCTCACGCGTCACCACCCGAAGTACTGGGACGGTTCGACCAAGAAGGAGCAGTCCTTCTTCGATTCCCGCATGAGCGTCAAGGACGTGGAGAGCGCGATCGGTGAAGTCCTCCGGCAGAACCGGGAAAAGCTGGTGCGACGCGGCAGCGGGGGGATGTACCAGATCCGGGGAATGGTCGACGGGGTCCGCTATGTGCTCGGTCTGAACCGGGGCCGGGTGGGACAGTTCTATCCGGTGAGCGAGTAGCCGGATAACCTGACGCCATGGTGGAGATCGAGACGTTCCTCAGGGCGCCGGACGGCGGGTTCGTGCGGGTGGAAGCCTGCCACGGCCCGCCGCCGGACCCCGACTACATCGAGGGCGCCATCCGGCTGTCCGTGGACGGGCGTGAGCTGATCGGCCTCCGGGAATGGGACTACGTCGATCAGCTCTGGTGCTACGTCGCGGAGATGGCGTCGCGGTTGCGTTCCACGGGCCGTGCGGAGACGTATTTCCCGGACCAGCCGATCAGGCTGTCCTTCCAGGAATCCGGCTCCCGCGTCGTGGTGACCGTCAAGAGCGGCGGTGAGGTGAAAAAGGCGATCGCTTCCTCCGCCGATCTCCTGAATTCCCTGAGAACCGCCGGGCTGAGTTTCTTCGACAAGATGTCCGAGCTGGTCCCGGGGCTTTCGTACGCCGAGGCGCGGAAGCGCCTGTCGGCCTGAGCACGGCCCGGCGAAGCCGGCTCAGCGGCGGCGGTCGGGCCAGTGCGGATCCTCCCAGCGGGCGGGACCGGTGAGCCCGAGGAGCCGGATCCGGTGCGGGAGTTCCTCGGGCACGTCCTGACCGCGGAGCCGTGCGGGGGCGTGGCGGACCAGCCAGGCCGCCAGTTCGGAGCGCAGGTCGTCCGAGTCGTCGTCCCACGCCGCCCAGGGAAGCCGGTCCTCCAGCAGGTCGTACTCCCACCGGGCGGCCGCTGCGGCCAAGTGCCGGTCGGCGAAGCGGTGTTCGAGGGCCTCCCAGGCGTCGAGCCACGGTCCGAGCACGCCGGACGCCTCGGCGCACAGGGCGAGGAGGTCGTGCGCGGGGACGGCGGGACGCGGTTCGGTGAGGGTGTGCGCCCACCAGGCGTGCAGGAACTCCCACACCGCCGCGCTCTGGTCCGCGGGCCACTGCCGCCAGTGGCCGCGGGCGAACGAACGTCCGACTTCCGCCATGCCGAACCGACGCTCCACGGGGCCATCGACCAGCGCCCTGGCGAGTTGCGGCAGGATACGGCGCAGCACCGCGCCGTGATCGTCCCAGTCGGGCGCGTTCCACGTGCGGCGCAGGAGGTCCGGGGCGAGCACCACGTCCGGGACCTTGAGTTGCGCGAGCTCCTCTCGGCTGCCCCAGTGGCAGTCGCACTGGGTCTCGTGACCGCGAGCGGTCATTCCGCGGAACGTGACGTCCAAGCGGTCCAGCGCACGGTCGAGTCGGAGCCGTACGCGAGTGTCGTCGAGGTCCATCGCTGTTCACTCAACCTCAGGGGGACTCCGGTGGCTTCCGCCAGCCGAAGATCACCACCCTACCGGCCGGGTTCGCTCACAGCCGGGTGGCCGGCCAGACGGCTGCGGCGGCGATGACGATGAGCGCGGCGTTGAGCGTGATCCGGCGGTCCCCGCCGCGCAGGTGGACGGCGATCGCGCCGGCCTGCAGCAGGACGAACCCGACGGCCGCGTAGGCCGCCGGCCGGGGGACGATGCCGGTCAGCGGCGGCAGGACCAGGCCGGCCGCGCCGAGTATCTCGACCGCCCCCAGCGCCCTGAGGGCAGGCAACGGCATGAGGTCCACCCAGGCCATCATCGGCCGGAGCTGATCGCGGCTGCGGATCGCCTTCAGCGTGCCCGCGTACGAGTAGAAGAGCGCGAGGGGTACCGCGATGATCCAGTAGGCGATGTTCATGGTTCCCGTTCATGGGCCACCGGTTCACGGGGCCCGTCGATGGCGTCGAGTGGGGGAGGGGTGCCGGGCGGCGCGCCGTAGGCGTCAGGCGCGGTCGTCGGCGGGCTCGGTCGCGTAGCGGCCCATCACCTCGGCGTGGGCCCGCGGCGTCAGCGGCCGGCCGGCGGCGAGCGACTCCTGGAGGTCCCGGAAGTACCGCACGTACAGGTCGGGGGTGAACACGCTGAGCAGGACGGCGGGTCGGCCGGTCGGGTTGGCGAAGGTGTGCGGGGCGCCGGGCGGAACCACCACGAGCGTGCCCGCGACGGCGTCGTGGTGCTCGTCCCCGGCGGTGAACCGCACGGTGCCGGAGAGGACGTAGAAGCTCTCGTCGTGCCGGGTGTGACGGTGCTGCGGCGGTCCCTGGGTGTGCGGGGCGAGGACGGACTCGGTGATCGCGAGGCGGTGCCCGGTGTGGCTGCCGTCCTCCAGGACCCGCATGCGCGTGGTGCCCAGGACGATCGTCTCGCCGTCGCCCGCGCCCACCACCGATACGGCGGGAGGGGCCTGCGGCCGGCTGGTCTGCGCGTCTTCGGTCATACCCACGAGTCCACCGCGGGCGACCCACCGGTGTCCAAGACCCGTTCCGCGACGCCGATACCCCATGGGTATCGTTGCAGCGTGGAGCTACGGACCTTGCGCTACTTCGTGGCGGTCGCCGAGGAACTCCACTTCGGCCGGGCCGCCACCCGGCTGCACATGAGCCAGCCGCCGCTGAGCCGGGCGATCCGACAGCTGGAGGCCGACGTCGGGGCCCAGTTGTTCGCCCGCTCGCCCACGGGAATCACGCTCACCGCGGTGGGCTCGGTGCTGCTCGACGAGGCGCGCTCGCTGCTCGACCACGCCGACCGCGTCCGGGTCCGGGTGAGCGCGGCGGCCGGCGCCGCGACCCTCACCATCGGCATCCTGGGCGACGGCACCGACCCGGGAACGGCCCGGCTGGCCGCCGCCTACCGCCGAAGCCGCCCCGGCGTCGACATCCGCGTCCGCGACGCCGACCTGACCGACCCGACCTGCGGACTGCGCGCCGGACTGGTCGACGTCGCGCTGACCCGGGCGCCGTTCGACGAGACCGCCCTGACGGTGCGCGCACTGCGGACCGACCCGGTCGGCGTGGTCCTGCGCGCCGACGATCCGCTGGCCCGCCGCGACGGGCTGCGGCTGGCCGAGCTGGAGGACCGCCGCTGGTTCCAGTTCCCGCCGGGCACCGATCCCGTCTGGCAGTCGTACTGGAACGGCGGCAGGCCGCGCGAGGGCCCGGTGGTGCGGGCCGTACAGGAATGCCTCCAGGCCGTGCTGTGGAACGGCACGGTCGGCCTGGCCCCGCTCGGCCACGACCTGCCCGCCGAACTGGCCGTGGTACCGCTGATCGACATGCCGCCGAGCCGCGTGGTGGCGGTGTGCAACGAGGGCGACACCAACCCGCTGATCCGGTCCTTCCTCGAGATCGCGACCACCGCGTACCGTCGCTGAGCACCGGCATCCGTCAGGCCGGGGCCGGCTCCGGTCCGACACACCCGCTTCGGCCACGTGATCACTTCGTGCTCCGGCACGCGGGCTGGATCGCCGTACGGCGGTGCGCTCGCCTCCAGGGACGCGCCGTGCGCGCTCCCAAGGCGCCCGGCACGGCGCCCGGCACACCCCGCGTCAAGCTACGCCCGCCGGTCGAACTCCGGTGTCACCGTGAGCAGTTCGGACACGTCCGAGCCAGAGGCGATCTCCCGCGGCCGCGCACCCCGCAGGAACAGACGGGCCGGACGTTCCCCGCCGACCGCGGCGCTGCCGTCCGCCACCCGCAGCCAGGAACCCTCGCGCAGCCCCAGGACCGGCACGTCGTTCTCCTCCAGGAACTCCGTCAGCCGCTCCTCGCGGGTCTCGCCCTTGTGCGTGGAGCGCGGGTCGGGGTCCAGGTAGTGCGGATTGATCTGGAACGGCACCAGGTCCAGCGTCCGGAACGACGGCGGCTGCACGATCGGCATGTCGTTGGTGGTGCGCAGCGTGGGCGCGGCCATGTTGGTGCCCGCGCTGGCCCCCATGTAGGGCAGCCCGCCGCGCACGGCGTCCCGCAACGCGTCGAGCAGCCCCGTCCGGTACAGGGCGCTCAGCAGCCGGAACGAGTTGCCGCCGCCGACGAACACGGCGTCCGACGCGGCCAGTCGCGCCAGCGGGTCGCCGCCCTCGTGCACCCCCCGTACCGCGATCCCGGCGTCCGCGAGCGCGCCGCGCACCTTGGCGGTGTACGCGTCGTGGTCGGCGAGCGCGTACGGCACGAACGCCAGCCGCGCTCCGGCGGGCAGGAAACCGGTCACGACGTCCAGGGCGTGTTCCAGGTAACCGCGGCCGTGCTGGGTGGAGTTGGACAGGAGCAGCAGATTCACGAAGGGTTCCTCATCGAACGGGGTGGGACGGTGGTGACTCACGCCGGGCGGGGCGCGCGCGGACGGCGGTGGTGCTGCGGCGGATGCGTCAGACGCCGTTCCAGCGACTGGGCGGCGCGGCGCAGCGCGTCGAGACGGTCCTCGGGGCCGTCCGGGAAGCGCTCCTTGGCGGCGCCCAGACTCAGGCTGCCGTAGGGCTCGGCGCCGAGGAAGACGGGCACGGCGACGGTGCCGATGCCGGCGTCGTACTCGCCGACGGTCCAGGCGTACCCCCGCGCGCGCACCTCACGGAACTCGCGCTCCAGCTGGTCGGGGTCGGTGACCGTGCGCTCGGTGAAGCGGGCCATGGGGCGGCCGCGGAACAGCCGGTGGCGCTGGTCGTCGGGCAGGAAGGCGTAGTACGACTTGCTGGTGGCGCCCGCGTGCGCCGGGTACAGCTCGCCGACCAGCGGATAGTAGCGCAGCGGCCCCTCCTCGCCCTCGACGGCGGCCACGCAGCGCATGTGGAAGCTGTCCGGCAGGCAGAACAGCACCGTGTCGCCGGTCACCGCGCGCAGCTCCCGCAGGACCGGCTCCGCCAGCAGCTCCAGGGAGCCCGAGCGCTCCCACAGCCGGCCCAGGCGCAGCGCGGCCGGGCCGATGCGGTAGCGGCGGGTCGCCGGATCGGAGACCAGGAAGCCGCGGCCCGCGAGCGTGGACAGCAGCCGCTGGGCGACCGAGGTGTCCCAGCCGAACTCGCCGGCCACCTCCGTCACGCCCCAGTCGGGCCGCGACCGCTCGAAGGCGAGCAGGACCAGCAGGGCGCGGTCCACGGTCTGCAGGGCTCCGGCCGGGGTCCTGCGGTCGACGGGCTGACCGGACACGGGCCACTCCTCTCACTCACACGTGCAAGCACGCACACCTGCGCGCACGCACACCTGCACTCAATCACGCGCTCGCACACGCACTCAGCCACGCGCTCACACGCACTCAGCCGCGCGCTCGCGCCTCGCCCGTCCCCGCATCTCGGCATGCAGACGGCAATTGCAGATAACGGGAAACAGTTGCGGAGAACGTTAACCGCTCCGGAACCTGCTGTCAGCACCGCCCCGGGTGCGGATCAGGAGAACTGCCCATGTTGAAGTACGTCCTGGACCTCGTCGACCTGCTCGACGACCCCGACGTCGACGGCAAGCGCGTCGCCGCCCACCTCGACACCCTCGCGGGCCCCGAGGGCTGCGGCGCCCAGGTCACCACCGTCACCGGCGAGCGCGGCTCGACGGACTTCGTCCTCGTCCGCGTACCCGGCCGGGCCGGCCGGACCCGCGGCGGCACCGCCCGCACCCTCGGCGTGGTGGGCCGCCTGGGCGGGGTCGGCGCGCGCCCGGAGATGACAGGGCTCGTCTCGGACGCGGACGGCGCGGTCGCCGCGCTGGCCACCGCCGCCAAGCTCCTCGACATGCGCCGCCGGGGCGACGTCCTCGACGGCGACGTGGTCGTCGCCACCCACATCTGCCCGAAAGCCCCGACCGCGCCGCACGACCCGGTCCCGTTCATGGACTCACCGGTCGACATCGCCACCATGAACCGGCACGAGGTCACCGCCGACATGGAGGCGGTGCTCTCCATCGACACCACCAAGGGCAACCGGATCATCAACCACAAGGGCCTGGCCCTGTCGCCCACCGTGAAGGAGGGCTGGGTGCTCCGGGTGAGCGAGCAGCTGGGCGAGCTGCTCGCCGTGGTCACCGGTGAGCCGTTGGTCACGTACCCGGTGACCACCCAGGACATCACCCCGTACGGTAACGGTGTACACCACATCAATTCGATCCTGCAGCCGGCCACGGCGACCTCCGCCCCGGTCGTCGGCGTCGCGGTCACCTCCGCGGCGGCCGTGCCCGGATGCCAGACGGGGGCGAGCCACGAGACCGACATCGCGGCGGCGGCCCGGTTCGCCGTGGAGACCGCGAAGGCGTACGGCGGCGGCCGCCTCGACTTCCACGACGAGGCCGAGTTCACCGCGCTCGTCTCCCGCTACGGCTCGCTCGCCCACCTCCAGACGCTCGGCAACGCCTCCAGGGAGTCGTGATCATGGCCACACACGAGAACACGGCCGCGCCCTCGGAGCCGGGCGGCGCCAGAACCGTCGGCAGCGACGACTACGCCCTCTCCCGCGTCCCGCGCGACAAGCGCCTCGGCTTCTGGACCATGCTGCTCCAGTGGCTGGCCCAGTCGGGCTCCATCTCGCAGTTCACCCTCGGCGCCACCATCGGCGTCGGCATGTCCTTCGCCGGCGCGTTCTGGGCCTTCACCCTCGGCGCGGTGATCCTGGAAGTGGTGATCTTCGCGATCGGCCTGGCCGGCATGCGCGAGGGACTGGCGACCCCGCTGCTGACCCGCTGGGCCGGCTTCGGCCGCAACGGCTCGGCCCTGGTCAGCCTCGTCATCTCGATCAGC
This sequence comes from Streptomyces seoulensis, assembly GCA_013364255.1. GTDB lineage: Bacteria > Actinomycetota > Actinomycetes > Streptomycetales > Streptomycetaceae > Streptomyces > Streptomyces similanensis. The sequence goes on along the minus strand of CP054936.1, from coordinate 416,263 downwards.
CTCGTCGGCTGGTTCGGCGTCCAGAACACGATCTTCGGCGACAGCGTGGCCTCGCTCGTCGGCGGGCCGTCCTGGCTGTGGTGCGTGGTCGCGGGCGCCGCCATCACCGTCCTGGTCATCTTCGGCTTCCGCTACATGGCCGTCTTCGCCAAGATCGTCACCCCGCTGTTCTTCGCGATGGTGGCCTGGTCGGTCACCGACGCCCTGAGCGAGCACTCGCTGTCCGAGCTGATCCACTCCCCGGCCCCCGGCCAGGCGATCCCGCTCTCCGTCGCCGCCACCGCCATCGCGGGCGGCTACATGACCGGCGCCATCGTCTCCCCGGAGATGACCCGCTACAACCGCAAGGGCAGCCACGTCTTCCTGCAGAGCGCCTCGTCGATGATCCTGTCGGAGTACATCGTCGGCCTGACCGGCGTCCTGCTCGGGCACATGGTCGGCAACGGCCAGGTCTCCCAGATCGTGCTCTCCACCTCCGGCGTCTTCGGCGTGCTCGTCGTCCTGATGTCCACGGCGAAGATCAACGACTGGAACCTGTACGGCTCCTCGCTCGGCGTCGTCAACTTCTTCCAGGTCGTCTTCGCCAAGCGCCTGCACCGCGGCGCGGTCACCATCGTCCTCGGCATCGCCGGCACCGTGCTGTCCGCCGTCGGCATCATGACCCACTTCACCGACTTCCTGTCCGTGCTCGGCGTCGCCATCCCGCCGGTGGGCGGCATCATCGTCGCCGAGTACTGGGTCGTCCGCCGCATGCGCGCCCCGCTCGACGCCACCCGCGACGCCGGCGCCCTGCCCGCCACCTCACCGACCTGGGTCCCGATGTCCCTGGTCATCTGGGCCGCCGCGTTCTGCGTCGGCAAGTTCTACGACGGCGGCATCCCCGCCCTGAACTCCCTGCTCACCGCCTTCGTCCTCTACGCCGTCCTCGGCCTCGCCGGCTGGATCAGGCCGTACGGCACCACCACCGTCGAGGACCACCCCGGCATCGCCGGCACCACGACCCCGGCCGCCTCCGGCACGGCCCCCGTAGGAGCACCATGACCAGCACCGCCCCCGCCCTCGTCCCGGCCTCCGAGGAGGCGCAGAGGGAAGTCGTCGAGCTGTGCGCGGAGCTGATCCGCTTCGACACCTCCAACCCGACCAGCGACGAACGGGCCTGCGCCGACTGGGTCGTGGCCCGGCTCGCCGAGGCGGGCATCGCCTCCGAACTGGTGGAGAGCGCCCCGGGCCGCGCCAACGTCATCGCCCGCATCCCCGGCGCCGACCCGGCCCGCGGCGCCCTCCTCGTCCACGGCCACCTGGACGTCGTACCCGCCGACGCCGCCGAATGGCGGGTCCCGCCGTTCTCCGGCGAGATACGCGACGGCTACCTGTGGGGCCGCGGCGCCATCGACATGAAGGACACGGTGGCCGTCATGCTGGCCACCGCCCGGCACTTCGCCCGCACCGGCGCCCGGCCCGCCCGCGAGATCGTCCTCGCCTTCCTCGCCGACGAGGAGGCGGGCGGCAGGTTCGGCGCCCACTGGCTGGTCGAGCACCGGCCCGAGCTGTTCGCCGGGGTCACCGAGGCGATCGGGGAGGGCGGCGGATTCAGCTACGCCCTCGACGACACCCGCCGCCTCTACCCGATCGAGAACGCCCAGCGCGGCATGGCCTGGATGGAGCTGACGGCCACCGGACGCGCCGGGCACGGCTCGTCCCCGAACAGCGAGAACGCCGTCACCGACCTCGCCGAGTCCCTCACCCGCATCGGCCGCCACACCTTCCCCGTCCGGCTGATCGCCCCGGTACGCGCCGTGCTGGAGGAGGCCGCCCGGCTCCAGGGCGTCGACGTCGACCTGGACGCCGAGGACGCCGAGACCCTGGAGGCGGAGCTGGCCAAACTCGGCCATGTCGCCGACTTCCTCCAGGTGGTGCTGCGCAACTCGGCCAACCCGACCATGTTCTCGGCCGGTTACCAGACCAACGTGATTCCGGGCCGGGCCACCGCACGCGTCGACGGCCGCTTCCTGCCGGGCCACGAGCAGGAGCTGATCGACACCGTCGACGCGCTGCTGCTGCCCTCGGTCTCCCGCGCGTGGGTCAACCACGACATCGCGATGGAGACGTCCTTCGACGGCCCGCTCGTGGACGCCATGTGCGACGCCGTACGCGCCGAGGACCCCGACGGCCACCCCGTGCCGTACTGCAACCCCGGCGGCACCGACGCCAAGGCGTTCACCAAGCTGGACATCCGCTGCTTCGGCTTCAAGGGCCTCAAACTGCCCCACGACCTCGACTACGGCCGCCTGTTCCACGGCGTGGACGAGCGGGTGCCGCTGGAGGGACTGCGCTTCGGCGTACGGGTCATGACCCGGCTCTGGCACGACTGCTGACCGCCGCGCCCGCGCATCCCCCCAGCGGGGGACGCGCGGGCGCGGGGCCGGCGCGGGTGAGATGTCCGCGCCGCGTGGTCCCACGAAGGCCGGTGCGACCACTCAGCGAATCCCGCTGGACGGGCCTGCGCGCGGTATCGAGAATCAGCGCATGAACGTTCCCGAGCTGCTCGAATCAGCCTCCCTGCTGGAATCGGACGAGGCGGCCGCCGAGAACGCCATCACGGTGTCGGACATCTGGGACTACCTCGTCCGCGACGAGTGGGAGATCGCCCTGAGTCTGCTGGAGGACCTCGGGGACGGTCGCTCGATTCCGCTGGATTTGTGGGAGAAGCTCGCCGAAGCGGCTGAGCAGCTCCGGATGGAGCGCAGTGCGGCCTGGTGCCACTGGCGGTGCTTGGAGATCCGCCACGGCGTGATCCGGGCACAGCTGACGCTCCGGTCCGCCGGCGAGGGCCGGCGTAAGACACCCTTCTCCGGTGCCGGTGTTCTGCGACCGATGTGGGACATCGGGCACCTCTCGCCCACCGGCGCACGTGCGGTCAGCATCGCCGCGCTCTGGGTGGAGAACACGCCCGTGCTGGAGCCCGGTGGGCAGGCCACGGTGCGCCTCCTGCCCCTCACCCCCTCCGACTGGACACACCTCCGGCCCGGCCGGCGGATCACCATGCACGAGGATCGGACCGTGGCCGGGACCGCGGTGGTTCTGGAGGTGCGTCGCCCCGCAGCCGTGCCCGGAGGATGACGTCGCCGGCCACTCACGGCAAGGCCGGCCGCGGCCGCCCTGCCGCTCGCCCCGTCCGTAACCGGAGTCGAAGTGCGGCTCGGGGCCTACCGGAAGCCGAGGTGCGGCTCGGCGCCGGCCGCCGCACAGCTGGCGGCCCACAGGCCCGCGGCGGTGACCGGATCGGCCATGTGAGCGGGGACGGGCTCCCGGCGCGGCATCCCCCGCAGCCCGAAGACGCGCGGCCCCCACAGCTGTCCTCCCCGCACCCGCGCGTCGAGCACGGCACGGACGACGGGCCAGGCTCCGGCCTCCTTGCCCTGCACCAGGAGCGCGGCGGGCAAGGACGACAGCCGCCGGCCGGGGGTGGTCACGCACACCGGCGGGCGGGAGGGGGTGAGCGAGTCCAGTGCGCCGCCGGGGTGGGCCACCACACTGAGCACCGTGCTGTCGGCGGCGCGCAGACGGCGGTCGAGTGCGAAGCCGAAGGACATCTGCGCCAGCTTCGAGCGGCCGTAGGCGCGCTTGGGCCGGTAGTCCCGGGTGGACTCCAGGTCGCCGAGGTCCAGTCGCTCGGACCGCGCCGCGAAGCTGCCCACCGTCACGACGCGGGCCGCCGGGGCCGCCGACAGCAGCGGGGCCAGCCACTGGGTCAGCGCGAAGTGGCCGAGGTGGTTGGTGCCGAACATCAGCTCGTGGCCGTCCTGGGTCTCCCGGCGCGGCGGGTCGTCGAGCGCGACGCCCGCGTTGTGGACCACCGCGTCGAGACGATCGACGTCCAGCCGGTCCACGGCGCTCTTCAGGGACGCCAGGTCGGCGAGGTCCAAGGGAAGGTGCCGCACTTGTGCGCCGGGGACGCGCGAGCGGATCGAGGCCATCGCGGCGCCTGCCTTCGCGCGGTCCCGGCTGCCCAGGACGACGACGGCGCCGGTGGTGGCGAGCTGCTCCGCGACGAAGTAGCCGATCCCGGCGTTGCCTCCGGTGACCAGGAAGACGCGGCCCTCGGCGGACGGCAGCCGGTGAACGTCCCACGGTCGGCTCTGGATGACGGAAGACACGATGACCGGCTCCTTGCGCTCTGCGGCAGTGTGCTCATGAAGAGCACCGACCCGCCCAACGTCGCACCGCCCACCGACATATCACCGACAGATCACGCCGACCGCCGACAGCCCCCCGACACGGCGGCCTGCGGTACGGCGCGTGTCCGGTCGCCGGACACGCGCGGACCGGGGAACTCGGCGACGTCCCCAAGGGCAGGGGCGTCGAAACCGGCCCGGCCCGCCTCGGGAGGCGCGGTTCAGGAAGCGTCCTCGCGCGACGTGGCGATGAGGCGGTCCAGGTCCCCGCGCGCCGTGTACGCACGGATCAACTGCTCCAACGGCGCACGCCTGCTGGGGGAGCGGGGCGTCACCCGAAGGTCGAGCAGGACGCCGGCTTGCCCGAGCGGTAGCCCGTCGTGAACCAGCGCTTGCGTTCCGCCGACGACCCATGGGTCCAGGTGTCGGGGTCGACGCGGCCCTGGGAGCCCTGCTGGATCCGGTCGTCACCCACCGCGGCCGCGGCGTCGAGGGCGTCGTCGATGTCGGCCGGGGTCACCTTGTCCAGGAGCGGGCGGCCCGTCTTCTCGTCGGGCGTGGAATCGGCGTGACGGGCCCACACACCCGCGTAGCAGTCCGCCTGGAGTTCCAGCTTCACCGACGCGCTGTCCGCGCCCCGGCGGTCGTCGCCGACCTTGTCCATCGTGCCGAGCAGGTCCTGGACGTGGTGCCCGTACTCGTGGGCCACGACATACGCCTGCGCGAAGGGGCCGCCCTTCGCGCCGAAGCGGGAGCTGAGCTCACGGAAGAAGCCGACGTCGAGGTAGACCTCCTTGTCGCCGGGGCAGTAGAACGGCCCTACGTCGCTGTCGGCGGTCCCGCACGCGCTCTGGGTGCGGGACGTGAACAGCACGGTCTTCGCGGGCTGGTACGTGCGGTTCTCGGCCTTGAACTCGGACGTCCAGTACTCCTGCACGCTGTTGACGACGCCGACGACCCGGCAGTCCGTACGCGCGTCGGCGTCCGCGCCCGAGCGACAGTCGCCGCGCACGTCCTGCGAGCCGGACGCCGCGGGACCCGCCGGGCTGCCGCCGTCACCGCCGCCGGTCACGTCGATGCCGAAGAACAGCGCGATCAGCAGCCCGACGACACCGACCGCACCGCCGCCCACTGCCAGGCCGCCGCGGCTCATGCCGCGCCGGTCGTCCACCTGTGAGCTGTCCAGCTCCGCGTCGTCGTCGAAGTCCATCCGCCGCCACCTGCCTTCTTCCGTCCCCTCCGGTCGAACACCGGATGCCCCGGCACGGCGGTTTCACCGGTCATCCGCCGCTCCGGTCGCACACCAGCCGGACGCCTGTCATGCCAGTGCCTGCCGGCCACGGGTGCGCCGCGTTCCCGCGGCGCGGTGGTCCGATGCGGGCGACACGGACGTCCGGGAGTAACCTCTGCTGCTGAAGGACTGTTTGATCGCCTTCGCACGGGACATCGAATGTAAGGCTGCTTCACGGCCGGCCCTGCCGCTGTCGTGCGGGGGCTGTTTCTCTGTCGGTGGAGTGAGTGAAGGTATGCGGATGCGTGAAGTTCAGACGGAACGGCGTGTGGAGACGGTCGGACGACCGCCGGTGACAGCCGCGCCGCAGTGGCAGAACCTGTTCCTGGCACCCGCTTATCGCGGCGACATGGCCGCGGACCTCGACGTGGACATCGACGCGGACTGGGAAGAGGAGACGGCCGCCCCCGCAGCGCTGCGCAGGCGTCGAGGCCGCCGCCCCGCCCACCCCGCCGGCTGAGACCGGATGGCACGAACGGCGCGACGCCGGCACCTCCTGCCCGAGTCGAAGCTCAACTCCCGGGCGGGCCATCCGGACCGGACCGCTCGGCCGGCCGGTGTCAGCGGGCCGCCGCACCGCCCTTCAGTACGGCGAGCGCGGCGTCGCCGTAAGCGCGGCCCCGGGCGGTAGCGCCGTCGGCCTCCCGGCGGCCCCGTGAGGCCCCGAGTTCGCCGCGCCCGATACGGCGCGGCCACGCGTCTCGACGTGCGCCCCCGGCGTCGCCGGGTGCGCCGGTGCTACATCCGGTCGTAGATGCCGGCGGCCTTGCCGAGGACCCGGATCGCGGCCTGCAGTTCTTCGGGCGGGACGTCAGCCATCGCCTGCTGCCACCGCTTCCGCCACCGCTCCCTGGCCTCCTCGGTCAACTCGCGTCCGCGGTCGGTCAGGACGACCTGGATCGCGCGGCGGTCGACGGGGCTGCGGTCGCGCCGGATCAGTCCCTTGGCTTCCAGGGTGTCCAGCAGCCCCGTCATGGTGGCCGGGGTCACGTCGGCGTACTCGGCGAGCCGGCGTGCGGTGGCCTGGCCCGCGTCGGCCAGACCGTCCAGCGCGCGCAACTGGGTTCCGGACAGGCCGTCGCCACTCGCCTGCTCACGGCCGCGCTTGCGCCGGAAGGCGGCGAAGAGATCCGCGACCGCCTGTTCCAGCTGTTCCACCTCACGTGTCATGTATGGAGCCTAACAGTACGGCCCCTAATCATGTTGACGTCATTGATACGCCTCCATATTGTATGGCTCCTAACTACTTCGTCTCCGTCTGAAAGACCCGACGATCGGAGCCTCAGCCCATGACCCGCTTCACGGATCTCCTCCAGCCCGCGGCCGGCACCGCCCTGCTGAGCCGGTGGCTCACCGGAACCGCCGCACGCTCACGCGCCGCCGCGGCAGCGGTGAGCGAGGAATGGGCCGCCGCTCCGTCACCTCCCGGCCGCCTGTCCCAGCACATCCTTCTGTCCCTGGACGGCACCGGCCTGCTCTTCTACGCACAGTGGACCAGCGACGACGCCCATCTGACCTGGGCGCGAGCCCACCGCGACGATGTGGTCAGCCGCGTGGACACCCTCGTCCCCGCCATCCAGCGCCCCGGCCTCCACCGCACCCGCCTCGTGCGCAGCGTCATCCATGACCCGGACCGTCTCGCCGAGGTGTTCACCGTGACCCCTCTGGCCGCGCACGACATCGATGCCGCCCTCACACCGCGACCCGGCCTCCTCGCCACCCACGTCCACCTGACGCCCGACCGGCAGCACGCGCACCTCGTCCGCGAGTGGGCCGACACCACCTCCCCCGACGACAACACCCGCATCGACGGACACGACACCGGGCCCTACACACTCCTCCACGCGCTCATCGACCGGACCCGCTGAGAACTGCCCCGCACCGAAGCGGAGTCTGCCATGCGCATCCCCGAACAAGGCCAACACGTTTAGTCTTTGCCGCCATGGGGGGATCAAGCAGAGGCTCTGCGGCAGGAGTTGTCCTTGTTCGTGGCCGTACTCGGGTGTGGGTGGAGCGAGGCGTGCTGCACTGGAGGCGGGGACGCGGGACCGTCACTGTCCCGGGGGCGCGGATCCGCCGAGTGGCGGTCGAGGGGAAGTCGCTGGAGGTGGTCCTCTTCGAGGACGCGCAGGCCGACGAGGCGATGAGAGTCCGACACCGCAACGAAGTGATGGTCGCCGCGCTCGGCGCCGAGATCGAAGCGATCATCGGTGACTCGGACCCGGCGGATGTCCGACGGCCGGTGCGGCGACAGTCGGCGCCGGTATGGCCAGTGCGCGCACTGGCCCACCTTCGTGACCGGCTACGGCACGGCAGCCCGTGGTGGCGGCGCGCTCTCGGGTACGTGGTCCTGGGACTTCCCCTGGCCGTAGGGCTTCCGGTGGACCGGTCTGTGGGCCTCATGGCCTGGCTGTTGTTGCCGGCCAGTGTCGTCCTGCTGCGCATGTGGATCGGCATGGCCGACCTGGACACACGGTGGGTGATGTGGCGGCGAGGCGTTACCGTCCGGGCGAGATACGAACCCGATCACGCCAACGAGGGCTCCAGTCACCTCGTCCACTTCCGCACGCTCGACGGTCGGAAGGTCACGGCGCGTCCCGCGTTGCGAGGACGCCGGGACGAGATTCGATACGACCCCGAAGACCCCTCACGCGTGCTCGCACCGACCCGCGTGGCCTGGCTGGGATTCGCCCTGGCCGGCTTCCTGGTCACCGGTTTCTGGGGGGCCGTCTTCGGCGTCCCGGCAGTTCTCTGGGTGATCGAAGCGCTGTCGCTGCTGTTCCAGGAGTTCCGGGGCGCGGGCTGAACCCGGTCGAGGTCACCGTCTTCTCCTTCGACTTGGGCGGGGAGTCAGACGGTCAGCCGGGCCGGATCGCCCTTCGATGGCGCTGGAGCAGTCCGAGGACGACTGGACACGCCTGCAGGAGGAGCATGAGCATGCCAGCGGCCCGGCCGCGGTGGAATACCACCGTCGCACCGCCGGTGCCGCCACTTTCCTCGACCGCACCGTACACGCAAAAGCCAGCGTCAGCCGCCTCTTGGCGCACACGGACACCGACATCCACCACGGTGAAGGCATGACCTGCGTGCACCGCGCGGAATCCGCGGCATGCCGCACGGAACGCCTCCTACACCGGCCGTGACATCGCCGAACACCGCGCGCGCCTGCCCGTACTTCTGCGTGTCCGTCGGCGCGATGATCCGACCGACCGACCGACCGACCGGCCGACCGCTCCGCGAACGCGACGACCGCGGCCCCGGGGTGATCGGCTCATGCCCGGCCGGTCACGTCCGGCACGATGCGCAGACGGTCGGCGCCCGGGGCGAAGGCGATCGAGTCGCCGGGCTCCTGGAAGTGCACGGCCAGCCGCGCGCCGGCCCGGTAGGCGTCCAGCCCGGCCCGGCAGTACGCGACCATCGGCTCCGGCAGGGCGTCGATCGGGAACCAGCCGATGGCGTCGCACACCTGGGGCTCCCTGACCTGTGGGGCGCCGTGCCAGCGCCGCACCTCGAAGAAGACGCCGAGGCGCGCCCCGCCGGCGGGGGAGCGGTGGTGCACGGTGAGGGCCGCGCGCACCTCGGCCGGGTCGACCACGAGGCCGGTCTCCTCGCGGGTCTCGCGCACCAGCGCCGTGACCACGTCCTCCCACGGGCCGTCGAGATGCCCGGACGGCAGGTGCCAGCACCCGGCGGCGTACACGTCACCGGCCCGCCGGGAGAGCAGCACCTCGGTCCCGGCCGGGCCGTCGCGCACCGCGATCAGGTGGACGTCGAGGGGTTCAGTGTGCCGCTGACCGCCGGTCATCCATTCCCCGTCGCACCCTGTCACCGTCCCCACCCCAGCTCCGTGTAGACGCGGCCGGCCCGGACGCCCTCGATCGCGGCGCGCGCGTAGGGGACGATCGGCTCGGGCAGTTCCTCGGCGTTCCACCACTGCCAGGCCGCGCACTTGTCCGGCTCTCGCAGCCGGGGCGTGCCCTCCCAGCGGCGGGCCCGGAAGAACAGCTGGATCCGGGGCGGGTCCGCGGGCCGCTCCCGCATGTGCACGGTGTGGACGAGCTCGACGCCGGCCGGGTCGATCACCAGCCCCGCCTCCTCGTACGCCTCCCTCAGCAGGCAGGCGGTCGCGGACTCCGCCTCGCAGTGGCCCGCGAGCACGTGCCAGGACCCTCCCGCGTACGCCGAGTCCGGGTGCCGCAGGCCCAGCAGGACCTGGCCGTCGCGTTCCAGGAGGAGGTGGACGCCGACCACGTTCGGCACGGTCCCGGACGGCGCCGCCGCCGCTGCGGGCCCCGCGGCCGCCGCGGGTTCGGCGGCGGCGACGGGGTGCTCGGCGGCATGCCGCTCCAGGAACGCCCTGGTCGACGGCAGCATCGTCGGCGTCTCGCCTTCGACGTGGGGTGGTTCCAGAGGACGGGCGGTGGGCCTCGTGCCGGCGGGTCGGCCCGCCGGCCCGTGCTCGGGCGGCCGGGCGCAGCGGGAGCCGGCCGCGGGCTTCGGCGGGTCGCCGACTCCACCGCTGCCTCGTTCGACGGACGTCAACGCGTTCCCCCTTCTGGACGTCATGGTGGTGTCGCCGTGCTCAACGACGCCGCACCGGTTTCGAACACCTGCGCTTTCGGACGGGTCGCGCACCCTGGAATGGAGCGGATTTTCGAAGGTGTGCCATGCACCGACCCTTGCGGGGCAAGAGCACACGTCCGATGGCGTCATGGCCGAAACGCCGATGCTCAGCCAGTACCCGTACCGGCTCGGGCCGGGGCGGGGCGGGTTCGTCAGCGGTCGTCGTCCAAGGCGCCGTCGGGACCGGGTGGAGCCGGGCAGCGGCCGGGCGCGGGCTGACCGGCGGGTTCCAGCGCCACACCCGAGACTCGCTCGACCAGCAGGACGAACTCCCTGCGCACGGCCTCGTCGGCGCCCGTCTCGGCGAAGTGGCGCAGGCTCGTCGCGGCCAGTCCGGCGATCTCCGACTCGACGACCGCCCGCGCCCCGGTCCGCTCCATCGCCGCCCGCATCCGCCGTACCGTCTCGTCCGACCGGTCGGGTCCCGCCGCGGTGAGCGCAGCGAACGCCTCTTCGTCGCCATCGGCGCGGGCGAGCCGGACACCGGTGGCGAGCAGGTAGGTGAGCTTGCGCGTGCGCAGGTCGTCGTCGGCCGACTTGCCCGTCACCAGCGGGTCGCCGAAGGCGCCGAGGAGGTCGTCGCGGAGCTGGAAGGCCAGCCCCGCGCACCGCCCGGCGCAGCGCAGCGCCGCCAGGACGGACGCGTCGGCGTCGGCCAGCGACGCGCCCAGCGCCAGCGGACGCTCGACCGTGTACAGGGCGCTCTTGAGCGTGGCGATGGTCAGCGCTTCCTCGACGTCGGTGGTCCCGGACGCCTGCGCCCGGAGATCCCGGTACTGGCCGGCGACCATCTCGCCCCGCATCGCCTCCCACTCACGGTGCAGCCGCTGACCGTACGGCGAGCCGAGTGCGGTCCGGGTCAGCAGATCGTCCGCCCAGGCCAGTGCCAAGTCCCCGGCGAGCACGGCGGCGGCGGTCGCGAACGCCTCCGGGGAGCCGGTGAGCCGCGCGGCCCGGTGCATACGGGCCACGGCCACGTGCATCGCGGGCGAGCCCCGTCGCATCGACGATCCGTCCATGACGTCGTCGTGGATCAGCGCGCAGGCCTGGACGAGTTCGAGTGCGGCGCCCGTACGGATCACCGCCGTGGCGTCGCCCGCGCCCCCCGCGGCACGCCACCCGCACCACGCGAACGCGGTGCGCGAACGCTTCCCGCCCTGTCTGACGAACGCGGCGACCCGGTCGGCGACCTCGCGGGCGAACAGCGCGTCCACCTCGCGGGCCCGGGACAGCGCTTCGCCGAGCACCCGGTCGAGCTCCGTCTCCACGGCGTCGATGGCGTCCCGGGCCGTGAGCGGGCCCTCGGCGGGGCTGATCGGCTCGGTCGGGGCGGGCCGCGATCCTGGCATGCCCGCTCCTTCCCACTCCCGGTCGCCCGCGCGGGCGATCCCCGGCCGCACGGCGGTGTGCGGATGCGGTGATGTCTGCCCGATGTCCGGCCCGTCCCCTGAGGCACTCACCCCATCGGCCGAGGCACTCACGCCATCGGCCGAGGCACTCACGCCATCGGCCCAGTGATCCGGGCCCCGCCGGTCAGGCGGCTTCCTCGTCCCGAGCCGGTGGCTGCCGGGTCCCGTGCCGCGGACGGGAACACGTCGTCCCCTCACTTGTCCGCGCCGTGGTGGGCGGCCCTGGTCAGCTCGCGGAGACGCTGCCGCGCCTCCTGGCGGGCGACCTCCTCGGGATGCCGGCTGCGCCAGTACGGATTGTCGTGCGGCAGGCCCCCGGTGACGCGCCCGTACATCCCGAAGGTGAGCACGATCAGTCCCATGACGAAGCTGAACATGACGTTGCTCAGCCTGAAGTCCAGGATGTTCGCGGGCCTGTCCAGGATGAAGATGTGGACGAAGCCGCTCAACAGGAACAGCGCGCCCACCGCCATGTTGAGATCGGAGGCGAAGTTGCCGCCCACGAAACCCCCGAGCACCAGTACGGCGCCCACCACCACGGAGATGACGCTGAGCAGCCCGTTGGTGGACAGCCCCGCGATCGAGGTGCCGTGGGTGTCGAAGGGGCTGAGCCGGTCGGCGAAGCCGAGGCAGCCGAAGGTGATGAGCACCAGGCCGCAGAACGCGGCGCCGTAGCGGTAGACGGTCGACAGATGGTGATCGACGGGCAGCTCGTCCCTCAGTCTCATGATCTGCTCCTCGTCCGGGCAGGCCGGTCAGGACGGCACGGGCCCTCGCGTTCTCCCGGCGCGCCCGCGATGACCTCATCGTCGGCGGCGCCGGCTCGGTGCGGCAAGACGCGTCGATTCCGCGTCGTGTCGGCGCGCCGAGCGGCGTCCGCCGAGCGGAACCGGCCGGTCGGCTCCCGCCGCGCGCAGGGGAGTGCACGGCCGGGTACCCACCACCGCGCGGCACCCACTCCGCACCCCGCACTCCGCACCGGTGCGAGCGGGAGAACGGGGTACAAGGCACTCATACCCCTCATAGCCCTCGCACCCCTCACGCCGGAACGGGGCGGGCCCGACCGCGGTCCTCCGAGCGGGGCGACGAGTCCGGCCGGTGACGTGCCGGGCACGTCGACGCACGACGCGGAGGCGACCCCCATGAACCCTCTCCCCAGCCCACGTACCTCCGTACGCGGCCGCCTCGGGCACCTGATCTTCTCGCGGGTGGCGGGGCCGGACGGGCCCGGCCTCCGCGCCCGCATCCACGACACCCCGGGGCCGCGCTGGTTCGGACCCGAACGGCCGGTCCGGCGGGTGCACGGGGACGCGGCCATGTTCATCGGCGGCCTCTCCGCCCTCCTCCTTCAGTCGTTGCACCCCCAGGCCATGGCGGCCGTGGCAGCCCACTCGGGGTTCCGCGGCGACCCGTGGGGCCGGCTCCAGCGCACGAGCGCCTTCCTCGCCGTGACGACCTTCGGGACCTCCGACAGCGCCTACGAAGCCTGCGCCCGGGTGCGAGCCGTCCACGAGCGGGTACGGGGCGCCACCTCGGACGGGCAGCCCTACGCCGCCTCGGACCCGCACCTGCTGGGCTGGGTGCACACCGCCGAGGTCGACAGCTTCCTGCGCGCCCACCAGCTCTACGGCGCCCGCCCGCTGGACGACGAGGGCTGCGACGCCTACGTGGCCGACACGGCTCGCATCGCCCTCGCCCTCGGAGTCCGGCGACCGCCCACCACCCGGGCCGAACTCGCCGAGCGCATCGCCGCCTACCGCGGCGAACTGCGCGTGACCCCCGAGGCGCGCAGCACCGCCCGGTTCCTCCTGCTCCACCCGCCCCTTCCCCTGCTCGCCCGGCCGCCGTACGGGGCGATCGCCGCCGGCGCCGTCGCCCTGCTGCCGACCTGGGCGGCACGAGCGCTGCGGCTGCCCCGCCTCCCGCTCGCCGAGGACCTGTGCGTACGCCCGCTGGGCACCGCCGTCACCGCCGCCATCCGCTGGGCGATGCCCCCGCCCTCCGGAGCTGCGGGGCCGTGAGCTCGCCGCAGGCCGTGCCACGGTGAGGCGACCGAGTGCTGTGCTCGCGCTCCCGCCGTCGCCGTCTCACGCGTCGTTTCTCGTCCGGGGGCTCGTCTGGAGGGCGATGACGGCGATGTCGTCCCTGCGGTCGGGGAAGGCGGGCAGCAGGCTGCGGATCAGGTCCGGGAGGGGCAGACCCCGGCGGCTCAGCGTTTCCGCCCGCTCGCACAGGCGTTGGAGGCTGTGGTCGATGTCCGTGCCCGGGACCTCCACGAGGCCGTCGGTGTAGAGCACCAGGATGTCGCCCCCGCGCAGGACGGCGTGGAGATCGGTGCGCGGCACGGAGTCGGCGACGCACAGCGGTGGGTCCGTCCGCGCGGGGTCGTGCAGGAACCGGGGAGGCGCGTCGGAGGGAATCAGCAGGGGCGGTGGGTGACCGGCGTTGGACAGCACGAGGCGTCGCCCGTCGCGCGGGCCCGGACGCAGGAGGGCGTGCACCGCGGTGATCAGCGAGGGCGTGTCGAGTGCCTGTACGACGCGGTCCAAGCGGCTCAGTGTGGCCGCCGGGCTGGCGGTCGGGCCGCCGTCGTACGCCAGACCCCGGAGCATGCTGTTGACGCGGCCCATCGCGGTGGCCGCCGCCATGTCGTGGCCGGCGATGTCACCGATGGTCAGCGCGACGGAGCCGTCGGGCAGGCGGACGGCGTCGTACCAGTCGCCGCCGACCTCCGCGGCCGCGTCGGCCGGGTGGTAGAGCGCGGTCAGGGTGGCCTCCTCGACCTCCGGCGGAGGGGCGAGGAAGGACTGTTGCAGGGCGAGAGCCATGTCGCGGACCGACTGGAGCTCCAGGGTGCGGCGCAGCGGCCCGTCCATGTGCCGCAGGACGTCCTGGAGCAGCGCGAGATCGGTCTCGTCCGGAGGCGGGTTCCCGCGGCAGTTCGCCGCGCTCGCCAGCGCCACGGTCCGGCCGTCCACGACGACCGGCAACAGCGCCAGGCAGGTCGCGCCGGCCTCGCGCAGCCACCCCGTGGACACGTCCGAGATGAGATGGCCGGGCGGTGCGCCGGCCGGGAAGGCGAACAGCATCGTCTCCTGGCTGTTCACGGCCTCGTCCGCGGCCGGTCCCAGCCTGAAGTGCTCCCCGAGGGGAGGCAGCTCGGGCAGGCCGGGCACCACGGCGACACGCGTCACCGACGGCGCGTCGAAGGCGCGCGAGCCGTACCCCGCCGCCTGCGGGACCCGGAAGATGGCGATGGCGTCGACCAGATCGGGCACGACGGCCGCCGCGGTCATCCGGAACGCCTCGGACAGGTCACGGGCCGCCGGGACCGCGGCCATACCGGCCAGCAACTGTTCCCGTTTACGGATCCTCCAGTCGTCCTCGGCGTCGGAGACCGTGCCGATCCACTCCGGCTCGGCGCCGCTGTCCCGTACGGGCACCGCGACGAGCTTGAGGTGGCGGTAGCGGTCGGGATCGTCGCCCAGCCGCACGCGCACGACGGTGTCGACGACGGACCGCTCACGGGTGGCCTCGCGCCACACCCGCCCGAACCGGTCCCGGTCCTTCGGATGGACGGAGTCCATCCACAGGGCGTCCGCCCCGGGATGCCACAAGCCCGCCGGGGCCGGTGCGGTGGCGGCCATCGGCAGGGTCACCGTCCCGTCCGGAGCCAGCGTCCAGACCGTCTGGGGCAGCGCGGACAGGAGTGTCTCGTACCGTTCGAGCAGCCGCCGTTCCGCTGTCCCCGCTGCGCCCCGTGGCGGTGCGGGCGAGGTCGCCGGGCCCGCCGCGAGGAGCAGCAGCGCCGGGCCGTACGGGCTGTCGACGGGGAAGCAGCTGACGAAGCGGGCCCCGCTCACGCACCCGTCGCGGCCGCTCCGGAGCAGGCCCACGTGCCCGGGCCTCCGCTCGGCCCGGACCCGGCGCAGCAACTCCAGCAGCGGGGCGGCCCAGCCGTGCGCGAGGGCGGTGCCGGCCGGTCGGCCCGGCACCCAGGACCCGAACAGTTCCGCGAACGCTCCCGCCCGCTCCCGCAACCGGAGCGAGGGCTCCGTGACCAGTGCGGTTCCGCTCACCAGTGCGCCGTGGTCCGGTACCCGCGGCACCGGCCCCGCGGCATGTACGTCGTCGCTGCTCACGCTCCGATCATCCCCCGCGCTCAGATTGACGGCACGCCTACGCGACCGCCCCGGCGGTCGGCCGGAACGGCGCGAAGGGAACGGCTCGCCTCCTTGCGGGCTCAGGCGAGGGCGACGACGAGCAGGGTGAAGGCGGCGATGATGACGGCGACGCGGAGGTAGTGGTAGCGGACCCAGCGGTTCATCTGCTCCCTCCAGTCGGCGGGCCGGTTGTCAGGGGTCCACGTCCTGTTCCGGTCGTTGATCGGGACGAGCAGCAGGACCGACATGATCACGCTCAGGAGCAGCAGCGCGCCGGCGGTGACGACGAGGCCGGTGCCGTGGTGGTGCCGTCCCGCGACGGCCCAGACCGCGACGAGGACGAGCGAGCCGATGTACCAGAACGGCATCACGGCGCCGAGCATCCGGCCCCCGTGGGCGTGGCCGAGTTGGCCGCTGTCCTCGGGGAGTGCGTTGAGGATCGGGTTCATGACGAAGGCGACGGCGAATTCGACCCCCACCATGACGCCGACGACCACGGTGGTGATGACCTCGAGTGCGCTGAGCATGCTGCCCCTCCCAGGATCTAGCGCTGCTAACCGATGAGAGCAACGCTAGTACTACTGCCGCTTCCTTGTCTAGCGGTGCTAGGATCCGAGTCATGTCCGTACAGGAACGCAAGCAGCGCGAACGGGCGGAGCGCGAGCGCCTCATCGTGGCGACGGCCCGCGAACTCGCCGAACAGCAGGGCTGGGACGCGGTCACCACGCGCCGGCTCGCCGAGCGCATCGAGTACAGCCAGCCCGTCCTCTACAGCCACTTCCGCGGCAAGCGCGAGATCATCGGCGCCGTCGCCCTGCAGGGCGCCGCCGAGATGGCCGCGGCGGTGCGTGCCGCGACCTCCGCGGCGAACGGCCCGCGCGAGCGGGTCGCCGCCCTCGCCCGCGCCTACCTCGACTTCGCCGCGCGCAACCCGGCGGTCTACGACGCCCTGTTCCAGCTCGACGGCGGCCTGGCGTACGCGCGGGAGGACACCCCGGCGCCGCTGAAGGACGCCTTCGCCGCACTGCTGGAGAGTCTGGGGGAGGTCGCCGGGGACGGCGTCCCCCCGGGATTGTTCACCGAGGTGTTCTGGGCGTCCCTGCACGGCCTCGCCACCCTGTCCCGGGCGGAACGGCTGCTGCCGGAGGACGCCGCGCGGAGGGTGGAGCTGCTGGTCGACCGGCTCGCCGTGGTCTGACGCCCCGCCCCGGCGCGAACCGGCCGTCGTGGGCCTCTCGGTCGCCACGCGGGGTGGCCAGGCGACACCTGGCCCTCTACCGTGGCTGCCTCGTGAGGCGTGTGCCGTACGGGCCGCGCCAGTTGAGGCATGGGGAGAACACCATGGTCACCGCGTTACGTCAGCGGTCGCGATCCGCTCCGCTCGTCAACGGCCGGCGTCCTCGGCGCCACGCGCGGCGCGCCGTCCTCGGTTCACTCACCGCCGTGTGCACGGCGCTGATCTTCGCCTTCTCCCAAACCGCCGCCTACGCCGGCGGACCCTACCTGTGGGCGAACGACAGCCACGTCGGCAAGCGCCTCACCGTCTGCGCGGCGACACTGGACGTCCGGAGCTCGTACGGCGGCGCGGCCTTCGCCCATCTCACGCAGGGGGAGACGTTCACCGTGCACCAGAACTACGCGGAGTTCGGCAGCGAATACGTGCGCGGATTCGCCTGGGGCACCGTCAACGCGGAGGGCTACGTGCAGAACGGCTGGTTCTGCTTCTAGGGCGAAGCGGTGGCCGCGGCGGCGCCCCCCGGGTCGGCGACGGCCCGGCGGAGCGCTGCTGCTGGGGGACAGGTCACGCCCTCGCCGTCAGAGAGTTCCGCGTAACCATTGATCGTACTCTGCCGCCAAAAGCCCCTCGTCGACGTGTTCCTGACGCAAGGACTCCACCCATGCGGCGATCATCCCGCCGATCTCTTCGAGTTCTTCGACTTCCTCAAGAGCCGTCTTCTCGTCCGCTTCGAGGTACGAGACTAATTCCGCCGCACTGTTGTTTCCTCGGGAGCAGAGAGAACACAGGAGAATCTCACGCATTCCGTGGACGTCGTCACCGCTCTGATTCTTCCAGGAATTCCTGAAGCGGACCAACAGAAGACCCGGGCTGTCGCACGCCGGACAGGCCGGTACGTCCGCGATCCTGATGAGCAGTTCATCCTGGCAGGTGAGTGCGGGAACGACGGTCCCCGGATTCGCCTCGGTCATGCCACACCCTGCCAGGCGTCCGGCCCGAACGATCCCTTGATGTCGGAGGCGAGCGAGGAAGCGTCGACCTGTGCCGCCAGGGCGTACACAGTCGTCTTCCGCGGACCGTGCACGCTGAGGTGCACGGGACTGTCACCGGGGTGCGCGTGCAGGATGCGCTTCAGGTGGGCGACCGACTGCTCGGAAATCCGGTGGAGGGGCAGGGACAGCCGGACGGGCGGCCTGCCACCGTGCTCGGCGCTCGAAACGTCCAGCACCGAGAGTTCCCGGCCGAAGATATTGAGGGTGCCGTCGCGGTCCTCGACCTTTCCCTTGACCGAGATGACGTTGTCCTCGCTCAGAGCGTGGGCGACGAGCTGGTAGACGGCGGGGAAGAACAGTACTTCGATGGACCCGTCGCGATCCGCCAGATTGACGATGGCCCAGTTGTTCCCCTGCTTGGTGATCTTCCGCTGGACGCCGGTGATCAGGCCCGCGAGCTGAACGTCACCCTGAGTGCGCCCCGACGCCAGGAGTTCCGCGATGGTGGTGTCCCTGGCTCCCGAGAGGATGTGCTCCGCGCCGTCCAGGGGATGGGCCGACACGTACAGGCCCAGCATCTCCCGTTCCGTGGCGAGGAGCTGCCGACGGGGCCATTCCTTCTCGTCCACCGGGAAGTCGAAGGCGAATCCGGCCGCGGAGCCCGCCGTATCGTCGCCCCCCAGCGCGGCGAACAGATCGTCCTGCCCGTAGGCGGCGGCCTTCTTGACGGGCACGATGGAATCGACCGCGTCTTCGTGAATCGCGCACAGACCGCGCCGGGTGTGGCCGAGGGAGTCGAAGGCTCCGGATTTGATCAGTGACTCGATGGCTCGCTTGTTCAGGGCGGGAAGTTCGCACTTGTCCAGCATGTCGGCGAAGGAGGAGAACTTTCCCTTGGAACGGCGGGCCGCGACGATCGCCTCGATCACGGCGTCTCCGACGTTCCGTACGGCACGCATGCCGAAACGCACGTCGTCCCCGACGGCGGTGAACTCGGCGGTGGATTCGTTGACGTCCGGCGGCAGGACCCGGACGCCGTTCGCGCGGGAATCGGCGAGATAGACCGCCGCCTTGTCCTTGTCGTCTCCGACCGACGTCAGCAGCGCCGCCATGTACTCGGCGGGATAGTTGGCCTTCAGGTAGGCCGTCCAGTAGGAGACCAGCCCGTAACCGGCGGTATGAGACTTGTTGAAGGCGTAGCCGGAGAACGGCAGCATGACGTCCCAGATGGCCTTGATCGAATCCTCTGAGAACTCGTTCCCGAGCATGCCGCCCGCGAATTTGTCCCACTCCGCGGCCAGTACCTCGGGCTTCTTCTTGCCCATGGCTCGGCGCAGCATGTCGGCGCCGCCCAGGGTGTATCCCGCGAGCTGCCGCGCGATGGCCATGATCTGCTCTTGGTAGACCAGCAGATGGTGGGTGGACCCCAGGATCGGGTCGAGCGCTTCCTTCAACTCCGGATGGATCGGGGCGGGATCCTGCTTACCACTCTGCCGGAGCGCGTAGTTGGTATGGGCGTTGGCGGCCATGGGGCCGGGCCGGTACAGCGCGAGCGCCACCGCGATGTCCTCGAATCGGGACGGCTGCATCAGCTTCAGCAGCGCGCGCATGCCGCCGCCGTCGAGCTGGAAGACGCCGAACGTGTTCCCCTCCGACAGCAGCTCGTAGGTCTTGGCATCGTCCAAGGGGATGACGACGGTCTCCCGGTCACCGTCCATCGGGTCGACCGTCGCGAGCTTGATACCGCGGTTCTCGCGGATGTTCTGAATGGCCTGATCGATGACGCCCAGGTTCCGCAGACCCAGGAAGTCCATCTTGATCAACCCCATGGCCTCGCAGCTGGGGTAGTCGAATCCGGTGATCTTCACGCCGTCCGAGGCGCGCATGTGCAGCGGGATACGGTCCGTGAGACGGGTCTTGGAGAGGATCACCGCGGCTGCGTGAACGCCGGTTCCGCGCATCAGGCCCTCGACACCCTTGGCGGTGTCCATGACCTTCCTGACATCCGGCTCGTTCTCGTACAGCGCCCGGATCTCGCCGGCCTCACCGTACCGGGGATGGGCGTCGTCCCAGATGCCCGACAGGGGGATGGTCTTGCCCGCCACGTCCGGCGGCAGCGCCTTGACGATCCGCTCGCCGTGGGAGAAGGGGTAGCCGAGGATGCGAGAGGAGTCCTTGATCGCGTTCTTGGCCTTGATCTTGCCGAACGTGTTCACCATGGCGGTGTACGCGTCGCCGTACTTCTCGGTGACGTAGCGCACCATCTGGTCGCGCTGGCGGTCGTCGAAGTCGAGGTCGACGTCCGGCGGGTTGATGCGCTCCGGGTTGAGGAAGCGCTCGAACAGCAGCCCGTGCTCCAGGGGGCACAGTTCGGTGATGCGGGTGGCGTACGCGACGATCGAGCCCGTCGCCGAGCCGCGGCCGGGTCCCACCGGGATGCCGTTCTCGCGTGCGTGCCGGCAGATGTCCGCGACGACGAGGAAGTACGAGGAGAATCCCATCGGACCGATGATGCTCATCTCGGTCTCGAACCGCGCCATGACGTGCTCGGGGATCGGATCGCCGTAGCGCATCACCAGCCCCTTGAGGACTTCCTGGCGCAGATACGCTTCCTGCGACATTCCGTCGGGGACGTCGGGGAACTGCGGCATCTCGTCGACATAGTCGAAAACGTCGTCGTAGGATCCGATGCGTTCCGCGATCAGCAGCGTATTGTCGCACGCTGCGGGTAATTCCCCGAAGAGCTCGCGCATCTCTGCCGCTGTCTTGAGATAGTAGCCGGAGCCTTGGAACTTGAACCGGTTCGGGTCGTCCTTGTTCTTTCCCACTCCGATGCAGAGGAGGTTGTCGTGCGCCTCCGCGTCGGTCGGGCGGATGTAGTGGGCGTCATTGGTGGCCAGGAGAGGAATGTCCAGGTCCTTCGCGAGGCGAAGCAGACCGTCCCGCACCTCGCGCTCGATGGACAGACCATGATCCATCAGTTCCAGGAAGTAACTGTCCTTCCCGAAGATCTCCTGATATGAGCCGGCGGTCTCCCGGGCCTCCTCGTACTGTCCCAGGCGCAGCCGGGTCTGAATGGCGCCCGAGGGGCATCCTGTGGTGGCGATGATCCCTTGGGCGTGCTCACTGATCAGTTCCATGTCCATGCGCGGCTTGCCGGCCGGGAACTGACCCGTGTAGGACGCTTCGGTCGAGAGGTGGAAAAGATTGCGGAGACCTTGGACGTTCTCCGCCCACATGGTCATGTGGGTGAATCGGCCGCCGCCGGAGACGTCTTTCGAGCCCTCACCGTCGTCGCTCATCGCCCGTCGTCCGCCCGGCCCCCAGAACTCCGGTTTCCGGTTCCTCCGCGAGGAGGGGGCGACGTACGCCTCGATGCCGATGATCGGCTTGACGCTGTCGAATCCCTTGGACACGGATTGGAACTCGTAGGCCCCGAACATGTTGCCGTGGTCGCTCATGGCGATCGCCGGCATGCCCTGGCGCGCGACCTCCTCGAACATCGGTTTCATCCGCTGTGCTCCGTCGAGCATGGAGTACTCGGTGTGATTGTGCAGGTGAACGAATGAATCCGACACGGCCAGGGCACCTCCGGGGCGTAGCTGAAGGCCCTCAGCTTACGTGCTCAGGGCTACAGGAGTTGGCTTATGAGGCTACCGCCATGCCGTGTGCCAGGAATGATCATCGAACGTCAACTCGCCTTGGCGCGTTGCTTGTTGTGCGGGCGACTCCGTGGGCCGGGCAGCGGTTTCGGGCGGCCGTCGCGTCTGGGGGGAGCGGCGGCCGCCCGGAGCCGATCAGCGGCCGGACTCAGCCGGCTTTGAGCAGAGTGCGCAGCTCGGCGGTGTCGATGACATGGGACCGCGTGGGCAGGACGCGGTGGATCAGAACGTCGTGGACTTCGGTGTCCGGGTCGGCGACGCCGTCGGACAGGACGTAGATCCGGTAGTCACGGTCGGCCGCGTCGATGACGGTGGAGAGGACGACGCCGCTGGTGCTGACGCCGGCGACGACCAGGGTGGTGATGCCGCGCTCGCGCAGGTGCCGGTCCAGGTCGGTGGTCGACATGCCGCCGAAGCGCAGCTTGCGCACCACGATGTCGTCCTCCCGGGGCGCCAGCCGCTCGTGAACGGCGGTGACCGGATCCTCGTGGTGCATGACACGGTATTCGGCCAGCGGGGCGAAGGTCTTGTTGGCGGCCGGGATCGCCTCCCAGTCGTCCTCCGTGAATCCGACGCGTACGTAGGCGATGGTCCCGCCGTGCGCGCGGACTTCGGCGATGGCCCCTTCGACGGCGTCGAGAAGGGCCTCGCGGTCGCTCTCCTCGGGCAGGCCGGCCAGGATGGCCGGCTGGTAGTCCATGACGAGAAGAGCGGTGTGCGCGGGGTCCAGTGCCGGGGTGGTGCTCACTCGGATGTGCTCCTTGGTTGTGGGAGTGCGGGGCGGATCAGTACGGGCGGACGTGCGCGGCGACTCGGCGGACGAGTTCGGCGGTGCGCCGCGGCGTCATGAGTGATTGTGGGTCAAGGCCGCCTGTCGGCGCGGGGTTTGATCCTTTTCGGGCAGCAACAGCGGACTGGAGAGGATCGACAGACCGATGATCGCGAGCGCGACGCGGGGGCTGGTGGCGTCCGCGAGCAGCCCGCCCAGGGCGGTGAAGACGGCGATCCCGGCCTGCTGGCCGATCGCCCAGGCCGACAGGGCACGGGCGACGCGCTGGTGGGGGGTGTGCTGGAGCCGGTAGGTGGCGACGACCGGGCTGTACAGGCTCATGCTGATGATGATCGCCAGTTCGACGGCTATCACGGTGACGAGGCCGACGGTGCCCGGACGGACGAAGGCGAGGCCGATCAACCAGACGACGCGCAAGGTGCCCACGGTGCGCAACACGCGGTGCTGGCCGTAGCGCGCCACGACACGGTTGGCCAGCCGGGACCCGATCAGGCCCCCGACGCAGGGGGCGGCGAACGCCAAGCCGTACTGCCAGGGCGCGAAGCCCAGTTCGCGCAGCAGGAGCACGGCGAGCAACGGCTCGGTGGCCATGATGAGTCCGGAGACGAGCATGTTGTTGAGGAAGAGCGCCCGCAGACCGGGATGGTCCATGATGTGCCGCAGTCCGTCCAGCAGGTCCCCTGCCCGGACGCGTTTCCTCCCGCTGTCGTGGCTGACCTCTTCGCGCCCCCCGATGGCGGTGATGGCCGCCGCGGAGAACAGGTAGCTGAACGCGTCGGCCACGACGGTGGCGACCGGTCCGAAGAGACCGACGGCCGCGCCGCCCAGCGGTGGCCCGACCGCGATGGAGCTCCAGTTGGTCGACTCGAAGCGAGCGTTCGCCACGAGGAGGTCGTCGGCCCGGACGAGGGTTTGCAGGTAGGCGCCGCTGGCCGCGTTGAAGGCGATCTTGGCCGCCGCGGCCAGGGCCGAGACGACGAGCAACTGCGCGAAACTGAGCCAGCCGAAGGCGTAGAAGACGGGGACGGTCGCCATGACCGCGAACCGGACCAGGTCCATGGCGATCATGACCGGCCGCTTGCGGCGGAACTCCACCCAGGGCGCCAGCGGTACCGCGATCAGCGCGCCCACGGTCGGCCCCACCGCGGACAACGCGGACACCTGCGCCGTGCTGGCGTGCAGTGCCAGGACGGCGATGAGCGGGAAGGCGCCGAACCCCAGACCTGACCCGTAGGCGCTCACCGCATAAGCCGCCCAGAGCCAGCTGAACTGCCGGCCCAGGGGTCTCCTGCTCACCATGCTCGGGCCGCCCCTCAATCTTCCCTGCGAACGAGCTCGCGTCCGTGAAGCTAAGCAAGCGGCCCGACGGCCGGTCAAACAACTGCGCTGTCGCTTGTCCACAACCGACCGTTGTTGTTCGAGGTGGATCAGCCGGCCGCACTCCCAGGGGCGGAGCTGCGATCGTCAGTTCCCCTGCGGGCCGCGGTTCCTGGACTGTCCGAAAGCAGGCAGGGAGGAGGGAATGTGAGGATTGCACGGTGTACGAAAGCCCAGTTCACCCCATGACGCGTACGCCCTATTGTTGGCGTATAACACAAATCGCGGAATTTAATCCCGCGTCGACGGCTGGGGGTCAGGGTGAAGGATTTGATCCAGGCGATGGAAGCGGGCGCCTCCTCGGAGGAGTGGGCCCACGTCCAGGTTCCGGAATCCTATCTGGCCCTCACTGTCCACAGAAGTGAGATCGGCATGTTCGAGGGCCTGTCGACCCGTGACAAGAACCCGGAAAAATCCCTGCACGTCGAGCCTGTCCCGGTTCCCGAGCTGGGCCCGGGTGAAGCCCTGGTAGCCGTGATGGCGAGTTCCATCAATTACAACACCGTATGGTCCTCCATCTTCGAGCCCATTCCCACCTTCGGCTTCCTGGAGCGCTACGGCCGTACTTCGGACCTGGCGAAAAGACATGACCTGCCCTATCACGTGCTGGGATCCGATCTGTCGGGTGTGGTGCTCCGTGTCGGCGCCGGCGTACGGCGTTGGAAGGCGGGCGACCAGGTGGTGGCTCATTGCCTTTCGGTAGAGCTTGAGGACCCGGCAGGGCATGATGACTCCATGCTCGACCCGCAGCAGCGCATCTGGGGATTCGAGACGAACTTCGGCGGCCTCGGCGAGATCGCGCTGGTGAAAGCGAACCAGCTCATGCCCAAACCCGAGCAGTTGACCTGGGAGGAAGCCGCCGCCTCGGGGCTCGTGAACTCCACCGCGTACCGGCAGTTGGTCTCCCGCAACGGAGCCGACATGAAACAGGGCGATGTGGTGCTGGTCTGGGGCGCCTGCGGCGGGCTGGGGGCGTACGCCACGCAGTTGACGCTGAACGGCGGAGGGACGCCGGTGTGCGTCGTGTCGTCCGCGGAGAAAGCCGGTCTGTGCCGGGACATGGGCGCCGAGCTGGTGATCGACCGGGTGGCGGAGGACTACCGGTTCTGGAGCGGACCGCATACTCCGGACCGCAAGGAATGGCGCCGGCTCGGGGCGAGGATCCGTGATCTCACCGATGGGCTCGACCCCGACATCGTCTTCGAGCACCCCGGCCGGGAAACCTTCGCGGCCAGCGTCTACGTGGCGCGCCGCGGCGGCGCCGTCGTGACCTGCGCGTCGACGAGCGGGTATGACCACTACTTCGACAACCGCCATCTGTGGATGCATCTCAAGAGGATCATCGGGTCGCACTTCGCCAACTATCAGGAGGCCTGGCGTGCGAACGACCTCGTCAGACGCGGGAAGATATTCCCGACGCTGTCCAAGACGTACCCGCTGGCACAGGCGGCGACAGCCGTGCGCGAGGTCCAGCGAAACGTTCACCACGGGAAGATCGGCATTCTGTGCCTGGCTTCCCGACCCGGCCTCGGTGTGACGGATCAGGGCCTGCGGGACCGAGGCGCGGGCCGCTACGACGTCTTCCGCACCTCCCCGTGACGGTCTGCCGCTCGGTCGATGTCCGCACGTTCGACGGGATGTTGAGTCAGCAAGCAGACACGGCGAAGGGATGACGCAGTGAGGACACACGCCGAAGCGGGGCTGGCGCCGAACGAGGAGATGTTCCGCAGGGTGCTGAGCCACTTCGCCGGCGGCGTGGTCGCCGTCACGGGTCTGTCACCCGACGGAGACCCGGCCGGACTGACCGTGAGCTCATTCACCTCGGTGTCGCTGAACCCGCGCATGGTGTCGTTCTGCGTAGGGCGGACCAGCCGCACCTGGCCGCTGCTGCGCGCCTCATCGGGTGTCTGCGTCAACATACTGAGTGAGCGGCAGCGGGACGTCTCGGACTCGCTCGCCCGCAGCGGCGGAAGCAAGTTCGGCGAACTGGGCTGGTCCCCGTCGCCGGGAGGACTCCCCGTGCTCGACGGCGTGCTCGCGTGGCTGGAAGGAGACGTCGACGCGGAGCACCGGGCGGGGGACCACGACATCGTCGTCGCCCGGGTCCGTCACCTCGGCATCGTCGGCGGGCCGGGACCGCTGATCCGGTACCTCGGCGCCTACCACCGCCTCGGCGCGTCCTCCGAGTGAAGGGGCACGCGTCACCAGGGGTGCTGCGTCGCCTCCCCGATGACGCCCCCGGCCGGCGCCTCAGCGGGCCCACGCGGGGGTCCACAGATCCTCGCGTCGCGTCGTCTGGTAGGTGGCGCTGAGGTAGGCGAGGAAGTTCGCGAGGACGGGGTGCGGATTGTCGGCCCGCCAGATCACCGACAGCGGGTAGACCGGGGTCGGGGCCACGACCGGGATACGGCGGAGGTCGTAGCTCTCCGGCCAGAGGTACCGTGAGCCCTCGCAGACGAAGGTGGCGAGCCGGGTCGATTCGGCGATCTCGGTGAGGAGCGCCTCGACGCCGAAGCTCGGTCCGATCGTGTCGATGGTGAGGTCGAATTCCTCGGCCAGGTCCCCGTAGTAGCCCATCGGCTCGGCGTCCGCTATGCCCGGCATCCAGATGGGGTGATCGGCGAGTTCGGCCATGGTCACGGTCTTGGCGTTCGCCAGGGGGTGCTGCGGGCCGACCAGGAGCTCGTGCCGGTCGTCGATGACGCGCGATGAGCGCAGTCCGCTCGGAACCGTGCCGGCGGAGTCCCGCAGGGATCTGAAGGTGGCGTCCAGCGCGCCCGCGCTGACGGCGCCTAACGCCGACGTGGCGTCGAGATTGGTCAGGGTCACCACGTCGAGCTCGATATCGGGGTGTTGCTGATAGAAGGCCAAGAGGATGTTGGCGGGCGCGATCCGACGGCCGACGACATCGATCCGCAGCGTCCTGCGCTCCGTGGCCACGGCGGCTCTGGCGCGCTCGGCGGCGCGGAGGAGTTCCCGGGCATGAGGCAGGAACGCCTGCCCGTCGACTGTCAGTCGGACCCCTCTGGCGATCCGCGCGAACAGTTGCACACCGAGTTCTCGCTCCAGGCTCGCTATCCGCTTCGACGCACCCTGCTGGGTGATTCCGAGATTCTCGGCAGCGGCTTGGAACTGGCTGACTTCCGCAACGGTGACGAAGGTGCGGACCGCGTCGACATCCATAACGCGGAGCATACCCTCACGACGATGGATCGTGAGGCGCTGCTCCGGCATTGCCGCAGTCAACACCGCGTCCAGCGAAGCGAGTTCGGCGGACTGTCGATGCCGACCGCCCTGGTCGCGCGGGCTCGTCCGACGGGCGGGGACACGAGGAGCACGAGGCGATGTGCGGTGGCATTTCGCGAAATTCAGGAAGCAACCAGCACCTTGGAGTGGATGTTTCCCCCAACCCATTGCGACGTGGACGAAAGTCCACTATGCGTCCGGTATGGGCCGCTGTTAAGAATGGAAATTGCCTGTGCAAGACGGCCGTCTCTGAGGGGAAACGATGAGCGACATGACGTCTCCGACCGCACCCTTCGCTATCGATGAACAGCACATCACGAACTTCCGGGAGCACGGCTTCACCCGCATCCCGGGCCTGATCCCCGCGGACGAAGTGGCGCACTGGCGCAAGATCGCGCTGGACACGATCGAAGAGGACGGCCGGCGGGCCGGCATGGGAGGCGGCGGCACCGCGCTCAGGACCACGTCGGACCCGTGGTGGAAGCACGACAGCCTGCGCGACCTCGTTCGTCACCCCCGCGTCGGCGCCGCCGCTGAGCAACTGGCCGGCACTCCCATGCGGGTGTGGAGCGGACAGGCGTACGCCAAGCATCCGCACGACGAGGTGCCCACCATCTGGCACGAGGACCTCACGCTCACGCCGCTCGACTCCCCGATGAACGTGAACGCCTGGGTCGCCCTGGTCGACGTGCCCGTCGAGCGAGGCTGTCTGATCTTCCTGCCCGACTCGCACAAGCGCCCCGAGCCGCACCGGGCCGAGATGTCCGCGGTGAAGAGCCACGCCACGACGTACATGTTCGAGGAGTGGCCCGATCTGGAGTGGTACCCGCGGGTCACGGTGCCGGTGCGCGCCGGAGACGTCACCTTCCACCAGAGCACCGTCGGGCACGCCAGCAACGGCAACCACTCCGACGGGGTGCGACTGGCCTTCATCATCTCCTACACCGGCGCGTCGGCGATCTACCGACCGCGCCCCGGGCATGCGCGGATGGACGAGGAGCTGGTGCCCGGCGAGCAGCTGCCCGACGGCCGCTACCCCCGTGTCTCCGGCCTGACGGAGACGCACCGGCCATGACGGCGGTGACCGCGCACATCGGCATGTCCCTCGACGGGTTCGCCGCCGGCCCTCACCAGAGCGCGCGGAACCCGGTCGGGGTGGGCGGAATGCGGCTGCACGAGTGGCTGCTCGGCACCAGGGCGTGGTGCGAACACCGTGGCCTGGAAGGCGGCGAGGAGTCCGCCGACTCCGACGTCCTCGCGGACGCCATGCACGGCATCGGCGCCTACATCATGGGCCGGGGGATGTTCGGTGGCGGCGACGGCCCGTGGGACTCGGCGTGGCGGGGCTGGTGGGGAGACGAACCGGCCTTCCGGGCACCCGTGTTCGTGCTGACCCACCACCCGCGGGAGCCGCTGGAGATGAAGGGCGGCACCACGTTCACCTTCGTCACCGACGGCATCGAATCCGCGCTCGACCAGGCGCGGGCGGCCGCCGACGGGCGGGACGTCTCACTCGCGGGCGGAGCGAAGGTCGTCCAGCAGTACCTCGCCGCCGGCCTGCTCGACGAGTTGACCCTGCACCTCCGGCCGATCCTCCTGGGCGCGGGTGAGCGCCTGCTGGAGAACGCCGGGAACCCGGTTCTCGAACCGCGGAAGGTCGTCTCGACCGGCCTGGCCACACACATCACCTATCGGGTCGTCCGCTGACGGGCGATCACCTGTCGGGCCGTCCGCTGACGGACGTGCCTCAGGAGAAGCCGACGACGACCGCGACACCGGTACCGGCTCCGGCCGGACCGTCACATCGGGCCGAGCGGCGGACGGGATCATCCCGCCCGCCGCTCGGCCCTGCGGTCTGCCGGCGCCGCCCCCTCGCTCGGTCCGGCGCGCGCCGCACGCCCGCGCCGCGCGCCTGAGAGGCCGTACCGCGCCCCGGGGAAGGAACCGGAGACCGTGCCGCCCGGGTATCGCAGAGCCGGGCGGCACGGTCTTCGGCAAGCCGTCGGTCAACGGGCGTGCCGCGCCGGAGACCGGCCGGTCACAGGGTCCCCAGCCACGCGTCCACGGTCCGCGCGGTGCTTTCGGCGTACTCCGAGACGATGGTGAAGTGGTCGCCGGGGATCTCCCTGTCCTCGTCGCACCGGTCCCACCCAGGACCCCAGTCGCAGTCCGGCAGCGGCTTCCCGTCCGGGTCGGGCAGCGCGTCGGCGGCCCGCAGGAACAGGGTCGGCACCGGGGAACGTCGCGGTTCCCAGTCGCCGAAGACCGAGAAGTATCCGCCCATGGCGGTGAGCGACACGTGGTCGGTCGCCACCAGTTCGCTGCGCCGGGCGAAGAGTCCGTGGGTGAAGGCCTGGTTGAGCCGCGGATTCATCTCCCTGGCCAGGTAGGTGTCCAGCAGCACCACCCCGCTCGGGGGTGTGTCCGTGCCGGCCAGGGCGAGGGCCACCTCGTGGGCGATCCAGCCGCCCGACGAGTAACCCAGCAAGGCGTACGGCGCCCCGTCGGCCTGTTCCAGGACCGCCCGCGCCTGCACCTCGACGAGGGCGGCCACATCCGCCGGAAGACGCTCACCGGCCGCGAATCCGGGCTCGGGCAGCACCACGGTACGTCGGCTGTCGCGGAGCGCGGCGGCGAACCGGGCGTACTGGTGTGCCCCCGACATCGCCACGACCGCGGGAAAGCACAGCAGCATCGGCTTCGCCGCGCCACGGGACAGCGGCACCGCGTGCGGTCGTCGGCCGAACTCGTCCGCCGTCCGGAAGACGGGCCGGAATCGCGCCGCCAGGCCGGCCAGCTCGATGCCCTCCTCGATCCTTCCCTGCTCACATGCCTGGGCGAACAGGGCGCCGAGCGTGTCCTCCGGTTCCGTGGCGTGCGGTGCCGCCGTGCCG
Source organism: Streptomyces seoulensis (assembly GCA_013364255.1). GTDB lineage: Bacteria > Actinomycetota > Actinomycetes > Streptomycetales > Streptomycetaceae > Streptomyces > Streptomyces similanensis. The sequence goes on along the minus strand of CP054936.1, from coordinate 386,404 downwards.
ATCTCCGCGGACAGGAACCGTACGAGACGGGGCGCGGTCGGATGGTCGAAGACCAGGCCGGCCGGCAGGCGCAGCCCCGTCGCCCCCTCCAGCCGGTTGCGCAGATCGACGGCGGTCAGTGAGTCGAATCCGAGCTCGGAGAAGGCGAGTTCGCCGTCGAGCCCGTCCGGCGTGGGGTAGCCGAGCACGGCGGCCACCTCCCGGCGGACCAGGTCCAGGAGCTCGCTGTCGCGCTCGTCCTCGGGCAGCTGCCCGAACCGGGCCGGCGTGTCCCGCTCCACGCGGCGCGCGTCCCGCGCCGGAACCCCGACCAGTCCGTGCCAGATCGACGGCACCTGGTGATCCCGTGCCGCGGCGCTCAGCGCGGCGAGGTCCGCGTGCACCGGAGCCAGCAGCGGTTCGGGCCGGGTCAGGGCCACGTCGAACAGCGTCAGCGCCTCCTCGGGGCTCAACGGCGCCAACCCGGCCCGTTCCAGCCGTCGGCGGCCCGCGGACATACCGCTCTCGGTGCTCCAGGGTCCCCACGCCAGGGACCGCGCGGGCAGCCCGCGGGCGCTCCGGTGCGCGGCAAGGGCGTCCAGAGCGCTGTTCGCCGCGGCGTAGGCCGCCTGTCCCGCCGAGCCGAGGATCCCCGCGACCGAAGAGAACAGTACGAGGAGGGTCGTGTCCCCGGCGAACTCGTCCAAGTGGCAGGCCCCGGCGAGTTTCGGGCGCAGCACCCGGGAGAGTTGCTCGTCGGTCAACGACTCCACGACACCGTCGTCGAGCACTCCGGCAGCGTGCACGACGGCACACAAGGACCGCGACGACAACAGCGCGGCGACCTGGTCCCGCTCCGCGATGTCGCAGGCGGCCACCTCGACGGTGGCTCCCGAGGTCTCCAGCTCGGCGCGGAGCTCCGGCATCTCGCCGTCGCGGTTGACGATCAGCAGGTCGCGGACCCCGCGCTGATCGACGAGGTGACGGGCGACCAGGCGGCCGAGCGCCCCGGAGGCCCCGGTGACCAGGACGGTGCCGGTCGACAGGTCCACCGCGGCCGGGTCGGCCGCCGGAAGCGGAGCGAACCGGGGCACCCGCGCGACGTCGTCGCCGACCCTCACATGCGGCTCCCCGGAGGCCAGCGCCCCAGCCAGCACCCGGTGATCGAGGCGAGTCGTGCCGGCGTCGACATCGAGCACGGCGAGCCGGCCCGGGTGTTCCGCCTGGGCGGCCCGGACGAGGCCGGCCAGCGCGGCCGCGGCGGGATCCGTCGCGGCGTTCCGGGTGAGCAGCACGAGACGCGTGGTGGCGAAGCGCTGATCGGCGAGCCACGTCCGCAGCAACGCCAGGGCCCGGGAAGCCAGCTGGGCCGTGGCCGCCGGCACGTCGGCGCCGGTCGTCGCGGCCGGTGCGCAGAACACCGCGTCGGGCTGCGCGCCGGAGGCGGCCGCGGCCGCTGCGAGGTCGTCGAGGCCGGCGTACGTCTCGATCCGGCTGTTCGCGCCCCGCAGCAGCGACGTCAGCCCGAGCTCGTCGTCGCCGAGCATGACCCACCAGTTCGGCCGGGCGTCGGACGGCGTGGGAAGGTCCTGCCACCGCACGCCGAGCAGCGACCGGGGAACGGCCGTCGACGCGCCGCCCGCGGGCACGCCACGGAGGGTGAGGGCGTCCACACTGCCGACGCCGTGTCCGCCGCCGTCGAACAGTTGCAGGGTGACGGTGTCCGGGCCGCCGGCCGCGATACGTACCCGCAGGGCCGTCGCTCCGGGACGGTCGACCCGTACGCCGCGCCAGGCGAACGGCAGCCTCGGACCGGTCTCGGCCGCGTCCACGAGGCCGCCGAAACCTATGGTGTGCAGGGCGGCGTCCAGCAGCGCCGGGTGCAGCACGTGTCCGGTCACGTCGACGCCCTCGGGAAGGACGACTTCGGCGAACAGCTCTCCCGTTCGTGACCAGGCGCGGTGGACTCCCTGGAAGACGGGACCGTAGCGCAACCCGTGGGCCGCGAGCGTGGGATGCAACGCCGCGAGATCGATCGGCCGGGCGTCCGGCGGCGGCCATGCCCCCGGGCCACCGGGTGCGGAGAGCGCGCGGGCCTCGGTGAGGACCGCCCGGGCGTTCCGGTTCCACTCACCGCCGGAGTCCGAACCGCGGCTGTGCACCCGGACCGTCCGACGTCCTGCCGTGTCGGGCGGCTCGACGGTCATCCGGAGGTCGACCACCGCGTCCCGCGGAATCACCAGAGGCGCTTCCAGTGTCAGATCCTCCACTTCGGGCAGCTCGCACGCCGCGCCCGCGTGCAGCAGGAGATCGACGAAGGCGGTCCCCGGCAACACCATCTCATCCGCGACGACGTGATCGGCCAGCCACGGATGCGCGTCGGCGCCGACGCGGCCGCAGAACATCATCGCGCCCGTCTCCGGATCGGCGATCACCGACGTCACCAGGGCGTGGCCACTGCTGTCCAGTCCCGCTGCGTCGAGGTCGGGGGTTCGGGGTGGGGTGTTGTCGAGCCAGTAGCGTTGGTGTTGGAAGGGGTAGGTGGGGAGGGGGGTGTGGTGGGGTGTGTGGTGGGGGTGGTGGTAGTAGGTGTGCCAGTTGGGGGTGGTGCCGTGGGTGGTGAGGTGGGCGATGGCGGTGGTGAGGGTGTGGGTTTCGGGTTGGTTTTTGCGGAGGGTGGGGATGGCGTTGGGGGGGGGGTGGGGGGTGAGGGTGGCGTCGGGTCCTATTTCGAGGTAGGTGGTGGTGGGGTTGTGGGTGTTGATGTGGTGGAGGGCGTCGGTGAGGCGGACGGTGTGGAGTGCGTGGTGGGTCCAGTGGTGGGGGTCGGTGTGGTTGATGGGTTGGCCGGTGAGGGTGGAGATGAGGGGGATGGTGGGGGGTTGGGGGTTGAGTTGTTGGGTGGTGTGGTGGAGTTGGTGGAGGGTGGGTTGCATGAGGGGGGAGTGGAAGGCGTGGGAGACGTTGAGCCAGGTGGTGCGGTGGTGGGGGAGGTTGTTGGTGATGGTGGTGAGGGTGGTGTGGGGTCCGGAGAGGACGAGGGAGGTGGGGCTGTTGATGGCGGCGATGGCGGTGGTGTGTTCGTGGCCGGTGAGGTGGGGTTGTATTTCTTGTTCGGTGATGTTGATGGCGACCATGGCGCCGCCTGGGGGGAGTTGTTGCATGAGGTGGGCGCGGTGGGTGATGAGGGTGGCGGCTTCTTGGAGGGTGAGGATGCCGGTGATGTGGGCGGCGGTGATTTCGCCGATGGAGTGGCCGGTGACGGTGTGGGGGGTGATGCCCCAGTGTTCGTAGAGGCGGTAGAGGGCGGTTTGGAGGGCGAAGATGGCGGGTTGGGTGTATTGGGTTTGGTTGAGGAGGTGGGTGTGGGTGCCGTGGATGATGTCGTGGAGGGGGTGGTCGAGGTGGGGGTCGAGTGCGGTGCAGGCGGTGTCGAAGGCGTCGGCGTAGGCGGGGTAGGTGTCGTAGAGTTCGCGTCCCATGCCGGGGCGTTGGTTGCCCTGGCCGGAGAAGACCATGGTGAGGGTTCCTTCACCGGCCCGGCCCGTGACGAGTGCCGGGTGAGTGCCGCCGCGGGCGAGCGCGCGGAGCGCCTGGGTGTGGTCGGCCGGGTCGGCGGCCACGACGACCGCACGGTGTTCGAGCGCGCTGCGTGTGGTGGCGAGCGCGTACGCCACGTCCGGCACCGAAGCTCCGTCCAGTTCGGCGAGCCGTGCCGCCTGGGCGCGCAGGGCCGCCGGCGTGTGCCCGGTGACCAGCACGGGAACCCAGGGGAGTGTGCGCTCCTGACGTTCCTGCCGGTCTTCGGCCAGGGGTGGTTGTTCGAGGATGATGTGGGCGTTGGTGCCGCTGATGCCGAAGGAGGAGACGGCGGCGCGGCGGGGGCGGTCGTGGTCGGGCCAGGGTTGTGGTGCGGTGAGGAGGGAGACGGCGCCCGCTGTCCAGTCGACGTGGGGGGTGGGTTCGTCGGCGTGGAGAGTGCGGGGGAGGATGCCGTGGCGCATGGCCATCACCATTTTGATGACGCCAGCGGCGCCGGCGGCGGCTTGGGTGTGGCCGATGTTGGATTTGACGGAGCCGAGCCAGAGGGGTTGTTCGCGGTTGTGTCCGTAGGTGGCTTGGAGGGCTTGGGCTTCGATGGGGTCGCCGAGGCGGGTGCCGGTGCCGTGGGCTTCGACGGCGTCGACCTCGTCGGGGCGTAGTCCGGCGTTGGTGAGGGCTTGGCGGATGACGCGTTGTTGGGAGGGGCCGTTGGGTGCGGTGAGGCCGTTGGAGGCGCCGTCCTGGTTGACGGCGGAGCCTCGGAGGACGGCGAGGACGGGGTGGTGGTGGCGTTGGGCGTCGGAGAGGCGTTCGAGGAGGAGGAGGCCGACGCCTTCGCCCCAGCCGGTGCCGTCGGCGTCGGCGGAGAAGGCTTTGCAGCGGCCGTCGGGGGAGAGTCCTCCTTGGTGGGTGAATTCGGTGAAGGTGCCGGGGGTGGACATGATGGTGACGCCGCCGGCGAGGGCGAGGGTGCATTCGTTGTTGCGCAGGGCGTTGGCGGCGAGGTGGAGGGCGACGAGGGAGGAGGAGCAGGCGGTGTCGATGGTGACGGCGGGGCCTTCGAGGCCGAAGGTGTAGGAGATGCGGCCGGAGGCGATGCTGGGGGCGCTGCCGTTGCCGAGGTGGCCGGCGACTTCTTGGGGTGCGGTGGTGAAGCGGGCGGCGTAGTCGTTGTACATGACTCCGGTGAAGACGCCGGTGGGGGTGCCGTGGAGGGAGGTGGGGTCGATGCCGGCGTTTTCGAGGGTTTCCCAGGCGGTTTCCAGCAGGAGTCGTTGTTGGGGGTCCATGGCGAGTGCTTCGCGGGGGGAGATGCCGAAGAGGGCGGCGTCGAATTCGGCGGCGTCGTGGAGGAATCCGCCTTCCCGGGTGATGGATCCGCCGGGAAGGGTGGGGTCGGCGAGTCCGGGCAGGTCCCAGCCGCGGTCGGTGGGGAAACCGGACACCGCGTCCGCACCTGACTCGACGAGCCGCCACAGGTCTTCCGCGCTGCCGACCCCGCCGGGATAGCGGCACCCGATCCCGACGACGACCACCGGGTCGTCCGGGGACGTGGAGGTGACCACCGGCGCTTCGTCCACCGGAGTCGAGCCGAACAGCGTGTCTCGCAGGTGATCCACCACCGACGACGTGTTCGGGTGATCGAAGACCAAGGACGTGGAAAGGTGGAGCCCGGTCAGAGAGTTCAGCCGGTTGCGCAGCTCGACCGAGGTGAGTGAGTCGAACCCGAGTTCGCTGAAAGCGCGGCCCGAGTCGATGACCTGCGGATCGGGATGTCCGAGCACCGCCGCGACCTGCGTACGGACGAACGCGAGCAGTGCGGCGTCGCGATCCGCTGGAGCCTTGCCCCGCAGCCGCTCGGCGAAACCGCCCGCGGCCTGGTCGGTCGCGCGGTGCGGTGCCGTCGGCACGAGTGCCCGCAGCAGCGGAGGAACCGGTGCGTGGTCGCCCGCCACCGCGCGGGCGTCGAGGAGTATCGGGACGATGACGGGGCCCGCGGTGGTCAGGGCCGCGTCGAACAGTTCCAGCCCGTCGGCTTCACGCAGCGGCCGGACACCCGTTCTGGAGGACACGTCGGCCGCCATGCCGGCTGCCCAGGGTCCCCAGGCGAGGCTGGTGGCGGGGAGTCCGGCGCTGGTGCGGTGGTGGGCGAGGGCGTCGAGGTAGGCGTTGGCGGCGGCGTAGTTGGCCTGGCCGGGGGAGCCGAGGGTGGCCGCCGCGGAGGAGAAGAGGAGGAACGCGCTGACGTCGCGGTCCCGGGTGAGTTCGTGCAGGTGCCAGGCCGCGGTCGCCTTCGGCCCGAAGACGCTCTCCAGGTGGGCGCGCGTCTGATTGACGAGGACCGCGTCGTCGACGGCGCCCGCGCAGTGAACCACCGCGAGCGGCCGGTCGGCGGGCGCCTCGTCCACCAGGGCGGCCAGGGCCGCCCGGTCGGTGAGGTCGCAGACGACGGACTTGACGCGGGCCCCGGCCGCGGTCAGTTCGTCCCGTAGTCCCGCCGGGAGGGGACGCCGGGCCGCCAGGAGCAGGTCGAGCGCGCCGTGCTCGGCCACCAGATGCCGGGCGACGAGACCGGCGAGGGCGCCGGTGGCCCCGGTGATCAGCACGGTCGCCGACGACCAGTCGGGCCCTGTGACGTCGCCCGGTACGGCACGCACCAGTCGTGGGACGTACGCCTCACCGCGCCGGACCGCGATCTGCGTCTCACCCGCGGCCACGGCGGCCGCCACCGCGGACCGCCAGTCCGACTCCGGATCATCGACGTCGACGAGCACGAAACGATCCGGATGCTCGGACTGGGCCGACCGGGTCAGGCCGCACAGCGCCGCGTTGGCCAAAGACGTGGACGTCTCGGCCGGAGCATCGGTGTCCAGAAGGAGGGAGCCGGTGGTGAGCACGACCATCCGGGCATCCGGGGCCTGCTCCGCGCCCACCCAGCGCTGCAAGGCCGCGAGCGTCTGTGCGGCGGAGTCGACGGGATCGTCCCCCACCGAGGCGGGAAGACAGACGATCTCCGGCTCCGTGGCGGGAGTCGGTGGCGCCGACCGCACCCACGACGTGCGGAACAGGGAGCGAGACGCCTTCCCGGCACCGCGCCGCAGCGGACGCAGGGCGAGCCGGCCCACCTCCAGCAAGGCGGTCCCCGACGCGTCGGCGATCAGCAAGGACACCGCGTCGGCGGCGACGGGAGTGATCCGTACCCGTAGCCGTCGCGCACTGGCCGTGGGTACCGACACGTCGTGCCAGGAGAACGGAACGAGCGGCGCGTCCTGGGAGTGGCCGAAGGGAGCGAGGCCCAGCGGGTGCAGCGCGGCGTCCAGAAGCGCCGGGTGGAGGGCGAAACCATCGGCGTCGGCGGCCTGCTCCTCCCCGAGGACCACCTCGGCGAACAGGGTGTCGTCCTGGAGCCAGACACGGTGCAGCCCCTGGAACGCGGGACCGTAGCGCTGCTCGGGCGTTTCGGCGTAAACGGCGCCGGCATCCAGCTCCGTCGCCTTGCCGGGCGGCCAGACCAACAGGTCGCCGTCCGGGGACACGGGCCGCCCGGCGACGAGTCTGCCCTCGGCGTGCTTGGTCCACGGCTCGTCCCGCGCGCCGTCAGCGGCGCGGCTGAAGACGCTCACCGCACGCCCGGCGCCGTCCTCCTCGTCCACCAGGACCTGCAGGCGCACACCGGAGTCCTCGGTGAGGACAAGAGGCGCGTGGAGGGTGAGTTCCGCGAGCAGGTCCTGTCCGACGTGGTGCGCGGCCTGCATCGCCAGTTCCACGAACGCGGTGCCGGGCAGCAGGACCTCGCCGTGCACGACGTGGTCGGCGAGCCAGCGCTGCTCCGTCAGCCGCAGAGTGCCGGCGAGGAGGAAACGGTCGCCGTCCGCCAGTCCGACCGCGGTGTCGAGGAACGGATGCTTCAGGGGGCCGGCGGGGACGGCGGACTCCATCCAATAGCGTTGGTGTTGGAAGGGGTAGGTGGGGAGGGGGGTGTGGTGGGGTGTGTGGTGGGGGTGGTGGTAGTAGGTGTGCCAGTTGGGGGTGGTGCCGTGGGTGGTGAGGTGGGCGATGGCGGTGGTGAGGGTGTGGGTTTCGGGTTGGTTTTTGCGGAGGGTGGGGATGGCGTTGGGGGGGAGGTGGGGGGTGAGGGTGGCGTCGGGTCCTATTTCGAGGTAGGTGGTGGTGGGGTTGTGGGTGTTGATGTGGTGGAGGGCGTCGGTGAGGCGGACGGTGTGGAGGGCGTGGTGGGTCCAGTGGTGGGGGTCGGTGTGGTTGATGGGTTGGCCGGTGAGGGTGGAGATGAGGGGGATGGTGGGGGGTTGGGGGTTGAGTTGTTGGGGGGTGTGGTGGAGTTGGTGGAGGGTGGGTTGCATGAGGGGGGAGTGGAAGGCGTGGGAGACGTTGAGCCAGGTGGTGCGGTGGTGGGGGAGGTTGTCAATGATGGTGGTGAGGGTGGTGTGGGGTCCGGAGAGGACGAGGGAGGTGGGGCTGTTGATGGCGGCGATGGCGGTGGTGTGTTCGTGGCCGGTGAGGTGGGGTTGTATTTCTTGTTCGGTGATGTTGATGGCGACCATGGCGCCGCCTGGGGGGAGTTGTTGCATGAGGTGGGCGCGGTGGGTGATGAGGGTGGCGGCTTCTTGGAGGGTGAGGATGCCGGTGATGTGGGCGGCGGTGATTTCGCCGATGGAGTGGCCGGTGACGGTGTGGGGGGTGATGCCCCAGTGTTCGTAGAGGCGGTAGAGGGCGGTTTGGAGGGCGAAGATGGCGGGTTGGGTGTATTGGGTTTGGTTGAGGAGGTGGGTGTGGGTGCCGTGGATGATGTCGTGGAGGGGGTGGTCGAGGTGGGGGTCGAGTGCGGTGCAGGCGGTGTCGAAGGCGTCGGCGTAGGCGGGGTAGGTGTCGTAGAGTTCGCGTCCCATGCCGGGGCGTTGGTTGCCCTGGCCGGAGAAGACCATGGTGAGAGTGCCCTCGCCGGACGCGCGTCCGGTGACCACCGCGGGATGCGCCTCACCACGGGCGAGCGCCGCGAGCGCCTGGCCCCCCTCCTCGGAATCGCGCGCCAGCACCACGGCTCGATGCTCGAAGGGCGTACGGGCGGTGGCGAGCGTGTAACCGATGTCGAGCGCCGAGGCGCCGTCCGCGACGGTCTTCCCGAGTCCGGTCGCCAGATCACGCAGCGCGTGCTCGTCGCGCGCGGAGAGGACCCAAGGGATCACGGGCAGGGCAGAACCCGCGTTCTCGGCCGGCTCATCGGCCGTGGCCGGCTGCTCCAGGATGACGTGCGCGTTCGTCCCGCTGAAGCCGAACGACGACACACCCGCCCTGCGTGTCCCGTCCCGCCGCGGCCAGGCGACCGACTCGGTGAGCAGGGAAACGGCGCCGGAGCTCCAGTCGACTTCCGTGGTCGGAACGTCGACGTGCAGGGTACGGGGCAGCACACCGTGCCGCATCGCCATCACCGTCTTGATCACACCCGCCACACCCGCGGCGGCCTGGGTGTGACCGATGTTCGATTTCACCGAGCCCAGCCACAATGGCTGTTCGCGGTCCTGGCCGTAGGCGGCCAGCAACGCCTGCGCCTCGATGGGGTCGCCCAGCCGGGTCCCGGTGCCGTGCGCCTCCACCGCATCGATCTGGTCGGGCCGCAGCCCCGCGTCGATCAGGGCGTCGCGTACGACACGCTGCTGCGACGGACCGTGGGGCGCGGTGAGGCCGTTCGAACGGCCGTCCTGGTTCACTGCGGAACCGCGCACCACCGCCAGCACCGGGTGACCGTTGCGCCGGGCGTCCGACAGCCGTTCCACGAGCAGCAGGCCGGCGCCCTCCGCCCAGCCGGTGCCGTCGGCGGAGTCGGCGAAGGCCTTGCACCGGCCGTCCGACGAAAGCCCCTGCTGCTTGCTGAAGTCGATGAACGGCGCAGGGCTGGCCATCACGGTCACGCCTCCGACCAGCGCCAGCGAGCACTCGCCCCGCCGCAGCGCCTGCGCGGCGAGGTGCAGCGCCACCAGTGACGAGGAACAGGCGGTGTCGATCGTGACGGCCGGTCCCTCCAGACCGAGCGTGTAGGCGATACGGCCGGACAGGATGCTGCCGGAGTTGCCGGTGCCGAGGTACCCCTCCGCGACATCCGGGATCCGCGCCAGCCGAGAGGCGTAGTCGTGGTACATGATGCCGGCGAAGACGCCGGTGGGGCTGCCCCGCAGCGAGCCGGGATCGATCTGGGCGCCCTCGACCGCCTCCCACGCGGTCTCCAGCAGCAACCGCTGCTGCGGGTCCATCGACACGGCCTCGCGCGGCGAGATGCCGAAGAACTCCGCGTCGAATTCCGCCGCGTCGTACAGGAAGCCGCCCTGCAGCGTGCTGCTGCTGCCGGCGTCACCCGGGCGCGCCGACCGCATCGCCTCGATGTCCCAGGCGCGGTCGGTGGGAAAGCCGCCGATGGCGTCCCGCTCGGAGACGACCAGCTGCCACAGCTGCTCCGGTGTCCGTACACCGCCCGGATACCGGCAGGCCATGCCCACCACCGCAAGGGGCTCGCGACTGCTCTCCTCCACGTCACGCAGTCGCTGGCGGGTGTCCCGCAGCTCGGTGGTGAGCCGCTTGAGGTATTGGAGTGTCTTGCCTTCGTCCACGTCACACCCATCCCATCAGGACAAGCCCAGCTCGTCGTCGATGATGTCGAACATGTCGTCCAGGTCCGCCGCCGTCAGCTCGGCGGCGCCGTCTTCCGCGTCGTCCTTGCCGGCGCTCTCCCAGGTGTTGAGCAGAGACCGGAGCCGGCCGCGCACCTGCGCCGCATGCCGCTGACCGACCTGCCCGAGCCGCTGCTCCAGCCGGTCGATCTCGGCGAAGATCGCCTCCGGTCCGGAGGAGCGTCCGGGAGCGAGGAGCGACAGCAGGTACGCGCACACCGCCGCGGGCGTCGGGTGGTCGAAGACCAGCGTCGCCGGCAGCCGCAGACCGGTGGCCACGTCGAGCGCACCACGCAGTTCCACGGCCATCAAGGAGTCGAACCCGTACTCGGTGAACAGCCGGTCCGGCGAGATCGCCTCGCCCGAATCGTGCCCCGCGACGACCGCGGTGCGGCTGAGCACCAACTCCGCGATCCTGGCCCGCTGCTCGTCGGGCGGCAGGTCGCTCAGCTCGTCGGTCAGGACCCGTTCCGGAACGCTCGACGTCGCCGTCCGGACCGGCGCCGGCACGAGGTCGCGCAGTACGGGCGGCAGCCCGGCGTCGGCGGAGCGCCGGCGAAGTGCCGCCCGGTCCACCGCGAGCGGGAACAGGATCGGGCCGCCGATCGCGGCCGCCTCGTCGAACAGAGCGCGGCCCAGGGCCTCGTCGATCGGGGTGAGGCCCGTCCCGGCCAGCCGTCTGCGGTTCACCTCACCGATGCCGGCCGCCATGCCGGCTGCCCAGGGTCCCCAGGCGAGGCTGGTGGCGGGGAGTCCGGCGCTGGTGCGGTGGTGGGCGAGGGCGTCGAGGTAGGCGTTGGCGGCGGCGTAGTTGGCCTGGCCGGGGGAGCCGAGGGTGGCCGCCGCGGAGGAGAAGAGGAGGAACGCGCTGACGTCGCGGTCCCGGGTGAGTTCGTGCAGGTGCCAGGCGGCGGTCGCCTTCGGTCCGAAGACCCGCCGTAGATGCCCGGGACTCTGATGCGCCAGGACGGCGTCGTCGATGACGCCGGCGCAGTGGACGATGACGAGCGGACGATCGGCGGGCACCGCGGCGAGCGCGGCGGCGATCTGCTCGCGGTCGGTGAGATCGCAGGCCAGCTGGGTGACATCGGCGCCCTCCGGCTCCGGCGCGTCACCGTGGCGGCTCAGCAGCACCAGATCGGCCGCACCGTGGGCCTGGACCAAGTGGCCGGCGACGACACCGCCCAACGTACCGGCCGCCCCGGTGATCAGAACGGTGCTCGCCTTCCAGTCCGGGGCCGCGGCCGACCCGGCCGGCGCGGGGACGAGTCTGGGCACCCGCAGCTCCCCTTCCCGCAGGGCGAGTTCGGGCTCCCCACTGGACAAGGCGTACGGAAGGGCTCGCCACGACCGCTCCTCGCCGTCGAGGTCCACCAGCACGATCCGGCCCGGCGCTTCCACCTGCGCGGCACGCACCAGCCCCCACACGGCCGCGCCCGCCGGTGCGGGGTCGCCGTCCACCGCGACCGCGTGGGAGGTGACGACCACCAGGACGCGTTCCTGAGCGCGGGACCGCAGGGTGTCCAGCACGTCCGCAGCCGCCGCCATCGCCGCCTCGGGATCGAGGTCCTGCCCGTGGTTCACGAGCAGGAGGGAGTGGGTGGCGTCCGACGACTCGTTCTCCGCGCCGAGCATGGTGAACTCTGTCGCCCTGCCCGGCAGTTCGCGCGGTTGCCACGCCTGCGCGAACAGCGACCGCCGACCGCCGGCGAACTGCGCGCCGGTGAGCCGTCGCATCGTCAGCCGTTCGACCTCCAGGATCGGCCGGCCCGTGTCGTCGGCGACGCGCAGGGCGATCGCGTCATCGCCCGACGGAGACAGCACGGCCCGCAGACGGGTCGCACCGCGGGCGTGCACGGTCACGCCCGCCCAGGCGAACGGCAGCCGCGCATGACCGTCCGCACCGAGCATCCGGTCGACACCGACGCCCTGGAGGACCGAGTCCAACAGCGCCGGGTGCATCGCGAAGCCGGTGTCCTGATCCTCACCGGCCGGCAGTTCCACCTCCACCGCCACGTCCTCGCCGGCCCGCCAGGCCCTGCGCAGCCCTTGGAAGAAGGGTCCGTAGTCGAGGCCGGCGGCCGCGAACCCGGCGTACACGTCCGATATCGGCAGCTCGGTCGCGCCCGGCGAGGGCCAGGCGGACAGTGACCACGACGGTTCGGCCGGCGGCTCGCCACCGATGGTGCCGACGGCGTGCGACTGCCAGGCGCTGTCCACGTCGGGCCTGGAGTGGACGGTCACCGCACGCTTGCCGTCGGCGTCCGGCTCGCCCACCGCGACCTGGAGGTCCACGGAGCCCTCTTCGGTCATCAGCAGCGGGCTCTCCAGCGTGAGTTCCGCCAAACCGTGGTGCCCCGACCGCTGTGCCGCGTGCAGAACGAGTTCCACGAACGCCGTCCCGGGGAAGACGATCGCACCCGCGACGACGTGATCGGCCAGCCACGGCTGCGCGGCCACGGAGATCCGGCCGGTGAGCAGCGTCCCGCTGCTGTGCGCCAGGTCGACGCTCGCGGAGAGCAGGGGGTGTTCGGAGCGGGTTCCCCGCTGGTGCAGGGGAGAGGCGTTCGGCCAGTAGCGTTGGTGTTGGAAGGGGTAGGTGGGGAGGGGGGTGTGGTGGGGTGTGTGGTGGGGGTGGTGGTAGTAGGTGTGCCAGTTGGGGGTGGTGCCGTGGGTGGTGAGGTGGGCGATGGCGGTGGTGAGGGTGTGGGTTTCGGGTTGGTTTTTGCGGAGGGTGGGGATGGCGTTGGGGGGGAGGTGGGGGGTGAGGGTGGCGTCGGGTCCTATTTCGAGGTAGGTGGTGGTGGGGTTGTGGGTGTTGATGTGGTGGAGGGCGTCGGTGAGGCGGACGGTGTGGAGGGCGTGGTGGGTCCAGTGGTGGGGGTCGGTGTGGTTGATGGGTTGGCCGGTGAGGGTGGAGATGAGGGGGTTGGTGGGGGGGGGGGGGTTGAGTTGTCGGGTGGTGTGGTGGAGTTGGTGGAGGGTGGGTTGCATGAGGGGGGAGTGGAAGGCGTGGGAGACGTTGAGCCAGGTGGTGCGGTGGTGGGGGAGGTTGTCAATGATGGTGGTGAGGGTGGTGTGGGGTCCGGAGAGGACGAGGGAGGTGGGGCTGTTGATGGCGGCGATGGCGGTGGTGTGTTCGTGGCCGGTGAGGTGGGGTTGTATTTCTTGTTCGGTGATGTTGATGGCGACCATGGCGCCGCCTGGGGGGAGTTGTTGCATGAGGTGGGCGCGGTGGGTGATGAGGGTGGCGGCTTCTTGGAGGGTGAGGATGCCGGTGATGTGGGCGGCGGTGATTTCGCCGATGGAGTGGCCGGTGACGGTGTGGGGGGTGATGCCCCAGTGTTCGTAGAGGCGGTAGAGGGCGGTTTGGAGGGCGAAGATGGCGGGTTGGGTGTATTGGGTTTGGTTGAGGAGGTGGGTGTGGGTGCCGTGGATGATGTCGTGGAGGGGGTGGTCGAGGTGGGGGTCGAGTGCGGCGCAGGCGGCGTCGAAGGCGTCGGCGTAGGCGGGGTAGGTGTCGTAGAGTTCGCGTCCCATGCCGGGGCGTTGGTTGCCCTGGCCGGAGAAGACCATGGTGAGAGTGCCCTCGCCGGACGCGCGTCCGGTGACCACCGCGGGATGCGCCACTCCCTGCGCGAGCGCGCGGAGCGCCTGGGTGTGGTCGGCCGGGTCGGCGGCCACGATGACCGCACGGTGTTCGAGCGCGCTGCGTGTGGTGGCGAGTGAGTACGCCACGTCCAGTGCCGAGGCGTCGGCGTCGACGTGCTCGGCCAGCCGTTCCGCCTGTGCCCGCACCGCCCGCTCGTCCCGGCCGGAGAGCAGCCAGGGGACGGCGCCGGGGCTCGGCGCGTTCGCCACGGGGGCGTCGGCGACGGGGGGTTGTTCGAGGATGACGTGGGCGTTGGTGCCGCTGATGCCGAAGGAGGAGACGGCGGCGCGGCGGGGCCGGTCGTGGTCGGGCCAGGGCTGTTGCTCGGTGAGGAGGGAGACGGCGCCCGACGTCCAGTCGACGTGGGGGGTGGGTTCGTCGGCGTGGAGGGTGCGGGGGAGGATGCCGTGCCGCATGGCGAGGATCATCTTGATCACACCCGCCACACCCGCGGCGGCCTGGGTGTGACCGATGTTGGACTTCACCGAGCCGAGCCAGAGGGGTTGCTCGCGGTCCTGGCCGTAGGTGGCCAGCAGCGCCTGCGCTTCGATGGGGTCGCCGAGGCGGGTGCCGGTGCCGTGGGCCTCGACGGCGTCCACCTCGTCGGGACGCAGCCCGGCGTTGGCGAGGGCCTGGCGGATGACGCGCTGTTGGGAGGGGCCGTTGGGTGCGGTGAGGCCGTTGGAGGCGCCGTCCTGGTTGACGGCCGAACCCCGCAGCACCGCCAGCACCGGGTGGCCGTGGCGCCGGGCGTCGGAGAGGCGTTCCAGGACGAGGAGTCCCACTCCTTCGCCCCAGCCGGTTCCGTCGGCGTCGGCGGAGAAGGCCTTGCACCGGCCGTCGGGGGCCAGCCCGCCCTGCCGGCTGAACTCGATGAACGTCCGGGGGGTCGCCATCACGGTGACGCCGCCGGCCAGGGCCAGCGTGCATTCGCCGTTGCGCAGGGAGTTCGCCGCCAGGTGCAGGGCGACCAGCGACGAGGAGCAGGCGGTGTCGATGGTGACGGCCGGGCCTTCCAGCCCGAAGGTGTAGGCGATCCGCCCGGACGCCACGCTCGTCGTGTTCCCCGTGAGCAGGTGCCCCTCGGTGCCCTGCGCGTCATCGTGGAGCAACGACGCGTAGTCCTGGCTGTTGCCGCCCACGAAGACACCGGTCCTGCTGCCCCGCAGAGAGCGCGGATCCATGCCGGAGCGCTCGAAGGTCTCCCACGCGGTCTCCAGCAGCAGCCGCTGCTGCGGGTCCATCGCCCGGGCCTCGCGCGGCGAGATGCCGAAGAAGTCCGCGTCGAACTCCGCGGCGTCGTACAGGAACCCGCCCGAGTGCGCGGTGCTGCTGCCCTGAGAGCCGACGTCGGACAGGAGCGACGACAGGTCCCAGCCGCGGTCGGTGGGGAAGCCTGACACCGCGTCGCCGCCCGCCACCAGGAGCTGCCACAGGTCCTCGGGGGTGCGTACCCCGCCGGGCAGCCGGCAGCCGATGCCGACGACGGCCAGGGCTTCCTCCGCCGTGGAGAGCGGAGCCGCGCCGTCGCCCTCCCGCGCCGTGTCGCCGAACAGCGTCAGCAGATGGGAGACCACACGTTCCGGGTCCGGGTGGTCGAAGACCAGCGTGGTGGGCAGCGGGACCCCGAGCACGGTACTGAGCCGGTTGCGCAGCTCCACCGCGGTGAGCGAATCGAAGCCGAGGTCGCGGAACGTCCGGTCGGCGGCGACCGCGTCGGCTGTCGCGTGCCCCAGCACCGCCGCGGCCTCGGACGTGACCACGGCCAGCAAGCGGGTCCGGCGCTCGGCGACACCGAGCCCGGAGAACCGGCTCAGCTTCGTCGTGGCCTGGATCTCCTCCGCGCCGGTCAGCAGTGCACGCGCCTCCGGGAGACCGGAGAACAGGGCGCTGGGACGCGCCGAGACGAACGGGGGCAGGAAGTCGTCCCAGCGCACGTCCGCCACGATGTGGCAGGCGTCATGGTCACGCGTCGACCGTTCCAGTGCCGCGATCGCGAGTTCCGGCCGCATCGGGGGCAGCCCGCGACGGCGCATGTGCTCACCCGACTCGCCCCGGGCCATGCCCTCTCCCGCCCACGGCCCCCAGGCCACCGAGGTCGCGGCCAGTCCGCGGTCACGGCGGTGGCGGGCGATCGCGTCGAGGTGGGCGTTGGCCGCACCGTACGCCGTCTGCCCGCCGGTGCCCCAGATCCCGGACACCGAGGAGAACAGGACGAAGGCGTCCAGCTCACGGTCGCCCAGCAGTTCGTCCAGATGAGTGGCGCCGGCCGTCTTGGCCCGCACGATCTCGGCGAACTCGTCGATGCCGAGGTCCGCCAGAGGCGTGAGCTGGCCGACGCCCGCCGCATGGACGACGCCCGTCAACGGCAACTCCTGCGGCACGGCCGTCAGGAGGGCCGCGACCGCCGAGCGATCGGAGACGTCACACGCCGCGAGGGTGACCCTGGCCCCCAGGGCTGACAGTTCCGCTTCGAGGGCGGCCGCACCCGCCGCCGCGGGCCCGCTCCGGCCGACGAGCAGCAAGTGCTCGGCGCCCTGTCGGGCCAGTCGGCGGGCGACATGTCCGCCCAGCGCACCCGTGCCGCCGGTGATGAGCACGGTGCCGCGCGGCCGCCAGGGGGCACGCCCCGGCGCTTCGCCCGCGGCGCGGCTGAGGCGCCGCGCGAAGACACCGGAAGCACGCACGGCCACCTGGTCCTCGCCGCCCTCGCCGGCCAGCAACGACGGAAGCCGGGACAGGGTGCGGTCATCGAGATGGTCGGGCAGATCGACGAGGCCGCCCCAACCGTCCGGCCATTCGAGGGCGACCGCGCGCCCCATTCCCCAGAACCGCGCCTGAGCGGGGACGCGCACCGACTCCGACCGGCCGATCGCGACCGCCCCGCGGGTCAGACACCACAGCGGCACGGTCGACCCGGCACGTTGGAGTGCCTGGACCAGGGCGACGGTGGCGGTGAGCCCTCGGGACATCACGGGGTGAGCGGCGTCGGGTTCTTCGTCCCAGGCCAGCAGCGAGACCGCACCGACGGCCCCCGGGGTGTCGGCGCCTGCGGGGTCCACGATCCGGGGGTCGGCACCGCCCGCTCGCAGGGCCGCGAGAACCGCGATGACATCGGGATGCTCGTGCTGCGCGGGCGCCGCGACGACGAGCCAGGTGCCGGAGAGCCGGTGGGACTCCGGGGGCAGGTGAACCCACGTCGTGCGGTACCGCCAGGAGTCCACCGCGGACTGCTCCCGGTTGCGGCGTCGCCAGTCGGCCAGCGTCGGCAGCACGTCGGACCACTGGTCGTCGGCATCGCCCAGCTCACGCGACAGCGCCGACAGGTCCTGGCGTTCGACCGCGTCCCAGAAACGGGACTCGGCGACGTCGACGGGGCCGTCGTCCCGCTGCGGCGCCCCGGACTGGTCGAGCCAGTAGCGTTGGTGTTGGAAGGGGTAGGTGGGGAGGGGGGTGTGGTGGGGTGTGTGGTGGGGGTGGTGGTAGTAGGTGTGCCAGTTGGGGGTGGTGCCGTGGGTGGTGAGGTGGGCGATGGCGGTGGTGAGGGTGTGGGTTTCGGGTTGGTTTTTGCGGAGGGTGGGGATGGCGTTGGGGGGGGGGGGGGGGGTGAGGGTGGCGTCGGGTCCTATTTCGAGGTAGGTGGTGTGGGGGTTGTGGGTGTTGATGTGGTGGAGGGCGTCGGTGAGGCGGACGGTGTGGAGTGCGTGGTGGGTCCAGTGGTGGGGGTCGGTGTGGTTGATGGGTTGGCCGGTGAGGGTGGAGATGAGGGGGATGGTGGGGGGTTGGGGGTTGAGTTGTTGGGTGGTGTGGTGGAGTTGGTGGAGGGTGGGTTGCATGAGGGGGGAGTGGAAGGCGTGGGAGACGTTGAGCCAGGTGGTGCGGTGGTGGGGGAGGTTGTCAGTGATGGTGGTGAGGGTGGTGTGGGGTCCGGAGAGGACGAGTGAGGTGGGGCTGTTGATGGCGGCGATGGCGGTGGTGTGTTCGTGGCCGGTGAGGTGGGGTTGTATTTCTTGTTCGGTGATGTTGATGGCGACCATGGCGCCGCCTGGGGGGAGTTGTTGCATGAGGTGGGCGCGGTGGGTGATGAGGGTGGCGGCTTCTTGGAGGGTGAGGATGCCGGTGATGTGGGCGGCGGTGATTTCGCCGATGGAGTGGCCGGTGACGGTGTGGGGGGTGATGCCCCAGTGTTCGTAGAGGCGGTAGAGGGCGGTTTGGAGGGCGAAGATGGCGGGTTGGGTGTATTGGGTTTGGTTGAGGAGGTGGGTGTGGGTGCCGTGGATGATGTCGTGGAGGGGGTGGTCGAGGTGGGGGTCGAGTGCGGTGCAGGCGGTGTCGAAGGCATCGGCGTAGGCGGGGTAGGCGTCGTAGAGTTCGCGTCCCATGCCGGGGCGTTGGCTGCCCTGGCCGGAGAAGACCATGGTGAGGGTCGCTTCGTCGGATGCGCGTCCGGTGATCACGTGGGGGCTGTCGTGGCCGGCGGCGAAGGTTTCCAGGGCTTGTCGGCGGGTGTCGGGGTCTTCGCAGACGATCACGGCCCGTTCGGTGAGCAGGGCCCGGCTGGTCACGAGTGAGTGGGCGGTGTCGAGTACGGCGTCCTCGTCTTGTGCCCGTTCGGCCAGCCGGCCCGCCGCGGCCCGCAACGCCTTCTCGTCACGCGCCGAGATCACCCACGGCACGACCGGCAGGGAGGGCCGTCCGGGGTCTTCCTCGCCGTCGTCGGCGGACTCGACAGCCGGCGCCTGCTCGATGATGACGTGCGCGTTCGTCCCGCTGACCCCGAACGCGGAGACCCCCGCACGCCGAGGGCGACCGTCGGTCTCCGGCCACGGCTGGTCCTCGGTGAGCAGCGAGACCGCGCCCGCCGACCAGTCGACGTGGGGGGTGGGTTCGTCGATGTGGAGGGTGCGGGGCAGCACCCGGTGCCGCATCGCCATCACCGTCTTGATCACACCCGCCACCCCGGCAGCCGACTGGGTGTGGCCGATGTTGGACTTCACCGAGCCGAGCCAGAGGGGCTGTTCGCGGTCCTGTCCGTAGGTGGCCAGCAACGCCTGGGCCTCGATGGGGTCGCCGAGGCGGGTGCCGGTGCCGTGGGCCTCGACGGCGTCCACCTCGTCGGGACGCAGCCCGGCGTTGGCGAGGGCCTGGCGGATGACGCGTTGCTGGGAGGGGCCGTTGGGTGCGGTGAGGCCGTTGGAGGCGCCGTCCTGGTTGACGGCCGAACCCCGCAGCACCGCCAGCACCGGGTGCCCGTGGCGCCGGGCGTCGGAGAGCCGCTCCAGGACGAGCACGCCCACGCCCTCGCCCCAGCCGGTCCCGTCCGCGGCCGCCGCGAACGACTTGCACCGGCCGTCGACCGCGAGGCCCCGCTGCCGGCTGAACTCGACGAACGCGGCGGGCGTCGCCATCACCGTCACACCCCCGGCGAGCGCGAGCGAGCACTCACCGCTGCGCAGCGCCTGCGCCGCCAGGTGCATGGTGACCAGCGACGACGAACACGCGGTGTCCACGGTGACCGCGGGCCCCTCCAGACCGAACGCGTACGAGACACGGCCCGAGAGCACAGCCGTCGCCGTACCGGTGAGCAGATACCCCTCCGCACCCTGCCCGGCGTCGCCGGCCGCGTAGTGCGAGGTGGCGGAGCCGATGAACACCCCGGTCCGGCTCTCCCGCAGGGTGTCGATCGCGATGCCGGCCCGTTCGAAGGCTTCCCAGGAGGTCTCCAGCAGCAGCCGCTGCTGCGGATCCATCGCCAGCGCCTCACGCGGAGAGATCCCGAAGAGCTCGGCGTCGAACCCCGCCACGTCCGAGACGAAGGTGCCGCTCCGGGTGTACGAGGTGCCCGGTGTGTCGGGGTCCGGATCGTAGAGCCGGCGCAGATCCCAGCCACGGTCGTCGGGAAACTCGGAGACCGCGTCACCGCCACTCGCCACCAGGTCCCACAGTGCTTCCGGTGAGTCGACGGCGCCGGGAAGACGGCAGCTCATGGCCACGATCACCACCGGATCGTCGACCGCGGCCACGGCCCCGCCGGGAGCGTCGGCCGGGGCGCCCTCGCCGAACAGCTCCCCGTCCAGGTAGGAGGCCAGCGCGACGGGCGACGGGTGGTCGAACACCAGCGTGGAGGGAAGGGACATTCCCAGCTCGGCCTGCAGCCGGTTCCGCAGCTGCACCGCGGTCAAGGAGTCGACACCGAGGCTGCGGAAGGCCGCTTGCGCGGAGACGCCGTCGAGGGACGTGTGCCCGAGGGTCGCGGCGACCTCATTGCGGACGAGATCGAGCAGGACACGCGACCTCTCGGCACCGGTGGCGCCGGACAGACGGGTCCGCCAGACGTTGCCGCCGTCGTCCCGGGCGCTGGTGCCCGCCCCGTCCAGCGCCGCCCGCGCCTCGGCGAGATCATCGATGAGAGGACGGCGTCGAGCGGCCGTCAGCACCGGGGCGAAGGTGTCCCACTCGATATCGGCGACCACCACGGCGGTGTCGTCGCCGCCGAGCGCCCGCGCGAGCGCCGAGACCGCGAGTTCGGGCTCCATGGGCAGCAGACCGGTGCGGCGCAGCGACTCCTCCGCCGATCCCGTGGCGGCCATCCCGCCGCCGCTCCAGGTGCCCCACGCGAGGGCGAGGGCGTGCAGGCCACGGGCGCGACGTGCTTGCGCCAAGGCGTCCAGGTAGGCGTTGGCGGCGGAGTAGGCCCCCTGGCCGCGGCCGCCCCAGATGCCCGCACCGGAGGAGAACAGCACGAACGCGTCCAGCGCGACCCCGGCGAACGCCTCGTCGAGGTTCCGGGCGCCTTCGGCCTTGCCCAGCCACGCTTGTTCGAGAACAGCCGCGTCCGTGTCCCGCAGCGCCGCGTCCGTACCCACGCCTGCCGTGTGGAAGACCGCGGTGATCGGCGTGTCCACTTCATCGAGCAGACGGAGGAGAGCCGAACGGTCGGCGACGTCGCAGGCCTCGATGTCCACGCGGGTGCCGGGAGCGATCTCCTGGAGCTCCGCCTTCAGCTCGCGGGCGCCCGGGGCCTCGACGCCACGGCGGCTCGTGAGAATGACATGACGGACACCGGAACGCACCAGCCAGCGCGCGACGTGTCCGCCGAGCGCACCGGTGCCGCCGGTGACGAGCGCCGCACCGGCGGTGGACCACGCCGGCGGGCCGGCCGGAGCGGCGGCCCGGGTCAGACGCCGGGCGAACACCCCCGAGGGCCGTACGGCCAGCTGGTCCTCGTCCCACTGCCCTGCCAGGACAGCCGCGAGCCGTGCCGAGGCCCGGGGGTCCAGACGCTCCGGGAGATCGACGAGGCCACCCCACCAGTCAGGATGCTCCAGACCCGCCACCTGCCCCAGCCCCCAGACCGACGCCTGGTCCGGATTGCGCAGCTGATCGGCGGGACCCACGGACACCGCGCCGGACGTCAGGCACCAGAGCGAACCGTCCAGGCCCACATCCGAGCAGGCCTGCACGAGCGCCAGGGTCGCTGCCGCCGGGGCGCTCCCCAGAGCCAGGAGCGACACGGCATGCCGCGGCTTGTGCTCGGTGAGCATGCTGGCCATCGAGGCGCGACTCGCGGCGCCCGCACACGGCACCAGGACGGCATCGGGCGGCAGCGTCTCGACGACGGCCGCGACCAGGGGACTCTCCGCGTCGTCGGCCGGGAGGAACACCAGCGGGCGTTCCCCGCTTGCCGTCGGTGAACCGGCCGGACGCGCCAACGGCCGCCAACCGACCTGGTAGCGCCACGAGTCGACGGTCTCCTGGTCGGTCTGCTTGCGGCGCCAGTCCGAGATCAACGACAACGCCGGCGCCAGGACGTGCTGGGCCTCTTGATCACCGAGCGTGAGCATGTCGGTCAGCGCTTCGAGGTCTTCTCGCTCGATCGCCCGCCAGAATGCGGAGTCGGCCGCACGCTCCGCCGGGACGTCCCGGTCGGGGCCGGGCAGCCAGTAGCGTTGGTGTTGGAAGGGGTAGGTGGGGAGGGGGGTGTGGTGGGGTGTGTGGTGGGGGTGGTGGTAGTAGGTGTGCCAGTTGGGGGTGGTGCCGTGGGTGGTGAGGTGGGCGATGGCGGTGGTGAGGGTGTGGGTTTCGGGTTGGTTTTTGCGGAGGGTGGGGATGGCGTTGGGGGGGGGGGGGGGGGTGAGGGTGGCGTCGGGTCCTATTTCGAGGTAGGTGGTGGTGGGGTTGTGGGTGTTGATGTGGTGGAGGGCGTCGGTGAGGCGGACGGTGTGGAGGGCGTGGTGGGTCCAGTGGTGGGGGTCGGTGTGGTTGATGGGTTGGCCGGTGAGGGTGGAGATGAGGGGGATGGTGGGGGGTTGGGGGTTGAGTTGTTGGGTGGTGTGGTGGAGTTGGTGGAGGGTGGGTTGCATGAGGGGGGAGTGGAAGGCGTGGGAGACGTTGAGCCAGGTGGTGCGGTGGTGGGGGAGGTTGTTGGTGATGGTGGTGAGGGTGGTGTGGGGTCCGGAGAGGACGAGTGAGGTGGGGCTGTTGATGGCGGCGATGGCGGTGGTGTGTTCGTGGCCGGTGAGGTGGGGTTGTATTTCTTGTTCGGTGATGTTGATGGCGACCATGGCGCCGCCTGGGGGGAGTTGTTGCATGAGGTGGGCGCGGTGGGTGATGAGGGTGGCGGCTTCTTGGAGGGTGAGGATGCCGGTGATGTGGGCGGCGGTGATTTCGCCGATGGAGTGGCCGGTGACGGTGTGGGGGGTGATGCCCCAGTGTTCGTAGAGGCGGTAGAGGGCGGTTTGGAGGGCGAAGATGGCGGGTTGGGTGTATTGGGTTTGGTTGAGGAGGTGGGTGTGGGTGCCGTGGATGATGTCGTGGAGGGGGTGGTCGAGGTGGGGGTCGACTGCGGTGCAGGCGGCGTCGAAGGCGTCGGCGAAGGCGGGGTAGGTGTCGTAGAGCTCGCGTCCCATGCCGGGGCGTTGGCTGCCCTGGCCGGAGAAGACCATGGTCAGAGTGCCCTCGCCGGATACGCGTCCGGTGACCACCGCGGGATGCGCCTCACCACGGGCGAGCGCCGCGAGCGCCTCTCTCCGATCGGTGTCGCCCCCCGCCAGCACCACGGCTCGTTCGTCCAGCGCGGCGCGGCCCAGGGCGAGCGACCGCCCCACATCGAGCGACGAAGCGCCTGGCACCAACGCCGCCATCAGCCGCTCGGCCTGCTCGGACAAGGCGGCGCGGCTGTCGGCGGACAGGAACCACGGCACGACAGGAGGTGCGGGCTCGTCCGTGGCCGGGGGTGCGGCCTCGTCCGTGGCGGTGATCTCGGCCAGGGGTGGTTGTTCGAGGATGATGTGGGCGTTGGTGCCGCTGATGCCGAAGGAGGAGACGGCGGCGCGGCGGGGGCGGTCGTGGTCGGGCCAGGGTTGTGGTGTGGTGAGGAGGGAGACGGCGCCCGTGGTCCAGTCGACGTGGGGGGTGGGTTCGTCGGCGTGGAGGGTGCGGGGGAGGATGCCGTGGCGCATGGCCATCACCATTTTGATGACGCCGGCGGCGCCGGCGGCGGCTTGGGTGTGGCCGATGTTGGATTTGACGGAGCCGAGCCAGAGGGGTTGTTCGCGGTTGTGTCCGTAGGTGGCTTGGAGGGCTTGGGCTTCGATGGGGTCGCCGAGGCGGGTGCCGGTGCCGTGGGCTTCGACGGCGTCCACTTCGTCGGGGCGTAGTCCGGCGTTGGTGAGGGCTTGGCGGATGACGCGTTGTTGTGAGGGGCCGTTGGGTGCGGTGAGGCCGTTGGAGGCGCCGTCCTGGTTGACGGCGGAGCCTCGGAGGACGGCGAGGACGGGGTGGTGGTGGCGTTGGGCGTCGGAGAGGCGTTCGAGGAGGAGGAGGCCGACGCCTTCGCCCCAGCCGGTGCCGTCGGCGTCGGCGGAGAAGGCTTTGCAGCGGCCGTCGGGGGAGAGTCCTCCTTGGTGGGTGAATTCGGTGAAGGTGCCGGGGGTGGACATGATGGTGACGCCGCCGGCGAGGGCGAGGGTGCATTCGTTGTTGCGTAGGGCGTTGGCGGCGAGGTGGAGGGCGACGAGGGAGGAGGAGCAGGCGGTGTCGATGGTGACGGCGGGGCCTTCGAGGCCGAAGGTGTAGGAGATGCGGCCGGAGGCGATGCTGGGGGCGCTGCCGTTGCCGAGGTGGCCGGCGACTTCTTGGGGTGCGGTGGTGAAGCGTGCGGCGTAGTCGTTGTACATGACGCCGGTGAAGACGCCGGTGGGGGTGCCGTGGAGGGAGGTGGGGTCGATGCCGGCGTTTTCGAGGGTTTCCCAGGCGGTTTCCAGCAGGTGTCGTTGTTGGGGGTCCATGGCGAGTGCTTCGCGGGGGGAGATGCCGAAGAGTGCGGCGTCGAATTCGGCGGCGTCGTGGAGGAATCCGCCTTCCCGGGTGATGGATCCGCCGGGGTGTGTGGGGTCGGCGAGTCCTGGCAGGTCCCAGCCGCGGTCGGTGGGGAAACCGGACACCGCGTCCGCACCGGAGGCCACCAGGTTCCAGAGCGATTCCGCCGAGTCCACTCCACCGGGGAAGCGGCACGCCATCGCCACGATCGCGATCGGCTCGCGGGCGCGACCCTCCACTTCCGACAGACGCTCCCGCGCCTGTTGGAGATCAGCGGTGACCCGCTTCAGATAGCCGAAGAGTTTTTCCTCCTGCGCCATCGCGCACCACCCCTGCTGTTTCGTACGAACGGTAACGGGACCTGCGTTAGAGATTGCGATCGATGAAGTCCATCAATTCCTCAGGCGTCGTGGCCTCGTCGAGATCGGCGGACCGGTCCGCGGTCTCATCGCCGCGCCGCTTCCACTCCGAGAGCAGGTGTTCGAGACGCTCCGCGATGTGCGCACGATCGGTTTCCTCTCCTGCCACGGTCAGCAGAGCCTCAAGGCGGTCCAACTCGGCCGGCAGCGTGTCGGCCGCATGGGGCAACTCGCCGTCCAGGAAGGTGGCCAGGGACTGGGGCGACGGATGGTCGAACGCGACGGTCGCCGGGAGTTCGACCCCGGTGAGCACGGTGAGCCGGTTGCGCAACTCGACCGCGGTGAGCGAGTCGAAGCCCAGATCGGTGAAGCTGCGACGCGCTCCGATCGCGTCCGCCGAGGCATGCCCCAGAGTGGCCGCCACCTCGGAGCACACCACGTCGACCAGTACGCGCCTGCGCGCCTCCCCCGAAAGGCCGCCGATCCGGTCGCGCAGGGACTCGCCCGCACTCCGGGCGGCGCGCGATTCCGAGCGATCGACGAAGGCGCGGAGCACGGCGGGCGGTTCCACCGAAGCGGCGCGCAGCGTGCCGCGGTCGAGGAGGAGCGGGACGACCACGGCCTCCTTCGAGGACAGCGCCGCGTCGAACATGGCCAGCGCCTGCTCCTCCCGGATCGCCACCAGCCCGGAGCGGTCCAGTCGGCTCACGTCGTGCGCGCCGAGCTTGCCCGCCATGCCGTCCTCGACGTCCCACAGGCCCCACGCCAGGGACACCCCGGCGAGTCCCTCCGCGCGCCGGGTCTCGGCCAGAGCGTCCAGGAACCCGTTGGCCGCCGCGTAGTTCGCCTGGCCGGCCGACCCCAGAACGCCGGCCGCCGAGGAGAACAGCACGAAGGCGGACAGGTCCATCCCGCGCGTCAGCTCGTGGAGATGCCAGGCACCCATGACCTTCGCTTCGAACACCGCCCGCAGCCGCTCACCGGACTGCCGCGCGAACGTCGCGTCGTCGACCACACCCGCGCAGTGCACGACGGAGGACAGCGGCCACTGCTCGGGTATCGCCGCCAGCACCTCGGCCAGGGCCCGGCGATCGGCCACGTCGCAGGCCGTGCATTCCACCTCGGCGCCGAGCGCGCGCAACCGCGCGACCAGGTCCCGGGCACCGGGCGCCGACTCGCCATGCCGGGTGATCAGCACCAACCGCTGAACGCCGTGCGTCTCGACCAAGTGCCGGGCGACCCTGCTGCCCAGCGCACCGCTCGCCCCGGTCAGCAGGACGGTGCCCGGACGCCAGGGAGAGTCCGCGCCCGTCGGCGTCCCGCGCACGAGACGGGGCACGAAGGCCCCTTCGGGGCGCAACATGATCTGCGGTTCCCCCGATGCCACCGCGGCTGCCAGCGGTCCGTCCCCGTCGATCAGCACGATCCGGCCCGGATACTCGACCTGGGCCGAACGCACCAGTCCCCACACCGCGGCAGCCGGCAGTCGGCGTGCGGGGTCCTCGCCGGCGAGGCCGTCGGTCACCACGACCAGGCGAGAGCGCGCGTCGGGCTGCCGGGCGAGCCAGTCCTGCACGGACCCGAGAGCGGTCTCGGCCGTCACCCGAGCGGCCTCGGCAACCTCCATCGGGGCCGACTGCCGCCCATCGATCCGCACCACGTCGGCGTCGGAGGGAACCCCGGACACCGAGGGCAGGACGACGGGCTGCCACTCGACACGCAGGAGCGGAGTCCGTCCCGTTCGCCCGGCCACCTCGGCGACCGGCCGACCGACCAGCGACGCGACAGAGGCGACGACACCACCGGACGGATCGGCGAGGTCCAGCGCCACCTCACCGGAGCCGCGGCGGATCAGCCGGGCGGTCAGCCGGTCACCGGAACGGCCGCGCAGCGTGACCCCGGACCAGGAGAACGGCAGGTCGGCCCGCTCGCCGTCGCTGTCGACGGCACCGGCGTGCAGGGCGGCGTCGAACAGCGCCGGATGGATGGGGAAGTCGCCGGCGAGGCCGTCCAGTTGGATCTCGGCGTACAGCTCGTCGTCGCGCCGCCACAGGGCCCGCAAGCCGCGGAACGCCGGACCGTAGCCGATGCCGATCTCTTCCATCCGCTCGTAGAAACCGCTGATGTCCTGCGCCACGGCATCGGCCGGAGGCCAGTGCACCGGCTCCTCCGGACGAGCACCGGATTCGGTCTCCAGGACTCCCGCGCAGTGTCTGGTCCACGGCTCGCCGGTCTCGGCGTCCTCCGGACGCGCGTACACCGCGACCTCGCGACGTCCGTTCACCGGCTCACCCACCTCGACCCGGACCTGCACACCGCCCGTCTCCTCGATCACCAGGGGCACGTCCATGGTCAACTCGGCCAGCCGGGGATGACCGCTGCGCCGGCCCGCGTGCACGACCATGTCCAGGAACCCGGTGCCCGGGAACACCACCGCGCCGTGTACGGCGTGATCGGCGAGCCACGGCAGCACGTCGAGAGCCACCCGGCCGGTGAACAGCGTCCGGTCCGAGGACGGAAGGGTCACCGATGCGCGCAGGATCGGATGACCGGCGCTGTCCAGTCCCGCCGCGTCGAGGTCGGCGGTTCGGGGTGGGGTGTTGTCGAGCCAGTAGCGTTGGTGTTGGAAGGGGTAGGTGGGGAGGGGGGTGTGGTGGGGTGTGTGGTGGGGGTGGTGGTAGTAGGTGTGCCAGTTGGGGGTGGTGCCGTGGGTGGTGAGGTGGGCGATGGCGGTGGTGAGGGTGTGGGTTTCGGGTTGGTTTTTGCGGAGGGTGGGGATGGCGTTGGGGGGGGGGGGGGGGGTGAGGGTGGCGTCGGGTCCTATTTCGAGGTAGGTGGTGGTGGGGTTGTGGGTGTTGATGTGGTGGAGGGCGTCGGTGAGGCGGACGGTGTGGAGGGCGTGGTGGGTCCAGTGGTGGGGGTCGGTGTGGTTGATGGGTTGGCCGGTGAGGGTGGAGATGAGGGGGATGGTGGGGGGTTGGGGGTTGAGTTGTTGGGTGGTGTGGTGGAGTTGGTGGAGGGTGGGTTGCATGAGGGGGGAGTGGAAGGCGTGGGAGACGTTGAGCCAGGTGGTGCGGTGGTGGGGGAGGTTGTTGGTGATGGTGGTGAGGGTGGTGTGGAGTCCGGAGAGGACGAGTGAGGTGGGGCTGTTGATGGCGGCGATGGCGGTGGTGTGTTCGTGGCCGGTGAGGTGGGGTTGTATTTCTTGTTCGGTGATGTTGATGGCGACCATGGCGCCGCCTGGGGGGAGTTGTTGCATGAGGTGGGCGCGGTGGGTGATGAGGGTGGCGGCTTCTTGGAGGGTGAGGATGCCGGTGATGTGGGCGGCGGTGATTTCGCCGATGGAGTGGCCGGTGACGGTGTGGGGGGTGATGCCCCAGTGTTCGTAGAGGCGGTAGAGGGCGGTTTGGAGGGCGAAGATGGCGGGTTGGGTGTATTGGGTTTGGTTGAGGAGGTGGGTGTGGGTGCCGTGGATGATGTCGTGGAGGGGGTGGTCGAGGTGGGGGTCGAGTGCGGTGCAGGCGGTGTCGAAGGCGTCGGCGTAGGCGGGGTAGGTGTCGTAGAGTTCGCGTCCCATGCCGGGGCGTTGGTTGCCCTGGCCGGAGAAGACCATGGTGAGGGTTGCTTCGTCGGATGCGCGTCCGGTGATCACGTGGGGGCTGTCGTGGCCGGCGGCGAAGGTTTCCAGGGCTTGTCGGCGGGTGTCGGGGTCTTCGCAGACGATCACGGCCCGTTCGGTGAGCAGGGCCCGGCTGGTCACGAGTGAGTGGGCGGTGTCGAGTACGGCGTCCTCGTCCCGTGCCCGTTCGGCCAGTCGGCCCGCCGCGGCCCGCAACGCCTTCTCGTCACGCGCCGAGATCACCCACGGGACCGAGGGCGGAACGATGTCCGCCGACTCGGCGCGCGCTTCGACGACCTGCGGTTGTTCGAGGATGACATGGGCGTTGGTGCCGCTGACGCCGAAGGAGGAGACACCGGCGCGGCGGGGCCGGTCGTGGTCGGGCCAGGGCTGTTGCTCGGTGAGCAGGGAGACGGCGCCCGCCGACCAGTCGACGTGCGGGGTCGGTTCGTCGGCGTGGAGGGTACGCGGGAGCGTGCCGTGCCGCATCGCCATCACCATCTTGATCACACCCGCCACACCCGCGGCGGCCTGGGTGTGACCGATGTTGGACTTCACCGAGCCCAGCCACAGCGGCTGTTCGCGGTCCTGTCCGTAGGCGGCCAGCAGCGCCTGCGCCTCGATGGGGTCGCCGAGGCGGGTGCCGGTGCCGTGGGCCTCGACGGCGTCCACCTCGTCGGGACGCAGCCCGGCGTTCTCCAGTGCCTGGCGGATGACGCGCTGTTGGGAGGGGCCGTTGGGTGCGGTGAGGCCGTTGGAGGCGCCGTCCTGGTTGACGGCCGAACCCCGCAGTATCGCCAGCACCGGGTGGCCGTGGCGCCGGGCGTCGGAGAGGCGTTCCAGGACGAGGAGTCCCACTCCTTCGCCCCAGCCGGTTCCGTCGGCGGCGGCGGAGAAGGCCTTGCACCGGCCGTCGGGGGCCAGCCCGCCCTGCCGGCTGAACTCCACGAACGGGGCGGGCGTGGACATGACGGTGACGCCGCCGGCCAGGGCCAGGGTGCATTCGCCGTTGCGCAGGGCGCCGGCGGCCAGGTGCAGGGCGACCAGCGACGAGGAGCAGGCGGTGTCGATCGTGACGGCCGGGCCTTCCAGGCCGAAGGTGTAGGCGACCCGGCCCGATGCCACGCTGCCCGCACTGCCGTTGATCACATAGCCTTCCACCTCAGGAGGCACATCGGTCAGACGGGCGCCGTAGTCGTGGTACATCACCCCCGCGAACACCCCGGTACGACTGCCGCGCAACGACGTCGGATCGATCCCCGCGCGCTCGAACGCCTCCCACGAGGCTTCCAGCAGCAGCCGCTGCTGCGGGTCCATCGCCAGCGCCTCGCGCGGAGAGATCCCGAAGAGATCCGCGTCGAAGTCGGCCGCCTCGGCCAGGAAGGCGCCCTCGGTGGAGATCACCGAACCCGGCCTGCCGCCGGTCGGGTCGTACAGGGCCTTGGGGGACCAGCCGCGGTCGGTCGGCATGGACGTCACCGCGTCGCCCTCGGCGGAGATCAGGTCCCACAACGCTTCCGGTGAGCTGCTGCCGCCCGGAAAGCGGCAGCTCATCGAGACGATGACCACCGGGTCGTCGTCCGGTGCGACGGCCGCTACGGTGACGGAGGGCTCCACCGACCGCCGCCCGTACAGCGTCTCCTCGAGATGGCCGGCCAGCGCGGCCGGACTGGGATGGTCGAACACGATCGTGGCGGGCAGCCGGAGCCCGGTCGCCTGGTTGAGCCGGTTGCGCAGGTCGACGGCGGCGAGTGAGTCGAAGCCGAGTTCCCGGAACGCCTGGTGGGAAGGGATCCGGTCGGCCGAGCCGTGCCCCAGCACCGCGGACGCCCTGGTGCGCACAAGGTCGAGCAGGGCCGCGGACCGCCGGTCCGCGGGAAGGTCCGCCAACGGCCCGGCGCCGTCCTCCGACCGTGGCGCCGCCGCCGTCCGGCGAACCGGCAGGTGGACCAGGCCGCGCATCATCGGCGGCACCGGTCCGCCCAGCGCGGCCAGTGCCGCGGAGTCCACCCGCAGCGGGACGACGCTCGCCGGGCAGGCACCGCGCCAGGCCAGATCGAACGACGCGAGCGCGGCGTCGGTCGACAGGGGGGCGATGCCCAGTGCCGACAACCGGCGGACATCCGCGTCCGTCAACGCGCCGGTCAGCGCGCTGCGCTCGGCCCACAGCCCCCACGCCAGCGAGACTGCGGCCAGACCCTGGTCGCGCCGGTGCTGAGCGAGCGCGTCGAGGAACGCGTTCGCCGCCGCGTAGGCGGCCTGCCCGGCCGAGCCGAGCACCCCGGCGGCCGAGGAGAAGAGGATGAAACGGCGCACCTCGGGCCGGCTCGTCAGCTCATGCAGGTGCGCGGCCGCGTCGATCTTCGGACGGAGCACGTGTGCGACCTGGTCCCAGGTGAGGGAGGTGAGAACACCGTCGGCGAGCGCCCCGGCCGCGTGGACCACCGCGGTCACCGGGTGGTTCCCCCGGGCCTCCTCGAACAGCCGGGCCAGTCCGTCGCGGTCGGTGGCGTCGCCCGCCACGACCTCCACCTGGGCGCCGGCGCCGCGGAGTTCGGCGATCAGCTCCCGCGCACCCTCCGCGTCCGGCCCCTGCCGGCTGAGCAGGAGCAGGTGCCGTACACCGTGCGCGGCGACCAGATGCCGGGCCACTTCGCGGCCGAGTGTGCCGGTACCGCCGGTGATCAGCACGGTTCCGGAGGAGTCGTCCGGCGTCATCGCGGTCTTCTCGGCAGCCGTCCGCACCAGCCCGGGACGCAGCGTGTTCCCCCGGCGGATCGCCACCTGCGGCTCCCCGCCGGCGACGGCGATCGGCAGGACCTGCTCGGAGGTCTCGTCACCGTCGACGTCGGCGAGCACGAACCGGCCCGGGTGTTCCGTCTGCGCCGACCGCACCATGCCCCACACCGTGGCCGACCAGGGGTCGACGGGGTCGCTCGGCAGCGCCGATACGGATCGGCGCGTGACGAGGACGAGTCGGGACTCCTCAAGAGCGGGCTCCGCGAGCCACGCCTGGAGCAGCAGCAGTGTCCGCCGAACCGCCGCATGCGCGGCCTCCGCCGAGAGCCCTACGCTCCCCTCGCGCCCCCGGTCCAGTCGGGCGAAGACCAGCGAGGGCGGTTCGGGTCCGTCCTCGGCGGTGAGGCCGGCGGCCAGCGAGGAGACGCCGGCCGCGTCGAGGACGTCCAGGTGCGTGACGTCGTCGGCGAGCGCCGCCGACGCCGGGGTGAACTCGCTCCAGTCCACGCGCAGCGGCCCGCCGTCGCCGGCGCCCAGACGGGCGATCTCGGCGAAGTCCACCGGCCGCAGCATGAGCGCCCCGGCCTCGGCGATCAGCATTCCGGCGGAGTCCAGGACGGAGAGCCGGGCCTCGGTCGGGCTCACGGCCCGCAGGTGGACGCGCGCCGCGGTGGCGCCCGAGGCGTACACCGTGAAGTCCCGCCACTCCCAGGGCAGCACGGACGGCGCTCCCGTCGCGGCGAAGGCGGCCGACAGCACGGTCTGCGCGGCCGCGTCGAGCAGGGCCGGATGCAGCGTGAACCGCGCTGCCGCGGCGAGCTGTTCCTCGGGCAGAGCGACCTCGGCGAACACCTCGCCGTCGCGGCTCCACAGCGCGCGCAGCCCCTGGAAGGCCGGCCCGTACGCGTATCCCCGCCCCGCCAGGTCCCGGTACCAGGACTCCACGGGCACGGGTGCCGCATCGGACGGCGGCCACTGCGCGGACACCGGCTCGGGCGCCGCGGCCGATCGCGACAGGGCGCCGCTCGCGTACAGCGTCCACGCATCGCCCTTGAGCGCGTCCTCCGGCCGCGCGTACACCGCGAGCTCATGCCGTCCGTCCCGCGGCGGGGAAACCCGCACCCGCACGTGGACACCGCCGTTCTCGGGCACCACCAGCGGCGCCATGAGGGCAAGCTCGTCCACCCGGTCGCAGCCGACCTCGTCACCGGCCCGCACGGCCATCTCCAGCAGGGCCGTACCCGGCAGCAGCGTCACCCCGGCGACGGAGTGATCGGCCAGCCACGGCTGCCGTTCGAGGGCGATCCGCCCGGTGAACAGCGTCTCCCGGCCGTCGGGGTGGTCGATCCGCGCCGACAGCAACGGATGGTCGAGCGCCGTCTGCCCGGCCGCCGCGAGATCGGCGACGCCGGCGCCGCGCCCTTCCATCCAGTACCGGGTGCGCTGGAAGGGGTAGGTCGGCAGGGGGACCCGCCGCGCGCCCGGATACTGATCGGCCCAGTCGACGGGCAGGCCGCCCACCCACGCCTGCGCCACGGACGTGAGCAGCCGGGCGAGTGTGCCCTCGTTCCGGCGCAGGGTGCCGATCACCGTGATGGCGTCGGAGGTCTCCGCCAGCGGAGCCGTGAGTACGGGGTGGGGGCTGGGTTCGATGAAGGTGGTGTGGTGGTGGGTGATGAGGGTGTGGGCGGTGGGGTGGAAGAGGACGGGGTTGCGGAGGTTGCGGTACCAGTAGTCGGGGGTGAGGTGGGTGCCGTCGAGGGGGGTGGCGGTGACGGTGGAGTGGAAGGTGATGGGGCTGTTGCGGGGGGTGATGGGGGCGAGTGCGGTGTGGAGTTGGGTGTGGATGGTTTCGACTTCGGGGGTGTGGGAGGCGTAGTCGACGGGGATGCGGCGGACGCGGGTGCCTTGTTGTTCGAGGTGGGTGAGGAGGGTTTCGAGGCTGGGTGTGGGGCCGGCGATGACGGTGGTGGTGGGGCCGTTGTGGGCGGCGATGGTGAGGTCGGGGTGGTGTTGGAGGTGGTGGTGGAGGGTGGTGGCGGGGAGGGCGATGGAGGCCATGGCGCCGTTGCCGGCGAGGTGGTGGGCGATGAGTTGGCTGCGGAGGGCGACGATGCGGGCGGCGTCGTCGAGGGTGAGGATGTCGGCGACGGTGGCGGCGGCTATTTCTCCTTGGGAGTGGCCGATGACGGCGTCGGGGTGGATGCCGTGGGCGCGCCAGGTGTGGGCGAGGGAGACCATGACGGCCCAGAGGGCGGGTTGGACGATGTCGACGCGGTGGAGGGGGGCGTCGGGGTCGCGGAGGATGTCGGTGAGGGACCAGTCGGTGTAGGGGGCGAGGGCTTGTTGGCAGCGGTCGATCCATTGGGCGAAGACCGGTGAGGTGTCGAGGAGGCCGGCTCCCATGCCCGCCCATTGCGAGCCCTGTCCGGGGAACACGAAGACCACCTTGCCCCCGGCGGACGCGACCCCCTCGATGACGTTCTCCGCGGGCGCACCACCCGCGAGGGACTCCAGACCGGCGGACCGCTCCTCGTCGGTGGCGCCGATCACCACGGCGCGGTGTTCCAGCGTCGCCCGCGCGGTGGCCAGGGAATAGCCGACATCGGCCGGGTCCTGGCCGGCGAGGGACAGCAGCCGCCCGGCCTGAGCGCGCAGCGCCTCGGCCGTCCTGCCCGACACCGTCCACGGGACGACGCCGGCAACCGGCGCACCGGCCGCGGACCCGGCCGTGGACTCGTCGGAGGCGGGCGGCTGTTCGAGGATGACGTGGGCGTTGGTGCCGCTGACGCCGAAGGACGAGACGGCGGCGCGGCGGGGCCGGTCGTGGTCGGGCCAGGGCTGTTCCTCGGTGAGCAGGGAGACGGCGCCCGACGTCCAGTCGACGTGCGGGGTCGGTTCGTCGATGTGGAGGGTGCGGGGGAGGGTGCCGTGCCGCATGGCGAGGATCATCTTGATGACGCCGGCGGCGCCGGCGGCGGCCTGGGTGTGACCGATGTTGGACTTCACCGAGCCGAGCCAGAGGGGTTGCTCGCGGTCCTGTCCGTAGGTGGCTTGGAGGGCCTGGGCTTCGATGGGGTCGCCGAGGCGGGTGCCGGTGCCGTGGGCCTCGACGGCGTCCACCTCGTCGGGGCGCAGCCCGGCGTTGGCCAGGGCCTGGCGGATGACGCGTTGCTGGGAGGGGCCGTTGGGCGCGGTGAGGCCGTTGGAGGCGCCGTCCTGGTTGACGGCCGAACCGCGCAGTACCGCCAGCACCGGGTGGCCGTGGCGCCGGGCGTCGGAGAGCCGCTCCACCAGCAGCAGGCCGATGCCCTCCGCCGACCCGAACCCGTCGGCGTCGCTGGAGAAGGCCTTGCACCTGCCGTCCGGGGAGAGCCCCTGCTGACGGCTGAACTCCGTGAACATATGAGGCGTCGCCATCAGAGCGACGCCACCCGCCAGCGCCGCGGAGGACTCACCGCGCCGGACGGACTCCGCCGCGAGGTGCAGAGCGACCAGCGACGAGGAACAGGCGGTGTCGACGGTGACGGCAGGGCCTTCCAGCCCGAAGGTGTACGAGATGCGGCCCGAAGCCACACTCGCGGTCGCCCCCGTCAGCAGATACCCCTCCAGCTCCTCCGGCGGCTCGGTGATCCGGGACTGGTAATCCTGATAGGTCAGACCGACGAAGACGCCGGTCCGGCTGCCTTGCAACGACATCGGGTCGATCCCCGCGCGCTCGAAGGTCTCCCACGCGGTCTCCAGCAGCAGCCGCTGCTGCGGGTCCATCGCCAGCGCCTCGCGCGGGGAGATCCCGAACAGCGACGCGTCGAAGTCCGCGGCGTCGTGCAGGAAACCGCCGCGCCCGGTCGCCGAACGCCCGGGGGCGCCCTGCTCGCCGGACAGGAGCTGCCGCAGGTCCCAGCCACGATCGGTGGGGAAGTCCCCGACGGACTCCCCTCCGTCGGCGACGAGCCGCCACAGGTCCTCCGGTGAACCGACGTCTCCCGGATAGCGGCACGCCATCGCGACGACGACCACCGGATCGTCGTCGCTCACCTGGGTGGCCACGGCGACCGCTTCGCCCTCCTCCTCACCGGCCAGCACCGACTCGACGTGACGCGCCACCGCGGCGGCCGTCGGATGGTCGAAGACCAGGGTCGACGGCAACCGCACCCCGGTCTCGGCGGCCAGCCGGTTGCGCAGCTCCACCCCGGTGAGCGAGTCGAACCCGAGCTCGCGCAGCGGACGACCGACATCGACGAGCAGCTGATCGGTGTGTCCCAGGACCGCCGCGACCTGGGCGCGCACCACGTCGAGCACCAGCGCCGAACGCGGAGCGCCCGAGAGCGAGCGCACCCGGCCGGCCAACCCCTGCCCCTCCTCGTGGTCCGGGCCGCCGGACGCCGGGGTCAGCAGGGCACGGACCTCGGGAAGGTCCTCGATGAACGGCCTGGAACGGGCCTCGGAATAGGCGAGATGGAACCTGTCCCAGCGGATGTCGGCCACCATGACGGCCGCGGCGTCCTCGTCGGCGCCGCGGGTGACGATCTGGAGCGCCGGCTCGGGATCGAGGGGCAGCGCCCCGTGGCGCCGCAGCCGGTCCTGCACCCCCTCGACCGCGGCCATTCCGTCCCCCGCCCACGGCCCCCAGGCGTAGGAGGTCGCGGGCAGCCCCAGAGAACGCCGGTGTTCGGCCAGCGCGTCCAAGTAGGCGTTGCCGGGCGCGTACCCGCCCTGGCCGGGAATGCCGAGCACACCGGCGATCGAGGAGAACAGCACGAACTCCTCCAGCTCCGCGCCGAGTTCGTGCAGGTGCCGCGCCCCCTCGGCCTTGACCCGCAACACCCGGTCGAGCTGCTCGACCGTCAGGGAGTCCACTACGGCGTCGTCGAGCACCCCCGCCGCGTGGAACACGGAGGTCACCTGGAACTCGGCGAACAGGCGCGCCACGTCGGACCGTTCGCCCACGTCGCACACCACGACGTCGACCTCGGCCCCGAGCGCCCGCAGATCGGAGGCGAGGGCCTCCGCGCCCGGCGCCCGGATGCCGCGCCGGCTCGCCAGCACCAGATGCCGTGCCCCTTCCCGGGCCAGGCGCCGCGCCACCCGGGCGCCGAGCGCGCCGCTGCCCCCGGTGACGAGGACCGTGTCGCGCGTGCGGCGCTCCGTCGGCACCGGGCCCACCGCACCGGCACGCACCAGCCGCCGGGTGAAGGTGCCGGACCCGCGCACGGCGACCTGGTCCTCATCGCGCTGCGCCAGCACGGTGAGCAGCCATGCGAGCGCCTGCTCACCGGGCACGGCGGGGGCATCCACGAGCCCGCCCCAGCGTTCGGGCTGCTCCAGTGCGACCACCCGGCCGAGCCCCCACACCTGGCTCTGCGCGGGGTTGCGCAGGGCGTCCTCCCGGTCCACCGCGACCGCGCCGGAGGTCAGCGTCCACAACGGTACGTCCAGACCCGCGTCGGCGAGGGCGTGCAGCAGCGTCAAGGTGGCGGCCGTGCCCGTCGGAACGGCGCCGTGCCGTGGAGCCACCGCGTCACCCGTCGCGAGCAGCGACAGCACCGCGTCCACGTCACGGGGCAGACGGCCGCCCAGCGCGGCGCGGTCCTCTGCGCCGAGCCGCAGCTCCACCACCTCGGCCCCGCCGGCGAGCAGCCCGTCCCGGGCCGCCCGGGCCCAGGCGGCGTCGTGGTCGCCGTCCGGGGTGACGACCAGCCACCTACCGGTTGGCGCGCCGCCGCGGATCCCGGCCGCGGGCGTCCACTCGACCGTGTAGCGCAGGGCGTCGAGGCGGCCGCTCGCGCGCCTCAGCTCGCGGCGCCGGGCCAGTGAGGGCATCGCCTGCCCCAGCCAGTCCGGCCGGTCCTCACGCAGCCCCAGTACCGAGGCTACGGCGTCGGTGTCGGCTGCCTCCACCGCCTCCCAGAACTCCTCGTCGCCACCGTCGCCGGACCGCACGGCGCCGTCGGACGGCGCGTCGATCCAGTACCGGGTGCGCTGGAAGGGATAGGTGGGCAGGGCGATACGGCGGCCGCCCGGGTACTGCGCGGACCAGTCGACCGGAACGCCACGGGCCCACGCGTGCGCGGCGGAAGTGAGGAGATCGGCGCGGCCGCCCTGGCCACGGCGCAGGGAGCCGACGGCGACGATGTCGGCCTCGGCGGCGTCTGCCGTGTCCTGGAGAGACGCCACGAGTACGGGGTGGGGGCTGGGTTCGATGAAGGTGGTGTGGTGGTGGGTGATGAGGGTGTGGGCGGTGGGGTGGAAGAGGACGGGGTTGCGGAGGTTGCGGTACCAGTAGTCGGGGGTGAGGTGGGTGCCGTCGAGGGGGGTGGCGGTGACGGTGGAGTGGAAGGTGATGGGGCTGTTGCGGGGGGTGATGGGGGCGAGTGCGGTGTGGAGTTGGGTGTGGATGGTTTCGACTTCGGGGGTGTGGGAGGCGTAGTCGACGGGGATGCGGCGGACGCGGGTGCCTTGTTGTTCGAGGTGGGTGAGGAGGGTTTCGAGGCTGGGTGTGGGGCCGGCGATGACGGTGGTGGTGGGGCCGTTGTGGGCGGCGATGGTGAGGTCGGGGTGGTGTTGGAGGTGGTGGTGGAGGGTGGTGGCGGGGAGGGCGATGGAGGCCATGGCGCCGTTGCCGGCGAGGTGGTGGGCGATGAGTTGGCTGCGGAGGGCGACGATGCGGGCGGCGTCGTCGAGGGTGAGGATGTCGGCGACGGTGGCGGCGGCTATTTCTCCTTGGGAGTGGCCGATGACGGCGTCGGGGTGGATGCCGTGGGCGCGCCAGGTGTGGGCGAGGGAGACCATGACGGCCCAGAGGGCGGGTTGGACGATGTCGACGCGGTGGAGGGGGGCGTCGGGGTCGCGGAGGATGTCGGTGAGGGACCAGTCGGTGTGGGGGGCGAGGGCTTGTTGGCAGCGGTCGATCCATTGGGCGAAGACCGGTGAGGTGTCGAGGAGGCCGGCTCCCATGCCCGCCCATTGCGAGCCCTGTCCGGGGAACACGAAGACCACCTTGCCCCCGGCGGACGCGACGCCGCGGGTCACGGCCGGATGCGCCGTGCCGTCGGCGAGCGCCG
The DNA here is from genome assembly GCA_013364255.1 of Streptomyces seoulensis. Lineage (GTDB taxonomy): Bacteria > Actinomycetota > Actinomycetes > Streptomycetales > Streptomycetaceae > Streptomyces > Streptomyces similanensis. Next base: position 348,449 of record CP054936.1, on the reverse strand, counting down.
ACAACGCCTCGGCCCGCTCCTCGGCGCTGTCGCCGAAGACCCCGGCCCGCAGCGCGAAGCGGTCCCGGCCCACCGCGAGGGTGTGGCCGACGTCGGCGGGGTCCGTGTCCGGCTGCGCGGCCAGTTGTTCCCGCAGGCGCCGTGCCTGCTCCCGCAGCGCGGCCTCGTCCGATGCCGACAGCAGCCACGGGGCGTCGAGGGAGGGCGCCCCCGCCACCCGGTCGCGGACGTCCGCGGGGGGTTGTTCGAGGATGACGTGGGCGTTGGTGCCGCTGATGCCGAAGGAGGAGACGGCGGCGCGGCGGGGCCGGTCGTGGTCGGGCCAGGGCTGTTGCTCGGTGAGCAGGGAGACGGCGCCCGACGTCCAGTCGACGTGCGGGGTGGGTTCGTCGATGTGGAGGGTGCGGGGGAGGACCCCGTGCCGCATGGCGAGGATCATCTTGATCACACCCGCCACACCCGCGGCGGCCTGGGTGTGACCGATGTTGGACTTCAACGAGCCCAGCCACAGCGGCTGTTCGCGGTCCTGGCCGTAGGCGGCCAGCAGCGCCTGCGCCTCGATGGGGTCGCCCAGCCGCGTCCCGGTGCCGTGGGCCTCGACGGCGTCCACCTCGTCGGGGCGCAGCCCGGCGCTGTCCAGCGCCTGGCGGATGACGCGCTGTTGGGAGGGGCCGTTGGGCGCGGTGAGGCCGTTGGAGGCGCCGTCCTGGTTGACGGCCGAACCGCGCAGCACCGCCAGCACCGGGTGGCCGTGGCGCCGGGCGTCGGAGAGGCGTTCCAGGACGAGGAGTCCCGCTCCTTCACCCCAGCCGGTGCCGTCGGCGGCGGCGGAGAAGGCCTTGCACCGGCCGTCGGGGGACAGCCCGCCCTGCCGGCTGAACTCCACGAAGATGCCGGGTGTGGACATGACGGTGACACCGCCGGCCAGCGCGACGCCGCACTCGCCGCGCCGCACCGCTTCGGCGGCCAGGTGCACCGCGACCAGTGACGACGAGCAGGCGGTGTCGACGGTGACCGCGGGGCCCTCCAGCCCCAGGGCGTAGGCCACCCGGCCCGACGCGACACTCGTCGTCGCTCCGGTCAGCCGGTAGCCGTCGGTCCCGTCCGAGGGTTCGTGCAGCCTGGGGCCGTAGTCCTGGGCCATCGCGCCGACGAACACCCCGGTGGAACTGCCGCGCAGACCCCGGGGGTCGATCCCGGACCGTTCGAGCGCCTCCCACGAGGTCTCCAGCAGCAGCCGCTGCTGCGGGTCCATCGCCAGCGCCTCACGCGGAGAGATCCCGAAGAACGCGGCGTCGAACTCGGCCACGTCGTAGAGGAACCCACCACGGTTCGTCGCCGAGAGGGACGTCAGGTCCCGGTCCCAGCCGCGGTCGGCGGGGAACGCCCCGATCACGTCGCGGTCGTCGAGAAGCAGCTGCCACAACTGCTCGGGTGTCGAGACCCCACCGGGGAGACGGCAGGCGAGACCCACGACCACGACCGGATCGTCGTCGTGCGCCGCCGGGCGGCGGGCCCGCACCGGCTCGGCCACCGTCGTGCCGCGCAGGCGCCGCGCGAGGTGCTCGGCCAACGCGAGCGGCGTCGGGTGATCGAACACCGCCGTCGCGGGGAGGGCCAGACCGGTGGCCCTGGCCAGGCCGACGCACACCTCCGCGCCGCCGACCGAAGTCAGTTGTTGTCGACGGAACGGCGTCGAGTCCTCGACGGCTTCCGGGGCGTCCAGGCCCAGCACCACCGCCGTGTGCCTGCGCACCAGATCCAGCAGGATCGCGTGCAGATCTCCGTCGCCCTCCCGCCGCAACCGCGAAGCGAGCGCCGACTCCTCGTCGGGCGCCTCGGTGTCCACGGTGTCGAGCCAGTGCCGCACGCGCTGGAACGGATAGGTCGGCACGGGCACCCGGCGGGCGCCGGAGCCGTCGAACAGCGTGGTCCAGTCGACGGGCAGTCCCGCGGTCCAGGCCTCCGCGACCGAGGCGGTCAGCCGCGTGAGCGAGCCTTCCCCGCGGCGCAGCGTCCCGATCGCGGTGACCATCGCCCCGGCCTGTTCGGCGGAACTCCGGACGTGCAGGGTGAGCACCGGATGCGGGCTCGGTTCGACGAACACGGCGTGGCGGTCCAGCAGCGCTTCGACGGTGGGGTGGAACCGCACCGTGTGGCGCAGGTTGCGGCACCAGTACTCCGCGGTGAGTTCGGAGCCGTCCAGTTCCGCGCCGGTCACCGTGGAGTGGAAGGCGATCTCACCCGGGCCCGGAGTGATCGGGGCCAGGGCGTCGGTCAGTTCGTCGGTGATGGCGTCGACGTAGGCCGAGTGCGAGGCGTAGTCGACCGGCACCCGCCGTACCCGCACCTCGTCGGCCTCCAGCAGGGCGAGCACCCGCTCCAGCGGTTCGGAGGGACCGCTGATCACGGTGGAGCGCGGTCCGTTGAGCGCCGCCAGACCGACCTCGGGGTACGCGGTCAGGATGTCGCGCAGCTCGTCGGCCGACAGCGCGACCGATGCCATGCCGCCCTTTCCGGCGAGATGACGCGCGATGATCTGGCTGCGCAGCGCCACCACCCGCGCTCCGTCGGCCCGCGACAGGATGCCTGCCACGGTCGCGGCGGCGATCTCGCCCTGGGAATGGCCGACGACCGCTGCCGGGCGGACGCCGAGCGCGGCCCACACGTCCGACAGCGCGACCATCATCGCCCACAGCACGGGTTGGACCACGTCCACCCGCTCCAGGTCGGCCGGCCGCCCGCCGCGCAGCACCTCGTCGAGGGACCAGTCCACGAACGGCGCCAGCGCGTCGGCGCAGCGGGCGATCGACTCGGCGAACACGGGTGAGGAGTCGAGGAGTTCGGCGGCCATGCCGACCCACTGCGACCCCTGGCCGGGGAAGACGAGCACCGGACCGGCCGAGCCGGAGGCCCGCCCGGTCACCACCGACCCCGACGGCAGCCCGGACGCCACGGCGCCGAGCCCGTCGCGGACCGCGCCGACGTCGGCGCGGTCCGTCGCGAGGACGACAGCACGGTGTGCGAACTCCGCACGCGTGGTGGCGAGCGACCACGCCACGTCGACGAGGTCCGGGGCGCCGTCGAGCGCGGAGGCGAGCCGGACCGCCTGCGCCCGCAGCGCGCCGGCGTCCGCCGCGGACAGCACCACGGGCACCGGAGACGGCCCCGGGCCCGAGGGCCGCTCGTCCTGGAGCGGCCGGGGCGGCGCCGTCACCGCGATGTGGCAGTTGGTTCCCCCCAGACCGAACGAGCTGACGCCGTAGACCGCTTCGGCGGGCGCCGCCTCGATGGAGGTCTGTACGCGCAGGTTCAGCTCCGCCAGGGCGATCCGCGGGTTCGGCGTGCGGAATCCCGGGGTCGGGACGAGGGTGCCGGTGCGCGCGCACAGGGCGGTCTTGATGAAGCCGGCGATGCCCGCCGCCGCTTCCAGGTGCCCGATGTTGGCTTTGACGGAGCCGACGCGCAGCGGATCGTCCGCCGCCCGTGCCGTGCCGATCACCGAGCCGAGGGCGGCCGCCTCCACGGGATCGCCGGTCGGCGTGCCCGTCCCGTGCAGTTCGACGTGCACGACCGTCGCGGGGTCCACGCGGGCCCGGCGGTACGCCGCTCGGATGGCCTCCGCCTGGCCGTCGGCGGTCGGCGACACCAACTGGTCGCCGCCGCCGTCATGGGTGACGGCGCTGCCGCGGATCACGCAGTAGACGGTGTCGCCGTCGGCCAGTGCGCTCTCCAGCGGCTTCAGCACGACGGCACCGCCGCCCTCGCCCTGGGCGAATCCGTTGGCGCGCGCGTCGAAGACGTGGCACCGCCCGTCGGGCGACAAGGCTCCCAGACGGTTGGCCGCGATGGCGTGGTGCGGGGTCAGCCGAAGGGCGACGCCGCCGGCGATGGCGACATCGGACTCGCCGCGGCGCAGGCTTTCCGCGGCGAGGTGGACCGCGACCAGCGACGAGGACTGCCCGGCGTCGACGACGAGGCTGGGCCCCTTCGCCTTCAGGAAGTAGGAGACGCGGTTGGCCACGATGGAGCGCTGGGAACCGGTGAGCGTGTGCGCGGTGATCGCCTCGGCGCCCTTGCCGCGGACGAGCGTGCCGTAGTCGTCCGTGGCGACGCCGAGGAACACGCCGGTACGGCTGCCCGCCACCGGCCGGCCGGTGATCCCGGCGTCCTCGAGCGCCTCCCAGCTCAGCTCCAGCATCAGCCGCTGCTGGGGGTCCATCATCGCCGCTTCCCGGGCCGGCACCCCGAAGAACGCCGCGTCGAAGCCGGCGACGTCCTCCAGGAACGCTCCGCGCCGGACGACGCGGGCCTCCGCCGCCGGCAGACCCGCCAGCGCGTCGGGCTCCCAGCGTCCCTCGGGCAGCGGCGCCTCGACGGCGGTCCCGGCAGCCAGGAGCGACCACAGCGCGTCAGGTCCGTCCGCACCGGGGAAGCGGCAGGAAACGCCGACCACCGCGATGTCACCTTCGAGGCGCAGCGACATCCACATCCTCCTTCATAGGGCACCGCGCGCAGCTGGCCGAGCGCGTGAACCGGTCAGCGGGCGTGCGGGCGAGCCCCGCGTGAACGGTGATTTGAACGGCATGGCCGAGGCCGGGGAAATCGGCTTTTCGGGCTGCCCGCGGATCGGCCTGAGCCGAACGCGGAGGTTGACTTTCCGCACTACTCCCCGTACCTATTTTTTCTATAAAATCGGCCCTCTTGTGTGAAGTGGACCTTGGTACACGGGCGGTGGCTGCCGGGGGAACCGTGTCGTACCAAGGTTCTATTGACGCCCGTGCGCAATGCCGAGTAGAACAAACTTCAAACATCGACCGAGAGCGTCGGGAGAGCCTGACGTGATCGTCTCGTACGCGTGCGCATTCGATTGACGTGGGGGTGCTGAGTGCGCATTGAACTGGACGCCGACAAGTGTCAGGGACACCTGCGCTGTATGGATCTGGCTCCGGAGCTGTTCGACTGCGGCGATCTCGGCTACGGGACGCTGCGGTCGAGCGGGCCGGTGCCCGAAGAGCTGGAGCCGGCCGCGCGACGTTGCGCCGCCAATTGCCCGGAGCGTGCGATCAGTATCCACCCCGCCAATACGTAGGAATGGCCGTGCGGGCGGAGAAATTCCGCTGACGGTCGAATGATGGCCAAGAATTGACAGTGTTGGAAAGGGGTCGGTGTGACGTCGAATCTGGAGAGAACGGACGACAGACCACAGTCCGATGGAAGCGTGGTCAAGGGCCCGCTGTGGTATGTCGCCGCGATATCCTGTGTCGCGTACTTCATGGTGCAATTCGACAACGCGGTCGTGAGCATCGCGCTGCCGACGATGATGCGCAGTCTCCACCTGGACGTCACCGGACTCCAGTGGGTCGTGAACTCCTACAGCCTGGGGCTCGCCGGGCTGCTGCTGCTGAGCGGCCGTCTCAGCGACCTGTTCGGCCGGCGGGAGGTCTTCCTGGCGGGCCTCTGGCTGTTCACCTTCGGCAGCGTGCTGGGCGGGTTCGCCCAGAACGGCGGGGAACTGGTGGCCGCGCGAGCGGCGCACGGGGTCAGCAGTGCCATCCTGCTCCCGTCCTCGCTCGGACTGATCATCGCGGCCTACCCGGACAAGCACCGGCGCAATCGCGCGATCTCGATCTGGGGTGCGGCTAGCATCATCGGCGGCGTCAACGGCGCGGTGCTCGGCGGTGTCCTCACCCATCACTGGGGCTGGCGTTCGACCCTGTTCTTCTGCCTGCCGATCGGCTGTGTGCTGCTGTTCTTCGGCACCAAGACGCTGACCCGCCGGGTGCCGACCGCGCGGACCGGGATCGCGTCACTGGACCTGCCGGGAGCGATCTGCGTGGTGAGCGCGGTGACCGCCGCCGTGTACGCCACCATCGGCCTCAAGAACCACGCCTGGCTGTCCGCCCACACCCTCCTCTCCTTCGCCGTCTCGATCCTGTTCCTGGCCGCCTTCCTGCTGATCGAGTCGCGGACGAAGCGCCCGATGGTGCCGCTGGGAATCTTCCGCTCGCGCACGATCTCCATGGCGAACCTGGTGTCGTTCGTGGCCACCACGGCGATGGCCTCCCAGGTCATCCTCGTCGTCCTCTACATCCAGAACGTACTGGGCTACGACCCGCAGAAGGCGGGGCTGGCCGAACTCCCCGGCGGACTCACCACGTTCGTCGTCGCCATCGTGACCGCGCGGTTCGTCAAGCGGATCGGCGCACGACCGATCCTGATCGTCGGACTGCTGGTGTACGCCGCCGGTGTCGTGTGGATCGCCCGCATGCCGGTCCACGGCGACTACTGGGGCGCCATCTTCTGGCCGATGGAACTGCTGTGCGCGGGCATGGGACTGACCCTGCCGTGTCTGACGATCACGGCCACCGCCGGCGCCCCCAAGGACAGCGCCGGCCTCTACTCGGGAGTGGCCACGACGACGCGTCAGATCGGCAGCGCGATCGGCGTCGCGGTGTTCACGAGCATCGCCGCGACGGTCAGCCAGGGCGCCACCGGGAGCGTGCAGTCCGTGCTCGTCTCCGGATATCACACGGCGCTGCTCGCCGGCGCCGGCGTCACCGTCTTCTCCGCCGTGCTGGCGCTCGCCATCCCCAGCGAGCGTCTGCAGCCGGTCCCGGCGGAGGAACTGGTGGACGTGCAGGCGAAGGCCGCCTAGCCACGACCGACCCCGCCGGGGCCCGCGGCCGAGCCGCGGGCCCCGGCGGGCGTCGCGGCGGCCCGGCCGCCCCTCGGCTACCGCGGCGCCGTGGCGGAGAACAGATAGGTGAAGAACGTCATGCGGAACGCGCCGCCGAAGCGGTCGATGGTGCGGCCGATCTCCTCGAACAGGTTCTGCCGCACACCGGGCGGCAACGCCGCGTGGTCGGTGTGCGTGTACAGCTCGTCGAGCCATTGGTCCCGGGTGTAGGTCGCACTCCACGCAAAGGACTGGGCCGGATGCTCCGTCATGTGCCGGAAGGCGCGGGGCGAGCCGGTCACCACGCTGAAATCCAGCGGAAGATCGCTGGACCGGCTCACGGCGTAACCGAGGGTCAGCTTGGCGGAACCGGGCGGCAGAACGCGCCGGTAGGCGTCCGCCAGGGCGTCCGCGAGTTCGTCCGGATGGAAGCCCGCGCTCCAGAACAGGCAGAGCCGGCCGCCCGGGCGGAGCACGGACGCCGCCTTCGCCGCGCTGTCGAACGGATCCATCCAGTGCCAGGCCTGTGCGCAGGTGACCCGGTCGAACTTCTGGCCGGCCGGGTCCCAGGTCTCGAACGGAACGACTTCGGTGGGGATGCCGTGGCGCTTCGCGACGGCGCTCATCCCGGCGCTCATGTCCAGACCCAGGACCCGGGCGCCGCGTTTCGCCATCTGGCGCGAGGCGATTCCGGTTCCGGAACCCACGTCGAGCACCGACAGACCGGCCGCCGCATCGCCCAGGACCTCATGAATGACGTCATCGGGATAGCTCGGCCGCGATCGATCGTAGGCTTCGGCCATCCGGTCGTACAGCTTGACCCGTTCCCTCCGGTCCATCGACTCTCCGTATCTCTCTCGAATATGGGAAATGCTTTCCATTCACTCATATCAAATTGAATTCCGTTATGTACATTGCACCTTCGTCCACTGGTGTGCTGCGTGCGCCGCGGGCACGATCTAATCCGAAGAGGATTGTCGACGGTCGGCAGCGGCCGTGGTCGTGGTCGTGGACCAGCCAAGTGGACCAGGAGCGAGCGGTGACGGAATTCGTCCAGGCAGCACCGGACTCGGAGAACGAGCAGGAATACGCCGCGCCGATGGCGGTCCGCGACTTCTGGCGAGAGGCGCCCGTGCGGGAAGTCACCACCACGGACGGTGAGAAGGCCTGGTTGATCAGCGGCATGGCGGAGGTGCGGACGGTGCTGTCCGACCCCCGGTTCAGCCGCGCCGAGGCGCACCGCCGCGGCTCGGTGACCGGGCGCGCGGCGGTCTTCTCCCGGCCCGGCATGCACGACCTCGACCCGCCCGAGCACACGCGGTTGCGCCAGTCCGTCGCCTCGGCGTTCAGCGTCCGGCGCATCCGCGCGCTGCGTCCGCGGATCGAGCAGATCACCCTGGAACTGCTCGCCGGGGTGCGCGACTTTGGGCCTCCCGCGGACCTTGGCGCCGCCCTGTGCTTTCCGCTGCCGGTCGCGGTGATCTGCGAGATCCTGGGCGTGCCCTACGAGGACCGGCACCTCTTCCGCCCGTGGTCGGAGCAGATCACCTCGACCAACGCCTATCCGCCGGAACAGGCCATGCAGGCCCGCCGGGCACTGGTCGCGTACATCGGGGATCTGGCCGCCGACGCGCACCGCTGCCCCGAGGGCAGTCTGTTGCGGGACCTGGTCACGGCGCGCGACGTCGAGGGCCGGCTCAACGAGGAGGAAGTGGTCCAGATCGTCTTCGGAGTGCTGGTCGCCGGGCACGAGACGACGGCCAACATGCTCGGCAAGGGCCTGGTGGCCCTGCTGGACCACCCGGACCAGTTCGCGGCGGTGCGGGCCGACCCCTCGCTGATCCCCTCCGTCATCGACGAGGTGCTGCGGTACGTGGTGCTGAGCCCGAGCACCGACCCGCACGAGGGACTCCACCTGGTGACGACGGCCGACGTCGAGCTGGGCGGCTTCACCATCCCCGCCCACAGCGTGGTCCTCGCCAGCCCGACCGCGGCCAACCTCGATCCACGCGCCTTCCCGGAGCCCGACCGGTTCGACCTCGGCCGGGACAACGCCGACGGCCACGTGGCGTTCGGGCACGGCCCCCACCGCTGCCTGGGCGCCCAGCTCGCGCGGCTGGAGCTGGAGGTGGCCTACACCACGTTGCTCCGCGAGTTCCCCGGGCTCCGTCTGGACGTACCGGTCGACGAACTCACCTACACCAGCGGGATGCTCCTCAAAGGGCTGCGGAAGCTGCCCGTCACCTGGGACGTCTAGCAGCCGGCCTCAGCCGACCGATCCGGAGTGCCCCTATGACCACGCACGGCACGGACAGGGATCTGTGGATCCGCCGATACCACCCCGCCGAGCAGGCACGGACACGATTGCTGTGCCTGCCGCACGCGGGAGGCTCGGCGACCTTCTACTTCCCCGTCTCCCGAGCCCTCGCCCCGAGGGTCGAGGTGCTCGCCGCACAGTATCCGGGCCGGCAGGACCGGCGGCAGGAACCCTGCATCGACAACATCCCCGAACTCGCCGACCGGCTGCTCCCCTTGGTCGTGGCGGAGCAGGACGGCCGTCCGCTGGCCCTGTTCGGACACAGCATGGGCGCGTCCTTGGCCTTCGAGCTGGCCGGACTGCTGGAACAGCGGGCCGGGATCGTCCCGGTGATGCTGTTCGCCTCGGGCCGACGGGCGCCCTCCCGGTTCCGGCCGCAGGACGACGTGCACCGGCGAGGCGACGAGGCCCTCCTCCGTGACGTCAGGCAACTGTCCGGAACGGACGACCGGTTCCTCGCCGACGACGACCTGCTGCGCATGGTGCTGCCGGCGATCCGCAGCGACTACCGGGCGGCCGAGACGTACCGGCCCCAGCGGGTGCACCGGGTGAGTTGTCCGGTGACGGCCTTCGTGGGCGACGACGATCCCAAGGCGCCGCTGGACGATGTCCGCGTGTGGCGCGAGCACACGAGCGGCCCGTTCACCATGGAGGTGTTCCCCGGGGGCCACTTCTACCTCACCGAGCAGGCACCCCGGCTGATCGCGAGGATCGAGGACGTGCTGACCGGCCTCTGGGCGAACAGCTGACGTGACGGTACGCGAGGAGCCGCGGGCCCGGTGACGGCCCGCGGCTCCTCGCGTTGTCGCTCATCGGGGACGGGTGAAACCCACGCTCCCGTCCTCCCGTACCGCCGTACGGCGCTGCCCCTGCCGGACCTCCGGCAGGGGCAGCGCCGTACGACCGGGACGTCCGACGGCCGTCCGGTCCGGCGGTCTCCGGTTCCCGGTTCAGGACACCGTTTCCTTGGCGGCCCGGTCCCGACGGTCGAAGAACGTCGAGGTGAACACCGGCTCCGACCCGAGGCGGGGCCCCTCGATCGCCTCCGACTCACGGCCGTCCGGGCCGACCGGCACCTCTCCGACCAGCGTCACCCGGTGCAGCACCCGCTCCACGTCGAGGTGGTCGAGGTCGCGCGGGGGAATGTGGCAGGTCGCCCGGTTGTCCCAGAAGATGACGCTTCCCGGGGCCCAGCGGAACCGGACCGTGTACTCCGGCCGCGCGATCTCGTCGAAGAGGTAGCCGAGAATGAGACGGCTCTCGATGGGCGACATGCCGACGATGTGGTCGGTGTAGATCGGGTTCACGAACAGCGCCTTCTCGCCGGTGTGCGGGTGCACCCGGACGATCGGGTGGTGGGCGACGAGGGAGTTCTCGTCGACACGCTTCTGGAATCCGGCCACGCTGGGCTGCGGCATGCCGGACCAGTTCGCGCCGTACCGGTGCTCGGCGCGCAACGTGTCCACGAACTCCCTGAACGGCTCCGACAGGCCCTCGTAGGCGGCCACCAGGTTGGTGTACTGGGTGTCGCCACCGTAGTTGGGCAGCACTTCGGCGCGGAGGATGGCGCCGGCCGGCGGGTTGATGAACGGGGTGAGGTCCGAGTGCCAGCCGTTGTTGCCCGCGTACGCGTAGGAGCGCTGCTTCCGGGTGGCATCGCCGCCGAGCTGCTTCTCGAAGCGGCGGTGCTGGATCGTGTAGATCTCCGGCGCGTCCTTCGGCGGCTCGTGGTGCGGGTGACCGTAGGTCAGCTCGCCGAACTGCCGGCCGAACGCGGTCTGCGTCGCGTGGTCGAGCCGCTGGTTCCGGAAGATCACGACCTTCCACTCGTCAAGCGCCTGCTGGATGGTGCGGATCTGCTCGGCGTCGAGCGGACGGGAGATGTCCACGCCTTCGATCTCCGCACCGATGCGCCCGGCGGCAGGATTGACGGTGATGCCAGTCATTCTGCGGTACCTCCGTGAGTGGGGCGGCGGGACGGGGCTCCGTTGCCGCGTTGTCGAGCAGCTGGACGACACTGTCGTCCGGACAGGCGCCCGCCCCGGCCTCGGCCGGGGCAACACGCGGCGCCCGGGCCCGGTCGGCGGGGAAGGCGAGGAGGCGATGCGCGGCTGAAGCGAAGTCCCGCTCCTGGCCGCCGAAGTCGAGGTGTCCGGAAGGCGGTGCCGGGACCGATTCCGTTTCCGCGCTGCGGGCAGTGCGTTCCCGTGGTCCGGGAATTCGTTCTGCCGCCCTTGGATCGTGATCCGGCGTGCTTTCCCACGGCGGTCCGGTGACCTCCATGTTCCTGCCCTATGCAATGCGCCATGCAAAACCACAGCTTACGGCCCCCGGGCGCCTGTCGGGAATGGAACTTTCGTACATGCGGGAGATGCGGCGCAGGACGAAGGACGCGGTGCGGCGGGGCCCGCCGGGCGCCAGGGCGGGTGAGCCGGCGATGCCTTCCGAAGGTCCCGGCGAGGCCCTCGGCGGACCGGGCCCACGGCCGAATCGCGCGCGAACGGTCGTGCGGACACCCGCGTCGAGAAGGGGAAAGGCGGCCGGCCCCGCACCCGCGCGGTCGTCCCGTCCCCGCGGCCCCCTCGCTCCCATCAGCGAAAACATCGCGGGCGAACCGGCGCGAGGGGGGAAACGGTCTCTCACATTCCAGTTGGGCGCATTTTACCGTCGCAATATTCCATATAAACACTCCATTCGGCCGCCTTGCCGACTACGCTGCTACGCACCGAACTTCGGCTGGATCATGACGGTGGAGGGGGAGATCACCGTCCGGATCCCTCGTGCCCTGAAGCGGGCCCGACCAGCCGAAGTGTGTCCGACCATCCCCTCATTCCAGAGAGCGAGATCGTCATGCCGAGAACCACTTCGATGGCCAGAAGAACCGTGGTCGCCCTGCTGGCGGCGGCCGGCTTCGCGACGGTGGCCGGAGTCGCGCCCGCTTCCGCCGTCGCCTCGTCCGGTCCGGCCCACCACGCGCCGGCCGCGGTCGACGGTCTGCGCTCGGGCGCGGTCCTGGAGCGCAACAAGCGCGTCGCCGTCGAGGTCCTCACCCAGCTCTTCGAGAAGGGGAACCTCGCGGTCGCGGAGCGCCACGTGCGCCCCGACTTCATCCAGCACAGCCCGACCGTTCCCGACGGCCGCGCCGCGCTGGAGAACCAGGCGCGGGACCTGCACACGCGCTACCCGCGGCTCGCGTACAACGTCAAGAGGGTCCTCGCCCAGGGCGACCTGGTCATGGTCCACGCCAACCCCGTCCAGGAGCCGGGCACCCGGGGCCAGGCCGTGATGGACATCTTCCGCTTCGACAGGACGGGCCGGATCGCCGAGCACTGGGACACCCGCGAGGACGTGCCGGCGACCACGGTCAACGGCAACGACATGTTCGGCACCGTCAGCAACCCGCGGACCAACGAGCCGAGCGGCCCGTGCCGACTGACGCCGCTCAGCGAGAAGACCGTCGTCGGCTACTTCGACACCCTGCTCGTCGACAAGAACCCCGACGCCGTCGACTACCTCAAGCCGGAGTTCTACCAGCACAACCCGTCCGTCCCCAACGGAACGGTCGACATGCGCGAGCACCTCACCACGTTCTTCCAGCTGTTCCCGGACGTGGTCGCGGATCGGAAGCGGGTGATCGCCGACAAGGACTACGTCGCCCTGCACTTCCGGTACCGGCTGAGTCCCGAAAGCGCCGAGCAGTCCATCATGGGCATCTTCCGCGTGGAGCGGCAGCCCGACGGGCAGCTGAAGATCATCGAGCACTGGGACGTCATACAGGACGTCCCGGCCACCTCCGCCAACGGGAACACCATGTTCTGACCTCTCGGCCGCACCCGGACCCCGCGCGCGGCCGCACGGGTCCGGGGAGCGCGTCGCTCCGTCGGCCGCCGGCCGGCGGCCGGGGCCGCCCGCCGGCTCACGCGGCGCGGCCCCCGGGGCCGTCAGGCAGGGTGCCGGGCCGCTGCGGTGTGCGGCCGCTCCCAACGCCGGCGAGGCGGCCGGCGGACAGGCCGCGGGCCGGGTGCGACCGGGACGCGGACGGACCGGTGGTCAGACCGGCCGGCGGCCGGCCAGGGCCGCCATCAGCGCGGTGGTGTCCGGGGCGCTCGGCAGTCCACCCGTCAGTTCGGCGACCCGGTCGGCCTGCGCGGGGGAGAGCGTACGTTCGGCGTTGATCCGGAACTTGGTGATCAGCTCCGCCTGGGTGAGCGGGTTCTCCGGGCCGCCCCGGTTCACCTCGACGCGTTCGACGTGCCGGCGACCGCTCGCCAGTTCGGCGGTCAGCACCGCGGGGAACTGGTGGGGAAAGACGCTGGTGCACCTCTCGTCCGCGACCACGCGGACCTTCTCGGCGAGCGCCAGCCGGTCCGCGGACCGCACGGCGGCATCGGTGAAGTCCGCGTGGGACACGCCCAGACCGCCGCCGCCCAGCAACGCCGCCGCGATCGTGAACGGACCGCTGAACGCGCCGTGGTACCCCGACTGCGGACGGGCCTTGGCCGCGTGCGGCTCCCCGATCGTGTGCACGACCGGCGCCGGAACGCCGAGGGTGAGCGCCGTGATGGCGCTCGGGTCGACCCCCGCCGCCCGCAGGCGCAGGGCCGCGTCGATGCCCGCGTGGGTGAAGTGGTTGCACGGGTACGGCTTGACGAACAGCCGACGGGCCTCCCAGCGCTCCCCCAGTGCGTCGGTGAGCTGGGCGGGGTCGGCGCGATTACCGCAGAACGCGGTGAGGAATCCGAAGCGTCCCTCCAGCGCCGTCGCCGGCCCGGTGACGCCGTGCCGGGCCAGATCGGCGGCGACGACCCCCGCGTGGGCCGACCAGCCGCAGTGCGTGCGCTTGACGGTGCCGCCGGTCCGGTTGGCCTCGATGATGCCGGAGCCCATGCTGCACGCGATGCCGATGACCGAGGTCAGCTCCTCCTCACCGAGCCCGTACAGCATTCCGGCGGCGACGGCCGCGCCGACGGTGCCGCAGATCGCGGTGGCGTGCAGGCCGCGGTCGAAGAAGATCGAGTTGTTCGCCGCCGGGTCGTACCCGGCCATGCCCAGCCGGCAGGTGACCTCCACGCCGATGACGGCGGCGTCCAGCAGCGCACCGCCGGCCGCCCCCACGGTCTCGGCGACCGCGAGCGCGGCCGGCAGCACCGCCGCGGACGGGTGCAGCACCGACGGCAGGTGGGTGTCGTCGAAGTCCAGGCTGTGCGCGAGCGTCCCGTTGACCAGCGCCGCGACGGGGGCGGGCAGCCGCCGGGCGGTCGCCGGCGACGTGGCCTGCGGCGCACCGCCCCAGGACTCGGCCATGGCCGACACCGAGGCGGCGACGCCGGTCGGTACGGCGGCGAGACTGTTGCCGAGGAGGTCCAGCACCCGTCCGGCCATGTCGTCCCGGAACGCGCGGGGCAGTCCGGTGCGGGCGGTGGTGTACGCCAGCCGCGCCAGGCGTTGTGCGGGAGTGCGGGTCATGCGTCGGCCTCCTTGCGGGCGAGCGCGTCGGCGAGGTCGACCAGCCACCGCGCGTTGGCCAGGAGGGCGGCGTCGACGAATCGGCCCTGTTCGTCGAGCCACGCCGCGGCGTCCCGGCCCACTTGGCCGGCGAGGCGGGCACGGGCCGCGGCCACTTCGCCGGGATCCGGTGTGAAGATCTGGTTCACCACACCCACCTGTGTCGGGTGCAGGACCGAGCGGCCGAAGAAGCCGCGCCGGCCGGCCGCGCGGGTGTCCGCGGCGAGGCCGGCCACATCCGCGACGTCGGTCCAGGCGGCCAGCGGCGGACTGGGCAGCCCGGCGGCCCGCGAGGCGTTGACGATGCGCTGACGCGCCCAGTCCAGCGCGCCGAGTTCGCCGAGCCGGAGGTCCGCCATGAGGTCGGCCTCACCGAGGGAGAGCAGCGCCACCCCGGGGTGGGCGGTGGCGATCCGGTAGGCGTTCTCCACGCCCAGCGCCGACTCGATGATCGCGTGCACGGCCAGCCCCGACTCCTGGACCGCGGCCCGCACGAGGTCCGGGTCCTCGGCCTTGGGCAGCCGCAGCCCGGCGGCGGCCGAACCGGCCAGCGCCGCCAGATCGGCCCTGCCCCACGGCGACTCCAGCGAGTTGACACGCACCCAGATCGGCTTGGGCCATCGCTGCGTCAGCGCCTCGGTCACCCGGTCGCGGGCCGGCCGCTTGGCGTCGGCGGGCACCGCGTCCTCCAGGTCCAGCACCACGGCGTCGGTCTGCCCGGACATGGCCTTGCCGAGCAACTCGATCCGGTGGGCGGGAACATAGAGCCAACTGCGTATCGGTTCCACCAGCACCACTCCCCAGCGGGACGCCCGGAGCCCGGCGGCGGTCCGCGAACGCCGAACGCCTGTCCCTCTCGTCGAGGCCCGCGCGCGGTCCGGCCCGGGCGGCGTCGCCCGGGCCGGGGCGACGCGACTTCCGCGGAGGCGACCTCGGTCGTCGCCTCCCTGTCCCGCTACTCCTCCCGCGGACTGCCGAGCAGCAGGTCCAGCCGGCGCGGGCCCCACACGTGTCCGGTCGACCATTTCACGGCGTCACCGGGCGCGAGAGAGAAATCGGGAATCGCACGCAGCCATTCCTCCAGGGCGACGCGCATCTCCATCCGGGCCACCGAAGAGCCGATGCACCGGTGGATCCCGACCCCGAAGGCCAGATGGCGGTTGACCTCCCGGCCGATGTCGACCTGGTCCGCGCACGGGAACTCCGCGCCGTCCCGGTTGGCCGACGGCATCCCCAGCAGGATGGAATCGCCCGCGCTGAGCCGGGCACCGTGGAACTCGGTGTCGCGGGTGACGACGCGGGCGATCTGGACGGGGGAGAAGGCGCGCAGGAACTCCTCCACGGCGGTGGGCACCAGCGCGGGATCGGCCACGAGCCGCTTGCGGTCCTCGGGATGACGCGCCAGGTGCCACAGACTGCTGCCGAGGGCGCTCCACGTGGTGTCGATGCCCGCGGTGATGATCAGTACCAGGGCGCCGATCAGTTCGGGACCGGTCAGGGTACGGCCGTCGATCTCGGCGGACAGCACGCAACTGACCAGATCCTCGCCGGGCTTCCGGCGCCGCTGCTCGATCAGATCGTCGAGGAAGGGCTGGGTCACGGCCATCGCGGCCTGGATCTCCGCCATCTCGTTGGCTTCCAGCAGGGCGCGCATCTGCTCGGCGAACTCGTCCTGGCGGTCGTCGTCACAGCCGATCATCCGTGCCATGAAGCGCGACGGGATCTTCTTGGCGTACTCGGCCGCGGCATCGCAGCGGTCCCGGCCCACGATCCCCGAGAGCAGCTCACGGGCGTGATCGCGGACGGACGGCTCCAGCGCCTTGATCTGCCGCGGGCTGAAGGCCGGGAGCAGCGTGCGCCGGAACGGGCCGTGCCGCGGCGGGTCCAGGGTGATCGGCGGCCGCTCGGCCAGGTCGTCGCCGAAGGCGTTCTTGGGCACACTGATCGAGACGGAGGAGAACAGCTCGGGATTCTTCGCCACGTCGTCGACCGCTTGATAGCTCGTCGCGATCCAGTAGCCGCCGTGCTTCGAGCTGTGCGCCACGGGACAGCCGCCGCGCAGATCGTCGTAGACGGTGAAGGGGTTCTCCGCGCCGGGCGGGGAGAACAGGTCGAAGTCGTCGTCGGAGGGCATGGCGTGCTCACCTGCTTAGGAGTGCGAGAGGGCGAACGGGAGATCCGGTGCCGCCGACGATGCGCAGCGGCGCCAGCACGAAGCCGAACTCTGTCGCGGCCGCCTCGGTGAGCCCGTCGAACCGCATGTTCTCCACGATGTGGACGCCGGCGTCGACGAGCATGATCCGGTGCACCGGCATGATGGAGTGCCCACGTCCGGCGGGGATCTGCTCGAAGGCCATGGTGTCGGTGCCCGCGGCGCGGATGTCCCGCTCCACCAGCCATCGAGCGGCGTCCGGAGCGATCCCGGGAACGCCGGTCTCGAAGCCGAGGTAGGCGGGAGGGTCGTTCCACCAGCGGCTCCAGCCGGTGTTGATCAGGCAGACCTCGCCCGCGCCCGGTTCGACGCCGGCGCGCCGCGCCGCGGCGGCCAGCTCGGCGGCGGTGATGCCGTGGCCCGCGGGCAGACAGTCCGAGCCGTGCAGCGCGGCGACGTCGAGGAGCGTCGCCCGGCACACCATCGGTGCGACGGTGTCGATGCCGTGCACGGAGAACGCGCCGCCGCGCTGGGCCTCCGCACTGTCCCGGCCACCGTGCAGCAGACCGTCCTGGGAGACATGGGAGAGCGCGTCGATATGGGTGCCGACGTGACCGCCGGTGGTGAAGATCTCGCTGGCCGACGAACCGCCGTCGGCGCGCACCGTGTCGCCGTGACGCCGGGCCAGCGCCATGCGGAAGCCGGGATGGTTGGGCGAGCACGGCATCCCGTTCACCAGCGGCTGCGCCAGGTCCACGACCTCCACTCCGCCCGACAGCACGGCGAGCAGCCGGTCGAGGCCGGCGGAACCGGTCATGACGGGTCCGGGAGGAGGTCCAGCGCGCGGGCCAGCTCCAGCACCCGGCGCGCGTTGGCCACGATCGGCGGCGCGACGAGCCGCTGACGGTCCGACACCACCACCGCGGTGTCCTGTTCACCGGCGCGATCGGCCGCCTCGCAGATCCCGAGCGCCTCGGCGATCTCGTCGGACGTCGGACGGTACACGTCGTGGATGACCGGCAGCTGGCCGGGATGGATGGCCATGCGCCCGAGGAAGCCGAGCCGTTTGCCGTGCCGGCAGCTGTCCCGCAGTCCCTCGGGGTCGCGTACTTCGGCGTAGACGCTCTGGCACGGACTGGGCAGTCCTGCCGCGCGCGAGGCCATGACGACGCGGATGCGGGCGGCGTCCATCGTGCGTCCGTCCAGTTCGCAGCCCAGGTTCACCCGCAGGTCGGACTCGCCCAGTCCCAGCATCGTGACCGCGGGCGAAGCGGTGGCGAGCGGGTAGGCGAGCTCCAGCGCGGCGGCCGATTCGATGAGGAGGTGGACGTCGGCGGGATGGCCCATCTCGGTGAGCAGCCCCGTGACGTGCGCCAGGTCGTCCAGGCCGCGCACCTTGGGCACCCGCAGTCCGCTCAGCGCCGGGCCGGCCACCGCGCGTACGTCGTCCGTGCACAAGCCGCTCGCGAGCGAATTGACCCGGACGAACGTGGGTTTGGCGACGGGACCGGAGACGACGTCGGACACCAGATCGCGCGCGTATTTCTTCTTCGACTCGGGTACGCCGTCCTCCAGGTCGAGCACCACCGCGTCGGCATCGGATGAATAGGCGCTGCCTATTCTCTTCTGGTGGTGGCCCGGAACGTAGAGATAGCTCAGGAACAGCGAGCGCGCACTCGTCGGCTGCCCTGCGAAATGATGTGGCTCGGAAAGTTGCACTACACCCCCAAAGCGGGCAATGTGGCGGCACTACAATTCGGCAGGGAATAGCCGCTAAATGTCGGAATATTTTTACGCGGGATGTGCCGGGGAGGTAAGTGAACCTTGGTGCAGGGGAAATATTGTGTACCAAAGTCCACTTTACGCGCGGCGCCGTGTGCGGTAGGACTCAGGACTTGCGGCCGGGTGGTCGGCGAGCGGGCCTAAAATGGGCACATTGAGCGAATGGGAATCTTCATGGGCAATACGGGCGATGAGCAGCAGCGGGGGACGTCGTTCGGGTCGAATGCGGCCGGGTACGCCGAGCACCGGCCGGACTACCCCAGGGAGGCCATCGAGTGGGCGCTCGAACCGGTCGCGGGCCGGTCGGGGCTGACCGTCGTCGACCTGGGCGCCGGGACCGGTCAGCTGACCAAGGGACTGCGCGCCGCGGGCATCACGGTGATCGCGGTGGAGCCCGACGCGCGCATGCGGGACGAGCTCGTCCGCAACCACGACGGGGTCGAGGCGCACCTGGGATCGGCGGAGCACATCCCGCTGCCCGACGCGTCGGTCGACGCCGTCCTGGCCGGCAACGCCTTCCACTGGTTCGACCAGGAGCGGGCCTTCCCGGAGATCGCGCGGGTGCTGCGCCCGGGCGGCGTGGTCGCGGCGCTGTGGAACGACGACGACACGCGCGTCGACTGGATCGCCGGGCTGGTGCGGATCTTCGGCTGGGACAGCACGACGTCGCCCACCGACCGGCTGCGCCAGCACCCGCTGTTCACCGAACTGGCGCACACCGACTTCCGGCACGGCCAGCGCTGCACGACCGACTCGATGGTCGCGCGCATGGCGACGCTCTCTCCCGTCCTGGCGCTGCCGCAGGAGCGGCGCGATGACCTGCTGGACCGGATTCGCCGACACCTGAACGAGCACCCGGACACCGAGAAGGGTGAATTCGATCTGCCGATCCGCACCACGGTGACCCGGGCGGAGTTGCGCGGATCGGGCGATTAGAGACCGGTGGGAATTGTCGGCGTCGGTCCGTGCGGGAAACGGCCGTCCGGGCGGACCGGACGCCGAGGGTCGTCAAACGGCCGGTGAACCTCGGTGCGAGAAGAAGCGTGATGTACCAAAGTTCACTTTACGGATATCCGCGGGCCGGGTGAAACTGAGGGCATGTCAACCCAGCTCGAGGATCCATTTTATCCGATGGACCGGACGCCACAGTGTCCGCTCGATCTGCCGGTGGAACTCCGTGAACTCGCCGAAAGGTCACCGGTGTCCCGGGTGCGCATCTGGGACGGCAGCACGGCCTGGCTGATCACCGGATACGCCGAGGCCCGGGCGGTGCTGACCGACCCACGGGCCAGCTCCGACCAGAGGCTGCCGGGATACACGTTCGCGGCGCCGCAGGCCAAGGCGTTCCACACCCGCAACCGTTCCATGCCCACCGTCGACGATCCTGAGCACGCCTATCTGCGGCGCATGGTGACGGCGGACTTCTCCCACCGCAAGGCGGAGGCCCTGCGCCCGGTCTTCCAGCGGACCGTGGACGAACTGGTCGACGCCATGCTGGCGGCCGGGAACACCGCGGACCTGTTCGCCGACCTCGCCGTTCCGATGTCGTCCAAGGCGATCTGCGAAGTCCTCGGCGTGCACCACAGCGAGGGCGAGCGGTTCGCCGCGCTCGGCCGGATCATGGCGGTGCCCGGCTCGCCCGACGCGGTGCATTCCCGGGTCGTCGAGGACATGCGCGCGTTGCTGGGCTCGCTCGTGCGGCAGGCCCGCACCGAGCCCGGCGACGGCGTGATCGGGCATCTGGTGCGCGCCGGCGAACTGCCGGACGAGGAGATCATCGCCACCGCGCTGCTGGTGATGGCCGCCGGACACGGCGCCACCGCGCACATGACCACGCTCGGGACGATGGCCCTGCTGACCCATCCCGACCAGCTCGCCCTCGTCAGGGACTCGCGGGACCCGGCGTTCATCGCGAACGCCGTCGAGGAGCTGCTGCGCTACCTCAGCGTCGCGCACCTGGGCAGGCGCCGGGTGGCCAAGGAGGATCTCGAGGTCGCCGGCGTCCTCATCCGCAAGGGCGAGGGCATCATCGTCGCCACCGACACCGCGAACCACGATCCGCGGGCGTTCGACGGGGACCCCGACGCACTCGATCTGCACCGCGACGCCCGCCACCATCTCGCTTTCGGGTTCGGTGTGCATCAGTGTCTCGGACAGCAGCTCTCGCGGGTTCTGCTGCAAGTGGTGTACGGAACGCTCTACCGGCGCATTCCGACCCTCGAACTCGCGATCCCGGTGGATCAGATCTCCTACAAACTCGATCTGGCCATCTACGGGGTGAATGAACTTCCGGTCAAGTGGTGACCGTCGACCCAGGGAGAGGTCCCGTGCGCATCCATCTGGACAGGGATAAATGTATCGGTTCCGGCCAGTGCGTCCTGGCCGCGCCCGAATGGTTCGACCAGGACGAGGACGGAATCGCCGTCGTCCTGGTCGAGTCGGTGCCCGAGAAGGAGTGGGACGAAGTGAACCGGGCGGCCTACACGTGTCCGGCCCTGGCCATTTCGCTGGGCTCGGAATAGCGGGATGACGGCGAACCCGGTAGCCGGCGATCTCGCCGGCCTGTCTCCCAGCGCGGTCTCCCTGAGGGGCAGTTGGGACGACCTGCCCGCGACGGTCGTCGCCGCGATCGAGTCGCACGCCGGTCCCGTCGAGCGGGTCGAGCCGGCGCGGGACGGATACAGCAGCCACGTGGCGGCGACCGTGTCGAGCGGCCGCTACCGCGTGTTCGTCAAGGGATTGCGCACCGACCACCCGGCGGCGGTCGCCCAGGGCTGTGAGGTGTCCGTCAACCCGTTCGTCGTCCCGCTCGGCCCGCGACTGCTGTGGCGGGTGGAGGCCGACGGCTGGGACGTGCTCGGCTTCGAGCACCTGGAGGGCCGCCGCGCCGAGTACCGCGCCGGATCCGGCGACCTGCCCCTGGTGGCCGGGGCCATGACGGAACTCGGCTCGGTCGCCGGCCGCAAGGCGCCGGTGCCCCGGGCCGAGCAGCGCTGGGCGCCGTACCTCGCCGGTCCCGCGGAAGAGCGGATGGTGCGCGGCGACAGCCTCCTGCACACCGACTGGCACCACACGAACATGCTCGTCACGCCGGACGGCCAGGTCCGCCTGGTCGACTGGGCCACCGCCACCCGGGGCGCCGCGTGGATAGACCCGGCCTGCTGGGTCGTCTGGCTCGTGTACGCCGGGAACACGCCGCACACGGCGGAACGCTGCGCCTCCCTGGTCCCCGCCTGGGGGGCCGCGGAGCCCGCCGTGCTCGACGCCTTCGCGGAGGTACTGGCCAGGTACTGGCGGTACGTGGCGGAGCACCATCCGAACCGCATGACCGGCGAGCTGCGCGACGCGAGCGAGCGGTGGGCGGCCTACCGCCGGTCGCCGGGGCCGGCGCGTCCGTGAGGGAGACGAAGAACCCGTGAAGTACGTTCCTCTCGGCGCCAGCGGGCTCGCGACATCGGTCTACGCGCTCGGCACCGCGACCTTCGGGGGCAGTACCGAGGAAGCCGAGACGATCCGCGTACTGGATACCTTCGCCGACGCGGGCGGCCTGCTGATCGACACGGCCGACGCCTACTGCGACGGCAGGTCCGAGGAACTCATCGGCCGGTGGCTGCGCACGCAGACGGCGCAGGTCCGCGATCGGATGCTGCTGTCGACGAAGGGCGGCGGCTTCACGACGACGGCGGGCCGCAACCAGTGGGGCAACACCCGGCACAATCTGACCCGCGCGCTCGAGGCGTCCCTGCGCAACCTCGGCGTCGACTGCGTGACGCTGTACCAGGCGCACACCTGGGACCCCGTGACGCCGCAGGAGGAGACACTGCGCTTCCTCGACGACGCGGTACGCGCCGGGAAGATCCGCTACGTCGGCATCTCCAACTACACCGGCTGGCAGCTGCAGAAGGCCGTCGGCCTGGCCGGCTCCCTGGGCCTGACCGGACCGGTCACCTTCCAGGCGCAGTACAGCCTGCTGTGCCGGGAGATCGAATGGGAGATCGTGCCGGCGGGCCTCGCGAACGGCCTGGGGCTGCTCGCGTGGTCGCCGCTGTCCGGGGGCCTGCTCAGCGGCAAATACGCGCCGCACTCCGCGCCCGACGGCCCGGCGAGGTTCGCCGATCAGCGCGAGCGCGGGAAGATGCACGACGCCTACGTCAACGCCCTGTACCGGTCGCACGCCGCGCGCGACCGCACCTGGCAGGTCCTGAAGATCCTCGGTGAGATCGCCGCCGCGCGGGACGTCACCCCGGCCGCGGTCGCGCTGGCGTGGGTGGCGGCGCGACCCGGTGTCAGCGGCGTCGTCCTGGGCGCGCGCGACGCGCGGCAGCTCTCGGACAACCTCCGGGCGCGGTGGGTCACGCTGGAGGACGGCGAGATCGCTCGCCTCACCGAGGCGAGCGATCCGCGGCCGGCCGGCTATCCCTACGGCCCGTTCGGCGCGATGCAGCGGAGCCGGACGATCGACTGAGGGAGCCGGCCGGGTCAGCCCAGGGTCGCGGAGACGAGGACGTACCCGAACTCCGGAGTGCTGGAGAAGTCGCGCGTCGCCGTGATCATGGCGTCGACCTCGGCCGAGTTCCCGTTCTCCACCATCTGATCGCGCACGGCCTCCCAGGCGTCGGCGAGGAGGGTGCCCGTGCGGGCCACGTTGTCGCTGATGTCCAGGACGTCGACATCGGTGAAGCCGTGCGAGGACAGCTGCGCCAGGTACTCGTCCACGGGGCTGATCGAGTGGACGCCGAACGTCTCGCAGATGCGCTGGACGGCCCGCATCCCGGCCTCGCTGATCGGCGTCCGCAGCACGAAGTCGGCGATCGCCAGCCGGCTGTCCGGGCGCAGCACCCGCGCCGTCTCGGCCAGCGCCCGGTCGCGGTCCGGGATGTGGAACATCGATTCGAGCGCCCACGCGCCGTCGAAGGAGTCGTCCGGGAAGGGCATCCGCATCGCGTCCGCGTACTCGAACGTCGCCCGGTCCGCGAGACCGGCCTCGGCGGCGCCGGCCCGTGCCTGCTCCACTTGCCGCTCACTGATCGTGATCCCGACCACGTCCACCGGGTGGGCCCGCAGCAGCCGGGCCGCCGGCTTGCCGATGCCGCAGCCGATGTCGAGCACGCGCTGTCCGGGCCGCGGGGCCAAACGCTCGATCATCAGATCGGTGAGCCGGTCCGTGGCCACCTCGGGAGGGGCGTCGTCGTCGGCGTCGTGCCAGTAGCCGTTGTGCAGGTTGCCGCCCCAGCGGTCCCGTATACGTCCTGCCACGCGAACTTTCCCGCTGCCGTTGTAGAAATGCGCGACGTCGCTGTTCACGCCGGATGGTCCGACCGTCATGGCGTCACTTCCTTGCGAGATTCGGATACCTCAGAGGTTCCCACGGAATTTAATGGCCGCACCGGATCATTCAGAAGTGGACCTTCGTACACGCGCGCTCACCTGTACGAAGGTATGCTTCACTCGCGCGCACGGATCCGTTAGAACGTTTTTAGCTTCCGGCATGCCGTGTGGAAGGACGGGCGATGTCCGAACGGACCGAGACAGATTTCGATCATCACTCGGCGGAGTATGCCGCCGACCCCTGGGCCGCGAACATCGCGATGAACACCCACGCCCCGGTTTCCTACAGTCGACAGCACGGCGGTTTCTGGCTGATCTCCGGGTTCGAGCAGGTGTCCCAGGTGGCGCACCAGCCCGAACTGTTCTCGTCCGCACACGAGATCCCCAACGTCCCGGGCCGGCCGCAGGGAACCGTCGTTCCGGCGTCGTCCTTCCGCGGCCTGCCGCTCGAAATCGACCCGCCCGAATACACGGAATGGCGCAAGGCGCTCAACACCTTCTTCTCCCCGCCGGCCGCCCGGCGCCTGCGGCCGCGTATCCAGCAGTACGCCACCTGGTGCGTGGACAAATTCATCGAAAGCGGCGAAATAGACCTGGTGCTGGACCTGTCGAACCCGGTTCCGGCCCTGGTCACCCTCGAACTCGTGGGACTGCCGATGGACGACTGGCGGGTCTACGCCGACGTCCTGCACGCGCTGGTCTACACCCACCCCGGAACCCCGGAGTTCGATCGCGTGGAGGCCGACTTCGCGCGGCTCATCGAAACGGTGCGCTCGCTGGTCCCCCAGCGCCGTGCCCACCCGCGCGACGACTTCATCAGCTTCCTGACCCAGGTCGAGATCGGCGGGGAGAAGCTCTCGGACGAGGACGTCGTCGGAGTCTGCAACGCCGTCATCCCCGGCGGCGTCGACACGACGACCGCGCTGCTCGCCTCCACCCTCGACTACCTCGACCGCCACCGGGACGCCAGGAAGCTGCTCATCGACTCGCCCGAGCGGATCCCCGGGGTGTGCGACGAGTTCCTGCGCTACTTCACCCCGGTCATGGGCGCCGGACGCACCGCGATGGCCGACACCGCCGTGGACGGCTGCCCGATGCGCAAAGGCGATCGCGTGCTGCTGTCGTGGGCGGCGGCCAACCTGGACGCCAAGGTGTTCCCCCATCCGGAGGTCGTCGACCTGGACCGGGACGCCGGCCGGCAGGCGGCCTTCGGCATCGGCATCCACCGGTGCATCGGACGCCACATCGCCCGCATGGACTTCGAAGTCGTGATCGGGGAGGTGCTGGCGCGCCTGCCGGACTACCGGATCGTCGAGGGCGAGGCCGAGAAGTACCCCACCGTGGGGCAGATCCACGGCTACCTGCGCATGCCGGTGCGCTTCACCCCCGGCGAGCGCATCGGCTCGGACTCCGCGAGCAACCCACTACCCGCTGCACTGTCCGAGTGACCGGCCGGCGAACACCTGCGGGAGGCGACATGGCACGGCAGCCCAGAGTGCTGCGGCTGGGAGCGATCATCGACGGTCCGGGCGGCCACATCGCCGCCTGGCGGCATCCGTTGACCCGGCCCGATGCCCAGCTCGACTTCGACTTCCACCGCCGCAACGCCCGGACGCTCGAACGCGCGGTGTTCGACTGCCTCTTCGTCCCCGACGTCGTGGCGCTGTGGGGCACCGACGTGGAGCACCTGAGCAGGACCGCCCGCAACGAGCATTTCGAACCGCTCTCGCTGCTGTCCGCGTTCGCGGCGGTCACCGATCACATAGGGCTCGCCGCGACGGCGACCACGACCTACAACGAGCCCTACGACATCGCCCGCAAATTCGCCTCCCTCGATCACCTCAGCGACGGGCGCGCGGGATGGAACGTGGTGACCTCGGCCGCGCCGTGGGAGTCGCGCAACTTCGGCTTCGACGAACACATGGAACACGACCTGCGCTACGTCAGGGCGGACGAGTTCATCTCGGTGACGAACCGGCTCTGGAGCAACGGCCGTGAACCGGTGGACCACACGGGACGGTTCTTCAGCGTACGCGGCCCGCTCGACGTGCCGTCTCCGCCGCAGGGCCGGCCGGTGATCTTCCAGGCGGGAGCGTCCCCGGTCGGGCGGGACTTCGCCGCCCGGCACGGCGAGGTGCTGTTCACCCGGCACACCCGGCTGGCCGACGCGCAGGAGTTCTACGCCGACCTCAAGCAGCGCGCGGCCGCGTACGGCCGCCCACCGGAGTCGATCCAGATCTGGGTCGGTCTCCAGCCGATCGTCGCCGACACCGAGGCGGCCGCGCGGGACCGGTTGCGGGAACTGCAGGAGCTGATGCCCGACATCGTCGCGCTCCGGGCGCTGCAGGACCAGCTCGGCGACGTCGACCTGGCCGGCTATCCGCTGGACGGACCGGTGCCCGACCTGCCGGTGTCCAACCACTCGCACAGCACCGCGCAGCGATGGATCGAGCTGGCCAGACGGGAGAACCTCACGCTCCGTCAGCTCTCGTTGCGGACGGCGGGTGACATCGTCGCCGGCACGCCCGAGCAACTCGCTGACCACATGGAGTCCATGTTCACCCAGGAGGCGGCCGACGGGTTCATCGTCGACTTCCCCTACCTGCCGGGATCGCTGGACGACTTCGTCGACCACGTCGTACCCGAACTGCGCCGTCGCGGCCTGGTGCGACCGGCCTACACGGACGGCACCCTGCGGGACAACCTCGGCCTGACCACCGCGTCACGGGTAGGTGTGCAATGACGGTCACGCTGCTCACTTCGCTTCCCGCCGGGCCGGGCCCGGGCGGCGGCCTCCCGCTGGCCCGTGCCCGGGCACGCGCCGCGCACGAGGGAGGGATCGACGCCCTGATCCTGCCGGACCGGCCCTCGACGGGCCCCGACGGCCCGGACGGCTTCGAAGCCGGCACCCTCGCCGCCGCGCTGACGGTGGCGACCGAGGGAATCGGTCTGGTGCCCACGATCTCCACCGAGTACGCGGCGCCGTACCACGTCGCCCGAGTGCTCGCCACGATCGATCAGTTCGGCGGCGGCCGTGCGGGATGGGCGATCGCCCCGACCGCCACCGCGGCGGACGCGGCCAACCACCACGCCGAGGCTCCCGCCCCGCTCCACGCCCAGCGCGCCCGCGCGGACGAGTTCGCCCGGGTGACGGCCGGCCTGTGGGACAGCTTCCAGGACGACGCCTTCCTCCGGGACCGCGACTCGGGTGTCTACTTCGTGCCCGAGCGGCTGCGCGGCCTCGACCACCGCGGCGAGTACTTCGCCGTGGCCGGCCCGCTGAACATCGCCCGCCCGCCCCAGGGCCACCCGGTGCTGGTCCGTCGCGTCTCGGACCCCGAGGACGCGGCCTCCGCCGCGCTCTTGGGCGACCTGGCCGTCGTTCCGCTGGAAGTCTCCGACGCGGCGGCGGACCTGGCGCGCGCGCTGGACGACGCGTGCGCGGCGGCCGGGCGGCGCCGCCAGGACGTGCGGTTGCTCCTGGAGCGGAGGGCCGGCACCCCCGCGGACGACCTGCTGCGCGAGGCCGAGGCCGGACCGGCGGACGGGTTCGTCCTGGTCCCGGCCGACGGAGCGGAGTTCGAGACCGCGCTGGAGACGGCCCGTACGGTACGGCAGAAGTTCCCCCAGGGGACCGGCGCCACGTTGCGCGCCCGCCTGGGGCTGCCGCGCCCGGCGGGCCGCTGACCGGCCGACGGGCCGCGCCCCCGCATCGGCGGTAGCGCGGCCCGTCGTCAGCCGATCAGACGGACGGCCAGCGCCCGCTGGTCGTCCACCGTCCAGCCGTGGCCGGCGAGCCACGGGCGGACCCCGCCGAACCGCTCGTCCAGCGCGGCGAGCAGGGCGTGCATGTAGGCGGGACGCGGCACGAAACTCGCGAACGGCCGGGAGACGATGTCGGCCGCGTACAGAGGATTGTCGCGCAGTCGCTCCACGATCGCGGACATGTGCTCGCCGGAGCGCGTGTAGTCCGCCACGACGGCCTCCCGGCCCACCCCGACCGCGTCCAGGGCCAGTGCGCACACCACCCCGGTCCGGTCCTTGCCCATCGCGCAGTGCACCAACGTCGCCCCCGCGCCATGAGCGATGACGCGCAGGGCCGCCACCACGGAGTCCGGCCGTTCCGCGCAGTAGCGGAGGTAGTGTCCCGTCGAGCCGGCGGGCCGGGAACGCCCGTCGGCCCCCGCCCGGTTCCACGGCATCGCCCGCTCGGTGTCCACCCGGTCCGTGTCCGGGGGAGACTCGGCGAGCAGCGAGAGGTGGTGGATCGTGACACCGGGCACACCGGCCAGCGGCCCAGGGCCCTCGCGCCGTACCTCGGCGGTGCTGCGCAAATCGATGACCTGGCGGACGTCCAGCGTCCGCGTGAGGTGTTCGACGTCCTCCGGGGTGAGCTCCTGGAGGCTGCCCGAGCGGATCAGCCGGCCGAAGCGGGTGACGCCGTTCCCCGTGGTGGCCAGGCCGCCCAGGTCGCGGACGTTCAGCGCGCCCGCCAGCGCGATCCGGTGGGTCGGGGAGTTCATCGCGGAACCTCCATGCTCGACGTCAGGGGCAGCGGCCCCAGGTCCGCGCCGTCCGTGGCACGCGGCCCGATCCAGCGGGCCACGGGCTCCTCGGGCGTGTACGCCGGCCAGCCCGGGTCGCCGTCGCGCGCCAGGCGCACCAGCCCGCTCTGCTCCCGCTCCGCGACCGCGCGGTCGGTGTCGGTGCCCTCCGGTCCGGCCGGGTCGCAGAAGAGCGAGGCGGTGTCGGCGGCGTGCACGGCGCGGTCGGCGATCCTCGGGTACCCGGCCAGGTGCGAGACGGTCGGATGGTAGTCGAACACCTGGGCCCAGCAGGCCGCGGTGCCGACGGCGTCCCGGCGCTGCGCGTCGAGCGCGGCGAGCAGGCGTTCAGCCGGGCGGACGTAGAGCTCGTCCGACAACCGGCGGACCTTCTGCGCGTGGGTGGCATCGTCGGCGCCGCCGATCAGCCGGGAGTACTTCGCGTCGACCGCCTCCCCGTCCTCCACGATCTCGAGGATCCCCGCCTCTTCCGAGGTGACCGAGACCAGCACGGGAATCGACTCCGCGCGGTCGGCTATCGCCGGCAGCGGTGGCCGTGGGATCAGCTCGCCGTCCACCACCGCCTGGTAACGCACCTGACCGGCCCGCATCGTCTGCGCGTGCGTGTACCGCAGCGCCACGTTCGACAGTTCCACCAGGCCGCCCGCGTCGTCCGCGAGCGTGCCGGCGGCGCTCACGAAACGCCGCGCGAGTCCGGCCGCCCCGTCCCGCGACTGGGAGAGTTCGGCGTTGCCGCTGTAGATGGCGGCCCGGTGGAACAGACCGGTGGCCGAGGGCACTCCCAGCAAGGTCGCCACATCGGTTCCGCCGGTGGACAGCCCGAAGATCGTCACATTGCCGGGGTCTCCCCCGAAGGAGGAGATGTTGTCGCGGACCCAGCGCAGCATCAGCAGCTGATCGCGCACCGCGAGATTGGCGCTGTCGGAGAACGCCGGGTCCAGGTCGGCCAGTGACAGCCAGCCCCACGGCCCCAGCCGGTAGTTGGCGGTCACGATGACCAGATCGTGACGGGCCGCGTAGGCCCACGGGTCGACGGTCCGCATCGTTCCGCCGACCATGTGCCGTCCGGGGTGGAACCACACCAGCACCGGCTGCGGGTCGGGGCGCTCCGGGCGTGCCGACCAGATGTTGAGGTTGAGGCAGTCCTCGTGCTGCACGGCGTCCGCATGGAGGGGGCTCCAGTGCTGTCGCGAGGCCGAGGACATCGGCACCTGCCAGCTGACGGGTCCCCACCGGACGGCGTCCACCGGGCCCTCGGCGACGGCCGGGACCGCGGGGCGGAACCTGCCCGGAACGCGTCCGTACGGAATTCCCCGCCAATTCGGGACGCCGCGATCGAGGAATCCGCGGACCGGTCCGGACGTGGTCTCGATCGGCAACACTTCTTCTCCTGTTCCGCGCTCACACTCGGCGAGCCAGCTGCAAGAATGTCCCCGAGGTCGTGCGGACGGTGCCGCCGCGGTCATCGATCAAGCCGCGGATTTTCGCGAAGAGAACGGACCGGCTCCGCGGATCCATCCGGTGGTGATCACTGAACGTGCTGATCAAGCCGATCCATTCGTCGCCGTTCAGTGTGAGACTCCAGCGGTATTCGCGCTGAGCCACCGAGACGAAATCGTCCCCGGCCGAAAGCGGATCGCGGACGCCGGCCGTGCTCTTCTGCCGGGCGCCGCCCACCTCGACGCCGGGAGCGTGCTCCGCGTATATCCTGCCGAGGTCCTCGAGTATCGGACCGTCCAATACGTGGAAGCTCCAGAAGCGTGCTATGTGTCCGCCGGGAACCAGGACCCGGGCCGCTTTCCCGGCGCCTTCGGCCGGATTGACCCAGTGCCAGGCGTCCGCGCTGACGAGCAGGTCGAACCGCCGCCCGCGCGGGTCCCAGGTCTCGAAGGTCGTGGTCTCGACCCTGATGCCCCGATGCCGCGCGACCTGCGCCATACGGTGGTCCGGCTCTATCCCGAACACGGACAGCCCCCGTGCCGAAAGCGCCGCGGCCGCCTTCCCGGTACCGCATCCGACGTCCAGGACCTCCGACGCGCGCAGACGCGCCAAGTCGTCCATCAGGTCCGCCGGGTACGTCGGCCGATAACGATCGTAGTCTTCGGCCGCGGCGCCGAACGATTCGGCCCGGGCACGGTCGAGATGACGTGCGCTGAAGGACATGGTGTTTTGTTCCCCTGCCACTCGGACCGGCCGAAGTGCGAAGTCGGCGTGCCTCGGTTCTCCATGTAACCGGCATGGCCGGGGGAGGTGAAGTGAACCTTCGTGCAGAAGGCCCGGTGTACCAAGGTCCACTTCACGCGCACGCCGTCCGAGCGGTAGAAGTGCCAGTGTCCAGTATTCTGCCGCTGCCGGAGGAAGATCCGATGCCGGAGGAAGACGTGGTGCCGGACAGTACGCCGGCGCCTCTCGCCGATGTGAAAGTCATCGACATCGGCACTCTGCTGGCGGCTCCCTTCGCCGCGGCGATGCTGGGGGATTTCGGTGCCGAAGTGATCAAAATCGAGCACCCCACCGGAGACCCGCTCCGCGGATACGGCTACCAGTGCGACGACGTTCCCCTGCTGTGGAAATCGGTGAACCGCAACAAGAAGAGCGTCGTCCTGGACCTGAAGGATCCGCAGAATCACCACCGGTTCATGGACCTGGTGACCGGCGCCGACGTCCTGATCGAGAACTTCAGGCCCGGCACGCTGGAGCGGTGGGGGTTCTCACCCGAAGTGCTCCACAAGGCCAACCCGGACCTGGTCGTGACCCGGGTGACCGGCTTCGGCCAGGACGGCCCCTACGCGAACAGGCCCGGATTCGGCACCCTCGCGGAGGCGATGAGCGGTCTCGCGGCCATGTCCGGGGAACGCGACGGACCGCCGCTGCTCCCGGCGTTCCCGCTGGCGGACGTGATGGCCGGCGTACAGGCCGCCTGCGCGACCCTCATCGCCCTGCACGCCCGGCGACGGATCGGCCGGGGGCAGGTCGCCGACGTCTCGATCACCGAGGCGATGATCGCGGCCATGGGCGCCCAGGTGACCGCCTACGACAAACTCGGCGTCATTCCCCGGCGGGTGGGGAGCGGATCGGACAACAACGCGCCCCGCAACGTCTACCGGTGCGCCGACGGGCGGTGGGTGGCGGTGTCGGCGCCCGCCCGCTCGGTGGCCGAGAGGGTGGTCCGGCTGGTGGGCCGGCCCGAACTGGCCGGAGAACCGTGGTTCGCCTCCGGCCGTGGCCGGGTGTCCCACCGCGCTGTGCTCGACGACGCGCTCGGCGAGTACATCGGCCGCTTCCGCCGGGACGAGGTGATCGCCGCGTTCGAGGACGCGGGAGCCGCGGTCGCGCCGATCTACGAAGTGGACGACGTCCTGCGCGACCCGCACTTCCTGGCGCGGCAGGCCACGGTGGCCGTACCGGACGACGAACTCGACAGCGTTCGCATGCCCAACGTGGCCTTCCGGCTCTCCGAGACACCGGGACGGATCCGATGGCCGGGCCCGCGGCTGGGCGAGCACACCGACGACGTCCTGAACGGAGACCACCGATGAGCGAGACCGCCGACAGCCGGCACTGGCAGATGCTGGACCCGTCGCTCGACCCGTCCGACCCCGACGCCTACCTGCGCACCGCGATCCGCTGGCACTTCGGGCCGGAGACCGGATCCCCGTTCTGGCTGCGCCGCGTCGGCCGACTGGACTTCGATCCGCTCACGGACGTGCGGACGTACGACGATCTGCGGCTCTTCCCGAACGTGGTGGACGAGCTGCGCACCGTCCCGGTCGAGGATCTGATCCCGCGCGGATACGGTCCGCGTCCCCCCGCCCCGAGGGTCTTCGAGAGCGGCGGGACCACCGGCGCGCCCAAGAGGGCCATCCTCATGCCGGACTGGATCGCCGACGCGGTGGACCGGATGCTGAGAGGCCCCCAGTTCGCCGACCGGGAACCGTCCAACATGCTGGTGCTCACGCCGACCGGTCCGCACAAGATCGGCTGCATGTACGACTACATCGCCGAACGTCAGAACACGGTCAAGTTCTGCATCGACATGGACCCGCGGTGGGTCAAGAAGATCATCGCGGACAAACAGGCGGAGCAGGCCGAGGCATACCTCGAGCACATTCTCGACCAGGCGGAGCACATCCTGGCCACCCAGCGCATCGGGCTCCTGGTGACCACGCCGCCGGTGCTGCGCGCCTGCGCGCGTCGGCCCCGGCTGGTCGAACTCATCAACGCCAAGGTGGAACTGATCTTCTGGGGCGGCGCCCACATGACCGTCGACGAGCGGTTCGTCCTGCGCCACGAGCACTTCCCGAACGTACGGATGATCAGCCGGTACGGCAGCCTGATGATCCTGGAGAGCGCCACCGAGCGTCCGGGGCTCAGCCCGGACGAGGACATCGTGTACGACCCGCGCAGCCCCGTGGTGACCTTCCGGGTCGTCGACCCCGAGACGGGCCGGCCGGTGGAGTACGGCGAACGCGGTCAGATCGTGATGAATCACGTCAGCAAGGGGATGTTCCTCCCCAACAACGCCGAACGGGACACGGTGATCCGGATACCCGGACGGACGGGGCAGATCGGTGACTCGGTGTCCTCGCCGGCCCCGCTCGACAGCTTCAACGGCGAGAAGGTCATCGAGGGTGTCTACTGACCCCTGCCTCGTGCACCGGTCCGGGCGGTCGAGCCGAGAGCCGGGCCGGTGCGGCGGGCCATCGACCGGCCCGGACGCGGCGGGCACGGCACGGTACGGTCGGCGACATGGCTGACCTGGCTGACCTGACGGTGCGTCACTTCCGGGGCCGGGACGGCACCAGGCTCGCCTTCCGCGAGTGCGGAACCGGGCGGCCGCTCGTACTGCTGCACGGCTTCTTCTCGTCCGCGACGCAGAACTGGATACGGTCCGGCTTCGCCGCCGCCCTCGCCGACCGCGGTCACCGACTCGTCATGCCGGACCTGCGGGCGCACGGCGACAGCTCCGCACCCCAGGACGCCGCCCGATACCCGGCCGATGTGCTGACCGACGACGCCTTCGCGTTGATCGAACACCTGGCACTGGCCGACTACGACCTCGGCGGCTACTCCTTGGGCGCCCGCACCGTCGTCAGGATGCTGGTGCGAGGGGCCACGCCGCGCCGGGCGGTCGTCGCGGGGCAAGGGCTGCGCGAAGTCACCGGTCACGGCGGCGCGGTGGCCCGGTACCTGCGGCGCGTCTTCGGCAATCCCGGCACGTTCGAACCCGGTTCGGACGAGTGGAAGGCGGAGCAGTGGCTGCACCGTACCGGGGGCGACCCCCGGGCCCTGCTGCACGTCCTGGACACGGTGGTCGACACGAGCGTCGGCGCCCTGAGCGGGATCAGGGCGCCGACGCTCGTGGTGATCGGCGCCGACGACGATCGGGACGGCTCCGCCGAGGCCCTGGCCCGAGCGCTGCCCCGCGGAACACACGCGGTCGTGCCTGGGAACCACACGACCGCGACCGCCGCGCCGGAGCTGGCGGAGACGGTCGCGGGCTTCCTCGCGGATCAGTAGCGTCGCTCTCCGGCGCCGTCGACCGGCGACCACCACTGGGTGTAGTTCGTCCCGCCGTCGCCGAAGATGCCGCCGTATCCCTCCACCACCTTGCCGTTCTCCCACTTGAGCATCTGCACCCCGGAGATGTCGAGCACGTCGAAGGGCGAGGTGCTGTCCTTCGGCGCGCCCTCGCGCACGGCGTGGATCCTGTTGGCGTCGACGGAGTAGCCGTCCTCGTTGTTGATGAGCAACGTGATGGGCTGCATGCTCCAGGAACCGCCGGACGCCGCGAGCATGTCCTGGACGTAGGACAGGAAGTCGTCGATGCCGACGCGCCAGCCGGACCCGGCGTGGCTTCCCGGCGCGAAGAAACGCAGGTCCTCGGACCAGTACAGCGCGGTCTTCTCCCGGTCGCCGCAGGTCACCGCCTCGTAGGCGGCAGCGACCAGTTCCTGGGTTATCTCAGCCATGTGTCCTCCGCTTGCGCATAGCAGCCTTCACGGTTTTCGTGGGCGCGTGATCCGGTCACACCGTGAGAATGAGGTGCACGGCGCCGTTCACCGGGATTCGCGGTGTGAATTCCGCCCGTCGGGAGCGGATTCCATCGGAGCTATTTCTACGCAGAGATCGCTTCCTGCGAAAGCTGAACCTTTGTACAGGTGGGCGGGGGCATGTACGAAAGTGCAGTTCTCTCCGGATTCGCGCGTTCAAGCATTCCGGACGGTGTGCGGAAACGAGCGCCGGGGTGAGCCGCCGGGACGACGCGGGACGTCATGGACGGCCGGCGGTGGTCTCAGGGCGTCAAGGTCGAAGCGGCGGGTGTGGGCGGTGTCGTGAGCCCTGTGCGAGCGGACCGGTACAAGGGGCGGTCGTACCGGGACTCGTGCGGTCCCGGCCGCGGGATGTCCCCCGCTCCCGAGTCGGAGATCACCGTCTGGGCGCCGGCGCCGCGACCGCCCGGGGCGGGGGAGGCCAGTGAGAAGAGGTTCCAGGCACTCTTCTGCGCGCTCTCCGCGTCGGTGATGCCGCTCACCTGACGCAGATCCGAGGTCGTCGCGTCCTGTGCGGACTTCTGATAGACGTACGCCGCCAGGCCGGCCTGCAGTCGTGACTCCACGCCGATCTTGGCCATGATCCGGGCGACATGGGCTTTGACCGTGCGCTCGGTGATTCCTAAGCTCGTCGCGATCGTTCGGTTCGAGGACCCCACACCCAGCAGCAGGAACACTTCGATTTCCCTGGGAGTCAGGAGTGCGGCCCGTTCCGTTTCCCTTGTCCAGGCGCGCGGCTCGCCGCATCGCACGGGTGTTTCCTGCCGGTCGGCCGCGTCCGACGGCTGACACACTATGCAGGACCGTTCCTGCTGAGGGTGGGACTCCATCGGCCGTTCCGAGGCGCCGCAGAGTTCCTGCATTCCCTCATCGATGATCACCGGCCGGAGGTGCGAGCGCTCCAGGGTGTCGGCCAGGTCGGCGAAACCCTCGCTGCGGCGGACGACGTTGAGGAACTTCACCAGGGCCGCTTTGTCTTCCCAGAGTTCCTGTACGGTGTTGATGATCAACGACTTCAGGTATTCCGAGTCGGACACTGCCTCGACTGTGGCCACACCTGTCCCCCTCCTGGTGGTCGGAGGGCCAGCCAATCAACCGATGGCTGTGGCCCGCAAGACCCTTGGTTGTGAGACCTGGAGGACCGGTGCGGCCAGAACCACCGTCATATGACAGGACAACTCTCAAAGTGCGGTGTCAGCGGCCCTGTCGTGTCTTGGGCCGTTCGGGAAACAGGATGGCCGAAACGTTGTCCCGTCGACCAGTGTGGCCCGGGCGCGGGCTGGGCATCCGACGCTCCGCTTTCGGACGACGGGAAGAACCCGGACCGGCCGCTCTGCGCGATCTCTTCGGGGGTGGGACGAGAACTGCCGCCCAGGCAGCGGCGGGTGCCCGCGTTTCTCGGCGGGTCGCCGGCGGTCCGGCACGGGTTCTCACGTGTGGCCGAGGCGGTCGGGCGACGGAGACGGCGCCGTGCCGTAGCGGGCGGTCGCGATCGACGTGGTCAACGCGT
The DNA here is from genome assembly GCA_013364255.1 of Streptomyces seoulensis. Taxonomy (GTDB): domain Bacteria; phylum Actinomycetota; class Actinomycetes; order Streptomycetales; family Streptomycetaceae; genus Streptomyces; species Streptomyces similanensis. The sequence goes on along the minus strand of CP054936.1, from coordinate 312,558 downwards.
TTCGGTCGATGTCATCCAGCATCCCGGGCGCGGTTCGCCGCCCGTCTTTCGCGCCGGGAGGAGCGGGTCGCGAAGCCGCCGATGTGCCGCCGCACGCCCGACCATGCGACAGCCCGAACCCAGTGCGACCTGTCGACCATCACGCGAGCGCGCAGGTGTGCCCGCGCCCGAGGTGTGCGTGCGGCGGCCGCTCGAAGCGCCGGCGGTCGGGTCGGCCGGGCGCGGTCTGCCCGCGCACGTGTGCGCCGGGGCCCGGCCCGTGGACGGGCTCGTGGCCGCAGTGCGCGGGACCGGCCCGGCGGCTGGCGGCCGGCGCCTGGTCTCGACCGAACGAGGTGTGAGCGGGGCCCGCGGGATTCCGGCCGTCCCCGCTCGTGACTGAACGCCCCTCGCTCTCAAGCGGGTTGCTCTGGCGGCCCTGATGCCCGCAGAGGCGACGGCGTCCCCGGACCCGAGGCCGAGCACACCTGACATGACCACCGCGTGCTGCCGGAGCCGGGGAGCCGTGGAGCCGTGGAGCCGGGGTCAGCCGGCCGGCGGGGCCTCGGTGCCGAGCCCGGTGAGGTAGGCGGTGAGGACGCGGGTCAGGCGGGGCTCCACCTCGACGAGGGCATGGCCCAGCCGGGGGTCGCTCAGGTACAGCTCCCGCACACGCGGCCCCGGGGTGGCCATCTGCCACAGCGCTCCCGCCATGCTGGTCGCCGTGGCGATCGTGTCGACGGCCTGCGACTCGGTCAGTCCGAGGAGGCGGCGCAACTCCCGGCCGATCCGCTCCACCTCCCCGAGCGTCACCAGTTTGAAGGACCGCACCGACTCGATCGACACGTTCCGCTCCAGGTTCAGGGGGGCCTGGGCCAGCAGGTCGCAGAACATGGGGCGGGCCGCGAGCGTGCCGGTGACGGCCTCGGCGACCTCGGCGGGGGTGGCCCGCGCCCGGCCCGCCAGATCGCCGCACAGGTCGGCGGACCACTGCCGCCAGCCGTCCGCGGTCAGGGCGAGGAAGATCTGCTCCCGGGTCTCGAAGTAGCGCAGCAGCGCCGACTTGTGCATGCCCACGGCCGCCGCGATGTCGGTGAGGGTGACGTCGCGCACCCCATGGCGGCGGCCGAGTGCGCGGGCCGCCTCCAGGATCGCCTGTTCACGGGCCTGTTTGGCCGCCGCGCTGCGCGCACGCTGAAAGGCAGGCTCACTCATGGAGGACATCATAAGGACTCGTAGCGCAACGGTGTTGCACTATTAAGAGAACGGTGTTGTACTAAAACCATGAGTGCCACACACCCGCAGGTCTGGTTCATCACCGGTTCGTCGCGCGGCCTCGGCCGCGCCCTGGTCGCCGCCGCGCTGGAGGCCGGCCACCACGTCGTCGCCACGGCCCGCCGCCCCGAGACCCTGGCGCAGGAGTTCGCCGAGTACGGCGATCGTGTCCTCACCCTCCCCCTGGACGTCACCAGCCCCGAGGCGGCCCGTGCGGCCGTCGAGGCGGCGATCGCGCACTTCGGACGCGTCGACGTCCTCGTGAACAACGCGGGCTACGCGAACGTGTCGCCCATCGAGACCGCGGACGACGACGACTTCCGCGCCCAGTTCGAGACGAACTTCTGGGGTGTCTACAACGTCACGAAGGCGGCGCTGCCCACCCTGCGCCGGCAGGGATCGGGCACCGTCGTGCAGTTCTCCTCCGTCGGGGGCCGGGTCGGCGGGTCGCCGGGCATCGCCTCCTACCAGGCGGCCAAGTTCGCGGTCGACGGCTTCAGCCGTGTGCTGGCCGCGGAGACCGCGCCGTTCGGCGTGCGGGTCATGGTGGTCGAGCCCAGCGGCTTCGCCACCGACTGGGCCGGCTCGTCCATGACGGTCCACGCCGTCCCCGACGCCTACGACCGGACCGTGGGCGAGATGAACCGGCGCGTGCGGCAGAGCACGGACGGCGCGGCCGGGGATCCCCGCCGCGCCGCTGAGATCATCGTGCGCACCGTGGGGCGCGAGCAGGTCCCGGGCCACCTCCTCCTCGGCGTGAACGCCGCGACGATGGCCCTGGACCACTCCCGCGGCCGGCTCGCCGAGGCGACGGCCTGGGAGCAGGTGAGCCGGTCGGCGGACTTCGCGGAGCCCTACCCCGTGGAGCTGCCGCCCGAGCGGCGTCCGTGACCGGGCCGGCGCGGAAGGCGGCCGACGCGCGTGAGGACGCCTCCAGGTGTGAGTTCGGAGGCGTCCTCACGGGTACGCGTGTACCGCGGGCCGCGCCGGTGTGTCAGACCCGCTCCAGCCGCCAGATCTGCGGCTCCAGGCCGTTGCACGTGTACTGCTGCACGTTGCCGCCGGGGTCGCGGGAGCCGCCGGCCACGTCCAGGCACTGGCCGCTGGACCTGGCGACGAGCCGGTAGTACCCGCGGCCGACGTTCGACAGGCGCCAGTCCTGCGCCGCCGCGCCGTTGCAGTACCACTGCCGGACGTTCGCGCCCGGTGTCGCGGAGCCGTTCTCGACGTCCATGCAGTAGCCGCTGTTGGCGCCGGTCAGCGTGAAGACGCCGTCGCCGTGGGCGGCGAACCTCCACTTCTGCGGGCCGAGGCCGTTGCAGGTCCACTGCTGGATGTTGCCGCCGGGCGCGCGGGAGTCGGCGGAGACGTCGAGGCAGAGACCGCTGTTGGCGTTCACGAGCCGGTAGGTCCCGCCGTCGGCGACCCCGGAGGCGTCGGCGCTGCCGAGCAGACCGCCGGTGGCGTAGTAGGGCCGGCACACCGAACCGTCCCAGTCGGTGGCGATCTGGAGCACCTGCCTGCCGTCGGCCGAAGGCAGCAGCGGCGAGCTGTAGTTGGGGCAGTAGTTCACCTCCGGCGACGGGACGTTCACCGGGGAGTCCAGCTCGTACCAGTTTCCGGTGCCGTTCTCCGTGTTGGCGAGGATGGTGTGCCCGCTGTCCGCCGCGACGGTGCCGTCCTTGTTGAGCAGGCGCTGTCCGATCAGCAGGATCCTGCCGTTGGGGCCGCCGTCGGGCGCCGGCGCCCAGGCGATGGTGGGCGCGGCACGGAAGTACTTCCCGTCGGCCGTCTGGGGCCGGACGCCGAGATACGTCGGGTCGCCCCAGTTCCAGCCGTCCGCGGAGGTCCGGTAGTGCACCACGCACTGGTACTGGCCGCCGGGAGTGCAGATTTCGTAGCTCATGAAGTAGGTGCCATTGGGCAGTCGGCGCACCACCGGCATGCCCGGCCGGTCGGTGGACAGGCCGCTCGCCACGGTGTCGTGCCGGCCCTGCCAGGTGACGCCGTCGTAACTGCGCACGGCGACGAGTTTCTGGCTGTGCGCGGGGTCCGTCTCGTCGGAGTAGTGACACACCAGCGCGCCGTCGGCGGCCACCGAGAACTCCGGCTCCCACAGGCCCGCGGTGCCGGTCGCGGTGGCGCAGGCGGAGAGGTAGGACCAGGTGCGGCCCACGTCGTTGCTCCGCCAGATGCGCAGTGACATACGCCGGTTCGGCGTGTCCTGGCCGGCGGAGGAGGCCCACAGCAGGGTGCCGGCCGGCAGGTTGCCCACCTGCCGGGGGAGCTCGAAGAGCGTGGTGCAGCACAGTCCCCGTCCGCCTGAGGACTGCGGGTCGGCGACCTTGCCCACCTGTTTGAACGTGGCCCCGGAGTCGGTGCTCTCGTGGATGGCCCCGATTCCGTTGTCGCCGTCGAAGGTGACGACGCCGGCGATGATCCTGCCGTTGGCGGCGCCGTTGTGGGCGAGCCGGACGGCCCGGGGATACAGGCCGGTGCCGGTGCCCAGCGTCGTGCCGGTCGCGAGGACGGAGACGTTCCCGGCCCGCACGCTCGCGGTCCGTGCCGGGCCCGCCGCTGTGGCGGCGCCCGCGGCGGGGGAGGGGGTGGGGGCGGCCGCCGCGGCGGCGGACTGGCCGAGGGACAGACCGAGGACGACGGCCGGTGCGAGGAGGGCGGTCAGCGCGGTGCGCCGGGAGAGCCGCGCGAGGGGTCTCGGCCGGCGCGCGCGAGGGGCGCCGTGGGCCGCGGACGGGTGGCGTCGGCGGTGGGGGACGAGGAACGAGAGGAACGGCAACACGTCATTCCTTCCTGCGGACATGTGGGGGCGTCGCGTCAATCTAGAGCCGTCTGTACATCGTTGTAAATGGGTGCGACGGCGGTGCCGGCAAGGGCTTGCTCCCCGAGGGCTGAGGGTTTCGCTACCGGTGTGCGCGGCGGATGCGGACGGGTCCGCGCGTCTCGGACTCCGCGACGGGCCGCCCGCTTTGGGTCACCTCGACCTCGCCGGCCGCCACCAGACGCCAGGCCGCCCGGCGCGCCGGTTCCATGAGAGCCCGCCAGCCGTCGTCGTCACCCTCGTAGACCGAGCGTGCGGCGTCGGACGGACAGATCGACGCCGTATCGGCACGGCGCTCCAGCAGGCTCATGATGGCCCGCTCCAGTCGCTGATCGAGATCCCGGTCCGACTCCGCCACGCCATCCAGTGTGGCACCGTCCTGCGCACGACCTCCCGACGCCGGCCGCCACCGGGAGCCCGTGTCGGAAAGAAAAGAGAGCCCATGCCGGAAAGAGGGCCCGCTCCACCGAACCCCCCGCGGGTCCCGTGCATCTTCAGGTGCGAGCGCGCACTGACCTCGCGCGCCGATCCGCAGGGATTCTCAGGGAAGGGAACCTGACACCTCATGAAGAGCAAGCTGTCCGCCGTGGCCCTCGCGGCCGTCGTCGTCGCCGGCACCGCCGCTGCCGCCGCGCCGGCCTCGGCCGCCGCCGCCAAGCCGACCCGCTGCCACACCGCCGACCTGAAGGCCGGCTTCGCCACCGGGGGCGACGCGAAGCCGGAGATGGGGCGGAGCGGGAAGCAGACCCAGGCGTACATCTGGTTCACCAACCGGAGCAAGCGCACCTGCACCCTGTCCGGCTTCGCCGGTGTCGACATGATCGGCGCGCAGAAGACCGACGGCACCTGGTCGCTGGCGCGCTCCTCCAAGAAGCCCGAGACGATCCCCCTCGGGCCGGGCGACACGGTGGACCTCAGCATCACCCTGCTCCCGGTGGCCGCGAGCACGCCGCAGAAGGAGAAGTTCGTCCCGGCCCGGTTCCTGGTCACCCCGCCCAACGAGACGGCCCACTTCACCCTGAAGTGGCCGTTCGGTGGGCAGATCCTGAAGCAGGACGGCGCCACCCACCCGGCCACCTACCTCGATCCGGTCGGGCTGTAACCCACCGGGCCCGTCGGCCGTGCCGGGCCGGCACACCGCGGAGCGTGTGCGGCGGTGTGCCGGCCCGCCCGTCAGGGCGCGGGCGCGGCCGCCGCTCGGCGGGCGGCGAGCAGGTCGAGGCACCGCCCGCGCTGTGCCGCGTCCGTCGCCAGCTCCACGCCGACGTGGGCGAGGGCGGTCGCGGCGGCGAGCACGGCGCGGTCCGCCCCCGGCGAGTCGCCGTACCGGGCGAACGGCGCGGTGTGGTGGCGAGCGCCCCCGGTGTCGTAGCCGATGGTCGGGTGGAGGGCGGGCAGGACGTGGGAGACGTTGCCCATGTCGGTGGAGGCCATCACCTCTCCGCTGCGGTCCACCGGTTCGCGGCCCAGGGCCCGCACCGCCCGGGTGTAGGCCGCGGTGAGGAACGCGTCCTGCCGCAGGTCGGCGAAGTCGGCCCCGCGCGGGGTGAGTTCCAGCTCGGCGCCGGTGGCCAGGGCCGCCGCCTCCAGGCAGGCCCGCACCCTGCGGCGGGCGTGGGCGAGGTCCTCGATGGTGCGGGCCCGCAGCTCGTAGCGGGCGCGGGCCGTCTCGGGGATGACGTTGACCGCGAGGCCCGCTTCGAAGACGACGTCGTGGACCAGGGCGCCCGGGGGCAGTTGCTGGCGCAGCAGCCCCACGGCGGTGTGCGCGAGGGTGATCGCGTCCAGGGCGTTGACCCCTTCCCAGGGGGCGAGCGCGGCATGGGCCGGCCTGCCCCAGTAGACGACGTCCCAGGCGCCGACGGCCAGTGAGGAGGCGCCGACGGAGTCCTCCGGCGCGGCATGGACCATGAACGCGGCGGCCACGTCGTCGAAGACTCCGGCCTCCAGCAGCAGCGCCTTGCCGCCGATGTCCTCCTCGGCGGGCGTGCCGACGAGTTTCACGGTGATCCCGAGGAGGTCGGCGACGGCGGCGAGGCCGAGGGCCGCGCCGACCGAGGCGGCGCCGTTGACGTTGTGCCCGCAGGCGTGCCCGATGCCGGGCAGCGCGTCGTACTCGGCGCACAGGGCCACCGTCAGGTCGCCGGTGCCGTAGGCGGCGACGAAGGCGGTCGGCAGGCCGGCCACCGCGCGGGTGACCTCGAATCCGGCCTCCTCGGCGAGGAGCGCGATCTTGGCCGCCGACTTGTGCTCCCGCAGGGCCGTCTCGGGTTCGGCGTGCAGGCTGTGACTCAGGGCGATGAGCCGCGGCCCGTGGTCGCGCACGGCGTCGGCGGCGGCGGTGAGGGCGCGCTTCCGTGCCGGTGTCACCGGTGTCGTCGGTGTCGTCGGGCCGGTCACGCGGTCCTCCTGGCGTGGGCGAGGCGGGTCTCGGGAGTGGGCGTCGAGGACGGCGCGCGCACCAGCAGGCCGAACGCGGCTCCGCCGAGCGCCACCACGGCGCACGCGGCCCATGCCCACCGGTATCCCGCACCGGTGACGGCCCCGTGCGCGCCGGTGGCGTGGCCGGCCCACAGGGCGCCGATCACGGCCGCGCCGATCGCCGCGCCGAGCGAGAGCGCCATCTCGTTGACGCCGACGGACAGAGCGGTCTCGGCCTCGTCGACCGCCTCGACCGACAGCGTCCGGGTGGCGGCTTCGAACACGCCGGTGGCCAGGCCCACGGTCAGGGCGCCCACCAGGTACTGCGGTACGGAGGAGTGGAGGAGGCACAGACTGAGGAATCCGGCGGCGCCGGCGCATCCGCCGACCGCGAGCACGGCGCGGTCGCCGATGGCCCGGGCCAGCCGGGGCGTCAGGGTGGATCCGGCGAAGCCGACGGCGACCATGGCGAGGGACACCAGGGCGATGTCCTGGGCGCCGAGTCCGAGCCCGTCGCCGTCGCCGTCCGGTGCGGTGCCGAGGTACACGGAGTTGGCGCCGAGGAAGCCGATGGCGCCGAAGGCGAGACAGAACGTGTGGGCGCTGATCGCCGCGAGACGGGGATCGCGCAGCAGGCCGAGGTCGACCAGCGGATGCGAGGAGCGCTGTTCGACCCGGACCCAGACGGCCAGCAGCACGAGCGCCGCCGTGACCGTCGCCAGGGAGTACGCCGACGTCCAGCCCCAGGACCCGCCCTCGGTGAGGACGAGCATCAAGGCGCCGAGACCGAGGGTCAGCAGCAGGGCCGCGCGGGAGTTGAAGCGGCCCGCGCGGGCGACGGTGCTCGTCGGGAGGGCCAGGGCGGCGCCGATCGCGAGGCCACAGAAGGGGACCGCGGTCCACAGCCCGGCCAGGGCGTGTGCGTCGCTGAGCGTTCCGGCCAGGTAGCCGCCGGCGCCGATGGACAGGAGCAGCGCGCCGACCAGCACCGACATGCCGACCCGGCCGTGTTCGGGCGAGTGGGAGCGCAGGATGCCCGCCAGCAGCGGGAAGAAGCCGACCACCGCGCTCTGCAGCACCATGCCGGCCGCGAGCGTGGCGGTGGTGGGCCGGACGGCGATGAGCAGCGACCCGACGGAGACCGCCGTGACGGCGATCAGCAGCAGCCGCCGATGGCCCCACATGTCGCCCCAGCGCGACAGCAGCGGGGTCAGTACGGCGAAGGCCACCTGCGCGAGCAGGTACAGGTTGTTCTGACCCACGCCGCCGAGGCCGGCGTGCCGTCCCACGACGGGCAGCAGCGGAGTCAGATACCCCTGGACGACACCGCTGCAGACCACGATCACGGTCATCGTCGCGATCAGTCCGTGCCCCCGGCCGATGGCTCTCGTCACGGTCTCACCTTCCTACCCCTGGTCTTCTCTTTGGCTGGAACACGACCTGGTGGCTAGAGTGCGACCGGAGAGCGAACGGGACGGAAGAACGACGAGAACCGCCGGATGGTGAGGTCATCTTGTTGGATTCGGCCACGGTGAGCGAGCTGGACCTCGCTCTCGTGCACGCGCTGCAAGTCCGGCCCCGGGCGGCGTGGACGGATCTGGCCCCCCTGCTCGGCGCCACCGCGGTGACCCTCGCGCGCCGCTGGGAACGGCTCACCGCGGAGGGGCTGGCCTGGGTGTCCGCGGTGCCCGGCCCGGCCTTCCCCCGCGGCGGCTGCACGGCCTTCGTCTTCGTCCGCTGCGCTCCGGCGGCCCGGGAGCGGCTGGCCGGGCGGCTGGCGCGGCTGCGGGAGGCGGTGACGGTCGAACTGGTCGCCCCGGGACGCGCCGACCTCATGCTGGACGTGCTGACGCCGGACCTCGCGGGCGCCGCCCGTTTCCTCGGCGAGGAACTGGCCGTCCTGCCCGACGTCCTCGACGTGGAATGCGTCTTCGCCACCTCGCTCTACGCGGAGGGCTCCCGATGGCGGCTGGGCTCGCTCGACGCCGCGCAGCTCTCCGCGCTGAACCGGTCCGGCGGCGCGGACGGGGCCGGCGGTCCCGTGTCCGGCCTGACCGCGTCGGACCACGTACTGCTCGACGCGCTGGTGGCGGACGGGCGGACCCGGCTCACGGAACTGGCCGATCTCATCGGGAGCAGCGCCGCCACCGTCCGGCGGCGCCTCGGCCGGCTCACGGCGAGCGGCATCGTGGCGTTCCGCTGCGACATCGCTCCGGCGGTGTCGGGGCTGCCCCTGTCCGTCACCTTCCGCGGCCGTGCCCCGGCGAGCGACGTGAACCGTCTGCACCGTACCCTCGCCACGCTGCCCGAGTGCCGGTTGCTGGCCGCCGTCACCGGTTCCGCCAATGTGCTCGCCACCTACTGGCTGCGCGACATCGGCTCGGTGCAGCAGCGCGAGACGGCGGCCTGCGCCCAGCTGCCGAGCCTCGACGTCACCGAACGCGTCCTCGGCATGCGCACCGTCAAACGGATGGGACACCTGCTGGACGACGACGGGCGGCGCGTGGGCGTCTGCCCGATCCGGCCCTGGTGAGGCCGCGCCGGCCACGCGGTGTCCCCTGGACCCGCCCCGGGGACACCGGGACATCTCTGACGGCTCGATCCGGAAGGAAGACAGAAGACAGATGACGGCACAGATACTGCGCGCGGAGGACAGGACGCCCGGCCCGTGGAAGAACGGCGGAGGTCTGACATCGGAGATCGCCGTTCATCCGCGGGACGCGGCCGCGGGCGACTTCGGGTGGCGGGTCAGCATCGCCGACGTGGCGTCCGGCGGACCGTTCTCCGCGTTCCCGGGAGTCGACAGGATCATCACCCTCGTCGACGGACCGGGTATGACCCTCACGGTCGACGGGGTCGCGCGGCAGGTCGACACGGCGTACGAGCCGTTCGCCTTCTCCGGTGACGCGGTCACGGAGTGCCGGCTGCTCGACGGGCCGATCGTCGACTTCAACGTGATGGTGCGGCGTTCGGAGATGACGGCGCGGGTCCGCGTGGTGCGCGCCGGCACCTCCGTGCACGCGGCCGCGGGAACGTGTGTCCTGGCGATCGTCCTGGACGGGTCGGCCGCGCTCGGGCAGGCCGGGGTCCGGCTCGGCCGCCTCGACGCGGTCCTGCTCTCGGACGGGGACGGCGACAGCTTCACGGTGGACGGGGTCCTGGCGATCGTGGACCTCGAACGCCGGCCCGGCCGCTGACCCACCCGCCGAAGGCGATGCCACCGGATGGTGCGCGGGAACCCGTGCTGACGGGTGCGGGGGGCCGTGTGGGAAGCTGGCCGGCGGAGGGAAGCGGGTGAGGCAAGTGGTCAGCCGGGTACGGCCGTACCGGTTCGGCACCGGTACGGGGACGACGCGTGTACCGACGACGTCCGCCGGGACCGTTCCCGCCGAGCACGAACTGCGCCCCAGCGGCCTGGTGGACCTGCGGGGCACGCCGCCGGGGCCGGCGCGCACCGTTGTGTATCCGCGGGACGCCGTCGTCGTGGTGTCCGGACTCCCCGGCAGCGGCAAGAGCACCCTGCTGGAACGCTGGTCGGGCACCGCGGGCGCCGAGGTGATCGAGCCGCGGGTCACCCATGTGCTGTGCGAGTCGAGGATGCCTTCCTGGCTGCCGTACGCGGTGTACCGGCCGTGGGCCCGGCTGCGGTACTTCAACTGGTTGCGCGGGGCCGTGGCGTCCGGAGTGCCGACCCTGCTGCACGACTGCGGAAGCCGCGCCTGGATGCGCGGCTGGCTCCGCGCGGCGGCGCTGCGCGCCGGTCGCACCGGCGGCGTCCACCTGGTCCTCCTCGACGTCGGCCCCGCTGTCGCGCTGGCCGGGCAGCGGGCCCGCGGCCGTCGGGCCTCCCGGCGGCCCTTCGCCCGGCATGTCCGCGGACTCGGCCGGCTCCTGGACGCGTTGGCCGCCCACGGCCACCGGGCCGTGCCCGAGGCGGCCTCCGTCGTCCTCCTGGACCGGTCGTCCCGCGACCACCTCGCGGGCATCGCCTTCACCGACGACCCGCCGGCCGCGCAGTGAGCGGCCCGCCCCTGGAACCGCGGTTCCCCTCGCGCGGGTCGCGCGTCGACGTCGACGCTTCGCTTCGCTTGAGGCAGGGGGCATAGATTGACGGCATGGTGGAGGGGGCGACCTCCGCGGCGCGGACCATGCCGCAGGAGCAGCGGACAAGGGGGCGGCATGCCGCCCGGCGCACGAAGAACGAGGGCGGGCCGGCTCGTTCGTCCTTGCTGATGGCCGTGGGAACGGTGGTGTCGCGGGCGACGGGACTGATCCGCCAAGTGTTACAGGCCGCGGCGCTGGGAACGGGACTGCTGGCCAGTACGTACAACACGGCGAACACCGTGCCGACGAGCCTGTACACGCTGCTGATCGGTGGGGCGCTCAACGCCGTGCTGGTGCCGCAGCTGGTCCGGGCCAGGACGACGCAGCCCGATGGCGGACGCGCCTACGAGCAGCGTCTGGTCACGCTCGTGGTCTGTGTACTGGGTGCGGGCACGGCGCTGGCGGTGTGGGCGGCGCCGCGGATCGTGGGCCTGTACATGCGGGACGCCCCGGACAGCCACGCGGCCTTCGCGCTGACGGTGACGTTCGCGCGGTTCCTGTTGCCGCAGATCTTCTTCTACGGACTCTTCAGCATCTACGGGCAGGTGTTGAACGCCCGCGAGAAGTTCGGCGCGATGATGTGGACCCCGGTGCTGAACAACCTCGTGCTGGTCGTCATGTTCGGCGCCTATCTGGGGCTGATGACGGTTCCCGGCCGGGTGGAGGACATCACCGCCGACCAGGTGCGGCTGCTGGGGATCGGGACGACAGCGGGCATCGCCCTGCAGGCCTTGGCGTTGATCCCGTTCGCACGGGCCGCGGGCTTCCGTTTCCGCCCGCGGTTCGACTGGCGGGGCACCGGGCTGGGCAAGAGCGTTCACGCGGCGAAGTGGACGCTGCTGTTCGTCCTGGCCAACCAGGTCGCCCTGACGGTCGTCACGAACTACGCCAACGCCGCCGACCAGGAACTCCCGCAGGCCGGCGCGGGCTACTCGGCCTACACCTACGCGCAGAGCATCTGGATGCTGCCCCAGTCGATCGTGACAGTGTCCCTGGTCACGGCCCTGTTGCCGCGCATGAGCCGGGCCGTCGCCGAGGGACGCGTCCCGGATCTGCGCGCGGACCTGTCCCGGGCGCTGCGGATCAGCGGCGTGGTCATCGTGCCCGCCGCGTTCCTCTTCCTCGCTCTGGGACCTCAGGTCGCATCGCTGCTGTTCGCCCACGGGTCGGCGGACGCCGCCTCGACCCGCCCGCTGGGATACATGCTGCGGGCGTTCGGACTCGGACTCATCCCCTTCTCCGCCCAGTACCTCTTGCTGCGCGGCTTCTACGCGTTCGAGGACACCCGCACTCCGTTCTTCATGGCGGCCTGGATCGCGGGGTGAACATCGCGCTGGCCACGGCCTGTCATGCGCTGCTGCCGGCCCGCTGGGCGGTGGTCGGCATGGCCGGGGCCTACACGCTCTCCTATGTGGCCGGTCTCGCACTCACCGCGCGCCTGCTGCGCAGAAGACTTGGGAGCCGCATCGACGACGGCGGCGTGTGGCGCACCTACGGGAAACTGTTCTGCGCCGCGGGCCCGGCCGCGGGTCTGGGCTGGGGTACGGCGCGTGCGTGCGCGGACCTGGGAAGCGGAACGTGGCCTGCGGCCATCGCACTGGCCGCCGGGGTGCTCACGACAGCCGTGGGCTACCTCCTTCTCGCCCGGCTGCTGAAGATCAGCGAGTTGCGTCGCCTGCCGGGGATGCGGTGAGCCCGGGTGGACGGGAGCGCGGGAGGTTCTGCACGCGTGGGGCGATGCGGTTCGTCCAGCCGCCCTCGCCCCAGACCGCCCACCGAGACACTTCGCTCACGCCGGTACGCGGGCGAAGTCGGCGAGTATGTGGAAGTCGTTCTCTCGTAGGCCGATCCGCGGGTTGACGTGGTGAAGCAGCGCGGGTCCTCGGTGGTTGGCGGTCACGTAGGTCTGATCCAGCTCACTCTGCTCGTCGTCCACCCAGGCGAAGCGACGGCCGGCGGCGTAGTCCACCAGCGGGCCGGTCTTCCAGTGGACTCCATCGGCGCGTTCTCGGAGTAGGACGGCGCCGAAGTCGACGAAGGGGAGCTCCGGAAGGCCGAGGACCGGTGCGATCCACCGATTGGCGTCGCCCATCCATGTGGTGGCCCAGCACAGCTCGAAGCCGAGCTGGAGCAGGACGTGCCCGTGCTCCGGGTTGAGCCAGACACGCAGGGGTCGCCGTCGGGACGAGAGACCCCTGTCGTCCTGATCGGCGTCGGGTCGGGGAACTTCGAGTGTGGTGTAGCCGTCGAGACGCCTCTCCGGCTTGGCCGCGTAGGGGTTGAGCGGCCCGTCCACATCGAGGAACAGCAGCGGTCGGTTCACGGTCTTCCCTCGGGTCGTAGTCACTGTGGACTGCCCCGATCAGCGTAGCGGTGGATTGTCTCGTCATGGAGCCGGCCTGAGCGGTGATCACGATGCAGCGAGAGCGATCACGGCCGCAGAGCCGTCCTGGACACGCTGTTCGCGGGTTCGCCAAGGGCACCGGACGCAACAGCGGCGGGGCATGGGTGGAATCCGGCGCCAAGGCGGCCGTGGGCAAGACCACCACGATTCACGGGCCTGGTGGGTCAGGATGAACAGCGGAGTCCGATCGCGATCCTCGCAATTGCCTGCCGTTGCCGCGTTCGCCGCGACCGTGCTGCTGCGCCAAGTCGCCGACTGTGCTGCTCATGGGTGTGGGATAGGTTGCCCGCCATGACCGAGTTGGGACCCGTCACCTGGCCACCTGCCCCGATGAGGACCGAGCGGCTCGTACTCCGCGAGTCGGAGGCTCGGGACCGTGCGGCCTTCATCGAGTTGCTCGCCTCGCCCGAGGTGCGCACCTACCTTGGCGGCCCCCGGCCCCGTGACGAACTCGAACACGCGGTGCCTGAGGTGCCCGGGCGGCGCCGGGGCCTTTTCGTGGTCGAGCGCGATGGAGCGATGATCGGCACGGTCACGTTGGATCGGCGCGGCGCGGAGCGTCCGGGGCATGTGCGTCCGGGCGGCGGGGAGGCCGAGCTGAGCTACGCCTTCCTGCCGGAGGCGTGGGGGAGCGGATACGCCGCCGAGGCGTGCGCGGCGGCGCTCGGCTGGTTCGCCGACGCGTTCCCCGGCGAACCGGTGGTGCTGTGCACCCAGACGGCCAACGACCGTTCGATGCGCCTCGCGGCAAAGCTGGCGTTCACCGAGGCGCAACGGTTCGAGGAGTACGGCGCCGAGCAGTGGTTCGGCGTGTGGTCCCCGGTCATGCCGTCTGGGTGAGCTTGATGAGTTTCGCCGTACTGTCGTCGGACGGACTGTGAGAGCTTGTGAAACCGCCGATCCCTCCGTCGTCGAAGGTGTGGCCGCAGGGCGGGGTACGCCATGGCCGCGACTAGGCTTCGCGCACGCCCGCCGACCGGCGTGGCGGGGGAACTCACGAGGACGGGTCGAGGGACATGGCGCTGTAATTCGCGGTGCGCCAGTGTGTCGGCCTCATGTGGAACGCGGCCGACACTCCCACCTGTTGTTCTGCCGTCGCTTTCAGGTAGGCCCTGGCCATCTGTGGTGACAGATACCGGTGGGCCATGGCCTCTCGGGCCGCCGGCCCGACATCGCCTTCGGACGTCACCGGTCCTTCGACGCTGACGTAGCGAACCGGTGGCGTATCCGCCTGGACACAGATGCCGAAGCGGCCCGTCGTCCGGATGAGCTGGGCTTTCCGAGAATGCCGATGCGTGTGGATCACCACCTCCTGCCCCGGGGTGAAGGCGTACCAAATAGGCACAGCGAGAGTCGCGACTCCGTCATCCTGCGCCACGGACAGCACACCGAACCGTGCCTCCGCCAAGAACGCCTTTCGCTCCAGAAGTCCCATGGCAAACGTCACTGCCGCTTCCTCCGCTCGTCCTTCACCTCGACGTATGCCACTACAGATACTGGCCTCCCGACTCCAACAGGCCGCCATCGCGTGCGATTCACTCCGTCGGTGGGGCGCGCAGCGCACGCGGTACCGCTGTGAAGCAGTGCTGACCGGTGCGTCACCGGAGTGTGCCCGCGCCGGTTCCGCACCGCCGGTCGGCACGGGAGGCCGGACCGGTGTCGAGTCAGCGGCCGAACAGCCGTGCCCAGAAGCCCGGGCGTCGCGTGGTCGAGGCCGGGGCGCCGGGCAGGGTCGGCCCGGGGGCCGCGTCGGCCTGGCTGTCCTGGCCTGCCGGCACGATGCCCTGGGCGCGGGCGGCGGCGAGCCAGGTGGGGAACTCGGAGAGCATCAGGTCGTACAGCTTCGCGTCGGAGACGCTCCGCGCGTCGCGGCCCACGGCGAAGAACCCCGCGTTGTCGATGGGGCGTTTCTCCGGAACCGCCAGCTCGTCCAGTTTCCGCAAGAAGCGGAACTGGCCGCTGTTCTGGCTGCCGAAGCCGATGAACTGCCAGAAGATCGGCAGCGTCGCGGCCTCGCACAGGCGCTTCTCCGCCGCGCTCTTGCTGGTAGGCGCACCGTCCGTCTGGAAGAGGACCAGGGCCGGGGCCGTGGAGCCGCTCTCGCGGTAGTGACGGACGACGACGTCCATCGCCTTGTGGTAGTTGGTGCCGCCCATGCTGCCGAGACCCGCGACGATCCGGTCGATCCGGTCCTCGTGATCCTCCAGGGCGATCTCGGTGAGGGAGTCGACGCCGCTGGAGAAGAAGACGACCGGCACGGTGCCGTCGTCGTCCAGATGGGCCGACAGCCCCAGCACCCGGTCGGCGAGCGCCTGGACGCTGCCGTCCTGGTAGTAGGGCCGCATGGAGTAGGAGTAGTCGACCACCAGATAGACGGCGACGCTCTGACCGCTCAGCCCCCGCGACTCCACCGAAGCCCCGGCCGTCTTGTAGAGGCTCACCAGCGCGGGTGCGCTCTGCTCGACCTTGCTCAGACTCACGACCATGCGCCGTTCGACCTTCCCCCTGGCAGTACCCGGACAACGCCGGCGCCCGGGAGCGCGTGATCACGGACGCGCCCAGGACACTGTCCGCCGGGAGCGAGGCCGGTGGCAAGTCCCGGCGCCGGCGCGGCCGCGCGAACGTGACCGGGGGGCGGAGTCCGGACGGCGGTACCGACGCGGGACGGTCGTCACCCCACCGCACGGCCCGTGCGTCACCGCACGGCCCGTACGCTCACCCGGCCCGCTCCTGGAGGTATTCGTCGAGCGCCTTGCCCGGCCGGAAGGAGGCCGTGCCGTCCGCCGCCCGGAAGGCGCCGAAGCTTCCCAGGTTGACGGACTGCCGTTCCTTGAGCGCCTCGGCGATCGATCCGGGGTGCTCGACCGTACCGAAGAGGGCGTCAAGGACCCGGCTGACGTCCTCCGCCGAGAGGCCCCGGCCGTCCGTGTCCTCGCCGGCGCGCCGCGCGGTCATCTCGACGAGCTGCGTCTTGTCCATGTCCCAGGTCCGCCCCTCATGTGGAAGCAAGCGATGATCCAGCCCCTCCACCATCACGGCGGAGCGGGCCGGCCGCATCTCCCGGGCGGCACTCGGGTCGCGGCCGACCCGCCCCGGCACCGGCCCGTGACGTATGTCCCGCCGGGCGGCGAGCGCGCGGGGAAATGTGAGGAACCTGTCATGCCGGGGTCGGCGACCGGTCAGGACGCCCGCACTTCCTCCCTTCCTTCGCTGCCGGCTGCCTATCCTCGTCGGCGTGTGCGCACATGTGATGGTTGCCGAGGACGACGAGAAGCAGGCACGGCTGGCCCGGGTCTATCTGGAGAGCGAGGGGCACCACGTCGTGGTCGTCCGGGACGGCCGTGACGCACTGGAGTACATCCGGCGGTCCAGGCCCGACCTGGTGGTGCTCGACGTGATGATGCCCCGCGTGGACGGCTTGGACGTGGTCCGCGTCCTGCGCTCCTCGGAGGGGGAGCTGACCGGGCTGCCCGTTCTCATGCTCACCGCGCGATCGACCGAGGACGATCTGCTCCTCGGGCTGGACCTCGGCGCTGACGACTACCTCACCAAGCCCTACAGCCCGCGCGAACTGGTGGCACGCGTGCGCGCCCTGCTGCGCAGGACGGCGGGACGGCACGACCCCGGCGCCACCCCCGTCCTGTCCGTCGGCGCGGTCACCGTCGACCCCGTCCGGCACCTGGTGACCGTGGAAGGGCGGCCGGTCGAGTGCACGGCGGGGGAGTTCCGGCTGCTCGCCGCGCTGGCGGAGCAGCCCGAGCGGGTGTTCAGCCGACGGCAGTTGCTGCACGAGCTGCACGGCATCGACCGGTTCGTCTCCTCCCGGACGGTGGACGCGCACGTCATGAACCTGCGCAGGAAGATCGAGACGTCCGCGGGCCGGCCGTCCCGTCTGGTCACGGTGTACGGCGTCGGCTACAAGCTCACCGCCGGGCCGGACCGTGGGTAGGGGCACGGGTGCGGGGGCGGGGGAGCGGGGGGCCGTCGGACTGCTGCGGCGCCGAGGTCTGCTCATGCGGATGCTGGCCGTCTCCGTGCTGGTCGCCGCCTGCTCGGTCGCCGCCACCGCCTGGATCGCGGTCCAGACGACGTCCGGCGCCATCGACAAGCAGCAGGACCGCCTCCTCGCCGACGACACACTGCTGCTGGACACCCTCACCGGGTACGCCGCCACGCACAAGACCTGGGACGGTGTGCGGCCCGTCGTCCGCGACCTGGCGCGCCGGACCGGCCGCCGCATCGCGCTCACCACGCAGACCGGCGCCCTCGTCTCCGACAGCGCGCCGCGGCCCGACGGGCTGCCCGGCCGGGCCTGGGCCGTCATCGACCCCCTGTCCGTCAACCGCGCCGACCCCATCGACCCGCGCGCCACCGGCCCGTTCCGGCTCACCGCCGCCGAGGAACGCACGCTGAACGCCTACGCGCTGCGGCAGGTCAGGTGCCTGCGCGAGCAGGGCGTGGAGGCCGCTGTCGTCAGCACGCCGAGCGGGCGCCCCAGGATCCGCACGTTCACCGGCTCGGACGACCGGCGGGCCGCGGCCTGCGACAGCACGGCGCTGAAGGAGCCCGTACCGACCGAGCGCGTCGCGCTGGACGCTCTCGACGTCCTGGTCGCCGGGTGTCTGAAGAACACCGGGCTGGACGGCGTGAGAGTGGCACCGGACTTCTCATGGCGGCTGGCCCCGGCGCAGGCGCTCCCGCTCCGGGAGGGCGCGGAGCGGCGGATCCCGGCCTGCGTCACCGAAGGGCGCAAGGCGCTGCTGAAGTCCGCCGTGGCACCGCCGGCGCGACTGTTCGTGGGCTCCGGGGAGACGGCCGTCCAGGGGTTCCGGCTCTCCGGCGCCGGCATCGTGCGGGTGGTGGGCGCCGCGGGTCTGGTCCTCGCCCTGGCCGTCGGGGTCAGCGCGCTCGCCGCCACCCGGCTGGCCCGGCCGCTGCGGGCGCTGACGGACGCGGCCCAGCGCATGCGCGACGGCGGCAGCGCGCTGGTCCCGGTGACCACCGGTGACGAGATCGGGCAGCTGACGAGGACGTTCAACGACATGGCCGTCCACCGCGACCGGCTGGAGGAGCAGCGTCGCGTCATGGTGAGCGACGTGGCGCACGAACTGCGTACGCCGCTGAGCAACATCCGTGGCTGGCTGGAAGCGGCTCAGGACGGCCACGTACCGGCCGACGAGGACTTCCTCGCCTCGCTGCACGAGGAGGCCGTCCTGCTCCAGCACGTCATCGACGACCTCCAGGACCTGGCCGCGGCCGACGCGGGCGAACTGCGCGTGCATCCCGAGCAAGTGGAGGTGGGCGAGCTGGTGAGCCAGGCCGGGGCCGCCTACCGGGCCCGCGCCGAGTCGGCGGGTGTGCGGGTCGCCGTCGAAGCACCGCGGGAGCACTGGATCGAGGGCGATCCGGTCCGGCTGCGGCAGGCCGTGGGCAATCTGCTCTCCAACGCGATCCGGCACACTCCGTCCGGCGGCTCGGTGACCCTGCGCGTCACGGCGGACAGCGGCCTGACGACCATCGAGGTGGCGGACACGGGGGCGGGTATCGCGGCGGAGGACCTGCCCCGGGTGTTCGACAGGTTCTGGCGTGCGGAGAAGTCCCGCAGCCGCGACACCGGCGGCAGCGGACTGGGGCTGGCGATCGTCCGCAAACTGATGGAGGCGCACGGCGGCGCCGTCTCCGTGGCCAGCACCGCCGGGGCGGGGACGACGTTCACCCTGCGCCTGCCGGACATTCACCGGTCACGGCCCACAAGGTCCTGACAGGATGCGCACATTGTTCTGCCAGCATGCGCGCCATGAGACTTCACACGCGCGGCATCCTGCTCACCGGTGTCGTGACCGTCGGCGCCCTCTGGTCGGCCCTCCCGGCCGCGGCCGCCACCGCACCCGTCGCCGCACTCGTCGGGGACCAGCCGGGCGAGGCCGGACCCGACCTGCTCTTCCTGCCGAACATCGACGACGACGCCGGCGTCTGCCGCGAGCGCGCCCGCGCACTGGTCGAAGGGGCCGTGGACCGGGAGAGTGCCAACGACGAGGCGTTCTGGGAGAAGCGCGCCGAGCTGGAGAAGGAACCCGACCGCGAGAAGGCCGAGGCGGAGTGGGCCGAACTGGTCCGCACCCACCGCTGGGAACAGAACAAGACCGACCGCGATCTGGCGGCGTGCAACGACGCCGCGGACGATGTGGTCAACGGCGGTGACGACGAGGCCGACCTCGGCCGGTTCCGCACCCGGGCGTGGGCCGGCGCCCCCGCCTCCGCGAGCGGACGCCTCACCGTGCCCGCCCAGGACGCCGGCCGGATACGGCTGTTCGTCCACCGGCCCGACGGCTCCGCGCCGCGCGGCTGGGAGGCGATCGGCCCGGAGACCCGGCTCACCGCACAGGAGTTGCGGCGCGGTGTGGAACTCGGTGTGGAGGGCCGCGACGTGGTCAGGGACACCGCGCGGTGGGACGGCCGTACCCGCGTCACCCTCACCGTGACGGCGGACGGGGCCAGTTCCTCGGCCGCCCTGACGCTACGTCAGGCGCCCGTGTTCACCCAGTTGAACACCGCACCCGTACAGGAGGTGTTGCGGGCCGGGACCGACGAAGGCGACACCTACGCGCAGGCGTTCGTGCAGGAACTGGACGCCGCACTGCCGGCCGGGGGAGTGCGCCGTCCCTCGCGTGCGCTCGACACCAAGGGGGACACCTGGGCCCAGGACGCCTTCGAGCCGGGTTACGTCTCCGTCCCCGGCCGGAACGGCCGCCCGCACGGCATGCGCGTCCTGATCACCTCGGTCAACGACGACCGGCGCATCGCCACGCGGACCGCTTTCACCGAACTCGCCGGACATGACGTGGCGGCCGTCCACATCAGCCACGTGCCCGACGTCGACGAGAACAGCAGTTACGACTCGATGGGCAATCTGGAGACGGTTCCGCCGAGCCCCGGAAACCCGCACGGCCGCGTGGTCATCGGCGGTGACGGCCTCGCTCCCGGAAAGAGCGGCCCCGCGCCCGAGATGCTCTCCTTCCTGCGGGCCCAGGGCATGCAGGACCCGGTGTCCCTCGACACCTCGTGGCTGACCATCGGCCACGTCGACGAGTTCGTCCAGTTCCTGCCGGCGCCCGGAAGCCGCCTGGGCTGGCGGGCCGTGGTCGCCGATCCGCGGGCCGGCCTCGCCCTCCTGCGCGAGGTGCGGGCCAAGGGCCACGGGGCGGACCCGCTGCACGGTGGGCTGCCCGAGCTGGAGTGGCCGTACGACGGGCGGATCGACCAGCGCAGCGTCGACGCCTTCCTCGGCGACGCCCAGTTCACCGGCACCAACGAGCGGGCCGCCGAACGGATCGACGCCAACCTCGCCGTACTGAAGGCGAAGACGGGTCTGACGGGCGCGGAGATCGTCCGGGTCCCCGCCCTGTTCACCGCCCGGTCCCTGGACTACGCCATGCTGGAGACCGAGATCCGCGGCATGCAGGACGGCCCCGAAAAGGACGCCGAGCAGCGGCAGTTGGAGGCCATGCGGGACGCCGTCGCCGAGATCCCCGGCACCGCCAACGGGCTCGTGCTGAACGGCGGGCACTACGTCGCCCCCAAGCCCTACGGCCCGGTCGTCGACGGCAAGGACGTCTTCGCCGAGGCCGTCACCGCGGCCTTCCGCGGCACCGGATACCAGGTCAGCTACGTGGACGACCTCATCAGCGCGCACGTCGGCGAGGGCGAGATCCACTGCGCCACCAACACACTCCGGGACGTCTTCGGCCCCGCGGCGCGCTGGTGGCGCGAGCGCTGAGCCCGGCCCGTCCCGCACTCCCGGCGAGCGACCCGCCATCGGGGGGACTCCACCTGCCCCGGTACGGCTCGACCCGCCCAGTTCGCCCCTTTCACCTGGAGCATTTCGTGAAGCACCGGACAAGGAACACCGCCGGCCTGCGACGGCGTACGCGCCGGGGTCTCGTGGCCGCCGCCACCGTGCTGGCGGTCTCGGCCGCGGGCACCGCACAAGCCGGCGTTCGGCCCCACGCCGGAACGGCCACCGGCCGGTACGCCGTCGGAGTCGTCGACTACGACCTCGGTTCCACGGCCTACCGGCTCGCCGAGACCGGCGAGCCCTCGGAGCTGGCCGCGACCGTCCACTACCCGAAGGACCATCGGGGCGCGGTGCGCCATCCGCTGGTCGTCCTGCTCCACGGCTTGCACGAGACGTGCGCCGACCGGAAGGCCGCGACGGAGCGGGACGCGGCCGAGAAGGCCGGGGACTGGGACGCCTACGCCGCGGCCGGTCAGAAACTGTACAACTGGCCGTGCGCGCCGGGCATACGGCCGATCGCCAGCGACCACGGGTACGACTACCTGGCCCGCGACCTGGCGGCGCAGGGCTTCGTCGTGGTGTCCGTCAGCGCGAACGGCGTCAACGCCTCGTCCGTCACCGGCGACCAGAACGCCTCCGCCCGCGCCGACCTCCTCGACCGCCATCTGGCCCTGTGGCAGCGACTCGACGCGACCGGCGCGGGCGGACTGGCCGGACGCTTCGTCGACCCGGCCACGGGCAAGCGGGTGAACGTCGACTTCCGGCACCGCGTCGACATGCGGCGGGTCGGCACCCTGGGCCACTCACGAGGAGGCGCCGGGGTGACCTGGCAGGCCGCGGAGGCCCACCGGGGCCGATGGCCCGCCGGTGTGCGGGTCAAGGCGGTCCTGGCACTGGCTCCCGCCTACAACGTCATGGCCGAGGACATGTCCGTCTACCGGATCGGCCGCACACCGCTGGCCGTGATGCGGGGCTCCTGCGACGGGCAGGTCGGTCAGGAGGCGTTCTCCTTCGCCGACGACGCGACCGCGCGGGGCACGGCCGCCTTCTACCGCTTCGCCGTGCGCGGCGCCAACCACAACTTCTTCAACACCCGATGGTCGCCCGACAGCGGCGAAGTGGCCGCGAAGGACGACGCGAGCCACTCCCCGGCACTGCCGGGCCGGTGCGGCGACGGCGGCGCCGACGCACCCGACACGCAGCTGACCGAGCCGCAGGAACGCAAGGTGCTGAGCACCTACGCCGACGCCTTCTTCCGCAGACACCTGATGGGCGACCACCGGTCCGACGCGGTCCTGGAAGGGCGTGAGCATCCCCTGTCCTGCGTCACGGAGGTCGACGTGCGGGCGCGTACGGGCCGCTGACGTCGAAGATCCCGCGGTCTCCGAACTCGGCCCGGCGGCCCGGGCCCCTCACATCACGGGTGCGGCCGACGCAGCGCTTCGAGCCCCGCCACCAGCAGGGCGAGGCCGAAGTCGAAGTGGGGCGTGTAGTCCGGCTCGGCGAGGGTGGGCAGGGCGGCTGTGAGGTGGGGGTACGCGCCGGAGGCGACCGCCTCGCGCAGAACCTCCGGGTCGGCCGGCGAGTCGCCGTCCGGCCGTAGCGCGGCCTGCTCCTCCAGGGTGTGCCCGACGGTGAAGTGGACCACCGCCATCACGGCCCGGGCCGCGTCCGCGTCGCTGAATCCGGCGTCGCGCAGGACGCCCGTGCAGGTCTCCGCGAAGCCCAGGGTGCCCGGACCGGTGGAGTGCGTCCCGGCGAACACCCGGGCGCCGTCGCGGTGGGCCAGCAGGGCCTGCCGCAACGCCCCGGCCAGGCCGGAGAGGCGGTCACGCCAGTCCGCACCGCCCGCAGGGCCGCGGACGCCGGCCATCATGCGCTCGGCCATCGCGGTCAGCAGGTCCTCCTTGGTCCGGAAGTACCGGTACAGCGCCCCCGCCTGCACGCCCATCGCCTCCGCCAGCCGCCGCATGGTCAGCGCGTCGAGGCCGGCGTCGTTCAGCAGCGCCAAGGCGGTCTCGACGGTGCGCGCCTGGTCGAGGCGGGGCGGCCGGCCGCGGGCGGGACGGGAGGTTGACGGATCGCTCATGGCGGTGATTATAGTGAACGACGTTCACGTGAACGTTGTTCATTAATGAGGAGGCGCATGTGACCCCTGATGTGATCGTCGTCGGAGCCGGCCCGACCGGACTGATGCTCGCCTGCGAACTGGCGCTGGCGGGCGTCCGGCCGTTGCTCGTCGAGCGCCGCCTCGCACCGCAGCGCGACTCCCGGGCCCTGACGCTGCACCCGCGCAGCATCGAGCTGATGGACCTGCGGGGCCTGGCCCCCCGCTTCCTCGCGGCCGGCGCCACCGTGCCGGGCTGGCACTTCGCGGGCCTGGAGACCCGGCTCGACTTCACCGCCCTCGACAGCCGCCACGCCTACACGCTGTTCATCGCCCAGGCCCGCACCGAGGCCCTGCTGGCGGAGCGGGCCGGCGAGCTGGGCGTCGAGATCCTGCGCGGGCACGAGACCGTCGACGTGCGCCAGGACGCCGACGGCGTCGAGGTGGACGTACGCGGCCCCGGCGGACGGCGAACCCTCCGGGCGGCCTACGCGGTGGGCTGCGACGGCGCACGCAGCCTGGTGCGCACGGCCGCAGGAATCGGCTTCCCCGGAACGGACGAGACGCTGACCGGTGTGCTCGGCGACTTCGAGACCATCGACCCGGCCGATCCGGCGCTTCGGCGCGCGCGGGCCCGCGGTGTGCTGGTCGCACCGCTGGAGGACGGGGCCACCCGGCTCGTCTACCTCGACCCCGCGCGGATGCGCGTCCCCTCCCGGGAGCCCGTGACGCTGGAGGAGTTCCGGGCCTCCCTGACGGACATCTGCGGATCCGACTGCGGTGTCGGCCGGCCGCGCTGGCTGTCCCGCTTCGGCAACGCCAGCCGCCTCGCCGACCGTTACCGCGCGGGCCGGATCCTGCTGGCGGGCGACGCCGCCCACATCCACTTCCCCGCGGGCGGACAGGGCCTCAACACCGGGTTGCAGGACGCCGCCGGCCTGGCCTGGCGGCTGGCGGCCGAGATCGGCGGCTGGGCGCCGCCCGGACTGCTGGACGGCTACGACGCCGAGCGCCGGCCGGTCGGCGCGGCGGTCGTCGAGAACACGGAGGTCCAGACCCTGCTGGCGGAACTGACACTCGTCCCGCAGTACGCGGGACCCGGCACCGCGTTGCGCGGGATGCTCGACGAGTTCCTGGGCATGGCCGAGGTCAACCGGACCCTGGCCGCGCGGGTGTCCGCCCTCGGCACCGTCTACCCCGCCCGCCGCCCGGACGCCGACCCGCTGGAGGGACGGCGCATGCCGGACATCGGCCTGACCGCCGCGGGATCGTCCGCCACGCGGTTCTACGAGCTGACCGACCGCAGCTGTTTCGTGCTGCTGGACTTCGCCGGGGACGGGGCGCTCGCATCCACCGTCGAGGTCGGGTGGGGCGGACGCGTCGAAGCCGTGACGGTGACGGGCTGGGACCAGCACCCCGAACTGGCCGGTGTGTCGGAGGTCTTGGTGCGCCCCGACGGCCATGTCGCCTGGGCGAGCCGGGCAGCCGACCCGGCCGGGCGGCGGGCCGGGCGCGCGCGGGCACTGACCGCGTGGGCGGGCGCCCCCGGCACGGGGAACTGAGACGTGCCTCCCGGCCGAAGACGCCCGCACCCGGCGGCGGTTCGCGGCCGCGCCCCGGGATCGTCCTCACAAGGCGAGCGAACGGCTCTGCGAGGCCGCGCCGTCGTCCACCAGCAGGACGCTCCAGGAGGCGGCCGGGCTGATGTTGAGGACGACGGAGGGGCCGGGATCGCCCGGACCCTCGCGGGCCAGCGCGGTGTAGAGGTTGAAGAGGGGGTCGTTGGCGCCGAGGTGGCCGAAGCGGCGCAGATTGTCGCGGCACGCGGTGTCGAGGGCCGCGCCGAGTGCCTCCTCGTGGAAGCGGAAGGCACTCAGGGAGAGGTTCTGGCCGACGTGGCGTCGGATGTCGGCGGTGCGCAGGTTGTTGCGGTCCAGGAGCCGGTCCCGCAGGGCCCGCAGCCGGGTCCGGCTCTCCATGGCCAGGGTGAACGAGTAGCGCGGCACGTCGGTGCACACCTCCCGCCACGCCTGCTCGGGGCGGTCGCGGAAGTCGACGCGGAACAGGTCCCAGTAGGCGCCGTCGCTCTCCATCAGGATGTCGGTGATCCGCACCGGGCCGCCGTCCCGGGTGACCAGCAGCGCCTGACCGCAGTCGCCGTACACGGTGACCGGGTGGCGGTAGCGGTGCGGGGCCGCCGGTCTGCTGCCGTGGACCACCAGGACGTGACGGACGTCGGGGTCGCCGTACAGCAGGCCCCGCGCGGTCAGCAGGGCCGGGGTGAGGGAGGCGCAGCCGAGGCCGCCGACGGAGAACGCCAGCGCCCGGTCGGCGCCCAGCAGGGCCTGGAGCCTGGTGACCTCCGAGGTGATGAACGCCTCGGGCGCCCGGGGCTCCACGACCACGAGGGCGTCCACGTCGCCGGGTTCGAGGCCGGCCTCGGCGAGGGTCTGCCGGGCGGCGCGCAGGGCCAGGTCGACGGTGCTCAGGCTGTCGTCGGCTCGGATCTCGTCGATGCCCAGCGCCTCGCACACCGCTCGCTCGGCCGCCGGCAGAGCGGCCAGCTCCGGCAGGTCCGCCACGGCGACCGCGGTGGGCGGCAGGTACCAGGAGGCCGCGCGCAGCGCGATGGCGGCCATCTCAGTCCCGCAGTCCGGTGAAGGCGCGTACCGTCTCGTCGGCGAGGGCGTCGGCCTCCTTCTCGCTGTGGCTGTCGTCGTACAGCAGCACCAGCCGCAGCGCGCCGTCCTCGGTGACGGTCGACGTCAGCACCAGGGGAAACCCGCCGGGCAGCAGCCGGGGCGCGCCGGAGGCCAGGTCGCGGCGGGTGCGCAGCAGCCGTACGCCGGTGTCGAAGCCGGAGCCGTCGTGGGTGCCGTGGATCACCAGGGCCTCCGGCTCGGGCAGGGCGCGCAGCCGGTCCACGCCGGGGGAGCCGGGGCTCAGGTGCCGCAGGATGCCGTAGCCGACACCGTCGTTGGGCACGGAGCGGACCGTGTCCGTGACGGACGCGAGGGCGTCCCGGACCCCGGCGTCCGGGTCGGCGGACAGGGTCAGCGGATGCAGGGTGGTGAACCAGCCGATGGCGGGGGAGGCGCCGGCCGGCCGGAAGACGTTGGGTTCGGCGCGGCCCTCCGTCATCACGGAGACGGTGGAGGCGCCGCGGCGGCGGGCGAGGGCATGGGCGAACGCGGTCAGGGCGGCCGGTTCCGCGTCCGGGCCGCCGCGCAGCACCCGGGCCACGCGGTCCGCCTCCACCGCGCGCTGCACGGCGCCGCCGGCCGGCCGGCCGCCGAAGGGAGGCTGGGCGGCGGGGTGGGAGCGGGCGCCGCTCTCCAGGACGCCGGTCCAGTAGGCGAGTTCGCCGGCCAGTTCGTCCGAGGAGGCCATGTCGGTCAGATGCCGGGACCAGTCGGGCCAGGTCGGCACCGGCACGGGCGCCGGCAGCGGGCGCCCGGCGGCCAGCTCGCCGAGGAGCGTGTCGAGTTCGTCGATGAGGACGACGGTGGACATGTTGTCGAAGACGAAGTGGTGGATCAGCAGGACGATCCAGGCCGGGCGGCCGTGCCCGCGGTCGTAGTGGCGCACGCGCAGGGCGGGCCCGCGTTCCAGGTCGACCCGTGTCCTGAGCCGTGCCAGGTCGGCCGTCAGGAAGTCACGCTCGGCCGCCGGGTCCAGCGGCGGCAGCACCAGCGAGTCGAACACGTGGACGTCGCCCGGTGCGGCGCGCTCGATCCGCCAGCCCAGGTCGTTGCGGGGGAAGCGGTAGCGCAGTGGTTCGTGCCGCGCCAGCAGGTGCCCGATCACCGCCCGCACGTCCTCGGCGCCGACCCGCGCGGTGAGCTCCAGCAGGTGCGCGTCCGCGAAGTCCGGCGCTCCGGGCGGCATGCGGTCCAGGAAGGTGCGCATGATCGGGGTGAGCGGGACCGGCCCCCGGCGTACCCGTTCGCCGTCGGGGCTCCTGACGTCCGTGCTCCCGCCGCCGGGCCGTGCGGTGGGCGCGGTGACCGATGCCGCCGCCGCCAGTTCCCGCAGGCTGTGGTGCTGGAGCAGTTGCTGGGGGGTGAAGTGGACGCCCGAGCGGGCGGCTCGGGCGGCGACCCGGACCCCGAGGACCGAATCGCCGCCCACGTCGAAGAAGTTGTCCTCGGGCCGGACCCGATCGGCGCCCAGCAGCTCGGCCACCACACGGGTCAGCACCTCCTCGGCGTACGGGGCGCCGGGCCCGCTCTCGTCGGCGGCGGCAGCGGGCCGGAGCGCGGGCGCGCTCGGCGGGGCGGTCGGGGTGTTCGGCACAGCCGTCTCCTCCACAGGGGCATGGGCGAGCCGTCGCAGCAGGGCGCGGTCGGGCTTTCCGGTCGCGGTCAGGGGCAGCCGGTCGTGCCGGACGACCGTCCTCGGCACCATGAAGGCGGGCAGCCTGCGGCCGGCCCAGTGGCGCAGGCCCTCCCCGGTCGGCGCCGGGTCGACGGTGGTCACATGGGCGGTCAGCCGGACCGTCCCGCCGGGCCCCGGCGACGGCACCACCACGGCGGCGCGGACCGAGGGGTGGGCGAGGAGCACCCGTTCCGTCTCGGCGGGCTCCACCCGCTGACCGTGGATCTCCACCTGGTCGTCCAGGCGGCCCCGGAACTCGATCGTGCCGTCCGGGCGCAGCCGCCCGAGGTCGCCGGTCCGGTACATCCGGCCGCCCGGCCCGGACCCGAACGGGTCGGCGGTGAAGCGCCGGGCGGTCAGGCCGGGAAGGGCCCGGTACCCGCGGCCGACGGCACGGCCGCCGATGGTGATCTCCCCGGTCCGGCCCGCCGCGACCGGCGCGCCGCGGCCGTCCAGCAGGTACACCGACGTGCCGGTGACGGGCCGTCCGATGCCGGGCAGATCCTGGCCGGCGTCGCGCTCGATCCCCCCGGTGCTGTCGGCGGGTTCGATCCACTCGGCGGTGGAGACGACCGTGCACTCGGCCGGGCCGTACATGTTCAGCAGCCGGAACGGGCAGTCGGCCGGGGGCCGCACCCGCAGCCGGTCGCCGCCGGTCGCCACCACCCGCAGCCGGAGATCCGGCGGCCAGGCGCACTCCGTCAGGACGATCTCGGCGAGCCGGGTCGGCAGGAAGGCCGCGGTGACGCCGTCCTCGGCGAGCCGGCGCAGGAACGCGCCCGGCTCCTCCAGCGCGGTGGGCGCGAAGTGGAGGGTGGCGCCGGCGCACAGGGCCGACCAGACCTCCAGCACGGCCGCGTCGAACCCCGGCGCCGCCGTCTGCGCCACCCGGTCCTCGCCGGTCAGCCCGATCGCGTCCTGGTACCAGAGGACGAGGTCGCGCAGACCGGCGTGCCGGATCTCGCAGCCGTGCGGCTCACCGGTCGAGCCGGAGGTGTAGACGACGTAGGCCAGGTCGTCCGGCCCGGGCCGCCGCGCCGGAGCCGTGCCGGTGCCGGTGCCGGTGCCGGTGCCCGGGCCCGGGCCCGTGCCGTCGCCGGGTCCGGCCGGGCGCGCGGGCAGGCAGACGCGGCCGGGCAGACTGCCGACCACCGGGGCGGACGCCGGGATCCGCGCGCCGTCCAGGACGTCCTCGATCCGCCCGCGCGGCCAGGCCGGGTCGACGGGCAGGAAGGCGGCGCCGGCCCGGACCACGCCGAGCCAGCCCACGACCAGGTCCGGGCCCCGGTCGGCCACCACCGGCACCAGGCTGCCCGGCCCGGCGCCGGCGACGGCCAGGGCATGGGCCAGCCGGTCGGCCGCCGCGTCGATCTCCGCGTACGTGTGCGAGCCCGAGGCGCCGACCACCGCGGGCCGGCCGGGGTGGCGCGCCGCCTGCCGCCGTACCAGGTCGTCGACGAGCCGTTCGTCCCGAGCGGCCGGTTCCGCGCCGACGAGTACGGCGGGCGGACCGGCCCGCGGGCGGGGCGGCGGGGCGGGCAGGGTGTCCAGCGGCCGGCCGGGGTCCTCCAGCGCGGCGTCCAGCAGACGGGGGAGCCAGCCGGCGAGGCCGGTCATGGTGGCGTGGTCGAACAGGGCGAGCGCGTACTCCAGGTAGCCGTGCAGCGGGCCGTCGTCCTGGTCGGTCACCCCCACGGTGAGGTCGAACTTGGCCGTGCCCGGGGCGATGCCGCCCGTCGGCGAGTCCAGCAGCCTCGACAGGGTCAGGTCGCCGGGCGGCAGTTCGGGGGCGGGCGCGTTCTGGTAGGTGTAGGCCACGTCGTACAGCGGGTGGCGGCCGGGCTCGCGGTGACGGCAGAGCGCGGAGACGATCTTCTCGAACGGCATGTCCTCGTGGTCGAGCACGCCGGCGACGGTCGCGGCACAGCGGCGCACCAGGTCCCCGAAGGCCAGCGAGCCCTCCACCCGGGTGCGGAAGGGCGGCAGGTTGTTGAAGTAGCCGATCAGCTCGTGCGTGGCCGGCTCGGTCCGGCCCGAGGTGCCCACGCCGACCACCACGTCGGTCATCCCGGCCCAGCGGTACAGGGCGGCGTCGACGAGGGCGAGCATGGTGACGAAGGTGGTGACGCCCTGGGCGCGGCTGTAGGCGCGCACCCGGGCCGCGAGCGGGGCGTCGACGGTGAACCCGGCCAGAGCGCCCCGGACGTCCTGGACGGCCGGCCGGGGACGGTCCAGGGGCAGGGGCTCGGTGGTCAGGCCGGCCAGCTCGGTCCGCCAGAAGTCCAGGTCCGCGGCCAGCTGCCGCCCGCTCAGCCGGGTCCGCTGCCAGGCCGCGAAGTCGGCGTACTGAAGGGGCAGTTCGGGCAGCCGGGCGGGGATGCCGGTGGTCCGGGCGCGGTACAGGGCGAAGAGGTCGCGGAAGAACACGGACGGCGACCATCCGTCGAAGACGATGTGGTGGTGGGTGTACAGCAGCACGTGGTCGTCGTCCGCGAGCCGCAGCAACGTCGCCCGGAGCAAGGGGCCTTCGGCGAGATCGAAGGGGCGCAGCGCCTCCTCGTGGGCCAACGCGACGGCGCGGGGCTCCCGTTCGGCGGCCGGCAGCGTGGTGAGGTCCACCAGCGCCAGGACCGGACCGGCCGGCAGCGGCTCGGCGTACGGCTCGCCCTCCTCGTCGCGGATACGGACCCGCAGGACCTCGTGCCGGGCGGCGAGGTCGGCCAGCGCCCCGCGCAGCGCGCCGGCGTCGAGCGGACCGCGCAGGCGCAGGTCGGCCGGGATGTTGTAGAGGGGGCCCGGCGGGTGCAGCCGGTCCAGGTACCACAGTTGCTCCTGCCCGTAGGACAGCGGGAGGCGGTCGCGGGAGGCCAGCGGGGGGATCGTCCGCCGCCCGGTCGGGGCCTGGTCCGACCGCTGCCGGCCGGTGAGGTGGGCCGCCAGGGCGCGCACGGTGCGGTGGGCGTACAGGTCGGCGAAGGTGAGCGGGACGCCCAGGTCGTGTTCCAGCCGCCGCAAAACGCTGATGCCGGCGATCGAGGTGCCGCCGAGGGCGAAATAGTCCGCGTCGCCGTCGAGTTCACCGGTGCCGAGGACATCCCGCCAGACGGCGGCGACCAGCCGTTCCGTCGCAGCCCCGCCCCGGCGGGGCGCGGGGAACCGCCGGTCCTCCGGTTCCGGGGCGCGGGGCGCGGTGCGTCCTGCGGCCGGGGGAACGCCCTCGGGGGCGCGGACCCAGCAGCGCACCGGGTCGAAGGGGTACGTCGGCGCCGCGATCCGGGGTACGGCGCTGTCGCGGTAGTGGTGCTCCCAGTCGACCGTGCCGCCCAGTGCGTACAGCCTGCCGAACCGCTCCAGCAGCCCCCGGAGTCCGGACCCGGTCAGCAGCGGCAGCACCGTCAGGTCCGGCGCCGCCTCGCGCAGCGCCCGCGAGAGCATCCCGTCGGCGCCCATCTCGACCAGCACCGCCCCCTCGGCGCGGAACACGCCGACCGCCCGGCGCAGCCGGTCCGGATCGACGGCGGCCGGCTCCTCGGCGTCGGCGGCGCGGGCCGCCTCCTCGGGGCTCAGCTCGCCCCGGACGGCACGCACGGCCGGGGCGTCGGTGCCGCGCCCGACGAGCTGGGTGCCGGTCAGGCCCCAGCTCACCAGGAGGCG
The DNA here is from genome assembly GCA_013364255.1 of Streptomyces seoulensis. Classification (GTDB taxonomy): domain Bacteria; phylum Actinomycetota; class Actinomycetes; order Streptomycetales; family Streptomycetaceae; genus Streptomyces; species Streptomyces similanensis. The sequence goes on along the minus strand of CP054936.1, from coordinate 281,603 downwards.
GTGGAGCGCGAGTTGGCGCAGGAGCGTGGTCCCGCGCGGTCCAGCGCCGGGCACGGTCGCGACGTCCGCGAGGGCGGGCGCCTGGGCGGCCGACTCCGCCCAGTCGCCCGACGGAATGACGGCGTCGGGGGAGAACAGCAGCACGACGGGCCGCTGTTCGGCCGCGTCCTCGGGTGCGGGCAGCGGTGCGGAGCGCAGGGCGCGCGCGAGGTCCGCCATGTCGGTGGCGGTGACGGCCAGGCGGTACGGATGGTCGTCCCGGCCGCGGTTGAGCACATGGGCCAGGGTGCGCAGATCGTGTGCGGTGCTCTCCGCGAAGTCGGCGAGCCGCAGCCGGTACCGGTCCAGGGCGGTGACGGACCTCGCCGAGACGGTGACCAGCTGCGCGGCCGGGACGCGGGACGGCGGGGACCCGACGGGCCGCGGGCCGGGGGCCTGCTCCAGCACCGCGTGCACATTGGTCCCGGTGAGGCCGAAGGAGCTGACCCCGGCACGCCGCGGCAGACCGTTCCCCTCCGGCCAGGGCCCGCCGGCCGGCCGCAGCCGCAGCGGACCGCCGAAGTCGATCAGCGGGTTGGGCTCGGTGAAGTGGGCCAACGGGTGGATGACCCCGTCGCGCACACTGCCCACGGCCTTCAACAGGCCCGCGATCCCCGCCGCGTTGCCCAGGTGTCCGATGTCGCCCTTGACCGAGCCGATCACACAGGACGGCGTGTCGACCCCGGCGCCCTGGAACGCCAGCCGCAGCGCGTCGGCCTCCACGACATCGCCCAGCGGTGTCGCCGACCCGTGGCACTCGACGTATCCCACGGTGCGCGGGTCGATGTCCGCGTCCCGCCACGCGGCGGTGATCACCTCCGTCTGGGCCCGCTGGCTGGGGGCGCCCATGCTGGCCGCGCGGTAGCCGTTGTGGTTCACGGCGATGCCCTTGAGGACGGCGAGGACCTGATCGCCGTCCGCCAGCGCCCGGCGCAGCGGCTTGAGCAGGACGATCCCGCCGCCCTCGCCGCCGACGGTGCCGTCCGCGCGGGCGTCGAACGGCCGGCAGGAGCCGGAGGGCGACTCGATGCCGCGCAGCGTCTCCCGCTCGTCCCGCACGGTCAGCACCGTCTGCACGCTGATCCCGCCGGCCAGCGCCAGGTCGGCCTCCCCGCAGCGCAGGGCCCGCACCGCCTGGGCGACGGCCGCCAGCGCGCTGCTGCACGCCGTGTCCACCACCAGCGCGGGTCCGACCAGATCGAGCAGGTACGCCACCCGGGCCGCCGTCGCGGCCGACAGCGTGCCGAGGATGCCCTGCGGGTCGTCACCCGGGCACAGCGTCCCGTACAGCGAGTCGGTGTGGGCGAGGCACACCGCGGTGCGCGATCCCCGCAGCCGGCCGACGGCGTACCCGGCGCTCTCCACCGCCCGGTGGGACAGTTGCAGGACCAACCGCTGGTGCGGGTCCATGAGTTCGGCCTCGCGCCGCGAGATCCTGAAGAAGGCGTGGTCGAAGAGGTCGATCCGGTCCAGGTGGCCGAGGGAGAGGTAGCGGTCGCCGGGCGGCGCGCCGTGCAGGCGCACCCGGTCGGCGGTGGGCGGCGCGATGCCGTCGTAACCGGTGCGCAGCCGCCGGTGGAAGTCGTCCAGGCCGTCCGCTCCCGGGAACAGCCCCGCGGCCCCGATGATCGCCACGTCCTCGTGCCGCATGACCCCACCCCCGGTCGGTCCTCGCTCGTCACGCTCTCCGGGCCGCCCCGGCGCGCCCGTCACAGGTCGTGCCCGGCGGTACGGGTGCCGCCGGCGCCCTCGTCCACCAGCCGTGCCATGGCCTCGACCGTCGGGTGTTCGAGGAGTTGGACGACGGACAGTTCCCGCCCGGACATCTCCTCCAACCGCCCTCGCAGGTCGACCAGTTGCAGGGAGGTGCCGCCCGCGTCGAAGAACTTCTCCCGCACGTCCGGCACGTCCCGCCCCAGCAGCGCCGCCCAGGCGCCGGCCACCGCCTTCTCGGCGGGCGTGCACGGCGGCCGGTCCGAGGGCGTCGCGGCCATGTGCGCCGGTGCGCCCCGGGCGGCCAGCGCCCGCCGGTCGGTCTTGCCGGACGGCAGCCGCGGCAGCGCGTCCAGCACGGTGACCGAGCCCGGCACCGCCGCGCGCGGCAGATGGTGCCCCAGCCACGCGCGCAGCTCGTCGCCGTGCACAGCGCCACCCGTCACGAAGGCCCGGACGCCGAGGCGGCCGTCGCTCCCGGGGACGGCGATCACGGCCGCCCCGCTCACCCCGGGGTACCGCGCGAGCAGGTGCTCGATCTCGTCCAGTTCCACCCGCACCCCGCTGACCTTGACCTGCCGGTCGCCGCGGCCGCGATGGTCGATGAGCCCGTCGGCGCGGCGGCGCGCCAGATCGCCGGTGCGGTACATCCGGCCGCCGGGGGCGGGCGCGAACGGGTCCGCCACGAACTGCCGGGCGGTCTCTCCGGGCGCGCCCAGATAGCCCTGCGCCACGCCCGGCCCGGCGAGGTACAGCTCGCCGGTCACCCCGGGCGGCACGGGCCGCAGCCACCGGTCCAGGACGTACGCCCGGACGCCCGGCAGGGGACGGCCGATCGGCGGTGGCTCGGTGACCGGCAGGCCGCTCGTGTCGCACCAGGTGGCGAAGACCGTCGCCTCGGCAGGACCGTACCCGTTGACCACGGTGAACGGCACCGGCCCGGCCGGCAGCCGGGTCAGCCGCTCCCCGCCGAGCAGCACATGGCGCAGCCGGTGGGCGCCGGCCAGGGCGTCGTCCGCGAACAGCCGCTCCCCGACGGCGGTGGGGAAGAAGCACAGCGTCAGCCCCTCCTCGGCCACCCAGCGGCCCAGCGCGCGCGGGTCGCGGCGCAGCGCGGGCTCGGCGACGCACAGGCACGCCCCCCGGCACAGCGCGCCCCAGACCTCGCCCACGGAGGCGTCGAAGGACAGGTCGGCGACCTGCCCGTGCCGTTCGCCGGAGCGGGCGGGAAAGGCGTCGGCGTAGCCGGCCAGCAGGTTGACCACACCGCCGTGGGTGAGGACGACGCCCTTGGGACGCCCCGTGGAGCCGGAGGTGTGCACGACGGCCAGCGGATCGTCCGGGCCGGGCGGCGGCGCGGGCGACGAGGCGCCGGGCGGCGCGGGCGGCAGTTCGCTGTCGGCGTCCAGCAGCAGCACGGCGCCGGAATCGGCCGCGACGGCGGCCAGCCGCCCGGCCGGGGCGTCCGGTTCGGCACTGAGGCAGGCCGCCCCGATCCGGGCGAGCGCGACGAACGCGGTGACGGCCTCGGCGCCGGGTGGCAGCACGACCCGGACCCGATCGCCGCGCCGCACACCCGAGGCCGTCAGCCGGGCGGCGAGCGCACGGGCCCGGCGGTCCAGCTCGCCGTAGCTCGTCGTCCGGCCCCGCACCCGCAGCGCCGGGGCGTTCGGCGCGAGCCGGACGACGGCGTCGAACAGCTCGGTCACCGTGCCGCCTGCGGGGCCACCGGCCGGCCGGGGACCGGGCGCGGTGAGCGCACGCCGCCGCGCCGCGTCCGTCAACGGGAAGCGGTGCAGCGGAACGTCGGGGGCGGCGACGGCGGCGTCGAGTACGGCGCGCAGACGGCGGCCGATCCCGGCGACGGTCTCCGGGTCGAACAGGCAAGTGCGGTAGCGGAGTTCGACCAGCAGTTCCCCGTCACGGACACGGAACTCGAAGGCGAGGTCGAACTGGGCGGCCGGGACGTCGACGTCCTCCTCCGTCACCCGGAGACCGGGCGGAGCGGTCCGCGCCGCCGGGGTGTTGTGCAGCACCACCGCGACCCGGCTCAGCGCCGGACGGCCCCGCTCCCCGCTCTGTCCGAGAGCGGCGACCACCTGCTCGAACGGCGTGTCCGCGTGGTCGAAGGCCGCCAGCGCGCCGGCCCGGACCCGGGCGAGCAGTCCGGTGAAGGACAACGCCTCGTCGACCCGGGTGCGCAGCACCACGGTGTTCACGAAGAAGCCGACCAGCCCCTCGTACTCGACGCGGTCGCGTCCGGCGACGACGGTGGCCACCGGGACGTCGTCCTGCGCGCAGGAGCGGGCGAGGACCAGTTGCACGGCCGCCGTCAGGACCGTGAACAAGGTGGTGTCGCCGCCGGCCCCCAGCGCGCGCAGCCGCCGGGTGGGCTCGGCGTCCACCGTCAGCCGTTCGGTGCGTCCCGCCGGGTCCCAGGCCGCCGGGCGGGCCCGGTCCAGGGGCAGGTCCAGCGGGGTCGCGCCGGCCAGGCGTCGACGCCAGTACGCCAGGCCCGCCTCGGCGTCCGGGCCGGCCCGGCGCCGCTGCCGCTCGGCGAAGTCGGCGTACCGCACGGGCAGTTGCGCGAGGTCCGGAGACCGCCTCTGCACGGCCGCCGTGTAGCCGGCCGTCAGGTCGGCCAGCAGGACCGCCATCGACCAGCCGTCGCAGGCGATGTGGTGGGTCGCCAGGTGCAGGACGTGGGTGTCCTCGCCGAGTCGCAGCAGCCGGACCCGCAGCAGCGGGCCGTGCCGCAGGTCGAAGGGCTCGGTGGTGAACACCCGCAGCAGCCGCGCCAGTTCCCGCGCCCGGGTGTCCGGGGGCAGTGCCGACAGATCCGTCACCCGTGCCGCCACCGGGGCGGGCGGGTGGACGTGCTGGTGGGTGCCGTCGAAGGTGGCGCGCAGCACCTCGTGGCGCTCGGCGAGCATGGTGAGGGCCGTGTCCAGTGCGCCGAGGTCGAGCCTGCCGTGCAGCCGCAGCGGCAGCACGGAGTTGTACTCGGCGCTGCCCGGGGCGAGTTCGTACAGGTACCACAGCCGCTGCTGGCCGGGGGAGAGGCGGGAGCGCCCGGCACGGGCGCCGGTGTCCGAGGCGGCGGCCGGGCGCCGGTCGGGCAGGGCCTGGCCGTCGGGAAGTGCGGGGGTGTCGGGAAGCGCGGGGGCGTCGGGAAGGGCACGTGTGTCGGGCAGGGCGCGGGCGAGGAGGGCGGCGGTGGGGTGGTCGAATACGTCGCGGGGGTGGACGTCCACGCCCAGTTCGGCACGGATGCGCGAGGTGACGCGCACGCTCAGCAGCGAGTCGCCGCCGAGGTCGAAGAAGTCGTCGTGCACACCCACCCGTTCCCGGCCCAGGACCTCGGAGAGGATGCCGACCAGGGTGCGTTCGACGTGGGTGCGCGGCGCCACGTGGCCGACCGGTGCGGCCGCCGCCCGGGGCTCGGGTACGGCCGGCGGCGCCCAGGTCCGGCCGGCGCCGGGCGGCGACGGCAGCGCGGAGAGCGGGCGGCGGGCCGCGCCGGGCGCCGCGGTCAGCAGGGCCACCAGATGGCCGGCCACGGCCCGGCAGGTGTCCGCGTCGAACAGGGCCGGGTCGTACACCAGCCGCAGCGCCAGCTCCTCGGCGGCGGAGACGACCACGTTGAGCGGGTAGTTGGTCACCTCCACCGCGTCAAGGCCGGCCAGGTCGGCGCCGAGCGCGGCGAACGCGGCCGTGTCCACCGGGTAGTTCTCGAACACGACGATGCTGTCGAACAGGGCGGCGCCGCCCGGCCGGCCGCCGGGACGCGGCAGGGAGGTCAGGGCGACGTGGTCGTGGCGCCGGTCCGCGATCCGCTCGGCGTGCAGATCCGCCAGCCACGGGGCCAGCTCAGCCTCCGGGTCGGTGCGCACCCGTACCGGCACGGTGTTGACGAACATGCCGATCATGGCCTCGACACCGGGTACGTCGGGGGTCCGTCCGGAGACGGTCGCGCCGAAGCACACGTCCGCCACACCGCCGTACTGCCACAGCAGCACCGCCCACATGCCCTGGACGACGGCGTTCACCGTCACCCGGTGCCGGCGGGCGAAGTCGTACAGCTCGGCCGAGGCGGAGGCGGGGAGCCGGACGTCCACGACGGTGTCCGCCCGGGTGCGGTGGGCGCGTGCGGGCGGCCGGTCGAAGGGCAGCGGGGTGACCGCGCGCAGCCCGGCCAGGCGCGCGCGCCAGTGCCCGGCCGCGGCGGACGCGTCCCGGGCCGCCAGCCGGCGCGGGTACTCGGCGGACGCGGGCCGCGCCGGCAGGACGGTGGCGGGGTCGGCGTGCCGGGCCAGCACGTCGGCCAGGACGTGGAAGACGCTCCAGCCGTCCAGCAGCACATGGTGGAACGTCCACACCATGCGCACCCGGTCCCCGGTCAGCCGGACCAGGGCCAGCCGCATCAGGGGCGGCCGGTCCAGGGCCGGCGGCGCGGCGCGGTCGGCGGCCAGCAAGTCCCGCAGCCGCTCCCGCTGTCGCGCCGGGGACAGCGCACGCCAGTCGTGGTGGGCGAGGGGCAGCACGCAGTGCCGGTGCACGGCCAGCAGGGGGCGGCCCGCGTCGGCCCACACCACGGCGGCCCGCAGCTCCGGCGTCCGCTCCACGGTTTCCTGCCAGGCACGGGCCAGCGCGTCCGGATCGGGCACGCCCCGCACGTCGAGGTGCACCTGCTCCAGGTAGACACCCGCGTCCGGGGCGGACAGGTGGTGGAAGAGCATGCCGCTCTGCACGGGGGTGAGCGGGAGCAGGTCGCGCACCGTGCGTCCGTCGCCCACCAGCCGGTCCACCTCGGCCTGCTCCAGACCGGCGAGCGGGAAGTCCGACGGGGTGGCGCCACCGGAGTCGGGCCCGGCGCAGTGGCGGACGATCGCGCGCAGCGCCTCCAGCACCTCCTCGGCGAGGCGCCGCACGGTCTCCTCGCGGTGCCGCGCGGCCGAATGGTGCCAGGTGAACTCCAGCTGCCCGTCCGCGACCAGCGCCGTGACGTCCAGCGGGCGCGTGCGCGCGCCACGGTCGCCGCCGAACAGCTCGAACCGCCCGGGAGGCCGGGCGAAGAGGGGGCCGGACGCGTCCGAAGTCGTCAAGCGGCCCAGGTAGTTGAAGCTCACCGGCGGTTCCGCGTGGTCCGGAAGTGGTCGCCCGCCGGACGTCCCGGGCCGCAGATGGCGCAGCGCCCCGTACCCGACGCCCCGGTGCGGCACGGCGCGCAGCTGCTCCTTCACGGACTTCAGCAGCGCGCCCCAGCCCGGCGTGCCGGGCACTTCCAGCACGACGGGGAAGAGGGTGGTGAACCAGCCCAGCGCGCCGGACAGGTCCAGCCCGCCGCCCAGGGCCCGCGCCTCCCGGCCGTGTCCCTCCAGGGCGATCGCCACCTCGCCCCGGCCGCTCCAGCGGGCCAGGACATGCGCCAGCGCGGCCAGCAGCACGTCGTTGACCTGGGTGCGGTACGCCCGCGGCACATCCCGCAGCAGCGCCTCGGTCCACGCGGCGCCGAGCCGCACGGTCACCGCCCGTTCGTCGCCGGGGGCCTCTACGCCGTCCAGGTCCCGAGGGAGGCCGGCGTGCACCCGGCCGGCCGTACGGGACCAGTACGCGGCCTCCGGATCGAACCCGCCGTCCGCCGTGTACTCCGCCAGCCGGTGTGCCCAGTCCTGGAAGGAGGCGGGCGGCGGCCCGAGGTCGACGGGCGTGCCGGACGCCGCCTGCCCGTGGGCGCGGTCCAGTTCGGCCAGCAGCACCTGCCACGACACCGCGTCGATCACCAGGTGGTGGACCGTCACGAAGAGCCGGGCCGGACGGTGCGGGCCGAGCGAGAACAGCACGGCGCGGCCCAACGGCCCCCGGTCCGGGCGCAGTCCGCTCTGAGCCCGCGCGGTCTTTGATGCCATGGCGCGGTCCTGCGCCGCCGGACCGAGCGGGGACAGGTCGCGGTGGTGGAGGACGAGGCCGTCGCCCGCGTCGTCGCCGACGGTGTGCTGGCCCAGCCCGTCGCGGGAGAACCGCAGCCGCCAGGCGCCGTGCCGGCGGGCCACCGCGGCGACGGCACGGCGCAGCGCCTCGGGGCGCACCCCGTCGGCGAGTTCGACGTCGATCCACTGGTTGAACGGGCGGTGGCCGGCGCCGACCGTCTCCCGGAACCAGTGCTGCACCGGTGTCAGCGGCACCGGCCCCGGCGCGGGCGCGGCCGGCGGGCGCGGCGGCGGCCCGGAGGCGACGGTCGCGGCGAGCCGGGCGACGGTCTGGCGCAGCAGGACGTCCTCGACGGTGATCCGGATCCCGGCCGCCCGAGCAGCCGCCACCGCCCGGATGCTGAGGATGGAGTCGCCGCCCAGGTCGAAGAAGTTGTCGTCGGCGCCGACCCGGTCGACGCCGAGCACCTCGGACCACACCCGGCACAGCGCCTCCTCGACCGGGCCGCGCGGCGGGGTGCGGGCGGGCCGGGCCGCCCGCGCCGGAGCGGGCAGCGCCCGGTGGTCCACCTTGCCGTGCGCGGTGAGCGGCAGCCGGTCCAGCACGACGTACCGGGCGGGCACCAGATGGCCCGGTACGGTCCGCTCCAGCCGGGCCCGCAGGGCGGCGGCCGTCGGCACGGGACCGCCGGGCCGCCCGGTGACGTAGGCGACCAGATGGCGGTGGCCCCCGTCGCTGCGGGCCGTGACCACCGCCTCCGCGACGGACGGATCGCGGGTCAGGGCGGCCTCCACCTCCCCGGGCTCCACCCGGAAGCCCCGGATCTTCACCTGCGCGTCCAGCCGGCCGAGGAATATGAGGGCGCCGTCACCGCGCAGCCGCACCAGGTCCCCGGTCCGGTACAGCCGGCCGCCGGGCGGGCCGTCGCCGAGTCCCGGATCGGCGACGAACCGGGACGCCGTCAGGCCCGGCCGGCCGAGGTAGCCGCGGGCCAGTCCGGCGCCGCCGACGAGCAGCTCGCCGGCCACCCCGACCGGGACGGGCCGCATCCGGGCGTCCACAACATGGCAGCGGGTCGCCGCGAGCGGCCGTCCGATCGGCACCGAGCGGGCGGTGTCCCGCGGCGTCACCCGGTGGCAGGTGGTGAAGGTGGTGCCCTCGGTGGGCCCGTAGCCGTTGACCAGCTCCAGGTCCGGGCACGCCGCCAGGACCGCCGCGCAGTGCGCGGGCGAGAGCACGTCGCCGCCGGCGATCAGCCGCCGCAGTCCGCCCAGCGCCCCCGGATCGGCGTCGGCGACCTCGTGGAAGAGCCCGGCGGTCAGCCACAGCGCGGTCACCCGCTCGGCCGCCAGGAACTCCCGCAGCTCCTGCACCGACGGCACCCCGGGCGGCCGCACGGCGAGCCGCGCCCCGTTGGCCAGCGCCCCCCAGATCTCGTAGGTGGCCGCGTCGAAGGACGGCGCGGCCGCGTGCGCCAGCACGTCCCCGGGCGCGGCCCGCAGCGACGGCGCGCGGCACAGCCGTACCACCGCGCGGTGTTCGACCAGCACCCCCTTGGGGGAGCCGGTGGAGCCCGACGTGTAGAACACGCAGGCCAGATCGCGCGGGCCGGCACGGTGCGCGCCGGCGGGGGAGGCGGCCGGCGCCGGGCTCGGCGCGTCGTCGACGCACAGCGTCCGGGGGCCGTCGGCGGGCAGCCGGTCGCGCAGCCCGGCGCGGGTGAGGACCAGGGCGGCCCCGGAGTCGGCGAGCAGGAACGCCGACCGCCCGGCGGGATCGCCGGGGTCGAGCGGCAGGTAGGCGGCGCCCGACCGCAGCACCGCCAGCAGGCTCACGACGAGATCGGCGCCGCGCTCCAGCAGCACCCCGACGACGCTGCCCGGACCGGCGCCGTGCGCGCCCAGCGCGGCGGCCAGCCGGTCCGCGCGGGCCGCCAGCTCGGCGTAGGTCAGCCGGGTGTCACCGTACGACAGCGCCACCGCCCCGGGCCGCAGGCGGACCTGCTCGGCCACGAGCGCGTGCACCGTGGTCTCCGGCAGGTCGGCGGCCTCGCCGGTGCTCCAGCGGGCCAGTTGGCGCGCCTCCGCGGCCGGCAGCAGAGGGAGCCGGTCCAGGGGCCGGCCGGGGTCGTCCGCGATGCCGGCGAGCAGCACGCCGAGCCGGTCCGCCAGCCGGGCGGGCGTCGCGGGGTCGAAGAGATCGGTGTCGTACTGCACCGTTCCGGCCAACGCGCCCTGCCGCGGTTCGAACTCCCAGGTCATGTCGAACAGCGAGGTCAGGCCCGGGAGTTCGGCGTCCTCGGCGCGCAGGCCGGCCATCCGCAGTCCGGGGCGCGGCGCGTTCTGGAGCACCAGGGCGACCTGGGCCAGCGGGGAACGGCTGGCGTCGCGCTCCGGGCGCACGGCCCGGACCACCTCGTCGTAGGGGACCTCGCCGTGGGTGAAGGCGTCCAGCACCGTGGACCGCACCGCCCGCAGGAAGCCGTCGAAGGGCAGATCGGGCTCGGCCTGTGAACGCAGCACGACGGTGTGCGCGAAGAAGCCCGCCAGCGGCTCCAGTTCGACCCGGTCCCGGCCGGAGAGCACGGTCGCGAGCGCGATGTCCTGGCGCCCGCAGGTCCGGGCGAGCAGCACGTGGAGCGCCGCCGTCAGCACCATGAACGGCGTCGCTCCCACGGCCCGGCCCACCTCCGTCAGCCGGGCGGTCAGCTCCGCGGGCACCAGGAAGCGGTGCACCGCGCCGGCGGCGGCGCGCACGGCGGGCCGTGGTCGGTCCGTCGGCAGCTCCAGCGGTACGAGGCCGGCCAGCCGTCGCCGCCAGTGGGCGAGGGACGCCTCCCGCTCCGGCCCCGTCGCGCGCTCCGCCTGCCGTACGGCGTGGTCCGCGTACCGGAGCGCGAGCGGCGGGAGCCGGGCCCGCTCGCCGCGCAGCGCGGCCGAGTACAGGGCGCCCAGTTCCTCGGTGAGGACTCCGACCGACCAACCGTCGGTGACCAGGTGGTGCTGGTGCAGGACGAGGAGGTGGTCGTCGGCGTCCCGGCGCACCACGAGCACGCGCAGCGGCGGCCCGTGCTCCAGGTCGAAGGCCCGGCCCAGCTCCTCGCGTACGGCGCGGTCCTCGGCGGCGGCCCGGTCGGCCTCCGGAAGGCCGGTGAGGTCCACCGTCCCGACCGGCACCGGGCGGGGTGCGCCGACCCGCTGCACCCCTTCGCCGTCGACGGTGTGGAAGGTGGTGCGCAACGGTTCGTGCCGGGCGACCAGGGCGTCCAGGGCGGCGCCGAGCGCGGCCGCGTCCAGGTCGCCGCGCAGCCGGAAGCCGGTCGCGGTGTTGTACTCCGTCGATCCCGGCCGCAGTTGAGCGAGGTACCACAGGCGGCGCTGGGCGGGTGACAGGGGCAGGGGGCGACCGTGGTGGGGTCGCCGGGTGACGGGGGCGGCAGGCGCGGGGGCGGGGCCGGGGTGCCGTTGCCCGGGATCGGCCGCCCGGCCGGCGTCCAGGGCCGCGGCGAGGGTCGCGATCGTGGGGTGGTCGAACAGTGCCCGGGCGCGCAGCGCCGCCATCCGGCCGGCGGCCTCCTCGCTGCGGCGGACCTCGGAGACGATCTGCATGGCGAGGATCGAGTCACCGCCGAGCGCCAGGAAGTCGTCGTGCACACCGACGCGCTCGACGCGCAGGACGCGTTCCCAGACTCCGGCCAGGAGCCGTTCGTCGGCGGTGCGCGGCGGCACAGGGGCGCGGTCGGAACCCGGCCGGGCCGGCGGCAGGGCCCGCCGGTCCACCTTGCCGCCGGGCAGCAGCGGCAGCCGGTCGAGGACGACCAGCGCGGCCGGGAGCGCGTGCCGCGGCAGCACGGCGGCGAGGAAGGCGCGCAGGGCGGCGGGGTCGGGCGTCTCCGTCTCCCGGTGGGCGGGGGCGTCCGTGTCCGGTGCCTCTGCCTCTCGGTGGGCGGGGGCGTCCGTGTCCGGTGCCGCCGTCTCTCGGTGGGCGTCGGCCTCCGCATCGGGTGCCTTCGCCTCCCGGTGGGCGGGGGCTTCGGCACCGGGTGCCTCCGCCTTCCGGTGGGCGTCGGCACCCGCACCGGATGCCTCCGCCTCCCGGCAGGCGGGGGAGAGCACCGCGTAGGCCGCGAGGAAGGGCCGGCCGTCGGAACGGGTGGCGCCGACGACGACGGCCCGCTCGACCCCGGGATGCCGCTCCAGCGCCGCTTCCACCTCGCGCGGCTCGACCCTGGCCCCGGAGATCTTCACCTGGTCGTCCGAGCGGCCCAGGAACTCCAGCTGCCCGTCGGCCTGGCGGCGCACCAGGTCGCCGGTGCGGTACATCCGGGAGCCGGGCGGGCCGAAGGGGTCGGCGGTGAAGCTCCGCGCGGTCCACCCCGGCCGGCCGTGGTAGCCGCGGGCGAGGCCGGGGCCCGCCAGCCACAGCTCGCCGGTCTCTCCGGCGGCCACCGGCCGCAGTTCCCGGTCCAGCACCCGCTCGCGCGCACCGGCCACCGGCCGCCCGATCAGCGGCCCGGCGCCCGGGCGGACGCGCCAGCTCAGCGCGTCCACGGTGGCCTCGGTCGGGCCGTAGGTGTTGCGGCAGACGACGCCGTCGGCGCGGGCCAGTTCCGCGCAGAGCGCCGTGTCCAGGGCCTCGCCGCCCGCGGTGACGTCGAGCGGCCGGTGACCGCCCCCGGACAGCAGGCCCGCGCGCAGCAGCAGCCGCAGCCGGGACGGGGTGTCGTCGAGCACGTCCAGCCGGGAGCGGGCGCACAGGTCGGCCAGGGCTTCGGGGTCGTCCCGGGTCAGCGAGTCGACGACGTGCAGTTCGTGGCCCGCCACCAGCCACATCAGGGGCGCCCAGGAGGCGTCGAAGGCGGCCGGCAGCGTGTGGGCCACCCGCAGCCGTCTGCCCCCGGCCGCCCGCACCGTCGGCCCGACGCACCGGGCGAGGTAGTCGAGGTGGAGGTTGACCAGGTTGGCGTGCGGGATCACGACGCCTTTGGGGCGGCCCGAGGAGCCCGAGGTGTACATGAGACAGGCGGCGTTCGCCGTAAGCGGGCGCACCGGGGCCCCGGGTCCTGGCCCCGCGCCGCCCGGCCTGTCCGCGCCGCCGCCCGGGCTTCCCGCGCCGCCTGGCCTTCCCGCGCCCCCCGGGCTTCCCGCGCCACCCGGCATTCCCGCGCCCCCCGGACTGTCCGCCTCGTCGGTGTACAGCCGGGCCGGTCCGTGCGCGGGCAGTGGGCGCCCCGCCTCCCGGTCGGTGAGGACGAGCAAGGCACCGGAGTCCGCGAGCAGTTCGGCCAGCCGCTGAGCGGGGTGCCCGGGATCCAGCGGCACCAGCACGCCGCCCGCGCGCAGGACGGCCAGCGTCCCGGCGATCAGGTCCGGGCCCCGCTCCAGGCACAGGGCGACCGGCGCCTCCGGGCGGACGCCGTGACCGGCCAACAGCACGGCCAACTCCGCTACCCGGGTGTCCAGTTCGCCGAAGGTGAGCCGGGCGTCCCCGCACACGAGTGCCGTCGCCCCGGGCGTCCGCGCGGCCTGTGCGGCGAAGAGATCGTCCAGCAGCCGGCCGTCCCCGTCCCGTCCGCGCATGCGACGCCTTCCCGTCCGGCCGTGCACAGTTCAGTCTGCGAAACGTGCGAAACGTGCGGAGTGGCGCGGTTTTCCGAAGACAGCGGTGTCGTCCACCGCTTTCTGGCACCGCACCCGGAACGGCCGGGACTCCGGTGTCAGATGCGGGATATTAACAACGACACCGCGGTGCGGCAATGCGGTGTCGCGGGCGAGGGTATTGACGACCATGGCCACCCCCTCTCCATTATGGTGCGCGCCGGGGTTTCCCATGATCCGCGGTGATCGTTCCGTGCCGATCCTTTCCGGGAGGCCGTGTGAAAGATCAACCATCAGGTGATCCTGCGCCCGACGACGTCCTCGCGGAGCTGAGGAACTTTTTCGGCCAGGTTTTTCCGGGGACCGACTTCCGGGCCGACGAAGATTATTTTCTCCAGGGAAATGCGGATTCGTTGTTCGCGCTCGAACTGGTCACCTTCGTGGAACAGCACTTCCGCGTCGAGATCGCCGTGGAAGACCTCGATCTCGACAACTTCCGGACCCTGGGCCGGACCGCCGCCTTCGTGCGCCGCAAACGCGCCGGTGCGACGGTCGAACGACGTCCGGGAGGAGCGGGGGATGGCTGAATGGGACGGCACGGATCTCGCCCGCCTGGCCGCCGGCTCCGGGGACCGGGACGCCGCCGCCCGGCTGCGGGCACACGCCGACGACTGGGACCGGGCGCAGCGGCTGCCCGACGGCCTGATCCGCGCACTGGGCAGCACCGGGCTGCTGGCCGCCGACCTGCCGGCACGCCACGGCGGACAGGGCCTCACCCCGGCCGCGCTGGGCGCGCTGTGCGCCCGCCTCGGCGGGGTGTGCACGGCGCTGCGCAGCGCGGTGACCGTCCAGGGCATGGTCGCCGCCGCGCTGTCCCGGTGGGGGACGGACGAACAGCGGGCCCGCCTGCTGCCCGCACTGGTCCGCGGCGAGCGGCTGGCCGCCTTCGCCGCCACCGAGGACGGCGCCGGAACCGAACTGGGCGCGGTGGCCGCCACCTTGCGCCGTGACGGCGGCGATCTGGTCCTGGACGGCGCCAAGAAGTGGGTCAGCTTCGGGGAGAGCGCCGACGTCTTCCTGGTCCTCGCCCGACTCGACGGCAAGCCGGCCACCGTCGTGGTCGAGGCCGGCGGCTCCGGCGTCTCGGTCGAACCGGTGCGCGGCCAACTCGGCCTGCGCGCCGCCCACGTGGCCCACGTCCGTTTCGACGCGGTGCGCGTGCCCGCTCGGGACCAGGTGGCGCCCGCCGGATTCGGACTGTCCCACGTCGTCGGCACCGCCCTCGACCACGGGCGCTTCACCATCGCCTGGGGCTGCGTGGGAATGGCCGGGGCCTGTCTGGAACTGGCCGCCCGGCACACCGCGGCCCGCGAGCAGGACGGAGTCCGGCTCAGCGACCACCAGGCCGTCCGGGCCGCCCTCGGGCGCGCACTGGCCGCCGTCGCCGCCGCCCGCGCCGTGTGCCTGGGCGCGGCCGTCTCCCGGCAGGACGGCACACCGGCCGCCCTGACCGACACCGTCGTCGCCAAGTACACCGCCGCGCGCACCGCGGCCGAGGTCAGCCAGGACGCCGTCCAGCTGCTGGGGGCGGCCGGCTGCGCGCCCGGCAGCACGGTGGGCCGCTTCTTCCGGGACGCGCGGATCATGCAGATCATCGAGGGGGCCGAGCTGGCCGCGGAGGTGAGAATGGGCGACCTCGCCCTGCGCGAACACGCACCGCGCGAACACTCCGGGGCGCGGTCCGCCGTCGCGCGTACGGCGGCCGTGGGGACACCGCGGTGACCGCGGTCAAGTGCCTGGTGTGGGACCTGGACGACACCCTGTGGGACGGCGTGGTGCTGGAGGGCGACCGGCCGCCGCCCTTCGCACCCGCCGTCCGCGCCCTCCAGACCCTCGACCGGCGCGGTGTCCTGCACGCCGTCGCCGGCCGGGGCGACCGCGCCGCGTCCACCGCCCACCTGGCCGCGCTCGGACTGGACACGTGGTTCTCCCGGGTGGAGATCGGCTGGGGCAGCAAGTCCGACGCCGTACGGCGCATCGCCGACGCCCTCGGCATGCCCCTGGACGCCGTGGCCTTCGTGGACAACGACCCCGCCGAGCGGTCCGAGGTCGCCTCCGCCCTGCCCCAGGTGCGCTGCTACCGCGCCGACCAGGTCGGCGGCCTGGCCCTGCTGGCGGAGTTCCGCACCGGCCCCGTCACCGAGGAGGCGCGCGGCCGGCGCGACCTCTACCGCGTCGAGCGGCGACGCGGCGACGCGGAGCGGGAGTTCCCCGGGACGAGGGGCGACTTCCTGGCCTCGCTCGACCTGGTGATGACCGTACGGCGGGCAGGCGAGGCGGACTTGGAGCGCGCCCGGGAACTGACCGTGCGCACCCATCAGTTGAACACCACGGGAGTCACCTTCGACCTGTCGGAGCTGCGCCGGCTGTGCCGCTCACCGCGTCACGAGGTGCTCGTGGCCGCCCTGCGCGACCGCTTCGGCTCGTACGGCACGATCGGGCTCACCGTCTCGGAGCTGACCGGCGCCGACGCCGTGCTCCTGCTGCTGCTCACCTCCTGCCGGGTGCTGTCCCGCGGAGCCGGCGGCGTACTCCTGGAACACCTGGTGGCCCGCGCCCTGGCGGCCGGACGGCGTCCGGTCGCCCACTTCGTGACCACCCCCGTCAACCAGGCCATGCTGGTGACCTTGCGCTTCGCCGGTTTCGAGGTGCTGGAGCAGGACGGTGACCGGATGGTCCTGGCGGTCGACCCGGCACGGCCGCGCCCGGCGCGGTCCGGCCACGTCCGGGTGGTTCTCGCACAGGACGGACAGGAAGGGGCCGGGCGATGACGGGCGGGGCGGACACGGCGGAGGCGGCGGACGTGACGGACGAAGGACGCGCCCCGGTCGGGGTCGTGGGCGCGGGGGTGATGGGCCTGGGCATCACGCAGTGCCTCGTCTCGGCGGGTCACCCGGTCGTGGTGGTCGACACCGACCCGGCCGCCCTCGGCACCGGGCCGCACCGGCTGCGCCAGGCACAGCGGCTGGGCAGCCTCCTCGGCAGCGGCAGCGGCAGCGGCAGCGGCAGCGGCAGCGGCAGCGCACGCGGTACCGGTACCGGTACCGTGCGCTCCGCGCCCCCCGTCCGCTGGAGCGCGACCCTCGCCGACCTGGGCGCGGTCGCTTTCGTCATCGAGTGCGCGCGGGAGCGGATCCCGGTCAAGGAGGAGATCTTCCGGGAACTGGACCGCCGCTGTCCGCCGGACGCCGTCCTGGCCTCCTGCACCTCGGCGATTCCCCTCACCCGGCTGGCGGAGGTCACCGCACACCCCGGCCGGGTCGTGGGCACGCACTTCATGAACCCCGCCCCGGTGACGGACTCGGTCGAGGTCGTCCGCACGGCGCGGACCGACCGGCCGACCATGGACCGGACGCTGGGACTGCTGGCCGGCCTGGGCAAGAAGGCGCTCGTGGTGTCCGACGCCCCGGGGTTCGCGTCCAACCGGGTGCTGATGCTCACCGTCAACGAGGCGGCCACCGTCGTACAGGAGGGCACCGCGGACGCCGCACGCGTCGACGAGATCTTCCGTGCCTGCTTCGGCCACCGGATGGGCCCGCTGGCCACCGCCGACCTCATCGGTCTGGACACGGTCCTGGACACCCTGGAGGTCCTGCTCCACTGCACCGGCGACCCCCGCTTCCGGCCCTGCCCGCTCCTGGCGCGGCTGGTGGCGGCGGGCGACACCGGACGCAAGAGCGGACGGGGCTTCCACGCCTACCCGTCCGCGCGCCGCGCCGGCCCCTCCTGAGGCCCGCCCCGGCCGGCCGCACACGGAGACGTTCTCGCGATGTGACGGACAGGACGTGCCCCGGAAGGTTTCCGGCGGAAGATCGCGGCCACGCTAGTTGCCGTCTGCACTGATCTTCTGGACGGAACCGGCCTCCCGCGCGCGGGGCGGCAGGACCGGCCGGGAGCACCCGCGGACCGCCGAGCCCGACCCGGAAGGGGCCGTCATGACCGAGCACTCCCAGTCCGCCCACGAGCACGACGCCGACGCCCGGCCCGCCGTGCGGATCCACGCGGCCGATCCGGCCGCCGTCGAGGCGGACTTCTTCCACATCGGCGAACTGGTGCCGCCCGAGGACCGGGAACGGCTCGCCGCCGTCCGCGACTGGGCCCGCGAGAACGTCGCGCCCATCGCCGACGAGTACTGGGAACGCGGCGAGTTCCCGCACCAGTTGATCGCACAGCTCCCCGAACTGGACATCGCCGGGCTCCAGTTCAGCGGCTATGGCGCGCCCGGCAGGGGCGCGCTGGTCGCCGGCCTTGCCAGCATGGAACTCGCCCGCGTCGACCCCTCGTTCGCCACCTTCTACGGCGTGCACAGCGGACTCGGCATCGCCACGGTCATGCAGTGCGGCAGCGAGGAGCAGAAACAGCGCTGGATCCCCGCCATGCTGCGCTGGGAGAAGCTGGCCGCCTTCGCCCTCACCGAGCCCGACGTCGGCTCCGCCACCGCGCGCGGCCTGACCACCACCGCACGCCGCGAGGGCGACACCTGGATCCTCAACGGCCGCAAGAAGTGGATCGGCAACGCCACCTTCGCCGATCTCGTGGTGGTCTGGGCCAAGGACGAGGCCGACGGCGAGGTCAAGGGCTTCGTCGTGGAGAAGGGCGCCCCCGGCTTCACCCCCCACCGCATCGAGGGCAAGGTCTCGCTGCGCAGCGTGCAGAACGCGGAGATCGACCTGCGCGACGTCCGGGTCCCCGAGACCGACCGGCTCCAGGAGGCGCACTCCTTCAAGGACACCGCCAAGGTGCTGCGCTCCACCCGGCTCGGCGTCTCCTGGAACGCGGTCGGCTGCGCCATGGGCGCCTACGAGGCGGCCCGCGCCTACGCCCTGGAGCGTGAGCAGTTCGGCAAGCCGATCGCCGCCTTCCAGCTCGTCCAGGACCAACTGGCCCGCATGCTCGCCGACATCACCGCCTGCCAGGCCATGAACGTGCGGGCGGCCCAGCTCCAGGACGCCGGCCGGCTCACCGACCAGCAGGCGTCGATGGCCAAGATGTTCAGCACCAGCCGGGTCCGCGAAGTCGTCGCGCACGCCCGGGAGATCCTCGGCGGCAACGGCATCCTGCTCGACCACGAGGTGGCCCGGTTCTGGGCGGACGCCGAGGCGCTCTACTCCTACGAGGGCACCCGGGACATGAACGCGCTCATCGTCGGCCGCGCCGCCACCGGCATCAGCGCTTTCGTGTGACCGGACCCTGATCCGCCAGCACGCGCCCGAGGAAACCGCGCAGGTAGCCGGCGACGACGTCCAGGTGGCTCTCCAGCAGGAAGTGGCCGCCGTCGACGAGGTGCACCTCGGCGTCCTCGGCGTCGCGGGCGAAGGCCCGCGCGCCGGCCGGGCCGAAGATCTCGTCGTTGCGGCCCCACACGGCGAGCACCGGGACCTCGCTGGTGCGCAGGAACTCGTGCAGCAGCGGGTAGAGCGGGCGGTTGTTCCGGTAGTCGCGGAACAGCGCGAGCTGGATCTCGTCGTTGCCCTCGCGGGAGACGAGGGCGAAGTCGTGCTCCCAGGTGTCCGGGCTGACCAGACTCGGGTCGGGCACGCCGTGCACGTACTGCCAGCGGATGGCGTCGATGCCCAGCGCGGCGCGGACGGCGCTCTCGGTGGCGGGGCCGGGGTCCGCGCCGTAGGCCCAGACGTCGGCCCAGAACGACTCGACGAAGCCGTCCTCGTAGCCGTTGCCGTTCTGGGTGACGAGGGCGGAGATCCGCTCGGGGTGTTCGAGCGCGAGGCGCCATCCGATGGGCGCGCCGTAGTCCTGGACGTAGAGGGCGTAGCGGTCCAGGCCCAGCTGGTCGAGCAGTTCGGAGGTGAGTTCGGCGAGGGCGTCGAAGGTGTAGGCGAACTCCTCCGCGCCCGGGGCGGCGGAGTGGCCGAAGCCGAGGTGGTCCGGTGCGATGACGTGGTAGTCGTCGGCCAGCAGCGGGATGAGTTCGCGGAACATGAACGAGCTGGTCGGGTAGCCGTGCAGCAGGACGATCGCGGGGGCGTCGGCGGGGCCGGCTTCGCGGTAGAAGATCTCGTGGCCGCCGACGGTGGCGGTCCGGTGGTGCACCGAGCTCATGTCTAACCCCTTCGCATGCCTGATGTGGTTAGTTCCCTGTCATGCAAGCACGCGGTGGGCTAACCTGTCAAACGATTCAGTCCGGTTAGAAGGAGTGGTGTCCGATGGACGCGCTGCTGGACCTGCTCAACAGCAGGCCGCTGATCGACGGCGAGGAGCGGGACGCGCTCGGCGACCCGGCCGGGGGCAGGCGCTGGGCGCGGGAGCACGGCGGTGAGGGCAGCCTCGCGGAACTGGCGCTGCTGCGCGAGGCGCGGGACGCCCTGGGGAACGTCGTGCGCGGAGAGCGCTCACCGGCCGTGTTGAGTCCGCTGCTCGACGGGGTCCACCAGACCCCGTCGATCACTGCGGAGGGTCTTCGGTGGACGGTCAGAACGCCCCCGCACGCCCGGCTGGCCGTCGAGATGGTCCTCGCCTGGGCCGCCACCGAAGAGCGACTGCCCGGCCGGCTGCGCCCCTGCGCCAACGCCGAGTGCCGGCTGTTCCTGCTCGACCGCAGCCGCGCCAACCGGGCCCGTTGGTGCTCCATGGCCGTCTGCGGCAACCGCGAGAAGGCCCGGCGCCACTACGAACGCACCCGCTGACCCGCCTCGCCCGGCAGGCCGACCGGGACCCGGGCGAGCGGCCCCCGGGCGCGGCGTGGGAACGCCTGCCCGAGCGGCCGGCCCGCCGCGGAAAGGCGCACCCGGGTGCGAAATACTCTCCCGATGAGGTCACGCACTTCCCCGCTCGGCCGGTCCGTCACGATACGGAGGGCCGTCGCGCGGGACGCCCGACGGCTCACGCGGCTCGTGCGCGGCTCGGCCGCCTACGACGGCAAGTACGCGGCCGCGGTCGCCGACTACCGGGTCGGGCCTGATTACATCGAGGCCCACCGCACCTTCGTGGCCGTCGATGCCGTCGATGCCGTCGATGCCGTCGAGAACGCGGGCCGGGTTCTCGGGTTCTACTCGCTCGTCCTCGATCCGCCGGAGCTCGACCTGCTGTTCGTCGCCGACGAAGCGCAGGGACGGGGCATCGGGCGGCTGCTCGTCGCGCACATGGAGTCCGAGGCCCGTGCCGCCGGGCTCCACCGTGTCAAGGTCGTGTCGCATCCTCCCGCCGAGGGCTTCTACGACCGCGTCGGTGCGGTGCGGACCGGAACCGCGCCGGCGAACCCGCCCGCCGTGCCGTGGGACCGGCCGGAATTCGAGTTTCACATCGCCTCGGAGTGAGCAGGCGCCCCGGTTCGCGGGGGACGCTTGTCATGTCTTGTGTTAGCGTTCCTTGTTTGCGGATCGTCGCAGTGGGCGATCCCGCCTGTTCAGTTCCGCTTCCGCGTGGGCTGTTCCGTCCTGCCGGGCCTTCCTCGGTACGTTCCCCCTGCGGAAGGCTGTTCATGAAGCATCGCGACGACGCCCGTAGCCCTCACGGCGACCCCGCCCAGGCGGCGACCACACGTCCGGCGCCGCCCGCGGCCGTCTCCTTCGCCGGTCTGGGCCTGCCGCAGGTGGTGCTGCGCACCCTCAGCGGACTCGGGGTGCGCGAACCCTTCCCGATCCAGGCCGCCGCACTGCCCGACGCCCTGGCGGGGCGCGACGTCCTGGGGCGCGGGCGCACCGGATCGGGCAAGACGCTCGCCTTCGGTCTGCCGCTGCTGACCCGTACGGCCGGCCGGCGCGCCGAGCCGAAGCAGCCCCTCGCGCTCATTCTCGTGCCGACCCGGGAACTGGCCCAACAGGTCACCGAGGCGCTGACGCCGTACGCCGAGGCACTGCGGCTGCGGATGGCCACGGTCGTCGGCGGCATGTCGATCGGCCGGCAGATCGCCGCGCTGCGCCAGGGAGCCGAGGTGGTCGTCGCCACCCCCGGACGTCTGCACGACCTGATCGAGCGCAACGCCTGCCGGCTGGCACGGGTCAGGATCACGGTGCTGGACGAGGCCGACCAGATGTCCGACCTGGGATTCCTCCCGCAGGTCGTCGAGGTGCTCGACCAGGTGCGCCCCGACGGTCAGCGGATGCTCTTCTCGGCCACCCTCGATCATGACGTGGACCAGCTCGTCCGCCGGTACCTCCACGAGCCCGCCGTCCACTCGGTCGATCCGTCCGCCGGCACCGCCGCGACGATGCGGCACCACCTTCTGGTCGTCCACGGCCCCGACCGCTACGCCGTCATCACGGAGATCGCCGCCCGCGACGGCCGCGTCCTGCTGTTCCTCGACACCAAGCACGCCGTCGACCAGCTGACCCGGCATCTGCGGGCCAGCGGGGTGCACGCCGGCGCCCTGCACAGCGGCAAGTCCCAGCCGCAGCGCACACGGACCCTGGCGCAGTTCAAGAGCGGCCAGATCACCGTTCTGGTGGCGACCGACGTCGCGGCCCGCGGCCTGCACATCGACGACCTCGATCTCGTGGTCAACGTGGACCCGCCCACCGACCCCAAGGACTATGTGCACCGGGCCGGCCGCACCGCGCGCGCCGGTGAGTCCGGCAGCGTGGTCACGCTCGTGCCGGCGGGTCAGCGCCGCGAGACGAGTCGCGTCCTGGCCGAGGCCGGCGTCGAGCCGGCCGTCAGCAAGGTGCGCTCGGGCGAGGCGGAACTGAGCCGGATCACCGGCGCCAAGGCTCCGTCGGGCATCCCGCTCGACGGCGGCCCCGCCGTCCCCCGGCCCAAGAACGCCAACGCACCCTTCCGCGGCCTCGGCACCACCAAGGACCCCGCCCGCGGAAGCGGCGGCAAGTCCCGCAAGGCCGGCGAGGCCCGCAAGCTCGCCGAGGCCCGCAAGGCCGCCCTCGTACGCCGCAACGGCTGAAAGCCGTCGTCCCGGCGGTGAACCCCGCCGTCCCGGCGGTGCCGAGCCGGCCGGCGCGCCGCAGGCCGTAGTCGCCGTCTGCGTCACGGACGCGGCCGCCGGCCGAGGTCGTCGGCCGTCCCGGTGGCCGCCGGCCTCGGCCGCCTGCGGATCGGCTACGGCCTGCTCGGCGGCTGCCAGCCGCGGGTGAGGATGCCGAAGACCTCGTCGATGGCGGCCCGGCGGTCCTCCTGCCCTTGGGACAGGACGGGGGTGTTGAGGACGAAGCGGGCGAGCGTGCGGCAGGCGAGGTCGTCGTGGGGGACGCCGAGTTCGTCGGCGATGGCCGCGCTCAGGGTGTCGGTGTGGCGTGCCCACATGCGTTCGGCGTAGGCGCGCAGCGCCGGCGTGGAGTGGACCAGCTCGTCGAAGTCCTGGCGCTGCGGGTGTGCGGCGAGGGGCAGCCACGTGTCGATCAGGTGCTGTCGCAGTGCGTCGAGGATGCTCTGGCCGTCGCCCCGCCGCCGTACCGCGGCGATCAGCTGCGCGTCCACGTCCTCTTCCTGGTCGAAGACGAGGGCTTCCTTGCCGGGGAAGTGCTTGAAGATCGTGGCGGTCGAGACGTCGGCCGCGTCGGCGATGTCGCGGATGCTCACGTGGTCGTAGCCACGGTCGAGGAAGAGGTCGAGTGCGGCGTCGGCGATCGCCTGCCGGGTCTGCGCCTTCTTGCGTTCGCGACGGCTGAGGGGGAGCTCGGTCATGTCCTGAGCGTACCCGACGGTGGAATCGGTCTCTAGGTTTTCAGATTCTACTTTTTTGCGTACTCTACTTCTGGCCGGCCGGTTCGGCGGGCGTCCCGTGAGCCCTGCCACGAGTACCTTCCGGCGCGGTGCGCACGCCTGCTCGATCGATCACGCTCACCGCCGCCGTCCGGCGTACAGGTCCCGGCACGCGGTTCCCCGGAGCCGGCGGCCGGCCGCCTCGCAGCCGCCCCGCGGCGCCCCTCTTCCTCGGCGAAAGGACACGCCCATGCCTTCCCTCACCCCTGCCCACGCCCGGATCAGCGTCATCGGCGCCGGTCCCGGTGGGCTGACCTGCGCCCGTATCCTCCAGCGGCACGGCATCCCCGTGACCGTCTACGACCGCGACGCCGGTCCGCACGCCCGCAACCAGGGCGGATCGCTGGATCTGCACGCCGGCAACGGCCAGATCGCCCTGCGCGAGGCCGGCCTGCTCGATGCGTTCCTCCGCCTGTCCCGGCCCGAGGGACAGGAGATGCGCCGGTTCGACGTCTCCGGCGCCCTCACCGGCCACCTCGTCCCCGAACCGGACGAGCTGTTCAAGCCGGAAATCGACCGCGGCCTGCTCCGCGACCTGCTGCTGGACTCCCTGCGGCCCGGCACCGTCCGGTGGGGCCACGCCCTCGACCGCGTCAGCGGCCCCGACCACGGACCGCGGCACCTGCACTTCACCGACGGCGCCACCGTCGAAACCGACCTGGTCATCGGAGCCGACGGCGCCTTCTCCCGAGTGCGGCCTGCCCTCTCGCCCGCCCTCCCCGCCTACACCGGGATCAGCTTCCTGGAAGCGTGGTTCAACGACGTGGACAACCGCCACCGCGACCTCGCCGACCTGGTCGGACAGGGCAGCGCCCACGCCGCTGACGGCGAACGCGCCATGTTCGCGCAGCGCAACGGCGGCGACCACATCCGCGCCTACCTCATCCAGCGCCTCCCCGCCGACTGGATCGGCGCCCACGGTCTGACCGACGACGACACCGGCGGCATCCGGGCCCTGCTGCTGGAGCACTACGCCCACTGGGCGCCGCGCCTGCGCCAGATGATCACGCACAACGACGAAGTCTTCGTGCACCGCCCGATCTTCGCGCTGCCCGTCCCCCACACCTGGCGGCACAACCCGACGGTGACCCTGCTCGGCGACGCCGCACACCTCATGCCCCCGCTCGGCGTCGGCGTCAACCTCGCCATGCTCGACGCCAGCGACCTCGCCCTCGCCCTCGTCCACGCCGACGGCGTCGACGACGCCCTCCGCGCCTACGAGAAGACCATGCTGCCCCGCTCGACCGGGATGGCCCACGCCCTCGAAGGCCGCGCCGCGGACCTGCTGTCCGCCGAGGAGCACCGACTCGACCACGACAGCCCCCGGCACTGAGGACCGGACCTCTCCCGAACCCGTCGTCCGGAGGACACCGGACGACGGCCCGAGCACACACGCACGGACAGCGGCGTGCGGCTCAACCCGCCCGATTCCGCATACTGAGGTGGTCCTCGCCGCGGCAGGACGCCAACCGCCAAGGGAGGGAGCGCAGATGGACGTGGGCTCGGTGCTGGGCAAGGTGGGCCGAGCGGTGGTCGGGGTGGGCCGGCTGGTGCATGCGGTGGTGACCGCACCGACCACGGGCACCGAGTATGACGCCCACTCCAGGATCGACACTCTCGCGGAGAAGATCGGAAGCGAGGTGCCGGAGGAGCTGCGGGACCGGGCGTGGGGTCTGGTCCTGGACGCGCTGTACTGGGTTCCCCAGGAGATCGAGCAGTTGGTGGAGGAACACCAGGGGGTCGATGACGAGGAGACCGGGGACCCGTCGGCCGCGTACTGACGCCGGAGACCGAAGAGAACGACGGGCCACGGCAGACGAGCTGCCTCCCCGCACCGTACGGCGCAGGGTGTATGGACTCGGTAGCTACGACGGGGGGTGCAGATCCGTTTCCACCCCTCACCGGACGCGGCGCTCGTGAGTTCTTCGTACTGTCGGCGACGACCACCTGCCGGGCCGACCACCCGGCGCCTCTACGGAAAGGCAGTCAGCGATGCGTACGCAGAAAACATGGGCGCTGCTCGGGTCGGCGGCCGTCATCGGGGGAACGCTCGTCGCCGCCGCCCCGGCCCAGGCGGCGCCGTCCGCCGCCTCCCACGCCGCGGTCGGCACACAGCAGGCGGCCGCGCTGAAGGCGGGCGCCAAGCAGCGCAAGGACGTGTGCTTCACCGGCGCGTGCGGCAGCGCCACCGTCACCTTCACCGGCCGCACCAGCGCGTCCGTCAGCATGTCCGTCCGCGACACCAAGTGCGACGCCGACGGTCCCAAGATGCGTATCCACGCCGGCCAGTGGAGCTACGCCAACCAGAAGTCCTACGTGTGGAAGGGCCCTTGGCGCAAGAACACCTGGGGGTGCAAGAAGGGCGCTCAGCCCTGGCTGAACAAGCTCTTCAAGGGTGAGGAGCCGCTGGTCGGCATGCGCGTCGAGATCTGCACGAAGAAGAAGTGCCACACCTCGGCCTGGATGTACAACCCGTACTAGGCCGACACCTTCGGGCCGTCGTTCAGCGGCGGCGCCGGAGGACGCCGCCGAGGCGCGGTCCGGCGGTCCACCGGAGCGTCGGCGGGGCGCCGACCCGGACCCGGGCGGTTCGGGCGCGGACGGCCTCCCGGGCCTCGCCGGCCGGGACGCCGACGAAGGCGAGGACGTCGAGGACGACCATCGTGAAGCCGGTGGCGGCCGCGGCGCGCTCGACGGGTTCCCCGGCCGCCGGGGCGGGTGCGAGGGCGGCGGCCCTGAGGGCGCCTTCCGCGCCCCGCTGCCGTACCGCGTGGTCGCCGGGGGCGGCGGCGAGCCGCCGCAGCGTGTCCGACAGCGCCCCGACGGCCGGAGCGAACGCGGCCCGGCCCCGGGCGTCCAGGGCGAAGAGCGTCCGGGTGCACGTCAGACAGCTCGCGCCCAGCAGGTCCAGTCCGGCCGCGTACCGGGTCTCCCGCTCGATGGGCTCCCGGCGGCCCCACCACAGGGGCGAGCGCCGGGCGGCCGTGGCGGCGTCGGCGCGGGCCTCGCCGAGTTCGGCCAGCCGGGTGTAGGCGGGGCGCAGATGCTCCCAGGTCCACTCCCGCTGTGCGGTGTCGCCGCCCTCCAGGGCCCGTGCGGTCAGGGCCAGCGCTCCCGCCAGCTCGGCGAGCGTGACGGACTCGGCGCGGCGCAGCAGGGCGAGCGGGTGGGCGGGGAACAGCAGCTGGCTGAAGAGCAGGGCCACGCCGGCGCCGAGGAGCGCGTCCACGACCCGGTTCGAGCCGGCCTGGATGCCGGTGCCGACGGCGATGACGGCGCTCACGGCCGCCTGGGCGATGGTGACGCGTTCGCCGCCGACCACCAGGGCGGCGAGGATCGCCAGGAAGACGGCGAGCGCCACGGTGGGGTATCCGTCGCCGAGCAGGGCGACGGCCGCCTCGGCGACGAGGACGCCCGCGACGACGCCCGCGACGAACCGCACCGCGTTCGTGCCGCGCCCGCCACGCGAGGTGTTCAGCGCGACGAGGGTCGTGATGGGGGCGAAGACCGGCTGGTGATGGTGGATGACGTGTTTGGCGATCCACCAGGACAGGGTGGCGGCCGCCGTCTGCTGCGCGACGGGCCACAGGCTCCCGGTCACCCGACGGCAGGCGGCCCGGGCCGCCCGACGCGCGCGGGCCGCGGCCCGCCGGATCGCGGCGCGCGGACGCCGGGGCCAGGGGGCCCGCGTCAACCTCGCTGCCTGAGCGCCGCGGACCCCGGGCGGCGTCCAAAGCGGGACTGGAGGTCGGCGTCGACGGAGTCGTAGTCGCGGTCCTTCGTCTCGGGGACGAAGCGGGCGACGAAGCCCAGGCCGAGCAGGCAGACCACCCCGAAGAGCCAGAACGTCTGCCCCTGGCCGAGCACACCGGCCAGCGGCAGGAACGCCTGGCTCACCACGAAGTTCGACAGCCAGTTGACCGTCGTGGACGCGCTCGACCCGACGGCCCGCTCGGAGGGCGGGAAGACCTCGCCCACCAGCACCCAGAACACCGGGCCCACACCGGCGGCGTAGGCGGCGATGTAGAGGATCATGAAGACGAGCGAGAGCACGGACGGCAGCGTGGCCACGAAGCTCAGGCCGAGGAGAGTCAGGGTGACGAGCATCCCGAGCAGCGATCCGATCATCAGCTTCCGCCGGCCGAGCCGGTCCACGCATCTGATGGACACCAGGGTCATGGCGAGGTTGATCAGGCCGATGAACACCGAGTAGAAGATCGAGTTCGACGCGGTCAGCCCCGTGTTCTGGATGATGGTCGGCGCGTAGTAGATGATCGTATTGATACCGCCGAACTGCTGGATCACGGCCAGTGTGACGCCCACGATCAGCGCGGGGCGGACGGCGGGCGCGGTCAGGGCGCGCCAGCCCCGGAGCACCGGCTCGCCGGAGCCCTCGGCGCGCCGCCGCTCCTCCCGTCGGTGCCGGAACCTGGCGATCAGCTGGTCGGCCCGCTGTTCGCCGGCCACCGACACGAGCAGGTCCCGCACTTCGCCGGTGCGGTGGTTGCGGATCAGCCATACGGGTGATTCGGGCACGAGGAGCAGCGCGCCGAGGGTGAGGGCGGCGCCCGGGATCAGGCCGACCGCGAACATGGCGCGCCAGTCGCCGGTGGCGGAGAAGGCCAGGTCGATCAGGTAGGAGACGAGGATGCCGACCGTGATCATGAGCTGGTTGGCGCTGAGGATCCGCCCCCGGATCTCGGCGGGGGCGATCTCCGAGAGGTAGACGGGCACGGTCGCGGAGGCGCCGCCGACGGCCAGCCCCAGCACCACGCGGCCGGCCAGCAGCATGCCGTATCCGCCGGCGGAGATCGCGATCAGGGTGCCGATGACGAACACGACGCCTTCCAGGGCCAGGGTCCTGCGCCGGCCCAGGCGGTCGGCGACGCGGCCCGCCGCCAGCGCGCCCGCCATCGCCCCGATCAGCAGGACGCTCACGATGCTGCCCTGCTGGGCGGCGGTCAGGCCGAAGTCGCGGGTGATGAAGAGCAGCGCCCCGGAGACGACGCCGGTGTCGTAGCCGAAGAGGAAGCCGCCGATCGCGATCGTCGCCGCCCAGCGCAGGATCTTCCGCTTCCCGGCTGCGGGGATCGCCTCCAGCGGTCCGCGGACCCCCGGCTCCGTGGTGAAAGCTTGCATGCGTCGTTCTCCTCGGCTGGGAGCGGCGGCCCGCCGCGTCCGCGGGGGCAGGGCCGTACGGCACGTGGGCACCGGCGGGGCGCCGTCCCGACAGGGTGGGCGGTGGGCACGCCGGCTCCGGCGGCGGGCTCCACGCCGAGTCTCGGCACGTTTCCCCGGTCCGGCCAGCTCCGCCGGTCCGTCGGAGGGAGGCGGGACTGTCGGAGGGAGGCGGGACTGTCGGAGGGACGCGGGGCCGTCCGGTACGGCCGCGCGCTCAAGCCCGCAGGTCGACCACGACCTTGACGTCGTCCGGGTGCTTGCGCAGGGCCTCCGCGTACGAGTCCATCGGGACCTTGCGGGTGATGAGGCGTTCCAGCCAGGCGCGGTCGGCCTCGGCCAGGGCTCGGGCGGCCTGTTCGTAGTGGCGGCGGGCGGCGTTGACGGTGCCGAAGACGACGGTGTTGCCGAGCACCAGGCGGTTGTTGGCCTCGTCGGTGCTGACGGGGGCGGGCGCCGATCCGCCGGAGATGCCGGTGAGGCAGACGACCGAGTTCGGGGTGGCGGCCTTCGTCGCGTCGAAGACGAGCGGGCCGTGGCCCGTGCACTCGATCACGACGTCCGGCGCGACGCCGGCGGCACGCACGTCACCGGTGTGGAACACCGCTCCCACGTCACGGGCGAGCGTGCTCTTGGGCGGCCGGTCCTCCAGATCCAGGACGTGCACCTCCAGCCCCCGCCGCACCCCCATCAGGGCGGCCAGCAACCCGATCGGCCCGGCCCCGGTGACCAGGGCGGTACGGGGCCGCCAGGAGGAGCGCGCGACGATGCGGTCGGTCTGCTCCCAGGCCTTGGCCAGCACCGAGGCCGGTTCCAGCAGCACCCCGCAGTCGCCGAGAGCGGGATCGACGCGCACCGCGAACTCCGGCTCCACCCGCCAGCGCTGCGAGCCGTAGCCGTCGCGTTCCTTGATGCCGCGTTCGGTGTAGCGGCCGTTGCGGCAGAAGTCCCATTCGCCCTGGGAGCACGGGGCGCACGGCTCGGGGTCGGGCCGCCGCACGATCCCCACGACGTGATCGCCGGGCGAGAACCCGCTGTCCGGCGGCGCCTCCAGGACGGCGCCCAGCGATTCGTGCCCGATCACCAGCCGGTCCTGGCCGTGCGGCAGCCACCCGTAACCGTGCTCGACGATGTCGAGGTCCGTCCCGCAGATCCCGAGGAGCCGCCCCTCCACCAGCAGCGCGCCGTCCCGCTCCGGGGGCTCGGGGACCTCTTCGACCCGTACGCGTCCGGCTTCGCCGGGCACGACCGTGATCGCCTTCATCCACACCGCCTCCTGCACCGTCCGCGTCCCGGGGCGGGGACAGAGCGAGACTCCCCGCTGTCGGCTCGGCCCGCAACCGGGGCCGGCCCTTCGCCCCAGGCCGCCGGGCCCCCGGACGGGTCACGGGGCCGCCGACTCTTCCCGCGCCGAGGCGGCCCCGCGGCGCCCCCGCACGCCAGGCCGACACCGGGACTACCGGGAGTCCGCCCCCGGGCGCGGCTTGTAGAAGGACTCCTCCAGGTAGGCGGTCTCGTGCGGCTGGTAGGGCTCCTCCAGGTAGGCGGCCTCCTCTTCGTCGAGTTCGACGTCCACGGCGGCGATAGCGTCGGCCAGCTGGGCCGGCTTGGTGACCCCGACGATGGGCGAGGTCACCACCGGGTTGCGCATGACCCAGGCCAGGGCGACCTGGGCCGGGGACAGACCCCGCCTGCCCGCGATCGCATGGACGCGCTCGGCCACTGCCTGGTCCCCGTCGCGGTAGAGGATCTCGCCGCCCGGGTCTGTCGCGGCACGCGCCGTGGCGGCGTCCCGGACCCGCGTCAGCCTGCCCCGCGCCAGCGGGCTCCACGGGATCACGCCGATGCCCTGGTCGGCGCAGAGCGGGAGCATCTCCCGCTCCGCTTCCCGGTGGATGAGGTTGTAGTGGTCCTGCATCGACACGAACCGGGTCCAGCCGTGCAGGTCAGCCAGGTACAGGGCCTTGGCGAACTGCCAGGCGTACATGGAAGAGGCCCCGATGTAACGGACCTTGCCGGACCTGACCACGTCGTGCAGCGCCTCGAGGGTTTCCTCGATCGGGGTGTCGTAGTCCCAGCGGTGGATCTGGTACAGGTCGATGTAGTCGGTCCCCAGTCGCTTCAGGGAGGCGTCGAGCTCGGCGAAGATCGCCTTGCGGGACAGCCCGGCGCCGTTCGGGCCGGGGCGCATCCGCATCCAGACCTTGGTGGAGAGAACGACCTCCTCGCGCCGGGCGAAGTCCTTGACCGCCCGGCCGACGATCTCCTCGCTGCTTCCGGCGCTGTACCCATTGGCCGTGTCGAGGAAGTTGACGCCGTCCTCAAGGGCCTGCCTGATGATGTCCCGGCCGGCGTCCGCACCCAGCGACCAGGGCTCGCCGCCCCGGTCCGGCTCGCCGAAGCTCATGCAGCCGAGGGCGATGGCGGAGACTTCCAGTCCGGTCGTCCCGAGTTTGATGTATCGCATGTCCGCGAACCTATGAGTTGGGGTGTGCTCCAACGCAATACGTCCGGGTCCGAGTCCGGGATGCGGAGGCGTGGGGCAGGTGCGCCCTGTCCGTCCTGCCACTGGTGGCCCTGCCGGAACTGACCCACCACGCCGACAGCCCGTACGCGTGCGTACGGGGCCGATCGGCTGTGCCGCGGGTCCGGCGCCTCTGCGGTCAGGTCGGTGCGGGTGTCGAGGCGGCCGAAGAGTACGCGTCGGCAGCGGTCATCGACCGGGTACCGGTTCCGGCTGACGCGTGCTTGATCGCCGCAATAGGTTTCGGCCATGACTGACGACTGGCGGGCGGATCGGATCGGAGCCGCGCTGAGGGGTGAGAACCCCACCGTGCTGCGGCGGTTGACGTCGGGGTTCGCGGTGATCGGGGATGTCCAGTTCCTGCCGGGCTACTCGGTGCTGATCGTCGACGACCCCGATGTGCAGCGGCTGTCGGACCTGCCGAGAGCGGAGCGGCTGTCGTTCCTGTCCGACATGGACCGGCTCGGGGAAGCGGTCGAGCGTGTCTGTGGGCGGCTGGATCGGTCGTTCCGTCGGGTCAATCTGGAGATCCTGGGGAACACGGACTCGTTCCTGCACGCACATGTGTGGCCGCGGTACGCGTGGGAGCCGGCCGACGTGGTGGGCGCCCCAGTATGGCGCTATCCGCGGGAACGGTGGGGTGAGGAGGAGTTCAGGCTCGGTCCCCGGCATGACGCACTGCGGGAGGCGATCGGCAGCGAGCTGGACAGGCTCCGGTCGGAGACCTGAATCGACCCGACCGGGGTGTCAGTCCGCAGCGGTACCGGGAGGGCGCGGTGGCGGCGGCCGGCGGGCCGGTCACGAGCTGAGGCACTCGAACCGCAGCGCGGCCGGAACGGCGATGGCGGGAGCTGTCCCGCCCGTGGAGCGGGCGGATAGCCTGTCGTCATGTCAGAGCGCGTCATGCCCGGTCACCATGGCCTGATCTCCTTGGGCGCCGCGGACGCCCTGTGGGTCGAGGTGACGGCGGGCAGTGCCGTGCCGACCGCTTCCGGGGCATTCACCCGCTCTCCTGCCGGCGTCCGAGCGGGATACGTCCTGCTCGGCGACCGGGCGGTGACGACGGTGAGGGCGGACAGCGGTCAGTGGACCGTGGCGGAGACCGAGGTACGCCGGGCGGCCGCGGAACTGAGCGCGATCCGGGTGGACCGGCGGGATCTGGTCCGCATCGGCCCGTTCCGTGGAACACCGGGGCAGGAGCGCGACGAGGAGACAGCGCTGCGGTGGCGCCGGCGCATCGAGCGGGAACTGACGGAGCGGGGCGGCCCCGAGCGGACAGCGGGTCGGGCAGCGGACCGGCCGTACCCTCTGGCGGGGATCGACTGGCGGCGGATCCTCGTGGAGCAGACCCGCGACGGGACGCGGCCCACCTGGTGGCTGCCGCGCGCCGTGGTCAGACTGCTCGACGCGGCCGAGCACACCGAGACGCAGTGGGTGCGAGCCGCGAGGACCCACCGGGCAGGCACAGCCGCCACCGAGCCGTCCCGCCCCCCACGCGCCCGGGACGCCGGCGGTCGGCGGACGACCAGCCCCGAGGACCCCGCCACCGCCTCACCGCGCCCGTACGACAAAGAGCTGGAAGGCCAGCTGTACGCGCAGCTCAGCAGAAGGCCCGGCACCTCCCGCAGGGTCGCCGGGTGGACATGCGCCGTCTGCCGCACCGCGCCCGCCACCGTTCTCGACCACTGCCACGAACACGGCTACGTCCGCGCCCCCCTCTGCCAGTCCTGCAACACACAGGAACGCCCCGACCACCTGTACGGCAACGACATCCGCGTGGCGAACCACTACACACGCCTCTTCCACACCGACACCCACGACTGGCTCCGCCACTGGCACCGCTGCCCCGGCTGCCGCGCACGCACCACCCTGCCCCTGCCGCACCTCGCCGCATGGACCGCCGACATAGCCTGCCGATCACTGCGGCCGACCCACCGCGCCCCCCGCGGACGCAAGCCCTGCGGCGTCCTGCGCGTGTCCTGGACGGGGAGCCAGAACGCGCCCCGTTCCTGCCTGCTCACCGTCGCCGTCGACTGCTGCCCCTCCGGCGAGCACCGCGTCCTGGCGCGGATCCCCTACCGTGAGGCCGCGGAACGGTTCAGCGTCTGGCTGGCCGAGACGGCCCCCGCCGTCGCCGCCGCGGCCGGCCCCGACCGCCTCGACGACCTCCCGGCCCAGCCCCGCCCGGTCGTCGCGGACACCGACAGCGAAGGCCAGGCACTCTTCTGAGCGGACACCGGAAGCCGCGGGGGTGGAAGACACCGACGTGAAGCAGAAGGCTCCCCCCGTCGTCCGCGGCCGGCGCGCCCGGCGCACGTCCGACGTGCCGCTGCCGCCGCACTCCTGCCCGCTCGACCTCCTCAGCGCGACCGGGCCACCCGGAACCCGATGTTCCCCGTCGAACTGTCCGGCGTGTTGGAACTGCGCGCCGCGACCCGGTAGCGGTTGCAGTACGAGACGTGGCACAGGTGTGAGCCGCCGCGCATCACCCGTGCCGTGCCGGCAGGGGGACCGGTCGGGGCCTCGCGGGGGCCGGTGCGGTGGTGGTCCGGGCTGAACCAGTCGGCGCACCACTCCCACACGTTGCCGACCGTGTGGTGCAGGCCGAACCCGTTGGGGCGGTGCGAGCGCACCGGCGAGGTGCCGTTGCGCGCGCCGGGCGCCGCCCGGGGGAAGTCGCCCTGCCAGATGGTGAGCATCTCCCGTCCCCGTGGCGCGAGTTCGTCGCCCCAGGGGTACCGCTTGCGCTCCAGGCCGCCCCGGGCCGCGTACTCCCACTCCGCCTCGGTGGGCAGCCGGGTACCCGACCAGGCGCAGTACGCGGCCGCGTCGTGCCAGGAGACCTGGGTGACCGGATGCTGTTGCAGGGCGCGGAAGTCGGAGCCCGGTCCGCTCGGCGCGCGCCACGTCGCCCCGGCGACCGCCCGCCACCACGGTGTGCCCGGCACCGCCTCGGAGACGGACCGGACTTCGGCCGTGAGGAAGCCGTCGAAGACGAAGGAGAAGCCGAAGCGTTCGGCCTCCGTGACGTGACCGGTCTCCTTGACGAACGAGGCGAACTCGGCGTTGCTGACGGTCGCCCGGGAGATCTCGAAGGGCCGCACCGTCACTTCGCGCACCGGGCCCTCGCCGTCCGCCGCGATGCCGTCCGGATCGTCGCCGCCCATCAGGAACGCGCCGCCGGGCAGCGCCACCAGGCCCCGCCGGGCGCGGCGGGCCGCCGGGCTCTCCGCCGCGGGCCGGGGCGCGGGTGACGCGAGGGCGAGAGTGCTCCGGCCCGGCGTGCAGCAGGACGGACGCGGATCGCCGGACGGTCGGGCGTCGGACACCGAATCTCCTCGAAGGCGGGGGAGTTGGGGCGGCTTTCGGCGACATGCCGGCCCGGCGGCGCGTCCGTCGGGCCGGCGTACCGTGCTGCTCAGGCCGCCCGGTCGGCGGCGAGTTTCGCCGCCAGCGCCGGGATGCCGAGCCGCCGCTCGTCGGCCGGGGTCGCGCCGTACAGCAGGTTGGTGAGCTGGTAGGGGTCCTTCACCAGGTCGTAGTACTCGCGGAAGACGACCTCTCCGGTGCCGACCTGCTGTCCGTTGTCGTCGGTGTGCAGGGTGTAGTACTCGACGTACTGCTCGGTGGTGCTCTTGTACGAGGACCAGGTGTGCGGGTTGCCGCCCGGTCCCCGGTGCCACCACTCGACGAGCAGGTGGTCGCGACGGGCGTTCCCGAGCAGCGACTGCCCGTCGTGCAGCGGGCTCGGGGCGATGCCCGCCGCGTCGAGGATGGTCGGCGCGATGTCGATGTTCGCGGCCAGCCGGTCGTCCACGGTTCCCGCGCCCAGGCCGCCGGCCGGCCACGACACGTAGAACGGCACCTCGACCGCCGGGCGGTACGGCACCGACTTGGCGCCCCAGCCGTGGTCGCTCCAGCTGTACCCGTTGTCGCCGAGGTAGAAGACCAGCGTGTTGCGGAGCTGTCCCAGGTCGGCGAGCTTGTCGTGCAACGCCTGCACGGTGTCGTCCACCGACAGCAGGGTGCGCAACTGGTTGCGGCGCACGGTCCGGCCGTCGTCCAGAGTGCGGTTCGCGTTCTGGATGTACGGCGGCTTGTCGCTGCGGTCCGTCTCGGTCACCGACGGCCGCCCGTTCCACTCCGGCACCGGGGTGTTCGCGTACTTGGGCTCCGGTGTGTTCGGCGCGTGCGGGGCCTTCGGCGCGACGAAGGCGAACCACGGCCGGGGGTCGGTGGCCGCCTTGTCCAGGAACTTCAGGGCGCGTTCGCGCACCACCGTCGTGCTGTATCCGGGGATGGCGCGGACGGTGCCGTTGTCGTTGTACGTGCCGTTGTTGTAGGTGACCGGGTCGTTTAGCAGCCACTCCTCGAAGTGCGGCGGGTTGTCGGTGTTGTGCCACGCGTTGAGGTACTTGCCGAACAGTCCGGTCCGGTACCCGGCGTCCTGGAGGTGCCGCTGCACGGTCGTCGACTGGTCCAGGTTGTACGGGCTGCTGTTGTCGCGCACCCCGTGGTGGCGTGCGTGTCGGCCACTGAAGACGGACGACCGGGACGGCGCGCACAGCGGGGTGGCGACGTGCCCGTGGCTGAACCGGACGCCTCCGTCCACCAGCCAGTCCACCGTGCGGGGCGTGGCCCACTCGGTCTCCAACGGCTGGTCGTCGGTGAGGATCACCAGGATGTTGGGTCTGTTCGCCGCCGCGTCGGACACCTCGGCGGCGTCGGCGCGGTGGGCGAGCGCGGGCACGGTGGCGGCTGCCGCGACGGCGGTCGCGCCGGCGAGGAAACCCCGCCGGCCGAGGTCCCATCGGTCGCTCGGGCTCATGGTGGAAACCCTTCTGGGTGGGTGCGATGGCTGGAGCGGAGCGGGCGTACGGCTGTCAAGGAGCACACGAACCTGCGGGCGGCGAGAGAGATTCGAGCACCTGCGGTGCGGCGCGCCCGGAGTGAACCTAGGAGTGGGCGATGCGCCGGAACAAGGCGGAACTGGCTGCCGACACAGACAGTTCACGTGGGCGCAGCACGACACGGAGGGTTCACATACACGCAGCAATGCGTCCCCCGGCCGGCGCCCGAGCTCACCGCGCCCAGGCCGCAGGCGGGGGCCTCGGTCAGCGGGTCGCCTGGAAGGTGCGCCGGTAGGCCTGCGGGGAGACGCCGATCGAGGCGTGCAGGTG
The DNA here is from genome assembly GCA_013364255.1 of Streptomyces seoulensis. Taxonomy (GTDB): domain Bacteria; phylum Actinomycetota; class Actinomycetes; order Streptomycetales; family Streptomycetaceae; genus Streptomyces; species Streptomyces similanensis. The sequence goes on along the minus strand of CP054936.1, from coordinate 245,709 downwards.
CTGGCGCAGGGACGCGCCGGTGGCGAAGCCGACCCGGCCCGCGATCTGATCGACCGTCAGATCGCTGGACTCCAGCAGGTCCCGGGCCCGGGAGACGCGCTGCTGGATCAGCCACCGGCCGGGACTGGTCCCCGTCTCGTCGTTGAACCGGCGGACGAAGGTGCGCAGGCTCATCCGGGCGTGCCCGGCGAGGTCGGCCAGGGTGAGCGGCTCGGTGAGGTGTTCCAGGGCCCAGGCCCGGGTGGCGGCGGTGCCGGCGGCGTTCTGTTCGGGCATGGGCCGCACGATGTACTGCGCCTGCCCGCCCTCCCGGAAGGGCGGCACCACACAGCAGCGGGCCACGAAGTTCGCCAGCGCCGTACCGTGGTCCTCGCGCACCAGGTGCAGACAGAGGTCCACGCCGGAGGCGGCGCCGGCCGAGGTCAGGATGCGGCCGTCTGCCACGAACAGCACGTCGGGGTCGAGGTCCACCCGGGGAAACGCGCGCCGGAACCGGTCGGCGAGATGCCAGTGCGTGGTGGCCCTGCGCCCGTCCAGCAGCCCGGCCGCGGCGAGCACGAAGGCGCCGGTGCAGATGGAGACGATGCGCGCGCCGGACGGGATCAGCGCGAGCGCGGCGGCGGTCTCGGCGGGCAGTTCCTCGGCGACGTGGTCGGGCGTGATCGCGGCGACCACCACGGTGTCGGCGGTCGCCAGCGCCTCCGGGCCGTGGGCGACGCCGATCGTGAAGTCCGTGCTGGTGCGCACCGGCCGGCCGTCGACCGAGCAGGTCAGTACCTCGTACCGGCCGTCGGCGGCGCCGAGGATGCGGCTGGGGATGCCCAGTTCGAAAGGGTAGACGCCGTCCATGGCCAGGACGACGACCCGCTCCACGGCCTTGCCCGCGACCGGTTCCCCGCCCGCGCCCGCGCCCGTCTCCTGTGCCGGCCGTTTCGCTTCCGTCCGCTCCGTTCGCCGCATGGCATGATCCTATCGGAGATTGACCATCATGCCATTTCCCTGGTGTGCGGGCCGGGGCACGCTGGTTCACCATGAACGATGTGAAGACCGCTGACACGATGCGTGCCATGGGCCAGGACGTTCTCGGCGGCCCCGAGGTGCTCAAGGAGATCGAGCTGGAGCGGCCGGCGCCGCGCCCCAACGAGGTGCTGGTCCGGGTGCGGGCCGCCGGAGTCAACCCCACCGACTGGAAGCACCGCGCCCAGGGCCTCTTCCTCGGCGAGCCGCCGTACGTGCTCGGCTGGGACGTCTCCGGTGTGGTCGAGGCGACCGGCGTCGGCGTGGCCCTCTTCCGGCCCGGGGACGAGGTGTTCGGGATGCTCCCCTACCCGTTCGGCCACGGCTCGCACGCCGAGTACGTCACCGCCCCGGCCCGCGCCTTCGCCGCCAAGCCCGCCGGCATCGACCACGTCCAGGCCGGCGCGCTGCCGCTGGTCTCGCTGACCGCGTGGCAGGCCCTGGTGGAGCGGGCGGAGCTGCGCGCCGGGCAGCGGGTGCTGATCCACGCGGCGGCCGGCGGGGTCGGCCATGTGGCGGTACAGATCGCCAAGGCCCGGGGCGCGTACGTCATCGGCACCGCGAGCGCGGGCAAGCACGACTATCTGCGCGAGATCGGGGTGGACGAGCCGGTCGACTACCGCACGACCGACGTCACCGAGGCCGTACGGGACGTGGACGTCGTCCTGGACACCCTCGGCGGCGAGACCTCCGTCCGTTCACTGCGGGTGCTGCGTCCGGGCGGGGTCGTGGTGTCGATCCTCCCGGTCGGCTCCGACGACTTCCCCAGGGAGGCGGAACGGCTCGGCGTACGGGCGGTGAGGATGCTGGTGGACGCCGACCACCACGGGATGCGGGCGATCGCCGACCTCGTGGAGACGGGGCGACTGCGGCCCACCGTCGCTGGTACGTTCCCGCTGGCCGAGGCCGCCGAGGCGCACGAGATCGGCGAGACCGGACGCACCACGGGCAAGCTGGTCCTCGTCATGGACTGACGCCTGCGCGATGCTCCGGCGGCCCGCGGCAGGACACCCTGCCGCGGGCGGCCCCGGCCCTGCCGCGGGCGGCCCCGGCCCTGCCGCGGGCGGCCCCGGCCCTGCTGCCTGCCGGTCCCGGCTCCCGATGCCCGCCCGGCGCCGGGGCCGCTGTCGTCGGTCCGGCGGACCCGCCCGGTCGTAGCCCTGCCTAGAAGTCGTCGGGGGCCTAGAAGTCGTCGGGGAAGGGGACGGGGATCGGGTCGGGAATCACCCCGATCAGTACGACCGTGCCGTTGACCTGGGCGGCGGCGCCGATCGCTCCGCCCTCGGCGTAGATGGCGGCGAGCAGCGGAATGAAGATCGCTTCGAGTTCCGGGAATCCCTCGACGGCGTCGCCCAGAACCTGTTCCAGAGCCGAAGCGGTGCTGGTGACCATGGTGACGGCGGCGCGATTCAGGTGGATCTTGTACCCGAGGTCGAGGAATCCGTAGAGCTCGCACCAGATGCCGGGGCCGTCGTCGGGAGTCTGCACAGCGGATCGCTGTTCGGCTCCGGCCGCTTCCTGTGCCGCCGCGGCCGACTGGGCCCTGGCCCGCATGGCCCGGCTTACGGATGCCTCCAGGTCGAGCCCCGCTTCCAGCCCCCTGCTCTCCGCCTGCTTGCGTGCGAACACTTCCTGGATCGCCTGGACTCGTGCCTGAACCTGTTCCTTGTCGACCCTGCCGGCGCTTGCGGTCATGACCCCCTCGCTCCCTCGTGGAGTGCCGATGCACGACACCATTCAGCCCGACCCCCTCCGGCCGGTGCACTACCCAATTCGGCCAAACCTGGCTTGTCGTACTTTGTGGCTGCAATCCGTAGAGGGACGGCGCTGTGATCAACCAGGTCGGCCGTGAGGGCATCCCGGCCCTCGGCGGTCTCATGAACGCCGTCAGGCCCGGGTGTAGCCGCCGTCCGCGAAGAGTTCGGCGCCGGTGACGAACGACGAGGCGTCCGAAGCCAGGAAGAGGGCGGCTTCGGCGATCTCCTCGGCGTCGGCCAGTCGCCCCAGTGGCACGACAGCCTCGGCGAACCGGTCGACGTCCGGCCCCGCGGCGCCGAGGAGGCCAGGGGTCCGCGTGGGTCCCGGGCTGAGCACGTTGACCCGGAATCGGCGCTGCCGCGACTGCCGGGCCCAGTTGTGCACGAGGTTGCTCACCGCCGCCTTCGAGGCGCTGTAGACCTCGAGTTGCTCGTTCGGCCGTACGCTGTTGCTCGACCCGATGACCAGCACGGACGCGTTCTCGGCCAGCAGCGGAAGCGCCTTCTGCACGGTGAACAGCGGGCCCTTGACGTTGACGGCGAGTGTCAGGTCGACGTTCGCCTCGGTGTGGGCGCCGAGTGCGGCGTCCGCGACGATTCCCGCGTTGGCCACCAACACGTCGATGCGTCCGGCCTCCTCGCGGACCCGCGCGTAGAGCGCGTCCAGGTCGGCCAGGACCGAGGCGTCGGATCGTACGCCGGTGGCCGCGGGGCCCAACTCCTTGACCGCCGCTTCGAGTCGGTCGGCGTCCCGGCCGGTCACGAAGACCCGTGCGCCCTCCCGGATGAAGCGGTGGGCGATGGCCAGCCCGATCCCGCTGGTCCCTCCGGTGATCACGGCCACCTTCTCCCGCAGTGTGCCTGGCATGTCGCACCCCTTCAGTTGTGGAATGGATCGTCCATAACGTAGGCGATAATGGACGATCGAGTCAAGAATCAATAGAGTGAGACCATGGCGAGACCACGCGCATTCGACGAACGCCGCGTCCTGGAGCGGGCCCGGGAGCAGTTCTGGGCGACCGGCTACGCGGGAACCCGGATGGACGACATCGCCCGGGCGACCGGTCTGGGCAAGGGCAGCCTGTACGGCGCGTTCGGCGACAAGGGCGAGCTGTTCCACCGTGTGTTCGGCGACTGGTGCACCGCGGTCGTCGAGGTGGCCGAAGGACGGCTGGCGGGTGGCCCGGACGCGGAGGCCCTGGCCCGGCTGGCGGGATACGTGCGCCTGATGGCGGAGAACACCGCCTTGGACACCGAGCGTCGCGGATGCCTGCTGGCCAAGGGCGCGGCGGAACTGGCCCAGCACGATCCGGCGGTCGCCGGACGGTCGGCCGAGACCATGACGGCACTGCTGACCCTGCTGCGGACGGAGATCAGCGCCGCCCAGCGCCATGGTGACATCGACGCCGCCGCGGATCCGGAGCGGCTGGCGGCACTGCTGCTGACGGTGGTCCGCGGCATCGAGGCGGTGGGCAAGGCCGGCCTGGACCCGGAGACGCTGCGGAACGTCGCGGACACCGCACTGGCGGTCCTGCCCGTGCCCGAAGGGCGGAGACACCTGGCAGCAGGGCGCGGCCCGGCCCACGAGAACTGACTCGGCGCCATCGCGGCCACGTGATCCACCGGACCGCGCCTGACCGTCGACGAACCTCGGCGGAACACATCAGCGCCTGCGTCGACGTCGAGCCCGAGCGGTCCGAGGTCTCGCGCCGCGAACGCTCGGTGCGCTCGCCGGCACGGACACCCTCGTCCTCCTCCGGAGGGGCGCGCGCTTCCTCCCCTTCGGGCAGCGATCGTGCCCCGGCGACTCCTGACGCGCGAAGGGGGCCCACCATAGCGTCGACCGGTGAGCCTTTGGACTTCCCTGGAGCCGGCGTCGGCGACCGTGGACCCCGGCGGCAGTACCCGTGTGCGGCTGCGGTTGCGCAACACCGGTGACGTCGTCGACGAATACCGCTTCGAACCCGTCGGCGACATCGCGCCGTGGACGACGGTGGAGCCGCAGACACTGCGGTTGTATCCGGGTACGACGGGGACGGTGGAGCTGACCTTCAGCCCACCACGCACGCCGGACGCGACGGCGGGTCCGAACCCGTTCGCGGTGCGGATCACGCCGACGGAGCATCCGGAGGCGGTGACGGTCCCGGAGGGCAACCTCACCATCACGCCGTTCACGGAGGTGCGGGCGGAGCTGGTGCCGCCCACCGTGAAGGGACGCTTCCGGGGCCGTCCGCGTCTCGCGGTGGACAATCTCGGCAATACGAAGGTCACCGCGTCGGTCAGCGGCAGCGACAACGGTGATCAGTTGTCGTACGACCTCCATCCGAGCAATGTGCAGATCGAGCCGGGCCGGGCGGCGTTCGTCAAGGCGACGCTGAAGCCGCGGAAGATCATCTGGTTCGGCTCGAAGGAACAGCGGCCGTACACCCTGGCCGTGCAGCGCTCCGGCGCCAAACCCCTTCCGGTCGAGGGCACTTACCTCCAGCGCGGATTCCTGCCCCGCTGGCTCGCCACGTTCTTCGGGGTGCTGATGGCCCTCGGCATCACCTTCGTGATGCTCTGGATCGCCTACAAGCCGAACATCAGCAGCGGCGCCACCGAGAAGGTCGCCGAGGCGGGCAGCACCCTCGCCCCCGCCCCCTCGGCGCCGGCGTCGCGGCAGCCGCCTCTCAGCTCGGCGCCCGAGACGCCCGCCATGCCGCCGCAGGATCCGACGGACGGGGCCGACGCGGATCCGAAGGGCGGGGACGACGGGGGCGGCGGGGACGGCGGGAGCGGCGGGGGCAAAGGGGCGCCTGCGGCCACCGTGACCGCCAAGCCCCCGGCGGACACCGCCGCCACCGCCGTGCGGCGCCTGGCCAAGAACGACCCGGGTGGCCGGCACATCTGCTACCGCGCCTTCGTCGCCGGGGAGGGCTGGCAGAAGCCGGTGTGCGACGGCACGATGAGCGGCCGGACGGGCAGCGACGCCAAGATCAAGGCACTGAACGTCGCCACGACGGGAGTGGACGGCTCGGCCGCCAACGCCTTCGTCAACGACCCCCAGTCGGCCGACGGCAAGGGCCACTACGTGAAGTGGACGGCCATCGTCGCGGACGGCAAGGACAACTACATCGGCCGCGCCGACAAGGACGCCCCGAGCATGTCGGGCTTCGCGATCAACGTCGGCACCGGCCGGATCTGTCAGGTCTCGAGTGTCTGGAGCCGGGCCTGGGGCGCTCAGACGTGCGGTGACCAGCGCCCGGCCCTCGTCTTCGCCGGCACCTTGGACAACGGGGTCTGGCTGGAGGCCGTGAAGCTCACGGTCTGACCCCGGCGGAGCGCGCCCCGACCACCAGGACCAAGAGCACCGCGGTGCAACCGCCCAGCGACATGACCGCTGAGGCGGAGGTGCGGTCCAGGATGACTCCCCCGACGAGGGCACCCATCGAGATCGTCGCCTGGAAAGAGGCGGTGAACAGGACGGACGCCGCTTCCGGTGCGTGCGGCGCCGCCTTGGAGAACCAGGTCTGCGACGCGACGGGTACGGCGCCGTACGCGATGCCCCACACGATCATCAGCAGCACCGCGCCGGTCTCCCCGCGGCCCAGCGCCGGGAGCAGAAGGGTCGCCGCGGCGATCAGGGCGGCCGCGAGTCCGGACACGGTCCGCGGATACCGGGCCACCCGGGCGCCGGCCAGGAAGTTGCCGAGGATGCCGGCGGCGCCGTAGAGCAGCAGGACCGTGGTGATCAGAGCACCGCTCGCGTGGGTGACCTGTTCCAGGAACGGTGTCACATAGGTGTAGGCGGCGAAGTGCGCCAGCACGACGAGAAACGTGAGGACGAGCGCGAAGCGCGTGCTGCCGTCGCGGAGCAGGCCGTTGAGCACACGCAGCCGTGTGGCCCGGACCGGAGGAAGGGGCGGCACGCACCGGAGCAGCATGACCAGTACGCCGACCGTCAAGGCTCCCATGCCGGCGAAGGCCGTTCGCCAGCCGGCGAGTTCACCGATGAGGGTGCCCGTCGGCACGCCGAGGACGGATCCCAGCGGGACGGCGGAGAAGATCACAGCGGTCGCCCTGCCGACCGAGTGCGGCGGCACGAGTCGTTCCGCCAACCCGGCTCCGATCGACCAGAAGCCGCCGATCGTGATCCCGACCAGGATCCGGGAGGTCAACACGAGCCAGTAGTCGGGCGCCGCGGCGGCGAGGAAGTTCGCCACCGCCAGCAGGAGCAGGAAGGCGCACAGCATCAGCCGGCGGTCGAAGCGGGCCGTGGCCACGGTGACCAGCGGAGCGGCGATCGCTGCCAGGAAGCCCGGCATCGTCATCATCAGCCCGGCCATCCCGTCCGAGACGGTGAAAGTGGATCCGATCGAGGTCAGCAGACCGATCGGCAGGATCTCGGTGGTGACGATGACGAAGATGCCCAGCATCACCGAGACGACGGCCGGCCACCCCCTCAACGGGGACCGAGGGGGTGAGAGCTTGCCGTCGACCGAAGCGGCAGTGGTTGCCTGCATGGGCGTCCCGTCCTGTGGAAGCAGCGTGTTTCGCGATCAGTCCAGCAGCCTCATCGGGAGGTGGCTGGCAGATTCGCGACCGCACCCTCGCCCTTCACGGGTGAGGTCGCATTCCCGCTGCACGTGTGCACGCGAGCGCACACGCGCCGGGGGCGAAGGGCACACCTGGGTGTCCTCGCGCTCGCGGCTTGGCGGACGCATTAGGAATCATTGATTGCACATTGCCTGTCCCGGAGGTCGGGAGAGGAGGGGAAAACGTCTGAATCTTGACTGTTTCATGGAGGGGTATTCATTTCGAGGTCTCCTTCACCCACATGTTCCGTAGTCCGAAAACACCCCCTCTATCTGGTTGCACGTCGCAGCGAAGCAGTGTACTAACGGGCTGCTCGACCGGCCGCAGCTCAGCGACTTGTCCGGTCATGACTCCCGCAGGTGAGGGCCGTGCGTACAAAAAGCGACACTACCGAACGGGATGTTGATCGGTTAACGTGGCAACCGGAACGTGTGTCCAGCCTTTCAAGGAGATGCATGAACTCCTTATCCGTGAAGTCCAGCTCCGACGGGGCGGAATGCCGACAGTCGAATGCGACGCGGGGGGAGGCATGACACGGGGCCTGCCGCCGGTCGCCCCGTCCCCCGGTTCCGGCCCGCACCAGGCGCGGGTGCCCGTGTTGAGGGAACGAGAAGCACCGCTCAACCGCGTTCGGGCGTGGTTGGCGTCACCCCCGCCGGGGACAGGGCAGTTGTTCCTGCTGGAGGGGACCGTCGGCGCGGGCAAGACGGAGTTCCTGCGCGAGGTCACGGAGTACGCCCAGTCCGTCGAGGTCATCCCGCTGAACGTCGTCTGCTCCCCCGAGGAGCGGGATCTGCCGTTCGGGGCCCTCAGCCAGCTGTTCGACAACCCGGCGCTCCCCGCGGAACTGCGCGGGCGCGTCTCACCGGTGATGCGCGCACTCATGAGGTCGGCCCGGGCCGAGAGCATGCACGAGGCCGTGGAGCGCAACAGGGCCGATATCTGGTACGACCTCTTCCTGCCCGTGATCGAACTGGCCGCCACCACACCCGTCGTGGTGTGCGTGGACGACATCGACCACATGGACGCGGCGTCGCAGCAGTGCCTGTTGTACCTGGTCCGCCGGCTCAGCTCGGTACCGCTGGTGATGGTGTTCACCGAACTCGCCGGGCCGAGCGGAGCCCACCGGCCCTTCCACGCCGAGCTGCTGCGCCAGTCCTCCGTCACGTCCGTCCGCCTCACACCGCTCTCCCCGGAATCCGTACGCACCCTGATCACCCTGCGCCTCGGCGTGGGCGCGGCCCGAGAGCTGGGCGACAACTTCATCACCTACAGCGGCGGCAACCCCCTGCTGCTCGACGCCCTGATCCATGGCGAGCGGCTCGGTGGCGACGCCCGCCATCAGGACTACGGTCGCGCGCTGCTGAACTGCCTGCACCGCAGCGAGGCCCACATACTGCGGGTGGCTCGCGCTATGGCGGTCTACGGCGACGATGCCTCACCGGACGATCTCGCAGCGCTGATCGACGCGGACCCGGGGACCGTCGAGCGGGCACTGCGCACCATGACCGAGGCCGGACTGCTGTGGGCCGGCCGCTTCCGGCACACGCTGGCCGCGCGCGCCGTGCTGGACGACGTGCCCCCCGCCGACCGGGAACAACTGCACCACCGGTCAGCACGACTGCTCTACAACAAGGGCGCCACCGCGGCCGCCGCCCGTCACCTGGCCGAGGCCGGCCGGGTACAGGAACCCTGGGCGCTGCGCGTCCTGCTGGAGGTGTCCTCGGAGGCCCTGCTGCATGGTGAGGTGCAACGCGCCCTGCGGTACCTGAACTCGGCACAACGGTCGTGCACGAACGACCGCGACCGCTGGGAGATCCGGGCCAGGCTCGCCCAGGCCGAGTGGCAGCTCAACCCCTCGGCGTCACTGCGGCACCTGCTCGCGCTCACCGAAGCCGTACGCAACGATCAACTGGGCCCCTACGACACGATGCTGCTCGTGCGGCAACTGCTGTGGATGCACCGGACGCAGGAGGCCGCCGACATCCTTTCGCTGCTCCGCAAACGGGCGGCGCGGCTGCCGTCCGCGGGAATCGTCCCCCCGGCCGGCCCGCCGAACCAGCCTGCCGAACTGCACGCCATGGAGGTGTGGCTGGCCTGCACCTATCCGCCGCTCGCGGGACGGGTGCAGAGCGGGTCCGCGCCCACCGACCCCGAGGGCGCGCCCACCACCCGGGGCCGTACCTTCTGGCTCCAGTCGATCGGCGTGCTCTCCGGCGGCCTCGTGCGCAGGCGCGGCGACGAGACGCAGGAGTGGGCCTCGCACGTCCTCGGCCAGCTCGACCTCAACCACAACACCCCCTGGGCCGAGGAAGCGACCCTCCTCGCGCTGATGTCCCTCGTCTACGGCGGCCGGCTGAGCGAAGCGGCCAACCGGTGCCGGAGCCTGGACGAGCGACACAACGGGCAGCTCTCCCCGATGTGGCAAGGCGTCCTCGACGCCGCCGAGGCGGAGATCCGGCTGCGCCGAGGCGACCTCCGCGAGGCGGTGAAGCGTGGCACATCGGCCCTGGAACAGGTGTCCGTCCAGGGGTGGGGCACCGCCGTCGGTCTGCCCCTGGGCACACTGATCCTCGCTCACACCCGCATGGGGGAACTGGACGAGGCCACGGAGCTGGTCACCCGGAGCGTCCCCGACGAGATGTTCCAGAGCCGCTACGGGCTGCACTACCTGTACGCCCGTGGACACTACTATCTGGCCATGAACCGGACGCGCGCGGCGCTCGGTGACTTCCTCTCCTGCGGCGAACTCATGGGCAAGTGGGGCCTGGACCTGCCCGGCATCGTGCCCTGGCGGACCAGCGCGGCCGAGGCGTGGCTGCTCCAGGGCAACCGGGACCAGGCCAAGCGCCTGGTGAAGGACCAGCTGACCTCGCCGGGGCCGGAGGACACCGTCAGCCGGGCGCTCGCCCTGCGCCTGATGGCCGTGTTCAGCTCGCTGGGACAGCGCCCGCGCCTGCTCGGCGAGGCCGCCGACCTCCTGGAGGCGGACGGCTGCGCCTACGAGCTGGCCAGGACCTTGTCCGACCTGGGCCGGGCCTATCACGCGCTGGGCAAACGCCGCCGGGCGCGGGTGATCGTCCGCCGTGCCTGGCGGGTGGCACACCTGTGTCAGGCGGAGCCGCTGTGCAGGGAGTTGCTGCCGGACGCGAGCGGCGACACGGGCCTGGCGGAGGACGAGGGGAGGACGGCGGTCGTAGCCTCCCTGACCAACTCCGAACGCAGGATCGCCTCGATGGCGGTCATGGGGTACACCAACCGGGAGATCGCGGAGAAGCTGTTCATCACACCCAGTACGGTCGAGCAGCATCTGACCCGGGTCTACCGCAAACTGGCCGTCAAGAACCGCAAGAGCCTGCCGGGCTACCTGCGCGGTGAGCCCGGATGACCCGCCCGGCGCGACGGTACCGCGCTCCGCTCCGGGCGAGAACCTTCCAAAGATCCCGCACTACCCGGTTCGCCCCGGCTCCCCCGACCCGGTCCGCTCCACGATGCGGTGGGCGGCGCGCAGTCCCTGCGCGGTGGCGCGTACGGCGTTGAGCGCCCGGGCGTCGTCGGCGCCACCGGCGATCTCGAAGGGAACGCCGGCCTGGCGGAGCAGGGGGACGACTTCCCGTCGGCTCCGCTGACCCGTGGCGAGGACGACATGGTCGGCTGCCACCAGTCGCCGTTCCCCGTCGGCCCCGATGACGACGACACCCTCCCGGGTGATCCCCTCGTACCCGACGTCGGTGAGCAGGCGCACGCCGCGGGCGCGCAATTCCTCCAGGACCACCCAGCGGGTGGACGGCCCGATGCCGGCGCCGATCCGGCCGCCGCGCCGCATCACCGTGACCCGGCGGTGACCGCCGGCCGGGGCGGCGCCGGGCCCTGACACCGGGACCGCGCCCGGCGGCGCGGTGAGGGCGCGCGAGGCGAGGAACTCCTCCGGGGTGAGGGCGGGGGAGGCTCCCCCGGCGAGGAGGTGGGCCAGGTCGACGGCGATTCCGCCGCCGCCGATGACGGCGACACGCGGACCGAGCGCCTCGGGGGCGGCGAAGGCCCGGGCGTAGTCGAGGACGTGCGGCAGGTCGACGCCGGGCAGGTTCGGCCGATGGGGGCGGACCCCGGTGGCCAGGACCACTCCGTCCACGGCGCGCAGGCGGGGCACGTCCCGCACACCGACGCGGTGCCCGAGGTGCACGGGCACGTCCAGCGCCGCGAGTTCCCGCACGCGCTGTCGTACGGTCGCGCCGAAGGCCGCCTTGCCGGGCACCCGGGCGGCCAGTCGGAACTGGCCGCCGGGCTCGCCCGCCGCCTCGTACACCTCGACCTCGTGCCCGAGTCGCGCCAGCGTGCGGGCCGCCTCAAGACCCGCGAGCCCGGCGCCGATGACGGCGTACCTGTTCCGGCGCGCGGGGAACCGCCGGCCCGGGAAGACGCTCTCGTAGCCCGCCCGCGGATTCACCAGGCAGGACACCCGTTCGGTGCCGAAGGACCGGTCGATGCACGCCTCGTTGCAGGCGATGCAGAGATCCACCGACAGGTCCGACCCGGTGCGGGACTTCTCGACGATGGCCGGGTCCGCGAGGAACGGGCGGGCCATGGCCACGAGATCGACGTCGCCCCCGGCCAGCACCTCATCGGCCTGGGCGAGCCGGTTGAAGCGATTCGAGGCGATGACGGGCACCGCCTCGTGTCCCGCCGCCCGCAGTGCCCGCTTGACCCGCTGGGCGTACACGGCCCAGGTCCCCGCGGGCACCTGCGCCTGCACGGTCGGCACCGGGGACTCGTGCCAGCCGACGCCCACCGCGAGCGCGTCGGCGCCCGCCGCGGCGAGCGCGACAGCCAGCGCGGCCGTCTCCTCCCACGGAGTGCCGTCGTCGACGAGGTCGGCGCCCGACATCCGGAAGAGGACCGGGAAACCCGGTGGCACCGCGGCCCGTACGGCCCGCAGCACCTCGACGGGAAAGCGCCGCCGCCGCCCGGCGTCACCGCCCCAGGCGTCGTCGCGGCGGTTGGTGAGGGGCGCGGTGAACTGGTTGATCAGATAGCCCTCGGAGCCCATCACCTCGACCGCGTCGAAGCCCAGCTCGTACGCCGCCGTGGCGCCCCGGGCGAAGGCGGCGACGGTCTCGGTGATCTGCCGGCCGGTCATCGCCCGCGGAGCGGTACGGGAGAACCGGCTGTACACGGCGGACGGCGCGAGGGGCGGGGCGCCGTCCGCACCGGAGGCGCCGGGCAGCGCGTACCGTCCGGCGTGGAAGAGCTGGAGGGCGATGAGGCCCCCGGCGTCGTGCACCGCGCGGGCGGCCCGGGCCAGCGCCGCCCTGTGGTCCACGTCGTCGAGCACGCCGTAACCGGGGCCCCCGGAACCCGCCGCGTTCACCGCGGAGCCGCCGGTGACGATCAGGCCGGCGCCGCCCCGCACCCGTTCCGTGTAGAACGCGGCCAGGGCGGCCCCGCCGTCGCCGAGGGTCTCCAGGTTCAGGTGCATGGCGCCCATGACGACGCGGTGCGGCACCGTCAGACCACCGATCGCACAGGGTCTGAAGACGTGGTCCAGCACCTGCTCTCCCTCCCGTCGGTCTTGCCGGTCGCTCCGTTCAGGCGTCCCGCGTCGGCCGGGGAGGCAGCTCCAGGGCCTCGCCCGCGTCCGCGAAGAACGGCGGCGCGACGATGCTGAGCCCGCCGTCGACCACGAGGGTCTGCCCGGTGATGTAGCCCGCCCCCTCGCCGAGCAGGAAGACGATGGTGTCGGCCATCTCCCGCACGGTGCCCGGACGGCGCGCGGGGATGCGGTCGAGGACGCCCCGCATGGGCGGCATGCCCTCGACGTTGTAGAAGAACTCCAGCGAGTCGGAGTCGATCAGACCGCCGTTGACGCCGTTGACGTTGATGCCGTAGGGCGCGAACTCCACCGCCATGTACCGCACCCACGACTCGATGGCGGCCTTCATACCGCCGAGCATCGCGTAGGTGGGATAGGCGCGGATCGAACCGTAGGAGGACAGCGCGACGATCCGCCCGCCGTTGTCCATCAGCTTCACGGCCTGCTGCGCCCCGAGCACGAACGGCCGCAGGTTCATCGCGTACGAGCGGTCCAGGTGGTGCGGGCCGACGTCGACGATGTTCTTGAACGCGCTGGCCGCCGCGTTGGAGACGAAGTGGTCGAGCCGTCCGCAGCGCCGCGCCACCTCGTCGAACAGCTCCGTGACGCCCTCGGTGGTCTCGACGTCCGCCCGGACGGCGAAACCCTGACCGCCGGCCTCCTCGATCTCGGTGACGGTCTTCTGCGCCAGATCGGCGTTCTTCTTGTAGTTGACGACCACGGTGCCTCCCCGCCCGGCGAGCGTGAGGGCCAGGGTGCGGCCGATGCCGCGTGACGCCCCGGTGATCAGCGAGACCAGCTCGCGGTCGGGCGTCCGGTTCCCGTGCGGGCCGTTCTTCCGGTGCGCGCTGTTCATCGAATCGTTCCTTCCGGGTCCTGGGACGTGGCACGCTGGAGCAGTTCACGGAAGACGACGGCCTTCTGCACCTCGTTGGTGCCCTCCTCGAAGCGCTGGGCACGTGCGTCGCGGTACACCCGCTCGATCGTGCTCGACTTCCAGTAGCCGAGTCCGCCGTGCACCTGGAGCGCCTTGTCGGTGACGTTCGTCAGCATCGTCACCGCGTGCATCTTCGCCATCGACGAGAGCATCGACGCGTCCGGCGCTCCCTCCTCGAAGCGGCGCGCCGCGTGCAGGACCAGCTGCCGCGCGGCTTCGATGTCCGCCGCGTTCTCCGCCAGCATGAACTGGATGGCCTGGCGCCGGGTGAGCGCCTTGCCGAAGGTGACGCGGTGGCGGGCGTACTCGACCGCCAGCTGCTGAGCGCGCTGCGCGAGCCCGACACAGCTCATCGCCACGGAGATCCGGGACGGGGTGAGGAAACCGCCGAGGAACACCTCCAGGCCCTCGCCCTCCGCTCCCAGCCGGTGGTCCACCGGCACCGGGGTCCGGTCGAAGACCAGGGACGCGTGGTCGGTACCCGTCACACCCATGGTGCGGGAGGTGTCCTCGACCTCGACCCCGGGGGCGTCGCGCGGCACCAGCAGCGCCACCGTGCCCCGGTGCCCCGTGCTGCCCTCGACCCGGGCGGCCAGCAGGTAGTAGTCGCAGCGCACCCCGAAGGTGATGAGGTGCTTGTGCCCCGAGAGGTAGTAGGTGTCGCCCTCGCGCACCACCGACGTGGTGATGTCCGCGCCGGTGCCGTTGCCCGGCTCGGTGAGCGCGAAGGCGATCTTGATGTCACCGGTGACCGAGGGGATGACGAACCGCTTGCGCTGCTCGTCGTCGGCGTGGCCGTCCATCGCCCGCCAGATGCCGTTGACCACGTGCACGATCATGCGTACCGAGCCGTGCGAGCGGGAGAAGACCTCCATCAGCTCCATCCAGCGGGTGAAGCCGACGTCCTGGCCGCCGTACTCCCTCGGAGCGGCCATCCGCAGGAAACCGAGGCGGTTGAGCTCGGCCCACAGCTCCTCGGGCGCCTGCCCGGTCTCCTCGATGCGCTCGGCCCACCGCTCACCAGGTCCCGCCACCCACTGCTCGACCTCGCTGAGCAGCTTGTGGAACAGCTGGTCGTCCGTCATGCTCCGCCTCTGTTTCTGTGTCGTCGTTCCGGTCCGCCGCCCTCGCCCCTCGGCGGATATCGCCGGGGGCGCGCGGGATCAGGGGGAGTTCTCTGCGTGGGGCCGCAAACCGCTCGCCAGCGCCCGCAGTTCGAACTTCTTCACCTTGCCGATCGGGTTGCGCGGCAGGACGTCGATCCGCTCCAGGCGCTCCGGCCAGTACTGTTTGGCCACCTCGTGCTCGTCGAGGTAACGCCGCATCGCGTCGAAGGTCAGCTCTGCCCCGCCCGCCGGGACCACGAAGGCGCAGGCGCGTTCGCCGAGGCGTTCGTCCGGCATGGCCACCACCGCGACGTCGTCCACCGCGGGATGCCCGAACAGCAGTTGCTCGATCTCCGCGACGGGGATCTTCTCACCGCCGCGGTTGATGACGTCCTTCACCCGTCCGGTGATGCGCAGGAACCCCTCCGAGTCGATGGTCGCCAGGTCGCCCGTGCGGTACCAGCCGTCCGCGGTGAACGCCTGCGCCGTCAGGTCGGGACGGCCGAGGTAGCCCTCGAAGACCGTGGGCGAACGCAACTCGAAATTGCCCTCCTCGCCCGCCGGCAGCACCCGCCCGTCGTCGTCCGTGACCCGCAGGTCGATGCCGTCCAGCGCGCGGCCGTCGGAGCCCCAGCGCTGCCGGGGCTCGTCGTCGGGCGCCGACAGCGCCCCCAGACAGGTCTCCGTGGTGCCGAAGGCCCCGCACACGCCGGTGCCCAGCACCCGTCCGGCGCGCTCCGCGAGGCCGCGCGGCACCATGGCCCCCGTCGCCACGAAGATCCGCAGGTGCCGCGGTGTCTCGCCGCTCTCCTCCACGGCCTTCACCAGGTCCGCCAGGAACGGCGTCGCGGCCTGCACGAACGTCGCCCGGTGGTCGTTGAGCGACTGCAGCGCCCGCTTGGCGTCCCACTCGGGTTGCAGGATCTGCGGGACGCCCAGCACCAGAGCGAGCACCATGCCGTACAGGAAGCCCGTCTGATGGGCGAGCGGCGACGGCACCCAGATCGCGTCCCGCTCGCCGAGCCCGAGGTGTGCCGTCTCCATCGCGACGGCCCTGACCAAGTTGCGCGTCGGCTGGGTGACGCCCTTGGGCTCGCTGGTGGTGCCCGAGGTGAACAGCAGCTGCGCCGTCATCTCCGGGGTCGGCGCGAGGGCGTCCAGCGCCGCGCGGTCGACCGTCGTCGCCGACAGCGCCTGCTCCCAGTCGTGTACGGCCGGCCCGCCGGCGGGGGACTCGGGCAGCAGGGCGGAGCCGCCCGCGGCGGCCAGCACCACCACGTGCTCCAGGTCCAGGTCCGCCCCGTGCTCGGCGGCCAGCTCCAGGGCCTCCCCGGCGGGCAGGCGCGAGCGGTGACGGTCCGTCACGACCAGCACGCGGGCCCGGGAGCGCCGCAGCACGAAACCGACCTCGCGCTTGCGGAAGAACGGGATGACCGGGCAGCACACCGCTCCGACGCGCAGTGCCGCCAGCGACAGCACCACGAACTCGACCCGGTTCGGGAGCTGGTACGCCACGTTCTCGCCCGGCCGTACACCGAGCCGCAGCAGCAGGGTCGCCACGCGGTCCACCTGCTCGGCCAGCTCGCCCCAGGTGATCACCTCGTCCCGGTCGGAGCGCACGTCCACGACGGCGGTGTCCGCGGGCCGGGCCTCGGCCCGTCGGCGCAGCCACAGCGGCAGCGTGACCCGCGAGGCCGCCTCCGGGCCGACGGGCTCCGGCTCCGCCATGAGGCCGCCGGGCTCCGGCTCCGCCTGGGGGCCGACCGGCTCCGGCACCGGGATGGGGGCGCCGGCCCCGGCGGAGCCGGCCGAGCCGGCCTCCACCGACATCGGGACGGCGAGGGTGTTCATCGCGTCGAGGAACGTCGGGTACGAGATGCGGTACGCGTTCGGGAACGTCAGTGTCGAACGCCCCCGCGCCCGCGACGAGGCCACCGCGAGCGACATCAGGACGCGGTGGTCGTTGAAGGAGGACAGCCGGGCGCCGGTCAGGCCGTCCACGCCGCGCACGCGCAGCGCGTCGTCCGACAGTTCCAGACGGCCGCCCATGGAGTTGAGCTGGAGCATCGCGGCGGCGCGGTCGGACTCCTTCATCCGGGTGTGCGCGATGTTGCGGAACACCGAGGCGCCGGCCGCGAACGTGCCGAGCGTCGACAGGATCGGCAGCATGTCGGGGATGTCGCGGCAGTCGACGTCGACCGCGGTGAGCCGGGGCGCGTCCTGCCGGATCCGCAGCCCGCCGGCCGCCCTGTCGATCTCCATCGGGACGCCCATGGACCGAGCGACGTCGAGGAAGTGGAACTCGGGATGGTCGGCGGGGCCGCCCTCCAGCGTGGTGATCCCGCGCAGCAGCACGTCACTGGGGTGCAGCGCGGCGGCCGCGATGCCGAACGCGGCCGAGCCGATGTCCGGCGGCAGCGTCAGATCCACACCGCGCACCCGCTGGCCGGGCGGTATGCGAAAGCGCCGCCAGTCCTCGGAGACGGCGATCTCCAGGCCGAACTGCCGCATCATCGCCACGGTCAGCTCCAGGTAAGGGCGTTCGTTGAGCTCGCCCGTCACCTCGACGGTGGTGTGCCGGGTCGCGAACGGGGCCAGCAGGATCAGGCCCGAGACCCACTGGGACAGGGTCCCCGCGATGGTGACGTGGCCGCCCGTGGGCCTGCGGCCCCGCACCCGGACGGGCAGGCAGTCGTCGGCCGACTCCAGCTCCACACCCATGTGTTCGAGGGCGCGCAGCAGGGGCCCGACCGGACGCCGTCTGAAGTACTTCTGCCCGGTCACCGAGACGGTGCGGTCCGACAGCGAGGCCAGACCGATCATGAAGTACAGGGTGGTGCCGGAGCTGCCCGCGGACACGGCCTCCCGGCGCGGCCGGTACCGCCCGCCGAGCCCCCGCACCACGAAGGTGTCGGCGTCCTTGGTGATCTCCACGCCGAGGCCGCGCAGCAGCCGCACCGTGTACGCGACGTGCCGGGCGTCCGACAGTCCGTGGACGCGGCTGACGCCGTCGGCGAGCGAGGCGAGGATCAGCGCGCGGTGCGCGTGGTACTTCGAGTTCGGGACGAGGATCTCACCGGTGACCCGGTGCTGGATTCCGCGGACGAGAAGGTGCATGGGTCCTACTACTCCCTGGCGATGGGAAGGAGGCCGAGACAGGACAGGGAAACGGTTCGCGTGCACGAGCCGGGCGGGCGGCCCCGCCAGGACGCCGGTTCACTTCGCGCCGCCGGTCGCCGGCTGCCGGACCACGGGCGTCACCGGGGGACGGGCTGAGCGGCCGCTCCGCACACTGGTGCCGCCTGAGCCCCGGCGCCGCGGCGGACGTCCACGTCGGCCCAGACGGAGGCCAGCGCGACGGCCTGTTCCGGATTGAGCTGAGGGTCGCACAGGCTGGAGCGCCGGACGGCCCTCCCCTCGAACACGGAGAGGTCCGCGACGCATTCGAGGACGTCGTCGGGGGTGGTCTCCAGGTGCAGCCCGCCCGCCGTGCCGCCGGCGTCGGTCACGGCCCGGAGAAAACCCCGTATCTCCCGTGCCATGGTCTCCAGCAGGCGCGTCTTGTGACCGTCCGGGCCGGTGACGGTGTTGCCGTGCATGGGATCGCTGAGCCAGATCACCGGATGGCCGGCCAGCCGGACCGCCTCCACGAGCGCGGGCAGGGTGTCGCGGACCAGGTCGGCGCCCATGCGCGCGATCAGGGTGAGACGGCCCGGGTCCCGCAGCGGGTCGAGCCGTTCGCACAGGCCGGTGATCTCCGCCACGGTGGTGGTCGGACCGACCTTCACCGCCACCGGGTTGACGATGTCGGCGACGAGGTCCAGGTGTGCGCCGTCCAGCTGGCGGGTCCGCTCGCCGATCCACGGCCAGTGGGTCGAGCCGAGCCAGCGGCGGTCGTCGCCCAACTCCCGGACCATCGGCAGCTCGTAGTCGAGGACGAGGGCCTCATGGCTCGTCCACACCCGGGGCTCGACCAGCGGCGGCTGGTGCCCGGCGAACGCCGAGCCGCGCCAGCCCAGGTGTTCCATGACGTCGCCGGCCGACATGTACGAGGTCAGCAGGCGCAGCGGATCGTGCCGACGGGCCTCGGGGGTCGGCTCGGGGCCGTTGACCATGTGACCCCGGTAGACCGGCAGTTCGCGGCCCCCGACCCGCTCCACCGCACGGGAGCGCGGCTTGGCGAACTGGCCCGCGATCCGTCCGACCCGGATGACCGGCTTGTGGGCGGCCATCTTCAG
This sequence comes from Streptomyces seoulensis, assembly GCA_013364255.1. Taxonomy (GTDB): domain Bacteria; phylum Actinomycetota; class Actinomycetes; order Streptomycetales; family Streptomycetaceae; genus Streptomyces; species Streptomyces similanensis. The sequence continues at coordinate 226,489 of CP054936.1, read as the reverse complement.
CGTCGCGGCGAGCATGTCCAGGACCGCGGACTTGCGCGACACGTGTGCGGCGTCGCAGTCGTCCGGGTTCTCGGCGCAGTCGCCGGCCTGCACCACGAGGGCGCCGCCGCGGGCCACCTGGGCCAGCAGCGTCCGCAGCGCGCACACGTCCTCCGCCCGGACCAGCGGGGGGCGGGCGGCCAGTACCTCACGGATCCGCCGGACCTGTGACGGGTCGTCCCACTCGGGCTGTTGCAGGGCCGGCTTCCGCACGTCCGTCACGGCTTTTCCCACGTCGGGTCTCCGGTGAAATAGCGGTCGAGAGAGGGCTGGGAACAAAGGAGGGCGATGGTCGACGACACTCGGGCAGCCCCTGCCGGGGCCCGTGACAGGTCGGGACGGGCGGTGGCCACTGCCTGACGCATCCCACTGGCTCTTCCTCCGTCGGATTCCGGGAGCGGTGACACTCGGTGGCGGGGCGCGGAGTGTGCGAGGGCGGGGATCAGCGCGCGCGGGAGCCGTCGAGACACACCGTGAGCAGTTCCGCGGGGGAGCGCAGCACGGCGTCGGGGTTCTCCGCGAGCAGGGTCTCCTCGTCGGTCTCGCCCCACAGGGCGGCGATGGCGGTGACACCGGCGGACCGGGCACTGGCGAGGTCGGTCACCGCGTCGCCGACCATGATGGTGCGCGAGGGGGCGGAGCCGAGCACGCCCAAAGCCTTGAGCACGATGTCGGGGGCCGGCTTGGGCCGCGCCACCTCGTCGGAGCCGATCACCACGGCGAAGAGGTCCAGCAGACCGAGCTGTTCGAGGAGCGAACGGGCCCGAGGGCCGCTCTTGCCGGTGGCGACGGCGAGCGGGACACCGCGCGCCCGCAGCTGCCGGAGCATCTCCGGTACGCCGTCGTAGACCGGGACGAGATGGGCGAGCCGGTAGCTCTCCCGGACGAACGGGGCCTCCATGTCCAGTGGCAGCCCCATGATCCGCATGATGTCGGGGAAGTAGCGGCCCAGGTGCCGCTCGTACTCCTCGAACGGCGGGTCACCGTCCCCCACCACCTCGGCGTAGGCGGTGGTGAACGCCTGGCGCATCACGGCGAAACTGTCGACGAGCACTCCGTCGAGGTCGAAGACGACCCCGCTGACCGGTTCTGCCTGGTCGTCGCGGACGAGGCATTGGCTGGTTCCGGGACTGTTCATGGTGCTGTACTGCTCTCCTTCGTGGGGGCGGCCTCGGGTGGGGGACCGCTCCGCCCGACGGGGGGCGGCCCCGGGACCGGTCCGGCGGTCGGCCGAGCCGGTCACACCCGGTGCGTGGGGGACTTCTCCTGCGCTGCGCGTGCCGAGGCGTAGATCCGCTCGATGGCGCCGATGGTGCGGCGCGCCTCCCCGACGGCCCGGCGCGGTCCGGCCGGGTCCCGCAGCCGGCGGAGCACCTCGTCGAGCTGCCGGTCGTACTCCGCGCCGACGGGCTCCTCCGGCACGGCGACGGCACGCGTCCGCCCGTCGACGGTCCGGGTCAGTTCCGGGCGCTCCAGGCGGTTGGGGCTGAAGCCGAACGTGCAGCGCAGGGTCGCGCTGCCCGCGCTCGCGTCGACCCGGACCCGGGTGACGTCGCGCTCCTCGTGCGAGGCCCAGCTCGCGTGCAGGGACAGGGAGACACCGTCGTCGGTGACGAGGAACGCGCGGGCGGTGTCCTCCACGTCGATGACGCCGCCGGGCGCCCGCCCGCTCACCCGGCCCTGCTCCGGGCCCGCCGCGGCCTCCTCGGCGCGCCAGGAGACCCGTGCGGTGTCCCGCCTGATGAAGTCGGCCGAGACCGCGCCGGTGACCTGGGCGAACCCGGCCGGGCCGAGCAGGGGAGCGGCGACGTCGAACAGGTGCCAGCCCAGATCCACCAGCGCGCCGCCGCCCGACAGCTGACGTCGGGTGAACCAGCCGCCCGCGTCCGGCACACCCCGGGCGCGCACCCACGACACCTCGACGTGACGGACCGCCCCCAGGCCGCCGGCGCACGCGAGCAGGGCCCGGACATCGGCGCGATGGCGTGCGGCGCTGCCCGCCAACAGCCGTGCGCCGCCGACACGTTCGGCCTCGGCCAGGAGGTCCGCCTCCGCGGACGTCAGGCACACCGGCTTCTCCAGGAAGACCGGGACGCCCTTGCGGAGCAACTCGCCGGCGATGTCGCAGTGCAGGTGATTGGGGACGGCCACGACGGCCAGGTCCGTCCGCGCGGGGTCCAGATCGTGCACGGCCGCCAGGGCCGGGGTGTCCGGGTCGTCCGCGACGGCGGCCGCGCGGGAGACCGGGTCGGGGTCCACCACCGCGCTCACGACGAAACCGGGGTGCTCGCGCAGCCGCGGCAACCAGATGGACCGGGCCGCCCAGCCGAGCCCCACCACGGCGACGCGGAGCGGCCCGCCGTCCGGGTACGGCGCGCTCATGAGCCGAGGACGTCGGCTATGACGGCGGCGACCTCGTGCATCTGCTGCTCGGTGCCGAGCAGCGTCCGGTGGTGCAGCCACAGGCAGTCCGACGTCAGCGCCTCGGAGTGCGGGCAGCGGCGGGCCAACTCGTCCACCGACAGATCCGGCGCGCCCCTCTCCCAGAAGGCGTCCGTGCGGTAGACCGAGCGGAACGCGACGAACGCGGGCACACCACGCTCGATGAGGGTGTCGACGACCCGGGCGCGCCGCTCCTCGGAGATGCCGGGGACCCGGAACATGGCCATGTAGTGCGGGTTGCGGCCGGCCCGGCGGTCCAGCCGCTGGGGCACCACGCCGGGGATCTGGGCGAGCAGCGAGGACAACAGCGGCCAGCGCTCCTCACGTGTGCCGATCTGCGCGTCCAGGCGCGCGAGCTGGGCGCGCAGCACCGCGGCGGAGAACTCGTTGAGCCGGAAGTTGGAGCCCGAGGTGCGGTGGAAGTAGCCGCGGTCGTCACGGGGGCGCCCGCAGCTGTGCCGCACGAAGGCGTGCTCCGCCATCTCGGCGGTCGGGAACAGCACCGCGCCGCCCTCGCCCGCCGTCATCAGCTTGCCGTTCTGGAAGGAGAACGCGGCGACCGAGCCCAGCTCGCCGATCCGCCGGCCGTTCCAGGTGGCGCCCTGCGCGTGTGCGGCGTCCTGGATCAGCGGCACGCCCGAGTCGGCGGCCAGCTTGTCGAGGGCGTCCATGTCGGCGACCTGGCCCGCCATGTGCACCGGCATGATGGCGCGGGTCCTGGAGGTGATGGCCTGCTCGGCCGCGGCCGGATCGATGCAGTACGTCCCCGGGTCCACGTCCACCGGCACCACGACCGCGCCGAGCCGCTGGGCGGCCTGGGACGAGGAGATGAAGGTGAACGCCGGCACGATCACCTCGGTGCCGGGGCCGACCCCCATGACCTCCAGGGCCAGTTCGAGGGCGTGCGTGCCGTTGGTGACCGCCAGCGCGTGCCGGCCGCCGTGGTACGCGGCGAACTCCCGCTCGAAGGTTTCGACCTCCGCGCCGCCCACGCGCCACCACTGACCCTGCTCCAGCGCACGGATCAGGCCGGTCCGCTCCGTGTCGTCGTACTGCGGCCACGCCGGAAGGTCGGAGCCCAGTTGCACACCACTGCTCATGCTGTTCCCTACTCCTTCGGTCTACGCGCATGCGAACGCTGCCGCGGCGATCGCCACGGAGGCACGACACGGACCCGCTCCTCACGCAGGGGAGCCACACGGACGCCGGCGCCGGAACACGACCTCGGCGCGCGCCGCGGACCCGGCCGGGCGGCCCGGCAGCCACTTCCCGGCGGATCGGTCGTCGCGACCAGCACGCTAACCGAGTGGATGACCAGGCGTCATTCCCCTGGCGACCCCCCTATGTTCCCCCTTGTGACTGCGGGCATACCGAGACCGCTGTTCACCTGTCAATGTGGGTGCCGCGGAATCCATTTCCCGGCCGATTCGTATAAGGCGTGGTGCGCATTGAGCAGCCTGTTGTTGATCAATGGACCGAATCTCGGCATACTCGGCAGCCGTCAGCCCGAGATCTACGGCACGGACACGCTGGCCGACATCGAAGGATGGGTCGCCGAAGAAGTGGCGGGACGCGGCTGGAAAGTCGAAGCGTTCCAGCACGACGGTGAGGCGGAGATGATCCGCACCCTTCAGGCCCACTACGACACCGTCGGCGCGATCATCAATCCCGCCGCGCTGATGATGGCCGGCTGGGGCCTGCGGGACGCGCTGGCCGACTACCCGCGCCCGTGGATCGAGGTGCACCTCTCCAACGTCTGGGCCCGCGAGCAGTTCCGCCACCAGTCGGTGACCGGACCGCTCGCCACCGGCGTCATCTTCGGCCTCGGCGCCACGGGTTACCGGCTCGCGGCCCGCGCGCTGCTGGAGAAGGTCACCGACCGCTGACGCCGCGCCGGCCGACGCGACGGACCCCGCGTCCCCGCGCCGGCCCCTTCCCGATCCCGCCACGGACACGACGGACACGACGGAAAGCCGAGGACACGACACGATGCTCCAGGGACAGACCGCGGAAGCAGTGCTGGTCGCCCACCGCGACCGGCTGCGCCCGATCGACCGGATGATTCCGGAGGCCGACGCGCTGCCGGAGCCCTCCGACGGCGAAGAGCTGCTGGAGGTGAGCGGGGCGCGGGGTCTGCTGACGCACACCCGCGTCGACCCCGACGCGCTGGAGGCGGTGCTCGGCCCGCTGGACCGCTGGGAACTCACCCCCCGGGTCGCCGGGCCCGACGAGATGGCCGCCCTGCTCACCCACTGGCGTCAGCACATGGAGAGCCACCCGGAGCGCCCTTCGGCGGACTCGATGGCCGCGGTCGAGTGGCCCAGCCGGGACGTCGCCATGACCCGGGTGCTGCGCGCCTTCGGGTTCGTTCCCGAGTTCGTGATGATCGGCCGGCTCAAGGGCACCGAACTGGTGCCGGAGTCGGGCCGCGTCCACGTGCGCCGGGCCACCGCCGACGACAGCGAGGCGGTGTGCGAACTGCAGATGGTGGAGACCCGGTTCGACGCCGCGGTCAGCGGCGCCGTCGAGCGCGCCACCACCGAGGCGCTGCTGCGCGAGGAGATCAGCGCGTCGTTCAAGCGGGACGACCCGCTGATCTGGGTCGCCGAGTACGAGGGCGCGATCGTCGGCATGCACCGGGGCGAGGACTTCTCCGAGCCGCAGCAGGCGTGGCTCGCCACGAAGATCACCGCCGCCCCGGTCGCGCACCTGGTCTGCCAGGCCGTCAAGGAGGGCTACCGCAGCCTGGGCATCGGCACCTCCCTCGCCCACCACGTGCACGCCGACCTGGACGCCATGGGCGTCGGCGCCGCGGTCGGCTACCACGCGATGTTCAACCCGATATCCACCCCCTTCTGGCACCGGCACGGCTGGCGGCCGTACTGGAACCGCTGGATGCGCACCCCGGCCGTCTGAGCGGCGCCGTGACGAGAGTCCGTACGAGCCCTGTGGAGGGGAACATGCTGGTGCAGGCGCTGGAGGCGCGGGCGGACTCCGTCCCGGACCTCACGGCCCTCGAATGCGAGGGCGTGGAGCTGACGTACCGGGAGGCCCACGAGCGGGCCAACCGGCTCGCACGTCACCTGGTCGCCCGGGGAGCGGGACCCGACAGCGTCTTCGCGGTGATGCTGCCCCGCTCCACGGACCTGCTCGTGACGCTGCTGGCGGTGCTCAAGGCCGGGGCGGCCTATCTCGCCCTCGACCCGGAACACCCCGCCGAACGCGTGGCCTTCCAGATCCGTGACGCCGCGCCGGTCGCCCTGCTGACCTCGACCCGCATCGACGCCGACCGCACCGACGTGGGCGTTCCCCGCATCGTGCTGGACGACCCCGCGACGGCCGCGACGGTGGCCGCGCTGCCCGCCGGGCATCTGACCGACGCCGAGCGCGCCGCCCCGCCGCGTCCCGAAGACCTCGCCTACATCATCTACACCTCGGGCTCCACCGGCACCCCCAAGGGCGTCGAGATCCCCGTGCGCGCCCTGCACAACCTGCTGGAGGCGATGCGGGAGCGGCTGTCCATGGGACCCGGCGACCGCATGCTGTCGGTCACCACCGCCACCTTCGACATGTCGGTGCCCGAGCTGTTCCTGCCGTACTACACCGGCGCCCGCGCGGTCATCGCGCCCCGCGCCACCGGACAGGACCCGCAGGCGCTGGGCGACCTGATCCGCCGCCGGGAGATCGGCACCGCCCAGGCCACCCCCACCCACTGGCACATGCTGGCCACCGTCAGCCCCGCGGTACTGCGCGGCCTGCGCATCCTCATCGGCGGCGAGGCGCTCTCGGAGAAGCTGGCGGCGACCCTGCTCGGCCTCGGCGCCGAGGTCATCCAGTGGTACGGGCCCACGGAGACCACCGTGTGGTCCACGGTGCACCCGGTCACCCGCCCCGAGGACGCGGCCGTCATCGGCACGCCCCTGCGCGACACCCGGCTGTACGTCCTCGACGAGGAGCGGGCGCCCGTCCCGCCCGGCGCCGACGGCGAGCTGTTCATCGCCGGCGCGGGCGTGGCCCGCGGCTACCTCAACCGGCCCGAGCTGACCGCCGAACGCTTCCTGCCCGACCGCTCCGGCGCCGACGGCGCGCTGATGTACCGCACCGGTGATGTGGTGCGGCGGCGCGCGGACGGCGCCCTGGAATACCTGGGCCGCGCCGACCACCAGGTGAAACTGCACGGCTTCCGGGTGGAACTCGGCGAGGTCGAGGCAGCCCTGGAGCGGTCCGGCGACGTCGCCCAGGCGGCCGCGACGGTCCGGGAGGACCGGCCCGGCGACCGGCGCCTGGTGGCGTACGTGACGGCGGCCCCCGGCCGGACGCCCGACGGCGGACAGCTGCGGGACCTCGTGGCGGACACCCTCCCCCCGTACATGGTGCCGACCGCCGTGGTGGCGCTGGCGGAGTTCCCCCGCACCCCCAACGGCAAGCTCGACCGCAAGGCGCTGCCGGCCCCCGTCGTCACGCGGACGGCCATGGTCGAGACGCACCTCACACAGTCGGAGCTGCTGCTCGGCCGGCTCTTCGCCGAGGTGCTCGGCGAGGAGCAGGTCGGGCCCCGGGACAGCTTCTTCGACCTCGGCGGCTCCTCGGTGCTCGCGGCCCGGCTGCTCGCCCGGGTGCGCTCCGAGATGGGCCTGGAGCTGCCGATCCGGACGCTCGTGGAGTTCCCGACGCCGGCCGAGCTGTCCAGGCGGCTGACCGGCGAGGAGCCCCAGGACTCCTTCGACGTCCTGCTGCCGCTGATGACCAAGGGCTCCGCACGGCCCCTGTTCTGCATGCGCCACCTCGGCGGCACCGCCTGGTGCTACGGGGTGCTCGCCCAGCACTTCAGCCTGGACTACCCGATCTACGGCCTTCAGTCGCACACCTTCCAGGAGCTCGACACTCCCGTCGACACCATCGCGGCCATGGCGGCGGACTACGCGGACCGCATCAGCGCCGTCCAGCCCGAAGGGCCGTACCGCATCCTGGGCTGGTCCTTCGGGGGCGTACTGGCCCACGCCGTCGCCGCCGAGTTCCAGAAGCGCGGTGCGGAGATCGAATTCCTCGGCGTGTTCAACACCAACCCCCACATCACGGAGAAGGAGGACCGTGACGAGCAGGGCCTGATCGAGCTGATCCTGCTGATCAACGGCAAGGACCTCACCGCGTACGAGCGCCCGCTGCGCTACGACGACATCGCCGAGTTCGCCGACATGGCGACCAACTACGCCTGGCACGGCAGGAGGAGCGCGGCCGAGACCTTCGTCCGGACCATGCTGACCGACCTCGGCGCCTGGAAGGCCCACACCCCCGAGAAGTACAGCGGCACCATGCACCTGTTCGCCGCCGAACCCAGCCCGGTGGCCGACGCGGCCGCCAGCGAGGCCTGGGCGCCGTACGTCGCGGGCGAGATCGCGCGCCACGAACTGGGCTGCGGACACGAGGAGATGCTCAGCAGCCCGCGGGTGCTCCGCCGGGTCGCTGAGATCGTCACCGCCCAGCTCGGGCACTGACCCGGCAGGAGGCGGCCATCCCTCACCACCTCGGCATCGACGTGGGCGGCAGCAAGGTCGCCCTGCGCGCGGAGCACGCGGACGGCACCGTACGCGAGGCCGGCTTCCGCTGGCCGCGTGCCGCGGAACGGCCCGCGTCCGCCACGGCGGACCTGGACCTGCTCGCCCGGCACGTCCGGCGGCTGCGCGACGGCGCCCCGGGCGGGTTCGCGGGCGTCGGAGTGGCGATGCCCGCCACCCTCGACCCGGCGGGCGTCGTCACCGACTGGCCCAACCGCCGGAGCTGGACCGGCCTCGACCTCGGCGGCGCGCTGCGCCGGATCGCGGGCACCACGGAGGTGGTCTGCGCCGACGACGGCGACGTCGCCGCGCTCGCCGAGGCACACGCGGCGGGCCGTCCCGATCTGCTGTACCTCGGCGTCGGCACCGGCGTCGGCGGCGGGATCGTCCGCGGCGGCCGGCTGCTGCCCGGCCCCTCGCGCGGCTCCTGCGAGATCGGCCACCTGATCGTGGACCGGTCCGCCGCACGCTGCGACTGCGGACGCCGCGGCTGTGTGCAGTCCGTCGCCTCCGGACCCGCCGTACTGCGCCGGGCCGCCCGCGCCCGCGGTGCCGAGGTGACCTTCGCCGCACTGGCGCGGGCCCTCGCCGACGGTGCCCCCTGGGCCGTCGACGCCGTACGCGAGGGCTGCGCGGCGCTGGCCGCGGCCGCCGTCGGGGTGAGCGAACTGCTGCGCCCGGCACTGGTCGTGGTCGGCGGCGGATTCGCCGGCGGCCTGCCCGGCTTCACCGCCATGGTCGCGGCGGAGGTGACGCGCCTGGGCCGCCCAGGGCACCCGCCGCCCCCGGTGGAACCCGCGCGCCTCGGCGGACTCTCCTCACTGCACGGGGCGATCCTGCTGGCCAAGGGCCCCCCACCGGAGAACTGAGCCCGGTCGGATCGCGGCGCCAGCGCCCCCGCCGACCGCCCGCCGCTCACCGCCCGCCGCGGTGGCACCGCGACCGACGCGGTGCCACCGCGGCGGGCGGAGTCTCCCGTCCGGGCTGCGCCGAGTCGCCGTCCGGGGCGGGCGGCGTCTCTTGTCCGTGCCGCGCGGAGTCTCTTGTCCGTGCCGCGCGGCGTCCCCCGTCCGTGCCACGCGGCGTCCCCTGTCCGGGCCCGCGCGGAGTCCCCTGTCCGGGTCGCGTGGAGTCTCCCGCCCGGGCTGCGCGGACTCGACGTCCGGGCTGCGGGCCGCGCGGACTCGACGTCCGGGCCGGGCGGACTCGACGTCCGGGCCGGCGGGGGCACTGTGCGCGGGCCGCTGCTCAGGCCGTCGCGCGCGGCATCTCCGCCAGCGTCCGCGCGACGACGGCCGCCGGCAGATCCCGTACCAGCTCCGCGCCGTCCGCGCCGTCCAGCACGAAGGTCAGCCCCGACGTCGCCTTCTTGTCCAGCCGCATCAGCTCGATCAGCCGGGCCGGTGCCACGCCCGCGGGAAGCTCGTGGGGCAGCCCGTAGTGGCGCACCACCTCCAGATGCTCCGCCGCCCGCCGTTCGTCGATCCGGTCCAGGGCCCGGGCGAGCCGCCCCGCGAACACGGTGCCGATCGCGACCGCCTCGCCGTGCCGCAGCCCGAAGTCCGTGGCCAGTTCCAGCGCGTGCCCCAGGGTGTGACCGTAGTTGAGCAGATGGCGCAGGCCGGTGTCGCGCTCGTCGGCGGACACGATCCACGCCTTGCGCGCCACGCTCGCCGCGATCTGCTCCGGCAGCGGCAGCCCCCGCAGGTCGCCGGCGCCGATGAAGTGGCACCGGGCGATCTCCCCGTAGCCGTTGAGCATCTCCCGCTCCGGCAGGGTCTCCAGGTAGTCGGTGTCGCAGAGCACGGCGCTCGGCTGCCAGTAGGCGCCGATGAGGTTCTTGCCCTCAGGTGTGTTGACCGCCGTCTTGCCGCCCACACTGGCGTCCACCTGCGCCAGCAGCGAGGTCGGCAGATGCACCACGGGCACGCCGCGGTGGAAGAGCGCGGCGGCGAGTCCCACGACGTCCGTCGTGGTGCCGCCGCCGACGGAGACGACCACGTCGTCACGGGTCAGGCCGAAGCGCACGAACTCCCGGCACAGCGACTCGACGGCGCCGAGCGTCTTGTCCGGCTCGCCGTCACGGGCCCGGACGACCAGCGTGGGCACGCCGCAGTCGGGGATCCAGGAGTCCGGCCGGGCGGAGACCACCGCCGCGCGCCGCGCCCCCAGCCGCTCCACCGTCCCGGCCAGCGAGTGCCGCACCCCGGGCCCGATGTCGACCGGGTACGAACGCTCTCCGAGTTCCACCCGGATACGGGTGCGCCGGGATGCTGAATCCGTCATGTCCACGTGTGTCCCCTTTTCCCGTTTTCCAGTTTTTCCTGCCGTTTCGCCGTCGGGGAGAAATGCCGGGCGAGGGAATTGCGCTCCCCGGGCGCTCGCGGGAATGTGTCGACCGCTTATCACAGAAGTATTTCGGGCCGATGTCCGATAACCCGGCGGCCGTCCGTACGGCGGTGGAGCCTAATACCGGCGGTCCGCCGGTCCAAACAGGCGCTGATTAATTCTCGTCACTCCGCAAGTTAGGGCGGTGTAGGGGGGTGATGAGGGGGTGAGGACGAGCGCCGGACCAGAAGACTGTGGCCAGCAGGGCGAACCGTCTGCCGTTACGGGCCGCCCGTCTGCTGTCGCCCCGGAGGGATCACGACGACATGTTGCGCACGGAGCTGATCCGACCGCTTCCCGAGCTGCTGACCCAGCAGGCTCGGCGCTTCGGCGCCAAGGTCGCCTACAGGGACGCCCGACGGAGCGTGAGCTACGCCGACCTGGAGCTGCGGACCCGCCGACTGGCCGGGCACCTGGCGGAGTCGCGACTGCAACCGGGCGATCGTGCGGCCGTCTGCCTGGGCAACCGGGTCGAGACCGTCGAGAGCTACTACGCCATCACCCGGGCCGGCGCCATCGGCGTCCCGGTCAACCCGCGGAGCAGCGACGCGGAACTCGCCCACATCCTGGACGACAGCGGCGCCCGGCTGGTCATCACCGACCACCCGCACGTGGAACAGCTGCGGCGCCTGCTGCCGGAGCGCCCGCACCTGACGGTCGTCCTGGTCGGCGACGAGCCGGTGCCGCCGGGCTTCCTGGCCTACGAGTCGTTCGCCACCCGGGAACCCGCCACCCCGGCCCGTGACGACCTGGGCCTGGACGACCTGGCGTGGATGCTCTACACCTCCGGCACCACCGGCCGGCCCAAGGGCGTGCTCTCCACCCAGCGCAACTGCCTGTGGTCGGTGGCCGCCTGCTACGTGCCGGTGCCCGGACTCGGCCCCGAGGACCGCGTCGTCTGGCCGCTGCCCCTCTTCCACAGCCTCTCCCACATCGCCTGCGTGCTGGCCGTGGTGGCCGTGGGCGCCAGCGCCCGCATCGTCGACGGCCTGTCCGCCGAGGACGTGCTCACCGCGCTGGACGAGGAACGCGCCACCTTCCTGGCCGGCGTCCCCACCCTGCTGCACTACCTGCTCGACGCGGCACGCGACCGCGGCTTCACCGCGCCCGGACTGCGCGTCGCCCTGGTCGGCGGCGCGGTCACCACCGCCTCGCTGCGCCGATCGTTCGAGCGCGTCTTCGGCGTGCCCCTGATCGACGCCTACGGCTCCACCGAGACCTGCGGCTCCATCACCGTCAACTGGCCCTCCGGCGCCCGCGTCGAGGGCTCCTGCGGCCTGCCCGTGCTGGGCCTGGGAGTCCGCCTGGTGGACACCGGCACCGGCGAGGACGTCACCGACGGCCGGGAGGGCGAGGTGTGGGTACGCGGGCCGAGCGTCATGGCCGGCTACCACAACCAGCCCGAGGCCACCGCGGCCGCCTTCCACGACGGCTGGTACCGCACCGGGGACCTGGCCCGCCGCGACGAGGCCGGCTACTTCACCATCACCGGCCGCAAGAAGGAACTCATCATCCGCGCGGGGGAGAACATCCACCCCGGCGAGGTGGAGGAGGTCCTGCGCGCCGTGCCCGGCGTCGCCGACGTCGCCGTGGTCGGCAAACCGCATGACGTGCTGGGCGAGGTGCCGGTCGCGTTCATCGTCCCCGGGCCCCAAGGACCCGACACGGGAGAGCTGTTCGCCGCATGCCGCGAGCGGCTCTCCTACTTCAAGGTGCCCGAGGAGCTGTACGAGATCGAGGCGATCCCGCGCACCGCCTCCGGCAAGATCATCCGGCACCGGCTGCTGGAGACGCCCGCCCGGCTGCGCGCCACCAGCAGCGGCCTGTACGACGCGCTGTTCCGCGTCGACTGGATACCCAGCTCCCTGCTCCCCCAGGGCGGAGCCCCGGACGAGCCGGACGGCTGGGCGCTGGCGGGCTCCGACGCGCTCGGCCTGTCGGCCGCCCTGGCGGACACCGGAGTGCCCTGCGCGGTCCACACCGACCTCGCCGCCGCCCGCACCGCGGCCCGCACCGCCCACGGCGGCCCCGGCGTCCTCCTCGTGGACCGCACCGCCTACGACTCCGCGGCGGGCATCGAGGAATTCGTCACCTCCCTCCACCACTGGCTGGCCGACGACCGCGACCCGGACGTCACACTCGTCGTCCTCACCCGGCGTGCCGTGGCCGCCGGCGACGGCGAGGACGTCAGGGACCCCGCGCACACCCCGCTGTGGGGCCTGGTCCGCGCGCTCCAGAGCACCCACCCGGGCCGGCTCGTGCTCGCCGACCTCGACACCGACGGCCTCGGCGACGACGGCGCCCGGCCCCTGGTCGCGGCCGTGCGGGGCGGTGAGCCCCAGTTCGCCGTCCGCTCCGGCGTCGTCCTGCTGCCGCGCCTCGCCCGCGTCTCCATGGACCGCGAGGAGCCGCCGCGCGCGCTGTTCGAGCCGGACGGGACGGTCCTGATCACCGGCGCCGCCACCGCCCAGGGCGCCGCGCTCGCCCGCCACCTCGTGACCGCCCACGACGCCCGCCACCTGCTGCTGGCCCACCAGCCCGGACAGGGCGACGAGAAGGTGCGGGCCCTGTGCGCCGAACTCGCCGGGAACGGCGCCCGCGCCACCGCCGCCGCCTGCGACCCGGCCGACCGCGCCGCGCTCGCCGCACTGCTGGCGGACGGCGACCGACCGCCGCTGACCGCCGTCGTGCACGCGGAGGAGATCACCGGAAGCGGTGCCGCGTCCGCGGCGGCGCACGCCCTGCACGACCTGACCGCCGACCGCGACCTGACCGCCTTCGTGCTGTGCGCCTCGCCCCTCGGCGTCCTGGGCGCCCCCGGCGCCGAGGACATCGCGGCCGAGAGCGCCGGGCTGGAGGCACTCGCCCACCACCGGCGCGCCCACGGGCTGCCCGCGCTGTCCCTGGCCTGGGGGCCCTGGCCGGACGGCGCGGCCCGCGGCGCCGTCCCCTTCGCGGCCGGTGAACTCACCGAGCAGCAGGCCCTGATGATGTTCGACGCCGCGCACGGCGCCGACGGGGCCGCGTTCGTCGTGATGCGCCTCGACAACGCCGCCCTGCTCGGCGGCCCGGTCCCCGCACCGCTGCGCGGACTGATCGACACCACCACCCGGCAGGCACCCGCCGGGACCCCGGAACTGCGCGGCCGCCTGGACAGTCTGCCCGCACCGGAGCGGGAGCCGACCCTGCTGCGGCTCGTCCGCACCGAGGCCGCCGCGGTCATCGGCCGCACCGGCATCGAGGACGTCCCGGCCGACCGGGCCTTCAAGGAGCTGGGGTTCACCTCCGTCATGGCCGTCGCCCTGCGGGACCGGCTCGCCACCGCCACCGGACTGCGGCTCCCCGCCACCAGCGCCTTCGACCACCCCACCCCGGCCGCCCTGGCGCGGCGGCTGCTGGGCGAGGTCTACGGCGAGTTGGACGACGTACCGGCCCCGTCCGCCGCCGCGGTCCGCGACGAGCCGATCGCCATCGTCTCGATGGGCTGCCGGCTGCCGGGCGGCGTCACCTCGCCCGAGGACCTGTGGCGACTGGTCGCCGACGGCGCCGACGGCCGCTCCCCGTTCCCGGCCGACCGGGGCTGGAATCTGGCGGAGCTGTACGACCCCGACCCCGACGCCGCCGGAACCTCCTACGTCACGGTGGGCGGCTTCCTCGACGACGTGGCCGGCTTCGACGCCGACTTCTTCGGGATCTCCCCGCGCGAGGCGCTGGCCATGGACCCGCAGCAGCGGCTGCTCCTGGAGACCTCCTGGGAGACCCTGGAGCGCGCCGGCCTGGACGTGACCGCCCTGCGCGGCACGGACGTCGGGGTCTTCGCCGGCGTCATGTACCACGACTACACCACCCGGGCGCCGCGGCCCGCCAAGGAGATCGAGGGCTACCTCGGCGTCGGCGGCGCGGGCAGCGTCGCCTCCGGCCGGGTCTCCTACACCTTCGGCTTCGAGGGCCCCGCGGTGACGGTGGACACGGCGTGCTCCTCCTCCCTGGTCGCCCTGCACCTGGCCGCCCAGGCGCTCCGCGCCGGAGAGTGCTCCCTGGCGTTGGCCGGCGGTGTCGCGGTGATGGCGACGCCGGGCAGCTTCGTGGAGTTCTCGCGGCAGCGCGGCCTCGCCGCCGACGGACGCTGCAAGGCGTTCGCCGCCGCCGCGGACGGCACCAACTGGTCCGAGGGCGTGGGCCTGCTCCTGCTGGAGCGGCTGTCGGACGCCCGCCGCAACGGCCACGAGGTCCTCGCCGTCGTACGCGGCACCGCCGTGAACCAGGACGGCGCCTCCAACGGGCTGACCGCGCCCAACGGCCCCGCCCAGCAACGCGTCATCCGCCAGGCCCTCGCCAACGCCGGCCTGACCCCCGCCGACATCGACGCCGTCGAGGCGCACGGCACGGGGACCGCCCTCGGCGACCCCATCGAGGCACAGGCCCTGCTGGCCACCTACGGCCGGCAACGGCCCGCCGACGGACACCCGCTGTGGCTCGGCTCCCTCAAGTCCAACATCGGCCACACCCAGGCCGCCGCGGGTGTGGCAGGCGTGATCAAGATGGTGCAGGCGATGCGCCACGGCGTACTGCCCAAGACCCTGCACGTCGACGCCCCGACGCCCGAGGTGGACTGGACCAGCGGCGCGGTCGAACTGCTCACCGAGGCGAGGAACTGGCCGGAGACCGGGCGCCCCCGCCGCGCCGGCGTGTCCTCCTTCGGCATCAGCGGCACCAACGCCCACGTCCTCCTCGAACAGCCCACCACTGAGCCCGACACAAGCCCCGAGGCGAACCCCGCCGGGGGCACCGCCACGAGTTCGGCCGGGGTGCCTGCCGCGCAGCCTGCCGGGGTGCCTGTCGCGGGTTCGGCCGGGGTGGCTGCCGCGCATCCCACCGGGGGACCTGTCACGAGCCCGGCCGGGGCACCCGCTGGGATACCCGCGGTGCCTCCCGCCGGGGAACCGGTCGTGTCTCCCGCCGGAACACCCGCCGCGCCCCCCGCCGGGGAAACCTCCCACTCAGCCGTCGGGGAACCCGCCGCGCGTCCCGCCGGGGGCACCGCCACGGGTTCGGCCGGGGTGCCTGCCGCGCAGCCTGCCGGGGGACCTGTCACGAGCCCGGCCGGGGCACCCGCTGGGATACCCGCGGTGCCTCCCGTCGGGGAACCGGTCGTGTCTCCCGCCGGAACACCCGCCGCACGTCCCGCCGGGGAAGCCTCCCGCTCCGCCGTCGGGGAATCCGCCGCGCGTCCCGCCGGGGAAGCCCCCAACTCCGTCGGCGGGCTGCGGGGCACGCGCCCCGCCGAGGCGGCCCCCGTGCCTCCCGCCGGGCAGCCCGCCCCGCGGCCCGCCGACGGACCGGAGCCGCCGCACGCGCCGGAGCGCGCCCTGCCCGAAGGGCTCGTCCCGCTCGTCCTCTCCGCCAAGTCCCCGCAGGCCCTGCGGGCCCAGGCCGGGCGGGTCGCGGCCCTGCTCGACGCGCGGCCCGCACCCGCCCTGGCCGACGTCGCCCTCACCCTCAGCGGCCGCGCCGCCTTCGCGCACCGATCGGTCGTGGTCGCCGGCTCTCCGGAGGAGGCCCGCGGCGACCTGGCCGCGCTCGCCGCCGGTGACGGCACGCCCGGCACCGCCACCGGCGGCGGGCTCGCCGTCGTCTTCTCCGGCCAGGGTGCGCAGCGGCCCGGAACAGGCCGCGAACTGTACGAGACCTTCCCGGTGTACGCCCGCGCCCTCGACGAGGTCTGCGCCGCGGTGGACCGCCGCCTCGACCGCCCGCTGCGCGAGGTCGTCCTCGCCCCGCCCAACACCCCGGACGCCGCGCTGCTCGACCGGACCGCCTACACCCAGCCGGCCCTGTTCGCCGTGGGCGTGGCCCTCTACCGGCTGGTCGAGTCCTGGGGCGTGCGCCCCGACCTGGTCGCCGGACACTCCGTCGGGGAACTCGCCGCCGCCCACGTGGCGGGCGTGTGGTCCCTGGCGGACGCCGCGGAACTGGTCGCCGCCCGCGGCGCGATGATGCAGCGGCTGCCCGAGGGCGGCGCCATGATCGCCGTCCAGGCCACCGAGGACGAGGTCCGCGCCGAACTCACCGACGCGGTCGCCGTCGCCGCGCTCAACGGCCCCGACGCCGTGGTCCTCTCCGGTGACACGCGGGCCGTCCAGGCCGTGGCCGCCGCCTTCGCGGCCCGCGGCCGCAAGACCAAGCGGCTGCGCGTCTCGCACGCCTTCCACTCGCCGCGCATGGAGCCG
Source organism: Streptomyces seoulensis (assembly GCA_013364255.1). Classification (GTDB taxonomy): domain Bacteria; phylum Actinomycetota; class Actinomycetes; order Streptomycetales; family Streptomycetaceae; genus Streptomyces; species Streptomyces similanensis. Next base: position 209,835 of record CP054936.1, on the reverse strand, counting down.
ATGCTCGGCGCGTTCCGGGAGGTCGCCGCCGGACTCGCCTTCCACACCCCCGCCCTGCCCGTCGTCTCCAACCTCACCGGCGCCCTCGCCGACCCCGCCGAGCTGTGCGCCCCCGAGTACTGGGTGCGCCACGCCCGCGGCACGGTCCGCTTCGCCGACGGCCTGCGCACCCTGCGCGAACAGGGCGTCAGCACCGTGCTCGAACTCGGTCCCGGAGGCGTACTGACCGCCATGGCACGGGACTGCCTGCCCGAGGACGTCGACTGCGTGCCCGCACTGCGCGACGGGAGGCCGGAGCCGAGGACGCTGCTCGCGGCCGTCGCCCGCGCGCACACCCGGGGCGCCCGCGTCGACTGGCCCGCCCTGTTCACCGGCAGCGGCGCCCGCCGCACCCCCGTACCGACCTACGCCTTCCAGCACCGGCGCTACTGGCTCGACGCCACCTCCCCCGGCGACCTGCGCGCCGCGGGCATCACCGCCTCCGGCCACCCGCTGCTCACGGCGGCCGTGGACCTGCCCGAGGCCGGTGCGGTCACCTTCACCGGACGCCTGTCCCAGGCCGACCGGCCGTGGCTCGCCGACCACGCGGTGGGCGGCACCGTCCTGCTGGCCGGCACGGCCCTGGTGGAGATGGCCGTCCGGGCCGGCGACGAGGTCGGCCACGGCACCGTCCGCGAACTCGTCCTGGACGCGCCCCTGGCCCTCCCCGCCGACGGCGCGGTCCGCGTCCGCGTCCACGTCGGCGCCCCCGACGAGCGCGGCGACCGCCCCGTCACCGTCCACTCCCGCCCCGACGGCGCCGACACCCCGTACACACGCCACGCGAGCGGGGTCCTGGCGCCGACGGACCCCGACGACGCGCCCGGCACCGACCAGGCCCCCTGGCCCCCCGCGAACGCCACGCCCGTACCCGTCACGGACTTCTACCGGGAACGCGCCGAGGCCGGCTACGAGTACGGCCCCGCCTTCCAGGGACTGCGCGCGGCCTGGACCCTCGGCGACGAGATCCTCGCCGACATCGTCCTGGCCGACGAACACCACGCCGAAGCCGACCGGTTCGGCCTGCACCCGGCCCTCTTCGACGCCGCGCTGCACCCCACCGCCCTGGGCGGCGTCGCCGAACCCGGCGACGGAAGGCGTCTGCTGCCCTTCGCGTGGAACGGCGTACGGCTGCACGCCTCGGGCGCCAAGGCCCTGCGGGTCCGGCTCACCCCGGCCGGGGAGAACGCGGTGTCCCTGCGCCTCACCGACGCCACCGGAGCCCCGGTCGCCGACGTCGACTCCCTCGTCCTGCGCCCCGTCGCCGCCGAACGACTGCGCCCGGCCGCCGACACCGGACACGCGTCCCTGTTCCGCACGGAGTGGACGGCCCTGCCGGTCACGGCGCGCGCCGGCGGACTGGACGGCCTGCGCGTCCTCGACGCCACCGGCGACGGCACCACGGCCGAGGACGTGCGCGCACTCACCTCCCGCGTGCTGGGGGACCTCCAGGCATGGCTGGCCGAGCCCGGCGACGAGAGCGCACGGCTGCTGGTGGTCACCAGGGGCGCCGTCGCCGTCCGCGACGGCGAGAGCGTCACCGACCCGGCGGGCGCGGCGGTCTGGGGCCTGGTGCGCTCCGCCCAGTCCGAGAACCCCGACCGCGTCGTCCTCGCCGACATCGACGGACACGACGCCTCCCGCGACGCCCTCACCGGCATCCCGGCGGCGGCCGCCGCCCTGGAGGAGACGCAGTTCGCGATACGCCACGGCGAGACGTCCGTACCCCGCCTCGTCCGCGCCACCGCCACTGGCCTGACGGTCCCCGACGGCGCCTGGCACCTGGACACCACCGGGCCCGGCACCCTGGAGAACCTGGCCCTCGTACCGGACCCCGAGCCCGGCCCGCTCGGCCCCGGCCAGGTCCGCGTGGCCGTCCGCGCCGCCGGCCTCAACTTCCGCGACGTCATGATCGCCCTGGACATGTACCCGGGCCGGGCCGCGATCGGCGGCGAGGGCTCCGGCATCGTCCTGGCGACCGGCCCCGGCGTGACCGGCCTGTCGCCCGGCGACCGGGTCATGGGCCTGTTCCCCGGCGCGGCGATCGCCCCGCAGGCCGTGACCGACCACCACAGACTGGTCCGGATCCCCGCCGGATGGACCTTCGCCCAGGCCGCCGCCGCCCCCATCGCGTTCCTCACCGCCCTCTACGGCCTGCGCGACCTGGCCGGCCTGCGGACCGGCGAGAGCGTCCTGATCCACGCCGCGGCCGGCGGCGTCGGCATGGCCGCCGTCCAGATAGCCCGTCACCTGGGCGCCGACGTCTACGGCACCGCCAGCGCCGGCAAACGGGACACCCTGCGCGCCCAGGGACTCGACGACGCGCACATCGCCGACTCCCGCACCACCGCCTTCGAACAGCACTTCCTGGACAGCACCGGCGGTCGCGGTGTGGACGTCGTCCTCGACGCGCTGACCGGCGCGTTCGTGGACGCCTCCCTGCGCCTGCTGCCGCGCGGCGGCCGCTTCCTGGAGATGGGCAAGACCGACGTCCGCGACGCCACCGAGACCGCCGAACGCTTCCCCGGCGTGGACTACCGGGCCTACGACCTCGCCGAGGCGGACGACGACCGGATCCGGGAGCTGCTCGACGAACTCGCCGGCCTCTTCGAGAGCGGCGACCTCACCCCGCTGCCCGTCACCGCGTGGGACGTACGGCAGGCCCCGGACGCCTTCCGGCACCTCAGCAGGGCACGCCACATCGGCAAGGCCGTACTGACCCTGCCGCACCGGCCCGACCCCGAGGGCACCGTCCTGATCACCGGCGGCACCGGCTCCCTCGGCGCACTCGTCGCCCGCCACCTCGTCACCGAACACGGCGTCCGCAACCTGCTGCTCGCCGGCAGGCGCGGCCCGGACGCACCCGGCGCCTGCGAGCTGGCCGCGGACCTCTCCGCCCGCGGGGCGACCGTGACCGTCGCGGCCTGCGACGCCGCCGACCGCGACGCCCTGGCCCGGCTGCTGGACTCCGTCCCCGCGACGGCGCCCCTGACCGCCGTGGTGCACACCGCGGGCGTCATCGACGACGGAGTGCTCGGCGCGCTCACCCCCGAGCGGATGGCCACCGTCCTGCGGCCCAAGGCCGACGCCGCCCTGAACCTGCACGAACTGACCCGCCACCTCGACCTCGCCGCCTGGGTGCTGTTCTCCTCGGCCGCCGGCGTCCTCGGCAACCCCGGGCAGGCCAACTACGCGGCGGCCAACTCCTTCCTCGACGGGCTCGCCCGCCTCCGCCACAGCGAGGGACTGCCCGCTGTGTCACTCGCCTGGGGCCTGTGGGCCCACGCCAGCGACATGACCGGCGCCCTCGCCGAGACCGACCTGCGGCGCACCGAACGCGACGGCATGCTCGGGCTCACGGCCGAGGAGGGCCTGGCCCTCCTCGACGCCGCCCTCACCGCCGGACAACCCGCCCTGGCGCCGGCCCGGCTCGACCCGAGCGTGCTCCGGGGCCGGGCCGCCACCGGCGGGCTCCCCCCGATGCTGCGCGCACTCGTCAGGACCCCGCGCCGCGCCGCCGCCACCGGCGCCGCCCCCGCGAGCACCCTCGCCGAACAACTCGCGGCACTTCCCGCGGACGAGAGGACCGCACGCGTCCTGGACGTGGTCCGCAAGGAGGCCGCGACCGTCCTGGGCCACGCCGACGCCTCACTCGTGCCGCCCGACCGCCCCTTCAAGGAGGCCGGGTTCGACTCGCTGACCGCGGTGGAACTGCGCAACCGCCTCGGCAGGGCCGCCGGCACCCGGCTGCCCTCGACGGCCGTGTTCGACTACCCGGCCCCCACCGTCCTCGCCGACTACCTGCTCAAGACCCTCGACCAGCGATCCGACCCCGTCGCGGCCAAACTCGACGCGCTGGAGACGGCGCTCGACGCCCTGCTGACCGAGGAACTGGCGCACTCCGGCATCCACTCCCGGCTCAGGTTCCTCGGATCACGCCTCGAAGAGGCCGCCCTCGGCGGCGGCGCCACCGAGAGCACCGACCCGGCCGGACAGCTCGAAACCGCCACCGCCGACGACGTCTACGCCTTCATCGACAACGAACTCGGGCTCGGCTGACCCGCCACGCCGTCCGGAAGAGGGGAACAGGTTCCATGACCACCGACGAGAAGGCGCTCACCTACCTCAAGCGGGTCTCGGCCGAACTGCGGCAGACGCGGGAGAAGCTGCGCGAGGAACAGGGCCGGCGCACCGAGCCCCTCGCCATCGTGGCCATGGGCTGCCGGCTGCCGGGCGGCGTGACCTCGCCCGAGGGACTGTGGCGGCTGGTGTCCGCGGGCGCCGACGCCGTCGGCGCCTTCCCGGCGGACCGCGGCTGGGACCTCGGCGCCCTCTACGACCCCGACCCGGACGCGTCCGGCAAGTCCTACGTCCGCGAAGGCGGCTTCCTCGACGACGTGGCCGGTTTCGACGCGCCCTTCTTCGAGATCTCCCCGCGCGAGGCGCTGGCGATGGACCCGCAGCAGCGGCTGCTCCTGGAGACCTCCTGGGAGACCCTGGAACGCGCCGGGATCGATCCCGCCACGCTCAAGGGCGAGAGCGTCGGCGTCTTCACCGGCGTCGCCGGACAGGAGTACGCCCCCCGCATGGGCACCGGATCCCAGGAGACGGAGGGCTACGTCCTCACCGGCGGCGCGGGCAGCGTGGTCTCCGGCCGAGTCGCCTACACCCTCGGCCTGGAGGGCCCGGCGGTGACGGTGGACACCGCCTGCTCCTCGTCCCTGGTGGCGATCCACCTCGCCGCACAGGCACTGCGCTCCGGAGAGTGCTCGCTCGCGCTCGCCGCCGGCGTGGCCGTGATGTCGACCCCGGGCGCCTTCGTGGAGTTCTCCCGCCAGCGCGGCCTGTCCGTCGACGGACGCTGCAAGGCGTTCGCCGCCGCTGCGGACGGCACCGCCTGGGCCGAGGGCGTGGGCGTGCTGCTGCTGGAGCGGTTGTCGGACGCCCGCCGCAATGGTCGTGAGGTTCTCGCGGTGGTGCGGGGCAGCGCGGTGAACCAGGACGGGGCGTCCAATGGTCTGACCGCGCCCAATGGCCCCTCGCAGCAGCGTGTGATCCGGCAGGCGTTGGAGAACGCGCGGTTGTCGGCCGTGGATGTGGATGTGGTGGAGGCGCACGGTACGGGTACGTCGCTGGGTGACCCGATCGAGGCGCAGGCACTGCTGGCCACGTACGGCCGTTCGCGCCCGGAGGGGCGTCCGTTGTGGCTGGGTTCGCTGAAGTCGAACATCGGTCACGCGCAGGCGGCCGCGGGTGTGGCGGGTGTGATCAAGATGGTGGAGGCGATGCGGCACGGTGTGATGCCGAGGACGTTGCACGTGGACGCTCCGACTCCTGAGGTGGACTGGTCGTCGGGCGGGGTGGAACTGCTGACCGAGGCGCGGGAGTGGCCCGAGCGGGACGCGCCGCGGCGCGCCGGAGTGTCCTCCTTCGGCATCAGCGGCACCAACGCCCACATCATCCTGGAGCAGGCCCGGCCCGCCGAGCCCCCCGAGACGCCCGCCGCGGCCCGCACCGCCTCCGGCGGCGTCGTCCCGCTCGTCCTGTCCGGCAAGACCCCCGACGCCCTGCGCGCCCGGGCGGCCTCCCTCGCCGACCACCTCCGCACCCACCCCGGCACCCCGCTGCACGACGTCGCCCTGTCGCTGCTGACCACCCGGACCCCCTTCCCGCACCGCGCGGCCGTGGTCGCCGGCACCGGCACGGAAGCGGTGGAGCGCCTGGCGGCCCTCGCCGTCGCGCCCGACACCGCGCCCCGAGTCCGCGCCGAGGAAGTCGTGTTCGTGTTTCCGGGGCAGGGGGCGCAGTGGGTGGGGATGGCGTCGGGGTTGTTGGCGGAGTCGGTGGTGTTCGCGGAGTGGATGGGGCGGTGTGGGGAGGCGTTGGCGCCGTTTGTGGGGTGGTCGTTGGTGGAGGTGTTGGGTGATGAGGAGGCGTTGGGGCGGGTGGATGTGGTGCAGCCGGTGTTGTGGGCGGTGATGGTGTCGTTGGCGGGGTTGTGGCGGTCGGTGGGGGTGGAGCCGGTGGGTGTGGTGGGTCATTCGCAGGGGGAGATCGCGGCGGCGTGTGTGGTGGGTGCGTTGTCGTTGGAGGAGGGTGCGCGGGTGGTGGCGCGGCGTAGTCAGGTGATCGCGTCGTCGCTTGCGGGTGGAGGTGGGATGTTGTCGGTGGGTTTGCCGGTGGGTGTGGTGGAGGGGCGTTTGGGTGAGGGGTTGTCGGTCGCGGCGGTGAATGGTCCGGCGTCGGTGGTGGTGTCGGGTGGGGTGGAGGCGTTGGATGTGTTGGAGGGTGAGTTGGGTGCGGAGGGGGTGCGGGTGCGGCGGGTGCCGGTGGATTATGCGTCGCATTCGGTGCAGGTGGAGGGTGTGGAGGGTGAGTTGGCGGGGGTGTTGGGGGGTGTGTCGGCGGTGTCGTCGGGGGTGCCGTTCTATTCGACGGTGACGGGTGGGGTGGTGGATACGTCGGTTCTGGATGGGGGGTATTGGTATCGGAATCTGCGGGAGCCGGTGCGTTTGGAGGAGGTGGTGCGTGGGTTGTTGGGTGAGGGGCGGCGGGTGTTCGTTGAGGTGAGTCCGCATCCGGTGTTGGGTTTTGTGGTGGCGGAGACGTTGGGTGCGGTGGGTGTGGAGGGTGTGGTGGTGGGGTCGTTGCGGCGTGGGGAGGGGGGTGTGGAGCGGTTCCTGCGGTCGGTGGGTGAGGTGTATGCGGGGGGTGTGGACGTCGACTGGGGGGCGGCGTTCGACGCGTCCGCCGCGCGGGTGGTGGAGCTGCCGACGTACCCCTTCCAACACCAGCGCTACTGGCTGAAGACCGGGCGCGCCGAGGGAGACGTCTCCTCCGCCGGCCTCGCCGCCTGCGAACACCCCCTCCTCGGCGCCGCCGTGGAACTGCCCGGAACCGGCGGCCTCGCCTTCACCGGCCGCTGGTCCCTGCGCACCCACCCCTGGCTCGCCGATCACGCCGTCTGGGGCACCGCCCTGCTCCCCGGCACCGGCTTCGTCGACCTCGTCCTCACCGCCGGCGCCGCGGCCGACTGCGGCTCCCTGGAAGAACTCGTCATCGAGGCGCCCCTCATCCTCCCCGAGGAGGGCGGCATCCAGGTCCGCGTCGAGATCGCCGCCCCCGACGAGTCCGGCCGCCGCGCCGTCTCCGTGCACTCCCGCCCCGAGGACGACGAACCCGGCTGGACGCGCCACGCCGCCGGCACCCTCGTCCCCGAGGACCTGGAGTCCGCCGAGCCCGTGCTCGCCTGGCCGCCGGCCGGCGCCACCCCCGCACCCGTGGACACCGCGTCCGTGTACGCCGGCCTGGCCGAACGCGGATACGAGTACGGTCCCGCCTTCCAAGGACTGCGCGCCGTGTGGACCCGCGACGGAGAGATCTTCGCCGAGGTCGCGCTCCCCGAACAGCAGCAGGAGGACGCCGGACGCTTCTCCCTGCACCCCGCCCTCCTCGACGCCTCCCTGCACGCCCCGCTCCTCTACGGCACCGGCCTGCCCCGGCTGCCCTTCTCCTGGAACGGCATCACCCTGTGGAACCGGGGCGCCTCCCGGCTGCGGGCGCACTTCGTCCCCGCGGGCGAGGAGACCTGGCAGGTCACCGTGACCGACCAGACGGGCGCCCCCGTCGCCCGCGTCGACGGTCTCACCGGCCGCCAGGTGACCCCCGAACAGCTCTCCGGCGCCCGGCTGGCCCGCGAGACCGGCTCCTCCCGGCTGGACGGCTGGGTGTACGGCACGACCTGGACCGAGGCCGAGACCACGGACCCGGCGGCAGCGCCCACCGGCACCTGGCTGGTCGCCGTCCCCGCCGGCCACGCGGACGACAGCACCGTCACCGCATGCCTCACCGCCCTCCGCGACCGGGGCGCCGACGTCGTCCCGCTGCCGGTCGCCGGAACCGCCCGCGACGCCCTCGCCGACCTCCTCACCGGCACGGTGCCCGACCTGGACGCCATCACGGGCGTCCTGTCCCTGCTCGCGCTGGACGAGTCCGCGCACCCCGGCCACCCCGGAGTCACCGGCGGCCTGGCGGCGACCGTCGTCCTCGTCCAGGCCCTCGGCGACACCGAGATCGACGCGCCCCTCTGGCTGGTCACCCAGGGCGCGGTCAGCACCCAGGACACCGACCTCGTGCACAGCGCCGACCAGGCCGCCCTCTGGGGTCTCGGACAGGTCGCCGCCCTCGAACACCCGGGCCGCTGGGGCGGCCTGATCGACCTCCCCGCCACCCTCGACGACGCGACGTGCGCCCGGCTCACCACCGTGCTCGGTGGCGGCAGCGGACAGGAGGACCAACTCGCCCTGCGCGCCGGAACGGCCCTCGCCCGCCGCCTGGAGCGAACGGAGCTGTACCGGCCGCAGCCGCACGAGACCCCCTGGCAGCCCACCGGCACCGTGCTGATCACCGGCGGCACCGGAGCCCTCGGCGGGCACGTCGCCCGCCGGATGGCCGCGAGCGGCGCCGGACACCTGGTCCTCGTCAGCCGCCGCGGCGACGACAGCCCGGGCGCCGCGGAACTGACCGCCGAACTCACCGAGGCCGGCGCCCGGGTCACCGTGGCCGCCGTCGACGTCGCCGACCGGCAGGCCCTCGCCGCGCTCCTGGCGCGACTGGCGGCCGACGGCGACCCGGTCCGCGCGGTGGTGCACGCCGCCGGCGTCAACGGCTTCGGCACCCTGGAGGAGACGACACTCGAGGACTTCCACGCCGTCGTAGCGGCCAAGGTGGCCGGGGCGGCCCACCTCGACGCCCTGCTCGCCGACACCCCCCTGGACGCGTTCATCGTGTTCTCGTCCATCGCCGGCGTCTGGGGCAGCGGCGGCCAGAGCGCCTACTCCGCGGGCAACGCCTACCTCGACGCCCTCGCCCGGCGCCGGCGCGGCCGCGGCCGCACCGCCACCTCCATCGCCTGGGGCGCCTGGTCCGGCGGCGGCATGGTCGACGCCGCCTCGGCCGCGCAACTGCGCCGCCAGGGCATCGAGGCGATCCGCCCGGAGCTGATGCTGACCGCCCTGGACCGGACCCTGACGGGAGGCCAGAGCGGCCTCACCGTCGCCCACATCGACTGGAAGCGGTTCCACCCGGCCTTCACCGCTCGCCGGCCCTCCGCACTCCTGGGGGGCGTGCCCGAGGCCCGCCGCGTCGCGGCGGCCGAGGCCCGCGCCCGGCGCGCCGACTTCGCCACGGCCGGCTCACTGCGCCGGCGCCTGGCCGACCTGGACGAGGCCGCGCGGACCGAGGCCCTGCTCGACCTGGTGCGCACGGAGACCGCCGTCATCCTCGGCCATCAGGACACACACGCCGTCCACCCCGACCGCGCCTTCCAAGAACTGGGCTTCGACTCGCTCACCGCCGTCGAACTGCGCAACAAACTGTCCGCGGCGACCGGCCTGCGCCTGCCCGCCACCCTCCTGTTCGACCACGCGGCGCCGGCCGTGCTCGCCGCCCACCTGCACGAGGCGCTCGCCTTCGAGGGCGGCCCCGCGGTGCACCCGGCGGTCGCGGAGGCCGAGAAGCTCAGGACCGCGCTCGCCGCCGTCCCCGACGACCAGGCGGTCCGCGCCCAGGTCACCGCCGCCTTGCAGGTCCTGCTGGCCAAGTGGTCCCCGAACACCGCCCAGGACGAGGACGACGATCTCGAGTCGGTCTCCGACGACGAGGTCTTCGACATCATCGACAACGAGTTCACCGCTTCCTGACGCCGCCGTCCCCCCGCTGCCCACCCGTCGTCAGAAGACTTCCCGCAAGGAGCTGACCTTCCCCGTGGCCGACGACAAGAAGTACCGCGAATACCTCAACAAGGCAGTCACCACCGCGCGTCAGGCCACCCGCCGGCTGCGCGAGGTCGAGGAGAAGGCGTGGGAGCCCATCGCCATCGTCGGTATGGCCTGCCGGCTGCCGGGCGGGGTGACCTCCCCCGAGGACCTCTGGCGGCTGGTGGCCGACGGCGTCGACGGCATCACCCCCTTCCCGGCCGACCGGGGCTGGGACCTGGCGGGCATCTACGACCCGGACCCCGACGCACCGGGCAAGTCCTACGTCCGTGAGGGCGGCTTCCTCGACGACGTGGCCGGTTTCGACGCCTCCTTCTTCGGCATCTCCCCGCGCGAGGCGCTGGCGATGGATCCGCAGCAGCGGCTGCTCCTGGAGACCTCCTGGGAGGTCTTCGAACGCGCCGGCATCGACCCCGCCTCCCTGCGCGGCCGCAAAATCGGCTGCTACACCGGCGTCATGCACCACGACTACGCCCCGCGCGTACGACAGGTCCCCGCGGACCTGGAGGCCTACATCGGGCGTGGCAGCACCGGCAGCTTCGCCACGGGCCGCGTCTCCTACACCCTCGGCCTGGAGGGCCCGGCGGTCACGGTGGACACCGCCTGCTCCTCGTCGCTGGTCGCCATCCACCTCGCCGTGCAGTCCCTGCGCACCGGCGAATCGGAGATGGCCCTGGCGGGCGGCGTCGCCGTGATGGCCGACAGCAAGATGTTCGTCGAGTTCTCCCGGCAGCGCGGCCTCTCCCCGGACGGCCGGTGCCGCGCCTTCGCCGCGGGCGCCGACGGCACCGGCTTCTCCGAGGGCGTGGGTGTGCTGCTGCTGGAGCGGTTGTCGGACGCCCGCCGCAACGGTCGTGAGGTTCTCGCGGTGGTGCGGGGCAGTGCGGTGAACCAGGACGGGGCGTCCAATGGTCTGACCGCGCCCAATGGGCCCTCGCAGCAGCGTGTGATCCGGCAGGCGTTGGAGAACGCCCGGTTGTCGGCTGCGGATGTGGATGTGGTGGAGGCGCATGGTACGGGTACGTCGTTGGGTGATCCGATCGAGGCGCAGGCGTTGTTGGCCACGTACGGCCGTGGGCGTGCGGAGGGTTCGCCGTTGTGGCTGGGGTCGTTGAAGTCGAACATCGGTCATGCGCAGGCGGCTGCGGGTGTGGCGGGTGTGATCAAGATGGTGGAGGCGATGCGGCACGGTGTGCTGCCCAGGACGTTGCACGTGGACGCTCCGACTCCTGAGGTGGACTGGTCGTCGGGCGGGGTGGAGCTGCTGACGGAGGCGCGGGAGTGGCCCGAGCGGGACGCGCCGCGGCGCGCCGGAGTGTCCTCCTTCGGCCTCAGCGGCACCAACGCCCACGTCGTCATCGAATCCGCGCGGCCCGCACCCGCGGAGCCCGCTCCGGCGGACCCCGCCGACCCCGAGGCCACCGCACCCACCGATCCCGCCCGCCCTGCCACCGAACGGACCGTGCCGCACGGCACCGTACCGCTGCCCCTGTCCGGCAAGACCCCCGACGCCCTGCGGGCCCAGGCGAGGCAGCTCGCCGCCTTCCTGGAGAGCCGCCCCGACGCCGTGCTGCACGACATCGCCCTCTCCCTCACCGCACGCACGCCGTTCGACCACCGCGGCGTCGTGGTCGCCGGCACCCGCACGGAAGCGGTGGAGCGCCTCGCGGCCCTCGCCGAGGACACCTCCGTGCCGTCCCCCGCCCAGGGTGACACCGGTGTCGTGTTCGTGTTTCCGGGGCAGGGTGCGCAGTGGGTGGGGATGGCGTCGGGGTTGTTGGCGGAGTCGGTGGTGTTCGCGGAGTGGATGGGGCGGTGTGGGGAGGCGTTGGCGCCGTTCGTGGGGTGGTCGTTGGTGGAGGTGTTGGGTGATGAGGAGGCGTTGGGGCGGGTGGATGTGGTGCAGCCGGTGTTGTGGGCGGTGATGGTGTCGTTGGCGGGGTTGTGGCGGTCGGTGGGGGTGGAGCCGGTGGGTGTGGTGGGTCATTCGCAGGGGGAGATCGCGGCGGCGTGTGTGGTGGGTGCGTTGTCGTTGGAGGAGGGTGCGCGGGTGGTGGCGCGGCGTAGTCAGGTGATCGCGTCGTCGCTTGCGGGTGGAGGTGGGATGTTGTCGGTGGGTTTGCCGGTGGGTGTGGTGGAGGGGCGTTTGGGTGAGGGGTTGTCGGTCGCGGCGGTGAATGGTCCGGCGTCGGTGGTGGTGTCGGGTGGGGTGGAGGCGTTGGATGTGTTGGAGGGTGAGTTGGGTGCGGAGGGGGTGCGGGTGCGGCGGGTGCCGGTGGATTATGCGTCGCATTCGGTGCAGGTGGAGGGTGTGGAGGGTGAGTTGGCGGGGGTGTTGGGGGGTGTGTCGGCGGTGTCGTCGGGGGTGCCGTTCTATTCGACGGTGACGGGTGGGGTGGTGGATACGTCGGTTCTGGATGGGGGGTATTGGTATCGGAATCTGCGGGAGCCGGTGCGTTTGGAGGAGGTGGTGCGTGGGTTGTTGGGTGAGGGGCGGCGGGTGTTCGTTGAGGTGAGTCCGCATCCGGTGTTGGGTTTTGTGGTGGCGGAGACGTTGGGTGCGGTGGGTGTGGAGGGTGTGGTGGTGGGGTCGTTGCGGCGTGGGGAGGGGGGTGTGGAGCGGTTCCTGCGGTCGGTGGGTGAGGTGTATGCGGGGGGTGTGGACGTCGATTGGGGGGCGGCGTTCGACGCGTCCGCCGCGCGGGTGGTGGAGCTGCCGACGTACCCCTTCCAACACCAGCGCTACTGGCTCGACGCCGACGACCGCCCCGCCGTCGAGGCCGACCCGGTCGACGCGGCCTTCTGGTCAGCGATCGAGACCGGCGACACCGACGCCCTCGCCGACGACCTCCAGCTGGAAGCCTCCGTACTCGACGACGTCCTGCCCGCACTCACCTCCTGGCGCCGCCGCAGGCGGGAACGCTCCGTGGTCGACACCTGGCGCTACCGTCTCGGCTGGGACCGCGTCGACGCCACCGGCGCCCTGTCCGGCACCTGGCTCGTAGTCGTCGGCACCGACGCCGACCCGCTCGCCGAAGCCGTCGCCGCCGGCCTCGCCGAGCGCGGCGCACAGACCGTGCGCGTCGAGGTCGACACCGAGCACACCGACCGGAGGACGCTGGCCGCCCTCCTCCCCGACCAGCCCCTCACGGGCATCGTGGCGCTCCTCGCCCTCGACGGCCGGCCCCACCCGGCCCACACCACCTGGTCGCGCGGCGCCATCGGCACCGTCACCCTCGTCCAGGCCCTCGGCGACGCCGGGATCGAGGCGCCCCTGTGGGCGGTCACCTCCGGCGCCGTCGCCGTCACCGACCCCGCCGAACTGACCGACCTCTCCCAGCACACCCTGTGGGGCATCGGCACCGTCCTCGCACTCGACGACCCACGGAACTGGGGCGGCCTCGTCGACCTGCCCCCCGGCACCGGCGAACCCGACCCGCACTCCCTCGACCTGCTGTGCACCGCCCTCTCCGGTATCGACGACGAGGACCAGCTCGCCGTACGCCCCGACGGCCTGCACGCCCGCCGCATGCGCCGCGCCCCACTGGACGGCGCCCCGGCCACCGCGCCCTGGACCCCGCACGGCACCGTCCTCATCACCGGCGGCACCGGCGGCACCGGCGCCCACCTCGCCCGCCACCTCGCCGAACACGGCGCCGAGCACCTCCTGCTGACCAGCCGCCGCGGCCCCGAGGCGCCCGGCGCCGGTGAACTCCGCGCCGAACTGGAAACCCTCGGCGCCCGCGTCACCATCACCGCCTGCGACATCGCCGACCGCGACGCCGTCGCCGCCCTCCTCGACGCCGTACCCGCCGAACTGCCGCTGACCGCCGTCCTCCACCTCGCCGGCGCGCCCCAGAGCGAATCACCCCTGTCCGGACTCACCGTCGAGCAGTTCGCCGAGATGGGCCACGCCAAGATCGCCGGCGCCCGGCACCTGGACGACCTGCTCGGCGACCGCGCACTCGACGCCTTCGTCCTCTTCTCCTCCGGCGCCACCGCCTGGGGCAGCAACGGCCTGACCTCGTACGCCGGGGCCAACGCCTACCTCGACGCACTGGCCCAGCACCGCCGCGCCCGCGGCCTCACCGCCACCTCCATCGCCTGGGGCGCCTGGGACGGCGGCGGCATGGTCGACGCCTCCCTGGCGGGCGAGTTCGCCAAGCTCGGCGTCGCCCTGATGGACCCCCACCTCGCCGTCGCCGCACTGGTACAGGCCGTCGAGCACGACGAGACCCACGTGGTCGTCGCCGCCATCGACTGGACCCGCTTCGCGCCCGCCTTCACCCTCGCCCGCCCCCGCCCGCTGCTGCGCGGCCTGCCGGAGGTCACCGAACTCCTCGCCGCCGGCGCCGCCGGCCGCCCCGCCGACGACGTGTCCGCCCTCCGCGCCGAACTGCTGCGACTCCCGCCGGCCGAACAGGAACGCCTGCTGGTGGACCTGGTACGCAGCGAGGCGGGCAGCGTCCTCGGCCACACCGACGCCCAAGGCGTCGAGGAGGACAGGGCGTTCAGGGAGATCGGCTTCGACTCGGTCACCGCGGTGGAACTGCGCAACCGCCTCAACGCCGCCACACAGCTGCGCCTCCCCGCCACCCTCGTCTTCGACCACCCGACCCCCAGGGCGCTGGCCGACCAGCTGCGCGCGGAACTCGTCGGCGACGACACGGTCCTGCCCCCTCCCACGGCCGCACCGCTCCCCGCGAACGCGGCCGCGAACGCGGCCGACGACCCGATCGCGATCGTCTCCATGAGCTGCCGCCTCCCCGGCGGGGTGACCTCGCCCGAGGAGCTGTGGACCCTGCTCGCCGAAGGCCGGGACGCGCTCGCCGACTTCCCCGCCGACCGCGGCTGGGACCTGGACGCCCTGCTCTCCGACGACCCGGACGCCCCCGGCACGACCTACGTCCGCAAGGGCGGCTTCTTGCGCGGAGTCGCCGACTTCGACGCCGACTTCTTCGGCATCAACCCCCGCGAGGCCCTCGCGATGGACCCGCAGCAGCGACTGCTGCTGGAAACCTCCTGGGAGGTCCTCGAACGCGCCGGCATCGACCCGACCTCGCTGCGCGGCAAGGACGTCGGCGTCTTCACCGGCATGGGAGCCCAGGACTACACCCCGCGCCTCGGCGGCGGCGCCGAAGGCACCGAGGGCTACGCCCTGACCGGCAGCGCGGGCAGCGTCGCCTCCGGCCGGGTCTCCTACATCCTCGGCCTGGAGGGACCCGCGCTCACCATCGACACGGCGTGCTCGTCGTCGCTGGTGGCGATGCACTCCGCGATGCAGGCCCTGCGCAACGGCGAATGCTCGCTCGCCCTGGCCGGCGGCGTCGCCGTGATGTCAAGCCCGGGCGTCTTCGTCGAGTTCTCCCGGCAGCGCGGTCTGGCCCCGGACGGCCGCTGCAAGGCGTTCGCCGAAGGCGCGGACGGCACCGGATGGGCCGAGGGCGTCGGAATCGTCCTGCTGGAGCGTCTGTCGGACGCGCGGCGCAACGGTCACGAGGTGTTGGCGCTCGTGCGGGGCAGCGCGGTGAACCAGGACGGCGCGTCCAACGGGCTGACGGCGCCGAATGGTCCTTCGCAGCAGCGTGTGATCCGGCAGGCGCTCGCCAGCGCCGGGCTGTCGGCCGCTGACGTGGATGCGGTGGAGGCGCACGGCACGGGTACGTCGCTGGGCGACCCGATCGAGGCCCAGGCACTGATCGCGACCTACGGCCAGGAGCGCTCCGCGCCGGACCGCCCGCTGCTGCTCGGGGCCCTCAAGTCGAACCTCGGCCACACCGGCGCCACCGCGGGCGTGGCGGGTGTGATCAAGATGGTGGAGGCGATGCGGCACGGTGTGCTGCCCAGGACGTTGCATGTGGATGCTCCGACTCCTGAGGTGGACTGGTCGGCGGGTGCGGTGGAGTTGCTGACGGAGGCGCGGGCCTGGCCTGAGGTGGATCGTCCGCGGCGTGCGGGTGTGTCGGCGTTCGGGATCAGCGGGACGAACGCGCACGTGATTCTGGAGGGGGTTGGATCTGCCGATCCTGCGGTTCCGGTGGAGCGTGCGAGGGTGCCGGAGGGTGTGGTGCCGTTGGTGGTCTCAGCGAGGACACCGGAAGCGGTGCGGGCCCAGGCGGCGCGGCTGGCCGGGTTCCTGGGTGAGGGTTCGGGGTTGCATCTGTCGGACGTGGCGTATTCGCTGGCGACGTCTCGTGCTCGGTTTGATCATCGTGCGGTGGTGGTGGCGGGTTCGGTGGAGGAGGCGCGGGAGCAGTTGGCGTCGGTGCGTGGGGAGGCGGTGGTCGGGGGTCGTCTGGGGGTGCTGTTCACGGGTCAGGGTGCGCAGCGTGTCGGGATGGGGCGCGAGCTGTATGCGGTCTACCCGGTGTTCGCGGAGGCTTTCGACGAGGTGTGCGCCGCGGTGGACGGGAGCCTCGGTGGGTCTTTGAAGGAGGTGGTGTTCGGGGGCGGTGATCTGCTGGATGAGACGCGGTATGCGCAGCCGGCGTTGTTCGCCGTTGAGGTGGCGTTGTTCCGGTTGGTGGAGTCGTGGGGGGTGCGGGCGGATTGTCTGGCGGGTCATTCGATCGGTGAGGTGGTGGCGGCGTATCTGGCGGGTGTGTGGTCGTTGGAGGATGCCGTGGCGTTGGTGGTGGCGCGGGGCCGGTTGATGCAGGAGCTTGCCGTGGGTGGGGTGATGGTGGCGGTCGAGGCGTCGGAGAACGAGGTCGCTGCGTTGCTGACGGCCGGGGTGAGCATCGCGGCCATCAACGGGGAGGCGTCGCTGGTCCTTTCGGGCGTGGAGGACGAGGTCGAGGCGGTGCTGACCCGGTTCGAGGGGCGCCGGACGAAGCGGCTGCGGGTCTCGCACGCGTTCCACTCGCCGCTGATGGACCCGATGCTGGAGGAGTTCCGCAGGGTGGCGTCCACGCTCACCTATTCCGCGCCGTCCGTCCCGGTGATCTCGAACCTGACGGGCGAAATCGCGGACGCCGAGCGGCTGTGTTCGCCGGAGTACTGGGTGGAGCACGTGCGGGGCACGGTCCGTTTCCACGACGGTGTGCGTGCGCTGCGGGAGCGGAAGGTGACGACGTTCCTGGAGCTGGGCCCCGACGGAGTGCTCTCCGGGATGGTGGCCGAGGAAGGGTGCGTGCCGTCGCTGCGGCGCGACGTGCCCGAGGACCGCGCCCTGATGACCACCCTTGCCCGGCTCCACGCCCGCGGTGTCGACGTCGACTGGGAGAAGGTCTTCGCCGGTACCGGTGCGCAGCGGGTGGACCTGCCGACCTACGCCTTCCAGCACCAGCGCTACTGGATGAACCCGGCTCCGTCCGGTGGGGACCCGGCGCTCGCCACCGGACATCCGCTGCTCGACGTCGTGGTGAGTGCGCCGGACACGGGTGGTGTGGTCGCCACCGGTCGTCTGTCGCTCGCCGCGCAGCCGTGGTTGGCGGATCACTCGGTGGCCGGCACGGTGCTGCTGCCGGGCACCGCGCTGGTGGAGCTCGCGGTTCGTGCCGGGGACGAGGTGGGTGCGCGCTCCCTGCGGGAGCTGGTCATGGAGGCGCCGGTCGTGATCCCCGATGAGGGTGCGGTGCGTGTCCAGGTGTCGGTGGGTGAGGACGCGGACGGCGTGCGGCCGGTCGCGGTGTACTCGCGGCCGGACGACGCGGACCTGGACGCGCCGTGGGTCCGCCACGCGAGTGGGCAGCTCACCGACGAAGCACCCGCACCTGGCGCCGACTTCGCCGTCTGGCCTCCGGAGGGCGCGCAGCCCGTCGACCTGACCGGCCGCACCACGGACCAGACGACTGCCGGTTGCGGCTACGGGCCATCGGCTCAGGGGCTGCGTGCGGCGTGGGTCCTCGGGCAGGACGTCTACGCCGAGGTCGCGCTTCCGGTGGACGACGCCGAGGCGGCGGCCGGCTTCGGACTGCACCCCGCGCTTCTCGACGCGGTGCTGCGTTGCGGGGCCTTCACCGAGCGGAAGGCCGAGGAGGGCAAGCTCATCCTGCCGTTCGCGTGGAACGGCCTGACGCTGCACGCCTCCGGCGCCACCACCCTGCGGGTGCGCATGACACCCACCGGACCCGAATCGGTAGCGCTGGAACTCGCCGACGGTGAGGGGGTTCCGGTCGCGTCGGTGGAGTCGTTGGTGTTGCGGGCGGTGGATGCGGGGGAGTTGGGGGTGTCGGGTCGTGGTGGTGTTGGTGGGTCGTTGTTCCGGGTGGAGTGGTCGTTGTTGCCGGTGGCTGGGGGTGTGGGTGATGTGGAGGCGGAGGTTGTGGAGGTGCCTCGGTCGGTGTCGTTGGATGCGGGGGTGGTGCGGGAGGTGACGGCTGGGGTGCTTTCGGTTGTTCAGTCGTTTCTCGCGGGGTCGCGTGGGGGTTGGTTGGTGGTGGTGTCGCGGGGTGCTGTGTCGGTGGGTGGTGCTGTGGGTGGTGATGGTGAGGGTGATGGTGGTGTGGTGGATCCGGTGGGGGCTGCGGTGTGGGGGTTGGTGCGTTCGGTGCAGGCGGAGAGTCCGGGGCGGGTGGTGTTGGTGGATGTGGGTGAGGGGGGTGTGGTGCCTGGTGGTGGGGTGTTGGCGGGTGTGGTTGCGTTGGGTGAGCCGCAGGTGGCGTTGCGGTCGGGTGGGGTGTTTGTTCCGCGGTTGGTGCGGGCTGGGGTGTCGGTGGGGTCGGTGGGGTCGGTGGGTGATGGTGATGGTGGTGTGGTGTTTCGTCGGGGTGGGACGGTGTTGGTGACGGGTGGTACGGGTGCGTTGGGTGCGGTGGTGGCTCGGCATTTGGTGGCGGTGCATGGGGTGCGGAGTTTGGTGTTGGCTGGTCGGCGGGGTGTGGATGCTGTGGGTGTGGTGGAGTTGCGGGCGGAGTTGGAGCGGGCGGGTGCGGAGGTGGTGGTGGAGGCGTGTGATGTGGCGGATCGTGAGGCGGTGGTGGGGTTGTTGGGTCGGGTGCCGGTGGGGGCGCCGTTGTCGGGTGTGGTGCATGTGGCTGGTGTGCTTGATGATGGTGTGGTGGGGGGTTTGACGCCGGAGCGGTTGGCTGGGGTGTTTCGTCCGAAGGTGGATGCGGCGTTGGTGTTGCATGAGGTGACGCGGGATTTGGGGTTGGATGCGTTTGTTCTGTATTCGTCTGCGTCGGGTGTGTTGGGTGGTGCGGGGCAGGGGAATTATGCGGCGGCGAATGCGTTTTTGGATGCGTTTGCCCGGTGGCGTCGTTGTCAGGGTTTGCCGGGGGTGTCGTTGGCGTGGGGATTGTGGGGTGAGTCCAGTGGGATGACGGGTTCGCTGGGGCGGTCTGATCAGGCGCGTATGCGGCGCGGTGGGATCAGGGCGTTGTCCGTGGAGGAGGGGATGGCGCTCTTCGACGCCGGCCTCGTCAGCGACGAACCCGCCCTGGTACCCGTCAAGTTCGACCTCGCCGCACTGGCCACCCAAGCGGGCGACGACCAGGTGCCCTCGATGCTCCGAGACCTGGTTCGCCGACCGCGCCGGATTATCCGCACCGGCGTCGCCGATGGCGCGGGCAGTGCAGCCGGCCAGTCCCTGGTCGACCGGCTGGCGACGATGCCGCAGCCTGCGCGACAGCAAGCACTGCTCGACCTGGTGCGCGCCGACGTCGCGACCGTACTGGGCCGCCGGGAGCAGGACGCCATTGCGCCGGACCGTGCCTTCAAGGACCTCGGCTTCGACTCGCTCACAGGTGTGGAGCTGCGCAACCGGATTACGGCCGCCACGGGTCTGCGACTGCCGGCGTCGGCGGTGTTCGACCATCCGACCCCGGCTGCCCTCGCTGACGTCCTGCTTGAGCAACTGGGCGTATCGCCGGTGTCGGTGCTCGCCGAACTCGACAAGCTGGAAGCGGCGTTGAGCAGCACGCCGCTCGATGACGACGTCATGGCACAGATGGCCAGGCGTCTGCACACCTTGGCGACCCGGTACGCGTCGTCCGGTGCCCCCGTGGAGGGCGAGGAGCACTTCGACCTCGACTCCGCCTCCGACGACGAGCTCTTCAGCTTCGCGGAGAACGAGCTCGGATCTTCCTGACCGCAGCGCCGGCCCCCCACACCTGTTGAGCAGAAGGACTTGCGATGAGCACGAACGACGACAAGCTGCGCGACTACCTCAAGCGGGCCCTCGCCGACCTCAGCCAGGCGCGCAAGCGGCTGCGCGAGGTCGAATCCGAGCGGACGGAGCCGATCGCGATCGTCGCCATGAGCTGCCGTCTCCCGGGAGGCGTGTCCTCGCCCGAGGACCTGTGGGAGCTGGTCGCCGGGGGAACCGACGCCATCGCGCCGTTCCCGACCGACCGCGGCTGGGACGTGAACGGGCTCTACGACCCCGACCCCGAGCGCCCTGGAAAGTCGTACGTCCGTGAGGGCGGCTTCGTCACCGACGCCGCCGAGTTCGACGCCGCCTTCTTCGGGATCAGTCCGCGTGAGGCGGTGGCGATGGATCCGCAGCAGCGGCTGCTGCTGGAGACCGCGTGGGAGGCCTTCGAGCGGGCGGGCATCGACCCGACCTCGCTGCGCGGCCGCAACGTGGGAGTGTTCGCCGGGACGAAGCCCCAGGACTACATCCCCAGCCTTGAGGGCGGCGAGTCCAGCACCGAGGGGTACGCCCTGACCGGCAGCGCCGGCGCGGTCACCTCCGGCCGTGTCTCGTACACGTTCGGCTTCGAGGGCCCCGCCGTGTCCATCGACACCGCCTGCTCCTCGGCGCTGGTCGCCATCCATCTGGCCGCCCAGACGCTGCGCAGCGGCGAGTGCTCGCTCGCGCTTGCCGGCGGTGTGTCCGTGATGGCCGCACCGGGCGCCTTCGTGGCCTTCTCCCGGCAACGTGGGCTCGCGCCGGACGCCCGCTGCAAGGCGTTCGCGGCGGGTGCGGACGGGACGTCGTGGGCCGAGGGTGTTGGTCTGCTGCTGTTGGAGCGTCTGTCGGACGCGCGGCGCAACGGTCATGAGGTGCTGGCGCTGGTGCGGGGCAGTGCGGTGAACCAGGACGGTGCGTCCAACGGGCTGACGGCTCCGAATGGTCCTTCGCAGCAGCGTGTGATCCGCCAGGCGCTGACCAACGCCGGACTGCTCGCCACGGACATCGACGCGGTGGAGGCGCATGGCACGGGCACGTCGCTGGGCGACCCGATCGAGGCCCAGGCGTTGATCGCGACGTACGGCCAAGGGCGCCCGGCTGACCGCCCCCTGTGGCTCGGCTCGGTCAAGTCGAACCTCGGCCACACACAGGCAACCGCGGGTGTGGCGGGTGTGATCAAGATGGTGGAGGCGATGCGGCACGGGGTGTTGCCGAGGACGTTGCATGTGGATGCTCCGTCGCCGAAGGTGGACTGGTCGGCAGGTGCGGTGGAGTTGCTGACGGAGGCGCGGGCCTGGCCTGAGGTGGATCGTCCGCGGCGTGCGGGTGTGTCGGCGTTCGGGATCAGCGGGACGAACGCGCACGTGATTCTGGAGGGGGTTGAGCCTGCGGTTCCGGTGGAGCGTGCGGGGGTGCCGGAGGGTGTGGTGCCGTTGGTGGTCTCGGCGAGGACACCGGAGGCAGTGCGCGCCCAGGCGGCGCGGCTGGCCGGTCACCTGGAGCTGAACCCGGCGCTGAGTCTTGCGGATACGGCGTATTCGCTGGCGACGTCTCGTGCTCGGTTTGATCACCGTGCGGTGGTGGTGGCGGGTTCGGTGGAGGAGGCGCGGGAGCAGTTGGCGTCGGTGCGTGGAGAGACGGTGGTCGGGGGCCGTCTGGGGGTGCTGTTCACGGGTCAGGGTGCGCAGCGTGTCGGGATGGGGCGTGAGCTGTATGCGGTCTACCCGGTGTTCGCTGAAGCCTTCGATGAGGTGTGCGCCGCGGTGGACGGGAGCCTCGGCAGGTCGTTGAAGGAGGTGGTGTTCGGGGGCGGTGATCTGCTGGATGAGACGCGGTATGCGCAGCCGGCGTTGTTCGCCGTCGAGGTGGCGTTGTTCCGGCTGGTGGAGTCGTGGGGCGTGCGGGCGGATTGTCTGGCGGGTCATTCGATCGGTGAGGTGGTGGCGGCGTATCTGGCGGGTGTGTGGTCGTTGGAGGATGCCGCGGGGTTGGTGGTGGCGCGGGGCCGGTTGATGCAGGAGCTGGCGGCGGGTGGGGTGATGGTGGCGGTCGAGGCGTCGGAGGACGAAGTCGCTCCGTTGCTGACCGCCGGGGTGAGCATCGCGGCGATCAACGGGGACATGTCACTGGTCCTTTCCGGCGTGCGGGACGAGGTGGAGGCGGTGCTGACCCGCTTGGAGGGGCGCCGGACGAAGCGGCTGCGGGTCTCGCACGCGTTCCATTCGCCGCTGATGGACCCGATGCTGGAGGAGTTCCGCCGGGTGGCGTCCACGCTCACCTATCACGCGCCGTCCGTCCCGGTGATCTCGAACCTGACGGGCGAGGTCGCGGACGCCGAGCGGCTGTGTTCGCCGGAGTACTGGGTGGAGCACGTGCGGGGCACGGTCCGTTTCCATGACGGTGTGCGTGCGCTGCGGGAGCGGAAGGTGACGACCTTCCTGGAGCTGGGCCCTGATGGGGTGCTCTCCGGGATGGTGGCCGAGGGAGGGTGCCTGCCGTCGCTGCGGCGCGACGTGCCCGAGGACCGCGCTCTGATGACCACCGTTGCCCGGCTTCACGCCCGCGGTGTCGATGTCGACTGGGAGAAGGTCTTCGCCGGTACCGGTGCGCAGCGGGTGGACCTGCCGACTTACGCCTTTCAGCGGCAGCGTTTCTGGATGAACCCGACTCTCTCCGGCGGGGATCCGGCGCTGGCGACCGGTCACCCGCTGCTCGACATCGTCGTGAGTGCGCCGGACACGGGCGGTGTCGTGTGCACTGGCCGACTCTCCCTGGCCGCGCAGCCGTGGTTGGCGGATCACTCGGTGGCCGGCACGGTGCTGCTGCCGGGCACCGCGCTGGTGGAGCTCGCGGTTCGTGCCGGGGACGAGGTGGGTGCGCGCTCCCTGCGGGAGCTGGTGATCGAGACTCCGCTGGTGATCCCCGACGCCGGTGCGGTGCGTGTCCAGGTGTCGGTGGGTGAGGACACGGACGGCGTGCGGCCGGTCGCGGTGTACTCGCGGCCGGACGACGCGGACCTCGACGCGCCGTGGGTCCGCCACGCGAGTGGGCAGCTCAGCGCAGAAGTCGTCGCTCCTGCTGCCGGGTTGAGTGTCTGGCCGCCGGAGAACGCGGTAGCCGTGGATGTGTCAGACCTGTACAAGCAGTTGGCCGAGCGTGGGTACGGCTATGGGCCGGTGTTTCAGGGTCTGCGTGCGGTGTGGCGGCGTGGGGGCGAGGTGTTCGCCGAGGTCGCGTTGCCGGCGGGTGAGGTGGAGTCGGCCGCCGGGTTCGGTCTGCATCCGGCGCTCCTGGACGCCGCGCTGCACGCGGGAGCCTTCCTGGGTGAGCGTGAGCCCGACGGTGAGGGGTTGCTCCTGCCGTTCGCGTGGAGTGGTGTGTCCCTGCACGCTTCGGGTGCTTCGACTCTTCGGATCCGACTGAATTCCACGGGGGCGCAATCGCTGGCATTGGAACTCGCCGACGGTGAGGGGGTTCCGGTTGCGTCGGTGGAGTCGTTGGTGTTGCGGGCGGTGGATGCGGGGGAGTTGGGGGTGTCGGGTCGTGGTGGTGTTGGTGGGTCGTTGTTCCGGGTGGAGTGGTCGTTGTTGCCGGTGGCTGGGGGTGTGGGTGATGTCGGGGCGGAGGTGGAGGTGGAGGTTGTGGAGGTGCCTCGGTCGGTGTCGTTGGATGCGGGGGTGGTGCGGGAGGTGACGGCTGGGGTGCTTTCGGTTGTTCAGTCGTTTCTCGCGGGGTCGGGTGGGGGTTGGTTGGTGGTGGTGTCGCGGGGTGCTGTGTCGGTGGGTGGCGCTGTGGAGGGTGATGTGGTTGGTGATGGTGGTGTGGTGGATCCGGTGGGGGCTGCGGTGTGGGGGTTGGTGCGTTCGGTGCAGGCGGAGAGTCCGGGGCGGGTGGTGTTGGTGGATGTGGGTGAGGGGGGTGTGGTGCCTGGTGGTGGGGTGTTGGCGGGTGTGGTTGCGTTGGGTGAGCCGCAGGTGGCGTTGCGGTCGGGTGGGGTGTTTGTTCCGCGGTTGGTGCGGGCTGGGGTGTCGGTGGGGTCGGTGGGGTCGGTGGGTGATGGTGATGGTGGTGTGGTGTTTCGTCGGGGTGGGACGGTGTTGGTGACGGGTGGTACGGGTGCGTTGGGTGCGGTGGTGGCTCGGCATTTGGTGGCGGTGCATGGGGTGCGGAGTTTGGTGTTGGCTGGTCGGCGGGGTGTGGATGCTGTGGGTGTGGTGGAGTTGCGGGCGGAGTTGGAGCGGGCGGGTGCGGAGGTGGTGGTGGAGGCGTGTGATGTGGCGGATCGTGAGGCGGTGGTGGGGTTGTTGGGGCGGGTGCCGGTGGGGGCGCCGTTGTCGGGTGTGGTGCATGTGGCTGGTGTGCTTGATGATGGTGTGGTGGGGGGTTTGACGCCGGAGCGGTTGGCTGGGGTGTTTCGTCCGAAGGTGGATGCGGCGTTGGTGTTGCATGAGGTGACGCGGGATTTGGGGTTGGATGCGTTTGTTCTGTATTCGTCTGCGTCGGGTGTGTTGGGTGGTGCGGGGCAGGGGAATTATGCGGCGGCGAATGCGTTTTTGGATGCTTTTGCCCGGTGGCGTCGTTGTCAGGGTTTGCCGGGGGTGTCGTTGGCGTGGGGGTTGTGGGGTGAGTCCAGTGGGATGACGGGTTCGCTGGGGCGGTCTGATCAGGCGCGTATGCGGCGCGGTGGGATCAGGGCGTTGTCCGTGGAGGAGGGGATGGCGCTCTTCGACGCCGGCCTCGTCAGTGACGAACCCGTCCTGGTACCCGTCAAGTTCGACCTCGCGGATCTTGCCCAGCAGGCAGCCACCGATGAATTGCCGTCGATGCTCCGAGGGCTGGTCCGCCGCCCACGCCGCATCGCGGCCGCCGGCGCGGGCGGTGCCGGCGGCGGCTCCCTGGCCGACCGTCTGTCGGGCCTGACGGTCAACGAGCAGCGGCGTCTTGTGGTGGAGTTGGTGTCGGGTGAGGTCGCGGTGGTGTTGGGGCATGCGGATGCGGGGAGTATCGGTGCTGGGCAGGCGTTCAACGATCTGGGTTTTGATTCGTTGACGGCGGTGGAGTTGCGGAACCGGTTGAATGCGGTGACGGGGTTGCGGTTGCCGGCGACGTTGATTTTCGATTATCCGTCGCCGGGTGTGCTGGCTGAGTTCTTGTGCGGGGAGTTGGTGGGTGAGGGGGCGGTGGCCGGTTCGGTGGTGGCGGGGGGTGTGTCTGTCGTCTCGGTGTCGGAGGATCCGATCGCGATTGTGGCGATGGGGTGTCGGCTGCCGGGTGGGGTGGGGTCGCCGGAGGATTTGTGGCGGCTGGTGGTCGAGGGACGTGAGGGCATCACGGCGTTTCCGGAGGACCGGGGTTGGGATGTGGCGGGGTTGTTCGATCCTGATCCGGACAGGGTGGGTAAGTCCTATGTTCGGGAGGGCGGGTTCCTGCATGACGCGGGGGAGTTCGATCCGGGGTTCTTCGGGATCAGTCCGCGTGAGGCGTTGGCGATGGATCCGCAGCAGCGGTTGCTGTTGGAGACGTCGTGGGAGGTGCTGGAGCGGGCCGGGATCGATCCGACCACGCTGAAGGGCAGCCGGACCGGTGTCTTCGCCGGCGCCATGTACCACGACTACAACGAGGCAGTCGCCGCCGGCAGCCTCGTCTCCGGGCGCGTTTCGTATGCCCTCGGGCTCGAAGGACCCTCCGTGACGGTGGACACGGCGTGCTCGTCGTCGCTGGTGGCGATGCACTCCGCGATGCAGGCCCTGCGCAACGGCGAGTGCTCGCTCGCCCTGGCCGGCGGCGTCGCCGTGATGTCCACCCCCATCGCCTTCGTACAGTTCTCGCGGCAGCGGGGTCTGGCGCCGGATGGTCGGTGCAAGTCGTTCGCGGCGGGTGCGGACGGTACGTCGTGGGCCGAGGGTGTGGGTCTGCTGCTGTTGGAGCGTCTGTCGGATGCGCGGCGCAACGGTCATGAGGTGTTGGCGCTGGTGCGGGGCAGTGCGGTGAACCAGGATGGTGCGTCGAATGGGTTGACGGCGCCGAATGGTCCTTCGCAGCAGCGTGTGATCCGGCAGGCGCTTGCCAGTGCCGGGCTGTCGGCCGCTGATGTGGATGCGGTGGAGGCGCATGGGACGGGTACGTCGTTGGGTGATCCGATCGAGGCGCAGGCGCTGATCGCGACGTACGGCCAGGAGCGTCCTGGGGTGGGTCGTCCGTTGTGGCTGGGTTCGTTGAAGTCGAACATCGGTCATGCGCAGGCCGCGGCGGGTGTGGCGGGTGTGATCAAGATGGTGGAGGCGATGCGGCACGGGGTGTTGCCGAGGACGTTGCATGTGGATGCTCCGTCGCCGAAGGTGGACTGGTCGGCGGGTGCGGTGGAGTTGCTGACGGAGGCGCGGGAGTGGTCGAGGGAGGGGGAGCGCCCGCGTCGGGCGGCCGTCTCCTCCTTCGGCATCAGCGGGACCAACGCGCACGTGGTTCTGGAGGGGGTTGAGCCTGCCGATCCTGCGGTTCCGGTGGAGCGTGCGGGGGCGCCGGAGGGTGTGGTGCCGTTGGTGGTCTCGGGGCGGACACCGGAAGCGGTGCGTGCCCAGGCGGCGCGGCTGGCCGGGTTCCTGGGTGAGGGTTCGGGGTTGCATCTGTCGGACGTGGCGTATTCGCTGGCGACGTCTCGTGCTCGGTTTGATCATCGTGCGGTGGTGGTGGTGGGTTCGGTGGAGGAGGCGCGGGAGCAGTTGGCGTCGGTGCGTGGAGAGACGGTGGTCGGGGACCGTCTGGGGGTGCTGTTCACGGGCCAGGGTGCGCAGCGTGTCGGGATGGGGCGCGAGCTGTATGCGGCCTACCCGGTGTTCGCTGAAGCCTTCGACGAGGTGTGCGCCGCGGTGGACGGGAGCCTCGGCAGGTCGTTGAAGGAGCTGGTGTTCGGGGACGGGGCTCCACTGGATGAGACGCGGTATGCGCAGCCGGCGTTGTTCGCTGTCGAGGTGGCGTTGTTCCGGTTGGTGGAGTCGTGGGGCGTGCGGCCGGACTGCCTGGCGGGTCATTCGATCGGTGAGGTGGTGGCGGCGTATCTGGCGGGTGTGTGGTCGTTGGAGGATGCCGCGGGGTTGGTGGTGGCGCGGGGCCGGTTGATGCAGGAACTGGCGGCGGGTGGGGTGATGGTGGCGGTCGAGGCGTCGGAGAACGAGGTCGCTGCGTTGCTGACGGCCGGGGTGAGCATCGCGGCCATCAACGGGGACATGTCGCTGGTCCTGTCCGGCGTCCGGGACGAGGTCGAGGCGGTGCTGACCCGGTTCGAGGGGCGTCGCACGAAGCGGCTGCGGGTCTCGCACGCGTTCCACTCGCCGCTGATGGACCCGATGCTGGAGGAGTTCCGCAGGGTGGCGTCCACGCTCACCTATTCCGCGCCGTCCGTCCCGGTGATCTCGAACCTGACGGGCGAAATCGCGGACGCCGAGCAACTGTGCACGCCGGGGTACTGGGTGGAGCACGTGCGCGGGACGGTTCGTTTCCACGACGGTGTGCGTGCACTGCGGGAGCGGAAGGTGACCACGTTCCTGGAGCTGGGCCCTGATGGGGTGCTCTCCGGGATGGTGGCCGAGGAAGGGTGCGTGCCGTCGCTGCGGCGCGACGTGCCCGAGGACCGCGCCCTGATGACCACCCTTGCCCGGCTCCACGCCCGTGGTGTCGACGTCGGCTGGGAGAAGGTCTTCGCCGGTACCGGTGCACGCCGGATCGACCTGCCCACCTACGCCTTCCAGCACCAGCGCTACTGGATGAACTCGAATGTGTCCAGCGGTGATCCCGCATTCGCGGCCGGGCATCAGCTGTTGGACTCGTTGATCAGTCTCCCCGATACGGGCAGTGTCCTCGGCACAGGTCGGCTGTCGCTTGGCATCCAGCCGTGGCTTGCCGATCACGCCGTGGCCGGCACGATCCTGCTGCCGGGTGCCGCTTTGGTCGAGTTGGCAGTTCGTGCCGGTGATGAGGTCGGCGCGGGGACGCTGCGGGAGCTGGTGATCGAGACTCCCTTGGTGATCCCCGATGAGCGTGCGGTGCGTGTCCAGGTGTCGGTGGGTGAGGACGCGGACGGCGTGCGGCCGGTCGCGGTGTACTCGCGGTCGGACGACGCCGACTCCGACGCGCCGTGGGTCCGCCACGCGAGGGGGCAGCTCGCCGACGAGGCACCGGCACCTGGTGCCGACTTCGCCGTCTGGCCTCCGGAGGCTGCGCAGCCCGTCGACCTGACCGGCTTCTATACGGAGCAGGCGACCGCCGGGTATGGATACGGGCCGGTGTTTCGGGGTTTGCGTGCGGTGTGGCGGCGTGGGGGCGAGGTGTTCGCCGAGGTCGCGTTGCCGGCGGGTGAGGTGGAGTCGGCCGCTGGGTTCGGTCTGCACCCGGCGCTCCTGGACGCCGCGCTGCACGCGGGAGCCTTCCTGGGTGAACGTGAGCCCGACGCTGAGGGGTTGCTCCTGCCGTTCGCGTGGAACGGCCTGACGCTGCACGCCTCCGGCGCCACCGCCCTGCGGGTGCGCATGACGCCCACCGGACCCGAATCGGTAGCGCTGGAACTCGCCGACGGTGAGGGGACTCCGGTCGCGTCGGTCGAGTCCCTCGTGCTGCGGGCGGTGGCGGATGAGCAACTGCGGGTGTCCGGAGATTCGTTGTTCCGGGTGGAGTGGTCGTTGTTGCCGGTGGCTGGGGGTGTGGGTGATGTCGGGGCGGAGGTGGAGGTGGAGGTTGTGGAGGTGCCTCGGTCGGTGTCGTTGGATGCGGGGGTGGTGCGTGAGGTGACGGCTGGGGTGCTTTCGGTTGTTCAGTCGTTTCTCGCGGGGTCGCGTGGGGGTTGGTTGGTAGTGGTGTCGCGGGGTGCTGTGTCGGTGGGTAGTGCTGTGGGTGGTGCTGTGGGTGGTGATGGTGATGGTGGTGTGGTGGATCCGGTGGGGGCTGCGGTGTGGGGGTTGGTGCGTTCGGTGCAGGCGGAGAGTCCGGGGCGGGTGGTGTTGGTGGATGTGGGGGTGGATGGGGTGGTGCCTGGTGGTGGGGTGTTGGCGGGTGTGGTTGCGTTGGGTGAGCCGCAGGTGGCGTTGCGGTCGGGTGGGGTGTTTGTTCCGCGGTTGGTGCGGGCTGGGGTGTCGGTGGGGTCGGTGGGGGGTGCTTCTGGTGGTGGGGTGTTTCGTCGGGGTGGGACGGTGTTGGTGACGGGTGGTACGGGTGCGTTGGGTGCGGTGGTGGCTCGGCATTTGGTGGCGGTGCATGGGGTGCGGAGTTTGGTGTTGGCTGGTCGGCGGGGTGTGGATGCTGTGGGTGTGGTGGAGTTGCGGGCGGAGTTGGAGCGGGCGGGTGCGGAGGTGGTGGTGGAGGCGTGTGATGTGGCGGATCGTGAGGCGGTGGTGGGGTTGTTGGGGCGGGTGCCGGTGGGGGCGCCGTTGTCGGGTGTGGTGCATGTGGCTGGTGTGCTTGATGATGGTGTGGTGGGGGGTTTGACGCCGGAGCGGTTGGCTGGGGTGTTTCGTCCGAAGGTGGATGCGGCGTTGGTGTTGCATGAGGTGACGCGGGATTTGGGGTTGGATGCGTTTGTTCTGTATTCGTCTGCGTCGGGTGTGTTGGGTGGTGCGGGGCAGGGGAATTATGCGGCGGCGAATGCGTTTTTGGATGCGTTTGCCCGGTGGCGTCGTTGTCAGGGTTTGCCGGGGGTGTCGTTGGCGTGGGGGTTGTGGGGTGAGTCCAGTGGGATGACGGGTTCGCTGGGTCGGTCCGATCAGGCGCGTATGCGGCGCGGTGGGATCAGGGCGTTGTCCGTGGAGGAGGGGATGGCGCTCTTCGACGCCGGCCTCGTCAGCGACGAACCCGCCCTGGTACCGATCAAGTTCGACCTCGCCGCACTGTCCACCCAAGCGGGGAACGGCCAACTGGTCCCCATGTTGCAGGGCCTGGTGCGCCGGCCCCGGCGCGTTGCCGCCACCGCTGGACCGGCACCCGCCGAATCCCTCTCGGCCCGGCTGGCGCGGCTCCCGGACGAGCAGCAGACGGAGACGCTGTTGAACCTGGTCCGCGACGAGGTGGCCGCCGTACTCGGGCACACGGAACCCGACGACATCGTTCCGGGGCAGGCTTTCAGCGAGATGGGGTTCGATTCGCTCACCGCGGTCGAGCTGCGCAACAAGCTGGCCGGGCTGACCGGCATCCGCCTGCCGGCCACGCTGATCTTCGACTACCCGTCACCCACCGCGATCACCGAGCACCTGCGCGCGGAACTCGTTCCGGACGCTGCGACCGGCCTCGTGGACCTCGCCGACGTGGACGAGGCCGGGCTGCGCAAGGCTCTCGTTTCCGTACCGCTCAAGCGGCTGGACGAGCTGGGCGTGCTGCGCCAGTTGATGCACCTGGTGGCCGCGGCCCCCGGTGCCGCGGACGTGGGCACGGCACAGGCAGCCTCTCCGGAAGCGCGGCAGAACGCGGCGCACCTGATCGCCGACATGGACGTCGCCGACCTCATCGAACGCGCGATGGGCAACACCAACAACTGAGCCCGTCGCGGCCTACGGAGGAACTCAAGTATGTCTGTGTCCGAGGAGAAGCTCGTCGCGGCACTGCGTGCCTCGCTCATGGAGAACGAGCAGCTCAAGGAGGAGCGCGACCGGGTCATCGCGGCCTCGTCCGAACCGATCGCGATAGTCTCGGCCGCGTGCCGGCTGCCCGGTGGCGTCTCCTCGCCGGAGGACCTGTGGCGCCTCGTCGCAGAGGAACGTGACGGCATCACACCGTTCCCGGAGGACCGGGGCTGGGACGTCGACGGCCTCTACGACCCCAGCCCTGGCCTGCCCGGCAAGTCCTACGTCCGCGAAGGCGGGTTCTTACATGACGCGGGGGAGTTCGACCCGGCGTTCTTCGGGATCAGTCCGCGTGAGGCGTTGGCGATGGATCCGCAGCAGCGGTTGCTGTTGGAGACGTCGTGGGAGGTGCTGGAGCGGGCCGGGATCGATCCGACCACGCTGAAGGGCAGCCCGACGGGCGTCTTCGCCGGGGTGATGTACCACGACTACGAGGCAGCCGTGGCCGCCGGAAGTATCGTCTCGGGTCGGGTGTCGTACACCTTCGGTTTCGAGGGTCCGGCGGTGACGGTGGACACGGCGTGTTCGTCGTCGTTGGTGGCGTTGCATTCGGCAGTCCAGGCGCTGCGGAATGGTGAGTGCTCGCTTGCGCTGGCCGGTGGTGTGGCGGTCATGGCCCGGCCGGGCAGTTTCGTGGAGTTCTCGCGGCAGCGGGGTCTGGCGCCGGACGGTCGGTGCAAGTCGTTCGCGGCGGGTGCGGACGGGACGTCGTGGGCCGAGGGTGTGGGTCTGCTGCTGTTGGAGCGTCTGTCGGATGCGCGGCGCAATGGTCATGAGGTGTTGGCGCTGGTGCGGGGCAGTGCGGTGAATCAGGACGGTGCGTCGAATGGGTTGACGGCGCCGAATGGTCCTTCGCAGCAGCGTGTGATCCGGCAGGCGCTTGCCAGTGCGGGGCTGTCGGCCGCTGATGTGGATGCGGTGGAGGCGCATGGGACGGGTACGTCGTTGGGTGATCCGATCGAGGCGCAGGCGCTGATCGCGACGTACGGTCAGGAGCGTCCTGGGGTGGGTCGTCCGTTGTGGCTGGGTTCGTTGAAGTCGAACATTGGTCATGCGCAGGCCGCGGCGGGTGTGGCGGGTGTGATCAAGATGGTGGAGGCGATGCGGCACGGGGTGTTGCCGAGGACGTTGCATGTGGATGCTCCGTCGCCGAAGGTGGACTGGTCGGCGGGTGCGGTGGAGTTGCTGACGGAGACGCGGGAGTGGTTGAGGGAGGGCGAGCGCCCGCGTCGGGCGGCCGTCTCCTCCTTCGGGATCAGCGGGACCAACGCGCACGTCATTCTGGAGGGCGTAGAGGCAGCGGAGGCCGTGGCGAGTGAGGCGTCCGAGCCGGCTGCCGCGCACGGATTGCTGCCACTCGTCCTGTCGGGCAGGACAGTCGATGCCGTGGCCGCGCAGGCTCGCCGTCTGGCCGGTCACCTGGAGCTGAACCCGGCGCTGAGCCTCGCGGATACGGCGTTTTCGCTGGCGACGTCTCGTGCTCGGTTTGATCACCGTGCGGTGGTGGTGGCGGGTTCGGTGGACGAGGCGCGGGAGCAGTTGGCGTCGGTGCGTGGGGAGGCGGTGGTCGGGGGCCGTCTGGGGGTGCTGTTCACGGGTCAGGGTGCGCAGCGCGCCGGGATGGGGCGCGAGCTGTATGCGGCCTATCCGGTGTTCGCGGAGGCTTTCGACGAGGTGTGCGCCGCGGTGGACGGGAGCCTCGGCAGGTCTTTGAAGGAGCTGGTGTTCGGGGGCGGTGATCTGCTGGATGAGACGCGGTATGCGCAGCCGGCGTTGTTCGCCGTCGAGGTGGCACTGTTTCGGCTGGTGGAGTCGTGGGGGGTGCGGGCGCATTGCCTGGTGGGTCATTCGATCGGTGAGGTGGTGGCGGCGTATCTGGCGGGTGTGTGGTCGTTGGAGGATGCCGCGGCGTTGGTGGTGGCGCGGGGCCGGTTGATGCAGGAGCTTGCCGTGGGTGGGGTGATGGTGGCGGTCGAGGCGTCGGAGGACGAGGTGGCTCCGTCGCTGACCGCCGGGGTGAGCATCGCGGCCATCAACGGGGAGGCGTCGCTGGTCCTGTCCGGCGTGGAGGACGAGGTGAAGGCGGTGCTGACCCGCCTGGAGGGGCGCCGGACCAAGCGGCTGCGGGTCTCGCACGCGTTCCACTCGCCGCTGATGGACCCGATGCTGGACGAGTTCCGCCGGATGGCGTCCACACTCACCTATCACGCGTCGTCTGTCCCGGTGATCTCGAACCTGACGGGCGAAATCGCGGACGCCGAGCAACTGTGCACGCCGGAGTACTGGGTGGAGCACGTGCGGGGCACGGTCCGTTTCCACGACGGTGTGCGTGCGCTGCGGGACCGGAAGGTGACCACCTTCCTGGAGCTGGGCCCCGACGGAGTGCTCTCCGGGATGGTGGCCGAGGAAGGGTGCGTGCCGTCGCTGCGGCGCGACGTGCCCGAGGACCGCGCCCTGATGACCACCCTTGCCCGGCTCCACGCCCGGGGTGTCGACGTCGACTGGGAGAAGGTCTTCGCCGGTACCGGTGCACGCCGGATCGACCTGCCCACCTACGCCTTCCAGCACCAGCGCTACTGGATGAACCCGGCCCCGTCCGGTGGGGACCCGGCGCTCGCCACCGGACATCCGCTGCTCGACACGGTGATCAGCGTTCCCGAAACGGGCGGTGTCGTGTGCACCGGCCGACTCTCCCTGGCCGCGCAGCCGTGGCTGGCGGACCACTCGGTGGCCGGCACGGTGCTGCTGCCGGGCACCGCGCTGGTGGAACTCGCGGTACGCGCCGGGGACGAGGTGGGTGCGCGCTCCCTGCGGGAACTGATCATCGAGGCGCCGGTCGTGATCCCCGACACGGGTGCGGTGCGTGTCCAGGTGT
Source organism: Streptomyces seoulensis (assembly GCA_013364255.1). Taxonomy (GTDB): domain Bacteria; phylum Actinomycetota; class Actinomycetes; order Streptomycetales; family Streptomycetaceae; genus Streptomyces; species Streptomyces similanensis. Next base: position 176,466 of record CP054936.1, on the reverse strand, counting down.
CGGTGGGTGAGGACGCGGACGGCGTGCGGCCGGTCGCGGTGTACTCGCGGCCGGACGACGCCGACTCCGATGCCCCGTGGGTCCGCCACGCCCGAGGCCAGCTGGCCGACGACGCGGCGACTCCCGGCGCCTCCTCCGCCGTGTGGCCCCCGGAGGGCGCGCGGCCCGTCGACCTGACCGGTTTCTACGCGGACCAGGCGACCGCCGGATACGGGTACGGGCCGTTGTTCCAGGGCCTCAACACGTTGTGGACCCACGGAGAGGACATCTACGCCGAGGTCGCGCTTCCGGTGGACGACGACGAGGCGGCGGCCGGGTTCGGACTGCACCCCGCGCTCCTCGACGCGGTGCTGCACTGCGGGGCCTTCACCGAGCGGAAGGCCGAGGAGGGCAAGCTCATCCTGCCGTTCGCGTGGAACGGCCTGACGCTGCACGCCTCCGGCGCGACCGCCCTGCGGGTGCGCATGACACCCACCGGACCCGAATCGGTGGCACTGGAACTCGCCGACGGCGAGGGGGCCCCGGTCGCGTCGGTCGAGTCCCTCGTACTGCGGGCGGTGGCCGAGGACCAGGTCAAGGCTGCCGTCGGCGCCGATTCCGGGGCGGACGCCCTGTTCGCCGTCGAATGGACCGCGCAGCCGACCGGGACGACGGCCGAGGCCACCTCCGCGGTCGTCCCGCACCCGGTCGCCATGGGCCTGGACATCGAGGAACTGGTGCGGTCCGGCGCGTCGATGCCGGAAGTACTGGTCGTCGACGCCGTCGACGGCGTCGTCAGTCCCGAACGGGTCCGGGGTCTCGTCGGCCGCGTCCTCGGCATCGTCCAGGCGTTCCTTGCCGCGCCGGAACTCGCATCGACCCGCCTGCTCGTCGTGACGCGCGGTGCGGTGGGCGTCCGCGGCGACACCGAGGTGAGCGATCCGGCGGGCGCCGCGGTCTGGGGCCTGGTCCGCGCGGCACAGGCCGAGAACCCGGACCGCGTCCTGCTGATGGACGTGGACGAGCTCCAGTCGTCCCGGCCGGCTCTGGCGGGCGTCCTGGCCACCGGGGAGCCCCAGGTGGCGGTGCGTGCCGACGTCGTCCACATTCCCCGGCTGGTGCGCGCCACGGCAAGTACCGGAACCGGAACGGTGCTGGACCCTGCGGGCACGGTACTCGTCACCGGCGGCACCGGAACCCTGGGCGGACTGGTCGCCCGTCACCTCGTCACCGCGCACGGCGTACGCCACCTGCTGCTGACCAGCCGTCGAGGACCGGAGGCGCCCGGCGTCCAGGAGCTGACGGCCGAACTGGAGGCGGCCGGAGCGAGCGTCACCGTGGTGGCGTGCGACCTGTCGAAGCGCAGGGCGGTGAAGAAGCTCCTGGCGACGGTCGCGCCCGACGCGCCGCTGACCGGCGTCGTCCACGCGGCGGGAGTCCTCGACGACGGCGTGATCGCGAGCCTGACCCAGGAGCGGATCGGCACCGCCTTCCGGCCCAAGGCCGATGCCGCACTGATACTGCACGAGCTGACACGCGACATGAACCTCTCGGCATTCGTCCTGTTCTCCTCGGCCGCCGGTGTGATCGGTGGCCCGGGACAGGGCAACTATTCGGCCGCGAACGCGTTCCTGGACGCCTTCGCCCAGTGGCGCCGCGCACAGGGACTGCCGGCCGTCTCGCTGGCCTGGGGCCTCTGGGCCGAGTCCGGCGGCATGATCGCCACGATGAGTCAGTCGGACCAGGCGCGCATGAGCCGCGGCGGAGTGCTCCCGTTGGCCACCGAGGACGGCATGGCCCTGCTCGACACCGCCTTGTCCGGCACGGCGTCCACGCTGGTGCCGGTCAGGTTCGACTTCGCCGCCCTGGCGGAGCAGGCACGTGCCGGACAACTGCCGTCAGTGCTGCGAGGTCTGGTCCGCCGGCCGCGCCGTACGGCACGCACCAGTGCCGCGGTCTCCGGCGGGACCGCCGCGGACTCCTTGGCCGGCCGGCTCGCGACGCTGTCCCGCAACGAGCAGCGGCGTCTTGTGGTGGAGTTGGTGTCGGGTGAGGTCGCGGTGGTGTTGGGGCATGCGGATGCGGGGAGTATCGGTGCTGGGCAGGTGTTCAACGATCTGGGTTTTGATTCGTTGACGGCGGTGGAGTTGCGGAACCGGTTGAATGCGGTGACGGGGTTGCGGTTGCCGGCGACGTTGATTTTCGATTATCCGTCGCCGGGTGTGCTGGCTGAGTTCTTGTGCGGGGAGTTGGTGGGTGAGGGGGCGGTGGCCGGTTCGGTGGTGGCGGGGGGTGTGTCTGTCGTCTCGGTGTCGGAGGATCCGATCGCGATTGTGGCGATGGGGTGTCGGCTGCCGGGTGGGGTGGGGTCGCCGGAGGATTTGTGGCGGCTGGTGGTCGAGGGGCGTGAGGGCATCACGGCGTTTCCGGAGGACCGGGGTTGGGATGTGGCGGGGTTGTTCGATCCTGATCCGGACAGGGTGGGTAAGTCCTATGTTCGGGAGGGCGGGTTCCTGCATGACGCGGGGGAGTTCGACCCGGGGTTCTTCGGGATCAGTCCGCGTGAGGCGTTGGCGATGGATCCGCAGCAGCGGTTGCTGCTGGAGACGTCGTGGGAGGTGCTGGAGCGGGCCGGGATCGATCCGACCACGCTGAAGGGCAGCCGGACCGGCGTGTTCACCGGCGCCATGTACCACGACTACGCCACCAACCTCACCCGCGTACCGGAGGAACTGGAAGGCTTCCTCGGCAACGGCAACGCCGGCAGCTTCGTCTCGGGCCGAGTGTCGTACACCTTCGGTTTCGAGGGTCCCGCGGTGACGGTGGACACGGCGTGTTCGTCGTCGTTGGTGGCGTTGCATTCGGCGGCCCAGGCGTTGCGGAATGGTGAGTGCTCGCTTGCGCTGGCCGGTGGTGTGGCGGTCATGGCCCGGCCGGGCAGTTTCGTGGAGTTCTCGCGGCAGCGGGGTCTGGCGCCGGATGGTCGGTGCAAGTCTTTTGCGGCGGGTGCGGACGGGACGTCGTGGGCCGAGGGTGTGGGTCTGCTGCTGTTGGAGCGTTTGTCGGATGCGCGGCGCAACGGTCATGAGGTGTTGGCGCTGGTGCGGGGCAGTGCGGTGAACCAGGATGGTGCGTCGAATGGGCTGACGGCGCCGAATGGTCCTTCGCAGCAGCGTGTGATCCGGCAGGCGCTTGCCAGTGCGGGGCTGTCGGCCGCTGATGTGGATGCGGTGGAGGCGCACGGCACGGGTACGTCGTTGGGTGATCCGATCGAGGCGCAGGCGCTGATCGCGACGTACGGTCAGGAGCGTCCTGGGGTGGGTCGTCCGTTGTGGCTGGGTTCGTTGAAGTCGAACATTGGTCATGCGCAGGCCGCGGCGGGTGTGGCGGGTGTGATCAAGATGGTGGAGGCGATGCGGCACGGGGTGCTGCCGAGGACGTTGCATGTGGATGCTCCGTCGCCGAAGGTGGACTGGTCGGCGGGTGCGGTGGAGTTGCTGACGGAGACGCGGGAGTGGTCGAGGGAGGGGGAGCGCCCGCGTCGGGCGGCCGTCTCCTCCTTCGGCATCAGCGGGACCAACGCGCACGTGATTCTGGAGGGGGTTGAGCCTGCCGATCCTGCGGTTCCGGTGGAGCGTGCGGGGGCGCCGGAGGGTCTGGTGCCGTTGGTGGTCTCGGCGAGGACACCGGAAGCGGTGCGCGCCCAGGCGGCGCGGCTGGCCCGCCACCTGGAGCTGAACCCGGCGCTGAGTCTCGCGGATACGGCGTATTCGCTGGCGACGTCTCGTGCTCGGTTTGATCACCGTGCGGTGGTGGTGGCGGGTTCGGTGGAGGAGGCGCGCGACCAGCTCGCTTCCATACGTGCGGAAGCCGTGGTTGCGGGTCGTCTGGGGGTGCTGTTCACGGGTCAGGGTGCGCAGCGTGTCGGGATGGGGCGTGAGCTGTATGCGGCCTATCCGGTGTTCGCGGAGGCTTTCGACGAGGTGTGCGCGGCGGTGGACGGGAGCCTCGGCAGGTCGTTGAAGGAGGTGGTGTTCGGGGGCGGGGCTCCACTGGATGAGACGCGGTATGCGCAGCCGGCGCTGTTCGCTGTCGAGGTGGCACTGTTCCGGTTGGTGGAGTCGTGGGGCGTGCGGCCGGACTGCCTGGTGGGTCATTCGATCGGTGAGGTGGTGGCGGCGTATCTGGCGGGTGTGTGGTCGTTGGAGGATGCCGCGGGGTTGGTGGTGGCGCGGGGCCGGTTGATGCAGGAGTTGGCGGTGGGTGGGGTGATGGTGGCGGTCGAGGCGTCGGAGGACGAGGTCGCTGCGTTGCTGACGGCCGGGGTGAGCATCGCGGCCATCAACGGGGAGGCGTCGCTGGTCCTGTCCGGCGTGGAGGACGAGGTGAAGGCGGTGCTGACCCGCCTGGAGGGGCGCCGGACGAAGCGGCTGCGGGTCTCGCACGCGTTCCACTCGCCGCTGATGGACCCGATGCTGGACGAGTTCCGCCGGGTGGCGTCCACACTCACCTATCACGCGCCGTCCGTCCCGGTGATCTCGAACCTGACGGGCGAGGTCGCGGACGCCGAGCGACTGTGCACGCCGGAGTACTGGGTGGAGCACGTGCGGGGCACGGTCCGTTTCCATGACGGTGTGCGTGCGCTGCGGGACCGGAAGGTGACCACGTTCCTGGAGCTGGGCCCCGACGGGGTGTTGTCAGGAATGGTGGCGGAGGGATGCGTGCCGTCGCTGCGACGGGACGTCCCCGAGGACCGCGCCCTGATGACCACCCTTGCCCGGCTCCACGCCCGCGGTGTCGACGTCGACTGGGAGCAGGTCCTCGCCGGTACCGGTGCACGCCGGATCGACCTGCCCACCTACGCCTTCCAGCACCAGCGCTACTGGATCGAGGGTGACGGACCCGCCGTCTCCGAAACGGTGGCCGAGCCGGCCGATGCGGCGTTCTGGGAGATCGTGGACAGCGGCGACGCGGAGTCGCTGGCGCGGTCCCTGCGGCTCGACGCCGCGGCCCTGGACGGAGTGCTGCCCGCCCTGTCCTCGTGGCGCCGCCGCCATCAGGAGCAGGCGGTGCTGGACGGCTGGCGCTACCGGATGGTCTGGCGGCCCGTCGCTCCCGAGCTTGCGGCGGGCGCGGCCGACGCCGGCCCATGGCTGCTGCTGGCGCCCGCGGGGCACGCCGAGGCCATGGCGGAGGCGACGAGTGGTGCGCTGACCGCGCACGGCGGCCGCGTCGTACGGGTCGACGTGGACGGTGAGGGCCGCAAGGGCTTGGCCGAGCTCGTCCGGGCGCGTCTGGACGCGGAGCCGGGCACACCGGCCGGGGTGCTGTCCCTGCTGGCACTGGACGAGCGGCCCGACCCGGAGCACGCCTCGCTGTCCAGGGGTATGACGGCCACCGTCACCCTCGTGCAGTCGCTGAAGGACCTGGACGTCACCGCGCCGCTGTGGTGCCTGACCTCAGGGGCCGTCGCGGTCCAGGAGGACGGGGAGGTGAGGAGCGAGTCCCAGCCCGCGGTCTGGGGGCTGGGCACGGTACTTGCCCTCGACCATCCCAGGGTCTGGGGCGGGCTCGTCGATGTGGCCGCCGAGCCGGACGAGACCGCGTTGGGCCGGCTGGTCGCCGTGCTCCGCGGAGAGGACGGCGAGGACCAGGTGGCGATCCGGCCCACCGGGGCGTACGCGCGCCGCATGATCCGCGCCGCGTCCACCGCCGTGGCAGACGACGACGGCGACGGCATCGCGGCGGAGGAGCCCCGGGCGCCGCGCGGTACGGTCCTCGTCACCGGCGGCACCGGAGGGATCGGCGCGCACGTGGCGCGCTGGGCCGCGGGCCGTGGCGCCGAGCACCTGCTGCTGCTCAGCCGTCGCGGCCGGGCCGCCGAGGGAGCGAACGCGCTGGAAGCGGAGTTGGTAGCGCTCGGCGCCCGCGTCACCATCGCGGCGTGCGACGTCACGGACCGGGCGGCGCTCGCGGAGGCGATCGCGGCGGTGCCGTCCGACGCGCCCGTCTCCGCTGTCTTCCACACGGCCGGCGCCGCACAAGAGCCCAGGCAGCTGCCGGACAGCACCGTGGCGGAGTTCGCCGAGGTGGGCCGGGCGAAGGTCGCCGGTGCCGTGCATCTGGACGCCCTGCTCGCCGATCACCCGCTGGACGCCTTCGTCCTGTTCTCCTCCGGAGCGGCGGCCTGGGGAGGCGCGGGCCAGGGAGGCTACGCGGCCGCCAACGCCTTCGTGGAGGGGCTGGCGCATCGCAGGCGCGCTGCGGGCAAGCCGGCGACCGCCGTGGCTTGGGGCGCCTGGGGCGGCGGGGGCATGGTCGACGCCGCCGTGGCCGAAGAGTTCGCGGAGGTCGGCGTCGAGCTGATGCGGCCGGAACTCGCGGTGCGCGCCCTGGGCCAGGCGATGGCACGCGACGAGGGACACCTCGTGGTCGCGGGCATCGACTGGTCGAGGTTCGCCCCGTCCTACACGGTCGCCAGGGAGCGTCCGCTGCTGCGGGAACTGCCCGAGGTCGCCGCTCTCACCGCCACCGGCGCCGATGCGGGCGCCGATGCGGGCGCCGGTGCGGACACGACGGCAGGGGACGACGGCGCGGCCCTGCGGGCGCGGCTGTCGCAGCTGGCCCCGCAGGAGCGGCTGACGGCGCTGACCGACCGGGTGCTGGCGGAGGCCGGACAGGTGCTCGGCCATGCCGCGGGCTCCACAGAGGTCGAGGACGGGGTCGCCTTCCTCGACATCGGCTTCGACTCGCTGACCGGACTCGAACTGCGCAACCGGCTGAACCGGATGTCCGGGCTCGGCCTGCCGCAGGGGCTCATCTTCGACTTCCCCACCGCGGGCATGATCGCCGAGCTGATGCTGGACGAACTGGAACCCGGTCTCACCGTCCCATCGGAAACGGTCGCCGAAGAGATCGGCAAGCTGGAATCGGCGCTCACCCCGGCGCTGCACGACGACGCGGCACGTGCGCAGGCCGTCTCGCGGCTGCGCGAGCTGCTGGCCAAGTGGGACCACATCGAGAAGGGAAAGTAACCGGATGTTCGAGGTGGAGACGTACCTGCGCCGGCTGGGTTTCACAGAGGTCCCCGAGCCCGACATCGAGACGCTGCGCCGACTGCACAAGAACCACCTGATGACGCTGCCCTACGACAGCAGTCACTTCGTGAACAGCTTCACCGGCTTCCGCAACGTCGTCGACATCGACGTCGATGCCGCGTTCCGGGCGATCGTCGTCGGCGGTGCGGGCGGCGTGTGCCACGATCTGAGCGGCCTGTTCCGCAGGCTCCTGGCCGAACTCGGCTACGACGTCTCGATCCTGGCCGCTTCCCAGCGCTGGCCCGACGGGCGGTTCGGGCCGGACTTCGAGCACACCTTCACCGGTGTCCGGCTGGACGGGGCGACCTGGCTGGTCGACGTGGGCTTCGCCGGACCGTCGTACCTGGAGCCGCTGCGGATGACCGACGAGGTGCAGCACCAGTACGGGTGCGCCTATCGGCTCACCGCGGACGGCGCCCACCACGTGCTGGAACGCCGGGCCGCCACCGGGGACTGGCGGTCGGTGTACCGGTTCGAGCTGACGGCCCGCGCCGTCTCCGACTGGGACAGCCCGCGGGACACCGCCGCCGAACAGATCGTGAACGACTCGCTGTTCGCGAAGACCGTGCTGCGCGGACGCGCCACCAGAAACGGTCAACTCGTCCTCACCGGCAGGAGGTTGCTGACGGTGGAAGACGGCCGCGAGACGACCCGCACCCTGATCGACAAGGCCGAGTTCGAGGGCGTAGTGAAGACCATCCTCGCCGGCTCGGGCAACGGCTGAGACAGGGGCGCGAAGAGATGAAGGTGCAGACGCGGACTGTCGCCGGTGCTGAGGCGGGCCCCGACACCGACACGGACGTGGCCGTCGTCGGCTACGGCCCGGTGGGGCAGGTGCTGGCGATCCTGCTGGCCCGGGGCGGCTGGCGGGTCACGGTCGTGGAACGCTGGTCCCAGCCGTACCCCATGCCGCGGGCCGTCGGCTTCGACGACGAGGCCGCCCGTATCCTGGCGGCCGCCGGCATCGGTCCGTTCCTCGGCAAGTTCGGGGAGAACTCGCGGGACTACGCCTGGCGGAACGCCGCCGGCGAGACCCTGCTGCACATGGAGAGCGCCGAGAACGGCCACTGCGGCTGGCCGCAGGCAACAGCCATGTACCAGCCGGGACTTGAGGCCGCCCTGATCGACCGCGGCGCCGACTTCCCGAACCTGCGGGTCGTCCGCGGGCAGGAGGTCGTCGAACTCGACGACCGCGGCGACCTGGTCGAGGTGCTCTCCGAGGACACCGACGGGGAGGAGTACGCGTTCACCGCGCGCTACGTCGTCGGCTGCGACGGCGCCAAGAGCTTCGTCAGGGAGTCCATGGAGGGGACCCTCACCGATCTCGGCTTCTTCTACGACTGGCTGATCTGCGACGTCGTGCTGCACGAGCCGCGCGACTTCAGCCCCAACAACCTCCAGATCTGCGATCCGCAGCGGCCGCGGACCGCGGTGTCGGCCGGGCCCGGGCACCGCCGCTTCGAGTTCATGCGGCTGCCGGGCGAGAGCATCGAGGAGCTGCAACGCGAAGAGACGCTGTGGCGCATGCTGGAGATGTTCTCGGTCCGCCCGGACAACGCGACGCTCGAACGGCACGCCGTCTACACCTTCCAGGCCCGCTGGGCCGAGGAGTGGCGCAAGGGCCGGCTGCTGCTCGCGGGAGACGCCGCACACCTCATGCCGCCCTTCGCCGGGCAGGGCATGTGCTCGGGGTTCCGTGACGCGGCCAACCTGTCGTGGAAACTGGACCTGTTGCTGCGCGGCCTCGCGGACGACTCGGTGCTCGACACCTACACCGCCGAGCGCCGGGCGCACGTGCGGCACGCCATCACCACGTCCGTGAAGCTCGGCAAGGTGATCTGCGTGACGGATCCGGCCGCCGCGGCGGACCGGGATGCGATCATGCTGGCCGGGAGGCGGCGTGAGGGCGCGGGCGCGCTGCCCATGTCGAGCGCGGTCCCCCTGTCCGACGGGCTTGTCCACCGCGCCGGCGACGGAGGCCCGCTGCCGCTCGCCGGCACCCTGTTCCCGCAGGCACGCGTGGCCGGCGCCGACGGGGACGGGCTGCTGGACGACATCATCGGCCTCGGCTTCGTCCTGCTCGCGGCCGACGACCCGGCGGCCCTCCTCGACGACCGGCGGCGCGCCTTCCTCGACGGTCTGGGCACACGCTACGCGCACGTGGTGGCAGCGGGCGAGGGCTCGGGGCCGCCCGGCCCCGGTGTCGTCGCCGACTTGGCGGACCGCTATCTGCCCTACCTGGCCGAGCACGGTGTGACAGCCGTGCTCGTACGGCCCGACTTCACCGTCTTCGGCGCCGCGCACGGACCGGACGCACTGGGCAGGCTCGTGGACGCGCTGGCCCGTCGACTGGCGGCCCCGGCCCCGGCCGCCGACTGAGGTTTTCCCATCAATGGCAGGCCCGATGAGACCCGATGAGACCCGATGAGACCCGATGAGAAAGGAACCCGGATCATGGGTGCACGCGAAGACATGTACGGCTTGTTCACGAGTGTCAACGAGATCAACCTGACCGACGACCAGGACGGGCAGAGCGCCAAGGAGGACACGCACAAGAAGAACATCTCCACCAGCTACGACCTGCAGGCCAGGATGTCGAAGAAGGGCATCCTGTGGAACTGGGGCTACCACGACGAGCAGGTGGCCAAGGAGATCAACGACCGCATCCCCGGCTTCCTGGACTACGACACGGACGGCTTCTCCGAGGAGCTGTACTTCGCCGCCCTGCGGGAGGTGCCGTTCGATCTGGACGGCTACGCGGACAAGTTCGTGCTCGAGGTCGGCTGCGGGCTCGGTGAGGGCCTGAACTTCCTCTCCCGCGTCGTCGACGCGAAGAGCATGATCGGCCTCGACCTGTCGGACCAGGCCATCAGGCGGGCCAACGCCTCACTGTCCCGCCGGGGCCTGCGCTACGTCCAGGGCGACGCGGAGCACCTGCCGTTCGAGGACGGCGAGGTCGACGTCCTGGTGAACATCGAGAGCGCCCACAACTACCCCAGTCTGGAGACGTTCCTGCGGGAGGTGGCGCGGGTGCTCAAGCCGGGCGGCTACTTCACCCACGTCGACCTCTACACCACACAGCGCCACGCCTTCCTGACCCGGCTCCAGGAGAAGGACCTCGGTCTGGAGTGGGTCCTCGACCGTGACATCTCCGCACAGGTGAAGGCCGCGATCCACGGGCGGCTGGCCCCCGACGGCTCCTTCCACAAGGCGCTGCGCGAGCAGCGGGTCGGCGCCGTCCAGCGCCACATGGCCAAGCGGGTCGGCCCCGAGGCCGTGGGCGGTTCGTTCGCCGGATACACCGACAGCGGATCCACCAGGCTGCTGAAGAAGATGGGCGTGCTGCCGTCGCAGTTCATGCCGCCGGTGGACAGCTACCGGCACTACGTGGCACAGAGGATCTGATCCTGGGCGAGCCCCGAACCGTTGCATGACAGACCGAGGGAACCATGGGTCCGCATGCCGAGTTCACTGTGGGGCTCAACGGAAAAACACCGTCCCCATCGAGCTCTTCGCTATGGCTGGAAAAGGCCCGATGATGTTGCGATTTCCGCCTCGTAGGGGGCAAGTTCAGCGTGCCCCCTATACCCTGCCGGGCATGCCGTGCTGGTTGCAGGGGTTCATCGAGTAGTCGACCCGTCCACTCGTTCCGAAGGAATGCATCCATGTCTCTGATTCTCGACCCCGCGGCGCAGGACCTGCTTTTCCGGCAGGCTCGTACCGCCAACACCTTCACCGACGAACCGGTGACCGACGAGCAGATCAAAGCCATCTACGACTTGGTCAAGTACGCTCCCACGTCGATGAACCAGCAGCCGCTCCGTATCGTCCTGGTGCGTTCGGACGAGGCGCGGCAGCGTCTGGTCCGGCACCTTGCCGAAGGAAACAACAAGAAGGCCGAGACGGCGCCGCTGGTCGCGATTCTCGCTGCGGACAACGAGTTCCACGAAGAGCTTCCCGAGCAGCTTCCGCACGTCCCGCAGCTCAAGGACCTCATGTTCTCCGACCGGGGTGTGCGGGAGCAGTCCGCGAGGTTCAACGCGGCGCTGCAGATGGGCTATTTCATTCTCGGGATCCGGGCCGCGGGCCTGGCCGCCGGACCCATGACCGGATTTGACGCCGACGGCATCAACGCGGAGTTCTTCAGCGACGGCGAGCACTCGGTTCTCGCCGTGGTCAACATGGGCAAGCCGGGTGAGAACGCATGGTTCGACCGTTCCCCTCGCCTCACCTATGACCAGGTGGTCACGACGATCTGACGCACCCGGGGTCAGGGCCGCACGAGGCGGTGCAGTGCGAGACGGGCGAGGGGTGCGTAGGCGAGCAGTACGAGCAGCGGGCCGTCCATCGTCAGACTCGTGACGCTGCCGCGGCCCCGCGCTCCCACCTCGTGGTGCAGCCGGATCCGGACGCGTCCCAGGCGTACCCGCCAGGTCCAGGTACGGCGGTCATGGTCGACGGCTTCCACGGTGAAGGCGGCACGGATGCCGGCGACTGACTCGACGGTGCCGCTCATGCCGGGCCGCAGACGGCGGGCCACGGAGTGGACGGCCTTGATCTGCGGGGACCAGGACGCCCACTGGTCGAGGCCGGCGTAACGCTGCCAGACCGTATCGGGGCAGGCCGCGCCCGTGGCGCTCAGAGTCACCCGTGCCATGACGGAGGGGTGGCAGGGACGGGTGTCATCGGCTGCGGTCCTGACGCTGGGGGAGGGCTGCGCCCGTGGTCCTACCCCAGCATTCCGACGAGCATGGCGGCTGTCACGGCGAGGTACGGCAACCGGAGCAGAACGGGCCCACCACGCCGAGACCGAGCGCGCCAAGCTGGTCAGCGGTGTGCCTACGGCTGTTCTTCCCGGCCGGCCCGGGCACGATGCGGCAGGCGGCTCCCGCGATCAGCGGCTGGAGCGGTACGCGGTCGTAGGCGCTCGCCCTGCGGGCCGAACATGATCAGGTACTCGACCGGATTGCCGGGGCTGGTGTTCGCCAACCCGTGCGGGGTGCGGGTGTCGAACTCGGCGACGTCGCCGGGAGCGAGGATGAGGTCTTGGTCGCCGAGCGCGAGCCACAGACGCCCGTACAGGACGCACAGCCACTCGTAGCCGTCGTGGGAGACCTGACGGGGCCGCGCGGGCGGTTCCTCAAGGGCGGGGAGGACGTGCTTGTGGGCGTGTAGGCCGCCGACGTACCGGGTCAACGGCAGAACCGCCTTGTCGTCGCCGAAGCTCAGCGGCGCCTTGGCACGCGGCCCGGCCGCCGGGGCCGGCGCCGTGCCGGCCAGCTCGTCCAGGGACACGCCGTACTCCTTCGCCAGGTGCAGCAGCACCTCCAGGGTGGGCTTGCGCCGGCCCGTCTCGATCCGGGACAGCGTGCTGGTCGAGATGCCGGTCGCGCGGCTGACAGCGGCGAGCGTCGTGCCGTGGCGCTCGCGTGCGACCCGCAACCGGGGCCCCATCGAGGGCAGCGTGCCGTCCACGTCGTCGACTGCCACCGTTGCCGCTCCCTCTTGCTTGCGGACAGGGCCGCTCCACCGCCCTCTCCCTGCGAGTTTGCCAGGCCGGCAAGGCTGATCGCGTCGGGCGGGCGTCGCGGCGCATGATCGACGGGCAGCCGCGTCCGCCGTGAACCGAGGAGAAGCCCATGCAGCCCGAGCCGACCGCCGAGTTCCGCCACCGTACCGTCGAGGCCCCGGCCGGGCGCCTGCACCTGGTCGAGCAGGGCACCGGCCCGCTGGTCCTGCTCGTGCACGGCTTCCCCGAGTCTTGGTACTCCTGGCGCCGCCAGCTCCCGGCTCTCGCCGCGGCCGGCTACCGGGCGGTGGCGATCGACGTGCGCGGCTACGGCCGCTCCGCCAAGCCGGAGGCGGCCGACGCCTACCGGATGCTCGACCTGGTGGAGGACAACGTCGCCGTCGTGCGCGCCCTCGGCGAGGAGACCGCGACGGTCGTCGGCCACGACTGGGGCTCCAGCATCGCCGCCGCCTCCGCCCTGCTGCACCCCGAGGTCTTCCGCGCCGTCGCCCTGCTGAGCGTCCCCTACGCGCCGCCCGGCGGCCCCCGCCCAACCGACGTCTTCGGCCAGATCGGCGGCCCCGAGCAGGAGTTCTACGTTTCCTACTTCCAGGAGCCCGGCCGCGCCGAGGCGGAGATCGAGCCCGACGTCCGGGGCTGGCTCGCGGGCTTCTACGCGGCCCTGTCCGCCGACACCATGCCTGACCAGCGCGAGCCCGACCCGCACTTCGTCACCCGCGGCGGCGGCCGGCTGCGCGACCGCTTCCCCACGGAAACCCTCCCGGCCTGGCTGAGCCACGACGACCTCGACGTCTACGCCGGGGAGTTCGAGCGCACCGGCATCACCGGCGCGCTCAACCGCTACCGCAACATGGACCGGGACTGGGAAGACCTCGCCCCATACCGCGGAGCCCCGATCAAGCAGCCGTCCCTGTTCATCGGCGGCGCCCTGGACGCCTCCACCACCTGGATGTCCGACGCCATCGACGCCTACCCCACCACCCTCCCCGGCCTGTCGGCCGCCCACCTCCTGGACGGCTGCGGCCACTGGATCCAGCAGGAGCGCCCCGACGAGGTCAACCACCTGCTGACCGACTGGCTCGCCACCCTCCAGGACTGAACCAGGCAGACCACCCGAGCCGCCCGGCGGTTCGCGCGAAGCGCAGATACTCGGCCCGGGTCGCCGCCGGGTGACCGTCATCGCCGATGAGCCGTCCGGCGGCACCGGCACCGACCGGACCGCCGGTTTCTCATCCCCACCGCCGGGGATGGGCGAAAGCGACTGCCCAAACGATTGGCGCAAACGATTGGGTGGAGTGTACTGACCTCTCGTCAGGTCTGATCGGGGCTTTGGGGGTGGCCTGGTGAAGTGGCTGGGCGGACGACGCGCAGGGGCGGCGCAGGACCGCGAGCCGCATGCGGCACGGCTGCGGGAGGGCAGCAGGACGGCTGAACCGGCCGGCCGCCGGGGCCGGGCGGGCGAGGCCGCCGAGCACTAACCGGCCAGCCGACGATCAGCCTCCGTTCGGCGACGGTCTCGGCGGTGAGCTCGATGCCTCGCAGAGCGCCCGCGCGGCGTCAGGGGTACGCCCTCCCGGGAGGCGGAGTCCCGGAACGCGTCGACCGCACCGCCCCCGCGCGCACCGGCATGCCGAGGGCCAGTCGGAGCTGGGGGGCGAAGAGGCGGATGACGTCCTGGCGGCTCATGGAGCCGACGGGCTCCAGACGCAGCACATAGCGTGCCGTGATCAGCCCGGCCATGACGGTCGTGAAGGCGGCGGCGTGCCGGCGGGCGTCGCGTCCGCCGACGAGGTCGGCGAGCCGCTCCACGATCTCCCCCTCCAGGGCCTCCCGGACCAGGGCGCCGAGGGCGTCGTCACCGATGGCGTTCCTGAACATGCCGATGAGGGCGGCACCGGACTGCGGCCCCTCCCACGCCGCGAGGACCTCCCGGAGCACCTGCTCCGGGAAGGTGTCCAGGGCGTGGTCCTCGGCCAGCAGCCGCGCCAGGAGCTCGGCGGGGTTGGCGGACAGCGCGAGGGCGGCTCCGAAGAGGCCCTTCTTGGAGCCGAAGTAGTAGCTGAGCAGGGCGACGTCGACATCCGCCTCCGCGGCGATCGACCGCATGGTCACCGCGCGGTAGCCGTCCTGGAGGAAGCGTCGCCGGGCGACGTCCAGGATCACCCGGCGGGTGTCCGGCCTGCCCCGTCTGCGCCCGCGTCTGGATTCGTCGTCCGTCACGTCCGTGAGGGTAATTCATCAACGGCCGCGAACTCCTCACGAACCGTAGACGTCCGCGACCGTGCCAGAGGCGGGGCGCGTGTCGTCGTGCCCGGAAAGCCGCAGGTCGGCGTCCAGGCGGGGGAGTGCACCCGTCCATGGGATCGCCACTGCTCTCCGGTCCGGTGAATTCATCATGCTGGCCGTGAGACGTCCCGCGTGGCGAGTCTGGCCCCAGCCGCCTGGGCCGACGGATCCGGGCTTCGACGAAGAAAGGCATCGCATGCCCTCGCTCACCGCCACCGCGGCCCCGCCGGCGTCACGCCACACCATGGTCCTGATCGTCACCTGCCTCGCCCTCGGCACCGTGGTCGCGGCCATGGCCTCCCTGAACGTGGCGCTTCCCGGCCTCGCGCGGGACACGCACGCCACCCAGACCGACCTGTCCTGGATCGTCGACGCCTACAACCTGGTGTTCGCCTCGCTGCTGCTGCCGGCCGGCGCCCTCGGCGACCGGTTCGGCCGGCGCCGGGCCCTGCTGGTCGGGCTCACGGTCTTCGGCGCGGGCTCCGTAGCAGCGGTGTTCACCACCAGCCCCACCACCCTGATCGCCCTGCGCGGCGTGCTCGGCGCCGGCGCCGCGCTGGTCATGCCGGCCACCCTGTCCACGATCACCAGCACCTTCCCGCGCGCCCAGCGAGCGCGTGCGGTGAGCGTGTGGGCGGCCGTCGCCGGGGCCGCGGCGCTGCTCGGCGTGTTCGCCACCGGTGCGCTGCTGGAGCAGTGGTCGTGGCGCTCGGTGTTCTGGCTGAACGTGGCCCTGGCCGCCGTCGCCCTCGTGGGCACCCTCGTGTTCGTACCGGAGTCGGCCGAGGCGAACCGGCCCCGGCTGGACGTCGCCGGTGCGCTGCTGTCGGTCGCCGGACTGGTCGCCCTGGTCTACTCGGTCATCGAGGCGCCGACCCGCGGCTGGGCCGACCCGCTCACCCTGGGCGGCATCACTCTGGGCCTGCTGGTGCTCGCCGGGTTCACCCGCTACGAACTGGGCCGTCCGCAACCGCTGCTGGACCCGCGGCTGTTCCGCGACCGCCACTTCGCGGCGGGATCGCTGTCGATCATGCTCCAGTTCTTCGTCTTCTTCGGCTTCATCTTCGCGATGATGCAGTACTTGCAGGTGGTGCGCGGCGACAGCGCCCTGGTGGCGGCCGCGTCGATGTTCCCGATGGCCCTCGCCATGGTGCCCCTCTCGCGGCTCACCCCGCGCCTGGTGGCCCGGTTCGGCTTCCGCACCCCCTGGACGCTGGGCCTGGTGGCCGTGGCGGCGGCCATGGGCCTGCTCTCGCGCGTGGACGCCGACAGTTCCTACTGGCTGATCGCCGCCGGCCTGGTCCCACTGGGCGCCGGCATGGGCCTGGCCATGACACCGGCCACCACGGCGATCACGGACGCGCTGCCGCGCTCCCTGCAGAGCGTCGGGTCGGCGATGAACGACCTCGCCCGGGAACTCGGCGGGGCCCTGGGCATCGCCGTCCTCGGCAGCATGCTGAGCGCGTCGTACCGGAGCCACCTGCGTCTTCCCGGCCTGCCGGCCCAGGAGGCCGAGGCCGCCCGCTCCTCGCTGGCCGCCGCGCACGCCCTCGGCGGCCCGGTCGCCGCGCAGGCGCGCGGCGCGTTCGTCGACGGCATGCACATCGCTCTCCTCGGCGGTGGCGTGGCCGCCGTCCTGGCCGCCGTCGCTGTGGCCGCGCTCATGGCGCCCGGCCGCCGGGCCACGACCCTGGAGAACGCCGCTCGCGAAGGGGCCGGCTCGGCGGCCAGTAGCCGCCGCTGACCGCCCCTTCACCGATCACCCCGGGGAGACCCGCCCGGCCCCGTCAGGGCGAGCGCCCGCTCTGTGAGGGTGAAGCGGGGCCGGGACGGGCTGTGTCGCCCGTCCCGGCCCCGCTCATGCGGGTCGGTCTTCCGTGCAGTGCTGGGAAACGGCCTCCCAGTCCTTGGCCCACCAGCCGGCGAGGCGGTACACCTCGGCAGCTGTGGCGTCCTGTTCCTTCACGGACCGCAGATGGTCGAGCAGGCCGACGTCGCGCCGGCGCGCTGCGATCACATAGGCGAGTACATCGTCGCCGTCGATCCGCTCGTGGTCCGTCGCCCACAGCGCGTACTCGGGCCAGAGCAGTCCTGCGAAGTCGTGGAACTCGCCGAGATCGTCCTCCGAGTCCTGCCATGTGTCGTTGCAGGAGTCGAAGTCATCGATGGTGGCCCGTCCTTCGAGGACGTCGTCGATGAATGTCATACCTTGATCTTCGCCCCTTCACCTTCCGCTTGTAAGTGATCCTAGGAGGGGGCGCTGCCGCCGAGGACCGGGGCACGCAGCGCACCGTCGAGCCACTACTGGGAGAGTGCGGGGCGCCGCCCCTCGCACAACCCCGTCCGGACGGCGGCTTCCATGTCGTCGTCCTGCGCGTCCGTCCCGCCCGGATCGACGTTCGTCATGACCGTCGCCTGCCTGCCGTCGGCCGTGGCGCCGCCCGCGGTCTGGTAGCCGAAGATGTCGCCGCCGTGGCCCCAGTAGAGGCCGCCGCAGGGCAGCGGCCGGGACTCCAGGCCCAGGCCGTACGCGCGGCCGTCGTCGCTGCCGGTCGGCCGGGTGTTCATCATCGCCTTGAGCTGGGCCGGGCGCAGCAGCTTGCCGCGGAGGAGGGCGTCCAGGAAGCGGTTGAGATCGGCGCCGCTGGAGATCATCTCGCCGGACGCGCCCGCGACGGAGGGGTTGAACGCGGTGACGTCCATGAGCGGCGCGTCCGCGCCCGGGCGCACGTATCCACGCGGGTGCGGTCCGGGGATCGACGCGGCGTCGCCCGGCACGGACGTGTCGTGCAGGCCGAGAGGCTCGATGACGCGCCGGCGGATCTCCTCGCCGTACGGGTGTCCGGTCACCTTCTCGATGAGCATGCCCGCCAGCAGGTAGTCGGTGTTGGAGTAGTTCCACTCGGAGCCGGGCTGCGCACCGGGCTGCTCGAAGGTCGGCGGGTGGGCGAGCGCGAGGTCCACCAGGTCGCGGGTGTCATGGTGGGCCAGCGGGTCCTCGAGGATGTCCCGCGGGTCCAGGTAGTCGAGGTAGTCGGGCAGGCCGCCGGTGTGCTGGAGGAGCATACGGACCGTGATCACGCGGCCGTCGTTTCCGTGGCCGCGTACGACGCCGGGCAGGTAGCGCTCCACCGGGGCGTCGAGATCGACGCGGCGCTCTCCCACCAGCTGGAGCACGACCGTGGCCACGAAGGGCTTGGTCATGCTGCCGATCCGGAACCTGCTGTCGCCGCGCACCGGCGCCTGGCTGTCCACGTCCGCGACGCCGCTGGTCAGCACCGCACCGCCACGTCTGTCCCGCGTTGCGACGAGCGCCCCGGGCGCACCGTCCGCGATGGTCAACCGGTGCAGCAGCGCGCGCAGTTGAGCGTCGTCGGCAGGGCGGGTGGACTGTGCGGTGGCGGCTACGGCCGGGGTCGCCGCGGCGGCGTTTCCCGACAGGCCGCCTCCCAGCACCCCGACTGCCACGGCCAGCGTGAGTGCCCCACCCAGCGCACGCTTGTGCTTGATCACGTGTCTCGTCCTCCGTCGTCGTGGCAAGATCACCGCTGCGGAGGGCTCTTCACACCCCGCCCCCTGGTCGCTGGTGCACGATGCCCGAGCGGTGCCGGCCGCTGCGATGGGGCGATCATCCGGAACGGCAGGGGGGACAACCCCCGGCGAAACGGCGTCGCGGCCCGGGACCTCGAAGGGGTTGAAGCGCGAGTCGCGCCGAACAGCCATGCGAGCGCGAGACCGCTCGCGCGGCCCCGCACCTTACGATCATCCGGTATGACTGCTGGAGGGGTGGGAATGCTTGAGGACGTCGAGGACGGGACAGCGGCGGCGACGCGGCTCGCGGAAGGAGCGCCGCTTCAACGCACGCTCGATGTCGCCGACCCCGGTGACTGGCTCGCGCTGGACGCAGGCGTACGCGAGGCGGCCTGCTTTCGCCCGCCGTTCCCGCCGAGGGGGAAGCACCCCGCCGACCTGGCTCAGCTCGACGAGTCCCGGCTCGCACTGGCCCTCTGCCACCGTGACGGGCGGATCCGCCAGGAGGCTCTGCGCCAGTCGGTCCGGTACCCCGGTCTGCTGCCGTTGGTCGTGATCCGCTGTGCCGATTGGGCCGGCCCGGTCCGCGAGCACGCCCGGCAGCTGCTGCGCGAGGCCCTCAACGTGGACTCCGCCCTCGACCTCGCGCCGCTCATCCTCCGCGTCGGCCGCCGCGACCGGGGTGCCTTCGGCGTCGACGTGCTCGGCCAGATCCTGCGCCAGGCAACCCGCGACCGGCTCGCCGCCCTCTTCGCCGACCCGGACCGCGTCGTCCGACGGTTCGCGTACCGGCTGGCCGTCGAAGGCCGACTGCTTTGTCCCGCTGAGCTGGCCCACGCGGCCGCCCGGGACCAGGACACCGTGGTCCAGGACCTGTGTGCCACAGCCGCGCTCACGGCTCTGGCCGACGAGGGCGCCTACGAGGACGTGCTGCCTCCCCTGCTGTCCGCACGCAATCCGCGGACCCGTTCGGCCGGCGTCACCGCGCTGAGACGAGCGGGACGGCCGGAGCAGGCGGAACCGTTTCTCGGCGACCGTTCCGCGCTCGTGCGTGCTTGTGCCCGCTACGTCGTACGACAGCAGGGAGGTGACCCGGAGGCATGGTACCGGGAGCGGTGCACGGCACCGGACGACCCCGATCTGCCGCCCGGTGCGGTGATCGGGCTGGCCGAGTGCGGGAACCGCGCGGACGCCGGGCTGCTGCGGCCGCTGCTCGTGCACCCGGCGGCCGGGGTGCGGGCGCGAGCGGTGGCGGGGCTGCGGGAACTGGACTGCGCGGACGCGGAGCGGTTGCGGCCGCTCCTCGACGACCCCGCCGCCGGTGTCGTCCGCGAGACCGCCGCCGCCCTGCTGCCCTCGGCCAAGGAACTGCCCGCCGACTGGCTGTCGGAGCGCACCGGCTCCGAACGGCCGCGACACGTCCGCGTCGGCGCGTTCCGGCTGCTCGACGCGCGCGGCGGCATCGTGGCGCTACGGACGGCGGTCGGCCTGCTCGACGACCCGGACATCAAGCTGCGCACCTGGGCCGCGCAATCAGTGCAGCGCTGGCATCCGGCGCCGGACGGGCGGCGCGGCGACGCGGAGGTGGGCGAACTGCTCGACCGGAGCCGACACCTCTTCAGCGACCATGTACTGCGCCGACGCAAGTGGGAAGCCGGGCTGGACGGCTGAGACCGCATCGCGCTTCAGAACGCTGTTCGGTCGCCCTCCCGATGCCGGCGCTCCCAAGGGAGCCGTGAGCATGCCCGGGACGACGGGCCCTGCGCCAACGGGACGACGTAGCGCTGTTTCGCTATGCGCCGGAAGAGAGTCGGCTCGCGGCCTGGTTCCACGGCTGAGGTTCGGCCAAGTCGTCCCTGTCGAAGGCATCCTCCTCGAACCAGCCCGTACCCCCGAGCCACGTCTCCAGCCACGTCGCGAGGCCGGCGGAGTCGAGGAACCAACACTGCTCCCACGATCCGCCGCTGTACGGGTTCGGCTCGAAGAGCAGGACCTGACCGTCCTCACTGAGACAGTCAACGCCCGCGTACATGGCGCAGCCCCAGCTCAGGATCGGTACGACGCCCTCGGGCCACTGCGGGTGCTCCACTCCCACGGACGCGCCGCGTCGCGTCAGGTACTCGCCGACGACGCTGGAGCCGGGACCAAGCAGTGGCAGCAGTCGGTAGTCGGGGCCGAAGCCACCGTCAGCGACCTCGCGATACAGGCGCGCGAGCAGGGGATGCAGCGTGACGCCCAGTTGCCTCTCGGCCGCCACGATCCGGGCATGGTCGACAGGCCCGGGCAGATCCCGGCTCTCCGACGCGGCCCGGGTGGCAACGCGGTGCACGAGGTCATCGATATCGATCATGACCGAGATGCTGTCAGAGCCCACTGACATGTCGACGGTCAGGACCGCCGGGCGGACAGCCGGGCGAAGGAAGTCCCGAGAAGCTGGCCAAGACCGGGAGAGCCCGGATACCGGCTCTGACCCTGTCACCGAGCGAGTCCGGCCCGGCGAAGGCCGCGGAACACCGCCGGCGTCGTCCACTGCGGCGCCGCCACATGGACGGCGCCGGACGGGGCACTCGTGTGTCCCTCTGACCGACCGCGAGAGCCGAACGGAATGCCAGTTGATGAACGCGGAAGACGCCGGGAAGCTGCTCGACGGACTGACCGTGGACGCCAGTCGGCGGGAGCAGCCGATCGTGCTGGACGCGGAGGGCCGCCCCATCCGCACGTGGCGGGAGAACTACCCCTACGACCACAAGGTGGGACGCAAGGAGTACGAGCGCGCCAAGCGCGTGCTGCAGATCGAGCTGCTCAAGCTCCAGCACTGGGTCAAGGACACCGGCACGCGCGTCGTCGTCGTGTGCGAGGGACGTGACGCGGCGGGCAAGGGCGGCACGATCCAACGGCTCACCGAGCGGCTCAACCCGCGCGGCGCACGCGTGGTCGCCCTGGACAAGCCCACCGAGCGCGAAGCGGGCCAGTGGTACTTCCAGCGGTACGTCGCGCAGCTGCCGACGGCCGGGGAGATCGTGTTCTTCGACCGCTCCTGGTACAACCGGGCCGGCGTGGAGCGCGTGATGGGCTTCTGCTCCCAGGAGGAGTACGAGCTGTTCCTCGACCAGTGTCCGACCTTCGAGCGGATGCTGGTCGACAGCGGCACCGTGCTGGTGAAGTTCTGGTTCTCGGTGTCCCGTTCCGAGCAGCGCACACGCTTCGCGATCCGGCAGGTCGACCCGGTGCGCCAATGGAAGCTCTCGCCCACCGACCTGGCGTCCCTGGACCTCTGGGACGCCTACACCGAGGCGAAGGTCGGCATGTTCCGCGCCACGGACACCGCTCACGCCCCCTGGACCGTCGTCAAGAGCAACGACAAGCGGCGGGCCCGCCTGGAGACCATGCGGAGCCTGTTGTCACGCATCGACTACGCGAGCAAGGACCACGAGGCGGTGGGCACACCCGACCCGCGCATCGTCGGCGCCGCCGACACCCTCCTGGAGCCCGGTGAGGAGGACACCACGCTCTCGCCCACGCCGCTCTCACCCGGCCTCGGCGTCCCCGGCAAGCACCCCGGCAGCGACTGAACCCCGTCCGGAACCGTCCGACACGGGTCGGGCCCCGAACCCTCTCGCACAAGGCCGGAGGGCGCTCACGCTCCATGACGCCCGCGCACACAGCGCCCTCGCCGCCGCGCACCGCTCGCGTCCGGCCCCCGCCCGCACCGTCGCCCCGCTCCAGCCAGCGTGGGCGATCTCCTTCGTGGGCGTGAGACTGTCTGGTCGTGGCAGACATGATGAGTGGGTTGGCGGCGGCCTTGGCTGCGGCGTCGTCTCCTTCGTGGGCGCAACGGGCTTGTGCCGGGCGTGACCTCGCTTCCTTCGCCGAAGCTCCTGAGGCTGCGGAAGCGCTGGTGGGGCTACTGCTGGACGCCGAGGACACGGCGGTGACCCGGCAGACGGCAGAGGCCCTGACCCGGGTGGGGACGGTGACCGCTGTCAGGCTCCTTGCTCTCGCGGTGGCCGAGGCTGACGGTCACCAGGCCGACTGGCTGCAGACCGGGGTGCATGACGCGCTCGTGGAACCGGACAGTGTGCCGGACGTCCCAGCGGCTTGCCGGAAGCTCGCGAGGGACCAGGACGAAGCCGTCCGGCGGGGCGCCGCGGAGATCTCGGCGTGGACAGACGGCACAAGGTGTTGACCTGCTCCCGGAACAGACAGACCGGCGCGCTGGCTGAGGGACACCTGGTGGGCGGAGGGGCGGCTCACCCTCGGGGCCCGCTCGCGCTGCCGAGCATCGCCACCACGGACGACACGGAACACTTCGGCTCCCGCCTCCCGCCTCCCGGCAGGGGGCCGAAGTACGTCCGCGCGCCGCTCCGTTGACGCCTGCGGGGCCCCAGGGCCGGTACTGACCCCGCGTGTTCCCCGGGCCACAGCGCGCGCATATCATGCACACGACATGCACCTGACCGGCGCCCCCTTCGACCGGAGCGGGCCGCCCGACCGGCATCCGGGAGTATCCGTCGTGCCCCGGGCGGACGCCCTGATCGGCCGGCCGACACTGTGCCGCATCCGAACGAAGTGGCCCGCGGCCGCGCGCCGTTGGCCGGGAGGCGGATGTGGCTTGCGGGCGGGTTCTCGTCCGCCGGGCCGCGCCTTAGACTGCGACGGCTCCGAAATCTGGCGATCTTTTGGAGGGCGTGCAGGATGAACCGAGTTCTCATGACCGCAGTGGCGGCGACGGCGTTGGTCGTGTCCGGTGGCAGCACCACCGCCTCCGCCTCCGACGCCCCGCCGCGCACCACGCACGGTCCATGCCAGTACACCCAGACCCCGGACGAGCCGGCGGCGCGGCGGGTCTCCCTGCCGCCCGACCCGCGGCACACTCCCAGTCACGGCACGGTCGGTGTGGCTGTTCGGACCAGCCAGGGCCCGCTGCCGCTGCGTCTGGACCGGGCGAAGGCGCCGTGCACGGTCCAGAGCTTCGTGCACCTGGCGCGGCACCGGTTCTACGACCGTACGGTGTGCCATCGGCTGACGGCGTATCCGACGCTGAAGGTCCTGCAGTGCGGCGATCCGACCGGCACGGGCGAGGGTGGCCCGGGGTACAAGTACAAGGACGAGCTGCCGGTGGACCTGCCGCCGGCGCCGAGCGATCCCACCGGCGTCCGCCGCCTTTACGGCCGCGGGTTGCTGGCCATGGCCAACGCCGGTCCGGACACGAACGGTTCGCAGTTCTTCGTCGTCTACGGCGACTCCACGCTGCGCCCCGACTACACGGTGTTCGGCACCGTCGGCGCGGCCGGCCTGAAGACGCTCGACAAGATCGCTGCCGGCGGCATCGAGCCGACTACGCAGGACCCGGCACCTGTCGACGGCACGCCCGTACTGCGGTCCGAGCTGCTCAGCGTCCGGCCGTCCTACCTGCCCTGACGAACCGGGGCGCGGTCACCGTGGGTCCAGCCACGCACCTGACCACGCCCACGAGCACCTCACCGGCAAGGTCACCCGCGGGGCCGGCAGCCCGGCTGCCGGCCCTCGCGACGGTATTCAAGCTGGTCGAGTCCGCCCAGGACCGCTGGCGCGCGATCAGCGGAGCCCGTCTCGTCCAGTCGGACAAGACCGGTCCGCTCACCGGCGACCGCGATGCAGAACGCCCGGTTGTCCCGGCCGTCTAGCGCCCCTCCTCATTGACGATCGCTCAGATCGATGCGGGGCGTACCGCCGAGGTTTACCCGTGATGTCCCACCGGTGCCGTACGCACCGGTGGGTGGCGTTCCCTAATCTCGACGACGACCGACCGAGACGAGCCGTCATCGCTTCGAGCGACCGACCGCAAATCCCGCATCCACCAACGGAAGGAATCGCCAGCATGAAGCTGCGCACGACTGCCACCGTCGCCATTTCGACCGCGGCGCTTGGAGCCGGGCTCGCCTTCGGCGGGCCTGCCACAGCGGCCCCCGCGTCGGCCAAGGCCGCCTCCGACACGGCCATGACCGCGCCGGCCGGCATCAAGGCACCGGCAACCGCCCAGACCACTCACCGAGCGCGGCTGTGGACCCAGGTCGGGGGCGGTGCGAACGGCTACGCCGACATCACCCACACCTACACGGCCGTCGGCCACGGCTACTACCAGGGCAGGATGAGCGGCAAGCTCAGCCACTACTACGCCCCCAAGAACCGTCAGGTCGTCGTCATGTTCAGGGTCGACGGCACCTTCGGCGGCTATTCCAAAGTGACCAAGAACAACAACGTCTCCTTCAACAAGACCTACAGCCACTCCAAGCGGGTCTCCGCGAGGATCTGTCTGCACCGGTCGGGTGTACCCATCAGGCTCAACTCCGGGGTCTCCTACTGCAGTCCTTGGTGGGGATGACTCGCCCGAGTGCCGCCCCGGTCGCCCGGCGGGGAGTCCTCCGGGTCTCCCGCGGACGCGGCGACGGACGCGTCGACATCGCCGGCTCCGGCGGCCCGGGGGTGTACATGGCCCGGTCACCCACATTCGATCGCCACGTGACCCACGCGAAGGGGGACACGTCCCAGGGGCATGGGAAAGATCTCAACGCGACTTCGGCCGACGTGGAGTTCGCCGCCCTGACCCACCGCCTCGGAGACGTCTGGCCGACGGCCGGGTACGGCGACGGCTTCACCTACGACGCTCTCCCCCGACGGATCGACTACGTCTTCACCTCACCGGACATCCACACCCGCCACGCCGAGCCCGGACGCGGCACCCGCAGTGAATGGAGGGAGGTCTCCCGAGGGCACGTGACTCGCCTGCGGTGGCCGCACGGGGGCGGCCGGCAACGGCGTCAGGCGGTGGCCGCGGCCGCCAGGTCGAGGGCGATGTCGGTGATCATGTCCTCCTGGCCGCCGACCATGCCGCGTCGGCCGGCCTCGACCAGGATCGTGCGGGTGTCGACTCCGTACCGGTGTGCGGCCGCCTCGGCATGGCGCAGGAAGCTGGAGTAGACGCCCGAGTAGCCGAGGGTGAGGGTCTCGCGGTCCACGCGGACCTCGCGGTCCTGGAGCGGTCGGACGATGTCGTCGGCGGCGTCCATGAGGGGGAAGAGGTCGCACCCGTGCTCCCAGCCCATCAGGTCGGCGACCGCGACGAACGCCTCCAGGGGGCAGTTGCCGGCGCCTGCTCCTTGGCCGGCGAGTGAGGCGTCGACACGTGTGACGCCGTTCTCCACGGCGACGACGGAGTTGGCGACGGCCAGACCGAGGTTGTGGTGGGCGTGGATGCCGACACCGGTGGCGGGGGCGAGGGTGCCGCGGTAGGCGCGGACTCTGTCGCGGACGCCCTCCATGGTGAGCCGGCCGCCGGAGTCGGTGACGTACACGGCGTGGGCGCCGTAGGACTCCATCAGCTGGGCCTGGCGGGCGAGTTCGGCGGGTCCGGCCAGGTGGGACATCATCAGGAAACCGGCGACGTCCATGTCCAGTTCGCGGGCGGCGGCTATGTGCTGGGCGGAGATGTCGGCCTCGGTGCAGTGGGTGGCCACGCGCACCGATCGGATGCCGAGGGCGTGGGCCCGGCGCAGGTCTCGCAGGGTGCCGATGCCGGGAAGAAGCAGAGTGGTGGGGATCGCGCGGGTGACGGCGCCGACGACGGCCTCGATCCACTCCCAGTCGGTGTGGGCGCCGATGCCGTAGGTGAGGGAGGAGCCGGCGAGGCCGTCGCCGTGGGCGACCTCGATCGCGGCCACCCCGGCGGCGTCGAGGCAGGCGGCGATGATCCGCGCCTGATCGACGGTGTAGCGATGGCGGACGGCGTGCATACCGTCCCTCAGGGTGACGTCCTGGACGTAGAGAGGGGATACGTTGCTCATGCGGTCACCGTCTTCGCGTGGGCGGCCATGCGCTCGGCGGTGCGCAGCGCGGCGGAGGTCATGATGTCCAGGTTTCCGGCGTAGGCCGGCAGGTAGTGCGCGGCGCCCTCGACTTCGAGGAAGACGGACACCTTCGTCGCCTCGGCCCCACGGCCGCCGGACGGGAGCAGCGAGCGCAGCGGGTCGGCGGCGGCCACCCGCTCGAACTGCACCTTCTGCTTCAGCCGGTAGCCGGGGACGTACGTGCGCACCCGCTGGGCCATCTCCTCGACGGAGGCCGTGACGGCCTCGTCGTCGCAGTCGCCGACCAGGCAGTGGACGGTGTCCCGCATGATCAGCGGAGGCTCGGCGGGGTTGAGGACGATGATGGCCTTGCCGCGCCCGGCGCCGCCGACCTTCTCGATCGCGGCCGAGGTCGTCTCGGTGAACTCGTCGATGTTGGCGCGCGTTCCGGGGCCTGCCGAGCGGGAGGAGATCGACGCGACGATCTCGCCGTAGTGCACCGGGGTGACCGCGGAGACGGCCGCGACCACGGGGATGGTGGCCTGGCCGCCGCAGGTGACCATGTTGACGTTGGGCGCGTCGAGGTGGGCGTCGCCGTTGACCGGCGGCACCACGTACGGACCCAGGGCGGCCGGAGTGAGGTCCACGACCCTGCGCCCCAGGGCGCGCAGCACCTCGTCGTGGCGGCGGTGCGCTCCGGCGGAGGTGGCGTCGAAGACGATCTCGACGTCGGCGAACTCGTCCATCGCGACCAGGCCGTCGACGCCCTCGTGGGTGGTGGCGACCTTCAGCCGACGAGCGCGGGCCAGACCGTCGGACGCCGGGTCGATGCCGACCAGGGCGGCGATCTCCAAGTCGTCGGAGAGCCGAAGAACCTTGATCATCAGGTCGGTGCCGATGTTGCCGGAGCCGATGACGGCGACCTTGGTGGTCATGCCGGGGTTCCTTCCGTGTCCGTGTCCGTTTCGGTGGCGGCGAAGGCCGCTGTCACCGTGCCGAGGCCCTCGATACGGGCGGTGAACTCGTCGCCCGCGGCGGCGACCGCCATCGGGCCCAGCGCGCCGGTGAGGATCACGTCGCCGGCCCGGAGCGGGTCGCCGAGACCGGCGAGGGTGGCGGCGAGCCAGAGCGCCGCGGTCAGCGGGCTGCCGAGGCAGTCGGCGCCGCTGCCGGTGGAGACCGTGCCGCCGTTCTTCGCGAGGGTCATGCGGACGGCTCGCAGGTCGACCCGGTCCAGCGGAACGGGTGTGCCTCCGAGGACGAACAGTCCGCAGGAGGCGTTGTCGGCGACGGTGTCGACGATGGTGATGTCCCAGTCGGCGATCCGGCTGTCGACGATCTCCAGCGCGGGCAGCGCGAACGCGGTGGCCCGCAGCAGGTCGGCGACGGTCGGCTCCCGGTACGGCAGGTCCTCCGCCAGGACCAGGGCGACCTCCGCCTCGACCTTCGGCTGGAGCAGGCGGCCCGGGGCGATCGGCCGGCCCTCGGGAACCGCCATGTCGGCGAAGAGAACCCCGAAGTCGGGCTGGCCGACGCCGAGTTGGCGCTGCACGGCCGGTGAGGTCAGACCGATCTTGCGGCCCACCGCGCGTCGGCCGTCCGCCAGGGACCGCTCGACGTGGCGGCGCTGCACCGCGTAGGCCGCGGCGACGTCCCCCTCGGGGAGCAGGCTCCGCACGGGCGGACACGGGACGCGGGTGCGGGCGGCCTCTTCCAGGACGGAGGCGGCCTCGGCCACCGCTGCGGAACCGGGGGCGCTCATGGCCGTGCCCCTTCGGGGCCAGGGCCGGTGCGTCGGGTGTGGGACATGGAGGACACCTCGGGGGAACGGGGGAGGGGGTCCGCCGGCGGTGCCGGCCGTCGGCGTAGGACAGGTTTAGGCGCGCCCGGGAGGATGCGGCAACATCTGTTCCATGACACGGAACAGCGGGCAGGGGAACATGCTGGACAAGGCGGTCGCGGTGCTCGACTGCTTCCGTCCCGACGGCGGCCGGTTCCGTCTGACGGAACTCGTCGAGCGGACGGGGCTCAGCAAGACCACGGTGTTCCGGCTGTGCGCGGACCTGGTACGGCTCGGACTGCTCGAACGGGAGGCCGAGGCATACCGGCTGGGCGACAAGCTGTTCACGTGGGGAGCGCTGGTACCGCACCGCCGTGATCTGCGCGAGGCGGCGCTGCCGTTCATGCAGGACCTGTTCGAGGCGACGCACGAGACGGTCCACCTGGGGGTGCGCGAGAAGCATGAGGTGGTGTACGTGGAACGCATCCACGGCCACGAGGCGCTACGGCTGCCCTCGCGGATCGGCGGACGTCTGCCGCTGTCCTGCACGGGTGTGGGCAAGGCCCTGCTGGCGTTCTCCGGGACGGCGCTCATCGAGGAGGTGCTGGCGGCGCCGCTGCCCCGGCTCACGCCCCACTCGGTCACCGACCCGGAGCGGCTGAGCACCGCTGTCGAGCAGGCCCGGCTGGCGGGCCTGGCCTACGAGGAGGAGGAAGCCGCGGTGGGTGTCAGCTGCATCGCCGCGCCCGTCTTCGACGGAGCGGTGGCCGTCGCGGCCCTCTCGGTCGCGGTGCCCCGTGCCCGCTTCCACCCGGCGCAGCTCGCGCCCGCCGTGCGGACCGCGGCTCTCGGCCTGTCCCGAACGCTGCGCGCGGGCCGGCAGATCCGGGGGGCGGCCGGGGCCTGAGGCTACGGCCGGGGTGGCCGGGGCCCGAGGCCCAGGGCCGGACACCCCACAGACCGCTGGCGTCCGCGGTCGGCGACCGGGCCAGGCGGTGACGTCGCCGGAGGCGGGACCGCATCGTTCGCGGTCGAACGGTCCGACGCCCTCGCGCTGTTCCCGTGCGGCGGTCACGCGTCGGGGATGCCCGTGCCGCTGAGTGCGGGCACGGTGTCTTCGGTGCGGGTCAGCGATCGGGCGCCGGCCCGGAACTGGGCGAGCTTGTCCAGGATGGTCCGGCCGACCGGGAGATGTCCCCAGACGCTGATGCCCTGGTGGGTGGTGGGCTCCCAGGTGTCCTCATCGATGACGAGGGGGTTCCAGCCGACCTCCCACTCGAAGCCGGAGGGGGTGCGGGCGTAGTAGGACAGCTCCTTGTCGTTGGTGTGCTGGCCGACGGAGAGCGCCATGTCGAAGCCGAGCTCGTGGACGCGCCGGTAGCTCTGGGCGACGTCGTCGAGAGTGGCGGCCTGTATGTTGAGGTGCTGGACGCGGGTGCGGATCGGGTCGATCGGCAGGCCCTGGGTCGCCGCGACGGCGATGGAGTGGTGGCGTTCGTTGACGCGCAGGAATCGGATCTTGAGCTTGACGCCGCTGATGGTCTCGTCGATGCAGTCGGTGAGCCGGGCGTCGAAGACGGTGTCGAAGTAGCCGCGCAGCTGGGCGGGTTTGGTGGAGGTGATCGCCACGTGTCCCATGCCGGAGTCGCCGGTGACGAATCCGGAGGCGAGCATCCGCAGCGGCTCGGTGGACAGCCGGGGGGTGGTGTAGATCTCCTGGGTGATGCCCTTGGGGCCGGGGAAGCGCAGCAGGCGTTCCACTCCTCGCAGGGCCGCCTCTTCCGCGGAGCCCTGGACGACGGGCACGCCGTGGGCGCGGATACGTGTCTCGATCCGCTCGAAGGAGGTGTGGTCGTCGATGTGCCATCCGGTGGCGACGACGTCCTCGGCCGGACCGCGGCGGAGCAGGAAGCGGCACTCCTGGTCGTCGAGCCGGAAGCGCATGAGGTCGCGGGAGAGCGCGTCGTGATGCATGCCGATCGCGTCGGTGCCGAAGCGGCGCCAGTCGGCGAAGCGGTCGGTCTCGATGACGAGGTAGCCGAGGTGGACGGCTCCGAACACGGAGGCGTCGGCGGTGGCGGTCATCGGCGGCCCGCCAGGAAGTCGGCGCAGAGGCGGTTGAAGAGGCCGGCGCGTTCGAATTGCACCCAGTGGCCGGTGTTGGCGACCAGGTAGAGGTCGCAGTCGGGCATCCGGTCGGCCAGCATGGGGCCGCCGGAGGGCCGGTTGACCTTGTCGTCCGCGCCCCACAGCACGAGGGTGGGGACGGGCAGCCGGTTCAGTCGCGGGTCGCGCGTGAAGTCCATCCTCCAGAGGGTGCGCAGCGCTCCCGGGCCCGACGGGCGGCGCAGCGGCGGCGAGGCGACGACCTCGGGGTCGATGCTCGCCTCGTAGCGTTCATCGATGGCGGAGTCCGGTACGTCGGCGGCGTTGAAGACCAGATAGTCGCGGATGAACTTCTCCAGCTTCGCACGCGAGGGCCCGTCGCCCGTGTAGTAGTTCAGGAGGCTGTTGAGGCCGGGGGTGGGCAGGGCGCGGGTGGTGCCGATCCCGCCCGGTCCCATCAGCACCATGCGGTCGACCCGCTCGGGCGTGTCCAGGGCGAGGCGCAGTGCGCAGGCGCCGCCGTAGGAGTTGCCCACCAGATGGGCTTTGTCCAGGTCGAGCGCGTCGAGAAGACCGCGGACGCCGCCGGCGAGGTCGCCGAACGGGTCGACGGGATCGATCCCCTTGGTGCTGCGGCCGTAGCCGGGCAGGTCGGGGACGATGACGCGGTACTCCTTGGCCAGTTCCGCGATGTTGCGGGCGTAGTTGGCGACACCGGAGGCTCCTGGGCCGCCGCCGTGCAGCAGCAGCACGGGCGCGCCGTCACCGGCCTCCGCCGCGAAGATCTTCCGGGCGCCGATGTCGTAGGTGGTCTCCCGCAGCACGGGCAGGCCGGTGGTCGAGGTCATGGCTTCGGTCCTCAGTGGGCGGTGGTCGTCGGAGCCGGGGCGGGGACCGTCCCGGCCGGAGCCGTACGGGCGGCCGGTGCGAATCCGTCCGGCGGGCCAGGGAGCCGACCGCTCCCGGCGGCGGAGGCGTAGACGTAGGCGTCGGGGCGCAGCGCGAGCGTCGCGGCGCCGCGCGACTGCATCCAGGGCAGCAGGATCCCGTCGCTGTCGACGAGCGTGCCCTCGGCGGGCCGGGAGCCGCGGGGCGTGACGGTCAGGGCGGGCACGCCCAGGCGGTCCCAGGCCGGCCGGGCGGTGGCGGTGCGGGCGTGCAGGAGCAGCCAGCGGCCGCCCAGCGCGTCGTCGAGGCGTATCCGGTCGCCGTCGGGTCCGGTCACCCAGGGCTGGGGGACCTGGCGTCCGGACGTCTTGGTGCGGGGATGCGCCTGGAGGCCCTGGGCGTAGCGGGCCACCGGTATCCAGTGGGAGTCCTGCGTCCACTCGCTGAAGCCGGGTATCCGGTCCAGGGCGCGCAGCACCCGGTCGCGGGTCGCGGCGACTCCCGGGCGGCGCTCGGTGACGAGGCGGCCGACGAACACGGCCCGCCGGGTCACTTCCCTGACATGCGGTTTCCGTTCGGTCTCGTAGCTGTCGAGGACGGATTGCGGCAGTTCGCCGCGCAGGACCGCGTCGAGTTTCCAGCACAGGTTGGCCACGTCGCGGACGCCGGCCGCCATGCCCTGTCCGATCCACGGCGGCATCGCGTGGGCGGCGTCGCCCGCGAGGAACACCCGGCCGGAGCGGAAGCGGGCGGCGAAGCGGACGTGGTGGCTGTAGACCGTGGCCCTGAGCACTTCGACGGCGTCCCGTCCGATCCCGTAGCGGGAGACCAGGGTGTACACCGCTTCCTCGGTGGTCAGTTGCCGCTCGTCGTCTCCGGGGAGGATCGGGAACTCCCAGCGGTGGTGGCCGAGCGGGGTGGGGCAGTCCACGGCCGGGCGCGCCGGGTCGCAGTGGAAGCGCAGTTTGTCGTGGTCGGGCCACGGCTTGAGCATCTTGGTGTCGATGACCACCCAGCGGTCCTCGTACGTCCGCCCCTCGTAGCCGATGTTCAGCTGGGCGCGGGTGAGGCTGGAGCCGCCGTCGGCGGCGATCACGTAGGCGGCGCGGATCCGGCGCACGGAGTCGTCGGCCGTGCCGACCACCGTCAGCTCGACCCCGTCGGCGTCCTGCCGCAGCCGCAGGCACTCGTGCCGCAGGAGCACCTCGACGTTGGGACAGCGGTCCACCCCGTCGCGCAGGACCTGCTCCAGCGCCGGCTGGTAGATGAACATCTGCGGCGGGTGGCCGTGGCCGCGCGGGGTGGGACGGGCGCTGATGAAGGGCCGGCCGCCGGCGTCCACGAAGTCGACGGGCCGTTCGGTCAGCATGTCCCGCTTGAGGCGTTCGGCCAGCCCGACGCGCTGCCAGATCCGGACGACCTCCTCGTCGGTGGAGATGGCCCGGGCCCGGGAGAACACCTCCGGTTCCCGTTCCAGGACGAGAACCCGCAGGCCCATGGCGCCCAGCAGGTTCGCCGCGGTCACTCCCGTGGGGCCGTATCCGATCACCGCGACGTCGTACGGCTCGTCGTCCCCGGACCTGATCCGGATGCCGTCCGCTGACATCAGACCACCTCGCATCATCCTTGATGTAGCGTTCACTCCAATTGGAATGAACGCTACGCTAGGCTCGGCACGGGTATACGGTCAAGGCCCGGTGCGACAGGAGGGACGTCACATGACCAGGCCGCAGACAATGCGCAGGAAGCGGGCCAACGGGGTGGAGTCGCGGCAGCGCATCCTCGACGCCGCCGCCGACATCGCCGGTGAGCGCGGATACGAGGGGACGTCGATCGCGGCGGTCAGCGCCAAGTGCGGGCTGCCCGCCAGCTCGATCTACTGGCACTTCAAGGACAAGGACGACCTGATCGCGGCGGTCATCGAGCGCAGCTTCGACACCTGGCTGACCGCGGTGCTCCTGCCGGGCGAGGAAACAGGGAGCGCCCTGGACCAGGTCATGGCCATGGCGGCCCGGGTGGCGAGGTCGCTGGTGGATCAGCCCGACTTCCTGCGGCTCGGCCTGATGCTCGCCCTGGAGCGGCGGCCCGTCGAGCCGCGCGGCCGGACCGTCTTCCTGGAGGTGCGCGCCACCGCTTCCCGCAAGATCGCCGAGAC
The DNA here is from genome assembly GCA_013364255.1 of Streptomyces seoulensis. Lineage (GTDB taxonomy): Bacteria > Actinomycetota > Actinomycetes > Streptomycetales > Streptomycetaceae > Streptomyces > Streptomyces similanensis. The sequence goes on along the minus strand of CP054936.1, from coordinate 143,288 downwards.
CGTCGCCGAGCTCTTTCCCGGCCTGGACGACGCGGCGGTCCGCATGCTCACCACCTACGCCGTCGCCGGGGCGGACGGGCTGTTCGTGCAGCGGGAGATCGGCGGGGACCCGATGGACCTGGTGGCGATGTTCGAGCTGCACGCCCGCTCGGTGCACGACCTGGCGATCCGTATGTGCGAGGGGCGAACGGAGGCGACCCCGTCGTAGGACGGAGCCGTCGCCACCGTTCTCGACCGCCGCCGACGCCTTGTCACGAACGCGGGCTCGTGTATACCGTCAGCCCCCTCACCGCCCGGCCCTCAGGGATCACTCAGGCCGGCTGGGCGGTTCCGCCACGGGACGTGGGCCCAGCCGCTGCCTCCACCGCCTGCGCGAACGTGCCCCGGCGCGCGCCCGCGCCGGCGGCACCCGCACTCACCGCGCCGCCCCTTCCCGGCGCCGCGACCGACCGGCCCGTCCTCCTCCCCGCCGTGCCACGCACCTCTCGCGAAAGGCCGCCCCCTCATGACCTCTTCGGTTCAGCGCATCGACGTCCACCAGCACCTCGTGCCCGACTTCTACCGCGACGAGCTCACCGCGGCGGGCATCGGTGAGGCCGGCGGACGCCGGCTGCCCGACTGGAGCGCCGCATCGGCTCTGGAGCTGATGGAGCTGCTGGGCACCCGCAGCGCCATCCTCTCCGTCTCCACCCCCGGCGTCGGATTCCTCCCCGACCCCGACGCGGCGGCCGCCCTGGCCCGGCGCCTCAATGACCACTCCGCCGAGCTGGTGGCACAGCACCCCTCGTCCTTCGGCTACTTCGCCACCGTCCCCCTCCCGGACACCGCCGCCGCGGCCCGCGAGGCGGCCCGCGCCCTGGACGAGGCGGGCGCGGACGGCGTCACCCTGCTCGCCAACAACCGCGGGACCTACTTGGGCGCCCCGGACCAGGACGAGCTGTGGCAGACGCTGGACGCACGCGGCGCGGTGGTGTTCGTCCACCCCGCCGAACTCCCGGCGCCCGCGGTCGACGGCATTCCGCCCTTCGCCGCCGACTTCCTCCTGGACACGACCCGCGCCGCGTACCTCCTCGTCCGCGGCGGTGTGGTCCGGCGGTTCCCCGGCATCCGGTTCATCCTCAGCCACGCCGGCGGATTCGTGCCGTACGCCTCCCACCGGATGGCCGTCACCATCGCCTCCGACACCGGCCGCAGCCCGCTGGACGTCCTCGACGACTTCCGCAGCTTCTACTTCGACACCGCTCTGTCCTCCAGCCCCGCCGCGCTGCCCACCCTCCTCGCGTTCGCCCGGCCCGGACACATCCTGTTCGGCAGCGACTGGCCCTTCGCCCCCACCCCGGCCGGCCAGTACTTCGCCAACGGCCTCGACACGTCCCTGCCGGCAGCGCAGTTGACGGCCGTCAATCACACCAACGCCGAAGCGCTCTTCCCGCGTCTCGCGACCTCGGGGACCGCCGCCGTGCGACGGCCCCCCGTCCCCGTCCGCCTGCGCCAGTCGGCCCAACGCGCCGCCGCCCGGCTCGCCTTCAAACTCGTCCAGCCCGGAACGGACTGAGAAGGCGCCCACACCTGCCCGGTCGTCGCGTCGGCGTCGGCATCAGCACTGAACCCGGCCCTGCCCGGCCTCGCCGTCGCGCCGGTGGGTGCCGATCCGGCGTGCGCGCGGCTCACCTGGTCATGAAGCGCACCACCGCGTCAGTACGGCGAGCACCTCGCACGTGTGTCGCTTCCGCGTGAGATGTCGGTGGTGGTCAGGGGCCAGGCGCGGTGCCGGGGCAGCCTTCGATTTCGTGCGGACATGGCAAGCAGGATGGCAGAAGGTCACTGCCGCCTCTCGCGGGTTTGTGCGGTGGCCTGTTCCAGCAGCGCCCGCGCGCAGTCCGCGTGGCGCGTCGTGGCCTTCTCGTCGAGCCGGAACACTTCGGCGCGATGCGGCGGATCGGGCCCGGCCACCGGCCGCGCCGGCGCTCCAGCCAGTCCAGCGGCAGCTTCACGCACCGGAGCTTCTTCGACCGGCCGCACATGCTCGGGCGCGCGCCCGGACCCACACCCGGTACGCCGCCGCCTCCACACGGCCGCCCAACGGGTGGAGGGGCCGTCTCCCGAGGGTGTGCTATTCACGGATGTCTACGGTCTCGATCGCAGGCCGACGGCTCGCACTCCAGGTCGCGGCCGACGCGGTGGCCAGGGCGACGAGGGCGCACAGCGCGACGGTCCCCGCTATCTGGGTCCATGGGATCACCGTCGGAGCCGTCGTCACGAGCCTGCTCAGCGAGGCATGTTGAGTCACCGACACGTTGGGCACATCGCCAATCCGGTTCTCGATGAAGTGCCCGCCAGCGACCGTCGCCTGGTGGAGGAGCCCGGAGGCCGCCTGTCGGTCCCCGGCCCCTGCCGCCCGGTGCCCCGCCTCGATCGTGCTGTAGTCCGGGGCCGCGACAAGGACGGCCATCCTCTGGTGATCGAGGGCAGGGGGTATTTCGCTCGGTGCCTGCAGCACGAGACCGATCACCTGAACGGGCAGCTGTATCTGAACCGGCTCTCGAAGAGGGAACGGCAGTCCGCTCTTCGGGAGATGTGGGACACCCAGGACAAGGTGTTCGCCCGGCGTGCCTCGGCGGCGAAGCTGCTCGGGAAGTGAGTGGCGTCAGCGTCCTCACCGCCCGGCGATCTCTGCGAGCGGCCTACCGCGATGCGGCCGGCATGGGCAGGTCGTCCGTCATGGCCGGGCAGCAAGGGCCGACCTCGGGGGCCGGTCCCAGCGGTCGGCACAGTTCCTCCCGGCGCCGGGCGTCCTGGACGAACGCCACCGTGCCCTCGCTCGCCGTGAGCGCGTGCGCGACTTCCGGAGCCGGAGGGTGACGCGGCGTCAGGCGGAAGGGGCTTGGAGGAGGACTTCGGCTGCGGCGGTGCGGGCGTAGAGGACGGAGCGGCCGACTCGGTGGGCACTGACCAGACCCGCGTCGCGAAGCGCGGTGAGGCATTGGGATACGGCTGCCGGGGAGAGCCCGGTGCGGTGGGCCAGCTGCGTGGTGGAGTCCGGGATCTCCAGCTCGGTCAGCAGCAGGGTTCGCGAGCGGCCCAGTACGGCGCGGAGGGCGTCGGCCCGGGTTACGGAGCGTGGCTCCCACAGGGTGCCGGTACCGCGCGCCGGATAGGCGAGTTGAGGCGGGTCAGGCGGTGTCGTTCGGGTGCGCAGTCCCGGCCCGGTGAAGGCCGAGGGGATCAGCAGCAGTCCCGCTCCCGCTGTCGGGCGGGTCAGCGGCTGCTTTCGGCCGGCCATCCGCAGCGCGTTGCCGTCCCAGCTCAGCGATGTGTGCAGGTCGTTGAGAAGGTGACCGGTGCCGTACTCGGCGGTCATGTGGGCCCGGTGGACGATATCCGCGTCCAGGACCGCCCGGATCCGCGCCCAGTAGGGGGCAAGTGCCAGCTCCCAGTACGCTTCGAGTTCTTCCGCGACCTTGGCCAGAAGTGTCTGCGGGTCGCTGCGCAAGGCTCGTAGCCGGGGACCGAGGTCGCCCTGGTGGCGGGCCAGGTGGTCGAGGTCCTGGCGTACCCGGTCGGTGGGCGAGGCCCGGATCGCGTCCCGCTCGGCCGCCAGGGTGGGGGCCGGTCCGGAAGGGGCCGGGTTGAGGAAGTCGGGGACGTACCCGCCGGTCGGTGGGATCAGCTCGCAGAGCCATCCCCGGTGCAGCCCGGCTGCCACCATGCGCGGGCGTACCTGGTCGGCCCAGGGCCGGTGGACCGGATGCGCGGTGCCGGACCTCAGCAGGCGGAAGCTGGGCGCGACCTCCCACATCGGTGAGACGGCGAACCGCACCTGCGCCAGATCGCTCGTCGAGAACGCCAGCTCTGCCAGGACGGCCACTCCTCAGCGGATTCAGGCATGGGTGAATCACTGGCGGGCCAGCCTACCGCGCGGAGATCATCGGGCCATGACCTCACAGAAGATCACCGCGGCTGCGTCAGGCACCTGGAAGCTCGGCGACCGCATCGTCAACCGGATCGGTTTCGGCGCGATGCGCCTGCCGCAGCACGGCGAGGCATTCGCCGCCGATGCTGTCCCACGCGACCGTGACCAGGCGATCAGTGTGCTGCGCCGGGCGGTCGAGCTCGGTGTGAACCACATCGACACGGCCGCGTTCTACTTCTCGCGGCTGCGCTCGGCCAACGAGCTGATCAACCGCGCCTTGGCCCCTTACCGGGACGATCTCGTCATCACCACCAAGGTAGGACCGGGGCGCGACCCTGCGGGCCAGTGGCTGCCGCACGCCACTGCCGGGCAACTGCGCGGTCAGGTCGAGGAGAACCTGCGCCAGCTCGGCCGCGACCACCTCGGCGTGGTGAACCTGCGCATCGTCGGCACCGATTCCATCGCCGAACGTTTCGGCGCACTCGCCGAACTGCGCGAGGCCGGACTCATCCGTCACCTGGGCCTGTCCAACGTCCGTCCCCACCACCTCGCCGAGGCCCTGCGCATCGCGCCCGTGGTCTGCGTCCAGAACATGTACGGCATCGGCGCACCGTCCGAGCAGAGGGAGTTCGTGCGCGTCTGCGGTGAACAACGCATCGCGTTCGTGCCGTTCTACTCGATCGCCGGCAGTGGACGTACCGCCGGCGCGATCGCCGACCACAGCCCCGAGGTGCACGCCGTCGCCCGCGCCCGCGGGGTGAGCGCGGCCCAGATCCGGCTGGCGTGGACACTCCACCAAGGCCCTCACGTTCTGGCGATTCCCGGCACCGGTGACCTCGGCCACCTCGTCCAGAACGTGGCCGTCGGCTCCCTGCGCCTGTCCGAGGAGGAACTCGCCGCCCTGGACTCCTTCCGCCACGCAACGGGATGAGCGAGCCTTTGGTGTGGTGATCCACTCGTACTGGTCGGCCTGTCCGTCCTGGCCGCTTCCCGGCAACCGGCCCCATATCCCTGGCAGCCGCCGAGCGCCTGGCAGTACCAGTCCTGGATTCTCATCCGTGACCCGGTGAAGTCACTCGGTGAGAGTGCGTGAACGTAGGTCGGCGTCCAGCATACGTATCAACTCCCCGACCCGTCCGCCGCCACCCGGCGCCGCCGGGAAGCGTTTGAGCACGTCGACGACGACCACTGTTGCACGCTGTACTGTCCGCTCAAGGTGTTCCACACCAACACCGCGATCGTCACCGGCGAGCAACTCGGCCGCTCTGGCCGCGTAAGCGGCGGCTCCGAGAATGTGCTTGACCTGGGTGGCCTTGGCCAGCGGATGCAGGTAGGCGGCCCCTGCCGCAGACATCGCCGCCCACGCTGCCTCGCGCGCGGCCGCGGTGTCCGCGCTCCTGGCGGCCTTGAGGGCCGCCGAGGCCGTGTCCCGCAGCGACTTCCCGCGTTCACCACCCCGGGCGAACTCCCACGCGGCACCGACAGCGTCCCGAGGCCGCGAATCGCCCGGCTGATCGGCCTCGAATATCTCCAGCACCACTTCCGCGCATGCCGCGGCGAACGCGGTGACCTCACGAAGGTCCCGCTTGCTCAGAACGACCTCGCTCGCTTCCTCCGTCATGAAGCCATCTTCGATGATCGCGCCGGAGAGCAAGACGCCAGGGCGGCTCCGGACCGCCCATGCCGGCTGCCGAGGGATCAACTCGACTCCTCAGCTCCCTGAGATGTCTTGCCACGGTCCGTTGCGGCGGGTGATCGGACCGCGGACAACGGGGCGTGCGGCAGGGGTACCCACCCGGCAGCGGTGTGCGTCCTCAGTGGATCGCTCACGCCGGGGCCTCTCCAGTAGGCGATACGTCGTTTGCCGTCCTCAGTCGATGTCCTCGCGTCCGTCCGTCGACGGCTGCTCCTTGCCGGCGGCCAGTCGGGGCAGGACATCGTCCTCGCCCTCCTCGGGGCGACGGCCGTCGGCGTTCTGGTTGCTCAGGTCCTGTCGGACCGAGTCGAGGATCGTCAGGCCCTGGGACACGAGGCCGGCGGCGATCTCGCCGAGGCCGTCCGCGCCGTTGAGGACGTTGACGTTGGCGCCCGCGAGGCCGCCGGCGGCCTCCTTGACGATCTGAGGCAGCTGGTCGATCAGCATCCGGTCGAGCGCGACCCGGTCGTAGGAGGCCGCCGCCTCGGCCTGGATCTTCATCCGCTGCGCCTCGGCGGCGGCGAGGATCCTGACCCGCTCGGCGTCGGCCTCGGCGGGCTTCACGATCTCGGCCACCAACTGCTGCTGACGCAGCAGGGCCTGCCGCTGGGCCAGCTCGGTCTGGGCGGCGAGCACCTCCTGCTGGGCGTCTGCCTGCGCCAGCGGTCCGGCCTGTGCGGCCCTCGCCTGGGCGCGGTCCACCTCGGCTGAGTACTCGGCCTTGACGACGGCGGTCTGCCTGGCGTACTCGGCCTGTGCGCGGGCCGCGGCCTGCTCCGCCTGGGTTGCGGCCTGAGTGGCCTGCGCCTGGGCGATCTGGGCCTGCCGCTGGATGGCCGCCTTGTGCGGTGCGGACATCGCGTCGATGTAGCCGGTGTCGCCGTCGTCGATCGATTGGATCTGTAGGGAGTCGACGGTCAGGCCGATCTTCGCCATCTCGGTCTTGGAAGTGTCCAGGACCTCGGCGGCGAGTTTCTGCCGCTCGGTGACGATCTCCTCGACCGTCATCGAGCCGATGATGGCCCGCAGGTGGCCGGCGAAGATCCGGCCGGTGAGTACCGACATCTGCTCCTGGTCGGAGAGGAAGCGCTGACCTGCGTTGATGATGCTTTCGTGATCGTTGCCGACCTTGAAGGCGATGACCGCGCGGACGTGCAACGCGATGCCCTGTCTGGTCACACAGGTCTCGGTGACCTCGGACTCACACATCGACAGGGTGAGGAACCGGACCTTCCGGAAGACCGGGAGGACGAACTTGCCGTGCCCCGTCACCACCCGAAACGGCGCCCCGCCCAGGCCCCGCCTGCCTCCCGAGATCAACATCGCCTCGTCGGGGGCGGGGACGCGGTATCCGAACATGCCTGTACTCCTCAGCCGGCGCCGGCGATGCCCTCACCGAGCGCGTCCAAAGGATCCACCCACTCGACGACACCGACCTCACGGCATCCACGCGACTCGATCACGAGCACCGTCACACCCGCGGACAAGGGATTCTCCGACCAGGCGAGAAAGGTCTCAGAGCCGCCTCTGACCCGGACCAGGATCTCGCCGGGCCCCGCGGATCCGCGCGTCCCGATGAGCACCGTCCCCGTACAGCCGACCACGGCCTCGTCCTGTGGCATCACCGGCCGTCCTCCTCGTCCTCACCCCCTCATTCCGACGATAGACCCAGTCCGGCCGGTACTCATGGGCAAGGAACAGGACTGTGCGGTCGGCGCCAGGGTGAGGCGGGTCCCTCGGGGCGACTGAGCCACGAGGCGCGGGCACAGCTGCGGATTCAGCGGCGTCGCCGGTCCACTGGGGCCCAGTGGTCCGAGACGTCGTGGGCGGGGCTGAAGCGCCCCTCGGAGCCGCCCGGGGTGAACACCCGCATAGTGGTCTCGGCGGTGGTCTTCAGAGTCCAAGCGGGCTCGGCGCGGTTGCCGGCGTAGGTCACCTCGGCCGTGAGACGCCAGGTGAGCAGGCGCCGGTCCTCGGTGTGCGGGGCGACGACCACCCGCCGGGCCTCGCCCACGGGCACGGTCAGCGGCAGCGCGGAGCTCGGATGGAGCGGGTGTCCCGTGTCGCCGACCGCGGCCCGGACGACGGGCGGTGTCTCGTCCAGGAGGATCTCGTGGTCCGGCACGAGCATCGGCTGGTAGTTCTCCAGGCCGCGGCGCCGGGCGTCGGCCAGGTCATCGGCGAAGGACACAGAGGGGCCGGGCAGGGGAGCGATCACCACTCCGTCGGGCTGGAACTCCTCGCGGGAGACGACCTCGGCGCGCAGCGCACGCAGGATCACGGGGACCGTGCCGTCGGCCATCAGATCGACATACACGTTGTGTCCGGAGCAGGGGATGTCCAGTGGCTCGGGGCCGACCTCGGAGCTGGGCAGCAGACGCACACTGATGTGTGTCAGACCGAGCACGCGGGTGGCGAACTGGACGCCGTCGTCGGGTGCGGTGGCACCGGACGGACCGCGGGTGGGTGGCATCAGCTCACGCTCCATTCCGTGCCGCGGGGCGGCCTGGCCATCGTGCGGAACGGATGTCCCGCAAGGTCGATCCGCGTCGTCCCCTGTCGGTCCTCACAGATCCAGTCGAGCTCCAACGCCCAGACCGCGTAGGAGCGTTCGGCGACGACGAGCAGCTCGAAGACCTCGGGATCGTCCGGGCCCACCTTGTACGAGAAGGGGCGCCGGTCGTCGCCTCGGGGCTTGAGGAGGGGAGGGTCGGGGTCGAGGAGGACGGTGTAGCGGCGGGGCGAGACGACTCCGGCGTGCGGCGTGAGGTACCCGCGCGGACGGTGCCGTTCGAGCACCACCGGGCGCAGGGCGCTCAGTACGACCGTCCTGCCCGCGAGCGCGGTGACGGTGAGCCGCAGGATGAAACCGCTGGCGGGCACGGTACGGACGGGCTCGTCGCCGAGCGCGGGCACGTGGAAGAAACTGGTGTCGGTCAGCTTGACATGACAGGCGAGCGGTTCGGCCGGTCCGGCGGGCAACGGGGCACCGGCACCGGACCCCGTACCCGTGCCGGAACCGTCGGCGGCCGGTGTGCGGCGACGGCCGAGAACCTCGGCCAGCTTCTCCACCGCCACGCCCGTGATCACGGCGGTCAGCGTGGGGGTCAGCCAGCCCGGTGTCTTGTCCGAAGCCCACAACAGCACCACGCCGAGCCCGGCGGCGGCTGTGGTGCCGACGGCGGTGCGCAGAGTATCGCGAGCTCTCATCGCACCCCCGTCGGTCCCAACGCGCTCGTGCCTCCAAGTCTCCCCCTCCGTCCCGGCGTTGAGCAACCGTGCCGCACAGGAACAGACAGGCGGTCCGCATCCTCAACTCGGCGTCGGCCGGCTCCACCTCGCCGCGCGGAACGGCGGGCCACGCTCCAGCTCGCCGCCCTCGGCGTCGACGTGACCGCCCTGGTTCTGTCGGTCTCCTCCGCCCCGCCGACCAACGACGACCACGACCAGGTCCGGCTCCTGATCGGGAGGCGTGTGAAGCCACGGTGGCCGTGAGGGCTTGCCCGCTGCTTCCTGAGCGAACGAGTCGTCGCACGGGTTCGTGCCGATGGCGCACCGGGCGGTGACCGGGACGACGATCGGCCCCACCGTCACGATGACGGCCACCGCTTCCGCCCGGAACCGCCCGGATCCCGCTGCCCGGCGGCGTCCTCGCCGCGTTCCTCACCCGCGCCCGCTGACCTGTCTCAACGAAGTTCCACCGTCGCAGCGGAGTGTGACCGACGCTGGAGCCGCCGAAGGGGATGAGTGCGGGACCGGCCCTGGTGGCCATGGTGCATACCGGATTCCCCCACCGCGGGTCGGCCGGAGCGAGCATGTAACGATGAGGCATGACGACGGATCGTTTTGAAGTCACGCGACGGATTGCCGCACCCCCATCCGCGATCTTCGATGTGCTGCGATCCCCACAGGGCCACGTGGCCATCGACAGCTCGGGGATGCTGCAGTCCGCAGAGGGCGATCCCGTGAGTGCGGTGGGGGACCAGTTCCTCGTCCACATGGACCGGGAGGCTCTCGGAGACCTCCCCATGGGCCGCTACGACGTAACCGTGATCATCACGCGTTACGAACACGACGCGCTCCTGGAATGGACGATCTCCGGCACCATCCAGCCGCCCATCCGCCACCTGTACGGGTACCGCCTCGAACCCGGCGAGACGGGCACGCTCGTCACTTCGTACTACGACTGGAGCCAGATCGACGACAAGTACCGTGAGGCAGGCGTCTTTCCGGTGATTCCGAAGGCCGGCCTGCGTGCCACCCTTGGAATCCTTGCTCGCACCGTCGCATAGGAGATCCGTCCTGCGTCGCCCGGCCGGCATCCCGCAGGCGCTCCGATGTCGCGCTCGACGGCCATCCGGGTCAGCCGTGCAGGTCTCGGCGGGCCGCACAGTTCGCCGCATGGTCCGGACGGGTGAAGTAGAGGCCGGCGGCCCATCCCCGGCTGGCGAGGCTCCGTATGAACCATGAGGAGCGAGCAGTTCCTTGCCTCCACCAGCGCGCGTGGGGGCTGTGCGAGCAGTAAGGGAAGTCTCATGTCTCGTGTGCTGAAGAGTGCGGCGATCGCGGTGGCGGTCGGCGGTACGGTCCTGGCCGGCGCGAGTGCCGCCTTCGCCGACGCCGGCGCTCGGGGTGCCGCGGTGGGCTCGCCGGGCGTGCTGTCCGGCAACGTGGTCCAGGCGCCGGTGCACGTCCCGGTCAACGCCTGTGGCAACAGCGTCAACGTCATTGGTCTGCTCAACCCGGCGTTCGGCAACAGCTGTTCCAACGGATCGGACAACTGGGGCGGCCGCGCTTGGCACGAGGGGTACATGGGCCGGCACGGCTCGATGCACCACGGCGGCGGCATGGGCATGCGGAAGTAGTCCACGCCCGTCTCGCGCCGGCGCCGGCGGGACCTGACCCGTCGCAGAGTGACGCAGCCCTGTTGTCGGACGATGGGCCGGCACCAGGGCTGCACACGGTCCGGTGATCCTGCGATGACCATGTCCTCCGCGCCGCATCGCGGGTGTGCTCCAGTTCGCTCGACAGCTCATGGCAGTGCACCTGGCCGGAGCGAGAGGGGCACGCGGCCCTGCCGCGGGCGCGGTGGAACACCTTGGTCCGGAACACGACGGAGGAACGGCGGAACTACTGCGGAAAGAAGGGTGGCAGGCCCATGTCCCCGTGAAGGAGCGCCATCCCCAGGGATGTGGCGGTGTGGACCACGGTGTTGCGGTGACGCCGACTATGGATCAGATTCGCCTCGCGCAACACCGCGGCCTGATGGCTGGCCGTCTGAATGGGCACACTCGCGCGTTCGGCGAGTTGCGTCGTCGTGCACGGCGCCGTTGCCACCGCCTCCAGAACGCGTGCCCGGGTCTTCCCCAACAGCGCGGCCACAGCCTGGTGCCGAGGGGCGTGCGCCGGTGCCGACCAGTCGAGGCTGCGCTCCACCGGAAACACCAGGACCGGTGACAGAGCTGTGTCCAGGAACGTCGTGGGCGCGCCCCAGCAGAAGAACGACGGCTGCAACGTCAGCCCGCGGCCGTCGAGATGGATGTCGTGGTCTGCGGGGAAGGCGAGTTCGAGCATAGGGTATCGCCAGGTCGCGGACGGGTGCAGGGTGGCGAGTACGGCTTCCCACCCGATCGTGTCGAGGGCGCGGGTGCGCCATTCGTGGTCACGATCCACTTGGCGCCGCACCTGCGGCCAGTACGGTTCGAGCGCCGTCGCGAAATAGGCGGTGACCGCGCCGGCCACCGTGGTCAGTGCTCGCGGATCGCCGTGTGTCAGAGCGTGTGCCCAGGCGGGCAGCGGACGGCCGGGGTGACGGTCGTGCAGTTCCGCCAGGTCGTTGCGCAGTCGCGTACGCGGCGTCCGCCGCAGGGCCTCCAGGCCCGCAGCCAGCGACGGCTCGACACCCACCGGTGTCAGGAAGTCCACGGCGTAACCGGCCGGGGGCGCGAGGACGCTCAGCACCCGCGCCGAAGGCGCCAGTTTCGGAGCGACCGCCCGCCGCCAGTCGCCGAAGTACGCCGCCCCGCTCGGACGCCGCAGCCGGTACGAGCTGAGCAGCACCTCCCACAGCGGGTCGGGGGCCGAAGCGAGCCGGATACGCGCCAGATCGTCGCTGGTGAAGTGAATCCGAAGCATGGCCAGTGCCTTTCCGTTTCCGTCTTCCCACCTCTCTGGGAAGACGTTGCCCGGGTTGCCCGGCCCGCGACAGGCTTCTTCCGGTACTTGTCAGGCATCCCGTCCGCAACGGGATACACACGGGAGGAATCATGCGTATCCGCTCACGTGCCTTGAGTTCTCTGGCAGCCGCCGCCCTGGCGGTCGGAGGGCTGACGGCCGCCGTCGCGACGCCTGCCGGCGCGGCGCCCACTGCGTGGAGCTGTCCGTCCGGCTACTTCTGCGCCTACACCAACTTCGACGGGACCGGCAGCCGGTGCCAGTGGCAGGGCGATTCATCGAACTGGTACAACGAATGCTCCTGGGCCTCCAGTACGTATCCGAAGTCGCTCTTCAACAACGGCACCTCGGGCAGGGGCGTGACGATCTACCGGTACACGGGCAAGGTGAGCCCGATCGGCGGCTGCGTCGACAAGGGGGAGCATGCCAGGCTCGCCGGCAACTACTACATCGGGTCGCACAGCTGGAACTGCTGAGCCGGCGATGCAGGACCAGTGCCCGTCGGCCGGGCAGGCCGACGGGCACGATCGGCACGGGCTGCTGGAGTACGAGATTCGTTCCGCGGACCGCACGATGGTGCGGTCACTGGTGCAGAGCCACCCCGCTCTCCACCACCGCACGGGCCCGTGCCACCTGCTCACCAGCCAGCGCCTGCAGAGCCCGGACGACATCCATCGGTGTGTCGGCGAGAGGTTTGGCCGGGCCCTGGTTCGGTTGGCCGGCCTGGCTGATGCATGAAGTTCGTGATGGCCCGCGGGCGCCGGGTGAATCCCCCTGTGGTTCCCGGCCCCTGGAGGCCGCACGAGAGACCGGTGCCAGCCAGTGAAGTCGCCGACCGCGATCAGCTTGGCCAGGCCGTGTCCGACGGGGGTGCCGGATCTGTTACGGGCGCGGCACCTGCGACAGCGCGTCAACGGTCACGCCGACGACGGCCAGGAGCTGCGCCGGGCTCGCCCCGGCTCTGCTCATGACGGCGAGCGACTGGTTCACAGCCGCCGCGTGTACGGCGAATGCCTCGGCGTCCTGGTCGGTCAGTCGGCCGGCGGTGAGCGCGGCGCGCAGGCGCAGGCGCTGGGTGCCGAGCGCCTTCTTGGCGTGTGCCGCGGCGCTCGGAGTCAGTACGGGAATGGCCATGGCCGACTGGGCGACCAGGCATCCATCAGGTGTGTCGGGATCGGCGATGCGCTTGAGGGTGACGTCGAAGAACGCACGGACGGCGGCGACGGGATCCGAGGCCGCACACGCCAGGGCGGCGTCGTACTTCTCGCCGTAGCGCGTGGCGTAGAGGTCCAGGCAGCGCAGGAAGAGCGTGTCCTTGTCGCCGAGCGAGGAGTAGATGGAACTGCGGTTCAGGCCGGTCGCCCGGGACAGATCGTCCAATGAGGTGTCGGCGTAGCCGGCGCGCCAGAACTGGATCATCGCGGCGTCGAGCACCGTGTCCATGTCGAACTGCTTCTTGCCTGCCACGCGGCACTTCCCTTGCCAATGCGTCGATGGTCCGGACTGTGTTGCACCCCATTCTATCTTGGACCGATCGGTTCAAGACGTGTAGCCTTTCAAACGTGGCAATGGCCGAGCACACCGCGCCCTTTCGCGATCGCGCGGGAGACACACCACGTGGTCGCAGCCACCGTCGTCAGCCACATCGCCCCAGCCGCATACCGGACACCGACGGAGGAACACCGTGACCGGCTCAGCAACCAGCACCGCGCACGTCTGCGAAAACCACCCCATCCGCGACCTTCCCCTGCAGCATCTGGCCGGATTCACTCACCGCTGGGTCGACGCGGACGGAGTCCGCCTTCATGCCGTCGAAGGCGGACGGCCGAGCGGCCCGGCCGTCGTCCTGCTCGCCGGATTCCCGCAGACCTGGTGGGCCTGGCGAAAGGTGATGCCCGGCCTCGCCCACCGGTTCCACGTGATCGCGATCGACCTGCCGGGTCAGGGCCACTCCGAGCGTCCTGAGCGCAGCTACGACACGCACGCGGTCGCCGCGCACGTCCACACCGCCGTCAAGGCTCTCGGAGTGTCGGCCTACTCCCTGATCGCCCACGACATCGGCGCCTGGGTCGCTTTCTCCCTCGCCCTCAACTTCGAGAGCCACCTGCACCGCGTCGCCCTGCTCGACGCCGGAATCCCCGGGATCACTCTCCCGGAGGCGATTCCCACCGACCCGGATCGAGCGTGGAAGACCTGGCATTTCGCGTTCCACATGGTGCCCGACCTGCCCGAGACGCTGCTCGCGGGCCGCGAACGCGACTACGTCGGCTGGTTCCTCAAGATGAAAGCCCTCTCTCCCGACACGTTCGACGACGCCGAGCTCGACCACTACGCGGCGGCAGTCGCCGCAGACGGCGGACTGCGCGCTTCCCTCGCGTACTACCGGGACGCCGGAGAGTCGGCGCGCAAGAACCGCGAGGCGCTCACGTCACGACGCCTGACCGTGCCCATCCTCGGAATCTCCAGCAGCCACGGCTCCATTCCGGACATGGCCGCCTCCCTCAGCCCATGGGCCGACAACACCACCCGCGTCATCGTGCCCGACGCCGGCCACTTCATCCCCGACGAGCAGCCCGAAGCCGTCGCTGCCGCGATAGAAAACTTCATCGCCGACGATCACTGACACCTGGCTTCGAAGAGCCAGGGAGAGCAATGACTCATCAGCTCCCGTTCTCGTGTGTCGCGGGCTTTGCGGCCGGTTCACCTCCGCTTGCGCGGGGACTCGCTGGTCGGGCCCGAGTAGCAACTCCCCACGGCAGTTGAGCATCGCGGTAGCGCAACCGCGGTGTGTGGCATACGACGTGACGGCCAACGCGGCGGCCCACGCACAGGCAGTCCGGGCGGCGAACGCGCGGGTGGTGGTCTTCCCCGAGATGTCGCTGACGGGATACGAACTGGACGCGGCGCCGGTCTCCCCGGACGATGAACGGCTGACCGCGATCATTGCCGCGTGTGCCGAGATGGGTACGCTCGCCCTGGTCGGTGCGCCCGTGCCGGGTCCGCGGATCGGTGTCCTGGCTGTGGACGCAGAAGGCGCGCGCGTGGCCTATGGGAAAGTCTGGCTGCATCACAGCGAGGCCGCCCGCTTCGTGCCCGGGGAACCAGCCGTGACCGAAGTGGACGGCTGGCGGCTGGGGCTCGCCATCTGCCGTGACACCGGGATCCCCGAGCACGCTGCGAAGACAGCGGCGTTGGGTATCGATGGCTACGTGGCAGGGGTGGTCCACGCCGATGACGAGGCCGACGTTCATGGCGAGCGCGCCCTGCGAGTCGCCGCGGACCATGATGTGTGGGTTGCCACGGCAGCCTTCGCGGGCCCGACGGGCGGCGGGTTCGACCGGACGTCGGGCCGCTCGGGGATCTGGTCGGCCGACGGGAAGCTGATCGCTGAGGCGAGCGGTGCCCCGGACGATGTCGTGCGGGCGGTCTTCAGCAAGAGCGAACCCTGATCGGGGGTGTTCATCGCCGACGTGGGGGATAGCCGTCCTTGCGGTGGGAGAGCCATGACGGCTGGCTCCGGGCGAAACGCGGCCGAGCGGAACCGTAGGCACCGCTCATCGATTGTCAGGGGTGGCTGCTTTCATGGCGCCATGACTACCGTGCATGAGATCGCCGCCCTTCTCCCCACCCCAACCCGACTCCGTGCCCACTTGCGTGCGCTGGCCGCCCTGGACGCGGCGATCGGTGACGATCCGCGGTTCTCGCAGTACACCTTCGACGCCACCTGGAGCCCCGGTGTCGAGGTGGCCCTGATGGAGAACGGCTCCGGTGACGACTTCGCCGTCCTTTTCACTCCGGCCGGGGTGCTCATACGCGGCTTCGACCACGAGTCGGAGATGAGTCCGTACGGTACGGACGACGAGCAGGTCTGGCCCGGTGTCATCGACGAGGTGCCCGCGGCGCTGCGCCCGCTCCTGGACGAGCCCGCCTTCCAAGACGAGGGCATCGACGTCCCTCGGGTCACCGCCTGCCTGTGGCAGGCGACCGGCGACACCGTCTGGCGCACCGGCTCGGCCATCGCCTTCCCAGAGGGCAGCGGAGACCCGGACGGCTCTGGCTACCTGTTCCACCTGCTGACGGATCGCTCCCCTGAGGCCGTTCAGGAGTGGTTCGAGGACTACTACGAACGCCCCGTGCCCCTCGACGCCGTCCGCCACGTCCTCGCCGGACACCCCCTCACCCCCGCAGTCGCCGTGGCCCTCAATCCGGCCGCCCTCTCGGAGAGCGCACTGCTCCGAAGGATTGCCACGTACCCCGAGGTCGCCTCCTATCTCTCCTGCGACGGCGAGTTCGACCTTGCCCGCACCGATCCGATTGAGTCGATAGCCCTGCCCAACGCTCTCCCGGTGGAGCCGATCGCCGGCTGCAACGCGGGCGGTACCCACTACCTCTGCGGCCCGGCCCTCCCCGACGACCCACGCCCCGTCCTCTACACCGACTCCGAGGGCAGGGCCTCCCTCATCGCTGAATCTCTCGCCGAAGCCCTGACCCTCGCCATCGTCCTGCCGTCCTGGCACGACGCCCTGGCCGGTGTCCGGCCCCCGGCCCTCAACTCCGAGTACCTGGACGACCACCCGGACCACCCCGCTGTCCGCAACCGCCTCCTCGCCGCACTGCGACTTCCCCCGGCGACCGACCGCGAAGTCCTGGACCGCCTGCTCACCGCCGCCGCCCGCACCGTCCGCGACGGATTCCTCCCCGATGTTCTCGACAACGACGAGTCCGCCTTCGAGCCGATGCTCGAACCGTCCGCCGACTAACGAGTTCCGTGGACGGGACTGTCGCCGGGCACGGTGAACGACGGGGCATCAGTTCGCGTCGATCACCAGTCGATGGGCACGCCACCGGCCACCCCGCTTCAATGTCCGGTCCGGAGTAACGGCTCGATCCGCGCTCACTGCGCATCAGTCGACGGCACCCCGGACCAACGACCAGGCATCGCCCACCCGCTGTCCGGCCTGCCGGTCGAAGTCCTGGGCCGGACACGGTCGGACCGGGTGCTGCGCCGATCGCACCCTCGCGGGGCCTCCGACATCGGAGGCGCGGGTCCTGTGTCTGCCCGAGGCCGTGGACAGAGGGCGAGGTGGTTGCCGGCTGTTACCCGAATTCGGGTGACGGCCCGGATGCGGCCGGGGTGGCGTACCGCTTGTTGAGCGGTGCCCCACACGGGGTCTCACCCTGGCAGAGCGTCAACTCGGGGCGCCGCTGCGGTACTCGCCGAAGTACGTCGTGACCCGGTAGGCATAGCCACCCGGAGTGAGGTAGACCGCGTGGTTGGTCGCCCCGCGGGGATCGCCGGGAGGCACGTCCACCCATCCGAGGAGGACCGACTGGGGGGTCGGCACCCTGACCTCGGCGAGCTTCGCTATCACCTTGGGGTCGATCGGCACGGTGCTCAGCTCGAACGGCGCGCCGGTCTCGGACAGTTCCTCGGTCCGCGAGCGGTGTGTCGTCGCGTTGCTCATGACGTCTCCTGCCGGTCAGTTGGGTTCCAGTGGGCCTCCGAGCCGGTGCCGGAAAGCCCGAGGTGAGGCTTCGTCCTGCGCATGGCCGACCGCCATGGACCGAAGACCAAGCGATTGCCACCTCTTGACCTTACCTTTGCCCACCGTAAGCACAACATCAGGAAACGGCCCTTTGTCAGCTCGCTCTTCCGGCCACTTTCGTCAGCCGTGTTCGTATCCCCCCGGCTTGCGCACCCCGGCAGCGCAGCGCCGCCTAGGCTGCTGCCTGCCCCGCTGCTCGATGCGAGTCAGGGCGACCGGTGCCCGATGCCCGCCGTGGCGACCGATGAGCCCCGTGGGTGACCAGAGGCGTCGCGGAGGCCCGCCCTGCGGTCCAGGTCGGCGTCGCAGCGAAGAGCGAAGGGGCACGATCCTTCGCGCCGAACAGGCCAGGCGACACGGCGCGGTGGGAGTGTCGGCGCGAAATACACGCCGTTCCCCGTCCTGGACAGTGGGGGCGCCGCAGGGCCGGCTGCCTTGTAGGCCCCGAGGGGATGTCTGGCCGGGAGGACCCGCGGCGGGCTAGATCCGCGAGTTGCGTAGTGACTGCCACACGGCGCCGGCCAACGCCCGCGCCGCCCGCGGGGCCGACAGTCCTTCGTGCTCGCGGTACAGCTCCCAGTTGTACGGGATGAGCGACAGTTTGTTGGAGGACAGCGATCCCGCCTGATGCGCTCTGTACACGGCAAGCGGCTCGGGAAGGCCCCGGGCGTCAGCGCCGTCGCGCATGATCGACAGCCACAGAGCGTAGTCCTGCCGTTTGCGCATCTCCGGCATCAGTCTCGTGCCCAGGACGGTGCGGTCGTACATGGCGGTGAGCGCGCCGATGTGGTCCCGGACCAGCATCGCGCGGTAGTCCACGTGTTCCCGCGCGCGGATGACGCGCCCGTTCGGAATGAAGTCGGTGCTCTCACCGTCGTAGTCGGCGTCCATCTTGAAGTACGAGGTGAACGTGAGCGGCGCGCTACCGGACGCCGCGAACTCGATCTGCCGCTCGGTCTTCTCCGGCAGCCACATGTCGTCGCTGTCGAGGAAGGCGATGTAGTGCCCACGGGCCCTTTGAATAGCGAGGTTGCGTGCCCGGCCGGCCCCGCCTCGCTCGGGTGCCGATTCCGGCAGGACGCGCTTGTCCTGCCGGGCGAACTCCCTCAGCAGGTCCATGGAGCCATCGGTCGACTGGTCGTCGGTGACCAGCAGCTCCAAGTCGCTGTGGGTCTGGGCGAGCACCGACCGGACGGCTGCGCCGAGCGTAGCTGCCGAGTTGTAAACGGGCATCACGACCGACACCAGTGGCACTGCGTTTCTCCTTGCTCAGTCAGAACGACGGTCCATTCAAGCACTGCGATCGAGCAGGAGCTTCCATGGATGTTGTTGTCGCTTGATCCGGTCCGCCGCCGAACCAGGATCGTTCCACGGGTGTGGTCAGCGGTTGGGCCCGCCTCTCAGCTGTTGCTCAGGGGAGACGCCCACGCGGGGTCGTGTAGGGGTCTCCTCGTGAGGTGGGTCAGCAGATGCTCTGCCGCGATGGAGGCAGTGTCTTGCGGCGCGCCGACTACGGCCAGGGCGGCGACAAGCCTTGCCGATGCTGTTTCCGGGACTTCCGAGTCGGTGAGGAGGGGAAGCAGCAGCAGGAAGCGGGTGGCCGTGTCCTGTACGCCGTCGTCCGCAAGGGACGGATTGTCAGCCATCCGGATCAGTTCGCGCCATGTCAGCTCAGTGCCCGAGAAATCTCCGTCCCGGCTGGCGACCTGCTCGGCGTAGCTTCTGCCTGGATGGGTGAGGAGGTAGTCGATGCCGTAGTCGCCATCAAGGTTGCGGTAGATCACCACGGCTCCGGGGCCGCCTTCCGCCGGCGCCCTGAACACTGGCCAGCGTTCAGGATCGAAGAGGACCTCGGACAGGGCATCGACATCGGCCCCGTCTTCACCGAACCACTCCGGAGCAGGACGCTCGGCGCATCCCCCGTCGCTGCACATCTCCAAGAGGTAGTTCGACCAGAAGCCCGGACGGTCCAGCAGCGACTCGCCCGGCACCAACGGGCCGACATCGTATCCCTTGATCAGCACTCCCCGATTCTGTCACCAGCCACCGACATGATCCGGTCCGGGATCGACAACGGGGCGTCGAGCGAGAGTGGGGCTTGAGGGGCCTACCTATGAGACGCGGCGTTGCGCTGACTGAGGTGCCAGGAAGTCGACCTCTGTGGCCGGCAGGACTCGTACGCTGCGATCAGGAAAGTCGATGTGCCGGTAGATCTCGTTGTGATGGGCGATCGACTGATCGGGCAGAACGAAGTCCGTCGGCTGGTGGCGGACGGATGTGGTGTGTCCGTCCGCCACCAGTACCAGGTCGTAGCCGTGGCTGAGGGCCTGGCGGGCGGTCGTCTCCACGCAGTTCTCCGTGGCGAAACCGGTGACCAGGAGCTCGGTCACGCCGAGCCGGATCAGCGTCTCGTCGAGGTCGGTGTTCAAGAAGGCGTCCGCGGAGGTCTTCGTCACCACCGGTTCCCCGCCCTGCGGAGCCAGTTCGGCCAGGATGTCGCCGCCGCCTTGCTGTCGCACGGTGATGACGGGAACGCTCGAAGCACGCGCCCGGGAGCTCAGATCCGCGATGGTACGGACGGTTCGGTCAGGGCGGTGCATGATGGGCATCACGTCGTCCTGCATGTCGATGACGAGGAGCGCGGAGCGGTGTGGCGTCGGTGGCATCGGCCTACCGTAGCGGTGGCTCTCTGCCCGCGGCCACCGATCGTGAACCGGCCTCGTTGTGCGTACGGTGGCACCCTCGGCCCTCACGTTCCCTCGCTGACTTGGGCGTTGGCCGCAGCGGCGGACGGTCCTGAGGCGCGTTGTCGGTCTGCGGCCACGATGCGCGTCCGGCCTGCCAGACAGGCGGTCCCCGTGATCGGAAGGATCAGCAGCACGAACGCGCCGGCGAACGCGGGGAGCCGGCTGGTCGACGCCGCTGAGAGTGTCGTGAACAAAGCCGACGTCACGGCCAGGACGAGGGTCTGGCCGAGGTTCTGCGAGGTCTGCATCGCGCCGCTCGCGTAGCCCTGCTTGTCGGCTGAAGTGTGCGCCAGGGACAGCAGGGTGAGTGACGGCGTCGCGAGCCCCATGCCGACGGCGGCCATCGCCATCGAGGACACCGCTACGGCCGTAGGCACCGCCGGGATGGTGCACAGGGCCGCCACCGCCACCGCGGCCGCCATGATCGCGGCCCCGACCGCGACAAGCCGGTGCCGCGGTACCCGGTTGTGGAGGCGGCCCTGCACCCAGGAGGCTCCGGCCCAGGCGAGTGCCGCCCCGGTGAACCCGAACCCCGTCACCATGCCCGGCACATGGCGCGCCGTGCTGAGCATCAGGGGGACGAACGCTTCCAGCGTGAAGTACGCGCCAGAGGTCAGAGCCCGCAGGAGCACAGTGGCGGGCAGTCCGCCGCCGGCTCGCCAGGTGTGCGCTGGCAGCAGCCGCGGGGCGAACGCCACGAGCAGCACCACACCGGCCGACACGCACACCGCGTGACGTACGTTCCAGGCGGTGACGCCGTACTGGGTGAGCGCCGCAGCCACGCTCACCGCCACTGCGGCGGGCAAGGCAGGCCGCCGCACGGATGCCCCGGGACGCTCAAGCTGCTGCGATGCTCCTGGCTGTCCTGGCTGTCCTGGCTGTCCCGGCCGTCCGCGAAGGAGCAGTACCGCGGCCGCCGCAGGGATCAGGGTGAGCCCCGCGAGGCCGAAGAACACCGCATGCCATGACCACCATGCGGCCACCAACCCGGCGAGCGGGGGACCGGCCAGTGACGGGACGATCCAGCAGGCACTCATGAGGGACAGGACGCGGGCGCGCAGGTGTTCCGGGTAGGACTGCCCGATGGCGGCGTTGACGGACACCGCCACCAGGCCCGCCGCGATACCGTCGGTGAAGCGTCCCAGGCCCAGTTGCCAGATGGTGGTGCTGGTTGCGGAGACGAGAAGCGTCGCGACGGACAGGATCACCCCGGCTGTCAGGGGTCGCCGGGCCCCGCTGCGATCCGCCCATGCCCCGCCCAGTACGCCGCCGAGCAGGCTGGCCGCCACGAACGCCCCTGCCACCAGCGGGTAAAGGCCGACTCCGTCGAGGTCCCGAGCGGCCACCGGCAGCAACGGCATCACCGCCAGCGCCGCGAACCCGGTCAGGAACATCACCGCAGCGAAACTCGCCGTGGCAGCCAGATACGTACGGGAGAAGAGTCCGGGGGCGGGAAGAGACTCTGCGGGTTCTCGGGGGTCGTTGGTCACCGGCAGCAAGGTAGGGCCTAACTCCGAACTGGAACAGTGCTTTTCGGGAGGCATGGATCGGCGCGGGAGCGACCGACGGGTGGATGCCCCTGACGCTTGCCGGACGAATCGCGCAGCCCGCGCCATCCGGTATCGCGGTCGCGCGAGACCGGCACCTTCCTGGTTGCAGTCGCGGAGCTCCGGATCAAGAACCGCGGCCTGCGGCAGGCCGAACTCAGCGTGGAGGGCGGACACGGCCGAGCGGGGGAGGCCGCCGCCCACCAAGTACCGCTCCGGCCGACACCGGAGCGACGGACGACCGTTGCGGATGACCGGGCGACCAGGACGCCCGGCGAGTCAGGCGTACGGCTGCGCTGCCTTCTCGCGCTGCGCCGGAGGAGGCTTCACGCCCCGGGGATGCCGTGGCAGTCGTCCGCTTCGGGCATCCGATGTGCGGCGATCTCAGCCACGTTCGGGCTTCCGGTCCGGCTACGGCCGGAACCGCAAGCGCCCGCGTCCGGGTGTGGCTGAGGTCGTGTGCCCGCCTCATGTGCGAGGTGATCGCCTCAAGTTCGCTCTCGGTGTGCGCTGCCACAGGTCACAGCGCCGTACGTCCCTACTCAGACACGTGTGTCAACTGCTCGTCCGCCCACGCGGCGAAGGTGGTGAGTGGGATGCCCAACTTTCGGGCGAATGCGGGCCGGGCGGGCTGGAGGACCACGTTGTTCCACTCGTGTCCGGCTCCCCACTTCGGCATACCCGCATCAAGGGCCTCTTCCATGTTCATGGAGGGCGCGGTCACGGGCACGCCCCAGGCGGCGGACAGGGTCTGCGCGATCTGCTCCATCGTGCGGAGGTCACCAGCCAGTTCCAGTTCCACCTGGTGGAACCGGTCGGGGTCTCGGAGGGCGTGCGCCGCGGCCGTGCCGATGTCCCGTACGGCCACCAAGGCCAGTTCGGTGTCCGGCTTCAGTACCGTCAGCAGTCCACCGCGGGGGCCCTTGGGCGCCAGCAGGGGCAGGTTCTCCATGAAGAAGGCGGGCTTGATCACCGTCCAGCGGGCGAAACCCGCACCACGCACCGCCTCCATGATCGCCTGCTTGGTGTGGAAGTAGTCCGCCATCGCCGCCCAGCGGCCCTCGGCCCAGCCGGCGACCCGGGTGTGTTCACCGACTCCGCTGGTCGAGGACTGTACGAACTGCCGTACTCCTCCAGCCTTCGCCGCGTCCACCAGGTTGGTGGCCTGGGCGAGTTCGCTCGCGAAGTCCACGCTGGTCTCGGTCATGGGCGGCATCTGCACCGAGAACACCGCGCGGACCCCCTCGACCGCCGGGTCGAGGGAGGCCCGGTCGGAAAGATCCGCGCGCACCAGTTCGGCGCCCAGCGCCTCGATCGCCCGGGCGGGCTTCGACCGGGGATCGCGTACGAGCGCACGTACGGGCACCTTGGCGGCCAGAAGGGCGCGAGCCGTGGCCCCGCCTTGCTGGCCGGTGGCGCCGGTGACCAGGACGGTATCGCTGCTGCTGGGCATGGTGCTGCTCCTCACGGACCGGAGAGGCGAAACGGCGGGGCCCGCCGTTTCGTGTGCCGTTAAGATATGGCGGGGCCCGCCGCTTAGCAATGGGGAGATCATGACTGGCCAGCGCTCGGACGCCCGACGCAACTATCAGCGCATCCTCGCCGTCGCCGAAGCCGAGGTCGCCGCGCACGGCGCCGAGGCATCCCAGGAGCAGATCGCGCGCACCGCAGGCGTCGGTTCGGCGACCGTGCGCCGTCACTTCCCCACCCGCCGGGCCCTTCTCGAAGCCGTCTTCCAGGAGCGCATTGCGGGCCTGTGCGAACGCGCCCACCGGCTGAGTGAGACCGAGGACGGCCGCACCGCACTGCTGGAGTGGCTCCACGCCTTCGTCCGCTACGCCGTCTCAGCCCGCGGATTCGCCCACATCCTCAGCTACGAGCCCCCGGCCGAGAATCCCTCTCCGAACAGTTGCAGCAGCACCATCGAAGCGGCCGCAGCTCCCCTGCTCCAGCGGGCCATCCGCGACAAGGCGGTCGCACCGCACGTCACCTTCCACGACCTGCTGACCCTCGCCGTCGGCATCGCCCTGGCCACCGAGCACCACACGGACCCCGACACCCAGGCCGACCGCCTCTTCCGCCTCGCTGTGGAAGGGCTCAGCCCCCAGCAGGGCACGGCCGGGGCGCCCGGGAACTCCGGCCCGTCGACGCTGACGGCGGAAAGTCAGCCGAATGGGCGCGTGTGACGAGTGGGATGCCTCCCCGGGGACAACCAAGCTGCCTCGTCACGCCCTCTCCGCCAGCTCATCCGGCGTCGCCGGTGGCAACTCCTGAGCTTCAGCTCATCCAGAACTGCCACGCATCCGCCCGGCAGCCGGATGTTCCGTCACTGTCCCCGCCGCAATCGGCAGGCTCCGTGACCCCTAAGGCTCCCCGATCCCGCCGTCGACACTTCCCGATGCCCGGCACGCCCGCGCCCCGACGGCCGATCGACCAGGCGAGCGTCGCCGCCGCCCGGTGCGCCGCCGCGCCTCCGCCGGGATAGCCGTCACCGAGGCCGCGGCCGCGCTTGAGGACGCCCGGCTTCAGCAGCACATGGACCGCGACCGTGAGAACCTGGCCGACGGCGAGCACGTCCCGGCCGAAGTCGCTGAGGGTGAGTGGATCACGCAGCTGCGCGTTACAGCCGGTGGCGTCTACTTCCCTGGAGACCGACGCCGCCCTCCAGGCCGAGCCCGCCGCCGACCGGCGGGCCGCGAAAGCCGAGCCGCAGCGCCTGATCGGCCGACGGGGCGGGTGCCGCGTGGGTCGATCTGAGGGAACAGGGACCTTGCCCCGTGTGGAGTGTTCCCGAGCGGATATCCGTATGTCGCCGGTCGTCCGCGCGGAGCAACCGGCGGGCAGCCCCGACGGAACCTCCGTCGGGTCTTCCCCGGCACCACCTACAGCAAAGGACACACACCGTGGGCATCATCGCCTGGATTCTCATCGGCCTCATCGCGGGTGCCATCGCCAAGGCACTCATGCCCGGCAAGGACCCGGGCGGCTGCCTCGTCACGATGCTCATCGGCGTCGTCGGCGGTCTGCTCGGTGGCTGGCTCGGCAAGGTGATCTTCGGCGTGCACTCCATCAACGGCTTCTTCCACCTCTCGACGTGGATCGCCGCGATCGTCGGCTCGGTGATCGTGCTCCTGCTGTACCGCCTCTTCACCGGACAGCGTTCGCGCTGACCGCGACCGGCGATCCGTCTCTGTCCACAGCCGGCGTCGAGTCCTGAGCCGACCGTGCTGCAGCCGGGCACGGCGCTCCTGGGCTACGGCGGTCCGTCTTCGCTGTCACGAACCGCATTCGGTCCACCTGCGGAGGCAATCCACTGTCACAGGTCAACGGGCCCGCTCCGGTGGTTACAACGATTACCGAGCGTCGCAACCAGGCTTCTCTCGGTGTGGGCGGTCAGACCAGGCCAAACCAGTGGACGCTCCGGAAGAGCGTCTCGAGGACCGCCACCAGGCACCGCTGCCCGGCGCCCGGGGATGAGCCAGCAGCCGGCCCCCGCGCCGCGCCCGACCGCCAGCCCCTCGATGAGAATGCCGCCGCGTCCGTCCGCGCCTACGCGGCCGACCAGCGGGCCTGGGTCGATGTCCTCGCCTCGGTCCTTGAGGACATCGCGGAGCACGGCTACCCGGCTGCGCGTCTGAGTACTTCGGTTGAGTAGTTCTGCCCATGCGGCGGACAAGGCCGTCGAGACAGGCTGTGTACACAACGTCGCGGTGCGCGGAGCGCTCGGCGAAGAGACCAATAGCGGTCACCTATGAGGGGATGCCCCATGTCCAAGCGCCTTGTCATCGCGTCGCTCGCCGCAGCCGCAGCCGTCGCTGCCGGCACCGTGGTGTTCGTCTCCTCGGCCGACGCCGCTGTGCCGGCCAAGCCGGAGATCTCAAAGGCCACCGCCCACTACACCAGGACGGCCGGTGGCAGCGCCTCGCTCACCTTCAGCGCCACCGTGGCCGACAACTCCGGAGTCAAGAGCCTGCGGGTGCTCGCCTGGCCGGCGAGTTCGGGCCTCGCGCCCACGGCGGGCGAGATGCGGGAGGTCGAGGAAGCCACGTGCAAGGCGACCTCCGCGACGGCCTCGGAGTGCACCTACACCGCGAAGAGCTCGGCCAAGGAAGCCGCCGCGCTGCCCGAGGGCGTCTGGCACGTTTCCGCCCTGGCCACCGCCAAGGACCACAACACGACCTTCGCGCCCCAAGCCGCCACATTCACCGTCAAGCACTGACGACTCCGCCCCACCCCGCGTGGTCGCAACGTCGTTGCCCGGGTACGGCTGGAGTGACAAGCCGTCGACGACCGGGTGGGGCATCACTCGCACCGCGCGCGGCTGGGACACGTTGATGGTCTTGCTGGGTTACGAACGGTACGGCGCGCAGGGCGGTGACTGTGGTTCGGCGGTGTCCGCGGTGCTGGGGGAGGCGGCGCCCGAGCGGGTGGCCGGCGTGCACCTGAACCTGGGATCCGATCCAGGGGCCCCGGCCGCAGACGCTCGGCTACGGCCTCACCGACTCCCCGGCGGGGCAGGGCCGCCTGGATCGCCGAGGAGTTCTGGGCCACGTCGCCGGCGCGCCTGCACTGGGGGGCTTCGCCAACTTCCGGGACCCTGAGAAGCCCGTGCGCAGGGGATGGTCCTGTCCGTCTCCCGGGTTAGCGGTAATCACGTTGTGGGTGGTCATGCGCGTGGCTGCGGGGACCGTTTCAAGGTGACTGCGGGAGTCGCCATCCGACCGAGTCAGCGTCTGGGACAACTGCGCACACGGCGCCAGGGTGTCGAGTTCGGGGAGATCGATGCCGGGAGGCCTCGCTCTGGACCTTTGGCGGGGAGCCGTCGATAGTGGACCTGATGCCGCCGGCGCGGAGGGGAGGTACGCGATGGCGAGCGGTTCGTCCTCGATTCCCGTCGGTCGGCCGGTGGACGGCACGGGCCACCCACCGGTCCCAGTGCCGCCCGGGGCGCCCATGATGGCGCACGCGGGCGCCGCCGGGGACAGCCCCGTCGACCGGGAGCTGCGGCGGCTCCTGCGGGACGGCACTTTCGCCCAGGTGCTCGACTACGCGCTCAATCACCGTGGTCTGAGCCTGGAACGCGTGCAGTACCACCTCGCCGCCCAGGGCGTACGGGTCAGCCGCGCCGCGCTGAGCTACTGGCGGCACGGCCGCAGTCGTCCCGAGCGCGCCGAGTCGTTGCGCGCGGTCCGCGGGCTGGAGGCTCTGCTGGGTTTGCCCGCCGCTTCGCTGGTGTCGCGACTCGGACCGCCGCGGCCGCGCGGGCGGTGCCGCAAGGCCGAGCCGGACGCCATCGACCGGCGTAGGCTGTGGCCCGCGCACCGGCCGCTGCTCGCCGCGATGGGTGCGCTGTCCGACGACCGGATCAGGAAACTCGATGTGCACGAGTACGTGCGGGTCGGGGAGGACCACCGGCTGTCGAGCCTGCGCACCCGGATGGTGTTCGAGGCGTCGGCCGACCGTGTCGACCGCTGCGTGGTCCTGCTGTGGGCCGAGGAGTCGGCCGCCGCCGTCCCGTCCGACGTCAAGTTCTGCCGGGTGGGCCGGGTACGGGCCGACGACGCGACCGGCGCCACGGTGTGCGAACTACTCCTGGAGCAGCGCCTGGCCGCCGGTGAGCGAGGCGTCGTGGAGTTCACCTCCCACTTCCCGCCCGGCCCCGAACTCACCTTCTACCACCACCGGTTCACCCGGCCGATCCGGCAGTACGTCCTGCAGACGGAGTTCGCCGGACGGCTCCCGGTGAGCTGCGTGCCGTTCCGGCAGGCCGGTGTGCACGCGCCCCGGCACGTCGGCGCCCCGCTGTGGATCGGGGCGTCGGGCACCGCGCACCTGGTGGTCACCGACAGCGGCCCGGGCATCGTAGGCATGTCCTGGGAATGGGACTGACCGGCGGTTCGACACACCGCCGGTCAGTCCCGCACTCCCCGCGGTCAGGGGAGCATCCCGGGGGAGGCCGCCCCTCGGAGGGCCTTCAAGAGGCTTGCGACACGGCTCAGTAGACGAACCAGCTGAAGCCCGCCTTGCCGCTCCGGCCGCCGCTGTCCGTGGCCGTCACCGTGACATCGAAGGTTCGTGACGCCTGCGCGGCGGTGCCGCTGACCACACCGGTGCGGCTGTCGACCGACAGACCCGGCGGCAGGCCGGTCGCCGACCAGGTGTACGTCCCGCTCCCGCCGCTCGCGCGCAGTCGCAGGCTGACCGGCGTCCCGTGCTGGGTGAACTGGAAACCGGGATCCTGCACCGTGACCGGCGTCGACGCCCCGCCCTGGACCGTCAGGGTGAAGGCGGTGTCGTGGCCGGCCGTCGCGTTCTTGCCGCCGACCGTCACCTTGTACGTCCCCGCCGGCGTCGACGCGCTCGTGGCGATGGTCAGCGTGGACTTGCCGCCCGCGTTCACCGACGTCGGGTCGAAGCTCGCGGTCGCGCCCGAGGGCAGACCGCTCGCCGACAGCGCGATGTCACCCGAGGGCGCGGTGCCGCCCGGCAGATGGGCCTTGATCTCGTCGGCGTACGTCGTCACACGTGCGTACACGCCGTAGGTGTCGCAGTTGTTGGACATCCAGGAGAAGAACCCGACGATCTGGTTGCCCTCCAGGAACGGGCTTCCGCTGTCGCCGACGCACACACCCGCGTGGCCGTCCGCGTAGCCGGTGCAGAGCATCGAGCCGTCGCTCTTCCAGTTCGACGACAGCACCGGCTGCTGTGCGCACGCCGAGTCCGCGGCCACCGGCAGGTCGACCGTCCGGAGCACGTCGGAGTACGTGTTGGCGCCGGTCTTTCCCCAGCCGATCCCCTTGCCCATGGTGCCGGGTGTGTCGACCGAGGTGTTCGTCGCGATGGTCGGGTAGACGATGCCGGACGGCACCGGGACGTCCTGCGCCAGGGTGAAGACGGCGACGTCGTGGCCGGTCTGCCAGCCGTGGTAGTCCGGGTCGGTCCACACGCTCTTGATGTCGGCGCGGAACCCGGTGTCGTTCAGGTTGGTCGCGCCGTACACGAACCACTTGTCGCCGGAGTTCTCCAGCCAGCAGTGCGCCGCGCCGACGACCGTGTGCGGACCGACCAGGGCCATGCTGCACGATTGCTGCCCGGGGAAGGAACTGCCGTTCCTACGCAGTGAGATCATGAACGGGTACGCGTCGACCGTGGTCGGACTGCCGCCCACGACGGCCGGGCCGATGCCGCGGGTCGCCGTGGTGCCGCGGGTCGCCGTGGTGCCGTGGGTCGCTGTGGCCGCCGGGCGGCGGACCGCCTGCGGCGCGGCGGTGGTGTTCACGGTCGCGGTCGCCGACTGCCCGGCGGTCACCGTCGCCGAGTCCGGACTGACGCTTATGGAGAAATCGCCCTGCCCGGAGCCGTTGACGGTCAGCGACAGCGGGGCGCTGTGCGTCGCGTCGCCGCTCTTGCCGGTCACGGTGACGTCGCTCTGTCCGGGCGACGCCGAGGGCGCCGCGGTCAGGGTCAGCGTCGAGGAGCCGCCCGCCGTCACCGACGCCGGATCGAAGCTCGCGCTCACGCCTGCGGGCAGTCCGGACGCCGACAGCGCCACGGTTCGCGCGCTGCCCTTGACGACCTTGGTGCTGACCGTGGCGGTCACCGACTTGCCCGGGGCGACGCTCACCGATCGCGGATCGGCGCTGATCGAGAAGTCGTCGGCCGCGGGCGGGGTCGCACCGTCGATCAGCGGATCGGCGAGGTTGTCACCCTGCATCGAACCCCAGCCGGTGCACAGGTCGTAGCCGGTGCCGGCGTTGTACGTGCCGTTGTCGCCCGTCGTGACGTCGTGGAACGTCGAGCCGTACCGGGACGACTGCGCGACGGCGTAGATCGTCGGGTTCATCGCGCCGAGGTTGCCCTTGCCCGCGGCCCCGGCCTTCTGGTTGACCATGGCGATGTAGCCGGCCCACAGCGGCGCCGAGGCGCTGGTCCCGCCGACGTCCTGCCAGCCGCCGTTCATGTAGACCGACACCGCTCCGGCGCCGTAGTCCGCGTCGAGCGCCACATCGGGCACCGACCGGTACTTGTTGGTCCCGGGCTGCCAGTCCGGCCGGGTGAAGATCTGCGAGTAGCCGCCGCCGGAACGGGTGTTGCCGGAACCACCCTGGTTCCAGCAGGACTCCGACTGGTACGTGCCCGCGCTGTCGCTCGTCCGCAGCTGCGTCCCGCCGACCCCGGTGAATAGCGGGTCGCTGGGCGGATAGTCGGCCTGCACGGTGGAGTTGTCGCCCTGGTAGCCGCAGCCGGTCGCCCCCCAGTCACCGGAGGCCGACAGCAGCGTCACCCCCTGCGCGACCATCTGGGTGTACGAGTCGTGCGACGCCTGGATGGGCGCCGACTCGCACTTCTCGCCGTTGAGCCACGAGCCGGACAGGATCGTGATCTGGTTGTCGCCGGCGATCTTCGCCATCTCATCGACCCAGGCGTTGTCCGAGTTGGGCGCCTCATACACGATCTGCGCGGCGTTGGGCGCGGTCGCGGCCACCGACTCGACGTCCAAGGTGACTTCGAGCTGGTCGCTCCCCGGACTGCGGACACCGCCGTTCACCGGGACGACCCGCGCGTTCACCGACGGCTGCCCGAAGTACTTCGTCCACGCGTCGATGTCGGACTGCTTGAACGCGTCGAACTCGATCAGCCCGACGGTCTGCCCCGAGCCGTTGTACGAGGCGGACAGGTTCTTCATGCTGTAGGCGGTACGGAACTGGGCCGGGGTGTACCCGCCCGCAGGGCCCGCGGGACCGGCGGGGCCGCTCCCGGGCCTGCCGGTCAGCGTCCTGCCGCTGTGCCCGGCAGGCCCGCCGCCTGCCCGGTGCGCCACCGGCCGGTCGGTCAGGCCGGTGACCGCCCGGACGGTGGACGCGAGCGCGGACGGCACGGTCGGCGCCTTGTCGCTCGCGTAGAAGTGCTCGCCCGCCGTGTCCGTGTAGTCGCCGATCGACGTGCCGAACGCGGCCCGTACCTGCTCGGCGGTGCCGGTCGCGTCGATGACCTGCCGGTTGCCCGAGACCTTGGTGACGCTCAGCCCGTTGGACTTCAGGAAGGCGCTCGCCTCGGCGACGTCGGACGCTCGGGGCGCGTACCGCTCGTTGTACTGGGCGCTGGTGAGGTAGTGCCGGTAGTACGGTGACGCCGGGTTGCTGACCGACGCGACGAACGCGTCGAGCCCGGCTTGGTCGTGCGGTTTGAGCGACAGCGCCACATCGATCGTGCGGTCGTGCGCTGTCGTACGGAGCCGGTGCGCGCCCGCCGGGGCGGAGCCGCTGGATCCCAGCGACGTTCTGGGATGTGGGTCGGCCGCCGCGGGAACGGCCGCGGCCAGCGCGGCCACCGTGGCCAGACAGGCCGCCGCGGCGGCCGTCCGCGCCACTATCGGCAATCGTGACACGATGCCTCCAAGGGTGGGGATGGGGAAACACCGCGCCAAGGTAGTGACCCGCGGGCCGGATTCGGCCTGCTTGGTGGACGTTCCACGACGTTCACAGAGTGCGCCGGGGCGCACGGCGAACGCGCAGGTGGGAGTGGGGTGTTGAGCCGGTTGTCAACAGAGGTGAGCGAGGCGTCAGTTCACAGTGACCGAGCCCGGGCCGGCAGCCTGACCGACGTCGAGGGTGTGCGGGTCAGGGCCTGAGGTGCTCAAGGGTGAACTCGGGCAGGGCATAGGGGCCGGCCTGGGGTGCGGCGGGGTCGGCCGGAAGGTCGGTTCCCGGGATGTCCTCGGCGTGGAGTTGGGCGTCGTCGACGGGGACGTAGGCCAGTACCGCTGGGTCGGGAAGTTCCCAGAAGCGGCGGGTATTGGCGGAGACGGCGTACACCGTGGCGAAGCGAATGGACGGCGGAGCGGTCAGTGCGGCCCGGATGTAGCCGACGGCGTCGCGTGGGCTCAGCCAGGTCGCCAGATGCCGGGGCTCGGTGGGTGCTTGCTCGAAGCTGCCGATGCGCAGGCAGATCACAGACAGGCCGAACTTATCGGCATACAGCTGCCCGAGGGCCTCGACGGCCGCCTTGCTCACCCCGTACAGGCCATCGGGGCGTACCGGCTCCTGCGGACCGGTGAGATGTCCCGTGGGGTAGAAGCCGGTCACACGGTTGCTGCTGGCCAGCACCACCCGCTCGATTCCCGTGCGCCGCGCCGCCTCCAGGACGTGGTGGGTGCCGAGCACGTTGGCTTCGAGCAGGTCCGGAAGAGGAGCTTCGTCCGGCACACCGCCCAGGTGAACCACGCGGTCGGCCCCCGCGAGCGCGGCCTCCACGGCGGCCGCGTCCCGGAGGTCGACAGTGCGGACGTCCTCGTTCTCGGCTTCGGGCCGCAATGGCACGCGGTCGAGCAGGATCAAGCGCCCCGCCTCGCGCTGCAGCGCCTCACGCACCACGGAACCGATGTTCCCCGCCGCGCCTGTCACCGCCACCGTCCCCAGACCCACCGCGCCTCCCCAGGTTTCGACAACCCTCGCATCATCGCGGTCCGTGAACCACCCCTGGTGCAGGGCCTGGTCGGTGAGATGCATGCCGTTCATCCCAGCCGCCTTCAGCTCCGCGAAGCCCTTGGAGCGGATGTGCTCCAGGAGTGTCGGTAGGCTCGGAAATTCAGACGTGCGGGACAGGGCGGGCGGGCCGGCCGAGGTTCAGCTCGACGGGATCGCGTGCCGCCGGGGGGGCGCAGAGCTGCCCACGGTCGGCGGTCCCTCGGGTACTGGGTAGCGTCAGCCTGGTGAATCTCAATCTCTTCCACGATGTGCCTGATGGCCTGACCCAACGAGCCCGGTCGTTCGTCTGCGCGCACGGCGTCAAGGTCGACATCCGGCCCATCGAGGAGCACAGGCAGTGGTGGCTCGAGCGAGACATCCCGGCGGCGGTCATCGACCGGATGGCGGCATATGAAGAGCAGTGGGGTGGCCTGGTACTGCCACCCTCACCGCAGTATGACGGCGGACCCAGGTACCTCGAAGCGGACTCGCCCGAGGGCTCGGCCTCCGATGGATGGTGGTTCGAAGCCGGGATGCAGCGGACCGCCGTCCCGTACTCATTCATGATCGGGCCGTCCGGTGAGTTCGGCATTCACGCAGGTCGGTGGGTGCCCCTCCATGCCACCGTCGCGGGCTGGGTGGAGTCGCTCGCCCTGACTCATCACGTGTCCGTGTGCGCAAAGCAGATCGTCAAGGTGACCGGCGACGATGTCGATGGCATCGTGCTGGACGGGTACGAGCCAGTGCGCGAAGTGAGGGGCCTGGCCGACACCTGGTGGCGAGGAGCCGACTCGCTTGTGGCGATCTATTCAGGGGAGACCGAGGCCTTCTCCTTTCCGCGGGGCCGCACCGCGTTGATCTACTCCGGCCTGGATGAGTGGGGCCTGCGATGGAGTTCTTCTACCTCCACCCCCGCGACATCGCCTCTACGTCAGCGCCGGGCGCCTCGACATCGGCATCACGGGTCGTGACCTGCTGCTCGACTCGGGGGCGTCGACCGAGGAGGTGCTGCCGCTCGGTTTCGCCCGCTCGACGTTCCGTTATGCGGCGAAGCCGGGCACGGTCAAGGACGTGGCGGACTTCGCCTCGGAAGAGCCGCTGCCCACCAGGACAGGCCCGGATCAAGCGTGGGGCCGGAGGCGGTCGTCGAGTGCGGCACCGACGTGGGGGCAGTTCTTCCGGATGGTGCCGAGGAACGCGCGCAGCACCGGGGAGTGGTCGCGGGCCGCGAAGGACAGGACGAGATCGGGCAGGGGCGTGTGCGGGGTCACCTCACAGAATCGCACTCCCGCACGCGGGACGGCCCTCATACGGGACGGCCCCAGGCCGACGCCCACGCCCGAGGCGGCGAGTCCGATGATCGTGTGCACGTCCCTCGCGACGGTCGCGCCACCGAGAGCCGATGAGTCCGTGCCCAGCAGGGTGCGCAGTCCGGCGACCACAGCGGGCTCGTCCCGGCCGGACGACACGATCAGCTGCTGTCGCCGCAACTGGTCGGCACTCACCGAATGCTGACCCGCGTACGGGTGCACCGTACTCACCACGGCGATCACGTGGTCGCGCCCGATCGGGACGGACACGAGACGCTCGGCTCCGGCGCCTCGTGGCGGGCCGAGGGTGAGGGCCACGTCCAGCTCCCCGGCGACGAGAGCTGAGCTACTGCGGCTGGTCGCCATCTCGTGCAGTTCCAGTCTCACGTCGGGCCGTTCACGGCCGAACCGGCTCAGGACGTCCGGCAGCGGGTCGAGCAGTGCCGAGGCGATGAAGCCGAGACGCAGACGTCCCGTCTCGCCGCGCGCGGCCCGGCCCGCGTCGACCGCGGCCGCCGCGATCTCGTCGAGCGCCCGGCGTGCCCGCGCGAGGAACGCCTCACCGGCTGCGGTCGGGAACACCCCCTGACGTGTGCGGTCGAACAGCCGGGCCCCGACCTCGCGCTCCAGGTCGGCGATCTGCTTGGACAGCGGAGGCTGCGCGATGCCCAGCGCGCGGGCCGCCCGGCCGAAGTGTTCGTGCTCGGCGAGAGCGACCGCGTACCGCAGGTGTCGCGCTTCCACGACTCGGCCCCCATCCCATCGATCCCGTTCAGCTGCCGACAAGACCTCAAAGATATCGCCATGCCACTTAGCAGATCTACGAATGGATGGCGCTGTGGTTCCTGTCTGGAATGGAGCCATGAAGAACGTATCTCCGACCGACACCGTCTTCGTTCTCGTGCACGGTGCCTGGCACAGCTCCGGACAGTGGGCGGCGACGCAGCGCGCGCTGACCGGACTGGGCGCTGCGAGCGTGGCCGTCGACCTGCCGGGGCACGGTTTCGACGCACCCCTGCCCACCGGATACCTGCTGCCCGGCCAGCCGGGCCTGCTGACCGAGAGGTCACGGCTCGCCCCTCTGACGATGGACGACTGCGCCGAGGCAGTACTCAGCGTCCTGCGCCAGGTGCGTCACCATCGCACTGTCGTGCTCGTCGCGCACAGCGCGGGCGGCGGTCCCGCGTCCCTGGCCGCGGAGCGGGCGCCCGAGCTGGTGGACAGGATCGTCTACCTGTCCGCGTTCGTCCCGGGCGGCAGGCCGCGCTTCTTCGACTACCTGGGCTCACCCGAGAACGCCACCGCGCTGGGCCGGAACCTGAACCTCGGCGACCCCGAAGCCCTGGGCGCCGTACGGATCAACCCGCTCTCAACGGATCCCGCCTACCTCGACGAACTGCGGGAGACCCACTACCACGACACCCCGCCGAACCGCTTCGACCGGTGGCGCTCCGCACTGAGCCCTGATCTGCCCCTGGCGATTCCGACGGCTCCGGTCACCCTGACCGCGGCACGGTGGGGACGAATCCCGCGAACTTTCCTGCGCTGCGCCGATGACCGGGCGCTGGCACCGGCCGCGCAGGACCTGATGATCGCGGAAGCCGACCGGGCCTTCCCCGGCAACCCGTTCACCGTGCACACCCTGCCCGGCAGCCACAGCCCGTTCGCGGCCCGACCGGTCGAGCTCGCCGCGGCCCTCACCTCGTGAGCGGGCACCGGCCGGTGCAGGAGGGCGGGACGCGGAGCCGTCCGCCCGTGTGATCGACGCTCGGAGCGCCATCGTCACCGACACCATCGGTCCGCTGCCGGCCGTTGCGGTCACCGCGTCGTGCGTGCGGGACTCCGTCGCCGGCACTTGGCTCCTGGACCTGGTCGCCGCTGACCACCCCGGCATCCGCAAGGCGTGGGTGGACGGTGGCGATGTCTCGCGCGCGACTACGCGAGTGTATCCGCCCGCTCCGAGGTCGTGATCCACCTCGCCATGACGACGTCATGCCCCGCCGCCGCACAGCCTCACCAGCGAGAACACTGCCTCCTGGCGCGACCGAGTAAAGCGAGACCAAGTCGAAGCACGGCTGGAAGATCACCGAATACGGGCCGGCGAGACGGTCGAGCGCTTCTGAGTCGAATGCTCTTGAAAAATCCTGAGCCGGGCGGACTATGTTCCGGCGGCCTGGGCTTCGCCGCTCTGTTGCGGCCGGGCCGGCCGTCGTCATCATCGGCGCTGTCATCGGCAACGTGGTGACGGGCGTCGCGGGCTCTGCCGTTGTGATCCGCGGTGCCGGTGTGGCTTCCCGGGACGCTCTTGCCGCCTTGTTGGCCGGGGGGTGCGCCGTCCTGCTGGTCGACGCACCCCCTGCCGTGCCCTTGCTGCGCCCGAGGAACGCGGGTGATCACCTCGGAGGGACCCGCAGGAAGGGCAGGATTCGGGGCGCCACGGGAGCCGCCGTGGGCATCCGTCCGGTCACGGCGGGGAGCGGGCTTCGTCCGGTCATCCGCTGCGCTCCGCTTGTGCGCAGGTTCCGCACAGCAGTCGCCGTGCTGCCCGCGGTCTGGACGCCAGGCCGGTTCCCGCCAGCCGGTGAAGCAGGTGAGGTCCGGAGTGCGCGTGCCGGTAGCAGATGCCCGCGCCGCAACCGCGGCAGACCCCTACAGCGGCCGTCGTCTCGGCGGGAGACAGATCTCGACAGTCGAAGCAGTTCATCGCGGCGCTCCATTCCGACCGGGAGCGAGCGGGCCGAACCGGCCACGCGGCGGTGTGCGTGCGACGTGGAGATCGGAGAGCGGCGATGACACTGTCACCCTGGACACCTCCCGAGGCATGCGCTCCCGACACTTGTCAGGAACCATCAGCCCAGGCGGGCGGTTCGGACCATAGGTCCAGGCGGGGTCCATCGCCGAGAACGAGTGAACAGGCATAAACGGTCACGGTCAAGGACCTCGGACGTGATCGCGCGTCACCACGCACGCGCGCCCGGCGACGGGCACTGTGTTCAGCCGGTGATGGGGCTCACCGCTACCGACGAGCGGGAGGGCGCGGAGATCAGCCGGCAGATCCTGCGCGCCCTGACCGAGGCGGGGGTGAAGGCCGTGTGCGTCGGCCACCTCCACGAACTGTCCCGCGGCCTGTACGCGTCGCTCGCGCACCGGGTCGGCACCGTGTTCCTCCGGGCCGAGCGCACCCCCGACGGCCGCCGCACCCACCGATCGGTCGCGGGCGCGCCCGAACCGACCAGCTACGACGCCGACCTGTACGGGCTGGTCTTCCACACACCGGCCCGCACCGCTGTTCACGTTCCCGGACCGGCGACGACCGGCGAACAGCCGTCCCGCGCCGTGGTCGATGGAGAGGAGCAAGGATCCGTGGGCTGACGGAGCGTCACATATTCGTCGGCTGCCGTGGCTCAGCCGTCGGCGGCCGACTCTGTTCACGTCCCGCGTTCGCCGCGTAGGTCTGCCGGGAGACCGTCCCGGGAGGGTGTCTCGACGGGTGCGGGGTTGTCGGTGACCCGCAGGGAGCGCAAGCCACGGTGACGAGCCAGAACGCGGGCGGCGCGGTGAGCGGTGCGACAGGCGCCGATCTCCTGTGCGGTGCCGGCGGGCACCGCCACCCAGCGCACCGTGCGGCCCTCTTGGTGGCGGCGGATGCGGCCCAGCGGCCTTCCGTCGCAGGCGACGACCTGGATGACCAGGTGTCCGGGAAAGAGCGGGGTGCAGGCCAGACCGGACACACCGGCCAGCCGCCGCAGGGCTTGCTCCTCGCAGATGTGCCATTTGGCGTTGACGACGGTGAGCTGGGCCGCGCTGACGGCCGCCGCCGCCTCGTGATCGAGATCGGTCATCGCAACGACATCCTCAGCGGTCGAAACGGTCAGCCGCGCACCAGGCGGCGGTGGGTGATCCGGTGTGGGCGGGCGGCGTCCGACCCCAGCCGCTGGAGCTTGTTCGCTTCGTAGCCGGCGAAGTCGCCTTCGAACCAGAACCAATCGGCACCGCCTTCCCACGCCAGGATGTGGGTGGCGACCCGGTCCAGGAACCACCGGTCGTGCGCGGTGATCACCGCGCAGCCGGGAAACCCGAACAGCGCGTTCTCCAGCGACGCGAGCGTTTCCACGTCCAGGTCGTTGGTCGGCTCATCCAGAAGCAGAAGGTTGCCGCCCTGTTCGAGGGTGAGGGCCAGGTTCAACCGGTTGCGCTCGCCGCCCGACAGCACGCCGACAGGTTTCTGCTGGTCGGCGCCTTTGAAGCCGAATGTCGCCACATAGGCGCGCGAGGGCATCTCCGCATCACCGACGAGCAGATGATCCAAGCCGCCGGAGACGACCTCCCACACCGACCTGTCGGGATCAAGACCGGCGCGGTTCTGGTCGACGTACGAGATCTTCACCGTCTCCCCGAGCCGCAGGGCGCCCGCGTCCGGCTGCTCCTCGCCGACGATCATGCGGAAGAGGGTGGTCTTGCCGACGCCGTTGGGACCGACGACGCCGACGATGCCGCCGCGTGGCAGGGAGAAGGACAGGTTCTCCATCAGGAGCCGGTCCCCGTATCCCTTGATCACACCGGCGGCCTCCAGCACCAGGCCGCCCAGGCGTGGACCGGGCGGGATCTGGATCTCCTCGAAATCCAGCTTCCGCGTCCGGGCGGCCTCGGCGGCCAGCTCCTCGTACCGGGCCAGGCGTGCCTTGGACTTGTTCTGCCGTCCCTTGGCGCCGGAGCGCACCCACTCCAGTTCCTCGGCCAGGTGCTTGGCCCGCCTGGCGTCCTTGCGGCCCTCCACGCGCAGGCGGGCGGCCTTGGTCGCCAGGTAGGTGGAGTAGTCGCCCTCGTAGGGGTAGGCGTGGCCGCGGTCGATCTCCAGGATCCACTGGGCGACGTTGTCCAGGAAGTACCGGTCGTGGGTGACGGCCACGACTGTGCCCGGGTACGCGGCCAGATGCTGTTCCAGCCACTGCACGGATTCGGCGTCCAAGTGGTTGGTGGGCTCGTCCAGCAGCAGCAGATCGGGCTGGGACAGCAGCAGCCGGCACAGCGCCACCCGGCGCCGCTCACCGCCCGACAGGTCCCGCACGGGCGTGTCGGGCGGAGGACAGCGCAGGGCGTCCATCGCCTGCTCCAGACGGGCGTCCACGTCCCACGCGCCGGCGTGGTCGAGGGACTCCTGCAGGCCGCCGAGTTCATCGAGCAGGCGCCGCGTCTCCTCGCCGTCGGCATCCCCGAGGAGCGCGGTGACCTCCGCATAGTGGTGCAGCAACCCGCGCACCCCGACAACGCCCTGCTCGACGTTGTCGGCCACCGTCGCCGCGTCGTCCAGCCGTGGCTCCTGCTCCAGGATGCCCACGCTGGTGCCGGGCGCCGCGAAGGCGTCACCGTCCGTGGGCCGTTCCAGACCGGCCATGACGCGCAGGACGGTGGACTTGCCCATACCGTTCGGGCCGACCACGCCGATCTTGGCGCCGGGGCGAAGGGCGAGGGTGACATCGTCAAGGACGACCTTGTCGCCGTGGGCCATGCGGGCCTTGCGCATCGTGTAGACGTACATCATCCGCGACGCCTCCGTGCCGGGCCGCCGGTGGCGGCTGGTCGCTCACAGAGGCCATCAGCACGGCTGTGCGGTCAAGGGCGAGCCTCATCACCCATCCAGTTTCCAGGGTGCACCCGTGCGGGGCCCTCCCGCCAGCGAGGCGCCGAGGTGCCCGGGAGGGGCGTCTGGAGGGGCGTTCGCCGTACGGCGCTGGACCCCGCCGAGATAGTTCGCACGGGTGATCGATCCGCCGGCCGGTCAACGGCTCCGCTCCGGCGCACGCCGCGGTGCGGGTCCAGCAGCGCATCCGGCAGGTGCGGGACAGCCTGTCACTCAGCCATGGCCAGCACATCGCGGACCAGACGTCGCGTGTACTCGCGGTCGACGGGCAAGGCGAACACGACGTGGTGGTACAGAGGCGCGATGACATGGTCGAGGATCTGCGGGACGCTCGGCGTCTTCTCACCGCGTTCGCGGGCCCGGCTCACCACCTCCGACGCCTGCTCGCGCCGTTTCTCCGTGACCGGGCAACTCGCGACGATCTCGGTGCGGGCCGACACCATCGCGCGCAGGTATCGGGCCCGGTGGGGACGTGTGATGTCGCGGGCGATGACCTGCGCCCACTCGGTCAGATCCTGCTGGAGGGATCCGGTGTCGGGCGCTGACTCACCGTCCCGGGTCAAGGCGGCGACAGCGACTTCCTCAAGGAGGGCGTGGACGCTGTCCCAGCGCCGGTAGAGCGTCGTCGGGTTGACCCCGGCTCGCTCGGCGACCACGGGAAACGTGATCTTTTCGGCGCCCTCGCCCACGAGTTCACCGACCGAGGTGTAGATCGCGGTCAGTACTCGACTGCTCCGCCCTCCGGGGCGTCTGGCGGCTGCATGGTGGGACACGTCACCAGCATACGCAAAGAACTTTGCTTCTACTATGATGGCCGCCCGGGTAAAAGCAAAGATCATTGCCTTTCGATGGAGGTCGCGTGCTCAACCGTTCCGTTTCGTTCTTCCTGGCCGGGGCCGTGGGCGCGGCCACGCTCACCGCCGCCTCGGCGCCGTCCCCCCTCTACCCGGTCTATCAGCGCCTGTGGGGCCTCTCCACGTTCACCTTGACGGTCGTTTTCGCCGTCTACGTCTTCGCCCTGCTCGCCGCCCTGCTGACCGTCGGATCGATCTCCGACCGGGTGGGCCGTCGGCCTGTCGCCTGCGGCGCCTTGGTGCTGCTCGCCCTGGGCATGCTGCTCTTCGCCGTCGCCACGGGCGTCGGCGGCCTGATGGCCGCGCGCATCGTGCAGGGGCTTGCCGTGGGGACAGCCGCCGGCGCCACCACGGCCCTGATCATGGAGTCCGCGCCGAACCCCCGGCTCGGCTCGACCATCAGCAGCGCGGTCCCTTCCTTGGGGATAGCGATCGGCGCTGTCCTCGCCGGCGCCTTGGTGGAGTTCGCGCCCCAGCCCCGCCAACTCGTCTTCTGGATCCTCGCCGTCGTGTACCTGGTGCTCGCGGCACTCGTCTGGCTGGTTCCCGAGGAAGCGCGATCCGACTCGCCAACCCGGGAGCCGGTGTGGCGGTCACTGCTGCCCAGCGCTCAACTCCCGCGGGCCACACGGCCGGTCTTCATCGCACTGCTGCCGTCGATCAGCGCGACGTGGGCCCTTGGCGGCTTGTACCTCTCGCTCGGATCGTCGATCCTCACCACCGTCCTCCACGTGCACAGCCACTTCGTCACGGGCGTCATCCTCGGCGTCTTCTTCGTCGCGGGGACGGCCGGCACTGTCGCGTCGGCCTCCGCTTCGCCACGACACCTCCCATGGTTCGGTCTCGGACCCCTCGCCATCGGCGTCCTGGTCACCGTCGCGGCCATGACGGCGGGTGTACTGCCGCTCTACGTCGTCGGGTCGCTGATCGCGGGGTTCGGGTTCGGGGCGACGTTCCGGTTCGCCGTCCACGCCCTCGGTGAGGCGGCGCCGATCGCCCGACGGGGCCAGGTGTTCGCGACGATGTACATCGTCAGCTATCTCGCCTTCAGTGTGCCCGCGCTCGCCGCCGGGCTCGCTGTCGAGCGGTTCGGGCTCAAGCCGACGGCCGTCGTCTATGGAGCCCTGGACATCGCACTGGTTCTGTTCGCTCTCGTTGCCGGGACCGCCCACGCGCGTCGACGGGACGGCGAGGGCGATGTTCGGCGCGATACGGCACCGCCGTTGGTCCCGCGCGATTTCGGCACGCCCCGCCACACCACGCACTACCTGGAGTGCGGACCGGCCGATGGACCGCTGATGTTCTTCCTCCACGGGTGGCCGGGCATCGGGTTGTTGTGGCGGGCCCAGATGGAGGCGTTCGCCGCCGACGGGTGGCACTGCGTCGCGCCCGATCTGCGCGGGTACGGCGAATCCTCCGCCCCGGCGGAGACCGACGCCTACACCGTCGAGGAGGCCGTGAGGGACCTGACGGAGGCGGACTTCGACGTCCTGGTGCAGGCCTTCGCGACTCACGGCTTTCGTCCTCCCTCCGCGTGGTACACCAACGACGACGCCAACATCGCTTACGCGGGCAAAGCACCCGACGGCGGGCGCCTGACGCAGCCGGTGCTGTTCGTCAACGGCGAGTGGGACGCGATCTGCAACATCTCGGGAAACCGCCAGGGCGACCCGATGCGCGCGGCCTGCGCGGATCTCACCGTGGTGCGGCTGCCCGCAGGACACTGGCTGCCGCTGGAGAGCAAGGAGCGACACATCGAAGCCATCCGCACCTGGCTCCGCTCCAAGAATCTTCGATGAGCGGCGGGATGTGGACCCGCCCGGCTCGAAGCTCCGCCAGAGCGGCGTCATCCTGCCGGGCGGTGCGGGACTTGGCGGGAAGCAGGGACCCGCGGCCCCGGCCTGACCTCTCCTCGCGGCGGAGAAGCCTGATCCTATGGCCGGGGTGTGCCGTCCCAGCGCCATGTGGTGAGACGAGGGTGCCCGGCTAGTTCCTCGCGTCCGGTGGCCCACAAGAGAGTCAGCCAGGGATTCGTGGGTGCCGGTGCGTCCGGAAACAGCCGGGCGAGCACCCGGGAGCAGAGATCGGCGGGCGGGT
Organism: Streptomyces seoulensis; assembly: GCA_013364255.1. Classification (GTDB taxonomy): domain Bacteria; phylum Actinomycetota; class Actinomycetes; order Streptomycetales; family Streptomycetaceae; genus Streptomyces; species Streptomyces similanensis. The sequence goes on along the minus strand of CP054936.1, from coordinate 101,297 downwards.
TCCAGGCGAGGCCGAGTCCTTGTGTCAGGTCGTGCGTGTGCACCAGGGTCTCCACGATCCCCATCGCGGCGAAGCCCTCGGGGTCCGAGACGCCGAAGACGTGGTGGGCGCGGGTCCGCGGCGGCGTCGTGCGCACCATGGCGACCAGCAGCGCGCCGCTCGCTTCCAGAACCTGTAGCAGGCCGGCGGGCCCCGCCTCGCGGTTCGCGTGAATGGCATTGGCCGGGCCGCCGGGCCGTCGGCTCTTCCAAACGAAGGGCACCTCACCGGCCAAGGGCGGTGTTCTCGGGCCCAGTTGCGCGGCGTAGGCGAAGAGGTCGTCGCTGAGGTGCTCGACGGTTTCCCAGCAGTCCCATTCCAGCGAACCGGCCTTGTCTTCCCACGCGGCTGGGGGCGCCTCGCGAAGGACTGACACCGCGAGTTGCACGGCATGGTCGAGGTCGTCCGCGGTGACGGGGGAGTGGGAGCGGGCGCTATCGGCTGATCGGGACATGGCGGGACCGTACCTCGCCCGCAGAGGAGCGACCCCTCCATTTTTGATCACCAGCCCAGCAACCCGGCGAAGGTTCGTCCGGTCGTTCCATCGAGCTCAGCGAGCTGCGGATGTCTACGACCTATGGCGGGATGCTGGAGGGCCATCCGTGCCGGCGCGTCAACGACCTGAAGGTCGGCGCTCTCCTGCGCCGGGCATCGGCATCTACCGCAGCTACATGGTCGCGGTGCTCAACCGGCGGCTGTCCGACGCAGGACGTATCCGCCGTGCACCCGATCCGATCGCCGCCGCGACGTCATCACGCTCACCCTCGCCGGTCGGTGCCGCCTGGAACGCCTCGACGCGCTCATCACCGACGCCCAGCAGGAACTCCTCGCCCCGCTCACGCCGGAACCGTGGGAGCAACTCATCGGGCGGCTGCACATCCTGTCGGAGCATCACCAGCCGCAGCACCCCGGTCCGGCGGACGGGCAGTCGCCCAACCGTCCCGTTCCGAAACCCACCGTGTGCGCGGGAGTGAGCTCACAGCCGTGCGGCCGTGCGGATCAGGTCCGCCAGGGCGAGGGAGCGGCTGTGTGCCGGCCAGGCGATGTGGGTGACCACGGGCGGCGCGTCCGTCAGCGGGACGGCGGTGTGTTCGGCCCAGAGCCAGGAACGTGCCGAGTCGGGGAACACGGCCACGGTACGGCCGAGGGCGATCAGCTGGGCCAGCTGCGTCTGGTCGCGGATCTCGGGGCCGGGTCCGGGCGGGTACGCGCCGTCTCGGGCCCAACGGGCGAGCGGGAGATCGGGGATGCCGGTGACCTCAGCCAGGGTGAGCGTCCCGCGCGCGGCGAGCGGGTGCCCGGCCGGCAGGATCGCGATCTGCCCTTCGGTCATCAGCTCCTCGCTGTCGAACCCGGCGAGGGAGTTGAACGGCGTGTGCATGAGGGCCACGTCGGCGCGGCCGTCGCGCAGCATCTCCCCCTGCTCGCACGTGCCGCTGGGCGCCACCTCGATCTCGGCGGCGTCGGGGACGGCGGCGTAGGCGTCCAGAAGCTTGTGCAGCAGCTCGTGAGACGCGCCGGCCTTCACCGCGAGCACCAGACGGTCGCGGGGACCGCCGGGTCCGTCCGCGCCGCCCGCCCGCCGGGTGCGACGGACAGCGGCGGTGGCCGCGTCGAGCGCCGCGCGGCCCTCGTGCAGCAGCACCTCGCCGGCGCCGGTCAGGGTGACGCCGCGGCGGTCACGCTCCAGCAGACGCACGCCCAGACGCCGCTCCAGCTGCTGGATCGCCCGCGACAGGGGAGGCTGGGCCATCCCGAGGCGCTCGGCGGCGCGGCCGAAGTGCAGTTCCTCGGCAACGGTGACGAAGTACCTCAGCTCACGGGTCTCCAAGGTGTCCACCGCCGTAGCGTACGCCTGTGATACCTCCCGGGTATCACAGGTCACCGGCCCGGTATTGGCCGCACCCGGCACCCGCGGGCGACCATCGACGCCGAGGGACGAGGTGAAGCCGGCGCCGATCGCCGCGTCCGCCCGTGTACGGGTCAGGCAGCCTGCGATCGGCGCCTCTCTCCGTGCGCGGGTCGGTCGGCCTCCCCACGAAGAAGACCGCGTCACCTGACGTCCCAGCCCTCCCCAGACTCTCACCCGGCAAAGGACAGACACCTCCATGAACACGCCCTCCGCCTCCTTGCCCGGCGGCACCTGGACCCTCGGCGACCTGACCGTCACACGCTTCGGCTACGGGGCCATGCAGCTCGCCGGCCCCGGGGTCATGGGACCGCCCGCCGACCACGACGGCGCGCTCGCCGTCCTGCGCGAGGCCGTCCGCCTCGGAATCACCCACATCGACACCGCCGGTGCGTACGGACCACGCACCACCAACCGGCTGATCCGTGAAGCACTGCACCCCTATCCCGACGCCCTGCACATCGTGACCAAGGTCGGCGCCGTCCGCGACGAGCAGGGCGGCTGGCCCCCGGCCCGCCGGCCCGACGACCTGCGCCGGGCCGTCCACGAGAACCTTGAGGATCTTGGCCTCGACGCCCTTGACCTGGTCAACCTCCGGCTCGGCAACGCCCAGGGTCCCCTGCCCGGCTCCCTGGCCGAGCCCTTCGAAACCCTCGCCGAACTCCAGCAGCAGGGCCTGATCCGGCACCTCGGAGTGAGCAACGCGACCGCGGACCAGGTCGACGAGGCGCAGCGCATCGCACCGATCGTATGCGTGCAGAACATGTACAACCTGGCCTACCGCCAGGACGACGACCTGATCGACGACCTCGCCGCCAAGAACATCGCCTACGTGCCGTTCTTCCCGCTGGGAGGTTTCAGCCCGGTGCAGTCCACGGAACTGTCCAGCGTGGCCGCCCGGCTCGACGCGACGCCGATGTCCGTCGCCCTGGCCTGGCTCCTCCGGCGCTCGCCCAACATCCTTCTCATCCCCGGCACTTCCACGGTGGCGCACTTGCGCGAGAACGCCGCCGGAGCGGGACTCCCGCTGCCGGAGGAGGTGCTGGCAGAGTTGGACAGGGTCGGCCGCTAGGGTCTCCCGTTCGAACAAGGCCGGACCAGGGCGCGGGGCCTGGTGATGGGGCGCATGGCGCCTCCCGCGCCGTTCAGGCAGTGGGGGAGCAGCACAAGGCGGCTGGCGGGGGTGTCATGGCGGAGCCGGCGCCTCACTGGCGACGAACGGGACCGCGGCACCCGAGCGACGAACGGGACCGCGGCACCCGAGCTGAGGGGACCAGCCTCGAAGCGCCTGGCGCTGACGGGACGTCGTGGCACTCCGGGGCCCCGCACTTCGCTACGCCTGGAGTGACCCCGCACGTCGGAGCCCGTCCGGCGGATCACGGGCACACCGGGAGGCGGATGCGCAGGTCGCAGGCCGAATTCTGGGTGTGTTTTGTGGTCGGCCGTGGCAGGCTCGACGTATGCCGATCGTTGAAGTGTCCCCCGGAGTCTCCATCGCGTACGAGAGCTTCGGCGACCCTGGGGACCCTCCTGTCCTGCTCGTGATGGGTTTCGGGGCGCAGCTGCTCGCCTGGCACGAGGACTTCTGCCGGGCGCTGGCGGATCGCGGCCGTTACGTGATCCGGTACGACAACCGCGACTGCGGGCTGTCCACCAAGTTCGACAGTCACCCCGTGGACATGGGGAACCTCATGGCCACCGTGAGCTCGGGTGACATCCCCGCCGCCCACGCGATGGTTCCTTACCGGCTGCTCGACATGGCCGACGACGGCCTCGGCCTGCTCACCGCGCTGGGTCTCGAACGCGCACACGTGGTCGGTTCCTCGATGGGCGGAATGATCGCCCAGACGATGGCCCTCTCCTCTCCTGAGCGGGTGTTGACCTTGACGTCGATGATGTCCTCGACCGGTGAGAGGGAATACGGCCAGCCCAGCCCAGAGGCCCAGGCGGTGCTGTTCAGTCCGAGGCCCGCGCACCGCGAGGGGTATGTCGCGGCGGCGGAGAAGGAGCTGGTGTGGGCCTCTAAGCGCTACGGAGACGCCGGGGTGTTGCGCGAACTGGCCGAGGCCCAGTACGACCGCTCGTACTACCCCGCAGGCATCGCCCGACAGCTCGGCGCGATGATCCTCAGTGGATCACGCGCGGACCAACTGCGCGAACTGCGGGTGCCGACGCTGGTGATTCATGGGCTGGATGACACGCTGATCGACCCCAGCGGCGGGAGGCGTACCGCGGACCTGGTGCCCGGGGCCGAACTCCTGCTGATCCCCGGCATGGGCCATGACCGACCACGCGAACTGTGGCCCGAGATCATCGATGCCGTGGTGGCCCACACCGGCTGAGCAGGTGCACCCACAGCTTCAGGTGCGGGTGGCTTCTCCTGGAAGTGCCGGCGGCATGCAGTGCCGACCGGCGGCCCGTGGCCGTGCCGGTCGCCGCGTCGAGCACCTGGCGTCGCTTCGACGTCCCGGCAGCGTGAAAGAGCGGCGCACCCGGGAAGCCGGCAAGGTCGCGAGCTCTCATCGCACCCCCCGTCGGTCCCAGCGCGCCGGTGCCTTCAAGTTCCCCTCTGTTTCGAAGTGTTGAGCAACCATGCCGCACGGTGGGCGGGACGGTCGCTCCGTCGGCAACCGCACCTCCGTCAGCGTCGCCGCGCCGCCGGGCGGCCGGAGCGGCGGGGCGGCGTGAGGCGGGTTCCTAGATGCGGCCGTACACGTAGCCGTAGATGTACTCACCCATGAGCTTGCGGGGGATGCGGGCTTCGAAGCAGGTCGCCCACGTCCAGACGGGCAGCACGTACACGTCGCCCTCCTCGCGGATCGGGCCGGTGACGTCGACGACGTGGGTGCACACCGGGTGGGCCCTGCCCCACACGTCCGGGCCGGGCGGGGCGGGAGTGCTGAAGTCGAACGCGGCGTCGGTGGCCGGGGCGTTGCGACGCGCGGCCCCCGCCGCCTGCATGAAACGCCGGCTGCCGTTGATCATCGCGTAGACGAAGCTCCCGGCGCCAGCGCCGAACGCCGTGTTGGCCTCGGTGACCGCGACCGCGCTCTCGCGGATGGAGGAGGAGACCGCAGACGCCCGGACCACCTGCCGCATGAGGAACTCCAGCCCGTCCCGGTCCAGGCCGAGGTCCCCGTCGCCGCGCAGCGGGCCGCCCAGGCGGTAGCGGACGAGCAGTTCCTCGCCAGGGGTGCTCCCGTCCTGGACCACCGAGACGGTGCGGGGCGTGCCGTCGGGCAGCGGGTGACTGATCTGCCATTCGCTGCCCGCCATCACGGTGGTGACCTTGCTGGCGGCCAGGTCCAGTTCGAAGCCGCAGGCGACGAGCATGGGCACGCTCTTGTAGGCGAGGTCGCGGCGCAGGGCCTCGTCGATCACTCCGGCGCCGAGTGTCGCGGTATGGGTGCCGGGCAGGCGGAACAGCTCGATCCACTCGCCCTTGGCGTTGAACATCTTGGTGATGCGCTCGGAGAACGCGCACTGGTTCCGGTAGACGGCCGGGTCGGCGACCTTGATCAGCTTGCCGAGCGCGCGGGACAGAATGAAGTCCAGGTCGTACAGCTCCACGTACGTCCGCCCCGCCGTCAGGAACCGCTTCTTCTTGGCGTCGGCCTGGGCGAGCCGGTGGTCCAGCAACGCGGCGGAGTCGGCGGCGTGCCCGCGGAATCCGGGATTGCCGGGATCGAACACCGCGCGGAGCAGCTCGATGAAACGGGCCCGGTCGTGCAGCAGGAGGGTACGCACGGCGGCCGTCATGGCGCAGACGCCGTAGAACCCCTGGTTCAGCTTGTCGGGGTCGTCGATGATCGTCTTGGCGCGGGTGAGGTGCAAGGCGAAGGCGGCGCTGGCTCGCGCGAGTTCGTCTGCCGCGTCCTTGGCCTGGGTCTTGTCCACGGATCCCCCTTGCTTCGGCGCCGCCGCTCCCGGCCCGGGCACATGGCCGTGCCCGGCCACCGGTCCCCTTTCGGCGGCGAGTGGGGTGATGATGCTCAGGTTCTCATCGATCCACCCTGACTTGCGACAAACTGCCGTCTACTGACCGAAAATGCGCGCTGTGGGCAAATGGTGGACCGTTTGGTCGCGGAAATCGCCCGCCGTACGAACGGAATTGTCACGGAGCCCTGCGGTTCCCGACGTGCCGGAGGCGGCAGGGCTCCGCCCCGGCCGGTCCGTGCTCAGTCCACTGCCGCGGCATGAAACCCGACACGAGGAGCGCGGAGCCGGACCGGTGATGTTCAGGTCAGGACAAGCCACCGGCGGCCGTCGATCATCTCTCGGACAGCGTCGAGGTGGCCGGCGTGGCAGGCGGTCTCGGTGATGACGTGCAGCAGGACGTCGCGCAGGGTGTGCAGGTGCGGTTCGCCGAACAGGTCGTGGGGCCACCAGGCCAGTGCGGCATCGGCAGGGGTGGCGGTGATGACGGCATCGGCGCGTTCCGCCTCCCGCCGGTATCGGTCGAGCACGTCGACGGCCGGTACTTCCGGAGCCACCTTCCACGCTTCGTCGCCGCTTGTCAGATCGTGGATGACTTCCTCGTTCCCGGCGACGACGTCGCGGAACCAGAACCGTTCCACATCGAGTGCCAGGTGCTGGACCAGCCCCAGGCAGTGCCATCCGGATGGCAGCACGGGCCGCCGGAGATCCTTCGGGTCGAGGCCGTCAAGGATGCCGAGAACGTGGCGTCGTTGTCCGTCCAGGGCCCGAAGAAGCGCCCTTACCTCACTGCTCGGCGTGGTACCGCTCGCGTCTTCGGTCATGGTCACCCAGGATCCCCGAACTTCTGCCGCCACGCAGGGAGTTGTCCCAGTATCCGGGACACGCACTCGACCGAAGACCGGCGGAAGCGTGAGGCGAGCAGTCACTGGCCTCACCTTCCGCTCCAGGGGCGTGTCGCGAGAAGGTCCGCTCCGCCGGTGACGACCGGAACCGGGTAATTATTCGATACTTCCCGCGGCCGCTGCCGCCGAAACTCGAATTGCTCCTCTCCGCTGGCCGACGATGATGGTTGACATTAAAAGAAGAGCGCGGCTACGATCTGATCACTCACGAGGTGCTCGCGTTATAGTAATAGGTAAATAGTCGGTTCCGGATTCTGTGACAAGTGGAACGCGGGGTAATCTCATGACGCGGACCGCTGAATCTGACCCAAATGACGACGCAATGTGCGAGAGGGGGCATGGGACGGCTCTTGTCCATCGCGTTGCGGATATTCCTTTCCATGGGTCTGCTGTTCGCGTCAGCAGTGACTGCCTCGATGAGCCGTGATCTTTTCGACCGTGCCGCGGCTGCTGGCTGGGCATTCTTCGGGCTCGAACGAAGGTCTTTTCATGGACAAGCGCTTTGTCCGTTCCCCTGACGGCTGTCGTTATGCCTACGTCCGATTCGGCAGTGAGAAGGGGGGCCCGCCACTGCTGCTCCTGTCGCATTTCCGGGCCGGCATCGACATGTGGGATCCGGCCCTGCTCAAGAGGCTGGCGGCAGACCGTACCGTGATCGTCGCGGACAACCGCGGCATCGGCCTGTCCGAAGGAACGACCCCCAGCACGGTCGAGGCCATGGCGGAGGGAATCGCTGAATTCATGGCGTCCCTGGGACTGGGCAGCGCCGATGTGCTCGGGTTCTCGCTGGGTGGCTATGTGGCGCAGGCGCTGGCGCGCGCCCGGCCGGACCTGGTACGCCGCCTGATACTCGCCGGCACCGCGCCTCGCGGATTCGGCGAGGACGACGCCGCAGGAGGCCGGGTACGGTCGATCATCAGCAGAAAGCTGATCAGCCCCAAGGACATCATCCACCTGTTCTTCCCGCCGACCGCGGCCGGCCGGGCGCACGGAATCGAGTACATCCGCCGCCTGTCCCGAAGCCGGGTGGGCCCTGCCGGCAGCGTCACCGAAGCCGCCTGGCAGGCCCAGTTGGAAGCGGCGGAGGCGTGGGGTGCACGTGATCCGCTGGCCGCCGGGGAGCTCGCGGAAATCACGCAACCCACCTTCGTGGCACACGGCGAACTCGACATCATGGTCGCTGCTGAAAAGAGCGGCATCTTGGCGTCGCACATGCCTCATTCATTGCTGAAGATTTACCCCGGCGCCGGGCACGGGTTTCTGTTTCAAATGTATGAAGAATTCGGTGCCGACGTGGTGCGCTTCCTGGCGGACGAGTCGTCCCGGCACGCCGTCCTTCCCGATGTGGAGATGAAGTGAGGTCGACTGAGCAAAGCGCGAGGCAGGCGTCCCGATGCCCGTACGCGCTGGACGTCAACGGCTCGGATCAGCACGCCGAGAACGCCCGCCTACGGGCGGCGGGGAGAGCCGTGCCGGTCCAACTCCCCGGCGGTGTGCGGGCGTGGGCGATTCCGCATCATGAAGACCTGCGCCGAGTGCTGACGGATCCCAGGGTCGCCAAAGGAATCACGCACTGGGGGGCAGCGGCCCGCGGCGAAGTGCCGGACGGATGGCCGCTGATGGGCTTCGTCGCGACCGACAGCGTCATCAACGCGCACGGCGCGGATCACCGGCGGTTGCGCGGACTGGTCGACCAGGCACTGACCCCAGCACGGGTGGAAGCTATGCGCCCGGGCGTGGAACGCCTCGTCGACGGGCTCCTCGACCAGCTCGCCACACGGCCGGAGGACCGGCCGGTGGACTTCCGCAAGGCGTTCGCCTACCCCATCCCCACCACCGTCATCTCGGACCTGTTGGGGGTCCCGCAGCGCAAGCGGCGGTTGCTGCACGTGCTCACCGGCATGCAGACCCGTACGAACAACACCCCCGAACAGGTCCAGGAGATCGACGGACAGATCGAAGCGCTGCTCCGGGAGATCGTCGCGGAACGCCGCGACGTCCCCAGGGACGACCTCATCAGCGTCCTGCTCACAGCACGCCGAGACGGAGACGACCGGCTCACCGACAGCGAACTGCACGGCATGATCCTGCTGATGTTCTTCGCCGGCCATCAGAGCGTCATCAACGTACTCGTCAACGCCTGCCACGCGCTGCTCACCCACCCCGAGCAACTCGCGTCCGCCCGCGCCGGGGAGGTTCCCTGGAGTGCGGTGGTCGAGGAGACGATGCGCTGGAACGGCGCGGTGAACCAGTTCCCGATGCGCTATCCGACCGAGGACGTCGTCATCGCCGGCCAGACGATCCACCGGGGAGAAGCCATCCTCGCGTCCTTCGGCTCGGCGGGCCGGGATCCGGAGCACCACGGGCCGGACGCGGACCTCTTCGACATCCGCCGGCGGCAGGCCGGCCACCTCGGCTTCGGGCACGGCCCGCACTTCTGCATCGGGATCCACCTGGCCCGTCTCCAGCTGGAGACGGCGCTGGCCGGATTCTTCACCCGGTTCCCCGACGCGCGACTGGCCCCCTCCGACACGTGGACCGTGCGGCCCGTGCCCTCGTTCGTCAGCAACAGCATCGAGGCGCTGCCCGTACTCCTCGGCCCCGCCGCGGGCCCCGGGCCACGCTGACGCCGCGGCACACACGTCCACGGAGCCGTGCCAACGCACCGCGCGAGCCGCGCTGACGCCGCGGCACGCACGTCCACGGAGCCGTGCCACACACACCACGCGGCAAGGTGCTCGCCGACGGCCTGCGCAGACCGACAGAGAGGACGCCCTCCGTGCCCCCGCCCACCATCGCCCTGCTGGCACCCACCGCCGCCGCCTCCCCCGCGGAACGGCTCACCGTCCCCGCCTTCGGCGACGTCACCGTGGACCGGCCGGCACACGCCGACTGGCAGCGCTACCTGCACGAGTTCGAACCGTCGGCCGAGCTCGCGGCGGTGTGGATCGGCGCGGATGCCGAGCCGCTGCCCGCCGTCCGGGCGCTGCGGTCGCACCCGAGGTTCAACCGGACCCGGGTGTACGTCGTCGGGCCCGAAACGGCAGGCCCGTTTCCCGGCTGGGCGGAAGCACTGGACGTCGAGGACATCGTGCGGCCCGCCGCGGTGGCGCCCGAAGGGCTCACCACCTCGGTCGAACTGGCCCTGCGGGCGCACCGCGCGCTGATGACGGACGACCTCTACACCGACTACTACCTCGACATGACGTTCAACAAGATCTTCGACTGGTTCGAGACGACGCGCTGGGACTGGACCGAAATCGACCTGGACCGCGTCGAGCACGGCATGCTCGACGAACGGACCGTGGACTTCCTCACCGAGGCGGCCGTCATCGAGTTCGGCACCCTGCCCGGCGCCCACAACTTCCTGCGGGAATGGGAGGGAGAGGTCAGCTTCTCCTCCTGGGCACTGCAATGGGGTGCGGAGGAATCCAGGCACTCACTCGTCCAGGCCCGCTACCTGGACCGGATCGGGGTCAAACTCCGTTCGAAGCACGCGCTCTACAAACGAGAGCCGTATCCGCAGGGCGACGTGCGCTCCGCCACCCTCATGATGAACGTGATCTCGGAGTCACGGGCGTCCGCCCTCTACAAGGCGCTCGCGGCCCACATGTCCGAGCCGGTGATCCGCAAGATCTGGCGGCTCCTGGCCCGCGACGAGGCCCGGCACTGCCGCGCGTTCTCCGTCTTCATGCGGGAACTGTGCGACAGCGACCCCGCCCATCGGACCGCCGCGCTGCGCATGGCCTACATCTGGCTCGCGGACCGCGGCAACGGCGTCAAGCACCCGGCGGGCATGTTCTATCCGCACTCCACCTCCACGGCCGGCATCCGCCGTATCGAGACCATCCAGCGCGACTCGGTGGACGCCGCGGACGCCAAGGTGATGTCGATCGTCCGGCTCCTGGTGGACGACGACTCGTTGGAGACCCCGCACGACATCAAAGCCAAGCTGCGCGCCCTTGCCCGTCGGCCCGGCGCTCGCTGACCATCAGCCCCGAAGTCCGCCTCCCACCGCGCCCCGACGCGGCGGCCCCACAGAACAGGACATCACCACGCCATGCCACAGGCGAGCGTCACCGACATCGAACAGACCGTCCGCCGGTTCGTCGCCGAGCAACTGCGCATCGGGGTCGAGGAGGTGGACGTGGACACCGATCTGCGCTCCCTGCCGCGCTTCGACTCGATCCACGCGCTGCAGATCGTGCTGGAGATCGAGCAGCACTACGACATCGAGGTGGAGGACCGCATCGTCTTCGAGACGAGCACCGTGCGGGAGTTCGCGGCCGCGATCACCAAGGTGATGGCGGAGGCCGGCGCGGAACCGCTGTCGTGACCCTGTTCGCCGCGCTCGGCCGCGTCGCCGCGCAAGGCTCCGGACGGGGCATGCACGTGCTGCGCCGGGGCCAGGGCGGTGACGCGCTGTCCTACAGCGACCTCTACGCCGAGGCAGGGCGGGTGGCCGCCGGGCTGCTGTCGCGCGGGGTGCGACCCGGCGAACGGGTCGCCCTCGTCCTGCCGACGTCGGTGGACTTCGCGCGCGCCTTCTTCGGTGTGCTGGCGGCGGGCGCGGTCGCGGTGCCGCTGCCCGGTCCCGCGCCCTTCGGATCGTCCGACGCCTACCTCCGGCGCACCTCCGCCGCCCTGCGCCGCTCTCGGGTACGGACCGTGCTGACGGCTCCGGCCGTGCTCCCGCTGCTCGGTCCGGGACTGTCCGACGGCGCCCGCCCGGTCGACGTCCTCCTGGTGCCGGAGGTGGCCGAGCCGTCCGCGGCCCATGTCGCGCGGACGGCGTCGGACCCGGCCGTCGTCCAGTACACGTCGGGCACGAGCAACGAGCCGCGGGGCGTCGTGCTCAGCCACGGCAACGTGGCTGCCGGGGTGGCGGCCATCGCCCACGGCACACAGCTCACCAGGACCGACGTCGGCTGCACCTGGCTGCCCCTCTTCCACGACATGGGCCTGATCGGTTCCTTCCTGACACCGCTGCTGCACGACGTCGACATCCATCTGCTGACGCCCGAGGACTACCTGCGCGGTCCGGGGGACTGGATCCGGGCCATGGGGCGGCTGGGAGCGACCTTCACCATGGCTCCCGACTCCGGCTACCGCTACGTCCTGCGGCGCGACGCGGCACCGCAGGACGGCCTCGATCTCTCCCGCTGGCGCATCGCGGTGAACGGCGCCGAGCCGGTCGACCGGCGGCTTCAGGACGCCTTCACCGAGCGCTTCGCACCCGCCGGACTGTCCGAGAACGTCTTCCTGCCGGCCTACGGACTGGCGGAGGCGACCCTGGCGGTCGCCTTCCCTCCCCTCGGCCGCCCGGCCAAGGTGCTGCGCGCCGAACGCGACGAACTGAACCGGGGCCGTTACGTACCGGCGCCCTCCGGCGCCGGGCCATGCCGCGAACTGGTCAGTGTGGGAACGCCGGTGCGGCGTACCGAGGTCCGACTCACCACCGCGAGCGGCGAACCGGCCGCGCCCGGCACGGTCGGTGCCGTCGAGGTCCGGGGGGCGTCCGTCACGAGCACCGGGTACGACCGCCACCCCGAAGAGAGCCGCCGCGTCCTCCTTCCGGACGGCTGGGTGGCGACCGGTGACCTGGGCCTGTGGCACGACGGCGAGCTGTACATCGTGGGCCGCACGAAAGAGGTGATCATCGTCTTCGGCGCGAACCACTGGGCGAGCGACATCGAGGCGGTCGTGCGGGACACACCCGGCCTCCCCGTCCACGGCGTCGTGGCCGAGCAGATCTGGAGCGACGAGGGAGGCCGGCTCGGGCTCGTCGTCGAGACGACGCGGCACGACGAGGCGAGCCGTCGCGACACGACGCAACGCATCCGCGCACGTGTCGTGGCCGAGCTGGGCATCACACCCGACACGATCGAGTTCGTGCGGCGGGGCGGGATCGCACGCACCTCCAGCGGCAAGGCGCTGCGCCGCCTGCCCCCTTCGGACACGCGCATGTCCCGCTCCGGTACGTGACGCACCCGGAACACCGGACCGCACCGCGCGTCCGCCACAGGGCACTCAGTGCCGCAGACACCGCGGAGCCCCCCGGCCACCTGCCGTGGGAGGCTCCCCGCATGACCGGCCCTGGAGGCCTCGCATGGCGCACGACGCATACCTGCTCGGTCACTCCGACAGCGAGCACCAGAGGCTGACCCTGCAGAACGAGGCGATCTCGCCGTTCACCGAACGCATCCTGCGGTCGGCCGGAGTACGTCCGGGGATGAGCGTCCTCGACATCGGCGCCGGACTGGGATACGTCTCCCTGCTGGCCGCCGGACTGGTCGGGCCCGGCGGACACGTCGTGGGAATCGAGCGTGACCCCGGAAGCGTCCACAAGGCGCGGATCCTGGCACGGGAGGCGGGTCTCGCGGACTCGGTGCGGTACGAAGCCGCGGACCTCGCCGACTTCACCTGGCCGGAGAAGTTCGACGTCCTGGTCGGCAGGTACATCCTGATGTACCTGCCCGATCCGGTGTCCGCGCTGCGCCGTCTGACGTCCCTGCTGAAACCGGACGGGATCGTCGTCATGCACGAGATGGACTTCACCAACACGTCGCCGTCGCGTCCGCCGCTGCCGGAGTGGGACGAGTACTACGCGCTGTGGCCCGGCCCCTTCCTGGCGACCGGCGCCGTCCCCGACTTCGGCCCCCGTCTCACCCGGACGTTCCTCGACGCCGGCCTCCGGCAGCCTGAGGTGGCCACCTGGACGCCGGTCGCGGGCCGCTCGGGGGACCCCGCGGTCCTCGACTGGCTCAGCACCACCTGCCGCGAGATCGCGACGCCGCTGCGCAACGCCGAAGTCACGGTGCCGGGCCACCTCCGCTTCGACGACGCCCTGCCGCAGCGCCTCCGGGACCTCGTCCTGTCCAGCGGAGCGCAGGTCGACGGACCGACGCAGTTCGGCGCCCACGCGCGGCTGACACCACAGGCGTGGATGAGCTCAGGGAAGTAACCGAAGGCGCCGGAGCGGCCGCCCTTTCCGAACAGGAGTCATCGACCATGTCCGGCACTTTCGATCACCACCGGATCGGCCCGCTGCCGCCCTTCCTCGCAGCGCCGTCAAGCGAGGCCGTCACACGCGTGCGGATGCCCACCGGTGATCACATGTGGCTGATCACCGACTACGCCGTGGGGCGCGCCGCGCTGGCCGACACACGTCTCAGCCGAGCCGCGGCCGCCCACCCCGATGCTCCGAAATGGGGATCCGTCGACCTCTCACCCAACTCGATCATGAGTCTGGACGGCGCGGATCACGCCCGGCTGCGCCGGGTCGCCGCAGCGGCGTTCACCAGCGCCCGAGTCACCGCACAGGCAGCGGTGATCGAGGAAGCCGCCGGCGCTCTGCTGGATCAGCTACAGGCTGCGGGGCCGGGCGCCGACCTGGTCAGCGGTTATGCTTCGCCCCTTCCCATGGCCGCGTTGAGCGCACTGCTCGGCGTGCCGGCCGCGGATCGGCCCGTCTTCGACGCCGCCGTGACTGCCCTGTTCGACATGACGCCTCAGGGGATCCGCAGAAGAGGCCGCCACATCCTGACTCTGATCCAGTACATGTCCTCACTGATCGAGAGAAAGAGAGATGTGCCCGAGCAGGATCTCCTGAGCGCGCTGGTGCGGGTCGAGCAGTCGGGTGAGATGTCCCGCACCGAGTTGATCAATCTCGGACTGGCCCTTCTCATGGCCGGTTACGAGACCACCGCGCATCAACTGAGCCTCGCCATACTCGAATTGCTCACCGGTGACGCGCTCGCCGGGCAATCCGTTGAGGAGACGGTCGAGGAGCTGCTCCGTACGACGCCGTCCACACCTATCAGCTTTCCCCGAGTGGCCGTCGAGGATCTCGTCCTGGGCGGGACGACGGTGCGCCGAGGAGAGGCCGTCATCGTCTCGTTGCTGCACTGCAACCATGACGCCGAAGTATTCGGCGCATCGGGTGCGAAGAGCGACGCCCGCCGACCCGCACACCTCACCTTCGGACACGGCGCCCACCGGTGCATGGGCGCGCCGCTGGTTCTCCTCCAGATGAAGATCGCGCTGACCCGCTTGTGGCAGCGCTTCCCCGACCTGCGACTCGCCCCAGGGGACGAGGCCCTCGTATGGCGGGAGGGCCTCGCGACGCGCGGTGTGTCGAGGCTGGTCGTCGAGTGGTGACCGAGCCGCCCGGCGTCCCTGCCGGCGCCGGTCTACAGCACAGGGCGCGAGGCCCCCGAGGGGTGGAGCCGTGTGGGTCGTCCGCGAGGCCGGAACTGGGGGCCGTAGGTCTCCTTCGTCCCGGGGACGGGCATCTCCATCAGGCCCACGGCAGGAGTCTCCAGCCCGCGCATCCGACGTACAGCCGTCCTGAGACTACGGGGATCGCCTTCGGCCCACGCCGTGTCCAGTGCTTCCAGAACCCCGGTGTACGTGTGGTCGAAGTCGTCCAGCAGCTGTCGGGCGCCGGCGGGCGGCCGGTCCCAGCCGCCCGCCGGGACCATGGACATGGGGCGCGTGTCGGGGAAGGGCACCGGCGCTCCGGTGAACTGCCACCTGCCGCCGACCTCGAGCAGCCGTCGGCCGTGGTAGATCTCCGCGAAGGCGTAGTAGTGCGCCAGGTGTCCGTCGCCCAGACCGTCGGCCGGGGAGGCGGAGGTGCCCTCCCCCTGGTCCTGGATGATCTCGATCGAGCGCTCTACGTCCGCCAGGGTCTTGACGGGTCTCAGTGTGTCCTCGCCGATGCGTTCGCGCAGTTGCCGGTCGGCGGACAGCTCGGGTGCCACCGTCCGGAACGCCTTGAGCAGTTCGTCGTAGAAGCGGCCGATGCTGAGGGGGTCATGAGAGCTGTCGGTCAGTGGTGCGGCGGGTGCCTCGATGGCCATCATCACGTCCCGCACGAGTGCCGTGGTCAGACCCGACAGGTACACGTTGACCCCAGGATGCACCCCGCCCGGAAGCGGACCCGGGTAGACCGGCGCCGACTCCAGGATCCGCGGCCGGCCTCCCACACCCACCAGCAGATTGCAGACGATTCCCAGGTGATACATCTCGTCGGAGATGATGCGCCGGATCAGCCGTGCGGCATCGCACTTGCGGTTCTCGATGGACCACCAGCCGCACAGATAGGGCGGGATGGTGGAGAACTCGATCTCCACGGCCACGTGAAGGGCCGACCTGAGCCAGTCGACGTCACGGCTCCCTTCGGGAACGGCGACCAAGCGGGACACCGTCCCGGGTCGCGGCAACGCGTGCCGTTCGGGCCCCGAATCCCCGGGTCCGTGGGTGCAGGCGGCCACCGGGAACGACGGGCCCGCCGCGAGCGCGGCCGACGCCAGGAGGCTGCGACGCCGGACAGGAACACCGGCCGCCTTGTCGGGAGACCCACTCGTCTGTGCCACCGTCACCTCCGCACCTGCCGGTGATCCCGGCATCTTCTTCGCACCAGGTGGGCGAAGCTAGCAGCCCCGCCGGGTCTCGCCGCGGCGCCTGGGGTGCTCGACACGCCTCACCACGCCATCGGTCCTCGACCTGGAACCAGGCGGCCAATAGCCCCGACTAAATGGAGATCGGGGTGACGGGGGAGGCGGTTGTGATCTTGCACACCTGCATGGCTGCGCAGCTATGCAGCGATGAGCACCGCCTCCTATCGTGACCGGGCCGTGGTGCTCGGGAAGACCGGTGACGGCCCCTCACTGATCGAGGGGCCCAGACCGGAGCGGCCCTCGCCACTGTGATCGGGGAGTCTCCGTCCCAGCAGCGCACGGTCACTGTCCGCCGCCCGGCGGACGGGAAGACCGGGACGGACACGCGCGCACCCGTAAGCCAGGAGACCGGCCACGGCACTTCACGAAGTGATCCACGAGGTGCTGGAGCGTGACCGCATGACCCTGCCCACCGGGCCCACCCCCTTCCGCTGGCGGCGCGAGGACACCGTCCGCACCGCCGGACTCCTGACGGTGATCGCCGCGCTGCACGTCGTCGCGTTCGGCGTCCTGTTCCTGCTCGTCGTGCCGGGGCACTACGAGATCGGCTCCAAGGCGTTCGGAATCGGCCTCGGCGTGACCGCGTACACGCTGGGCATGCGGCACGCGTTCGACGCCGACCACATCGCCGCCATCGACAACACCACCCGCAAGCTGATGGCCGACGGCAAGCGGCCGGTGTCGGTCGGCTTCTGGTTCGCCCTCGGCCACTCCAGCGTGGTGATCGCCATGGCCGCCCTGGTCGCGGGAGGAGCGCACGTCGCCGGCACCCTGCTCAACGACGACTCGCGCACCCATCAGACGCTCGGCGTCGTCGGCACGACCGTCTCCGGGACCTTCCTCTACCTCATCGCGGCGCTCAACCTCGTGGCCCTCGCCGGCATCCTGCGGGTCTTCCGGGCGATGCGGTCGGGCACCTACGACGAGCACGCCCTCGAACAGCACCTGGACTCCAGGGGCTTCATGAACCGCCTCCTGGGCCGCTTCACCAAGTCCATCACCCGCCCCGGGCAGATGTACCCGCTGGGCTTCCTGTTCGGCCTCGGCTTCGACACCGCCACCGAGGTCACCCTGATGGTGATGGCGGGCAGCGGCGCGGCGGCCGGACTGCCGTGGTACGCGATCCTGTGCCTGCCGCTGCTGTTCGCCGCGGGAATGAGCCTGTTCGACACACTGGACGGCACCTTCATGAACTTCGCCTACCAGTGGGCGTTCTCCAACCCGGTGCGCAAGGTGTTCTACAACCTCACCATCACCGGCCTGTCCATCGCCGTCGCGTTCCTGATCGGCACCATCGAACTGGTCGGGGTGCTGCACGAGAAGCTCGATCTGAACGACGCGGCGACCGGCTGGATCGCCGATCTGGATCTGGACAACGTCGGGTACATCATCGTCGGCCTGTTCGTGGTCGTGTGGGCGGCCGCGCTGGCGTACTGGCGGGTGGCCAAGGTGGAGCAGAGATGGGCCGCCCGCCTCGCCGACGGCGGCTGACGACCGGCGGGGTGATCCTGGAGAACGGTCCACCACACCTCTCGCGGCACCTGACGCATGCCACGATCGGATGCCGGAACTCGGCGCCTTCTTGATCCGAGTGCCGGAACGGGCGTCGATCTGACGGTGCCGATGGCCGCCGGAGCGTGGCGTTCGAGTGATCTCGCGGCGTTCGCCATGGACTTGCGACACAGCGGCTCGGTCGAGGCCCCGACGGTGGTGGTCCTGCCCGGTACGGTGTCGCTGCGGTAGCCGCTCGTCGCGTATCCCGGGTCCCGCGCGTCTGCCATGAGGTGTGTCACATCGCCGTCGGCGAGTCGGAGGGAGGGGGCGGGTACGTACCTTCAGAAGGTGGTCCAGCTCCCGGGTGTGAGGATGGGCGGGTCATGACTGTCCGAGGGGGGTGCCGCACGGTGCGGGCCGGCGTGTTCGCCGCTGTCTGCGTGCTGCTCGCCGCTCTCGGCCACACGACCATGTCGGGGACGGCCGTCCCCTGGTGGGCCATGGCTGCCGGAGCCGCCGCGACCGGCGCCGCGGGCTGGCTGATGGCCGGGCGGGAGCGCGGCCGCGCCCTGATCGTCCCGGTCGTGACCGCCGCTCAGGCGGTGCTGCACGAGAGCTTCTCGCTGGCGCAGTCGCCGGCGTCGAGGCCCGCCGCTCCGGCCCCCGCCGGTGCGTCGGCGGGCCTGAACGCGATGGACATGGGGTCCGTGGGCGGGACGGACATGGGTTCCATGGGCATGGGATCCGTGGGCATGAGGTCCATGGGCGGAATGGACATGAGCTCCACCGCCCACACGGTCCACGGCGTGACCGGCCTCGACCCCCTGCACGGCATGCATGACGTGGCCGGCACGAACGGTGCGGCATCGTTCGGCATGTTCGCCGCGCACCTGCTGGCCGCCATCCTGTGCGGCCTGTGGCTGGCCCACGGTGAACGGGCCGTCTTCCGCGTTCTGCGGGCTACGGCGGCCTGGTTCGCGGCGCCGCTGAGACTACTGGCGGCTCTGCCCACGCCCTTCCGGCGTCCGAAGGTGCACAGGCGCCGTGCTGCCGCCGCCCCGGTTCCGGTGCGGCTGCTGCTTCTGTGCTGTTCCCTCACCTTCCGGGGCCCGCCCGTGGGCGCCGCTGTCCGCTGAGACAGCCGGAACCACCGGAGCCCCCGCTCCTCTCACCTCACGGTGCTCCCGCGTGTCACGCACGCGGACGCGCCGGCGGACTTCTCGCCCCCGCGCCGCGCCGGCGGACTTCTCGCTGCCACGCCGCGTCGGCGGGCAGGTCGCCTCGGCGCGCTCGCGCGCCCCACGAGGGGAGTGTTCCTGAAGGGCTCCGGGCATCGCCCTGCCGCCGTGCACGGGCGCACCCCATGCCCTGGTGAGTCATGCCCCGTGCGGGCGTGACCCCCGCAATACCCGAGAAGGACCTCACATGATGATCTCTGCCACGCCCGCTCCCTCGGCGGATCGTGCCGCTCCAGGGAGGGACCGTGCCTCCGCGGACGTGTCGGCGACCGCCTGGGCGCTGGCCGCTCGCGGCGGCGACCCCGACGCGGCCGACCACTTCGTCCGCGCCCTGCACGGTGACGTACTGCGTTATGTCACCTACCTCAGCGGTGACCCGCAGGCCGCCCACGACCTGACCCAGGACACCTTCGTACGGGCCTTCGGCAGCCTGCACCGCTACGAGGGCCGCGCCTCGGCCCGCACCTGGCTGCTGGCCATCGCCCGCCGTGCCGTCGCCGACAGCATCCGCCGCGCCGCGGCCCGCCCCCGCACCGCGGACGCCGTCGACTGGCAGGCGGCGGTGGAGAGCAGCCAGCCGCGCGGCCTGCCGGGCTTCGAGGAGGGAGTGGCCCTGATCGACCTCCTGGAGAGCCTGTCCGACGAGCGGCGCGAGGCATTTCTGCTGACCCAGATCGTGGGTTTGTCGTACGAGGAAGCGGCCGGCTTCGTCGGCTGCCCGGTCGGCACGGTCCGTTCCCGGGTGTCCCGCGCCCG
Organism: Streptomyces seoulensis; assembly: GCA_013364255.1. Classification (GTDB taxonomy): domain Bacteria; phylum Actinomycetota; class Actinomycetes; order Streptomycetales; family Streptomycetaceae; genus Streptomyces; species Streptomyces similanensis. Next base: position 81,556 of record CP054936.1, on the reverse strand, counting down.
TGGGGTCCTCGAACGGCTCCTGCGGGAAGCCGAAACGGCGAGCGCACCGGCGGCCTGACACCCTCGGGGCCTCAGCCATCGGCTGAGGCCCCGCCGAGCCGGGGCGGCGTCGCCGAACCGCGCTGCCATACCGCGGGGCATGGCGCCCCGGCCCGGCCCTGGCTCCCGCCGAACACCCACGCGGCACCGCAGATCGAGGCGGTCGTCTACCGCCACCAACTCAAGGTCATCCCCCCGGGGTGAGCCCGAGGCGCTGTCCGCCCAAGTGGCGGCGGCATGCAAGTCGGTCCCCGACGGGACCTTGTCCTCGGTGACGCCGGCGACCGGCGGCACGGACAGCACCCGCGTCATCTTCGACAAGCCCGGATTGCCCGACGGCTACACCCAGACCGCGTTCGTCGCCCCGTACACCGGCGAAGTACTCGGACAAGAGCGGACGTTCGCCGGTCGGTGGCTGCGGGGGAGGGCAAGGACGTCGGTATCGACACGGTTGTGGCCTCCGCCCATGCTGCCGGGCTGCGCGGCGTCCTCAACGTCAGCCCGCCGACGAAGGACCAGGCCACCTACGTGACCAAGGAGAACCCCCGTAGCTGGCCCGAACGTCACGACAGCGTGGCCGTCGCCCCCGCCACGGGCGACGTCACCGATCGCGCGAACTGGGCCGACTGCTCCCCGGCCGCCAAGATGACCAGTTGGGGCATCGACGCCCATAGGGGTGAGCCCGCATGCCACGCGGCGATGGCCGTGTCGACGAGGCGACCCGCACCGCCTCACCCGGCCCGCGCTCCGTGTGGTCGCGTGGCACACGGAGCGCGGGCGGTTGCACCGCCGCGCGGCACCCGGCACCCGGTGATCGAGTGGTCGCCGCGATCGATGCGTGACCGGCGGATCCTCCGTCGGCGCGGGCATACGGGCGCCTGGAGATCGTTCAGCCCACCCGCTACTCGATCGCCCCGAAGCCCCTGCCACCCAGTGCCAGCCTCCCCCACCAGGGCATGAGCACGTAGATTCGAACACCCCTCCTGCCGATATGATGCCGCTTCGGTCGTCCGACGGCGGCCAGGCCCGTCACCTGCGTCTGGAGCGCATCCGCGACCGTGCTCCGCGGCGGTGCGTGCGCCGTGGAAGAGCCGGGGCGCGGGAATCACGCCCGCGGACGGTGTCCCGGGGAGAAGCGAGGTATGGCAGTGATCTGCGTCGGCGGCATGATCGGGATCGGGAAGACGAGCGTGGCCGAACTGATCGCCAAAGAGCTGGGGAGCAAGGTCTTCTACGAGAGCGTGGAGGACAACCCGATCCTGCCGCTCTTCTACACCGCGGGTCCTGAGGAGATAGCCGCGAGGCGCTACCCCTTCCTTCTCCAGCTCTACTTCCTGCAGACGCGATTCGCCGCGATCAAGGAGGCGTACCGACAGGACGACAACGTCCTCGACCGGTCGATCTACGAGGACTGGTACTTCGCCAAGGTCAACCACGACCTCGGCAGGATCAGTGCCCTGGAGATGCAGGTGTACGAGGGGTTGCTCGCGGAGATGATGCGGGAGATCGACGGCCTGCCCTACCGCAAGGCACCCGATCTCATGGTGTACCTCAGAGCGGACTTCGCGACGGTGCTGCGCCGCATCGGACTGCGAGGGCGCGATTTCGAGCAGGACCAGAGTCTCGTCGAGTACTACCGGACGCTTTGGTCCGGGTACGACGAGTGGGTGCACGAGCACTATTCCGCCAGCGATGTCCTCGTGATCGACATGAACCGCACCGACGTGGTGAACAGCCTCGACGACGCAAAGCGTGTCGTCGGGGAGGTCGCGGACGCCCTTGCCGTGGCGAGAGCCCGGCGCGCCTGACGCCGCACGGCGATCCGTCGCCGAGGTGGCCGGTCGTGGGCGCGGTCGCCCGGGAGGGGCTGGAGGCCGCCCTCAAGCCCGACATCCGGCTCAGCCGCACAGCTCGTGGCCCGCTCCGCTCCCGGGCCCCATGTCGTCAAGGCATTGCACCTGTTGGCGAGGGCCTCGTGGCCGTACCGGGGCCTGTGGGGAAGGCGCCGGTCGTGGCGATCTGCGGCAACGAGCGCAGTGGGTCGTCGCATCAGCCCGTAACCCGACGCTCGCCGTGCCCGACATCGACCCGGCACGGGGGCTACGCGGCTCACCCGGCCACTGACTGAACAGGCCACCGAGTGAGCCGGCAGACCACGGTGGGGCCGTGGAAGACGCCGCTGTCCGACCCAGCCGTCCGGCTGCGCGCCGAGCGGGTCACGCCCCGCGCACGGGGGGGGGCGTCGGCAGGACGTTAGCGGGACGCAAGCGACGAGACGGAGAGTTCTGCCGTCAGCACCGCGTCCCCTTCCGAACGGGCCGGTCGCACGTCCGAAGGAGAGAGTCATGCTGGTCCAGAAGGTCAAGGCGATCGTGATCGCGGCCGCAGCCGTCGCGAGCGTCGCGGTGGTGGCCGCACCGGCCCAGGCGGGCAACTGCTCGCGCGGAGGCGGCGTCTACCTCTGCGAGTACGGCGTGACCAGCTACAAGCTCCCCAACGGTACGAAGCAGGAGTTCATCGTCGGCACCGACCGTGCGGTGTGGACCCGCTGGAGCGACTCCGACGGGGACTGGACGGGATGGATGTCCATGGGCGGTCAGGCGTGGAGCACGGCGTACGCCTATGACTACGACACCAGCGACCCCTGGACCTTCAGGGTGTTCTACTACGACCAGAGCGCGGAGTATTGGGGCCGCAACCGTGACCACAACGGCAACTGGTCCCCGTGGACGCACTACGACACCCCGCTCAACGGCTGATCACCGCACACCCGGCGGCACGGCCGGCCCGCCGGGCATCAGCGGGGCCGGGACGGGCTGTGTCGCCTGTCCCGGCCCCGCTGATGAGTAGCGGGCGGTGAAGGCGCCGGCGACCGTGTCGGTCATGGAGGTGGCCATGCCCTGCGAGTTGATGGCGGTGTCGTAGGCGGTCGAGGGCTTGGCGGTGTCCCACACCTCCCACGGGTACGCCTTGCAGTCGGTGCCGCCGGAGCGGAAGTTCCTGACAGCCGGTACCGCGCGTCAGTCCTTGTGCGCCGCCACTGCGGGGCCCGGCCCCACGAGCAAGCGCGTTGTCAGATCGCGTGGGACTATGAAGCCGGACCGCCTTCCGGATCCGTCGGCGTCCCGCCACCGACCGGTGACGTGTGCGCTGCGGTCCTCGACGTGTGCGTCGCGGTACTGACGCCCTCTGCCGACGGTTTTCCGGCGAGCTGATCGATATCTGGCGAGCTGATCGATATCTTGGGAGGGCTCTCCGTGAGCGAACGTCCCGACATGTGGCCGAAGCTCGACCACGCGGAACTGGCACCCATGGTCGACTACGTGAACCGGATCGTTCAGGTCGCGGGCAAATACGCCTTGGACGACCCCTTCGAAGTGGGCTGGGGCAACATCGTCCTGGACGTCACGCCCCGCGGACTCCGTACGCCGACGTTCCGCCACCGGGACGCGACCTTCTCCGTGCACTACCGTCTTCTCGACGGCGACGTCGTGATCGAGACGGACGAGGACGAGCGCAGGTTGCCGTTGTCCGAGGGCTCGGTCGCCTCGTTCTACCGAGCGTTCTGCGACGTCGCGGCCGAACTCGGCGTACACGCCCCGCGCACCTCGCTGATCTGCGAGATCCCTGATTCCCCCGCGACCTTCGAGGACGACGACAACGAGCGGACGTGGGATGCGCACGCGGCTCATTTGATGTGGCAGACCTTGAACCTGGTCGCCGGAGGGCTGGAGTACTGGCAGGCGCCCTTCCTCGGCCACCGCCCGCGGGTGGGTGTGATGTGGGGCGGGTTCGATCTGTCCGCCACCCGCCATCGGCCTCAGCCCGCACCGCCTCCTCCGGACGCACCGCCGTTCATGCAGAACGCGCAGATCAACGCGTACGTCGCGGTGGGTTTCTCGTTCAAGAACCTGCCGGACCGGCCGAGCATCGGGATGTACGCCTACATCTGGCCGCAGCCGGACGGTCTCGCGGACCGAGCCTGGGGGGTGGAGGGCGCCCACTGGGACGAGGAAGCCGGCCTGGTGCTGCTGCCGTGGGATGTCCTGCGGCAGACCCCGGATCCGCGTCAGGCGATCGTGTTGTTCGGCGACGCCGTCTACCAGGCCGCGGTCGACACGGCCGACTGGCCGGCCGAACTCGTCGGCCCTCGTGTCGATGGCTGGCACATGAGCCGAACGGCGACTCCGGCCACCGAGCACCTTCACGGCTGACTTCATCACTCGGACAGCAGCCGGCGACCCTGCGGCTTCGGTGAACAGCACTTGCTACGGCCGCTGCCGACGGAGCCGTTCGAGGACCGGCCGCTGGTTCGTTCCGAGGGCCAACCGGTTTACTGATCGGTACGGGGATGCTCCCGTCGGGTCCGCTCGGCAGTTTGATGGCCTGTCGCGCCAGGGTGGCCGGCGCCTCCTCCGGTGTCGCGGGGCCGTCCAGCGCCCGGCCGGGGTGAGCCGGGGCACCGCCGACGGCTCGCGCCGCGGCGTTGAGTGTGTCCAGGGCCTCGGCGGCGTACGGCTCGCTGAGGCGGCGGGCGGTGACCAGTTGATAGATCGCCTCCCGGACGACCCTCGCGCGCTCCACGTCCGCCTCCCGGCAGGGGAAGACCTCGTCGAGGATTCCGGATTCCAGATGCCACGCGTCCAGGCGGCCGGGTGTCACGGACATCTCGAAACGCAGCGAGCGCCGCGCTCGGAGCGTCGCCGCAAAGTCGAGCGCGGGGTTCCGCAGACGAACACGTGATCCAGGTTCATGTCACCAGTCTGACGGGTGACTAATGCCGGCGCAAGGCCGCGCCGACGCCCAAGACGCGGCGTTCGTCACCGGCTTGACTGGTGACGGAATCGTGTGCGAATCTCTTCACCATCCGAGAGACCGCCCCCCCACATGGCCTCCGACCTGCGGTTCCTCACTGACCTGACGTCGCGTCCGCCGCCGGCCGCACGCATGTGACGGCCCGACCCAGTAGCCGGCCACCTCACCGATGGGAATGCCATGAGACGACTTCTGACCGTCCTCGCCGCCGCCTTACCCCTGGCCGCGGCTGTCTGCCTGCCGGCCGGGGCCTCCGCGCAGACCGGTCCCGGACCGCACGGAGGCGCGCCCTTCCGGTGTTCGCCGGTGTCCGTCCGGGGCCCGGCGGGCACGTCCGTGGAGTCCGTGACGGCACGGAGCCTGCCGGGCGGGACCGTCCACGTGGACATCACCCCGACCGGGCCGGTGGACGTCCCGGACGTCCCCGCCTACTGCGAGGTGGTCCTCACGCTCACCCACCCGGGGGCCGGCGACCACGAGAAGGTCACCGTCTGGCTGCCCCGCACCGGCTGGACCGGCCGCCTCCAGACGGTGGGTGGCAGCGCCTACGCCGCCGGCGACTACGGCCAGAACCTGGCCGACGCGATCAAGCACGGCTACGCCGCCGCGACCACCGACGCGGGCGTCGGCGGCTACACCGACACCGGCTGGGCGCTGGACGCCCAGGGCGACGTCAACAAGCCCTTGCTGGAGGACTTCGCCTCACGCGCCGAGCACGACACGGCCGTGGTGAGCAAGCAGGTCGTGGCCGGCGTCTACGGCGCCCCGGCCGACTACGCGTACTTCAACGGCTGCTCGACCGGTGGCCGCCAGGGCTACATGGAGGCCCAGCGCCACCCGGACGACTACGACGGCATCCTCGCCGACGCCCCCGCGATCAACTGGGACGAGTTCGAGGTCGCCACCCTGTGGCCGCAGGTGGTCATGAACAACGAGCACACCTTCCCCAGCCAGTGCGAGTTCAACGCCTTCACCGCCGCCGCGGTCAAGGCCTGCGACATGCTCGACGGCAACCCCGACGGCCTGATCGGCGACCCGCGGGACTGCCACTACGACCCCCGCCGGCTCGTCGGCACGACGATCGACTGCGAGGGCACGCCGATCACCGTCACGGCCGCCGACGCGGCCGTCGTCCGCAAGATCTGGGACGGCCCGCGCACCGCCTCGGGCCGGCAACTGTGGGCGGGCCTGCCCATCGGCGCGAGTTTCGAACTGGCCGGCACCCGCACCGCCGACGACGGCACCGTGATCGGCAATCCCTTCCCCGTCCCCGCCCAGTGGATCGCGGACTTCGTACTGAAGCAGCCCTCCTACGACCTCACCACCATCACCTACGACCGGTTCGCCCAGCTCTTCCAGCAGTCCGAGGCCGAGTACGACGCGGTCATCGGCACCGACACCCCGGATCTGACGGCCTTCCGCGCGTCCGGCGGCAAGCTGCTCAGCTGGCAGGGGCAGGCCGACCAGTACATCCCCGCCCAGGGCACCGTGGACTACCGGGAGAAGGTCGACCGGCTGATGGGCGGCACGAGGAGCGTCGACGACTTCTACCGGCTCTTCCTGGCCCCGGGCGTCAGCCACTGCGCCGGCACTCCGGCCCCGGGCCCCGCCCCCACCGACGCGCTCGGCGCCCTGACCGACTGGGTCGAGCACGGCAAGGCCCCGCGCACCCTGAGCGCCGCGGCCACCCTGCCCTCCGGTCGAACCGTCACCCGCGACCTGTGCCGCTACCCCGAAGTCTCCCGCTGGAACCGCCACGGCGACCCCGCCTCGGCCGCCAGCTACCGCTGCGTCGCGCCCTCCCGGTACTGACGCCGCAACCCGGTACAGGCGTGTGCCCTGCTCCGCGGAGATGTCGCGGAGCAGGGCACACGCCCGCGCGGTGCCGGTGCCGGGTCCAGAGGCGGTAGGTACTTGTCGTAGTCGTAGTCGTAGTCGTAGCCGCGGTCGGCGAACAGCCGGCCCGGCCGGTGCCGCGATCCCCCGGATCCCTCGGATGCGGGGGATCGCGTCCAGCACGGCGTCAGCTGGGTGACGTCGTCTCGGTTTCCGCCCGTCAGGGTGACGGAGAGAGGATCCTTCGATAAGAGAAGGGCATCCGTGCTGGGCGTCGGTCGTGCGAGTGGCAGCGGCGGCGTTGTGCCCTCATGGTGGTAGGCGAGGGCCTGGCCGCCTTGACGCGCGCAGCGCGTGCTCCGGGCCCGGGGCACGGCGCAGCAGGCCGACCGACCGTGCCATGCATGATCGCCGGACGGCTTCGTGGAGGCGGCAACCGTCAGCGCCGGCAGAGCCACCTGGCTGTGCAGGGAGCAGCAGGGCAGTCCGGATCCCTACCGGAGGTGCGTCAACGCCAGCGACAACAGCCAGACGGTCACCCTGACATCGTGACCGGCCCCGGACAGCAGCACAGCAGTCTCCTGGTACCCCGCGCGTCCTTCCCGGTTGTCACGAGCAGGGGAGGAGCGGGCACGCCAAAGCCCGCATGCGTTCGTCCTTCGGGAGGTTTCACGATGACGTCCGTCCGCATGTTCGCCATGGCGGCAGCAGCCGCAGCGGCCTTGGCGACGCTTCCCTCGGCCGCCCACGCCGCGTCGCTCTTCGCAGGCGATGAGTGCGCGAGCGCCCAAGCGTCCGCCGACAAGGCCCGGCAGGACTACGACGCGACCAAAAAGGACTATGAGGCGCAGATCGCCGCGGGCGGGACCCCAGGCACCGCAGAACGCCAGAACCTCGCGGACGCCGACGTCCGGCGCAGCGCGCTGGCCGCCGAGGCCGAGCGGATCTGCGACATGTCCTGACGACACGAGGGCCGGTGCCGGCGTGCTGGTTCTGGTTCGGGCTGCCGCCGACACTGGACGCACAAGGGGCGAGACCTGCCCTGTGCCGAGACGTCCGAACCCGACTTCCAGCACTGCGGCGCGCGAGGTGCTGCACCGCCGTAAGGACGTCGCCCGAGCGGCGGGCCGAGTGGACGCGGCAAGCGGCGAGTTGCGCGCGGTGATGACCCCGCGGCCACAGCGGTCAGGGACCCTGCCGGCTCTGGCGGCCAAGGGCCGGCACGTGACCACGCTCGGCGGGAAGCGGCGCGCACATCGGCCGGCCACCGTGGCGGGAAGCACACGGCACAGATGAGGCAGCGTGATGGAACACGACGCTCTGGTCGACGTCGAACCGTGCAGCGACAACTGCGCGCGCATCCTGGCCCGGCGCGAGCGCATCGCCTTGACGGTCAGCCCAGGCAACCCCTACTTCTCGGTCTCTCGCCTGACCACCCTGCTGCGGTGGGCTGTGCGGGAGATGAAGGAGGTCGACGTAGTGGTGTCGGACATGCAGATGACCGTGGCCTCCTACCTCGGACAAGGGCGTCCGCCCGGCGAAGCGCGCAAGAGGGCGCGTGCGGACATCAGACAGATGACCTCGCGTGTCCGCCGCGCCCGGCAGGCGGCGGGATGCCCGGACGTTCACGTCAGTGAGTTCGGCGACTGGATCGATCACCCGGAGTACCGTCGTGCTCACGCCTACGTCCGGCAGGCGATCGAGCATCCCGACTTCCGGCCGCTCTGTCGCGAGGGCACCCGCGAAGCACTCAAGGCGAGGATGCCCGCGGGCTGGGAACCGACCGAAGAGCAGGTCGACGCCGGACTCCTCCACAGCGAAAGGGCACTGCCTTTCACCATCAACGCCGCCGGGATCCTCGGCGTGCCGGAGGCAGTCGTCGCCTACAGCAGGCCGGCAGCGCAGGCCAAGTACTTCTTCACCGAAGGCTCCGCCTTCCATGCCTTCCCTGGCCAGGCATACATCGGGCTGAGAGTGCGCGAGTAACCCACAGCGCCGAAGTACCTGATGCTTGCGGCCCGGCGCAGGGCGAGGTCCGGCCTGCCAGGACTGCTACCGCGCATCCCCAGCGCGGTCCGCTCCGCCCGCTGCTCGTCGGTCAGTGCGGCGGCACGGCGGCGGGAGTCATCGACGGCGGCGCCCGGCTTGGTCTCCGTCACGTCCGGCAGCACCGTACGTGCGGGCACCCGCAAGTATCCCTCCCACTCGAAGAATCGCCGCAGGGCGGCCAGGTCGCACCGGGGCCGTCGTCCGGGGCGGCGCCGGTCACGCGTGAGCCCGTGGCGTCACGGTGCGACCTCACCGTGCGCGCAGTCCGTCCATGGCGGTCTGGGTTTCCTCGTCGGCGGCGCGGTAGATGACCAGCAGCTGTTCCGGGTCTTGAAGTGGCGTGAGTGTCTCGAACTGCACGGTGATCGTGCCGATGTCGGGATGCCGCATCGTCTTGTGTCCGCGGCCGTTGACTTTGACGTCCTGCTCGGCCCACCGTCGCGCGAACTCCGCGTCCCGGCTGAGGCATTCAGTGATGAGGTCGGTCAACGCCTGATCCTCGGGATGTGCGGCCCACGCGGCGCGCAGGTGAGCGACTCCCTCCCGCACGACGCGTTCGCGGTCCTCGTACAACCTGCTTGTCTCCGGATGCATCAGGCACAGCCACATCGCGTTGCGCTGCGACGGCGGAAGGGCGCCGAAGTCCCAGAGCACTTTCGCCATCTCGTCGTTCCAGGCCAGGATGTCGTAGCGGTGATTCATCAGCATGGCCGGCAGCGGCGAGAGGTCGGCGACCAGCCGGGCCAGCGACGGCGCCGCGGTGGTGGCGAGCTTGCCGGTGTCGCGGGGACGCTGCCGGGCCAGGCCGAAGAGGTAGGCGCGTTCGTCGGGGGCCAGGCGCAGTGCCCGGGCCAGCGCCTCCACCACGTCCGCCGAGGGCCGCAGTCCGCGGGCCTGTTCCAGTCGCACGATGTAGTCGACGCTGATGCCGGCCAGTTCAGCGACCTCTTCGCGACGCAGTCCCGGAGTCCGCCGGGACCGCCGACTCGCCGGCAGGCCCACGTCCTGCGGATCCAGGCGTTCTCGCCGACTCCGCACGAACGCGGCCAGCTCATGTGTCACGTCCACGGTGCTGGTGATCATGGCTGGTCCAACAGCCGGGGTGGGACTGGTGTTCCCAGGAACCTCCTTCCCTTACTCCCGGCTCGCGGCGGTCGCAGGCTGGTGCTCGACGACGATCACGAGCACAGGAGATCACCATGCCGCTCACCCTCGACACCTACCGGCTGCTGGGCCGCTCCGGGCTGCGGGTCTCACCGCTGGCCCTGGGCACGGCGACCTTCGGCACCGAGTGGGGCTGGGGCGCCGAGCAGGACGACGCGCGCAAGCTGTACGACACCTACGTCGAACGAGGCGGCAACTTCATCGACACCGCCAACACCTACACCAACGGCACCTCCGAGCGCATGCTGGGCGAATTCATCCGCGACCGCCGCGAGAGCCTGGTGCTGGCCACGAAGTACACGACGTTGCGCCGGCCCGGCGACCCGAATTCAGGGGGCGCCCACCGCAAGAGCCTGTCCGCGTCGGTGGAGGCCAGCCTGCGGCGGCTGAACACGGACTACATCGATCTGCTCTTCCTGCACGTATGGGACTTCACGACACCGGTCGAGGAGATCCTGCGCGGCATGGACGATCTGGTCCGGCAGGGCAAGATCCTCTACGTGGCGATGTCCAACGCCCCCGCCTGGGAGATCTCACGCATGCAGGCGATCGCCGACCTGCGCGGCTGGACGCCGCTGATCGCCCTGCAGATCGAATACAGCCTCATCAACCGTGCCGGAGAACGTGACCTGATCCCGATGGCACGGGCGATGGGACTCGGGGTGACCCCGTACTCACCGCTGGGCGGCGGCGTGCTGTCCGGCACCTACAGCCGCGCCGACCTGAACGCGGCGAGCGCCGACTCCGGTCAGGGAAACCGCAAGAGCTTCAACGCCGGCCTGGGCATGGTCACCGAACACACCCTCGCTGTCGCCGACGTCGTAGGAGAAGTCGCCGCGGAGCTGGGACACACACCCGCCCAGGTCGCTCTTGCCTGGACCCTGCGGAACCCGGGCGTGACGGCGCCCGTCGTCGGCGCGCGCACCCCCCAGCAACTGGTGGGAAATCTCGGAGCCCTGGACGTCGACTTCACCGCCGATCAGCTGTCCCGCCTCGACGAGGTCAGCGCGATCGACCTCGGCTACCCCCACGACCTGCTCGCCAGTGACCACATCCGCACGGTAGTCGGAGGCGACCTGAGGATCGAAACCGGCCGCTGACGATGACGGGCGGTGAGGGCGGCGGCGAAGATGCGGGAAGGCCGGGCGGACCAACTCCTTCCGGACATCCACCCGAAGACTTCCTGCCAACGTTGTCATCCATTCCCGGGCCGCACTCTTGACTGGTACAGACCAAGCCGGTTGAGTGTGGCCCCACACCCCTCACCGCGGCCGCCCCGGAGCCGTGGCCGACTCTGTTGGCGGCATGCACGCATGCTCCGCCATGCCTCTGGGGCGGCCCGCAGCCCAAAGGAAGTGGTTCTGTGCCGAAGCGCCACCTGTCCGCCCTCATGGCCGCGATCGTGATCGGCTCCGCCGCACCGATGATGCTGCCGGCCACAGGCGCGTCCGCCGCGTCCTGTTCGAGCTACCCGAGCTGGACGGCCGGCAAGTCGTACGTCACCGGCGACATCGTCCGCTACACGGACGGCCGGACCTACATCGCCGAGCACGACAATCCGGGCTACGACCCCACCATCAGCACCTGGTACTGGGACCCGTACGCCTGCGAGAGCGGTCCCACGAACCCCTCGGGCACCTTCCCCGTGAGCGAAGCGCAGTTCAACCAGATGTTCCCGAGCAGAAATTCCTTCTACACCTACGCCGGCCTCAAGGCCGCGCTGAGCGCCTACCCCGCCTTCGCCAACACCGGCAGCGACACCACCAAGAAGCAGGAGGCCGCCGCCTTCCTCGCCAACGTCAGCCACGAGACCGGCGGACTGGTCTACGTCGTCGAGCAGAACACCGCGAACTATTCGCACTACTGCGACTGGAGCCAGCCGTACGGCTGTCCGGCGGGTCAGTCCGCCTACTACGGGCGCGGCCCCATCCAGCTCAGCTGGAACTTCAACTACAAGGCCGCGGGCGACGCGCTCGGCATCGATCTGCTGCACAACCCCAATCTGGTCCAGACCGACGCCTCCGTCGCCTGGAAGACCGGCCTCTGGTACTGGAACACGCAGTCCGGGCCCGGCACGATGACGCCCCACAACGCGATGGTCAACGGCGCCGGCTTCGGCCAGACGATCCGCAGCATCAACGGATCGCTGGAATGCGACGGCAAGAATCCCGCACAGGTACAGAGCCGGGTGGACGCCTATCAGCGGTTCGTACAGATCCTGGGCACGACGGCCGGCGCCAACCTCTACTGCTGAGCGCGGCGCCCCGCGGGCGAGGCACAGATGTCTCGCCCGCGGGGACTCCCGGGCACGCGTCCCCGGCTTTCTCGCCGCCGCTCATGGAACACGGCATCTCGATGTCTTCGTTCGTTGTTGCGGCGACCGGCTCGTGCCCCACCCGGCGGCCGCGGCCGTCGGTATCGATGGTGACCTGAAACGCGCCGGAAGCGAAGCCGGTCGCCACCGCGGCGAGGCCGCCGCCTACGAGAGCGCCCACCGTGGTGACGGCCCGGCGCGGCTCCACCCGAGCGAGGAAGGGACCGGCCGGCGGCAGCGTCACCAAACCGCCGACCGCGAGGAGGGGGTCACCTCGGGCGGTTCCTGGTCCGGGGAGAGCAGTGTGTGCGTGTCATTCCTTCCAGGAGGGCGTCGAGGCGGGCGGCGGCCCGCGGCCCGGCGAAGCGGGGCGGCACCGCCCGGCCCGGGGTCGGTGCCCCGCTGGGGCAGCGCGCGCCGTGGGATCGCGCAGCGCCGCCAGGTGCGGTGCGAAGCCGAGGACTGAACAGGGCCTCGTGTCCGGCGGTCGGCTGTTCGACGCACCGGTGCACTACATAAGGAACAGATGTTCCTATGATCGCCGACGGGCGACCGGGCGGTGGATCATGCCGCCGTGAAGCCGCCGTCCGCGGCCAGTACGGCGCCCGTGACGAAAGAGGATCGCGGGGAGACCAGAAAGCACAGGACTTCCGCGATCTCGCGCGGCCGCGCCACCCTGCCCAGGGGGTGGAGGTTCCCGAAGGACGCCAGATAGGCGCGGCTGTCGAGGCGGAAGGTGTCGAGGAAGTCGGTCTCGACGACGCCCGCGGCGACGAGGTTCGCGCGGATGCCCAGGGGGCCGCCCTCCAGGGCCAGTACCTTCGTCACCTGGGCGAGCGCACCCTTCGACGCACTGTAGGCGACCCCCTCGGGCAGGCCGACGGCAGACGCGTAGGAACCGGTACTGACGATGGCGCCGCCCCCGCGCTCCGCCAGGGCCCGGAAGGCCTCGCGGGCGAAGAAGAAGGCGCCACGGGCGTTGACGTCCATGACGCTGTCCCAGTCCTCGGCCGTGGTGTGCGTGACGGGCTTGTTCAGAGTGCGTCCCGCGTTGTTGACCAGGATGTCCAGTCCGCCGAAAGCGTCGACGGCTGACTCGACCGCGCGGGAGGCGGTCTCTTCCACGGTGACATCACCGGTCACTGTCACGACCCCGGGAAACTCCTGCGCCAGCGAGGCCAGTTCGGGGCGCAGGTCGAGGGCGACGACGTGTGCGCCGCGGGCATGGAGGAGAGCCACGGTCTCCTTGCCGATGCCGCGCGCGGCGCCGGTGACGAGGGCGGTCTTTCCAGCGAACTCGGCAGTCTCGACGGCTTCGACGGACAAGGACATGGAGGTCATGCGGGTACTCCCTGATGGGGTGGTGATCGGGTGCCGGCGCCCGGCGACGGGTGGCTTCGCAGTGGGGAAGGGCGCCTGTGTCAGAGGTTCCGGCTGTCGGTCCGGTGCCGGACGAGCAGGGCGGCGCCCAGGCCGGCGAGCACGGCGGCGACGATGACAGCGGTGCCAGGGGTGTAGCCCGCCAGAGGGTCGGAGCGGTCCGCCTGCTGTTCGGCTTCGACGACCGCGGTGACGAGGGCGAGGACGACAGCACCGCCGATCTGCATGAAGGTGTTGAGCAAGGCTCCCGCCAGCCCCTGGTCCCGGTCGGGCACCCCGGCCACCGCACTCATGTTCAGCGCGGGGAACGTCGCGGCGGTGCCGATCCCGTTGACGACCATGACGGGCAGGATCACCGTGAGGAATGGGCTGCCGGGGCCGATCCGGAAAAACAGCGCGTAGGACAGCGCCAGGAGCAGCATCCCGGTGGCGATCGTCCTGTGCACGCCGAACCGGGCGGCGAGCCGTCCCGCGAACGGCGCCAGCGCACCGTTGGCGAGGCCGAGCGGGACGAAGGCGCCGGCCGTCTGCAGCGGCGTCCACCCCAGCACGTTCTGCAGATAGAGCGTGGCGAGGAACGCGAACGACGTGTAGGCGCCCCACATCGCGAAGATCGTCAGGTTGGTGCGCGCGGTCGCACGCCGAGTGAGGAAGGACAACGGGACCAACGGCTTGCGTGAGCGGGACTCGACGCGGAGGAACAGGGCGAGCGAGCAGGCCGCGGCAGCGAAGAGGACGAGAGTGCGGGCGGACAGCCAGCCATGCGCCGGAGCCTGAGTGAGGGCGTAGACCAGGAGCATCAGAGCTGCGGTGGCCGTCAGCGCACCGGGAACGTCGAGCTTCTCGCGGGTGCCGCCCCGGCGGTCCTCCGGAAGCAGGCGAAGCCCCGCGAGCAGCGCCGCCACGGCGATGGGCACCGGAAGCGCGAGGACGAGACGCCACGACACTTCGGTCAGCACGCCACCGAGAACGAGCCCTCCGACGAAGCCGCAGGCCCCGGCGGTGGCGTACCACCCCAGAGCACGGCCGCGCCGTGGGCCCTCCGGCCAGTTCGTGGTGATCAGGGAAAGGGCCGCCGGGGCCAGGAAGCCCGCGGCGATCCCCTTCACCAGCCGCGCCGCGACCAGCAGGCCACCGGTCGGAGCGAGTGCCCCCAACACACTCACCACGCCGAAGACGACGACCGCGGTCATAAAGGCGCGGCGTCGGCCGAACAGATCGGCAACCCGGCCGCCCAGGAGAAGGAACCCGCCGTAGCCAAGGGCGTAGGCGGACACGACCCATTGCAGGGAGCCCGACGCCATGTGGAGGTCATGCTGGATCGCGGGCAGGGCCACACCCACGTCGGACAGGTCGATCGCGTCCATGAAATGAGCCGCGCACAGCACCAGCAGGGCTGGCGTGCCGGGTGTCGGCTGAACCTTCGCGACGGCCCCGGTCTCGCCGGCGGCGGTGGCGATTCCGTCAGTCTGTTTCATTGCTCTGCCTTCCTCCGGGGACGGTTGAGCGGAACAGGGCCCGCACCGAGGCGGACTCCGTATCCAGGGGCGCGGGAAACGACGTTGCCGCGCTTGCTCATGAGGGCCTCTGCGTCCGGTCCTCTGGGTAGAGCACGAGGTGTTCGTGGTGGAGCACGCCGTCCCGGATGTCACCCGTGGCGGTGAAGCCGGTGTCGTCGACGTATTCGAGGTGGCTGCCGGTCACCGTGTACCGGCCGGTGTACGCGCTGCGCCGGTCTCCCCGGGCCTCGTCGTAGCGACCGTCCGGCAGCAGCTCCTGCCGGATGTGACCGTCCGCGGTCACCCACATGCCGACCACGTCGGCGTTCCCGGGACCGCGCTCGCTCCGCGCATCGCCTGTCATCGAGATTCCCTTCCTCAGTGGGGCACCGGTGCTGTGCCCGACCGAGTCTGCGCAGGCCAGCGCAGGGGTACCAGGGTGGGTTCTTCCTAGGTGCGGCACACCCAGGAAGCGGGAGCGGCCACCGCCTAGCCTGGAGGCCATGGACGACAACCACCTCGGAGAGTTCCTCCGCGCACGCCGCGCCCGCCTGCGGCCACAGGACGTCAACATGGCGAGTCACGGCGTGCGCAGAGTGGCCGGACTGCGCCGCGAGGAGGTCGCCGTCCTGGCCGGCGTCAACGCCGACTACTACACCCGGCTTGAGCAGGGACGCGAACGGCACCCCTCGCCACAGGTACTGGACGCGCTCAGCCGCGCCCTCCTGCTCGACACGGATGCCCGCGATCACCTGCACCGCCTGGCCGGAGTGTCGCCGGGCGGCCACGACTCCCTCCACGCCACCGAGCGAGTCAGTCCCGCGCTGCGTCAGCTGATGGACGGCTACGCGCACACTCCGGCGTTCGTCATGAGCCGCACCCTCGACCTCCTGGCCGCCAACGCCTTGGCGGACGCGCTCTACGTCCCTTTCACGCCCGCGGACAACCTGGCCCGCATGGCCTTCCTCGACCCGGCCGGACGACAGTTCTACCGAGACTGGGACCGGGCCGCCCACGCAGCTGTCGCCAACCTGCGCCAGGCGAGCGGCTTCGACCCCGAGCACCCGCGCCTGCGACGCCTCGTGGACACACTGACCGAGCACAGTGCCGCATTCCGGCGGCTGTGGGCCCAGCACACCGTGCGCGGCAAGACCCAGGACGCCAAGCAACTCCTCCACCCGGACGTCGGCCCTCTCTCCCTCACCTACCAGTCCTTCGACGTCCGCGACGCTCCGGGCCAGCAACTCGTCATCTACCACGCCGAACCGGCCAGCCCCTCCGCCCACGCCCTGACCCTCCTCGGCACCCTGCACGCCGGCGAGAAGCGAGCCCCGTCCGGCTCTGCCACGCGGTGAGCCGCAGCCCGCCCGCGTCTTCCTGAACGACGGCCGGCACTCCAGATCGGGTGCAGCTCGGGCGTGTCCCGGACAGTGCCGGCCGGCCACGACTCCCCGTCGCTCGCCCCGGCCCTGGATCGTCCGAACGGCCCGGGACCGTTACCCGACGACATCACGGTTCGCCTGGACGCCGGTCATGACTCGGACAGGCCCCTCGCGCTGCCCGGCGAACGCGGCCTGCGCGGACGCGTCGCGCACAAGGGGGAGAAGGCGCCCGTGCGGGCCAGTCGGCGGTGGCATGCCGAACGCACGGACACCCGGCAGAACGCCTTCCACCGGCTCGCCCGCTGCCACGGCGCACCACCGTCACAGACGCCTTCTTCGACCTCGCCGACACGATCATCACCGTGCGCGATCTGATCCGGCAGGCATGGACCACACACCGCTGGGACTCCCGTCCTCGACGCCGTCCACGGCTCGGCACCGATCCCGGAGGCGGGACGACGAACCTGGCCCGACGCCGCTTCCTGGGCCAGGGACGGACGTACGAGAGTTCCAGCGCCGAGGAATTCGGGCACATCGTGGTCGCGCGGCTGCGCCGGGCCGCGGACCGCTACCCCCATGACCCGCAGCTGACCGCGCTGCTGGCCGAACTGCACGCCGGCAGTGAGGAGTTCCGGCAGATCTGGGAGGCACGTCCGATCCACGCTCCCGGGCATCGCACCAAGACTCTGGACCATCCGGAGGCCGGTGCGCTGCGGTTGAAGTGCGACGTCCTGCTTGTGCCCGAGGACGACCAGAAGGTTGTCCTGATGACGGCTGACCCCGGATCACCTGCCGTGCGGGCCCTGCGCGGGCTGGCCACGCAGGCGACCTGAAACGAAGGATGCCCGCAGGTCTCGCGAACGGTCGCAGAAGGTCGCCACTCGATATTCCTCGGTCCTGTGCCCACCTTGCGGCCGAGGCTTTCCGCACCGCCTGTCTGCGCGGGCTCACCGCGTGTCGATGGAGTCCCTCTGCGAGGTGCGGTTACAGGGCTGGAGCCGGACTCACGGCCGAAGCCGGCTGAGAGAGCCTGCCGGTGCGGCGGGCCCAGATCTCGAACGCGACAGTCATGAACGGGGGTACGGCGGCCAGCAGGGCGAAGATCGTGGTCCGGCTCAGCCGCCACTTCAGCCGGATCGCGACCAGGACGGTCAGGGACACGTAGACGATGAAGGCGGCACCGTGGAGGGAGCCGAAGATCCGTACGCCGAGTTCGGTGGTCTCGGGAATGTACTTGAGGTACATCCCGACCAGCAGGCCTGCCCACGTGCATGCTTCGGTGATCGCGATCCAGGTGAACGCGCGCAGCAGACGCGCGGATCCGGCGTCGGAGGTCCGTGCGGCCGGCACGTCGGTGGAAGGCGGTTCGGGGGTGGGTGTGGAAGGTGTCTGCGGGGTGCCTGGGCGTGTGGGCCACAGGGCGCGGTCGCCTAGCAGGCGGACGATGGCGGGGACCAGGAGCGGGCGGATGAGGAAGGTGTCCAGCAGGATGCCGAAGGCCATGGCGAAGCCGAACTGGAACAGTTCGCGGATCGGCTGGGTCATCAGGACGGCGAAGGTCGCCGCGAGGATGAGGCCCGCGGAGGAGACGACGCCGCCGGTGCGGGTCAGGGCGGCGGTGATCGCCTTCGCCGGTGGCTGGGTGCGCAGTTCCTGCTTGAACCGGCTCATGATGAAGATGTTGTAGTCGACGCCGAGCGCGACGAGGAAGACGAAGATGTACGCGGTGACGCGGTTGCCGATGCCGTCGTCACCGAGGACGGTCACGGTGAAGAAGGTGGTGGCGCCCAGGGTGGCCAGGAACGACAGGATCAGGGTCGCGACCAGGTAGAGCGGGGCGAGGAGCGAGCGGAGCAGCGGGACGAGGACCGCGGTGACGATGGCCAGGACCAGGAGCACGACAAGGGTCGTGTCGCGGTCGAGGGCGGAGCGGATGTCGGCGCTCTGTGCCGTCTCGCCGCCGATGAGCACCGTGGCGTCCCGCACTCCGGCGGCGTGGGCCGCGTTTTGTGCGGCCTGCTTGAGGGGACCGATCGCGTCGAGTGCCTTCGAGCCGTAGGGGTCGAGGTCGAGGACGACGTCGTAGAAGACGGTCTTGCCGTCCTCGCCCATGCGGGGGTCTGGGACACGGCTGACGTGCTCGGCGTCGGTGAGCGCGGTGGCGATGTAGGCGCGTGCGGGGCTGGAGCGCAGGTTGTCGTGGGAACGGACGACGACGGTACTGTGAGCGATCTCGCCGGGCCCGAACTCCTCCTGGATGAGGTGCTGCCCCTGCTCCGACTCGGTGGCGGCGCGGAAGCCGCTGAGGGTGTTGAAGCTCTCCTGGTAACCGAGCAGCCCCGCGCTCAGCACCACGAGGAGTGCGATCACGGCCGAGGCCACCTTGGCGGGGGCCCGCGCGACCAGGGCGGCGACGCGGTGCCAGATGCCTGCGCCGCGACTGCGTTCGGCGGCCTTGTCCACGCCCCCGGGCCAGAAGACGCCCCTGCCCAGCAGGAGGACCAGAGCGGGGATGAAGGTGAACGCCACCAGCGCCATGACGGCCACGCCCAGAGCGAGGTACGGTCCGAAGCCGTGAAGCGCCGGGGAGACGGCCACGAGCAGGGCGAACATGGCGAGCACGATGGTTGAGGCGCTGGCGAGGACGGACTCGGCGGTGCGGCGCACGGCGGTCTGCATCGCGCGAGCGCGGTCTGGCTCGTCGAGCAGGGTCTCGCGGTAGCGACCGGTGATGATCAGCGCGTAGTCCGTGCCCACCCCGAACAGCAGCACGGTCATGATCGAGGCGGTCTGGGAGCTGACCGTGATGACTCCGGCGTCCGCGAGAATCGCGCCGAGCGTCTCCGCCACGCGCATCGCCACGCCCACGGCGAGAAGCGGCACGAGCGCCAGCAGGGGTGAGCGGTAGATCGCCAGCAGGATGATCAGAACGAGCACGATGGTGGCCAGCAGCAGGACCCTGTCACCGCCGCTGAAGACCTTCACGGTGTCGGTGGCGATCCCGGCGGGACCGGTCACCGCGACGTCGGCGGGCCCGGCCCGGTCGGACGCGAGGGCACGCACCTCGTCGACCGCGTTCTGGAAGGACTCGTCCGAGGGGCTTCCCTTCATGGACACGATGACCAGCTGGGCACCGCGGTCCTGGGAGACCAACTCGGCCGCGGCGCCGGGAGCGGTCACCGTGGAGACCACGCTCACGACATGGTCGGGCCGGCTGGTTCCGGAAAGGACCGAGGTGATGGCCGAGACCGCCCGCGTGGCGCTCGCCGCGGCGTCGGTGCCTTTGCCGCGGACCACGATGATCGCCGGCGTCGCGTCCCGGCCCGGAAGCTGGGCGCGGACGAGATCGCGTGCCTTCATGGAGTCCGAGGCGGCGGGCGGCAGATTGGCGGACGCGTTGTCCTCGACGGATTCCAGGGCCGGGGCGGCCGCGGCGAGGAGGCCCGCGATCAGGACCCAGAAGGCCACCACGACGGCGGCGCGCTTCTTCGATCCCAGGAGACGTCGGAGCACAGCGGGGAAGTTCATCGGTTGCATCGGGCAGCCTTCGGCAGGAAGCACGGACATAACTTAGCGACAGGGTGTCTCTAAGTTGGGCCAAGCTAACACGCCCCCTCGGCCTCTCGGGCGTGGGGGTAGGTTGGCGGGAGACGGCACAGCGTCCGAGGTGAGCGGAGAAAATGCCCAAGATCGAAGCCGGCAGCGTCCGGGAACACCGGGCCCAGCGGCTCGCGCAACTGATCGACGCGGCCGAGGAACTCCTGGAAGAGGGCGGCGCCGAAGCCCTCACAGCCGGAGCGGTCGCCGCGCGAGCCGGGATCGCCCGCAACAGCATCTACCGCTACTTCAACTCCATCGACGACCTGCTCGAACTCGTCGTCACCCGCGAATTCCCCGCATGGATCGACGCGGTGGAGCAGGCCATCGCGGCCGAGACCACGCCCGCCGCCCAGGCCGCCGCCTACGTCAGGGCCAACCTCGAACAGGCGGCTCGCGGCACCCACGGCTGGCGGGCCGCGCTCTCGCGCGACTCGCTCTCGCCGTCAGCGCGGGAGCGGGTGAGGAATCTGCACACCTCGCTGCATGAGGCGCTCGCCCGGGTCGTGCGCGAACTGGGGCAGACACAGCCCGAACTGACCGTGGTGGTGGTCCAGGCAGTCGTCGATGCATGCATCCGCAGAATCGACCAGGGCGACGATCTGACGACCGTGTCCGACTTCGCGGCGGGAGCGACGCGCCGGCTGCTGGCGGACGAGGACTTGCCGCGTCACCCGTGACGCACCCCGCCCGGGAGGCTCGCAGGCCCGGTCGACAGCGAAGCCCCGGCAGAACGAGCCCGATCTTGAGCCACCCGGACCGTGACACAGACCGCTGATGGCTCACATGCGGGTCCGCGCCGAGTTCGCGGTCTTCGGTCTCGGCATCACCCTCGGCGGGCTCGCGCTGCCCGCCGAGTACGTCGGCGACTACGTGCTCGCGCTGGTCCTCGGGATCGGGTTCCAGTACTTCGCCATCGCCCCCATGCGCGGTCTGGGCCTGCGCAAGGGCTGATCGCGGCGGCCAAGGCCGACGTGCTGTCCCTGACCGCCTTCGAGGTCGGGCTGTTCGGCTGGATGGCGCTGATGTTCTTCGTCTTCTTCCCCGCCCCCCACCACCTGCATCCGAACGACCCCGTGTACTGGTTCCTGATGCAGATCGGCATGATCGCCGGTTTCTTCACCGCCTGGCCGGTCAACACCTGGCTGATCCGCTCCGGGCTCAAGGAAGCCATGTAACACCTCGGCGCGGAGGCGAGACTGCTCGCTGAGTCCTGGGATCCGGCGCCTACGACTGGAGCGCGGCCGAGCGGGAGGCCTCCGAGTGATGCCTGATGCATCTCCAGCGCCTCGTGCACGGCCGCCTCAACCACCGTGGTCCCCGCGCACAACAGCATCGCCGTCTCCGGGCTGTACCCGTCCCAGAGCAGTTCGACGGCGCGCCACCCCCGCCGCGCCTGGAGGTTCGCGGCGGTGATGCCGGCGGCCGCAGCAATCGGGTGCGCCAGGACCGGCCCGACCGTCGACGGGTAGGAGGTCATACGGCGGACCTCGTTCTGTTGGTGGTCCCCGGCACCCACGCCACCGGACGGTCGTGGGTGCACGCCCAGCCGATGACCTCCTCGGTCCTGGCCTCGGGGCACAGCGGTACAGCGGTTACGTGACGCTAAGCCGGTGATCACGGGTTGAGACTTGAGCTCTTCGGTTGGCCCCTTGGCGGTTGAGTTGGTCCGGTTGTGCGTCAGTGTTGGCCCGCGAGCGTGACCTTCGGCTCTGGCTCAGGTGCCGGTCGTTCGAGCAGAGCGGGGCTGGGCACGCAGTGCAGGCAGTCGGGCTGCGTCGTCCGCTCCGGCGAGGCTCTCGCCCAGGGCCAGAAGGGAGAGGAGTCGCACCGGCCGACCGGCCGTGGCGGCGGCTTCCAGTTTGTGGTGGCCGTCCAGGAGGAAGTGGGTCAGGCCCCAGTGCGCGGCAGGGTCATCTGCCAGGCCGAGGGCGGACTGGCACACGTCCAGCGTGGAGATCGCCACTGCCGTCGGCACCGTGCCCAGTTCCATGAGCCTGACGTACTCATCGACCCGCTCCCTGTCGTTCCACGTCGGGGGGACCATGGGCACGACGAACTCATAGAGGTGGGCGTCCGCGTCGACCATGGTCTCGAAGGTGCGGTAATACGAAGTGTGCGGGTACTGCGGGAGGCCCCAGAACTGGTCGACCCCCCACGCGGCGACCTGTTCGCCGCTGAAGTAGTCGCCCTCCGCGCCGGGGACGACCAGCTGGGGTTCCACCTCCAGCAGGAGTGGCAGGTACTCGCCCTCCGGCAGCAGCGCACCGAACGCCTCGATCACGCCGCCGTCATCCGGATCGGCCAGGGCTGCGGTCAGCCGGTCCTGCATGTTCTCAAAGGACAACTTCTCGTTCGCGCCTTCCAGCCGGCGGAACAGGAACGGGCACGTTCCGCAGGGGAAGCTGAGTTCGAAGGCAGGCGCATCGTCGATCATGAGCAGGCGGCGCCGCGGCCCGCCACCAAGCTCGTGCGGTTCCGTCCCGAATTGCAAGCGCGCTTCGGGGGCGGGAAGGCCGAGGCTGCGCGGTTCGCTCTCTTTGATCATCACAGACCGACCGTACGGGACGGCATGGACCAGCCCTACCGAGTACTGAGTCGCCACCTGGCCCGCCGGGCCAAATGGCGCCCTCAGTCACATGGGATCCGGGCAGGCCGTGCGCGCTACCACCGCGGCTCGGCGCTCGGGTGGGGCTGGGCCTGGAGCCGTTCGCGGAGGTTGATCTCCTCGGGGGTGAGTGGGTCCTCGGGCCGGCGGATGCTTACAGGCTTGGGCCGCAGCGGCAGGCCGTCGTCGGCCGCGGCTTCCTCGGCTTCCGCGAGCGCCCGGTAGAGCGAGGCGACCGACGGAGAATTGCCCGCGTTCTTCCCGGTCTTGATGGTCGGCTTCTTCGCGATGTCGGGGACGGGGACGCCCTTGTCCTTGAACGCGACGGCGATGGTGAGCATGTCGTCGTCGACGACCTTCGGGCGTCCGCCGCGGTTGCCCTTGGACGCGGCGATGACCTGGCCTTCCAGCTGACTCGCCAACTCCTGCCGCGCGGTCGACGTTCTGGCGTACCGGAGGCGGACCGGGCGCTCGGAGCAGGGTGCGGGCACGGCGGCGAGCGCCGGGCCCTGCCTTTGCGACGAGGACGAAGCGGGGGGTGTGGTACTTCGCGGCGGTCTTCCCGCCGCGGGTGCGGCAGGCGGCGCCGGCCGGCGCGTCACAGTTCGGGCAGTGATCCAGCCGGCCACGACCAACCTGGTAGACCGTCGCCTCACCGGCGAGAACACGATCTCTTGGCGCGACCCGACACCCCAGAGTCAAACACCTGTTCCGGGAGAAAGCATCGGGAGAAAACGACCTCTCGGTGACCCCCTCACCGTCATCGAACCGGCCTGTCCTCGGGCCTGCCGAAGAGGAATACGTCCATGTCGGCGCAGAGGGCGAGGCGTCCATCGGGGGTGAACTCCAGGGAGGTAACGGGAGCGTCGCCGGGCACCGTGAACATGTCGGAGGCGGCGTCACAGAACGGCGGCGGCCACGTGCCGCCGGGCGTCTCCCAGACCGTCACCCGCCCGACGGCGTCGCCCGTCGCCAGCAGCAGGCCGCCGTCGACGACGCGTCCCGCGAGAGACACCACGTGGCTCCGCCGCACACCCGTGGTCGCCGCCCGGTGCGACGTACCCGGGGATGGCACACCGGGCGCGGGTCGAGAGTCGACGGCTACCTGCGTACCGTTCCCCTCCGGCTTCCCGCCGCCCCGGTCAGGGCTGGACATGGACGGCCGGTTGTGACCGGTCCCGTCGAGATCCTGGCGTGCGAGGATGACAGCGTCGGTGCCGTCCCACGCCCGGATCGTTCCGTCGTCGCAGGCGATCACGGCGACGGGGCACCCCTGTACGCGAACGCAGACGACCTTCGTCGTCTGCCATCTCTCCTGCAGCCGATGTCTCGTGAAGTCGGTGCCGCTGCGCTTCCAGAGCACCACCGAGCCGTTCGCCAGGGCGACGGCGATGGCGAGGTCGCCGTCCGCGGGAGCGCAGGCGAGCGCGGTCACCCGGCTGCCGCAGCTCTCCAGCCGGTGCAGCGCGACACCGCTGATCAGGTCCCACACCTCGACGCGGTGGGTGAAGTCGGCGGTGACGGCGATCGGGCGGCCCCTTTCATAGCCGATCGCCGCTGCCACGGTCCACCGCGGCCGCTGCCGTTCCATCGTGGTGCCCGTCGCGAGGTCCCACACTTCCACCGGGCGGTTGGCGGACCGGGAGAGGGCCAGCAGCCGGCCGTCGACCACGGCCGCGACGACGCCGGTGAACGCCGAGACCCCGTCGGTGACGGCAGGCAGGGCCGGCACTCCCGAGTCCATGCGCCACGCGCGCACCGTCGAGTCACGGCCCGCGCTCACCACGTACCGCCGCCGGTACCCGCCACCGGTGACGGCCGCGCCGACGACGGCCCGGGTATGACCGTCGCTCGGCGCCCGGGTCGGCACCACTAGGTCACTAGGTCACAGACGTGGGTTGATCCGTCGGCCGTTCCGAGTACGGTGGTGACGGCCTGACCGGCAGAGACGTGCAGGTGCACCGCGGAGAACGAGGCTGGCTCGGAGGGACTGGGGGCCGCGACGGTGCTCGGCGGCCGCCACACCGACGAGGAGGCGGTCAGCTCACGGGTCTCCAGGTCAAGCAGCCGTACGGTGCCGTCCTCGCAGGCCAGGATCGCCATGGGGCGACCGCCCAGATGGGTGCAGGACACTGCGACGGCCGGCGACGGCGACTTCACGCTTTCCACCTCGCGCGGTGCGCGCGGCCTGCGCAGCGACCAGACCCGCACGGTGGCGCCGTCGGTCGTCACGGCGAGGGGAGTGGTGTTGACGACGGCGCAGCCGATCGAGCGGATGGCCGGGCGTCCCGGTTGCGCCGCGGTCGGCGTGAGCTTGCCGCGCAGCGGGTCCCAGACGTACAGGACGCCCTGTGGACCGCCGGCGACCACGATGTCCCAGCCGCGCCGCAGAATCTCGTTGCTCGCCTCGGGGTTCGCGTCCACGGTGGCCGTCGCCAGGCTGCTGAGGCCACCGTCCGCCAGCTGGATCCTCCAGGGCAGCGCCGTCGCGTCGGTGAGGTCCCAGGCGCGCAGCTCGCCGCTTGCCGATGCGCTCACCACGGCTTTCCTGCCCGCCAGTTCGAGGGTGACGAGCGCGGTCGTCGGTGCGGCGTCCGCCTCCGTCGGAGCGGGGGTGCGGATCCGCCCCGAGGCGAGGTCGTAGATGTGGACGGCACCCGTGTCCGTGCCGACGACCAGCAGGTCGTGGTCAGGCAGTGCAGCAGCGGTCACGGCGGTGGCGTTCAGGTCGGCCACCGCGTCGGGCAGTTCGATCGAGCGGCCGGTCGCCATGTCCCAGGCCTGGAGGGATCCGCGGCCGACGGTGACGATGGTGTCCCGTCCGGCGAGGCCGACGCAGGTCACCGAGTCGACCGGCCCGCCTCCGTCGGCCAGGCGATGCACCGACAGTGCAGCCGGCACACTGCCCGAGGCGGCCCACACAGGCCGCCAACGGCCTTCCTCCGTGCTGCGGTCGAGGCCGGCCAGCAGCGGGGTGTGCTGATGGCGGGCGGCGTCGCAGGCCAGGACGTGCCGGCGGTCCTGCGGTGACATCTCGTGGTGGACGTCCAGGTGGGCGCGGTACACGGCGGCGGCCAGCCGCCCCCGCTCGGTGGAGAGGCCGCGCAGCCATGGGACGAGTCCGGTGGGCCGGGCGTGGACGAGGAATTCGCCGTCTGTGACGAGTTCGTCGAGGCGGCCCGCCGCCGCGGCCATCGCCGCCAGGTGGTGCAGGACGTACGGGTCGGCCTCTTGCCACCGCGGGCTGCCGTCGGCTGTCCGGGGCACCATCTCCCGGAGCCGTTCGTACCACAGGGTCTCGGCGTCTGGCGGAGCCTCGTTCCGCCGCAACTCGTCGGCCAGCGCTTGGTGGTACAGGCGGTAGACCGAGCGGCCGTCCTCGTCGAGGGTCTCGACCAGGTACGGTCCGAGGGCGTCGTTTCGCAGAAGGCGGGTCAATCGCTCGGCGGTGGGTGCCACCTGGTCCGGGTGGTCGGCCGCGAGCGTCGCCCAGATCTGGTGGAGGGGCATGCCGTGGCCCTCCACGTAGGCGAGCGGCAGGAGGAGCGCCCTCGCCTCTGCCGCCCGCTCCGGGGTCAACTGCCGCGCCAGGGCCCAGCGGAAGGCGCGGTCGACCAGTGCTGAGGACCCGGACGCCGGATCGTACTCCGGCAGCTCCAGCGCCGAGCGCGTCGGTGGGATTCCGGAGCTGGCGACCGAGCGGGCCATCAGCCGGGCCACGAGGTAGATGGCGTGTGCCGCCCGGGCGATCTCGTCGGCGGCCGAGGAGATGAGGGCATGGGGCAAGCTGGTCCCGCTGTGGGGTCCGAGCGGCGTACGAAGGATGAGCTCGCAGTACCGCACGAGGTCGTCGGGCTCGTTCCATTCCGGAGCCGCGAGGTCGACGATCCGGGCGTAGGGCGCCTTGTCCGCCACCGCGTCCGCGAGATGGGGGCGGGTCCCGATGAGCAGCCGCAACCGGGGCGTCGCGCCCGCCAGTTCGGCCAGGAAGCGGGCTATGCGGCGCTCCTCGTCGTGGGCCATGCCCGACTCGTCGAGCGCGTCGACGACGATGGTGGTGATGCTGTCGAGCGCGCCCAGGCGTTCCCGCAGCGCCGCCTCGGTGGGCTCGGGGCAGTCGAACGACGCGGCAAGGGCGGAGACGATCTGCGGCAGGCCCAGGGCGCGGGCGTGCACGGCTACGGTGACGGAGCCGCTCGGCGGCAGCGTACCGGGGGCGACGGCGTCGGCGGGAATGGCGTCGCGCGCGTCGTCGTCGGCGAGTGTGACGAGGCGGCCCAGAACCGCGGACTTGCCCACGCCCGGCGGACCGGTCACCACGAAGACGCGGGCGTCGCGGTCGTTCTCGCCCCGCATCCATCCGGCCAGTCGCCTCAGCACGTCGACCCGACCGGTGAAGTAGTGGCCGCTCTCCCGGGCGGTCTGCCGACCCGCTCCCCGGGGCGAGAAATGTTCTACCAGCTCCCGGTTGCGGCGCTGCTGTTCGGCGGCGCCGTAACCGGACGCCGCGCCGAGCCATCGCACGAAGTGCCGCTGCTCGGCGACGTCGAGATCGCGGTCGACCATGAGCAGCTCGGGGACGTGGAAGGGGTTGGGGAAGAACCCGGTGGCAGGGTCACCTCGCACGGTGTCGTCGCACAGCTGCGCCCAGTCCGCGTGGTGATCCACGCCGCGCCGCCGGAACTCCGTGTTGAGCGCGCCGACGAGGTCCGGCAGGGAGATGTGACTGGCGCGGTTACCGATCCAGGTCTCGTCGGCGAGCACGTGTGAGAGGGCCGCGCTGAACGCGCTGTCCTTCGCTTCCTCCGTGATCCGCGCGGCGCTGAGTACGCCGAAGGACTTCAGGAAGCGGTGGTCGGCGCCCGGTGCGTGGGCGACCGCGTGCTTGGCGCGGACGGCCCAAGTCACCGCGTCAACCGCGCCCCGGCCCGCGTAGCAGGCGTCTATCACGAGCAGGATGCGCCGGACGCCTTTGAGCGCGGGGAGTTCCACGAGGTGGCGGGTGCTCAGGGCGCTGAGTCTGACCTCAGCCGCCCCAGGATCGGACCTCGAACACATCAGGAAGTGTTCATCGCCGTCCGCCTGCCCGTGCCCGCTGTAGTAGAGGAGCAGGGTGTCGCCGTCGTCGAAGCTTTCCGGGATCCACCGCAAGAGGGGCCCCAGGACATCCTCGGGGCGGGCTGGGTCCAGGCTGCCCTCGGGGAAGACCGGCACCGGCGTGTAGCCCACGGCGGCGAACGAGCCGAGCACCCTCGGCAGGTCATCGGCAACGCCCGGCAGATCGGGCAGTTCCTCGTGCGCGTACCGCGCGGCGCCGAAAGCCAGCACATAGCGTCGCGATGGCTCCACGTCGTCAGTCATCCCGCTTGCAGACCCTCACCGATCGCCGCACCCGTTTCCCGGGCAGTCAGATGCCGCAGCAGGTCGTGGACTCTCCATCCGTTGTCCACCTGCACGTCGCGCAGGACGCGCGCCTGTGCCTCTGGAGGCGTTTCCGCAGCGTTCGGAGTATTCCCTGCCGGTGCAGCGACCGGGGGGAAGAGATCGGCGAGCTGCTTGACCGAGGCCACCACGTCGTGCCTGTCGGCGAGGTTCGTCCAGTGGACCAGGCTGTCGGGCCAGTGGCCCCGCCCACAACGGGGCGCGGGGCGCAGCCGGTCGAAGACCAACGAGGGCATGCCGAGCGGGGATCCGAGCGTCACGAGGGTCCGGACGGGCCACTCGGAATGGGCGCACAGGGCCTCGTACGCGACGACGGACCCCAAGGAGTGGCCGACGAGTACGGTCGTGTCCGGCCCGACGCGGGCCGCGACCGCCTCCATGGCCCGCTCGCGCACCACGTCCTCTCCGAAGTAGCGGCGCACCTGACGCAGCACGCCGAGCAGGAACCGCTCTGCCACGGGCCCCGGAAGGAAGGGCGAGCGCAGCAGGGCGTTCATGGCCCGCTGCAGCGTCCGCGGCGTGGGTGCCTTGGTCCCGTACTGTTCCTGCGGACCGCCCGCCGCGGCTGCCCACGCCAGGAGGAGGTCCACCTCGTAGGGGTCCGTCACCTCGGCGGCGGAGCGAGGGCCGGTCCGGCCGCCCTTCGCTCCCGGGGTACGGAAGACATCGCCGTAGAAGGCGACGTCGATGTCCTCGACGTCGGGCACAGAGCCCGGAGGGAGCGCCCCGGCCCGCTCGGCCACCTCCACGCCGTCCGCGAGGGCGGCCGCGACGGGTCCATGGAGGCTCGAGCGTCCCAGGTACTCCTGCCCCACTCCGTGGACGACCACGACGTGCGCCATCACTACCCCCGTCCCGCGCCGGCCCCCAACCACGACGCACCCTTGAGACGGCACGGTCATCGATGGGTGCCCAACACAACTGTATGAGCACTCCGAGGAGTTGACACGAGGGCGCCGCCGTCTGCCGCGTCGTTGCGCCAGTCTAGTCAAGGGAATCCACCGGACGGGGCCACCGGGAGCAACTGGCCGTCACGTTGGTCGAGCCCGCGATGGTGGTGGAAGTTGGCTTCGATGTCGCCGTGATGCCTCCGGTCGGTGGCACCATCCTGAGTGCTGTCACCGCGACGAGGGCGCCTGGCCCGCACCGGTGTCGGGTGAGTCGGCCGAACTGCGCGAGGCCCGGAAGCGGATGCGGCTGCTGGAGCAGGAGAACGAGGTGCTCGGAAGGACTGCGGTGTATCTGTCGCAGACGAACCTGCCGTCAAAAATGATGCACCCCCTCGTCCGCGAGCCGGCTGCCTCAGCTTCCCCTCAACGGGTGCCGGTGGCGGTGACGTGCCGGTGCTCGGGCCGGCCCGCCGGCCCTGCTGCCGGTGGCCGGCCCGCCGGTCACCGGGACCGGGCTCGCCGAGGCATACCTTGGCCAACGCCCTGTGCGACGCTCACCGCGACGACCCCGTTACGGACACAGGGGTGAGAGTTGCGGAATCAGGCGTCCACCAGGCGCCGGATGTCGGTAACGGCCGGACTGATTGGCGTGATGATAGTTGTCGTCATAGCGCCCCCTGGCCTTGGGCCGGCGAAGGACGCGCACCGGTATCGCACAAGGAGAGACGCGTGGCGGACCAAGTCCAACAGGAGGACGACCAGAATCTGTGGCAGGCGCGGTACACCGTCGAGGAGGGGCGGAGCCCCGGGGCGGCCTTCGCCGACCGACCATCTCAGCGTGGCGGCACCCGCCCTCGCCGAGGTGGACGGCGCTCTCTAGTGCGCCCACCGTGGTGTCCGAGAGGAAGGACACAAGCAGCTTCCCGTGCGCTGGACCTCCTTCAACCCGGCGGCCGCCCGCCGTGGCAGCACATCGTCGCGGCGGTGGACAGCGCCTGTCAGGTTCGAACCCAGTCCTGTGACGCCGTCCCGCACCGGCGGGGTGGGTCACCCGGTGGCGTTGCCCGTCGTCGTGAGGGTTCCCGTGCCCTGGTCGAGCAGGGCAGGGGAACCCACGCCCCATCCCCGTAGGTCGTTACCGGTCACCCAGGTGCCCTTCGAACCCGGCAGGACCGCGATGGCCGCAGCGGCCTGGCCCGTCCCCTGACGGACGACGTTGCCCTGGCAGGACATGTTCGACGCGGCGCCGCCCAGCCGGATGCCGTAGGCGGCGGCGGAGCCGGCGGTGTTCGCTCCGGTGATGTGGTTGTCCCGCAGCGCCCCGTCAGGGCACCCGACAGCGATGCCGTGGCCGGCGACACCGTCGACCCGGTTACCGGTGACGACGGGCGCGTCGCCGTTCATAGCGGCGCCGGACAGACCCGCGTCGACGCCGATCCCGTCGCCCTCGCAGTCCGCCACCGTGTTCTGGGCGATCACCGCACCGGGCGAATGCTGAACGTGAACACCCTGGCAGTTGCTCACACCTGTGCTCCTCACGGTCCGCGAGACGGTGTTGCCCGTGATCGTGGCACGACGGGCGTATCGCACGTAGATTCCGGTCTCTCCCCGTACCCCGGTGACGACGTTGCCGCTGAGCGAAAGATCGGTGACGGCGTCGATGACGACGATGCCGCCTCCCGTCGAGGAGTCCGTGCCGGTGCCGGTGACGATGTTGCCCTCGACGGACAGGGCCGACATCGGGTTGCCGCCGAGGGACTCCACCTTGATTCCGCTGATCTGCGCCCGCTCCACGGTGTTGCCGTGCACGACGCTGGCGCTCCAGTCCACGGCCCGCACTCCGTGGCCCGCTGCGGCCTCGACATGGTTGCCCAGCACCCTGACCCCGGTGTGCACCACGCCGGCCTTGCCCCCGTGGTCACCGCACAACGCGCCGAACAGGCCGTGCGTCGAGTCCACGAGGCTGCAACCGGTGATGAGGATGTCGGCGCAGGGCGTGTCGTCGTAGGGCGGGCACGGCAGTGATGCCGCGCTGATGGCGCCCGTTATCTGTACGGCTTCCTTGTCGCTGCGGGTGGTGTACGTGGCGTCCAGGCCGTCGAAGACGCAGTTCACGATGCGTGCCCGCCGCACGGCGTTGAGTTCCACCGCATGCGCCGAAGGCACCCGCAGGATCGTGCAGTCCTGGACGAGGACATCCTGGCAGTGTCCGAAACCGATGGCGTCGGAGGTCCTGCTGTACACATCACCCGCCATGTCCCATGTGCCGCCCAGCACCGTCAGGTTGCCGGCGCCCGAGTAACCGGGGGCGTCAGTGGAGGCGTCGAAGTTCTTCAGCAGCGCACCGCTGTCCTTGAGGCGGGTGATGCGCGCGCCGTATGCGCTCACCGTCATCCCCGCGCCCATGACCAGTGACGCGCCGACGAGGTAGCTTCCCGGCGGGATCAGTACGGTGGCACCGAAGGCCGCGGCGCGAGCGGCGCCGAACGCCTGGACGAAGGCCGAGGTGTCGTCCGTGGCGCCGTCCCCCACCGCTCCGTGCCCGCGCACGTCGAAGACCGGCGCCGACGCCGTACCGGAGGCCGCCGCACGCGGCGCTCCGGCAAGACCCGTGGCACCCCACACACCGACTGCCCCGCCGGTGCCGAGCAGCATGGACCGACGCTTCATGTTTCCCCCACCACATACCTTTTACGGCCGGCGCTCACCGGCTCGACCGCAGGATCATACGGTGGGCCCGCCGACGCCGACGCCGACGCCGACGACCTACGGGACGGGCCCGGTGGCAGTTCCTGTCGCGGGTTTCGTAGTCGTCCTCGCACGGCGGTCGGTAGGCTCGGGGCGGTCGTTGACGCGCGCGATTCCGCCGTAGGTGGAGATGCGGCCCTCGGCATACCACAGGGCGCAGCGGTCAGCGCGAGGCGGCGACGTTGCGTCGCAGTGAGCCGGGGGCGCGCAGAGCCCGTTCGATGCCCTCCAACGGTCTGTTACGGGTCTCGGGCACTTTCAGGGCCACGAAGATGACGCAGACCACGTTGAGGGCGGGTAGAGGAGGTAGGTGTCCGAGCGGCCCACCGTGTTGATCGTGCTGAGCGTGGTGAGGGCGATCAGGAGGTCGACGCCCCAGACCGCCGGTGTAGCCAGACTGGTCGCAGGACCGCGCACCCCGAGCGGCAGGATCCCCGGGGCGATCAGCCACACTCCCGACCGCATGCCGATGCCGTCGCGCAGGATGCACGCGAACAGGGCGATGGTCACGATCCAATGCTGCGCGGGTGATCCGTCCGTGAGGAAGGCCGGACCCAGTACGGCCATGGCCAGGCCCGACAGCGGAATGAACCAGAGCATGGTCTTTCGCCGGCCGATGCCGTCCACCGTGGTGGCCCCGGTGATGCCCGCGGCGACGAGCATCGGCTCGCTCCCGATGCCGGTCACCAGCGCGACCGGCTGCCCGAATCCCGCGTCGGACAGGATCGTCGACGCGTAGCAGACGGTGGCGTTGATACCGGTGAGCCGCGAGAAGGCGGGCACCCCGAGCGCGACGACCAACACGGGGCGCAGCCAGGGCTGCAGCAGTGCCCGGCTGTCCTGGCGCGGCGTCGCTGCCGAGACCTCGCGGATGGCGTCGATCTCGCCGCGGACGTCGGATCTCGCAGGTCGCAGCCGCTGGAGAACTGCGTAGGCCGCGGTGGCGCGCACCTGCTCGACCAGCCAGCGGGGGCTCTCCCGCAGCCTGGTCATGCCGATCGCGAGGACGGCGGCGGGAATGACGGCCAGGCCGAACATCGCTGGCGCCTCGAAATCTCCGCCGACGTCTTCATCGGCAACCCCTCCGCACGCATCCGCGACGTGCTCTGGAACGAAGTCCAGCAATACGCCGGCCAAGGCCGCGCGGAAGGACTCACCCTGATCCGCCGCCCCAACGCCCAGAGGGGGCAGCGCCCGACACTGCGGGACCCGCGTCGGGTCACCAACCGCCGTCGAAGAAGGCCGCGAGGGCCTGCGGGGAGT
The DNA here is from genome assembly GCA_013364255.1 of Streptomyces seoulensis. Taxonomy (GTDB): domain Bacteria; phylum Actinomycetota; class Actinomycetes; order Streptomycetales; family Streptomycetaceae; genus Streptomyces; species Streptomyces similanensis. Next base: position 48,530 of record CP054936.1, on the reverse strand, counting down.
GCGCCGCGCTCGTGGCGTTCGCGACGGCCACGACCAGGACTACGGCCGTCAGGGCCGTGGAGGCCGCGACACTCCATGTCATCAGGCGCCGCGCCCGCGTACCGGCCGGCATGGGAGAAGCCTTGCGCCGCCGCCACAGGATCACGGTCGCCACGGCGAGTGCCAGCGCCACCGCGGCCGCCATCGCCGCCAGCACCGCGTGGTAGAGCGCGAAGTCGTCAACCATGACGGTCAGCGCGGGGGAGTGCCGGCCGTCGGGGTAGTCGGCGAGTTGCTGCCTGGCCTGTGCGACGGTCGTACCGACATCGCTGTCCGTGCCGCCACCCGACAGCATCGGGAGCAGCGAGGCGAAGGGAGCCGCCGTGCCCTGCACATTGGCCATCAGGGCCACCAGCGCGAAGGTTCCGGTCACCGCGACGAACATCCACGGCAGGACGAGCGAGCGGTGCGTACGCTCTCCGGCCCGCTCCCGTCGCAGCCGCCACAAGACGATGCCGAGTGCCACGACCGAGGCCAGCAGCAGCGCGCTGACGCCCGCCTTGACCACGTGGAAGCGGAACCAGAAGGAGACCGTGGCGTCCAGCTGGCCGGGGAAGTCCTGACTGCCGGAGTCCCAGTACGTGACCAGGCTGTGCCGGAAGGTCGTGCCGACGTTGCCGGTGTTGACGGAGCTGCGCGCGAGTGCGTTGGGAGCGACGAAGAACGCGACGAGCAGTGCCCCGGTCGCGGCGGTCAGCAGGCCGATCTGCCGCCGGGGTGTGGCCGTGAGACGGGGCAGGAAGCCAAGGGTGTCCATGAAGGGCTTTCGTGTGTCGGTGCGTCAGAGGCGGCGCGGGCCCGTGGGGGACGGTGACCGTGACCCGAGGACGTGACGGTAACCCGCCGCTGACCTGCCGGTCTGTGGGGCAGGCCGCCGATCATGGGGTAGGGCTAGCCCCACCCCGATACGCGTCCGGGCCCGGGCTGCCATCCCTGGAACGGGTTACCGACGCCTCCGTTGCGGGCGCACCCCGCGCGGAGCGCCAACACCCGCCGGCGCAAGCTCGGCTGCTTCAGTCCGGCGTTGCTCACGCCGGTCCATCTGCGTAAGAGCGGGGCGCTCTCGCGGTTCGGAGCAGGTTTCGGGATCTCTTCCACCGCGCAACGGCGCACCACTCACCGTGCCGCCGGAGAGAGGTGGTGCCGACGTTGCCCGGCGCGTCGCGCGGTCTGGTGCACGTGGTCCGCTACTGTCGCTCTGACGGGCCTGGGACGGCCTGGAGGCGAGCGATCCGCCCGGGCGGAGCCGCAGGAGCCTCAAAGGCGGGGTGTCTGGTCCCGCAGTACATGATCCTCGGTGTCGGTACAGGCATTCCTCCACGGCTGCCGCCCGGGGGCGGCCGGAGCAGGAACCTCATGCCGCACACGAATGACAAGCGGATAAACAAACGATCTTCCCGGTGCATTCGTGCAGAACGGTAACGCCGTGCGTTCGGTGTCGTTTGCTCCGCGGAATGACCTCGGAATGATCTTGGACGGAACGGAGCCGGTGATGGCGGAAAAGACGGTCGAGGAGTTCGGCACGGAGAGCCTCCTTGATCTTCTCCGGGAGTTGTTCGCGTTCCCGGATGACATGCTGACCCCGGCGACGACCTTCGATGAGCTGGGCCTGGATTCGCTGGCGCTGATGGAGTTGGGTGCGGTTCTTGAGGAGCGCACCGGTGTGGAGTTGGGCACCCTGGTGGACGGCATGTCCCGGTCCGAGCCCCTGAGCCAGGTGGCCTGGTCGATCGCGCATCTGCTGCCTCGATGACAGCGGACCGTGCCTGTGCGCTGCCGGTTGCGGGTCCCGCCCGTCTGTGCGCCCCGTCCGCCCGGCTGTTCGGGAGGGCCAGTGGGTGAGGCGGTGGCCGTCACCGGTCTCGGCTTGCTCACGGCAGCGGGCTGTGACGCCGAAACGACGTGGAAGAACCTGTGTACGGGCCTTTCGCTGGGCGCGAGGAACCCGGAGTTCGAGGGCCTTGCGGTCGACATCTCGTGTGACGTGGCGGAGTTCGATCCTGTGGCCGAACTCGGCGGGCGGCTCACTCGACGCCTGGACCGGTTCGCTCATCTGGGGATCGCGGCGGCCCGCCGTGCCGTAGCGGACGCGGACCTGTGTCTCGCAGACGGTCCTGCGGAGCGGGTCGGCGTCGTACTCGGAGTCGGTTCGAACAGCCTGCGAACCTACGTCGCCGAGTTCACCCGGCTCGGCCGGGGCCGGCCCGCCGCGGTCTCCCCTCTCGCTCTCCCGCGAAGTGTCCCGAACATGGTGGCCGGTGAGATCGCCCTGGACGTCGGGGCCAGGGGACCGAATTTCACGGTGTCCAGCGCCTGCGCCTCGGGCAGTACCGCGCTCGGTGTGGCCCGGGGCATGCTGCTCGGCGGCCTGTGCGACGTGGTCCTGGCGGGCGGCAGCGAGTCGTGGTCGCGGATGAGCGCCGTCTGCTTCTCCCGGATGGGGGCGCTGTCGCGACGGACCGACCGGCCTTCGCTCGCCTCGCGCCCCTTCGACCGTGACCGCGACGGCTTCGTCCTGGGGGAGGGAGCGGCCGTTCTCGTTCTCGAACGCCTCGATCACGTGAGCGCCCGCAGAGCCCGCCCCCGCGCTCTGCTGTGCGGGTACGGGGCCTCCGCCGACGCCTACCATCCGACGGCCCCGCACCCCGAGGGGGCGGGCGCCGAGCCTGCCGTACGGCAGGCTCTGGCCGACGCCGGATGCACGCCGGGCGGCATCGGCCACGTCAACGCGCACGGCACCTCGACCCTGCTGGGCGACGCCGCGGAGGCGATCATGCTCCAACGGGTCTTCGACGGCAGAGTGCCGCCGGTGACGGCGACGAAGAGCATCATCGGCCACACCATGGGCGCCGCGGGGGCCATCGAGGCCGCGGTCACCGTGCTCGCGCTGGAGCAGCAGTCGGTTCCACCGACGGCCAATGTCGGCGAGCAGGACCCCGGACGGGAGATGGACATCGTCACCGGCACAGCTCGCAGCGTGGAATTCAGCCGCGCCCTGTCGACGTCCTTCGCCTTCGGCGGGCAGAACGCGGCGCTGGTGTTCGGCACCGCCTGACGTCCACAGGACCGAGACCGCGGTCACCGTCCCGGTGCGCGGCGCGGACCGCGAGCCGCATGTGCCGCGACGTGGGCCATCAGGGGGATCCCCGACCGCGTCGCGTGTCTTTGCAGGTCAGATGACCTTTCCCAAGGCGACTCTATGTCATGCCGTCGTAGTCGTCAGGAGTCGCGTGCAGAACACCGAGGACCGGGTCCAGGACAGCGACGTGTTGGTGTTTCGCCGGTATGCCGATGTGGCGGTGATCGCCCGGGATCCGGCGTTCATGGTCAAGGACGCCGACTGGTTCGACGAGCATCTCCCGGGCTGGCGGCAGAGCACGGGGATGCGGTTGTTCGGCACGCACATGCTGTTCCACAACGCGGCGAGCCATCAGCGGCTGAGGAGGGTCATGTCGCCCGCGTTCCGGCCCGCGCGGCTGCGCGCGCTGAGCGACGTGCTGCGCACCACCGTCGAGCACCAGCTGGACCTCCTGGAGAAGCGGGCCCGCGGAGACGTCGTTGATCTGCATGCGCTGTTGACGCTCCCGGTCACAAGCAGCACGGGATGCGCTCTCGTCGGCGTCCCCGAGGAGGACGGTCCCCTTCTCTACGAGCTGGTGCAGCCGCTGCTGGCCCTCCTCGACCCCGGGACCGGCCTCGCCGCAGTGACGCGTGCGGACCGTGCGGCGGCGACCCTGCGCCCCTACCTCGACCAGTTGGTGGCCGAACGGCGTGCGACGCCGCGGGACGACCTCGCCTCGCTGGTCGCCGCCTCACTCGGCGACGACGAGGCGGCCGCCGCGCTCGCCCTGGCGCTGGCCGGCGGGTTCGACACGACGGTGACCCTCCTCGACCACGCGGTAAACGACCTGATGACCTCACCGGCACGCAAGGCGGTGGCATCGGGCGACGAGGACGCCATCGACGCTGCGGTCAACGAGGCCCTGCGTCTCGCCTCGCCCATCGGGCTGATCACCCGCATCGCCCGGCGCGAGGTGACCGTCGGCGATGTGCGGGTGCCGGAAGGCCAGGAAGTCATGGCGTGGATCCGCGACGCCCACCGCGACGCCCAGCAGTTCCCCGATCCCGACACGTTCGCCCCGGAGCGCCCCGCGAGCCGGCTGCTCTCCTTCGGCAGCGGTCCCCACTACTGCCTGGGTGCGCAGCTGGCAAAGCTGGAAGCCTCCCTCGTCCTTCCCGCTGTGCTGCGGCGCTTTCCCCGCATAGCGCCCTTCGGCTCACCGCGCCCCAACGACCGCGTCAATGTGCGCGGCTGGACCCACTTCCCCGTCGTGCTCGACCCCTGACCCGGATCGCGTCACAGCGAAGGCCTCCTGGGCCGTGCCCCAGCCGGTCCCGACACGACACCCGCTCGGACACGTCACAGACAGAAGGAAAGGAAAAGACCCATGCGTCCCTCTCTCAAGGCGGCCAGGTCCGCTCGGCGCCTGCCGACCGTCACTGTCCTCGCCGCAGCCGTGTGCGCGTCGATGACGCTCCTGACACCGGCTGCCTCCGCGACCACTGCGGTGGCCGAGCCTGTCACCTGCGAGACCACGTCGACCAGCACGCCCCCGCCCCCGCAGCCCGGAATCCCCGACCAGGCCCGCTTCGAGGGAACGGGTACCGTCACCTGTCGTGACGCGCAGGGCACGGCCTACCTCGAGGGCGAGAGCACGTTCAGCGGCACGCTGCCCTCGCCCACGGCCCCCGCAGCAGGCGTCACGCCCGTCTTCCGTAGCCGGGTGGACTGGTCGGACGGCACGGTGACCACGGGCACCTTCACCGACTTCCAGACCAGGCCGGGCGACAACGGTGTCCTTGAACTCACGATCAAGGGAGTCAACGACGCCGACAGCACCCGCTTCGCCGGCTACTCCGTCTCCGCCACCGGGCAGTCCGTCCACGTGGGTGCCGAACCGAACGGCGAGGTCATCAGTACGCAGAAGGGCACGGTCACCTACACGCCCTGACCACCCGTCGGAGGTGGCAGCGCCCCGCCGCGGCGCTGCCACACCCCGGCGCGCCGTGCACCGGCGAACGAGCTTCCGCACGAAAGACCTGGAGAATGAACCCGCCCTCGGCCCTGCGGCTCGCGGTACGGCCGTACTTCGACCCGTTCGATCCCGACCTCCACACCGACCCGTACGCCCGTTACGCCGCAGTGCGCGAAAGGGCCGCCCTGTGCGAGGGGCCGCACGGCCTGATGGTGGTGACCCGCCATGCCGAGGTGTCGCGGGCCTTGCGGGACAACCGGTTGGGGCACGGACCGCTCACCGCACCGAACCGCATCTTCTCCTTCCTGGGCATGGACCCGCCCGAGCACGGGCCATTGCGCCGTATCGCCGCACGCCTCTTCGGCCCCGCCGCGATCAGCGCACTGGCCCCCGGGATCGCCACCGCCGTCGACGGCCTGCTCGACATCGCGCTGGAGAAGCAGCACGTCGACCTGCTCACCGACTTCGCCTACCCCCTGTCGCTGCGTGTGGTGTGCGGCCTGTTCGCCCTGCCCGAACAGGAGCAGCCCTGGATCCGCGAGCAGACCCCGCCGATCGCCCGGCTCCTCGACCCGCCCTACGCCCTCACCGAGCACGACCTGGCCGCCGCCCACTCGGCGGCCGGCGGATTCGTCGCCTACCTGCACCGGAAAATCAACGACCGGCGCCGGCACCCCGGCTCCGACGCCCTCAGCGCCCTGATCGCCGAAGCCGACTCCGGGACCACGCTGGCCCGCCACGACCTGCTTCCGCTGTGCGCCCTGCTGCTGATGGCCGGATACGAGACCACCGCCAACATCATCACCAACAGTGCCCTCGCCCTGCTGCGCCATCCCGCCCAACTCGCCACCGCCCGCAGCAAAGCTGGCCGAGCCGGCCACGGACGTCTGGACAGCAGCACCATGAACGAGCTGCTGCGCTACGACTCCTCCATCCAGATCACCTTCCGCACGGTGCAGCGCCCGACCTCGATCGCGGGCACGCCACTGCACCGGGGGACACCGGTGGCCCTGTTGATCGGATCGGCCAACCACGACCCCCGCGTCTTCGCCCGCCCCGACCGGCTCGACGTGGACCGCGCACCCAACCCGCACCTGAGCTTCGGCGCAGGCATTCATTACTGCCTCGGCGCCCCGCTCGCCCGGCTGGAAGCCTCCCTGGCCCTCGGCCGGCTGCTCGCCCGGACCCGCAGCATCGAACTGGCCGACCGGGTGGTCCGGCACAAGGACATCACCGCCACGATCCGCGGCGTGACAGCCCTCCCCGTCACCCTCACCTGACCCCGCGCCCTCGCCAAAGGAAACCACCAGCGACCATGACGTCCGTCGACCCCCAGGCGGTGCAGCATCCTCCCGCTGCCCGGTCATGCCCCCACCCGCGGCTGGTGAGCGGCGATCCCTCGTCCTGGGACGCGGCCACGGCCTTCCGGGAACTGCGCCAGCAGGCGCCCGTCCAGCAGGTCGTGCTGCCCGGGGATCTCGTCGCCTGGCTGATCACCGGCGCCGCCCAGGCACGACAAGCGCTGGCGGATGCACGTCTGGCCCACGACATGCGCCGACTGCCCGATCCCCGGCAGGGCTTCGGCGGCCGCCGCTACCCCGACGACATCTTCTCCGCCGAAGGCCGTCACCTGCTCAACAGCGACGGCACCGACCACCAACGGCTGCGGACGGTCCTTGCTCCGCTGCTGTCGCGTACGGCCGCCAAACGATGTAAGCCGTTCATCGCGCGGACCTGCACCGAGCTTCTGGACGACATGGCCGCGGCCGCCGAGCCGGACCTGGTCACCGACTACGCCCGCCCGCTCGCCGTGCGGACCACCGCGGCCGTCCTGGGCATCCCGGCCGCAGCGCGGCAGCAGCTGACCCGCCTGACTCTGGAAATGATCAGGGCAGTCGACCCCGACCAACCCACCGTCCGCAGACAAAGAGCCACCCTGTTCGGGCTGTGGGCCCGCATCGTCGGCCAAAAACGGCGCCAACCCGCCGACGACCTCCTCACCCACCTCTCCCACGCCCACAGCCAGGGTCACCTCACTGCGGAGGAGCTGGTCACTGTGGCCTGGGGACTCTTCTCCGGCGGCATCTCACCCACCACCACACTGATCGCCTCCGCAGCGATCGAGATCATGCGCAGCCCCCACCTGCGCGATGCCCTCCGTGCCGAAGCCACCGCGGCCCGCCTCACCGAGGAACTGCTCCGGATCACCAGCCCCTTCCCGGTTTCCGTCTGGCGTTTCGCCCTCGACGACGTTGCCCTCGACACCACCGTGATTCCCCAGGGCTCGGTGGTGCTGGTCGCCTTGGCGGCCGCCAACCGCGACCCGGCGGCCTTCCCCAAACCCGACACCGCGCGGCTGAACCGGCACCAGGGCGGTCACCTGGCGTTCGGGCTCGGCCCGCACTACTGCCCCGGCGCGCCCCTCGCCCGCCTGCAGGCGACCGACGCGCTCACCGCACTGTTCCACCGGTTTCCCGACCTCCGCCTCGCCACCGCGGAGACCGAACTACGCCGGCAGGGAGTGCTCATCGAGCGCGGCTTCGAGCGCGTGCCCGTGTACAGCGGCAACATCGCCACCAAGGCAACCCGGTGATCCAACTGCCCGTGGAGGAGGCAGAGATCGACCCCGGCCACGCCCACACCTGGCACCTCTCCTTCCCACACGACCCTGCCGCGCCGGCTGCCCGTCTGCCCACCAGCTACAACCAGGCCGTTCACCTCGCCGCAGCCTGGGCCGCACACGCGGCGAACCGGCCGGTCACCACCTTCGCCATCGCCTGCAGCTTCGACTTGCCCAGCCGCCTCGACCTGCCCGCACTCGAAGCCGCCCTCCTGCACCTGGTACAGCGGCACGAAGTCCTGCGCACCCGCTGCCGCCCCACCGCATGGGGCGTGTCCGTCCATGGCTGCGCGCCCACCCAGGCACACCTCGAACATGTCGAGGCGGGACCACTCACCTCACGAGCCTCCACACGCGCCCACCTGCACCAGCTGCTCCGGCAGGTGAACCCGATCACCGGGCCCCTGGTCGTGATGGGAGCCGTCGTCCGCGAGAGGTCGGCCACGGTTCACATCGTCTACGAACACCTGGTGGCCGATGTCCTGTCCGCCCCGATCACCGTCGCCGACCTCACCCGCGCCTACGAAGATCTCACCCACCACCGCCGACCGGATCCCACGCCCGCCGGCAGCTTTTGGGATTTCGCACGTCAGGAGCGCACCTACAACCAAGCGCTGCGCGCGACAGACGAACAACTGCGGCACTGGCGGGACTTCACCACCGGCCAAGCGCCGTTCCTCCCTGCCTTCCCCCTCGCCCTCGGCGTCCAGCCAGGCCACCGCTACTCGCCGGTCAACCGCACCCGTAACCTGCTGGCCGCTCACCTGACGCAACGAGTGGAAACAGCGTGCCGGGCGTCCGGCGGAACCCTGCTCACTGGGCTTCTCGCTGCCACGGCCGCCTCCGTCCGGGACGAAGGCGGCCCCGACACCTTCCGGGCCCTGATGCCGATCAACCGGCGCGGACCAGGCCAGCACTCCCATTCCCTCGGCTGGTTCGTCAGCGCCGTCCCCATCGCGATCCCCGCCCCGCGCCACGCCTCCACCGACGCGCTGATGGCCCGGGCCGGCCAGGGTTACGAAGCAGCACGCCGGCAAGCCGCAGTGCAGTCCGCACGGGCACAGCAGCTCCTCGGCCACGCGGACGACACCGCGACCGACGACCGCCCTGCCCTCTTCTTCTCCTACCTCGACTTCCGCACCGCGCCCGGGGCCGAGCACCCGACAAACCGCGCCGCGAGAGTGCACCTGTGGTACCCGGCCTCCAACGGAACCTTCTTCTGGTTCCACCGCAACCACAGCGGACTGCACCTGAACACCCTCCACGCCGACACCCCGCTCGCACGACGCACCGTCGGCTGTCTGGTTCGCAGGCTCACTCGGAGGTTGCACACACTCGCGAGTGCATGAAGATGACGGTTTCCTTGTCCTGGCCCGCTTTTACCAGCCGAGCGCCGCAAGAACCCGGGGTACCAGGGCCTCGTCGATCGCATTCGCCTCCGGGCGCGCCATCACCCCTGTTGTGCGGCACCATGAGCTTGGGCTTCGCGGCCTGCTTCAGCGGCAACGCTTCCGACCCCCGCGCCTACTGGGCCAGCCGGTTCGGCGGACCAGATCGTATTCCACTGCCGTCTGTTCGTCGCCGCGTACCCGTCCCGCCGCCTCGTCGGCCTGACACACCCAGGACCGCGGCGTCTCGCCGGTCCCCCGGACGTCCGCCGTGACCGCCGCGTACGCGCGCTTCCCGTCCGCCGCGCGCCACAGCGCGACCGCATCGTTCCTGAACTCCAGCGGATACGGAGACCTGCGTCCCGCCAGGACACCTCTTCCTCGGGACACCAAGATCCATCGTCAGAGTGTCCACACCCACGGGGACGCCTCACACCCTGGCCGCCACCATCCACGTCGTCTGAGCGACTGACGGGGCAGCGGCTCGTCAACGCTTCCAACACGCTCCACTCCCGCGCGCTGCCCCGTCGGCCAGCGGAGACCGGCAACGCCTGCGCGAATCCGGAAGCGGCTTCGCACAGCCGCGCTGCCCGAGTGGTCGCGCTCACCCGATCAGGTGGATGCGGCTTGGGCGGGCCCCGCCGGTCCCTTGATCGCTTAGCGTTCACAACAAAGTAGGCGAGGCGTCAACAAGGAAGGAGGCACCCCATGGGGTACCTGCGCAAGAGGAGCTTCCTGATCTTCCACGACCCGGACGCGCCGGCGGAGGAGAAGACCCTCGACCAGCAGGAGATCACCGCGATCGAGGCCGCGCACGAAGCGGGTAAGAACGATCGCGTCGAGGCCCTGATCCGGGCGAAGCTGGGGATCGAGCTTCCGAAGCTCCACACGAAGAGGGAGCAGACGGAGGCCCTTCGCAACCTTGCGGAGGAGGAGGACATTTCGGTTTTCGACCTGGTCACGGAAGATGTGCTGGTCGCCGCCATCGTGGAGCAGCGCAAGCAGGAGCTCACGCGGGAGCTGGAAGGGGCGGACGAGGAGGAGGCGAAGGAGCTCAAGGCCGAGGCGGAGGGCACGCTCGACCCGGCCGCCATCCTGGCGCAGCTTCCGACCGACGAGGAGGAGCGCTTGGGAGACCTTCGCAGCCTTGCGGCGGAGGAGGACATCTCGGTCCCGGACCTGGCCACCGGCGACGTGCTGGTCGCCGCCATCGTGGAGCAGCGCAAGCAGGAGCTCGCGCGGGAGCTGGAAGGGGCGGACGAGGAGGAGGCGAAGGAGCTCAAGGCCGAGGCGGAGGGCACGCTCGACCCGGCCGCCATCCTGGCGCAGTTCCCCACCGACGAGGCGGTCGTAAAGGCAGCGGAGGAAGCCGCCGCAGAACGCGTCGGGGGCCCCGACGGGGCGCCCTGGCGGGCGATCGTCCAGGCAGTCCAGGACGAGAGCATCGTCGACGAGAACGCGTTCAAGCAGTACCTGCGGACCACCTTCCCGGACACCAACCAACAGTACTTGCGCTCCTTCGCGTGGGACGTGTACGGCATCGTGACCTCGCGCGCCAAGCTGCCGGACCTCACCTACCGCCCGGAGCGCACCTCCGAGTCCACCGTCCGTTTCAGGGACGGTCGCACCGACCGGCTCGGCATCAACTCGCATCTCGGTGAAAGCCGGTGGGACCACGAAAAGAATCAGACGGTCGCTACCGGCCAGACCGCTGCCACCCTGTGGGTGAAGATCGCCGACGGCGCGTGGTCCAAGGACGGCAACTGGGGCGGACGCCTGCAGGTCACCTGCGCCACGGCGCAAGGCCAGTGGATCGACTCCAGCAACGGATGGGTGCGGCCCCAGCCCGCCAAGGGCGACCCGGTCACGTTCTACGACATGGGCCCGTACTACGAGATCTGGCAGAAGGACCGCGAGACCGGCCGGCCGCTCACCGTCCAGGACGGCTACCTGCGGTTCATGCAGGCTGCCACTCCGGGCAAGTTCAACCTTCAGGACTCCACCTGGGACTAACCGGCCCCGACGGCACGAGACCCGCAGGTGCCGTCGACCACAGCGCCCAGCTTGATCTCCGTCCGGTGCATGTGCTCCTCGTGCCTGCGGGGATGGTCCGGCCCTGGAGTGGGCCCGCGACGAGGAGTGACTCGCTGGCCGTCGGGGCGTCGGGCTTGTCTGCTGGGCGGACCTGCGGGGCGAGGCGTGCTTCTTCCGGTGTGGCCCGGCGCCGGTGAGGTCGGGCGTCCTGGCCGAGTACGGCCCCGTACTTGCTGATGGCGATCAGGCCGGCCGGTGGTCGGCTGCCCTGTTCCTCGACCACGTCGCCGGCGCCGACTTGGACGCGGCCCGGGCATGGCTGGCTGCGCCGGCCGACGCGGGACCTTGAGGGTCGCCGCCGTGTGCAACAGGCGGCGGCCGGCTGCCCGGCCGTGGACGTGCTGTCCCGGTCTGCCGTCGGCAGCACTGCCTCGACCGGGCAGGCCAGGGACGGTTTCGCTCCCGACGCCGACGCCGACGCCGACGCCGACGCCGACGCCGACGCCGACGCCGACGCCGACGCCGACGTCGGTCCGGACCCGGCCGCCGCAGACGACGGCGCCCTGGCGAGGGCGGTGGGGGAGCCGGTGCCGCTGGGGTCGGATCCGCGGGCGCGGGCGCTGGGGTGTCTGTTCGCGTGCGCCGTTCACTGGGCCGGCGTCCTCATTGGCGGTCAGGAGGTGGTGGCCCGATGGCGGGTCGAGGGCAGCGGGCGTTCCGTTGCTCATGGGAGATCGGCTGGTGCGGTGGTGTCGCGGCTGGCCGTGCCGGTCGTTCGATCCGTTGACCCGGTCTGCCGGTCGGTTTGCTCGCCATCGGCGGTATGCCTTCTGGCGGCACGCTGCGTCGCAGTAGGCAGAATCCGCACGCTCAGCCGTAACGGTCTCGCCGCAGGCGCCGCAGGGCCCGTCCGCCCCCTGCCCCCTGTAGACGTCTGCGGGTGAGGGATGTCCGGGCAGGCCCGCGAGCAGGTCACCCTTTCCCGCGCGCCACGACCAGGCCGCACCCGGCGATGCACGCCTGGGGCGGCAGAGCCCCGCCACTCCACGGACCCGGTCCGTCGTGCGGAGGCCGCCCGTCTCCGGGTCCGGACGCCCCCGCTCGTTGCACGCCTCGCGGATCAGGAAGCGGGTGAGCCTGCGGCGGCGATCTCGCCGCAGGGCGCCGTCGACGACCAGATACGCCGTATCGCCCAGGAGGGGGGCAAGGTGGACGGGGAGGCGTCGGGCGCGCTGCACGGCCATGCCGCGGACCCGGCCCGCGCTGTCGGCCCCGCACAGCTCGCCGGTCAGCCACTCCGCGAGCTGGGCCTGGTCCTCCACCGTGCACTCACGGAACCCGAACGCGTGCATCGCGGTCTTGTCGTCGAGCCCGAACACCTCGGCGAGGTGGAGCGGATCGGGCCCGTGGGTCAGGGCCTCTGCGAGTTACCGGCCAGGTCACTTCGCGCACGTGGTCGTAGGGGTTTGACCATTCCAGCAGTGCCGGGCGGACTCGGTTGAGGTAGAGCCAGACCGCGCCTTCCGGCCGTGGCAGGCTGCGGGGGCCGCCGTCACGCAGGACGCGGGTCCAGCGCTCGGCCTCTGAGTGGATGCCGGGGGCGAGCCCCGCGAGCCCCTCCAGCCTCCTTGCGATCCAGCGTTCGAAGGAGGGCCTGGCGACGTCCTCGTCCAGCACCTGGTGCTCTCCTCCGGGACCGTCTTGCTGTCGGCGCCGCCCGCTGCGGGGCGACGCCGGGGCGAGGACGAGGCGGCGGCGGGTCATGCCGGGGGCGGGCCGCCGTCGGTCACCACTCCGGCGATGAGGTCGCGTACGAGTTCCGCGGCCTGGGTACGGGTCTGCTCCGGCTCGTCGGCTTCCGTGATCGTGATGGAGAGCTCGGTGAGCGCGCCGTAGAAGGCCCGGGCGACCAGAGCGGCGGGGTGGGGCCGCAGGCGGCCGGCGTCCAGCGCGGCATTCACGATGTCCAGTACCAGGCCGCCGAGGTGGAGCTGGTCCAGTTCGCGCCACCGCTGCCAGCCCAGGGCGATCGGGCCCTGTTGCAGCACGATGTGCCGGTACGCCCGCCCCCTGCAGACGTCGAGGAACGCGTCGACGGCCCGGTAGGCACGCTCACCGGGATCGGCCACGGAAGTGACCACCGCCCGGATGTCCTCGGTGGCCTGGCGCTCCAGTGCCTCGAAGACGGCCTCGAAGAGCCCGGCCTTGCCGTCGAAGTGGTGGTAGAGCGCGCCGCGCGTCAGCCCGGCCGTGCGCACCAGTTCCTCTGCGGAGACGGCCGTGTAGTCCCGCTCGGTGAAGAGGCTGAGCCCCGTGTCGAGCAGGGTGCGGCGGGTGTTTTCCGCGTACTTCTCGCGCAGCGTTTCCATGCACCATGGATATCACATACGCTCCGTATGTCAGATGCATCTCGTATGAATGGTGGGCGTGATGGAGAAGGCAGTGGACGTCGTGATCGTGGGCGCCGGTGTGGCGGGCCTGGTGGCCGCCCGGGACCTGGTACGGACCGGGGCGGACGTACTGGTCCTGGAAGCACGAGACCGCGTAGGAGGCCGGCTCTTGAACGGCGAGCTGCCCGGGGGTGCCCCCATCGAGGTCGGCGGGCAGTGGGTCGGCCCGGCCCAGCACCAGGCCATGGCACTCATCAGGGAGCTCGGCCTGAGCACCTGTCCCACCTACGGCGACGGCGAGCACATCGCCGAGGTCCGTGGCACCCGCGCCCAGTACACGGGCCGGATTCCCAAGCTCAACCCCCTCGTCCTCGCCGACATCGGACAGACCCAGTACCGCCTGGACCGCATCGCCCGCCAGGTCGCCGCCGCCGAGCCCTGGCGCGCACCCCAGGCCGAGGAACTCGACCGCCAGACCTTCGACACCTGGCTGCGCCGTACCGCTCGCACCACGGGCGGCCGGGACTTCTTCCGGCTGATCACCGAGGCGGTCTTCTCCAACGAACCCGAGGACATGTCCGCGCTCTGGGCCGCCTTCTACGTCGGCGCCGCCGGTGGCGTCGACCAGCTGATCAACGTCTCCGGCGGGGCGCAGCAGGACCGCGTCCTCGGCGGGACACAGCGCATCGCGCTCGAACTGGCCGAGCAACTCGGCGACCGGATCGTCCTCGACGCCCCCGTCACCGACATCGACTGGCAGCCCGCGGCCACCTCCGGCGTCCGCGTCACCGCGCGCAGCGGCCTCGCCGTCCGCGCCCAGCGCGCCGTCATCGCCGTCCCGCCGCCGCTCGCCGCCCGCATCCGCTACACCCCCGGCCTGCCCGGCGACCGCGACCAGCTCATCCAGCGGATGCCGATGGGCCGCGTCATCAAGATCAACATCGCCTATGAGGAGCCGTTCTGGCGCCACGCCGGCCTCAGTGGCCAGGCCAACAGCACCCATCGCCCCTTCGGCACCGTCCTCGACAACACCCCTCACGACGGATCGTGCGGCGTACTCGTCGGCTTCCTCGAAGGACGCCACGCCGACGCCGGGTCACGCATGGACCCCGACGAGCGCCGCGCCCAGGTGATCAACGACCTCGTCGGCTACTTCGGTCCCAAGGCCCGCAACCCCATCGCCTTCATCGAACGCGACTGGGCGCAGGAGGAGTACAGCCGCGGCTGCTACGGAGCCTTCGCCGCTCCCGGTGCCCTCACCCGCTTCGGCCCGGCCCTGCGCCGCCCCGTCGGCCCCCTGCACTGGGCCGGCACCGAATCCGCCACCCGATGGGCGGGCTACATCGACGGCGCCGCCGAATCCGGCCACCGCGTCGCCGATGAGATCCTCCCCAAACTCTCCTGACCCCCGACACGTGAGCGAGGGCCCACCATGACCGATCCGCACTCCACCCACAGCACCACTCCCGCCCCCGACGTCGACGCCCTGGTCGAACGACTCGCCACCGGCGAACGCGCCTGGGCCCGCACCCGCCTGTCCGAGCGGCGCGAGCTGCTCCTCGACGTCGCCGCCGCCACCGCGGCCACCGCCGACACATGGGTCCGCGTCGCGGCCGGCATCAAGCAGCTCAACCCCGCCTCGCCGCTCCTCGGCGAGGAATGGCTCAGCGGCCCGTACGCGGTGCTCACCTATCTCCAGGCCCTCCAGAAAACCCTGCGCCGCCTCGACGAGGGAGGCGACGTCCTCGCCTGCACACGCATCACCCGGGCCCCCGGCGACCGGCTCGCCGTCCAGGTCCTCCCGTACGACACCTACGACAAGCTCCTCATGAACGGCTTCCACGCCGAGGTCTGGACCACCCCCGGCACCACCGAAGAGCAACTGCGCGCCACGGCCGGCCTCACCCAGCGCACCCCGCGGCAGACCAGGGGTGTCGCCCTCGTCCTCGGCGCGGGCAACATCCTCTCCATCCCGCCCCTGGACGTGCTCTACCAGCTGTTCGCCGAAAACCGCACCGCCGTCCTCAAGCTCAACCCCACCACCGACTCGCTCGCCGACGTCTACCGGGCGATGTTCAAGCCGCTCACCGACCGGGGCCTGGTCGAGATCGCCGCCGGCGGCCCCGAGGTGGGCGGGGCACTCGCCGGGCACCCCGGCATCGCGGCCGTCCACATGACCGGCAGCGAAGCCACCCACGACGCCGTGGTCTGGGGCACCGGCGAGACGGTGCCGGCCGCCAAGGCCGCCGGCACACCGAAACTGTCCAAACCCATGACCAGCGAACTCGGCGGCGTCTCCCCGATCATCGTGCTGCCCGGTGAGTGGTCTGACGCAGACCTGCGCTACCAGGCCGAACACATCGCCACCATGCGACTGCACAACAGCGGCTGCAACTGCATCGCCGGCCAGATCCTCATCCTCAGCTCCGACTGGCCCCAGAAGAACGCCTTCCTCACCGCCCTGCGCCGAGCCCTCGCCACCGCACCCGCCCGCTCCGCCTGGTACCCCGGCTGTGAAGCCCGCGTCCAGGCCGCCCGCGACCTCCACCCCGACGCGGAGAAGCCCGGCGGCACGCCCGAGCGCACCCTTCTCACCGGCCTTGACCTCACCGACCCCGACGAAACAGCCTTCACCACCGAATACTTCGGCCCGGTCCTCGGCGTAGCCGAAATCCCCGGCACCGCAACCCAGTTCCTCGACGACGCCGTCACCGCCGCCAACGAACGTCTCCACGGAACCCTCGGCGCCAACCTCATCGCCCACCCCGACACCATCAAAGCCCTCGGCCACCACCTCCGCGCCGCTGTCGCCGACCTCCGCTACGGCACCATCGCCATCAACGCCTGGACCGGCGTCGGCTACGCCACCCCCCGCGCCACCTGGGGCGCCTACCCCGGCCACACCCTCGACGATGTCCAGAGCGGCATCGGCATCGTCCACAACGCCCTCCTCCTGGACCACACCGAACGCACCATCGTCACCGGCCCCTTCCGCCCCGTACCCCGCTCCCTCCTGAGCGGCGAAGCCTCGATCGCCCCCAAGCCCCCGTGGTTCGTCACCCACACCGCCGCCGCCCGCACCGGCCGCCTCCTCACCGAGTTCGCCGCCCACCCCCGATGGCGGGACCTCCCCGCCCTCTTCGCCTCAGCCCTCCGAGGCTGACGCCAGGCGCCCGACAAGCGGAAGGTGTGCGCCGTGCCGGCACGGCGCACACCGAACGTAGCCCCCGGCGGTCCGCCCGGAGAACGTGACGAACGCTGTTATCGCCCTCCAGCATGAGGCGACGGTTCTCCGGTCAAGAGCGAAGCCGAATGGCGTCGACTGAGCCTTCGCCAACTTGAAGTCGCAGGCCAGAGGGATGGGGTGACCGGCACTCCGGGGACTCGCCTGGTCGTGGGCGGCAGTCCTTGGAGAAGATCGTTCGTCAGGAACCGCTCTCGTTCGAGGAAACACGGGCGGTGGGCCAAGGCAGTTCGCCCTGAAATACCTGTGTCCTGCACTTCCTTGCCCTGACCGACGAGCGGGGCCGGCTGATCTGGACATCCGCCGCACGGCCCGGCCGCACCCACGACAACACCGCCGCCCGCCACGACCACATCCTGACCCACCTGCGTGCCGCCGGTCTCGGGGCCCTGGCGGACCTAGGCTTCCGCGGCCTGGACAACGACGTACTCGACCCCGTGATCGTCACCGGCTTCCATGCCAGCCGCACTCACAAGCTCATCCCCGGCGAGAAGTCCGCCAACCGCGTCCTCGCCGTCGGCCGCACCCCCGTCGTACATGGCTTCGCCCACCTCAAGAACTGGCGGATCCTCACCGAGCTCCGCACCGACCCCGCCCACGCCACCCACCTCCGGCGAGCCCTGCTCGTCCTGACGAACCTCGAAACCAACCGGTGACAGACGATCTACCTCGCAGACTGCCGCCCGCGACCAGCGTGAGTACCACGCCATCCGGTCACACCAGTCCTTTGGCCTGCGACTTCAGGTTGGCGGAGGCTCAGTGCTCGGTGAAGTACGCGGGCGGGCGCACCCGCATGCTGCCGGCGATGTCTCGCAGCAACGCACTGCTGGCCGGTGGGGTGCGCGCCTCGACCACGGCGACCGCATCACCGACCCGGGCGAAGTACTCGACGAAGTCGTACCTCGACCACCGCCACACCCCGGGCGTGACGGGGGTGCAGGCGGGTGCGGGCACCGGATAGACGCTGGTGAGCGCCGTGCAGTGCGAGGGCGGCGTGAAGTTCGGCAGGCGAGGACCCACCACCACCTGAATGACCCGGTTGAGCTCCTCCATCGAGTCGGCGTGCCGGCCGGCGTCATTCGGGGCGATCCGGTAGTAGAAGGTGGGCTGGCTGCTGTGCGCCGTTCCGCTGGCGCCGACGCCCTCCAGGTGGTAGCCGTCGGGTATGTGCGGTCCCAGCAACGGCACACCCGCATGCGCGAGTTCGGTGTTCTGCTTGTGGTGGGCGATCTGCGTGGAGGCGAAGGAGCCAAGCGGCATCAGCACAGCCAGGGCCAGGGCGGCGGCAGCTCGCGGCCACAGGGGCCTACGGGACTGGGTGCACCAGGCCGCGAAAGCGAATGCTCCAGCGCACAGAGCCGCCTGGAAGAGCAGGGTGCCGTTCGCCAGCCACCGCAACGAGTCCAGGCACCACAGCAGATACCAGCCGGTGCCGGTGCCCAGCAGCGCGGTCAGCCAGGCCGGACGGACCGCGAGAAGCCGCAGCACCGGCCAGGTCAGGCCGAAGACCAGGACCGGCAGCAGATAGGACCACCACAGGGCATACCCGAGACAGCCGAAGCCCGGCGCGCTGCGGCAGGCGCTGGAGTTCACCACCAGCCGCATCGACAGCCCCGCGGCGGCCACCGCGAGGACACCCGCTACGGCGGCACGAGCCGCCCGCTTCGCCTGCCGCACCCGCAGAGCACGCGGTTCGGTCACCGCAGCACCCATCGCATCCTCCCCCGGACGTCGAATCGTGCCTCAGCGTAGGTCCGCTGGGCCACTGACGCCTGAGTAGGCGTACTCAGGCGTCAGTGGCCCAGCGACGGCAGACTGAAGGGCGGCGCCGCACGCGTCATCGCCTCCCGTCCCGAGCGTTTGACGCCCTTCGCCGAAGACGTCGCCGAGCAACTCCCCGAAGACGACCGGGAAGCATGGTGGAACGCGGTCACCGACATGCAGGACGACATCGCCGCCGAACAGCAGGACTTCACCACGGGCGGCCCGGCGGACACCGCAGAGCCGTCCGCGCCAGACGAACACGCCGACAGCGACGACGCTGGCACTCGAGACATCGAAGACCACGATGCCGATCCCGACGACGACGGAGCTATGGAACCGACGGGAACACGGCGCTGAGCGGTGGGTCGCCAAGGGGCGCCACACCGCCCCGCGACGCCCGCTCACCGGACACTCGCCCCGCGGCAGGCGGCCACCCAGCCCCCATCCTGGCCAACAGTCTCCTACGTGTCACTTCGCAGACGCACCGTGATCGAGACGGTGCGTGACTTCATCGAAAGACCATGCGCTGCTGTCCCTGTTCATCGAGGTATCCCTCGCTGTCACCCCCGTGACCCTCATCGTGATGTGGACCGTCATCAGCTGAGCAACATCCCGGGAGCGCTCTCTCCAACCGTCGGAGCGGTCCTTGTCGATGTCGCAGAGTCTGCGCACCTCGTTGACCTGCACGCGGATCAGAGAGTCGAACAAGGCTTCCGGTTCGCCGTCGAATCCTGCAGCCGTGGAAAGGAGCGCGGTGACGAGACCGGCGAGGACGGTGACCAGGTCGGCCGTGCCCACTGGGCCGCGGACTTCGATCAGCTGGCGTACGGCGTCGTCGATGCGGTCCGTCGCTTCCTCACCCTGGAGGGACAGCCCGAGCCGCTCGGCGAGGAACATGCGGACGACCGCCACGCCGTCGGCCAGGGCGGTGTCCACGCTGGAGCGGATCATCGCCGATCCGGCCGGGACCGCGGGCCGGGTGTGGCGCAGGCTCAGGCGCCAGGAGTGGCAGACGCTGAGTGAGGCCCTGGACAACCCGGACGGTGAGCGGCTGACCGGGTGCAGGAGGAGCAGTCCCGCCGGCGGCAGGCGGAGGACCGGCAGTCGTCGCGCTTCAGGGGTTGTCACCGCAGCGTCCTGCCGGTTCGACAGCGCGCTCCGCTCCCCTCGCCCCGGCGGGCCGGGCGTCCGCGGCGCGTGCCTGCGGCCCGAGCCGCGCACATCGAACGACGGCGCAGACGCCGACGCGCACCCGAGCTCCCGGGCGCGCATCGGCGTGTTGCTGCCGTGCGACGACCGTCAGACGCGCTGCCACAGGGCGGGGACGTTCGGCGGTTCCCAGCCCGGGTAGGCGGTGTGTCCCTGGATGCACCGGTAGCTGAGGCCGTCGTAGGTCACGACGTCACCTGCCGCGTAGGTGCCGCCCACCTGCCAGGTGGTGTCGCCGCCGCCACCGCCGGGCACGGTGAGGGTGTAGGTGGTGGTGTGCGTGGCCTCGCCCGTTCCCGTGATGGTGAGGGTGTACGTGCCATTGGCGGTGCCCGCGTCGACTCGCACGGTGGCGGTCGAGGACTGGCCGGAGGTCACCGAGGACGGGGCGAAGGACACGCTGACACCCGCCGGAGCGCCGGATGCCGACAAACTGACGCTCTGGGCGTTGCCGCCGGTGGTTGCGGTGGACACGGTCACAGTGGCGGACGAGCCCGGAGAGACCGTACCGGTGGCGGGATTGGCTGAGACCGAGAAGTCGTCGGCCGGTGCGGGCGCGTCACCGACGGCGGTCTTCCAGATCGTGTACGCGACACCGTCCGCGCTGCGGTTCAGCGCGGTGGCGTTGACGTTGCCGCTGGTGTCGCAGGCGGAGTGATAGCACGAGTCGTAGGCGCGGCCCGCGGTGCCGCCCCACTTGGCGGCCTCGGCGGCGGACTTCGCGTCCGAGGCGCCGGTGGCGTAGCCGGAGGTGGGGATGCCGACCTGCTGGAAGGAGTAGTCGTCGGAGCGGCCCCGGCCCTCGACGTTCTCCTGCGGGGCCAGGCCCAGGGAGCTCCAGTAGGCCTTCAGCGGCACCGCGGCGGCCGAGTCCAGGTTGTTGACGAAGTAGCCCGCGTTGGTCGAGCCGACCATGTCGAAGTTGTAGTACGCCTTGATCCGGGCGAGTTCGGTCGTGGAGAGCGAACGGGCGTAGAAGCCGGAGCCCTTCATGCCCTGCTCTTCGTCGGTCCACCAGGCGAAGCGGATCCGGTTCTTCATGGCGGGGTCGGACTGCGCCAGGGTCAGCGCGGTCTCCAGGAGCACGGCGGAGCCGGAGCCGTTGTCGTTGATGCCGGGCCCGGCCGACACGCTGTCGAGGTGTGCGCCGAACATGTAGACGCTGTTCGCGTCGCCCTTGGGCCACTCGGCGATCAGGTTGTTGCCCGCTCCCGCGGTGCAGCCGGAGGTGCAGCTCTGCTCGGTGACCGTGTAGCCCGCCGCCTGGAGCCGGTCCTTGACATAGGCGAGCGAGGCGCGGTAACCGGCCGTGGTGGAGCGGCGGTTGCCGCCGTTCTGCGAGGCGATGGTGTTCAACTGGACCAGGTGTGCCTGCACCTTGGCCACGTCGACGTCCGGCGGGGTGGACGGGTTTCCGCCGCCCCCGCCGCCCACACGCAGTGTGTACTGGGCGGTGTGGGTTCTGGCGCCGGCGGTGCCGGTGACGGTGATCTGGTAGGTGCCGGCAGCCGTGGCCGACGAGGTGGAGACCGTCATCGCGGAGCTGCTGCCGGAGGTGACGGTCGCGGGGCTGAAGGACACGTTCACCCCGGCCGGCGCGCCGGAGGCGGTCAGCGAGACCTGCTGGGCGGTACCGGAGACGGTGCTGGTGCCGACGGTGGCGTGTGCCGAGGAGCCCGCGTCGACGTCGCCCGAGGTGGGGCCGAGTGACAGCGAGAAGTCGGTCTGCTCACCGGTGCAGGTCGGGTCGCCGCCCTGGGCGGTCACGCCGATCGCGTTCCAGGCGGCCTTGGTGGAGTCGAACAGGGAGCAACCGGCGTCGAGGTTCTTCGCCGCGGTGAGGGTGGCGGTGCGGTACCGCTTGTACGTCATGCCGCTGGTCTTGAGCAGCATGGCGCCGTAGAAGACCTTGCCCGCGTTCTGGATGCCGACGCCGGTGACGGTGGAGTTGTCGCAGGTGGGGCTGGAGGGCTTGCCGCCGCCGGGACGGGAGCCCTCGGCCAGCAGGTAGAACCAGTGGTTGAGCGGGCCGGCCGCCGCGTGCTCCTCGGTCTGCGGAATCGACGCGGAGTAGCAGTTGGGGTTGTTGCCGACCAGGCTGGGGTTGTACATGTTGCGGATCGGGCCGCGGCCCTGAAGGTTGATCATCTCGCCGACGGTGTAGTCAGGAGTGTCGTAGGGCGTCGGCTCGTTGGCGTATGCCTCGGTCAGGGCGCCCATGATGTCGCCGGTCGCCTCGCCGAGTCCGCTCTCGTGATTGGCGCCGCCGGGGGTGAAGGAGTCCAGGCCGTGGCCGAACTCGTGGCCCACCACGTCGATTCCGGCGATCCACTCGTTCGCGCTGTTGTGGCCGATGGTGATGGTGGAGCCGTCCCAGTACGCGTTCAGCTCGTTCAGGCCGACGCGGACCGGCCAGCTTCCGCCGTTGCCGTCGTGCCCGTTGCGGCCGAGCCAGTTCTTGAGCATGTCCGACTCCTTCTGCGCGGCGAACATCGCGTCCACGCAGCCGGTCTCCTTGCTCGCGGAGCTGCCGGTGCCCCAGTTGTCGGTCGCCTTGGTGAACAGGCCGCCGCTGTAGTCCGAACACTGCAACCCGGGCCGGGACGTGTCGCGCAGCACGTAGGAGGAGCCCGACCGGGAGGTGTCGATGGTCAGCGGGTTCGGGCCGTTCCACTTGCTGGTGCCGCTGCCCGCCCGTACGTCGTCGTAGGAGTCCACGACCGCTCCGGTGCGCGCGTCGACGAAGACGTGCAGTCGGCTGGGCGCGTTCACCTTGGAGCGTCCGGTCAGGACCGTCTCCCAGGCGAGGACGGCGCGGTCGCCCCGAGCCCGCACCACCAGTCGCCGCGAGTCGACCTTCTCGGTCCTCGCGAGCCTGGCGCGGCTGGTGCGGACCGCTTGCGCGGCGGTGACCCGGGCCTTGGTGGAGAGCGCGATCCTTGACTTGGCGGCGGACTGGACCGAGCGGACCTTGCCGTCGCCGTCGGCGAGGACGACCACGTCGCCGCCCACCACGGGCAGCCCCCGGTAGGTGCGTTCGTAGGCGACGGAGTACAGGCCCTTGACCCAGGGGGTGACCCGCCGTCGGTCGTACTGCTCCTCGGGACCCTTGGCCAGTGCGTCGAGGCCGCTGCGCGCCGCCTGGTCGGCGGCTGCGACGGCTCGGGCGACGGGGGCTGGTCCCGGCTTGCTCGCCGGAGGCGCGGCCGAGGCGAAGGCGGCCGGCATCACCACCCCTCCCAGCGTCAGGGCCAGGGATGTCCCGGCCACCACCAGCTTTCTCAACATCGTTGCTCCTTGTGAGAGGTCGGCAGGCTCATCCGGACTCCAGCGCTGATGTGCTCATGTCAAGTCAGTCGCCGGTGTCCGCGGTACGTCGTCTCTCCGCCCGTCCCGTGCCGGCGTGGCACGCCACGGCGGGCGGACTGGCCGAACCCTGACACCGCCCGGTGTCCGGGTCAACGGACCGCGGGCCTCCGTCCGGTCCTGTCAAAAACCGGCAAACCCCGCAACGGCCGGTTGCACTCAGATCCCCGCGGCCGGCAGCCGCTCCCGGTACTCCCTGACCTCCGGCACGTCGCTCCACCGGGCGAGCAGCCTGGCGTGCAGCCCGCGCAGCTCGGTGGTGATCGTCAGATCGCGCGAGGACAGCGCCCCGTCGAGCACCGGGGCCGCCAGGGCGACCGCCGCGCCCGGGTCGCCCGCGCACGCCCAGCTGTCGGCCAGGCGCAGGGTCAGCAACAGCCGGGTCTCCCGCATCAGCGGCGGAAGCCGCGCACACGACCGCGCGGTGGCGTCGGCGGCACGCCGCGCCGTCACCCGGTCACCGGTCGCGGCGGCGAGGTCACGCAGCGCCCCGCCGATCGCCGACTCCATCCTCATCTCGCCCTCGGCGCCGGACAGCCAGGGCGCCTCCAGGCGGTCCCGGTGGCCGAGTCGGGCGAAGCCGCGCCGCGCCAGGGAGATGTGCCGCCGGCACTCGGTGACGTCGTGGCCGAGCGCGTGCCCGCGTGCCCGGTACAGGTGCGAGACGGTGGCCACCCACCGCCGCCCGGGATCCACCGCGCCGATGGCCTCGGCGTACGCGAGGGCCGACCCGGGGTCCCGGTCGAGCCGGACAAGGGTGCACATGTCACTGAGCAGGGTCGCCCGCGCCGAGACGTCGTCGACCGCGTCCGCCCAGCCCAGGCCGTGGCCGAACCAGGCCATCCCGATGCTGCTCTGCCCGCACTGCATCCGCAGCCGCCCGGCGACCTGGGCGTACTGGGCGGCCAGCCGGAGCTGACCGTACGGCAGGCGGCCGGTGGAGTTGACCGCCCCGGCCCATCGCACCAGGTTCCGTAACAGCCCTTCCACCACGGGTACACCGTCGGCGGCGCCCCGGCGCAGCGCACCGCGGATCAGGCAGGCCAGGGCTGCGGTGAGCACGTGCAGCATCTCGGGCTCGCTGCCCGCGAGGCAGTCGAACCCGCTCCGCGGCGAGGCAGGCCAGCCCAGCGGGTCCGGCGCCTCCGCCCGGGCGGCCACCGCACAGCCCACCGTGCCGTGCAGCGGGCAGGCCAGCCCCTCGGCGGGCAGCTCCGACGGCCACAGCGCGGAGTCCAGCACATCGCGGCCGACAGGGACTTCCCCGCCGCCCGGCACCGGGGCGAACAGCCGGGGGTCCGCCGGTTGGCGGTCGGGGCGGTACGCCGTCCCGCACGGCGCGGCGACGAGCGCGGCGAGCTCCCCGCCGGTGGCCAGGACGGAGTCCAGCCGGCCCGCGAGCCCGGCGGGCAGTTCGCGCAACCCCGTTACGAGTCTGCTGATGAGACTGTGGTGGTATCCCACTTTCAGCCCGAGCTGCGACTGGGTCATCCCGGCATGTCGGCGCCGCGCCCGCAGCCGCCGTCCGAACTCCGCCCAGGACTCCACCGGCTGATGCGTCTCCACAGACCCGCCCCTCCTGCCGAATGCACCGCCGCCGGCGACGTGACGCCGGCTGTTCCGTTCCTGCTCGCAAGCAGGCCCGGTCCGAGTCGTGCGCCGCAAACCCGAGCTGCGGCAGGCGCCGGATGCCGATCCGGCCGGGAGCAGGCCGGACGGGCCCCAGGACCGCCCGGACCGCCCACGGCCCGGTGGCCCCGGGCTTGTCGGCGAGGTGTCCGGGCCGTGAGCGCCGGCCGAGCTCGCCGGAAGGCCGACGGCACACGGGACGCACTCGGTGCACCGACGGCGACGACCGGTCGCCTTCGCCTGCTCATGCCATGTCGCTACCTCCGGTGCTCACCGGAGACCGCCGCCGCGATCAGGGACGCGGGAGCCGGTCCGGACCTGATTCTTTAGGTCTAGACCATAGCGGTGAACCATACCCGGTCAAGAGCCCGACGAGGCGAACCCGTCTTCCGTGCGAGCCTCCTGGGAGTCCGCTTCCCGTCGACGTCCTGAGCGGGCGGGGGAGTCGAGCCGCCTCCAGGGCGGGCCGTCGTGGACGGAGGCGGAACCGCCGACGGCGCTGGGCTCGTCGTCCTCGGGCACGAGGTCCACCGTACGCACGGCGACGCCGTACGCCGCTGCCACCGAGACCGGGGTGAGGCTCGCCGACCCCCGGGTCGGGCACTTCTGCGGCTCTTGACGATCTCTGACCCCAAGGAACTGGCGCGGTCGCGCGGCGCGACGGCCTTCGTCAGTCAAGTGGCGTGACGCACCTCACGGTTGAGGTTGACCTCGGGGCAGGGTGCAGGCTCTGTGCAACGGCCCGGCACCGAGCGGGGCACATACGACGCGGAGGCGCACCATGCCCAGCAATCCCACCCTCCGGGGCCAGGACCGGCCGGAACTGCAGCAGGCGATCGAGGAGATCGCGGCGTCCGGGATCCTCGGGGTGCAACTGCGGGTCGACGACGAGCACGGCACATGGGCAGGCAGCGCCGGACGCCGCGAACTGGGAAGCACACAGCGCCCGTTGACGGACGCGCACTTCCGGATCGGCAGCACCACCAAGAACTTCGTCGCGACGACAGTGCTGATGCTGGTGGCCGAAGGCCGGACCGGCCTGGACACCCCGGTCGCCGACCAACTGCCGCAGCTCGGCCTCGACCGCCGGATCACCGTGCGGATGCTGCTCCAGCACACCAGCGGCATCTTCAACCACACCGGGGAGTACTACGCGGACGGGACGGTCGCCGCCGGCATCCCCTGGCAGGGCAAGGAGTGGGTGGACCTGCGCTTTCACACCTACGAACCCGCCGAACTGGTCCGGTTCTCGCTCGCCAGGCCCGCCCGTTTCGAGCCAGGGGCAGGCTGGAGCTACGCCAACACCAACTACGTGATCGCCCGGCTGCTGGTCGAGGAGCTCACCGGCCGTCCGTTCGCCGAGGAA
Organism: Streptomyces seoulensis; assembly: GCA_013364255.1. Lineage (GTDB taxonomy): Bacteria > Actinomycetota > Actinomycetes > Streptomycetales > Streptomycetaceae > Streptomyces > Streptomyces similanensis. The sequence continues at coordinate 22,445 of CP054936.1, read as the reverse complement.
CTGCGGCAACGGATCTGCGAACCGCTGCACCTGACCGGCACGCTGGCTCCGAGCGCGTCCCCCGAACTCCCGGCCCCCCACAATCACAGCTACTACCGCTACGACGACGCCGGGTCGGAGCGCACGATCGACATCACCCGCCAGAACCCGACCTGGGTCGGTGCCGGAGGAGACATGATCTCCACCACCGCGGACCTGCACACCTACTTCCGCGCACTCGTGGGCGGCCGGCTGCTGCCGGAGGAACTGCTGGCCGAGATGCGCACCCCGGAGCAGACCGTTGGCTACGGCCTGGGGATCTTCGCTCAAGACCTGGGAGAGGGCCGCACGGTCTACCACCACAACGGCGGCCAGGGCGGCTCAGCGGCCCTGATGTACGCCTCGGCCGACGGCGCCACGACGCTGACCGCCGGGCTCAACTACGTCGACGACCCCGGCCTGTCGCTCGCTGCGCCCTTCCAGAAGGCCCAACAACGACTCGTAGAGGAGGTGTTCGGCACACTGGGCTCATGAGCAACGGAGTCACCATCGGGCAGGCCGCGGCCTTCGTCGGCATCACCGTGAAGACGGTGCGGCACTACCACAAGCTGGGGCTCGTCGCAGAGCCGGAACGCGACAGCTCCGGCTACCGGCGCTACGGCTCAGCCGACCTGCTGCGCCTGGTGCAGGTGCGCACCCTCGCCACCGCCGGAGTGCCACTCGCCGACACCGCGCCCCTGCTGGCCGCGGACGGCGCGCAGTTCACCGCCGCGCTCGCCGACGTGGAGCGACAACTCGGCAATCGCATAGCAGAGCTGAACGCCCGGCGCGAAACGCTGCGCCGGCTCGCCGACGGCGACCGGGCCCTGCTGCCCGACCGGGCCTGCGCTCTCCTGGACCGCATGCGCGCCCTCGGCTTCGCCGCCGAGTACATCGCCACGCAGCGTGAGGCGCTGGTCCTCGCCAGGGTGTTGATCCCGGTCGGCTTCGACGGATTCCTGACGGTCCAGGAGAGCCGCCTGGCCGACCCCGCCTACGTCGAGCTGACCCAGCGCGGCTGGGAGGCCGAGAGCTGGGAGCCCGATGACCCGCGCATCGAGGAACTCGCGGCAGCCCTGGCCGACCACTACCTCGCTCATCCCGAACTCCTCAAGGCCAGCGGCCCCATGCAGGCCTGGGCCACCGCCGCCGCGCGCTACGGGCTGATCAACAACCACGGCGAGGAACTGGCCCCCGTCTCGGCCCGCCTCACCGCACTGACCGAACAGAGACTCCGCGCGGCAGGCTTCCGCGTGCCCCGGGTACCGTGACCCGTCAGCGCGTTCACCCCGCGGCTCTGCCAGTCGGCGCGAGCGGCCGGTGAGGCGCGAAAACCGGGCGCCGGGCCGACGACCGCGTCCCGCGTGTACAAAACCTCCTGGTGGAGACCCAGTATCTCAAGCCTGCGCGATCACGCACGGGGCGGGACACAGACCTCCGATGCCGAATGAGCGGCGGCGTTTTTCCGGGGGCGTTCTGGGCACTGGTGAGCGCCGGGGCAGTCGAGGAGGGTCCGGTCATGCGGAAGTCGTCGCAGGACGTCACGGTCGTGGCTCTCCTGGCAGATCCGGACGCGCCGACGGAGATCGCGCAGCGCATGGCCCGGGTGCTTCCCGCTCGGCTTGCCGAGAAGTCGGGCCGGGATCGACGGTTCGACGTGGAGGTGGTCAGTGAGCCCTTCACCGCGGGGACCGAGGATCTGCCGACGTTGGCGCGCCGGATCGTGGACCGCAGGCGAGCGGGGCATTGGGACATCGTCGTGGCCCTCACCGACCTTCCGCTGCACGCGCACGGGCACAAGCTGGTAGTGGAGCTGAGTCATGAACACGGCTGGGCGCTGCTGTCCCTTCCGTCGCTGGGAGGTCTGCGGTTTCGCCGGAGGGCCTTGCGGGCGGTGGAGGAGACCGTGCTCAGCTTGGCGAGTCAGCGAGCCGCTGGGGTGGGGAAGGATCAGCGTCACCGGCCTCTGGGACGTTTCGTCAGTCGTCTGGCGCCGATTCACCAGGGCCCGGTCGGTGAGGAGGAGATGGCTGATCTGCGGTACGTCGTCAGCGGGCCGGGTGGTTACCTGAGGGTGCTCGGCGGTATGGTCCGCGCCAACCAGCCGTGGCGGCTGCTGCCGGGTCTGTCGAAAGCGCTGGCGGCAGCGCTCGCCTCGGGAGCCATCGCCACCGTGAACTCCACCCTCTGGAGCCTGTCCGAGGCCCTGAGTACGCCACGCCTGGTGATCGCGATGGCCGGGTCCGTCGTGCTCATGATCGGCTGGCTGATCGTGGACGCGCACCTGTGGCATCGATCGACGGACCCCTCTCCGGAGGAGAGGAAGAGGACGAGCCTCTACAACGCGTCCACGATCGTGACCGTGGGAATCGGGGTGCTCGTCTGCTATGCGGGCTTGTTGGTCATCAACCTGGTGTGGGCGTTGTTCATCCTCAACGACCGTGTCTTCGCCTCCACCACACGGACCCCGCTGCACGCCGGGGACTACTGGACGCTGTCCTGGTTCGTCGCTTCGATCGCCACGGTGGGCGGTGCGCTGGGGTCGGGCTTCGAAAGTGAGAAGGCGATCAGGGCGGCCGCGTATTCCCGGCGTGAACAGGAGCGTCGCCGGATGCTCGACGGCGACGGCGACGGTGATTAGCCGGTGACGTGAGGTAATTCCTTGGCCAGTGGCCGTTCGGGCGGAGGAACGGGCCGATCGATCGGTGCGTGGCTGTTTCGCGTGGGCGGCCGATGGGGACTCGCACCGCAGGCCGCCGGAGCGCCCGGGCTCCATGTGGTGGGCCGACGGCCCAAGCAGCCGTTCCACCTGGTCCGGGTGGGCGGCCCGCAGAGGCGTGCCGAAGCCACGGACTCCGTCGTGCGCTTGCGTGAGCCGGCTTTCGCGCCGTTTCGTCATCGCCGTGCCGCGGTCCTCATCGTGGCACCGAGAGAAGTCATCACGAAAGCAGCGGTATACGAAGGACCCCGGACGGTCGCGGTGAAGGACGTGCCGGACGCGAGGATCGAACATCCCTGCGACATCATCGTCAAGATCACCACAACCAACATCTGCGGTTCGGACCTGCACATGTACGAGGGCCGCACCTCGTTCGAATCCGGCCGCACCCTGGGCCACGAGAATCTGGGCCAGGTCGTGGAGGTCGGCCCGGCCGTCCGCAAGGTACAGGTCGGCGAGTACGTGGTCCTGCCCTTCAACATCGCCTGCGGGTTCTGCAAGCAGTGCGAGCGAGGCCTGACCAACTACTGCCTGACCATGCAGCCGCAGCCCGATCTCGCGGGAGCCGCCTACGGATTCGCCGACATGGGCCCCTACCAGGGCGGCCAGGCGGAGCTGCTGCGCGTGCCCTACGGCGACTTCAACGCGCTGCGTCTGGGCGAGGACGCCGCCGAGCGGCAGACGGACTACGTGATGCTCGCCGACATCTTCCCCACCGGCTATCACGCCACCGAGGTGGCCCATGTCAAACCGGGCGACCAGACGATCGTCTTCGGGGCCGGTCCCGTCGGGCTGATGGCGACCTACTCCGCCCTCCTCAAGGGTGCAGGCCGTGTGTGGACGGCCGATCATCAGCCCGACCGGCTGCGCAAGGCGGAGGAGATCGGTGCCATCCCGATCAACACCGCCGAGCAGGATCCGGCGGAGGTCGTCAAGGAGGCGACCTTGGGTCTGGGCGCGGACAACGGCTGTGAGTGTGTCGGCTACCAGGCCCATGATCCGCAGGGGCACGAGGACGCCAGCCTCACGCTGAACGGACTGATCGACTCGGTCAGGTTCACCGGCGACATCGGTGTGGTGGGTGTGTTCCTGCCCCAGGACCCCGGCGGCACGGAGGCCCAGGGTGAGCTGGAGGCCCAGGGCAAGGTTGCGATCGACTTCGGGATGATGTGGTTCAAGGGGCAGCGGATGGGGACCGGTCAGGCTCCGGTGAAGAAGTACAACCGGGCGCTGCGGGACCTGATCGCCGGCGGGAAGGCGAAGCCGAGCTTCGTGGTCTCCCACGAGCTCGGCCTGGACGAGGCCCCGACCGCCTACGAGCACTTCGACGCCCGTGACGAGGGCTGGACCAAGGTGGTCCTGCACCCCGACGGACACGGCAACGGCCACAAACGGTAAAGGGGTTGCCCTCCGCCGTCCGCCTGTCTCCCCGGACCGGTCCGGGGAGACAGGGAGACGGGGAGACAGGCGGACGGCTCCGGCCAGGGCGGACGAGTTCTGTCCGGTCGAGCCCACGGCGTGTGCGCGGCGCCGCGACACCGGACAGCACCTCTCACCGGCCCATCACCCAAGGAATGAGTACCGATGGCACACCAACTCCGCGGTCGGAAGGTCGCGATCCTGGCAGCCGACGGCGTCGAGCGCGTCGAGCTCGAACAGCCGCGCGGCGCCCTGCACGGCGCCGGGGCGCGGACAGACGTCCTCTCCATCCGTCCGGGCGAGATCCAGGCGCGCCAGGGGGACCTGGATTCCGCGGGGACCTTCCCCGTCGACCGGCTCGTCTCGGACGCCTCCACCGACGACTACGACGCCCTGCTGCTGCCCGGCGGCACCATGAACCCCGACCAGCTCCGTGTCAACGAGGACGCCGTCGGCTTCGTCAAGGCCTTCGTCGACACCGGGAAGCCCGTCGCCACGATCTGCCACGGCCCCTGGACCCTGGCGGAGGCCGACGTCGTACGCGGACGCCGACTCACCTCGTGGCCGAGCATCCGCACGGATCTGCGTAACGCAGGAGCCGACGTCGTCGACGAGGAGGTCGTCATCGACGGCCAGTTCACCTCGAGCCGGTCGCCCGCGGACCTGCCGGCCTTCTGCGCCGCCATCGTCGAGCAGTTCGCCCAAGCCGGCCGCCCGGTCTCCGGCGCCTAGGTGCTGTTCGGGGTTCGGATCATGTGGTTGAGGTGAGGTGCTTCAGCCAGATGATCGAGCCTCGGAGGTGGTATCCGGCCTCGAAGCTCTCCGGACTCTTGTCGTAGCGGGTGGCCACCCCGCGCCGGGACTTGAGCTTCTGGAAGCAGCGTTCGACGGTGTTCCTGTCCTTGTAGAGCTCGGTGTCGTGGCTGACGGGCCGGCCGCCCCTGCTGCCCTTCTTCTTGCGGTTGGCGGCCTGGTCCCTCTTCTCCGGGATGACGGCCTTGATCCCGCGTTTGCGCAGGTAGGCCCGGTTGGCCTTGGAGGAGTAGGCCTTGTCGGCGGCGACCGCGTCCGGGCGGGTGCGCGGGCGGCCGACCGGTCCCGGGACCCTGATCCTCTCCAGCACGGCCAGGAACTGCGGGCAGTCCTCCGCCTGACCGGGCGTCAGGACGAAGGCCAGGGGTAAACCGGCGGAGTCGACCGCGGCATGGACCTTGCTGCTCAGGCCGCCCCGGGACCTGCCGAGTCCGGCAGCCTTCGCCCGGGCCCTGCGACGGCGCCGCGTTGCGGCACGATCCGCACCCGCGCCCGATTCGGCCTGCGGTGCACGACCCTCCACACCGGCGGCTGGACCACCAGCGGAGCCCCCTTTTTCCTCGGTCAGTGCTTGTTCGAGCGCATCCAGGGTCTCCCCGGCAATGGCCAGTCCCGCGCAGTCCTGGTGCGCGCGCACGACCGTGGAGTCCACGCTCACCAACTCCAGGCCGACCAGTCCGCGTCCGGCCGCCTCCGCGATCAACGCGCTCATCAGTGCCTGGAACACCCCGGCCCTGGCCCAGCCGTTGAACCGGGAGTACACGGTTGACCAGGGCCCGTACCGCTCCGGGAGATCACGCCACCTTGACCCGGTGCGGAACCGCCACATCACCCCGTTGAAGTGATCCCGCACCCGCCGGGGCAGCGGCCCCGTAGCCGCCACCGGCAACAAGGGCTCGATCAGCACCCACTCGGCATCTGTCACATCGAAACGCGCCACACCCGAGTCCTACCAGCAGCCAACATGGCATGGAGATCCAAACCCCAAACACCTCCTAGGAGGAGAGCGCTGAGACGCTCTGCGCCCGGGCCGACCGGGCGCACCGTTCCAGATGCCGGGCCGCGGCTGTCACCCTCATACGGGCCGTACGGGATCGAGAGCCTGCGTCTCGGCCAGTCCTTCGGATACACGGTCACGGCCTCCCAGTCCTCTTCGGGCTCAGAGTGAGGTACGCGGCGAGCGGCGTGATGCGGGCTTCCAGGACGGCGTCGAACGGTTCTGGCGGCACCGGCGGGGTCGGCGCGGCGCCCTCGGCGCTGGTGTGGCGGTCGGGATCCCAGTCCCGGACGACCTGTTCCACCTCAAGGTCGGGCAGACGGGACAGGAGCGCGATGGCCGCCTCGACCTGGCCGGGATGCCGCTCCAGAGCGGAGACCAGTCCGGAGATCAGCCCGGCTCGGACCCGGCGGTGCCGCAGGATGGCGGGCACGTCCGCGGCGGTCACCGTGCCGTCGGCCGTCAGCGCGGCCAGCGTCTTCTCGCCGGCGTGAACCAGGAGCCGGCCGCGCAGCCGCTCAGCAGAGGTACGGGTCGAAGTCACCTCGCCTTCATGCGTCGACCCGGGGCACGCGGGGGAGGTGACGCACCAAGAGCGCGGGATCAACTCGACTGAACGGCGCGATCCGCAGCTGGTCGACGCGATGCGGCGGGCAGCCGATCCCAAGCGGGCCGGTAGTCGGCTGAGGCGGGGGCGCCGAACCACGTCGGCAGTCGTTCGGCGAGGTCGGACGGGTCCTCGCCCACCCAGGCCACATGGCCGTCGGGCCGCAGGAGCGCGGCGGGGACGTCCAGTTCGTCGCTGCCGTCCACGACGTGGTCGATCCGGTCCGCCCAGCCGGCCACCGACAGCCGACCGGTCCGGTCGAGCAGCAGGCCGCGGCCCTGGTGCAGCAGTTCGTACAGGCGCCCCCGCTTCAGGGGCAGGTCCCGGAGGCGACGCCCGAGGAGTTCGTGGCCGTCGCCGAAGTCGTAGCGGACGCCGATCGCGATGATCTTCTCGGTCAGGCGGCGGTTCACCTCCTCGATGTCCATCAATTCCGTCAGCAGCCGGCGGACCGCTTGGGCTCCGGGCTCAAGGGAGATCAGTTCCATCTGGGCACGGGTGTTGTCGAGCACGTCGGCGGCGACGGGGTGGCGCTCGCGCTCATAGGTGTCGAGCAGCCCCTCGGGCGCCCAGCCGGCGAGCTCGGCGGCCAGTTTCCAGCCGAGGTTGAAGGCGTCCTGGACGCCGAGGTTGAGTCCCTGTCCGCCCATCGGCGGGTGGACGTGGGCGGCGTCGCCGGCCAGCAGGACGCGGCCGGCCCGGTAGCGCTCGGCCTGCCGGGTGCCGTCGCCGAAGCGGGAGAGCCAGCGCGGCGCGTGGATGCCGAAGTCGGTGCCGGCGACGACCCGCAGCCGCTGTCGTACCTCGTCCAGGGTCGGCGGGGCCGTGCGGTCCTCGGCCACACCGTCGGCCGGTACGACGAAGCGATACGCACCGTCCTCGAGCGGTCCGAGGCCGAACCGCAGCTGGGTCTTGCGGATCTCGGTCACCACGGCCTCCACCTCCTGCGGCGAGGCGGTCACCCGTGCCTCGCCGAGCAACGTGTCGACGCGGGAGGGCTCGCCGGGGAAGGCGATGCCGAGGAGCTTGCGCACCGTACTGCGGCCGCCGTCGCAGCCGACGAGGTAGCGGGAGCGCAGCAGGGTGCCGTCCGCCAGTTCGGCGGTCACCGCGTCCTCGTCCTGGCTCAGGGCGACCAGTTCGCAGCCCCGGCGGAACTCGGCGCCCAGTTCCGTGGCGCGCTCGGCCAGCAGGCGCTCGGTGATGGGCTGCGGGATGCCGAGGACGTACGGGTGCGCGGTGTCCAGTCGCGTCGGCGCCGGCTTGCGGATGCCCGCGAAGAAGCCGCCGAGCGGGTACTGCTTGCCCTGGGCGAGGAAGCGTTCCAGCAGGCCACGCTGGTCCATCACCTCGATGCTGCGCGCGTGCAGCCCGAGCGCCCGGACGATCCGGGTGGGCTCCACCTCCTTCTCCAGCACGACGGTGCGGATGCCGTGCAGCCGCAGCTCGGCGGCCAGCATCAGACCGGTCGGTCCGCCGCCCGCGACGATCACGTCGATCATGAAACTCCCTCTACCCAGGGCAGGCGTCCCACCTGCCCTTCGCTGTCCGGAGCGGAGATTGTGCGGCATGGGAGGGGCCTTGCCGCAAGGCCCCCCACCCGCTATAAGTTGAGAGTGGCAAGGAGTACGCACTCCCTGCCTCTGCCGTTTCGCTCCGCCGTACGGGTGACTGTCCCTTCGGGTGAATTCCGGGCGGTCGGCGGCCCGACGGCACCACGCCCGATGCACCTCCCTCCCGAGTTTCTGCCTCGGCGGCATCGACCGATCGGATTGTCAAGGTCGCGGACCGTGACGAGGCGGGGGTGCGACGGGTGCGCGATAAACGGGTGCATGAGATCGTTGCGCATCCAGTCCTGGGCCTCCGCCCTGCTCCTCGCGGGTGCCTGCACCCTGGCCGGTCCGGCCAGCGCCCCCGCGGCACCGAACCGGGCGGCCCTGGACTACGTGGCACTCGGAGACTCCTACTCGGCCGGTGTCGGCGCCGGGGACTACCTGCCCGGGGGCGCGAACTGTCTGCGCAGCAGCCGGGCCTACCCCGCCCTGTGGGCCGCGGCGCACGCCTCGTCCTTCGCCTTCGCCGCCTGCAACGGCGCCAGGACCGGGGATGTGCTGACGAAGCAGCTCGGGGCACTGAGCGGCCGTACCGATCTGGTCAGCGTCACCGTCGGCGGCAGTGACGCGAGCTGGGCCAGGGTGATGGGGATCTGCGCGCTGCCCGGCACCACCGCGTGCCTCAACGCCATCGACACCGCACGCGCATACGTCGACAGGACGCTGACCGGGAACCTGGACCGGCTCTATTCGGCGATCAGGGCCAAGGCGCCGTCCGCCCGTGTCGTGGTGCTCGGCTACCCGCACTTCTACCAGCTCCGCGGCGCCTGCGCGCGGGGGCTGGAGGACAAGGAGCGGGCGGCGCTCAACGCGGCCATCGACCACCTCGACGGCGTGATCGCCCGGCATGCCACCGGCCACGGATTCTCGTTCGCGGACGCCCGGAGCGCCTTCGAGGGGCACGAGATCTGTTCCGCGGGGCCATGGCTGCACAGCATCGAGGTGCTGGACCTCACCGAGTCGTACCACCCCAACGCCGCCGGGCAGTCCCTCGGCTACCTGCCCCTCCTCAGCCGAGCGTCCTGATCCCGGCCGTCTCCGGCACAGAGGTCAGCGGTCCTTTGCCGCCCGGTTCGGCGGCCCCGGCTCGCGCCGAAGCCCGTCTCGTGTCCGAGACGTGGGTGCGGGTCGGACACTGGAGGTGGACCACGCTGCCGGTGTTCGACAGCAGATGGCGCCAGTGCCGCATGCGCCTGCGGCCTCGGCCCGCAGCCGCCTCCCGCTCCGCCCGCTCACCCTCCCGCAGCCGGCCACCCGACGGCTCGGCCACCGGCCGGTCCGACGACGGAGATCCGTTCGTCTCCACAGGCAGGAGGGGAACCTCAATCGCCCGCCGGCACGGCTGCTGCCACGACCAGCCGCGCCGCTTCAGCACCGCCGGTGCCCTCGACGGTGTCGAGACGTGGAAGAGTCGGTTGATCAGCGACTTGATCCGCGCGAGAGTCCACCGCTGGTCCGCCCAGCCGCGGGCCATCGAACCGCGCCCCAACTCGCGCCCTGAGCTCACCGTTTGTGCATCGCCGAGCCGGGGCCGCACTGGGGACCCCTTTGACAGGACCCGGCCTCCCCGTATCCGCGCCCTGCCCGTAGCCGCCGCCCCTGGGACTCCTTGTCGGATCCGGGCCTCGGCGCCCTCCCCGCTGGGCACCGGTCAGGCTGGACGCAGTCGAGGCGGTTGCGGCGGAGCGGCGATGAAGACGGACGGAAACCGCGGGGCCTGTTGAGTGAGGCGACCGTGCATGGCTGAAAAAGCGATTTCCGATCGGATAGTGACTGGTAGAAAGGAGATGTAGCCGATTTCTTTCATGTCGCGTCCGGGCCGGATGGCGCCTCCGCGCCGGGCGTACCCGCGGCGACCCGGCGTGCCCCGATCGCCGTACCCCCATCCTCTGTCGCCGGCCGCGCTCGTGGTCCGGTCGGCGCCTGTTCGTACGTACGCGCCGCACCCGGCGCCAGGGAACGTCACCAGCGGCTCGATCGAGGCGGCTCGCACACCCCCGCGGTACCGCAGGGACTCCTCGTTCCGGCGCCTTCGCGAGGACGGAGAGAGGAGCTGACGCGCACATCGGCAGCCGGGCGTGACCGGCCGGGCTCCCCGCGGGCCACTTGGGAGAAGCGGTGAAGGAGGGACCGTCGTGTCACGCCGTCATGGCCACAACGCCGCGCTCCGGGGCCTGTTGAGCGAGGCAGGCATGAGCGCTGCGGAACTGGCCAGAAACGTCAATCGCCTGGCGGCCGGCGAAGGCCTGACACTGCACTACGACCGCACCACCGTCGCTCACTGGCTCTCGGGATCCCGTCCCCGTGATCCCGTCCCCCAACTCGTGGCCGAGGTACTGACCCGCGGCATCGGCCGACTGGTCAGCGTCGCGGAGACCGGCCTGGCCGGCCCCCGTTCACAGGCTTCCGGCGACGGATCGGACGAGGACCGCGCCGATCCCCTGCCGCGCCTGGTGGCCTTGGCCAGGACGGACGCCGATCCGGTACGCCGTGTGCGGCTGGCGCACTTGGTCTTCCGCCAGCACGGTGTCCCGGACACGGAGATCCGGGACATGCTCGAAACCCCCGGCCCCGCCTCGCTGCGGGCTGGGATCGGCGACCCCGACGTGCAGCGGGTCCGGTTCGTGACGTCCCGGTTCGCCGCCGGCTGGCCGCGCTACGGAGGCGGCCACGCCCGCGCGGCCCTGGCCTCCTACCTCGGCGACGACATGGGCCGCCTGCTGGCGCAGCCCGCGCCTTCGGCCGAGCGACGGGCGCTGCTGTCGGCGGCGGCCCAAATCGTCCAAGTCCTGGGTGACATGTCGGCGGACGCCGGCCTTCAGGGGCTCGCCCAGCGGTACTACCTGATCGCCCTCGACGTCGCCGCCGGGGCCGGGGACAGGTGGACGCGCGCCATCACGCTGAGAGCGATGAGCGTCCAGGCGGTCCGTCTGTCAGCTCTGCGACACGCGTCCGACCTCGCCGACGCGGCGGTCACCTCGGCCAGGGGGCAGTCCGGTGACCTACACACGTTCGTCCTGGCGCAAAGGGCCTACGCGCGGGCGCTGGCAGGCGAACGCCGCGGCGCCTACCAGGACCTCGACGACGCCGAACGGCAACTCGGCTCCTCCGTCGTGCACGACGATCCCTTCCTTCGGTACCCGAGGGCCGGCTTCGCCTACCGCAAGGGACACACCCTGCACCGCCTCGGAGACACAGAGCCCGCTCTGGACGCCCTGCGGTACGCGGCGGCACGGCGTCCCCTCCATGAACACCGCACCAGGGCACTCGGACAAGCCCGCCTGACACTGGTGCTGCTGGGTCAGGGGCGGGTGGACGAGGCCTGCGAGACGGGCCGGCTCTTCGGCGAGGAACACCGCTTCCTGCGCTCCCATCGCTCCTCGCTCATGCTGCGGGAGATACGGGCGCGGCTCACGCCGTACCGGCGGGTGCCCGAGGCAGCGGACCTGCTGCAGCGCCTCGCGGCGCTCGCCCGCACGACGCCCGGCCCCTGACTCCCCTCCTCGGAGGCCCGCCGCGGCAGCGCGGGGCGACGCCTATCCGATCCATCACCGCGGCGACGGGCCACGGGTGCGCCCGCGCCCGCAGGCCCTGCGAGTTCCCGGACACCGCCTGCGCGGCGGGCGTGACCGGATGGCGCGGCACCGGCAGAGCGCGCGGTTCGCGGCTTCTCCCCGCCGCCGCCGAACGAGGGGGCCGATAGGGTCGCATCGACGCGTCACCCGCTGGGGCCGGAGGCCACCGGACCGCGTCCGGCGTCGCCCCGTCCGGCTCGCCCCGTCCGTCGGCGAGGGTTCGAGACGGGTCACGCGGGCCCGTCGGAGCCGGTCCCCACTCCGCCCTCCGCCCCTGACGCCTCCTCCGCCCCGCGCGGCTGCCCGGCCCGGCCGGTCTCGGACGGACCGGCGTGCGCGTGGCGGCGCGCCCGCTCGGTCGCGGCGGCGCGCAGGGCGAGACCGGCCACGCGGTCGAAGAGCGGATCGTTCATGGGACCACCCTGTGATCCAGAACGCAGGACCGCACGGTGTGGGATGCCTTACGGGTGAGGGGGCCGCGCGGGGACTGATGCGGGGTGCGCGTTCAACGCGTTCACGCTTCATCGGCGCCGTGCGGGTGTGCGCCGCACACCCCTGGGGAGCCGGTACAGAGTCCGAGGGAGTGCCGCCCGGCGCTCCGCGTAGGCGCCGGAGCCGATGGGGCATGGGTGACACGTCGGCATGGCCTCTGCAGGGGAAATGGTGCCCTTTCGCCCTCTCCCTGTCGGCGTGACGGAGCGTCTTGAACGGAGTACCGGCCATGACCACGCGAGAACAGGTGAGCGGTGCGAGGCATGCGGAAGCGAGTCCCGGAGGTGTGCACCGCGCCCGCCGGACGGCGGGCCGCGACGCGGTGTACGGACCGCCGCTCGGCTTCGGCGGGTTCGCAGACCGTCGCGGCTCGTCGATCTCCGCCCGGGACCCGGACGGCCGGCGTCGTGCCTGACGCGACCCACGCCCGTCACGACTGGTCGTCCCCCTATCCGAGGAGTCCCCTCCATGCCTGCCACCGAGTTCATCGACACCGTGGGGATCAACCTCCCCGAGCACCTGAGCGCCAACGAGTTCCTTGCCCTCGCCCGCGAGGGGATGCTCGGGGAGAAGCACCTGCGGAGCTTCGCCCTCGCCGAGTTCCAGTCCCAGGAAGCCGAGTTCACGGCGTACGGCCTGTTGCTGGCCCGCTACCCGCACGAGGTGCCCGGCGGGTTCTTCTCGTTCGTCGCGCACGAGCTGATGCGGGCCCGGCACCGGATGGTGAACGGTCTCGCGCCCGCGCTGCGCCTCTCGCCCGACGAGATGCGCCGTGCTCCCCGCCTGGAACCGGTGCGGCGCTTCACCGAGTTCATCTCCTGGGTCGCTCTGCACGCCGGAGCGGCGGAAGCCGCTCTCGTGGCACGCACCGACTTCACCCTGTGGTGCAACACCTGTGCCGTTCTGGCCGACGTGCTGAGCGAGGCGGAGCAGGTTCCCGAGGCCGCGATCGAGTACATCGGCGCCTACCGGGAGAACCCTCCGCAGGTGGCGGACGGCGTCCTGGAGGTCATCGAGTACGGCAGGGCGCGCGACGAACCCGAAGAGTGGATCACGCGCAGCGCGGTGCGAATGGAGCCTGCGCTGCGGTCCTGGTGGCGGGCGGTCGCCACGGCCGGATGAGGGCCTCGGGAACGAGCACGTCGGGCGAGGTCACGTAGGTGAGGAAGTGGACATGGGCCGCGAGGTCGGACGAGTGGCATTCACGGAAGAGGAGTACGCACGGTTCCGCGTCCGCCTGGCGGACTGCCTCACCGCGCTGGAGAAGCTGGTGGCCCGGCCCGGGTTCGGGCAGGTGCCGAGCACGTTGGGCGCGGAACTGGAGCTGTCGCTGGCCGGGCCGGACGGCCGTCCCGTCCCGGTGAACGCGGCCGTTCGCGAGGGACTGGGTGACGACGGTCTCGCCCTGGAAGTGGCCCGTTTCAACCTCGAGGCCAACCTGGAGCCGGTCCCCCTGCGGGGGCGTCCGTTCACGGAGCTGGCCGCTCAGGCATCCCGGGCGCTGGCGCGGATCACCGCCTGGTCGCTGCCGCGCCACGGCGCCCGGGCGGTACCGATCGGGACGCTGCCCACGCTGACACCGGCCGACCTGACGGCACGGGCGCTGACCGACCTGCCGCGCTACCACGCGCTGGAACGCGCCTGGGCCCGGCGGCGTCCCGCGCCGTTCCCGCTGTGCGTGGGGGACGGCGAGCAGGGACTGCTGCGGGCCGAGTCCGTGGCGATCCAGGGCGCGGCCTGTTCCTGGCAGGTGCACCTGACCGTGGCCCCTGACCTCTTCTGCCCCACGTACAACGCCGCCCAGCTCGCCACCGGACCGGCGTTGGCCGCCGCGGGCAACTCGCCCTTCCCGCTGGGCCGGCGCGGCTGGCAGGAAGCCCGCATCGCGGTGTACGAACAGGGCTTCGGGGAGCGTGGCGCGAGCTGCCGCGGGACTTCGCGCCCGCGGGTCGGTTTCGGGCACACCTGGCTGCGAGGTGGTCCGCTCGCGGCGTTCGAGGAAGCCGTGCGCGGCTACGACGTCCTGCTTCCGGCGGCTCTCCCGGCCGAGGACGACGTCTCGCCGGACGGCTGCCCCTCGCTGGAGGAACTGCGCCTGCACATGAGCACCGTGTGGCCGTGGAACCGGCCGGTGTACGACCCGCTCGGGCACTTGCGGATCGAGTTCAGGGCACTCCCGTCCGGGCCGACCCCGCTCGACATGGCGGCGAACACGGCGTTCCTGGTCGGTCTCACCCTCTCCCTGGCCGCCGAGGGCCGCGATGTGGCCGGGGAGCTTCCCTTCACCCACGCCAGGGAGAACTTCTACCGGGCCGCGCGTGACGGCCTGCGGGCGAGCCTGTGGTGGCCCTCACCCGGCTCCGCGCCCCGGCGACACGAGGCGGGCGCCCTGGTGGAAGCGCTGCTGCCGCAGGCACGGGAAGGACTGGTCACCGCCGGGGTGGACGCCGCCGAGGCGGATGCCGTGCTGGACCTGCTGCACCGCCGGGCGACCTCGGGCCGTACCGGGGCGTGGTGGCAGCAGCGGACACTGGAGGCACTCAGCCGACGGGAGAAGCGCGCCCCGAACGCGGGCCGGGACACGACCGGCCTCACCGCCACGGCACCGGAACGAGATGTGATCCCGCCCGCACCGGAAGGCGCCACCGCGATACGGACGGCCGGTGAGGCCGGGCGGACCGGTGACGGGGGCGCACGCGTCGCGGGCTCCGGCCTGCCCGACCCGCTCCTCGAGGAGCTGACGGTGCGCTACGCCCGGCTTGCCGAGGGAGCCCGCCCCGTGCACACCTGGAACCTTCCCACCCTGCCCCGACGGAGTCAGCGATGAGCCCTGGCACACCCCCGCCCGCAAGCGACTTGCAGGTCGACTTCCCCTTCGACTACGCCGCGCACGTCGGTGACGGCCGGCGCATGGGACGGCTGCCCGAGAGGACCGCGGGCGCGCGCGTCGCCGTGATCGGAGCGGGCGGCAGCGGACTGGCGGCCGCCTACGAGCTGCTGCGAGCCGGCTGCCGACCCGTCGTGTACGAGGCCGAACGGAGCCAGGACGGGCCGGGGGGCCGGCGTCTGGGCGGCCGCATGTACAGCCGGCGACTCGACGAGGCGGACAGCGCCGTCGTGGAACTGGGCTGCCTGCGGTTCCCCGAATCGGCACGGTTGCTGCGCCAGTACGGTCACGCGTTCGGCGTGCGGCTGGAGCCCTTCCGTGACAACTACGCGCCTCCCACGCCGTTGACCGTGCTCGACGTCGACGGCCGGCAGTACCCGGCGAGGAGCCTGGAGGACCTGTACGACCTCCACGAGGAGTTCCGCGAGGCGCACACACGCTGGCAGCGGGCGCTTGCCCGCATCGGCTTCCTCCAGATCCAGCGGGACGTCGCCGCCCGTGACCTCAGCGCGGTGCGCCGCCGCTGGCGCACGGTGCTGACCAGGTTCGAGATGTGGTCCTTCTACCGGTTCCTGCGCGACCCGGAAGGCGCGGGCCTCAGCCACGACCAGGCACGGTTGCTGGGCACCGCCGGGATAGGACCCGCGGTCTGGGACGCCTTCTTCGAGCTCAGCGTGATCGAGATCCTGCGCCTGCTGTTGTGCACCGAAGGAAGCGGACTGCTGTACGCGCCGGACGGCGTCAGCCGCCTGGCCGAGGGCTTCTGGGCACACCGCACCACCGGCCCCGACGGGCGTACCCACAGTCTGGAGGCCGCCAACGAGGGTGCGTTGCGCCCCGCGGTGCGCGCCATCGACGTCGAACCGGACGCCGCTCGCGGGGTCGTGGTGCACAGCGAGGACGGGCGCAGCGAACGGTACGTGGCCGCCGTGTTCACCCCCCAGTTACGTCTGCTGGAGACCGGTGTGGAGGTGCGTTCCACCGCCGCTCACGTCCCAGCGCTCGGCCCGCGCCTGTGGCGGGCCATCCGCCGGCTGCACTACTGGCAGTCCTCCAAGACCGCGCTCGTGGTGGGCAGCCCCTTCTGGGAGGGGACGTCCATGGACGGGGTCACCCTCACCGACCGGCTGCCGAGGGCCGCCTACACCGTGGACTACGGCCCACCGCGCGGACCCGGGGGCCGGCGCGGTGTGGTGGACCTCAGCTTCACCTGGGCGCAGGATGCCATGAAGGTGGCGCCCTCCGCCCCGGAGGAACGTCTCGCCCTCTTCGTCCGTGATCTCGCCGCCATCCACCCCGAGGTGGCGGGCGAGCTGCGCGCCCACGCCGACACGACGGCGACGGTGACGGTGTCGTGGGAGGACGAACGGAACTTCCGCGGTCTGAGCCGCTTCTCGTGTCCGGGCGACCACCCCTACCAACGTGATCTGTTCGCCCACTTCATGAAGGACTTCAACGGCACGGCGGCCGTACCGGGAGAACCGCCGAACGCCCTCTTCCTGGCCGGTGACGACACCTCGTGGTCCCCGGGCTGGCTCGACCACGCGCTCGCCTCCGGCCTGAACGCCGCCTGGGGTGTCCTGCGGCAACTCGGCGCCCGGCCGGAACCGGGCAACCCCGGACCCGGCGACCTGTGGGACGACCCCCGGTACACACCGCTCTCCGTTTCCTGACCAAGGACATCGCAGGCCCCTGAGGCGCCCTGCCTACAGCGGCCGGTCCGGTCCCCGCCCGCTCGACCCGCCCCCGCACCGCCGTCCCGGAGGTATCCATGCACGCACCCCTCGTCAGAGACCTGCTGCTGCGGCCCGACCGCGTGTGGGACGCGGTCGCGGACACACCGGTGGACGGCCTGTCCGTCCTCGTGCGCGACGGCCGGATCGCCGAGATCGGACACGACCTCCCGGCCGGCCCGGAGACGGACGTCGTCGAGATGCCCGGCTGTACCCTCCTGCCCGGGTTGATCGACTGCCACGTCCACCTCCTGGACGAAGCCGCAGAGACGGCGCCCGCCGCCTACCAGACCCTTACAGCGGTGCCCGTCCTGCGCGCGCTGCTGCACCGCGGCTTCACCACCGTGCGGGACCTGGGCAGCGCCCACCTGCCCTTGAACGTGTCCCTGCGCCAAGCGGTCGAGGACGGCCTCGTCGAGGGACCTCGCATTCTGGCGGCGCCCAACATCCTGTCGCCCCCCGGAGGCCACGGGGACAAACAGCCCGACCTCGCTCTGCGGTACGGGCACCGGATCGGCACGCTGGCCGAGGGCGTCGAAGGGCTGCGCCGCGCGGTGCGCGAGCAGTCCCGGGCCGGCGCAGACTGGATCAAGTTCGCGGGCGGTGGCGGATTCTCCTCACCCGTGGACAGCCCCACCAGCACCGCGTACTCGAGCACGGAGATGCACGCCATCGTCTCCACCGCCGACGATCTGGGACTTCCCTGCGCGGCGCACCTCTTCACCGACCGTGCGATCCGGCGCGCCGTCGAGGCCGGAGTGCGCAGTGTGGAACACGGCTGCTTCGCCACCGCGCCGACCTACCGGGCCATGGAGGAGGCCGGTGTGTTCCTGGTGCCGACCCAGTACACCCAGACGTACTTCCTCGACCGGCTGGACGACGACGACTTCTGGGACGGCTCCACGGCGACCGTCCGCACCAACTACCGGGCACACGCCGAGGCACTGCGCGAAGGACTGATGCGTCCCGCCCGGACGAACGTGAAGACGGCCTTCGGCACCGACGCCGGGATGTTCCCCCACGCGGAGAACTGGCGCGAGTTCCCCACCATGCTCGCCCACGGATACACCGCCCTGCGTGCCCTCAGGGCGGCCACCTGCGTCGCCGCGGACCTTCTCGACCGCCCCGACCTGGGCACGATCACCCCCGGCGCCACGGCCGACCTCGTAGCTCTCGAAGGCGACCCGTTCCAGGACATCACCGCCACCGGCCGCAGCCGGTACGTCTTCCAGCGGGGCCGGATGGTCACCGGACCGTCCGGCGCCGTCCCGGTGGTTCCGCGCCCGGCGGCGCCCCGCCCCTCACCCCACCGATCGAACACGGGAGATCCCATGAAGGCCGAACAACTCATCGAAGCGATGAAGCCGGACGTTGAACGGTTCGTCAGCGGGAACCGGCTCGTCGAACTCGCCCGGACCGGGGAGATCGACACCGATCACTTCAAGCGCATCGTGCTCGCCGAGTACCAGTGCCAGGAAGCCGAGCTCTCCACGTACGCGCTGCTGGTGTGCCGGCACCGCCACGAGATCCCGGCCACCCTGTTCTCCTTCGCCCTGCACACCATCGCCACCGCTCGCGGGCTGCTGCGCGACGCCGCCTCGTCCGTCGGCCTCGCCGGTGGCGACATCCCGCCCGTACCGGTCGACCAGGGTCTCTTCCGGGTCGTGCGCGACCTCACCTGGATGGGCACCCAGGCAGGCCCCGCCGAAGCCGCCCTCTACCTCCACACGGACCTCTCCACCTGGTGCACCCTCTTCTCCGGCCTCGTCTCCGCCGCACGCCAGCTGCCGGACGTCCCCCGTCCCGTCCTCACCTACATGGAGAGCTGGGGCGAACGGCCGCCGCCCGAGGTCGCCGAGGGAACTGTCCGGGTACTCGAGTACGGCCTAGACCGGGGAGAGGAACCGGACCGCGTCCTCCACACCGCCCGGCAGCTGGGGGTGCTCGTCGAACCGTACTGGTCCTACGTCGCCGGGGGTTGAAGGGAGGGGGCACCGCCGCGGGTACGGCCTCCGACGTCCCCCGTGACGCGTCCGGTGCCGCCCGCGCCGCCCGTCGGCGCCGCCGTCCGGCGCCACGACCCCGGACGGCGGGATCTCACCAGCGACAACTGCTCAGGTGCCCACCCGGAGATCCTCTCCGCGCTCCACCTGGCCAACGGCGGTCATCAGCAGGCCTACGGCATGGACCGCTACACGGCTCACCTGGAGGACACCTTCCGCCGTCACTTCGGGTCCGACGCGCAGGTGTTCGCCGTGTTCAACGGAACCGGAGCCAACATCATCGCGCTGCAGGCCGTCACCAGCCGCTGGGGAGCGGTGATCTGTGCCGGGCAGGCCCACCTGAACGAGGACGAGGGGGGCGGTCCGGAGCACATGGCGGGCCTGAAGCTGCTCGGCCTGCCCGCCGTGGACGGCAAACTGAGCCCGGAAATGATCGACGGGGCGGTGGCGGAGGCGAACGACGTGCACTCCGCCCCGCCCCGGACCCTTTCCCTGGCCCAGGCCACGGAACTGGGTACCTGCTACACCCCCGCGGAGATCCGTGACCTGACCGCCCGAGCGCACGCCCATGGCCTTGCCGTGCACATGGACGGCGCGCGCCTCGCGAACGCGGCGGTGTCCCTGGGAGTCCCCCTGTCCGCCTGCACGACGGACGCGGGGGTCGACATCCTGTCCTTCGGCGGCACGAAGAACGGCCTGATGTTCGGGGAATGCGTGGTGGCTCTGGACCCGTCCCGGGTGTCGGGCATGCCGTATCTGCGCAAACGCTCCGCGCAGCTCGCCTCCAAAATGCGTTTCCTCTCCGTCCAATTCGAGGCGCTCCTCGACGGGGACCTGTGGGAGCGGAACGCGCGGCACGCGAACGCCATGGCCACACGGCTGGGCATCCACCTGTCCCGTATGGAGGGAGTGGCGGTCAGCCGTCCGGTCGAGTCCAACGCGGTGTTCGCGACACTGCCTCAGGCGACCCGCGCCCGTCTTGCGGACCGCTACACGCTCTACCTCAATGACGAAAGCCGCGGCGAGGTACGGCTGATGTGCTCCTACGACACCACGGAGGAGGACGTCGACGACTTCGCCACCGCTGCCGAGGCGGCGATCAGGCGGGTCTGAGCCGTAGCCACCGACGGTCACGCGCGCCGTGTCGCCGAACTGCGTCACACGCACCCGGCCTGCCGGGGTGTGCACTAACAGCGCGCGCACCGGGACCGCTTCGGCGGTGTCGAGCCGATCTGCAGGACGCTCACCGAGTACGGCTGCAAGATCGTCCCTTCTACCAGGCGAGAAAGGTGTGGCGTGGGCTGAACCGGCAGGGACGTGTCGTGGCCCGGTGCACCGTCGAACGCCTGGTGCGTGAGATGGGCGTCCAGGGGGCGGTCTGCGGCAAGCGTGTGATCACCACGCTTCCCGGCTGGCAGGTCGGGCGAGCTCGTGGCCGTCTCGACCACGACTCCGTCGCCGCCGCCCCCAACCGCTGCTGGGCGGCGGACTTCACCGCCGGCTGGTCGGCTGGTCGGAGGCCACTGTTGATGGCCCAGGGGACTCCTGGACATGGATCTTCACATCGCCGTCGACCGGCGGCCTCTCGACGACCAGTGCGCCGGCGTCGGGCACGCCACGCCCCAGGGAGCTTCGTGACTGCTTCAGCCGTTGGCGGATGCGTTGCCGTGCCCGGAGCGCTGGGACTGAGGGCATGGTCGCGGGGCGTTCGTCGTGGCCGGGGGCTCAGGAGCCAGCCGCGTTCGTGGGCGCGGTCCAGCCGGTAGCTCGGATCCACTCGGCCAGGTCCAGGGTGGCCGGCTCGATCTGGCGCACCGTCGCGAGGTCCGAAGGGTTCTCCGCCGCCTTCGCGAACTCGCGGAACATCGTCTTGTCGAGGTCGTTGGGGAGCACGCTCAGCGCGAGGGCCTCGTACCGTGCCGGGAGCCCGGCACGCGCGCCGAACGCGGCGGCGATCTGGGGGCCCGTCAGCTCGTCGCCGACGAGCTCTACGACTACGCCGGGCGCCTCGGCGGTGTCGAGTAGGAGCGCGGCGGTGACCCGGCCGATGTCATGGACCGAGATCATCTTTAGGGCGGCGTCCTCTGGCAGCGGCAGCCTCAGCACGATCTCCCCGTGCTCCAGGCTTGGTGCCATCACGCTCGTGAAATTCTCCATGAAGGCGGTCGCGCGAACCATGGAGACCCTCAGGCCGGAGCTCCTCAGGTGCTTCTCGATCGAGTGCTTCGAGTCGTGGTGCGGCACACCCGACTCCCGGTCTGCTCCGGAGACCGAGTTGAACACGACGTGCGGGACGCCCGCCTCGGCCGCCGCGTCGACGAGCGCGGTACCGATGCGGATCTCCGCCTCGACCTGTTCGAGGCTGTTCGCCTCCGGGGTCATGAAGGAGAGCGCTTCGACCGTCGCCAGCGCGGCGGCCAGCGACGCCGGGTCGTCGGTCCGGATGGCCGCCAACTCGACGCCGCGGGCGGCCAGCGCCCGAGCCCGGTCGGACCGCGGGTCGCGGACCAGGGCCCGCACCCGCGCTTGGCGGTCCAGCAGTGCGTCGACCACCGCCCCGCCCTGTTGCCCCGTCGCGCCGAAGACCGCGATCGTGCCGGCCGTCTGTGTGCTCATCGCTGCCACCCCTCACTAGTTCATGGCGTGAACGAAATTAGTTCATGCCATGAACATCGTCAAGGTGCGGGTGTAGCGGAACCTCACGGTGTGATGGGCGGGTTCGAAGTGGGCGAAGAGAGGTCCGAGGTGTCCACGATGGCGGCGGCCACGCGCTCGAAGTCGCGCTGGTCGTCGGCGTCGAGGTTCCTCGCGATCTCGGGCAGGCGTTGGGCGACCTCGGCGTATACGGCCTCGCCGAGCACCTTCCCCGCGGGCGTCGCACTGAGCATGACGACCCGTCGGTCCTGCGCCGAGCTTGCCCGGCCGACCAACCCGCGCCGCGCGGTGCGGTCGACCAGCTGGCTCAATGCGTTCTTGGTCATGCCCAATGACGCGACGAGGTCAGCCATCCGCCGCGGCTCGTCCCTGACCGCGCAGAGCAGCGTGGCCTGCGAGGGAGTCAGGTCGAACCCGGCGCAGATCTGCGCGTACTTGCGCTGGATCACAACCGAGAGCCAGAAGAGCTTGTCGCCATAGTCCACGCCGACCTCCCCGGTCCGATGTCAAACGATCACCCTACTCGTCGCGGGCCGGCAGTCCGCACTGGGAGGCCTTGCTCGGACGCGTCCTTCGTCTTCTTCCTGGGCGCGCGTGCGTCGCCGGTGCTCTTGTCCGTCTGGGCGGCCATCCGGTCGTTGCCCAGGGCGCTGTTCGCGGCCTGCGTGGATTCGCCTCCTGTGTGCGTGGTCTTCGCCTCGGCCTTCTTGCCGGCGCTCGTGGATGACGCCGCGTCGAGGGCTTCCAGGGCGGTGGCGTCCGGGACCGGGTCGGCGGGGAAGGGGGGCGCGAGGTGATGGGTCGGCGTCCGCGGTGTCCTTGCGGGCAGCGCTGGCGTTGAGGCGGTGACGCGCGCAATGGTCGTGCGCCTTCAGGGTCTGTACGGCCTGCGGCCCCGATCCCCGTCCGGCGTC